>NZ_QGDL01000032.1 GCF_003149245.1 Faecalicatena orotica | reverse complement strand
TGCGGGGACCACCCCGTAAGGCTAAATACTCCTTAGTGACCGATAGCGCATAGTACTGTGAAGGAAAGGTGAAAAGGACCCCGGGAGGGGAGTGAAAGAGAACCTGAAACCATATGTTTACAAGCTGTGGAAGCGCTTTATATGCGCAACCGCGTACTTTTTGTAGAACGGTCCGGCGAGTTACGCCGGCTGGCAAGGTTAAGCACTGAAGGTGCGGAGCCGAAGGGAAACCAAGTCTGAAGAGGGCGCCAAGTCAGCCGGAGTAGACCCGAAACCGGGTGATCTATCCATGTCCAGGTTGAAGTTGCCGTAAAAGGCAATGGAGGACCGAACCCACATCCGTTGAAAAGGGTGGGGATGAGGTGTGGATAGGGGAGAAATTCCAATCGAACCCGGAGATAGCTGGTTCTCCTCGAAATAGCTTTAGGGCTAGCCTCATATTCAAGTCTTGCGGAGGTAGAGCACTGAATTTCCTAGGGGGCGTCAAAGCTTACCAAAGAATATCAAACTCCGAATGCCGTGTAGATGATGTATGGGAGTCAGACTGTCCGAGATAAGTTGGGCAGTCAAAAGGGAAAGAGCCCAGACCTACAGCTAAGGCCCCAAAATGTGTGTTAAGTGGAAAAGGATGTGGGATTTCGAAGACAACTAGGATGTTGGCTCAGAAGCAGCCATCCATTAAAAGAGTGCGTAATAGCTCACTAGTCGAGAGGTCCTGCGCCGAAAATGTCCGGGGCTGAAACACACTGCCGAAGCTTGGGAATTGATGAATGTCAATTGGTAGAGGAGCATTCTTAACAGCGGCGAAGCTGTACCGTAAGGAGCAGTGGAGCGTTAAGAAGAGAGAATGCCGGAATGAGTAGCGAGAGGAAGGTGGGAATCCTTCCGGCCGAATATCTAAGGTTTCCAGAGTAAAGCTGATCTGCTCTGGGTAAGTCGGGGCCTAAGGCGAGGTCGAAAGACGTAGCCGATGGACAACAGGTTGAAATTCCTGTACTATGATATGACAGAACTGTGGGGACGCAGGGAGAGAGCACATCCCGGGGGTGGAATACCCGGGGCAAGC
>NZ_QGDL01000031.1 GCF_003149245.1 Faecalicatena orotica | reverse complement strand
CGGGCGTTTGACAGTTGCATAAAAGAAAAACCCTTATAGTGCCTAGAAATAGGCGCTTTTTTTGTCAACTATTTTAATTTAATATATAGTAATATTTAGTGATATGTGGTATACTTATATTGAGGTGATTACTATGCGCGTGACTACATCAAAATCAAAGAATTCTGAATCCTTTTATATTACCAAATCCTATACCAACGCCCAGGGCAAAAGCACTTCGAAGACCATCCGGAAATTAGGCACCCTGGCGGAACTGTCAAAACGTCTCGGTACCGACAGGGACGGTGTTATGGCGTGGGCAGAAGAAGAAGCACGCCTAGAAACTTTAAAGTATAAAAGCGAGATGGAAGATGCCGTTGTCATGATCCCCTTCCATTCCAACAAGCTTATGGACTGCAACAGGAAAAAGTTTTTTGCAGGCGGCTATCTCTTCCTCCAGTCTGTTTACTATGGACTGAAAATGGACTCCATATGCACCAAGATTAGAAGCCGCTATAAATTCGAGTATGATTTAAACGCAATCCTTTCCGACCTGATCTATACCCGGGTTTTAGAACCCTCCAGCAAAAGTGCCTCTTTCACGGCTGCAAAGCAGTTCCTTGAAGCACCGGCTTACCAGCTCCATGATATTTACCGCGCCCTTTCCGTCCTTGCCAAAGAGCTGGATTTTATTCAGGCAGAAGTTTATAAAAACAGTTTTTTTCTTGGCAGAAGGAATGACAAGATCCTGTATTATGACTGCACAAACTACTATTTCGAGATGGAACAGGAAGACGGCTGCAAAAAGTACGGGAAGAGCAAAGAACACCGGCCGAACCCCATTATCCAAATGGGACTCTTTACAGACGGGGACGGACTGCCGTTAGCGTTCTCCCTTTTCCCCGGTAACCAAAATGAGCAGAAGTCGTTGAAGCCTCTGGAAACCAAAATCCTCCAGCAGTTCGGATGTGAAAAATTTATTTACTGCAGTGATGCCGGACTTGCCTCTGAAGATAACCGGGCCTTCAACCATTTAGGACAGCGGGCGTTTATTGTGACCCAGTCGATCAAAAAGCTTCCGGCGGAGGATCATGAATGGGCTTTAAACAGGAATGGCTTTAAGCGGCTGGCTGATGATTCCACAGCTGATATTACACAACTGACAGATGAAGATAAACAGGGTATTTTTTACAAAGATGAACCATACACAACCAAAAAAGTTCATCAGCGGCTGATCATAACCTATTCCCCCAAGTACGCGGCCTATCAGAAGGCAGTCCGTGGAGAGCAGGTTGCAAGGGCTGAAAAGATGGTCAGCAGCGGTTCATTGAAACGGCAGCGGAAAAACCCGAATGACCCGGCGAGATTTGTAAATAAAGTTTCTGTAACAAAGGCGGGAGAAAAGGCGGATATACACTATTACCTTGATCTGGACCGGATTGCAGAAGAGGAAAAATATGACGGACTCTATGCGGTCTGCACCGATCTGTTAGACGATGATGTTGCAGATATCCTGAACGTCAGCGAAGGCAGATGGCAGATTGAGGACTGTTTCAGGACCATGAAAACAGAGTTTGAGGCAAGGCCTGTCTACCTGAGCCGTGAGGACCGTATCAAAGCCCACTTTCTCACCTGTTTCCTTGCACTGCTCCATTTCAGACTGCTGAAGAGATCCCTGAAAAGCCCCTGTACTACAGAGCAGCTGCTCCAGATACTGAAAAGCATGAATTTTGCCGATATAGAGGAGCAGGGTTTTATGCCGTTATATGAACGGCAGACCATAACGGATGAGCTGCATGAAGCATGCGGCTTCCGGACAGACTATCAGTTTTTAACCAAGCGAAAAATGAAAGAGATCCAGAAAAAAAGCAAGAGAAGATAAAACATTACTATATACCGCACACAGGGTACAAAGTGCCACAACCCGCCAATTTCCTAGGATTGTGGCACTTATTTTTTCTCACATGTGTCAAAGACGAGAT
>NZ_QGDL01000030.1 GCF_003149245.1 Faecalicatena orotica | reverse complement strand
TGAATATGCTGCAGGAGTATGTTTTAATCCCACTTGACATTTACAAAGAAAGCACGCACAATAAAACTATAAATAACAAGTTGGAGGCCTGGCTGAGTTTTTTGTGTGATGACAGCCCGGAACGGATTTTAGAGATTGTAGGTAAGTATCCCGACTTTCAGGAAATGTATGAAGAGGTATACGAAATCTACGGTAATATCGAAGGGGTGATGGATATGTTCTCTAAGGAATTACTGGAATTAGACCGCAACACAGTGCAGTATATGATTGAAGAGCAGCAGGAACAACTGGATGCACTGCACAAAGAGGTGGATGAAAAACGGAAAGAAGTTGAAGAGCAGAAGAAAAGGCTGGAGGAGCAGAAGCGAAAGTACGTAGAGCAACAGAAAATGTTTGATGAACAGCAGCGTAAATACGAAGAGCAACAGAAAAGGCTGGAAGATCAACAGAAAATATTTGTTGAACAACAGGAAAAATATGAAAAACAATGCCAGCAGATAGAAATAGAACGGCTTGAGAAGGAAGGTATCAAAAAAGAATTAGAAGAATTAAAAAATATTGTAAATAAGTTATCAGAGGGTAAATTATAGTATTAAGATCTCCCTGCCGGTAGCAATGCATTAGGCATTGTTTCGTCAGGGAGATCTTTTAGCTGAAACTATTTTGGCTGTTTTCCGATATAGGCAAGGATTCCTCCGTCTACATACAGGACCTGTCCGTTCACAAAATCAGATGCTTCTGATGCAAGGAATAAAGCTGGTCCCATCAGATCTTCCGGGACTCCCCATCTTGCTGCGGGCGTCTTGGAGATGATAAACTGGTCAAATGGGTGTCTGCTGCCATCTTCCTGTATCTCGCGGAGAGGAGCGGTCTGTGGTGTTGCTATATAGCCCGGTCCGATACCATTGCACTGAATGTTATACTCACCGTACTCGGAGCAGATATTCTTGGTCAGCATCTTCAGTCCGCCCTTTGCCGCTGCATATGCGGATACAGTTTCGCGCCCCAGTTCGCTCATCATCGAGCAGATGTTAATAATCTTGCCATGCCCTTTTTCGATCATGTCCGGAATCACTGCCTTTGACATGATAAACGGCGCTGTAAGGTCGATGTCCACCACCTGGCGGAAGTCTTCTGCACTCATTTCCGTCATCGGGATACGCTTGATAATTCCTGCATTATTCACAAGAATATCAATCGTTCCCAGATCATTTTTGATAGATGCAACCATCTCTTTTACCTGTGCTTCGTCTGTCACATCGCAAATGTAGCCTTTCGCATCAATGCCTTTTGCCTGATAATCAGCGAGTGCCTGATCCAAATGTGCCTGACTCCTGCAGTTAAATGCAATTTTTGCTCCGGCCTGTGCATAAGCCTCCGCCATAGCAAAGCCAATCCCATATGCGCCGCCTGTCACCAGTGCGACTTTACCTTCTAATGAAAAAAGATTTAAAATACTCATTTCTAAATTTACCTCCTGATTCTTATAAATGCTTCAGCGCTTCCGCAAGCGCCAGAATTGTAAGTGACTGTCCATATGCCATTGGTGCAACAAGGATATTCTTATAGTGTTCTGCATCCATGCCCATTCCAGTACCACCGGATACATTTAGCACGGTTCCGTCCTTGTCAATATTCTTTAAGATCCCTTTAACTGCTTTCTCTGCACATGGCAGATAAGAATCATCCAGAATTCCGTAGCGGATACCTTTTAAGATACCGGCTGTAATTGCTGCCGAACCAGATACTTCTTCGTAACTTTCCGAGTCGGGAAGAACCGTGTGCCACAAACCGTTTTTACTCTGTAATTCTTTTAATTTTGCAACCTGAGCTTTATATGTATCTATAATGATTGATTTGACGCCCGGGTTCAGGCTTCCTTTAAACATATCAACATAGTCGAGTATGCCTAATGTAAACCAGCTGTTCCCACGACACCAGAATACGCCGCCGAAATTGTTGTTGCCATTGAAGGTCCAGCCGTGATAAAACAATCCTGTCTTTTTATCATACAAGTATTTGATATGCATAAGAACCTGATGAATCCCTTCGTTGATCCATTCTTCATTCTGATATTTCTGTCCCATTTTATTCAAAAATAAAACTGTCATGAATAAGGTGTCAATCCACATCTCATTTTCATTGAGACGCACGCCCTGACGATCACCATTGGCGCTGGTCACATGCTGGAAACCGCCTTCTTTGGTTCTCGGGAGGCAGGTCATCAGCCAGTTTGCCCAATCCTTACAAAGGTCTTCAAACTTTGGATCATGATAATATTCATTTAACTCGCTTAAGGTTAAAAGAGGTGTGGTTGTATTGATATTCCGGGATGGAAGCCCCAGCTCCATGTTTTCGAGATACCAATTATGAAGAAATTCTTTGTATTCTTCATTTTTCTCTGCCTGCATAATTTTTAGGAGTCCGTAAAGCCCCACTCCCTGCGGCCAGTCCCACTCTTTGATACCAAAATCTCTTTTAAAAAAGCCGATGGCTTCTCCACCATTTTCCGCAAGTTCTTTTTCATTTTCGGGACCACCCAGACTCAGCAGCTTTTCGATTACGAGATTCAGCTTTTTTCTGAGTTCCGTTTCATTTATATTCATGGTAACATTCCTTTCATCTCTGTTTTATTTTCCCAATACGCTCTCTAGTCTTTTGCGTCAATTTATTATATAATAATACAAAAGCAGGTAAAATATTAAAAAGCAGGTGATACATTTGGAAAAACTCTCTTATTACGCCTCCATTGAGGGTATTTCACTGGAACACATGGTTCGTTATGGCAAGTTTGACATGCGGGTTAAGCATTTCCACAACGAATATGAAATTTTTTATATATTAGAAGGAACACGGAGTTTCTTCTTTAATAATCGTAATTTTGTCGCCTCCAAAGGGGACTTGATTTTAATCGACACGAACCTGATTCATATGACCAAGTCTGTATCGAGTAATGACAGCGGCCACAACCGAATCATCCTGTATCTCACGCCTGACAAAGTGCAGGAATTTGATACGAAATATCCAACACTGCACCTGACCCGCTTCCTTCACCAGCATTATGGTGTGTATCATCTGACAGAAGCACAGCAGAGGGCATTTATGGACCTTTACTATCTCATCAAAAGAGAATGTAATGAGAAAAAACATAATTATAAACAGGCAGTTGAACTTGCAGTCACAACGTATTTTCTGTATCTGACCCGTGAACTTGATATCCGTATGCCGGAAACTCCGCTTCTTCCACAGGAGGGGAAGCATCGCCATGTGTACGAAATCGCTGACTATCTCTCTCAGAATTATGAGCAGGACATTTCCTTAGAGGCATTGGCGGATCAGTTTTTCTTAAGTAAGTATTACATTTGCCGTCTGTTCAAGGAAGTCACCGGCTATACGATTCGTGAGTATGTCAATGTGATCCGTATCCAGCATGCAAAACAACTACTGGAAGAAACGGATTACAGCATTTCCAAGATTGCAGAAAGTGTCGGCTATGGAAGTACCACACATTTTGAGCAGACATTTAAAACATATATGACTATGTCTCCACTAAAATATCGTAAGAATCTGGATATTATTAAGCCTCTGATTCTGCCGGTGAACCCGTAAAATTCCTGTTACATTAAGCCCAGTACGGTTGGAAGCCATGTACTGAATGCGGGTACAAAGGTAACGAACATAAGTGCTACGACAATAGCCCCAAAGAACGGGATCAGGCGTCTCATCACATCTTCAATCTTGAGTTTCGCCACACTGCACCCGACAAATAATACACTGCCGACTGGTGGTGTAATCGTTCCAATGGAAAGGTTCATGACCATCATAACACCAAACTGAATCGGATTCATCCCTATACTTGTTACAACCGGAAGGAAGATTGGTGTAAAGATTAAAAGTGCCGGTGCCATATCCATGAATGTACCTACAATCAGAAGGATCATGTTAATCAGTAACAGGATGATAATCTTGTTGTCTGATACCGACAGCATTGCTGCGCTGATTGCCTGTGGAAGTCCTGTAAATGAAAGAACAAACGACAGGATTGAGGAAGCGCCGATGATTAACATAACAATGGTTGTCATTACTGCCGCATCCACTAATATCTTTTTGATATCTGTAATCTTAATTGTCTTATAAACAAATACCGCTAAGATAAATGCATACAAAACTGCTACACCAGATGATTCTGTTGGTGTGAAATATCCCGATAAGATACCGCCGATGACAATCACAATAAGCAGTAAGCTTGGAATTGCATCCCAGATTGTCTTAAGTACAATTTTTCCGGTTAATTTTTCATCTCTCTTTACAACATACCCTTTTTTCTTTGCATATACCAATGCAACTACCATACAAAGGAATGCCCACAATAGTCCCGGAATCCATCCGGCCATGAATAAAGTCGCTACAGATGCGCCGCCGCATGCTGCTGAATACACAATAAATGCGTTGGTTGGCGGGATGAGCTGTCCGACCGGTGCAGATGCGATATTGGCTGCCGCTGCAAATCCATCATCATACCCCTGTTCTTTTTCCAGTGGATTCATAACACCACCGATTGCTGTTGCTGCTGCGATACCTGATCCTGATAATGAACCAAACATTGCATTTCCTGCGACATTGGTCAGTGCAAGGGATCCCGGCACTTTTCCTAAGATTAACATTGCGAGATTTATGAGCCGTTTCGCAATACCCCCGTTACTCATCAGTTGTCCTGCCAGAATAAAGAATGGTACAGCTAACAAACTGAAACTATCGATACCACCGACTAATTTTTGTGCTGAGATAAACATTCCGAACTGAGGAGTCAGGAACATGATGATGGTAACCAAGGCTGCTGAAATAATACTAAATGACACTGGAACGCTCATTGCCAGCAGGAAAAAGAATACGATAATCAATACTAATGCTGCTTGTAATTCCATTTATTTTTCCTCCTTCTTCAGTTCTTTAAACTCTTTTATAAATCGGATCAAACGTTCTGCTGCGTATACTACCATGAGAACACCACAGACCGGTACCCCGATGTAATAGAACTGCATCGGAATTCCCAGTGCAGGTGAAACCTGTCCGGCTGCATTCATGCTGACCATAATCCCGCCTGCAGTCATAACGAATACGCTGAGGAAGAGAACAAGAATCTCGATAAAAATCTTATCTTTTAAAGTACCCTTTTTTGTAAATGTATCCGTAATAAATGTCACGGCAATATGCTGTTGTTTGCCATATGCATATGGAACACCGACCATTGTCATCCAGATCAGTGCATAGCGGACTAATTCTTCTGTCCAGTCACTTGGGTTCTGTAAAATAAATCGTGTTACGATCTGCCATATGCAGCCTGCGACCATTACCACTACCAGAATTGCAAGGACATATTCTAATATTTTATTCAGTATCTTCATTTGCTATCCTCCTACTCTGCATACTGTTCGATATCGTCGTACAGCGCCTTATAATCATCACCTTTTTCACAGAACTCATCATGAATCGGTGAAACAGCTTCGATAAATGCTGTTTTATCAATGTCTCTGTAAATGGTAACGCCGTGTTCTTCTGCTTCTGCAATTGCTTCATCCATCATTCTGTTATACATGGTTTTGAAATTATCATTTGTCTCGCCCAGACATTTCACAAGATATTCCTGCTGCTCTGCTGAAAGGCTGTTCCATTTCTTTGTACTGATTATATAAATGTCTGGAGAATACTGGTGTTCTGTATATGTATAGGATTTTACAATATCCTGATGACCGTCAACCGTCAGAACAAGTTCTGTGTTCTCTGCTCCGTCTACCACCCCCTGCTGCAGGGCGGAATATGTCTCGCTCCCTGCCATCGGTACTGCGGACCCGCCCATGTACTTAATCATTTCCATAGAGGTGGAACTGGGCATGGAACGAATTTTCTTCGATTTTAACACGGAGGGATCTGTAACTGCTTTGTTCTCCTTTAAGTAAAAGTTTCTGGAACCATTTGCATAATATCCGATGGCAATATAGCCCTCATTTGCTGTTGACCGGAAGAGTTCCTGTACAGCTTCGCTCTTCTCCATCGCCTCATAGTAATGTTCCTGACTTGTGAACAGATACGGTACTGCGAAAATCGAATATTTGTCCTCAAACTGCCCTAACGTATTTGAACTTACTTTTGCCATGTCCAGGATACCCGCCTGAACCATCTCGATTTCTTCTTTTTCTGAACCGAGTACTCCACTCGGATAAATGTCAATTTCGAGATTCTTTGATGCATCTTCTGCAACAAACTCTGAAAACTTTGCAATTGAATCTGCAATTTCTGAACCATCTGCCTGATTATGTGCCATACGGATGTTAATTTTGTCTGTGCTGTTTTCGCTCAGAACCATACCAAAGGTTATGACTACTGCGGCCAGGCCTATGGCCGAAACCGCAATGCCTATTTTTTTCTTTAAGCTTCCCATTTTTACTCCTTCTCCTAAAAAACATCATATCGATTACGGCGCCTATAATCGAATACATAATATATTGTAACTGTTGTTATTCTAGCATATGGTTATGACAATTTTCTTATCTATATTGCACTTATTTCATTTTTTCCAAAGTATATTGCTCTATCTTTTTATAAATTTCATCCGCTTATCCAATCGTAACCGTCTCTCCGCCCGGAATGTGATATTCTTTTTTATCTATCAGCATCCACACATCCAGCACACCCGGATTGAAGATATAATCGCCGGACGCACTGTAAACCAGCCTCTGGGCCGCCATTACATACCTGTATATTTCTTCGTTCGTGGCATACCAGATTTCGTCATGCCCGCCTGCCTGTTTTAGAAACTCCTCCATATCCTTCCACTGGTCAAATGCATCGAATTCATAAGTATGTCCCCATACATAAAAAAGCTGGGGCTGCCTGTACATTTCGTTATCAACAGGTTCTAAGAATTTTTCCCATAAAGAGTATAGTGTATTTTCTGTGTGATGAATAGTTGGATGCCATTCCAGAAAATCCTCCGGCAGATGAAAGCTAAAGTGCTGCTTTGTTGTTCTGGAATAGGTGATACCACACACCTTCGCTGCGTTTTTCACCTTATCATTGTAGGTTCCGAACGGATATGCCATTCCAGTAACCGGTTTTTTTGCAATTTCCTCCAGTTCCCTGCGGCACGCTGCGATTTCATATGCAATCATTCCTTCCGGAACACGCGGCAGATCAGGATGCGTCATTGTATGTACTGCAATCTCATGCCCTTTGTACAGCTCTGCTATCTCGCATTTATCCATCTTGTAATGGCTGACTTCGATTCCGGGCTGGCTTAACCAGTCTTTGTTTCCCATCAGTCCGGGATTCAGATTGAATGTACCTTTGAGATGATAACGGTTTAGCATCTCCACGAATCTCCGGTCCTGCGTGATTCCATCATCGTAACTAAAAGTCAAAGCTTTCTTTCTTCCCTTCGGAAAGAGTGGTATGTCCTGTCTTAATTTTAACATAGAACCTCCTTCATAAACATGATGTCATGCTGTGCGGTCTGAGGATTCATTTCCTCACGAAGCAGATACATATCCGGCGCATTTTCACGAAGCCATTTAGATATTGTGTCATACTGAATACAGCCTTCCCCCAGCAGTGTTGGCTGATATTCCTTGTTTTCCCCAAACATAAAATCTTTGATATGCATGGCTTCTATATATTTGCCGATCTGCGACAGCCACCCGGTCCAGTACTTCTCCTGATCTGTGGTATCGGGAAACTCCAGCAAATTAGAAGCATCGAAAATCACACGCAAGTGCGCTTCGTCATTCACTTTCTCCAGTACCTTGGTCAGCGCCTCCAGATTTTCGAGCGGGTGCCAGTATACCGGCTCAATCGCAAGCTTTACATCCAGCCTGACTGCCTCTTCCACTGCACGCTGCACACTGTCCAGCATATACGGATACCAGATTTTTTTTTGCTCTGCATCCAGATGCGGATACGCAGTCTCTGTGCCGACTACATTCGCTCCTGCCTCTTTGCTGTAGGCCAGACATTGCTTTAACGTTGTGAGTGCATAAGCACGAATCTCCTCGTCAGGATTACCCAGATCCATATAGCAGCCAAATACCGGAATCTCCACTTTCTGTGCTTCAAATGCCCGTCTGATCCGTTCCAGATGAGCAAGTGTGATATCTTCATAGCTGTCGATTCCCGTAAATGCCTTCGGAAGCGCAAGCTGCGCCGCATCATATCCCTCCTCATGAAGGACACGCGCCAAATCTTCTATATTCATTTTCCCATAATCGTGTGCTCGTACACCAATTTTCATATTCTGATCTCCTTTTTTAAGACAAAGTTCCTTCTACAAAGAAAAAAGACAAAGTACACGCCCCTTTGTCTTCTTTTCTTGTCTTTACTAAGCTAAAATTTCTTTTACAACTACCGCAATTTCTTCATCCTGACAATTTGCAAAGAAGTATTCCCTGAATTTCGCGCCGGATAATGCTCCTTTGACCAGCTCCTGATCCAGTTCCCTCAGGATATCAGTCAGTTTTCTGTAAGTAACCGTCTTGACTTCATCCAGAATCCGTTTATTTCTCTGTTCCGGAACAACGCGGTCTTTCGGATAACCTTTTCCGCCTTCTTCCACATATAATTTCTCGAAAATATATTCCAGATTGAGCTCTCCGCCCCAGCCGAATCCTTTTGCAAATGGAAGTGCAATTGCGTTTCCATCGTTGATCTGTGCAAATGTATACGCATCTAACGCGTCCTCCACATGCCCGCAGATAACGCCCGGAAAGGAGTTGCACGCAAGCATCGCCCCCTCTCCGGTACCGCATCCTGTAATGACATAGTCTGCCGCTTTTGAATTCAGCAGAACTGCCGCCAATATACCGATCTGTACATAGGTAAGCTGTGCCTCATCCTCCGCCGTAAACATGCCATAGTTAAACACTTCATGTCCCATTGGCTCCACGACTTTTCTCAAAGAGCTGCAAATGATTTCATTTTTTGCCGCCTGACTGTTTTCGTTAATTAAAGCGATCTTCATCTTATTTCTCCTCCATTATAATAAGTCCTGATTTGGGATATGGTCCATATCATCGAAATCCTGATTCTCTCCGACCATTCCCCAAATAAATGTGTAGTTTCTGGATCCGCTGCCGGAATGGATCGACCAGCTTGGCGAGATGACAGCCTGCTCATTACGGACAACGATGTGTCTTGTCTGCGTGGCTTCTCCCATGTAATGCATCACAAATGCGTCTTCCGGAAGATCAAAGTAAAGATACACTTCCATTCTCCGGTCATGTGTGTGGCACGGCATCGTATTCCATACGCTTCCCGGCTCAAGATGCGTCATGCCCATCTCCAGCTGGCAGCTTTCTACCTGCCCCGGGAGAATGTATTTGCAAATAACGCGGTGGTTGGAGTCTTCCAATGTTCCAAGCTCCACTTTGTTCTCTTCTTTTACAATGACAACACCCTCTTTTGGAGTTCCTTCCTGCTTGATTACGACTGTCGGATAGCTTGTGTGTGCCGGAGCGCTGTTCAAATAAAATTTTGCCGGATTCTCTGCATCGTCACTTGCAAATGTGATATCCCTGGCGCCTTTCCCGATGTACATCCCCTCTCTGGATCCCACCTTATGCACGCTGCCGTCTACGGTAACCGTTCCGTCCCCGCCGATATTGATAATCCCCATCTCACGCCTCTCGAGGAAATATTCCGCACGGAGTTCATCCCCGGCTGTTAATTTTAAGCTATGTGCCACTGGCATTGCCCCGCCTGTGATAATACGGTCAATATGACTGTATACTAATTTAATATCGTCCGGGAAAAAAATCTGTGGAATTAAAAATTCCTCTCTTAATCTCTCTGTTGTATAATGTTTTACGTCTCTTGGCGATGCTGCGGTTCTAAGTTCCATTGCTTTTATCTCCTTTTTTATTTTTACATTCTATAAGTTCTTCTAAGTTTTTACATTGTAAATCATACCATAACAAGGTGCAAATTTTCTTACTAAAATTGCCTATTTTATATGTTTTTATAAGAATATTGCACTTTATACTATTACCAATAGAAAAACCTCTCCGCCTGCTGCAGAGAGGTTTTTCTTTACATTATATTCCCACATGGCATTAGGGATTTATTATCTTTGGACACGTCCGGAAGCATCGCCTCCGGCAAGTTTTAACACTTCGTCCATTGATACCATATTGAAATCTCCTTCGACAGAGTGCTTCAAACATGAAGCCGCTACTGCGAATTCGATGGCTGCCTGTGAATCATATCCGTTAAGGGAGGCACAGATAAGTCCACCGCCGAAACTATCGCCGCCGCCAACACGGTCAACGATATGCATTTTATATTTTTTGCTAAAGAAATAATCAGATCCATCATATAACATTGCAGACCAGTTGTTATCATTTGCTGATATAGATTCACGAAGTGTAATCGCTACTTTCTTGAAACCGAATCTGTCAGCAAGCTGTTTTGCAACGTCTTTATAACCTTCGTGGTTTACAGTTCCTGTTGTGACATCTGTGTCAGCCGCCTTGATGCCAAATACATCGGAAGCATCTTCTTCATTCGCGATACAAACATCCACATATTGACATAAACCGCCCATTACCTGGCCTGCCTTTTCTTTGCTCCAGAGCTTGTTGCGGTAGTTCAGGTCACAGGATACTGTAACTCCCATCTCATTGGCAGCTTTACAAGCTTCGAGGCAGATTGCCGCAACCTCATCGTTGAGCGCCGGTGTAATTCCTGTAAAATGGAACCACTCTGCCCCGTCAAAGATTTCCTTCCAGTTAAAATCAGATGCGGAAGCTGTACAGATTGAAGATCCCGCTCTGTCATAAATAACCTTGGAAGGTCTCTGGGAAGCACCTTTTTCGAGGAAATAAATACCGATGCGATCGCCGCCTCTTGCAATATAAGAGGTGTCCACCCCATATTTTCTAAGTGAATTTACAGCCGCCTGTCCAATCTCATGTGCCGGAAGCCTGGTGACAAATTTTGCATCAAAACCGTAATTTGCGAGTGAAACTGCAACGTTAGCTTCTCCGCCGCCATATGTTGCGCCAAATGTGTCCGCCTGAACAAACCGGTAATATCCCTCCGGTGCAAGTCTTAACATGATTTCTCCAAATGTGATTACTTTCTTTGACATTCTACTAATCTCCTTATAATTAATATTAGTAACTGTTCAGGACCATGAACAGTCACTAATATTCTTGCTATTTTATATACCTGATTAAACTCTTGCTGCTTTTACTATTTCTGCCGCCTCTTTGCACAGTTCTGTAATCTTGTCAAACTCGCCAGCTTCAATCATATCGCCCTTCACCATCCAGCTCCCGCCGCATGCAAGAATCTTGTCACACTTCAGGTAATCTACAACATTTTTTGCACTGATTCCACCAGTAGGCATCACCTTCAGCTTCGTGTAAGCCGCGCACATTGCCTTGATCATCGAAAGTCCGCCTGACGGTTCAGCCGGAAAGAATTTTACAACGTCCAGCCCAAGTTCCAGAGCTTTCTCAATCTCGCTCGGCGTTACAACACCCGGGCACACCGGAATCCCCTTTTCCTGACAGTAAGTAACAGTCTTCGGATTCAGTCCGGGACTGACGATAAATTTTGCTCCGGCTGCTACTGCACGGTCGACCTGTTCTGTTGTAAGAACTGTTCCGGCTCCAACCAGCAGATCCGGATATGCTTCTGACATCAGACGAATGGATTCCTCTGCTGCATCTGTACGGAATGTAACCTCTGCACACGGAAGTCCTCCTTCGATTAGCGCTTTTCCAAGCGGCAGAGCGTCCTTTGCATCATTCAATACAACAACCGGAATGATTCCGATTTCACCAAATTGCTCTAAAATTGCGTTCATATGATCTCCTCCAATGAAATAAATAATTGCATCTCGTATTTTGTTCCGTATTGTGAAACTATGTTTTGTAATATGGAACTGTTGACTTTTATTATACTCATTTATATAATAAAGTCAATACATTTTTTCGTATTTCTTTATTCCCGCGAGAAAGAAGGTTACTGTTCACCCCCAATGTCAGTTAGTTAAGGATGGGTCTGGGCAGACCTAAACTTACGATTCCCTATAATCAGGAGAAGATGGGTGATATAAGCTGGTCATCAGATGCTGTTCTGCGCCTCCCAATAAAGACCGATTTTTTTCAGGGTATGGCAAATAGACGGATATACATCCGCCTCAAAATACTTTATACTATTAGTGTTGTGTTTGTCAGCTTTATGCAAAACGATAAGTAAAGCTGACCGGAACTCGGAACCTATGCTGGCGGGCATATTTCCGATCGGGCCTGATAGGGAGGGTATT
>NZ_QGDL01000029.1 GCF_003149245.1 Faecalicatena orotica | reverse complement strand
TCGTCAGCGGCAACTTTTATAGATTACCATGTCTGCTGCTGTTTGTCAAGAACTTTTTTCATTTTCTTTTTCGTCATCGGTTCCGGTTTTTACCAGTCCCTCAAGCGACAGCTTTAATATATTATCATACCCTGTCGATATTTGTCAATAACTTTTTTATTTAATTTTCATCTGCTTTCTAGGTCGATATGCAAATCAGAATTTACTCTTTACATATTGAATTTCAGCATCTGTTAATCAAGAAAAGTTACTGTTTCAAGCGACAGCTTGACTAGATTACCACATCCGGCATCCCTCTGTCAATACTTATTTAGTTTTTTAATCTAGATTTAATCCAGATCCAGATTTTTAAAAAAGAGCTTTAGCACTGCAAACATCCAATAACTGCCGCTGTCAAGTCCAGGCAACGGCAGTTATCCGTTCACAAATCTAAAGCTCTCAATATTTCCTTCTATTCTTCAACTACATCTGCATTGATAAAGCGATATACTCCTGTAGAAAGAATCTCATATCCTGTGATCTTGTCCTGATTGATCAGGCAGGTGTACACGTCATAAGAAATTGGCATATAAGCATACCCTTCCATAAGAAGTTTTTCTGCGGCATAGAACTTATCAAAACGTTCTTTTCCGGTAGAACCTTTCGCCTCTGTGATCAGCTTATCGTATTCCGGATTGGACCAGCTTGCATAGTTCATAGAGTTATCGCTTGTATATAACTCCAGATGTGTAAGCGGGTCATTATAATCTCCATACCAGCCACCGCGGCAGACATCAAAGTCATGGGCAACTCTGGTCTGGTGGAATACTGCTGATTCCATGTTTACTAATGTTACATCAATATTCAGGTTTTCTTTCCACTGCTGCTGGATAGCCTCTGCAACAGCCTTATTTTTCTCATTTGTATTGTAGAGCAGTTCTGTCTTTGGGAAACCTTCCCCATTCGGATAGCCGGCATCTGCCAGTAACTGTTTCGCTTCCTCAACCTTGCTGTCATCCTCCGGAATACCGTAGTCTCCGCTCACCTCATTGAATACCTTTCCGTCACTGTCATAGATTACGCCCGGTATCAGGGAGTGTGCTGGCTGCTCTCCGCCTTTCAGGACATCTTCCACGATTGCCTTGCGGTCAATTGCGTAGGACAAGGCCTTGCGTACGTTCACATCATCAAACGGAGCTTTCGCTGTATTAAATGCATAGAAATTCGTGCCGTTCAATGGGCTGACCATAAAATTCGGGTCCTCATTGAGAAGACGCTGTTTCTCTGCCGGCGGAACCTCTGTGATTGCATCAATGTCCCCTGCTTCATAAGCAGTAAGTGCTGTTGTCTGGTCTACAATCATCAAAGCAATGATTTTATCAATTTTTACATTAGCAGCATCATGATAGTTTTCATTTTTCTCCATTACTAAACGGTCGCCAGCCTTATACTCTGTCATCTTATATGCACCGTTTGTGACAACCTTTTCAGGATCAAGTGCCCATGCACCATTCAGATAATCCACCTTATCCTCACGCAGTGGGAAGAATGTCGTATTAGCAAGAAGTGACAGGAATACCGGGTTATTGGAATTCAGAGTTACTTCAAATGTCTTATCATCTACTGCCTTATAAGACTCAATGCCGCCGGATTCAAAAATCCAGGAATAAGTGGATGCCACTTCCGGATCCAGTGCACGATTCCAAGAAAATTCAAAATCCTGCGCGCGGACTGGTTCCCCGTCTGACCACTTGTTATCTCTTAAATGGAAGGTATACACCTTTCCGTCATCACTGACATCATAATCTTCGGCTGCCGCACATACAAAATCATTGTCTTTTTCAATCATCAGTCCTTCATACATATGATTCAGTACTAAAGTTCCGTCATTTCCACTGTTCAGGCTCGGGTCAAGAGTCGTCGGCTCCATACCGATATTGAACGTAATTGATTTTTCCTTGCTGCCCGTGTCTTCCGTCTTGCCCTTATCTTCCGGGGAATCCTTCTTCCCGGATGAACATCCGAACAACGTACCTGCCACAAGTGTTACTGCTAATAAAACTGATATGACCTTTTTCATAATTTTCCTCCTTTAATTTCTATCATTTCGTGACCACAGATTTCCGGAACTGTAAAGGTGATTTTTCCTGCCTCCTCATCAGAAAAATATTCTATTTCCTTTTGTCCCGGCACTATAGTTACGCTTTCTACAGGTGCATCCACACGCACGGCAATCTCTGTGCCGTACAGAGGAATCACATCCTCTACCATTTCCATCTTCTTTGCCTTTCTCACCGGAATATAGTGGAGGGCATGCAGTACATACCTTTCCTGATCCGGCTGGTGTGTCAGCTTCAGGTCCAGAGTAGACGGACCATTGTGCGTAACAAGAGGGCTGCCAAGAATTTCATATACTACATTTTTAAGCAGCTGTTTCACCCATTCGGTTGCGTATTCCTCCTGAATCTTAAAAACCGGATGTGCAAACTGGTAAACACGTCCCTTCTGAACCAGTGCCGACGGGCCATACTGGTAGCTGCACGGTGTATGTCTGTGGCTGCAGTAATGCTCCCATGTCCGGTTAAAATAAGGAACCATCGTCTCAAGCAGAACGTCTGATCCTTCCCGGGGTTCTAAACTGGCCCCCCGCTCATACATAACAAACTCCATATCAGGGATCCCTGCTGCCACTTTTCCAGTCATAGCAATAAAGTCCGGGGAATATTCAGCATCGCCTTTTATATCAGCAGGCAGAAATGCCGCCGTGCTGCCGTCCTGCATGATTCCGGAATGGTAGGAGCTGATCAGCGCCCCGCCCTGCTCCACATATGCCTGTATTTTTGCCGAGGCCTCTTGACTGAGTGGCTCAATACTGTCAGGCAGGATAAGCAGCTTATACTTTTCAAACTCTGCCTGAGAGTCAATCACGTCAGCCTGTATACAAATATCATTTAAAAACTTCACTGCACCGGAAAGTTCATCCACAACAAAGGAAGACGACGCACCTTTGAACTCCATAGGCGCAAGGACTGCTGCCTCTGTAACAGGTACGGCTCCTTTACACCAGGGTTCCTTTTCTTCCACTTCTTTGTATACTTTGCCAATCAGTTCGTATGTGTGTTTATTCATCTTCCCATTTGGATGCAGCTGGTCCCCGATAGAACACCCGCAGCCATACGCCAGCGCCCGGAAACATTCATACTGCAGGGATGCCAGATAACGCAGGGATGAAAAGTCTCCCCAATCCAGATGAAAACGGCCTGTCTGCCCCGTCATCGGAAGCCCCAGTGTCCTCGCATACATTGCCGTAGGCGGGAAATGACCATACCCCCACGCTCCTCCGGGAAGTGATTCGATCTCGAAATGGGTAAAGGTATCTTTATTTTTCCTGTGCTGTGTCCCGATAAATCCTACATTGTAAAATACCGGGCAGCCGGGCTGAATCTCGTGGATAAATGCCGTGATTTCTGCCTGAAAGCGGTCAAACACAGTCTGCGCGAATTCATATCTAACCTTTTCATCTTCCACGTTCAGTCCCAGCTTCCTCATGCTGTCCATACAATGATTGCAGCAGCATGGTCCGATATTCAGAATATCGAGAAACAGGCCATCCACCTCTCCCAGACAATCAAAGATATCTCTTAAATGCTCTTTGAAAAACTCTACATAAGGAGAATTCAAACAAATATTGCGGTAAAATCCCGGCTGCAGCTGTGACACGCGGAATGGAGCACCCGATTCCTCCGCACACAGCCAGTCATAATGTTCATGTGCAATCTTTTCGTCCCACTGCACGGTGGTATAAACAGGCACTTTAATATTACGCTTATGGCAGGCATCAATCTGCTCTTTCAGCAGGTTCTTCCTCTTCAGATTCGGATGGATTCTCTCCGGCATTGCCTTTGAGTCATAATATAGCCAGCCATGATGGCATCTTGCAAAACAAGTGATAGAGTCTACGTGTGCCTTTTCTACGGTTTCCGCAAACTCTTCCGGGTCAAACTCCGCTCCAATATCCGGGATCAGCCCGCTGGTATGGAAATCCAGATGAACCTGTCTGTACTTAAGTGTCTCTTCCATATCTATCTCCTTTTTTAAATATTTAACCCCTGCAGTTCTTCCGGTACGAATCTTCCGTCTTCCCTGATCAGCACGTCATCGAAATAAATCTTTCCCCCGCCGTATTCCGGTGTCTGGGCGAGGACCATATCCCAGTGTATCTTTGACTCGTTCCCATTGCTTGCGCCGTCACAAAAGTTCCCTGGCGTAAGATGGATGCTTCCCCACATTTTCTCATCCACACTGCCGTCATTCGTACATTTCCGGATATTTGGATTGATTCCAAAAGAGAATTCACCGGTATAGCGTGACCCTTCATCCGTATCCAGAATCCAGTTCAGTTCTTCTGTGTGGTTCGATGTTGCCTCCACAATTTTCCCGTCCTTGAAAACCAGTTTGATATTCTCGAAACAGATATCCTGGAAAACAGATGGAAGATTAAAGGTAATAAATCCGTTTACAGAATCCTTTACAGGCGCCGTAAATACTTCCCCGTCCGGTATATTCATCTTTCCGCAGCATGGCACAACCGGTATATCCTTAATGGAAAATTCAAGATCCGTTCCCGGTCCTGTGATATGTACCCTGTCCGTCTGCTCCATCAGCTTTTTCAGGGGCATTGCTTTTTCCTCCAGCTCTGCATAATCCAGATTGCATACACTATAATAGAAGTCTTCATAAGCCTCGAGACTCATATTTGCAAGCTGCGCAATCGCATGGTTCGGATAACGTAAGAGTACCCACTTCTTATCCATCCTGTACTGCCTGAGCATTGCCCTCGCGTTGGAGTAACACTCCATCCCCTCTTTCGGGACATCAGACATCTCGGCCGCATTCAGCATCCCCCTGATGCCGATTGTAGCATGCATATTTTTCAGTATATCCGCGTAGCCCTGATACTGCAGCTGCATCTGTTCTTCCGTACATTGTCTCAAAAGTTTCCTGTTCACGGATGCAATCTCATACTGCACAAATGGCTGGGCCCCCGCTGCATAAATTTCGTCAATCAAAAGTTCAACCAACGGGGTCGTATCTGCCTCATTCGCTTCGATCAGCACTTTTTCCCCCGGCTGCACATCCACACAGTAGCGCACAAGGCGTCCTGCCAGTTCTTTCATTCTCTGGTCCATCTTAATCTCCTCCCTTAATCATATAAATGACATGCACAAAAATGTCCGCTTCCCATTTCCTTCAACTGCGGCTCTGCTTCATTGCAAACGCTCTTGGCATATTTACATCTGGATGCAAACCGGCAGCCTTTCGGCGGATCAATCGGGCTGGGCACTTCGCCCTCCAGCATAATCCGTTCCTTATGCTTATCCTTGTACGGATTCGGTATTGCGGACAGCAGCGCCTGTGTATATGGATGCAGCGGGTTTTCGTAAAGCTCGTCACTTTCCGCGATCTCTACCAGCTGTCCCAGATACATGACACCGATCCTGTCTGAAATATGCCTTACCATAGAAAGGTCATGTGCAATAAATAAATAGGTAATGCCGTACTTTGACTGAATGTCCTCCAGCATATTCACAACCTGTGCCTGAATGGATACATCCAGTGCAGATATCGGCTCGTCACAAATAATAAAATCCGGATTCACTGCCAGCGCCCTTGCAATTCCGACGCGCTGCCTCTGGCCTCCTGAAAATTCATGCGGGTAACGGTTCGAGTGCTCCTGCTTCAGTCCTACGTTTTCCAGAAGCTGGGCAATCCTCTCCTGACGTTCCTTTCCTGATGCCAGCCTGTGGATGTCCAGCGGTTCCCCAATGATATCGCTCACTGTCATTCTTGCGTTCAGTGAGGAATATGGGTCTTGGAAAATCATCTGCATCTTTTTCCGGTAAGGAAGAAGTTCCTTTTCCTTCATCCGGCTGATGTCAGTCCCGTCGAATAAAATCTCTCCCTCGGTCACATCATAGAGGCGGATCAGCGTCCTCCCCGTAGTTGACTTTCCGCACCCGGACTCTCCGACCAGCCCGAAGGTTTCCCCCCTGTAGATCGAGAAATTGACATTGTCTACTGCCTTTACATACTGTGTCTTCCCCTTGCCAAAGCCTTTCTTCAAAGGGAAATATTTCTTAAGCCCTTTTACCTGCAGCAATTCTTGCTTTTCCATCAATTTTCTCCCCCTTCCTCCAGTAATGCCCTGACCTCGGGATTACAGAGATGGCATGCACACCTGTGTTTATCCCCAATTTTCCATTCGCTGCTGCACGCCTCCATACAGAGGTTCATTGTATGGGAACACCGGAAAGCGAAAGGACATCCGTCAAACGGGGTGATCAAATCCGGCGGAGAACCTTCGATCGGTTTCAGCCGTTCCCTGCTGCCTTTCTTCACATTCGGTATCGACCGCAGCAGCCCCTTCGTATAAGGGTGCCCCGGCGTATCGAAGATTTCCCTGCTCGGAGCTTCCTCCATCAGCCTTCCGCCATACATTACCTGCACGAAATCACACATCTCAGAAACCACGCCCAGATCATGTGTCACAAGAATAATGGTCGTATCTGTCTCTTTTCTGATGTCCCGCAGCAAATCCATCATCTGCGCCTGGATCGTTACATCAAGTGCCGTAGTCGGCTCATCTGCCAGCAGCATCTCCGGTGAACAGGCCAGTGCAAGTGCAATCATCGCCCTCTGGCGCATTCCGCCGGAAAATTCGTGGGGATAACAGTTTATCCTTGATTTTGCGGAAGGAATCCTGACGAGTTCCAGCAATTCGAGTACTCTTTTATTTGCATCCTTTCTGGATACATGTTCATGTGTCATGATCGTCTCGGCAATCTGGTTTCCAACGGTAAATACCGGATTGAGAGAGGACATCGGGTCCTGAAAAATCATAGAAATTTTCCGCCCCCTGATATGCTGCATCTCACGATTTGATTTCTTCGTCAGGTTCTCACCCTCGAAAATAATTTCACCGGATTTGACTTTTCCCGGGTGCTGGAGCAGTCCCATAATCGACAGGAGAACCGTACTCTTGCCGCTCCCGGACTCCCCTACAATCCCAAGGATCTCGCCTTTTTTTACAGAAAAACTGACATCCCTTACCGCCCTGACTTCTCCGACATGTGTATAAAACGATGTTTCAAGATTGTTGACTTGTAATATCATCTCACTCATAATCATTCTCCCTGCTTTTACGTTATTTTCTAAGTTTTGGGTCCAGTGCATCTCTCAGGCCGTCTCCAAGGAAGTTAAATCCCAATACTGTCAGGCAGATACACAGAGAAGGCAGCAGCAGCTGGTACGGATAGCTTCTTAATCCCCCGAGCGCATCACTGGCCAGTGTTCCCCAGGATGCCGCCGGTGCGCTGATACCAAGTCCGATAAAGGAGAGGAATGATTCTGTAAAAATTGCACTCGGAATGTTCATGGTCAGGGTAACGATAATCGTGCTCATGGCATTCGGGATCAGGTGCTTCAGCATAATCCGTTTTCCCGATGCACCGATCGTCCTTGCCGCAAGAACGAATTCCTGCTGTTTGATGTTCAGCACCTGGCCGCGCACCTGACGTGCCATGTCTACCCAGTAAACAGAGCCAAGGGCAATGATGATTGTTTTGATACCGGGTCCCATCACAACCATCAGCAGCACCACATACAAAGTCAGCGGGACCGTACTGACGATATCGACAATACGCATCATGATATTATCCACCCTGCCGCCCAGATACCCTGCGATGCCCCCGTAAAGAACACCGATACAGAACTGTGCAAAGGTTGCAATCAATGCTACAAGAAGGGAAATCCTTGCCCCGTATACAAGCCTTGCAAGCATATCTCTTCCCAGATAATCCGTACCAAGGCGGTACGTCTTGTTCCACACCTTTTCCATCTCCGGTGTTTTCCCGTCAATTTTAAGTGTGAAGTTTTCCACAGAATTTGCGAGTTTCATGTCACCGTCTTTTCTCGCCTTCGCCGCTTTTGCCGCGCCGGAATAATTGAGTACGACCTTTTTCCCGCCGACGTCGTATACCTTTTCCCGCATCATCTTATTTTCATCTTCCGCCTCTACCCTCTCCTTAAGCTTCCCGCTGCCGTCCAGAGTATAAAGACTGTATTCTGAATTTACATACAGGAGGGTATCCTCATCCATGCGGTAAGCCTCAAGCCTGGGCGGTATATTGGTCATCGTCAGGTCCTGGCTGTAGTAATTCTGGGTGGTGAGTGCATATCCAAATACTGCAAATAATACCATCAGGACAATAATCACTGACCCCAGTATCGCAAGCTTATTTTTCATGAAACGCCTTCTGACATCCTGCCAGTATGTCAGACTCGGGCGGGTAATATCCTGTGATTCCTTGTTGGTAAAATAGACTCGTTCTACATCTTTTCGTGTAATGTGCTTTGCTGTATTTTCCATCCTGCCCTCCGTTAATCCTGAAACTTAATGCGCGGATCCAAGAATGCATAGGCAATATCCACCGCCAGAATCATAATTGCCGCGATTGCTGCATAAAACATGGTTGTTCCCATGATTACGGTATAATCACGGTTGTTGATTGCCTCAACATAAAACTTTCCCATGCCCGGTATGGCAAATATTTTTTCGGTCACAAACGAGCCTGTCATAATGCCTGCTGTCATCGGCCCTATATATGTAACAACCGGGATCAATGCATTTTTTAAAGCGTGTTTGAAAATCACCTTCCGCTCTGGCAGTCCTTTTGCCCTCGCCGTGCGTATGTAATCCTGCCCGCATACCCCCAGCATGCTCGAACGGGTCAGCCGCAGTACATATGCAAGTGAAAATCCCGCAAGGGAAATGGACGGCCCGATATAACTTTTCCAGGAATCTAATCCATGTGTTGGTATCCATCCCAGCTTGGAACCAAACACATACAGGATCAGAGTTCCCAGAACAAACGTCGGTATCGCAATCCCCAATGTTGCGAATACCGTAGTCAGGTAATCTGGAAATTTATTTTGCTTTAAAGCGGCTATGATTCCAAAAGGAATACCCAGTATTATCACGATTGCCAGTGCAACCAGTCCCAGCTTTGCAGAGACCGGAAAGCTCTGTGCGATCATGTCTGATACCATGACACCGTCCTTTTTGAAGGATGGTCCAAAATCAAAAGTAGCCGCACCTTTCACATAGTCAACATATTGTTTCCAGACAGGGTCGTCCAGATGATATTTCTTCTCCAGGGCTTCGAGTACATTCTGGGGCAGGTTCCTCTCTGTTGTAAAGGGACCTCCCGGTACAGCCTTCATCATGATAAACGTAATCGTACAAACTAAAAACAAGGTGACAATAATCGAAACACAGCGTTTCAATATGTATTTTGCCATCTCCACACTCCTCCTTTACTAAATCCCTCTATCTAGCTTCCTCTTTCATGAACTGTATATTCTGTACACTCCTTTCTTTAATTATTGTCTTTATTTTGTGTGTTTTACATGTGGTAGTACTGGTACTACCAATACTCTTTTGTGCTAATCATACTTTATTAACCGATTTTTGTCAATACTATTAGATATTATGTATATTTCTGACAAATTCTGTCCCTGTAAAATATTGCAAATATATTTTTTTTCATTTATACTAGACTATACTAAACGTGGAGGTGATAATTTTATGTTGACCCCTATAAAGAAAACTGGAAAACAAGTTCTCTATATCCAGATCGCAGACTCTATTATGGAATACATAAAAGATAAAAAATTAGTAGTGGGGGACAAGCTTCCCAGTGAACGCGTATTAAGCGAATCCCTGAAAATCAGCCGTAACTCTGTCAGGGAGGCATTACGCTTTTTAGAAACACAGGGAGTCATTACAGTACACACCGGTATCGGTTCTTTTATTGCCTGTGACTGTTCAGCCCGTTCCGTGTATCTGCAGTTTACCCAGTTAAATTACCAGGAAACACTTGAAATCAAGATCGCACTCGAGATCCTGCTTGCCAGTAAAGTAGTGGATACAATAACAGAAGAACAGCTCACTGCCCTTGACCTGCTCATAGCAGACATGGATTCCGAGGGAACCAGTGGCACTCTTTTTCATGAAACAGACCTGAGGTTCCACAAATATTTGTATGAGCTGTCCCCGAATGCGACATTAAAAAATATGATTTCCGATATGACTGATACACTGGATAATTACTGGTCAATGTCGGGAGGATTTCCGGAGGATAATAAGAGTATAGAATTCCACCGCAATATCGTCCGGGGACTGCATGACAAGGATTTTGCATTTATTCAGGAAAGCTATAAGGATATGCTGGAATATGATATTGAATTATTTCAAAAACATATTAAGGACCAAGAGTAAAGGAGGATTTTACGAAGATGAACCAACAGTTGAATGATTGGATTGACTCACACCAGGAGCTTATTATTGAGAGCCTCTGCTCCCTGCTGGAGTTCCCAAGTGTGAAAGATCTGCCGGCCTCAGAGGATATGCCTTTCGGCAAAGGTATCGCAGATTGTCTGGACTATATGCTTTCATTAGGGAAGACTTATGGATTTACATCTAAGAATTTAGACGGCTATGCCGGATTTATAGAGTCTGAGCCCTATGGAGAAGAGCTTGTCGGAATCCTCGCGCATCTGGATGTCGTACCTGCAGGGGAAGGCTGGACACACCCTCCTTTCGGCGGTGCAATCGATGCGGACCGGATTTACGGCAGGGGGGCAATGGATGACAAAGGGCCTGTCATTGCCTCATTTTTTGCAATGCTTGCTTTAAAAGAATGCGGAATCCCTCTGAACCGCAGGTTACGGCTCATCATGGGGTGTGACGAGGAAAGCGGGCTGACCTGTATTGACCACTACCGCGAAGTGGAAGAGATTCCGACAATGTCCTTCTCCCCCGATGCGGATTATCCGCTTGTCAACTCGGAAAAGAATATTTACCATGCTTACTATGAGTGCAAGCTGGATTCTGATATCACAATTCAGTGCGGGGAGAGAGTCAATATCGTCCCGCCGCTGGCTTCAGCCATCGTGCCGTATGATATGTCCACGGTTGCAGAACTGGCTGATGATGCAATGAAAGCAGCCGGTTTTGATTACAAACTTTCAGGGACAGAAGAAGGAACCAAGATAGAAGTGTTCGGAAAGGCCAGCCATTCCTCGCACCCGGAAAGCGGAAAGAATGCCCTGCAGGGGCTGATTTACCTGCTTACATTACTGCCTCTGAAAGAAGAAGACCATAAAATCATACATTTATTGTATGATATGTTTAAGCTGGAGTACAATGGAGAATCTCTGGGCCTCATGCGTGAAGACGAATCCGGTACCCTGACCCTCAACGTTGGTGTCATGCAATGGACACACGAGGGATTTGAAATGCAGATAGATGTCCGGGCCCCGCTCAGTACGACCCGCAAAGAAATCGAAGATACGATCAATGACAGAATTTCAGGAAGTGGAATCATATGCGCGGATAAGACAAAGTTTGTAGATGGTCTGTATGTCCCGGAAGACAGCGAACTCGTAGCCAAGCTGCTTAAATCATATAGAGATTTCACCGGGGACTACAGGCCCCCTATGAAAATCGGTGGCGGCACATATGCCAGAAGACTTCCGAATGCAGTCGCATTTGGAATCGAATTTCCCGAAAAAGACAGTGTCATGCACATGCCGGACGAGTATATTGATATTGAAGATCTGATTCTCGATACAAAAATACTTGCCCATGCAATGATGGCATTGGCAAGTACAGAATAGCGCAAAGGGGTCAGACCCCTTTGCGCTCCATTTTCAGAATTGTTTATCAATTCTATTTTTCCATGCCTTTTTCTACGTAACTCATATCACCTGCTACTTTTACTGTATACTTACCATCTTTATATTCCACAATAGTTACGGAACAGTTATCCAGTGATATATCTTCTCCAACCTGACCTGGGGCGATCACCTCGAGCATCGTAGGAATTAAACTTCCACTTGAAACTACCAGTACATTTCCCCCGCCTTTATCCGTTGCCGCTTTTACGATTTCATCCATTGCTTCCTGAGACCGGGTAGTGATATCTTCATATGTTTCTGCTGTGCCTGTTGGATCATTTTCAGCAATTTCATTCTGGAGATCTTCTACAGTAAGATGCTCCATCAGTTCTGCATATTGACTCCATTCCTCATCATATTTCAAACCATAAGCTTCGTAAATGGGGTCCCATAATTCATGAATCGGTCTCCCCTCATATCCGCCAAACCCATATTCCCGAAGTCCTATAATTTCTTCCAACTCCGGAACATCATTTTTATTCTGTTTGAGAATACGCTTAGCAGTTGCTCTTTGTCTGCCCAGATCTGATGAGTATGCTGCAATAAATTTTATGTCTTTCATACCGGCTCCAACTGCATCTGCCTGTTTTCCCCCTTCTTCGGTCAGGGGAGTATCGGACCATCCCTGCATCTGGTCGGTTTTGTTGAACATTGTTTTTCCGTGACGTACGATATACATGGTAATAGTATCAGATTCGCTTGCCTCTTCGGCAGAAGAACAAGCGAATAAACCAATAGATAACACTGCTGTAAGTAAAACTGCGATTATTTTTTTCATATCTCTTCAGTTCCTTTCTATCTGTTACAGTGACTCAATACATCCTCTATCATTTCCTCTGTGAAGCAGCCTCCCGAGAGCATCTTCACCCATCTTAGTGGAGTCGTCTCATAAGCGTTCTGTATGAACTCCGGTTCTTCGGTAAAAATCGGATACCCCTTATCGCTACACCACTTCATCCATTTTTCGAGTACGGCCTTCCCCTCAGGACTTCTGGAGATTTCAGCAATTGTACTGTTTTGATCACATTTGTATGGGGGCAGTTCATCCCCCTCCAATACGATGCTTCCTTTCAGCCGGATATCTCTGGAGGATGCGCCTGCAAGGATCTCGTATTCGCCGGGCTCTACCTGCCATGAGCCGTTTTCGGCATCATAATAGCGGAACGCTTCTTTTGGCAGGTGGATCGTGATCTGCTTTTTCTCTCCGGCCTCCAGCCGGACTTTTTCAAAGCCTTTCAGTTCCTGCACAGCCCGTATGATTTCCGTCCCCTTTTTCTGGACATAAATCTGGACTACTTCTGCGCCGTACCTATCGCCTGTATTCTGTACTTCAAGTGTTACATCTGCGGTATTTTCTTTTCCCGCACTGACAGATAAATTACTGTAAGTAAATTCTGTGTAGCTTAGGCCATGACCAAATGGATATAAGGGCTCTATGTTCTTTTTATCATAATATCTGTATCCTACAAAAATCCCTTCTCCATATCTTGTTTTGTTCTGCATTCCCGGAAAGTTCAGATACGATGGATTATCCTCCAGCTTTACTGGAAATGATTCTGACAGCTTTCCTGACGGATTCTTTTTACCAAACAGAATATCCGCAGCCGCACCGCCTGCTGCCTCACCTGCGAGATACGTCTCAAGAATCGCTTCTGCCTCATTGGAAAACGGCATTTCTACTGGTGATCCATTACATAATACGACAATCACTGCAGGATGAGTCCGGGCAATCCGGTGGATGAGTTCCGTCTGATTATACGGAAGTTTCATATCCACTTTATCCTCCCCTTCATTCTCAGCCCGTTCCGGGTATCCTGCAAATATGATAACCTTGTCACAGCCATTCACTACAGCTTCTGCCTCTTCCAGTAGCAGCCCGTCATCACCGCCGTCCAGCAGGTAGCCTTTTGCAAACACAGCCGAAGGCTCATATACCCTTATTTCTTCAAACGGGCTGTCCACGTGGTAAGGATGTACCTTGCAGCTTCCGGTTCCCTGATAACGGATGTCGGACGCAAGTTCTCCTAAAACAGCAATCTTTTCCCCGGATGCAAGAGGCAGTACCTTGTTCTCATTTTTCAGGAGAACCATACTTTCCCCGGCTGATTCTCTGGCCAGTTTATGATGGTTTTCCCAATTTATTTCCGCCGAAACCGGCACGTTCTTCTGTGCCCTCGCCTCAAGGATATAGTCAGACAGGCGCAGTATCCTTGTCACGGCTTCGTCTATCTTATCTTCGCTGATCTCACCATTCTTTACTGCCTCCAGAAGTATCCTGTCGCTTTCCCCCTGGTTGCCCGGCATTTCCAGATCAAGCCCCGCCTGTACAGATTTTACCTTTTCATTTACCGCACCCCAGTCCGAAACGACTGCCCCGTCATACTGCCATTCCTTTTTCAGCACCTGATTCAAAAGCCAATCATGCTCCGACGTATACGTACCGTTCAACTTATTATAAGAACACATCACAGTCCAAGGCTCCGCCTCTTTCACGACACTTTCGAAGCAGGCCAGATACAGCTCTCTTAATGTGCGCTCATCTGCCAGTGAATCCGATACCATTCTTCTCGTTTCCTGATTATTTGCCGCAAAATGCTTCAGCGATGTCCCTGTACCGTTTTCCTGTACTCCTTTAATGTATTTGGCAGCAAGCTGTGATGTCAGATAGGGATCTTCAGAAAAATACTCAAAATTTCTTCCTCCCAAGGGACTTCTCTTTAAGTTTACGCCCGGTCCCAGCAGGATGTCGACATCTGCCGCAATACATTCTTCTGACAGAGCTTTCCCTATCTCGTACAGAAGTTCCCGGTCCCAGGAACAGGCCAATGCACAAGCCATAGGAAAACAAGTAGCAGGCAGACTTTCATTCATCCCTAAATGGTCTGAAGACGTAACCTGTTTCCTCAGCCCGTTCGGTCCGTCTGTCATCATAAATGACGGAAGATTCACACGTTTCACTTCTTTTGTTGTCCAAAAATCCGCCCCTGACAGTAATCCTACTTTTTCCTCTATTGTAAGTTCCTGTAATTTTGATTCCATCTTATCTTCCATTATTCAACACCCTCCGCTTTCTTCCTTGCGTTCGCTTCTCTGATCTTGAGTTCCGCCATAATCTGCGGATATTCTTTATCCAGTTTATAGAAAACCAGACACACAATCTGAAGTGCCACCATAACGATCGGAACGTACAGATACATAGAGGAAATTGCAGAAACCGCCGACTGGGGCTGAACCTCAAGCATACCATTGAACATATTGGCCGTTAAGATTGCACCTACAATTGCACTTCCTATTCCGGCGCCCGCTTTTGCGCCAAAGGTAGATGCGCTGTACAGGAGGCCTTCTGTCCTGACTCCTGTCTTCCATTCCCCGTACTCTACCGTATCCGCCATCATAGCATATAAAACTGCCCAGAATGGAACGGTACCGAGACCTTTTACAAGTGTTGCAGCGACAACCATTGTCAGATTTTCCGGCTGAACCAGCATCAGCAGACAGCCGCACAGGGTAATGCAGCATCCGGCAATTGCCAGCGGTTTCTTTCCAAACTTTTTAATCAGTGGTGCCATGAACGGGATTCCGATAACGGCCGGAAGATTCAGCGCAATATTGATCGGACCCATGAGAGTCTCATTTCCAAGGATATATTGTGCATAATATACTGTTGTTGTTCCGCTGAATGTCGTATTGATTGCATAAAGAAGCCAAACACCGATCAGCAGGAGCCAGTAATTATTTTTAACAACTGCTTTTAATGCTTTCTTTACCGGAACCTGTTCCTGAACTCCCAGTTCCTCCGTCACTCTTTCTCTTGTACACTTAAAACATATCAGGAACATTGCTACAGCAAGCGTAGCATAAATGACCATCGTCTTAATCCATGCTGCCTGATCACCGCCCAGACTTTTGATAATCGGCAGTGTGACAGCAGTCACAACCATCGTTGCGAGCATTGCCATTGTCATACGCCAGATGTTGATAACAGACCTTTGGTACTGGTCTCTTGTCATCAAGGTGTTCAGCGCACCATATGGTACATTAATTGCAGTATAGAAGACTGTCATAACTAAATTGTATGTGATAAACGCATAAACAATCTTTACAACCATACTTGCATTTCTGGGCACACATACCAGCAGAATACAGGCAATTCCGAAAGGAACTGCCATCCACAGCAGCCACGGACGTGCTTTTCCGTATTTTGACCTTGTCCTGTCTATCAAAAATCCAATCAGCACATCTGAAATTCCGTCAAAAATCTGTGAGAACATCAGCACGGAACCTGCAGCAGCTGCAGAAATCCCCACTGTATTTGTATAAAAATATGTAATCAGTGAGCACGCCAGCGCGAAAATCAAATTACTCGCGAAATCACCCAGACTATAGGCAAACTTTTCACCTATCCCTACTTTTTCCATGTCAGAACGCATCTGTTTCATAACAGGTTCCCTCCTCTACCAGTTCTTATATAAGTTTCTGGGCAATGGCAGTGCCCTGAACAATTCTCCTAAGCTTCTGTCACAATATTCCCCATCCTCCTGCGGAGCTTCTGCATATTCCAGAAGTTCCGGCAATTTTCTGTCCTGTCCTTCATGTTCCCGGTATTTCCTTTGACATTCTCTCAGTTTCTGTTCGTCCTCCCATACCGGAGAGATACAGCCAGCTGTATGGAACCGGCCCGGAAATTCAGCGCCCCACTTTAATGCCCCGTAAGCCCCTTCTCCTGCTCCTGCCACAAAACATTCTTCTCTTCGTTTGGAAACCGGGAAATAAACTTCTGCCTTTGCCTTTACTTCCTCTGTTAGATAGGTCCAATACGCGCTGCCTCCCATATTTTCATAACAACCGTTGTCCACGCTCGGCATAACAACTGCTGTCTGGTTTTCCATTGCATAACGCTCCACCGATGTATTGCGTATCCAGTCAATGCCGGTGCCATTCCTGCCATGAAGCAGATAGACTACTGGGAATCTGCCTACTTTTAAAAGCTCCTCACGTTTATAAAAAATATCCGGTTCAGGTATAATTACTTCCATCCCCATCGTTTTCCCCAATATATCTGAATGATAATTACATTGAATCCATGCCATCGTCTATTCCCTCCTCACTTTTCAGCCAATCAAAGAATCTTTGGATGCTTACATCCCAGAACGGCCAGTTATGGTCCCCTTTCCACTCTTCATAGTGAACCGGAAGACCAGCCTTTTCTGCTGCTGTTTTAAATGCCTGGTTCTGTGCATAAAGGAAATCCTCTGTACCACAGCTTTGATAAAGCCTCGGCATACATTCCCTGCATTCTCTAAATCCCTCTAAAAGGTGGATGGGGTCCGCGTCTGTTCCCTTCAGACTGCCTGAATCCTTCACTCCAAAAGCGCGTTCCATCATAAACTGTGTCTGTGCCTCATCCATAAAACCAACCGACGTACTGCTCATAGATGTCAGGTCAACTGCGCCGGAAAATGTCCCTGCCGCTGAAAATACTTCTGGATTATTCAGTGCAATCCGCATTGTGCCATATCCTCCCATTGAAAGCCCTGCGATAAATGTCTCCTCTCTTTTGTCTGACAGCGGGAACATCGCCCTTGTAAATGCCAGGAGTTCCTTTGCTACATAGTCATAGCAGTTATACCCCATAGGCATATTATTGTAGAAGCTTAAACCCGCCTCCGGCATTACCACAGCAATGCCATGCTGCGCAGCATAACGCTCTACACTTGTAAAACGAATCCAGTTTGAATAGTTATCGGATGCCCCGTGCAGAAGATACAGGGTTGGAAAACGCACATCCTTTTCCCCTTCCTTTACATCTACTTCCGGCAGAATCACATGAATGTCAGTCGTCATCCCCAGGGAATCTGAACCAAATGAACAATGTATCAATGCCATTTTTATTGCCTCCTTGTTTTGATGACTTCATTATATTTTTTTTACTGAAAGTAAGATAGCCTGTTTTCTTTCGTATTATTGCATAATTTCTTTTATTTTTTATCCTCCAAATTAAGCATTTTGCCATACTATTTCCGTAAGGATAATTTTTCACTATTAAAAAGTATATTTATATACAAAAAAAGCAGACTCTCTATTGAGAATCTGCTTTTTCCAGTAGAATAAGCTTCACACTTTGCGGTGGCAGCGCCAGTTCCGTCTGCCGGAATTCTTCGTTTGACAGCAGCATACACTGATATTCAGGAACCGTACTCTGCCGTAGGTACAGGACCTCTTCCGCCGACAGAGATGAAGGCGCCCCCATCTTTATCCACGCTTCATAGGAGCTTCCTCTTTTTTCACTAATCGTGTACTCACGCATCTTAATAAACTCCCAATCCCCAATCCCGTCTAAGAGCAGATGATACCGGATTCGTTCCCCATCCAGAAACGCCCCTGTCCGGTGTGTCCTGTCAACACCATTCAGATGCCTGTAACGGTAAAGTTTATTAAAATGTACACAATTATAAAGAAAAATCTGGATCTGTCCGGATATTTTCTTTGTGATAAAATATCCGTCTCCTCTGGCAACCATATAATCTCCCAGTTTTGCAAGCAGTTCCATACAGTAATATCCGCTTTTCTTAATACTCTGGCACGTAAACAGGCCAAAACCGCCATGAAATTCTTCCTGTGCGGGAGCGACTTCTTCGATATAATCACTCAATCCCCAGTATCCAAAAGCAGACACCCTGTCATAATTCTCCAATAGGCTTTTTGCAATGTATGCCGCCTTGAAACTGGTATCATTCGTCAGATCTCTCTGCCAGATCGTAGAATTCCATTCAACGAATACAATCTCCGGCACTTTCCCATCCCTCTTCTTATGGTACTTCTCAAGACGGTCCAGTAAATGCCCGATATACTTTTCATCCCAGCTGGTCACCCGGGAAAACGCCTCCGGTGTTTCGATTAGAACAATTTCTTCCCCTTCCTCCTTCTCACCCTTCTTAGAAGGATAAAGGTCTATAGCAAGAAATTCCGGACTGCAGTGTGTCCTTTCCGTATACTCTATAAATTGCTCGTAAAATCCCCCATCCTCCCAAATATAATAGGAATCCATAGCCGGTCCGCCCACCTGAATCTCCGGATGAACCAACTTTAACACTTCAAAAGATTTCCTGTATAGTTCAAAATATTCTGTTATTTCATAATTCCCATAATATGAATAACTGACTGGACCTGTCCACGGTATAAACCTCCACGACAATACTTCCTCTTCCCCATAACGCTCCATTAGGTGAACAGTAAGATTTCTCACCAGGCCACACCATTTCTCCATGTTGTTCGGCATCCCCATGTTTACAGATTTAATAAATATTTTTTTAGACTCTTTTGACAATACCGAGGGCATGAAACTCAATTCCACATAAGGTTTCAGACCGATAGACAAGAAAAAGTCAAACAACATATCTGTATACTTATAATTATAGACCGGGGTACCGTCTTCCTCTTCTCTATACAGCATCATATCATCATCCAGCAGTCCGTGAAAATGAATATACTGAAAGCCAATTTCTTTCTGGATTGTACGAAGCTGGTTCTGAATAACAGCCGACAGACCTTCCTTGGCAAACCCGATATTCACCAGTGTTTTCCAATGATGTCTGAGCCGTTTTCCTTTGACTGACACATCCACATTTATTTTTCTGCTTCTGGCGCGTTCCCTGATACCATGCCCCTGTATTGTTTCCTGGCTCTTATATTTCAACAGTTCATAGAATAACTCCTGCTCTCTTTCATCTGGTTCCTTCTGAACCAACATCTGGTTTCTGAATTTCACCGGTGTCATTTTATAAAACTCATGAAATCTCTTAATAAACTGTGTTGCATCTTTAAAACCACACAGATGTCCAATCTCGGTCACAGAAAGTGCTGTATCCAGTAGTTTCCCGGCGGCTGCCTGCAGGCGTACCTGGTTAAGATACTGGTTAAATCCGATCCCCGCCTTCTTCTGGAAGTATCTGGACAAATAATTCATGGACAGATATTCTTCTTCCGCAACCTGCTTCAACGTAAGCGGCTGGGCATAATCCTCATGTATCCTCCTCAAAATACGGCTGAGCCGCTCCAGAGAATGGTCCTCCGTTCCTCCTTCCAAAGAACTTTTTACCGCAAATCCCTCCCCGAGAAAATAGAGTATCCGACATACATAACTCTTTACCAGAAGGCTGTCATTCTTTTTTTCTTTCACACAAACTTCGAAAAGGTCCGCCACCAAACGGCGCAATTCCTGAAAAGCTTCCCTGTCATTCTCCTCCTGCTGGTCACTGCGGCAAAAGATCTCCCATTCCTTTCCCAGCTTCATTCCCTCTGTCGCTTCTTTAGAAAAGGAAACCGTCAGAATATCCGCTTCAGATTCTCTTAAAATCTGGTAAAGGCAGAGTGGATTCACCACCCATAAATCACCGGCCTTCATAGGGGCAAGCTCTCCGTGGCAGCTAAAAGCACACTCCCCCCGAAGGACGAGCAGCATATTCAGATTGCCGCTCCAGTGCAGCTGCCTCTCTTCTTCCTCATTCAGAATAAACCTCACCAGTTCATGCATCGAACCATCCCCATGATCACAAGTCGCAAAGGGGTCTGACCCTTTTGCGGTCCGTTTTCAGAAAATTCTCAAAATATCCTGTTGTACCATCACCTGTATATTACAAAAAACGATACCTACTGGTACCGTCTCCCTCATTCCGTCTGTATATATACCTTCAAAACTGCATACAAAGAATTTTCCATCCATTTCCTATCACCCTGCTTGGTTATGCCCTCGACCTATTAGTAACAGTCAGCTCCATGCGTTGCCGCACTTCCACCTCTGCCCTATCTACCTCGTCGTCTTCAAGGGGTCTTACTAACTTGACGTTATGGGATATCTCATCTTGAGGGGGGCTTCACGCTTAGATGCCTTCAGCGTTTATCCCTTCCCGGCTTGGCTACTCTGCTATGCTCCTGGCGGAACAACAGATACACCAGCGGCCAGTCCAACCCGGTCCTCTCGTACTAAGGTCAGCTCCTCTCAAATATCCTACGCCCACGCCGGATAGGGACCGAACTGTCTCACGACGTTCTGAACCCAGCTCGCGTACCGCTTTAATGGGCGAACAGCCC
>NZ_QGDL01000028.1 GCF_003149245.1 Faecalicatena orotica | reverse complement strand
AAGAACAAACTCACCAAATAAAAAAAACGATATTCGGGTGGGTTATTTTGTTATACCCTAAATTACCCTCTGAATTTGTTTTTAAATTTGGAGGGTTTTTATGTTCCTTTTTTCGGGCGGTTGCCCATCTGCTTATATAAAGCAAAGTTTATTTATACATAGCACATCAGGGAATGGCGGGAAGCCAGTTAAAAAAATCCCTGCCAGTGCAACGGTACTTCCCACCATGAAGGTAGAAGTACAATCTCCATACAACAGAATTAGTATTTCCCATAACCGTAAAGGTCACAAAGCCTTTGCGGTTTTTCTTTTGTCGTTTTTGGTTGGAAAGTGCCGCAGGACTATTATTGGTGTTAAGTGTCGTTCGCCGCCTTTCAATCTGGATTTTTATGTTTTCAAAGATTCAGATTGATTGGAGGAAAAAAGAATGGCATATAACAACGGACGTGAGGACAGGAAGTGGCGTATCTGGAAAGAAGCCGAGGAAAAAGTGTTGCGGGAACATGGAGTTGATGAAGCTACCATCGAACAAATCCGTATTGACGACAGGGCAGACTTTAATTCCAACAGGCGGTTTTACCATTGGACAAGCGATTTCGGGGAATACCTTGAGGGAATGGCAGACAGGGAACAGTCAGCCGAAGTAAAGACCGTTGAAGATTTACTGGATGAAATCGAAGATGAAAATCTGTATCAGGCATTACTTACGGTGGACAGGCGTACACTGCAAATCGTTCTGCTGAAAATGAAAGGGTATTCCACAAAAGAGATTGCCCCGCTTGTGCATTTAACGACGGGTGCTATCTATGCACGGTTAGACCATCTTAGAAAAAAGTTGCGGAAGATTTTATAGTCATCTAATACAGCATGCTTTCTTATGGGCTATTGGGTGGGGGATAAAATTCTCCCACCCAATTTTAGAATAAGTGAATAAAATCCCTGTCCATAGAGAATACTAAAAAGTTTGTGCAAAATCTTGACAGCCATATTGCCGCTATGGTATTCTGAAATACCAATGGGGAAATTGGAAGATTGAAAATTAAATAAGCACATAGATATAAGATTGAAATGTCAGCCAATCGGCAAGGCTGACATGGGTTTTGAATTTCAAAGCCGCTACATAGCATTGCGAATCAGAGCGGGAGGGAATCCTCTTGTCGTTCGTGATGCAGTGTGGCGGCTTTTTCATTTATCCAAAAGTCAAAGGCAATAAAATCCAGAACGGAGGTGGAAAGGACATAGGATTTCCTTTTCGGAGGGTAAAGGCAGGCATTAAGAAAGCCGTTACACAGAAAAATGCTCTGCGGAGTTGTCCACAGAGATAGCGAGCATCGGATTGTGTCAGCCACAATCCAATCCACACCCTAAAGGCGTGTGGACTAACTTAGGGGACAACCCCTAGCTACCCCGATAAAAGGAAAAATAAAACTGGAGGATTAAGAAAAATGAGTAGAGAAAAATCAGAAAAAGTATGCATTACTTTTAGATTGAGCGAAGAAGAACATGAAAAATTAAAGCAGTATTCATCCGCCTGCGGTCTGTCCACCGCAGAATTTATGCGTCAGTTATGCAGGGGAAACGCACCGCAGCCACAGCCAGAGAAAGAATTTTGGGAACTATTAGGCACGCTTTACGAAGTACACGTAGCCTTTAAAAAGTGTATCCCCTACGCCCCTTCCGCTGATGAAATATGCAGGGAGATTGAGGATTTTATCTTGGAACTGCAACGGAATTATACCCTCCCACAGCAGTTTGACATGGAAAAATTGACGGAACAGGGGGCAGTCTGATATGGCGGCAACGAGCCTCTGGCACATCGAAGGACGGTTGAAAGACTTAATTTCTTATGTGGAAAACCCAGAAAAGACCGTGCCGAATAAGGAGATGCAGGACTTCTTTGACGTGTTCTCCTATGTGAAGAATCCACAGAAAACGGACAATGGAGAGTTTGTTTCCGCCATCAACTGTTTAAAAGAAACAGCGTTACAGCAGATGATTCTAACGAAAAAGCAGTACCAGAAGACAGGCGGGTATATCGCTTGGCACGGCTACCAGAGCTTCAAGCCAGACGAAGTAACGCCCGAACAATGCCACGAAATCGGCTTAAAACTTGCGAGGGAAATGTGGGGCGACAAGTACCAGATAATCGTTGTCACCCACCTTGACAGGGGGCATCTCCACAATCACTTCTGCTTCAACTCTGTTTCCTATCTGGATGGGAGCAAATATAATTACTCAAAATCGGAGCAGAAACGGCTAAGGGAAACGTCAGACCGCTTGTGCAGAGAGTACGGATTATCGGTGATTGAGAACCCGAAGAAAGCACCGTCAAGACCGCTGTATCTGGATGAAAAGAGCGGCAAGCCGACACGCTACAACGTCTATCTGGAAGATTTAGCGGAGGCAATCAGCGGCAGTCGGGATATTCCGCACATGATGAAGTATCTAATCGACAAAGGCTACGAGGTTGATTTTTCGGGCGGGCATTGGAAAATGAAGCTGCCGCAGTATAAGCATTTCACAAGATTAGATACGCTTGATGAACGCTTAACGCCCGATTTTATCCGTTCACATTTAGGCACAAGGGCAAGATATGGGAACTACAAAGCAAAGATTTCCTACTCTCCCCATATGCCCGAAGAATATAAAAAGGCTTGGAAACCGCACCAGAAAACAAGGGGAATCTTAGCGTTGTATTACTATTGGTGCTATCAGTTGGGGATATTTCCCAAAGGCACGGACTACAAGCCGACAAGCCCGCTTATGAAAGAGGAGCTTCGGAAACTGGATGAGATTACCACACAGGTACGCTATATGTCGGAGCATAACATCTCCACCCTCTCCGATTTGCACGCCGACAGGGAGAAGAACCAGACGGAAATGGACAGGCTTACCAACTATCGGCGGCATTTGCAGAATAAGATACGGCGTGCTTCACCCGCCGAGAAAGAAACGCTCCGAGAAGAAAAAAACGGGGTGACGGAACGGATAACGGAGCTGCGAAAGCGGCTGAAATATGCGGACGGGATTGAAAAACGCTCTGCCCACATTGATGACTGCTTGAACCAAATCCACGATACGGTTGAAAATCAAAGGTCAAACCAGAATGGCAGGACAGACCGCAAGAGGGAGGACGCATTGCGATGAGCAGACTGACAGAACAGGAACTTACGGAAATTTTAGACGAAAATAAGGGTATCTCAATGGTAAACCCGAATAGGGTGTACCCGCCCCTGCCGCCTGCTGAAAACATTATGCCCCTTATGCGTATCCCTGAACAGGCAACGCTCTGCGAGAAAATCGGCGGCACGGAATATACAGTGACCGCACATTTCCGAGAGGACGGGAGGGACTTGCTTGGGCTTCTCAGCAGGATATTCATGCGGGACACAGCAGATTACAGTTTTGATTCCGAGGGTTATGATGAGGATTAAGAAATATCGGAAAGATTATCGCTTTAAAGCGTTGAAGTTTGACCGCAGGCGTGGTATACTGTATCTACACTTCATACTATCGTGTCTGCTGTCGGAAAGGAGAAAGCATTGCAAAGACAGCAGGAAGAAATCACCGCCTTGTACTGTCGTCTGAGTCAGGACGATGGACGTGAAGGCGAGAGCAACAGTATCGTAAATCAAAAAGAATATCTATTCAAGTACGCTAAGGAACACGGGTTTCCAAATCCCACCTACTATGTGGACGATGGCTATACGGGTACGAATTTTAACCGCCCTTCTTTTAAGAAAATGTCAGAGGATATTGACAAGGGGCTTGTAACAACGGTCATTGTAAAAGACCTCTCCCGCTTTGGCAGGAACTATATCGAGGTCGGCTCATACTCCGAAATCATTTATCCCGAAGCAGGGGTGCGCTTTATCGCCATCATGGACAATGTGGACACGGGCAGCCTTGAGAGCAACGAATTTGCCGCATTTACCAACCTTTTTAATGAGTGGTATCCCAAAAGCACGAGCAAAAAAGTAAAGGAAGTCAAGAAAGCGAAGGGGCTTGCGGGCGAACATCTGGGTGCGCCGCCTTACGGATATTTACGCAATCCTGATGATAATACCCGATGGCTTGTGGACGAGGAAGCGGCGGCGGTTGTCCGCAGGATATTTTTCCTCTGTATGCAGGGAAACGGAATGTCAGCCATTGCCACTATTTTGTGGGAGGAAAAGGTGCTTACCCCGTCAGCCTACAAAGCGTCAAAGGGCGTCGGCGTGGCGAGGGTTTCGGAAAATCCGTATTGTTGGGAGCCGTCAGCCGTAGCTGCTATTCTGGAAAATGTGGCGTATATCGGCTGTACGGAGAGCTTCAAATCCACCCGTTTGGGCTTTAAAAGCAAGAAGCGTATCCCAACCGCAAAGGAAATGCGGGCATATATTGAGAACGCCCATACGCCGATTATTGACAGGGAAGTGTGGGATAAGGTGCAGATGATACGGGAAAATAAACGCAGACCGACCAACAGCGGGATTACGAGCATGTTTTCTGGACTGCTTTATTGTGCCGACTGCGGGGCAAAACTAAGCCTTGCCACTGCCAATAGATACACGCATTTCCGCTGTTCCCAGTACAAGCGGACGAGCCGCACGCAGAACTGTACGCAGCACTATATCCGAGAAGACGCACTAAATCAGTTGGTTTTGAAACAGCTTCAGCATTTCCTGTCCTATCTGCAGCAGTTTGAGCGTGTATTTATCCGACAACAGATAGACACCACCCTTGCGGAACGCCGATACGAACTGTCTGCAAAGCAGAAACAGATAGAAAAGGACGAAAAGCGGATGGATGAGCTTGACCGCCTGTTCCGTAAAATCTACGAGGACAATGTCAACGGAAAGCTGAATGACGAACGCTTTTGCAAGCTGTCAGACGGATACGAAGCGGAGCAGGAACAGCTAAAACAGGAAATCGAATCCTTAACAGCCGAAGTCAGCGAAGCCGACATGGAAACCACCAATGTATCAAAGCTGATAGCCGTCACAAAGAAATATACCCGCATTGACGAACTCACGCCCGAAATCCTAAACGCATTTGTGGATAAAATCGTAATCCATGAGCGTGAGAAAAAGGACGGGAAACGGACACAGCAAATCGACATTTACTATTCCTATGTCGGGATTGTGGATATTCCCACAGACGAGGAAATGCGGGAAATGGAGAGGGAATATATGCAGCGTACTACACGTCAAACCGCCTGAATAAAGGCGAAAGCAGGAGTAAATCTGTACTCCTGCCGATACATATCTATTTTTATCCCTATCTGGTTTAACTCATGTATGGTATTGTAAAAAAGATTATCATGGAGCAGAACATTGATTCATCTGCGCAACAGTTCAGGCAGATACAGGAAGAATTCGAGGTTGCAAACGAGCAGATTAATATGGTGGCCACTCAGGTTATTTTGGATGACATATGCTCAGACTGGATGCTGGCAGGAGAGGCACGCTCGTTTAATAGCCTGGATATAGCAAGAATCAGAAAACAGCTTGCAGTATTTAAGAACACAAGCAGTATGATTGAGTCCATTTATATTTATAACGGCAAGATTGATAAGTTCCTGAGTACAGACGGAAACTATTCCTATACGGGAAAGGCCGGATTCAGTGACCTCGGAATTGTTGAAATTTTAAATGACTATGACAATTACTATTCAAGAAATTTATTTAAGCGGGAACGTGTCATAAGGAATAGCCTTGGAACGGAGGTTACGGATTCGGTCTATACATATGTTTTAAATAATACACAAGATAGTCAAGTTACCAGTGCAATCGTCGTCAATTTGGATTTGACTCCTCTTTTTGCCAAAGTACTGGGAATGGAGGCAATGCAGGAAAGCCAGATGGTAATTGTAGATGGGAAAGATGAGATGTGGGCTGAACTTCAAAATTTCTCGGATTTAGACATGAAAATGGACAGCCACCTTCTTAATTTGATCGAAGGAAATGATGGGCATGCAGAAACATCATATGATGCAGAGCGTTATTTTGTGTCATGGATGCATTCAGATAAAACAGATTGGGATTATCTGAAGGTTACAAAATGGGATACGATGTTTGCACGTCTTCTGGAACTGCAGAAATGGGCATTTTTCATATGTGCGTTCATTTTATTGGCGGTAGCCGGAGGTTCTGCATTTAGTTCCTTTTCTATCTATCGTTTGTATGGACAGTTGGAACGGAAGAATTTTATAAAAAATGGAATGAAAATATCGGAATCTAATAAATTAAAAGAGAACTTCCTATATGAATTTATCCATAAAAGAAAGACATACGGAAACGCAGAACTTACTGAACGGCTTGAGCAGCTGGGATATCCCATGAGAGCGGGAAAGCTGTTTACTGTGCTATTACTGCAGCTGGAAGATTATCACAGCTTTATAGAGGAATTCGGGCAGGACGGGGCATATGACGTTAAGTATAGCGTGAGAAATATATTTGAAGAAATTTTTAATATGGAATTCCATGTGAGCGGCCTGATTAACCGGGATAATACCATTGTGTTTATACTGTCAGCTGAAGACGGAGAGTCCGTAGACACTGGCAGGATAGAGGGCAAGTTCCGGGAGTTCTGTGATAAAATAAAGCCTTTTGGAGAGTGGACATTTTCTCTGATAGGCAGTGAAGAATTCCTAACTGCCGAAAAAATACCAGAACTGGCCGAGAAGCTTTATCAGGTGAAGGAAGAAAGCTTTTTCTACCCATCTAATATGTTCCTTACCTATGAGAGAATCTGTGAGGAACACAGTGGCAGTGTGAATTACCGCAAATTAGATTTAGGGAAGCTTACGGATACTTTACGTGGCGGTAAGGATGTCTGGGAACAGTATCAGATATTTGCAGAATCTTTAGAGTGCTACAGCAGCAAGGAATATATGAATGCAATGATATGGCTTGGTGTGTCACTTGTCCGTGATATGAAGGAATTCTATATGACTGATGCGGACCAGGAGTATACGTTGAATCATTTCCTGGCACAGTTGGCGAAATGTGATAAAAAGGTACAGGTAGATAAACAGTTTGAAAAGGTATTTTCCAATATGCTGCAGATACAGGAATCTGCAAATGTGAAAAAAGGTGTAACAGGGAAGATGGAGGAAATCCAGGAATATATTCAGAAGAATTATTCTAATATGAACATTGCATTAGAGTTTCTGGGGGATGAGTTCGGAGTGTCTGCGAACTATCTTGGCAGGGTATTTAAAAAGGAAACCGGTGTGTCGGTGTCAGAATATCTGAATAGCGTAAGGCTGCAGAAGGTGCTTGAAGGGCTGGAGAATACGGAAAAGCCAGCGAAGGATATCGCCCAGGCCTGTGGATTTGCGAGCATCAACTACTTTTATACTTACTTCAGGAAGAAGATGGGGGTGACGCCCCAGGCTTATAGGCAGCAGCTCCGCAGCAGAGAGAAGTAACAGTTACACAGAGTCAATAAAATACGGATATTAAATGCAGGGTATTCTTGATTAATCAGGAATACCCTGCATTTTTGGTATATGGAAAGACTCAGTTTTCCGGTGATTTTCCCACTGTTTAAAATTAGAAGAGAAAAGTGTTGGATATGTGTGCTGTCTCCGATATTGATAGTTGAAGAAATTGGGAAGACAAAGGAAAATGATTACAAAGATATAGGAGAGTGAATGTAGAGATGAATGATAAAAAATCAATTGGCTATGTTGTACCGCATACACACTGGGACAGAGAATGGAGGTATCCGGTCTGGGAGAACCGTATGTATCTGAGGGATCTGGTAGATGAATTAATTGAGACCCTGGAAACAAACCCCGGTTATAAAAGTTTTTTATTTGACGGGCAGGTTGTTGCGCTTTTAGATTATCTGGAAATATGTCCCGAAAAAGAGGGCGTGATTAAAAAGCTGATTAAAGAAAAACGGATTGTCATAGGACCCTGGTATACACTCCCAGATTTGTATCCGATCTCAGGGGAGTCTATGATTCGAAATCTTTTAAAGGGAAAGGAAGAAGCGGAGAAGCTTGGCGGGTACTTAAAAATTGGATATGAATCTTTTGGATGGGGACAGCCGTCACAATTGCCCCAGATTTATAAGGGATTTGACATTGATACAGTTATTGTATCAAAGAATGTGGACAGGACAAGAGCTCCAAGGTGTGAGTTTAAATGGACAGGGGCAGACGGAACGAGCGTGCTGGCTACCCGTCTCGGGGAAGATGCAAGGGCTAACTTTTTCATGAATGCCTATTTGAAGGTGATGACAGGGAAAGAATATAAGTCAGAAGAATACGAGTACCATTATGGCCAGGACGGTCAGGTATTCCACCAGGCGGATAAAGAACAGTCTGTGCAGGATTATTTCCGATTGGAAAAGACGGAAAGGATTCATGAGGAATATTTAAAGGAAGCAGCCGGTAAGGCATGGAATGGTATGAAAGATACAAGGCTTCCTGAACACAGAATCATGATGGATGGGAGCGATTCGACAACCGGGCAGCCTCATCTGATGGAACTGTTGGAAAAAATGAATTCCCAAGTGGAAGAGATGGAATTCAAAAGCTCTTCAATAGAAGAATATGTGGAAATCCTGAAAAAAAACCTGAATATGGAAGAACTGAATGAGGTGATGGGGGAGCTGAGAGACGGTCCGACAACTTCTCTGTCTGGCAATGCACTGATGACAAGACCTTATATTAAGACCCTGAATAAGTCTGTCCAAAATAGACTGTACGGGATGGCTGAGCCGGTCTCTGTGATTTGTATGCTGCTTGGCGGGCAATACGAAAGCCAATTCCTAAAGAAAGCAGCCGACTATTTATTACTGTCCCAGCCTCATGATTCTATCAATGGTGTTACGCAGGATAAGACAGTGGATGACGTGATGTACAGACTGTCACAGGCAGAGGAACTTGCCAATACGGTATACATCCGCGGTCTTCAGGAGATTGTGAAACGAATTGACTTAAGCGCGTATGCTCATGACGATATTGTTTTTACTGTTTTTAATCCTACAGCGAAAACGAGACGGGAAGTACTGGAGGTGTATCTGGATACGCCGCGGAACAGAGGGATCTGGGAATTTGGGATAGAAGATTCCAAAGGCACTGTAAGAGAGCTTCAGTTTAAGGAAAGGAAAGAATCTATCTCACCAGTTGTACATCTGCACTCGAGACCATTTCCTTACTATTCGGACAGACATGGGGTGTTCTTTGAAACAGGGGATATCCCGGCAGGTGGGTATGAGGTATATAAATTAGTTGATTTCGTTGAATTTGACAGGAAGACAAAATTCTGGGCAAAGACCAGAAAAACAGACGGACATGAACTGGCAGCTGCAAGTGATTATATGGAAAATGAACTGATTGCGGTGAAAGTGAACCGGGACGGAAGCATCACGGTTACTGATAAAAGGACAGGGGAAACCTATGGACCATTAAACTATTACGAGAGCACGGGAGACGTGGGTGATTATTGGATGTATTATCCGCCATACAATAACCGCACTTATACAAGTAAAGGTATACAGGCTTCTATTTATCTGAAGGAAAATGGAAGTCTGTCTGCCACAATAGGAGTGGACATGACGCTTCAGATACCGGAATATGCGTATAGGCCGGACAGTTATGTGAGTGGAAAGAGCGAAAGAAGTGAAACTTTACGGGAACTTCCGATTACTACCTGCTATACATTGCGTAAAGGAAGCAATCAGGTAGAAGTAAAGGCAATCGTAAATAATACCTGCCGCGACCACCGCATGAGTGTACTTATGGAGACGGGCGTGAAATCTGCAACGGCTAATGCCCAGGGACATTTTACGGTAGACGAAAGAAGTGCACTGCCATTGAAAGACGGGGAAGGAAAATATTATAACGAATTGGTTACACAGCCTATGCAGAATTTCCTTTCGGTTTGTGAAGGCAAAAGGGGGATGGCTGTCATTACTGACTGTCTGGGAGAATATGAGCTTCGTACAGACCATGCCAATACGGTATCATTCACGTTATTTAGGGCGGTTAAGAATATTATATGTACAGAATTCCGCAGTGAGGGATATTTTCCTGATCAGAACGGAGGCCAGCTCAAGAGGACTTTGGAATATAACTATGCAATTATGCCCATTACAGCAGATGTTACAGTAAATGAACTTGCCGGGAAGGCAGAGGCATTCAATATCCCATTGAAGCCAATTCAGATGAGTGTGCCTGTTACAGGGAACGGGATACTCCCTGTGTCTTATTCATTTTACAATGTCTCAGGGCAGGTACAGGTATCCTGCCTGAAAAAGGCCGAAAAAGGGGACGGCATTGTTATGCGTCTCTATAATCCTTCTAAAATTGAGCAGCAGACAGATGTGAGTTGGTACAGGAAAATTGCAAGTGCAGAACTTCTGGATTTGAAGGAAGAACGATTGGAAGTACTTCAGTCACAAGGGAACACTGTTTCTATCACAGTACCAGGCAATAAGATTTACACCGTACTTTTTAGATTTGCTTAAAGGAGGCAGAAATGAAGAAAATATATGTCGTACATCATTCCCATACTGATATTGGCTACACGGATTTGCAGGAAAGGATTATTTATAATCAGGTTTGCGATATCCAAAAAGCTATTCGGATTATAAAAGAGGGATATGCTAAGCAGACGGTGGAAAAACAGTTTAAATGGAACTGTGAAACATACTTTTGTGTGGAAAAGTTTTTGGAAATGGCAGAGCCGCGTGAAAAAGAAGACTTTTTCAGGCTGGTGAAGAAAGGAAATATTGGGATATCTGCTAATTATCTGAACTTTAATGACCTTGCAGACTGTGAGGCCCTTGACAGGAAGACGAAACATATGCTTCATATTTTTGGAGAGCAGGGTATTAAGGTTGACAGTGCCATGACTGCGGACATTAACGGAATGTCCATGGGAGTGAGGGATGTACTGATAGAAAATGGAATTGAGTTTTTATTTACCAATATACATACCCATCACGGGATGTTCCCGCTGCACAAGAATCAGGAGCCCTATTTCTGGAAATCGGAGAATGGCAGACGGCTTTTGGTATGGAGCGGGGACCATTACAATCTGGGCAATAAGCTGGGGATTATACCGACAAAGAACAGGAACCTCCTGTTAAGAAACGCCCCTGAAAACGAAAAATATTCTGAACAGCCCATCGAGATGCTTTACCAGAACATCCGGCGGATGATTGAGATGTACAGCGACACCGGATATTCCTACGATTTCTATATAGCGGCCCTGTCAGGCCTGCATAGTGACAATGCTCCACCGAACCCGGAAGCGTTGCACATTATCTCGGATTTCCATGAGAAATATGGGGATGAGATACGAATTGAGATGGTGACCCTGTCAGAGCTTTACGGTCTGATAAAGGACCAGGCTGCAGATGCACCGGAATATACCGGAGATTTAAATGACTGGTGGGCAGACGGGGTTGGAAGTACCCCTTATGTTGTCAAGCATTATAAGGAGGCGCAAAGGCTTGGAAAAGCTGCAGACAGGCTGGAAAAGCGCACGGGGAAGATTGACGGGACACTTAAAAAGGCCAGTGATGATAACCTGCTCTTATATGCGGAGCATACATGGGGGGACTCTGCAACTGTTACAGAGCCGTATAGCACTATGGCTTTGAATCAGGATCTAAGGAATAACAGCTATGCATCCAAAGCACACGAAGCCAACAATATGCGTAAAAATGTGCAGCTTCAGCTTTTAGGAGATATACGCGAGTATTTCGAGACGAAAGGGACTGTAAAAGCGATTAATCTGGGGGGACTGCCAGGAGAACAGCTTGTAGAATTCTATATTGAAAGCTTTTGGAATAAGGTGGCTGAAGTGAAAATCACGGACTGTGAAACTGGGGAGATATTGGTTTCACAGGTATCACCGCACCCCCGCGGTGTTCTCATAAGCTTTATTGCCTGCTTTGAGGCGGGGCAGGAGAAGTTGTTCCTGTTCGAAGAGCAGATTCACGGGGAGGAAACGGATAACAACCACAGGTCAGTTGCAGGAATTGATTATGTGCGTGATGTCATGAGCCCTTATGACAGTAAAACATGTTATCTGCCTTATCAACTAGAGAATGAGTGGTTCTGCCTCCGTTATAAAGTAGGTGAGGGCATTACCTCTTTTTATAATAAGAAGACACGGACAGAAATGCTGAAAGACGGATATGAGAAATTTTTTACGCCTGTATATGAGAGAACACCGGTTTATCATGATGTTTTCCGGGAACGGACTGCGCTGGGCCGTAATATCAGAGGAATCAACGCGCAGCACTATCAGGCGGAACTGAAAAATGTCACAGTGCTGGAGGATGGTCCGGTATTCACAAAGATACAATTTGATTTCCAGCTGGAAGGGACAAGAAAAAGCTTAATTATTCTCCAGTTTTTTAAAGAGCTTCCGAGAATACAGTTTACTTATAAAATCGCAAAGTGTCTGTCGGAGGATATCGAAAGCGTTTATCTTCCTTTATCACTGGAAACAGCCGGAAGTGAGCAGCACATTATAAAAGGCGGCCGGTGGATGCGCCCGGGGATTGACCAGATTCCGGGAACCTGTATGGAATTCTATATGAGCGACTGTGGGATGCTTTATCAGGGAAAGGAAGGCTCTATACTGATTAATACATTGGACACTCCACTTTTATACTATGGGGAGATGGAGCATCATGCAATAAAGCTCTGTGACGGCTCCGTGGAAGATAATAAACGTCCCGTATATAGCTGGATTATGAATAACGTCTGGGAGACGAATTTTAAGCTGGACCTGTCCGGGTATTGTGAGTTCCGGTATAGCCTGGAATTCTGTGGGACTGGGGATATAAACACAAGCAGGCAGCGGCTGTTGGATAATGATCTGGGGAATGTGGCATTTATAGCAGGATAAAGGAGGAAATGAGTATTATAATGGCAAACAATATATACCCGGGAATCGGGAAAATGGAAAATATGATTTCTCTGAAAGAGACTTCAGATAAGAGTTTTGTTGAGGGAAAGGACGGGGTACAAAAGATATGGACTCCTTCTGATAAAAAAGTGGAATTTATAATTTTTAAAGACAAAACATTATGTAATGTAAAATCAGCATTAGGCTATCCTGCAATTTATAAAGTGCCTGAAGCAAAGTTTCAGGGACCGGCAAAAGCAATCCTGATGGATTTGGATGGCACAAGTGTGCACAGCGAGAATTTCTGGATGTGGATTATTGAGCAGACGATAGCAAAGCTGAAGCATGATGTGTCATTCAAACTGGAGGAGACAGATGAACCGCATGTATCGGGTCATTCTGTATCTGAGCATCTGCAGTACTGTATCAATAAATATTGCCCGGATAAAACAATTGAGGAAGCACGGAGCATTTATTTTGAAACCACAGAGTATGAGATGAAGGAGATTCTGGAAGGCAGGGGAAAGAAAGGTGCGTTTAACCCGGCACCCGGCCTGAAGGAGTTTTTAGAGGAAGTCAAAGGGAATGGCATAAAAATAGGGTTGGTGACTTCCGGGCTGTATACCAAGGCAATGCCGGAGATTATCTCAGCATTCCAGACCTTGAAAATGGGTGACCCGCTGGACTTTTATGATGCAATCATCACGGCGGGACAGACATTTAAAAAGGGGCAGACAGGGACAATTGGGGAATTGGCACCGAAGCCGCATCCCTGGCTGTACTCAGAGACTGCCAAAGTGGGACTTGGAATTACAGAGGAAGACAAATCAAGGGTGCTGGGCTTCGAAGATTCCTCGGCAGGAATTATGTCCATCAGGCTTGCAGGATTCCAGGCTGTCGGCATCAATGGCGGAAATATCCATGCCAGCGGAATGGACTCCCTTTGTCTGAAACAATATGATAATCTGTGTGATGCGCTTCCTCTTTTATTAGAAAGGTGATGTTATGGAGCCACTGAGTAGAAATGATGTGATAAAGGTGATAGAAGGAAAGGGTACGGCAGAGAGAATCCCTCTGCTGTACGATATCTGGATTTACGACAATCTGTTTCAGAATAGTCCTGAAATGAGAAAGAAGTGGCTGAAACAATATCCTTGTGATGTTGCTGACATATTTTTGCAGATGCCAGGACTGACATCCGGACCGCCAGATGACCCTGACTTTTATTGGGCAGCTCCGGGGAGTGAAGAGGCAGAAGGAAAAGGACTGGATGCAAGGTGTCTGATTGAAGATTGGGAGGATGCGGAAGCATTTTATGCATCGTTTCCAGATCCGGAATCCCCGGCGCTGATGGCAGGGGGAAAAGAAGACGATGGAAGATATTTATTGGGAAGATGGTGGTATTGTTTTTTTGAACGTCTGTGGTCCTTACGGGGGATGGAGAATGCCCTTACAGATTTTTATTTGTATCCGGAGGAAATCCATAGATTATTTTCGAAACTTACAGTGTTCTATATGAGGGTTATGGAGAGAGCCAAGGAAGAAATGGATGTGGATGGCTTTTTTGTATCGGATGATATCGGAACACAGACGGCACCTTTCTTTTCATTAGAAATCTTTCAGGAGTTTTTTAAACCATACTATAAACAGCTGATTGATAAGGCACATGAGCTGGGTGTGCATTTCTGGTTGCATAGCTGTGGTAATATTGAATTATTTCTGCCAGCATTTATAGAAATTGGTCTGGATGTCATCCATCCGATTCAGAGAAATACAATGAACGAGCAGGTAATCTCAGAGAAGTTTGGAAACCAAATCTGCATTCTGGCTGGGGTGGATGTCCAGTATTTGATGGCTTTCGGCACCCCGGAAGAGGTGCGTGACGAAATCAGGTTTTTAAAAAATACATATAGAAAGCCGGAGGGACGTTTTATGCTGACCATGGGAAATGGTTCTACCCCGGATTGGAAGATGGAGAATCTGGAAGCTCTTTACGAAGCTTCTTATGATGGAGGGGGAAAATGAATCCGGTAATTTTAAGAAAAGGGGTATGTGACCCGCATATCCATGTATTTGAGGGGAAGGCATATCTGTATGCAACACATGATGCACCGGGGTATGAAAATGATTTTCATATGGAGGACTGGCAGATATGGTCTTCCGTAAATCTGATAGACTGGCAGCTGGAATCTACGGTGCATCCTGAGGATTTCTACTGTGGAGCTCTGAACCAGTGTTGGGCAGTAGATGCAGCCTATAAAAATGGAACATACTATCTATACTTTTCTACTGGGGACTGGGGCGTGGGAGTGGGTGTTTCCAGCCACCCGGCGGGTCCATTTGTGGATGCAAGGGGGGAAGCACTTGTAGATTACAGGGAATATCCTGTCGGAATTCCTAAATGGGACCCATGTGTATTTGTAGATGATGACGGAAGTGCATACTTAATCGTGGGAACGTGTAAACAGGAGAAACCGTGGGACTGTTATCTGATTGCCCGGTTAAAAGATGACATGATTCATCTGGCAGAGCCCCTCAGACGGCTTGAATACATTGGAAATCCGTGGCCGGAAGATAAAGCGTCCATCCATAAGTATGGGGGGAAGTATTATCTGACCCATTCCTCTTATTATGCAGTAGCAGACCAGATTTACGGACCATATCGGTACGCAGGGAATTCAGGATGTAATATAGATCATGGCAGCTTTTTTAGCTATCGCAACCAGACTTATTTTGCATCAGGGGGAATGGATAATCCGAACCGATACCTGCGGGCCTCTTTTTTGTCTCCATGCCATTACAGAAAAAACGGAGAGATTGTAGTCGATCAAAAAATAATGGAATATGGGTGCGGGCAGTATGACAGCACATGGAAAAAAATTGAAGCAGTGTGTTATTTTGAAGCATCAAGGGAATGCAAAAAAGAGGATGAAAACGGAAAATTCCTGACAGAACTTTGGGCCGGGGACTGTCTGCATTTTCCAGACATAGCCAATATAGAGGAAAATGCGGAAATTCAGTTTATGGCCGCCGCGAAGGAAAAATGTATGATACTTATCCATGAAGATTCACCGGATGGTCCTATATTGGGAAAATGTAAGATTGGTAATGAAAAAAGACTTTGGAATGGACAGTTAGAATGCGGCGCTGGTAAGAAATCCTTGTATCTGGAAGCTGACAGCGAAGTACAGATATGGTGGTTTTCATTTCCAGGGGAAAAAAAGAGGCATATGATAGAACCGGTGTTTTCTCTGGCAGGCAGAGGGGCTTCTCTTGCCTATGACCCCGATGGGAGCAACCATCAGGTCCTGCGGAATATGGAGCTTAAGGGGGCTGCTATAGAAGCACTGGCTGATGGTGGAAACGGCGGAAACGGAATGCTGTCTATCCCCTACTGCTGCACTGGTGCTGATACATGGCTCAATGTCTATGTGAATGGTGAATTTCAGGGAAGGATGGATTTCCCGGTGACGCCGTCTCTTTGGTTAGGCAGGGAACCGTGCATAAGAAAAAAGGAGGTCGTACTGGCTCCGGGACTGAACCGAATCCGGATCTGCTCAGAAGAATATCAGACTGGCAGGCTGGCAATCGACCATATACTGGCGGAGTCGGAACCTACAGCCTGTGGTGTATATGCCGCTGCCGGGGGGATTCTGGAACCACGGGGAAACGGATGCTGGGATGGATTTCCCCAGCGGGAAACAGACACGGGAGCTTATAGCGGAAGAATGGTAAAATACCTGGAAAAGCCGGGGGACGAAATAAGAATAGAAGATGTGGCCTGTAATACTTATGGAGAATATACATTGGAAATCCATTATTGCAGAGGCGGGAAAGGCGAATCGGCCTATCAGCTTCTGGTGAATGGGGAAGTTAATGAAACGCTTTACTTTAAGCCAACGGGAGGATTCTCGGTAAAAGCAATGAAAATGCATTCTTTAAAAATACAGTTGAACAGAAAGCAGAATACAATACAGCTTAGAAAGACGCAGCGGCAGGACACAGGCATCTTTGTAGATGCATTTATTATATATTAAGAAGAGATATTTTTAGAAAGGGAAGAAGCAATGACGAAAAAAGAGAGGGTAATGGCGGCAATCCGGCATCAGGAGCCGGACAGGGTTCCCAAAGGGGAAGTATATATTCAGCCCAAAGTGGCAAATGCGCTGTTGGGAAAGGAGTATCCACTTGACCATCAGCATTTTGAAAGAGATGTGGAAGTACGCAGACTTTTAAATATGGATGTTGTCAATGTCGGCGATTGGCCGGAATGGGAGATTGGGGAATCGCCGGACGGGAAGAAGATTGTGCAGAGCGTATATGGTCAGACATTTCTGGCAGGGGCAGAATCGAAGCATATTTTGGAGCCTCCCGTAGACATTGAGGATGCCGGAGCATATGTGGAGCCGGATATCAGCAGAGTGAAAGGAACATTGATTGAAAGATATGCGAAGGAAACAGACTTTTTTATCTTTGCACAGATTGGCGGTCCAATCTCTATGCTGAATGAGATGTTCCCTATGGAAGACTATATGGTATATTGCCTGATGAATACAGAAGAGATGTATCAAATCAGCGAAAAAGTAATCTCATATGAGATTAAGAAGGCAAAGCTTTTTATCAATAAAGGGGCAGATGCAATTTTGATAGCTGACGATATGGCATTTAATACAGGGGTATTTTTGCCGCCTTATATTATGGAAGAAAACGTCTATCCTTTCTATAAAAAAATGATTCAGGAGATTAAGGCATACAAGGACGTGCCTGTTTTCCTGCATAGTGACGGGAATTTGAATTCGGTGATGGATGAAATTGTGAATTGTGGATTTGACGGGATTCAGTCCCTGCAGCCGTCGGCAGGAATGGATATTCAGGAAATCAAAGAGAAATATGGAGACAGGCTGTGTCTGTGGGGCAATATCGATCTAGACTACATCATGTGCTTTGGCAGCAGGGAGGAAGTAAAGGCGGATGTAAGAAGGACGATAGATATAGCGGGGCCTGGCGGAGGATTCATCCTGTCTACATGCAATACAATGGTGGATATCATTCCTCCGGAAAATATCTTTGCCATGATGGAAGAAGCAGAAAAATAGGAGAATACGATGGTGCGAATCACTGTAAGCAACAATTTTAAAGAACTTCAATGCGAAGCGGGAAAGAATGACGGCGGAGCTTTAGAGGCTGTCACTGAAGCGGCCGCAGATTTAAAAAATGAATATCTGGAGCTGACTTTTGTACCAGATATAAAATGTACCGGCAGAGAATATGTACTTTTTCCGGCATGCTGCTATAAAGGGAATCAGTTTACTTCCCTAAAAAGAAATTACCCCCCTATGTTTACGGAGGAAGAAGCGGGGGTAGAGCAGGAGACCATTATTACGGATGTTCCAAGGCTTGAGAAAGATGGAAGCGGTAGCATCCAGGTTACCACGGGAGATGTGAGCGTTCCTTGTGTAGGTTTGTATTCGGCAGAAGAAAAGAAAGCAGTGTTTGTTTATACAATTCAGCAGATTGACGGGGTGAACCTTGGTTTGTCCTATGAGAAAGGGAGAATAGGAATCACTTATCCCCATATGCGGAAGGAACAAATCTACCGTTGGCCATTTATGCAGAATAAAAGTGACCGGGGAATGGACTTTGCGAAAGGGCAGATTCTTAAGATACCGTATAAACTGATAGAAAGGCAGTGTCATGATATAGAGGAATTTTACAGGATTTTCTTTGAAAACCGGAAATGTATGGGCATGGACTGTAAAAGACCTTTTGTATTGCCATACGAGGAACAGGCCCGTATTCAGATTGACAAATTCAATCAAATGAATTGGCGGGAAGAAGGGGGTTTTTACGGAGTAGGTACAGTAGAGGAACCCGGACAGATGTGGCAGCTGGGATGGGTGGGCGGCGGTATGTCCTCTTATGCATTAATGAAGTTAGGCGGTCCACTGGAATGGAAGCGGGGGATCAGAACGTTGGAACATATCTTCCACACACAGTTGGAAAGCGGGCTGTTTATTGATGAATGTGATTCTACAGGAAAGGCTGACAGGGAAGGCACTTCCGCTTCTGAAAAATGGCATCTGATACGCAGAAGCGGCGATGCATTATATTTTCTGATGAAACATTTCAGGCTGATGCAGGAGAGAAATACTAAGATTCCAGAGGAATTTTTAGAAGGGACAAGAAGGCTTTCGGATGCGTTGGTAAACATGTGGAAAAAATATGGCCAGTTCGGTCAGTTCGTGAACCGGGAAACCGGAGAAATCGTCGTAGGGGGTTCGGCATCGGGGAGCTTAATCCCGGGGGCACTGGCATCTGCTTACCAGTTTTTTTCAGAGAATCATTATCTGGAAGCTGCTAAGGAAAGCGGGGAGATGTTTTACCGTCAGTTTGCGAGAAAAGGTTATACGACAGGTGGCCCGGGTGAGATTCTCCAGTGTCCGGACAGTGAGTCTGCATTTGCATTGTTGGAAAGTTTTGTAGTGCTTTATGAGGTGACAGAAGAAGAAAAATGGCTTGGGTATTCTACTTATATGGCAGACTTCTGCAGCAGCTGGGTTGTTTCTTACAATTATAAGTTTCCAGCCGGCAGTGAGTTTGCAAGATTAAAGATGAAGACAGTGGGGAGTGTTTTTGCAAATGTCCAGAATAAACATTCTGCACCGGGAATCTGCACACTTTCAGGTGACAGTCTGCTAAAAGTGTATAAGTGGACTAAAGAGCCATTGTATCTGGAACTGGCGAAGGATATCGCACTGACTCCCAGCCAGTACATGTCCACAGAGGAACGGCCTATTTATTCGTGGGATGTGCCAAAGGATGCAAGTCTGTTGGAAGATGATACAATTAAGGCGGAGCGGGAAAAACTTCCTCAGGGATACATCTGTGAGAGGGTGAATCTGTCTGACTGGGAGAGTGAACGGTGCATCGGTGGAGTATTTAACGGAAGCTGTTGGGCGGAAACAAGTAATCTGCTTGTGCTGGCAGAAACAATCCCTTTACTAACTTTATTATATAAGGAGGAATCATTATGAACGGCAGAGAGAGAGTATTGGCAGCGATAGAGTTTAGGAATCCGGACAGGATTCCGCTGGATGTATGGATTTTGCCGGCGGCAAGAGAGGAATATGGGGAAAGATTAGAACAGGTCCTGAAACAAAGAGAGCGGGATATCGTATCTGTGGCGGGGCCGTTAGATATGGGTGCTGATGAGCGGTATTATGAAATCGGAAGCTTCGTGGACCCGTGGGGAAGTGGGTGGCGGAATATCCAGAAAGGCATTATTGGCGAGGTAAAAACACCTGTTTTTGAAGAATATGATGAAATTGATTCTTACCGTCCTCCTATTGAACAATTTTTACAGGAGTGGGAGGCGTCAAAAGAGGATCTGGAAAAACAGATTGCCGCCCACAGAGAGCAAGGGAAATTTATACTGGGAGGATGGATTAGCCTTTTTGAAAGAATGCAGTATCTCCGCGGGACGGAAAATCTTTATTGTGATATTGCATTAGACGAAGAAGAGATGTATAAAATGATCTCCTATGTCATGGATTTTGAAAGAATCTATGTTGAGAAGTGGCTGGAATTAGATATTGATGCAATCGGATTCGGTGATGACTGGGGAAGCCAGATCAGCCTGTTGATTTCACCGGATAAGTGGAGGGCGATTTTTAAACCGCTATACAAGGAATTGATTGATACAATTAAAAGTGCAGGGAGGAAAGTATTCTTCCACAGTGACGGCTATATCTATGACTTATATCCCGAATTCATTGAGTTGGGAGTAGATGCGGTTAACTCACAGCTTTGGTGTATGGGTGTAGAAAAAATTGCTGAGAAATTTGCCGGCAAGATTACTTTCTGGGGAGAAATCAGCCGGCAGACTACTTTGCCAAAGGGAACTCCTGAAGAAATAGCCGAATGTGCAGAGATGCTCAAAAAATTTCTGCAGGTGAACGGAGGCGGGCTTATCGGGCAGAGTGAATTGAATAAAGATGTTCCACTGGAGAATGTGGAAGCATTGCTGAATGTGTGGGATTAACAGGAATGGACCCCACTAATCTTCAGGTATTGAGTTAAGATAGTGAAACCATATCCTGGCAGTCTTTTGGGGATATCCCGTATTCTTTTTTGAATGCACGGTAGAAACTGGAATAATCGCCGAAACCGAACATCTGATAAGTGTGGGTGATATTGCCGCCGCCCTGAATGGCTTCGCGGCAGGCCGTGAGACGCTTTTTTGTAATATACTGGTGAATGGAAAGCCCCATATTCTCCTTAAATACATGGGCAATATGGTATTTACTGACATAAAATTCACTGGCCAGTACATCCAGAGAAAGCGTTTCATCTAGATGATCCTCAATATATTGTATGACATTCTGATAGAGGGATTCGATTACCTGCGGGTTCTGCGGATTATTCCGTTCATAGACCAGACGGTTCAGGTGGAGGATCAGGTCATCCACACAGAGCGTAATCTGGGGGGCACGTCCAAACTTATCGGAGCGCTGCTCCTCAATCAGTCTCAGGATGCGGGACTGGATTGTATTGAATGTGATACGGTCATTATGGAAGATATAATCATTCTGAATCTGTACATACTGCTGGAGGTATACATAATCAGAAGAAATATCGAGCAGATGGTTGCAGTATTCCTGGCTGATCCAGAAAACAAACCTGCGGTATGGAAGTTCCATGTCTTGAACAACCGCGCGGTGGTACACATGCGGCGGGATCAGGATCAGATCCCCGTACTGCAGCGGATACTGCTGGTCACGTATCTGTATCTTCACATTTCCCTCTAAAAAGAAGTAAAATTCATAATAATTATGCGCATGCATTTCCACATGGGGGGGCAGATTGCGGTCGTTATAGTAATATATTTCGAAATCTTTAGACAGCATGTACTGTCTGGTACTGAACTCAGTCTGCAGATTTTTTTTCATAAGGGTCACCTTCCTGTAGGGGATACTTTATGTTAACATGGCAGAACAAGTTTTACAATATATACAATCCCGTGAAGGTGTTTTTTTATACATATGTGTTTACATCGTACCGTGAATAGTAACTTCACATCAGCGGCTGCCGCCTGTTTACAGTCTTCTGATTCAATTCGACCCAAAGATCCGCCGCGTCCTGCTGCGTCAGAGTGAGGAGCTTTTTGTTAAATTCATCATCATTTTTTGCATGTTTCTCTAAATATTTCAATATCTCAAACCAATCAAATTTCATGTTATTTACTCCCTTCCGGTGCATTTTAACGGCCATTTAAATACATTGACTTTCCATGTTCCCTGTACTACACTTCTTAATATAATATTATCGTACAAACTATGTGAAATATACTTATTTACCGACTGAATAATGGTAAAATACCGACAAAATAATTCTGGAAAGGAGACAAGGTATGTTTTTGGAAGAGTTGAAAATGACATCACATAAAGAGGAAGAAATCTTTGAAATGAAACAGGAATATCCATATGTCATCCGCAGGATTACCCCTTTGGCGGGCCGGTCGCTGCTTGTTCCCTGGCACTGGCATCAGGAACCGGAGTTTATAACAGTGAAGGAGGGGGTGCTGGAATATGTGACCCTCGACAAACGGGTTTTTATACGTCAGGGGGAAGGAGTATTTGTGAATGCAAATGTCCTGCATCAGTTATTCACCCCGTCCCCGGATGTACCTATTTATTACGATGTACATATGTTCCAGAGGGAGTTTGCCGCACCGGCGAAAAGTCTGATTGATACAAAATACCTTGCGCCTCTTCTACAGTGTGAAGCAGTTACACTTGTGCATCTGGGCCCGGATTCTCCACTCCAGAACAGTATTCTGGACAAATTGGAACGACTGGCCCGCTGGGAGAAAGAAGAGGCATTTGGTTATGAATTAAAATCCAGAAACCTGCTCTCCGAATTATTGCTGGAGCTTTTTGAAGACCAGAAAGAGAACATCCTAAAGGAGCAGGAGCCTTGCTTTTACAGTGAAAGCCGTCTGAAAACAATGCTGATCTACATTCAGGAGCATTATATGGAAAACATATCACTGGAGGATATAGCCGGCGCCGCCCACATAGGGGAACGGGAATGCCTCCGCTGTTTTCAGAAAATGCTGCATATCACACCGGTTGCCTATCTCAATTCATACCGGATACAGGTGGCATGCGGGCTGCTGCGTTTCACAGGGGACAGTATCGTAGAGATTGCTATGAAGACAGGATTTAGTTCCGGGAGTTATTTTGGCAAAATATTTCGCAGACATATGAATTGTACTCCGAAAGAGTACAGGAAAAATTGACATCCTGCACAAAATCTGTTATGATCTCGTCTTTGACACATGTGAGAAAAAATAAGTGCCACAATCCTAGGAAATTGGCGGGTTGTGGCACTTTGTACCCTGTGTGCGGTATATAGTA
>NZ_QGDL01000027.1 GCF_003149245.1 Faecalicatena orotica | reverse complement strand
ACCCTGGGGATAACAGGCTTATCACTCCCAAGAGTTCACATCGACGGAGTGGTTTGGCACCTCGATGTCGGCTCATCGCATCCTGGGGCTGAAGTAGGTCCCAAGGGTTGGGCTGTTCGCCCATTAAAGCGGTACGCGAGCTGGGTTCAGAACGTCGTGAGACAGTTCGGTCCCTATCCGGCGTGGGCGTAGGATATTTGAGAGGAGCTGACCTTAGTACGAGAGGACCGGGTTGGACTGGCCGCTGGTGTATCTGTTGTTCTGCCAGGGGCATAGCAGAGTAGCCAAGCCGGGAAGGGATAAACGCTGAAGGCATCTAAACGTGAAGCCCCCCTCAAGATGAGATATCCCATAACGTCAAGTTAGTAAGACCCCTTGAAGACGACGAGGTAGATAGGGCAGAGGTGGAAGTGCGGCAACGCATGGAGCTGACTGTTACTAATAGGTCGAGGGCATAACCAAACAGGGTGATAGGAAGTGGATGTAAAAGATTCTTTGTATGCGGTTTTGAAGGTATATATACAGACGGAATGAGGGAGACGGTACCAATTAGGTATCGTTTTTTTATGCATTTTTTCTCCAAATTGATAAACAATTCTGAAAACGGAGGGCAAAAGGGTCTGACCCCTTTTCAACCGATATTTTCCTTGCAAATTTTAAACTGCCAACCTATAATAGACATGTTGGGAAAGCGGGGCAGCAAGTCAATCAGATTACTGCCCTTTTCTTTTGCATAGCTTATATTGACTATATTAAAGGAAAATGTTTCTAAAAATTTTTACCCCATATGAATAAGGAGGATATACCATGTTTGATTTAAATAAATGTATTCTTGTCACGAATAACGGCAGGGCAGCTAGTCAGTATGAAAGCAGCTTTGGTGAGATTTATCTACTTACTACCTATGAGGAGGTCTTAATAAAGACCCGGGACCTTATTTATTCACACCACAAATTACTGACCCATCCGCAGGCGTCCAGCTTAAAACCAAATCAGACGCCTTACCGGAGTATATTGCTTTACAGTGAAGGAAACAGGGACAATATGGACGATATACAGTTGATTGAGGAAGCAATTGGAGCATTCGAAAAATGGAGTGCAGTCAAAAGGCTTCCCAAATATGATGAGAAAATTCTTTATGACTATCAGACAATTGATTTGTCGATGATTGAGAATGTCATCCCGAAATTATAAATGAGAGGAAACAGATGTTCATGGAAGAAACAGAGGTAAAAAAGCCAGGTTCACCGTATTTTAAATGTTTGAGCCGAAAAGATTATGTAATAAAAGCCAATGAAATTATAGGGAAAGAAGGGGTGGAGGCTATTAGCATACGTCGAATAGCTGCTGAGCTTGGATGTTCTTCAGCCAGTATGTACCGGTATTTTAAGAATTTGGACGAGCTGCTTTTTTATGCCCAGTTAGATGCTCTGACCGACTATATTCTTGATCTTTCAAAGAGAGAAAAGGAGTGGAAGGATATATGGGATATGCATTTTGGAATCTGGCGTTCATATGCATTGGAAGCTTTTAAAAATCCGAAGGCCTTTGAAATTATATTTTACCGCAATATAGACAAAGATTTGGAGGAGGCTCTCAAGGAATATTATGAGATGTTTCCTGAGGCTATTGTATTGGTAAGTCCATTTCTGAAAGAAATGCTGGAGATACCAGGATACTATGAGAGAGATTATCACGTCTGCCAAATGCTTGTAAAGAAAGGTAAGATTACAGCGGAAAATGCGAAAAAGCTGAACCATATGATTTGTACACTTTTCTTAGGATATTTTAAATTTATTCAGGAAAAAGGAATCAGGGATGACGAGATATTGGGCATGACAGAGCAGTTTATCGGGGAGTGCAGGGAAATAGCCTCCCTGTATGCAATAGATTTTACATCATGGTAAAACTAGACAAAAATAGTATGACAAAAGTGTAACAATTTCACAAAAATAGCATTTATTAGATAGTTTGTATAGAAATTAACAATAGGTTTATTGATAATCGCGATAACATATGGTATATTGTAACCATAAGTTATCGCGATTACTTTTTAAAAGTATCATTTTTGCACAAACGCGTAGCTTTACAGTTAACCAGGATGCCGTCCGAGTGCTTCAGAGCAGTCATCTCTTTCAGAAAAGTTTTATTTCAGGCCGTGGGGATCGGTTAAACATGGAATGAATTATTAAATACGCTTTGGGGGTTAGAGAACTGCGGCACAATGGAGGGCAAATATTAAGAAGTGGAGGTACTTTTTATGAAGCTTGAATTGGGAAAGATCTTTATCAGAGACATCCGGTTCGATGACAAGACTCATGTAAAGGACGGCGTTCTTTATGTGAACAGGGAAGAGGTGGAAAAACTTGTCCTTGCAGATGATAAGCTCGCAGGCTGTCAGGTGGATATTGCGCGCCCGGGAGAGTCGGTAAGAATTACGCCGGTCAAGGATGTCATTGAACCAAGGGTTAAGGTAAGCGGCGGGGAGATATTCCCCGGAGTGATTGGGAAAGTCAGTCCTTCAGTGGGGGGAGGAGTGACCCATGCGCTGGAGGGATGCTGCGTGGTTACTGCAGGAAAGATTGTAGCTTTTCAGGAGGGCGTAATCGACATGAGTGGACCGGCCGCGGATTACTGTCCGTTTTCCAAGACATATAATTTGTGCGTAGTAGTGGAGCCGGCCGACGGATTAGAAACGCATGTATATGAGAAGGCGGCACGGCTGGCCGGACTGAAGGTTGCTGCGTATTTGGGAGAAGCGGGCAGAGATGTAGAGCCGGATGAAATCCAGATATTTGAGACGAAGCCAATCTTCGAGCAGGCAGCGATGTATCCGGACCTTCCGAAGGTAGGTTATGTTCATATGCTGCAGTCTCAGGGACTTCTGCATGATACATATTATTATGGCGTGGATGCAAAGCAGTTTATTCCGACCTATATGTATCCTACGGAAATTATGGACGGCGCGATTGTTTCTGGAAACTGTGTGGCACCTTGTGATAAAGTTACGACATATCACCATCTGCATAATCCGGTCATTGAGGACTGCTATAAACACCATGGCAAAGATATCAACTTTATGGGCGTTATCCTGACGAATGAGAATGTATTTCTTGCAGATAAAGAACGCCATTCCGATATGGTGGCTAAGCTCTGCAGTTTTATGGGGCTGGATGGCGTGCTGATTACAGAGGAAGGTTATGGAAACCCGGACACAGACCTCATGATGAACTGCAGGAAGGTAGAGAATGCAGGAACGAAGGTGGTACTGATAACAGATGAGTTCCCGGGCAAGGACGGAAAGTCACAGTCGCTGGCGGATACATGTAAGGAAGCTGATGCATTGGCATCCTGTGGACAGGGAAATGCGACTTTGAAATTCCCGGCAATGGATAAGGTAATCGGTACACAGGAGTTTATCGAAATGCAGATCGGAGGCTGGGATGGCTGCAAGAATGAAGACGGCAGTTTCGAGGCAGAGCTTCAGATCATCATCGCATCAACGATTGCCAACGGCTTTAATAAGCTGGCAGCAAGAGGCTATTAATCTTAGGTAAAGGAGATAGGAATATGGCTCAATATAAAATTGTTCATTATATTAATCAGTTCTTTGCCGGAATAGGCGGAGAGGAGAAAGCTGACCATATGCCCGAAGTCCGCGAGGGCGCAATAGGGCCGGGCGTGGGGATCGTGGCCGCTCTTGGAAGTGAATTCGAAATAGCAGCTACCGTGATCTGTGGGGATAACTATTTTGGGGAGAATTTAGAGACAGCTACTAATACCATTATAGATATGGTGAAAGAATACGCCCCAGATGTGTTTATAGCAGGGCCTGCATTCAATGCCGGACGTTATGGCGTGGCATGCGGAACAATCTGTAAAGCAGTTGAGGAGCGCCTGCAGATTCCAGTGATTACAGGAATGTATGAAGAGAATCCCGGCGTGGATATGTTCCGCAAGGATCTCATTATTGTAAATACACCAAATTCAGCGGCTGGTATGAGGAAGGTGATCCCGGTAATGACAGGGCTGATTAAAAAAATGGCTCTGGGCGAAGAGATTATGGGACCATCTGAAGAAGGCTACATTGAAAGAGGTATCCGTGTGAATTATTTTGCAGAGAAGAGAGGCTCTGAGCGTGCACTTGAGATGTTGGTGAAAAAGCTCAAGGGTGAGTCTTTTGAGACGGACCTTCCGATGCCTACTTTTGACAGAGTAGAGCCGGCTGCGCCGATTCAGGATATAAAAAAAGCTAAGATTGCGGTGGTTACTTCAGGAGGAATCGTTCCGACAGGCAATCCGGATCACATTGAATCCTCCAATGCTACAAAATGGGGTAAATATGACATTACCGGAATGGACCGCTTGTCACCGGATGACTTTACTTCTATTCATGGTGGGTATGACCGTCAGTTTGCGATTGCAAACCCGAATAACGTCGTTCCGCTGGATGCACTGCGTGAACTGGAGAAGGCAGGTGAATTTGGAGAGCTTGTGAATTACTTCTGTTCGACTACCGGAACGGGGACTGCAACCGCTTCGGCCGCTAAGTTCGGCAGCGAGATTGGACAGATGTTCATTGATGAGCATGTTGACGGAGTAATTCTCGTCTCCACGTGAGGCACCTGTACTCGTTGCGGTGCAACGATGGTGAAAGGAATTGAGAAATATGGCATTCCTGTAGTCCATATGGCAACTGTAGTCCCAATCTCGCTGACAATCGGGGCTAATCGTATCATACCCGGCGTAGGTATCCCTTATCCTTTGGGTGACCCGCCGCAGGGTGAAAAGGACAGCTATAAAATTCGCCTGTCTATGGTGAAGAGGGCACTGAAGGTGCTCCAGACTCCGGTGGACGGACAGACTGTATTTGAAAAATAAAGGCATCTTAAATCGAACCCAAAATAGGAGACGCTTATGAAAGATAAAAGTAAGGCAAATTGGGGAAGGGTTGTGATCTTGGCAGGTGCAATCATCGCATTTACCATTGGATCTGGTTTTGCTACAGGGCAGGAAATTATTCAATATTTTACCGCATATGGATTGAAGGGGATATTGACGGTCCTGCTGTTTGCAGTCTGCTTCATTTACTACAATTATAATTTTGCGAAAGCTGGGGCAGAGGAGCATTTTGAAAGAGGAAATGACGTTTACAAATTTTACTGCGGAAAATATGTAGGAAGCTTCATGGACTATTATTCTACATTATTCTGCTATATGTCCTTCTTTGTTATGGTGGGCGGGGCCGCATCTACGCTGCGTCAGCAATATGGGCTTCCCAACTGGCTTGGGGGAGTAATACTGGCAGGATTGTCAATCCTTACCGTAGTAGGGGGGCTGAATTCTCTTGTTGATAAGATCGGAATTGTAGGTCCTGCTATTGTAATCCTGTGCATCTCCATCGGACTTATTACACTGTTTCGGGATTCGGGCAATGTAAGTGCAGGTTTGGAAGTGATCAGGACAGGTGCATTTGCTCAGGCGGGCGAAGAGACAATCAAGAATGCGGGGGCTAACTGGGTAATCTCCGGATTATCCTATGCAGGCTTTGTGCTTCTTTGGTTCGCCAGCTTCACAGCGGCATTAGGCGCAAGAAATAAGAAGAAGGATATCGAATATGGGATCTATGGCGGTACAATCGCTGTCTGTGTAGCCATCGTACTTGTAATGCTTGCACAGATTGCTAATATCAACACAGCAGGCCTGGCCAGTGAGGGGACCTTTGTGTGGAATGCGGATATACCCAACCTGATACTGGCCGGAAGGATATGGAAACCGCTGGCATCAGTCTTTGCGGTGGTCGTATTCGCCGGAATTTATACATCAGCAGTTCCCCTTCTCTATAATCCTTGTGCGAGGTTTGCAAAGGAAGGAACATCAAAGTTCAAAATTCTCACGGTTATACTCGGCGTTGTGGGACTGCTCGTTGGACTGTATCTCCCATTCCGTGTATTGGTGAATGTGATTTATGTGCTGAACGGATATGTAGGCGCAGTACTTATTCTTTTTATGTTGTGGAAGAATATAAAGGACGTGTTTCTCAAGAAAAAAAGATAAAATATTCTGAAAACGGAGTGCAAAGGGGTCTGACCCCTTTGCATTTTTGTCTCGTTTTATAAGTAAAGTGCACAAAAATGAAAGCAGATTATTGTGAATTTGTCTGAAAATTTGTCTGAAAATGAAATAGTGGTTGACGAATAAATAACTGATGTTATAATAAAATCATAGTTTACTTAACACGTGTAAACTAATTTTTTATCCCGGGTGGTTAACACGTGTTAACTAACGTATCAGGTGGTTAAACTTAAAAATGGAGGAAAACATTATGAAAAAGAGAAGTTTGTGGAAACGCATTTCTGCCTGTGGCCTTGTGGCTGCAATGTGTGTATCTTTATTGGCCGGCTGCGGCGGTTCTTCTGATACGAAGAAGGAAGCGAAGAAGACGAAGGATGGTAAGACTGAGTTAGTTATGTGGACTTTTATGAGTAAAGAGAATTCTTATGGAAAGGCTTTCTATGATGCAGTAGATGCTTTTTCGGATGGATCAGAGGAATATACAGTGAAGATTGAGCAGATTCCGTTTTCACAGCTGGTGAGCAAGATTACGGTTGCTGCGCAGAGTAAGAGTCTACCGGATATTATCCAGGTAGATGGGTGTGACCACGCTTCTTTCTCTGCTATGGGGATTTTTGCAGATCTGACAGAGAAAGTAGATTCCGAGATGAGTGATCTCGAGTTTTATTCAGGTCCGCTGGAGTCATGTAAGTATGAGGATAAATTATACGGACTTCCCCTGAATGCGAATAACCTGGTACTCGTTTATAATGTAGACATGTTAAAGGCAGCCGGGCTCGAGAACCCGCCTTCTACATGGGATGAGCTGAAGGAATATGCAAAGACACTGACGACTGACGGTACATATGGGTTCGCAATCAACGCAATTGATGATGAAGGTTCTACTTACTCCTTTATGCCGTTCTTATATGAGACAGGCGCTGACTGGAATACCCTCGACAAAGGTGCTGCAAAGGCTCTCGGCCTGTATCAGGATCTGGCAGCTGACGGCTCTATGAGTAAGGAAGCTTTCGGCTGGGGACAGAACGACGCTTACGGACAGTTTGTTGCAAAACGTGCTGCAATGTACATTGACGGAAACTGGAGACTGCCTGAATTAGAGAAAGACGCCGATTTTGAATATGCATTTGCCCCAATACCGGCTTATGAAGGAACAAGTGCTACATGTATCGGCGGAGAGAACCTTGCTATTGTAAATAACGATAATTTTGAGGGTTCCTGGGACTGTGTAAAGAGTCTTTTCACAGAAGAGACTATGAATGATTACTGTAAGAAATCAGGTATGATCCCGACTGTAAAGACATTTGCTATGGCTGATGAATACTTCACAGACGATCCGGTTATGAAAGTATTTGTAGAGAATATGGAAGTTGCCAAGACAAGGGGACCATCTCCGATCTGGCCACAGATCTCACAGGTACTTCGTGACATGATTCAGCAGGTGGGCACTGGTGTAAGCGCCGATGATGCTGCTGCGGATGGAATCAAAGCCATGCAGGAATATGTGGATAAGCAGTAAAACTGTGCTTTAATATAAAGGAATGAAATGGCTGAAAGCAGTCACATAATATTTATAGACAGGTGCATCCCAATTGGACGCACCTGTTTTAAAAAGGCGGTGCTTTATGAAAGGAACAAAAAGAAAACACAAGAGATTATCAAATGAAACAGTCGGATATCTGTATGTTCTGCCGGCAGTCGTATTTATTGTTGCATTTGTCGTTTACCCGATTGCATACAACATCCTGATCAGTATGCAGAAATATGACATATCCACATTCCAGAACGGTGTCAGAGAGTTTATCGGGCTTACAAATTATAAAGCAATTTTTTCTGACCAGCTGTTTATCAAATCAGTCAGTAATACATTTGTCTTTACGATTGTCTGTATCATATTCCAGCTGGGCCTCGGATTTCTGCTGGCGCTCTTTTTCCATAAGAAGTTTCCGGGGGCGAATGTGACAAGCGGACTGACTCTGATAGCCTGGGTAATGCCGATGCTCGTAATCGGTATCATTTGGAAATGGCTGTGGGCAAGCGATTCCGGGGCCATTAATTATTTTCTTTCGGCGCTGCACCTGATAAAGGAACCTATCCCGTGGCTGAGTGATCCGAAATATGCGATAATAGCAGTAACAGCTACGAATATATGGGTGGGGATCCCGTTTAATATGCTCCTTGTCATTACCGGAATGACAACAATATCCGACGATGTGTACGAGGCTGCCACGATTGACGGGGCATCTAAGTTCCAGAGCCTCAGATTCATTACACTTCCGCTGCTGAAGCCGACAATGGTCAGCGCGGTTACGATAGGGTTTATCTATACGTTTAAGGCATATGACCTGATCGTGGGAATGACTCAGGGCGGGCCAAATCATGCGACAGAGATGATTTCCACGCTGATCTATCAGGAGAATTTTACCACCTTTGACTTTGGAAAAGGCAGTGCTATGGCCAATATTTATTTCCTGATTATTTTTGTGGTGGCGATCTTCTACTCTAAACTGGTAATGAAAGAGGAGGCCTAGATATGAGCAAATATCAGACAAAGCAAGTTAAAAAATACGGCTGTACTGTGATAGCTGTCCTGTTTACACTGGTTTATCTGTTTCCTCTTTACTGGATGGTGATCACCTCCTTTAAGACAAAGGAAGAGATATTCAGTGCAGTGCCGACCTTCTGGCCGTCCCATTTCTCTTTTGATGCTTATATCACGCAGTTTACAGTGCACGATGGGATTTCAATGTTCTCATATCTGAAAAACAGTATGATTATAGCAGTTGGTGCAACCCTGATTTCTACAGTGCTTGCAACATTTGCCGCATATGGGCTTGCAAGATATGCAATGAAAAGAAAACAAATGCTGATTCTCATCCTGACGGTGACACAGATGCTGCCTATGGTCATGTTCCTTGCACCGATGCTTCAGACATTTAATAAGTTAGGGATCACAGGATCATATGCTTCAGTTATCCTGTTTGACGCATTGTTTTCCATACCAATGTCTATTATCATACTTCGCCCGTATTTCACTTCCGTCCCGAAGGAACTTGAGGAGGCTGCGATTGTGGATGGATGTAACCGGTTCAACTGTTTCTACAAAGTGATCCTGCCCAATGCCTATCCGGGAATATTTGCCTGTGCATCCTTTGCATTTATGGCAGCATGGGGGGACCTGATGGCTTCCATGACATTCCTGACAGACGGAGATAAGCTTCCGATGACGGTTATGATGTACAAATCTATGGGACGCTATGGGGTAAATTGGAATAGTTTGATGGCTACGGCTACGATGGTAATCATACCGATTATCGTTTTATTCCTGATTATGCGTAAATCACTTGTATCAGGACTAACGAGTGGGTCTGTAAAAGGCTAAACTGAGAAAACTTGGGGGAAAGATTAATGACGAAAACAGCAGAAATGATAATCGAGGAGGATATCAAAAAGGTTTATCTGGGAAACCTTAATACCGTAGAGTTTGATCTGAATCTGCCGGAAAAAGGAGAGAATGGATCGATAATCACCTGGGAATCCGACAATGAGCTCTTCTTAAGGCCCGACGGAAGTGTAACAAGGCCATATAATGGAATTGGAGACAGAAAAGTGAATCTTCATGCTGTCTTTGAATATGACGGAGTAGTCAGGGAAAAGACATATGCGGTACATATTTTGGAGGAACCGAAAAAGGCTGCCATTGTGAAGGCGCTGCCTTTGAAAAGGAGTGTAAAAAAAGGTGTATTGGCCTCTTTACCGGGGGCAGTGGTTCTCCTTGCGGATAACGGACATTTTTTTTCGAGGCATGTCACATGGGAGGGAGGAAACGAACAAAAATTTGACTGCTGTGGACTCTTTAGGCTGAACGGCTGTGTGAAGGATGAGGATGTGACTGCAGTACTGGATGTCGAAGTGAAGGAAATATGTGAAGAAGAAAAGAAAGACACTACCCCGCTTGTGCGGCCGCTGGATTCAGGGGAAACAACTCTTTTAGAAGACAGCGTGTTTTACAGGGCAATGAAAATAGCGGTAGTTTATTTCAAGAGTATTAATGACGACCAGATGCTGTATAATTTCCGGAAAGCAGCGGGGATAGATACGTTCGGCGCTGCTGAAATGGACGGATGGGATTCACAGGAATGTCTCCTGAGGGGACATACAACTGGCCATTATATATCAGCACTTTCCCTATGCTTCCGTGAAACAAAGGACCGGAAGATATACGAAAAACTCTGTTATATGGTACAGGAACTTGCAAAGTGCCAGGAAGTATTCTCAAATAAAGAAGGTTTCCATGATGGTTATCTGGGCGGCTATTCGGAAGAACAGTTCGACCTTCTGGAGCAGGGAGAGCGTTATCCGAAGATATGGGCGCCATATTATACACTGCATAAATTACTGGCAGGCATGCTGGATGCCTATTGTTTCGCGGAGATTCAGAAAGCACTGGAGGTGGCCGAAAAAGCCGGAATGTGGGTATATAACCGGTTAAGCCGCCTGACGAAGACAGAATGCGAGAAGATGTGGGATACCTATATTGCAGGTGAATACGGTGGCATGAATGAATCCTTTGCCAGACTGTATGAACTGACAAAGAGGACAGAATATCTTGAGACTGCCCGGATGTTTGATAATGACAGACTATTTGTACCCATGCAGGAAAAGTATGATGTACTGGAAGGGATGCATGCGAACCAGCATATTCCACAGATTGTCGGATGTATGGAGATGTTTTATGCCACGGAAGAGAAGCATTATTATGATGTCGCAGAATTTTTCTGGGAGTCTGTGACAAAATATCATATTTTTGCAAACGGGGGCGCGGGAGATAATGAGATGTTTTTTGAGCCGGACGGCGCACACAGCCATATGACCAGAGAGACATCAGAGTTCTGTGTATCTTATAATCTGCTGAAGCTGACGAAGGAGTTATTTAAGTACTGTCCCGATGTACGTTATATGGATTATTATGAACGAACCATGTTTAACCACATAGCAGCGGGAGGAGACAAGGAACCGACAGGGGAGACAACATACTTTTACCCCCTGGCACCCGGTTCAGAGAAGGACCCGAAATTCGTGAATTCCTGCTGTCATGGCACCGGAATGGAGAGCCAGATGAAATATACGGAATCAATCTATTTTTATACAGAAGATACCTTGTATATTAATCTGTTTTTAAATTCTAAGACATGGTGGGAAGAGAAGGATTTAAAGGTGATCCAGTGTGTGGAGAAAAACCCGGGAGGCATACACCTTCATTTTTCGGGAAGCGGGGAATGCTGCCTGAAGATACGGCGCCCTTACTGGTGTCGGGGGGAATATAGTGTGCAGATAAATAATAGAAACGCTATTGCAAAATGTGGTTCGGACGGATATATTAATATTCAGAGGACGAGGGAAACGGAGGATATCAGGATTGATTTTTCACCAGAACTCCGCATCGAAATGATGAAAGACAGTCATGATACAGCAGTGCTCGCTTATGGACCGTACATATTGGCTGCGCTATCCGAAAAAGAGACATTTCTGGAATTTGATTTAAAAGGGATGGGGCCGGAAATGGGGCTGAGTGCGGAACTGCTGGACGAGGAGAGGCTTGTTTTCAGGACAGGAAAAGAAGAGGGCCTTATCTGGATGCCGCTTTCGCAGATCGGGAAAGAGAAACACCACGTCTACTGGAAAATGAAATAGAGTAAAGCAGGGATAATACATGGCGAATAATGGTAAGAAAAGAATGACACTGAATCAGCTGGCAAAAGAACTTCAGGTTTCGAGAACAACGCTGTACAACATTATGCATGAAAAAGGGGCTTATTCGGAGGAAACGAAGAAGAGAGTATACAAAGCGCTGGAGATTTATAACTTCCGGATGAATAACCATGCCCGTAATCTGGCTATGAACCAGGAGTATAAAATTGCATTCGTGGGGTTCTATTCGACACGTTTCGGATATTTCTTTGATGAGATTCAGGCAGGGATAGAGCGTGCCGTGGAGGCATACGAAGATGACGGCCTTCATATCATTACAAGATATTCAGACCGTGAGGATCCGGGGCAGCAGGTTCAGGATTTGGTGGAGCTGGAAGAAAAGGGAATAGAGAATTATATCATTTTTTGTTACCACTATGAAAGTGTTTCCCCCCAGATTGAACATCTGATCAATACGGGTAAGAACGTCATCCTTTTTTCGAGACGTATTCCGGGACTTCATCCATTCTGTAGTGTTGGATGTAATGATTATTTAAGCGGAAAGCTGATGATGGAGCTTCTGGAAAAGTTTGCACGATCAGGGGACCGTGTCCAGCTGCTTATCAGTGAACATAATCACAGGGATAAACTGGTTGTCGGAGAGAGGCTGAAAGGCTTTTATGATGCACTTAAGAATAGCCGGAAGAACTTCGAACTGTTGGAACCAGCCTGGACTTCACCGGTTCCTGAAGTGGAAAAGAATGAGATACGAAATGTATTAGAGGAGAGAAAACCAGATGTAATTCTGGATTTTGTCTGCAATCTTCAGGAGGCAGCAGAATGTGTGAAGGAGAATGGAAAAGGGGATACGGTTCTTCTCGGTTATGATATTTATCCGGAAGTGGTGCCGTATATTAAGGATTCTACGATAGATGCAGTGATATATCAGGACCTGCCGTCCCAGAGTTTTAAAGCTGTAGAGCTGATGTTCGAATATATCTGCTATAGAAAAAAGGCAGGGGAGGAGGACTATTACCTGCCGCTAAACGTCGTATTTGCAACGAATTGTGAGTATTTTGAAAATCTGTAATATGATGCCGGAATCAAAAGATTATGTAGATAAATAATTCAGATATGGAAGTTCGCAGAGAGGAGGACTTATGAAATGCCGTGTAGAAAAAGGCCGGATTGAATGGTCATGGCGTGGAGAGCATGTGTGTATGGAAGCCTGTGCAGACGAATGCATCAGGGTCAGGGCTTCCTTTAAAAGCCCTGTCGACAAGGAACTAAACTATAATCTGGAACCGGAGAAGGATGTGTTTTCCAGAATCTTTCTGGAGCCCCAGAATCAGACGGCCGGACAGGACCAGATGGTTAAAACCGAACAAGAGGTGGACCGTGCTATTCTGGAATGTGGAAGAATGCAGGCAGTTGTAAATGCATTTGGGCAGATTACCTTCTATTATGACGGGAAGCAGATTCTGAAGGAAGAATGGATTGACGAAACCTGTGATATGCCTCCATACCAGAAGGCAAGGGATTTTCAGGGGGCAGGCGGCAAAAGCAGCAGGATCCGGGCTTATTTTCATGCAAATTCCACAGAGCATCTGTATGGGATGGGGCAGGAGAACAGGGACTGTCTGGATTTAAAAGGATGTACGGTGGACCTGTGCCAGAAAAATACAAAATGTACGATCCCATTTTACATTTCTACACTGGGTTATGGATTCCTTTGGAATAACCCGGCGATCGGAAGGGCTGAATTTGCCAGAAACCGATTCTTATGGGAGGCACAGATGGCACGCCAGCTGGATTATGTCGTGGTCGGAGGAGGAAGTCCATGCAGAATCATGGAACATTATACGGCTCTGACAGGACGCTGTCCAAAGTATCCTGATTGGATGTTTGGCTTATGGCAGTGTAAACTGAGATACCAGAGTCAGGAAGAAGTACTGGAGATTGCCAGAGAATATAAAAAGAGGCAGATTCCCCTATCTGTGCTTGTAGTGGATTATTTTCACTGGCCGTTCCAGGGGGACTGGAGATTTGACGAGAGATATTTTCCGGAACCGCAGAAGATGCAGGAAGAACTTGAGAAGGACGGGATTCATCTGATGGTGTCGGTCTGGCCGACGGTGGATACGAGGAGTGTAAATTACCGGCAGCTTCAGGAGGAAGGATGCCTAATCACGGCAGAGCACGGGCCGGATGTATTCTTTATGTGCAGGGGAGCCGAGACTTATCTGGATATGACATATCCCCGGGCGGGGGAGCTTCTGTTCCGAGAGTTGAGAGAAAATTATATAAGCAGTGGGATCACCTCCTTCTGGCTGGATGAGGCAGAACCGGAAATATACCCCTATGCATATGAGAATATGCGCCTTGCAAAAGGAAATGGCCTGGAAGTTTCCTGTTATTATCCATATGCTTACAATGAGGGGATAGAAAGCCGGCTATTGGAACAGGGGATCTGGACTGAGGAGGCAGACAGTGAATCAGACGGGACAATTCTGGTGAGAAGCGGCTGGATCGGCTCGCAGCGGTTCCGCTCGGTTATCTGGTCGGGGGATGTGCCGTCTACATTTGAAAGCTTCAGAAGGCAGCTGATGGCAGGGCTTCACATGTCTATGTGTGGAATTGTGCTCTGGACAACTGACATCGGCGGTTTTTATGGAGGCGATGCCGAGGACGAAGAATTCCGGGAACTGATGGTACGCTGGTTCCAGTTCGGGGTATTCTGTCCGATATTGAGAATGCACGGCTACAGGAAACCCTATGAGCTATCGGGCGGAATGGATGACATGTCAGGCCAATGCAACAGCGGCGGGGGAAACGAGTTGTGGAGCTTTGGAGAAGATGTGTATGGGATCATGCTTGATTACCTTTCTGTCAGAGAGCAGCTGATCCCATATATAAAAGAACAGCTGCAGGTGGCCCGTGAGATAGGGACACCGCTGATGCGCCCACTTGTATATGACTTCCCGGAGGATGAAAAAGTGTATGATCTGGGGGATGAGTATATGTTTGGGGATCAGATACTGGCTGCCCCTGTCATGGAATACGGCGCGCGGAGCAGGAAAGTATATTTGCCCGGGGATGGGATCTGGATCAATGGGATTACAGGTGAGAAGATACCTGGGAATACAGAAATAACAGCAGAGGCGCCGTTGGAAAAGATGCCGGTGTTTTATCGGGGATAAATTTGAGAATATTCAGAAAATGGAGTGCAAAGGGGTCAGACCCCTTTGCACTCCATTTTCTGAATATTCTATATTTTTCTAGAATTTATTTCTGCGGCATAAGAATGTCTTTATGCTGAACAGAATACATCCGTAAATGATCATATGTATCGTGAACAGGATGGTTTGTCTGAGTTGGAAATACTCTGCATTCCCGTACCATCCGGCGGCATTCATGACTGGAGGAAAAAGCCATGAGATGAATTTGAAAAAGACAGCCTTTTCAGCAAGCGCAGTTTTGACAAGGGTCAGTATTGTAATGAACACGGTCAATAGGATGGCAAGCCGGCGGTCTTTCATGACCCTCGGATGAAAAAGGCTGCCGAGGGAAGCCCCTACACAGATGCATCCGCTTTGGAGCAGAAATGCATTGAAACAGTCGAAAAATGTGAGGTTTCTTGTGAACATGTCACTCCCATTCAGCAGATTCTGAATCACAGGAAAAACGATACATAATATATTTGCTATAAGCCCAATTATCAAAATATAAATACACTTACTAATATAATAGGACATTTCATTTTTAACGCGCAGGAGGAGCAGCTGTTCTGCAGTCGGATCTTCGCCGGATACAGCGGTCAGCCCGATCCATACGGTCAGCAGAAACAGGAACACTCCCGTGATTAGGAAGCTGCTGACGATGGACAGTGGTTTTATTGAGTACATTGTATATAAAAAGATTGCAGTAACAATCAGCGGCATGACAAATCTGCTTCCTTTGAAATAAAGCTGCAGCTGATATTTTACCAGATTATTTAATTTCCTCATCATACATCCCCTTCAGTGTCCAGTCATTTTGTAAAAGTTCCAGCAGTATCCGGTCCTTATTATCTTCATTTACGAGGAGCCTGTAACCGTTTCCGTATTTTGTCATGCCTTCTTTTATAGAATAAGGGGGCATGGATGGAAGCGGGCTGTGTTCCAGAATTAAAGTATAGAGTTTTTCCCTTTTCGGCTGATACAGGATCAGATGCCCGTCCTTGATTGTATATACCTGCTCGGAAACAGCTTCTACAAGTCGCTGCTCGTGACATGACATAAGAACAGTTACACCCTGTGCGCACAGCGCATTTACTTTACTGATAAATACCTTCTGGGATGCTGTATCCTGCCCTGAAAGCGGCTCGTCCAGCAGGAGGACATCAGGTTTCTTTAAAAATGCCTGTATAACGGATATTTTCTGAAGTGTCCCTTTTGACAGGGATTTCATAGAGATATCCAGTAATTCGGAGAGGAAGAAATCATTTCCGAGTTTTTCTATCCGGCGTACAGTCTCGCCCTTCTTCAGGCCGTCCAGTTCCCCCATTCTGGTCAGATAAGTTCTGCCAGTCATCGGAAGCGGCAGGAATTTTTCGGGAACATAATGGAACAAAAGAGGACGGTTGTAAACGACCTCACCGGAAGAGGGGGCCACAATGCCGGCGACAAGCTTTAAAAGAGTGCTCTTTCCACAGCCATTATGTCCCATAAAGGCAATCGACTGCCCCTGATGAAACGTGTGGCTGACAGAGTGAATAATTGTTTTACTGTTATATATCTTTGTCAGATTTGTTAGCGTTATAATTTTCAAAAGACGAATTCCTTTCTTTAATAAAAGCTTATGTTTAAGGATACATGATATTTTAAATACTATCAATAAAAAATAAAAAATGTCAGATTAAAATAGTAAGAAAATGTTAAATACCGGTAAGTGAAACAACAGATATTTCTTGCAACTTTTTGAAAAGCAACCTATAATAAACATACTATGATAAAAAAGGAGAACATACATATGAGTCAGGAAGTTTTAGCAGTAGTTGCAGGGGAAGCAGTTACACAGGAGGAATTTGATGCATTCCTGCACACTGTACCGAGAGACCGTCAGGCTTACATTTCCAATCCGCAGTTCAGACAACAATGTCTTGAGCAGCTGATTGCATTACGTTCATTTGCTGCAATGGGAAAGGATATGAAGCTGGATGAGACAGAAGAATTTGAAAAGATTCTGGTAAATGCAAAGAGAGATATCCTTGCACAGATGGCAATGGCAGAAGTCATGAAAGATATCGATGTTACAGATGAGGAGGCAAAGGCTTATTACGAAGCAAATCCGCAGCAGTTTTCAAGAAGTGCCACCATCAGTGCCAAACATATTTTAACGGAGACAGAAGAGAAAAGTAGTTCTATTCTGGAATCCATTACGAATGGAGAAAAGACATTTGAGGATGCGGCAAAAGAATTTTCAACCTGTCCTTCAGGAGCAAAAGGTGGAGATTTGGGAGAGTTCAGCCAGGGCCAGATGGTAAAGGAGTTTGAGGATGCAGCATTTGCAGCAGAGATCGGACATGTAGTAGGACCGGTACAGACTCAGTTCGGATATCATCTGATCAAGGTAGAGGGCAAAAAAGAAGCATCTAATATGCCATTTGAAGATGTGCTTGATAATATCAAGATGACACTTCTCCAACAGAAGCAGAATGCAGCTTACACAGAGAAGGCAAAAGAATTAAGAGCAAAATATGTACAGGAATAAAGCCCGGATAAGAGTACATATATCATGTGGATTTTTAATTTAAGAATATTCTGAAAACGGAGCGCAAAGGGGTCTGACCCCTTTGCGCTCCGTTGTTGTAATTAGATACACAATAGCCTGGAAAAACTTAAAAATAAAAAAACAAATAAAAACCACATAAAATCATTGACAAAACCACATAAAACAACTATTATATAAATGTAATCAAACAAAAAACCAATATTAGAGCACCGCAAAGGAGGCACAGAAACATATGAATATAAATTTACTCCACCCTGCAGATCAGCTTGTCATGATGATGAACCGTATTTATCATTATGGTATGACAACTACATCAGGCGGGAATCTTTCAATTTTAGATGATAATGGTGATGTGTGGATCACACCGGGAAGTGTTGACAAAGGAAACCTGACACGCAGTGATATGGTTTGTATTAAAAAGGATGGTACGATTATCGGAAACCACAAGCCGTCCAGCGAATACCCGTTTCACCTCCAGATTTATAAGACAAGGAATGATATTAAGTCCGTACTTCACGCTCATCCACCGGCACTGGTAGCGTTCAGTATTGTGAGAAAGATTCCGAACACGTTGCTGAGCCCGAACTCATTTGTCGGATGTGGGAAGATTGCAATGGCAGAATACGGCCTGCCGGGCAGCCAGGATCTGGGAGATAAGATTGCAAAAGAATTTGCAAAAGGGTGTGATATTGCAGTATTGGAGAATCACGGAGTTGTAGTCGGGAGCGACAGCTTGTTCCACGCATTTAAGGCATTTGAGAATTTGGACTTCTGTGCACGGCTTCAGATCAATGCGGCTATTATCGGTACACCGGAGTATTTGAAGGAAGAGGAAATCCAGCTGAAGTATACAAAGAATCATTTGAATATGGACGAATATGTACGCAATATAATTACAAGTGCCGAGAAAGCGGCCCGCAGGGATATGTGCAGCATTATTCACCGTGCGTATGACCAGGGCCTTGTAAATTCGACCCAGGGTTCCTTTTCGGTGAGACTGGATGAAGAGCGGTTTCTGATTTCACCATATAATGTGGATAGAAAGTATGTAGATGTAGAAGATATTGTCTGCATCAAGAGAGATATGAAAGAGGCCGGAAAGATACCGAGCCGGTCCATCAAGATTCACGACGAAATCTATAAGCAGCACCCGGAGATTAACTCTGTCATCATAGCACATCCCCCATATATTATGGCCTATGCGGTGACAGAAGAAGAACTGGATTCCAAGTCAATCCCCGAGAGCTATATACTGATGCGGGATATCCCGAAGGCCGGATATTCAGAATTCTATCAGGACCCGGAAAAGTCAGCTCAGATATTTAGCCGGAGTACACCTATTGTCATGGTAAAAAATGATTGTATCGCTGTAACAGGCGATAGTCTGCTCAATGCATTTGACAGACTGGAAGTTGCAGAGTACAGTGCAAAGGCACTCGTATTCTCAAAAAATCTTGGGGAGATGGTACCTATCAGCGAAGGGCAGATTGAAGAAATAAAGGAAGCCTTTCATTTGAAATAGATAAGGTCATCATATTCTGGATGCTTTTCAAACCATTTTATGGCATAGGAACATGTCAGCACTGCCTTTTTGCCGCTTTCCTTAAGTTCCTTTACGAGTTCTTCCATTAGTTTGCCGGCGACTCCCTGTCCCCGCAGGGCGTCGTCGACAAAGGTGTGGTTGACATTTACGGTGTTCTCATCAATATCCGGAAATGTTACTTCTGCGACTACAAGATAATCCGGTGTGTATACTGCGATCTGATTGTTGTTGTGTATGAATTCCAAAATACTGCCTCCTTAAATGTTTGAATGTTGTTATATGATTATATTTCTGAATCCATAGTAGCCGACTTGGAAGAATATTTCAAGTTTATAAACAGAAACAAAAATATAATTATCAGAAATATACAATTTTTAGTGAGAATTGTGAGAAAAAGTGCTACAATGAAGAAAAGTAAACGTGTTTCAGATGGGGGCTTCGGCAGATAGGAGGTATGTTGAATGAACGAAGTACAGCTGAAAAGGATGCGTGAAGGAAATGGATTTATTGCGGCGCTTGACCAGAGCGGAGGGAGTACACCGAAAGCTTTAAGATTATATGGAATTGACGAGTCGCAGTATCACAATGATGATGAGATGTTCGAATTAGTACATAAGATGCGGACAAGAATTATTACGAGCAAAGCCTTTACATCTGAACACATACTTGCAGCCATTTTATTTGAAAATACAATGGACAGAAAGATGGAAGGAAAGTATACAGCGGATTATCTTCTGGAGGAAAAGGGGATTTTACCGATTTTGAAAGTTGATAAGGGTCTGGCACCTGAGGAGGAGGGGGTACAGATCATGAAACCGATTCCGGATCTTGACCACCTTCTGGATCGGGCGAATGAACGGCATATCTTCGGGACGAAGATGCGTTCCGTGATTAAACTGGCAAATGAGGAAGGGATCCGCGAGGTTGTTGACCAACAGTTTGGTCTTGGCATGCAGATAGCCAAAAAGGGACTTGTTCCTATTCTGGAGCCGGAAGTGGATATCCATAGCCCGGAGAAGGAGAAGGCGGAGAAGATTCTGAAGCGGGAGCTGCTCCGGCATCTGGATAAAGTACCGGGTGATGTGCGTCTGATGTTCAAACTTACACTTCCTACTAAGAACGGATATTATTCAGAACTTCTGGAGGATCTAAAGGTAGTGAGAGTAGTTGCCCTTTCAGGAGGATATACAAGGGCAGAAGCAAATGCACTGCTTTCCAGAAATCCAGGAGTCGTGGCGAGTTTTTCAAGGGCCCTGACTCAGGGACTGGGCTGCAGCCAGACGCAGGAAGAATTTGACAACATGCTTGCGGAGTCGATCCGGGAGATATATGATGCTTCAATGGCTTAATAGAAAATGATTTTAACAGCCTGATCAGAAAAAAATCTGATTAGGCTGTTTTTTATAGAAAAACTATTGACAATCTTAACTGTATCTGATATTGTTACAGTATAAACTGAAACAATAAAAAATACAGATATACAGGAGGCGGCTATGAACACGAAATATAATGATGTTGTGATTGGTTTTGGAAAAGGCGGAAAGACAATTGCGGGAGCGCTTGGAAGTTCAGGCAGAAAGGTGGCCCTGATTGAAAAATCGGATAAAATGTACGGCGGCACATGCATCAATGTCGGATGTATTCCGACAAAATCCCTGGTACACAGTGCGAAGAAGGCCGTATCCGGATGCGTAAGCGATAAGGCGGCCTATAAAGAGGCAATCGCCAGAAAGACAAGACTTGTTGAAACTTTAAGAGGTAAAAATTATCAGAAGCTGGATATGAACCCAAATGTCACTGTAATTAACGGAACGGCAGGTTTCCTTTCCACTAATGAAGTGGAAGTAACGACTGCAGAAGGCACATTGACTGTCGAGGCTGAAAGATTTTTCATCAACACAGGTTCATCCCCTTTTATTCCTCCGATTAAGGGGATCGATGGGAACCCATATGTATATATCAGCGAAACATTGCTGGATCTGGATGTGCTGCCTGAAAGATTGGTTATTATAGGCGGAGGGTATATCGGAGTTGAATTTTCTTCCATATATGCTGACTTTGGAGTAAAAGTAACGATATTGCAGGACGGTCCTGTATTTTTGCCGAGGGAAGATGCAGAGATTGCAGAAGCTGTAAAAAAGAATCTGGAAAAAAGAGGTGTTCAGGTCCTGACTGAAGTGAAGGTACAAGAGCTTACTGAAAATAAGGGATATGCAGAAGTTATAATAGAAACAAAAGAAGGTATGAAAATACTGCCAGCCGATGCCGTTCTTGTGGCAACAGGGCGCAGGCCGAATACAAAAGGGCTGAATCTGGAAGCTGCAGGGGTTCAGGTGAATGAAAGGGGCGGTATTAAAACAGATAATTCAAGAATGACAACCGCACCAAACATTTTTGCAATGGGGGATGTTGTGGGAGGACTGCAGTTCACATATATTTCTCTTGATGATTACAGGATCGTGGCATCAAAAGTCCTTGGTGATGGAAGTTATACCCTTGACAAGAGAGGGGCAGTGCCATACAGTGTATTTCTCAATCCTCCTTTCTCAAGAGTAGGAATGAGCGAAAAAGAAGCCGTGGCAGCAGGCTTCCATGTGAAAATAGCAAAGCTTCCGGCGGCAGCTATTCCAAAGGCACAGGTTGTGGAACAGCCGGAAGGCCTTCTGAAAGCCGTAATTGATGCTGATACCGGGAAAATACTCGGGGCTCACCTTTTCTGTGAGGAATCACATGAAATGATCAATCTGGTAAAGCTTGCAATGGATGCAGGCATTGAGTATACTATGCTGAAGAACATGATTTTTACCCATCCAACAATGGGAGAGGCGCTGAATGATCTGTTCAATATATAATCAAAATAATTTTCGGCATCATTAGGTCCCGGATATTATGCTGCTAAACAAACTACTAAAAACAGGGAGAATATGATATGGGATTTTCATTAGATATAAGCGTACCGGTACTTACGGTATTTGTCCAAGGGTTACTCAGTTTCTTTTCGCCATGCGTACTGCCGCTGATACCTCTTTACATAGGATATCTTTCAGGCGGAACAAGAACCGTGGGAGAAGACGGGAAAGTATACTTCAGCCGTAAAAAGGTAATGATAAACACATTATTTTTTGTGATCGGTGTCAGCTTTACGTTTTTCCTTTTGGGATTCGGGGCATCCGTGCTCGGTAATTTTTTCAAGGGAAGCCAGACGATGTTTGCCAGAGTGGGTGGAATCCTGATTATATTATTTGGGCTGTACCAACTGGGAGTTTTTGGCAAGTCAAAAGCATTGAGCCAGGAGCACAGACTGCCATTTAATCTGAATACACTGGCAATGTCTCCTTGGACTGCACTGGTTATGGGATTTACATTCAGTTTTGCATGGACCCCGTGTGTCGGTCCGGCCCTCTCAAGCGTCCTGCTGATGTCAGCATCGGCAAGTACAAAGGTGTGGGGATTTGTGTTGATCGGAGTATATACACTGGGATTTGTACTTCCTTTCTTAGCGGTAGGAATCTTCAGTACTACACTTTTAGATTTATTCAAGAAGCATGGAAACGCTGTGAAATATACGGTAAAGGTCGGTGGCGTGCTCATGATTTTAATGGGAGCCATGATGTTTACGGGAAAAATGAATGCAGTCACAGGTTACCTTTCTGATGTCCAGTCAGCACAGCAGGAGAGCAATGAAGGAAAGAAAGATGCGGTGAAAGCAGAAGAAAAGTCTGATCAGGAATCAAAAGAACAGCCAGAAGAAAAAACTGATAAAAATACTGCAGATACGAAAGACAAAGGCAGTCAGTCAGAGAATCCCAGCCTTGCAGATGCGATTGACTTCGAGTTGAAAGACCAGTATGGAAATGTGCATACATTGGCCGACTACAAAGGAAAGACAATCTTCCTGAACTTCTGGGCAACCTGGTGTCCGCCGTGCCGCGCAGAGATGCCTGATATTCAAAAGCTGTATGAATCCTACCAGCAGGAAGAAGATCCTGAGGTCATCATACTCGGGGTTGCGGGTCCTAATTATGGTCAGGAAAAATCTGAAGAGGAAGTAAAGCAATTTCTGGACGACAATGGATACACCTACCCGGTACTAATGGATGAAGGTGGAGACCTGTTTGATAAATACGGAATACATTCATTTCCGACAACCTTCATGATCACAAAAGAAGGAAAGGTGTTCGGATACGTGAGCGGGCAGCTCAGCGAAGAAATAATGAAAAATATCATAGCCCAGACAATCTCGGGGAAACGAAATTAAATCATTGGGGTGCAAAGGGGTCAGACCCTTTTGCACTCCATTTTCAGAATATTCTTAAATTAGGGATAACGGCTATAATTGGAAGAATATGGTTTTTGAATTGATGCTATTATACATAGTGGTGTTTATTTATCATCTATATCTTAAAAGAAAAATATAAAATTTCAGTAGAACGTTGAAACATTCTGGTCAGTGCGCCTTTACTGTAGAGAAACATGTAGATGGCTGGAGGCCCACAATAATCCAGAGTCCCAAATTATGTTACGACATTTGCCGTAAATTGGAATTTATTGTTGACAAGCATAGGATGGTGTGGTAATCTGGGTAAGCTGTCGCTTTGAAATATAGTATTGCATCAGCAAAAATCTTGATAAATTCATTGTGAAATAATAAAATGAAAAAAGTTATTGACAGATCAAGAGTGATGTGATAATATATTAAAGCTGTCGCTTGAGGGACTGGTAAAAACCGGAACTGATGACGAAAAAGAAAATGAAAAAAATTCTTGACAAACAGCAGCAGACATGGTAGTCTATAAAAGTTGCCGCTGACGACAAAGAACGACAGCAGAACAACAAAAAGAACCTTGATAATTAAACAATAGACAACAAACCCTTGAAAATTTCTTGTAGAGAAAATTTTTAAGAACAGCATCTTATAAAGATGCACCCATCACTGAGATTTATCTTGGTGGTAAGAACAGTAAAAGGGATAGAATTAGCTAGTAGCGATTCTTGAACGGATGCAAACACTTTTAACGAGAGTTTGATCCTGGCTCAGGATGAACGCTGGCGGCGTGCTTAACACATGCAAGTCGAGCGAAGCGCTTTACTTTGATTTCTTCGGATTGAAAAGTGTTGCGACTGAGCGGCGG
>NZ_QGDL01000026.1 GCF_003149245.1 Faecalicatena orotica | reverse complement strand
GCAAATGTGATGAAAAATTTCTTTAAATCAGTACGTTTTTTAATGGTACGTGGGATTTAGTCTTGCATACAGGGTTCAGTTTTGGAATTCACGTGCGTCAACGCAGGAGCGGGCGGCTTTGACTGGAATGCGGTCAGATTTTATGTTATTATGGAGACTATAGGTAACTGTTTACAGGCGGCCTGTGACCGGCAGCGACTATAAAGAGGTGATTTAAGATGCCAATACCAAATGAAGAAAAAAATTATGAACGTACATCAGCTAAGCAGATGGTTTATGAAAAGATGAAGGACTGGATTATTGAGGGGAAACTGGAGGCCGGAGAGAAGGTGGCAGATGCCGAGATTGCTGCCTATTTCAAGGTGAGCAGGACTCCGGTAAGAGAGGCAATGCAGCTGCTGGAGATGCAGAAGCTGCTGAAGTCATATCCGGGTAAATCTACAATTGTAACAGAAATCCAGAGGGACCAGATCGAGAAGTATTATCTTCCGATGGCTAATCTGCAGCAGCTTGCAATGACGATGGCAGTTGAAAAGATTAAGCCGGAGCATATTGAGGAATTGCGGTACCTGAGTAAACGTTTCGGACACCTGATTGCCTCACAGGACGAGCCGCTTCCGATTCTGAAAGCGGATAGGGATTTTCACAGTTATATACTTGACATTGCGGACAATGAATATGTAAAAGATTTCTGCAATGTATTGTGGATTCATATCCAGCGTCTGGAATATAGTTTTTTCAAGGATTCCCCGTCTCTGGAACTGTCTGTGAAGGAACATGAAGAGATGATCAGTGCACTGGAATTCAAGGATGGATTCTCGGCTTCGATGCGGATGAAACAGCATTGGGACCGTACCGTGCTGGAAATTTACAGTTTGGAAAAACAGTCCTGATTTATTACAAAAAAGTAAGCCGTATTTTTGAAAATGAAAGGTTAATGTAAGGCAGCCGTAAACACCATATGTTAGAATAAATCATATACATAGTAGTGATGGATTTGACCCGGCAGGAGGCGGTTATATGGTGAAGAGACAAAGGGATTTTAAGGTTGTGGCAGAGATATTGAAAGGGATTGTGCTTTGTATTTTATTGTTTCCTGTAGGGGTTATATTCCTTGTATTAGGGACTATTACGGGACTTGCCGAGCTTTTTTTAAGAAAACTTGACAAATTTAAAATATGCAGCTGAAAGAAATAATAATTGCTGAGTATGTAAGGAAAGTTCCCTGTAAATACTTATAGGAGATACAGTAAGAATCTGTAAAAACTGTATCTTTACAGGTATTTATGGAAGGGGACTTTTTTATGTGGATTGTGAACGGAAGAATATATACGATGTCGGGAGATGTAATCAGCAATGGATATGTAAGGACCAAAGGAAATCTGATCCAATCAGTGGGAACGATGGAGAGTCTGAAAAAGGAAAAGAAGGATCCGGCACATGGCAAGAATGAGAAGGTGCTGGATGTACATGGGGCATGGGTGCTGCCCGGATTGATCGAGGCCCACGCCCATATAGGCCTGACGGAAGAAAAAAACGGTATTATCGGTGATGACTGTAATGAGATGACCAATCCGATCCTTCCGGGGCTAAGGGGTCTGGATGGCGTGAATGCGATGGACCCGGCTTTTCACGATGCGATTCAGGCCGGAATCACTTCCGTTATGGCGGGCCCGGGAAGTGCAAATGTAGTTGGCGGCCAGTTCGTTTTCATGAAAACTCAGGGCAGATGTGTGGACAATATGATTGTGAAAAGTCCTGCCGCCATGAAGGTGGCATTTGGCGAAAATCCAAAGACGTCATATGGGGACCAGAATATGTGCCCGGCGACGAGAATGGGGATTGCATACATGCTGCGAAAGGAGTTGTTTCAGGCATCGCAGTATCTGGAGAAGAAAGAGAGCGGCAAGCTTGAAGAACAGGACTTTGATCTGGAACCGTGGATTCCTGTGCTGAAAAAAGAAATTCCGTTAAAGGCCCATGCACACCGGGCGGATGATATTCTTACCGCGATCCGGATCGCGAAAGAATATGATATCGATATTACACTAGACCACTGTACAGAGGGGCACCTCATTGCAGATGAAATCGCCGCGTCTGGTTTTCCGGCTATCGTCGGGACGGACCTGACGGCCCGGTCCAAAGTGGAGGTTGAATATATGAGCTTTAAGACAGCCGGGATTCTGGCAGATGCGGGCGTGAAGGTGGCTGTGACGACCGACCATCCGGTAGCGCTGATCCAGTACCTTCCGATCTGTGCCGGATATTCTGTGAAATACGGGCTTCCGATGGAAGAAGGCCTGAAGGCGCTCACCATCTATCCCGCACAGATCTGCCGTACAGATGACCGTGTGGGAAGCCTTGAGCCCGGAAAGGACGCAGACATTGCAGTGTTTGACGGAAATCCTATGGAAGTATTTACCCAAACACTTTATACAATTGTAGACGGGGAAATTGTCTATGACAGGGAGGAAAACAGGTAGTATACTGCCGGAGAGACGCTTGTTTCTCCGGCATTTTAATAGTATGATGTTAAAAGAGGTGACACATAATGAATTATAAAATACTCATGGTGGATGATGACGAAGAACTGCTGAAAATGCTGCGTAATTATTTTGAATTGAAGCAGTACTCTGTTATCACGGCATCAAATGGTATGGAGGCACTGGAAAAGATAAAACTGTCCCCGGACATCATTCTTTTAGATGTGAATATGCCTATGATTGACGGCATGGAAGTATGCAGGAGAATCCGGGATAAGATTTCATGTCCGATTATATTCCTCACGGCAAAAGTAGAAGAGCAGGACCGGATCAACGGGCTTTTGTCAGGTGGGGATGATTATATATTGAAGCCGTTCAGCTTAAAAGAGCTGGATGCCAGAATTACCGCCCACCTGAAACGCGAGGAGCGTCACAGGATTAAGGCGGACTACAGGTTCCACGGCGGCATGATGATCGATTATGCGGCGAAGAAGGTACAGGTTGGGGAAACCTATCTGGAGCTCACGAAACTGGAGTATGATATTATTGAATTCTTATCCATGCACCCGGGGCAGGTGTTCGATAAGGATCGTATTTACGAAAAGGTGTGCGGCTATGATGCGGAAGGTGACAGCCGCGTTGTGACGGAACTGGTCCGCAGAATCCGTAAAAAAGTGGCAGAGCATACAGAAACCGAGTATATCGAAACAGTCTGGGGGATGGGATACCGATGGAAAAAATAAGAAATCTCTCGTTAAAGTCTTCGATTGTTCTTTATATGGCAGTAAGCCTGCTCTTCAGTTTCCTGCTGTCAGCAGTAATTGTACGGACGGCTACATATACACAGCAGCAGGTCTGGCAGAAATATGCAGACGACGGGTATTATGAAGCAGCGGAGAACAGGGAGGAGGGTTATGAGGTAATCGTTTCCAGACCGAACCAGAGCCAGATGTCAGAGATGGACTGGCATATATCTGAGCTGTGTGATTTTCTGGAAACATATACAGTTCTGATCGTTTCAATAGCGGGCAGCTTCATTGCGGTCGGACTGTTCTACAGAAATAAAATAAAGGTCCCGATCGAGGAACTGAATAAGGCTTCCCGGATGATTGCGGAAAATGAGTTGGAATTTCAGATTACATACGAAAATCGGGATGAATTAGGCCGCCTGTGCCGTGAGTTTGAGAAAATGAGGGGCCAGTTAGAGGAAAACAACCGGACACTCTGGCGCATGGTCGAGGATGAACGGGCGCTTCGTGCGGCCATCGCTCACGACATCCGGTCACCGCTTTCTGTGCTGAGCGGCTATCAGGAAACGCTGCTCGAATTTATACCGGAAGAGACACTTGATAAAGAACAAATCATCGATATGCTGAAGGCCGGCAGGGACCAGATCGGGCGGATGAACCGTTTTATAGAAACGATGAGAAATATGACAAGGCTGGAAGACCGCGAACTCGAGTATACAGATGTGGACGTGGAAGTTCTGGCTGGCCGGATACAGGAAGCGGCAGACATCATTTGCTGCAAAACGGGGAAACAATGCACAGTCAGGATACAGACTGGCACAAAGGTATTCGGGATAGATTCGGAGGTAGTCCTCGAGGTAGCAGAGAACCTCCTGTCCAATGCCCTGCGGTATGCGAAGGAAAAGACAGAGGTGATTCTAACATCGGCAGGACAGGAACTGACCATAACCGTTCAGGATGACGGACAGGGGTTCACGGAAGATCCCGATACACTTACAAAAGCCTTTTACCATTCGAACCCGCAGGATGACCTGAAACATTTTGGAATGGGAATGTATATCAGCCGGATCTACTGCGAAAAACACGGAGGCAGACTTTTGACAGGAAATCTGGCACAGGGAGGGGCGGTTGTACAGGCAGCATTTAAATTAGGAAAATAGTTGGGAGTTGGGATATATCCCGGCCAATGGATTGTTTGGAGTAAAACATTTGTGGTATACTTTATATATCAAATAGCGAAAGGGGGATAACGATGAATAACGATGAATTACGTGAAGTTACTGTACGTTTAGCAGATGAGCTGAAGAATTTATATAAAGACAAGTTGAAAGCTGTAATCCTGTATGGATCTGTGGCGAGAGGAACTGCTCAGAAAGATTCAGACGTTGATATATTAGTATTAGTAGATGCGACTCCAGGGGAGCTACGAACATATGAGGATGCATTGAGTGATATTTCGACGAATTTTGCGTTGGAGTTTTTTAAAGTATTTTCTATCATTGATATCAGTTTCAATGAGTTTTCAGAATGGAAGGATGTTTCCCCATTTTATAAAAATGTTGCCAGAGAAGGGGTGATGTTGTATGCCGCCTAGCAGAAATCTTTTTAAATAAAGTTCAAGGCTATTTAAAAAATGTAAATATGTGATTACACTCTTGCATTTCTATAATGCATTAAAACATCCCCGGGCATTTGTCCGGGGATATTTTTGATTTTATTGTCTTTTTGTTGTGAATTGTCCGGTATCCTGTCTTTAAAGAAGAGAAAGGCGGGATATTTATGAAAGCGATTATAAAGAGAGAAATCAGGAATTATTTGAAGAACCCTATCTTCTGGATCGGACTGGTGATTGTGATTGCAGGTGTCTATCAGTGTCTGGCCCCGTATATGAAAATCCATTATTTTAAATCAGACGAGGAGATTCAGAAGATTAAGGTCAGTGTGCTGTCTGACGCCGATATTGCAGACGGATATCTCCCTGCATCACCGGAAGAACAGGTGGAACTGGGAGCCGGAAGGATCAAAAAGTCTTTGACAGATGACCTGAAAATGTCAGAATCTGAGGCTGATGAGATCATCCGGGGGATTCAGGGAATGAGTGCAGCCGAGGCTGCAGAGTATCTGCGAAAATACCATTTCTATGGAGCAGAGTATGTTTTTGAGGACTACAGGTATCGCCAGGGGACTATGGAGGAAGTGAACGGATACATTTCCCAAAAACTTGAAAATCATGCATTCTCGTATTATTTCTCAAGAAAGTTTGCTGATTTCGGCGGCTTGTATATGGCCTTCTTCTCCGTGATACTTTTTGCATTTCTGTTCATTCAGGATACAAGAAAGAATACTTATGAACTGCTCCACACTAAGCCTGTCCGTGCATGGCAGTATGTGCTCGGGAAAGTGGGCGGGGGATTTCTGACCGGGCTGCTCGTTCTTGCTGTACTGAACGTGGTATTCATGACATTATGCTTCCTGTGTGCGAAAGACTCCGGTTTTCCGGTGAATCCGGCAGACTTTCTGTTTTCAACCTGCGTATACATTCTGCCAAATATGCTGATGATTATTTGTGTATACACGATAACTGCACTGCTGTTTAAAAATCCCCTTCCCGCGGTGCCGCTTCTGTTTTTGTACATTGTGTATTCGAATATGGGGAGCACCGGGCCGGACGGGATGTATGGTTATTACGGGAGACCCCTTGCAATCATGGTCAGGTTTCCCGGAACATTTTTTGATACCTCACCGCCGCCGATGGTTTGGTTAAACCAGTTGTTTCTGGTCTTTGCTTCCGCATTGCTGATGACACTGGCCGTATACATCTGGAAAAGGAGGCGGGTATATTGAGAAAAGAAATGAAAATCTGTCTTCCTGTTTATAAAGTATTATATTCAGCAGCGTTTATCGTCATATTAAGCATCATCCGGGGAATATCACGGATAAGCGAAATCGGATTGGCGATGGAACCTCCGGTTGGGCTGTTGGCGCTGGTGTTCTGCGCGGATACTTACTGGATCGAGATCCAGTCAAAAAGAGCAGAAGTATTTAAACTCTGCCCCCTGAAAAAGCAGGCGGGTGCTGTCCGGAAACGGCTGGCTATTCAGATGGTTTTTCTGACAGGATGTTCTGCAATGGGATATGGAATGTTTTACTGGCAGAAACCAATGGCGGTAACAGGCGGGGAACAGCTCGCAGAATTTTTGGTTTTTCTGGCTGCGATTACTGTAACCATTATGTTTTGGGGAACCTTATCCATGACAATCTGTAATATTTTCAGAAATATATGGGCGGGGATCGGCTGTACACTTTTTCTCTGGATGACACTAAATTCACAGGCGGGAGACCGGATTTTGGGAAAATACAATATATTTTCCTATACCTTCCGGGATTCCTACGACATCACCAATTTAAGCTGGCTGTGGGGAAAAGGTATTTCATTACTGATAACACTTGCTCTGGCCGCGGCAGTTCCGCTCATTTTAAAGAAAAGGGAGGCAGCACTATGAGTGTAAAAATAAAAGATTTGACAGTAACGTTTAAGAATCGTGTAACGGCAGTAAACCACGTGGATATGATAATTCCGAAAGGGATATACGGACTGCTCGGGGAAAACGGCGCAGGCAAGACAACACTGATGCGTGTGCTGACAACAGTATTGAAACCTACAGGTGGCACCGTTTCGCTGGATGGGATTATATACGGTGATAACACATATGAAAAAATCCAGAAGAAGATCGGTTACCTCCCTCAGGAGATTGATCTGTACCCGAACCTGACAGTGAGGGAATGTCTGGAGTATATGGGGGAATTATCTGGAATCGAAAAGACCGTCTGCAGTCAGAGGATTGATTTTTACCTTCAGAAAACGAGTCTGGCGGCTCATCAGAAGAAGAAAATAAGACAGCTTTCCGGTGGGATGAAACGCCGGGTGGGACTGATTCAGGCGCTTTTGAACGAGCCGGATTTCTTAATTGTAGACGAACCTACCACTGGTTTAGACCCTGAGGAACGTATCCGGATTCGTACACTATTAGTAGACTTCTCCAAAGACCGCACGGTTCTGTTTTCGACACACGTAGTGGAGGACCTGGCTGCCACCTGTAACCGGCTCTCTATCATGAAAAAAGGTTCCATCCTTTACTCGGGCGGTATAAGGGAACTGCTGGAAGAGGCAAAAGGCTGTGTCTGGAGCTGTTATGCGGAGAATGAAGAAGAGGCACTGGAACTGGAAAAAAGTTATCATGTTTCCGCCAAACAATATGTGGATAACGGGCTGAAATTGAAGCTGTTGTGTGAAAAAAAGCCAGATGCGGACTGCAGGCCGTGCGAAGTTACGCTGGAAGATGCGTATATTTATATCACAAATATGAAGGATTATTGATTTTGCAGGGGGTATTGGCCCCCTGCATTTATGAATCTGCCAGAAGGTGGTAAACGTTTCCTTTTACCTGTTCCAGTTTTCCATCCCTCATGTAAACATTTATCATTACCTTCTGTGCTTCCGGAAAAATGAGGTTGCTCATTACCGTTTCTCCACCGTTCAGGAAAAGCTCTGTCTGGGAATTATCCAGAAGCAGTCTAAGCTTCAGGCAGTTCCCGCGGCAGCCGGCGTATCCTTCGTATCTTCCAGGGAAATCCTTATGTGCATTGATACCGGCATGGGTCCGGTCAACGAAACATCTGTTGTTTTCCGGTTCTACACTTACATAGAATTCCTGCCCGCCGCCATAATCCAGTTTTAAACCAAATTCCCCGGGCCATGCCCCGCCCCGGTAAAATTCAAGCTCCAGCTCCTGGCTCAGATATGTAAACGGCAGTAAGAAGACAGTTTCCTTTTCGCCGTTCGCCTGATCGAAACTACTTACGGCAATCCGGGCGGCATCATGGTGGAGATATTTGATTTCTTCCGCGGGTTCCTGTATCAGCCGCCTGCCTGTCCCGCGGCCATTGCCGTCAGTCAGTTTCAGTTCTCTTACAAAGGACATTTGTCCCTTGAAAGGAGTTGTCGGAAGAAAATCCCGATACTGCCAGTTGTCTGCCCATGCGATCATCAGCCTGCGGCCGCCGGGTGCATGATTCCAGGTTACCCCGGCATAAAAATCCTTTCCATAGTCCAGCCACAGCACTTCTTCCTGCGGGTTGGAATTTCGAAATTGAATGCCGTCAAACTCTCCCACAAAATACTGCATACCGGTGCCGCCGGCTGGTGAACCCTGATTGATGCTGACGATCAGAATCCAGCAGAGTTCCCCATCAGTTTCCATTGGAAACAGATCCGGGCATTCCCATACCCCGGCATGGCTGCCGTGTCCTTTACCGAAAGAGGAGAGGTAAGACCAGTTCTCCAGATCGTCTGAACCATAGAACAAAGCTTCTGTACCGCCGGATAAGACCATGACCCATTTTTGCGTCTGCTCATGCCAGAATACTTTGGGGTCCCGGAAATCCGGTTTTTCAGGATGTGTAAGAATCGGGTTTCTGGGATGTTTTTCCCAAGTGCGCCCTGCGTCGTAGCTGAATGCCAGCCCCTGACTCTGTCTGCCAGTCCTGTGTTCACTGTATGTAAAAAATGCGGCCAGTCTGTGATTCTTCTCGTCTGCCACTGCACTTCCGGACCAGATCTGTCCAATTTCGTCTGGAAACAGTGCATTGGGAAGTCTCACCCAATGCACCAGATCCTGACTGACAGCATGTCCCCAGTGGATTTGTTCTTCTATATTATATTGATGAAATAGGTGGTACTCGCCTCTATAGTAAACCAGCCCGTTTGGGTCGTTAAGAATGTATGCCTCCGGCGAAAAATGATATTCTGGTCGAAATCGTTCCATACTGCCTCCTGTGTCTAATCTATTGAGCCTTTAACTCTTTAAAGTCTTTTTTCAGTTTTTCCACGCATCCATTCCAGTCATAGTCGCCGTTAAAATACCCCTGAAAGTCTGCTGCAGACTGTGTTTCATAACCTGACGGGAATCCGTTCATAACCCACGGCATCGTTTTTCCTTCATTAATGTATCTCTGAACTTCTTTTGACAGCGGGTCGCTGATTTCGATTCCGTCATAGTTTGTAAATGCCGGGATAAATCCAAAGTTATCTATAATAATTTTCTTCCCGTCATCTGACTGGAACAGCCAGTTTAAGAAATCTTTGGATGCCTGTTTCTTCTCATCGCCTGACTGGCTGTTAACGCACCAGTAGATGGAGATGCCTGTTGCAATACTGTCTTCGTTTACGCCCTTTAAAGGAATAGGGAGCATTCCAAGCTTCTCGGACATTTCTTCTGAAATTCCTTTTACCTCAGGCCCGATCCAGTTCCCCTGTTGGACAACGGCAACACGCTCAATTGCAATTCCCCCGCCAATCTGTGAAGAATAATCGACTGCATTCAGAAGGGCAAGGTTGTCTTTGGAAGTCGTATATTTTGTCTCCAGATCGACTAAATCTTTCAGTGCATCTGCATAAATCAAGTCAATAGAATCCTTCTGCCATAATTCAGAAGCTGAGGTAAATTCATTTGCCAGAGCCACATTTAGTGTATGTAATCCCGGAATCCATGACTCTTTGGCGGCATATTCTTCTACCGCTTCTAATGCAGGGAACTGTTCGGAAAGCTTTCCTGAGTCAATCTGCTCCTGCAGGTCTGCAAATGCTTTATCTATTGCATCATAGCTTGTCAATTTCTCCGCGTCAATTCCTGCGGCTTCAAAAATATCTTTGTTGTATACGAGGCCGTACCCTTCTATGCCTACCGGCAGCCCGTAAACTTTTCCATCTCTGGTCATATCATCTAAGGAACCATCCACGGCATTCTCTACCCACGGCTGGTCGCTCAGATCCTCTGTATATTCCAGAAGGTTGTCGAGCTTATCGCCTGCTGCATAGATATCTACGGAATCTTTGTTAAGAAGCTTTGCTTTCAGGTTCGTATTATAATCATTTCCCTGAATACTTTCCACATTGATCTTTACATCCGGATTCTGCTCCATATACGTTTTTGCCGCCGCTTCTAGCTGGGATGCAATCTCTGATTTGTTCTGGTACAGATTAATGGTAACCTGTCCGTTTTTACCTCCATTTTCTCCGGACTTGTCCGAAGACCCGCAGCCTGCCAGAGATGCAGTCACCATAGCCGCCGCTAACATTGCACACAATACTTTTTTCCTCATCTTTTTTTCCTCCTGAAATTTATTAAAATAAAGTAACAACGGTTTCATATGGGTGCAGAAGAATGCTTCCGTCTTCTCCTGTACGCCCCTCACTGCCATAAGCAGCAATTAACATTTTGTCCTCGTGGCTGTAATTTGAAATGAGTATTCTGCCTTTTGTTCCTTTTAGTTCGTCCGGTATCTGCATACGGACCTGAGCATCTGTAAAGTTGCAGGCCACAAGCAGTTTTTCCTGATCCAGCGTTCTCATGTATGTAAAGGTTTTATCACTTTCCGGGTCCAGCAGGCGGTAATCACCGTACACAATGATGCGGTACTTTTTCCTCAGCGCAATCAGCCGTTTATAATAGTTTAAAATAGATTCCTCATTTTGCTGCTGATCTTCTACATTGATTGATTTATAATTCGGATTTACGGTAAACCAGGGGGTTCCTTTCGTGAAACCGGCATTTTCCCTGCTGTTCCACTGCATTGGTGTGCGTGCATTATCTCTGCTTTTCCAGCGGATACGCCGCATCATGGTTTCCTCATCCACGCCTTCCATTTTCGTACACTGTTCAAATGCCGTTCTGGATTCTATGTCCTCATATTCCTCAATCGTATCAAAATAAAGATTGGTCATGCCGATTTCCTCCCCCTGATAAATATAAGGGGTTCCCTGCATCATATGCAGACATGTGGCCAGCATTTTCGCAGACAGTTCCCGGTACGGGCCATCATTACCAAATCTGGATACGACCCTCGGCTGGTCGTGGTTATTCCAGTAAAGACTGTTCCAGGCTTTTTGGTACATTCCGTTCTGCCATCTGGTCATGATTTCCTTCAGTTTCCTCAGTTCAAATCTTTGGTCATTCCATTTGGAGTTTCCCAGATTGTCTACATTCATATGCTCGAATGTAAAGATCATATTCAACTCATTCTCATCGAATCCGGCGTATTTTATCCCGTCCTCCACGGAAGTGTTTAAGGTTTCCCCTACTGTTATCACATCATGCTTACTCAGGATTTTCTCGTTCATCTCTTTCAGATAGATATGCGCCTGGGGCATATTATGCGTGTAGGGGACAAGATCACCGTAAGGCGCATTCCCATCTTTTATACCATCCGGAAAATTCTGGTCCTTTCCGATCAGGTTGATGACATCCATCCGGAAACCGTCAATCCCTTTGTTCAGCCACCACTGCATCATGTCATAGATTTCTTCCCGGACAGCCGGATTTTCCCAGTTCAGGTCAGGCTGCTTGCGTGAAAATATATGCAGATAATATTCTTTGCGTTCTTCACAGTATTCCCATGCAGAGCCTCCGAAGAAAGAGCCCCAGTTGTTGGGCGGGTTCTCCCCCTTTCCCTTTTTCCAGATATAATAATCCCGGTACTTGCCGCCATCCAGGGCACGTTTGCTCTGGTTAAACCATTCGTGTTCATCGGAAGTGTGGTTGACGACAAGGTCCAGCATGATTTTAAGCCCTCTTTTATGTGCTTCTTCAAGCATCCTGTGAAAATCCTCCATTGTACCGAATTCCTCCATGATATCCCTGTAATTGCTGATATCATAACCATTATCGTCATTCGGCGATTTACAGACAGGTGACAGCCAGAGCACGTCCACCCCCAAATCCTTTAGATAATCTAATTTTGTTGTAATCCCGTTAATATCACCTATTCCGTCACCGTTGCTGTCGCAAAAGCTTCTAGGATAAATCTGATATACGACACATTCTTTCCACCAATTTTGTTCCTTCATGTCCTGTCTCCATTTCTCAGTCTCATTTCCTGACAGCTTTGGCCTGCCGTAACTGTCAGCTCATTTCTTACTTTACAGCACCGTCTGTGATTCCCTTTACAATATGTTTCTGGCAGCACAGATAAAAGATGATAATCGGAATCATACACAGAATCAGAGCGGCCGTTGCCAGATCCCACTTTTTCGTAAACTGCCCGAAGAACAGATATGTACGCAGCGGCAGTGTCTGCATGCCGTCTTTATTGATGACCAGGGATGGAAGTAGGAAATCATTCCATATCCACATGACATTTATTACGGCAACTGTAACCAGTATGGTTTTTAAAAGCGGCACTACAATATAAAAGAATGTCTGGAACATATTGCAGCCGTCAATGGTAGCCGCTTCTTCCAATTCTACAGGTACATTTTTTATGAATCCATGCAGCAGTACGATCGACATGCTGCACCCGAAGCCGACATACATAAAGACCAGTCCCGGACGGTTCATTAGATTCATCTTACTCATAAAATCGACAAGCGGCAGCATTACACACTGGAACGGGATCAGCAGTGCTGAGGAGAAGACAAGGAATAAGACCTTGCTGCATCTCGTTTTATACCTGACAAGGACCCACGCCGCCATTGCTGATACAAGGAGAATCAGGACGGTAGCGATCACGGTAATGACAAGTGAATTGGTGAAAGCACTCAGAAAATCCAGTTTCTCAAATGCCTGCTTATAATTATCGAAGGAAAACTGCTGCGGCAGTGCAAGGATGTCCAGATAGATTTCCTTCAGTGATTTAAAAGAACTATTCAGGAGAATCAGTACCGGTGATATAAATATCACGGCAAGAATGGTTCCCAGAATGCCAAAACCTATATTTTTTGTCCTGCTTTTTGCCATTACGCTTCGACCTCCCTCTTCTTTGTGATTGAAAGCTGAATGACAGATATCGTCATTACAATCAGCATAAAGATAACTGCCTTAGATTGTGCCATACCAAACCGTCCTTCTGAAAATGCCGTATTATAAATATTCAGGGACATCATCTGTGTGCTGTTTGCAGGGCCTCCGCCTGTCAGGGAAATGTTCTGGTCAAACAGTTTAAATGAATTTGAAATTGACAGGAACAACCCAATCGTAAATGCAGGCATCATAAGCGGCAGGATAATGCTTTTTAATTTCTGGAACCCGGCTGCACCGTCGATTTCTGAAGCTTCAATCACGGAATCCGGTATGTTCTGTATCTGGGCTATATAAATAATCATCATATAACCGGAAAGCTGCCATGTCACAACGATTAAAAGCCCGATAAATCCGGTTTCCGTGTTGGACAGCCATCCCTGAAGGAAGTCCAGATGCAGTGCCTTCCCCAGTGCGTCAAACACCTGGACGAAAATGAACTGCCATGTAAAACCGAGCAGAATTCCGCCGATCAGGTTTGGCAGGAAGAATACTCCCCGCATCAGGTTTGCCCCTTTCATCTTGCGGGTGACCAGCATGGCAAGGGCAAATCCTACGACATTTACGGAAATGACTGCACAGACAGAGAACGCAAAAGTAAACAAAAATGCATGTGCGAACTTCGGATCATTCGTAATTGTCGTGATATAATTCTGCAGACCTACAAAGTTTTTCTGGCTGCCGATTCCATTCCAATCCGTAAATGAATAAAAGATTCCCATCAATGTCGGAATGGCCTGAATTAAAATAAAAGAAATCATTGCGGGTGCAAGAAACACCCAGAACCCCCATTTTGGCTTTCGCATATTTACATCTCCTTTTCGAATGCTTGTTATCTTTCTTGTCTCTACTGTATCACACCGTATTCGCACAGGCAAAGGTTTTATATAAAACCTATATTTTGGATATAAATAAAAGCTGATTTATATACATTTTATATATGCAATTTATATATAATTAACAAAAATGCGTATTCATAAAACTTTTTCAGAGTTCTACGAATACGCATTTTTTGTAGCTTTACCAGATATCAGAGTTATCTGTCTTTGTTATTTTTGTTATTGATTATCTTCACAGACCGTCCTTTTATCAGCCAGACGGGCCTCTTTACATCTATATTTCCGACCAGCTTTCCCGCAATCATATCGAGCATGAGAGAAACTGCAACTTCCGCCTTATCGGTAATATCCTGATGGATGGTAGTCAGTCTGGGTATCGCATATTGTGCGAGGAGACTGTCATCAAACCCGGCGATGGCAATTTCATCCGGTATCTGGATTCCTTTTGTCTGGAAATACCTCATTGCCTCCAGTGCAAACGTATCTGACGCAAAAAACAATGCGGCATTTTTGTTCACAAACTTCATCAGACCCTCATAATTGTGCAGACGCATCTCAAAAGAATCCTCCAGTATTGTAAAATTATATGGTTTGTAGGGAATCCCCCCTTCTTCCAGCGCCCGGCGGTATCCGAGCCACCTCTGGTGGTCGACACCGGCGTCTTTATTAGCAAACATCAGTATATTGGTATATCCACATTCTATCAGATATTTGGTCATAATATATCCGCCCTGTTCGTCCTCGAGCCCTACATTTACAAAGTCATCGTTAAACTTATCGATCAAATCTATGGCAACGATCGGTTTACCTGTTAACGTGCGGATTTTCACGTAATCGTTATGAGTAAATGTAATTGCAATCAGCCCGTCCACATTCCATGCGAGCGCCATCTTAAAGATATCGTCCAGATCCTCCGCCGCATAAAGCATCATATAGTAACCGGCCTCACGGATATTTTTTTCCAGAACACCAATCACATGGCTGTAGAAGGAATCTGCAATAACAGTATTCTCGTAATGTCTGGAAACGTGGATTACGACCCCGATAATCTTGGAACTGCCGTTCTTCAGACCACTTAAACCCATCCTCGGGACATAATGATTCTCTTCCAGAATCTTTTTAATCTTCTGTATATTCGCCTGTGAGACTTTTTTTGTATTTCCGTGGAGTACATTATAGACCGTCGTCATACTGACTCCTGCTATTTCGGCAATTTCTTTCACTGTAATCATTTCGATGTATTCCTCCTGTATCCTGCGTAAAGCCAGACGGCATTTTTGACATCTGCAAGTTCATTGTAATGGACTACTTTCTGTAAAACAAGCGAAATCTTTGCTTCCGGTATCATGACATTAATATGTCGGTGTGATAGAATAAATAATAAAGCAGTCATCATAGTGATAAATTATAACGTTACCGCCTGCATGCCGGAGCGGTTTTGAATAGGAGTGGTATTTATGGAATTTAGTCATGAATTGATCATGCCAAATGAAGATCTGCCTTTTAAGATGTTTATTTTTGAAGGGAAGGACGGCAATTATTTCCGGGACAAGCACTGGCACAGGTCTATCGAAATATTTGCGGTGTTTGAAGGGTCCCTTACTTTTTATATTAATCAGGAGATGTATCCTCTTAAGGCTGGGGAATTTATGCTGGTGAACTCTAACGAAATCCATTCCGTTGATTCCCCGGACAGGAATATGACGGTGGTAGTGCAGATTCCTTTGAAGACGTTTGAAGACTATTTCACCGGGGAACAGTTCATCCGGTTTACTCATGATTCGAAGAGGCAGGATGAGCGGGTGATGAATGTCATTTCGGATATTTATGAGGCGTATACTGAAAAAGGGTGCGGGTATGACCTCAAGGTGCAGAGTCTGTTTTATGAGCTTTTATACCTGATGGTGACGAAGTACCGGGAGACGGAAGTGAGTCAGGAGATGGTGAAGCAGAACCGGAAACTGTCACGGCTGTCTATGATTACTTCTTATGTGAAGGAACATTATACGGATGAGCTCTCACTGGAGCGTCTGGCGGAGATTTTTGGCTATTCGCCCGCCTATCTGTCCCGGATGTTCCAGAAATATGCAGGGATTAATTATAAATCTTACCTGCAGGGGATACGTGTAGATCATGCCTATCAGGAACTGGCGAATACACAGCGGACGATCAGTGAGATCGCTTTGGAGAATGGATTTCCCAATAGTAAGGCATTTACGAAGGCATTTTCGAAGAAGTATGGGATGCTGCCGAGTGATTACAGAAAGAGGACAAAAAAGTGCCCTTGATTAGATAAGTAAGTGGTCGAAAAAGAACTGTTTCATTGATAAAATAACCTCATCAGGGGAATATTTATTTTCCCCGTCATCATGTAAACAAAATTAGGAGGTTAGCATAATGAATATTCAGAAAGTAACTGATTCTTCATTTGGCAAGTATGGAAAGGTCCTGGAGGGATATTCCATCTCAAGGATTCTGGAAGAGATGGAGCATACGCCTCTGCCGGAAGAAGTGATCTATGTACCATCTGTAGAAGAGATGGAAGCGCTGCCGGAAGCAGAAGCCTTTAAAAACAGGGCATATGGCGGGCTGCCGATCCAGATTGGATACTGCAACGGGGACAATCATAAGCTGAATGGTCTGGAATACCACCGCTCATCAGAGATTAACATTGCAGTGACAGACCTGATCCTGCTTATTGGTTTACAGCAGGACATTCAGGCGGATTATACATATGACACTTCTCTGGTGGAGGCATTTTTCGTGCCGGCTGGAACCGTGATCGAGGTATATGCGACGACGCTTCACTATGCACCGTGCACCGCTGCAAAGGGCGGATTCAGATGCGTAGTCATTCTGCCGAAGGATACGAACACAGATTTGACATTTGAACCCGGAACAGAAGGAGAGGACCGTCTGATCACGGCAAAGAACAAGTGGCTGATTGCGCATGAGGATGCAGGGATCGAAGGCGCTTTCTGCGGGCTGAAAGGCGAGAACATCACGCTTGAGTAATTATTTCATTTTAAGTTTAGAGAGAACAGGACACTATAAAAAATAGTTTTATGAAAGGAAGGTACAAGTTATGAGTAACATGCCAGAATTAAAAATCGGAGTTGTAGCTGTCAGCAGAGATTGTTTCCCGGAGAGTCTTTCCGTGACAAGAAGAGAAGCACTGATCAATGCTTATAAGGAGAAATACGGGGAAGGCGAGATTTATGAATGTCCGATCTGTATTGTAGAAAGTGAAATCCACATGGTGCAGGCTTTAGAGGATGTTAAGAATGCAGGATGCAACGCGCTGGTTGTATATCTTGGAAACTTCGGACCGGAGATTTCAGAGACACTGCTTGCAAAACATTTTGACGGACCGAAGATGTTCATCGCGGCAGCAGAAGAGACAGGCAGCAACCTGCTTCAGGGACGCGGCGACGCTTACTGCGGTATGCTCAATGCAAGCTATAACCTGCAGCTGCGCAATATCAAAGCATATATCCCGGAATACCCGGTTGGAACAGCAGCAGAATGTGCAGATATGATCCATGAATTCAGACCGGTCGCCAGAGCAGTTGTTGCACTGAATGACCTGAAAATTATCAGCTTCGGACCTCGTCCGCTGAACTTCCTTGCATGTAATGCACCAATCAAGCAGTTATACAATCTGGGCGTGGAGATTGAAGAAAACTCCGAACTGGATTTATTTGAGGCATTTAACAAACATGCCGGTGATGAAAGAATTGCGGCAGTTGTAAAAGAGATGGAAGAAGAACTCGGTGCAGGCAACAAGAAACCTGAGATTCTTGAGAAACTGGCCCAGTATGAGATTACACTGAAGGACTGGATCGAGGAGCACAAAGGTTACAGAAAATACGTGGCAATTGCAGGAAAATGCTGGCCTGCATTCCAGACACAGTTTGGATTTGTTCCATGCTATGTCAACAGCCGCCTGACTGCACAGGGAATCCCAGTTTCCTGCGAAGTAGATATTTACGGTGCACTGAGTGAATTCATCGGAACCGTAGTCAGTGAAGACGCCGTAACACTGCTGGATATCAACAACACCGTACCGGCAGATATGTTTAAAGAAGACATTGAAGGCAAATACAACTATACACAGAAAGATACATTTATGGGATTCCACTGTGGTAACACAGCATCCAGCAAGCTTACTTCCTGCGAGATGAAGTACCAGATGATCATGGCAAGGGCTCTTCCAGAAGAAGTAACACAGGGAACACTCGAAGGCGATATCGTACCTGGAGACATCACATTCTTCAGACTCCAGAGTACCGCAGACTGTAAGCTCCGCGCATACATAGCACAGGGAGAAGTCCTTCCGGTAGCAACCAGATCCTTCGGATCCATTGGAGTATTTGCAATACCGGAGATGGGCAGATTCTACCGCCATGTACTGATTGAGGGCGGATACCCGCACCACGGCGCAGTTGCATTCGGAAACCACGGCAAGGCACTGTTTGAAGTATTCAAGTATATCGGCGTGCCGGTAGAAGAAATCGGATACAACCAGCCCGCAGGCGTAAGATACCCGACAGAAAATCCTTGGAAATAGTCAGAAATTTCAGAAAACGGAGAGCAAAGGGGTCAGACCCCTTTGCATCTCTTTGCAGGAGGTTACAGATGTTATATATAGGCGTAGACTTAGGAACCTCAGCGGTAAAACTGCTGCTGATGGATGAGAATGGCAAGATTCAGAATATTGTTTCAAAAGAGTATCTGCTTTACTTTCCGCATCCGGGCTGGTCCCAGCAGGATCCGCAGGACTGGTATGCACAGACTGTGGAGGGAATCAGGGAACTGACGGCTGACTGCGATAAATCTCAGGTTGCAGGAATCAGTTTTGGCGGACAGATGCACGGACTCGTTGTGTTGGATGAGAATGATGACGTGATCCGCCCGGCGATCCTGTGGAATGACGGCCGTACAGGGAAAGAGACAGACTACCTGAATAATGTGATTGGAAAAGATAAATTGTCCAAGTATACTGCAAATATTGCGTTTGCAGGATTCACGGCCCCGAAGATTCTCTGGATGAAAGAAAACGAGCCTGATAACTTCGCGAAAATCAGTAAGATTATGCTGCCGAAGGATTATCTTGCATACAAGTTAAGCGGTGTATTCTGCACGGATTATTCAGATGCGTCAGGTATGCTTCTTATGGATGTAGAGCATAAATGCTGGTCAAAAGAAATGATGGAAATCTGCGGTGTGACAGAAGCACAGCTTCCGAAACTGTATGAGAGCTATGATATTGTAGGAAGTATCAAGGCAGACCTGGCAGAAGAATTTGGCTTTACAGGTGATGTGAAAGTAGCGGCAGGTGCAGGAGACAATGCGGCGGCAGCAGTGGGAACAGGAACGGTCGGAGATGGTATGTGTAACATATCCCTCGGAACGTCAGGCACAATTTTTATTTCCAGCAAGTCGTTCGGCGTAGATGAAAATAATGCACTGCATTCCTTTGCACATGCGGACGGATATTATCACCTGATGGGATGTATGTTAAGTGCAGCTTCCTGTAACAAATGGTGGATGGATGAAATCTTAAAAACAAAGGAATATGCATCAGAGCAGGAAGGCATCGTAAAACTGGGAGAGAATCAGGTATTCTATCTTCCATACCTGATGGGAGAGCGCTCCCCGCACAATGATCCGAAAGCACGCGCAACATTCATCGGAATGACGATGGATACAACAAGGGAAGATATGACACAGGCGGTTCTGGAAGGGGTTGCCTTCGGTTTAAGAGATTCCCTCGAGGTTGCAAGAAGCCTTGGAATCAAGATCGAGCGGACAAAGATCTGCGGCGGCGGCGCAAAGAGCCCGCTGTGGAAGAAGATTATTGCAAATGTTATGAACTTAAAAGTAGATGTCATCGAGAGTGAAGAAGGACCGGGATACGGCGGAGCCATACTGGCGGCAGTTGGCTGCGGAGAATATGCATCCGTGGAAGAAGCGGCCGGAAAGCTTGTAAAAGTCATAGAGACTGTAGAACCGGACCCAGAACTCGTTGCAAAATATGAAGAACGGTATCAGAAATTCAGAAAGATATATCCGACCGTAAAAGGACTGTTTCAGGAACTGGCCGAATAGAAATTGATAAAATATTCTGAAAATGGAGCGCAAAGGGGTCAGACCCCTTTGCGCTTTTGTGTGGATTTTAAGTCCCATCCCGTTTATAATGAATACTAACAAATAAAACCAATTAAGTGAAAAAGAGGAGGACAAGCAATGGAAGAGAACCGCACGAAACGTAACCAGCTGCTGGCAGGGCACGTGATTAAGAATTTGAAGAACAGAAATATTGAAGGATACTATGCTAAGGATAAAGAGGAGGCGCTTAAGATTGCGCTGGAACTGATTCCGGAAGGGAGCACGGTTGGCTGGGGCGGATCGGCATCTATCAGTGAGATCGGGTTGAAACAGGCAGTCTGTGAGGGGAATTACGAGGTGATTAACCGGGATGTCTGTAAGACTCCGGAGGAGAAACGTGCGGCGGAGCTGAAATGTTTTGACAGCGACTATTTTCTTGCAAGTGCCAATGCGGTTACGCGGGATGGCGTGCTTGTAAATATAGATAAGTTTGCCAACCGTATCGCAGCGATTGCTTACGGGCCGAGAAATGTCATTCTGGTTATTGGGATGAATAAGATTGTGAGAAATGTTGAGGATGCGGCGAAGCGTGCAAGGGATGAGGCCAGTACTATCAATGCAGCCCGTCTGGATACGGAAACACCGTGCCGTAATACCGGTATGTGCTATGACTGCAAAGGGGCGAAATCACTCTGCTGCCAGATTCTTGTAACGCGCAGTTCAGCGGTGGATGGGAGGATGAAGGTGATCCTTGTGAATGATGCATTAGGATTCTAATCTAACGGTAAGTATCAGGACGAGATACGGATGCTGAAGGCCTATGGTGACAATACGCCGAATATTGTGGACAATATCAGGAACAACCTGAACTGGCAGGGGGTCCGCGATGTATTTTACCTGAGTATCAAGGATCTGCTGCTGGAAAAAAAGACACCGGCTGAGGTTGCCGCCGGTATTGACCAAAGCTGCAATACTGCACTTTCTATAGGGCGGGGGAAAGAAAAATAAACGGTGCTATAGCTCCATTCTTCCCAGTAGGGGGCTATTACAGCATTCTAAATGAACTGTCAGTTCATCTATATGACCACAATACTCCGCAGCAAGAATTGGGCTTTTTTCTTTGCCGTCGTGCGGCGGATGAATTTCATTAACAAAGAAAGAGTCGATAACACCAGCCCAAAGTTCTACTTGTTATCGGCTCTGCGTCTGTGCATCTGGCTCTTTGATAACGGATATTTTAAATTGTTGAACGTTAATTAGTGTCTTATTTTTACATTTTGGGCAATACAAAGGAAAGTTTTTCAAAATATTATTATTCTGCATAGATTATATCTGTAATTTCCTCTTTTTCTATAATTTTTTTAATTCTCAAACTAAAAGCTGCCTGTACCCCATAATAGATTAAGTTCATCAGTACAAAAGCTATTATGAGGACAAAAAGATTTATACCAAACGGCATATAATCGTTAGTAGAAACTGAAAGTGAATTTTGTATTGCTCTTGCTAATAGAATACTGGGTGTAAGAGTTATTACGAACACAACCCATAAAACAGGCAAATAAACATCTATCAATAATTTTCGTATATATTTGGTAGGATGTCCTAACATGCTCAATATCAAAATGTCATGGGTATTATCTTGAAAGCTGATATGCAAAACAAGAAAAATTAAAATAATTCCTACTAAAACACCCGTTACCTGATTGATTACAGCACTTGTTTTATTAGACACTGAATTGCGGTTTAATTCCTCAATTCGCTGCTCTTTGCTTGTTACAGTGCCACCTTTGAGTTTATCTGCGCTGAATGCACCATTATAAGAACCGGCTGGAATGTCAAGAATTTCTGTTAGTTGTTCTCCGTTCATATAAATATGGTTGGTTTGTGCGTTGGCAGCGATTTCTCCAACAATAAACTGATGCTGTTCATCAGCAATCGTAACGACTAAAATATCTCCGATTTTAACACCATAAATTTCCGAAAGTTCGGGGTTGATATAAACATATCCTGCATTTGGTGTTGTTAATAATTTGTTGTTTTTGTTTTGCAATTCATACAGTGCATTTATGTCATAAAGTCCCGATACAGTACATTTTATTTCATAATTATTTATCGTGATAGTTGATGCACTGTCAATGTACATCATTACATTACTGAACATGTCGGTAGTTTTATATTCTTGATATTGTATTTGATACTCATAATTATGACCTGTGGTTTGCGCATTAAATATCTTAGCACTACTGATATTCAGCGATTGACCTAAAATCATGCACACATTAAATGACATGACAGATACAAACAAAAGCAATATAGACAACGGCTTGCGTAGAGCAATTCTCAAAGAAAGTCTTTTATGTACGGGTACAATACGACTTATCTTATCCGCAATTTTCAATGTTACCGGAAAGCGATTTTGTATACTATTTCCTGCTAACAATGAACCAGCTTCTTTATTTCTTACAAAACCATAACACAATAATGCTACAATGCAAAAAATAATTGTTGAAACCACAAGACCTATTACTAAACTAAATCCACTTATACTTTTTGTTAAACCTGTCACATCATAAGTCTTTGTATTAGCCCTTATTAAAATAGCAGATAAGACATATCCCCCCAATAATCCCAATATTGCGCCCCAAATAGACAATACTGCTGTAAAAGCAATAAAGAAAAACTGCAAACTACTATTTTTAAAACCAAGAGTTTTTATGCACCCTATTTGCTTTTTATTCGTTCTGAAAAATCTGTAAAAAAACATAACAAATACTACTATGGAAAGACTTACAAGAGATAGCCAAAATGTATAAGCGAGTATCATATTTGAATTGAGTGCGCTTTTATATAGTTGTTGGTTGGCTGTAAGATTTTGCAAGCTATTCAGTATCTTTATGTTTCCATCAATAGAACCCATTACAAAGAAAAACGAAAGTGAGGTCAACATTGTAAGAAGTAATAACAATGACAGGAAGATTTTATCTTTTATAACTTGTTTGAAAAGCTGTTTATATATAAGTTTCATATCCCTCACCTCCAAATCATGTCGTTAGCAGATACTGGATTTTTATTTGCTATATCACTCGTAACCATTCCATCCTTCATTGTTATAATGCGATTGGCTGTATGTGCAATCTGTTCATTATGTGTTGCAAAAAGTATGGTAACGCCGAAAGTGTTTTTCAGACTGTGTAATAGTTCTACTACCTTTTTGCTGTTTTCTTCGTCCAATGCTCCAGTAGCTTCATCACAAAATATGAAAGGTGTTCCTTTGATAACTGCTCTCGCAATAGCAACCCGTTGTTGTTGCCCGCCGGATAGCTGTGCAGGAAACTTATCTAACAGTCCATCTATTTCCAGAATACGGGTCAATCTGTCAAAGGCAAGCGGTGTCATTTGGAAAGAAATACCGACTTTAATATTTTCTTCTGCCGTAAGGTTATTTAATAGCATATAATTTTGAAATACATAACCTATATTATTTCGTTTCCAATCGGCAAGCTCTGTCTGTGATAAAGTAGTAATTATTTTATCTTCATATTTAACTGTGCCTGTGGTAGGCTTTACCATTCCAGAAAGAATATTCAGAAGCGTGGATTTTCCTGAGCCGCTTGGTCCAAGAATTACAGTAAATGTTTCTTGATAAAGAGCAAGCGTAATTCCTTTGAGTACTTTTTCTTTTCCATAGTCTTTTGTTATTTTTTCTGCGCTAAGAATAGGGATCATCTTTCATTCTCCTTTGATGTAATGTTATTTTCGTTTTTGCAACAATTCATTTATTTCTTCAACTTCCTGCCGCATTTGAACCATGTTTAGAAAAACTCCGACAATATAAATAATCGTTGTCATTATAACAAGTACCCATATTGGGGTACTGCCATACCAGTTAAAAATTGCTCCAAAGATAATTACTACGACTTCCAGATAACCAATGTCTAACGCAAATTCCAATATGGCATAGCTGCTTTCAAATCTATGTGTAAAAAGTAATCCTATATGAATGACAATATTAACAATGAAAGATTGAAAAACGCTGTTGATAAGAAGAAACTGCGCACCGGAAATTGCACCCAAAATGGATAATATTAGTAAAGTAATTGCTGTGCTGCATAAAATGTTTACTGATATTTTTTTCAAATCCCTGTTCCTCCTTGTAATGCCTGTTTGATATTATCTAAATATTTACGGGTAATATAAAGCCTTTCTCCATTCTGCAAGGTTACTTCCATACGGCTGTTGATAAGCGGTTTTATGCTCTCTAAAATGTTAATGTTCAAAATACATGATTTGCTGATTTGTACAAATCCCAAATCCGCTAAATTTTCAGCTAATTGATATAACCTGTAATCTGTACGGAGAACATTTTTTTCAAGATAAATAAATGTCCGTTTATCTACACTTTCTATGTAAAAAATATCAGATACATTTACATAGCGTTCCGTATTTTCTTCATTACATTTAATTCGTGTATCAAATGACTGTATTAAAGTAATCAGTCGTTTCACCCGCTTATTTATTTTGGCATAGCAAATTAGAACTTCAATATCATTGCAACTTAAATCTTGTTTAGTTTTTATTATCATTTTGTCACCTGCTTTTTATTAAGTATATCCTGTGATTTCTATATTTCAATGAGTTCAATACTAAGATACAACTATCAGCTACCAACATACAAAAGAATATAAAATCATTATTTGCGTCGTTTATCGTTGGCTCTTTCATCGTGGTAGGAAGTGAGAGAAAAATTTTCTTGAATTTTTCTAAAATCTTCGACAAAATCGCTCTGTGCGGTGTTGTGGATAGCGAAAGGAGAAATGCCATGGAAAACAGGAAACGGAACGTACTGTCCGCCTATTCCCGCAAAATGCTCATTGACGGAAAAGGTCAGTGCAGAGCAATCCAAAGAAAAACCGAAAGACTTTTGATGATATGTCGGCAATTGAAAAAGGCGAGAGTTTAAAAAGAAAACAAAAAATAGAGGAAACGTTGAGTTTTCAGCGTTTCCTCTACTTTATACTAAAGGCACAGACCGGATTTGAACCGGTGATCAGGGTGTTGCAGACCCACGCCTTACCGCTTGGCTACTGCGCCATATCTGAATTGAGTTTACTATATATCATACTCAAACAGCTCTTAAATTATACCAGATAATTTTTGACGAGTCAAGATTTATGGGAAAAATCATCACGTAAAATCGTCACTGGTTACTGTTCACACCCAATGTCAGTTAGTTAAGTTACGAGGTTAAATCCTGAATAAGGGTCTAACCTAAATTTTAAAAAAATCACCTCTAAAGGTTGACACAGAGCCCAAAATGTGCGGCCGCTCTCGTTGCTGGTGTGACAGCAACAAGAGCGGCCCCTGTAATCAGAACTATATCTTTTGTCTGACTACAAGGAGGTCTCATATGTCATTTGCAAAACAGGTTAAAAACAATCTCTTAGAAATTATTTCAGGAATGGCGCTCCATCCCGAGAACTTTTCAAAACACCCTGAAACTGACTTCACCAGAAACAGAAAACTGGATTTCCCCTCTTTGCTGTATCTCATCATCTCT
>NZ_QGDL01000025.1:15576-34957 GCF_003149245.1 Faecalicatena orotica | reverse complement strand
AGCTAATCAGACGCGGGTCCATCTCATACCACCGGAGTTTTTACCACTGTGCCATGCGGCACTGTGGTCTTATACGGTATTAGCAGTCATTTCTAACTGTTATCCCCCTGTATGAGGCAGGTTACCCACGCGTTACTCACCCGTCCGCCGCTCAGTCACAACACTCTTCATTCCGAAGAAATCTAAGTAAAGTGCTTCGCTCGACTTGCATGTGTTAAGCACGCCGCCAGCGTTCATCCTGAGCCAGGATCAAACTCTCGTTAAAAGTGTTTGTATCCGAGTCAGAATTAACTACTAGCTAATTCTATCCCTTTTACTGTTCTTACCACTAAGATAAATCTCAGTGATGGGTGCATCATAATGATGCTTGTTCTTAAAATTTTCTCAATAAGAAATTTTCAAGGATCTGTTGTCTATTGTTTAATTATCAAGGTTCTTTCGTTCTTGTTTTTCAAGAGCGACAACTTCTATATTCTACCATATCCGTTTTCTCTTGTCAAGAACTTTTTTATTTTTCTTTTTGCTTTGTTTTGCTGTTCTCTTGCGAGTCAGCTTAAACATATTAGCATTTCTTGTACCAGTTTGTCAAGACTTTTTCAAAACTTTTTTACAAATTTTTCATCTTTCTTAACATAATCTGATATGTTATTTTATCAATGTCGAAATCCCTTTCGTTACTGATAAAACAAACGGAGAAGGAGGGATTTGAACCCTCGCGCCGCTATTAACGACCTACTCCCTTTCCAGGGGAGCCCCTTCGGCCAGCTTGGGTACTTCTCCAAAACGTCCGGTATTTAATATACACGAATCCTGGCTCTTTGTCTAGTCCTTTTTTTCGATTTTTTATTTTTCTTCTCTTTCCATTTTTCCCCTTAATTTTCAGACACTTTACTTTTGCTGATTTTCTTCCCGATATTCCCCCATAATATGCTGTATTGCCTTATAATCGAAAAAGGAACTCACTGATAGAGTTCCTTTTAACGGAGAGGGTGGGATTCGAACCCACGCGCCCTTGCGGACAAACGGTTTTCAAGACCGCCTCGTTATGACCACTTCGATACCTCTCCATATTCTTATCAGTCTTTATCACTAATAAGCTCTGTTGTTCTGTCTGCTCTCGCGACAATGGTTATTCTAGCATATACATGAAATATATGTCAACACCTTTTTTACATTATTTTCATATTATTTTCACTTCTGGCTGCGGGCAATCATGACTTCTGCTATATCCAGGTCTTCTGGTGTTGTTATTTTTATGTTTTCATAAGAACCGCAGACCAGTTTAATCGGGTACTTCAACATCTGCTCTACCACCATCGCGTCATCCGTTACATTGATATAGGATTCCCGCATCAGCATAGAATATGCACCTTTTATTAAATGATTTTCAAAAACCTGAGGTGTTTGTATCATCCACAGGCTTTTCCTGTCCGGCGTGTTTTTCACAAATTCATTGTCATCCACCACTTTTATGGTATCTTTCACAGGCATGCCGACTACACAGGCCTTATGATGAATCACCTCCTGAAAAACCCTCTCTATAATCTCATGATTGACAAACGGGCGCGCACCATCATGGATGAAGACATATCCCTCTTCTTCCATCTCCTGTACTCCATTCCATACCGAATGATATCGCTGTGCACCGCCAGGCAATATCTTGGTAACCTTCGGGATCTCATATTTTTCTATGATCTCCCGACGGCAGTGTTCTTCTTCTCCCGGCCCCGTAATCAGATAGATCTCGTCTATCACATCTGAATATGCAAAAGCCTTTAACGAATAATATAAGACCGGTTTTCCGGCGAGTTCGAGATACTGCTTATGTACTTTTGTCCCCATCCGTTTTCCCTGGCCTGCTGCCAGTACGATTGCTGTACAATGTGCCTTTTCCATATTCTCTCCTCCTCATATCAATGCCGGGTTCTGTATTCAGACCTCTGGTCAGCGTTCTCCAAGCTTCAGATTAGGTACCGCGTTTAAATCCCATCCGTGCCTTGTTCCTGCAAGATATTCGTAATAAGCCGCCGCACCGATCATAGCTGCATTATCCGTACAATAAATGGGCGACGGATAGTAAAACTGAATATCCCTCTCTTCGCACGCTTTCTTCATCCCTTCTCTCAGGGCGCTGTTTGATGCCACCCCGCCCGCAATCGCGAACTTATACATCCCATATTCTTCCACTGCATGCATCGACTTTTCTACCAGGACGTCCACAACCGCCTTTTGAAAAGATGCGGCAATGTCCGCAGGATTATAAGTCAGACCCTTCATCTGGCAGCCATTGATATAGTTCAGGACCGCTGACTTCAAACCACTGAAACTAAAATCATAAGGTGCACCGTCTATGTTTGCCTTTGGAAAATTAACGGCCTCTGCATTCCCTTCTTTTGCCAGCCGGTCAATTTTCGGACCGCCCGGATATCCCAGACCGATTGCCCGGGCAACTTTATCGTAAGCTTCCCCGGCAGCATCGTCTCTTGTTCTGCCGAGTATTTCATATTTGCCATATTCCTTGACACATACCAGATGGGTATGCCCCCCAGATACGACAAGACAAAGAAACGGAGGTTCTAATTCCGGATGTTCTATATAATTTGCCGAAATATGCCCCTCAATATGGTGCACACCGATTAAAGGCAGTTTCCTTGCATATGCAATCGCTTTTGCCTCTGCCACCCCCACAAGAAGTGCGCCGACAAGCCCCGGCCCATATGTTACCCCGATTGCATCTATGTCATCCAAAGTCGCCCCTGCTTCTTTTAACGCCTCCTCAATGACCTGATTTATCTTTTCTATGTGCTTTCTGGACGCAATTTCAGGCACGACACCGCCGTACAGTTTATGCAGCTCGATCTGTGAAGATATCACGTTAGACCGAACCTCCCGTCCATTATTGACAACCGCTGCGGCAGTCTCATCACACGAGCTTTCAATTGCCAGTATGTTTATACTTCTGATTTCTTTCATAAAATGCACCTCTGCTTTGGATGTTTCTTTTTACTCAAATGCCAGTTCTACAGACATCTTATCTTTCCCGGGTTTCGCATCCGGGAAAATTTTCCTCACCTCGTCCATGTACTCCTCCGGCCTTGTAAGCGAGGGACTGTAGTGCGTTAGCCACAATTCATTCACTTCCGCATCTTTTGCAAGATTCGCCGCTTCATAAAACGTCATATGCTTGTACTCTACCGCCTTGGCAGCTTTTTCTTTTTCACCGTACATGCCTTCACATATAAACAGGTCCGAGCCTTTTGCATTTTCCCGGATAGAGTCAGTCGGTCTTGTATCTGTCGTATAAGTAAGCTTGATTCCTTTTCTCGGCGGACCAAGTACCATATCAGGCGTCATAAGCTTTCCATCTTCTACGGATTCACCTTTTTGCAGACGGCTCCAATATTTCTGCGGCACCCCCTGCTCTTTTGCCCGTTCTACGTCAAACTTTCCAGCCCTGTCAATCTCCAGGGTATATCCGTAGCACAAAACGTTATGATTTACTTTAAACGCTTTTAAACGGTACCCATTCATTTCAAATGTCTGGGAGGCACCTTCAATCTCCACACACTTGATTGGGAAAGGCAGTTCCGGCGCAATCACCCTCAAAGAATTAACTACCCTTTCCAGACCTTTCGGCCCGATCAGGGTAAGGGGTTCCCGGCGGTCAGCATTCCCCATCGTCAGGAGCAGTCCCGGCAGGCCACTGATATGGTCCCCGTGATAATGGGTAAAACAGATCACGTCAATCGGCTTGAAACTCCAGCCCTTTTCTTTAATCGCAATCTGTGTCCCTTCTCCGCAGTCTATCAGCAGGCTGCTGCCATTAAACCTTGTCATCAGTGCAGTCAGCCACCGATAAGGAAGCGGCATCATCCCGCCGCTCCCGAGTAAACATACATCTAACATATTATCCCTCTATTTCTGCCGGCACCATAAACGAACGGAGCAGTTCGTCATAACAGGTTTCGCAAAGATCAAAGGAATGCTTCTCCCCGTCTTTTTCAGAGAAATATCCCCATGTGTAATCCACGCTGAATACGCCTTCTTCCGCCCGTCCATTTATAACCGGTATTTCTTTGCCACATTTATTACAAATAATTTTATTTACTTCTTTTGTTTCTTTCATCTGATACTGGCGCATACAAATTCCTCCTGTGTTGTGTGCTTTTGCTACGCCTTCATTATAACGGCCCGGCAGGCACTTTCCTAGTGGGAAGTGCTTCCAAGCTCCCTGCTCATCAGTACCGCATCCTCTTCCGGGTCTGTATAAAACTTCTGGCGGATGCCATCCTCTGTAAACCCTTCATCCTCATAGAATGAACGGGCCTCCATATTGCTTTCCCTCACATCCAAAAGCAGTTTATTGATTTTTCTTTCCTCGCAGATATTTTCCAGTGCCAGCATCAAATGGCCGCCAGCGCCCTGACGCCTCATCTCTTTGTCCACGGCAATACGGGCGATTTCCGCCTCTCCTGCCGCCTCGTAGGCAAGCATATATCCGACAAGCCTTCCGGTCTTTTCTGCCGCGATGCAGATCGTATTCGGAAGTTTGATTGTCTCCAGCACACTTTTCTCACTCCATGCGTCCGCAAAGACCTGATGTTCCATTTCTGCTACAGCCGCCGCATCCTCGGCACGAAGTGTCCTGCATTTGAGTTCCGCATTCTTTTCTTTCTCGGCACGTTCCCTCTCCGCCTGTGAGACTCGCAGGTAATCCGGCTGGTGCTCCATCGCACTTTCAAACTTCCCGGCCTTGAAATACTTAATACCCAGGGCCCCTACAACTGCCGCGCGCTGACGGTTCATATAAGAAGGTGCAAAAGAATAAGGCACCTGAATATACTTATCAATCGTATCCCGGTAAACAGGCACACCGTCCCCTAAAAATACGACCGGCCTCCCGTAAGTATTCAGCCGGTGTATCAGATCATCGATGGAAACCGCCATCTGCATACGCATTACCTGAAATACCGGTTCAACCCGCCTTGTCCCTTCTTTTTCCCCTGCTTTTCTGGAAAATGTATAAAGCCCTGTATAGACCTGGTTTCTTCTGGCATCCATAATCGGGCAGATAATATCTTCACATCCGTACACCTGATAAGCCAGTCCGTCCGCCGTTGGAATATGGATCAGCGGCTTATCAAGTGCCAGTCCTAATCCCTTTGCCGTGGCAGAACCAATCCGAAGCCCGGTAAAAGACCCCGGTCCCCCGGCAACTGCAATTGCATCTATCGTCGAAAGATCCAGCTCAACCATCTTTGCCACCGCATCGATCATCGGCAGCAGAGTCTGTGAATGGGTCTTCTTGTAGTCTATGGTATATTCTGCGACTGTCCTGTCTTCCTCCACGACTGCCACAGTCGCCGTCAGCCCGGAGCTGTCAATTGCCAATACCCGCATAATTAATTTCCTCTCTAATACAGACATACCGGTGCTGATTCCAACACCGGCATCCTTTTTCATGGTAGTTCTTCTATCGTAATTCTTCTGAACTCAAATCCCTGTTCCAGATCTTTTTCAATAATAATCTCCGTACGCTTTTCGGGCAGTATCTCCTCAATCAGGTTCGCCCATTCGATCAGGGAAACTCCCTCTCCCATCACGTAATCTTCGTATCCGATCTCATCCATTTCTTCAATGTCACCGATACGGTATACATCAAAATGATAGAACGGCAGACGCCCTTCTTCATATACCTGTACAATGGTAAACGTAGGGCTGCTCACGGGTTCCTCTATCTCCAGTCCCTGTGCAAATCCCTGTGTAAATACAGTTTTCCCTACTCCAAGATCACCGGTCAGTGTATACACCTGCCCCGGTTTTGCCTTCTGCCCCAGCCTTACTCCGATCTGGAATGTCTGCTCGGGACTCCTTGTTTCCAGTACCATGTCATATCCTCTTTCCAGTTTAGTTTACCTGACGGATCCGCACCTTATCAGGCGGCATATGGGTGGATATCATCTCTGCCACCGCCGCCCACTGTTCTCCTATCTGCGCCCTCGGGAAAATGACCGCACGAGTCTTATCCATATACAGTACCAGTGCCTGATTCGTAGATACAGCTCTCTGGAATTCTGACCAGGAACTCTCATTTTCAGATCCATACTGGGTTACCTTCACCCCGCTGTCCGTCAGTTCATAGTAAAGTGGTTCCTTAAATACAGGTGAAGCCTCAACCTGGCGTCTTGCCCGTATCCACAGCATAACAGGGGGATATACGATCATAAAGACCGCAAGGGCAGACAGAAGGACACCACTTGCAGTATTACCGCCTTCTGCCTGTCTGATTCCCATCAGAAAAATCACTGCACCGCAGAGTACCCCCACGATTCCCGGGAGGTGTGTATAATTGTGATGCAGCATAAAACTGTACATAGTCTGCGTTGTCATTCGTATTTCAAACTTTACTGACATGGCATATCCTAGTGGTGGAACAGACGCAGGCCGGTAAAGGCCATAGCCATCTGATACTTGTTGCACACATCAATTACGTTATCGTCTCTCACAGATCCGCCCGGCTGTGCCACATATTTCACGCCGCTCTTATGGGCACGCTCGATGTTATCCCCGAACGGGAAGAATGCATCAGAGCCCAGTGCGACATCTGTCAGCTTATCCAGCCATTCACGCTTCTCTTCCCTTGTAAATACTTCCGGCTTTACTTTGAATGTATTTTCCCATACGCCGTCAGCAAGAACATCCATGTATTCATCCCCGATATACAGATCAATCGCATTATCCCTGTCGGCACGTTTGATACCATCCCTGAATGGAAGCCCCAGAACCTTCGGGCACTGGCGCAGCCACCAGTTATCTGCCTTCTGCCCTGCCAGCCTTGTACAGTGGATACGGGACTGCTGTCCAGCACCAATTCCGATTGCCTGTCCTCCCTTTACATAACACACGGAGTTAGACTGTGTGTATTTCAGGGTGATCATGGAAATAGCAAGGTCTATCTTTGCTGATTCCGGTATCTCTTTATTCTCTGTCACTACATTTGCAAAAAACTCATCATCAATTACGAGTTCATTTCTTCCTTGCTCAAATGTGATTCCATATACTTCTTTGCGTTCTAACGGAGCCGGAACGTAGTCCGGGTCAATCTGGATTACATTGTAATTGCCTTTTTTCTTCTGCTTTAAAATCTCAAGCGCTTCCGGTTCATACCCCGGGGCAATGACGCCGTCAGAAACTTCCCTCTTGATCAGTCTTGCCGTATCAGCATCACATACATCAGACAATGAAATGAAGTCCCCGAAAGAAGACATCCTGTCCGCGCCCCTTGCTCTTGCATATGCACATGCCAGAGGGGATAATTCTCCCAGATCGTCCACCCAGTAAATCTTAGCCAGCGTCTCGTCCAGAGGCAGTCCTACCGCTGCCCCTGCCGGGGAAACGTGTTTAAAAGAAGTCGCCGCCGGAAGCCCGGTTGCTTTTTTTAGTTCGCTTACAAGCTGCCAGCCATTGAATGCATCCAGAAAGTTAATATATCCGGGACGTCCGCATAATACCTTGATCGGCAGTTCACTTCCGTCCTCCATGTAAATCCTGGAAGGTTTCTGATTCGGGTTACAGCCGTACTTCAATTCTAATTCATTCATTTGTCTTTTGCTCCTTATTGATTTTTATTTACAATCTTTGTCTCATAACTGCCTGTTTCAATATCAATATAACGTACAAAGAGGGAAACTTTGTTATCCTCGTTCAGGCTGTTCCATAACAGGTCTGTAAATGCCCCGATATCATCCGGGACAGAGATTAGTTTCGGTTCTCCCTCAAAACTCGGCAGCGGATTTCCGTCACACATATATGTATGGATAAAATGCCCTTCTCCTGCCGCCGGATTCTCATATGCAAATGTATAGCGGTTACAGCTTTCCGGGTTTCCATTGTTGCTCTTTAAAATTGACATGGCGTAGTTATAATTGCCATTCTCAAGATGCATAATTCCTGAAATCCTCGGTGTATAATTAGGGCCATCCGGCTCAAATTCCCTTGAGCGCAGGCTCTGTTCAAATGTCATCTGCTTATCCATGCCTTCATAGATGGTGTCTGTCTGGTCCCCGTTCGTCACGATCGTCTTATTCCCAAGAACACGCACCGGTGCATAGATAATCAGGCTTGGGTCTGTCAGTTTGGACTCGTCAAATGCCTGTGTCCTGATTCCTTCTCCATCCTCCACAAAAACCCGGTTACGGCTGTTCTCACTGCGTCCCATGATAAAATAAGCAGTCACAGCTTTTTTGCCGTCCTCACTCTTACCGATGATGATTCCTCTTCCAGGATAAGAGTTGCCCTTTAATTCCTGCTCGATTGATAACATTTTCATAAGATGGCTCTCCTTTATCTTCCATGTTTTTTCTAAATACAGCTTTATTATACCCGCGAACTAACGTAAGTTCAATAACTAAGCAGAGATTTTTCATTTCGCCTGCGGACTTTCCGGTTATTGTTAAAACTAATCCGGGCATGATATCTCTCCGCAGCATTTTACGATAAGGAATCCTGATCCGTCTCTAAAGTACCTTCCGGGGATGCAGGAAGGACCGCCCTGGCCTTGCTGATACGGTTCCCCCCGACTTCTTCTATCGTAAACTCAACCCCGCCGGCAGTAAGCTTTTCCCGGCTGTCTTTATCCGGAATATATCCCAGCTGCTCGATCAGGTAGCCCGACAATGTATCATAATTTTCCGTCTTCAGTTTCAATCCCAGTTCTTCATTAATATCATCCACCAGCGCACCGCCGTCCAGCAGATACTCATTTTCACCCAGCATGATAATCTCCTGCACGACTTCCTCATATTCTTCATTGATTTCTCCCATGATCTCTTCTACAAGGTCCTCCACAGTAACAATACCGGAAAATCCGCCGTATTCATCTACAAGAACAGCCATATGCCTGCGTTGTTTCTGGAGTTCACGGAATAATTCATCCGCATCCCTTGTATCCGGAACAAAAAATGGCTTTCTCATTAACTTTCTGATGTCCAGATTATCCCATCCGTTTTTATGAACCTCGATCATGACATCCTTTACATGCAGGATTCCTATAATATTATCGATGTTACCTTCATAGATCGGAATTCTGGAATGTCTGGATTCCAGCACCTCGTCCGCCAGCGTGACAAACGGTTCTTCCACATCGAGTGCATAAACATCGCGCCTCGGCACCATAACCTCACGTGCGCTTCTGTCATCAAATGAAAAGACGGAATTGATCATCTCACGTTCTTCATCCTCAAATGTTCCATTTTCATTTCCCGCCTTCAAAAGAGCTTTGATTTCCTCTTCTGTCACCGACTCCTCCTGGTCTTCCGTCTTCATCCGCAGGAGCTTAAGCACTCCCTTCGTTGAGACAGAAAGCAGCCTGATAAACGGGGAAAGTATCTTTGAGATGTAATGGATAGGCATTACAGTAAACATACAGAAAGTCTCCGCCTTCTGCAGTGCAATCCTTTTCGGCACAAGCTCCCCGAACACAAGGTTGAAGAACATCAAAAGTAAGGTCACCCCGTTTCTGGCGATGGCCGTGCTGTAAGGTATGTGGATACTATCGAGCCATCCCGCAAGTACCGGGGCAATCCCCGCCGCTGCAGATGCACTGGAATAAAATCCCGCAAATGTAATCGCTACCTGAATCGTTGAAAGAAACTTCGTGGAATCCTCAAAGAGGCTCTGAATCACAACCGCTTTCTTATTGCCCTCCTCCGCCAGACTCCGGATCCTGTTCTTGTTCACAGAAACCACAGCCATCTCGGCCCCGGCAAAAAATGCGTTCATGATAGTGAAAAATAATAAAAGTAACAATTGAAAAATAACCGTGTTCCCGTCAGGGTCTGAATCCATAAAAAATAACTCCTCCTAAAATGTTTTTAGAAGGAGTATATCATGAAGTTGGCCGTCTTGCAAGCGCTAATTCATTAACCTGTATCCCCCTATCCTTTTGATCTTTACACTTGTCATACTTTCTCACTGTATGCTACTATTTACTTATTAGAATAGGTGGTGTTTTTATGAATTTAAATTTGACTTTACAGCAGCGTCAGCAGATGTCTCAGGCGCAGATTCAGTCACTGGAAATTCTGGCTATGGACAGCATTGAGCTGAATCAATTTTTAAAAACTGAATATTTAGAAAATCCATTGTTAGACCATAACGAAGAACCATACGGCGACAGCATTGCAGAACCTTTATCTGCTTATTACGGAACACAAAACAGCAGTGGTGCAGCAGGTTTCAGCTCTGTCGATGACGATGATGACCACTCACGGGATTTTGCCGCCCCGAAAGAGAATCTGCTTCGTGATTATCTTTTAAGCCAGCTAGACAGCAGACTTTATAGCAGGCAGGAATGGGGACTTTTTATTTATCTCATTGAATGTCTGGATGATAACGGCCTGTTTACCATGCCTGCCAAAGAAGCTGCCGAAAAAACCGGTGCTTCCGAATCACTGGTCCGGCAGTGTCTCGTTACGCTGCAGCAATTAGAACCCTATGGTATTTTCTCCGCTGATCTCAAAGACTGTCTTCTCAGGCAGCTTGATGCATTGGATATAAATACCGAAATCCTGACACTTATGATCCGCTGTCATCTCCAGGATATAGCGGACGGCAAAATAAGTAACATATCACGCAATCTGCATATTCCCACAGTAGAAGTCCGCAAAAATATAGAATTAATCGCGCGGCTGAACCCACATCCGCTCTCAGGTTTCCACTCCGGTGAAAACAGCTTTATTATTCCTGACATCATTCTCAAAAAGGAGTCTTCTGACTGGTCCATTCAGCTGAATGATTCCTGGATTGAAAACTATCAGGTCAATGACTATTATCTTAAGATGATGGAGACTTCGACAGACCCTGATTTAATTACATATTTTAAGAGCAAACTGACCCGGGTACAATTTATTCTGGACAGTATCGAGCAGCGCCGAAAAACGGTTATTTCTATCACAAACGTAATTTTGGACATACAGTTGGATTACTTTGAACACCATGCGTCCCTCGTTCCAATGACCATGTCCGATGTTGCTGAAAAAGCCGGAATTCATACTTCTACCGTAAGCAGGGCTGTAAAAGGAAAGTACCTGCAATATCCGGGCGGCAGCATTTTTATGAAAAATTTATTTACTGCACCTGTCTCTTCCCATGAGCAGGGTAATATTACGTCTGCCCTGGTGAAACAGTATATCAAAGAATATATTGCTGCCGAAAACAAGAAAAAACCTTACAGTGACCAGGCACTTGCGAAGCTGTTAGAAAATCAGGATATAAAAGTTTCCCGGCGTGCAGTTGCTAAATACCGTGAGGAACTGGGAATTAAGGGCAGTTTTGACCGACGCAGTTACCAGTGAGGAGATTCTGCACCACGAGGTGCATCAGATTGAACGGACAGCAGCAGCAGTTCTCTATACCACTGCTCTGCTTCTCCTTCTTTCTGGCTGTTAATATATACCGTATAATCCGGCAGTTCAATTTTCAAAATAGGAGAATAATCTCTGAAGATATACATCCTCAGTTCGCCTGCTTCTTTCCCCTCAAATTTTCCAAGCATCTGCTTATTATCCGACATCCCGTTTGTCCTTGTGAAACTGCCTTCCGGCAGTCGGTCCACCAGTTCTATATCCTTAATCTCGTCTACATTGAAATCAATCGAATAAAATGGTGCAGATACTGTTACTTTCTCTCCCTCGACTTTTAAATACCGGGGAGTCAGGTCTATTTTTAAAAACATGGCGCACATCCATACCAGCATGACGCCAACAACTGCCACCGTGCCAATTGTCAATATTTTGCCTGCCGGGCGGGCCATATTCGTAGTATAGTTGGCGCTACAGAACCGGTCCTGCACCCACAGCCTCTTATCGTTCGGATTGCTGTACCATCCGTTCTTCCAGTAAATATCGTCATCTAAAAACAATGGTTTATCATCTGTGTCCAGAATTTCTTTCTTTTTAAAACTTAGGTAATACATGCCTGCTAGCACTGCCAGTCCAACCGCGGTATGGATAGAAATATAGCATATGAGCGCCCAGCTGCCCATCCATTCCTGTTTTACCGTAAAATAAACAAACACGGCATAGGCTGCCAGGTTCGCATAATTCCCCGAAAGCCAGACCATTGAGAAAACACGTTTTTCCAACTGGTTGACCTGAAGATTTATCTTTGAGTCATTGCTGTAAACCTTATTGCGCACCCTGTTTGTCACCAAATGCATACAGAAAAACAGAAGGAACATCGATCCAAAAATAAGGATAAATATCCAGCTTGCAGAATACTTCATAAGCCTGCTGATCCCCGGGACAAAAGTAAGCGCTGTCCCGGCTGCCAGTACAGGGAGATGCCACAGGACAGAGAATGGAAGTTTAGCGCCGGACGCACTGACATTCGTATCAACCACAACGATTTTACTGCCGGATGCCCCCTGCCACCCCCGCTTCACTTTTAAATCATACATTCTTCTGTGATCCCTGAATAAGAGAAAAAAGGCTCCACAGCAAAAAAACAGCAGCCACAGGCACCACAACGTAATAAAGGCAGAGAAATAGAAAAGATTCAAAAAACATATTGCAGTAGAAATGATCACGTTCGCAGCATAAAACCATTTTGACCGCTTATTGTGATCCTCCAGAAACGCCTCCACTTCCGGGTCCTGCATCGCATAAGCCGGAATGTGCACTCCCAGAAGCATCCCCTCACTATACTTTTTCTTCCGACCGTAGACAGCCATAAAAATAATTATGATAAATAGATCAATAAATGCAAACATGAGTGAAAATATCATCTGCCATACCTCCGCTGATTCTGTCTTATGATACTGCTTTTCTTATAATGCTCCCCTGTCTTTTATACAGTCTCCCATTCAGGACTCATGCCGGAGAATATCTTCTCGCAAAGGGCCAGAAACTCCGACTGTTCCACGCCTTTCAGCCTTGCCTCGGCACTCAGCAGTTCCAATTCTTCTTCCAGTTTTTCTCTGAATGCCCCGCTTACATCCTCTGCCGGCCGGACAGTAGCGCCATGCCGCCGGTCTATCTCAATAAATCCCTCTGCTTTCAAAACCTGGTAGGCTTTGTTCACTGTCATAGTATTTACCCCCGCGTCAAGTGCCATCTGGCGCACGGTAGGGAGCTTTTCACCGACCTTAAGCTCACCCTTTCCGATTCCCATAACAATCTGATTCCTTAGCTGAACATAAATCGGAACCTCCCCAGCCATATTCAGTTCTATAATCAAAACATCCACCTCCTTAAAACCAGATATCCACAGTAGTCTGCTTTATATGATAGCTTTTATATACGTTTATTACTTTTTGTATTATTCATTATAATACAAATAATACTTTTGTCAATTCCATTTACACAAATTATCTATTATTTTACAACAAAAAAATGGAACCGGGCTCCTGTGCATATGAAAAAACTTTCATGCGCAGGGAACGGCTCCATTTTCCCATAAAACATCTTTGTCTTCCTTACAATATATGTTGTTCTGCTTCCTCCTGAATGAATTTCTCTACCTTGTTAACCGGTATCTCCAACGCATAAGCTAATTCACTGTATAGTGCATGCTCGATCAGCTGCCGGTACTTTTTGTCCATACTGGTGACAGATCCCCTGCTCACTGTGCGCTTATACAAGGTCTTCAATACACAAATCCACTCTTTGGGGCTGTAGTTTGAGATACATTCCTTATACTCTTTTTCCCTCAGCTTTTCATTCTGGATCCAGAGAACATCTATGGCGTCGATGTTATGAATCAGTTCCAACGCCTCATCCCGTTTCAGCGGCTTTCTGACATTTACATTGTCCTCAGCAGGGACATATGCCTTCTCTTTGGAATCATCTAATGACTGAAGGGTATAATATTTCTTCTTCCTATCCGCAAACGAAAAATTCAGGGTGCCGACATTTTCGATTTTATAAATACCCTTACACTTGTAAACAACAACTTCACCCGGTTTCATGCTGTACATCCTTCCTTTCAAAGCGTCATCCTGCTCCCGATTATAAATATATTTTATCATTTTGCAGCTCTTCCTGTAAGGATTTTTCTACCAGAAGATTAAATTTCGTCAATTTACAATATAGCTGAGCATGCATTATTTGTGCACTTTTCGTATTTGCAGGATAATTTTACACATACTCCCATCAGTTATCATTTTGAAACGACCAGTCTGCCGCACCTATCCGGGCTACCGATTTTGCACCGCATTGATTGGCATACTTTGCACATGCCTCCAATGAAAAACCTTGGTGCAGGCCATAAATAAATCCGGCTGCAAAGCTGTCTCCTGCACCTGTCGTATCCACACAAACCACATCTTTTTCAGCAGTTATCCACATTTCACACTCTTTGTTTTTCACAAAGCAGCCATCCGCACCACATTTGATTACAACATTCTGAACCCCTGCATCGAGAAGGCATTTTGCCGCCTCTTCCACCGAGCTGCCTTGCGTCACCAGCATTGCTTCTTCTTTGTTTGGCATCAGATAATCAATTAACTTAAGAGATTCCGCGATATCCGCGGCCGTCTCCCCATTTTTACATTTCGTCATATCCGCGCATACTGTCATTCCCTGAGATTTTGCCTGCCTGAAGATGGATGCCATCTCTGCATCATTTATCATCGGAAACACAAAAATACTTGCAAAACATAAGATCCCGGCATCTTCCGGGAAAGGCAGCATAATATCGCCCGGTGAAAGTTTCCTCAGGCTGCCGTGGGGATTCGTCAGAAATACGCGTTCTCCGTCTTTTTTTACGAGCACTACGTTAATCCCTGTATCCATCTCTTTACGCTTACAGCGTGTATTGATTTCAATTCCCGTCTGTCTGCAGTGATTCCAGAGCATCTCCCCAGCCATATCACCGCCGATTACAGTTTCCAATCTTACGTCTACTCCAAGTTTTGAAAGAATGGTCGCCTCATTCAAGGCATCCCCGCCTACTGACATATGAATCGTCTCGGCCGGATAAGAACCCGTCTGAAAGACATCCGGCTCTGCCGGTGACACGAGTATGTCGACAATCGCCGCACCTGCTATGACTACTTTATTTTTCATTGCACCGTATCTCCTGTTTCTTATTTTACTGCATTGTGTTCTTATGAATCTGCCTTTGGTACTCTTTCGGGGACATCTGATAGGTCTCTTTGAATATCCTGAAGAAATGACTGGGACTCGCATACCCGCATGCCTCCGAGACCTCATAAACCGAAAGGGCTGTATCTGCCAGCAGCCGCAGGGCCTCCTTAAGTCTGGCCTCCTTCATAATCTCCCGGCAGTTCCTGCCCGTATGCTTTTTAATGTACCCGGTCAGATAATTTGCATTATATCCAAGCTCCGATGCCATCCTTTCCATGCTTTCATGGATGCAGTGTTCCTGAATATACTGAATGATTTTCAGCGCATTTTTATCAATTCCCGAGTAACTGTACCGCCCGCTTTTTACAAGGCTGTCAAACAACAGAAGCAGCCACGCCTCCAGAGAAAATGTCTGGTGAAAGCCGGCCTGTGTATATTCCTCTACCATATTATTCATAAATACAGGAATCTCTCTGCTGTATCCGGTTGAGAAAAACATGTATTTCTGCTTTCCCCGATTATCATGGCGCAGAAATTCCGATATTGGGTTATTATCCATAACAAACTCTTTCAGTGTTCTGGAAAAAAGCTCTTCTTTTATGCAGATATTAATCAAAAGCGCCTTGGGGTTGATGCAACGTATTTCCTGCAGTGCATACTGGTTAAGCAGGATCATATCGCCGGGGCTCATATAGAGTTCCACATCATCGATCACATTGAGAATCTCCCCCTGGCACACATAACTCATCTCAAAAAAGTCATGATTATGCCTCGGGAAATCTTCTGTCACTTCATGGCCTAATATATAAATATTTTCATTTTCAGGAAACCCCGACGTAAGATTCTGCAGATCATGGATAAAATAATGCTGCTCTAACTCATTATAATTATGTTTCAGCATTTCCCGGGGAAGTATCACTTGAGACTGCTCCCCCGGATTTTTCTGAATTTCTTTTACAACCGTGAGTGACTCTGTTATTTTGTTCTGCTTCATATACACCAACTCGTACCTTCCGAAGTAATCAGCAAGTTAATATCACCTGAGAAAATCACACTTTTTTCTGTGAAACCATTCTGTTTTGATTCCTCATTTTACCATATAATATTGTTAGAATCAATAAAACTTCAGGAGGTGCCGGTTATGACAACTTATGAGATTCATCTGGATACAGTACAAAATTTTTCCGATTATATCTATATGCTGGAGCACTTTTCTTTTCGCGGCATGATCAGGGCCGGAAAGTGTTACATGGAACCCGGAGATTTAATTTCCTTGTTTGAATGTGCATTGGGGGATACCTTTTTGCTCCAGATAAACTGCGGGGACAGAGATGAGCTGGATGCGCTTGAGGAATATCTGAGACAGACCGGGCTTCTTTTGGAATATAGGTGCATAGCTTAAAAAATCTGCCCTGCAGGTTCAAAATATGCAGGGCGGATTTTATTTTTTCTATTTCATGCGCTTCTTCATTTTTCCTATAACAGTTCCGCCCAAGCCACTCCCTGCAAGTATCAGCAGGATGACATACAAGGCTAAATTGCTATTATCTCCAGTTTTCGGGGGATTTTTTGTAGTGTTACTGCTATTGGTTTTCGGAAGTTTTTTCGCAGGACTGCTGCTCTTCTTCTCAAGTTTTGCAATCGCATCTTCTATGGCTTTTGCCATTGCATCAACCTCTTTCTGTTCCGTTATGTTCTTCGTGCGGTCAACAGCCGCAATTGCCTTTTCTACCCCTGAAAAGTCTTTGTAGTCGACTTTGTTCAGTTTGTTAGCTTTTTCAATGGCGGAATCAACCAAAGTATAATCGGCTTCCTTATATTCCAGACCGGCAATCGCTTTTTCCAATGCTTCTGCCAGCTTGTCAATCTCGTCCTGCCGCAGACGGTTCCACGCTTCATCTATTGCCTTCTGTGCACCCGCTTTTGCCTGTTCCAATGCAGTTGTTGTTTTATCTGTATAAGCAGACAAATCCTGCGGAATTTCTCCCATGAGGCGGTTGGTCTCTGTAAAATCCCCTGCCTTAGGCACTAAACCGTCAATCGCATTCTGGAGAGTAGGGACAAAATCATCCACCAGCTTCTGGTCTTTCTGAGTAAGCTCAAGCATCGGTTTGACGAGCGCAAGCCTTTCCTGTAAAGTTACCCGCGTAATGTCTGTATAAGCAAACAGATCAATCCCTTTGATCCGTTCCAATTGTTCCTCCATTGCGGTAAAATCCGCGTAAATCGTATCAGTCACAATATCGCTCACATAAAGATCCTCCGTCATAGAAACAGATACCGGCGCGCCATTTGTAGATTCTGCTGCGACGGTTCCCCCTTTGCTTTTAATCTTAAAGCTTTTCAGAACACGCGTCCCCATTGTCTGATTCACCTTAAGCTCAACGGTAACACTACTACCTTCTGAATACAGGAGTTCGTTGCTTATGCTGGTAGAATCACCACTTTCTTGTTTGACTGACATTATCATATACTTCAGATCGGATGGGAACATCCTGTAATAATTTTTAGTTGTCAGGGTTACCGCTTCAATTTCGACACTGCTATTTGCATTGTAGGTTGAAGTCATATCGAAATGTGCATTGTAATATTTCTGGCCGTTTTCAGATGTATAACCGTCAAAATAAATGGTACAGGCTGATGATGCAGTCATGTTTCCACGGGTATAAAGCATAATAGTAAGACCTCTGTCCCCCTTTACCCAAGTATCATCATTTAATGCAAGCTTTAGATAAACTCTCTGTCCGGCTGCAGCCTGAGACGGCAGATCCGCAAAAACAAATCCAGACGTTTTATTTATAACTGGCATCTGTTGGCTGGTACTTCCGACATTAACAGTAGTTGCCTGATATTCAGAACTAGCCTGCTGGCTTTCTGATTCACCGTACTTCACTTGATAGGTACCGGATGCCAGCCCTGTAATTTCCGTAACACCATTAACAGTTGTCCATTTTGCTCCGCCTGAAGGCCGGTAATCGTAATATTCCTCCTCCAGCAAGCCTATGATCTTCCCGTCGCTTGCACCATCCGCTGCCGGAATAGATGACAGAGTGCCTCCTAGAATTTGCTGGACCGGACGCGATGGCTTTGTTCTCTGCCACTTGACATAATAGAAAGCAGTGCATGATGCGTCCGCCGATGTCACCGTGAAACGAATGTCATTAAATCCGTAAGCAAGTGGAACTGTGTATTTGTTTGACCCACCATTAATCTTCGCAGCCGGATTCATCGTTTCAATCGTGATCTTATCCGTTTTGGACGATCTATAAGCTAATGAGGCATAATAAGGGTCGTTCTCTGTACCTGTGCCACTGTACTCGCCCGGATCGGTCAGGTATGGTATTACCACCCACACATTGGCGTCATCATCGGCCGGCGACGACAGGATGGATGCGTTATTGGCTTTAGCAGTATTCATGCCGGGGATACTGCCTGATTTATCGCCGAGTGTATCTAAGGCGCTTACAGCTGCGGTATATTTGTCTAACACCAGCTGTTTCCTCTCCTCACCCGTCAATTTAAGCCGGGCCTCGTCGATAGCTGTAATCTGTACCATAGTGCTCTCTGCATTTTCTGCGGTGATGGTATCTGGTAATGCGTTGATCAGCACCTGTACTTGCTCCGTTGCAGAAGTAATCGTCTTTTTTATGGGCGTTTCACTGGATTCTGCGCCCGATACCGTTGTACATTCCCCCTCATGTCCGGTATCCAAGGTACAGCCTTCATTCAGCGTACATCTTGTTTCCTCCACTGCGTTCGCCGCAAATGCAGTACATGGCAGCAACGCCAGTACTATTACCAGACTTATCAGGGTCTTAAGTAACTTCTTTTTCTTTCCCATAAAATTTCTCCTTTAATATTACTCTTAAAAGTTTTTCTCCTGTTATCTTCGATCAAAACATAGATTTCTTCTTACTAAGAGAGTCTCTCACCCTATTAACAGAAATACGTTCGGAGGGCGCGGCGAAAGCTGCGGCTCTGTCGATGACCTCTTTCCGCTCCCTGCAACCGGCTCTGTCACAAATAGTATACCTGTAATCAGATATATAGGCCAAAAATTGGCTAGTACTCTGAGAGATCTTTTTATTTTCCTCACACAGGTTCCCCCACTTTCCAGAAACACAACAAAAGCCGCTTCGTATAAAAACGCGAAACGGCTTCATAAATAGAGGAAATGAAACTCAAAAAGGACAGACTTAATCTGTCTGTCTGTCTGTCTGTCTGTCTGTCTGTCTGTCTGTCTGTCTGTCTGTCTGTCTGTCTGTCTGTCTGTCTGTCTGTCTGTCTGTCTGTCT
>NZ_QGDL01000025.1:0-15566 GCF_003149245.1 Faecalicatena orotica | reverse complement strand
GTCTGTCTGTCTGTCTGTCTGTCTGTCTGTCTGTCTGTCTGTCTGTCTGTCTGTCTGTCTGTCTGTCTGTCTGTCTGTCTGTCTGTCTGTCTGTCAAAGTATATGCGATTTTTTATCATTGTCAAGACCCTTTCGTAATTTTTATTTTTTTTTAATAAATTTAATAAAATAAGTTATAAAAAAATAAAACAGAAGGCCCGAAATAGCTTTCTGTTCAATTACTCCATTTATTTCCCTTATTCTACCACAAAAGACACAAAAAAGTGTGAAGGTTGAAAAGTTTATACCTTCACACTTTTTGCACTGTTCTTTTTTACTTCACATGTCCGAACCGATATCCCACCCCGCGCACTGTTTCGATTGTGTAGCCGCTGCCCTGAAGTCTTACACGCACACGGGATAAATGGCTTTTTATGACGCGGGCATCATGGATAACAGGCAAATTCCAGACAGCTTCATATAAAGCTTCTTTAGAAAATGTAGTACCCTCATTTTGTATCAGAAACCGCAGCAGCGCAAATTCCTTGGCATTAAATAGCAGGTCAGTCCCGTTCAAATAAGCTCTTCCTGACACCATCTCCAGCGTAAGCGGCCCCCGTACGAGAGTTTTCGCCTGCTCTGCCGCCCTCTGGTTCATGCGCGCGAGCCGGAGATGAGACTTGACACGGGCCACAAATTGCTCCATGTCATAAGGTTTTGTAATATAATCGCTGCCACCTGCCGCCAGCCCCTCTACGATCTCATGATTTTCATCTAAAGCGGTAAGGAACAACACCGGAGAGACTGTAAAATCCTGTACCTCCCGGCAGAAATCAAGGCCACTGCCATCAGGCAGCATAATGTCCAGCACCAACACATCAGGGGACTGCCCGGCCAGCTTTTGCCGCGCCTCACAAAGACTTTCAGCACAAAGCACCGTGAATCCCTCTTTCTCCAGGATACGTCTGTTGATGCGCAGTATCTCTTTGTCGTCCTCTACAAGGAGGACAATCCCATTGTCATCCATTTCCAGCCCTCCCCATGTTCCGATAAGATTTATATATAGATTATATACGATTATTTGTACTGTATCAAGTACGGCTGGTGCTGGAGCGTGTTTGATAGTTCCCCACATATTCTGATAACTTTCCGGGACGCAAAAGCACTCGAAAACATTGTGTTTCCAAGGGTTCTGATAATTCTTTTATATACAGGCATACTATCTTCTATCCATATATTAAGCTATCTTTTCTTTCACAAACGGTAATTCGTATAATGTGTCTGGGTCAATATCCAAGCACATTGTATTATCCCGGTTCCCACAAATATCCCATGCAAGAGTATCATTCATCACCGTGCAGGTATCTGTAAAAACATCAATATCTTTCAGTGGACGAAATGCCTCTTTCTCAATCATTTTAGACATATCATAGCATACAATTTTTCCATCTTCAAAATATACATAAACTGAGTAATCTTTCATTGGTATCACCTGTACTACCTTTGGAAACATATCACCACCCCCTAAACCAAAGGATTAATTCTATTCATGGGTTTCCCGTCTTTCGATAATTCCCAATTCTGCATCAATTCATCCTGATGCAAAACACACCATGCTAAAATTAGCTTTAATTGTTTTGACGGCAAGGCGCCTTTTATTACTCTTACTCCATCTATCTCCACTATTGCTTTATGTCCATTGTACTCTGCATGAAAATGCGGTGGATTGTGATCATCATAATACATTGTTACCCTAATTCCATAAAATAATGCTATTTCCGGCATTATACATTCCTCCTCATTCCATTCTTTAACATATATTCTTAACAATATATCTTTGACAATATAAGTATACCACAGCAATCACTTCAAAAAAACCCACAAACTTGATGTCTGTGGGTTTCCATACAATAAATATATGCAATTTCCTATCTCTTGCTGAACTGCGGTGCTCTACGAGCTGCTTTGAGACCGTATTTCTTACGTTCTTTCATACGTGGATCACGTGTAAGGTATCCTGCTGTCTTCAGAGTAGGTCTGTATTCAGCATCTGCCTCAAGAAGTGCCCTTGAGATTCCGTGACGGATTGCTCCTGCCTGTCCTGTATATCCACCGCCGTGTACGTTAACCAGTACGTCAAATTTATCAACTGTACCAGTAGCAACGAGTGGCTGGCGGACAACAACCTTCAATGTCTCCAGTCCTAAATACTCATCAATGTCTCTTTTATTTATAGTGATTTTACCTGTTCCAGGTACAAGATATACTCTTGCGATAGATTTTTTTCTTCTTCCTGTTCCGTAATATTTTGCGTTAGCCACAGTAATGTCCTCCTTTCAACCTTTCCTTAAAATGTTAATACTTCTGGTTTCTGAGCCTGCTGTTTGTGCTCTGGTCCAGCGTATACATGAAGTTTCGTAAGCATTTCTCTTCCTAAAGGTCCTTTTGGAAGCATTCCTTTAACTGCTAATTCAACTACCATCTCCGGCTTCTTAGCCATCATCTCTGCCAGTGTAGTCTCTCTCATACCTCCTACATAGTCAGAGTGATTGTAGTAGATCTTCTGCTGTAACTTCTTGCCTGTTACTTTTACTTTCTCTGCATTAACTACTACTACGTAATCTCCTGTATCAACATGTGGTGTGAATTCTGGCTTGTTCTTTCCTCTCAGAACTTTTGCGATCTCTGAAGAGAGACGTCCTAATGTACATCCTTCAGCGTCAACCACATACCATTTTCTTTCAATCTTGTCTGGGTTAGCCATATAAGTTTTCATGGGTGTTCCTCCTAATAATAATCATCATATAACTTGCTTTGCTTTTATATGAAATCAGCGCACTCCGGGGCTTTGGTGTATGCTGTTTCTCCTTTTGTCATGCTGTACTATTATAGTATGTACGAATCCAATTGTCAACATATTTTTCAGCATCCGGACATTTTTTTCGGTTCGCGGGGTCTTTCAAGGCTCTTATATTTATGTTATACTTTAAAAGTATTTCCAGTTTTACTAATTAAATATGGAACTTTAACAATTACCTTATTAGAAAGCAGGTGGAACTTATGTGGGCTTATAATGAAACTTTCTATCAGATATATCCTATTGGATTTTGTGATGCCCCGGTTCATAACGACGGAGTGACAGTACCCAGAATACGGAAGATTGCAGGCTGGAGCGAATATCTCCAGAAACTTGGGATTGGTTCTATTATCCTGAACCCGATCTTTGATTCTGACAATCACGGTTATGATACCAGGGATTTCAAGAAGATTGACTGCCGTCTCGGAACAAATGAAGATTTTAAATATGTATGTGATACGCTGCATTCCCACGATGTCAAGATTATGCTGGATGGTGTTTTTAACCACGTAGGGCGCGGGTTCTGGGCTTTTCAGGACGTACAGGAGAAGAAATGGGATTCACCTTACAAGGACTGGTTCCGTATCAATTTCGATGGAAACAGCGGTTATAACGATGGCTTCTGGTATGAAGGCTGGGAGGGGCATTATGAACTTGTCAAACTGAACCTCCAGAATCCTGCTGTCGTGGATTATCTGCTGGAGTGCGTCCGTTTCTGGATTGAGGAATTCGGTATCGATGGTCTGCGTCTGGATGTTGCTTACAGTCTGGATCATAATTTTATGAAGCGTTTACGCCGGTACTGTGAGGAATTGAAGCCCGGGTTTGCATTGATCGGGGAAGTTCTTTTCGGTGATTACAACATTATCGTCAATGATGAGATGCTTCACAGCTGTACGAATTATGAATGCTACAAAGGGATATTTTCCAGTTTTAACAGCATGAACCTGTTTGAGATTGCACACTCTCTAAACCGCCAGTACGGACCTGAGCAGTGGTGTATTTACCGCGGCAAGCATCTGATGAATTTCGTAGATAATCATGATGTTACCAGAATCGCAAGCATTCTCACGAACAAGGAGCATCTGCCTCTGGCTTATGGCATATTGTTTGGCATGCCCGGCATCCCATGTATTTATTATGGAAGTGAGTGGGGTGAGGAGGGCGTCAAGGCACCGGATAATGATTACGCGCTGCGCCCGGCCTTTGAGGATCCAAAACCGAATGAACTGACTGCGTTTATTACACAGCTGATAGCGGTCCGCCGTGAAAGCGACGCACTCTGCAACGGCGGCTACCATAATGTAGTCATCACCAACCACCAGCTCATTTTCGAGCGGAAAAGTGACAAAGAAAAAGTATTGGTTGCAATCAATGCATCTGACTCTGAATTCACTGCTAATAATGACGAACTTCAGGGCGATTATACTGACATGATCACACAAAAAGAAGGCACACTGAGCGGGCAGCTCGATATGCCTCCATATAGCGTACAGTTCTTGTCTATTTCTTAACAAGCAGCTTCAAAGGGGTCAGACCCCTTTGAAAATGTGCAGTTACACTTTCATTTATAGTTCTCCGATTTCTTTCAGCCGGTCTACGATCGGCAGATGCTGGGTGCACTGCTTCTCGCATTTTTTGCAGGCAATGCATTCCAGCACTTTCTCTTTCGGGATATCCCAGTGGTTGTCAAGGCGGTCCGGTATGGCCTTTTTATTTCCCGTCAGTATGTACTGGTTATATGCATCCATGTATTTTGGAATTTCGATTTCTTTCGGGCATCCTTTGCAGTACGCACAGCCTGTACAGAGATTATTCAGAGATTCTCCTCTCCCCTCATATTGTCTTATGATTTCCTCTGCCGGGCGTTCTTCCAGATTCTCTACAGCTTTTACTGCATCGTCCACATGTTCTTTTGTCGTACATCCTGCCAGTGTAATAGTTATTTCCCTGTGGGATGCGACAAACCTCAATGCTGCCTGTGCTACGTTGAGGTCAGTTCCCTCTGTAAGGTATGTAAATGCCTCCGGATTGTTTGGAATCATTCCCCCGCCGAGCGGATTCATGACGACAACGCCCATTCCTTCTTTATACGCCTTTTCAATACCGCTCTGACGGAAACGGTAATTAAGGGCATTATAGCCGATCAGCATGCCTCTGAATTTCCCAGTCTCCACAACAGTCTCAATGTCATTGCCCTGCATATGGGAGGAAAATACAATATTGCGGATAAGGCCTTCTTTTTTAGCCTCCTCGAAGAATCCATACAGGACCTCCATATGTCTCTCCCATGACTGCAGATCCAGCATACACCACATATGATAAAAGTCTATGTAATCTGTTTTCAGTCTGTCAAGTGACATCTCCAGTCTTTTTCTGAAATCATCTCTGGTCGGGTTCTCTCCTATTGTATTAAAGTTCGTCTTAGAGGTAATATATACATCGTTCCTCTTCACCTGTGAAAGCGCAATTCCTGTGATAATCTCACTTTTATCATCGCAGTAGCCGGGAGCAGTATCCCAGTAATTGATGCCATTCTCCAAGGCATACAGCGGTATCTCCGCACACTTTTCGAATCTCCCCGCACTGACATCGTCGGCATCGTAGCGCATCGTCCCCAGGCCAATGGCGGACACCTTCATCCCTGTATTTCCATACTCTTTATAATACATAGAAGTTCCTCCTTCATGATTCTTTTCTTACATAATCTGTTTCACACTATTATATCACCTGTGCTTCACTTTATCACCTGTTTACTGTTATTTTTATGCAGAAAGCCTCCATTTTATTGATGTTCGCCAGCACAGGGGCCAAAGATGAAATTTGCCGGAAGCCCTGTCTGGCCTCCGGCAAAATAACTATTCTTTTACAAGAACTTTTACAATCTCTGCCATATACATGGTATGGTAATCCTTCTGGGGATAGCACTTTTCATCGTTTTCTTTTTCATCAAAATGTTCTGCAGCCATATCCTGATGATACTGTTTCTTACACACCAGTATCATATTTGCTTCTTCGAAAGCAGTCGTTCCGTCTACATAATATGGTGTCAGACCTGCCTCCGCTTCCTTATCGCAGTCGCGGCCGGACTTGCTTCCGCAGATGCCAAGTGCTTTTTTGTAGGCCTCATCGTAAAAGGAAAGTGTAAATGTGTCATTGGCATCCACAAATTCCTTTGTGTATCTCTGCGGACGGATATAAACGCTGACTACGTTCTTTCCCCACATGACACCAACGCCGCCCCAGCTTGCCGTCATTGTATTATGGCTGGTCTCATCTCCTGCCGTTACGAGCATCCATTCTTTTCCGATCTTGGTAAACGGATTAAACTGAAGTTCTTCCACAGATATTTCTTTAAATCCCATATTCATTTCCTCCTGTTTCATTAAACGAATCTTCCGGGAAAGTACTATGTTTTAACTGCTTTTGCACCATTCCGGACATCCGCTATAATAAAGTTACTATACCTGACTCTATTTTATCACAACTTTACGGAAATTTTTCTTACCTTTTTTCAAAACAGCACCGTCCCCGGTAAAGGAATCTCTTGCAAATGCCGCATGGATATCTGACACTTTTTCTCCGTCCACAGCGACGCCGCCCTGCTCTACGGCACGTCTTGCCTCTGATTTAGAAGGAACGAGCCCGCTCTTTAAAAGAAGTGTCAGGATGTCAATGGAACCGTCTGTCATATCGTCGTCTGTCAGCTCTGCCGTAGGCATTTCTGCAGCATTTCCCTGACTGAACAGTGCTCTTGCACTCTCCTGTGCTTTCTTCGCTTCTTCCTCTCCGTGAACCATCTGGGTCAGTTCATATGCCAGAATTTCTTTCGCTTTGTTCAGCTGGCTTCCCTCCCAGTTATCCATCTCATTAATCTCTTCCAGAGGAAGGAAGGTCAGCATACGGATACATTTCAGGACGTCTGCATCTCCGATGTTTCTCCAGTACTGGTAAAAGTCAAAAGGTGATGTCTTCTCAGGATCAAGCCACACTGCACCAGACTGTGTCTTTCCCATCTTCTTTCCTTCTGAATTCAGGAGAAGGGTAATTGTCATGGCGCTTGCATCTTTTCCAAGCTTTCTGCGGATCAGCTCCGTTCCGGCAAGCATGTTGCCCCACTGGTCATCACCGCCGAACTGCAGGTTACAGCCATAGTTCTGGTATAATGCGTAAAAGTCGTATGCCTGCATGATCATGTAATTAAACTCAAGGAAGGTCAGTCCCTTTTCCATCCTCTGCTTGTAGCATTCGGCTGAAAGCATACGGTTCACGCTGAAATGGGAACCAACTTCACGCAGAACATCGACATAATTCAGATCCAGCAGCCAGTCAGCATTGTTGACCATAAGCGCCTTGCCTTCTGAAAAATCGATAAAATTGCTCATCTGCTTTTTGAAGCAGTCACAGTTGTGCTGTATTGTCTCCATCGTCATCATCTGGCGCATATCAGATCTCCCTGAAGGGTCACCGATCATACCTGTTCCCCCGCCAATCAGCGCGATTGGCTTATTCCCCGCCATCTGAAGACGCTTCATCAGGCACAGTGCCATGAAATGTCCTACATGGAGGCTGTCCGCTGTCGGGTCAAACCCGATATAGAATGTCGCCTTCCCGTTATTGATTAAATCAGCAATCAGCTTTTCGTCTGTGACCTGGGCAATCAGCCCTCTGGCCTGTAATTCTTCGTAGAGTGTCATTGTCTTCATCCTTCTTTCTTTTCCTATTTTTTCATATCTGCATGCAAAAAGAGCCCCTATCCTGAAAGGACGAGGGCTCATAAACTCGTGGTACCACCTTCATTCGCAGACAATTCGCACCGTCTGCCTCAGTGAGTGTATCTGGCAGGTAAACACGGGACATAAACCGCTTTATCATGCTTAATCACTCAGTACGTTAACGTGTACCATTCCGTCACAGCCTACTTGCTTCCTGCCGGCCTGTAAGGACCGCCGTCCGGCGTTCGGTGTGAAGCTTGGAGATGTATTCGTAAATAACCGTGTCATGCGCCTCTCATCAGCCGGCTGCTTTCTGTTTTCTCCGCATTATTACTACTTGTTCTCTTCAACGCTTTTCCAGTATTCAATCTTTCAATCCGGCATCTGAATCTGCCTGTGGATTGATGCATCCTATATATGGCTGCTTACGCTGAAATCTTATCTTATTCCCTGCTTTTTGTCAAGGAGTAAAATCAAAATTTTTTTACAACTCACCCAATACCCGCACGGCCTCTTTTATGTTCTCCGCCGAAGTCTCCCATATCTCATATTCGCTGAAACCGGGAAATCCCATGCTGACGCCGTCTCTGCGAAATTCCATTCTGCTGTCCCTGACAATTTTTCCAGACATATGGCAGGCAGTCACACCGGTATATGGCACGAGTTCTCTGATTACTTCCGGACTGATTCCGGCGCCGGCCATAATCTCTATCCGCCCGTCACTCTCATTCACGAGACTTTTCAGCAGGTCGCGGCCCTCCCACGCACTGTTTTTCATTCCGCTTGTCAGTATGGTCTTAAGCCCCAGAGAAACAGCCTGTTCCAGAGTCACAAACGGGTCCCAGCTGACATCAAAGGCGCGGTGGAGTGCAACATCCATCTTCCCTGCCGTGTCAGCCAGTGCCTTCATCTGCTGCATATTCAGTGTCCCGTCAGGAGTCAGGATTCCGGTGACAAGCCCGTCTGCGCCCAGTTCCCTGTACATCTGGGTGTCTTCCTGCATCATGGCGAATTCATAATCATCATAACAGAAATCACCGAACCGCGGCCGCAGAAGCACCCTGATCTTCAGGTCAGTATACTTTCTCACCTGCTGAAACAAAGCCTTCCCCGGGGATGTCCCCCCCTATAATCAGGTTCCCGCATAATTCTACCCGGTCTGCCCCGCCTTTCTGCGCCTCTATCGCTGACTGTACACTGTCAACGCATGCTTCCAGTATATATTTCATTTCCTGCTCCTTACTCCGTGATTCCAAAAAGACCGCTTAACGCGGTCTTTTCAGAAAAGGGATTATATTTGGCTCTGTTTATTTACAGAGTTTTTTAAATTCGTCAGCAACAAACTGAACTTTCGTTCCAATGATGACCTGTACAGCTGTCTTGCTAGGTCTGATAACGCCTGCAACACCTGCTGATTTGATCTTCTTTTCATTTACTGCTGTGTAATCTTTGATTTCAAGACGAAGTCTTGTAATACAGTTGTCAACACTTGTAACATTTTCTTTACCGCCGACACCTTCCAGAATGATCTCAGCGATTGCTGTGAAATCATCATTTGCCAACTGTACCTGTGTTTCATCCATATCATCATCTTCTCTACCCGGTGTCTTCAGGTTGAATTTAACAATAACGAATCTGAATATGACATAGTAAATAATTCCAACTACGATACCAATCGGAATCAAAAGCAGTGGGTTCTCTGCAAACGGAGCCTTGAAACTCAGGATCCAGTCAACAAGACCTGCACTGAAGTTGAAACCAGCCCTCACAGGCAGGATTGCCACAACTGCCATTGAAATACCTGTCAGTACTGCATGGATACCGTAAAGTGCCGGAGCAAGGAACATGAATGAGAATTCCAGAGGCTCTGTAACACCGTTGAAGAATGATGCAATCGCTGCTGAGAATAACAGACCTGCTGCAATTTTCTTCTTGTTGTCTTTTGCTGTATGGTACATTGCCAGCGCTGCTGCCGGAAGACCAAACATCATTACCGGGAAGAATCCGGACATGTACATACCTGTCTGTCCAAGGATACCGCCGTCCATGTTGCCCCAGAATTTACCGATATCATTGATACCTGCAACGTCGAACCAGAATACGGAGTTCAGTGCGTGGTGCAGACCGAACGGAATCAGGAGTCTGTTAAAGAATCCGTATAATCCAGCTCCGATCGCGCCGAGGTTCATGATCATCTCGCCAAATGAGGTCAGTGCTTTGTAAATAACCGGCCAAGCGAAGAACAGAACTAAAGATGATACGATGGATGCTCCTGCTGTTACAATCGCAACACATCTCTTTCCACTGAAGAATGAGAATGCATCCGGAAGCTTCGTACTCTTGAACTTGTTATAGCAGCCAGCTGCGATAATACCGCAGAGGATACCGATAAACTGTGTCTGGATCTTTGAGAATGCAGGGTCAACTGCATCTACTTCGATCTTTAAGAGCATTGAAACAACTGCAGGTGACAGAATCGTTGTAGTCATCAGCCATGATACAAGTCCTGCGAGTCCTGCCGTACCGTCATTGTCATCTGCCATACCTACCGCTACACCGATTGCAAACAAAATCGGCATCTGGTCAATCAGAACACCACCTGCTTTGAGCAGAAATGCTGCAATTATACTATTGGCACCCCATCCTGTCGGGTCAATCCAGTAACCTATACCCTGTAAAATAGCTGCAACCGGGAGACAAGCAACCGGGAGCATCAAGGATTTACCTAATCTTTGTAAATATTTCATATTTTTCCTCCTTCTCGAATCCTTTTGACTATTAATCCCTTTATTTATTTTAAACCGGTACACTGCCGGCTAAAATACATTGAACCAGTAACCTTATTTCTCTTCCACAGAAAGTACATCATCCCCGGCAGTTACTTCCTTACCGGCCATTGCTTCCACAGCGGCATAGTCTCCTGTATTGCAGATCAGCATTGGAGTTATGATATCATATCCGGCCGCTTTCACTTTTTCCAGGTCAACGGTCAGAAGAAGGTCGCCTTTTTTCACCTTATCTCCTGCCTTCACGTGTCCTTCAAAACCTTCCCCGTTCATCTTTACGGTATCCAGTCCTACATGGATCAGCACTTCTGCGCCGTAATCAGTCGTCATGCTCACTGCATGGAGCGTATCAAATACCATTCCAATCTCACCGTCTGCCGGTGCATAAATCTTTCCCTCTGACGGAATGACAGCGACTCCTTTTCCCAGAATCTCCTCACTGAAAGTCGGGTCGTTTACCTCTTTGATTGATACCGCCTTTCCTGCTGCCGGTGCCCCGAGCAGATGTTTTTTGCTTTTTTTCTTTAAAAAATCGAACATGTCTTCTCCTCCTTTTATTTTTCGTTCTCCACCATTGTCACTCTCCGGATATGAATCGAGAGATACATGATCTCTTCCCCGGATATCTTACTATTAGTAGCATCCTCTATATATTTTGCCACCTGTCTGCTGCATGCATACTCTTTCGGATATTTCATCTGCATCATCTCGGCGAGTTCATTCTCCTCATTCGGAAGAAGCTCCTTCCGGTACACTCTCTGGAGCAGGAACTTCACATGTGTCACAAACCGCTCATAATGCAGGGAACCTTCATCGAATTCGATTCCCAGCTCACTCTTTACAATATCCAGAATGTCTTTCATCAGATTCGGGAAATTCAGTGCATCCCGGATATCAGTCCCATACTCCGCATTCACGAAATGAAGTGCTATAAATCCTGCCTCATCATCCGGAAGCGCGATGTGCAGCCTCTCCCAGATAATATCAACCGCATATTTCCCTAACTGGTACTCCTGCTGGTAAAAACGCTTTATCTCCCAGAGAAGTGCATTCTCCGGTTTAATCCCCTGACTGTACCTCTCAATCGCAAAATTAATATGGTCTGTCAGGGTCACATATATGCTCTGGTTCAGCTTCAGCTTTAAATGGCTCTTCGCATAAGAAATGATATCATTAGATATCTGCGCATGTTCCAGAGGCATATTCGCCAGCAGTTCTTTGAACTGCTCCGCCAGACTCTGGCTCTTGATCTTGAAGATCTTTTCAATCTTCTGCTGTGCCACTTCTCTTCCCGGCTTTGTCCCGAAGCCGATGCCGCGTCCCATGATCACAACTTCCCTGCCTGTTTCGTCGAAGGCTGAAACTATGTTATTGTTTATAATCTTTTCAATTACCATAATTATCCTTTATTCCTATGAAATAAAAAAACCAAATCCTATAAGCATGGCGTAGTACGCCTTGCTTATAAAATCTGGTTTTGCCTGCCTTACAGTAACAATCCATTGGTATTAACTTGATGAATAGACTATAACAAAATTAGTGTCCAAAGTCAACCTCTATCAGCGAAACAGTTTATAATTTGGTTATAATGTTTATTTTTTTTTAATATTTTCGTACAATATTACCAAATTACTCATACAGATCTAGTATTCAAAATATTCCACAAACTTCAGGTGGTTCTTTGCCTCCTGCTGGGTCAGGTACTGCTGCCCTCCCAGGTCACTGCCTTTGGCAGCGCTGGCATCCACGTAGATGGTCTGTCCGTTCATCTGGATGGCACAGAATACATACCCTTCCTGATTCATACTGCTCTTTCCCCATATCCCGAGCACGATATGTGACTCCATGCCCGCACGGCCGCACAGCTCTGACAGAATCTTCGCATATCCCAGTGAGGTCGCCTTATGTTCCGTTACAGCCGACAGATTGTTGTATATATACGCTCCTTCAAATACATCCTCCATACTGGAGAAATCCAGTGCGTCCTCACCGATGCCCACAGCTACGGACATATTCTCATCCAGCCATTTCAGGAAATAATCCACAGCCTTTTTCTCACCGTAATCTGGCGGAAGCTTCTCCATAATCTGAGAGAGTATTTCTTCAGTCTCATTCTGGACTTTTACAATCCCTTCCACTTTGTCTCCGGAATTTCCTGCCAGTCCGTCCTGAATCTCAGACAGGTTCTTCACGGTGCCGTCTTTGTCATAATCACCGGCTTCATTGATTCCTTCCGCACAGGAAAGGAACAGGATGGCCTTTGTTATCTTCTTTTCTTTGATAGTCGTCAGGTCCGTATTTTTATACTTCACATAGACATCATCTTCTGTCATCGGAATATCATAAAATCCGTAAAAATAATTGTATCCCTCATCTTCCAATGCAGTCGTAACACGGAGATATTCAGGTCCGCTCATGGCTTCCGGGAATTCTACAACCCCGCCCTCCATGTTGTCGAGCCTGCTCTTCATCATGTCATAAACCGCGGCTTCCTTCCGGGTGAGCTGGTCGTAATAAAACGTTGATACAACCACCTCACCCTTCCTCGGCTCATCTTTCAGCTTCGTAGCCGTCGCACTGGACAGCGTCGCCTGACGCTGCCAGTATGCCAGCGTACAAAGAAGGATAACCGCCAGTCCGATTATAAAGACTGCTTTTTGATGTTTTCGGACAAAATTCATGCTTGTTTTCTCCCATTTACATAAACAGCTTTCACATTCAGTTCTTTATCCAAAAGAACGAGGTCCGCTGCTTTTCCTGGTGTAATACTTCCGCAGGAATCGTAAATTCCGATTTCCTTCGCAGGATTCATGGTCGCACATGCAACGGCATCCTCGAGCGGAATCTCCATCTGCTCCACTGCCACTTTCAGGCAGCCCATCAGGTTCGTTGCAGAGCCGGCGATCGTGCCGTCTTTCAGTGTAGCCTTTGCTCCCTTTACAAATACATCCTGGCCGCCAAGCGTATACTGGCCGTCAGTCAGCCCTGTCGCACGCATACTGTCGCTGATCAGGATGACCCTGTCTGCTCCAAACATAGCAAATGTAGCGCGTACAACAGACGGATGGATGTGGATGCCATCACAGATCAGCTCTACATGGCAGTCCTCATCATCCCGTGCCGCCCCGATAACGCCCGGATCACGGTGGTTAAGAGGGGGCATTGCATTATATAAGTGCGTAATATGGCTTGCACCTTTCATAAGCGCCTCGGACGCTGTATCGTAATCTGCCGTCGTATGTGCGATTGAGATCACGGTTTCATCTTTTACTTCCTCGATAAACTCCATTGCACCTTCATTCTCCGGTGCAATGTCTACCAGCTTAATCAAGCCGCCGGACTCCTCCTGAAGTTTGCGATAGAGTGCAGTGTCACAATTGCGGATATGATCAGCCGCCTGGGCACCTTTTTTCTTGGCGCTGATAAATGGACCTTCCATATTGATGCCGACCAGTTTTGCACCGCTGCCGCCTTCATATGCCGCCGCCGTCTTCATGATCTCATGAAGCTCAGCCTCAGGGAGTGTCATTGTTGCCGGACATATGGAGGTCACACCGATAGACGCCTCATATTCTGCCATATGTTTGACAGCGTCAAGACTGGCATCGCAGAAATCATCCCCGACACAGCCGTGGAAATGAATGTCCACGAGTCCCGGAATGGCAAAACAGCCTTCTCCGTCAATCACTTCATTGTCATTTTCCGCCGAAGCTGCAAAAACATCTCCGCTGATCACTACCTCACCGGGAGTAAATGTCTTGTCTTCTCCGAAAACCTGTACATTTTTAATTATCATAATTCAAAAACCTTCTTTCTATCCCTGAAGCAGTTCTATGACTTATGCCAGACTATCTCGGGATTTTTGATAATGCTGCTGCATCAGCAACAATCGTTACATCAGGATGCATCTGCAGGATGGATGCCGGAACCGCCGGTGTCACATCGCCGAAGAATGCCTTTGCCACGATATCGGCCTTATCTTCTCCGCTGACAACCAAAAGAACCTTTTTAGCCCGCATAATTGTCCCAATACCCATAGTATACGCCTGTCTCGGAACATCATCCGCTGACGCAAAGAATCTTTTATTTGCCTCGATCGTACTCTCTGTCAGATTTACACAGTGAGTTATTTTGTCAAACACTTCCGCCGGCTCATTAAATCCAATGTGGCCATTGTGGCCCAGTCCGAGAAGCTGGAGGTCAACGCCGCCTAATGATGCGATCAGTTCTTCATATCCCGCACATTCTTTGTCAGAATCAGGCTCCATCCCGTTCGGCACATTTGTGCGCTCTGCATTGATGTTCACCCGGTCAAACAGGTGCTCATGCATAAAATAGTAGTAGCTCTGGTCATTCTCGCGGTCCAGTCCTTTATATTCATCCAGATTTACAGTGGAAATTCCTGAAAAATCAAGGTCTCCCTGCTCATACATCTCTACCAGCCGGTCATATGTACCAATTGGTGAAGATCCTGTTGCAAGCCCCAATACACAATCAGGTTTCATAGTAACCTGTGCTGCAATCAGATTCGCTGCCTTTCTGCTCATGTCTGCGTAATCCTTTGTTTCGATGATTCTCATAGTTTTTTTCCTCCACTATCACTTATTTTTTACCTCATTGCTGGCTTTATTATATACCGGGCGGTACACTTTCCACAAGTCAGTTATCGGAAAAAGACACACGGGTTATCATTTAGAAAGTTCTTTCATACAGCAAAACCAAATTCTGCCAAAAAGGAATAAAAAAACCAGACTCCCAGAGTATAGAGAAACCCTCTATACCCGGAAAATCTGGTTTTGCCTTCTTGGAGTAACAACCCAGTCTCTTAAATTATTTTAATAGTAGCAAACTGCTGACAAAATGTCAAGGGAAGCCGGAAAATATTTATTTACCGTAAATTATTTTTCTAAATCCTACCCTGTTCATCCTATGTAGGACTTAGTCTTGGATAAGTAGGGTTTACTCTTGCATATGATTCCTTCTAGCGGTATAGTTCTATCAGTTGTCCAAACCGGCGGCATAAGGAGGATAACACTATGTCAAAACTTATACCAGGGAATCATAAACATCTTACAATCGAGGACCGTCGCTATATTGAACAATCTCTAGATGAAAGCAAGTCTTTTCGTGAGATTTCCAAGTACCTTTGTAAGGACCCGTCCACCATATCCGATGAAGTCTTTAAAAATCGGGTTGCTAACACTTGGAATAAAGGCAGCTTCAACAACC
>NZ_QGDL01000024.1 GCF_003149245.1 Faecalicatena orotica | reverse complement strand
CACTGCTCCATTTCAGACTGCTGAAGAGATCCCTGAAAAGCCCCTGTACTACAGAGCAGCTGCTCCAGATACTGAAAAGCATGAATTTTGCCGATATAGAGGAGCAGGGTTTTATGCCGTTATATGAACGGCAGACCATAACGGATGAGCTGCATGAAGCATGCGGCTTCCGGACAGACTATCAGTTTTTAACCAAGCGAAAAATGAAAGAGATCCAGAAAAAAAGCAAGAGAAGATAAAACATTACTATATACCGCACACAGGGTACAAAGTGCCACAACCCGCCAATTTCCTAGGATTGTGGCACTTATTTTTTCTCACATGTGTCAAAGACGAGATCATAACCAAAGATACCTAACATTGTACCAGATGAAAACCCGCCTGTAAACGGGGTTGAAGCGCACGATGTTGTACGGCAGTAAAGCGTAAATAAACTTTAACAAGAAAGTATTGACTTTTTTCGTGCAAAAGATTATTGTATTAGTTAAGTAATACAAAGTGCTTTATTGTGAATAAAAAACAATATACTTAAGAGTACTTCACAAAAACTATGGAGGGATTTTACATGGAACCACTCATTAAAGTTGAGAACATACATAAAATCTACAATCCCGGTGAGAACGAGGTCCGTGCCCTGGATGGTATTGACCTTGAAATTCAGAGAGGGGAATTCGTTGCGATCATCGGTCATTCCGGTTCCGGCAAGTCTACGCTGATGAATATGCTTGGCTGTCTGGATGTCCCCACTTCGGGAAACTATTTCCTGAACGGGCACGATGTGTCTAAGCTGACAGACAATCAGCTGTCGGATATCCGCAATAAGGAGATCGGATTTATCTTTCAGGGATTCAACCTGATCGCAAACCTGAATGCTGTGGAGAATGTAGAACTGCCCCTGATTTACCGCGGGCTCGGCAAGCAGAAGCGCCGGAAGATCGCGGTTGAGGCATTAAAGAAGGTAGGGTTAGGGGCCCGTATGAAACATAAGCCAAGCGAATTATCAGGCGGCCAGCAGCAGAGGGTTGCCGTGGCGCGTGCCATTGCCGCACAGCCTCCGATCGTACTGGCGGATGAACCTACTGGTAATCTGGACACCAAGTCTACAAAAGAGATCATGGATATCCTGAAGGGGCTTCACAAGGGAGGGCGCACCGTTATTATCATCACTCATGATGACGATATCGCCCAGCAGGTCAAGCGGGTCGTCCGCATCATCGACGGCAGGATTGAAGAAGATTATCTAAATGAAGAAAGGGAGGGAGCATAATATGTTTTCCAAAAAGAAAAAAGAGCAGGATGAAATATTAGACACAATCGACACAGATATGACCGGGGATGAGTCGTCCTTTGAACTGGAAGATGAAGAAGCTTCCAAACCGCCTAAGAAAAAGCTGCCCGGATGGGTCATCATCCCTGTAGCGGCCGTATTTATCATCATCGTTGCCGTTGCTTCCCAGCTCTCCAAAGGAAGCGGCAAGGCTAAAGATGCAACACTGCAGGTTTCCAGCGTAGACACCGGTAATATCAAGGAAGTCTACAATGCCAGCGGCAAGATTGAGAGTGAGAACACGAAGACATACTATTCTCCGGTATCCGCCCCTATCAAGAAGTGCAGCGCTATTGTGGGAAGTACGGTAAAGGCCGGGGATGTTCTCATTACTTATGACACAACTAATCTGGAACGCGATAACCAGCAGGCACAGCTTACCCTGCAGTCCAGCCTGAATGCTTCTCAGGCAACCAAGGCGCAGAATGCCAAAGCGATAGACGCAGCAAACGCCGCATCCTCACAGGCTGCTGAACAGGCCAACAAGCTGGCCGATAAGGTAAATGACCTGGCCGGACAATTGGACGCTGCTTATGCACAGAATGAGTCCGCCCTCAGTACCGTTCAAAGTGAAATAGATGCAAACAACGCCTCACGTGAAAAACTACAGGAGGAAATTGACCAATACACGGCCGTGATGACGGAACAACAGAATATCATGGACAGGGTCAATGCAGGCTACAACGGCCGTCGTGCCGAAGCTGATGCTGCGAAAGCCAAGGATCCGACTCTTACCAGTCTGACAGAAGAAGAAAAGGCACTGGTCAAAGCGTTTGAAGATTTTGACAAAGCCCAGGCTGCTTATACGGAAGCCAAGACCGCATGTGATAAAGCCACTGCTGATCTGAATGCCATCAAGGATCCTGAGTACAGCAATACCGAATATGCAGAACTCAAAGCCGCATACGATGCCGCATACGCCGAGTGGGAGGCTGCATATAATGCCGCAAATACAGCATCTGCCGATGCCGGTATGACTTCTTCTGAAATGGCGAATCTTGATATCAGCGATAACTTAGCAGAGCTTTCCGCCCTGACACCGGCAGAGCTTGTTGCGAAAGGCAAAGAAGGAATGAAGGCAGACATGGATGGCGTTATCGCCTCTGTCGATGCACTGCAGACCAATGCAGCCACACAGGGAATGGCAATGTTTACCATCGCAAGTACAGAAAAGGTACGTGTAAAGATTGAAGTTTCCCCGGATGACTATGAAAAGATGAAGGTCGGCAACAAGGCAGTCATTACAGTCGGTGAATTCAAATATGAAGGTACGTTAAAAAAGGTCAATAAGATTGCAATTGAAAATGCGAAGGGGAACCCAGTCATCGGTGCGGAAATTCATATTGACAATCCGGACGAAAACATCTGTATCGGGGCCACCGCTAAGATTACAATGACCGTTGCAGAGGCGAATGACGTGCTCGTTGTCCCGACAGAAGTGATCAACACTTCTTCCGACGGAGACTTTGTATATGTCATTGAAGACGGTGTTGTCAGGAAAAAAACTGTTGAACTTGGTACAGCCTCTACGACACAGATCGAAGTAAAAAGCGGACTGAAAAAGGGTGAAAAGGTTGTCAATGACCTGAATGTTGATATTACGGAAGGCATGAAAGCCACACCTGTAGAAAAACAGGAGGCAGATGCTTCCGCAGAAGCAGTAAAGGAATAGGCTGACAGAAAAGAAAAGAGGACATAAAATGGGACAATTTTTAGAATATGTAAAAATGGCTCTTGATAATATCCGTTCCAATAAAGGCCGCTCCTTCCTGACCATGCTGGGAATTATCATAGGCATCACTTCTGTCGTTACCATTGTTTCCATCGGTAACGGACTGAAGAAAGATGTTGTCGACGCTTCAAATGAACAGAATAACACAATTTCCATACAGTCTAATACAGAAGAAGTCTCAGACCCGAACTGTATTACCGGGGATGATATTTCGTTTCTGAAGACTTCGCTTGGTGATTCTGTCCAGAGTGTGTCTTCCTATTCTGCAACGCTTGGTTCCATCTCGACCAGAAAAGGAAAATTCGACACCTATGTAGGGCTGACTACACCGGATTACGAAAATGCACAGTATCAGAGCCCGCTTGTAAAGGGAAAATATTTTAACGACAATGATGTAGCCAACGCCAATATGGTATGTGTCATTGATGAACTGACGGCGATCTACCTGTTTGGAAATACAGACGTCATCGGCATGAGCATTGAACTTCAGGTAGACAGCAGCATTCAGGACGTACTAATCATCGGCATCCGTGAAACTTCCGCCGAAATGATGGAGGCTGAAAAGCAGTATCTGGCAATGGGAATGGACAAAAGCATAAATCTGGAAATGCCATATACAGTATCCAATTCCCTGGGAACTCCTGTAGAAGCGTTTCCCTCTGTATCCATCACCGCTTACGACAAAGACCAGGCTTCACGGATTGCCAAAAGCGCGATACAGATCCTGAATTCCAGACACCAGAATCTGGGCGAGTCACCTTTCATACAGCAAAAGCCGATGGATTTCTCTGATATGTTTGGTTCAATCATGGACGGCGTAACCGCATTTGTCGCACTGGTAGCAGGAATCTCACTGATCGTCGGCGGTATCGGGGTCATGAACATTATGCTTGTATCCGTCACAGAACGGACAAGAGAAATCGGCATCCGGAAGGCGCTCGGGGCAAAGACCGGATCCATCATCGCCCAGTTCCTGTGCGAATCCGCTATCATTTCAGGGATGGGCGGTATCATAGGCATTCTATTAGGGGCCGCACTTACTGCGCTGATCACCGCGCTTGGAATCGGGGGAATCAAAGCCCAGCTTTCATTCCCAGCTATATTGGTCGCTACCATCTTTTCCTGCAGCGTCGGAATCGTCTTTGGAATTTATCCGGCAAGAAAGGCCGCCAGATTAAGTCCGATTGAAGCACTCAGAAGGATGTAACGATAGCTATATTTATTACTAAAACTTTAAATTCATTTTAACGAGGAGGGTTTCACAATGAAGAAACGCAGTACATTTTTAAAAGTAGTATCAATTATCTTAATTGTCTTTGGCGCGTTAGGCTTGCTTTCCGGCATTTTTTCTATTGCTATGAGAGGAACTTTTGAGCAGACTTATGCAGCAATGGGAATCGACGTTCCGTCCACATTCTCATATATTTTGACAATTGTAGGCGCAGCGATTATTATTATATCAGGGATCATGGGAGTCATGTATAAATCCAAACAGTCTGTACTGATCATGGCAGTCATACTGGCCGCTTACTATATAGCCAATATTATTTATTCATCCGTTACAGTCGGTTTTTCTTATCTGAACCTTGTTGGCCTGCTGTGGCCGATACTATACTTCTGGGGATGGTATCAGTCCAATTAAAGATAAGACCGGACTCCATTTATGTTTTGTAACTGTATTTTCAGTTTATGAAAATGAGAAGGAGGATACAAATGAAGGATTCAAGTATTATTTACCGCAAAGCAATGACAGAGGATGCTGAAAAGATTGTAGCATTTTACAATTTTGTCGGCGGGGAGACCACATTCCTCAGTTTCGAGAAAGACGAATATCCCCTGAATGTCGAAGAACAGGTCAGTGCTATTGAGGCTCTGGAAGGGAATGAGACCAACATCATGCTTATGGCGATGGACGGAGATGAGATTGCCGGAATTGCAACCATCAATTCCAGCCATAAGATAAAGGCACGCCACGAGGGTGAACTCGGAATTGTAGTCGCAAAGAAGTATCAGGGACAGGGCATTGGGACCGAGCTGATCACCCGTCTGATCGAGTGGGCCCGCGGAAACGGAGTGACCACCAGAATCCGTCTGGACACAAGGGCTGATAACCCAACCGCGGTTGCACTCTATATGAAATTCGGATTTATCGTAGAAGGCTGCTGCAGAAATTCTACACTCCTGAACGGAAAATATTACGATCTTTATATCATGGGGATGATGCTGTAATTTATGAATAGCCATTGATATACCGGAACCTTTACGAAAAGAGAAGTGCTCATAAACTGCAAAGCAGTTTCGCACTTCTCTTTTCTTGTTTCGCTATCTTATTTGTACCCTATTCTGTTGCACCATATGTATTGGCTTCCCATACCGGCTGCATCTCTTCGATGAAGTTCTCTGACAGGTATCCCTGATCATCGGAAATTAACATATTATATAATGTTGTGTACTCAGCAATTGTAACTCCATCCATCTGAGCCTGGGGAAGGACACTTAAATAGGTCTTAGCCGCATTGTAAGCTTCCATTCTTTCAGCTTCCAAATCGTTTGCCGGCTCTGCCGGTTTCTCTACTATAAAGTTCGTGTTAACGCCGTTCGCATTGTGACGTTCAGACTCTGATGCAACTATCACCTGTAAAATCTCTGTAAGCAATTCCGGATTGTCTGTATCTGCATTCGCTGTATATCCGCCGCCATTACCCTTTCTTGGCTCGAAAATAAGCTGAATATAGTCATCATCTGCTGCCGGGAAGTTAAATTCTCCAGGAACAAATCCCAGTTTTTCTTCTGTCATATCTCCATTAAACCAAGAATATGTCAGCATCATAGCGGTATTGCCTGCCTGAAATTCTGAATAAGCTGCTGCATCATCTTTGTTGCCAATATCGGCTGAAAAGGCTTTCATTGTCTTTAATTCATCGAAGTATGATAATGCTTTCTTTACCCGCTCGTCTGTCCAGTCACATTTACGTGTATGTAAGTCCGCCAAAGCATCTGGTGCAGCACTTGCAAGAATGCCGTCAATCAAAGAATATGAGGATACCCAGCCTGCTGTCGTGATTGGTGTAATACCCTTGTCTACAAATGTTTTACTTGCAGACACTAATTCTTCAATGTTTGTCGGTTCCTTCACCCCATTTGCTTCAAAGAGTGCTGTATTGTAATAAAATACTGGCGTATAGTATGCATTCTGTCCCGCTGCCAGGAAATAAATTGCATCCCCGTTCTTAACCAGATCCGGATTTGCGTAATTTTCCTCAAGCCATCCTTCTTCAAGATATGGTGTTACATCCAATGCATCTCCTGCACCCAGAACCGCATCAATATCGCCCCCCGCTGTAAAGAAGATATCCGGAAGGTCACCGGAAGCACTCATTGTCTTAATAGGGCTGTTTGTGTTATCGGTGGTAGAAATGTACTCGAATTCAATATCCGGGAATTTTTCTTTCAATGCAGGCCGGAGATAGTTTTCCATAACATCTACCTGTGTGGAATCTGTTTCAGGCCATAAAATAGTAATCGTTTTTGCTCCATCCTCTTTTCCTTTGTCCGCTTTGGGCTCATCCTCTTTTTTACCACAGGCCGCCATACTTAAAACCATCGTTCCGGCAAGCACAAGACTTAATACTTTTTTCATTTTCATTTCCTTTCCTCCTCGATTAAGTGATGTCTATATTATAGAGCCCATCTTCATTACCGGGGGGACATAATTTTAGCACATAGTTCACTTTTTTTGGCATTTAACCTTTTCGTATATTTGCGGCTGCAGGGACTTTGATTGTCCTCCCTTAGAGCACCTCACCGCTGCTCCGTGCTTTCCGCAATACTTCAATATATTGATTCGGAGTAACCCCAAACTCTTTTTTAAAGCAACGATAAAAATATTTCGTATCGGTATATCCGACTTCCCCTGCAACTTCTATCATGTTCTCCTTCCCACTTCGAAATGCATCCGCCGCTTTTGTCATTCGGAACCGCAGGATATACTGGCTTGCCGACATTTCCATCTCCTTTTTGAACTGAGTGCTGAGGTATGAATAATTTACAAATAATTTTTCCGCAATTTCTTTCAACGACAGATCGGGATTTTCATAGTTTTCATGAATATAACGCAGCATTTCTGTAATTAACTTTGATACCCTGATTTCCTGTACAGAGGCTTCCGCCTCTGCACGTGACTTCACAATTCCCTGATATGTTTTATAATACTTTCCTACCCCTGCCATTACCGTACATACCCATTCCTGCATCAATGCAATCTGTATGCTCTGCATCAGCGATCCAAGCGTATTGAGATTCCTGTCAGATTCCGTTATATTGCTAAAAATAATGAACAAATTCCCATATCCCTGATAATAAACGGTACAATTCCAGTTTTCTCCTGTTTCTCCCATTGTTTCCATCATCTTATTCTGCCATTCCTCCTGACTTAAATGCACATAGGTCCGGGAGTCAATTTTAAGGAAGCATACAACATATCCTCCCTGTTTCATAGGGAGATTTAACTGGTCGCATTCAAACAAAAACTGGGATTCAATTACACTGTTTTCTTCCATCAACAACATATACAAAAAATTCTTCCGGTTTTCTTCACTGTTCTTCCTTGCCCAAAATTTCAGGCTTTCATATTCACGTTCTTTCTTATGCTTCTCTTCCAGAATTTCCACCATATTCTGTATTGTCTTTATCAGTTCTTTGTCATCTATCGGTTTTACAATAAAGTGATGCACCCCAAGCTCCATCCCTCTCTTAGCATACTCAAATTCACTGTAGCCGGTGACGATAGAATACAAAATATCTGGGCGCTCTTTCTGAAGATGCATAATCATATCCAGTCCATCCATAAACGGCATATTGATATCTGTTAATATGATATCCGGTTCTAATTCTATCGCTTTTTCAATACCGTCAAATCCATTTTTTGCTTCCCCGCAGACCGTGCACCCATACTTTTCCCATGAAATGGTCGTTTTGAGTGCTTCTCTTGGAAAGTACTCATCATCCACTAATAATACCTTATACATACGTTTCACCCTCCCTGCTCCCCTTCAACGGCAGATATAAACTAAACTGTGTATACTCTCCTTCCTGACTCTCAATTTCCATATGGTATTTGTTTCCATATATCAGTTTTAATCTCTGGTGGATGTTCAGTATACCGAATGATTTTGTAATACTTTTCCCTGTTTCCAAACTCTCCCTCAGCTGCTTTAACCTTTCCTCTTTTATACCTGTGCCATTATCATATACACTGATTTTCAGTATTTCATTTGGACTGTCAGCCGTAACACTAATATGAATCTGACATTTTTCTTCATTCGGCCTCAGCCCATGATGCAGTACATTCTCCACCAATGGCTGTATGGTCAGCTTTGGTATCCAGACATTTTCCGTGTCTTCATCACACTCTATCGTATATTCCATATATTCAATATAGCGGAGCTGTTGTAACTCTATATAATTACGTGTCAACTCCACCTCTTCTTTTATTGTAATAATTTCTTTCCCCGAGGAAAGAGACAGCCGATAGAAGCTTACCAGATTCTGAATCGTTGCAAGTGCCTTTTCTGTCATCCCCAGTTTGATAAAAGAAGAGATGATCCCCATCGTATTATATAGGAAATGCGGAACAATCTGGGCCTGTAATAAGCGTACTTCATTATGACGGCGCTGCCTTTGTTCCTCATAAATCTGTTGCATTGATGCATCAAGTTCATCCATAAGCTCGTTAAACCTGCTGCCCAAGACTCCAATTTCTCCGGTATCTCTTTCCTGAAAACGAAGGTGGCTGTTCTTATCCTCTGTCTTTATCTTCTCCATAACTCCCATCAGTTCTCCCAATGGTTTTGTAACCCTGTTCGACACAAACCACGCACTGACAGTTGCCAGGATGACCGCAAAAAACATCATGATTCCGATAAAAATCTTTAAACTGTTCTGCTGCTCTCCGAGTTCATCCATCGTAGTCTCACATACCAGCTTGATGCCTTTCTTTCCAATCATCCGGCTTACATACAGGAGCGGATCCTGTCCTTTCTCCTCTTTTAAAAGTACCCCATCCTGCATACATTTTTCATATTCTTCCTTTGAAAGCTCCAACGTAGTATTGGCTTTCTCATAGAGTTCCTCCTTATTAACTGCAGACACAATAGTGTCATCAGCGTTTACCAGATAATATCTGTTTTTCCGTTCTTCCTTTTTAGGTTCCAAAATCTCTGCAAAGCTGGATTCCCTCACATATACAGCAATTGCCCCCACTCTTCCAGACAATTGGTTATTTACTGATTTCACCACGGCAAATCCATAATCAGGCTTTTTTACATAAGACCGGTATTGCCTAAGTGTCAACAGGTCTGTCCAAATCGGCTGACTCTGCGAGTTTGCGGTTTTCAGAATCTCATCAGGAATGTTCTTTGCATCGCTCTCCATTGGATCATAATAATAGGTATAAACTTTATTTTCCCCCGTATAGATTTCCAGACTATATATCATGGATGTAGAAAAAATAAGCTGGCTGCTGAATTTATCCCATTTTTGTTTCACTGCCAGCTGGCTCAATATGCGGTTCTCATCTTCCATATTCTGATATTCTATGATTGTATCCTGTACTTCCTGATTCAAAGACAGATACTTTGTAAAATCTTCCATGTATGTAATGAGTGTCTCTACATTTTTTTGCATCGTATTTACAGTTTCCTGATAATCATCTACCATACGTTCTGTTAGCAGTTCTTCAAACTGCTGACTGGAAACATACCCAAAAATCAGCACAATGACCGCCGTAATCAGTATAATCGTAATTAAAATAGCATTCCTCAATTTCAACCGCTTTTTCATAGGTTCCCCTCATTTCACCACACAAATCAGGCGTACATTCTTATAAGATAAAAAGACAGATGCATGTATACATAAATAATTTTATCAATGTATACATGTGGCTGTCAATTTGATTTACATATCGTTTCTACTATTTTAGTCCGGAAGAACCACACATTGCCTGCTCAATCTGCTTATTACAAAACATAAATACGACAATTACAGGAAGTGATGTAATGGCAACTGCTGCACCGACCTCACCCCAGTTTGTTATATTGAACTGTCCGAAAAACAAATCCAGTGCAAGCGGAATTGATCTCATATCTTCACCCATCGCAAGAACACTTGCCAATGCATACTCATTCCAGTTCGTGATATACACCATCATTGCCTGTGTCACAAGTGCCGGTTTCACCATCGGAACCATAATGCTTATAAACGTCCTATATACGTTACAGCCATCAATGGCCGCCGCCTCTTCCATTTCTACCGGAATGCTGCGGAAGAATGCACATATCATCAATATCGCACTCGCCATAGTAAATGCGGCATATGGCAGAATCAATGACCAGTATGTTCCTTTTATTCCAAGTGTCATAACCAGGCGGTACACCGGGATCATCATGACAGCGATCGGGACCAGCATACCAATTGTAAAATACATTCTGAATGAATTGGCATGTTTCATACGCATTCTAGTAATTGCATAAGCAATCATAACGCTTACAGCAAGGCATAATACCAAAGCGCCTGCAGTATAGATAAAGCTGTTCTTCAATAGATTCGGAATATCAATCCTTTGCCAAGCCGCTGAAAAATTTTCAAAATGCAGTCCATTTGGTATTGCCCACGGTTCTCCTGCCGCCTGTACCGTATCCTTTAAAGAAAGCGAAAACATCCAGTATAAGGGAAGCAAAAACAGTATTGCAAAAATAATCAATATTCCGTCTCTGATCACACGTCCAATTCTCATTCCCATTTTCATCTTCATCTTGTCACCTCCTCTAATACTCAATCGGCTCACGTGCGACGAACTTGTTTATAATAAATGCCCAGAAAATACATTCCAGCAAGAACAACAATGCGATGGCGCACCCATACCCAAATCGATTTGTTTTAAATGCCTGATAGAACATTTCATAAATAACTGTCCTTGAAGCCCTTCCCGGGCCCCCTCTTGTCATAATCGCGATTTGCGAATACATTCCCAAAGTTCCGATTGTTGCTCCGATCAGAACATATTTCAATACATCCTGCAGCAAAGGAATGGTAATATGGATGCTTGCCTTTAAGAATCCCGCTCCGTCAATCAGGGCTGCTTCATAGAATTCTCCCGGAATGGTACGGATTCCTGTATAGAATAATAGGGAGTTCATCCCCAAATACTGCCAGATATAAGCAATGGCAATACAGGTCATAACCGTTTTAGAATCCGACAGCCATGATCTTGTTAAGTTCTCAAGCCCCACTGAATTTAAAATCGAATTCAGAAGCCCTACATTCGTATCAAAGATTCCCAATACAAAGAACTTACCGACAACTGCAACTGACAGTACGATGGGGAACAGTGCTGCAAACCTATAGATAGCCTTTGCAGCCTTTCCTGCACGGTCCAGCATCAATGCCAGGAGAAGTGACCCCGGAATACCAACCAACAGCTCTAACGCAAGAAGCCAGTATGTATTCTTATGTGCCGCCCAGAAAGCCGGTGACTTTAATGTCGTAACATAGTTCTCAATCCCTACCCATCCCAGCGATGCCGCGCCATTATGGTTCTGGAGGCTCATGATGAAGCATGGCACAATGGAATAAATAACAAACACTGTAAACAGTATAAATCCTGGTAAAATAAATACCAGTTTCGCTCGTTTCGAATAGAAACTTTTCATAACTTATTTCCTCCTCTTCTCAATTTTGCGTTCTTCGCTTTATCTGAATCCGTATCTCCAATCCCCGTTGTCTTCTTCCTGTTTCGGCATATATTTATGCATTCCCGGCTCCGAGAGATAAGAAATCAAAAACATTGCCAGTGATGGAAATATAATCACCAACGGAAACGATGCCAGGACCAGAATTACAGCTGCGACAATAACCAGAAACATCGGCAGGCTTCTTATGATATTCCTGGCCGCAATAACATAATTCAGCTGAATGGTCTTTCCAAATGTATTCGAGAATCTTGAAAACACAGGGATCAGCCAAAGTACATTCATCAGATATAAAGCCGTCACAACCAGCAGGACTACTGCCATAATGAATCCACCTGCAGTTCTGCCCTGCATGAGGCCAAATACGCGGTAATCAGCAAATCCAACTGCCACGCCAATCATACCGTAAAATATGGTCAGTGAAATCCCCGGCTTCAAATTTTTCTTATAAGCTTCTTTGAACTCCTCAAATGCTTTCCCCCGTTCATAGCGCACACATTTCACCGTGGTATGATACATGCTTGATGTCGAAGTGAGAATCGTGATAATGGGAATGCATCCAACGAACCACAATAAAGTGATGACCACCATATCGGCCATTTTGCTGGTAACCGAATAAAACTTTCCTTCGACACTAAAAATCCTGCTCACCATTCATACTCCCATCTTCTTTATCAAAGAAATACATTGCCTTTGCATTCTCAATTTGAACGGCATCTGTCAATATATTGCAGGTTGAAAGAATAAAACCGTCTGGTCCTGCCTTATCTGCGAGGTCCTTCACTTCTTTTTTCACTTCCTTTGGTGTTCCAAATGGAAGCAGATAATTCAGGTCTACGTTGCCAATCAGGCATAGTTTATTGCCAAATTCTTGTTTCACCTTCTCAATATCCATGCCCGCGGAAGGCTGCAGTGACTGTATCGCATCGAACCCACAATCTACAATATCCTGCAGTACATCCGCCAGATAGCCGTCACTGTGGAAGATAACCGGCACATCCTTATATTCCTTTATTTCCTGAATTACCTTTTTATAAAATGGAAAAGCCACCAGTTTCATCGTGTCAGGCGGAAGCAGAAGCCCCGTATTAAACGCGATGTCGTCCGTTATGAGGATTGCCTCTGCTCCCTTGTCCAGAAACATCTTGGCCCTGCCAACTTCAAATGCCATAATCTTTTCTGCGAACTGTGCCACCAATTCTGGATCTGTCATACAATAACACATATAATCTTCCATTCCCAATGCCCAGTCAAGCGCACTCACCGGTCCGTTAATCTGGGATATTAGGAACAAATCCGTATTTGCTTTATAAAACTCCAGCAGATGACTCGTTGCCACGGATAAATCTGCTGTCTGATATTCTTCCACATCCTCAATATCTTCCAGCGCAGGTTTCAGAAGCTGGAAGCTGTGAGGTGTCTCCTTGAATATATCCCCATATGGGCTTTGGTAAATTGGATATCCATCTTCCGCGTATCCCAACAATGTTTTTGGAAATTCATGTATATTGATAAAATCCATTTCCAGTGCTTTCCTCACATAGATCTCTTTTCCCAACGGTGACATTGGTGTCTCAACATCTGCCAGAAAGTTTTCTATAAATCCCCCTTCAATTGCCAGCTCTCCCCTTGGAATTCTATCTACTGGTTCCCGTTTCAAAGCTGCTAAAACCCGCTCTTTCCTGTTCATATATTCCTCCTGTCTGCTAAAAAAACTTATCCACATCTCGCTGTCTTTCTACACAATCTTTCCCCATGTTTCAAACACTTTAAACACATTCTGCGGATTCACTCCAACGCCAAAATCACACTGGGCAATACATCCGCCGTCTTTCCACAGATGATCTTTGACGTTTTTTACAGCGTTTTCTACATCCTCACTGCTTCCGAATGGCAATATATTCTGTCTGTCAATCTCGCCCCAGAAGGTAATCTGCCCTCTAAACTGCTCCAATTTTTCCAGTCCCATACAAAAAATTTGGGAATTCAGTGCATCAATTCCTATTTCAATCAAATCCGGTATAATATCCAGAATATATCCATCTGAGTCTGATAGACTAATCTTCTTGATTCTGTCATACTTCCCACCTCTGGTCAAAGTGTCGTCACTAGCACTTCACATTTGCCTTCCATTTCATAATTTCCCGTATCAGCAGTAATAAAAAGGCTGTCCCCTTTTCGGAATATAAGTTCCTCTTTCCCTGCCTGGATAGTGCCTTCCCCATCCAGTACAAGCATACTTACAAACGTAGCAGGATCGATGGTCCCTGACATGCGCTTCATAATGCTGCCATCGAGTACCAGCTTATCTACGGTAAAATATTCGCAGGATGCAATGTGGGGCTCAAACGATTTTTGCCTGAGGATGGGGATACGTTTCGTCACCTGTAATGCCTTTTCGATATGCAGATCCCGTTCCTTACCATTCTTGTCCTTCCGTCCGTAGTCATATACCCGGTATGTCACATTCGAATTTTGCTGAATCTCTGCAATCACATTTCCTTTTCCGATTGCGTGAATTGTTCCCGGCTCGATAAACAGCACATCTCCCTTTTTTACGTACACTTTATTGAGCACTTCCAGCAATGTATTGTCTCTGATTCTCTGCTCCAATTCTTCCTTGCTCACTTCTTTGGAAAATCCATAGTAGAGGCTTGCACCCTCTTCACAGTCCACTACATACCACATCTCGGTCTTCCCATACTGTCTTTCATTTTCTATGGCATACTCATCACTCGGGTGCACCTGGATGGAAAGGTCTTCCGCAGCATCTATAAACTTAATCAATACCGGAAACTGCTCGAATTTTCTTGCATTTCTGCCAAGTATTTTTTTCCCCTCCATAAGGATGTACTCTTCCAATGTCTCCCCGGCATATTCTCCGGCCGCAATATAACTGTGGCCGTCCTTGTGACAGGAGAGTTCCCACGATTCCGCAAGAACTTCCCCATCATATTCCTTATAAAAATCTGTCATTAACTTTCTTCCGCCCCATAAATAGTCTTTATAACTCGGACGAAGCTTCACCAGTGCCATGCTTCCACCTCTTATACAATCTCAAACGTTTTAATTTCATTGACTCCGACTTCTGTTTCCCATACATTATCCGTAACCGCACATGTTATTTCAGTTGGCTCCTCATTCATATTGCACTCTGTCACTCTGCCTGCTTTGAATCCCGGTACATTCAGCCCTATCTGTGTACGGATTACTTTTCCTGTCGGATTGTAAACTCTGAGAATCAGGCTCTCCCGGTCCTCACTCTTTTTAAACGCGGAAACCTGAAGGTTTTTGCTGTCAATCCGCAGGAATTCCTGCTCCAGAGGCAGACTTCCCCCCTTGCCGCCTATTACCTGATATATCATGACCGGTGTGTTGATTTTTCTTGCTTCCGCGTATACCTGTGCTTCCTCCCAGCTGCCTTTGTGCGGATAGATTGCATACTCAAACTCCATCTTTCTCTGAAGCTGGCTTCCCTTCTTACCTGGGAATTCCCCGACTGCCTCCCACCATGTCACAATCATATTGCCCATAGCCCGGAACAGTGTCATATACAGTGTCTGGTCATCTTTCATCTCGTACTCGGTAAAACAGCTGTTGACGATCCCCAGCCCCCTGTGGGGATCACTGACATCTGCAAATATCTGCATTGGCAGGGTCCGCATCTCCGGATAGAACTCACCGTTCTGGTCTTTCACCGGATGGGCGGGACGCTTATCTACACAGAAATGCCCTGCCGTGTCCACGGTTTCTGCCTGTATCCCTGTCGGGAATGCAACTCTTAAACGATGATTCTCTACATTATTCTCCACGACTGTCCTAACCTTCAGACTCTTTGCGCCTTTTTCCAGAGTAATATAGGATACAATTTCAAATGCCTTCTTTTCTTCACTTCGCTTTCCTTCTCCATACACACCGCATTTGGATTCAAATCCTGCTGCCGGAAGCATCATACGGTAACAGATTCCCAGTGTCGCAGATAACGGACCGTTATCTTCACACCATACCTGCGCAGATTCTGTCAGTGTTGTATATATCTGATTGTGGTACGGGGGGTAATATGCCCAATAGTTGCCCACATCCCCCGCATCTTCAAAATAGTGCAGGTTCTCATACACCTCACCGCCAGCTTTATCCAGCATATTCATTGTACCGTTAAAGTTCACGGTTACTTTCAGATTCTCATTTTCCAAAATATTATCGGAAACACATATATCGCAGCCTTCTGATTTTCTCATTTCCATCCAGTAATAGTGTGTTCTTGAGAAGCGGCTCTTTGGTTCCAGAAAAATAGTTTTATATCCCATCGCCGGAATCACTCCGGTCTCCACATAGAATTCATGTCTGTCCGCTGCGTACGGCCACGGTCTTGCCTCCATGTCATGAACCGGAAAGGACTTCTCATCTCTCATAATTTCCTGAGTCTTCAGCCTGTTTCCATACATATCCTGCGCTTCCAGACTCCACACAGCATCTTCTCTTGGCGTTGCAGCCATTACTTTGCAGACTTCCTCTATTTCAAATGGGTGGGGATTAAAAACAACCAGTGCCTGCTTTCCCTCGTGCTCATCTCCAAAGTTCAATTGTCTGATTACACCATATGCGGCATGGTCACACAGCACCTGTCCCATCTCAACTGCCTGATTCAGCCTGTATTCCACATCATCTGCCGTCTTATCCTGCGTCACACCGTTGATAGAATCATGAGGATGGGCTTTCAGCATATAGTCCCATGCTTTTCCCAAATATCCGGACTCATAACCATTTCCTAGCAGGAAATTAACCGCCATAAACGGTTCTGCTTTACGAATCAGCAGATTCTCTGCCTTTTTATTCAACAGCTTGAGATACATACGGGAAGCCAGTGCATTTCCCGAACAATCACAGGACGGCCCGTCCCGCAGCTCCCCAAATACCGTTTTCAGGCTGTCTTTATCAATTATTTCATGCATCTTTTCCGCATATTCTTCCAACCGTGTATTCATAAATTCTTGTTCCGGGAAGATTTCCTTCAGATCCTGCAGCATATCTGTCAGCTCTGGATGCGGTGTAGAAAAGTCAGTTCCGTCCAGATAAAGGCGGTTATCTTTCGCCACTGTATCCTCTGTTCCTTTCTCAGTATCCAGAAATCCCTTTTCCAGCCATTCCTTCTCATAATTCATCTTGGAAGAAACCATGAAGAAATCCTCATCCGCATGTCCTGCTGCCGCATTGTGCACAGCCATGCCGGAAAGCCTTGGGTGATAGGCAAACTCTCCGCTCAGACAGTTAATTCCATACTTGCCATATAAATATGTATAAAAATAGAAATTCGCCCTGGCATTGTCTCCAAGCCTGGTTGTAAGCATTCTGGTTCCATCCGGCCCTTCCCACATGAATTCGCTTTCCGGGGCACGGTCTTTAGATACTTTCTTCGCACAGATGATAAAATCAATTCCAAATTTGTTGTAGATTTGCGGAAACTGTGCAGTCTGCCCCCACCCAAAAGAGTTATACCCAACCTTCATACATCTGCCATGCTTTTCGGATACGCGAATTCCTTTTAGAAGATTTCTCACCAGACATTCTCCGTCCAGAGGGTATAAATCCGGCAGCGTATACCACGGTCCCACCGCAATGCGCCCTTCTGCAATATAGCTGTCTACCTTTGCTTTGTTCTCCGGCTTTACTTCCAGATAATCCTCAATCGGAGCCACCTGCCCGTCCAGGAGGAAACAGTGATAATCCGGATTGGTATCCAGAATTTCCAACAGTTCCTCCATAAATTCAATCAAAAGCATCCTGTTCTTCCAGATAGGATATCTCCACTCCCTGTCCCAGTGTGTATGTGGGATAATATAATTTATTTTTTTCCCGCTCATTTTCTCTCCTCTCTACAGCAGTTCTAATATTTCATCAAATGTCTCGCAATATGAATTACACATGCCCAGTGTTCCGCTCTGCTTTATATTGCCTCCGCCGATTCCTACTGTATAATATCCCGCCAGACGGATTGAACTAACCCCGGCGCCGCTGTCCTCAATTCCAATAACCTGCCCTCTCTGCCCGAACGGGATTCCTAAGCCGATATTAGCAGTCTCCGCATAGAGCCACGGATGCGGTTTTGCTTCCAGCTCACCCATCGTTCCGGTCCTGCCTTTTCCCAAGGCCGTTCCCGCCGTGATGATACTGTCATAGAATTCTTTTGGATCTCCCATCCCCATTGTCTGAAATGCTGATAGAATTTCAGGATATGCCTTTTCATAGAGACCAGAGGTTACAAGCCCGATTTTCATATTTTTTTCTTTCAGCCTCAGAAGGAATTCCTTTGCTCCCGGTGTAGGAACAAAAGCATTGGGGCGCCCTTTGCCTTCCATGATGTTCTTCATCTCTAAATTGGTATGGTAAAAATAAAATTCCCTTGCCTTTTCAATGAGCTTATCGGGACAATATTTATCAATACAGTATTTCAGATGTTCCGTAACACTATGCCCTGATACAAAAGGAATATCCGAATCTGATAATGAGAACTTGGGATTCTCCAGCAGGCTCTGAACGGTCTTTTCGATAATCCAAATCCAGAATTCCTCGCTTTTCACTGTAGTTCCGTCTAAATCCATCAGGACTGCTTTTGTTTTCTCCCTGGCAATCGGGTAAACTGGATAGTATGCACTATATCCAACTGAAGAATTGATATATGCAATTGTCCTGTCTGCGAAACAAATCAGCTCAACCTTTTTATCCCCTGTCCGATAGATTGCATTTACGCCGTCTTTTCCCGTACAGAACTGCCCGTCACTACACACAAGCTGATTAATAAATCCACTTTTTTCATCCAACTTTCCAAAACCAGGTATCAAATATTCTCCCATTATTTCTCTCCCTTATTTCCATAAAAACAGCCAAGCTCATACATTTTTATAATCCGCTCTGTCGGTATCTCCGGCAGAAATCCCTGAGACGGCCCGAATATGAATCCTCCATTGTCAAATAAGGACATTGTATCCTTTATCCTCTCTTCCACCTCTTCATCTGTCCCATCAATCAGGAGGTGCATGGCATCCATTGAACCAGCAAAGTACAACTGTTTACCAAACTGCCGTTTTATCTCCTTTAATTCCATCCCTGCCGCTGAAACCTGAATCGGATGCAGCCCATCCAGCCCGATTTCAATCAGGTCCGGAATAATCTTTACAACACTTCCGCAGGAATGCTGCTGCACGACATACCCGTAGCTTTTCGCCAAATCATACAGTTTTTTCAGCCTTGGCTTAATAAACCTGCGAAACATATCCGGGCTGTAAAGCAGGCTGTTCTGTGTCCCATAGTCATCACCCATAAAATAAATCTGCATCAGATTACCTGCTTTTTCAAACATTCTTTTGTTACATTCCAGATAAAAATTGACGATTTTATCCAAAAGGGCCTCTACCAGTTCAGGATCATCGTACATTAGCATCATTAGATTCTCCATTCCTACCAGCATAGAAGCCTGCTCTAAAAAGGGGCTCCACATCCCGCCGAACACGGCATAGTCCTGAAACTGCTCCATTTTCTCAATATATTTATCATAATCAATCTGGTCCGGATCAGGCCAATGTCTATAATTTTCTATATCTTCTATGCTTTCCAGATGTGACAGCGGATGAGCAGCAGGAATCCCTCCGTAGACAGTCTTTTCGACTCCCCACATATCGAAAAAGGTTCCTTCCTCATACGCATTTCTGCTAATAAAATCATCCATACATACGCACCATCTACAGTCGATCTGTAATTTTTTATGCATTTCTTCCTCTGTCAGACATCCCAGTCCTTTGACAAGAGCCTCTGTTACATCTAACGTTGTGCAATCCATAAACATTGGTATCCTGTCTACCTTTTGGTGGCGAATCGCTGCCATCACGCGTTCCCTGCTGTTCATATACCCGCTCCTTTATATTCTAATCAATTGTTTTCTTGATTCTATTATAATTTCCCGTCGTTTTTCTTTGGACTATATATTCTAGCAGATGGTTCAAATATTTTTGTTTTATAGAAAATCTACAAATGCGTATATAGAGAATTAGGGTGTGTCTGATAACCTGCCGATTATCAGACACACCCTAATTCATACGCCCAGATGTCACTTATTACAAACCAGAAGCATCTGGCCGTCTCTATTTTTGATTCCCAATAGCTTTCTACAGGGTATTTGACTTAAAATCCCCCCTGTATTCTCTCACAATTTCAATCATATTCAGGTAACTGTCTGAGGGAACATAAGAAGGAATGGAATTTCCTGTCCCGAAGGCAAATCCGCCATGATTTTTACTCTTTGCGATGACATCTAAAATGTACTCTTTGAGTTCCGGTTTTGAATAATTACATACTACGTCAACATCAGCCCCGCCAAAATTTCCTATTCTGTTCCCGTATTTTTCCACCCAAACCGGAAACGGAGCAATCTGGTCTTCATTAGAATGCTTTGCATCAATCCCCACCTTCTCTATCAGGTCTTCCATCACATCAAATATTTTCCCGCAGGAGTGAAGGAGAAACGGTTTCTTATAGCTGTGCACCAAGTCTACAATCGGCTTATACTGAGGTAATATCAGATTTCTGATATCATCAGTGGACAGCAGGGTACTGCTCTTATATCCCATATCATCCCCAAACCGCAGAACACAGTATATGTCACCATATTCTTTCATAAATCTCTTCCAGATTCTTAAATTTGTCTCCCCCACTTTCCGAAACAATTCCTGATATAACTCTTCATCATCTGCGGAGATATAGCAAAGTCCCTGATAGCCTGTCAGGTCCTGCACACATTCAAATATACCGTTTCCCACGCCGCCGATTGCCTTCATCCCTTCCGGCATCTCATCCCTGAGCGCCTGAAAGTATTTTCCGTATTCCCGAAAATAGTATTCTTCAATCTCATCCCATGGATATGCCTGAAAGTCATCCTCATTCTGAATGACCGGTATCACCCGGCTGTCCCCCAATGCGCCTGCGCCGGGCATAATCTTGCCAATGCAGCTTTCAAAGGTTACAACATCATATCCATGCTCCTTGAAAAAATTACAGTAGACCCGGAAAAATTCATGGATATCTTTTTCATCTCCCTCGAACAGGGACAGCATATCCACCCCTGTAATTTCTCCAATCTTATCAGGGGCTACATTATGTTCATATAATGGCAGTCTTTCCGCTTCTTTATTCCACGCACAATTTACAATATTTCTGTAATCTGGTTCAAACATTCTTAGTCCTCCTCTTAATGACCTTATAATTATTGACTTCTTGTAATTCATATTATATAATTTCTAAAATTGTACTGCCACCAATTCCATACAGCGTACAAATTTAAATATATATATTTCACAAGGAGGATTTTCATGGGCACTTTCCCTATTTGGCATGATGACTATCTCTTTACAAAAGGCAGAATTGTACTTACTGAAGAACAGCTTCATATCCCCGGCATACGTGTCTTCGGACACCATGCACTGTACAACGCGATACCTTCACTCAACTGGCATTGTCATGATAATGCCTTTGAATTTTCGATGCCCGGACAGGGTACTTTTACTTTTTCTACCTTGGAAAAGGACTATCCATTCTCAGGCGGGGAAGTATTCCTCTCCCATCCTGACGAAGTACATGGTACGAACCAGGTTCCCGTGACGACCGGTGAACTATACTGGTTTCAGCTTGATATCAGTGATGAGAATCATTTTTTATTTTTAAATCCTGAAGCTGCACGTGAACTCATCCTGAAACTATATTCTATTCCACGGCATGTAATCCGGACCGAAATCAAAAAAACCCTTCCTATCATAGAAACGGCTTTTAAACTTGCATTAGGAGGGACCGAGATACAAATGACCAGCTCACTTTTGCAGCTATTTTTACAACTGATCGTCATGTATTCCAAAAAGGAACTGTCCCAGATTTCCCCGGATATCAAAACAGTTCTGGAGTTTATCGATAATAATATTACTTCAGACTTGTCTCTGGATTCTCTGGCAGCGCTGGCGAACTTGTCCTGCTCGCAGTTTAAGCAAAAGTTCAAGAAACAGCTGGGCATTGCTCCCAGACATTTTATTAATCAACAGAAAATAGAATATGCAAAAACGCTTTTAATGGAAGGAAAAACGGTTACAGAAACTGCAATGCTGTTAAACTTTACAACCAGCAGTTATTTTTCAACCGTTTTTAAGAAATATACTTTATATACACCTAATGAATATCAGAAAAAGCAACCCGAAAAAAGCCGGGTGGGGAATCCCCCACCTCAGCACTTCAACATTTCCTAGATTACTGTATGTCAGCCCCAGCCTGTTCCATGACCTCTTTCAATTTACTGATATAGTATTTATAATTCTCCAAAGACGTGGACGGCGCCACCTGGTGGTCTGATCCCGGTATGTACCCGCCGCCGCGGATAACCGGAAGAATGCGTTCAAACTCCCTGTCAATCGCCTCAGGGCCTTTTGCGATCTCCAGTTTGTTAAAACTCCCGATAAATTTTAATGTCGGGAACTGCTTTCTGACTGCTACGATATCCATTCCTGCATTCACATCCATCGGAAGGAAACCGTCGACGCCTGCTGCCATAAAATTCGGAATCAGCTGGGCAAAGTCCCCATCCGTATCTACAAACACATTCCCCACACCATGCTCTTTTAACAGGGGGATCAGCCTCTTATAATATGCCCCGACAAACTCATCAAAGCATTCCGGTGATACCATCGGGCCGTTCTTCCCGCTAAGGTCTTCCATAAGGTAGACCACATCCGGCCTGACCAGATCAATCACTTTCAGTAATTTGGTCTGATAAATCTTCAGGATATATTCATTAATATCATGCATCAGCTCTGGTTCATCATAAAAGGCAAACATATGGGCCTCGATCCCCATCAGTTCCCTTGGAACCCAGAAGAATCCCTCGATATTCAGCCGGATCGAATAATCTCCTCTCTCGTGCCCTTCCACGAGCGGGCCGTACGCCGCCTCAATCAGTTCGTCCGTAAAATACTCCTCCAGCTCTTTTTCCGCGTGTTCCTTCAGGCGGTCCCAGTCTTCCTGTGTCTCAATCACAGGTTTATAGTCCAGTTTCAGGTCCGACCCTGTATTTTTAATTACCTGTCTGCCGTAGATATCCTGTTTGATGATATGTTCAGCCGTCTCTTCTACAATCTTTTCTTCAAAACGCCTGAACGGAAGCACGAAATGTATCCTTCTGACAGGGTCGAAACCGAGGTACTTCTCGTACTCCATGACGCCCTCCCCCCATTCTACAGCCAGATACTTTTCAGTCTGGTTCGCTTTGTTGCCTACGATATTATTTGTAATATCCTTTGCCCCGTCTGCAATCTTAGCAGGCATACCTTCCTCCTTAAAACGGTCTGTCGTCAGCACCCAGGGATAGAAAGTCTCCGCGACCGTCCCCCTCCCCTCTGGTCTTTTAAAATTCAGTGTTGCCTGCTCACGCTCTCTATTTGTCATATCTGGTTCCTCCTTATTTTGTATCATCCAAAATCTATTATTCTGAAAACTTCTTCCGGTACTCGCGCGGTGTACACCCCACGCTGTTTTTAAATACTTTACTGAAATAAAACTGGTCGGTGAAGCCGAGTGTTTCAGCTACCTCCCCGATCAGGCAGTCATGCCGCTCCAGAAGCTTTTTGGCCTCACTGATCTTCAGATTAATAATATATTCATTATAAGTGCAGTTCTTATATTTTTTAAAAATCCTGCTCAGATATGGCTGGCTGATCGTATATCTGCCGCAGATGCGTATGATGCTGTTGTCCTCCGACAGGTGGCTTCTTACATAGTGCTCGATCATTGCCACCAGTTCTTTTCCAGACGGCTTCTCCGTAGTGATTATTGGACTGTCCGCATCATTTCTCATGGATAAGAGAAGCTGCCTGATCCTTCCAAACAGTTCTTCAATCTTCGCCGGTTCAATTGGTTTCAGCAGGTAATCAAATCCCCCATACATAAATGCATCGTGCACATAATGAAAATCTGAATACCCGCTGACGGCGATGCATACTGCCGGTTTGTCTTCCTGGGAGCCGATGTATTTAATCAGCTCTATCCCGCTTTTGCGCGGCATCTTCATATCCGTAAGTACGACATCGGGATGGATCTCATTGAAAATTTCAATCCCCCGGTCCACGGAATAAGCCTCCGCCGCCACTTCAAAATCCCTGATCCTCTGGTCTATTGCCCGCTTCTCTGCCTCCAGTATAGCAGGCTCATCATCCACCAACAATACTTTGTACATACTTTTAAGCCCCCCTGTTATTCCAGCTTCATCTTCAAAACGATTGTCGTACCTCCGGCATCATTTCTTCCCAGTATTTCATATGAAAAACCATCCCCAAAGAAAATAGAAAGCCGGATCAGTGTACCGCTTAATCCCATTCCCCCAAACTGAATATTCTCGCTGATCTCCCTTGACCCGTGATCCCTGTAAAATGTCTCGATCCGGCTCTTCACAAGCTCAATATCTTCTTGTGTCACTCCACAGCCGTTATCTTTGATCTCCACAATTGCATACCCGTCAAATTCCACAACATAAATCTGTATCAGTACATGTTCGGATTCGAGAAGGCTGTATTTAATCGCATTCTCCACAATCGGCTGGAACGTTACTTTGGGAAGCATAAAATAATCCAGATTCCCATCCACTGTAATCTCATAATCCAGCCGCTGCCGGTATCTGCTCTTCATGATCGACATATATGCCTTGAGATTGTCCAGTTCCTCCTGCCATGTCACTTCCACGGTCGTGTAATCTGATGCATACCGCATGATCTCCGAGAGGCTGTAGCAGGCATTTGCCGCCTCCTCCCGCTCTCCGTTCTCACACATATTGGCAATACTGCCAAGGGTATTGTACATAAAGTGGGGACTGATCTCTGACTGCAGGATACTGAACAGTGTTTTCGTCTGGACATCGGCCATCTGCTGCTGGCGTTCCATCGACTCCCGCAGGCGGTCCGCCATGTCTTCAAACGCCTTCAGCAGAATCCGTGTCTCCCAGTCCATGTTCTTCGTAGGCTGGTGTTCTGTAAAATTCTCGAGACGGGTCACCTGCATTCGTTTCACGAATGTGTCAATCGGCTGCATGATTTTCTTCGTCACAAACAGAATATAACACAGCGTAAATGCAATCAGTATCACCGCAACCATGATGATTCCCTGAATCGTGGTCCTCATCGACTTATACAGGACTTTTTTCGGCAGTACAATTACCGTCCGGCTGGGATAATAGTTGGAACTTGCCATCGTTACGATCTCTTCTCCGGTGTCCTTTACCTTTACATACTGCTCCGTCAGTTCGGCAAAATACTGGATCTGTTTCTCCGGCTTTTTCCATGTAACGTCTGCATAAAACAGATCTGCATGGTCTCCGATGAAAACCATCGTATTCAGGTCATACCCGCTCCACTTCACGTCACAGATATTCCGGATATAAAAATAATTCTGCTGTACTTCTATATAACCGACAATCTCCTTCGCAGGCGTCTTCACCGGTTTAATCTCAGTGATAACTTTCGCGTTTGTCGAAGGTTCCCAGAAATCTTCGGACGGTCCTAAAAACACCCTGCTGTCAGCCTCCTTAAAGCTGTATTTTTCCTCCAGGTGTTCCACGCGCCGAATCACCTGCTGCCTGTCCGTCTCCACATTTCCCGTACAGATATAACTGCCTTTCTTGTCATAGACAGCCACCCGCCGGATATCCGATTTATTTTTATAAGCGTTTGTAAGAATTCTTTTTACATTCCTCCCCGTCCCCTGATTCCATCCCCTCTGGTATTCCTGCCACTGCTCCAGGAAATTGGAATTTGTAAACACATCAATGGAGGCCTGCTCCATATTCGTCAGCCGGTTATCAATCTGTTCCATTGTAGCATTCGTCGTCTGTATCAGGTTGCTGACCCCGTCATCATATATCGTATCACGGTTATACCGATAAAACACAATTGCCACTATCGTAATCAGCACAATGATAAAAACCGCATAAGTAATAGACAGCTTTGTCCCGGCCTTCTGTTTTTTCATGTTTATTCCACTCCCTGTCTATAGCACAATGAGGGCTGCTGCATGTTGTACAGCATCCCCCTTTATGATACCCTGCCCGCGAAGCAAAACCCCCATGCCGCCCGGCAGGTATGTATTCTTTTAGTAATCGAATTCGTCTACATTGGATGCATCAAATACAAGGGCATCTCCTAATACACACTGTGCATCAACGATATCTTTTGCACCGAGTCTTCCTGCATCAATTGTTGTTGCATCTGGTGTGATGGTTCCTTCTGATAACTGGTATGCTGTCTGTACCGCAAGATATCCAAGGTCCATACAATTCCAGAGTACACCTGAGTTCAGAGGATTTTCATCATCTTTGATGTATGTCTTCAATGCGTTTGGTGTAGCAAGCCCTGTCATGGAAACGATTTTCGCGTCCGGTTTGCTGGATGCCGACTGATACTGGGCGCCAAGTGCAGGTGTTGCCATAGAGGACAGACCGATTGCAGCCTGAATCTTATCTTCGCCTTCACCCATACGTCCGATCAATGTTGCACATTCGCTGTTTACCTTCGTCTCGTCTGTTCCCGGATAATATACATCTGTTTCTTTGTTCTTAATCTTCATGAAGTTATAGTCATCTGTTTCAAGAAGTGCATTAATGGCATCTTCCCATGCTTTCTGGTTTGCGTCTGTTCCTGAACTGGATACAAGAGCGATGTTTGCTGTTTTATCTGCACCGTATCCCTTTGCTTTCAGATCATTTGCCGCACCGTCAAGAAGGCCTTTTGCCGCACTCTCTGCCGTGATCTGGTTCACAAAGATATCTCTGGAATCTTCCTGGGCATCCGCATCAAAAGTTACAACCTTGATTCCTGCATCCTGTGCTTTCTTCAGCGTTGGTGCAATTGCTGTTGGATCGTTAGGTGACACTACGATAACGTTTACGCCCTGTGCGATCCATCCTTCCAGAATATCAACCTGTTTCTGGTTTGTCGCCTGATCCTGAGAAGGTCCGTCATACAAAAGAGTGATTCCCAGTTCATCTGCTGCTTCCTGCGCGCCTGTCTTACAGGCATCGAAATAGTTCTCGCCTTTGAATTTCGGAAGCATTGCGATTGTCATATCGCCATCAGAATCTTTCGCATCCTTGGAGGCATCATCCTCCGTCTTCGTCTCTGCTTTCGGTGCCTCTGTCTTCGAACATCCTGTCAGCATAGACAATACCATAACTGCTGCTAACGCTCCGCCTGCTGCCCTTTTCATTAATTCTTTTGCTTTCATACTTCTTCCTCTTTCCTTTCCTTTTTATTGTATATATAATACTTGCGTATTACAATCTTTTTTACACCGGTTCTGCTTTTACCGTCTGCCCGGTGTCTACTTTTATGATTCGTTTCTTTTTGGACCGTTCTGTCACAACAGCACATGCGATCAGTGCTATGATCAGGACAACTCCCTGTACAATCGTCTGCACATCGATCGGTATGTTCATAACCGTCAGGCCACTGTTCAATGTTGCAATGATCAGCGTTCCAAGGATCGTTCCCTTCATGTCACCGACACCGCCCATGATGCTTGTTCCGCCCAGCACGACGATGGTAATAACTTTTAAGTTGAAGCTTGTTCCCGCGTCATACTTAACACTCGTGAATCTGCCAAGGAAGATAAACGCTGCCAGTGCGCATATAATCCCACATACAGTGTAAATGATGATCAGCATCCGGTCTGTATTCACGCCTGAATATCTGGTTGCATTCACATTCAGTCCGATACTGTAAAGTTTTCTTCCGAACAATCCCTTCCCAAGCAGCAGTGTAAATATCACGGCCAGCAGTATATAAATCCAGATCTGTATCGGAAGCCCGGCCAGGGACGTGTTTCCAAGTGCTTCCGCGAAACCGTATGAATACACACTGTCTCCCTTTGAAATGCCCCTTGCCAGACCCAGGAACAGATACATTGTCGCCAGTGTCGTTACCATTGCGGATATTTTTGCCTTTGCTATGATAACGCCATTCAAAAGTCCGCAGGCTGCACCGGTCAGTACGGTTGCGAGCACCGCTGCCGCGGTCCCCCATTTTGTATAGGCGATCCCGCCGAGCATGGCTGACAGGATCATGGTATTTCCTACAGACAGGTCGATTCCCCCTGTAATAATAATCAGTGTCATCGGAAGTGCGACCATCCCGATCTCTACGATATTTCTAAGCATAACGTTGATGATATAAGGCGCAGTCAAAAAGGACGGACTTTTAATTGAAATACCGATAAATATAACCAGCCAGATCAGGAACAATGCCTTATTGAAGGAGAACTTCATTATTTTCTTCATGATGCACCACCTCCTGCCTCAACTGTGCTGCCCTTATGGATGACTCTCTTTTTCTTCAGATATTTGGCCCCGCTCACGACGACAGAGATAATGATGATAGCTCCCTTTACTGCGTCAGACCAGTTCGGGCTGATTCCGAGATAATTGATTGCCGGGGCGATCATTGCCAGAATAAATGCCCCTATCACCGTTCCGATAATTTTCCCGGAGCCCCCGGCCGTGCTTGTTCCACCCAGTACAACCGCTGCGATAAATGTCATCTCAAGCCCGGTTCCCATTGTGTTCGTCACTCTCTGTCCTGCCGTCGCAATGATCACGGCCGATATACCAAACAGTGCCCCTGCAATGGCATAAGTAATAACAATTGTCTTGTTTACATTTACACCTGCAAGCCGGGCTCCTTTCGCATTGTTGCCGATCGCATATATCTTCTTTGAAAACTTGGAGTATTTCATAAATATGAGTGCTATCACGGTTACAATCAGGCAGATCAGAACGCTTGCCGGAATGATCCCGAAAACCTTGGCGTCAAATGCCAGCCATGTGAAGCTTGCCGGAAGATCGTAAATGGAACCTTCCACCAGAAGCGGGAGCACCCCCTGAAATATCTGTGTCGTAGCGAGCGTTGCCACGATTGCCGGTATCTTCATCTTTGTAATAAACAGCCCGTTCATGGTGCTTAAAACAGCTCCCATCAGCATCGCTGCCGGAAGAAGACCTGCGAACGGCACCCCTGTCTTGCCGATTGCCGCGGTGAACAGGCATACTACGGAAATGAGCGCACCCGTGGATACATCAATATTGGATGTAATAATAATCATATTCATGCCAATCGCTGAGATCAGAATGTAACTGAACGTATTCAGCAGGCTCATGATATTGTTGATGGAATAAAAATCTCTTGCCGCAACTCCGAGAAACGCAAGCACCAGAATCAGGAACAGCGCAAGGTAAAATTCTGTCGTCAGAAAAGACGCTTTCTTTTTCTTCTCATTCATCTCTTACCCCTCCTGCCTCTCTTTCTTTGATTCCAGCGCAACGGTCAGGATCTTTTCCTGTGTAACATCCTCTCTGTCGAAGCATCCTGCAATGTATCCGTCTTTCATGACATAGATTCTGTCACACATCCCGATCAGTTCCGGAAGCTCTGAGGAAATCATAATAATCGTCAGCCCTTTCTGGGTCAGTTCACTGATGATCTTATGGATCTCCGCCTTTGCATTGACGTCTACCCCCCGTGTCGGTTCATCCAGAATCAAAAGCTTTGGATCAAGTGCAAGTGCTTTTGACACGGACACTTTCTGCTGGTTGCCTCCTGAAAGGTTCGCGACAAGGAAATCCGGTGACGGTGCTTTTATTCCGACTTCCTCTATGTACTCCCTGCCTTTTTCACTCTCTTTCTTCTCATCCAGAAACCCCGGGCCTTTCTTGAAACGCTCCAGCTGCGGAAGGGAAATATTCTGCTGTATCGTCATATCAACGATCAGGCCGTACTTTCCGCGGTCCTCTGATACATAAACAATCCCGTTCTCCATTGCCTGTTTATAGTTCTTAATTTCAAGTGGTTTTCCTTCCAGCCACATCGTGCCTGCCGCACGCCCTGTGAATCCACAGATCGATTCCATCAGCTCCGTCCTGCCGGCCCCGGCCAGCCCCGCAAATCCAAGGATTTCCCCGCGCCTTACATAGAAACTGATGTCTTCCAGAAATCCCTCATCATAGTACCCTTCCACATGGAAGATTTCCTCCCCGATCTTTGTCTCTGACTTCGGGTAATAACTTCCCATCTTACGTCCGACCATATCTGCCACGAGATCGTCCTTACTGGTCTCGGCGATATTTTTCGTTGAAATATATTGTCCGTCCCTGATCACAGTCACCCGGTCACACAATTCGAAAATTTCTTCCATTCTGTGGCTGATGTACACGATTCCGAGGCCGCTCGCCTTCAAATCATTGATAATCTGGAACAACGCCGTTACCTCACGCTGCGTCAGTGATGCAGTCGGTTCATCGAAAATAATAATATTCGCATCAAAGGTCAGCGCCTTCGCGATCTCCACCATCTGCTTCTGTGCCATTCCAAGGGTTTTAATCTGTGCATCCATATGAATCTTCGTATTCAGACGCTGAAATATCTTTTCGGCCTCCCTGCGCATCGCCCCATAGTCAATAATCTGCAAAGGCCCCGCCTTTTTCGTCATCTCATGCCCGAGGAACATATTATCCAGAACTGTCATCTCTTCAAACAGGCTCGTCTCCTGAAAGATAATCGACACCCCCTTTTCATATGCCTCCATCGGGTTCGAAAAATTCTCCTGCTTACCATTCACGATCATTGTTCCGCTGTCCGCCTCATGAACCCCGCAGACAACCTTCATCAGCGTAGATTTCCCTGCCCCGTTTTCACCGCAGATCGCATGGATTTCACCGCTAAGCAGGTTAAAATTAATACCATTCAGCGCCAGAACTCCGGGAAACGTCTTCACAATATCATGCAGTTCCAATATTGTCTGTCCCATGCTGTTTCCTCCCTCCTTCGTTTAAACAAATAGTAACGGAACCCGGGCAAAATAAACATGGAAAATCTAAATTGAAATATGTAAATTCAAACTGGGGAATGAGGTACGCGTCTTGGGGGGAGAGGGGGCGGGATGCCGCAAGCGTCCTCCCTTCGCCCTCCCCCCTAAATTCTTCATTGCTTAATTTTGTGTTCTTTACTATAATAGAGTAATAACCTGTTTTCTGCGGAGGGCTCCCTTATGTGGAAGAGAAAAGCACTAAAGATAAGAACGAGAGAATCTTTGAAATTTAATTACTGGCGTATGGTTGCTGTATGTTTTCTGACGGCTATGCTTACGACTGCTTATACTTCTTCTACTATATTTGTGAACCAGTATGAGCCTGCCACGCATACAGTGCCGGAGCACTCTGATGTTGCCGCCGGCACTTCTAATTCTGTCTTAATTGCCGATACAGTGGAACAAATAACAGATGACTCTGCCTCCATCATGGATTCTCCTTTGACCAGGGCTGCCGAAATTATTATTGATACTTATACGAGCGGGAAGTCTATTTTTTTCTCTGCTCTGAGGGCCGCTAATGATATTTTGACCCATGACTTTCACCTTTCTTCTGCTTTCCTGATCACAGGAGCATTTCTGGCTTTTTTTTACCAGTTTTTAATTGCAAATCCAATTCTGGTAGGAGAGCGGAGATTTTTTCTGGAGGCCCGCAATTATCACCGGACGAGGATCAGTAAGATTTTTTTCCTATACAAATTGAGATATATCTATAATCCGGTCTGGGTCATGTTCTGCCGTTCTTTTTTCCAGACTCTGTGGAACCTCACAATTGCCGGAGGGATTATTAAATACTTTGAATATAGCATGATTCCGTTTATCCTCGCTGAGAACCCGGCAATTGAACGTAAGGATGCTTTCCAGCTTTCCAAACAACTGATGCGGGGGAATAAGTGGAAGATGTTTAAATTGCATTTTTCTTTCCTTGGATGGAATATCCTTGCACCCCTGACTCTTGGGGTGCTGGACTTTTTGTTTGTAAATCCGTATAAGACAGGAACAGACGCCGAGCTTTATATGGAGCTTAGGCGTAATTATGTTCTGTCCCGCGCTCCCGGATATGAGGCGTTCAATGACAGGCTTCTGGAACAGGTTCCGTCAGAGGATGAACTTTTAATCAGCAAGGCCCTCTATGATGATTCAGAGGGGCCTTATACGAAGATTTCATACTTTGAACCCGAGCAGTATCCTGTCTTTCTATATTCTATCCAGCCGCCTGCACGTGCCGTGAGGCCGCCCAGACACGAGAATAAAAAATATGGATTTTTATCCTGTGTGTTTTTGTTTTTTGCATTCTCTGTCTTTGGATGGGTTCTGGAAAGCTTTATACATATCATTCGTGACGGGGTCTTCCTGAACCGTAGTTACCTGACAGGCCCCTGGATACCTCTTTATGGTGTCTGTGGACTTATCCTATTGATATTTATTCAGAAATTTGCCCATAAGCCGATTCCTGCATTTATCGCTATGATGGCAGTTTACTCCCTGATCGAATATCTCATGAACTGGCTGATGGAATATGAATATGATATCGCATCTGCGGATTACACCGGTTATTTCCTGAACTTGAATGGAAAAACATTCCTTGGCGGTGCTATTTTCTTTGCAATGCTTGGATGCGCTTTTTTGTACTATCTGGCACCACGATGGGATGAGCTCTTCCAAAGGCTTCCTGACTACCTGAAGTTTTCGATATGTCTACTGCTGTGCCTTTTATTTGCCACAGATTTTCTCTATGCACTCACACATCCCGAATTAATGAGTGAGCTCATGGCGCCGGGACTATTTTTTACAAAAGTGTAGAACATGTTTGTTTGAATAATATATTTTAAAAAAGATACAATGAGACAGAAAGGATTTTATTATGGATGAAATATTTGTAAGCAAGGATCATTTTACCTCAAAACCTGATTGTACGGGCCGGCTCGAAAAAGAGATACGGGTCTACGATGCACTGGACAAACTGGGCATTCCGTACGAAGGAGTGGACCACGATGTTGCGCCGACAATCGAGGCCTGCCAGGCGATCGAAAAGGAACTGGGAATCATGCCGTGCAAGAATCTTTTTCTGCGCAACCGTCAGAAGACCACCTTCTTTCTGCTTCTGATGCCAGGAGAAAAGAAGTTCTATACGAAGGATCTCTCAAGTCAACTGGGAATCTCACGCCTTTCTTTTGCAGAACCGGAATTTATGGAAAAATATCTGGATATTACTCCCGGGTCTGTCAGTGTGCTGGGATTAATGAATGATAAAGACTGGTATGTAGACCTGCTGGTGGATAAGGAACTCCTGAATCAGGAATATATAGGCTGCCATCCCTGCATCAACACCTCCAGCCTGAAGATTAAGACGGATGACATCCTGAAGAAATTTCTGAAATATACCGGGCATCGTTACCGCGTAGTCGAACTTTAGCCGTTAATCGTTGCTTTTTTATCAGAAAAATAATATAATTCACTATATACTTGAAGGTAACAAATCTAATAAGAAACAGAGGGACTTAATTTATGAAGAAAAGAGTAGTAGTCGCATTAGGACACCGTGCTTTGGGAACCACTCTCCCGGAACAGAAGGTAGCCGTAAAAAATACAGCAAAATCAATCGCAGATTTAATTGAAGAAGGTTATCAGGTTGTCATTACGCACAGCAACGCGCCGCAGGTCGGCATGATTCATACGGCCATGAACGAGTTTGGAAAGGCACATGATGATTATACTGCAGCTCCCATGTCTGTCTGCTCTGCCATGAGCCAGGGTTACATCGGATATGACCTCCAGAACGGAATCCGGGAGGAACTGCTCAACCGCGGTATTTACCGTACAGTCAGCACTGTTCTGACTCAGGTTATTGTAGATCCTTATGATGAAGCATTCTATACACCGACGAAGGTCCTCGGACGTTATATGACAGCCGAGGAGGCAAATGAGGAACGGAAAAAAGGAAATTATGTGGTGGAGGAACCCGGAAAGGGATTCCGGCGTGTCGTATCCGCACCAAATCCGGTCAAGATCGTCGAACTGGACGCAGTCAAAGCACTGCTGGATGCCGATCAGGTCGTTATCGCATGCGGAGGCGGCGGTATTCCTGTACTGGAGCAGGACAACCACTTAAAAGGTGCAAGTGCAGTAATCGAAAAAGACTTAACAGCGGGAAAGCTTGCCGAGGGTGTCAATGCGGATGAACTCATCATCCTGACAAGTGTTGAACAGGTATGCATCAACCTTGGGCAGCCGAATGAAGAGAAGCTCGGTGAGATCAGCCTCCAACAGGCAAAAACATACATGGAAGAGGGACACTTCGGGATCTACAACATGTATCCAAAATTCCGCGCTGCCGTTGAATTCATCGAAAAAGCAGATGGGCGCAGCGCACTGATCACATCTTTCGATAAGATGAAAGAAGGACTGAAGGGGAAGGCCGGAACAGTCATCAAAGGGTGATTTCAAACAGGTTTTTCTTTAGTATAATTATTCTGCAAAACAAAAATACGCGGCTGTCTCATTTAAATTTATGTTTGACAGCCGCGTATTTCTTAATATTCTTTATAATATTCTTCGATCTTACATTCATGCTTCTTTGTTTTTTTATTATAGTTAATACCTGCAAGTAATATTTTTCCTGTATATGATCCAAAGGCATCCGTATATTTTTTCTCTTTAATCTGTCTGATAGCACCTTCTGTGGTCTTATCCCATTTCAATTCAATTACCACGGCCGGTTTATCTGCATAACTGGATCTTGGAATAAAACAGATATCCGCATATCCCTTTCCCGCCGGTAATTCCCGAACGATCATATAATATTCACGGGCTGTATAAAAAGCAAGTCCGATTGTATAACTAAGAGCATTTTCATTATTATACTGCAATATAGATGTACTTTCATGCACAGAGTCTATCCCCGTGGCCACTGCCTGATCATCCTTACGCCAGAGTGCCTCCAACAACTGTTCAGAATCTCTCACTGCATGAATCACCTCGTCCCAGTGAATGTCCTCAATTGCATTAATATATTCCATACTAACTTCTTTATTTGGAATAAATACAGATTCTGCAGCACCATCATATGCCAGATATCCTAAATGGACCAATAAAGTTAATACGTCATCTCTGCTTGAGAATGTCGTCATATCATTTGAAAACTTTGCTGTATTAATTTTTATTCTTCCGCCAGCCAGCATTTGGACCACCGCATCCTTCAACCCATTAAAGTTCATCTGGATATAGACTTTCAATGCTTCATATGTCTCTGTCTGATTCCAGTATGTGTCAAAGGTCCGCCATCTTAAGGCTTCTACCACGGATTTGGGACTATACACTGATAGTCCTGACTGAAAGGCATAACCATCATACCATGTCCTCATCTCCGTGAAATCCATATCATAACATTCACACAAATTCTGTACTTCATCTTTTGTAAAACCTACAAACTCCGCCAGACCCTTGGGGTTGGTCATAGAAAATTCAGTAAACATATTAAGTGCCGAATGTGAACCATATTTTTTTATAGGAAGAATCCCTGTCATATAAGCAAGTGAAACATATGACTTATCTTTCAGCCAGAATCTCAGAAAATCCAAATACAGTTTCTGCCCACGTTTATCATCCTTGTACTCCCTGAAAATACAATCCCATTCGTCAATCAATATAATAAAAGTAGAGCCCACTGACGCATAAATATCATTCATCACTTCGATTAAATCTGATTTGTCAAAATAATTGATACCTGAAAAGCTGCCTGTTAATTCCCATGTGAGTTTTCTTTGTAAAAGTGTTATCATGTCCTCGACATTTTTGCTTCTGCTCAAAAACTCCTGCATGTTTACAGAAATAACCTGATATCTGTTACGATACTTATCAAAGGACGGATCATTTGAAATATTGAGTCCCTTAAACAGGTCCCGCGTCTCACCATTTCCATAATATGCAGACAACATACCTACCGCCATAGATTTTCCAAAGCGTCTTGGGCGGCTGACACAGATATATTTCTGTTCTGTATCAATGACTGAATTGGTATATGATATCATACGGCTCTTATCCACAAATATTTCTGAGGCGATACTTTCCGCAAATCGTTTTGGTTCCGGATTCAAATACACTCCCATAGTCCACTTCCTTTCCAGTAATAAAGTTTATACTTAATATAGATATTATATCTTTGACTATCAGAAAGGGCAAGGACCAGTAATAAATGATTTTGTTACTGTTGAGTCTTCATACATTTTTCAGTAATATATAATTAATAAGTAAAAAGGAAATTTGTATGGATCTAAAAGGAGAAATGGACAAATGTATGAGCAAGACTATATAATGCGTATGAACAGGGATATTATCCGAACAATTAGTAGGTTGGTCTTTAACAAAGATACTGAATTCCCGCTAGACATCACGTCACAGACTTTAAAAAACGAAGATAAGAAAATGCTCAATTCCTTACAGGGGCAGGTTAATATCGGAAAAATCAATGAAGTGGAAAAAAAGATATGTCAGAGCGTTGGTAACAACGAAAGCCGGGCTTTAGAAAAAGCTCTTTTATTTTATGCCTATCTAAACGAGCAGACCGATGAATTTCTATTAGCAAATAGTTTTAGCCGTGAAAGAATTCAATCAGGTCTACAGTATATCGCATCACAATTAGGGATTTTAGATATCGTCAACTTAAACTATTTTGAATAACAGATATTTACGCAATGATGCTCAATTAAATGGTAAAAAGATACTGCCGCATCTATGATTTTTTAATCATTGATGCGACAGCTCCATCGGATACACCCATTCTTATATGATCATGTCGTTCTCTAAACATGGTGCCTGATTTATTTCTGGTTTGCCGGTTCGACAGCCACTGATTTTCCTTTGATCTTCGCGTTATTCATTGCGTTTAATACATCCCTTGCATACTCTCTCGGCACTTCTACGAAAGTATACTTATCAAACATATCAATTGATCCGATCACTTTTCCCGGAATTCCGCTCTCGCCTGCGAGTGCGCCCACAATATCTCCCGGTTTTGCCTTGTTTTTCTTTCCTATATTGATAAAGAGTCTGACCATTCCTGCTTCTTCAGCACCTGTATCGCCAAAGTCCATTTCTTCCTGGTTTACTTCATTCTGACCAGAACTCATCTTCAGGAACGCCGCTGCCATATCCATTGCTGTATAGTCGGATTCGTTTACCTTATTCTCGATTGCCTGAAGGTATTTTGTCAGGTCTTCCGTTTCTATAACACTGTCTATCTCTGAAAGAATGTTATCCATCTTAGTCGTTGCCACATCGTTCAGTGACGGAACTTTTTGTGCATAGATCTTCGTCTTGCAGTAACGCTGGATCTCTTTCAGCTTATATACTTCTTTTCCGGAAACAAATGAGAAGGAGCGGCCTTCACGTCCGGCTCTTCCGGTTCTTCCGATACGGTGCACATAATACTCGTCGTCCTGTGGAAGGTCATAGTTAAATACTGCTTCCACTTCATCCACATCAATTCCTCTGGCAGCCACATCTGTTGCAACGAGGATGTCAGTTTTCCCGGAACGGAATCCCTGCATAACCCTGTCACGCTGTGCCTGTTTCAAATCACCATGAAGTCCGGCCGCAAAGTAGCCTCTTCCGAGCAGTCCGTTTACAAGAAGGTCTACCTGTCTCTTTGTGTTACAGAATACTACGGACAGCTTTGGTGTATAGATATCCAACAGTCTTGCAAGCACTTCTTCTTTATTTTTCGGTCTTACTTCATAATAATATTGTTCGATATTCGGTACAGTAAGTTCTTTCTTTGTTACTTTTACAAGCTGGGCGTCCTTCTGGAATTTCTTTGTAATATCCAGAATTGCCTGCGGCATTGTTGCTGAGAATAACACTGTCTGACGGTCCTCTGGAACCCCTTCCAGAATCGTCTCGATGTCCTCACGGAATCCCATATTCAGCATTTCATCCGCTTCATCCAGTACGACTGTATGAACATCTTCCATCTTGATCGTCTTGCGGCGCATGTGGTCCATCACACGTCCCGGTGTTCCAATGATCAGCTGTGTACCGCTCTTAAGGGAACGGATCTGTTTTACGATCTCCTGTCCTCCATAGATAGGAAGTACTTTAATCGCATGCATATATTTTGCCAGATTACGGATCTCCTCCGCCACCTGGATAGCGAGTTCTCTGGTCGGGCAGAGTACAACTGCCTGAAGCTTTTTATTCTTAGGATCGATCTTCTCCAGAAGCGGGATGCCGAAAGCTGCTGTCTTTCCGGTTCCTGTCTGTGCCTGACCGATAATATCCTTTCCAGTTCTCATAACAGGAATTGCTTTCGCCTGAATCGGGGAAGCCTCCTCAAAACCCATATTCTTAATTGCTTTCATAATTTCGGGACAAAGTCCCAATTCTTCAAATCTTGTTTCTTCCATAAAACTCCTTTAATCAAAAATTTACTCAAAAAAAATACCCTTTACCTGACATCAAGTAAAGGATACTCATTAGTCTCAACTGCTATCATAACAGATTTTGTGCAGGATGTCAATTTTTCCTGTACTCTTTCGGAGTACAATTCATATGTCTGCGAAATATTTTGCCAAAATAACTCCCGGAACTAAATCCTGTCTTCATAGCAATCTCTACGATAC
>NZ_QGDL01000023.1 GCF_003149245.1 Faecalicatena orotica | reverse complement strand
CTATCCGGCGTGGGCGTAGGATATTTGAGAGGAGCTGACCTTAGTACGAGAGGACCGGGTTGGACTGGCCGCTGGTGTATCTGTTGTCCTGCCAAGGGCATAGCAGAGTAGCCAAGCCGGGAAGGGATAAACGCTGAAGGCATCTAAGCGTGAAGCCCCCCTCAAGATGAGATATCCCATAACGTCAAGTTAGTAAGACCCCTTGAAGACGACGAGGTAGATAGGGCAGAGGTGGAAGTGCGGCAACGCATGGAGCTGACTGTTACTAATAGGTCGAGGGCATAACCAAGCAGGGTGATAGGAAATGGATGGAAAGATTCTTTGTATGCGGTTTTGAAGGTATATATCTTCATAAGGCCCAGTGGCTCAGTTGGTTAGAGCGCCGCCCTGTCACGGCGGAGGTCGAGAGTTCGAGTCTCTTCTGGGTCGTTGCAGTATCACAGAGTAAGATTTAATCAAGCTTCGTGGAATTGCATTATCATACTAATTAAATAGTGTGAAACAAAATGATGTGGGATCTTAGCTCAGCTGGGAGAGCATCTGCCTTACAAGCAGAGGGTCATAGGTTCGAGCCCTATAGGTCCCACTTACAAAATGGATGGATTCCCGAGTGGCCAAAGGGGGCAGACTGTAAATCTGTTGGCAACGCCTTCGAAGGTTCGAATCCTTCTCCATCCACTTAAAGGATTTTCCTTTAAAGCCAATTAGCCGAAATGGTTTGGCACAATAGTTATAATGCCGATGTGGCTCAATTGGCAGAGCAGCTGATTTGTAATCAGCAGGTTATCGGTTCGAGTCCGATCATCGGCTTTATCTCAACCGAGATAATTAAAATTTAATAACGCGGGGTGGAGCAGTCTGGAAGCTCGTCGGGCTCATAACCCGAAGGTCGTAGGTTCAAATCCTGCCCCCGCAACTCAGACTTTTTAAGTCTAATGCCCAGATAGCTCAGTTGGTAGAGCAGAGGACTGAAAATCCTCGTGTCGCTGGTTCGATTCCGGCTCTGGGCATTTTCTTTGCCAAAAGAAAGATAGTCTATAATTAGGGGCGTGTAGCTCAGGTGGTAGAGCACTTGACTTTTAATCAAGTTGTCCGGGGTTCGAATCCCCGCACGCTCATCTGGAAAAAGTACCGCAAATTCTGTATTTACTAGGGTTTGCGGTACTTTTTTTATGTCACAATCAAGGTTTGATTCCATCAACTTCTATATTTTTTATACCAAGAAAATTGTTGAGATGCAGAGTTATGGTTTTGTCATATTTCAGTCCCGGTGTAAGAATGAGTATTTCTCCAATCTCCCCTTTTATTACCCGGCAGTTTTTCTTTTTGGTCCTCTCGGCAGTCTTTGGGTCAGCAAACCTTGCTGACAGCTCGGGCACGCCTGTTCAGGATCTGCCAGTATAGGCTTCAATGATTATGGTTTCTATAGATCTTTTTTCCATATAATTTTTTAGAGTTTCTTCGTAAATAACTTTCATAGAAATCCTCCTTTGCCACGGTTTGCTTATTGATACTGCAATACAACTATAATATCGAATAAAATATTGAGATATACTTGTTATTTATGTTACCATAGAAGGAGTCCTGATGAAACAGGTTTTATTTTAAAAGGGAGTTGTAATGATGGAATACTTATATGATAAGTTAATAAAATATAGAAATTCAGACTATTATGCTTTTCATATGCCCGGTCATAAGAGGAATGGGGATCTGACAGGATGTGATCTGCCTTATGGTCTTGATATTACGGAGATTGACGGCTTTGACGATCTTCACCATGCAGATGGGATTTTGCTGCAGGCTCAAAAGCGGGCGGCATCTGTTTATCATGCGGATGAAACTTTTTATTTGATTAATGGCAGTACTTCGGGAATACTAAGTGCTGTTATGGGATGTACTGCAAAAGGGGATAAGATACTGTGTGCCAGAAATTGCCACCGGTCGGTTTATCATGCCGTATATATGAATGAATTGAAGCCGGTATATATTTATCCTGAGTTTTACAGCGATATTGAACTGAATGGGCACATTAATCCGGCAGAGGTTACGAGGACTCTGGAACAGCACAATGACATCAGGGCGGTTGTGATTACGTCTCCCACATATGATGGTGTTGTCTCAGATGTGGGGGCAATTGCAGAGGCCGCGCATAGGAAAGGAATTCCACTGATTGTAGATGAAGCTCACGGCGCTCATTTCGGCATGCATCCATATTTCCCCCAAAATTCTAATGTACTGGGGGCGGATGTTGTGATACATAGTCTGCACAAGACGCTCCCATCGCTTACTCAGACGGCTTTGATACATCTCAATGGCAGCTTTGTGGACAGGAGGGAAATTAAACGCTATCTGCATATGCTTCAGACAAGTAGTCCGTCCTATGTACTTATGGCGGGGATGGATGAATGTATTAGAATGCTGGATAATGGCAGCACCAGATGTTTTCAGACCTATGTGGAATTACTGGAAAAGGTGAGAGCAAGGCTGGGCAGGATGAAAAATTTAAAACTGATTGAGACGGACAGTTTCGACAGGTCGAAAATCGTGATTTCTGTGAAAGGTACAGACATTACGAGCAGAGGGTTGTATGAGGTATTATTGAACCAATATCATTTGCAGATGGAAATGACTGCCGGTTCCTATGTGCTTGCCATGACTTCTGTCGGAGATACTGCGGAAGGCATGGAGAGACTTGTGGAGGCGCTAGAAGAGATAGATGCACGGATCGCATCCGAAAGAAGTAGTGTAAAGAAAAAGCAGCAGATACATTTTTCGCTTCCCCGGCTGAAACAGGTGTATACAAGTGCAGAGACGGGGATGATAATGAAAAACAAGGTATCCGCATCGGAATATAAGTCATGGGAGTCATCTGAGGGTTTTGTTTCTGCCGAGTATGCATATATCTATCCTCCGGGAATTCCACTGATTGTGCCCGGGGAAGAGATTACGGCGGAGGCAGTCTCACAGCTTAGTGCATATGAAAAGATGGGATTTTCGGTTGAGGGACCCGAAAAAGAAGGAAAAATAGAGGTATTGGGAAATGAGTAAGATTTGCTATATCATGGGAAAAAGTTCATCCGGCAAGGATACTATTTTTAAAAGATTAAAGGAAAGGCGCCCTGAGTTCCGGACGATTACATTGTATACCACGCGGCCAATCCGTGAGGGCGAAACGGATGGGGTAGAATATCATTTTACAGATGAATCCGGGCTGAAGGCGTTGGAGGATAAGGGCTGTGTCATTGAAGTCCGGGCATATAATACCAAGTGCGGAATCTGGAAATATTTTACGGCGGACGACGGGCAGATTGACCTGGAGAAAGAAGATTATATTGTAATAGGGACATTACAATCTTTTGAGGCGATGAGCCGCTATTTTGGGCGGGATAAATTGTTGCCGGTCTATGTAGAAGTGGAAGACGGGTTGAGGCTGAAAAGGGCACTTGACAGGGAATTGCAGCAGAATGAACCGAAGTATGCGGAGATGTGCCGCAGGTTTTTAGCCGACCAGGAAGATTTTTCGGAGGATCATATTAAGGCGGCCGGGATAGAGAGGCGGTTTTCTAACGAGGATATTGAGGAATGTTTGAATGAAATTGAGGATTACCTTAATGAAAACCTGTAAAGGCAGGAATACGGCGGGAAGAAGAAAAAGAAGCAGATTACTCTGCTTCTCCTTCCGCAACTATATCTTCGAGAACACGAATTAAATCATGAATTGTCTTTAACTGGACATTTTTCTCGAGGATACAGTTTTTCAAATTGATTGGTAAAGATTCAAATTTGTCCCTTAATTCGGGAGCCACGTAAGATGCCATAAAATCACCTCGGTATAGAATGTCCCGAACTGACAGAAAGTATGTATGGCAGAAAAATTATCAGAGAAAACACCACATTTTGTTCGATAATACTCAGAGTTCCTTTAAACGATTCGGCCTATCCCAAAATGTGGGATGAACATGATCCAGTAGTTATCCACCGTGGTTATCATTCCGTATTTATCGCGGTAGCAATCAATACATTCCCGTAGATATTCTTCTGTTACATCCAGATACTGGGCTGTGTCATGCCAGTTTCTGTATCCGTGTTCGAATGCGCTGATCAGCCCCTTTAAACCAATCAGCCTGTTATAGCCATCCAGTCTTGCCTGCCGTTCCTGTTTGCGGTTCCAGGCGTCTGACATATCCATAATGTCTCCCACGGTCGTATGATAGTGACCAAGTTCTTCAGCAAGTGTGCAGGCTTTTTCAGCGTCTGTGTCAATATCCTTACGGATTGCAATCTTTTTTCCTTTTATACGTCCGTTGCTGGATATGAGGGGCTTTTCTTTTACAGTTAAACCGTTTTCACAGGCCTCGTCTAAAAGTGTTTCGTAGTTGTTCATTAGTCAACACCTCCAAATTAAATATAACATATAGCCTGTCCTTTAAACGGGACTTTTAAAAATTTTCATCATCCATGATATTATCATCATGTTTTATCATATCTTTCGTTACTTCGATATCAGTCCTTGTATGGGCTGCCCTGACTTCTAATTCATAGTTATCATTATACAGCGGGTTGCATGTCATCTCCCGGGCTGTATCGAGTAGTCTTATCTTCCCCTTCGAATTCATTTTTTCCATCTCGGTTATAACCAGATCTTCATAGCTGCCCTTTGGAATGGGATTCGTCTTTTCTACTGTAGGGAAAACAGATATTCCATGAAAGAATTGCTGACCGTCATCTTTCCAACCCATGAGATAGGCAGGGGTTGTGTTTAATGCAGCGGCTATAATTGATAATGACTCAGCGGGGATCTTATCAATATCCCCTTTTTCATAACGGAAAATTGTAGAGCGGGACACGCCTAGCTTCTCTGCAAGGACGTCCGCCGTCAGTCCCATTTCTTTTCTTCTTTGTTTGATTCTCTCGCCTGTATCGGACATTGTGTATACACCTCCTGAATATAATATAGCATGTAAGATGCAAAAACGCAACATATTAATCGCGTAAATGCTATTTTACTATTGACTTATTTGCCTGAGTAAGGTAGTATAATGACATGAGTTGCATAAACGCTACTGAAAATACTGACAACAAGGGAGAGTGATAGATTGCCGGATTTGATTGTAAATGTGGTAAAGCTGAAGGCTAAAATTGTGGAGAGGGGTACAACTCTGGAGGCGGTTGCAGATTCAGCGGGGATGAACAGGAGTACACTTTACAGAAAGCTGAAGGATAATGGGAATAAACTGACGATAGGTGAGATACATAAAATTGTACAGGCAGTTCCCTTGAGCAGAGAAGAGGCGGTGGAAATTTTTTTTGATCACGTTGTTGCATAAATGCTACTATTGTGCACTGATAAAAAAAGAAGATCAGAGAAAAGAGGATTGGATTGATTCGTGTATGTATTTGTAAGGATGAAATAACAGTCAGCGGACATGCTGGCTATTCTGTACAGGGCAGTGATATTGTATGCGCGGGTGTATCCGTATTACTGCAGACATTAGTGAAGGGGATATTAAATTTAACGGATGACAAGATAGAATATAATCTGGCTCCGGGGAAGGCGATAGTGAGATATGAAAAGATATCGGAAAAGTCAAAAGTTTTAATAGACTCTTTTTTTACAGGTATCTTCATGATTGCAGATGCTTATTCAGACTACATCTGTATCATATAAGATTTTAACTTTAGATGAGAAAGGGGGCAGAAGATGTATAAAAAAATCAATATTCGGACAAAGTCCGGCAGAAAATTGATACGGTCACCATGTAAGAGTAATTGAAGATACTGCCTGATTCGGCAGATGAAGGTACAATCAAGAAATTTGCATGGTTCTTAAGGGATGCTGACTGGAGGATCATGACTAACAATTTAAACGAACAAACCTGCTTCACAGCATTTTGAAGCCAGAGTTTCAATTTAATTTATGGAGGTATTACTACTATGGAAAAAATGAATTTACAAATGTTTGCAGAAGCTGTACAGGGAAAGAAAGTCGTATATTTATACCGCATCAAGAAAGATGCGGCTGCAAGTGACGGAACACTTCTTGCATTTACAACAGAGAATGGCAGAACAAAGAGCAAAGAGGCTGAGACAACAGCGACTAAGGATGGTTCCATCCGCACGCCGGGTGCAGCAGAAGTTGAGGTTACAGCGACCACTATTCTGACAGAAGGTGATGTTATGATCGATAAACTGGAAGATGCAATGGATGCAGATGAACTGATCGAGATCTGGGAGGCAAATCTTGCAGAGAAAGGGTCAGCTGATGGAACATTTAAGGGAATGTATTTTCAGGGATATTTAACAAGTTTTGAGAAAACTTCTTCAGCAGAAAATTATGTGGAGTGTTCTCTGACATTCGGAATTAATGGTTCAGGTAAGCGCGGTGATGTGACTGTAACTACAGAGCAGCAGGAAATTGCAGATTATGTTTTCTCTGATACTAAGAAAACAGGTGCAGGAGCTTAAAAGAGTGGAAACACCACTTTCTTTAACAACTTAGCACTCACGGAAACTCTTTTCCACATTTTATGTGGCTGAGTTTCCGTGAGTACTTAAATAAAATACAGGAGGTAATATATATGGTTTTAAATATAAGAGATAAAGAATTTGAGGTACATTTTGGGATTAAATTTATACGTGAGCTGGATAAGGCTAATTATTTTGTGAAGGAAGGGGCAAAGTTTGGCGCCGGCCTAGAACTTAAGATTCCAATGCTGTTTACTTACGATACGGTTGCCTTGTCAGAGGTGATTTATGCAGGAACCTGTACACAGAAGGTCAGGCCGGCTGTCAGTGATATTGATGAATATGTCGAGAACTGTGAGGACATCGAAAAGCTGTTTGACGAGGTGATCAGTGAACTAAAAAAGGAAAATGCTACCAGACTAAAGATGAAGCAGCTCACGGAGGAATTGGAGAAACAGAAGAAGAGATAAGCTGTCAAACGTCAGAAGAGACATATGAGGAAATTGTAGTTAATTGTTTTCGCTTACTTGGGATGACTAAGATGAACGATATTGACTGCATGACATTTTATGAATATGAACTGAGAATGAGAGCATATCGTCTTAAAACAGTGGACGATGAGTATAGGATATATCTTCAGGCCTGGGTAAACAGAGAAATAAAAGCGGAAAGAAGAAAGGGAAAAACTCGTTCTGAACCTGTATATAAAAGGTTCGAGGACTTTTTCAACTATGAGAATCGCCTAAAAAATGTGCTGGGGAAGAAACTAGAAAGGAAGCCTTCTTCCAGGGCTGCAGACAGATATATTGAATTTATGGAAAGGAGGAAAATAAATGGAGAGCTATAGTGTACAGGTGGTATTAAGCGCAGTAGATAATGGCTTTACAGGCACAATCAATAGCGCGGTGAAATCATTAGAGGCCCTCCAGAGTGCTTCTAAAGCAGCTTCAGATATGGTCTCGGGAGTTGAGAGTAAAGTCGAAACTGCCGCAGGTTCGGGGAATTTTTTCTCACAGATTACAGATGATTTTCAAAAGTCATTCGGAAATGTGACTGCATTGATGAATGAGATATCGAAACCGGCAGACGACCTTTTAAAAAAGTTTAAATCTATAGTGGACCAAACAGGTAAGGTCGGTACTAAAGTTGAAACGGTTCTCTCTAAAATGAAGGATTTTGGAAGTGGAAAGATAAAAATTGCTAATGAACAGCTGGAGAAAATGAAGGGAAGTTTAAAAAGTGGTTTTGACGGGATTCCAGGTGTTAAAAAAAGTCTGCAGGGGCTTATTCCAGATAGTCTGGAGCAGAGGATACGGAATATCGGCCCGATAGCAAAAGGCAGTTTTATGATGTTTGGAAATAAAATCGGTAAAGCATCGTTTGAATTTAGCGCTATGACTGGGCGTTTTGATAAAGATGCACCTAAGATATGGAAGGTAATTGATAATATTGGGGAAAAATCCAGAAAACTGCCAGATGTAGTCAGTAAGATTGGAACCGGATTATCAAAAACTGCAGATGTAGGCGTAAAGTCTATGAATGGGATGGTTACCGGACTTACAAAAGTGATGGGAGTTGCTGCAAAATCAGTAGGTCCGGCTTCACTTGCGGGGCTGGCTCTTGTAGGTCTTGGGGTATTACAGGGGCAGTTTGGAGGACAGATTGATGAGGTCATCCAAATGGTAACAACAAAAGGGCCTGAAATTATACAGGGGCTGGTATCCGGTATTACAAGCAAAATACCAGAACTTGCAAATATGGGAGGTACCCTTCTTGTCAGCTTAATGAATATGATGCAGGCAAATATACCAGCTGTTGCATCCGGAGGGCTGCAAATCGTTACGGCTCTTATTAGTGGATTGACCGCAAATCTCCCCCAGATGATTCCGGCAGCTATAAACCTGATCACCACATTGGTAACAACTGCCATATCAATGCTGCCGCAAATACTGATTCTGGGGCTTCAGGTAATAATGAGCCTTGTTGATGGTGTTATGGGAAACATGGATTTGCTAATGAGTTCTGTTATGGAGATAATCAGTACACTGACTAATGCCATAACTTCAAATTTACCGACGATTATTTCAATGGGCATCATGATCCTTATAAATCTGGCACAAGGGTTAATACAGGCATTACCAACACTTATTGCGGCAGCGTTACAAGGAATGGCAATGATTATTGATACCATTTCTCAAAATTTACCTGTTATCTTACAGGCAGGCGTACAGATTATAGCCATGCTAATACAGGGATTAGTGAATAGTTTACCACAGATTCTTTCATCGGCTGCCCAGATGATACAGTCTTTGATCATGGGGATCGTTGAGAATCTGCCACAGATTATTCTTGCAGGAGTTCAGATCATATTGATGTTAGTTACCGGTATTGCCCAGATGCTGCCTGAAATTTTAGCGGCAGGCTGGAATATCATAAAATCGCTGGGTGAAGGACTTATCAATGCGATACCTGAGATATTGACTTCAGTCGTAGAGGGCATCAAGGGACTTTTCTCTGGATTATGGGATTTTATTACCGGGAAAAGTGAAGAAGGTGCAGAGAATACAAAGGCAAAAATGCAGGAACTTTCGGAAAGTATGAAGGCCAGTACATTAGAGGCCGGAGAGTCCGTGAAAATGAACTTTGGTACTATGAGTGCTGACACATCTGCAAGTACGGCACTAATGAGCGATAACGTGGCGAACGCACTTGCAAATATGAATGCCACTGCATCGACAGAAACCGGGAATATGGCAGGAAATATAAATAATGCAATGGGCAGTGTACAGCTTATGTCTACAGATGGGTTAAGTAGTATCATGGTTTCTTACCAGAATTGCTTCAGTGCAATCCAGAATACTGTTACATCAGCGATGGATAGCGTGAATGCTAAAGTGGCTGAGGCAATGTCAAGTTTTGTATCTGCTGTGCAAAGTGGAATGGCCTTTGCGAGTATTGCGGCATTCACGGGTGTAAGCCAGATCAAAGCAACATTTGATACGTTACCGTCAAAACTCTTTTTAGTTGGAGAATTTGCAATGTCTGGCCTGACAAGCGGTCTGCTGACAGGAGAGTCGCAGGCAGTTGCAGCTGCGTATTCTATTGCAAATCGAATAGCTGCCACAATGAGAAGTGCATTGGATATTAATTCACCATCAAAAGTTACTAAAAAAATCGGTGAGTATGCCGGAATGGGTCCTGCTATCGGAATGCTGAATATGCTGCCGAAGGTTCAGAGTGCAAGTAATGCGCTTGCAGAGGCAATGCAGCCGATCACGGCATCTGATTTTCTCGGGTCGCCAGGTACATATCACATAAATTGTGGCGTATCAGCGTTGGGATTTGAGGGGACAGGCAGTGTGGGTTCATATATGAGAGAAGCGATGAATGGTATCAGGGAAGCTGTGAAAGAGCAGAGCAATAAAACGTATGTGCTCGAAGTACCAGTGACTTTAGAGGGCAGGGAGATTGCGAAAGGCAGTGCAGTGTATACACAGGAAGAACTTGCTAAAAGAGCAAAGCTTAAACAATGGATGGGAGGCTATAGATAATGTATGAATTTATTGATATAACGGGACAGCATGAAAGTAATAGTCTTCCCGCCGAGGCACTTAATATAAACGGAGTTTATATTGAGAATGAGATTAAAGGATATCGTACCCTGTATGTTACAGGGCGCGAACTTCTGGAATCTGAAATACAAGACCGCCAGATTGGTAATTCAGACGGTACTGAGTTCCAGTATAAGAGGAATATCCCACGGGTTATCACTGTTGCGTTTGCGCTTAAGTCAGACACCCCGGAAGAATTCCGGGAGAAGTTTAATAAACTCAATCAGATTCTCAATCAGGAGGAGGCCAGGCTTGTCTTTTATGACGAGCCTGACAAATACTTTGTTGGTACGAAGAGTACAGTTGACGAAGTATCGGAGGGGCAGCTGAGTGTAACAGGGAAATTTGATATATACTGTGCGGATCCATATAAACATTCTGTAGTGGAGAAGACATTTCCGGCAGCGGTGAATCAGGACGGGGTGCTGGAGGCTGTGATTGTGAATAATGGGACGAAAGAGGTACCGATTGATTATACAATTACACATGGGCACGAGAATGGATATGTGGGAATTGTAAGTGAGTACGGGGTAATCCAGCTTGGATCGGCGGATGAAGTTGATGCGGAGATACGCCAGAAATCACAGGAACTGTTTAATTATAAGAATCCATCTGAGATGGGGGCTATGACAGACGGACAGGGCATTCTGACTGAGAATTTCCCGAAAAACGGGACATTTAAGACAGTGACGGTTAACGGCCAGCCGGCGCTGGCACTGAACAGTGTCGGGAGCGGGAATAACTGGCACGGGGCCAGCAAGATGGTTACACTGCCGGCGGATTCCAATGGTGAGATTGGCGCTGCAAACTTTTTAGCACAGTCAAAAATCTGGTTTGAAACAGGAAAAGTCCCGCAGACGGGGCTGCTGGAATTTGTTGTCGGTGACGAAAGCGGGCAGCATTTAGCATCCATACATATTTTAAAAAAGGCAACCAATACGAATCAGGCAGCCGCAGTCATGCTGGTCCAGCTACAGGAGAAGAACAGGATCAAATATGAACCCACGGCGTGGTCTGTTACAGCGAATAATGTGGGAACGAATATATATATCCGAAAAAGCGGAGAATTGTTTGAATTTTGTTTCGGAGGAAAGAAATATCAGTATCGGGTTCCGGCACTGAAGAATGTGAAAGCAAAGACAGTAACTATTTTTTTAGGGCAGTGGGGAACACGCGGTGCAGGAAATCTGGTTGCAAGGATGTATTTCCACAATGTTTTATTTCAAAAAGACAACGTAGGATACTGGTATGACATTCCGAACCGTTATCGGGCGGGAAGTACGGTATATGTAGACGGGTCTGCCACGAAGGTTTATGTGAATGGGATTGCCAGTATGGATGATGAGCAGATAGGGAGTAAATACTTTAAAGCTCCACCGGGAGAGACGAAGGTACAGTTCTATTATTCGGACTTTTGCAACCCGGCGCCCACGATAACGGCAAAGATTAAGGAGGCGTTTTTATAAATGGATAATATAAGAATTGCGTTGTTAAATGCATATGATAAAGTATGTGCTTTTTTAGACAATGAGGCTCCGGAATCAATGCATTATTATCAGGATGAACTTCATCAGTATCTCAAAGGATCTGCTGCTACTTATTCATTTAAAACCAGTGCAAAGCACAAGGATGCGTCGTATCTTACGGAAGGGAACAAATTGGCCTTTCGTTACAGAGATTGTGATTTTTATCTGAATATCATGACAGTGACGAAAGATGAGTATGAGATTGAGGTAGAAGCGTACAGTTTAAATTTCGAATTGCTGAATGAACAGAAGGAAGCCTACAAGGCAACTAATGCTATGACATTTGCCCAATATCTGGATATTTTTGATTACGAAAAAGTGGTTACACTGGGAGTAAATGAAGTTTCAGGTAAATCTGTCAAACACGAATGGAGCCAGACAGAGACAATGCTGGCCAGAATATTTTCCCTAGCTGATGTTTTTGACGCAGAAGTAGAATTTATACCTAGATTAAATCCCGATTACTCTCTGAACAGTATTGTTATGAATGTTTATCAGAAACACAGTGATACAGTTCAGGGTGTCGGGAGTAACCGTACAGACGTGATACTCCGTTATGGGAGAAATGTATCAGGAATTACGAAAACTTCAGATATTACAGAACTGTATACGGCTATCCGGCCAATTGGAAAAGACGGGCTTACAGTGAGCAGCATTAATAAGACAGAGTATGATGCAGAGGGCAAGGTGGAATATACTTGTCCGTCCGGAAAAAGGAATATCTACGCAGTTCAGGCAAGGGACCGATTTCCGTCTAATCTCATGGCCAACGAAAACGAAAGGTATATTGCTGAAATTTGGGAATATGATACGGACAATGTAAATACGCTGTATGCCCAAGGTCTGGCAGAATTAAAAAAGAACTGTGTCCCTCAGATAAGTTACGAGGTGGAAGGGTACTTTGATACGGGCATCGGAGACACGGTAACAATTGCTGATGAGGAGTATAATCCGGAGTTATATTTACAAGCGAGAGTTACCGAACAGTCCCGTAGTTTTACAGATCCAGAGCAGAATAAAACCACGTTCAGTAATTATAAAGAGCTGCAGTCGGAGATAGATCCTGCGCTGCTTAAGAAGATGAACGAACTGTTCGAGGCAAATAAGGTATATACTTGTTCAATCACTACAGACAACGGAATTATTTTCAAAAATAATGAAGGAACAACCACCTTAACAGCGTTTGTTATGGATGGCGGCAAGGATGTGACGGGAAATCTGAATATCCGCTGGCTGAAAAATGCGGAGGAGATATCTTCTGGAAAGTCAATCATTGTTAAAGCCGCTGATGTTTCCGGCAAGGAAGTATACAGATATGAAGTGACTGATGTGGCCGGTACGGTACGCGGTTCATTTGAGGTCACTGTCACGAATATTTATGACGGTGAAAAAGGGGATAAGGGAGATAAAGGCGATAAGGGAGAAAAAGGAGAGCAGGGGGACCAGGGAATCCAGGGGCCTTCAGGAGATCCCGGAAAGTCTTCTTACTTTCATATCAAATATAGCCCTGTGATAAATCCGTCAGCATCCCAGATGACAGAAACCCCGGATAAGTATATCGGAACGTATGTTGATTTTCAGGAGGCGGATTCAAACAATCCGAAAGATTATAAATGGCAGAGGCTCGAGGGGGCACAGGGACCCGAGGGCGCCCGCGGGATACCGGGTGAAAATGGTGAAGATGGGAATACCTCTTTTTTACATATCAAATATTCAAATGATGGCGGAAAAACATTTACGGATAACAGCGGAGAAACACCGGGAGGATGGTTAGGTATTTATGTAGACTTTTACCAGCCTGACTCTGACAAACCGGGAGATTATAGATGGAAAAAGATTGAAGGAGAGATTGGTGTAAAAGGAGATACAGGCGAGCCAGGTAAAGGAATCAAAGAAAGGAACGCATATTATCTCGTCTCTTCAAAGGACAGCGGGATTACAACGTCAACCGCAGGATGGCAGAAGACGATTCCGACAATCACAGAGGCAAACCGGTTTTTATGGATATATGAAGAATATATCTACACAGATGAAACGAAGGATAACACGACACCAAGAGTTACCGGAGTATATGGTGAAAAGGGTGACAAAGGAGATAAGGGTGATAAAGGCGATCAGGGACAGCGCGGTCTTCAGGGACTTCAGGGTGTGAAAGGAGACCAGGGACTTCAGGGGCCAAAAGGTGCAGACGGTAAGAGCAGTTATACACATATAGCATATGCCAACAGTGCGGATGGAAAGACTGATTTTTCCGTGTCGGACAGTAACCGTACTTATATTGGGATGTATGTTGATAATGTGGTGACAGACAGCACAAATCCTGAAGCCTATTCGTGGAGTAAGATTAAAGGTGCGGATGGAGCTCAGGGGACACCCGGGAAGGCAGGTGCAGATGGTAAGACGCCTTATCTACATATTGCTTATGCAGATAGTGCGGATGGAAAGACAGGATTTTCAGTGTCGGATAGTGCCAATAAGCTGTATATTGGGCAGTATACGGACTTCACAGCGGCGGACAGTACAGATCCTGCGAAATACTCCTGGACAAAGATCAAGGGTGATCAGGGGCCTCAGGGGGTACAGGGACCGAAAGGTACGGATGGAAAACAGTACTATACATGGTTAAAATATGCGGATACACCAACTGACGGAATGAGTGATGATCCTGCCAATAAATCCTATATCGGTCTTGCTTATAATAAGACTACGGCAGCGGAGAGCAGCAGTTATGCGGATTATACATGGTCAAAGATAAAAGGCGAAAAGGGCGATCAGGGTGTCGCCGGAGGAAAAGGCGCGGATGGAAAGACCTATTATACGTGGATTAAATACGCGGCAAGTGCATCCGGCGAAGGTATGGGTGATGATCCCACTGGTAAGGCTTACATAGGTCTGGCCTATAATAAGACGACAGCCGCGGAGAGTACGAACCCAAGTGATTACACATGGTCACTCATCAAGGGTGAAAAAGGTGATAAAGGAGACAAGGGCGATAAAGGAGATCAGGGGCAGCGTGGCCTGCAGGGACTTCAGGGTGCGAAAGGAGATCAGGGACTTCAGGGGCCAAAAGGTGCAGACGGTAAGAGCAGGTATACACATATAGCATATGCCAACAGTGCGGATGGAAAGACTGATTTTTCCGTGTCGGACAGTAACCGTACTTATATTGGGATGTATGTTGATAATGTGGTGACAGACAGCACAAATCCTGAAGCCTATTCGTGGAGTAAGATTAAAGGTGCGGATGGAGCTCAGGGGACACCCGGAAAGGCCGGTGCAGATGGTAAGACGCCTTATCTTCATATAGCATATGCCAACAGTGCGGATGGTAAGAGTGGCTTTTCTGTGTCGGACAGTGCCAATAAGTTGTATATTGGGCAGTATACGGACTTCACAGCGGCGGACAGTACAGATCCTCTGAAATACTTCTGGACGAAAATAAGAGGAGAGGATGCCGCTGTTATCAGTTCTACAGAGCCGGAAGATAAGACAAAATTATGGTGTGATACTTCCATTGAACCTCCGTTGATGAAACATTATAACACTATAGCAGGGGCATGGGAGATTGTGAATGATCAGTCAAGTGCAATCGAGACAATCTATCAGAGTGCATATGCTGAAATTGACAAGGTATCTGATAAAGTTCTGTTTGAGGTCGGCGAGAAAACTTATCTCAAGGAGGATGTTGACAGCCTGATAGGAGAGGTAAATACAAAATTTGAACAGACTAAAGATTCCTTTGTATTTGATTTCAATCAGCTTACTGAAAATTTAAATAAACTGTCTACTGGTACAGATTCTGAATTCAACGAGATAAAAAAATATATACGGTTTATTGACGGAGCTATTATTATCGGGGTGGAAGGTAATCCGCTGACGTTGAAGATGATTAATGACAGGATATCATTTCTGGAAAATGGAAATGAAGTTGCATACATCAGTAACCGTCGTATGTATATCAACGATGCAGAAATTCTTTCGTCGCTGGTACTTGGGAATTTTGCATTCACACCACGCACGAATGGGAATCTGTCATTTGGAAAAGTGAGGTAAAACATGGCAAATTATGAAACAAGGATACGGTTAATCAGCGAGACAAATGTAAATGTTGCTAATAATACAAGTTATGTCACAGTTGCGCTAGACTTTAGACGGACAGACTATCAATATTATGGGTACAATTTAGACGGAAATGCGTATTGGATTATCAAGGTAGATTCACTGTCAACGGGAAATGTGAATTTTACATTTAACTGGACAATTCCTCAGAACCAATGGAAAGAGGTTGCACGAAGAAGCTTTACGGTAACGCATAATGCAGATGGTACAAAATCAATTAACCTGTCAGGTACTATATATTTTGGAGATGGCGTGTCACCGGGAACTCTTTCGGCTTCTGGTAAGGCAACACTGAGTACAATACCGAGAGCGACTGTGCCGTCACTTTCACCGGCAAGTCAGGCGATAGGAAGTGCAATTACGATAAATCTGCCACGGGCCAGCAGTGCATTTACACACACTTTAACATACAGCTTTGGCAGTGCAGCCGGAACAATTGCGACTGGTGCCGGCGGATCAGCAAGCTGGACACTACCCAGTTCGCTGGCAGCACAAATACCGAATGCTGCCAGCGGAACGGGCCAGATTACATGCAGCACATATAATGGTTCAACACTTGTGGGAACAAAATATATTAATTTTACAGCGACTGTGCCTGCCAGTATGGTTCCATCTATCACCAGCATAGGGATTACAGAGGCAGCAACCGGAATAAACGCCCAATTTGGCGTTTATGTGCAGAATAAGAGCAGGCTTAATATTGCCATATCCGCAAGCGGTATACAGGGAAGTACAATCGTATCATATAAAACGGAAGTTGCGGGCTCTTCATTTTCAGGCAGCAGTGTCGTCACAGGTTATATTACTTCTCCGGGAAGTCTCCCTGTAAAGGTTACAGTAACAGATAGCAGGGGGCATACTGCCGTGAAAACACAGACAGTAAATGTAGTGGCGTATGCAAATCCGGCAATCGCGTCATTTACCGCTGTCAGATCTACCACAGCCGGAGTTTTTGACGATCAGGGGACTTCCTTGAGTATCTCAATGAATTTTAATGTCTCGGCTGTTGGGAATAAGAATACGAAAAGCTATGTAGTGGACCTGCAGAAAAACGGTGAGACAACATGGGTGTCCTTGCTAAAAGGGAGTGTGTATTCATATAACAGCACTTATGTGGCGGATAATGTGCTGAGTATAGACTCATCATATACGCTGAGGCTGAGGGTCACAGATTATTTCACGACGTCAGAGGCAATTGTAGATATCAGCAGTGGGTTTACATTGATGGATTTTCGAAGTACTGGTAAGGGGCTTGCAATTGGAAAGGTTAGTGAAAAAGATATTTTTGAAGTGGGGATGGATGCTGACTTTAGAAAAAGTATAAGCCTGAGTGGGAAGTCCCTTTTTGACTGTTTTTATCCAATAGGAAGTATCTATATGAGCGTAAATAGTACAAACCCAGCTATTCTATTTGGAGGAACATGGGCTGCTTGGGGAAGTGGACGTGTACCAGTAGGAATCAATGTTAATGACGGGAATTTTAATGCAGTTGAAAAGACTGGAGGTGTGGCGGCTAATAATCTCAGCCATGCCCATACTGTAAATAGTCATGCCCATACCACGGCGGGACACACATTATCGGTAGATGAAATACCTTCTCACAGACATAATGCATATGCAATGTATGTTGCGACAGGCACTGGAACAGGAGTGCTTACAGGCACAACTACTCCGGGCTCCAGCTCAGCAGGAACTAAATACACTTTTAATACTGGAGGGGGTGGTTCACACAATCACGGGAATACAGGTGTAAGTGCTCCAGGTACAAATTACAGTTTATCTAATGTAACCACTCTGCAACCATATATTACATGCTATATGTGGAAAAGAACAGGATAGGCAAGGGAAAATGGGGTACTGATTTTGCAATAAATTCATTTGCTATTGATTTTTTTTTATAGTATAATGGTTCACATATTATTTCTGAACTTTATAAGAAATCAATTAGAGGTGCCAAAATGAAAATAAGCGTCATCATTCCCGTTTATAATAGTGAAAAGTATTTATCTGCATGTATTGATAGTGTTCTGGGACAAACGCATCAAGATGTAGAGTGTATACTTATAAATGATGAATCAACAGACCATTCACTTGATATATGTATGGGTTACGCTCAAAAGGATAATAGGGTAATTGTTATAAATCAAAAAAATGCAGGAACATCCGCAGCCCGGAATGCAGGAATGAAAGCGGCAACCGGAGATTATATTATGTTCTTGGATAATGATGATTATTGGGACGATTCAACAGCATTAAAAGAAATATCTTCTCATCTTGAAGAATCTGATGCTGATATATTAATGTTTAATACAAAGTCATATTATGAAAGAACCGGGAAAATGACTATTAAAAGTGGAAGATGCAGCAGACAGGATATTATTGGACAACCACCGGGAGATGCCTTGAAAATCATACTGGAACAAGGTCTGATACACAGAGCGGTCTGGGCAAAAGCTGTAAAACGAACTCTGATATTAGAATATGGTATTATGTTTCCGGAAGGAATGAGAAACGAAGATACGATTTGGACAGCAAAAGCTTTTGCTTACGCTAAAAGTTATGACTGGTCTGAAAAAGTCTTTTACGTTTATAGAAAACAGACCGGCACTGCCCAAACAGATCAGCCCTTAAACCAATCACAATTAGACGACCTGAAGGCAATACTTATTGAGTCCATAGAATTAGGTAATGAGATAAAAGACCGTAATCTGCAAAAATCATACTACAGCTATCTTGCATTTCCATTCTCTGTCTGGTTAGGATATAGTATGTCTTCTGGTATATCATTTAAGGAATTAAGGATGATGAAAAAAAGAGCATTTGTTTTAAAGTACAATTATGACAAAGCAGTTAAATCTTTGTCTAAACTCTACAGCCTTTGTGGATATTATATAACAGCAATTGCCTTAAAAGTATGGGTATCTCAAAAGAGATAGTTTAACCGTCCAAAATAATGCTTATATAGCAAAGCCCGATCTGCCAAATTAATTTATGGTGATTGGGCTTTTTAATATTTGATCTATATTATCTTTTCTTGAAAAAGAATAACAGCTTCATAGGGGGATCTGGATTGTATTGGGAAAGGAGAAAGAACCGTTGTACGAGTTATTAATGCAGACATACACTATCACGCTTCCATTCCTTTTAGGCTACATAGTGTGGCTGCTCAAGCGGCAGAAAAAGGAAAGGAACGCAAACAGCAGAGGCACAATGCTCCTTCTGCGTGTGCAGATGATAGATTACCATGATAGGTATATAGGTCTAGGCTATATACCGTCATATGCATATCAGAATTTTTGCGATATGTACACAGCCTATCATGAATTAGGCGGAAATGGAATGATAACCAAGATGTATGATGAAATACAGGAACTACATATTAAGAAGGTAGGTGAATCATAATGAAAAACAGGGATTGGATTGAATGGATTAGAAAAGCGGGAATACGGGCTGTAAAAACAATGGCTCAGACAGCAGTTGCAATGCTTCCAGCAGTTGCGACAATATCTCAGGTTGATTGGCTGACGGTGATCGGAACAGCAGCACTTGCGGGTGTAGTGTCAATTCTGACTTCTTTGGCCGGATTACCGGAATTGAACACAGCAACTAAATAGGGGGGAAAGGACATATATATGAAAAGATTAGTAATTGATGTAAGTTATGCGCAGGGAGAGATTAACTGGGAGCAAGTAAAAAGTGCAGGTATAGATGGTGTGATTATCCAGTGTGGATACGGAGATAATATGGAATCGCAGGATGATAAATACTGGAAACGCAACGCGGATGAATGCACAAGGCTGGGAATACCGTTTGGGGCATATTTGTATAGTTATGCAGCCAGCATGGTACAGGCAGAAAGTGAGGCACAGCATGTACTGAGATTGATAAAGGGGTACAAGCTATCATATCCTGTTTATCTGGATCTGGAGGAACCGGGGACACAGGCAGGAGCGGTGGAGCGTGCGAAACGGTTTGGGGATATGATAGAGTCAGCTGGATACTGGTGTGGTATTTACGCAAATTTGAACTGGTGGAATCAATATCTTCCCGGGCTGGATCGGTTTACCAAGTGGATTGCGCAGTATAACAGTACTTGTGATTATACTGGCAAAAATAAGGATATGTGGCAGTACAGCAGTACCGGACGGGTAGCAGGAATCAATGGAAACACAGATATGAATGAGTGCTACAGGGATTTTCCAAATGAAATTAGCGGAGGACTAAAGACCCAGCAGCACGGCACCAAACCGGATGGGAAACCAGAATTTAAACCGCAAAATGGGACAGGTACTGAAGAAAGGACGCATACTGTACAACGAGGTGAAACATTGAGCCAGATTGCGGCGAGATATGGAACGACGTATCAGCAGCTTGCAAAGATCAATAACATAGCCAATCCAGATTTAATTTACCCGGGCCAGATTCTTAAAATAAACGGTGTGGTGGCTTCATCAAAGTCATACACTGTTCAAAATGGTGACACATTGTCAGGCATTGCATCCAAGTATGGTACAAGCTATCAGCGACTCTCCCAGATTAATGGTATCAGCAATCCGGATCTGATTTTTCCGGGACAGATTATAAGAATCAGTTGAATATCCATCTCCGGGCAGTAAGAAAATATCAAAGAAAACCCGCATTTATGGACTATATCTTCACGAAAAATTATGATATACTTAATGAGTAGTTCACAACTTTGTAAGATACCTGTAGTACAATATACGAAAAGTAACTTACAAAGGGAAAATAGAAGAGGCAGCAGGTGATTTTATGAGCGGATTTAAAGATGTAGTGGGACATAAGAATATTATACAATATATAGGGAATGCAGTGAAGACGGACAAGGTTTCCCATGCATATATCCTAAATGGGGAAAAGGGGTCCGGCAAGAAACTGCTTGCCAGCCTGTTTGCTATGAGCCTGCAGTGTCAGGACAGGGAAGAAGACGGGGATGCGTGCGGTAAGTGCCAGTCCTGTAAGCAGACGGTTAATAATAACCAGCCTGACATTATCAAGGTGACACACGAGAAGCCGAGTACCATCAGTATTGATGATATCCGGGAACAGGTGAATAATGATATTGTGATCAAGCCTTACAGCAGCAGATACAAGATATATATCATTGCCGATGCGGATATGATGACTGTTCAGGCCCAGAATGCGCTCCTGAAGACAATTGAGGAACCGCCGGAGTATGCCGTGATCATGCTGCTGACGGAGAATGCTGAGACATTGCTGCCGACGATACGGTCCAGATGTGTAATGCTTAAGCTGCGTAACATTAAGGACCAGCTTGTGAAGAAGTATCTGATGGAGCAGATGGAGATACCAGATTATAAGGCGGATGTTTGTGTGGCATTTGCGCAGGGTAATATGGGCAAAGCCATTATGCTTGCTACGTCCGAACATTTTAATGAGATCAAGGAAGAGGCAGTTCATCTGCTGCGAAATATTAACGAGATGGATCTGAATGAACTGATCGATGCCGTGAAGAGATGTATGTCCTACAAGCTGGAGATTTCGGATTATCTGGATGTGATCGCGATATGGTACCGTGACGTGCTGATCTATAAGGCAACACGTAATGTGGACAGGGTGGTTTTTTCAGACCAGCTGAAGTATATCAAGGATCGTGCAAATAAGAGTTCCTATGAAGGGATTGAGATTATTTTAGATGCACTTGAGAAAGCAAAGTCAAGGCTTAAGGCAAATGTAAACTTTGAGCTGACGATGGAACTGCTTTTACTGACAATAAAGGAGAACTAATAGGATGACTAAAGTAATAGGTGTGAGATTCCGTACGGCCGGGAAGATTTATTTCTTTGCGCCGGGGAAGTTCGACATCAGGCAGGGTGATAATGTAATCGTAGAGACTGCGCGCGGCGTTGAGTTTGGACGTGTCGTTGCAGGGCCTAAGGAAGTAAAGGATGAAGAGGTGGTTCAGCCGCTGAAGTCTGTGATCAGAGTAGCTACTGAACAGGACAGCAAAGTGGAGGAGAAGAACCGGGAAAAAGAAAAAGAGGCTTTCAAGATCTGCCTCGAGAAAATCCGTAAGCATGGGCTTGAGATGAAGCTGATAGATGCAGAATATACATTTGATAATAATAAGGTATTGTTTTATTTTACGGCTGACGGAAGAATCGATTTCAGAGAACTGGTAAAGGATTTGGCAGCGGTTTTCCGTACAAGGATTGAACTGAGGCAGATTGGTGTGAGGGATGAGACTAAGATCCGCGGGGGAATCGGCATCTGCGGAAGGCCCCTTTGCTGTAACACCTATCTTTCCGAATTTGCAGCAGTTTCGATTAAGATGGCGAAGGAACAGAACCTGTCCCTGAATCCGACGAAGATTTCCGGTGTATGTGGGCGCCTGATGTGCTGTCTGACAAATGAGGAAGAGACTTACGAGGAGCTTAACAGTCAGCTCCCGTCCCTTGGAGATACCGTCACAACAGCTGAGGGGCTTACCGGAACCGTACATTCACTGAGCGTGTTAAGAAAGCTGGTCAAGGTAATTGTAACTTTGGAGAATGATGAGAAGGAGATCCGGGAATATAAAGCGGAGGAACTGAAATTCAAGCCAAGGCGCAGGAAGGCCAAAGTATCCAGGGAAGAGATGAAGAAGCTTGCAGAACTTGAGAAAGGTGAAGGAGCATCGAAATTAGATGACAACTAAATTATATCCCGGGGAGCGGCTCGATGACCTGCAGCTGGACGGGTATGAGATCATCCAGAACCCGGAACGTTTTTGTTTCGGGATTGATGCAGTGCTGCTTTCTGATTTTATCAGAGTAAAAAAGGATGAGACTGTGCTAGATTTAGGAACCGGGACTGGTATCCTGCCAATCCTGATGGCGGCCAAGACATCCGGCAGCCATTTTACAGGGCTGGAGATACAGGCTGAGAGCGCAGACATGGCAAGGCGGAGTGTGATTCACAACCGGCTTGAAGATAAGATCGATATCGTAACAGGAGATATAAAAGAGGCGGCTGAGATACTGGGGCCGGCCTTTTTTGATGTAATCGTAACAAATCCACCATATATGCTGGATCAGCACGGACTTAAAAACCCACAGGATGCAAAAGCAATAGCCCGGCATGAAATTTTATGTACACTCGATGATATTTTGCGAGAGAGCGGGAAAATGCTGAGGGAAAGTAAGGGCAGATTTTACATGATACATAAGCCATTCCGGCTTGCAGAGATCATGGTGAAGATGAATCAGTATAAAATAGAACCAAAACGGCTGCAGTTTATTCACCCTTATGTGGATAAAGAACCAACAATGGTGATGATAGAGGGGATAAAAGGCGGTAAATCCCGGGTGACAGTAGAACCGCCGGTAATCATGTACAAAAAGGTACAGGGCAAAAGTTAATTTGGGACGTAGTAAACCTGAAAAAGATTACGTCCTCTAAGGAGGGTTTATGTCAGGAACTTTATACTTATGTGCGACTCCCATCGGAAATCTTGAGGATATGACGTTCCGTGTGATCCGCACGCTGAAAGAGGTGGATTTGATAGCTGCGGAGGATACCCGCAACAGTATTAAGCTGCTGAATCATTTTGAAATCCAGACGCCTATGACGAGTTATCATGAGTATAACAAGTTTGATAAGGGAAAAAAGCTTGTGGAAAAGCTGCAGGATGGGATGGATATTGCTTTGATAACTGACGCCGGGACGCCCGGGATATCTGATCCGGGGGAGGAACTGGTTAAGATGTGTTATGAGGCAGGAATTCCAGTGACATCACTTCCCGGTGCGGCGGCCTGCATTACGGCGCTCACTTTATCCGGCTTATCCACTCGGAGATTTGTATTTGAAGCGTTCCTTCCGACGGAAAAGAGGGAGCGGGCCTGGGTGTTGGAGGAGCTGGAGAGAGAATTCAGGACGATGATCTTGTATGAAGCTCCTCACAGGCTTGTGAAGACTCTGAAGCTACTTCTGGAGCATTTAGGAAATCGGAGGGTAACTGTGTGCAGGGAGCTGACGAAGCGTCATGAAACGGCATTTGCAACGACCCTTGAAGAGGCAGCGGTTTATTATGAAAATAATGAACCTAAGGGGGAATGTGTGCTTGTTATTGAGGGCAGGAACCGAGAAGATGCCGTGCGGGAAGAGCGTGAAAAGTGGGAAGAGATGAGCGTTCAAGAACACATGGATGTATATCTGTCACAAGGCCTCAGTAAAAAAGATGCCATGAAAAAGGTGGCAAAAGACCGTGGTGTGCAGAAGAGGGAGATTTATAATTACCTCGAAGGCAGGGGGGAATAAAATTAGTAAGATTGTTAAAAATTTGTTGATATTCTAAGATTATTTTAGAAAAATATCACATTGACGTTTTGAACGAGTGAGTATAAAATAAAAACCAAGTTCAAAGTGAACCAAGCTGACAACGGTGTCGCGGATATCGCGGCACCTTTTTGCAAAATTTCGGATATGACATCAGTGCTGACGGCAGGTAAGACCTCAGGAATATGACATCAGGTAAGACATCGAGGATAGACAACAGGCAGGACATCTGGGACAGACATCAAGGATATGACAACAGGCAGGACATCTGGGACAGGCATCAGATAAGGCAACAGTTTTGACATCAGAGATCAGTATCATGTAAGGCAGCGGGGAGAGACATCATGTTCAGACAGGAAAGACATTTAAGAATCCGGAATTATAATATAGGACTTGGATTGAACTCATGTTAGGGCGTATTGCATAAGCTGCAATACGTCTTTTCATTTAAAGAAAAATATTTGAATGAAAGCATAGATATTTTTTTAAAATAGCCACTTAAATGCAAATCTACAAAAATAAAAGTACATAAAAACAGCTGCCGCATACAATAAACTCTCAACAGGACATGATACAATGCAGATCAGGTAGTACCAATATTCTGTATAAAAAATTTAATATACGGCAGCTTTAAAAAAACTATTTTACTGACGTACTTCTGTAATTTCCCCTTCTTTCATAAAAACAATTTTTGTTCCGAGTGTAATTGCTTCATCATAATTATTTGTCACATAGAGCACGGTTATCCCCAAATCTTTATTGATTTTCTTGATATCTGCGATCATTTCCTGACGGCGCTGTTCATTCTGCCTTGCGAAATCTTCATCAACAAGCAAGACTTTTGGATGGCATACAATAGCCCGTCCCAGGGCAACTTTTTGTTTTTCCGATTCAGAAATAGACCGGATTTTCTTATCAATGATACCCGAAATACCGAAGAAATCGGCAGCTATTTTAACGCGGGTATCAATGACTCCGCGGGGGAGGTTGCGCAGTCTGAGCCCCAATGCCATGTTATCGTAAACGTTAAAATGAGAATACAGTACATAATTCTGGAAAGCCATTGCAAGGCTCCTGTCTCTGGGGAGGATGTCATTAAGCAGTTCCTTTTCCAGATAAATTTCCCCGGTAGTGATATCCTCCAGTCCGCCTATCATGCGGAGTATCGTAGATTTACCACAGCCGCTTGGACCGTGGAATGTTACAAATTCACCATCTCCAATTTCAAGAGAAACATTTTTAACGGAAATAAATCCGTTGGGATAAGTTTTATTTAAATTCTTCAAAGTCACACTGGCCATAGAAACACCTCCGCTTTTTCTTAACACAATTTTAGCACATCCCATATGGCAATGCAAAGGGGTCAGACCCTTTTGCAGTTCATTTTCTGAATTGTATCTGAAAATTCGAAAAACGGAGCTCAAAAGGGTCAGACCCCTTTGAACATCATCCCCGCGAGAAGCACACTTGCGACGAGTCCTGCGAAGGTTGCGAGCAGTGCACCGGGCAGGGTGTAGCGTGATTTTTTTATTTTGGCGGTCATGAAGTATACGCTCATGGTGTAAAATATGGTTTCTGTGCATGCCATTGAGATGGAGGCGATGAGTCCGAGGCGGGAGTCGGTGCCGTATTCTTTAAAGATGTCGAGAAGCAGCCCTGTTGCCGCGGAGGAGGAGAACATTTTTACAATGGTAAGGGGGACGAGCTCTCCGGGGAAGCCTATGTACGCGGTAAAATGGCCGATCAGGGAGGAGAGGAAGTCGAGGAAACCGGAGGCGCGCAGGATACCGACGGCGACCATGAGGCCGATCAGGGTGGGCATGATCTTTATGACTGTGAAGAACCCGCTTTTGGCTCCTTTGATGAAATTGTCGTATACGTTCGTTTTCATCAGGACTCCATAGGTGACGATGGCGAGTATGATAAAGGGAACGATAAAGTCTGTGATATAAAGAAAAAACTGCATGAAATACCTCGGCCGGTTATTTACTATTGCTTTATTTATATGCCTTTTTCTGAAAATCAATGTATAGAAAATACAGGAAATGACTTCGTTTAGCATATCGTCTTTCTTTTTTTCATAAAATAAAGCAAAGATATCAGGGGAGTTCTTATGCCATCTCTATTTCCCAGACATATAAAGAAGCGGCTTCTTGCCGTTTGTCTTACTATCAGCATAGCAGGTACATTGCTGTTCACGGGGTGCAGCCAGAAGTCCGGCGCCAATCAGAATAAAACATTCCAGTCATTTACAAATGAAGTATTCTGTCAGGAGGTTTCCTCGAATTCGATCAGCCTCCATTATTCCCTGAAGGACCCGGAAAAGTACGGGATCAGGGAGGCCCCGGTAACATTCGGAAGCTTTTCGGCAGATTCAAAAGCTGCTGCGGCTTCTTACGAGAACCTGAAAGCTGCTTTGAACCAGTTTTCTTATGACAGCCTGTCTGTGGAAAACCAACTGACTTATGATGTTCTGGATTATTATCTACAAATGGCCCAGAAAAATGCAAATTATCTTTTATATGAGGAGCCTCTGGGACTGGTCAGCGGAATCCAGACGCAGCTTCCGGTACTGCTGTCGGAATATCAGTTCTACAGTGAGGAAGATATTGATACATATCTGGAACTCATGCAGACCACTCCCGATTATTTCGATTCTCTGATTGCATTTGAGAAGGAAAAATCAAAAGCCGGATTGTTTATGGCGGATTATGCGGCTGACACGGTTATTGCCCAGTGCACAGCCTTTATGGAAATGGGGGAGAGCAATTATCTGATTTCTACTTTTGTGGACCGCCTCAAGGAACTGAATATTTCAAGTGCACAGCAGAGCAGTTATATTAAGAAAAATGCCCAGATGCTTCAGAGTTATGTCCTGCCGGCATACAGCCGACTGGTTTCGGCAGTGCAGAGCCTTAAGGGAACCGGAAAAAATGAAGAGGGACTCTGCCACCTGCCTGATGGAAAAAACTATTATGAGCAGATTGTGGAAGAAGCGACCGGGTCGGGCAGGACAGTACCGGAGCTGGAAGATCTGACAAGACGGCAGATCATATCAGATCTGGAGGCTATGGAAGAAGTTCTCCAGATTGCAGGGAATGAAGCGAAAGAAACGGCTGCTATGGAGGATAACAACCCGGTTACGATTCTGAATGAACTGGAATCGAAGACAGGAAAGTCATTCCCGGAGCCTCCTGAGACTGTGACTCAGGTAAAATATGTCCCGAAAGCAATGGAAGAACATTTAAGCCCGGCTTTCTATATGATACCGGCAATCGATAACACGAAAGAAAATGTGATTTATGTCAATCAGTCACAGATGAGTAATAACCTTACATTATATACAACTCTTGCCCACGAGGGGTACCCGGGACACCTGTACCAGACTGTTTACTATGCAGGAACAGACCCGGACCCATTAAGGAGTATCTTCAACTTTGGCGGATATGTAGAGGGATGGGCAACCTATGCAGAGATGTGCAGTTATTATCTTTCTTCGCTGAGTAAGGAGCAGGCCACACTGCTGCAGAAAAACAGTTCGATTATTCTCGGATTATATGCACTTGCCGATATGGGAATCCATTATGAAGGATGGAGTAAGATTGACACCATTGCCTTTTTTAAAAACTATGGAATCAAAGACAGTAAAGTGATTGAACGGATTTATGAACTGATCATCGGCTCACCGGGAAACTATCTAAAATACTATATCGGATATGTGGAATTTCTGGAATTGAAGAAGGAATGGGCAAAACAAAAGGGCAATGATTTTTCACAAAAAGAATTCCACGAGGCGGTGCTCTCTGTCGGGCCTGCACCATTTACACTCGTGGAAGAATATATGGGGAAACTGACGAACCATTAATGTAAAATATGGTAGAACGCATACTGGTTCTTTCCGTTTTGCTTAGATAAATAAAGAGCTTCATCACCGTGCTTGAACAGTTCCTTAAAAGAATTGCCGTCCTCCGGGAAAAAGGCGACTCCGACGCTTGCGCTTATATGCGGAATCTCTTCTCCGGCAGAGTCATTGATATTACCGACATCTTCAAGAAATCTGGAAATGCGCTGCCGGATGATCTCCGGATCAATGCAGTCAGGAAGAAAGACGATAAACTCATCCCCGCCGAGCCGTCCGATAATATCCGTTGAACGAAAGGAATGCTTCAGTGCAGATGCAATCTCCTTGAGCACCCGGTCTCCACAGTCATGCCCTTTGGAATCATTGACCAGCTTAAAATTATCAATATCAATGACAAGGAGGGCACCTTTCGAACCATTCTGAGCAGTAAATGCCGTGATCTTTCTTTCACAGAAACCACGGTTCCACAGGCCGGTCATCTTGTCTGTATCTCTCTGGATTGCCAGAATATTATTGGACATAACCTGCTTCATATTCAGGTAGTTAGACTGATGAGAAGTCAGGATACTGATCAGGAAAAATATAACGGTATTAATGATATCGTAAGATGCAACATACGGAACTTTAAAGTATCTCGTCATAATACAGAATATAAGGGAAAACACACTCATAAAGAAACACATTCGCGACGGAAGATCGATCATAAATAGAGGCAGAACGACCAAAAACACAATAAATGTGACAGCGTTCATATCAGGCTGTGCTATAGTGCCGAGATAAACTGCGGCAGACATTATGACCGAATATGTGATATAAAAAGCAATAGGAATGGCATGTATATGTTTCTTTAGAAATGTTTTAGTAAGTATATTCAAAATTAAGGATGCAAGAAATAGCGTAATGTATGCTCCCGTAGCGGTTAGAAATTCTTCAATTACCAGTGAAATAACAATCAGAGGAATTCCTGCAATTGTCCCCAGCATGGATATAAGACGCAGGGACTTTAAATTTTTATCAGCAATGTCTTCATAATATGTATGATAATTTTCAACATAAAAATTACTATATGGAATCATAACAGGTACCTCGAATCATGAAGTTATTTTGAGTCTATTGTAACATAAAAATCACAGAAATATTACATTAATCTTAAAAAAATCAAAGGAGGAAGAAATGCTGAATTATTTGTGGGCAGCCATGATCATAATAGGAGTCGTATTCGGCGCTTTTAACGGCAAAATGCCGGATATCACCAATGCCGCTCTGGATTCTGCGAAAGAGGCTGTAACATTGTGTATTACCATGATGGGGGTTATGTCATTCTGGGTAGGGATGATGGAGATCGCGACAAGAGCGGGAATTATAGAAATGGCATCGAAAAAAATGAGACCGTTGATCCGTTTTCTGTTTCCGGATATACCAGAAGGACATAAGGCGAATGAGTATATAACAACAAACTTTATTGCCAATTTCCTTGGGCTGGGCTGGGCGGCGACACCGGCCGGGCTGCAGGGCATGAGTGCACTTGCAGAACTCGAAAAGGAGAGACGGCAGAAGGGGATTAATACAGTAAAACCGGGAGTGGCTTCGGATGAGATGTGCACGTTTCTAATCATGAATATCTCATCGCTGCAATTGATACCAGTGAATGTGATAGCTTATAGGAGTCAGTACGGATCTGTGAACCCGGCGGGGATCGTCGGCGCGGGGATACTGGCGACGGCGGCGAGCACGATGGTGGCTATGGTCTATTGCAAGATGAAGGCGAAAAGGCGGAGGGCCTGAAAAGGTCCTCCGAACTCTAAGCGGGACATTATCCGTATACATGATTTATCAAACACACTCTGGTTTGATGTTAAGTAATGTGTTATGATGAAGAAAAATCGGACACGCGCTTAAACAAAAGGAATAGATTATCATGATGACAACGACAGAAAAACAAAATGTGATTGAAGAAGACATTCATGCCATTTATCTGGGAAATTTGAATACCGTAGAATTTAACCTCGATCTTCCAACTAAGGGGAAGAATGGGAGCGTCATTACATGGGAATCTTCTCATGAAGGTATTTTGCAGCCGGATGGAACCGTAAGAAGACCTGCATATGGAATGGGGAACCGGAAAATTGAATTAACGGCAACATTTACATATGGGGAGGTCTGCAAAACACAAGTCTATGATATTACAGTATTGGAAGAAGTGAAGAAAGACACCATTCAAAAGGTATATCCATTGAAAGTAAAGGTGAACAAAGGAAAGGAATATATGCTTCCAGCGTACACTGTGGTGGATACGGAGGATGGAGACACGATTGTAAAAGAAGTCCAATGGGATGAGAACCGGATGCATTTATTTGAGTATGGTGGTACATACTTTTTTTCTGGAAAAGTTAAGGACACGAAAGAAGCTGTTACACTGGAAGTTCAGGTTCTTGAGGAATCCAAGGCAGACATTTGCAATAAAGAAAAGAAGGCCATCAGTATCAGTGATACAGAAGATGCAGGGAATCTGATACTATTGGAAGGTTCGCCTTATTATGAGGCACAACAGAACATGCATGCTTATTTAAAAAAGCAAGATTTAGACCAGTTTCTCTATAGTTTCCGGGAGGCAGCAGTACTTCCTGTCAGACAGGCAAAACCAATGAGGGGATGGGATTCTCCAGAGGGTTTGTTAAGAGGGCATACGACAGGGCATTTTTTGACTGCATTGGCACTGGCTTACCATAGTACAGGTGAAGAGTGTTTTAAGGAAAAAGCAGACTATCTGGTAGAGGAACTGCAAAAATGTCAGGAAGCTTTTGGCCGGTTAGAAGGATACCAGAAAGGATTTTTAAGTGCATATTCTCAGGAACAGTTTGATTTATTGGAGCAATATGTTACATATCCCAAAATCTGGGCGCCTTATTACACCATGCACAAGATTTTAGCAGGACTCATAGACAGCTATCGTTTTACCCGGAACGAAACCGCACTGAAGGTGGCAGAAGGATTAGGAGACTGGATTACAGCGCGATTAAAAAAACTACACCCGGAACAACTGGAAAAGATGTGGAGCATTTATATAGCAGGAGAGTTTGGGGGAATTAATGAAAGCCTGATCTGGCTATACGAATATACAGGGAAAACAGAATATATAGAAACAGCACGTCTGTTTGATAATGAAAAGCTGTTACTGCCATTAGAAAATCATATCGATGCCTTAAGTGGTATTCACGCCAACCAACACATTCCGCAAATCATTGGTATGCTGAAGCGTTTTGATGCGACGAAAGAGGCCCCTGATTATGAAAGGGCTGCATTCTTTTGGGACGTTGTAACACGTTTCCATTCGTATTCCATTGGTGGCGTTGGGGAAGCAGAGATGTTTCATGCCAGAAACCGGATTGGGGGATTGCTTACAGACAGTACGGCAGAAAGCTGTGCCTCCTATAATATGCTGAAACTGACGAAGATGCTCTATGAATATGAACCAAGGGCAGATTATATGGATTACTATGAACGAACGGTGCTCAATCATATCGTGCCGGGTCTGGACAAGAAAAAAACAGGTGAAAGTACCTATTTTTTCCCGTTAAAGGCCGGGGCGAAAAGGGAATTCCTTTTTGAAAATTCCTGCTGTCATGGAACCGGAATGGAAAGTCATTCTAAATATTTAGACAGTGCTTATTTTTATGGGGATGAGACCCTTTATATCAATCAGTTTATTCCATCTAAAATCTTATGGGAAAAGGGTGGATATGAAATTGTACAGTACGGTGAAAGTAATCATCCGGAAATGATTGTATTGGAGATTTCCCGCTTGTCAAAGGAATCTGCGAGGCCTATAATAAAAAGAGTAAAACTTCGCAAACCAGACTGGTGTCAGGGTGAAGTGAAACTAAAAGTAAACCAGGAGATACAAGTGGCAGAAGAGCAAGAGGGATATATTGTGGCAGATCTTTGTTTTGAACAGGGAACTGTGGGATTGGAACTGGAGTATCCCTGTGGACTGCATATTAGGACGACGCCAGATGTTCCGGAATTAACGACGCTTTTTTATGGCCCTTATGTACTGGCAGCAGTTACGGATGAGCTGGAGCATATCCATGTAAAGAAAGGGGACAAACCATTAGAAACGTTGTGGAAAAGGGATGGTGAAGAGTTGGTTTTTCACTGTCAGGGATATTCGTTTATACCACTTTATCAAATTGACGAACAATCTTATCAGGTATATTTCGTCATGGAGTATTAGTATTACTTAAGTCAGAATATAGGAGGCAGTCATGGACGCAAAATTCTATAAGGAAAACAGATCTGCATTATACCGAAATTTGAAACCATCCTCAATGGTACTTATTTTTAGTGGGGAGGAGCTTCGAAAAACGAATGATGAAGATTACCCATTCTTTGCAAACAGAAATTTTGTTTATTTGACAGGAGTGGAACAAAAGGAAAGCATTCTTTGGGGACAGGTCACAGAAACAGGTGACATAAAAGAAACCTTGTTTCTTCTCCCACCAGATAAGATGAAAGAAAGATGGACTGGAAGGAGATTGACAATGCCAGAGGCAGAAGCAGTCTCAGGTGTTGCAGACTACGCCTTTTTGGAAGCATTTCAGCCAATGTTAGAGCAGACACTTTCGCAAAGACAGGTGGATACTGTCTATTTGGATATTGATGAAAGCACCATTGGTGGAAATGTCAGATATCCGGCCCGGAGCATTCAATCTTATATTGAAGAAACATATCCGGACATTAAAATTGACAGTGCAAGAGCAATCTTAAAGACCTTAAGAACGATCAAAAAACCTTGCGAAATTGAAGCGCTGAAGAAGGCAGAGGAAATCACAAGAGAAGGTATCCTTGCAATGATGGAACATTCAAAACCAGGGATGTATGAATACCAGTATAAAGCATATTATGATTTTGTATTAGCACAGCATGGACTTTTAGAGCCAGGATTTCCTTCAATTATTTCCGGTGGAAAGAACAATTTCTGCATTCATTATTATAGCTATATGGGGCAGGTGTGTGATGGAGATATGGTTTTAAATGACGTAGGAGTCAACTATGACCATGTGACTACGGATGTTTCCCGCGGATGGCCCTGTAATGGGAAATATTCAGACAAACAAAAGCTGTTATACGAGTGTGCATACAATACTTCAGAGTATATGTTCAGAACGGTAAAACCAGGTATTCCAGCTATGGATATTGATAAGATGATAAAAAGCTATAACTGCCGGCAGCTAATGGAAGCAGGAGTTTTAAAGAATGCGGATGACATCGACACTTATATGTGGCATGGCGGTGCACATCATATTGGGTTTGATGTGCATGACGTGGTTGATGTAAAAGGCAGGCTGACAGAACCAGGCATGGTATTCTGCATTGATGTGGGTATCTATCATGAAGAATGGGGAATTGGTTTCAGGCTGGAAGATAATTGTCTGGTTACAGAAGACGGCTGTGTAAATTTATCCGCAAATATACCGAGAAGATGGCAGGATATTGAAGAAATCATGAAATAGTGTGGTAATGCCACATAGGAGGAGCAAAGATGAACAACGTACAGAAATTATTAACCTATATGGAAAAAGAAAACCTGGAGGCATTTTACATAAGCAGTCCTGCAAATGTAAGATACATCAGTGGATACACAGGGGATGATTCATACCTTGTTATTACTAAAAACAAAAAATATTTTATAACCGATCCAAGATATACAGAACAGGCTGCTGAGGAATGCCCGGATTATCAGATTTATAATTGGCGTACTCCCGGGAAAACCATTGGTGATGCTCTGGGAAATATTATAAGCACAGAGCATATTAAAAATGTGGGGTTTGAATCAGATAAGGTAACCTATCAGGACTATAAAGAAATGGAAGATAAGGCAAAGGCAGAGCTCGTTCCTACCGTAGATGTGATAGAAACATTCCGTGCAATTAAATCAGAAGAAGAAATTGCATGTCTGCGTATATCCTGTGACATTGCTTCCAGGGCATTTGAGAAAATCATCAAAGATATTCGCGTTGGTGTAACAGAAAAAGAACTGGCATCGAAATTGTCACACTATATGGTGATGGAAGGTGCTGATACAAAACCTTACGGTGGAATTCTGATTTCAGGGGCAAGAACTTCTTTACTGCATGGGATTCCTTCTTCAAAAGCACTGGAATATGGAGACTTTGTATTGATGGATTACGGCTGCCAGTACAAAGGCTATTTATCAGATATGACAAGAACAGTTGTATTAGGGAAGGCAACAGCAAAGCAGAGAGAGGTTTATGGACTGGAGCAGCAGATGGTAGAAGATTTTGAAGCCATCTTAAGACCCGGAACAACTGGAAAAGAAACCTATGAAGCATCTTTAAAAGCCATCAGAGGAACAGAGTACGAGCAGTATAACTATGGTGGCATCGGACATGGAGTAGGTGTATTCGTACATGAGATTCCGTTCCTGGGTTCGAATTCTACAGCAGTACTTGAAAAAGGAAACGTTGTGACAGTTGAACCCGGACTATATATCCCGGGCTGGGGCGGAGTCCGGATCGAAGATCAGGTACTGATTACAGAAGATGGATATGAGAACCTCATTAGTGCGACAAAAGAATTAATTGAACTATAAAAATAATCCGTGGAAAGCTTTCATGCATTCCACGGATTTTTACGTCAAAGATGGTAACCATCAGATTACACAAGATGGCATGCTACATAATGTCCCGGAGTCATTTCGCGAAGTTCAGGCTGCTCTTTGTGACAACGTTCTGTTGCATATTGGCACCGCTCCACGAACCGGCAGCACTCCGGCGGGTTAATAGGACTTGGAATCTCGCCCTTAATCGGAATACGCTGGCTCGCTTTTGCCCTATCAGGATCTGCCTCTGGAATGGCGGAAATCAGCGCTTTTGTGTAAGGATGCATAGTGTTGCCGTAAAGCTCCTCCGTCTCAGCAGTCTCGACCACTGTTCCCAGATACATAACAACTACGCGGTCTGAAATATATTTTACTACACTCAAATCGTGGGCAATGAACATGTAGGTCAGTCCACGTTTCTCCTGAAGCTCCTTCAGCATGTTAATAACCTGTGCCTGTACAGACACGTCAAGGGCTGAAATCGGCTCGTCACAGATAATAAAGTCCGGCTCTACGGAAAGGGCTCTGGCAATACCGATACGTTGTCTCTGTCCGCCCGAGAACTCATGAGGGAAACGGGACATATGATCCTTATTAAGGCCTACCGTTTCAAGAAGCGTTTTTACACGCTCCTCCAGTTCTTTTCTGGGTGTTCCATGCTGCTTTAAACCTTCTCCTACGATCTCCTTAACTGTCATACGGGAATTAAGCGACGCATAGGGGTTCTGGAAGATCATCTGTACTTTTTGGCAGAACTGCTTCTGCTCCTCTTTGGAAAGCTTTGTAATATCTTTGCCATCGTAAATCACTTCCCCGGCTGTAGGCTCGTAGAGACGAATCATACAGCGGCCAAGGGTGGATTTACCACAGCCAGACTCTCCAACGACACCTACTGTCTCACCTTTAAAGACATCAAAGGAAACATGGTCTACTGCCTTTAGATAAGCCTTTTTCCCGACTTTAAAGTACTTACATACATCCCTTACCTGCACGAGAGGCTGTTTTTCATTATTATTCATCCGTCTTCACCTCTCCTTCCTCAAGTATTGCTGCGTTTGCTTTCTTCATGTCCGTATCAGGAGCAAATTCATGCTGGAGCCAGCAATTTGTAATATGCTCATCTGTTATATGGTAGCAGCCTGGCGGATTGTCTTTACATACATCCATAGCGTATTCGCAACGGGCTGCAAATGGACATCCCTTCGGGGGGAAGAATAAATCAGGGGGTGTACCATCGATAGGGGTCAGTTTTGCTCCTTTTGCTGTATCCAGCTTCGCAATGGAGCCCATCAGGCCCTTTGTGTATGGATGAGCTGTATCATAAAATATTTCCTGTACGGTACCTTTTTCGACAACCTTGCCGCCATACATAACTACCACCCGGTCACACATACGTGCGATAACGCCCAGGTCATGTGTAATAATAATAATCGACGTTCCAAGTTTTTCTCTCAGTTCAAGAAGCAGATCAAGGATCTGTGCCTCAATGGTTACGTCAAGGGAAGTAGTTGGCTCATCGCAGATAACAATGTCCGGGCGGCTCACAAGGGCAATGGCAATCATAACACGCTGCTTCATACCACCTGACAATTCGTGGGGGTACTGTTTATATCGCTTCTCTACATCTGAAATACCAACCAGCTTCATAATCTCAAGGGCTTTTTCCTTCACTTCTTTCTTTGTTACATCAGTACGCCCTAAAAATACTTCTTCAATCTGTGCGCCAATCTTCATGGTTGGATTCAGGGATGTCATAGGATCCTGGAATACAAACCCGATATCCTGCCCCCGGAGCTTACGCAGCTCTTTCTTTGTCATTTTCAAAACATCTTTACCGTGAACAAGTACCTCGCCGCCCTCGAAAAATCCCGGCGGTTCTGGGTTCAGTCTCATAATGCACTGGGCTGTAACACTTTTTCCGCAGCCAGACTCACCCACAATTCCAAGTATCTCTCCCTTCCTTACTTCAAAGCTTACGTCACGCACAGCTTTTACTTCGCCACCGTATGTATGGAAGGAATATACTACATTTTTCAGTTCTAGTATCTTTTCTCGTTCGGTCATTTCTACGACTCCTCCTATTCTGTTCCGCGCAGTCTTGGGTCGACTGCGTCACGCAGGCCGTTACCGAGAAGGTTCAAAGCCAGCATGGTCGTACATACAAAAAATGCCGGTATCAGCACCTGATGCGGTGAATAGCGCAGGTACTGAATTCCTTCTTTGCAGATAACTCCCCAGCTACAGTCAGGCGGTGTAATACCAAGTCCGATGTAACTTAGAAAGGCTTCCTGGAAAATAGCTCCCGGGATTGCCATACACAGGTTTGTTACGAGCATTCCAAGAATATTTGGAATCATATGCTTAATAATAATCTTAAAGTCCGGTACACCGAGTACTCTGGCAGCAAGGACAAAATCCTGCTCCTTAATACGATATACCTCGCCACGTACAAAGCGGCATGTCCCAATCCATCCAACGACACACATGGCTACGATCAGCGGTGTAATACCTTTACCAAGTACCATCATAACAAGGATGGTGATAATTAGACTGGGAATTCCGTATAAAAGGTCTACAATACGCATCACAATCATATCCAGCTTACCGCCGTAATATCCGCAAAGTCCGCCGATTACAGCACCTACACACATATTTACAACTGCTGCAATCAGGCCGATACTAAGAGATACACGCGCTCCCATCCAGATACGCACCCAAAGGTCGCGCCCTGTAGAGTCTGTCCCGAGCCAATGAGCGCTGGAGATAAATGCGCTTCTTGCATTGATATCCATCTGGGATTGTGTGTACTGGCTGAACATCGGTGCGAAAATAGCCAGCAATGCATAAAGCACAACAATGCAAAGTCCGATAAATGCACTCCGGTTCTTCCGAAGGCGTCTCCATGCATCCTGCCAGAAGGAGAGGGATGGCCTGCTGATGTTTTCCATGCGGGTGGTGTCTTTCCCGCGTATTATAAAAGCTTCTTTATTTAATTCTGCCATTTCTCTCACCTACCTTTCGCCAATGCGTACACGCGGATCTGCCACGCCGTACAGAATATCTACAACCAGATTACACAAAATCAAAAATACACCGTAGAAAATCGTCATACCCAATACCATAGAATAGTCGTTGTTTGACACACTTTCTACGTAATATTTTCCCATTCCGGGAATGGCGAAAATAGCTTCGATAACAAAGGTTCCGGTAAGCACTGATGCTACTGTTGGTCCCATTACAGTCATAACAGGCATGATTGCATTTCGTATTTGATGCTTACATGTGATTCTCAATTCAGACACACCTTTTGAGCGGGCCGTTTTAATATAATCCTGCTGGGAAACCTCCAGCATACTTGCCCTCATGATACGGGAAACCGAGGCCAATGTGTAAAACGCCAGCGCGCACGCAGGCAAAATCGTATATTTTATGCCGTTATACTGTGCTACAGGCAAGAGCCCCCACTTAATACCAAATCCATACTGTAGTATAGCTCCCATAATAAAGTCGGGGATACTGGTTCCCAGAACCGCTATGATAACACAGACAAAATCCAGCTTATTTCCTCTGTTTCTTGCCGAAATAATTCCAAGCACGAGTCCCATTGACAACGCCAGCACAAGTGCGCGGATTCCCAGGTCCGCGGAGAACGGGAATGTCTCACCAATAATCGTGTTAACTGTTTTGTTAGTAAATTTCATCGAATAGCCTAAATCACCCTGAAACAGATTCTTCATATATGTACCATACTGTACAATAAGTGGCTTATCAAATCCGTAATAGCTCTCCAGATTTGCCCGCACCTCAGCGGTCATCTTTGGATTCTGAAATGGGTCTCCGGGCATCAGACGAATCAGAAAAAAGACGGCGGTAATCAGCACCCACATCGTCAGGACTGCAGCTATCACACGCTTTAATATGTACTTCCGCATGCGTAATCCTCCTTGTATACGAATAAATTCGCCGCCCGGTATCCCCGGGCAGCGATAAAATTTTATAATGGTATGCGATTACTGAATATCTGCATATACCCAATCAATATTAACACTGCAGTAGAAGAACTTAACGTTCTTTACATCTTCATCAAGAAGGTAATGAACATCTCTCTCTGCCTGAGGCAGGAATGCTGCCTCGTCTATGATAATCTGCTCTGCTTCATGAAGCAGATCCATACGTGCGGCTGCATCTGTCTCTGTCTGGGAAGCAGCCAGAAGTTCATCCACTTTGTCATTTTTGAAGCGGCTGTAGTTGTAGGAACTGTCTGATTTGAAAAGCTCAAGGTAGCTGTATGGATCATCGTAATCACTTCCCCAGCCGCCCCATGCGATCTCATAATCGCCGCTCTGCTGACGCTTTAATGTTTCTGCGTATGTAACCTGATTGATTTCAACATTGATACCAAGGACATCGCTCCACATTTCCTGGCAAACCTCAGCCTGCTTCTTAGCAGAATCAGCATCTGTTGTTGTAATTGTAACTGTAATGTCAGATGCGTTTGATTTGCCAAGCTCTGTTAATGCAGTGGCTAAATACTCTTTTGCTTTATCTTTATCGCCATCAAGAGGATAGGATTCCAGATTGGATTCTTCGCCGTACGTGCTATTAGCTCCTGATAATCCGCTGAATACAAGAGCGTTACTTGGTACATGTACACCGTTGTTAGCCAATGTGTTAAATGAATTTCTGTCCAGTGCATAGTTCAGTGCCAGACGGAAGTTCTTATTTGCTATCGGGGAACCCGTTGATTCATCGCAGTTGAAGTAGTAATAATCTACATTACCATTACGGAATGTATTATCCTTGCCTTCATAGGTTGGTACTGCCGCGGAAGGAATCTCAGAATAATCCAGGTCTCCTGACTCGTACATTGCAAGGGCCGTCTCCTGATTCTGTACATAGCTCAGCTCTGCACGGTCAAGTTTAATAGAATCTTTGTCCCAGTAATTTTCATTTGGCTCAAATATCCATTTCTGGTTCTTGGCACTTGTCAGTACGTAAGGACCTGAGTAAATATTCTTCTCGGCATCAGCAGCGAATTCTGCGCCGTACTTTTCAACGATATCCTGACGAAGAGGAGCGAACTGTGGCTGTGCGCCGATCATACTCAGGAAATATGCTGTCGGATGTTCCAGCGTTACTTCAAATGTCACATCATCCACAGCAGCAACTCCAAGTTCAGAAGGCTCCATCTTACCAGTCTCAACTGCAAGACCATTCTTAATGTACTCACCAATGAATGCATACGGTGCGGCTGTGTCGGGATCCAGCAGTCTCTGCCAGCTATATACGAAATCACCTGCTTTGATCTGCTCTCCATCACTCCACTTTGCATCTGGATTCAGGTTGAATGTGTAAACAAGACCATCATCAGAAACGGTCCAGTCTGATGCAACACCTGGTGTTACCTCGCCGCCAGTATTTCTAACGAGGCCCTCCGTAATGGCATGCTGAATCTCACAATCAGGGATACAGTTAGTCTTTGACGGGTCCAGAGTCGTTGGCTCTGTTCTTGAGGAATAACGAAATACCTTTTCTCCAGACTCAGAACTGGAATCCTCCTGCTTGTTTGTCTTTGGTGTTGAGCAGCCGGCTAACATGCCGATTGCCATTGTCGCAGCAAGCAGTGCTGCTAAAACTCTCTTTTTCATAAGATCTCCTCTCTTTCTGCCTATACTTTTATAAGCTTGGGTGTAGCACTTAACAGGTCCTTATATTTTCCATATAATTCCCTGGTTCTACCGTAAAGATATATATCCTGAATGATTTTTGGAACTCCGGATAATGGATATATTATATCATAATTAGTGACAACAGAAAAGAGAATTTCCACTTGTATTTCCATAGTCTTATCCTCGTTTTATGCCAGATATTGAATTTTTATAATAACATGAAATTGTTTTGCACGTATCTGTATAGCATATTATGGGAAAAGATTAAAACATGGATATTTTGCGGATATAAATATAAAAATGCGGTTGTTTTTTGGAGTGTTAGATGTTATATTAAAAATAATCAGATAAACAATATAAGTCCATCCACAAGCCGCTTTTTATTCAAAGAAAGGATGTATGTCTATGACGATTCAGGAAATGAAGGAACGAAAGAAGGAACTGGGTTATACATATGCCCAGATTTCAGAATTATCAGGTGTCCCGCTCGGGACTGTACAGAAGGTTTTTAACGGTGCCACGTCCTCCCCGCGTTATGAGACGCTTCAGGCGTTAGAGAGACTGCTGGGCAGTTCAGGGGATGCATATATCCGTGAGGTACAGAGCACTTATGCTATGAAACAGCAGGGGGAATATACTCTGGAGGATTATTATGAGATTCCAGATGACATCAGGGTGGAACTTATCGACGGAGTTTTCTATAACATGACCGCTCCCACCTCCCCGCACCAGTTGATTGCCGGATTTATTTATGCAAAACTGCTTGGTCATGTCATGGATAATAAAGGGACATGTCTTCCGATGATTTCACCGCTGGATATCCAGCTGGACTGCGACGATAAGACGATAGTCCAGCCGGATGTTATTATCGTATGTGACAGGGATAAGATCATTAACAGATGTGTTTATGGCGCGCCTGATTTTGTGATTGAAGTACTTTCCAAATCCACCAGAAAAAAGGACATGGTCACTAAGCTGAATAAGTATATGAATGCCGGGGTAAGGGAGTACTGGATGATTGACCCGATCAATAAAAAGGTAATCGTATATGATTTTGAACATGAGGAATATCCTGTTATTTATGGTTTTGATGCGAAGATACCGGTGCAGATATGGGACGGGGAATGCGTTATTGATTTTCAGGAAGTGTATGAACATATCAGGTTCCTTTATGAAAGGAAATGATGTGGGAAGCGAGAACGGAGCAGCAGATATATGTATAATTTTGACAGATCTAACAAAAAGCCTTTAGGCGACCAGATTGAAGACAGGTTAATGCAGTACATTTTAAATGAACCGGTAAATGTCGGACAGAGGTTACCGAATGAATTTGAACTTGCCGGGATGTTTGGTGTAGGCAGGGAGCCGGTACATATGTGATTAGCACGATCTCCCAGCGGGAAGACCCACTTGGTTTGGACCAGATAGAGGATAAGTATGAGCTTGCCCTGCAGCTTTTTGAAGTTCGTTTGATGATAGAACCGGAAATCGCCGGACTTGCCTGTAAGAATGCCACGGACGGGGAATTAAAAACGTTAAAACGGCTGTGTGAAGAAACCGAAAGACTCTATGTGAGTGGAACAGAACATATTAACAAAGATATAGAATTCCATACCTGCATTGCAAGATGCAGTAAGAATCAGGTGGTCGAGCTTCTGGTTCCGGTTATTAATACGGCAGTGCTGACTTTTGCGAATGTCACCCACCGCCTTTTGATGGAGGAGACAATAAAAACACACCGGGCGATTACGGAAGCTATTCTGAACAGAGACTCTGTAGGCGCAAAGTGTGCGATGATTACGCATCTGACTTATAACCGTCAGGCAATCATGAAACTGCTGGAGGAACGAAATTAGGAAAATACATCAGATGTATTTAAAACTAGAATGACATTTAGTAAAAACATATAGGAAAAATGTACAGAACAAGCGGGAATATTGTTACGTATGCCCGCTTGTTTTTGTGCGTTAAGTGGAAATAGGAATAAATACATCAGATGTATTGCGGTTTTTAAGTTAAATATTATAATGAAATTACAAAAACATAAGACGTCATATGTTATAGAGCAAAGAGAAATAAGGAATGTGCCGGTGTGTTGGTATGCGCATATTTCGGGTATAGAATGAGTTTGGGAGGAAACATTATGATTGAATTTACAGCATCTTCAGAAAGATTGATTATAGGTGCATTGATTGGCTTTGCTGTGCTGCTTTTTCTGATTATTAAAGTAAAGATTCAGCCGTTTATCGCAATAATGACTTCAGCATTGATTATTGGTTTGGCGGTTGGTATGCCATTTACAATGATTACGGATACGCTTGCAGAAGGTGTCGGGACCACGCTCCAGACAATAGCTATTTTAATTGGCCTGGGTTCTATGTTCGGTGCGATCCTGCAGGTATCCGGCGGAGTGGAGGTAATTGCGGACACGCTCCTGAATAAATTCGGCGAGGAAAAGGCTTCGTGGGCACTCGGAGTTACCGGGCTGATTGTGGGAATGCCGGTATTTTTTGAATCAGGATTATTGATTTTGATTCCCGTTGCATTTGGTATCGCACGTAAGACGCAGAAGTCGGTCTTTCATTATTCGATCCCGTTATTAGCGGGTCTGGCAATCGGCCATGCATTTGTCCCCCCGACACCGGGTCCGGTTCTGGTGGCGGAGATGCTCAATGTGGAGTTAAGTTATGTCATTATTTTAGGCATTATTGTGGGAATACCGGCAATGATTATTGCAGGTCCCGTATTCGGAAAATTTGCAGGCAGGAAGTTTGACTGTGCTGTTCCGAGTTCTTACCTTGAAAATGAAAGAGAGGCGCAGGAAAAGAAGCAAGAAAACGTAAAACCGCCGAGTTTTATACTGATTGTCTGTATCATCCTGCTTCCGTTATTCCTGATTATTTTAAATACACTTTCATCCATTATACCGTTACTGGCACCCGCCCAGCCCGTATTAGAGTTCTTAGGGACACCTGTTATTGCGCTGCTTTTGTCAACAATCTGCGGGATGTATTTTCTCGGAATCCGTGGAGGGTTCAGCATAAAAGATATTACTTCTGTTATGACAAACTCCCTGCATTCCTGCGGCAACATCATTCTTTTGATTTCAGGCGGCGGTATGTTAAGGTTTATTCTGCAAAATTCAGGCATTGGTGAAGTGTTCGGGAACTTTGTCGGGGGCCTGCCGCTGCCGTTGGTGATTGTCGCATTTTTAGTGGCGGCAGTTGTAAGAATTTCTGTCGGTTCGGCAACCGTTTCTATGACTATGGCAGCGGGAATTATGGCATCGATGCCCGCGATTGCGGAATTGTCCCAGATTCAGCTTGCAACTATTACAATTGCGGTTGCGGCCGGAGCGACGGCATTCAGTCATGTGAACGATTCGGGATTCTGGCTCTCCAAGTCACTTTTTGAGGTGGATGAAAAAACAAATCTGAAAACATGGACTGTCATGGAGACTTTAGTAGGGGCTGTGGGAATTATTGGAGCTACAATTGTCTGGTTTGTAGTGGCATAAACATGAGAAGCAGTCTGTCAAAAAATTATATGAGTTAAAATAAATTATATAGAAAGATGAGGAGATTACTATGAAATTGAAAAGTCAGGAAATGCGGAAACTGGCACCGGAACTTGACCCTCTCAGGATCGGGACCGGATGGAAGCCGGAAGATTTAGAAAAGACACAGGTGATGATAGAGAGCACTTTTGGGGACAGCCACCCGGGAAGCGGACATCTGGACACGCTGGTGGAAGAAGTGCAAAAAGGTGTTGCAAAAGCCGGAGGATTCGGCGCCCGGTATTACTGCACGGATATTTGTGACGGGGAGAGTCAGGGGACGGATGGTATCAACTATAGTCTGGTAAGCCGCGAGATGATCGCCAATATGATTGAAATCCATGCCAACGCCACGCCTTTCGATGCCGGTGTTTATCTGGCAAGCTGCGATAAGGGGATGCCCGGAAATCTGATGGGACTGGCAAGAGTAAACATCCCGTCTGTGGTAGTTCCGGGAGGTACGATGAATGCCGGACCGGAAATGCTGACTCTGGAACAGCTTGGAATGTACAGTGCAAAGTACCAGAGAGGTGAGATCGATAAAGAAAAACTGGACTGGGCAAAATGCAATGCCTGCCCCGGCTGCGGGGCCTGTTCGTTTATTGGAACGGCTTCTACCATGCAGATTATGGCAGAGGCTCTGGGACTGGCACTGCCGGGGAGTGCGCTTATGCCGGCATCCAGCCCGGACCTTCTGACTTTTGCAAGAGAAGCAGGCGAACAGGCGGTGCGGCTTGCATCTATGCCGGACATGCGTCCCAGCGATATTGTCACAATGGAGAGCTTTGAAAATGCGATTCTCGTCCATGCGGCTGTTTCCGGGAGCACGAACTGTCTTCTGCATATTCCTGCCATTGCCCATGAATTTGGAATTGAGATTACAGGCGATACTTTCGACCGTCTTCACAGAAATGCCCGTTATCTTCTGGATGTGCGCCCGGCAGGGCGCTGGCCGGCAGAAGTCTTCTACTATGCAGGAGGGGTTCCGGCTATCATGGAAGAGATTCAGGAACATCTGCATTTGGATGTGATGACCGTTACAGGAAAAACATTGGGTGAAAATCTCAAGGAATTAAAGAAAAATGGGTTCTATGAGAGATGTGGGAAATGGCTCGCTGACTTTAACCGGCGTTATCAGGTATCACTGAAAAAGGAGGACATAATCCGTCCTTATAATGAAGCGCTTGGTACGGATGGCAGTATTGCTGTCTTAAGAGGCAATCTGGCACCGGAGGGTGCTGTCATCAAGCATACAGCGTGTCCGAAAGAAATGTTTACAGCTGTTTTAAAAGCAAGGCCGTTTGACAGTGAAGAGGAATGTCTGGATGCAGTTCTTAAGCATAAGGTTCAAAAAGGAGACGCTGTTTTTATCCGCTACGAAGGGCCAAAAGGAAGCGGAATGCCGGAAATGTTCTACACATCGGAGGCTATCAGCAGTGACAAAGAACTCGGAAAAAGCATTGCACTGATTACAGACGGGCGGTTCTCCGGCGCCTCCACGGGACCGGTGATCGGACACTGCAGCCCGGAAGCGGTCGACGGAGGCCCGATTGCACTTGTAGAAGAAGGAGACCTGATTGAAATCGATATAGCCGGACGGAAGCTGAATATCGTAGGAATCGCGGGCGTACCAAAGAGTATGGAGGAAATAGATGCTGTATTAAAGCAGCGCCGTGAAAACTGGAAACCGCGCGGACCGAAGTACAAAAAGGGAGTACTCCGTATGTTCAGTGAGCATGCGGCAAGTCCGATGAAAGGTGCATATCTGGAATATTAAGAGACAAAAAAGCGGAAAGACCGCAGAGGAGGAAGTCCTATGGAATACAATAATTCATTAACCGGAGAAAGGGAAAACCGCCACAGGTTTATCACGATCGGCGAGATTTTGCTGCGCCTGACACCGCCTGATTATGGGAAAATCCGAATGGCGGCAAACTTCGAAGCAAGTTATGGGGGAAGTGAGGCGAATATCGCCCTGGCCCTTGCAAATCTTGGTATAGACAGTACTTTTTTCTCTGTAGTTCCCAATAACAGCCTCGGAAAAAGTGCGGTCAGAATGCTGAGAAGCAATGATGTCAACTGTACCCCCATGATTTTAAGCACACCTGAGGAGACACCGACACACCGGCTGGGTACATATTATCTGGAAAATGGGTATGGGATCCGTCCAAGTAAAGTAACCTATGACCGGAAAAACAGTGCCATTACAGAATATGATTTCAGTGAAATTGATTTAGATGCATTGCTGGATGGTTTTACGTGGCTTCATTTAAGCGGTATTACCTCTGCCCTCGGTGAAAACTGCAGGAAACTGGTGTCAGACTGTTTAAAAACAGCAAAGAAAAAAGGAATTACCGTCAGCTATGACGGTAACTTCCGCAGTACTCTGTGGTCATGGGAGGAAGCCAGAGATTTCTGCACTGACTGTCTGCCTTATGTGGATGTTCTGCTCGGGATTGAGCCGTACCACCTGTGGATAGATGAGGGTAATCATGAAAAAGGAGACGTCAAGGATGAGATTCCCTTTCAGCCAGATTTTTGGCAGCAGGAGGCAGTCTTTCAGGTGTTTGCCGAGCGCTATCCAAACCTTAAATGTATTGCCCGCCATGTACGTTATGCATACAGTGGAAGCGAGAACAGCTTAAAGGCATATATGTGGTACTGCGGGCAGACATATGAGAGCAAATTGTTTTCGTTTCATATTCTGGACCGCGTCGGCGGGGGTGATGCATTTGCCAGCGGATTGATTTATGCCATGATGAACGGATATGAGCCGGAAGATATGGTGAACTTTGCAGTTGCGAGCAGCGCAATTAAGCATACAATCCGCGGGGATGGGAATATCACGGATGATGTCTCCGTAATCCAGAACCTGATGAACATGAATTATGATATAAAGCGTTAGTCTGCGAAATATTACTGGAAATTTTAAAGTATAGCCTGTTGTATTTGATACGGCCGGCTATACACTTTTGGTGTAGTCGAGCTCATTTTGAACTAATTCTATGTACCGAAGTGCTTCTTCACCCAGCTTTGTGTTTTTCTTTTTTATATATACGATATTGCAGCGGATGTCAGCGATCGGGATACTGACCCAGTTTTCGTTATCCGCAGCCTGGGGGTGCTGTACACATCCTACGCTGAATGCATTTGTGGATGAAACGAGTTTTCGGCGTGTTTCTTTATCATGCACAGAAATATTTTTGCAGGTGTCGATCAGATCCATATAAAACAGGCTTGGATATTCATCTCTTCTATTAAAATCGTAGGAAATATGTACGTATTTTTTCAATGAATTCAGAGACACATTTTCAATGCCTGCCTCCAGTGCGGGATGGCCTTTTCGAAGATTGATGTTCATGGGAAGTCTTTTTAACAAGGTCATCGTGATATCTTTAGCCCCCATAAGTTCTCTGTAAAGTCCCATTGCCTTATCATCAAATGCAGTTATGCCGATCTGGGCCTTGTTCAGGTAAACCTCGTTAATCACAGTCTTTACATTGCCTGATGCAAGAGAAAGATCGAGTCTTTTGCAGTTTTCATATTCTTTGCATAATTTGATAAACGCCTCTGACAATGAAGTGTGGTTAAAAGAGGAAATAATGTTCAGCCGGCTGGAGTTTTTATCGAGCCGGCTTCCTTTAATCTGCCGGAGCTGTTCGGCAATAATCTCTGCATGCTGGATAAAATATTCTCCTTCTTCTGTGAGTACGATCCCCTGGTTGGTACGCGAAAAAATCTGGTAACCGAGCTCTGCCTCAAGAGAAGAAACGGCACGGCTGATATTGGGCTGGGATACGAAAAGGTTCTCAGCAGCGGCCGAAAACGATAAGGTTCTGGATGCTTCCACAGCGTATTCGATCTGTTGAATATTCATAAATTCTCCTTTTCCGAAACAGGTGTAATAAATAGGGGGCGGGATAACCAAAGTGCATACCCCCATGCCGGATAAATATTGGTATTCTGGCAGAAGACACAATAAAATAGAATTAAGCATTGAAATACCTGCAAAAAGCCGGCCGGCTGGTTCATGCATTTATTATAAGTCAGCGAAGATTTTATTGCAATAAACCCATGCAGGAGTATTTGAAAAAACAATTGAGAAGGAGATATTTTTGTGAATAAAGAACTTTTGAGCAGCCTGATTGAGGAAAAAAAGGATATCTTTGCTGAGATCAGCGATAAGATATGGGAATTTGCGGAACCGGCCTTTCAGGAAAAAAAGTCAAGCCGGCTGCAGATGGAGAAGCTTCGGGAAGAAGGATTTGAGATTACAGAAGGAATCGCCGGGATTCCGACGGCCTTTAAGGCCAGTTGTGGTTCCGGTAAACCGGTCATAGCTTTTCTTGGAGAGTATGATGCCCTTCCGATGCTGTCACAGAAAGCCGATGCCACGAAAAAAGAGGAAGAAACAGCAGGCAGCTGCGGCCACGGCTGTGGGCACCAGCTTCTAGGGACGGGCTCAGTACAGGCAGCGGTTGCGGTAAAAGACTATATAGAAAAAGCCGGGCTTGGGGGTACAGTCCTGTATTTTGGATGTCCGGCTGAGGAAGGTGAAGCAGGAAAGGCATTCATGCTGAAGGGACATGCATTCGACGGGTGTGATATCTGCCTGACATGGCACCCATATACGATGCACGTATGCTCTATGTCATCTCTGGCGAATGCCCGGGTTAAGTATACCTTCAAGGGGATAAGCGCCCATGCGGCAACTTCGCCGCATCTGGGAAGAAGTGCTCTGGATGCAGTCGAGCTGATGAATGTAGGTTGCAATTATTTGAGAGAACATATCCCGACGGACTGCAGGCTTCACTATGCCATTACAAATACCGGGGGGGATGCGCCTAATGTCGTGCAGGCAAAGGCAGAAGTACTGTACGCTATCAGGGCCCCAAGAAATACAGACACGGTCAGTCTTGTGGAAAGGGTCAATAAAGTTGCCCGGGGGGCTGCCATGATGACAGAGACGGATGTAGATATCGAAATATGTTCTGCCTATGCAGACCTCATCCCGAATAAGACACTGAACGAACTGGTTCTTAAGAATATGAATGAATTTTCTAATATTCCATATACTGGAGAGGATATGGATTATGCAAAAAAATACAGAGAACTTGCAGATGCGGACGAAATCCGGAGAATCAAAGGAACGGCACAGAAGTTTCTGGGAGAAAAAGCAGAAGCGGTGCTGGGACAGCCGGTATCAAAACTGATTCTTCCCCCGGTAGGCCTGAAGCAGGGATCCAATGATGTGGGGGATGTCAGCCAGTGCATTCCTACGGCATGTTTCAGTTCTGCCTGTTTTGCATTAGGTACAGCACTGCATACATGGCAGGCTGTTGCCCAGGGAAAGAGTTCCATTGCCCATAAGGGAATGTTTTTCGCGGCACAGGTGCTGGCGGCTACAGCAGTGAATCTTCTTGAAAACCCGGATATCGTTGAAAAAGCAAAGGCTGATCTGGCAGAAACAATGGACGGAAGAAGATATGAGAGTATGATACCTGCAGGCCAGAAACCTGCGATATTGAAAGAACAGTAAAAATAGTAATGGGCCGGATGGCATACAGTCAGGCCTGAAAGGCTCAATCAGGAGGAAAATAATGGGTGATAGTTATTCTTTTATATCAAACAGTGGATGGATGGCAGTTTTATGCGGTATCGTGATTATATTTGTCATGATCCAGTCCGCACTGTTTCTACGGGCCGCATGGAGACGCTCAGGGGAGATTGGAATTGATAAAGCAGACAGAAAAAAGATCATAAAAAGCAGCGCGGTTTTCTCTATTGTACCGTCTCTGCCGATTCTGATCAGTTACGTTATACTGATGCCTGCGCTAGGCCGCTTTTTCCCGTGGCTCAGGCTCAGTGTCATCGGTTCGGCAACTTATGAGACAATGTCGGCCAATATGGCAGTTACGGCGGCCGGGTACGATAGTTTATCAAGTGGTAATTTCACACCGGATACATATGTCATGATTATGTGGGCCGTAACTCTGGGAATCATGCTGTCAAGCCTGGCGGTACTGATCCTGAAAAAATATGACAAGAAGATGCAGTCACTAAGCAGTAAAAACATGGCGTTTACAACGATGATGACTTCTATTATGTTTCTTGGAATGATGGCTACATTCTCCGCACCGTACATCGTTGATTATAAAAATGTTACAGCAATAGTAACCATTATAGTTTCTGCCGGCTCCATGTTCCTGCTGGAAAAAGCATCGAAAAAGTGGAAACCACTGAAAGAATTTTCTTTTGCGATCAGCATGGTGGCAGGAATGGCATCGGCCTGTATCGTTACAAATGTGATGGGAGGTATCTGATATGCAGAGCAGCGAACAATTTAATAATAAAATTCACAGGCTGGGTATTTTAACGACTCTGGTGGTTGGGATTCTGTTTATATCTGTCCCTCTGGGAATTACTCTCATATTCGGAATTACCCTCGACTGGAAGCAGGTTCTCACCGTTTCAGCCCCGATCGGAGTTATTTTTGGCATCACAGGTTTATGTGAAAAGCTGGCTATGGCTCCTGTAATCGGACCGGGCGCGGTATATCTGGCATCCTCGACAGGAAATGTGCAGAATATGAAGCTCCCTGCAGCACTGAACGCCATGCGTGTAATGGATTGTGAAGAAGGAAGTGAAAAAGGTCGGGTAGTCTCTATTATAGCAGTTGCAACCTCGGCTTTCGTAACGACAATTATAGTATTTGCAGGGATGCTGTTTTTGGCACCTTTGGTAGTGCCGCTGCTGTCCAACCCTGTGATTTCACCGGCATTTGACAACATGTTCCCTGCACTTCTTGGACCGATGGTACTGCCGGTATTGTTAAAAAACTTCAAGGCGGCTGTCCTCCCGTTTGGTCTGGCCATCGTATTTGCCATCGTTCTGGGCTCCAGTTATGGCCAGCTTCAGAGTATCGTAATGGTTGCAGTAATCTTATTATCAATTGGTGGAATGAAACTAATCATGGACAGAAAAAAAACCGGGACAGAAGAGGAAACCGAGCCATAACACGTCTGCGGGTGTGATAAAACGGTGGATAGATTTCACTTTGGGCTGCCTTTTTATGAACTGTGTTATTCCCGCGAGCAACGAGCCAAAGTCATGTTTACATGACCTTGGCGACTGCCGCTTATTTTATATTAATTAGCTCTCTTTTCAAATAAACCATATCAACCAGCTGTATTCCATCTTCGTATATAGGATGGTCATAGTTTTCAGTAAAAAAATTCTTTACCCTGTGTGATTCTGTAAACCCGCAGCTATGGTAGAAGGAAAGGGAAGAAGGGCAGTCCCCTGTTCCGGCATACAGGACACTTAAGTCTGTATAATGAGTAATAATATATTCAATCAGGTCTTTTCCGTAACCTTTCCGCTGATGATCAGGCAACACGGCAATATTCTTCAGCTCATAAACGCCATCGTCTTCTTTGGTTATTACGCATTCGGCTTTTATACCATTATCGTCTAAAACAAACATTTCCCCTTTTTCCAGATATTTATCTATCATACTTTCCTGCTCGTCAGCTAACAGCAGCAAATCAATATATTCTTTTTTGCTGCCCGTAACTTTTTTTATAATCATTAGTTATCTCCTTCACAGCTATTAAATTTCACTAAAGCATACATTTTCATATCTATTATTTTTCCGTTTTTAACAGCATTGCTATGTAGTGTTCCTTCAAACTGAAAACCTGCCTTTTCCAGTACATGGCAGGAAGCAGTGTTGTAGGCAAATGGTTCGGCAAAAATCCGGATAATGTCAGTATTGTCAAATATATACTTACAAATTTGCTTTACTGCATTAGTTGCGAATCCATTTCCCCAATATGGTTCACCTACATAATAACCCATTTCGGCAGTCCGGGAATGAATATTGCCGCATCGAAATACTCCGATACTGCCAATTGCTATATCGTTTAAGGTAATCGCAAATGCGAATGTTTTAGTCTTATCTGCAGAAAGCATGGATACAATATATTCTTCTGCGTCATCTGCGGTATACGGGTAGGGTAATCCATCACGCAAATTGTTTTGTATATTTTTATTATTCAACATTTCAGCCAGTTTATATTTATCTTTGATATCCCATTCTCTAATGATACAATCCATATTTATCTCCTATTCGTTTTAAAGGTTATTCCTGTCTTTGTGAACCTCTTTTTTGTTTTATACCTTTGCAAATACGCAGACATGCTTCTATATGCATTATCCAGTGTCTGGAAAAAGGCATCTGTATTAATCCTCTGACGTCTTTTCCACACCAGTAATCAATCAGCCAGCGTGCTTCTTCGTCCTCACTTACAACGTTTAATGATATTAAGCGTTCTTTATCGGTATCGGTCATCTTACGTTTTAAATCTGTAAAAGAAAGGTTTTCTAATATAGTATCTGTACTATTTTTTACTAATGTAGCATAACGATATAATTCCTCTAAATTTAAGGCTTCTGAAAATTCTACAATCTGCTGTTTTACAAGTTCGTTTCCGGTTGTGATTATGGGAGAACCTATGTATTTCTGGTATTCACCTGAAAAGAAAATTTGTTCGTCCTGGCAGATGAGGGTATGTGCAACGATATCTTCTATTCGAAAGATATGCCATATTGAATAAGCAATTGTCTTACTATGATAGCCACCTGCATTTATAAAAGGGATTGCATTAAAATCTTTTCTGTTCAATTCATCTTTGAGCTGATACAATGTATCAACTAATTGCTGACGCAGCTTCAAAAGAGTTTCTATTCCCTCATGAAAAGAAGCATCTTTTTTGATCTGTGTCTGCATTGTTCTATTTAATTCTGACCATTCTTTATTCAACAGAAGACCTCCATAAGCCTTAACATGATAAATAGTATTAAGTGCTGTTTTTTATTTTCTTAAAATCTTTTCCATTGCCTTTCCTTTCGCTAATTCATCAATGAGTTTATCCAGATATCTGATTTTCTGCATCAATGGATCTTCAATATCTTCGACTCTATAGCCGCATATTGTTCCTTTGATCTGCTTACAATTAGGGTTTATTTGCGGTGCCTCGTTGAAAAAAGTACTGTAATCAGCTTCTTTATCAAGCTGGGACTGTAATTCTTTTTCTGTATAACCTGTAAGCCAGCAGATAATCTCATTTACTTCCTGTTTTGTGCGGTTTTTCCGCTCTGCTTTTGCAACAAGCAGAGGGTATATGTCAGAAAACTTCATTGCAAAGACTTTTTTATTTTCCATAATAGCTGTGTACCCCTTTATCTGTTTTTTCCATAACAAAATTTGTAAGATAAATTCCCTGCCGTTCCACCTGCTGTTCTTTTATAACTTTATATCCTCTGTTTTCAAAAAAAGGTCTTGCAGTAATAGAAGCATGGGTGACAATTTTCCCTTGGACAGTCTGTTCCAACTGATTGCAAAGGGCGGTGGCAATCCCTTTTCTCTGGTAATCTGCATGCACATATAGACGGTCAAGGTAACCTGTTTTATCTATATCTCCAAAGCCGACAATGGTTTCTCCTTCAACCGCGACAATACTATAATGTTCCTGAAGTGACAGGTTCCATTTTTCTAGATCTGCCTGTCCGGGCGCCCAGACATTTACTTGTTCTTTCGTATAATCTTTGCTATTAACTATGTGAACTGTATTGTAAAAAAGTTCTGTTATTTCCATGCAATCCGAAGGGAGATATTCTCTGATTAACATTTCTTTGTCCTCCATAATAGTAAATTTGTATCTGTCAAACTGGTGTTGAACAAAATTGCTGCCTCATGGTCTAATAATTTTATTATAGCTGAAAGCCAGAAAAAAACCATATAATTTATAACTCAAAAAGCTATATAAGGAATTATAGTTTTTTCTAACTCTAAGTAAATACTATTGAAGATTATATAATTTTTAGATATGTTATTAAAGGGAAGACTATGCCATGATTATTAGACCAAGATATTTAGATATCCTTACAACCTACCGTGATGTGCCGCTTGTAAAAATACTTTCAGGAATACGGCGTTGCGGTAAATTTACTATATTAGAAATACTTAGAAAAGAACTGCTGGAAAGCGGCACCCCATCAGATCATATTATCAGTTTGCGCTATACCTCGGAAAACTTTGATGATGGAATGACCGCTAAAGAAATGTATCAAGGCATAAAAGAGAAGATGTCCGATGTTGGCTGGTATTATCTCCTGCTTGATGAAGTACAGGAGGTAGACGGCTGGGAAAAGGCAATTAACAGCCTCCTTGAGGATGCGGACACAGATATATATGTTACAGGTTCAAACTCCAAACTGATGTCCAGTGAAATATCCACCTATCTTACAGGCAGATACATCTCCATTCCTGTTTACACCTTGTCTTTTGCCGAGTATCTTGCATTTAAGAAAAACAGCAGGCTCTCTGAAAAAGAGCTGCTGAATGAATACATCCGCATGGGTGGTTTTCCCATTGTTGCTCTGGGTAACTTTGATGAACGGTCCTCATATCAAATTGTGGAAGGCATTTATACTTCTGTGATTATTAGCGACATTACCAGGCGGCATCAGGTAAAGAACTTTGATTTGTTTAACCGGGTCGTAAGGTATATTGTGGAGAACGTGGGCAAAACCTTTTCAGCAAACGTCATTGTTAAGTTTCTAAAAAATGAAGGCCGTGCTCTATCTGTTGAAACTGTATACAATTATTTAGAGTGGCTTGAGAAAGCTTTTGTCATTTACCGCTGTCCAAGATATGATTTACAGGGTAAGTTAGTACTGAAGACACAGGAGAAATTTTACCTTGCCGATGCTGCTCTGAAATACAGCATCATGGGTTTTAACCCGAAATCAATTGCAGCCATGCTTGAAAATATCGTGTATTTTGAGCTGCGAAGAAAAGGATATAAATCTTCTTGAGATAAAGGACCATTATCCCAAATATGTAGTAACATTGGATGAATTTGCTGCGGGAAATGTTAATGGAGTAAAGATCGTACATCTTTCACAGTTTTTGCTAAGTGAAAAATATTAAAAATATCTTTTGGGTTTATAAGGAAAACAGCCGTGACAGTATATAATCACGGCTGTTTTCCTATTTATGTTATCGTCTGCCATTAGTACCTCTTCATACTTTCTTTTTCCAGCCTGATAGACGGGGGTCATGAATCAAAATCTTATCTTCCGGCAAATCAGACCTCGACCCATTCACGATTACATCCACATGTTTCCACGCTTCCTCCTCCAATAATAAAGGAAGCATCAGGGAATCCCACCAGTCAGCGAATTTTGTGACAGACTCGACGGTACCGCCATTTTCTCCATTCGCAACATCTCTCTGTACAACACGCTTCCGGGCGATCCCGGGCTCTGTGTCGACCCAAATGGAATATGCCCCAGCTGCGCGCATCGATTTTCTGCACGCGCCCATGCCCTCTATGATGAGCGCCCTGTCAGGATCGGCATTGATGTAACCGGGACGGTTTTCCTTGATCCAGCTGGCAGGCTTATAAGAAACTTTCTTCCCATAGAGCCAGGGGTTCACGATGCCCGCAAGCATCTCATCGTCCCAGTGGACCGGGTCTGCACACCAGCTTACATCATCTGTATGAACCAGATCTGCATACAGCAATTCAGCAAGCTTTTTCGCTAAGGTTGTCTTTCCTGAGCCGGCAGCCCCATCAATAAGTATCAAAGGTCTGGGCATGCGATTTAATATTTTTGCAGCCAGAACGGACAGTGTTTCTTCCGACCACGATTTTATTTCAAGTGATGGAAGTGTAGTTAATATTGGGTTCATAGGCACTCCTTTACTTTTCGCTATGCATGAGAATATTCGGGGAAATAAAGTTTATTCTCTTCGATTTCTTTTAATATATTTCCCATGCAGAAAAGACGATAATTGTCAGCACTGTCATATTCTTCTAAATCAAATATATCTAAATCAAATTTCTTAGGTGTAAAACCAATGATAACTCTATCAAATGTATCTGGAATTTTCGCTAATACATCTCTAACAGAAGTCTCTTTATCTGCAATTATACTGTTAAGATACAATGTCTTTTCATTACACTCATAGCATGCGAAACAATTAAGACTTTTTGAATAATATACATTCTGGAAATCGCCAGTATAGAACATTTGAAGACCAAACTTATTCGTCTGTTCAAAAGAGCTGTTACAGGTAGTAAGCTTGACCATAGCTAAATAGTTCTCTCTTTTTTCTTTATTCTTCCTGATTTCTATGAAATCGGCATCTTTTTTTTCTATTACAATATTTTTTTTAACAGATACTTTATACTGCATGCTTTTCCAGAATCCAAGATCTTCGTAAAAATTGAGAGCGCTGAGATTTGCAAACAGATATATTCCATCACAAGTGTCACGGTAATCCTTAATAATTTCTTTGATTAATCTCCCGGCAAAACCCATTCTGCGATACTCGGGCAAAGTCATAACCGTACCAATCTGTATATAGGATCTTTCTTTGTACTCACCATCTAAATTAATTTGAGAAAATTTCATAATATTGGCCGAAGCATTAGAAATAATCTTTCCATCAATTTCTATGGAATAAGGTATATATTCTCCGGTATAGTAACCATTGTTATACCAGTCTGTGAAATCAAAGCCATATATTTCCCGCGTAAGAGAATTTAGAAGCGTTCTCTTTGCATCATCATTAAAATAGTCTTTAATGAAATGTTCCATCATAAACTCCCCTGCTCATCTATTATTTCGACCTCACTAATATTTTCTATCCTGAGCAGCTTTATGATTTGATTTTTCTTCCTATCTACAAAGCGGACTTTGATCCATTCATCATCTGCATCTAATACAAAACAATTCAATTCCGTATTTCCTACTAATTGCAGGGCATCATCAGATTTTATTTTGCAATCTTTACTGACTAATTCACTGATTAATTTTGACATATAATTTTCTCCTTTTTGCTTTTTCTCTAATCTTTTTACCGCTGCTTCAAGCCGTTTAACTTTGCCGGGATATGAAGAATAACAAAATACAAGGCAAAGGGCTACTAATCCAAACCACTCCATGAGATTCCTCCATTTACTAGAATTCTTCTAGCGTACCATTTTCTAATCTGTAATTGAAAAATTCATCATTTGTCATATCTTTAAAATATGTTCTGATAATGCGGCATACTCCGCCATGACTAATGATAAGAACATTTTTTCCGTATTGTTCTTCCTTTATTTTATCAATTACTCCATATATTCTGTATGCCACCTGCAACATAGATTCGCCTTCAGGATATCTATATGCAAAATCTCTTTTATTATTAAGAAAACGAAGATCATTTCTGTCTACACCCTCATATATGCCATAATTTTGCTCAACAAGAAGGTCCTCTATCTGAATTGCAATATTATTTTTTCGGCCTATAATCTTACTTGTTTCCACGGCTCTTTTTAACGGGGACGATAAAATAATATCAATATTATAATTTCCCACTGTGTCTGCTAATTTTTCCGCTTGTACTATTCCCTTTTTGTTTAGTCCTATATCAGTAACTCCACATACTTTATTTTGTGCATTCCAGGAAGTCTGACCGTGACGGGCAACATATAGCTTCATAAAGATATCTCCTGTTTAATTTTAGTTTTTACTTGAATTTTATTATGATGTTCATAACGAGTCTAACCAGATAAATTATATCATGCATAAATCTAAAAGGATAGTAAGATATATTCAATATTGCGGCATTAACGCTTACAGAAACGTGAATTTTTTACAGCCTTATCATATTAAAGTGCAGTGTTAACCATAAAATAATAAAAACCAGCTATCCTCTTACCAAGGCTAGAGGGCAGCTGGCAATTATAAACGACTATGAGATTTAAAACGTAATCATTAGATGCCCAAATGTTTTTTGATTTTAGGGACGTCTGCGTTCGAAAAAAGTAGAAACTATTCTAATATTTGCTTCACTTTGTCAATACTGATATTACAGAGAACGGCAATTTCTTCGGGAGACTTGCCCTGCATATATAGTTTAAAAACCTGACGGACCTCTTGAACTCCTAACTCTTTGCCCTTTCGTATTCCAATCTCTTCGCCGGCCTTTCGTCCAATTTCCTCCCCGGCCTTGCGCCCAATCTCTTCTCCGGCTTTAAGTCCCCTCTTTTCAGCGCTGCTGATCTGGGTATTATAATCCTTCAATGCCTTTTCCCTTGCTTCATATTCCAGACGTTTCTTCTCGTCAGCACTTAGATTGAGCAATGTATTGTATGCTTCATCGAAATATTCGTT
>NZ_QGDL01000022.1 GCF_003149245.1 Faecalicatena orotica | reverse complement strand
AAAGCCTGATAGAAAAGAATACCCTCCCTATCAGGCCCGATCGGAAATATGCCCGCCAGCATAGGTTCCGAGTTCCGGTCAGCTTTACTTATCGTTTTGCATAAAGCTGACAAACACAACACTAATAGTATAAAGTATTTTGAGGCGGATGTCTATCCGTCTATTTGCCATACCCTGAAAAAAATCGGTCTTTATTGGGAGGTGCAGAACAGCATCTGATGCCCAGCTTATATCACCCATCTTCTCCTGATTATAGGGAATCGTAAGTTTAGGTCTGCCCAGACCCATCCTTAACTAACTGACATTGGTTCACAGGCAAGCCTGTAAACAGTAACGAATAAATGCAGCGTTATGATATAAAAATATCATTTTATAAGTGGCTGGCATTTCGGGCAGTAGTATACAGATCCGCCAAGATATGCTTCTTTTGTGATCTCTCCGCCGCACATTGGGCATCCTTTTGTAAGGCTGTTCTTCGACATTTTTGTCTGATACCCGCAGTTTTCCCCGTAGATATCTTTCTCTGTGTCGCGCCCGCCGGCTTTCAGCATTTCTTCCAAAACAGTTACGATACTTTCTTTCAATTTTATGATATCATCCTGACTTAATGTATTCAGTTTTCTTTTCGGATGTATTCCTGCCTCAAATAAGATATCCTGAACCACACCGTTTCCGATTCCGGGGAAACGCTGTTCTGTGGCCAGAAATGCTTTTGCACTCAGGTTCGGCTTACTCTCAGCCAGTATTCTGTCATAGTATGCTGAAAATTCTTCGGATAAAGGCGAAACTGCATGCAGGCTCTTTTCATAATATTCATTATCGTAATCCCCATGATGCAGTATAATTCCGCCATACATCGCCACAGTAAAGGAAAGTGCCGTCTGATCATCAAAGATAATCAAAAGCTGGTACGTTTTCGACAGCTTCGTACTGTCTGTAAATCTGACATTGACTCCGTCATTCACGGCCAGCCGTTCCCCATTGTCGAATAAAATCTCCACAAAGATACCGAAACCAGATACAGACTCTATTCTTCTGTCTTTGATCCGCTCTTCATACAGATTGGGGTCTCCATTAAACCAGCAAAACTTATGAGGCTTATTCGGGGGCAGAACTGCCGTTACTTTTTTTCCTGCCACTTCCTTTTCCAACTGTGCCGCCCTTGCCATTACTTCCGGAAATTCCAGCATACCTGTTTCCTCCCTGATCCTTTTTATTACTTGTCCCTTTATTTCTTTACAACCGGTATCCAAACTTCATAAATCGCATTCTGTGGGTCAGGATTCAGATACACTTCAATATCCGGGGCATTGCCATACTCATATCCTGATCCCGGGAGCCACTCTGTCACAATTCGTTTTTCCAGTTCCTGAATGGAAAGGTTAGTCCCTTTCCCTTCGAAAATAGCCCAGTCAGCTTTTGGAACTATAAATTCCTCCAGCTCTCCGTCTGTTTCTGCGTCAGTTGCCACCGAAATGTAATATCTCCAGCTCTGGCCTTCACCGCAGGCACTTACGCCCAGAATCCCTTTAGGCTCTGCGTCCATCATGGACGCCAGCTTCTCGATTAAACCTTCGGCGGCTGCTCTTCCCCACAAAGCCGGCACTGCCTCAAAGTTCTTTTCTAATTCCTTCTCAAGAGGGCATGATATCCCCACAATACGAAACGCTTCTTTCTTTTCAATTCTGTAATTCATCTCACTGTCTCCTTTTATTGTTATTCGGAAGCTGACAGGAGGAAATGCTTTCAATCTGGCGCCTGACTCTTTCGCCTCGGAAGGCGCTATGCCATGTACACTTTTGAAAGCCCGTGTAAATGCTGTCGGAGATTCGTACCCATATTTCAGTGCTACATCAACTACCTTTTCCCCTCCGCTCTGTAAATCAACCGCTGCAAGGGTCATACGCCTGCGGCGCACATATTCTGATAGCGGAACCCCGGCCATATATGCAAACATTCTCTGAAAATGGTAAGTACTGCAGCAGGCGATCCTGGCCGCTTCCTCGATTTCAAACTTATCACATAAATGCTCCTCTATATAGCCCATTGCACGGTTTAATCGTTCTATCCAATCCATGTTTTGCCTCCTGATATCAATATAATATATTCGTCCAGACTCTTCCTCTTATTCCCTGCCGGAAAAAGAGAGTCAAAGAATTTCCTGTAGAATAGGAAACTGGAATTTTCCTGAGAGTAAGGAAACAGGGGCATTATCTGCCCCTATGTTTCTCTTTCTTTTTCTGCTGTTTCAGATCAAACTGACGCTGCTTCTCAGCCTCTTTTTGTTCGCGGCTTCTTTCTTTCCTGCCAGTTTTCATCTGCTCCTGCTGTAACTTTAACGCCTGCTGGGATTTCGTCCCGATACCAGTGGTATCCGTCTGCCTGTGGGCCTCACGCATCGCCCTCTTCGGATTCTTCTTCTCAGCTTTTACAGCAGCTGCCACAGCCGGACTGAATCGAAACCGGTAGTAATTTTCCATCAGGAAGCCATTCACTTCATAATCCTTCGGTTCCGCACCGAATGTCACCTTACTTACAGTGAGCATTCCATCCGTCACCTGCTCGATCACGCCTACCCAGAAAGGCTCCTCGAAAAATACTGTCAGTGTTACCGATATCTTGTCCATGACAATTCCTCCTTTGCTTGTTATGAACCGTGAAACTGTCCATTAGACATTTCCCCGTGTCCAGCAAAAGAACGGACGACCAGGAGGAGGGTTACTGATACCCTAAAGGGTACGCCTGGACTACCAACCAGACCGTGTTTTTATCTCTGCTGTATTCATATTATCTTTTTATGAAGTGGGTGTCAAGCTTGAACCTGTTTACTATGCATACTATTCAATCACATATCCCGCGCCTGAAAGCACCTCCACTGCGCGGGAGAAATTCTCCGCTTTTGTGAGAACATAGTCTGTATTATATGTCGATAACGCAAAGATACTGATTCCATTTTCGGCAAGCAGAGAGGATATCTTTGAAAGAATCCCGATCAGTGAAAAATCCAGAGCCCCCTGTATCCGGAAGGCTCTCCAGCCATCATCACGTGCAGTAGTATTCCCGGGCACATCCTCTGTTGCACAGACCAGAGACAGTTCTTCATCTGTCTTACCTATGAAGCAGAAGTCTGCCTCTAAATGAACCATTGAGAAATCTTCCACTTTGCATACTGAAAACTCTTGTTTTAATATATTTAAATTCATTCTATATCCCCTATTCTTTCTCCGACGGCTCTTCCCAGAACAACTCATCCAGTGTCTTCCCCAGTGTATGGCAGATAGACAGACAAAGCCTGATTGTCGGGTTGTAATCACCCTTTTCGATTGCATTGATCGTCTGTCTGGTTACACCTACCTCATCCGCAAGCTGCTGCTGAGACATATCAAAGGCTGCACGGGCTGATTTTAACTTCAGATTCTTCATAATGACTCCACGTCCTTCTCCCGCCTGTCCTTAAATGACTTCACCGCTATTATGGCTAATATAAGGAGATTAAGAACTCCTGCATAGAAAAAAACGATACTATAAGGGTATGTATTTTTAGGATCCAGTATTGCAGGTATCCCCCAGTAGAAATCCAGTATAAGTAAGAAAATATTAGAAACCGTCAGAGACTTCCCTGTTGAGTCGCGATTAAAAAAGGCGTCTTTCCAAATGCACAATATGATTGCAACTGCAAGAGATACAAAAATCCCTAGAAGAATCCCCGCTGCTCCCCTGTATTTACCTGTAAGATCTTCAATGACGCTATTGAACAGAAGATATAAAATGAGTATAGCGTATGCGTACTTAAAAGATTCCCCACGGATAAGTTTCTGGCGCTCATCAAATTCATTTGGTTCCGCATTTTTCCCATTTTTTATTCTAACAATCGCAATAATTATTAAAAAAATAGTTAACACACTCAAAAAGGCCAGTATACACATATAATAACTTCTTTGACTCATCATATTCCCTCCCGTCTGAATCAAACCGATTTCATAAATGGAATTACCTTGTTTCCCATACAGCTGTATTTTCTTCTATTTTTACTATATTCCATACATTACATTTTGTCAATTATATTTTACATTTTGTAAGGTGGTTTTTATTTCATAGGACGTACTTTCCTCGTATGAAATAAAAAACCTTCCTCCGCATGTTTATCCTGCAGAAGAAGGTTTTTTTCATATTCTTTATGAATATCTTCCCTTATATGCACTTTTTGCAGCCCCGGTATATTTTTTTACAAAGGCAGTCTTTTTATCTGTATAGGCGTCCCTGTTGTGTTCGTAGATCTTCCACAATTCGAGTTTCAGTTCTTCATATTCTTTAGCGATTTCTTGATGTTCCTTCAAATAATCCCGAAAATATAATTCATCGTTATCTCCGAAATATCTTAAATGAAGATGGTATACCTTATCTGCAAAACCATTTTCGGTATATCCCTTGTTAAAAGACAGCCGTTTATCCGTTCTGGACATACAGCGATAACCGATAGACTCCAGTATACTGCTGATATTCTGCCAGTCACTGTCCTCTTCTGTCTCAACTATAATGTCCACGATGGGTTTTGCCCAGATTGTTTCAATGGCTGTACTGCCGGCATGGCTGATCCGCCTGACCTGCGGTTCTGGCAGCCTTTCTCTAAGCAGAGCCTGTTCTTCTTCATACCAGCTTCTCCATACGTGCTTATGCTCTGTCAGGTAAATAGGGAAAAGCTGCCAAAGCTCTTCCAGACTCATTTCTTCCAGCTTCTTCATATGTATCCCTCCGGCCGTGTGTTTAATATGCCTCTGTTAATTCCTCAAGTATAAGCAGTACAATATCTTTAGAAATAATTGATGCTTTTTCACAATTCTCTCTGAAGTTTCCAACACCTGCATGCGAAGCCGTATCCGTAATCGTCCGCACGGCAATGAACGGAATTTGATTTACGAAACAAACATGGGCGATACTTGCCGTCTCCATGTCCACTGATAACGGTGCAAACTTTTCATTGATCTCATCGCGGTTATCATCTGTAATAAAACATTCCCCTGTCACACTTTTTCCAAATAACAGCCGGTTTGAAGCTTTATCCTCAACTCTTTTTGCAGCATTGAGGAATCTCTCATCCGATTCAATGTAAACAGAAGGAAAATACGGATGAAAACCAGTCAAAATGTTTTCTGCTACATCATGATATGCCGACGCAGTGGAAATTACCGTATCAAACAACTCTACAGTTTCATCCATGCCGCCAGCGGTCCCTGCGTTGATCATTCCATTTACGTGATATAAATCAGCCATTACCTGCGCGGCAATCGCAGCGTTTACCTTACAGTTACCACAGTTTGTAAGCACCGCCGGTATCCCCCTGACCGTACCCTCATAAAATTTTAGCATTGCCTTTTCCGTAACCTGCAGATTCTCCACATGCTGCAAAATCGGCGCAAGCTCTGCTTCCTCCGCACATATAATTCCCATTTTCCATTCCATCATTTTTTTCTCCTTTACTTTTCCATTGCGGCCTTAGTCACACCTACTGTCTGAGACTTGTGTCCTTTGCTCATAGACCAGATCTGTTATGCCATTATAATTCTTTGTCTGAACCAGTTTTAGCGGAATCCTGCCTGTTTCATTTTCAAAAAGACGGATGCCTTTCCCTAATATAACAGGTATCACAGATAAATAATACCGGTCGATCAGATTCTCTGCGACAAGTGGTGCAACAGTCTGTGTCCCTCCGCAGACCCAGATATCTTTTCCCGAAGCCTTCTTTAATCTCTTTACAAGGCCACACACATCTTCGCCTGTAAATATGATTTCTTCTTCATCAGGCAGCTCCCGGTGTGTCAGGACATAACTTTGCAGACCACTGTACATCCAACTGCCGGGCGAAAGCTCCGTCACAATCTGGTGATAAGTATTCCAGCCCATAACTACAGTATCAATATCCTGAATGAACGTATCATAGCTCTCCATGTCATTCCTGTCAGGCTCCTCTCCGGCCAGCCAGTCTACATTTCCATACTGGTCAGCGATATAACCGTCAAGACTCATTGCTATAAATAAAACCACTTTTTTCATCGGTATCCTCCATTTTTATGATACCACTATAGTCTATCAAATTCTGTTTATTTATACTACCCTCAAAGTTCAAACTACTTCTTCCACTTAATTTCTAGTTACAGTTCTTTCTCTCTTTTAGATACCAGAACAACGATCTGACACCAAACCATGCACCCAGTAGTATAAGCAAAAGAAACAGCAGTCCGCCAAACCCTCTCATCGCAGCAAAAGGCGTCTCAAACAAAAACGCTCTCCAGAAATGCATCCCTTCCATATTCCATAGCCCCGGTGTATAATATAACTCCTTAAGATGCCATAACTTCGTAAAATCAAATGCACCTGATGTATGGAGAACGACTGCCATCGGGATATACATAACAGACAAATGCAGCCACATATAGGAAATCCTTTTATAACGCTTTGCCTTTGATATACTGTCTGAAAAAATCTCATCAGAAGCAAAAGGGGCCGCCTGCTCAAAATACTGCAATCCATTCGTCCTTGTTCCGCCTATATGTCTCCAGCCGCAGTCCTCAAACAGCGATAAATAATCTTCGAAATCCTCCTGCTTTTTAAAAACACGATAATCCACCCTGACCTTTGGTACCGTGTCCTTCCCCTCTGTCTTGACAAACTCATGCCGGCCCGTGGAAACTTTGACATCAGCCAGACGATACCCCTTCCGGCGGTAAGACTCCAGCCATTCTTCAATACTGTCGATACGATTGATAAAAAATCTGTGTTTAATCATGAGAACTCCCTTCTGCCTGCAGCCCGCAGGACTCAGCTATACGAATCAAGTCGCGCAGCCTGGCTGTTTCCAGATTTAAAACCTCTTTCCCGAGTATAGTGATCTGATATACTTTTCTGCGCTTATCATTACTGGGAACGGATTCGATCCATTTCTGTTTGAGTAAATTCTCTATCGCCCCGTACATTGTTCCGGCCGCAATACGGACCTTTCCGCCGCTAAGCTCCTCCACCTTCTGCATGACATAATATCCATGACCGGGCTTAAGCAGAGCCAGCAATATAAAATATGTGGTCTCCGTCAGTGGTAAATACTGGCTTAAATTCATAATCGCCCTCCTTTTATACAGTTTAACTATATAGTTTGATTATATACAGTTAAACTGTATAATTCAAGTATAAAATTAAATATACTCATATTTTGTTCAACCAATCGTGAAAAGTCCTCTGATGTTATATTACTTTTTACGAAAAAAGAACAGCGCCAAATATTTCAGCGCTGTCCTTAACTATTTATTTTCTTACTTTACCTGCCAGTCATATTTATGAAATATTTCTCCGGTATTATTTCTGTACGATATTGACAATACGTCCCGGAACATAGATTTCTTTCACAATATTGCCTGTCAGCTTATCAGCCACGGCTTCTTTACCTGCCGCGATTGCTGTGTCTTTATCTGCGTCTGCGGCGATCGTGATGACAGCCCTCGTCTTACCGTTGATCTGTACAGCAACCTCAATCTCGTCATCTTTCATCAGAGACTCATCATAGGTCGGCCATTCAGCCTTGAATATTGTTTCTGTATGGCCTAACTGCTCCCACATTTCTTCGGCAAAATGAGGTGCAAACGGTGCCAGAAGTACTGCGATTGTCTCCAGAGACTCCCTGTCGATACCGCCTTCCTTTTTCGCAATCTCGATGAATTTATTGTTATACTCCATAAATCCTGAGATTACGGTGTTCAGGCTAAAGCTTTCCAGACGTGTTGTGATGTCATAAGCCAGTCTGTTGCGCTGTTTGATCATTTCCTTTGTTGCCTTGATCTCTTTTTCTTTGCTGTCCATAAGCAGATTCCAGAGACGTTTCAGGAAACGGTTCACACCGTCAATTCCGCGGTCATCCCACTCTGCATCCAGCTCCGGCGGCCCTACGAAGAGTTCATACATTCTCAGGGAATCACATCCGTAATCTCTCACGAGATCATCCGGTGATACAACATTTCCTTTGGACTTACTCATCTTGATACCGTTCTTTCCGGTGATCATTCCCTGGTTGAACAGTTTGTGGAATGGCTCGTCGAAGTCTACGACTCCGATATCACACAGGAACTTTGTATAGAAGCGGGAGTACAGAAGGTGCAGTACCGCATGCTCTACTCCACCGATGTACATATCTACCGGAAGCATCTCGTCTGCCTTTTCTCTGGAAACCAGTTCTTTATCATTATGGCTGTCCACATAGCGCAGGAAATACCATGAAGATCCCGCCCACTGCGGCATGGTGTTTGTCTCTCGTTTGGCCGGTTTTCCGCAGACAGGGCATTTGCAGTTCACCCATTCCTCGATTCCTGCCAGTGGTGACTCTCCTGTTCCTGTCGGCTCGTAGGATTCTACTTCCGGCAGGCGCAGAGGAAGTTCTTCCTCCGGTACAGGCACTGCGCCGCAATCCGGGCAGTGGACGATCGGGATCGGCTCTCCCCAGTAACGCTGGCGTGAGAATACCCAGTCACGGAGTTTGAAGTTCACTGTTGCATGTCCGATGCCCTGTTTCTCAATGATATGCGGGGCCTCTTTCTTCAGGACTGCTGATTCCATGCCATTCCAGTCACCGGAATTAATCATCGTTCCAGCCGCTTCTGTATAGGCTTCTGTCATGTTTTCGATCTCTTTGCCGTCCTTCGCGATAACCTGAATGATCGGAATATCGAACTTTTTGGCAAATTCGAAGTCACGGTCATCGTGTGCAGGCACGCACATGATAGCTCCTGTCCCATAGTCTGCAAGGACATAATCAGAAAGCCAGATTGGCGTCTTCTCGCCGTTTAACGGGTTGATCGCATAGCTTCCCGTGAATACACCCGTTTTTTCTTTATCCTGCAGACGGTCTACATTTGATTTCATAGAAGCATCGTAGATATATTTTTCCACAGCCTCTTTCGTCTCCGGTGTTGCAAGTTCTGCTGCCAGTTTATGTTCCGGTGCAAGTACCATAAATGTTGCACCGTACAGTGTGTCCGGTCTTGTTGTATAGACGGTGATCTTTTCGTCACTGCCGTCAACCGGGAAATCTACCTCTGCACCGTATGATTTTCCGATCCAGTCAGACTGCATCTTTTTTACCTTTTCCGGCCAGTCCAGCTTATCAAGGTCATTGAGCAGACGGTCCGCATACTTCGTGATTCTCAGCATCCACTGGCGGAGGTTCTTCTTTGTTACTTCTGTCCCGCAGCGCTCACATTTTCCATTCACGACTTCCTCGTTTGCCAGACCTGTCTTACAGGACGGACACCAGTTAATCGGAAATTCTTTCTCATATGCAAGACCCTCCTTGAACATTTTTACAAAAATCCACTGTGTCCATTTATAGAAATCCGGGTCTGTTGTGTTGACTTCCATATCCCAGTCATACAGCGCAGCGATCTCATTGATCTGACGTTTGATGTTCTTTACATTCTCTGCCGTGGAAATTGCCGGGTGAACTCCCATCTTAATCGCATAGTTCTCTGCCGGGAGTCCAAATGCATCCCATCCCATCGGATGAACGATGTAATATCCCTGAAGCAGTTTATAGCGGCTCCATACGTCAGAGATAACATATCCCCTCCAGTGTCCTACGTGAAGTCCGTTGCCTGATGGATATGGGAACATATCCAGACAGTAGTACTTCTGCTTTTTGCTGCCGTCATCGTTAACCTTGGGATTAACCGGGTTCTCAGCCCATTTTTCGCGCCATTTCTTCTCAATGGCTTTGTGATTGTACACAATCTTAGACATTTCTTAATTCCTCCTGTGTTCCGTGTTTCTTCCTAATTGAACTACTGATTATAGTGTTATTTTTTACCCACCTAAAAAGCCTTTTCCTCTCAATTAAGAGACGAAAAGGCTTCAATTTCCGTGGTACCACTCTCATTCACCTGATAAAGACCAGATGCACTCATTGCTTCTGTAACGGGAAGACCCGCTTTTATCTACTTCTATTTCAATAAAAGAACTCCGAGGCGAGTTGGGAGATTACGCTTCTGCCTCGCACCAGCCGGCAGATCTCTGAAAACGTCAGGCTCTTAATACTCCTCATCAGCGTTTCTGCAATATTCTTACTTATTATAAGAAGAATGTTAAAATAAGTCAAGTGGTTTTCCACATGATTTCTTTTTTATTCCCCTAATTTCCGGCATTAATTTAAGAATATTCTGAAAACGACGGGCAAAAGGGTCTGACCTCTTTGAACTTTACCCCAGTGCCACATCTAATATCATCATCAGTGTGAATCCAACTGCGACGCCGATTGTGCTGATGTTCGTATGTGGTTCTGCCTGTGCCTCGGGTATTAATTCCTCCACCACCACATATATCATGGCTCCGGCTGCAAATGCCAGAAGGTATGGCAGTATCGGAACTACAAGACTTGTGAGCAGTATTGTAATGACTGCGGCGATCGGCTCTACGATTCCGGAAAGGGTTCCATACAGGAATGCCTTGGATTTCGAAGCGCCTTCGCTTCGAAGCGGCATGGATATGATAGCACCCTCCGGGAAGTTCTGGATCGCGATACCGATTGACAGTGCAAATGCCCCCGCTATGGATATCATGGTGTTGCCTGTGGCTACGCCGGCAAATGTGACACCGACCGCCATTCCCTCCGGGATATTATGCAGTGTTACTGCAAGCACGAGCATTGTGGACTTTTTAAAGTTGGATTTGATGCCTTCCTCATCACCCGTCAGGTGCATATGCGGTGTTACAGTATCCAGCAGCAGCAAAAATCCCATACCCAGCAAAAATCCTGCCGCAGCCGGTATCCATGCAATCGAACCATTCTCCTCTGCCATGTCGATAGCCGGTATTAAGAGTGACCACACGGATGCCGCCACCATGACGCCTGAGGCGAAGCCAAGCAGTGCCTTCTGCAGTTTTTCATTCATTTCCCTGCGCATGAAAAATACCATTGCTGAGCCGAGTGTGGTACCTGCGAAAGGAATAAGTATACCTATTATCATGTTCTGATTCACGTTCTTTCCCCCTGTTCATCATGTAGTTTCATACTTATGAGCCTATCTTATGCATGAAAGAACGAATTTGTCAAGAACAAAGAATATGTAGTCGTAATCTTTGCTTAATGCTGCATTAAGACAGTTCAGCCAATTCTTTGCCTGCCGCCTCACACTCTGCGAGTGCGTTGCCGTCCGGCGTCTCGTTTGCTATGATCCCTTCTTCTCTTACCAGTACCGCACCGGCTGCCTTCATACGTTCTGCCCAGCTGCGCATCCACTCGCCGTCTCCCCAGCCGTAGGAACCGAAAAGTAGAATTTTCTTCCCTGAAACAAGAGGCTCCAGTTCTATTACAAACGGTTCCATCTCACTTTCTTCCAGTTCCTCCGCCCCCATAGACGGGCAGCCGAGTGCAAATGCATCTTCCTCAGAAAGAGCCGCCGCATCTGCCGCATCCACTTCTAGAAGGACCGCATTCTTCCCGGCCGACTCAACTCCCTTTGCAACTGCCCGGGCCATTGCCTCCGTATTTCCTGTTCCACTCCAATAAACGATTGATACACTCATTTTATGATACCTCCTATTTCCGAGCAATCTCTTTGATGCTCCTGCCTGTTAAAAATTCATTGACTGCACAGGTTTTCGCCTGGTCATATTCATTGAAAATCATTTTCGCCTCCCGGGGATTACTGTATACTTTCCAGTAACCGGTGAGCAGCGCTCCTTTCCCTGCATTCTCGATAAATCCCTCTACATCTTTCACCGGGTATCCAAGGAAAATCCCGATTTCATGTGGGAAACCTATTCCTCTTTCTGCAAACATGCAGGCACGCCCAGCCAGCCTCACAAGCATTTCTTCCAGTTCCATGTCCTCATAGCCGTATTGACGGAGAAAACTTCTGACACCGATACGGTTCATATATTCTCCCAACTCCTCCCTGCGGTAAAACAGCACGAGGCACCTTCCCTCTGATTCCAGCAGTTTCCTGTAAATAATCCCCGTATCTTTGAAAATATGATACAGTTCGCAATATGCTGCTGACTCCATCGTGATGCCGCATGATACCTTGAGTCCTTTCAGAAAAGGCGCACACTTGAGCACGATTTGAAAACGTAGTTTCAGTCTGGCATCCTCGTGTTTTAAAAAGTAAGATAGTACTTCTGCCGGCATAATAATCCCCTTTCATAAATGATTATGATTCTCAATTAGCTAGATCTTACCACATCCTGCAGGCACATTCAACTTCATCAATTGAGAATTATTCTCATTTCCATTTTCTCCGTAATTTATCCTTTTTTTAGTTGTTACTATCAGCGCTTTAGTGTATAATAGTTTTAAGATATCTGAGCATTGAGAGGGCTCAAATCACATACATAAAGGAGAGATTCGCCATGGTAAATTTAATAACAGGTCCTAAGGGCAGCGGAAAGACACAGCAAATGATTGAACTTGCAAATGAGAAGGTGAAAACTTCCAACGGAAACGTCGTATTAGTCAAAAAGAGTCATCGCGATACATACAGCGTAGACTTCAACGTTCGTGCAATCTGCATGGCAGATTACAAAGATATTGCAACACTCGAAGAGTTTATCGGTTTTATTTACGGCATGGTAGCCGGCAACCACGATATTGAAACTATTTTCATTGATGGCGTATTAAAGCAGGCCGACATCACAATTGACAGCCTCCCCGATTTCATCGAAAAGCTGAACAAGATTTCCAAAGAAAATAATATCGAATTCTTTATCAGCGTAAGCGCTGAAAAGAAGGACATAACGAATATAGATCCAGAGTCACCGGATTATTCTTTCCTGAATTAGTCTAAAAAAGGTACATCGGCAGTGTAAGCTGCCCGATGTACCTTTTATATTCCCCATTCTTCTTTCGTTATATGCAGTTTTACTGCTCTTCTGTGCGATCTTTTTCATGGTCTTTCAAATTTTTAATCAGATCCGTGAGTCTGCCACTGCCCTGTACATTGCCAGCAGATTCTCCGCCGGGACATCCGGCATGATGTTATGTTCCTGATTGAAAACGAATCCACCGTCCGGTGCAAATATGTCGATCATTCTGCGTGTATAATCATACACCACATCAGGAGTCGACCTGTTCAGAACCGATCTTGTGTTGCAGCCGCCGCCCCAGAACGTAATGTCTTTTCCGAATTCACGTTTCAACGTGGCCGGGTCCATCTGGTAGGCTGTTGTCTGAACCGGATTAATCACATCATATCCCGCATCGATCAGGTCTCCCATGATTGGATAAATCGAGCCGCAGGAATGCAGGAATGTCTTCATGTTACTATGCTTGTGAACATATTCATTCAGCTGCGTGTGATAAGGTTTGAACAATGTCTGGTATTTTTCTCTGGACATGAACATTCCGGTATCCATTCCAAGATCGTCTCCGAAACGCAGAATATCAACAATATCCCCTACTGACTCGCACACATTTTTCAGGGTTTCCATGTGGCGGATCATCAGCTGTTCTACCAGTGCCTCCACGTTTTCCGGATCGGCATATGTATCCATCAGGAAATTATCCATTCTACGCAGGAAGGTTCCCCACTCAAACAGATTACACCCACATGTAATCATCAGTGCCCGGTCGGTCTGGCTGCGAAGTGCAAGTGTCCGCTCACGCAATGTCTTATAAAAGTCCTTATCTCCCGCATGGTCCCACGGGCTGTGAACGAGGGCGCTCCATAATACCTTTCCCATCTGGTGGTCCAGATCTGACCAGTCATCGGGATAGTCCTCCACATATGGGAAATAAGTCTGATCAAAGAAAGTAGCCCCAACAGGCATTTTCGCAATCATCGTCCCTTCCTTGTCAAATACAAGGTAATCCCCGTTTTCCTGCTTTACCGGGCGGAACCATACCGGATACTGTCCGATAGAGCCATCTGCAAGCTCTATATCATACCAGTCCTTATCCTTTTCATTAAAAACTCTTCCGATGTCAATTACATCTACACCGAATTTGTCCAGTATCTCCATTTCCGGCTGTGCAACCTGCTGCACAACATCAAAGATACGTGTGTGCCCGTGTGTTATCCCCAGTTCTTTCTTTAAATTGTTATAAGCGATAGCGGATATACCGGAGCTGGGTGTTCCCCCAAGGTCCAGTGGCACGTAGTCCGGCTGTTTGTGGTTAATGGATGAGAGTACTCTCTCTCTCGATGTCATCATGATATGTTCCTCCTATTTCTTCTTTTTATTTTTCCTTTGCCCTGCTGTTTTTTCTTACTCTTATTATATAATTCCCAAATTTGTTTACAACCGGGTTTCAAAAATTTTTATCTAAACGTTTAGATTATTGTTTTTCAACTAGCGCGATGCTATAATAAAAAAAAGAAATTTTATCATGAAGAGGAGCAGCCAATGGTCACTTTAAAAGATGTTGCGAAAGATGCAGGTGTTTCTATTGCAACCGTATCCTGCTGTCTGAGTGGTTCCAGAAATGTAAAACCCGAAACCCGTGTCAGAATTATGGACTCGATTGAAAAGCTTAAGTATATCCCCAATTCGTCTGCCAGAAACCTGAAAACGGCTGATTCCAGAAGAATTGGTGTAGTCCTGACGGATATCGATAATTTTTATCACGCAGAAATCTTCAAAGGAATCTCTGCAGAACTTCAAAGTAAAGGATATCATATTAGTGTTGCATTTTCGAACAATTCTCCCGACATTGAATGTGAAAAGATTGATGATTTCATCAGCAGCAATGTATCCGGGCTCCTGATCATCACATCCCAGCCCGGGAATCAGGAATTCTTCCTGTCGCGGATGAAGCATTATAATATACCGTCCGTGTTTATCGAAAGACGTCCCAGAGGAATTGATTCCAGCTTTGCAGGTTTTGATAATGACAGAACCGTATGTTTCCTGACGGAAAAGCTGTTGGAAAAAGGATATCGGAACATCGCCCTCTTAAGCGGTGCACAGCATTTTTCCTCTGAATCGGATGCCCTGAACGGCTATATGACCGCCCTCTCTTCCTGCGGCCTTCCCTATAATCCTGATATGGTCCAGATTACAAATATGAGCAAAGAGGATGCATTCAAGGCAATGCTGAACCATCCATATTTAGAACAGCTAGATGCTGTTATAGCCACCTCCGGGACAATCGCCGCCGGTGTTCTGGAAGCTCTTAGCGTACAGGGAATCTGTGTACCGGATGACGTGCAGCTGCTGACTCTGGGGGAAGAATCATGGAACCATGCCTCTTCTGCCCCCGGTATGATTCATACAGAGCGGACAGCTTTTACTCTGGGCCGGAAGGCTGCGGAACTGCTGATGAGGCATATAAAGTCCCCTCTGCTTTTCGAAGAACAGAACGTCATTTTTTCTGATGATATTATACACCGGGAACTGCCCCTTAAAGCCCCCCGCCGCAGAAAAACGGCTCCCTCTTCCCAAAAGCCCCTTCGGATTCTGATGCCTGATATGGCAACCGCACACTCTGCAAAACTGCTTTCCAGAAATTTTACACTTCAGACACAGATTCCGGTTGCGATAGACTTTTCGCCCCAGCACCGTCTACTGAAGGAAATCATCACAGATATGGAACGCCCGGAAAGCCGCTATGATATCTATATGTATGATGTCCCCTGGCTGGAGTACCTTGTTCAAAACGGCTCTATCGCGAATATAACGGACTTTGTAAACGGAGACCAGTTTCAGCGTTCTGCCCTGATTGAGGGAAGCCTGAATAATTGCATTTATGAATCAAAGTATTACGGTGTTCCGATTGTCAGCGGCTCACAGATTATGTTCTACCGGAAGGACCTGTTTGAAAACCGGGCCGTTCAGAAGGCTTTTAAGGAAAATTACCAGATATCGCTGCGTCCTCCGCGCACATGGACCGAGTTCAACGGTATTGCATCTTTCTTTACCAGAAGTTTCAATCCTGACTCCCCGACAGAATTCGGGACTTCCGTAGCCGGGATTATCGATGAAGAGTTTGCGCCTGAAATTCTGATCCGGCTATGGGCCTACGGCGGGAAGATCTGGGATAAATACAACCGTGTATGCCTCAACACCCCGGAAAACGTAAAAGCTCTGCAGAGTATACTGAGTACAATCCGGTTCACTCCGTCCGGCCCATTTGAAACCTCTATTAAACAGACTGTAACTGATTTCTGTTCCGGACGGACCGCCATGCTGGTTACCTACACGGAATATGCCAACGAGATCAATAGCAGCATCCGGGACCATATCATTGGACGTGCCGGCTATCAGGCACTCCCCGGCAAATCCCCCGCCAGTGTGGGCTGGATTCTGGGATTGAGCCCATGTACCTCCCAGCCGGATAAGGCTTTCAGCTTTTTCAGGTGGCTGTATCAGAAAGATATCAGCATCTATATGACGATTTTAGACGGCCAGTCTCCTGCTGTCGCTCCGTACCATAACCATGAGCTGCTCAAATTATATCCTTGGCTGGAGCTGACTGAAGAGAGTTTCTCCTATTGCCATAAGCGTACAGGGCCATACAGCAGCAGGTCGCTGATTATACCGAGAAACAGGATTGAAAAGATCCTGTGCGATATCGTTAAAGATATCACCAGAAACGGTACAAGTATTGAGAATGCCCTGGAAGCCGCGCAGATAGAAATGAAGGCACTCTTTCAATCCTATGGCTATCCGAAGCCAATACATTTGCTAACATAAAAGACTTTAACAGAAGGCACTTCATTTCCACCATGCCAGGTGTGCCCTTCCCCTTACTCATAGGGGAGTTGCACACTTTGGCTGCGCTGCGTATGCATCCCACTATCATAATAGCTTCATATACCTCAGAATACGGATCACATCCCGCATCCCGGCCAGATATGCCACTGCACTATAATCTACATTCATGGCATCCCTGCAGTCCAGCAGGTCATGTATGATCTTATCCTGTTCTTTTGTAAGTGTATCCCGCATTGCCATATAAGCTTCTTCCAGTTCAGCCTCTCTTTTACTGTTCTTCTGATATTGGATATCATCCTTCAGTATCTCATATATAGTAGGCTCCCCAATCGTATCAAATGCTGCCTTTAGCTTTTCATGAAAATCTCCGGTTTCCATATTCCACCCTCCTCTATGAATTCTTCCTTTGTCTTTGTAACATACTTAATTATATAAACAAGAAAAGGAAAATACAATAAAGCATTACTTCAATCTGGATTTAGTGATCACTATGTGACTTTTTACGTCCAAACCATCGCAAAAAAGAGTTTTGCTTGCGAAACTCGCGCCTGTGGCGGTTGCATTGCGACATTTACCTTACACGCCGCAGTGCGCATCCCGCCGGATGGGCTTTTTATTTCATAGGACGTACTCTCCTCATATGAAATAAGTAAAAAAATCCGATACTGCAGTTTGAACATGCAGCATCGGATTTTTCATTTTATCCCTACTTCTTTTACTCTGTTCCGGCGTCGGTTTCTCCTCCGTCTCCGTCGTTTGTTTCTGCACCGGCTTTTGTCTCTGTACCTGCCTTCTCTTTGCCATTCAGAGAGAGAACGGTATTGCTGTCCCCACCCTCCTTATATTCAATCGTTACTTCGTCACCAACATCATATTTAATGATGTCGATGAAGTCTACGACTGATACATCATATATATCGTCCGACCCTTCCAGCATGATATAGTAATGGGAATTTCCGTCGATTACCCCCTGGGCGATCTTCGTGATTTTCGCCGTCATAGTCTCAATCTCACGGGTGTCTTTTTCAACTTCCTTGATTCCGTTGTCATACATCAGTTTAGTGTATGCCTCTTCACATGCGCTGACCGTATCACCGATTGCTACGATCTGATATTTCTGGACATTGACCATTGCATATTTCTTTACGAGTCCGGCATCGTCCTTCAGGGCTATAAAATAGGTCGGTTCCCCTGAAATATTCAGAAGCAGCGGGAATGTCGCCACGTATTTCAGGTTCTGCACCTGGCCTTCGGCGGATGACATCGCGGAATCTTCCGTCGCACCTTCCACTTCATAGAACTTTGTTTCCATTGTACGCTGGTTCATGAGCACGAAACCAACGTTAGACTGGTCACCGCTGACAGATGTGACACCTGTATATACCCATACATCATCATCTATCGCGAGGTAATTATAGCCTGTCGTTGTCTTCAGGCAGTCTTTCTGGCCAAGAATACTGTTAAAATAACCATGCTTCAGACTTCCATAATAATCATATAATTCTACAAGCAGGTCCGCGGAAAATGCCCTGTCTATCCATTCCGGCGCATCTTCAATGCTGTAATCTGTCGTTTCCCCTGTTACAGCGTTACACAATACCACCCTGCCGATCGTTGTTCCCCCGAACAGCCCGATGTTAAACTTCTTTACAGGGCAGACCCAGTATGGGACACCATCATCATCGATTTCAAAACTCAGGTCATTGAAAATATACGTGGGATACTTAAATCTCAGGTGACGGTAGATATTTCTGTTAAAGTGGTCACTTGTCGTGTATTTCATGCCCTCTTTCAGTTTAACCAGCTCCGTATTCTGGGTAGCCATGTCAATCTTAATATAGGCAGGAATCCCTTCCTTCTGGTTCGTCAGCCATTTAATCAGGTTCGCATAGCGCAGTGGTGAGACACGCACCGGCTGGTTCTGATAGTTAATCTGACTGTACAGTTCATCTACCTCAAACTGTGAAACCATATCTACCATACTTCCCATCTTACGGTTTCCTAAGATTGCTGCAGAATCCCTGTCCAGAAGCGGAATCTGGTCGAAAGACAGTTCCTCGATATCCTTTGTGAATTCCCCGTCTTTTACGGTCAAAAGCTTCTGGTATTTCTTTGCGTTTACAATCGGAGAAGACAACAGGGAACCAATAAGGTAAGCCGCAATTACGAGAATCAGCAGTCCCCCTATTGCCTTGAGTCCTTTTGATTCCTTAAACGTGTACCTCGTCAGCCTTTTTCTTCTGACAAAGATCAAAATAATTACGATGATCAATACGATCAGAAACATCCAGAAGTCGGATGAATGGATATTAATTGCGGGCAGCGCCACATAATAGTAAATCGCCGCAAGCAGAATAATGCCGACAACCGCCAAAAGTTTCATTTTTCCTTTTTTCATACTTTTTCCTTTCTGCCTATCCTGTTAGTGCCAATGTTCTGAAATACTTTCTTCCCCAATGAATCCCCTAAAACCGTCTACGCCACAAATCCGGAGATAGCAGGAGGAGATATGGGAATATCTCCAGTCTTCCTACAAGCATGTCAAGACAGAATACAATCTTGGACAATGCTGAGAAGTCATAGAAGTTTTCCACGGGTCCTATCTGGGAAAGACCCGGTCCGACGTTATTCAGAGTCGTAAGTACGGCACTAAATGTAGTCGTAAAATCATAATTATTGAATGCAACGAGGAAAACAGACCCCATTAAGATCAGGATGTAACATATAAAATAAATATATACGCTATGCATCGTATCTCTGCTGATTTTTCTCCCGTTAATCTGTACGATTGTCACCGACTTCGGGTGCAGCATCCGCCTGATCTCCTGTTTTACACTCTTAAACATGATTAGCAGACGTGATATTTTAATACCGCCTCCGGTCGACCCTGCACATGCACCGATCACCATCAGCCCCAGTATAATAACCTTTGACAGCTCGGGCCACAGGTCAAAATTGGCTGTACAGAATCCCGTCGTTGTGATAATAGCCGCAACCTGAAAGGATGCATATCTGAATGCATGTAAAATGTTCCCATACATCCCCACTATATTCAGCGTGATAAAAATAATCGAACCTGCAATAATTCCTAAGTAAGCATGGAGTTCTTCATTTTTTAATACAGTCTTCCACTCCTTCAGGCGAAGCAGGAAATACAGGTTAAAGTTCACTCCGAATAATATCATGAATACCGTAATCACACCGTCAATATATGCACTGTCATAAAACGCGATACTGCTGTTCTTATTGGAGAATCCGCCGGTACCCGCTGTACTGAATGCATGAATCAGAGCATCGTAGAAACTCATTCCACCAAACAGAAGGAACACCACCTCGGCCGCCGTCAGTACAAAATACATCGAATAGAGTATCTTCGCTGTACTTCTGGCCTTGGGAACAAGCTTGTCAGCTTCCGGCCCCGGAACTTCGGCACGCATCAGGTGCATCGAGTTCTCGTCATCCAGAGAAGTCAGCATCATAACAAATACAAGTACTCCCATGCCGCCAATCCAGTGTGTCAGGCTCCTCCAGAAAAGCATCCCCTTCGGCAGAATTTCGATATCTGTGAGTATGGTAGATCCCGTCGTCGTAAAGCCGGAAACAGTCTCGAAAAACGCATTCAGGTAATTCGGTATACTTCCTGAAAGGAAAAATGGCAGCGCACCGAACAGGGACCACAGTATCCATGCAGAGCCTACGATCACAAGACCTTCTTTCCCGTAAATTGTCTTATTTTCCGGCACCTTCCTGCCAAAAGCAAGAAAGATTATGAAAAGAACTACACTCACTACTAAAAAAGTCAATCCACTTTTTTCACCATATAAAAATGCAGCCATAGCCGGAATCAAAAGAAGCGCCCCTTCGACCCCCAGCATTTTACTTATGATAAAAACCGTCATCTTATAATTCATCAGTCTGCACCTACATTAAGATATCCTGGATATCCTGGATCTGCTTTTCCATCGTTATGATAATGACACTGTCCCCAACCTTGATACAGTCATCGCCATTCGGAATAATAATCTTGCGCTTTCTTGCGATACCTGCAATCAGGTTGTTCGGCTTTAAGGATAAATCCTTTAAAGGCTTATTTGTATACTTAGTTTCTGATTTTACAATAAATTCAAGTGCCTCTACTTTTCCGTCCACCAGCTGGTACATTGTCTCTACATTTGCACTTCCCTGGGAATTCCGGCGTGCACGCACATAACTCATGATTGCATCTGCCGTTGCCGTCTTCGCGGAAACGATACTGTCAATCCCAAATTCCTCGATCATCCTCGCCCTGCGGTCCTCATTGACCTTGACAATGATCTTGGACACTCCCTGACTCTTTGCAAACAGGGACATGATAATGTTCTCTTCGTCCATTCCTGTCAGGGCTATCAGTGCGTCCGCATCCTGGATTCCTTCCTCCATAAGCAGGTCATGGTCTGACGCATCACCGTTGATGATAGTCGCCTTTGGAAGAAGCTCGCAGAGATTCTCGCACTTCTCTTCTTCTTTCTCGATAATCTTGATCTGCATCCCCAGTTTGCAGAGCTGGGTGGCAAGGTAATAGCTGACACGTCCGCCGCCGCATATGATGACCTTACGGATCTTCTCCCGCTTCTTGCCGAGCAGTTTAAAGAACAATTCAATATCTACATGGGATGCTGCCACATGGAGGCGGTCTCCTGAACGCAGAATATATTCACCGTCCGGAATCACCACATTATCGCCGCGCTCTACAGCGCACACAAGTATCTTGATCTGGAACTTGTTGTACATCTCCGCAAGGGACATGCCTGCCAGCATGCTGTTCTGGGAAAGCGGAAATTCAATGAGCTCTACTCTTCCTTTTACAAATGTCTCTATCTTGCTTGCATCCGGAAACAGTAAAAGACGGGCAATCTCTCCTGCCACTGCCAGTTCAGGATTTACTGCCATGCTCAGGTGCAGGTCCTCCTTTAAAATATCAATCTGTTGATAATAAATCGGATTACGCACCCTGGCAATCGTGTGCCTGGCCCCGAGCCTTCTTGCAATGAGACAGCTTAACATATTGCACTCATCCGTAGATGTGCATGCGATAACCAGGTCCGCATGCGGTACATCTGCCTCCTTCTGTACTGCTACACTTCCCCCATCGCCGGTCACACAGAAAATATCAAGCCGGTCAATAGCAGCACGCAATTTCTTTTCATTGCTGTCGATCATTACAATATCGTAATTCTCTGCGGAGAGCTGTTTTGCCAGCTTATAGCCGACTTTACCGTCTCCAATGATGACTATCTTCATTTGTCTACCCTCAACTTCATTCTTATACCTTATTGAATCTTTCTATAAGGTATGTAATCGCTATTTTTCCATAATGGCAGAGCAATTATAGCACTTTTGAATCGTAAATACAATCGTTTTGCAGATTTCTTAATAAATATTAAACCGGGTCTGCGAAAGGGATAAAATAAGCCGGCCAGCGGCCGGCTTATTTTATGATTTCAGCGATGTCAGGATACCATTCCATTGCCTTTTTAATGGCTCTTTTCGTGGGCAGCCCATTGCCTGAAAGAACGACCAGATCGTTTGTCACTCCTAAACTGCCTTTGAATACTTCTGCATGGAACATTTCCCCGGTGCAGCTGATCAGGTAACAGCCCTCCTGAAGTTCTATGATTCCTTTCACACGGTACGTGTCAATTAAGAACATTTCCAGAAATTTCTGCAGCGTATATAGTGTCTGGTTCTCTTTAATGTGCAGCAGGTATTTACGCAGAGTGATATCCGCACTTTGCATCAGGTCCGCATCTTCCCCACGGGCCTCTGACATGCGGTCGAGCCATTCTTTCTTTATACGGCCGAACGTAGTCTCGTAGACAGGGACATCCGGCCGGTGGTTACGGATTGTTTTTCTGATATCTGCGACAGTTTCCGGCGTGGCAAGGTCTGTCTTATTGATCAGGACCATATCGCTGACTGCTATCTGCTTTTTTACCACGACCGCCGTCCCATACACTTTAAGGAACTGCTTTGCATCAATCAGGCAGATGCTCCCCATGTATTCGGCAGACTCGAATTTTCCTTCCTGATCCAGGATTTTTCTTACGTTTGTCGGGTTGGAAAGGCCCGATGCTTCTATTATAATAACATCAGGCTGCCTGACGAGTGCCTTTTCGAGCACTTCTTCAAATTTATCCAATCTGCACGAACAGAAGATCGAACCATTATTGATCTCATCCAGAACCATACCGAGCTCATCCAGAATTCTGCCGTCAACTCCTTCTTTTCCGAATTCATTTACAATCAGGTGAATGCGTTCCCCTGAAAATTCCTTTATAAAGTTTTTCAGAAAAGTAGTTTTACCGGCTCCTAAGAAGCCGGTAATTAAATACAGTCTGCTCATTATTTCATCACAGCCCTGATAGCTGCTTCCAGATCTTCTTTTGCCGGTACAAGAGAGCGGAATTTTAACTCTCCGTTAATGTACATGGACGGAAGATTCGGCACTCCCATCTTCTTGCAGCGTGCAATGTTCTCTTTGATGGTGAACTTATATTCTACCATGTCGATTGCATCTCCAAATGTCTCTTTTGCCTCCTTTGCGGCACCCATCATATAAGTGCAGGCAGCACAGGTCGCAGAATCCAGTGTGAAGACTTCCACAAGCGGTTTCTCAAGATGCCCGTAATCCGGAAGTTCCACTTCTATCTCTTCGTCTGCGGCAACATAGTTCTTCAGAATTTCACGCACGGCATCCGTCTCGTGTATCGCCTGTACCGCACCGATCGTATTTTCAACCGGCACCGCATAAGGCATATCACATCCGGGAGCAAGGATGAAGTTTTTCTTGTCCTCCAGTTTATCCAGAAGATCAACCACAAACTTCATGTTGTCCTGCTGTGTCCCATGCAGCATGACCGTTGTCAAAGGAATATTCCCTCCGATTGCCACATTATATTTATCCGTAATCTTCTTGGCAGCAAACAGGTCAACGTTTTCATCGATGGAAATGGAATCCGGCTTTGTCTGGCACATCACTTCTATGTTCCTCGTAGCGTCCCCACATACGAAGAAGGAAGAAAGTGCCCCTAATTCACGGATATGGGCAAATAATTTACTGAACGGCTCGCTCATAAACTGTTCAAAGTGATCAGAAGAAATCTGGGAGATCAGCGGGTCAACCACTGCAATCACATCCATGCCTGCCTCGATATAATACTCTGCCATCTTCATTGCAATCGCATTACAGTATGCCAGAAATTCAATCACGGCATCCTCATCGTCATACATATCCATAAAAATATCATTTCCACGCAGGTGTGTTGCAAGTGTAAACGGTCCGCAGATCAGTCCGTATAAAGCTGTCGTACCGCCTACTGCTTCTTTCATTCTTCTCATCACATTCAGAATCATCGGAATACGTCCTGATTCTTTCGTCGGTATCGTGCAGTAGCAAGGTGTTTCCAGATCTTCCGTGCCTTCCAGCGGATGTTTTGCAACAGACGGCGGAGCATCTTTCGCCCATACGAGATCACATCCCAGACATTCGGCCTCCACCTGCAGGTCAAAGATCACCGGCTGCCCGGATGGTTTATAAAGCTTGTTTACCTCCATCAGTGACTGAAACAGCTTTTCTTCGTCCTGTAAGACTTCTGTTGCATCATACCCGAGAAGGCTGCCCGCATGCACGCCTGCAAACGGTATCCATGCTACCTGCTCTGTTTCCTCATGGTGCAGTGTTTTCAATAATAATTCTTTCTGATTCATGTTTGTATCTCTCCTTTAATATTTATAATTATTTTTTTATGCACGAGTCACATATTCGGCCTGGGCCAGCATATCTTTTACATTCTGAATGGAAAAACCGCGTCCGTTCCCGGTCTCCGCGTTTACATCCCTCGGATTCATCCCGACTTCCGCATATAACTGGTTCACACCTGCTATCAAAGCCATCGCCTTTGGTTCATGAACATTCATAGACTTCTTCGGTCTCGTAACAAGTCTTGCCGCTGCAGCGATTTTCGTCAGTTCCAGATCTGTAATCTCCCCCTTCTCATAAAGAGGAGTCCCCGGGACACCGACACGTTTCATACATGCCATGACATTTACATCATATGCCCTTGCACGCAGCATCTCATCCGCGATCTGGCCGTATGTATGCTCGGGCCCAATCGGTTCTACACAGTAGATCAATTCCAATCCGGCATTTTTAAGGGCGTCGAGTGTGGCGATTCTCTTTTCCACCGGGAGGTCTGTATCAATTCCCTCATTCATTCTTACAATATGGTATACCCCCGTAAAACCGGCCTCTTTCAGACGTACTGCTGTGTCCTCATTAAAATCACCGATATTGGCAATAAACATCATGTCCTCTGGAAGCAGTTTTTTTACTTCTTTGGCAATCTGGAGAAATTTTTCTATACTGTAATCTGCAGTTGTCATCAGAAACAGTGCATCTGCCTTTTCTTCTACGATCCACCTTGCCTGCTGAAGAATCTCTTCCAATGACTTTTCGGATTTTTCCTCTGCCACAAAATTGTCTTTCCCAAGTGAACAAAATTTACAATTACCGGTGCACGGTGCGCTGTTCAGACCGATCTGTGCAAAAACATATCCTCTTTGTCCGAATTCTTTTCTTGATAATTCATTTGCCTTTTGAATCAATGTGTAAAAATCTGCCGACTGATTGTTGATACTCAGCAGTTCCAGCGCATCTTCTTTCGTCAAATCCTCATTCGCATCTACTTTAGCAAATATCTCTTCAAGTCTGCTGCTTTGTAATCCCTCTGTATTCATATAATGTCACGCCTCCGTTCTTTTCTGTTCTTATCATATAAATTTCAAGAACTTTCTTCCTGTACTTTTTTTTGATATTTTGTAATAAATAAGGATGATATGAATAAATGCACAAAAAAACTCCGTACAGCCGATTTTCATCAAGCCATACGGAGTGCTTATTCTATTCTTCCGCAGCCCTTGCTGCAATTTCCTTCTCCTGTACATCAGACGGTGCCTGCTCATATCTTGCAAATTCATAAGCATAAGTGCCGCGGCCTCCAGTCATGGATCGGAGTACTGTACAGTATCCGAATAATCCTGTCATCGGGATATCTGCTTCGATCACCTGCTTACCACCCGCTATCGGATTCATTCCGAGCACGCGCCCACGTCTCTTGTTCAGATCACCCATAACATCACCGGTATATTCATCCGGAACTGTCACTTTCAAGGAAGCGATTGGTTCAAGGAGAACCGGTCCTGCCTCCATAAAGCCTTTCTTAAATGCCTGGACTGTAGCCGTCTTAAACGCCATCTCTGAGGAGTCAACCGGATGGTAAGATCCATCATACAGGATCGCCTTCACACCTACAACCGGGTATCCTGCAAGTGGTCCCTTCACAACGGAATCCTGAAGGCCCTTCTCTACTGCCGGGAAATAATTCTTCGGCACTGCCCCGCCGACAACAACCTCTTCAAATATATATGGCGTCTCAAGGTCGCCTGATGGTTCGAACTTCATCTTAACATGGCCATACTGTCCATGTCCGCCTGACTGCTTTTTATACTTTGTATCTACATCAGATTTCTTGCGGATCGTCTCCCTGAATGCTACCTTAGGCATTTCCAGAATGACATCTACTTTATATCTGGAAGCAAGCTTGCTCACTGTAATCTCCAGATGCTGGTCCCCCATACCATAAAGTAAAGACTGACGGTTCTCACTGTCATTGACAGCCTTCAGAGTCATATCTTCCGCCATCATCTTAGCCAGAGCCTGTGATACCTTGTCATCATCGCCTTTGGTCTTCACTGAATACTTCATATATGTATAAGGAACAGAAAAGTCTGTCCTTGCGAAAGATACCGGCGTTGCCTTTGTGGAGAGCGTATCCCCGGTGCGTGTGTTGGAAAGCTTCGCAATCGCTCCGATATCACCTGCAAATAATTCTGTCACTTCCGACGGCTTATTCCCGCACATGGTATAAATCTTGCCCGGCTTCTCTTCTGCATCCGAGTCCGCATTATAGAGCACATCATCGCCCTTGATAACACCTGAGCATACTTTTACGAAGGAATATTTACCGATGAACGGGTCTACCATTGTCTTAAAGACATATGCTGTCTTAGCCTTTGAGAATTCATAGTTCGCTTCAAAGATCTCGTTCGTCCTGCGGTTCAGTCCTGCACAGCTCCTTCTGTCCGGGCTCGGGAAGAATCTTACAATATCAGATAACAGGTTTGCAACTCCCTGTGCCTGCAGATTGGACCCCATAGCTACAGGAACGATGTCCCCGTCCATAACCTCTGTACGCATGGCTGCACGAATCTCTTCTACGGAGAACTCTTCCCCTGCAAAATATCTCTCCATGAATTCATCACTCGTCTCGGCTACTGCCTCCATCAGTGAATCTCTCAGGATCTCGAGGTTCGGCAGACAGTAATCCGGAATCTCGCATTCCTCTCTCTGTCCGATATCTGTATATCTTCTTGCCGCATTCTTAATAACATTAATATATCCAACCAGCTTCTCATTCTCACGGATCGGCTGGAAATGAGGTGCTATCTTCTTCCCGTATCTCTCTGTCAGGTCTGCCACCACCTGGCGGAAGCTGGCATCATCCACGTCCATCTCTGTGACATAGACCATACGCGGGAGATTGTACTTATCGCACAGTTCCCATGCCTTCTCCGTACCAACCTGTACGCCGGCCTTACCGGATACAACAATAACAGCTGCATCAGCTGCACTTACTGCTTCCTCTACCTCACCGACAAAGTCAAAGTATCCCGGTGTATCCAGAATATTGATCTTAGCCTTCTCCCACTCAACCGGGATCAGAGTTGTGCTGATAGAGAATCCGCGTTTCTGCTCTTCTTTATCAAAATCACTAACCGTATTAGAATCGGAAATCTTACCCATACGGTTCGTTGCCCCTGATACATACAACATCGCCTCTGCCAGGCTCGTCTTGCCACTTCCGCCGTGGCCAAGCAATACTACGTTCCTAATCTCGTCTGTTCTGTAAACCTTCATGCTGCTGCCTCCTTGTGTGTCGTTATTATGCGCATGCTTTATAATGTACTTCCGGCGCACACGTGTTATGTGTATATTGTACTAAAAAACGAGTCGTATTACAACTGCTTTATGAATTTTTAACAAAGATTTTTTGCTTCGAAAGTCCGTTTACTTTTCCCCGTTAAAATGGTAAACTGGTTAATGTGAAATTTATTAGATTACTACCAGAAAGGACTTACAGTATGATGACTAAAAAGATTGGATTTATTGGTCTGGGGTTGATCGGCGGTTCTATTGCCAAGGCTGTGCGGCAGTATTTTCCGGAATACGAGCTGCTGGCTTTTGATAAGAGTAAAGAGACACTGGCTTTGGCGGTTCAGGAGGGGACGATCCATACTTCCTGCTCTTCAATAGATGAAAATTTCAGGGGGTGCGCTTATATATTTCTATGTGCCCCGATTGCTTATAATACAGCTTATCTCAGCCAGCTTAAGGATTTCGTAGGTTCAGAATGTATCCTGACGGACGTGGGGAGCGTAAAGAGCTCTATCCATGAAGAGATCATACAGCTCGGGCTGGAAGAGAATTTCATCGGCGGGCACCCGATGGCCGGTTCCGAAAAAAGCGGGTTTGTGAATTCAAAACCGGTTCTGATCGAAAATGCCTACTATATTCTGACGCCTTCGGCAAAAGTTTCCCCGGCAAAGGTAGATGCATACAGGGAATTTGTAACGGCACTGAAGGCACTCCCTGTTGTCCTGGACTACGAGGAGCATGATTATGTCACCGGGACGATCAGCCACCTGCCCCACATTATTGCTTCCAGTCTCGTAAATTTTGTGCGCGATACGGATACGAAGGATGAGCTGATGAAGAATCTGGCTGCAGGGGGATTTAAAGATATCACGCGTATCGCCTCCTCCTCCCCTGTCATGTGGCAGCAGATCTGTTTGAAGAATAAGAAAAATATTTCCCAGATACTGGAAGATTATATCGGAGTGCTTCAGGAAGCGAAGAAAGCGGTCGACGAGGGGGCGGAGGGCGAGCTCTATTCCCTTTTCGAGGATTCTAAGGACTACAGGGATTCCATGCCGAATAGTTCGGCAGGCCCTATCAAGAAAAGCTTTGCACTCTACTGTGATATTATTGATGAGGCCGGCGGTATTGCAACCATCGCTACCATTCTTGCGAGCAACAATATCAGTATTAAGAATATCGGGATTATACATAACAGAGAGTTCGAAGAGGGTGTACTGAGAATTGAATTCTATGACGGACCTTCTTCCAATAAGGCGGCGGAACTCTTGAAGAAATACAGATACATTGTTTATGAAGTGTAATGTGTACAGCGCGGTGCACGGCCCCGTAAATAGTAACTGTGCAGATGCAGAAATACACACAAGGATACAGAAAGGATATACAAAAATTTATGGAATTAACGAATATTACAGGATTAAGAGGGGAAGTTTCCGTTCCCGGCGACAAATCTATTTCCCACAGGTGCATTATGTTTGGGTCCATCGCGAAAGGGACGACTGAGATTCATAATTTTCTGGAAGGTGCCGACTGTCTGGCTACGATCAATTGTTTCCGCAGGCTCGGGATCGATATCGTCGAGGACGGTGATATCATTACCGTACATGGAAAAGGATTGCACGGACTGAGTGCCCCGGACGATATACTGGATGTAGGCAACAGCGGAACGACTACCCGGCTGATCTCAGGCATTCTTGCCGGACAGTCCTTTGACTGCAAGATTTCCGGGGATGATTCCCTGAATTCACGTCCCATGAAACGGATCATCGACCCGCTGACCCGCATGGGGGCGAATATATCCAGCATTCTCCGCAACGGGTGTGCCCCTCTCTATATCACAAAAGGCTCCCTCCACGGGATTCATTATATCTCCCCGGTCGCTTCCGCACAGGTCAAATCCTGTATCCTGCTTGCAGGACTTTACGCAGACGGGGAAACTTCTGTCATGGAACCGAGTCTTTCCCGGAACCATACGGAACTGATGCTGAAAGAATTCGGGGCCGACCTGACCACGAAGCACGAACTGGATTCTACAAGGGCGACGGCATCCATCCGTCCCTGCGAAGAATTGTACGGCCAGAAGATCATGGTGCCGGGAGATATCTCCTCTGCGGCATACTTCATAGCCGCCGGCCTGCTTGTCCCTGATTCCGAAATCCTCATCAAAAACACTGGAATCAATCCGACCCGTGCAGGTATCCTGAAAGTATGTGAAGATATGGGCGGGGATATCACACTCCTGAATGAGCGCACCGAAGGCGGGGAAAAGATTGCCGATATACTGGTCCGTTCCAGTAAACTTCACGGTATAACGATCGAAGGGGATATCATCCCGACCCTGATTGACGAAATTCCTGTCATTGCGGTCATGGCCGCTGTGGCAGAAGGCACAACAATCATACGGGACGCTTCGGAACTGAAGGTAAAAGAAACTGACCGGATCGAGACAGTCACCGACAACCTGACTGCAATGGGCTGCGATGTCACCCCGGCTTTTGACGGAATGGTGATAAATGGCGGCAAGCCGCTTCACGGAGCCACGATCCACACGCTTCTGGACCACAGGATTGCGATGGCTTTCAGCATTGCAGCACTGGTTGCGGAGGGTAATACAAATATCCTTGACAGCCACTGTGTAGATGTATCCTATCCAACCTTTTACGATACTTTTGAGCAGCTCTTATAGGCTGCTCATTACTTCCTCCAACATCTCCCGCACTGTCTTCCCATTCCCCGGATGGTGCTTGTAAGGTGCAATCTCATGCAGCGGCTTTAAGACAAAATCCCGCTTCTGCACTTCAACATGCGGGATGCATAACGTATCTGTCCCCATAATGAGGTCATCATAAAAAATGATATCCAGATCCAGTGTCCTCGGCCCCCAGTGGATGATGCGCTCCCGTCCGGCCTCCTGTTCAATCTCATGAAGGGCTTCCAATAGTTCTTCCGGAGTGAGCAGTGTCTTCAGTTCAAGGCAGCCGTTCAGGAAATCATCCTGGTCTGTCACGCCGTAGGGAGGAGTTACCAGCCAGGACGATGTCTTTTCCACACGGCAGCCCTCCCACGCGTCGAGTGCCTTTACTGCGCCGTCCAGATACTGTTGTTTCTCTCCCATATTCGAGCCTAGGGCAATATATGCTGTGTGCCACTGCCGTTCAATCTTTACGGAAACATATTCCAGAGGCAGTCCTACCGGCGCCCACGGCTTCTTTACTTCCAGTTCTACTTTCTGTAAATGCTCTGTATGCAGGAGAAGTTCTTCTGCCAGACTCTCCGCAGCCCGCTCGATAAGCTTAAATGTATGCCTCTTTAAGTACGCATCGATAAACTGGCTCACTTCCCCGTAGTGGATGGATGCGGTTAAGTCGTCCGTCTTTCCCGCACGCCGCGTATCTGTATATAAGGTGGCTGAAACAAGGAACTTCTGCCCCAGTACATTCTCCTCCGGGAACACACCGTGCTTTGCAAATACCTCTAAATTTTCTATCTTAATTTTATCCATGATCATACCCCCTGATGCTCCCTCATGATTGCTTCAGCCATCTTAAGCGCACGCTTATTCGCCTTCACATCATGTACCCTGACAAATGCGCAGCCGCTTAACATTCCCATGACGGTTGTCACTAATGTACCTTCTTCTCTCTGGTCCGCAGGGAGATCCAGCGTCAGACCGATCACCGACTTTCTGGAAGTGCCAAGCAAAACCGGATACCCCAGAAACTGCAGACGGTTCAATTGTTTGATAATCTCCAGATTCATCTCATAAGTCTTGCCGAATCCCACACCCGGGTCAAGAATAATCTTGTCCTTCTTAATCCCGGCTTTTCTGGCAATATTTACACTCTTTTCCAGATCCATCAGCACATCTGGAAGGAAGTTCTGGTATTCGGCCTTCTCCCTGTTATGCATCAGACAGCAGGCCGCCCCGCTTTCTGCAATCAGTAAGGCCATGTTTTCATCGTATTTCAGCCCCCAGATATCGTTTACCAGACCGGCTCCTGCTTGAAGGGCCGCCCTTGCGACACGGCTTTTATAAGTGTCAATGGAAACTGGTACATCAAACTCTTTCTTTAGCTTCTCAATGACAGGCGCCGTACGTTCGATCTCCTCTTCTTCTGAGATCTGTACGTGTCCCGGACGCGTGGACTCTCCGCCCACATCCAGAATATCCACCCCCTCCATGACCATCTCCTGCGCATGCGTAAGTGCTGCATCGAGACGGCTGTAACGCCCGCCATCAGAAAAAGAATCCGGTGTTACATTCAGAATTCCCATGATATATGTATGATTGTCTGTGTCAAATTCCCTGCTGCCTATGATCATATGATTATCAATCCTTTCACCACTTTATTTCCATGTTTTTCTTTTCCCTGCTCCAATTGCATTCCGGTTCGGCCGGACACATACAGCATACTCTGGAGAGCTTGTCGCTTTCATATAAAAGCCTTCCCAGTACCGACATCCCTTCCTTGCTTCTGCGATGTTCCAGAATTGCCTTAAGGATCATCTGCTTTTCTTCTTCTGTAAAGGAGTCTGTGTCCGTAAGTATCTGCCCTGCTATCTTAATCCCCGCTATTTCATGGGGTGTGCCATCCTCATACTGCCTGTATTTACCGATATCATGTAAAAGGGCCGCCGCATAAATGAGCTCTTTTTTCATCCCCAGATCTTCTTCCAGATTACGGATATAGGCAATCCTCGCCACATCAAGAAGGTGCGTTATCTGGTGGCGGCAGAATATCCGATCCTTTTCTGCTTCCTCCAGTAATGCATAGCTTTCCCGGTAAAGTGGATGGTTCCTGATTTTTTCTATTGCTTCCATAATATTCTACCTGAGCATCTGGAAAAACTGGTTTGTAAGTTCCGTATTCTCCAGAAATTCGCCGCGTTTGACGATTGTAACTGTCTGGCTCCCCGGCTTTTTGATTCCCCGCATGGTCATGCACATATGCTCCGCCTCGATCATGACAAGGACCCCTTTCGGATTCAGATTCTCCATCAGGGCATCTGCGATCTGCCCCGTCAGCTGTTCCTGAAGCTGCAGCCTCTTGGCAAACACCTCCACGGTCCTTGCAAGCTTACTTAAGCCCACCACTTTTCCGTCCGGTATATAAGCGATATGGGCCTTTCCATAAAACGGGAGCAGATGGTGTTCGCAGGTCGAATAGAAGGTGATATCTTTCTCAATCACCATCTCATTATCATCGACATGGAACGTCTTTTTCAAATGTTGTGCCGCATTCTCTTCCATCCCCCCGTATATTTCTTCATACATCCGCGCAATCCTGTCGGGTGTATCTTTCAGCCCTTCACGTGTAATATCTTCCCCGATTCCTTCCAGCAGAAGCTTAACTGCCTGCTTTACTTTTTCCTGATCTATCATAATGTCTCCTTATATGGCTCTACTTTGCTGTCTGACATCCAGACTCTGCCATCTTCATGACCTGTCCTAAATAGGACAGGGAACCAAAAGCCAGTATTACATCCTCTGCACCTGCCACATGGTATGCCGCACCGACTGCCGCACCGATATCAGATACCGCCTCCACACCGGGGCAGTATGGCTCCACTGCTTCCTTAAGTTCTTCCGCTTTCAGGGTGCGCCCTGTATCCGGCAGGTCTACCGTATAGATCTTTTCTGCCAGCGGGGCCATGATCTGTGCGATCTTTGTGTATTCCTTGTCTTTGAATACACCCATAATAAAGATCAGCCTTCTGCCCGCGAAATAATGTTCCAGTGTTTCCCGCAGCTTTAAAGCCGCATCCTCGTTATGTGCCCCGTCTACGATAAACAGAGGCTCCTTATGAATGCAGGTAAACCTCCCGGGCCAGCTTGTTTTCGCAAAACCGTCCCGCACAGCTTTTTCTGTGATATGGAATCCGTTTTCATTCAATCCGTCTATCAATTCAAGAACCGTAACTGCATTACTAATCTGATGTCTTCCCGCCAGTGGAATATGGATATTCTTCCATTTCCCGCAGGTAAATTCCTGTCCGTCCCAGTTCTCCTTAAGCACCACCGCATCTTTTACAGAAGCCGTATACATCCTGCATGAGAGCGCGTCTGCCTTATCCTTTAAAATCTTCATGACTTCCGGCTTCTGCCCTGCCGTCACCACAAAGCATCCCGGCTTGATGATGCCTGCTTTATTACCGGCTATTTCTTCCAGTGTATCCCCTAAAAATCCCATATGGTCCCGGCTGATGGATGCAAAAACGGCAGCAGCCGTACGCTCCACAATATTCGTGGCATCAAGCGTGCCGCCCAGACCGGTTTCCAGTACAACGATATCACAGTTCTTCTTTTTAAAATACAAAAAAGCTATTGCCGTCTCGACCTCAAATACAGTGGGGCTTGCTTCCCCTGAGGTTTCCATACGTGCAATAGCTTTCTGAACTTCTTCCACTAATCCGGCGAAATCTTCTTCCGGTATCCATTCTCCGTCTACCTGAATCCGCTCTAAATAGGAAACCACTGTTGGCGATACATATCTCCCGGTCCTGTATCCTGCCTCACTTAAGATTGTAGAAGTGTATGCAAGCACAGATCCCTTTCCATTCGTTCCTGCGATATGTATGAACGTAAGGTCATCCTGAGGATTCCCAAGTTCACGCAACAGACCTCGAATCGTATCCAAGCCAAGTACACTTCCGTATTTCGACACTTCGTCCAAATATACCCTTGCTTCTTTATAGGTCACGTTTCTCGTTTCCTTTCCTTTTTTAAAATATCTAAATATGCCTTGTCGTGATTTCATTATCACTGTTGTCCATCATAGCACTAAATCAGATATATCACAAGGAAAATTTTTACCGGTCTAATCATCTTATATCCATTCTTTTACCCATACTGTCATCTCCCCTTTGCCCCTGTTATTCCAGTATGCATAGGGGATGGCCCGTACTTCTGTCTTCAAAAACTTTGGTTTTTCTTCTTTGTACAGCTCGCCCGGGGCCCAGCTGTCTGCCGCAATGCGGTATCCGTCTGCCGACAATACCCATGTCCCCCCGAAGAGTTCCGGGTCCAGCCGCATTGCGGGCCGGGTCGAGGTATCCAGATAAATTCCGGAAAGATTCGCGCCGTTATCTGCTTCTTCCAATGCATAAACAAGCGGCCCGTTCATCATGCACACTTTACCCTCATCGGCGCGTACGGCAGGATTTGCCCTGATGAAACGTGGTTCCGAACGAAACCGGACTTCCAGTGTCTTCCCGCTGAAATCACCGCTTATGTATGCATAGCCTTTTTCTGCCGTATAGACAGCCTCAGTACCGTCCTGAAAGATACGGTAATCAACTGCATAATCCGGAATCCGAAGTGCAAGTGTCATCCGTCCTGCTTCACCGTGAATCCGAAGGGAATATGTATTTTTATAGGGAAATTCCGTTTCCAGACTGACCCGGATTCTGCCACCTTCTAATTCCAGTTCTGTTTCATTTCCTATGAAAAGGTTGACAAACAGTGTGTGTTTATCATACCCGTATATATACTGCCCCAGCGAAGAAAGAGTCCTCGCGATATTGGGAGGGCAGCACGCAACCCCGAACCATTTCTGGCGAATGCTTTTTACATGCTCTTTGGAGGTGCGCTCCATGCAGTTATCCGGCCATACTTCCAGTGGATTTACATAGAAGAAACTTTTTCCATCCAGGGCAATGCCTGCAAGAACAGTATTATACAAAGCGCGCTCTGCCACATCAATGTATCTGGCATCGCGGGTTATCTGGGCCATTCTTCTCCCAAACAGTACCAGCCCAATCGAAGCACACGTTTCCCCATAATTGCAGTCATTCGGCAGGTCATAATCCGTTGTAAAACGTTCCAGAATACCGGAAGAACCGATCCCGCCGGTCACATACATTCTTCTCTGTACGATATTGTCCCAGAGTTTCGTGCATGCTTCAAAAAGTTTTTCATCATGGTACAGGTCTGCAAGATCTGCCATTGCGGAGTATAAATACACGGCGCGCACGGCATGCCCTTCTGCCGTCCTTTGTTCCCTGACCGGAAGGTGGGACTGGGAATACTCTGGCTGGTAGTCTTCAAATTCCGGGAAGATATTCCGGAATCCTTCCTGTTCCATCTCCTTCAGAAAGTAGTTTTTCTCTCCCGTGCCTCTTACATCAATGAAATACTTAGCCGTTTCCAGATACTTTCTTTCCCCGGTCACCTCATACAGACGCACGAGGGCAAGCTCAATCTCTTCATGTCCCGGCATCCCGTGAAGCTTTCCTTCTTCTGGTCCGAATGTATCTGCGACAAGATCTGCCATGCGGCAGACAATCTCGAGAAATCTTCTTTCACCGGTCGCCTGATTATATGCAACGGCGGCCTCTATCATGTGTCCCAGTGTATATAGTTCATGTCCCTCACAAAGATTCTGAAATCTTTTGCCCGGTTCCTTCAGTATAAAATAGGTATTAAAATATCCGTCCGGCTGTTGTGCGCGGCCGATCAGGTCAATCACACCGTCTGCACGTTTTTTCAGTTCTGCATCCGGTTCTGCCGCCAGCGTATACGCCACGGCTTCCAGCCATTTTGCCACATCGGAATCCTGAAAGACCGCTCCAAAGAACTCTCCATCTGACTCCCCTGCCGCGATCCGGAAATTTTCGATGCAGTGGCTGGGCGGCGCATCCTCAATCTGGTCGTTCATTGCCCTCCACTGGTAGTCCAGTATTTCGGACTTTACCAGTTGCGTATGCCTGTCCCAGAAAGGGTCCTTAATCTTTACGTCCTTTAAATCTGCCAGTTTTAATTTTTCCATCTTTTTCCCTCTTCTCACACTTTTTCTCCAGATTTACATCTGAGTGGAATGAAAATTTTAATCCTTGTCCCTTCCTCCCATTCACTTTCGATCTGAAGCCCGCTTTTTTCTCCATACATCAGTTTCAGCCTCTGATGGACATTCTTAAGTCCGAAACCGCCCTCATGGATATCTTTCTCGCGGATTTCCTCTGATTCCAGTTCCTTCATAAGCTCGTTCAGTTCCTCCGGCAGCATGCCCGTCCCGTCGTCCTCCACACACAGGACAAGTCCGTCACACTCCTGATAAGCAGATATCTGTATATGCCCCTTCCTGCCTGCATCACGGATTCCGTGGTAGATACTGTTTTCTACAAGGGGCTGGAGAATAAACTTCATGATTTTTATGTCCTTCAATTTTTCATCGACAGAGACATCCCATGTGATCTGGTCAGGAAAACGAATATTCTGGATTTCCAGATAGCACACTGCATATTCTGCCTCCTTTTCCAGTGTCACAAATTCCTGTCCGTGGCTTAAGCTGATCCTAAAAAAATCAGACAGCGCAATCACAAGCTCCTCACTCTGTACATCATGGTTCTTCCGCGCAAACATGCTGATGGAATCCAGCGTGTTATAGAGAAAATGCGGGTTGATCTGGTACTGCATGGCCTTTAACTCCAGCAGGCGCTGGTTGGTCTCCTCACGCCTTATCTTTTCTACCAGCTCCCCGATTTTTTTTGACATCCTGTTCATCGTTTCCGCAAGCTGCCCGATCTCATCCTCACCGCTGACAGGCACCTCTGAACGCATATTGCCTTTTCCGACCTGTTTCATGGCATTCCTGATATCTGAAATGGGTTTTGTAATCCTGCCGGAAAGATAGATGACCATACACACACTAATCACAAGCAGTACCATCAGCTCCAGTGAAAGGATTTTGAAAATCAAATAAATAGAGGCATAGGCCTCGTTCTTATCAATCCAGGTTTTCAGCCTCCAGATACCATTGTCCCGGGAGCTGATAATATACTTTTTATCTGAAAGCGTGTCCCCGTCACCAACAGAAGATAGCCTGAAATTGCCGTCCACACTCTCCAGGCGGTAATTCTGTGTGTCTTCCAGAAGAAACTGGCCGATCCGGTCCACAAAGAGGCTTTTGTCAATCACCATGCAGACTGCACCAATCTTCTGCGTCAGATCCGTTGTATTATTGTTCACAATCCGGTACACAACGATGCTGCTGTCATTAAAATCTGTAAACCATACGGCGGATGCATCTTTTCTGCCCTTTAGATCCTCCTTTGACTCCAGATACCCGGACACCGCATTATGGGAAAGGTTGCTGTACATCCTCCCGTAATTGTCGATCAGGTAAATGGACCTGATCGCGCTGTCATAATCCGTATAAGACAGAATCCGGTTCCGCATCTCTGCCGTCATGGACGGCACATAGTTCTGGCTGCTGTTATCTGCGTATCTTAAAAACTCCTGTATGTCGGAATCACCAATCATGTTCACCGTATAATTTTCTATCTTCATCTTTGCCGAATTAATTTCCCAGAATGCAGACTCTGTAAACTTTTCCAGATGCTCTTCATACATTTTCGTCAGAGACGGGCGAAGATGGAAAACCGCAAACAAAGCCATAGCCGCAATCTGGAAGACTGCCACACCGATAAAGAAAACCATGATTCTGTTCTTTATGGATTTGAATCTGCGCTTCACGCTTTACTCCTTTCCCGATATTCCTTTGGAGACAGTCCCGTATATTTCTTAAACATCGCGCTGAAATAATTTGCATTTTTATAGCCGGCTTCTCCGGCAATCACATAGCTCTTTTTGTCTGTATGTTCGAGCATCTCTTTCGCTGCGTTCATACGTACCTTTGTGATATATTCAATACAGGTTTCCCCTGTCAGGCTCCGGAAGATTCTGGACAGATAATTGGATGTCAGGGCGAGCCTGTCAGCGAGATAACTCACGGACAGCTCCGGGTTAGAATACTCTCTTTCGACAATTTCCTCTACCTGCCCGGCAATCACTTCCACATATCTTCTTGTTGAACTGCGTTTTTTCTGTATAATCCTCCCGGCCATATCCTGAAAGGACTGCTCCGGTCCGTCAAAATTCCTGATGCAGCTTTCCGTATTCCTGAACTCTTCCAGAACATCGACCCCCATATCATTTGCCGTACGGTTCATGGCGACCAGCAGCTGGAGCAGCATCACCTTTGACTCCTCGACAGGATACCGGGGAGGCATCACTTTCTGGAAAAAAGTCTGGAGGAGCCTCTTGTTTAACGTATCGTGAAACTTAAGCATATCCAGTATCTGTTTTTCATCTGCATATGGATATTCCGATTCGCCCGCACGTTTGGGGGCAATATCGGCAAAATAGAGGTAATACATCTCGTGTATGTCTCGTATGGACTTTGCCGCTTCCACCGCCTCCCTCGCCAGCCTGCCTGCCGTAAGCAGTTCTGCTCCGGTTTTGCTGACGCCGAAACATACTTCCAGTCCCAGATTCTGTGCGATAGACTCCTTCAGAATCTCCAGCTTGAACTGGTACAGCCTTCCCTCCATGATGACAAGTTCGGTCCCGTCATAAGGCATCAGATAGACGACCGCATCACCCAGTATTTCATCCACGATCTGCCTCAAAGCCACCTCCTCTGTCAGACTGGAGTTCTGGTTAAAATAACGGATCGCCACACAGGTGACCTCGCTTTTTGGAAGATAAACCGATGCTTTTCCCGCCCGCAGTTCCATCTGTTCCTTCTCTGCGAAACGTTCTGCCAGCAGGTCGTTCCAGAACTGGTTGCGCAGAACCGGGAGATTTTCTTCCAGCTGTTTCTCGGCAATCGCGATCCAGTCCATGAGCTTCATCCGCTCTGCAATGTCCCTGCGTATATCCGAGAGCACCGACCTCAGTTTATCGGGGGATACCGGCTTTAACAGGTAACGCTTCACGCCCAGCTCCACGGCTTCCTGTGCAAACTCAAACCTGTCATGCCCGGTCAGTATAATAATGTCACACGTCAGGTTCTCCGTGCGTATCATCTTAATAAATTCCAGACCGTTTAAGACCGGCATATAAATATCTGTCAGAATTACATCCACTTTCTCTGTTTCCAGATATTCCAGCGCCTCGATTGCACCCCCAAATAGTACGGGAGGGTCAAACCCTTCTTCCTGCCAGTCCAGCAGGGATACAAGCCCCTCCCGGATATTGTCCTCGTCTTCCACGATCATCATTCTCATAAGATATCCCCCTTTTACTTTTTATACATTTCCGGACTCACTTACCCTTTCACCGCCCCGGCTGTCATTCCCCCTATGATCTTGTCTGTCAGCATGGCATAAATCACGATGGTAGGCAGGATGGAAATCACCATCGCCGCAAATGCATATGCATAATTGGCCTCGAAGGTCGTTAGGAAGGAACGGATCGCCACCTGGATCGTTCTGGAAGCGTCACTCTGGTTCAGAAGATTTGCAAAGAGCAGTTCATTCCAGGAATTGATGACGATGAATACACAGGCGGTGACGATACCGGGTTTTGAAATAGGCAGTATGATTTTCCGGAAAGCCTGTCCCGCTGTTGCCCCGTCTATTTTCGCTGATTCCAGAAGTTCCCCGGGAATCGTCTCCATATATCCGCGCACCACCATCAGGCTCATCGGCAGGTTTACCCCCGCATACACCAGCGCGATCCCGAGAATGTTATCATAGAGCCCGATCTTATTAATCATCACATAGTATGGCACTAAGAATGCATTGGTCGGGATAAACAGGCACATAGAGAAAAGCACGGTCAGGATTTTCCTGCTTGTGAACCTGTATAGCATGGCATAGGAAGCCAGAGTGGCTGACAGAATAGAAATCACGGTTGCCAGAGCCGCCACTGCCACCGTATTGAAAAAATACAATACCATCGGATGGCTTTCCATCACTGCCTTGAAGTTCTCAAGCGAAAGATGCTTCGGCACCGCAAACGGTTCGTTAAAGAGATCCGCATTCGGCCGGAAGGATGAAACAAGCAGCCAGAAAAACGGCACCATCATAAATACGAGCACGGCTGCCAGAAATATGTACATGATTGTACGCTCGGGTGATTTTCTGCTATTCATGGCAGCTCCTCCTTTCTCTTTGAAGCATATTTACAAGTATCATGATTCCGAAACCGAGCAGTACTGTTACCAGACCTGCCACCATCGATATCCCGTATCTGTTGGAGCCGACCATTTCCCTGTAAATATACAGTGAAAGGTTCGTCGTACTGTTCGCCGGACCACCTCCTGTCATCAGGAACGGATATTCAAACGTTCTGAGGCAGAATGCCAGATTCAGCATGATATTCGTAATGATTGCCGGTTTCATCATTGGCAGGTAGACATGGATATCGATCTGGATCCCTGTCGCGCCGTCCACCATCGCGGCCTCTTTCAGTTCCTTCGGCACGGTAGAAAGCTGTGTCAGGAATATGATCATTGTCAGCCCTACATAGAAGATAAACGGAACCTGATTGCAGACCAGTGCGGTCCCCGGGTCATTGAGCCATGCATGCGCCAGTCTTCCCAATCCAATGCTTTTCAGTATATTATTTAAGAGACCTACATCAACATGATAGATAAAATACCACAGAAAGGCAACTGCTGTCGTTGAAATCACATTGGGAATGAAATACATGACTCTCAGAAATTTCCATCCTCTGGGCTGCCTGTTTAAAAGCAGCGCCAGAAGCAGCCCGAAGGGAATGTGTAAAAACAGGGCTGACAGAAGCCAGATAACGGTATTTTTAAATGCCATCCTAAAAACAGGATCTGAGAATATATACTGAAAGTTTGCGAATCCAACGAATGCCTTCGGCCCGAGGCCGTTCCATTCAAAAAAGCTTACATATCCCAGATAACACAGCGGACCTAAGAAGAATGCCAGGATAAGAATTACCGCTGGTGCCATATATAACACTGTCTGCCGTTTTTTCATTGTTTGCCAGCCCCTTTCTTTTTCCTATTGGTTTTCTTTGGACAGCTGTCCGATAAATTCATCCGGAGTCACACTGTCCAGTGCAAGGCTTTCCAGAAGAGACGGCAGTTTTGTATTCGCTGTTGTCGTCAGATTTCTCTGGATATTAACGGTACTTCCCTCAACAACTGAATTCAGGGCAAGATATTCTCCAAGCAGCCCTTCTGTATTTTTTACGTCAGGATCTTCCATATTTAACTTCGGTGACAGGAAAACCGCGCCTTCCAGCGTCAGCTGTTTAACACTTTCTTCGGAAGTGATATACTTCATGAATGCCACGATTGCCTCTTCTTTTTCTGCATCATCTGTTTTCGCCGCAGCCCAGGGTGTCTGTGCATCTGTCACAAGATAATTCTCTGCCACCTTGCCATCTTTGAATGACGGTGCTTTGGCAATCCCGACCTTATCCTGGATATCCGTCAGGGAACCGATCAGCCACGGGCCGTCGATCGCAATCGCTGTTTTACCGGACGCAAAGTTATTCATAGCTACAGAATAGTTTGCCCCAATGGCATCCCCGGTCGTATAATCCCAGAATTTCCTCAGCATCTCAGCCGCTTTTTTCATCTCAGCCGTATCAATGCTTCCGCCCTCATTGAGCGTCTCTGTCCCTGCATAGCTTGCCGCGAGATAAGTAAACAGGTTGCATGTATACCACGCATCGTCTGCTGTATACAGTGAAAACGGAGTGATTCCCGCATCCTTTAAGTCCGCGCATGCCTTCAGGAGCCCGTCCCATGTATCAGGGAATTCGTCGATTCCTGCCTGCGCAAAAAGCTCTTTGTTATAATAAAAAACCGCTCCGGCCTTTTCAAACGGAATCGATGAGATTTCACCGTTCACAGTCAGCGTCTCGAGGTCGCCCTCGCCGAATCTGTCAGCCCACTCGTCATCCATATACTTTGTAAAGTCCATCAGTTTCCCTGATTCCTGTCTGGACAGGTCGTTCGGGTTAAAATTATAATGGAAGATATCCGGGGTCGTATCCGTGGAAATCATCGTCTTTACTTTTTCCTGATATGCCGGGAAATCTGGGTTCACGGTCACTTTTACTTCTATCTTTCCTTTATTCTCATCATTGAACTCCTGAATCAGTTTGTCCAGCGCCGCCCCTCTCTCCGAATCCGTACTCCAGCTGTGGTACATGTTCAGGACAACTGCCCCTGAGTCAGATTTCTCTGCCTTCTGCTGGTCATCCTTCTTGGATGAACCACACCCTGCCAGCATGGAAACCGCCATCGCTGCCGCCAGTAACACACTCAATACTCTTTTTTTCTTCATTACTTTTCCTCCTTCAGTCTGCCTTACGCAGTTCTTTTACATATCTATCCACGCCGTCTATTCCGGCGGAATAAATCCATCCGAGTGTCCCCCATATATCCCCTTTTTGAATCATTCCTTCATCCATTCCCTGTGGGCAGATGCCAAAACCTTCCGGCTGCATCCCGATATCGGTAAATCCCATCTTATCTCCCGGCCAGGACATAATCTGGTGTGCCGCCGTACTGATCCAGTCTGCCATTTTCATTAGAAACGTATCTCCTGCCCTGCGTCCTGTCAAATATAGCTCCCGTATATGGAACAAAGAATAAATATCAACGACGCCTCCGCACCAGATTGAGTTGATTGCTCCCATTCCTTTTGTCCGGAACTTTTTCTCACAGAGAAGGGTTTCCTTTTTCACCGGCGCATTCCAGATATAGTTCCATGTCACGAACTGCCTTGCAGCCGTCACCGCACCATCCAGAAAACGTTTCTCCCCGGTCTGTTCAAACAAATGCCAGCATCCGGCCATCGCATACTGTGCCGCTTCCTTGTCGACTACATTGGGGTTATCCAGCGTACCGCCCTGAAAGAGTTCCTCCCTGCATCCGCTGGAAAGGACATACTCTCCGGCCCTGACAGCCGCCCTTTGATAGCCCTGCCATCTAAATACAATGCTGCCGGCATCTGCATCTTCTCCTTTGCTGCGCAGGTATTCTGCCAGATTGCAGAGGAACACGATAGGAATCGCCGATGCCGCTTTTCTTCCCCGTTCTCTTTCCCGCTCTGCCATCCCCGGGTCCTCCAGCATAAAGACAGGCGTCTCGTCCGGCTCATAAGCCCGGTACCAGGAACCGTCCCCATTCTGAAGAGAGACCAGCAGATCTGCAAACTGTATCACAGCCTCCAGCCACGGTTTCTGCTCACTTCCCTGATCGTGATACCACTTATAGCATTCCAGTACATCGTTCATCGGTTCTGTCATGGTCCGGAGATAATTACCTTTCGCTTCCCTGTAATCCATATAATGGAGCTTAGGTGCCTCCGGATCCCCGAAGGAAAAGAAAGGCTCCTCCTTGCTAAGGTCATAGAGTGAGTAGACCCAGCCATTCTCCAGAATACAGTGATTCAGGAAGAAATCCACCACCTTCCTGCCCCTTTCCACCCATTCGCCGCCTTTGTCCCTTGCCAGTATCAAAGCCGCGTGGTTCTGCCTTCCGGTAAATCCATATTCCAGAATGTGTACATAAGTGCTGTGTGGTATCGTATTAAAGGAAGTCCCAAATCCCGACGGCTCGGAACCATATCCTTTGCGCGGATCAAAATGAAAGAAAAATCCTGCCCCGTCTTCCCCAAATTCCCGGTAGCTCTTCATAAGGCTTGTCTCCCGGCAGATGATTTCCTCCTGTAAAGTAAACGGAAGGCTGACTATCTGGTGTCCTTCATTTTCAAACTCCCCCGCCAGTTCCTGATATCTCTCATACAGGCTGTCGGTAAACGTTCTGTCACAAGTACACTTAATCTCATAATGAAGTTCGGCCTCCCACGCTTCTTCATCCACCGGATAAAAGGCCTGTACAGGCGTTCCCTTCGAATCAAGCGCCACACTGCTGTCCATCTCCTCATAGGGCCAGCGGGCACACAGGAAGTTCTCCCTGCCATCCCGCCACTCATATCCAAGGGAACCGGCCAGGGTCCTGTGCAGAAAACAGGAATCCCCTCTTTTCCTTTCTTCCTCCTGCGAACACTCAGGTGTCCTCGTTCTTGCGAGAGAAACCGCGGTCTGTGTACCTTCCACATATGCCATAACCATCGGTGCCGTCAGCCGTTCCTCCATATAGGTATGTTTCCCTTTCAACCCGGAAGAATACCGGCAGGAAGGAATTCCATACCGCAGCTGCCGTCCCTCATCTAACAGGATATCCATCCCAAATGCAATCCCGCTCTTTTCGCGTCCCGTCCCTGCGCTCTCCTTTTTCCTGATACGCCGGACGATCTTAACACATCCCTCTTCCTGTAAAAAGGCATCCTCAACTGCAATCTCTCTGCCTGATACTTCAATCACATTTTCTGCATGAATCTCTTTCCCGCCTAAAACTGTCTCCGCATAAATCTTCCGTCCATCCCCGTCAGGAAACACCTCATACCAGCTGATGATTTTCAGACTGTCCATCTTACAGCCCCCCTTCTTCGTGTCTTTTCGTTTTTATCTTTTCATGACCCGTTTTCTGTCATCTCTTAAGATATTTCCATTTTACCCCCTCACATCAAACAAAAAAATAAACTAATCAGCACAAAACATTACATTTTTCTTTCATTTTAAAATCACTAACAAAAAAACACCCCCAAAACTATACAAAATCCACAAAAAGAGAACTAGGGGATTTTCTGGGGGGTGGTTGGAGGAGGACGCCTCATAAAAGGGGGATGGGGAAGGGGGCCGGGGGTGGTATGTGGGAGTTCGAAATACACACCGTGTTGTTAACGGATTCTACGAAAAAATGACGTCTGAAATGCAGGCACGGAGAACACATCACAAGAAATCTGATGATTTCTCGCGCTGGGTTCTCCAAAAATATGATTCGGAATCATATTTTTTCCTGCATTGCAGACGTCATTTTTTCTAGTATCCGTAAACACACTTCAGTATTTCGAACTCCCACATACCACCCCCGGCCCCCTTCCCCATCCCCCTTTCATGAAGCTGTTTCATCCAGCCAGCGGAAAAATCTCCGCCTGACGGCGTCGTTCGGCGGCAGCAATGTATCAATTCGCAGGATAAATAGAACCTGGCGTAAGAAGTTTTCAGTTATGGTGTGATATCATTTTAAGTTTATTCTACGGCTTCTGACAGCTCGTTACACTTCACTGGCAGACAGTAAACCTCCGCAAATGATTTTTCGTCCGGTGGATGAACGTGAGGCTGGGGCAAGGCAGACGTGGAAGTTTTGGCTGGGTCTGTGTGGTCTGTTTGGATGCGTAGAATGCACGTTAGAACCACTTATGTTAAAATCGGCCTTTCACAGGGATGCAATCTGTTTTCCAAAACAGATTGTAAGACCACCTGCACCGTTCAATCATCAAGATTGGACGGTAAATGTGGTCGATGCCCTGTGAAAGGCCGATTTTATCATTAGTGGTTCTTCGTAAATGGACAGCATCCAAACAGACCATACAGGCCCTGCCGGAACTTCCGCGGCTGTCTTGCCACAGGCGTCCCCTTATTCACCAGCCGAATACTCATTGTGCAGAAGTTTATGCTCTTTCCCTTTGAGGATTCCGTCGTAGGCTGTCATGACGATCGGGTTCTGGTTTGACAGTTTGATTTGTGCCAGGTTGTCGATCTTGTAGAGTCCTTCCAGTCTTGCTTTCTTTGTTCTTGGTCCAATCGGCACGGGCTGTCCGCCTCCGGCGATACATCCTCTCTTACATGCCATAACCTCTACAAAATCATAGTTCACCTCTCCTGCCTTCATCTGGTCCAGAACCTCGGAAGCGCTCTGGAGCCCGTTTACGACTGCGATTCTGACTTCCCGGTCACCTAACTGTACCTTTGCTTCTTTGATTCCGTCCACGCCGCGCACTCCGGTAAAACTGATTGCTTCCAGATCTTCTACCTTATTGCTGTTCACAAGTCTTCTTAAGACAGCTTCGGTAACACCGCCGGTAACTCCAAAGATTGCCCCTGCACCGGATGCGATGCCGAACGGCATATCCAGTGCTTCTGGTTTTACCTGGGCGAGGTCGATTCCGGCTTCCTGGATCATACGGGTTACTTCTGTGGTCGTGAGTACATAATCCACGTTCTGCTCCCCGTCCGTAAAGTGTTCCGGACGTGTAATCTCCGACTTCTTCGCCGTACACGGCATGATGGAGATTACCATCGTCTTTCTCGTATCCTTCTTAGCATTCATACGTGCCTCTTCTTTAATCAACGCACCGAACATTTCCTGCGGGGAGCGGCAGGTCGAAATGTTCTTCCTGAATTCCGGATACTTCTTCTCGCAGAACTTCACCCATGCCGGGCAGCATGATGTGAACAACGGAAGGTTCTCCCCTGATTCCAGACGTTCCACCAGTTCCTTGGATTCCTCCATAACGGTCAGGTCTGCGCCAAAGTTTGTATCATAAATCTCATCGAAACCAATCCGGCGCAGTGCCGCAACGAGGCGTCCTAATACATTTTCACCCTTCTTGATTCCGAATTTATCTCCAATCGCTACACGGACTGCCGGAGCGATCTGCACTACGACTCTTGTGTTGTTATCTGCCAGTGCCCTCCACACAGCGCCTACATTCTGCTTAATGGTAATCGCACCTGTCGGACAGACTGCACGGCACTGTCCACAGCCTACACAGTCTGTCTGCGCCAGGTCCTTATTAAACGCCGGGGTAACCTGCATCTTGGAACCTCGGAATGCAAAGTCCAAAACACCGAGCCCCTGTATTTCATCACAGGTCCTTACGCAGTCACCGCAGAGAATGCATTTATTCGGGTCTCTGACGATACATTCAGAAGTCATGTCTTTCGGCAGCTGTTTCTTATTATTTTCGAAACGGACCTCCATGACACCCAGCTGTCTGGACAGCTTCTGCAGGGTACAGACACCGTTTTTCGCACATGTTGTACAGTCACGGCAGTGGGAAGCCAGTAAAAGCTCAATAATCATCTTTCTGTGGTGCTGGAGCCGCGGGGTATTTGTGTAAATGACCATCCCGTCTCTCGGTGTCTCTGAACAGGACGCAAATACCCTGCCCCTGTCATCTTCTACCACGCACATGCGGCATGCACCGTATGTAGAAAGTTCTGAATGATAGCAGAATGTCGGCAGATCGATTCCTGACTTGCGGATAACGGAAAGAACATTCTTTTCATTAGTAAAGGCTACCCTTCTATTATTAATTGTCATATAATTCATGTTCGAATCCTCCTATCCTTCCACATGTATTGCGCCAAATGCACACGCACTCTCACAGGCACCGCACTTGATACATTTCTCATTGTCGATGACATATGGTTCCTTGATACGCCCGGTTATCGCGCCAACCGGACAGTTCCTTGCACACTTGGAACATCCCTTGCACCTCTCCGGACTGATGATATATTTACGGAGCGCCGTACAGTTATGGGACGCACACTTTTTCTCCACCACATGCTCTACATATTCATCCCTAAACAGCTTCAGTGTACTTACAACCGGCAGTGCCGCACTCTTGCCCAGACCACACAGTGCTGTCTCTGTGATCGTCGTTGCCAGTTCCTCCAGAAGGTCCAGATCCTCCAGTTTTCCGTTGCCCGCCACAATACGTTCCAGAATCTCAAGCATACGCTTCGTCCCTTCCCGGCATGGCACACATTTTCCACAGCTTTCATTCTGTGTGAAATTCATAAAGAATCTCGCCACCTCTACCATACAGGTGCGGTCATCCATGACAACCAGCCCTCCGGAACCGATCATGGCCCCCATTTTTTTAAGGGAATCGAAATCCAGATTTACATCCAGATGAGGTGTGATGAGGCAGCCGCCTGACGGCCCGCCGATCTGGACGGCCTTGAACTCTCCGTCGCCCTTGATTCCACCGCCGATGTCATAGATCACTTCACGCAGTGTCGTCCCCATCGGGACCTCGATCAATCCGGTGTGCTTTACACTTCCGGTCAGGGCAAATGCTTTCGTTCCCGGGCTGTTCTCCGGCCCGATGCTCTTGAACCACTCTGCGCCTTCTGAAATAATCATCGGAACGTTAGCAAACGTCTCTACGTTATTCAATACGGTCGGTTTCCCGAACAGGCCCTGTTCTACCGTTCTTGGCGGTTTTACACGGGGCATACCCCTGCTGCCTTCGATCGATGCAGTTAATGCGCTTCCTTCACCGCAGACAAAAGCTCCCGCGCCGCGGTTGATATGTAAATGGAATGAAAAACCGGTTCCTAAAATGTCGTCTCCGAGCAGGCCGCACTCTTCAGCCTGGGCAATCGCCAGTTTCAGACGGCTGATTGCCAGCGGGTATTCTGCACGTACATAGATATACCCTTGTGATGCGCCGACAGCATATGCCGCGATCATCATACCCTCGATCATCTTATGCGGGTCGCCTTCCATGATACTTCTGTCCATAAAAGCACCCGGGTCGCCCTCATCACCGTTACAGACAACGTAGCGTTCTTTCTCCGCCTGCCTCGCAACCTGTGACCATTTATACCCTGTCTGGAAACCGCCGCCCCCGCGTCCGCGCAGGTTTGCTTCTGTAATTTCCTGAATCACGTCTTCCGGTTTCATATGGAACAGTACCTTTTCCAGCGCCTGATATCCGCCTGTGGAAAAATATTCCTCGATATGCTCTGAATCAATGTGTCCGCAGTTCTTCAGGACATTTCTCGTCTGCTTCTTATAAAATGGGATGTCTTCCTGCTTCTGATATTCGATTCCATCCTGCTTAAACAATAAATGGCGGATCGGCTCCCCTTTTTCAATTGTCCTGTGGAAGATCGCTTCACAGTCCTCAACCTGTACCTTTGTATACAGGATTCCCTGCGGTTCGATCCGCATGAGGGGACCCATCTCACAGAAACCGTGGCATCCGCTCTTCTTGATGCCGATCTCCCCGTCGCCGTGTGCAATTTCAGGCCCGAAGTGCACCTCCACATCCGGATTTTCTTTGACCAGCTCGCACATTCTGTCATAAATAGCGCCTGAGCCTCCTGCCAGACAGCCTGTCCCTGCACAGATCAGGACTCTGCATTTACTTTTCTCGATTTCTGCTCTGGAAGTTTCACGAACCTTTCCGAGAGCTTCTCTGTTTTCAATTCTTTCCATCTTTAAGCTCCTCTCAATTCACGAACCAGTTCAGCAGCTGCATCCGGGGTCATAGCCGGATAGACCTTGTCATTCACCGTCAGAACCGGTGCGAGTCCGCAGGCCCCGAGACAGGATACTGTCTCCAGCGTAAACATCATATCATCCGTGGTCGCTTTCTCCTTCGAAAGCCCCAGTTCTGTATAAAGTCTCTCCAGAATAGGAATAGACTTGCGGACATGACAGGCTGTTCCGTCACAGACTTTAATGATATACTTTCCTTTCGGTTCGAAAGAAAAGTTCTCGTAAAAAGTTGCCACACTGTAGGCTTTTGCTTCGCTGATCTCTAATTTTCCCGCCACATAACTTAGCAGTTCGGGCGGCAGGTAGCGATACTCTGTCTGAATGTCCTGGATAATCGGGATAAGGGATGCCGCTTTGGCTCCATGCGATTCAATAATCTCATCGGCCTTATCATAGTAGGTCTGTTCTAACATGGGATACCTCCTTCATTTTGTTTACAGAACAAAAAAATCTGCTGTAAATCAACCATTGTATAATATAGTTAAAAAATTATCAATTACGAATAATTATATGTTAAATCCCTCTAATTAGCAATAGGAAAACAGTTTTTTTTCAAGTGAAAACAGTTCTTCTTTTGTTGACAGTTTAACCACATCATGTTATCATAAGTGTATTATTTGAAATAGTACACTTGATACACTCAAGAAAACAGGAGGACCGGTATGATTACCATTGATTATCAGAGCAGGATCCCCATCTACGAACAGATTGTAGAGCGGTTTGAGATGCTCATTTTAAAGGGTGTTCTCGAACCGGATGACCAGATGCCTTCTGTCCGCTCACTTGCCCTGCAGCTTTCGATTAACCCCAATACAATCCAGAAAGCCTATACACAGCTGGAACAGCAGGGATATATCTACCCGGTTAAGGGGCGAGGAAATTTTGTCTCGGGTTCCGGTAAGCTGGCTGAAGAGAAGAAGCAGGCATTTTTTCAGGATCTGGACGCTCTGCTTGCTTATGGAAGGGAAATCGGCATCACCCAGAACGAATGCAGGAATTATATAGACCAGTATTATTCAGAAGGAGGGGAGTCATGATCGAATTAAAGAATCTTGATAAGACGTTTCAGAATGTCCATGCAATCGACCATATGAATGCTTCCATTAAGGAAGGAATGATCTTCGGACTCGTCGGGAGCAACGGTGCCGGCAAGAGCACGCTGCTGCGTCTGATCGCCGGAGTACTGATGCCGGATAAGGGACAGGTTCTGGCAGACGGGATACCCGTATCGGAAAACCCTGCTGCAAAAGAAAAGATTTGTTTTTTATCAGATACCCCTTACTTTTTTCCAAATGCATCGGCAGCCTTTATGCGTGATTATTATGCTCTGGCATATCCAAGGTTCGATTGTAAACTTTTTAATACACTCGCCAATAAGCTCAATATTGATTTCAGCAGAAAGCTGAATACCTTTTCAAAAGGAATGAAGAAACAGGTATCCATCCTGCTTGGTATCTGCACTGGGGCAGATTATCTGCTCTGTGACGAGACCTTTGACGGGCTTGACCCGGTTATGAGGCAGGCCGTAAAGAGCCTGTTTGCATCCGAACTTATGAAGCGGGATTTCACTCCGGTCATCGCCTCCCATAATCTCCGCGAGCTGGAGGATATCTGTGACAGCATCGGACTCATCCACAACGGAAAGCTTCTTCTGACCGAAGAGCTGGACCATTTAAAATATCATGTACATAAAATTCAGTGTGTACTTCCGAACGAAGCCCTGGAACAGCAGCTTATAAAGGAACTCACAGTTCTGCAGTACGAAAAGACAGGTTCCCTTCTTCTGCTTACTGCAAGGGGAACGAAGGAATCGCTCCTGCAATGTGTAAACCGGAAGAATCCGGTATTTGCAGAAGTACTGCCACTGACACTTGAAGAAATCTTTATCAGTGAAACGGAGGTAGCCGGCTATGACATCAAAAATATCATACTTTAAATTCATTGAAGCGGACATCAGGAACCGGGGCTGGCTCGCCGCACTTACCGCTGTCTTTACCTTCCTGCTGATGCCTGTTTATACGATGATCACTCTTGACACGATGAAACACCAGAGCTCCGGAGACGGACAGAGCCTGAAATGGATCTCCGAACTGTTTCCCCAGATGCTCAATGGGACCGGGCGCAGACCTCTTTCCATATTTATTCTTGTAATTGCCGTACTTTGTGCAGTAAGCGGTTTTGCTTATCTGCATTCCAGAGAAAAACAGGACTTCTATCATGGGATGCCGTTAAGCCGGATGCAGTGGTTCACGATCTCTTATGCCGGGGGACTGCTTATCTTTCTCGTGCCATACCTCCTGTTTGGTCTCTGCACCATACTGCTTGGTTATGCGAATGGGCTGATGACCGGAAACATCCCACTTCTCTGTGTAAGCGCACTTCTGGGGGGTATTCTGGGATTTCTCATCTGCTATCACGTTAGTATCCTGGCCATGTTCCTGACAGGACGGATCGTCACAGGCGTTCTGGCATCACTGGTCCTTTTAGTTTACGGCACCGTTATACTTTCATTGTTCGATGGATTGTCCGATCAGTTTTTCGCAACATGGTATAATGGAATGCCTACAGGTTTTATAGACAAACTGCAGTCTTATTCGTCCCCTGCATTGCTGTATACGAAGGTATTGAGGGTCTCCACAGCGTCACCCTCATCCCCCGTCCTGATCATCTGTTCGGTCATAACTGCCGTCCTGTTTCTCGGCGCCGCACTTTTCGTATACCGGCATTACCCTGCCGAGGCTGCTGAGAATGCCCTTGCATTCCGGTCTTCTGCACCGGTGATTAAGGTTTTGATAACGATTCCCACCTCGCTGTTTCTGGGCATGTTCATCATTTCCCTGAAATTTTATGGCAGTGTAAGGTGGCTCATAATTACCAGTATACTGGCCGCTGTCCTTTTGTGTATGCTCATCGAATTTATTTATCACAGAGATCTCGCGAAACTTCTTTCTGGGAAGGCCTCTTCGGGAATCTCTGTCGGCGCAGTCATCGTCATTCTCTGTATTCTGCAGTTCGATTTGTTTGGCTATGACTCTTACCTGCCGCCGGAGCGCAGACTTGACAATATGTCTGTTTATGCAGACTTGTTTTCGGGCTATTTTACTTACCCCGAAAACATCTACTCTCTCTCCTACGACCAGCTTACTGCCAAAAACGCCGCCTTTACCGATTATGCGCCGCTTTACCAGCTGGCGAAAGACGGTATCCAGAATGTACAGGACAAGATTACGCCCAAGACAGTGGATTATGAATCTTCCTCCTACAATTATTTAAGTATCTCTGTAAGGTATGGTATGAAAAACGGAAGAGATATTTACCGGAGATATGCCGTCGACCGCACCGGACTGTTGAATACATTATCAAAGCTGTGTGAAAATAAGGATTACCGGAGAGAACTGTTTCCTGTCTTCCATCTCGATAAAGATGATGTGTTAAAGGTTTCCGTGCAGGACCTCTATTACCAGCCCATGTCCCTCCCGCTCAGCCGTGAACAGCAGAATGAGCTTCTCGAGGCATATGAAAAAGACGTTCTGGCAGCAGATATTGCCGATCTGCAATATGAATCCCCCTTGGGCGAACTGGTTCTGGAGATTTCAAACACATACCCGGAACAGGACATCTATGCGGGTGAAAAAACCGCACAGCTCGGACAGTTCTATATTTATAAATCATATACAGGCACATTAAAACTGCTGCATGATTATGGAATTACCCTTCGGGAGAAAATAGCCCCGGAAGATGTAACTTCTATCACATACTACCCGAATATCGACGGTCAGGATGATCTGGATGCAAAAGCTTATATCAAAGATTACACATCCGGCGCAGGAATCACCATCACAGACCCCGCTAAAATCGGACAGATACTGAAAAAAATAGACTACGACGAATGTTCCGGAATCCTCGGCAGCAGACAGACTGCCGCCGGATCTGTAGAAATCATATTAGCAGGCCAGGCTTATCCTAATGTATACATCATTCCTGAGGCACGGTAACAAAGTTGATATAAATATTAGATTACCTATTACTTTCGATATATAAAGAAATGTGTTATAGTAGTTTCATAAAAGAGCACCGCCCAAAAGGTGGAACCTCAAGTATTGTTTACATCCTAATCAAGGATGCGCCTACTCTGTTGGTCGGACAGGGTAGGCATTTTTTAAGAAATTTTTTCTTATAAAGTCTGTTTAATAATACTTTACCGTGACTCTCTTTCCCATTTTTTCAGCCGCATGGATCAGTTGTTCAACCAGGTTCATCCGCACACTCAGGTCGAATCCAAGTTCCTGGTCCTGATGTGCCTCATTAACCGCCGTACCTACAAACAGATTCAGCTCGGTACACTCTTCTATAATCAGTTTTGCCAGCTTCGATGCACCGTTGTTAGCATCCAGCTCGTCAAAGAATTCAACATCAAACTCATCATTGATATATCGTTTCAAAAGCTTTAACGTCTTTCCGAGGGTCAGCACGCCTTCAGTTACCAGATCCAGTCCGGCGATGGACGCCATCGGGGGAACGGACGGATCGCTGCGGTCTATTTTGGTAACAATCTCTTTGTGGAGCACACGGGCTGCGATATTGGCACTGGTTCCGCCGGATACAACTTTTTTCCCTTCCATATGTATGAACTCATGCATCAGCTTTTCATCTTCATCCTTGCTCTTCGGCGGCCCTGTAAAGATATTCACCACTCTCCGCTCGATGACTCTTGCTACGGCTACCGTGGTGTCGTCGCCCGGTTTCTGTACATACAGGTCGTCACATGCCTGACTCAAAAGAGCTGCGAGTCTGGAAGCCGACAGCGTCTTCTTCGTACACTGCAGTGTATACTCGGCCATGCTCTCCCACGTCCAGCCTTGTAGATTCAATATTTCCCCGGCCCCCGCATAAATCACGCCGTCGCTCATCAGTACAAAGCAGTCATTCTGCCTGACCTGAAACCGGTACTCGTGAATTTTCTTTCCTTCTATAACCCGCTCTTCATACGGGTATTTTACGATCTTCTGATCCCGCACAAAGACGCAGTCCGGGTTGTCAAATTCCACCAGATAGGCCTCCCCATTATGGAAAATCTGCAGGATACTGAAGGTTGCATATGCCACCTTCCTGACCTGACAGATCGGAAGGGTCTTCGCTATCGTCTCCACGCAGGATTCAATCCCGGCACCTTCAAACAGCATCGTCCCTAAAATCTTGGAGGTCAGTGTCGCCAGAATGTTCGCTTTCACACCGCTTCCCATCCCGTCCGCAAGAATCACAATGTCGGAATCTTCGGTCTTTAATATCTCCACCTTATCACCGCATAATTCTTCGTGGTGCTTGTTCAGGCTCTTCCAAGCCACATCAATACTAACGCTCATACTATTCCTCCCCTTCATTGAGGATAGAATCCCGAAGCTTTGTCAGGGTTACCTTCGTCTCAGCTGTCGTCTCTCCGAGCAGGCCCGCAATCTCCTGTGCAACCATCATCTGCTTTTCTATGACCTTCTGGGCCATCTCCACTGTTTCTACCTTCAGGTTGTAATGCTGTTCTTTAATCTTTTCTTCCCTCGTAATATCCTGGAAAGTAACAAGGACTGAATCCAGATTTTCGATATATACAATCGTCTCCTCCGCAGTCATCCTGCCATGTTCCAGCTGGATTTTCTTATGGATCACAGGCTCTTTGGTCCGCAGGGTTTCCTCGATATCGTCAGCCACGATAAACTCAAAAATATATCGCTGCACGGCCTCATCCCTGCCCACACCAAGCAGGTCCTGTGCCTTTTTATTGCATTCACGGATTCTTAAGGTGCTGTCTATGATGAAGATCATATTCGGTGTAACGTCCATCACGACGTTAGACATGGACTCGGCCTGTGTTAGTGCATATGGCATGCACATGGACAGTTCCGCCTTGTTCTGGCAGACCGCAATCGCTTTATCGCGGCAGGTCGGGTACCCGCACGCGCCACAATTGAGTTCATCCTCCACGGAATATTTCCCCGTGGATTTCAGCACCTCCCGGATTTCTTCCTCTGTAGGTACAGGGTCCTTAAGCCTGTTATCCTCAAATTGTTTGTACAGTTCCTCTGTACTCATGTCCGGAAGATTCCGCGCCGCTTTGTGGGATACCTCGTTTTCAATCTTTATCTTTGCCTTTACATAGGAGGTGTTCCATCTGGCGGATGCCGGCCCTTTTGCACAGCCTCCCTCACAGACATTTGCCTCGATAAAGCAGTGGTCCAGCTCGCCTCTCTGAAGGCATTCCAGCATTTCCATGCAGTTTGACAGGCCGTCCACGTAAACCTTGTGGTATGTATCTGCCTCTTCCTCCGCTACGACAGACTGTATCACACCGCCGCTGATCGGATACAGGCGGTTGACCTTCGGGTCCGGATTCCCCATCGGCCGGTCTTCACAGTCATGGATATTGATTCCGGCCTCTTCCAGCCAGATAGCAAGCTCTTCAAATGTCAGGATGGCATCAATCGCACCAAATACCCTCTCATCCCCGATTGCCTCCTGTTTCTTGGCAATGCACGGCCCCAGAAATACTACCTTCACATCGTCCCCATATACCTTTTTAATATAACGCCCGTGCGCCACCATCGGAGAAACGACCGGTGCCAGCAGGTCCACACAGTCCGGATAATACTTTTCAACCAGATCATTGACGCTTGGACAGCAAGTCGTGATGATATTCGGCATCTTCTTTTCGCGAATGATCTTCTTGTACTCATCCGTAACCATCGCCGCCCCCTCGGCAGTCTCACGAACCTCGGCAAAACCGAGTCTTTGCAGCGCATCCACCACCTGGCCGGGACGGTCAAACTCCAGTACGCCGAGATAAGACGGGGCAATCGAGATGATGGTCTTAAACCCCTGTCTTAAGTATCCTTTCACCCGGTCCATGTCACTGGCAAACGTCTTCGCATTCTGCGGGCAGATCTCCATGCAGCGGCCACAGTTAATACAGTGGTCCTTCAAAATATGTGCCTGCTCATTCTGTACCGAAATCGCCTTTACCATGCAATAGCGCACACACTTATAACAGTGTCGGCATTTTGCATCCTTAAAATCAATGACTCTCATGACTTTCTCTTCCTCCTGCTTTACAAGATTTTCTGGACTTTCAATTCCTATTTATTGTTACAAATTACCGGCAGAACCGCTGTTGCAGACATCTTAATCCGGGACAGGGCAGATTGCATTAACAAGCCTGTACACATCAGAAGACTCATCCACCGACGTAAAAGACGACGCATTAACCTCTGCTTTGAATATTGTTTCTTCACCAAAAGCCGGGGCAGCCGCATACTTTTCAAGAATCCCGACAAATGCCGCACTTGCCGAATCTATATCATAATAGGTGCCGTTCTGGAACTCATTCCACGCAGCTGTCAGACTATTGTTCGGAGTTATAACAACTTCAACTGTAAAGTCCATGATCCCGTTCTGCTTCGGTATTCCGACGGAATAGCTGCACTGTTTTACAATATTTTTCACGGCTGCGCTGCACCGCTCACGATATGGCTGTGAGAGATCATCCGGGGGATCAAATGCGCCGCCCGACTCATACCACGCCTGTGCCTCTTCCTGTGTCTTTCCTGAATGTTTCATAAACTGGGTGAATTCCCCTTTTAATGAGGCATCCAGATATGCCTGAAAAAAGTCCCGTAAATCCAGTACACTGCATACATCCTCATATGGTTTCATATAACCGTCCACGGCTCTGGACAAGGCCTTCTTTATCTCCTCTTCTGACACATTGTAGGAGCCATCCTTCTCTACTACAGTGAAATCCAATACCCTGCCGTCCAGGTTGATGATATGATCCTTCAGGGCTTTCTTATCCTCCTCAAGAAGTGCGGACACGGATTGTGTAAGGTCTGTGTCTGACATTGCCTCCACATAAGCTGCATTTACTTCTTCCAGAGAGGCCTCAAGGTCAATTGGCTCATAGGATACCCTGGCCGTGTAGCTGCCATCCTTTTCATCAATCGAGGTAACCTGAAACTCCACTTCTGAATAAGCTTCGGCAAGGAAATCCAGATAAGGGGATTTTAATTCCTCCGGAAAGGTGAGGGTAAAATCACACATATCCTCCGTCTCTTTTATCCCTTTCTCCAGAAGCTCTGAGAAATCCACGGGTTCCCGTTTCAGAGAATCCAGCACAGCCTTTTTCACCCCTTCTTCCGGGTCCCTTTTCGGTGCAGTGCTGCAACCAGATAAAAAGGCTCCCGTAACCATAACTACTGCAAGAAATCCGCTTATTAATTTTTTCTTCATCTTGAAACTCCCCCTGTTGTATTGTCCTATTCCAACCTTTTTCTGCTGTTAATAATTATAACTTATTTTATTGGTTTCATCAACGAAAAGCGGGCTCGTTTCTAACCTGATTCCTGGTACTTAGTTATTATTCACATCCAGCAGGGTGCACGGCATGGTCTGGGCATTAACGGTATTTATGCACAAAATTACTGCTGCATTTTTGGGGAATACGTGAATAGACTATTAGACTATAGTCTAGTACAATAAGCTCAATATGCATCCATAGCAGATATGGGGAAAGGACAGAATATGATTATTAGTGCAAAGACAATCATTACAGGGGATGGCTCAACAGTCTTAAGGGACAGCGCTGTCAGAATCAATGAAAAGGGGCTTATTGAAAAGGTAGGAAGCAGGGAAGAGGTTGCCGCCGCCTATCCGCAGGAAACATTCAATGATTATGGGGATGCAACAATTATTCCGGGCATGTGCGATATGCACTGCCACCTTGGATATTGGTACAGCCAGCCCGACAGCTTTAATTACAATGACCAGATGATTATGATGTATGCACTTCAGCATGCACAGGCGGCTTTTACAAAAGGTATCACAAGCGTAAGAGACTGCTATTCACCGCATGGTGTCTGCAGGACGTTGAAAATGTCTGAAGAGAAAGGTTTTATTACAATTCCGAGAATCACGCACGTAGATGCGGGCATGTGTATGACAGGCGGGCACTGCTGGGATGAAGTGATTCAGGTCGACGGACCCTGGGCGATTCGTGCTGAGATCCGAAAGCAGGTCAGAGACGGGGCCGAATGGGTTAAGGTACTGACCAGCCACCGTTCCCACATCCCGGAATATACACAGGAGGAACTGGATGCCGCCGCAGATGAGTGCCACAGAAGAGGTATCAAATGTGTCGTTCACGCCGGAACACATCCTTCCATACAAATGTGTATCGATGCCGGATTCGATACGATCGAGCACGGCACATTTCTGACTGTCGAGCAGGCACAGCAGATGAAGGAAAAAGGAATCTCCTGGACACCTACAATCTTCGCATATACATATCTTTATGAAGTATGTAAAAAAAATATAGAAGAAGGAAATGCAGACGTATTCAGTGACCCGGTTGCTGCGAAAGAACAGAGGGATTATGCTTTCTACGAGCCTGCCTATGAATCTTACCGCGATAATTTTAAAAAGCTTTATGATACCGGCGTAACAGTCTGCACGGGAAGTGATATGGTCATGTACGGTGCCCCGGTCCTTCCTGTACAGCAGGAACTGACCTACATGGTGAAATACGGCATCACACCGGTACAGGCTATCCAGACTGCAACAGCAAACCCGGCAAAGGTTCTGGGCAGGGAAGATGAACTTGGAATGATTAAAGAAGGACTTCTTGCTGATATTACAGTGGTTGACGGAGATTTGAGCGCTGACATTAATTGCGTATTTCAAACAAATACTGTATTCCTCGGTGGGAAAAAGGTTTATGAGCAGGGAACAAGATACGTTTAAAAAAGCTAACAGGATTGGTCTTTACATATAGTCAAATTCACGGGAATAAAGCAGCCGGAACTTGTTGAAAAGGTTCCGGCTGCTTTATTTATGGTTTTTTTAATTGATGCTGCGTTTCACGTAGCTTGTATGTAAGATATGGTGTGCTTTCTCGCTTCCCGGCTCGCCTAAGTATTCTTCGTATACTTTCTTGATTGACGGGTTGTCGTGTGACTTGCGCAGTGTCTTTGCTGAATCGTTATCATACAGTACTTTTGCACGGATTGCACGAACATCCTCGAAATTACGCACATCAGCGTGTACCTGAGGCTGTCCGCCTCCGTTTACGCAGCCTCCCGGGCAACACATGATCTCAATGAAGTGATAATCTGCTTCCCCTGCACGGATCTTATCCATCAGTACCTTTGCATTGGATAATCCGGACGCAACCGCTACCTTGACATCCATTCCTGCGACATGGTAAACGGCCTCTTTGATACCTTCCGTACCACGCACATCTGTAAATTCTACATTTGCCAGTTCTTCCCCTGTCAGCTTCTCAACTGCTGTACGAAGAGCCGCTTCCATAACACCGCCAGTCGCACCGAAAATCACGGCTGCCCCTGTAGACTCTCCTAACGGGTCATCAAAACCTTCATCCGGCAGAACTCTGAAATCAATGCCTACCTTACGGATCAGGCGTGCAAGCTCTCTCGTAGTGATAGAAATATCCACATCCGGAACACCGGCTGCATTCTGGTCATCACGACCGATCTCAAATTTCTTTGCCGTACATGGCATTACGCTGACACATACAATATCTTTCGGGTCAATCCCCATCTTCTCTGCATAATATGTCTTCGTGATCGCACCAAACATCTGCTGGGGTGATTTACAGCTTGACAGGTGATCCAGCAGGTCCGGATAATAGTGTTCGCAGTATTTGATCCATCCCGGTGAACAGGAGGTCATCATCGGCAGTACCCCGCCGTTCTGGACACGTCCGAGGAATTCGTTTGCTTCCTCCATGATCGTAAGGTCCGCACTGAAATCTGTATCAAATACCTTGTCAAATCCGATTCTGCGCAGGGCTGCTGCCATCTTGCCCTCCACGTCTGTTCCCATCGGATATCCGAATTCTTCCCCAAGTGCCGCCCTTACAGACGGAGCCGGCTGAACAACAACATGCTTTGTCGGGTCTGCGATTGCTGCGAGAACATCATCAACAAAATCTTTCTCATATAAGGCACCTGTCGGACATGCTGCAATACACTGGCCGCAGGATACACAGCTTGTGTCTCCCAGCCCCATATCAAAAGCGGAGCCGATAAATGTCTCAAATCCACGGTTGTTTGGTCCGATTACGCCTACTGCCTGCACTTTTTCACAGACTGCCGAACAGCGGCGGCAAAGGATACATTTGTTATTGTCACGGATCATATGCGGTGCGCTGTCATCCAGCTCATAGTGCGGAGATTCACCCGCAAAACGGTCCTCATCTTCTACCCCCAGTTCCTGGCAGAGTTCCTGAAGCTCACACTTCCCGCTTCTGACACAGGAAAGGCACTTCTTCTCATGATTAGAAAGGATCAGTTCCAGTGTACGTTTTCTGGACTCGATCAGCTGCGGTGTATTCGTCAGTACTTCCATGCCTTCATTGATCGGGTGTACACAAGCCGCAACCAGATTCCTTGCTCCTTTTACTTCTACAATACACATACGGCAGGCACCAATCTCATTGATGTCCTTTAAGAAACAGAGTGTAGGGATCTTGATCCCTGCCAGACGTGCTGCTTCCAGGATAGTAGAACCTGCCGGTGCGCTGACATTCAAGCCATTGATTTTAATATTCACATTCTCCATATTCTTCTACCCTCCATTACTCTTTGTAAATTGCACCAAAACGGCATTTTTCCATACAAGCGCCGCACTTCACGCACTTCTCAGGATTGATCATATGCGGTTCTTTTACGCTGCCAGTAATTGCATCTGCCGGACATGTCCTTGCACATAATGTACAGCCTTTACACTTATCCGCATCAATCTTGTACTGAAGCAGTGACTTACATACGCCTGCCGGACATCTCTTGTCAACGATGTGTGCAATATACTCTTCTCTGAAGTATTTGAGAGTGGAAATTACCGGGTTCGGAGCCGTCTGTCCCAATGCGCAGAGCGAATTTGTCTTCAGATGGTTACACAGCTCTTCCAGTTTATCCAGATCTTCCATTGTTCCCTGGCCTTTTGTGATCTTATCCAGAATCTCCAGCATACGTCTTGTACCAACACGGCATGGTGTACACTTTCCACAGGATTCATCTACCGTAAATTCAAGGAAGAACTTCGCGATATCAACCATACAGTTGTCTTCATCCATGACAATCAGACCGCCGGACCCCATCATAGAACCGATCGCAATCAGGTTGTCATAGTCAATCGGAACATCGAAGTGTTCTGCCGGAATACATCCGCCTGAAGGACCACCTGTCTGTGCCGCTTTGAACTTCTTGCCATTCGGGACACCGCCGCCGATCTCTTCTACGATCTCACGCAGAGTTGTTCCCATCGGAATCTCAACGAGTCCTGTATTATTGATCTTGCCTCCGAGGGCAAAAACTTTTGTTCCCTTTGATTTCTCGGTTCCCATTGATGCGAACCATTCCGGTCCGTTCACAATGATCTGCGGGATATTCGCCAGTGTCTCAACGTTATTCAGAATCGTAGGCTTCTGGAACAGCCCTTTGAGTGCCGGGAACGGAGGACGCGGACGCGGCTCGCCCCTGCTGCCTTCAATAGATGTCATGAGGGCAGTCTCCTCACCACAGACAAATGCACCTGCACCAAGTCTGAGTTCAATATCAAAATTAAATCCGCTTCCAAATATATCTTTGCCAAGCAGTCCGTATTCTCTTGCCTGTCCGATCGCGATCTCCAGACGTTTTACAGCGATTGGATACTCTGCACGCACATAGATGTATCCCTGTGAAGCACCGATTGCATAACCCGCGATCGTCATTGCTTCGAGAACAACATGTGGGTCCCCTTCGAGTACGGAGCGGTCCATGAATGCTCCCGGGTCACCTTCATCGGCATTACAGCAGACATACTTCTGGTCCGCATCATTTGCAGCCGCAAATTTCCATTTCAGGCCGGTCGGGAATCCTGCACCGCCCCTTCCCCTTAAGCCGCTGTCCAGAAGGATCTGGATTACGTCTTCCGGAGTCTTCTGTGTCAGGACGGTTCCCAGCGCCTCATAGCCGCCGGTCCCTATGTATTCCTCAATATTCTCCGGATTAATGACACCGCAGTTGCGTAAGGCAACCCTCTTCTGCTTCTTATAGAAGTTGGTCTCATTCAGCGGCAGGATATCTTCTGACTTTGTTGTCTCATCGTAAAGAAGGCGGGTAACAACCCTTCCTTTGAGCAGATGCTCTGATACGATCTCCGGAATATCATCTTCCTGTACCATTGAATAGAAGGATCCTTCCGGGTATACGATCATAATCGGTCCCAATGCACACAGGCCGAAGCACCCTGTCTTTACAACACCGACTTCTTCCTCCAGACCCTGGGCTTTGATTTCTTTTTCAAGTCTCTCTATAATTCTCTGGCTTCCGGAAGAAGTACAGCCTGTTCCACCACAAACCAAAACATGTGAACGATACATAATCATTAGCCTCCTTTATTATTTTTCAGCGTTCTTCTGAGCCGCACCTAATGTATATTTTGTCACCACCTGGCCATCCAGCAGATGCATCCTCAGGACTTCCATCGCTTTTTCAGGAGTCATCTTCACATACGTTACTTTCTCCTTGCCGGGTTCGAGTACCTCAACGATCGGCTCATACTGGCACAGCCCGATGCACCCGGTCTGTGTAACACTGATATTCGTAAGTCCCTGCTCCTGGACAGCATCTGAAAGTGCTGTAAGTACAGGTCTTGCACCGCTTGCGATCCCACATGTTGCCATTCCAACGACAACCCTGATCTGGTCCTCACTCTCTCCGCGGATGCCGACTTTACCCTGCATCTTTTCTCTGATTGCACGTAATTCTTCAAGAGATTTCATAAATTTCCTCCTAATATTATATATCCGCTCCCTGGTCCGCCTCTGCCTTATTGGACTCCAGAAATTCCTTAATAAATCTGGAAACCTCCAGGTCCTGGAAGGATATCTCCCCACCCAGTATCTCCTTAAGCTCCTGAGTGTCCAGAACAAATTCGTTCTCATTATACCTGTAGGTATAGATAAAACGGATCTGCTCATTAAAGACTACCAGCGTATGTATTGTGGAACTAATGTCCCCGAGCGGCATTCTGTCAATATGTGATAATTGAAAAACTGCTTTTACAACTGTCCCTTTACCAAGTTCTGACATAATGGAAAAGCTTCCTCCTGCACTTTCTGCAGCCTGTTTGAAAAAAGGCACTCCCAAACCTACTCTTCTCGTAGTCCTAGTCGTGTAAAATGGGTCCTGCACCTTTTCTGTCTGCTCTCGTGACATTCCGCATCCGTCATCTTGAATGGTGACGGTCAGAGTATCTTCTTCTGTCTGTACAAAAACCCTTATTTCAATAAGTGATGCTCCTGCACGCACAGAATTCTCTGCTACATCCAATATGTTCAGTGATATTTCCGGCATCATAGGCTTATTCGTATTTTGCTAAAATGTCATCAATATCATCCACGGTAAGGCGTCCGTATACTTCGCCATTGATCATCATAACCGGCGCCAGTCCGCATGCACCTACACAGCGGCATGCGTCTAATGAAAACTTCCCGTCAGGTGTACATTCCCCGCCGACAATCCCAAGTTTTTCCATCAGTGCATTATAAATGTCACCCGACCCTTTAACATAGCAGGCGGTTCCAAGACAGACGGAAATCTGATATTTTCCCTTGGGACTTAATGTGAACTGTGAATAGAATGTAGCTACCCCATAAATCTTTTCCAGAGGAATCCCTGTTTCATTAGAAATGATTGTCTGTACCTCTATGGGAAGGTATCCGTAGATATCCTGAGCCTTCTGAAGAATCGGCATCAAAGCACCTTTTTCATCTTTCAGCTCAGAAATCACTTTCAATAATGATTCTTCTTGTTCCTTAGTTCCTGAGAACGGAACGGTCTCTTTCTTTGCGAGCATCGCTTAACCTCCATTTCTTTTTTGGACTATATTTAGGTTCATCATATCATAATATATTACAAAATTCCAGCACTATTTCTTCATCTTTTTGTCGTTTCTGCTGATAGCAATTCTCATTTAGTTTCTGTATATTGTTAAATTATTTTCATTCTTTTCCGCTTTTTACGCCATTTCATATGCATTTGGCACAAGGTCTGACATTGCATTTTGCAGGCACAAATGCTATACTGAATTCACAACTGATATGTCATTCCGGATTCATAACCGGCCCCGGAAGACGAAAGGAAACAAACAGAATGTAGATTGGATTGGAGGACTTATGACAATAAAGGAAATGCAAAAACTGCTGGATGCCGAACTTTTGTTTGGCGATGAGCTGCTGGATCTGGATGCCAGATTTGTTTTTTCATCCGATATGATGAGCGACGTCCTTGCCTTTGCGGAAGAATGTTCTGTCCTCATTACCGGATTATGCAATCCGCAGGTCGTCAGAACTGCCGAGATGCTGGATATCGCCTGTATTATTTTCGTGCGCGGCAAGATGCCTGATGCGAACATCATTGCACTCGCACAGGGAAAAGGTATGGCTATACTTGCAACCAAACATTATATGTTCACCACATGTGGAATATTATATGAACATGGACTGCGGGGAGGTGCTTAAATGAGTGAACATCTGACATTTACATACGAAATACCCGGAGATGATTTTACGCGCGCCGGTGAAGCCAGCAGCGCGATCAAGAATAAACTGAAGATGCTCGGCGTAGATAACGCCGCGATACGGAAGGTTGCAATCGCAATGTACGAAGGTGAGATTAACATGGTCATCCATGCTGACGGCGGTGAACTCACTGTTACGATTTCGGATACCGAGATCGTCATGGTCCTCGCCGATAAAGGCCCCGGCATCCCGGATATTTCAAAGGCGATGCAGGAAGGATACTCCACCGCACCTGAAGAAGTCCGTTCCCTTGGTTTTGGAGCCGGTATGGGACTCCCGAATATGAAGAAGTATTCGGATGATTTCCAGATTGAGTCCGAAGTCGGAGTCGGAACAACCGTAACGATGAAAGTATTTATCTAATTATTTACTATTGAAAGGAGCCAATATGGATAAGTTCATTCGTTCTGTTCGTCTGAACGAAGATGCCTGCCAGGGCTGTATCAACTGTATCAAGTACTGCCCTACCCAGGCGATCCGCGTACATAATGGAAAAGCCCACATCATTGACAAGTTCTGCATTGACTGCGGCCGCTGCATCCGCTACTGCCCACATCATGCTAAAATACCGAATTATGATTCACTCAATGTACTGAACAATTATAAGTATACAGTCGCGCTTCCGGCGCCTTCTCTTTATGCCCAGTATAATAACCTGACGAACGTGGATATCGTACTGAATGCCCTTCTGAAGCTGGGTTTTGATGACGTATTCGAGGTCAGCGCGGCCGCAGAGCTGGTATCCGAAGCCTCAAGGGAATATATGAAGGCCCACGCAGATGAAGGACCGTTCATCAGTTCTGCCTGTCCTTCCGTCGTCAGGCTGATTCGTGTGAAGTTCCCGGCCCTTTTGTCCAAACTTCTGCCGATCAAGCCCCCCGTCGAGGTTGCCGCAGAGATAGCCCGGGCACGGGCCATAGAACGGACCGGACTTCCATCAGAGGATATCGGCATTATTTTCATATCCCCCTGCCCGTCCAAGGTTTCCTATGCAAAGGCCCCCCTCGGGATAGAAAAGAGTAACATAGATAATGTAGTAGCAATCAAGGATGTTTATCCGCTCCTGCTGCCCCACATGAGCCGGGATGAAAGCCAGTTAAAGCCGCTCTCCAGTTCGGGGAGAATCGGGCTCGGCTGGGGTAATGCAGGCGGTGAGGTCGGTGGTCTTTTGATCGACAGCTATCTGGCCGCCGACGGGATTGTCAATATACTCCGCGTCCTCGAAGAGATTGAGGATGAAAAGATCCACGGCCTGAAGTTCATAGAACTCAACGCCTGCAACGGCGGCTGTGTGGGAGGCACCCTGACTGTAGAGAATGCCTATGTTGCAACGACAAAGACGAAAAGACTGCTGCGTTACCAGCCTGTCTCCAAGAGCCATCTGAATACATACCCCGAGATTGATAATATCTATTGGGATGATGACGTGGAATACGAACCGGTATTCCGTCTGGGCAATACCTTTAAAGAAAGCCTTGAGATGATGAGTACGGTGGAGGAACTGACGAAAAAGTTCCCGGGACTTGACTGCGGCTCCTGTGGGGCCCCTACATGCCAGACCCTGGCGGAGGATATCGTGAGGGGTGTTGCAACAAGCAACGACTGTATCTATGTTCTGCGTGAACACATTTCCAGTCTTTCAAAGGAAATTGACTTTCTCTCCAAAGCTTCCAGCCAGTCCTGCGGCTTTGAAGATGAAAGCACGAAGCTCCTCCACGAATATATCCACAAACTGACGACAGAACTGGATGCATTTGGCGTACCGGAACAGAAAGCTTCAGATGAGGATCCGTCATGACCTGCCGTTAATCATATTTTTTATTCTGAAAGGAGAAATCATACATGAAACTTCAGTCAGTTTTAGATTTACCGGACTTAAGCGTACTTGTAAAAGGGAATCCTGACCGGGAAGTCAGTAAAGTATTCTGCTGCGACCTGCTGAGCATTGCAATGGGCAAGGCTCCCGCAGACGGCGTATGGGTTACTGTCATGGGGAATAAGAACACCCTCGCCGTTGCCACGCTGACCGATACTGCCTGTATCATACTGGCAGAGGGCGTTGCTCTGGATGAGGGGACTCTCGCACAGGCAGAAGCGGAAGGGATTGCCGTTCTGGCAACAGACCTTCCTGTCTTCGATATGGCTCTGGAAGTCTATGAAGCGGGACTTGCATGATTCCGCTATATTATGATCTTCATCTCCATTCCTGTCTTTCCCCATGCGGAGATGACGACATGACACCTGCCAATATTGTAGGTATGGCATCCATCAAGGGGCTTGATGTCATTGCACTGACCGACCATAACAGCTGCCTCAACTGTCCCGCTGCCATGATTCACGGACAGAATTACGGTGTTACTGTAATACCGGGAATGGAACTGTGTACCGCAGAAGAGGTCCATGTGATCTGTCTGTTTTCAGAATTGGACAATGCACTTGCATTTGACTCCTATGTTTATGAACACTTGATGCCAATAAAGAACAAAGAAGAGATTTTCGGAAAACAGCAGATCATGAACGAGGACGATGAAGTGACCGGAACGGTCGGTAACCTGCTCATCAATGCCACGGATATCCCATTTGACGAAGTAGTCAGCCTGACAGCAGAGTACGGTGGAATCGCTTATCCGGCCCATATTGACAAGACGTCTACCAGTCTTCTGTCTAACTTAGGTTTTGTTCCGCCTGACAGTGCATTTACCTGTGCCGAGGTTCATGATTTGAAGAATCTGCACAAGATACAGAAAGATCATCCCTATTTTTTGAACTGCAATATCATAAGCAGCTCTGACGCGCATTATCTGGAGGATATCCGGGAACCCCAGTATCAGATCTTCTCTGAGTCAAAGGGACTGAAAGATATCTTAACCGCAATTAATAATAAACTCTAAAAAAGGGGATGCCGCTTAAGCATTCCCCTTTTCTTACTCTATTTTCCGGAATCACTCCTTAAACCGGTATCCAACTCCCACTTCTGTCACAATAAACCTCGGTTCCGCCGGGTTTTTCTCAATCTTCCTTCTCAGCGTAGCCATAAACACCCTGAGTGTCCCTGCCTCGGCGCCTTTTGCATACCCCCATATCTCTTTCAGTATATAGTTATGGGTCAGCACTTTGCCCCGGTTCGCAATCAGCAGAACCAATATCTTATATTCAATCGGTGTCAGGTGGATCTCCTCTTCATCAATCATCACACTCCGCTTTGCATAGTCCACAGTCAGGTAATCCTGCCGGAATACTTCCTCTGTATTCTCTAAGGCCATACTCTCCATTTTTCTCATAGCAACACGTATCCGGGCCATCAGTTCTCCCATATAAAACGGCTTTGTCACGTAATCATCCGCGCCCGCATCGAGCGCCTGTATCTTTTCCTGCTCTTCCTGTCTGGCAGACACGACAATGATCGGCGTATTGGACAGTTCCCTGACATTCTTAACAACTTCTAGCCCGTCCCCGTCAGGCAGGCCCAGATCAAGCAGGATCATATCCGGCTGGTTTGCATAGAACAGGCTGATCGCCTCCTTAACAGATTTTGCCACAAAATATCCGTATTCCTCATCTTTCAGAGTCATGCTCATAAAGTTTACAATATATTTATCGTCTTCAACGATCAGAATCGTTTTCTTTTCTTTCATCACTACCACCTGTTATCCATTATGTCATAAGGCCATCTTCTCCAGCCGCCGGAGTGTATGGCACGGTCTGAACAGTAACATTTAATCTGCAAGCCCGGCTTTCAGCCAGAAGGTGAATCTTGCGCCGCCTTCGGCCCGGTTTTCAGCCCAGATTTCACCGTCGTGGGCCTTCACGACTTCCCTGCAGATTGCAAGTCCCAGTCCAATCCCCCGCTTCTGGTCAGTACTCTTATCTGACAGGGAGACAAATTCGTCAAATATCTTTTCCGTCATCCCTTCTTTTATCCCGTCACCGTCATCCTCTACCACAAAATAAACACGGCTGCTGCGGTAAAACACATTGAGTCCGATATATCCGGCATCCTCCGTATGCTTCATGGCATTATCAAGAAGATTCACGAGAACCTGTATAATCATTTTATTGTCCATTTCGGCAACAACAACCCTGTCCGGCAGTGTGATGCGGAAATTACGCCGTTTCTTCAGGCCGATCACATGCTTCTCAGCCTCATATACAATATCATCCACCACTTCCGTACGTTTTTCAATAAACTGCTGCCCGCTCTCGATCTTTGTCATGCTCAGAATATTTTCCATCATCTTCATCAGCCACATCGCCTGTTCCATAACATCCCTGACCAGCCCGTCCTTTGCATCCTGATCCATAGAGTGGTTCTCCAGAATCAGGCTGCAGTCACCCATGATTCCTGTAAGCGGTGTCCTGAAGTCGTGAGAAATGCTCCTGAGCATGCCGCTTTTCATGTGCTCCCGTTCCACTTCCACCTTGGTCTGTTCCTGTTCTGCATAGATCAGTTCCCTGTCCAGCGCGATACCAATCTGATTGGCCGCCGTCTTCACAAGCATTTCTGCCTCCGCCGCCAGTCCCTGATTGTGGTTAAATACTTTTAATGTTCCCAGCTGCCTTACCATACCTATGATCGGAAACATCAGGTAATCCTTAGAGATATACTCTTTGGCCGCCCCGGCCCCGATTGTCTCCCCTTCCAGTTCAACAATGCAATCGTATCCGGTATGCTCATAGATATACCGGATCCCCAGCTGTATGATATTCTCCTTGCCTGTCACATTGATAAACTTTTCTGACATTTCATAAAGCCTGAGTGCCGTCTCCTCACTGTTCTGTGCAATCAGCAGCTGCTTCTGAAACCGTACGGTCAGGCTGGAAGAGATACAGGCCGCCAATAGGAAAAAGCCCATCAGTGCCACATCATTCGGGTTCATGATGGCAAATGTATGCACGGGAACGGTAAAAAAGTAATTGAACATCATGACACTGACGATGGCCCCTATGATCCCATATTCATATCCCCGTGTGAAAACACTGATCAGGAGCACACCGACCATGAATACCATCAGACAGTTTTCTTTCGCAACTCCTGCCCTGTTCAGGATCAGGCAGAACATGCTGGCAGAAAGCACAATGAGTATTGTCCTCAAAGCATAATTTACTCTTCTGTTCTTTGCAATGCTCTTTATAACCCCTGCTGCACTCTTCATATGCTGTGTGCTCTCCTTTCCACCTGCCTGTATTTATTTTTTATCATAACACCTTAATGGATGTTTGCCAATATCCGGTCAATATCCTTTTTCAGTCCAACGACCATCAGATGGTCTTCTGCAGTAAGAAGCCTGTCTGCCTGCGGCAAAAGCTGCAGATGTCCGTTTGTCTTAATCCCAAGAATACTTACATGGTATTTAGACCGTATTGCAAGCTGGCGGATACTCTTTCCGATCCATTCCTTCATCGGTGGTATTTCAAAAATGGAATACCCCTCGGTCAGTTCAATATAGTCAAACACATGGTTTGCGCTATGCCTGACAGCCAGACGTTCCGCGATATCCCGGTCCGGGTAGATGACTTCATCCGCACCGTTTCTTAAAAGGAATTTTGCGTGGATGTCTCTGTTTGCCTTGCTCACAACATAGTTCGCCCCCATTTCCTTAATGAGACTTGTAATCTCCAGACTGCTCTGGAAATTGGAGCCGATGCATACAAAGCAAATATCAAAGTTTCCTATACCGAGACTTTTCAGCACATCTTCATTTGTACAGTCTCCCACCTTCGCCATCGTGGCATACGGAAGCAAGTCCTGCATACACTCCTCGTCCTTGTCAACAATCATAACCTCATTTCCCAGCTGTGACATATTAATACATAGATGGTGTCCCAGTCTGCCAAGGCCTATAATTAATACTGATTTCATATTCTAACTCCTCCAATCAACCTATCATAATCTGTTCCACAGGCAATTTCACCGGCGGTTCTACCTTATGCCCGCGCAGGGAAAGGGCGAATGTCATACTGCCGATTCTTCCACAATACATAAGGAATATCAGTACAATCTTCGAAATAGTTTCCATATCTCTTGTAATCCCTGTTGACATCCCCACCGTCCCGATTGCGGAAATCACTTCAAACGCTGCATCAGTAATTGCAACCGGCTGCACCGTAACGATTACGAGCACTGCCAGGATTACGGAAAATAAATTAATACATAAAACTGCACTGGCCTTTCTGATAGACCCCTCATCCAGCCTTCTCCCGAAAATCTTACAATGCATCTCTTTCCTCAGATTAGCGTGGACATAAATCAGAAGTACCACGAAAGTTGTTGTCTTAATCCCTCCCGCCGTAGATCCCGGGCTCCCTCCTATAAACATGAGAATGGAGGTCAGAATCTTGCTGCTGTCAGTCAGCGCTGCCGTATCCACAGTATTAAATCCGGCGGTCCTTGCAGTAACGGATCCAAACAGAGAACATAGTATTTTATCATCAAAGGGCATTCCTGCAATCGTGTTATTCCGTTCAAAGAAAAAGAGAAGTGCTGCCCCTCCAAAAATAAGTATAAACGTAGATATTAATACAATTTTCGTATGAAGGCTGTATCTCCTAAAGGACACTTTATATATGGAAATATCATTCCACACAAAGAAACCTATCCCCCCTATCACAATCAGGCCCATAATGACGAGATTCACGACCCAGTCATTATAATATGGTGTAAAAGAGGAATAAGCCCCGTGTCCGCCCATCAGGTCAAAACCGGCATTGCAAAAGGCCGAGATTGCATGAAAAATGCCAAAATATACTGCTTTTCCCAGACTCATTGTCTCACAGAAACGAATCGCAAGTATCAGCGCCCCGAGACCTTCGAAGAAAACTGTACCAATAATGATTTTCTTAGCCAGTCTGACGATGCCGCCGACCTGCATAATATTCACACTCTCCTGAAGCGTCCCTCTGGTCCACAGGCCTATCTTTCTCCTGAGTAAGATGGCAAAGCAGACGCCTATCGTCATGAATCCAAGTCCCCCAAGCTGGATGATCACCAGTATCACGCTTTGTCCAAATAGGGACCAGTACTGGAATGTGTCCGCAATCACAAGGCCTGTTACACATGCTGCAGAAGTTGAAGTGAACAGTGCATCCACAGCCGGAGTCGCCACACCGTCCCTTGTGGAGACCGGGAGCATCAAAAGCCCTGCTCCAATGAATATAATAAGACAGTACCCCAATACAATCATCTGTGTCTGCGTTAAGCGTTTTGTAAAAAGTTTCATGCCGCACCGACCTCGTTTTCCATAATCAGCAATTCCAGCCGCTGCAGCAGTTCTTCTTTTTCTGTAAATATCTGGACGTGTGACTGACGGTACAGCCTCATATTCATTTTCTCATTGCACAGGCTGAAAATCTGCGCCCCCGGATACATTTTCCGGAATAAATTGCAGGCTGAAAGGTTATCAATATCGGAGTCTGATACCGCTGCCAGATACTCTACATGCTGCCATGCCCTGTCAATATAGACAGATTCCAGAAATACCGGCTCAATACCGGCCTTCTCAAACCAGGATGCAACCTGCTCCATTTCCTTGCTTTTTCCAAAGATCACTGCGTATTGTTTCTTCTTTGCCTTCTTCTGAAGCTCTTTCTCATCATCGATAAAGCGGTCAATCCCTTTCATCAGATAAAGGCCATACAGAGCTCCGGCTGTTACTATAATCCCTAAAATTAAATTCGTTAACATATTCATCACCTTCTTTTCTTATTATTATCATAATCTTTTTTGCATTAAGGCGGTGATAAAATTAGGCAGTGAAACATTAAGATTGTGTTTAGACCAGAATTTTCCATAAAACTGCTGCATTTGCCTCTATTCGCAAATTGTCTTCAGGTCATCAGTTCCCAGTCTGCGGAATACCTCCAGTATCTTAACTTTTTTGTTTTCTTTCAGTGTACGATATGCGATTTGAAATGCCCCGTCAGATAAAGACCGGATGTGCATCTCTCCCTTCTTTATGTACACTATAATAAATTCCTGTTCTAATTCATAATTAATATCCATACTTTCGCTCCTTTCATAGAATAAAAAAAGCAACTGGATAATTTTTCCAATTGCTAGGGTCAATAATTTTCTGTTGTTGACTGACGTTTTTTCGGGGTGTTTTTCATATAATCCCTCCTTTTCCGGTATTGTTTTTACTGCTGGATTTCCTGAGGATATTAATATTATTTTATCATATCGGGGATTAGAAATACAACTAAATAACAGGCATTGCCAGATGTCTTCTTCCCAAAAATATCATCGGCAATGCCTGTTATTATGCTTACGCTCAAAGATACACTGTATACTTTGCGCCAGATAAATTATTTAACAAACAGCGGAACGATCTCACCTGCTTTTACATCAATTAATCCTCTGTCTGTCAGTTTCAGCGCCGGGCTCACCGGAAGTCCCAGTGTTCCAAATGACATGATCGGATTCAGGTGTTTATACCCGAGACTGTTCATTTTACCCCGGATTTTCTTTACGGCCCTTCCAATGTTTTCCACAGAACCTTCATTTAGAATCCCACAGACCGGAAGTGCCAGTTCTGCCAGAATTTCTCCTTCATTAACAACAAGGAAACCTCCCTGAAGCTTTTCAAGCCTTTGAACTGCCAGTAACATATCCTCTGGTTTATGCCCTGCAACGAGAAGATTATGATGATCATGGTAGTAAGTTGTTGCAACTGTCCCTGCCCTGCAGCAGTCTCCGGTCAGGAAACCATAACCGATATTTCCATTCTTCCCATAGCGTTCAATGACCATTGCCAGCATACAGCCGCTCTCCTGCCAGTGAAGATATCCGTCTTTGACAGGCATTTCAATCTGTACTTCCTTTGTCTGTGTGCATGATTCCTGAACACAGATGGCACGCACAAGCGCTTTCTTACCATTTGCCGGAATTTGAAAATTATTTTTCGTAATCTCTGGCAGGCAGACACTGTGATAAAAGTCCTCAGGAAATTCATAAGAACTTTTCGGTTCCTCCGCAGAATTCCTGTGATAGATCTCTACTCCACATTTATAGACAAGAGATGGCTCCATCACCTCCAGATTTTCAAGCAGCTGGAAATCTGCAAGTTTTCCGGGTGCAATACTCCCCCTGTCATAAAACTGCATTCTTCTGGCAGGGGTAAATGTAGCGCAATAAATGGCCTGTTCCACGGGAAATCCCATGCGAACGGCCTGTTCTGCGACCTTATTCAGATGCCCTTTTTCATAGAGTGCATCGGCCATCGTGTCATCGGTCACAAAACTCACATGCTCATAGAGATTATTAGAAACAATGTAATCCAGAATTTCAGGCTTGAGCATTTTCTCCTGAATCTCGAAGAACATTCCATTTTCAATCCGCTGTCTGACTTCTTCCAGAGTGTGTTCTGTGTGGTCTCCGTCAATTCCCAGATATAAAAATTTCGCAAGTTCAAGACCGGTCAGCGAAGGACAGTGCCCTTCGACCACATATCCCGGCTTTTCTTCCCTGAGGTATTCAAGAAATTTCGTAATCTCCAGTTGGTTGCCCTCTTCTATTATTTTGCGGTAATTCATGATCTCACCGACACAGACTACGTCCTTTTCTTTCAACAGACATTTCATTGCCTCGCAGTCTATGACGCCGCCTGTCGTCTCAAGTCTGGAGCTTGTAGACGGTACACTGCTTGGAATACCATAATAGATATCAATCGGCGCCTCCTCTGCGGCACAGATCATCTCATGTACCCCGCGGATTCCACGTACATTTGCCATCTCATGGGGTTCCGACACGATTGTTGTCACGCCGCAGGAAGCCATATATCTTCCAAACGGCCCCGGAGTCATCATTGAGCTCTCGATATGCATATGAATGTCAATCATCCCGGGAATCATATATTTACCATCCGCGTCAATTTCCTTTACGGCATCAAACTCTGTAGACTTTTCACGGTCGATATAGAAGAATTTCCCGTCCTTTACAGAGACATCCGCCTCAAAAAATTCTTTCCTGTATGAATTGTATACCTTTGCATTTCGAATCCAAAGATCTGCTTTTTCCATCATGGGCCTCCATTAAACAATCGTAAAAAAGTAAAGTGCACAGACGGCAACAAGAATATACATCACCGGTGAAATCTCTTTGATTTTGCCTGCTGCGATTTTCATAATCAGGTATGCAGGAAGCGCCACACAGATTCCGTTTGCGATGTTGTTTGCGAAAATCGTAAATGTTACACAGATAAATGCCGGGATATATTCTGTGATATCATTGTAGTTTACATTTTTCATACCGCTTAACATATTGATTCCGATAAAAATCAATACCGGTGCCGTCGCTGCGGAAGGGATCACCAGTGCAAGCGGTGCGAAAAATAATGCAAGCAGGAAGCATATACTCGTAAATACCGCAGTAAGGCCTGTCTTTCCGCCAGCCTCTACTCCTGCGGAAGACTCAAGGTAGGTCGTCATGCTTGGCATCCCGAACAGCGCACCAAAGCTTGTAGAAACTGCATCTACTTTAAAACATTTGTCAATCCCGGGAAGATTTCCGTTTTCATCCAGATATCCCGCTTTGGCACCGACTCCCAGCACAGTACCAAAGGTTGAGAAGAAATCAGGCACAAACAGTGCGATCAAAAATGGAATGTATGCAAAATTTAATGCTCCAATGAAATCTACCTTTAAAAACTGCGGTACGATATTAGCCGGCATGGAGAAAATCTGCTCCGGCATTTTTGTCACACCAAATGGAATTCCAGCCAGTGTTGTCAAAAGAATGGTAAGAATCATTCCGCCCGGAACATTCATAACCTTCATAATAAGTAATATCACGAAACCAATCACGGTCACTATAACTGCAGGTGATTTCAGATCACCAAATCCAAGTGTATTCTTTGCCTCATTTGCTATAATAAGCCCACTGCTCTTTGCCCCCAGAAGTGCAATAAATAAACCGATTCCGGCACTGACTGCATGCTTCAGACTGACTGGAATTACTTTTACAACAGCTTCCCGAAGTCCGAGAAAAGAAATCAGTATAAATAATACACCGCTCCAGAAGATAACTCCTGATGCGATCTCAGCCGGGATTCCTTCATTACTGATCATCGAAGCTACGATTCCGACGCTTCCAAGCCCCGGTGCCAGAACGAATGGGCGGTTTGTATATAACGCCATCGCACAGCTTGTCAGAACAATCAGCAGAACCATGACAGTCAGCATCACATGTTTATCTGCCCCGGCACCTCCAAGGATGTTCGGCACCGTCGCCAGAACATATGCCATCGTGACAAATGTAGTAATACCTGCCAGAAGTTCTGTCTTTACATTTGTATGGAACTTAGAAAACTCAAATTGTTTTTCCACCCACTGTTTCATAAGTACCGTGAATTCCAAAACTGAACCCTGTATGCAAGACTAAATCCCACGTACCATTAAAAAACGTACTGATTTAAAGAAATTTTTCATCACATTTGCGCCATTACGTGCTAAAATAAATATGAATTTATAAGAAACTCCATAAACCGGGTACAGCAAACAGACCTCTGGGAGATCGACTTGCAAGACTAACTCCTACAGGTCGGACATGATGATGTGAAAGTTGTCCGGGATATGGTGGCTTGTATTTTTATCGTTTAATGCTTAAGCAGCTTCGGGCTTAGTACCACATCATCAGGTGCTATGTACTGAAGCTGCAGTGCTTTCAGCACTTCTTCATCAAACATTTT
>NZ_QGDL01000021.1 GCF_003149245.1 Faecalicatena orotica | reverse complement strand
GCCTGATAGAAAAGAATACCCTCCCTATCAGGCCCGATCGGAAATATGCCCGCCAGCATAGGTTCCGAGTTCCGGTCAGCTTTACTTATCGTTTTGCATAAAGCTGACAAACACAACACTAATAGTATAAAGTATTTTGAGGCGGATGTCTATCCGTCTATTTGCCATACCCTGAAAAAAATCGGTCTTTATTGGGAGGTGCAGAACAGCATCTGATGCCCAGCTTATATCACCCATCTTCTCCTGATTATAGGGAATCGTAAGTTTAGGTCTGCCCAGACCCATCCTTAACTAACTGACATTGGGAGTGAACAGTAACGAATTATTAACTACTTCACAAAATATGATTGGATTATTTTGCTTTCTATGTTACATTCTATATAGGATTATATTGACAAAGGAGTTTTTTCATGGATAAACAATTATTTACCGGTAACCAGGTACAGTCCAACAGAGTCTTGTATACACCTTCGGTATTTGCCAAGAGTTCTTTGATCTACCTGCAGGAAACGGGTGAACTCACTGCACTTAAGCCTCATGTGAGCCGGAGGGAACAATTAAATTCCTACCTGTTTTTTATCGTATTAGACGGTCTGGGCAGTGTGCAGTACGACAATAAAGAGGTGCACCTGCGCCCCGGAGACTGCGTTTTCTTTAACTGCCAGAAGCCATATTCCCATGCTTCCTCGACTGAACAGCTCTGGCGGCTCAAATGGGTCCACTTTTACGGACCGAATATGGACAGCATTTATGAGAAGTTTTTAGACAGGGGTGGAACCTGGTATTTTACAACAAGTGAACCTGCACGCTACGAAAACCTGCTGGAGGAAATATTTCTGACTGCAAATGCCGACAGCCCTGTGAGAGACATGAAACTATATGAAAAGCTGGTCCGGCTATTGACCCTTACAATGGAAGAAAGCGGCTCTCACAGCCTGATTTCAGATCATCAGGAGGCCGCACAGACTAAATTAAACGATATTAAAAAATATATAGATGAACATTTTACTGAAAAGATATATCTGGATGCGCTGTCGGAACGCTTCTATATCAATAAGTACTATCTGACAAGGCTGTTCAAGAAACAATTCGGGGCATCCATCAACCACTACATCATTTACCAGCGAATCACTCTTGGAAAGCGCCTGCTGCGATTTACTGATGACAGCATCGAAAATATCAGCAGAGAATGTGGAATAGACGATCCCGGATACTTTACGAGACTCTTTAAAAAAATAGAGGGCATAACGCCCGGGGAATTTCGAAAACGGTGGGTAAAATAAAATTACCCCCGCAGTTTTCATGCGGGAGTGCTTCTCTTCCTATGCGTTTTAAAACCTGCACCACAATTCCAACGCTTCCTTCCAGCAAAGCTGTCCGCCTGCCAGTATAGAACATGGCTTATCAAGTGTGATTTCTTTCCCGTCCACCTGGCTGATCCTGCCCCCGGCCTCACTGATAATCAAAGAGGCTGCAGCATAATCCCAAGGCTGGAGAAGGAGCTCCGTATAAATTCCATTGCTGCCGGATGCGACTCTGCACAGGTCAATGGCTGAGGAGCCGCCGTTGCGGACTCCGAGGCTGTTCAGATAAAGGGATTTTGCAAAATCAAATATCCGGTCCGTATCGTCGGAATTATATCTCGCACATCCAAACGCCGCGATGCTGTCCACAAGGCCTTTCGATGTACTTGCAATTTTCTTCCCATTCTTAAACGCACCTTTTCCCTTTTCCGCTGTATAGAGTTCCTCTGTATAAGGATTATAGACAGCCGCGAAAACCATCTCCTTATTCTTCGCAAGTCCCAGCGAAACACAACTGTTTTTATAGTCGAATATAAAATTCGTCGTTCCGTCAATGGGATCAATAATAAAACAATACCCTTCTCCCATACTCTGCTGAACCCCATTCTCTTCTGCCAGAAATGCGGCCTCAGGAATCAGTTTCTTCATTTCCTGTACAAGAAAATCCTGCACCTTCTTATCATACTCTGTGACAAAATTAGAAAAACCTTCCTTATTATATATATCCGTTTCTGCAGCAGACGCATTTTTCATCATACCGCCCGCCTGTTTCACACATTTCGTTATTTCTTCGTATAGCATGGCCGCCTCCCGTTACCGTTTACACCCCAGCCTATCTCTACGCTGACCGGCTGGGGGCTTTATGTATTAATCCCGTATAAATGCGGATTCCCATACATCTACTCCGCTGTCCTGGAAAATTTCATGCAGTCTGTCTTTCAGCTGCTGTTTTGTAACTCCCTTATTCAAGATTACCATCAGGAAGCCGCCTCCGCCGGCGCCGGCAATAAACCGCCCGCTTATCAAATCCTGACAGGATAGGAAAATCTGCTCGATACAAGTGTTGGATGATCCCTGGTCAAGCTGTTTTGAAAGTTCCCAGTGCCGGTTCAGAAGTTCTGCAAACTCATCTACACTGCCTCTTTCCAGAGCAAACTTCATCAGCGCTGCCAAAGGCTGCATATCCTTCAGTGCCTGTATACTCTCCGGCCTTGCACCGATGTAACTTCCGACAACATCACGCAGAAGGTTTCTTGCCAGCCTGCGCTGCCCTGTATAAATGACAGCGAACCGTTCCTGAAGCTCTTCTTTTACAGAATCTGACAAATGCACCTTCTCAACATGAATTTCCTGATCAATGCCCGGCTCTGTCGTAATAAACTTTACTCCGTTCGTCAGACCGCCAACCTGATCCTGCCATCCTCCGCCGGTGCTCATAATCTGTTCCATAGAAAGAACTATGCCGTAAATCTCATCATCACTGATATCCGCACCAAGGAATTCGTAAATCCCTTTTACACATGCACCTGACAAAATACTGCTTGTCCCTAGACCGGAGCCCTTTGGTATGCCGATCACCTGCGTGGAAAGATAAATTCCTCCGCCCAGACGCTTCAAGATATCTTCCAATGACGCATCCCCATATAACGGCACAATCCCGCATGCAATCAGTGCGGCTTTGTGGAGTGCAAAAGAATCATATGGATTATGGCAGTCCTGAACTTCCGAAACAGTATGAATCTCTCCAAACACACCGATATCCGTGGACTCAAATTCAATATGGTAATCTTCAAGCCGTTTTACCGTAATCTGTACCGGCAGAATCCCATTCAGGCTGATTGCAGCATTCAGCACAACTCCGCCCTGTTCATTACAGTGCGGCGGGGTATCCGTCCAGCCGCCTCCCCAGTTAACACGGACCGGAAGCTTTACATCAACCCTGTCCTTACAGATCTTAAATGAATTAGCAGTACGCAGTTTACTGACCGCATTGTCAAAAATTTCTTTCTGAATCCCTTCAAAACATAGTCCCTCTGTATAGTCATAGGACATCCCATCAAATTCCAGATCTTTTTCCTTCATAAATCTGGAAACCGCATAGTAAATCCTGATCCTCAGTGAAAAATCTGCTTCCTGCGCATCCTTCAGAAGCTCCCTGTAAATCGCCTCTGTAATTCCCTTGCTGCCAAACACCTGATAAGCATCTTTATAATAAACTCCGCTCTCCAGCATATTTACAAACTTACTTGCAAGGATACGGTTTTCCAGCTCATCCTTCCATGATCGGCTGTAATTCACATCTGCCATATAAAAACTGGAATACAGACTCATTCTCTTCCTTGTCTTCCACTGCCTGATCTCTTCTTTCGCAGCACGCCCATGACACATATCATAAAGGAAAAGAGCCTGCTCTATTCCTTCTTTCATGGTATCGCATACCGGATATAGGTTGGCAAACCACAGATACTTGTCCTTATCCTGCCACAATGTATCCTGTGAAATATCATTTTCACTTAACAGTCTGGAAAGACTGGTACCCAGAAAGCTGTCATTTTCTTTATAGAATCCCTTCGGATTATCTTCTACACCATAAATACGGACAACATACTTCCCGTTAATCAGACGCAGGCCATGCAGAACGATTCCCGGCGGAATGATACAGTCCGTCAGCTTTAAATTGGATATCACACATCCTTCGCCGACCTTTGTATTGCCCAGTATAAAGCAGTCCTCCAGATACGCACCTTTCCGGACATTCGCCCTGCGCCCTACATACGCCCTGTGCGCGGCAAAATCTGCATCTCCGACTCCTGAGAACATCACCTGCTTTTTCCAGTTAAGGAACTCATAGGAGGAAACATCCTCTGTCACAAGACTCAGGAGTTCCTTCGTAGTACCAAAATGTATAAATTCTGCCGGAGAAAGGCACAGCAGTTTCATAGAAAATGAATGTATCGCCTGCCAGATTTTCTCACGGCAGCTGATCAGTTCTTCGCAGATCACTCCTTCCGCCGCTTCCTGATAAAACTGCTCCAAAGTAGCCTCCCGTGCCAGCGGATAAAGAAAATCACCATAAAAGCTGATCCGTGCCTTGTCATTTACAAATTCCTGAAATTTATTCTGATCCAGATACCCGTCCGTACTGATCAGAGAATACAGCGCATCCATAAGACCTGTGCTTAAGATCACGGCCCCGGTATCCAGGTCCACACATCCCCTGTCATTCACCGCACCGCTCTCCCTAAGCATAGATACTGTTTGTTTATGTAAAAACCTTGCCACGTAATCATTCCCGTCATTCAAGAAAACGCCATGATCCTTTCCCGTATCCACATGCTCCTTGAAGGAGATAGCTGCCGCACCTTCATTCTGGAAATCAATCTGCAGAGGATTGAATAATAACAAAACATCACCGGAAAGAATCAGCATCCCCTCCCTGAATCTGGAAGGCACACCGGACATCACGATCATGAACTCATCAAACAACGTAGAGGCATATCCATTCGGGAGTTCACGCGGAACCGGGGAAAATAATTTACCCGTCGCAGAATACTGCGGAACACGTTTGCTGTCCCCTCCGGAATGAATCACAAGGATCCGCTTGTCCTTAAAATGATACTCTGACTTCCCTTCGCGCTGAGCAAGGTAAGCCAGCACATTGAAAGTGGCCCCTCCCGATCCCACTCTCCTGCCTTCCGGGTCTGGAAGGACCTCATAAATCGTAGAAGACGGAAGGCGGCGCTGCTGAAGGCGCTCTTCAATCTGCCCGCGGTACATCGCCGCCTGCTCTTCATTGGATGCAGTCAGAATCACATAGTCCCACTTAATAAAACTAGACTTTTTGAGACTCCTCTCATAATCTTCCCATGCATCAAAATATGACTGGCTCAAAAATAAATTCTTCATTCTTTTAGATGTTAATTCCATATTACTTTTTCCTTTTCCTGCGGTATTTTATTTTGGATTATCTTAATTTGGCTTCGAGACTTCAAATATTACTGCTTTATTTATTATAGCGGAGTTGGGGGGAAATGACAAGGCGGGGGGAGGGGGAAATGGGGGAGGTACTAATAATAACAATTATTTGGAGGTAAGGGGGGATTTGTGTGATACAGAAGGTTCTAAACAAAGCGACAGGTGAAGTTGGTCTTCCTCTGTTGCCTTGCTCTGTGTGCAGTAGCCGATACCGGTTATGTAGGACTATTTCTGGCAGTGCTTTTAGCACAGCACAATAAGGTCATAGCTGTAGATGTTATGCCTGAAAAAGTTGAGCTGATTAACAATAAAAAATCGCCCATACAGGATGACTATATTGAAAAATATCTTGAGGAAAAGGAACTGAATCTGACAGCCACACTGGATGCGAAAGCAGCGTACTCGGATGAGGATTTTGTGGTAGTCGCAACCCCGACAAATTACGACAGCCGGACACAGCACTTTGATACATCTGCTGTTGAAGCGGTGATCAAGCTAGTAATAGAGTATCCCCCCACGCCGTCATGGTTATCAAGTCTAACATTCCAGTTGGATATACACAGTCTGTACGTGAGAAGTTCGGCAGCAAAAATATCATCTTTAGCCCGGAGTTTTTGTGTGAATCCAAGGCTTTCTACGATAACTTGTACCCGTCCCATATTATCATGGGCACAGATATGAATGACTAACGACTGGTTGATGCTGAGAAGGTCTTTGCAGAGCTGTTGGCTGATGGTGCATTGATACGCTGTTTATGGGATTTACTGAAGCAGAGGCCGTAAAGCTCTTTGCCAATACATTTCTGGCTCTGCGTGTTGCATATTTCAATGAGCTGGACACCTATGCGGAGATGAAGGGGCTGAATACGCAGCAGATCAATCAGGGTGTCATGAAGCGCATCAAGGCTAAGGGGGCGACCATTGTAATATATGAGCCGACATGGGAAGATGGTGAAACCTCCCTCGGTTCTGTGGTTGTGAATGACTTGGCAAATTTTAAGTCAATGAGCAATGCAAGCATTGCGAATAGATATGGCAGTTGCCTGGACGATGTGAAGGATAAGGTTTATACAAGAGATATTTTCCAAAGGGACTAACAAGACATGCAGAATTCTATAGCAGGAGAAAATGTGAAAAGGAATCGTATAAATCGTAGTACTAAAGTAGGTGTAATCCCGATGCTCTACCCGGATGATAAGTAAGGAAAGGATCTGAATGAATGAGTGGAAAGAAAAATTTGTTGATTTATGCTCATTATTACATCCCGGATACTGCCTCTACCGGTCAGATCCTGAGAGAGTTGGCGGAAGGAATGCAGGAAAAATTTGATATCACAGTGATTTGTGTTGTACCTAGTTATTTAGGGATCGTGGAAGATGAGTATAAGACACAGAGGTTTTATAGAGAAAGTATAAATAATGTAGAGATTCTTAGAATTCGAGTTCCTGAATTTAGTAAGACCGACACGAGAAGCCGCATCAAGAATATATTAACCTATTTCTTTGGTTCTATGCTGGCAACTTTCAAAGTTGGTAAACAAGACTATGTGTTTTCTATTTCTCAGCCGCCTATTCTCGGAGGTTTGCTGGGTGTGTGGGGAAAATGGATGAAACACGCAAAGTATATTTATAATATTCAGGATTTCAACCCAGAGCAGATACTGGCGATTAATTTCAGTAACAATAAACTTATTACTGGTGTAATGATGTTTTTCGATAAGTTCAGTTGCCGCCAGAGCGACTTGATAATCACAGTTGGCCGAGATTTAGTTCAGACCGTACATAACCGTTTTAAAGGTCAGAAAGTGCCTAAGACAGTAATGATCAACAATTGGATTAATGAGAAAGAAATCTATCCAGTGGAAGCAGATCATCCTAAGGTCGTAGCTTTTAAAGAAAAGTATGGGCTAGTAGACAAATTCATCATAATGTATTCCGGTAATATTGGCTTATACTATGATTTGGAAAATTTGATGAAAGTTATTGAGATGTTTAAACCGGGAACCAAGACTGCGATTGGTCGAGAGGTTGCATTCGTGTTTGTCGGGGCAGGTTCCGTATTTGATAAGCTAGTATCTTATAAAGAAGAAAAGAACATGCATAATGTAGTCTTCATTCCTTATCAGGACAAAAATGATTTGATTTATAGTTTGAATGCGGGTGATGTTCACTGGTGTGTAAATACAAAGGGGATAAAAGGCGTTAGCTGTCCAAGTAAATATTATGGAATTGCTGCAGTTGGCAAGAGTGTACTCGCTGTACTGGAAAAAGATAGTGAAATTCGTTGCATTATTGAGGAAACTAAAGGCGGATTGTGTTCTGACCCAGGCGATTACGAAGATGTAATCGCTAAAATAAAATGGTTTATAGAAAATGATGGCACAAATAAGGTAATCGAGATGGGAAAAAGAGGCCGTGAGAATTTGGTTAATAATTTGACTCGTGATGTATCAGTAAAAAAGTATGTTGAAGAGATTTTGAAACTGTAAGGAGGTGTAGATCGGTGAAAATTGTTCAGATTAACACCTTTCCATATAAAGCTACTGGGACAATCATGCTTAACTTGCATAATATATTATTGCAAAACGGACATGATTCTTATGTGGCATGGGGACGGGGACGAAATGCTAATGACGATAGAGAAATAGTGATTAAGGACGATATAGGTGTGAAAATACATGGCTTGTACACAAGATTGACAGACAGAACGGGATTTGCCTCTATAAGAGCAACTAAAAAGCTTATATGGTATCTTGATAAAATTAAGCCCGATATAATCCATCTACATAATGTGCATGGGTATTATATAAATATAGAACTCTTATTTAAATATATTAAGGATAAAAAGATTAAAGTTGTGTGGACACTGCACGATTGTTGGGCGATGACAGGGCATTGTGCATGGTTTGATATGGTGGCATGTAATAAATGGAAAACGGGTTGCTCTAAATGCACACAACTGAGAGCCTATCCGGCATCCAGTCTAATAGATGGTTCGCAGTTTAATTGGAACAAAAAAAGAGAATTATTTACGGGTTTAAATTGTACAATCGTTACTCCATGTAAATGGTTGTCTCAAATAGTCAAGCAGTCTTATTTAAATAAGTATCCATGTAAAGTTATTTATAACGGAATTGATTTGGAGATTTTCAAACCTAGTTCGGTTGAACAAGCAGCTTCTACAATCAAAAAATATGAACTCACAGATAAACCAATAGTTCTTGGGGGTGCAAGTGAGTGGACAGAGCGCAAAGGACTAAATGACATAATAAAAATTTCCGAAAAATTATGTGGTAAATATCAATTTGTTGTCGTTGGATTAACAAAGAAACAATTAGAATCCATTCCCAAAACGATTACTGGAATCACACGAACGAATAATATTACTGAATTGGTAAATCTATACTCTGTTGCAACTTTATTTTTTAATCCGACATATGAAGACAACTTTCCCACCACAAATATTGAAGCCTTGGCATGTGGAACACCAGTATTAACATACGATACTGGTGGCAGCCCAGAGGCTATCCAAATGGCTAAACAACACACTAATATTTTTGTGGGAAACGTTGTGAGCAAAGCATCTCCTAATACTGTGGATTTTTCAACGGTGTCAAAAGTATTGACAGACAGTGTAGAACATACGATAGTCCATCGTAGCAAAGTACGTGAGGCTTGCAGAAAAGTTTCAATGGAATTTGACAAAGAAAAAAGACTTGGCGAATACTTAAATCTTTATTTTTAGTTCACCTATTTTATGATTTATAGATAGGAGAAAAAATGAAATATCATATATATGGAGCCATTCACAAACACGCTAAAAAAATATTAAAAAGAGATAATTCATTGCCTGCAACAGTAAAAATAGTTGATTTTCCACCAACTATTTTAGATGAACTTGAGCAGAATTCAATGAATAAAGAAATTGAGATAAATGGAGAAATATATTCAGGAATTAAAAAATCTGATATTTATCCTGTTGAGAACTTGGTAGCAAATGAGGAATTTAAGAATTGTCCAATGTCTTTCAGTATGAAAGGGCACACCTTAAAAAAACTGAAGAAATTTGAAATGGCAGAAGGACTTTGGAAACAATTTCTTGAGAGTTCTTACATTCCTATTGGCTACAAATACTCAGGATTACATTATGGCGGGTATATCGCCGAGAAAGCTTCTTGGTGTTTACCAAGTTGGATTTGGACTAACGCTGCAGTAGTACGTTATCACTGCTTAGTTGGTGAAATGGATAAAGCAAAAAAACTAGGTGATATTATCCTTTTAAATCAGCATATTAGTGGTGGCTGGATTGTAAGAATTGATTATATGGATGATGGGGCACACCCTATTTTAGCCCCAAACGATTCTTGTTATATCGCACATAATTGCTGTTTGAAGTTATTTCAATCTACACACGATGAAAAATATTTAAATGCAGCGGAAAAAACTGCGGCTTGGATAATGGAAACAGCCAGAAAAGATGGAATGGTTTTATTCGGCTATGATATAAAAATGAAATATTGGATAACTAAAAAGAATATTGTAGACATTGGTTTTACAGCAGGACTGTTTGCTGAACTATTCTCTCTAACCGGAAAAAAAGTATATAGGGATTTTTTGGAAGGTTTCGTTAATAAATATATAGATATCTTTTATATAAAGGGAAAGAAATGTTTTGCTACTTGTATCGATGAAAATGACAGGATACATGGAGGTGCATTTGGCAGAGGACAAGGTTGGGCATTAGAAGGGTTAATTCCAACGTATAGGGTTCTGCAATCGGATAGTATACGAAATATAATAGAAGAAACTGTAGAAACTTTGCTACATTGTCAAACATCAGATGGAGGATGGGCATACAATTTATTATCGCCGTTGATGGGGATAGATTGTAAAGCTGTTCCTGTGATAGCGAAAGCACTGTTAGAGTGGTCGAAAGTTGTGCATAGTACAGTATATGATGAAGCAATATCTAAAGCGATGTACTGGTGTAAAAAAAATACTGTTGCAAAAGGCGAAGCTGCAGGAGGAATTTTCTCATATACCGTAGAAGGAGCAATTGTACACAATAAATATACAAGTACAGCCCTTGTATATGCCAGTTCATATGCTCTGGAAGTTGAACATGAACGAATGAGGGAGATTAACTACTCATGAAAGTAATCTTTTTAAATGATAATATTTCCAAATTAAAAATGGTATTTGATATTAATAAAGTGTTGGATACAATAGGATGTAATTTAAATGATATTTGTTTTACTAAAAATGATGTATTAAAAAGAAAAAGAGAGTTTGATGATGTCGAAGTTATTTTCTCAACATGGTATATGCCTCAATTTACCCAAAATGAAATAGTCGATATCTTTCCAAATTTAAAAGCCGTGTTTTATGCGGCAGGAACTGTGAAATACTTTGCAGAACCATTCTTAGAGAATGGTATAAAGATTTTTCAATCAGGACAAGCAAATGGTATAGCTGTTGCCGAGTTCACTGTGGCTCAAATCTTATTGGCAAATAAAGGGTATTTTCAAGCACAACGTATATACAAGTCTCCACTGTATCGATATAACTACAATAAAGCTCATAGCATAATTAAAATTAAGCCCGGAAATTATGAAGCTACGGTAGGCATAATTGGTGTTGGCGCTATTGGCAGTTATGTAGTGGAACTACTCCGCCCCTATAATCTCCGGGTACTGATATCTGATCCTGCCATATCTAAAGAAGAAGCAAACGAATGGGGAACAGTAGTAGTTAGCCTCGAAGAAATTTTCGAAAATTCAGATGTAATATCAAATCATTTGCCAGATATACCATCTACAAAAAATTTATTAAATTATAAACTGTTTAACTCCATGAAAAAAGGAGCTACTTTTATAAATACCGGAAGAGGGTCTACTGTTGTTGAGAAAGATCTGGTGAAAGCATTAAAGAGAGATGCCACAAAGTGTGCATTGTTGGATGTAACTGGACATGAGCCTATATGGCCGTGGTCACCATTACTTTATATGAGGAATATTTTTTTATCACCCCATATGGCGGGGAGCACTGGCAAAGAAGAGAAAAGACTTGGAGAATATGCTCTTGAAACATATAGGCAGTATATAAAAGGGTTCGATTGTCATGGCGAAGTAACGAAAGATATACTTTATAAAATGACGTAAGGATTGAAAAAAATGGACGTTATAAAGAAGATAAATACTCGATTTAAGGACTATAAAAATTCCCGTAGGCCGAAAAAAAATCCAATAAAATGGGGAATAATTGGAACAGGTTATATGGCTACGACATTTTGCCGTGCAATTCAGGGGAATGAAAAAAGTATTGTTAGTGCAGTCTACTCAAGAACAAATGAAAAGGGAAAGACTTTTGCTAAAAGATTTAACATTCCATTTTCAACAAATAAATTTCAAGATTTTTTTGATGGTAACAAATTTGATATTGTTTACATAGCAACTCCAACACACCACCATTATGAACATGTGAAAAAATGTTTATGTGCAGGATTTAATGTGTTGTGCGAGAAGCCTCTTGTAACATCCTTAAAAAATTTTGATGAATTGCAAGAAATTGCAAGGAAAAACAAGTGTTTTTTGATGGAAGGTATGTGGAGCAAATGCCTTCCTACATTTGCCCAAGCTCAAAAGTGGATAAAAGAAAAACGGATTGGTTCAATTGAGTTGATTCGAGTTGATTTTTATAAAAATCAGATTCGAATGAATCCTGATCAATATATAAGCAAGAACGATTATGGTGTGCTGAATGATTATGGGATTTACGCACTCTCCTTTCCGCAGGAATTTTTATCAGGTAAATATATTATGTCTTGGAACAAACGAATTATAGAGAACAACATAGATACAGATTGGGCAATAATATTAGATTCAACTGAGTCTAAAGCGTTTCTAAATATTTCTTCAAATTTCAAGGGAGAAAGTCGGGCACGTATCTATGGAAACGATGGCTCCATTGAGTTTGGCAGTCAGTTTAATAGAACAAATACCGTAAGTCTATATAATCGTCAAGGTAATCTGCTCGAACGAAAAACCTATCAATATATTTTTGATGGTTTTGAGTATCAGGTTAATGAAGTTCATTCGTGTCTTCAAACTGGACGATTGGAAAGTAATTTAATTCCTTTGAAAAAAACGCGACAAACACTATTAATAATGAGCATTTTGAGGAAGGAAAATGATGAAAGAAGAAGAGAAATTCAAATCTAGGCTTGACCTTCCAATTGTTGAAATACTTAACAAATTGAGAAACGGGATAAAGTATAATCCCAACGGCGAGGGAAGTGTATTAGTTGATTTGGTAGATAAAAAAGTTATCGGTTTTCATTATGGAGAGACACATTTGGCTGTAGCATTGATAATATATGGTTACCAAATCTCGAACGAGGAATATATAAGGGAAGGAAAAGCGCTTCTAAAGGGTTTCATGATAAATTCAATTGAATACCAAAAAGAGCCAGCGTATCATTGGGATTTTAATAATTTTGCAATTTGTGTGTTAGTTGAGTTCTTGGGGAAAAAACAAAATAATAAGCAGAATACATTCTTTGGGGATATTGCAAGTTATATAAATGAGTTGAAAGACTTCATTTTAATACAGAAAGATAGCAATAATGCAACAATAAATTGGCACCCAATGCGTATTTATGTTAATTATTGTAAGCATAAATGGACAGATGATCCGACCTATTTAAAGGTAATTGATGATTTAAAGAAAAAAGTGGATCTTGCCTGTTTTAATGATGGTTTCTACGAGGATCTGCTGCCAAAAGGACGTAGCTTTAACTTTCAGTACCATGTTTTTACTGTAGCAACATTATTGTTTTTAGAGGGTAATGGAATAGACATTCATTATAACGAAAAGTCAATTCAGCAAGTGATTAACATGGTGGACCCGGCAGGAGACCTGAATTACTTGGGGAGAGGAATTAATCAAATTTTCGCCTGGGGGCCGGCTGTTTATTTACTCAACTCAGTTTCTGCAGTGGAAGCAAGGAATAGAGCATGGAACTATTTTGAAAGTAAAATATATAAAGCATTGGAGAATAACAATTTAATTATGAATGATCTGCCGGGGGAACAAAAAAATTGGTGGTGGGACTATCATTACTCATCTGTATATTTTTCTCATTTAGCGCTTTGGTTGGTTCTGACGAAAATATCTGATGTTGATGGTGATGAATGGAATAATATAAAGATTAATGAATCCGATAGTGGTGTTGCTTTCAGAAGGGGAGACGAATTCTTTGTGTGTCTTTTTAGTGGAAGAAAACACTATTTAGCTGAAAAGGGCCCGATCATCGCAAATATTTGCTCTAACTCTGGTGAATACGTATTTAAAGGTGCTTTAGGTCCATACTGTGGAAGCCAATATGGTAGAAGATATAGCGTATCGTCAGAAACAATCCATAACTATTGCGGTTTAATACAGGAAAAAGATTTCTTTGGATACTATACGCAAAAAGTAGTATTTCCAGAAGATATTTTAGTTGATGAACAAGGTCTGGAAGTAACGATTACATTAAAGCTAAAAAAATCAATGGGAAATCTTTACTTTAATATTAGTACAATGTCTCCCTTGTTTAAGATTGAAGTTCTAGCTAATGATTCCGTTTGTGTTTTAAAATCTGTCGGCAGCACTGTAGGCGCATATGGACTCACCACACTGGTTCAATCCAATAAATTCACGGCCAAAACTGTGAAGATAAAGATTTCCAAGATGGAGGCATTAAATGAAACTTCTTTATATCAATGATGAATTAGGAACTAGCGATGGGAGTAATTCGCACGCTCTTGGCATGTGTCACGCCTTTGAGAAAATAATTGGTCGTGAAAATGTGCGAACGTATCCAGTTCCGCAAGATGGATCTCAGAAGCCTGTTAATGTAGGGGTAAATAGATGGAAAAGCAGATTAAAATGTATTTTAGCTGTTATTAGATGCGTCAGAAAAAAGTATCTATCATTGAAAAAAAGTAAGTATATTATCAACAAATTAAAGAGAGAGAACTTTATACCTACCCATGTACTTGCCCGCTCAACTGATTTTGATATCACTGCTATCTATATTGCAAAAGTGTTTGGAGCAAAACTAATTTACGAAGTAAATACCCCTATGTTTTATGAACGTGGTGTATTAAAAAAAGAACCTATGACCCGTCAATTGGAAAAGTGGGAGAAAAAGATTTTATTTGCTGCTGATAAGGTGTATGTTGTTTCAAATATTTGTAGGGATATGCTCTGTGAGCATTATGGATTTAACCATCGAAAGTTTCTTGTTATCCCAAATGGTTATATGGGAGACTTGTATTTTGAGGATAAAAACACTATAGAGAAATTAAGAACAAACGTACGCGAGAAAGAAGATTTTGAAGGTAAATTTATAGTTACATTTGTTGGAAGCTTGAAAATATGGCACGGAATTAAAAATTTTTGTACTGCCGTAGAATTACTTGAAAAGCACGAAAACATTCTTTTTCTTGTACTCGGAGATGGAGAGCTTCACGATTACATTGTCAACTATACAAGAAGTCATTCAAATATGATTTTCAAAGGAAAAGTTAGCCTGCAAGAGATGAAAGAATATCTCTATGCATCTGATTTAGGAGTGATGCCTTATGAAAAAAATAATTATTTTTACTACTCACCGTTAAAGATGTATGACATGATTGGAGCTGCGTTGCCATTTATTGGAACGAATGTTGGTCAAATTGAAGAAATCTGTATGGATCAGCTTTCGAAAGATTTTTTGGTTAGTGATAGTTCACCTGAATTGTTATCAAAGGTGATTTTAAATATTTACGATAATCCTGGGCTTCAGAATTCAATGAAAACTGTTGTTGAAGAAAAAAAAGCATGTATGACATGGATTAAAAGAGCTGAAATGTTACTAAAAGATATAGATTGCTAAACAAACCCATTAGTATGAAAGGAAATAGTATGAGATTTGCAATACTAAAAAGAATTGTAAAAGATCGTATAAAAAAAATAACAACCAAAAAATATTGTATCTGTATAAAAAATTGGTTTTCAAAAGATGATAGATATTACTTGATTAGAAGAAAAATTCCCTGGGCTGGTTTTTATGCAAATTATTTATATGTTGCCGGACATATTGTTTATGCTTTAAAGAAGGGCTATATACCAGTTATTGATATGGAAAATTACCCTACTTTATATAATGAAGTAAACACGTATAAAGGAACAAAAAATGCATGGGAGTATTACTTTGAGCAACCGTTTGGAATTTCTGTAAAAGATGCAATGGAAAGCAAAAATTACATACTATCAGATTTTAGTACGATGAGGGAGTACTTACCATATAAAGATGGAAAGAATTATTTCACAATTGATTGGTTCAAAGCTAATGAAATTGTAGACGTAATTAATACATATCTTTTACCCAAAGAAGAAATATCCTCTCAAGTTGAGAACTTTTATAAAGAAAAAATGAGAGGAAAGAGAGTATTGGGTGTCCATTATAGAGGTACTGATAAGAAAATTAAAGTGGCTAATCACTTTTTATCTGCATCATTAGAAAATTATCTGGCATGTGTATACAAAAATGTTCTGGAGTATAATCCAGATGCAATTTTATTATGTACTGATGATGAGGAAGCTATTGCTGTCTTTTTAGAAAAATTTCCCGAAAAAGTATTCTTTTCAGAGGCATTTAGAGCTAAAAAAGGGGATATAGAGGGGATACATTTAAAAAAGAATGTAGAGAGAGAAAACCATAACTATTTATTAGGTAAGGAAGTTATCTTCGATGTTATGCTATTGAGCAAGTGCGATTATTTTGTATTTAGTCATTCTAATGTTGCAACAACAGTAATGTTTATTAATAACCAGAAATTTACTAAGACCTATTTTGTTGAAGATTAAAGGGAACTGTAAGAACTATTATAAGGAAAAAAGGATGAAAAAGAGTTTAGTAAATGTACCAGTGGCGCTAAATGTATTTATCAGGCCGAATGCCCTGCAAAGGGTTTTTGGAGCTGTAAAAAAAGCAAGGCCATCGATTCTGTTTCTATTAGGTGATGGACCACGAAATGAAAATGATGCCGAAAAGATTAAAATTTGCAGAAAAATAGTTGAAGACATTGATTGGGAATGCGAAGTATATAAACTGTATTCAGAAGAAAACATGGGGTTATATGCAAAATATTTTGATTCGCAAGAAAAAATATTCTCTATAGTGGATCGATGTATTTTTTTAGAAGATGATGTCTTGGTTTCTGATAGCTTTTTTAGATTTTGTGCTGAATTATTGGAAAAATATAAGGATGATTATCGTGTTCATTATGTCACAGGCTTGAATTATTTAGGGGAATATAAAGACCCAACTGCGGATTACTTTTTTGCGGGAGAAGGATCAATTTGGGGATATGCAACTTGGAGAAGAACATATTTAAGTCAAAATATGGAATATGCGGATGACGAGTATATTACCAATTGTATATGTAGAGTGGCAAAACAGTTAAAACCGGGGTATCAAAAGAAAATAATGGGGTATAAGAACGATATTTATTATGAAGGGCATATTCCAGGTCCGGAATTCTATAAAAACGCATTGCGATTTTCTCAAAACCAGGTATATATAGTCCCTACCAAAAATATGGTCAGTAATATTGGTATTGGTGATGGATCTGTTCATTCATCTGACGATATACGGAAAATGGCAAGAGGAAATGCTCAATTTTTCAATACGCATCTTTATGAATTGGGTTTCCCATTAAAACATCCGAAATTCGTAGTCAGAGATATAAAATACGAAAAAAAAGTTAATAAAATACTGGGGTGGAATCGTCCTTATGTTTTTTGGTTTAGAAAAATTGAGACTACTATCAGATGCTTGGTTTATGGAGACTTAAAATCAACAGTTAAAAAGATACAGCGCAATTTAAAAAGAGAATATGAAAGGTAGTTAGTTAATGAAGGTTTCAAAGAGAGTTTTCAAACGATCGTTATTACTAGCGATTATGACAATTATAGTTCTTTGGAAAACGGTTGGATTCTCTGATGCACCCAATGTGTTTGTATTGAGAGTGATTGCAACTGCAATTCTATTATACTGTTTAATCAAGGGGGTAAAAAACCGGGATATATTAAATCCATACATATATTTTGCGTTAGTTCCTTTTTCTTTAGTGATATTCACACACTCTATTAGCAGTGTGTATTATGTTCCTTTGAAAGCCAGTACATGGTTTCTCGGAATCATTAATATGCTAGCTTACGTTGTGATACTTTCGCTTGTGATGAATAAGAAACAACTAATTGAAAAGAATGAATTAATTATTCAAAAGGCTTATGAGCCAACGTTTGATGAAATTAAGTCATTACAATTTCATAGCATTGTATTGATGTGCATTGGCCAATTTGAATTAATTTTGAAACTAACTACAGGAATTAGATTTTTCTTAGGAACAGTAACGTCCTATTGTATCTTCCCGGCTATAGCTATGGCTTGGAAAACTAAAAAAACAGGGTTTATTTTAGGGACATATGCAGTATTACTTTTGACATGGACTGTACAATTTAATAAGTCGGTGTTTCTCGCAATTGCTTTGATTACTATTATCGCAATTAGAAGATATTACCCCATGAATAAAAAAAACAGCAGGAAATTGTATATAGCTATTGGGATTATGGGGTTATTTTTTATCTTTGTTGCTTTCCCCTTAAAAGGACTGGTACAGGATCAAAGTAATTTTTCTATAGAGAGTTTTGTAACTGCAATTAAAGACTATTATTATAATAAAAATGATTATTATGCAAAAAGTATTGACTGGAATGGATTACCCGCGCTCAGATTTCCATATATATATTTGACATCGGCATGGAACAATGTCCAGTATGTGCTGGAAACGCAAAACACACGAACATATGGTTTGTGGATGTTAAAACCTTTAATATCCTGGCTTCAATTGGATGGCTATTTTGCTGATCTCTATGTATTAACTCCAAGATCTAGTTTTAATACATTTACATATATTACCGTTTTATTTAAAGATTTTGGCTATTGGGGATCTATGATAGGATCTTGTTTTCTGGGGTGGTTTGTAGGTCGTATTTATAATAATTATAGAAAGACGTATTCGGCTTATCATGTTGCAATGTATGCTGTAGTATCACAGGCAGCAATAGAAATGTTTTTTAGTAACCATTTCTTTGGACTATTTTACCCGTTTACGATTTTGATAATTTGCTGGTGTTATAGAAGACTTTTTAAATCCGCACGTTATTTGTAGAAGGAAGTCAAATACATATTAATGTAGAAAAGAGGGTGGGTATGGTTATGTTGTATTTATATCCAAAGCTATCAAATTTAGATTGTGGAATAGTAAGACTTGGGGGATCTGGACTTGGTAATTTATTGTTTACCTATTCTAAGGCAGCAATTTTAGCTGATGAATTAGGTGCAGATTTGATCTTTCCCACCTGGCCATCTATAAAAATTGGTCCATGGTTAAGGAAAGAAAAAGATAAAAGATTCTATTCAGGGTTGTTTAGACCGTCTAAAACTCAGGTGGCAGGTTTCAATAAGTTGGTAGCCTTAACGTTTTGTGAAAAAATCAAGAATAGAGAAGAAATTAAGTCTGGACGTAAACAAGTATATATTTATGATGAATGTAGTATGACTTTATCCGATATTTTGGATAAGAGAGATTTTGTAAATAGACTGATAGCCAGTACACTTCATCCTAAAAATAACAGCTATTTAACTCATGATTTTAAAAATGAAATTAATATACATATTCGATTAGGCGATTTTTCAAAAAATTATACAGATTTAAATAATGTCAACTGTGTAAATACAAGTACCCCTATTGACTGGTATATGGATGTTGTAAAAATAATCAATAAGGAATGCCCTGGCATTTCTTTTAATATTTTTTCTGACGGAAAAGATGAGGAACTGGAAACGTTGATTAAAATACCAAATGTTAGACAGATTACATTTGGAAATAGTATATCAGATATACTAGCGTTGTCGAGAAGTAAAATAATTATTGCTTCAGGGTCAACGTTTTCGCTTTGGGCAAGATATTTGGGCAACTGCTCCTGTATAGCACATTTGAATCAGACAAAGGAAAATGTCTGTACAGATGAAAATGGATTTGAGTATGAATGGGGTGGGAAAGAGACATTCGATATACAGATTTTAAATAAGATAACAGAAATGTATAGTTTAGCATAAGGAGTTACGATATGGATAAACAAATTTTAGTTACTCAATCATCTATGCCGAGTCTGGAAGAATACATTGAAGAAATTAAGGGGATTTGGGATTCACATTGGTTGACCAATATGGGACCGAAACATCAGCAGCTAATGGGATTGTTGAAAGATTATCTTGCTGTTCCCAATATTGATATGTTTACAAATGGACATATGGCTATTGAATTATCCATCCAAGCATTAAAGTTTCCGTTGGGCTCTGAAATAATTACAACGCCATTCACATTTGCATCTACAACACACGCTATTGTTCGAAATGGTCTGGAGCCTGTATTTTGCGACATAAATCCTGTTGATTTCACAATCAATGTGGACAAAATTGAGGATTTGATTACAGATAGAACGGTTGCAATTATGCCTGTGCATGTGTATGGAAATATTTGTAATATTGAGAAAATTCAAAAGATTGCTAATAAATATAGCTTGAAAGTAATCTATGATGCCGCACATACATTTGGAATTAAGTATAAAGGCAAGGGAATAGGATCTTATGGTGATGTATCTTGTTTCAGTTTCCATGCTACAAAGGTATTTAATTCAATTGAAGGCGGTGCAGCTTGCTTTAAGGACAAAGAATTCGGACTTGAGTTATATCGATTAAAGAATTTTGGGATTCGTGGACCTGAAGTTGTGGACGGCGTAGGTGCTAATGCAAAAATGAACGAATTCTGCGCAGCAATGGGAATTTGCAATTTGCGTCATCTTGAGGAAGAAATTGAGAAAAGAAAGATTGTTGTTGCCCGTTATAGAACGTATTTGTATGATATTGAAGGAATCCAGTTGAATCCTATTCAGGAGAATGTAGAGACTAATTATGCCTATTTCCCTATAATAATAGATGAAAAAAAATTTGGCGCAACGCGTAATGAAGTGTTTTCTGTTTTAGCCGAAAATGGTATTTGTGCACGAAAGTACTTTTCCCCATTAACTAATTTTTTTGACTGTTTTCATGGGAAATATGCTCCGGATAAGACCCCGGTTGCATTACATATTAGTAAGCGAGTATTGACGCTGCCATTATATGCAGATCTTGAGTTGGAAAACGTAGATAGAATATGTGAAATTATCCTTAGCTGTAAGGTTGAGTGACTAAATTTAGAGGTGTTAAATGAATAGTTTTTACACAAACAAGGAATTAGCAGCAATTGGATTTAAATCTGTTGGTGAGAATGTATATATTAGTAAAAAATCTAGCATTTACAGTCCAGAGAAAATGACAATTGGTAATGATGTTAGAATAGATGACTTCTGTATTTTAAGTGGTAAGATTACAATAAAAAACTTTGTTCATATAGCCGCATACTCGGCTTTATATGGCGGCTCTGATGGTATTGAAATTGAAGATTTTGCAAACATCTCTTCAAGAGTATCTATTTACAGTATAACAGATGACTATTCCGGTGAAACGATGACAAATCCAATGATTCCGCATGATTTCAAAAAGGTATGCAGTAAGCAGGTTTATATTGGAAAGCATGTGATTATTGGGTCAACAAGTGTTGTTTTACCCGGATGTATAATTAAAGAGGGCGGCTCCTTTGGAGCTTTTTCCTTTATTAGCAAAAGCACATGCGCATGGTCTATATACGCAGGAATTCCCGTAAAAAAATTGCGAGACAGAAAAAAAGATCTCTTAATTTTAGAAAAGAAATTTAAATCAAAATTAGGAATTTTAGAAGAGAGCTGAAACGAAATTAGCGGATGGTGTCAAAAGGGCTACTCAGTGGATATAGATAGCCGTAAGTGGAGTATCTGAATTGCTGTGATAAGATTTAATCCAATAGAGGAATATAATATGTTGAATCAGAAAGTAAGACAATCAAATTTTGAGTTGTTAAGAATTTTAGCGTTATTAGGAATTATTATAATGCATGTAAATGGTCCCTTTCTAGGTGTCGGAGGAGGATATAGGATATTTAGTGTTTTAGAAAATACTCTATTTAATTCAGGTGTCAGTATTTTCATACTTATTTCTGGATACTTTGGTTTAAGAGGCAATAGAGAAAAAATAATACGCTTTGAAGTAAATTTGATTCTGTATTCGTTAATTTCATTCGTCATTGGAGTTATTGCAACAGGAAGTTTTTCGGTTTTAGAATGCGTTAAATCATTCATGCCAGTTATAACCCAAAAACATTGGTTTATGACGGTATATATGTTGTTGTTGATATTTTCTCCATTTACTAATATAGCAATAGAAAGACTGTCCAAAAAAGAGTTCCAGAAGCTTATAATAGCTTTGTTTGTTGTTTTCAGTGTACTGCCGACCCTATTATATTATCATCCAATGGGAGACCGTGGGAAAGGATTAATGAATTTATTCCTAATATATTTAATTGGCGTCTATATAAGAAAATATTTTGACACAAAACTAAATATTGGGAAATTAATAGTTGGCGGTACACTTATATATTTGATTACTGTATTATTGAATTTACTTGTATCTGTTGTATTATCTGAGGGTGCGAGTACTCCTTTTGCGCGAGATTGTTCATCCTTGATAATAATTCAAAGTGTGATAATTTTTCTTATCTTTAGAGAAATTAATCTATCGTCAAAAGTAATTAATTTTATTTCTAAACAAGTATTTTGTATCACAATGATTGAGGGATCAATTAGAATGTTTATCAGTAATAGAGTATTTTCTGTGGAAAATGTCTATAATCAAAATTTGCCAATATGCGTAATCACAATTGCTGCTATTGTACTATTAGTTGGGCTTATTATAGGTATTTTCTTGGATTGTATTTTGGGTAAAATCAAAGAAGTGTTAATAAAAGCACTGAATACTATAGCTATCTATATCGTTAATAAATGCTCTACATATAAATATTACATCCGTAAGATAATTATTTACTGGCTGCACTGAGTAAATTTGAAACCGTATTTAAGAAGTTTACGTGGAATTTTAAGCTAGCCTGCGAGCATATGGAGAATTAAAATGTCATTCAGTGTAGCGGATTAGTTATTAAGATGAATGACAGTTAAGGTACAAATTATAAATAGAAAGGAAAACATGGTGTTTTTAAAGGTATTATAATAAAAAATGAGCAATTTAAAAGATAAGGCTATTTTTTCTCTTCTGTGGAAAGGCGGAGAAAAATTTATTAGTCAGATTATTACACTAGTTATATCGATAGTATTGGCTAGATTGTTAGGCCCGGAAGAGTACGGGTTAATTGCATTAACGACGGTTTTTATATCATTCGGCTTTGTTTTTGTTGATTGTGGCCTAGGAACAGCACTTGTACAGAAAAAAGAGGTTACAAATTCTGATATGAACACGATAATGATTTGCAATATTGTTATTGGTGTTATATTATATGGCATTGTGTTTATCGCAGCTCCGTTTATTGGAATGTTTTATAACGAAAACAGAGTGGTTCCCATTTTAAGAGTACTATCGTTAGCGTTTGTGCTTGGTGCGATATCAGCTATTTTCATAGCTAAGTTGTCTAGAGAATTTAAATTTAAGCAGATTGCAGTGGCAAACATTTTGGCAAATACAGTGGCCGGTATTTTGGGAATACTTGCTGCATTTTATGGTTTTGGCGCATGGGCTTTAGTTATTCAACAATTTGCGATAAGATTATTGGTTTGTATTTTTTTAGGAGTTCAAAGTGAATTTAAGTTTATCTTTACTTTTTCTAAAAAAGCAGCTGCTGAAATGTTAAGTTTTGCGTGGAAAATAACATTCTCACGGTTCATTTCTAATGCGTATTTTCAGTTGAGGAGCCTTATTATAGGTAAAATGTATTCACCGGTTGATTTGGCCTATTTTAATAAGGGAGAGCAATTCCCGGCAGTAATTAATACGAGTACCGATTATGCATTGCAGCAAGTTATGCTTACTGTTTATGCGAAAGAACAATCTGATAGTGTGAAATTAAAAGCAATGATGAGAAGATCTATGAAGCTTAGTTCTTTTTTCTTCTTTCCAATTATGATTGGTCTTTCTGCTGTATCAAAAAATGTTGTATTAATTTTATTAGGTGAAAAATGGGCTCCATCTATACCTTTTATGCAATTATGTTGTTTGGTATACGTATTTTATCCGATAGGTACTGCTAATGTACAGGCAATTAATGCGATGGGCAGGAGTGATATAACCCTTAAAACAGAATTATATACACGAATTGTCTCATCAGCCTTGATCATAGTTTCAGCATTTATAGGACTTTATCAGTTGGCAGCTTCTGCTGTAATTGCATCCTTCATAGAGACAATAATAAGAGCTACCCCTAATAAAAAATTACTAAATTATACATATAGAGAGCAAATAAAAGATATTGCTCCACAACTATTGTGCGCTGCCATAATGGGTATACTTGTATTTACCCTTGGATATTTACCAGTAAATATTTATGTGCAGTTGCTAGTACAATTAGTTGTTGGTGTATCTTTTTATATGCTGTTATCTATTTGCATGAAAAATGATAATGTAGAGTATTTATTAGAAATTTTAAAGAATATAAGAAAAAAATGAAAAATGCTTGAGTTTCCGCAGATTTGAGCATGTGAAATTTTTTCTGTAAATAAGGTTTTAAAGGGTCTTCTATGGTAAAATAAAAAAATCATAGGAGGCCTTTATTATGGCAGGAGAAAAGAAACCAGTACACAAAGTACAAATGACAGACGGAAAACGTAACATTATTCAGCAGCTTCTGCAGGAATACGATATCCAGTCAGCAGAAGATATCCAGGATGCCCTCAAGGATCTGCTTGGCGGCACAATCAAAGAAATGATGGAAAGCGTGATGGATGAGCATCTGGGCTATGAAAAGTCTCAACGCTCCGATGGTGATGATTACCGTAACGGCTACAAACCCAAGCGTATTAACAGCAGCTATGGCAGTATGGATATTCAGGTTCCTCAAGACCGAAAGTCTACTTTTGAACCACAGGTGGTCAAAAAGCGACCGAAAGACATCTCTGACATTGACCAGAAAATTATTTCTATGTATGCCAAAGGCATGACCACACGACAGATCTCTGACACACTGGACGATATCTATGGTTTTGAGGCTTCAGAAGGCTTTATTTCAGACGTGACAGATAAAATCATGCCTCAGATTGAGGATTGGCAAAATCGCCCGCTCTCTGAGATATATCCAGTGCTCTATATAGATGCCATCCACTACTCTGTGCGAGATAATGGCATCATCCGCAAGCTTGCGGCCTATGTGATTCTTGGCATTAACCAAGATGGTCTTAAAGAAGTTCTAACTATTGAGGTTGGTGAAAACGAAAGTTCCAAATACTGGCTGGCTGTTTTAAATGGTTTAAAAAATCGAGGCGTAAAGGATATTCTGATCATCTGTGCCGATGGTCTGGCCGGTATCAAAGAGGCCATCACTGCTGCGTATCCAAAAACAGAATATCAGCGTTGTATCGTGCATCAGGTGCGTAATACCATGAAATACGTATCAGATAAGGACAGAAAACCGTTCTGTGCTGATTTGAAGACTATTTATCAGGCACCTACAGAAGAGAAGGCACTGGATGCTTTGAAACGGGTCACTGAAAAGTGGAGGGAAAAATATCCCAATTCCATGAGAAGCTGGAAACAGAACTGGGATGCCATCTCCCCAATCTTCAAGTTTTCCACAGCGGTAAGAAAGGTGATTTACACCACAAACGCGATAGAGAGCCTCAACGCCACCTATCGTAAGCTGAACCGTCAAAGAAGCGTGTTTCCAAGCGATACGGCACTACTGAAAGCACTGTATCTATCCACCTTTGAAGCCACAAAGAAATGGTCAATGCCCATCAGAAACTGGGGACAGGTTTATGGTGAACTGAGTATCATGTATGAGGGGCGTCTGCCGGAATAGATCGTTATAACCAGTTCTATACAGGCGGATTTTTCGCCTGCACTTGACATGCAAGGGCATGTACTGTTATAAATAAAACAAGGGCTGAAAGCTCCAATAGGTACTATCAGCCCAATTATTATCATAGAAGATCAGCATTTACAGACTTTTCTTCACACACTCGCAGATTTATCCACAGACTGAATATTCTTGTGCGGTGAGAGAAACGCTCCTCCATAGTGCGTACCTCTATTTAATAGCCTACAGAAGCTCTTATGATTATCTATATATTAGCTGCACCTTTCCTTGGAGTTGTAAATAACCAATTGTTCTTTCATAGTAATAATCTTTCAAGATACTTGAACAGCAATTGTTTATAGCGTTCCGTACTAAATTCAAAATCATTTTACAAACCGTTTTATTCTTCTTGCTACTCTTCTAAATACTGATCCATCCATTGATTTTGATACAGCCACTTCAAAGGGGTTATTTTCAAGCAAACTAAAAAACTTCTCTCTCTTAGGATGCATCTGTGTAGGTTTGCTTAACTGCGCATTCGTTTCCACAGCCCATGCAATATTCATTTTTTTAACTTCCATTTGTTTTTTTATGTCATCAAATAAGGACTTCCCTTTTGGTGAATTTAAGAGTATAAGTGAAACGCCCGCTAAGGAATTCCATTCAGGATAATCTCGCTCTATATGCCATGCATCACCGATTGTTATGTCAGATACTCGTTCCGGTCTCGCAAACCGACAGTCCCCACACGCCGGTCTGTAAAAAAGCCGGCCGTAATAAGCTTTTATAAAAGGATCATTCTGGGAATCTAAAATATATGATTCTCCTTGTGGTGAAATCATCTCAGCAGATCTGGAATTAACTTTTCCAGAATAAGGGGTTTTGTTTTTAAAATTGTAGATATATCCAGTAATATTTGATTTACTCCCTATTTTTTCGCTGATGTACTTGTCAAACAAGTACTGATTTGGTGCTCCGTGACAAATAATATCCACTACAATTAAATTATCACATCTTATATGTTTGCTATTCAAATAAGCTAACAAAGCGGCGCATTGGCAAGGTGTTCCTGAAAAACAAACCTTTTCAGAATTTACTAAATGCCCTTCTATTTTCGAAAACACTTTGTTAGTATCGCTTAGAACATATTTGGATTTTCTGAAGTTTTCACATCCCTGCTCCGTTTTTGCAATATCATGAATAACTTGAAAGTTTTCTGACCAACGGACTCCATAGAAAATATAGTTTTCTTTCAAAAGTGTTTTGTATATAGCAGTGTATGCTCCACCAGAAGAGCTATCAAATATAACATTTTGTGATTTATATCTTCCTACCCATACTTCACTTTTGTTAGAACTTTTAAAAATATGACTACTAATAGGACATGTTTTTTCACACAAATTACAATGAGTACACTCGGTCTTATTTACAACTGGATAAATGAAATGCTCATTATCCTCTTTTAAGGATATACATTTTTGAGGACAAATTTCCACACACGCTTTACATCCACAGCACTCAAGTTTATCTCCACTGGTCAAATACATTCTCCGTCCCCCTGTATCAAATTTATTCATTATCATCCTGAATCTTATGTAGGACTTCAGATAGCAAAGTCGACGATACCCCTGATGTATGTGGCAAAAACACTACTTCCGTTCCGACATCATGAAATTTTTCGATGAGTCTATTGTACATATCGCTTCCCTTCCAATCAGAACCGTGAAACATAACATCAAAATGTAGTTCATTCCAAGCCTCCATTTTGTCCATTGTAGTCTGCGGGACAACAAGATCTACATATTTAATTGAATCAACAATGGCAAACCTCTCTTTATAGGGGATGATGGGTGTTTTACCTTTATAACTTTTTACAAGCTCATCAGTGCTCACTCCAACAATTAAGTACTCACACTGTTCTTTTGCTCTCTTTAAAATGTTCAGGTGTCCAATATGAAACATATCATATACACCTGTAGTGTAGCCAATCTTATATTTTTTCATAGTATAGCCTCCTTTAGTTTTTCAGCCTTTTCTGAAGCTTGGTGCAACTCTATTAACTAAATTTCGGAAATCTTTAGTCCATCCAAGTTCTATAAGAAAAACCACATTTGCTGTAATGGAAACAATAATAACTTTCACAAAAAAACCAATCCAACCTGTTATTGGTACGAGACCTATCAACCAATATTGAATCAAACCATTTATTACAACAGCCAAGGATTCAGCAAAATATTTAAAATAATATTCAAAAGGCTTTTTACTGAAATTATTTTTATAGACGAGCCAAGGATCAACAAGAGTTGTTGTTAAAAGTCTGGATATTCCTGTTGCTATGAAAATACCAGACAAGCCGATAGTCTTTCCCCACCATACTGATAAAATAATATTTATTATGGCCGAGATCATAGGGACCCACCGGCTTTGTATAAAAAGTCCCTGAGTAGTACGAAATGTATATGCTGCATACTGAACGCCATTAATGTAAATACTAAATAAAATTGCAAAAACGACACTTTGATCTAACAAATATTTAGGACCAATCCACAATTCTACAAACTCATTAGCTAAAACAAAAAAACATATACCAATGAATCCATATAACCATACACATATCATAAGAAGCTGATGCATGATACTGCGAATCTGTTCCTTACTACCTTTAACAGAAAGATTACCAACGCTTGCAGTTAGTGAATTAATTGCACCGCTAATTATATTTGTTACATTATTCATCAACATTGTATAGTTTGATGCAATACCGACTGTAGCAACATTAATAATTGACGAAATAATAATATTATCTGTACCATTTAAAATTACAGATCCAAATTTGTACACAAACAATGCCTTAACGTTATCAAAAATTGAGTTTGTTTCCTCTTTACTTAGTTTATTATCATTTTTCTCGGCAATAAACGGATACATTTTATCTGCTTTAATTGATAATACTATATTCTGACCTACTGTACAGACTATGTGAATTATCAAATAAATAATATACTCATGTGTTAGCAATAAAAAAATACTCTGAAGGACAATTTGGATTAGCTGAAATGCTCGTGTATATAACTGAACAATATAGTCCTTCTGGTTCGCGGTGATCAGAGTTTTTTTATAGCTATATAAATAGGATACAGATGTATTCAATAAGAAGAGAATATATATAAGGATAATATTTTCTTTAATGTCAGGTGCATCCTTAATTAAATATCTCATAAAGGGGATGACACATAAACCTAAAGCAAAAATCACACCCCCAATTAGTTGATAAGCCTTTTTGTATAGTGTCATCAAAGCCTGTATTTTCGATTTATCATGATTAGCAATTGGTTTGTAAAGGCTAAACACAATTGCATTTCCTATTCCCAATTCGGCAAAAGACAAAACTGTCAATATATTTGTGTATAGGCTGTTAACCCCTAAATAATCAGAACTTAGAAGATGAATAAATATCGTTCTACTAATAAATCCTAGAATGACATTTACTATTTGCATTATAGAACTCGTCAAAGTATTTATTGCAGCATTTTGAGTTCGTGAATATTCCCGCATAAATATTTAGCGTCCTTCCTTTTTTAAATCAAATATTATATTAGTTGGATTATGATTTCGTCTTTCTTCTTCTGGAGGTAACTGTTTCCAATTTTCAAATAACTGTTCCAAATATTTTATGTATAGAATAGGCGCGCAAAATTTTCCATTTTCAAATGATACTTTTATTCCTTTTCCATATATTGATTTATCCATAGTCTGTTTAGTGTATTTATAATTAGAAGCATAATTAATTATATATTTTCCAGATTTTTGCTTTGTGCACAGTGTATCCCTGAATAAAGTAATAGTTTTTATGCTAAACGGTCTTGTGATCAGATATATGACTTTTGCTTGTATGGTCTTAATCTTACATTTTCTAACACGCATATTAATTACAAAATTTAAAGTCTTTACTATCTTCGCTCTTAAATGATATGTTAATCCTGAATTTTTTGCACATGAATCAAGTGGAAAAACATCAATAAAAATTCCTTTCCTACAATCTAACATTTTTATATCTGTTTCATTAAATAATGTATTCTTCTTCCTAATTTTTGCAAAAGGAAGCCAATAATTTTTGTCTGTAGAAATATGATGCAACTCATAATTTTTACCTAAACCACCACATAAACATATTTCTATAAATCGATTATAATCCGCTCTGGGAATTGCAATATCTAAATCATCATCCCATGGAATAAAGCCTTTATGGCGGATTGCACCTAATAAAGTCCCACCAACTAAGTAATATTGTATACCCTCCTTCATACATAGGGCATCAACCGTTTTCAAAATCTCCAATTCTGTTAGTTGTAATTCTCTTAAAATTTTCTGTTCCATTATTCTCCTTCCCACATATATGTTAGGAATTGCTTGTATCATTTATAATATATCTGTAATTGTCTATTGACTTTTCAACTACATAATCCTCACCTTGTTTGCGCCTAATCCATTCATAGGAGGACTTTGAGAACTCCTCTGCTAACTTATCAGAATCAAAGATTCGAGATATATATTCCGCAAGCATTAATGGCTCATTGAAGGTATATAAAAATCCATCTTGTCCATCACGTAACATTTCCGGTACACCGCCGACAAAACTTGCAACACAGGGAATACCAACTAATTGCGCCTCACAAAGAGAATTCGGACTATTTTCAATTGAAGACGGAAGAACCATAACATTTGACTTCTTTAGTTCATTCACTATTTGCTCGGCATTCAATATTCCAGTAAAATGGATACATCCCTGTAAGTTATATTCATTTATTTTCTTAAAAAGATATTTTACATATCCTGGTTGAAGTAATTTATCCTTTACAGATTCATTTTTCATTATATTTGTTCCAGACATATAGAGCTCTATGTCAGGATATTTCTTTTGTAATTCTTTAATAGCATTTAATAAGATATGTAGTCCTTTTATTGGTTTGAAACCTTGATGCATGAATATACGATGTCTATGAATATCATTTACACTCCATCTGGAAGCAGTATAAAACTCGTGTCGGATCAGTTCAGGAGCAAAGATATATTTGGCCTTTGGATTGACTGCATGAGATGACACTTTATCCCATGTTGTTCTCCCCCCAAGATATCCGACACCTTTCAACATTTCTTGTTCATATTTACTTTTCTTTATTTCAGCCTTCTTGTCCCAAATTATTCCAGAATGGCGTATAACATCTCTAAGTGAATAGTTTGCCAAAATTTCACCTATCTCCAGTCCAGCATAAGCATCTTTATAATAGTTGGAAAGAATACCTTGTAGGGTCAGAAAGAGTGGTATTTTAGGATTCATCCTAATAAGTTCATATGGAACCAAAGATTCGCTGCCATGAATGTGAATTACATCTGGCTTAAAATCTGCCAAGATTTCTTCCCAAGCCTTTCTGGCATTTTTTCCTCCTCCAGTATGTAAAACTTCTTTTCTGTTTGGCAAAAAATAGAAATCAACCTCATTTATATTGTATTTCTGGATTGTCTTTGCATCAGCAACAGATACTATCGCTAGATCAACATCTCTCCTATATCTAATTTTCTCAGCTAGTGCCCTCGCCCAAGTACATGCATATTCTGATTTTCTTCCAACTTTATTAGCCACCTCAGGGAAAGTAACAAATATGGCCCACATTATTCTCATAGTATATGTCTCCTACAACTGAATTTAGTTAATCTCAAAACCCTTATCTTTTCTTCAATATTGACTAACCAGATGCCAATTACAGCATACCAAATATTAGATTCTATTATATTTGTATTAACTGCCATAAATAGAGATGTCCAAAACACAAGTACAACATAATATATTTTCTTGTAAAGTGAATTTGTAACCTGCAGTTTTCTATCACACCATAATGCAACCAATACTAATATAACAGAATAAGTTGGTGCAAAAAGAATGCTAAACTGCATCATGCCTTCAGTCACCGTCGGCATAATTAAATCATAATGCCCGGTGAAGGAGCGAAAAAGATCATTTGCAGGAGTCTCACCAGAAAGCCCCATAATCTTCATAGCATATGGAAAATTATAAAATGTATCAACAAAAATGCCTGATGGTGGACGAGGATATACCTCGGCCACCTTCATACCATTTGCAACAGGTGCTATTCCGTTAAAATATTCATCAAAATATTCATTATTAAAATATTTCATTGTCGAATCGACCAATGTATACTCCGTATGTCCGAATGAAAAAACTTTCAGTAAAGAACCGATTAGTATTAATACGATAATTCCTACAACGCCTGCAGAAATTATTAGTTTCTTTTTCTCTGGAAAAGAGTATATCAATAGATATACACTAATAATTGCAGCTATAAGCATTCCCCATCTGGAAACTGAAAAGCCAGATGTCCACATACTTGAAATGAATCCAATACAAACTAAAATAAGAAGTGTTGCCTTTAATATTTTATTAATTTTTCTGTTAGATATTAACCTTACTAGGGTTGTCATGATTGTTACTAGGCCAATTTTATAAAATACCCTAAACACTCCTGGAATATCTGACAAATATTCTGATTTAGATGTTCCGGCAGCAAGCCCCAGCTCTTCTCTTGTTAATAACGAAAAATTAAGCAAATTTCCCCTAAGCTTAGCATTTACTACAATAATAAAGGAAAAAAATAAGATAGTAAAAATGGTAGTATATTTTAATGAATTCACTTCTTTTATTTCAGATACTACATATGGATCCTTATGTTTGATTTTACTCCACACAAACATAGCAAGCCCCACTGATATAATTTCATATGAAATAAGCCAAACTGCATTCGTCAAATCAGCACGGTACACAATAACACCGGTATATGACTGGTCGAATGCATAAAGCATAGGTATCATTATACATCTACAAAATAATATTATTTCTATAATTGCAAGGGCCAATCCTGGCTGTCTTGAAAATATTCGTCTCGAAATAAGGAGATTTACAACATATGATGCAGGCAGGATGGCGAGATTACTGACTATAATTACTGATCTATTAAAAAAAATAACGATGATTGTTGTAATGATGCCAACCAGTATCAATGCATTCCACAAATTCAGAGCCAATTTCCTCCTTCGCTCCATCATTATGAATTCTTTAACTTCCATTAGTACCTCCCTGCTATTACCTCGTAGGAATTTTAATCCAGTCTTTTAAATAGATTGAGTTATCATTCTCAAAGCTTAAATTCCATCTTTCCGGTACCAGTACGACTTTATTTAATGCAGTAGATAGATAAGCTGCCCACCAACTAAAGGTGCTATTAGAAATAATAAAGTGTCTACAACTTTTCATGAGCCGTAATTCTTCATAATCGGGATTACCCAAATCAACATAAACTAACCGCAATTGTTTATTGTTTACACTATTAGTAAAATGATAGTTTTCTTTAATCCATTCAATATCCTGATGCGTATTAGTAAAAATATAAAATACAGGATTATTAGTTCTTTTCATTATTTCATTAATTGCTCTATTATAATATTCAAAAGTGCAAATCTGAAGATTTCTCCATTCTGGGTTGAGATAGTCACCACGTCGAATATGTAAACAAATGGCTTCCGTTGACTCTATCTGCCGCAACATAATTTTATTTTGCTCATTGGGTTCTGTTTTGAATTCAAATTCTTGTCGGATTATATCCGAGATCGGGGCGAAATTCGATTCACCTTGAAAACATCCAAATACATATTTATTTTTTGCTTTTGATAACACAGTTTTAAATTCTGTTTGAGAGCGATATGTATAATAAAGACCTCTTCGGGAGCGCTTTAAAAATTTTTCTTCTCCTAATGGTTTTGATTTCTTCAGAATTTTCCAAGATATTAAATCTGTACCATTAGCAATTATCGTTCTAGCCATAAACGCATTCATATTTGCATTTTGTTTTGCTAAATTCATGAATGTTACAGAATCATTGAGTTTAAAGTTTTGCAGAGAAACCTTTCTATAATCGTACTTATTTATATAATATGGGTTAATAACTATCTCTTCTTCTTTCCCCTGCTGTTCATATTGATATTTCAGATATCTAGTGTATGCATACTGGAACATCTGATTACCCAAACCATCTTTAATAATTAAATTGATCATACTTACTTCTCCTCAATCGTAAATATCATATGGAAATGCTGCCTTCAACTTGCTTCGTAGTTCCTCCATTTTAGGCAAAGCTGTAGGATGGATAGTTAAAGCCTCTTCTATTGTCCTTGCAACTGGAAATGTTAGTCTTCCAGTACTATAATAATAATCAGAGTATTTTAATATATCAATTTGGGGTTCCAAAAGAATTGCATGAATACCATAAGATTCAGCAAGTATAATTCCATGTAAACTGGATGATATTACCACCTCCACACTATTTAATTCATCAATAAAAGTTTTATAATCTGCAGTACAAATATTGAGCGTTTTTATAGCTTTATTCTGGAAGTTTTTTTTTGCTACTTTCGAGAGATCATAATCTTTATGCGCAATTAACCCAAATTTATATTGTTTCTGAATTTTGGGGGGCATGTATATTTCCGGCAGTAATATTGCAGGATCTCCATATACTTCTGGAACCTCATAACCATGATCCATGAGAATTATTCGAGTTACTGGGCCTCGCACCGCTCTAACATCGAGTTTCCTTTTTTCAAGTCGGTAATTGAGACTGGCATTTAATATACCACTTCCCCAGATAGTCGCATCTTGGATACCTGCAGTTAGAACGCTTCCCACGGCATATAGATGTTTTTTCCCCTTTACTTCTTTGTCAGGCGAGATTCCTCTTAGAGCAAGTAGATGGTTAACAATAACAGGTGATAGCGTATCTCCTAGATTTTCGGTCTCATCCCAGTAGTCGAGATTAACATGATTATTCTGTGCCTTTTTAGACCAGTTAAAAAGAATAAATTGATTTCTCCAAGGATGTATCATTTTAACGAGCACTTTTTTTGCTCTTCTACCAAGAATCTTTTTTATCTTCAAATTTAACTTGTCCGCTCTCATTCCTAGCAACCTTCCTACATTTATTTTTTCGTAATATTTACAAATGTATCATATAAGTTATCCTGTATCACAGACCTCTGATGATTTCGAACACCACACTCCCATGCATTCTTTCCATATTGTAAAATTTTGTGATGGTCAGATATCAAGTTGTATAAAGTAGTTTCTATTTTATCATCTTTAGTTTCAACTATAGCAGCAGCATTATTTTTCATGTAATCAATTGATGCCGTCATGCCCCCCACCGCAAAAATACATCGGGCATTATACAAATAGTCTACAATTTTTGTGGAAAAAGATAATCTAAAGAAAAGTCTTTCTTTCTCTGAAGTTGGCTCAACATACAGCAGTATATCCGCTGAGTTCATTGTTGGCAGTACTTCTTCATAAGGTACTGGAGCCATTAGTTTTGATGTGCCTCTTATTGTCAAAGCTCTCTTAATAGCTTTAGATTTGGGGGACATCGTGTAAATAAAAAGCTCAGCCTTCTTTTCATTATGATTTATGTTTGAAATAGCCTTTGCAACTTTCGCTAACACCTGCCAGCGTCCCGAGCCAATATTCCCCATATAAACAATTTTTACAGGAAAACTAACCGAATCTTTAACTGGAGCTTCCCCCAAAAAATCATAGCCTTTATATAAAACTTTGCATTTCTTATTGAAGTACTGTTCATATTCTTGTTGCATCGGAACAGTAATAGTATATAAGAATTCACTAGCGTCAACACATCTCTTAATGTACTTTCTCTCAATAAATGTTTTAATCCAAAAAAAGGGAGACAGTGCTCTCTTTTTTAATGAATAATGGTCATCCCAGGCATATGGTACTATCGGTATGCTATATTTCTCGTGCACATATTGCATCAAAATGTTTGCAGCTGGAACACGACCAAGTGGACCAAACACTATATCAGGTTCAAATTTATTAATAAATTTATTAAGTTCTTCAGATTTCCATTTCCCACATATGCCTATTAAATCTTGCACTAAGAGCATTGATTCCCATCTCATCTGTCGAGCTTTATTATATATACCGTTATCTGGAGAAATAGTTTCATGTTCATTGCATTTAGCTATAATTTCTTCACCAACCGGTCTTTTTGTAATGATACTTTTGGCTAATTGTTTTTCTGAAATATAGAAATGGAATTCCGCTACATTATTCTGCGGTTTGCCACCTTTAAAATATATATTTGCAAATTCCATCTTCTTCTGAAGCCCCTCAAATAAATTCGTCAGCGTATTACCAGTACTAACATCATTTCTCCATGGAAGATAAGAAATGACGAGTACTCTTATTTTTTCAGATTCCATTTTAAATTTCTCCCGCTTTTAAACTCAATAGCTTTTTATACCACAGAGTCATTTTTTTGGCAGCAGTGTTTATATCATATCCCGAAGCAACTGCTTCATTCTTCATATTTTTTCTTTCAAAACCATCTGCATATTGTAATATTTCCTCTGCCCACTTTGTAGCAGAATCTTTTAAAGAATAATACTTCATATTTTCACATATCTTTGCCTCTATAGGTATTGTATTTGCACAAATGACTGGGAGCCCCGAAATCTGCGCTTCAACAGCAACCATTCCTAATCCTTCATAAAAACTTGGCATAATAAAAACATCCATTGCCTGATATATGTCCTCTATATCATTTCTGTTACCTGTAAAAATAACGACATCGTCTAATTCAAGAGCATGTACTTTTTCTTTAATAATAGGCATTAGTGCGCCATTACCCACTAAAAGTAGAATAGCGTTCGAATTCTTTTTGTAAATCTCATTGAAAATATCTATAATAAAACCATGATTTTTTTGGTGAATAAATCTTCCAACATGTGCTATCACAAATCTGTCATTAACTCCTAATGCACATCTGGTAATATCTCTTCTTTCTTTATTAAAAAGAAACTTATCAATTTCTACCGCATTTTGCCAAATAGTTACTTTACCACTATCCATAGTTCTTTTACCAAAAATCCACTCACCAGCAAAGTTTGAACAAGCACATAATGTAGTTGGAAATATTTTAGAAAGTGGCCGTAAACTATACTTTATTAAATTCTTTTTCCATTCTCCTTTCCCAGCAGTACTGTGATTATGTACCACTCTAATTGGAATGTTTGCTCTCCAGGCCGCAAACATGGGGAAAACAGATAAAGTATTTATATGAGAATATACGAGAGGATACTTATTTTCTTTCAAAATCTTATAAAGCTTTTTCTGATATGAATACAAGTTTTGATAAGGTGGAATTAAGATTATATGTCCTCCTAGCTGCTCGATCTCTTCAGGAATGTAAGTTGAATCTTCATCTATTAGAAAATCATACTGGATTGCTGAACGATCAATATATCTATAATAGTTAAGAACTGTTGACTCCAATCCTCCTCCAACCATTTTCCCAACAATGTGAGCAACGCGTATTGCTTCTTCGTCTGTTTTCATTTGTATCTTGTTTTTCATAAACTACACTCCCTTAATCTAACTGATCTCAAACTACAGACTTTTTAGTCATGGATTTATTTCTTTAATCAACTTAGCAGAGTTTCTTAACAATAATATTTAAACATTTTTCCATCGGCACCCCTTAATCACACTCTTAATTTCGTAAAAGTATTGAGAACACCCCTTGGCAACTTTTATATATAAACGAGTAGCCTCAAGAATAGTAGTATGAAGTATATTTGTCGCTTCCACTATTGTCACAGAGTAGCAATAGTTAATGGAAGTCACCTAAATGGGTCTTCTCTATTATTTACGAATTTTACTACTCGTTTATTATCGGGGAGCGTGTAATAAAAACTACCATTAATAATTAATTTTGTATTTACCTCCAAATAATTGTTATTATTTTGAGTTTCCATCCTCAGACTGCCCCCTTCTGACCCAACACAATAAGCACTGTTCTCCAAATGATCTTCAGATCCAGCCCCAATGTCCATTCTGTTATGTACTGGGCATCCAGCTCTACGACTTTCTCGAAGTCCACGATGTCGCTTCTCCCGCTTACCTGCCACATACCGGTTAGTCCCGGCCGCATTGCGAGCCGCTTGCGATGCCTGACTTCATACTGCTCATACTCATCCACTGTCGGTGGCCTTGTGCCTACCAGGCTCATCTCGCCTTTAAGAACATTCAGGAACTGGGGAAGTTCATCAATACTGCTTTTCCTCAGGAAATGTCCTATCGGGATGATTCTCGGGTCATTGTCCATCTTGAACATGAACCCGCTCATTTTATTCTGAGCCATCAGTTCTTTCTTCCGCTCCTCTGCATCAGGATACATTGTGCGGAATTTATATATTCGAAACCGTCTTCCATTGCGTCCTACCCTTTCCTGTGAAAAGAACACAGGGCCCGGTGACTGCTTCTTGATGATCGGTGCAAATATCAGAAATGCAATTCCTGTTATAAGTAATCCCACCAGGGCACCCAGAATATCCAGGGTTCGTTTGAAGAACAATTGCCGCGGTGTTGCAAATTTCATGCTTGAGGATAATACCATATAGCCTGCAAACCTTTGAATCTTTTTATTCTCAACATTCGTTGTGAATCTTGCAAGGTTCACATGAGCGACCAGACCCATGCTCACAAAAATGCTCATCAGCCTTTCTGCTTCTTTTTCATAACCCGGAAGATCGATAAACACTTCGTCTATAATGTTATCCTGTATGTATTTAATGATATTGTCCTTATCAGCTACGACAGGGACATATTTAATAACCTGCCCTACTTTATCAGGTTTATCATAAACTGCACATGCTGTTAGTTGGTAGTCTCTATACGGCTGCAGGAGTCCTTCAATTGTATCCTCAATCCTGCCGTCCGTGGAAATAATCAGGACTTTTCTGAGTACTTTTTTTCCGCGGATTCTGATTCGGATGATTCTCTTCCAAAACAATCTTGCAACAATCATCATGCAAACACTAGCCGGATACATCGCCATTACGATAATTCTGGAATACGAACTTGATTCTTTAAAAATAAACATCCATACAATCAGTCCGACTGTAACTGCTCCTGCATGAAACAGGGACTGCTTTATCTCAGCCACATATCCACGGCCAATTATATTCTCATAGCTATTCATGAAAAATACTACTAGAATACTTACGAAAACAATCGCCCATACCATATTCTGATATTGGTCTGTTAATCCACCTTTTGGAAAACCATTCCTTATTAAATAAGATATAAAAAATGCGATCTCCAGACACAGTATGTCAATTATGGTAAAATCTAAATGCTTGGTCCACCCCTTCAGGAAGTTCTGATTCATTGTTCACTCACACCCTCATACAATACTCAGATCAACAACAGGCTTTCACCTGTTACGGCCTTTATTATTCGCCGTAGCTGCCGTAATACTTACCGTAATAACGGCCGTAATACTGATTCTGTTTCATATCTACTTTATTCAGTACCACTCCCAGAATAGGACATTCTGACTTTTCAAGCTGTTTTTTTACATTTCTTGCAAACTTATAACTGATTGCCTGGGATGCGATTACCAGCACCGCTGCGTCACACTGTTTTGCTACGATAGCGCTGTCGATTACACTTCCAAGCGGCGGTGCATCTATAATTATGTAGTCATATACTTTTCTTGCGCTGCTGATCAGGGACTCAAACTTCTTATGTCCCAAAAGCTCTGCCGGGTTGGGAGGTACAACACCTGCGAACATGACCACCAGTCCCGGGCGCTGTGTCTTGTACATAATGTCGCCCACTTCAGCCTGGCCTGCCAGAAAGTGTGACAGCCCTTTAATCGTACCTGTCATCTTCTGACGTCCGGCGAGTACAGATTTTCTCAAATCTGCATCAATAAACAAGACTTTCTTTCCAGCCTCTGCCAGTGAATTTGACAGGGACAGGGACACCGTACTCTTCCCTTCGTTTGGTGTGCAGCTTGTAAATACGATAACTTTCTTATCCGCTCCGGAAAATTCCAAGTTAGTACGAAGAGTCTTGTACGCTTCATTACTCCTGAAATCCTTATCCATCCCTTTTAAGATCATTTCCTGCATGTTAGTTACCCTTCTTCTTTCATTTATCTCATTCCTAGCCTTAATGACTCATTTCATGTCCCGGCTCAGTTTCTATTTTCTTCAGCATGGCTGCTGCATTAGTATAAAATATCTTTTTCATATATTCAGTGCCATATTTCTTCTTCACATAAGCGGCGGCTTTCTCCATGTGTGGAGCTCTGCTGCCGGAATTGTGTGCATCCGAACCTACCGCAAACACCATCTCATGCTCCAGCAGTTCTTTTACAAACTGTTTTGCCCTTCTGCCCGAGTCTCCTGTTATACTTCCTGAGTTAACCTGTATATTAACTCCCATATTCCAGATATGCTCTGTAAGTTCAAACTTATCAACCAGGCATAGATACCTCTCAGCATGTGCCAGAATCACTTCATAGCCCGCAAGCTGTATATGCTGAAGCCCCTGCTTTATATAGCTGAAATTATCTGCGGGAGAAAATTCCACCAGCACCTGATTTCTGCGGTTCATCGAAAGAACCTCTCCCTGCCGCAGTTTCTCCGGGATATCCTGACCAAAATAAATTTCCGTACCTAGGTAGATGCGGAATTTGTCGTCAATCCTCTGTGCAGCTTTACGAACCAGGGTCAGCTTCTTTCTCAGTATCTCAGGCTGTTCGTGCCCTCTGCGTGGGTGATAATGCGGTGTCGCTATCATACAGCGGACTCCTTCTTCATACGCAATGCGAAGCATCCTCTCTGTCTCTTCCATGTTAGCAGCCCCATCATCTACGCCGGGAAGAATATGGCAATGCATGTCAATATATCTTTCCATCTGGCGGTCTCCTAGTCGTTTATATCTATTCCTATCATTTTAAGCATCTATGGCATCAAATTTATCCTATATCATATGAACCATCAGATACATCCTTTAGTCTATCGCTAACTCCCTGTTTTGTCAAGGAAACTGCGCAAAATAGATGGAATCTTATCACAAACTGTCGTATTACGCAAATGACCATAAACGCACGAAAAAGGCAGTTTCTTTTATTATAAAAACCTATTTTTAATCACATGTGAATACTTTCTTTATGAAAAATACACTGCTTCCCGAAATATTTCGGTCTATAATTATTAATATCTGACAAAGGTTAAATTTTCCATAGTTGTCATCATTTTTTAGTTTTTTTCAACTGTAGCAAAAGAATTTTCTTGTCAGGAGGATTTTTTTAATTCGTGGGGATTTTCTATAAATTAAAAAAATCTCTTTCCAACCAGTTCGGGTCAGAAAGAGATCTCATACGCTTATGTTTTTCAGCCATTTAATAATACTTGATTAAGTATGTATTATTTGTTATAAGCTTTTTTTCTGTTTAATCCGTAAACGCCAGCAACTGCTGCCATTGCGATTAAACCTAATGTAAGAACTAATGAAGACTCACCAGTCTTTGGTGATGTTCCATTGCTTGTTCCATTTCCTGTGTTTGTTAATGTGCTGTTATCAACTACAACTGCTACTGGTGATAAGCTTGTAAATGTAGCAGTAATCACACCGTCACCAACACTTGTTGTTACATCTTCCCAGCCGTTCTCACCAAAGTGAAGAATTGCTGCTTTTGTGCTGGATGTTGCTCCCGGTAACGGGAATGTGATTGTAAGAGCGCCGTCTTTTTCAAAATCCCAGTCAGGTGCTGTTAAATCAAATGCAGATACAAGTGTTCCGTTCGGAACCACTGCTTTAATAGTTCCTTCGTCAGGTGTCTGTGTAGCAGCTGCAAATGTTACAGTTACTGCATTACCGTTCTTGTCAACGGCCTTTGTTCCGCTCTTGAAATCAGCGGATGGGCTTCCTGCTGCGAATACGCCCATTGTCATAGTGAAGAGCATTGTGGCTGAAAGTAATACTCCCACTAACTTTCTCATTCTACTTGTTTTCATGACTAGTCCCTCCTAAGTAAAATATATTTAATCTAGTTCATTTACACATTGTATCATATATCTTTTAATTTGTAAAAGGTTTTGACAACAATTTCCTTTAATTCTGCTTCATTCGTATAGAACTCATCGTGTTCTTTACCGGCCTTCTCTTCGCCCGGGATCGTCTGAATCTCGCCGTCTATCTCATATTTCGATAACGCCATAATCTCATCAGCGCTCATGTCTGTTGTGAAGTATGGATTGGCACCTGTCATCAGTTTTGAATAAATCTCGGTATCCTTCTGTGATGCATTTTTTAACTGCGATACCAACGCCATAAGAAACTGTGTCTGTCTTTCCATTCTGTCATTATTACTTCCGGTGACTGTGATATCTCTGTACCGCACATACTTTTCTGCCAGCGCACCTTTCAATGAAAGTGTCTTCCCCTTTTCAAAGGACTTGTCCACATAGGTATAGTCTTTCGGCACTGTGATCTCGACGCCGCCCATCAGGGTGGTAATTGCTGAAATACCATCAATGCTCATAGCGATGGACGATCTAACCGGGACTCCGTACATTAGGTCGGATACTGCTTTTTTCATAAGCCAGCTGCTCTTCTTCTCACCGTCACCATACGCGTACTGGAGGGCAATCTGCATTTTCTGTGTTGTCAGATATTCTCCTCTTTCGGAATATACATCCACATTTGTCATTGTATTTCTGGATATCTGGAAAACCTTAACAGTCTGTTCCTTCTCATTGAGGGCCATCAGTATGATACTGTCAGCCTGACCGCCGTCCCCCATATGTTCCGCATATCCCATATCACCTTTTTTATCTACCCCAAGAAAGACGACTGTTTTAATATCCCTGTTGTATTCATAAGTCTGTCCTTCATAGCTGATTGTCTTACTGTCACTGGAAGACTGGCTTTCAGATTTCACAGTTTCCCCGGTGCCTTCTTTTGCCTGAACCTGAGGCTCTTTCTTCTTGGACTGGAGGAAGAACAGCGTTCCAGCCACTGCGACCAGAATAACGACAATGATAATGCCAATAATAAACCCGGTATTCTTCTTTTTGTGACTCTGCTGTATATCGCTCTTACGCTTCGGACTTTCCGGACGCCTATTGTTATTGTGCTTCATATTCGTACTCATCTGTCAATACAGCTCCTACTACTAATCTGTTATCAGGCTGGGTTGCAATACAGGTGCTCATTGTTATGATTCGGCTGTCGGGTCCTACCTGTACATCATCGTTATAGTTACTGTTCAGATTTCTGACCGCTTTTAGTGAATCTAAATATGCCTGCCTCTGATTATCCTGCGTAAAATCAAAGGACATCAGAATGTGCCGGTCATCATAGACTACGGCCTCGAAGATCTCATAAGTAAGCTTCTTCTCCGGAGTATAGACATACACCTTTGAATGCTCTTTGAAAAATGTCTCGTCCTCATACTTATGTAAGTTCTGGAACATGCTTCCATCGTTCATATCGTGCCCATATATGATTGTGTTAAAATCAGTAAAATCTTTCGCATTGTAATTCTCGGTATATATGGAACCCGGTAGTCCTGCCTGTCCATCAATCGTATTGTCGAGATAGTAGGTATTGTCCCAGGAACTCTGCACGATTGGATAGTTGATGTTCGTATCCGGAACTGTAATCCATGCATAAATGTCTTTATTCGTTTCCTGAAGCTGCTTAAAATCAATAGGGTTCTTTTCCTTAGGAGCCTCTGGGTCTTTTGCTTCCGGTTCCTCTTCCTTTTCCGGTTCCAGATTCACCTGCTTTTGCACTTCATCATAGACCTTGCCCTTTTTATTTTGTGAAACAAAATAATACGCTATATACGCAATACATACTGCTGCAATGATAACCAGAACAACTGTTAAAATTCTTTTTGTAGTCTTTTTCAATGTCTGTTCCCTTCCTCCTATTTCTTATGAGTCTGGGAAGCGCCGGACTTCCTTCTCTTTTTCTTTTTCTCGTGGCCGCTTTTCTCCATATGCTGCTTCTTAACAGCAGATTCCCCTTCTTCCAATGGAATCATTGCCAGAGTATTCAGCTCCAGATATTTCTTGATATCCTCTTCGGTCTTAAGCGTATCATCCAGAAGAAGCATTACTATAATCACTGCCGCTGCAAGAAATGCTGCAAGCAGTCCTCCGATTGCTATATTCTTTTTCAAGGACGGGCTGGAAGGATTCTCAGACACAACGGCATCTTCAACGATACTCGGCTTGTCTGTGCTCATTACCTCGGCAACCCGGTCAGCAGTAGCATCAGCCATCGCATTAGCAATATCCTTTGCCAGCTCAGGGTCCGGATTCTCCACGCTGATCTTTAGAATACGTGTATCTGCCGGATTATTAATGGTAATTGTACCAACCAGCTCTTCATATGTAGCGTCCAGATTCAGTTCGTCAATTACCGCAGTTACAACAGGACGGCTTGTTGCCAGTGTCTCAAAATCGACCGTCAGCTGTGTCCCCATCTGTATATCTGCAAGGGATGTTACACTTGTCGTCTTTGTCAATATGTAGATCATGGAGGAAGAGGTATATTGAGGTACCATTAAAAACTTAGTAGCTGCGCCTGCAATCACAGCGCCTCCTATCAGGCACAATATAATCAGCCATGCCTTCCTCCATAATGCGTGGAATATTTCCAGTAAATCAATCTCTATCTCATCATCCCTTAACTGTTCTTCCATTGTTAAAATCTCCTCTACTATCCCTAGAATCTGTTCTATTCTAGCACAGGAGAAGTCAAAAAACAACCAGCAATCAATAAATCCGGCATAAAACTACCATAAAAACACATTTTTTTACTACAGATTTCTGCCTCTGATGACAAATACCGCTATAGAGTACGCCCCAAAGGCGCAGACTATAACGGTATACCAAGCCCATTCAAAAGTTCTATTATTTTATCCTGTTTCTTCTATATAAATGGTGCGTTGAAAAAGGCTTTTCATTGTTCTGTATATTTGTTGTTTACCGGATCTCCCTGACCGGAAACTGTATCTCCGAAAGCCACTCCTCCTCGGAATCTTTATTCCAGATTCCGTCAATATAAGATTCCCGCGGATTTCCACATATTTCATACCCGTTTTCCTCTACAAACCTGATGACAGCGCCATATGCCTCCGGGAAACCTTCATATGGCCCTTTATGCAGCAGGCAGGCCGCCTTCTCGATTTTCGGGAGTACCTTGAATTGAATCATCTCAGAATCCAACTTTTGTTCAACAACAGCCTCACAGATTTCTATGTCTATGTCTTCTTCCCTGTACCCGCCGTCATGATAGATCGAAAAACAGTACTCCGGCTCTGCACAGACACAACCTAGCCGTTCCATCTCCTGTCCCATTCCGGGAAAGATATCGAACATTGTGTCATAATCAGGCATAACCGTCCGCATAGAAGCAACAATGACCTCCGGCAGTTCTTTTATCAGCACATGATAATTTGTGTCTATTTTGTCTTCTGCGAGATAGCATTCTACCTGTGCAAGCTTAGCCGTTTTCTCTGCTATTTCACTCAGAATCTGCTGCTTCTTGGCGAGCAGTAATTTCCGCTCAGATGCACCGTTCTGCACCGCCTTTATTTCTTCCAGAGAAAATCCCATATTCCTCAGTGCCAGAATCTGGTGGATAACCGGCAGCTGCCCTGCGGTATAATAACGGTATCCGCTCTCCTGATCTACATAAGCCGGGGCCAGCAAGCCCTGCTCGTCATAATGACGCAGCGCTTTCACCGTTACATGGTTCATCCCCGCAAACATCCCGATCTTATACAGTTTACTCGGTACTTTTTCACATGTATGATCTTTCCTCAATTCTCTCGCCCTCCTGTGGCCGGGACCTGTGCAGTCATACACAGGCCGCCGGCTTTTTTATGTTATCCACATTCTCTTCTGATATTCTCCACTTTATTCCCATCGGAAAGTGAATTTTGACAATAAACTGCAGATTACTGTGATAGCAATCATCAAAATAATAATTCCTGCCGCATTTTCAACCGGATCTCCCATTGAAATCTGTTTCATGAGCTTAATCCCCTGAGTCAGTGGCAGAACAGATGCCACTGTCTGCATCCCTTTCGGGAACAACTCGAAAGGAATTGTCGCGCCTGATAAAAACAGCATTGGGAAGTACACTGCAGTCGTAATTACATTTGCCATCTTTACACTTTTGCACAGTCCCGCCAGAAATACGCCGATACTATACATGGCCGTCATCACCAGCAGATAGGAGCATATAAACAGGAATGGGCTGCCTTTCATCCTGTATTGAAACACAAATGCCGCTACAACAGATACTGCAATCCCGGAAAGAACCGCCGTTGCAACAGAGCAGGCCACGATCGCACTCATAAGCGTCATCGGTGTACATGGTGTGACAAAAAAATGTTTTAAAATCTTCTTATCCCGATAGTCCGCAACAGTAAGGGGAATCCCCATAAATGCGCTTGCACAGATCCCTACAGCCATCAGAGATGCGAATGCGCTCTGGAGAAACGTATAGCTGCTGCCTCCTGCCGTCTTGTTTCCTGCTACCACTGCGATCAAAACAAGAACTCCCACAGGCATGCCCACGCCGAAAATCAGCATATCTGGACATCTCAGTCCTAGTTTCTGTTCTACTTTATATAAGGTCCAGAAACGTTTCATGCTCTCTCCTCCCCTCTCATATGCCATAGATACGCATCCTCCAGATTATCGAAGGGACTGTCGTCAACAACCTCTTTGACCGTCCCCTGCGTGACTTTCTTCCCATCCTTAATCAGCAGGATTCTGTCACACAGGCTTTCTGCCTCTTCCATATAATGTGTCGTCAGAAATATGGTAGTTCCTTTCTCTTTCAGCGCCTTTAATGTCTGCCAAACTTCCCTGCGCGCCTCGGTATCAAGCCCGGTTGTCAGTTCATCCAGAAATACCAGTTCCGGATTTGGAATCAGCGCCAGCACTACCGACAGTTTTTGCCGTTCTCCGCCGGACAGCTTATCCACCGGCTGTTTCTCAAACTGTTCCAGCTTGAACTGACGTAAAAGCTTGTGATAGTCAGCAGGGTGACTGTACAATACCGACATCTCCTCGCAGATCTCCCCGACGCGGATATAGTTCTGATAATGAGAAGACTGCAGTTGGACTCCAATGCGTTCAAAGATCTCCCGTCTTTTTTTGACCGGGTCACACCCCAGAACCTCGGCCGTCCCACTGTCAGCTTTCTTTAAGCCAAGCACAGTCTCAATCGTCGTACTTTTTCCCGCTCCATTCGGCCCGAGCAGGCCAAATACTTCCTGTTCCTTCACCCGGAAAGACAGATGATCTACAACAGTCCTGCCCCTAAATGATTTTGTGAGTTGGTTCACTTCCATACATAATTTCATGCTTTCATTCCTCCTTACAGGAAACATCGTATATCCTCCCGTAAGGTAAGAGTCAAGCATTTATTATATAAGATCTCCTTCCTTTTTATCCCGCTTCCGTTTTGCAGGAAACTTTTTTTCAAACAGCTCTAATTCAGCCGGTTCAACCTCGAAACAGCTGTCAAACTCCAAAACCCCGGAATGTTTCTGCAGATATCCTTCCTCCAGTTCCTTTGCCATGAAGAATTCAGCCTCTTCCCCCGGATTCATTTCCGGCAGGTAAATTCCGTGACCTGCCGCCGCACGAAACCCAAACCTTCCGTAATAATCCGGGTTCCCGGTAATTATGACTGCCCGGAAGCCTAATTTTTTCGCCTTTTCCATTGTTGTCTGGATCAATGCTTTCCCAATCCCCTTTTTCTGATAATCGGGATGGACACTGACCGGGCCGAATGCAATGATATCATCGCACATTTCCCCGCCGCGGAACATTCTGCTATATACAATATTCCCGACAATCTTTCCTTCATCCTCCGCAACATAATCCAGCTCTTTCACAAAAGACTTCTGGCCTCTCAGTTTATGAAGGACTAAATGCTCACTGCACCCGGGACTATACACGTTCCAGAAAGCTTCTCTTGTCAGGTTCTCAACCTCTTCATAATCTTTTTCTTCCTCTAATCTCAGCCTCATATCTGTTCCTCTCTTTAATTTTTTCATAGACTTCTTTCCATAAATTTATTCTTCCATCATGATTGTCTGATCCGTATACTTTCTCGACATATCATGTTCCGCTTTTCTTTTTTCCACGCTGTCAAAGATAATGGAAAAATCATAATCCTCAGGATACAGCTGGTCCGCCGGAACATGGAGTTTTACCCGTTTATGGTTCATCCATATTTTCTTGTCCCGCATCTGTATTCTGAGTACGCCTTTTTCATTCGCGGTTTGGCACACGATACCAATCTTGCGGTCAGGCATAACCATTACGCTGTCTCCAACCTGAAATTTCAATGCATCTGTCTGCTTTCTAACACTTTTCTTCCTCTGGATCTTAGGCTGCGGTGCCTTCTCTAACTTCTGTTCTTCCCCGCTTCTAAGCATATCCTTTCCGTAGGCCGCCCGTGCTGCATTCTCCAGCATATATTTCGGCATTCCCAGTTTCTCTGCAATATAGAAGGCACAGCTTTCTCCGGCCTCCCCGATTACCATTTGATACAGGGGCCGCAGGCTTTCCTTGTCAAAGGTCATCCTTGCATTGATGATACCCGGAGTCTTGCCGGCATAGTCCTTTACCTCCGGATAATGTGTCGTAACAAGGAACAGAGCACCGCTTTTTCTCAGTTCTTCCAAAATCGCAACTGCAATCCCCATGCCCTCCGCCGGATCTGTACCGGAGCCAAGTTCATCCATTATGACCAGACTTTCCCGTCCGGCCTGTTTCAAAATATCCATCACATTCCTGATATGGGCAGAAAAAGTAGAAAGATTCTCAGACAGATTCTGCCCGTCCCCGATATCACACAGTATGGCATTATTCATACAGATGTCTGCCTCTTCGCAGGCCGTATGCAGCCCGCACTGCGCCATCATGCAGTTCAGTGCCACGGTCTTGATCGCCACAGTCTTTCCGCCTGTATTCGGCCCGGTAATGATCACACCCCTCACTTCCTGCTCATCAACCAAACGTCCACCTATCTCAAAATTCAGCGGCACATTGATCTTTCTGTCCATCAGCGGATGGCGGGCATTCTTTAGCCGGATGTACCGCCCTGTATTAATCTCAGGTTTTATACCGTCGTATTCCAGACTTAGTTTCGCCTTTGCAAAAATGAAGTCCAACTTTTCCACTGTCTGGTTATTCCTGCGGATTATCTCCTCTTTATCTGACAGCATCCCCGTCAGTGTATATAGAATTTTTATTTCTTCATTTTCCTCATCAATGCGCAGCTCCTGCAATTCATCATAAAGTTTTCCCACAGAAGCGGGTTCTATAAACAGCGTACTGCCCGTCGACGACTTATCCAGTACGGAACCACTGACTTTGAACTTATACTCCTTTTTGACAGGAATACAGATGTGGCCGTTTCGCATCGTGCTAAAATTATCTGACACGTAAGATTTATTTGCCCTGATAGCTGCATCTGCCTTTTCATGCATTTTTGCATCTGTTTTGTCAATTGCCTCCCTCAGGGATTTTAGGGTTTTTGAGGCATAGTCATCGACTCTCCCTCCTCTGATCTTCGCGCTCAGTTCTTCATATATATCATCCAGAGATTCCAGATTCTCTTCATAATAGGCCAGTCCTATCTCATACATTTTACACCGGTTCAGATAATCCTTCAATCTTCTCACTGAAGTCAGTGTGGATGCCACAATCTCAAGCTGTTCGGGAGTCAGGCAGCCGCCCTTTCCCGCAATCTCAATCATGCTTTCGATTCCCTGAAGCGCTGTTGCCGGCGGATTTCCACACTTTTCTATCATCGTTCTGGCTTCTGTCGTTTCTCTGAGTTTCTTTCTGACTTCCAGTTCTGACAGGTATGGGGCCAGGTTTTTAATTTCCAGTTTTGCTTTCTCCGTGTATGCAAATTCTGACAACTTGTTTTTTATCTTATCAAATTCAAGTATTTTTTCTGTATTTAACATTTCAATCTAAACTCCTTTTACTTTTTCACTGCCTGCGGGCGGACCCGCTATAGCTTTCTGACATTTTGCTTTTAAAATCTCAATATTAAAATAAAAACACGGGAATAGTCAATCTGCCTTTTCCAGACATACTATCCCCGCGGCGCAAAAATAGCATGACCATACAGCCATGCTATAAGCAATCTATGAATTCAAAGATATACACGCTATGTGTTATGCAGCATTCTTGTAAGGCAGATAAAAGGACGCAGCTCACCCGTAAGCACGGGATACAGCCCACCCTTCACAACTATTTAATTAGCCATGTTCTCCATTACTGCCACAATTAACATACACTACCTCTTTCGCAATTTTTTCTTGATTATAAACGATACAATTGGAATTGTCAACTTCATTTTCTGCTGTATCAGCATCCGCCACGCTGCACCGGTATTAATATCTGCAGCATGAAGATATTCCCTTCCCCGCTCACGGTAATAGTGCCATTATATTTTTCCGCCGTATACCGGATACTCTTCATCCCGTACCCGTGGTCCCGCTTGTTCTTCTTTGTTGTGACCGGAAGGCCGCCTTCAAAATGCAGTTTGTTTTCGTAATAGTTCTGTATCTGTATCATTAACAGGCTGTTCTGATTTATAATTTTGACGCTGATCACCCGTTTCTCCGGCTCTTTTAAGTCCAGCACTGCCGCTATCGCATTGTCCAGCGCATTGCCGAAAATGGCATAGATGTCTTCCAGCTTCATGAAGTCCAGTTTCGTGCCGTCCGCCATGCAGGACCACTGGATCCCGTGGTTCTTGCAGAACAGGCCCTTTTCCATCATGACCGTATCCAGCGCCTTGTTTCCGGTGTTCAGGGCGGTGTCGTAGATCATAATATCGTTCTCTATCTCATTGAAATACTCTTCCTTTTCCTTCTCATCCGTGATCTCCCGAAGTGCCCGGATCTGGTGTTTCAGATCGTGGCATTTCCGGTTAATGCTTTCAATCGTCTCGCTCGTTACCTGATACTGCTTTTTCTGCTGCCGCCACGCGGAATTGATGCCGTCGAGTTCTCTTTGCAGGCTCATCTTTTCTTTCTGGTTAATCTGCACCCAGAGTACATAGAAACAGCAGAGCCCGTCGATCACCCTGTATATGATTCTGTGCCACATTCCGGCCTCGAATCCTGCGATCGCAGAGTTATCGAGGATACTGAGAATCCAAACCAGCAGAATGATCGTAGCAATAGGGAACAGCGCCTGCCTGCTTGCCGCAAATTCTCCCTTTTCAGGCAGTTTCTTTGCGAAGAACTGATAAAAGAGCAGATAGATCACGACATAAATCAAGAGGGAGATCAGGCCGCTTTCCCCTCCTGAAATCTGGTAGATCAGATAAATATCGAATGCGATATGCTGCATCCCGCATCCGCACACGGCGCAGTAAGCCGCCTGCTGCCACGTGGCATCCAGCACGAACTTAGCAAACATGATGCAGACAACAATATAAAAGGCCCAGTATGTAAAAGGAAATGCCCCGTTTTCGGGAATGCCATAGTACAGGTTTACAAAATAGGAACTGGCGACCAGAACCCCGGCGCTTCCCCATGCCCTGACCGCAAAATGGCTCCGCTTCCTTGCCGGAACTGCGAAAATAATACAGGCCGTGAGGATCTGCACCATGTATGAAATCTTATCCCAGAACGCCATCATAAGCTAACCCCTCCCATATAATTTGCCAGTGCCTGGAGAAACTCTTTCTTCCTGGGACGGCTGATTTTCAGCCACTGCCCGCCGACCTTGATATCCTCCTTATTCACACAGTCCACATATTTCAGATTCACCAGATAGCAGTTATTGCACCGTTTAAAGGACAGCCCCGCAAGCTTATCTTCCAGCTCTTTCATGGAAGCCTTCTGTTTAAACTCCCCCTCGTCCGTATGGTAGTACAGGTAATGTCCTTCTACCTCCACGTAGTACAAATGGTCGGTAGAAAACTTCTGTATCCCGTTTGGAGTCGTGACAACGATATTCCTGCTCTTTTTATTTCCAATGATACTTAAAGCGCTCTTCATTTTCATGGCAAACGAATAGTAATTCACTGGCTTTACCACAAAATCCAGAGCCCGTACCTCGTATCCACGGATCGCCATCTGAGCCATGTTTGTCACGAATATAATGGTTACCTCATTGTCCATTTCGCGGAGTTTTTTTGCCGTGTCCAGTCCATCCATCCCGTCAAGGTCAATATCCAGACAGACGAGGGAAAAGGAATCATCATATGCCGGTAAAAATTCTTCCCCCGATGCATATGTCTGCACCTTTAGCTCTTCTCCAAGTTCTTTCTGCAATTCTATAAAATATTGAGACAGCGTCTTACGTTCCTGTTCCTCATCATCCACAACTGCGATTTTTACCATTTTATCCCCCTGCTTACGTTACCAGGACCCGGGTCTGATTTCACCCTGCCGGCTTTGTTACAGTCTTTTTGCGTACATATTTCTTTTATTATAGCAAACGGCGGAGGTAATATCCAGACACATGCACAACCTGATCCGTCATACATAAGATATTCCCTTCGCCATCTGCGCTAACTATATTATGCCTTTTTTGCGGCTTCCCCTTCCGGAAAAATTATTTTAAATACAAAGAAATAAATAATCATTGATACCCCGCCTGTAATAAATGTAACAAGCAGATTATAGACCGCCGGTGCAAAGTAGGCTTGTGCTACCGGCATCCACAGTCCGTTCACGCCGTTGCACACCAGTGAAATCAGCACCCACGCGATAAAGTACCACATGACTTGCCAGGAAATCTTTCCGTGGCTTTTGAAGGTGATGTTTCTCTGAAGCGGAAAATTAATACACTGGGCAAGGAAGGTTCCCAGTTCATAGCTGATAAAATATCCGAGCCCGCCGCCGATCACCACTTCCCCGGCAGTATTTTTTGCCACTTCATACCCGAGTATATTCCATTTATAATCAAACCCGGCGATATGCACGGGTATCTGGGGCCACATAAACTCTGTACCCGCAAGTCCGATGCCAAACAGGTAGGGGAGAAATGTGAATGCAAGATATTGAAAAATGGTAACACTCATACTAAATACCCAGAAGTAAAATATCTGGTAAATCCATTTCGCGGCTTTTGGGTGCGCCTTGCTGTAATTTCCCCACTTTTCCAGCCACCAGCCGGCCAGACCCTTTTTTTGTTTTTCTTCCATGATACGCCAACCTGCCTTATGATTGCTTTTATATTTTAATACAGGGCAAAAAAGATTTTATTCTTCTTTGACCGGCCGGATTACAGTCTGAGCTTCTCCGTATCTGCTTTTCGCAAATATGGTGATCTCTCCTGTATGATCCGGCTTTACCACTGCTATTGCTTCGCCGTAATAGGTATCGGCAGTGTCTCCCAGATAGCTTCTCGTATAATACGGGCAGGCACTTCCCAGTCCAAGGAGCGTCCCTCCTTTTACAGCAACTTTTACAGGGCCTTTCGCCAACGGTTTCACGATGCCGTTCTTATCCGTATATTTCAGCCGGACATAGCACAGCTCACCCTCTTTGAATGCCTTCTGCTCCGGTTCCAGTGTCAGGCAGGTTTCCTCTCCCGCCGTCCGGAGGGAAGTCTCGGCGATAAGCACTCCGCCTGAATCATAGGCAGCTGCTTTTATCACGCCGGCGTGGTACTTCGTATGGAATACCACCCTGCAGTCATTTTTTACAGCTTCTTTTCCCACACATTTCCCATTGATGTATAGTTTGACATGGTCTGCACGGGCATAGACTTCTACTTTGGCATCTTTCCCCTCACAGCCATTCCACGACCAGCTTTCAATGGCATTGGTCATCTTCCATGCCGACGGGGAGTGTTTCTTATCTGTATTGTTTACCGGAACCACGGCAATTCCGATCTTATCCAGTTCAAATGCCACCCTTGTATACTTCATTTCCGCAAGCGGCTTTCCGGTGAGGTCAATCCTTCCGGAACCAGCGCTTACCCATCCCATTCCGTTATCAAAACGTGGGGCGTAATCCTTATACTCCCATGAGCCGATACCCGTTTCTCCAAGGTAATCCATGCCCGCCCAGACGAAATCTCCGATAATGCGTCTGTTCTTCTTTGCTTCCTCCCAGAAACGATAGACATCCGCGCAAAATGTCTCACTCCCGAGAATCAGCCGTTTCGGGTATTTCTTCAAATCATGGCGGTACCGGAAAATACCGTAATTGTAACCTGCCACATCCATCCGGGCAAATGCATCCTTCGTCTTAAGGTCGCATGGATAGAGCGTTGCGCCGGATTTCATGAAGTTGGCGCCAAAGATGCCTGCAATTGTATTAAAAAATTCACTGCCCACTGCTTTTTTCTTCTTAGCGTCTTTCACTGCCTGTTCTGCTTTTTTGTCGCTGTACACACCGAAGCCCATAGAGCTTAAAAAGTTAAAGAAAATATTGATCCCGCAGGTCACCGGCCTTGTGCTGTCCAGCTTATGCAGCCACTGCGTCATCTTTCCACACAGCTCGATCCCCTGTTTCTGCGCCGTCTCGGATACTTCATTTCCAGTCGAATACATGATAACGGACGGATGGTTGTAGTCCCGGTCAGTGATTGCCTTCAGGTCCTCTTTATAGTGCTTCGCTACTTCTCCTGCATAGTCGTATCTTGTCTTATGGATGTACCATACATCCACATACTCATCCACCAGAAGCATCCCCTGTTCATCACAGGCATTGAGCAGTGCTTTGGAGCATGGGTTGTGCGCCGAGCGGATTGCATTGTATCCGTTTTCCTTTAAAAGCCGTACCTTCCTCTTCTCTGAGAACTCATAGGCGCAGGCGCCCAGGATGCCGTTGTCATGATGGACGCACGCTCCGCGCAGGATGATGCGCTTTCCATTGATACAGAACCCCTTTTGAGGGGTGCACTCGATCATGCGTATTCCAAACCGCTCCTCCTGCATGTCTTCCCCATATGTTACCCGGCATGTATACAGATACGGGTGTTCAGGCATCCATGTCACCGCCTCCGGAATCTCTAATTCACAGTCCAGCCTGCCCTCGGTTTCTTTCGTTACTTCGGCAATACACATTCCTTTTGCACCGTCTCCTGACATCGTGTCCAGAATCTCAACCTTTATCTGGCCTGCCGCCGATGCCTCTGCCTGAACCCGGATTCTCGGATTTTTGTAATCCAGCGTTGTGATCCGGACAGACTCCGGCCGGATGTGATTCTCAGGATATACATGCAGCCATACCGGGCGGTAAATCCCGGTGCCGGAATACCAGCGGCTGTTAGGCTGGTCACTATTTTTCACCTCTACTGTCAGCACATTGTCTGCCCCAAAAACAAGATCCTTTGTCACGTCCACATAAAATCCGGTATACCCGTAGTCATGGAATGCAATCTTCCTGTCATTCAGATAAACAGATGCCTTCCTGTATACCCCTTCAAATTCAAGGAGCAGTTTCTTATCCTTGTATTCACCAGGTACGCTGAATTGTTTTTCATAAGTATAATCCTGCGCGTCATACCAACCGGTATTAACACCGCCCGGACTGCTTTCACTCTTGCTGTCAAGGAGCATCGCATCATGGGGCACCGCTATCGCGAATGCCCCGTCCGGATGCCCTGTCCTGTAACATTTCCATCCTTCGTTAAATGCAATTTTCTGCATATGATATCCCACCTATTCCTTCACTCTTTTTAGAAAGCTGGCTATGATAGAGAGCAGCACGCTGATTCCCATGACAACCGCGATGGAAATAATCGTGTTTACCTGACTTGCATCTCCAAACATGTTGATCCCCTGAAACGCATCTACGAAGGACCCTACGGAATCCGTGAGTATCTTTACTGCTGCCACACTGTAACAGATCGTGGAGAGAACCATTACATAGTCATTATCTTTCACCATCAGCACAATATCCAGAACGATACCCGCTGCAAGTGCCGCAATAATTACGCCGTCCATACTGTTGTGCTTAGGCGCCCACATCATAAAGCGGATCACAGAGACAACCGCCGCGATTACGGCAAGGACCACAAAGTAAAATCCAGCTGATTTTGTCTGTAATTTCTCTTTCATTATTTCTGCACCTCCTCAACCTTAATAGCTGCTTTTCGTCTGCTTCGAATCAATACCGCAAGAAATAGAATCTCAAGAACGGCAAATACTGCGATTGCCGCATACATTGCCGGCTGCCACCAAGGTGTGATGGATACGACTTTAGAATCTGTGCTGTAGCCATTCATGACAGCACTGTTTGCGATAATATATAAATAATTGTGTGCGGAATCCCTGAGTTTTCCGAGGAGGTATCCGTCATCATTTGCCTTGATCTCTTTCACAAGTGCTTTTGAACTTGCGCCGCTGAAATCGAGACAGTATGTATTCGTTCCTGCTGCCAGAGTGGTTGCAAAATGAGCCTTGTACCCCTCTGCCGTAGCGACCGCATCTGTTTCCTGCTGTCCGTTAAAGCCCCACTCATTACCTAAAACTTGTGTGCAGAGTGCCGTACTTGCAGAACACCATTTCATACCGAGACGGTTAAATGCATGCATAACTGCCTGACCGCCGCCTTCTGTTAATGCCCCTTCACTGCCTCTTAAGGAACCTTCTCTGAATGCCTGCTCGTTAAAGAACACGCTGATTCCCTGACGGTTGTTCTCCTGGTCATTGCCTGTCAGGTGTTTTTCTCCGGAATGCACTCCCTTTGATTCCATTGCCTGTACTTCCTGCACGGAACAAAGATAAGTCATGACCGCATCTTCTGAATAATACTCGAAATTACGTCCCCCGAATGGAGTCCTGTGGAGGTTCGTACCCGGCATCCATATTTCGGCCATGCCCAGATACATTGCCTCTTCTGCCATCAGTTCCCCTCTTCGCTCTAATAAATCTTTGTTAAATGTTGCAGCCAGAATGTTTTCACACGGGAAGCAGCAGTCATCTCTGCCGTCGCCGTATTCTTTTTCATCAAACTTTCCGCCCGCACCGTCCGGTCCGTCACCGACAACAACTGCCGGTTTTCCAACGCTTGCGATTTCTGCTGTCCCGAAGTTATCGGCCGTCAGGACTGACAGTTCCTCCAGTGTAAACTGGTTCAGATATGTCTCCCAAGCCTCGTCATCATAGTCTTTTCCAATCAGAGTTGCAAGCGGGATATTCTGATTATCGCCCAATGTATAATCACTGATTGACAGGGCGTCTTCCGGTTTTTCATAGTAAATCCCGTTCAGCACCTCTATCATCTCATCCGTTGCTTCGATCTTCGTTGCACTCACCGGGTAAGTCGCATCCCAGTCATTTCTGGATAAATAGGTGACTGCATTCTCCTGCCAGTAGTTGATATCACAGTCCGCAAACTGGTTCGTGACCTCTTCGCCTGTATATTCAGAATTCCGGTAGGATGTGTCATCAAATGTTTCATCCCACTTATAAGCCTTATCTGCATTTCCTTCCGCTGCACTTCCAGTAACCGCAACCATGCCGGATGCCCCTTTGGCTGCAAGTATGTTATTTAATGCATCATGGGAATCATCGCCGATGGAAATGTAATGAGCGCCCCCGCTTATGATATATCCTTTGGCATTTACATAATCGTAGCTCGCCAGAAGGTATTTATCGCAGTCAATCGTCACCGTCTGGGATACTCCCGGTTCCAGTACATCTGTTTTTCCGAAATCCAGCAGCTGAACCGCAGATTTTTCTACTTTATTCGTCTTTTCATAATCCCCGTATGGAGTCTGTGCATAAACCTGGACAACGGATTTTCCGGCAGTATTGCCCGTATTTGTGACTGTCACGGCAACCTTAATGTCGTCCCCGTCTATCTCCACACCGTCCAGTTTCTGTTCAAAGGAAGTGTAGGACAGTCCATAGCCAAACGGATATTGAACCTCTTCATTGTAGTTCCAGTTTTTTCCTGTAGTGGAACCTTTTGCAGAAGCAGCATTCCCTTGTCCCAAAATGGTATCCTCATAGCGGGTTTCATAATATTTATATCCCACATAGATTCCCTCTGCCTGCACACTGTACCATGCAAGATTTTCTTCAGCATCTTCCGTATTTTGCAGTACATAGTCCAGATTCGTCCAATTCTGGTTGTTAAAGCTCCCATTGACCACTGCCGGAGCTGAAAGTGAATTGACTGCATACGTGTCGGTAAGGTGTCCTGACGGATTCGCCGCTCCGGTCAGTATGTTGGCAACACCTTCGAATCCCCTCTGCCCTGGAAGGCCGATCCAGAGGCATGCATCTACATTGTACTCGTCCAGCCAGTTGAGCTCCATCGCATTGCCGCTGTTAACCAGAACAATGGTCTTTTTAAATTTGCCAGAGTCTTTAATCATCTGGAGAAGGTCTTTCTCCTCCTGATGAAGGGCAAGCTGGCTGATTCCTGTGGGATCTTCTGTCTGAACCTCCGCACCTTCACCGCCTTCTCTGGAGAGCATAACAATTGCTACATCATTATAGTCATCCTGCCATGATTCCTGAAGCTCCTTTGTATAGAAGGAACTGTCTTCCTCTCCAAGCGCCCATTCCGTCTCTTCCTGTCCAAAGCTTGCTACTCCGCTTGAACGGGATGTGCTGCTGCTTTTGTAAGCGTCAAACAGCGTGTCATTTACTGCAAAGCCTGCATCTGTCATCGCTGTGTACAAGTCGATACAGTATTCTCCCTCATACCCACTTGATCCGGCCGAATTTGACTTGTAGAGCGGCTGTGCCACTGCATGGCCGAACAGGGTGATCCTCGTTTCCTCTGCCGAAAGCGGGAGTGCATTGTTTTCATTTTTCAGAAGGACGCTTCCCTCCTCCTGCTCCATTACGCTTTCGTCATATGTATCCGCGATTAATTTCTGAAGGTTTTCCGCGTTTAGCTCTCCATATTCACTCTCAAAATATGTCGTATTCTCTGTTTCTGAATCGCTTTCATTTACAACCTTGCTGGTAGAAATCCCGAGTGCCTGGTTAATCGTTCCCTGATAGCCCATCATACAGTTCATTCCCAGAGTTGACGCTACCAGAAAGAACGAGGTGGCCGATGCAAGACCGGTCCACAATCTGCTGCGTTTCATAAATGTTGTCCTCCCTAATTATCCTTTTTTCCTATATCAGCGCTGATATATCCTTTTGGCATAAGATTGCAGTAATTACTTTGCACAAAACTTATGCTTTTATTTTAAATAAATTTAACAATTTGACAATAGGTTGTTCACGAATTGTCATCTTGGAGGACATAACCTGCAATTCAATCCTTTTCCGGAAGTCAAACAGGCATACCTCCTGAGAGATATGCCTGTTTAACCTAAATCTTATGAAATATAAAAACAGTACTAACATTACATTTTTGTCTATTCCCCGGTCAGCTCAGCCATGATACGCCGCATGACTTCCGCTTCTGTTCCTGAAACCTTGTCTTCCTTGATTTTTGAACGTATATACTGCACGGTGTAATCGTTATAGAAAATAAGCTCACGATATTCTACCGGATGTGCCTGTATGATATCTTGTGGACTCAACATTTCATCTGGTGACGCCATAATCACATCGAATAGTTTTTCTAAAATCCGGGCCGTGTCCACATCGCCATACTCTACAATCTGCGTATAGCAGTCCTGTATCTGTGAAACCGCATACTTCTGCGTATCCAGCGCCTCTTCTGCCACCTCCGGCGGGAGGGCCGCAAAACGTTCCCTGATACTGGGCTCATTATAATCCCCGTCCTGAGGCACCCAATAATCTGTGAGATTGTAAGAACCATCTGAAGCCACGTCAAAGCTCAGCACTGCCGGCATGGAACTTGCACCTACAAGTGTGAACGGCTCCTCGTCATAGCTGACTGACTGTTCACATACCATTGCATAAACCTCTTTTGTTTCAATCGTCTTTCCTGTCTTTTCGTCCGTACGTTCCCCTGACAGCTCAGCCAGAGTCACATGGCTTTCACATTGAAAATCAACTTCTTCTCTGTCGTCTTTCCAATACTCAAGTATTGCTTCTTTAACAGCTACTTCCAGTGCATCCACTTTCTGAATCTTTTCTTTTGGATTTGTCATGAAACATACTGCCACAGCCGTGCATACAATTACTGCTGCAATCAGCATCCACAATACTGGTTTTTTATAATTCAGAACATTTTTAACTCTCTGTCTGATGTTTCCTTCACCAAATGCCAGCGGACAGATTGCCGGTGTATGATGCCCGCTTCCAAAAGAAAGCAGCGTCATAGAATAGGATTTCCTTTCGTCCACCCCCATATTTCTGACCGCACTCTCATCACAGGCCACTTCGATATCACGGCATAGCAGGATATATGCTGCCCATATGGCCGGATTAAACCAATACACTGTTAAGACTAAAAATCCTATCGGTTTTGTCCAGTGATCATGCCGGCGTATATGGGCCTTCTCATGTGCTATTACGTATTTCATCTTTGCAGAACTCATGTGGAAGGGCAGGTAAATCCGGGGACGGATCATCCCCAATACGAAAGGAGACCTGACGCGCTCACTCTGCCATACATTTCCGCGCACCCGCACGGCCGTCCTCATTATGGCCTTTAGTATAAAAAAACTACAAACCATATATAACAACATGAGTGCCATCCCGATCAGCCAGATGACAGACACGATATATGTAATAATCTGCAGTGGGTCTGCACTGGATGCAGGATCGGGTGCAAACTGCCGTGACAGGACCGGGTTCATAATCTGGTTAACTACATCAATCCCGCTGCTGATTGCCGGCTGTTCCATATGAACAAAATTCTCCGGTATCGTCTGGGCACTTGGAATAAGACTGAGAATGCTCTCAATTGAAAACGGAAAAATAAGCCGGATGCCAACTAAGCCCCAGAGTACACAGGTAACCCACCTTGGCGCTTTCTTTAACGGGAAACGTAAAAGCATCACTGCAAAAATCATCCAGCTGCCTGCAATACTCATGTTCAGAAGTTGTAAAAAAACTGCCTCCATGCTTATTCCTCCTCATAAGAATCAATCATTCGGCGGATTTCCTCTATCTGTTCTGATGACAGCTTTTTGTGTCTTGTAAATGCCGAAACAAATGCGGGAAGTGAGCCTTCAAAGGTTTTCTCCAACAGTTCATCAATTTCCGCTGCCTGCACCTCGTCTTTTGAAATGAGAGATGTTACAACGGCATTTTCATTCTTCAAAACGCCGCGTTCCGAAAGACGGCGGATGACTGTATAGGTTGTTGCCTTGGACCAGCCCAGCTTTTCTTTACAGAGCTTAACAAGCTGTGTGCTCCCAACGGGTTCATTCTCCCACAGAATCAGACAGAAACGGTATTCGCTTTCAAAAACTTTCGGTGTATCCATTGGTTCATCCTCCTTGTGGGTTTAATTTATTCAACCTTTATTGTGAGTTTAACACATTAAACCCAGATGCGTCAATCTTATTTTAGATAAAAAATGGGCGCTTAAGAATCCATCATATCTTTAAAGACACTCTGTCATACTTTAAACGCTCATTTTTGTTGATTTTATATTTGTATCATTATAAAAACTTAATCTATAATCTTCACTGTCTCAATTACCGGCTGGTTTTCTGCCGCAACGGTGCCGTTGCCATCCTCTACTTTTGTATCTTCACAAATTTTATCCACGATCTCCATGCCTTCTGTCACATGCCCGAATGCCGCGTACTCTCCGTCTAATGAGTCTGTGTCTTCATGCATGATAAAGAACTGGGAACTGGCACTGTCATAGTCCCGGGACCGGGCCATCGAGATGACTCCGCGTTCATGTGAGATCGGATTTTCCACACCATTCGACGAAAATTCACCCTTTATTGTCTTACCGGAACCCCCTGTCCCATTTCCCTGTGGGTCTCCGCCCTGAATCATGAAACCGGAAATGATCCTGTGAAATGTAAGGCCGTCATAAAATCCGTCATTCGCCAGATCTACAAAGTTCGTCACTGTGACCGGTGCTGTATCTGCATCTAATTCTACCTTTATTGTGCCGTAATCCTTCACGGTTATCTCCGCATGATGCTTTCCTGACAGGAGGTCTGCATTGCTCTGGTCTTCCTGACTCTGCTGTGCCTGCTCTTCTGGTTCCTGTTCTGTCTTTGACTGACAGCCGGCAAGTGAGAATGCAGCCAGCATAATGGCTGAGATTATTAATATTTTTTTCTTCATTTGTCATATCCTTTCTGCTTCTTAATATACTTTATTTTATCTTCTTTATTTTTTGATTTGTAATGATATTTTTGATAAGAGATAACATTATACTCTCACCTCCAACTCATTACTGAAGTGTTCCATTGTTCTTGCCATTCAACTTCATTTACTATTGCCTCAAACACAGGTTCAAGGAATGCCTGAATTTCTTCAATCACAACAGTAAACTCAAGCTTATCATCTTTAATGTTCTTCAAGAAATATTTCCACCGCTTTCGCATATCTTCATCTTCGGCAAGTGCAACAATCCGCTTGAAACTATTGCTCTCATAGGGAGTGCCACGCCGCTGCAAAGTTTCAAAAATTGCAGTCTGCAATTTTGCCCCATTGAAATCAAAAGTCCTAGCCAGATAGCAGATGTCGTAAAAATCTTTCATTCTCCCCGTCAGTTCAAAGCGTTGCAGGATTGCATCAAATTTTTCGGCGATAGTACTTTCAAGGGAGTAGGTCTTGATAACAGGAACTTCAAAGCCTGGAAGCTGTGTATTGATTTTACGCTGTTCTGCCCTGGGCACAATAATATCACCCACACCTATATCAACATTGAAGGGGACCCTCACATTTTTTATTTGCCCAATAATTTGTGTACTGATACCGTGATATTTTCTTTGCGGTGAGATCTCCTCAAAACCTTTCGCAGTCATCACGATATAATCATTACCTGTAGGTGTTTCAATGATTTTACTAATCAGCTCTTTAATATTGTCCATTGAATTTGAATAACCCCGGAGCAGGAAATCAACATCAATGGTAGCCCGGCTCTCAAAGTTTGTAAGTGTGTAAATAAACAGACCTCCTTTGAGAATGAGGTTATCCTCACATCCAGATTTTGAAAGTCTCCGCAGAAATTCCTCCTGTACAAAAAGCTGTAAACACTGTTGATAACTAATGCCAGAAGCTTTTGCTTTGTTTCTTAGTTTTGCAAGAACGGAAGCCGCTTTATCGGCCATTACAACCACACTCCAATCAAATCCCTAACTCGTTTTTGTACCCGCAATACTTTGGCATACTCCATAAGGTTGGGGATATTTTTTTTCGGGTCTTTTACATATCCTTGTATTGCCTTATTAAAAATTTCTTTATCCATCTTATTCATATTCCTCAATACATCACAAATGGTTCGGTCACGATCATAAATACAAACATCAATAAAATCAATTTTTCCTGTGGTTTCTCCAAGCGTAACCAGTTCTGGCTCAACACGATATGCCTTAATAAATGGATAATCAATTTTAGTACGCTGCCTTGAGACATTTTTATTAATAGCTAAATTCCATTCGGCAGGATTTCTATCGCTGTATTTGTAATAAAAGAGTGCTGTTTCCATACAAAGCACCGCATCGGGAAACAGACGATTGATGATTACAATATCACTTTCTCCAAAATTTTCAGTCCAATAATAGTAGCCACGCTTCACTCTTTCAATTAAGCCTTCATCTATAAGCCGTTTTATATCTGCGTAATATAGCTTTGCAGATGTAAGTTCTGCGGTAGTCATAATATAGTTATGTTGCCTGAATAGTTTTCTTAATATCTCGTTATCCTTTTCTTGAACCATTCTCCCACCTCTACTTAACCACACCTAAATTCACCATCAATGGTGTGGTTTAATATATTATATTCGTTTTTTCCTCTAAAGTCAACGATAGTAAAGGGAGCTGCTACACCGCTGATGTCATTCATCAGCCGGTACAGCAGCTCCCTTTCGCTTTCCTGTATCTGTTAAATCTTATTGGTCATAACTCGTTTTAAGATTCTTCCTGTCCACTTGTTGACTCAACACTCACTTTCGCCTTTTTCTTCCTGAATCTGCGTACAGTCAGCACAGCCATGCCAAGGATCAGCAGCGGGCAGATGATGTTGATCGCCAGTCTCACTTTATCCACCAGTGTCATCGTATCTTTAAATACACTTCCCGGCATTGCGCCGTTCATCGCTTTGGAGTTGGCTATGGTATAGAGCATGCGGTGCATGGCTTCTCTTCCATAGTGGTATACAGCCGGGTCATTTTCATCGAAGTCGAACCGGGCGGATTCTTTCGCATAAGTCAGTTTCCCGTCTGCCCCGGATTCGATCATCTGGTATCCATCCATGAATACGCCTGTGTTTGCGTTATCTGTCAGGACAAATCCATTGAATGCCCATTCGTCTCTTAAGATTCCTGTGATCAGCGGATAGGACGCGCCAGTCCATGTATATCCCACACGGTTAAATGCTGTCATGACCGCCTGGCAGGCACGGATTTCCCGGGTTGCGTTTTCGTATGTCCCGTCGTCATTTTTCCGGATATAGTTCAACTCTACGTCACCGTTCTTCATGCACATTTCAAATGGAGTCAGGTAAATCTCCCGTGCCGCCTGTTCGTTCAGCCAGGTGCAGACTGCAAACTGCCCCTCTCTGTCACCGCGGTGGTTTTCCTGATCGTTAAATGCGAAATGTTTGATATATGTATACATGCCCTTGGATGCGGCCCCGTATACTTCCTGTGAAGCAACCGTTCCTGAAAGGAAGGCATCCTCAGAGTAATACTCCCCGTTTCTGCCGGAAAACGGTGTGCGGTGGATGTTCATGGACGGGGCGTACCATCCTTCAGCGCCGCCAATCAGTGCTTCATTCCCGATCATTGTCCCATATTCCAGTGCAAGGTCCTGATTCCATGTCTGTGCCAGTGTCATCATATTCGGGAACATTGCCCCGGTACCGCCGTAAATCAGTCCTGACGCGGTGTCTGCATCAACACAGAACGGTTTGTTGACGGATTCCAGAAAATCTGTCCCGTAACCGGATTGTGCAATCATTGTAAAGTAATCCTCTGCCGTCAGCTGGTCTAAAAGATCCTCCCAGAGAGCATCATCGAAGTCCAGACCACGCATATCGATCAGTGATAACCCATTGTCTTTTCCATACACGATTTCATCGTCAAAACTCTTAGGATCCACAGGGCTTAAGGAGTCAAAGGAGTCGATCTTAGCGAGCAGTTCACTGCTGACCGTCTTCCCGTAGACAAACGAAGCCGGATTGCCTTCTTTATCTGTCCCGTTGATTTCATTTCCCCACGTGCTGACCTGATCCATCGCCTCGCCGTCATGCTCCGGCCATGTTCCCTGCCAGTCATTTCTGGAAAGATATGTCACATCGCCTGCCGCCTCATCGAACAGGTTGCTGATTTCCTGACCGCTGTAGGAATCTTTTGCATAGGTAACTGTATCTACATCTGGATTTTCAGGTACATAAACTGCTGTCATTTCCGCATTTCCCTGCGCTGTCATTTTCTGTACATCAGCATTTCCTTTTGCTGCAAGAATATTATTGACTGCATCATGGGCATTTCTGCCCGCCGTAATATAATAATCTCCGGCATCTAAAATGTAAGTTTTTGCAGCCTTATAGTCATATGCTTTTAATTGTTCTTCCTTAAATGTGACAGTTACCGTCTGCGCCTCGCCGGGTGCAAGTTCCTCGGTCTTAGCATAGCCGGCAAGCTGTACCGATGCTTTTTCCACACCATTGGCCTTATCATATTCCGTGTATGGGCTCTGGGCATAGATTTCTACCACATCTTTGCCGGAAACGTCTCCCGTATTCTTTACATCAACCGTGACTGTGCACGTGTCTTTGTCCCATGCCGTTTTGAAGTTCTCCCACTGGAATTCTGTGTAGGATAATCCGTAGCCGAAAGGATAGCAGACTTCCGATACATAGTCAAACTCCCCTGCATTCCCCTGACCAAGCACGGTGTCTTCGTATCTCGTCTCATAATATTTGTAGCCTACATAAATGCCTTCTGCATAGCTGACATAATTATATTTTGTGACCGTTCCGTCTTCATTGTAATACGCATAATCCCCGAAATTCTGTGCTGCCGGTGATGCCAGTGCATCTGCCGCAAATGTATCCACAGTACGACCTGAGGGATTGACTTTCCCTGTCAGTACATCTGTGACTGAATCCATACTGCCCGGGGCATAGATCACGGAATGAATATTCGGGTACTCAGCCAGCCAGTCCAGTTCCAGTGCCGCATTTGAATTCACGACAAGTACGGTGTTGTCATAATTATCATTCAAATACTGCAGGATTTCTCTTTCCGAAGAATCCGGCTCCAGATAGCTTCTCTCTTTATCTTCCTGACTGTCTGCATGGTTATACATGGAACGGGGCATATCGCGGCCCTCGCCTGCCACCCTTTTCAGAACATAAACCGGAACCGTATCCTTTACACTGTCCAGTGCTTCCTTCGAAATCTCTGACAGCGGACACTCGTTGATCCGGAAATCCTCGGCATCACCGAAACTGATGGAACCACTTGCAAGTCCGTAATCCTTACCTGCCCCCTCGGCATAGAACTGCCAGAGTGTATCGTTGATTTTCGCTCCCTTTTCCTCATATACATCCCTGAGGCCGGTTCCGCCTCCCAGCATACCTCCGCCTACGGTCAGTTTTGCTGTGTTCGCACTAAAAAAACTAAAAGTAGAGTCTTCCGACAACGGCAACATATTCTCTTCGTTTTTCAGAAGGACAATCCCCTCCTGAGAAATCCGCCCGGACAGGTCTGCCTCCGCATCGCCGATCTCGTCTTCTGTATAGTCTGCCTTGTTATAGTTTAAGTCCAGACCTTCTGTTTCCGCTTTCGAGTTGTCGATTGTCTTGTCTACATCACCCAGAATGCAATTTACCATCCTGTCGTTTGACGCAAGCACAGTATTGGCTGCCACCATCAGCACAACCAGTACAATGGCAAGGACGCCTGAAATAATCGTGCGGATTACCTTACCGAACATTTTTCCTTCCTTTTTCTCTTTCCTCTTCATGATTTCCTCCTTTAAACCTGTTTCATCCCACCGGAGCGTTCCTGCCGCACCGGCTTTTATCGGAGTATATCACAAGAAATCCCTTATTCGTTCCCGTCTGTCCCAGCCTGCCTTTTTTGCGTCGTAACTTGCACAGCCGGTATCGTAAGGCGCAGAAGAAAGATTTTATATTCCGTCTCTATCGTCACAAATCCCCCGTACTTTTCAGCCGTATGTATGATACTTTTTATCCCGAAACCATGATAATTCCTGTCATGCTTGGATGTTCTTGGAATTCCGTTTTCCATCCTGATATCATCCTGATACGGGTTCTCAAACTGAATAAAAATCAGTCCCGCCTTTTTATGCAGAAGCAGGCTGATACACCGCTGGTCTGCCGGAAGTTTCCGGACACCTTCAATCGCGTTGTCGAGCGCATTCCCAAAGAGTGTATACAGATCCACGGCATCCATAAAATCCAGAAGCCCGCCGTCCGCGATACAGGTCAGGTTAATCTGCTCCTGACTGCAGACAAGGCTTTTTTCCGTCAAAACAGTATCCAGAATCGTATTGCCGGTCTGGGGCATGGCATCATAAATCATCACCGACTCCTCGATTGAGTCAATCGCATCAGACCTCTTTTCCAGATTATCGATACCCCTAAGCGCCGCCACCTGATGTTTCAGATCATGGCATTTGCGATTAATAATATCAATCGTCTCCTTCGACATCTCGTACTGTGCCTTATGGCGCATCCAAAGCTGTTTCTGCACATTTAGCTCCTCCTGGAGACTAAGCTGGCTCATCTGTTTTAACTGGCTGTAGAGGACAAAGATACAGCAGAACAGGGCGTAAATACCGTGTATCGTTTCGAAGTCCCTGACCGAAGCTGCCACACTCATCCCCAGAACAAGGAACAATACGATTGTCATAAACCCAAAAGACTTCACGGCGCTGGTCGCATAATGCTTCTCCTTTGCCATCTTTCTCGCAAAAATATAATAGGACAGCACGTAGACACCTGCATGGACGGCCAGATGCAGAAGCGTGCCAGGACCTGTGCCTAAACCAGTGAAGCCTTTTATGATAAGCCTCAGGCAGTATGCGATATGCTCCGTAAGATACGCACAGGTTGCACAGTACACAGCTTCCTTCAAAGATACCCTGAACGGAATCCACACCAGTACTGCCATCAGGAAAAAGACAAAAGCACAGACCAGCATGGTACCCGTCACGGTCATTCCTGTTTCCGCTGTCATAAACACTGGAATACCATCTTGATATTCAAACAGGGCCACCATAACCATGCACTCCAGTAAAACTGTAAACACAAACTTTTTCAAGAAATTTTCCCTTTTCTCCAGACGCACTGCATAAACAATCAGGGCCGTAAATAATTCTATCGGGAAAGACAGATTTTCCATACGATTTTCTCCTTCTACAGATATCCGGTTCCCAGATAATCCGACAATGCTTTCAGGAACTGTTTCTTCTTGGGCCTGCTGACGGGAAGTTCATATTCCCCGGCCATGACAGTTTCCTTCCGGACCCCTGTCACATTTTTCAGATTAACCAGATAGGAATTGCTGCACCGCACAAAATGACACTCCGCAAGTTCACGTTCCATCTGCTGCATGGAGCAGCGCATAACATATGTCTTATTCCTCGATACAATATGGAGATTATGGTTCTTCACCTCTATGAATAAAATATCATTTGTAGAAACGCGCTCTTTTCGCTCATCAACCGGAAGCAGAAGATATTTCTCCTCCTTCTTTTTCAGCAGTACTAACGCCTTCTTCAGCTTCATGGAAAACTGTGCGTAGGTAATCGGTTTCAGCACGAAATCCAGAGCATCGACTTCGTAGCCTTTAATCGCATACTGCGCCATTGTTGTTATAAAAATAAGAATAACGGCCGGGTCACTGCGGCGGATCTTTTCTGCCGCCTCCATCCCATCCATATGCTTCATCTTAATATCCATCAGGATAATATCCCATACCGGCTTGTAATCATCGACAATATCCAGCCCGTCCTTAAAAAATGTAACCTGGAAAGACTGGCCGCTCTCCTTTTCAAACTGTTTGATATACGTGTCCAATCTGCTCTGGTATTCCTTTTCATCTTCTACAACTGCAATGCGAATCATATTTCCCACCTCTTTTTCATGCGTCACGTACTGCTTTGGCATTATAAAACAAATTATAGCATTTTTCTGATGTGGTTGTCATTGCTTAAACTAAATGAAAAAGAGGTGCCGCAATTAACCGGCACCCCGAATATAACAATTCCTTTGAAAATATGTCCTCTCCCTTTACCTTATTTCATAAGCCCTCTTATGTGCAGATTGCGATTATGCAATTCATTTTTTTCGTTCAGAAGCAGATTTCTCAGAAACACCTCGAGATACTCTGTTGTTTCGTAAATCCCTTTTTGCAGGTTCGTATAATTAGCACGAACAAGTGCATTTCTGAAATACCATGCATTTTCCGCAAACATATCATTAGTCACAGAAAAACCAAGTGATTGTAAATACTTAATAAAGAATACTGCGGTTGTTCTTGTGTTGCCTTCTCCAAAGATATGGATTTGCCACAACCCTGAAACAAATACCGCAAAATGATGGATAATATCGTTCATTGAAAGTCCCTTATAACTAAAGCTCTTTTCCTGCGAGAAATCATATTCAAGAGTAGCACGAAGTTCTGAAGCACTTCCGTATATAACAGTCGCACCATCTAAAACCCACTCTTTTTTTGTAATATTATAATCTCTTATCTTTCCGGCGTGCTTATATATACCCTGAAACAATTTTCGGTGGATTGATATATATTCATTTGGAGAAAACGAAAACGCTGTTTCCGACAGTATCCCTGCAATTCGTGCCGATACCTTATCCGCTTCTTCAGTACGCTCACCATCGGAAGCCTCCGGTCTTTCCTCATAATAACTGTCAATAATATCTTGAGCTTCCTTTATCGTGATTTTACCTTCGATATTTTGAATAGCGGTGTCAATCAGATATTTTGAAGGTTTTAATCCGTCTACCGCCTGCAAACCGATCGCTGTACTCCATGCATAACCTTTACTGCGCTTATCAGGCTCAGACTCTTTCAAATATTCCTTAAAGGGGTCTTTGTTCATATCACTATCTTTATTCTTTTCGTAATCAAAATTCATCCCTTATTTCCTCCTCCAAACAGCGCCGAAATAGTACGGTTATTTCACCTGCTTATTTTAACATATGGACCTCCACTTAACAACTGTATCGCCCAATCACAAAAAATCCCGGAACCTATGTCCGGGATTTCATGCATTTTAATGTAACGAAGATTGCGATTGCCGTTGCAACAAGAAATTCAGCAAATATCACTGAACCATTCCATATCTCAAGATAAAAGTGTCCAACGAAGTATACCGCAAAAAAAATCAGGTAAATTCCAACTACATACAAGATACAGTGGATCATTTTGGTGCGTTTTCTTTCCCTCACCAGCATCTGTTCCTGCTGCTTTTCAAGCATCTCTGTTTTTACGGAAAGTTCATCTATTTCAGATGGTTTCAGAAGATAATCGATTGTGACGTCAAACAGACCGCTTAAAGCTACAATCTTCTCCAATTCCGGTACCGCCTGACCCGATTCCCATTTCGATATCGACTGTCTTGACACATCTAGTTTTTCCGCCAGCTGCTCCTGTGTTAAATCCCTGCTTTTTCGCAGTGCTAATAATTTTTCTGAAAAATTCATTTCATAGCCTCCTTTAGTTGATGTCACCATCATAGCAGATAAAACGGTTGCACTCTATATAGGGGGCTGTATATTTGCGCAACCGGGGGTGGAAATAGCTAACATTGTGACATATCAGTTCTCCTGCAGCATCCTCCACTGTTTTTTCTTCACCCTGTTGGTAACGTTACATTGATTGCTGATGTATAAGTCTTTTGTCTGCATTACTAATAGGGATATTATCTGTGAAAGTTGAGTAATATTCCCCGGCCAGGGATATTTTTTCAATTCATCCATTGCAGTTTCCTCAAAGCCGAAAATTCTTTTCCCATAATCTGCGTTATAATAATTCAGGATTCTCATCAGAATTACCACTATTTTCATTCACTGCAGCTACATCTTTGCAGTTCCTCTCTGCCAGATAATCATACAGAAGGATCTGCATTTCTGGCTGAAGTTTAGGCAGGTCAAATAAAAATAAAAAAGAATCCTGCGCATAAAGCGGAGATTTGAATGATAAAAATAATTTTTCAAAAATAGGCCTGTCTAACATGGCACAGTCCACCCAATAGGAGAGTACGCTTTTTTCCCAGTTTGCATACTGGTATAGTTAACGTACTTCTGGATGTTCCCTTTTCCCCAATAATAGTACACGGGAAAAAATCATTAATTCTCTTTTTCAAATCAATGGTATTAATGACTTTTCGCTGCATACAGTACGAATAGAATACCGGCAACGGATAAACATAGCTCATATCCATGATGATAGGAAAGAGATTCCCTTTTCTTGCCTCCGGATGATGCTGTGCAATTGACACAGACAGGATTTCATCAAATTGAAGTTCTAAAAGATTATTATTCATCTGCAATCCACACTTCCGCGCAGGAAGTGACCACACGCATTTCATGGGATATGCCCCAGACCAGTTTATTTCAATCCACACTTCCACGCAGGAAGTGACGGTGACGGTGTGGAGTTGGTGTATTCACGGCGAGAGATTTCAATCCACACTTCCACGCAGGAAGTGACAAGGAATCTATATGCAGGATGGTCAACTATATATATTTCAATCCACACTTCCACGCAGGAAGTGACGATAAGCGGTCTTTTATTATGCAAAAAAATCAAATTTCAATCCACACTTCCACGCAGGAAGTGACGGATGTCAACTTTGGAGATGTAAAAAGCAGGATATTTCAATCCACACTTCCACGCAGGAAGTGACAGCAAAATTGCACAATATCTCCATCTATAATTATGCTTTTCTACCATATTTTATACTATTTCTATCAATATTACAACCCATTATCATTTCTCCCCCTTATTTCCTCCCCTCTTTACTACATTTTCCCCACTTTATCAGGTGCGAATCTCCTGGGGAATTTATGTCCACTTCACATTCGCACCTGACATTCATTTCCTCTTTTTAGTTAAATCATATAGTGCCTTTTCCCTACATAAATTTTTATCAATATCTTCCTCTGCCTTAGGTAGAACCTTGATAAAGTTATGATGCAAATCATTTTTCCCTTTATTAAAGGTAAACCATTGGTGGGAGCCACTGGCATTTTCTTTACCTTGATCAGCTCCTGATTCATCCTTTCCAAACGGATATCTGACATTATCAGGTCTATTTTCCCAGTTGGCCATCACCTTAAGTGCTTGTGGCACTCTGTTCATATTAACAAGTGAATCTTCAAAGAATTTTTCGAAACTCTCATTGCCATTTGCGCCAATATCCATCATATACCACCGCCCTGTAGTTTCATCAATTTTTCTTATGTGAAGTTCATCAACATTAATCCTCACACTGCCAAATCCCAGCGGTTTCGCCCTCCCTATTTTATGTGCACAATCTGGGTTTCCAAAATCAAGCGCCCACTTTAACTGATTTAGCTGTTTTTTGCTGAGACTTTCAAAATAAACTCTGAATTGGAATATAGGTCCAGAATCTAAATTGTCTGAAGGCTTCATCGGGCGTATTCTCTGCCTCATGGCATTTAGGCTGTTATCCTTTTTATAATCTTCAATCCTTACATCATGATGCCAGTAGTATTTTCTGCCTCTGATTTTCGGCTGAAAATCATCCAAAACTACTCTTTTTGTTTTTTTGCCATCTTCCAGATACTTATAATCATAAGTCCAATACCCTTTATCCTGCCCTATCTGGCAGTCATCAGATTCTTGGTAAGGCGATTGCGTGTAAAATTCAACGGCACTTGGACGTGGCTCTCCCAATTCCGGCAAAACAAGAGGTTCTTCGAATAGTTCTTTTATGTTTTTTGGGGGATTTACCAATTTAGCATCTGTTATTCTTACTTTTGAGCCATACGCAAATGTTTTAGGCTGTTCTGTTTTTTCCAGCATTCCGAATATCTGGCAGGCAGAGCAAAGCTCTCCACCTACACAAGGCTGATATTCCCCATTATTCTTTAATATCGTATTTATCTTTTTCGTGAACATTTCTTTCCCTATACAAGCTGGCGACAGATATAAACGTCCTCCCTCTGTTTTTGTATAATAAACAAGCGTACCCGTTTCTAATACTTCATATTCATTGTACCATTCACCGTCTTTAGCCTTTCGGTTCATTTTTTCATTCCTATACTCATTCAGCAAAATTTGTAATAGTTCCACATCCTTGTCTGATACTCGAATACCTTTCCTTCCGCCTTCTTGATCCTCAAGAAAAACTGCCTCATACTTTTTCTTTTCAATATACTCGCCTTTATGAAGATAACCCTTTTTAAACCCCATTCCTTCTAAACTCTTTGCTTCTCTTAAATTGGGACTGTAAGGTTTATATTGAACCACCTTATTTTTTTCAGTTTTAACCCATATTTCCTTTCCTTCTTTCCATGTATTATAAACCGCTCTCTTTACCATTCCTCTCTCGTAAGACGCCTTGCCTTTTTCTTGATTCTCTCTCTGCTCTTCCTCCTGTTCGACCCGCAGCCTTACCTTTGTGCACGGTCTTAGGAACCACCCGTCTGGTTCTTTTCTTAAAATTCCCGGCTGTTTGACCTCAACCACCCTTCGTGAAATATCACGTTCTCCATCAACGGAGGACATACATCCGTTAAAAGCTGCTTCATATACGCTGCGCACAGCACCTCTGATTTCACTGCCGGGTATTACCGGATTACTTGGAGGAAGCGGCGGCTGATCTGTATATGGTTCTATTCCCGACAAATCATCATAAGAAAAAAAATCATACCCTTTTACTACATAACCTTTTGAATCCTTCTTTGCTTTTTTCACATCCTCCACATTAGTAAGACTTTTATAAGAAGATGTGTTCGGGATAAACAAATGTGTTAACAGACGCAGGCTGCAGTCAAAATACCCCATATAGCCTATGTCTTTATTCCCTTCTAAACTTTCACGCTTACATTGTCCTTCAAAAGGTATAAAATTATATGGATTTACAAACCTCTCTCCTTCTTTATATTTTTCCGGCTTATACTGCGCAGAATTGTAAGAGGTATTTCCTTTTTTACAGGATTGTTCTTTGCCACTGTTCTTATAATTTTTCTTATACCCTCCCGCATTTGCAGGGGAAGTATTCGTTGTTCTAATAGGATCTTTCTTTTTAGGACCTTTTTTTCTGTTATACATTTCACCTTCATCTATGTTATATCCGTTCATTTTATCCCCCTATTCACCTATTATGTTCCCATATACAGAATCCCTTCATGCGTATGTCTGTCTGATAAACCAGTTCCTGGTTGTGAGCATTTGGAACCCGCATATATCGTCTTACCTCTATGGCAGCGCCAACCCGGTTACGAACTTCATGATTCTTTGGTATCGGAAGCTGCACCGGTATCTGTATCTGTGTCCCCCTGTTGGAGGTCAGCAGACTCCAACCAGGGATTCCACCCTGATTTTCTTTCTTCACCTCACCCCAAAGTTTCTGCTTCTCATCCATGTAATATTCTGTTTCTTCGTCAGATTTTATAACCTCTTTTATCCTATCCAGACTTCCGCGAAACCGCCCTTTCCATTCGTCTCCGGCTAGCTTCAGCCATAACTCTCCGGCTCCATCAAAAATACGTAATTCTCTTGTATATTCCCAAGAAAGAGGTTCCAACGCAGTATGGTTCCCTAAGCCTATGTAGAATTCTTTGTTTTCATATTTTCCAAAGCCAACGGCGTAATCCATCACAGCATAAAGATAGGCTCCCTCCGGAAAATATTTTTTAACCGTTTCTTTTATCTCCTCTTCTGATTTTGACTCTATCTTTTTATATCCTTCTCTGGCATTATCCTTCTGTACATTCATCCTCTGTCTCCTTTGCCCATTGCACTGCCCTTTGCAAATACTTTTCTTTTTTCTGCTCACTCAGTGGTTGTCCATCCAATAAGATTTCCTCCCCTTTTTTACCTGAGCTGCTAAAGATCCCCCTGCCAATCGCCGTCTCCCCGCCAATTGGAAGGATGCCTGCCTGCAAATCAAGAATCGCCCATAACAGAAGTCCACAGATTATATCATCCGAATCCTGCGTGCCCTCTTTATGCCTGTCCTTTTGTAAGAAGATTCTCAGAAGCACGTTCCCCCCTGTCCAGGGAACCTCCTCATATAAAGCACCTTCCACAGTCCCTCCTGTGAACCGGTCGATGGCGTTCCGAAATACCGGAAGCTGATTGCCGCCATTCACCACCGTCTCCTCAAATATGATTCTCGAGGCAAGAATTTTATCACCATTCCCGCCATTCTTTGCATCATTTTTCATCCATGTGCCAAAGAAAGGGTTTAGCCTGCTTTGTGCCTTTTCCCAGCTTTCAAAGTGGGCAATCTCTTTTATAATCTTCGCGATGTGACTTCGGAAAGCACCTGCAATACTGCTGCCGGGTATCAAAGCCTCTTCCCCTCCCCCCCCTGCTGTCAATTGTTCATAATCCGGCATTTCGTCTATTCTTTTAAAGGCCGTGCTATATGTCCTGATCAATAACGTGTAAGGGATATCCAGTGGCACTTCGAAACAGTGGATAAATTTTCGGACTGCCTCCTTCCCCTCTGTGCGTAGCCATTTGGCATACTGTCCCTCTGCCCCATGAGTTATATCTATAGATTCCTCCAGAAGGAATGCATCAGGCTTTTCCCAATCCCATTCCAACCACTCCAGATAGGATGCCTGCTCTTCCATATTAAACGTTTTGATACGGACCTTTTCTATCTTAAACTGTCCAAATCCCCTCTGGCTCCTGGCTCCCAACCGGAGTTCTCCTGTTGTAAACCCATGCACCCAGCTCCATACCAGCCGCAAATCATCATCCATGAGCTTCTTTAAATCTTTCTGTACTTTTTGGGATTCCCGTTCTATAAATTCCAGCCGCATTTTAAAATTACCATTGCTCTCTATAATCTGAATCTCATATTTTGATTTAGGGTCCGCCGTCTTTGCCTCTCCAAGCCTTACCCCATCACGGATTCCAATCTGTGCATTTTGTATCTGTGTATCGTAGACAAATATCCGACTCTGGCGGTCACTATCTCCCCCTGGCGATTCATCCTTAGGTTTTCCAAAAAGTTGATCTGCTTCTTTTTTCCGTCCAATTTCTCCCGTATATGCCCTTAGCGCCCCAGCCAGCGCACTGCCCGGAATAAAAGGATTTCCTTTACTATCCAGAATCACATCTGAGTCCGTCTTTTCCTGTTCTCCTGAGCCAATAGACAGCGCAGATGCAAGGCTTCCCTCCAGTTCAATACAAAGGCGTCCGCAGATTTTATTGTATCCAAAGGGCCTCCCGTAATCTGTACCTTTCGGAGAAGTCTGCGGTAAATCACGGTTCATAGTCCGGCTTTCTCTCTCTATTTTCATCCTTATCCCTGCTCCTCGCTTTCCATTTTGCATTCTCTAAATAATGCTTCATAAATTCATAGGACTCTCCCTGACAGGGAGCTATCAGTTCCAGCACCCGTTTCTTTTTGCTCTCTTTGGCTATCTTCTCAGCCTGTAGCTTAATCTCTTCATAAAATCCAGGCTCCCCATTCTGACTGCGCAGTATCTGCAGCAGCAACTCTATGGAAGAAGAAGGCGGAAGTTCTTCTCTTTTGATTGTATCCAGTTTGTCTAACGAAAGGTTTTCGCATTTCGTCTTCTCTTCATAATAGCTGCATAACTGCGCCAGCATGCCGTCATCCGATTCGTTCCCTGACGTTTCTGGAGCAGGAGGATGTCCCTCATCCGAATTACAAATATTTCCCCCTTTATCCACTCTGGACCAAGGCTCTAATTTTATCTGTCCGCAGCCTTTTCCAGTCATCAGCCCCCATCTTTTCCCTTCCAGTTCACTTATCCTGATATCCTCGTCCGTATCTAATGTTATGTAAAATGCACTTCCGGCCGCTAATGCCGGATATGAAATGGAAGGCATCCTCCACTTGCTGTTATAGCCGTTCACCACTGTATAGCTGCAGGCTGACTTAAACTCCTTAGCTGGATACCCCATTATTTTTTCTGCCTGTTCTTTTATACTGCTCCATTCAAAAAAAGGACCGCCGTTTTCATCTTCCAGAACCATTGGACTCACAAGCCATACCAGCCACTCCTTCCCCGTAACTGCCGGACTTTTCCCCTGTCCAGAACGTTTTACCCCTTTTATACAGAAGGTACATTCCCCATACTCTGCTGTTTTTGAACGTCCCAGCCTCAAACGCCAGGCATTGTCTGCAAGACATTCCGCAAGCTTTTCGATATCTTTTGCCCTTCCCTTCCAAGTGCCCGCGAACACCTGCCCTTTTGACAATGCAATATATTCGAAAAACTGCCCCGTCTGGTGGGTAGTATCCTCTGCACGGTCATTCAATGCGTGGGCAATTCCTCTGTCTGCCGGACGGGCATGGTGAAAGTGTATCTCTTTTTGCGGTACGGCAACATGCAATTCATTATCCTCCAAAAATATCTGACCGCTAATGTCCTTCCTGCGGGGATTTTCGCACCATATATTAAACCATTCGCTTTGGTCATCCTTTTTCACAGCCAATGCTTTCGGACACGGTATATACTGTTTATCCCCCTTTTTCAGAAAACCATATCCGAACTGTACCCCGTCCCTAAGAAATATTCTCCTGAAGTTCACGTCTTCATGTGCATTAGCCCCTAATGAATATTTTCTGATATACATGCCTGCCAGCGCACCCAATACTGCTGCCCCTGGCAGACAATCCATATGCGCCCCAGTATCTCCCTCCACAATTACAGGTGAATCCAATCTGATCTCATACGCCAGTTCTACTTCCTCTTCCGGGGAAAATTCTTCTAACAGCCCTCTCTTATACTGATTCACAGGCACTGCACAATCCCGTTTCCCGGAAGAAACCATTTCTAACGAACAGCGTACCTCCCCGAACCCTCTTGTAATCCCAAGTCCCATATGGCGTAATCCCTTAGCGCAGAGCTCCAATGCCCTCTCACCTTCATCGCTCAGTTCACCTTCCAGCCGGGCTTTCAGAACAATCCCTGCCGGAACAGTCTGAACGGTACGCAGAGAATGCGCCTGTGCACTCCCCAGCTCTGCATCAATAGCTGTACGAGCACGCCTTCTGGTAAAAACCTCTTCCAAAAAACTATCCTCTATCTCTGGACAGTTCTCTGCTGCCTTCCGAAACTGTTCATAATCTTTGATAGTAAAACTGCCTTCCTCATTTAATCCAAAAAGATACTTAGGCGCAGAATGTAGATGGGCATCCTGTATATATACACCCTTTTCACGTTCCAGGCCCGGAGCACCAAAAAGCTGCCTCATCATACCTTCTTCTATAATCCCATTATCAGCCATTTCCCGGCCCGCCTCCACCAGACAGCCCTTAATTCTTTTTGCAGGAACATAAGGGATGCCATATTCCAAGGCTGTCTTTACATTGGTAATCCCCGGCACATTCTCACCGGTCGCCGTACATAAATCGCTTTTTAGCACAATTTTTAAATCCCATCTCTTCATCGGCTTACCTCTTCTTGTATATTTAAAAATTCTTTCAGTATATCTAACTGGCACATCCCCCTGACTTCCAGAGCATCAAATAGCGGCGATTCCTGCCAGTTTAGGTTTCCTGCCAGCTTCTCGATATGATATCCCCTTGACTGGTACTCCCTTTGTAAGTTGTCCACTTCCACTTCGCCCCTTTGCATTGCATGATAAATCTTATGCAGCCTGTTCGAAGGCCAGTCTTCCATCTTTTTTAGCACCTCATACAAAATACTCAGGCTTCCTGGCTCTTCCTCTTTTATCTGTTCCCTAACCGCATACGGTCTTGCCTGCCATTCCTCATCCCCCTGAAATGCACCTATCTCACTTCCTTTAATTACCTCAAAATCGAGATACCCTTCTTCCGGGTCTTCACTATTGCCCCGCTCTTTTCTTAACTGCTTTTCTCCATACCACTTTTTCTTCGCCCTGGAGCAAGATTCTTCGGCAATCTTGTATGCCTCATAAAAAGGAAAATGACTGTGCACAAATGCAATTCCGGCACATGCCGTTATCTTTTTTGATTTTTCCTTCTGCAAAAGGGATAACTGCCCCATAAAACCTGCAGCTATCGGTATGGCTAAATCTGCCGTACAAATAAATGTAAAATCATCCCCATCTAGCAGAATCGGGCGCAAAGGCAGTATCTTCTCCCCATCTTCGCTTTCTTTCACCAATTCATTTTGGTGTACCCATAATTTCCGAAGCACTTCTTCATAAGTTTTACCGAAAAGCATAGCTATCTCTTTCGATTTTTTACGGAGCAATGGAACGCCTTTTTTATATTCCATGTGAGTATCCATAATCTCTTTAACCTGCGCTCCCATTCCATTTCCATCAATATGTACTACTGCAACATAGCTGTCTTCTCCGGTCTTCCTGCACAGCATTTCCGCTTCCTCCGGATATGCATATTCAGCCCCTTCCCCAATCTCAGGATACAGCCACTTGAAGCCATAACTAGAAGAATCGCCCACTTGCCCTCTTTCTTTTTGGTCCCCGACATTTTCACTTCTGGCTTTTTGAGAACCGTGTATTTGCTCATATCTCCACGTTTGTATCTGCTCATATGCATACCGCTTCTGATATTGGATTTCAGTCAAATAATCAATACTCACCTTGTCCACTTTTTCATAACGTATACTATGTGTAATTGGATGATGAGATAAATGGTCCCGCTCTACTACCGGAAATAGCGCCATGACAGGCTGACGGACCATTTTCTGCTTATATTCCGCCAAACGATCATCTAACCTCTTCATATCAGACCGAAAATCTATAAGCTTTGTGTCAATGCAGGCAGCCGCAAGATAAAGTCCCTGACAGTTCTCTGCCACTTTTCTGCCCAAGTTCTGACCTACCTTGATATATTGCTCTTTTGTTCTGTATAAAACGACTGCATTGCCGCCGCCAATATAGACAATCTCAGCCTGAATCCCCTCATCCTCCGGAAGACTTAGGCTATCCTGCCTGTCCCACTTAGTTATTACAGTTTTAACTTCACCATTATCAGACAATACTCCCTTCATGGCCTCAGGAAGAAATTCCTCCAGAATTCTGGTTACCTGATAAGATGCCCCTGCGTTTTCACGGAGACGGTCCGTTGCAAATATATAGCTCTGAATCCCGCTTACATCATATTTCGCTAAAATATAATCATTACTTTTCTTTTCCATGCTCTTTTTCCTGTCCATGTCCCTCTCCTTGTTCTCTGTCATAACCATTCAGTATCCTATTAAACGTGTCTGCATATGCCCGGTGCGGGAAAAGCATTGGGTTATTTAAAACCATGAGGAACTGGTTCAATTGGAAAATCAGGGAAAGGAGGACATTTTCTTCTACCCCGTTTCCTTTATCCTGACCGATTTTCAAATCTTGGAGAAGATGCGGTCTCGCATTGCCTGTTCCCTCTTTGTTGAATATTCTTGCCTGTCTATCAGCTTTCTCTTTTATCAATTCACGAGACTCCGGCTCTGTTCCTTCCATTGCATGATTCAGGGAACAATTCCACGTATTTAATGAGCTGTCTTCCTCTCTGACAAATTTAATTAGTTTTTTCTTATCTTTATCTACTGTCAGTATGATATCAAACTCTTTTTTTAAGTCTTCATTTGTAATATTTTCCGCTAGTGCGCACAAAATTTTGATTGGGCGGGTAGCTGTCTGAGTCACCTTCCTTGTATCCGTATAATTATCTGTCATTCCCGTTGCCATCCTTGTGACTGAATCTAATGAAGTGAGCAGTTTATCTATTGATTCCGCCCATTCCAAAATATCTTCTGACTCTATGCCATTACTTTTACATTGTACCACGGCAGCCACTGCCTCTATGGGGATGAATCTGACATTTTCATAATTAAAAATGTAGGGAGTATATAATTCATCGTAAATAGCCAAATCAACTTCTTTTGATTTATTGCCATATGAGTCAATAATGAATACCCCTTGTTCAATGCAATACTTTTTCGGGATAATCATTTCAAATAAAGATTTCCATACCCCTTCCCGATACATTCCCTCTGTCAAATAATGATTAAAAACGTTCAGCATCAATTGATTCACAATTGAATGCTCTATCTCTTCGTAATTCTGAGCAAGCATCTTCATAACATCTGTGTAAGTCTTTGTATTTCCCATATTTTCACCTTCTATTTATCATACGATATCTCATAGTGCCCAAATCCAATCGTTGCCCCTTTCCCAACTCTCAGATACCGTCCGACCTCCAATATCGGCACGAAACCGGATAAATCCCCCTCATACAATACCCATCCTGTTTTAGAAGGAAGTTCCAATTTTCCCGTCTTTTGGTTCATTGAGTATCTGGAGAATCCCACGTCCTTCCAGTTTTCACACAGGATTCTGATCTGTTTCGCATGTGCAAGCAAATTTTCCTCATCCCACTCCATACAAAAATCCGTGCAGGCTGTCGTCAATAATGATATTCTCCGAATCATAAACTGCATTAGCACCTCAAACGGCAATGTCTCAAATAAATCCCCTCCTGATACGATTCTAAGAGGCGTATCAAATGTAAGGCTTGCGTAGGAAACATTTCTGTCTGCTATCATTAGCGGCTTGGGGCACAAATTTCGAATCCAGCTTTTCCCGCCGGCATAAATCAGATTTCCTGATTCCGGTTCTATTACCTGCCTCAACTTAAAAGATAGCCTCTTTGCGCCCCATCCCTTTTGCTCAGCCGCTTGCAGCGCATCCAGATAGACTCCTGCCTGTTCCGCAGCTTTGCCAAGTAAAGTAAGGTCAAATGTGCACACATCCCCTTTCTCCCAATTTTCCTTTCCTTGTCCATGAACATACAGTGTATATGGATTAATCGCCCCTGCTTCTCCTCCAGTATTACTGAAGCACTGGACATAAAGGCAGATTCCCCGCTTCTCACATCGAAAACATTTTTCCTGCTGGCGGTCACAACAGAAGTCACGTATGCAATGTCCCAGAATCCCCCGCACTGTAGAGCCCATATAACCTGGTAAAGTGCCTGATTCCTGACACTCATAAGATGCCCGCAGAGTTATCTTTTTTAAAAATTCAAACATACCCGATCCCCCTTATATACTTTCTTCCATTATATACCAATTAACGGCAAAAAAATACTGTCACATGAGATTCACGCGTGATCTTATCATTTTTTGCTATTTGTTTACGATATAAGACCCGGGCGTTTGACAGTTGCATAAAAGAAAAACCCTTATAGTGCCTAGAAATAGGCGCTTTTTTTGTCAACTATTTTAATTTAATATATAGTAATATTTAGTGATATGTGGTATACTTATATTGAGGTGATTACTATGCGCGTGACTACATCAAAATCAAAGAATTCTGAATCCTTTTATATTACCAAATCCTATACCAACGCCCAGGGCAAAAGCACTTCGAAGACCATCCGGAAATTAGGCACCCTGGCGGAACTGTCAAAACGTCTCGGTACCGACAGGGACGGTGTTATGGCGTGGGCAGAAGAAGAAGCACGCCTAGAAACTTTAAAGTATAAAAG
>NZ_QGDL01000020.1 GCF_003149245.1 Faecalicatena orotica | reverse complement strand
GTGGTACTAAGCCCGAAGCTGCTTAAGCATTAAACGATAAAAATACAAGCCACCATATCCCGGACAACTTTCACATCATCATGTCCGACCTGTAGGAGTTAGTCTTGCAAGTCGATCTCCCAGAGGTCTGTTTGCTGTACCCGGTTTATGGAGTTTCTTATAAATTCATATTTATTTTAGCACGTAATGGCGCAAATGTGATGAAAAATTTCTTTAAATCAGTACGTTTTTTAATGGTACGTGGGATTTAGTCTTGCATACAGGGTTCAGTTTTGGAATTCACGAGAACATCTGGATATGCACAAACTAATTTAGTGATCACAGGCACGTTTATAAACAGTCTCACAAAAATACACGGTGCCGTCGAATCGGTACCGATAATGATTACAAAGTGAAAAGATATAAATAGTTCTTTAATTTTCTAAAACAAGATGGTATTCTAAATGAATACATGAGAAAGTATTATAAATAAAAAAATTATTAATAACATACAATATTAAACAGTCTTAACTTCATAACAACTGGCAGTACCCCGGCTATCATGAAGAGACCTGTTTCAAGTCTCTTTTCTATAGACAAAAATAGTCCCTCGTTAATATAACAACTGAATTTATGGAACCTTACGAAATTTGTCAAAAAAAGTCGACAGATATCGGTCATCTTTATGTGGTAATATTTGGTATGTAAACGAAGGCTGGGATTTACGCATACTAAATAATTAACCAGGTGTGTAAATATATGAACAATAGACTGCAAGCAATACGTTGGGAAAAAGACTGGTCTCAGGAAAAACTGAGCAGATTGAGCGGTGTTCCAAGAACTACAATATCAGCAATTGAATCTGGTACTACAACGAATCCATCCGTAGAGACTGCACTTCTTCTCTCCAAGGCACTTGGTATCCCTGTTGAGAATATATTTGTTCTTTAAAGAACGCGTATATTTGCATACAAGGGTGATATTACTTAAAGTAAAAAATGGTTGGTGAAGGATATGACAGAAAAAGAACTAGGAAACAGGCTGAGAATGTATCGGACGGCCCGCAGAATGACTCAGGTTGATCTGGCAAAGCCGCTGAATATGACACGCCAGACCGTGTCTACATATGAGACAGGAAGCCGCATCCCGGATATCTATACTTTATGGGCGATGGCGGACATCTACAATATAACTATCGATGAATTGATAGGGCGGAGAACCGGGCACCATTAACCGGGGCTCCGTCTTTTTGTTTGCTTCACTTTGTTTCATAAAATGAACTTTCCTATGAAATGAAAACAAGTGTTAAATAATCGTCTCTAAACCGATTACCTAACACTTGTCTTTTCTTTCTAAAGCCTTAAGAGCGATAGACGGGATTCGAACCCGCGACCCCGACCTTGGCAAGGTCGTACTCTACCAACTGAGCCACTATCGCGTATGTTGTATATTTCCTGACCGGAACAATAATTACTATACTATATGAAGTTCAGATTGTCAACACATTTTTTAAAGTTTTTTATATTTTTTTTAAATTTCTAATTTTTTGCTCAGTTTGGATTTCTCCCCCGATTATTTATTTCTTACTAACGCATAACCATGTCATCATTATGATGCCCGCCTACCACGCTTTTCCATTTGTAATTTCACAGGCTATCATATAGAATGAACATAGAATTTAATAACTCCGTGCAAAAATTTGGTGAAAATAATGATAACTAATGATACGATTGGCCGAAATATTAGACGGCTGCGCAAAGAACGCAACATGACACAATTAAATTTAGCTCGAAAGATCAACCTGCATCGTGCCACTTTATCCGCTTATGAACTCGGGAAACGTCTCCCTGATATTTTTATCCTAATATCAATTGCAGACGCATTTCATGTAAGCCTTGACGTGCTGGTGGACAGGGATTTTCGCCCTGCCTCGCCGGCACTTTCCGATTCTGAAAAGAATATTCCGAAAATCTAAGGCCTATCTGACTTCTATTTTATTGATAATCGACACTGAACGACCTTATCCTCAACTTTATTCAGCAGAGCATTTTTCCAGTCCCAATTCCTCAAGCTGTTTATCATCAACCTCACTTGGTGCTTCCGTCATCAGGCAGGAAGCATCCTTTACCTTCGGGAATGCCATGACATCACGGATGCTGTCCTCTTTTGCCATGAGCATGACCATACGGTCCAGGCCATATGCAAGGCCTGCGTGAGGGGGCACACCGTATTTAAACGCATCCAGAAGGAAACCGAACTGCTCATATGCCTGTTCTTTTGTGAACCCAAGCACTTCAAACATCTTTTCCTGAATATCATTCTGGAAGATTCTGACGCTTCCCCCGCCGATCTCGTTCCCGTTCAGTACGATATCGTAAGCTTTGGCACGGACCCTTCCCGGATCGTCATCGATGTACTTAAGGTCTTCCTCCATCGGCATGGTAAACGGATGGTGCATTGCCATGAAACGGTTCTGTTCATCGCTCCACTCGAGAAGCGGGAACTCTGTGACCCATACAAACTTATATTCATCCTTATTCAGGATTTCCATCTGTTTCGCAATTTCCAGACGCAGGTTCCCAAGTACATCCCAGACAACTTTATTCTTGTCTGCTGCAAAGAGAAGTAAGTCTCCCGGCTCTCCGGCCATTGCCTGGATCAGGTTCTGCATCTGCCCTTCTGTCATGAACTTTGCAAACGATGACTTCACCGTCCCATCCGTCTGGAGTGCAATATAGGCAAGTCCCTTTGCCCCGAAATCCTTTGCAAAATCAACCAGCTTGTCGATCTTTTTACGCGGCATGCCGCCCTGTCCCTTAGCGTTGATGCCCCGGACAGTTCCGCCGTTTTCAATAGCGCCTTTAAAGACAACAAATTCACAATCCTTTACCGTATCCGTTACATCTGTCAGCTCCATGCCGAAACGGGTGTCCGGCTTGTCAGAGCCATAACGGTCCATCGCTTCCTGCCAGGTCATTCTTGGAATCGGGAGTGTAACCTCCACATCCAGAACTTCTTTGAACAACTTCGCCAGAAGCCTCTCATTCACATCAATCACATCGTCCACATCCACAAAAGAAAGTTCCATGTCGATCTGTGTAAACTCAGGCTGTCGGTCGGCACGCAGGTCCTCGTCACGGAAACATTTTGCAATCTGGAAATAACGGTCATATCCTGAGCACATCAGCAGCTGCTTGAACAGCTGTGGTGACTGCGGAAGTCCATAAAAACTGCCCGGATGTATACGGCTCGGTACCAGATAATCCCTTGCGCCTTCCGGCGTACTCTTTCCAAGCACCGGTGTCTCAATCTCTAAGAACCCTTCCTCTGACAGGAACTGGCGTGTCAGAGTCGCAACCTTGCTTCTCATCATCAGGTTCCGCTGGAGATCCGGCCTTCTCAGGTCCAGATAACGGTATTTCAGACGGAGTTCTTCCTTCGTCTTGCTGTTTTCTTCAATCGGGAACGGAGGGGTTTCTGATTCTGAAAGAATCCGCAGTTCCTCTGCCCTTATTTCAATCTCACCGGTAGCCAGATTCTCGTTCACTGCCCCGCTTCGGGCTTCAACATTACCTACAACTGCGATAACAAACTCACTCCGGAGTTTTGCCGCCTTTTCGATCAGTTCTGCCTTATCTTCGCCTTCAAATACAATCTGCAGGATACCGGAACGGTCACGGAGGTCCACAAACACAATGCCGCCTTTATTCCGGTTCTTCTGAACCCATCCCATTACAGTCACTTTCTCACCGGTATTTACGCTTGACAGCTCCGCACAGCGGTGAGTTCTCTTCAAGCCCTTCATTGATTCTGCCATAATTTCCATCCTCTCTTCTTCAGAGGGGTCTGACCCTTTTGCAAAGGGGTCAGACCCCCGTCACACTTTTTTCACATTTACAGTTCATTTATGGAGTCGCGGTAACATTCAACGATGTCTTCATACCCCTGCTCCACCAATTGTTCTTTCTGGAATTTTTTATTTTTCTTCATATTAACGATCATGACCTGTTTTCCTGCCGCGCGTTCTTCTTTTGCAAGGCTTAATACTTTCAGCATGCCTTCCTGAGGCATGTTCTTCTCGATGAGGAACGCCTTTTTAGACCTGCTTGTCGGCACTTGATAGCCTCTTTCCAGCAGGAGCATGACAATTCGTTCGAACCCGATTGAGAAACCTACCGCAGGGGTATTCTGTCCCGTGAATTTCCCGATCATCTCATCGTAACGTCCGCCGCCGCCTACAGAACCGCCGAACTCGTCCATAGAGATTTCGAAAATAGTCCCGGTATAATAGGACATTCCACGTACGAGTGTGGGGTCGAAGCTGATCTTGAAATCAGCCTCTCTGGCCGTTTCCACACTTGTAATAATCATTTCCAGTGAAGACGCTGCTTCATCCGGGAGAAAGCCTTCCAGTTTCTCTTTGCAGTAGCGTACGCCCTCCACGTTGTTTGTAATTTCTTTGAAAAGCTGAAGATATTTTTCCACCGATTCTTTCTCATATCCGCACTCCTCTAATTCAGATGCAACACCGTCCATGCCGATCTTGTCCATCTTGTCCAGTATAATGAATACATTCTCGTAGTCTTCTTCTTTGAATCCGCTGTAAGCCGCCATCGCCTTCAAAAATCTGCGGTCATTGATGCGGATCGTGAAATTTCTGAAATCCAGCTTTCCAAGCAGCGTGGATGTCGCAAGAATCAGCTCGATCTCCGCGAGATTGCCCGGTTCGCCCAAAATGTCGATGTCACACTGCATAAACTGACGGAAACGCCCTCTCTGCGGTCTGTCGGCGCGCCACACATTCCCCATCTGCAGTGCCTTGAAAGGTGACGGGAGGTCGTTGGCATTATTTGAATAATACCGTGACAGCGGCACGGTCAGGTCATAACGCAGTCCCCCGTCAACCAGGTCACTCTCTGTCTGTGCTGTATCGATCTTTAACTTTTCGCCTCTTTTTAGTATCTTGAAAATCAGCTTTTCATTATCCCCGCCCTGCTTGCTGCACAGGTTTTCAATATGTTCCACACAGGGAGTCTCTATGGATGAAAATCCAAATGCTTTGTAAGTTTCTTTGATGAGTCCTATCACGTAATCTCTGATCTCCATCTCAGCGGGCATCATGTCCTTCATTCCGGTGACCGGTTTCTTCTTTAACGCCATAACCATTCTCCTTTTCGCTCTATCATTTCGTCAATACGGCCGATATATTCCGTAATGTCTTTCACATTCTCAATCCTGACCAGGTTGCTCTTCTTCCCGTTCTCCATCTGTACCTTCTCCGGGAGCACGATCTTTGTAGAAGAACCTGCCCCTGCCGCAAGGATTGTCTGTTTTTCTTCCATAATAAGTATATTGTATATTCCGGCTTTGTCAACCTTTGCGTAACCAACATTTTCAAAATTTCCCGCAATATTCTTCTGCCGGTACAGATAATAAGGCACAAGTCCCATCCTCTCTGCCGCCCCGGCGCTGTCCTCCACCATCTGTTCAATCTCGCTGTGCAGGTCAATCCGGCAGTGTTCCTGTCCTAGACGGGCAGCCCGTTTGATTGCGAGCGCATGTACGGTCAGGCTGTCTGGCCCCAGTGCTTCTATCTGTCTTAAGGTATCACGCATATCCCCTGCATTCTCACCGGGCAGTCCTGCAATCAGGTCCATGTTAATATTGTCAAATCCAAGTTTCCTCGCCATATGGAACACATCTTTCACATCCTGAACAGTATGTCTGCGCCCCACCTCATCCAGCGTTTTCTGCTGCATGGTCTGCGGGTTGATAGAAATACGCGTTACCGGATACTGGGAAAGCACTTCTAGTTTCTCCCTTGTGATACTGTCTGGTCTGCCGGCTTCTACCGTAAACTCCTTCAGTTCCCCGTAAGAAAAGGTGTCCCCCAGATGCATAAGCAGCCGTTCCAGCTGATCCGCCTCAAGGGTCGTCGGAGTCCCGCCGCCTATATAAATGGTATTCAGTTTCTTACCCTGTACCGCCCTGCCAATTGCCGTAATCTCCCTGCAAAGCGCGTCCATATAAGCGTCAATCCGGTCTTTCCATTTTTCGAGAGGTGAGGAACTAAAAGAACAGTAGGAACAGATGCTCGGACAAAACGGGATCCCCACATACAGACTGTACCCATTGTCATAGTCCAGAAGGTCCAGCTGCGCCTTTTCTCTCTTTGCAATCTCCAGTCCGAGCTGTGCCTTCTTCGCGCTGACCGCGTATTCTTTTTTCAGAAACTGAATAATTTCTTTTTCACGCATTCCTGTTTCCACTTGCTGCATGATGAGCTTCGTGGGCCTTACGCCGGTGAGCATACCCCACGCAAGCTGTATCCCAGTCTCTTTGGACAGCCAGTCATACACATGTCTGGTCACAAACTTCTTGCGCTCCTGCCGGTCCGTAAGGGCGTTGATTTCACCTTCGGTAATGGAAAAGCAAGAGCCCCCTTCCAACGTTAGTTTTACCAGAGGTTCTTGCCCTTCATCCACCTTTTGCCCGATCTCCGTGTTCGGGAAAAAGGCCTTCGTGATATGATATAAATTATACATATACAGTGTATCTTTACTGCTTATTTCAATCATAATAGTTTTAAAAATCCCGCTTTCTGCTATTCATTCGCAATCTGGTTCCCTATATTAAAGAAACGGATTGTTCTTCTTCTCAAAAGCAATCGTCGTCTCATCCATATGGCCCGGATATACCTTTGTCTCATCCGGAAGGCACATCAGCCTATCCTGAATGGAACGGATCAGCTGTCCCGCATTCCCTGTCGGAAAATCTGACCTGCCGATGGAGGAACAGAATAAAGTATCCCCCGAAAACAGCACCCCTTCTGCCGGAATATAATAGCAGCAGCCTCCGATGGTATGCCCCGGCGTATAGATAACTTCTATATCGAATCCCGCTGCGTTCAGCTTCTCCTTATCCTTCACATATATGGCATCCGAAAATGTATATGCCCGCCCGTATGTGGAGGATGAGTTCAACGAAGCATCGCCAAGCAGTGCCTCCTCTTTTTCATGCGCATATACAGGAACCGGAAATTCCTCCAGGAATCCGTCCACACCCATGATGTGGTCGAAATGTCCGTGCGTCAGCAGAATGGCTGTCAGCTTCAGCCCCTGGTTCTTAATATGGCTCACAATCTCCGCCCTCAAAACCGCGGGATCTATCAGGATACATTCCTTCGTTTCTTCATTCTGCACAAGATAGCAATTCGTGCTTATGATACCTATTACAAACTTTTCTATCTTCATCTTAACTTAACCTGCCGTTCGTTCAATATCCATCACGCCGTCTAACTGGCGCAGTTTTTCAATTACTTTGTTCAGCTCATCCCGTCCGTGCACGATGAATCCCATGTCCAGTGTGGCTGTGCCTTTCTTACTGGTACGGATATTCATGGACTTCACGTCTAATTTCGCCTCTGTAAAGATCTTAGAAATGTCCATCAGAAGTCCCTGCCTGTCATGGGCATACATCTTCAGCTCGGCCAGATACTGCCCGCCGCTCTCCGCCTCTGCAGTCTCTTCCCATTCGGCATCGATCAGGCGTTCTCTTTCCTTCTCTGACAGATGGAGCATATTCACACAGTCCGTCCTATGGATCGACATTCCGCGCCCGCGGGTGACAAATCCAACAATCTCGTCTCCCGGAACCGGATTACAGCATTTCGAAAAACGTACCGCCATATCATCGATTCCTTTTACAACAATACCACTCTTGGACTTGGCAATGTGGACTTTCTGATTATTCGCTTCTGAAATCTTCTCCAGAATCGTCTCATCCGTGATCGTCTTCTTGTGTTCCTTCTCGTACTCTTCTACAAGGCGGTTCACAACCTGGCCTTCCTTCAGCCCGCCGTGCCCCAGCGCAGCCAGAACGGCATCCCAGTCTCTGAAACCGTACTTCTTCTGCACAATCTGCTGGTACTTCGGCTTCATGATATTCGTCAGACTAATCGTCTTCGCCTTACAGTAGGCATTAATCAACTCCTTGCCGCGCACGATATTGTCTTCTTTAAATTCTTTTTTAAACCACTGGTTGATCTTATTCTTTGCCTGTGTGCTCTTAACGATATTCAGCCAGTCCCGGCTCGGGCCCTTGGAATTCTGGGAAGTCAGAATCTCTATCCTGTCACCATTCTGGATCTTATAGTCTATATTCACCAGCTTTCCGTTTACTCTGGCGCCGACCATCTTATTACCTACCGCACTGTGGATCGCATATGCAAAATCAACCGGCGTCGAACCATTCGGCAGGTTCTTCACATCACCGTTTGGGGTAAAGCAGTATACATCCTCCGCGAACAGGTCCAAATCACCTTTGAGCAGGCTTAAAAACTCCCGGTTGTCTGACATGTCACGCTGCCACTCCAGAATTTGGCGCAGCCAGCTCAACTTCTCTTCCTCCTGGGCCTTCACACTCTTCGTGGAGTCTCCGCTTTCCTTGTATTTCCAGTGTGCCGCAATACCGTACTCAGCGGTCTTGTGCATCTCCTCGGTGCGGATCTGAATCTCGAACGGCTGTCCTGACGGCCCCATCAGTGTCGTGTGGAGGGACTGGTACATATTCGCCTTTGGCATGGCAATATAATCTTTAAATCGGCCCGGTATCGGTGTGTACATCTCATGAATTACACCGAGGGCCGCATAGCAGTCCTTCACCGAATCAACAATGATGCGGACTGCAAACAGGTCATATACCTGATCCAGAGTCTTATTCTGGTTCACCATCTTCTTATAGATACTGAAGAAATGCTTTACACGTCCGTATACCTTCGCGTTAATATGAGAATTCCTCATATGTGAAGAAACTTCCGCCACGATCTGCTGTACAAAATCCTCGCGCTCAGTCTTCCTCTCATTTAAATCTTTTACCAGGTCATAATATACTTCGGGCTGATAATACTTTAATGACAGATCGTCCAGTTCTGTCTTAATCTTGGAGATACCGAGGCGCTGCGCGATGGGCGCGTAAATGTCCATCGTCTCCCTTGCCTTTTCCTTCTGTTTGGCCTCAACCATGAATTCCAGCGTCCGCATATTGTGGAGCCGGTCAGCCAGTTTGATGATAATGACACGGATATCCTTTGCCATTGCAAGGAACATCTTCCGCAGATTCTCCGCCTGAACCTCCAGTTTATCCTGGGAATAGGACAACTGTCCCAATTTTGTGACACCATCCACGAGAAGTGCAACCTCATCTCCGAATTCTTTCGCCACGTCTTCGAGAGTCATCTCCGTATCTTCTACTGCATCGTGCAGCATGCCTGCCACGATCGTCTCCTTATCCATCTCAAGGTCCGCCAGAATAATCCCGACCCACAGAGGATGGATAATATAAGGTTCGCCAGACTTGCGCACCTGACCGTTATGTGCCTGATTTCCGACCCTGTATGCTTTCTCAATCATTGTAATATCCGCAGACGGATGATATTTCCTGACTCTGGCAATCAAGGCCTGATATAATTGTTCAGGGTCTTGATAATCTTCGGGCGCTTTTACGGCATGCCCGTCTACGATCTCCAGATTCATATTCAGCAATTCATATTCCGGAGTCCCCGCCATATCAATTCCCCCTTTCTTCCATCGTAAGTTTCATATTCCTAAGTATACCATCATTTTTATTTTTTTCAAACTATTTCAAACAGAAAATGGCGCAAAAACGCCAAAAAATGACCTTACTGGTAGTTGGTCACCGTAATCTGAAGCGTACGGTTTCCCATATATTCGTTTATTGACGGATAAAAGGTAAACGACATCTCCGGTTTCCCCCGCATATACTCCATACATGCGGCAGCATCACCGAAATAAACTGCCTCCATCTGATTGCCCCGCTGATCCTGTACCCTGAACTTTAGAACATTCTGATTCTTGCCGATAATTTTCGGGCTGATTACTTTCAGATTTTTTTCTGCGAACACGGGTTTCGTATTTCCCTTGCCGAACGGTTCTAAAAGTTCCAGTTCGGAAACAAGTTCTTCCGTCACATAAGGAAGCGGAAGCTGCATGTCTATAGAAACCTTCGGCAACATGTCCTCCTCAGACAGGTCCGCAAGCTCATTAATCACCTCCCGGAACCGCCCTACATTCTCCTCTTTGAGGGAAAGCCCCGCCGCCAGCTTATGTCCGCCGAACTTAGTAAACAGGGCTCGGCATTTGCACATTTCCTCAAACATATTATAGGCCTCGATGGAACGTCCCGAGCCCTTCACACCTTCCTCACCTGCCGTCAGAACAAAGGTCGGCCTGTAATACCTCTCTTTAATTCTTCCCGCTATAATCCCGGCTATACTCTCATGGCAGTCCGGAAGATAGATAACGAGAACCTTATCCTCACCCATAGAAGTATTTTCGATCTGCTCCACAGCTTCTTCGACACCCTTTTCGGTCATCTCCTTGCGGCTGTCATTCAGGGCTTTTAAGTCTTCCGCCAGCATGACCGCTTCACGGCGGTTCGGCGCATTTAAAAGCTCAAGTGCCCGTTTTGCAGTGTCCAGACGGCCGCTTGCGTTGATGCACGGCCCGATTACAAAACCAATATGGTAAGCTGACAGACGGTCCACGGGCACACCCGTACATTCCATCAGTGCTTTCAGGCCGTGATTATTCGTTCGTTTCAGCATTTCCAGACCCTGCTTTACAAAAATCCGGTTCTCACCGACAAGGTCCATCACGTCACCGACGGTCGCAATTGCCACATTTTGCATCAGGTAATCCACATCGTCCACATCGCGCTGCATCACCTCGTATAATGCCTCCACCAGCTTGTAGGCAACTGCCGCCCCGCACAGTCCCTTAAACGGATAGTCACAGTCTGCACGGTGCGGGTCAATGACCGCATCTGCCTGTGGAAGAAGGTACTCCCGCCCGCTTCCGGCATCCAGATAAGGCACTTCATGATGATCCGTCACGATGATTGTGAGCCCCTGCTTCTTCCCATAGGCAATCTCCTCCGATGCAGCGATCCCGTTATCACAAGTAATAATGGTATCGATCCCCTCATCCAGTGCCCGGTCGATCAGCATACGGTTCAGCCCATAACCATCCTTAATCCGGTCCGGAATATCCGTATCCACATCTCCGCCAAGCTTCGCGATCCCCTCCTGAAGTACATATGTCGCGTTGACACCGTCTATATCATAATCGCCAATTACGCGGATTGGCGCTCCCTCACGAATTTTCTCCGCCAAAATCTCTACTGCTTTATCCATATCCTTCATAAGCATGCCATCAAATAAGTCTGCGATCGTGCCATTCAGATAAAAATCAATCTCCTGATCCGACGTCATATCCCGGTTCCTGATCAGCCTTGCAAGAATCGGAGATATCCGGTACTTTTCGGCAATCTGGTTAAAATCTGCTTTTTTCATAGAAACAAACCATTTTTCCACCCTTTATCCTCCTTGTGTATAAAATTTTATCAGAAATACCTGTGGGGTAATCTAATTCTGCAAAGGGGGCACCGCCAATTCACGGCGGTGCCCCCTCCTGCATATACGTTCTTACTTCTTTTCCTGTTTCAGTCCCTTGCCTTTCATCACATACCAGAGTGCGCCTGTGATACATACGGATGAATATGCCCCGCAGATTATACCTACCATCAGCGGCAGTGCAAATTCTTTAATCGAACTTACACCCATAACATATAATACTGCAACCATCACGAACGTTGTCAGTGAGGTATAAATACTACGTGTCAATGTACGTGTAATACATCTGTTCACGAGATCTGAGAGTTCCTCGCCGCGTTTCTTTGTCTTCATCTCCTCACGGATACGGTCAAAGATAACGATCGTGGCATTGATGGAGTAACCTACGATTGTCAGCATACATGCGATAAATGTATTACCTACTGATACCCTTGCAACAACGTAGAATGCAAGTACGACCAGAACATCGTGCAGCAGCGCCAGCACGGCACTCGTTGCAAAGCGGATGTCCTTAAACCTGAACCAGATATAGAGCAGCATACAAATTGTTGCAATCAGAACTGCTACGATGGCATCCTGTCTCATCTCCGAACTTACAGTTGAACTGATATTCTCTGTTGTAATCTCGTCCTCATTTACATTGAACTCATCTGTCATCGCCTTATTAAATGCTTCACGTCTGTCAAGTTCAAGTGTCTTTGTCTTGAAGATTACCTGATTGGTTCCTTCTACTTTCTGAACCTGCACATTATTGTCCCCTGTTGCATCTTCAATCAGAGGCACGATATTCTTGTCGATCTCCTCCAGACTGTAATCTTTATCAAAGGTCACGTTGGTTGAGGTACCGCCCTTAAACTCAAGGCTGTAATTTAATGCACCCTTGCCCTGGCTGCTGTTAATTCCCATAAATACAAATCCAGCCAGAACAATTACAATTGATATTGCAAAGAATATTTTTTTCTTACTTAGGAAGTCTATTGGCTTACGTTCCGGTTTTACACGGCCATAAACCTTTGTATTGCGGATTCCCACTGCATAGAAGGAATACACAATCAGACGTGTAATCACCAGTGCGGTAAACATGGAAACCACAATACCAAGTGCCAGAGTCTGTGCGAATCCTTTTACACTTCCACTTCCCTTCAGCCACAGCACGGCCGCTGCAATCAGGGTTGTAATATTTCCGTCCAGAATCGCCGACATCGCCTTATGGAAACCTGCATTCAGCGCAGCCCTTACGTTCTTGCCGGCCGACAGTTCCTCACGGACTCTGGCGAAAATGATAACGTTCGCATCCACCGCCATACCGATACCAAGGATAATACCTGCGATACCCGGAAGTGTCAGTGTAATATCAAATGCATTCAGCAGGACAAGAATCAGCCCCGTATAAATAAGCAGTGCAATACTTGCCGCAAATCCCGGAAGCAGGTATACAAAACACATGAAAATAAACACAATTGCAAGTCCGATCGCGCCGGCCTTTAAACTGGTGCTGATCGCTTCCTGCCCCAGCTGTGCACCAACAACATTGGAACGCAGCTCCTCGAGTTCCAGACTCAGTCCACCGATACGGATCGTGGATGCCAGCTGTTCTGCCGCTTCAAAATCCATACTTCCTGAGATCTGGGCCTGCCCGTCAAGGATTTCATTCTCCACATTCGGCACACTGACGAGTTCTCCATCATAGTAAATTGCAATCGTCTCTTTGCCTGCCGCTTCTTTTGTTGCAGCCGCAAACTTCTCAGTTCCTTCTTTTGTAAAGGAAAGCTCGACGATATTCTTTTTGTTATTCATTGAATCCTGCGTTGTTGCTGCAGATGCATTCTTAACATCTGTACCGGTGAGAACGATGGAACCATCCTCCTTTAGCTCATCGATCGTCTTGTTAAGCTTATATTCCCCAGCAGATACCTGTGAATAGTTAGCGTTGCCGTCACTGTCCTTTTCTCTGATAAAATACAGTGAGCCCGGCTGTCCTAATTCGTCCAGAATCTTGTTGGCATCCTTAACACCTGGAATCTCAATGCTGATACGGTCATCGCCCTCCTGATATACGGTAGCCTCTGTACTGTAACCTTCCACACGTCTCTGCAGCTTATAAATGGTATCATCCATATCTGCCTGGGACGGTGTGTCCCCTTTGACCTGATATGTAATACTTACGCCGCCTTCCAGATCAAGACCGAGCTTGATATTCTTTGCGGCACCTGAACCTGTTTTCCCGAATCCGACCACTGTTGTAAATCCCAACAGGGCAATCAGCAGGGCAGTCAGAATCAGGCTGATAATGCCTTTACTTTTCTTCATGAGTCACATTCCTTTCTTCATCTGCCAATGCAGCCTTTATCATAATCGCACATTCTACACGTTTACGTTCCATCTCACAGCTCACATCATACGTATCATGAATCGTATTGTGGAATTTATAAGAGTTTGCCATACAGCCGCCGCTGCAGTAGAATCTGGCAAAACACTTCCGGCATTTTTCTTTGGAATAGACGCTGCAGCCTCTGAAATCATCCGCGATTTCCGGTTTTACGATTCCGTCATCCACATTTCCCATCAGGAACTTTTCATCCCCGACAAACTGGTGGCACGGGTATAAATCCCCCCACGGCGTAACAGCCAGATACTCTGTCCCTGAGCCGCAGCCTGAAAGTCTCTTTGCGACACACGGACCGCCTTCTAAATCCAGCATAAAATGGAAGAATGTAAATCCTTCCCCCCTGCGCTCTCTTTCCACCATAGTCTTTGCCAGAATATCATATTCCCGGAAAATCTGCGGCAGGTCACTTTCCCGGATTGCATATGGGTCTGTGTCCTCTCCGACTACCGGTTCTATGGAAATCTGTTTGAACCCCAGCTCTGCAAAATGCATGACATCATTTGAAAAGTCAAGATTCTCCCTTGTAAACGTCCCTCTTATATAGTACTTCTCCTGGTTCCGGCTCTCCGCCAGTTTCTGAAACTTCGGTACAATCAGGTCATAACTGCCTTTTCCGTTTCTGAACGGGCGCATTCTGTCATTTACTTCCTTACGGCCGTCGAGACTGAGCACGACATTGTCCATCTCGCGGTTCACGAACTCCTGAATCTCATCATTCAACAGGACACCGTTAGTCGTCACGGTAAAACGGAAATGCTTATTGTGCAGCTTTTCCTGCTCCCGCCCATAAGCCACCAGGTCTTTCACAACCTGCCAGTTCATCAGCGGCTCCCCGCCGAAGAAGTCGACTTCGAGATTCCTCCTGTTCCCAGAATTCTCGATCAGGAAATCCAGTGCTTTCTTCCCCACCTCGTATGACATCAGGGCACGTCTCCCGTGGTATTCCCCTTCTTCCGCAAAGCAGTACTTACATGCCAGATTACAGTCATGCGCAATATGCAGACAAAGAGCCTTAACAACGGTCTTCCTCTGCTTCACTTCCCCTATATAGTCTTCATATATATCTCTTGCAAAAAGCTGTCCTGCCTCTGCAAGTTCAGCCACGGCCTCCAGCACTTCACAAAGTTCTTCTCTGGCATAGGTATCTTCCAGATTCCCGCAGAGATACTCCCGGGTCTCATCACTGCGTAAAGTTTCCGGGGTATGAAGGGGATTCATACCCTCCAGACAGCCGATCACGTCATATGCAATCTTGTCCACCACGTGCACAGAACCACTGTTCACATCGAGGACAATGTTATATCCATTATTCTGGTACTGATGTATCACAACAGATACCCCCACTTTCATCTTAATTCACATGCCCCGGAAAAGAATCCCGGTAACAAGCGTAAGGCAGCGGCCGAGGTCGCTGCCTTTCATGGTTCTTTACTAAATTATATGTATCTTATTTCTTATGTTCGCAGGTCTGATTTCCTACTGTACAGGAAGTCTTGCATGCTGACTGGCAGGATGTCTGGCATTCACCGCAGCCGCCCTTTTTTACTGTATTGTTCAATGTCTGTGTATTCAATGTCTTGATATGCTTCATGGTTCTCTCCTCCTACTATTCATGCTACAGGCATGTATTTACCTCGTAACATTATAGCATACTGTTATATGTTTTTAAAGTGTTTTTTTCGTGAACATAATCGTTGCATAATCGTATGTCTCAGGATCAGGATATCATCCCCCCAAGCATTCCGCCGCCTGCACAGAGCAAAAATGTTGTCAGTACATTGGCCCCGCTGCCCTGCAGTGTCCGGTACACCCCCAGAGAAATCAAAAGCAGCAGTCCAAAATACAGGATCCCAATCGTCAGTCCCCACGCAAACTTGCGTACCTTCGCCATCTTTCCTGCGGCAAACCCGCCGACAAAAGTAGAAATGACATAGATTGCAATAATTCCCCCTGTTACTTTTCCTTCATCCAGATTCAATTTATAAAGCAAAAGTGTCAGCAAAAGCAGCAGGATCCCTGTTACTACATAGGCGCACAAAAGGGCTTTCAGAATCCAGACAGCTTTTCCTTCCGCCCCGCGTCCTCTGTTTGTCTTTTTCTCCATCCCAAACCTCCTCGTCCATCATATACTAATACAGCATATGATTGTCCCGCGGGAAATATAACTTAAACGAAAAAAAACAGCAGCAGTTTAGGCGAAAGCCGATAAGGAAGTATTGAAAACAAACAGACTTAACGGCTGACAAACAAGGTTGCTATGAAAGACGAGTGAGAGGCATAACGCTTTTCACCCGTCTTTCTTCTTGTCACGCAATAGAAGCCCATTTTTAAGGTAACGAGTATAAAACCATTACGTCCCCCGTTTCCGCATCTGCAAAACCGCATGGCGCAAGGCTTTTTTGACCTCTACGGGCAGCAAGGAAAATCCTCTGTTATTCTTCATCTTTCAAGCTCTCCATTTCTTTTCGTAACTGCTTGATTGCAACGCTTCTTCGATACTGAATGGTGCTGCGATTGCGCCCATACAGCTTGCCGATTTGCTCGTCTGTGCAGCACAGGAAAAAGTGCAGCAGTATCAACTCCCGTTGTGCCGCCGTCAAGCGTTTCAATGCTTCGCCTAACTGTTCATTGTCTACAATTACAGTCTTGTTGCATACGGTAAAAGCGATTGGCTTGTCTTGCATTACGAAATATTCGTCCGTTGTTGACACGTCAAAATATTTCTCGTCACGCAGATAGTCAAGCGAGATTTTATGCTGCGCCCGCCGCTGTTTTTCCCGTACCGCGTCGATAAGCTCATGCCGTAATACAACTCTGCAAAACACATCAAAGACAAACTCGATATGTTCTTTTTGTTCCTTTGAATACGTCATTTTCATCACCCCCTTTCTGTCCGGAATGAGGGATATAACAAAAACCGCCTGTACAGCGCAAAACTGTACAGGCGGCTATGCTATATGATGTAATAAGGCATATATGATGATGTGTGTGCATTTTTATGGACGGAATACTCCGTCGGCGGGTAATGGTTTTTTTTGACCGTAAATTATGCGGTAGGTTATGAAAAACAGAAAAGGACACGGCGATACCTCCTTGATACCGTCATATCCTTAAAAAGGTAACTCTAATACACCCTCCATATTTCCAATTTTGAAAAAGGAAAACGGCGGCTTTAATTGTTATCACAAATAAAATAAGCCGATAACATACAGTTGGACTAACTGCGTATTATCGGCTCTGCGTCTTAGCGTCTGGCTCTTTGATAACTGACATATTTAATTGTTGTATGTTGATTAAGGTTTCTTGCTTGCATTCGGGACAGAATAGCGGAAAGTTTTTTAGCTCTGTATCCTCTCGAATTTTCAATCTTGTTTTATTTCCCCAGACAGAGCAACGTATCCATTCTATTTTGCTCATAACCGCCTCATTCCTTGCACTTAGAAAAGTGCAAGAACGATAAAATACTGATAGGGCAAAAATACAAGCACCAAAATTCCAATACGGCAACGCCTATCCAAGATGGGCTATCAGCTTTGAATAATCCAAGCATAGGCATAATTAAACAGCTTATAAAAAAAGCTCCATGTATTATAAGTAGATATTTCAGCCATTTATCCACTTTGGAGTGTGCATTTATCGCCAAGCCTGCAAAAAATGTTGCTAATGCCATTAGTGCATATCCTAACAAATCATAGTTAAAAAATAATCCAAATTGCTGAAAATCAAGAAGTTTAACAGCTTGTTGCGTTAAATCATTAAGTCGAACCGTTGTTAATTGAGCAAAATAAACCAGCAAGATAATTGTTGCATACACAGTAGCAAAGCCCGCTGAAATATAACCCGACAATTTGCATTTTATTTCAGAAAAATAAGCATATGCCCACATCATAATCACAAAACTAAAAGCTATAAACATTGAGCAAAAATAGCTGCCGCAATTAAACCCGATTAGCATAGACAATGCGAAACCGATGATAGAAATCAAGTTAATTACACAACTGAACATTCCTATTTTCCTATTCATTAACTTGTCCCCCTCTTTCAAAGAGAATATCTATCACTTTTTTAATATAGGCTTCTCTGTCGTTTGCTTTCGTGAAGTCATAGCCAAGAACTTGTTTTGCTACATCACTCCCTAAAAATGCCGTTTGCATTGCTGCGGTAAGAATAAACACCAATACGGATTTATCATCCTTTGAAATGTCATTTTTCAGGGAATGCATAAATCCTTGCTGCGTAAGAACAGAATTACAATTTTCCACATAATTCTGTAAATCTCCAAGAATAGAAATTCGGGAAATTGCAGAATGTTCAAAAAGAAAGTGAAACACATAAGAAGCCCAAGCTGTCAAGCGTTCTTTATCAGTTTGAAATGTTTGCTCCATATGAAAACCTGTCACTATCTTTCCTATAATTCGTTGCACACATTCAGTTATCAGATTGTCTTTGCTCCCAAAATGATAGTTGATTAACCCTAACCCAATATCTGCTTGTTCTGCAATCATACGGGCGGTAATATTTTTTGTGTCGCCGTTATATTGCTCTATTAAATCAGTAGTAACCTCAACAATATGATTTTTGACATTTTCGTTTTTACTCATTGTGATAGCCCTCCTTGAACAGCGTTCAATTATATTATATTGAACGCTGTTCAGAAAGTCAATAGGTTTAAAAAATTTACATACCGCCGTATTTATATTCGCTATTATTTTCAATACTATGACCTTGAATTCTCGCAACACAGGACACAAAAGATTGAGGAAGCCAAAAGGACAAATAAAATGTCCCGCACAAAACAGAATAGACATTGAAAAGCGTTGCAATTTTTTTGAGATTGCAACGCTTTCTTTTGCGGAAGTTTGGCAAAATCGGTTTTCCAACTGTTGTAGGTAGTGAAAGAAACTTTGCGCATATACTTGGCAAAATTGTTATACCAACCGTAGTAGGTACTAAGGAGGTAATCACATGGAAAATCGAAAACGCAAGGTGCAAATCATTGTTCGAGTGACAGAGGAAGAACGGGCGTTGATTGAAGAAAAGATAAAACAGTTCCCAACTCAAAATCTCGCCGCCTACGCCCGCAAAATGCTCATTGATGGGTACATCATTCTGCTTGATATACCGGAGATAAAAGCACATTCCGCGCAGCTTCAAAAAATAGGAGTTAACATCAATCAGATTGCAAAGCGCGTCAACCAAACCGCCCGTATCTACACCGAGGACATGGACGAACTAAAACGGCTCATGGACGAAGTTTGGAAGTCGGAACGGCGGTTGCTTTTGCAATTTAGGGGACTGACGAAATGAGGGTTTGGGAAACTTTCCAACAAGCGTTTTGCAGGACAAAACACGCAACAGGCTATCCTGTTGCTATGCTTGCTCCGAAATTAATAACTTACAATACTTACGAAAGGACGGAAAGAAATGGAACAGAAACGAGAACATGAACATAGTGATTGCTGCCTAAAAAGGGTAATCCGTTGCATGAAACGGTCCACTATAAAATCGGCGGTACAGTCTTTGAAGTATCTACCGTTTGCGGCGGCTCTGAACCGCTGTATGACAAAATGGTGCGGCTCATAAAATCGGAATCCGTCACATCGCCTACTGACAAAAAATCAGAAGTCCGCTATAATACAGATAGCAACCTGTTTGTCGGGCGTTCATCACAGGAGGAATGAACATGACGACAACAACGAATTACTCCGACAACATTACCGCTTTATATGCCCGCTTATCCCAAGAGGACGCGCTCGACGGCGAGAGCAACAGCATTGCCAATCAGAAGAAAATCCTTTTGAAGTACGCAACAGACAACGGCTTTTCCAATCCTTTGTTTTTCATCGACGACGGTGTTTCCGGCGTTACGTTTGACCGCCCCGGTTGGAATGAGATGATACGCCTTGCGGAAACGGGCAAGGTCAAGACGGTCATTGTCAAGGATATGTCCCGCATGGGACGCGAATATCTGAAAGTCGGCTACTACACCGAAAGCTTCTTTGACGACATTGGTGCGTTTCGCAGTGTGAGACAGCGGCAGCAATCGGCGGAAATGGAAAAGGCAGTAAAGCGGCGCAAAAAAGAACTGGAACAGGCACAAAAGCGGATTGCGGAGCTGGACCGTATCTTCAAGCGGATTTACGAGGATGACATATCCGGCGCTATCTCTCATGAACGGTTTTTGAAGTTGTCCGGCGAATATGAAGCGGAGCAAAAGGAACTGATGGCGTTTGCAAAATCCGAGCAAACGGCGGTCAATACTTACGAGCAGGACAAGGCTGATTTTGATAGCTTCGCCACCATTATCCGCAAGTATGTGGGAATAACGGAGCTGACGCCTACTATCATCAACGAGTTTATGAAGAAAATCGTAGTCCACGCCCCCGACAAGTCCAGCGGACACCGCCGCCAAAAGGTGGAAATCATTTGGAACTTCATTTGCAAACTGGAGCAGGACGAGGGCACGCAGACGCTTGAAAGAGAAAGAAAAAGCAAGACGGCATAGCCTTTCGACTATGCCGCCCCGCAATTACTAATTTACTTCCCTATGGGTGTTACCCTTTATCTCTGCCGCTGTCTTTATTATTATAACACTTTCATTTACTGCTCCATCTGCCGTCCTAAAAATCCTGCCGCACTCTGGGCAACCTTTTGTTCCAGTTCCCCGAATTTTTTCTTGTCGTCTTTATTTAAGAACACAACCGCCCCGATTGCATCCCCTTCACAGAGGATCGGGCAGATCACTTCTTCTTTGAATTCTTTTTCATCCGCCGTGATTCCGGCATATTTAGCGGAATCTGACTTTGCCAGCACCTGTTCTCTCGTCTGAATCACTTTTTCCAGTTCTTTACTGATATACTTATCCTGCAGATCTTTTTTCCCGCTGCCTGAGGCCGCCACGATCTGATCCGTGTCCGTGATACATACTGTGCATCCCATCGTCTGTGCCAGACTTTCGGAATATTGCTTGGCCAGCGTTCCCAGTTCCCCGATCGGAGAATATTTCTTAAGTATCACTTCACCTTCTCTGTCTGTAAATATCTCCAGCGGGTCTCCCTCGCGTATCCGCAGCGTTCTTCGTATTTCTTTCGGAATGACCACCCTTCCCAGGTCATCAATCCGCCTTACGATTCCTGTAGCTTTCATAAAAAATTCCTCCATTTAACGTCATAGTAATAATTAGCACTGCTACTATTATTTGTTAAACAGAGGAAAATATTCGTTGTTTCATCAGTTTTCCATTTCTACATATTGTTCGGCAATATTTTTCACATGATCCCCCATTCTTTCAAAATCCGTTAAAATCTCTGTAAATATGATGCCTGTCTGAGGCTTACATTTTCCTTTTTTCAGGCGCTGCATCTGTTTCTTAAAATATTTATCCCTTGTGTCATCAATCTTCTGTTCCATCGCCGAAGCCTTTTCAAGAATCACACCCGAATTTCCGGGAAGCATTTCTTTTACGATATCCAGCGCATCCATACACTGCTTCTTCATAATCTCCAGTTCTTCCCTGGCCGTTTCTGAAAATCCGGCATCCCAGCCTTTCAATTCCTTTGCATATCCGGCCAGGTTCACCGCATGATCGCCAAGGCGTTCCAGATTGCTGATGACCACATAATATCCGTTGATCTGGCGCGAATCTGCCAGAGACATTTCATTTGCCATCAGAGACACGATATAGCTTGATATTTCTGCATTCAGATAATCTATGTATGTTTCCCGCTCATCTATTTTTTTCAGTTCCTTATCATTATATTTAATCAGGACATTATAGGCACTGGAAATATTTTTTTCGACCATCGCCTGCATTCTCCCCACCTCATTTTTCACCTGAGAAATCGCCACTGCCGCCTGTCCGATCGCATAGGACGGTTCAAATCTGGTAATATACTTCAGCCTGTATTCCTCGTCCTCTTCCTTTCTGCTGTCAGGGAGAATTTTCTCCGCCGCGGCCGCCATATATGTTCCAAACGGAAGTAAGATCAGTGTGGTCACAATATTAAAAACAGTGTGCACATTTGCAATCTGCGAAACCGGATTTCCCGGTGCAAGTGCCTCCATCCAGCTCACAAAAGGTGTAACCAGACAGACCACCGTAAACAAAACGGAACCAAAAATATTAAACATCAAATGTATAATCGTTGTCCGCTTCGCATTCACCTTCATCCCAATTGATGCCAGCACCGCCGTGATGCACGTTCCGATATTCTGCCCGAACAGAATATAAACAGCACTTGACAGAGGAATCATCCCTGTCCCGGCCAGTGCCTGAAGAATCCCGACTGATGCGGAGGAGGACTGAATTACCGCTGTAAACACGGCGCCAATCAGAATTCCCACCAGAGGATTCCTAAAAGTCGTCATAAACTGGATAAATGCCGCCGAATCCTGCAGAGGCTCCATTGCATTCCCCATCATGTCCATTCCCATGAAAAGTATACCAAGTCCCGCAAAAATACTGCTGATATGATGTACCTTTTCATTTTTCACAAACATAATCGCAGCAACACCCGCAATGGCAAACACAGGCGCAATGGCCCCAATATCCAGCGCAATCAGCTGTCCCGTAATCGTCGTCCCTATATTGGCCCCCATGATAACCCAGACAGCCTGCTTCAGCGTCATCAGTCCCGAATTCACAAACCCGACCACCATAACCGTGGTCGCCGAAGAAGACTGAATCACAGCTGTAATCCCTGCCCCGACAAGGACCCCCTTCACCCTGTTCGAAGTCAGCCTCTCCAGAATCGCCTTCATCCGGTTCCCAGCCGCCGCCTCCAGCCCATTACTCATCATCTGCATCCCATACAAAAACAAAGCCAGCCCGCCCAAAAGCGCCAACACATCCTTAATACCCATGATCCCATTTACTCCTTCGTATCCCCATACTGTACGCCTAACCCTCACTTAACATCAACGCACTCCGTTCCAAGAATATCACGCAAAAATCCCCCCGGTCAACCAGCCCTTCCCCTTCTTAACACAATCTTAGCACAACTTCTTTAGTACACGGGCGTCAGCCTCGTGTACGTCCCTCCCCACATAAAGTCCCACCACGCGAATCCATCCGCAGCCCTCCGCCGATTTCCCCTCCCATGATCGCGCTATTACTGACCGGATGAACCGAAGCCTGCCGTAAGCCGGGGCGGGATGCCGGACGGACACCTGTGCTGTTTGAAATTCGTAAAGCAAGATTAGCAGCAGTAGGAGAATGCATGCAAAAGCAGACGGATAAAAGCTGCTCACCAAAGCAGCTTTTAAAGCCGCCTGAACCGTCTAATCACCAGATTAGGCGGTGAATGTGGCTGGTTCCGTCCGCTTTTGCGCGCATTCTCCTACTGCTGCTTATCGCAGCGCCCGAATCCTAAACAGCACAGGCGCCCGTCCGGCATCCCGCCCCGGCTTACGGCAAGCGCCCCCCTTCACCATCCCGTACAAGCAAGATCATATTGAAATCCTCACTTGATTCTGCTAAAATTTAGGTGATGTTAAATACACGCACAGGATGGAGTTAATCATTATGAGCCTGAAAATCCCTATAGAAACTTCCGCCAGACACATTCACGTCTCTCAGGAAGATTTTGAACAATTATTTGGTCCCGGCGTGCGCCTGAACTATGTAAAGGAACTCAGCCAGCCCGGACAGTATGCATGTAAAGAAAGACTCACGGTCATTGGTCCGAAAGGGCGTTTTGAAAAAGTCATCGTACTGGGCCCGTTCCGCCCGGCAACCCAGGTGGAGATTTCCGTAACTGACGCCAGAAGGCTCGGGATTCCCAGCGTCATCCGGCAGTCCGGAGATATCAAAGGAACTCCGGGATGTATATTAGAAGGGCCAAAAGGCAGAATAGAACTAAAGGAAGGGGTCATTGTGGCAAAACGCCACATCCATATGACACCTCTCGATGCCGTCCGGGCACATGTCAAGGATAATGACATCGTCTTTGTCATCACGACAAGCTATGAGCGTTCTCTGATTTTTTCAGACGTCGTTGTCCGCGTCAGCCCGGGCTTTTCTCTGGCAATGCATGTTGACACAGACGAGGCCAATGCCTTTGCCAACGAGGATAATCCTACCGGCGTGATTTTAAAATTATTTGACGGGCATACTTATAATCTGCAGACATGGGCAGACGAATTGCAGTCCGGAATCAACCGTTAGACGTAACTGTTCAGAACCATGAACAGTTACCGGTAGACAATAAACCAGATGGAGGTATGAAGAATGACTAAAATTGAAGAAGTAAGAAGTGCTATGGTCGCAGCTATGAAGGCCGGAGACAAGGAGAGAAAGGCAGCTCTCTCTTTTCTGTTATCAGCTCTCAAGAACAAGGCAATCGATAAACGTGCAGACCTGACTGAAGAGGAAGAGACCCAGGTTATTTTAAGAGAGATCAAACAGACAAAAGAAACTCTGGAAATGACACCTCAGGACCGCACGGATATCATCGACGAATGCAAGAAACGCCTCGCAGTTCTTGAGGAATATGCGCCTAAGATGATGGGTGAAGATGAGATTAAAGAAATCATCAACGGGGTATTGGCAGATCTGGGTATTGAAACTCCGACAGCAAAGGATAAAGGAAAGATCATGAAAGAACTGATGCCAAAAGTAAAAGGGAAGGCAGACGGAAAACTCGTCAGCAGCATAGTAGCATCCCTGATGGAATAAGGTTTATTCTTTTGGGATAATTGAAGTCCGCCCGTCAGGCGGCGCGCAGAGGGAGACAGCCCGTGGGATATGCTGTTTTCAGGCTGGTCATTCGCTAAGATGTACTAAATGAAGCAAGGTCGGATTTTACAGAACTAAAGAGATTCACTCCGTTTGCCGATGCAAACGCAGCTCAGCTCTTTATGGCATTTGATTTTGGAGAATCAAATGCCATCTGTAAAATCCGGCCTTGCTTCATTAAGTACCTCTAAAGCTTATTTTATGCCCGTAAAACAGCATATCCCACGGGCTGTCTCCCTCTGCACGCCGCCTGACGGGCTGGGTTCATCCGATTATCCGATAAGAATAAGGGGGCGATTCCAGACGGAATCTGACACGACAGTAACAGGCCAATTAATAGCTAATATATAGCTAGCGGTTGAAGACGGATACCAGCAGGCCTTCTTCGCGGATTGCGGCCCAGTGGGCCTCGTTGATCTGGGGGAGGAGGTATCTGTGGGTGATTAGTTTGTACAGGGGTATTTCTTTTTCCTGTGCTTTTTTTAAGAATGAAAAGCATTCTTCGTAGTCTCTTGAGGAGTAAAATCTTCCTCCGGACGGCATTGTTTCTTCATAAAATTTTGCCGTTGCTTTTCCCCTGCCTAATATGTAGCCGAGTTCGCATACGCTGCCGCTAGGTTTTATCAGGCGTTTTGCTGTGCTGCGCCCCAGGGAGGATGTGGTGCACTGGAAGACAGTGTCTGCCAGAGTCCCACCTGTGTATTTTTTGATCTTTTCCAGAATGGCCGGCATTCCTTTCTTGTCACGGTAGTCTATCACTTCCGGGGCACCGAATTCTTTTGCCAGTTTTAGTCTGGTTTCTGATCCGTCGATTGCTATAATCTGCCTGATTCCCATACATTTAAGCGCAGCGATTGCCGTAAGTCCTTCCAGACCGCATCCTAATACGATTACTTTTTTGGTATCTTCTAAATGATTTAATTTTTCTGCCCTCTGGACAGCGCTGTTTACTGCTATAGCAGTCTCAGTCAGCAGACGGGACTCCAGATCCAGATCATTGACCTGATATATTTGGTTTCCTGCCTGAAGGACTATATAGTTTGAGAACCACCCATTTGACATAATGCCCGAATGCATGCGGTTTCCGCTAAACGATGAAGCAGAGCCTCCTGCTTTTTTAACAGCCACTATCCGGTCGCCCACTTTCAGTGTATTTCCCTTCGCATCCTGAAGAGCGGGGCTTCCAAGTTTTACGATCACACCGGTTCCCTGCTGTCCTGTAAATACAGCCTGTCCGATTCTCTTTTCTTTCATAAATTCCGCAGTATCGGAAGGTGATACACAGCAGCCTTCGACCTGTACGAGAATCTCTTTCCCACTGATCTTTGGGATTTCACAGTCTTTAACTTCATAATTTTCAGGAGAAGAAAGAACTGCAGTCCTTCCTGTTTCCTTGCCCGTAAAAACAGGTTTTCTCTCTAGCGTAAAAGGTGTCTTATCCACTTTAGGAGTACCCACCTCAGACAAAACCTGTTTTACGATATCATCTATCTTTATGTCCATCTTCAATCTCCTTTACCAGGATATTTTTCTCTGATTCATGCCCATGCTGTCTGTACCCACCCTGTGCAGCAGCTTATCGATCCGGATCTTCACTACCACCTTACGGTAATACACAGGGGTACTCTCATGACAACACGGTTTGTGAGCATCTGTCGGATAAACAAGATAAAACATTCCCGGCTTCATCCTGATCTTGTCCCCACTTCCTTCCAGCCATTCAATATCCTTCTCGGGATCATAGGGTGTCCTGACCGTCAGATCCGACTTATCCGCATATTCCCACATTTCACTGCCTTCTATCAGTATCTGCACATCCAGATATTTATTGTGTGTTTCAAAGTCCGCCTCTGTAAAGCCCCGGGTCTGTCCTTCCTGTACAAACGCAAATCCCTTTCCGACCGGATATCTCCCGACCGGCAGATGCTCCTTTTCCACACGCTGTGCAAAACGGACCGCATCCCATAATTCAGGAACACTCCGCTGATAATAACAGATATGCTCCAGTTTATCCATTATCATAGTGCATTCACTCCATTCTCACATATTCTACAGAAGCCGTAATTCCTTCATCTTATTATAGACATCTGCCTTTGCCTGTGCATCAAGTGAAAGCGCCGGAAGCCTCTCATGCCCGTCCTTGTTTAGCACACGGTAATACATCGCCTGCTTGCATGCCAGAAACAGAGGGGAACTGTAAGCGTATATATCCATCGCATTTACCATCTTTTTAAACCAGACTGCCGCCTCATTGTAATCTCCTCGTTTTGCCGCCTGATATGCATTGACTGTAAATTCGGGGGCAAAGTTGGCAGTCGCATTGATAAACCCGTCCACGCCACAGACTAACAGGCCCATCGCCTGATTTTCGTAAGCAGAGAACACAGAAAAATCAGGATTGACTTCCTTTACTTTCTGCATAGCAAGCACATGGTTAAAATCATTGATTGTATCCTTGATTCCCACGATATTCGGATTATCCTTCACAAGCTTGCAAACCACGTCCGGATTAAAGCAATATCCTGTCAGGTCCGGGAAATTATATATTATAATAGGAAGTGATGTGTGTGAAGCAACATATCCGAAATATGCCTCAACCATCTCCGAACTGTATACACTAAAGTACGGATTAATCAACAGAACCCCGTCAGCCCCTGCTGCTTCTACATATTTCAGGAGCTCCATCGTATTTTCCAGACAGGTGTCGCCGACACCTACGATCACATTTACCCGGCCATTCACATGCTGGATCATTTCCTTTATAAAACTCTTTTTCTCCTCAACGGTCATAATACTGAATTCACCCGAAGTCCCTAGGTAAGCCAGACCATCCACACCATTTGCGATCAGAAAATCCGCCTGTCGTTTACTTGCTTCTATATCAATCTTACTTTTATCGTCAAAAATCGTGATGACCGGCGGGTTTACGCCACATAGCTTCTTCATCCTATTTTTCCTCCTTCTGATACCCCAGTTCTCTTGAAAGCGTCTTACCCGCCTTCAGCATCTCACCGGCTATCAGTTCTTTCTTATCTATCATCCTTGCTTTCGGTCCCGACACACTGATTGCCGCAACCATCCTGTGATAACCGTCATAAACCGGAACGGCCAGACACCACAGTCCTTCTTCTATTTCCTGATCATCTATTGCATAACCCTGAAGCCTGAACTCCTGAAGCTGTTTTCTCAGTTCTTCTTTGTTTCTTACAGTGTTCTCTGTAAATGCCTTGAAGTCAAGTCCATTCATAATATCACGGCTTTCTTCCGGAGGCAGGAAAGAAAGAAATGCCTTTCCGAGACCTGTACAATAGACCGGCTTTCTGGAACCGATCTGGGCATTTGTATTAATCGTACGTTCACAGTTCTCTTTTGCAATATAGACGATCTCCCCCTGTGAGAGAACTCCTAAGAAACATGTTTCTCCCAAAGTCTGCATGAGATGCTTCAGATACGGTGTGGCCATCCTTCCTATATCAAATCTGGAAGCAGCCACAGCTCCCAAACTCACAAGCTTTCCTCCAAGAGAATACTTCTTCTGTTCATCGGCAATGAGATATCCATTCTCCGCCATAGTCTGCAGGAGCGCAATCGTACTGCTCGGTGCATAGTTCAAACGCTCACTGATATCCTTGTTTGTCAGCCCATCGGAGCTGCTTTCTAAAAGTTCGAAAATCCTCAATACTCTTTCCGCAGATTTTACCGCCATAAAAACACCTGACCTTTTCCCAAAATAAAGGCTGACTCCAAATTTTTCTCATATTACGGATACACGCCTAATTTATCATTTGCTGCCTATATACACGAAAGTGTACATAGTTTCATTGATAAATTTACATTACCACGCCCAACTTTCCTTGTCAACTTTGTGTGAACAGTAACCAATAACGCAAAGTAGGACAGGAGCCATAAAATATGGCCGGCAGCCCTCAGGTTCCGGGGTCTCCCCGGAACCCGCCTCCCAGCCACCGCTCCTGTCACTGCTGTTATACTACACGAACAAGCATGAAATCAAACCTACTATGATAATCAGGATGATACCTACCACAGAGGCAATCGCCTGACCCAGCGTGTAGGTCTTCAGACCACCTGTAAAGTTAAATCCTGTCATATTTGAAACAATCCAGAAACCAGAGTCGTTTACAGTTGCCCCGAACAGCGCCCCATCCAGACACGCAAGTGCGATGAACACCGGGTGAATCGCTACCGTAGCAGCTACACTCTGCATGATTGCAAATGTTGTGAGTGATGCAACCGTACCCGAACCTGTAATCTGTCTGAACAAAAGGCCGAGTATCCAGCCAATCAGCAGGATCAGCACGATATTATTAGAGATGTTGGAAACCATGTCCTTAATCGCTTCGCTAACTCCTGATGCCGTAATAACAGATGAGAAGGAACCGCCGGCACCTGTAATCAAAAAAACAATGCCTGCCGACTTTAGTGCATTTGTTGCCACTTCCTCGGTCCGTCTGAGCCCCAGTATCTTAATAGAAACAGCCATTCCTGCAAGTGTTCCGAGCAGCATGGATATCGTTTTCTGTCCGAGGAAATCAATCCATGCCGGTGTCTTATCCATTACAGCTCCTGCAACCGTATTGATAAGAATAAAGATGATTGGTATTATAATAGGAAGAAGTGAGAGAAAGAACCCGGGCAGCTTTTCCGGGAGTATGAGTTCATCCACACTCAGTCCATTACCATTTTCGTCTTTCTCTGCATTCCAGAGTCCTCTGTCCATCAGTTTTCCATGTATAGTAACAGCTATCAGCGTCATAGGAATACCAAATAACAGACCGGCAGCGATCATAATGCCCAAATCAAATCCGAAATATTCTGGTGCCACAAGCGGGTTCGGAGTAGGAGGCACTAATGTGTGGGCAACACCCGCACCAATGGATATGGCGCCTACGATATAGCCGATACCCTTGTTCAGTTTTTTCATCAGTGCTACGCCGATCGGAATCAGAATCACAAATGTAACATCAAAGAATACAGGAATGGAGAGCACAAATCCTGCAAACCCGACTGCATACATTGCCCATTTATTCGGAAACAGTGAAACCAGTTTATCTGCAATTACGCTGGCTCCTCCGGTGTCACTGACAAACTGCCCCAGAATAATACCCAGACCGATTGGGAAACCGATGCTTGCGAGCATGCTTCCGAAACCATTATTGATCACATTGACTAACCCAGTCGTTACTGTGCCGTCAGCACCGGTAATATCTGTCAGAGGAACTTTTGTTAAAAATCCGAGAAGCAATGAACCAAGAATCAATGCAATGGCCGGATTCATTTTTGCTTTGATGATTAATAAAACAACTGCTGCAATAGATATAATCAAACCTATGATTAAAAATGATGTTGACATCTTTACCCTCCTGCATAACTGCTATGCTGGCACTTTTACTGACAGTATTTACAGTCTTGTGCCCTTCTTCACTTCAATGAGTGTCTTGTCTTTGTTCAGTTCAACTCCAAATCCCGGCTTGTCGCTGACTTTCAGTTTTCCGTTAACCGGCATCGGCTCGTCTTTCAGAAGTGGATAGTACTGAGGTACTACCTTATCAGCCTGAGGAGCCATCATCAGGCATTCTGTGATCGGTGAGTTTGTCTTCGTTGTTACATAATGATAACTGTATGTGCCGCTTCCGTGAGGAATCACAAGTTTCCCGTGGGCCTCAGCCATGTTGCCAATCTTGATCAGCTCTGTCATACCTCCGCACCAGCCGACATCAGGCTGGATCACGTCAAGGTCGCAGTCTTCAATCAGCATGCGGAATCCAAACTTGGAAGCCTCATGTTCACCGCCTGTTACCATAATTTGATTGCCGGCCGCTTTCTTTAAGTCTCTGTAAGACCAGTAGTCATCCGGGTTAAAGCACTCCTCAATCCAGTTAAACTTCAGATCAGCAGATGCCTGCATCAGTCTCTTGGCATAATACAGATCAAGTGCCATCCAGCAGTCCCACATCAACAGGAAATCGTCACCGCATTTTTCACGCATATCGGCTGCCAGATCGATACTTTTCCTCAAGCCTTCCATTCCATCATCTGGTCCGTAAACAAGCGGAATCTTTCCTCCGACAAATCCCATGTCCTTTGCAAGGTCCGGTCTCGGCCCGGTTGCATAGAATGTAAGTTCTTCACGGACTTTTCCGCCCAGCATTGCATATACAGGCTCCTCACGCAGTTTGCCGAGCAGGTCCCATAATGCGAGGTCAATCGCAGAGATTGCATTCATAACTACGCCTTTTCGTCCATAATACAGGGATGCACGGTACATCTGGTCCCATGCCGCTTCAATCTCATTGGCATCTTTTCCAACTACAAACCGGTCTAAATGGTTCATTACAAGCCATGCCGCAGGGTATCCGCCTGTGGTAATACCGAATCCTGTTACTCCATTATCAGCTTCCACCTCGACTACCAGTGTTTTCAGTGCATTGATCCCAAAGCTGGTCCTTGTCGCTTTGTACTCGGGATAGATACTCATTGGTGTTGCAATCTGTCTGACTATCCAGTGATCTTCACTCTGATCATGATAATCTGCTCCGCCGCCCTCCACTACATATGCGCGGATTGCTGCAATCTTTCTTCCCATTAATGCCATGATAAATACCTTCCTTTCTTGTAATTCATATATGTGAATTCAATTCTCATTTCTCACTAAGTTTATCATTTTTTTATAATTAAGTCAACACGGAATAGATCTTTTCGACAGTATAGTCAATTTCTTACGTTATTTTTTGTCTATTTTGCACAACCTCTTTCCTTTTACTTATTTTTTGTAGGATTGCTTTTTCAGAAAATATCAAGTATACTTTACTGGACAGCCGGAAGGCTGTCTTAATCTATGAGAGGGTAAAGTAATTACTATGTTTGTATTGATCTTCAACCAATTGTTAAAAATGCTTATCATTATGATACTGGCTTTCATCTGTTATAAACTGAAAGTTGTCACACAGGAGGGGAATAAAGCGATTTCCAATCTCCTGCTTATGGTTGTGAATCCTTGTCTGATCATTACTGTCTATCAGACCGATTACAACGCAGGCCTTGTAAAAGGTCTTCTGATTGCATTTGTCGCTGCATGTGTATCCCACATCATCGGGATCGTTATGGCAAGGTTTCTTGTACCGGAGAAGAATAATCCGGAGTATTATCTCGACCGCTTCGGCGCTGTCTACTCCAATTGTGGCTTTATCGGCATTCCTTTGATATACAGCGTTCTTGGGAACGAAGGAGTCTTCTACCTCACGGCATATATGACGGTGTTCAATCTTTTCACCTGGACGCACGGACTCAGTCTTCTGGAGAATAAGTTTTCCTTAAAACAGCTTAAAGAGGGGCTTCTCTCACCCATGATTATTGCCACCCTTGCGGCAATTGTATTATTTTTTATCAGGTTCCGTATTCCGGCGACGGTCCTCGCATCAATGAATTATGTTGCAGACATGAATACACCGCTCGCCATGATGGTTGCTGGATTTTCTGTTGCACAGGCAGATTTGAAACGGATTTTTTCCAACCTGCATATATACTGGGTCAGCTTTTTAAAACTGATTGTGATGCCGCTGCTTGTAACCCTGTTCCTTTATATCACCAGAATCAGCCATGATATTGCCTACACCACACTGATCGCGGCTGCCTGCCCGACTGCTACGACTATGACTATGATGGCTATACGCTATGACAGAAATTATACATACGCCTCGGAAATATTTGCTTTCTCAACCGTTTTGTCAATGGTCACCATACCGGTTGTCACCTTTATCGCCGGATTTTTAATACACTGATTAAAAGACAAAGAACCGGCCAGTAATCCGCTTTTTTTAAGCGTTATTACTGGCCGGTTCTTTTTTATGCCCGCATAAACTGATCTTATTTATCCATACAGTTCTGACATGGTGTATAGCCTTCTTTCTCCAATTCTTTCAGAGATTTTTTTGTTTTTTTCTTATTTTTATCTGCCATCTTTTTCACACTGCTGCAGGAAGGACGATGGACTTTCTTTGTATTTGTATTCAGAATATAGGAGCCGCCATTTTTCTCTTCTTTCGTGTTCTTTACTGCCGGTTCTGCATCTGAACGGGTTCCTTTTGGTTCTCCTGCTCTCCAGCTTTCATCGGGCGACATATTCCATGTAATCTTCTTACCATCTGAGACAGCAACTATCGTTCCCTGCTCATCCGTCCTGAAAACTTTTATTCCCTCTGTTCTCAACAGGTTCATCACTTCTGCATGGGGATGTCCATATGAATTGTCTTCCCCGCAGCTAATCACTGCATACTGCGGGTTCACTGCTTTTAAAAAGCCCTCTGTTGTCCCGCTCCTGCTGCCGTGATGACTAACTTTATACACATCCGCGGACAGTTTCTGCTTTGTTTTCAACATTTCCTGTTCTGATTCCTCTTCTGCGTCTCCCACAAACAGAAAATGGTTGTCTCCATGTTCCAGTCTGATTGCAATAGAGTAGTCATTCGCGCTGTCATATTTACGCTCTGACGGGGCCGTTACTGTAAAGGAAGCATCCCCCAGCTGATAGGTGTCTCCCGTCTTCGGGTGAAGTGCTTTATAGTTTTTTGCCTTCAGTGTGTCTACAACCTCTTCATATGTTTTCGTATCCTTACTGTAATCTGGCATCATTACTGTAGTGCAGTCAAATTTATAGATAATGACATCCAGTCCCCCAATGTGGTCTGCGTCCGGATGGGTCCCGATTACATAATCCAGCTTCTTGATTCCCTGCTTCTGGAGATAACTCTGAACAGCAGTTCCTTTGTTGTTATTTCCTGCATCGATCAGCATTGCATGTCCATCTGACTTGATGAGCGTCGCATCCCCCTGCCCTACATCTATGTAGTGCACTTCAAGTAAACTATTACTGCTTTCTGTCCCGGCGGCTTCTGCTCCTTGTAAGCCTGTCATCCAGCCTATACAAAGCAGAAAAGCCGCCATGAATATTGAAATTATTTTGTTTCTAATAGCCCTTTTTTGCATATCTCTAATCCACGAACTTCACTGCCGTCCCATAGGCCATTACTTCTGCCGCTCCTGCCATGACGGCCGCGGAAGCATAACGGATATTGACAACCGCATCCGCTCCCAGCCTCTCGGCTTCCTCTGTCATACGCTTCGTCGCAAGGGCCCTTGCATCATTCATCATCTCATTGTAAGCTTTTAATTCGCCTCCGACCAGAGTCTTAAAACTTTGTGTAATGTCTTTTCCTACGTTCTTTGACTGAATGGTGCTGCCCTTAACCAGTCCGAGCATTTCAAACTTCTTTCCTGATATATAATCAGTATTTACTAAGATCATCTTCTTCTCCACTCCTTATCTCTCTAATTCTCTGGATGCATACCCCAAGTGCTACTCCTGCAAGTGCAAGAGGGATAACCGCTCCAATAATACATGCTGCTAATGGCGGCCTGAGTAAAAATACAACTACAGCAAAGCCGATAAAATATAATAATAAAAGTACTGTAATAATTACCGGAGCAACCATTTTCTTTCCATGTTTATTCATTACTTTCTACCTTCCCACGTTCTGTAAATGGCTTCCAGTGCATCTACTACACTATCCACACCCATCAGGCTTACATTGAATACCATCTCATGGGACTCGGCACTGCCCCATTCGCGCCCGGTATGTGCCTCATAATACAGTTTACGTTCCTTATCGACCTTCTTGATTTTATCCCAGGCCTGCTTTTCAGTCAACTTATAAATATTAGAAATTCTCCGGATCCGGTCTTCTTTATAAGAGTAAATAAATACATTAATACAATTTGAATAATCCCCGAGCACATAATCCGCACATCTGCCAACAAAAATACAGGAACTCCTGTCTGCCAGCTTCTTTATGATACCGGTCTGCGTCTCATACATCCTGTCACTTAAAGGTGTGCCATAGACATCCGTTCCCATAAACGCTGTATAATCCCCTGTGCCAACCACATAGGCCGACAGAAACTTGCCCAGAATCGTCTCATCTACACGGGACGCCTCCTCATCACTGACCTTCAGCTCCTTTGCAGCCATTCTGATCAGGTTATGGTCATAAAGAGGAATGTCCAGACGTTCTGCCAGACGGTTTCCAATCTCATGTCCGCCACTGCCAAACTGTCTGCCAATTGTTATAATCGTGTGTTCTGTCATACTCTCAGCTCCTTTTCTCTGACAAATAGATTTACCGCCTTTTAGTTAGCTTTATTATAACTCATTTTAACTGAAAATAGATAGTTATTTACAGATAATCTTTGGCAAATATTTCTTCCGGCAGAGGCTTGCTGTAATAATACCCCTGAATCCTGTCCGCCCCCATCTCTCTCAGAAGTTCTGCCTGATCCGCCTTCTCAATCCCTTCCACTACAACGACCTGGCCAAGGCTGTGGAAAAGATCGATCAGTGTCTTTATAAGCACTTCTGAATCTGTATTCCCCGGGAAGCCTATCAGCAGGCTGCGGTCTATTTTCACACACTCGAACGGAAACTCTAGTACACTGGCCAGATTCGAGTAGCCAGTTCCAAAATCATCCAGATAAAACCCGATGCCAGCCCTGTTCATATTATGCATCACATTCTTCATGTATCTCATATCCTGAAGAAGCACCCGTTCCGTTACCTCTATCTTAAGTCTGCCGGGCTGCAGATGGTGTCGTTTCAGGCAGTCCAGAATCCGTTTTTCAATTCCTGCATCCGCAAACTGCTGCATAGATAAATTGATGGAAATACTCTTAATACTGCTCTCCGGATTCCTTTCTAACAGTTCACACACTTCTTCCAACACAATCCAGCTCAGTTCATCAATCAGTCCGGATTCCTCAGCAATGGGGATGAATCTGGACGGAGGCACCGGATTGCCCTCATAGTCATTCAGTCTCAGCAATGCTTCTGCAGAACTGAAACTGCCGTCTTTATGGCGAACAGGCTGATACCAGACTCTGAACCTTCTCAGTTCCACAGACCGCTGCATGATCTCCAGAATCTTCTTATCTTCTTCATATTTCTGTATCTCTGACTCCGCAAAATGGATACTGCGGTCAGGTGCTTCCTTCGCCTTCTGAATCGCATATTCCAGATGGTCCATCAGCTGCGACGGTGTAAGCTGCTGACCAACACAGTCAAGATACATAAATGCTGTTTTAATATGTGTATGTATATCCCCCACTGACCAGACGCCCTGGCATCTCTTTTTCACAATGCTGTAATTCTCTTTTGACTTTTCTTCTGATTCAAAAGGAATAATCAGGGCAAATTCTACATTTCCGAATCGGAAAACTTCTGCCTTGGGAATAATCCTGCTCAATTCAGTTGCAATTGTATAGAGAAATTCATCGCCTTTCTGATGTCCGTAGTTTTTGTTGATGACATCAAACTTTCTAAGTGCTGCCATAACAACCTGGAAATGCTGTCTCCCTGCAAGCCGCAGAGAGATATTCTCAAAAAAGCTCTCCCGGTTGCCCACCTTTGTCAGATGATCTTTCTTAAATTCCCGATTCTGGAAACTAATGAAAAGAATCAAATTGGCAATAGCCATGCCAGTCCCGTTCATGAGCATATCAGGATAACATAGTTGGAAAATACACATCAGTGCAATGATTGGCGGTAATGTGCGGATAATCCTTACAATCGATTCACTGACACTTGGACGGTTCCTCCAATAGCAGATGTAAACCATCACAATCTCAGCCGCCATTACTCCATACCCCAATACATTCAGTACTCCCCTGTGGTACCTTCCGGCATTATCAAAATAGAAAAGAATTCCTGTCCTGATATTAGTAATCAGTGCCGCAAAATAAATGATATTCACTGCTGCCAGCCCTTTGACGGCACGTATCAGACACTTCTTATCATATACATGCGCCAGCATCATAATAAACACATATGCAGCAATTATTGAACATATGATGACCGTGAGCATGAAATAAATGCTGTTCAGAGCCATATTGACCCCATACGGGGTACCTCTGTGCCCTGCCGCAAACACAGATACCGCATCCAGAATAATAGAAAACAGCGAAAGCCAAAGACATACACGGTATAATTTTTCTCTCGCGTTAATAACCGTACGCCTTTCATAAAAGTATAAGATCAGCACAACAATGACAATAAATGCCATGTATTCCCCTGCAAGTGACCAATGTATCATATACACACCCCGATTATGAATCATAATGGAGATATTATAGCATATTTTGACAATACTGGCAGAAACAATTTACATTCTGCTTTTCTTTTCACACTTTTTTACGGTGCAATAATGCATGATTATAAGCATATAATGAAATATTATAAAATTTCGCTTTTTTTATCTTGTAATGGGGAAATCAAAATGCTAGAATAGATACGCGTCAGACAACTTTATTACAGCAGTGGGGGAAATTAATATGTCATTCTTTAATAAATTAGATAATATGCAGAAACAGCGTGTTTATGGGATGGGCAATGCAATTCTGGGTTCTGTAATGTTTGCCTTTGGGCTTAATGTTTTTATCACGCCTCTTTCATTATATAACGGCGGCTTTATGGGTATCTCACAGCTGATCCGTACCCTGATTGTCCAGGTATTCCATTTTTCCTTTGGACAGACCGATATCGCCGGTATCATTTATTTTTTAATCAACATACCTTTGATCTATATGGCATGGAGCAAGATGGGTAAAGAATTCTTTGGACGGTCCGTTATTACAATTATTGTACAGACAGCGGCGCTTACCTTTTTGCCTGTTCCGGCCAGCCCGGTCATCGATGACTACCTGACCGCCTGCGTAATCGGGGGCATTATCGCAGGTACCGGTTCTGGCATGATCTTACGAGGCGGCAGTTCCGGCGGGGGACAGGATATTCTGGGCATCTATTTCACAAAGAAATTCCCGGGATTCAGCGTAGGCAAAGTATCCATCATCATCAATTTCTTTGTCTATGGCATCTGCCTTTTGATGTTTAATATTGAAATTGTTATTTATTCTTTGATTTACGGTGTTGTGTACTCCATCGCATGTGACCGCGTACATATTCAGAACATCAATATGAGTGTTATGATTTTTACGAAAAAGCTCGGAATCTCGAGGGCAATCATCGAACAGACCGGGCGCGGCGTCACCAACTGGGACGGGGCCGGGGCCTACACGAACCAGACATCGTACATTCTGTTTGTTGTTATTTCAAAATACGAGGTCAGCCAGTTGAAACGGATTGTCCGTAGTATTGATCCGAACGCATTCATGATATTTACAGAAGGGTGCTCTGTATCGGGCAACTTCGAAAAAAGGCTGTATCCATAACGGATACAGCCTTTTTTCATGTTATCAGGCTATTTTCTTAAGAAGCTGTCTGCTCCTCATACTTCATACTGGCTTCTGCCCTCTGCTGTGTAAGTTTCCGCATCGTCATAAAATAGGCTGCTGCAAGCGGAATACATGCGCCGATCCATGCCAGCGGACTAGCCCAGCATGCACCAGCAAAGCCAATGGAGGCTGTAAGGAAGATTGCGGCAAAGGTCCTCATGACCAGTTCCATAATCCCGGCCACCGTAGGCATAAATCCTTTTCCGAGTCCCTGCAGTGTAAATCTATAGATGAACAACAGTGCCAGTACAAAATACATAACTCCATTGATCTGAAGATATGTCTGGGCCATACTCTGGACACCTGTTTCCCCTGATCCTACAAACAATCCCGCGAGCTGATACCCGGCAAAAATATTCACGAGTGCCATCACAATACTGAATCCCACGGAAATCAGGCTGCATTGGAAAACTCCCTGTTTTATCCTGTCTATCTTTCCTGCACCATAATTCTGTGCCGCATAGGTCGCCATCGTTGTTCCAAAAGAGTTCATCGGCTGTGCCGCAATCTGGTCGATCCTTTGTGCCGCCGAGAATGCCGCAACTGCAATCGAGCCAAGCCCGTTAAGTACAAACTGAAGTACGACCGCACCAATTGCAATGATAGACATCTGGAACCCCATCGGCATCGCAACTTTAAAATGCTGGCCGATATCCCATCCAGAAACCTTCCAGTCATCCTTTTTCAGATGCAGTATCGGAAGTTTCTTCTTAATATACCATAAGCACATCAGCGCTGACGCCATCTGTGCAATAATCGTAGCCCAGGCTGCCCCGGCCACCCCCATTTTCGCTCCCATGATGAGTGCAAAATCGAGCACGATGTTCAGAATACATGCAATAATTAAAAAGAAAAGCGGTGTCTTGCTGTCCCCCAGAGCTCTGATGATATTGGATAAAAAGTTAAACAGCATACTGGCTATAATACCCCAGAAAATGATCACGATATACTCATATGCCGAATCAATAATCTCCGCCGGGGTCCGCATCAGTTCCAGAATATTTCTTGCCAGCGGAACGGAAACCACTGTCAGTACAACAGTTACTGCAAGACTGATCCACGCCCCTGCTGCCACACTCTTTCTGACACCGGCCTCATCTTTTGCCCCAAACCGCTGGGCTGTAATGATAGCGAGCCCGGCGCTCACGCCCATTGCAAATCCGAGTATCAGGAAACTAATACTGCCCGTGCACCCCACTGCCGCCAGTGCATGCACCCCTAATGTCCTTCCCACAATCAAGGTATCTACCATACTATATAACTGCTGAAAAATATTCCCGATCAATAAGGGAATCGTAAACATCACAATCAATTTCCACGGTCTGCCTTCTGTCATCTTTTTCGTCATGTCTTGTTACCTCCTGTTTTGCTTAAATTTGTTTCCAGTTAACTTCCTGAGATGGAAACATTTCCGGTAAACATGTTCTATTATAATCAATCCCGGAAAAAGCAGAATGTAATATGTTGTGCTTTAAATGTAGTATTTTGCTTTATTCCCCCGGACAACCCGCAGGACGGGCATGACTGCCAGTACCATCCATTTGACTTTTCTGCAGGAATGTTTATATTTTCATTGAATTATCCCCCCGTACAGGAGTATAATTTTTAGTACATGCAATTCAGGACGCTCTTATATCCTATGCGGTGTCAGACGAATTATCAGCATCAAATATCATTTATCCGGGAGGTGACTTTATGTACAGACAGGAATATGACCTGACTTATGATGACTTAAACCCTACTTTTTTATTTATCTGTAATCTGAAGCGTACAGAAACTGAAGAGAATTACCACAGTCATGAACATTTAGAGATTTCTGTCGTGACAAAGGGATATGGTACTTATTACATAGACGGAAAAGAATACCCGATCAAAGCCGGAGATCTGATTATCCTGAATCCCGGAACTTATCACAGAAGTCTCGTAACTTGCCCGCAGTGCTGTGCAACAGAGTATTACATCGGATTCAGCGATATACACATTCGGCATATGCCCCCAAATACCCTGCCTCTGCCAAACGGGAATATGATTATTCCTATGAAAGACGGTATGCGTCAGGATGTGTACCGTCTTTGTTCTGCTATGGGGAAGGAATTTCATACATGCCGCCCCGGACGCTACTTCATGCTGAAGTCCTACCTGATCCAGTTTATCCTGCTCCTGTTAAGAGACCAGCAGGAAGTCATGGAAGAACAAAATGGCTGTATCTTCGAATCTCCAAACAAGAAATACGTCGTAAAACAGATGATCCGCTACTTTAATGAACATTATCACGAAAAAATCTCGCTTGACCAAATCGCTAAGAACATGTATCTGAGTACATTTTATGTCTCCAAAATTTTCAAAAGTGAGACTGGTGATACCCCTATTAATTATCTGATCGAACTTCGAATGGAAAAAGCGCGGGAACTGATGGAGGAGTCTCCGGAACTTAGTATACAGAATGTGGCAGCTATGGTCGGGTATGACGACGCCTACCACTTCAGCAAGCTTTTCAAGAAACATTTCGGGACGGCACCCAGTAAATACCGGGCAATAGGGAATCAATAGCATGCAATGGAATCTTTTGGCGGTTCTTTTATAGCCAGATTATGATTTATACTTCGGGGATATGCCCCGAAGTATTTTTTGTGTTAGCATCTTTTGGGAACTGCCTGCTATATAGGGGTTTGGCCGAGAGCTTAGTTTGTTTAACTTCAATCACGTTCCCGCGAAAGGAACGACTATGACCTTTCTGATGAGACATTTTGGATTATCGATTTCAATCCACATTCCCGCGAAGGGAACGACGAATACAACACTTCAAGATGGCTCGACAGAGTGGATTTCAATCCACGTTCCCGCGAAGGGAACGACAGTGGTCCGGTCCGGCAGCGATCACAGGCATAAATTTCAATCCACGTTCCCGCGAAGGGAACGACGAATACAACACTTCAAGATGGCTCGACAGAGTGGATTTCAATCCACGTTCCCGCGAAGGGAACGACTTGCAGGCCTTACGGCAGCGGTAACCGGTAACGATTTCAATCCACGTTCCCGCGAAGGGAACGACTGCAAAATAAACAATTCCCACCCTTAATATTTAGGCATTTTCACCTAAATATCAGAGCAACTTGTCTATATTGCGCTCTTTTTTCTCTTTTTCAATTGCAAACGCACTCAATTTGTGCATTTTTTCTGGTGCGAATCTCCCAGAGTTTTTATGTTCACTTCGGGTTCGCACTACATACTTAATATCTCGTCAAATGTTATTCGTCCCTCCGCACCAATATGTTTAACACTAACCTTATAGTTACATCTCAATTAAAAATACCAAAGACTGTTAAGCTCTACATCTATTATAAATTACAAGTCCCGTCCCCACAAGGGAACGACACTGTCAAAACCTATGTTTATGACAGAATAAATCGAATTACTGGCCCCTAAATAAATCAAAGTTCAGAAAAAGCCACCATTACGGCGGCTCTATCAATCCCAGTTAATAGCCTCATGTGGGATTGTTTCCGGGTCTGCAAGTGCTTCTTCAAGACTTGCTTTCTCGGCCAGAGTCAGCTTTGTAAAATCCGGATCCCACGCAAGGACAAGCTTACGAACAATCTCCAGTGCTAAATTTTGGTCACTCTCTGGCAATACCTCCATGAGATCAATCATCTCTTTGGTTGCTGTATTCATCTTCTTACCTCCTTTTATGGAGAAGATATTATTTATATATATCCCCTCTTGAATCCACATTGATAATATATAATATCTCTATTATGCCGTCTGAGCCATAATTATATATTATCCTATACTTGCCTACCCTTAGCCGCTTCCTGCCATCTGTAAAGCCCTGCAATAGCTTTATATCTCCCACGGGTGGCTTTTGCGTTAACCCTTCAATGCCTGCCTTTAAGCGCTGTTTTGTCGGTCTATCCAGTGCGTTAATATACTTAGCGGCTTTCTTACTATACTCAATTTGCATCTCGGTATCTCCTTTATTTTGATACCTCCATCATAGCATATTTAAACTATTCCAGCAATATATTACTCTTCACTTTTTCATTCGTTCTAATTCTTTTTCCACGCAATCTTGTACAAATGCAGATAGTTTCATCCCTTTAAATTTTGCCGCCGCTTTATATTCTGCTTTTTTTCCCTTTGCTGCCATAACTGTTATTCTATCATATTTTTCTTTTTGATAATTATTTACATAGGCTATTGCATCTTCCTTTTTTGCGTATGCCATTGTAACACCTCCTATTATATTAAAGGTAGCATATTTAAATAAATGTGTCAACTTTACTTGTCGGCATCTCCATATATTAAATAAAAAAGTATTTTGGAATATTTAAACTATCCCATCATGTGCTTAACAACGAAACAATACCACAAACTTATTTTAATCCGCGTTCCCCCGAAGGGAACGACGATGTATCTCCACAATCTAGAAGGTTATCAATAGATTTCAATCCACGTTCTCGCGAAGGGAACGACAGGATACTAATGTATAATAGATGTAAATATACCAATTTCAATCCACGTTCCCGCGAAGGGAACGACGATGCTGTCCATTCTCGTCTCCTAGAACAAACTCCAATTTCAATCCACGTTCCCGCGAAGGGAACGACAGCAAAATGAACAATTCCCACCCTCAATATTTAGGGATTTTCACCTAAATATCAGAACACCTTGCCTACATTGCGCTCTTTTTTCGCTTTTTCATTTGCAAACGTACTCATTTTGTGCATTTTTTCTGGTGCGAATCTCCCAGAGTTTTTATGTTCACTTCGGGTTCGCACTACATAATTAATGTCTCGTCAAATGTTATTCGCCCCTCTACACCAATACGTTTAACACTCACTTTATAGTTACGTCCTAATAAAAAATACCGAAAACTGTCAAGTTCTACATCTATGATAAATTTCACGCCCGTTCCCGCTAGGGAACGAACGCAAAATAGACAATTTCTACCTCTGATATTTAGGCATTTTCACCTAAATATCAGAGAAACTTGTCTATATTACGCTCTTTTTTCTTTCATTTACAAATACACTCAATCTGAGCATTTTTCCAGTGCGAATCCCCCGTGTGTTTGTATATTTACTTCTGATTCGCACTACATAATTAATGTCTGATCAGCCGCTACTCCCCTATCCACGCCGATGTGCTCCACCTTCGTTTTATAGTTATTTCCCAAATAGTAAAAACGGAGGCTGTCTACATCTTCATCTATGATGTCCGATAACTTTGCTTTCAACATAACACATTGAGCATTATCTAAAATACATTCAAAAACTGAATTCTGTACTCTTCTACCATAGTTTACGCATTGCTTTGCGACTTTTCTCAGCCGCCCTCTGCCCGCGGCGGTTTCGGTATTTACATCATATGTAATCAGTACCAGCATCTCCACACCTCATTTCCATAAAAATACCGGATATCCATCAAGATCACCTCTAAGATATCTCGCAAGCAGCATTGCCTGTACATACGGAACCATTCCCCACTCTATTTTTTCTTTCAAGTATGGATGTGTCAGGTTTTCTTTCTTTTTATTCTGCCATTCTGTCAGTACGGTCCTGCGTAAATCGTCATCCATCAAAACCGCACCATTTTCCATTTTATCAAAATTCTTTCCTGTCACTATTTTTTTATTAACTAGTGACAGAACAAAACGGTCTGCCAATACTGCCCGCAATTCTTCGATAAGATCCAGAGATAAAGATGCCCTTCCCGGACGATCCGTGTGAAGATACCCTACATATGGGTCCAGCCCGACAGTTTCTAAGGCTGAGGTAATTGTATTTGTCAATAATGTATAGACAAATGAAAGCAAGGCATTCATATTATCCATAGGCGGCCTTTTGTTTCTGCCGTGAAAAGTAAAGTCTTTTTTCTGTTGAAGAATCAATTCGTCAAAAACACTAAAATATACGCTTGCCGCTTCCCCTTCATAACCTCGCAGTTGATCTTTTGATCCACTATTCTGTATAAGTTCAAGCGAACTTTTTAAATTATCAGAAGCTTCCTTAACCTTACCGACATCAATCTGCATGCTGTGATCTCTTGTGACACGCTCCAGAACCCATCTAGCATTATGAACCTTGCCAACAATGCAGTTTCTGGCAATTTCCATACTCATCGCTTCATCAAGGCTGCTCTCATACTGCTGTTTTCTTAAAATCACGTTTCCCTTAACTTTGCCTGTAACCCTTGCCAAAAACTTTCCCTGCGGGGTCAGATAACACAGGGAAATATTTTTGTCTGCACAGGCACCCATCAGTGCCGGGCTGGTCCCCCTATATCCAAAAGATACAATTCCTTCCAGATTATGCAGGGGGAGGCGCCCGATTTCCTTATCCGAATCCCAAACAACAACATTTTCGCCGTCCAGAGCCAAATAACTGTTCTCAGAGGTTACATAAAGCGTATTCAATAATTTTTTCATTCTTCATCCTCATTCAAAATCTGATGCATGTAATCCTTCACGGAAACTGCTTTCCCAAGTTTAGGAAGACATATGTCTTTTAGCGAACATGCGTTACACGCCTTGCTGTATTTTACTTTTGGTGTATAGCGTCTTTCATAGTACTGATGCATTTCATGAAAGATTTCATTTACCTGCTGGCGGAGGCCGTCTGTTATTTCTACAATTTCACGCCTTCGTGTTTCCCCGTAAAAAATAGCTCCTTCCGGGATAGATGTAGAAAACATCTCTTCCAGACATAGCGCCTGTGCCACGAGCTGTAATATATCTTCTTCACCTGCTTTAGGCTTCCCCTTTTTATATTCAATAGGATAGACGTTATACAATCCCCAGTGCCCCTGCAATTTAATCCCATCTTCACTTTTATGAAACTCCACCACATCACACTCACCGCTGACCCCCATATTTCTGGAGGAAACCGGCAGTGCGCGGGTAATCAGAACATCTTTTCGCTTTTCTGTTAAATAGGGATCGTGTACCTTTTTGTGCATCAATTCGCCCACCGCAGTATGTACATTTTCATCCCATTGCTGTTCAATATGGATAAGGGCCCATTGCCGGCGGCAGAACTTAAAATGCTGTATCCCGGATATCATTAAATATTCATCTTCATGGTATTCCATTATATTTTCCTTGTCATTTCCACTGTCTGCGGAATTGCATCCTCATGAATTTCCACCGTATAATCCTGATATTTCCTTGGAAATTCTACACCTTCTTTTCTCTTAACCTCTACCGCGTCAAATAACTTATAGGCCGGGCAGTCTCCTAATTCTTTACTATGCTTAAATACAATCAATTCACGGACTGCCATTTTACCTCTTGCTGCAGAATGGTCAAGTTCAAACATATTAATGATCGCCTCCCATAAAAGCTCCAGGTCGTCCTCTGAAAATCCGGTAACCTTTCTGGCAAGATTTGCAGAAATATATCCTTCTGCACGATACAGCGCATATGGAACGATACTTTTTCTTCCCATTTCTGTGCTCTTGTTTTCGGCATCCTTTTCTGTCGTAATTGCCACTCTTGTAATTGTTACTTCCTGACTGATAATAGGATCAATGCTTCTTGCGAAACCAAGTTGCACAGGACCTCTGACCTGACCGCAGTTCAGCGCCGCTTTTACAAATGTAGTCATAACAGCACCAAATGTCCTGATATCATAAAAGTTACTGCACATGAAATCCCTGATTTTCTCATCTGCTTTCGGATCTTTTTTCTTCAGGTCCTTTACAGTCTTATCGTTAACTCCAAGATATTCGTATGCCTCATTATCACTTCGGTTCAGAGGGACATCTTCTTTAATATAGATTCTGTATCCTGCAGCATCTTCTGCATCTTCTTTTACAGTCTCAACATAATTCCGGATCTTTCTCTTCAGGCAGACGTCTGTAACAAGTCCATAGCCGCTTTCCGGATCAATTCTCGGCATATTCCCTGCATCCGGGTCACCATTTGGATTTCCATTTTCCACATCAAATAAAATCACAAATTCATACCTGTTTTTAATCGCTTCACTCATTTACTTGTCCTCCTTTTTCTCATATCTTTTCTGAACCTGATGATAGTAGCCTAAAATAAATCTCCCCTGCTCTTCCAGTGTCATCCTCTTTGGAAATTCTTCTATGCTTCCCATAAGCTGTGTCAAAAGATTTTCATAATATATCTTAAAGCTTTTTTTAGAAGTTTCGAGCTTTTTAACATGACTATTCTTCAACTTCATTAAGACAGGAAAGACAGATGCAGGGGTTGCGCATGCTGCATTAAAATACCTGTCCCGGATGGTTGCATTAATTCCCGGATTTGCTTCCTCCTGAATTGCTTCCAGTACAGAAAAAACTCTCCCCAAAACATACGCCGTATCATGATTTTCTTCATTGACTCCCATATATTTCTCTCCTTCCTCCATCCCAGAATTTCTGATCAAGTAAGCTTTTGTAATCGCCGCACGGCCCCATGTTACCCGGCCCTGTTCAGCCCTTATACGAATCAGCAGGTTACTGTATAAACTAGTTGGGTATTTCCCGCCGGATAGTATTGCCTGCAATACCATAGCAGCCATATTTGAAACAGGTTTTTTCTCTTTCGATTTCTGGTTCACCGTTTCCTGAAGCATTTGCCACACTCCCAGATACTTCCGTTCTTCCCAGGATGGCTTCACGATCTCCATGCGTTCATAATGTTTCGCTATATTACTTAATATACTGCCAAAGCAATCCTGATAAAAAAACCTTACAGACAGCCTTGCCGCATTTGGTGCCAGTCCCAGAATATAAAATCGCTGGCTCGTATCCAACTCTATATCACCTACTGCAACCGCCTGATGCTCCTTTAAGGCATCAAAGATACCTTTCATTATCTCCTGATTATCCGGCTGGGGGTCGACAGACCAGCAAAAAGCATCCTGATAAATTTTATCCCCGTTTTCTGCCCAAAATACCACCATAGTATCCCCAAGCTGAAATGTGTACTCTCTCTGGGACAGCAGGTAGTTCAGTGCCGTAGTATATGCAAATGCAGCATATTTTCCAACCGGGGCATTATAACTCTGCTCCTTCCCATATGACTCAAATGCCGGAGCATTAAAGGATACCAGCGCCGCACCGCTGGACTGAGCGCTTGGAACACCTTTGACCGTACTGTGGATTCTTGCGATTTCCGCCCTGTTTCCTGTTACCAGACAAATGCCGTCTGATTCTCCTGATTTCGATTCATTAGCCTGCATCCATGCCGTTCTAATTTCTGGATCATCCTGAGCATAATCCCCTCCCATACAGAATATCAGATTCGCACCTTCCGTAATTTCGTCCCAAAATTCCTGAAGCTCATAATGTTCTTTTGCACGTTCCGGTTCCCATGTCACGAAAAACTTTTTTATTGCTTCTGCTATGTTATTATGTACATTTTCCAGAATATCAATATGTTTTTCTTTTGCTGCCTGAAAACAGTCCAATACTCTTTGGTTCGTCCCCTCTTTATCAATTCCAAGTAAATATTTTGAATTGTCGCACAGAAAATTAGAGGACACTCCTGACGATCTCGAAACCATTTCCGGAACTTCAATAGGGCGGGGAACCCATACCTGCTTCTTTCCCCTTTTATCCTCCAGCTTAAGATCGATTACACCTTTCAGCCTTCCGTCCTCTGCCAGATTCAATGCAAAAGAAACTTTTGCGTGACACCATCCCCTTCGGGAAACTTTTCCATCCTCCGCCAGAGTCTCATAATGTTTAACAAGTGCCTGCAATATCATCGAACCACCTCACAGTCTCTCAGATCCAGTACACCTCTTCGCATCACTGCCCTAAAAAACATTGGCTGGATATTTTCAGGGTCTGAATAATCCATATCATACAGCATAAATCCCAAATCCTTTTCCTCAACTGCTTCATAGGCTGTTATAATCTCTTCCTCCTCACAAAGACAAAAATTAGCCGGAAATTCCCTGCAGCCAAAATACGGCATATGATAACATTCTCCTTTTCTCAGGCGCCGCATCATAATGTCCTTAAACTTACCCGGATTGTCACCTTCATTCGCTTTGTCAGTCATTTCAAAGTGAGCCTCAATGACATATTCCACATCACGAAGAAGCAATGATGCCCTCTGCACAATCTCTTCTTTGCTGCTCATAAATAAAGGTTTTTCCCCTCCATTATATACCGACAGAGCATTGTTCGAGGAGACTTTACTTTTTACTTCATTTCGCCTCACACTTGTAAACTTAATTGGCTTGTTCACATAAATCCTGTCGATGATCCACCTTAATCCCGGGTGCCAGTATATGGCTTCCAAAATTCCCCGAGCTGACGAAGGTGTCATGACATCGTAAGTACATCTTTCCACTTTCATCTCTGGGCGAGAGAATAGGGCAAAATCCCCCCACACTTTAACTTTCACACCAATCCCCATACATTTTCCTCCTTCCTGTAATTTAACTTTTTCATTTGATGACTCATCCCCTTTATTCATTTCAATTCATGTCCCCACGAGGGGAACGACTTAGATTCCTATCAATACATTCCACAGACGCATAATTTCAATCCACGTCCCCGCGAGGGGAACGACTCGGCGAGGCGGCAAAAATTCTCGGTTGCAATCAAATTTCAATCCACGTCCCCGCGAGGGGAACGACAAGCCAACTAAAGGAGCGGATGCAGAGTTTTTCCGAATATTTCAATCCACGTCCCCGCGAGGGGAACGACCCCGCAAGAATACGGAGTTGTACTTCCATAAGGATTTCAATCCACGTCCCCGCGAGGGGAACGACGCCTTGATGGAGTGTGGCCTGAAATCCATCATAAGATTTCAATCCACGTCCCCGCGAGGGGAACGACTGCAAAATAGACAATTTCCACCTCAGATATTTAGACATTTTTAACTAAATATCAATATAGTTTGTCTACATTGTGCTCTTTTTTCTTTCTTTCATTTAAAAACACACTCAATTTGTGCATTTTTTCTGGTGCGAATCCCCCAGTATTTTTATGTTCACTTCAGGTTCGCACTAAATAATTAATGTCAAATCAATTTCTATCCTCACCTTATAATCATCTTCCAGTTAAAAATACCGAAGACTGCTTCTCTATCTATATTATCAGATGATTTTGATTTTCACATAACACATTGAGCATTATCTAGAATTTATTCATTGCTAATGGTAAATGAAACTAGTAAACATTAACCTTGCTCATAAAAAATACTCCAAATTGCATACCCCCATGCTATGTAAAATGATAAAAAAACTTCTATAAGTGATTGTTCCTTATTTTTAATAATACCATATTTTAATAGATATATTAATAAGTTATCTCTTCTTTGTTTTATCCCAACTCAAAATACTACCGCCCTCCCATACTCCACATCCAGCCTCAGCCCCATCTCTTCTGTATACTGCCCGTCATCCCGCAGCAGAAAGAAGTCTTCTCCCCCGTCTTCTGAGATTGCCTGCAGCATTCCCGCGGCATTTAATTTATCAAAATCATTTTCATATACATTGATGCAGTATTGTCCTGCCTGACGCACCAGTTTTTTTGTAAAACCATTACGTTGTATTTCTTTAAGAAGATTATCTGCCTCTTCTTCCCGATTAATAAAGATTGTCGTTGTATTCTCTTCGATTAATTTGAATTCCTTTGCGACTTTTGTGAAAGGATACCTTCCACGCCTGAATTGTGCAAGTATGTTTTTCTTATCCAGACCCTCCCCACGGAAATGATACAGCATTTCAAAATATTCCATGATAGCTTCTAGTGATGAAATGTCCCGCCCATCTTCAATCAAATCGTTTGCCGCCGCGATCTGCTGCCGCTGCCCGGGTACATATTCCCTGTCTTCCAGCCTGAATATGTAAGTATTACTTTCTTCCGCTGATCTTTTTCCTTCCCTGTTACATCTTCCTGCGGCTTGTATGACGGAATCAACTCCTGCTAATTGTCTATAGACAGACTGGAAATCCAAATCCACTCCTGCCTCTACAAGGCTCGTTGAAATGACGATGCATTTTTTATCACCATCTAAACGTTTTCTGATATCTTCTAGTACCTGCTTCCTATGTTTCGGATACATGCTTGTGGACAAATGATAGACGCCTTCACCTTTGAGTCTCTGATAAATGCTTTGGGCCTTCTTTTTTGTATTTACAATACAAAGTGCCTGTTCCTCCTTCTCTAGTTTCTCAGCTAATTCTTCTTCGGAAATCCGGCTCAGGTCCTTCAGTGTAACTCGTTTAAAAAACCGGAACTGCTCGTCCAGTCTCGGGCATAATTCCACCGCATCTATACTGCTCTGAAAAAACTGCTGTAATGCTGGTTGTGTCGCTGTGCAAAGAACAATACTGGCCCCATAATGCTGTATCAGTTCCTCCATTGCCGCAATACACGGTTTTAAATAATCGTTCGGAAGCATCTGTGCTTCATCAAAAATAATGACACTATTTACCATGTTGTGTAATTTCCTGCACTTAGATGACCTGTTTGCAAAGAGCGATTCAAAAAACTGGACATTTGTCGTAACAATCACCGGTTTGTCCCAGTTTTCCGAAGCCAGATGCATTGGTTTTAGCTCCTCATCACTTTCATAATCTATATTATAATGATTTTCCAAGACATTATCTCTTCCCAAAATGTCGCTGAAGACTCTGGCATTCTGTTCAATGATGCTTGTATAGGGGATTACATAAATAATACGGTCCATCTTGTTCTTAACAGCATGGCGAAGTGCAAATGCCAGAGAGGCCACTGTTTTTCCGCCCCCTGTGGGTACGGTCAGGCGGAAAAGCCCCTTCCCTAATTCACCTTTTTCCAGACAGCTTCTAAGGATCTCCGTTCTTCTTCCGTTTACCGTATCCAGATTGTCATTGTCAAGCCACTTAGAAATATGCTGTTCCAGTTTCTTAAGAAGGGTTTCCATATCTTCTCCCGAATCACGCCCTGTCTCACCCTGTTTCATAAAATATTCTGTATCCAGAAAATCTGCATCTACCAGACACGAATATAGCATTCTTATAAACATACTCAGGGCAAAGTCAAAATTGGCTGCGCTTTTTGGATCAAAGGGAGGATTTTTAAGAGCTGGGACCTTTATCTCCTGCTTATATGCCTCAAAATCTTTCACATTTTTCTTCAGCCGCCCCATCAGCGTAGCCGATGTTCCCAAATCCGCCTTCTCCCCTGTATCCGGCAGGCCGGAATGATGCCCCGCTATGCAATAACTCAGAAACCCATACAGACCTCCCATTTCATAACAAACTTTTGCCCCGGCAGTTGCATGGTCAACCTTTTTATCACTCCCTTGCAGCCGCTGCTGAAATTCCAGAGAATATTTTCCAATATCATGCAGCATACCACTGCAGTATCCCCATTCATAACACCCAAATGTCTCTGCGAATTTACCTGCCCGTTCCGCCGTGCCTGTCAAATGTTCCTTGATACTTTGTTCCCTTATTCCTTCAATATGAGCCAGATATTCCATAGTTACTCCTTTCCTCTTATACGACTACTTCATATGGTAACATTTCAGCAGACTCTTTAACCATTCCACATACATTTCCACAACGTCATCCGGTCCGAGAATTTCTGCACGATCACCCAAACTACTGATCCACCCGAAAAACTGTCTGCTTACATTAACAGCAGGATGGGCAATAAAGTGATCCGCATCATCCATATGAATCAAAATTCCTTTCCCAAAACGGTCTATTACGACACCAATCAGTTCATTTCCAAAACGCAGCTTTAAGCTTCGTTCTTCGCCACCGTACATACCAAACGTCTTCTTAGCAAATGCCGCCAGATCAAAACGGGCAAATTCTTTTCTCCCTGCTCTGCGTTCTTTCGTCATTTCAGTATTTATCATCTTATCAACTCTATAATATTTTACAGACTTCACCGCTGAATCATATGCAATCATATAATAATTTTCATCATCCCATGTAAGTGCCCAGGGGCTGACTATATAGAATTCACCATTCTGGCGTGCCTCAAATTTACTTGTTAGATTCTCCAGCTTCTTTATCAATTCATTCGTCTTGTTTTCCGTAATAAACTTTGATGCCTGTACTGCATCAACCAGCAATTTTAATTCCGGAAGTTCAAACTCTCTGCCTGCCACATAAAATCCGGACGGCTGCGTACGTTTGTTTATAATATCCATTCCAAATTCATTCAGGGCCTCAATGTCATCATATATACTTTTTCTTTCTGCACTTATTCCGTACCTTTTCAATTCATTAATCAGTTCTATTGTAGAAAGTACATGATCCTCATCCGTTTGTTCCAACAATATTTTCATTAAATACAGCAATTTTAATTTTGTCTCTCTTGTTGCCATATTCCTCGCTCCTTCACACATTCGTCTAAGTCAATTATAAGTCACTGCAAATGTCAGAACAACCGTAAACCCCAGAATTTTACTCCCTTTCCTGCTTTACAGGTTCCACTTTTTCTTTTACTTTCATTCCGCTTATGACCTCACAAATAACTTTGGAATTTGTAATAAACCGTACTTTTACTTTAAAATTTTTCGAAACTTTAGAGTATATCCGCCCGGCTATGTAAGTTCCCGTCGCTTCTGTTCATAAATAAACTTTAACAAATACCCAGTCCCAAAATCCGGCCTCCCCCCTCGTACATACATTCGTTTTATTAAAAAAAGAAGACCGGTGGCTCTTTATCTGCCACCAGTCTCCCACTGATTTCCATTCTTACTTTATAGAACTTCACCATTCGTCTCTATTACTTTCCTGTACCAGTAAAATGATTTTTTCCGGCTTCTGCTCAATGTTCCTTTTCCATCTTCCTGTTTATCCACATAGATAAACCCGTACCGCTTCCGCATCTCGCCGCTTCCTGCACTGATCAGGTCAATCGGCGCCCATGATGTGTATCCCATCAGCTCCACGCCGTCCTCCTCTACAGCCGTCTTCATTGCCCGGATATGCCTGCGCAGATAATCGATCCGGTAATCATCCTCAACCTCCCCGTTTTCATTCGGAATATCAACCGCACCCAGCCCGTTTTCCACAATAAATAATGGCTTCTGGTAACGGTCATATATCTGGTTCAGAGTGATGCGAAGTCCAAGCGGGTCGATCGGCCATCCCCATTCGCTGAAATCCAGATAGGGGTTCTTTGCAGATTTAAAGAGGTTTCCCCCTGCTTCTTCCCGGCCGCTTCCTGGTGCGGCGATGCATCTGCTGTTGTAGTAAGAAAATGAAATAAAATCTACCGGATGTCTCTTTAATATCTCTTTGTCCCCCGGCTCCATGACCGGAAATACACCATTTTTTGCAAGACGGGCTGACGCATAAGACGGATAATACCCCCGGGCCTGAACATCCACAAAGAAATAGTTTTCCTGATCCGTCTTAAGTGCCTCCCACACATCCTCCGGCTTACATGTATACGGGTAGGCACTGCCCGCCGCAAACATACACCCGACCTTATTTTCGGGGTTCACCTCATGTGCCATTCTGGTTGCCAGCGCGCTTGCCACGAGTTCATGATGAGCAGCCTGATATTTGATGCGCTCTTCATTTTCCCCGTCTTCAAAATAAATTCCCGCCCCCATAAACGGGGCATGCAGGATCATATTGATCTCATTGAATGTCAGCCAGTATGTCACATAATCCTTATAACGGTTAAACAGTACATCGCAGAGATGAAGATAGAAATCTATCATTTCTCTGCTTCTCCATCCCCCGTACTTCTTAATAAGGCCGATCGGGCAGTCAAAGTGAGAAATTGTAACCAATGGCTGAATCCCATACTTTCTGCATTCCTCAAATATTTCTTTATAAAACTGAAGTCCCTCCTCATTCGGCTCCTCTTCATCTCCATGCGGGAATATACGGGTCCATGCAATACTCAGCCGGTACACCTTGAATCCCATCTCTCCGAAGAGACGGATATCCTCCTTGAAATGGTGGTAGTGATCAATAGCCTCTATGGCCGGATACACATGAGCATCATCCATTTCCAGCATCTTCAAATGCCCTGTGATCACTGCCCCCCTGTCACTGCCGGACGGACACACATCTACATTTGCAAGCCCTCTTCCGCCTTCGAAAATCCCACCCTCACACTGGTTCGCCGCTGTTGCGCCTCCCCATAGGAAATTATTTTGAAATCCCATTCTAACACCTCTTATTTCAATACTTTCAACAGGTTTTCACCCGGATTAACCTGTTCCTTAACTGTCTCAACTACGTCCAAAAAGTCATCTGTGTTTGCAACAATGACAGGCGTTTCCATGCAGAAGCCTTTATTTTTAATAAATTCTATGTCAAACTTCACGAGAAGCTGGCCTTTCTGAACCCTGTCCCCCTGTTTTACAAGAGCCTCAAACCCTTCGCCCTCCAGCTGCACCGTATCCAGACCGATATGTATCAGGAGTTCTACCCCCTCATCCGTTTCCAGACCGAGAGCGTGCAGTGTCGGAAACAGTGTCGAAACAACACCGTCTGCCGGGGCGAATACCTTTCCTTCCTGAGGAAGAATCGCCGCCCCTTTCCCGAGAACACCGGATGCGAATGCATCGTCTTTGATGGATTCCAGTTTCAGGACTTCCCCCTTTATCGGGCTTGTAATATCTATCTGTTTTAAGATGCTGCTGTGTTCCTGCTTCCCGCCATCTGCCGCAGCTCCTTCCTCTGTCTGATTGTTTTCCACATCAATTCCATCGTTTATCTCTGTTTTTCCACATGCCCCCCCAATTTCTTTCACATCCTCTTCTCTGTAGAAGATCATCGTCGCCGCAAAAGCAAGCACCATCGTAATCACAACACCCACGACAGCTACGAACAGGTTCCCCATACTTCCGTCAGGCTCGATCATGGCTGGGAATTCAAAAATGCCCATACCGCCCATCATAAATTTTCTGAAATTGAACGCACCATAGAATCCCCCGCCGATTCCTCCGACGATACAGCTGATAATAAACGGTTTCTTTAAAGGAAGCAGGATACCATATATGGCCGGTTCTGTGACACCGAAAATACCCGAAATAAAGTTCGGCAGGGCCATTTCTTTTATTTGTTTGTTCTTCGTCTTGAAAAAGATTGCCAGCACAACCGCTGAGGTCGCAAACGTACATGCAAAGAACGGCATCATAACATTGTCAAACCCATTTGTCATAATGTTGTTAATATAGACCGGGATGAATCCCCAGTGCAGACCGAATATAACAAGAATCTGCCATGTAAGCCCGACAATTGCCCCAGCCAGCATCGGGCTGAAATTCCGTACTGCCATAACGCCCTCTGCAATAATCGTTGAGGCAAATGTAGCCAGAGGTCCGATCAGAAGAAGGCCTGCCGGAATTGCCACGAGCAGTGTCAGCATCGGGACAAAGAAGAACTTCACCAGATCCGGCACGATTTTATTAAAGAATTTCTCACACTTGGATGCAAAGTATACGACGAAGATCACCGGGATCACTGTGCCGGTATAATCCATTGCAATCAGCGGAATCCCAAAGAAATCTGTATACACCGCGGATTCAAACATCGTCCCTGAAAATAATGTATAAAGTACATCATTACCTGCCGAAAGCGCGCTTCCCTGTATGGCGGGATAGCACATGATTGCGCCGATCACGAGACCGAGCATCGGCTTGAGATTGAACTTCTTCGCCGCCGTATAACCAAGAAACAGCGGAAGGAAGGTGAACAGGCCGTCACCGACCGCATTCAGTACCAAATAACCGCCGCATGTATCAGAATACAGATGCAGAGCTACAAACAGGGCATTTAATCCCTTGATCATACCGCAGGCAGCCATGATTCCAAGAATCGGCTGGAAGATACCCGAGATGATGTCGATAAAACGGTTGAAAATATTCCCGGAAGGTTTTTCTTCTATGCCTGCCGCGCCTTCTTCCAACCCAATCAGAGGCATCACATCAGCATAGACATCCGGTACATGATTGCCTATGACTACCTGATACTGCCCACCACTTTTCATAACCGTGACGACACCGTCCATATTTTTCAGGACATCGTCCTTTGCCCTGCTTTCGTCCTTTAACTTGAAACGAAGTCTTGTGATACAGTGTGTCAGACTGATGATGTTTTCTTTTCCGCCGACATTTTTGACAATTTCTTTTGCCAGATTTTCATACTTACCCATTTTCTTTCCTCCATTGATAAAAATTATATTTATGAAGGTTTGGCCAACTTAATGTCACCATCCTGGCATACATGGTATCTATGCAGCAGGTTTTCATTACCTGCAGGTTTTATTAATCACTCTTTCTATATGAATTGTAAGATACAGCTGTTCTTCCCTTGATAAATGATATTCGTATTTTTTCTGAATAAACGTTGTGATCTTCTCTACACACCGGTATGCATCCGGATACTTCTCTTTGATAATTTCCCACAGGCCATCGCTGTCATCTTCTTCGTATGTTTTATGTTCCGTAAGCCGTTTTGCAAAGAATTTCAGATGTGTAATAAACCGGTAATAATAGACGTCATCTTCATCGAACTCAATGTGGAAGAAATATTTTACAATATTCACGACTTCCTGCATGATTCTGGTAATCTCATACATGTTATGCATCTTCTCTTCATTCATCTGCGCATTCGCAAGATGGAGGGCAATGAACCCGGCCTCATCCTCCGGTAGCCTTACCTTGCATTTCTCCTCGATCAGGTCCAGCGCCCACAGCCCTGTCTGGAATTCGTCCTTATAGAAACGTCGGATATCCCAGAGTAACACATTCTTCACTGTCACGCCCTCCAGAAAACGTACAATAGACGTATGGACGTGGTCGATCAGGGAAATATAGATCATATCGTTCAGCTTGTTTCCCAGCCGCAGCTTTGCCTCCGTAATGATCTCTTCGCCGATGGCAATATGCTCCATCGGAACATCCTGAATCAGAACCTGAAATTTATTGTTTGCTTCGGATTCCGATAGAAAAAAGGTCTTGTCAATCACTTCTTTCGGAATATCGTCACCTGTCTTTTTCTTGAAACAGATTCCTTTCCCCATCACAATCTTTTCCTGGCCCTGCTCATCCAGTACAACTGCAACATTATTATTCAAAGTCTTAAAGATTTTCATTCTCTGTTACCCCCTGAAAATAAAATAGAGTTTCGCTTGCGAAACTCGCGCCGGCGGCGCTCGCTCTGCGACATCTACCTTATACGCCGCAGTGCGCATCCCCCGGAAGGCTTTTTATTTCATAGGATGTACTTTCCTATGAAATAAAAAAACCTATATGCACAAATAAATCTGGAAACTCCTGCGTCCAAAATTATCTCTACATATAGGTTTAGCTTGCTTACGCAATCACCATCCCATTTACAAAACAGAGCATAGCACAGCTTTTGTGAGAAGTCAATCTCCTGCTCATCAGCTGGATGAACTTTCTCTGTTTTTCATAAATTTTCTACTGTATTTTTGTTCAATCTGCCTTCTGTCACGAAAAGGCAGCGGCAGAATAAAATATATTAATAATGAAAGAAAGGTCAAAACATTATGCTTACAGTTTATATAATCATTGCGGCTGTAGTCCTAGTGATCGCAGTCCTTGCATTCTGTATCGTATGGCAGGTCCGAAGCCGTCGTTTTCGTCCCTCTGGCAATAAACAGAGCCAGCAAAATGAATTAAACGCCGATCTCGAAGAAACCGGGTTTGCCTATGAATTAAAAGGTGATTATTTCTATTCTCTTATGGACTGCTGGCAGAGAGAAGTCGGTTACTGCCGCCTTTATGATGAAGCCGCACCGCTGTTCAATATGATCATGGATTGTGAACCAGTTACCTTTAGCTATGCCGGCAAACGCTGGCTGATTGAACTCTGGAAGGGCCAGTATGGTATCACGACCGGCGGTGAAATAGGAATCTATAACACGGAAAGAAACGATATCGATTCCGATAAATTCAGAGGAACATTTTACGAAAACATTAGTAATGAAGAGATGCTGAAGATGTCGTTTGTGCTCCGCAGAAACGGCAGGGTTATTTTAAAGAGAAGTGCTGTTCACTGGTGGCTCACAGGTTTTAAACTCGGACAGTTTTCCCATACTGACATGCTGACGATGGATGCCAGAATCAGCTTCCCTGACCGCGGCATGAGAAATGCCTTTGTGGAATCACTCGTAGATATCGGTTACCGCAAAAAGGAATATTCAATCAGAAGGAACACCGTTTGTATTCATTATACGACACCGCATTCCCCTCAGGCTGAATCCCGCAATAAGGTAAGTGCAGCTCTTGTACAGCAGACAAATCACAACAACTGTAAACTCTACGAATTTGCAACAGGAAAATACAGTGATACCCTTGATAAACTGGAATACGCAAAGGCAATGGCCCCGGAGCTTTATAAATTATTCATCGACTCACTTTATGCAAGGGGAATATATGAGGCCTTCGAGTGGATCAAAGACTGGCTGGGCGGGAAACCACCGCACCCGGTTCCGCCAGTACCGCCATGCCCGCCACCTAAGCCTCCGATACCACCGTGCCCGCCTGAACCCCCCTGCCGCCCGGAGCCTCCGTGTCCGCCTGAACCTCCTTGCCGGCCCGAACCTCCATGTCCGCCGAAGCCGCACTGTCCGCCGCCTTGTAACTGCCCGCCGTGCAGTCCGAATCCATGCACGCCTTGCCCGCCAAGGCCCAGTTGTCCACCACAGTGCAATCCGTGTCGTCAGGGAAATTATAATTCCTGCAATATGGAGCAGCGAAACCAGATGCAGTGCAGTCCCTGCAGAAACAACAGGCAGATGAGAGATTCACAGTATGGATACCAATCGGAAGAGACAGAATCCTATTCTGACAGAAATGATGATTTTGAATAGACCGCAGAAAAAACCTAAGTTTCTTTAGGATAGAAAAATTCCGGAAATGATAGAATCTTCATTTCCGGAATTTTTATGATATGCGCCCATATACGTCTTTCACACCAGCTTGGTATGTCTTAGTAAAAAGTAATGAAAAACAAATACATGAAAGGATCATTATACAAGGCAAATAATGTGTATCTTTATAATCCGGAAGGAATGTCAGAATTATATTAGTCATAAAATGCATAAATGATATAATCCATATATTTTTAGTTTTCATATACACATAACCAAACGCAACTGAAAGGGCAGGCAAATAAATAAACCTGGCGAACTGTACCGTCCAGTTCCAATTATCAATTGGAAAGTAAAATGGTATATGCCATATTTGCCAGAGTACACCAACAAAAATAACACCCAGCCGTTTTCCGAATCTTCTTTGTAATAATGGCTGGAGATACCCCCGCCATCCATATTCTTCCCCAAATGTTAAAATACACTGTAATGGAAAATGAACAATAGATGCAAAAGGAGCAAAAAATGTATAAAATGTTATTCCTTTAAAACTCATACATATAACTATAATAAACATAATAACTGTATATATTAATATATATTTTGCTCCAACTTTAATATTTTTAGAAGGATCCAGCCGTGGACAGGACATCCATGCATATAAAAGGATAATTAAACTCAAGATATCATTGCCTACTATTATGAATATCTTTAGCAGGGGTTCACCTATAACGCCTGTAATCCTAAACAACAATGCGAAAAGAGACACACAAAAAGCGACTATTATTATTTTATGTATTTGTTTTATTCCCTTTTCATTATTACTGCTTCGTATTTTTGCTAAAGCGACACCAGCCGCAGGCGTTAACATCATAAATAGAGATATGTTATAAACTTCTTCATATATCCCCAAATAAATAATGATGCCAAAAATTAAGGAACATCCATACGAAATTGCAAAAAAAATTGCAATCTCTGCCTTTTTAGAATTACCTGCCCTCATTCGATTCCTTGTATAATATTTGTAGAAGCTGAATATTATACTCTCCTTCCTTTACTCCCAATTCCCCTTATTTCCATATTTTAACTATATCACTTTCAATTTTTAATTCAATAGTTCAAAAATAATGTTAAAAGAAATAATCCATCAGTAAATCTCTTCTTGTATATCGTGCCCTCCCGAAATATAATGAACATCAGAGAAGTTTCTAAATCACAGGGCAATAGCGGGGAAGGAAGTGGTTAATATGGACGGTAAAATATTATTGGTAGATGATGAGAAGGATATCGTGGATTTAATGGAAGAGGTTCTGCGGCAGGATGGGTTCCGGTTTATTAAAAAGGCTTATACCGGTATGGAGGCCTTACAATTATGCAAAGAATTTGAGCCGGATATCGTGGTTTTGGATATTATGCTGCCAGATAGCAACGGCATAGATGTGTGCAGAAAAATCCGTGAATTTTCTATCTGCTCGATCCTTTTTCTTTCTTCAAAAAATGAGGATGTTGATAAAATCCTTGGCCTGTCGAGCGGCGGTGATGATTATATTACGAAGCCTTTCAGCCCGCGTGAAATTGTATTCCGGATTAAAGCACAGCTTAGACGCCAGCAGTACCATACCGATTTTCAGCCGCTTGAAAAAAGCATGATTACTGCCGGCCCCCTTTCGCTAGATAAAGAGAGCTGCCGCATTTATAAGGACGGAAATGAAATCAGCCTGACTGGGCGCGAATTTCTGCTTCTGTCTTACTTCATGGAAAATGCGGATAAGATTATAAGCAAAGAACATTTATACGAACATGTGTGGGGTGAGTACAGCGTCATTTGTGATAACACGATTATGGTCCATATACGGCACCTTCGTGAAAAAATTGAGGACTCCCCTTCCAATCCCCGGCAGCTTATTACTGTGAAGGGTCTGGGATATAAATTAAAGAAAAGGATTGATTAGATGAGAAAATCTGGATACCGTTCGACACTGCACATATATTTCATTTTTTTAACAGCATTACTATGTGTAACTATTTTTGCAGCCCTCTTTTCGTTATCCATAATCACGGTCCATACTCCCGGCGGTTCTGCTGAAAGGAGCAGTTACCCGAAAGAGTTTACCGTGGGTTTTCAGGAACAGATTGTTTTTACAGATAATACACCTCGTATCAAACAATCCGGGTTGGAACTGCTGCAGTCAAATCATGCGGGAATACAGATTCTCAATGACAGCGGACAGGAAATAGTCAGTTATCAGAAACCTGAAGATTTCAGGGATTCTTATTCTTACAGAGATCTCTTGGAGATAAGTGAAACAGGACATATAAACGACAGTGGGACAACATCCTTTGTCGGCGCTCTGGAACATAATGGAAAAGATTACACTTATATCGTTCATTTTCCAGTAAATATAGCAAAGGTGACGATGTATATGAACGGAGACCGGTTTACAGCAGGGAAGCAAGTCCTCTTCCTGTGCTTAGGTGTTATGTTTTTAACCATACTTATCGCCGGATTTATTTACGGATTCCGGATCACAAACATCATTAGCCGCTTGTCTCACTCGATTCAGAATATTGCACAACGTTCTTATATCCCAACAGCAGACAGGGGTGCCTTCCGTGATCTCTTTGACAGTCTGGACCATTTGGATGCAGAAATCAAAGCAAGTGATAAAGTGGCGGAAGAAACGGAAAACTTGCGTAAAGAATGGATTTCCAATATAACACATGATCTAAAGACACCCTTGTCCCCTATAAAAGGCTATGCGGAGATGCTGTCTGAAAAAGATATAATATCTGAAGAACAGGTAAAAAAATATTCTCAGGTGATGCTAAAAAATGTTTCCTATATGGAGTCGCTGATCAATGATCTAAAGCTGACCTATCAGCTGGACAGCGGCATGGTTCCTATCCAGAACGAGCACAGGAATATTGTCCGCTTTTTAAAGGAACTGGTGATCGATATTCTAAATAATCCTGAATATGAGAACCGCGAAATTCATTTTGACTGTCCTGAGGAAGAAATTACACTTTTCTTCGACAGTAAGCTCATGACAAGGGCCTTTCAAAATTTAATTCTGAATGCTTTTGCGCACGGGAATGAAGATACAGAGATTACCTTACGAATTGCAAAAGCCGGAAGCATGGTGCAGATCATTGTCTCTGATAACGGAAATGGTATAAAACCTGAGGAAGTCAACCGGCTTTTCCAGCGGTATTACAGAGGGACAAACACGGAACAAAAGACAGCAGGAACAGGCTTGGGACTTGCTATAACAAGAAGTATTATCGAGGCACAGGGCGGCAGTATCATGGTCGAAAGTGAACTCGGAATCGGAACTGATTTTAAAATTTATCTGGGAAACGGATAAGAAGTGCACCCCACAGATGCATACGGGTGGGTAATTGCATTTTCATGAATTAAGGTTAATTAAGGATGCCTGCAAGTTAGATTAAGGTTGATAGCTTATTATGTTATGTAATAGCTATTAACCTTTTTTGTTACATTCACTGAACATCAAGAATACAGAAATTGAAAGGAGGAACAGCTTTGAAGATTATTTTGAAATATATTCTCACAAATGTTAAGGAAAGGAAAACACGGACAATTGTCATGCTTCTGTCAATCGTCCTTTCTGCAGTACTTTTGTTTGTTTCGTTTTCAATCGGTACATCCTATGAAAATGCACAGCAAAAAATGGCACGCGGAATGGCCGGGTCTGCCGCGATATCAGTCAGTCCCCTGTCCCCCGATGATACGGTCGGCTTAGATGATATCCCGGAATTAACTTCTATTAAGGCAAAAGCCGGCATGCTGGAGGGCAGTGCCCTGTACCATGAGGATGGTTATTATGAAACCATTGATTTAATCGCTTCTGACCTCTCTTTGCTGAACCAGATAAATAAGCCCCGCCTGGTCAGCGGCGGGGACATCGAAAATTTTACGGGTTACAAGGTTATCCTGCCTGACCGTTTTACTTCTAAATATGGAATTGAAAAGGGGGATACCGTCATTCTTCAAATCAACGGAGTCCCCACCCGGTTCGAAGTTGCCGAAATAGCTTCTTACGATACAGTCTTTTTAAGACATACAAGAGGTGCAACGGCTCTGCTGCCGGAATCCACACTCGCAGAAATTTTACAGAAAAAGAATGGATACAGCGAAATTCTGATAGAACCTGCCGGGGATGTATCTGCCGGGGAATTGGCGGACACGTTGACTGAAGAGCTTTCCGGCCGCCCCCTTAGCGTATCAAAGGTCGTGAATGAGGAGCAGATAGAAGCCGATGCCAGACAGAAATCAATGCCGTTCTTCCTCATCAGCTTCTTCGCCCTGACGATGAGTGTTTTTATTATTTACAGCAGCTACAAGGTCATTACATTGGACCGTTTACCAATCATTGGAACATTTCGCAGTATCGGGGCGACACAGAAAACGGTAACCCGTATATTAATGCTGGAAAGTGCCTTATATGGCTTTACCGGTGGTATCATTGGTATCTTGCTCGGCACAGTTATCCTTAAACTGATTTTACGGGGCATGGGCGATTCTTTGTCAGCAGGCATCGAAATTCCTGTTGTTATTACTCCTGCGGCAGTCCTGCTTTCTTTCGGGACGGCGGTTATCGTTTCCATACTCAGTGCATGGATTCCGGTACGCCGTGCCAGCCGGCTGCCAATTAAGGATGTTGTATTAGGAATGGTGGAAGAAAAACATATGCCAAACCATCACGCTGCCGGCATCGGTATCGCGCTTCTTGTGGTTTCTGTGTTACTTCCAAGGCTTGCCTCAGGGAAATTCCTGTACCCCGCAGGTGGTTTTTCATTACTCGGATTGATATCTGCGGCAATCATGGTCATCCCGCTTGTTACAAACTTATTGTCAAAAGTTCTGGAACGAGTGTATACGGTTATCTTCAAGAATGAAGGGATGCTGGCAGCCAGAAATTTGAGGGATAATAAAAACATAACCCAGAATATCACTCTCTTGTTCATCAGCATTTCCGCTGTGATTGCAATTACAGTTGTCGGTAATTTTGTCAATACCTATATCACAGATGTATTCAATGGCGCTGAACTTCAGGGATTTGCAGACGGGGAAATGGATGAAGATTTCATCAGACAGGTGGAAGGGATGGAGGGAATTGAAAAGATACTGCCGGTCTATGTATTCAATAATGAAATGCAGTGTCAGGATCATACATTCTCACGACTGGAGGCCACAGACAACCTTGAATTATACAACTCGATGTTTCATCTCATCTATTCAAAAAAGGACATGGAAGTCTCCGCCATTTCCGCTTTTTCGGAGACACGTTCCATCCTCCTGAATGAGGATGTCCTGAACAGGAATGACTATGAAATTGGTGATTCGCTGACACTGGAGAACGATTCCGGCAGGAATACTTACACCATAGCCGGAAGTTTTAAATCGAGGGCTACCGATGTCGAAGCTGTTATCCCCTCGGCTTATGCCATCCCGGATTTCAAACCTGCGGTATATCATTTTCTGGCCTATACGGCTGCCGATCCGGATTCTATTATGATTCAGATCAGGGATTTGTTTGGAAACACACAAAACTGGAGCCGGACTGTCGAAGAATTTAATACAGATGCACTTTCCACGGTTGGGGTATTTCTGGAGCCAATGTTTAGTATGACCTATTTGATACTGCTGCTGGCCGCAGTGGGCATCATAAATAATCTGCTGATTAACTACATCCAGAAACGGCGTTCGATTGCCATGTATAAATCAGTCGGCCTGAGCAACAGGCAGAATATCAAAATAACAATCATCGAAAGCCTCACCTCCGGGATCATTGGAGCCGCCATCGCAATCGTTGTATCTTATCTGGAGATCCAGACAATCTTTCTTGTGGCAGGTCCTAAAATATCCATGTCACCGGATTTGGATTTCAAGACCTTTTTATCAGCCGGATTATTGGGAATCCTCGTCACACTGGCAGGTTCGGTTGTTCCTATGGTAAAGAGCAGAAAAATGAAACTGGTTGAAGAGATAAAATTTGAATGATAAATAGGAGGACGTGAAATGAAATCAATTACTGGCAATATTGCTGTCGAAGGAAAGAATATCGTCAAAGATTTTATAATCGGAGATACAACGACAAAGGTGCTGAAAGATATCTCATTAAAAGTTTTAAAGAGTGAATTTGTCTCTATCATGGGACAGTCCGGTTCCGGGAAAAGTACTCTCCTCTATATACTGGGCGGCCTTGATACACCGACCAGGGGAACTGTTTCTATGAATGGAATAGATATCTCTAAATTTGATGATGAAAAAATGAGTAGAATCAGGCGTCAGAAAATAGGTTTTGTATTCCAGTTTTATAACCTGATCCCGAATCTGGATGTAGAGGAAAATATTATGCTGCCTCTGCTGCTGGACGGGAAAAAAATACGGGATTATAGAAAACGGCTGGATGAAATCCTCGAAGTAGTAGGGCTGACGGACAGGAAAAAACATACACCAAGGGAGCTGTCAGGCGGACAGCAGCAAAGGGTCGCAATCGCCCGTGCCCTAATGGGCAGTCCTGACATTTTATTTGCGGATGAGCCTACTGGGAATCTGGACAGTAAAACCGGGGCAGAGATTATGGAACTCTTACAGTCTATCAATAAAAACAGCGGCCAGACGATTATTATGGTCACCCATTCACCAGAAGCAGCGAAGAGCAGTGACCGTATTATTACCGTAAAAGACGGAGTGATTTTGTAACTGCTTTTTGGGAGGGGAGAAATACAGGGGCATCATGACCCGGGCTGAATCATGATACCCCTTATGGATAATTAATCTTTTAATTCATTCCAACAATTCTGACCTCTCCCCAGATCCCTGACGGGAATGGTTCTTTTATCATCTCTCTCTCCCGCCAGTTGAATACTTTTTCTTCCCTGCACCGGTTCAGCCCGCCAGAAGCATATGGCCATTCCGGTATGATTTTATCTTCCAGTATTTCCGGGTATTCCGGATCGATCATTCTGTTGATCAGGAGATTTGTCACAACCAGCTCCACGCTGTTTTCACCCTGGTGCAAAAGCCCGGTGATATCTGCCCTGTAAGGATGCTTGATCACGGTATCAGCCAGCGTGCCGTTTACATAGATCTCAGCCGTTTCCCCGAGGTGCTCCATATGCAGTATTACAGTGCCACAGCCTCCCAGTTCCTTCCATTCGTCTTCTGTGATACAGAAACATTTGCCGTACCTTCCGCTTCCAGAGTAATACTTAAGCTCCGGTTCTTTCTCCCAGCTGTCCAGCACATGGTATTCTTTTCGGAAATCTTTTTCCGGTATATCGAGAATCCAGCCGCGGGACAGGTCCAGAGATATGATTTCCTCTTTTCTGCGTTCAGGCTCAGGCATATCCATCCCATCATGAAATACAAAAAGCAGGGACTGATATGCTTCTATATCAAGGCTTACCTCTGTCCCACCCTCTGTCACTTGTATCTGTCGAATCTCCTTTTCTTCACAGGTCATAGGGTCAAATACACAGAATCCAGTTTTGGTATTTGTAAATTTTATCGTTTCTTCTATATCTTTTTCACTAATATTAGAGATAAAATAAATATCCTCTGTCTCCGTTTCGCGCTGTACATACCCGACGGTTTCCGGATGGTGGTATATCAGCACATCCGGGGTTTTTATCCTGCGCAGTTCCTGAATCAGACTGTCAAACTTATCCTCTGTGACGGTAACATTCCCCTGTCTTTTCAACTCATTTCCAATCTCACGGATTCTGGCAGTATCCTCCTCAAACCGGAGCATTCCACAGGACTTGTCCGGAATCCTCCCGGCTGCAATGACGTTCCCGCCTTTTTCTGCAAACTGCCGGATCTTTTCCATCGTATCGAGCGGGATATGGTCGCACTCAATCAGGAGCAGTGTATCATATTCATACTTTTCCCAATTTTTCAGAACATCATCATTGACGTAGTCGAACCAGTAGCCCGCCTTATGGATCGCATTTATGCAGGATGATTCCAGTCTTTCGTCCAGCTTCATACACATATGCGTATCCGCGAGAGGGGTTTTTGCCCATATATCATGCTGTGGCAGATACACGCCCGTAGAAACCACCGGCCTGCCCCGCTGCAGGAAGTCACACACACGGTTGATATAAATACTGATCTCTTTATAATACTTCCACCATGTGTTTGTATGGTTAATGTTTGTGGATGCATAAAATGGAGTCATCCCCACACCGTCTTCTTTACTGTAGCTGTATCCGTGGTTGACAATCTGGTTGATTCCATCCAGAAAAATACTGTCTGCCGCCGCCTTAATGTTTTCCAGTGACACTACAAACCGCGGGAAACGAAGCCAGGTAAAGGATTCATTGGAAATAACCGGTTTGTGGTAGACATGCCCGGCTGAAACTGCCAGCCTTCTGTGTACCGTATTCACAGCATATCTGTCAAATGCTGAGAAGGTCTCCCCCTCTGGAATATCCGCAGCCCCGTACGCCTGAAGGATATCCCCCCATGTCCCGTGCGCCTGGATTCTGGAAACGGCGCCCTTTTCATGACACCACTTAGTCAGTTCCCGAAAGAAATTCTCCACGGTAAGCTCACCCATTGTTTTCTGGAAATCATATCGGATCTGTTCTGTCAGCCCTTTTACCTCCCCCCACAGGGCATAGATGTAAGGTCTGAGCTCGTACCCTCTTCTTCTGCGGAACTCATCATACAGGATATCCGTCCAGTTATGTCCGAACACCTCGATGGAGTCACAGAAAAAATTACTTATTTTTCCCCGGCCGATGTTCTCTACAATAGGGTCCCCGCCATATTCCAGAAAGGCCCTCAGGGAATCCTTCCGGTTATGGTCTATGATCAGCCCGTCCCCGCCCCGCAGAGGTTTCAACACTCTCTGCCTTTTATCACTGGACACAAACAGGACGATTTTGTGCACGCCCTCAGGTATCACGATCTCTTCGATTTCCGTGCCCCAGGGCCAGTTAAACAGATACTTATCCACCACATGCTCTGTGATATCCACCATTGTCTCCGGAAGCATCTGGGCACCTTCCATTTTCCCCAGTACTGCACCGACAACTTTCCCGTATATGACTGTCGTCAGGTCTTTCGAAAAACGGCATGGCCCTTCGACATCCAGACAGAACGGAAGAACACTCGGCCCGCTTAGTTCTTCTGTAAGAAACGGCCCACCAAAGGGCCAGGATGACCCGAGTGTCAGATCAAACTGCATCCCCCGTGCCGCGGCCTCATCTGCTGCAAAGCGTATCATTTCAAAATACCCCGGAGAAAGATATTCATAGTTTTCGACACCTTTTTCTTTATCATTCGCCTCTACAGGATATAAAATCTGCAGTTCAACGCCCCCGATCCGTGCCTCCTTCATCAAATCCAGTTCCCTAATAATCTCATCCTTATCCACTGCACAGCCGTACCACCACCATCTCGTGCGTCCTCTTGTCTCACTGCGCGGCTGGTTCAGCTGATGAATGACTTCTTCTTTATTCATTTGAACACCTCCCGGCTTAATCGTTATATCTTTTCCAATGCCTGCTCCAGATCTCCGATCAGTACATCGGCCCCCTCCAGGCCGCAGTGTATCCGGATCAGGCCGCTGTCATGCCCGTTCAGGTTCAGGAACTCCAGTTCCTCCTTCTTGTAATTTATCAGGGGGCACAGTGCCAGACTCTCGAACCCGCCCCATGAACAGCCGATTTCAAATACGTTCAGGCTGTTTACAGCCTTCACCGCTTTTTCAGGATCTCCTTTTAATACAAAACTCATGAGTCCCGTATGTCCCGACTGCTGTCTTTTGATCAGTTCCGCCTGTGGATGGGAGGCCAGTCCTGTATAGTAGACCCGTTCTACCTTCGGATGGTGCTCGAGATAATCTGCCACCTCCATTGCGGTCTGCTGATGCTGTTCCACCCGCAGGTGCATCGTCCGCAGCCCCCGGATTCCCAGCCACGCCTCCATCGGCCCTAAGATCCCGCCAAAAAGCTCACGGATTGTTTCCCGGATTAGTTTCCCCAGTTCTTCATCCTGAACAACAAGAATGCCTCCGATGATATCACTGTGCCCGCCTATATACTTCGACAATGTGTGCATAACAATGTCGATTCCCATTGTCAGCGGTTTCTGGAAAAGCGGCGTACAGAATGTATTATCAATGTAAGTCTTGATGCCGTGGGCCTTTGCAACCCTGGCCGCACCTGCGATATCTGTTACGGTAAAAACAAATGTCGCCGGGCTTTCCAGCAGAATCATATCCGTATTATCCTGAATCAGGTCTTCCAGCCGGTTTAGATCTATCCCGTCCCAATAGGATACCGTGATCCCCATTTTCGGAATAAAATACCTGTTCAGAATGTTTTTTACCGGCTGGTAAACATCCCGCATGCAGATCACATGGCTGCCTGCGTGGCATACCGCCAGTATTGCTGCCGATGCTGCCGCCATGCCGCTGGAGAATGCGATTGCGGCAGCCCCCTTCTCAAGGGCCGCTGCCTTCTCCTCTAAAATATGTACAGTAGGATTTGCCGCACGCCCATATACATAGGCCTGGTCCTCCTGATGTGATGCATAGGATTCCAGACTGTCAAATACATGGAGAGAGTTCATAAATACCGGGGGAACGACCGCATTCATATATTTGCTTTGTTCTTCCCCAAGATGTGTGATTGCTAATCTGTCTTCTTTGTTCTGCATGACTTACTCCTTTACAGCCCCGGCTGTCATTCCTTCCACGATGAATTTTTGCATGGCCGCAAACATAACTGCCGTAGGAAGGAGTGCCATCACACCGCCCGCCATGAGCAGGCCCCACTCGACGTTGTATTTTCCGATCAGGGTCTTCAGTCCTACCGGGATCGTCCACATTTCCGGCGTACTTATGAAAATAGATCCTGCAATCAATTCGTTCCACGCTCCGATAAAGCCAAATACGAATACGGAGACGATGCCGGGGAACATGATCGGAAATACAATTTTAAACAGAGACTGCATTTTTGTACATCCGTCCACCTTCGCCGCCTCCTCCAGTGTCACCGGAATCCGCTCGAAGAAGCTCCGCATCGTAATCACACAGAATGGCAGATTCACGGTTACATAATAGATAAACAGCCCGATATGTGTGTTGATCAGACCCATTTTTGAAAAAATTATGTACAGCGGAATAATCACAAGGATTCCGGGTATCATCTGCGTAATCAGGAAAAAGAGGATGACTGCCTGCTTTCCATTGAACTTATATCGTGCCAGTGAGTATCCGCCCAGCATGGAGAAGACCGTAACAACCAGTGCCGAAGTCACCGATACCAAAAGACTGTTTTTTAATAGCACGCCGTAGTTAAACTGTTCAAATAAGTCCGTATAATTCTTCCATGTAAAATCCTTCGGGAAGAATGTCAGGTTATTGATGTCCAGAATTTCCCCGCTTGTCTTAAATGAAGTGATCACAATCCAGTAAATAGGCAGTACGACAAGTAAAAAGAAGAAAATCAGAACAAGAACACGTATAGTGCCGCCAATTGCATTTTTTGTCTTTCTGCTCATTAGAAATCACCTGCCTTATCATATTTGGTCGCTTTCAGAAATACCATTGCATAAACTCCCAGAATAATCATCAGTATCACGCCAAGTGCTGCTGCAAACCCGAAGTCATAAGAGCCGAACGCCTTTGAATACATATACGCGGGCAGAGTCTGTGATGTATTCGCTGGTCCGCCGTCTGTAATAATAACCACCAGGTCCAGCGAATTAAAGATCCAGATTGTTCTCAGCAGGATTGTCGTAATCAGCGTTGGTTTGATGTAGGGAAGCGTAATCTGGAAAAACTGCCTTACTGTCCCGCATCCGTCCACATCCGCCGCTTCATAGACATCTGTCGGGATCGACTGCAGAGCCGCGAGGATCATGATTGCAAAGAACGGGATTCCCATCCAGATCATCGCAATAATAACAACTGCAAGCGAAAATCCCGGTGTTCCCAGCCAGGCAATATTCTTGTCGATCAGTCCCAGTTTATCCAGAAGGTTATTTACAACGCCATATTCCCCGTTAAAAGACCAGCGGAAAATCAGGCCAACCACAAATCCTGAAAAAGCCCAGGGCAGAAATACAATTGACTGGTAGATGCCTCTTCCTTTGAACTGCTTCTTCAATGCAACTGCCAGAGTCATTCCAAGCAGAAACTGTCCCAGTACAGATACGATGACATAAATAAAGGAATTCTTTATGATCATCAACGCATCCGGATCCCCCATCAGCTTGGCAAAGTTATCAAGTCCATTGAAATGAATATCGTTTGGCGCTGTCAGTTTGTAATTTTGAAATGCCATGATAATACTGTTGATCAGCGGATATCCAAACAGCAGCAGCAAAATCACAAGAACAGGAAGTAAAAACAGCCAGGGTTCCATTTTCTTTTTCATGTAGATATCACTCTCCTTTATCTAGTTTTCAAAAAATGCATGGCAGTTGTTCTGCCAATTGTAAAAATTCGCGGTATCCGGTATGAAATGGAAAAGGGGTTAATGCTTTTTTTCATTTTACATTAACCCCCTTCTCATCTTATCCTGCAATAACCTTTCCTGCTGTATTTTTACTGCATTGTTTTCGGTGTTTCTATCGTAGATCCTTCATTATCAGCAAGGTACTGTTTCATTCTTGTTGTAAGTTCATCTCCAATATGAGTCAGGACGTCTTCAGCTGACTGCTGTCCAAGCAGATATTTCTGAAGTTCTGTGTGGAACATATCCTGATGAAGGTCTGTATAATTAAAAGGACCATACATCGGCGGAACTGTAAAATTCGGATCATTTAATTCATCCAGGAATACTGCGTAAGGTCCGTCTTCCCCGTATGTTGCATCATCTCCGACATCCTTCTTGATAGGTATCAGGCCGCCCATCTTGCAGTACTCAATGTTATTATCAGCCCTCACAAGGAAATCAATCAGCTGCAGGGACTCTTCCGGATATTCAGAGCTCTTTGCAATTGTATATGAGTAAGGGCTGCCCGCGGTATTCATCATCTTACCGTCAACAGTAGATACCGGCATCGGGAGGACTCCCCATTTGGAAGCATCCATCTTCTCTTCACATGCCTTTGCTACTTCAGAATCATTGGAAAGAGTTCCTGTAAGGCCTCCTGTAAAGTTATCCACCATCTCAACAAATCCCCAGTTAACAGAATCTTCCGGTACATACCCGTCTTTATAAATCTCACACCATTTCTCAACTGCTTCTACACATTCCGGTGTATTCAGGATGAAATTGCCTTCTTCATCGAATACATAGCCGCCTGTAAAGGACTGCAGGTAAGCGAGCAGCGGGTCAAATGCACCTCTTGCCCCGCGGAAGGAGTTACCGTAACGCTTCTGGTCTTTGTCTGTCAATGCCTTGATCAGATCAAAATATGCATCGTATGTCCAGTCATCACCGGTCGGAATATCGTATCCGATCTCTTCCACCCAGTCTTTCCTGTAGAAGATACCCTTTACCATGAATCCGTCAGGAACAGAGTAAACATGTCCATATCTTTCTTTTTCCTGTGCCCAGTTGATTTTCTGAACTGCATCAACAAACTGGTCCCCGTTTTCTTCCACATAATCGTCAATAGGAATCACCCAGTCGGCCTCTGTAAACTGTCCCAGCCAGAGCGGGTGGGTCGTGATAACATCCGGTAATTGTCCGGAAGTACCGAGCACCGTCAGCTTGTCGGCTGCATCGTCCCACGGGACACTTTCGTACTTAACTGCCACACCGGTCTCCTCTTCAAACTTGGCAAATGCATTCTCATAATACTTCTGCCTCTCCGGGCTCGGGCTTACATCAATAAAACGAAGCGTCGCTTTCCCGCCGTCTTTTGCCGAGTCTTTGGATGAACCGGACTTCTTATCGGATGACCCGCATCCTGCCAGCAGTCCGCCTACCATAACAGCTGCCAATGTTGCCGCTAAAATCCTTTTTTTCATAACTTCCTCTCCTTTTCTTTTTTTCAAATCACAATACCAGGTCATTTGAATTATTTAGTTACGCTTTTCCCTTAGCTGGTTACTGACCGCCACTCTCGTGAGGTATTTCCGGTCTGACCACTTATGCGATTATACTATCATTTGAAACTCCTCTTGTCAATATCTTTGTTATTTTTATACTTTTTATCTAATTTATCCACTCCTTTTTTGGTTATTTTTCACCAATTAACTTTTTGTTTTCACTTGACAATACTGTACGTTTTTTATATTCTTAGCTTAATAAACTTTTCCCTTATCTGATCTCAAGTCTATTCACTTATATGCTGAATCTTAAAATTTCACCTATACAGAAAGGAGTCAGGCAGTATACAGACGTATATTGCTTAAATCATGATGAGTAAAAAATACACAGCCACCAGGCGATGCTACTTAATAGACCATCACTCCCCCCAGCCACCTGACGTCACGCTGAACCATCTCGATATCAAAGAATATGAGGCATTTTTCGAAACTGCCGGTATCGACTCTCTCATGGTGTACTGCAAAGACCACTGGGGCGTCACTTATTACCCGAGTGAAGTGCCCGGGGCACAAAAGCATCTCGGAGTTAAAGGTGACTGGATTAAAGAAATCAGTACACTTTTAAGAGAAAAAGGCATTGAATTTGTTGCCTACTACTGTATTGAATATGATGAAGGAGCCGCCAGGAGATTTCCGGAATGGCAGGTTAAGAAGGCGGACGGCTCCGCGCTGATCCGGGACGATGAATTTGCGAAATGGACACTCTGCTGCTGCCAGACCGGATACCGGGAATACTGTCTGAAACAGCTCGAAGAGATTGTAAGAAACTATGCCCCTGATTCTTTATTTCTGGATATTTTCGGGGCGTCCCTGTGCTACTGCAATCACTGCCGCACCAAATTTGCTTCCCTTTATCATTATCCTCTGCCGGAAACACAGGAGGAGATTCTGGAACATAAAACAGACATTGTAGAATTTCTGAATCAGAATGCGATGAGTTTTCTCGCCGAGCTGAAGCAGCGTGTAAAGGCCATTGATCCGTCACTTGCCATTACGATTAATTTTTCCTGCCATTATCCGCAGGAACTCCGGGATATGCTGGACTACCAGTTTTCAGAACCACTGCTGAAAGACAACTGGTTTTCCTCCGCCTATGCACGTGACACTGCTGTAGGGCAGTATCCGATCCTCGCTCCCGGCGAGGCCTCGCAGGTCTATAATTACAGCTCTGTCAATGAATACATATGTGACCTCTCCTCGATCGCCGCACAGGGCTGCCGAGTAGGCATGTACAGCGGTTCCCAGCACATCGACGGCACACTCGATTTTGAAGAGGCAAGAAGGCTTGGCGCCGTCTATACCGAACTAAAGAAGATGGAGCCCTATTTCAACGGGCGCACCCCTGTAAAGTGTGCCGGCATCGTGCAGAGCGACCTTTCTATGGCCGTCAATATCCCTTCGCTGGATGCAGACGCCATCCTGCGGATGAAGCACCACAATCCGCACCAGAATGCTGTCCTGGGTGCCATGCAGCTTTGTGAAAGGGCCAAAATCCCTTACGTGGTTCTTCCTGAACGCACACTGGACAAAGCGCTTCTCGAACAGTTTGACCTGCTCCTGCTGCCGGAAGTATTTGTCATAGAAAAAGAAACTGCCGAACTACTGGCTGATTACACAGAAAACGGCGGTACCCTGATCAGTTCCGGGCAAAGCGGGCTGTGGACGGCAGATTCCAGAAAGCTTCCTGCCTCCACGATTGCCAGAATCACAGGGACCGGCGAGTGTACCATTCACACTGAATATGCTGCCAACCGCTGGGCCGCATATCTGAAGAATACCGGCACGGAAGACTTTTCAGGACTTTTGTCCTGTACAACGCCCCCGGTCAGTGAACACTTCATTGAAACAGTAACCGAAAAGAACGCCGAAACGCTCCTTACTTTCATACTGCCGTGTGTCGTGTGTGATTCCCGGCATTGGGTCAACTGGTGGAGTCCTCCGCCGGGGGCCGATTCCGTCTTTCCCGCCCTGATCCGGAAAACAGTCGGAAAAGGCAGTGCTTATTACATGGCCTTCGACTTCTTTACAATGGCCTCACTGGACAGCTTCCAGTATCCGCATGAGTTATTCAGTGATCTTTTAAAGCATGAAAAAATCACACCAGCGGTGCGCAATATAACAGAAACACCTGATGTAATCCGCACAGCTTATTTTGAAACAGAGGACAGTTATATCATCCACCAGATCTCTATGGTTCCAAAACGTTTCCACGGAGACGCCTTCCCGGTCAGCGGAGGAACTCTGGAACTTGACCGCACAATTTCACAGGCTGAGCTTGTATACCCTGAGTGTGCCACATTGGAACAGCATATGGAAAATAATAAAACAGTCATATCTCTGCCTGCTTTTTCACTACAACAGATAATTGTTTGTAAGAAATAGCAAAAAAACAGATGTGAGAATCTTATGATGAAAGGAAGTATGGATCATGAATAACCGAGAACGCCTTCAGGCGATTATGAATTACGAAAAACCAGACCGGATGCCCGCCGTACATTTTGGCTTTACCCCGGAGGTCATCGAAAGATGGGTTCAGGAAGGGCACCTTGGCAAAGATATTCTGGATTTAGAAGAATACTCTTTTGAAGGAGAAGAAATTCTCTCACAAAAATTAGGATTTGATTTCGGGTGGCATGCCAGCCGTATAACTACCACCGAACTTTTCCCCTTCTTCGAGGAAAAATTCGTAGAACATCTGGATAATGGCTTCGATAAATATATCAACTGTGACGGAGTGTACATCCTCCAGCGTGCCGGGGCCAAGTCTATTCCCGCCGAGGTCGGGCACCTGCTGGAAGACAGAGAATCCTGGGAAAAATACTATTTACCGAAACTAACTTACACAGAGGAGCGTTTTTCCCAGTCAGAATTAAACCGTGTCATATCGGAACAAAAGAAGGGAAATCCCATTGGCCTCCACTGCGGCAGCCTTTGCGGGCGTATCAGGGACTATCTCGGAATTGTAGAATTCAGTTACATGATGGTAGACGATGAAGAACTTCTCGAAGAAATGTTTGATACCATCGGAGACCTCTGCCTGAAATCCGTAAAAAGAACTCTGGATACGGGCATCCGGTTCGATTACGCACATTTCTGGGAAGACGTCTGTTATAAAAACGGCCCCTTATTAGCCCCGGATGTATTCGAACAATACACCGCACGCCATTACAAAAAGATAACGGACCTGCTCATGGAATATGATGTCAGAACCATCAGCGTAGACTGTGACGGGCTGGTAGATTCCCTTCTCCCGATCTGGCTGAAAAACGGGGTCAATACAATGTTTCCAATCGAAGTCGGAACCTGGGATGCCAGCATAGCCCCCTGGCGCGAGAAATACGGGCGCCCCTTAAAAGGAATCGGCGGTATGCGCAAATCTGTGCTCGCCCAGGATTATGCAGCCATAGACGAAGAAATAAACAGGCTGAAACCGCTGGCCCGGCTGTCCGGCTACATCCCCTGCCCGGACCACCGGATTCCCGATGATGCAAAGTGGGAAAACGTACAATATTACTGCGAGAAAATCAAAAACATTCTGGATTAGGGTTACATTTCCAACAGGCCGGGCACGGGAAACACTCGTTCTCCCATGCCCGGCCTGCTCTTTACTTAATCTGTCCGTATATTTCCAGATCTAAAGCGACTATCTTATCAAACCTTTTCAATGCCTCTTCTACATTCCTCTCCTTCATCATCCGCACCATCTCCAGATGATATGGAAATGTCTGAAGCAAAATTGGTAAATAATCAAAATCTTTGTCTTCGAAATACCCATACAGGTCATTATCAAAGGTTTCATACATCTCGATCATATTGCAGACCAGATTAGCCAGTTCCTGATTCCCGTAACTCTCACTTATGCTGCGGTGGAACTGGTGGTCCATTTCCTTAGGCATGATCCCTTTCGCCGCTACCGCATCCATCTGTACAGCCATATCTTCCAATTCTTTCAGCTTTTCTTCGGATATATTGGGAATCGCTTTCTCAAGACTGTATCTCTCCAACACAGTCTTAATCTCAAATAGTTCCAAAAAATTCTTTAAAGCAAGGTTAATGCTCAACTGCCTTCCCTCTACATAATCAGTGACAAATGTCCCTTTTCCCACTTCCACACGGACAATCCCCTGATTCTCCAGCTCCCGGATCGCTTCACGCAGGGACGGGCGGCTGACCTTCCAGTCCGCCGCCAGCTTACGTTCCCCCGGCAGTCTGTCTCCCGGACTTAAGTGCTCTTCTTTTATGTATTGGTATATTCTATCTGATAGCTTAGAATATAATAATCTTTTTCTTCCTGTATCTCTACCGTACTCCATAATACTCCTAACCGGTCTGACCGCTTTTTATTTGATTATAAAGCCAGCCGTGTCCTTAGTCAAGTCTTATATGGGAATTACTGTACAACTTCCATCAGTTCGCCTGTCTTTGTATTCATCACAAAACCAAAGATATCCACATCTTTAGGAACAAGAGGATGTTCTTTTAATAATGAAACGGTATCCCGTACGGCTTCCTCTGTTGCGTGGATTCCGGAAAGCCACCTATTCAAATCAATTTCTCTTCTGCCGGCCTTCTCTTTGTTCTCTAATTTAATTTTACGTTTACGCATTTTTTCTATCATTTGGGTACTGTCCAACTTTTCCACGCCGCAGTCTGTATGCCCAATCACCACGATCTTCGTAACTCCTAATTCAAAAATAGCCACCAGAAGGCTTTTCACCTCACTCCCATAAGCATCCTCCGTTACTCCACCCGCATTTCTGATGATCTTGGCATCTCCATTTTTCAGTCCTATCGCCGCAGGCAGAAGTTCTGTCAGTCTCGTATCCATGCAGGTCAGAATTGCAAGCTTCTTTCTGGGATATTTCTCAGTTTCGTATCTCTCATATCTTCTTTCCTGCACAAATCTGCGGTTATTCATCAATATTTCATCAATCGTTCCCTGCTCTGGAACGCTGCCATTTCCTGAGACTGCCCACTGCCATATACAAAATACCTGATTATAAATATGTCCCATGCCACATATACACAGGACTGTACCTAAACCGACAGTGCCGCCCATCAGGAACCCCAGCACAGTACAACACAGATCTATAGTAATTTTGGCATTCTTCATAGAAATACCGGCTCTGTCTTTCAACACTTCCAGGAGGATATCTGCACAGTTTGGTCCTAAATTCTGAAATACTACCGTTGAAAATCCTGCCCCTGCCAAAAAAATTCCAATAAAAAACAGAAGATAACATGACATCGTATAGGGTTCTACTATAAAAGGTGAAGCGAGTTGTACGAACGTGTTCAAAGATACCGCAAAACTCAGCATTGACAGAAATGTACCCCATTTCAGGTATTTCCTGTTTAATAAGGTACATACCAGAAGAATCAGCATATTGACCACAAAAGATGCAGTCCCTATCTCCAGACCAATGATCTTATGTACACCATCATAAAGAGCGCTGACAGGATCAACACCAATCCCGGCCTTTGTACAGAAAGCTACGCCTAATCCCGCCGCCAAATTTCCAAATAGCAGCCAGACTATCCTTATACTTTTACACATCTGCTTTCTCCGCCAGTCTAAGCGCGGATTCCAGCATTACAGTAAAGCTTGTTCTTCTCTCATCTGCTTCCATAGCCTCCCCCTTCAGAGGAATATCTGATATTGTAAGCATCGTAAGAGCCCTTTTTCCTAACCTGGCCGCATTACAGTAGAGCGCAAGAGACTCCATCTCTACACACAGTACGTTCATTTTCTTCCACCTTGCAACAGCATCTTTTTCATCTGTATAAAATAAATCCGAAGTCAGAACCACCCCTGTCTGATAAGACACGCCCCTCTCCTCCATGATCTCTGTGGCCAGTTTCACCAGATTAAAATCCGCAACCGGCGTATATGTTCCCGGAAGATTATACTGGGATACATAAGCGGAATCTGTACACAGCCCCATACCAATAACCACATCTCCCATGGAAAGACTATCTGAGATAGCTCCTGCTGAACCAACCCGGATAATTGTGTCCACATCATAGTCTCTGTACAGCTCCATAGAATAGATGCCCATACTTGGGACTCCCATTCCACTTGACTGTACCGAAATCCGCTTTCCCTTGTAGTTTCCTGTATAACCAAGCATATTCCTGACTGTATTGTAACATACCGCATCTTCCAGATATGTCTCAGCAATCAGCTTTGCCCTGAGTGGATCCCCTGGCATCAGGACAATCTTTGCAATATCTTTTTTTTGTGCTTCATTATGTGGCGTAGACATTCTAATTTCCTCCAATTCTTTTGATTCCCAGCCAATTTTCTACTACTTCTGAAATCCAGGTAAAGCTTTCCTTCTCTCCAATGTTGTTCTCTTTTTCCATGGACTTACTGTACATCATGATTGGTATATATTCTCTTGTGTGATCGGTCCCTTTATATCCCGGGTCACACCCATGATCTGCTGTGATAATCAGAAGGTCTTCCTCCATCATAGCATCCATGATCTCGGGAATTCTGGCGTCAAAGTCTCTCAAAGCCTTGGCATACCCTTCAATATCTCTGCGATGCCCGTAAATCATATCAAAGTCCACCAGATTTGTAAAAATCAATCCTTCATTTACTTCCTGCATCATCTGAAGAGTCTTCTCCACACCTTCCTCGTTACAGCCCGTATACACATGTCTGGTAATGCCGCTTCCCGCAAAGATGTCATATATTTTCCCTACTGCAGCAACTTCCCTGCCACTAGCAGATATTCTGTTCAGCATTGTTTCCTTCGGTGGAATCATGGAAAAGTCATGACGGTTTTTTGTTCTGACATACCCTTCTTCTGTTGACACGAACGGACGCGCAATGACGCGTGCCACCCCATATTTTCCTGTCAGCTGCTCCCTTGCTATCCGGCAGAAGCGATACAATTCTTCCACCGGAATCACTTCTTCATTTGCTGCAATCTGGAAAACACTGTCCGCTGAAGTATAGACGATCAGACTTCCTGTTTCCGTCTGTTCCTTTCCAAGCGTACGAATAATCTCGGTTCCTGAAGCCGGAATATTTCCGATCACTTTTTTCCCTGTTGCTTTTTCAAACCTCTCAATCACCTCTGCCGGAAATCCTTCCGGAAACACCGGAAATGGCTCCTCTTTTACATAACCTGCAATTTCCCAATGCCCGACCGTGGTGTCTTTTCCTGCTGATTTTTCTCTGGCCTTTCCATAGCTTCCTATTACTTTTTCTTTATCTTCCCCGCAATAACCCGGAAGAATTTTTAAAAGTCCCAATCTGTTCAGATGAGGCAGAGAAAAATTCTCTACTCCGGCCCCAATGCTTTTCAGAGTATTAGCCCCTTCATCGCCATAATTAGCTGCATCCGGGAGGGCTCCAACCCCAAAGCTGTCTAACACGATCAGGCAGACTCTTCTTTCCATTGCCAAACCTCCTTTATCACACTCTCTTTCATTCCTTTCTCTGCAAATGAAGTCTCCATTGCCTGTATCATCAGTCTTTTTGCCTCTTCCACTGAAAGGCCAAAATGGGTGTCTAAAAACTGAAGCTCCTTCTTCATGGTTGTATTCGTTACCGTACGGTTGTCTGTGTTGATAGAAATTTTAACTCCATGATCAAGGAACTCTCTAAACGGATACTCTTCTGCTGATGCTACGGCACCTGTCTGAATATTGCTGTTTGGACACAATTCCACTCCGATCTCTTTATTACGGATCAACTCTTGCAGAGCATCATTACCTCTCATTGCAATCCCATGTCCGATTCTTCTTGCGCCATACTCTACAGCCAGTTCTATATTTTGAATCCGACTGCATTCCCCTGAATGTACAGTAAGGGGAATGCCGCTGTTTTCTGCTTTTTTAAAATAGTCAAGAAACAACTCATTTTGATAAGCAGATTCATCCCCTGCCAAATCTATTCCACACACGCCTTTATTCAGATATTGCTTTCCCAGATCCAGTGTTCTATAATTATCTGATACAGAAAAATGACGCATTCCACACAGGATCAGGGAAGTATAAATACCTTTTTCTTTACATGCTTTCTGAAGTCCCGCTATAGATGCCTCAATTACACTTTCTGCTGCTAATGCTGATGTCTCAGAAAGAAGCGGTGCAAATCTAATCTCCATATACTTTACGTTTTCCATAGCTGCCTGAGCCGCAACGGCATAAGATGCCCTGAAAAAGGATTCCTCTGTCTTGAGGCAGCTTAACGGCAGTTCAAAAGCCTTCAGATATTCTGTCAGACTCTCACAGTTATCTCCGGCTTCGGCCAGTCTTCTGAATTGTTTCTCATCCCCCGGAACTGTGATGTGCCCCATCACGCATAGGTCTTTTAGAACCTCAAGCGGGATGGAGCCATCCAGATGGCAGTGGAGTTCTACTTTAGGTAATCTGTCCAGCCACATATGTCTTCCTTTCTTTACGCTTCACAGATTTCTACTGTGTAATTTACATCCGGATCCATATGATACTTCTGCCTGAAATCTGCCTGGTTGCTGCCAATTGTAACAAAAGAAGCCAGATCATTGAATAAAACATCCTCACCTTTTCCCACATAACCAAATGACCGTTCGTATGGGATCAGCCCGTCAAACACCTTTTTATCCTCTGTTCCAATGGTTATATGGAGTTTGTCACCCATTTTAAAACCTGCTTTAACAAAATTACTGTTTAAAACAGAAAGCTCTGCGCTGCCGAAAGGATCATAACTCTGTATCACTGCTTTAACATATTTTTCACGTACTTCCGCTGTCTGTATTTTGTGGAGTACAATTTCTTCTGTCGGGTATTCTTTTCCCACCTCTTCAAAGGTGATCTTACCGGAAGCCAGTTTTGCTGCACAATAGGCAAATAAATCTCTGCCATGGAATGTATGTACTTCCTTTGTCTCCTGATAACGGTTCTTTTCCTCATCAATTTCCCGGATCGCTTCCACCCCGATCATAGCATTGAGATATGTCAGTGTCCCATTATCCGGAGTCACTACATAACTTCCATTTTTCAGCTTTGCCACAGATGCACGGCGGCTCGTTCCTACTCCCGGATCAACCACAGAGACAAACACTGTTCCGGCCGGCCAGTACGGCACTGTATACTGGAGACAGTACGATGCCGCTTCTATATCAAAAGCAGGGAGTAAATGTGTAATATCACAGGTGACCAGTTCACTATCCACAAGCTTACACATTCCATGCATACACGCTACAAGTCCTGAGTTTATTCCAAAATCTGACTGCATTACAATTGTTGGTTTCATATTTTATTTCCTCCTCTTATATGTTTTACTAACACTTTTTCAGTTTCATTAACCATTCTGGTCCGCCCTGAATACCATATTGCTCACTCATATTTCTGCTGTTAATCGCAATCTGGATCTGGAGAGTCTCACTCACCATTAAAAGCGGTTCCCCTACAGCAACTGCCCCAAAAGATGGCTGGAAAGGAACCTTCTGTGAGTATACAGGTGCTTCCTGTCCTTTCTTTATAATCTGCACATCCATCCAATCTCCATATTCGATTCCTTCTTCTTCAAAAACTTCTGCCGGAATATTAGAGCAGATCAGTCCAAAATGATAATCTGCTGTGTCGATCATTCCTGAGATACAGCCATCCTCTACCTTGTATGGTATGATTTCATGTTCAATGATTTCTTCTACCGGATATGCTTCACCTACTTCTTCATATGTAATCACTCCTGCTGCAAGTTTTGCCGCGCAGTACGCGAATAAATCTCTTCCATGAAAAATATTACATTTCTCTGTTTTCTTGAGGCGGTTGACGTTCTCATCAATCACACGAACCTCATCAATTCCAAAATATTTCTTTACGTGAGTAAGACTACCATTATCCGGTGTCACTACATAACTTCCATTGCTAAGCTTTGCCACACAGGCCCGGCGGCTTGTACCTACACCCGGATCAACTACAGATACAAATACAGTACCGGCCGGCCAGAAATCTATTACGAAGCTCAAAGAAGTGGAAGCCTGGTAGGTATCAAAACTTTTAATTTCATGCGTGCTGTCAAACACTTTTAATTCCGGGTCTACCATCATGCATACTCCCTGCATGGTACATACGGAGATATCCTTTGTGAAATCTGTCTGCATTACGATTGCTGGTTTATTCGCTGTCATTATTTTTCCCTCCTGAATATTATATGATTTTATTTTTTAATTACCAGTGACTCAAATCCTTCTATTGTATATTCCTCACCTGCACGCTTCTTTTCCAGTGCCAGCCTCAGGGCATTCATCTTCTTATCCTGCAGAGGTGTAAATGCAATGACAAGTCCCGCTGCCAGTACACAGATTCCCGGCAATATGGTAAACATCGATTCGATCATACCAAGCGCCCCGTTGTTTTGTACTGCAAGGGATGCATCGAATCCACTTTTCTGAAGCAGAAATCCCTGAACTGCAGCTGCTACTGCACCACCAAGTTTCAAAAGAAATGAGTAGTAAGACATAATAATCCCATCTCTTTTCTTCCCTCTGTTGAACTCATCGTAATCCACAACATCGTAGAGAAAATTAAACACACACATCCAATATGCACAAGTCCCCACACCGACTAATACAACATAGACGCAGCCCAGTGTAATATTAGGGATTCCCGTGAATTTGGTAAGTATCATTACCACTCCGCTGAAAACCATACAGATAACAAACACTTTACTCTTACTAAATACGGCTACTGATTTTGTTATAAAAGGGATGAACAGAATGGAAACTATATTCATAGCTGTAAACATCAGTGATGCCTGCGTTTCTCCCAACCCCATATTATAAGTAACGTAATACAAAAGGCTGGAATTAAATAAAGTAAGGTAAATATTGGTAAGCAGCGCACAGACAATCACAAGCACATAGGGTTTCATTTTCATAAGGCTGATCACATTAGTAAAGAAACCCTTCAGGTTCATTTTCTCTGCATCTGCCACTTCATCTGTCCGTTCTTTTCCTCTTGTACATCTCCACATCAGGAGTATGGTACTGACGGATATCACCGCTGATATGATTCCTGCGACAAACCATGATCTTGCATTATTAAAACCATTCTCCATCAATTTGCCTACAATGAATGTAGGTACTGAGCTGGCACAAAAGATACCTACATATCCAAGGACTTCGCGAAAAGCTGCAACTCTAACACGTTCACTGTCTACATCTGATAAAACCGAGCCAAATGAATAATAAGGAATATTAAACGCCGTATATGCGGTCCAGAAAATCAGTACCAAAATCAGATAGTAAATGTTTTTCTGAGTCTGTGGAAAATCCACTTTCAGAAACATCAGTACCAGTGATGCCCCAAGCGGTATTAAAGATTTCAGCATCCATGGACGCCTCTTCCCATATTTACTTTTTGAATTATCCACCAGATAACCGATAATGGGATCTGTCACCGCATCCCACGCTATAGCCACTGAAATAATTGTTCCCGCCACTACCGGACTTACCCCGGCAACAGTGATCATAAAAAACGAAAAAAACGACAGCACAAAATTATACGATGTAGAATCTCCTATAGAACCAACGGTATAACCTAGAATATCTTTTGTTTTAAGTTTTTTCTCTCCCATTTTTCCTCCTGTTATATAAGCTGGGCTACGCCCCACCTGCCATAAATCTTAAATCCAAGTTCTGAAAAGATTGTATGGGGATTCTTCTCCGGAGCAAACATGCAGGGGATTTTTCCCTGACTGTGTATTTCCCTGCACAACGTACGGATAATATCCTTCGCATACCCTCTTCCCCGGTATTCTTCGCCTACACAGATTCCGCCCAGCATACAAGTTAGTTCTGCCGACGCAGCACTGTTTCCATGAGCCACGATCTTTCCCTGTTTTTCTATAATGGCATGAACTCCTTCCATATTGTTAATCCTGTTTTCAATCATCTTCTTTTCAGAATACAGATTCTTCATTTCCGGAAAACCCATCAGGAACTCATATATCCGTCCTACATCATCCAGATTTGCAAACCTCACTTTGTTATCAACTGTTTCCTGCCTCTTTGTCTCCTCATGGATATACAAATTATTATACGTCATCCGCAGCTGCCTACCAACCCTATTTGCTACCTTTTGGACTACTTCTGCATTTCCCATGATCGTAGTAATTTTGTCGTCAGCAATTCTGCTGACCGCCTCATAATCAAGTTCCTGATCCTCTCCTGCAACAATAAGATTGTAAAAATATTTCAGAAACACTCCAATGCATCTTCCTTCTTCTTCCTGCATATAAATTGTCTGAAAATCTTTATCAAACCCATACTTGTCAAGATCGGAAATCAAAAACGTGTGATATACAGGCTTCTCATTCAAAAACTCTTTTATCCTTTCCCTGTCCTCTTCTTTGCATTTCCTGAGCATGATACCCTCCTTTTCATCTTGTTCAACATGTTGAACTTGTTTAAATACTATCACTAAATGTATTATATGTCAATAAATGTACGTGAATTAATTGTTTTTTATCAAATATGCATAATTTCATTTTCTATTTCTTGTGTAATTTATCCAAACCACTACATCTTGATCAACATGTTCACGCTATTCTTCTTCCAATTGTCAAAACAGTGTTTTTATGCTAAAATAAACTTGTTTATCAACTAAGGGAGGATAACTTATGAAAACCAAATTACAGAACGAGAACATGCCCACCTATCTGGGTGTTTACAATTCCTTATATTCCGATATCATAGAAGGCATATATCCGCCAAATGAACATCTGCCCGGAGAAACTGCGTTGTCTGAAAAGTATGGGGTCAGCCGCAATACTCTCCGTCAGGCCCTCGCAATTCTCTGTGAAGATGGAATGATCATTAAATCACAGGGTAAAGGAACAATTGTTGCTCCCAAAAACAGCAAAGCTTCTGTAGAACAGACCACAACACCCCTTCTGTCCATGAGTAAGCTGCCTGTGAACAGCACTGTCCTCTCTTACAATTACGGTGCCCCCACCGATATTGCCAGAGACAAACTGAGCCTTTCTGCAAGCGATATCGTACTGGCCTGCTACTGTATTTTCAAATCAGATGACACGGTTCTCGGATACTCTTTTACACAGGTACCTGCTGCATTTTTTGACGAACTAAGTCTGGATACTTCCAGAGAAGAATCCATTAAAGAACTGATCCTTGAGACGCTCTTCAAATTTACAAAAACGCTGGACATGACCATGAAACTGATCTACGCCAATGAAATAGAAATGAAATTCCTGAATGTGCCGCTGCAGACTCCCCTTTTGCTCATTGAGGCAATACATCATAACAAAATGAAACTCCCCATTGCCCGGAATAAATTCTATTTTCTTCCAGAATATTACCACATTAATTTTTTACTGAACAACTAATCTCAGCCCATCTGATCTGACAGCAAAAATGCAGGCACCTTTTCCGGTCACCTGCATTTTTTATCTTCAATTTATTTTATAGAAAAAAGGGAGTAACTCCTCTTAAAGTTCAACGTTGGGATTTTAATCCTTATTAAAGTGTTTTAACGCAACAAAAGGGAAGCAAATAGCTTCCCTTTTGAGTAGTTAAATCTGTTCAATTCTACATTCCTAACATACCAGTCAGATAAATCCGCCGATTATGCATTCTTTTTCGTAATTGCAGCCTGAGCAGCAGCCAGTCTTGCAATCGGTACACGGAATGGTGAGCAGGATACATAATCCAGACCAAGTGTGTTGCAGAATTCTACAGAACTTGGATCTCCACCGTGCTCGCCGCAGATTCCGATGTGCAGGTTCGGGTTAACCGGTTTTCCTAATTTGATTGACATTTCCATTAACTTGCCGACACCTGTCTGGTCAAGCTTAGCAAATGGGTCGTTCTCGAAGATCTTTGCATCATAGTAAGCATCTAAGAACTTTCCTGCATCATCACGTGAGAATCCGTATGCCATCTGTGTCAGGTCATTTGTTCCGAAGCAGAAGAAATCAGCTTCTTTAGCAATCTCATCAGCTGTAAGGGCAGCTCTCGGGATCTCGATCATAGTACCAACTTCGTACTTCAGGTCGCTTCCTGCTGCTGCGATTTCAGCGTCTGCTGTCTCAACAACAAATTTCTTTACATACTTTAACTCTTTGATATCACCAACCAATGGGATCATGATTTCCGGGCAAACATTCCAGTCAGGATGTGCCTTCTGTACGTTGATAGCTGCACGGATAACAGCCTTTGTCTGCATCTTTGCAATCTCTGGGTAAGTAACTGCAAGACGGCATCCACGGTGTCCCATCATCGGGTTGAACTCATGAAGAGAATCAATGATTGTCTTAATCTCTTCTACAGTCTTGCCCTGGGCATCAGCCAGTTTCTTAATGTCTTCTTCCTCTGTAGGAACGAATTCATGAAGCGGCGGATCTAAGAAACGGATTGTAACCGGGTTTCCTTCCAGAGCTTCAAATAAACCTTCAAAGTCTCCCTGCTGTACCGGAAGAATCTTCTCAAGTGCTGCTTCTCTTTCTTCTACTGTATCTGAGCAGATCATCTCACGGAATGCATCGATTCTGTCGCCCTCGAAGAACATATGCTCTGTACGGCAGAGTCCGATACCTTCTGCTCCCAGTTCACGAGCTTTCTTAGCATCTGCAGGTGTATCTGCATTTGTGCGGACTTTCATGGTTCTGTACTTGTCAGCCCATCCCATGATTCTTCCGAATTCACCGGCGATTGTAGCATCAACTGTCGGGATTAATCCGTCATAGATATTACCTGTGGAACCATCCAGAGAGATTGCATCTCCTTCGTGGTATTCTTTTCCTGCAAGTGTAAACTTCTTGTTAGCCTCGTCCATAGCGATGTCACCGCATCCGGATACACAGCATGTACCCATACCACGTGCAACAACGGCAGCGTGGGATGTCATACCTCCACGTACTGTCAGGATACCCTGGGCAGCCTTCATACCTTCGATATCTTCCGGAGATGTCTCAAGACGTACAAGTACGACTTTCTCTCCTCTTGCAGCCCATGCCTTAGCATCGTCAGCTGTGAAGACAATCTTACCGCATGCAGCTCCTGGTGAAGCTCCTAAAGCCTTTGCAACAGGTGTTGCAGCCTTCAGCGCAGCAGAGTCAAACTGTGGGTGAAGCAGTGTATCTAAGTTTCTAGGATCGATCATTGCAACAGCCTTTTCTTCTGTGATCATTCCTTCATCAACTAAATCACAAGCAATCTTCAGGGCAGCCTGAGCTGTTCTCTTACCATTACGTGTCTGCAGCATGTACAGTTTTCTATCCTCGATTGTAAACTCCATATCCTGCATGTCTCTGTAGTGGTCTTCCAGTTTATCACAAATTGCTACGAACTGATCATAAACTTCCGGCATAACTTCATGTAACTGGGAAATCTTCTGAGGTGTACGAACTCCGGCAACAACGTCCTCGCCCTGAGCGTTCATCAGGAATTCTCCCATGAGCTTCTTCTCTCCTGTTGCAGGGTCACGTGTAAATGCAACACCTGTTCCTGAAGTATCACCCATGTTACCAAATGCCATCATCTGTACGTTAACAGCTGTTCCCCATGAATACGGGATATCATTGTCACGACGGTAAACGTTAGCTCTCGGGTTGTCCCATGAACGGAATACAGCCTTAATAGCACCCATTAACTGTTCCTTCGGATCAGTCGGGAACTCTTCGCCTAACATCTTCTTGTATTCATCTTTGAACTGTCCTGCCAGAACCTGAAGGTCCTCTGCTGTCAGGTCAACGTCCTGTGTAACACCTTTTTCTTCTTTCATTTTGTCGATGAGTTCTTCGAAGTATTTCTTACCAACTTCCATAACTACGTCTGAATACATCTGGATGAATCTTCTGTAGCAGTCCCAAGCCCAGCGTGGATTGCCGGATTTAGCAGCCAGTACTTCAACTACTTCTTCATTTAAACCAAGATTCAGGATTGTGTCCATCATTCCCGGCATGGAAGCTCTTGCTCCGGAACGAACAGAAACAAGAAGCGGATTCTCTTTATCACCGAATTTCTTTCCGGTAACTTCTTCCATCTTTGTGATGGATTCCATGATCTGATCCATGATCTCGTCATTGATCTTTTCACCATCTTCATAGTACTGAGTACAAGCTTCAGTTGTGATTGTGAATCCCTGTGGTACCGGAAGACCTAAATTCGTCATCTCAGCAAGATTGGAACCCTTACCACCAAGCAGGTTTCTCATGGTCGCGTTACCTTCTGTAAACATATAAACCCATTTTGCCATGTCTTAATGACCTCCTAAAAATATTTTTTACAAATAATATTGCACTAAGTCGCATATAATATTTTAATGGTTTTATTTAGGCTCGTCAAGCACTTTGTACGGAATTTTGACCAATCTTTAGCAAGATTTTTTGTTTAAAATACCCTTTTCCGACAAGCCCGATTTTTAATTTGGAATTATTCACAATTTTATTTCACATAATATCAAAAAACTAGGCAAACTCCCTTATATGAAGGAATTTGCCTTGTGTACAAAAAAAGGACATCACAGCAGGCGGGCTCATTTTGCCAGAGTGTATTTGATAAATCATATATATGGCTGATTGTCCTACTTTGCGAGATATTTGAGCCAAATTTTTGAAGGGTAGTGGTTCTACGTTGATAAAATTTGGCTCAAATAGGTCGTGAAGCGGGGCGGTCAGACGTGTACAATGAATTATCAAACACACTCTAAGCCTCTTTCAGAAATGCCAGATATCCTTTTAGTGATTCGTAGATATCGGCCTTACTGGATACTTCCCACGGAGCATGCATGCTCAGAACCGGAATACCGCAGTCAATCACATCCATCCCGTAATCTGCCATCAGATAGGCGATGGTTCCTCCGCCCCCTCTGTCTACCGCCCCCAGCTCCGCTGTCTGCATGACAACCTGGTATTTCTCCATGATCCGCCTTAAGTCCGCTATAAATTCAGGATTTGCATCGTTTCCCCCTGATTTCCCCCCACTTCCGGAATACTTATTAAATACAAGCCCGTTTGCAAGATATGCGCTGTTCTTCTTTTCGAAATATTCCTCAAACATCGGGTCATAGGCCGCGCTGACATCTGAGGAAAGCATTTTGGAATTGGAAAGGCAGCGGCGCAGCTTCAGTTCTGAATAATCACCGCCCAGTTCCATTATTTCCGCAAGGGTGTTCTCGAAAAAATGGGAACGCATTCCGGTTGCCCCGGTGCTTCCAATCTCTTCTTTATCAACCAGCAGACAGCAGGACGTACGTTTCGCCATTTTCTGCTCAAGCAGTGCAAGCAGCGAGGTAAAGGCACAGCTCCTGTCATCCTGCCCGTACGCCAGTATCATGCTCCTGTCAAAACCGCAGTCTCTGGCTTTTCCGGCAGGCACGATTTCTAATTCTGCTGATATAAAATCCTCTTCCCTGATGTGGTACTCTTCCCGCAGAAACCTTAATATTGTCCTCTTCACCAGTTCATTCTCTTCAGCGGTTTCCTCTCCGTCAACAATCTCCAGATGCTTTTTCCCAAGCGCCTTCTTTTCTATGCCCTTCCCGGCCGGCAGGTTCCCAATCAGAAGGTCCATCTTCTCTGCATCAATGAACTCTTTGACCTTCTTTTCATTTTGCTCCTTTCCCAGATGGGGCAGGAGATCTGTTATGACGAAAACCGGATCCTTTTCTCTTTCCCCGATTTTGATTTCCGCCTTTGTCCCGTCTTTTCTGACCACAACACCATGAATAGCCAGCGGGAGTGCCATCCACTGATATTTTTTAACACCCCCGTAGTAATGTGTGTCCAGATAGGCATTTCCATGACTTTCGTACAGCGGAACTTGCTTTACATCAATCCTCGGCGAATCAATATGCGCCCCCAGAATATTCATCCCCTTCTCTAAAGGTTCCGCACCTATCTGAAAAAGTACAACAGCCTTGTCCATGTGGCAGGCATATACTCTGTCGCCCGGTTTCAGCGTCTCCTTCGCTTCCTGTATCGTCTTAAGGTCCCTGTATCCCTGGGCCCTTGCAAGTTTAATAGCCGCAGCGGCACATTCCCGTTCTGTTTTGCTGCAGTCCAGAAAATGGCAGTATGCGTGGCAGATATCTTCCACCCGTCTGCGTTCTTCCTCACTATAGTAGTTCCATGCATTTTTTCTTTCCATATAGTTCTCCCTTTCTCCAGACACTTTTTCACATTTATCATGCTTGAGGCACATAACACCAGCAGGATAAAAACATATCAGCACATTAATCAGACATCCGGATTCTCTTTGATTATTATGGAGGATTTTGGGAAAACTATACCTTACTTCTGGGAACAAAAAAACGGCTGGTCAGCCGTTTCTTTGTTTTTTAGTGTATTGAGTTTCATACATGTTTCTGATTTTATACCTTTTTACTTAACGCATATCAGTCAGAAATGCGCAGTATGCTCTGTATGCTTCGTATACATCGGCTTTGCTTGCAATTTCCCAAGGTGCGTGCATACACAATACAGCAACACCGCCGTCGATTACTTCCATTCCAAACTGCGCCAGAATATAAGCAATTGTACCGCCGCCACCGACATCTATTTTTCCCATTTCCGTCATCTGGAAAGCTACCTGATTGTCGTCAAATACTTTTCTCAGCTTCGCAATATACTCCGCATTTGCATCATTAGAACCACTCTTTCCCCTGGAACCTGTATGCTTCTTGACTACAATCCCTTTTCCAAAGAAAGATGATGATTTCTTGTCATAGGCATCAGCGTACATCGGATCATAAGCTGCCCCTACATCTGAAGAAATCATAGCAGAATTAGCAAGCGCATGGCGCAGCTTCAGTTCTGAGAAACATCCCATTTTATCCATAAGATCGGCTACTGCATTCTCAAAAAATCTGGAATGCATACCAGTTGCACCTACACTTCCTATTTCCTCTTTATCCACAAGTATACAGCAGGAAGTACGCTTCACATGTTCTGTTTTTAACATTGCCGCCAGAGAAGTGTATGCACATACCCTGTCGTCCTGCCCGTAAGCCATGATCATACTTCTGTCAAGACCGCAGTCCCTTGCCTTTCCGGCCGGAACAATCTCCAGCTCCGCTGACATGAGATCTTCCTTTTCTATGGCATATGTATCTTTCAGGAGCTTCAGGATCTGCGCCGCTGCCGCATCCTTCTCCTCTCCTGCAAGAGGCCTGCTGCCGATCAGGATGTCCAGATTCTCACCTTCAACCACCGTAGCGGCGTTCTTCTCCATCTGCTTTCCAGAAAGATGAATTAGAAGGTCGGTCACAACAAAAACCGGGTCCTCTTCCTTCTCACCAATCGCAACCTCAACCTTCGTACCGTCCTTTCGCACAACAACTCCATGAATGGCCAGTGGAATCGTAACCCACTGATATTTCTTGATTCCACCATAATAATGAGTATCAAAATAAGCAAATCCACTCTCTTCATAAAGCGGGTTCTGCTTCAGATCCATCCTCGGAGAATCCACATGCGCACCGAGAATGTTCATGCCCTCCTCCAAAGGCTCCTCCCCAATGTTGAAAAGAGCAATTGATTTTCCCATCCAAGCGGCATAAACCTTATCACCTGTCCTTAACACTTCAGCCGCTGCCAGATCCCTGTATCCCGCAGCCTTTGCCTGCCTGATAACCTCCGACACACACTCCCTTTCCGTTTTGCCTGCATCCAGAAACAATTTGTACGCAGACGACAGAGAATCAAGCTCTGCCAATTGATTGTTGTTGTAAACTTCCCATAAATTCTTATCCATCATACCCTCCTTGGGGACGTAATATTTTTAAGGTTTGCTACGTCCCAAATTGCATTTAATGGTGTACCAAAATGAAATTTACCCTGTCCCTTTTTGGTAATCACTTAGTCATTATACTCTTTTTTATATAATTATACAATTTATCCGCTTTTTTTTGTGAAATATTTAAAGAACTTTTCAGACTTTGCAAATACTTTTCTCTCAAGATTTTATCTTCTAGAATTTCAACATCTTCCTTTACTTTTTCGACTTCTGCCATAGCACTAAGTATGACAAAGGCCGCACTCTTCATCTGCATATCTACATCGGCAGCTACATCCTGATATGTACAAGTATCCTGCATTTTATGAAAATCTAGGAAGTTATCAAAATTATCAAATCGCTTTTCCCACATTGTGATTACGTTTTCGTGTATAACTACAGCCTTTTTCTGTTGAAATTCTTTCATACTGCTGAATTTGTAAGTACATACGTCTTTTGCCATTTTCGCTTTCACTGGGTTCATGTGGATATATCTAACGCAATTCCATAAATACTGCGTTGTTTCAATACATTCACTTCCAAACCTGTTTTGAAATACATGGCCGTTTCTCCCATGTTTATAATTATAATAGGCAGCATATTCAGCTAATACCTTTGCCATAAAAAGCGATAAAATGTTCAGTTCTGAACGGATAATTATATGGATATGGTTCGACATGATGCAATATGCATATATCTTTACATCATATTTTCCCAGATGTTTTAACAGAATTTTCTTGAAATAATAGCGTTCCCTGATTTGATTAAAGATTTGTTCTTTATTTATTCCTTTAGCAGTCACATGATAAATATCTGTGTTGCTTTTTCTACGTCTCTTTGTCGGCACACATTCACCCGTCCTTTCATAGTTCATTTAGGTACAGGGTAAATTTCATTTTGGTACACCACTTAGGTTAATTTGGGACGTAGCCTTCCTAAAAAAGATTACGTCCCCATATATATTAAAATTTAAATTTTTCTTCGAAGTATGTTTTCAGATCTTCGATTTTGACTCTTTCCTGCTGCATTGTGTCTCTGTCACGGACGGTAACTGCCCCATCTTCTTCTGAATCGAAGTCGTATGTTACGCAGAATGGGGTTCCGATTTCATCCTGACGGCGGTAACGTTTTCCGATGTTTCCTCTATCATCAAATTCACAGTTATATGTCTTTGATAATTCTGCAAATACTTTTTCCGCCCCTTCATTCAATTTCTTGGATAACGGAAGTACTCCAATCTTTACCGGAGCGAGTGCAGGGTGGAAATGAAGAACTGTACGCATGTCTCCGCCTTCCAGCTCTTCTTCGTCGTATGCACTGCAAAGGAATGCAAGTACCATACGGTCAGCTCCGAGTGATGGTTCGATTACGTATGGAATGTATTTTTCTTTTTTCTCATCATCGAAATAAGACATATCCTGTTTGGAAACTTCCTGATGCTGTGTCAGGTCATAATCTGTTCTGTCAGCGATCCCCCACAGTTCTCCCCATCCAAATGGGAATAAGAATTCTACATCTGTTGTAGCCTTGCTGTAGAAAGAAAGTTCTTCTTTATCGTGGTCACGGTATCTTACTTCTTCATCAGTCAGGCCGAGTGAATGCAGCCAGTCAAGGCAGAACTGTTTCCAGTATGCAAACCATTCTAAGTCTGTGCCCGGTTCGCAGAAGAATTCTAGTTCCATCTGCTCAAATTCTCTTGTACGGAATGTGAAGTTACCCGGTGTGATCTCATTTCTGAAAGACTTACCAATCTGGCCAATACCAAATGGTATTTTCTTTCTGGATGTTCTCTGGACATTTTTAAAGTTTACAAAAATACCCTGTGCCGTCTCTGGTCTTAAATAAACAGTATTCTTAGCGTCTTCAGTAACCCCCTGGAATGTCTTGAACATCAGGTTGAACTGACGGATATCTGTAAAGTTGTGTTTTCCACAGGATGGGCATAAAATATTGTGTTCCTCTATAAATGCTGACATCTGCTCCTGAGACCATGCATCGACTGCACCTTCAATAGCGATGCCATTTTCTGCACAGTAATCTTCGATCAGCTTATCTGCACGGAAACGTTCATGGCATTCACGGCAGTCCATAAGCGGGTCTGAAAATCCTCCAAGGTGCCCGGAAGCCACCCATGTCTGCGGGTTCATCAGGATTGCACAGTCAACCCCCACATTATATGGAGATTCCTGAATAAACTTCTGCCACCATGCTCTTTTTACGTTATTCTTCAACTCTACGCCAAGGTTACCGTAATCCCATGTATTGGCAAGCCCACCGTAAATCTCGGAACCCGGGTAAACAAATCCTCTTGTTTTAGCAAGAGCTACAATCTTATCCATCGTTTTTTCTACCATAATACTGCTCCTCACATTCTTTTTCATCTCGATTGCTAACTATTATAAGGTCTATTTCCTTTTTTTTCAAGCCATTTATTACAATCCATGATTCTCCGTAAATTATTTTTCTAAATCCTACCCTGTTCATCCTATGTAGGACTTAGTCTTGGATAAGTAGGGTTTACTCTTGCATATGATTCCTTCTAGCGGTATAGTTCTATCAGTTGTCCAAACCGGCGGCATAAGGAGGATAACACTATGTCAAAACTTATACCAGGGAATCATAAACATCTTACAATCGAGGACCGTCGCTATATTGAACAATCTCTAGATGAAAGCAAGTCTTTTCGTGAGATTTCCAAGTACCTTTGTAAGGACCCGTCCACCATATCCGATGAAGTCTTTAAAAATCGGGTTGCTAACACTTGGAATAAAGGCAGCT
>NZ_QGDL01000019.1 GCF_003149245.1 Faecalicatena orotica | reverse complement strand
ATTTAGAATTTCTTCTATTTGAAAGATATATTTAAACTGTATCAAGCTATCAGAATCTTTCTCCTGCCCCTCCAGTTCTTCTTTCAATGAATTTTTTTCATCAATAATAAAATAGATACATTGACACCCATATTCAACTGCCTTAGGCATAAAATAGTCAGCAACCCATTTAGTATCTTCTGGTATGTTTTCAAATCCAGTTCTGGTATCCGCAACATAATTACATTTGTATTGCTTTATAACCTCTAATGCATGCTCTAAAGGTTTTCTATAATTACCTTTACAACAAAACTTTTTCCACTTCACAAATACTACATTATACGTCTCTTCATAATTCACATCGCAATATTCAGATAAATACATTTACTCACCTCCATAACTTTCGAATCACCTATATCTTGCTTGCAATTTCATTTTCTATAAGGCGGTTCGCAATTTCAAATGCCTTTATCCGTCTTTTTGAAATTCCATTTTTACCTCCACAACTCCAAATTTTAACAGTTATAAGTTCAGGGAAAGCTTCCGGGCCATGCTGATGAATTCTTCAAGATGGCGCAGGCCTTGCTGGTCAGAAACAGGCGATCCTCCAGAATATCGATATCCACCTCTCATATCTATAGTTTATATTTTTATAAATCGTATAAAAGCAAATTCATTTGCTTCCAACTGAACCTCCAGAACAGCCTGCCCCTTCTTTACCTCTACTTTTTGAATCATCAGTTTCGGCTCACATACCCTTCTGAAATATTTGATATCACTTCGTGATAACTCCTTAACATAATCCATTTCTCCCCATATACTCAGTACACTTCCGCTCTGCTCGTTCATCCGGTATGTTTTCATCTGATAAAGGCCGTTGTCTAGATCTTTGAGTTCTATTTTTAATTCCATCCCGTCCTGGTCTTCAAAGTATTTCCATATATGTTCTTTTTCCAGTTTATCCTCCTCAGTGAAATAGTAATTGTAATTCAATTTTTTCTGGTTATGACATATAATACCGTATGCACGGCGTCCGTCGGTTGTAACCAAGTGATTTTGACTATGTCCGACATAATATCCGTATAGCTGGTTCAAAAAATCAAAAGCAAATCCGGCAGGCTTTAAAATACCGTCTTTGGTCAAGAGTCCTGTACCTCCGTGAAGCAGTGCATTAGAGTCAAAATATTCAGATACCCTGTCACTTCCCAGAAAATAACCCAGAACATCAATTTCACCATAAATATCTAATATATTTTTAATGATATATGCACCCTTAAAACAGGTATCATTAATATAATTCCTGTCAGAGACCGTCAGGTTCCATTCCGTTACATAGAGCTTGATATCTTCCATACCAGCTTCATTCATCATCTTTTTAACAGATGACACACCATGATAAAGAAAGGCATTATCCGTACTTCGCTTTGAATACATTTCCAAATCTTCTTCGCCTCTCATATAAGCATAATTCAGAATAGAAATAAAATCCGGCCGGCATTCCTGCTGATTCCATTTCTGTAGAAATTTCTCGGTAGAGTTTAAGGCAAAATTTGTCTGTATTCCGCAGCCACCGAGTTTAATTTTTCGGCTGTAGTTTTTTACTATTTTTGATATAAGATTAAACAGAGTAAAGTAATCATTGTAATCGTTATCTCTTTCTATCATTTGCTCATCCAGCCACAATTCCATTTGCCATGTATCCACCTGATCCTGTCCATATCGGTTTATCAGATGGCTCATTAATGCTTCCATTATCATCTGCCATTCCTGCAGTTCCGTAAATACCGGTGATACTTCTTCAAAATATAATGCTTTTCGTACACTTTTCTGTATCCTTCTTGGCTTCTGCCCGAGTTCAATAAGAGGTTTTATCCCCTGCTGTATCAGGAAGTCGAGAATTCCATCCAGTCTGGAAAAATTGTATTCAGCATCCGGGTTCTTTATATCAATCAACATCTGCTTTGAAAAAATATTCCAGAATCGTACGTATTCGAAACCAAGAGATTCATTTAGGAGTATAATATGTTCTCTGACTTCTGAACGGAGAAGATCCTCAGCCGGGCCTGCATTCAGAAGCTTCTTCCAACAGGTCTTAAGCTGTATTTTATGCTGAACCGAATAACAGGCGGATATCAGGTTTTTGGACTGACTTTTTTTCTGTTTTATATTCTGTGGTGCAAAAAAACTTTCCAGACGCTTTTCTACGGCATTAAGGCTCTCCGCTTTATCTTTTTCCAGTAATTGTTCTTTTGATTTTTTACGAAATACAGAAGGTGTCTCTCCATATGCCTTTTTAAAGGACTTATTAAAAATAGCAACACTCGCAAAACCATTATCATAAGCTATCCGGGTAATTGGAACATTGGAATACAATAGCTCGTCCACTGCATGATACAGACGGATATTAGCCAGATACTCTGCAAAACTCATTCCAAAATTTTTCTTAAAAAAACGTGACAGATAACCATTTGAGAGGTAGAGCTTATCGGCAAGATCATTCAGACTAATTGGCTGATTGTAATTAGACCGTATGTAATTGTTGATTTGAAGTATCCGGCTCTCAAACCGGTCCTTTTCCGACATATTGTCTCTATTCAGTGAACTGACCAGAAAATTTACGGTTAGAATCTCCATGATTCGATAGCAGAGTGAAATATGTCCAAAGTCAGCGGTATTGCCCCGGGTATTCAGATACTGGGAAAGCAGCTTTTTCAAGACTATACGGAGGTCTTCAAAACTTTCGCTTTCATCTCGTGTAGAATCACACCAGATTATAATATCCAGACTCTGATATACGTCACTGATCAGCTCATAGCTGATCAGAAGCTTAACGAATAAAATGTTATCCGATCCTGACAGACTATGCTTTTTATTTGCATTAAGGACCAGAATATCTTCTTCCGTCATATGTGTTGTTTTTTCACCTGTTTTTACTGTCAGGTTTCCTTCCAGTATATATAAAAGCTCAAAATCTTGATGAAAGTGCTCATCTTCTTCTGCTCTGTTCAGAATTTGTATCCTGAGTTTTTCTTTCCTTGCATACCCATCCATAAAATAGTATCCTCCCGTACCCATATATATCTATATGATAAGATTAAAGTACTTACTGCAATTTGTAAAGAAATTCTGACACTGGAAAAAGTCATGAACATTATTCTGTCCACAACTTTTCCATGAAATATGTTTTATTGATTTATTGTTTTTTTGGCTCTTTCATCCAGCTTTGCTCTGATTGCAGCATTTTTTTCTTCGTTTAATGGGTAAAGCCTTAATGGCAGGAGACACAGCAGGAACAAGATGCCAAATACAAGGTTTACTGTCAGGTTAATTCCAGCTAATGCTGAAGCACTCTGTTCTGTATTAGCTATATAACCTGTAGCCCCCATTATCAGCAATGCTCCGGACACTCCGATCGCAGAACCAAATTTAGTTGATAAGGATACCGTTGCATAAGAAGTTCCATCTGCCCGAATCCCCATTTTTTCTTCCTGATAATTAATGGCTTCCGGAATCATCGCCATAGGAATCGGGAAAGAGAAACAGAAGAATCCATATAATGCGTGCAGTATAAGTAAGACAGGTATATTCGTATACCCAATCGTTCTTCCGACAATATAAATGGCAATAAGGGAACATCCTGCGCCAATGTATCCAATGGCACACATTTTTTTCTTTCCTACTCTGATAATATAATTTTTTGTTACAATAATGCCGATTACAGTACATAAGGAAGGCAGTGACATGAATAAAGAAATTAGGTCAAAACGCTGTACATTATATATCAGATAATACACAATAACACCCATGCGCCCAAAGAATGCTGTCATTGCTAAAAATTGAATTGCGAAAATCAGCATGAGTGGTTTGTTGCTAAGTACAGACTTAATGCTTTTAGAGACTGGCACTCTTGTCGCATTTGCAGCAGGTATAATTGTTTCTTTACATTTTGCATATACAAAATAGAAAAGTGGAAGCGCACAGATTGAATAAATAATGGCTACTTTTGTATATCCGGCAGCAGTATACGTAGCAGAACCATCAGAAAACCTAAGTAACAGCGGCGCGCTCACGGCATTTATAAAAACAGAACTGATATTTGTTCCCATCATTCTCCAGCTGGTCAGTTGTGCGATATCTTCCGGATTTGTTGTCATAACGGTTGACAGAGATCCATAAGACAAATTTACTACTGTATAAAGCATGCCGCAGGCTATGTAAGTAAAAGCTGCCCATACGATTGCTGTTTTTCCGGTCCCCAGAGTAGTAAATGCTAGAACCGCAAACAATGCCAGAAACGGACTTCCATAAAATATATAAGGGCGGAATCTTCCTTTCTTTGTATTTGTACGTTCAGCAATTGCCCCAAACATCGGGTCATTGACGCCATCCCATATTTTTGCAATCAACATAATAGCAGATGCCGCCGCCGGAGCCATACCTACTACATCTGTATAGAAAACGCTCAGATAGCTTCCAATAAAGGTCCAGCATAAATTACTGGCAAAATCACCACACCCATATGCAAAAAGTGTACCCTTCGATAATCTCTTCTTTGATTCCATTTAAATCCTCCCAATATTGTCTTGACAAAATATATTTTAAGGAATTAATATGAATACGAGGTTGTTTTTCATCCTTAAGCATATGAGATATGGCACTATCCCATATGCTTTTTTGTCAAGAATTTATAGTTTTTTATCTTATTATGATCTTCCCAGTAGTTTTTTCATCATGGCAATATGTCTTCTGGTCATTTCAACTGCATTTCCTGATGCATGGTCTTCATACTCCGAAACAATATATCCTTCAAAGTCAGATTCTTCAATTACCGGCATAATTTTATGATATGGAATACTCGCTTCCTGCAGATCTTCGCTTAAATAGTGGAATTTTCCATGCATATGGAAACAGTATGGCATTATTTCTTTCAGACCTTCCAGTTCTGCTGTGCAGTCTTTTCTGAACTGTACAAATCCGTACATTCCCTGAAGGGCGCCAAAGGCCGGACCCGTTGCCCCGGCCTTTGCTAGACGGCCCATTGCTTCTTCCAGTGGTACTTCATTCAGCCTCATTTCCTTTGCCATTTCTAAGATTTCCAATGGTGTTCCGGCTTCTAACGCTTCGTCCCACATTGGTTTATTGGGTCTGGTAGCAAAAAGCCCGAAATCCGGTACAAAGCCCAGATATTTTGACCCGGTCTTTTCAAAAACTTCCAGATATTCTCTCATAATTGGTGTATTGGGAGTTTCCGGATTATGTATTTCGATACCAACTTTAACATCATAAGCTTCTGCATACGGGGCCAGTCTTGCCATTGCACCGGGACTTAAGAGAAACTGTTCTCTCATAATCTTACACCCCATTTTATTGGCACTCTTCACATCATTAATGGCCATCTGCAGCATTTCATCTTCTGTCAGGTTGCGGTCGCCTCTCATTCCACGGTCCATATTGGCTCCATAGCTGACAGGTTTGATATCATAATACTGTGAAATTGCCTGGATCTCCCCGAGAAACTTATCGCTGATATAGGGATACGATGGAATCATCTGTGTAGCAACAATTTCATATCCTTCTGCTCCGATTTCTTTTGCCTTACGAATGCAATCCTCCAGCGACATCTCTCCTCTGCAGTATTCTCGTGTAAAACAATAGAGTGTAATACCAAGTTTAATATTACTCATAATTTTTTCTCCCTTCTCAAAATTCTGCAAGCATCAGTTTCTTGATCCCGCAGCTGTCGATCGGCATATATTCTGTATCACTAAGCGGCATATAAGGGGAATGGAACATTAATGTGACATCAATTTCATGCTCTCCCGGTTCTAATCCACCATCATTAAAAACTTTTATTGTTGCCGGTTCCGTGATTGTCCAGAATTCTGACACGAGATCATGAAGCTGGCATATACCAAACTCTTTTCCATGTATACAGAATTTAATGTTATCTTCATGAACTTCCTGCCCGTCAACTTTCACTTTCAGTTCGTCAATCACGGATAGAAAATGTCCCCTGTAATAGCTGAGTCTGATATCGAACTGATATCCAGTTTTATTACCATTTGTAAAGATATTTTTCAAGCTGTTATCACATACTACATCTACAAAATTTATTCTCATTGCAAAAGCCATTGACATTTACCTCCCGTGTTTAAAATTTAATTTCCCTATTTTCTTTAGCTGACTGGTATATTGCCTCCAGAACTTTCGTTACGGTCAGGGCTTCTTCCGGTTTTACCAACGGCTGTGTATTATTTTTTACCGCATTCAGCCATTGTCTGCAGTCAATGGTTCCCTCTTCACCGCCGCCGCCGCCAAAATAAGCCACGCCTCCGACAGATGACAATGTTTCTTCCATTAACTGCCCGTTTCTTCCCCGGTTATAGATCAGTTCGTTCTTGGAATAACTCATTCCCGAGTGTATCTCGGCACCGGCAGCTGTACCACATAATGTGGCAGAGGCTTCTCTGGATTCCTTCATATTAATTGCCCAGCTTGCCTCAAGATGAATGGCTGCCCCGTTTTTCAATTTTATGTATCCCATAGCGGAATCTTCTACTTCAAAGGTATCAGGATCCCACGGCCCGAACAGGTTCCCTTCTGTTGCCTGCTGCAGATTTCCCAGTTTGTAAAATACAGAACCTGTTACACTTTCTATTTCATAATTGTTCATGCACCACAGAGTAATATCCAGCGCATGTGTCCCGATATCAATTAACGGACCGCCGCCCTGCTGCTCTTTGTCCATGAATACACCCCATGTCGGAACACCTCTCCTGCGGACCGCATGTGCTTTTCCATAGTAGATATCCCCCAGTTCTCCTTTTTCGCAGGAGGCATGCAGATTCTGTACATCTGGGCGGAACCGGTTCTGATAACCAACCGTGAACTGCATGCCGGACTTCTTCCATGCCTCTATCATTTTCTCTGCTTCTGCTGTGCTGTGCGACATTGGCTTTTCACAATATACATGTTTTTTTGCTTCGAATGACGCAATTGCAATTTCGCTGTGTGAAACATTCGGAGTACAGATATGTACAACATCTGCATCCGTTTCTTTGAGAAGCTTCTTATAATCAGTATAAACACCTGCACCCGGTGCGCCATATTCTTTTGCTGCTTTTGCCGCACGTTCTTCAATAAGGTCGCAGAATGCCGTGATTTCCGCCAGTTCTGTATTATTTTGCAGTGCGGGGAAATGTTTCTGATTTGCAATACCTCCACATCCAATAATTGCCACTTTTAATTTGCTCATTTTAACTCCTCCTAATTTTTTATTGTTTTAATATTTACTCAAAAAGTATCGCCTCACGGGTTTGTGCTGATTGCCGGGCAGCCTCCATGACTGAAAGCACACGGCGCACTTCAGAAATCTTAATGATAGATTCTTCCCTGCCATTCAGTACACCATCTACATTTTTATAAAAATCAACCCAGTCGGTATCTACTTCCGGCAGTTCTTCTTTTACGATCCCTCCTGGCGGGACTGGTGCAAACTGTCTGGTCGGGCCTGCTTCTGTCTCTACTATTTGTGAAGGCAGTTTTTCCAACATCTTGCCGGTCCGGTAAATATTTCCGTCGCATCCAAAGGATTTTACAATCATGGTTCCTTTATCTCCTGCTGCCAGCCATCTCGGCTGATACTCCAGAATGTAGGTGGAAAGTTCAATATGGGCCGTAATACCGTTATCTAACTTTAATATGATCTTAAAATAATCATCGACTTCCTCATGAAGGACGTTTTTTATATCTGCATAGACAGATTTGATTTTTGCTTCAGGCATCATAAACAGAATCTGGTCAATCAAATGGACCCCCCAGTCATAAATCATGCCGCCGCCATATTTTTGATATAAATGCCATTCATGCATATATCCGTTACCTGAATGAAGCTTTGACTCAATCGTAAAAATATTTCCGAGCAGCTTTTCATCAAAGGCTTTCTTGACTATGAGCATATCACGATCCCATCTTCTGTTCTGGTGTGCCGTAAATACAACCCCTGCTTTCTTACAGGCGGTTTCCATTTCATCCAATTCTGCCACAGACAAAGCCGCCGGTTTTTCTGTGATGACGTGTTTTCCGTATTCTGCAGCTTTAATACACATTTCTTTATGAAGATGGTTTGGAACTGTCAGTACAACTGTATTTACGTCAGGATCTTCCAGAAGTTCTTCTGCTGTCTTATAAAATTTATATCCCATTTCAGCAGCGTCTTTCTGCTTCGCTTCAGCAATATCACACACGGCAGCAATTTCAACTCCTGCCCGGGGGGCATTTTGCGCATGCCATTTTCCCATGCCTCCGAATCCAATGATTCCTAGCTTGATTTTCATTTTGTATTACCTCCTATCTCTAATTTGTAAGTTTATTTTATCTTTTTCCTGACTTTAATACATCTTCCCTTTCGTATTGATTTACCTTCCCAAAATGACTTTGTGAAATAAATGAATAACCTGAATATAAAAGAGGTCAAAAAAGTACACAACTTTTTTGACCTCTTTAAATTAAGGTTTCTGGATACATTTATTATATTAATTTTTTTATAAAGGTGATCTGGTGATTTTGTTTCCTGTTTTACTTGCTCTGCGCCTGCACAATAATCTGTTCCAGTAATACCCCCACCTGCGTCGCTATCTCCTCAATTCCGACATGGAACTGATCCAGAACATAAGACTCGATAACGCCGAGGACTGCCATTGCCATAAACTTGCGCAGGACCTCGGTATTCTTCTGATCCGGCACTCCCTCCAGCTTTTGGTTCAGCTGCTCCATAATGAAATCAAGCAGGCGGTGCCGGAATGTGATAGTGCTTTCTGTTGAAAACAAAGCGGCAAAAAAGGGCTTATGGTCTTCAAAATAGTAAAACCAAAGGACCGTGCCTTCCACGAATCCCATATCCTTCTTTTTTTCACAGAGGTCTGTAAGCTGTCTGATCATCTCGTCCACAATCCCATTCAGCAGATCATATTTATCCAGATAATGCAGATAAAATGTTTTCCGGCTGATATCGGCCTTTTCCGTCATATCTTTTACAGTGATCGCATCGAATCCGACATCCAGCAGCATCTCGAGAAAGGCTGTCTGGATTGCTTTTTCTGATTTGGCGATCCTGCGGTCTGTTATCTTATTCATAAACATCCTCCTAATTACACACATTAAAAAAAATGAGTATTACTACATAGATTCCTGAATCTGGTCATTGCGAATCAGTGAAATCTATTCTATAGTTATTATACATGAGAGTAATAATACACGCAAGTGTCAATAAAGGAGGTTTTCTATATGAAAATAACAAAGAAAGTTATTCAGTTTCCTGTCGGCGGACATAAGGCCGCCGCTATTTTAAATGTACCGGAGCAGGCTGAAGGGAAAAAGAATCCGGCCATTGTCTGTGTGCATCCCGGGAGCAGCTGTAAGGAACAGACTGCCGGCATCTATGCCGAAAAAATGGCCGAAAACGGTTATGTGACGATTGTCTTTGACGCATCCTGCCAGGGGGAAAGCGGGGGAGAGCCGCGGTTTGCAGAATTTCCCGCTCAGCGTGTCGCAGACATTCATTGTGCAGTAGATTACCTGACAACGCTTGATTTTGTAGATGAGAACAGAATCGGCGTGCTGGGTGTATGTGCAGGCGGCGGTTATGCGGTGAATGCGGCAATGAGTGACCACCGTATCAAGGCAGTGAGTACCGTAGTGGGAGCCAACATCGGACGTGTCCAGAGGGAAAGCTGTGGCGATATCATCCAGATGATGGAGGCTGCCGGAAAACAGCGTACTGCTTACCCAGCCGCTTCAGATCATTGTGGGTGATAAGCAGGGTGCCTTTGGTTCTTACAGGGATGGTCAGGAATTATATAAGCGTGCAGCTTCACAGAAGAAAGACCTTATGGTATTAGAAGGAGTCAGCCACTATGATTTGTATGACCAGCCGGAACCGGTTGGAAAGGCCGTTACAAAACTTACTGATTTTTATCAGGAGAATCTGTAAGTTTTTACGAGAGATAAGGAGAATAAGAAATGTCAAGAACCGCAGAGGAATTAATGACTCATCATATTGATTCTATGATGAATATGAAAAAAGATTCGAATCTGGACGAAGCATTGTCCGATTATTCTGAAGATTTGGTTGCAATTACCCGTCTGGACGGCCGCACCCGCACGATGGGGCACGATACCCTCATAAGTGTAATGCGTAATTCTTTATCATTTGCAGTTAAGCTGGGGATGGATATAGAACATGCCGTTGAGAAACTGAACTTCCTGTACCGTCAGAGTACAGAGAATTATATAACCCTTGTGGCCTCTCTCCCTCCATTTTCATCGTTTGCTTCTTTTACCTATATGGTAGAAGACGGAAAAGCGGTTTACGTGAGTGGCTATGCAAAAACGGCAGTCAGCATGCCGTCTCTGGGTATAAAGGCACACCCGTTTCCGCGAAATGAAGAGGCAATGGCGGTTATGGAAAAGCATTTTGCAAATTTAAAGGAGCATGATATTGATGCTTTAGCATCAGATTATGCGGATGATGCGATTGTACTTTGTAATCTGTGTGAACGTCCGATAGAAGGAAAAGAGGACATCCGTCGTTATTGTGAGGGGCTGGTCCAAAATGCCGGTACGGGAATTGATGCCCTTACCGATTCTTCCGCAAAAATTACAGTAAAAGAAGCAGTCGCAGAACTGGGCTGTATCGCTTTCCAGCACAGGGCGAAAAAGCAGGCAGGAGTGTTGACACAGCGTATCCGGGATGGGAAGATTATATTTGAATCACTCACATTTCAGAATGCCGTAACGGTAATATAAGGAATCTGTTCAAAAAAGGCCCGTACAAGTCCTATTGTTGTACGGGCCAAAAAGATTCCGTTATCTAAAAATATTTTTCGCCTGTGGGAACTTTCCTCCTATTCACACCATTCTTTCACATTTTTTAAAATCCAATCCGCAAGTTCATCCACACCCTCACCGGTCTTGGCTGAGATAAAGATGATATCAATGTCCGGGTTTCTTTTTTTGGCATATTCAACCACTTTTTCTTTATTAAAATCAAAGTATTCCATTACATCAATCTTATTGATTACAAGCAGATGGCACTTTTCATACATAAGCGGATATTTTAATGGTTTATCATGCCCCTCCGGAACAGAAAGTATGGTCATGTTTTTTACGGCACCTGTATCAAATTCAGCGGGGCAGACAAGGTTCCCTACATTCTCCAGAATAATGAGTTCGAGATCTTTTTGACCGAACTCCCGGAGCCCCTGCCGTGTCATATCTGCATCCAGATGACACATGCCTCCCGTATGAATCTGAACAGATGGTATGCCTGCGTTTATCACAGTTTCTGCATCAACAGCACCATCGATATCAGCTTCCATGACGCCCCATTTAATTTTTTTCAATTTGTCTGCAAGCGCAAGAAGCGTAGTTGTTTTTCCTGATCCCGGAGAAGACATGAGATTTAATAGAAATGTATTCTCCTGTTTCAATTGATCTCTCAGTAAGCCTGCGTCCTCATTATTATCTGCAAAAACGCTTTTCTTCACTTCAATTATTTTTAAGTCTGACATTAGCTCTCCTTCTTATCCGTAAATATTTTATGTGAATGAAACCTCACATATTTTGAGTTCCTTAATCATACATTCATTTCCGGTGAGTAAGTATGTCTTCTCACTTCCACAATTTGGACAGATGCGCCCATATTGGACTGTTTCATACTCTTTCCCACACTCTTCACAATAAGTAACTGCTGATAATGTCTCATATTGCAGCGTAGCATCTGTTAGAACCGTATAGTTTTTTCGGAAATAATTCCAGCAATCTATTAAGTATTCCCCTACAATCCCGGAGACCTCACCGATCTGCAATGTAACTTCAGCAATCTTTTGAATGTCGTTTTCATCTGCAATTTTACTCACAGACTTTGCCACATATGTGACAATTCCTAATTCATGCATATTTTTTCCCCAAACATTCTAGTTCTGTTTCATTTTAGACATGATGATTTCCTTACGCTTCATTGCATATGGCATTACGGCTTTCATCATACCTTCTTCTGAACTATACATCTGTGAATTTTCTGGAAGATCTCTGGATATATGTATTGCATCAAACTCACACTTTGTCGTACAGAGTCCACACCCGATACAACGGTTTTCATCTACAGTTGTAGCGCCGCAATGCAGACATCTTTTTGCTTCTGCCCTTACCTGCTCTTCGGTGAGCAAAAGACGCATATCTTTATATGTCTTTACGGCTTCTCCCTCCTGCATTGCAGGTTTCTGCCGTTTCGATGTATCATAAGATTCAATCAGAACATCATCTCTGTCAAGTTCGATGAACTCCCGGCGATCTCTTCCAATCGTCAGACTTTGTCCCGGATGTACAAAGCGGTGGATACTTACCATGCCCTCTTTTCCATCCGCAATTGCATCAATAGCAAATCTTGCACCATGACTGATATCGCCGCCTACAAAAATGTCTTCTTCTGCAGTCTGGAGTGTGACAGGATCTGCTTCGGCAGTCCCGTTTGAGCGCGTTATGACTTTAGAACCATCAAGAATATTACCCCACTCTGCCTTCTGTCCGATGGACATCAGTACATTGCTACATGGAATGGTCATGACTTCTTCTTCGTCATACTGCGGACAAAATCTGTGTTCTGCGTCAAAAACGCTAATACACTTTTTAAATACGATACCTGTGACTTTCCCATTTTCCGTTAAAATTTCTTTTGGTCCCCAGCCATTTTCAATCTGAATTCCTTCTTGTTTTGCTTCTTCCACTTCATCCACAGATGCCGGCATTTCATTCCTGCTTTCCAGGCAGACCATAATCGTTTCCCCGGCGCCTGCGCGAAGTGCAGTTCTTGCCACATCTACAGCCACGTTACCGCCGCCGACAACTACCGTCTTTCCAGTAAGTTTCTGTGAGGTATCAAGATTCACCCTTCTCAGGAAATCGACGCCTGTTTCTACACCTTCTGCATCTTCTCCCGGCACTCCGGCCAGTCTTCCGTCCTGCATGCCAATTGCCACATAAAAAGCTTTGTAGCCTTCTGCGCGCAGTTCGTCCAGCGTAATATCTTTTCCAACTTCAATACCACAGCGGATTTCAGCCCCCATTGTCCTGATGATTTCAATTTCTGCATTAATTACATCTTTTTCCAGACGGAAAGATGGGATTCCATAACGCAGCATTCCACCCGGTTCCTTTTCTTTTTCAAATACAGTTACTGTATATCCTTTTGTCCGCAAATAATAGGCTGCGGTCAGACCCGCCGGGCCAGAGCCTATAACAGCTATCTTATAATCATCGCCCCACTGCCTGCCCTCGTCATTTTCACAGTCAGGAATGTATCGTCCTTCTGCTTTTAGCTCCTGGGCAGCGATGAATTTCTTTATCTCATCGATTGCAACTGGCTGGTCTATCGTTCCCCTTGTACATCTGTCTTCACACCTGTGATTGCATATTGCGCCACAGACTGCCGGGAATGGATTGTCCTGCTTAATCAGTTTCAGCGCATCCATGTATTTTCCTTCTCCGGCAAGCTGCACATAGCCCTGAACAGCAAGGTGGGCCGGACATGCAGTCTTACATGGGGACGTACCGGTTTCATAGCAATTAATCTTGGCATCATCCCGATAATTAAAATTCCATTTATCGACACCCCACGGAGTCTCATCCGGCAGTAAGGCTTTCGGATATGTAATTTCATTACCATCTTTTTTGCATAATTTTTGTCCCAGTTTTGCGGCACCTACCGGACACACTTCAACACATTTTCCACAGGCCACACATTTATCAGCCTCGACATGGGCACGATATGCAGACGCGGACAGATTTGGCGTATTAAACAACTGTGAAGAACGGATCGCATTGCAGACACCCGGTGCACAGTTACAAATGCCGACTACTTTGTCTTCACCGTCAATATTTACAATCTGATGAACGAATCCTTTTTTCTCGGAGCGTTCCAAAACTTCCATACATTCTTCATATGTAGCGTAATGTGCCTCTTTGCCAGACTCTACAACATATTCTGCCATGTCACCAAGAGCAATGCAGAAATCGCCCTCAATATCACCGGTGCCTTCTCCGCGTATACTCTGTTGTCTGCGGCAGGAGCATACTTCTAATGCATATTTGTCATATTTTTTTAGCCAGTGAGAGAGATGTTCTACAGAGACAGATTTGCTTTCAGCCGGAATAGCCTTTTCTACCGGAACAACATGCATCCCCGTCCCACCGCCGCCGGGCGGAACATTATCAGCGACCGGGCCTCCTGCCTGCGACATAATGTTGAATAATGTAGCCATCTGGGGATGCTCTTCAATCAGAGTTTTATTCATCATCATGTATTCACCGGAGCCGACCACAAATTTTGGAATGAAATAGCGTTTGCTTTTATCCTCTGTTTCTCTGTCAAACTCCAGAATACCTGTGTGGCAGAGCTTGTCACAGAATTCCTGTGCTTCCTCCACGGATATGTTATTTTTCTCAGCCAGTTGTTCTACGGAGTAAGAGTTTACTCTTTTCTTTTCAAAGGATAGCATAAATCGTGCTTCCTCTTTGCTCATAATCATATCAAGCGCCCAGACTTCCGGATCATTTTCTGTAATGGACTCTGGACTGGGCTTGTCTCTGCGGTCTGTAATGAGTGCCCCCAATTGTTTCAGAAGTTCTAGTTTTTCGCTGTCTTCGACATGATAATTTTCTGGAAGAAAATCGTTTTCATTCAGCATGTAATTTTCTAATGATTTGTTTGTCATATAATATCCTCCTTCATTCAAATAATTTATCCCAGGATTGTGCTAATAAAAGTATAGCATTAACTTTGCCGGTACAGACTTACTTATTGTTGCGAATTAATGCTTGACTTATGCGGTTTTGGAATAAATAATAGGAAGAAAGGAGGAGTGCATTCGTGGATATTTCTTATATTTTAGAATTTGTTGTATTAGCCGACACAAAGAGTTTTAGCGCAACTGCTTACCAGATGCATATATCTCAGGCGGCCCTTTCCAGACATATCCAGACAATGGAACATGAAGCAGGTCACCCGCTTTTTATCCGCTCCACAAGAAATGTTGAGCTTTCCGATTACGGGCGGATTTACCTGCCTTTTGCAAGGCAGATTTCGGAATGTGTAAATAACGCTGAAGCTGCAAAAAAAATATATGAAGAACAATCTAATATCAAAACAATGATAGGAATATCCCGCTATCCGGATTTATATTTAACAACGGAACTTATTTCCGGTTTCCGGCGAAATTATCCCAATATTCCTATCCAGATTATTGAAACCTCTTTGAAGGAACTTAGGGAGGAATTTGAAGCGGGCCGTCTGCATATTATCAGTACGTCATATGCAAAATGGGAAAAACCTCAACATAAATTTATTCCTGCGGGTGAGAGCAGCCTTGTGGCGGTTATGCCCAAAAGTCATCCTCTTGCGGAATTAGAAAGAATACCTATTAGGCAGTTGGCAGATGTCCCTCTTTTGGTTCCGGAACAGATATCATTTACCTATCAATATTTACTGTATACTTTCCATCAGGAAAATATGAATCCAAATATTGTGTATCAGGGAAATACGTCAGGTGCCTGGCATTTGTTAAAAGAGGGCATGGGTATCTTTATCCAGGACATAGCAATCGCAAAGTCCCAAATCGATGAAAATCTTGTTATTCGTCGATTAATGCCTGATATTTCATATACATTTGGGTTAGAACATCAAGATAATCTTACCCCTAATGAACGGATTTATGTGAAATACATAGAGAAAGAGTTAGCAAAATTCTAGGAGGAACGTATTTTTTTCAATAATATGCTATTTAAAATGACTGCGGTAAACAGGATTATAAACAGCGGTATGAATGCAGATGAACTTCTATTATTTTGTGATAATAGTATATATCCCCACGTAGCCGGAAACAGCTTTCCTATATTTTCAAGGATTTTAGGAAGGAATTCGGCCGGAAACATAATACCCGATAGCATGATTGAGGGTAAAAATATAATCTGGCTGTACATTGTCAATTTTGCCTGACTTTTGACTGCCAGTCCCAATATACATGCAATACTTAATGATACTATGATAAACAAAGCAAGGGCCAGGAAGTACAGCGGCAGATTTGACGGTATACTTGCGTGAAATATGATTGGAGCCGCTGCAAAAATGATCAGTCCCATAACCATTATATGAATGAAAGCAGATACGAATAATGATACGAGGCCAAAATACATAGGTATCCCATTGGCAGAATACATTTTCTTTATATCTGTTCCATATATTTCTACTATTGAAGGCGGTACTCCGGCCAGCGCACCCATAGAAACACCCATAACTGTCATGGATTGTATCAGGGTATTCTTTGCTTCGGGCATGAGTGATGTAAAAATACCACCCATAACGGCAAAAAACAAAAGCGGCACAAGATAACAGGTCACCAAAAGCGTTTTACTGCGAATATCCATTTTAAACTGTAGTTTAATACCTAGTAATAAAGCGTTCATTGATTTACCCCTTTGCAATATCTATAAAATGTTGTTCTAATGTGCCGCGGTTTATTTTTAAATCAAGAATGGTAATGTTTTTTCGTTTATATTCTTCTAAAATCTTTAATAAACTATCGGCAATACTGCCTGTCGAATATTCTTTTTCGCCATCTTCACTCAATATTTTTATCATATACCGTTTTCCGACTTTAGATGCCAGTTCGCCTGTTGTTCCTAAAAAACTGATAACCCCGTCATTAAGAATTGCGATGCGGTTACATAAAGTTTCTACTTCTGACATATCATGGCTTGCTAAAATGATCGTTGTACCCTTTTCCTTTAATTTGCGGATTTCATTATGCAGAGAAATTCTTCCCTCTACATCCAGCCCCGCTGTCGGCTCGTCGAGGAATAAAACATCAGGATTTCCGATAAGGGCAAGGGCTAAATGCAGTCTTCTTTTTTGCCCGGTCGATAATTCTGTGTAAAGTTTCTTTTCTAAATCGTTTATTCCAAGAGCATATAATAAAGAAGTATCTGTATCCGCTTTTTTCCACTTTGTAAATAATTGTACTGCTTCTTTTACTTTGATATAGGAGGGCAATGAGGCGGATTGCAATTGGATACCGATCTTTCCTTTTACCTTTATGGTTCCGGAAGTATATTTGCGGAAACCTTCGATACATTCAAGGGTAGTCGTTTTGCCTGCACCATTGATACCCAGAATACCAAATATTTCGCCCTGTTTTACATGGAAAGAGATCCCTTTTAAAACCTCAGTATTCCCGTAACTTTTCTTTAAATCCGTGATTTCTATTGCATAAGACATCGTTATACCCCCTCAAACGGATTGATACCGGCTTTTTGAAAATATAATTCTAATGCCGGCTGTAGATATTCATTAATATTTTTTTGCTTTTCCAGCCATTCGTGGTTATCATCCGTAAGGTTTACAAAATCTATAAGTTTAGGAAGCATACTCATTTCCCCATTTGTAAATTCCATGACCATAGACCAGAATTCTTGTGCGAGCTCCTGTACATGTTCGTCTTCCGGAGAAATGTTTTTCTGTTTTAATTCCAAAACTTTGTCATTTAATTGATTAAACCGCTCCATAAATTTTATACTGCTTTCCTTATCAAAGCGGTTAGATATATGATCTAATGTATCGTCATCAAAATGCTTGATAAGCCAGTAGTATTCATTGTTCATTTGAAGGTTGACGATAATATCCGCATACTTTTTGAAATCTACGGTCTGCATTTGCAGCACTTCTGTTTTTAAGGCATCAATATTAGCAGCTACCTCTGTTAACTGCCGTATTTTTTCCTGAATGGCAAGTGACTGTTCATTAAGGACATTTGCAACATCTGCCGGTGTGTCAAGGGAAACCAGTTTACTCTTTATATCATCCAGGGAAAACCCTAATGACTTCATCGACTGTATCTGGTGGAGTCTGACCATATCTTTATGCGTATATAATCTGCGTCCGCCCTCACTTTCGCTGGTGGGTGAAAGAACGCCCTCCTGATCGTAGTATTGCAGGGTGCGTACAGTTGTTCCCATTTTCTTGGCAAGTTCACCGACTGTCATAAAATTTTCAGGTATAGCTCTTTTTTTGTTCATAGCTTATTCCTCCTGCTTATACTATAAATCACGACGTTACGTCATGAGCAAGAACTTTTTGAAATTAATATGTTACTTTCCATGTCATTGGTTCATAAAAAATAATCCCTCTTACGCAGAAAAGGTTAATAACCAAATCTGCCTAGGAGGGATCAATATTTATGATACGTCTATGGAAATAATCCAGGCTTTTTTCTATAAATCACTATTCTTTTTAACATCTGTTTTATCTTATTACGGATTATTTTTCTAGGTTCATTTCTATAGTTACTTTTGTATTGCGCTTTTTCATCAGAATAATACCTATTGCAAGAAGCAGTACTGCCATTACATCACAAAGGATGACTGCCACCTTCCAGGGCGCAATTCCATAAGAAATTATTGTTCCCGGCGCAATTCCATTCATTGCATTGCTGTTAACCTTTGCATACAGAATATGATGGGTGGACTCTCTTAATGAAGATACTGCAGTTGCGGATGAAGTGTCACTCATTGCCAGATCATATGCAAGCAGCAGGTCGGAACCGTCTCGAATAGCCTGATCTGGATTTGCATATGCATTAGATGCACCAATCGCATCTGTAATTGCAGCCCCATCGAGTCCCCATTCATCACGCAGGATTGTGTGTACTGTAGCTTCGCATCCTCCTGCCCAGATGGCACCTATCATGTTGTATGCTGTCATAATTCCGCCAATTCCCTGCATTTCAACAGTATATGATTTCCCTTCTTCATCTAAACATACGACTTCTGCAGTGCTATCTTTTGCATAGATTTCATAAGTCTTAAGATAAAGTTCTCTTGCTGCCTGTTCATTTACCCATGTACACAGTACTTCGTTACGGTGTGCCTCTTGGTTATTAAATGCATAGTGCTTTGCATATATCATAAGCCCTTTGTTTTCTGCTGCACTACATTCAGCAGCAGCTATTGATCCGCCGAGTAGGGGGTCCTCTGAGTAGTATTCATTATTTCTTCCACCAAAGGCTGATCTGTGTAAGTTTAAGCCAGGACCATACCATCCATTAATTCCATTCTGCAGTGCTTCTTCCCCAATACAGTTACCTCTCCCAGCGGCAACTTCTGTATTCCATGTAGAGGCAAGTACAGTTTCCGTTGTATATCCATTAGATACCAAATCTGGCTTAAAGAAATTTACAAACCCATTTGGACTGTCAATATCTGATGTTACAGGTGCACCGATTGATGCAATCTCTGATGTTTCAAAGTGGCCATATGCACAAATACTATGCATCTCTTCCACACTTAACTGGTCCAGAATATCGTCCCACATAGAGTCATCATAATCTTTGCCACGAAGGTTAATCAACTGCAGACCATTATCAGCCTGCGTTGTAGGCATTTCGTCTGATTCATCCATGCTGGCTTGGACATCATAATTGATCCCGCTAATCACATCATCACCGGCAATCAGATCGGTATCTGTTGGTGAGGTAGGAAACGAGCCTGCAAAATCTTCACGTGTCATATTATGTGCATAACCTTCATCTGCGTTATCATGTGTATAATCTACAAAATGATAATTTGTTATCTCGTCCATCTGATTTACAGCAGTAACTTCATCAGAATTGCGCTTTGTATCATCATTGTCATATACAATCCCATCAAGTGTATATTCAAAATATTTACTGCTATCTGTACTATCAATAGAAGCCCAGCTATGAGAATTTTCACTTAAGTAAAATTTATAAGTTCCTTCATCTAGCAAATAGCATTTCTCTTTTTGATAATCATAAGAGGCAAGGTCATCACGTGCAATTGATATTGTTACATTCTGACTTTCTCCTGGTTCCAGCCTCTCTGTTTTGGCGAATCCTGCCAAAACAACCTTTGATTTTTCAACACCACCGTATGTATAAGGAGTCTCTGCATATATCTCAGCAACCTGCTTACCGGGAACATCACCCGTATTGGTAACAGTTATCTCAAATGTAAATGTCTCATCTTCATAAACAGGAGTATTATTGTATTGCATATCAAATGATGTATAGCTTAATCCATAACCGAACGGATAGACAACAGCATCATCATAACTATAAGAATCGAAATTACCTGCCTGAGCCTCTGCCGCCGCAGTTTCATAGTAACGGTAACCTACATAGATTCCCTCTTCGTATTCTACCTGATAAGCACCAGACGCCGGAGAATTATTCTCATCTATATTTGAATACTGATAAGTACCGAAATTATTCCAGGCAGGATCTTTTGTAAGATCTGCGGGATAAATGTCTGCTGTTCTTCCTGAAGGGTTTACTTCCCCTGAGAGAAGCCTGCCAACGGCTTTTGTTCCAGTACCCCCAACACCGCCAATCCAAAGGATCGAGTCAACGCCTAGATTATCCACTGTCTTTGTCTCTGCGAGTTCCCCAAGTTCCATTACGTTTGAACTGTTAATCAATACAATTACCTTTGAAAAATGCTCTTTTGCATATCTGATCAGATTCTGTTCATCAGTATCCAGTTCCAGATAATGTTTTCCTTCTTCACCGCCATAGTCAGAATACTGTCCCATATCCGTTGCCAGATCTGAACCTTCGCCTCCAACCCTTGTCACTGTAACAATGGCCGCCCCGGAATAGTCTTTGTAAGTATTTTCAATCTCTTCTGTATATCTATCTGTCTCCACCTCGCCAATAATCCAAGGCTCGTCATTACTAAAACCAGCACTGTTATGTCCATACTGATATACTTTCGTAATAGCTACACTTTCATCAGTTGTATTCGTCAGTTTGGTTTCATACTTATAATTATCATTTTGACTCAGACCATTATATAATTCAATTGTAGACGGATTCACTGAAAAACCTGCGAGCTCAAGTCCTTTCTGAAGAGACGTAAACTCACCTGCCTGACCGCTGACATCCTCGCCCTGTGCTCCTGCACAAATATAGACGCTGTTAATTCCAAGCAGAGTGACATTCTTTTCACTGTCAGATAAAGGAAGGGCACTTTTTTCGTTTTTCATCAGAACAGCACCCTCTTCTTCTTCTGTTTCAGTCTGGTGCTGTCCATTCTCTATTGCTTCTTCTTTTGAGCTTGTGCCCGTCTTATTATACGCCGCATCCCAATCTTCACTGCCTTCTTCCTTTGTAATCTTAAGTTCACCTGTCCCAAAAGTCTTGTCCATTACCAGATTATATTTTCCGAGAGCCAGAACATTTGCAGCTGCGGTAATAAGGAACATAACAGATAATGTGCCGGCCATGATTCTATTATAAGCTTTCTTTCCAATATTTTTTACGAAATTCGTAATCAAAATTATAGCTATTACTAACGCAAAAATTATTCCTATGGCCACAATTGCATAAACAGCATATGTGTTTTTAGAATTGCTTGTTGTTGCTTCGCTATCAATTTGTTTCTTTTCTGCTTCAGGTTTTTCCATCGTCATATGAGACATGAAATCAGAAGATTCTTCCGAATTGTCCCCAGGTGTATCTGCTGCCTCTCCGTTTGATGGTGCACCTGAATCGTCTGCGGCTCCTGCATCTTCGTCAATCCCGGCCCCACCTGTTACTTCTGTTGCTTCAACTGCGTATACTATGCCTGATTGTCTGTTGCCAAGTATTAAAAAAGATGCTGCCAGTACAAACAGTAACGCTTTCCATTTCCCTTTCATAAAAACCTCCTTGATTAAAGACTTCTAACAAACTTCATTCTTTTAATGAGCTCTTATAAAGAATAATCAGATTGTATATTCTTTTTTTAAATCACGGAAGTTTTTCGGCAAACTGTTGTTTTTTTTGCACCAACGTTATCGATTATTACTTATTTTCTATTTTTAATTCTGGGGAATTACCTCTGTTCTCATCAGGAAGGGGTATGATCATCTTTAATTTGAACCACCCATCCTTCTGGACAATATCCATCTGACCATCGTATTTTTTTACGATATACTGTATACTTTTCAATCCATATCCATGCAGAAGTTTATTTTCCTTTGTACTAATCGGTAAACCTTCATATAATTTATGCTGTATTTCGCAATAATTTTCAAACATAAGTAGAACGAAAGAATGAACCCTGTATACTACTACGCGAATAATCCGTTGCTCTTTATCCAGAAGATTTTCTTCATATTCAATAGCATTGTCCAAAGCGTTTCCAAATATAGAGCATAAATCTGCAACTTCCATAAAATCAAGCTCTTTTCCGTCAACGACTGTAATAATCTGAATTTCTTTCTTTGCACAAAGTAGTGTCTTTTCTGTCAAAATAGTATCTATGACCTGATTTCCTGAATGTATGCTCAAATCAAACTGCTCCATCTGTCTGGAAAGCTCATCCATATATTTTTTGTACGATAAATCTCCGCTCGACATTTTCCAGATATTAATCTGCTGTTTAAGGTCATGATATTTCATATTGACCATATCGATACACTCTTGTGAAAACTGATATTGTTTCTCCTGATTTCTTAATATCGTGTGTATCGCATAGTTCTCTTGATTTACTTGTTCATTATATAACTGCATATTGTGAGCATAAAGCATTGTCACCCCTGCAAGGTCAATCAATGTTCTGACGCTAAAAAGAGCCATTCCATATTCCCCTGCAAGCTCTGCCGAGGCATATTTAATACCTAACCCACTTGTTATGTATGAACCGACTCCTATAATCAGACAGGAAAACAAACTTGCATATTTAATCTGAATCTTTTCGTTACCTAAAGATGCCTTTCGCTCTAAATTCCATAATAAAAATATAATTCCCAAATATACCGATAATAGTATGATTGTTTCTGTTAATCTGGATATAGGAAATTTCCTTACTAAAAAAAGATATAACGACCAGGCCATAGAAGCCATGAACTCTGCAAGCACCAGCGAACGAATTGTGCAATAAACTCTTTTACGCCAATCCATTCTGCACCCCACCATAAAAAAGAGGTACATTAATATAATAGTTCCCGCCATAAAAAAAGTACCGATTTTATTATAAATAACATCAGATGCAATAAAATAAAAAATATGTACCACGGATAGAACCATTAGTCCGACATACTGATATATTTGTCTTGTCTTCTGCCCAAATAAGATGATATAAAGCAGACAGGACAATATCTCTGCTATAACTGTATAGTACTTAGGTGTATTTAACAGTATCCCTGCCATTATTATTTTCCCTCCCAGTAACTCATAAGCTCGCGAAGAAATTCCCCTCTGCGCCCCCGGCTGAGAAGTAACTCTTCACCCTTTACAAATACGGACTTTTCTTCAACCGCGCTGACATATTTAAGATTAATCAGATACCCTTTATTTCCTCTGCTGAAATTATACTGCCGAAGTTGTTCCTCATAGTATTTCATTGTCCCATAGCTTTCAAAATTTCCTTCTGAAATATGTATGCATAACACATGCCGCAGACTTTCTATATAATAAATATCATCTATATTGACTCTTCTTATTCCGGACTTCACCCGAAACGAGAGGAATGCCTTTTCATTTTTCTCAAGTTTCATACATGCCTTTTTCAGGCTTTGTGAGAATGGGAAAAAGGCAACTGGCTTCAGAATGTAATCGAGCGCTCCAACTTCATATCCTTTTATCGCATACTGCGCAACCGTTGTCACAAAAATAATAATCACCTTACTATCGCTTTTGCGAATTTCTTTCGCTGCTGTAATTCCATCCACCAGTGGCATCTGGATGTCCAACAGGATAATGTCAAACTGCGCTTTGACTTTCTGCAGTAATCCATCTCCGTCATAGAATACAGAAACATCAAATTCTGTATGATATTCCTTTTCATACTGACTTAGGTAATCTTTTAATTGTCCGCAGTAATCCCTGTCGTCCTCAACAATTGCTACTTTTATCATTTAACTCCCCACCTTTGCATGTCCGTTATTCTTTCAACGGTAAATTACCGTTAATTATACCATTAATCTATCCGTAACAGACAACTGATTTTATAAGTTTTGATTTGCGGTAAGTTTAGCTTGATCATTTTTAGACTGAGTTAATGCACAGACGGCTCATAAGCCAAAGGGGCAGGACTTTATTATCACACAATTTCTGACAGAGCATGACAAAAGATCTTCAAAAACAATCGTAAAACAGCCTGCACCCATGCAAAGGTAAGAGAGTATTAAATTATGATTCAGGAAGAACAGAAGAAGCAGGCCTATCTGGATACAATACGTGAGACGGTCACTAAAAGCCGGGATGAATTGCAGTTTAAGTTCTATCTGGATTTAATCTATGATGTCCCATTGTCTCAGGATGAAATTGTAAAGAAAATGGAAGCATACCAGATACCCACGGGTGGATTTAATTGTGTCCTGATAAAAATCCGGATTATAGACGGTACTTCCCAGCCCAAAGAAGATTTTATTCATTTGGTCTCTACGTTCCTCCGAAATATATTTGCTGATGTGAAACCGGTTATATTTCCGCTTCAGTCCAGATATCTGTGCGTTGTTTTATACGATAACGGGAAGTTGGAACATACGCCATTTATCCCATCATTAAACCAATTATTTATTTTTGCGGGAAGTTATCCGGCCTATAAACTGGATGCGGCAGTCAGCTGTCTGCATGCCTCGATTACAGAACTAAATACTGCATATTTGGAATGCTGCTATTGTTTCAAACACAATGTCAGGGCTGTTCAAAAAAGAAGTCGGGGAACCCATCACAGAATATCTCACCAGATATCGGATAGAGAAGGCGAAAGAGCTTTTAAAAGATAACACGATGAGATTAAGGGAAATTGCGGAAATGGTCGGATTCAATGATGTAAGTTATTTTTCTAATACTTTTAAAAAAGTTGCAGGGATGTCTCCTACAGAATACCGGACACTCTCTGAAATACTTTAAAATACGGGACCATAGGTCTTTCATATATTATTCTATTATGGTATTTTTATCATGCATGCCTTTATTTAATGTTCTATATATAAAAGAGGGTACTGTGATGACAAATGAATCACAATCCCCTCTTTTGAAACTATCTATCCCAAGCTTCTGTCAAATATCTCCGCATCCGCCAACGATCCTGTAGAGATCTTTCTAGCCTCCTGTTCCCATATCTTTCCGTTATACATATATTCCTCGGCCTCTTTGATTAAGTTCAAAGAGCCATCATGAAAACCGCCGTCATATTCTGTATTTAAAAATGTTTCTAAAATATCAAGCGCTTCCCATTCTCCTATAGTTTTGCCTCCCATACATAAGATATTTGCGTCATTATGCATTCTTGTCATCTTTGATAAGTAAGTACTTGTGCACAATGCGGCCCTGACACCTCTAAATTTATTTGCCATCATGCTGATTCCAATTCCGGTCCCACAAATCAGGATACCGCACCTGGCTTCTCCCCTTGAAACGGCTGCAGCTACTTTAGCGGCAAAGAACGGATATCTTGTAGATTCAATGTCTGGATCATTCTCTGAGCCGCAGTCTGCATAAGGAATCTTTTTTCCTTCTAAATATTCTATACATTTCATTTTTAATTCATAACCCGCCGTATCATTTCCTAAATAAATCCTTTTTCCCATTCTCGTTTACCCTTCCTGATAGATCCTGATATTTTGACCTTTCAAACCAATAAACGCCCCTTCTCCTGCTTCCGGAGAATCAGGATGTGCAAGCAGCCATTTATTACAGCCTGCCAGCAATTGATCTTCTCCTTTTTTGTCAAGTGCCGGACACTGGCCGTTCGTCCCAAGGAGAAGTCCGTTTGCCACATGATAGCCCTGACCTGCATGAGCATTGCACGGTGCATAGTGCAGCGTTGTCGCATATAATTCAATACCTGTACCAGCCGGAACAAAAAAAGCTTCTGCTTTACCTGCGTCATAAGTATAGTCTGTTCTGTCAATGTCAGAACGCTGCCCCAGCAAAAGGACTACATCCTCTGCCATAACACATAGTTCACTGCAGGTATGATATTCCAAACAATTCAGTGTATTGTTATACCCGTTGCAGTATCCTAATTGCATTGGCATCCCTCCAAATACACGGTTCTGTAATTCTGAAAATATGGTCAGTGATTCCAGTTCCTTACATGAACTAAGATACACAAATCCCGATTCAGGAAGAGGAGTATGGTTTCTTAACGTGTTAACTAATTCTGTGAAATCATACTCCGACAGTACCCGCCCATAATTCTGGAATTTCTTCTCATATATATTGTGGCTTTTCATCTCTTCCCTCTCTCTGATTTATTCCATATGCATCTTAGTAATTAGGTTGCAATTTTCCAAAGTCCTTTGTGTTTGTTTCACCAGTGCCTCTGTCATTCCAACCGCCAACTGTTCTAAATCGGGGTCTGGATTTGCTTTGAGACAAGTATCTGTCCATTTTGAGGGAATAGCCTCGATACCCCCAAAGGCCCCTGCTATGTACCCTGCCATGCATGCAATCGTATCGCAGTCTCTTCCGAAGTTAGCTGCACCGATAATTGTTTTTTGGAAGTCACCTGCTGTGTTTAAGAACATTCCGATGGCACAGGGAATGGACTCGTATGCTTCGCAGCTGTCATTATGACGCCCGTCTGTACAAAGAGGCTTGCCTCTTCCGCACCAGTCAATCAGAAGCTGGTCATAGTATAATTTTGTGAGTTCTTCCGTGTCCTTTGCCTCTTTTGCCAGCTTTACCGCCAGATGAAGCGGCTGATACATCTTACTGCACTTTCCGCCAGGTACATTCTCCAATGCAGCGGTAACCACGCTGTCCACAGTGCTGTCAGGATTCATCGCCTCAGCCACGGCTGCCGCAATAATCCCTGCTGCATCTCTGGAATGGTCATGATGTATAATAGACATCAAATCATAGGCATCCAAAGAGGCCTGTCTGGGGTTGCAGGCATTTATGATTCCCACTGGTCCGATGCACATAGCGGAGCTGTTTTCCCCGATATTCCCTGCACCTGCCTGACGCGCCGGCATATAGGTCATCACAAGCCGCCAATAGGAAGCTGCACTGCTGTACCAGCATCTGTTCACATCCAGATGCTTTACCCAGTAATCTCCCAATTCATCACAGGTTATCCTTCCCTCATGTTCAATCATGCATTGTGCATTCACAGTTGCAAAATAGCTGTCATCCGTATAAGTTCCCGGCTGGTCCGACCAGGCATACGCGCTGGGCGATTCTGGCATGAAAAAATCGTCCGGACGGGTCTTGTAGCTGATTAAATCTGTTACCGGACCGTCATGAAGCTTCCTTATAAATTCAGCATCCATCCCTTCCACAGGTCCGCCGAAAGCGTCTCCCACTACGCCTCCCATGATACATCCAAATACCTTTTTATATAACGCTGTCTGTTTGTTCATAAATACCATCCTTTCTTTTTACAACTTAGGTTTCTATTATCCTTTCACACTGCCAGATGTCATTCCTTCAACAAAAGTATCCTGCATCAGCATATAAATAATGAGGATAGGAAGCACGGAGATTACTGCCGCTGCATAGATATACGCTGGATCACCGCTATTTTTGCCTACAAAATTATAGAACCTGAGTGCCACTGTCCGAACGTTCTCATCCTGCAGGAATGTATTAGCAAATAAAAATTCGTTCCATACATTTACAAATACGATCAGCATAACTGTAGATAGTATGGGTTTCGCCAATGGCAGCACATTATACCAAAAATTCTGTATCTCTCCTGCTCCGTCTATTCTGGCGGCTTCATCCAGTTCTTTAGGCATTCCCTGAAAAAAGGCATGTACAAACATGAAGTTAAAGGGAATATTAATAGCTGTATAGATGACAATCATTCCCAGACGGGAATTCACAAGCCCGATTTTGTGGAACATGAAGAATAAGGTGGCAATGATAGCGAATCCCGGTATGGACAGTCCCGCGGTAAAATATGTACGGAATGCATTTTTCCCAAATGCTTCCAGTTTTACGATTCCGTAAGCTGCCAGTCCCGTCACCGTCAGTACAATCACTGCCGCCGCCAGACCGATAACCAGATTACTCAAATATGCCTGCAGATACCCTCCTTTCCTCCAGGCTATCATAAAATTTTCCAAATGTATGCTTTCCGGAAATGCAATCAGCTTCTTTTTTATATCCTCATTAGACCTGACAGAGTTGAGGAACATTACTAACAAAGGGACCATTTGTGCTACCGCAATCATAATCAGGACTAAGTAGGAAACTATTTTTACAAGTTTTTTCTTTTTATTCAAACTTCTCCCCTCCTTCTCAACTTCTGGACCAGTGTAAAGAGCAGATATATAGCCAGACATCCCCCGCAAACCGTAGTGCATAATGCGGATCCATAGCCTACTTCATAGGATATGAAGCTCTTTCTGTAAATCCATGTGGATACCAGTTCTGTAGCGTTCGAAGGTCCCCCCTGGGTCATAATCCACACATAGTCAAAGGTTGTAAATGATGCGATAAGAATAAAAGTAAAGTAGGAAATTATTGTCGGTTTAATCTGAGGAACTGTCACGCTGAAAAATTTTCTTAACGGACCGGCGCCCTCCATAGTTGCCGCCTCCAGAAGGGAGCGGTCAACCTGATGAAGTGCTGAGAACATAAGCACCAGTACGAATCCCCACCAATGCCAGTTGTCCACAAAAGCCACTGCATAGAGCGCCAGTTTTCCATTCCCAAGAGGAGCAAAATTACTGAGGCTTTCTATGCCCAATGCTTTAAAAACGGAGGCAATTCCTGAATAAGGGCTGTAAAAGGTTGCAAAAATCTTGCCTGCAATAGCCGCCCCTACAACATAAGGCAGGAAATAGATGGTACGAAGAAGCATCTGCCCTCTGCTGATGTTGGATAAAATCACCGCCAGTATAAGCCCTATAGCCAAAGGGATCACCAGAAACATCGCCATCCAGATTAAATTATTTTTTAATGCGTGGAAAAAGGAGGTGTCCGACAGCATAGTTACATAATTCTGAAGCCCTATAAACTTAGGTGCCTTCAGGCCATTCCAGTTAGTAAATGAATACCAGACCATTCCCACTGCAGGTATCAGTACAATGCCCACATGGATTAAGAACGCTGGCAGTACAAATACCATTCCCTTTAATTTCCTTCTGTCAAATTGTTTCATGATTCTCCCCCCTTAAGCCTACCCTACAAATACAAATCCTTCTGCCAGCTCCTTGTCCAATACCTTCTGGGCTTCCTCGCAAAACTGTTCTACCGTGTAATCCCCGTAATAAACCTTATCCAGATTGTTCATCATGTAAATATTTGTATCAGACGGATAAGAGGACCAAGGTGCATACCCGACTGTGTCCTGCCCCAGGATATCTCCCAGAGAATCCAGAGTCTTCCGGATATCATCGGCCATATCAGCCGGATACAGGTTCTCATCCACATCTCTGCATAGCGTAGGATATCCTGCTGCAATGGCATCAGCAAGCCGCTGCTCATCCTCATATAGATAATTGATCAGTTCCGCACATAAATCTGCCTGTTTTGTATTTGCATTCACTGACATAACTGCGCCAATCCCTGCAGAGCCAGATGCCGGAATACCATCCTTCATCGAAGGCCATACCGTGCATTCCCAGTCAAATTTCAAACTTCCCGGTGAGATAGTTTCCAGTGTAAGCCATGTGCCTTCTGTGCAGAATACAGCCTGTTCGTTCTGGAAAAACGTTCTAGCCTCATCGTTGGTAATGGCACCGCTCTGGCCCTGATTAATCCAGCCGGCATCCCAGTCCTTTTTCAGCAGTTCAAACGCCCCTTTAATCTCGTTATCCGTAAATTTAAGTTCTCCGGTAAACAGTTTCTTTATATTATCTCTTCCTGCATAGTTTCCCAAATAATGGTCATAAATCCATTGCTGGAATTCATTCGCACCGGAATAACCATATTCAATCGGGATATATCCCTGGGTAGCCGCCTTTTCACATACATCCTCAAATTCAGCTCGGGTCTTTGGAACATCACAGCCCAGTTCTTTTAAAAGGTCAAGATTGCAATACATGGAGGTTGCCTCTGAAGAATGAGGAACACCGTACAGCTTTCCTTCTACAGTAGCCGCATCCAGCCCCCAGTCATAAATCAGGTCCTCCCATTTATACTGGTTTTCATAATTGCTGAGATCTAACAGAGTTCCCGCCTCAACGTAATCCGGAATATCAAAACAGTCCAACATAAAAATATCCGGGCCGCCTCCGGCAGCAAGCTGTACGCGCAGAGTTTCCTGAACATCAGGCAGACATTGGAAATCAATATTCACCCCGGGATGTTCCTCCATAAATGGTTCGAAAAAATGGTCGAACCACACCTGCTGCATATCATCCTCCAGGCTTCCCCAGTAAACGGAGATTGTAGTTTCCTCACCTTTGTCACCGGACTTTGCCTTATCATCTCCTGTTGTACTGTTTCCTGAATCACCTCCACATGCTGTTATGCCACCTAATATTGTCACAATAAGCACCATGATGATTGTTTTGCGAAGCATGTTTTTCATACTCTCACATCTCCTTCCTCTTTTTAAGAGTTTTTATGGTTGACGGTTTTCTTATATCCCTATTATAAAATTCCTTTTATAGTTAGTACATTTACAATTTTTGGTAAAATTTTATATTATTTTTAGATACTTGATAAATAGTAAAATTTTATAATTTACCTGATTATTCCAGATTTATACGTTTGTTTTCGCTAAATTCATTTATTTTATGGAATTTATTTCACTGATATGATACAATACATTTTAATATATCTGAAAATAGATTTGATGGGAGGCAGGCGGTTTATGAATCAAAAAAAGTTCAGAGTCACTTTCAGAATACGGTTTTTCCTTTTGGCATTCAGTTTTTTATTTCTACTCATCATCTCTGTCCTATTGTTTATAATCCCCTATGCGCTATATACGCAGCTATATATATATCAGGCAGAGTATTATTGCAATAACTTTTTAGCCCAGGCCAATGTAGGTGTAGAAAGTGCCCTGGAAGAATTTAACCTTAAAATTCAGGAAGTGATGGACGATGAGGATATCCTGACTATGTTAGCCCACAAAGAGCCGCAGTCAGACTGTCAATATCAGTACCAGACAGCAGTGGCAAAATATTTTCAGCCAAAAACTCTGGATGAATATTATCTGCAGGAGCTGGATTTATATATCAAAGACACCGGTGAATCAGTATACTATGGCACAAAGCCTACCACACTATCGGATCCTTTTAACAGCATTTATTATGAGAGGGCGCTGGCCTATCCCACCCGGGTAAACTGGCTGCGCTATAATCCTGAAAATGACTGTTTAGAGCTGTCCGCCTTAGTTTACAATAAAGAAAACTATCAGGTCACAGGGCTGATGATTGTACGGCTCTCCACGGACTTTCTTATGTACAGCTTCAATGTTTACAACACACTGGATATTGACCGACTTTACATAACTGATCAGAATGAGCAGATTCTCTGTACCACAGAATCCGGATTTTTAGGGTGTTCTCTTAAGGACTTGGAATTAGAACCTGATATAGGGGTGCAGAGGACTGACACCGGTATCGCTATACTCCGGCCTCTCTCCAGAATTAATACCAATTTTCCCTATGGTGAATGGAAAAGTGTAATTCTTTTGGACCGTCAGACACTATTGAAGCCATTTCACCAGATTGCATGGGTATTCTATGGAATTGCTCTGTGCCTGCTTGGAATATCCATTTTCCTGATACTTCGTTTCTCCAGTTTTATTACTAAACCGATTACTGCACTGGTTTCTGCCATGAAGGAGGTGGAAAGGGAACAGCTGGATATTACTCTGCCGGAAACCAGTCCCCTCAGGGAGATGTCCGAGATTAACCAGGGTTTTAATAAGATGGTTTCTCGTCTGGATATGCTGATTAACAGTGTATACAAAAGCCGTCTGGCCAGACAGGAGGCCCAGCTTAAGTCCCTTCAGTCACAGATCAACCCCCATTTTCTGTTCAATACACTGCAGCTGATTAGTTGGAAAGCCTACGAATATGAAGCTACGCCTGTCTGCGATATGCTGGGCAGTTTAAGTTATATGCTTGAGACAGATCTCTATTCCGATGACAAGAATACTTTTACTCTGGCGGAAGAGGTGGAATATATACGCCAGTACAGTAAGATTATCAGGTGCAAATATAACGATAAGATTCGTATAATATTAGATATACCGGAAGAATTGTTGGACTGCAGGATTCCAAAACTGATTCTGCAGCCGTTTCTGGAAAATTCTATTACGCACGGACTCGCTCCGAAACCATCCCCCGGGCAGGTTTGCCTTTCTGTCCGGCGTGAAGGCCCTGATTTAAACATTACTATACAAGATGATGGAACCGGTATCCGAAGCGGTATCCTGCAGACAATAAAACAGCCATCTGCATCTCAAGGCGGCCACCATATCGCTTTGAACAATATACAGGACCGTATTCATCTCCTTTATGGAAATGCTTATGGGTTCACCATTGAAAGTCAGTTAAATGAAGGAACTACTATATATTTAAAAATACCTTATATCAAGGAAGGGAATGAAGATGATAAAAATATTACTGGTAGAAGATGAAGACGGTATCCGCACCAGCATAGCTAATGCGTTCTCTTGGAACAAGCTTGGCTGCGAGCTTTACAGAACAGCCGCATCCGGACTGGAGGCTCTGGAAATATGTATTCAGAATCCCCCTGATATTGTAATCTCTGACATTGTCATGCCTGGCATTGATGGACTTACTTTTGTGAAATACATAAAGGAAAAGCAGCCGGATATGCAGTTCATCATTCTTACGGGTCACCGTAATTTCGATTACGCGAAGGATGCTCTTAACCTTGGTGCCGCTTATTTTATGCTGAAGCCGGTTAATTATAACGAACTGAAGGAGGCAATTGTCTCCTTAGTGAGCCGGATTACAGATACACAGGAGGGAAGGAAACAAGAAATCCAGAAAGAGCAGCTTCTTTGCGGGCTTCTTTCTGGCCGTCTCCAGCCAGAAAATCTCCATGAAACACCGCTTAGTTCATGGTTTCAGCGTGTATCTTGTTATCAGGTTTTAACCCTTGCCTTTGATAATGGAGAGGAGACGGCTGATAACGTCCTCAGGCTGGAGAACCTTTCCATATTTGCCGGCCATATGCTAAAGGACTATTCCTGCCTTTTTACCAAAATGGACTCAGGATATTTCATTATTATCTTTCCTTATTATCAGAAGGAAGAAAACATGTTTGCCCAAAAGGAACTATTCCTCCTTTTACAACGCAAAACTGCTGATTTTTTCCGGACTCCTGTTTCAATGGGGGTAAGTAAACTGCTCACTGGTTTTTCTCAGTTACATGAAGGATACATTCAATCTATGCGGGCACTGGGGCAAAAGTTTTTCTCTGGGAATTCCAGTTTAAACTTCTTTCTTCCTACGCATTCAGAGGATATCTGCCAGATTACCGATTTTAACCTGCCCAGCCTCTCTGCCCAGAAAACCGCAGACCTGCTCAAGCGGTCCAATGGCCTTCTGTTGGAGCAGCTGGCCAACGATTTATTCTTTGAACTGTTTTCCCCGTACCACCAGAACATCGGCCTAATTAAAAGCTCTTTTATCATTGTAGCCATCCTATGCATCAAGAAGGTGGTGCGGGAGGATTCCCGCCAACTGGCATTGATTCTGGAAAAATACGGTAACTTCCAGATGGCAGTCAAGGCACAGACACTTCAGGACCTGAAGGATATCTTTATTAATCTGGTACTGGATCTCAGTGAATATCAGGCATTGAAGCTCAGTCCGAAACAGACAGTAATAGATAAGGTAATCGTCTTTATCGAAGAAAATTACCAAACCAATATCTCTCTTAATGATATTGCAAAGACCGTATACCTTTCTCCCTCATATCTTAGTTCTATGATTACCCGGGAGACAGGAAAGAGCTTTACTGACATACTAAATGAAATCCGTATTCAGAAGGCTATTGAACTCTTGAAGGATCCCAAACGGAAGATAGCGGATGTTGCCTATAACGTTGGATTTAACGAACCACAGTATTTCAGTATTGTATTTAAGAAAGTTACTCAGCTGACTCCCAGAGAATACAGGGAAATGTTCCTCAACGAACCGCGGGATATCTGACTCTCGCGGTTCGCTGAAGCTACATTTTCTAAATATCTAATGCCGCATGATACCCCAGATATACCGAATCGTTTTATTCATATAAAGATGCCCCGTTGCTCGCAATTACATCCCGGTACCATCCGAAGCTCTTCTTTTCATATCTGTTCAACGTCCCGCTTCCGTCGTCATTGCGGTCTACATAAATAAATCCATAGCGTTTTGCAAGCTCTGCTGTAGACGCACTGACAAGGTCGATGCATCCCCACGAAGTATACCCCATTACTTCCACCCCGTCTTCGATTGCCTCGCCAACCTGAATCAGGTGGTCCTTCATATATTCAATGCGGTAATCATCGTAAACGGTCATGCCGCCGTTTCCATCGTCTGTCAGCCGGTCTTTGGCGCCCAGCCCGTTTTCTGCGATGAAGAGTGGTTTCTGATATCTGTCCCAGAGCACATTCAGCTCATAGCGCAGTCCCTGCGGGTCAATCTGCCATCCCCATTCACTGGCTTTGAGTATTGGATTCGGCACGCCGCCGAGAAGATTCCCCTCCCCGCGTACATTCTTTTTGGGGTCTGCAGTTGCACAGACACTGACATAATAACTGAAAGAGACAAAATCCACAGTATTTTTCAGAATCTCTTTTTCCTCTTCTGTCACTCTGATATGGATATTATTCTTTTTAAAGTAACGGTTGAGGTATCGGGGGTATTCCCCGCGCACCTGCACATCTGCAAAAAATGTGTTGAAATGGTCCTGTTTCATTGCTTCAATTACATCGGAAGGATCCGGTGACAGCGGGTAGATCGGCATACTGAGTATCATACAGCCGACCTGAAATGCAGGATTGATGGTATGTGCGATCTGAACCGCAGATGCACTCGCCACTAATTCGTGGTGAATGGCCTGATATAAGTCGGATTGTGACAGTTTCTCTTTTGGCGTATTGATTCCCCCGCTCATGAACGGGGAGTGCAGCACAGAGTTGATTTCATTAAAAGTCAGCCAGTATTTCACCTTATCTTTGTAACGTGTGAAAACAGTTGTCACATACTTCTCATAAAACCCGATCATTTTAGGATTGATCCAGCCGTCATAATGTTCCGCTAAATATAGCGGTGTCTCATAATGGGAAAGCGTCACTAGTGGTTCTATGCCGTATTTATGGCATTCGTCGAATAAATCATCATAGAACCTAAGTCCCTTCTCGTTCGGCTTTGACTCATCCCCTTTCGGGAAGATGCGGCTCCATGCGATGGAAGTACGGAATACTTTGAATCCCATTTCCGCAAATAGTTTGATGTCTTCTTTATATCTGTGGTAAAAATCAATTCCGATCAGCTTCATGTTATCTTCTGTCGGTTTTTCTGTCCTCGGCCCTTTAATGCCGCGGGGCATCACATCCTGAATGGACAGCCCTTTCCCGTCTTCATTATAGGCGCCTTCACACTGGTTTGCGGCCACCGCCCCGCCCCATAAAAAATCTTTTGGAAACATCCTGCATTTCCTCCTGCTCTTTTTACTTAATTTGTACTCAAAAGTTCCATCAGGTACTGCCCTTCCCGTCTGTCTTTGACCAGTTCCAGCAGTTCATTTATCTTATCAATATCAATTTTCTGTTCTTTTGATTTGATGTGCACGTAAACGGCGCCGATCAGATTGGCGTCATTAAAAAATCTGCAGACAGAGACATCGGCGACCGGCAGGTCCCACGGGTAAACGGCATTGATCTTTTTTAACTCCTCTTTGATCATCTGCAGGAATAAAGGCTGTACACTGATTCCTCCCCCGATGACAATCTTTTCGGGATCCAGAATAAATTGATAATTATTAATCTGAATCGCGAGGCGCCTGACGTACTCCCGGATTCCGGCGATTGCCCTCTCATCGCCGCAGTTCGCCATTGAAAATACCTTTTCCCCGTCTAATTCTTCCGCCGGGATGCCGGTATGGTCAGAAACCGACTGAAGGAGGGACTTGATTCCTGTGTTGCCCGCCAGTGAATGGTCCAGAGAATATTCCGGCTGGGCCTCTGTCATCACATAGCTGAATTCTCCGGTCATATTGTGGATTCCGTTTAATACTTTCCGGTCATGGATGACTGCCCCGCCAATGCCTGTCCCGCAGACGACGACTACTGCATCGCTGCAGTCCATCAGCGCCCCCTTCCAGACCTCTGCAAGAGCCGCACATTTGGCGTCGTTTTCTACGGTCACATGTACACCACAGCGTTTTTCCAGTACTTCCACGATGTTTAAGTTGGTAATGCAGGTCAGATTGCCACCGGTGTACATGAACCCGGTCTCACTGTCAATAATCCCGGCCATACTGAGAGCAATCCCGTCTACTTTGTCCCTGTATTTTTCGTAAATAAGAACCAGCGATTCAATGAAGTCCTTAAGCGGTTCGGTTACCGTCGGCGATTTATCTTTTTCAAGGATCTGGCAATCTTCTGAAATCACTGCATACTTCGTAAATGTACCGCCCACATCAATTGCTAAATAATTCATTTTCCCAGACCTTCCTTAAAAATTTTCTGTTTATTATAGATGATATTTCCTTCTCTCTTGTCCGCACGGATAAACTGTTTATCGGCTTTTTTGGCAATATAATAGGTATTCCCCATGAAAGGAAACGCTTCGTCATCTGCGTTCCCTTCCATGATGTCACTGCAGACTTCCGTCACATTTTTCAACAGGTCCTTAGAAGCTTCCATCTGGTGGTGCATCATGAAAACCCGGTCAAAACGCCCTTCCAGTTTCTGCTGTAACCGGAGGAGGTTTTCTCTGTATGCTTCTACCGGAAGAGAATTTTCATCAAATAAAAACGTAGCCGTATTGCAGGCATCCCCGGTGATCAGAATGCGTTTTTCTGGTATCAGGACGACCATCGTGCCTTTTGTGTGCCCTGCAAGTTCGAAGACTTCAAGGGAAATCCCGCCAAGCTCAAAGACTGCCCCGTCCTTTAATTCGTGATAATCTGGCGGCATGGGCGGTACAAAATTGTCATCATCCAGAAGCCACGGCTCTTCCCCGCCGATGCTGGCTGCAATATAGCCCCTTCTTTCCTGAAGGGGACTGTGCTGCCGGCAGACCTCCTTGTCCTTGTGATTCATATACACCGTATCAAACTCCGGAGCTCCCATAGCATGGTCCACATGACCGTGTGTCAGGATTACGCTCAGAGGTTTCTCTGTCAGCGTTTTTATCAGCTTTTTCAGTCCCCTGATGCCAAGACAGGTGTCGATGAGGAACGCCCTTTCAGTTCCTTCGATCAGATACATGATTTCTCCGCTACGGCTTCGGATTGCTGTCAACTGGCCGTCAATTTTTTCCGGTTTATAATAATCTATCATTTCGGCTGCCCCTCTCTTCCTGCTCTTCGTCCAGCGCTGTGAGTTCCAATGCCAGCTTTTCAATCTCTTCCTCAGAGAATCCAAGGAACGACATTCCCTGAAGCGTCATCAGGCTTTCATTCAGGAATTCCTCATCACCGCTGCTCAGGAAATGCTGCAGAAGCGGGGAAATGCGGTCGATGATTTCTAAAGCCTTTGGATTTTGCATCATATCTTTAAATAAGGTCTTTTTTGTATAGAGGCAGCGCAGATCCGTGGATGGTTTATAATCGTAAGCATAAACACCTGCCGCAACTTCCTGTGTTCCGCCATTATAGAATGGCAGTCCGACCACGGCACTGCAGCCAAACGGCACCTCAACTGCCACATGTACGTTCCCATCCTTTTTGATTTCCCATTCTACGCGGTAAGTACCATATCCGCACTCATAGGACATCTTCATATATTTCAGTTTCTGGTTCATCAGCGGGGTAATCAGTGCTTTTTTGAATCCCGGTTCCAGTGCTTTCAATCCGGCCACATCCCGGTAGAGATATTCCACGATAGAACCAAACGAATAGTGATTTAAGGAATTCATTAAAACACCGCTTATCATCCCGTTATCCAACACGGAATTCCAGCGTTCCCAGACGGTAGTCGCGCCAAGGTCAATACAGTGCATCCATCCCGGATACCCTTTTTGCAGAAGGAAATAAAAAGCTTCTTCTTCCAGGCCATTCTCGGCTAATACCCGGCACATAACCGGTGCGCCTGCGAAACCGCCTTTCAGCTTATAGCAGTCTTTGTAAAGCCTGCTTTTCAAACCTTCGACCACCCGGCTCTTATCTTTATAGATTCCACTGTACAGTGCAATGATATAGCCGGTCTGCGTATCAATACTAAGGCGGCCTGTTTCCGTGTAATACTCCCGGATAATGGCCTCTTTAATTTTCCCGTACAGTTCACGGTAATATGCTTCCTCCTCACTCTTCCTCAGTATGGCCGCGGCATCCGCTGTTTTTTTCACCGACATTGCGTAATAGCAGGATCCAAGATAATATTCATCCGTGCCGCCCTTCATGCTCTGCTCGGTTCTTCCGTCCAGCGCCAGCCAGTCTCCGAGCTGGTTGCCAAAATCATATAAGAATTTCTGCCCTCTGGCTTTGTCTTCTTTCGTGATTTTATCTACCCAGTCCTTCATCATGGGATAAGAAGCCTCTAAAGCTGACTTATCCCCGAAATGCTCATACAGGACAGTGGGAAGGAAGGTCGCGATATCCCCCCATATACTGCTGAAAATCGGTCCGTTAGGATCCAGTACCGGAATCACTCCCGGTACAATCCCATCATATTTCTTCTGTTCTGTCCGAAGGTCGTGGAGGAACTTGTGATAAAAAGCCGCCGTATCCATATTATAGCTGGCCGTCCCGGAGAATACCTGCACGTCCCCGGTCCATCCTAACCGCTCATCCCTCTGCGGGCAGTCTGTCGGGAAATCGATGGAATTTGACTTTTGGCCCCACATTGTATTGGAAAAAAGCTGATTGACTCCGGTGTGCCCTGTCTCAATCTTCCCAGTCACTTTCATCTGTGAGTAAAGTGCCTTTCCGGTAAAATCTTCTGCCTTAAGTTCTCCCTGCCATCCGGTAACTCTAACATACCGGAATCCAAAATATGTAAACTGCGGCTTTACCTCCTCTTCTCTCCCGTCTGAAATATAGGTAAACTGGGACTTTGCAGCGCGGTAATTATCATTATAAAAATTGCCGTTTTGAAGGATTTCTCCAAAATCCAGCACTACCTTTGCCCCTCTGGGCTGTTTTGAATGAAAGGAAACATACCCTGCAAAGTTCTGCCCGAAGTCCAGAACGGTTTCCCCTGCCGGTGTGTGGATTACGTCTTTTACCCGTAATTCTTCCATCTCCATCACCGGAAGACTGTACCGCTCTGTAAGTGTCCCTTCTGCTTTTGCCAGGACAGCCTGTTTCATTTCATTCTCTTTCCCATCCCACAGCAAGCGGTTGATGGTTTCCCCATCATAAATATCACTGAGCTGTGTATCGGTTCCCTGATAGAGCCATGATTCGTCCGTTCCGATGACTTCGCTGCTTCCGTCTTCGTAGTTTAAGTGTATCTCAGCAATCATCTGAAAACGGCTGCCGAAGTTTTCCGCCTGACCTGCCAGACCGAATTTCCCTTTATACCACCCGTTGCCGAGGGATACCTTAAGTTCATGTTTTGTCTGTCCTTCTGCGAACCGGTCTGTAAGGTCATACGTGATATACTGGATTTCGTCATGGTAGTTGCTGTAATAAGGTGTCAGCACCTCTTCCCCGAGCTTTTTCCCGTTGAGCGAAGCTATAAAAAGTCCAAGCCCTGATATGTATAATCTTGCCGATGATACCTGCTTTTCTGCCGAAAATTCTTTCACAAAAACCGGATGGAAGGTATCGGCATCTTCTGTAGTAATCCATTTACCGGTCCACTCATCATCCAGTTTTGCCGTCTCAAAAAAGGCCGGCTCACTGACTGCTGTTTCATCTAAATCAGTAGTAACTGTCACACGTATAAAGTATCTTCTGCATGATTCGAGAGCAAAGTCCAGAACTTCTCCGGTCTGGCAGAGCGCTTCTCCTTCTTTCTGAAAGATAATATTTTCAAACTTCAGGTCTTTTGCAGCCTCGATCTTTACACTCTTCTGTTTCGCAGCTTTCGTATCTTCTACTTTCCATGAACAGTTTACGCTCTCCATCAAATAACCTAAGGGATTTAGAATCCCATTTATTTTTACATTAGATACTTTCATACGCTATCTCCTATTTCATTCCTTTTTCTTCCTTCAGCTTCTTCAGATCTTTGTCTAAGTTAAAGAATACGAGCATCATGACAAAGATTAAAGCACACATAATCATCGGTATGTAGTTGTACATAAATTTAATGGCTGTTATTACACTTTCAGGCTGTGCGCCCCCCTGTGTATCCAGCGCCGCATCAAAACCTGCCCCTGACAGAACCCATCCGAAGATCGCCTGGCCAAGTCCGAGACCGATTTTCTGTGCCGCCGAAACACCTGCATTTCCCATACCTACCGCATTCACTCCTGATTTCAGCTGTCCGTAAAAAATCGCGTCTGCGACCATACCCATAGCCATTCCGCCTGACATACCAAGACCGATACCCTTTATAGCATTGAAGACAATCATAAGCGGAACACTAAAATCAACAAATCCGAATCCCAGAAATCCCAGTGTCAGGCATAACATACCCGCTGTATAAATCGGGCGCTTTCCAAACTTTTTCATAAAGAATGGTGTAACAAACATAATCGCAAACTGTGCAATAGAAATGGCATTGTTCATCCAGCTGACCTGCCCCATATCGCCGAAGATATAAATGGCATAATACACGCCGCCTATGGAGTAGAAAATGATAACAAAGAAAATACACAGCATTGCAAAAAACATCATAACCCAGTATTTATTCGTTAACAGCGATTTGACTGCGGTCATAGTGCTTACTTTTTGTTCTGGTTTTTCATTTTCTCCTGAAGGTCTGTCTGTGACACGTTCCTTTGTTGTAAATACCGTAACTAATGTAACGAGTACCATAATCAGGCAGAGGATCGCGATTGTAACTGTAAATGCCTGCTGTGTAAAGTAAGTTTCTGCACTGCTTGAAAACTTCACCAGCATAATCGTAAATACAGAATTGATGAAAACATTACCCAATGTCTGGAAAATCTGCTGAATATTGCCGAGAAAACCTCTCTCATATGCATTTCTGGTCAGCAGCGAAATAAGTGAATAATACGGAACCTGCATTGCCGTCAGACATACGGTATTTACAATGTTGTACATAATGAAAACATAAACATATTTCACTGCAGTCGGAAAACTCTGTGGCACAAAGAACAGTAATACCGTTGCAATTGCAAACGGGATACACATGCGTAACAGCCAGGGCCGTGCCTTTCCCATTTTTGACTTTGTATTATCAACCATACGTCCGACAATCAAGTCTGAGACACCGTCAAATAATTTTGAAACTGCAATAATCGTAGAAATAATCGCTGCATCTAAAAATGCGACGTTTGTAAAGTAAACCGTAAGAAACGTTCCGATGATGCCGTTAATCATATTCCATCCAAACGCAGCAGAAGCATAGCCGATCCGTTCATTCCACCCCAGCCTTTGTTCCGGGTCATTGTGTTTTGTTGCTAAATTTAACATGATACTTTTCTCCTTCCCTTTGGTTAAACAATAACTAAAAACCTGCATGCACTTTGTTTTTATGTATGTATCCTATAGCAGATTGGGAGATTATTATATCTTTTTTATGTTATTTTTGTTCTTTTTCTGTACAAAATGGGGTTTCGCTTGCGAAAAGAGCACCCATGTTTCAGAGTGCTCCCATGAATCTTATCGCGGCAGAGTATACTTCGTATTTTTTCCTTTGCCTTGCTGCTGTAGCTGGCCGCTTTGCAGCATTTGTTTCAAAATCCGGCCTGTCGTGGTTTGACTCACATTCAGCAGTGTTTCCACATCCCGTCGTGAAATTTCGCCTTGTTTCTGAACCAGACGCATAATCTGTTCTGTTTTATCATTGCCGATTGCAGCTTTGGGTGCGGGAACAGGGGCAGCGTTCACGTTGAGATTAGGAAGTACAATTTTAAAAGCATTGTCCGTGGTCTGAATATTTGGCGCTTTCCCGGTGTTCTGATAAGCTCCCATGATTTTTCTCATTCCGGTGCCGTAAGCCTCTATGAGCTGCAGACGGTAAAATACATTTGCCAGCTTTGGATTGCGGCATACAGACAGGCCCATCATTACGTCATCCAAAGAAACCCCGGTGAGCAGGCCGCCGATGGAAACAAATTCAATGCGGTCTGTGTAAACACCGATAATAGTACTGGCGCTAAAGGAATAATCCCGGTGTACCAGCGAATTCAGCAGCGCTTCGCGCACGGCTACCTCGGGGTAATCCTTGTTATCAATCCGCAGCAGCTTGTCGAATGTGGCATGTGTCTGATTACGTAAGTCAATATACTCGTAAACTTCATCCATCTGCGCCAGCAGAGAGCCAGAAAATTCCCGGCGGTCTTTGAATACATTTTGGTCAGTGCCCTCGAAGGTGGCCGCCTTGACGGTGTGGGTACATTGGTCAGACAGCAGCAAGCCTAAATCCGTGTAAATCCCATCTGTGTTTAGTATCCCCAGAGTTTTCATCTGCGTCGGGCCAAACTTTAGCTTTCTCTTGGAAAATTCGGCACTGGCCGCATGGAAAGTCAACTCCTGCTCTAAAGAACGCATGTCTTCAAAACTGTCGCCATCTGTTTCTTTTATCATGCGGCGGATGGCTGTATCGGTGGCAGGCACTGACGATGTACCCTGACGTACATAAACACCCTCGGGCCGCAGCCCTTTTCGTGCCAGATAATAGGGCCTGTCTGTCCCACGCTGCACGTGGACGGCTACAATCTGTTTTCCATCTGTTTCCAGTGTTTGATAACGGACGAACATGGTCACATCCGGTTTGATAGAATCGCGCACCATATTGGTAAGCTGCTGTGTTGTCTGATCCGGACTTTCCACGCCGACAACCGCACCGTCGTCTGCCACGCCTACATACAAAATGCCGCCCTTGCTGTTGGCAAACGCCACGATTTCCTTTTTTATATCTTCTACGACAATCTGCTTTAGTTCTATTGTTTCACTTTCTTGAAACTTCATAAAATTGCCTCCATGCTTTTTATTCTACCCACATTCTAACCATTCTAACCAATTTTGTCAAGCGCGTGGTTAGAATGTGAACAGAATTAGTTACTGTTCAAAATTCTGCCGGCTTCTTCAACTCTCTGTATTTTTTCGGTGACATTTGAAATCTTGCCTTGAATACTTTCCCCAAATAACTTTGTGAAGGGAAGTTTACATATTCTGCAATCCGGGCAATGCTCTCATCTGAATAAATCAGCAAATTGGCCGCGTGTTCCACCCTTACCTGTACAATATAATCCTGCAGGCGCATCTCCGTCTCCCGGTGGAACAGCTTTGAAAGATAAGTCGGACTGATCCCCAGCACATCTGCAATCTCTTCCTGATATATCTTCTCACGGTAATGCTTCTCAACGTAATCCTTGCATCGCTCCACATAGTTGGACATGCTTCTGCTTTTCTGCTGTTTCAGGACACGGCTGGTTAATTCTTTGACTGCCTGATTCCGGTATTCAATAATCTGTGCGATATCACTGCTTGAGTCACTTTTCTGAATATAAAAATCGCTCAGGCGGTAGGCAATCGATGGCGAAAGCCCTCCTTCGATTGCCGCCCTTGTACAAAGTGTGATCGCCACTACAGCCACATTTTTCCAGTGGCTGATCTCCTTTTCCGAAAGCTTCCCGAGGTCTACGTCCATATTCCGGGAATACAGAATCGCATCTTCAACAGCTCCGTTCCTCACACAGTCCAGAAGTTTCCGTTCTTCCTGATATGTATGGTGATAAAGTTCATCCTCGTCTTCTTTTAGCTGGAAAAATACCTGCTCCTTTTCTATCTGCTCTTTTGTGTCCTGAATGAAATGATTTGCACGGTTCAGTTCGTCATAGCTATATTCCCGTAGCAGGATTTCCCCGGCCAGCAGACCGGCAATATCCAGCACCTCAGAAAAAGTGAAGTGCCGTAGTCTCTTTTCGTTATCTCCGTTTATCCCATAATGCCGATAATACTGATGCAGTTCCAGACGGCTCAGTAGCTTAAGGCTCATGGGACCTGCAAAATAATAAGCGCCGCCGCTTTTCAGACAGGCAAAACAAACCTGATAATCGTCCTTGTAAATATACGGTTCCGTTTGTGCTTCTGCCTGTTTCATTAGATCTTCCCTGAGAGCATTGGATAGATAGAGCGGGTTACTTAAGTTATGTTCCTGACAACAGCAGACTCCCTTTTCTGTTATGTAAAAAATGCCTATCTTTAGCAGGCCTGCGATTTTTTGTAATTTATATTCTGGCGGGTTGTTCATCTCATCACCTCTGTGCGTTTTTATAGCAATATGTTCTTAGCTAAGTATAACATAAAAGAGGGCATGGCTGGTATGTCCCTCAGTCCTAAGAGGGGATCCCCATCCCCACCGGTAAAGTTAGCCAGTCTTTTTTCTATATCGGACAATGACAAATGCACCAATCAAGATTACCAGAAGTCCAATCCCAACATCAACACCGATGAAAATCTTGGTCATAGTATCTAATCCGCCTGCATTCGTATCTTTTACTGTGTAGTTTCCACTGTTTGCCACAGTGTACATAATATTTTTGGATGCCTGGCGTAGTGCTTTTGCCAGTGTGGCAGAATCTGTGTCTGTAAGTTTATTGGATTCATGCTGCATAAATCCAAGCATACCATCATTGCCATTGCGTACACAGTCATCCGTATTCTGATATCCATAAGAACCATTCCAGTCTGTCAGTACCATGCCACGGAATCCCCATTCCTCACGGAGCACGGTATTCAGCAGATTCGGGTTGGCACCAGACCATCTGTCTCCTATGAACACGAAGGAAGACATTACTGCAAGAGGTTTGTTATTTTCAAAGTCAAAGTTCTTTACAGAAATTTCAAACGGTTTTAAATAAATCTCACGAATTGTCTGCTCATTGGAATATGTAAGCAGCATACTGCAGCGGTTTCCTTCCTGCTCGTTCAGTGCAAAATGCTTGATGTACGCATATACACCTCTTTCTGCTGCTGCATTCACCTCACTGGATGCAATATGCCCGGAAAGCACGCTGTCCTCTGAGTAATACTCAAAGTTACGCCCACCGAACGCTGAACGGTGTATATTCATAGCCGGTCCATACCAGCCATAAATACCGCAGTCTGCATACTCTGCTGCTAATGCATCGCCCACATCATATGCCAGCTCTTTGTTCCAAGTCTGCGCAATCAGTACCTCTACCGGATATGCTGTTCCATATACCTGAATATACCAGTCATTTAAGCCTGATGTTCCGTCACTGTCTAATGTAGCCACCTTCCCTACTGATTTGACAGCTACCGTCTGGAATCCTGCCAGATTGACCAACTGAGTCATATCTTCCATGGAAAGCTGGTCCAGCAGGTCTTCCCACAATGGGTCGTCATAATCCTTCCCTGTCAGGTCTGCCAGTTCCACTCCATGATCCTCACCCATTACCGGCATTTCATTCTCTGGGTTATTGTATTTTGCTGGGTCATAGAAGGCAACTGATTTTTCTGTCACGCTTGCCAAGGTTGCTTCATCCATGGCGTAATCTTCCTCGGATGGGGCAGCGATAGCCTGGCTGTAATTTGCAAATCCATTGGCACGGGAGAGATATGTCACATCCCCGGCAGAATAATCTTCAAACTGGTTTGTTGCTGTCAGAATATCTGATTCTCTCCCTTCTTCGTTATAGATGATATCCTCATCTACGATAAAACGCTCCTCTGCAATGACGGTATGAGAATCGGAGCGAAGAGAAATCGCATATTCTCCCTGTTCCAGAATATATCCGCCTCCCGGTACTTTGAACTCGGAAGAATCATAAGAAGCCATATTTTCTTTTGAAATCTCGAAAGATAAAGTCTCCGACTCGCCCGGCTCCAGTATATCTGTTTTTCCAAATTCAATCAGATTTACAGAAGCTTTTTCAATTCCACCTTCTGTATATGGTGGTGTGTAATAGATTTCTACTGGGGTTTTCCCAGATACTTCCCCGGTATTGGTTACAGTCACATCCATAGAAATACTATTTCCATTGTCCGCAAAATTTGCAATCTCCTGTGTAAAGGCTGTATAAGAAAGACCATAGCCGAAGGGGTATTGTACCATTTCACCATAATTAATCAGCCCTTCTTCCGCAGCCGTCTCATAGAATTTATACCCTACATAGATACCTTCTGTATAGTTTACAAACGCCTGTACTCCCTGATAGGCCGGATCTGCCTCTAAAGAGGCCTCAACCAGTTCCTGAGTATTGTTAAATATAAAACTTCCAAAATTATTATAAGTTGGTGTGCTTGTCAAATCATACACATAGGTATCCACGGTCCTGCCGGATGGATTCATGGTGCCGTTTAAAATTTCTCCAAGTGCCGCCATTCCGGTAGCGCCTGTTCCCGGAGCCAGTATGACAGCATCAATAGCTTCATTTTCAACCCACCCAAGTTCCAGTGTATTATTTGCATTAATTAATACAATCACGTTCTCAAATTCAGAGCTTACCATTTCAATCATGGCTTCTTCTGTACTGGAAAGCTCTAAGTAGTGCTCTCCCTGCTCGAAATCATCATAGTCACCATTATTGTTATATATACCATCGTAATAATCATATAAAGCGTTCCCATACTCACCCCGCGGATCGTATGTACCATCGATCAAAGCCTTCATATCCATAGGCTCATCTCTTCCTTCACCACCGGTTCTTGCAATTGTCACAACTGCAGTATCGGAAAATTCCTTTGCCTCATCCATAATTTCATCCGTATAATAATCGACTGGCGGCTCTGGCAAAGACCAGTCTGTCATTCTCCAGCCTTCTTCGTTCTCAAAAGCTCCCGGTCTTTCGTCCGCATATTCTTTATACAGATTAATCAAAGTATCATTCGTCTCAAAGCCTGCCATTTCAAGAGATTCCGTTATGCCTATGCTGCCCGTACTATCGCTGGCACCGGATCCTGTTCCGCTGAAAACTGGTGACACAGAAGCCCAGCCAAATACATTGACCGTTTTAATATCTGATGCTAATGGCAGAGTACCGTCATTTTTCAGCAGCACCATACCCTCTTCCCCGACTTTCTGAATAACCTCTTTGGAATGTTTCACCGTCTCTTCGGATACCGAACCCCGTCCATTGATAATTGGAGCAAGGTTATTATACATCGGTCCAAAACTAATGATATTGGCAATTACTGCAACTACTAATACCCATGCCAGCCCAGCACTCCAGCGTACCACATGGCGGGTTCCTTTCTTTACAAACCAATGCGCTGCAATCAATATAATAGCTACAAGGACTGACACTCCCAGAACCACATAGACATAACCACTCAACTGGTTCGCATAGTTATCGATGTCTGCCTGACTGACTCCCAGACTTAAAAAGAATGGTGACAGAAGTTCCACTAAAAACTCAATCATTTCCTTTTCCTCCTATAATCCTCTTATCTTACATTTCCCTGAGTACCGGCTCTCATTTATATGCAATTATAACAAAGGAAAAGGATTTTTACCGTTATCCCGGAAAGTGGTTACTTTTTCAGGATAACTGGTTGTTTTCAGGGAGAAGAACATTCAAAATAAATTTGCCGTCACGCACATTCATAAACATCTCTCCATGATATTTTTCAGCAATATAGCGAATACTTTTCACACCAAATCCATGATAACGTTTATCTTTTTTGCCCGTAACCGGCAGACCGTCCTGAAATTCGGGTACAATGCTACAGCGGTTTTCAAGACGTATCAAAAACGTATCCTGATGTTTTTTAATATGCAGACTGATGCTGCGCTCCTCTTCCTTCTCCAGAAGAACCCGTTCTATAGCATTATCCAGCGCATTCCCCATCAGGGAGTAGATATCTGCCGGATGCATGAAATTAATAAGCGTACCATCTGCCATACAACTGAAGGCTACCTTATATTCATTGAAAATCAGACTTTTTTCCCGCAAAATGTAATCAAGTGCTTCACATCCAGTGTGGAAAATCGCATCATAAATGGAAACTGCCTGCTGCACTTCCTTCATGTATTCAGTACGGTCTCTTCTGTCTTCCATTTTTGCAAATGTCTTTAGCTGATGTTTCAGGTCATGGCACTTTATATTAATAATATCAATTGTCTCCTTGGAACTTTTTTGCTGGGCATTTGCCAACTGCAGAAGCTGTTCCATAATTTCCTGTTCTTTTTTCATACGATTCTCTCTAAGGACATAATATTCCATGCTCAGAACCAGCATACAGCATAAAAATCCATAGGCCGGACAAAGCACTGCCGTATAAATATTGACTGGGGCATTCTGTGGATAAGAGTAAAACACACTAAGCCCTACTGCCGCCACTGCCAATACCAGTGCAAATATGGCAATACGGATATCTTCGCTGCGTAATCCGTCTTTATCCTGATTCTTTTTTACCAGTAACAGATATATCAGCCACGCCCATAAAATATATAAGAAATACTGCGTAAGTATACGCAAGACACCCTCAACCTCTAGTGACTGTCTCGTTATATACAGTAAAATCCTGAGTAATGCATAACACATATGCTGCGTTGCATACCCTCCGGCAATTACAAATACTGTCTCCAATATACTCAAATCATAACTAATGAAAATGGGCAGGACAGTAATTACTGCATATCCCAAATATAAAAACACATAAGGTATCAACGATTCACCACTAATATAGTCTATAAAATTCATCCAAAGTCCAGACAGCACAATCGTTATGAACATTGTTCCTGTCATTCTGGGAATAAAATGTTCTCTTCTTGGCTTTTTTGCCAGAAATGCAGCTTCACAAATCAGAAGCTCTGCCGGAAAATGAATAAAGTTTAAATTCAATATACTGTAAATATCCACTAGAAACCTCCTCCTATATATTCTGCGTATTCCTCGATAAACTGTTTCCTCATTCTTCTGGAAAGAGGTAATTCTTTCTTTCCAACCAATACCATATCTTTCCCTATATAACGAACATTCTCAAAATTTACCAGACACCCATGCGTGCATTCTGAGAATGACATATTTCCTAGTTTATCCTTCAATGTCTTGATGGTGCCCGGCACCCGTATTGTCTCACCTAACGTATGGAATACCAGATTATCTTTCTCTTTTTCCACATACAAAATATCTGACAATAGAATCCGGTGAACCCCTGCTTTGCTGTTCAGGAGAATTTGGCGCTGTTCCCTTCTTTTTGAAAACCTGATTGCCTTTTCCAGTTTTTCTGAAAAAAGGTAATAACTTACCGGTTTAACAATAAAATCAATGGCATTTACCTCGTAACCACTAATGGCATACTGTGCCATATTTGTCACAAAAATAATTCCGACAGCCTGATCCTTCTTACGAATTTCATGGGCCACCTGCAGCCCGTCACTTCCCGGCATTTCAATATCCAGAAAGATAACATCATACTGACTGTTGTACTCTTCCAAAAAATCAAAGCTGGCCTCATATACATCGGCCTGTATCGTATCATTTCGTTCGACCTGAAATTTCTCTATGTACTTCACCAATATCTGTGCATCCGATTTTGTATCATCTAATATTGCCACCTTCAAATCAGTTCCCCCTATCTTTTTATAAACAAAGGTCACAACATGCTCCGTCACAGAACCCCCCCCCAGCTTTTCTAACCTGCTGATTTCTTCCGGGGTCAGCTCAATCTGTGACACTGCCAGCGCTTCTTCCACTTGGCTGACTTTTGTCACACCGATAATGGGAAGTGTTCCCTTAGCAATTGCCCAGGCCGTTGCTACCTGTGCTGGACTGGCATCAAAGCGTGTTCCTATGATTTTCAGTTCATGGATAAGTGCAGTTAGTTCTTTCAGATGTGGGTTATAGGAATCTCCCCGTCCTGTTCCTGCCGGGAAAGGATTTGCCTCGGTATATTTTCCTGTGAGCGCCCCCTGTTCCAGTAGATATCCATTACATCCGTGTGAAGACGCGCCTTACTGCCGTTGATCATCTCTTGCATGGCATCCGGCGAGTCACTGGCAGTCTGTGGGGTAAATTTCGTGGAGATTATCACATCATCACGCACTACCTCTTTCACGAAATTACCAAGAACATGCACCTAATGCTATATGTGGTATCTTTTTCTTGTTATCCATTATATAATTCCTCCGTTATGTTCGTTCTGTTTTAATCTAAAGGCTAGATAATCTAAACAATCGATCTCTTTCTGTTTGGAGTGGACTGTTTCCAACAGATCACGCTTATGAACAGAAAGCAGCCGCAGCAGTTCTTTCCTGTCATTTTCTGTGGCTAAAGCCATACATTTGCTGATTGTTTCTTCACTACATCCGGCGTCCTTTAGGTTTTGGAGTAAAAGTCCTCTCCGATCTGATGCCTCTGCCATATGGTTCACCTCCTTACAAGTAAAGTGTATAGCATACTCTCAGAAATGTAAAATACCTGTTTTTCATTTCTAGTTATTCTTGAAATGAATTTCTTCTCATGGTATACTTTTCATATTTAAAATCAATGAGGAGGATTGCATGGAAATCCGAGTTTTAGGATATTTTTTGGAAGCTGCACGAGAAGGGAATATCACCAAGGTTGCTGGACGTCTTCACATTTCCCAGCCCACGTTATCCCGGCAGTTAAAAGAATTGGAAGAAGAATTAGGAAAAAAACTGTTTATCCGAAGTAATTATTCCATTAAGCTCACAGATGAGGGGATGCTTTTGCGTAAACGGGCAGAAGATATCCTTGATATGGTTGCCAAGACTACGGATGAATTCAAATCTTTAGATGACATCAATGGCGGGGATATCCATATTGGATGCGCTGAGTCAGAAAATATCAAGTATTTTTCCCGGATAATGAAAAAAATCCAAGAGAAATACCCCCGTATCCGCTGTCACTTTTACAGCAGCGGTACCGACGCTGTAAACGAGCGGATAGAGCGGGGGCTTCTGGATTTTGCCATTATTGTTCAGGAAGTCGATCTGTCCAAGTATAATTATTTGAAAATGCCCTCCTCCGACACATGGTGACTGATTATGAGAAAAGACAGTCCTCTGGCACAAAAACCATTCATTCAGCCAGCGGATCTGCTAGACCACCCACTGATCTGTTCCCGGCAGAGCATGACGGAAGAAATGCAGAAATGGCTGGGTGAAATGCTGGACAAACTAAATATTATCGCAACATATGACCTGCTTTTTAACGCCTCCGTCATGGTGCGGGAAGGTCTGGGATATGCACTGGGATTTGACAATATTATCTACACCGGGCAGGAAAGCCCCTTATGTTTCCGTCCATTGAATCCGGCCTTACAATCTCCTATGTACATTATCTGGAAAAAATATCAAGTGTTTACTCCTGTTGCCTCTGTACTACTGGAAGAAATGAAAAAACAGTTTTCTGACACTGATTTAGAATAACGGGAAACTTTATTACGAGAGACTGCATAAGGCTGCCAACTATCGTGACAGCCTTATTTTAATTAAGCCATAAGTTTCTTTGTAAAGTCTTCCACTGCCTCTGATATTTTAATCTGCTGCGGGCAGACCGTCTCACAGTTTCTGCAGCCAATACAGGCATTGGGGCTTTTTCCTCTAATGTCATTTTATTGATCAAATCTTGATGTTTCATCTGCTCACCTCTATTCTACAAAGAGACCTGAGACTATCTCTGTCTCAAGTCTCTTCTGACTTACCTGCTATTCTTCTACAGTCTCAACGGTAATCTTAGAATTTTTTTTTCTTATATAGTTTCGTATTACAATGACTTCAAGTGCAATTAAAATCACTGCAAGCGCTGCGTCTACACCATAGAATATCTGCATCCATACAGGAATCGTTCCAGGTGTGTAATCTTCATAGGCCACACTGTTTACCACTGTGTACATAATATTCTTGTTCGCCTGACGCATAGCCAATACAGAAGTAGCGCTCTTCTGGTCTGTGATCAGTGCCTCTCCTCCAGTTGTCCCTAACATACAGTCGCTTCCGCCGCGGATGGCTCTGTCTGCATCCATATAACCATAGTTTCCAAAATAATCTGTCAGAACCATTCCCTGGAATCCCCATTCATCACGGAGGATATTGTTCAGAAGCGGAGCATAACCGCCTCCCCATTCATTTCCTATATAATTAAATACTGACATGACTGCCAACGCTTCTCCGTCATTATTTTTCACACACGCTTCAAATGGCTTCAGGTAATTTTCTCTTGCTGACTGCTCCGTGAGCCATGTGTTCAACATAGCATTACGGTTCGTTTCCTGTTCGTTGAAACCAAAGTGCTTCAGATAAGGATACACACCATTCTCATATGCTCCCTGAATGGTATTGACTGCCATTACAGCGCTCAGAACACCATCTTCTGAATAATACTCAAAGTTTCTTCCTCCAAATGCAGAGCGGTGAAGATTCATGGCTGGCCCGTACCATCCGGCAAATCCAAAGTCCACAGCCTCGTTGGTGATTCCAAGACCTACTTCATGGGCAAGTTCTTCATTCCAAGTCTGTGCAATCAAACTTTCTGAACAGTATCCAGTTCCATAAGAGCCAGTAAAGAAGGAATTAATACCTGCCGGTCCGTCAGTGTCCTGTGTAGCAACTTTTCCTACCGATGTCACTTCTACTGTCTGGAACCCGCCATATCCGATCAGGTTCACCATGTCATCTATTGAAAGGTTATCAAGAAGCTGTTCCCATCTTTCATCATCATAATCAGCATCTCTTAAATCAAACAGCTCAATCTCATTATCGGCACCTGTTGTGGGCATGACGTCTTCTTCTTTGTTGTATTCCGTTGGATCATATGTACCATTTGCCAGTATCTCAGCTTTTGCTTCTCTGTCCGCATCTGTAGGGCCGGCTGTGGCTGATGCATAATTTGCAAACCCATCTGCACGTGACAGATATTCCACATCTCCTTCCGCTGACTGCATCTGATTGGTGGCAACGGTCACGTCATCCGTTCTTGGATTTGACTCATCATATATGATGGTTTCCGCCACATTGTAATTCTGTTCACTAACTACTGTATGGGAATCTGTCCTCAGACTAATTGCGTAGTCCCCGCGTTCCAAAACATAACAACCATTTCCATAAGTGTCATAGGACGCCATATCTTCTTGATTCCATGTAAGTGTTAAAGCTTCACTTGCACCTGGATCAAGCATCTGGGTCTTATCCAATGCGATCAGATTCACAGAGGCTTTTTCAATTCCGCCATTGGTGTAGGGCGGTGTATAATAAAGTTCCACTACGTCCTTGCCTGCAGAATTTCCTGTATTCGTAACTGTAACTTCTACTGTCAGATTTCCATCCCTATCTGTGGTGATATCACCCATTGACTGCTCAAATTCTGTGTAGCTGAGGCCATAGCCAAAGGGATACAGCACAGCTTCTTCATAATTAAGAAATCCTTCTGCATCTGCCGTTTCATAAAAACGGTAGCCTGTATAAATATTTTCAACATACCTGACAAAGCCTGCCACTCCGTCAGCAGCCTCCCACTCTGCCTTTGCAGCATCCAGCATGTCCTGTACATTTGTGTAAGTCATACTTCCGATGTTATGAAAATATGGTGTCTGTGTAAGGTCACGTACCCAGGTATCCGCTGTTTTTCCGGATGGGTTTACCTCCCCTGTAAGAATCTTTCCAAGGGCATTGAAGCCGGTGGCACCTGCGCCTGGAATAAGGAATGCTCCCTTAATCTGCTCATAATCATCCAGCCAGTCCAGTTCAAAAGTATTGGATCCGTTATAGACCACAACTACATCCTCAAACCGGCTGCATACCATATCTATCATCCTCTGCTCTGTCTGACTGGGCTCAAGATAATGCTGTCCATCTTCAAAGTCTGCGTATTCCTCAGAAGTGTTATCATACTTTGCATTCAGATATTTTGTACCCGGCTCATTCCATGAACCGTCCATTACAGCACCCATATCATGAGGCAGATCGGAACCTTCTCCTCCTGCACGTGATATAACAACTAATGCCGTATTTGAAAACTCCTGTGCATTGGCCAGCATCTCCTCGCTGTAATCCTCTGCCGGTATCTCCGGAAGTGTCCAATCCTGTCCCTCCTGGTTAATCCCTATGACCGGACGTTCACTGCGGTATTCTGTATACATATCAGATAATTCTGTGTTAAGTGAGAACCCGGCATTTTCCAGTCCATCTAAAAGACTCACTGCCGTACTCGCATCAACTGTTCCTGATCCGCTTCCGCCATATACCGGATTCGCAGATGACCAGCCAAATACGTTTAAGCTTCTTGTCTCAAGCGGCAAAGCACCGTCTTCGTTCTTCACCATGACAATTCCTTCTTCTGCCACACGTTCTATCACATCTCTTGAATTTGCCACAGATTCCTCTGTCAGCGTTCCCATCTTAGCCATCGCACCGTTAATTGTGTTGTGCATAGGTCCCAGACAAATTGCATTTACTGTAACTACCAGAACCAAAAGAAATGCAAATACCGACTGTAAACGTACAAACCCTTTTAAAGGTTTTTCCAATTTCTTTACTGCCACTAAGGCTACTACTAAAGCTACAAGCATCACTCCGATAAAAACCAGATATCCCTTAATCTGTGTAATGACACTTATGACGTCTTCCCAAGCTATTTCCATAATGTCCTCTCCTTTTCCTTATCATTACTGAACACACGGCCATGCAGTTCTTATGTAATAAAAATACCACTATTCTATTTAAAAAACGTGTTGTGGTATAGTTGGTTATTCTGGAGGTAAAACCGGTACATCTCTTTTATATATAAGACAAAACGTCTGCGCATAGAAGAGAACTTTCTTGTTTCTTCCATGCGCAGACGCTCATCAAAACCTGTTAATAAAACATAATATCTACCCGAAAACGGTTATCCACTTTCTGCATCAGCACATCTCCCTGATACTTTTCTACAATGTATTTAATACTTTTCACTCCGAATCCATGATATGCTTTATCTCTTTTTGTTGTCACCGGAAGGCCGTTTTCAAAAACCAGTTCTTTATTACAGTAATTTTCCACATGAATATGGCACCCCTCGTTTCTTCTTGAGATATGGATACTAATGATGCGCTTTTCCCGGTTTTCTTCCTTAATCACACTTTCAATCGCGTTATCCAACAGATTTCCAAACAACGCATACACATCCGTTGTTTGCATAAAATTCAAAAGCGTGCCATCCACCATAGAACTGACTTTTATACCATTTTCTTCACACATCAGACTTTTTTCCGTGAGTATCAGGTCCATTGCACTGTTACCAGTCTGGTAAATATTATCGTAAATCGTAACTGCTTTTTTAATTTCCTCAATATATTCTTTTTGTTCCTGATCATCTTCAATCTTCGCAATTTTTGAAATTCTGTATTTTAGATCATGGCTTTTAATATTGATGATGTTTACTGTTTCCTTTGACAGTTTCTGCTGCTCACCCATATTGTGCAGCATAGTCTCCATCATCTCATTTTCATGCGTGATCCTGTTCTGCCAGGACAGTGAAAATGCTATAAATATAGAAAGGACGCTGCAGATGATCGCATATACTTTACACAGAACATTCCGTAAAATGCCTGCTTCATCGCCAAATGTGCCCGTATCCACTAATACACTGATAAAAATGACCGTAAGCAGTATCACGAGCGCAAGGACGATCATCCGCATATCCTTATCCACCAGCTCCCCCCTTCCTTCGTATCTCCTTATGAGCAGACAATACACAATCACTGCTGCTAATATATATGGAAAAAATCTGAGCAGCAGGAAATCCCATACAGCCGGCAGCCTCAGGTTTGTCAGCTCATGGAAAATAGTATACGCTGCATAAGCGATGTGCTGTGTCGCATAGCCGCACACACCTGCAAAAAGAACTTCCTTTTTCTTTACTTGAAAACAGAAGAACATAACCATAAGGGTTAGTACAAATAAAGCAATATAATATGACATATATGTAGCCGGATTATTTCCCGGAATGGAACGAAATGCAGTAAAAGCCGACAACGCCATGATAAAATATCCAACCAATGCCAATATAAAGCGTCCAGCAAAAAAGTCTTTTTTCTTCCAGTAAATCACAAAAACAGACTCAGCAATCATAAGCTGCATGGAAAAACGCACGCAGGAAATATACTCCATTCCCTCCATCAATACACACCCCCTATATATTTCATAAAATCTTCCCGAAACTCTTTTTTCCGCTGCCTGCTCAAAGGAAGGCAGATCTGATCCAGCCATACAGTATCCTTCTCAATTTTTGTAATGTGGCGTACATTCACCAGACACCCATTAATACACTTAGAAAATCCTTCGGACGCCAGGACTTCTTCAACCTTTTTCATCGTTCCCCTGACACGATAATCTGCATCTTCCGTATGATACACCACATAATTCTTATCCTTCTCTATATAGAAAATCCTGGACAAATTAATTTTTTCAACGGAATCCTCCGTCTCAATTATAATATTCCGCTCTTCATTCAACTTTAACAGCTGTATTGCTTTCTTCAATTTATCTGCAAAAACATAATACTCCAAAGGCTTTACGATAAAATCAATGGCATTCACTTCATACCCCCTGATGGCATACTGCGCCATATTTGTCACAAATACAATTCCTGTCTGGCTGTCCTTCCTGCGGATTCTCCTTGCCGTCTCCAGACCGTCCATATGGGGCATTTCGATATCAAGAAAAATAACATCATAGTTTCCTTCATAATCTTCTACAAAATTAAGACCATTGAGAAATAACGTTACCTTACACCGTATTCCTTCTTCTCTTTCATAACGCTTAATGTATGACTGCATTAATTGAAGATACCCTGTATCATCATCCACCAAAGCAACCTTAAGCATACTTATTCCCCCTCAAAAAAGTGGACATGGCCAGTGCCATAAAAATGCCAATGGGTATTTTTTCATTATTTTCTCCTTTTTCTGTGAAACAATTTGTCAGTACCTGCCTGTGCTTTGGTCAGCAGCTTAGCAGCATAATAGCCCAAAATGACAAACAATGCCATGATAGCCAGATAATCCAGAAAGAAGAATGCAAGTGGCTCTAAAAAGTCGAAAAAGACAAACTCAGTCCGCAGCAGCATATAATCAGCCAACCCGCGCTGTACAAAAGCATAGATTCCATAGACGGATAGCAATGCAGCGGCAATGTGTAACATGATCCGCCGTTTGGAGGATGCCTTTTCCATACGGAATGCCTTTCTCAGCATCCCCATTATCATCCCTCCATGAAGTCCAAGATGGACAGAGGTCAGCACATAGCACCAGTAGGATGCAACCAAATGTACGGTTCTTGCAAGCGAAGCGCCGCTTTCAATGGAGAGGAATGGAAACACATAGTGGCTCATTATAATACCACTTGCCATAAGGGAAAGCATCAGCAGGAATATCAGAAGGTTCACCGTAGTCCCCAGTATCCTTACACCGCTGTATTTTCCCCGAAACAAGTTCTTGTGCCACTTAAAGTTCAGTACATGATGGAGTATAAACAGCAGAAACATGGCAACTCCTGCCCACTCGTGGATGTCTTTTCCCAGCAGCGAATAGGCCATTAAGACGGGAAGGAGCACTGTCATGAGGATATCTATTATTTTTTTCATTGGCCATCATCTCCTTTTTGGTTTTCAGTTGTCGTAAGCGCTGTCGTGAGCTATCCAGATGGGCTATTGCAACCCAAGCCCGTTTGTTTAACCATTCTTCGACGTCAGCCTGCGCACCATCCACGCTGGAGCCGCTTACAGCCAGGCTGTCAGGAAGGACGTCATCTGGTACCAGGCTGGCAATATCACCCTCACTTCTCCCCAATGCACTGCCGCCGTGGGTGCAGAAGGGAACGATTGTCTTACCGGAAAAGTCGTATTCTTCCAGAAACGTGAACACCCTGTTTCAGTATTCCTGTCCTCTGTATCATTCTCTTCTGTTGACTGTATCCTTTGCTTTTGCTCTTTTTCCTCTTCCGCATCTGTCGTGCCATACGCTCCCAGCAGGCTCATCAGAATCACTGACACTAAAACAAATGCTGTTTTTTTCATATCCCGCCACCTGCTTAAAAGAGAGCTGTTTTAAACTGTACGAAATCCAAAAACATATCGCAAACATCCCCTTTATTTTCTGCCCCTTTTTCTCTCATTCTTATATATTACAAAGCCAATCCGCTAATCCACCTTGTCAGTTCCTCTACCGAAACACTGCCCGAAAATCTTTTTCCGGGAATCCATTTTGCTGTATCAGCTACACAAGCCTCTAAGTTTTTCTGACTGTTTCCAAGCCCGCTTCCCCCTGATGTGGCAAACAAAATTATATTTTTCCCTGCAAAATCATAACTTTCCAAGAATGTATTTATGATAGTCGGTGCAACATACCACCACACCGGAAATCCTACAAATATGGTTTCATATTGTTCCATATCCTGTACTTCCGTTGCAATGGCAGGACGTGAAGCGGGATTCTTCATTTCTACTGAGCTCCGGCTGTTCTGATCGTTCCAGTTTAAGTCAGCCCTTGTATAAGGCTTCTCGGGTTTGATCTCATATAAATCTGCTTCCGCTGCCTCTGCCAGTTTTTTTGCAACTCCTTCTGTCACTCCGCTTGCTGAAAAATACGCCACCAATTTTTTACTCATCTGTTCTTCCTCCCTATTGATAAATTTGTAACTGTTCAGAATCATGAACTTACATGGTTATTCTAAAACAAGGGGCACGTCGGTCCCTTATATATTGTTGATCATTCCTCCAGACTTCCCAGCCATTCAGTGACTGCATCATCTGGATTCGCCGCACCGGAATCACTGACAGAAAGTCCATTTTCAATTACTTTTGCATCGGGTTCCATTTCCTGTATCGTTGCTATAGAACCGGAAAAACCACTTCCTCCGCTGGTGCAGAACGGCAGGATTGTCTTGCCTGATAGATCATATTCATCTAAAAAGCTGTAAAGGATCATAGGCATATCGCCCCACCAGTTGGGGAAACCTAAGTAAATAGTGGAATACGTATCCATATTGTCAATGGTTCCGGAAATTTCCGGTCTTGCATCGTTTCTCTGTTCATCCTGGGCAATGTCCAAAAGATCATTGTAATCATCTGTGTAAGGATCAGCAGGAACTATTTCAAAAATATCTGCGCCAGTCTGGGTCTGAATTGACTCCGCCACTGCCTTTGTGTTTCCGGACCAGGAAAAATATACGACTAATGTACCGGATGTCTCCTCAACTTCACTTGGCTGCTGTGATGCCTCTTCCTGAACCGCTTCTTGCTGATCTTGTGTATCACGTTCCTGTTCTGTTGCCACGGTCTCTTTTGCTCTGCCTTCCTTTTGTTCTGTATTATCGCTGTTTCCACATGCTGCAAGCGACATCATTAATATACCTGTAATCAAAATACTTACTAATTTTTTTACCATAAGTCCTCCTGTTCGTTTTAACGATTTCTTTTTACTTCCTGAATCCTTGTGTTCTATTTGAATTGTCATAGATTTTTGCCCATATCGTATGCCTTCTGTGGAAATTCGGAATGTTCAATCCCCGACCTGCTTCCACAGCCAGCTGCAAGGATCATTCCTGCATCTTCCCATTGCATATAGCCGGCAAGGGTTTTGTAATAGCCAGTCAACGCCTGCATGGTCCATTCGTTACTGTCAAATGCGGTTGCCATAAGTATTGATTTTTTGCCGCCTGTAAATTTGTAGGTATTCGCATAAAAACGGTCAATCACTGTTTTTAACTGTGCAGAAACCGTAAAATAATAAAGCGGGGTCACCAATACTACCATATCAGCGTCTGCCATATGTGGATTTAATTTTTCCATGCCATCTTTCCAGACACATGGCGCTGAACCCATGCCGCATTTATCACAGCCAAGGCAAGGATGCAGTTCTTCAAATGCTGCGTCAAAACGATAGACTTCATGCCCGGCCTCTTTTGCCCCACGGATAAATTCATCCGCCAGCAGCGCCGATGTCCCCTTTCTATGAGGACTTCCTGTAATCACTGTTATCTTCATCTTTTTCCATCTCTTTTCTAAATAAATAAGACTATTTTCCTAAGGTCATACACTTTGTAATTACATCACCAGCAGCCAGATAATTATAATTTGGCATTTCAAAGTGCACCGGTTTAAATTTTGTGTAATCGGTCTTTCCGTTTTGATTGATGATGGACTCTTCCACAAAGGTATGCTCAATTTTTGCACACTTCCCGAAATAGCAGGGCGGGCAGCCGGATCATTTTGATCTTTTTATCGTGTCACCTCAATCCTTTTGATTACTTTTGCCGGTACCCCACCTGCAACCGTATTTCCCGGAACATCTTTTGTCACGACTGCACCGGCTGCAATAACTGTATCGTCACCGATAGTAACTCCTGCAAGAATCGTTGCATTGGCCCCGATCCAGACATTTTTACCGATATGGATCGGGGCTGGGACCATGTCTGCCCTGTGTTTTGGGTCCAGACTGTGATTTAGGGTTGCAAGGACTGTGTTGTGCCCGATCAGGGCCCCATCTCCGATCGTGATCCCACCCTGATCCTGAAATTTACAGCCGGAATTGATAAATACATGCTTCCCTATAGTAAGGTTTTTACCGCAATCAGTATAAAAAGGTGGAAAAAGCGTGAATGTCTTATCCACTGGTTTTCCGGTCAGCTTCTCCATAATCATCCTGGTTTCTTCTGGTGAATGATAACTGCCATTCAATTCGGCTGTAAGCCGCAGTGCTTCCTGAGATAACATATGCATACACTCATGTACTTTTGATTCCGCAGTTATGGCTGCACCGCTGTTCATCACCTTTATGAATTCTTTTACTTCCATATATAAATTCTCCAGTATCTACATCTTCTCTTTCTCTATGCGGAGATCATTGTCAGCCAGAAATTATCGCTGAAGTTTATAACCCTCTCCCCATACGGTATGCTCTTTCGAGTGCCGGATGGCCCTCAATCTCCCCCGCTTTGTCTGCGCCGCCTGCAAAAATGCTTCCTGCAAGCCGTGCTTTTTCAAAGCAGGAAATCCATCCTTTAAGTCCTGTAAGTGCTCCGTCCACAGCATGTTCGTCTTCGTCAGCCGCTGTAGCCAGTAAATACACATCTCTAAACCGGTAGTCCAGGAAAAAGAGCGGGTTTGCCCGGTCGAGCATGGTTTTCATCTGGCCGCTCATCTCGTAATAATAGACTGGTGTAGCGAAAACAAGTACATCAGCCGTCAGCATTTTACGTGCAATTATATCGCCATCATCCTGAATCACGCATCTGCCAGCTTTCTGACAGGCGAGGCATCCCCGGCAGAAAGCGATCTCTTTCCCACGGATACTCACTTTTTCCACATGATGCCCTGCCTCCTTCGCTCCGCATATGAGCTTATCAGCCAGAATCTCAGAATTGCTTTCATTACGCAGGCTGCTTGAAATAACTAAAATATTTTTCTCCATCTTTCTCTTCTCTCCTTTTGTTTTATTCCCGGTAGTTTGCTATGGGGTCTTTGACTTTTTAAGCTGGTATACCAGATAATCCAGGCAGTAAATCTTTTTCTCTTCGCTATGTACAACATTTAAAAGCTGCTTTCTGTGCTTTTCTAACAATGCAAGCTGCTTTTCCTTTTGGTTTCTATCAAAGTATAATAGAAAGTTTTCGATTGTATCCTGACTGCATCCCGCATCCCTCAGGTTTTGGACAACAGCTTCTCTGGATTCTAAATTCATCATTTACTTCACGACACCCTCCTGCATTTTCCTTCTACTAACTGTGCGTTTACAAGTTCCTCTTTGATATAAGCATATTCATATTTCATAAAAATAGCAAATACTTATATTTAATACATTTGTATAATTGAAACCTATTCATTTTTATGATAGACTACTGTTAAAATGAATTATCAAATATACCCAGAGGGCGTAAGGAGGTATCAGATGGAATTACGGGTTCTACAATATTTTCTTGCAATTGCAAGAGAGCAAAGTATTATACGGGCTGCAGAATCACTGCATCTTTCCCAGCCTACACTTTCCACACAGATGAAAAATCTGGAAGAAGAACTGGGCAAGCAGCTGCTGATCCGTGGGACAAAAGGCTCACGGAAAGTGACTCTGACCGAAGAAGGGATGATCTTACGGAAACGGGCAGAAGAGATTCTTGATCTGGTAAAGAAAACGGAAAAGGAAGTTACCCTTGCCAATGACATCATCCTAGGGGATATTTATATCGGAACCGGGGAAACCGATGCAGTGCGGATCTTAGCGAAAGCGGCAAAGAGTCTTCAGGATACCTGCCCCGGAATTCAATTTCATATTTCCAGCGGGAACTCCACCTTTGTAAAAGAACGTCTGGATAAAGGCCTGCTGGACTTTGGCATTGTATTTGGGGCCGTAGATTTAACGAAATATAACGCGCTGAAATTACCAGCCAAGGATGTATGGGGCGTCTTAATGCGGAAAGATTCGCCGCTTGCGGAAAAAGAGGCAGTGTCGCCGGAAGACTTGTGGGATAAACCTCTGATCATATCCCAGCAGGAAGAAAAAGGTGGTATCGTGATCCAATGGCTGGAGCGCCAGATGCCGGATTTGAATATTGTTGCTACATATAATCTTATTTTTAATGCATCACTTCTGGTGGATGAAGGTCTTGGTTATGCCATCTGTTTCGATAAGATTATCAATACGACTGGAACCAGCAGCCTTTGTTTCCGGCCGCTGGTTCCGATGCTGGAGCAAGAAATGAGTGTGATTTGGAAAAAATATCAGGTATTTTCAAAACCGGCTGAAAAATTTATTGAAGTGCTGCGGGAAGGTTTAGATTAACTCAAATCCCCACACGCGTAACGCTTCACAGCTTACGCGCATACACAACTGTCCCATGATTTTTTGTATAGGAATATTGCAATTCTATATATCATATGCTATAATGCCGATAGGCAACAAAAAAGATGATAGTGTCCATGCGGCACAAAAAGAACGAACCCCCGGAAGTACGCTACTACTTCCGGGGGTTCTTCTTCTTTTTCGGTGAAGTCAACCGTTTGGGCTATGTTACCGCTACTCTTCCTCGTCTAGCCACTTGCATATGTAGTAGGCAACTACACCTGCCAACACGGAAAGAATAAAAGATGATAGAGAATCCACGCAGCACCCCCCTTCCTGTTACCAGTATAGGGGCGGTAACATGTCTATTCTATCATATTCCTTATATTTTTCAACAAATTTAAATCCCAATAGCACGCATCTGCCCCATGATTTTTTCTATCCGCTCCTCATGTTTTTTCGGCTGATACTTCGGAAAATCCAGTCTGCTGACAATTTCCCCGTCCCGCATGAATAGCACGCGGCTGGTTCTGGCTGCAACGCTGGCATCATGGGTGACCAGCAGCACTGCAGTGCCTTGTTCATTTATTTTTGAAAGAAGTTCCATGACTTCTTTTGCCGACTTAGAATTCAGCGCCCCGGTTGGTTCGTCGCCGAAAATAATCTCCGGGTCACTCATCAGTGCCCGGCAGATCCCCGCCCTCTGGAGCTGCCCGCCGGACACCTGGGTGATGTCTCTTTGTTCCAATTCCCCGATTCCCACCTGCTTCATCAGAAGCCTTGCCTTTTTCGTAAGTTCCTTCACATTTTTACGATGGTCTCGCATAAGCGGTAAAATAATATTATCCAGTATATTCAGGTTCTTTAATAGTGTAGGCTGTTGGAATACAAATCCCATTTTCTTTCTGCGCAGATCGGAAAGCGCGTCATCTGATAATCCTGACAGGTTCTGATTTTCAAAGACTACATTTCCGCTGTCTATTGCATCCATGCCGCTGAGTGCGTAGAGCAGGGTCGATTTTCCGGAACCGGAAGGCCCCATTACAGATACAAACTCTCCGCTTTCTATTTCCACCGACACGCCATTTAACACATTACGCTTTTCTTTTCCGGCACCAAAAGACTTTATGATTTTATTGCCACATAGTAATTGATTCATTGTTTACTCCTTTATTGATTCGTAAATATGCACATCGCCCGCCCGGAATGTTCCGCACACAGTTGCAAGCAGTGCCGCAAGTGCCATGATAACCGGAGACAGTAAATAGGTGAATAGTGGGTTGACTGTAAAATGGAAGGCGGCTGCACCTATGGAGGACATCGCCATGCCGGATATTTTTTCACCGAGCGTACCTGCCAGTATTGTACCGGCAATGATTCCGGCTGCCAGTATAAAAGCGGCACGCCATGCATACTGGGCCCTGATATCTGAGCCTGTGAAGCCGGAGGCTCTCATGACGGCAATCGAATAACGGTCCTTTACCGCCAGCAGCTTCATGAACAGCAGTGTTACAAGCAGTGTGACAGCAAAAGCCGCCAGAATGGCTACCAGTGACGCTGTCTTTACCGAGTGAAGCGTCTGCCCGAATGTCTGTGCCATATATTCCTCAATCCCGGATATCTTTGCAAAGCTGAATTGATTAGAGAACATCTCTATCTTGTCAGAGAGCAGCCTCTGATCGGCCAGTGTGACACAGATCATACTCCATGCCGTTTCAGCAGTATCATCCTGAAAAACCGCTTTGGCTGTTTTCCCGCCATTGGTGATGTCCGGGTAAATTCCGCAGACTGACAGTTCTTTCTCGCCATTTGCTGTCAAAAGTATGAGCCGGTCCCCGACATTTTTACCAATCTCTTCTGCATTCATCGAGGATAATGCAATTTCATTTTCTTTTACCGGCATCCTGCCAGAGGAATATTGGAGCGGAAAAACGGAATGATCCCCAAGTTCAATTTTCATATTTTCTGCGGTATCACTGTCCGTCTTTACTCCGAACGTTTTGGTGGTAAACAGGGCATATTCTTCCACATCCTGATCACCATTCAGATATGTTCCGATATCTGCCGTCTTTTGGTCGATCTGGCTGGTCTGCTGGATGTCAATCCGCATATCACAGCGGCCCACCCCAATATACGCAACAAAGTCATCTCCTGAAATTGTATGATACAGGTTCTGCGGCACGATCATAATAAAGCTTGCAAGTATAATGACTGCCAGCATTGTAAAATACAGACGCTTTCTCGACAGGACATCCTTTATCCCAAGAAATAAATTCGTAGATAGCAGACGATTAGCTGATAATTTCATCCTTCCGAACCCGCTGACAGGTTCCTGTACTGCGCCGAAGCTGAGCGCCTGCACCGCCGATATTTTATGGAAACGCCGCAAATTCATATTTACATAGAAAAGAACCAGCAAAAACACGAGGGCCGCACCTGCTGACCCAAGCATCATAGTGAAAGCACTGCTGCTGCCATTCCCAAAATTCAGACGAATGCTCTCCTGCATTGATTTTTTCAGTAAAAGTGATAATAAAAATCCGATGATACATCCCATAGCAGCTATAGACGCATAAATCGCCAGATAGATCCTTCGAATATCAGATGTCCGCATCCCAACTGCCTTCATGGCTCCGATTTCCCGGTAGTCTTCCTCGATCTTTGCAAGGAGTGTAAATCGTATGCATAACAATGCAATCAGGATGACAAGCAAACCAACTAACATGATTACGGCGATCATGATGCCGTCAGAAACAGCGCTGATTATTTTAAACAGCGGCCACGTGAGCGCTGGTCCGCCGGCCGGAAGGCCAGCGGCATTGTATGCTGTTTCAAAGGCGCTTAACTCTGATAGATCATACAGGCGGAATTCTATCAGATATTCCACACTTCCAATCTGTTCCAACAGGTCATAGTCTGCTTCACTCACAACAAATCTTTTTGAGGACGCAAGTGCCGAGTTCATCTGCGAATCCCGGACAAAGCCAGCTACTGTAAATGTCCTGTCGCCGATGCTGGCCTGGTCCCCTTCCTTGACAAGACCGTCTTTAAAATAGCAGACAGGAACATACACTTCCCCGTCTTTAGGGGAAATCCGTCTGTTATCCAGATCAAGCAGAAAATCAAACCTCTCGCTCTGCACGCAAAATCCGTTATCCTGTACACTGCCTGCAAGAGTATTCTTCCCCAGAGTAATCTTGCTGTTATCCACATTCAGGAATTCAATAGTCTGATAGTCTTCCACATTGCTATTATTCTCCGCAAATGCTTCCAGATCTGATCTGCCAATTGTTCCGGAATGCATCTGCATGAAATGGGGCGTTTTAGCGTCCGCCATGAGACTGTCAATTGCTCCGAGCATATCCACGGTGAGCATCGTAGCCAATGACATCAGCATTGCCGCCACAGTGACAAAAAGCACCGTGGTAAACGAGACCACTTTATTTCTCAAAATATTTTTATAAATAATCCTACTATTCATACACACCCCTATTCTTATTTACATATTAATTTTTTCAAAACATTTGCCTGAAATAAGTAAGCTGCCCTTCCTCTACGCCAAGAAGCCTTTCCAGACAAAAGATAAATGCTTTGATTTTTTCGCGGCTTTGTTCCCCTGTCAATTCAAATACGTCGTCATCAAGCATTAGATTCAGATAGCACACCGCAATTTCCATACACTCAAGAGGATAAGGGGTAACATATAACCCTTGTGCAATTCCGTCGTTAACAATCCCGGCCATGATCGGGGGGACACGTTGCAGGATGATTTGCTTTGTTTTCTGATTCATTAGCGCATTCTGTGGTTTATGCAGGTGATCTATGATTTCATTCCCTCCCGTTTGGTCAGTATCTTCTATATGAAGTGCTGAAATTGTGGCAATCATACGTTCCTCTACAGACAGGCTTGTATCTCCGGCTGCTTTTCTGGCCCTTTCCAAAATTTGTGTTGTCTGTCGTTCAATGAGTGAATCCATGATATCTTCTTTGGATTTGAAGTGGTGGTAGAGAGTTCCCTTTGCAATCCCTACAGCCGACATAATGTCGCTGGTGCTGGTATTATCAAATCCTTTTTCTGTAAATAGTCTTGCAGCAGCATCTAATATTTCATTCTTCCTGACATTCGCTTCTTTAACGACTCTCATAGTAATGCCTCCTTTTTTTCGCAGACCGACCGTCGGTCTACAAAGGGATAGTAACATAAGTATAGACCAATGTCAAATATAATATTTCACAGAATCAAAATAGCTATAATAAAATAAGAGTGATTGTAATTCTGCCATAAATCGAATCACAACACTCATATCTTTTTTTATCACTTGTTAATCCAGCCCGACATGCCCGCTGTTTATTCCGTCAGCCCCTGTCTCCAAAGGAAGCCATTCGAGTACTTTTTTCAAATGGGTATTCCAGAAATCCCATTCATGCCCTCCGGCCGACTCTTCATAGGTTACATGATAGCCCAGATCTGACAGATACCTGCTCAGATCCCGGTTTGCTCCCAGCAGCGAGTCTTCTGTTCCGCAGCACAAATAAATATCTGGTTTACATGTTTCCGTCCCTGCTAATCTGCGGGCCAGCCACTTGGGGTTCATATCACTTTCCGGCGCTTTATCCAAATCACCAAAACAGCTTTCCGCATAATCACGCCCCTCTATCCAAAACGGTACATCATTCGTTCTTTTTTCGATGCCATCCATAATACTGGCTGCTGACAGACCTGCTATGTATCCAAAAGTATTATGGTATTTCAGTCCATTCCTGATGGCCCCAAAACCGCCCATTGAAAGTCCGGCAATAAATGTATCCTCTCGCTTTGTAGATAACGGAAACATTTTTCTCGTCAATGCGACTAATTCCTGTCCGATAAATTCGCCATATAAGTTATGGGCTTTTTGGTTATCAACGTAAAAACCGTTCTCCCCAGCGGGCATTACCACTGCCAGATTTCTTTCCTCGGCCCATCTTAAAATATTGGTTCCTGTGACCCAATCCATATGGTTTCCGAAGATTCCATGCAGAAGATATAAGGTTTTAAACGGTTTCTCTTCTCTTTTTGGCATTCCCGGGAAATCGATCTTATCTATTGGAAGGATTACATTTACAGGAACTGTTCTCATTAATGACTGTGACATGATATTCATCTGTATAAAAGCCATGACGTCTTCTCCTTATTTTCAGAAATTTTCTCCTAGTTTTTAACATCCTGATTTTTCACTGTTGCAGCAGGCACATCCCCTGACTTGAAAATCCTCCTGAGCATCACGATCGAAGCGATCGACAGCACGAACTCTGCAACGAATTGTGCATACGGGAGTCCATACAGAGGGAACAGGTAATTCAGCACATACAGCATCGGGATCTCTAAAACGATCTTTCGCAGGATGGCAAATGCAAGCGCTGACCGGCCGTGCCCCACTGCCTGAAATACACCAACTGCGATAAAATCCATACAGAGGAACGGCAGGCAGAGGCAGGCGCCCCGCAGGAAACGGGTCCCGTAAGCGATAATACTCTCATTATTCATAAAGGCATTGATAATCGGCCCGGCTCCTACGCTGAAAATAACGAGCACTGCGGCCATCATCGGGACAACTGTCTTGATCGTGAACATGATGGATTCTTTCATTCGCTTCCGGTTGCCGCTGGCATAATTATAGCTGATTAATGGCATAACCCCCTGGGAAAATCCCAGAGCAACCTGAAGCGGCACCATATTCACCTTCTGGGCGATTCCCATTGCCGCTACTGCATGGGCACCAAAGGGTGAGGTGAAATTGTTTAAAATCGTCATGCCGGTCACATTGAGCAGATTCTGGATTGACGCTGGAATTCCTACGCCGCAGATTCCCAGTACAATCTCCTTCTGAAAACCGAACTTCTTCGGAGAAATGCATACCACGGTACTCTTCCTGCGTACATACAGCAGGACAAAAAAGTAACAGCACGCCACACAGTTTGACAGGAAGGTGGCAAGGCCGGCACCGGCAGCACCCATATTAAGCCCCCACGGCAGGATGAAAATCGGGTCCAGTATCATATTTAAAAAGCATCCGCTCATCGTTCCGATACTGGCATGCAGGGATGACCCTTCCGCCCTCACCATATAAGCCATTACGACATTCAGAATCGCCGGAGCCGCGCCGCATATTACCGTCCAGCGAAGATACTCAAGAGTCGCCCCCGCCGTACTGGCGTCAGCTCCCAGTAAGGACAGCAACGGATTCTGTAAAGAAAAGCAAACAAGTGAAAATAGCAAGCCGGACAGCAACGAGCAGTAGAACCCGAAAGCCGAGCTCCTGCTGACCTTATCATAATCCTTGCTCCCCAGCGCCCTGCTCATCATACTGGAGCTTCCGACTCCGAACAGGTTGTTAACTGCGTTGAACGCTAGCAGCACCGGCCCCGCAAGTGTCACCGCAGCGTTCTGCACCGGGTCATTCAGCATTCCAACGAAATATGTATCTGCCAGATTATAAATCACCATGACCAGCGAGCTGAGCACGGTGGGAATCGACATCTTCATGACGGCTTTCGAGATAGGCATTTTTTCAAATAGCTGTATTTTTTGGTTATCTTCCATTTTGATAGTTCCTCCTCTATTAAACAATCATAAGACTTATAGCGTATGATTTCAAGGAAGATTTTTACTGTTCCTGGCTCCGGAGGTCGACTGCCTGCTTTTGCTTCCTTTTGTATTTGCTGAGCTTATTGATTCGAGATCTTCTGCTTGCGGAATACTTTCCATGTAATGGGCAAACAATGCCGCCCGCAATCTTAATGAAAGGGGCGGCAATATGTTAAATCATCTGGTTCTAATCTCATTCGTCATGTCCTTTTTCATCTGCTGTGTGTATTTTTGGATGAGCTGCTGCATTTTCTGTATTGATTCCAATTCACCTTTGCACAGGACATAGGTCATCAACGAAATATCACCATTTTTTTCATATTGGCGGAATGCCTGACGGTATTTTCCTTTTGGTTCAATTGCTAATGGCAGCATACCCTGATTAATTAATTGCTGGTTGAGCATCATTCTTCCAACCCTTCCATTCCCATCCTGGAAAGGGTGGATGCGTTCAAATTGGATATGCTGCATTGCCACCCTCTCCAGAATTTCTTTCACTGTTCCCCCTCCGCACTGCACTTCTTTTAAAAATTGTTCCATCAATGCCGGAACAGAGGCATGATCCGGGGGATAGTAAACAGCCTCTACCAGAGTACCTATATAAACCTGTTTTGTTCTGTACTCGCTATTAATCCCCCTGATGAAACCATTCGCGTTTTTCAGCCATTCCTCAGTAACCATTCTCTTTTTGAATGGAATTAACATCTGCTCGATTGCCTTGTACATATTTTTTGCTTCTTGATATTCCGAATACGTATGACCGCTCCTTACTTCATCATACTCAATCAGGGATACCGTTTCTTCCAGATCCAGTGTATTTCCCTCTATCGCATTGCTTGACCAGCAGAATCGTAAGGAAAAATCCCGGATAAAAGGTTCCCTGACCATTGGATCATCCCAATAAAATTTAACTTTCTTCAGTTCTAATTCAATTTCCTTTATGTGATGTTCATTATTTATAATCGCCATACTTCTCCTTTTCATTATGCTATTGCATATCGCTGCAGCACTTTATATGAAATGTTTCCCATTATGGTTTCCGACACCAAACAGGTTGTTAACTGCGTTGAATGCCAGCAACACCGGTTTCGAGATAGGCATTTTTTCAAATAGCTGATTTTTGGATTATCTTCCATTTTGATAATTCCTCCTCTATTAAACCATCATAAGACTTATAGCTTATGATTTCAAGGAAGATTTTTTCCTCAGAACTGTATATATCGACCAGAGCGTGTTTGATAAATCAAGTCTTTTGAAGGTGTTTCTTTTTATAACGATTAACAATTAATACAATTGTCAGTGAAAGTATATTCGACAGTACAATTCTGGCAATTTGTAATTCATCAGTTCCGCTTTCTGTCACAACGTGAAGTGTGTTCCCAATGAAATTATTAAAAAAGTGTTCGGAAATTCCTACCCAGAGGGTGCCGGTCAGGGATACACACAATCCCCATTCAAGGCCTAAAATACCGGCCAATATCACATATCCAACTGCCATAACCACAGCTGTTGGAATTTCCATTAGTCCGTCATATACACCAAGCACCACCATTACAATATGCCATATTCCAAACAGTGCCGCTTGTATCCAGTTGGCTTTGGAGAAACCGAAACGGTCTTTCCCGAGTTATAGAATGATGCCGCGAAACAGACCTTCTTCCGCTAATACATTGATAATATTGACAGCTACACAGATGGCCAGTGCTGCAAAGGTGGCTGTAACCTGCGTGGTTGCGCCGGTGAGTGCAAAGTTGCTTACGAAGAACTGTAAAGAAACATGATGCCCCTGTAACCGCAAAATCAAAATTTCAACAAAATAAGATATCCCGAAGGTAATTATGCCAAGGGCCAGTCCCGACAAAATACTTTGCTGCATTCGTTTGGTGCGAAAACCAATATCAGTCAACCGCAATTGGGAACACCTTAGCACAATGAAGACTGCAAGTATGCAAAAAAGTTTTGTTCCGATATTATCTGCAACAATAGTTTGGTCTGTGCGAATATATAGAAATTCTATATACTCCGCAATAGAGCAAAAACCAAAAAGTGCCGCGATTTTTAAAACGGTGCCGCCCTTTTTCTCAATCATTTCAGCAGGCCTCCCTTTAGTTGTGAAAGGATATACTCCATTTGCTGTTCAAGAAATTCCTCATCTAACGTAAGTACAGTACTGGAAATGCGGAGTCCTTCCAACAAAAGCACGATATTTTGAGCAGCAGCATCGGGGTCTGTCGAGAATTCGCCATTATCCACACCGCTTTGAATTATTCGCCTCAGCTGGCTTCCCGCATGATTAAAGTTGTTTTGCATTTCTGCTTTATCAAGTACCTTACTGTGTGCAAACAGATATTCATAAGTAGCAATAATCAGGCTGTCAGCTGGATTTAGAAGTTCCCTTTTTTGTGCGTTTAGAAAATGTCTCATTTGCTCCTCTGCACAGAGAGTACCTTCTGCCTGCCCAGTACAAAGGTTTTGTTCTGTCTTTGCCCGCAGTTTTAGTACAGCCTCAAAAATTTCCGAAGTATTGTTAAAATACAAGTATATACCTCCACGGCTAATGTTGCAGGCTGTTACAATGTCCTTCATAGTAACGTCCTTAAAGCCTTTTTGTGCAAATACTCTCTGTGCTTGTTCAAGAATGTATTCCTGTTTTAAATCTGATTTTTTACCCATTTAAATTTAACTCCACGATAAAACTGACACAAGTGTCATATTTATAATATGACACTTGTGTCAGTTTTTGTCAAGGCTATTTTTCTGCGATTAGGATTATTTCGTTCTTCCTGCCCCCTTCTGTGCTGACCATTACATGGATTTCTCCGGGTTCAAAACCGGCCCGGACGACAGCCAGAACATAACCGTCATATAACTTCCATGTCGTATTGTCATAGTAATTATCAGTTTCTGGATCTGCACTACCCATGCCCTGTAAGGTTCCTGCCCCTGTGACAGTTACGGTCACTTCTTTTACTTCCTGCATATTGCAGGTTCCGTTTTCATCCTTCACAGAGATCATAAGATAGGACAAATCCGCGCCGTCCGCCTTCAAAACAGTGCGGTCGGCCTCCACGCTGAGTTCTGCCGCAGTATTTGCAGTCTTCAATGTCATTTTTTCAGCTTCCACACCTGCTCTGTAATTTACTGCCTTCAGTATTCCCGGCTGATAGGGTGTTTCAAAAGAAGCATAGAAGTCATGTTCTTCTCCGGCGGGCTTTCTTCCCAGTGAAATGCCGTTCTGATAAAGCTCCACCTCGTCCGCATCAGAATAGACATTTATCACGGCACCCTTTCCTTCGTATCCCTTCCATGTCCAGCTTTCCAGTTCATCCTTCCACGACCAGGCGCTTATGGTCGGTTTTTCCCCGTAATGATTGACACGTTCTACTGCAATGTATGGTTCCTTGCGAAGGCCAAAGACGATTTCCCTGTAATAGCTGATTGGACGGCGTCTTCCGATCAGGTCGATATCGCCCATGCCAGACAGGCTGATCGGCCAGTTCGGCATGAACCCCTGCCGCCCGTCATAATAGAAGCAGCCAGCTCCGGCCTCCCCGATATAATCGTAACCTGTCCATGTCATATCCCCGATCACATGGGAATTATTTTTTACAATCTTCCACAGACGTACAAGATCCGATGGTAATGTTTCCGTACCGAGAATCACGCGGTGAGGAAACAGTTCGTGCTCCATTTCGTGACGGGCAGTTAAATAATTATATCCGACCAAATCTGTGACTGAGGCAAATTCATCTAATAATTCAGTGACTATATGGTTCGCTGCAAACGCGTCCGCCAACGGTCCTTTCATCAAATCGGTACTTCCATTCGCTGCATCCGCGCCTGCATCTGACTTCGGCGTTTGTGAAGTCTGTCCCTGCATCTGCATCATTTCTTCCATCGTCATTCCTGTTATGTCACACATGATTTCTCCCATATGGTCCATACAGGAGAGTAAGCCGTTGATAGCTACTGTTACATAGCGGCTGTCATCCAGCTCATGGATTTTTTCCGTAATCAGCCGGTTTAACTGTGCACCTTTTGCAGTTGCTGCCTCCTGAATCTCATTTCCGGAAATATACATGATAACGGAAGGGTGGTTATAATCCTTGGCAATCATTGCCTCTGCATCCTGCGCCCAGTAATCCGGGAATTTGTCTGCATAATCGTTATTGTTTTTAGATCTCGTCCAGAAATCGGACAGCTCATCTAAAACAAGCATCCCTTCCCTGTCACATGCCTTAAGCATCGCTCTGCTCATCGGGTGGTGGGAACTTCTGAGGCAATTGAACCCCGCTGCTTTTAACTGCTGCACTCGCCGCTCCTCCGCTCTTTCCAGAGTCACAGCACCAATCACCCCGTTATCATGGTGGATGCAGGCTCCCCGGAGATTAACTTCTTTTCCGTTTATCCGGAATCCCTTTTTCGCACTGAGTGAAATCTTCCGGATACCGAATTGCTCTGTTGTCTCATCCAGACATTCCTCATTTTCCATAACTTTTACGGTACAGCTATAAAGCGCAGGTGTCTCACAGCTCCACAAATCCGGATTCTCAATCTGGATTCTGGTGCGCAGATGTTCTTCGGCACCGCCAAATACCGTAACAGGCAGGTTTACGGCTGCGGCCTCTTCCCCTTTTGGATTCTGCAGAGTAATAACAACCTTCGTTTTTCTCTTAGAGATTCCTTTATTGGTAAGATGCATGTCCACTTCAACCGATGCAAGATCACTCTCCACTTCCGGTGTTCTAATACGCAGCGAATCTGCCTTAACGTGGACCTGGTTTGCTACATATATGCATACATCCCTGTAAATACCGCTGCCTGAGTACCATCTGCTGTTTTCTTCTGCGGAGTTATTAGCAATTACAGTCACTGTATTGTCTGTGCCATAATTTAAAAAATCATTCGCACAGAGCAGGAATTCCCGATATCCGTTCGGGCAGCCCCCCGCATAATCTCCATTTATATAAACTCTTGCATTTTCATATACACCTTCAAATGCGATGTATATCATTTTTTCACTCCATTCCTGCGGAGCTTCAAAAACTTTTGTATAAGTATAGCATCCGCCCGGATAGAATCCCGTCTGATGTTTATTTTTCGTATTTTGCGTACGATGCTCATGTATCATTGCATCATGCGGCAGTGTCAGCTTCTCCATATCTGCCTGTAATCCCATCACAGCTGCCATCATCGGGTTTTCCCCCGGCTTGGACATTATCCAGTCTCTATTCCACTTCTTTCTAATCATAGTTTTATCCTCCTCTATGCAAAACGAATCATTGTACGAATCATATAGGCCACATTGCTCTGCAGTCTTGCCAGCTCAATTCTTCCGTCCTCAACGCCATCTACTATCTGGCTTGTATAGGTGTCATCTTTGGATCCCGGGGTAATCCAGCAGTTTCCGGCCTGGACCATCTCGGCTACATCAACGGTATCATAGCTGGTCCAGTCTGTCATAATAAAACCGTCAAACCTGTTTTCTTCCCTGAGCAGACCGCAAAGCAGTTCAGGATCTGCAGCTGTCGGCCGTCCGTTTACCGCATTATATGCTGTCATAAAGGAAGCCGGCATGTGTACCTCCATCGCTATTTCAAATGCTTTGAAATAGATTTCCCTGATCGCACGTTCTGAGATGATACTTTGGTTCCTCTTTCTTGTAGATTCACAGTTGTTTGCCATCAGATGCTTCATACAGCTTGCAGTTCCGGCACTCTCCATCCCCTTGCTGTATTCCCCGGCCATCACACCGGCGAGGTACGGGTCTTCGGAAAAATATTCCGGCTGGCGTCCGTTCAAAGGATTTCTGTGGATATTGAGGGCCGGAGCCAGAATCATCGGTACTCCGAACGCCTTTGCTTCTTCCCCGATTACTTTTCCCACCTTGGCAGATAATTCTTTATTAAATGTTGCACAAATGGTGACTCCGGAAGGCATTCCAATATTTTTCATATTGAGGTTCACTCCGGAGTTTCCATCAGAAACAGGAAAATCAGGGAGATTCAGCCCTTCTGCCTGAAAGACTTTTCCGGCCTCTCCGATTCCTTCCATTCCCCAGCCTGCCGATGCACAAACGGAAATTCTGGCAAGCTCCTGAACGGAAAGCTGTGCCACAAAAACATCCACATTTTCAGGATTTTTCTTGATATCCTCATAAGTGAGCGGCTGAATCGGTTTTTCACCATGAAATACTGCGGGATATTTCTTACGCTCTTGATAAGGCTGGAAAGTTGTCTTTCCTTCTACAACACCGGAATCCTTTCCTTTCGGATAAGTCTTCTCCGGATTTCTTTTGGAAAGAGTCTCTATCTCTCTGCCCGGTATCATCAGATTCGTTACTTTCTTAATCACTTCTTCCGCAGCCACATAGAATTCCCCACAGTTTGGAGCTTCCGAACTATTTCCGATAAATATCCGATAGTTACCTGATTCCAGAATATAGGATGCATCCTCGCCACGATAAGAAGTAAGATGCTTTTTAGGAATAACAAATGTAAGTTCCTTTTCTTCCCCTGCTGTAAGTTCTTTCGTTTTCTCAAATGCCACAAGTTCCCGCTCCGGCTTTTCTAACGTTTTGTCAGGTTTCCCGATATATACCTGAACGACTTCTTTCCCAGGCAGATTCCCCATGTTCTTAACATGAACAACACAAGTCAGATTTTCCCCATCATAACAGAATGATTCCGGCTCTATCACAAAAGTGGTATAACTTAAGCCAAACCCAAATGGGAAAGCCGGTTTTTTGTGAAATGTGGTGAAGTAGCGGTATCCCACATAGATATCTTCTTCATAAACGGTATCTGCAAACAACTCACATTCTGCATCCAGCCGTGGTTTATCGGCACAGTCGTAAAAATTCTGCGCGGCTGGAATATCGAAATAGTCCTGTGCCCATGTATCCGGAAGTTTCCCGGATGGATTTACATCACCTGAAAGGATATCCATCAGAGCGGGACCGGCAAGCATTCCGGCATACCCGAGATAGATGAGTCCGTCCACTTTGTATTTTTCCGCAAAGGTAACATTGATGGGGTATCCGACATTTAAGATGACTACAGTTTTTGAAAATGTGTCTGTCAATTTCCGAATCAGAACATCCTCTTCATCATCCAGATAAAACTCCCCTTTTGCCGTGGAGCAGTCCATATTCTCTCCCGCAGCCCTTGTAATCAGCATGACTGCAATATCAGATTTTTCTTTTGCTCTTTCAAGCATATCTTCCGGCGGAATCAAATCTTTGTCACATCCATAGAAAACAGATAATTCTTCATTTAGTGTATAATCCGTCCGGTCATGGACTGCTTCTGCCAGATTTGTGCTGTATCGAGGATTAATTTTCCCTGCTCCCACGGCTCCGATGCGAAATTCATGTACACCCTTTCCGAATAGGTTCAAAGTTGTATTTCTTTTAAGCGGAAGTACATCGTTTTGATTTTTCAATAGCACGATCCCCTCCTGTGCCGTCTGAAGTGCAATTGCTTCATGTCCGGCATACTCTGCTTTCGGTTCTTCCCTGTCAATTCCGGTGACCGTCAAGTCCTGCGGATTCATCTCATTTCCATCTGTATCCCGGAAGCCCTCCACATGTAAGGTATAGTTCTTAGCGTATTCCGTTACGAGACCACGGAGCGGTACACCGAGAATCCACATGTTTCCCATAAGTTCCATTGACTCTAAGACATAACCTTCAATAGGTTTTCCGTCTAAAGTGACCTTACCTTTCACGGAGTCATCCATCTGCTTTGCCCACATCAATATCAGGCATCCGGATAATCTGCGGTCAAGCATAAAATACAAACCATCAATGTCGTGAAAATCATAGACCAGCGGTCCCGTGGCAAAAAGAAGCGGTTTATCATTCTTTCCTGTAGGTAAACTTGCGAAAAAATCTTTCATTCCTGTATTGTCCTCCTTTGAGACGTCATTATAATCGTTTACTAATAGAATTATAATAAAAAAGTAACATGGAAGTTTTCCTCCATGTTACTTTTATGTCATCATTGTTCTTTTTGTCTGCCAAACTCTAAAACACAATCGTCTGTTGATGTTTATTCCTGTATTCTTTTGGAGTCATACCATAAAATTGCTTAAAGTTCCTTCCAAAATGGCTCTGCGATGAAAAGCAAAAATACTCTGCAATCAAAGCAATGGAATAATTCGAAAATTTAAGCATATTTGCGGCATGTGCACAGCGCTCTTTCATAATATAATTCTGAATCGTGATCCCCTCTACTTCCGAAAATCTTCTGGCAAGGTAACTCCTGTTAATTCCGATTGCAGGGGCGATATCTCCGACCTGAATTGGTTTTCTCAAATTTTTTGCGATATATTCCTTACACTGCTCTATATATAGCACATTGCTGTTTTCCTCTTTCGACTGCCGTACACATAGGGTGAACTCGTACTCGGCTTTTGTGGCAAGGGCATACATTTCTTGAATATTCTTACTTTTTTCCAGCCGCTGCAGGTAAATATCTGCAAGGCTGTAAGCCCGTTCCTGTTTCATTCCTCCCTGTGCTGCTGCTCTGGCCATAAGGCTGATTAATGTTACGGTAAGATATTCTGCCTGTTTTGCGGCATTTTGAGCTACAATTCCGACATGTTCTGTATCTAAATTATCCGTTCCCCGGATAATTCGATTCATAGCATCAATATCTCCGTCACGTACGGTCTGCATCAAACGGTTTTCAAATTCTATACTATTGTGGTCCCACTCTATTTCGGACTGTTCCAGTTGGTATTGTTCTTCTTCTGCCAGAGAATTCCATCGAAATATCGAATCATTTTGTGAGGCAGTCTGTATCTTTTCTACCGGAATCTCCTCGCCTGTTTCCAGATACGTTAAGAAGGATAAGATTTCCATTACAGTTTTAATTTCCATACGATGAATGATAAATTCATGCCCCAAATGGTGCTTATGGCAATATTTCATTGATATAGCTTCACTGACAGGATTTCGCGAAACCGGGCCAAGTAATATTAGTTTATCTTTGCTGTCTCTTATTGCACCAAAATAAATATTCTCATCTTCCTGAAGTAAAACAGGAACCTCTTGTTCTTTTGTGACTTCATCAATAAATTGAAATGTTTCTGTTTTTTTATTTAAACTAAATTTATTATGATCTGGATAGCTAAAAACCGAATTCTGATTATCATAAACGGAAATAGGAATATTACAAATTTTACAGATTTTTTTTAATATTATTTCTTCCATAGTAATCTCCATAACATAATCTTTTTCATAATGAATCCGGTCGTTCACCGGACAAACCATCGTCTTACTTTAAAGGAAGCTGTCCTCTATAGCCAGCTTCCTTTATTATACACGATTATGTCCATAAAATTTTATATTTTTTGTAGCTTTACTTCCGAAAGTTTTTGTTCCAGCTCAGAAAGCATCTCATCTGTCAAATCATCTGGTGAAAATTGATTCATAATCTTCAAAGAGTACGCTCCGGCCGATGGATTTATGGGTGGCTAGGCGTTATGATTCCGTCTTTCTTCAAGTTCAGCCTGAATCTTGCCTGTTTCTTTTTCCAGCTTATAGAAATGAAGAATCACCAGCATAATGACACAGAGAATTGCGGGGATAAGGCTGTATGACCACGAAATCGCCATTTTTGCTGAGGCTGTCTGCTGTCCGGCGCCACCTATAAATCCTGATACTGCCATTAAAAGACCGAGCAGTCCGCTTGCCAGTCCGCCGCCGACCTTTGTTGCAAATCCATATACAGAGTTTACCATGCCTTCTACCCTGACTCCCGTTTTCCATTCACCATAATCCATACACTGTATTACAAAGATACTGCCAATCATCATTAATGCCGATGCCCCTGGGATTCCTGCAATGAGAGAACCAGCCAAAATCATAGTTACATTTGCACCTGCAAAATATTTAATTATATTTCCGATAATTGCCGTAACAAGCCCAATCCTGACAAAATTCATTCCACCGATTTTACGGACTGCCAGCGGGAACAATAATAGTACAAACGGTGTCAATATCCCAAGCATTCCAATTAGGGACATGGAAGCCAAATCACCAACTATGTACTGAAAATAGTAACTTCCAACACCTGAGCCAAGACTATTATACACACTGCATAAAAGTGCTGCCGCCGCCAGAATAAACAGGTATTTATTGTGACTGATACTTTTAATAGAATCTTTAAATGAAATAGTAGATATATTCTTTTGCGTATCATCCTCCGCTGTCTCTATTTCTTTTATACAGAAGAAACGGATTAAACCAATAATTGTAAACGGAACACCAAAAACTAACATGATTTTCGTCCATCCTCCCGGCTGTGTTCCCCAGGATGCCATCAAAATTGGCAGAACAATACTGACTGCTGTTGGGAAAAGAGTAGCCATTATACCGGCTACTGTCAGCGCTTTTGCCCGAAGTCCTTCATCTGTAGTAGAACGTGCGAGAAAAACAGCTTCTGAGGAACTAAGAAATGTAACACACACTGCATTAATCAGCACATACAGCACAAAAAAGTATATTGCCTTGCCTGTAGTACCCATACTGGCAGGTGTACTGAACAATAGTACCGTCAGTATCCACGTTGGAATTAAAAACAGTTCATACGGCCTTGCTTTCCCTAACTTAGTATGTGTTTTGTCAATGATGAAACCTGCAATTAAATCGGTAACTCCGTCAAATATTCTTGAAACCAGCAGTAATGTTCCTACAAGTCCGGCAGATAACCCGGCACTTTCTGTCGCATAGAAGGTAACCTGCATCAGAAGCATAGTGTTAACTCCAAGCGCAAATCCTCTTGTACTCCACGCCCACGGATACCAGCGGTTTCTTTTTTTCTGTGTTTTAACTTCCTTCATTTTCCAACTCTCTCCTATCTTCTTAATTATTTCTGCTTTTACAATTCTGACATTGATTAAATAATAATTGAAGTTACAGCTCTTAAATATCATGTATGTTGTTATTTTGACATTAGTGTCGCTTATTCATCAAATGTATATCAGCTACCGAACTTTTATCACTGCTCCTTCTGTAATGCCATTTTCATTGAATGTATCAATTCTCGCATAGACACTTTGTCCTTTCACAAGTGCAGCAATCCGTTTTTCATTCTTTTTATATACAATACAACTGTGATACAGCTTGTCTGGCACATATCCCCAAAGGATATTTACCCCCACAGCATCTTCCGCATTCCAGGATACATCCATATCCAGATCTCCCTCCAATTTGATTACAACATTTTCGGCTTTCTTCGGAAGATCTCCATTTCCGTTTCCAAATACACGGATTCCCGATACAGTTGGAACCATATCGTAAGGTAATTTTACAATTGTGAGCTTTATAAAACGGAGTTTTTCTGTCTCCGGTAGCTCAATAAAATCATCACTGTAATCTGTATTTGTTCTGCTCTTATCCATAAGTATGTGATAATCTGTACCATCCTCAGAACCTTCCAGTACCCAACAGGTCTGCTGCTTTTCCATGTCAATGTACCGTTCGTCAAGATATGACTTCACCGCCTCTTTACCTTCCGGTATTGGAAGATATAGTTCGTCTTCTACGAAATGAAGTTGTATCGCTGCTACATCCTTTGCTGTTCCCAAATCTATCTGTAGCCATTCTCCTGATTGACAGGTATCGGCTTTCCAGAATGTTCTGATATCCTCATCCGTTACATATTGCATTCCATTTCCAGATGATGCTGTCACTTCTTTTCCATAAGAAAGCAACATCCAGTCTGGTTTCTCAAATGGTTCTGCATCCATCGCAATCGGCCAGTCTGCATATCTCTGATCACAGAAAAGTTCTCCGTCCTCGTCCACTCCTGCCTTCCACAAGCCTAATCTCCGTTCAAATTTTTCACTGTGCGCAATTCGCATAGACGCTATATGCCACATCTTTCCTTCCTTATCTACCAATGTAGAACCATGACCTGCGGCTGTAATGAAACCATCCGGCACATAGGAATACGGGTTATTTTTTGCCGAAACAAAGGGACCAAGCGGAGAATCTCCTACATATACTGCATCTCCATATACGTTATACTCTGTTCCCGGAAATGCGTACTGCAGATAATATTTACCCTGGTATTTTGTCATCCATACCCCTTCCAGATATGGCTTGTTTCCAAATGTTATGCGAAACTTTTCACGGTATGTCTCCTCATCAAACTGTTCCGACATACCCTGTCCATCCATCTGCCGTTTTACAAATACAAGTACATTGTCTACTTCCGCTTCAATCTCTTCTTCCGTCTTTGGCGGAATATGGTCTTCGCCCATCCGTTCATATCCCCGTTCCTTTTCGCTGGCTGTAACCAATCCCTGTTTTTCTCCAATAGGTGCCATCGTTTCTGGATTCAGTTCCACACCATAAATCGGTTCCGTATTGGAGCTTCCCCAATACAGATAAATCCTTCCATCATCATCCACAAACAGGTTAGGATCCCAAAAAGGAAATGTTCCCGGAATTTCTTCAAAGGATTCTGTTCTCGGATCCTCTGTCCGATAAAAAGAGCAGTTCTTATCTGCGCTCGATGCAGAAAAATACATATACTCACCCACTGCCCTGACATCCGGCGCATAATCATATGCCGGAAGTTCAGGACCGAATTCATAAAACTTCCAATCATACAAATCTTCACTTGTAAAAAATCCAGCCGTCATGGATGGGAAAAGATAGTAGAGCCCTTTGAATAAAATCAAAGTTGGATCTGCTGCCTCGCGAAATACAGCAAATGGTTTTTCTTCCCCTTCATAATTAACGGAACGTTTAAACTGATATCGATATTCTAAATTCATCGGATTACAGTAATGCTTTTTACTTTTTTTCAATTTCCATTCTCCTCCTTATCAATAAAAGATATAGCTGTTCAGAACGCTGCCTTTTGTTTTGTTAATAAAATAATAATAAAAAAGTAACATGCACGTTATCATTCATGTTACTTTTCTGTTACTATTGTTGTTTGTTTTAGTGTAAATACAAACATAGATGTAAAATTAAGAGTATCATCATACAGAATACAGCCATTATATTGTATCTCAAGAATTTTATTAAACACTCTTTTGTATACAAACCGCCTCGTCAGATAGAGGCTTTCTTGAAGTATCTCGCAACAGTAACTTTGTCAATACAAAGAATACGGTACAAGTCAGTGCCGCGCCGACAGACACGTCTGATAAAAAATGCGCTCCCGCTATAATCCTCGCCAGCATCACACAGACAATCCAAACCAATGCTGCCGCATACAGGAACTTAGCTTTCTTATGTAACTTCGGAACCAGTCCCGCCAAAAGCACGATTGACAGGATCATACATGCGTCGGCCGCATGACCTGACGGGAACGATTTAAATGTATCATCCAACGGTGTTCCTGCAATACGATACCACGGTGAGAAACGTGAAAAATCATCCAGCATACTATAAAACCGTGGTCGTCCCCAGATATTTTTCAAGATTCCGCAAATTCTGCCGACTCCAAAAAACATAAGGATAAGAGTCAGGCTGGTTCTGATTAATATCCCTCTTTCGTTCACCTCGGCAATTTTCTTTGCCCCAAGCTCCATACCTGCAAATACCAATATCGCAAATATCATCATAGCTGCTCTTCCGACAGTTCCCCACTCCAGAAAGTATCCAGCGATAAGAAATGGGAGCACTGCATAGTATAGTGATGCCACACCTAACACAAGTATAATGACTACACTAAGCAGCTTCTTGCCTTTATCTCTGACTGCAGATAACAGCATAAACCCAAAGGATACTGTCAGCATGGCCGGAACCTGCCCAAACCCATAAAAAAACTTTCCAAACAGATTATCAGGATTATAAACTACCTGCGATATCTGCAGATCGAAAAACGTTCCGCATAAAAGAAATACTGCCAGAACCCCCATTACACATCCATATACTTTTTTACTCATAGAGCATCCTCCTTTTTTGTAAATTATATATAATACTTTACAAAATGATTTCTGCCCCACATAGCATCCCTGTGCTTTTTTTTACATCTTTATACTTTTTCTCCAACGTTATTGCCGCACTTTTTTGATTACGGTATTCTTTTGGTGTCAGCCCGGAATATTCCTTAAATCGATTTCCAAAGTGGCTTTGTGATGAAAAGCAAAAGTATTCAGAGATAATGGAAATCGGATAATCTGAATTTTTCAGCATATTAGCTGCCCGGGCACATCGCTCTTTCGTAATATACTGTTGAATTGTTATCCCTTCCGCTTCCATAAATTTTCTGGAAAGATAGCTCCTGCTCACCCCAATTGCAGGCGCTATATCTCCGACTTTTATTGGTTTTTGCAGATACTGGTTAATGTATTCTTTACAGCGTTCAATATGTGGAAACCGACAATTTTCCATCTTAGTTATTTTAACCTTTTTCGTGAATTCAATCTGAGCTCTCGATGAAAGCGCTAGCATTTCCTCTGCTTCTTTACATGTTTCCAGTCTCCTGAGATATACATCTGCCAGTCCATACGACTTTTCATAGCTCAATCCGCCTTTTGTTGCCGCCCTTGACAGCAGAACAATCAGCGTTACAGCAAGATATTCCACACGTTTCCGCTCGTCAGCAGCTACATCTCCGATATGCCTATCCTCCAATTGCTCTGTCCCGAGAACAAGCTTATACATTGCATCCATGTCTCCGTTTTCTACAATCTGTATCAACTTATTCTCATATTCCATGCTGTTATGGTCTCGTTCATATTCAGATTGGTTTAGCTGCTGATATGCAGTGTCCCCGGAAGCACTCCATTTTATAATTCCCTCATTGCAATTTGCAATTCTAATTGAATCTGTCTCTATATCCTTGCCATTAATCAGGAAGCCGGCTAAAACAAGAAGTTTAGCCATCTCCTTTTTCGATTGCTGCTTCAAAAGCGGATCCTCATTTAAATGATACCTATAATGATACGAACGCTTTCTCTTTTTATCTGCTTTTTTCTCCGATGCAGGACCAAAGATAATCAGGTTTTCTTCCTCATCTTTTAGTACCCCGTAAAAAATACTATCATCCTCAAACAGCAAAAATGGCAGTTCCCTGAAAACTGCCATTTCTTGCATATAATCAAATAATTTTTGCGCCTTGTCATGCAGACATTTGCTTTCTGATGTCAATTGCGGTTCAGACACACAAGTATTTCTACATGCAAATACTGACCGAAAAATATTTTCCGGAGGATATTGTTTTATTTTCTCACTGTCCTGATATACAATGACCGGTACCTCAAATATCTGATACAACTTTTTTAGTATTCTAGTGTCCATTTTTATTTTCCTAAATCCTCCTGTTTTTATATATTGTATAAAGAGAGTCTGTCGAATAAAATATCATGCATATTACTTTTTTAACTTATATGTTTTATAAAACAGATGAATTTTGGAAAACGTCAAGTCTAAACAGACAGGATATTATTGTACACAGGGGATTAATTTTGCCAAAATGAAACCGCGCGTTCTATCCAACCCTCTGCTAAAGTTCCGTCTCCCGCCCCCCATCCATGATTATCACTGTCAAAGGTTTCATACTTATGCGGAACATTATTTTCAGTCAGTGCATTTACTAACATCTGGGTATTTTCAATCGGCACAGTATGATCCCTCGTGCATTGCCATACAAATGTCGGTGGATAGTCTGGTGTGATTAGCAATTCTACAGAATATCGGCTTATTATTTCCTCATCATAAATATTTTCTTTGCCAAGAAACATTATTCTTGAAGAATCATGTGATTTTTCTCCCATTGTTACAACCGGATACCCTAAAAATACTGCTGACGGAGAGGGCAGGTTATAGTGTTTCCACCCTGCCGACTCGGTTCCAAAGCAGGCCGCCAGATGTCCCCCTGCCGAGAACCCGGTGATAGCATAATCCGATATATCAATTCCCAGTATCTCTCCATTTTTCCTAATATAATCAATTGCATATGCCATGTCATCTAATGGATTCGGCGCTTTCGCATTTTCACCACAACGATAATTCAAAGAAAATGCATGGTAACCTAATTGATTTAAATGTACACATGTAGGGTAAGCTTCAATCATAGATGCACACCCCAGATATCCCCCTCCTGCACATACAATTACGAATGGCGCTTTCTTTTTCACCGGAAAATGGATTAAATATCTTTCTTTTATGGAGGGATCGGTATCTGCGTCACCCTGATCCCATAGTGGATAGTATATTTTTTGTCCTTCTTCAACTATTTCCAGCAGCCGGTTATATCCATCTGTTATACTCTGCGCATTCCAGCAGGATAGTCTGGAAAATTGTTCTAATGTCATTTCTGATAGTGCCCCCTCAGATGGTGCAATTATGCTCCCATAACCACTAAAATCTGATAATAGACTGATTTGTTTTAATGTATTTGAAGTTGTCAGCATGATTCTCCTCATTTTTTCAAATTTGTCTCTCTCATATTGTTGTATAAAACCTGTATTCTCCGCTGCCTTTTTCGTATCTTTTACCATCAGGCAAAATAATAACAGCAGTTGTGTTACAAGGGATTTTAACATATAATTCAAAGGCCTCTTCTTCCTTCTTCCATTCTGATACAATATCACCATATTCCGATGTAAAAGTTCGCTTAGCCCAATTCAATCTGTCATCTAACTGTGGCTGAATCAATATTCTTTTGAAACCAGGTTCTTCATAATTAATCCCATTTATATTTCGAAACATCCAGTCATCCACACACCCGAATGCATAATGATTCAAACTCATACAGAATACCATACCGTATATTTCAGACACAAAAGGAGCTCCGTTTTCGTCCAGTGCAAACCAACTCTCCCAGATAGTTGTTGCTCCATGTTTCACTTCATATAACCATGATGGTGCCTTTTCATTAAATAACAAATCATAGGCCAGATCCTGACGTCCTATCTGGCACAACGCATCCTGCAGAATTGGCATTCCCAAAAATCCTACATCCAGACATCCCTTGTTCTCCTCTATCTTCCGTATCAGATTTCCTGCGAACTTCTCCTTATAATTTTCCGGTACTAACCCATAATACAGCGGCATAGCATATGCCCCCATCAAGTCAGCGGGCATATTTCCTTCTTCATCTATTACCCCTTTGTGAAATGATATTCTCATCCTATCAGCCATTTCTCTATAATATTTTTCATCCTCGGTATTCCCAAGAATTTTTGCAATCTCGGACATACTCGAAACGGAATAAAAACCATAGATTGGAGCTACATATCTGGTCGAGACCCGGATTGCCTCAAATGTGCTTTCTCCATATCCGTCTTTAGAATAACTAGGTATCAGATGTTCGCCAAAATGATGGCCTGTGTTCCAAAGATACTGTTCTACATCTTGCGGGAGTTCACTGTCTTCAGGCTTTTCTTCTTTTGCCGTCTTAATCACAAAATCACACCAGTGCTTCATAGAATTGTACTGTTTCTTCAAAATATATGTATTCCCTGTCAGACAATACATATAGTAAGGAATTAAAATGGCTGCATCTCCCCAGCCTGCAGGTGCTACTGCGTCCGGAGTTTTAAATTGATCTGCATACATCTTATACTGGCCAATATAGGCTCCCGCCAAAGGCACTACAAATGGCACTGATCCATTATCTTTTTGTTCACAAATAAGATTTTCCAGCCACCTTGTCAAAAATGGGGTGACATCTTCATTTAACAGTGCAGTCTTTGTGTATACCTGGATATCACCTGTCCATCCGGCTTTTTCACGCTGGGGACAATCCGTTGGTATAGAAATCATATTTGCGTACTGTGACCAGCGTGTATTTTCATACAATCTATTAACATCTTCGTTGGAACAAGAAAATGTTCCGGCATTTTCTTTTTCAGAACATAAAACAACAGCTTTAATGTCTTCTCCCTTTAAATCTTCTATTCCCTCAACCATGACATATCGGAAACCCTGAAATGTAAAATGTGGTTCGTACTCCTGCGCCAGTCCAGCGGAAATATATTCAATCCTCTGATCAGCCGAGGGATTATTATCAAAAAAATTTCCTTCTGCATCTAGTCCTTCTGTATGAATAATTGTTACCTGAGTATCTTTTGGGACATCAATCTTTATTCTTACACGCCCCGCAATTACCTGACCAAAATCTATTATTCGTTCCCCTTTTGGAGAGATAAGAAATTGTTTCACAGGCAGTGTAACAATTGGGCGGACAGGTTGTCCATATTGTGCTTTCAAATTATTGTATCCGAATGCCACAGGTATAGCATCTGACCAATCCTTATCATTGAAGCCTGATATTTCCCATCCATATGGGTTCAAATTTGCGTCATAACGCTCTCCGGCAAACAAATCTGAACACCGGACCGGACTTTCTTTTACCTTTACTGTTTTATCACTGCCAAAACAATCCACCTCACCATCTGTATAAGTGACTTCTAACTGCGTCAGAACTGCAAATGCCGGATCATAAGCTTTATCTTCAGCCTTTGTCATAAATCCATGATACCAACCGTCACCTACATGCATGCCAATGATATTTTCTCCAGGCTTTAAATTTTCTGTGACATCATAAATCTGATAGCATAAATAATCCCTGTATACAGTACATTCTGGCGCAAATTCGCGATTGTCCGGACGATTCCCATTTATGGTTAACTGGTAAACACCATGACAGGTTGCATAAAGCCTTGCTTTTTTTACTTTTTTATTCAAAATCACTCTCTGACGAAACAGGACTGCTGGTGGCTGCTCCCCTAAATGTGCCTGACGTCCTATCACAGGAAACGGTGACTTTACCCACCGTGCCTGCCAGTCTCCCTCGTGTAAAAATGCTGTTTCAAATTCAGAGCTCGCTTCTGCCCGGTTTCCATGATTATCCTGTATGCTGATCGTCCAAACGTACTTTGTTCTGCTCTTTAATTCTTCTCCTTCATATTCTACATATGTAGATTGTCCTGAGACACATCTTTTACTGTCCCATACAAGCCGGTTTTCCTCATCTGTCACTTGCAATTGATAGGACACCTGCACGACATTCTCATCATTACTTTCCAGAACCCATGAAAAATATGGCTCCTTATCTATTCCTCTCGGACACTTCATGTGCATACATCTTAGTTTTTTTATTTCCAACATAATTTTCTCCTTCTATTTTTATAAAAATAATCTATTTAATTTCTGATTCTACCTTCATGTTTGCATAGATGAATATTGTAATAATTGAAAAAATTAACGGAAATCCGAGATACAAGAAGTTAATTGCATTACCGGCCGTTGATGTCTGAACTGCTGCCGTGCCATCGAATCCGCTCCATGTAAGGATCCATCCGCAAATCGCGGTTCCGAATCCCTGCCCAACCTTAGTGCCGACTGTTGCGCAGGAAAATAAAGAGCCGGTAACGCGGTGCCCTTTTTTCTGAAAATGATATTCATCTGCTTTTACCAAAAATGGTGTATAAGTTGCAGAACCCGGAACCATTCCTAAAGCCTTAATCAGCAAACCTGCAATCAGTATCAGCATTCCTGCAAACTGCCCGGCAGCAGCAACTGCACAACCTGCGGTCGATATAACCGCACCCAGTACACAGGCTTTTCTCATGCCCAGCTTATCAATTATCTTAGGCATAAATGGCAGTCCCAGAATCAGCGGAATAGTCGTACACATTCCTAAGACCCCCATAAGCCCTGCATTTCCCAGTGAATATGTAGCATAATAGGCCATACTCGACTGCATAATGCCGGAATTCGCATATCCGACAAAATATAATAATAAGATTAAAATAAAGTATTTATTTTTCAACAATTCAACAATTGTCTCGCCAAAAGAAATAACTGGTGTATTTACGGAATCCCCTATTCCTGCTTCCTGAATCGGTACAATAAACTCTTCTTCCGGTAATTCTTTCAGTGAAAAAAATGGAATCAATAAAATAATGACACCGACTACTGCATAAATCAAAGCAACTATTCTCCACCCAGTCTGTCCGCCTCCGAATGATTCAACCAGTCCGGAGGTAATTGAGGCAACAATGACACCTCCAATAGTTCCGCTTAACATTGCCGCGCCGCTCATAGTAACCTGATCATGCTGATCCTTTGTTACACGGGCAAGCATCATATTGTACGCAACTTGGTTCATTGTGTAAAAAACAGCGCTTATTAACAGGTAAAAAATAAATATCCATATACTTTTTCCCCGTTCGCCCATTGAACCCGGTACATTAAAAATCAAGAACATGCAGACTCCCATTGGTATACAGCTAATCAGATACCAAAATCGGGTTTTTCCCATTTTCACTTTGGTCAAATCGATAATTCTGCCCATAAAAATGTCTGTAATACCATCCAGTAATTTTGCCGCCATCAGCAGTGTGCCTATGATTGCCGCGCTGACTCCGATGACATTCGTACAATAAAGCAATAAAAATGTTGTAATTGTTCCCCAGGTAAATCCTCCCCCCGCATTTCCCAGTCCATAGGCAATCTTTTTTGCCATTGACAATGAACCTTTCTTTTGTTTGCTCATACCATTTCCTCCTTTTAAAACTGCTTAATGATAGATTCATTTTAAATTTTGTTTTTGGCTTCTACAATTCACATAGCCCGACTTCTGCAAAAATGGAATGACTTTAATCCGACTTTTTATTTAATTTTTCCTGAAAGAATGATACAATTCAAACATACTATTGATAGTTTATCGTATTGGAGGACGCCGTATATGAAGCAAATTTTAGAATATATCGAATCTGTTTTCAAAAATGAGCGAATTAAAAATTTTAATAATTACGGAACAGAGTACCTGTCATTTACAGAAAAGCAAAATACATGGAATCCGTACACTTCAAAAGGATATATAGACAAGATTCTGCAAATCCCATATGAATATTTTATGACGGTAGAATACTGTACCCCTGCTGAGGGAAACGACTATCGGCTGTCTACGTACTCTCCCTGCCCCCTGCCCATATCTCAGAAAACTTATCTTTTGGAAAATAATTATGAAGATGATAATTTACACAGACATGATTTTTTTGAAATGATTTATGTATATAAAGGTATGCGCACAACACAGATTGAAAATCAGATAATCCATTTATATGAACATGATATCTGTATTTTTGATACTAAATGTGCCCATCTGGATATACGCTCCCAAAGCAACGGCATAGCCTTTTATTGCTGTATTACAAGTAAAATACTGGATGCTTATTTTTTGAACAACCTGACAAATAAGAGAATACGTAATTTTTTTCTTCTAAGGGACAGCATCAAAAATGATGTCAGTTATTTACAACTTCACGCTTCTTCCGATGCAGCCGAAAAGATAGAAAAAAATCTTGTTCCTATATTCTATGAAATGGAATCAACCGAGCCCGGATATGACAGAATTTCTCAAATATATACGTTACGCATTTTGAATGCTATCAAACAAACCGATACTGCGAATATTCATACATTTTCGAAACGTCTTCAGGGAACTAAATTATTTCAGGCTGTTTCGAAATATATCAGCAGTAATATAACTGATATTAGTTTGGAAAAACTCTGTAATCAGTTTCATTATCAAGCAGATTATTATAGCCGACTGATTAAAAAAAATACCGGATTAACCTATTCTCAATATGTACACGCCCTAAAGATGGATAAAGCCAAAAATCTATTAATAAATACGGAAATGACAGTGAATGAAATATTAATTTATCTCGGCTATCAACATCATTCTTATTTTTATAAAGCATTTCAACAGGAAATGGGAATGACACCCTCTGAATATAGAAAGCAAACAAGAAAAATTACTATTTAAAGCTCATAGTGTCAAATTCTATATTTTTAGCAATCCCCTTAATAATTAATACAACTGCCACAAGTGTCCTGTTTACTATGTGACACTTGTGGCAGTTCCGTACACCATTATTTCGAGTGATATAATATTAAAATCTCCTATTCGAATTCTTCTAACGTCCATTCATCCCGCCACTCAATATAAGCCCTTTCTCCATCAAACCTGATCGGGAACCATACATAATCTGAAAGGGAGGAGTTTATTCGCATTGCTTTTGCGTCTTCTTCTGTAAAGACAAACTCTATTTCAGGGTCAAATATCTCCTGAAATTTTTTATGTACTCTTGCATATGCTGCACCGCTATAGAAGTCTTCCCCTTCCTCTTTCGCCAGATCTGGCAGCCAGCGGTCCCCCAGAGCGATATACAGGTCCTTCTTTTTGGGATGTTTAAACACAGAGGTAATCTGGCAATTAAATGAGGTACGTGATTTATCGTTTACATGTGGGTCGCCCTGTACTGTATATGGGCCATGCCATAATTTAGAAACTGACACTTCTGATGGATTTGGATGAATAGCAGCGTACACCCCAATGCCAGATATCATCCCGGCCTGTTGTCTTTTCTTTATTTTCACCATACCAATAGTAAGTATCGTCTACTGTTATGATACTTCCGCCATGAGCCTGAATTCGTTTTCCTTCCGTATCAAGCCATATCTGACCCGGTTTTATAGATTTATACATTTTTTTCTCTCCTTATTGTATACAGAATGGGAAACAGGTTATAATGGCCGGAAATTTTATACTTGAATCCCGGCATTTAATTCCTTCGTTTTTACAAAAACATCTGCCTTATTTATTGACTCAGTCTTTTTAATAATTGCAAGTGCCCGGCCATGAAATAATTCTGCTGTTGTTTCTGTAAAATTGTTCTGAGGTTTTGGATTTCCACTGCCAAATCCGGCCAGCGCCGCACCTTTGACCACAATATGTACTTCCATATCTTCATCTGTCACGATGATACCGTTTTCATCCTGCAATTCTATATTTACAAAAATGAATTCAGCACCTATTTTAGCAGGCTGCTCTGCATATAGCACCAGTTTTCTATTGCTTCCGGCCGTTTTTAGCTCATCTTTTCCGATTTCTATCCCATTTTCATATGAAATTGCTGTCAATGTTCCTGCTTCATAAACGGTTTCAAAGTATACTCTGTATTCTGCATCTCTTCCTGCTGTTTTTTTACCCAAAGATTTCCCGTTACACAGGAGTTCCACCTCATCTCCTGCTGAATAGATTTCTACAATTACTGGTTTGCCGTCACAGTCTTTAAAAGTCCAGCTGGCAATACTATCGCTGAGTACCCAGGGGGTCTTGATTAGATTTTCACTGTATTTCTGCGGGTTTTGTACGGTAATATAGGGTGCCTTTCGAAGTCCGAATACGATTTCACGATAGTAGGATGCAGGCCGTCTATAGCCTGTGATATCAATATCGCCGCAGTACGCCAGCTGACAGGGGAATCCTGCGCCAAATCCGCCGTCTCCCCAGTTATATGCGGGTATGCCGACACCTGCTTCTCCAATATAGTCCCATCCGGTCCATGTAAAATCGCCGATTACATGTGAACACTTTTTCACAATTTCCCAGTTTTTTGCAATTTCCGGCGGGTAAGTCTCACTTCCTACGATAACTCTATTGGGGTAATTTTCTCCATCTTTTTCATATCTTGCAGTCATATAGTTGTATCCGGCAATGTCTGTCTCGGCACAGGCTTTTTCCAGTCTTTCCGTGATAGCCTCATGCATTACAATTTTATCCATATACTTATCCATAACAGACATAAAAACATTCACATTACCTTCTGCCTGACCTTTTATGCCTGCCTGAGCTGCAACCTCGGCCACAATCTCATTGATTGAGTCTCCGGCTGCATAAACTCCATTAATAGCGGCAAGTGTATATCTGGTGTTATCTAAAGATTTGATCTTGCGGCTGATTTGATAGGCAACCCGGGCACCATGATTTGTCCCGATTTCGGGAATTTCATTTCCAATAGAATATAAGATGACACATGGGTGATTATAATCCTTTCGGACCATAGCCGTTACATCCGTTTCCCACCATTCATTGAAATAAAGACCATAATCATAATCAGATTTACAGCGATTCCACATATCAAATGTTTCATCCATTACATACATCCCCAGTTCGTCGCAGGCCCGAAGCATTGCCGGTGCCATCGGGTGATGTGACATACGGAGTGCATTGAAACCGGCCTCTTTCAATTTTTTTACCTGTCTGTATTGTACTTCTTCATAAGTCGCTGCGCCAAGCAGCCCACTGTCATGATGAATACAGGCTCCGCGAAGTTTGACCTCTTTACCATTGACACAGAATCCTCTGTTTGCACTTAATTTTAAAATACGGATACCAAATGATGTCAAATTCTCATCAATCAGGGTATCTCCCTGATACAATTTGCTGCTGCATGTATATAAAACGGGCGTTTCTTCCGACCATAATTGGGGTGTCATTATAGCAATTCTCTGTGATGTTTTTCTTTCTTCCTGACCAAATAATGTCATTTCATAGCGGTCAGATGCAACAACCTGACCGTCAGAATTCTGAATAATAGTTTCAAGTGTATAGTCCTCTGATGCATGGCCCAGATTTTCTAATTCTGTGCTCACAAGAATCGAAGCATAGTCATTAGCCACATTCTCTGTTGTAATTTGAACGCCATCCTCTTTGATATGTACAAGATCTGCAATGAGTATATAAACATCCCGGTAAATACCACCGCCGGAATACCAGCGGCTGTTTGTCATTGCCCCGTTTCTGACCTGTACACGTATTTCATTTTCTTCCCCATAACGCAAAAACTCATCCAGACATGCATAAAAGGTTGTATAACCAAACGGTGACTTTGCAGCCAGTTCCCCGTTCACATACACCATAGCGTTCATATAAACGCCTTCAAATTTTAATTTTACAGTTTTATCCCTGTACTCCACCGGTGGTGTAAATAGCTTTACATAATTATAAACATCTCCATCACGGAAACCCGTATTTCCTCCATTGGGACTTTCTGCATATGCCCCTTTCTCAATCATTGCATCATGAGGCAGGGTGATATCATTTGCAATTTCGGGTATATTCCATGTCAAAGCAAAGGCATCTTTATCTATCCAGTATTTCCATGAGTCGTTATATAGTTGTTCTAACATACTTATCTCCTTCATTACGCCAATTGAATGACCTCTCCCTCTGTGATTCCTGCTTCATTAAATGTATCTATTCTTATATAGCAAGATTGATTTTTACGAATGGCACTGAGTATATACTTACATGAATCAAATACCATGCAGCTATGGTAAAGCTTTTGAGGACGATATCCCCATAATATATTATATCCAACTGCAGGAACCTCAGCCCATTTCACTTCGAAATCAAGTTCTGATATTTGTTTTATTTTCGCTTCGCTTATTTTATCCGGCAGTTCCTCACCGCCTGTGCCGAATACACGGATCGCCGAGACACATGGAATTTCATCAAATGGGAGTTCCAGAACTGTCAATTTGATATATCTTATCATATCACCTTCAGGAATTATAACCAGATCATGCGGCAAGTCTGATTCAGCGTTTCTTAAATCCTTAATGGTAAAATAATCATTGCCATTTATTGATCCCTCAAGGAGCCAGCGGGTTCGCCTGTCTGTAGTATCAATATATCGTTCTTCCATTGCGAGGTTTACAGGGTGGGCTCCATATGGCAGTTCATCTGCCATTAAATCATCATCCATAAAATTAATCTGTATTGCATGAACCTTCTGTTCTTTCCCCAGATCAACCTGTACCCACTGCCCAGATTGATTTGGTTCAGCTTTCCACCAAGTTCTAATATTTTCATCAGTAATATATTCACAGCCGTTCCCTGATGATGCCGTGACACACTTTTTATATGATAAAAGCATCCAATCCGGTTTATCAAATGGTTTTGCATCTGCACGTACTGGCCAGTCAGCATATCTTTGATCACAGTACAAATCCCCATCCTCATCAATACCTGCTTTCCAGAGACCTAAACGGCGTTCAAACATATGGTTGTATGAAATCCTCATACTTGCTGCATGCCAGAAAATTCCTTCCTTATCTATTATGGTTGACCCATGCCCGGCACCGTTGATAAATCCTCCTGGTTTATATGAATAGGGATTATTATCCGCAATTTCAAATGGGCCAAGCGGTCTGTCTCCAATATAAACACAATCATTATATATATTATATTGAGTACCAGTTACGGCATACTGAAGGTAATACCTTCCTTTATATTTGGTCATCCACGCCCCCTCAACATAGGGAGCATTTCCCATCATTCTTGGAACAAACTGTTCAATCGGGACAGCCGAATCGCCAAGCATATCTTTGCCAATCTGTGGATTTTCTCTTATTTGGGCAAGTAATTGACTGGAAATGCTCTGAATCTCTTCTTCACTTTTCGGAGGCCTGTGATTATCTCCGGTTCTTTCAAAACCATACAACTCAGCATGTGAATCAATGAGTGGGATTGGTTCTGTTAACGGATGCATTGTAAGCGGATCAAGTTCAACGCCATAGATTGGCTCTGTATTTGTACATCCCCAATAGAAATACACTCTTCCGTCTTCATCACAAAATAAATTTGGATCCCAAAATGGAAAAGTACCTTTTATTTCTTCAAATCCCTGCGTTATTGGATCTTTTGTCCGAAAGAAGGAACAGTTTTCACTTCTTTTTGACGCTGAAAAATATAAGTAATCTCCTATCACTCTGACATCCGGAGCATAATCATATACAGGCATGTCTCCTATATAATTATGCATTGTCCAGTGAATCATATCATTGGATGTCAGAAAACCTGCTGTCATAGAAGGGAACAGATAGTATATCCCGTTGAATTCGACTATAGAAGGATCGGCGGCCTCCCGAAAAACACGGTATCTTACGCCGGATTCTCCCAAAGCCCTGATAAAGGAATACCGATAACTAAAATTAATTGGATTACAATAATAACATTCTTCCTTCTTTTTCATAACTTACTCCTTGAATCCCTTGCTTTTCTAATATAACCACCTGCGTATGAGACGGGGTCTTTAGGTTCCTGCCATCAAAAGTATACTCAATTTCCTGCGGTACCTTAAGTTCTGCTTCCACGGTATTACCCTTCGCCTTAACTTTAACCCTGATTTCCCCGTACCTTGTCTTATAAGTACAGCAGAATTCGTTCATCGTTTCAGGCAAATAAGGACGGATTACGATTTTCTTAAAACCGGGCTCTATCGGAATGATTCCTGCGATTCCGTTATAGTACCATTCAATGATATGTCCCATCATATCATGGCAGTGGCTGCGCGGATTCTCTTCCCAGTATTCCCCGAGTGTCGTTTCTCCGGCCAGTATAAAGGCATAATAACTCGGATGCTCCGGTTTCAGAATATACTGACAGATTAAATCGTTCATGCCATATCTGCGTGCAGTCTGAATCACATAGGGAAGTCCGACTTCTCCGGCAATGAATGCCCCCTTTTCTTCTAATACACAGTGGAATGCCTTTACAATATCCTCTTCTTTATCTTCCGGAACCAGCCCCCAGTAAAGAGGGAGTGCCTGTCCGGCCTGTGTTAAGTATAGTTCGTCAGGATGGTCCCATGTCCGGTAGCACCAAAACCCTTCGGGATGCTGTACAAGCAATTTTTTATTGTAATTATCCCGGATGTCCGCGGCATCCCGCTGAAGCATAATCAGGTCCTGTTTTCTGCCGGTTATTTCGGCAAATTGCATCAAAACCACGGCGTCTGCATAAAGAAATGCAGTTTCTATATTCTCTCTTGCCAGTGCCCCTTCTTCCGGATTTCCCCAGTCACCCAGACCGTGGTTGATAAAGCCATCTTTATTTAGCTTTGTTTTCAGATATTTATAGTAACGCAATCCAGCATCGTAATTTTCTTCGATGATTGACCGGTCTCCGTAGAACATATAATGCCAGTATGTTCCCAGAATACATGTGCTCCCCCAGGGGATGATATCGTAGAAGCTGCCCATCCCCGGCACAGGCAGGACATTGGGAATATAGCAGGGCGCCTGACCCGGCATCATTCCGTCACCCGGATAAAACTTATTTCCTGAGAAATCATAGAAATAATCCTCCTTGGTATGCTGCCCCACACGCATATCCTGAAGGAATTTTCTCCACAGGCTTTCCCCATTTTTCATATACATAATGGAAGCGGCCATCAGGTGGTTCGGTTCCTGCCATGCAAATCGTTCGATTGTCGGACAATCCGTATGCACACTCACCATATTGGCTTCTACTGTTTTTTCAATCATGTGATAAATCTGATTGTATCTCTCATCATCACAGGAAAATGTTCCGCTCTGTTCATATGCACTCGTAATGGCATATGCCCTTAAATTACGCATCTCTGTCCGGCCAGTATCCTCATCAGTTAATCCTTCGACAGCAATATATCTTCCGGCAAAATAGGTGAATTTCATCTCACAGGTTTCCCACTGGTTTTCCTGCCCGATTATGTAGGTAATGCAGGAGTCTACAGTAACCCATTCCTTTGCAATCTGGTCAGCATCTCCTTCCGGCGTCAGTTTTTCAGCCGGATAGATTTTAATGATTTTCCCTTTTTCCCCCTTTACCTCTAAGGAAAGTATGCCGGACATGTTTTGTGAAAAATCATATATTTTCCGATTGTTGAAATCATGCAGGTAAAGTCCTTCGTATTCCTTAATGATTCTTATCGGGGGCTGGGACTGGTTCTGCAATTTTCCCACGGGTGCTTCACATGCCGGGACAATATATGCATGTTCCCATCCGGAATCATCAAAGTCCTGTCTGTTCCATCCATTCTGGGCCTTAGAACCGTCTATCGTTTCGGAACCGTATACATTGGAATGCTGTACCATGTGTTCTTTTACTTTCCATTTATCGTCGGTTTGAATGACTTCCCTGCTGCCGTCTTCATACTCTATATCCACTGTAACTGCCAGTACCAGATTTTTGCCGTAAGGCTGATAGGGGTTGGGATTGGGCGGCATGAATCCGGGGAATGTAAATGTGTAATGTTCGTCATCTTTGATAAACCATCCATTTCCAACCTCTGCGCCCAATACATTTTCGCCTCTTTTCAGATAAGAGGTAACATCGAACGTAACGTATAAAATGATTTTACGATAGTCTGTCCATCCCGGGTCAAGGATATGGTCATCCACCTTTTCCCCATTTATATAGAAGTTAAACTGGCCTAATCCGCATACCTTTGCCGTAGCTTTTTTGACTTCTTTTGAAACCTTTGCTGTTTTTCTTGCATAAAATGGAGTTTTACTGCCATTCGTAATCCACTGTTTTAGTTCACTCATCTTTTCGCCATACCCCTTGTGCCTATTCTTTCGCTTCGTGAAATATAATGTTTTTTATATGCAGCTCCTGTGCTTTGAGAAAATGAAGTTCTGCTTCCATCTTATCGCCGCTGGTTTTATCAACTGTAGCCTCTGTTTTGCCGTCTTCTGTAATCCGTACATTTCCAACACAGTTTCCATCCAGAAGTACTTCAATCTCTCCGGTTCCTTCCGCCTCAATGACGATGTTTGTAAAACCAGATTCACTTTTTACATATCGGAAGACTGCGCGGTCACCCTCTGCGATATGGGTCAGATGTTCACTTCCCTGTCCATCCGTATCAATATACATACGTCCGCTTAGTCCGCATGCCTGATATCCATAAATGATTTCTCCGGCTCCAAATGGTTCACCGGGGCCCTGAGAAGTCATCTTCACCTCATCAATCGTTCCATCGGCATTGATTGTGATTGGCTCGATGCAGAGTCTCCGATATTGCTGCACACCTCTGCTGCACCGATGGTAAAATACATACCACTGTCCATTCACGCATTCGATAGAACCGTGATTATTCCAACTGGCCGGGTCACAGCCGTCATTATCAATGATTATTCCCTGATATGTAAATGGTCCCAGCGGTGATTTGCCCGTAGCATAGCCCAGTGAAGTCGGTTTTCCGCGTTCCATATCTGCATAAACATAGTAGTAGGTATCGCCGATCTTACGCATGGAGGATCCTTCATGAAAGAAGTGTTCTTCCTCTGTAACTAAGTCATCAATAATTGTGTCAGCATCAAAGGATACCATATCCGTGTTCATTTTCACGCCATGTGAGAATAATTGCCCCCAGTAAAAATATGCCTGCCCGTCATCATCCATAAAGACGGCGGGATCAATCCCCCCACAGGGCAATTGAACCGGATTCACGAACGGTCCTTCCGGGGAATCTGACACTGCCACGCCTTCACTGTCGTCCGGCATGCAGAAATACAGATAATATTTTCCGTTCCGGAAGATACAGTCCGGTGCAAAAAGAAGCGGCGGCCTTACTTCATCTTCCTTTGATTCAAACTTTTCTTTCTCCCCGGCCATATCCATGTTCTCCAGCATTTTCCGGATAAACGGAGTCGGACATGACCAGTCAATCCCCGGATATTTGGGCGCATCCGGATCATCAAACCAGGGTACATCCTTTCCTTCAAATGAAATATCATGGAGCGTCCACTCCTTCATGTTAGCAGTTGAAACTACATGGTATTTTTCACTGCAATAGATATCCCCACGGTCATCAAAACTTCCATAGATATAGAGTCTTCCATCCGGCATCACATGCCCCTCACTGTCGGGAATGTGATATTCCAATGGCAGGATTGGATTGTGGGTGTTATTAAATTTAATAGACATATTGTCCCTCCATTTCAAATGCTGTAAAATTATTTACTGTTTTCTTTTTTTCTCTTTTCCAGTTCGGCCATAACCACTGGTTCTTCTTTGTCATAGTGGTAGATGAACTTAAAACAGATGATGACTACAATAAGCATAATTGCCGGAAGCCATGCGAACATTGCCGTAATCCCGAAGATGGTTGCCTGACTCTGTACTCCGTTTGCCACATATCCTGTCAGTGCCAGAATCCATCCGACACAGCCTGCCGCTAATCCTGAGCATACTTTCTGGGAAAACGAAACAACTGCAGACCCGATTCCTTCAATTCGTTTGTTTGTCAGATACTCACCGTAATCTACAGCATCTGCAGATAATGTATTGACCGGGACTGAAAGCGGGCCGGTAGCAAGTCCGCAAATAATCGTTCCTGCCACTAAGAGCGGAATGTTCGTGGCTGAAACGGCAATTCCCCTAAGGACATAGCCAACAATCTGTCCCGCTGCACCCACATATACACTTCTTTTCTTTCCAAAGAATTTCAAACTCGGTCCTGCGAGAAAAACGATTCCCAGTACTGTTGGAATTAAACTCACCATGCTGAGAGAAGTCATTAACATTGCGTCGTTCATTGCATATGTATAGAAGTAAGTCTGGGAGCTTGAGTTTATCTGAACAGAAAAATTCACTACTATAGTCATTGCTAATGCAAATATAAAATATTTATTTTGAAAGAAATTTTTGATTCCTTCTGTAAATGACATTTTTTCTTCCGTATCTTTTTTTACTACTGATTCTACAGACTGTACATTTTCCTTAGTAAATGCGAAAGCTAACAGAAGTCCTATAGTTGTAATAGCGCCATAAATCGTAAACAAGATTCTCCATGCAGTGATGTCTCCGCCAAAAAGATTAATTAGAGGAAATGTTGCTGCTGTCCCTAAAATTGCCCCGCCAAGCCCAAATATGAGTGAATATTTTGCCAGTGCACCTCTTTGAACGCCGTCCTGTGTCATAAGCGGCATCAATGCTGCTTTAGCCACGCCGACAAGTGTATAAAGAATAGATGTAAACAGGTTATATGTAACAAACGCATAAATCATCTTTGCCGTCCCGGATGCATTTTGCGGAACCATAAAAATCAGAATTGCTGACAAGCCAATCGGAACAGAAAGCCATAGCAGCCACGGTCTTGCCTTTCCCCATTTAGTTTTCGTTTTATCAATCAGGCTGCCTGCTATTAAATCTGTGATTCCATCGAATAACTTTGAAATGAAAAACATGGTACCTACTGCCCCTGCAGCCATCCCTACATTATCTGTGTAGAACATAGTCAGGAATGCAGCCAGAATTGAATTCATCGTCCCCGGCAGTTCTCCTAAGCCATACCCCAGCCTGTTTTTGAATGTTAGTTTACTTGCGTTTCCCATAATCTTTCTCCCTTCACTTTGCTTTGGTTTAATTTACTTTGATTTATATCAACCTTATCATGGTTTTTCTTTATTAGCATTTGTATAAAAAGACAACTGCATTTGCATTATCTGACATCGCCAACATTTAGTATCCACAAATTTCTTTTATCTGTTATACTGTTATTGACCATATAAGGAGGAGTCACGTCATGGCAATAGATGAAATGAAAGAAGTTGAGCAGCAGCTGAAAAGCTTGTATATGAAATATCCGGAGCTAAACCTGCAGAACCCAATGACAGAACAGGATCTGGCCTCCATTTCTGATACTGTTCATATGGATTTGCTCCATTTGATGAATATCCCTTTAGATACAGACCTGCTGGAAAAATCTTTTTTTCGCAGTAATGAGGACATCGCAATATACCAGCATGTCCGTTACCTTCCGGCATTGTACCACCGCCAGAAGTTTTTCGAGTTAGTATATATCATGTCCGGATCATGCACCAATTACTTTGAGGACTCTTCTATAACACTCAAGGAAGGGGATATCTGCGTCATTGCCCCCAATGTAACACATGCGCTCAGCGCCTTCTCGGATACGGCGGTCGTTTACAATTTTCTCATCCGGACAAGTACGTTTGACACATCTTTTCTTGGCCTGTTAACCGATAAAGATGTATTATCAAACTTTTTTTCACATGCGCTCTATGCAAATGAGAAGAATTCATATCTGCTTTTCCAGACTAATGGTGATACAAATTTACAAAGTTTTATTCATTTTATGACAGACGAATATTCTCATAAGTATAAGTACAAAGACCGGATGATGAATTCTTTATTAAACTCCTTTTTCGTCACTTTATTGAGGAATCATGAACAGAATGTCATACTGCCGTCCAAAGACGGACAGAAGATGGATGAGAACCTGATGTACATTTTAAACTATATTCAGTCAAACTATACACATCTGACACTTTCAGAACTGGCGGAATTTTTCAACTACAGTGAGCGCCAGATGGCCCGTATTATTAAAGACAATACAGGAATGAATTTCAGTGAGATGATTCGTGAACTGAAGCTGCATAAGGCTGCAGATTTACTTCATAATCCGGATATTTCTATTGCAGAAATCATGGAGAGGGTTGGATATTCAGATTTGAGCAGTTTTTACCGCTCTTTTAAAACGTATTATAATATAACACCTGTAGAATATAGAAAAAACTTGTAGGAAAACTGGGGAAGTGAAATGTTTTCGATATAAGTATTTATATAAGAAACAGGACTTTGCCATATGACATCTATTTGCAGAATGCACATGGCAAAGTCCTGTTAATAAATACTTATCTATCCTTCCACATTTTTCCTAAGATATCTTTCAGAACAAGAAAAGCATCCAAATCATTATATCCGTATTCTTTTTTCAGGTCATCGAGCATCCTTTTTAATTTAACTGCATAGGCAGGTACATTTACCTGCTCCTGATACTGGAGCAGAATCGGATATTTCTTCCCCCATGCACTGGTCCAGTCGATTTTTGCTTCCAGTTTTGGATTCGACTGCTCAATCACCTGCTCGATCTCCTTCAGATCAATATCAAATGTAATCAGTTCGTCCAAAGTTGTGTGATAGAGTGACGACATTTTCTTAGCCTGATGGACGTCCGGAAGTGTTTCATTCGTCTCCCACTTCGATATTGTCTGCCTGCTCACGCCTAATTTTTCGGCTACATCTTCCTGTGATAAACCACTTTTCTTTCGTGCATGAAATAAACTATTTCCTAAATCCATATTTTTCTCTCCTTCCATGTGATACCTATATCATAGAATAATATGGAGGAATAATCTATCTGGTTTTGTTTGCAATTTGGCACGTTTTCTTAACAACCATATTTAATGGCCTGTTCCTGTTAGTTTTAGTATTACATACTCACAATGTCCTTCAGTCCTGAAGGGATATCCCCACCCGGTAAATCCGGAAGAAACAATGACTTTGCAGTCTCCCTTCTGGTACTCCCCATAATTAAGGACCCCGGTCAATTCAGACAGAAGCCCGACCGGCCAGATCTGCCCGGCATGGGTATGTCCGGATACTTGCAGGTCCACTCCCTGTGTAGCATTTTCTTCTGACTGTGCCGGCTGGTGGTCGGCTGTAATAATGTAATGGTCCCGGTCAGCACCCTGTAAGATTTCTTCCATAGACTTTCTGCCGTAAGCATAACTCCACAAGAAATCTTCCCGTCCGGCAAGGATGAGCTCTTCGCTTATTTCCACATAGGAATCCTTAAGTATGGTGATATGGTTTCTTTCTATAGCCGCTGTAAGTTCTTCATCTGTGTAAGTACGATTTTCCGTATACGGCTGCCTGTCATGATTTCCATAGACATAATAAATACCATATGAGGTTTTTATTCCTCCCAGTACCTGAAAGGCCTCCTGCATTTTTTCTTTGGAAGTATCCTCTTCTACAATGTCGCCGCCCAGAATCACCATATCTAAACCCTCCTGATTCAGTTCCTCTACGGCTTTCTTCAATATTTCCGGATTCTGGATAGTTCCATAGTGGGTATCCGTGATCAGGGCTATTTTATAATCGTTCAGTTTTTTCTCTGTTGTGACATGATACTCTGTTTTTACAACGTGGCACATATTATAGAAGCCATATGCCAAAAGGATTGCGGTAATAATGACGGGAATCAGCCCACACCTATAAACAGACAGGATCCTTTTTTCAATCCGACCGTCCTGCTTTCTATATACTTTCCTGAAAATCATAAAAATTAGATCACAGATTACTGACAGGGCCAATATATGCAGAATGATCATGGTTGTTATGCTCCACACATTTAAACATCCAGCAGCTACAGCCGCCGCAATGCATAAACAAATAACTCTGGAACTTCTGCGGGTCATATTTACGCCCCAAAATGCGAGGATTCGTTTTATGTAAAAGTATGCGTATATTACTACGATACCGGCCAGCATAATCCCCATAATGCTATAAATATTCATTTATCCTCTCCAAAAAGATATTTTTTTCGCAAAAAATCGGCATGTTCTTTTGTAATAGCTCCGTCATCAATCTCTGCCGCATTGATACTTCCATATAACTCCCCCCAAAAACAATCGAGCAGATCTGAGTGTTCTTTCAATCCGTTCTTGTAGGCATCCAGATCATGCTGCAAATATTCCGGCAAACCATATTCATAAGCACGCTCTCTTTCTGTCTGCCGGATAGCGGCTGATGTTAGCAGTTCCATGGAAACAGACAGTGCTTTTGCTATTTTATATACTGTCTCGGCACTACATTTTTCCAATTTAGTTTTCCCACTGAAAATATCATTCAATGTGGTATGGGGAATTCCGGCCTCTACAGCAAGTCTGTATTTTGTCATATTCTGTTTCTTCAAAAGATCATCAAGTATCATATTCGCCACCTTACCTTTTTGCAATTGTCTGCACGTAATAATTGTATGTATTTTCATTATATCGGCACACCGAAATATTATCAAGCATCTATACAATTTTTCATTTAGTTTACTGTCACATCCGTTACTGTGTACAGCACGGTCTGAACAGTAATATACTGGCCTCCTGCTTCAATTTGATGCAGGATATACAATCACGTGAATTCCAAAACTGAACCCTGTATGCAAGACTAAATCCCACGTACCATTAAAAAACGTACTGATTTAAAGAAATTTTTCATCACATTTGCGCCATTACGTGCTAAAATAAATATGAATTTATAAGAAACTCCATAAACCGGGTACAGCAAACAGACCTCTGGGAGATCGACTTGCAAGACTAACTCCTACAGGTCGGACATGATGATGTGAAAGTTGTCCGGGATATGGTGGCTTGTATTTTTATCGTTTAATGCTTAAGCAGCTTCGGGCTTAGTACCACATCATCAGGTGCTATGTACTGAAGCTGCAGTGCTTTCAGCACTTCTTCATCAAACATTTTAAACGCCT
>NZ_QGDL01000018.1 GCF_003149245.1 Faecalicatena orotica | reverse complement strand
CGTGTAAAATGAATATAAAAGAGAAAGTACATGAGCTATATTGGAATAACGATATAAATTGCGCAAGAACTATCTTAATTTGCTTGGGAAAACTCTTTAATATTGAATATAATTCACAAACACTCCTATCAGCTATTGGTTTACATGGTGCAGGAGGATTCAGGGCACAATGTGGGTTGGTTGAGGGTGGCTTAATGTTTATAGGGATTTATTATAGTCAGCTTGGAGAAAATGAGGAAACGATTGTGTCTGTTTGCTACAATTTTGCAGAAGCGTTTACGCAACGGTTTGGTTCGTTAAGCTGTTACCATTTGCGCCCTAATGGTTTTACAGATAACGACCCACCGCATATGTGCGAAAACCTTACGTGTGAAGCAGTATCTTTTGCATATGATTTTATAAAAAATCAGGAAGCTACCGAAACTTTGTAATGAAGGCGTACAACAGAGTAAGACAAGATGAGAAAGGTTGTGAAGGAAGATATGATACAACTTAGAAAAATGGAACAGACGGATTTGCCCGTTTTCAAGAAATGGCTGTATACGCCACACGTTGCCAGGTGGTACCACGATCCACTGGATTGGATCCATGAAGTTGAGGAGCAGGACGGCGAGTTTTGCTGGATTCACCACTTTATTGTGGAGCATGAAGGTCAGCCTATCGGTTTTTGCCAGTATTACGCCTGCAAAGACAGCGATGAGCTCTGGGGAGGCTACACAGCGTTGGGTGGGTCTTACAGTATTGACTATATGATTGGGGAATTCGACTGCCTCCGCAATGGCTTTGGCAAAATGATTGTGACGGACTTAACAGACAGGATTGCCTTCCACCCTGACGCTAAAAGAATTGTGGTGCAGCCGGAGCCGGAAAACAAGGCATCCTGCGGCTTGCTGCTGTCTTGCGGCTTTGTGCTTGACACGGAAAAAGAAATCTATGTAAAACTTTTGCCTTAAGCGGTAAGCAAGGGCCAATTGTTCGATAAATCGAAATTAGTATGAAAAGACAATTATGCAAAAAAAGGAGTGGTTGTAGATTATTTATATTAGCTTTGATGGGTAAGATGAACAAATTCATAAAGGGCAGAGCAGGTCAAGCGAAGATGCTTCTTCTCGTGATATGATGTCAATAAAGGAGGTGCATATCATGTACGCATGGGAAGCAATACAAAAAACGCTGGATTATATTGAAACGAATATCAGCGAAGAATTTGAAATTGAGTGGCTTGCGAACGAAGCCGCACTGTCGCTATTTTATTATCAGAGACTCTTTTCCCGCCTTGTCAGGAAGCCTGTGCGGGAATACATCAAGCTGCGCCGCTTGGCTCGCGCCTGTCAGTCGCTTGAAAGTAAGAAAACCCGCATTTTAGACATCGCTTTGGACTGTGGCTTTAAAAACCATGAGACCTTTACCAGAGCTTTCAAGGAAGCCTACGGCATGACACCGGAGTCATATCGGGAGCATCCGGTGATGCTTAACCAGTTTGATAAGCCCGATCTGCTGCTCCACTACGTTATGATTGATGAAGGCGTCCCCCTCATCAGTGATGGTCTTGTATTGGAGTTTAACCGCAAAACACTGGAACAACCAGTCTTGTTTATGGGTGTGACAGGAATCATCCCCATTGACGGACAAATACCGCTTGGTGAAGCGACCGGCGTAGACATGCCCGGAGAGGTCTGGCAAAGATTACACCGTGAAAAACACGGTATCCCACGGGTAAAAGGTGGACGTGAGATTGGTGTTGCCTATCTGGGAGATGTGCCGGAGGGATACTTCACCTATTTTGCCGGGTCAGAAGTAGAACAGGGAGCGGAAGCCAGCCATTTTGTTAAATGGGAGCTTCCTGCGAGGGAGTATGTTGTCTGTGGGTTTGAAGCAGAAAATTTTGAGCAGCTTGTAACGGTGGCAATCAACAAAGCTGTTAAGTACTGCAGACTGTGGCTTGAAAAGCACGGCTTAACTATGGATGAATACTCTCCTGAAATGTATTACAACAGCTTGCCGGATGCTGTCTACATGGAGCTATGGATGCCCGTATCTGAATCTACTGGTTAATTTTACAAATCAAAGGTAAACTTAATAGGCATTATCTGAAGTTGACGAATTAGAATTTGTGGAGGAGGTATTGATAATGAACGGTAAAGATGTACGTATCGGTGTGAGTCTGCTGGTCGGTGACATAGAAAATATGGTTCGATTTTATAGAGATACACTAGGCTTTCAAACTCAATGGAGTGGTGGACCTTTTGCGGATTTTGAAACTGCAAGTGGAGAACTGTCCTTATTTATGTATAGCAGGAAAGAATTTGTAAAGGCAATAGGAGAAGACTATGTACTTCCAAAGGGTATCAATCAGACATTTGAAATCGCCCTTTGGCTATCCAATTTTGCTGAGGTAGATTTGGAGTATGAGCGTCTGTCAAAGCTGGGTGTGCAGTTTCCTACGGGAGAACCCATCACCTATCCTTTCGGTATCCGCAATTTTTATATAGCTGACCCAGAGGGGAATTTGCTTGAAATTGGAAGTACAAGTGAAACATAGGCTAGAAATTCTACAAATTCCAGCTTGGCGAATTATTTTAAATACACACGTTCTTGGAAAAAGGCAGTTTTAGTGGATAAAGTGTACTTAACAGAGCGTAAGATGAAATTTGAAGGATAATATAAATAATAAAGTTAACTTTACATTGTCTTCAAGCGTAGCAGAGAATCCCATAGTGATCGGATTTTCTGCTACTTTAATATTAGAAATACAGTAGAAAAGTAATATTCAATTTCTTTTTAAATACAGAGATTTTAATGCTATATTAGTAGTGCTTAATTTTTGCAGATGAATATTTGGTAATTTCTATTAATGTATTACTAAAGATTAACGTATATAGTGTGATACAGCATAAGTTATTGATGAAGCAGGGATTAGGCAGTTAGAAGGCTTAGTCTCTATTTCTGCCATCAATCAGGTATTCATAGGATACACCGAAAATTTCATTGAGGGCTTTCAGTTCCAAATCCGTAACATACCTTTTATTTGTCTCAATTCTGGTAATCACATTTTTGTCCATATCATAGCCTGCCAACTGTAGTTTTTCAGCTAAATCCCTCTGGGAAAGACCCTTCTCCCTACGGAGCTCAATCAGACGCTGGCTGATCAGATTCTTTTCACCCGTTTTTGTACGTGGTTTTGGCATAATCCATCCTTTCCTGCAATATTCCAAAAAAATCTTGTCTCACTTTTTGCACTTTTCTATTGATTTTACACGGAAAAGATTGTAGAATCGGTTGTAAAAGTGAGACAAAAAGCCAAGCAGGAGAAAAATAACGGATGAAGGGAGTTGAAGATATGAGATATAGTGAACAAGCCTAACAGATAAATGGAGAAGAGTTATAGGGATAATATTGTGAAAGAGCCGAGAACACAAATAAATTTGAAAATGATCCTTTATAGTATGGGCAATGAGGATGTAATTAATACCCATAGAAGTGCTACGTCAAAAGAGATTCAAATGTAAAGAATAGTAGCAGCCAACTGGTATAAAATGTACAGTCTCTTGGAGAAAGCAGACAAGTATCAACTGCAGTCAAAGTATTGAGTCAAATTTTTTATAGCAGACCACGGAAGAAGGCATTGATGTCGGTATCAAAAATTTTGGAAAGAGCGACCAGCTCGCTGACTTTGATATTCATGCGATTTGTTTCCAACTTTGCATATGTGCTTTTTGAAATCTCGATGCCCATTACGCCCAGTTTTGCGATTACATCATCTTGTGTCAGTTTGCACTGGTAACGTATGGCTTGGATATTTTGTCCGATATCCATGTCCGGTCTTATTTTCTGCATAATATAACCCCTTTATAAGAAAAATGTTTCGCAATAAGGAAACTTTAGTATTGATTTTACTGGTTTTATTTTCTATAATGTTTCGTAATAACGAATTATTTACAGCAGGGAGGAAAATATGCAGCAGGTGGATATGGAACGGTTTGCATTTCTGTATTTATGTGGTTATAAAGATGAAGCAATCTTAACAGAAAATGAGAGGATGACTTTCATGGACTTTGACAGACTGACTTATCTGACGGACTTCCTGGGCTTTACTTATTACAACCTGGAAATCTGGAATAAATATGTAGGCCAGTTCAAAGATCAATTTAATGCACTGATACAACTCATCAATGACGATTATCCTGATGAACTGAAAAGCCCTGATCAAGATCCCGGGTACAGGCTGCATGATATGTGGCTTCATGATTTCTGTAACAATGCGCCAACGGAGGAACTGCAGGATTGGCTGGCACATTATGTGGAAAAAATCTGTGAAGAAAATGGATTGGAATACGAGGAAGAAAACTCTGAAGACTGATAAATGTAAGTAGTGAAACAGGCAGGCACATGGTTAGAAACCAAGTGTGATGCCTGTTTTTTGTTGGGGATTCGGGAGGAGGTGATAAATTTGAAGGAGATGGAATACTCTGTCAAAAACGGTTTCGGGAAGACACAGCTCATATGGTCGAGTTTCTTAATTATAGAGGATCAGCCTGCTCTGGGAAGAAAAGGTGAGTACCATAGACGGTTCCTGACAGAGGTGGAATACCAAAACATGTTGATGCTGAATAAACATGGAAGTATTCAAATCAAGAAACATGCAGAGAGATGTGGGGAGTTTCTCCACTATTTACCCGTTCCAGGTTCATAATGCATCGAACCAGCACTTACAAGACCCTACCAACTGGGAAAAAAGAAAGAGGCCTCCCCCAGCACGAAATTTACTAAAAGGCAATAGGAACTGGGGAGTGCTTTGAGAGGAGGGAAAATTTTTCCAAACCCAAAATGACAGAAAGGATGTGATAACAATTATTATTGGAATAGATCATGGATATTATGCTATGAAGAGCTCCCACGTGTGTTTCCCAACAGGGCTTACCGCTTATGATTATGAGCCGTATACGATGCAGAATGTCTTGCAGTTTCAGGGAACATATTATGTCTGCGGCACGGGACGGCAGACGCTAATGAAGGATAAGACCGCCAATGACAATTATTACCTGTTGACTATGGCAGCAATCGCACAGGAAATCCGGTACCGGAAAACAGAAAAGAAGACCAGAGTTGTCCTCGCAGCCGGTCTTCCGCTTGCCAGCTTCGGCAGGGAGAAACAGCCGTTCCGGGAATATCTGTTCCGCAAAGAACAGCCACTCCGTTTCCGCTATGAAAATGAAGGTTATGAAATTCAGATAGAAGATGTAAAACTGTTCCCTCAGGGATATTCTGCCCTGGCATTGTACCCGGAGTTTATAAATGGAGAGCCTTCTGTGCTTTTGATCGATGTAGGGGGATGGACGGTGGATCTGATGCGGCTGGATAACGCTGTTCCCAATGCAGGCACATGCCGCAGCCTGGAACTGGGTGTCATACGGTGCATTGACGAGATCATGGAGCAGGTACGAAGACGGACAGGACTGTCTGTAACGGATGTTCAGATTGAGCGTGTCCTGGGAGGGAACCCCTGCAGTATGGAGAAGTATTCCGGAGGTAGAGATGAAGGATGAATATTCCAAAGTGGAGATATCCAAAACAGATCTCACAACCGGGAAAGAGCTGGAAGGAGCAAAGCTTCAGGTTCTTGATAAAGATGGTAATATTCTGGAAGAGTGGGTAACCGATGGGAAACCGCATAAGATAGAAAAGCTTCCAGTGGGCGTAGAACTGACCCTGCGTGAAATCACAGCGCCGGATGGTTATGAAATAGCGGAAGATGTGAAATTTACACTGGAGGACACTGCAAAAGTACAGAAAGTGGAGATGAAGGATAAAAAGAAACCGGAAACCCCGGCTGCCTCTGTTCCCAAGACAGGAGAGAATCCCTGGAAACTGATTGCGCTGGTGATAATCTGTGCGTTGTCTGCTACAGCACTGGCCGTGATCAGAATACGAGAAGGGAAACATCAGGAAGATGTGATACAGACGGATGAAAAGAAAGAGAAATAGCGTTTTCCTGCAGGCAGTGTTGTTTCTTATCTGCATTGTTAGCGCAGGAGTCCTTCTAAAGGAAATGGTCATCGAGCCGGAACAAAACCGGCAGACGGCAGAGCAGCTCAAAGAGAAATTCCCGGAGGAACCATCTCCGGAAGACACCAGGCTGGGAAAAAAAGTGAGGTTCCAACCGTTGACCTCATGGCAATGCAGGCACAGTACCCGGATATTCAGGGATGGCTCACTATTCCCGGAACTGGCATCGACTACCCTGTTCTCCAAAGCGGGGAAGAGGATCAGGTATACTATCTGAAACGCAATTACAAGGGAGAATGGGATGAAAACGGCAGCCTATTTTTGCAGTGGAACTGTGCTGTGCCGGAGGGGCAGAACCTAATCATCTACGGTCACAATATGAATTCCGGTTCTATGTTTGGAACGCTGGATCAATTCACTTCCCGGGATTACTGGAGGGAGCACAAACGTGTCTTTTTTCAGACCCTGTCTGGAATCTCAGAATATGAGATTTTGTCTGTAATGAAAGCAGACGTGTCCATGTTTCCGTTCCAGAAGGCAGCGTTTGACGGAGAAAGTGGGGTAAGGGAATATGTAAGGCAGGCCAAAAGCCTTGGACTGTTCGAGACTGAGGATATTGGAGACGTTTCGGAACATGTACTGACACTTGTCACCTGCTCTTATGAGTGGGATAATGCTAGAACTGTAATTGTGGCAGTGAGGAAAGACAAATCTATCAGCGAGAATATCTCTTGAAAATATAATGATTCTTATCCGTTTCTGTGATAATATAAAAGTAGAAAACTTACAGAAAATAGGAGGTATCCGGTCATGAAAAAAATATTTGAATGTGCGAACCAATATGTAAGAGACAGCGATTGGAAGGACCTGGCATTGCTCAAGCTCTGTTTATGTGCGATGGGGATTATGATAGGCCTGCTCATACCGAAGGAAAAAAGGAAATATCCATTCCTCGTGGCCGGGATCATATTTGTAGCCACATACATTCCACTGATGGTGAAGTTTGTTAAGATAGCAGCCAAAACATTTTGTCCTGAGAAAAACAGCTGACAGGAAAATAGAATAGAAACGATTTTAGGTGTAGGATGCACTCTGTAAAAAGAGTACATCCTGCTATTTTTTTACAGAAAGAAGGGGTATGTTAATGAAACGATTTTATACAGCAGAAGCCGTAACAGAAGGGCATCCGGATAAACTGTGCGATATCATCGCAGACAGCATTCTGGATGCCTGTCTGAGGGAGGATAAAAATTCCCATGTAGCATACGAGGTACTTGCCACACAGGGTAACATCCTTGTGGCGGGGGAAATCACAAGCCAATATGAACCCGATGTGTTTGACATTGTCCGCAAGGTTCTGGGGGATATAGGATATTCCGCAGATGGTATCCACTTGGACGCGTTAGTACACAGACAGAGTCCAGACATTGCCAAGGCGGTGTCCTGTTCTGTGCAAGCGGCGAATCTTTACGCATGAGAACCCCCCAGATGTCTTTAGCGGGTATTTTCAACGCGTTGTATTTCGTTAAATCTACGGTTCCAAATACAATTCCAAAATCCAGCCGACCTTTATCCAGTCGTTCTTTTACAAAGGTGGAGTTTCCGCTGGAAATATGATAATGGATTCCGGGGCAGGTGTTCTGCAGACTTTTTGCAGCTTTTGCTAAAATTCTCACGGCATCGGTCTCTCCTGTTCCGATATAAATGTCTCCCAGAATAATATCATTGGTGAGAGTGATTTCCTTTTCTGTTTTCGCTACCAGATCGAGAATCTCTTCTGCACGTTTCCGTAAAATCATCCCCTCTTCCGTTAATGTTACCTTCCGCGATCCTTTTGTACCGCGGATCAATAACTATTTGCCCAGTTCTTCCTCCATATTTTTTATCTGGGTGGAAAGTGTGGGCTGGGAAAGATGAAGGGATTCCGCAGCCCGTATAATGCTTTGTTCTCTTGCGACCGCAAGAAAATAATGGAGAACCCGTAATTCCATTTGACTTCCTCCTTGATTTGTATTTGTTGTTTCGTATCTATCTGACAGTAGTTTATCACAAAATACAATAGGTTTCAATTATACAAATGAATTAAATATAAGTATTTGTTATTTTTAATAACGGGATTTATACTGTTTTCAAAGAGATGACAATGCATTGGAAACCTTCAAAAGTGTCCTTAAAGCATGCAGATAAAAAATCAGGAGGATGGAATGAAGTAAATGATGTATTTAGAATCCAGAGAAGCGGTCATTCAAAACTTAAAAGATGCGGGGTGCAGTCCGAATATCATTAAAGATTTTCTTTTATACTTAGACAGCAACAAGAAGGAGGAGCAGCTTGCATTGTTGGAAAAACACAGAAAAGAGTTATTAAACGTAGTGCATAAGGAAGAGAAGAAGATTTACTGTCTGGATTATTTAGTATACCAGATAAAAAAATAAGAAAGAAGGAAGAAAGATGGAAAAAAATATTTTAGTTATTACAGCCAGCCTGCGTAAAGGAAGCAATTCAGAACTTCTGGCTGATAAGCTTATATGCGGGGCAAAGGAAGCCGGCAATCATGTGGAAAAAGTATGTATCCGGGATAAGGAGATTGCTTTCTGCAGGGGCTGCCTTGCCTGTCAGAAAACAGGCGGATGTGCGATCAAAGATGATGGGGATGAAATTGCCCGAAAAATGCTGTCAGCCGATGTTCTTGTATTTGCCACACCCATCTATTATTACGGGATGAGCGGACAGATGAAGACCATGCTCGACCGGGCAAATCCACTGTATTTTTTGGATTACCGGTTCCGGGATGTCTATCTGTTAGCGACAGCAGCCGATGAAGATGAACATGCCATAAATGGCGCACTTACAGGTATTCAGGGATGGATATCCTGTTTTGAAAAAGCACAGCTTGCTGGAAATGTTTTTGCGGGTGGAGTGGATCAGGCAGGAGAGATTGAGAACCATCCTGCACTTGAAAGAGCATATCAAATGGGAAAAGAAATGTAGGGATAGGAGGTAACGGATATGAAAATATTAGTTCTGAATGGAAGCCCACGCCCAAAGGGAAATACGGCTGCTATGGTAAACGCCTTTGTGAAAGGCGCTGAAGAAAACGGCCACGATATAACAGTGGTCAATATACCCAGTAAACAGATTTCCGGATGTCTGGCTTGCGAATACTGCCACACAAAAGGACATAAAACCTGCATACAACAGGATGACATGCAGGAGATTTATCCGGTACTTAATGAGGCGGAGATGATCGTACTGGCATCCCCGGTTTATTATCACAGTTTTACAGGACAGCTTCAATGTGCCATCAACCGAATTTATGCGTTAGACAGACCGGACCATTTAAAGAAAGCAGCTTTGATACTCAGTTCCGGCAGTGATGATGTGTACGAGGGCGCTGTTTACGAGTATCAAAAATCTTTTCTGGAGTATTTAAAATTAGAGGATATGGGAATTTTTACAGCTTTTGATAAACAAAACCAGTCAGAAGAAAAGCTGGATGAATTAAAGAATTTTGGTAAGAGTCTGCGGTAATGGTTCAAGCAATATGTAAACAAAGTGTATACCCAAAAGGGCATCCCGCAATCTATGACACAGCGAGTGTGTCACATAAAGTATACCCACAGGGTATCCCGTAATTCATGTAGCAGCAAGTGCTGCGTCATAAGGTATAGAAAAGGAGATTATTAACTATGGATGCAAAGATGTTAGAAGGAAAAGTAGCAATTATCACAGGGGCGAGTTATGGAATGGGGCAGACAATGGCAGAACTGTTTGCAGAAGAAGGGGCCAGTGTTGTACTGACAGCCAGAGGAAAAGAGAAACTGGATCAGGTAGTGAACGGAATCCGTGAAAAAGGCGGGAAAGCCATTGGCGTTGTGGCGGATACCTGTTCTGCGGAAGATACAAAGAGAGTGATGCAGGAAACACTGGCAGCATTCGGTGATCTGGATATCCTGATCAACAATGCGGGAATCGGGGAGCAGAAAATGATTGATGAAACGGATGACGAATGGATGATGCAGGTGATGAATACAAATCTGGGAGGACCCATGCGGTATATCAGAGAGGCATTGAAAATATTTATGCCTAAAAACGAAGGGGTCATTATCAATATATCCTCTGTAAACGGAGACAGACCTTTCTGCGGGGCTACCTATACTTCCACGAAAGGCGCATTGAACACGCTGACGAAAAATGTAGCTATGCGGCTTGTGGATACCAACATCCGGTGCAACGCCGTTGCGCCCGGAGCAACCATCACACCGGCTCATCTTGCCAATAAGGCGGGAGAACAGCCTGGGGGCAATGAGATGCTCAAATACAGCGGCCATTACGTGTATTTCCCAGGTCCGGAATGTGATGCCATAGATCAGGCATATGCCTGTTTGTACCTTGCGAGCAAGATGGGAAGAGCGGTAAAAGGACAGGTGCTCCAGGTTTGCAATGGAGCGTTTCTATAAGAAAGGAAAAAAGTCATGATGGAAAAGGCTAGTTTATAAATTGTTTATCTTTCTGTGAGAAATCTTTTATCCGTGTATGATAATGTGTATTTTCAAGGCGGCAGCAAGTATATAAATGTTTTTACATTTGGCGGTCGCCTGTGGATTTTTAATACAAGAAAAACGGACAGGAGGGATATCGTCTGTGAAAAAAGACTTAATCTTATGGGTTTCCATGACCAGGAAGGTTCTGTCATTGAAACAAATATCAGGTTTTGAAAAGATAGTGGCCAGAACCAAAGAAGAGTATTGGGAAAAAGTCCATACTTTTCTTGATACAGGATACCGGGTCCAGTAGAAGCAGGGATAAAGGGGAATATAGCATTGACGATTAAGAAAAAGATCAGGCTGTCCAATATAATGATGGTTCTAATTCCAATACTGTTTACGGCTATCGTAATAAATGTATGTCTGCACACATCTCTGGGCAGTTTCTGGTATACGCTGGAAGCCATGTACAGTGATGAGAACGGCATACAGTTTGCCCAAAGCATGATCTATACCTATCAGAAAGAACTGTGGGAAAATAACTGGGGTCAGGGAGAGCATACGGATGATGCCGGGGAAATCAGAAAAAGCGATGAAATGTACCATCTGGAGAATAAATTGTCCGGGATGGGCTATCAGTTTATGATCACAAAAAATGAAAAGCTTATTTATACCAACCTTACTGAAGAAGACATGCAGGCTGCCCGGTCTGTGGCCGGAGATGCAATCGATACGGCCAAATCCCTGACTGCCAGCAGGCATGAGGTGTCTGTGATTAAAAATACCTTTTACCACGGGGAGAAGGCCTTCTGCATCACGGCTGTCCACAGGCAGCAGACGGACGGAACCGTGGTGAATTATCTGAAGAACTATATTTTACGGTATCTCTTTGGATTCATTCTTTTTTTCGTGGTTCTTACGGTATGTGTAAATGGGATTACTTCCTGGTGGATTTCCAGAAGCATCCTGAAGCCCCTGAAACGGCTGAGCATAGGAACAAAGGAAATCCGGGAGGGAAATCTGGATAGAAAAATGGAATACCAGAAAAAGGATGAGTTCGGAGAAGTGTGCAGGGATTTTGATGAGATGCGCGCCTATCTAAAAGAATCTGTAGAGCAGCGCCTGAGAGACGAAAAGCGCAGGAGGGATCTTGTCACAGGGATTTCCCACGATCTGAGAACCCCACTGACCTCCATTAGCGGATATCTGGATGGGCTGATGGACGGGATTGCAAATACTCCGGAAAAAAGGATGCGTTATTTACAGGCAATCAAGACAAGAACAGGGAATCTAGTGAGCCTTGTGGAGAGTCTCTCGGAATACAGCAGGCTGGACAACGGTTTCCGTTATCATATGGAGGAAACAGATTTCAAAGAATTTGTGGGGCAGTATCTGGAAACCTGCATACATGACGCAGAACAGAATCAGGTAACGATTGCATTTGTATATGGAAAAGAGACTTATCCTGTTCGGATTGACAGGGAGGAGTTAAAACGTGTGTTTGACAATCTGTTTACAAACACAGTGAAGTACCGGACTTCGGAAAGATCACATATTGAGATATCGCTGAAACGCACCTTAATGGGTACGGATATCGAACTGGTATTTAAAGATGACGGCCCGGGCGTGCCGGAAGGAAGTCTGGAACAGATATTTGACAGTTTTTACCGGGTGGATGACGCAAGGACCCAGTCTGAAAAAGGAAGCGGCATTGGACTCGCCGTAGTCAAAGAGATTATTCTTGGCCACGGAGGAAAAGTTCAGGCGGAAAACAGAGAAGGACTTGCAATCATCATCCATCTGCCGATTGCCGGGGAGGAAATAGATGGAAAAAATACTGATTGTAGAAGATGATGAATTGATTGCGGAACTTGAGCGGGATTATCTGGAAGCCAATGGGTACGAGACAGAAATCGCTTCTGATGGTCTGGAAGGAGAGAAAAAGGCGAAAACAGGATTACATGACGCCGTTTTGCTGGATGTGATGCTTCCGGGAAAAAACGGATTTGAAGTATGTCGGGAGCTGCGGCGTTCTCTGCGCCTTCCCATTATCATGGTGACCGCAAAAAAAGAAGACATTGATAAAATCCGTGGCTTAGGCCTTGGGGCAGACGATTATCTGGTAAAACCCTTTAGTCCGGCGGAACTGGTTGCCCGGGTCAAATCTCATATTCATATCCATAACCTGCTCCTAGAGTCTCAGGAAGAAAAAGAGGAGACGGAAATCACGTATCACAATCTCACGATTCTTCCGAAATCCAGAATGGTCTATCTGGATGGAAAAGAGGTTGTTCTTGTAAATAAAGAATTTGAACTCCTGCTTTTTCTGGCAGAGAACCCCAATATTGTCTTTTCAAAGGACACCCTGTTTGACCGGGTCTGGGGGATGGATTCTCTTGGAGATGTAGCTACAGTTACGGTGCACATAAACCGTCTTCGGGATAAACTTGGCAAAAATGATTCAGAGACCCAGTTTATTGAAACGGTCTGGGGAGCCGGATACCGTTTCCGGATCAATTGATCAAGGGATAGGAGCATGAGGAATTTATTGTATTAATATTGGAGGAAATAATGGAAATAAAGGAGTTTATAGAAGAAATGAAAAGCGGACAGACCATAAGCATTGACGCGGAAGCGCGTAAATGTATGCATATGCTTTCTCAGGAGGCGTTAAGGCTGACAGCAGAATTAAATGGTGGCTATCATAACCCAGAGGAAATCCGGGGGCTTATGGAAAAGCTGACTGGAAAACCCATAGATGAGACCTTTAATCTGTTTCCGCCTTTTTATACCGACTGCGGGAAAAATCTAACCATTGGGAAACATGTATTTCTCAATTCTGGCTGTAAATTTCAGGATCAGGGAGGAATCACTATTGGAGATGGAACCCAGATTGGCCACAATGTAGTCCTTGCCACTTTGAATCACAGTCTGAATCCTGCAAATAGAAAAGATGTCATTCCGGCCCCCATCCATATTGGCAGGGATGTCTGGATCGGAGCTAATGCAGTTATTTTACCGGGGATTACTATTGGTGATGGCGCAGTCATTGCAGCCGGTGCAGTTGTAACAAAAGATGTACCGGAAAATACAGTTGCAGGCGGTGTTCCGGCCAGAGTGATAAAGACGATTCTTTCAGATGAGGAAAGAGTCTGATCTACAGGATAAGAAACTTAGAGATACATTATTTTAAGGCTGTAAGCCTGGATGGGAGACAATTATGGAATATCGTACTTTGCCTCATGGAGGAGAGAAAATCAGTGTGATCGGACTGGGCAGCGGAAGTCTTTGTGGTACGGAACAGGAAATGATGGATGTTATCTTGGCAGCCATTCAAAGGGGAATTAATTATTTTGACATGGCTCCGTCGAAAAAAGCGCCGTTTTACGCGTATGCAAAGGCATTTGCCGGCTACAGGGAAAACATTATGATGCAGATGCACTTTGGCGCAGTCTATAAAGGTGGAAATTATGGGTGGACACGGAACTTAAATGACATCAGGGAGCAGTTTACATGGGAATTGAAGCTTTTGAATACTGATTACACAGATGTAGGGTTTATCCACTGCATTGATGATAGGGAGGATTTGGATGAGGTGATGAACGGTGGTATCTGGGCGTATATGAAGGCATTACAGGCGGAAGGCACCATACGCCATCTGGGATTTTCCTCCCACAATCCAGATATCGCCCGCAGGATACTGGACACAGGACTTGTGGACATGATGATGTTCAGTATCAATCCAGCTTATGACTACCGGAAAGGGGACTATGCCATTGGTGAGGTAGAGGAACGTGCCACACTGTACCGGGAATGTGAGCAGATGGGGGTAGGAATTTCAGTTATGAAGCCCTTTGCAGGCGGGCAGCTTCTGGATGCAAAAACTTCCCTTTTCAAAAGAGCATTAACACATGAACAATGTTTTCAGTATGCTCTGGACCGCCCGGCGGTTATGACTGTGCTGCCTGGCGTCCGCAATATGCAGGACCTTGAGACTGCATTGCGATATGTATCTGCATCTTCGGAAGAAAAGGACTATTCGGTCATTGGGGAATTTACGCCTCAGGATGCAAAAGGGGTCTGTGTCTATTGTAATCACTGTCAGCCATGTCCGGGAGGACTTGATATTGGATTGATCAATAAATATTATGACCTTGCCCTTGCCGGGGATGAAATGGCGGCGGGGCATTACAGGAAGCTCCCAGTCAAGGCAGATGCCTGCATCAGGTGCGGACATTGTGAATTGCGATGTCCTTTCCATGTGAAGCAGGAAACCCGTATGGAAGAGATTGCAGATTATTTCAAAAAATATTTATAGAAAGAAGGAATTATAAAGATGAAAGAACAATTAAAATTAACAAAAGAATGGGATAAAACATTCCCACAGAGTGAAAAAGTAGAGCACAGCAAAGTGACTTTCCACAATCGTTATGGCATCACATTGGCGGCAGATATGTACGTGCCGAAAAACGCAGAAGGAAGACTTGCAGCAATCGCGGTAAGCGGACCGTTTGGCGCTGTCAAAGAGCAGTCTTCCGGGCTGTATGCACAGACAATGGCGGAAAGGGGATTTATAACCATTGCTTTTGACCCATCCTTCACAGGGGAAAGTGGTGGAACTCCCAGATATGTGGCCTCACCGGATATCAACACAGAGGATTTTCAGGCGGCAGTGGATTTCCTGTCTGTTCAGGATAATGTTGACCCTGAGAAAATCGGTATCATCGGTATCTGCGGATGGGGTGGGATGGCACTGAACGCGGCGGCCATTGATACCAGAATAAAGGCAACGGTGGCTTCTACGATGTATGATATGAGCAGGGTCAACGCAAAAGGGTATTTTGATTCCGAGGACAGCGAGGAATCAAGATTTGAGAAACGCAGGGCATTAAACACCCAGAGAATTGAGGATTATAAAAATGGGGAATATGCCCTTGCAGGAGGCGTGGTAGATCCACTGCCTGATGATGCGCCGTTCTTTGTAAAAGACTATTATGATTATTACAAGACAGACAGAGGGTATCATGCAAGGTCACTGAATTCAAATGGCGGCTGGAATATCACATCCTCACTGTCATTCCTTAATATGCCGATTTTACAGTACAGCCAGGAAATCAGGAGTGCAGTGCTGTTGATTCATGGCGAAAAAGCACATTCCTGCTACTTCAGTAGAGATGCCTTTGATAAGCTGAGCGGCGATAACAAGGAACTTATGATCATTCCGGGGGCAGTCCATACGGATTTATATGACCGGACAGATGTGATTCCATTTGATAAGATGGTCACATTCTTTCAAACATATTTGAAATAACAGAGGTAGAAGGCAAAAACTGTTCTGTCTTTTCTCTTAAAGGAGAGATTGTAAAGAGTATCGCGGTTTTAATAATATGAATATTTAGAAAAAATGGGTCAGTCTTCCTTGAGGGGGCTGGCTTTTTAAATACTTGTATATGTTGCATATGTTCAATGACTTTATCACTAACTAAAAGCTATATAATACAATCAAATATAAGTATTTGTTATTTAAAAATACGTTTGTTATGATAAAAACAGATAGCAATACCAGCGATAGCATTTTTAAAACACACTCTGGAGAAGAGGAGAACAGACAAATGAAAATAGCAGTGGTAGATGATTCAAAAGAGGATGCGCAGCGTATCGTTTCCTATCTGGAGCAGTATCAGCAGGAACAGAATCTAACTTTTGAGATAAAAATATTCTATGCAAGCTTTGACTTTCTGGAAGAATATCAGGGCGAATATGATGTTATTTTTCTGGATATCGAGATGCCGGGCAGTAATGGGCTTGAGGTGGCCCGTGAAATACGCAGCAGGGATCAGGCGGTGGGGATTATTTTTATCACAAGCCTGGCACAGTATGCTATAGACGGGTATGAAGTGCAGGCTATTGATTTCATGGTGAAACCAGTAAGCTACTACAATTTTTCCATGAAGCTTCAAAAAGCATTCCGCTTTATAGAAAGCCACCGGGAGCAGGATATTCTGATCAGCAATAAAGAGGGGATTTTCCGGATCACGGTGTCGGATATCCTGTACATAGAGAAAGACCGGGATTATCTTGTGTTCCATACAAAACAGGAATGCTCCCAAATGCGGGGAAGCCTGAAAGATATAAAAGTGAAGCTTACATCCCTGCCTTTTTCGGAGTGCAATTCTGGCTGTTTGGTTCATCTCAATTACATAAAACGAATTGGGAAAGACAGTGTAACACTCACATCCGGACAGGAACTGCCGCTCTCCAGAAGGCTAAAAAAACAGTTTACACAGGATTACATCAACTTTATGGGAGGTCTATGATATGTTATACGGTATTTTTGAAGCTATTTTTATCCAGTTTCCATTTCAGCTTCTTGTCTCAGAAGCGGTATTTTTGACTGACAGCCCAAAAAGAACACATTTCCTGCCAAGGCTGCTCACTGGTTTCCTGCTTCAGATTTTATTAAGTGCTTTGTGGAATGCGGTACTTACACCCTACGAGTCCACATCCTTGTTCTACTATATGCTGCTGTACCTGGGTTTTGCATTTTTCACAGCTATCCCTATATGGGGCAGCTTTGATTTAGAACTGCGTGAACTTATCTTTATTCTGGCGGGCGGATATGCCACGGAACATATGACTTTTGCACTTTCCCGGATTATATTGCAGAAGCTTCACAACCTTTATCCGCTGTATGGAAGCCTGCCTCATCTGCTGCTTACCAGGTATGTGATTTATCTGGCTGGGGCTGCGGCTGTGTATCTTTTGATTATACGGCCTAATAAAAAAGCCAATCAATTAAGTGACGGTGATTTCCGGATTGTTGTGCTTGCGTTTATCATTATGGTCTTTGCCATTGGCTTCAGTGTTTACTGGTCTTATCCCGAAGAGTATATGGGTACCCCGATGGGAGATGTGATCTGCCCGTCATACAGCTTCTTATGCTGTGCCCTTGTCCTGCTGATGGAGTATTATGTACTCCGGGAAAACAGCATGAAACGGGAACAGGAAATGATGGAACAGCTTCTCCAGATATCTACCGCGCAGCAGAAAAGCTCAAAGGAAGCCATAGATATCATCAACATGAAATGCCATGATCTGAAGCATCAGATGAAGGCTTTGGCAAAGATAGAAGATGACAGGTCCAGAACGGAATATATACAGGAGATCCAGGATGCGGTATCTATTTACGATGCCACCTACCATACCGGCTGCAGCGCCCTGGATTATGTGCTGCGGGAGAAAACGTTGATTTTTAATGAACGGGGAATTGAGTTTGGCTGCATGGTGGAAGGAAAGATGATCTCCTACATGGCATCTGCCGATGTGTATGCCCTGATGGGGAATGCTCTGGATAATGCACTGGAACGGGTGATGAAGGAAAAGAAGGGGGAACGGATTATCAGCTTCCAGATCAGGCACCACAATGACATGGTGCTGATCCATCTGGAAAACAGGTGCAGCCGTATGCTCCAGTTTGAAAATGGAATTCCGGTTACAGATAAAAAAGACAGATCACAGCATGGGTTTGGAGTGAAGAGTATGCGCTATATCGTGGAGAAATATCATGGGGAGCTTTTTATGTCATTAAAAAACGGCAAGTTCAATCTTGATATCCTATTGCCTTCACAGGAAGAAGCATAACAGCCTGCTTACCGGTTATCGTAAAAAAACGACCACTTTTCGCAAATCCCGGTTTTGCCCTTTCACTTGATTATAATGAGGACAACGTAATGAATCAATTATTTTACTCAAGGAAAGGGAGGAAGAAAAATGTTACAGTTTCTAATTGACTGGCTCACACCGATTTTTGAAAACATGGGTGTCAGCCCCACAGATGTCCAGCAGTATGTAAATTCACTGGGAGGCTATATATACGCCATTCTGGGTACACTGGCTGTCGCCGTTATTATCATAATCGCGGCTCACTGGCTGGTTAAAAAAGGCACCCGCCACGTGGTACGGTGGGGAGCAGGCATTGCCTGGGTGCTGATCGTCACTGTTTTGGCCAACATCATCTGCTTTGGCCCCATGTATAACAACCTGGCACCCATACTGAACGGGCGTGGTTCCGTATCAGAAGAATCCGTCAAAACTTCAGAAGAAATTATCAAAGAAACCGGGGAAGAGGGAATGGCACTGGTGAAAAATGACGGGATGCTGCCTCTTGATAAGGACTCCAATCTGAATGTGTTTGGATGGGCATCCACGAACCCGATCTATGGCGGAACAGGTTCCGGGTCGGCAGACAACTCAGGAAATGTGGATATTCTGGCATCCCTTACAGATGCAGGCTTCCATGTGAACCAAAATCTAGTTGATATGTATAAAGAGTACAGCCCCACAAGAAATCTGGGTGGGAACGTGGTCAGCGTAACATTCACAGATTGGTCACTGCCGGAGCCGACGGTAGATTATTACACCGATGAACTGATGAAGGATGCAAAGGATTTTTCCGATACAGCAATGATCGTCATTTCCAGGTCCGGCGGAGAGGGGCAGGATGTTCCACTTGATATGAAGGCCGTCATTGACGGTACATATGACCCTCGCGATGAAGTAGCCAACGGAAATGAACAGTACAACTATTTTTCCTGTAATTACACCAATAACGGCGACTATGATGACTTCGATGAAGGAGAAAGCTATTTGGAGCTTTCCAACACAGAAGAAGCCATGATCGAGAAAGTGACTTCTGAGTTTGAACAGGTTGTGGTTGTCATCAACGCCAATAACCCCATGGAACTTGGCTGGGTAGATGAGTATGAGAATATCGGTTCCGTGATTCTGGCACCGGGTCCTGGAAAAACAGGAATGGCAGCGCTGGGAGAGATTTTAAATGGTTCTGTAAATCCGTCAGGAAGAACTGTAGATACCTATGTATATGACTTGACAAGCACCCCGACTTATAACAATTACGGGAGCTTCCTCTATAACAATGTGGATGACCTGCGCGCAGAGCTTACAGAAGCGGACGAAGCATATCAGGGTGTCCTGCCCTTCGTCAACTATGTGGAGAATATCTATGTGGGATATAAATTCTATGAGACAGCGGCAGAAGAAGGGCTGATTCAATATGAAGACCATGTGCAGTATCCCTTTGGCTATGGACTTAGCTACACCACATTCACACAGGAAATGAAAAATTTTACAGACAACGGGGATACCGTTTCGGTAGATGTGGAAGTCACCAATATAGGAGAAACAGCAGGCAAAGAAGTAGTAGAGCTTTATTTACCCCCTCCTTATAATAATGGCGGGATTGAAAAAGCATCTGTCAACCTGATTGAATTTGGAAAGACAGAATTATTGGAGCCAGGGGATTCCGAAACCATATCCTTTGAAATTCCAAAGGAAGAGATGGCGGCTTATGATTCCAAAGGTATCAAGACTGAACATGGCGGTTATGTACTGGAAGCAGGGGATTACAGCCTTTCCATCCGCTCAGATGCCCATACAGTTTTGGACGAAGAGACATTTTCCGTAGATACAGACATGAATTATGAAACACAGGGACGTGCTTCGGATGACACCGCAGCGGTGAACCAGTTCCAGGATTATTCTGCCGGAAAGGTAACCTATCTGTCCCGGGCAGACGGTTTTGCCAACTACAGTGCGGCAACAGCAGCGCCCTCTGATGATATGTATGTCATGGACAAGGAGACGAAAGCAGCAGTTGCAGAAAAGACCGTAGCCCATTATGATTCTACAAAATATGATAACGAAGAGGACACCATGCCTGTCACAGAGGCAGACAATGGGGTGACTGCAGCAGATTTGGCGGGGAAGGAATATGAAGACTCCTTATGGGATGACCTGCTGGACCAGTTATCTGTGGAAGACATGATCGATATGGTCAACCTGGGCGGCTTCCAGACCGTAGCCGTGGATTCCATCGGAAAGGTTGGAACACTGGATTCCGATGGCACCTCTGGTCTGAATGACTGGTATATTCAGGTGTATGGTACTGCTTTTTCCACAGAACTGCTGATTGCGCAGACCTGGAATAAAGACCTGGCTTATCGTATCGGGGAAGCTGAAGGTCAGGAATATGCGGACTGCCGTATCTTTGGAGCATATGCACCGGCCATGAACATCCACCGCAGCGCTTTTACCGGCCGTAACTTTGAGTATTATTCCGAAGATGGCGTCCTCTCAGGATATATCGCATCCAATACGGTGAATGGTATGACAACAAAAGGTGTTTATCCATACATCAAACATTTTGTACTGAATGACCAGGAAACCAACCGCTGTTCCCTCCTCTTAACCTATTCCGATGAGCAGGTGATCCGGGAAACCTATTTAAAGCCTTTTGAAATCTGTGTCAAGAATTATGACGGAAAGTCTCTGGCTGTGATGTCCTCTTTTAACTTTATCGGACCCCGATCTACCGGGGCAAATCCGAATCTGTTAAACAACGTCTTACGTGACGAATGGGGATTTAGGGGCATGGTATTATCTGACTGGAATGGCTCCTATGGCTATCAGAACACCGATGACTTTGTCCGTAACGGAAATGATGCGATGCTTGGATTTGGAACGCAGAAGTCCAATGAGATCACAAATACTTCTGCAACTATGGTACTAGCCATGCGGCAGGCCTGCAAAAATATCCTTTATACAACAGTCAACAGCGGAAACTATACGATTCCTGATCCCAATGCAGGAAAAATGCCGAATATGACAAAGCTGTTTATTGGTATTGATGCTGCTGTAGCAGTAGTATCCCTTGGAATCATGACACTTGTGCTGGTACGTTATTTCAAAAAAAGAAAAAAAGTTACCATTGAAGTAGTTCCAAAGACGGAAGAGTTAAGCAAAGAATGACTGGGGCTTCTCATCAAATGGGGAGCCCTTTATCATACGCCAAGACGTATCTGGATTTAGAAAAGGAGAATGAAATGAAACATCAGGATATGATAGAAAAAATGACAGTGGAAGAAAAGGCTGCCTTTTTAAGCGGGAAAGGGGAATGGGAGACCCGTGATATCCCCCGCCTGAATATTCCGTCTATGTTTTGCTCTGACGGCCCCCACGGAATCCGAAAACAGGCTGGGGCAGGCGACCATCTCGGACTCAACGAATCCCTTCCAGCCACCTGTTTTCCTACTGCAGCGACCATAGCGAACGGCTGGGATGAAGAGCTTGGAAAAGAAATTGGGAAAGCATTGGGCGAAGAGGCGTCGGAGCTGGATGTACAAGTATTGCTGGGACCGGGGTTGAATATTAAACGAAGCCCACTTTGCGGCAGGAACTTTGAATATTTTTCGGAAGACCCGTACCTGGCCGGAAAGATGGCGGCGTCCTATATCCGGGGAATCCAGAGCCAGGGGGTCTATGCCTGCCCGAAGCACTTTGCAGTCAACAGCCAGGAGCTCCGCCGTATGGCCATGAACGCTGTGCTGGATGAACGGACACTCCGTGAAATCTATCTGACGGGATTTGAGATTGCGGTAAAGGAAGGCGGGGCCAAAGCCATCATGACAAGCTACAATCAGGTCAATGGAACGTATGCAAATGAAAATAAACATCTGCTTTTGGATATCCTGCGAAAGGAATGGGGATTTGACGGGATTGTGATCACAGACTGGGGAGGTTCCAATGACCATGTAAAGGGTGTGCAGGCAAGATCCAACCTGGAAATGCCGACGCCGGGGCTGGATTCCGCAAGGCAGATCGTGGCGGCGGTGCGGGATGGAAGCCTTACCATGGAAGAACTGGATACTGTAGTGGATGATTTACTGGATGCTGTGCTCACGGTTTCGGAGCACCAGAAAGCAAGAAAAGAAAGTTTTGATAAAGAAGAACACCATAATCTTGCAAGGCGTGCCGCAGCAGAAAGTGCGGTACTGCTAAAGAATTCTGACCATATCCTGCCTTTGGAGCCGGGATGTACAGTGGCTGTCATCGGGGATTTTGCAGTAGAACCAAGATATCAGGGGGCAGGATCTTCCATGGTAAAGCCTACCTCTCTGGAGACAATCGAACAAACAATTACAGACTATGACTGGAAAATTTCTGGTATATCCAGAGGGTATAAACGAACCGGGGAAGTCGACGATATCTTGAAGAAAGAAGCTCTGGATGCTGCAGCAAAGGCCGATGTAGTGCTGTACTATTTTGGATTGGATGAGATGAGCGAAGTGGAAGGCATGGACCGTTCCCATATGAGGATACCCCAGAACCAGATAGAACTTTTACAGTCGATTACGCAGGTAAATGAAAACATTGTGGGGGTATTAAGTGCAGGGGCATCCATAGAAATGCCCTGGCATACCTGCTGTAAGGCAATCCTGCATGGCTACCTGTCCGGACAGGCCGGGGCAAGTGCAATGCTGGATATCCTGAGCGGAAAGGTGAACCCCTCCGGACGTCTGGCGGAGAGTTACCCGGTCCGGTATGAGGACACGCCGGCATTTCGGCATTTCCCAAGTACAGAACGCAATGCTGAGTACAGGGAGAGCATTTATGTGGGTTACCGGTATTATGATACCACCAGTGTACGGGTGCAGTATCCCTTTGGATTTGGTCTGTCTTATACGGAGTTTTCCTATTCTGACTTAAAAGTAGATGTACAGGGAATCCAGGTTGTAGTCACCAACACTGGTGATAGAGATGGTGCGGAAGTAGTACAGATGTATGTGGGGCTCCCCAACGCCATCGTATTCCGTCCGGCAAAGGAACTGAAAGGTTTTAAAAAGGTATTCCTGAAAGCCGGAGAAAGTAAGGTGGTACAGATTCCATTTGATGACAAGACTTTCCGCTACTGGAATATCAGGGCCAACAAGTGGGAGGTGGAGATGGGCACCTATCAGATCATGGTGGGGGCCAGTGTCAGTGATATCCGGCTCGTAAAAGAATTGGAAGTGGAGGGGACTGCTTCTGCGTATCCGTACAACCCGGCAGAACTTCCTTACTATTACACTGGGATCATACAGCAGATATCCAACCAGGAGTTTGAGACCCTGCTTGGACACCCCATTCCAGATGGCAAATGGTCGGGGGAACTGAAGATCAATGATGCTGTGTGCCAGATGTATTATGCAAAAAGTGCCCTGGCAAGGTTCATCTATAAAATATTGACAGACAGGAAGTTAAAAAACGAAGCAACAGGGAAACCGGACCTGAATCTTTTATTCCAATACAATATCCCGTTCCGCGCGATTGCAAAGATGACGGGCGGAATGGTGAGTATGGACATGGTAAACGGTGTGGTAGAGGTGGTGAACGGGTACTTCTTCCGTGGAATGGGAAAAGTGATTGGCGGGTTCTTTGCCAACCTCAGGGCAAATAAGGCATATGAAAAAAGGCTGTTTAGCGGGAAAGGAGCAAAAAAATGAGTCAGATAAAAGAAAAATGGATGGGGATATGGAACAGGTTTGAAGAGAAACACCCGAAGCTGGCAAAATGGGTATACCAGATTTTCTATTTCTTTGTATTCAGCATGATGGTGACCGTATTCCAGTACCTGATCTTTACATTTATGCCAGCGCTTCTCGGAATCGGGCTTGCCGGGACAGAATTTATGTGGCCCCAGAAGGAACTGCACATCTTCGGAGTTGATTTTACATGGAGCCTGCTTGGATATAATGTCCTCTATGATGCCAGCGGGGCGGTACTGATTGGCGGCGGACTTGGTTACTTTATCAGCTATGAGGTTGGTTCTTTCCTGGCACAGTGCATTAATTTCCCACTGCAGAGAAACATTACATTTAAGAGCAAAGGGAATCCTGTCTATCAGGCAATGTGGTATTTTATTGCATGGATCGTAATCTCCCTGATCTGCAACGGATTTAATAATTTATGGATGCCCATTGCATCTGCTTATGTGGCACCGGCAATCTACAATCTACTGGTGACCTTTATTACCGGCGGTGTATCTATGATTATCTTTTTCTTTGTATTTAAGATTATCTTTCCGGAAGGGGAAGCCGGGAAGAAATAGAAAGGTGGAGGATGGAAACATGAAGGTTTTATCCGTTACAGTGCCCTGTTATAATTCCGAGGCGTATATGGAAAATTGTATTCATTCCCTGTTGACGGGCGGGCCGGAGGTGGAGATCATCATTGTGAATGACGGCTCTTTGGACCGTACAGGGGAGATTGCAGAGAAATATGCCAACGATTATCCGGATATCGTTAAAGTCATCCATCAGGAAAACGGAGGGCATGGAGAAGCCGTCAATACCGGTCTGCGCCATGCGTCAGGGCTGTTTTTCAAGGTGGTGGACAGTGATGACTGGGTGTCTATTTCTGCATTCAAAGAGATGATGAAAACTTTGGCTGCACTTGCCGGTGAGCAGCAGCTGGTGGATATGGTGATCAGCAATTTCGTCTATGAAAAAGAAGGGGCAAAACATAAAAAAGCCATGCGTTACCGGAGCGCATTTCCCCAGAATAGAGTATTTACATGGGATGATGTAAAATTTTTAAGAAAAGGGCAGTACATTCTGATGCATTCCGTCATCTATCGGACAAAACTGCTGAGAGAGTGCCGCCTGCAGCTCCCGGAGCATACCTTTTATGTGGACAATATCTTTGTCTACCACCCTCTGCCTTTTGTGAAAACGATGTATTATCTGAATGTGGATTTTTACAGGTATTATATCGGCAGGGAGGACCAGTCGGTAAATGAGCAGATGATGATCCGCCGTATTGACCAGCAGTTAAAGGTAAACTATTACATGATTGACGATTATAATATTTCCAATGCCCAGGAAGTACCGCATATAAAGCTGCGGCACTATATGAGGAATTATCTGGAGATCATCATGGTGGTATCCTCATACGGAGGATGGAGGAGCCGAAGCCTACAACTATGCGGAGGCTCCGTTGGCACATGACAGCTTTCCGTTTGATGAAACCCGATATGATGACTATGAACTGCTCTCCTGGGAAGACATCCTTGGGGAGCCTTTTGAAACCTCCGGAGCACATCCAGATGCGTTCCGGCAGTAGAAGAATGGAGGAATGCCTATTGACGAATAGATTTTGTCAAAAACTGAATAAAAAGGAAAGAAAGAAAAAACGATTCAAACTAACACCTGCCCAGAGGCTGCAGAAGGGGATTTGCCTCTGCTATGTGGGCGCTGTGTGTTTCTTATGCTGTGGAAGCATGTCTGTCTATGCCGCAGGGGATCCCCTGTCGGTAGTCAATAACTTATCCACATTTATATTTTCCCTGATCCGCGCAATCGGTCTGATCTTGTTGGGATTTGGAGTGGTGCAGGTCGGGCTCAGTCTGAAAAGCCACGACCCCAGCCAGAGAGCCAATGGTTTCCTGACGCTGGCCGGCGGGATCATCATCACCTTTGCAAAAGAAATCCTAGACCTGATCATGGGATAGGGCTGGAACGTATGTACCGGGAGGCCTTAAAACGGCCTCCCTTTCATTTTTGAATGCAAAGGGGGTGAAAATTACTGAGTGATAACTGGATTGTGCAGAATTTAAATTCTGCATTGGAAACCTGGAGCAGTAAGCTGGCAGAGATATGGACCCTCCTGACACAGAACCCGGAAACCTTCAAGGGCGGGGAAATCTGGAGAGTCATGGTGACCATCAACGATGCGCTGAAAGCCATTGGATATGGGCTCTTAGTATTGTTCTTTGCGGCAGGGATTGTCAAGACCTGCGGCAGCTTCACGGACATGAAAAAGCCGGAGCATGCGGTGAAAGCGTTTGTCCGTTTCGCACTGGCACAGGGGGCTGTCATGTACGGCATGGAACTGATGACAGCGATCTTCTCTATCATACAGGGGGTTGTTTCCACCATCATGTCCCAATCCGGCATGGCCGGGGGAGCGGTCACGGAGCTTCCAGCAGAGATCGTGGAAAAGATTGAGTCTGTCGGCATGCTGGAGTCGATCCCTTTGTGGATCGTCACGCTGCTTGGGAGCCTGCTGATTACTGTGATGTCTTTTATCATGATCATGAGCGTTTACGGCAGGATGTTCAAGCTGTATATGTATACGGCACTGGCACCAATCCCCATCTCTACCTTCGCAGGGGAACCCACACAATCCGTGGGGAAGAACTTTGTACGGTCATATGCCGGTGTCTGTCTGGAAGGGGCAGTCATAGCACTGGCCTGCATCATCTTTTCCGTATTTGCAGCCAGCCCGCCGGCCATCAGCGACAGCAGCCTGTCAACAGTGACCATTGTATGGAATTATGTGGGAGAACTGATCTTTAACCTGCTGGTATTGGTGGGGGCAATCAAGGCATCCGACCGGATTGTGAAAGAGATTATGGGATTGTAATAGGTTGGAAAGAAAGTAAATGAAATATCTAGAAAAAGGAGATTAGAGATGGAAGAACAAAAAACATTAGGATATGACTGGGAATTTGGACATGAAGAATTAGTAATTGAAGTGGGTGCCTATGCATACGGTGACCGGCTCTATATCGGACTTTTGCACAAAGAGGACGGAGAGATGGAATCCTTCGCAGACTTAACCATCAATCTGCCCTATTCGCCGGCAGAAGTCAACGAGGCATATATTGATGATTTCGCCAAGAACAGCAAGCTGGACTTTATAAAAAAACATAAATTGGGGAAGGTGCTTTCGGAAGAGGGTTATTCCGGATATGCCAGATACAGCAAGGTGGCATTTAATCTGGACCGTCTGGCAGAGCTGGATCCCAAGGGTGTAGAGAAATACCGGGCTCTTCATGGGATGACGAAACAGGAACCAGAAAAGAGGGGACGCACAAAGAAATCAAAGAAAGGACAGGAACGGTAAATGGAAGTAAAAATGAATAAAGAAATCAGGGATTATCAGGAATCTATGTTTTTCGGGCTGAATTTCCGCCAATGTGTATTTTCCCTGCTGGCAGTCGGGGCAACGCTCGGGATTTATTTCAGTCTGAGGGAACTGGCAGGGGAGGAGATCACCGGCTGGCTGTGTGTGATGGGATCTGCCCCCTTTGCAGTCTGTGGCTTTTTTAAGTACCACGGCATGACCGCAGAACAGTTTCTATGGACAGTTATCAAATCAGAGCTACTGTATCCCAAACGTCTGACCTTCCAGTCCGAGAATCTCTATTACCAATGCATGGAAGACTGCATTCGGGCCGGGGAGCGTACAGGAAGTGACGGTGCGCAGGTCATACAGAAAAGAAAGCAGAGTATGAAAAAAACGCATCGTATGAAGAAAAAGGGAAGGGGGGATGCGGTTGATTAAAACTCTTAATCAGGCAACAAAAATGGACAGGGAGAAGTTTAAAGTCCCCAAATCTGTCCAACAGGCAGTCCCCATCCGTAAGATCTGGCCGGATGGGATTTTTCAAGTGGAAAGCAAGTTTTCAAAGACATTCCGGTTCTCGGATATCAATTACTCCATTGCGAGCAAGAGCGATAAGACAGAGATGTTTCTGGATTATTCGGAACTCTTAAATGCATTGGATTCCGGCACATCTGCCAAGATTACCCTGAATAATAGAAGAATTAATAAAGAGGAATTTGAACAGTCCTTATTGATTCCCATGAAACAGGATGGGCTGGATGAATACCGCAGGGAGTATAACGACATGCTGCTCTCCAAAGTCAGCGGCACCAATAACAGCATTTATCAGGAACGGTACCTGACTATCAGCGTCCATAAAAAGAACATTGACGAGGCAAGGACTTATTTTGCCCGTGTGGGAACCGATATCATCACCCACCTTGCAAAGCTATCTTCCGTAGGGGAAGAGCTGGATGCAGGGGAGCGTCTGCAGGTTTTCCGTGATTTCTTTCGGGCAGGAAAACCAACGGGGGTCCCCTTTGACTTAAGAGAATATGCCAGAAAAGGGCACAGCTTCAAGGATTGGATCTGCCCGGCAAGTATGGAAGTTTCCAAAGACTGCTTCCAGCTTGACGGCCGCTATGGACGGGTCTTATATATGCAGGATTACGCCAGTTATGTGAAGGATGACATGGTTTCGGAACTGTGCGATCTCAGCCGGGACCTGATGCTGTCCATTGACATCCTGCCGGTGCCAACCGATGAGGCGGTCCGGGAGATCCAGAACCGTCTGCTGGGTGTGGAAACGAATGTGACCAACTGGCAGAGGCGCCAGAACGCAAACAATAACTTTTCCGCAGTGGTGCCCTACGACATGGAGCTTCAGCGCAAAGAGACCAAGGAGATGCTGGATGACCTGACGACCCGGGATCAGCGGATGATGTTCGGGCTTCTGACGATGGTGCACATGGCAGATACGAAAGAGCAGCTGGACTCCGATACCGATACGCTGCTGTCCATCGCCAGAAAGCACCTGTGCCAGCTTTCGGTCTTAAAATGGCAGCAAGTGGACGGGCTCAATACCGTCCTGCCATACGGCCTGCGGAAAATCAATGTCCTGCGGACTCTGACCACAGAATCCACGGCTGTCCTGATTCCCTTCCACACGCAGGAGATCATGCAGCCGGGTGGGATCTACTATGGGCAGAACGCAGTCAGTAAAAACATGCTGGTGGCAGACCGGAGGAAGCTGTTAAACGGCAACTCTTTCCGTCTGGGGGTAAGCGGTTCTGGGAAGAGTTTTTCAGCAAAAGAAGAGATTGTGGATTTAGCTCTATCCACGGATGACGACATTTTAATTCTGGATCCGGAGTCAGAATTTGCTTCCCTTGTAGAATCTTTGAACGGGGAAGTCATCCGAATCTCAGCAACCTCAGATACCCACCTGAATGCACTGGACATGGATGCGGCATACGGAGATGACAAGAACCCGTTAATCGAAAAGTCTGAATTTATCCTCTCCCTATTTGAACAGCTGGTGGGAGCTGGGAACTTGTCTGCGAAAGAGAAATCCATACTGGACCGCTGTACTGCAGATGTCTACCGGGATTATATCAGAAATGGTTATAAGGGAGATATGCCCACTCTAAAAGATTTATACCGTCAACTGATGTTGCAGCCAGAGGAAGAGGCCAGGGGACTGGCCCTGTCATCGGAACTGTTTATCAATGGGAGCCTGAATACTTTCGCTCAGAATACGAATGTCAATACCAAAAGCAGGATCATTGATTATGACATCCGGGAACTGGGAGAACAGCTGATGCCTTTGGGAATGCTGGTAACACTGGATAGTATTTTCAACCGGGTAATCCAGAACTGGAAGGAAGGGAAAACAACATGGATTTTTGCAGATGAATTTTACCTTCTTTTCCGTTATAAGTACAGCAGCGATTTTTTCTACCGGCTGTATAAGAGAATCCGAAAGTATAACGGCTTTGTTACCGCGCTGACACAGAATGTGGAAGAGCTTCTGAAATCTGATACCGCAAGGTTGATGCTTGCCAACAGTGAGTTCCTGATCCTGCTGAACCAGTCAAGTACGGACAGGGAGGAACTGGCTGCCCTGCTCAATATTTCGGATAATCAGCTGTCGTACATTACGAATGTAGGTGCAGGGCGAGGGCTGATCCGGTGTTCCGGGAATATTGTTCCTTTTGAAAACTCGTTCCCGAAAAATACAGGGTTATATAAACTGATGACAACCAAGCCCGGGGAGGCTTAGAAGAGTGTAAAAATGTGCCGTGTCCTATATGGGGCGCGGCATTACATGTTTAAAGAAGGGAGTGATATTGTATGGAATCAACACTAAAAGTACCGCTTATGGAACAGGAACAATTGGAAGAATTGCTCCGGATTCTGGATGAAAAAGGGATGAAGGAGGAAAAGGAGCAGGTCAGCGGCCTTGCACAATATCTGGATGCGATGGATACACAGCTGGGAGATGTGCTAAAGGAACTGAGGGATGTGAAGGAGCAGCTTGGTGTGATCCAAGATCAGGGGATCAAGGCGGCCGCTGTGCGTGTCGTTGCTAAAGTGGAAGGTAAAGTACAGGAAGCAAGGGAGCAGGTCCATGTACTGAAAGAAAAATTTATGGAGGGTGTCCAGAAGGCCGTGAAGAATTTCCGTGAAAAAGGAGTCCTGACACTGGCAAAAACGATCGATTTCTTAGGGCTGCAGAAGGGTATCCAGAAAGTGCATAACCAGTTAAGCCAGTCTGTCTTATCAATGGACAGAGGGATTGACAGGCTTGGCAGTATGGCAGATGAACTGCATGCGGCGAAGACCCATATCGGAAATATCGGGAGAGAGCTGGCTGGCAAAGAATCTGTAAAAGCACCGGAACGTGATGTGGAACGTGGGAGCGTATTCCAGATCCAGAAAGGTTTATACCATGTCATGGGTGTAACGACTGGAATGAAAGACCGGACGGAGAAGATGCTGTCCAAGATGGAGCGTCTGACGGAACATGCCGAATATTTGAAGAAGCCATCCATTCGGGAAAGCCTGAAATCAATCCAGTCGGAAGGAACAGAACATGAAAAAGACAGGAAGGAAATAGAACATGATAAACATGCCAGTATTTCTTTTTTTGCAGCGGAGTGCATGGAATTTCATAATTTCGGGGAAATGCAGGAGAATCTGACCCTGCCGGAAGCAGTCAGGGAGTACCAGCGTATCCGAAAGAAAGGTACAGCTAAGGGACCGGGTATCGGTTTTGTCCTGCAGGACACGACAATCCCTGATTACTCAGATATCCAGTGGCCGCTGTTTAACAGGCGGGAGATTGCAGCAGAAGAGTTGAAACTGATACCTGAATACCAGAATCATCCTTTGGTAAAAGAAGCTGTTGAGGAATTAAAACAGTATCTGCCGGAACTGACGAAGAATGAAAAGCAGAAAAAAACTCCGGAACGTTGATTTTTTATATGGATTACTCACAGAGAGGAGGTGAAGGATGCGGGATATCAAGATGAAGGAACATAACCGAAGCCCCAAGCTCAAGAATCCGGCTGCCAGAATGCCGAAAGAATTTGTCCGGTCAGCAGCCTTGGAACTGAAAGAGAAGCAGAACCGGGTAACTCAGGCAGCGGAGGCGTCTGCTGGACAGGAATCACCTGTCCAGTATGGCAGTGAAAAACTATCATCTATAGAGGAATGGGCTGCATATAAGTCGAGCGGTGCTGTCTCTGCCGCAGGGCGGAAGGCCGCGAAAAAGTCTTTTGAGAAGCTGCGGGAGCGCAGAAAAGAGGATAGGACAGCGGAAGCAGCTGCTGAAGCATCAGAAACAGCCCAAGAAGCGGAAGAAGAGATAAAGTCTGGACTTCAAACCGGGAAGGAAAACAGAACTGCTAAAGCAGCAGGAGAGCAGGGAAAGACGCCTGCCAGACAGGGAAGTTCTCAGATACAGACAAGTTCCCAGATAAAGGTGAGGGTAAAGCCGGAAGCAGAGAAAACCATCCGGACTTCTGTGAGGAGGAAGGTGAATGTGACTCCTAGAGTCGTGAAATCTTCCCCTGTACCTTTTGAGAAGATTAAGACAAGCAAACCGCCTGTATCACAATATCAAAATCTGCATGTGATGAGGACGGCGAAGCAGGCAGCTGTCAAGGCTCTGAATCCTGCAGAAACGGTAAAGATAGCAAAGACAGCTAAAACAACAGTCCGGGGAATCAAAACAGCAGTACACGGGGTGATAACTTCTATAAAAGGCTTGGGGACGATTCTTGCATCGGCTGGTGGTGGAGTTGTATTTTTGATTATAATACTGGGTGTCATTGGCGGAGCCTTGTTTTCAGGGAGTTCTCAAAGTGCAGAACCGTTGAGCCAGGAGGTACTGAATTACACACCCATGTTACAAAGGTATGCATCTGAGTATGGTATCCCGGAGTATGTAGCCTCCCTTCAGGCAATCATGATGCAGGAATCCGGAGGCAGGGGGAATGACCCCATGCAGTCCAGTGAATGTCCGTTTAATACCAGATTTCCGAATATTCCCAATGCCATCACAGAGCCGGAATACTCGATTCAGGTAGGTGTACAGTATTATGCAGCCTGTGTGCAGGAGGCCGGGTGTACCACGCCTTCTGATATGGGGAAGCTTGAATTATCCTGGCAGGGATATAATTATGGAAATGGGTACATATCCTGGGCGTTACGCAATTATGGGGGATATACGCAGGAGAATGCCCAGCGGTTCAGCCAGGAGCAGGCAGCATCTCATGGCTGGTCAGGGTACGGCGACCCGGAGTATGTGCCCCATGTAAGGCGGTATTATTCCGGTGGAAATATCTTTGCCGGTTTATTTGGGAATGAACAGATCGTAACCATAGCGAAGACACAGATCGGAAATAAAGGAGGACAAAAGTTCTGGTCCTGGTATGGATTTACAAAGAGGGAAGCATGGTGTGCCTGTTTCGCTAGCTGGTGTGCGGATCAATGCGGTTTGATAGATTCTGGTGCAGTGCCCAAGTTTTCACTGTGTGATGACGGGATTGCATGGTTCAAAGAACATAACAAGTGGAAAGAGCAGGATTATACACCTGCGGCAGGAACATTCATCTTTTTTGACTGGCCGGATAGGAATGGAAACAGAGATGGGAAGAGCGATCATGTGGGGATTGTGGAAAGGTGTGAAAATGGAGTTGTGTATACCATCGAAGGAAATTCGGGAGATGAGGTGAAGGAAAACAGTTATCCTGTAGGCGATGGTTCCATTATGGGATATGGGGTCGTATATTGGTGATATCTTGAAGTATATGAAATAATTTATTAAAAAATGACTGTTAAGAAGTAAACGCTGACCTAATCATAAAGAAGAGAACGGATTTTGCTATGTCCTTGACTTTTAAGCGTCTGCCAGAGCGCGGCAAACACCATGCTTTGCATGGTGTTCGGCGGGGGCTTGGAGAACTCCCCAACAAGCGTAAAGGATACCCATTTCTATAGCTTGCTAACTAGTATTTTTCTGGAACCCGAATATTAGCTACATTACGAAATTTATATTTTTCTACCATATGCTTCTTCATACGGCTCAAATTGTAACGATAACAATCTGCTATGCTATCCGCAAAGGCGTCTGCATTACCTTCCCTTAACTGTTGAAGCGCAAGAATGACTTGCTTGTTGAGTTGTGAAAGTGTATGTTTCTTGGACGGATAATAAGCAAAATGGTGTCCCCATTCAAGAAGATGATTAGTTTCAGATAATATAACATATAAAGGTTCTAACGTGGTATTTCTCATTATGGCTTCCAAAATATCTGCCAAATAAACAGAATCAGAGGAAGTAAATCTATCAGCCAACTCGTCTAGTTCTTCACTAGTAAACTGTGGAGTTGCAGCTAAAGCGGCCGGGCGAATGATTAGCACCATTAGCTGTAGGGCGTGAAGGTAACGTAGTGATTTTTCTACATATCCGGAATTAAGAGCCAGCTGATGAAGTTTCGTATCATCTGGTTCTATCACTATAGTGCCTTTCCCATTTAATGTCTTTACAAAACCTCTTTGCTCGAGTTCTGATAATGCCTTTCTGACCGTCGATATAGAGACCTCATACTGGTTGGCCAGTTGCTTTTCATATGGTAGAAACATTCCAACAGAATACTCTCCAAGACCGATTTTTAAATTCAAGTCATCAACAATTTTTGAGTAACAATAATCCTGACCACGCATGGGATTCCATGAAAACCTTAAACCAGTTTGTGAATGACATTTTGGGGTGGCCTCTGACAGATAATTCAAGGTATTTTCAATGAATTCCGTAAGTTTCTGATACATATTTGAGAGCAGGTTGTACTTTATGTGTGGATCATCGCCTTTTAAGACATCTGGAATGACATTGGCTACAGATACTGCTTCCTGTGAAAAATGCTTAGAGAAATAAGTACACTCTTCTGTAAAAAATGTAAGTTTATTATAAAGGCCAAACGTAGAGTAGAGTTCGCTGAATAGGGAATTACCGCCTATTCTTAATATCTCATATCCTAATTTGGAAGGAGGACGCCATCCACCAGCAGTATATCCTAAACGCAATGCTTTCACAGCCTGTTTATAGTAAGGCAGTACCTCCACATCACATCCCTGTAAGGAAAAAACCAAAAGTGAAGGCAGTATTAGGGCAAAAGTTTGATATACCTGTAAAATACATTCCTTTTGTTTTAGAATCTCAAAAACAGTGCTTGATGAATTACAGGTATCTTTTGTTGAAATAACAATCGGCGCAAGGCGAGGCTGGATATCAACCAGTCCTTCCGCCCTCAATGCTTCGAAAACACGGTTAATCGTATATCTGCTAACATGGAATTGTTCGCAATACATCCTTGAAGATGGCAAAGCATTTCCATGAGATATCTGTCCATCTAAAATACACTGCTTAATTTCATTATATACAAATTCAAATTTTGTTTCTTGTGGTTTCATAACTTGCCTCCTATCTGTTTAATTATATCATGGTGAACCTATTTTGTCAGTATAAAAAACGCTTACCTATTTGTACACCTTACCAATATGGATATTGCCAGTATGTTAGGATAACATTTATAATAAAAATGCAAAATTATTAGGAAAGAGTTTAAGTATCATGGATAAACAAAAAATTTTAATTGTGGACGATTCAGAAATGAACCGAGCTCTTTTGGTAGATATTTTGGAAGAGCGATATGATGTGGTTGAGGCTGAGAATGGTGTGGAAGCAATTTCTCTCCTTTCAAAGCAAAGAGCAGATTTCTCCCTTTTGCTTTTGGACATTATGATGCCTGAAATGGACGGATTTGAAGTATTAGCTTACATAAACAAATACCATTGGAATGACACCTTCGCTGTTATTATGATTTCTGCTGATGACACTCCTGCTAATATAAAGAGGGCCTATGACTTGGGGGCTTTTGACTATATCAGCTGACCTTTTGATTCAACCATTGTCCAGCGTCGAATTTCTAATACGATGTTTTTATACGCAAGGCAGCAGCGCCTTGAAAAAATTATTGCAGAACAATTTCACGAGCAGGAAAAGAATAATAAGTTGATGATCTCAATTCTGTCTCATATTGTGGAATTTCGTAATGGAGAGAGCGGCCTACATATACTGCATGTTAATACGATTACAAAATATTTGCTGAAGCAGTTGGTTCAGCTGACAGATCAATATCCTTTGTCTAAAGCAGATATTTCTTTGATCAGCACTGCTTCTGCGCTGCATGATATTGGGAAAATCTCAATTTCAGATGCAATATTAAATAAACCCAGCCGACTTACGGCAGAGGAATTTGAAGTGATAAAAACGCACTCAGTGATCGGTGCTAACATGCTGTTAGACCTGCCCATAGAACAGCAGGAAGATCCGCTTGTCAAGGTGGCTTCTGAGATCTGCCGATGGCACCACGAAAGGTATGATGGCAATGGTTACCCGGATGGATTAAAGGGAGACGAAATTCCCATAGCCGCTCAAGTGGTTGCGCTGGCCGATGTATACGATGCCTTGACCAGTGAGCGTTGCTATAAGAAAGCTTATCCACATGAAGAAGCTTTGAAAATGATTTTAGAAGGACAATGCGGTGCATTTAATCCTTCTCTTTTACTGTGTCTGCAAGAAATTGCCGATACACTTGAAAACGAACTAATGGATGCCTCTCAGGAACAAGAGGCTAAAAATATTCAGGATATAAGAAATAAAATAGACTACGATAGGCTGTTTTCTTATGAAAAATACACCGTCTTGTCTCGCAAACAGCAGCAACTGCAATTATTATATATTGATTCCTTAACCAGTATTTATAATCGCCGCTATTATGACGAGCATTTTCAAGGCGCAGATGATATTCAGGCAATGGTGGTAATAGATGTGGATAATTTTAAGTACATCAATGATAATTATGGCCACGATGTTGGCGATATCGTATTGCAGAACATTGCACAAACTGTTTTATCCTGTGTGCGAAAAACAGATGCAGTTATCCGTTATGGCGGCGATGAATTTGTAATCATCTTTTTCGGTATACCCCAAGAGACATTTGAGAAAAAACTGGAGAGGATCAGGCGTTCTGTTGATGGTCTGATAATTGATGGACATCCCGAACTACATATGTCTGTAAGCATAGGTGGAGCATATGGAAGCGGAACTGCAAAAAAACTGTTCAAAGTTGCAGACAATATGATGTATCAATCAAAAAAACAAAAAAATCAGGTGACCATTTGTTTTCTGAACGAGATGGTAGGCAGTGTAGGCAGCATTTAAAAAGGAGGAATTGTGATTATGAATCTAAAAGATTGTTATATAAAATTGGGCGGCGATTTTGATGAAGTGCTGGGTAGACTGCGCCGTGAGCAAATCGTTCAGAAATTTATGTATAAATTCCTGGACGATAAAAGCTTTCATTTGTTTGAAGCGTCTATGGAGAATAAGGACTATGAAGAGGCTCTAAGAGCCGTTCATACACTCAAAGGAATTTGTCAGAATCTTTCTTTTACCAGATTATTTGAAAGTAGTAGTTTGGTAACTAACGCATTAAAAGAAAACGCTTGGAATAAGGCTGTCGATATGATGCCGAAATTATCAAAGGATTACTATGAAACCATCAATGTTATTAAAGATTTTAAGAATTCCAGGGAGGAATAACAACAATGAGAAATAGTAAAACCAAGGATTCTACAACACGTTTTCTGATATACAGTTTCATTGGACTTTTAATCTTTAGTATTATTATTTTCAGTCTGCTCGGAATCTATATGAACCGAAAAAGTAAACATGCCGTTTATGAAATTGGAAATATTTATATGTCTGGAATGAATAAAGAGATGTCCAGACACTTTGAAACTGTGATTAAACTGCGTTTTGATCAGGTCAGCGGCGTTGTTTCTGTTGTTTCAGCAGATAACCAGGATAAGGAGTCTCTATATGAGGAACTCATCTTCAGGGCGCAGGTTAGGGGATTTGACTATTTAGCGCTTTGTTCTGTCGAGGGAGAGTTTCAGACACTTTATGGAGAATCCATACAGCCACTTAATCCAGAACCTTTTGTAGAAGCATTATTACATGGAGAACAACGAGTCGCTGTAGGTGTTGATTCTTCTGGAAATGAGGTGGTATTGTTTGGCGTTGACGCTGCTTATCCGATGAACAATGGCGATAAGAGCACGGGCCTGATCGCAGCTGTCCCTCTGGAATATGTTACCGACTTCCTTTTCACAGCAGATGGCGGGCAGTTAATGTATTATCATATCATCAGGTCAGACGGTAGTTTTGTAATACAGAACTCTAACACGGAGTTGTGTCATTTCTTTGAACAACTACAAAAGCAGCTTGATTCTACGGCCAAGGAGTTATCTGTAGAAAATTCAGTTAAAGAATTTGGTGCTGCACTAAAAAACCATAAAGAATTTACCACAACACTTGAAGTAAATGGTGAGGAACGGCAAATATACGGTATGTCATTACCCTGTTCTGAGTGGTATTTAGTGTCGGTTATGCCTTATGGTATATTGGACGATTCCATAAACAATCTGAGTAGCCAGCGTATGTTCATGACATTATTGTCTTGTGCTTCTGTTTTGATTATCCTAACATTGATTTTTCTTCGGTATTTCTCCATAACCCGTTCTCAGGTGCATGAATTGGAGAAGGCCCGGCAGTCGGCTCTTGAAGCGAACAAAGCCAAAAGCGAATTTTTAGCAAATATGAGCCACGATATCCGTACGCCCATGAATGCAATCGTAGGCATGACCGCAATTGCCACAGCTCACATAGATGACCGGAAACAGGTACAGAACTGCCTGAGAAAAATTACATTATCAAGTAAACATCTATTAGGGCTGATCAATGATGTTTTGGATATGTCTAAAATTGAAAGCGGGAAATTAACTTTAACAACAGAACAAATTTCATTAAAGGAAGTTGTTGAAGGAATCGTTAATATTATGCAGCCACAGGTTAAGACAAAAAAGCAAACCTTTGACATACATGTTGAAAATATCTTAACCGAAAATGTGTGGTGCGATGGAGTACGCTTGAATCAGGTTTTGTTAAACCTTTTATCGAACGCAACAAAGTATACACCGGAGGGAGGTTCGATACAATTATCCCTCTCTGAAGAAAAATCTCCGAAAGGAGAAAACTATGTCCGAACTCATATTAAGGTCAAGGATAACGGAATTGGTATGTCGCCAGATTTCCTGAAAAAAATATATGAATCCTATAGCCGTGCGGATGGAGCCAGAATACATAAAACTGAGGGTGCCGGTTTGGGAATGGCGATTACCAAGTACATTGTGGACGCGATGGAGGGAACCATTGACATAAAAAGTGAACTTGATAAAGGCACCGAGTTCTTTCTCAGGTTTGATTTTGAAAAAGCGGTTGCCGAGGAGATGGATATGGTTCTTCCCTCGTGGAATATGCTGGTGGTTGATGATGACGAATTGTTATGTGAGACAGCAACGGACGCACTAAAATCGATCGGAATAAAAGCAGAATGGACATTAAGTGGAGAAAAAGCGATAGATCTGGTAATTCAACACCATAAAAAGAGAGATGATTATCAAATCATTCTACTTGATTGGAAACTGCCAGGCATGAATGGGATTCAGGTTGCAAAGGAAATCCGACGTAATTTAGGAGATGAAGTGCCGATTTTGCTGATTTCTGCATATGACTGGAGTGAATTTGAAGCGGAGGCTCGTGAAGCGGGTATTAGTGGTTTTATTTCCAAACCCCTTTTTAAATCCACGCTGTATCATGCTTTGCGTCAGTATATGGGCGCTGAAACAGAAAATGATCAGACATTGAACCCCAATATCGATCTATCCGGACGCCGTATCCTGCTTGCCGAGGATAATGAACTGAACTGGGAAGTTGCTAAAGAATTACTGTCCGATTTAGGCGTGGAACTGGATTGGGCAGAGGATGGCCAGATATGTCTGGACAAGTTCCAAAGATCACCAGAGGGATATTACGATGCCATTCTTATGGATATACGGATGCCGCATATGACAGGGTATGAGGCCACAAAAGCTATCCGCGGACTGAATCATCCTAATGCCCTATCTGTTCCAATTATAGCTATGAGCGCGGATGCTTTTTCTGATGATATACAGCATTGTCTGGAGTGTGGTATGAATGCCCATATAGCAAAGCCGATCGATGTCATAGAATTGACCCGCTTATTGAAAAGATTTTTAATATAAATCTATCCCTAAAAGTGCCTGTGCAGAGGTTATTGTAATTCAGGAAAGATATAGGCTTAGCGTCTATTCCAAATGTAACCGCAAAAGAGTAAAGCATTCGGACCGTGTAGTCCAGTATATAACGGATGGGAACGGCACCAGTCTGGGTTATTTCGGAAAAAAAGAATTGTGTGATTGCTGAAAAGCTAAAAAAGGTCTTTGCTAAATAGATTGAAACGGTCATACTGATTTTAACGATGAAAACACCATCATTTTGCGTGTGGAATTGACAGATAGCCTGCTGCTCTCACATGGTACAAGATATGAGTTCTAAATTTTTAAATTTCCCACTGTGTTAGGTCAAGCATTATTAAAGCTTATCATAACTGTTTGCAGGTAGGCTGTTTAAGGAGGTTCCATGAAAGGATTTAACCGGCAAAATCAATTATTTTCCCTCTGCGGTTTGAATTGTGGGCTTTGCCCCATGTTTTTGAATAAAAACTGCCCCGGCTGTGGCGGTGGCGAAGGAAATCAGCCATGTAAAATTGCAAGGTGCAGCATGGAACATGTCGGTGTTGAATACTGCTTCCAATGCAGCAAATATCCTTGTGAAAAATACGATCTTATTGACGATTTTGATTCCTTTATAACACATCGAAATCGAAAATTCGATATGGAAAAGGCCAAACGCCTTGGGATAGACGCTTATAATGCTGAGCAGGCGGAGAAGGCCAAGATTCTGGAGGTTTTATTATCTAATTATAATGATGGCCGCAAAAAGACACTCTTTTGTGTAGCGGTCAACCTGTTGGAACTGCAAGACCTACAAGCGGTACTTAAAGAAATTGACTGTAAACCTGATATGGAGACAATTACGCTCAAAGAAAAGAGCGCCTTTGTCGCTGGATTACTATTGGATGCAGCAACAATGAAAAATTTCGACTTAAAACTCCGAAAGAAAAAAATTAATTGGGAGATGCCAAAATGAACAAAAGAGGGTGTGTTTTTGATAAAGGAGTATTTACATTTGAATGTTTACGATGCATTTTTAAACCGAATGCATTTTCTTTTTGAAGAATTTGATAATATCTATATTTCCTTTTCTGGAGGAAAGGATAGCGGTTTGTTGCTCAATCTGGTCCTGGACTATCGAGATCAGTATTATCCTGAAAGAACTCTTGGTGTATTTCATCAGGATTTTGAAGCACAGTATTCTATGACTACAGAGTATGTAGAGCGCACCTTTGAACGGATAAAAGACAAAGTGGAGTCTTTCTGGGTGTGTCTGCCTATGGCGACCAGAACAGCGCTAAGCAGTTATGAGATGTATTGGTATCCCTGGGATGATACAAAAAAGGAAATCTGGGTACGTGAAATGCCCCAAAAAGAATACGTTATCAATCTGGAAAATAACAGGATAACAACCTATCGCTACCGAATGCATCAGGAGGATTTGGCAAAACAGTTCGGACGATGGTATAGGAACATCCATAACGGCGGGAAAACTGTTTGCCTGCTGGGGATGCGGGCTGATGAGTCCTTACAGCGGTATAGTGGATTTTTAAATAAAAAATATGGGTACAAAGATACCTGCTGGATCAGCAAACAATTTAAAGATGTCTGGTGTGCTTCACCATTATATGATTGGACTATCAATGATGTGTGGCATGCCAACTATTTATTTAATTATGACTATAACCATCTGTATGATCTTTATTATATGGCAGGACTCAAACCGTCACAAATGCGTGTGGCTTCCCCGTTCAATGATTATGCCAAGGACGCTCTGAATCTATACCGTGTCATAGACCCGGAGATTTGGAGTAAGCTTGTAGGTCGTGTGCAGGGGGCGAATTTTGCTGCAATTTACGGAAAGACCAAAGCAATGGGCTACCGGAATATTTTCTTGCCAGAGGGGCATACGTGGAAAACTTACACAATGTTTCTTTTGGATACATTGCCAAAACGACTGCAAAATAACTATATAAAAAAATTTAATACATCTATTCGGTTCTGGCATGAGACGGGAGGCGGTTTGGATGAAGCCGTGATTCAGGAACTGCTGGAACAAGGATATCACATAAGACGAAATGGTGTCTCAAATTATACATTGAATAAAAAATCACGGATTATATTTGAAGGGAAAATACCAGACCATACGGATGATATCAAATCCACAAGGGATATCCCCAGTTGGAAGCGGATGTGCTATTGTATTTTGAAACATGATCATATCTGCCGTTTCATGGGGTTTGGGATGACACGGCAGCAACAGAAAAGGTTGGATGCCATACGATCTAAATACAAAAGTATAGAGGAATTAAATTATGAAGTATAGAAGCCCAGTTTATGATGTTATCGCTGTTCCGATAGAAAAGGTACGGCCCAATGACTATAACCCGAATAAAGTACCACCACCTGAAATGAAGTTGTTATACGAAAGTATTAAGGAAGATGGATATACGATGCCAGTGGTCTGTTACTATTCAAAATCACAGGATGTTTATTTAATTGTTGATGGTTTCCATCGGTATCAAGTAATGATGGACCATCCGGATATCTATGAAAGAGAACAAGGATTGTTACCGGTCTCTATTATCAAGAAACCACTTGACAAACGTATAGCCAGTACCGTGCGCCACAACAGGGCACGAGGGTCTCACGATGTGGATCTGATGAGTAACATCGTAAAAGAACTTCATGAGCTTGGACGTTCAGATGCATGGATCTCAAAACATTTGGGAATGGATAGAGATGAAGTATTGCGCCTCAAGCAGATCACAGGTCTCGCCTCATTATTTAAAGATGTGAACTTTGGTGAGGCATGGCGTCCCGTGGAGAAAGAGACGTAAAAGAGTACATAATATAAATGGCGATATGATAGATAGCTAATAACGCCTACATCTGCATAAGGTCGTTTACTCTGATTGGCACAATACAAAACGGGATAAGGAAATGCTGGACTATACTGAGAGCGTAATCATCAAAAGCTATTAAAAGAAAAGCGGAGCCCAACTGTTTCTGTATGTGGTGGTTTACACACTCAAACGAGCTACAATACGGATTACAAAATGGAAAGTTTCTTTCAGAATGTGGTTCCTGCCCTTGAGAGATTTTAATGCCAGGATGGAGTTTTGTCGACAACAAGGAAATTCTGTTTGATACATTCACTTCAAAATATGAAATCCAGACCGGAGATAGCAAAGCGGAGGGCAAATGCAGAATTAAAAGGTGAACTGTCCGCAGAGGGGGATTGCTTTAGACCGGCTGCCGGCAATCGGGGAAGAAAAAAGAGTTAAGCTGATAGTAAGAGAATTTGTTATGGAATGCAATGCCGCTATTGAGGAATACGGAGAAGACAAAAGCTACACCGATAAAAAGTAGTGGTAAAGGGATAGTTACTACTGCCTATTCTAACTATTGATAACACGAAAGTTAGTTGGCATATTGGCATAAAGCCATTAAAGTTACATATATTGTAATAAAGATTGACGGAGTATGGGAATGACTGAAAACTGCAGAGAAAAAATTGTCTCAGAGAAATATGTGGATTTTATATGGAAGTCTAGTTGGAGTCCCAATGGCTTGGAAAGTTTTTTCCCGGAAGTATGCTTTCAGATGATAAATGATTTTTATGATATATATTATGTATCCAGAGAATATCTAGAAACAAGATCCAGAACTGATTATGAATATGAAGTATTTCCCAAATTATATGGATTGTTGGAAAATGAAAGTCTGGAAGCTTCACGTATACTGCAAATACAAAACCATCCAGTATTGCAACTAAAAGGAGCAGGTGTGATTTTGGGTTTTTTGGATACTGGAATTGACTATACCAACCCCTGCTTTCGAAACTCGGTAGGAAAGAGCCGGATTCTAGAAATCTGGGATCAGTCTATTCAGACGGGAAGCACACCAGCTGGAATTGACTATGGCAGTATTTATGGACGGGAGATCATTAATCAAGCGTTGGAAAGCGACATTCCTTTTTCTATCGTCCCCAGCAGAGATGAAATAGGACATGGAACACAGCTTGCTGCTATAGCCGCTGGAAGTCTGGATAAAGAAACTGGCTGGGTTGGTGCAGCCCCTCTAGCAGATATTGCAGTTGTGAAGTTAAAGCCTGCGAAAGGATATCTGAAACAATATTTCGGTGTAAAAGCAGATGTGATTGCTTATCAAGAAAATGATATTATGCTGGGGCTCCGGTATCTTCATGAACTGGCTTTGCGTGAAAGAAAACCTCTTGTGGTCTGTATTGGTTTGGGAACTAATATGGGAGGGCATGAAGGGACTTGTCCCCTTGCTTCTTATATCAGTGCCATTGGCTCACGCGTGGGGCGTTGTATTGTAGTGGCAGGAGGCAATGAGGCAAATCAAGGGCATCATTTTTATGGAATGTTGAAAGATGGGCAGGAATATGAAGATGTGGAATTTCGAGTGGCAGATGGGGAATATGGGATTACAATGGAACTTTGGGGAAGCTCACCGGATGTGCTGTCTGTTTCCTTAATCTCCCCGACAGGAGAAATGATACCCCGTCTTTCTGCTAGAAGCGGAAATCAGCGGTTTGATTTTATATTTGAAAAGACAGTCATATACATTGATTTCCAGCCAGTGGAAGCGCAGAGTGGAGATCAACTCATTGTAATCCGCATGTTCTTTCCTATGCCAGGGATTTGGCGTCTGCGGGTATATGGAACTAATGTGCTCCGTAGAATTTTTAATATTTGGCTGCCCGTAACCGGATTTATAGCGGAAGGTACGAAATTTTTAAGTCCAAATCCAGATATTACCTTGACTGGGCCTTCTAATGCAGAGATTCCTATTACAGTGGGGGCTTATCATGTGCAGAATAAAAGCCTTTATATTAGTTCTAGCCGAGGCTTTACTAGGAGAGGAAGAATCAAACCAGATCTGATAGCTGCAGGGGTAGACGTGAAAACGATAGGTCCAGAAAACCGTTCTGTGTCCATGACCGGAACCAGTATAGCTGCTTCAGTGACAGCTGGGTCAGCAGCACTGATCTTGGAGTGGGGTATTGTAAGGGGGAATTGGCCTACCATGAGCAGTTTAGAGATTAAGCAACTTCTTATCCGAGGGGCCAACAGAAGCAATAATGAGTTATATCCCAACCGTTCCTGGGGTTATGGAACCTTAAATCTATACAGTGCTTTTGAAGCCCTGACAAGATTTTAAAATATAACAAAATGCAGTTTGTTAATAGCCTACGAATCTATTTTAGAGGAATAAGGCCCAATGGGACACAGCGGATTATGGGTGTCAGGAATGGATGCTGGTAAAAGAGAGTATTCATTTATATATAACTATCATACAACTCATAGTCTAGTGATGATTTCTAAGTAAGTTATGATGGGAAGACTTGTTCGTATTAGAAATACATATATGATAGAACTCACACTAAATTACCTAAACCTACAATAATCAAGCGATTTTCGCTGACAAAACGTTCCCCAAAATTAATAAATAGCATTAGTTCTTATAAAGACAGACAAGTACGCTCTCCATGTTAATTTGGAAAAAATAGCCGAGAGCGTGCTTTCGTGTGCCCTTTTTACTATGATGTCAGTTTGTAGTATTTATTTGGCAAAGATTTCCACAGTGATTCACTACATAACTTAAATTATATGCTTCTCCCATATGCAATGCAGGCAGGAGGCTAAACTGTATATGAGGATTTCAAATGCAAATCTATCGAAAGAGGGAATCTGCAAAGCAAAGGGCCTTAATGTTTCGTCATAATGGTGTGTCAAAGATGTTTTTTACCATTGTATCTGTAACTACTTTTAATTGGAATGACCAAGAACTCTTTGGCTATAAGGCGTTTATTGTGCGTTCGGATTCTATGAGTGTGATGGATTATGTGGCTTTCAATCTCATTTCTTGTGAAGGACGCGAATATTGTCACATTACAGGTGGCATACCAATCAACAGCAACCAATAACTTTTGAGAAACAATTAGCCGTAAAATTTAATCAATAACTACAGATCAAATGGAAGCTCCAGCCATTATCACCTATGATACAACCAACGATACTGATGATGAAATTCTTGTCACATACGAGGATGTTCAAGGCAAGTATTCATATAGACTCGAGACATCGGAAACTGCTTTCTATCTGCTTGTTACAATACCGAGCTATATCTTCTGTATTTTGCTTCCCTTTTTTTTGTTGATTGCAGTGCAGATAAACTTATTCTGGAAGAAGTCGCAGTCATAATCAATAAAGCAATAAAGATTTACAGTTTTAATATTTTCAATTCTATAAATAGAGCGGGTCGTCTACAACTCAGAGGGCTAACTGATTGTCGCCGAACCGTAGCGTGCTTAAAAACATATAAGGAGTAGTATATTTGACGAAAGGCTCGTTATTTGAGAGAAAATTAAATAAAAGCCTAATAAGTTAGGTCTGTTTTTTTACATGATTTAGCAAAGTGACAGTCCTTTGACTGGCGATTGACCGTTAATTGACTGTTAAGTTTAGTATACTACTCCCACTGCCCGAAAGGAGGAGGCATGGCATAGTACAAAGGAGTAGTATATTTGACGAAAGGCTCGTTATTTGAGAGAAAATCAAATAAAAGCCGAAAGGGTGCAGAGATTCAGAGAAGGATCCCTGCACTTTTTTTATCGACAAATTTCAACAAGTTATTACAGAAGCTCCATCATAGCCACAGAGCCAGATCTCCGCCGCACTTCGATTTGATTTCTAAAAATTTCAAATCGGAGGAACGGAAGAATGGCTTATAACAAAGCAAGAGAAGAAAAGGAATGGAAACGTTGGAAAGAACAAGAAGAAAAAAATCTGCGTAAATACGGCGCGGATGAATCCATGATCCAAGAACTGAGGAGCATGGATTGGGAAGACTTTAATGCGGAACGCAGATACAGGGAACATCAGGCACCTTTTCCAGAATACGAGAATTTCCAAGTTACGGAAATAGGAGAACCTGAGATAGACGGTATTCAGCCTCTGCTGGAAAATATTGAAGATGAACGTCTGCTACATATTCTGTTGGAGTCTGATCGGAAGACGCTGCAGATACTTTTACTAAAAATAATGGGCTTCTCCATCCGGGAGATAGCAGAAAAAATGGAGATGCCGGAAAATACCGTATATACCAGAATGAAACGTCTAAGGAAAAAAATAAAAAATATTAAAAAGAGTGAACAAAATTAGACGATTTCACCGGCTATATAGTGAGAGGGGAAATCCCTCGCCTGCTCTTTGACAATCAAATACCAGCATTACAGGTACGTTCCCGTGAGTAGTAGCGTAACAGAATAAGCGCCAGGACAGACGGAACCGGCACTGCATCTGAGTAAATAGACAGCCAGCAGATTATATGTTCGGCAGTTGATGGGTAGGATTGCAGTGTCTGGTTTCGTTTCGAGCGATTCCTTATATCTGAAATAAAGCCGCGGCTGGCTTTCCGCCATGATCACAAACGGGGGATAATGATACGTTTACCTGCCAAAGAGCAGAAGATGGACCTTGGGTTGTAATCAGCAAGACCCTTGGAATATCTGCGAACGGCATCCGCCAGATGCCTGCCTGTAATGTTCCCCGCCATGTGGGAGCATGGCAGGATGCCGGGGATGCGAGGCCAAATACGGCGCCAACTGTAAACAAACCAAATAGAAATCAATAGAAGTGTGTCGTTGATATCAGATACATGCGGCTGTGGAAATGCTCACAGCCGTATTGATGTGGTATTAACGGCGTACCAGGAAAAGGAACTGCCATGTTATATCAAAACCAATACCAGAAGAAAGCCCACAGGGAGATTGAAATGATTTTCCGCAAACTGCTCCCTGAGAATGGGCTGAATGTAAGAGAAGAACAGATCCGGCTCTGCCATCAGATGCTGGATACACTGTTCTGCGGGAATATATCCCTCTGTGATGCAGGGGTGGGAATCGGCAAGACATATGCTTATCTGACAGCCTGTGTCATGCTGCGGAAATATGCAATGCTGACGGGAAAGTTTTTCCTGTACAACAGCCGGCCAGTTGTCATTTCTACATCAAGCGTTGCACTGCAGAAAGCAATGATGGAGGAATACATTCCCTTTTTATCTAAAATATTGTGGGAAAACGGGATCATCCAATCCCCCTTGCAGGCGATTATCCGCAAAGGGAAAGAACATTTTGTATGTGACCGCCGTCTGGACCAGCGGCTGGAAGCAGTCAGGAATAAAAATAAAAATGAAGAACAAAAGAGCGCCCTCCTGTCACTTTGCCATCAGTATGACCTCGATCAGGTACATGGGCTGAGTGGATTTGACCGGAGACTTGTCTGTGTGCCAAAATTCTGTCCGAAGGACTGTTCTGGAAAAACAGGCTGCAGATACCAGAAATATCTGGAAAAAGCAAAAGACCCAGAAATATTCATCCAAATATGCAACCACAATTACCTGCTTGCCGATGCTTCCCACAGAGACAGAGGATTCAGGCCATTATTGACGGATTACCGGGCCTTGATCATAGACGAAGCCCACCAGCTGCCAGAAGCAGCCAGACAGATGTATGGGAAAACACTCAGCAATGATGATATCCATGAAATCTGTGGCTTTTTAGAGAAAGAACATCAGAATAGGACTGCTGGTCGTCTGAAGGAGATTTTACAGAATGCATTAGAGTCCCTGAAAGTTTGTGTCCCAGAGGAGACAACTGGAAGGACCTCCATAGAACTTTCCGAGGAATGTTCCAGAACAATTCAAACCGGGATCACTCAAATCCGCGAAATTCGTACAAGGCTCCGGAACGCCGTTCCGCCTTGGACATTGAACCGGCTGGAAGAGGCAGAGGAAATCCTGCGCTGCTTTTACAGACAGGACAAGAATTATATCCTATACCTCCAACAGGACAAGGAACATCTTCCGATACTCTGTGCCACCAGCCGGAAGGTGCCAGGACTTTTGAAGGAAACCCTCTGGAAAAAGGGGATTCCCGGAATACTCACCAGCGGCACCTTAAAAGCAGGAACCGGGTTTGAGCGGACGAAGCAGGTGACCGGATTAAGCCAGATGAAAAATGTGCGGGAATATGTAGCACAATCCCCATTCCAATATAAAAAGAACTGCCTGCTGTATTTACCGAAGGCTATAAAGAAATGCAAAAGGGGCAGCCGGGAGGAGGCAGTCATGCTTGCAATGCATATACAGTCATTAATCTGCTCTACTTATGGGCACACGCTGGTGCTGTTCACCTCTTACTCTTTGATGGGAAGTGTATACCAGATGTTAAAAGATGTCCTGCCTTTTCCGATGGTAGAGGTATGGCGTCATACTCAGGATGAGATTGCAAGATTTAAAAGTATGAAGAATGCTGTTCTGTTCGCAGCCGGTTCCTGCTGGGAAGGTGTGGACTTCCCGGGGGATATGGTTTCTTCCCTGATCATTGTGAAGCTGCCATTTGCAGTACCGGATCCGGTCAGTGAGGCAGAAAAAGAAGAGCATGAATCACTGGAAGGATACATACAATCCATTATTGTGCCAGACATGCAGAAAAAACTCCGGCAGGGCTTTGGAAGAGCTATCCGGACCGAGAAGGATACTTGTGTAGTTTCAATTCTGGATCATCGGGCAGTAGCAGGCGGAAGATACCATTCGGATGTATTGTGTGCGCTGCCAGACTGTCAGATGGCAGACGAGATACCGGAAGTGGAGGCTTTTATCCGCAGCCGGAAAGGAACAGAATATTATATGTAATTTCACCCTCACAGGGTTGTTGGTAGTGCTTCATTTTGGAGTAAAATATGAGAGAATGTTTAGTGGTTTTTAAGAGCGGGTTTGGCCCGAATTGGTAGTATTTGTGATAGCTTTATAAGCCAGTGTTGGGTATACTGTGTATGACGTTAGAGGAAAGGAGAGAAGCAGCGATGAAGAAATATCTAGTAGGAATGCAAAAAGATGGGACCGTTAAGTATTACTACATCCGAAATCTTGAGAATTATGAGATTGAGCTGCTTCCCACAAAATATCTGGCGCACAAAACAAAGTCCAGAAGGTCACCGAATACTGTAAGGCGCTCTGCGTTTGCACTATCCTTTTATCTGGAATATTTATCTGGAAAGGAATTAGATGTAACGGATGTTCTCCGCATGAAATTTACAGATCAGACGGAAGTGTTTATAGATTTTTTATACTGGTTAAAACAAGGCAAACATAAAGAAGAAAATGGCACGACCCCAAGAAATGAAACCTGTAACGCATACTTAAAAGATGTGTTCAGGTTCTATCTTTTTATTGAAATGGAATATCAGTCATTTGGAAGCCTGAAAGTTTTATCTTATAATCAATTTATAACGCCGAACGCAGTAGGAGTAAGAAAAGTCATAAAATCGCACTCTTTCCACGGGTACTTAAAAGAGGAAGAACGTGATGTAAAACCAGCAGAACAGGACGAGATTGTAAGAGTGTTACAGGCCTGCACAAACTGCAGAGATCAATTACTGATTTTACTAATAGCAGAGACTGGATTTCGGATTGGTGAAATATTAGGGGTGGATTATATCCGTGATATAGACTATGAGAATCACCTGTTGAAAGTTTATTTTCGAGATGATAATGAAAATGATGCAAGAGCAAAGAATGCAGAATACAGGAAAGCAAAGATTAGTGATGATACATTTGAATTTCTAATCTACTACCTCTCTGAGTATCGTAAAGAGCTGCAATGCCAAAATTATCTGTTTATCAATATTACAGGAGATACAGCCGGAAAGCCTTTGAAGGTTGACAGTGTCTATGATATGTTTACGCGAATGGAAAAGAAAACAAATATTAAGATAACGCCGCATATGCTCCGCCGTTATTTTGCAAATTCAAGGCGGGAAGCCGGGTGGCCTCTGGAATTGATTCAAAAGGCTTTGGGACATAAACATTTGGAAACCACAGTAAAATATCTAAACATTGTCGATGATGAACTGCTTGATGCCAGCCAAAAGTATTATGAACAGCAACAGCCTATGTACGGAATTGAAAAATTACTGTAGATTCGGAAGGAGGTGAAACATGCAAACCTTTCGTATACAACAACCGTATCCCGTGGAAACGGATGGAAATATTCAGGAGAAGCGGGAACATCTTTCAGAACAGTTGGATGAATGTAAGAGAGTAAAATCCCAGTATCGAAAGCATTTAAAATCTTTTTTAGAGGAAATGCGGATATGGGATATTACACAGATGGATTTCCCACTCCGGCAGATATATAAGGAGTACGTGCTGGAATCAAATCCATCCGGAGAATATTATGAATATGTCACTGCCTTTGATAGAATAAAACAACATTCCATCAGAGAACAGACAAAAACACTGGCCGGAAGAATAACCTGCCAATGGAAATATGAAAATAAATGCCTTTTTATTCCATACCACCATGACCCTGATATCGTGGCTGAATTTGAAAGACTGCGGTATAGTGAAAAAGCAGTGTGGGATTTTAGCATCAACTGCAGTGTAAAATTAAAACATCAGATTTTTGCCATATTAAACTGTGTCATAGATGAGTGCAAAGCTCGGATTAACCGGGGATATAAGTTATCAGCTCTAAAAGAATTATACGCATTTTGTGTAGAAAGTAATATTGAAGATATTGAGACACTGGAAAATGAACAAATTGCTACATATAAGGAATACCTTTCAGAGAAGGGGTACTCATTTATATCCATTAAAAATATGATTCCTTTGCTAAGTTTAGGCAGGAAAGCATTATTTTTGCAAGCAGAACCTATTCACTGGTATGCAAACGTCTGGTATTTAGACCGATTCCAGTTTTCAAAAAACAGAGTTGATCCGAGCCAGATTCCTCAGAAGGTATCCTTTTTGAATATTGAGTATAGGAAAAACCGGCAATATGCAAAGGAGTATATGAAATATCAATTAGGAATTGGTGAACTGGCAGTCAGTACCCTGATTGAAAAATATTGTGAAATTCAAAATTTCTTAATGGCATTAGATAAACAAAAAATAGATGCCTGCTATTGCCCGATAGAAATAATAGACGAGTATTTTAATACACTCAGAATTGGAAGAGCCGCGAGTGCCTATAATTCAAATATAAGTGCTGTTTGGGAATTTTATAAATTCTTTGAAGTAAAAGGCGTTATTGATAAAGTGCCCTTTTACAAAGAATATTATAAACAGAAAGAGATTCCAGCACACTATGACAGAAGTGTAGATATAGAAGTGAGTCTGGAGATCATAAAAGAATTAAAAAATTGTCCGGAACATATCCGGGTGATGTATCTGCACATGTGGTGTCTGGGTCTTCGGATTAGCGAAATCTGTACCTTAAAAAGTGATGCTTACTATTTGCAGGGAGATGATGCATGGATACAGGTGTACCAGGTCAAAATGAAGAATTATAAAAGAGTCCCCATACCTCGTGCTCTTTATGATATTATGCAGGTTTATATCACAAAAAACGAAATTAAGTCAGGAGAATATCTGTTTAAGAATAAAAAAGGGGGTGCATTTTCAAAAATAACGCTATGTACTCAAATGAAAAAATATTTTAATCAGATTGGTGGATTTGATTATTCCTTTCAATCCCATGATTACCGACACAGTGTGGCCACAATGTTTTACGATAATGATGTGTCGCTGCAAAGTATTCGTGATTATCTGGGACATACTTATGAAGAAATGACGGAACAGTACATAGATTATATGCCGCAAAAGATAGCAAAGGCGAATGACGAATACTTCAAAACTTCCGGGAACAATCTGGCAGCAATGATGAAGGGAGGAACAGATGAAAAGTAAAATATTTTTGACAGAACTATCATGTTACAAATCAGCACCAGATGAGAAAAAGAACAAGATAAAGCCGGAACAAGGTTATGATTTGGAAAGGCTGCCTACAGAGGGAATGCGTAAAGAATTTACAGATTTTATATATGAACGCGCAAAACAGGTATCCGTTCTTACAATGAACAGTGAGCGGTTTTTATATGGACCGTTGTGCCGCTTCCTGGAAAATCCAAAACATCATGAGGATAGTTTCCTAAATCGTGATATGGAAAGATGGTTGTTACAGCTAAAAGCCTGGATGATGTCAGAAGGTCTTCAGACAGTAAAAACCAAAAAAAATGTATATGGAAAAGAAGGAAGGGAAAATGGTGAAGTATACCGCTATTTCCGGAGAGTATTAAGAACTATACAGCCACCGGATGATAGAACGGAGATAGAAAAGGATATATGGGATTTAAGTAAACTGGGAATTGAATTAAGGCGGTGCCCCGTTAAAAATGTTAATTCATTTAATTTTACTGGGATTAAGACTGATGATATCAGGGAAGAAACTAAAAAAGCAATTTTTTATCAGCTCCATTACTATTCGGTCGGAACGGTGCGTAGCCAGATTAGTGTAATGAAGAAATTTTCCGAATATTTAGCAAAGAATTTTCCAGAAGTACATTCAAGCGGAGAAATAAACCGGGAAATCATAGAAAAATATTTAATACATATTAAGGTGGAAGAACGGAAGGTAGAACATGTATCGTCGATTATTTACGCACTGAAAGATTTGCTTGAAAACATAGGGAAGATATACGGTTATGAGCACCTGAGTAAATTGTTTCTCAGTACAGACATCCCGCCCAAAGTGAAACCGGTATTTAAAGTGTATTCAGAAGCGGAAATCAAACGTTTAAATGCCGGCCTTACAAAACTGGATGTACAGATTACCAGGATGATGGTTATTCACCAATTGCTAGGAACACGAATGTCCGATACGCTTACGTTGGGACGGGACTGCCTATATAAAATAGGGGCACAAGATATGATAAGAATCAATCAGCCCAAAACAAAAACCTATGTCAAACCAGTCAGCCCGGAGCTTGTGTTGCTGATAAAAAAAGCAATAGAATATTCGAAAATGAAGTATGGTGAATCGAAATATATTTTTGTAAATGAAGATAACCCACAGAAACCTTATCAATACATAACGATTCAAAATAAGGTTATGTGGCTGATTACCAAGAATGATTTACGAGATGATCAAGGCGAATTATTTGGTTTTGGTTCTCATATGTTCAGACATTATTATGGAGTGAAGCTGGTGGAACTTCATCTGGATGACTGGACCATATCAAAGCTGCTTGGTCATAAAGGGGTAAAAAGTGTGCAACATTATAGACGAATGAGCAACCAACTCCTGGCTGACGAGACAAGAAAAGTAAGAGAGAAAATGTCAGAGATAATACTGATGAATCTGGATGGTTGGGGTGAAGAATATGAGCAAATACGACAAAATGCTGGAGCAAAATAGAAAGCGGAGTGAAGCAAAAGTTGAAACTGCCCTTCATGCTGTTCAAGACATGGTCATGGAGCAGGAAAAAATCACGGTACCTGAATTGATGAGAAAAACAGGATTCTCCAGAGGGTTTTTCTATAAAAATCCTATCGTAAGAAAAGCAATAGACAATGCGATGGAACAGCAGGTGGGGATGGTAAATCCCAAAAGGAAGATTTTAGATCAGGCTATGGATAGTCGAATCGAATTGCTACAACAGCAGATAGCAAAATTAAAGGCTGAAAATAGTAGCTTAAAAAGTGAAAATTTGAAATTAAACAAAGCATTAGGGAAAAAAGATTTGAATATTATTAAGAACTTATAAATATTGAAAATCAGCAGTAATGGCAGACAGGACATGCAGGAGCATGTCTGTCAGTCTTGCTTTATATAGAGATAAAATTAGTTATTCATTTTGTGAATGATTAGATATATTTTACAAGTATTTGACGAGGTTTGATTATGAAAGTAGAATATAGTATGAATCAAAAGTTTATATTGCAATAACAAAACAGAAATTCTAATGGAAAAAAAGTTTTGTTAAGATTAACAAGGAGTAAAAGTTTTAACTAAACAAAAGGAGAGATTATTATGGATATGGAACAGATAAAAAAAGAATTAGGAGCCGGGGCAGTATTTGAAATCGGAGAAAAGAACGAAGCGTTTGCAAAATATTTTACCGGTCAGAGTTACTTGAAAATGCTGACAACAGAGGGAGTCAGTGTTGGAAATGTGACATTTGAGCCAGGATGCCGGAATTGGTGGCATATACATCATAAGGGTGGTCAAATCTTATTGTGTACCGGAGGAAGAGGATATTATCAGGCGGAAGGTGAAGAACCAATTGAAATGACACCGGGGTCAATTATTTCAATAGACCCCGAAATTTGTCATTATCACGGGGCTGCACCGGATAGCTGGTTTTCACATCTGGCGATTGAAGTTCCAGCGGAAGGAGCTTCAAATGAATGGGTACGACCAGTGACTGATGAAGAGTATGCTAAAGTGAAATAAAAACGGCAAATTTCGTTAAAAACCGTACATAAAACACAGAAGTGTATGGTGTTAAGGCCAGTAAAATCAAGGGCTGGGAGAGATGGGCTACAGTTTAATATTGTAAACCAGGGGGTTGAACTTGGAACTTATGTGTATCTTTTTACGGGAGGGGAACCGCTGGTGCGGAAAAAAGACATTATCCGGTTATGTGAGGAGCATCAGGACTGTGTGTTCTCCACATTTACCAATGGAACCCTGATCGATGAAGCCTTTGCTGACGAGATGCTCCGCGTGCAGAACTTCATGCCGGCTATCAGCATTGAAGGATTTGAAGAGGCGACAGATGGAAGACGCGGTGAGGGAACTTATGAAAAAATTTTAAATGCCATGTCAATCTTAAAAAAGAAAAAGCTTCCCTTTGGAATTTCCTGCTGTTATACAAGCGATAATGCAGAGGTGATCGGCAGTGAAGAATATTTTGATTATATGATCGAACTTGGAGCAAAATTTGCATGGTTCTTTACCTATATGCCGGTTGGAAAAGGAGCGGTACCTGAACTGATGGCTACAGCTAAGCAGCGTGAGATGATGTATCACAAGATCCGTGAGTATCGTCAGACAAAGCCAATATTTACGGTTGATTTCTGGAATGACGGCGAATATGTTGGCGGCTGTATTGCCGGTGGCAGGAGCTACTGTCATATCAACGCGAACGGAGACATTGAACCCTGTGCTTTCATCCATTATTCTGATTCCAATATCCGGGAAAAGACATTATTAGAGGCTTACCGCTCACCCTTATTCATGGGATACCATGACAACCAGCCGTGGAATGACAACATGCTTCGCCCATGCCCGGTACTGGACAATCCGGGCCGATTGACAGAAATTGTAGACAAGAGCGGTGCCATAAGCACAGATTACCAAAATCTGGAGACCGCAAAAGAGTTTTCTGATAAATGTGTGCTTACTGCCGCAAAATGGAAACCGGTGGCAGAAAGATTATGGTCTGAGTCCAATAGATGTATGGCCTGTGGAAAGTGCGGGACAGACAGCAGATAGGTGATCTGATGAAAAGATTAAACCGTATCGCAGCAAAAAATTGTTAAAAATCCCGGCATTATTGTATTGTGTTCCATATAGCAGGTATGCAGTTTTCAATAATCCGGGCAACCACTTCCTCTGACTCATGGCATCCGGTATCTACCCAACGCCTCAAAACCATTGTGAAGCCTGCCTGAAAATAGACAAAATAATAGAGCATTTCTGATTCTGAGGTGATACCTGCGGCAATACATTTGGGTTTTATGATTTGGTTCCACATAGGCTCATATCCCTGTTTTAGTGGAAAGTCCCTGCGCTGCTTTAATGCTGTCCGGTAAAAGCAGGCGTGTTTTTTTATGTGGCGCAGAAAAGGGATGAACGGCCACATGGGGAATACGCTGTCCTTTTCCTGTGGGCTGCCGGTATAGCTTTCCAACAGTTCTTCATTCAGATGTTCTTCCATCTGTTCCATGATCTCATAGACATCGGAATAGTGGGCATAAAAGGTGGAGCGGTTTACATGGGCAGTTTCACATATGGACTTTACGGTAATCTTTTCAAAATCAGTTGTCTCTAAAAGCTCCAGCATTGTGGCTTTCAATTTCTTATCCATATCACGAAATCTTTTGTTATTCTTTGTATTCATCAAAAATCTCCTTTATTCCAACACGAATTGACGTATTGATGATTGAACAGTGTGGAAGCTGGTGATAAAATCATAATACAAAACAGGTATAATAGCAACACGCGTTGGAAAAAAGAACGAAAATGCCTTATTTTTAATATTTCTAAAACAAAACTCAAACAGAATGAAAACGAACAGATGATATTCTCAGATAGCATTGTACTGATATGGAGGAATGGAAAAGATGAAAGCGGCAATTTATTTAGGAAGAAAGCAGGTAGAGGTGAGAGAACTTCCCCTGCCGGAATGCGGGGGAAATGATGTTTTGATCAAGAATATTTATTCCAGTATTTGCGGAACAGATGTGGCGGTCTATCAGCATGGAGCGAATACAGGACACAGGATTGCTGTTGGAGGAGAATTTGGCCACGAGACAGTATCCAGGGTTGCGGCGGTAGGTAAAAATGTGACGGAATTTCAGATAGGGGAAAGAGTTTATCCATATCCCCGCTACGCCAAAAATGACACCAGACGGGCGGGTACCATTGGCGGATTTTCAGAATATATCCTTGTGCCGCAGGCGAAAAAGAATTATTCCCTGTATGATGTACCGGAACATATTTCAGACCGGCTGGCCTGTCTGATTGAACCTTTTACGGTGGGATGCAGGGCGGCCAGGCGGGGACAGCCGAAGCCGGGAGAAAAAGCTATAGTGTTTGGCTGCGGAACCATTGGTCTGGCTGCGGCAGTCGCTCTGAAACATTTTGGTGTGGAGCAGGTAATGGTCTGTGATTTATCAGATTACCGGCTGCATATTGCAGGAGAACTCGGATTTGACAACTGTAATACAGTAAAAGAACCTATGTGGGAAAAAGCAGAAGAATACTTTGGTAAAGCGCCGGCTCTTATGGGGGATACGGCGGATGTAGACATCTTTCTGGATGCCGCAGGCCATGAGAGTATTCTGGAGGATTTTATGGCGCATGGGAAAATAGAGAGCCGCTTTGTGTCTGTGGCAGTGAACAATTCAATGCGCCAGCTTGACCTGCTCCATATGACTTACGCACAGAAAAGCATCATTGGTTCCGGCGGTTATTTTCCCGAAGATGTAAAGGATGTCATGGACATGATGGCAGGCGGGAGATGGAATCTGGAATCTATTATTACCCATGAATTTTCGATTGATGAGATTGACAAGGCAATCCGGACAGCGTCGGATGCTGATCATGCGCTGAACGTGGCAATCCGGTTTTAATCATGCAGGAGGGAGCTGCAGATGGGTTTACATTGGCTGAGTTCAGGTAAAAAAGCGATAAAGGAGATCAGCAGTGCGGTCCGGGAAAATAATAATGCGTCCGACAGCCGTTCCCTGCATATTACCGGGGCTGTAGGCGGTTTCAGCATTCTTCTTGGCATGGGAAAGATTGCGTCAGGGTTGTTTTCCCTGTCGGGGTTTGTCTGTATGAATGGCGGGTATACCCTGGGGATGGCATTAGCGCGGTACTGTGCGCTGGCGGGTTTAGTGAAGAAGGACGGGCGGAGAAGCCAGTATGATTATTACCGTCTGGCAGGTGCAGTTATGGTGGCGGCAAGCCTGCTTTATGTAGCATATTCCCTGTGGACAATCTGGCATCCGAAAACGGTGTATTATGGGAAAATTACTGCGATCACCATTGCTACGATCACTTTTACTGAAATTGGAATGAATCTGCGGGGAGTCATGAAATACAGGAAAGCAAAATCCCCTGTGCTCCATGCGATCAAGACCATCAGTCTTGGAACTTCCCTGATCTCTCTGGTGCTGACCCAATCGGCGATTCTTGCATTTGCAGATGATGTGCAGAATCCATCCGTGAACGGGCTGCTTGGCTCTGTCATGGGGGCTGTGGCTGCTTTGCTGGGCGGATATCTGATCTGGCGGATCGTGAAAATGGAGGCGCAGAAAAATGCCTGTCCGGAAAGAAAGGAAGAGAAAGATGATTTCTATACTTGTGGTAGATGATGACGCAAAATTAACGCAGAGTGTCTGTGCTTATCTGAACAACAGCGGATACCAGGCGAAAGGCATGCTGTCAGTGGATCGTGCCTATGAAGAAATGTACGGCGCGCTGTATGACCTGATCATTTCTGACATCATGATGCCGGGGACGGACGGGTTTGCGTTTGCGGAGAATGTCCGCAGGCTCAACAAACGGATTCCAATTCTATTCATGAGCGCCAGAGACGATATGGCATCAAAGCAGAAAGGCTTTGATATGGGGATTGATGACTATATGGTTAAGCCCATTGACATGAGTGAACTTCTGATGCGGGTCAGGGCGCTTCTTCGGCGTGCTAATATTGAGGAAAGCCGGAGGCTGGCGGTGGGGGAATTAATTCTGGACGCGGACGCCATGACGGTCATGTACGGCGATGAGGAGATTACCGTCACGACACGGGAATTTAATATTATGTTCAAGCTGCTGTCTTATCCAAACCATACCTTTTCCAGAGCGCAGCTTCTGGATGAGTTCTGGGGTGTGGAGAGTGACACCGGGCTCCGTGCGGTGGATGTTTATGTGACAAAGCTGAGGGATAAGTTTTCTGTCTGTAAGAACATACAGATCAAGACAATCCGCGGTCTGGGATATAAGGCGGTGATCTTATGAAACAGGAGGAAAAAACAACAGATCCGAGAATATCCCGGAGATATTTTGTATTCCCCATTTATCTCGCATTGTTTTTTGCAGTGGGTACTTTGATGATGCTGCCCACTGTTTTATATGGGGGTATCCATTTGATCCGGGATGAGTCCGGGCCTTATGTGAAATGGTATTTTATTTACTGTGTTGTAGTTACGGCGGTGATTCTGTCTGCGCTCAATCTGCATAAGTACATGACGGTGGAGCGCCCGATCCGCAGGCTGAGCATTGCTGCGAAGAAGGTCGCGGAGGGAGATTTCTCCGTATACCTCCCGCTCCGCCATGCACCAAATGATATGGATTATATTGATACCCTGTATATGGATTTTAATAAGATGGTGGCGGAGCTTGGTTCCATTGAAACGCTGAAGAATGATTTCGCAGCAAATGTGTCCCATGAAATGAAAACGCCGCTTTCTGCTATTAATAATTATGTGCAGCTATTGCAGGGAACAAAACTGGATACTGTGCAGCGGGAGTATGCAGACGCCATACTGGAAAGTACAAAACGCCTGTCTTCCTTGATTTTTAATGTTCTAAAACTCAATAAACTGGAAAGTCAGAAGATACAGCCGAAGCCCGAAAGGTATGACCTGTGCGGCCAGTTGGCCGAGTGTGCCATTGGGTTTGAGGCGGTCTGGGAAAAGAAAGGGATTGAATTTGAAGCGGATATGGAAGATTGTGCTTATGTGGAGGCGGACAGGGAGCTGATGGGACTGGTGTGGAACAACCTTTTATCCAATGCGTTTAAATTTACGGATGCAGGCGGTACAGTGGGCATACGCCAGTATTCTGACAAGGAATATATTACGGCAGAGGTATCTGATACAGGATGTGGTATGTCAAAACAGACCATGAAGAGGATGTTTGATAAGTTTTATCAGGGGGATACATCCCATGCAACGGAAGGAAATGGATTGGGGCTGTCGTTAATTCTCCGTATATTGCAGATGAGCGGAGGGACGATCACGGTGAAAAGCACAGAAGGGAAAGGAACTGTTTTCCGTGTGAGGTTCCCGGTTTCCCTTATGACGGAAAAGGAACAGGAAGGTAAAGAACAGGAGGAGTGAACGCATGGCAGAAGTCAGTAAAGTCGGATCCGAATATGTGGGTTACGAGTATAAAAGAAAGGAAATATTGAAGGAACATGCTTCTTTATATCTGGACAGTTATCCCTGTTTCGGATGGGAAGAGGATCCAAATGCAGAGATCGCACAGGAGCGGACCCAGCCGGGAGGGTATGTGACCTTAAATTTCCGGCGGGACAGGAAGATATGCAATAAGGTGGAACTGACCAGGCTGCAGAGAAATTTTGACGGCTGTATTCTGGAAATTGACAGGCTGGAAAAGTCGAAAGCCACCCTTGCAACAATTGCAGCAATGGTGATTGGCGTTGCGGGCACTGCCTGTATGGCAGGCTCCGTATTTGCAGTGACTGCAGAGCCACCGCTTATTACGCTGTGTATCATTCTTGCCATTCCGGGATTTGCCGGCTGGATTGCACCCTGGTTTGTGTACCGGGTGCTTGTCAGAAAAAGGGCGGCCAAGATACAGCCTTTGATCGAAGATGAAATGGAAGAACTCTATGAGGTGTGCAGGAAAGGGAAAGATCTGTTGATATAGGGAGTGTAATTGAAAGTAAGAAAAAGAATCGTCAAAGCCGGCGGTTCTTTTTTATCTTATAGGAAAGTGCGCCTATAAGATAAAAAGCCCTCCCGGCGGGATGCACAATGCGGCGTACAAGGTAGATGTCGCGAGGCGACCGCCGCAGGCGCGAGTTTCGCAAGCGAAACTCGTTTTTATTCCTTTGTTTTTAATATTACAGAAACAAGATTCAATTAAAAGTCAAATATTTCTGCTGTATTCTGTTTTCATCAGATCAATACAGTGACAGGAAATCTGGTACAGAAAACAGATAAAGTCTGCAATAATATCATGATACTGCAGACAGAATGGGAAAGGAGGAAATGGAATGTTAAAGGTTGTAGTAGCAGCAATTGTTGTAATAGCGGCAGGTGTCGTGGCAGTGTTTGTAAAGAAAAAGAAATAGATGGGGTACAGGCGGTCTGGTAATGGGTATTGAAGACATATAAAAAGGAGGATTTTATCATGAAGAAAGCAGTATTAGGTATTGGCGCGGGAGTTGGTGTTATCTTAGGAGTAATTGTAATTATATCCTTAGTACAGTTAATAGCCAAATAATAAAACCTAAATAAAAACGGAGGAGATATTATGAAAAAGAGTAATTTTGTTGCCTTGATCCTGGGAACAATCGGCGGTGTGTTTTTTGCACTGGGTATGTGCATGGTATTGATAGAGGAATGGGGCATGCTAAACAAGGGGATTATCGTTGGTGTCGTCGGTCTCCTTATCCTGCTGCTCACATTGCTTGTGTGGAGAAAAATGGAAGGGAAAGAACCCATTAAGCTGAATGCGAAAACAGTAGGTTCTGTAGCGGTTGGTGTTATAGGTGCTCTGCTGCTGGGTATAGGCATGTGCCTGACGATGGTATTTAATAAAATGATCCTTGGCATCGTAATCGGGCTGATAGGCATTGTTGCCCTGCTGATGCTGATTCCACTTATGAAAGGGATTCGAGACTAAGGTATTGAACCTCACTGCCGCTGCATTTCGAGTAGATATGTGGCGGCGGTTTTTATCATATAAGAAGCTTTGTTCTGGATGTGACGTAAATAAAACAAAAATGGAGGAAAAATATTAAAGATGGGTAAACTATTAATATGTGTAGTGATTGGCTATCTGTTGGGATGTATAAACCCCGCATACCTAATTTCTAAGATGAAGGACAAGGATATTACAAATCAGGGAACGGGGAATCTGGGAACCACGAATGCTTTTATAAATTTTGGAAAAGTATATGGGGTGCTGGTGCTGATCTGCGACATGGGAAAGGCAGTTCTTGCGGTTGTAGTCAGCAGATATTTATACCCGGATTTCCTTTTGGGAGGCATTGTGGCCGGGAGTATGGCGGTTATCGGACATATTCTTCCATTTTACAACGGTTTTAGGGGCGGAAAGGGAGTGGCCAGCTTCAGCGGGCTGGTGTTGATATCAGACTGGAAACTTTTTCTGCTTCTATTGGCTGTGGGATGTATCGCAGCACTCATCTTTAATTACGGATGCAGCATTTCCTTTACTGCAGCAATTTTATTCCCAGTTCTTTATGGAGTTAAGACAGGGAATATACTGGTCTTTCTTGTGCTGGTTTTATGCAGCATCCTTCTCATGTATAAACATTTGGAGAATCTGCGGAAAATTAAAGAGGGGGCGGAACCACCTATACGGGAATTTTTGTATACGCATATAATGGGAGGAAGTTGACATGGAACAGGAAAATAAAAAAGTGGTTACGGTATTCCTGACTAGATATCACAGCACTTTTTCTGATTTTATATATTATGCCACTGGCAGGGGATATACACATGCTTCGATTGCAATAGACGATGAAAATGAATATTATTACAGCTTTAATATCAAAGGTTTTCGGAAAGAATACCCAAAGAGACACAAGCGGCGTGACAAAAAAAGTATTATTTACCGGCTGAGCGTGTCAGCGGACAGCTATGAAAAAATTGTAAAACGGATTCAGGAAATAGATCAGAACAAAGAAAAATTTCATTATTCAAGGCTGGGTGTGCTCTTATGCCTGCTGCATATTCCTGCCCGGTTTAAAAATCGTTATTTTTGCTCTCAGTTTGTAACGGAGCTATTGCAGCTCACAGGAGAAATTGAATTGGATAAAAGTGCATCCCTATATCTCCCAAATGAACTGCCGGCATTGCTGGAAAGACAACAATGCTTATGTGGTATTGTATGGGATTCAGTATAGAAATAGAAAAGGAAAAAAGATGGGAAATATTATTACATATCTAAAGTGGCGGGGGGATTTGAATTTTTCGGAGAAACCGTTTTGTTTGGTGGATAATTTAGTGCTTTCCGCTTTTGTATATCAGAATCTTAGCGGAATTGTAACTGATGATAAAGAGCCGGTTACGGTTGCAGATGCCTATGTCAGATATCAGGAAAAAAATCCTGATAAAAAGGAGAAAACCACTCTGTTCTCTCTCATGGCCGGGTCAAGAAGGTTTGGACAGGCGAATTTGTCTTATTATAGAGAGGTTTATGACGAAGAAACAGCGAGCCAGTTTACGGCAGTACATATTACACTGGATGATGAAAGCAGATATATCGCTTTCAGGGGAACAGATAATACAATCATTGGCTGGCAGGAGGATTTTGGGATTGGCTCCATGGTGGTTCCGGCACAATTGATGGCGAAAGATTATCTGGAACGCACGATGGAGGAAGGAAAGCATTATCGTATAGGCGGTCATTCAAAGGGCGGAAACCTTGCAATTTTTTCTGCTGCACAATGTGAAGAAAAATTACAGGATCAAATCATAGCAGTGTATAACAATGATGGCCCGGGGTTAAGTGCAGATATCATTCCTAAAGAAAGATTGGCGGCCATTAGGAAAAAGGTGTGCTGGATCGTACCAGAGTTCAGTATTATTGGCACATTGTTCCCGTGCGGTATGCCGGATAGGATACTCGGAAGCGATACGGATGGGCTCATGCAGCATGATATCTATACGTGGCAGATAGAAGGGGATACAGTTTGTGAAAAAGAGACATTAACAGAAAACTGCAGGTTCTATGTGCAGATTTTTGACACCTGGATCACTTCTGCAACGCTGGAACAGAGAAAGACATTTACAAAGGATTTCTTCGATGCCTTAAAAGCAGGAGGTGCTGCAACCATGGATGAAGTATGGGGTGGTGGTCTGGATGGATTTGGCACCATCTTATTATCTATTATACATTCAGAGCGTAAGACAAAGATTGTAATTGCAAAATTTATCCATTCTTTTGTATCCAATTGCAAAAATATAGACTTTAAAGAGGCAGTAAGAAGCAGGGAAATCCTGCAGGCTGGTCTATTATTTGCAGCAGGACTTATTTTTATAATATTCCCAGAGGCTGCACTGAGACTGGTAGGAAGATTTCTGGGAATGGCAGTTATCATTTTCTCAGGACGAAAGGTGCTGCAATGTGCAGTCAATGATGGAATAGATAAAAAACAAAAGGAACATCGGATACTAAGCTGGCTGGCCGCAATCTGTGTGATGGAGTTTCTGGTGGTAAATAAGAGTGCGATACTCTTATCCACACACTTTCTGCTTGGGATTTTACTGATTCTCTTTTCCTTCCGAAATTTTTATCAGGCGATAACCGTGTATCGGAACCTGCCGGTGCGGTTTGGGATGTTCCTTGTATCAGCCGCGGCAATTCTGATGGGGATTGTTTCCCTGTCGCAGATTCAGACAGAGAGTGCTGTCGTATTTACAATAGGTTCGTTTCTTGTTATTTACAGTGGGGCCTTGATATTTAAAGAACTTTATAAAAATGGAAAACAAAAAATGAAATAGCAGCACAGTTAATTTAATGACAATCTATGTATAATCGATGAACCAATAATTTTATTATAACCATAGAAATAGTAAAAATTGTGCTAGTTTGAGCGAAATGAGTTCTAAAAAATAACTCAAATTAAAGTTATAATTAATTTAAAAAGAACGAGGAGGAAAAGTTATATGAAAAAGGTGCATGGGGATTTTCTCATAGGGGCAGCCACAGCTGCACATCAGATTGAAGGAAATAATACCAACAGCGATTTTTGGGCAATGGAACAGATGGAACACTCAGCTTTTAAGGAACCTTCTCTTGGTGCGGTGGACCATTACAATAGATACAGGCAGGATATTGATTTGATGGCAGAAGCAGGACTGAATGCTTATCGCTTTTCAATTGAATGGGCACGGATTGAACCGGAACAAGGACATTTTGACGAAAAAGAATTGGAACATTACCATGATGTGATTAGGTATTGCAGGAGTAAAGGTATAGAACCCATTGTAACAATGCATCATTTTTCTTCCCCGAAGTGGGTCATAAGACAGGGAGGATGGGAAAATGAAGGTATTATCGAAGCATTTAAAAAATACTGCGTTTATGTAATAAAAGCGGTTGGCAGTGAATTGACTTATGTATGTACAATTAATGAGGCGAATATGGGGCTGCAGATGGCAGATCTTGTGCGTACTTATATGAAAAATATGAAACAGGATATCCAGGTAGGGGTGAATCCGGAGTTTTATGCCAATATGAAAAAAACCGAAGAAGAAAATATCAGGGTATTTGGTACAGCAAAACCGGAAGATTTTCTATCTGCACGCACTGAGCAGGGAGACCAACTGATCATGAGGACACATGAGGCGGCAAAACATGCCATGAAGGCTATCTGTCCACATCTGAAGGTAGGAATTACACTTTCACTCCATGATTTTCAGCCAGATGACGACGAGGCCTCACGAAAGATTGCACAGAAAGAATGGGAGAAAGAATTTATCCGATATCTGCCTTATATAACAAATGATGACTTTTTCGGACTGCAGAATTATACAAGAAAGCTGATTGGTAAGGAAGGTGTAAAAGGAGTGCCGGAAGGCGCTGAAATTACGCAGATGAATTACGAATATTATCCGGAGGCTCTGGAACACGTTATCCGCAAAGTGGCTGAGTCACTGGAAATCCCCATTATGGTGACAGAGAACGGGATTGCGTCTACAGATGATGGCAGGAGGATTTCGTTTATAAAAACAGCTCTGGACGGTGTGGCTCATTGCATTGAGGATGGAATTCACGTAATTGGATATATGCATTGGTCCCTTCTCGACAATTTTGAATGGCAGATGGGATTTACAAAGACATTCGGACTGATAGCGATAGACCAGAACACAAAAAAAAGAATTCCGAAAGACAGCCTCCGGTTCCTAGGAAACTATGATTGGAGAATTGATTAAAGAAAAAATGATGTTTGGCACAGTGAAACAGGGAACTGAACAAAATTAGAAAAAGAATGATCAGGAGGTCATTATGTATCATTATTTATTAGATAAGGATTGGGAATATGCAGAAAGCGGGCTTAAAAACCCTTTGCTAATTCACATGTTGAATAACTGGAAAAGGGTTCGCATCCCGCATGATTACTCTATGGAGAAGGAACGGGATAAGAATGCGCCGGGAGGAGAAGATGAAGGCTATACGAGAGGGGCGGGACTGTACTACAAAAAGAAGTTTATGCTTGGAAGAGGGTCTGTTGAAAAACGCATTTGGCTGGAATTTGAGGGCGTATCAGGGATAACGGAGGTTTGGGTGAATGGCCAGTTTGTAACCAAACATGTAAATCCGTATAGCAGTTTTTATATGGATATTTCTGATAAAGTGAAGGAAGGAGAAAATGAGATTTTACTCCATACAGACAGCCGGATGAAACCTTGTTCCAGATGGTATACAGGAGCGGGAATTTACCGGCCAGTATGGCTGCATGTGGCGGAGAAAACTGCTGTAAGATTACATGGTTTAAAGATTACGACAGCCGAGTTAAATGGATCTAGCGCAAGGATCCGTGTGCAGGCAGAGGTAACAGGAGAGGAACAAGCCGGACAGACGGAAATAAGCTGCCGTATTGAAAACAGCCAAAACATGTGTATTGGAGAAGCGTTGAGTTCTGTCGCTCTGTCAGAGGGGAGCGGATCAGTTGAACTGGATATTCCTGTGACTCATATTTCTCCGTGGTGTCCACAGAATCCTATACTTTACACAGCGATTGTAACAGTAACCGGAGAAAAATCAGGAGAAGACTCATATGAGGAAAGCTTTGGAATACGGACGATAGAAGTAAACAGCACAGATGGATTCCTTCTGAATGGGCAGCCTATGAAACTGAAAGGTGGGTGCATCCATCAGGATTTGGGGATTTTAGGTGTAGCAGAACATGAGACAGCCCAATACCGTAGAATCAGAATTTTAAAAGAGAGTGGCTTTAATGCTTTGCGGCTTTCCCATAACCCCTTTGGACCGGGATTCTTTAAAGTCTGCGATGAACTGGGTATGTTAGTGATTGAGGAAGCGTTTGATGAATGGGTACTGGGAAGGACCAGTTTTGGTTTCCATATTTTTTTCGAGGAGCACTGGGAACAGGATATAGAAGACATGATTCTAAGAGATTATAACCATCCATCTATTATAATGTGGTCAACAGGAAATGAAGTAGAAGAACGGGATGGAAGCGCAGATGGATTTGCATGGAGCAAAAGGCTTGCTGATAAGGTAAGGGAGTTAGATCGAACCCGTCCGGTATCGGCAACGGCTTGTTCCCTGTTTTTAGAATACGCACAGCGACCCACAGGAGGGGAAGCAACCACAGGAAATCAGGCGTTGAATATGGCATATGATAATTTTGCATCTGGTGTAGATTTGTGGGGAGATACCACAGAAGAATACTTTGCCCCGCTTGATGTGGCTGGATATAATTATAAATCAGTCCGCTATGAGCATGACAGTAAGAAATTTCCGAAACGAGTAATTTATGGTTCCGAAAGCTATCCGAGGGCTGCATTTTCGACATGGCAGTCTACAGTGGAAAATAAAAATGTAATAGGTGATTTTGTTTGGACAGCCTGGGACTATCTTGGAGAAAATGGTGTCGGACGATGGGAAGTAAGTGATGCTGAGCGTCCCGGCAGTCCGCAGTGGCCTTGGATTGCTGCAGGATGTGCTGATATAGACTTAATCGGAAATAAGCGTCCCCAGTCCTATTATCGGGATGCTGTGTGGGCAAATAACCATGCGCCTCATCTGTTTACGCTTTCGCCGGAGCTGACTGGGAAACATATTGCCCGGTTAAGCTGGACATGGCTCCCTGTTGCGGCGAATTACACATACCCGGGTGCCGCCGGGCAGGAGATGGAAGCACATATATATGCAAATGCAGATGAGGTAGAGTTGTTCTTAAACGGCACGACACTGGGACGGAAAAAATGTGGTTTTGAAGAGGAATATAAAGCAGTCTTTCGGTTTCCGTATGAACCAGGCAGTTTGGAAGTAACTGCATATAAAGATGGAATAGAGACCGGACGGGATATGCTGAAGACAGCCTCTTCCACGAAAAAGTTAAAGATAACTGCGGAGCCCGGAAAAGTTAGGGCAAACGGCAGAGATCTATGTTTTATCAGGATTGAAGCTTTAGATGAGAAGGGAACATTGGTTTTCGGAGAAGAGAGAAAGGTAAGCGTAGAAGTACAGGGAGCAGAACTTCTGGCGTTAGGAACAGCAGACCCCAAACCAGATCGGCTGATACCCTATAAAGGGAACATAGTACCCCTCTATGAAGGACAGGCATTAGCTGTTGTCCGGAGTGTTGAAGATACGAAAGGGTGCGTTGTCAGAGTCAGACTGGAAGATGGCTGTGAAGCAGACATTAATGTGGAGTTCCAATAAGCAGGTAAAAAATTTTAGAGGAAGGAGCGTAACTCTTATGCTCCTTCCTCCTGCATATTTTAATTATTTCATTGCTATCCTATGGCGCACCCTATACTCTCCAGGTGTCATCTGAAAATATTCTTTAAACAACCTGTTAAAGTGTGTACGATTTTCATATCCCATCTGTTTTATAATTGTCTGTACATCTAACGAAGTAGTAGAAAGCAGCCGGGCAGCTTCTTCCATACAGACAGTCTGACAATAGTTCAGAATTGATCTGCCCGTCTGCTTTTTAAACACCCGGCTAATATAATCTCCATTATAGGACAGGATTTCTGACACTTCTTCCCTTGTTATTCTCCTTTTCTGGGCATTGATGTAATAGATTACTTCGTCTGTAATATTCTTATCAGAAAGCAGACCAAGGTTTTTGGGTTCAAATCGATAGATGTCTTGGTTCTCTAACAGGGCAAACAGGCGGTTCAGCCAACCATTAATAAAAAGCTCAAAACCCGGCTGTCTTTCAGACATCTCGATTTTAATCTGATTCCATATATTTGCAGCTTCTAAATCTTGGATAGACCTGTCCTTTAAAATAAAGTCTATATAATCTTTATTTTTTTGTGAATTATCATCTAAGTTCTGACGAAAGAAACGTAGGATATTTTGTGGCCAGCCAGAGATACTTCCAAAGGAGACAGGAAAAGTTTCTACAAAATGCTGAGAAAAGCAGAAATAATTTATCTTGAAATCTCCCCGAAATTCTTCATGATGTTTCGTGTTTCTGTTAAGCAGACATAAATCTCCACGACGGTAATGTACTTTGGTACCTTCTACAACAATATCTAATTCGCCTTCCAGAACCAGAAGCATTTCAAAATAACCGTGTCTGTGGGACGTTTCAAATGTACTTAAGTCAACTCCACTTGAACTGTCAAATTGTGTACCAATATTCTGATAAAAATCAGTATGGGTGTAGGTACATTGATTTTCTTTGCCATATCCGCTTAAGGTGAGTTGAGTGACCGCGATGTCTGTAGTCAGAGTATGGACCTGATTAATCAGATTATCATTCGTAATACCGGGAAATGGTGGTATCTGAATATTTTTCTCCAAAATCATGGAAGTCCCTCCTTATATGTCCGGATATGATACAGAAAAAGAGAGCATGTTTATATCGGACATTGTAGCACTATTTTTATGAACTTATAATAAGTATAGAATAAATTCAGGCTTATGGCAAGACGAAAAACTGTTCCTTGAAAATGACCGGAATTGAATGGAAAATAAATAGTCTGAATTGGTTACAAAAAATTATGCTTTAAGGAGAAGGAGGATGTGTTAATGGAAGAAAAAAAGTATTTGAATCTGGGACAGAAGCTGGCATATGGATCGGGGGATCTGGCATCTAATTTTGCGTATACCTTTGTATCAGGATTTGTTCTCATGTATCTGACAAATAGTGTGGGGTTGAACAGTGCAGTAATTGGAACATTAATGCTAGTGAGTAAACTGTTCGATGGCTTTACAGATGTTATGTTTGGAACATTGATCGACAGGACACACAGCAGGATGGGAAAGGCACGTCCTTGGATGTTCTGGTCTACATTTCTTCTGGCTGCTTGTTTGATTTTGCAGTTTACAGTTCCGCATGCATCTAAAACAATCCAATATGCGTACTTCTTTATTGTATATACACTGATGAATGCAGTTTTCTATACAGCAAATAACATTGCTTATTCAACGCTTAGTGCTCTGATTACGCGAAATGGAAATGAGCGTGTCCAGTTAGGAGCATTCCGGTTTGTATTTGCATTAATTGCTGCAATGTCCATTTCATCCTTAACGGCGGGATTTGTTGAAAAATTCGGTGGAGGTGCTACAGGATGGAGGAACGTAGCTATACTTTATGCAGTGATTCTGGTAGTTGTAAATACGATTGCAGTACTGAGCGTTAAAGAAATTCCGGAAGAAGAGGCTTTAAGTGCCGAGAAGCAGAGCTTCCTTAAAAATATAGGGCATTGCATACATAATCGTTACTATCTTATTATTCTTGGAATTTATATTGCTAACAATATGCTGGCCGGCATCACTCAGGGAGTAGGCATCTATTATATGATGTATGTATTGGGAAATCCGTCCTTGTTAGGCCTGTTTTCTATGGCGGGTATGCTGCCAATGATGTTGGGGATTATGTTTACTCCTATGTTGGTTAAGAAATATGGGATGTTTAAAATTAATAAGATTTCATTGTTTTTGGCAAGCATCATGTGTGTTCCGTTTATGATTGCAGCAAAATTCCAGGCGGTATATCTAATGGCAGCATTTTCGGCAATCCGCGGTATTTTTCTGGGCCCTTTAACTGGTTCCTTGAATGCACTCATTGCAGAAACGGCAAGATATTCATATTTGAAAGAAAAAATACATATTGAAGGAACGATGTTCAGCTGTTCTTCTATGGGCATAAAACTGGGAGGTGGAATTGGAAGTGCACTTTGTGGGTGGCTGCTTGCAGCAGGCGGCTTTGATGGTATGAAGACAGTTCAGGCTGCAGGAGCATTAAACATGATTTCAGTCATGTATACGGTAGTTCCCCTTGTGTTTTACGTCCTTATATTTATTCTAACATTATTTTTAAACGTGGAAGAAGCGAATAGAAGGATTGAACAGAAAATGAATTAAATAGGAAAATAGAGAGGTGTAAGAGTATGATCAAGAAAAAATTTAATGATGAATGGATTGTTTCAGAAAAACAAGGTACTTTTGGAATGGCAGTTGATGCAGGGACAAAAAAGGTTACGCTGCCATATGATGCAATGATTCACACTAAGCGGAATCCTGATGCAGTAGGTTCTTATATGACTGCATTCTTTAATAAAGGCATTTGGGAGTATAAGAAAAAGTTTATAGTAACAGAAGAATTAAAAGGTAAGAAGTTGATTCTTCAATTTGATGGTGTATTTGAAAAGGCGTTTATATATGTTAATGGAGCATTTGCAGGAAGCCAGATGTATGGTTACTCTCAATTCTTTGTAGACATTACACCGTATATCTATTTAGAGGGAGAAAACGAAATAAAAGTTTCTGTCCGTTTAAATGACAGTGCACGTTGGTACACTGGTGCAGGAATCTATCGGGATGTTTACCTTCTGGCATCTGAGATGGTGCATATTGTACCGCAGGGAATTAAACTGACAACAGCTATGGATAAAGAAACGGCAGCAGTGGATGCGGCAGTGACGGTGAAAAACGAGGGGATTAATGATATTGAAACTTTACATATCCGTACGCAGATATTGGACACAAAAGGAAATCTTACAGCGGAAGGAACGTCAAAATTAACTGTATTTAAAGGTCAGGAAGAGACTCTGCATCAGAAATTATATATAGAGAATCCTCATTTATGGAGTGATCTGGATCCGGAGCTTTATACATGCAAGGTTTTAATAAGTTATGACAAAGAAGGACAGAGTGTCGTGGACACAGGTTCAGAAATTTTTGGTATCCGTAGTCTGTCAGTCACCCCACAGCATGGGTTACAGGTAAATGGAAATTCTGTGTATCTCCGGGGAGCATGTATACATCATGATAACGGTCCATTAGGGGCTGTATCTACTGACTGTATTGAGGAAAGACGGGTACGGAAACTTAAGGAAGCAGGGTTTAATGCAATACGAACTGCACATAATCCTGCAAGTCCTGCATTGCTTAGGGCATGTGATAAGTACGGTATATACGTTATGGAAGAATCTTTTGATGCATGGACTGTCAATAAATGTAATTATGATTATGCTTTAGAATTCGGAAAAAACTGGGAAGACGATATAACAGCCCTTATAAATAAATCATATAATCATCCCAGCGTTATTATGTATAGCATAGGAAATGAGATTCCTGATACCGGATATCCCAGTGGAGCACAAAGAAGCAGGAAGATCGCAAATAAAGTTAAGTCTCTGGACCCTGCTAGATTTACTATAAACGCTATAAATGGCATGGTTTCTGTAATGGAGATTATGACGAAAATGTATGAAAACTCTATGGAGCAGGCGTCCCATCAGGGTGAAGGCCAGGAGGTTATCAATAATATGATGACTGGGCTTAGAGATACCATGAAAGGTGTTATGATGCTGGATGTAGTAACAAATGCTACAGAAGAGGCATTTAACTGTGTAGATATTGCAGGTTATAATTATATGGATTCAAGATATGAAATGGATGGGAAACTGTTTCCAAACAGAGTTATACTTGGCACTGAAACATTTCCGGCAGATATTGACCAGAATTGGGATAAAGTAAAACGGCTAAGTTACGTAATAGGAGATTTCTGTTGGACGGGATGGGATTATATGGGGGAGGCTGGTATCGGTCTGCATAAATACTCTCCGGTTCCAGCTGAATATGGAACGAATGCTCCTTGGCCATGTCTGACTTCTATGGCAGGTGATATATCGATCTGCGGATTCAGGCGGCCAATCTCTTATTACAGGGAAATAGTATGGGGACTTAGGAAAGCACCATATATTGCCGTTAAACGTCCGGAACATTATGGGGAACAGGTTATTGACTCTCCCTGGTGTTGGAGTGATTCTGTTGGAAGCTGGACCTGGAATGGGTATGAAGGGAAACCAGTTGAGATTGAAGTGTATTCAAATGCAGATGAAATAGAACTGCTGTTGAATGGCAAAAGTCTGGGAAGAAAAAAAATTGGAGTGGAAGACAGATACAAAGTGGTTTTTGATACCATATATGAACCGGGACAACTTTGTGCAAGGGCATATATGGGGGGAGATGTATCCGGAACTTATGAAATAGAGACAGAAGAAGGAACATCACTAGAAGCAGAAAAAGACATGATTTATGAGAATGAACTGGCATTTGTTTGGGTAAGCCATCCGGGAATTAATAAAAGAGTGAAAGTATGCGTTGAAGGCGGTACAGTGATTGCCTTAGGCAACGATGATCCGCTAACCGAGGAAAACTTCTTTGATGACGAGAGAACAACATATGATGGCAGAGTACTAGCAGTTATTAAACCAGATGGAGCCGGAGAAATGAAGGTGGAGTGTGAAGGAGAGGAAATAACTGTAAAGGTGCTCAAGAAAGAAAAGAACTAATTGGGATATTTCATAGGAGGAAAATAGGATGAGTATTCAACTTGATATGATATTGGAACAGATGAAGGCACAGAAGCAATCATTTCATGAAGATTTTGACGTTGAAAATTTGAGGCAGACAGCACAGATGTCAGCCCAGATTCCACCTGAGAAAGATGTGGATTTTGCAGAAATTCTATTGGGCAGTAGAAACACAGATATGGCTATTCCGTCTAAACCAAGGGAAGATGCCGTAATTATGTATATACACGGAGGAGGCTTTGTAAGCGGAAATCCGAAGTATGTCCGTTCATTCACATCTTTTCTGGCAAAAAAATCCAGGATGAAAGTATATGGGATAACTTATAGGATGGCACCGGAATATCAATTCCCGGCAGGACCGAATGACTGTCTTGAGGCTTATGAGGCTCTTACTCAAATGCTGCCGGACAAAAAGATTATAGTTTTGGGTGAGAGTGCAGGTGCTACTTATGTGATCGTTACAGCACTTATGGCTCGTGACAAAAATATCAGGCTGCCGGATGCAGTAGTGGCATATGCACCCTGTGGAGACATAACTGGCAGAATTGACAGGGCAGAATATAAAGATACAGATCCTGTTATTGGATATAATGCTTTGGATAAAATAAGAAATCTGTATTGCCCGGAAGATGCGGATGATCCATATGCGTCGATCTGCTTAGCAGATTATAAAGGTTTTCCGCCTATCAGGATTGTATGGGATGCAGGGGAAGTTCTTTCCCCTGACAGTAGAGAAATTGCAAATAAGGCAGAAAAAGCAGGTGTCTATGTAGAAGCAAAAGAATGGAAAAATACATTCCATACTTTTGAGCTGCTTGGTGCGATGCTGCCAGAAGCAGTGGAAGAAATCAATGATACGGTACATTTCATAAATAATTGTATTTAATATATAAAATGTAGATAAGCAGGGATGGTGGATAACATGGATGAGAATGATTATAAATTATTGAAAAATATTTTACAGTCACAGGGAATAAATATTCATGTTTTCCAAAAGCCCTATGAGAACATGGACGAGTTTGATAACGGGCTTAGAAAACAGCTTTATATGAACTATGATTATACGGAAGTGGAACGGAAATTAAGAAGTTTAAAATCCTCACACCTTTATCTGATAAATGATGTATTTGGAGTATGCTATGTAGCTATCACCGGTAGAGATAAAGAGGATGATGCTACCTATATTATGGCGGGACCATATCTGAAAAGGGAGAGTATCCCGGATATGGACAATATAATCAGTCGGAATAAGCTGGAGTTGTACCATATATCTATGCTGCAGGAATATTACAACAGCCTTCCTATTACACAAGACATAGAAACAACAGTATATACTTTTTTTGAGTATTTTGTGAAAGAAATACCATTAAAAATGGACTATATGGAATTGGAATTCGGAGAAATTTATAAAGAGTTGGAAATCCGCATAGAAGATGAGGACAAGCTGACAATGGGTCTTATTGAGGACAGATATCGCAATGAGGATGAACTTTTGGAAGCTGTTGAATGTGGGGATCAGACAAAAGCTATATTACTCATGAATGAAATTGGAAAATATCGGATTGAGGCAAGAAGCAGAGACAGCTTTAGAGAAAAGCAGAATATGACACTGACTTTAAATGTTTTGTTTAGGAAATCCGTCCAGCATGCCAGAGTACACCCGGCCCATATTGATGAGGTATCGGCAGCATTTGCACGAAGAATTGATATTAGCACGACAGAGTCTGAATTAAGTAAACTGATCCTGGAAATGATCAAGAGATATTGTCGTCTGGTACAGAGCTATTCATTGAAAAATTATTCTGCTATTGTTGCTGCAGTAATAAACTATGTCGAATTCAACATAAAAGAACCCTTGGGGCTGGGATATTTGGCAGAAAAGTTATCTGTTAATGCAAGCTATCTTTCAGGACAGTTTAAAAGAGAGACTGGAGAAACACTGACAAATTATGTAAATAAAAAAAGAATTCAAAAATCACTTTTTTTTCTTGCTACAACTAATCTGCCGATTCAGGAGGTTGCAGCAAGGGTAGGCATTTATGATGAAAATTATTTCTCTAGAATTTTCAAAAAGTTTCAGCTTATGACACCTAGGGAGTACCGAAGTGCCATGTATGGGACTGTAGAATACTAAAAATGTGAGAATTGTATTTTAAAATATACAATTCTCACATTTTTAGTATCCAAAAGAAAAACAAAAGATAATTAACAAAAACTGTGCTAGTTCAAACAAAATGAATTCTAAAGATTTTAACTGTTTTTATTTATAATACATGTATCAGCTGAGAACAAAAAATTTTAATTAGTGTAAATGGAGGTTCTACCATGACGAAAGAAAAGAAACAAAAAAATCCGGACAAGCTTGGCCTTGGGAGGCTGCTTGCATTTAAAAGTTCGGATGTCGCTCAGGCGGGCATACAGGCAATTGTACTTGGCTATTTAACCTTATATTGCACAGACACGCTCGCAATCAATCCTGCTCTTGTGGGAACATTACTGATGGCAAGTAAAATCATTGATGCCTTTACAGATATCTTTGCAGGCTGGCTTGTGGACAACACTCATACAAAGCTTGGAAAAGGAAGGCCATATGAGCTATGCATCATCGGTGTAATGATTTGCAGCATCGGATTATTCAGCGCAAGCCCACAATGGACGATGTTCTTTAAATGTGCATGGATTTTTTCAATGTATACCCTTGTATTCTCAATCTTTACTACTTTAAGGATGGCTGCACTTACTCCATATACAATCCGGGCTTTTAGCAACAATCAGAACGTAATCACAAAGGTAGCATCCTACGGCGGTATCATTACAATGGGAGCGTCAATAGCAATCAATACGGTATTTCCAATTGTTATGAGCAAATTGGCGACAAGCGCTTCAGGATGGACAAAAACGATGGCTATTTTTGCAATTCCTCTTCTTCTGATCGGTTTGTTACGTTTCTTCCTGATCAAAGAAGATCCTTCTGTGGATGCAGGGCAGCAGCATCAAAAAGTTTCAATGAAGGAAATCTTCACAATGTTTAAAACAAATAAATATGTCTGGTTATATGCGTGTATCATGCTCTGTTATAACGTAATTACTGCACTTGGCGTGGCAACCTACTATTTTAAATGGGTTATAGGAAATACAGCTTTAATGGCTGTAACATCTATGTTTTCCATCATAACACTGCCGTTGATGCTTCTTTTTCCTATCATAATGAAAAAAATTGGAACTATGGGCAATATGATTAGTTTATTCAGCGTAATAGGTATTGGCGGTTATGTTGTTGTGTTCTTTTCAAACAACTGGCTTCCTGGAGTGCTTGCAGGGGGAATGCTTGCTGCTTTTGCTACATTACCTCTTGCTTACTATGGGGTTCTGTTTATCATGAAATGCTGTACATATAATGAAATGAATGATCTGCCCAGAATGGATGGTTCATCCACTATCCTTTCCAATTTTATGAGTAAGCTGGGAGCAGCCGCTGGTTCTGCCATTACAGGTGCTCTGCTTGGGATTGCCGGATATGTGGCAGGTGACAGCGTGGCATCACAGCCGGGAAGCGCAATTATGATGATCCGTGTATTGTATGCAATTGTACCTGCAATCTTATTAGTTGTCATAGCTATCTGCTCAAAGAAGTTTGTAGTGTTGGAGAAAAAAATCCCTGTATGGGAGGAAGAAAAGAAAAAACAAGCAGGAAAGGTAAATGCAGAATAAAAGTAAGAAAGGTAAAACATATATGAGGAATAAAATTTTAATCCTTGAAAACTGGAAATTTATAAAAGATAAGGCAAACATAGAGAATGTGGTGCGGGCAGACGGAGAAAATATTAATCTGCCCCATACATGGAATGCAATAGATGGACAGGATGGGGGGAATGATTATTACCGTGGCTCATGCTGGTATGTAAAAGAACTGGGTAAACTTGAGATTTCTGATGAAGAGGTTTGGCTTGAGTTTGAAGGCGTTTCAATGTCGGCAGATGTCTATGTGAATGGACTGCACATGGGACACCATGAAGGTGGATATTCAACATTCAGGATAAATATATCCGATGTATTAGATGATAAAAATGTGATCGCAGTATGTGTGGATAACAGCTATACAAAAAGTATTTATCCACAGAAAGCAGATTTCACTTTTTATGGAGGAATCTATAGAAATGTGTCTCTGATTACAGTTCCGAAATCTCATTTTGCACTCTCCCACTTTGGTGGATGTGGAATCAAAGCCACACCTAAAATTAAAGAGGGAGAGAAAGATGCGGTGCTGTATCTGGAGGCTTGGACGGAAAATGCGGAAGACGGCTCAAAGATTATTTTTCAGTTGGAAAGCGTAGGAGAAGTGGAAGCAGAAATAAGACAAAATTATGCGTCTGCTATACTGCAGGTACCGGATGTACATCTTTGGAATGGAAAAAAGGACCCCTATCTCTATAACGTTCATGCTAAGTTAGAAAAGACAGGAGATGCAGTTTCTGTCCGTATTGGATTTAGAAGTTATCGTGTAGACAGTGAAACTGGATTTTATCTGAATGGAAAACCCTATAGGTTATGTGGGGTCTCACGACATCAGGATAGCAAAGGAGCAGGAAATGCTCTTACACCGAAGATGCACAGGGAAGATATGGAGATGATTGAAGAGATTGGTGCGAATACCATACGGCTGGCACACTATCAGCATGATTCCTATTTTTACGATTTATGCGATGAGGCAGGAATGGTTGTTTGGGCGGAGATCCCATATATAACTGAACATATGCCGGAAGGAGAAGCAAATACAGTTTCTCAAATGACGGAATTGGTTATTCAGAATTATCATCATCCGTCTGTTTTCTTCTGGGGGCTTTCTAATGAAATCACAACAACTGGAGGGGTAACAGATGGTTTGGTTGAAAATCATAAAAAGCTCAATGAATTGTGCCATCAGTTAGATGACACCCGCATGACAACAATGGCAAATGTATTCATGTTAGAAATGGAAAGTGAAGTGTTAAGTATTCCCGATATTCGATCCTACAACCTATACTATGGATGGTATCTGGGAGATATGGAAGAGAATGACAGATGGTTTGATGAATTTCACAGTAAACACCCTGATATGGCGATCGGATTATCAGAGTATGGTGCAGATGCGCTGACATGTTATCAGACAAGCAGCCCCGAGAAAGGGGATTATACAGAGACTTATCAGGCACTATATCATGAACATATGCTAAAAATGTGGTCTGAACGTCCATACATTTGGGCAATGCATGTATGGAATATGTTTGATTTTGCTGCAGATGGAAGGGCAGATGGAGGCGAACCGGGAGTAAATCATAAAGGCCTTGTGACATTTGACAGAAAAGTAAGAAAAGATGCTTTTTACATATATAAAGCATATCTGTCTGATGAACCGTTTATCCACATATGCGGAAGCCGTTACATAGACCGTAATGAGAAAATAACTGAGGTAAAGGTGTATTCTAATCAAAGCCAGATTACTTTGATTGTTGATGGGAAAATATTAGATAAAAAGTCTGGGGACAAAGTTTTTCGATTCTCGGTGCCGCTTAGCGGGGAACACGAGATAGAAGCAAAAAGCGGGGGGCTTTCTGATCATATAAGGATAAGAAGAGTAGATAGCCCTAATCTAAACTATGTTAAAGAAAAGGAAAAAGTGACAAACTGGTTTGACAGAGAGGATATGCAGATCAGGGAGGGATATTTTTCAATTAAAGATACGGTTGCAGATGTCAAGGCAGTGCCAGAAGCAGCTTTACTATTAGAGAAAATACAGGAAAAAGCAGTGGAAGCATATGGTGATGTTGCTAAGAATGTAACAATGCCTGAATCTATTCAGAAACAAATGGAAGCAATGCCGGTTGAGGCAACGCTTAGACAGGCAGGAGAAGCAGTAACTGTGGAAATGATTATTGAACTGAACAGAGAACTGAACAAAATAAAAAAATGACATGGTTAGTCTGTACTATATTCAGAATGGCCTGGGAGATGCATTTCAACACGAAAATCTTTATGGAATCCTATGTAGTGAAGTATTGTATGTTGTGATATGATATATACATGATAAGAAAAGTGCAACTTCCCTTCAGGCCATGAGAAAAGCATGTAAGGATATGATGTATACTGTCGTGAACAGCCGTGCTTATGAAGCAGAGAATATTCAGACGGGTATGCAGACATGGCAGATGATTGGGATTGGGATAGATGTCATCCTTTTACTTGCATTGCTTATGCTCGAAGTCCTTACAGTAAGGAAGTATAAGAAAAGAGATCTTCTCAAAATGTAACCGTTGACATTACAACACCCCCCAAGTATAATACTACTTGAAAGCGAGGTGGTTAGCCATGCAGATTTCAAGCAGGTTTACATTGGCGGTTCATATATTTGCCTGTATTGATACATTTAAAGATGAATACAAGGTAACCAGTGATTTTCTTGCAGGCAGTACAAATGTGAATCCGGTTATCATCCGAAAAATCCTCGGCCAGCTGAAGGCGGCAGGACTTGTCGAAGTAGCACGGGGGTCCGGCGGCGCATCTATCCCGAAGCCTCTGAATGAGATTACATTCCTCGATATTTACAAGGCAGTAGAGTGTGTAGGAAATAATGAATTATTCCATTTTCATGAAAATCCCAATACAGATTGTCCTGTGGGCAGAAATATTCATGTGATCTTAGATAGTAAACTGAGAAGGGTTCAGGAAGCAATGGAAAGAGAGCTTGCGTCGATTACTTTAGAAGATGTGAGACGTGATACAAAAAAGTATATTGGTACAAAATGAGTTTGAGTGCTTTTGAAATCATATTCAAGGCACTCAAATTTTTTAAAATTACGTTGTAACTATTGACATTACAACGTAGACATGATATTATCTGGTTGTAATCAAAAACATTACAACAGTTCAAAAAAATAACAGGAGGTATTCATCATGAAAAAAGTAGTAGAATTTTTACAGGCAAACCCGGTACAGTATCTGTCAACTGTAGGCCGTGACGGTAAGGCGAAATGCCGTCCGTTCATGTTTTGTTTTGAAAAGGACCAAAAGCTTTGGTTCTGTACAAACAACACAAAGGATGTCTATAAAGATATGCAGGAGAATCCTGAAATTGAAGTTTCTGTATCTTCTCCGGAGTATGCATGGATTAGGCTGGCAGGCAAGGCAGTTTTTGAAGAGAACATGGCGGTCAAGGAAAGCTGCATGAACAATCCGATTGTAAAAGGACAGTATCAGACAGCAGATAACCCGATTTTTGAAGTGTTTTATCTGGAAAACCCGCATGGGGTGATTGCTGATTTTTCTGGCAATGCACCATATGAATTCTAAATACATAAAGCGGAGAGTTATCAATAAAATCTGCCCCCAAGCGGGTTATTGTAGGAAGAGGATAAGAATGAACCAGAGTGAGAGAAGAATGTTTTTAATCCGTGAACTTTTGAAGGAGGATGACAGATACAGCGGCATGAGCATACCAGATCAGGAAGAAGATCAGAAACAGCTCCTGCGGGGACTCATGAATATCCGAAGCCCTAAAAAGATCAGCCCCCAATTTCTTGCGGTGCAGGACAAGTACTTACAGGCCGAAACGAAAGCAAAAGGCGTGACTGAGCTGGATGACTTAAGACCTGTGTCGGATGGCCTGTACCTTTGGCAGGGAGATATTACAACCCTGCATTGTGATGCGATTGTTAATGCGGCGAACAGCGGTATGACGGGCTGCTATGTGCCAAACCACCGCTGCATAGACAATTGTATCCATTCCTACAGTGGAATCCAGCTCCGTCTGGAGTGTGCAGAGCTTATGGAGCGGCAGGGGCATGAAGAACCAACGGGCAAAGCGAAGATAACAAAGGCCTATAATCTGCCCTGCAGTTATATTCTGCATACAGTCGGACCGATTATCCAGGGAATCCTGACAAAGGAAGATTATGAACTTTTGGCAGGCTGTTACCAATCCTGTCTGGAACTGGCAGCAGAAAAAGAACTGGAAAGCATCGCCTTTTGCTGTATTTCCACAGGGGAATTTCATTTCCCAAATGAAAAAGCAGCGGAAATTGCAGTGCGGACCGTGAAAAAGTTTATGGAGAAGAAAACCAGTATAAAGAAGGTGATTTTTAATGTTTTCAAAGATACAGACAAAAACTTCTATGAAAGATTGCTCCGGTGATCCGGAAATATTTCGAAGAAAGCTGCGGGAAGCCGATACGGTAGTAATCGGGGCCGGCTCTGGTCTGTCCGTTTCTGCCGGTCTGACTTATTCGGGGGAACGGTTTAAGACATATTTTGCAGATTTTATTGAAGCATATCATATGCCGGATATGTACAGCGGCGGGTTCTGGCCGTATGAATCACTGGAAGAATACTGGGCATGGTGGAGCCGTCACATTTTCTACAACCGTTATGTAGATGCACCAAAGCCCGTATACAAAAATCTGTTAGAGCTTGTAAAGGATAAGGACTATTTCGTAATTACTACAAATGTGGACCACCAGTTCCAGAAAGCCGGGTTCGATAAAAAGAGGCTGTTTTATATGCAGGGGGATTACGGTCTGTGGCAGTGCAGTGTACCATGCCATCAGGAAACATATGACAACGAGGCAGTTGTCCGGGAAATGATTGCGCGGCAGAAAAACAGAAAAATCCCCACGGATTTAATACCAAATTGTCCGGTTTGTGGGAAACCTATGACAATGAATCTGCGGTGTGACGGAACTTTTGTGGAAGATGCAGGATGGCATGAGGCGAAGAACCGTTATGATGAATTTATCCGCAGCCACGAAGAAATGAAGGTGTTATTTTTAGAATTGGGTGTTGGGGCAAATACGCCGGTCTGGATCAAATATCCTTTCTGGCAGATGACAGCCGCGAATCCAAATGCCACTTATGTCTGTATTAATTTGGGAGAAGCCATCGTGCCAAATGAAATCAGGCACCAGTCCATCTGCATTAATGGAGATATTGTGGATTTCATCTAATAAGGTTTATCCGGTAAGGGGTTATCCGTTAAAAATGAAAAGCTGATTGACAGCCATTTGCGCCAGTGCTATAATCGTTACATGAATATTGAACCAGTAAGAAAAAATAGTCTGACAGATTCGGTCAGACACCAGATTGTTGATTATATTAAGAATAATGAGAAGAACGGTATTCGTAAACTTCCGTCAGAGAATGATTTATCCAAAGCGCTTGGTATCAGCCGTGTAACACTGAGACGTGCGTTAGGTCAGCTGGAATCAGAAGGTATGATTATGCGGAAGCATGGTCAGGGAACTTTCGTGAACGAAGAAGCATTGAAAGTAAAAGTGAATCTCTCGGAGATGATTGATTTCAGTGATATTATCCGCCGGGCAGGACAGAAGCCTAGCCATGAGATCAACTTACTCTGTGAAAAGAGTGCAGATGCAGACATGGCACAGTTACTTGATGTGGAACAGGGGGAACCTCTGGTTGAAGTTGAGTATGCATTGTATGCCGGTAAAGTTCAGGCAATTATCGCAAGGGGATATTTTCCGAAGAGGATATTAGGTGACATTCCGTCAGATGAGGTTTGGAATGCACATTCTTGTTTTGAGATACTAGCCCAATACGGGCGTACATTAGTGGAATGTGACAGAGTGAAGCTGCAGGCTGTAAGCAGGCAGGAAATGGAAGAATATCTGGGACATGAAACAAAGATTATGAATCAGACAGTCCTTCAGCTCTCATCAGTAGGATTTGACCAGAATGTAGTTCCGGTAATTTATGGAGAGGCATTTTTCGATACAAATATCATACAGTTTGATTTGTATAGAATCAAAAAATAAAAACAGGCATTGTCCTGTTTTTATATAGCAACTATCAAAGGTAATACCTTAATACCTATTTTCAAAGGAGGAAACGTATGCGAGTAGAACCAAAGGACAGAAGGAAACTTGTCGATGCAGCAATGGGGCGTATCCCATGTGATCTGGTAATCAAAAATGCGAAGATGGTGAATGTGTTTACGGGTGAGATTTATGAAGCAGAAGTGGGTATATGTGACGGATTTATTGCACATATACAGTGCGACCCGGACCATCTGGGCAGAGAAGAAAAACCAATGGAAGGGAAAGAATACTATGATGCTGAGGGAGCTTATCTTACACCCGGATTCGTGGATGCGCATATCCACATTGAGAGTACGATGATGACTCCAAGATATTTTGCGCAGGCGGTCGTGCCGCATGGGACGACAACCGTCATTACAGACCCTCATGAAATTGGAAACGTACTCGGGGTAGAAGGGGTTAAGTACATGCACGAATGCAGTGAAGACCTGCCGATGCGCCAGCTTATACTTGCGCCATCCTGCGTACCTTCACTGCCCGGGAAAGAAAATGGCGGGGCAACTTTTGGGACAAAGGAAATCAATGAACTATTTGAATTAGAACGCGTGGCCGGACTTGCGGAAGTCATGGATTATTATGGGGTTATGAATAATGCTGAAAGGATGGTCAGCCTGTTAGGGGAATGCCTGGGAAAGGAAAAATTTGTCCAGGGTCATGCATTCTGTATTTATGGACGTGAATTATCTGCCTATGCATGCGGCGGTCCAATGAGCGACCATGAGGCGATCGGAGGAATTGATGCCAGAGACAGAATCCGTATTGGCATTAATGTAGATGCAAGGGAAAGTTCCATATCACAGGATATTAAGAGTATCATCAATAGCGTGAAAGACTTCCGGTATTTCGATAACATTACATTTGCGACAGACGATACGGAATCGGATGATATCCTGAAGAGGGGGCATGAGAATTATATTGCAAGAATGGCAGTAGAGACAGGCCTGGACCCGGTAGACGCGATTAAAATCGGTACAATTAATGCAGCAAGAGAAGCCGGAATCAAGAACATCGGGGCAATCGCTCCCGGATATGCAGCAGATTTGCTTATAATGGATGATCTGAAACAAATGGAACCGAAAGCGGTATTCTTTGGCGGCAGACTGGTTGCCAAAGACGGCAGACTGGAAGTAGAGATTGCGGAGAAACAGTATGACGTAGAGAGCAGAAATACAGTAAACTTAGGTGAGATTTGCGAAGAAAACCTGAGGATAAAAGCTCCGATTGAGAATGGGGAGATGGACTGCAATATCATTCTGTTTGACCACGAAAGAGGGTTCTTAACGGAGTTCAGACAAGAAAAGATTAACATAAAAGATGGTTATGTGGATATTTCAGCAGATGAAGATTTAAAATACGCAGTCGTTATTAACCGTTATGGGCTAAAAACGATGGGAAAGGCCATTGTCCGCGGATATGGTATTAAGACCGGGGCGGTGGCAAGCACTGTAGCACACGACTGCCATAATGTTGTCGTTATTTATGATAAGCCGGAAAATGCATTGAAAGCAATCGCACACTTAAAAGAAAATGCGGGCGGCTATGTAAGTGTGATGAATGGTGAAGTACTTGCAGAAATGAAACTGCCAGTTGCAGGACTGATGTCCAATACTCCGATTGAAGTGATTGCCGCACAGAGCAAAAATTTCAAAGAGGCACTGAAAACGATGGGAATGACAGGCGTCGAATTTCCACTGTTTGTCATGGCCATCCTGCCATTACCGGTTGTTCCGAATGCCCGGCTGACAGACCTTGGAATGATAGATATTATTACACAGCAGTTCATTCCTATTTTCAAAGAAGAATAGGGTGCTTCTTTTTTATTGCAGATAAAAGCAGGGTCAGCGGCTCCGCAAACTTTGTTGTTCCCGACCCGTCACACGGGACTACAGAATGCGCCTATTTTCAGGCAGGCCAGTACCTAAATGTGTTTCTGGACATTGAGGATGAAGATTTATCCATCCGTGTGTGGCATTTCCACTGTCTGACCTTGTAATTGAGATTCCGGCAGATAAATAAGTGATTAAAATAATCCCCGTATCAGAGAGTGTTCGTTTTCTGATGCGGGGATTTATTGATTTATATCATATTGATTAATAAAAATATAATTTAGTGTTTAAATGTATAATACATTTCCTTTTCAGCATGGTAATATAAGCATAAATCAGAAAAGAATACAAAAGGAGAGGAAAAATGGGAAAGAAGAAAGAATTAGGGCTCGACAGTATGGGTGTGCAAAAGACGATGCGAACTTCCGATTATATTGGAGATGGTGTCGGAATGCTGGCTTTAAATGGTTTGGCAGGCATCGTGGGGCAAATGACATATTTCTATACGGATAAAGTTGGAATGGCTGCGGGAGCAGTTGCAACCGTATTGCTTCTCAGTAAAGTACTGGATGGATTTACAGATTTGATTATGGGGAAAATTATGGATAGCGCTAAATTTAAATCAGGAGAGAAATGCCGTCCGTGGTTTAAGATTATGCTGTTTCCTGCGGCCCTGATTGCAATACTAATGTTTACAGTCCCCCATGCTGGCCCGGATGTACAGCTTGGATATGCATTCCTTACAAATATATTATTATCTGCTGTCGTGTATACAGCAATTGCCATACCGTATACATCACTGCAGTCAATCAGAACGAGGAGCCTCGAAGAAAGAGGGAAGATGGGAATTGTAAGGGCTATTTTCTCGTATCTCATAGGAATGATACTGGCAATGCTTACAATACCGCTTACAAACATGCTGGGCGGGGATCAGACAGCCTGGATTAAATACGGAGTTATTATTGCAGTAATTATAGGCGGGGCACTGATTGTTTTATATGCAAAAACAAAAGAAACAGTTGTAAGTGAGGCCGGCATAATCGAAGAAAAGATGGTACCAGAAGAAAATGTGCCATTTCTGGAAGCAATTAGGTTGTTGGTAAAAAATAAGTACTGGGTTATCACACTATTAGCAAATGCGTTCATGGGTATATTTGCAAGTTTGAGCGCATCCAGTAGTGTATATTACGCAAAATGGGTTCTAGGAAATGATAACCTTGTAGCACTTTTAGGAGCAGTAGGACTAATTCCAACTATCCTTGGATTTATTGCTGTAAATCCAATGGTGAAAAAGTTTGGTATGGCAAAAGCATCATATATCAGTGCGTTTATAGGAATCGTTGCATGCGCAGTCAGGGTATTCACACCATACAGCATTGTGAGCTGTATAGGATGCGGTATTTTTACATCCTTTGCATCGATGATTCCAATGTGTCTGATCGGACCAATGATCAATAATTGTGTAGAATATAACGAATGGATGTATGGGAAACGGATGGTAGGGATGACGAACAGTGCAAGTTCATTTGGAGGCAAGATAGCAGGCGGAATAGGCGGGGCGTTAATTGGCTGGCTCCTTGCTCTGGGAAACTATGACCCATCACTTGCCGTACAACCCAAAAGTGCAATCATTGCAATATTTGCGTTCAGTATATATATTCCGCTGGCCCTATTTACTGTACAGTTCATCCTGTTCCGAAAATATGATCTGGAAGGAAAATATGCACAGATTCTTTCTGATCTGAAGGAAAGACGGGGAAAACAATAAGACTTAGTATAAAGAAGGTAAATTTATGAACAATATACAAAAAAGGCTGAGAGAAGTATTTATTCAATCCAAAAAAACAGAACGTGAAGGGAACGTACATGTATTTTTACAGAATATTAAAATCACAAAAAAACTTGTACGTGCTAACTTGTTTTCTACAGCACTGGGGATGTATGAAATTGAGATAAATGGTGAGAAAGCAGGGAATACAATGCTGGCACCCGGTTATACATATTATCCACACCGCGTTTTATATCAGACGACTGATGTGACACGACTGCTGAATGAAGGAAAGAATTCTTTGACAGCTTATCTGGCACAAGGCTGGTATTGTGGATGGTTTACCTGTCATAAAAAGTACAAGATTTACGGAGATGCACCTAAAATTGCATGGGTTCTCGAACTGGAATATGAAGATGGCACAAGACAGGAGAAGGTTTCAGATGATTCTGCACGAGAGGAGGTATCTCCCTATTCATATGCCGGCCTATATAATGGCGAGGAATATTTTGCGGATAAGGAGATTCATGATACCTCAGTCTTAATGGCAGAAGATGCTGAAAAATATACATGCCATAACTATGAAGGAGGAATTCCGGCAGAGATAGTTCCGGCAGAATGTAATGTCAGAGTGCAGGAACACATGCCGATAAGGGAAGTTTATAAATATAAGGATAAAACAATATTGGATTTTGGACAGAATTTTGCCGGTATCGTGGAAATACATCCGGAGAAACTGACTGATGAAACTGTAGTAATACGTCACGGAGAAATCCTGAATGAAGATGGCAGTCTCTACACGGAAAATCTCAGGTCTGCAAAAGCAGAAATTATCTATCATGCAGGAAATAGTAAGAAAGTTTACCGTCCCAGATTTACTTATATGGGTTTCCGTTATATCGAAATTACTGGAACTGCCTATTATGACGGACTTGTTGAATCGTATGCTGTATACAGTGATATGAAACGTACAGGATATTTTAACTGTGATCATGTCCTTGTACAGAAATTATATGAGAATCAGGTTTGGGGACAAAAATCTAATTATGTTGGAATACCAACAGACTGCCCCCAGCGTGATGAACGTGAAGGTTATACAGGTGACGCCCATGTATTTGCAAGGACTGGAAGCTACAATTTTGATACGCGCCTATTCTGGAAACAATTCATGAGGGACATGGAACTGGGGCAGAAAGATAATACAGAAGGGTACATAGGAGGTACAGTTCCGGCAACAGAGCCTGGTGGAATAGGAAAGATCAGTATGCTGGGCTGGGGAAATGCAGTAACACTAATTCCTGAAATGTTGTACCAACAGTACGGCGAGGAGGGCACTCTTATCCGGCAGTATGAGAGTATGAAACTGTTCGTGGAAGCGGAAATCAGAAAAATGGGACGAAGAAACCTGTGGCTGGGAATATCTCTCGGAGACTGGCTTACCTATGGTAAAAGTGTGTCATATCTGATGATGCATAATAACCCTGTATCAAACGCATTTGTAATACATGATTTAGATGTAATTGCAGAGACTGCCGGGATGATGGAAAAACAGGAAGAACAGGAACGGTACCGACAGCAGGCAGAGCGAAGCAGAAGGGCATATATTAGAAAGTATATAAGGCCGAACGGAAAAGCAGCGGCGGATGATCAGGCCGCATACATTATGGCTCTGCAATTTGTATTAAAGGATGGTCCACTGAAAAAAAAGGTTTTTCGCAAATTTATTAAGAATGTAAAAAAGCAGGGAATGCAGACAGGATTTTTTACCACTCAGCATATTTTACCGCTTTTAGCTGACGCAGGTGAAGCAAAGCTTGCCTATGATCTTCTGCTACAGGAAGACTGTCCGGGCTGGATGTACCAGATAAGGCAGGGGGCAACGACAACATGGGAGCGCTGGGATGCCCTGCAGCCGGATGGAAAAGTTCAGGAAGAAAAAATGGGTGCCGGCAATATGGTCTCTTTTAATCATTATGCATTCGGAAGTGTAGGCGCATTTTATTATCAGTATATTTTAGGAATAAAACCTTTAAAACCGGGTTATCAGGAGATTTCCATTCATCCCTATCCGGACAGGCGGCTTGGGAAAGTTTCAGGCAGTTATCATTCGGCAGCAGGAGAGATAAGTGTGGCATGGGAGTACCGGGATGATCAGGTATACTTTCACATTCAAACTCCGGTTAACACGAGGATTACCCTTCCAAATGGAGAAGTCCATGAAACAAGGGAAGGAAAATATGAATATCTGTCAGATATAAATGAAAGGGATGTATGAATATGAATCAGAAAGAAACATTTTTTATAGGTGCGTCTACGTCGGCACATCAGGTTGAAGGAAACAATATTTATAGTGACTGCTGGGCAATGGAGCAGATGAAGGGGTCTGTATATAATGAACCGTCTCTGGATGCGGCAGATCATTACAACAGATTTGAAGAGGATATAAGCAGAATGGCGGAGGCCGGTTATCAGGCATACCGCTTTTCGATAGAGTGGGCGCGGATAGAGCCACGCCGGGGGGACTTTCAGTTTCAGGAGATAGAACACTACAAAAATGTGCTGGAGTGCTGTCATAAAAACGGTCTGATTCCAATAGTCACGATGCACCATTTTTCGTCACCAAAGTGGCTGACAGCAATGGGCGGATGGGAAAATGATATGACTGCGGAATTGTTTGCCGGCTACTGCAGTTATGTGATGGAGCATGTAGGCCCTCTGATCCCGTATGTATGTACAATAAACGAGGCAAATATGGGAATTCAGATTGCAAAGATCATGCAATCGATGGAGCCTTCTGAACTCCAGATAGGAATTAATACAGATCAGGCGCAATTTATGGAAAGCTATATGAAGAACCTCGGAGACGTATTTGAAACAGAGCCGCAAAAGGTACAGCCATTTATTTCCATGAGAACACCGCATGGAGATGAAATCGTCAGAAAAGCCCATATGGCAGCTAGAAAAGCAATAAAAAAGAAATCTCCTGAAACGAAAGTCGGTATGACCTTTTCTCTGTTTGATTATCAATATGAAGAGGGTGGGAAGGCTGCCGCCCAGAGGGAATGGGATGAGGATTTCCGCCATTATCTGCCAGCTGTGGCAGAGGATGATTTTATCGGAATCCAAAACTATACAAGAAAAATTATCACAAAAGATGGAAAAACCAGACCTGCACAGGGAAAACTCACTATGGCAGGCTATGAATATTATCCGCAGGCACTTGGGCATGTAATTATGCGTGTGGCCCAGGACTGGAAAAAGCCTGTTATTGTAACGGAAAATGGAATTGCTACTGCCGATGATACAGAGCGGGTTGCATTTATCAGGGAGGCACTTGACGGAGTGAAGCAATGCATAGAAAGTGGAATAAATGTTCTCGGGTATATGCATTGGTCACTGCTTGATAATTTTGAGTGGAATATGGGGTATACACAGACTTTCGGATTGATAGCCGTGGACCGCAGAACTCAGAAAAGAACTCCGAAGCCGAGCTTTTCCAGCCTCGGAGAGATTGCCCGGCAATACAAAAATTAATCCTGCTTCATCTGATTACGGTATTCATTAGGAGTGATATGGTACTTCTGTTTAAAAGCCTTTTGAAAGTGGGACTGGCTGGAAAAGCAAAGATAATTACTGATTTCCCCAAGGCTTTTATCTGAGTGCCAGAGCAGGCTCTTTGCTTCTTCCAGTTTACAGGCCATAATAAATGAATTTAATGTAAATCCCATCTCAGCGCTAAATCTGGAAGAAGTGTAGGAACGGCTGCGCCGTATATGTTCTGCAACATCAGCTACACTGATATGTTCATTAGTATGCTCCTGAACAAACTGAATGCAGGAATACATCTGCCTTGAGACTCCTTCTGGTATTTTACTGTTTGCTACACGTTCTGTGAAATCCTTATACATGGAAAGAAATGTACGGTAAACGGCATCAACATTCCGATAGGTTTCAATTTCCTGAATATAAGTGTCACTTAACTGGTATGCTTCTTCAATACCAAGCCCACCCTTTATAGAACTCCTTGTAACAAGGGCGATAGCTGCTATGAATTCGTTTTTGGCCTGCCTAAGCGGTGTGTCGGCGAGTATGCCGGGAGTAGAATCAGTAAACGCGTTTTTCAGGCTTAAGATGCCTTGTAAATTCCCTGATTCTACATATTTCAGCATCTGCATCTCCCGTTCATAAGAGTGATGAAACAGCTGTTCCTCTTTCGCCTGACAGGAACTCTCTGTATGCCTCTCCAGAAATTTGGAATGTCCGGATACTTTCAAGTGGAAATGTTCGTATACGTCAAGGGATTCCCCATTAAATAAAAAGTGCTGCAGTAAAAGAAGCTCAAAAAAGTGCTGCATGCTAAACCTGGGAAGAGTCTGGAAGAAATTCGCAATGCTTTCCTCATGTTCAAGTGAAATCATACATTCACGTATAATGTATTTAATATTGCTCCTACTCATGGGCGTGCTGATAACCGGCCCTGTAATCAGGCATCCGCTGGCAGAAGGTATTTTAACGATACCAATATAGAAGTTAGAGTTAGATAATAAATATCCGGGATTTTCAGCGAGACTAAAAAGTCCGGGAACAAAAGGCGCTATTAGCTTCTGAAGAGAAAAAGAGGTCGGCTCCAGTAACATTTGGTCAGTTTGTGGAAATAAGCATTTCTGTTCCGCATCATAGAAAAATAAAGGAATACTGGAAAACTGATAAATATGGGTGCATAGCCGGGAAATATAGGTTAAATCCATAGAAGACCTCCTGATATAGTGATAAGATAAATATATAATAGTTCCGATAAAAATACAATAGTTACAAATAAGGAGGCAGATAATGAAAGCAACAAGATTAAGATGCGCATATTTAAATAATCCAATAGGAATTGATATACAGAATCCTTTGCTCACATGGAATGCATCGGGGGGAATACGGCAGACTGCCTATGAGATAAGGACGAGTTTAAACGGGAAGCCTGATTGGAATACAGGGATTGTATCTTCTTCATCCATGCATGCCGTTTATGAGGGGACAACAAGCAGCCGTGACATAGTAATGTGGAGTGTTCGCCTGTATGATGAGAATGGAGTTCCAGGGGAATGGAGCAGTAAACAAATGTTTGAAATCGGATTGCTGGAGATATCAGACTGGAAAGCACAATGGATCAGCGGGGTTAATACAGATAAAAAAGAGCGGTTACCTGCTGATTATTACAGGAAAAATTTCTCTCTTCATGGAGAGGTGAAAAAAGCAAGGCTCTATGCCACAGCTCACGGAATTTATGAGGCTTACCTGAATGGAAAACGTGTGGGGGATATTGTACTGGCACCTGGATGTACCCAGTATGATAAACATTTGTATTATCAGACTTATGATGTGACAGATATGCTTGCAGAAGAGAATGCAATAATTTTTGTAACGGGTGACGGATGGTATAAGGGGAAGCTCGGCTATGATGGGGAAGAATATTTTTTCGGAAATCAGACAAAGCTGTTTGCCCAGCTGGAAATCACATATGATGACGGGAGAAGAGAAGTCATCGGTACAGATGATTCTTTTGAATGGTGTAATGATGGTCCGGTAAGGGAAAATGATTTGAAAGACGGCATTAAAATTGACTGCCGCTATGAGCCCGGTTTTTCAGAAAAAGCCAAAATTGTGCATACAGACTGTTGCCCAACTGCTTCCAATGCTCCTGTGGTAAAAGAGCATGAATGCTTTACTCCTGAAATCATCAGGACGCCAACGGGGAAGACAATACTGGATTTTGGGCAGAATATGGCTGGCTATATCTTATTCCGCGGCCGTGCCGGGAAAGGACAGAAAATAATACTCACATTGGGAGAAACTCTGGATCAGGGAGAGCTTACACAATCTAACTTTACGACAATTCCTGAGAGGGGCAAAAGTATCAGACAACAAATAAAAATCATTTTTAACGACAGTTGTGCTCCTGACTATCCCAAATTCTTCTATTCCGGTTTTCGGTATGCATTGGCAGAAGGTCTGGAAAATATAAGGGCAGAAGATTTTACTGCTGTTGCAGTTTACTCAGACATAGAATATGGAGGCAGCTTTTGCTGTTCTGATGAAAATATAAATCAGTTCGTAAAAAATACCGTATGGAGCCAGAAAAGTAATTTTGTTGATGTTCCTACAGATTGTCCACAAAGGGAAAAGGCTGGCTGGACCGGAGATGCCCAGATTTTTGCACGGACCGCAGCATATTTTGCCGATACAGCAGCGTTTTACCGGAAATGGCTCAAAGATGTAAGGGACTGCCAGAGAGAGGACGGACGTGTAGATAATGTGTGCCCGAAAGTGCAGAAGTTAAGTAATCAGGATGCCCTGAATGGTTCTGTGGGTTGGGCAGATGCAGCAGTGATTATTCCCTATACACTGTGGAAACTATATGGGGACACTTCTTTTATTATAGAAAACTTTGAATTAATGCATGGCTGGATGCAGTATGTAATCCATATGACTGCTGACAAAAGTTATTACAACCTTCCTGACGGACACCCGATGAAATCGTTGTTCGAATCAACGCTGATCGGGGAATCACCCTATAGTAAATATCTGATAGAATCTGGTATGCATTGGGGAGAATGGGCAGAGCCGTCTGATGTTGCAGAGTACGATTTTGTAACTGAGCTGGTACGTCCGAAACAAGAAGAGAATACGGCATATCTGCATTATACAATGAGGCTTCTCGCAGAAATGTGGAAGGCAGCGGGAAAAGAGAATGATGCTGCAATATGTGAAGAATATTCTGAAGGGGCCAGACAGGCATATTTATACCACTTCGTACAGGATGATGATATCCCAGCAGACAGGCAGGCAAAGCTGGTTCGACCTCTCACCCTCGGGCTTCTTGAAGGGAAAACAAAGGAAAACGTGGCAAGGCATTTAAACGATGTTTGTAGAAAGAGGGCGTTTAAAATTGGTACGGGGTTCTTATCCACACCATTTATTCTTCCTGTTCTTGCAGAGAACGGGTATTTGGATACCGCATATAAAATGTTAAAAAATACAGAAGAACCCGGATGGATGGCGATGGTAAAACAGGGAGCTACAACGGTATGGGAAAATTATAACGGATATGATGAGGCAGGACATCCCCTAAAGCTGTCATATAACCATTATTCACCAGGAGCAGTCTGTGAATTCCTTTTTTCACATGTGGCGGGTATACGTATTGCAGGGGAGAATCGATTTCTCATAAAGCCATATCCGTACAGCCTTTTAGAAGAAGCATATGCAGAATATATGAGTCCGTACGGGATAGTGAAAAGTGGTTGGAAAATACAAGCTGGAAAGCCTGTCTTTGATATTGATGTTCCATCAAACTGTATCGTGTGTTTAGAAACACCGGATGGGAAGAAAATAGAATTAAAGGCAGGAAGACATATAATATAAGATAAGAGAGGACTGCAGAGATTCTGTAGACCTGATCGGCAAAATTATTTCTGACCACATTGCAGAACCGGGGGACAAATAAGATTAGACAAAAACGCAGTAGATGGCGGAAATGATTTATAATTCCGCCATCTATCTGTCTACTTATTTTCTGATGCGTTTTCGTGACACTTCTGTGATTACGGCGTCAGAAAAACGGCTTCCCCGTCTATTTCTGTATCCATTGTCCAGTGATTGGAGATTATGAGTATGCTGATCCCCTTTGCAGACAGAAGACGGAGCATCTCAAGCGTAATCTGGTTTAAAGAGGTATCTATAATCGAAAAAGGATTAATACAGACAAGCAAATCCGGCACATACAGAAGCCAGCGGCAGTAGATGACTTTCTGAACGATTTCCATAGGCACCTGGTCAATATTCATCGGTAGATATTTGGGGGCGATAATATCACGCAGGGTGTATTCCACACCTTTCTGGTTGCTTGGATTCCCCCAGAAGTTGTGAACTTTTTGGTCCAGCGGCACACATAAGTTATAGAGTACGCTCATGTTGTGGAAAAGTACCTTCTGGCGGGGATTTGATTCAATCACTTTGCAGCTTTTTAGATATTGTCTGGGGTTGACTTTGGTAAGTGGCTGTCCTTTAAAGAAAATCTTTCCGCTGCCAGATAATATTTTCCGTCTCAGCAGTGCTAAGAGATATTCTGTTTCCCGATTGCTGGTACAGATTATTTTTAAAATCTGCCCCCTTTTCAGCGTAAATGAAAGTGGGACAGGAAGCTGGTCCCGTACATTTTCAAAAGTCAGGACAGAATTTTGTAAATCACTGTCCTGACAATGATTTTTCTGATTATGCAGAATGGCATATGAGCCAAGTGATTTTTGTATCTCTTCCTGACATATCTGTGCACACGGCAGAATCCGGATAATCTGACCATTTTTTATCAGATGAAGTGATCCTGTAAGTTTAAAAAGGCGGATATCAAAAGTTTCTCCAATCAGAAAGGTAATCCCATGTTGTTCCAATATATTAAGGATAGTAAGAAGCTGTTCAAATTCCCCAGAATCTAAGAGGGAGGCAGCATTTGACAAAAAAATCAGTTTTTTCTTCTGCAGAAATGCTTTTATTAGTTCAACGGCAATTCTTTGAAAATCTGTCAATGTCTTTACTTTCTGTCTTACATCCAGAGGAAGATGGAAGAAATCAAGCAGACTTTCTGCCATTTTTTTATACTTTTCTGCAGTCAGCCAGACAAAGGAAAGCTGTTCATAAAATAAATTTTCATATACAGAAAGCCGGTCCATCAGGCGGCTGGATTCAAAAATAATTGCCATGTCCTTTTTGTATGAACGGATATACTCAGGATATGTAACAGCTGTTTCTTCAAAATAAATTGTCCCCTCTATATCAGGCATTTTACCATCAATAAAGTCTAAGAATGCGGTTCTTTCATTAAAACTATTGAACAGTATTCCGATATGTTCTCCCTTGAAAACCTGCAGATAGAGGTTTGACAGGATAGCAGAGCGGTTCTGCCTGATAGTCAGGTTAAAGATGCGGAACAATTCTTTTTTCATGGGGTGAGATTCCTTTTCTGTATTTTGGGAAGGATAATATGGACATCCGTTCCGATTTCTTTCGTGCTGTAAAGATGCAGGCCATATTCACTGCCAAACAAAAGCTTAATTCTCCGGGCGACATTCTGAAGTGCAATACTTTGATGTTCCTGACTGTCATTAGTTCTTGGAGACCCGGCGAGGTTTTGGAGCGACTCATTAATCCTGCGCAGGATAGCAGGCGACATGCCGATTCCTGTATCGGAAACATTGATGAACAGGAATCGTTCTGTCGTTTCGATAGAAATTGTAATTTCTCCATTTCCGCTTTTTTTCTCCAAACCATGAAAAATAGAATTTTCAATAATGGGCTGGAGTGTCAGCTTAGGAATCAGCAGTGTTAAAACCTCATTCTTGTCATCCGGCCAGTTTACAGTCATATTGATTTTGTCTCCGAAGCGGTACTTTTGGATAATAAAATAATTCTCTGTATGCTCCAGCTCATTCTCAAGGGTAGTCAGGTTACCTGTATCAGTAATTGTATAACGGAAGAAGGTCGCAAGCGCCTCAATAACCGATGAGACTGTGTTAAGCCCCTCATACAGGGTATCACCACGCAGGGCCTCAAGTGTGTTGTATAGAAAATGTGGGTTAATCTGATTCTGCAAAGCCAGATATTCAGCTTGTTTTTGTGAGGAGGCAAAGTCTATCTTCTGGTTTTTAAAATCGCGCATCATGTTCAGCAGGTTTTCGGACAGATAGGGCGAGGCGCATGCCGAAAAAGCATCAAAGTCCTGTATGGAATGGTAATCTGCGGCAGCCTCCTCCATGATCTTCTGAGGCCGGTGCAGGCAGAACCAGATGTACACGGACAATCCCACGTGAATTATGGCCAGCAAGATAAAAATCATGAAAAAGGAGGTCTGGCGGAGACAGACCATGAGGAAAATGCCAAGGTCAGATATCAGCACCAGAGTAACAGGAATAATACATAGTATGCGGTAATATGTTCTTTTCACGTTATTCACCTGCCTGTCAGGAAAAAAGTTTGCGGTAAGCAGCGGGAGTCATTCCCGTTATTTTCCGAAAGCACCTGTTAAAATATTTTAAGTCGTTAAAACCAGTACGTTCTGATACCTCTATTATCTCTAAATCTGTTTCCGTAAGAAGGTTTTTGGCATTCTGTATGCGGATATCGGTCAGATAGTCTACGAAGCTGTTCCCAGTTTCCTTCTTGAAAATATTAGAAAAGTAGGACGGGTTAAGACCAACCTCCTGTCCAATCAACTCTAATGTAAGCCCCTTTGCATAATTTTCGTTGATATATTGTTTCGCGGCAAGGACTGCTTTGGACTGGGACTTCTTTTTATGGGAACGCCAGTCTTCCAACAGGAGGCAGTGCTCTTCAGCCAGATAATGAAAAGCATCCAAAACGGAAGTAAATGAAAGAAAAGTATCGTACCATTTATTAGTCAGTTCTTCCAGAGATACATCGATTTTATGCTGCTTAAGGAAAAACAAAAATAATGAGATGAGTTCTTTGTATACCTGCCAAATAAATTCACCTGTCACCGGAACAAGGTGTATAAGCCTGTCTGCAAGACTGCTTAGTTGTTCTTTAAGAGCTTCATACTGGAAGGTTTCAGCACAGGTTAAATATTGGTTTCTAAATGTAGGCGTAATAAAATCCGCTATATGGCTTTTGCATTGCGGCAGTCTGGAGTAGGAATAGATGGCATCGTTTCCAGACAGGATTTTTTCACAAAGCGCAGAATTGATTTCCCCAAAGCAGGCAGGGATATCCTCGAAAGAGTCTTTGATGCCGCTTTGCAGGAGAATAACGTGCAGCTCTGGGAATATTTCTTTTAAAGCCAGCAAGGCCCCACGTATGTTCTTCATTGTCTGGTATAAAAGAGAAAGCTTCTCTGCACCATCGTTTACAAGACAGTAAATATAGCTGCCGGATACTGCAATCGTACAGTCATGGTATTGTTTTGTTTCATTTTCTATAATTCCCGCGGCTTTATTGAGCAGGAAATCATTAACCAGAGCCTGACCATTTTCTGATGGTGTGTCCAGAAAGACGCAGATAAAAGAAAATGCAGATTCCGTAAAATCTGTATAGTAAGCCCGGTTGATATCCGCTGCAGAATGGAAGGTCCGCATGAGCTGGGGGGTCAGAAGCAGGTCGCTTATGAAGTTTGACTTAATCCGTTCCTGTGTGAAATTCAATTCCTGACGGATTGCTTCATCCTGCTGTTTGTGTGACTCCATAGACTGCTGCTTCTCTACAATAGATATTAATGCCCCTTTAAGCTCCTTTTCCTTTATTGGTTTTAGAATATAGTCGGAAACGCCGTATTGTATTGCACGCTGTGCATAATCAAACTGCCCATATCCACTGATAATGATGAAATGGATTTTCGGATTGAACTCCTGTGCGGCCTTGATTAAGGCAAGGCCGTCACATCCGGGCATCCTGATATCAGTAATAATAATATCGGGCGATGTCTCTTTGATTTTATCCAGTGCAGCCATTCCATCATGGCAGAATCCGGCAATTTGAAGCCCGAGGGACTCCCAGTCGATGAGGCATTGTATCAGCCGGCAGACCTTTTCTTCATCATCAATAATTAGAACCTTTAACATAATATCCTCCCCTTGTCTCATGGCTATATCAAGATGGGAATCAGTATAAAGGATTGTTATTTAGATTTCAAGAGTTATAGTGAAAAAACACAAAAATTAAATAGAAAGATTTTCAAAACTATACAAAAGGTATAAAAATCTAAAGATAATACTCATTTGCCTAAAGATAATGAGTTGAAACTAGATCCGTTAAAAAATAGAATAGAGGTAGATTAACTGGCATGTCAGAAACCATGGTAAAAAAATTATAAAAACAGGAGGGAAAAATGGAAGGGAATCTTTCATATCAAATAAGCACGCAGCCGGTCAGAACAAAGCGGATTGACGAGTTATACAGGTATATTACTTCTTTCGAAAGCGGCATCTGTGTAGAAAGAGGGAAATATCTGACTGAATTTTATGAGAAGGAGCCGGATCTGCCAAATGTACTGAAAAGGGCGCGTGCAATCGAACATGTACTAAAAAATATGAGCATTTATATTATGCCGGGGAGCCTGTTTGCAGGCAACCAAACATCTAAACCGCGGTGGGCGCCGATTTTTCCGGAGTTTGAAGTGGAATGGATGGAAGAAGAGTTTATCAAAGGAAATCCTTATTTTCCTTCCGAACGTCCGGCCGACAGATACACCCTGCGTGAGGAGGATATGGAAGATATCCGCCATATCTGCGGATGGTGGAAAGGAAAGACGCATGTAGACAGACTGAGGAGCCGGCTTCCGAAGGAAGCGCTTCAGACACATTATGAAATTAAAGCTGCAGATATCGGAGCTTACTTCCAGGGTGGAGACGGACATTTTGCCACGGCCCATGAATGGCTGCTCCATCACGGTCTGGAGGAAATCATCAGGCTGTCAGAGGAGGGACTTCATAGTCTGGACTGGAGAAACGATCCGGATGTGGTGAAGAAAAAAGATTTCTATGAGGCAGCAGCCGTAACGGCAGCTTCTGTCATGGATTATGCAGCAAGATATGTAAGGCTTGCAAGAGAGATGGCGGAGAAAGAAACAGATGAAGGCAGGAAAAGAGAGCTTGAAGACATTGCCGATATGCTAAGCCATGTGCCTGCCAAACCGGCACGTACATTTAAAGAAGCGCTTCAGTTTATTATTATTACCCATATCTGCCTGCATATAGAAGATAACGGCGTGGGAATCTCCTTTGGAAGGTTTGACCAGTTTATGTATCCGTTCTATAAAAAGGATGTGGATGACGGAATTCTGGACAGGGAGCAGGCAACTGAGTTGGTAGAGAATTTCTTCCTGCAGATATATACAAGCAACAAGGTAAGGAGCTGGCAGGATACAGATTATTTCCGCGGCGTGCCGATGTTCCAGAATTTAACAATTGGCGGTCAGGACCCTGTGAAAAAATGTGATGCGACCAATGAACTTAGTTATATTTGTCTGGATGCCATCTACAATACAAGGATTCCGCAGCCGTCCCTGACAGTCCGTTTCCATAAAAACACACCGTTTGAGTTCAAAATGAAGGTGGCTGAGGTAGTACGTCTTGGAACAGGGCTGCCCTCTATCTTTAATGATGAGACTTATATCCCTGCACTTCTGAATAGGGGGTATGAGCTGGATGATGCGTATAACTACTGCATTATAGGCTGTGTGGAACCCGGGCCTGCCGGGCTGCTTGGCGGAAGGACGGGTGGAGCGTGGCTGAACTGTACAAAAGCATTGGAGATGTCTCTGTATAATGGAAAGGACCCGAGAACCGGTATCTGCCTGCATCCTAATAAAAGCGGGAAGGACCTTGTTGCATTTGAAAGCTTTGAAGAAGCAAAGGAAGCATATAAGGACCAGATGAAATATTATATAAAAATGGAAGCTATTCTGGAAAATACGATTGACCAGCTTTGGGAAGAGCATATGAATGAGCCTATGACATCCGTATTTGGATGTCCCACGACGACACTTGAACGAGGGAAAACTTTCAAGCAGGGTGGGGCAAAATACGATTTTACAGGGCAGCAGACTATAGGAACGGCCAATATTGCTAACAGCCTCTATGCGATTAAGAAATTAGTTTTTGACGATAAGCTTATAACTGGAGCACAGTTGAAACATGCATTGGAGACAGACTTCACCGATAGGGAGACAAAACCGTCCGGCCCCCAGATACAGGCTCTCTGCAAAAATGTAGGGAAGTATGGCAATGATATCGATGAAGTGGATGATCTGGCAAGGGAGATGCTGGCATTTGTGGCAAATGAATTGTGCTCCTACAAGAATACACGCTATGGGCGGGGTCCCATTGGTGGCACACTGCATTGTTCTACAAGTACAGTGTCGAGCAATACTCCGTTTGGAAAGGTGTGCGGTGCTACCCCGGATGGACGTAATGCGTATACCCCGGTTGCGGACGGGCAGTCCCCAATGAAAGGAACCGACACGAATGGACCAACAGCGGCAATCCGCTCTGTATCGAAGATTAACAATATACTGCTTTCATGCGGGTCGCTTTATAATCTCAAATTTAATCCATCGGACCTGTATTGAGTGGGTTCTGATATAAAACAGCAAATGAGTACATTATAAAAATTTAGGAGGTGTGTTATGGAACGGGTTATGAGGAATGATGGCCTGAAAAGATTTGTGAGCCTGATTGATGAATATTTTGCATCCGGCGGAGCACAGATGCAATTTAATATCGTAAGCCGCGAAACCCTGCTGGCGGCTCAGGCGCATCCGGAGGAATATTCAAACCTGCTGGTGCGGGTGGCCGGTTACAGCGCTTATTTTACACAGTTATCAAAGGATGTCCAGCAGGATATTATCGAGAGGACAGAAGAGAAATTATAGGGATCTTGTACATGAAAAAATGCGAAGGTAAAAAGAGTTCTGTAAAACGAGGAGGTAAAAAATATGAAAAAGAAGATATTGAGTGTATTACTGTGTGTATGTATGATGGGAACTTTAGCTGCATGCCAGAGCGCCAGCGAGAAAAAGAATGCTGACACAAAAAATACAGCAGCCAGTAAATCAACGGGGGAAAGTTTTACACCGTCGAATGAGATGCTGAATACCCTTCCGGAAGAACCTGTGGGGGAAGAAAATGAGTTTGAAGGGCTGCAGATTGCACTTTCCCAGAGAAATATCGCTGGTTCCGAGTGGTATGAGCAGCTTGTCAAGGTAGCACAGATTGAGGCAGACCATCTTGGAGTAAAACTGACTGTATACGATGGAGAAGACGATATTACGAAGCAGATGGGGGACATTGAAACGGCAGTTAATATGAAAGTGGATGCAATCATTGTTAACCCGAAGGATTCTTCAGGTCTTCTCCCTGCAATCCAGAAGGTACATGACGCCGGTATTCCTCTGACAGTCGTAAATAGTGCAATGAGCGAAGAGGCTGCCCCGTTTACGTTTGTTTCGGCAGATGTAGAAAATAGTGGATATCAGGGAGGTTTTGAGCTTGCAAAAGCTTTTGATGAAAAATATGGCTGGAAAGATTCTGTAAAAGCGTTGGTTTTATCCGCTGCCGCTCAGGAAAAAGAATCTGATTTAAGAAGATGGGGACAGATTAATGGTTACAACGATTATATGCTTGAGAAGTATGGCAAATCTAACTTGGACATCGTTGCATACCAGTATTATAACTGGCAGCCGGAACCTGCAATGACAGTTACAACGGATGTCCTGCAGGCAAACCCTGATTTGGATATTATCTTCAGTGCATGTGACGGTGGATGTCAGGGAGTTGTTCCTGCAATAGAGTCGGCTGGAAAAACAGGCAAAATCATGATCACGTCAATAGATGGCAGAAAATCAGTCCTGAAATGGATTAAAGATGGTGATAAAGGTGTTGTTGCAACAGTATCAAATGACCCGAGAATCATGGGGAAATGGGCGGTATATCTTGCAGCAAAGCAGGCATCGGGCGTTACCACTCCGGCCACTTTCAACGTGCCGAATACATGTTACACAAAGAGTAATGTAGATGATGTGTACGACGCGGACTCCACATATTAACCCTATTGAACGGGTAAAGGAAAAGACCGCCTAAAAACGGTCTTTTCGTAAATGGAGCAGTGGAACAAACGGAGCATAGTTGAAAAGGAGGATGGATATGGGGCTTGCAGTTGAAATGAAGCAGATAACAAAAGCATTTTCCGGAGTGAAAGCGATAGATGATGTGTCCCTTAAAGTGGAAGAAGGAGAAATCCATGCATTGATAGGTGAAAATGGCGCGGGTAAATCTACATTGATGAACGTTTTAAGCGGCAGTTTTTCTCATCATACATATGAGGGCAGTGTGTGGGTAAAAGGAAAACAGGTAAAGCTTACCAGCCCCGATGATGCAAATAAAGCTGGCATTGTCATGGTACATCAGGAACTGGCGCTGATACCGGAAATCAGTGTTGCGGAGAATGTATTTCTGGGACATCTGCCCAAAAACCGCACGGGGATTGACTGGAAAACAATCTATGGGAAGGCAGAAGAGGCACTGGAAAGGCTGTCACTTTCAATTGACGTGAAATCGAAGGTAAAGTATTTAAGCGTCGGGCAGCAGCAATTGGTTGAGATTGCAAAGGCAATCATGATGGGCGGGCGGGTCCTGATCTTGGATGAGCCGACGGCTCCCCTTACAGACAGAGAGACAGAAATCCTGTTCCGTATTCTAAAGGATTTAAAAGAAGACGGCATTACGATTATTTATATCAGTCATAGGCTGGAAGAAATATTCAAACTGACAGATACCGTATCTGTTATGAGAGACGGAAAAATGATTGTGACAAAAAAGACATCTGAGCTGACTACAGATAGCCTTGTTTCTTATATGATAGGGCGGGAATTGAAGAACATGTATCCGGATATGGAAACTAAGGCTGGGGAGGTCATACTGGAAATCCAGGATTATTGCGTACGCCATCCTGAATATGAGGGAAAGAATATAGTCAGTCATGTCAACATGAAATTTTGCCGGGGCGAAATCGTAGGAATCTCAGGGCTTCTTGGGGCTGGCAGGACAGAACTAATGATGGCGGTAACAGGCGGATACCGGATAACCGGCAAAGGGAAGATCTTGCTGGATGGCCGGGAGGTTCATTTTAAGAGCCCGAAGGAAGCAATCCGGGCAGGAATCGGGTTTGTCACTGAGGACAGAAAAGGGAACGGATTAATCGTTGACCAGTCACTGTGTTTTAACTGCAGCCTGGCAGCATTGGATAAAGTACGGGCCCGCCATATGCTCAACAGGAGGATGGAGACCACACTTACGGAAAAGTTTATAAATGAACTGAAAATTAAGACGGTGGGTATGTATCATCCAGTAAAAAGCTTGAGCGGCGGTAACCAGCAGAAAGCAGTACTGGCAAAATGGCTTGCAACAAACCCCAGAATCCTGATTTTGGACGAGCCGACCAGAGGCGTTGATGTGGGAGCAAAATACGAGATATACACAATTATGAAAGAACTGGCAGAAGCAGGTGTGGCAATTATTATGATTTCTTCTGACCTGCCTGAAGTCATCGGCATGAGTGACCGGGTGTACATCATGAGTGAGGGCAGTCTGACGGGGGAACTTCATAAAGGAATGCTGACAGAAGAAAATATTATGAAATATGCAACGAATACGGCAAATTGTTAGGAGGAATCAGGGTATGGAGAAAATAGGCGGCGGAAAGACGGATCATTTTAAAGCAGGAAAATTTATAAAAAATAATTTTGTAATTATTGCATTTATCATCATATTTATTTTCAGTTGTTTTGCAACACCGGTATTCTTAACAGTTGGAAATATCACATCAGTACTTATAACGAATTCCATTTCTGCAATCTGTGCACTGGGTATGCTCATGATTATCATTACCGGTGGAATTGACCTTTCTGTAGGTTCTTATGTATGTATCTGCGTATGTCTGACGGCGGGATTTATCCAGAATGGGATGGGACCGGCAGCGATCGTGGCTGTTGGAGCTTTGGGAGTCCTGTTTGGCTGTATCACTGGAGTCCTTGTAGCTTATGCAAAGGTGGCCCCCTTCATTGTGACACTTGCGATGACTTCTATCTTAAAAGGGCTTGCTTACATGTATCAGGTTGGGGAAAACCGAAGAATTGACGGGACATTCTGGCCAGAGTTTATCCAAGGGTCTGTCCTGTTCATACCGACCCCGATTTTTATTATGATTGTAGTATTCCTTATCGTACTTTTCGTTTTAAATAAGACCAAGTATGGCAGGGGACTGTATGCAATCGGCGGAAACCAGGAGACAGCGAGGCTTGCAGGAATTAATGTAAAGGGATATCTTGTGGCAGTCTATGCAATCGGGGGATTCCTTTTCGGGATGGCAGGAATGATTCTTGCGGGACGTTTAAGCATGGGGACGGCCACAGTAGGGGATGGCTATGAGTTAGATGCGATTGCATCCGTTGTAATCGGAGGAGCCGCCCTGTCAGGCGGTACAGGGAGTGCAGTTAAGACTTTAATCGGGGCATTTTTAATGGGGATCCTGATGAATGTGATGAATCTGTTGGGAATTGCCTCATATCCGCAGATGGTATTTAAAGGGATTATTATTGTAGCGGCTGTACTTGCCAACCGTAATGATTAAGAAAGCGGTGAAGTGATGGTTCAGACCAGAATAAATAAGAGCATAGAAGAAAGAACAGGCCTGATTGCAAATATTGAGCGTTATGCCCTGAATGACGGTTTAGGAGTGCGGACGACTGTATTTTTAAAAGGCTGTCCCCTGCGGTGCAGGTGGTGCTGTAACCCTGAGACACAAAAGTCCGGGCGTGAACTGATGTTTTTCCCGGATACCTGCATCGCATGTGGTGCGTGCATAGAAAGTTGTCCTTATGGCGCGCTTGCAGATTCCCCTGTGCCTGACCGGGAAATCTGCGGAAAATGTGCAGACCGGGATACTACATTTCCATGTGTGGCTCAATGTTATGCAGGATGCAGAAAAATAAGCGGTGAAAGGATGACAGTAGGAGAAGTAGTCACCCGGGCAAAACGGGATATGGCTTTCTATCTGAAAAGCGGGGGCGGCGTGACTGTTTCGGGTGGGGAACCTCTGTCACAGCCGGATTTTCTCGCTGCATTACTTGAATCTCTTCAGGCTAATTGGATAAATACAGCAATTGAGACATGCGGGACAGGGAAGGCAGAAGATATAATAAGTATCGCACCCTATGTAAATATGGTATTTTTCGATTTAAAATCTATGAATGACGAGAAACATAAGTTATGGACAGGTTCTGGGAACAGACAGATTCTGGATAATTTTTGCTTAATGGCAGAACTGGCAGATAAGTATTCCTTTGAATTAGTAGCCAGAACACCTGTTATTCCGGGGTTTAACGATTCCGAAGATGAGATACAAAGGATTGGGACATTTATAGGAGGTGCAAAAGGGAGCGTGGCCGGATATGAACTGCTCCCTTACCATAAGCTGGGACGAGGCAAGTATCAGGCATTGGGAAGGGAGTATGACATGGGAGAAACAGCCGCTTTGTCTGATGAAAAAATGGAGAAATTAAATATGGTGGCAGGCAGCTGCGGAGTGGAAATGTGTAAATTTTAATTAATTAAAGAGTCAAGAAATATCTGCGGCAGGAAATTATATAAAGCCAGATGCCATGCCCCTGTGGAGTGGTAGCGCATGGGAAACACGTCAAAAGTGGTGTTTACGCCTTCTTTTAGCCGTGGTTCTGTATCCAGTATGGAGCGGTAATCCGCGATTTGACCTGAAAGTGCAAAATCATAGCTGCCACTGGTTATATAGAAACAATGGATAGGGTAATCTTTCAGGCTGTCCGTTTGTATGGTTTCCTTCAAATAGGCTCCGTCTGTCCGGCTGCCGCTGAATGCGCCAAACCATGAAAAGTAATCCAAACTGCCGCACAGGGCGGAATGGAGTGTTGTTACAGCTCCTCTGGATAATCCGGCAAAAGCCCGGTGGTCCCTGCTGGCGGTAAAGCCATCCGTATCACAGCTTTCGGCATAGGTGGAATAGGTGCCTTCCACTGCTGGCATCAGGTCATTTCGCAATTCGTCCTGAAAGGAATAAGTGAGCTGGTCCAAATCACCGGCGCAGTCGTCTTCTACATAGAAGCTTGGTGTTACGATAATCATAGGCCCGATAATGCCATTCGCCGTCATCCGGTCCACCATAAGTTTGTTATAGGCATTTTTCTCCAGCCAGTAGGATTCGTCATCACCGGTCCCGTGCATCAGGTAAAGTATGTTATAAGATTTCTCAGGATCATAGCCGAAGGGCAGATATACATATGCACTTTTTGTTACCGTTCTGTGATCGGTGGCATAGGCTTTGGTCTGGTAATCGATTTTCTCAAGAGTTCCGGCCTGTTCTTCCGGTGTATGGTCATATACGGAAGGTACTGCCCAGATATTTTTTCCTGCACCTGTCATGTTTTGTTTGTGCAGATATGTATTGATGCCCCAAAAGCAGAGAGAAAATGCTGTGAGAAGAAGTACGGCAGCGGCAGCGCCTTTTGGTACAGACCGGAGGGACAAAACTCTGCGTTTGGGCAGCCAGACTGCGGTGCCGGATATCAGGGCTGTAATTGCGGCGGCAGCCTGTACCAGATAACGTTTATCTATAGGGGTGACTCCCAGAAAACAGGTGCAGAACAATAAAATAACACTGCCGATGGCTGCTGGGAGAAATATATAGGAAACATGACTCTTCCATGCACAATAGGCAGTCAAACATAGTATAGATTCAACGAAACAAATATTCAGAGCGGAAACCATTTCTTTCAGCAACAGCTGTTCTATTATAATATAAATCCCTGCCAGAAGTATTACGGCAAAGGCAATTGTCGTAAGTTTCTGTAAAATAATATTTCTGTCTTTCATACTTTCTTATTTTTCCTTTCAATGAAATAGTACATAGACATTGTATCACAAACCGCCGCGGTATGCTGTTGCTGGCAAAAGTGACCGCATTTTTGGCATAATCGGATTGTAAATGTCATTTTTGCCGGATTTTTGGTCAAAATTGCCTGAAACGTGCACGGCTGTGCTTTCCTGCTACAATGGGCACAAGGTAGGAAAACCAAAGCAAAAAGGAGGAAAAAGGAAATGAAACAAAGTGCAGAAAAACGCTGGCGGTGCCTGACAACCGTTATTGCTTCGTTATTGGCAGTTGCTGTGGGCGGGGGCTCTATTGCAAATACCAGAGCAGATTTTATTAATTCGCGGCTGGGGACGACCGGGTATCGGATGGAGCAGTCTGAAAGCAGCGGCGACGGTATCTATTACGATTCCGAATTTGACAGTCTGGAAGAACTGGTAAAGGCAAAAGAAGAACTGGCCGCAGAGATTTCCTCGGAGGGATCTGTGTTGTTCAAAAATGAGAATCAGGCCCTTCCGTTAGATAAAGGATCAGAGAAAGTGACTTTATGGGGGCTGAACAGCCACCTTCCCGGGCTGGCAGGGTTGATCGGGTCCTCTGTTGTGGCAGATGCAGAGCATGGACAGACCGCCTATGGAATTGAGGAGGCTATGGAGGAGAGGGGCTTTCAGGTAAATGAGAGTATGAAAGCATTTTACGCAAGTGATGTATGTGCGCCTTATTACCGCAAGGCATCCTTCTTCGGAAATGAAGTTCCGGGACACAGTCTATCACCTGCCTTTGCAGCATCTTATAAAGAGGCAGACAGCTACTTAGTAGGAGAGGCACCGGGCAGTCTGTACACGGATGATGTGCTGGCATCTGCCAAAGACACGACGGCGGTCGTTGTTTTATCCCGTGACAGTTCCGAAGCGGCTGACTACAGCATCAATATGAAGGATCCCAATGGGGACAGCTTTGAGCGCCCGCTGGCTATCTCTGCTTATGAGAGGGAAATGATTGCATTGGCAAAGGAAAACAGCAATGGGAAAGTCATTGTCTTGATTAATTCAGATATGCCTATGGAAATTGAAGAACTGAAACAGGATCAGGACATTGACTCCATCCTTTGGACAGGACTGCCGGGAATGAATGGATTTCTGGGGGTATGCGATGTGCTTTCCGGGGATGTGAATCCATCGGGCCATATTTCTGATACCTATGCATCCAATGCTACTTCTTCCCCGTCTATGAACAATTTCGGCCTGTATTTATATAGTAACAATTCTACAGCGGGAGCAGACGCAGAGCTTACCGAGACGAATAAGGCAGACTGGTATGTAGTAGAAACAGAAGGGATTTATGTTGGATATAAATATTATGAGACACGTTATGAAGATACAGTTCTCGGACAAGGAAATGCGGATTCACCGGAAGGCGCTTCTACCGGAAACGCATGGAGTTATGAGGATGAAGTCACCTATCCCTTCGGTTACGGACTTTCTTATACAAAATTTGAGCAGAAGCTGGAGTCGGTTGATGTATCCATAGGCGGAGAATGTATGGCAAAAGTTACAGTGACCAATGTCGGCGACGTGGCTGGCAAGGACGTGGCACAGCTTTATGTCCAGACTCCGTATACGGAAAATGGCATAGAAAAGGCAGCCGTACAGCTTTTGGATTTTGGAAAAACGAAGGTGCTGGAACCGGGTGAATCCGAGACGCTGGAGATCACTTTTGACCCGCAGTATCTGGCAAGTTATGACGAAGATGCCGTGAAAGCAAATGGCACACAGGGTGCATGGGTTCTGGACGAAGGAGAATATTATTTTACCGTCGGGAATGGCGCCCATGAGGCATTGAACAATATTCTGGCGGATAAAACCGGAACAACGGATAATTTGACCCGGATAACTACGGATGAGACAATAAAAAAAGAAAATGTTGTAAAGGTATCGCTGCAGGAAGATCAGGAGACATATTCCGTGAATGTGGAGAACACACTTCAGGATGCGGATATTAATAAACAGATTCCGGATGCGGCAGAATATACAACCAGAACAGACTGGTCAAAAGGCTGGAAAAGTGTAGAAGGACTGACTCCGACCGAGGAAATGATGAAGGGTCTGACGAATTCTACATATGAACTTACCGGAAATGGCAGTGCGGGTGATGTGACATGGGGTGCAGATAACGGACTGCGTGCCGTAGATTTTATTATCACAGATGGTGACGGAAACTATCAGGGGGTACTGCCGCTGTCAGATCCTAAGTGGGACGAACTGCTGGATCAGCTGACTATGGAGGAAGCAGCAAATTTCCTCGAAAAAGCCGGAGACAAGAATTTTGAAAAATTAGATTCCATTGGCCTGACAGAAGCAATTTGGTACGATGGCCCAATCGGTTTCAGCTATGACCAGATCGCAGGTTATAAGACCAGATGGACAGATGCGAATAAAGATGAGCCGACTTATGTGCCAGAGGACAATCCTTACGCACAGTATTCCATGAGTTCTATGCCTACAGAACCTGTTGTTGCGGCAGCATTTAACAAGGAACTTGCAGAAAGAGAAGGAGAATTGTTCGGGGAAGACGGTCTCTGGGCGAATGTAAACTCTATTGCAGGACCAGGACTGAATCTGCACCGGTCTCCTTACTGCTCCAGAAACCATGAGTACTATTCAGAGGATGCAATGTTGACAAACCTGTTAGGGCAGGCGGTGTGCAGGGGCGGACAAAGTAAGGGAATAATGATGATGCCAAAGCATTATGCATTTAACCATCAGGAACTGAATCGTTCCGGTACGTCGACATTCTTTACAGAACAGGCTGCAAGGGAAAACGAGCTGCGGTGTTTCCAGGGTGTCATGTCCAACAATTATGCACAGGGCGTAATGACTGGTTTCAACCGCGTAGGCTCTGTTTTCTCCGGGGCCCATGCAGGGCTGCAGATGCAGATTGCACGTGAGGAATGGGGATATGAAGGCTATACCGTAACCGATATGGTCAATGGTGCGGATTACATGAACTGGAGAGACAATATATTTGGAGGAGGCGGCGGGTGCCTGACAACTTCCGCATATGAAACCTCGGAGATTGGCTCCATGACTTCCAAAGAGAATCTGGAACTGATCGCAGGGGATGCAGTTTTCCAGCAGAGAATGAAAGATAACATAAAATATTTTGTCTACAATACCGTGAAAAGTAATACGATGAATTCGATTACAAGTTCTACCCGTTATGTAAAGGTTATGACCTGGTGGCAGGGAACACTGCTGGGAGTGCAGATTGCTTTCGGTGTACTGACATTCGTGTTCGCTTTCTTGTTTTTCAAAGCTTCTGTACAAAAAGGTAAGAAAAAGGAGGAGATCGTAAATGAAATATCTTGAGAATAAAGCAATTGGTTTTTATTTCAGTATTTTGGGAGCTGTACTGGCGCTGGCAGGCATCATTGTGTACCGGCAGGCTAAGAATACAGAACCTCTTATTATGACATTACTGGCAGCAGTCGTTTTGCTTCAGGCCGCCGCAGTTGTGTTTCTGGCATTTGTAAGAGGGAGGAAAGCGGTGAATCTGGTGATAATGGCTGATGCCGTTCTTGTGGCAGCCGCGCTTGTGTTAAGCTTCCGAACACAGGTAGATGCCCTTGGTTATGTAGTATCCGGGCTGTACGGATTTGAGACAGTGAAGTCTTACGTATTTTCAGCAGTTTTCATGCTGATTTCTTTAATCATGTATTGGATTGCGTCTTACCACGGATTCGAAAAAGAAGCAATGTAGTCGTCAGAAAGATATGGTACAATGGTGTCAGGGTTCCGGTTTTGGAGCCCTGACATTTCCTGATTTAACAATGTTACGGCCTGGAGGGGAATATGATTCGGATTGCCATTGTGGAAGATGATAAAAATAGTGTGGATATGTTAGAGGACTATATCGGACGCTATCAAAAGGAAAAAAAGAGAAAAATCACGACGGAGTATTTCAGGGATGGCCTGGAATTTATCAGCGAGTATAAAGCCTGCTATGACCTGATTTTAATGGATATCGAGATGCCTCATCTGAATGGGCTGGACGCAGCCAGAAAACTGCGCATGATGGACATGCACGTATGCCTGATCTTTATTACAAACATGGCACAGTATGCAATTAACGGGTATGAAGTACAGGCGCTGGATTTCATGGTGAAGCCGGTTGGATATTTTAATTTTTCACTGAAGCTGGACAAAGTCATCCGTATCTGTGATCGGCAGCAGAGTAAATATATATTTATTCCTGCCGACGAGGGGAACATGAAGCTGGATGTGGATGAAATTTTATACATTGAAAGTTATAAGCATTATTTGTTCCTGCATACAGAACGCGGAGAATTTAAAATCCGGAGTACTATGTCAGATTTTATGGAAAAACTGCCTGAGGACAGGTTTAGCTGCTGCAGTAAATCTTATTGTGTGAACATGGGCTGTATCACCTGCTTTCGGAGTGAATTTGTGAAAGTAAATGATGTAGAGCTTAGAATCTCACGTACCTATAAGAAATCCTTTCTTGACAAGATGACAACCTATATAAACAGAGGAGGATATTAAACATGTTTATTTTACAGGTGTTAGGAATAAACTCAGAACATCTCATCAATATCACCTGCTTTATTCTGCAGTTATTGCTGGCGGAGTTTCTCTTTTTCTGCCATATGGAAAAAAGAAAGCATTTTATATTGCGTTTGGCGGGCGGCGGTGTGCTTTTTTATCTGTTTTCTGTGTTAGGGCCTTCTTTCATAATGCAGTATTATACCGGATTCCGGACCATACTGATTCTGTTGTTTTTACTGCTCTATATGTTCTTGTGTTTTAAGCGTTCTTTTGCAGATATTTTGTTCTGCACTATAGGGGCATTTACAGTGCAGAATCTTGCAAATAACCTGAATGTCATATTCTGTGGATTGATTGGAACTACATTCCAGATGGTCTCATGGGAAATGTTCCTCGTCTTCGGAATCGTCTATCTTGTTTGTTATTTTTGCTGTGTCAAAAGAATCGAGAATCTTCCGGACATCAGCACGGACAGGAAAAAAATTCTGGCAATGACCTTTATGGCTTTAATTGTGTGCTGGGTTCTGCAGGACAGGCTGATCAAAGAAGGACTGGATTTGATGGTAGTCTGCCGCGCACCGTTTGTATTCTGTTGTATCTTAAGCCTGTTCGTACAGTTTGGATTTTTAGAACAGTTCCGGCTGGGTGAGGAAAAAGCAGCTTTGGAACAACTGCTGAAAGAAAATGAAAAGCAATATAACCTGTCCCGCCAGACAGTAGAAATCATTAATATGAAGTGTCATGATTTGAAACATCGTATCTTAGAGTTAGAGAGTAAAGAAAATACAGACAAGTCCCAACTGGAGGAAATCCGGCAGGCAGTGGATATATATGACGGACTGGCAAAGACAGGCTGCAGACCGCTCGATATCATTTTATCTGAGAAAAATCTGCTGTGTGAGAGATATCATATCAAGTTTTCCTATATGGTAGACGGAACAAAATTGGAGCACATCAGCCCCGGCGATATCGCGGCTATTTTCGGCAATGCCCTTGACAATGCCATAGAATGTGCCAGAAACCTACCCGATGAAAAGAGAGTTATCAGCCTGATCGGCTATGCAAGGAAGGACGTGCTGGGGATACATATAGAAAATTACTGTGAAGAAGAGCTGCGTTTTCAGAACGGACTTCCGCTGAGTACAAAAGGCGATGCTAATTATCACGGATTCGGACTCAAAAGTATCCGGCATGTGGTAGAGAAATATGGCGGGAATATTGTAGTGAGTCTTAAGGATAGAATTTTTAGCCTGGATACCATTTTCCCATATTAAGAGCAGATGATTACGTTGACAATATTATCTGTATAGGAGACAATGGAAGTAAAATAGCACTATCGTACACACCATAAGAGAAGGGATAAATTGATAATGGAATATTTATTTTTACAGCAAATCTGTTACTTAATTTTATTATTTTTTGTATTTTCAATATTAGGCTGGTGTATGGAAGTGGTTCTTAAATACATACAATATCATCATTTTATAAATCGGGGGTTTTTAATTGGCCCCTATTGTCCAATTTATGGTTCTGGTATTGTTTTTATTACAGTAATGGTAAGTATATTATCTGGTGTGGAGTCATCTGTTGGAACAACATTCAGTATTTCCTTTATTGGCTGCGGGATTTTGGAATATGCAGTCAGTTATTATCTGGAAAAGAGGTTTCATGCCAGATGGTGGGATTATAGTACAAAACCAATGAATCTTCATGGACGTATCTGGATTGGGAATCTGATTCTGTTTGGAATCGGGGGCACATTGGTGATTGAGGTAATCAATCCAATTATGTATTCCCTGTTTGACCGGATTCCAGTGAGAGGCCTATATACGCTGACCATTATAATTATACTTGTTATGTCTGCAGATTATCTGACCTCTCATTTTGTCATGAAGTTTGTGAAAAGCAGCGTAGAAAATAGTGAAGCTGACAATACGGAGAGTATAAGCAAAGAAATTAAGCTTCTTATGAGCAATAAATCGATTTTCTACAAGAGAATTGCGGATGCGTATCCGGATGTCATCTACCGGACTGACCGTATCAATCAGAGACTGCAGGAAATTAAAGAAGAAATGGAACGTATCCAGCAGGAAACGGCCGATAATCTGGACCGCATTAAGCAGGAGGTAACATATAGTTTTGAGCTGATGAAAGTAACACCCGCTCAAATACAAGAGGAAATTATAGAAAAACAAGACCAGCTAATTCTACATCTGGAAGAGAATACTGTATATAATAAAGAGATAGAGGAATTGCAAAAAGAGATTCAGGAGAAGAAACAGTATCTGGAAGACCGGAAAAAATTATATCATGTAAGATAATGAAACAAGAAAGTAGAAGCCGACGAGCAATGTTTTAAAGATCAATCGCTTAATATCATTTGCTCAGAGAAATCTGAGAGATTGACCAAACCCTCTAACATCCCGTGATTTGCGGTTTCTAATTGAAGGTTATCTCCGTAGGTATTTTTAAGCTGCCGGTATAAATCGCTCCCCTCGTCTGACAATAAATACTGATATGTCATTTTACATACATTGCCAATATTAAACACATATTCTCTGTAAAATGGGCTGAGTTCCATAATAATCCGGCTGAATTCGGAATCATGGAGCATCACTGTCGGATAGAAAAAATCAGCATAATATTGTTTCCAGAACTGAACATTCCGGGGATTTTTAATCCCCTCTTTTAAATAAACAATCATTTCTCTTGAGCAGTCCTTGTATTCGTCTGGTTTTAGTGAAGATATATAAGAATATCTTTCTGACTGCTGTGAGAAAAGCTGGTCAAATTGTGCCGAAGGCAGGTTGTTCAAAAAGTTGCGGAGGCGTTGATAATCCTCCGTCGGATGCTCTAAAGTGAGACGGTTTACTTTGGCCCAGAGAAATTCCTGATAATCGGTAAACTTTGTTTGAGGAAGAAAAGCTGCCCACAAATAGCGGTTTATTGTTGTAATATTACGATAGTCATTCATATCCTCTGCGGCGAGATCCTTTGGCTTTTCCGGGATTCCGGATTCTATACACAGACTGTATAGAGCCGGAAAATCCGGATGAATAGGCAATTCGGATAAAATATGGTTTAAACTGATTAAGGTTTGTTCGATGTGGCGCTGTTCCTGTTTTAATTGATTTACATATTGATTCAGATAGTGGCTTGCTGTCAGGGGAGTATGAATCAGGGAACGGATATTGGACAAAGAGAGACCTGCATTTCGCATCTGACGGACAAAAACTAATTTTTGATAATCCCCTTCGGAAAATTCATAGTAACCGTTATCAGGATTCACAGACGGGTTCAGAATTCCTTCTTTAATATAAAAGTGTACATTTCTTTTGGAAATCCCTGTTTTTTTACATATTTCTTTTAGTTTCATACCACATCTCCTTAAAAGCGTACATATAACTGTATGGAAAATGAATATATTATAGCCGATAATTGACTGTACATATAGTGAACGGTATATAGTTAAGTATAGAAATGTAGATACGAGAATGAAAAAGGAGGATACTTATGTTTCAAAAACTATTTACACCGATTAAAATTCGCGGCATGGAGCTTAGAAATCGTGGGATTATGCCGGCGATGGGAACCAAATTTTCTGGAAAGGCCAGTTTTGTAACACCGACACTTATTGAATACCACAGACTCCGTGCCAGAGGGGGCAGCGGACTGAATATTGTAGAAGTTTCCAGTGTACATACGCCGAGTGCTCCGAGGCAGTTTCTTTCTCTGAGCGAGGATATGTACATTCCGGGGATGAAAGAACTGACGGATGCAATTCACGCAGAAGGCGGAAAAGCAGGCGTCCAGCTTTGGCAGGGAAGTCTTGCCGTGGGAATGGATCAAACTGCCCAGATTCTTATGGCCAGTGATACACCGATGGGACCGGGAATTACACTTCCGAGAATTACGGTCGAACAGATACAGGAGGTTATTGCATGTTACGGGAAGGCTGCAAAGCGTGCAGTACAAGCGGGGTTTGACTGCTTAGAATTTCATTGTGCACATAACTATCTGCCGCATTCCTTCCTTTCCGGCGGCCTGAACCACAGGACGGATGAATATGGCGGCAGTCTTGAAAATCGTGCAAAGTTTCCACTGGAATGTATTCGTGCAATCCGGGAAAATATGCCGGAGGATATGCCGCTTTTTATGAGGATAGATGCCCATGATGATTATCTGGAAAACGGAATGACGATTGAGGATACGATTGCATTCTGTAAAATGGCAAAAGAAGCAGGCGTGGACGTGCTGGATGTCTCCCGTGGTAATATTATTACTCCTGCAAATAAATACGAAGTACCTCCGATTGACATTCCACAAGGCTTTAATATTGAAAACGCCGCGCGCATCCGTAAAGAGACCGGTATGCTTACGATTGGTGTAGGGCGTATCAATACACCAGAGCTTGCAGAGAAATATCTGGAAGAAGATAAGGTGGATATGGTTGTCCTTGGGCGCGCCCAATATGTTGACCCGGAATTTATGAACAAGGCAAAAGCAGGAAATGTGGACGATATTGATTACTGTGTCGGGTGTGACCAGGGGTGTCTGGACGGGTTTGCAGATACGGAGTGTCCACAGGTCACCTGCCTGAGAAATCCTGCTCTTGGAAGAGAACTGACCTGCCGGATTGAAAAGACAGATAATCCGCAGACGGTTCTTATTGCCGGTGGAGGTATTGCGGGGCTGGAAGCGGCAATTGTCCTGAAGCAGCGCGGACATCATGCAATCGTGTGTGAAGCATCCGACAGACTCGGCGGACAATTCCTGACAGCAGGAGAAGCACCGCGCAAGGCAGAAATGAAGGCAGAAGTAATCCATATGGGTGAAAAAGCGCGAAAACTTGGCGCTGAAATCAGGCTCCATACAAAAGTCACTGCCGATTTAATCAAAGAAATTAAACCACACACGGTATTTAATGCAATTGGAGCAGAACCACTCATTCCCCAAATACCGGGTGTTGAACAGCCATTTGTTGTCAATGCCCATGATGTGCTGAACGGCACTGCAAAAGTGAAAGGCAGTGTGGTTATTATCGGCGGAGGTATGGTCGGTATGGAAGCGGCTGAATATCTGGCAGAAAAAGGATGTCAGGTTACGGCTCTTGAAATGTTGAAGGAATATTGTGCGGATCTGGGTATGGCAAGGAAATTCTGTGTTACGGAGAGTATCGCCGCACTGGGGATACATGCAGTTACAGAAGTGACCGTTACAGCCATTGAATCGGGGAGAGTGATTGGCCAGAAAGACGGAGAGACCGTGGAATATCCCTGTGACTATGCAGTTCTCGCAATTGGCTCTAAATCCCGCTGCGGAAAGGAACTGGAAGAGGCTGCAAGAGAAATCGGTGCAGGTTATATGGTAATCGGTGATGCGGGCATGGCAAGAAGAGCGTTAAATGCTACCCGGGAGGCCTTTGATGCGGCACTCACATTTGACGATCCGGCAGTACATTCCGACGTAAGTAAACCTAAAAAGGTAATTGCAGTAACAGGCGTTACAGGTACAATGGGGCAGGAAACACTGAAACAGCTTTTAAGCCGGGGAAATCGGTTTAAAGTGAAAGCTTTTGCAAGACCGTCCGCAGTTAATAAGGAAAAGATGAAAAAATTTGCAGACCCGAATCTGGAAGTTATCTGGGGAGATCTGGCAAATTATGAGGATATTAAAAGACTGGTAGATGGTTCTGATTATGTGCTCCATATTGGTGCGATGGTATCTCCGGCAGCAGATAAATACCCGGAACAGACGCTTTATACGAATATGGGCTCCACTATGAATATCATTAAAGCGATAAAAGAACAACCAGATCCGGACAAAGTGCATTTTGTATATATAGGTACCGTTGCAGAGACAGGAGCGCGGACCTATCCGATTCACTGGGGAAGAGTTGGTGATCCGGTTAATCCGTCCATCTTCGATTATTATGCAATATCAAAGGTATTTTCCGAGCTGGCAGTGTTTGAATCAGGGCTGAAGTACTGGGTATCCATTCGCCAAACAGGACAGCATCCAAGTACAGAAGGCAGCGGGGAAGAGCCTATTATTTTCCACCAGCCGGTTAACAATGTGTTAGAGTGGAGCACATCAATTGAATCAGGAATTTGCATGGCCAATATCTGTGAGGACTGGGTACCGGAAACTTTCTGGCGAAAAGGTTACAATTTAAGCAGTGGGCCTGAGTATCGTCTGACAATGTGGGAACTCATGGATATTAACTTAGAGGCATTCGGCATCAGTGTCAAAGATCTGTTTGATGCAGATGCAGTACCATTCTATAATTTCCACGGACACTACTTTTCGGACAGCCACATTTTGGATGATATCCTTCACTTCCGCTGTATTCCGGGTGAACAATATTGGAACGGCGTCCGTGAAGAAATGCGCAGAATGAAAGCAAATCCAATGATTGCCGCGATGTTCCCTACAGCTGAACAGATGAAAGCTCATAATAAGGAAATCGGACAGAAAGAGGGCGGACTCTATTATGCACTGGAACATAATGATGAAGATTGGATCAAAGCATTCTATGGTTCCAAAGAAAAGCGTGCGGCAGTTAAGAGCTGGGATGATGTAGAACTTTTCCACCCAGACGAAGAACCGGCTTATCTGGACCACGGATATGATGAAGAGAAAGGAATAGAAAACCTGACACTGGAAGACCTCCGGAAAGCGGCCGCATTCCGCGGCGGAGAGTGCCTGGCAGAAAAAACACCGGAGGATATCTACACACCGGTCAAATGGAAATGTGCAGACGGGCATATATTCGAGATGTCTGTGAATGCAGTATTGCACGGGGGGCACTGGTGCCCGGAATGTCTGGCATATACATGGCACTATGGTGATATTGCAAAAAAGAATCCCTTCTATGCACAGGTCTGGACACCCCTTCATGGAAAGGAAGACAATTATATCATTCCAATGAAATTCAGTGCCTATGAAGTTGCAAACGAATTAAAGAAAAAATTAGAGCTGTAACTAATAACCAAATGGCCGCAATATCAGAAGCTACGATATGCGGCCATTTGGTTGTCTTTTATGTTTCGCAGGCGAAACTCTATTTTATAATATTTCCTTTTGCAGGTTATTTATCTCATCCTCCGTCAAAATAGTCACGACCGCTTTCACCTGTTCCAGAGGAATATTATTAGCCAGCATTCTTTTTACAATCTCAGTTTCATTTTCTTTCGCGGCTTTTTCGGTGGTCTCTTTCGCCCTCTTAGCTGCTTTCTTAGCGGCCCTCTTAGCTGCTTTCTCAGCGGCCTCTTTCGTAGCTTTAGTCGCTTTTTCAGCTGCCTCCGCAGCCATTTTTTTCCCATACTCGATCTTCTCTTCCTCAAATAATCTTGATACCTTTGTCATCATAATCCAATCCCTCATTTCCTTAGAATCTTCGTTATCTATCACCTTATCTGCAAATACCAGTATACCGGAAAGTATAAATACCTGCGCCTGCTCGTCCTCCACCTGTTTCGCCAAATCAAAGCAGCGCCGGATACACGCTTCTTTCTTTTCCTTCCCCTGGTGCGTCAGCGGAAGTATGATAAACTGCATCTGTTCCTCCGCCGTTAAAGGCTCCCCGCGGTTAAGCTTCTGTCTGATTCCGTCTTCTATTTTCATGGAATCCAGTTCCGTCAGAAATGCCTCCTCCAACTGGAACTGCAGACAGCCAATATCCAGATTCGGCCTTGTCTGTCCCGGAGCTATGTCCGCCGTATAAATCACGATCATCCGGATTTTACGCATGATATT
>NZ_QGDL01000017.1 GCF_003149245.1 Faecalicatena orotica | reverse complement strand
CTCCCTATCAGGCCCGATCGGAAATATGCCCGCCAGCATAGGTTCCGAGTTCCGGTCAGCTTTACTTATCGTTTTGCATAAAGCTGACAAACACAACACTAATAGTATAAAGTATTTTGAGGCGGATGTCTATCCGTCTATTTGCCATACCCTGAAAAAAATCGGTCTTTATTGGGAGGTGCAGAACAGCATCTGATGCCCAGCTTATATCACCCATCTTCTCCTGATTATAGGGAATCGTAAGTTTAGGTCTGCCCAGACCCATCCTTAACTAACTGACATTGGGTGTGAACAGTAACTTATTTTCTACATAATACACTGTATGATTATTAAACCACTTGCCAGCCTGGCGGAAGGATGGTATTCTTTTCTTAAGCAGTGGGAAGGCCGATCCTGTTTGTTTCGTTGTTATGACTTAACAATACTACTTTTAGGACTTGCTTTCCACTGTTTTTCGTTATAGGAAACAGAAAATCACTATACCACAACCTTACGGACACATTAATTTTAATGATATTAATTCAATAATTTTATGTATTGATCTTACGCAGGGATTATTGTTCTCTCACGGAACAAAATAAGAAATAGATTTTACAATGTAATTTACAACTCTCAGTTTGTTATTAAACATATTGAAAATGCAAAATCAATAATGAAAGGTGGCAGTGCGATGAAAAAAATACTTACAGTATTTGTACTTTGCTCCTTATTGTTTACTGGCTGTACCAAAAATGATATTGCCAAGACTCATAAACAATCAGAAAAAGATGGGGTGATAAGAACATATTATGAGCTGAAAGACGGGTCGTGGAAATGCGATGATTCAACATATCAGTATAGGTTAGAATTAAACGGGCGAATGCCAAATGCCGCGGTAGAAAGCAAGTATGTTGTATTGACAGATAATAAAAATTTATCTTTTGAAGATGTATCCAAAAGCTTATTTAGCAGTCTGTTGGAGGATCATGAAATTATGGAAGGTTCTGTTATTGTAGAAATGAATTAAATAGGAGCAAAAAGCGATATGGACAATGTAGAGATAATCCCATTAGAAGGTATTAAGTTTAATGATGTAACAATCCCCCTGTCAGCTTAACGCAAGGATGTCGAAAGTCTGTTGGGCTGCTATCGGTATCGGCATTGAAAATTATTATAGATAGCTTCCCGCACACAAAAAGGAAAGCTGCTGTCCAGCGCAGTCATGAGCCCCGGACAACAGCATCTTTCTTTTTTATGCTTTTATTTCCTCTTTTCTGAACACCCGCGAAAATAAGAATCCCCCGAAGATCACCCCATTTAATATCAAAGCCGGAACAAGCATCGCCCAGCTGACCGACTGGTCCTGAATGACTGATGCACTGTAGCTCCCGGATATAACCGGAACAAGATTATTATTCAAAAAATGTAAAATAACAGGGACCCATATATTTTCAGTCTTCATATATGCATATGCGAAGAATATTCCCAGAGTGATGCAGGTGATCTGCTGTCCTGCCATACTGATGATTCCATCAGCGGGATTCGTATAGTAAAAGAAGTTCACCGGCATATGCCATAATCCCCATACAACGCCCAGAAGCAGCACACCGGCACGCTTTCCGAATCTTTTTTGCAGGAGCGGCTGCAAATAATATCTCCAGCCATATTCTTCTCCGAAAAAAGCGATAAACGCGAAGAAAAAGTTAACCAGAATGCTGATCAGCATTACCCATGTAAGAGGGTTTACTGCAATCTCACCCAGCATCCACAGCTGTCCTGATACCCCATAGGATATCGCCGTCCGCAGAATATAAAGCACTACAAAAAGCAGGATGCAGAATACAGACAGTTTTGCATTTTTACCTCTTAAACCATACCGTGAACGGCGCTCTTTTTTATCCGTCAGAAGCAGGATACCGCATACAATACTGCCGCCTATAAGGATAAACTGGCAGATGAGTAACCAGTTTCCCCCGATCCCAGTCACACTGCATATGGCACACATGATCATAAGGACAGTCGCGATCAGATAAGAGACAAAAAATCTGCGCGGCATATTACTGTCAGTTTTTCTTGTGATGAGATATGCCAGCATGACGCCTGCTGCCGGATAAAGCATCTGTGCATTCGGAAAAACACTGACATCCTTTCCGGCCGAGTAACTATACCCCATAAGCACACCCAGCAGATAAGTGATGCCATATGCGACAATCACAAATATCAGAAGCTGCTTCTTTTCTATTTTTGTCAGTTTCATATTGTATCCGTCCCCTCTATTTAATCAAAAACTGTACAAGCTTCATATCCTCGTCAAAACCAATGGTAAACTGGATCTTCCCGTCTTCATATGTCCCTACCATGACAGCCCCGCCGTACTCGGCACCCGTCTTTTTATCCTTGCTTCCCATAACCACGGTCTTGCTGATCTCCTTAAACTCACCACATTTATCTAAAAAGGGATCACACTGCTCTTTATATTCTTCATAGGTCAGTAAATCTTTGAACTCCTGTGTTCCCATGTCACATATTCCTTCATAATCACGGTCATTAAACAGTTCAATAGCCTTCATCGCCTCACTCTTTACCGTTTCCTCATCAAACTTATCCGACAGCTCTGTACCGGCACTCTGGCAGCCTGTCAGTGCTGCTGTCAAAAACATTGCCGCCGCGAGGATACTCAAAATCTTTGTCACCCTTCTCATTTTACACTTCTTTTTCATCACACATCACTCCTTTTGTCTGTTCTTATTTGCTTTGTTACAAAACTAACTGCTTCTGGCAAACAGCAGTGTTACGGAAAACCTCTGTCCATCCGTCTGTATCTGCATCTCTCCCTGATATTTTTCCACTGCTTTTTTTACATTCTGCAGCCCGATTCCTTCGTGTCCTGACTTTGCAGATTTTCCTTCCTGATAGGGCACGTACAGCGGGTTGCTGATCTTCACAATGGTGAAATCCTGAATTTCCTCTCCGCGGATTTTCAGCCGGAAGTCATCGTGCCCCCGCCCGGCTTCCACGGCATTTTCCAACAGGTTGGCGAAAATGGTTGTGATATCAATATCGGCTATAAACTCCAGTCCGATTCCTCCCAGATTGCAGTCCACCCGGTCCTGGGGAATTCCTTTTAGCTTATCATTCAATATGATATTAAGCATCCGGTTCTCTGTATAGAACTTCATGCCCATTGAATTCAGCATGGTATGGACGTCATCGATATATTCCCGGTCTTCTATTTTATACTTCTGCTCAATAGCATTAAGATGATTTCGTATATCATGAATAATAGTCCTGGATTTATCATAGTTTTTTTCCATCTCCTTATAATACTGCAGTGTCAGTTCCCTCTGCTGCTCCATCAGTTCCACCGTATGTCTCAATTCCTTATTCTTTGCCACATCATACCAGAAATACAGGCAGTACAGGTTCATCACGATTAAAAGCAGACCAAACACAAGGCACCAGTAGTAGCCATATCTGACAAAGAAAACATCTCCTGCAATCAGATACATAAATATCAATATCGCGCTGAACATCGGAACAATAACCATTCCTTTTATTTTCAGATGCGGTGCATCCTGAAATCCCTTACGAATCACATATCTTAAGATCAATGTCATGCCGATCAGCAGGATACACCTTAATGTCTCAAGCATTAAAATATACGTCTGTAATTCCACCTGAAGAATGGAAAAGATGTCTGCCGCTATCATCAATGCCATATACTGTGCCAGCATCAGAAATGCATGGTACATAATCTGGCATACCATCCCCATTTTACTGTGGAAGTAAAGCAAATAACCTGTCAGAACATTCCATACTGCAAGAACCAGAATAGTCAAAAGATCATTTCCCAGCATTGGAAGGAACAGCGCCAGTGCACCGTATATAATCCAGGCAGCCGCCTTTTTCCATCTCTTCTCCTCTATCCCTCCCGGAATCGCACGGGTCACACTCATAACACAGCCAATCAGTACAGCCATATCAATGATTTGGATAAAGAATAAAACTACTGTATTCATTCCCTTTTTCCCTCCAATCTCCCTGCAAGATAATTCAGAAGTTCCTGTTTCCAGACTTTCTGCTTTTTCTGGGCCAGAGGGATTTCCATTCCGTTATCCAGCAGAATCCTCCCCGTCAGAACATTTTTTACATGAAGCATATTCACGACAAAACTCTGGTGGGGCATGGAAAAACCAAATGGTTCCATCCGCTCTGCAACACTGCCGATTTTCTCCTGCATCGTATATCTGCCGTTCTCCGTAACAATCTGCACTTTCCGGCTCAGATATTCAAAATAATAAATTTCTTCCACAGGAAGGCACAGAAGCCCCTGTCCAGTCTGGAAATCCAGTACTTCTCCCTTCGAAGTGTGAAGGTAATCAAATATATCTTTTAAAACCTGACTGATTTCCTGCCTGTTAACCGGCTTTATCAGATACTGGAACGCATGGACCCTGAATGCGCCTGCCACATAATCCCGGTAAGCCGTCAGATACACAATCTTAACGGATTTGTCCATTTCCCTGATACGCATTCCCGTCTCAATCCCATTCATCCCGTTCATATCAATATCCAGAAATACCGCCTGACACGGCTGGTAATTCTCAAGCAGTTCCTCTCCTGACGTGAAACACTCTGTCATCAGCGCAGGATTACACTCCCGTATGATAGAAGCCACCAGTTCTGCCGTCTTTTTATCATCATCGCATACTGCGACTCTGTACATATGTTTTCTCCCTTTCCTTTGTTGATTGTTATTGAGCGTGTTTGATAAATCATGTATACGGCTGATTGTCACAATTCGCGAGATATTTGAGCCAAATTTTTGAGGCGTAGTGGTTCTACGTTGATAAAATTTGGCTCAAATAGGTCGTGAAGTGGGGCGGTCAGACGTGTACAATGAATTATCAGACACGCTCTAGTGTAACATAGTCTGTCAAATTGTAAATATGTACTGCATGATTGACAAAAACAATGTATTAAATGACCGGAAAACCCAAAAAGGACAGAAGCATCTGTAAATTATACAAATACTTCCGCCCTTTTTATCTTTCTGCTTAAAGGAAGAATGACTCTGTCCTTCTGTTATTTTACCTTTTTCCTCCAAGCTGCCGCAAATGCGATCCCTGCCAGAGCCAATATGGTCATAACTGCCGGCACAACAGGTGATGCACCGTCTCCGGTTTTTACACTTGTGCTGGTTGTCCCTGTCTTTACAGGCGTTTTTCCCGCCGGGGAATTTCCGTTTGACCCTTGGTCTTTATTTCCGCTGCCGTTCCCCGTACTGCCGCTGCCGTTTCCATTATTGTTGTTTCCATCATTACTGTTTCCATCGTTACCCGGTTCCTGATTTTCATTGCCGTCGCCGGACCCTCCGTCTTTCTTTACAAGCTTCTCCATCGCCTGTGCCAGTTCTGCTGACGCCTTATCCACTGCACTCTGGTCGGAAACATTCTCATCTGAGTTAATTTTCTTTGCATTCTCGAAAGCAGCAGTAAACGCCGATGCGCTTTCCTTTGTATACTCCTCCGTCTTAATCATGGAAGCCTTTGCAAGCTGGATGAGTAATTCTGTCTTGTCGGCCCTGTTTACTACTTTCCCCAGTAATGTTTCTAAACCGGATATTGCTGCCCTTAAAGCCTCTTCATCTGCCTGGCCGGAATCTGCAAGCTGCTTTGCCTCATCTCTTAACTCCTGAAGGCCTGAGATGCTGTCCGGTGTATATTTCGCCTGCTCCATAAGAACTGCATCCGCTTTTGCTATTGTGCTGTACAGCTGCGCCAGCAGTTGTGACAGCTGTTCCTCAGACTTTTCCTGCAGCCCGGCCGCTGCTGTACTCAGGTTATCAAGTGCTGTATTAACTCTGTCCGCATCTGCCGATGCTGTTTTACTTCCTCCTTCAAGGTCTGCCGGCACGGCCTCTGGTTCTGCTTCGTTTTGCTCTGCCTCGCTTAGTTCCTGTAAAAGTGCTTTGCCTTCTTCGACAGCTGTTTCAAATATCGCCCAGCTGTTCTGTGTATATCTGCCTGAATTCAGGACTTCGGCGGACTGTATGGCCTGTGTAAGCCCTGCTATATTTGCAGTTCCCGGATTCAGATTTCCTACGGCTTTCAGCACCTCGATTGCACCTGCTGCCATTTCATGTTCTTTGGCCATGCCGCTGTCCAGCATCTGCTGTACCTTTGCGATTGCCTCATCCAGCTGTGCGGCTGCCTCCTCTGTGGCGTTTGTACGGTCAGCCTCTGCTGCGGCTGCCAGAATGTCTTCCGCATATTTCTTTACTGCCGCGGGCTTTAGTTCTTCTTTCCTGCTCATCAACTCATCATATGCCTTATTGACTGCTGTCTGGTCTGCATCTTTATCTGCCAGGATTTCTTCCGCCCTGGTACGCGCCGCATCAAATGCCGCATAACTTTCTTCCGTATAACCGTCACCTGTAATATCCTTTACTTCGTCAAATAAGTCCTGCAGTGCCGATTTGTCAGCCTGTGGTACTTCTTCCTTTTTCACAAGGCCGTCAACTGCATCGTTCAGCTGTTTAGTTACGGAATCAATCTCATCCTGAAGAGATTCGTCTGTAATCAGCATTGCATTCTGCAGCGCCTCCATCAGCTTTGCAACGCTCTCTTCTGTATATGTCTCCAGTTCATCGTTTCCGATTGACAGCACTCTGAGCATTGCTTCTTCAAATTTGCTGTGATCCCCTGCTTTTACCCGGATCTCATAGCTCTTTGTTTCGACATTGCCGGAACGGTCTTCTGCTTTATAAAGCAGCTTATATGTACCTGCCTTTTCTAATTTCACAGTCTTTGCTTCCGTCTTTCCATTCTCCCCGGTCAGTGCGGCAAGTTCGCTTCCGTCCGGTGCCGTCAGGACGGTCTTTAACGTAACAATTGTACTGTTATCCGCCGCCTGTGCCGCCGGGATCGTGTAATCCTTGTTCATTGTTCCGGTACCGGCCGGCTCGGATTCCAGCTGTATAACCGGTTTGGTTGTGTCAATCGTCTGAAGCTCCCTGTTTGCAAGCATGGAAACCTGTTTTGCCGTCAGGGCCTTGCTGTACATACGTGCCGTAGAAATCGCGCCGGTCATTGGTGACTGAACACTGCCGTTAGAACCGGAATCTCCGCCGATTACATAATATTGTGAACTCTTGGCCGGTGTCTTCACCTTGCCTGTTGCTTCTCTCGAGGCGATCTTAACGCCGTTTACATAAAGTGTTACTTTACTACCGTCATAAGTGATGACTCCATGATTCCACTCACCGTATTTTAAAGCACCTGCCGCCGTCGGTTTCTGATAGGAGCCCCCGACATGTACCCATGCCTCCAGACTTGCCGATTCATCGTCATAAGGAGGAATCTCAAAACCAATTCCTGCAGACTCCATATTGGCAAACAGGTCTACATAACTTCCGGAGAACTTGTCTACCTTAAACGTACTTTCAATTGTAAAGTCGTCATTTGTCTGATCATACTGCTCGGCTGACCAGTCTGTCAGAAATGCTTCTTCAGCTTTTCCGGTAAATCTGGCCGTATATTTCCCTAGCTCCTCGTCCATAGCTATATTACTGCCGTCACTTCCATAGAACGTATTGCCTGACACAGAATGATCTGAAATGGCTCCGTCTGAGAAATCTACATCCAGAAGGTCTGCTTTCGGCACACCCCCGACCATGTCATCAAATCCCGGCTCGGAAGAAGATTCCCCGGTTGTCTTAAATGTCTGTGACAGATAGTTTTCACTCACCTTCTGGTAGGCATCAATCGCATAAATCCTTACCTCATAAGACGTTCCGCCTTCCAGGTCCGGAGCCTTCTGCGTGATCTGCTCCGGCATAGGCTGCAGATAATATTCAGACCATGTTTTGAATGTCTTCACGACTTTCTGTGTCTCCGTATTGATAAAGTCATATCTGTAGGAATGCACGATATCCCCTACGTTATTCTCTGCCACTTCTGCCTGGTCAAATGTCAGTTTTGCAGAATTCTCCCCAACCTCACTGACCGTCAGCTGTGCATCGTCTGCAAAATAAGGTGCCTGTGCAGATTCCGCTCTTTCGTCTGTATAAGGCAGCGTTTCCGTCACATCAAACGTCCATGTCTGGGGGATCCACTTGTCTGCGAGAAAATCATAGTTTTTAATCGTAACCCTGCTGCCGTTCGCCTCCACAACAAGTCCCTGTGCAATCTGGCTTGCATTAGGCGGTACAGAGCCGTAGATCATCCCGGATTCCATTTCCATATAGGACAAAGTTACCGTGTTTACTGCCGTATAGCCGCCGTCCTGCCAGATACTTGTTGGCATGTTATTTGGACTGTGGATATGTCCGGAAAATGTCACCGCATGCGGATGGTTTTTAAAAATCTCATCCAGCCCGCTTCCATACCATTCCGTGGAAACGTAAAATGTGTTTTTAATCGGATGGTGGAAAAATACAAAAATCGGTTTGTCCGGTGTGTCTGCCTCCGCCTGCGAAAGCTGCTCCTCAAGCCAGTCCAGCGTATAGGTATAATTTCCGCCTCCCTGCTTTGTACCTTTGCCTGTCTCTGCATCCAGTTCCCCGCTTCCCGGACTCAGCGTGATAAAATGATACCCATTCACAACCTGATGGTCATTCGGCTTATTTCCCGTTGTCTCGGTAAATGCATCAGCACTGTTATTCTCATGGTTTCCCATTGACGCGATCAGAGGAATTGTCAGATTCTCTTCTTTGATCTGTTTCCATGCCGCATACTCGCTGGCAGCCCCGTTATCTGTCAGGTCTCCGGCTACTACCATGCGGTCCATGCCGGATTCACTAAAAAATGAAAATGCCTTCGCAAGTCTGCTTTTCTCCGTCGCCTTATCCTGGCGTACATGTGTATCGGATACGACTCCGAAACTAACTTCTGCAGCCGGATCAGATACAGAATCTATATCCCCTTCCGGTGAAATAAAGCCATTGGCCTCCATCGGCTGGCTGTCACTGCCTGTTTCCTGAGTCCCTCCCATATCCTGCGTGTTCTCATATGCGGGCTGGGCCACATTTCCGGCAGCACTTACCGCAAGCACTGACGGTGATGACATCACGCCTGCCACAGTAAGGAACAACGCCAGTAATTTGTTGATTGTCTTCCCTTTCATTGCATTTTCCTCTCCTTCTCATCTTGAAAGTTGTCCCGTCTTTTATGGACGGCCACCTCTCACAGGTTAACGAAAGCAAATAAGAGATAAATCATTACGGTGTTAATACTTAGTTAATGTTTTTACTGCCTAAATAAAATTTTTGTATATTTTTTTAACATTTCCTTTTCGCTTTATATAAAACAGATGCTGCCGCAGAGGTCAAAGGAACTGTCAGGATCACCGCTATCGTCCCTGACAATCCCTGTCCAATCTCAATCGCCAGAAAGTCTGAGCTGACAAGCTGATGGTACTTGATCCCGTATCCTGTCAGGACCAGCAGCGTGCTCAGGCCGCTTCCGGTAAACGCGAGAATGAGCGTATTGCTCATGGTCCCGATCATATCTTTGCCGATATTAAGCCCGGACCTGAATAATTCTCCGCGGCCAAGCTCCGGACTCACGGCGTGCACCTCATATAAAGCAGATGCAATCGACATCCCTACATCCATCACTGCTCCCAGAGAAGCAATCAGTACTCCCGCAAAAAGTACCTGTGAAATCTGAAGATGTGTGTTCTTTGAAATCAGGACCATAAATTCTGTCTCGTCAGTATTGTATCCGGAGATATGAAGCACTGCTGCAAAAACTGCAAATATAACCCCTACCAGAATCACGCCTGACGCCGTACCGCAGATTGCCGCCATCGTTTTCCTGCCGGTCCCGTTCAGCAGGACCAGTGCACATGCTGTTGTCATGACAACCGTAAGGACTGCCATTACAACCGGGGAGTGCCCCAGATAGATCATCGGTATCATCCACATCACAATCGTAAATAAAGTAAACCCAAGTCCCAGAAGCGCTCGGATGCCCTTTTTCCCGCCGATGAGGATCATGAAAAAGAAAAACACAAGAATGATCCCATATATAGCAGGCGATCTGTAATAATTATAAATGACAAAGTAAGGAGCCGTATCCTCGGGTTCATCCTGTGAAACAATCACCCTTGTGCCCGGCTTTACATAGATATTATTTGCCGCCGTCAGGTAGTTCTCCGTCTCCACTGTCTCTCCCTTATATTTCCCGCTTAACAGCTTAATCTTTGCAGTCTGCATCCCCAGATATCTGTCCGGATTTGTCTCATCCACAATCAGTTCATCATTGCCTGTCTCCGTCACAATCCCCTTTTCATATGTAATATTCGTATTATTATAATGCTCGTACTGATCCTGAATCCCCCTGTTCCATATAATAACAGCCACGGAAAAAATCAAAATCAGTACAACACTGGACAATTCTGCCCGGTGAGAATGAATCCAATGATTCTTTTCCTTACTCACTTCCCCTTTTAATTTTGCCATCTGTTTTTCCTCTTTTCTTATAAATATATCCTGTATCTCTTTGATGCTGACACGGGATATCCTCTATTATAAAAATGAAAGATTAAAAACAGATCAAATATGGATTAAATATTCTGCTTCTGCCACCCGTCTGTAACCCCCGGGCACAATCAGAATGGGCACCCGGAAAAGATATCCCCGGGTGCCCATTCTTTCTTAATATAAAATTATGCAAGCCCTATTCTCCCAGAGCCCTGACTTCCTGATATTTCCTCAGATCTGTATACAGCTCTCCCTTATAAGGGTTCTTCTTTGTCTTTACGATCCGGTAAATCATATACGCAAATACAGCCACGTTAGCCAGCAGTGCCAGCAGGCTCATTACGAATAAAAATGTGGTATTCGGAGCTGCGCCTGCCACCTGATAGATTCCTGCGTCTTTGAGCATGGTAATTCCGTCAGATGCCAGAATTCCTTCCTGAATTGCTGCATCCGCAATGGCCTTGCTGGATGTGGAATGGACGAGCCATCTGCTCGCATCCTGAAATGCAGGGAATGTCTGGGCAAACATGCACCACAGGGCAAGTGTATGTGCCCGGTGCTGGAGCCATGCCCCTTTACCAATCGTAAATGCACATACCGTAGGTGCCAGCAGAAGTGCGAATCCGCAGTACCATGCATGGGTAGGCAGGCAGTTGTATGTATAAGCGAAGTTCCACAAATCATAAGCCACGATCCAGAACCACATCATATCCGGCCAGAGCATATCCCTGCTGTTGTCCTTCGCAGTTTTCTTGCGGATACAGATTCCGAACCATCCTGTAATCGTGATAATATTCAGGATTCCTGCAATCCCGTTCATGATATTCCATGAACCGCCGACATAATACTGGACCTGGTTGTTCATATATTCTACAACCGGAGTTGCATACTGGCTGATCTGGAAATCTCTGGAGCATGCTTCCAGAATATTAATTGCAAGAATCAGTGGTGGAAAACACAATGCAATCTTGTTATGCTGCAGTTTTTTGATATGGCGGATACACCAGAAACCGATACACCCTGCTGTAGACGAATATACTTTTGCAAGATGGAACCAGTCCATATAGGACGTATCTTTCAAAACGGTCAGCCACAGGACCGTCAGAACAACCGGCAGAACCACGAAACATCCGAATCCGACCCATTTAAAGCGGCGGCTTAATTCATTTGCCGCAAACAGTGACACAAACACACCAATCCATACGAGCCAGACTAATATATCCGGCACATTTTCTGTAAATACAAACATAATAACACTCCTCTTCTCCCATTCCTCTTAACAGGCAGCTATTTCCTTAATATTAAACTCATTCCCCGCTGACAGATATGTATTCTCACTCCCGCAGTACGGACATATCTTCTTATATTCCAGTGTTGAATATGTTTTCTGGCAGTCCTCACAAAGGGTAACCGCCGGAATCGTCTCAATTTCCAGCTCTGCCTCTTTTAATAAGTCCGACCTTACGCGGAAATACTTCCAGCAGTCGGTAAGATAATCAGGTATAACGCCGCTCACCTCACCGATTTCCAGCGTGACGGAAGCGACTTCCGTCAGCTTTTCTTCCCTGCCGATCTCCTCGATGGTTCGGACAACATGCGTGACAAGACCTAATTCATGCATATCTCATTCATCTTCTTCCTTATTTTTTATTACGCATAATCTTAATCTGACGCTTCGCTGCATAAGGCAGGATTGCCTTCATCTTGTCTTCGCTCTTCATCATTCTGCTTGCATCAGGCAGTTCCCTGCTTAGATGGATTGCATCAAATTCACATTTCGTTGTGCAGACACCGCATCCGATACACCGGTTTTCGTCCACCACTGTTGCGCCGCATCCGAGGCAGCGTGCCGTCTCCGCTTTCACCTGCTCCTCTGTAAATGTAAGACGTGTATCGCGGAATGTAGTCTTCGCATCGATACCGGACTGATGTCCCGGAACCTGTCTTGCAGAATTATCATAACTGTCTGAAGGGATATCCAGCTTCTTCTTATCCAGTTCCACAAATTCCCGTCTGTTGCGTCCGATCGTCAGACTCTGCCCTTCATGTACAAAACGGTGGATCGATACTGCCGCCTCTTTGCCCGCTGCAATCGCATCGATTGCAAACTTCGGTCCCGTATAGACATCGCCGCCGACAAAGATATCCGGCTCCGCAGTCTGGTACGTCAGGGAATCTGCCACTGCTCCGTTCCCGCGTCCCAGCTCCACTTTCGAGCCTTCCAGAAGATTTCCCCAGATAATGCTCTGGCCGATACTCATGAGAACATTTTCACATTCCACTGTCTTGAATTCGTTTTCATCATACTGTGGGCAGAACCGTCCGTCCGCATCGAAAACGGAAATACATTTCTTAAACACGATTCCTGTCACTTTACCGTCCGCAGTCAGGATTTCTTTCGGTCCCCAGCCGTGATTCACAGTAATACCTTCACCCTCGGCCTCTTCCACTTCATCCGCTGCTGCCGGCATGGAATCCTTATCCTCCAGACAGTACATGGATACGTCTGAACTACCCGTACGCACGGCACTGCGTGCAACATCAACGGCCACATTTCCGCCGCCGACAACGATGGTACGCCCTGTCAGGCCTGTCGTCTCATCCGTATTGACCATATGGAGGAATTCTACTCCCGTCAGCACGCCCACTGCCTCTTCGCCGGGAACTCCTGCTTTTCTTCCCCCCTGGCATCCAATTGCAATATAAAATGCTTTATAATCCTGTGCACGGAGTTCTGCAAGTGTTACGTCTTTTCCAACTTCTACACCGCACTTAAACTCGACGCCCATCTCACGCAAGACTTCAATCTCTGCATCCACAACATCCTTCTCAAGCCTAAAGCCCGGAATTCCGTGCGTCAGCATTCCGCCTGGATGACGATGCTTTTCAAATACAGTGACCGGATACCCTTTTTGTGCAAGGAAGAAGGCACAGGACATTCCGGCCGGGCCGGCACCGATAACGGCTACCTTCTGCGGATACATCTTTCCGATCTGGTTGACCATCGGCGGGATGTAACGTGTCTCTGCATTCAGTTCCTGCATGGCAATGAATTTCTTCACTTCATCAATCGCCACTGCCTGATCAATTTCGCCCCTTGTACATGCCTGCTCGCAGCGGCGGTTGCAGATACTTCCGCAGACTGCCGGGAACGGGTTTTCCTTCTTGATCAGTTTCAATGCATCCAGATATCTTCCCTGAGATGCCATCTTAATATATCCCTGCACCGCAATATGTGCCGGGCAGTTCGTCTTACACGGAGATGTTCCTGTATCATAACAGTTGATCTGGTTGTCGTCCCTGTAATTTTCATTCCACTTCTCCGGTCCCCATTTCACGGCATCCGGAAGCTCCTGCTTCGGATATACGACCGGGCCCTCCTTCGTACAAAGCTTTTGTCCCAGTTTGGCTGCGCCGGACGGACAGTATTCCACACACTGTCCGCATGCCACGCAGTTATTGGCATCCACTCGCGCGATATAAGCGGAACGGGACAAGTTTGGCGTGTTAAAAAGCTGTGAGGTGCGCAGAGCATAACAGGAACAGACACAGCAGTTGCAGATGGCAAAGATCTTATCTTCCCCGTCTATGTTGGTGATCTGGTGTACCAGCCCGTTGTCCTCTGCACGCTGAAGAATCTCCATCACTTCTACTTCATCGATATACCTTCCCTTCCCGGTCTCGACGAGGTAATCCGCCATATCCCCTACACCAATGCACATATCGTCCTCAAGATGCCCGCAGCCTTCCCCCTGGATCCTGCGTGAACGGCGGCAGGAACAGGCACCCACTGCATATTTCCCTTTATACTTCTGTACCCAGTGGGATATATGTTCCACACTGACAGACTTCTGCTCCGTCGGAATCGCTTTTTCCACCGGAATCACGTGCATTCCTACCCCGGCCCCGCCAAGAGGCACCATCGGTGTGACTTTCTCCAGCGGAAGGCGTGACATTCTCTCGAAAAACCGTGCGATCTCCGGATGTTCTTCCACCTGTTCCTTATTCATGTTCATAAATTCCGCACAGCCCGGTACGAACATCGGAAGTATGTACTGCTTATGGTGGTCAGCATTCTCCCAGTTATATTCCAGAAGACCGATCACACTCATTTCCTGCAGAAGTTCTTCTGTCCGCTTCAGCGGTTTTTTACACTTCTTTGCGATCTCCTGCGCGCTGGCCGGTTTGCGTACCTTCATGGCCAGCGCCACTTCCGCCATCTCATCCGTAATTACACAGGCAAGCCCCCAGTATTCCGGATCATCCACAGTCACCTTGTGCCCGATACGGTCCGTAATCTTCTGCCCCAGCTTTAATATTAATTTTCTCTCTTCTGCCATCACTTTCACTCCTTCCCCCGGGTATATCCATACCCGGATTCAGACAGCCGTCTTTACGACTGCCAGCCTCTCACTTCTTCCTTCAGCCAGTTGGTCCATTCCTCTATCCCTTCCCCTGTGCGGGCACAAATTGGAATAACCTTTGCATTGGGATTCCTCATCAAAATGTTCTTCCTGCATTTTTCCATATCAAAGTCGAAATACGGGAGCACATCGATCTTGTTGATCAGCACCACATCACAGATGGAAAACATCAGGGGATACTTCAATGGCTTATCATCCCCTTCCGGCACACTCAGGATCATGGCATTCTTCACTGCCCCTGTATCAAACTCTGCCGGGCAGACAAGGTTTCCCACATTCTCCAGAATCGCCAGGTCAAGATCCCCGGTCTTTAGCCCTTCCAGTCCCTGACGCGTCATATCCGCATCCAGATGGCACATTCCCCCTGTATGAAGCTGGATTGCCCTCACACCAAGATTGGAAATCGTCTCTGCATCCACATCTGAATCGATATCCGCCTCCATCACGCCGATCTTCAGTTCGTCTTTCAGCTGTTCGATTGTCCTCGATAATGTCGTCGTCTTACCCGACCCCGGGGAAGACATCAGATTTAGCAGAAAGACTTTTTTCTCTTTCAGCTCGTCTCTTAATTCCTGTGCCCGTTTATCATTGTCTGCAAATACACTCTGCTTGATTTCCAGTACCCTGAATTCTCCCATCTCATTTCCTCCTTCATCCAGAAAATCTGGCTATACCAGATAATGTTATCTTTTTAACATTATACTATGCCACGAAATGCATGTCAATTTCAGCCTTTATTTTTGTGCACTATGCTGTTATTTCGGAACGTTTTTCGTGCATTTCCACCTTATGTTTTCAATGTGGTTTCTGGTATAGCCACATCCACGATTCAGAAAATAGTTTACTTACGAAACGAATGCTTCATCTTTCTTCAAAATAAAAAAAACACATAACAAAATGCCCTTTCAGTAACAGAGCAATTTGTTATGTGGTTTTTGTGTCAGTCATTCTTTTATAATTGTATATCTGTCAAAGACTGTACAGTCAAGATATCATTATGTTGCTGTTTTCCCGTACGGTCCACCAGTATAGGCCGTATTCCCGCCGCCTGTGCACCCAAAACATCTGAATCGTAAGAATCCCCGATGTGGACCGTCTCCTTCGCCCTGCATCCGCTTATCTGCAGCGCCTTTTCGAAGACTTCCCGATGCGGCTTATATGCCCTTACCATATCTGCAGAAATAATCCCTGCCGGGGAAAGTCCTTTTTTCTTCATGCTTTCCTCGACATAGGGAACTCCATTATTCGTAATTACATAGACCGGAACTTCACATCTATTATAAAATCTTTCTGCGTCATCAAACAACGGTGCATTCACCCAGAATCCCCGGAACAGCTCATGCAGTTCATCCAGATTCTCCTTAAGGCCGTCCCTCCTGCACAAATCTGACAACACCTTCTCGACGATCTCATCTTCGGTCAGATATGCTTCTTTGTAACTGCTTTCTTCATACTGCTTCATAAGCTCCCACCAGCGTCCTACAGCCTCTTTTGGGTCATGGATATTGCTGTTTCTGCAGATTCTCATAATGATCTCCTGCAGTTCATCCCCGCCTTCCTGCACCGTTGTCCCTGTATAATCAATAAATACCGCTTTTACCATCTCTGCCGCGTCCCTTCAGTTCTCTAGTATTTTGCTTCTATTTAGCGTCCATTAATTATTATAAGTGTTTCCGGGATGAGTTGCAACGGGTTTCTATGACGGCGCTTTACAGCCCCGCCGGCTGTTTCAGCTTTTCCGTAAAATCATGCATCGCCTCTGCAATCGCCAGCTGCTGTGGACAGACAGCCTCACAGCTCTTACAGCCGATACACTGGCCCGGCCTTTTCTCTTCATCAAGTGCATCTACTGCCATATGCGTAATCGCTCCATTAACAAATCTTGTTTCATTATAAAGTGACAGCAGTACCGGTATATCCAGCCCCTTGGGACAATGTGCCACGCAATAGCGGCATGCTGTGCAAGGAAGAATATCCAGCATACTATCTGCCACTTCCATCAATGCCTTCATTTCCGTTTCATCAAGCGGCTTATCTTCCTCAAAGGTACGGACATTGTCTACCATCTGTTCCATGTCAGACATTCCTGACAGAGTTACTGCTACTCCTTTCACGCTCTGCAAAAATCGGAATGCCCATGCAGGAATGTCCTCTTCCGGACGGAGCGCTTTTAATTTTTTCTCGTTCTCTTCGGAAAGAGAGACTAGCTTTCCTCCCCGAAGCGGCTCCATTACCCATACCGGAATCTGATATTCACCCAGCAATTCCACCTTTGCTTTTGCATCCTGCAGCTTCCAGTCCAAATAATTCAGCTGGATCTGGCAGAATTCCATATGCCTTCCATATGTATCCAGAAAACGTTTGATCGTATCATAACGCCCATGTGCCGAAAACCCGAGATGTCTGATGCGACCGTTTTCCTTCTGCTTTAGCAGATACTCCATAATCCCATAATTTGGATCCATATATGGATCGATATTTTTCTCATATACATTATGAAACAGGTAAAAATCAAAATACTCTACGCCACATCTTTCCAGCTGTTCCTCAAAAATCTCCTCTACTTTTCCCATATTGGAGAGATCATATCCGGGAAACTTATCCGCAAGATAATAGCTTTCCCTCGGGTATGAGGAAAGAACTTTTCCCATAACGACTTCTGATTTTCCGTCGTGGTAACCATATGCAGTGTCAAAATAATTCACACCGTGTTCTATTGCATAAGCAGTCATTCTGGCCGTCTGTTCCTCATCAATCTGTCCGTCACCAGTAAGCGGCAGACGCATTGCCCCAAACCCTAATGCAGAAAGCTTTAAATCCTGAAAATCTCTGTATACCATGTTTTAGTCCCTCTTTCTTAAATCCTGTCCGATATGCTTCTTTTTTACTATAGACCTTTGAGTGAACTCCATGTCAATACTTTTTTGTACTATCCCAATATCTCTTCCAGATCTTTAGCAGGATCACCTATAGGTGCAATCTTATAATTATTAACCAGATAATCCAACACATTTCTGGAAATGAAAGCCGGGAGTGTCGGCCCGAGTTTTATATTCGTGATCCCAAGATGCAGCAGTGTCAGCAGTATGCAGACCGCTTTCTGTTCATACCATGACAGGATCATTGACAGCGGCAGGTCATTCACGCTGCATTCAAATGCTTCTGCCAGTGCAGCCGCAACCTTGACCGCACTGTAGGCATCATTACACTGTCCCATATCCATGAGCCTCGGAAGGCCCCCAATCGTCCCGAGGTCCAGATCATTGAATCTGTACTTGCCGCATGCCAGCGTCAGAACGACCGTATCCTTCGGAGTCATTTTCACAAAATCAGTGTAGTAATTCCGTCCCGGCCGCGCGCCGTCGCATCCACCCACGAGGAAGAAATGTCTGATCTCCCCTGCCTTTACAGCCTCAATCACTTTGTCCGCCACACTCAGAACGGTGCCATGCCCGAATCCTGTCAGCACTGTCCTGCCTCCGTTTATTCCGGTAAATTCTGTATCCTCTGAAAAACCGCCAAGTTCCAGCGCCTTTTCGATCACCGGTGTGAAATCTTTCTCATCTCCCACATGCACCATTTCAGGATAAGAGACTACCTCTGTCGTAAACACTCTGTCCGAATAACTGTCCTTCACAGGCATCAGGCAGTTTGTTGTAAATAAAACCGGAGCCGGAAGATTAGCAAATTCTTTCTGCTGGTTCTGCCATGCCGTGCCGAAGTTTCCCTTCAGGTGCGGATACTTTTTTAGTTCCGGGTAAGCATGGGCCGGAAGCATTTCCCCATGTGTATACACATGGATTCCTTTCCCTTCCGTCTGTTCGAGCAATAGCTTCAGATCATAGAGGTCATGTCCTGTGATTACTATAAACGGCCCCTTCTCGACCGTCAGCGGCACCTCTGTAGGGATCGGCGTTCCGAATGTCTCTGTATTGGCACGGTCAAGCAGTTCCATACACTCCAGATTGACTTCTCCAACCTCCATAACTAAGGGCAGCAGTTCCTCCATTCTCCAGTCTTCCGCCAGAACGAACAGTGCCTTATAAAAGAACTCATTTACCCGCGCACTTGTATATCCCAGAACCATAGCGTGGTAAGCATAAGCCGCCATGCCTCGAATACCGAACAGGATCAGGGACTTCAGAGAACGGATATCCTCATCTGCCTTCCAGAGCCGTGACATATCATAGTTGTCTATGTTTCCACATCTGGAAGGACATCCCGCGCATCCGGGTACAACACGTACTTTTTCCTCATTTACCCTCGCAATCATTTCTCGGAGTGTATCGTCATTAAAGTTTACATTCGTCACTGTCGTAAATAATCCCTCTAGAATCAGACGGTCCGTTTTGTCTGTCCTGGGATTACCGGAGCAGGCCCTTGCAAGTCCGATCAAAGCCCCCGTCAGTTCATCCTGCAGCTTTGCATTACCTGCCGTCTTCCCGCAGACCCCTGCATTTCCTGTACACCCTGTACATCCGGCCGTCTGTTCACACTGAAAACAAAACATCTTATTATCCATTTTACACATCTCCTTTATTAAGATTAGAAAATATCTCTCATTACTGTTACATGCCCAGTATAGTACGATGTTTGATTCAAGTATGTTGTTAAAACAACAGATTCTAAAACAGATAAAAAAATCCGGTATTGGCCACATAGTCCCTATACCGGATTTCATAATTTAGTTTATATGTTAAAAAGAATTGCTCCTATACGTGTTCCGTTCACCTGCTTTTTGCAGCATAAATTCCACCGTCTCGTCCTCCGGCATTGGCTTTGCATAGTAAAACCCCTGTATCTGGTCTGCACCGAATTCAACGACCATATTTTTCTGTTCCTCATTCTCCACCCCTTCAGCGATCACCTTCATACCAAGGGCCTTAAATGTCCGGGTCAGATTCCGGATGGCCAGCGCTGACTTTTCACTGTTCATCGCCGCATAGACAAGGCTTTTATCCAGCTTCACTGTCCCGAACGGAATATGGATGACTGTTGCAATATTGGAATAGCCTGTCCCAAAGTCGTCCAGTCCCATCTTAATCCCGCGCTCCAGCATCTGCACGGCAAAATCTGTAACAACCTGGGTGCTTTCGGCCAGAGTACTCTCCGTAAACTCAATCTCTAGTGCAGGCATAGGGGTCCCGTTCTTCTGTACAATCTCCAGCACCCTGTCAGCCAGATCTGGTCTTGAGAACTGAATCCCTGAAAAATTGACATGGACCGCCCCTACCTCGATACCGGTTTCAATCAGTCTGTTGATAAACTTACACACCTTATCTAGCATGATATATGTAATATCCACAATCAGTCCCGTTTCCTCCGCAATCGGAATGAACTCAGACGGATATATGGGCCCGATCGGTGATTTGGGAATCCGCATCAGTGATTCAGCATATAAAAACTCACCGCTCTTTACGGAGTAAATTGGCTGGTAATACATCTCAAAATCCGGTTCCGTAAGCTGCTGTTTCAGAATCTGTATGATTCTGCGCTTTCTCTCCATCTTTTCAAGCATCGCCCTGTCACAATAACAGACCTGCCCATGCTTTCCTTCTTTGGCCCGGGCAACCGCACATTCCACCGAATTAATGATTTTCTCAAGTGTGTCTTCGTCCCCTGTATGATAGAATATCCCCATCACTGCCGGTAGAACGAACCGGTACTCATCTACCTGCCACGGACCGGACATACGTTCCTGAATCCGGGAAATACACTGTGTAAGCTCATCTTTGTCAGGCTGTAAAAACAACAGGGCAAACTCATCACCGCTGAAGCGGTAGACATTTCCCGCCGGTCCGGTCCTGCACAGAAACTGGCTGACCTCTTTCAGGAACACATCCCCTTTTTGTTGACCACAGGTGTTATTAATCTGGCGGAAATCCCGCAGGGAAACTACCAGAAGGTAAAACTCCTTATCCGGTGCTTTCTTTATTGTCAGGCCAATCATATTGAGCAGTTCCTGACGGTTGGGTATATTGGTCAGGTAATCCAATGATATCTGTTTATTCTGCAGATGCAGGTAAATAATCAGCAGCGCACAGGTCGCCGCCGACCCTGAGAGAATCACATCAGGATACAACTGCTGGACAAAGATAACCAGTACAGCAAGAACCGGAAATGCAGCCAGTATCCCGTAAATCTCTGCTTCTATCTTTTTCCGGTTGCAGACAGTCACTACAATACTCGCCAGACAGTAAATATAAAAAACGAGATAGGTCGTAAAAACCCAGCTCCCCCTCGAATACCCGTTCTGTGAATTGATGTCAAATATATTGCGTGTGAACGGATTTACCAAAATCAGCAGCGTATATCCGGCACCGGGTATCAGTCCAATGCCGATCACCTTTTTCGCCTGGTCCATATCCGTGTAGATGACAGAAACCGTGTATAAGAAATAAGTAAGTCCCATCAGCGGCGTTAATACAAAGTAGACCGAAGTCACAATCCATGTCAGCCAAATCGGGATATACTCATACTGGTAAATCATAATTGTTGACAGAATATTCGTCAATATCGCGCTAAATGTAACCAGCAGGCACCATTGAAATATCTTGTTTTTTAATGTTGGAAGATGACTCCCTTTGCGGGCATAAACCCATATAATGCCAAGCATAACAAGCGAAATAGATTCCGCCGCTATATTCCACCTCATCCTTATACACCTGCCAATCCCCTCATGAAATATTTTTCTATAAACAACTTCTTTTATTCTATCATATGCAGAATTTACTGTCTATCAAAGGAGTCAGATCTTATACAAATCTCATTATTTAAGTAGATTTCCAATATAAGTTCATTGCAGGATCCTTTATTGTTAACCATTATATATATTATGGTTGACAATTCCTTCTATTTGATTTATACTGGCAACAGATAAAAATGAACAGACACGAAAGGAATACAAACATGGAACAGACATCAGCCAAGAAAACATTTGTCACCACAAAACAGCTTACCCTGATCGGGGTCATGACCGCCGTCATCTGCATACTGGCGCCATTTACCATTCCGCTGCCATTCAGTCCGGTGCCGCTTTCACTGGCCACCCTTGTCATTTACATATCTGTCTTTGTACTGGGCATGAAATTAAGCACGGTCAGTTTACTCATTTATCTGCTGCTCGGCGCTGTGGGACTTCCTGTTTTCTCCGGATTCAGCGGGGGCCTCGGTAAATTTGCCGGACCTACCGGCGGGTATCTGATCGGGTATATTTTTGTAGCGATTATTACCGGATATTTTGTCGACCATTTTCCGGGCAAGCTATCCTTTGCTGCTGTCGGCATGGTGCTCGGTTCCCTCATCTGCTACCTGTTCGGTACAGTCTGGCTCGCGGCACAGATGGAATTGTCTTTCTTCGCCGCCCTGTCCGTAGGGGTCCTGCCTTACCTGCCCGGCGACATAATCAAAATCATCGTCGCATGCATTCTCGGGCCCAAACTTAAAAATGCAGTTCACCGCATGGGAAATTAGCACATGATTGTCCACTAATGGTTTTTTTCATAAAAGAGGGCCATCCGCACCGGATTATACCGGTATGGATGGCCCTCAAAATTCTTAACTTATATGCCTCTCATCGTCAGCTGAATTCTCTTCTTCTTCAAATCTACGCTCATAACCTTGACATCCACGATATCACCAACACTTACAGCTTCCAAGGGATGTTTAATGTATCTGTCCGTGATCTGCGAGATGTGGACCAAACCGTCCTGATGCACCCCGATATCCACAAACACACCAAAATCAATGACGTTGCGCACGGTTCCTTTGAGAACCATGCCTTCCTTGAGGTCCTTCATGTCAAGCACGTCTGTACGCAGGATCGGCTTCGGCATCTCATCACGTGGATCGCGTGCCGGCTTCTCCAGTTCTTTGACAATGTCCCTCAATGTAATCTCTCCGATTCCGAGTTCTTCCGCCAGCTCCTTATAATCTCTGATCGTCAGAGAAAGCCCTGTCAGGTTGCCGCCGGTAATGTCTTCCGGCTTAAATCCCTGCTTTTGCAGAAGTTTTTCCGCCGCTTCATAGGACTCCGGATGGACACCTGTCGCATCGAGCGGATTTTTCCCATCCATTATTCTCATGAATCCAGCGCACTGCTCAAACGCTTTCGGCCCCAGCTTTGCTACCTTCAGCAATTCTTTTCTGCTCGTAAACCTTCCGTTTTCTTCTCTATATGTCACAATATTCTTTGCAATCGTCCCCGTAATGCCGGAAATGTAGGAAAGAAGCGGTGCAGAAGCCGTGTTCAGATCGACCCCGACTTTATTCACACAGTCTTCAACAACACCATTTAAGGATTCACCCAGCTTTTTCTGGTTCATATCGTGCTGGTACTGGCCGACCCCGATTGACTTCGGATCAATCTTAACAAGCTCTGCCAGCGGGTCCTGAAGCCTTCTCGCGATAGAAGCCGCGCTTCTCTGTCCGACATCGAACTTAGGAAATTCTTCAGATGCCAGTTTACTTGCCGAATATACAGATGCTCCTGCCTCATTTACAATGACATACTGGACCTTCTGTGGAATCTCCTTCAGAAGCTCCACAATAATCTGTTCAGACTCTCTGGAAGCCGTCCCGTTTCCAAGAGAAATCAATGTGATATGGTACTTCTCTATGATCTTCTTTAAAAGGTCCTTCGATGCCTTTATCTTCTGCGGTGTGGTCGGGGCTGTCGGATATATGACTGTCGTGCCAAGCACCTTTCCTGTCTCATCTACAACGGCCAGCTTACAGCCTGTACGGAAGGCCGGGTCCCATCCGAGCACTACCTGCCCTGTAATCGGCGGCTGCATCAGAAGCTGGTGCAGGTTCTTGCCAAACACCTCGATTGCTCCATCCTCGGCCCTTTCCGTGAGTTCATTCCTGATTTCTCTTTCTATGGCCGGGGCGATCAGACGCTTATAACTGTCCTCAGCCACCTCTTTTAACACTGGTGTCGTATACGGGTTTTCCCTGATAATCGTTTTCTTTTCCAGATAACGGATAATATCTTCTTCCGGAGCATCAATCTTCACCGCCAGTATCTTTTCCTTCTCACCGCGGTTTAAAGCAAGTATCCTGTGCCCCGCAAGCTTGCCGACAGCCTCCTCAAACTCATAATACATTTCATATACAGACTCAGCTTCCGCATCCTTTGCCACAGAAATCAGTTTCCCTTTCTGCATCGTAATCTTCCTGATCCAGCTTCTGTAATCTGCTTCATCAGAAATGGATTCGGCGATGATGTCCTTTGCCCCGGCAATCGCATCTTCCACACTCTTGACGCCCTTCTCTTCTGAAAGATACTTTTCTGCTTCCTTTTCAAGCGGGACTTTTGTCTGCTGCAATGTAATCACCGCCGCAAGCGGCTCCAGCCCCTTCTCTTTCGCAATCGTCGCGCGCGTCCTTCTCTTCGGCCGGTATGGACGGTATAAATCCTCCACGACAACCAAAGTCTCCGCCGCCAGAATCTGCGCTTTCAATTCCGCCGTCAGCTTCCCCTGTTCCTCAATGCTGGATAATACCTGCTCCTTTTTCTCCTCAAGGTTCCGCAGATAAATCAGGCGTTCATACAGCTTTCGAAGCTGCTCATCGTCCAGGGAACCTGTCACTTCTTTTCTATAACGCGAGATAAAGGGAATCGTGTTTCCCTCATCAATTAAATTAACCGCCGCGTCTATCTGCCAGCGCTTCACATCCAGTTCTTCTGTCAATCTCTGATTAATGTCCATATAATCTGTACCTCTCCTTTTTACTCCTGGCATATGACTCAAAGAATCATAACGCTTTCTATTATACAGGAAATCCCCTTTCCTTTACAACACATTTACCTATGTTTTCCTTCTTTAAATGATAAATTGTTTTACTAAAACTAAAACATAGTATGGCTGTAACCTCATCCAGAGATTACAGCCATACTGTGTTTTGTCTATCTTAATATACTTCCGATCCAAACGGCATCAGCGCCAGCTTTGCCAGTTTAAACTGCTGCATTCCAAATGGAATTCCCACAATTGTCACGCAGAGCAGTGCACCAATAACCAGTGATTCCAATGCCAGCGGTATCCCGGATACGATCATCCAGATAATGTTCAGAAGCATGGACCCCGCTCCCCCGCCATAATGGACTTCCTTCCCAAACGGGAAAAAGCTAAGTGCCGCAAACTTAAAACACTGCATCCCAACCGGTATCCCGACGATCGAAATACACCACAACACTCCTGCGAGCATCCAGCTCAGTCCGCTGATACAGCCTCCAAATATAAACCACAAAACATTTCCCAGACATCCCATTAAGCCTCAGCCTCCTTTCCGAGCATCAGCTGCTTCTCCCATTTCATCAGGTCCGCAACCATCTGCTCCACACGTTCTATCGCGTAATTTAATTCATCCTTCGCCTCGTTAATCTTAGACTGTACAAGCCAGTCTGCAATAATACCATCAAAAAAGAAATCAGCAAATGTAAGGAAGTCATCTATCTGTATTGTAAAATTATATGGCAGTTCGATGTCTTTTAGTTCACATTGAAAAAGTTCTAAATGACATCTTGCCTCCTCCAGCCTTTCTCCTGCATCATCCAGTTTGGAGTGCTTTACCAGATCAACAAGGAAGCCACCTCCAAGTAAATCTGCAACGCCCCAGTTTCCGGCGCTGTTCAAAGCCTCTTTCGCCGCCCTCATGCTGTTCAGGGCTTTCTTCCCGGCGATAATCGCCTCATTCATTTCCACAATGTTTTCCTTTTCTCTCATCATTAGAATCTCCTTTCCGGTGCTCTTCTTATGCAGCAGACAGGTGTATCTTCAGAGATTTCTGTGAAATAAAAAAGACCCTTATTCACGACATGTCTGCCGCAATAAAAGTCTTGCACATCTCATTTGATACGGATACCTCTCGGTATCGGGTGACGGTTTCAAACCCACCTTTCGGTGTTCGGCTACTCCCTTTTACTTGCTTGTCTTGAAATATACCACCTTTCCGGTTGATTGTCAATAAAATAACGAAATATAATTCTTAAGATTTCTTTAGAACTTATCATATGCATCTTTCCCTGAAACTGGTATACTATTCAGGTAATTAAAGCCAGTTTAAGAATCGGAGAAACAAAATGGAAAGAGTTTTAACCTACCACATAAAAGAGGCGGAAAACGGCCTGCGCATAGAACAATATCTGAAGCATTACGGATATTCCAGACAGAATTTTACGGATTTAAAGAAGATGGAGCAGAGTATCCTTGTAAACGGTGAATGGTACTATCTGAAACAGAAGTTAAGCACCGGTGATATTCTGACGGTCCATATAAAAGAGGCAGAGTCCTCTGAAAACATCCCCCCGGTGCAGCTTCCGCTGAATATCGTTTACGAGGATGAAGATATTATCGTCATCAATAAAGCCGCCGGTATGCCGATTCACCCATCTATGAACAACTACACGAATTCTCTCGCCAATGGCCTTGCATGGTATTACCAGTCCCAGGGGAAGCCTTTTATCTTCCGCTGCACAAACCGTCTGGACCGCGATACCTCCGGACTCACAGTCATCGCAAAGCACATGCTCAGTTCCAGCATCCTTTCTGGCATGGCGGTCCGAAAGGAAATCAGAAGGGAATATCTGGCCGTTGTCCGCGGACAGGTTACACCTCCAGAAGGAACGATCAATGCGCCTTTATCCAGAAAATCTGGTTCCATCATCGAGAGAATCGTTGATTTTGAAAATGGAGAAAATGCCGTGACACACTATAAAGTTGTCGATGAAAAAAATGGGCACAGCCTTGTCTCCCTCGAGCTGGAGACAGGCCGCACCCACCAGATACGCATTCATATGAAATATCTGGGTTTCCCGTTAGTTGGTGATTATCTTTATAACCCGGATATGGAATATATCCACAGACAGGCGCTGCATTCCCACCGCCTGTCCTTCCGGCATCCCATAACCGGAGAAGACATGTGTTTTACTGCACCTCTGCCCGACGATATGCAGCAGATTTTCACGCCGTCCGTATTATAGGTTCGAATAACCCATCAGTGATGTATCCACCGCTTTGGCCGCTTCACGTCCTTCCCTGATTGCCCACACAACCAGTGACTGGCCTCTGTGCATATCTCCCGCGGTAAATACCCCCGGGACGGATGTTTCATACTGCTCTGCCTTTGTCTTTACATTATTGCGCCCATCTGTTCCTACCTGAAAAGCTTCTGTGACATAAGCCTCACTCCCGGTAAATCCTACCGCAATCAGGACAAGATCGGCAGACACCGTTTTCTCGCTGCCTTCAACCGTAACCATATTCAACCTGCCGGTTTTCTTATCCTTAACCGGTTTCAGGCTGACTGTCACTGCCTGTGCCACTTCTCCTTTCTTATTTCCTGTAAACGAAGCCACCGTTGTCTGATATATACGTGGGTCTCTTCCAAATAATGCCGCGGCCTCCTCCTGCCCGTAATCAGTCTTTAAAACACGGGGCCATTGTGGCCACGGGTTATCTGCCGTCCTTGTATCAGGTGCCTGCGGCATCATTTCCAGCTGGGTAACAGATTTTGCACCAAGCCGGATGGCAGTGCCTACACAGTCGTTTCCAGTATCGCCTCCGCCTATTACAAGCACATTCTTGTTTTTCGCCAGATGATAAGGCGCCTTCCCGAAATCGGAATCCAGAAGTTCCTTCGTCACTGCCCCCAGGAAGTCTACCGCAAAATAGATTCCTTTCAGTTCTCTCCCCGGCACCTTAATGTCCCGCGGACTGGATGCTCCACAGCAAAGCACGACTCTGTCATATCCTGCCTTCAGTTCGGCAGGCATCACGTCCTTTCCGATATCTACCCCCGTTTTGAATGTAATCCCTTCCTCCTCCATGAGACGGATTCTGCGGTCAATGACCTCTTTCTCCAGCTTCATATTAGGAATCCCATATCTGAGCAGGCCCCCGACGCGGTCACTTTTTTCAAATACAGTTACGAGGTGTCCCCTCTTGTTTAACTGCTGGGCACACGCAAGTCCAGCCGGACCGCTTCCGACTACAGCCACTTTCTTTCCCGTACGGACTGCCGGAATCTGGGGCTTCACCCACCCGTTTGCAAATGCACGGTCAATAATGGCATGCTCGATCTCTTTCGTTCCCACTGGTTCCCCGTGCAGGTTGCAGGTACAGGCAGCTTCGCACAGCGCTGGACACACCTTGGATGTAAACTCGGGAAAACAGAGTGTCTGTGACAGGCGCAGGTACGCCTGCTTCCATTTACCCTGATATACGAGATCATTTGTTTCCGGCACAAGATTGTGCAGGGGGCAGCCGGAAACCATCCCGCCAAGCATCGCGCCTGACTGGCAGAACGGAACTCCGCAGTCCATACAGCGTGCCCCCTGCTTCTGCTGTTCTTCCTCAGGCAGGTAGTTCTTAAATTCCCGGAAGTGCCGGACTCTCTTTTTCGGTTCCTCCATCCCTGCATATTTTCTATCATATTCTATAAATCCTGTCGGTTTTCCCATTTTTTACATTCCTCCCTTCTGGAAATTTTCATTGAATGCTTCCAGCTGTGCCTCTTCCGGTTTCATTCCCTGTTCTTCCAGTCTGGCTGCTATCATTATCATCTTCTTATAGTCATTTGGAATGATCTTTTTAAACTTAGGAATGTATGTTTCAAAATGCTCCAGTATTTCCATTCCTTTCTCTGAAGCCGTTGCCTCAACATGCCCGGTGATCATCTGGCGGAGTTCCTGAATGTCCGGTTTTGTCTCCACATTTTCAATCGAGATCATCTCTTTATTCAAGTTTTTATATAATTCATTTTCCTCATCCAGAACATAGGCCACACCGCCGCTCATGCCTGCCGCAAAGTTCTTTCCCGTCCGTCCTAAGACTACTACACGGCCTCCGGTCATATACTCACAGCCATGTTCTCCCACACCTTCCACAACTGCATAAGCCCCGGAATTACGAACGGCAAAGCGTTCTCCTGCAACACCGCTGATATAGGCTTTACCGCCTGTCGCACCATAAAGGGCGACATTTCCCACAATCACGTTTTCATCCGCCCTGTAGTTCCTCTGTTTTGGAGGATAGAGTATTAGTTTTCCACCTGACAGTCCCTTGCCCATATAATCGTTACAGTCACCGCAAAGCTTCAGTGTCAGTCCCTTCGGGATAAATGCCCCGAAGCTCTGTCCTCCTGCTCCTTCGCAGTTTACCGTGATGGTATCTTCATCCAGTCCGTGATGGTGCTGTCTTGTGATTTCCGCCCCCAGTATTGTACCAAAGGCACGGTCCGTATTCGTCACGGCCACATCGACAGTGGCTTTTTCCTTTCGCTCTACAGCCTTCTTCAGTTTTCCCAGCAGGATTTTCTCATCCTTTGTATCCTCCAGATGGAACTGGTAAACCTTATCCGGATTGAAGATTCTTTCTTTGCCTTCTGCTGCAAATGGATTATTCAAAATGGCGCTCAGGTCGATCTGGGATGCTTTTGGATTTTGTGCATGCGCCTTCACCTTCAGCAGATCCGTGCGGCCTGTCATCTCATCCAGTGTACGCACTCCGAGCCGGGCCATGTATTCCCTCAGTTCCCCGGCAATGAATCTCATGAAGTTTACAACATACTCCGGTTTTCCACGGAATCGTTTCCGAAGCTCCGGATTCTGGGTGGCAACCCCTACAGGGCAGGTATCCAGATTGCAGACACGCATCATCACACACCCCATCGTTACAAGCGGTGCCGTGGCAAATCCAAATTCTTCTGCCCCGAGCAGTGCCGCAATGGCGACGTCGCGGCCGCTCATCAGCTTTCCGTCTGTCTCAATCATGACCCGGTCACGAAGCCCGTTCATCAGCAGTGTCTGATGTGTTTCCGCCAGTCCAAGCTCCCACGGCAGTCCTGCATTATAGATAGAACTCTGAGGTGCCGCCCCTGTTCCGCCGTCATATCCGGAAATCAGGATGACCTGCGCCCCCGCCTTTGCAACTCCCGCCGCGACGGTTCCCACACCTGCCTCGGAGACTAATTTAACAGAAATCCTCGCATACTTATTGGCGTTCTTCAGATCGTAAATCAGCTCAGCCAGATCCTCGATAGAATAAATATCATGGTGCGGCGGCGGAGAAATCAGGCTCACCCCCGGTGTGGAATGTCTGGTTTTAGCAATCCACGGGTATACCTTTCGGGCCGGCAGGTGTCCGCCCTCTCCCGGCTTCGCTCCCTGTGCCATTTTGATCTGGATTTCCCGCGCGCTGACCAGATAGCGGCTGGTCACGCCAAAGCGCCCCGAAGCCACCTGCTTGATTGCAGAGCAGCGGTCCACTTCACTTCCTGCACTGTCCAGACGTTCCTCACTCTCACCGCCTTCGCCCGTATTCGATTTACCGTGGAGGATATTCATAGCAACCGCAAGTGTCTCATGTGCCTCTTCCGAGATAGAACCATATGACATAGCCCCTGTCTTGAAGCGTTTTACAATCTCATCCACACTCTCGACTTCTTCGAGCGGAATTCCTTCCTCCGGATATGCAAAATCCATAAGGCTGCGAAGGTATCCGCTCTGTTCACTGTCCACCATCTTCGTATACTGCTTAAATAAATCATAATCTCCCCGCTTTGTAGACTCCTGAAGTGTATGGATCGTCTGGGGGTTGTAACGGTGTGCCTCCCCCTCACTTCTGCTCTTATGGATTCCCATGCTCTTGAGTTCCAGATCCACCGGCAGTCCCAGCGGGTCAAAAGCCCGGGAGTGATTCAGGTCAACGTCTTTTTCAATATCCTTCAGCGTGATTCCGCCCACACGGCTGACTGTTCCCGTGAAATACTTGTCAATCACCCCGGCCGATATCCCGACTGCCTCAAATATTTTTGCCCCCAGATAGGACTGTATCGTAGAAATTCCCATCTTAGATGCTATTTTCACAATACCGTGGGTGACTGCATAAGTATAATCATCAACAGCCGCATAGTAATCCTTATCCAGCATCTTATTATCGATCAGCTCCTTGATTGTATCCTGCGCAATATAAGGATTCACCGCACAGGCACCATAGCCGAGAAGCGCCGCAAAGTGATGTACCTCCCTTGGCTCCCCGGACTCCAGAATAATCGACAGCGCCGTCCTCTTTTTTGTCTTTACCAGATACTGGTGCACTGCGGAAACTGCCAGCAGGGAAGGCATCGCAATATGATTTTCATCCACTCCCCTGTCTGAAAGCACCAGTATGTTCGCCCCGTCCTTATATGCCTTGTCAACCTCCACAAACAGGCGGTCGATGGCTCTGTCCAGACGGGAGCTTTTATAATATGTGATTGGTACAACCTCTACCTTAAAGCCCTTCACGTTCATGTTCTTAATCTTTAACATGTCAGTATTTGTCAGGATCGGATTGTTGATCTTCAGCACCTGGCAATTCAGAGGCTGTTCTTTCAGTAAATTCCCGTCCCGGCCCACATAGACCGTCGTGCAGGTCACAATCTCCTCGCGGATCGCGTCAATCGGCGGATTTGTCACCTGTGCAAAGAGCTGTTTAAAATAGTTAAAAAGCGGCTGGTGTTTTTCAGAAAGTACGGCCAGCGGCGTGTCCGCCCCCATAGCCGAAGTTCCCTCGGAACCATTTAAGGCCATGCTGTAAATAGACTGGCGGTACTCTTCATAAGTATAACCGAACGCTTTCTGCATTCTGGTCAGTTCTTCCCCCCGGTACTCTTCTACACGCTGATTCGGAATCTTCAGGTCTTTCAGTTCAAGCAGGTTGCTGTCCAGCCATTCACCATACGGCTGTTTCTTTGCATAGATTTCTTTCACCTCTTCATCACTGAAGATGCGTCCCTTCACGGTATCCACAAGCAGGAGTTTCCCCGGGTGGAGACGTTCTTTCACTACAATCTCCTCCTCAGGCACCGGGATGACGCCCACCTCTGATGAAAGAATGATATCTCCATCCTTCGTAATATAGTATCTTGAAGGTCTGAGCCCGTTTCTGTCCAGAACCGCCCCCATCACGTCACCATCGGAAAACAGGATAGATGCCGGCCCGTCCCAGGGCTCCATCATCGTCGCATAATATTGATAGAAATCCCGTTTGTCCTGTGATATCGTCTGATTGTTCGCCCAGGGTTCAGGGATGGTGATCATTACTGCAAGAGGGAGGTCCATCCCATTCATCACAAGGAACTCAAGCGTATTATCCAGCATGGACGAGTCAGATCCGCGTGTATCCACGACCGGCAGCACCTTATGGAGCTGATCCTTCATATAGTCGGATGCCATCGTCTCTTCTCTTGCAAGCATCTTGTCTGCATTTCCACGGATCGTATTGATTTCCCCGTTATGTACAATCAGCCGGTTCGGATGAGCCCTCTCCCAGCTTGGGTCTGTATTTGTACTGAAACGGGAGTGTACGGTGGCAATCGCAGATTCGTAGTCTTCATCCTGCAGGTCCGTATAAAAGGTCCGAAGCTGGTCTACCAGAAACATTCCTTTATAAACGATCGTGCGGCTGGACATAGACGCCACATAAGTCGTGTCATTGCTCTGCTCAAAGACCCGGCGGGCAATATAAAGCATCCTGTCGAACATAAGACCCTTCTCGACATGTTCCGGTTTTTTCACAAAAGCCTGCACAATATCCGGCATCTTCGCCCGCGCCTTGTGTCCTAAGACACCCGGACATACAGGGACCTTGCGGAATCCTAGAAATTCCATGCCTTCCTTCTCCACGATAATCTCAAACATCTTTTTAGCCTGACTGCATTCCAGCTCATCCTGGGGGAGGAAGAGCATAGCGATTCCGTATTCCCTCTCCCCGCCGATCTCAATTCCTTCCTGCTTACAAGCCTTAGAAAAAAATCTGTGGGAAATCTGAAGCAGGATTCCTACTCCATCTCCGGTTTCTCCCTCGGCATCCTTCCCTGCCCTGTGTTCAAGCCGTTCCACAATTTTAAGTGCATTTTCAACAGTCTTATGGCTTTTTATCCCCTTACTGTTCACAACCGCGCCAATTCCACAGTTATCATGCTCAAACTGCTGTCTGTACAGACCTTCTTCTGTTCTCATAAATAAAAACCTCCATCATTTCTTTCCATTTCCTATGAAACAAGAAAGGCGCCGGAAGTCTGTGCTGTTAATAGCACAGATTACCGACGCCTTTGCCGCAGATCATATTCACATCTTCCGCCAGCCCCTGAGAAACTTTCAAAAATCAATTCTCCTAAGGCAGGCAAAAAATTATGAAACCACTATATCCTATTTTCAGAAATTTGTAAATCCCCAATTTTTGGGGATTGACTTTTTCGGGAAATCGTGCAATACTATACGCCAGAAAGCAAAGGCGCTTTGGATAACCCTATCCAAGGTGCCTTTTCATATTTTATAAGAGGTGTAAAAACGATGAAATTATATTCTGACCCTAAAATAAAAGAAGCCTGCGGTGTATTCGGTATCTATTCTCTTTCCGGCGAACCTGCTGCCGAATCCATATACTACGGGCTCTCGTCCCTCCAGCACCGCGGCCAGGAATCCTGCGGCATGGCGGTATGTGACACAAAGGGGCCGAAAGGAAATATGAATGCCCACAAAGGGATGGGGCTTGTAAATGAGGTATTTAATGAAGATATCCTGAATACGCTCCAGGGCAATCTTGGAATCGGACACGTGCGCTACTCCACAACAGGAGCCGCTTCTATTAATAACGCGCAGCCCCTTGTCCTGAATTATATCAAAGGAACTCTGGCCCTTGCACATAACGGAAATCTTGTCAATACACGGGAACTGCGTGAGGAGTTGGTACAGACCGGGGCAATCTTCCAGACGACAACCGATTCAGAGGTCATTGCTTATCATATTGCAAAGGAAAGGGTGCATACTCATAATGTAGAAGAAGCAATCCTGCATACAGCAGGGAAAATACGCGGTGCGTATGCCCTGGTCATTGCGAGCCCGCGCAAGCTCATCGGGGTCCGCGACCCTCTGGGATTGAAGCCTCTGTGCCTTGGAAGGCGGGACGATGCCTATATTCTGGCTTCTGAAAGCTGTGCATTGTCTGCCGTCGGCGCAGAATTTATCCGGGATATCAGACCTGGTGAAATCATAACGATTACCTCAGAAGGTATCACCTCCAACTGCCATCTCTGCCAGACTCAGCATGCACACTGCATCTTCGAATATATTTATTTTGCCAGACTCGACAGCACACTGGATGGTGTCAATATCTATGATGCCCGGGTAAAGGGCGGCGCCGCTCTTGCTGCCGCCTATCCTGCAGATGCTGACCTTGTCGTGGGTGTGCCGGATTCCGGAATTCCCGCAGCAAAAGGGTATTCAGAAGCTTCAGGAATCCCGTTTGCACTGGCATTCTACAAGAACAGCTATGTAGGGCGGACATTCATAAAACCGACCCAGAAGGAACGGGAATCGAGTGTCCGGCTAAAATTAAATGTATTAGCTTCCGTTGTTAACGGGAAGCGGATTGTTCTGGTCGATGACTCCATCGTCCGGGGCACAACAATTGCAGGCCTGATACGCATGTTAAAAGGCGCAGGGGCAAAAAGCGTACATGTCCGCATCAGTTCGCCCCCGTTTCTGTATCCATGCTATTTCGGGACAGATGTCCCTTCTAATAAACAGCTGATCGCCTCCTCGCACACTTCCGGGGAAATCTGTAGTATGATTGGCGCTGATTCTCTTGGTTATATGAAATTGGAAGATTTACAGCTTATGACCGGAGATTTGTCTCTCTGTAAAGCATGTTTCGACAGGCAGTATCCGATGGATATTACAGGACATACAGAGGAAAAAATACAGTAATTGCGGGAATGCATGTCATTTTCCGATTACATAAATCAAACGATGCCATATTGAAGCAAGTATTTTGCCTCCGGCATCATCACATTTTTTATGCAAGGGTGCGTAATTCTATTTTCGGGAATACGCACTCTTTTTATTACCAGATTTTCTGGTATCTGCACAGAGAAATGTGAAATAACAGTAGTAAAGGAAGGGAGAATTAACTATGAATGCTTTTTCATCTGTCAACACAATCTGGGTGCTCCTTGGCGCCGCCCTCGTCTTCTTTATGCAGGCCGGTTTTGCAATGGTCGAAACAGGGTTCACCCGGGCAAAGAATGCGGGTAATATTATCATGAAAAACCTGATGGATTTTTCAATCGGCACACCAGCCTTCTGGCTTGTAGGTTTTGGCCTGATGTTCGGAACAGGCAATGGAATCATCGGGTCTATATCCGGTATTGCTTCCGAATCAAATTATGGGGCAGGAATGCTTCCTGACGGCGTGCCTTTCTATGCCTTTTTGATTTTCCAGACTGTTTTCTGTGCAACCGCGGCAACCATCGTGTCCGGGGCTATGGCCGAGAGAACCAAATTTTCGGCATACTGTATATACAGTCTGATCATCAGCCTTGTTGTATATCCTGTATCCGGACACTGGATCTGGGGCGGCGGCTGGCTTGCTGAAATGGGATTCCATGATTTTGCGGGTTCCTGCGCCGTCCACATGGTAGGCGGTGTCGCAGCACTCGTCGGTGCAAAGATCCTTGGCCCCCGTATCGGAAAATATTCAAAGAGCGGGAAGTCGAAAGCAATCCCGGGCCACAACCTGACCATTGGCGCACTCGGTGTCTTCATTCTCTGGTTTGCGTGGTTTGGTTTCAATGGTGCCTCAACTGTTTCTATGGAAGGAGATGCAATCGTCTCCGCCTCCAAAATCTTCGTGACGACTAATCTGGCCGCAGCAGTAGCTACTGTCACGGTTATGATCCTTACATGGATTCTTTACAAAAAACCAGATGTATCTATGTCCCTCAACGGTTCTCTGGCAGGTCTTGTAGCCATTACCGCCGGATGCGATACTGTATCACCCGTTTCTGCCGCTATTATAGGTATTCTGGCAGGTCTTGTAGTAGTCTTTGGTATTGAATTTATCGACAAAGTATGCCGCATTGATGATCCTGTAGGTGCCGTAGGCGTACACGGAATGTGCGGTGCACTTGGTACCCTCTGCGTAGGGCTGTTTTCAGACGGAAGCGGCACCGAAGGAAAGGGACTCTTTACAGGCGGTGGATTCACACAGCTTGGAGTTCAGTTCACCGGGTTTATTGCAACGGCTGCATGGGTTGCCGTAACGATGATCATTGTATTCGAGATTATTAAACATACAATGGGGCTTCGTGTATCCGCCGAGGAAGAGATTGCGGGTCTGGATATCAGGGAACACGGTCTTACAAGCAGCTATGCAGACTTTGTTACTCAGGATGTTATGAATCCGGTTCCTAATGTTATGGGGACTGCTTCCAAAACAGCCCATTCTGCTTCATCCGCATCAGCCGCACAGGCTCCCGCTGAAGCTGCACGCAGCATGGCTGACAGCGCTGTAGGAAAGAATGGAAGTATTACAAACAAGCTGACAAAGGTGGTCATCATTACACGCCGCAACAAACTGGAAGACTTCATGCAGGCCATGAATGAAATCGGAGTGACAGGAATCACCATCACCAATGTTCTTGGCTGTGGCGTACAGAAAGGCTCTACTGCTTATTACCGTGGAGTCGAAATGGATATGAATCTGCTTCCGAAGGTCAAGATCGAGATTGTAGTCAGCCTCGTACCAGTCCAGAAAGTCATCGATACTGCGAAGTCGGTGCTCCATACCGGACAGATCGGAGACGGAAAAGTCTTTATCTATGATATAGAAAATGTTGTAAAAATCCGTACAGGCGAGCAGGGATACCTCGCACTGCAGGATACTTCTGACGAAGAATAAAGTTTAGGGTGCCGGAAACAAAAGAACATACAATTCCTGGAATTGGATGACTTTTGTTTCCGGCATTTTTTTATTTTTTTAACTCACGCCCTTGACGAGAGGTTTTTGAAATTATATAATGTAGTTATCAAAACTACATGTTGTGTTAAAGGAAGGTAATATTTATGAAAAGTATAAAAAATATAGAAGTACTTGGAGATTCTATCTTAAAAGGAATTCAGGTCAATCCGGTCAATAAGAAATATCAGACGAAGAATGACATCGATTTCGATATGTTAAGCCGCGAATACGCTCTGTCCATAAAAAATGACTCACGTTTTGGATGTACTGTCACCAAAGGTGCGCGAATCCTTCTGAAAAAACTGGATACCGGTCTGGATTGTGACGCCGTTGTCATGGATTTTGGCGGAAACGACTGTGATTATAAATGGGCGGAAATTGCAGAGAACCCGGAAGGAGATTTTTCTCCCAATACGCCTTTAAAGCAGTTCATCGAAGAGTATACCTGCTTAATCCAAACATTAAAAAGCAGAGGCATTCTGCCAATACTGACCACACTGCCTCCGCTTGACCCCCAGCGGTTCTTCAACTGGTGGTGCCAGAACCTTAATAAGAAAAATGTTATGAAATGGCTCGGCTCAATTGGCCATATCTCGGACCATCAGGCCACATACTCTTCTGCCGTAGAAGCCCTGGCTGCAAGCGAACATGTGCCGCTGATTGATATCCGGTCCGCATTTCTCAGACATGGTACAGTATCCGATCTGATCTGCGAAGACGGTACCCATCCTAATTCAAAAGGACAGCAGATTATTACAGGGGTGTTTCAATCATTTGCGGCAGAGAGGCTGTCGGCATTTCAGATGGTATAATACCTTACAATTTATGTCAGTACAAAGAGGCAGCAGGTAAACCGGCTTACCTGCTGCCCTCCCATACTAATGTACATAACGTTTTATATATAACGGTTTAATCTAACATCTGCCCCCACCGCTGCTTAAAATAATGTGCCGCCAGCTTCGGTCTTCTGTCCCTTGTAAACATACCTTTCTTATTGCCGTCTACACGCAGTGTTCCCTGAATAGTTGCAAAGTCTGCAAAGTTCCATGCCTGTTCTCCTACCACAAAATCATAGGCGTCCAGCACCCCATTCATCATCTGATAATATTCTACCTGATATTCTTCCGTAAACATATTTGCAGTTGCATGGTGCAGCCCTGCAACCGTGTCAACGGTATTACCAAAGACCCACAAAGCTCCAGACAGCTATATCAACGTATCTGTGGACTTTGGAAACAGCGTTGGTATGATTCCTCTTAATAGTATAGTAAAAAAAGCAGAGGCATACAAGCCAAAACAGAGAATTACTTACAAGCTGATAAAAGAATATATCCTTGAAAAATACAGCTTTAAAGTACACACAGCATATATTGCCGAGGTCAAGCGAGATTTAGGTCTGCCTATGTACGATGCCCCTAATGCAGTTGAAACATTAAAAAATCCAAGAAAGCACCCCACTCCTATTCAAGTAGATGCTATCAAAGATGCACTATCTCATTTTGAAGTAATACAAAACTAAATATGGATATGAAAATTGCTTCTTATTTTTATAAGGGGCAATTTTTATTCAGTTTTCTTTTCAATTAAGGATGCGCAAAATGCATAATCCTCTTTATATTTGTCAGATGATACTTGCTTTAGCTAATTGCATTTTGTCATAATTGATAATTAAAGATAAACTTATATGCATATTTTATTAAAAATTACATTAATGTGTTGAATTCAAGGTGGAAAAGATATACAATAATAACAACATTGTTTATATTGTTATTTGATAGGAGGTATATCATGTCTACTGCAAATCAACTTTTAGAAGAAGCTAAAAACGAAATAATCAATTTAAAACCGGGAGAGGTATTTTTAGTTCGTGACCTTTTTAAAGGTTATGAGTGGAATCGTATATCTCGCAGTGATAGACTTCTTTTAGGAACTCTTTTTCTAAATTATATAAAAAATGCTGATACCAAAGTAGCAATAATTGAAAAAACTACTTCAGGGCAGCAAAAATATAAAATCTTATGAAAGAGAGGTGCTTATAATGAATTATCAAATGGATTCAAGTGGAATAAATAGTTTAGCTGGATTTGCATATCAAATCAAAGCCTTTGCATTATATGCTTTTGATTTGCATGAAAATATGTCATTAGAGTTTGAAACTATCGAAGATGTTAATTTAAAGTCTATTAAGCCGGATCAGATTGATAAATTCAACTCAAATTTTATGTGCAAGTCAATTGCTCAAACTACCAATTTAGCAATACAGGTTAAGCATACGACTGTAGATGATTCTACTGCACAAAAAATAATACTCAATTGGCTATTACTTGAAAATTCAGAGCACGCAATTAATCAATATGTGCTATTCACAGATAAAATCTACCAGAATTCTGAAGCAATATTTAAAAAAGATGCTAATCTTCTCTTTGAAGAAATATCAGCATCTAAAAGTCGATCTGATGCAATTATTTCTAAAGTGAAAAATGCCTATAAGGGACGTTTTGATGATTTTGAAGCCGCTTATCAATCTATACAAACAAAATACCAATTTAAAAATATTGAGGATATAGACCTATCAATTCAGCAGGCTGCTTCTATACATTTTAGAAAATCGGCAAACCCAATTGTATTTTATCAAAGACTAGAGGGGTTTTTACAACACGTAACCTATGAAATTTTAGGTGCCATTAACAAAAAGATACCTTACAAAATGAATTTTGAACATTTCATAGCGCTTGTAGAAGAAATATCCAATTGCTTTACAGCCGAATTGACCGCTCCATCATATGCTGACTTCAAAAAAATCAATCCAATTGACTTAGATGAAAGCAGAATCTCAACTTCAAGGGAATTTGTTCAATTAAAAGCTTGTAACTTATCAGAGCCTGTTATTAAAAGACATTTATCTTATGGCTTGTACTACCATGCAACAGCAATAAAGTATCTGGAAAATAACAGAATGAAAAAAGTTGAAGATATTTTAGAAACAACTTTTGAAAACTTTGAGGATGCTAAATTAGATTTACAAAACCAGAGCAAAGACACCCCTTACAATCGCCTAAGTACAACAAAAGATAAAAGTAATTCTAATGCTGATAACGAGCAGATTAAATTTGGATCTGCCATTTATCTAACTAAAGATGATATTGATGAAAAACAAATTTCTTGGGAGGATGAGGAAAATGAAAAGCATTAGAGAACAAACCGAAGTACTTCAGTTAAGTATTTTCAGCAGCATAATATGTCAATTGTTAAAAAACCATAATCAGTTGAGTGTTTGCAAATTAGTTACGTTTACATATATTGTAAAACAAAATAAGTTTTTAGGGGGAAATATATATACAGCAAAAAATACGCAAGATGTAATCTATAAGGGTATTTCTCTTTTATCCGGTGATTTTGACAGATATTGCGATAGTTTAATTTATATTTTTAAGGCTATCCATTTGTTAGTAACACAAAATGTAATTACTTTAGAAAATGATATGATAACTCTTTCTGAAACAAACATTCAGAGCGATACAACATTTGTTGAAAGCAACTTTTTGAACAAAGTGATCAGAGAGAGTAAAACAATGACTGATAAACAGTTTATGAAGGAGGTGACTTACAATGTTTAAAATAAGACAACTTACTTTGTTTAGTATCCAAGAGGAGCAATTCACATATCAGTTTTCTGAAGGAATAAATTATTTTAAAGGGAAAAACGATTCTGGGAAAACTGAGTTTTATTTTTTAATTGATTTTATGTTTGGTTCTTCATTAGATATTTCAAAAAAGCGTTGGTATAAAGATTCATTGCATAAGGCAACTATGGAACTCGAGTATAATGGTATTGGGTTTTTATTAACAAGAACCATGAATCCAAATCAAAATTATTTCTCATATGTCAATGAGGATATTAGTGAATCAATTGACTTGAGAACATATAAAGACAAACTTAATTCAATGTTTTGTCAAGATGAAAGTCTATTAAAAGAAATAAGAAATTTTACCAATGAGGATTTAACTTATAGAACTTTTACAATGTTTAATTTTTTCGGTGAAAACGTTCAAGGGAAAATACAAGATTTTTTAGACAAGTGCAGCGATATCAAATATTCTGTGAAGCTTAATCCTATTTTGAATTTTATTTTTAATAATCACTTAGATAAAATTTTTGCCCTACAACAAGAATTGAATGAATTAAGTTCTCAGCTAAAAGAATTGGAAGTAAGTCGTCAGCGTTATGATTTTATTATCAATCAGGTTAATTCAAATTTGTTAAAGCTTGGGGGTAGTATTACTTATACTGGTAGAAATGCCGAGGACATAAAAAGATTTATCAACTCTGTAAGAGAAATGCAGCATCCTGATAACAAAGGAGACAAACGAAATATTGCTGACCTTGAAGTTATGTATAATAATATTTCTGAACAAATTAAAGTGCACGAAAACAGTATTTCTGATGCAAAGCAATTTGAAAAAGACAGTAATAGTAGAAAAAAACTGTTATCCAAACTGCAAGAACTCGTGTCCGATAATACTGAATTTGACTACTTAATATCCCCAATGCAAAAATTAATTGAAGATATCGACAGCACCATATTTTTCAGTAATTATATCATTACTGATAACACAGTTAAGGAATTAAGAAAGCAACTTGAACAGATTAAAATTGAAATCAGAAGAAATGATTCGAAATTCAAATGTTACACAGTTGAACAAAAGGTAAAATCTATTGCACTTATAGAAGACTATTTATCGGTGGTAATTACAAATAACGAGGAGGACTTAAATAATCTCCGAAGAAGAATTAAGGAAATAAAAGAGGAAATTAAGGTTCTTCAAAATTCTGATGATATGAAGAAAATTAATGAGATGTCCCGATTCGTCACTGACCTATATTGCGCTGCAAAAGACATCTCAACAGTGGTGTCCGACGATATACATCAAACAGGATTTGAAATTAAGTATCTTAAAAAAGGTAACATACTTCAACCAATGGTACTATCCGATGATACCGAGAACATTAATTCAAACAAAAAAGTCAATTTTTATATTGGTAGTATGGCGAGACACACGTTAATTCAATTATGTGGATATCTTTCGTTTATGAATTTAATGCTCAGCAATGGAAAATATCCCTTAGTACCAATTCTAGTTATAGATCATATTTCAAAACCATTTGATGAAAAAAATTCAAAGGCTATTGGACTTGTTCTTGATGAGGCATATAAACTAATTGGAAAAGAAAATATGCAGACATTTATCTTTGATGACGAAGATAATGAGAAATTAAACATAAATCCAGATCATGTGGAAGATTTAGTTACTGATGAAAAGACTGGATTTAACCCCTTCTACTTTCCAACAAATACAGAAGATTAATAATAAAACACTAATCAAACCGTTTACCAATAAAGGTAAGCGGTTTTTTTATACCCCAAAAACCGAAAGGAGGAACAAAATTGAACGCAAAAACAATAGCCATCGCCAACCAAAAAGGCGGCGTGGGCAAAACAACCACCTGTGCGAACTTAGGTGTCAGACTTGCACAGGAGGGAAAGAAAGTCCTTTTGATAGATGCTGACCCGCAAGGCTCGTTGTCTATCAGTTTGGGCAATCAGCAACCAGACAATCTCCCTGTCACCCTTGCCACCATAATGAGCAAGGTGCTGACCGATACCCCCATTGAGCAGAACGAGGGCATTTTGCACCACCACGAGGGAGTAGATTTGCTCCCTGCTAACATTGAGTTATCCGGCATGGAGGTATCTCTCGTTAACGCCATGAGCCGAGAAAGTATCTTAAATCAGTACATTTACACCGTGAAAAAACAATATGACTATGTACTTATGGACTGTATGCCCTCTCTCGGTATGCTGACGGTCAATGCCCTTGCTGCCGCAGACAGCGTAATTTTTCCTGTACAGGCACAGTATCTGCCCGCCAAAGGATTAGAACAACTTTTGCAGACCATCGGCAAAGTACGCAGACAAATCAATCCAAAACTGAAAATAGACGGTATTCTGATGACAATGGTGGACAGCCGCACCAATTTTGCAAAGGACATCTGCACCCTGCTAAGAGAAACCTATGGAGGGAGTATGAAGATATTTGCTACTGACATTCCCCATTCAGTACGAGCCGCCGAGATTAGTGCCGAGGGCAAGAGTATTTTCGCCCATGACCCCAAAGGCAAGGTTGCCGAAAGCTACCGAGAACTGACAAAGGAGGTGTTGAAGATTGAAAAGCTCCGCCAAAAACATAAATCTGACATCGGTAGATGATTTGTTTTCCACCGAGGAAAGCCGAGCCGATGCAGGCAGAGAAAAGGTCATGGAGATAGCCTTGACAGAGCTGTTCCCATTCAAAGACCATCCATTTAAGGTAAAAGACGATGAAGCAATGGCAGACACCGCCGAAAGTATCAAGGAATATGGTGTGCTTGTTCCTGCAATCGCCCGTCCTCATGACGAGGGCGGCTATGAGCTTGTAGCAGGACACCGCAGGCACAGGGCAAGCGAACTGGCAGGACTTGAAACAATACCTGTCATTGTCCGTAATCTTGACGATGATGCCGCCACTATCATCATGGTGGACAGCAATTTGCAGAGAGAAAATATCCTGCCAAGTGAGCGAGCCTTTGCCTTTAAGCTGAAATTAGATGCTATTAAGCGGCAAGGTGCGAGGTCAGATTTAACTTCTACGCAAGTTGCACAGAAGTTATCAGTTGAGAAAGTTGGCGAAAGTGCAGGTGTCAGCAAAGACCAAGTACGCCGATATATTCGCCTTACCGAGCTTATCCCCGAGCTTCTTGATATGGTAGACGATAAGAAAATCGCCTTTAACCCTGCTGTGGAGCTGTCCTATCTAAATCCCGAGGAACAAACCAATTTACTCGAAGCAATGGATATGGAACAGGCAACCCCCTCTCTTTCACAGGCACAGCGGCTTAAAAAGTTTAGTGCCGAGGGAAAATGCACCCTTGAAGCTATGTGCGCCATTATGAGCGAGGAAAAGAAAGGTGAACTCGACAAGGTAACGCTTTCGAGCGATAAGCTGAGAAAGTATTTCCCTAAATCCTATACACCGCAGAAAATGGAGGAAACCATACTGAAATTACTGGAAACATGGCATAAAAAGCGTACCCAACAGCAGGAGCGATAAGGCATAAGCCGCACAGAAAGGAAGTGAGAAAATGGCTGTGTGTCGAATAGAAAAAACAAAGGATTACACCGTCATGGCAAACCACCATTTACGCAATAAAGCCCTGTCGCTCAAGGCAAAGGGTTTGCTATCCCTTATGCTGTCACTCCCCGAGGATTGGGATTACACGGTAAAAGGTCTTGCCTACATCTGCAAGGACGGTATTGACAGCATTAACGGTGCGATTAAGGAACTGGAAACCACAGGATATATGAGCCGTCAGCGTGTCAGAAATGAAAAAGGACAGCTCGCCAACACAGAATATACAATCCGTGAGTACCCAAAGGCTATGGACAGTGACACTCCCCCTGCCGAGGGCAAGCCTGCACAGGAAAAACCTATATGGGAAAGTCCAACACAGGCTGACCCTATACAGGAAGAACCCCACCAATTAAATACTTATCTACAAACTATTGATAAATCAAAAAAAGATTTATTAAATACAGAAACATCAAATCCTTATCAATCTTATCCTTATGGACAACCGAAAAACACAGGATATGATGGGATTGGATACGATGGCTATGAAGAAATAAAGCAAACGGTCTATGAGAATATTGAGTACGAGCATTTTAAGCAGTACGGTAAAATCGGTATGCGTGAGCGTTTGGACGATGTAGCCGACATCATCATCGAAACCCTGTGTTCCACCAAGGACACTATCAACATTGCCGGAGAGGATTATCCTGCAAGACTTGTGAAAGACAAGATGCTGAAAATCACTTCGTCCCATATCGAGTATGTGTTTGACTGCTTAGACAAAAACACCACCTATGTGCGAAACATCAAACGGTATTTGCTTGCTACCCTCTTTAATGCTCCCTCCACCATAGACAGCTACTATGCGGCTTTAGTCAACCACGATTTATACAGTCCAACCCGTTAGGCACTTTGTAAAGAGATTTGCAGAGTGCCTTTTTCTATGTAAAAAAAACGAAAGGAGATTTTGAATATGAGAAAACCAATGGCATACATCACCGCCGCATGGAGCAACAACGAATTTGAAGTGACCGAAACAGCGGCTAAGTATTGCAGAAAGCTCTATGAAGCAGGCTACACCCCCATTTGCCCACCCCTTTACATTCCTCTGTTTCTCAATGACCAAGTACCACAGGAACACAAGGACGGAATTGATATGGCAAGGGATATGCTACGGCGTTCCAGAGTGCTTGTCGTGTGCGGTGATGTGGTGGATGAAAGTGTGAAAAATGACATCGCCATCGCCCAAAGGCTACATATCACCGCCACTACCCTTGAGGGCATTTTAACTATTGAGAGACAGGGCGAAGAACAGTAAGGGAGTGCTTATGAAAAAGTATTTGTTGCATAGGTTGGTTATACCGCCTTAGTGTGTATGAACCAAACAAGCAAGATGAAATAAAATAAAAAAGGAGATTTTCAGTGAAAACAAAATTAAATAAACCCATTGTAATTTTGCTCATTGCTACCTTAGTGTTAACCACATTTGTGGGAACTGCATTTGCGGTGCAAAAGTGGTTTGCCGACGCACAAGGACATTGGGCGGAAGATGTTATCAATACCCTTACCCAAGACGGTGTGATAGCAGGCTATCCCGATGGACTGGTACATCCCGACAATATCATCACACGTTCAGAGTTTTCTGTACTGGTGGCAAGAACAATGAAATTTAAACACACCCAAAATGATGTACTGGATATTGAGTTTACAGACATCATAAACCATTGGGCTGAAAAGGACATTAAGGCTCTGATAGCTGAAGATGTTATTATTCCAACCGATTACAGCACAGAGTTTTACCCAAATGAGCCAATAACTCGCTATGAAATGATACGAATGTTAGTTAGAGCTTTGGGTGATGATTTGCATGACGAAAACTGCAAATGTGAAACAGGATTTACCGACATTGCTAATCTTACAAAGGTACAGCTTAAATACATCTGCACTGCAAAAGAGTATGGTATCGCTAATGGCTTCCCCGACGGTACTTTAAGACCATTTTTCAATGCCACAAGAGCAGAAGCATTTACTATGCTTGTAAACAAAAATAAAGCAATGGATAAAATTGAACAAGCACAGGCTGATAAGGATAAGCAAGACAAGGAAGAACAACCACCTAAGCCCTCCGGCGGTGGCAGTTCGGACGGTGGTGGCAGCTCATACAACCCCGCCCCTGTCTTTTCCTTTGACCTGCCACAAGCAAGTTATGTAGGCGATACAATGACCTGTTCACCCAATAGCCGGTATGTAAGCTCTGTTAAATGGACACTGGAGAAAGACGGTGTTGCAGTATCCTTTGAGAAGTTTTTTGATGGTAGCCTATCGTCAAACGGTGGCACAATTAAAGCAAAAGAAAGTGGAGATTATACCTTGATTGCCACCGCATCAAACAGCGTAGGCAAAACCACAACCATCAAGGATACCATTACCATTTATCCTGTTGTTGAGGTATCGTTTAAAATGCCCCAAACCTCATATACCGACAGAGAAGTTGAGATTGAGTTAACCACCAAAAACCTTGGTAATGGTGCAGTAAAATGGACGATTTACAAAGATGGCATAGTAGTGGATACAAACAAAGTAATAGACGGTGAGCTTGATAACACAGGAGGCACGGTCTTTTTTAACGCAAAGGGAAAATACACCGTCGCTGCAACCGTAGTAGATGGTATGGGTAAATTCATTACCGTTTCAGAGGATATTATCATTCATTCCAAAGTGTCCGTTGATGTTTCACTTCCTCAAAAGGCATACACGGACAAAGCCATCGCCCTTGATGTTTATACGAAAAACGCTGAGAACTTAAAAGTAGATTGGTCACTTATAAGAAACGGTGTTGATGTAAAGGTCAATGAACATATTGAGGGTATTTTGCAAGACAAAAAGAATATCCGTTTCAAAGAAAAAGGTGTCTATAAGCTAACGGCAACCATCGTGGATGAAACAGGTCGAAAATATACGGACAGTGCAGACATAACCGTGTATCCTGTGGGTTCGGCAGGGTTTTACTTGCCCGAAATCTTCCATACTGACAATTTGGTTATGGTAGATACCACATTTACCGAAATTGGAAGTAACAAGGCTAAGTGGACACTAAAAAAAGACGGCAAGGAAATTAGCATGGAGCAGGCTTTTGATGGAACGCTTAACAACAATGGCGGCTCTATAACATTCAAAAATGCAGGAAGTTATACGCTCTTTGTTTCATTTACCGATGATGGCGGCAGGACTTACAGCTATGAACAGGATTTTGTGGTGTATCCTATCCCTGTTGTAACCTATACCTTACCCAAATTTGTACACACCGACACTCAGTTTTCCGTTACCACCACCCTTGAAAATATAGAGGGCTTGAAAATCGAATGGTTGATTGACAACACAAACGGATACCAAGACTGGAACACCTATGTGGACGGCACACTAGGCAACAACGGCGGAGATATTACCATCAAACGTGCAGGAGTGTATGAACTGGTCGCAAGAATTACAGACAAAACAGGACGAGTATTCCTCTTTGAGTCCAAAGAAAAAATAGAGGTATTTCCTGCTTTGATGTTTGGCTTTGACCTTCCAAGGCTTGCTTATACGGACACAGTGATTGATATTAGGACACACGGAAATTATCAAGTGTTACCAGTGGAATGGACAATCACCAAGAACGGCAAAAGTGTTCCGTTTGATACTGTTACTACTGGCAAGCTAAATGAAAATGGCGGTAAATTGCGTTTCACAGAACACGGTAAATATGTTTTGACAGGCACAATGACAGACTATCTTGACCGTAGATTTTCCCACAGCGAAACTATTCAAGTTATGCCTATTGTTGAATACAGCTTTACCATGCCCCACACCATTCACTACGGTACTGAATTTACCGTTGCTGTGGAAAATGCAGTGCATACAGATTTGTACACTGTGGGCTGGGCAATGACGGAGGATAATACGGCTATTGTTTTTGATGGCAACCTCAGTAACGATGGTGGTAGCATTTCCATTTCGCATTTAGGGACATTTGTTTTAACTGCAACCATCATAGACAGCGAGGGCAGATTATTTACCCATAGCCAAAGCATTACTGTAACCAACACTGCACCGAACAAACCTATTATCAATATTAAGCCAACACGAACAGTGAAGGACAGTTTGTTTTTGGTGGAAATTGAAGCCACAGCTATTGACCCCGACGGTGACGAAATTACCCTTGAATGGGATGGTAGAACAGAGGGTGACTACTACTCTGTTGGTAATCATACCGTAAAAGCAAGAGCCAAGGACATTGCAGGAGCTTATTCAGAGTGGGAAACTATCACCTTTGAAATTATCAATCATGCTCCTGTTGTAACAGCCACAGCCACTCCAACAAGGACAGTGCAAAATGGTAAATTCCGTGTAGATTTTAGTGCCACAGCCACCGATGCAGACGGCGATGCCACAACATTGGAATGGGACGGCAGAATGGAGGGCGATTACTATTCCGTTGGTACTTACACAATGCGAGTACGGGCAGTGGATATTGCAGGAGCATATTCCCAATGGCAAAGCGTAACCTTTGAAATCATCAATCATGCTCCTACCATAACAGCCACAGCCACTCCAACAAGGACAGTGCAAGACGGCAAATTCCGTGTAGATTTTAATGCCACAGCCACCGATGCAGACGGCGATGCTACGACATTGGAATGGGACGGCAGAACGACAAATGACTATTATTCCGTGGGTACACATCAAGTCCGTGTAAGAGCCAAGGACATTGCGGGAGCTTACTCAGAGTGGCAAATGGTTTCCTTTACCATTACCAACCAAGCTCCAAGCACCCCTGTTATCGCCCGTTCTCCAAATGGCAATAGTGTTGCACCGGGAACAGCCATCATCATCAATGCTACTTCTACCGACCCCGACGGCGATGCAATCACTTATATTTGGGAAAATAGAGATGCCCAAACACAGACCTATCCCTTAGGCAGAAACTTGGTAAGAGTAAAAGCCGTTGATGAAGCAGGGGCAGAGTCACCGTGGGCAGCAATCGTCTTTTTCGTGGCGGACAGCTCAAGTGGTGGTGGCATGACTTTAACAGGGCCGGACAGCACCATTAACGAAAATGGACTTGACGGTGCAACCATTAGTGAGTTTACATTTACTGTACCGCCAGTTTCGGGACACAGTGGCAACGACTACGGCAGAGTACGGGGCTATAACATTCACACAAACCAGTGGGAGCAGTTAGCCTATGGTACAACCAATAACGGTATTACATTTAATGAAACCTTGACACCGGGAACATATTCACGCTTGGAGTTTTACTACTACACCAATCATGATTGTATGTACAACAAGTCCAATATCACTTATTCTGTTGAATATTTCTTCCAATAATCTAGGGACTATCTCGTGAAAGGAGGGATTTTTTATGCAGGAAGATGTGGAACACAGAACGGTTGCTCTTGCCATAAGTGCAAGTAAGCTCACAGGCAGGGAGCTGAAAAAAGCCATTGTAAAGCTCCTTGCCTACTTAAAAGACAAGGATAAATACCCCGATATTCCACAGGGAAAACAGTCTGTAAAACAGCTTGCAAAGCAAGGACACGGCATGACAAGCATTGAGATTACCGACCAAAATATCAAAGACTTTGAGCGTGTAGCAAAAAAATATGGTGTTGACTTTGCTGTGATGAAAGACAAGCACCAAGTACCACCGAAATACGTGGTCTACTTCAAAGGCAAAGATGCCGATGCTATAACAAATGCCTTTAAGGAATACACCGCCGATATGGTGAAAAAGGCAGCTCGCCCCTCTGTACTGGCAGAGCTTAGAAAACTTGCCGAGCTTGCAAAAAACACCGTTATTCAAAAGGTTAAGCACAAAGATAAGGAGCAGAGCCTATGAGTAAAAAACTAAAAAAGCTCCTTATCATTAACATTCCCTATCTTTTGTTGGGGCTGATGTTTACCAAGCTACCTGAAGCATGGCGATATACAAGCGGTGCTGATATGGGGCAAAAGATACTGAACTTAGGTGAGGGCTTTTCCAAGGCTCTTGCAGTACCCTTACCGTCCTTTTATCCCACCGACTTACTGATAGGGCTTGCCATCGGAGGACTGCTCCGACTGGTGATTTATGTTCGCAGTAAAAACGCTAAGAAGTACCGCAAAGGTGTGGAGTATGGCTCTGCTCGTTTTGGCAACGCAAAGGATATTGAGCCGTATGTAGACCCCGCTTTCCAAAACAATGTGATACTGACACAGACGGAACGGCTTACCATGAACAACCGCCCCAAAGACCCAAAGACAGCTCGAAACAAAAATGTGCTGATTGTGGGCGGTAGTGGTAGCGGTAAAACAAGGTTTTGGCTAAAGCCTAACCTTATGCAGTGCCACAGCTCCTATGTGGTTACAGACCCCAAAGGCAGCATTGTCATTGAGTGTGGCAAGCTGCTACTTCGTGAGGGCTACAAAGTAAAAATCCTAAACACCATCAATTTCAAGAAGTCCATGCACTATAACCCTTTTGCTTATATCAGAAGTGAAAAGGACATTTTGAAACTCGTTACTACCCTTATTACCAACACCAAGGGCGAGGGTAAAGCCGGAGATGATTTTTGGGTGAAAGCGGAAACCTTGCTTTACACCGCCCTTATTGCCTACATCTACTATGAAGCCCCCGAGCATGAGCAAAACTTCACAACACTGATTGAGTTCATCAATGCAAGTGAAGTCCGTGAGGACGATGAAGAATACAAAAACAATGTGGATTTAATGTTTGACAGGCTTGAAGCAAAAGACCCACAGCACTTTGCGGTACGGCAATATAAGAAGTACAAATTAGCTGCCGGCAAGACAGCAAAATCAATCCTTATTTCCTGTGGTGCAAGGCTTGCTCCCTTTGATATTAAGGAGCTCAGAGAGCTGACCTCCTATGATGAATTGGAGCTTGATACTTTAGGTGATAAGAAAACGGCATTGTTTATCATCATCAGCGACACCGATGCAACATTTAACTTTCTTGTATCCATGTGCTACACACAGCTTTTCAACCTACTTTGCGACAAAGCCGATGATGTGTACGGTGGTCGCTTGCCTGTTCATGTACGGTGCTTGATTGATGAATGTGCAAACATAGGGCAGATACCAAACCTTGAGAAGCTCATGGCAACTATCCGAAGCCGTGAAATCTCTGCTTGCCTTGTGTTGCAGGCACAAAGTCAGTTAAAAGCACTCTACAAGGACAACTCTGACACCATAATCGGCAACTGCGACAGCATGATTTTCTTAGGAGGTAAAGAGAAAACCACCCTCAAGGACTTAACTGAAACTATGGGCAAAGAAACCATTGATATGTTTAATACCTCCGACACCCGAGGTAGCCAACGAAGCTATGGTATCAACTATCAAAAATCAGGAAAAGAGCTTATGTCAATGGACGAGCTTGCCGTTATGGACGGTGGTAAGTGTATCTTACAGCTTAGAGGTGTTCGCCCATTCTTCAGCGAGAAATACGATATTACAAAGCACCCGAAATACAAGTATCTTTCCGACTTTGATAAGCGAAATTCTTTTGACATTGAGAAGTTTCTCTCCACCAAACTAAGGCTCAAGCCCGATGATGTTTATGAGGTGTTTGATGTAGGTGTCGAGGAAGAAACAACAACCCCACCGCCCACAGATGGGCAATAAGCACTGCCGTTTTACGGTGGTGCTTTTTATATATCCAAACCACAAGGAAAGGAGGTGTTGCCTATAATTGTAGGTACTTTACGCTGTTAAAGCACAGCGTTTTTTTATTACCAAAAAACAAATTTAACAATAAAATTAAAAGGAGAATAAACACTATGGAATTTTTTAATCAAGCAGTAACCGTTTTACAGACACTTGTTATCGCACTTGGAGCAGGTCTTGGCATTTGGGGAGTTATCAATCTTCTTGAAGGCTACGGCAATGACAACCCTGGTGCAAAATCACAGGGCATGAAACAACTCATGGCAGGCGGTGGCGTAGCACTGATTGGCATGACTCTTGTGCCGCTTCTTAGCGGATTGTTCTAAGGGGTAGCTTATGGATTTTATCCTTGATGCTATAAACGAGTGGATAACCAATCTGCTCGTTGACGGCATTATGGGTAACTTAACAGGCTTGTTCGATAACATCAACTCGGAAGTAGCAAGAATTGCCGGAGATGTGGGAAAAACACCGTCACAATGGAATGGCGGTGTTTTTTCTATGATACAAAACTTATCGGACACCGTTATCATGCCCATTGCCGGAATAATTTTGACCTTTGTGATGTGCTACGAGCTGATACAAATGGTCATTGACAGAAACAATCTACACGACTTCCCACCCTCGGACATTTTCAAGTGGATGATGAAAACCTTTATTGCTGTGGTACTGGTCACAAATACATTCCCCGTAATGATGGGCATATTTGATGTGGCACAATCGGTTATTTCCGATGCGGCAGGGGTAATTCTCACCGATACCGCCGTGGGTGTTGACACACTGGAAACTCTGCGTGAAAGTCTGCTTGAAATGGATATAGGCTCGCTTTTGGGGCTGTATCTGCAAAGTTTTCTCATGGGGATAATCATGTGGGCATTAACCGTCTGTATCTTCATTATCGTGTACGGCAGAATGCTTGAAATCTACCTTATGACCTCTCTTGGAGCAATTCCTATTGCCACCATGCAGAGCAAGGAATGGAACATGGGGCAAAACTATATTAAGGCTCTGCTTGCTCTCGCATTTCAAGGTTTTTTGATTATGGTATGCGTTGGCATTTATGCGGTACTCATTCAGTCTATTGCAACGGACGGCGACCCCATCGGAGCCATTTGGACTTGCATGATGTACACGGTGCTGCTCTGCTTTGCCCTTTTTAAGACAGGAACATTGGCAAAGAGCATTTTCTCAGCCCACTAAATTAACAGATTTGCTCTATATGATTTTTATGTTAAATGATATAATATAACAAAAGAGGTGGAAAAATGGAGCAAAGAAAAAGACTTGGCGGTAATAGTGGAGCAGGATACTATACCTCATGGGAAAAATCTAAAGATAACGGCTGTATATATTGTGGTAGTGTTGCTACAACAAGAGAACATATACCATCTAAGGCATTTTTAATTGAGCCTTATCCAGAAAATTTGGCAACCATTCCTGCTTGTTTTGAGTGCAACAATGGGTATTCAGAGGACGAAAAATATCTCTCATGTTTTTTGGATGTATTGAGAAGCCAAGTATACGCCGATTACCATCAACAAGAGCAGACCATTGTTAGGCTTGAGAAAGATGAAAAATTGCATAAAACGCTTAAAGAGCAGATAGAAAAAAAGGATGTCAAAGTATATTACAACCCCGATGAAGAAAGAATGCTTCGTATACTATTCAAACTTGCAAGATGCCATGCAGGCTTTGAATTTGACCATATAAACTTTGATGATGTTAAAGCAAAAATATGGTATGAGTTTGCATTCAATATTTCAGATGAAGTGATGTTGGGTTTTAACGAAATCCCCGAAATGGATAAAGCTCCTGAAGTTGGGTCGAGAGGTGTGTTCGTGCCTTTCATAGCCCAAAATGTAAAAACTGGAGAGGTCATGGCTCTTGCCTTTTGGAATGTAGTGCAAGACGAACAATATCGTTATCAAGTATATCTCAACAGCGAGGGACAAATAACAGTAAAGTTAGTGATATTTGAGTTTCTATATTGTGAAGTAGTATTTGAATAAAAAATATGGCATAGCAACCGCAAAAGCGGTTGCTTTTTTGTTGCCAAGAAGGAGGATTTTATGGCTTATGTACCAATCCCCAAGGATTTAAGCAATGTAAAAATAAAGGTAATGCTTAACCTCACCAAACGGCAGCTCATTTGCTTTTCGGCGGCACTGGCGGTAGGCTTACCGCCTTTTTTCATTCTCAAGGACCATATCGGCATCAGCCCTGCGGTACTAGTGATGATGTTTCTCATGCTGCCGCTGTTTATGCTTGCCATGTACGAAAAGCACGGTCAGCCCCTTGAGGTCATACTCAAAAACTATGTGGCGGTGCGTTTTCTGAACCCCAAACAAAGACCTTACAGGACGGATAATTTTTATCCGTTATTGGAAAGGCAATATCAATTAGACAGGGAGGTAAATAACATTGTCAAAAATCGAAAAGAAGCCCATAAAGCTCACACGGGCAGAAAAACAAAACATCGCCGTAGCGGTGCAGAGGGCGAATAATAAGCCAAAAGGAGTAAAATCGGCACAGGACAGTATCCCTTACCGCCACATCTTCCCCGATGGCATTTGTCATGTAGGCGATAAGCTCTACACCAAAACCCTGCAATTTGGTGACATCAATTATCAGATTGCACAGAACGAGGACAAGACCGCCATCTTTGAAAGTTGGTGCGACTTCCTCAACTACTTTGACAGCACTATCAAATTTCAGCTCACATTCCTTAATACCACAGCCAACGCAAAGGACTATGAAAAAAGCATTTTCATCACTCCACAAGCAGATGATTTTGACAGTATCCGAACAGAATACACAGAAATGCTGCATAATCAGCTTTCAAGGGGTAACAACGGGCTTGTAAAAACAAAGTATCTCACTTTCGGCATCGAAGCAGATAATATCAAAATTGCAAAACCTCGTCTTGAACGCATTGAGAACGACCTTTGGAATGCCTTTAAACGGCTTGGGGTACAGCTTTCTTCTCTTGACGGTAAGGAGCGATTAAAGCTCATACACAATATTCTTAGAATGAATGGCAACGACCCTTTTGCTTTTGAATGGAAATGGCTTGCCCCCTCGGGGCTTAGTACAAAGGACTTTATTGCTCCGTCCTCTTTTGAGTTTAAGGAAAAAGGCACATTCAGAACAGGGGATAAATATGGTGCGGTGTCCTTTTTGCAGATACTCGCTCCCGAACTGAATGACCGTGTGCTGTCGGACTTTTTAGAAATGGAAAGCAACCTCATTGTGACCATGCACATTCAGTCGGTAGACCAGATGAAAGCTATCAAGACCATTAAGCGTAAGATTACCGATTTGGATAAGATGAAAATTGAGGAGCAAAAAAAGGCTGTCCGCAGCGGTTATGATATGGACATAATCCCCTCTGACCTTGCTACCTACGGCGGTGAAGCGAAAAAGCTCCTTGCTGACTTGCAGAGCCGCAACGAGCGAATGTTTTTAATGACATTCCTTGTGCTGAACACTGCTGACAGCAAAAAGGAGTTGGATAATATCCTGCTGCAAGCAAGCGGTATTGCCAACAAGCACAACTGCACCCTCATAAGGCTTGACTATCAGCAGGAACAGGGCTTTATGTCCTCTCTTCCTCTCGGCAAAAGCCTTGTACCCATCCAGCGGAGCTTAACCACCTCAAGCACTGCTATTTTTGTACCCTTTACCACGCAGGAGCTGTTCCAGTCGGGCGGTGAAGCCTTGTACTATGGGCTGAACGCTCTTTCAAGCAATCTTATTATGGTAGACCGCAAACAGCTTAAAAACCCCAACGGGCTAATCCTCGGTACGCCCGGCAGTGGCAAGAGCTTTGCCGCTAAGCGTGAAATCACCAATGTGTTTCTGATTACCACAGACGACATCATTGTGTGCGACCCCGAGGGAGAATATTTTTCCCTTGTGCAACGGCTCAAAGGACAGGTTATTAAAATATCGCCCACGAGTAGTCAGTACATCAACCCGATGGACATCAACCTCAATTATAGCGAGGACGATAGCCCCCTTGCCCTAAAGAGTGATTTTATCCTTTCCCTTTGTGAGCTAATTGTCGGTGGCAAGGAGGGCTTGACCCCCGTTGAAAAATCCATTATTGACCGTTGTGTTACCCTTGTTTATGCAGAGTACCTTGCAGACCCCAATCCTGTCAAAATGCCAATCTTAGGCGACCTTTACGATGCACTGGGCAGACAGGAGGAAAAGGAAGCAAAGCATATCCGTTCAGCTCTTGAAATCTATGTAACGGGTAGCCTTTCGGTTTTCAACCACAGGACAAATGTGGATATTACAAACCGCATTGTCTGCTATGACATTAAGGAGCTTGGCAAGCAGCTTAAAAAGCTCGGTATGCTTATCGTGCAAGACCAAGTTTGGAACAGAGTAACCATAAATCGTGCGGAGAAACGCTCCACCCGTTATTACATGGATGAGTTTCATTTGCTCTTAAAGGAGGAACAGACCGCCGCCTATTCGGTGGAGATTTGGAAACGCTTTCGTAAATGGGGCGGTATTCCCACAGCCATTACACAGAACATCAAAGACCTTTTATCCTCTCGTGAAATTGAGAATATCTTTGAAAACAGCGACTTTGTGTATATGCTCAACCAAGCCGCAGGCGACAGGGCTATCCTTGCAAAGCAGCTCAACATTTCCCCTCATCAGCTCTCTTATGTGACAGGCAGCGGTGTCGGTGAGGGCTTGCTCTTTTATGGCAATGTTATTCTGCCGTTTGTGGACAAATTCCCGACAAACACCGAGCTTTACAGCATTATGACTACCAAGTTAGATGAAACACTAAGAGCAAATTCATAAAGAGTGCTACATTTTGGAGAAAGGAGGTGGTATAATACAACATATAGAAGGGCGGTGGACTAATGATTGAACTTTTTAATAAAGGCGAAACTACGGCAACATTCAGAGCACATTCAGAGAAGATGATTGCTACAATCAAAGGCTTTTCTGACGAAAAAATCTTAACAGCAGATTTTGATGAATGGGCTGTATATTTTGTCGATGAATATAAGCTACAACCTATTACTTTATTTATGGACAATATCACACAAAACTTATCTGAAACTACTGTTAGAAAATATAATCATTTTAGCAGACATAGTGACTATGAACCCGAATATTATCAAATTGATGGTTATAAAATTACATTTTCAATTCCCTTTGATGGTGATAGTGAATTGCTTTATTTAAGACCATCTACCTTTTACATGTCACGCTTTCCTGTCGAAAGCATTGTTAAAAGCACCGAAGAAAAATATGGGGAAATTACGTTCACACTTGAATACACTAAACAAGAATTACAAGAAAAAGAAAACGCAAAAGAGTTTATTGCATCAAAAATTTCGCAAGAATTCAAAACGTATATTGATACAATAGAACATATAAATCAGGAGGTGGAAAGTTATAATAAAGGCTTAGAGGATTGCGTCCGCTCTGCATTGGAAAACAGGAAAAAGAAAGCAAACGATTTTGTCTTAATGGGTGAGAAATTAGATATTCCGCTCAAACTAAATCCAAATGCGCCCAATATTACACCGATTGCAATGAAAAAAGCAACTGTCAGAAAGCCGGAAATTCCTAAAGCAAAGCCGCCTGAAAAGCAATATCAAATTTCTTCACACGATTACGATAATATTAAACGAATTATTCATTTGTCCGGCACATCAATGGAAAAAACAGCTCGAACATTTGCCAAGTTTAGTGAAGAAGAATTGCGAGATGTTATATTATCAAACCTGAACACTCACTACCAAGGAATTGCATCTGCTGAAACATTTAGTAAAGTTGGGAAAACAGATATACATATACAGTTTGAAAACAAAGCTGCTTATATAGGTGAGTGTAAAATATGGCATGGCGAAAAGAACCTACTGGATGCTATTGAACAGTTGTTCAGCTATACCACTTGGAGAGATGCTAAAACTTCAATTATTATTTTCAATAAAGATAATAAGGATTTTTGCAAGTTGCTAAAAGTTATAGAGAACTCTTTGTCTACAAACGCGCTATGCAAGCACAAACTTTCTGTAGAAGCAAACGAATGGGTTTGTGAGTTTGTGAAAGATGAATTGAGTTCAACTTCTATTGCAGTGCAGCTTGTAGTATTTGACTTATTTGTTTAACTTATTTTCTAAAGCGTCGCTATGACAGCGGCGCTTTTCTTATGCCTAAAATCAAGAAAGGAGGTCTTATGAAAAGACAATCAAAGCTACAATTTACCGAAGAAGAACGAGCCGACCCCACTTTAGAAAAGCCCATAACAAAATCAGAAAAAGCGGCAGATAAACTGGAAAAAGCACAGTCCAAGATACCCAAAAAGAAAATTAAGACCAAAAAACGCACCTTTGATGCCGAAACAGGCAAAGCAAAGGTGCGTTTGCATTTTGAGGAAGTGGATAAACCAAAGCCGTCCTCTAAACTTACGCATGGCATTAAAAAAGCTCCGCAAAGAGCCGCCCTATCTTCTATTCACAAAAAAATTAGTGAAGATGAGCAAGACAATGTGGGGCTTGAAGCGGCACATAGTACGGAAAAGGCAGGAGAATTTACAGTTCACCGTATGCAAAGTGCCTACCACTCCCACAAGCTAAAGCCCTACCGCAACTTGGCAAAGGCAGAGAAAAAGAGCATACAAGCCGATGTAAATGTTCTTTATAAGAAAAGTTTGAGGGATAACCCACAGGCGGCAAGCAACCCTATTTCTCGATTTCAGCAAAAGAGGGCAATTAAAAAGCAGTACCTTGCCACCCATTACGGCAAGGGAGCAAAAGCCGCACAAACCACAGCCACCACCGCTAAATCAGCGGTTAAAAAAGGTGCGGATACGGTGTCAAAGTCGGCAGCTGCAATCGCCAAAAATCCAAAGGTGCTGCTTATTATCCTTGCCTTGTTCCTACTCATTGCGGTCATTGGTGGTGCGGTGTCCTCCTGCTCAGTAATGTTTCAAGGAGCAATATCAAATGTAGTGTCTACCTCTTACACATCTGAAAATGAGGAACTTATTGCCGCAAATGACGATTACACTGCACTGGAAACGGCACTACAAAATCAGATTAACAATATTGAAAGAGATTATTCGGGCTATGACGAATACCGATATGATTTAGCCCCTATCAACCACGACCCTCATCAGCTCGCTTCTTACCTTACCGCCTTGCAGCAATATTTCAAGGCAATCGAGGTGCAGGGCGAATTACAAAGAGTTTTTGAAAAGCAATACACGCTCACTCTTACCAAAACGGTAGAGGTACACTACCGCACCGAAACAAGGATGGACACATGGACAGATGAGGACGGAAACACTCATACAGACACTTACACTGTGGAAGTGCCGTATAACTACTACATCTTAAATGTGAAGCTCACCAACAAGTCCATAAATACAGTGGCAAACAGCCTGCTTACCACCGAACAGCTAAAAATGTACAATGTCTATCTGCAAACCAAGGGCAACAAACCTCTGCTCTTTGGCGGTGGCTCAATAGACGGCAGCCCCTCCACCGATTTAAGCGGTGTTGAATTTGTAAACGGCGAAAGATCGGGCAACCAAAATACCGTGGATATTGCACTTTCACAGGTGGGCAATGTGGGCGGTCAGCCTTATTGGTCATGGTATGGCTTTAACAGCCGTGTGGAATGGTGTGCCTGCTATGTGTCGTGGGTGCTTAATCAAGCAGGATACAGTGAGCCTAAGTTTGCCGCCTGCCAAAGCCAAGGTGTGCCGTACTTCTCCTCTAATGGACGATGGGCAAACCGTGGATACAGCGACATTGCCCCCGGTGATGTTATCTTCTTTGATTGGGAGGACGATGGCAGCTCCGACCATGTGGGCATTGTTATCGGCACAGATGGCAGCCGTGTCTACACCGTAGAGGGTAACTCCGGCGATGTCTGTAAAGTCAGAGATTATGACCTAAACAGCAGCGTGATTATGGGCTATGGACTAATGAATTAAGGAGGAAACTATTTGAACGCAAAACTGAAAAAAGTATTGTCCGATATGAAGAAAATCGAGGATAAAATGGAGCTTTTGCAAGGAAAATGGAATGAGCTGAACAAGCAAAAGACCGAGTTTGAAAACCTTGAAATTATCGGGCTTATCCGAGGTGCAAAAATCAGCACAGAAAACTTAACCGATGTGATTACGGCATACCGCAGCAAAAGCGGTGTGCCTTTTTCATCTGAAAAACAGGAGGAAATGAAAAATGAAGAAAACTAAAATCCGTATTTTTGCCGTTATGATTATGACGGTGCTTTGCTTTACCGCTTTTTCTGCCACAGCCTTTGCCAGTGGCGGTTGCGAAGATACCACAGCTCCCAAACCCGAGCAGACCGAAACACCGTCCGTTCCCCTTACCCCCGAGGGCAATTTAACCCTTGTGGACGATTTGGAACGAACAGACGAGATTGATAAGCAATTTATTACCGCCGTATCCAAAAACGGCAACTACTTCTACCTTGTCATTGACCGTGCAAGCAAGGAGGACAATGTTTATCTGCTGAATATGGTAGATGAAGCCGACCTGCTTGCCCTTATGGAGGACGGCACCGTTGAGCCAAAAGTTTGCTCTTGCACGGACAAATGCGAAGTGGGTGCGGTAAATGCCGATTGCCCTGTATGCAGCACCGATAAAACAAAATGTACAGGAAAAGCACCCGAAGTAACAGAACCTACTGACGAGCCACAGCCCGAAAAAGAGAAATCAAGCCCTATGGGTATTTTGGCACTTCTACTTGTATTTGGCTTGGTAGGCGGCGGTGCTTTCTATTATTTTAAGGTAGTAAAGAACAAGGCGAAGCCACAGAGCAATCCTAATGTAAACGAATATGATTACAGTGATGATGACGATGATGAGGAATACGAGCCTGTCACTGAGGAACAGGAGGACTTTGCAGAGGAAAGCGAGGACGATGTGTAATGACCTATTTTACTGATAGCGTATATGAAAAAATGATGATGCAAAAGCCGCAGTATTCCTCTGCTCCTGCCAAGGGCAGACCGCCCAAAAAGGAGCAGAAAATCCGCAAGCTCATTATCGTACATGAAAAAGTTGAAACCACAAAGCAGGATAAGGAGGGATAAGAATATGCAGTTAGTTATTGCCGAAAAACCAAGCGTTGCACAGAGTATCGCCAAAATATTAGGTGCAACAAGCCGCAAGGACGGCTACACCGAGGGCGGCGGTTATATCGTCAGTTGGTGTGTTGGGCATTTGGTAGAGCTTGCCGCCGCTGACAGCTACGATGAAAAATATGCAAAGTGGAAGTATGAGGATTTGCCCATACTTCCCGACCATTGGAAATACAATGTTTCAAGCAGTACCAAAAAGCAGTTTGATGTGCTGAAAAAGCTGTTAAATGACAGCCAAGTGGACACCGTTATCTGTGCCACCGATGCAGGGCGAGAGGGCGAACTCATCTTCCGTCTTGTCTATGAGAAAGCAAACTGTAAGAAGCCTATTAAAAGACTTTGGATTTCCTCCCTTGAGGATACCGCCATTCAAAAAGGTTTTGAAAACCTAAAGGACAGCAAGGGATATGACAACCTTTATCAAGCGGCACTGTGCAGGGCAAAAGCCGACTGGATTGTGGGCATCAATGCCACCCGTCTTTTCTCTGTTCTTTATGGGCAGACACTTAATGTCGGGCGAGTGATGTCGCCCACCCTTGCCATGATTTGTGAGCATGATGCCGCCATCTCCATTTTTAAGCCCGAGCCGTTTTATACCGTACATCTTGCCTGTAATGGATTTTCCCTTATAGGTGAAAAGCTGAAAAACAAAGTACAGGCTACGACAATTTTACAGGCTTGTGACGGTCAGAGCGTTACCATAGAGAGTGTGGAGCAAAAGGAAAAGACAGAAAAACCGCCCAAGCTCTATGACCTTACCACCTTACAGCGTGAAGCAAATAAGCTGTTAGGCTTTACCGCCGAGCAGACCCTATCTTATGCACAGAGCCTTTATGAAAAGAAATATATCACCTATCCCCGAACAGACAGCCGATTTTTAACCGAGGATATGGAAAATAGTCTTTCCGTCTTAGCCAACGCTACGGCGGAATTTTTTATGCCTAAAGAGAAACTGTCTGTAAACACAGCACAGGTCATTGACAGCTCCAAAGTCAGCGACCACCATGCCATTATCCCCACTATGAATATCAAGGGGCTTGATGTACAGAACTTACCTGCCGGAGAGCGTGAAACGCTGCTGCTCCTTGCCATTCGTCTTTTAGTTGCCATAGGCGATGCCCACCGATACAGTGAAACAGTTATCACAGCAAAATGCGGTGGGGCTGTTTTTACTACCAAGGGCAAGACCGTCACCCAAGAGGGCTTTAAGGCGGTGCAGCGACTTTACAAAGGCGAGCAGGAAAAAGAAGAAAAAGACCAAGCCCTGCCGAGTATCGCCCAGGGCGATGTCTTGACCGCAAAGGCTGAAATTAAGGAGGGCAAAACCTCACCGCCCAAGCCCTTTACAGACGACACCCTGCTTTCTTCTATGGAAAATGCCAACAAAGCCGAGGTTGATACCGAGCGTAAAGGCATTGGCACTCCGGCAACAAGAGCAGGCATTTTGGAAAAGCTGATTAAGTCAGGACTTGCAGAAAGAAAAGGCGATAAAAAGGTGAAATATTTCACTGCCACCCACAAAGGCACAGCCCTCATTACCGTACTGCCGGAACAGGTGCAATCCCCATTGATGACCGCCGAATGGGAAGAAAAGTTGAAACTTGTGGAGCGTGGAGAGCTGACCTCCAATGCTTTTTTATCCGAGATTGTGGATATGATCTCTGCCCTTGTAAAGACCTATGAAATGATTAAGGGAGCTGATACCCTGTTCCCATCACACCGTGAGAGCATTGGCAAATGCCCTCGCTGCGGCGGTACTGTTACCGAGAACAAAAAGGGCTTTTGTTGTTCCGACAGGGCTTGCGGCTTTGCCATTTGGAAAGAAAACTGCTTTTTTACAGCAAAGAAAAAGACCGTAACAAAAACGATTGTTACGGAGCTTTTGAAAAGCGGGAAAGTATCCCTCACTGGCTGCTATTCCGAAAAGACAGGCAAGACATACGATTGTGTTGCTGTTCTTGATGATACAGGTGGGCAGTTTGTGAATTTTAAAATGGAGTTTGGCAAAAAATAGAAATTTTGTTAGTTTGTGAATGGACTTTTGGCGGATTTGTATGGTAAAATATAATTAAATTTTACATAGTCACTACGTTTGATAAGGAGATTTAATTATGAAAGAGGAATTTAGAAGCAAATGCAAATACTTAGAAGAACGCTATAAAGAAATTCACAGACTGCTTAGCCAACTACACCAGAATATCATTGTCCAAGATTTATCCAAAGAACTTAATACGCCGCTTACCATTGGACGGCATTCCAACATTGATTTTGATAAGATAAAAGAAATTATTATTGATGAAGGCGGACTAACCTTAATCAACAAACAAACAGATAGTTATTATTCTTATGTGGTATATACAAAAAAAGAATTTCATACAATCGGTTTAGGATTTATGTACAAAGGAAAGGTTGTCGCCCCGCACATGGATTTTTGTGTGGAGGATTTAATTCGTAAATATAATAATGATGAGCTACTTGAGATTGAAGCATTGATGGAAGAAGCATTAACCCACATGAATGATGATATTGCATTCTTAACAAGCAACACAGATGTAAATGTTTACGCACATTATTATGGCGAGTATAATAAAGGCTTTGATAGTAATAGTAGGTTTGAAACGATTTCGGACGTTATTAACAATTTTAAATCCCTATCAGATAAATAAATCACAACAGATTATAAAGCATCTGCCATCTTGGTAGGTGCTTTTTTCGTGCCCAAAAATAGAAAGGAGTACCATCTATGGCAGAAAAGCAAAATCACAAAGAACGGTTAAAAGAAATAACCGACAGCATTGAAACTGGTATTAAGGAGCTTTTTGAGAGCGACAAATACAAAAGCTATCTTCAGACAATGAGCCGCTTTCATAAATACTCACTGAACAACACCCTGCTCATCTCCATGCAAAAGCCCGATGCTACCCTTGTGGCAGGCTTTAACAAATGGCGAGATGGCTTTTCACGCTTTGTCAAAAAGGGCGAAAAAGGCATTAAAATCATTGCACCCACTCCGTACAAAATTAAGGAGGAACTGGAAAAACTCGACCCACAGACAAAAGCCCCTATTCTTGATGCAAACGGTAAGGTGCAGACCGAGGAGGTAGAAGTACAGATACCAATGTTTCGTGTGGTATCTGTGTTTGATGTGTCCCAAACCGAGGGTGAGCCACTTCCCACTCTCGCAAGCAATCTGACAGGAAATGTGGAACAGTTTGAGGTCTTCATGGAAGCCATTAAACGCACCTCTCCTGTTCCCATTGAGATTATACCATTGCCCAAGGATACGGACGGTTACTATCACACAGAGAAAAAGCGAATTGCAATCCGTGAGGGTATGAGCGAGGTGCAGACCGTTTCTGCTGCTATTCACGAAGTGGCACATTCTCTCTTGCATAACCGAGAAGTGGAAAAAGAGCTGCAAACACAGCAAGGTGAAAATGCAAAACCTAATAAGCCCAAAAACCGCAACACGGAGGAAGTTGAAGCGGAAAGTATTTCCTTTGCTGTTTGTAGCTATTACGGCATACAGACCGCCGAGAACAGCTTGGGATATATTGCTTCTTGGAGCAAGGGCAAGGAGCTTGCCGAGATTCGTGCTTCACTGGAAACCATCAACAAAACCTCATCGGAGCTGATAACCGGCATTGATACTCATTTTGCCGAGATTGTTAAAGAGCGTGGCATTGATTTGACCGCCGAAACCTCTGTGCCTGAGCAAGCCCCCGACCCCAACAAGGGGCAAATTACAGAGGACGGCTATAACATTGAGGTAGATGGACATATAGGCACTTGGTATGTCATTGATACCGAGGTGGTGAACAGCACGAAATACTTTCTCCTTGAACATGAGGAACACGGTGACGGTGCTGCCTGTGTCATTGTGGACGGTGACGGCAAACTGGTGCTTGACGATGTTTGGAATGGCTTTGATGACCTCAAGGAGCATTTTGAAAGCAGAGCTGCCGAGGAACAGCGGATTGATGAGCCTATCCAACATGATTATCCCATGCCCGACCCAACAGTGAGCATTGATGACCGTAATGCCTATGGCTATACCGCCGATGAACTGCTGCCACTTTCAAAGGAACGAGCCGCCGAGCTATGGGAGCAGGATTTAACGGTGTATCTGCTATATGAGGACAACACCGAAGCAATGGCTTTTGACCGTGAAGATATTGATAATCACGATGGCTTGTTCAGTATTGAAAAAACAGACTGGCTTGCCTTGCAGGAGCGTGAGGGAAATAGTAAATCTTTCCCCGATATGTCAGAACAGCTCTTTTTGGAACGCACCGATAACGCCTTCGCCATTTATCAGCTAAAGGACGGTGCAGAGCTTAGAGATTATCGCTTCGAGGGACTGGACTGGATAAATAGCAAAAGGCTGACCGTAGAACATGACAATTACAACTTCGTCTATTCCGAGCCGTTTACCAACTATGCCACCCAAAGGGACAGACTGGAGGAAATATGGGAGCGTTTTAACAATGACCACCCTGCTGACTTCAAAGGGCACTCCTTGTCTGTCAGCGACATCGTTGCCATTAAGCAAAGCGGTGTTGTAACATACCATTACTGCGATAGCTTTGATTTTGTGGAGCTGCCGCAATTTTTAGAGCCGACACCCCTTGTGCCGGACAGCTTTGTAACAGGCGAAAGAATTGATACCCCGCGGGGCAGTTTTTCTCTCACCACCATGACAAAGGAGCAAATGGAACAGGCAGGCTATGGCTACCACCATTCATCGGATAACGGAGCGTACCTCATTATGGGCAACGGCACTCGTGCCTTTGCTATCCGAAACGAGGATACCCCCCTCCGTACCGCCGAGCTATCCACCGAGCAGAACTACAATCAGATTGATGATATCATCAACAATCAGCCCACTGTGGCACAGCTCGAGGAAGAAGCCAAAAGTGGCACACCTATCTCCCTTATGGATTTGCTTGATGCCACACGCAGAGAGGAAAAACAATCGGTTATGGAACAGCTTGTAGCGAAGCCACCGCAGACACAAGAAAAATCAAAAAAAGCACCCTCAAAAGGTACGGAAATGGAGTTATGATTATGAGCAGATTTACAGTAGAGGAAAGTAATTTGATGTGCATTTATAACACAGGCTCGAGGGCAGATTTGCTTTTTGAGCTTTCGGAAATGCAAAGCCACCTTTCAGACGAAGAAACCGAGCTACTTGTCCTCACCAAGACAGTTATAGGTAAGCTGTCGGCTATGAGTGACGAGGAATTTGATAGCCTTTCGGGTGAGCTTATTCCCGATTTTGAGGAACAGGAGGACTAACAATGCCAACAAAAGCACAAGTCTTTGCACAGCTTGCAGAGCATACCGCCGAAAGACTGACAAGTAGCCTTGCTAACTGGACAGGCTTTCTTGCCACTGTGGGGCGGCTATACAAATACCCCTACCATGAACAGCTTATGATTCATGCACAAAGACCCGATGCAACGGCTTGTGCCGAATATGAGCTGTGGAACGATAAAATGAACAGATTTGTTCGCCGTGGATCTACGGGCATTGCATTGCTCGATGCCACAGGCGAAAGACCAAGATTAAAATATGTGTTTGATGTTTCTGATACGGGCGGCCGAGATAACTCTCGCCGCCCTTTCCTTTGGGAAATGAAAGAACACCATACCGAGCCACTTTTAGAAATGCTTGCAGATAAGTTTGATGTAAATGCGGATAATCTGCTTGACGGCTTTTACAACATTGCAAAGGAATTAGCGGCAGAGTATTATGATAACAATAAAGAGGATTTATCCTATTTGGCAGTAGATAGCTTTTTAGAGGACTATGACGAAGATAACCTAAAGGTAGCCTTTGAAAATGCCGCCACCGTCAGCATAGCCTACACCCTTATGAAGCGATGCGGACTGGATACCGAGAGCTATTTTGAGCATGAGGATTTTCTACCCGTCTTTGATTTTAACACCTCTGCTGCTGTCAGCCTTTTGGGTACGGCGGTCAGCGAACAAAGCGAACAGGTTTTTAGACAAATCGCCATTACCATTACAAAAACAGACCGTGAAAGGAGCAATGAACATGAACAACATCACTTATCAGAAGAACGGGGACTATCAGATATCGAGCATCAGTCTATCGGAGCAACCGACACAACCCCTCGGCAAGTACGGCAGAATGAGGAAAACATACTTACAGGAACACCGCAAAGCTCTGTTCAATCATCTGTTACTGAGCGAGAAGCTGCAAGCTCACCTACTGGAGATAGACAAGACAGCGAGCCGCAGACTGGAGCAGATAATGGCAGACCTCACGAAAACACAGACACCGCCCGACAAGATGAGCAATCAGATGGCATGGGTGGGACACATGAACAACCTCAAAGCCCAAGCGGAGGAACTGATTTTGACGGAACTGGTTTACAGCTAACCTTATTCCCCACCGAGCAGGAGCAAATACAGAATATGGCGGACAGGCAAGAGCGTATAAAAACGCAAGGTCAGTCCGCTTTTTCTATGCCCGAAAGCGGGCAACTATCCCTTGAGACTAAAAACGAGAATTTACTCGCAAACTGGCTTGTAGACTTTTTCAACAGCTTAGATACCAAGTATAAAGGCACATTTTATGCAGAAAAGCCCGAGCTAAGAGTATGGGAGCATATCTCAAGCAAGAAGAAAAACCTATCCATTTACATCGGAAGTCCGGCGGCATCATTCAGCGGTAACGATGCTTTTACCTATTTCAACCGTGAAGATAAAACCGATGAAATAACCATTAACGAAGCGATATATAGCAACAGGTTTCTATCGGAACTTAGCAAGGATAAAGATTTTTCCATTACTTTAGCTCCCGACACGATATACATTTACTTTCACAATTTTGAGAGTAAACAGCTTGACTTTAACCTTGCCGATACCTTTCAAAACACAGCTCCCGAGCCTGTTCCGCATTTATCACAGGTGACACCTCTTTATCAAGGCTATCTTGATATAAAGGCAGAGTACCCCGATGACATTGTGATGTATCCGTTGAGCAGCTTTTATGAAGTCCTTGGAGATGATGCAGAGTTTGTAGCAAATACCCTCGACTTGCGTTCAAACTACCGCAGAATAGGCTTTGACGATGAGCGTGTGCCGATGTGCGGTTTTCCCGACCATGTGCTTGAGCAGTACACCCAAAAGCTGTTGGACAACGGAAGAAATATAGTGCTTGTTTCTATGGATGACGGCGAACGCAAGCCTTATTTTATACGCTCCACCGCAAGTGAGCCGATAAAAGAGGTTGAGGCAGAGCCACAGCCACAAGTACCACTTACCGACACCGTGAAAGCCGATACACACGAAATTGTGGCGGAAATTACCCAATCTGATCTTGAAACCACCTTGCTCCACTGGAACGGCAACGAGGACAGTAAATCAAGGGTGATTGCATATATGCAAGACCACAGCCGTGAGCGTGGTACAGCCGACTGGCTGAAGAACGAATACGGTGGTAATCTCCCTGCTTTTACCGTTACCAAAGGCGACTTATCCCTTGAGCTGTCTTGGGCAAAGGTACAACGGCATATCGGTCAGCTTGTGGCAAAGGGTGCGTTTACCTCTCTTGGTGAGCCGGAGCAGCCTGCCGTAGAAGCTGTACCAAGCAATGCGGTGGAAATTACCTTAGATATGTACGATACCCAAAACCCCGATGTTTTTAAGATTAAGGAAAACAGCTATTTAGTAACGGTTGAGGTCAATGCCACCAATGAAATATGGGAGCGTTTTGCCCTCAATGGGCTTGTTCTCAAAGAGTACAGCGAACAGCGTATTGTATTTGAAACGGACGGCAAGGATTGGAACAGATTTTTTATTCCCGACACTTACGGCAATAAATGGAACAACATTAATGCCCTTGATGTGCTTACCCCCAATGAAGTCAAAACCATGTGGGAGGTTGTGCAAAAGGTACTCCCTTCCGAAGAAAAACAAGCGAAAATTACCCCTATTCCTTACAGTAAAGGCGATACGGTCTATCTTGAAAACGGTACGCCTTTTTTCATTGAGGAAATCACCGACCATCAAGTGACCCTGCGTGACCCCTCTTTATTCTATCCTGTGCTGAGAGCTGAGAGCCGTGACAGCTTTTTGCAGCTTTTGGAGCGTTACCCTCAAACTAAGGCGGCGCAGGAGCAAGCCGAGGACTTTCGCATTACCGATACCCATTTAGGTAAGGGCAACAAACGAGAGAAGTTTCAGCGAAACATCGCCGCTATCACTACCTTGCAGACCCTTGAGCGTGAAAATCGCTTTGCCACAAAAAAAGAACAGGAAACCCTGTCCCAATATGTCGGTTGGGGCGGCTTGCCCGATGTCTTTGATGAAACCAAAGATAACTGGCACGGTGAATATTTACAGCTAAAAGACCTCTTAACCGAGGACGAGTACGAAATGGCAAGGGCAAGCACCCTTAATGCCCATTACACCTCTCCCACCGTCATTAAAGCAATTTATGATGCCGTAGAGCAAGTAGGCTTTACCACTGGCAACATCTTAGAGCCTGCCTGCGGCACAGGCAACTTTTTCGGTATGCTCCCCGGGAGTATGCAAGGCTCTAACCTCTATGGTGTAGAGCTTGACAGCATTACAGGCAGGATTGCAAAACAGCTCTACCCAAGTGCAAATATCGCCATTACAGGTTTTGAGAAAACAGACCTACCCGACAGCTTTTTTGACCTTGCTATCGGCAATGTTCCCTTTGGAAACTACAAGCTCAGTGAAAAACGCTACGATAATCAAAACTTTCTCATTCACGACCACTTTTTCGCAAAGGCTTTGGATAAAGTCCGCCCCGGCGGTATTGTTGTCTTCGTCACCTCCAAGGGAACGATGGACAAGAAAAATCCCGAGGTCAGACGATACCTTGCACAGAGAGCTGAACTACTTGGAGCTATCCGCTTGCCAAACAACGCATTTAGTCAAAATGCCGGCACGGAAGTTACCAGTGATATTATCTTTCTGCAAAAGCGTGACAGACCCATTGATGTGGATAGGGATTGGATACACCTTGGACTTGATGAAAATGACATCTCCCTAAACAGCTATTTTGCAGGCCACCCCGAAATGATACTGGGTAATATGGAAATGGTCAGCGGTCAGTTTGGTATGGAAAGTGCCTGCGTTCCCATAGAGGGTGCAGAGCTATCTGAACAGCTCAAATCGGCTGTACAAAACATTGAGGGCGAAATCAGCGTAGCGGATCTGCCCGATATAGAAATCTCCGAGCAAGTGTCTATCCCTGCCGACCCCAATGTGAAAAATCACACCTACACCCTTGTGGACGGTGAGGTTTACTTCCGTGAAAACTCCCGCATGGTAAAGCCTGCTCTAAATCAGACTGCAAAAGAGCGTGTCACAGGACTTGTGGAGCTGCGTGAGTGTGTAAACGACCTTATCTATTATCAGCTTGAAGATTTTAGCGATGAGGTAATTAAGGCAGAGCAACAAAAGCTCAATCAGCTCTACGATAAGTTTACCGCAAAATATGGGCTAATTAACAGCCGCGGCAATGCCCTTGCCTTTAGCGAGGATAACTCCTACTACCTCCTATGCTCCCTTGAAGATGTGGACGAGGACGGCAAACTGAAAGCTAAGGCGGATATGTTCACCAAACGAACGATTAAAAAAGCCGCAAATATCACAAGCGTGGACACTCCCTCTGAAGCTCTTGCCGTATCCATTTCCGAAAAAGCAAAAGTGGATTTGTGTTTTATGGCAGAGCTGACAGGGCTATCGGAAGAAGAAATTGCGGCACAGCTTAAAGGGGTTATTTTCCGTGTACCCGAACTATACCACACCGATGCACCGCCCCACTATGTCACAGCAGACGAATACCTTTCGGGCAATGTCCGTGAAAAGCTCCGCACCGCCGAGCTTGCCGCCCACACTTCTGCGGAATACACAGTCAATGTAGAAGCACTAAAACAGGCGCAGCCCAAGGATTTAGATGCAAGCGAAATTGAGGTGCGTATCGGCAGCACATGGATTGACAAAGAGTATATGCAGGAATTTATGTATGAGCTCTTTGACACCCCTTACCGCAATCAAGGCAGTATCAAGGTCAATTACTCCAATTTCACTGCGGAATGGAGCGTAACTGCCAAAAACTCCATAAGCTATGATGATGTTGCCGCCTATGCCACCTACGGCACAGACAGAGCCAACGCATACAAAATCTTTGAAGATACCCTTAATCTCCGTGATGTACGTATCTATGATACAAAGACCGAGCCGGACGGCAAGGAAATCCGTGTACTCAATGTAGATGCCACACAGCTTGCACAGCAAAAACAGCAGCTTATCAAGGACGCATTTAAGGACTGGATTTTTAGAGATGCCGACAGACGGCAGACCCTTGTTAAGCTATACAACGAGCGTTTTAATTCCGTAAGACCCCGAGAGTATGACGGCAGCCATATCAATTTTGTGGGTATGAACCCACAAATCAAGCTCCGTGAACATCAAATCAATGCCATTGCCCATATTCTTTATGGCAACAACACTCTGCTTGCACACGAAGTAGGTGCAGGCAAAACCTTTGAAATGATTGCAGGAGCAATGGAAAGCAAACGGCTTGGGCTATGCCAAAAGCCACTTTTTGCCGTACCTAACCATTTAACCGAGCAATGGGCAAGCGAGTTTCTAAGGCTTTATCCTGCCGCCAATATCTTGGTGGCCACGAAGAAAGACTTTGAAACAAAAAACCGCAAGAAGTTTTGTGCGAGAATTGCCACAGGGGAATATGATGCCGTGATTATCGGACACAGCCAGTTTGAGCGTATCCCTGTTTCCTTGGAACGGCAGGAACGCTTGCTCCGTAAGCAGATTGATGAAATTGAGCAAGGCATACGGGAAGTAAAGTCAAGCGGCGGTGAGGGATTTACCGTCAAGCAGTTTGAACGCACCAAAAAGGGACTGATTGAACGACTGAAAAAACTGGAAGCAAGGGAACGCAAGGACAGCGTTGTTACCTTTGAACAGTTAGGTGTAGACAGGCTTTATGTAGACGAAGCCCACAGCTACAAAAATCTTTTCACATTCACGAAAATGCGAAATGTAGCAGGGCTATCCACCTCCGATGCCCAAAAATCAAGTGATATGTTCCTAAAGAGCCGTTACATGGACGAGTTGACAGGTGGCAGAGGTACGGTATTCGCCACAGGCACCCCAGTGAGCAATTCAATGGTGGAGCTATACACCATGCAGCGATATTTGCAGTATGACACCCTTAGAGAAAAAGGTTTAATCCATTTTGATGCTTGGGCGAGTACCTTTGGGGAAACGGTGACCCAAAATGAGCTTGCCCCCGAGGGCAAGGGCTACCGCCCACGCACAAGGTTTTCAAAGTTTTTCAATCTGCCCGAGCTTATGTCGATGTTCAAGGAAGTTGCCGACATCAAGACCTCTGACGAGCTGAACTTGCCAACTCCCGAGGTTATCTATGAAACGGTGGTTGCAAAGCCCACCGAGATACAGCAGGAACTGGTGCAGGAGCTTTCAGAACGAGCCGCAAGAATACACAATGACCGCATAGACCCCTCTATCGACAATATGCTGAAAGTGACCTCAGACGGGCGAAAATTGGGGCTTGACCAACGAGTGATAAATTCTATGCTGCCCGATGACCCCGAAAGCAAGGTAAACACCTGTGTAAACAATATTCTGCGGATATGGGAGGACGGCAAGGACGAAAAGCTGACACAGCTCTTGTTCTGCGACCTGTCCACCCCAAAAGGCAGACCTAAACTTGAACGTGTAGCAAAGGCAAGCGGCAGCACGATTAACGGTGTAGAGCTACACGCTCTTGAAGATGCTCTCCCCGATGATGTAACAACGCCCGAAGCACAGTTTAGGTTTAGCGTATATGAGGACATACGGGATAAGCTCATCGCAAAGGGTGTGCCTGCAAGCGAAGTAGCTTTTATTCACGAAGCCAATACCGATAATCGCAAAAAGGAACTGTTTGCAAATGTGCGTAACGGCGATGTGCGTGTTCTTCTCGGCAGTACCGCCAAATGCGGTGCCGGCATGAATGTGCAAGACCGCCTTGTGGCTTTGCACGATTTAGATTGCCCGTGGCGACCGGGGGATTTGACCCAACGCTCCGGCAGAATTGTCCGCCAAGGTAATGAAAACGAACAGGTAAAAATCTTCCGCTATGTCACCGAGGACACCTTTGATGCGTATCTTTGGCAGACGGTGGAAAACAAGCAGAAGTTTATCAGTCAGATTATGACCTCAAAATCCCCTGTCCGTTCCTGTGAGGATATAGACGAAGCTGCACTCTCCTATGCAGAAATTAAGGCTCTGTGTGCAGGCAACCCCTTGATTAAGGAAAAAATGGACTTGGATATTGAAGTCGCAAGGCTGAAGCTGTTAAAAGCCAATTACCAAAGCACAAAATACCGCTTGGAAGATAATCTGCTGAAGCATTTCCCCGAAAGCATTGAACGTCATAAGGGCTACATCAAAGGCTTTGAACAGGACATTGTGACACTGGCAGAGCATACTCCCAAAGAGCCACAGGGCGGTGAGCTACCTAAAGATGATTTTGAGATTACCATTAAGGGCGATACCCTCACTGACAAGGACAATGCAGGGGCGGCAATCCTCGAAGCCTGCAAGGAAGTGAAAAATAGCGACCCTGTGGAAATCGGCAGTTACAAAAGATTTACCATGTATTTGAGCTATGCTGCCTTTGGCAACGAGCATACCCTCACCCTCAAAAGAGCAATGAGCCACACGGCGAAATTGGGGCTTGATGCAAGGGGAAATCTCACCCGTATCGACAATGCCCTAAACGGTATGCAGGGACGGTTACAGGCGGTACAAAAGGAACTGGAAAACCTCTATAATCAGCAGGCAGCGGCAAAGGTGGAGGTGCAAAAGCCATTTGCGCAGGAACAGGAGCTAAAGGACAAAACCGCACGGCTTGTTGTTCTCGACAGAGAGCTTAATATGAGTGCCATGCGTTTTGCCCCCTCAAAGGATAATGAGGTGGTAGCCAAACGGGAGCGACCCTCTATCTTGGACAGCTTAAAGCAGCCACCGCAAAAAGGTACTACACACCCCAAAAAATCCAAGTCAGAAAGAGAGGAACGCTAATGGCGAACAGACAGAGGAATATCCGTATTCAGCTTAGAGTAACCGAGCAGGAAAAAGAGCTGATAGACCAAAAAATGCAGGAGCTTGGCACAAAAAACACTGAAGCCTACCTCCGCAAAATGGCGATTGACGGGCTTATTATTCATCTTGATACCGCCGATGTGAGAGAGCTTGTAAGGGTGCTGAGAGTAACGAGTAACAGTCTTAATCAGCTCACCAAACGGGCACATGAAACAGGTAGTATTTACGAAGAGGACATTGAGGATTTGCGAAAAAGCTATGACAGGCTTTGGGAAGCTGCGGAGGAAATTATGTTAAGGCTTGCGGCAATTTGAAATCTTTGAATCATTTTGCTACAAAGACTTGACAGAACGGTAAAAACAGCGTACCATATATCTATGAAGCAAATCGCTTTATAGATATATGGAGGAGGTAGAGAAAATGAATAAAATTACAGCAGATTTTTTCAAAAACAGTTCAATACCTAACAATTCTGATACAAACGAGATAATGGACTTCTTGTGTCAACCGGAATCAGTTAATCAGATGATTGCTATGTCAAAAGTGGGACTTCCAGCGCTGACTGGTGTAGTAAAAGAGTTGGAGGACAAATTTGCAGACTGCAAATTATTTCCTCTTAACCACAATGCGGAAGATTGTAATGCACCAAATAGACGTAATATCGGGTGGATGGTGCGCTTTGTCATGAAAGCTTATGGATATACTCCTATTGCTAAAGGTTTTCCAGATGCTAATGACAGCTTAGAGCGGACACGAATTGGTAAATTCTCAGGTTCCAAATATTTTGGAACTGCTGCTGTTTATGCGAAAACAATTTCAAATCCACAATATAAACTTGTAGTCACGAGCGTATAGAATTAAAGACATAGTATATAATTACGAAGGGGCGATAGCATTTGTGTGCTATTGCCCCTTAATTGCCGCACAGCAGGAGTGCCGCCATAAAGCAAGGGCAGCGAAAATCCGTTTATCTTGACCTTTGCTTTATGGTAAGGCTTTTGCTTTTTGTTTATAAAGGAAGTGTAGTAGTTTTATGTGATGTGCGATATAATTAAGCTGTCAGGGTTAGGAGGTAAAAGGATGAACTTAGAATATATGATGAAAAACTATAAAACAGAGGATTTACTCAATGCAATTTTGTTAATGTCCGCAGATAAAGATGAAGCATTATCGGATTGTCGCATTCCTGCCAGTGAGTGGTTGGCAGCAAATGTAATTAGACAGAATAGTACAGAAGCCACCCCCTTTTTATCAAATGATTATGAAGAATTAAAGCAGACCGCAACTATGGTGTTTGCTCCTGCTATTGATAACATATTCAAGATAGTTTTTGAAAATATGAATGCGAGTGATGACAAGAAACAAGATGTTTTGAAGTCAACCTTAATGAAGTTAAAGAATATGTCGTTCCGTGGAGATGCCTATCAATTTCAGTTAATGGAAGCTGCGGAGAGATTTTATAAGCCATTTGATGAAGATTTGAAAAACACATATGGGTTTTCATTTTCAACGTGTCAAAAAGTAGTCATGTTTACATATCAATTTTACATGAGTATTTTACTTGTAGCAGATAGTTCTACTAATAAAATAGCTTTAATTCAGTCGCATGGATTTAAAGTACCTAAGGAAATGCTTTATAAAAAGTTTGATAAAGCTGAAATTGACAGCTTATTTTGCTACCTTTCAATTAAACCGGGGGATGCCGATTTAAAAGCTGTTTCGACAGATGATTTTAATCCATTATATGCGAAACCTTTTGTTGACTTTGGAAACTATATTTATATGCCAATACCTGTTTCAACAATCTCCAATTTCCCTAAAATATTTCATTATACTTTCATTACGGAGAAAAAATTTGCTCAAGATGTAGTAGCTCGATATACGAAAAACAGAGGTGATGTAGTCGAGCAATTAGCAAAAGAGTATTTTTTACGTCTTTTTGATACTGTACATCTATCCTTAAAATATCCACCAAACACCAAAACATTTGAAGCTGATATTACAGCCCAAAGTAATAATGCTACTGTTTTTGCGGAAGCAAAAGGCAAACTATTAACACTTCCTGCTCTTAGAGGAAACTTAGATGCAATTAAAGATGATGTCTATAAGGCTATTGGAAAAGCATATGAACAATCGGTAAGAACTATTGAGCACTTAAATGGTGACGGTACATTTGTGGACGAAAATGACAATGAAGTGAGTATAAATAGCACTACATGGAATTTCCCATGTAGCATTATGATGGACAATTTTACATCAATTCCATCAGAAATCTATAACTATTTGCAGTTGTCAGAAAATCAGCTAATACCGTATGCAGTGAATATTTACGATTTGGATATAGTAACAAGAGAATGCCACTCTTCCGAGGAATTTGTTCAGTATATGATATTCCGACAGATGAACATTGAAAAGCTAAGTGCAATGGACGAGTTGGATTTTTTCGGATATTTCAAAGAACATGGAGTAAACAAAATAACTCTTGATGCGGACGAAGTTTGGGCGATGTCATACACAGACAAGTTTGATGAAAAATACTATGCCTTAACAATGAAATGGTTAGCAGACTTTCAAATATAGTTTTATTCAGATGAGCACACCAAAAAAACGGTGTGCTTTTTTTCTTGCCCAAAAGGAGGTGTTATTATCGCTACCACACGCTTAATTGCCATGCACCAAAACAAAGGAAAATCCATTGCCGATTGCCTTGCCGACCGCACCGATTATGCCAAAAACCCTGACAAAACAAACGAGGGCGAATACATCAGCTCCTATGCGTGCGACCCTAAAACCGTGCAAGGTGAGTTTATGCTCTCTAAGCGGCAATATGATGATATTACAGGCAGAAAACAAGCAAGCAATGTCATTGCCTATCAGATACGGCAAGCCTTTAAGCCGGGGGAAATAACACCCGAGCTTGCAAACAAAATCGGATATGAATTGGGCATGAGCTTCACCAAAGGCAACCACGCTTTTATCGTTGCCACGCACATAGACAAAGCCCATATTCATAATCACATTATCTTTAATTCCACCTCTCTTGACTGTACAAAAAAGTTTCGAGATTTTAAGAGAAGCGGTAAGGCTCTCGCTCAAATATCTGACCGCCTTTGCCTTGAAAACGGACTTTCCATTATCAAAAACCCCAAACGCTCTAAGGGGCATTACGGCAAATGGCTTGGCGATGAAAAGCCCCTCTCGCACTCCGATAAATTAAGACAGACCATAGATGATGTGCTTGCCCAAAAGCCTAAAACCTTTGATGAGTTTTTACAGCTCATGCAAGGTGCGGGCTATGAAACAAAAAGCGGTAAGCATTACGCATTTAAAGGTGCAGAGCAGAAAAAATTTATTCGCCTGCGTTCTCTTGACGAGGGATATTCGGAAGATGAAATTAAGGCGATTATTGACGGTAAAGCTCTTCAAAGAGAAGTCAAAAAAACCTCTGCCAAACAACCGAAACGGCAGGAAAAATCCGTTAATCTCCTTGTGAATATACAGGCAAAATTACAGCAAGGCAAGGGCAAAGGCTACGAGCAGTGGGCAAAGATTTTCAATTTAAAGCAGATGGCACAGACCGTCAATTTCTTGCAAGAACATAAGCTCCTTGCCTACTCCGATTTAGAGGAAAAGGCAAAGAAATGTACTGCTACCTTTGACGAGCTGAACACGCAAATTAAGACCGCTGAAAAGCGTATGGCAGAAATACAGGTGCTGAAAAAACACATCTTCAACTATGCGAAAACCCGAGATATTTACAGCGATTACCGCAAGGCAGGCTACTCCAAAAAGTTTTATGAGGAACACCGTGCAGAGCTGACCTTGCATAAGGCGGCAAAGGCGGCTTTTGAGGAACTTAGTGTGAAAAAGCTTCCCACAGTTAAGACCCTGCAAGCCGAATATGCAGACTTGCTTTCGGAGAAGAAAAAAGTATACGGACAGTATCATACGGCGAAAAAAGAAATGCAGGATATTCTGACTGCAAAGGCGAATATCGACCGACTTTTGGGACTGGAACAGGAGCAAAAGGAAAAAGAAAAATCACAGGAACAGCGGTAAGCTGCACTGTGATTTCATCAGCTCCCAAAGGGAGCGTAGCACGATGATTTATCATCGTTTTAGTGGGGATTGGGGATACTCCCCAGCAAGCAAAAGCATAAGGTGGTCACCCTTATGCCCTGCTTGCCACTTTACTTCAACATTTACATCCTACAATTATAAAAGCACTTATTCATTAGAATGTTAAAAGAAAAACGCTGCAAAACCGCATTGGCTGCAACGTTTCTCATTCCATATTTAATTGTATTTTGGACATTCATCTGTCCTTTGTTTCGACTTCCTTTATCTCTCTTGCGGTAGCGGTGACGATTTGCAATCCCTTGTCGCTTATATCATCGAGCAGACTATCAAGCTGTCTGCGCTGCGTGGATTTAGCTGCTTCTTTATTTTGAAAAAAGAATTGGTCTACCGATACATCTAGAAGAGTAACAAGTTCATAAAAGATTTGAAGGCTTGGGTGCTGTCCGCTGTTTTCAATGGACGCAATATATCGAGGGGCAATGTTCATTTGGTCTGCTAACTCATTTCTTGATAATCCCTTTACCTTTCGAGCTTCTTTTATGGCTTGACCGAAAGCCTTAAAATCATATTTGATTTTTTCCTGCTTCATATTATTTCACCCTATTACATTTTACTGTTCACCTTACCCTCTTAGATATGATTACACATATCATGGCGTTGACTTAAACAAAGCATATTTTTACTTTGTTTTATCTTGACATAAAAAAACAACCGTGATACACTATTATAAATTTGAACAAAAAAGGAGGCTTACGTGTGTTAATTCGTATACGCAAATAAAGCAATAAAAAAGCAGAACTATCTATCCACATTGTGGGCTTTTTTCGCTTGCGTTTACGAATAAACACGTGCTTATACATTATGTGACTGTATAGTCGCATAATGTTGGTTTGCCTTGTTTTGTAGTGATGCAGATTAATGCCCTTTTGTGGGTGTTAACCTGCATTTTTTATTGCACAAAAAACAATGAGTTATGCAATAAAAATGTTTGGAGGAATAAATATATGCAACGAAATAAAAATTTATGGAAGAAAGATTATTTTACAATATTGATTGGGCAAGGATTCTCCCTTATAAGTAGTGGAATTTTGCAAATGTCAATTATTTTTTATTTGACAGCAGAAACAGGTTCTGCAATGGTGTTATCCATAGCAACACTGATTGGTTTCTTGCCGCAAGCGCTTATAGGGCCGTTTGCTGGCGTTTTTGTTGATCGGCATAGCCGAAAGAAAGTAATGATTGGAGCTGACTTAGTTATTGCTGCGGCTGGGGGGGTATTAGCAATTGTTACCCTCTATATGGACTTACCAATCTGGGTAATCATGGGGGTTTTATTTGTCCGAAGTATGGGAACAGCGTTTCACTCGCCGGCATTGAATGCAGCTACACCACTACTCGTGCCAGAAGATCAACTGACAAAGTGTGCGGGATATAGCCAAACTATACAAGCCATAGGGTCAATTATTAGTCCGGCCGCCGCCGCATTCTTGTATACTGTTTGGAACCTAAATCATATCGTTCTTCTTGATATTGTTGGTGCGGCTATAGCTTGTATTTCCGTGGCGATTATTGCAATTCCTAATCCATTGCCGAGTAGCATTGAAGAAAATGTCATGCAGGAAATGAAGGCGGGGTACATGGTCTTAAAAGAGAATAAAGGTCTGTTTGCTTTGCTTTGGATTGGCGCATTATATATGTTCTTTTACATGCCGATTAGCGCGTTATATCCTCTGATGAGTATGGGATATTTCGGCGGAACACCTACTCATGCTTCAATAGCGGAAATTGCCTTTGCTATTGGAATGTTGGTAGGAGGGGTCATATTAAGCGTTTGGGGTGGTTTTAAGAAACGTACTTTTACCATTGGTGCATCGGTTCTTATGATGGGAATTGGTGTTGCCATATCTGGAATACTTCCCTCAAATGCCTTCATTGCCTTTGCGATATGCTGTATGGTTATGGGAGTGTCAGCTCCATTTTATGGAGTGCAAAATGCCCTATTCCAAGAGAAAATTAAACCTGAATATTTAGGGAGGGTCTTTTCTTTGCTTGGAAGTGTAATGTCATTCGCAATGCCTTTGGGCTTATTGTGTTCTGGTCTTTTTGCGGAACAAATAGGTGTTGAAAAATGGTTTTTGATTTCTGGCATAGGAATTATAACCATATCATTTTTGGTGTTTATACTTCCCGTAGTACAATCACTTGATAATCGTACCATATGAAATAGCCTATGCTAAATTGAGCAAAGGAGGGTGGATTTACGATGGGAGTAATTATTTCTGTGTAATAGCAGGGGCTATTGCACGCTAAAAGTGAGCAACTGAAAAATAGCCTTTGCTAATCCTAAATAACATAGAGTGATTAGGAGATGCAAAATGAGCTATATTAATATATATGACGTTTTGCCAAAAGAAATTGTCGAGCAAATCCAAGAATATGTTGACGGTGTTAAGGTCTATATTCCCAAAAAAGCAGATAACCGTAAATCATGGGGAAGCAATACGGACACTAAGCAATTGGTGTCATCTCGTAACCACCAAATAAGGCTTGAACATCAAAATGGATTAACCGTGTCCGAATTAGCTCAAAAGTACTTTTTGGCAGAAAAAACTATACAGAAAATTGTATATTCACGACAATCGACTGAATAACACTAAAGCGCCTAAGCTGTTGATAGCTTATGGCGCTTCTTCTTTTGCCAAACAAGAAGGAGGAATCAATTTCCAGCCCTGAATGGTATGCTAAAGATATATTAAATTATATTGTGCAATTTTAGATATTCTTCCAGAGTGGAGGTGTTTTTTTGGTTGGAAAAAATAGAGAGATTAATCATTCATTACCCATCCATTTTTCTCAAAATTACTTGATTAATGCAATGCTCATAAATAGATTACTTCAACAGTCAAACATCAATTCAAATGATGAGGTGCTTGATATTGGAGCAGGAAAAGGAATTATAACAAAAGCATTACTTGACCGTGGTTGCAGAGTTACTGCTGTTGAGCTGGATGAAAAAAACATATTGTATCTTAAAAAACAGTTCAGCAATGAAAAACGTTTTGCTTTGCTTCATGGTGACTTTATGGAATTACCTTTACCGGAAAGGAGCTATAAGATTTTTTCTAATATACCTTTTTTTATTACATCAGATATTCTTAATAAGATTACACAAGCAAAAAATCCGCCCCTTGATGCTTATTTAATATTACAAAAACAGGCAGCTATAAAATATTGTGGGGCAATGGAAACTACATTAAAATCTCTTTTGCTTAAACCCAAATTCAATATGATGATTGTGCACCGATTTTCTCGCAATGATTTTTCCCCAAAACCAAATGTGGATATTGTTTTGTTGCACATTCAAAAGCGCAAACTTGACGAATTTACCATGAGAGAATTTGAGCTATATCGTGATTTTATTTGCTATTGTTATAAAAATAATAGAACCTTTTCCAAAAAGATTTTTTCGTACAGGCAATTAAAAGAACTGAGAATAAGACATGAAATATCAAATTATCAGACCTCTGCAATAGCATATGAGGAATGGATAATATTATTTAAGTGCTTTTTACAGTATGTCAGTGACGAAAAAAAAACGCAAGTGATAGGTTCATACAGGCAGTATTTGATACAAGAGTCACTTCTAAAAAAACAATTTAGAGGAAGAAAATAGACTTGTAATATGAAACTCGCATTTAACGCAAGGCCGCCGTTTTCCTTTTGAAAAATTGGACAAACGGAGGGTGTTGCCCTTTTTTGTAGACACGGCGGTATCAAGGAGGTATCGCTGTGTTTATTTTTAACTCTCATACTCCACCTAATTTCTATTCATCAAAAAAAGCCTACACCCACCAGCGGGAAATTACGGCTTTCAATATGAACACACACATCATCAAGTAAAGGTTAATATTTCCACTTATGCCCGACTGTATTTTCAGTCGGGCATTTTTGCGTTTATAGAGCCTCGCTGCCGTTCTCCACCGCTGTCCTTTCGACTTCAGCAAACCAAAAAATCGAAAGGATGGTAAAAACCATGAAAACAATTAATCTGAAAGATTATTACCCTTACTACACACAAGACACCTTTGTAGAAGTGACTGATGAGCTATTAGCTGTCTTTGAGGAATTTGTAAGAGCTGAATCAGCATATGAGAGAAAGAAATACCGTTACAAAGCTCATTACTCTCTTGACCGTGGCGATGGAATTGAGCACAACATCTTGTTTGTCTCTCTCTCGCTCGATGAGATTTACGAACGTAAGCTTACAAGCCAGCAACTTCACGCTGCCATTGCTTCTCTGCCGGACAAGCAGGCAAAGCGAATCTATGCTCATTATTTTATGGGCATGAGTAAATCAGCAATTGCTAAAGCAGAAGGCGTAAGTGAAAAAGCTGTCCGTATTGGAATAGAAAGAGGTTTACATACCATAGAAAAATATTTAAAAAGTTTTTTCTAAATCACGTTCCGTTTCACAAGGAAAAAAGTCAGGGTATATAGAGGGAGGTATAATCTTCCCCATGTTCCTTGACAATCGAATATACGATATTTTGAGTACGAAACTTATGTGGCTGAAAAGCAAAGCGATATAATGGGCATCGCCATGATGGCCGCTGTAACACACTTGCCAAAATAGGAAACCAAATAATTGATGAGAGCCTTTATGAGCATGGGTATTACAGCAGTCGGAGCGATAAATGCAGCCATTAGACCGAACGGTGGTACGTTCGCCGCAATAACACACATAAGGGATAATGATACTTTCTCACGACCTCCCACAGACTTGAGGGGGAGTTCCTGCAGTATGCGTGGCTTTTGGGACAAGCACATACGGTACTGTGGGGCTATGATAGCTGTGCCAACAGCAACTCAAAATATCCCCTTTGTCGGGGAGCGTGGCAAATACGGCAAACAGATAAAACTAACCGCACCGCATTTTTGTTTTATGAAAATTTGCGGTGTGCTTGGTTTTACTATAAATAATGAAACGACAAACTTTTCATAAATGTTATCTATGCTTATACTTTATATAAGCAATACACTTGGAGGTGATTGCGAATGGAAAATATCAAAAATATATCTAATCCTACTGATACGGCTGCTGCACCGCCTAATTCTTATGAGAAAACCAAAGCATATCAGGATTTTATTAATGTACTTTCTCAGATTATTGAAAAGCATGGTGCAGAAGTTTTAAATGAGATAAATCATGAGAAGTAAAGATATTTTCCAATAATATATTGGAGGTTAACTACTATGAATAGGAGTGGAAAAAAATGTGTACTTTACCCACGTGTAAGTACCGAAATGCAGGTTGACGGCTTCAGCTTGGACGGACAGAAAAATAGCTTAAAGCGATTTGCAGATAGAGAAGAAATGGAAATCGTAAATATTTATGAAGATGCAGGCAAGTCCGGCAAGTCCATTGAGGGCAGACCCGCATTTAAACAGATGCTTGGTGATATTGAAAATGGGTTAGAGATTGACTATATCTTAGTCTATAAGCTCTCCCGCTTTGGTAGAAATGCAGCCGATATTTTAAATTCTTTGGAACATGTTCAATCCTTTGGTGCAAACTTAATTTGCATTGAGGAAGGAATTGATTCCTCGCAAACAAGCGGAAAGCTTTTGATTTCAGTATTGTCTGCCGTTGCAGAAATAGAGCGTGAAAATATCATAGAGCAGACAATGAACGGACGAAAAGAAAAGGCTCGTCAAGGTGGATGGAACGGTGGATTTGCTCCCTATGGTTACTACCTCAAAGACAAGCAGCTCTATATCCAAGAAAATGAAGCAGAAGCGATACGAATTATCTTTGATAAATATGTAAATGGTAATATGGGATTTTATAAAATTGCAAACTATCTTAATTTGCAGGGTATCCAAAAAATCAAACGTGCCAATGGTACTCTTTCACAATGGAGTACGCATTTTGTCAGAATGATAATCGACAACCCTGTGTACTCTGGGAAAATCGCTTTTGGCAGACGAACAAGAGAAAAAGTCAAAGGTAGTAAAAATGAATACCGCCAAGTACATCAAGAGGAATACATTCTTGCAGATGGTCAGCACGAAGCTATTATAAGTGAAGAACTTTGGCAAAAGGCACATGAAAAGCGTGTAATAACTGGTGTGAAAGCCCCATCAAAAATAGGTCGGGACAGAGCACATTTGTTAAGTGGCATTTTAAAATGTCCTAAATGTGGCGGTCCGATGTATACCAACAAACACGCATGGACAAACAAAGACGGTACCTATAGAGAAATTTACTATTATGTATGCAGTAAAGCTCGTACCGCCAGAGGTAAAAGCTGTGATTACAAAGCAATGCTAAAGAAAACGGATATTGAGCCACTTGTTATTGAAGCAATTAGAGAGTTGATTAAAAATCAAGATTTTGCAACAGAGGTTAAATCAAAAATAGGAAAACAAATTGATACCTCTACTCTTGATAGAGAGCTGAAAAATTATGAAATCAAACTGCGAGAAGTCGATTTGAATAAAACTCGTCTTGAAAATGAAATTGACAGCTTGCCGGAGGATACTCGTTTTAGAGAACGTAAGCTTCACGATATGACGCTCCGACTTGATGGACTGTACGATGTTATTGTAGAGCTTGAAGAAAAAATCGAGGACGTCAAGCTACGCCGCAAGGCTGTGGAACAGGATGCCATTACTTTAGAGAACATCTACACCCTGTTGGCAAACTTTGAAAAGGTGTATGACAAAATCAGCGATGAAGAGAAAAAATCCCTAATTTCTTCATTAATCAAAGAAATAGAGATTTTCCCATGTGATGAATCAGAGCTACCTCTGAAGTCTATTTTATTCAATTTTCCGGTGTATAAGGACGGTGGAGATGTTTACGAATTTTTGTGGGACAAAAGTACGCACGTCTCTGCGCCATACTCCGTAATCATCCACGGTTTCCCGGTTTTTTCCCAATATTTCATCTCGATATCCATCGCTTCCCTGCCGGCTTCCAGATCGCCCCCGAATACATACCAGCCATAATAGCGGTTCACCATAACAATATCCATAGCCGGTGCCACCAGATCCTTTGTATAGTCGTTCTGGCAGCATACCAGAGAAACGGGTCTGTCCTGCGGATCACATGCATGTGCAAGCTGATACAGTGGATAAAAATAGTCATAAGCCTCCTGCGGCTGTTTTTCCGTATCCGGCTCATTAGCAATCGACCACAGTACAACACAAGGATGGTTCTTATCTCTAGCTATCAACTCCCGGATCACCTCCCGGTGATGTTCCTTCGTTCGAAACTTCTGATATCCGTCGTCATTCCATCCGAAATTCAGACCTACTGCCGGTGTTTCGTCGATCACTACAATCCCCTCTCTGTCACAGAGATTCAGCATTTCCTCCGCATAAGGGTAATGGGACGTCCGGAAGGAATTGGCATGGAGCCACTTCATCAGTGAAATATCCTTTACATTATATGCCTCATCCAGTCCCCGTCCATGAACTTCTGTATCTTCATGTTTTCCAAACCCTTTAAAGTAGAATGGTTTACCATTAATGAGAAATTGAGTTCCTTTAATCTCCACGCTTCTGATACCGAAGGTCTCCTGATAGGAATCATCAGCCGCAGTCACCTCCGCCGTGTAGAGGCAGGCCTTTCCCGGCCACCAAAAGTGCGCGTCACGAATGAAAAGCTCTCCCTCTGTGCCCACTCCTTCTGCCGCCACTATGCCGTTCTCGTCACGGATTACGATTTTGGGGGTATCCTTTCCGATGTACTGGATTGTATATTGGACCGATGCATCATTCCCCTGGATTTTCGGAACCAGCACAATATCTTTGATGTAATGTTCCGGGGTTGTGTATATCTTTACGGGACGGTGAATACCGGCATAGTTAAAGAAGTCAAAGTTAGGTGCATTGTGCGGACTCTGTTTTACCGCATTTACGCTGGGAATATCAGGAAGGTCTGCCCCGAAAAATGCAGCGCCTGCTTCATTTCCGATCGGCAGGGTAGAATAATCCACTCTGTTATCAACAGCTACGCACAGAAGGTTTTCTCCTTCGGTAAGGAACCCCTTTATTTCTGCCTCAAAAGGGAGGAAGCCCCCTTTATGGCTGCATACCTCCTTTCCGTTCAGATACACCTTTGATGCATGTGTCACGGAACCAAAGCGCAGGACAAGTCTTTGGCCCAGCATCACTGCCGGGACAGTAACTTTTTTCTGGTAGAATGCCCATCCATAATGATCTCTGTACCGGCTCCCCTCTAACTGGTCGTTGTAAGAAGCGGGTACAGCAATGTTTTCCGCCTCCGTCAGTTCTTCGTCCATCCATCTTTCTTCAAATCCGTGTCCATCATCCAGTTTAAATTTCCAGATACCGGACAAATCCAGTACCATTCTTGATTTATTTATCTGTGGATACAGCATTGTTTTCCTCCTTCTTCATACGTAAACTCTGTAATGTCTCTGTGATTTCCAATACTTTCTTCTTAGTCAATGGATACGCAAAAAGCATAATCAGCGCAATCAAAAGATATGTAATTCCCGGAATAAAGGTCGCCACATTATAAATATGATTCACCGTTGATGCTGTCTGGCGTACTGCCGTGTCTCCCGATGACGAGATATAGCCTACCATAGTCAGTGCAAATCCGCCCAGACCGCCTGCTAACGCCTGTCCTATTTTCCTTGAGAAAGAATACATGGCATAAATTGTTGCATCACTCCTATGTCCGGTTGTCAGCTCCTGAAAGTCTATAACATCCAGAACCAGTGCCCAGACAATCGTATTGAAAAATGCTGCACCAAAGGTCGCACATAAACTCAGTACCAGGTAAACCCACACATTATCCACATGCAGAAACCCTAATAGCAGATAGAAGAAACTGGAAGTCAGCGTTGCGGCCACAATTGCTTCTTTCTTTCCAAATCTTGCAACAATCCCGGTAATAAACGGTGCAAGTGCAAAGGTACAAATTGTCATCAGCAGACCGGCAATAGAGAGCAGGCCTGATTTCTGGAAATAATCCTTGTACACATAGGTATTAATCGTACCTGTAATCTGCTGTGAAAGCAGAAGAACTATTGCCACGATAATCAGTACAATCAAAGGCTTGTTTCTTATCACACCTCTCATAGTTGCCTTCATACTCCCGCCGTTCTTTTTTTCTTCCTCACTCATAACTTCACTTTTGATACGTTCCGTACAGAACCTGTGGCATAAGAAATAGCAGATAAGTGCACATACGCCGAATACAGTCATAATGATCAGGAACCGGATGCCGGAAGGCTTCTCTATTTTTTCACCTGAAGCTAGAACAACCGGTACAAAACAGAACAGCGGGATCAAAGCATTCACCAACGCACTTGAAATGGACGAGCCCACATTTCTAAATGTGGAGAGCGAAGCCCTCTCCGCCGGATCATTTGTCATAATAGATGACATCGAACCATAAGGGATATTGACCGCTGTGTACATCATTCCATAAATGATATATGTAATCACCGCATAAGTTATCTTTGCTTTCATCGTCAGTCTTGTCACAGGCAGGAACAATAGAATGCCGGAGATCACAAGCGGCAGCGCCATCCTTCGTATCCAGGGCCGGAACTTCCCGTCCTTCGCGGGTTTAGACAGATCCACGATCCGCCCCATCATAACATCGGTAAACGCATCCCACACTCTGGCCACTAAAAATATCATTCCAATAACAGTTCCGCTGATTCCCAATACATCCGTATAGAATACTGTTAAAAATGTCCCCACTGAAACGAAAAAGAAATCATTTCCAAAATCTCCAAACATGTACCCGACCTTATCCCGGGTTCCAAATTTTCTCATTCTTCTTTCCTCCAAACCATTTTGATCTGAAGAAAGTATATCACTATTTCCATTGCATTACTTTGTAAAAATTGCTATAATATAGTAAAATAATTGCCTAATTATACAGCTTTTTAAATTCAAAAGGAGAAAAATTGTCATGAAAGGACAGATCTGGCTGAAAGATGACCGACAGGTCATGAATACAAATACATATGAAATATTCCATAATTATACTGATCGTGCGATTGATCTTGATTTTCATATGCATAACTTTTATGAGGTTCTTGTCTTTCTTGGAGGGAAAGTAGATTATCAGGTGGAAGACAAGACTTATCCGCTGCGCCCCGGTGATATCCTGCTCACCAACAGCAGTGAACTCCACCGCGCCATCATCAGAGATGGCAAACCTTATGAACGCTTTGTGGGCTGGTTTCATCCTGATTTTGTCAATAAACTAAACGCCCAGATTATCGATGCAGATGTGGCTGCCTGTTTTGATTCTTCTTCGAAAATGCATTTCAACCTGCTCCATGCAGACAGTGAGACCTTCCATGAGATTGTAAAACTATTTGAACAGCTTATGAAGCCTGCAGACGAGAAAATTTTTGGCGACCGGGCACTTAGAGACTGTTACGCCACGGAACTGCTGATCCTCCTGAATCAGGCTCATCTGAACACGACCATTACCCCTGGAATCCATCTGATCAACAATCCCAAGGTCAATGACGTGATCTTTTATATCAACCAGAATCTATGTGAAGAACTGACACTTGATAATCTGTCAGAACATTTTTATATCAGCAAATACTACCTGACACGGCTCTTCAAGCAGTACACAGGACTCACCCTGCACCAGTACATTCTCCGCAAAAGGCTGAATACCTCCAAAACCATGCTTGCAAATGGATGCGCTCCTTATGATGCCTGTATCGATTCCGGCTTTAAAAATTACTCTCATTTTTCGAAATGCTTTAAAGATTGTTTCATGTTATCTCCCAGCGAATACAGCGAAGCCTATCAGTCAGAGGGAAAGAAAGAATAAAACAATCAGAAAAAGCCCCATAAACATCTCCCTGTTTTAGTCAATTAAATCATTCTGGAATCTGGATAAATGTTCATAAGGCAGAATTACCCTGCCGCGGTATAATCCACAGCCATCATTTATCAAGCTGTTATCTGCGGCAGAAAACATATTGACGTCAATCTTTGACAGCTCCAGCTGCTGTAACTGAACAACCCTCTCGTAAGCCTCATCAAAATATATACATTCCCCGGCCGGTACAGCATTTCTTTCTGCGCGCTCATTATCCTGCCGCTTTTCATACCACAGATGATTTGCCGGGCCTATTTCAGCATAATCATCCATCCCTTTCGTGCGCAACTGAACTTCGATATAACAGCGGGCGCTATTATCATAAAAAGTAATGTGAAGTGACTGATAACCGGAGCTGTTTACATTCGCAATATAGTCTTTATAATAAGGCTGCACAGATTCTTTTAGAAAGGCTGATTTCCTTTCCACCTGACTGCCGGAAACAATTGCAGTAAAACCCCGCTCTTCCAGAAACTCCGGAAGGTAATTTGCAATCTCATATAGATACTTTATTTCTTCCGTTTCCACATCTGTCTCCTCATCAAGGTGGCATTTTGGCATAGAAATTACAATTCTGTAGGCAATCAAATCCCGGAAACAGCTAAGCTTATTCTTCAGTTCCGGAACCGGAGGATACATCCCATGCCCATGATAATAGTCTGATATATATTCCACGACATATCCATTAAACTTTGCCTCTGCCCTGATTAAAGATTTTATCCTCCCTTTAAAGGTAAACGCCAGATACGGGTACTCTGTCGCCATAAACTTATAAAATTCCCTGAGGCGCTGTGATTGAGATGTCAGAAAATCATTATGTTCGAGAAGGTTTGCAATCTGAATTAAAAAGTTGCAGTGCATCAGGTCAACCGGATTATGTGTCCGCCTTGCAGATTCCCGAAGGTCCTCCATGTATTTATACAAGATCTTAATAACTGTATCACCAGAATATAAATAGTCATTTAATTTAATCATTGCAGTGTACCCCGTTTCTTTTTTTTCATTAAAAAGAGGCATAGTTCGTAAACTATACCCCCTTGTACTATGTACAGTATAATTAAATGAAAAATAAATGTCAATTACCGCTTTCAGTTCACTATGCTTCAAAAATGACAGACTGACCTGTGCGGCCAGATTCTCTAACCGCATCCATCAGGGCAAGAACCCTTCTCGTCTCAGGAATCTGAACCAAAAATTCTGTTTCACCCCAATATGCTTTTCTATAATTTTCAAAATAATCTTTATGATTTGTGTTTACTTCTGGAACAGGTTCAGTCAGAATCTTTCCATCTGGCGGAGGTCCAAAAGAACGTGTAGGACCTGCTGCCGTCATGGTTCTTTTATCGCCTGCATTCTGCAGCAGGCCCGCCGTTCGCACAATTTTCCCTTCCGGACTGAATCCATCGAGATAAGCACTTCCTTTGTTTCCACCGATAAACCAATGGCGCTCGAACCATTTGTCATGCATCTTATCTGTCAAATAATAAGTTCCCAGCTCTACTTCTGCTGTTATATGATTATCAAACCGCATAAGAATCTTGAAGTAATCATCCACTTCTTGATTAATGACATTACGAATATCCGCGTAAACATTAGTCAGTTTTGCTTCCGGCATCATAAACAAAATCTGATCCAACAGGTGTACACCCCAGTCATACAACATTCCGCCGCCTTCACGAATATATACATGCCAGTCATGCATGTTGCCGTTAAACCCGTACAAGCTGCTTTTAATAGTATAGATATCGCCTAGTGATCCCTGATCAACTATCGCCTTTGCTGTACAAAAATCGGGGTCCATCCTTCTCTGATGGTGAACAGTAAATCTCACCCCACACTCTCGCGTTATCCTCATCATATCGTCCAGTTCTTCCAGATTCATAGCTACCGGTTTCTCACAGATTATGTCTTTTCCCGCTCTTGCTGCCTGCAAAGCCAGGTCATGATGCTGGTTGTTGTTCGCGGCAATCAGCACAACCTGTACCTCCGGATCCTGAAACAATTCTTCGTTTGAATGATATCTTTTTATACCTTCCTTCACATCCTCAAGCTGCTTCAAATCTATATCAGAAATTCCAACTACCCGGTAGCCATCCATAACGGTAAGCATCTTCTCATGCTCATGTCCCATAAAACCGTGACCTATAATCCCAATTCTAATGTCTTCCATTATCCCTCTCACCTCTAAACAATTAACAGCCTTCTTTGGTTAACATGATGACCAAATTCCGGCATTGAAATTTTACTCTCACAATCAGGATCCAATGCATCCTGCATAACCGGCGGCATGTAGGATGATGTGAAGCAAAATCCCAGTGTCAGGTCATGATACCCCTGCGCCAGTCCATCCTTTTTTTTCACTTTAATAACTGCAGGCTTTGTAACACTCCAATGAGTATCCATATCTGTTTTCATTTCTTCATATGTAAAATCTTTTCCATTAATATTCCAGATAATCTCTTCTCTTTCAAAACGCTCCCCATCTACGAAAAGCGTTCCCGGCCGTAGCTGACTTAAGAATATTCCTCTATAATACGGAAGTCTGACCTTAAACTGAAACCCGGTAACAGCCCCTGCCTCTTCTACATTCCTAAACCCAATCGACTGAATTACGTCCCGTTCTAACATTGTTTACCTCCTAATCTCCCAGACAATTTTTAAGTAAAATGTGATGCTTTCTAAGTGTCTGTCCTACTTCATACCCTTGGTTGTACTTATCATGGCCTTCATACTCACTCAGTAAATACCCGTCCCATTTATGTACCTTCATAATCTCAATAATTTCCCTATAGGGAATGGTTGTTTCTTCAAAATCATCACTCATATTGTTGAATTTTGCATGACAGCAATATATGTATGGAAGTAATGGAATAATATCCTCTGGTTTACTTGCAACAAATCCTGGCTGCCTGCGTTCGCCTTCTTTAAAAAAGTTACGGAACAGACCAAAATCAATGTTTAACCCAAAGTGTTTTGTTCCTGTCTGTTCTATGAAATCCACATAATCTGCCACCAGCTTATTGCTTAAATTTGTCGGTGCATGAATCTCCGGACACATTTTAATATTTAATTCTTCCGCAAGTGGAAGAGCCATTTTAATAATCTCGCGCCAGTTCTTTACTGGTTCCAGATCACCTGATATGACAGGCATCTTCGTCCTCATTACTGTAAACCCAAGCCTGGCAGCAAGGCGCATATCCCTCTTAAGCATCTTATAGGACTCTTCTGTTGTCAAATCTCTATGGCCAAGTACATGGGAGTCGATCCAGTTTCCATATTCCACAGGTACTATTTCATATTTATCTAACAGCCTAAACCACTCCTCCACCCATTCATCTGTCGGATTTGGATAGTTTTCAATATGAGTGTTTGCCAGAATTTCCAGACCATGTGCCCCCATATCAAACATATCTTCCAGACAATCTTCTAAGTTTTTACTTATTCCAAATTCAGCTGAATAGCTATATAATGCAACGCCCCTTTTGGGCCCTTTTTTATTGTATTGATACATAACTGCCTCCTATTTTTCCATCATGCTATTACAATTGTACCTCATGGCCTTCTGCTGCCGCTTTGTAGATGGTGTCAAGAATCTGCGTTACAACGAATGCCTGTTCCGCCTTTACAAGAGGCTCTTTATCTTCTAAAATAGCTTCCAGCCACTGCTTGCATTCTTTATCTGCCGGTGTTCCGCCTCCATTCCCTTCAAAGAATGCAACAGCGCCTGTATCAGAGATATGTTCCTCCGTCAAAATTCCACCTGTTGTCTCATTGATAACCAGGTCATAGGCTTTTCCGCTCATTCCGCCAATCATTTCTGCCCCTGCTTTTGTCCCGCACAAAGTAGTTGCTGCTTCACGAGAATCTTTTACATTTAAAGCCCATGAAGATTCAAGGAAAATTGTCGCTCCATTTTCCATTTTGATATAGCCAAAGGCAGAATCTTCTACTTCATATGCCTTCGGATCCCAAGGTCCGAACATATTGCCCTCTGTAGCTTCCGGAAGATGTCCTAATTTTTCAAACACAGAACCAGTCACTGTTTTTGGCTTATAGTTGTCCATGCACCACAATGTAATATCCAGTGCATGTGTCCCGATATCAATTAACGGTCCGCCACCTTGTTTTGATTTATCCGGGAATACGCCCCACGTAGGAACAGCCCTTCTTCTTACTGCATGTGCTTTAGCAAAATAAATATCTCCGAGTTTCCCTTCCTCGCAGGCTCTCTTTAGTGCCTGAGCGTCTGTACGGAAACGGTTCTGATATCCGATTGTAAACTTTTTACCAGATTTTTTCCACGCATCCATCATCTTTTGTGCATCTTCTGTTGTTGCCGCCATAGGTTTCTCGCACATAACATTTTTCCTTGCCTCAAAAGCTGCAACTGTAATTGGACAGTGTGCTACATTTGGTGTACACACATGTACTACATCAATTTCTGCATCTTTTAACAGTTCTATATAATCTGTATATACTTTTGCATTGTCAGCTCCATATTTATCTGCTGCTTCCTTTGCACGTTCCTCCAAAATATCACAAAATGCCACAATCTCGCATTTGTCTGCCTGCTTGCTTAATGCCGGGAAGTGTTTTTGGTTTGCAATTCCCCCACATCCTATAACCGCCACCTGTAATTTTCCGTTTTTCATAATCACTGCCTCCTGTTATTTTATTCAGATATTTAGTTTTACTTTTTATTCGGCTGCGTTGCGTACTGCAATCTTTTCTCTAATTTCGTCTGCCTCTTTATCAGTCAGCTTCCAGAATATTAGTGGAAGCAGTCCCGCAGCAATAAAGAAGATTCCTGGAACAAGGTTAGCCGCCATATTAATTCCATGCTGTGCTGTTGATGTAATATTTTTACCTGCAACATAACCAAATGCGGCCATTAACATAACTCCGATGGAACCGCCAAGGGCATTTCCCACTTTTGTTGCCAGTCCATAAAAAGCATATGCAACACCATCTGAACGTACTCCTGTCTTTAAGTCCTGATAATCTACGGAATCCGCAACCATTGACAATGTAGACGGGAATCCAAAGCCGGCAATCGCAAAGAAGACATGGGCAGCAATCACCATCTTGATATTGTCGAACGGCACCATAAATATCCAGATAAGACCAATTCCCTTACCAATCAGGCTGGCAACCAGAACATTCCTTTTACCATGCGCTCCAAGTTTGCGGATTAAATAAGGTGCTATAATATTACCAATAATACTTCCAATTGAAGGCAGTGTCATAAGAAGTGCCATCAATGTAAAATTACCCAGACAGTCTCTCACATAGAATGCCATAATACCTATGCGTCCCATATTTCCTGTCATTTGCAGCAGCATTGTAAGTACAATGATCATAAGATACCTGTTTGTAAAAATTACTTTTAAATTCTTTACAATTGAAACTTTTTCCGTGCTGGTTTTTGGCATGATGACTTCTTTTGAATTCTTAAACACCATAAAAAACATAGGCAGGGAGATTACTGCAAAAATTATCGCTGCAATCGTATAACTACTTCCTGAAATCTGTTCTGTACTTCCTGAAATCTTGACCAATATGATGGACGATGCAAAGTTAATCGTCATCATACCAACCTGCATCCCAATCCCTCTTATAGAATTCAATTTGTTCCGGTCACTGTCATGTGTAGTCATTACACCCGCCATTGCACCGTAAGGGATGTTAACCAATGTGTACAGCATACCAGCCCCAATATATGTAAATATAGCCCATACAATGCCTGCTGTACCATTGCCAAATGGAGATGTAAATGTTAATACACTAAACAACCCAAGGAACGGGGCCCCAAATAGAATGTACGGTCTGAAACGCCCCCATTTAGTACGCGTTCTCTCTGCAATTCCCCCCATCATAGGGTCATTAATTGCATCCCAAATCTTTGCAGCCATTAAAATTGTTGAGACAGCCAGAGGCGCAAGTCCTACAACATCCATATAGTACACAGTGAGATATGTTCCCACAAAGCTCCATACGAGCTGACTCGCCATATCCCCCAGCCCATAACTGAAAATACTTTTTTTAGAAAGTTTTTCCATATCATTTACTTCCTTTCTTTTCCTTTGTTTTGATATATTAAGTATAGTAAAATAAAATATATTTGACTTTCCTTTAGAATTTAATTTGCTTTTCATTTTTTGCTAATTTTAAAGAAAAACAAATAGAAGGTGCAAAAAACAGCTTCCATTTTTTGCACCTTCTATCTCTTCTAATATTCATTGATATAAACCATTCTCATTTCATGCGGTTCTAGTTCAACTTGGAATTTAATCTTATGATTTTCACTTCTCTCATGATGTATATAAATTTTTGGTATACAAATATTTTTCAAATAATGAATTTCCTCTTTTCCCAATTCTTCCTGATTTCCAAGCAGCCTCCATTCATCCATAATGCTTCCAAAATGACTGTTGATAACTTCTTCTTTTATCATATACTCCTTGTTGTCATCCAGTTCTTCAATAGTAAATTCAATTTTCTCCTTTTCCTCACTTTGAAACACTTTGGATAAATCTAAATGTTCATTTTCTTTCTTAAGGTAATAATAATAACTATAATCCCTGTGATTAAAACACAGGCACGTAATGGTATTCGCTGAATCTCTTGTTACAATATAATTATTTCCTATCCGCAGGATATCCCTGCCTAACTTTTTCATAAATTCGAACGCATAAAAAGATGGTTTTTTAATTCCATCCTTAGTCAGAAGTCCCCCGCCTCCATATATCAGCTTCCTTGAATCATAAAAAGTATCAACAGCATCTGAACCATGCCAGAAACCAATCATATCCGCCAGCTTCCAAATACTTAAAATGAACTTAATAATATAGGTTCCCCTTGCACAACTGTCCTGTAGAATATTACGGTTAGATATACTATTGGACCACTCTGAGATGCATATTTTGCACTCTATGTTTTCATTTTTAAGCAAAGCATGTACCTTTTCCATATACTTTCTGGCATACAAATAGTCATTTCCCATTTGCAAAGAATAATCTTCCATCATCTTATGAGAATAATCAGCAAAAATTTTCACTGTGAATATTTCTGGAAAAATCCCCCGGGTCTTCAAATCATGAATTACATTTTGAAACTGTACTTCATTGATTTCTCCATGCGGGCTAAGTCCTGCCACCCTCCCATTCCCCAGATTAGACTTAATGATTTTCCAGCCGGCCTCATATGCATCTATATATACATAATCTTTTTCATAATATGGCTCTTTATTCCAGGGAAATTCATAGATCCATTTCTCAAGTACACCCTTGTCATATCTTCTAATCAGATGTTTGATTAGGTGTTCCAGCAGATTCTTCCACTCATCTATCGTTTTCAGATTATACTGCATGTTGGCAGAATAAAGCTCATTATTTCTCCCTGCCATAATCACACGATTACGCTTACCAAAATCTAGCAGGAGCAGTATCTTATTTTGTACAAAAAAATCAAAGATGCGGTCAAGTGATTCAAAGTTAAAATTTTTCCCGGAAAAATCTGTGGAAATCATAAATTTTTCCGAGAATAGATTCCATATCCTAACATACTTAATGTCCAAAACTTGTTTCAAAAATAAAATATGTTCCTGTATAGCAGCTTCACTGACACACGAAGCCTCCCCTATATTGATAATCTCATTGTGATTCATCCACTGCACATGGTTTGTCTGTACCTTGATTGCCACTTTCTTAATATCCCGGTCTTCTTCCCCATTCTCAATTTTTTCATATAAGTTTTTTCTTAACTCTTCTACTTTGTCATTTTCAATTTTCTCATTAGAAGTAAACTCTTCCATCCGTTTTCGAAACTCCGAAGGGGTTATCCCATACTTCTTTTTGAAGATACGATTTAAAACTGAAGGAGTAGAAAATCCACTATCCACTGCAATATTTGTAATTGTTGCGTCGGTTTGGCAAAGTTCATTAGCCGCATTCTCAATTCTCACTTCATTTAAATAATTCACAAAATTCTGACCTGTCTTACTCTTAAAATAACGTGAAAGATATGACTCCGAAACCTGGAAATGATCCGCCACATCAGTCAGACTCAAGGTCTCAAAATAGTGGTGATGAATATAATTTAAAATCCGGTCAATCTTTTCACTCATATGTTCTTTCACATACAACTTCATGCTGTTCTTATCTAGTTTATAATTAGCAGACAACTGGTGTATTATCTGAAATAAAATACTGGCCATCTCACTCAAATCTGATTCTTCAATATTTAAATACCGCAAAATCAGCGTTTCTATTAGAGCTCGTAGTTTTTTATCCTCCTGAGACGGGTACAGCACAGAGTTACACCGGAATATAATATATTCATCTCTAATCAGCTTTCTTAGAAGCCGGTAGGGAATCAATATACGAAATACTATCGTATTACAACAGTTAAAAAGTGTATGGTGTTGATTTGGATTTATGACTGCAATATCATCTTTCCCAATCTGATACTCCTGTTCCTCTTTAACAGAAACTCCATTTTCAACAACGTATAGCAATTCCAGATCCTGATGAAAATGTATATTTTCATTAGAAAGATACATTAATTCTATTTTACATCCCTGTATAGTCTCTTGCTTCATCCTCTTTGCCCCAATATAGCATCTATAATTTCACTCCAATATTCACTTGCCTCTGTGAAGTCCACCTTCATTTCTCCGTGATACATAGTTTAACGTCTCCTCCCTAATTTATAAAGGCTGAAATACGGTCTCTGTTTATCAACATACCACATACCAACTACTTTAACAAGTGTTCAATCATAGAATTTTGGGGCTAGTTTTTATCTATTTATATTTGCCTGTAAAACAGCTTCTTTTATACATTTAATATATGCTTTACTTCCCTCTTCAGTCAGATGAGTTTCATCTTCAACAAAATATTCACCATGTCCTTCGCTTGCTTTATACCAATCCACAAGATATGTATTCTCTGTTGTCTTTGCGAATTCATATATTTCTGTATTGTTTGATTCTTCCCAACTAGCATAAGGTGCCCGGGCTGTAATAATAAAAAGCGGTTTATCAGCTTCAATCATTCCTCTAAGTGTGGGAAGTGAATCATATAGAAGTCCATTTGATCCAAGGGCAAATATCACACCGTCACCATCCCATCCCTTTTCTTTCACATAAGAATCATAAATAGTAAAGCTTTCCGTTGTATATCTGCTGACTGCTGCATCACAAATACTATTTGGAAAAACATCGTAAAATTCATCTGTAGCACCTAAAGCTATTGAATCACCTATAAGTAACAGATCAATATCTCCGGTCTCATCCTGTACCGCCGTACCTCCTTTTGATATTTCTGCTTTTTGATCAGTGATTTCCTTTGCCCTTTCCGCCTGTGTCTCCAATTCCTCGATGTTACTCAATACTTTTTCACGCGGTACAAAAGCAATACACATTATAGCCGCAATCCCGATTATCACAGTAGATAAAACAGCTTTCATGCTTCTTTTTAATGTCATGACCTGTTTTCTTCGTTCTCTTCTTGTTCTGGGGTGACTGTTTATAATATCAATACTCTTTTTGATAACTCCATGTCGTATTGGCGTTTCTATCAATTGGTAGGATAGAGCGGAAAAAATAAGCGTTAAAAAAATTTCAATGAAAATCATCAACCAACCAGATTTTTTACCTCCACTACTTAAAAGTATTACGGGGTAATGCCATAAGTATATTCCATAAGAACGGTCACCTATCCATTTAAAAGGAAAGACACTCAAAACCTTTCCCAGTATACTATTTTTATTTAAAACGGAAAAAATGACCATGACAGTCAGTATTGATGCTATCCCCTGTCCTCCTCTATATAAAAAACTGCTATAGCCATCAAGTGTAATCATCATAAATAGAAGACCTGCAAGTGATGCTATCCCAAGAGTCTCCCTGATAATAGCTGGTGTTACCCAGATTCTATTTTGATCTTCCACTGCAAAAGCTAAAAAAGCTCCAAACAACAGTGAAAATACTCTGGTATCTGTCCCATAGTAAACTCGGCTGGGGTCTTTTGCAGGATCAAACAGAATCCACATCAAAGCTAAAGAAATAAAAGCTAATATTATGGTTACCAAAGCAATTCTATCTTTCTTATTTTTAAATTTAGTAAGAAACATTAGCAATAATGGATATAATAAATAAAATTGCGCTTCAATAGCCAGCGACCAACAGTGAGTTAAAGGAGATGGTGCACCCGCATTTTCAAAATAAGAAACATTATTGAATATCTGCCACCAATTATTATAGCAAAAAATAACAGAAAGAAAATCTGAACAAGTTTTTGTAAATAAAACCCGGTTAAATATGGCGCTTATAAATATGAGTACTGTTATCATTGTCAAAACTGCCGGAAGCAGCCTTCTGATGCGTTTGACCCAGAAATTTTTAAGATTAATTGTATTTGTGCTATCTAATTCTTGCAATAAAATACGGGTAATTAAAAATCCGGAGATAACAAAAAACACCGTAACACCAAGTAATCCCCCTTTTGCAAAAGGCAGTTTAAGATGATATGCAAATACCATTATAACTGCAATGGCCCGCAATCCATCTATGCCATATATGTATTCTTTTTGTTTTCCATAATCTTTTCCTTCTCTTATCATTTGTAAATTCCCCCATAGTCAAATGTACAGGCAAAATTGCACCTGTGAAATATTGCTCTCTGAGGTTCTATTTTAGCCCATTTTGTTCTAAAGCACAATAGACCATTTTGTTCTTCATATAATACTTTTAAAGGAGTGCGAAAATGGTTAATATTGAGCGTATACGTAATCTAAGAGAAGATAATGATTTAACACAGACAGACATCGCTGCACTGCTGAATATAAGTCAGCGTGCTTATTCACATTATGAATCTGGTAATAGAAAACTGCCTCTGGACATCATTATTTCATTGGCAGATTATTACAATTGTTCCGTTGATTATCTATTATGCAGAACTGACAGAAAAGAAATTAATAAATAAATACTTCTTTATATCTTATCAAATACTTGACGTGTATCCGATTTCGGACTAAACTATAAATAACTTTATTTTCAGGGGAGGAATCGCAGATGCAGCAAGAAAGCAAAAAATTATTTGAAATATTCAATCAGCAGTTTAAAGAATTGAATGCAATCTATCACCGGGCAGCCAGCCAGCATGATATTTCCGATAACGAATTCTGGGTATGGTATGCACTTTTTGCTCTGGAGGGAGAACCGTCACAGCAGAGTATATGTGAAATGTGGTCTATTCCAAAGCAGACGGTCAATTCCGTGGTGTCTGGAATGATCAAAAGGGGGCATGTGTATCTTGAAACAATACCGGGTACACGGAATAAAAAGGTCATCCGCCTGACGGAATCCGGGCAAAAATTCGGAGAGAACGTCATTTTAAAAGTTTATGATGCAGAACAGCAGGCCATTGGTAAAATATCTCCCCAGCAGCTTCAACTTTGTACAGACCTTCTGGCAAAATACATTACTTTATTGGATGAGGAGATCTAGCAAATGAAAAAGCAAATCATGTAAAGAAGAAAGGCAGTGAACCCTTCCTTTTCATTGAGCCGCAGTACCATCTTTTGGTATGCGGCTCTTTTTTTGTTCTGTCAGTACTTGACAAGTATCCGATTTCGGACTATAATACAATAGTCCGAAATCGGATACTTTTTATTTTAAACTGTGTCCCATACGACACTGCACAGTAAATCAGAACCGCCGGCCGACGTAACTGAAAACTGTAAGTCCTGTTATTTAGAATGGAGGAATCAGCTTGATCAAAATACTGAAAAATTTAACCAAAAAAGAATGGGGTTTTACCGCCATATGTCTGGGACTCATCATCGTACAGGTATGGCTTGATTTGACACTGCCGGAATACATGGGTGATATCACAGAGCTTGTCCAGACACCCGGCAGCGAAATGAAAGAAATCTTAGCCGCCGGGGGCAGAATGCTGCTGCTGGCCTCCGGAAGCCTTGTGGTTTCTGTTGTCATCGCCGGGCTTGCAGCCCGGATATCCACCAACCTGGCTTCCCGCCTGAGGACTAATTTATTTAAAAAAGTCCAATCGTTCACCATGCAGGAAATTAACAACTTTTCCATACCCAGCCTTATTACGAGAACTACCAACGATATCACGCAGGTCCAAATGCTTGTGGTGATTGGTCTGCAGATTCTGATTAAATCTCCCATATTGGCTGTGTGGGCCATTGTGAAGATTTTAGACAAAGGATGGCAGTGGTCTCTGGCTACCGGCATTGCCGTGGCAGCCCTGCTGGTTGTATCGGTGGTCATGATTGCCCTGGCAATTCCCAAATTCAAACAGCTCCAGCAGCAGACCGATGACCTGAGCCGTGTCTCCAGGGAAAATCTCACCGGGCTCCGGGTTGTCCGCGCCTACAACGCAGAAGGATATCAGGAGAATAAATTTACAAAGGCCAATGACGCATTCACAAACACCAACCTGTTTTCCTACCGCCTGATGGCCGCGCTGATGCCCTCGGTGGAGCTTATTATGAATGGTCTGACCTTATCTGTGTACTGGATTGGCGCTGTACTGATTTCATCGGCAGCGGTAATGGAGCGGCTGCAGATCTTTTCAGATATGATGGTGTTTTCCTCCTATGCCATTCAATTGCTCATGGCATTCATGATGCTGGTAATGGTTTTAATCCTGATTCCCCGCGCCAGCGTATCTGCCAACCGTATCTGCGAAGTCCTTGAGACAGACCCTGCCCTTCGGGACGGAACTATTAACGAGCTGCATACCGCCGAACCCGGCCGGGTGGAATTTAAACATGTAAGCTTCCGCTATCCGGACGCAGAGGACTATGTACTTCAGGATATCAGTTTCCAGGCCAATAAAGGGGAGACGGTTGCCTTTATCGGCGCCACAGGCTGCGGAAAAAGTACCGTCATCAACCTGATACCGAGATTTTACGATGCCACGGAAGGCGGCGTCTATGTAGACGGCATCAACGTAAAAGATTTTACGCAGGCCGCTTTGCGTAATAAGATTGGGTATGTTTCCCAGAAAGCCGTTCTTTTCAAAGGGGATGTGACTTCCAACGTGTCCTTTGGCTCCAATGGAACCGATGGTGTCAGCAAAAAGGCGGTTGTTTCTGCCATCACCACTGCCCAGAGCAGGGATTTTGTAGAAAATATGGAGAATTCCTACCAAAGCTATATTGCCCCCGGGGGCACCAACCTCTCCGGTGGTCAAAAACAGCGTCTTTCCATTGCGAGAGCCATCGCAAGAGACCCGGAAATCCTGATTTTTGACGACAGTTTTTCTGCCCTTGATTATAAAACCGATAAGATTCTGCGAAGAGAACTGCGCCGCAGGGCAGCGGACGCCACCATTATTATTGTTGCACAGCGAATCGGAACTATCAAAGATGCCGACAGGATCATCGTTCTGGAAGAAGGCAGGATTGCCGGTATGGGAACCCATCGGGAATTGATGCAATCCTGTGACTTGTATAAGGAAATTGCCCATTCCCAGCTTTCAAAGGAGGAATTAGAGAATGAATAATGATAAAATTACGGAAAACCAGGCTGCACCGGAGATGGAAGTCTCTGATTTTTCTGGACTGGGAGGAACCGTCCCAAAAGCAAAGGATACCAAAAAAACAGTAAAGGCCCTGCTCTCCTATTCCAAAAAGTATATAGCCATCATCATTATGGCAGTGACCACTGCGATTGCAGGAACTGTAATTGCTCTTGTCAGCCCTGAAAAACTCAAGGATATGACCAATCTCATAACCGATGGTATTATGACAAACCTTGATATGTCCGGCATTGCCAAAATCGGGATTCTTCTGGTTGTTCTTTATCTGTTGAGTACAATCTTAAACACCATACAGGGATGGATCATGGCAACAGTCACCCAGAGAATCTCCCAGAAAATGCGTACAGATATCAGCCAGAAAATCAACCGTCTGCCCATGTGGTTTTACCATAAAAACACCACCGGGGATATCCTTTCCCGCATCACCAATGATGTAGACTCTCTGGGACAGAACCTGAACAACAGTCTGACTACCCTTGTGTCATCTGCCACTATGCTGGCAGGTTCCCTGATTATGATGTTTAAAACCAATTGGGTCATGACTGTCACAGCCATTGCTTCAGTCATCCTTGGCTTTTTAGTGATGATGCTCATCATGAGTAAATCCCAGAAACATTTTGACAACCAGCAGAAATATCTGGGAAAAATTAACGGTCACATCGAAGAAACCTATACCGGACACACCATTGTGAAAGCCTACAACGCGGAACAGCAGATGTATGAGCCATTCAAGAGTCTTAATAAAAAGCTAAACAAGAGCACTTATATGGCCCAATTTCTCTCCGGGCTGATGATGCCCGTCATGACCTTTGTCGATAATCTGGGTTATGTGGCAGTTATTGTGGTGGGCGCCGCTTTAGCTCTGAAAGGCCATATCTCCTTTGGAGTAATCGTAGCGTTTTTGGTGTATGTGCGCTATTTCACCCAGCCGCTCACACAGATTGCCCAGCTGGCACAGGGGCTGCAGATGGCGGTTGCTGCCGGTGAACGTGTCTTTGAGTTTCTGGATGCAGAGGAAATGGCAGACGAAAGTCATAAGAATATAAAGCCTCAGACCGTTACCGGACATGTGGAGTTCAGGAACGTAAAATTTGGTTATGAGGGCACTGATAAGATTATCATCCATAATTTTTCTGCTAAAGCCCGTCCCGGACAAAAGATTGCCATTGTAGGCCCCACCGGCGCAGGGAAAACGACTTTAGTCAATCTGCTGATGCGTTTCAATGAAATAAACAGTGGAGAAATCCTGATTGACGGCGTTCCAATCAGCCAGATGACAAGGGAGCAGGTCCATTCCCTCTTCTGCATGGTATTACAGGACACTTGGCTCTTTGAAGGAACCATCCGGGAAAATATCGTGTATAACAAGCAGGATGTGACCGATGAAATGCTCAAACAGGCATGTAAGGCCGTAGGGCTTCACCATTTCATCCGGACTCTTCCAAAAGGGTATGACACAGTAATCAACGATAAAATCAGCCTTTCGGCAGGCCAGCGCCAACAGATTACTATTGCCCGGGCCATGATTGATAATGCCCCTATGCTGATTTTAGATGAAGCCACCAGCTCCATTGATACCAGAACAGAAGCTCTGATTCAGAATGCCATGGATAAGCTGATGCAGGGCCGTACCTCGTTCGTCATCGCCCACCGGCTGTCTACTATCAAAAACGCTGATATCATCTTAGTGTTAAAAGACGGTGATATTATTGAAAGCGGCAGTCATATGGAACTGATGGAAAAAGGCGGATTTTATGCGGAGCTTTATAACAGCCAGTTTGAGGTTGCTTAAGACAGGAATCGGATATATTCAGAAAGGATGATGAAAATGAGAATTGCCTTATTCAGCGAAACGTACCTCCCCCAGATCAACGGTGTGGCGACCCACGTAAAAACCTTAAAGGAGGGAATGGAGGCTCTGGGCCACCAGGTTTTGGTGGTCACGGCGGACCCAAAGGCGGAAGTATGCCATATGAAGGAAGGAGTACTGCGCTGCCCCGCCGCGGAGTTGAAAGATTTGTACGGATATGGCATGGCCCCTTCCTACAATCTGGAGAGAATGCGGCTGATTCAGGCATTCTCTCCAGACATTGCCCATACACATACAGAATTTGGCATCGGTTCTACCGGTCTGGAGACTGCCCGGAAATTAAAAATTCCGTTTATTTACACCCTGCATACCATGTGGGATGATTACCTCCACTATGTTGCCTCTCCCACTCTCCAGCCAGTTGTCCGTAAGATGATTCACCGGTATTTGCGTTATTTTGCCAGCCAGGCCGATGCCATCATCGGTCCCTCTGTAAAGTCCCGGGATTTTCTGCACCACTGCGGCGTGAAACGCGAGATTGAGGTCATCCCCAACGCAGTGGAACTGGAGCAGTTCTCACGGGACAGGACAGATCCCGTCACTGTGAAGATGCTTCGTCAATTTTACAATATTCAAAACGATGATACCGTAATCTGCTTCTGCGGACGGCTTGGTCAGGAGAAGAGTGTGGATGTGCTAATCCGCTTTTTCGCACAATGCCGCCAAAAAGAGGCGCATTTAAAACTTCTCCTTATCGGGGACGGACCCGCCCTGTCTGAACTGAAGGAGCTGACACGGCGTCTGAATGCAGGCAGCGCTGTCATCTTTACCGGTGCTGTGCCCCATGAGTCTGTTCGGGAAGTGTATGCCTGCAGTGACTTATATGCCACTGCTTCCCGCTCCGAAGTCAACTCTATCTCCATGCTGGAAGCCATGTCTATGGGGCTGCCGGTTTTACAGAGGCTGGATGAAGCGAATCCCGGACAGGTGACAGTGGGGGTAAATGGTTATGTTTTCCGCACCGCAGAAGAATTTTCAGCTATCCTTCTGCGTTTCCGGAACAGCAGTCATGTAGGTCAGGCCCGTATGCAGGCCTCAACTGCCAATTCCGTCAAAGGGCTGCATCCCACCGGACTGGCAAGACAAATGGAAGCAATTTACCTGCGCCTTGCTACGTGCAGGCCGGCTAGTCTAAATGCGTGGAAAGAGGAAGTGAAATAGATGAAAGTGCTAGATATTTTGCTGCTGTTTGCTGTAGGCAGTATTCTCGGTGTAGTCATTGAGACCATTTACTGTTATCTGACAACGGGAAAACTCATGCGCCGCCAAAGCGTGGTATATGGACCTTTCAATCAGATATATGGTATAGGCGCTGTTCTGATGACCACGTTGTTGTCACGCCTGCCGGATGCATGGGGGCTGTTCCTAAGCTCCGCCATCTTAGGCGGATTGTTTGAGGCAGTCTGCAGCTATGTACAGGAAACCATGTACGGTACAGTCTCCTGGGAATACAGCGGACAGCGGTTTTCCCTGCTGGGAGGACGTACCAGTCTTCGGTTTATGATTTTCTGGGGATTTTTGGGTATCGCCTATATAAGGGGCATACAGCCCTTTCTGTTCAGGCTGTTTGCCCAGATTCCATTCCCAGTCAAAGCCCCGGCAGTCATTGCCTTAAACGTTTTTCTCGCCTATGACTTATGGCTTTCAGCGCTGGCCGTGGGACGTTGGCGAAAACGTCTGACCGGGCACAAACCAGACGGACAGATGGATATCTGGCTGGATCAAAGATTTCCTAATGAACGGATGCAGAAACTTTATCCCAGCATGAGGCATTCCCCCTACAAAATGGCAGAACAAAAGAAGGATTACAAGTGAATCAAGAAATCAAGAGAACTATTCTTACAGTACATTTGTGACTGCAAGAAAAAGCCCGGCTAAAAAGGTTTCAGGCGACATAGTCAAACTGCCAGACGGACGTATTGTCGCTTCTGTTCGCAGCATCTCTCTAATCATAACTGCCGCCTGTTTTGTACGCGACTGTTTACTGACCATCGTTTGTGCACTTTCAATTACAGCATCCAATAGATTTGGTTCTGCCATATTGGGCACATTGGGCAGTGGTACTTGGGCAACACACTGGCGCAGCCGTTTCTGCCATACCTCATATGTGTAAATAACCGTACAATTCATCCCAAATATCTCACCTGCCAGTTCGGCACTGACAAGTGCTGCTTCATAATCATGGTTTTTCTGCTCCCCTCGTTCCTCCATTATTTTATGCAGACTATTTAGAAACAATTGGTCAAACATACCGCCACCGCTTTTATACAGAAAATCTTCCAAAGGCAGACAGCCTGTAAATTGCGGCATGATTTTTTTGCAAAAACCAGGGAGAAATGTGTACGCATATCCCTCATATGCACCGTAAGCTTTCAGGGTGTCCAGATAGCCAAGCCGGATATTCCGTTGAATAGTGTTGTGATCAAACACCAGCGTTGGACCAAGGTTCCAATAACTCTTAATATAAAGAGAGCGTTTCGCAAGTTTAAGCGTCTCTTTATTTACCACACCAAATGCATCCAGATCCACCGCTATAACATTTACTGCACCTTTATCAAGTGCCATTTTAACAGGCAGATTGTCGTGATATGCGCCATCCACATAACGCACATCATTAATTGAATGGGGCTTAAATGCCGGATAAATAGAAGCACTTGCCAGAATATAGTCAATCATTTTACCCTGTGGGATATCGGCAATAAACAACTCATGGGGTATTTTAGAATCCATTTCAATCGTAACCAATCCATAGGTCACAGAAGAAGCTCTTACCTTCTGTTCGTCTAGAAAAAGCGCAAGTGTTTCCTTCAAGGAGTCCACTCCGGTTCCGCCGTTTTTTAAAAAATTGACCAAAAAATTTTGGTAGGTTTCCCTTACCTTCCGTTCCAGAGGAGCATCCTCATTGATGGGGACATCGATCACTTTGCTGGTTTCAATGCTGTTCCACAGCCGCACTGCCATATCATAGTCACCTTGTGCAATCGCGGCATCATTGATTGCCCCGATAGATGTTCCTGTCACTATATGAATATCAACATCCATCTCCCGTAGTGCCTGCCAGACACCCATTTCATAAGAACCGCGGGAACCTCCTCCTCCCAAAACTAAAGCTGTCTTACAATCATCCAGAACATAACGCTTCATTAAGATACCTGTCTCCTTTCGTCTTGAATCACAGTATAAATGGTTCGTTCCTCTTCCTATTCTGACGAAAGACGCTCTAACCCCTGGCCAATCGACCGCACCCGGCATAATAACGCCTCCCACTCCTCATCTGTGTCATCCGCCTCACATGTCACAAGTCCGTACAGAACTATATCCAGAACAAACTTCATTCCTTTTTTAAGTTTTTCCTGTTCTAATGCACCGTACCTCGCAGGATCAAGCATTCCGTGACATGTTTCTATAAACTTTGTAATTTTTCCTGTCTCATAGTATCGCTCAGCTGCATAAGCAGCAAGCCTTTGATAGTAGGTTTCATAAACAAATCTCTCACATATGGAAGCGTACAGCTCCCATTTTCCCGTTTTCTTCATTTCACGGATATTTCTGATACATGCCTCCTGAAAATTTCCACCTTCCGCCTGAAGAGAAAGCAAAAAATCGTCCAGAACACGATCAAACAAATAATATAACAGGCAGCATAAAAGGTCACGCATATCATAAAAGTACGAATCAAAGTCTGATTCGGAAATTTGCATTCTGGCAGCAAGCTTGCTGCCAGAATGCAAATAACATGAACTATCTGCAATCGCCATACATGCCCCTTTCAGGATTGCGTTCCTCTTATGAAGCTCCAAGTGAATAAATTTTTCTGTAGGCAAATGTATCCCTCCTTAAAATGACTATGTTTATAAAAAAACGAAACCTACGATTTTCATGTGTATCATCTCCGCGTCTTTGTGTCTGGCTCTTGGATATTTTTATTTTCGATAAATGCTTCATCCACTTTTCTGCGAAAGGATACTACATATTTTGAAAAAATAGAAAAAAATTGTTTTTGTTCCTCTATACTAAGCATCAGAAAGGCCTTTTCTTCAGCCATAACCATAGGGGCGATTTTCTCCCTTAGAAAATGTGTTCCACGTTCTGTCAGATAAATATGTTTGTCACGTCCCTTTCCTTGTTTCAAAAAAAGATATCCATCCGCTTTCAGTCTCTGTATGGTTGAATTAATCGTTTGCTTATTTGTATAAGACTGCTTACATATATCCCGCTGCAAGCAGCCATCCCCTATTTTAAATATTGCATAGAAAATAATAAATGCACTATCTGGTATCCCTATATTCAATGCAATGTCGTGATACAGATCATTCAGTTCCCTGTATACAGAATTAAATTCCAATACCAAATCTTTCTCTTCCATCCCACTTTACCTCCCGCTCTCATATTTCTTAGTATAAGTCCGATTTCGTACTATGTCAATAGAAAACTAGGTTATGTTGGTTTCGTATATTAGCTATAACCATTCATCCTGTCTCAGTTTTCTTCATCTAAAAAACTCCACTCACAAAACCTCTTTTCCATCGTATGATCGGGATACGATTCATCAATGAATGTTTCCATATAGTTTCTCGGGGAAGCTCCCTCATGGCGGTTCTTCCAACGAACAAGGCATATGGCAGTCAGGGTTATGTTGATGCTCATAAACACGGTCATACAGACTGTAGCCGTTTTCCACAGCCGTCCTTGCATCAACTCAAATAGTTTTTGAAGCTGCGGGACAAGAAAGTACGAAAACAAAACGCCCAGCGCCCCCCATATGAGAGCCATCTGCAGGCTGACCCGTCCTGCGATGTTTCCAAAATGCCTGCTGTAATCCCACGCCCGCATGTGTAGTCCGTATTCCAGAAGCATACTGCTGACGTACTCCACAACAGTACCAATTGCTGCAAAGACTGCAAACTGAGTCAGTATTTTTTTATCAGATAACAGGGCTGATGCAAGGTAACCGCCCACGGCACCTACCCCATAAATCAGACAAAACGGCCCCCATATGGTAACAACATGGGTTTCCCAACGGCCGTTCCGGACGAAGCACCAAATCCCCTCTAAAATAACACCAAGGATATTTCCGATCATGAACAACCAAAACATATTGGAATAGTTTGTATGGGCATCTATCAGTTTTTGTTTCATATCGGCCTCCTTGAACTTGGAATTATAACCTTGTAATATTTTTGCAACAATGCTACTCTAAACCTTATAATCGTTCTAATGTCAATGACCGATTTATAAATAACCTATAAAATTTTTCCCAAAAGGAAGAGGTGAAGAAATGCAAGATTCCTTTATGTCCATCAAAGAATTTTCCAGGCTGACAGGCATCAGCAAAGAGCTGCTGCGCTTTTATGACAAGATCAGACTTCTCTCCCCAGAGTACCGGGGTAAGAACAGCTATCGCTATTACGGATTCCGCCAAATTGAACTGGCCAACCTCATCAGCGGCCTGCGAAGTATCGACGTGGGACTGGAAGATATCAGAAACTACCTTGGCGAGCGGTCACCCGAGCGGATGATTAAATTTTTTCAGGAGAAGGATGCCAATATTGATCAAGAAATAAAACGACTGCAGTCCATTCAGGCGCTTATGCGTCTGCGCCGTTCCATGACCGAGGAAGCGCTGTCCTGTGAGGAGGATCGTGTCATGTTAGTGGAACGAGAACGGGAGCCAATTTTCCTCTGCCCCATTCTCACGGACGGAACCATATATACGGAAGGTATTTATGGGGATAATATGATCTCGGCCTTTACCTATGCTAAGAATCACGGCATAAACATCAACTTTCCCGTGGGCACAGTGGTACCCCGGCGGTGTTTGGCGTCAAGCCCCTGGCCAAACCCGTCCCGATGCTACTTCAAGGTCAGTGAAAATAACAATGCATGGAAAAGTGTGGGAACCTACGCAGTGCTTTACCGCCGGTACCCTGAAGCTATGAGCGAAACCTTTTACCGCCCGCTGCTTGCGTTTCTTGAGGAGCAGGGACTCCAGATGGACGGAGATGCTTACGAGGAATATCCGCTGGATGAGCTGACCACTGGCAGCCGGGAGCAATGCCTGATCAAAATTGAAGTGAAAATAAACAGCTGAGTAACAGGAAATCCATCCTATTTTTATCAACTTTCTTGACATGAGTCCTATTTCGGACTATACTACAAGTATCCGAACTAGGACTCTAAAAAAATGAGGAAAGAAAGAGGAATCATACACATGATGCATCAAACAAAAAAAACTCTATGCTTTATCGCTTTTGGTGTGCTTTTATATGCCGCAGCCATGAATCTGCAGGCAGTTGGGTCTTTTTTATTAAAAATCGTCAGTCTTGTTTTTCCAATCCTGTTGGGAATGGTACTTGCCTTTGTGCTAAATGTTCCTATGAAAGGATTTGAAAATCTTTTTATCCGGGTATTTTCAAAAGCAAAGAAAAAGCCAAACGGCAATCTCCTGAGTGTATTCAGCCTGATTTTGACGTTAGTTTGTATCATATTGGTCATTTCTCTTGCGGCAACGATGGTGATTCCCGAACTGGTGAAGTCTGTGCAAAGCATTTGGCCTCTGATTCAGGAAAGGCTGCCGGAATGGATATCCTACTTTAAAGAGCATTCCGTAGATCTTACCGAACTTTCGGAATGGATTGCAGGCTTTGATTGGGACCAACTCTCGAACAGTGCCGGTGCACTGTTTGGTTCAGCGGTAAATCTTGTATCCGCTACTGCTTCCGGGATAGCCAATACCGTATTTGCCATAATCATTTCTGTGTATATCCTGCTGAGTAAACAGGTTTTGGCAAGGCAGACAAAAAGGCTGATGACGGCCAATCTGCCAAATCAGATTGCAGATAAATTTTTTCACATTGCGGCTCTGGTTCAAAACACTTTCACAAAATTTTTATCCGGGCAATGTGTGGAGGCAATCCTTCTGGGCTGCCTGATTCTTATGGCTTATAGTGTGCTCCGTCTGCCCTATGCCGGCCTGATTGCCTTTTTAACTGGTCTATCCGCTTTTGTCCCTATCGTGGGGGCCTTTTCCGCTGGCTTTATCGGTGCATTTTTAACACTGCTGGTAGCGCCAAACAAGGTATTGCTCGGCATTCTTACGCATTTTGTTGTACAATTTATAGAAAACCAGTTTATCTATCCTCATGTAGTGGGTACCTCCGTAGGACTTTCCCCTCTTTGGACGCTGATCGGAGCCCTTATTGGGGGAAAACTGTTCGGCCTGCCGGGCATTATATTTTTTATCCCACTGGTAGCAGTGCTCTGTCAATTAATTCGTGATAATACCAACAAGAAGTTGATGAACAGGGCGCCTCTCCAAAAAGAGATGTAGAGCATTCATATATACAATCAACTTTACCGTGCCAATACAGGTCTTCATCAAACCGTCCGTTTACCAGTGCATTCTTAATTAAAAGTGGGAGGTACATCTCCAAATTTGGGGGTTATCAAGTGCAAAATTTGTGAAGGTGATGAGCCCACTGTTCCTCGACAAAATATAATCTATCTCGACAAAGAGAAAGACCTAACTACTCTTTTTGGTTAAAAACACACAGTATATTTAAGAATATATCAAAGAGTCTGCAAATGCAATTCTTGCAAACTATCAGTCTTAAAAACAGGAGGGATGTTTGGAAAAAATGGAGGGATGCTTGATATTAAAGAAAAATATCGAATAGAAAATTAAAAAGGCCAAACCCTTATGGTTAAAGCCTTTTACATCTGCCGCAGACCGAATTCGAACCGTTTTAACAAATCTCAATTACTGATAGAAAGGGGCTTTGAGGACTTCATCACGGTCTAGGTGTTCAAAAAGTGTTCAAAGAATTCTCATCTATAACCCTAAATTTATTGGTATAAAAATATATTATTGTTTCCGTGGCAAACAGAGTTTAAATAGATATTTTAATCTCTACTATGGAGTACTCCAAAATGGATAGATGACATTAATGCATCTTGTTTAAAAGTTCCCTTAAAAAATCGCTATATCCGTTTAATGCCACTATTACAGATGGTAGTGATTCTATTTTACCCGTTTGGGAGTTAAACGATGCCATCGTTTGACCGTCAAAATCTAATGCACCTATATTTAACAAATGTGTTATCCCAGCATAATCATACTTTGTTCCATCGTTTTTGAAACGCTCATCGGATTCATCGATTTCTAATAGTATTTTTAAAAATGGATAAAACGATTTTGAAATTATATTAACAGTATAAAAAAACACATTCTTGCTTATTTCTCCATTTACTAAATAATTAAATGCTATTCCAATTAGTCTCAGCTTATTATCATCATCACATGAGTCAACTATATACAGGAGTTGTTTTGATATCTTATTACACTCTTCCTCATCACTAAATTTTTCTTTCCATTTCTGATTTTTGTCTATGTTCTCAATAAAACTCTTAATTTTTTCCACAAAAATTCTATCATGAATATCTTTACCTATTTTTACCAATTCAAAAACAGGACCGATAATAGGTAAATCTTTTATAATCCCATCTGGCATAAAAGAGTCTAAAGTAAACTCACCAACATCTGTAAACAAGTATATCACTTCATCTTTCATAATTGCCCCCTAATACCACTTCTAATTTTTTAAACTTTCATTGCTCACAGTATAATTCTATTTTATAAAATGTACATCCAAAAAGTTATAAGAGACTTTCACATTTCCGCATACCCTTCTATCTATTTCATCTCAACAACAACCGCTTGCTATTCTTTTAGATAGCAAATCAATTCGCCAACTTCACACTCAAAATAATCACATAACTTACAAATTAAATTCGCGTCCAAGCTTTGAAATTCATTTCTGCAATATCTGTTAAAATTTGACCTTGGAATATCCAACTCGAAGAACGTGTATGGCAGGACGATTTGACATTGAGTCAGCCATGCAGGGTATTGAAAGATCCTAAAGGCAATCCAGACTACAGTGTACGAACAGAATTTATTTCTGATGAGGGTTTAAACATTCTTCGTAAAATAAAAACTTTAAATCCCACTGGTAAACTTATCTACATGCACTACGGTAGACCACTGACTACAGACACGTTCAACAGAAGACTTAAAAAATATTGCAATAAGGTTGGTATTCCTTATCTGTCAAGCCACAAAATCAGGTTTACTGGTGCGTCCATGTTATATGATGCAAGAGTCAAAGCCATTGACATACAGCCATTGCTTGGACATTCAACCTTAACCATGACAGAACATTATATCGGTCAGCGTGTACAAGATAACGATATTCAGCAGATGTCAAAAATTCTTGCGTAAACTTGTAATTTGTCCACTGTACAAAAATGTACAACTTTTTTAAAAAATAAAAAACTTCAAATGCCTTATTTATAAGCACTTGAAGCTATTCCATGAATGCCGCAGACCGGAATCGAACAATCCGGCTAACAAAAAAACGCTGATAAAAAGGAGGGTTCAGAGCTTCTTCTAAAAAGTGTAATCAAATATGTAATCAAAAAGCAACCTCTTCTAAAAGGTTGCTCTATTTTTCTACTTCTATAAACTTTACAACATCGTTTGGCGTACACTCTAAAATACGGCAGATCTTTTCTAAAGTTAAAAGAGTTATATTATTATTTTTCTTTAAATAATCTAAAGTTTTATTATCAATTCCACTTTTTAGCAACTTATACTGAGAACAATTTTTCTTTTTCATCGTATCCCATAACGGACTATAATCTATAATTGCTCTCACCACCCTTCGCTCTATTCCTATATTATATGGATAAAATAAGCATACGGATATTGTGAACGTGATCACAAGGATGTATACTAGAAATATACATACAATAGAAAGGGATGAGCATTTAAATGACAGTTGAAGAATATGAAGAAGCAACATCACAACTAGCTATAGAAGATCTGGCTGCTTTTATTAACGCCAATCCAGAAGTCGCAGAGGAATGGACACAACTTGAAATAAAGAAAGTAGAAGATATTCAGCTAAATTTGACAGAAGAAGATTATGAACGAATGAGGCGTAAACTTTTTGAAAGAATACGGATATACGAATTTCTTACGTCAATCTTTGAAGGGGTATAAAATTCTTAAAAGCAGAATTGCATACACAATTCTGCTTTTATTTGCTTAAAATTTATTTTTTCTTCAAGAACATATGTTTTGTGCAAAGGATAAAATTCAAGTGAAGCCAATACCCATATCTTTTTAATATCTTTTAACTACTTTAAAAAACTCCCCTTATTCCAAGGGTAACAAATACCCATGTCTTTCCTTATACTCCTGGTTCTTTTTAATAAAATTCGAACAATTCATCCCCTATTTTCCTCATTCATTTTGTCAATAGATTTTATTCGAAAAAGTGCTAAATTATACTTATCAGCTGAAATAAACAAGTCGACTTTCACCGCGGGAAGGTCGCAAAGGAGGCCATATGGCTTTGAAAAATATGTATTCAATAATACTTCAGGTTATCGCAAATGCGCTTACCGAAATCGAGCACGATCTAATCGGAATCGAACACCGATCCAAAGACAAGAAAGACAGTGATGGTAACATTTTGCCTGAAAAAGAGGAAAGCAATCGTTTTGAGGTAGAAATTCCAAAGGGAAACAGCGAATTATCAAAAGTCCGCTTTTCCGTAAAGGTTTTGGAGGAAAAGCTTCCAATTAAAGCCGAAATTCTGGACGATGATGATTATCAAATCACCTTCCAAAATCTGAAGATCAGCTACATCGACGCGCGTCGTAACGTATACTTCCAAGCTGAAGGTTACACCATTGTAAACCGATCTACAGGAGAGGTGGTGGCACGCTTATGATGAAAAAATTTCTGGCTTATTTGACCAACATCCAAATAATATATCACTTTAAATGGATGGATCCGTTTTATTTTTGTATTTTTTTAACAATTCTATGGTTAGTGGTTCTAGGGTGGCAGCTATCTTTAGTTTACAAAAATGAAAACCCAAGCAAAGAAGCGTCGGACTGGTTTTACACTCCATATGGGAAATGTTTTTTGAAGGTAATTTTTATACCGTTACTTCCTTTTCTCGCCGTCATTTTTATAATCGGTATTCCGTTGAGCATGTCTTACCTTTTAGTTTTGAAACTCGTTAACAAAGCACATTTTCGCTTTCGGGATTGATTAATTTAAATCTGAACTGGCTGAAGCGTCAAGGGCGGAACGGCGAAGCGAACCCTTGACACTTCAGAAAGTTCGGATATAATCAGACGATTCTGAAAGCAGATACAGGAGGATAACATGATAATTATTGTAATATTATTAATTATATTAGTTGGTGGATTTATATTTCAAAAAATCCAAAATAAAAAATCAATAAAGGACGGTATTAAGGACTTTCTGACATTGTTTGCCTATGTATTGGGATGGCGCCCCACTGTGAATCATAATCTGATACTCACATTTGAAGAAGCAGAATTATGGCTTGAAACATTAGGAAGCTTAGTTCACGAACCTGATCTGTTAGGTTGCCTTGTAGATGAATTAAATGGTGTACTAGTCATCAATATTGATTTCCTGTCATTCACGTCTATTGTGGCAGAAAAATCAAAACTAAACAAACAGAGAGCAATCGCACGTTCCTTATCTACCTTCTACCGAATCCAACGCCGTGTGAGAATAGATTGGAAAAAAGTCTATTTTCAAGCTTTAACAAATGATTTTTTTGAAGTTTGGATTCCACTAAATCAGAAGGGATGTTCTCTGATTCAAGAACTAAAAGCAAAAAAAATTAAGCGGTAATATAGCGTTGAGCCGGTGGAGTTGCCGACACTTGTGTCGGCAGCGAAGCTGGCTCAACAAATTTACTTGATATATACGCTTATTATACGAGATTTTAAATTTGGAGATACATATGGAGTATAACAAAAAAATTACTGAATGGAAACACAAGAAAGAGATACAGTTATACGAAAATCCTATAGAGTATGGAATCCCCCCATATTCTAAAACTTCCTCCAGTAAAAAAATAAATGTTAGAACAACTTATGATAAAATGGATTTGCGCGACAAAATCTCTAGTGATAAACGGAGAAAAAATTACTATACCCGTAAAATATACTATTTAGCTGATTTAGCAATTCATAATGATCTAAATACATTTATAACATTAACGTTTTCTGATCCTGTAACAGACTATTCTGCAGCGCAACACGAATGGGATCTCTTTTTGAAACGGGTAAAATATAAAGTTGGAAAAAATTTTAAATACATTGCTGTACACGAATTACAAAAAAAACGTGGTAACGTATATCACTTTCATTTTCTTTGTAATTTAGGCTATTTTCCAGTAAAGGAATTAGAAAGGCTTTGGGGAAAAGGATTTGTTTATATCGAACATATCAAGCAAAAAGAAAAGTTAAAACAGATCATGTATAGTTTCAAATACATAACCAAAGATATACTAAATGAGCATGAAAATGGTAAACGGAACACAGCTCGTAAAATATATTGTTCTCGAAATCTGGATAAACCTACTATAAAGAAAAGATTTACTACTGAAACACCTGAGGACATTATATTTGAAAATATGGAACAAATAATAGATACTGGATTTTATGACATGAAAAGCTATCAAGGAATGAAAATAAACAGTGTCGATTTCATAAAAATAAGAAAGGAATAACCGATAGTGTCACTGAAACTCAGAATACTTAGAAACTCAGAATACTTAGAAACTTAGAATACTTAGAAACTTAGAATACTCAAAACCTAGATACTTGACGTAATATTAATTATGTCAGATACAGAAAAGTTATTATTGCAATACTTTGAAAAAAAATATAATATATCGGTAGAAGATGCTCTGAACGACATTGAAACGATGAAAAATAATGAAATTATTGAACAACATCCATATCGCATATTCCAAGGCTCAAATGGAAGATGGTATACTTACTTGCCAGATGAAACAAAAAATAATGGTAGACGGCAGATTGCAAAATCTACTGAATCTAAAATACATGAAACCATTATTAAAGATTATAAGCAGAGAGCAAAGGCAAACGATGTGCAAAATCTGAACCTTGAAAATTTATTTTCACTTTGGATGAAGTGGAGACGAGATACTGGTACTGATCCCAAAACAATAAAGGAAAATTTTAATGAATGGAAACGTTTTCTATCTTCAAACATATTAATTAAGAAAAAAATCACTGAAATCGACTTTACTGATATTGAAGATTTTTTCCTTGAAATTACAAAGGATCATGCAATTACTTATAAACGCCTAACGAACGTCAAAAGTGTCCTTAATGGCGTATTTAAACACGCTATACGCCTTAAAATCATCAAACATAGTCCCATGCCAGATGTTGATTATACGCAATTTCATACTCGATGTAAGCCGTCTAATTCTCGTAAGGAAAATTATACGGATGGCGAACGAAAAAAAATATTGAAATTTTTATCATGTGTTGATGATCCTTATTCTTACTGCATACAGTTAGCACTTTTTTTGTGTTTAAGAATTGGTGAATTGATTGCTGTAGAAAAAAGCGATATACAAAACAATATCCTATACATCAATCGTTCTGTAAGGAAAAATCAAATTATGAATGATGATTTAACTTTCGGATCAGTTTACTATACAGTTGAAGAACGAATAAAAGGAAATCAAGATGATGGTTTTCGGGAAATTCCCTTAACCCCCAAAGCATTAGACATTGTGAATAAAGCAATATCTAATGACCCTCACGGAAAGTATCTTTTTATGAAAAATGGAAAACCACTTTATGCAGATTCATTTAACCGCTATTTAAAGGAAAAAGTTTGTATACCATTGAACATTCCATACCGTCCTAGTCATCAAATTAGGTTTACAACAGCAACAAAGCTGTATGAAAGCGGAATGCCTGTAAACCAGCTTTCTAATTTATTGAGTCATAGTGATACCCGTACTACCTTTCACTATATCCGCCAGAAAAAAGCTGATTCAAAAGCTGCTAGTATAATGGTTGACGCATTGGATGTGTAATCAAGTGTAATCAAACTTTATAAAACAAAAAAATAGAGGAAACGCTGTAAAATCAACGTTTCCTCTACTTTCACTTAATGCCGCAGACCGGAATCGAACCGTTTTAACCAATCTCAAATACTGATAGAAAGGGGCTTTGAGGACTTCATCACGGTCTAGGTGTTCAAAAAGTGTTCAAACACTTCTATTCAACAAATGAAAATTTGTAAATCAAACAATATTCTCACCCAAGATTATTTTGGGCATTGTGGTTAAACACCTATTCCAACGTTTATAGAATTTTTCTATACCAAGTTTTCCAACTCTTGCATGAGCTTCTTCATTTTCCAGCACCCAATACAAGACATATGTTACCTTACCTACATTTCTTGTAAGACGAACAGGTAATTCTCCCTCTTTAACTGCATTGAAATCTTTTTGTCGGTGAGTACGTTTTATATAGTGTACATCAATAACACCATCTTGCTCCAAGTAAAATTCTGCTACTTCCCTCATCAGTTCTTCGACTTCATCTAACTTGGTCAGTTTTGCCTCATATATGCATATTTCATTAAACATAAAATACCTCCACAAATTCCAATTTGTCTAAACCTCACTACACACAGTATAATTCAATTTTATAAAAGAATCAATCAAAGTAAAGGTATCTGTGACTTTTAAAGTCCACTAGATACCCAACTATTTACCTGTTCCATGCAAGTACAACGGCATAACCCTATTCTTTTACATAAATAATCAACTCACCGACTTCACAATCAAAATAGTCACACAACTTACAAATTAAATTAGCGTCCAGTCTTTGAAATTCATTTCTGCAATATCTGTTAAAATTTGACCTCGGAATATCCAACTCTTTGCAAACAGTATTCTTACTGATTCCCCGTTCTTTCAACAGTTCTTCTATCCTTAATTCTAAATGTCCATAATCCATATGCATCACCCCTACACAAAGTATATTTAATAAATCTTTATGTAGTAATTCACTATATAGTGAGGTACTATATAGTTATCCCTTTGTGGAATTAAAAAAAAGAGAGGTATATACACATGAAAAGAAAAGTTATAATCGTACTATTATTGCTCTGTCTCTTTGTTGGAATCTGCTATTATATCAGTCTGCCCGATTATTATGTCCATAACAGTATGTCATTTAGCAATTATGGTACACGAGATACAGAACTAGCCGTTATTGTTTACAAGTATTGGGGGATTGATAATACTATCCGTAAAATTGAAACAGAACATAACAAAATCAACGGAACACCTACCACACTTGAAATCAATCTCTATTATTCCGCACGGCTTATCCGTTACGGAGAACAGCCTTTTAAGACAGTTATCATTGAATATGACAAGGCAGAAAAATAACAGACAACACTTCCTCAATCGTGCTGTCTGCTACTCCCTACATATCTTCCAGGTATGCTTATTCCTTGTTCGTGTTCTTTCAAAAATCAACGTTCCGAAGGATGCCCAGAGCGACGGTTCCTAACAGGGCGGCGGGTCGGCTGGGCAAGTGGACGGTTTAGAATACTTCCGTTATTTCGCCACATATTCGATTGGACTATTCTCGATCCCCTCATACTTCTTTGTTGTCAGAAGATTGTTTATGAAGTCCAACACTTTGTCTGTATCTTCATCATCCAGTAAATCCAACTTTGTCAATATGTCAATATCTGTCTGATTTTCCACTTGTATTGATATGGGTTCGGACATATCCACAACCGCTTTGAATTTTTTCTTTCTGTGAACCACGTCAATATCTGTAGTCAATCCCATAACATGGCTTTTACTTACTCCAAATATCTGTGACAGCTTTTCCCATATGGAATCATCCCTTGGAGTTCCATTGCCGTTTTCATAGTTTGTCAGCATACTTTGTGAAATCCCTAATTGTTTTGCCAGTTCTGCAACGGTGATATTATCTTCTTTTCTCAACTCTTTTATTTTATTCATTCCCAAACCTCCATTTCTAAGCACATTATATTTCAATATGTTTTCCCTGTCAATCTTTTTATCGGATATTTAGATATTTTTCTTGACACTGCTTTTACTATGCTGTATTATAATAAATATCTGAATATCAGATAATCAAATATTTTGAGGAGGTCAAATTTATTGATTAGAGGAACTGATTTTATTTTAAACCCGGACAAGCTGGAAGAGCAATTTCAATTAGTCGAAGTATCGGAATGGATTGACTACACTTCAAAAGAGAAAGTAGGCTATTATTATACGGTTCTCTTTCCAAAACTGAAATTTGAGAAAATCAAAGTCGGCGTGAGAAATGCCACTCAGCTTGTTTTCAATGAGGAATTAGAGCAAAAAGGACAGGTGCCGGTTTCATTTGACGGACTACATACATGGGCAAGTTTATATAATGGCCGTCTATCTGTAAAAGCGGAAGCTGCTAATATCAAGAAAGCAGGAATGAAATAGTCCCATAGGTGAGGGCAGATAGTCAGTGCCGGGCAACGCCATAAGGTGCTGACTATCTGCCGCCACATTAGGGAAAGAGTTCGTTCTATCTATACTTGATATATAAAACAACATCTTCCGAAAAATTGTAACAGAAATCTAGTACATAACCAAATAGGATAAGAGGTGAATTTCGTGGACAAAACAAACCACTGTTTTGTATATAATACGAAAATCATTGAAACTCCTACAACGAAAGAAGTATATTTTTACGAGAATCCAATCTATAGTCATACACCTACAGAAACAGATTTATCTGGATCAAGCAAACGCAAAACATTTGATGAAATGTCGGCTCACAAACAGTATGACAGCCTAAAGCGGAAACAGAAGCACTACGAGCAGACCCGTTGGGAAATCGCCCGTATTGTTGACTGCAATTTTGATGACAAGACCAAATTTTTAACGCTGACATTTAAAGAGAACATTCAAGATATTACAATTACCAACAAAGAATTTAAGTATTTTATACAACGATTAAATTACTACTTATATCAAACCAAAGTTCAAATATTGAAATATATTGCAACGTGGGAGAAACAGAAGCGTGGAGCAATCCACTACCATGTTATTTTCTTTGATTTTCCATATCTACCAAAGGAAAAGCTACAAGATTTATGGACACATGGGTTTATCAAAATAAACCGCATTGATGTCGACAGTAAAGAAAACAGAGGTCGTTATCTTAGTAAATATTTTGGGAAAGACCTTGAATTAAAAGAGCACAAGAAAAAAGCATTTTTCAAGTCGCAGAATCTAAAATTGCCAACAGAGCAAAAGCTAATGCTTACCGGGGATATCCTCAAAGAATTATCACAGGAAAATATTGTATTCCAAAAAGAATACACCCGGCAGATATACGATATGAAATCTTTGGTTTCAACTGGTTCATATCTAAAGGACAGCAGTGTCATATACGTCAAAATAAAAAAGAATAGTGATAGGCTCGGAAGGAGGACTTCCGATGGATAAGCCTGTTACTTTTTCCGATATTACGTCATTGCATACACTCGTCACTTGTGCTAATATGTCAGCAGATGAAGTCTTCAAAGATTTTAAAATTATGGCAAACAAAAAAATCTTGGAGAAACATATATATGAAATTTATTACTCCGAATCTGAAAAAAGTTGGCGTACATATTTACCCGATGACACAAAACCTAATAATCGCCGACCAATTAAGAGAAAGAGTAAAGAGAACCTTGAAAAAGAAATCATAGGATTTTATATTGAAAAGCAGGAAATCGAAAATCGTACAAATATTACACTGGAAGATTTGTATGTGGAATGGCTCTTATACAAGCGTGATTACACATCGGTTAAAGCAAAGACAATTCAAGAATACGTTGCAGAATGGAATAAATTTTTTAAAGATACAACTCTTTCTAAAATGAAACTAGGAGATATAAAACCAATCACTCTCATTCGCTTTTTTAGAGAAGTCACAAGAAAACGTGAACACACACATAAGCGTATAAGTAATGCACGTTCTGTATTGAATGGTATTATGTGTTATGCTATTGAAGAAGAAATTATATCACATAATCCCGTGTCAGATGTGAATTTTAAACAATTCACGTATAAACCAGTTGAAATACAAAGTGATAATGTATTTTCTCGTGATGATACATTCAAATTACTGAATTACTTGAATTGTATTATTGAACCGTATTCACTTGCCATACAATTATCTTTTTACTTATTCATCCGTATAGGTGAGACAAAAGCAATACGTTGGGAAGATATTGATTACGAGAAAAGAGTTGTTTATTTGCATAGACAGGCAACTTGTGAACGTGTACTGAACGATGATTTATCCTTTTCTAAACGAGAGATAAAAGTAGTGAATCAAATGAAAGGAAATACCTCTCATGGATTCCGCAAACAATTTCTGACAGATGAAGCGATAAAAATTCTTCATAAAGCAAAGGAGTTAAATCCCAACGGAACATATGTCTTTGAACCCGATGGTACAATTATGACTACTGACAGTTTTAATCGCCGTTTAAAGAAATATTGTAAAGAAGCAGGAGTTCCATATCATTCCAGTCATAAAATTCGATTCTATAATGCTTCAACTGCTTTTGACGGAAACAATCTCACTACCCTTAGTTATTTAATGGGGCATAGTGAGACAGCCACAACACTCCATTACCTACGAAACGTCAATAAAGGAAAGAATGATATGCTTGCTTTTCAGAAACTTGGTATTTCATCATAAAGTGTTCAAAGGTGTTCAAACATTTTTGATAAAAAAATAAAGGAAACGCTGTAAATTCAACGTTTCCCTTACTTTAAATTAATGCCGCAGACCGGAATCGAACCGGTACGGGTATCACTACCCACGGGATTTTAAGTCCCGGGCGTCTGCCAGTTCCGCCACTGCGGCATTTCTTTGCAGTATATTACATACTGCAAAATGGGACCTATAGGGCTCGAACCTATGACCCTCTGCTTGTAAGGCAGATGCTCTCCCAGCTGAGCTAAGATCCCATGCTATTTAATTATCCATCGGTAAAGATTATACATCTTTTTTACTCCGATGTCAACGACCCAGAAGAGACTCGAACTCTCGACCTCCGCCGTGACAGGGCGGCGCTCTAACCAACTGAGCCACTGGGCCTTATTTAAAAAAGTGGACCTTCGGGGACTCGAACCCAGGACCGATCGGTTATGAGCCGATTGCTCTAACCAACTGAGCTAAAGGTCCACGTGTATTATGTCCCATAAAGGAACAAAGCCGATGATCGGACTCGAACCGATAACCTGCTGATTACAAATCAGCTGCTCTGCCAATTGAGCCACATCGGCGTATGAAACTAAATCACCAAATATCCAAAACTAAATGACTCCGACGGGAATCGAACCCGTGTTACCGCCGTGAAAGGGCGATGTCTTAACCGCTTGACCACGGAGCCTTAATTAATTATTCATAACAATTTTATAGACCGTAAGTAGTGCTCACGGTCTACAAGCTCCCCGAGTTGGGTTCGAACCAACGACCCTTCGGTTAACAGCCGAATGCTCTACCACTGAGCTATCGAGGAATATTAACTATAGCTGTGTACCTTCAAAACTGCATACAAAGAATCTTTTCCATCCATTTCCTATCACCCTGTTTGGTTATGCCCTCGACCTATTAGTAACAGTCAGCTCCATGCGTTGCCGCACTTCCACCTCTGCCCTATCTACCTCGTCGTCTTCAAGGGGTCTTACTAACTTGACGTTATGGGATATCTCATCTTGAGGGGGGCTTCACGCTTAGATGCCTTCAGCGTTTATCCCTTCCCGGCTTGGCTACTCTGCTATGCTCTTGGCGGGACAACAGATACACCAGCGGCCAGTCCAACCCGGTCCTCTCGTACTAAGGTCAGCTCCTCTCAAATATCCTACGCCCACGCCGGATAGGGACCGAACTGTCTCAC
>NZ_QGDL01000016.1 GCF_003149245.1 Faecalicatena orotica | reverse complement strand
GTTTGATGAAGAAGTGCTGAAAGCACTGCAGCTTCAGTACATAGCACCTGATGATGTGGTACTAAGCCCGAAGCTGCTTAAGCATTAAACGATAAAAATACAAGCCACCATATCCCGGACAACTTTCACATCATCATGTCCGACCTGTAGGAGTTAGTCTTGCAAGTCGATCTCCCAGAGGTCTGTTTGCTGTACCCGGTTTATGGAGTTTCTTATAAATTCATATTTATTTTAGCACGTAATGGCGCAAATGTGATGAAAAATTTCTTTAAATCAGTACGTTTTTTAATGGTACGTGGGATTTAGTCTTGCATACAGGGTTCAGTTTTGGAATTCACGCAAAAAGGTGAGGTAAAAAGTAATGGAAACAGCAGAAAAGCCCGGAAACAAAAAGTTCCGGGCCCCGCCAGATACATTCCGTACCTGACTATGCTTCTCTTAAAATTCTAACTACTTCCAGATCTGTCTCACCGATGGATATGATATCTTCCTTTTGGATCAGGATCGGCTTCTGAATCTTCTTACCGTTCAGATATGTGTGATTCTTTGATCCCTCATCCCTTAAGTACAGCTTGTCTTTACTTCTCACGATAGAACAGTGGACCTTGGAAATCTTCTTGTCATCAGGCAGCGGAAGGAACTCCTCGAACGCCACTTCCTTCGTAGTTCTTCCGATTCCAAAGCTGTCATAGAAAATGAAATCGTAGCGTTCCTGTGTATCTACGTTCTCAAGGATGAGTTTCCAGCGTTTCTTCTTAGGAGCAGGAGCCGGTTCCTCTTCCACAGCCTTCTTCCTGCGTTTCTTTGCAGGACGCTCGTCGTAATCCTCTTCATCCTCATCTTCATCATCTATCTCTTCATCAAGCTCATAACTCTTATATACTTTTCGTTCCTTAACAATCGTCACAATCGTGGCAATGATGGTGACTAAAATTAAAACTGCCAGGACTATCAGAATAATCCAGTACATCATTTGTCAATCAACTCCTTCAAGAGTTTATAGTACTATATTTTTGCTGTTCAGGCAAGTAAATCTAGACTTTTTTAATCCTCATACTCACATATATATCCCAGTTTCCCTGAATACGCCGGCTCTGCCGCAAGCATATCATCCGGAACGTCATTCCAGACAAACCGTTTCTCTCCGTCATAGAAAAACAGGTCCATATACTTCTCTTCCAGATTCCCGTCCTGAAAACTTGGTTCGCCGCCCATCCATTCGTCTGAACACCAGCTGTCGTCTGAATTTAATTTTTCACCAAACAGCTTATTATCCTGATTCACCCAGTAGTAGTCCTGAGACTGGTTATCACGCCTTCCGCCGAGTTTGAAATAAATATCCGTCATCTTCTGCCGGCTGATTTCCTTTCTGATCGTCTCATACTCTTTCGAACTGTTGATCCGGACAAGGTAGCCGCCCCTGTTCAGGCAGTCCTGAAACGCCTCCTGCCATGTACAGTCACTGATAATATACTCATATCTGTGTATGCCTGTGTCGTCTGCCGGTACAGAAGCATCGTATGTACTTCCCTGATTTTGGGACTGACTGCTGTTATCTGCATTGTCTTTATTCTGGGAGGAGTTCTGACTGTTATCCCCGCTGCCGGAATCCTTATCATCCTTGGAATCATTCGTTTCCGGCTTATCCGCTTCCGGCTTCTTATCATCCTCTTTCTCTGCACCGTCCCCCTTGACCTGACTGCTGTCATTCAAAGCCGTATCTTTCAATTTCGTCACTTCCATCTTCTGCGCCTTTTTATTTGAAATATAAGTGCCGGCCCCTATTCCGGCTCCGATACCCACAATAAAGGTCAGGCAGATAATCACAATAATTACAATCTTCAGATTCCTGTTGTTCCTCGGTTTTTTCATCCCCTTGCGCCTCCTATTAATTATTTATCCACATTGTAGCATACTTTTCAACATATTAACATGGAAAATGCCGCCGGGGGACTGACTGAAATATAAACTGTGTAAAAAAGAACAGAGACCTCTGATTCTAAGGCCTCTGTCCTGCTAGAACTTCCTACATATTTTTTCCAGTTAACATTTATTCTACACTTTTATTCGATTATAATCTCTTTAATAACTTTTCTCTTTCTTCTTCAAACCCTGGTTTACCCAGAAGTGCAAACATGTTCTTCTTATAGCTCTCCACGCCTGGCTGATTAAATGGATTCACGCCGAGTAAATATCCACTAACGCCGCATGCGAACTCAAAGAAGTAGAACAACTGTCCCAGATAAAATTCATTCTGCTCCGGAATCGTCACCATCAGGTTCGGTACATTACCGTCTGTATGGGCAAGAATTGTTCCGTTCATTGCACTCTTATTTATAAAATCTACGGTCTTGCCTTTCAGGTAATTCAATCCGTCAAGGTCAACCGGTTCTTCATTGATCATAATCTCTGCCGGCGATTCCTCTACATTCAGAACCGTCTCAAACATAATTCTGCTTCCGTCCTGAATGAACTGTCCCATAGAGTGCAGATCGGTCGTCAAATCTACTGATGCCGGGAGGATACCCCGCTGGTCTTTACCTTCGCTCTCTCCATACAACTGTTTCCACCATTCAGATACATAATGCAGGCTTGGCTCATAATTGGCTACAATCTCAACGGCCTTGCCTTTTCTAAGCAGGATATTGCGGGCTGCTGCATACTGCAGTGCTCCGTTCTCTGCAAAATCATTCTCCAGCGCTTCTTTTCTTCCTGCCGCTGCACCTTCCATCAGCTTCGTGATGTCTGCACCGCTGACTGCAATCGGAAGAAGCCCTACTGCCGTAAGTACGGAAAAACGTCCGCCAACATCATCCGGTACTACGAAAGTCTCGTATCCTTCTTCTGTGGCAAGGTTCTTCAAAGCTCCTCTGGATTTATCGGTCGTAGCATAGATTCTCTTTGCTGCTCCCTCTTTTCCATATTTCTTTTCCAAGATTTCTTTAAATACACGGAAGGCAATGGCTGGCTCTGTTGTCGTACCAGATTTGGAAATCATGTTAATGGAAAAATCTCTGTCGCCTACTACATCCATCAGGTCTTTTATGTACTTGCTGCTGATGCTGTTCCCCACATAATAAACTTCCGGGGACTTTCTGACGTCTTTGGAAACGACATTGGCAAATGAATGTCCAAGGAATTCAATTGCAGCTCTTGCTCCCAGATAAGAGCCGCCGATTCCGATAACCAACAATACTTCCGAATCCTCGCGGATCTGCTCTGCTGCCTTCTGGATACGCGCGAATTCTTCTTTATCATAATCAACCGGAAGGTCGATCCATCCAAGGAAATCATTTCCCGCTCCTGTCTTTGCAACCAGCTTGTCCTTCGCCTGTGCAACCAGTTCGCTCATATATTCCATCTCATGTTCCTGAATAAAACTACTTGCTTTCGAATAATCAAATGTAACTTTATTAGCCATTGTTCATCCTTCCTCTCTAATCGTTTTTACAAGCTAATTCTATCAAATATGCTATGCTTTATCAAGCTAAAAACTCCTCTAATATTTGACGAATTGCCTCCTCTTTTAGTGCAGGCTGCTCATCCTCCTCCATTTTTTCCTTTACCGTACGTCTGATCACCTGTCTTGCGGCCTCGCCTTTTTCTGCCCTGCGCGGCTCACCCTCTATATTAATGGGCAATTCCTGTTCCTCACGCTGGACGGCTGCCCTTGTTGCCCCAACGCTCTCCGGACTGATTACATCTATGTTTTCCTTTTCCGTCTGTTTCACCTTCTTGTAGCGGTGTGCACAGACATTTTCAAGGTAATCTACCATATAATTCTTTGCTGCACTAATTTTATAAGGTTCGTCTGATAACTGTCTTATCACAAACAATGCGATCATTTCCGCTGCCCCTGCAGCCAGATACTGGAACATTCCCTCGCAGAACCCGTGTGCCAGATAATGTCCTCCTGCTCCTAATATAGCTAAAATTCCTGAAAACCAGATCGCCTGTGCCTCTATCTGCCTCCATGTATGTACCCGTAAAATAAATCCTCTGTATTCATATATGTACTTCTCCACAAATGCCCCTACATTATCTACTGCATCGTGTATCATGCATGCGTGCTCATACTTGGCGCGCACCAGTTTCATCAGTTTGTGTGTGCTCTTCTGCATATTGCCTGCTGCTTTTACCATTCGGCGAAGGGTTAGCTGGTTCACTATTTTTGCCAGTACCCCGATGATGCCTACCGCAATCATTAAATAGAAAATAATGTTTGTGTCGGCTGCTACGTTTTTAAACATAATAAGACCTCCTGTTTTATATGGTTGTGACACAACTACCATTTGTTTGGTGTGAGCCTATTATATCTCAACTTTTCGGGACTTGCCTTAAAAAGCGTTCTACATAATTCGCCACAGCAGCATAATTTCAGCTTAAAACAGGAATATCTCAGACTTAAGAAACATAGAATAAAATAATAGCATCGATCCTTCAATTTAACAAAATAATTCAAATCACATCTTCCTTTTCCCCTTAAGAAAACTCCTGTCATTTTATTGGAAAATGGCTCGAAAATTGACACACGAAATAGGTCTGGTATTTTTATTTTCATTTTGCTATAATACCAATAGCTTATTATTATCGGTGTTTCTGGCTTATGATTGCACTGTCACACAGACGGGAAATGAATCTGCCAGTGCGCTGACACCAGATTAATCAGTTGAAATATTCCGAAAAAGGAGGTAATTACAATGCAGTACAAAACACAAGGCGTCTGTTCACAGATGATAAACTTCGATATAGAAGACAACAAAGTCAAAAACGTAGCCTTCACCGGAGGGTGCAATGGAAATCTTCAAGGAATCTCACGTCTCATCGAAGGCATGGACGTAGACGAAGCAATTTCAAAGATAGAAGGGATTCAGTGCGGTTTCAAAAAAACATCCTGCCCCGACCAGTTAGCAAAAGCATTAAAAAAAGCAACCGGAAAATAATCCGATTGCTTTCTTTTTGTAATATCAATCTCCATGTGCCTACTCATTCTTGAGTGCCCCTCTTTGAGGAATTGAAGCAGTTGTCAGGTGAAATACATATAAAAAAATTTGTGGTGTTTTCTCGGTACAGGTCTTTTCTATAATCAAAATTTTTGTTAATAGTTTCTCCTGTTATGTAAAAAACCTGACAACTGCTTCAATTCCTCAAAGAGGGGTGAGGCTGCGGATGGAGAGGTGTTAGTCTATCCAGATTCCATCGGTTAAGGATGTAGCTTCCTCATAAGGATATTCTGCTTTCATCCCCGCAACATGATCTGCATGTACTCTATAAAAATACCCTCTGTCTACTGCAAATGACTTACTTGTACTTACAAAATATGTATTATGATCTTCAACCTGCCAATAATCAATCTGTCCCCATGTTTCTGTTTCTTGATTATACCGATCTACATATATAACTGTTGCTATATAATCTACTGTATGATCTGCTGTGGTTGAAGCATACACATAAATCCGGCCCCTACCAGCTTTTGTTATTGAACATTCACCATCCATTAAATGTTCTCCTCTGGTAACCACACCGCCGTTCGTATAACCTGTGGATGTATCCCGTAAAGTAAGATAAGAACCATCTATTTGAATACTATCGCTCTCTTTAGCATTAACATCTGTCAGTGATACTGCAAACATACCACAAATTACTAACAGTGCACAAAATATAGAAATAATTCTTTTTATCATTAGTATCCTCCCTTTTACACCCTTCTTTAATTAAACAACTCAACATTATAAAACTTATGCATTTAATTTAAATTAATTAAATTTTTTACTATTTTAATAAATTCCTCCTTTTCCATTACACCCTTTAATTGATAATGAACGCCCTCTTTTGTAAAATTCACTAAATATCGTTTTGAATTTTTCTTAGCATATTCTTCTATGACTATGGTCTGATCCAAAGCTTCAATCTCTATGGTATCCGTTAAAGTATCTTCTTCCTTTTGTCCTAATGAAGAATCGGAATTATTTTCGTATATTCCGTATCTTATAATTTCTCCATTATAATCATAAAATAAAAATGCCCTTCTTTGTTCTGTGTCAATACTTATATTTTCCAACTTCATATTTTCTGGTTTATATCCCAACCTAATCGGCATTATTTTTAATTGTTCTCTTATTTCTCTATAAGCAGTTACCTCATCACCATCCTTCGAATTTTGAGTTACCATATCCTCCACATTTGTGACCTCCATAGCTTGCCCACCATGCATCTTTTCCCACAGCACTTTTAAATATGACTTGCTCCCCACACTCGTCATACCAACTGCAAGTACAAGAACCATAACCGCTGCCAATGAAACAACAAATTTCCTTCTCCGCGGCATGTGGATTCTTTTCGCCTTCTCCCCTTTGTCCGTTTTTCCCTCCTTTCCTTTATTATCACTGTTAAGGTGCTTATGATACTCGGTATGAACCTCGAATAGCTCTTCCTCCTTGCTTTTCTTTTTCATTAGTTCTCTACCGAGACGCAGTGCCTCCATGTCTTCCGCAGACAGATGCACTACATTGTCTTCATTTGTACGCGCGGCAAAATTTGGCGCAAGTTCCTCCGAAAGTTCTTCTGCTGCACCTTCCATTCTGACATTTTTGTTTTCATGCTCTGAGGCACATTTCTTTTCATATGCCCGGATTTTTGCCAGAAGTGATTCCTCCATCTTGTCCGATACTTTGATATCGTCAAGATCAGGGTTATTCTCAATTTCTTCCTCTATCTTTCTGGCTTCCCTTTCCACTTCTTCCTTCAGTGATAGTTTTTTATTTTGTTCCATACATGTTCCCCTTATTTTGGCTACTACTTTTTCTTGACTTTTTATTAAATAAGTTTAATATGAAATTATATGTGTTTTTCCGGTTATATGCAAGTATTTTATTTTGGTTTACGGCTGAGATTAATTTGTTACACCGTGTACCCGAAGGGTGGGAACTATAACTTAAACTCAGTGTGTCACATAAATAATGTTGCTTTATCCGGCCACTCGGATATTATTAACTTCATGTCAGTGGAGGTTATATCCGCCACTGCCCGAAAGGGCCTGTATCACATAGTACCTGAAGTGATATAATATGAACAATTCAAATTTGGAGGTTTTACATTTATGAAACGAATTATACTTACCGGCGGTGGAACGGCCGGGCATGTCACCCCCAATATTGCCCTGATTCCCCGGTTAAGGGAACTAGGCTATGACATCCAATATATAGGATCTTATAATGGTATCGAAAAGGAACTTATCGAACCTTTTGGGATTCCTTATCATGGAATTTCTTCCGGTAAACTGAGACGTTATTTCAGCGTCCAGAATTTTACAGATCCATTCCGTGTTATGAAAGGTTTTGGCGAGGCCCATTCTATTATTAAAGAATTAAAGCCTGATATTATTTTTTCTAAAGGAGGATTTGTTTCTGTACCGGTTGTCCTGGCTGGAAAGCGCTGTAAAGTGCCTTCCATTATCCATGAATCAGATATGACACCGGGTCTGGCTAATAAGATTGCCATTCCTTCCGCCAGCAGGGTCTGCTGTAATTTTCCTGAGACCCTGAATAGTCTTCCTAAAGAAAAAGCTGTACTGACAGGTTCACCAATCCGTCAGGAGCTGTTGTCCGGCAACAAGATTGCTGCTATGGACCTATGCGGTTTTTCCGCTGATAAGCCTGTCATCCTCGTCATCGGAGGGAGTCTTGGCTCTGTGGCAGTTAATAACGCTGTCCGCCTTGCCCTGCCTGATCTTCTGGACCGTTTCCAGATTGTGCACCTCTGCGGAAAAGGGAAGGTTGATGATTCTCTGAACAGCCTGAAAGGATATGCTCAGTTCGAATACATCAAAAATGAACTCCGCGACATCTTCGCCCTTGCGGATATTGTTATCTCCCGTGCAGGCGCTAATGCTATCTGCGAGCTTCTTGCATTGAGAAAGCCAAATCTTCTGATTCCGCTTTCAGCTAATGCCAGCCGTGGTGACCAGATATTAAATGCACGTTCTTTTGAACGTCAGGGCTTCAGCATGGTACTCGAGGAAGAAGACCTCACTAAGGAGTCTCTTCTTGAATCAGTAAAGAATCTTTATGAGAACCGCAGTAAATATATGGATGCTATGCGCGATTCCAGGCAGCAAGATTCAATTGATACAATCATTGGGCTAATCGAAGAAATCAGTATTAAATAAGTGCCAATCTATCACATGGTTTAAAAAACAGGTGCCGAATAGACACCTGTTTTATTATAACCGGTTCAATTCGTCATACTCCACACCAAACTCTTTTTTAATCCAGTCCTTGGCTCTGTGCAATAAACTATGCAGCACCTCAATACGTATTCCCATTTCTGCGGCAACTTTTGCCTGAGGGATCTCCATGTAATATGCCAGCGTAATCGCATCGTACCATCTGCGGTTCTTATTCATTAAAGCTTCAAATATGCGTTCATGCAAATCAGAGCGGTCTATATCCCTGATTTCCTGCAAAAATTCATCTTCAGCACTTTCAACAGTATCCTGAATGACAGATTCCTCTGCAGTCATCTCTTCAAGAATCTCACGTCTGGCTCTCTTCCTGTAATTCAAGGCACTGTTTTTTGCAGTTGTATACAGCCACGATTTAATATTGCTGTGGTTCATATCATGATAATAAATATATAATTGGAGAAACGTACTTTGAGTAATATCTTCTGCTACATCATAATTGCCTGAATATGTATATGCTGCTTTTAAGACAAGATTCTTATATTTTCCATAAATCTCATCAAACTCACGATTTTCAGTCAACATTTCTTCTCCGGTTATTACTGTAATTTGTTTAAGATTTCTTCTTTATCAGTTTCTGAAAGTTCGCCCATCTTCCAGCCCAGGCCCACACCATCACCATTATATCTTGGTATCAGGTGCATGTGGAAATGAAAGACAGTCTGCCCTGCTGCCTCTTCATTATTCTGTACAATGTTATATCCATCGCATCCAAGCATGTCTCTAAGCTTTAGTACCATTGATTTAGCAAGTACCATAGCTTTAGCTGCCAGATTGTCATCCAAATCATACAGATTCCTGTAATGATCTTTCGGAATAATAAGCGCATGCCCTTTTGAAGCCGGGCTCGCATCTAAAATCACGCGGAAGTCTTCATCTTCATAAAGCGTTGCAGAAGGAATCTCACCTGATGCCAGCTTACAAAATATGCAGTTTTCATCTTTCATAATTTATCCCCATTTCTCTTTTTATAATTGTTTAATAGTAGTATATCCCATTTTGTCCGAAATGAGAAGACCCTTTTGATTACTGTTCACACCCGCTAGTCGCCCGGATACTGTCGAAATTTGTATGGCGGATTTTGTTGAACCAAGGAAATCATCGTGCTAGACTTAAAAATGAGGATAACCAAAAAAGGAGGGACTTAAGATAATGCTACATAATATTGACATTAATAAGATGAATGCGCTTATGGAGGAAAATCATGACGCAAAACAGATAATCACACAGTTACTCGACAACCACCATGAGACAGTATCTACTATAGCTCACGAAATCCGGAACCCGCTGACATTAATTTCATCTTCGCTTCAGGTTATGGAAATACAGCATCCTGAGGTTCAGGAATTCCCGCACTGGAAACAGACAATGGAAGATGTGGACTTCGTATGCCAGCTTTTAAGCGAACTGTCAACCTTCAACAATGGCGATACACTGCATTACTCGGTATTTTCCATTGAACGGCTTCTAAAAAACATTGCAGTCTCTTTCGCAATCTCTTTAGACAGTGAAGACTCTGATGTAGAATTTACTTCAGATATTCCCTCCGGCCTGGGCGACTTCACAGGCGATAAAGTGAAGTTAGAAGAAGTTTTTCTTAACCTTCTGAAAAATGCCAAGGAGTCTATCTCCGGTGAAGGCAGTATTAATCTCTTTGCAAGCCGCACCAAAGACACTCTTACCATCAAATGTAAAGATACAGGATGCGGTATTTCTGAAGAAATCATCGACTATATCTTTGAGCCTTTTAAAACTTATAAGGAGGGCGGTACAGGGCTTGGGCTGTCACTGTCAAAAAGAATTATCGAATCTCACGGGGGTACGATTTCTGTTGAGTCTAAAATCGATGAAGGATCAATGTTTACCATCAAACTGCCTATCTAATTATACTGTAGTAAAATACAGATGTTAATTGATGGCGTCCCCGGATCAGAATTCTGAATGCCTGCTTACTACGCGTGGTCTCCTGTACAGCACCGCCGCAGTTATGAATCCACAGACAAGGCCTCCTATGTGGGCGGCATTGTCCACACCTGAGCTTGTAAGTCCAAAATACAGGCTCAGGGCAACCATAAAGAGAAGTCCGCGGTTCGTCAAACGTCCTACTCTTCCATGATTTTTCAAAACAACACACAGCAGGGCTCCCATCAGGCCGAATACAGCCCCGGATGCCCCTGCTGATACCACCATCTCATTTGCCTTTATATCCAAATACAAAGACAGCAGATTCCCGCCTAATCCTGAGACAAAATAGATGATTAGAAACTTTATCCTGCCTGTCTCTAATTCCAGATTCCATCCCAATGCACCCAGCATAACCATATTGTTTAGCAGGTGGCTGATCCCAAAATGCAGGAACAAACTGGTAAACAGCCTGTAATATTCATGGCCGCTGACAATATACGGTACAAACATTGCTCCGTGATCCAGCATAAACATGCTGTCTTCTGTCATTCCTATCAGTGAAAGAATGAAAAAAACCCCTACATTTATAACAATCAGAGCCGTTGTACACACGGCGTTTTTATTTTTTTCCAAAATGATTCCCCTTTATATAATGTTTAAGTAACTGTTCATGATTCGGAACAGTTACTCATTTAATACATATTATAAAGGTTCCTCTTCCTGATGTCCATCAGTTTCCAGAATCAAATCCTTCCATTTCCCCCAGCGTCCTTTTTTCACTTTATCTGCGGCTTTTTTCCACGGGCTTAAGTGCCCGCCCATCTCCCGTATTGTCTCTACGTCCGGAGTCTGTACATATTCCTCCTCATCTACTGTAAAAAGAGGCTCATCAGGTATATATGTGGTTTTTGCTTTCATTTCTGTATCCATACTAGCCCTCCTTTTTTCTTCGTGTTCCCTGTATTCATCCATTATTTTTTCAAGATCATAATTTTCCTGCAGGGAAGCTTTATGAAGTTCATATGCCAGAAGAATCCCTTCAGTTTCCTCATAGTCCAGTTTTTTAACAAAATACTCTGTAATCACATGAAACGCCTCGCAAAGAGGTCTTTTTCTTGCCGGCAGGTAACAGAAATGCCATGTGTCTGCGCTGTAAAACATAAATTCAGGATAAAGCAGGAGCCCGTCCGGATTCAGCATGTACCGTCTAAGCGACTTCACTGCTTCCATGAGGTTATTTACAAACAAAATCATGTCATCCCGCTTTATGGGAGACTCCTCAAACATGGTTTTCATAGATATCATCCCTGTCACTGTATAGCTGTATCTGCTCCTGCCGTCTATCCCACATCCCGTAATATCCAACAGGCACGGAATATTGTTTTCCTTCAGCATGTGTATCTGATAATCTTCTTCATAAGCCTGCGGCAGATCAATGTGCAGACAGACTTTGTTTAATTCCTTTTCATATTTTACCTTCATTTATCCACTCCCTTTCCGCCTAAGGCTTCCAGTTTTCTTTTTAGCCTTATTTTCTCTTCCGCCTTGGTGATGACCGCCCTTTGAACAACCGAAACCCGCATCCGGCCCTTTTGGGCATATGCCTGAATCTCTACCTGTTTTTTGCTCTTCGTTATGTTTACACCTGTCAGATGTAATAGAATTAACTTACCATCAGTCCTCTCCCTGTAAAAGTTTTGGAGGTCTGTTCCCTCTTTTCCCCGCTGCCTCTCGAGCTGGGCGCCCAGCACGGCCGTTTCTCCTGCTGCCGCATTTAATATGTTTTTATCATGGTAATAAAATACTGTATAAACAATGAGCAGAAATATCATGATGACGGTTGGAAGTATATAGGCCATTTCAACCGTAACACTTCCTCTTAACCCATTTGTAGCCGGCGCCTTAATTCTTATCCTTCTCATCTTTTCATTCACATCAGATTCCTCCTATACAGATCCATATCGTATAGGATATTAGAAGAAACGGTACAAACGGATATCCTGTACTCCTGTCAAACTTATGAAGAACCAGCGCGAATACTGCAAACAGGGCAGATAATAGAAACGCACCAAACAAGACTCCCAGCAGATTCCAGAAGCCAAGATAAATTCCCAACACCAAAATCAGCAGGCTGTCGCCATACCCGAATCCCTCTTCTGTCACTCTGCTGACTGCAAGGAACACCACACCTGCTGCCGCGCCTCCAAGAACGATAAGCAGCGGCATGTCCCGCTGGTATGCCTGATACATTCCCGCTGCAATGCCGCCTGCTGCAAGCAGACAGACCGGAACCCTTTTTATCCAGATATCAATTACAGATAATAAACATAAATATATACCGCACCATGCCTGACCTATTTCGAACATCTGCTGCATCCTCCTAACACTCCTGCCTCTGATTTTTTGACTGCACGGACTGTTCTCTTTAGTCCGCTGCAGTTTAGTGAATTATGGTATTTCCCACCTGACTTTGTGATATATACACCTGCCATCGTATCTCCGTGAACACACTTCTCACATTTGTGGTATCGTCCCCCGTCCTCATTGCGAATTCCTGAAAGCTCAGAGAAAGAAACAAACCGGACCGACAATTGAAGATAGGTACAGCTATAATCCTCGTGGTACACCAGTCCGGTGTCTGTGATATAGACAATCTGGTTCCCATCGGAGTCCCCATTTCGTGATGTATAGCCATTCCAGCCCTTGACCCTCATGCTCTCTTTGAACTTTGCCGTCAGATTTGTAAATCTCGGAACAGGGAGCCGTACAGCATATTCAACCGTTACATAAATCTCGCCCGTTAGTATGGACATATATGTTTTACTGCACCGGATGCCGGAGCTCCCTCCATCCAGAATACTCCTCTCGATTCTTTCTGAACCTATATTCTTCACAATATCACTTTTTAATTTCATGACATTGACAGCCGGCAGTGTCACGACATCCTCAGCCGCGGTTTTCGCCGCGCTCTGGGCGGCGAAACGGATGCTTGTCCTGATGGACTGTATCTCAAACAGATAAATAAAACTCAGGACAGCAAATAGAAAAATAGGGATGGCTAACGCCGCCTCCACTGTCACGCTTGCCTTTGAACCCAATACAGATGCCCTTTCTTTGATTGATCTTGTCGGGCTATAGAATGATTGTGTCATCGCAGTCTTTTCCTTTCTTTATTTTTTTATTTTTTATCTTTATTCCTTATGGCAGGGATGGGCCAGCAGGCTTAAGAAGAAAGGGCATCTGCATTGGGTTCAAATAGCGTCTCAGGCTGTCTCGTAACCAAAATATACCGGGAACTGATATTCCAGACCTTCGCGTATGATTGCTTTATTCTGGAGCTTAAGCTTTACAACACAGGAATCAATACAAAAATTTGTTATATTCTTTTCCAACCTTATATTCTGCTCTACTCTGTCCAGCGCTTTCATTGTTAATGTATCTTCATTTTGTAAAAATAAAAGAATCCTGAGATAATCCGTATAGGAAAGTCCATCTTCTGCGTCCATTCCTTCCTGTGTATCTTCTCCTGTCCCGAGTGTCATCAGGGAAGAAAGGGAAAGCTGCCAGTTTCCGCTGTTTTTGACAAGTGCAGCCTTCCTGCCGGACATCATTGACCTTAAATCCATGACACTTTCACCGAATGCCCAGGCCGCCAGCAGCACCTGTTTCACGATTCCTGCTACGGCCGGCAGGGCTGCCAGCGTAGACAAGGTGAGCGCCAGTGCCTCCACTTCTGCCTGCTTCTCTGTATCTGTCTGCAGGTACAGGTAATTCATACCGAAGCGTATCGCAAGCAGTTTCTTTGCTACTGCTTCCAGATTTTCTGAATCGGAGCCCTTACCCCCTATCATGTATTCAATCTCATAAGACAAACTACGATTCTCCCCTTTTGTCTCCACGGCATTACTGAATTTTTTCAGCAGATATTCGTGAAACAGGAGACGTTCCTCAATCCCATTCAAGTCCTGTCTCATATAAAAACTACCTTTTCCCTTCCTTAACGTTCTGGCTCCCGGCTGCTCTGACAGGTTGATCTGCCTGCCCGAAAGCTGGTATTCCCGTGGAAGGATAAGCTGAAGGAGGCTGGACTGCTTCAGGCTCTCTACATTGGGCAGAGGGTTTTCTTCGGCCGGCAGCATACTCTCGTTTTCCTCAAGGGTTTCTTCCAGCTGTGTATTCCATTCTGAATCCTGACGCCCCAGTTCTTCACCATTCAGTTCCTGTTCCTGCCACTGCCCTGTCATACCCGCTAAGTCTCGTATGATAGAGATTCCGTATGTATCCTCCATATAATCAAGCACTTGTTCACGAAACGCATTTCCGTTTTTATCTGACAGATACTGAATCCCCTGAATATCATGCTCGATTCCCACCGAACCGTAATATCTCATGCGGTCCAGAAGATTTTCTTCACGGTACGATGCAGTTCCGTAACTTATGTCAATCGCCAGTACTTCATACTCCTCCAGAAGCTGCTTCTGATACTCACCAAATATAGAAAATACAGCCCGGTCCACATCGAGCCGTTTCTGATTCTTTTCCGTCTGTATCACAGTACTCTCAATCATAGCCGATATAAACGAAATTATAAGAATAAAGATCAGGCTCAGAAATGCCGTTACTTCTCCTTTTTTCAATTTAAATCCCCGCGCTTTCACTTGTAATCTTATCGAAGATAGAATTCACCAGGCTGATCAGCTGGTTTTTAAATATCAGCACGAGTGCTATGATTACGACCAGAATCAGAATCATTTCCACAACTGACAATCCCGAGTTATCTTCTATAACCATTCTAATATGCAGCCATTTCCGCCTGATTTTACCAGTTACTTTATTCATAAATTCCTTCATACATAATCCTCCAGTCATTTATCATCTTACTTCTCTAAATCTGTACAGTCAGAAATGCCGGTACCACGATGATCAGCAGGACAACTGCCAGCATCATAAACATGGGGCCCAGCAATTTTGTTCCCGCCTCTTCCCCCAGCCTTCTTGCCTCATTTTTACGGTCCTCAAATGCTTCCCTGGCCTCTTTTTTCAGCAGATCTGTCAGGCCCTTCGTTCCCTTCCTCAAATTCTGGGAAAGCATTGCCCCAAACTTGCGATAGGCCGGCAGGCCGCATCTGCCGCCGAATCTTTCATAGCACTCCCCCTCCGGTATTCCTCCCTGAATTTCATGCATAGCATATACCATTTCCTCATAAGCCGGCCTGGTTCCTTTGTGTGGCTTTATTCTTTCATATTCCCGTGCAATCTGGAACCATGCTTTCCTTGCTGTCATGCCAGCTGCCAGAAACAGTGTAAACTGACTGATCAGCTGCGGATAATCTACTGTCAACTGTCGGTTCCGCGCCTCCATCTGCTGCTTCTTTTTCTCTTTATCAAGGGCAAATACAGCCCCGGATGCGGCAATCCCTAATACAAAAAGTCCTGCCGCGCGGGAATCACCCGTGTATTTCCACGAAAGCCTTTTCCCGTCCAACTCATCAGGCAGAGTCAGATATGCCTTCTCTCTGCTATCAGCCTCCTCTTTCTGAATCTGTTGTGCTAATTCCCTGACCCGTTTTTCTTCTGCACTGATAGCAGGAGGAAATACTTTCGCACAGAAGGAATGTACGGCTTCCTCTCCTTCATAGGACAGCAGGGCCCTCAGCCCCACCAGAGTCCCCTCCTCACGCAGATTGTCCTCATTCAATTCTCCCATGAGATTCATAACTTCATAATTATCAAGTTCCCATGAGACCTCTATTCCCGTATCGGGAATGCGCTCAATCAGGTTCAGGTCTCCCCTGACCTCATCCAGAGTGGTATTCTCTCCAAGCACCAGTTCCTCCAGCTTCTTACCGGCTTGATCAAACACTTCCGGAAGCTTGTCTTTGCTATATTGCTGTTCCCCCACAGTCACAGTCAGAGATTCCTTATCCCCGCCAATCCTGACTTCCAGATCAATATCCTGCTTTCCCTCCCCCGGGTCTTCCCGTTCCAGAATACTTTTTCCGGACTTGTTTTTTTCCGGGGCCCGGCTATGGTCGGCCACATATACAAGAAGTGAAAGAACACTCGCTGACAGGAATACCATTCCCATTCTTCCATATACCGAATTCCATTTTACCCTTGCCATGCCATTCCTCCTGCTCTCCTGTCTTTTTCCTAAACCTCAATATCCACTATTTTCTGGCCAATACGGTAAGCCGCAATATATATCCCCATGCAAATGCTCATCAGAACCACCCCCAGCACATTCCCATACAAAACATTCATGAATTCAGGAAAAGCAATCCTCATATACAGGATGATTCCGGCCGGTATGATACACATTACTTTAAATTCCAGCTTTCTGGCTGCCAGAAGGGTCTGTATTTCCTTCTCTACCTCGATCTTCCCACTGATATCTCGTACCGTATCCCTCATAATCGTAATACTATCCCCGCCCGTTCTTTTTGCTGTCACAAATACCGTTGTAAAGCTGGTAACGTCTTCCTGATTTACCCTCTCCGCGAATTCCGTCATCACCTGTTCGGCGGTCCTGTTCATGTCCATCTGGTATATCATGCGGTCAAATTCCTTCTGTATCCTGCATCTCTTGTGGAACAGCGCTTTCATATCCCTTGAAGCCTCCCTGATTGCATTCTCTACAGAATACCCCACATTCATTGCAGATGCCATCGTCTGAATCCCTGTCCTGAACTGTTCCCTAAACTCCAGCTCCTTCTTATGGAACTGCTCCCTCTGCCAGTTCTTAAGATACAGGGCAGTCCCGGGAATCATAAGAATGACTGAAAGCCACGAGTTATAAAACAGATATCCCGCTATTCCCGTTAGCAGGAGCCCCCTCATCAGTGCCAGCAGGTATTCCTTCCCGCTGATATCCTGCTGCCAGAAGCTTTTCAGAATGAACGAGTTCTTCCACCTTCATAAGCCTGCCTTTAATTTTCCCATTTTCCATACCCTCCTCCCTGAATTCATACAATGTGTGGATTCGTATCATGCCATCTTCAAAACCGAGAACCTCGGCAATCTCCAAAACTTTTCTGCTCTTATCCCTCAGCCTGCCTAAATGGATGATAATATCAATAGCGGATGCAACCTGCCTTTGTATGGCCGGCAGGGGCATATCAATCCCCATCATCATCATTGTCTCAAGACGGTGCAGCATATCGGTCGGGTTGTTGGCATGTCCGGTCGACATTGAGCCGCTGTGTCCGTTGAGCATGGATGAAATCATATCCACCGTCTCGTCCCCGCGGACCTCCCCTACGATAATCCGGTCCGGCCTCATGCGCAGTGCCGACCTGATCAGGTCACGGATCGTAACAGATCCCTCCCCCTCCAGATTCGCATTCCTCGCCTCCAGCCTTACCAGATTAGGAACCCCCTTTATCTGCAGTTCGGCATTGTCTTCAATCGTTATAATTCTTTCGTCCTTAGGAAGGTAGTCTGACATAGCATTCAGGAATGTCGTTTTTCCTGACCCGGTTCCTCCACTCACAAAAATGTTATATCTGGCACCCACAAGCATTTTCAAAAATTCCACCACTTCATCCGTGATGCTTCCCCATGAAATCAACTGATCAAATGTTACCTTTTCCTTCGGGAATTTACGTATCGTCATGATAGGGCCATTCAATGCTACCGGCTTAAGAACCACATTTACACGAGACCCGTCTTCCAGCCTGGCGTCTGCAATCGGCGATGCCTCATTCACATACCGGTTCGTCCCTGCAACAATCTGCTGGATAACATCTTCCAGTTTATTACCGGATACAAAGCGCTTGTCCGATTGGAACAGACGGCCGTTCTTCTCCAGAAATATATTATCTGTTCCATTGATCATAATTTCCGTAATTTCCTCATCCTCTATTAGTTCCTGCAGGATATCGAGCTTTCGGAACGCATTGAATAACTCCCTGCTTAAATGGATTTTCTCCTGAAGGGGAATATATTCTTCCTCCCCGGACTCATTCAGTACAGTATGTATGAGTTCCAACAGTTCTCCGTCTTCCATCTCATGCCCCATGTCCATCTTCTGAAGGACCCTGTCGTACATCTGCTCCAGCCGGTCCATTAAAGATCACCTGCCTTTACCTGCACTTTTTTCTGTACCGTATGCTCCAGTACATCTTCAAATCCGGTTACCCGCAGGTTTTCAGAATACTGTCTGAGCTTTGCCTGCGATACGGGATCATCTGTATATAGCGTATATACCGTCCTGCATGCCCTCAATATCGGGTACAGCCCTCTGATTCCGTCACCAAGGTCCAGAATCACATGTTTATACATACAGTTTGAGAATATCTCTTCAAACAGCCGCAGCCACTCCTCTTCCCCGACTGCCCTTAAATCCTGAATGACAGGTATGGGCGCCACATAGTCCAGCCCGCCTGTCTGCCCTGCCATTGCACTAATCCTCAGTCCCAGATTTCCTTTATCCTGACGGATATAATAAAGCAGGTCCCCCAGATTCTGTCCCGTATTCTGCGGGAAATAATAATCCATTCCGGAATATTCCTCCAGATTCAGATACAGTACAGGCCCTTCTTTTGAAAGTTCCTTTCCCAGTTCCAGTGCAAACCTGGTCTTGCCTATCCTGTGTACAGGCGAATAAATTCCAATCAGCTGCCCGCCCCGTCCTTCCTTGTGCCGCAGCAACTCCCCGCCGTCCATCGAATCTTCCAGAATTCTGGTTAGTATCATGTCCGCGGACTGATACTTGTATATCCCTTTTTCATCAGGCAGGAGCCCTTTCTCTTCCCCTTTCACAAGTACATAGCGTACATTTGCAGAGATCTCTTTTCTTTTACCGGCCGGGTAGTCTTCCCCCAGCAGCAGGATGTGGATTTCCTTTTTCTTCGAAAATGCCTCAAGATGTTCCAGATTCTGAAACAGATGCATCTGAAATCCCAGTTCCTTACGTGCACTGATTGCCTGCATAAGGTTTCTGGCATACTCTTTCTCCACATCACAAATCACAAAATTCTTCGGGTGCAACGTATCCCTCCTGTTCTGTTTTCAATGTGTTATCTCTGTTCATCAATTAATTGAATTTACTGCTGCGATTCATGCAGCCTGACTCGATCGTGATGGTCAGATTTCCCTGCTAATCTAACCAAAGATATATTCGTCACGGAGATTCCGTGTTCGAATGTGACAGCAGCTCGAATAACTGCTGTGTGAATCGTATTATAAACACAGTTTTTCTAAAAGTCCAGACCCATTTCTAAATTAGTTTGTTTTTGTGAAAACCTTACAAATTTTGATAGAACAAAATCCCGTAAAGCAGGCAGACGCCCGGAATACCAAGGCTTCCGGTTGTCAAAAAGGACACTGCATTCAAACCGACATTTAATGTGTTATCTCCCGGCAGAAGATACTGATTGATGAAGAAAATCAGTCCCATACCAAGAATCGCCCTGACAATAAAATTAACCACCGCAGATGCCAGTTTATTTTCCATAATCACAAATCCTCCGCCACTTGCATATATGATATCTTATTCCGGATGTTCTCCATTTATTCCGTTAATTTCTTAACAACCAGCTTCAAAGGGGTCTGACCCCTTTGAAGTCAAAAAAAGACAGGCTCCGCCCCCGGAACCTGCCACTTTAATTCTTGTTTCGTTTACTTATAATTTGATTGTCACTTCGCGGTTTGTCCTGTGGTACTGATGATAGCGGACCCCTGCTGCATCCATCATTCTTTTCGAGGCCATAACCCCCGCAGTGTCTGCATATTTGTCGCAGTCATATATAACTTCCTTGATCCCAGACTGAATGATCGCCTTTGCACACTCATTGCAGGGGAACAGGGAAACATACAGCTTCGCCCCGGACAGGCTGCCGCCGTTATAGTTTAGAATTGCGTTCAGCTCGCTGTGCGTGGAGTAAACATACTTCGTCTCAAGCGGGTCATCCCCTTCTCTTGCCCAAGGAAACTCATCGTCTGAACAGCCGATCGGAAAACCGTTATATCCCATTGATAATATCTTGTTGTCCTGACTGACGATACAGCATCCTACCTGAGTATTCGGATCTTTGGAACGCATGCCGGAGAGCATTGCCACTCCCATGAAATATTCATCCCAGGACAAATAGTCCTCTCTTTTGTCTGACATGTCCAATCGCTCCTTTCAATTTATTTCGTTCCGAAAATGCGGTCTCCTGCATCTCCAAGACCGGGTACTATATATTTATGTTCGTTCAGGCGTTCATCCAGTGCACCTATATAGATATCAACATCCGGATGTGCCTCCTGCATACGCTTAACCCCTTCCGGAGCAGCAATTATGCACATAAAGCGGATTCTTTTTACACCCTTGTCCTTCAGCATCTGGATCGCTGCGGTGCTTGATCCTCCTGTAGCCAGCATAGGATCTACAACGAATACCTGTCTTTCATCACAGTCTGCCGGCAGCTTGCAGTAATACTCCACAGGCTCAAAAGTCTCTGGGTCACGGTAAAGCCCGATATGTCCTACTTTTGCAGCGGGTATCAGAGTCAGCATTCCATCCACCATTCCCAGTCCGGCCCTTAAAATCGGCACAACGGCCAGTTTCTTCCCGGCAAGTTCTTTTCCGATTGTCTCGCAGATTGGTGTCTTAATCTTTACATCCCCAAGCTTCAGGTCACGTGTTGCCTCATAGCACATCAGGCAGGCAATCTCACCGACAACCTCGCGGAATTCCTTTGTCCCTACCTCTTCTCTGCGGATGTAGCTGATTTTGTGCTGAATCAATGGATGATCCATAATGTGTACTTTTGACATCATTCTCCTCCTTGTGTAAATGTATTTAATTTATTTGTTAACTTTTCTATCAGCTTCGTGATAATCTCATAACATTCCCCGTATGCAGTCAATGGCTGCCCATACGGGTTCGGTATTTCTGTATTGTCCTCTGTGAACTCATTTAGAGTATAGACATTTTTAATATTTTCATACTCTGAAACTACTTTCCACTTCTGGCTGTCTTCCATCGTAAGGATCAGTGTATCTTCCTGTAGGTCATCCGCCGAAAGTGCAATGGAAGAATGTCCCTCCAGAGTCATCTGGCCGCTCTTCATAATTGCCTCCGCCTTTTGATTTGCAGGCTCGGGAAAGAGCACGACAAGGCCACGGGAATCAATCGTATACTCCTGATTTAAATCCTGATGCTTTAACAGCCCGGCCGCCATAGGCCCCCTGCTTGTATCTGTATTGCTTAAAAAAATAATTCTCCTGTATTTCTGCTGCTTTACAATCGGCGCAGCAAAAATCCTGACATGCCCTGCTGCCTTTTCCAGCCTGTTCATGATGGCATTGCCAATCCCCTGAACAGCAAAAGACTCGCTGTAAATCTCTGAGACATCTTCTTCATCAAACTCGCGTAGAACGGCATAAAGATTCCTCGCAATCGTCTTATCATTCTCTCTGGAACCTATGTTTTTCACAAGCCCATGTGTATAAAAAATTTCAGTCTCATTCGTTGCGATGATTCCAATTTTCTTCCCTTCACGGAAAGCCGCGTAGGCCAGCTGGCGGATAGCGAGCACTTCTTCCCTGAGTGTACCCTCCACAATCGTAAGCTTTGCTTTTGGAGCATAGTGGCGGTATTTCATTCCCGGCGCTTTTGGGGCCTGATCGCTCTCACTTCCAAGGATGGTCTCATCCACGCTGACCGGGCCGATCACTTTCTCCAGCATATCCACAGTAACGGCACCCGGGCGCAGTATCATAGGAGGTGTGACTGTCATATCCAGAATCGTAGATTCCAGACCGATATCCACGCTTCCCCCGTCCAGAATCATCTCAATCTTGCCGTCCAGGTCTTCCTGCACGTGCTGCGCAGTTGTAGGGCTCGGCCGTCCCGATGTGTTAGCGCTGGGCGCAGAAACAAAACCACCTGCTGCCAGAATCAGCTCCCGGGCAATCACATCGCTCGGCATCCTGACCGCGACCGTATCCAGTCCGCCAGTGGTGCCATAGGGAACCTGCCCACTCTTTTCAAATATCATCGTAAGCGGCCCAGGCCAAAAATGAAAGGCCAGTTCTTCCGTCTCCGGAGGTATATTGACCGCAATCTCTTCCAGAGCCTGCATATCTGCAATGTGTACAATCAATGGATTATCTGAAGGACGTCCCTTTGCTGCATAAGTCTTCTTTGCCGCCTCCTCATCCAAGGCATTCGCTCCCAGTCCATAGACCGTTTCCGTAGGAAATGCAACAAGACCGCCCTGTTTCAGAATGTTACCTGCTTCTAATATCACTTTTTCGTCTATCTGATTAGGATCTACTTTTTTTATTATTGTTTTCATAGGGTCCATTATACCATCATTCATAGTAAAAAAAAACAGAAATTTATGAACAGGCTTTCTACAGACTTATCCACATTACTGTTCACTTATTTGGGCAGGCAATCCTTTATCCCCTCAGAAATAGCCTCTGCCAGTGCATTCTGGTATTCATCACTTCCAAGTTTTTCCGCTTCCTGTGAATTACTCAGAAATCCGCATTCTACAATGATAACCGGTACCTCCGTTTTCTTCAGCATATAGTATGTATCATTTGCTTTCGCCTGTCTCTTATTGTCCGGATCTGCCGTTAGCAGTGCCTGCTGCATAATCTTCGCAGCGTTTTCCCCTTCCTTAGAGTGGGTATAATAAAACACCTGCGCTCCATGTATACTTTCTTCGGGATAACTGTTCTGGTGGATACTGACAGCCAGTGACGGCTTCGCTTTGTTAATAATTGAGACACGTGCTTTCATGTCCTCTGCCTTTGAATCTGCAAGCCCTTCTGCATCTTCACGGGTCATGACTACCGCAAACCCCTGTTTCTCCAGATTTGATTTTACCTTTTTCGCAATCTCCAGGTTCAAATCTTTTTCTAATGCCTGATTTATCCCCACTTTCCCCGGATCTTTTCCACCATGGCCGGCATCAATAGCGATAACCTGCTTTCCTTCTGCCTTCGCCTGGGCTGCTGTCTGCACACTTTCATCCGCCATGTAATTCTGATACAGATATTCCCCCGCCTTCTGGCTGCCTGCCACTGCACACCCGAGCAGCAGTATAAGTGCCAGTAATCCTAATTTCCGGCGCAAAAAAACATCCCCTTTCCCATATATTATTTCTAAATATATGCGGAAAAGAGATGTTTCTTTCCTAATTTACATATTGAAGAATCAAATCCCAGATATTTGATTTTTCCCAGCCAAGACGCCATTCGGCAACTCCTGCAAGATTATTCTCTTTGATGAGCTTCAGCTTTTCCTCAATGGACTTGCTGTCCTCCAGCCAGATCTTGTAGGTTCCGCCGTCAGTCTCCCATTCAGCGTAATTCTGCTTTGCCTTGTCATCCCATGTGGTCTCTGCACCGGCAGATTTAACCATATCCTCTGCCTCTTCCATTCCCAACGCCGTGCTGCTCACCTTATTCGGATAGTCTGCGGCCTCGGTTCCCGCTTCTTCCTCCAGTTCTGAGGCTGTCTTTGGTGTCTCCAGCCAGAGTCTTGTATAGAACGGGATTGCATTCACGAGTTTTGTATTCGGAACCAGTTTCAGAGCGTTCTCAATGCCATCTTTTACATAATTATAAGACGCCACGGAACCTGCCTCATAAGAGCCGTCTGTGTGCTCATCATATCCCATGATGATCACATAATCCGCTACAATTCCCTGTTCCTTCAAATGGTAATGCTCATTATACGGCATTGGAACATAATCATTCACAGAAAATACGAGGTCATTCTGTCTGCACTTTACAGACAGCTCTCTTACAAACTGTATATAATGCTCTCCACACTCTTCCGAGATCAGTTCGAAATCGAGATTGATCCCGTCAACCTGTGACTGCAGCGCCGCCGCAATAACCTGGTTGATCAGATTCTCCCTTTTTGAAGTATAACTCAATACTTCGTATGTCTCATCATAGGAGTTGATTCCTCCATGAAAATCACGCAGTACAGCCCATACATCCAGATTGGACTGATGTGCATAGTTTACATAATCAGAGTTGGCAATCGATGATATGTTGCCTTCTGTGTCAGAAATACTGAACCATGTCGGTGCGATTGTAGTCAGCCCCTTTGTACCTGCGATTGTCTCAAGTACATAGCCGTTGGCGGTGTCATTCTCCACATTATGCCATGCCATGTTGATCGTACTGCCTGTTGAGATATTCGTGTACTCCGGTTCCTCAAACTTTCTGGATGTTACTTCCTTTTCAGAGGTCTTTAGCGAGCTTGTCTTAACATATCCAATAAACCCGTCATCAGTACGGACCTTCATCCAGTCATTCTCGTCTTCCAGTACCCTTACCTTGTCAGACTTCTTTACTTCTGTCAGAATCGGACTCTTAACTCCGCCCTGATACCTGACTTCTGTATCTCTCTTTAACACAGCATAGGAATGTTCACCCCAGTCACACTCAATAACCGCTCTCTCAGGCACTGCTTTATCCTTACTCTCATAGATCTGATAGTCCATGTTCGTATATTCCTGGATAAACGCAAGCGCTATATATGCAGTCTTTCCTTCTGCCTTCAGTATTACATAATCTTCACTTTTCTTTTCTTTAATATCTGTGTACTCTTTGCTGCCCACACTTACAGAAACACTGCCGCTCGGTAATGTATATAACAATACATTTTCATTGGAATCCCAGTAGAAACGCTCATTGATATAATCGCGTACTACAGAATATTCAATATAAGGCACACCGTCAAATACCTTTCCTCCGGCTGTTCCGCCTTCCAGCGCGCCGATTACCTGATTATTCACAACTGTAGCCAGATCGTCATCACTTTGTATTCCATAATATTGTTTCAGATCGGCCTTCTCTTTTGATGAGCCGTATTTCTTCCAGACAATTAATCCACCTATTACTATGATAATCAGTACAATAAGAAGTAATATCCTTATAATCAGATTGCGTCTCCTTCTCCTTGCACGGCTGCTTCTTTTTCTTGGATTCTGTCCGCTGCTTCTTGAGCTGCCTGGTCTAGGGCCATTCGGGCCTGCGCCTGCCGGCCGGGGATTCCCCGTCCTTGCATCGCTGCTGCCTGGGCGTCTTCTCTGTGCATTCTGCTGTCTCGCCCTCTGGGCATTCGCAGCTCTTCTTTCTCTTTCGTCCATGCCGCACCTCCTATTAGACCCTATTATACCTTATGAAACAGGAGTAGTTCAACCTGAATAACATATTTTTTACCCACTGTTCATTTTTTGTATGATTCTCGTTCATGTAAGTGCCGGCTGTCCGGCAGCAGGGGGGATTCTCTGCCTAGTTCTCAAAATGATTTTCATTATTTTCATTAATATTTACAAAGATAAGTGATTTTATGTATCCTTCGGGATCGAGGATATAGTCCCGCATATAGCTGCCTTCCTCACGGACCATGTGCGCGGTCACTATCTGCATCGGGCTGGCCTTGCTGCCGTCCATCAACATACATACTCCATTTTTCTCATAATTCTCCAATTCTGTGTATAACTCTTTGTAGCTGTAAGCTGTATCAGCGTTCTCCATGGCTTGCTCCTTTCCCTGCCGATTCGGATAAATATTACAGGCGCTTTTTATGTATGACCTCTCGAAGGCATTGTGACGTACCACCGGATAAAAGCGCAATATGGAAGATAGCATGAATCTGCAGTTAACTCCTCTTAAGAATTTCTGATGATCTTGTCTTTGAAACAGACAACTGAATTTAAATTGATTAACATAAAAGACAGGATTTCCTTCATATCCTGATAGAAGAAAACCAAATACTTTACTCCTCCTTTCATATAAACATTTATTTATCCAGGAATACTATCTTCTGTAACTGCCATTATAGTGAGCGCCTGCAGGCATTTCAATGTGTTTTTTGTTCATAAGCCATCCACATTTGTTGACAACTTTCCTGCCAGAACTTTTTTTGTCTGAATTATTCACATTGTGAGCTGTCCAGATGAAGAAAGTCTGTACATTTCCCTGATTCACAAAAATAACTGCGGCTTCGGGTACGCTGCCACCGTTAAGGAGGCACTGTACCCGAAGCCGCAAAAAATTTATTCACTTTCAAAGAACCGCCGATACTGCTTTTATTTCTTAATCAGCTCATAGAATCGGAAAAATCCATTCATAAATGGTACGCGGATGATATGTTCCACTGGTTCTTCTTCTGTCTTGGCAGAATCGAACCGTTTAACCGGGCGTATCTTTTCGCCGCAAGGATAAAACTCTTCGCCGCTTTCCAGATCCCGTATTCCGCAATATTCCTCACCCTTTAAGATAATCTCCAAATCCTCCGGATATGGGCGGTATGACTGAACACCAAAGGTTGCGTTATCATATAAGAAGAGATTATACTTCGCCTCAGCCTCCAGATATACAGGATGGTTCTTTGCCATCATCTTATGGATACTTCCGATGATATCCTTCGGCAAATGATACAGATCAGAGAAATTGTCCGGGATATTCAAGACGAACAGATGTCCGTTCCCATAAAAATCATCTAAAACTAACGGGAAATTACAGTCCCCTGAAATCATTGCAATCTCACACCAGGTTGCATTCGTCTTATAATCCAGTGCCTCTATGCTGATATCGACCTTCGCACTGCAGAAGGATTTGTGATTCGTATAATAAGAATCAATCCAGTATTCTCTCCCCTTGACTCTTCTGCCTGTCAGACGCACGGATGTCAATTCCTTAATTCCTCTGTCATATGTCTTCCTGAGAAATCCCGTCGTCACAACCGCATTTCCGCCTTCTGCGATATACCGCTCCAGCTTCTGCACGATTTCCGAGTCACACGCTGCACTCTCTGTCAGCAGGATAACAGGCTCTTCCTTCTTGAATTCCGGGGTCGGCTCCAGAGCGCCTCCCAGCATTCCTATGTAGTTCATCAGCTGATCCTCGCCGTCCGCATCGAAGGGTTCATATACGCTTGTTCCTGTCGGATTTCCGGTCTTATCCAGGATAGCGTCCACCCGCTCCATGCAAAGGCCCAAAGGCGGCAGTGCTGCCGTCTCAAGCAGTTCGCTGAAGTTAAACAGCATCAGTTCTCTTGCGCCTGCAAATACGGTAAGTGCAGCCTGTTCCAGCCAGACATTCAGGTTATCCCAGGAAGCACCCTGATCGATCCAGCCGCCCCCATTACGCCCGGGCGCCGCATTTTCCAGAAGCCGGATTAAGCTGTAGCTTAAATATCTCTGCAAATGCTGCTGGTCATATTTCGGATTTCTGCTCTCTGTTCCTGTATAAATATGATCAAAGATAAATCTCTGTTTCCCAGGGTTGTATCCACATTCCTGATAGGATTCATACCAGTTTGGATATTTAATGATAAAGTTACACTTCGGATTGACCTCATGTGCCAGCTTTACAATCTCCTGTGCCATCTCTTCCATCTGATCCAGGCGGAACTGCGCCCAGGTTCTGTCTCCCTTTTCCCTGATACACATCTCACAGCGGCATGCCGTAAAGAAAAAGTCATCCAGAATCACTTCGTCGAACTGGGCTGCGGTATTTTTCACAATTTCCATATACTTCTCACGGTATACTGGATCAGAAAAACAGAACACATCAAAAATACTGTTTTTCTCATGCCCGTCTATTTTAATTGTTGAGGTGATCCCTCCGGAAGCTTCAATTCCATTCTCCAAAAACAGCTTCTTAATTTGAGCCATTTTCTCATTCGGAATATCATACAGCCCTCTGTGTGTTTCCAGGTACACTTTGTGCAGGGAAATGTATTTCTTAAAAAACTTGATTCCCGCTTCTATCTGTTCCAAATCTGCAAAATGAAGAAATTCCGCATGAACATATGCTGCCACCTTAAAATTTTTAAATTCTTTCATTTCATCCTCCTATTTTAAAACCAGGGAAGAATCGGTCATCAGAAACTCCCCCAGTCTTAAATATGCATCGAATTTATTTACTCGTTTGCCTCCAGAATCGTCTGAATCTTATCGTTGATTGTAGAAGTAATTTCGTCAATCGGTGTATCGGTTCCCAGTACTGTACTGCTTGCCTCTGCTCCGAGTTCCTCTCCCTCAATGACATTGACTGCCGGGAATGCTCCCTTATGAGGGAAGTTCAGCGGAACACCTACAGGAATGATGGATTCTGCAAATACCTGTTTGAATTTGTTGTCAGCGATACTGGAAAGTTCCATCTGGGATTTTCTGGACGGGAATGGCCCCATCTGTCCTTCTTCCCAAAGCACATCTGAATTTTCAATCCACCATTTAATGAATGTCTTAACTTCTTCCGGATGCTTTGTCTGCTTGTATCCCATAATACCGTTCATTCCCATCATGCCTCTCTGGATTCCTTCCGGGCTGGTAAGAGGCTCTAAAACTTCACATTTATCATAAAATTCATCACTCTGGTTCTTAATTTCTACACTAAAGTCCGCGCTCATTACTATAAACGCTGCCTTTTCCTGCATAAAAAGCTTCACCGCCTCATCACGCTTATAGCCTGCACTTCCCGGTGCGCATACATCTTTCAGCTTTCTGAGGAATTCCAGCGCTTCTTTTGTCTGCGGAGTATCAAAGTTCGCCTGTTTGTCTTCATCAATATAGCTTCCGCCGTTATCGAACATCAGGGCTTCTAACTGCCACGGGTTATTTCCTGCAAGAGCAAGCCCGTATACGCCGTCTTTTGTCAGCGCCTTACAGCAGTCGTAGAATTCATCCCATGTAGTCGGTGCAGTAAGACCTGCCGCATCCAGCATTTCTTTATTATAGTAGATTCCCTTCGGGTCAATATTCCAGGGCATTGCAACCTGCTGGCCATCCATCTGGAACTGATCCAGGCTTCCGTCTACAAAGTCATCCAGCTTTCCTTCCTCTTCAAACGCCTTCACCACATCATCCATCGGCAGGATTTCGTCCATCTCCGCGAACTGATGAGGCTGATATGCAGAACCGGTACTGACATCAAGATCTGCACCCGATTCAATAGCAACATTGAATGCATTAAAGCATCCGTCCCAAGGAATCGACTGATATTTTACTTTAATTGTATCCTTATGTTCCTCATTAAACTGATCCACCAGTTTTTCTGCTACATTCTGGTATTCCGCCGGTCCCCACGGCATATCCCAAAATGTAATCTCGGCAACCCCTGATCCCTTTGAATCACTGTCTTTTGAACTGTCACTTCCGCCTGATTTTCCACATCCAGCGAGAGATACTACCATTGCTCCTGCAAGAAGGAGGCTCATAATTTTTTTCGTTCTCTTTTTCATCTTACATTCTCCTTTTTCTACTTTTCTTCTATCTTAATAGTGCATCCCACTATCAGATTCTAGCCCTTTACCGCCCCGGCCGTCAGCCCGGATACAATATGCTTCTGCATAAATATCAGGAAAAACAGTACCGGAATAATTGTCATTGTGGAGGCCGCCATCAGGGAGCTCCAATCTGTGTCAAACTGCATAATAAATGTCTGCAGGCCCAACGGCAGTGTTCTCAAATCCTGACTCTTCAGGATAACATTTGCCAGCATATATTCATTCCAGCAGTTGATGAATGTAAAAATAATAATAGATGCAATTCCTGAGCTGGAAAGCGGAACCACTATTTTTGCAAAGGACTGAAATACATTACAGCCGTCTATTTTAGCCGCTTCATCAATCTCTGACGGTATTCCGTCAAAGAATCCGCTGATCATCCATGTACAAAACGGAATGTTCGTAGAGACATAAACCAGTATCAGCCCCCACAGTGAATCCCCTAAACCAATGTCACTCAGCAGCACTACAACCGGAATCATAAGAAGGACGCCCGGGAACATCTGAAGGATCAGGAACAGGCTGGAGTAATGCTTAAAAAACTTAATTTTTTTCGCATACCTTGAGATTGCGTATCCCGCGAGGCACGATACAACCGCCACTATAATGGATACGACAATCGCCACCATCAGGCTGTTTAGAACATACTGGAAAAATGGTGTCCTTTCGAGTACGTTTTTAAAATTTTCCACTGTCGGGTGGTGTGGGAAGAGATTATTATTCGTAAAAATCTCTTTGCTGCTCTTAAATGCTGAGCCAACCATATTGATAATAGGAAGGTTGATCAGAAGTCCAATAAGCAGCAGTACTGCATAAAATGCTGTCGCTTTTAATTTTTTATACTTATTCATACTGTTCTCCTCCCTTAATCATCCTGTGTCCGCAGCAGCCTTCGGTATACATAAGACAAAGCGAACATAATGATCATCATAACTACGGCTACTGCTGACGCATATCCCCATTGATTCCTGTAGAAAGCGAGATTATATGTATAAATTGAGATATTCATCGTCGCTCTCGCCGGGCCGCCTCTTGTAAGCAGATATACATTTTCAAAGTTATTGAAGCTCCAGATCATCATCAGGACTGTGGAGACTACACTTATACCTTTGATCATCGGCATGGTAATATAACGGAAACACTGGAATCGGCTTGCACCGTCGATTCTTGCCGACTCATATAAGCCATGATCTATATTCTGCATCGCCGCTAAAAGAACCAGCAGCATAAACGGAAAGCTCTTCCATGCGTTTACCATGATTGCAGATAGCTGTGCCGCATGTTTCGTCGCCAGAAACAGAATCGGCTCTTTGATAACGCCCCATTTCATCAGTGTCGTGTTAATGAATCCAGTCTGGTCATTCATCATCCAGATCCAGGAGTTTGCCGCAACTACGGATGGAATAACCCAGGGGAGCAGAAACAGTGCCCGGAAAAAATTCTTTCCTTTAAACTCTCTGTTAATCAGCAGTGCAATGCAAAGTCCAATCAGGTAAATAATCACGACAGATGCAATTGCAAAGAAAAATGTGAATCCCAGAACTCCCCAGAATTCTTTATCCCGGAAAATAATTTCTATGAAGTTTTTTAATCCCACAATTTTTGTTTTTTTAGGGTATAAGAAATTGCGGTTTGTAAAAGCCAGCATGATACCTCTGACTAATGGGTAGATATTCACACCCAGAAGCATCAACGTGGCGGGAAGTATAAACAGATACCCCGATTTTTCGTCTCTTTTCTTTTTCACATTATCACCTCAGTTTTTATGGCAGCCAATTTCCTGCAGCCTGAAAGTTCTCATAACGTTGTTCTCACTAGAGCCAAATACTTACTGCACCGCCACTTGGGCATTTCCCGGATATGGCTTTTTCCCTTCTGCATTCCTGAATGATCTTCGGGGCCTCCAGTCCCCCTCCTGCCAGTCTCTTTTTCATACTTTTTCCTCCTCTCTAATTAAATTTATATGATTATTATATTATCGTTCCTAGATTGCTTCTTTTAAATCCGCTATTTTTTTATTAATAACGCGTATATTCATTTTGTTTCTTTCTATATTTTTGTGATATTTTTCGTATTTAAACTTATTTCCGCTCTCTTTTTCTTATATTTGTATTATCGTTCATATTAACGATAATGTCAATATCTTTTTTCATATTTTTAATACAAATTTTTTAACTGCATTTTTTTATAAACTCTTTCTAAATTCCTTTACATATTTTTTGTTTTTGTTTATACTAATAGTGAGAAGATATATATTTTTTTGATATTACAATTCGTGAGGATGTGATTATATGAAAATCGAAAAACTGAACGACAATCAGATTCGCTGTACACTGACACGTGCCGATCTGGCAGCGCGCCACCTGAAATTAAGCGAGCTTGCCTACGGCACGGAAAAAGCTAAATCTCTTTTTAGAGATATGATGCAGCAGGCGTCTTTCGACTTTGGCTTTGAGGCAGAAGACATCCCTTTGATGATAGAAGCAATTCCTGCTTCAGCGGATTCTATCGTTTTAATCATCACAAAGGTAGAAGATCCTGAAGAATTAGATACCAGGTTTTCCAAGTTTACACCACTGGGGGAGGCAGACTCCGTCGTACCTGAGACTCTGGAGAAGCTGGAAGGGGCAGAGGAATTCCTGAATTTGCTTAACAAGGTAAAGGAGGCTGCCGCTGACACAAAGGATGCATCATCCACTGTTGCCGACGCGCCTGCGCCGTTTAATGTGCGCCTGTTCTCTTTTGACAGCATGGATCGTGTGATCCAGGTCGCCCATCTTCTTGGACCTGTATACCACGGCTCCAATACACTTTACCATGATACGGAGAATGAATTATATATCCTGGCCCTGACACAGTCAGGCCATTCCAACAAGGAGTTCAATAAGATATGTAATATGCTTTCCGAATATGGATCTCTGGAAAAAGCTTCCGGTGCAACCCTTGCATTTCTTGAGGAGCACTGCGATATCATGATTTCCGCAAATGCTGTGCAGAAGCTTGCTTCTGTATAAGGTAAACAGTTTTATAAAAATCCCCGGAAGGCATAACCTCCCGGGGATTTTTATGTGGATAACGCCACATGCGGTCATATTTTATGATACGTTACGGTTCACTGGCACGCCTGTAAGCAGTAACTATTATACACCGGCTGCATTCATAGAAGCGTTGATCTTTTCTACAAGCAGGTCGGAATCAAGACCATGCACCATAGCCGCCTCTGCAAGAGACTCCATCTGTGCAGACGGGCATCCAAGGCAATGCATGCCAATCTCCATTAAAATAGGTGCTGCGTCCGGATAAATCTGTAATAATTCTCCGATTGTCGTATCTTTAGAAATTTTGGACATTTCTTTTCCTCCTTACATTATTAGTGCTTTTTATTATAGTCCCTATTTTTTAAATAATCAACCGTCTAAAATGCAAATTTATTGTATATTAATGTCTAAAATATAAGTAACTGTTCAGAACCATGAACAGTTACACCGCAAGCCCATGAAAATCGTCTTTGGCGATGGGGCTTGCTTCTGGCTGTTCTACGTTTTCGTACGGACTGTGCAGTAAATGCACAGTCCTGTACTGAACAGTTACATAATATCTTATAATACATCTGATCTAAAGTCATAAAACCTAAGCAGAAATCAGATACATCTCGAGACAATTTTCTGAATTGTTCGCACAATTATTTTCAATTTTTGACTACTCAAAAGTCAATCATTTTGCTGATTTTTTTCGACAAAAAATTAATTTCATAATAACTGAACAAAACGTCCGTTCTTTTTTTTAGAAAAGTAATCCACATAAAACACATGTTTTTGTGTGGATAATGTGGATAACTTTGCTAAAAACTATATTTTTCCACGTTTTTTTTGGAATTTAGTGTGGATAAGTTGAAAACTTCTTTTTCCACACTTTCGACATTATTTTACATTTTTGTGCACTTTGTCTATGCCATCCTTTTCACATTTCCTGCAAAATCCGAGCTTTTTTCCTATATCTTTCCATAATGTCTGAACAAATACATTTGCTTGCCAAATTATTTTTGTCGAACTATGTATCTTCTTATCCAAAGTGGAAGAATACACTAAAAAAGCCGCACCAGAAAAATATTTTTTTCAGTGCAGCTTTCATTATTCTATTTGTCCGGCACAGTATTATCAGTTTCCTGATTTCTCCCCAATACTGTGCCTTCATAATCTATATTATAATACTCTCCTCACCGTTATGATCGGTGCATAAGTTGCGCTGCATATTCCGATGCCGTCTGACTCGTTCATTGCGTTGACGATGTTACCATCTCCCATATACAGGCCCACATGACCATCATATAAGACAATATCGCCTGGAATTGCATCCTCATAATTAACTGCCGTCCCTACAGATTCCATATCCCATGTTGTCCGCGGCAGGCTGATTCCAAAGTTTGCATATACGGATTGTACGAATCCGGAACAGTCAGCGCCCTCTGTGAGGCTTGTTCCGCCCCATACATAGGGGTTTCCTATAAACTGGCACGCATAATCAATGACTGCCTGTCCACCGGCCGCCTGATCCTTGATCGCAGCCGCCTCCAGGGCTTCCTGTTGTCTGCGGGCCTCCTCGGCCTGCTTTGCAGCTTCTTCGCGTGCGATGCGCTGTTCCTCTTCCTCCTTGGATTCAGCATATGCATACTGTTTCTGTACATCTATATAGTCACCACATACCCATCCATTTGTTTCTCCTACTTTTACAGGATACCATCCGTTAACAGCTTCACCTGTTACTTCATACTGCTGACCCGCCGTAATCTGGGTCAGTATTCCGGCATCGGTTCCCTGCCCGTCCCTGACATTCAGAAGATCGGCATTCACTGTTGCCTGGTTCTGTTCATATTCTGTGGCATGTGCCTCGGCGCTGCTCCCTGTCAGCAGACAGTCGGCAGGCACATAGCCTTCTACCGAACCGGACCTGATCTTTGTCCAGCCTTCATTATATTCAAGTACCTCGGCCGCTGAATTCTGATACAGCTTGCCGACCCAGTCACTTGCTTCATCCGGGGCACTTCTAATGTAAGCATAGTCACTCACATTAGAAAATGCCATATTTAAATACTCACCCTCGCTATTTTGTACCAGATAAAGATTAATGTTCTCCTTTACATTTGTCTGGTAGCTTTCTTTTACTATCGATTCGATTCCTGCAACCGGAATGACCGGAACATTTTCTTCACTGCTGTCCGCGGCCTTAACCGTAATTACACTCCCCGGAACCACAATCGCTCCTGCTAAAGCAGAAAGAATCAATTTCTGCTTCATACGTGCTGCTTTCATATAAAACCTCCTTAAGCCTTTCTTGCAGCTTTGCTGCAAATCTACCCGTGGGGTAATGAATTGATTCCCCTGGGTTCAAGTGTCTTTATCTTTTGTAGGAAGTTCTAAATGTTACATAATTGTTAACTTTTGTTACGATGTTATTATAGCAACCTATTTCCGATGTGTCAACATATTTTCAAGCGTTTTCATGCTACATAGTTCGACAGTTTCCTTTATATTCCATTATTTAAAAAAGTTTTATCAACCAATTTGTTAATTATTTTGTAACATTTTATCAGTTCTATTCTTTCTATATAGATATTTATAAACTTTTAATTTTCACAAAATCTTCATCCATATATGTCTGAAAGCTTCTATAATAGAAATATAGGAATATCCATTTTCTAAGGCCTTTGTTTACCGACGAAAAAAAATTCACTTTTTTTTAAAATAGTATTGACATTTGTGTAATTATGTATTATATTCTAACTACAGTAACAATTACTATTATTACTTTACAGATTGAAAGGAGGTTTACATTGGCAGCTTTGAAGTATAGTCGGCAACGAGAATGCATCAAAAGTTATCTGGCGATGACGAAAGAACATCCCACTGCCGATACGGTTTACCTGCATGTGAAGAAAGAGTTTCCGAACATCAGCCTTGGTACCGTATACCGGAATTTAAACCTGCTGACTGACATTGGAGAAGCGATTAAGATTCCGGCCCCCGACGGCGGAGATAGATTTGATGGAAATATCCAGCCGCACAATCATTTTTTCTGCACCAGCTGCAGAAAGGTTCTGGATCTGGACCTGGATATGAAGAATATCGAACAGGTCAATAAAGCAGCTGCCGAAAACTTCGACGGTATTATAGAATCCAGTACCACAATTTTTTACGGAAAATGCGGTGACTGCATCCAAAAGTCATAAGGAAGGAACCCCTTTATAACACGTTCCACACAATCCATGCAGCCAGACTGTATGAGAGATTTTCAAATTTACCATGTGATTAATATAGGAAGTAAGATTACTTCCTATATTAAAATAAATTATTGCCGGACCTTACTGGTCTATCGGCTAAGCAAAATAAAAAATTATATAAAAAGAAAAGGAGATTTAAATTATGAAAAAATTTGTATGTACAGTATGTGGTTATGTTCACGAGGGAGACGCAGCACCGGCAGAATGTCCAATCTGTAAAGCACCAGCTGAGAAGTTCAAAGAGCAGACAGGTGAAAGAGAATGGGCTGCAGAGCATGTTGTAGGCGTTGCTCAGGGCGTAAGCGAAGACATCATCGCTGATTTAAGAGCTAACTTTGAAGGAGAATGCTCAGAAGTAGGTATGTATCTTGCAATGGCAAGAGTTGCTCATAGAGAAGGATATCCTGAGATCGGCCTGTACTGGGAAAAAGCTGCTTACGAAGAGGCAGAACATGCTTCTAAATTTGCTGAGTTATTAGGTGAAGTTGTTACAGACAGCACTAAGAAGAACCTGGAGATGAGAGTTGATGCTGAGAACGGAGCTACAGCTGGTAAGTTTGACCTTGCAAAACGTGCAAAAGCTGCTAACCTGGATGCAATCCATGATACAGTACACGAGATGGCAAGAGATGAAGCACGCCACGGAAAAGCATTCGAGGGTCTGTTAAAGAGATACTTCGGCTAATCCAAAATAATAGGATTCATATGTAAATACCTGCATTGGAGTTTCCCCTCCTTTGCAGGTCATTTACTCTTACATGGAAAATTTATCCACATTTTATCTAATTTTTATTGAAACATATGTTCATAATGGTATAATAAACTTATCCATAAAGTAGTCATTCCAAACGGAATGCCTCGTGGACGAACCGGCGGCACTGCCGTCAGAAGCACCAAAAAATAAAGGAGGATTTACACTATGTCTAAGTACGCAGGAACAAAAACAGAACAGAATCTTATGGAGGCATTCTCAGGAGAATCACAGGCACGCAATAAGTATACATACTATGCATCCGCTGCAAGAAAAGCTGGCTATGTACAGATGTCAAACATCTTCTTAGAGACTGCTGACCAGGAAAAAGAACACGCAAAAATGTGGTTCAAAGAATTCCACGGAATCGGTAATACAGAAGAGAACCTGGCAGACGCTGCTGCAGGCGAGAACTATGAGTGGACAGATATGTATGCACGCATGGCTAAAGAGGCTGAAGAAGAAGGTTTCACAGAACTGGCTGCTAAATTCAGAGGTGTTGCAGAAGTAGAAGCTTCTCATGAAAAACGCTATCAGAGACTTCTTGACCACTTCCGTGCTGGACAGACATTCAAAGATGAAGCTCCTCTTGGATGGAAATGTGGAAACTGTGGATATATCTACCAGGGTGATGAAGCTCCTGAAGTATGTCCGGTATGTGCACATCCACGTGCTTACTTCGAAAGAAAAGCCGAAAACTACTAAATACGGGCCATATCTTTAGGCGTGATCAAAATAACAAACGACCATGCATGAACATTTCTGTTCATGCATGGTCGTTTTTATAAACTAATATACATTTCCACAAATCTAACTTCTAAAGTATCAACAATATACCCCTATTTTTCAACAATAAACACATTGAAATTGTTTTTCCGAAATGGTATTCTGACCATACAAATCTTTATTTCCGGAATATTATATTTTCTGACTTTCGTCAAAAAATCCAGATTTGTATTTCACAATTGAATAAAGCTGCAACAGATAAAAAAGATTATTGTTTACAGGACTGTCAGTGGATTATTGTTCCCAGATGACCTGAAATAGTCATATCAGCGAACAGTAATGCACATTTTTAAGTCACAAACAGATATACTCCGTACATTTCACATGCTATAATGGAGGTGCAGTACATGACAGATAAAAGGCTGCAATGGCATCCGGCATTTATTGCCGCCATGCAGATTGACTTTGGAGAGGAGGCTGACCGTCTTATTTTTCTTTCCGAGTTGGAATTAAACAAGATGCCCATGAGGATTGATGCACTGGTCATTAAAAAAAATGGTTCTGAACCGTTGAAAAAGAATATGGGCCGATTATTAAAGGGACATAATATCTTCGAATATAAAAGTCCGGAAGAGAACCGATGGCTGGGCAGTCTGCGTACAGACTTACAGCCTGACCAGAATCTGAATGTTCTGTTTGAAGACTATGAAAAGCATAAAGATTCCAGACTCTATCAGGCTGCTATGGATTTAATAGTGCGGGCTAACCCCGCGGCAATGGAGGAGGCGAGATCAATGTGCGAAGCACTGCATGAATTATGGGCTGAGGACCTGGAAAAGGCTACTAAGGAAATTGCTAAAGAAATCACTAAAGAGGTTACTGAAGAAGTTACAAATAAAGTTACCATAGAAGTTACTAACAAAGTCACTAAAGAAGTCACCAACAAAGTCACTAAAGAAGTCACCCGTAATGATATCCTGCTTTTTGTTGAAATCCTGCTTGAAGACGGGTATGGAGAATCCACCGTCTGTGAAAAACTACACCAGAAATTTCACTTGAAGAAAGAGGATATTCAGGATTATATTCAACAGGTACGGAACAGAAGCAATTAATTTGCAGGCAGATCTGTAAACAGCGGCCTGCAGTTTATATTTATGGTTTTAAGTATGATTGGTTAATATTTTTATTTATTCACATTTATCCTTACCTTTCCCCATATGGAGCAGATTCATCTTCTGCTCCCGGGTAAGGTGCTTGATTGCATATTCCCGTTTCATTGCTTCTTCCTTTGTCTCATAAATCTCATAATAGGCCAGTTCCACGGGTCTCCTGCCCTTTGTATACTTAGCGCCCTTCCCTGCGTTATGGTCACCCAGCCGCTTTTCAAGGTCATTTGTCCAGCCGGTATACAGACTTCCATCATTGCATCTCAGTATATAAGTAAAATTCATATTTATCTCTTCCTTTAAATTATTGTCCAGTTACTGTGCACGGCACGTTTTAAACAGTAGCATTGTCCATACGATTCACTTCTTCGATTGATTTTTTTCGTTTCAAATATTATACTAAATGCAGGCAGCAAAACGGATTGTGAATTTTCGGTTTGACTAAGCAAAAGGGAGGTCTTTAGAATGAGTGCTACAATTAAAGACATCGTAAAAGACACCGGTCTTTCACCGGCCACCATATCCAAATATTTAAACGGGAAAAAAATTGCTCCTGAAAATAAAATGGCAATTGAAGCAAGTATTAAAAAATTAGGATATATCCCAAACAGGAGTGCCCAGAGGCTTCGCAGCAAAAAGAGTAATACGATTACAATTCTCCTGCCATCTTTCAGTGATTATTTTTGGGGTTCCATTACCACCTATATCGAAGAATATATGCAAAAACACAATTATTCCACCATTGTGATGGCTTATAATCCCTCCAAGACTGACCAGTCTGAAACATACCAGCAGTTGTTGAGCATTCAGACTGAAGGCTGCATTATGGTAGATGAAAATATAGAAAAAAGCAATCTTATACAGCTGATGCAGGAGGCAAATATCCCTTGCATATTCCTCGACCAGATTTTAAAGACATGTACCCTCGACTCTGTAACATCCAACAATTATGAGAGTGCCTATGAAATGACTCTTTATCTTATACAGCATGGACATAAAAGAATCGGTGTTATCGGCGGTCCCGCAGACAGCTACACTGCAATGGAACGGATCAGGGGATTCCGCCAGGCTTGTCTGGAGCACGGCATATCAGAAGATCACCAGATCGTTTATAATGGGACATACAATGCCCAGTCCGGCCTGCAGCTCTTTCAGAAAATGATGGAACTCCCTGAGAGACCCACTGCTGTTTTTTCACTGAATTATTATTATATCATGGCCTGTATTCAGCTGCTTCATAAGTATGACCTTCGTATACCGGATGATTTATCTCTGGTTACTTTTGACGATGACGAGATATTTTCAGCTATCCACCCTCCTATCACAGTCATGCTGCAGGACTTTCCAGCACTCGGGAAGGAAGCCGGCCGTCTGCTTTTGAAACGTATGAGGGGAGACTGGGAAGATTTTCCTCAGGTATCCTATGTGAAAGCACAATTTATAGAGCGTGATTCTGTAAAGGATATTTCTTAAAAACCTCCCCCTGATTAAGTGGCAGTTTCTGCATTCCGGCTGATTGCCCTGACAGAATCTCTGATAAACAGTTTTGCAGGTAATTTCCTGTATTCCGGAAAATTAGTGTAGTCACCCTGCATTCTTTTCAGCAGCAAATCCACACTTTCTTTTGCAATTTCTTCGGCCGGCTGCCTGACTGCTGTCAGGTTCGGCTGGCATAATTCGGAAAATTCCAAATCATCAAATGATACCAAAGAAAGTTCTTCCGGGATCGCAATACCAAGATTATGCAGCAGCGTAACTGCCCCTAGTGTCATATTGTAATTAGAAATAAATATAGCAGTGGGCCTGTCCTTAAGCTGCCATATCCGTTTCATCCCTTCATACCCCGATGAAAAGCTGAAATCGCCACTGGCAATATACTCTTCTTTCAAAGGAATCATATAGTCCTCCAGCGCCCGTTTGTATCCTTTCAGCCTCTCCTGTCCGGCCTTCAGTCCACCCGTCTTCTTATCCGTCCCGGATAAGACCGCAATCTTTCTGTGCCCCTGCTGTATCAGATATTCAACAGCATTATAGCTGCCAACGGCTGCATTGCTTCCTACCATATCAAAATCCGGCATCTCCAGCCGGTCTAATGTCACAACCGGAACACGATTTATTCTGGCACTTTCCAAATAATCTTCATCACTTGAAAGCGGAAGGAGAATCATTCCGTCCACCTGATTTTCCAGCATAAAATCTACTGATTTCCTCGCCTTTTTAATACTATCCCTATGGCAGCATACAATAACATGATATCCTTGTTCATTCAGCCTCTCTGTAATCTGAGAAGCAATGGGTGAAAAAAACTGATTATCCAAACCGTCCAGAATCAGGCCAACTAAAAAACTCCGGGAGCTCCTCAGCCCCCGGGCTGCATTATTCGGCCGGTACCCAAGCCGCTGCACAGCTTCCTCTATCAGCTTACGGTTCTTACCCCGCACATTACCCCCATTCATATATTTAGAAATAGTCGATATCGCAAGATTCGTCTCCCTGGCAACATCCTTGATCGTAACAGCCATCATTTCCCCCTATTCTCCATAAATCTATACACCATTATACAATCAAAAAAATGATTTCGCAATACGCCTGCCCGACCAACACTCCAAGCATACGAACTTTCTGTCTGGATAAACCAGCTTTCTGTGGGAGGGAGGATGGCTCCTCACGGATGCGTCTTTTCGAAATTACAGTTTTTTATCAAAACAAAGGTTAAAACATGAATAATCCGCAGGACTAAAAGGCCTGCGGATCAGACGGCTTAACGAGAATGCAACTGGCACTCTTGCATTTGTCGGCGGTATTCATCGTATTAGTATTTTTTTACTGGATTTCTTCGAAAATTGGTTCTTTTTCTTCCATTTCAATACAGACTGCGTAATTTTTTTGTTCCTGCATATCTTCCGGAAGTTCTACTTCTATATATCCGTCGCCTTCGCATACTTTTCCTACGGTGAATTCAAGTTCTCTTCCATCTCTGACGATGTATGCCCGTTTCACCTGATTAGCGATGTTTATGACTTCCACGCGCATGCGGGGCTGAAGGACATGTACGAATAGTTTGTAGTCTTTTGAAGTAAACTGTGCCCACTCTAATTCGTAATGGTACAGGGCCACGCGTTTCGTGCCATAGATTGCTTCTGCATTTTCTTTTACATATTTTCCTACTTCGTTTAATATCTCAATGCTTTCTTTTGGCACGTTTCCGTCGGCGTCGGGACCGATATTCAACAGGTAGTTCCCTCCCCTGCTGTTGATTTTCAGCAGCAGGCGGATGATGTCATCTGCTTTTTTCCAGTTGTGATCGTATTTATTGAAGCCCCATGTGTCATTCAGGGTTGCCGGAACTTCCCAGTCTCCTTCGTATGGAAGTCTCGGTATGAAATTATCTCCTGTTGTCATATAATCGCCCATATGGTTTCCCGCACGGCCGCTGATAATGCAATTTGGCTGTAAGGATTTTACCAGATCAATCAGTTCCTGCGTCTGCTGCTTAGTAATACCCATAGGTGTGTCAAACCAGAGCAGTGCAATTTCTCCGTACTGTGTTAATATTTCCCGAAGCTGCGGTTTGCATTTTTCGTCCAGATATCTCTGGAAATTTTTATGGCTGTTTTCTTTTGTCTGCATGAACCCATCCGGGTCATCCCAATCCTGTGCCTGAGAATAATACAAACCAAATTTCATGTCATATTTATGGCAGGCGTCGGCCAGCTCTTTTACAAAATCGCGGTGGCAGGGAGATGCGTCTACAGAATTGTACGGTGTTGTTTCTGACTTGAACATTGCGAACCCCTCATGATGTTTGGAGGTGAAGACCAGATATTTCATGCCCCAGTCTTCTTTCGCCCTGCGTACGATTTCATCTGCGTCAAAGTTCTGCGGATTGAATTCCTTTGCTAATTTGCGGTATTCTTCCACTGGTATGTTCAGATAGTTCATGATCCACTCGGCAATACGGTCTGTTTTTTCCCCTTTATATTCACCGGCAAGCAGCGCATATAATCCCCAGTGCATAAACAAACCATATTTAGCATCTTTAAACCATTGTTGTTTTGTGTCATACATATGTTAGTCCTCTCTCTCTTTTACTACTAAACTGAATATAATACTGGGACAAAACGTATTTTGTCCCGTAAATATCCGCACTTACAGTACCCGCTTTAAGATACTATTTTATCCTTCTGATGTCAGCCCGATAGCATACATTCCGGCCTGATAATTTTTTGTCCTGACAAGCAGCCCATCACCGGCAGGTATTGTCTCAATCTGCAGGCGCTCATCAAGAGGTCTGAGGTTCCCGTGAAAATCTGATATAAGGAATTCGTTTACTCCATCCTTCAGCCCATCTGCAAAAACATACAGTACATGATCTTTCCTTGTATAGTGAAGTTCCATCCCGTCTTCTCGAATCTCAGATTCCCTGTCACTTGGGTGGGTTCCAAAAATTCCTACCCCGTTAACCGAAAGCCATTCACCCAGAATTTCCAACCTTCTTACCTGTTCTGCCGGGATGGTTCCGTCTGCCTTTGGCCCTATGTTAAGTAAAAGGTTTCCGTTGTTGGCTACCGTAGATACAAGCAGGTTAACGAGCTTTGGCACCGTGATCAGCTGGTCGTCCCCTTCAATTTCATTATATCCGAAGGATAATCCCATGCCGCGGCACATTTCCCATTTCTGGCTCCTGTCCATCTCCCCCACCTGATATTCTTTTGTCAGAAAATCATAGTGTTTTCCATTGAAACGGTCATTTACTACACCGTCTCTGACCTTATTATAGTAGTGTGCAAACAGGTATGGCATCGCCTCTTCGCTCTGCTTCGGCCAGCCGATATCGTTCCACAGTACACTCGGTTCATATTTATCAATGAGTTCTTTCATCTGGTTATAGGAAAAATCAGCATATGCATAAGTAGGACTTGCCGTTCCAAAAAGGTCATCATCATCAAAAATAGGGTCATTTGCAAACTGCCAGTCAATCAGACCTGAATAGTATAATCCCATACGGATGCCTGCACTCCTGACCGCATCAGTCAGTTCTCCGGTAATATCTCTTTCCGGACCCATTTTCACAGAATTGAAATCCGTATATTTACTCGGGAAGAGGCAGAAACCGTCATGATGTTTTGTCGTCAGGACGACGTACTGTGCACCTGCCTTCTTAAAAATCCGTGCCCACTCATCCGGGTTCCAGTTTTCCGCTTTCCACATGGGGATAAAGTCTTCATATTTAAAATCCGCCCCGTATTTTTCCACATGATGTTCATAACCCGGCCCGCGTCCCACATTAACAGAATTATAATACCACTCCGCATAGGGGTTGTTGCAAAACCAGTCAGTTACCTGGGCATCCCCGAGTTCCCACGTATGCGGCGCATATGCCGGAACGGAATAGATTCCCCAATGAATAAAAATACCAAATTTTGCATCATCATACCACTTTGGCACTTCATGCTTCTGAATTGATTCCCAGCTTCCTGTATAACGCTTATCCGCCATAATTACCCTCCATATGTAATACGCTCATTAATCAATGGTAAGTTTCAAAACAACCGGCATCTTTCCGGCATCCACCTGTAACCCGCTCACGATGTCCAGCTCTTTGTTCCTGCTGAATTCCGGATGGTGGTCTGTCCCGAGTATCTGGATATCCCGGATGGTTGAATTCAAATATTTGTAGTCATTTCCCAGAGATTCAATTGATACCTTTCCATCTTCCGGCCACCGCATTACAATTGCATAGATATGGTTTCCCCTGCTCGTAAACCGGATATCTCTGGACGTATAATTTTTTCCTGTCGTGTCGGTAAAATGTCCTTCCGGAACGTCTGTAGGTCCCTCACCGAATATCTTCCAGTACTTCGTTCCATATATGGCCTCTCCGTTCACCTTCAGCCATTTTCCTACTTCCTTCAAAATATGGGCATCTTCATCCGGGATGGTTCCGTCCGATTTCGGTCCTATATTCAGAAGCAGCGCACCGTTTTTGCTTACCACATCCACCAGATCAAGTACAATATCAGAAGGGTCTTTGTAATCATTTCCCACGGTATATCCCCAGGAATTCTTCGCAACAGATGTATCATCCTGCCAGAAATCCGGGGTAATATGATCCAGCTGTCCTCTCTCCAGATCATTGACCGCACTTCCATAAACATAGGCATCAAACTTCGCATCGATAGCTACTTCTGCGCCCCACTGCTCTGCCCTGTTATAATAATAGGCAGCAAATTTCCGTAAATATGGTTTCCAGGCATACTGCTGGATCCACCAGTCAAAGAAGAGAAGCTTCGGCTGATACCTGTCAACCAGCTCACATGTCCTGACCAGCCAGTCCTGCATAAATTCTTCTGACGGGGGATTGTCATATATATTGCTCATATCCCGGGTAACCCCCATCGCCGGCCCATATAATTCTTCATACTCTGTATTGTTCACATCTGATTCCGGAATCCGGCGTCCGCCGTTGAAAAACCAGTAGTGCTCTGCGCGGTGGGAAGATGCGCCAAATACAATTCCTTCCTTTTCCGCCTCACATCTTAATTCCTCCAGTACGTTCCTTTCCGGTCCCATCTTTACTGCATTCCAGTCAGAAAAATCGCTGTCGTACATCTGGAAACCGTCGTGGTGCTCCGCAACAGGTACAACAAACTTTGCCCCTGACTCCAAAAACAGTTTCGTCCACTCCCGGGGATCAAATTTTTCTGCCCGGAACATCGGTATAAAATCTTTATAGCCAAACTTATCGAGGGTCCCATATGTTTTCTCATGATGGAGATTTTCTTTCGAACCTTTGACATACATATTTCTCGGATACCACTCATTTCCAAATGCAGGCACACTGTAGACACCCCAATGGATAAAAATACCGAATTTGCCTTTTTCATACCATTTAGGGACTGGGTGTTCACAGAGTGAATCCCATGTATCGGCATAGGGACCGTTTGCAATTACATCTTCTATCTGCTTTAAGTAATCTTTTTTATTCATAGCACCATCCTCATATTTATACACCCCGGGCCCGGCTTTTTCGAACCTGGGATGAAGAAGTATTTACCCTTTGATAGCACCTGCCAGAATTCCTGATTCCACTTTTTCATGAAGCAGTAAGTAGATAATCAGCATCGGAATCATTGACATAATGACAAATGCGAACTGCGGGCCGTAACTGGTAGTATAGTTGCTTGTAAAATTAAGCATTGCTCTGGATACTGTATACTTTGAACTGTCTGATATCAGAATCAATGAAAATATCAGTTCACTGTATCCGTAAATAAATACTAAAATAGCTTCCGTGGCGATGATCGGCTTACATATCGGAGCCATTATGCTGATCAGCATTCTGCCGTCACCGCATCCGTCAATCTTTGCCGCCTCGTCCAAACCTCTGTCCAGACTTCCGATATAACCTGTAAACAAAAATATTGCCTGAGACAGATTAAATGCGACATAAATCAGGATCAGGAAAAAATAACTGTTTCTGGCTCCGAAAGAACTGGATATCTTTGATATGGAAACGAGCGTACTATGTACCGGGACCATGACCCCTGCCATAAAGAGGAAGTATACACCTTTCAAATATTTATAAGGCTTCCTTGCCAGTACATAGGCAGCCGGTAACGCAATGATTACGGTAGCTATCAGTGTGGCAACCGCAACGAAAAGTGAATTTCCGATCGAACGTATTGCATTTGCCGTCTCAACTGCACTCGGATAGTTGTTAAACACCCATTTTTTCGGCAGTGAAAACATACCAAGGAGAATATCCTCATTTGTCTTAAAGGAAGAAAGCAGGGTTATAATTAATGGAAGAAACGTTATAGCGGCTAAAAGGACAGCCACTATATAAAGAATTCCTTTTTTTAGTTTATCTGAGCCAACCTTTTTATTCATTCATAACTCCTTTCTGAATGTCCGTTCCCTTATTCTCTGTCCTGTTTAAAAATAACGTTATTCAGTAAAACTGATAAAACAAGGCCCAGAACGAGGAGAATAATACCGATTGCACTGCTCCGCCCCATAAGCTTATACTGGAATCCCTGTGTATAAAGCAGCACGGCAGGAGTTGCACTGGAATCGATTGGTCCTCCGTTCGTCATTGCCCATACGATGTCAAAAGCTTTCAGACATCCTGTCACACAGAGCACGGAGAAAACCATGAACATATTTTTACAAAGAGGTATGATGACATAAATGACTTTCTTTAGTCCGGTACATCCGTCAAGCAGTGCCGCATCATGTACGTCTCCCGGTATTGCAACAATACCCGCCGCAAAGATCAGCATGTTATAGCCGGCATACATCCACTCGTTGACCAGAACTACGCACCAAATATTCACCGTTGGTGTCGCCAGCCAGTTTATAACCGCGTCCCCGAGTCCGACAGCCCTTAAGAACTGGGCAAAAATACCAAAATCAGAATTCAGCATGAATGTCCACATTAAGCCGACTGCCGTTGTTCCTAACATAACCGGCATCAGGTAAGATGCCTTGAAGAACTTCGTAAACCTAATCTTCGAAGTAACCAAAAGTGCCATTCCGAAAGCAACGGGCATCAGTACTACAAACCCGCCGATCATGAAGTACACTGCATTCAGCATACTGTTCCAGAACTTTTCACTCGTAAAAACTTTAATATAATTATTCAATCCTACCCATGACACCGGTGATGTCGCAACACCGTTCCAGTCATTTAGTGATAACCAGAATGTATTGATAACCGGGTAAATAACAAAGATGACAGTGATCGCAACGCCGGGCAGGACAAAAAGCATTGATTTCAGAAATGTCTTTCTGTATTTGCTGGATGAAAAAAACATACGTTTTACCTCCTGACCCGATGTGTGAACCCTTCCGAAATGTCTGCAAGGTCCACACATCTTATTATCCGGTCTAGCAGTCAGAATTCATGGATTCCCATTTATTCATATTGCTTGATCGTGTCTACAATGGTTTTGCCGACTGACTTTGCATCTGCGTCCATCGCAATACTCTGAAGTGCCTGACGGACTGTATTAATCATATGTGTTGCGCTGTCATAGTTCTCAATGTCCCCGCGTACATCTTCGGTCTCAGCAATAATCTCTGCCGCCTCCTGGCTTAAGTAATTACCACCTTCGGCTGTAACATTTACACATACCGGTGTCGGATATCCTTCAACAAACTCTTTTACTACGCTCTCACTTGTCATGTACTTCAAAAACAGTACGGATGCTGCCACTTCATCAGCGTCTCCTGTATCAACTGCGTAATAAGCCTCATTTCCGCCGCCCATGTCATTCAGCTTATATTCTTCATTCACATAAGGCATACGAAGTGCATGGATCTTCTCATTTTCAAAGAGCTCCAGCCCTGTATGATCTTCTGCACAGAACCATGTTCCCATGAATAAAAACGCAGATTTCCCGGTATTAAAGAGCGCTCTTTCCTGCCCGTCATCGTTTCCGAGCAGATTTGTTCCAAGGTATCCTTTTTCATATGCGTCAATAATCATCTGGTATATTTCTGTCTGTTCTTCTCCGTCATAGGAAACTTCACGGCTGCCGAGCTTTTCCGCCATATCACAGCCAAAGGTCTTATAATTTAATGCTGAATGCAGGTGTCCAAAACGATAGTCATCTTTTTCACCCATTTCGAAAGGCTGCACACCGTTTGCTTTCAGTTTCTCACATGCTGCCATAAGGTCGTCCCAGCTCACGATTGATGCAGGGTCAATCCCGTTTTGGCTTAATATATCTTCGTTGTAGAAAAGCATAACCTGATATGCTGTAAATGGCACACCATAAGTCCCTTCCGCCCCGTAGCTTGAATAGTCTGTGAGGCTGTCGCCCATAGAGTTAAAGCTTTCTTTCCATTCCGGATACTGCTCATAATACGGGTCCATGTTAACGATAAGGTTTGAATTTACATACTCTGCAGTCCGGGAGCCGCCATACTCAACAATAATATTGGGCATAGAATCTTTATCGGACATAAGCACTGATTCTGAATTAAGCCATTCAGACTCCGTTGGAATATTGATTTGTTCCACCTTGATTCCCGGATATTTTTCCATAAAGCCTTCTACAATATTCTGATAAAGAGGACCGGATACATCTCCGGTGTCCCATCTGGTATGAATTGTTATCTTAACATCTTTGTATTCTCTGTTTTCAACATCATAATCAGTTTCAGCCTGTGCATCCTTGGAGCCAGAATCTTTTTTTGCGGGGTCAGAAGAAGAATTACCGCAACCCGCCAATGTTGTTACAACCATAGCTGCTGATAAAAGAACTGCTGCTATTCTCTTTTTCATAACACATACCTCCTCTTTTTTACCTGGTTATTTTAATAACCGGTGTATCGTGACTGTTTTTTCACCTCTGCAGAAGTAAATCGTTTCATCTTTATAATATTCTCATGGTTTTAAAATGTCAACTTATTTGTTTATTTTAAGCATATTATCCATATTTTATCTTCCTTTTTTATATATAATTACCTGTTTTATGTTTTATTTAGACTTAATCGTTTTGTTTTTAATGTTATATTCAGACTCAAAATCCAGACATATACAGTAAAACATCTAACCTGTTTCCATTCAAAGTCAAATACCACGCGGGAATAAAAATGGGGATCCCCCCCCTTCTAAGAGAACCCCCGGTTTTATCTGCTTCAATTCACAATCGAACTTAAATGAAAATTTGTCAAGTAAGTTCGATGTACCGTACTTACTTGACAAATTTGTAATTTAATCCATTTGAATTTGTATTTGCTATGATTCCATGAAATCTAAAGGATTGACTGGTTCTCCGTCTTTGAGTATTTCAAAATAGAGATTGGTTCCTTCTACGCTGTAGTATTTTGTTGGTTCGCTGAGATACCCTACTGTCTCACCGGCTGCTACATAGTCGCCGATCTGCAGAGGTACTTCTTTGAGCTGCCCGTATACCGCTGTATATCCGTTCCCCATATCAAGGGTAACAGTTGTCCCTGTCTGAGCGGACTGCTCCACGTTTGTTACGATACCGGCTGCGGATGCTGCAATTGTTTCTCCTACTTCTCCGCCGATTACCAGTGCCGGGTTATACTTATACTGCTCCAGTGTTGAAAAATAAACTGTCTTGTCCATGCTGTAGTTGATCAGGATTGCTCCGCTTGCAGGCCATTCGAGGACACTTTCCTCGCTGAACCATACGTCGGAAGCCCCTGATGCTGTTGCAGAGTTATCTGCCGTGCTTTCCGGTGTAGTGCTTTCATTGTCTTCTGTTTCATTTTCTGTTGATGTATTACCTTCTGCTTCCGGCAGTACAATGTCATTTGCCGTAGTTGCTTCACTCTTCTCTTTTGCTAACTGTTCTGTTTGTTCTTCGGCTTTTGCTAACTGCTCATCTAATTTTTTCTGATAATTGTTAAATGTAAATGCTCCTACCATTACAATTACAGCTACAAAGCAGATTACGATACCGACTGCTGCGCCTTTCCCTTTTAAAGAAAACGGCTTTTCATTCTTATTCATATTCATCACCTCTGGCTATATTTTTGCCAGAAAAATGACGCCTTATTCGATTTTTGAAAATATTTCTCCGCCATCTGTCATTTTTGTTCCTTCAAAAAAATTTTGAAGGATTTCTTCACAGCTTTTCCCCTCTTTTGCCATCTCATTCGCGGTCCACTGGCTCATTCCCAAACCATGCCCCCTGCCTGAGGTTGTGATACGCAGCTTCCCGTCCGCATCCTGTAGTGAAAATGCGCTGGAAGCCAGTGTCAATGCATCCCGGAACTGATCTCCTGTGCAGACTGTATCGCCTATTCTGAGTTTTGAAACATAACCGGCAGAATCATACTCCTGTATCTCAAAATCTGCAAAGCTGTATGTTTTTTCTGCATTTTCTTTGTCCACGGCAACCAGAAATGCCTGACACTTTGTCTGTATCTCCTTGTAATCCATGGTATAGACGTGCATCTCATCGTCTGCTTCCTTGTCGAGCGGGCATTCCTTTACCACTAAATACGGATAGTCCCCGCTTCCGAGGACTTCCTGTCCGCTCCTTGTTTTTCCGTTGCTGGACTGGTGGAACGGAACCATAGCATATGTATCATTATAGTATAATACCTGATTCGCCGTCTCATCCACTGCCGCCTTCAGTTTCTTATAATTTGCGTCATAGTCTGCCGCGTCCCACTTTTTTTCCAGATCTTTTTCACACAGGTAGCTCTCCGTCAGAACTTTATCCCCATCACCGTCAAGAGTTTTATACAGATTTGTGCGGATAACTACTGCCTGTGCCTTCAGGACCTCTTTTTCATAAGTCTCCGGCATTTCCCTTGCCAGCACTCCTATAAAATATTCTTCCCACGGTACTTCCAGCACCTGCTTTGTACCGTCCTCTGCTGTCTTTTTTACCTGCACATAGGCACCGCCGTTCTTGCCGATCACTTCCATATCCGCACCGTTTACAAATACAGCCACTATATAGGGAAGTAAAATCAAAATAATAAGGAATGAACCGATTGTTTTTGCTTTCTGACGCATGTAACGTTGTCCCATAAAAAAGCCCTCCATATAATTATATATATGAAGGGCGTTAAGGGGGCAGACCCCTTTTCTTAAAAATTTATAACGGTGTTCTGTCCTGACTGTCTGTCAGAGGTTCTGAAGGAGCATTCTCTGTATTTTCCGCAGATGTTCCCAGATGAATCACATCCTGTGCAGGCGGTTCAACCGGCGCATGAACTTCATGCTCTGCCGGACGTTCCCCTTCAGTGGGGGCCTGCACCGGCGGTACAGGTGTTTCCGCCTGTACTGGCATCCCGGGCTCAGCCGGAGGTACCGGCACTTCCGGTCCCATGTGAGGTCCCGGTACAGGTCCCCCCTGCGGCGGCATTACCGGAGGAGGTGACTGCATAAACGGCCGTCCAAGATCCGGTTCCATTCCCGGATTATAGTCCTTATTCCTCATAACAAAGAGGCAGATTGACTCATAAAGCGGGATCAATGTGCTCAGTACTGCATGGGCAACGGACATATTTTTTGTTGTAAACTTCTCCAGTATCTGGTGATTCACAAGAACCCCCAGCACTTTGTAAACTGCGCCGTAGAGTACCGCAGTAATCATCCAGATGGCGAAGAGTATAATCAGGCCCATGATCAGTCCGGTGCTGACATGGGGATCACCGTATCCGTACTGATATCCATACATGGCACCTGTAAAGGTATCTGCAAATGCACCGATCCCGACTGCCCATAATATCATATAGAATACGAAGTTCACCGCACCAAATATAAAGGGCATGACAAGAAGCCAGATTCCCGGGTTCTTAATTCCTTTGTTCTTCAGGCTGATCCGCCCAGCCAGTTCTCCGTGGAGATATGTCCTGGCAAAAGGGATAAATGCAAGCCACGGATAATCCATTCCCTGGCGCTTTGCAATGGTATACATGCCGATACCCTTGAAAACATAACTAATTACATAAAACAGGAAAAAGACAAGCAGCACGATAACATAGATTGCAAGTATACCCGCAAGTATCCTGTCCGCCGCTGATGTTGTATAATTATAAGTGTCGTAATAATTCATAAACGCCTCCTATTCCGGCTGTCCTGATGGTACATACACCTTTTCCAGTTTCCAGATGTCCTGCACGTACTCCTCGATTGTTCTGTCTGATGTAAACTTGCCGCTGCACGCGGTATTAAGCATTGCCATTCTGGACCATCTCTGCTCATCACGGTATGCTGCCTCCACCCTCTTCTGGGCCTCCGCATAAGAACGGAAATCCTTCAGGATGAAATACATATCGGCCTTGTTTGTGCTCTGTGTATTCAGAAGTGCGTTGTACAGGTTCTTGTACATCTCATGGTTGCCGTTAGCATAAGTACCGTCCATCAGCTGGTCAACAACACGCTTTAATTCCCAGTCATTGAAGTAAATGTCGATCGGATTGTAGCCGCCGTTGTTCTCGTAATTAATAACTTCTTCTGAACTCAGGCCGAAGATAAATGCATTCTCTTCCCCTACTTCTTCCACGATCTCAACATTTGCACCATCCATAGTTCCCAGAGTCGGCGCACCGTTTAACATAAACTTCATGTTACCTGTACCAGACGCCTCTTTTGATGCAGTGGATATCTGTTCGCTGACATCAGCCGCTGCAAATAACAGCTCTGCATTGGATACACGGTAGTCTTCAATAAATACGACCTTGATCTTTCCGTTGATGCTTCTGTCGTTGTTCACAACGTCTGCCACGGAGTTGATCAGCTTGATCGTCTCTTTCGCTCTTAAATACCCTGCCGCAGCCTTTGCACCAAAGATAAATGTTCTCGGATAGAAGGACATCTCCGGATGCTCCTTGATCTGGTTATACAGATACATGATATGGAGGATATTCAAAAGCTGGCGTTTGTACTCGTGGAGGCGTTTAACCTGCACATCGAAAATTGACCTCGGATCTACGTCAATGCCGTTATGCTCCTTGATATACTTTGCCAGACGTTCCTTATTCTTGTACTTGATCTGCATAAATTCTTTTCTGAATCTCTCATCGTTTACATACGGCTTCAGGTTGGAGATCTTGGAGAGGTCTGTGATCCATCCGTCCCCGATCAGCCCTGTGATCCAGTCTGCAAGCAGCGGATTGCCGTGGAGGAGGAAACGTCTTTGTGTAATACCGTTTGTCTTATTATTAAACTTCTCCGGCATCATCTCATAGAAATCCTTCAGCTCCTGATGCTTCAGAATCTCCGTATGGAGCTGTGCAACACCATTTACAGAAAAGCCTGCAATGATAGCCATATGTGCCATACGCACCTGATTATCTCTTAAGATTGCCATCTTTCTGACTTTTTCTTCATTGCCCGGATACTGTCTGCGGACCTGCTCGATAAAACGGCGGTCGATTTCCTGTACGATCTGGTAAATACGAGGGAGAAGCTTAGAGAACAGGTCGATCGGCCATTTCTCCAGTGCCTCTGACATGATCGTATGGTTCGTATATGCACAAGTCTTTGTTGTTACATCCCATGCCTCTTCCCAGTCCAGTCCTTCCACGTCGATCAAAAGGCGCATCAGCTCAGGAACTGCAACAGTCGGGTGGGTATCATTCATCTGGATTTTTACTTTTTCATACAGCTTCTTAATATCATCATGATCCTTTTTATACTTCTCGATCATTGCCTGAAGGCTGGCTGAAATGAAGAAATACTGCTGTTTCAGACGCAGTTCTTTTCCTGCATAATGATTATCGTTTGGATAGAGTACGTCAACAATCATCTTCGCCAGGTTCTCCTGTTCCACGGCCTTGTGGTAATCCCCTCTGTCAAAGGATTCCAGAGAGAAGTTCGTAATCGCCTGTGCATCCCAGATACGCAGTGTGTTTACAACATGGTTGCCATATCCGACGATCGGCATATCATAAGGGATCGCCATAACAGATTCATAATTTTCCTGAATGAACTTATCCTTTCCGGTTACCGGGTCTTTCTCAAAACGAATCGTACCGCCGAAACGGATTTCCTTTGCATACTCTTCCCTGCGCAGTTCGAACGGATTTCCTTCCATTAACCAGTCATCCGGAGTCTCGACCTGATATCCGTTCTCGATCTTCTGCTTGAACATTCCGTAACGGTAGCGGATTCCGCATCCGTAAGCCGGATAGTTAAGTGTCGCCAGAGAATCCAGGAAACATGCAGCCAGACGTCCCAGACCGCCGTTTCCAAGAGCCGCATCCGGCTCCTGGTCTTCAATCGCGTTCAGATCAATGTTCATCTCTTCCAGCGCTTCTTTCACTTCTTTATAAGCAGTCATATTGATCAGGTTATTGCCAAGTGCACGGCCCATCAGGAACTCCATTGACATATAATATACCGTCTTGGCATCCTGCTTCCTGTACTCTGCCTGAGTCGCCAGCCAGTCATCAATAATGATGTCCTTAACCGCATAGGATACAGCCTGGAAAATCTGCTGGGGAGTCGCCTCCTCAATCTTCTTGCGGTATAATGTCTTCACATTATCTTTTACAGTTTCCTTAAACGTTTCTTTTGCAAATCTTTTACTATACATAAAATTTACATCCCTTCTTTCTCAACACCCATTGTAACAGCCTCGCCGTTAATCTTCCATTCTTTCACATATCCTGACGGCTGCGCTTTTACAACTTCATTTGCCAGAACCTCACTACCAATCTCCCTGCCATATTTGGCAAAAACATTCTCCGCTTTTTCACTTCCTTCATAGGTAACCTTAATCTTATCCATTACCTCGAAATCTGCTTCTTTTCTCATCGTCTGGACCTTGCTGATGATTTCTCTTACAAAGCCTTCTTCAAGCAGTTCATCTGTCAGGTTCGTATCAAGTACAACCGTGATTCCATTATCATTTTCAGAAACATATCCCTCGATCTGCGCGGTATCGATCAGCAGATCTTCTTTGAACAGCGTGATCTCCTGTCCGTTCACGTCCAGTTTCAAAGCACCTGTCTCATTGATCTCATCCATGGCTGCATTACCATCCAGATTGTCCAGGGCATTTTTGATTCCACCTAACATCTTACCATATTTTGGCCCAACTGTCTTTAACTGTGGTTTAAAACTATATGAAGTAAAGTCTCTTACATCTTCTGTAAACTTCACACTCTTCACATTCAGCTCATCTGCAACGATCTCCTGATAGAACTCAGGCAGCACATATCCTGCTTTCACGAACATCTGCCCGATCGGCTGACGGTTCTTGATATTGGCAGTATTACGGCAGGCACGGCCCATAACCACAAGCTTCAGTACGTTTGCCATATTTGCCTCGAGTTCAGTATCGATCCACTCTTCACTTACAGCAGGGAAGTCACACAGGTGAATACTCTCCGGTGCCCCGCTGTCAATGCTGCGGACAAGATTCTGGTAAATTTCCTCTGTCATAAACGGAATCATCGGCGCAGCCACTTTGCAAACTGTCACCAATGCAGTATATAAAGTCATATAGGCATTGATCTTATCCTGCTCCATTCCCTTTGCCCAGAAACGTTCACGGCTTCTTCTGACATACCAGTTGCTCATGTCATCCACAAAATCCTGAAGTGCCCTTGCGCTCTCCGGAATCCTGTAATTTGCAAGATTATCATCAACCGTCTTAATCAGTGTATTCAGTTTGGACAGAAGCCATTTATCCATTACAGAAAGTTTCTCGTAATCCAGGCTGTATTTTGTCGCATCGAACTCATCAATGTTCGCATACAGAACAAAGAACGCATAGGTGTTCCACAGGGTACCCATGAACTTCCTCTGTCCTTCTGTTACTGCCTTGCCGTGGAAACGGTTCGGAAGCCACGGAGCACTGTTTACATAGAAATACCAGCGGATTGCATCTGCTCCGAACTGATTCAGGGCATCAAACGGGTCGACTGCATTTCCTTTTGATTTGCTCATCTTCTGCCCGTTCTCATCCTGAACATGCCCAAGAACGATAACATTTTTATAAGGTGCCTTGTTAAACAGCAGGGTCGAAATGGCCAGAAGGGAATAGAACCATCCTCTTGTCTGGTCCACAGCCTCTGAAATAAAATCCGCCGGGAACTGCTGTTCAAAAAGTTCTTTATTTTCAAATGGATAGTGATGCTGTGCAAACGGCATGGACCCACTGTCAAACCAGCAGTCAATAACTTCCGGCACACGGTGCATCTCTTTTCCGCAGACCGGGCACTTTACAGTTACATCGTCGATATACGGGCGGTGCAGCTCGATATCATCCGGGCAGTTGTCTGACATGGACTTCAGTTCCTCAATACTTCCGATTGAATGCTGGTGTCCGCACTCACACTCCCAGATATTCAGCGGCGTTCCCCAGTAACGGTTACGGCTGATTCCCCAGTCCTGGACATTTTCCAGCCAGTCGCCGAAACGTCCCTTCCCGATGCTCTCAGGAATCCAGTTGATTGTATTGTTATTGGCAATCAAGTCCTCTTTTACATCTGTCATCTTGATAAACCAGGATTCTCTCGCATAATAAATAAGCGGAGTATCGCATCTCCAGCAGTGAGGATAACTGTGTTCGAATTTTGGCGCATCAAACAGAAGGTTTCTCTCCTCGAGGTTTTTGAGTACCAAAGGATCTGCCTTTTTCACAAACACGCCGGCAAACGGTGTGGTTTCAGCCATGTTGCCCTTCTCATCAACGAGCTGTACAAAAGGCAGCCCATATTTTCTTCCTACATTGGCATCGTCTTCACCAAATGCAGGGGCGATGTGTACGACTCCGGTACCGTCTGTCAGTGTAACGTAGGTATCACATGTCACATAAAATGCTTTCTTATTCTGCTTTGCCGCGCTGTCGGCCGCACACTGGAACAGAGGCTCATATTCCTTGTATTCCAGATCGGTTCCCTTGTATCTCTCAAGAATCTCATAAGCCGGCTCAGCCTCTGATGCAAGCTTTCCGAGCACCTTGTCCAGAAGCGCCTCAGCCATATAATAAACAAAGCCGTCACGCGCCTTTACTTTCACATAATCCTCAACCGGGTTCACACAGAGTGCCAGATTGGAAGGCAGTGTCCACGGTGTTGTGGTCCATGCAAGGATATAGGCATCTTCGTCTTTTACCTTAAATCTTGCGATAGCAGAGCGTTCCTTTACATCCTTGTACCCCTGCGCCACTTCCTGTGCAGAAAGCGGGGTTCCGCAGCGCGGGCAGTAAGGCACAATCTTAAAGCCTTTGTAGAGCAGCCCTTTGTCCCAGATCTGCTTCAAAGCCCACCACTCAGACTCGATAAAGTTATTGTCATAAGTGACATACGGGTGTTCCATATCGGCCCAGAATCCGACTGTGCCGGAGAAATCCTCCCACATCCCTTTGTATTTCCATACACTTTCCTTACATTTATCAATGAATGGCTCCAGACCGTATTCTTCGATCTGGTCCTTTCCGTCCAGCCCGAGCAGCTTCTCAACTTCAAGCTCAACCGGAAGTCCGTGTGTGTCCCAACCAGCCTTGCGGGGTACCATATATCCCTTCATTGTACGGTATCTCGGAATCATATCCTTGATGACACGTGTCAGGACATGCCCGATATGCGGCTTTCCGTTTGCTGTCGGAGGACCGTCATAGAAGGTATATTTCGGAGCGCCCTCCCTCTCATCCATACTCTTTTGGAAAATATCATTTTCTTCCCAGAACTTCTCAACTTCTTTTTCACGTTCCACAAAGTTCATGTCCGTGGTAACTTTCTTGTACATAACTCTTCTTCCTTTCTGATTGTGTTTTTTGGTAAAAAGAAAAGCTTCCGCCCTGTAATAGGACGAAAGCTGAAGCTTACGTTAACCACCTGTTACAACATACTCAGATATCAAAGCCCATAGTAGGCTTCTTTAAATCCTGCATATGCGTTCCAATAACGGAGGAACACCGTCAGCCCCTACTTCTTAGCGTTTCAAGGTCTGCAACTCGGAAGTGATGTTCAGAAATATCTTACAGGTACCGGACTCCCACCATCTCCGGCTCGCTGGGACTTTCGGATATGACCTACTGTCTTCGTCATCGTTTTTTCCATTTAAGTCTGCACAGAGTTTATTATAAAAAGAAACTCTTAAATAGTCAAGGGATTCACCGGAATTTAAAAATTTCGGCAAAATTCCATTCTTTGGTATATTGGTGGAATCTATTTGTAGAAAGTTTGCACTATAAGTGATATAATAATTATTAAATCCTACTATAACAATGTTATAAATTCGAAAAAAACAAGGAGAATAGACAAATGAGACGAAAACCAGACCTTCATATCCACTTTTTTAATGAGTTTTCTATTTCCAGTCCGTTTTATGAATATGCGCCAAGTGAGCACAACAGTACCCAGCTTACTCTTCTGATCTCTTATCTGGTTGCCAATCAGGATACAAAAGTGCCAAAGGATGTTTTGATGTCAATGCTATGGCCTGATGTCAAAGACAAGATCCCTGTAGGTGCTCTCCGCAACCTTGTATACAGGGCGAGGAAAGAACTCGAGAGGCTTTATCCGGAACAGGATATCGACTATATCAAGTTTACCCAGGATGCCTATTACTGGAACCCAGACCTGTACTGCAAGATTGATATTACCGATTTTGAAAATTATTATAACCTGGCCCGGCAGGAACCGGACTCCGAAAGGCAGTACCGGTATTATTACCGTATGCAGCGCCTGTATACCGGAGATTTTCTGTCTAACCATGCCTCTGTTGAATGGGTCCAGTACCGTGCAACATATTATCGCAACATGTATGTTAACTGTACCCTGAATATGTGTGAATATCTGTACGCCAAGTCCAGATATGACGAACTAATTTCACTATGCGACCAGTCCATCATCCTCTATCCGGAAGAAGAGCGTTTCTACCGCTATAAGCTGCTTGCATATATGGGAATGAATACAGTTAAGACTGCGCTGGAATATTACCAGTCCACAGTGGATTTCTTCTCCTCAAAATATGGCCTCGATATCAGCACTTCGCTGCGTGATATCTATCAGGACATCCTGCTCCGCATGCCAAATATAGAGCTGAAGATGGATGAACTGGAGACCACGCTCGGTGTGGAGAAGGATACGGACAAGACCTTCTACTGTAACTTTGACATTTTTAAGAATATTTACCAGCTCAATCTGAGATCTGTGAGACGTTCACAGGGAAAATATTATCTGCTCTTGTTTTCTCTGCTTCCCAAGAACGATACACTGCCGGATTCAGTTAAGATGAAGAGGATTATGAATCTGCTTTACGATCTGCTTGCCAACGGACTGAGAAAGAATGATGTCTTTACTCGTGCATCACTGAACCAGTATTCCGTGCTGCTCAATGTCTCTGAGGATATCAATATCAACACCGTAACAGACCGGATTATCAAAGCATTCGAGGAAATCAATCCTGATCCTGACATTTATCTAAATATCGAGGAAAAACCAATTGAATAAATGTGGTTATTAAAAAACGAAAGCCCTTCCCCTGTATCCGAATAACTTAGATACAGGGGGAGGGCCGTCTCTCATTTTATGGTCTTTTATTTTTTCCTGCGTTTTCTTTTCCGCTTTGCTTCCAGTATCGCGATGATAATGATGACAACGAAAACAACTGCGGCTGAAACAGCGATGACAAGCTTCAGATTCCGGCTGTCCTTTTCCGCATTCTCCTGTTCCTTTGCCTTGTCCCTGTCTGCCTGCGCCGACTGGTCCGGCGTACTGCCTTCATTCTCAATCTTCTTGCTGTCGCTCTGGGCAGCACTTCCTCCTGAGAGCTTCTGGTACCCTTCTTCTGTAAGGGTCACGGCGGCGCTGCCTACGTTATCACCTTTATACGTGTATATGATTTTTCCAGAACGGATTCCCTGCTTTGTAAGGACGATTTCTTTATCCAGATCTGTGTACGCAACATCTTCAGGCAGAACCACGTATGCATCCTTATCATCAAAAGAGGATATCTCTTCCGCATCTTCGGCCCCGGCTACAGGAACCTTGTGGAAATTCTGGAAAACATAGTCGAACATTGCCCTTGTGTCTGTATAGGCATCCACTCCGTAGTCATAGAGAACAACTGCAGCCAGACGCATATCTCCGTTGTCAGCCATGGTGACCAGCGTCGTTTTAGCCTGATCAGTATATCCTGTTTTACCACCCTTGCAGTACTCATAGTAATAATAGTTTTCCGGCCAGAGCATTTTGTGGTTCTGTTGGAATACCCTCTCTTCCTTCGTCAGGTTTGTGGCGCCTATTTTATACTCCAGCGTTCCCATAATTTTCTTAAACTCATCCTGCTGATACACGGCAGATGCGATCAGGGCCATATCATGGGCCGATGTATAGTGGTTATCATCATGAAGCCCGTTTGGATTCACCCAGTGTGAATTTGTGCATCCCAGTTCTTCTGCCCTCGTATTCATCTTCTGGATAAAAGTCTCATAATCGCCGCCCAGCCGGTCGGCTCCCACACTCTCCGCGACTGCGTGGGAAACCTCATTTGCAGAGGCCAGCAGGACGCCATGAAGTGCATCTTCCAGACTTATTTCTTCGCCGGCCTTCATCCCGATCTGTGCATCATCCCACTGCAGAAAGGAAATGCTGTCCTCTGTAAATCTTACCTTATCCGTCAGTTCCGCATTCTCCAAAGCAACAAGCGTTGTCATCAGCTTGGTAATACTGGCGGGATAATGCTGTTTATCGGCCTGCTTTGCATACAGGACCGCACCGCTTTCCATGTCCATGACAACCGCCGAATCCGCATAAACCTGCGGACCGGACGGCCAGTTCTCCAATGCATTCGTATCGATCTCCCTGGCATAGGAATCCGTCTTCTCTTTTTCTTCTGCCGCGGCAAGTTCTTCTTCTGTCTTTTCCTGATTATCCGCATCCTCAGCCCATACCTGAACCGGCGCTGATGCCAGCAGGACAGACACCATAAGACTAAATAAAATACATTTTAACTTCATTGTTACCTCCCGCCATCTGTCAGATATCCTCTAACCGGCATTCTTACCGGCAGAGGATACCTATTCAAATCTTTTTATTACAAATATAGCTTAAGCTCATCTAACATAACCTGAATATCCAGCGGTTTTGCCAGATATCCATTCACGCCTGCCTCATATGCCATCCTCTTATCTTCCTCAAATGCATTTGCAGTCATCGCAAGAATCGGGATTGTTTTGGCCTCCTCCCTTGGTTCCTTTCGTATCTGCCTCGTCGCCTCTAAGCCATCCATGACAGGCATACGGATATCCATGAGTACGGCAAAATAGAATCCTTTCCCGGACTCTCTGAACCGCTCTACCGCCTCAGCGCCATTTTCTGCCGTGTCCACCTCGATATGGTTAATTTCCAGCAGAGATTTTGCAATCTCCCGGTTCAGTATATTATCTTCAACAAGAAGTACCCTCTGTCCGGAAAAACAATCTGGTTTTATGGAATCCAGAGCCTTGATTTTTTCATGATTTTTATCGATCTCTGCCAGTGCCCTTTCGATATTGGACTTAAACAGCGGTTTCGAAATAAAATAATCTGCACCGGCAGCCACTGCCTCTTCTTCTATTGTACTCCAGTCATACGCAGATATGATGATAATCGTTGTATCTCTGCCAACGATCTGCCGGATTCTCCTGGTTGTCTCAATCCCGTTCATGTCCGGCATCTTCCAGTCGATCATGGCAATCTCAAACGGTTTTCCTGCATCAGCAGACTCCTGTACATATGACACAGCTTCCATTCCTGATGCGGCCCAGACCGGATCTCCGCCGATCTCTGACAGAATAAGTACTGCCTGCTCACCTACAATCTGGTCATCATCTACAATCAGGACCCTTGTTCCCTGCATCAGGTCACTGCTGTCTGCATCAAAATCTTCCTCCTGCAGTTCCTTTGCAATGCCCAGAGGAATCGTGACAGTAAATTCCGTTCCCTTGTTCTTTTCACTTTTGACTTCAATATGGCCATTCATCAGTTGTACCATGTTGTAAACAATAGAGAGTCCCAGACCGCTTCCCACATTATTCCTCGCCGCCTCCTTGGACTCCTGCTCAAACGGCTCGTAGATGCGCTTCATGAATTCTTCTGACATCCCCACTCCGGTATCACGAACCACAAAACACATATATGCGGATTCCCGTGTTCTCTTCTTTTCATATACTTCCAGCTGGATTGTTCCGCCGCATCCGGTAAACTTCAATGCATTAGACAATAAATTCATAAGAATCTGCTTGATTCTAAGAGCGTCACCTAAATAATATTTCAAGATTGGCTCCTTATGATACATCTCAAACGTAATTCCTTTATCTACCGCCTGAGGATAAATTATGGAAATTAAATTTTCAAAAAATCCGGCAAACTCAAACTTCTCTTTTACAATTTCTATCTTCCCATTTTCTATCTTTGACATATCCAGAATATCATTGATCAGAGAGAGCAGGTATCTGGATGAGTCGTCAATCTTCTTAAAACAATCCATGACACGGACCGGATCATTGATCTTCAGCTGACCAATCGTACACATTCCGATGATTGCATTCATTGGCGTCCTGATGTCATGGCTCATTCTGGAAAGGAAATCCGACTTTGCATGATTGGCGGCCATGGCTGAAGACAGCGCATCACGCAGCAGCTGCTCCTGTCTAAGCTTTTCCGAACGCTGGTCATCAAGCACTTTCACCAGCTGGATTGCCAGTATATCCGTGCTGAACGGGTTGACAACAAAGATTACATGAAGGGACAGCCAGTGCTCCTTCCCATCATATCCCATCATCTGAAGTTCTATGTAATTCTCCTTTTTTCCTTCTGCATATCTCCTGAGCAGGTTTTCCCTGGAAAATTCATGTCTGTATTCATCTCTGAATGCCGGATTCACCAATTCAACCGAGTGAACCATTAATTCATCATAATTACCGCTGTTGTCATCGATGACTCCTTTCTGTTCCTCGATAAAACAGTTAAATTTACCCTGTGTCAGGTTCAGGCTCATAATCAGCGGGTAGGCAGTACAAGTTGCCGCCCTCAGAAAATGATTCTCAATCATCCTCTCTCTTTCCTGTGCCATCACCAGCGTAGTCATTTCTGTAATATCCGTAAATATGGCCTGTATAACCTCAATTCCGTCTACATTGACAATACGGTGCATAATCACGCTGATCCAGACACTGGTCCCGTCTGTTTTCCTGCTCTGGCGCGTATAGTTGACAGCTGGTCCGCCGGTCTTGAGACCTTCAATCATACCAATGATATTATCCTTATCATTTTTCAGGACAAGCTGGACAGGAGACTGTATCTTTGATCTGTAATCCTCTTCCGACTCAAACCCATAAAATTCCCACACCATTCTATTCAGACTCAGGATCTCGTACGGCTGTTCCGTCGTAAACTGCAGAATCCCACAGGGAACAGTATCATAAAGCTGTTGGAGGAATCTCGCCTGCCTGTCAGCTTCCGCCTCCTTTAGCACGAGCATATCCTGAAGTTTCTCATAGCTCTCTTTTGCCGACTCGATCGGAAACAGTTCGTCATCCTGTATTGCAGAGAAGTCTATTGAGTTATGAATATGTACAGACTCAAAACTATCTCCCTTTCTCCTGAATATGAAGGTTACACGCTGGTGGACATTCATAACCATTTTCGTTTCCGGTTTTGCCTCGATCCAGCTGTCTCCCTCACAGAGGTACAGGCCTTCTCCCAGCTCCAAAGTGACATACCTCTCCTCACTCATATTACACGGGATAAGGTCTTCCTTTTCTCTTCTGAATGCAGACGCAACGGCTTCTCTCCCTTCGGCTCTCTGCTTTTCCCCGCCGCCCATCCATACAATCTCCGGTGCAAAAGTAGAAATCAGGAAATCTACCTCTGAATCGCAAAAATAACTTCTCAATATCTTACTGGCAAATTCCTCTACCTCGCTTTTTAACACTGCATCCATTATTACAAATTCTCCTTACTTACAATAGTTCCAACCTGTTACTTCTCCGGTCACTACAAATTAAGTTACTGTGCACACCCTGTGGGCGCGCACAGTAACGGCATCTGCCCATTGAAAGTCGCCTTCGGCGAGGGGCAGATGCCCCGAAATCATCACTTTTTTGGCTCCGATGCCGTGCAGCAAAGTGCACGGCACGGTCTGAACAGTATCTAGATTAAACCTATTTTTTATTATACTATTATTTGGAAAAAAAGACACTACAAATCTTTTTTGCATTTTTGATTCTTCAAAATACATTTCTGTAGTATGATGATGAAAGAATTAGGGGCAGAAGGCCAAGAAATTTTTCGAGTGTTTCGACTAAAATGTAGTAAAGGGCTAACGAATATGCCTGAGGAAACAATCAAAAATTCCAGAGAACTGGAATTTTCCATATTTTGTATTGAAAATGTTGCCGCGAAGCTTGGTGTAGATGCGAAACTTGTTTATCGGGCATTTACAGAGAAAAGCAATATTCTCAATGATTATATCGTACCGGAATACGAAGTCCTGCACACGCAGAGCCGGGAATATATCGTCAATGACCTTCTTGATGTAATGAAAGAAAGGGGGATCAGAGTATGAAAGCAAATCCGATTTTACTTCAAAAAAAATATAGCCGTGTCATCGAATGCTTTGCAAAACGTCAAGGTATCTCATTGGATGCGGCGCTCGACTTCTTCTACAATTCTGAGGTCTATCCACTGATCCGGGATGGCGTCTCTGATATGCACTGTATGAGCGATGCATATCTTACGGAAGAATTAGAACAGGAATATGCGGCCAAAAGATAGGTTATCTGCTCCTATTATGACATTTAACCGTACTATAAGATAGAAAAAATATACCAATTAATAGAATGACACCATCTACCCTGACAATCCAGTCCGCCAGAGGCGCAAGGAATATATTTACCACCATAATGACTAACGCAATAATTAATACGATAATACTCACTAACTGCACTTTTTTCATAGCTTAACGCCTCCCTTTAATTCCATTTCATTATTTATTCTTACAAAACCATATTTTTCATACAATGATCTTCCCATATCCGTTGCTTCCAGAGAAATGGCAGTAATCCCTTTATTTTTAGCGTCTCTGACAAGCATATCCAGTGTTCTGTACGCAATTCCCTTTCTCCTGTACTCGGGTTTCGTGTACATGTTCATTATGTAAGCTTTGTTTCCACTTGGATTATGGTAAGTCGGCATTACCTGAAAATAACTGATACCACCAGCACCTGCAAAGTTGCCTTCATCAAAAATCAAATATGCTGTATGTGTTCCATCAGAAAGTGCTTTTTTATAATAATTATAGGACTGCTTTTCCACTTCACTCATATCAGTATCATCAGACAGTTTATTCGCTGCCCTTAATACTTCTGTTCTTGTTTTTGTTAAGATATCTATATCCTTAATTGATGCTCTTTTATATGTTAAATTCATTATTACTCTCCGGCAAATTTTCAGTACATTCCCCTCAGTATCAGCTGCTTTCAAGACTGTGAAATGCATGTACCTTATGAAAAGAATCCTTCATCCATATATATCACCACCTATGCTACAGGTACAAAATATCTCCTCTACTTCTCTCCTTTTTCTACAATCGGAACATATAAATCTTCAATCGAAATCCCCTTCTCCATCATCCACCCCGGAGAAACTATGTGAAACATCGGATATCTTTCCTCCCTGCCCTCTCCATTAACATATAAATCAAACTTATCACTTTTCTGAACCCAGTCGTTTATTTCCTGCCTTGTACTAAGCCAGTCTTCTGCACCATCCAGATCAGCATTCAGGCATGAGGCAGCCGCATAAAGGCCGGATGGCAGATCAACAATTTCATAATCAGTTATTTGCTGTAAATCTGCATTTGGAGGTAACGCATAAAACCATTCCCTCACATTCATTCTTTCGTTGTACCACATAAAATCTCTTGGGAACAATTCCCCTTTCAGGGATGCATGATATTCACTGAACCATTTGATAAACTTCTCGAATTTTTCTTTTGAAGAAAGCGGCCCGGAAAAAACCGCCTTGATTTTCGGTATCTCAATAATTCTAACAGACTGCATACTATAAACCTCACTTTCAATTTTTATTTTTTATTAATTATATATCCTCAGGAAACGGGGTCACCCTCTTCTTCTAAACCGACCGGTGATTTCACATCTACGCTGTTATTGATCAATGTTTTTCTAAATTCACTGGGGGAAATTCCCTTTATCTTTTTAAAGGCACGGTTAAATGAAGAAATACTTGAAAATCCCGAGTCGTAAGCAATATCAATCATGTGTGCTTTTGGATTCGAAATCAATGATTCCGCCATTTTGATACGCTCAGTCGTAAGAAAATCTATAAATGTCATATTCGTATATGTTTTGAACAGGTGCGAAAAATGGTATTTGCTAAACCCGATGTAACGGGAAATATCATCCAGAGTAAGGGATTTCGTACAGTTCTGTGATATATAAAGGCAGGCTTCCGCCATGAGCTTGAGAGACTTGTATTCCTCGTTAGTATCACTGGCAAACTCTTCTTTCTTATCATTAATACAGTATTGTCCAAACTTTACAAAAAACTCCAGCAGAAGTGAGTATATCCGGACTTCATTAAACAGAGCGTCGGAATAATATAGTTCGGGCAGTTCTTTTATTAAAAAAATCATTCTGTCAACATCGATATTCGAAGGGTCATATTTTATGCAATGATATTGGGAAAATACAGAAAAATTACTGTTAAATTCGCTCATAATCATCAGTAAATCGAGTGGAAACTGCACAAGAATAAATGCCTTCTCATCCACATGAATCAAAGAATGAAGGTCGCCCGGGTAGATGATAACCAGGTCATTAATCTTAAGCGTGTACTTGGTAAAATTAATTGTTACTTCATTATTATCATAGCAGCTTACAAGTATTTCGACAAAAGGATGCCAATGCATTGTATCAGAAAAAGTGGTATCGATTTTCTTTGATACAATAATTTTCTTCTTCTCTTCAAAATTCAACTCCTCAAAATAACTATTTGTCTGCATAATCGAACCATCCTTTACTGGTTATATAGATGAGTCTAGGTATATGGTTAGTTTATCATTTAGGATTGCAAATAGCAATATTTGATAAGTTTTAAAGAACAATATGCATACAAAATTAACAAAAATACGTAAAAACACATGATTTTTATGGACACAATATCAAGTCTGCTATAGGAACATAACAAAATATGCACATACGGTACACAAGTTTTTAAAAGAAATTTGTGAAAAAGTTAGATACTATATAAATAGAAAAACACATTGCAAAATGGTTTGTAGAAAATTCAGCAGAAAAGGAGAATGACTTTGAGAATATTTAAAATAGGCATCCTTGGTTCCGGAGTGATTAGCAGAACATACCTTGCCGATATAAAAGCATTTTATAAAAAGCTGGATGTCATTGCCTGTGCAGATATTAATATAGAACTTGCGCAGAAACTGGCATCGGAGTTTGATATAAAAAAGGCATACACCCCGGAAGAATTGTTAAACGATGATGAGGTTGAGATTATCATAAATCTAACGCCGCCGCAGTTCCACGTTGAACTGGGCAGACAGATCATAATGGCCGGAAAGCACCTTTTCAGTGAAAAACCATTTGCCCCCAGTCTGAAGGAAGCAAAGGAAGTTCTGGATCTGGCAAAGGCAAAGGGTGTCAAGGTCGGATGCGCACCGGATACTTTTCTTTCATCCGGGCTTCAGAGTCTGAGATATTACCTGGATGCGGGCCTGATCGGGAAGCCATTCTTTTTAACAGCAAACATGACAACCTTCGGTGTGGAAACATGGCATCCGAACCCAGTACCTTTTTATAAAAAGAACAGCGGCCCCCTGTTTGATATGGCGCCGTATTATCTCTCTGCAATCGTCTCACTGCTCGGTCCTATAGAAAGCATTGCCGCTTTTGATGCGAAAGCCGGCAGGACAAGGCACATCTATGTTGGGCCGCATGCGGGAACAGAGATCGAGACAGAGGTTCCAACCCATTATTCTTCTATATTAAGATTAAAGAGCGGCGTCGTTGTGAACCTCAACGTAAGCTTTGATATTTACGGTTCAAACCTTCCCATGTTTGAAATTTACGGAGATGGCGGCACACTCACCTATCCGGACCCGAACTACGGCGGCGGCACTCCAAGAGTATACCGGAAGGAACAGTATACGGATACGGTTTACCAAAAAACCGGGGAAGCTCTCACCAGAAAAGAAAAGTTCTATGAGCTTCCAGAGTTATATCCCAGAGTAAAAGATTATTCCAGGGGCATAGGGGTGCTCGACCTTGCTGATGCGATAGAGACAAACTCAGAAAACAGGGCAAATGGAACCTTAATTATGCATATTACCGAAGCAATAGAGGGAATAATGATTTCTTCTGAAATGGGTGAGTTTTACAAAATGAAAACTACCTGTGAAAGGCCAGAGCCTTTAAAACCAGGTGGATTTATAGATGAAATTTAATATTTAATTGGGTAAAACCCAGGAAGGAGACAGAACATGTCAGGAGTAATAGGAACAAAATTAGTAGCACAGGTAGGATTCATTGTAAAGGATGTCGAGGAGACAAAGAAGAAGTGGGCCGAATTTTTAGGTGTGGATGTCCCGGAGACACAGCCAATCGGAGATTATGAGGTTACAGGAACACAGTTTCAAGGTGAGCCTGCACCGAATGCCTATTGCTGGATGGCCTTCTTTGATGTTGGACCGGGACTGCAGCTTGAATTAATCCAGCCGAACGAGGAGCCTTCCACATGGAGAAACTACCTCGATGAAAAGGGTGAAGGAATCCACCACGTTGCATTTCAGGTAGAGGATTCAAAAACTGCCGTCGTAAATATGGAAGCAGCCGGCATGACACTGGTTCAAAGAGGTGTTTATGGTGATGGCAGCGGAGAATATAATTATTTCGATGCTCCGGACCTGAAATGTGTAGTTGAACTTCTCGAAAGTTATAATAAGTAATAACAGATACACGAACCGGAATAGAAAGGCGTGATATAAAACATGAGACTTGGGACATCTTCACCATTAGAGCACAGCAGCCCGAAGGACTGGGCTGTGAAGCATAAAACATTAGGTCTTGGATCTGTCAACTTTCCACTCTCTTACAAAGACGACGATGCACTTATCGATGCATATGTGAAAGAAGCAGAAAAAAATGATCTTATGATAGCAGAAGTTGGAGTCTGGCGCAATACACTGGATTTAGATAAAGACGCACGCAAAGAGGCTATAGAGTATACAATTGGCCAGTTGGAACTTGCGGACAGGATCGGCGCCCGCTGCTGTGTGAATATTATAGGGGCAAGAGGCCCCCGCTGGGATGGCGCCTATAAAGAGAATTTTTCGAAAGAAACATGGAAACTCGGTGTAAAGACAATTCAGGAGATTATAGATGCAGTTAATCCCACCAATACATATTTTACCATTGAGTCAATGCCATGGATGTTCCCAACCGGACCCGATGAATATATACAGCTGCTTGAATCTATAGACAGAGACCGGTTTGCTGTTCACATGGATATTTTTAACTGGATCACGACGCCGAGAAGATATTTTTTGAATGAAGAATTCATAAACGAGTGCTTTGAAAAGCTGGGCGAACATATCCGAAGCTGCCACCTGAAAGATGTCAGGATGGAGGAAAACTATACCCTGTTTTTCAGAGAAACGAATGTCGGTAACGGGGGGATAAACATCAGATACTTAATTGAAAAAGCATTATCCTTTGATGATAACATGCCGTTTATCATTGAGCATCTTAATACAGATGAAGAATATTTAAACAGTGTTTTGAAAGTAAAGACTCTAATGGCGCTTTGAGCGTTTATGGTATAGAGTAGGTATTAAACAAGTAAAAGGAGGAAAAGAAATGAAAAAAAGAAGAATTGCAGCAGCAGGCTTAGCAGCCTTAATGGTGATGACGTCAACTGTGCTCGCCGGGTGCGGCGGCAGCAAACCGAAAGAAGATACATCAACGGAAACATCAGGCGAAGTTGTCTGGTGGGGATGGACTCCGGGGTCACCGGCTAATGAAGAATATATTGCCGAGTTTAACAAAGAATATCCGGACATCAAGGTAACATGGAAACAGACTACAATCGATGATTATGATGCAGCTATTAAACCTGCCTTAGCTAATGGTGAGGGTGTTGATGCTTTTCAGGTTTCAGCGGGATCAGCAAACGGCGGGATTCAGGTATTCGGCGGACAGGCAATTGATTTAACTGATGCTGTTAAGGAAGCCTTAGGCGATGATTATGAGGATAAACTCAATGAGGCGTCTATTACAACCATGACGGTCGACGGGCAGCTGAAAGGACTGGGTGTTGGCAGTGTATATGCAGGAAATCTCTGGATCAATCAGGACCTTTTCGATAAATATAATGTAAAAATTCCTACTAACTATGACGAGTGGAAAGAAGCATGCCAGACCTTTAGAGATAATGGTATTGAAGGTTTCGTTCAGGGTGCAGGGCAGGGTGCATTTAACATGGATACCTTCCATGCAATCGCTGACAATGTAGAACCGGGTCTTTTTACCAAAGCAGCAAGGGGCGAAGCAGAGTGGACAGATGAATCCATCGTAAAAGCTCTGGAGTTGTGGAAAGGCTTATTCGACGACGGAATTATGCAAAAAGGTGCTCTTGGTATCCAGCAGTATCCAGAGGCAAACAATCTGTTTATGTCCCAGAAAGCAGCCATGGTTATGATGGGCTCCTGGTATACATCCAATACGCTGCCTGAAACGATGAAGGTTGCAATCGAGTCCGCAGCATCATCAGAAGAACCATTTACGATGATACCGATCGAATTCCCTGATATCGCAGGAACAGGAAATACAGGCTCCATGTTCGGCGATTTGGACTACTCAACAGCGGTATCTGCGACATCAGAAAACATCAAGGCAGCAACTACATTTGCCGTTTGGCTCGGAACTTCTGAAAGCGGACAGCAGATGATTGCTGACACACTGAACGTTGTTCCTTCACTGAAATCTATCACTCCAGATTGGGATAATGTAAAACTGGTAAATCCTGAGAAGCAGAATAACGAAATTAAAGATTATATTGAAAATGCTATGAACAGCGGAGATAACCCGCGCTTTGGAGCAATCAATGCAGATATGAATCAGGCAATGATGGATGTTCTGGCCGGCGTGGCAGGTGGGACAATGACTCCGGAAGACGGGGCTGCCCAGCTTGCAGCAACTCAGGCTGACAGTGAATAAGGGACCATATTTTGACAAGGGGGGCCGTTTTATGGCCCCCTGCCAGTTAGAACTGAGGAGATTTAAATATGAAAAAGAATAAAGCAAAAAAATCCAGTAAGATGAATGGACTCCCGTGGATTCTTCCGGCATTTATTTTTGTTGTAGGTATTATATATTATTCCATATTTTATACATTTGACCTGTCTACATTAAATTGGAATGGTCTTGACCCGATTCAGACAAAAGTAGGGATAAGCAATTATACGAAGGTGTTTTCTGACTGGGTTTTCTGGAAAGCTATTACAAACACAATTGTTTATTTTATCGTTACATTTTTAGTCCAGAATTTTTTAGGCTTTATATTTGCCGCAATTCTGCATACAAAAGTAAAGCTCGCCACACTACATAAGTGTTTGATTTTTATACCGACAATTCTGGCTCCTGCAACAATGGCACCGGTATTCAGACTTCTGTTTTCACCTCAGGGGCTTCTGCAGGATATATTTAACGTGTTCCATCTCGGTATCACTGTTGACTGGCTGTCGAAATCAAATTCAGCGCTGATTATCCTTATGATGATTGCTGTATGGCAGTTCACAGGAATGAGCTTCATTTTATATTATGCGGCAATGAGCCAGATTGATAAAGAAATGCTTGAGGCATCGCATCTGGACGGGGCAGGAAATATCAGAACGCTATTCAATATGGTACTTCCGAACTGCAAAGGCACTATCATTTCTTTAGCAATGCTTGGAATCATCGGAGCTTTAAAGACATTTGACATACCGTATCTGGTTACAACCGGCGGGCCGAATCATGCAACAGAATTTCTGGGTACCTATATTTACAGACAGGGGATCAGGCAGTCTCATCTTGGCTATGCAGCAGCAATATCAGTAGTGCTCCTTGTACTGGCAATCTGTGGCGCGCTGCTTATCAATAGGATGAATAAAGGGGAGGAGTCGTAAAATGTTTGAAGTTAGAAGTTTAAAAAACAAAGTTATTCTACAGATTATTCTGCTGCTGATGACAATACCTTATGCGATTCCACTCGTACAGATGTTTCTTGGTTCTCTTGGTGGAACAGGTTTTTCAAATTATAAGGCAGTATGGGACACAGGTGTAGTTCCGACCTATTTTAGAAATTCACTTATCATCACAGCAGGTGTCATTATACTGGTGTATATCTTCAGTATGACAGCCGGTTTTGGATTTGCAAAACTACATATATTTGGAAAAGAAGTATTTTTCTGGATGATTCTGATTGCGTTAACTTTACCGGAAGTCATTATGTTATCACCTTTATTTGTAACATTTCAGAAGATGCACATGTTTAATACCTTCTGGGCAGTCATTTTGCCAAGTGCTGCACTGCAGCTGCCGTTCTCAATTCTGCTTGCACGAAATTTTGCCACCGGAATTCCGGATGAATTGATGGAGGCAGCAAGAATTGACGGTGCGAATGTCCGTTCCATGTTTTGGTATATCATCCTCCCGCTTACCAAACCAATTGCATCTTCTATTATTGTTTTGACATTCATCAACGCATGGAATTCTTATCTCCTGCCGCTTCTGTTCCTGCAAAGCCCGAGCATGCAGACAGTAACACTGCTCCCACAGTATTTCCAGGGCGAGTTTACAAATGACCAGACTAAAATACTTGCGGCAGCCGTAATTACTGCAATCCCGGAGATTATTGTTTACCTGTCCATGCAGAAGAATTTTGAAAAGGGCATGAGTGCCGGAGCGTTAAAATAGTGAGGAAAACGATGGAAAATATAAAAAAAGAGTTTCTAACGAGCAGAGCATATTCTGCCCAGCTGGATGAAAAAATGCCGGAAACACATAGATGGGGTATACTGGGTGCGGGCTGGATTGCAGGCTGTTTTTCCGATCAGGTGATAAAGGCCGGCGGAAATATTGCCGCGGTTGGTTCGCGCAGCCTGGACAAGGCACAGGCATTTTTGCGTGAATTCCCGTCAATCAAAAAGGCGTATGGTTCCTATGAAGAGCTTATGCAGGATCCGGATATTGACGTGATTTATATTGCCACGCCCCATGCACAGCATTATGAATGGGCCATGAAGTGCCTGCAGCACAATAAGCCGGTTTTAGTTGAGAAGGCTTTTACACAAAATTACAAACAGGCAAAAGAAATATTCGAATTGGCAAAAGAGAAACAGCTTTTTGTTATGGAGGCGTACTGGACACGGTTTCTGCCCCATATTATCAAGGTAAAGGAGCTGATTGACAGCGGCAGTATAGGGGAGATCGTACAGATTATTGCGGACCATGGGAGCTGTATTCCCTTCGAACCGGAGAATCGTATGTATGCGCCCTGCCTTGCGGGCGGAGCACTTTTAGACCTGGGTGTATATCCGATTTCATTCACGCAGTTTTTGCTAGGAAATCCGACACGGATTCTTGCAGCCGGTTCTGCGGCACCAACAGGTGTAGACGCAAACGATGCGGTGATTCTGGAATATGAAAACGGTAAGGGTGCACTTGCAATGTTATCTTTTGGAACGCTTGCGGTATCCCCGGTCACTGCTTCGATCTGCGGGACAAAGGGAAGAATAGAAATAAAACGTCAGTTTTACAGGCCGTCAGATTTCACGGTTTACTATACTGACGGTTCCAAATTTGAGTATGTTTCAAAGACACATGAAGATGATAATGGCGGCCGTGACGGGCTTTTCGGAATGCATTTTGAAGCTGCAGAGGTACAGAGATGTCTCTTAGAAGGCAGGATAGAATCTGCAGTAATGCCCTGGGAAGATACCTTATCTGTCATGAAAATGATGGATGAAATCAGACGGCAGCTAGATTTCAAATATGAGGGAGAATAATAATGAAAATAATGAATCCGGTTCTTACAGGTTTTCACGGGGACCCGTCTATGATCAGAGTGGACGATACTTATTATATTGCGTCTTCCACATTCGAGTGGTTTCCCGGGGTCAGAGTTCATGAATCGAAAGATCTTGTACATTGGAATCTGACCACATCTATTCTGGACAGTGTAGAACTTCTTGACATGGAAGGCAATCCATGCTCCGGCGGTATCTGGGCGCCTGACCTGTCCTATGCTGACGGAAAGTTCTGGCTCGTCTACACAGATGTAAAAGTGGTAGAAGGTGCGTTTAAGGATATGTATAACTACCTTGTAACCGCAGAGGATATAAAAGGTCCCTGGAGCAGTCCCATTAAGCTGAACGGTGTTGGTTTTGACGCATCTCTTTTCCATGATGATGACGGGAAAAAATATCTTATCCAGCAGACATGGGATCACCGTGAATATAACAATCCCTTTAATGGACTGACCCTTACAGAATATGACGTGGTCAGCCAAAGGCTGAAACCAGAGACCGCAAAGACCGTATATGAAGGTACGAATGTAAAAACAGTTGAAGGACCGCATATCTATAAAATTAATGGATACTATTACATATTTGCAGCACAGGGTGGAACAATCTGGACACATCAGGAAGTTGTTGCCCGCTCAAAGAATCTGACCGGACCTTATGAAACAGAGCCGGACGGCCCATTCATAACCAACTTCGACACGCCCGACCATTATCTCCAGAAGCAGGGACATGGCTCCCTTGTTGAGACCCCTTCCGGAGAATGGTATTATGCTTCTCTTTGTGCAAGACCGCTCCATCATGCGACAGAAAATATTTATGATCCGAGAGGCTGGTGCCCGCTTGGCCGTGAAACAAGTATCCAGAAGGTTTATTGGGATGATGACCTTTGGCCGAGAGTCGAAGGCGGGCACGGCGGCCTGAAGGAAGTGGATGCCCCGAAGGATGCCATATATACGGAGGCACCTGAAACCAATGCCGTTTATGATGATTTTTCATCGGATAAGCTGAATGGTGAGTGGAACACACTGCGGGTACCTTTTTCTGGGAAAATGGGAAAGACTGGAGGCGGAAAACTTGAATTGATAGGCCGTGGCTCTCTTTCAAATAAATTCGACCCATCCTTTATTGCAAGAAGATGGAAAGATTTTGAGTTTGAGTCTGTGACAAAGGTAAAATTCAACCCCTGCGGCTATCAGGCAATGGCAGGTCTTGCAAATTATTACAACAGTGAGCACTGGTCCTGGATCTTCATTACAAAAGACGATGAAGGCAATAATGTGATTGAAGCTGCCGAGTGCGACAATGGCAGATACACTTCTGCCCTGAAAGAGAACGCTGTGAAAATTCCAGAAAATGCCGAATGGATATGGTTCAAGACAGTTGTCGACCATCTGGACTATTTTTATGAATATTCCTTCAACGGGGAAGATTGGAACAGAATACCTGTGAAATATGATGCCATGATTCTTTCTGATGATTATGTGAATTCCCATTACGGCGGCTTTTTTACAGGAGCATTCGTAGGTCTGGCCGCGGTTGATTATTCCGGCTATGAATCCAAAGCAGAGTTTGAATTCTTTGAGTATATCGTTTAGACACAGAAAGGTTCGGTAGAATTTTATGAATAAATTATTAGATAAAGAATTGTGTGTTGTTACAGGTGCTGCAAACGGGATCGGCAGGGCTATCGCAGAACGTTTTTTGAGCGAAGGCGCTGATTTGATTGTAGCTGATTATGATCTGGAAACCGCTAAAAAAGTATATGAGGGAAACAGTCAGGTTATCGATATTCTGAAGGTTGACGCAACCAAGGTAGAGGATCTGGAGAAAATAGCCGAGTCCGTAAAAAAAACAGGGCGTAAAGTCAAGGCAGTACTTCCGATTGTCGGAAACGGACCTCAAAACCCGATCCCGGAAATCACTCCGGAAGAGTTTCATCTGATTATGGATTTGAATGTTTTTTCTGCCTTTTTCACAGTACAGAAGCTTATTCCGTTTATGTCTAATAAATCCGCAATTGTCCTCATCTCATCCATTGCAGGTTTTCAGGGCGGGAAAAACGCCATCGTTTATAATGCGGCAAAAGCGGCGGTCAGATCCATGGCCCGTTCTTTCACAGGCGAGCTTGCCGAAAAGGGGATCCGGGCAAATGCAATAAGCCCCGGACCGACAGAGACACAAGGGTTCACGGACTTTGTACATGACAATGACGAGATACGGAACAATATCATTTCACAGCTCCCCATCGGTCATATCGGAAAACCCAGCGAAATCGCGGCAGTTGCATTATTCCTGGCATCCGATGAATCGTCTTATGTAACAGGTGCTGAAATCATAACGGACGGCGGTTTTACGAATAAATAGATCAGGTAAGCAAAGAAACAAGTAAATAATAACATATAACATGAGGGAGACAACAATGGCATTATCATCAACGAATATCGTTAAAGTAATTGTAGTGACAGACGATTTGGAAAAAACTGTTTCAGCATATAAAACACTGCTGGGAACCGGGAAAGGGCCGGAAGCGCAGGATGGAGAACACAAAGAGGTAAGAACACCTTTTACGAAGTATAAAGGTGCTGATATTACAGATACACCTATGAAAGTGGAGAGTGTTTTCAGTGATAACTTCTGGTTCGAAATTATCCAGCCTCTCGGAAACAATGATCCCTGGGCAGACTGGTTAAAAGAACACGGCACGTCAATCTGCTCCATCTGCCTGTTATCAGACGGCCCCCTTGAAAATGATGAAGAGACTGTAAAAAATGCAGGCTTCGAATCCATTTTTAAACAGGAAAAGGGGTATGAGGCTTACGAATATTTCAATACATCGGAGGCACTTGGCGTATTAGTCGAGGTGAAAGAACAGTATAAATAATATATAAGAAATAGCATCCTGTCACCACTGGATGCTATTTCTTATATATAAATATTTTCAAAATGGCTGCTATAATCGTCCTGCACCGCTTTTAGACATCCACTTCCCCCGCCAGAATTTTCTTATAATCCTCATAATTCTTTTTCAACAGCTCCGGCGTATTGAGCTCATAAGGACACCTCTTCTTACACTCCCCACAATTCAGACAATTCTCTATCTTCTTCATATTATCCTGCCACTGGGAACTTAACCAGTCAGCAGATGGAGCCCTTCGGATCATCTGTGACATCCTTGCGCAGTTATTGATTGGAATCTCAGCCGGACACGGCAAACAGTATCCACATCCACGACAGAAATCCCCTGTCAGCTCCAGTTTTTCCTTTTCAATAAATACAGTTATCTCCTCATCCAGAACCGGAGGATGCTCCATATATCCAAGCCACTCCTCCAACTCTTCCAGCTTCTGAATCCCCCATATCGGCAGTACATGGTCGAACTGGGACATAAACGCAAAAGCCGCGCGGGAGTTGTTAATCAGCCCTCCTGCCAGACCCTTCATGGCAATAAATCCCATTTTCTGTTCTTTACACATATCAACCAACTCCAGCTCCTTGTCAATAGAAAGATAGCTGAGCGGATACTGCATTGTCTCATAGAGTCCCGACTTTACACACTCCCTTGCCACTTCAAGCTTATGGGAAGTTACGCCAATATGGAGTATTTTTCCCTGCTCCTTCGCCTTCTGCATACATTCATACATGCCAGTCCCGTCCCCTGGCCGGTAACAAGTATCCACACAATGAAACTGGTAGATATCTATGTAGTCCGTCTGAAGCATCCGAAGCGATTCCTCAAGATCACACCAAAACGCCTCCGGTGTCCTCGCCATTGTCTTACTGGCAAGAAAAATCTTATCTCTAACCTCCCCGAGCGCCTTACCAATCTTCTGCTCACTATCACTATAGGCTCTGGCAGTATCAAAAAAAGTCATTCCGCCCTCATAGGCCCTTCTCAAAATCAAAGACGCCATCTCCATGTCCACCCTCTGAACAGGCAAGGCGCCAAAAGCATTCTGTGGCACAGTAATGCCCGTCGTACCTAACGTAATCCGCTTCACAAATATACCTCCTTACAATCTAATCTATATTAATATTAATTATACATGGTTTTCAAATGATTACAATTGCTTTAGTTTTACATGACTGATATACTTTCAGACTATTTTGTAGTGACACATATAGATGAAGAACGGAATGTTGTCTTTGTGGCTTTTGAAATTTATCAAGCTAACCTCATATATAAAAGTGGATATGGATTACCTTGTTCATCACATTCTGTTCTTTTATAAACTTCAAATCCCATGTATTCATAGAAACCTTTAGCAAGAGGATTTTGTTCATTAACGGCTAAATCATTAACCGAATATTTATCTATTCCATATTTAAGCAGTTCTTTACCAATTCCTTTCCTTCTTTCCTCATGAGAAATAAAAAGCATTTCAAGGTGTTGTTCTACAATACCCATAAAACCAACTGGAACTTGATTTTCGTTTTCAACAATAATTAATTGGGGGATCTCATTAAGTGCTTGTGGTACATACTTCTTAATGTCTTCTATTTCACTAACCGATAGAAAGAGATGTGTTGCCTTTACAGAACTTTCCCACACTTTTAATAACTGCTCTATCAGCGAATTTCTGTCTGTTACTTCAATAATTTTCATTTTATATACCCCCATCAAATTGAAAGTCGTTTTTTAAATTATATTACGCATCCACAATTTTTTTCTTTAGGGGTTGCCCCCTATTATTCCCAAACAAAAAAGCCGAAGCCCTTTATTTTCCAAGGTATCTCCGACTTTTTCCATTAGCGTTCCTGAGCGGATTCGAACCGCTGGCCTTCCGCTTAGGAGATGGTTTTCCAGGTATAAAGCAGCTTCCTTATAAGTTTAACTAATCCCTTTATATCCCTGCTGTTACCCAAAGACAAATATATTCTCTCACTCCCCGTTTGCCTCCGTCAAACTTGAAGTGGCTATTTGCGGTTTAAAGCATTATTCCTCCATTTCCAATTCTAACCGCTGCAATATGTCTTTGACAATTCCTACATCTTGAATAAGGTTAATGCCAAAACATTTTTTGCCTGCATCTTTTAATGATGCTCCCACATGATAAGCTTTTTCTCTGTCAATGATTAAGAAACGGTCATGGAACACATTTGTATATTTCACATTCAATGTCGGATATTGTGCATTAAAATTCTGCATATCTGTTTTCGTAAGCCGCGTCCGTTTCTGCGTGTAAATAGTCACAGCCACATTTTCTTTTTTCTTGGAAAACAAATTCAATGTTTCCACATCTACATATCCGTCTATAAGTGCAATTTCTTTTTCTGCCTTTTGTATCAAACTGACAATCAGGCTAAACGCATCATAAATCTGTCCATCAAAAAATATCTTCTGGCTTGCTTCTTCATGCTCAGATATGTATTCAAATATCTGCTCCAGCTTTTCATCCGTCCGCTTCTGATATTCCAACTGCTTTAGTTCTACATGACTGATACGCTCAAAAAGCAGAGAATTATTGGCAATGAATTGCCGCATTTCCACAAAAGCATCCATAATATTGATACTAATCTGTACTGCTATATCACTACGCAAAACAGCAGATAGCATAGCAATTCCTTGTTCAGTAAACACATAAGGAAGCGTACGTCTGCCACCATGACCACTTTCTTCATTGCTTGAAATCACAAATTGTGATTTCAAGTTTTCATATTCACTTTCAGATAATTGAAAACGAAATTTTTCTGGAAATCGTGCCATGTTTCTTTTTACGGCTTGATTCAACGTCCTCGTTTCCACTTGATATAACATTGCTAAATCGCTGTCTATCATCACTTGCTGATTGCGAACCACATATATAAAATTTTTTATATCAGATTGAGCTGATTCTACAGTTGATATCTGTATATTTTCATCTGCTTCTGCCAAAGTGGTCTGTTCTGTTTTTACCATACATTTAATCCTTTCTTAAACTTGAAATTGCAAATTGAATCCTCAAGTTAGTATTTTTCTATACTTGAAATCACAAATTGCAACCTTAAAACTTTTTTCTTACAATTCCATTGTACCATTTTACAGGCTTTTTAACACATAAATCCACATAGAAAAGGTTAATCTTTTGGGACAATTACGTGCTGCTAAATAATATTGATTGTAAAAATTTTTTATTTCAAATTTTCTTCCCTCTGTTTATTTTTCTAATATTGCTTGATATTTATTTTCTTCTTTAGGCGTTAACTTAGCCAAGCACTTATTATAAACGGAAGCAGTAGTAAGTTTAACTATGCATAAATAGGAACTGATATCATTATAAACAAGAAAAAAGATAACAACATTCGCATTTTAAATTACAGCATTTTTAACTGCTTTTTTCTCCAATTAGCAAAAACGGTATTTGCATTATCAAATCTCTCACCCCCCAATTATTCCAAACAAAAAAGCCGAAGCCCTTTATTTTCCAAGGTATCTCCGACTTTTTTCATTAGCGTTCCTGAGCGGATTCGAACCGCTGGCCTTCCGCTTAGGAGGCGGACGCTCTATCCTGCTGAGCTACAGAAACTTATAAAACTTTATTTACTTATTTCCTGAACACAACTATTAATATAACATGAAACTCAAATTTTCTCAACTTTTTTCGGGAAGAATTTTAGAAGAATTTTAAATTTTATAGTTATGAAACTTTATATATTTCCTATACTTCTTTCATTCTTCCCGTTTTATTTAAAAATTAATATATCCCTGCAGCCATATAGTACCTTTAAAACGTCTGCCGATCTCTGGTTCCCCCATTACCTCGTTTGCAGGAACACAGATATCAAACTGCAGCTCATTCACATCGAGTTTCATCTGATATAAAGGTTCTTTTGTCAGGATATTCTCCCGCTTTCTTACGGCCAGTATCTCGCCCATGATTGAGTACAGGTCACATTCCACACCATAAGGCATAAAATATGTATCAACGATGGTGAAGATATCCTCTTTCATAAGACGTCTCGATACCTTTGAGTATGTATCGATATCATCAAGCGTCAGTGTCTCGATTGCAGTCGGGTCACCGCTTCTTGCTGCATCAAGCAGCAGTTTTCTGTTATCGGATGCCTCCCTCTCCGTCTTAACCTGTTCCTCACTCTTTCTCACAGGAAAAAGTATCTTTCCTGACAATGCGAGCCCTGAAAACGTAACTGAGGTCGCCATGCCGTTCACGAGTCCCAGCTGGCGCTCCCTCATATACTCAATTCCATTCTGGAGATGGAAGATCAGGCTGATGCCGACTTTCGGGTCTTCACAGATACCTACATACTGTTCCTTTTCAATTCTTTTGTCTACGGCTACATCTGCATAAGTAGTGATTCCGCTTCCTTCAAAATATGGAAAGTAATAATCTGCATCAAAATTCTCTTCTTCATCTAGTTCCCCGCAGATTGTAATACCTACATTCTGCCCGTATTCCTTCTGGAACTCACAGTAATCTGCCCAATCCTTATATGACACAATTGTCTGATGCGTAAAATTAGTTTCTACCTGTTTCAGAAGTTCTTTTAAATCATTCTTTGTCTTCAAGTTATTGAAACCAATTGCTTTTAGGTATTGATGCATAATGTTCTCCAAATCTATTTCTTTTTTACAGCAATTTCAGTATTTCCGCCCATATATGGCTGAAGTGCTTCCGGTATCTTTACAGAACCATCTGCCTGGAGATTATTTTCAAGAAAAGCAATCAACATTCTCGGCGGCGCCACTACTGTATTATTTAGTGTATGCGCAAAATATTTGCCATCTGCACCTTTTACTCTGATTCCCAGTCTTCTTGCCTGAGCATCCCCGAGGTTAGAGCAGCTTCCTACTTCAAAATATTTTTTCTGTCTCGGTGACCAAGCTTCAACATCTACTGATTTCACTTTCAGGTCTGCCAGATCTCCTGAGCAGCACTCTAACGTACGGACAGGGATATCCAGTGAACGGAACAGATCTACCGTGTTCTGCCACAACTTATCATACCACTGCATACTCTCTTCCGGTTTGCAGACAACGATCATTTCCTGCTTTTCAAATTGATGGATGCGGTATACACCTCTCTCTTCTATTCCGTGTGCACCTTTTTCTTTTCTAAAACATGGTGAATAGCTTGTCAGTGTCTGGGGAAGTTCCTCTTCAGTCAGCTGTGTATCAATAAATTTACCGATCATGGAATGTTCACTTGTACCGATCAGATACAGGTCTTCACCCTCGATCTTATACATCATGGCATCCATTTCTGCAAAACTCATAACGCCTGTTACGACATTGCTTCTGATCATGAAAGGCGGTACACAATATGTGAATCCTCTGTTAATCATGAAGTCTCTTGCATATGAGATTACAGCGGAATGAAGGCGCGCTATATCCCCCATCAGATAGTAGAATCCATTTCCGGCAACTCTTCTCGCGCTGTCCAGATCAATTCCGTTAAACTTCTCCATGATCTCAGTATGATATGGAATCTCAAAGTCCGGTACTACAGGCTCGCCGTACCTTTCTATTTCTACATTTTCACTGTCGTCTTTTCCTATTGGAACAGATGGATCAATGATATTCGGTATAATCATCATCTTCTGTTTGATGTTTTCTTCTACTTCTTTTTCCTCTGCAGAAAGTGTTTCTATTCTGTCAGCATTTTCAGCAATCTGCTTTTTAACAGCTTCTGCCTCTTCCTTTTTTCCCTGACCCATGAGGGCGCCAATCTGTTTGGAAATCTTATTCTTCTCTGCACGCAGTGCTTCTACTTCCTGTTTAATCTCCCGGTTTCTCTTATCCAGCTCGAGTACTTCATCAACTAATGGGAGCTTTGAATCCTGAAACTTATTTCTGATGTTCTGCTTTACCTCTTCTGGATTGTTTCTTACAAATTTAATGTCTAACATAGTATCCTCCTCAATTTTATATATCCTTTATACTGATCTTTTATGAATAACTATACATGAAAAACTGTTTGTAAACAACTTTTTTACAGACCACGCTCCAGATCTGTTTTCAAGCCATAGGCATCCTGATAGATTGCTCTTTCCAAAGATTCTACTTCTTCTTCCGCAAGCTCTATATAACTCTGCCCTTTTACAATTTCTTTAATATAGGTATAACAGCCTTCTCTGCTGTGCATTGCATTCAAAATCCACCCGTTATCTTCCTCATCCAGCATTGTCAGGGCAAAACTCAAATTTCCTCCCATTTCATGAAATGCATCGTATTTTACAATACCTATCTTTTGGTAATGAGATTTCATTTTCTTATAAATATCACTAATATTCTGCTCGTTTTTCTTGGCCAGTTCAGTAACCTCGTCGAGTTCGGCAAACCTTGCCAGTATGCTTTCCTCTAAATTCTTCCCATCTTTCCCTTTCATAAACGAATTATAGCTTACTTTCAGGCGGTTATATTTCATATTTACACTGATAAGCAGTATAAACAGCAGAACCTGAATCAAAAATAGTAATATTATAAAATATGCCGGATCTATTCCAAGGCTGGTTAATAAACTATTTTCCATTATTATATCTCCTTCTTAATTATTCACGCTGACTCTCCTCTACTCATATTCTCCCCATTTTGCAGTGCCTTATTTTGATCCGATTTGAATTTACTAATTATCTTTGATAGACATAATTAGATCGAATATACGTTCGAGTTCATCTTCTGAGTAATATTCAATCTCTATTTTCCCTTTTCCGTTCGTCTTCGGACTGACATTTACCTTTGTACCGATTATGCTCTTCATTTTCTCTTCCAGATTATCATAGATAAATGTATGCTCTGGTTTTTCCGGCTTTTGTACCTTTTTAGGATTTTTCAATGCCTTTACAAGCTTTTCAGTCTCTCTTACGCTAAGCTTTTCATCAAATATTTTATTTGCTATTGCATACTGCTGTTCTTCCTCATCAATTGCAAGGAGTGCACGGGCATGTCCGGTTGTAATCATGTCATCTACGATCATCTGCTGTACTCTTGCACTAAGTTTTAAAAGTCGCATAGAGTTTGTAACTGCAGTTCTGCTTTTAGATACTCTTTCTGCAACTTCATCCTGCTTTAGGCTGAATTCTTCCAGCAGCCGCTTATATGCCATGGCTTCTTCTATCGGGTTAAGGTTTTCTCTCTGTATGTTTTCAATCAGGGATATCTCTACGATTTCCTGATCTGTATATGTTTTAATCACTACAGGCACTTCTTTTATTCCGGCCAGCTTTGCCGCTCTCCACCGTCTCTCACCGGCGATAATTTCATAATAATCCTTTTTTTTCTGGACTAAAAGCGGCTGAAGTATGCCAAATTGCTTGATAGAATCAGCCAGTTCAAGCAATGCATCTTCATCAAATTCTTTACGCGGCTGGTCCCTGTTTGGCTCAACCTGATTAATCTTCACCAGTATTTCGCCGGATTCACTTACTTTTTCATTGCTATTTTTCTCTGCATCCGCCTTGTTTAAAGTATTACCCGGCTTCTTAGCCGCCTTATCACTTCTATCAGGAATCAGACTATCCAGACCTTTTCCGAGACCATTTCTTTTTACTGCCATATTATTCTTCTCCTTTATGTATTACTTCGTCTGCTAACAACATATAACTCTCTGCCCCTGCAGATTTAGGATCATATAAATTAATAGGCATACCATAACTTGGAGCCTCTGCTAAACGAATATTTCTCGGTATAATTGTCTTATATATATTCTGTTCCAGGTTGTCCTTAACATTTTCTACAACTTGCAGTGATAAATTTGTCCTGGCATCATACATTGTAAAGACAACACCCTCTATTTCTAGTGTGGGATTCAGTCTTTCCTGAACCAGCTCAATCGTATGAATGAGCTGACTTAAACCTTCCAATGCGTAATATTCACATTGAATCGGAACAAGAACCGAATCAGCTGTTGTCATCGCATTTATAGTAAGCATGCTCAATGCAGGAGGACAATCAATAATAACAAAATCATAGTTGTCCTTTACCTTATTTATCTCATTTTTTATGATGTATTCTTTATTATCAACGCCGATCAATTCGATCTCTGCTGCTGACAAGTCAATATTAGATGGGAGAACGTCCAAATTTTCAAAAACGTCTTTGCAAATGCATTCTTCAATGCCGGCATTTCCTATAATCAGGTCATATACACTATTTTCAACCTCATTTTTATTCACACTAAGTCCACTGGTCATATTTCCCTGAGGGTCCATATCCAGAGCCAGAACCTTCTTACCGCAGCTGGCCAGTGAGGCTGATAAATTAATAGCTGTAGTAGTCTTCCCTACACCGCCTTTTTGGTTTGCTATTGCTATAATTCTTCCCATTTTAATACTCCTTTCATTGAACACCTCATTATTATATCACCTTTTAAAGCGTATATCTACCTAATGTTTCACGTGAAACATAGAATTTTATATAAACATTTGTAAATTTATTAGGAAGTTTTATACTGAAAATGGATCGGTCAAAAAAACAGATTCATCTTTGACTTTTTGGTTATGTAAATAAATGTTTCACGTGAAACATTTAGACTTTATTTTAGTGAAACTACTGTATTTAAATTTTGCATATGGTTTATTATTAAATTGTGTTATATAATTTATAGCAAAGGACACTAAAAGTAATTGATACTCTCCTGCTACTCTTATCTATACTAAGCATACTTTATTTATAATCACTTATTTTTTAATGTTTCACGTGAAACATTTAGATTTTTTTACTGTCTTAATTTTTTTATTTTTCTAAATTCTTAATTCTTTCTCTCCTCTTAAAGTTTTTCTTTATTTGGAGCCGCCGTTGTAGTATAATAATAAATATATCTTGTTAAGCCCATTCGTTTAATAAATATAAATTTTGAAAGAGGTGATTCTTTGACTTGGAAAAAGAAACTCACAACATGTACTGTTTTAGCAGGTACCACCGTAGGTATTATGCATGTTGTTAATAGATTGGTTTACTACATTTCTACGATAGATAATCTATTATATAATAAAGATGAAAAGTACTATGACTGGAGATTCGGCAGTATATATTATACTAAGCAGGGGAAAGGTTCTCCAATCTTACTGATACATGATTTAAATGTCAGCAGTTCAGCATATGAATGGAATAAGATTGTTGCCGGACTTTCCAGAACAAATACAGTCTATACCATAGATCTGCTGGGATGCGGACGTTCACAGAAGCCTAATCTTACTTATACTAATTACTTGTATGTTCAGATGATCACCGATTTTATTCACCATGTAATTGGAGAAAAGACAGATGTCATAGCCACCGGAGAATCCGGTACCTTTGTATTAATGGCATGTGCAAATGACAATACAGTTATCAATAAGATTATGCTTGTAAACCCCGGGGATCTTGTGTCTCTTGCAAAGATACCGACTAAGCGTACCAAACTGATACAACATATTATTAATACCCCTGTATTAGGTACCTTTATCTATAATATGCGTATTAACAAACGTACAATTGAAGAGGATTTCAGAAGCCAGTATTTATACGATCAGAATAAGCTGGAAGAAAGAACAATTATGACATATTTTGAAGCTTCACATAAATGCAGCACACATTCAAAATATCTCTATGCAAGTATTAAATCAAGATTTACAAATGCAAATGTCATCCACTGTCTCAAAGATATTAATAACAGTATCTTTATTATAGTAGGAAATGCTAATCCAGAGAATGCTCTGATAGCAAACCAGTACCAGAATCATCTCCCATCTATAGAAGTCATTGGAATTGATAAGACAAAGCACCTTCCGCAGCTGGAATCACCAGATGAATTTATCGATCAGGTTAAAGTACTTTTTGATATCGATGGTGCCGACGAATAATACCAACACCTCAAATGAGTTAGTCCCTCATAAATGTACAATAATGAAAGCGACGGTATGGCTGATACCGTCGCTTTCATTATACTATCGGTTCCTTTCCGGGCAGTCCTGCCTTTCTCGGATACTTTTTAGCTGTATTCTTATTCTTTTTTACTTTCACAAATGATCTGCCTATTTCTGTTCCCGGAAGCTGAAATTTAACTGTATCTTCTAAACTGCCTCCTAACACATTTACTGCTTTTTTTGAAGCATTTAATTCATCCTCAATATTTCCAGATTTATAAGAAATAAAAATACCCCCTACCCGTATATATGGTATGCAGTACTCACTGAGTGTTGCGAGATTTGCAACTGCCCTGGATACACACAAATCAAATTTTTCCCTATATTCCTCTTTTCGGGCATAGTCTTCTGCCCTTCCGTGCAGTGTTATAATATCCTCTAGCCCCAATTCTTCTATTACTGCATCCAAAAACTTGATCCTTTTATTTAAGGAATCCAAAAGCACGACATGGAGCTGGGGAAATGCAATTTTCAGTGGAATCCCGGGAAACCCTGCTCCTGTCCCTATATCAATCACCGAGCTTACTCCATTCATATCAACAGCTTTTACAATTGCAAGGCTGTCAACAAAATGTTTCTCATTAACCTCATCATACTCAGTAATTCCTGTCAGGTTCATGACTTTATTCCACTCTGTCAGTAATTCATAGTACTTATTAAACTGCTGTTTCTGTGTTTCCGTTAATTCTATATCCAGCTCTTTTAACTGGTTTTCAAACTTATTTGACATATATGCCCCCATTTCAAATTTTATTGCCAGTAAAGCAAGGTTCTACCTGCTTTCCAAATAAACGAGAAGTACGGATATATCGGCCGGTGAGACTCCCGATATTCTGGAAGCCTGTCCGATGGATGCAGGACGGATTTCCGTAAGTTTTTGTTTTGCCTCAATACGCAGACTCTGGATACTGTTGTAATCTATATCTTCCGGAATCATCTTTTTCTCTAATTTTTTAAATTGTTCTACCTGACGCTGCTGTCTTTTTATATAACCTTCGTACTTGATATTGATATTGACCTGCTCAATCACATCGTCCGGCAGTTGTTTCCGCTGTCTGTCAATTGGAGCCAATGCTTCATAAGACAGCTCTGGCCGTCTGATCAGTTCCCCGAGTGTAGTCCCTGATGTAAGCGGTGTACTGCCATGGGACGCAAGAAGTTCCTGCACCTCAGCAGACGTGCCTATATTGGTGTGCTCCGCCCGTTTAATCTCTTCATTGATCAATTTTTCCTTTTCCAGAAGTTTCTGGTATCTCTCCCCGCTGATGAGTCCCACTTCATATCCAAGCTTTGTCAGCCTCATATCTGCATTGTCCTGACGGAGAAGAAGGCGGTATTCTGCCCGGGAAGTCATCATACGATACGGTTCATGGCTCTCTTTTGTCACCAAATCATCAATCAAAACGCCGATATATCCTTCTGAACGGTCAATTATAATTCCTTCTTTTCCCTGAAGCTTTCTTGCCGCGTTAATTCCGGCTACAAGTCCCTGGGCTGCCGCTTCTTCGTAACCTGAACTTCCGTTGAACTGCCCGCCGCTGAATAATCCTTCCACATTTTTAAACTCAAGCGTACTTTTCAGCTGCCTTGCATCGATACAGTCATATTCAATTGCATATGCATTTCTGACAATTTTAGCATTTTCCAGACCCGGAACAGTCCTGTACATCGCAAACTGCACGTCCTCAGGTAATGAACTTGACATTCCGCCCACATACATTTCCGTTGTATCAAGTCCTTCGGGCTCGATAAATACCTGATGACGGTTCTTATCTGCAAATTTTACTACCTTATCTTCGATAGACGGACAGTATCGCGGCCCCGTGCCTTCAATCATCCCCGAAAACAGTGGTGAACGGTCCAGATTTTTTCTTATAATATCATGTGTATTCTCATTCGTATATGTCAGCCAGCAGGAAGCCTGATCGATCTGTACATCCTCCGGGTCAGTCGTAAAGGAGAACGGCACGATCCTGTCATCTCCCTTCTGCTCTTCCATCTTGCTGAAATCAATAGAATTTCTATCGATTCTTGCCGGAGTACCGGTTTTGAAGCGGTACATCTGTATTCCCAGAGATTTTAGGCTTTCTGTCAGGTAATTTGCCGCCTGAAGCCCGTTAGGGCCTGTCTGAGTGCTCACATCACCGTAAATACACCTTGCCTTCAAATAAGTCCCTGTACACAGAATTACCGCCCTGCATGGATATATAGCCCCTGAATACGTCTGTACCCCTGCAACCTTGTGATTGTCCGCAAGGATATCTGTTACTTCCATCTGACGGATATCCAGATTTTCCTGATCCTGAAGGACCTGACGCATCGTGCGGCTGTAGCTGGCTTTGTCGGCCTGTGCACGCAGTGAATGTACAGCTGGCCCCTTGGACTTATTCAGCATCTTTGACTGTATAAACGTCTTATCAATAACTTTTCCCATCTCCCCGCCAAGTGCGTCCAGTTCCCTGACCAGATGTCCTTTCGAACTGCCTCCAATATTCGGATTACACGGCATCAGCGCGATACTGTCAACACTAACCGTAAATATAACCGTACGAAACCCAAGCCTTGCCGCCGCAAGCGCCGCCTCACAGCCTGCGTGTCCTGCGCCTACAACTGCGATATCATAACCGTCTTTATTTTCCCATACAGAATTTGCTGAATATTTCATTGACTAAATCTTCTCCTATCGTTTCTCCTGTTATACTTCCGAGTGACTCATATGCATCCATCAGATCAATCGAAAAAAAGTCTTCCGGCATCTGATTGTCGATACTTTCTATAACCTTCTCCAGACTCCCGCATGCATCGATTAGCGCGGCTTTCTGCCTGATATTCGTTATATATACTTCATCATTAAAAGACACCTCTCCATGTAAAAACATCTCCTTTAAGGTTTCTTCCAGCTCATTCAATCCCTGTTCTTCCTTCGCGGAAATGTCAATCATCGGAATTGTTCCGGCTTCTGCACTTCTGCTAAATTTTAAAACTTTCTGATTTATCTCTTCCTGCATTTTTTCTTTTGTTATTACGGTAGTTAAATCTGATTTATTTAATAAAATAATGACCTTCCGGCCATCCAGAAGACTCATAATATCGTTGTCATTACTGTCCAGCGGTCTGGATGCATCTACAACATAAATGATCAGATTGGCATTTTTTACATACTCTTTTGCTTTATCAACACCTATTTTTTCAATAATATCATCCGTTTTTCTGATGCCCGCTGTGTCGATCATGTTCAGCGTAAGTCCTTTCAGCTGAATCTGTTCCTCCAGGGCATCGCGTGTCGTCCCCTCTATATCCGTTACGATCGCTCTCTCCTTCCCCGCCAGCACATTCAAAAGGGACGATTTTCCTGCATTTGGTTTTCCTACGATGACTGTCTGGATTCCTTCTTTCATGATTCTCCCACTGTCAGATGAATCAATCAGCTTCTTTATTTCAACTAACAGTTCTTCTGTAACCTTCTTCAAAGTCTCACCATAACCGTCTATATCAATATGTTCCGGATCGTCCAGCGCAGTCTCAATAAATGCAGTATGATAAATAATCTGTTTTCTGATATCCTCTATCTTTTTCCTGACACTGCCTTTCAGCTGGCTGATTGAACTTTGAAGAGCATACTCACTTTGGGATGTGATCACATCTATCACAGCCTCTGCCTGTGACAAATCTAACTTCCCATTTAAAAACGCACGTTTCGTAAATTCTCCCGGTTCTGCGGGTCTGGCACCATTTTTAATGACTGTCTCCAGCACTCTTTTTACCACATAGGTACCCCCGTGGCAGTTGATTTCCACGGTATCTTCACCGGTAAACGTTCTGGGTGAGCGCATCAGCATAACCAGTACTTCATCAATTGTCTCTTCTTTATCTTTGATGTATCCATAATGTATCGTATGACTTTCAGCCTCAGAAAGCCTTTCTTTCCCATGGTAAATCCTATCTATCATATGAAATGCCTCATCCCCGCTGATACGCACGATTCCAATTCCTGAATTCGTCATACCTGTGGAAATTGCGGCAATTGTATCCTTCTTCATACCTGCCTCCTGCCAATTATCAAACACGCTCTAGGCCGCCGCCAAGGTCAGGCAGCTTTGATTTGCTGTTTATGAAATAAAAAGACGTTTCCCAGCTTCACGAAAGCATCCGTGAAGCGGAAACGTCCTCTTTCGCTTCGATTCTATTACTACTTTTTCTTACTTCTTTAATGTAACAACTACTTTTCTGTAAGGCTCATCTCCCTCACTATGGGTCGTTACGTATGGATCATACTGAAGTGCTGCGTGGATAATTCTTCTTTCATAAGGATTCATCGGCTCTAAAGATACTGATCTTCTTGAACGTTTTACCTTATATGCAATATTCTTTGCAAGATTCTTAAGTGTCTCTTCTCTTCTTGCACGATAATTCTCTGTATCCAGCTTCACACGTACATATCCGTCCTGATGCTTGTTGGCAACCCTGTTAGCAAGGTACTGGAGGGAATCCAGTGTCTGTCCGCGCTTTCCGATAAGGATTCCCATATTGTCACCCTTCATCTCAATACTTAAGGCTCCGTCAGCATCAATATCTGAAACCAGTTCCACAGTCATTCCCATGGCCTTCAGTGTATCACATAAAAAGGATTCAACGGCTTTTTTCGTCTCATCTTTTACTTCTGCAAGTTCAGATTCGCGTTTCACAGCCGGCTTTACTTCTTCGCGGTGCGTCTCTTCCCTGAATTCTTTTCTGGAACGCTCTTCTTTTTTTGCGTAATCTTTCTTCTTAGCTTCCTTTACCGGAGCTTTTTTAACTTCAGGTTTTGCTTCCGGCTTCATTTCTGATTTTACTTCTGTCTTAACTTCAGCTTTTACTTCCGGCTTAATCTCAGGCTCTTCTATGACAGGTTCAGGTTTTCTTCTTGCTTCAATAACTGCCTGTTTTACACCTATTCCAAGGAATCCGGCACTTCCCTTTTCAATGACTTCATAATCTAACCGGTCACTGGTCACACCTAACTGAATCAACGCTTCTGTAATTGCATCATCCACTGTTTTTGCAGATACTCTGATACTACCGTTCATCCTGAATCCTTCCTTTCTGTGATTCTAACTATTTATCATCTTCTGTCTTGTCCGATGTACTCTGTCCGCTGTTGAATCTGCTGACAAGATTTGCCTTTGATGCAAGGCTTCCTGACTTCGCGTTCTTCGTATACTGTGCAGCTTTCTGAAGACGCTCTTCTCTTTCTTTGTCAGAAATATTTGTTTTTTTCTTTTCTTCTACATTTCTTGTACTTGTCGTTGCCATTCTGTTGATGGACTGTGCAGACGTACCCTTTTTCTCACGCTTCTTGGCAGCCTTTTTCTGATTCTCCTGAATCATCTCTTCTGTTGACTTTTTGCTGAGGTACTTATTAATTGCAAGCTGCTGTACACATCTTACTACCGCACTGATTGCCCAGTACAAACCAAGACCTGCAGGGAGCGTAAATCCCATAAATACTGAAAACAGAGGCATGGTATATGTCATTGTCTTCATAGAGTTCGCCATCTGGTTGTTCGGGTCAGCCTGTGGCTGCGGCTGTAACTTCACACTGATAAACTGTGTAAGACCTGCCATAATAGGGATGATAGCAGCCAGGATAATCCCGAGAATAGAAAAATCTTTAATGGCAGCTGTCAGCATAGTAAATGGCGCTTCACCAATATTAATTCCGAGGAAACTGTTTAAGTGTCCGACAGTCTGTGTTGTTGTTTCTACAATATCATTCAGGGACGGAATCTTGTCCACCAGTGTATTCCATGTGGAATCCTGAAATTTATACAGTGCATTCACAAGTGTATCTGCCTGTGAATAGTCATAAGCCTTTGGGCTCATAAGTACAGGTTTGGCTTCTCCGATCTTCTCCATAATCTTCTGGAAACCATCTGCAGCCATGATCTGATTTACAACCGGCATATAGACATCTTTTACACCCTGTACATAATTCGGAATATTCTGAATTACCGGATACAGCGCAAAAAGTACGGGCATCTGGATCAGCATTGGCAGACATCCGCCTGTTGGCGACGTACCATATTTTTCATATACAGTCTGCATCTCTTCCTGTTGCTTTAACATGGACGCCTGGTCTTTTTTACCTGCATACTTTTTCTGAATCTTCTGAATCTCAGGATTCATAACAGAAGACATCTTAGACCATTTCTGTTGTTTAATTGTCAATGGAATCATTAATGTATATACGATGATTGTAAAGATGATGATACAAACACCAATGTTCTGTATCCCGAACAAACCATCCATCACATTATAAATTCCGTTCATCACTTTTCCAAGCAGCCAGGAAATCTGATGAATAACCGGCCAGTCTGCATATCCTGCAGCTAAAATTCCATACATCTCTTATCCTCCTTAAGGTACCGGATCATATCCGCCTTTTGCAAATGGATTGCACCGCAGAATTCTCCAGATTGTTAAGGCACCGCCTTTGATCGCACCATACTTCTGAATCGCTTCAATACCGTACTGTGAACAGGTCGGTGTATAGATGCAGTGATACCTTGTCTTTAATCCGGACAGATATTTTTGATAGAACCGGATAAGTCCTATTAAAACACGCTTCATCTGCGTCGCTCCCTTTCTTTAGCGCCTGCCATGCTGCTCATGGGCTTTTAAGTACATCTCAGCGCTTCTACTTATTATTTTACTGATTATATATTTCATGAAGCCTTCCCAAGTGGATGAGTGCACTCTCAATGACATGATAACTCTTATCTTTTGCACTCACTCTCGCAATCACAATTATATCTAATCCACCTTTGAAATGTGCCTCTTGAAGTCGATAACTTTCTCTGATTAATCGTGTAAGATGATGTCTTACAACACTATTTCCAACTTTCTTGCTCACGGAAATCCCAAGTCTGTTCTTTTCCGTACCATTCTCCCTCACATACATAACAAGATACTTGTTTGCATACGATTTACTGTTTTTATAAACGATCTGAAAATCTTTATTCTTCTTCAAAGATTCCGAAAACTTCATTCTTTATACCGCGCTTTTCCTTTTATAAATAGAAGAAAAGGCCACATAGATGCGGCCTAAGCTGATAACTGTTTTCTTCCTTTTGCTCTTCTGGCAGCTAAAACTTTTCTTCCGCCCGGAGTACTCATTCTTGCTCTAAAGCCATGAACTTTTGATCTCTGTCTGTTTTTAGGCTGAAATGTCATTTTCATTACCAATACACCTCCTTTAGTTGAGATACTTATTATAAAGTATTTACAATGATTCTCAAATTTTATTTCTTTCTACTATTATAATAGGCAGAAAGACACTGCTCTTAATTATATTCAAAAAATGCCCGTAAGTCAAGCCATTCCCTGCATTTTTCTTAAATTGTGGCAACATCTTTCTGTGTATCAAGTTCTATCTTAATTACTAGGTATCATATCAGCTCTGGTATGCTTTCTTTGATTAAAGAAAAAATCCTTACAAAACTGCAGACCCGCTTTTCCCTTACCAGAGAACAATCAGAAGAATATTTTTCACGCTTTTAATGTGTAAAAGGCCCTGCGGTGGGCATATTCCTTCATTATCCACACTTTATCAACTACACATTCTTAGCAGGCAACCCGGGTGGAAAACAGGTATATGCTCCCACTACAGGGCCTTTTCGCATCTTTCCATTAGCATCCCCGTTCTCGGAAATCAACATATCCACTTTCCTAATCTGACACTTTTCCACAATTTGCTTCTTTGGTGTGAATTTCTGTGGATAAAATGTGGATAACTACTTTATAACTACTGTATAATGTGTAGATTAAATTTTTTTTCCTATTCCGGCCCCATATTTTATCTGCGTTAATTTTGTTCATAAAGTTATACACAGCATTTCTCATTGCTTCTAATACCGTTTTGATGTAAAATGTAATAGAGAGATTTTGCCTAGATATCTCTCTATTATATTGATTAGGAGTACTTATCGATGAACATTGTAGAAGAAAATTGGGAGCAGATCCTAAATAAAATGAAGTTAGAATATTGCTCATCAAATATTTCATACAATACGTGGATTGCACCACTTACCGTATATGAAGTGACCGATGACACTGTTTATATTCTTGTGAGGTTGAAAGCAAGTCTGGAGCATATAGAAGAAAAATATATGCTTCCTTTTAAAGTGTGCATTGCTGAAGTAACAGGAAAGGAATACGATATATCCTTTGTTACAGAAGATAATGTAACTATCCAGGAGAAAAAGGAGAATGTAGTTAAGAAGCAGAAGTCAAATGCGATCTTTGAGAATGCAAATCTCAATGGAAAGTATACATTTGATACTTTTGTCGTGGGCAGCAATAACAATTTCGCCCATGCCGCATCCCTTGCAGTTGCGGAATCTCCGGGTGAGATTTATAACCCGCTGTTTATATACGGAGGTGTAGGACTTGGTAAGACTCACCTTATGCATTCCATCGCACACTTCATATTAGAGAATGATCCTGAAAAAAAAGTTCTTTATGTCACAAGTGAGACGTTCACAAATGAACTGATCGATGCTTTGAAGATTGGTAAGAACGGGAATGAACTGGCCATGACCACATTCCGTGAAAAGTACAGGAATAACGATGTTCTCCTGATTGATGATATTCAGTTTATTATAGGCAAGGAAAGTACGCAGGAAGAATTCTTCCATACGTTCAACCACCTGCATGTTTCAGGAAAGCAGATTATCATATCCAGTGATAAGCCGCCGAAAGATATCGAAACGCTTGAGGCAAGGCTGCGTACACGTTTTGAGTGGGGACTGATTGCAGACATTTCTTCCCCTGATTATGAGACAAGAATGGCAATCCTTCGTAAGAAAGAAGAATTGGACGGGCTTGAGCGCTACCATATACCGGACGAAGTCCTTCAATATATAGCGAATAATATCAAGTCTAACATCAGAGAACTCGAAGGCTCTCTTAATAAATTGATAGCACTGTCAAATCTGGAGAAAAAGCCGATTGATATTCCGCTCGCAGCGGAGGCCTTAAAGGATATGATTTCTCCGGATAAGAACCGGGTCGTTACCCCGGAATTAATTATTGATGTTGTTTCTGAACATTTTAATGTACCCGTAGCTGAGCTGAAAGGCAAGAAAAGGAATGCAGAGATTGTACTTCCCCGCCAGATTGTCATGTATTTATGCCGTGCCATGACCGATACCCCTCTGAAGTCAGTCGGTATCATCTTAGGCGGCAAGGATCATGCCTCTGTCAGCCATGGTGTCAAGAAGATTGAACATGAGATTACCGTAGATGAAGCTCTTAACAATACGGTTAATATTATAAAGAAGAAGATAAATCCGGTCTGATGATAAAAGTAACATAGTCTGTTTATCCACATTTGCCTGAAATAAGGCTCCCTTAACAGCAGGCTTAACTTTAAGGGAAGCCCATGGTTTCAAGGCTTTATGAAGCTTACATTACTTTGCAGGGCTAATGTGGATAAGCTTGGGATAACCCTGTTCAAACCATGTGGATTAAGAGGTTGATAACGGATTAAGGACTTTTTGAGGTTCAGATTATCCCCACATTATCCCGAGGTCATACAGTGGATGTCTACAGAGTTTTCAGTATGGACAAACCCTTTAAAATCAAGGCCTGGAACCACTTATTAACTTATCCACAGCCCCTAAGGCTAAGAAGGCGGAGCTGATTTATATAAATATTTTTAAAAATGCGCGGTCGAAAAGATATTCACCACACCCATCGAAAGGAGTTACTGACATATGAAAATCATTTGTTCAAAATCAAATCTCGTAAAAGGAGTCAGCATTGTTTCAAAAGCTGTACCTTCAAAAACAACTATGCCTATTCTGGAATGTATTCTGGTTGACGCATCCATGGATGTTATCAAGCTGACAGCGAATGACATGGAACTTGGAATCGAAACAAGGATTGACGGAGACATTGTTGAGAGAGGTATCATTGCATTAAACGCAAAGATCTTTTCTGAGATCGTCCGGAAGCTTCCGGACAGTGAGGTAACGATAGAGACAACGGCAGACAATCAGACATTGATTACCTGCGAAAAGGCAAAGTTCAATATTGCAGCACAGTCAGGGGAGGATTTCTCTTATCTCCCGATTATCGAGAAGGATGATTATATTACCGTTTCTGAGTTCACGCTCAAAGAAGTGATCCGTCAGACCATCTTCTCGATTGCAGACAATGATACAAACAAGATGATGACAGGAGAACTGTTTGAGATCGAAGATAACGTCCTGAAAGTAGTCTCTCTGGACGGACACAGAATCTCTATCCGTAAGATCGAATTAAAAGAATCCTATGCCCCGAAAAAGGTAATCGTACCTGGAAAGACCCTGCAGGAGATCAGTAAGATCATCGGCGGAGAGGCAGAGGCGGACGTTGATATATCATTTACCAAGAATCATATTGTGTTTGAGTTTGACAGGACAGTCGTTGTATCACGTCTGATCGAAGGCGAGTACTTCAAGATTGACCAGATGCTTTCCAGCGATTATGAGACAAAAGTCAGAATCAATAAAAGAGAACTCCTGAACTGTATCGACAGAGCGACACTCCTGATCAAAGAGGGAGACAAGAAGCCGATCATCATTGATATCCGTGAGGGATCCATGGAGCTGAAGATCAAATCCCAGATCGGATCCATGGATGAGGAGATTTTTATCGTGAAAGAAGGAAAAGATTTATTGATCGGATTTAATCCGAAGTTCCTGATCGATGCCCTCAGAGTCATTGATGACGAGGAAGTGGACCTGTATTTCATGAATGCAAAGGCCCCATGTTTTATCAAGGACGAAAATCAGAGCTATATTTACCTGATTCTTCCGGTAAACTTTAATGCAGTTGCATAGTACAGATAAATAGTCAGAAAAGAGGAGCAGTATGGAAATCATTAAGTTGCGTGACGGAGATGAATTTATTAAGCTGGGACAGGCACTGAAAGCAGCAGGACTGGTCGAGTCAGGGGTCGAAGCAAAAGAGGTAATACAGGACGGCGAAGCAAAAGTAAACGGCGAGACTGACACTAGAAGAGGACGTAAATTATATGACGGAGATGTCGTTCAATTTGACGGACAGGAAATAAAAATTGAAAAATAGTCTGAAAAAGTGTAGAATAGTGACATACTTGAGGAAACATCAATGGTAATCAAATCTCTAAAGCTAAAGAATTACAGGAATTACGAATTGTTAGATTTGAAATTTGACCCCAAGACTAACATTTTGTACGGTGATAATGCTCAGGGAAAGACGAATATTCTGGAGGCATTGTATTTGTCAGGAACGACCAAATCTCACAGAGGCACGAAAGACAGGGATTTGATACAGTTTGGGAGTGACGAGGCGCATCTGGAAACGGTGATCGAGAAAAGGGGCACCGAATTCCAGATCGACATGCATCTGAAGAAAAACAGTCCGAAAGGAATCGCAATCAATAAGATTCCGATACGAAGAGCAAGCGAATTATTTGGGATTATCCATTTTGTATTTTTTTCGCCGGAGGATTTGAATATTATCAAAGAGGGACCGTCCGGCAGAAGAAGATTTATTGATCTGGAATTATCTCAGCTGGATAAAGTATATCTCAGCAATCTTTCTAACTATAATCGAATTATTAATCAAAGGAATTCCTTACTCAAAGATATATACAGGCAGGAGAATCTTGTAGAGACATTGGATATCTGGGATATGCAATTAGTTGAGTACGGGACAAAAGTGACTGAGAGAAGAGAACAGTTCGTGAAAGATGTAAATAAAATCATTTCGAAAATCCATGATAAGCTGACAGGCGGTAAGGAGAAGATTACGATTACCTATGAGTCAAGTACCGGCAGTATGGGGCTTGAACAGGCTCTGAGGAAAAACAGAGAGCGTGATATCAGGATGAAGAGTACTTCCGTTGGGCCGCACAGGGATGATCTGTGCTTTACGGCAGGCTCGCTTGATATCAGGAAATTTGGTTCCCAGGGACAGCAGCGCACGGCGGCTCTTTCGCTGAAACTTTCAGAGATTGAGCTGGTGAGGTCAATGATTAATGACACACCGGTATTATTATTGGACGATGTTTTGTCTGAACTGGACAAACACAGGCAAAACTACTTACTGGACAGTATTCATGATATACAGACAGTAATCACATGTACTGGATTAGATGAGTTTGTAAATCATCGGTTTTCTATTAATAAAATTTTCCATGTAAAAAATGGGCAGGTAGCAAAAGAAAATTAGGAGGTTTTTAAATGGGTGCAACAGGTACAGAATTTGACGCCGAGTATGGAGCAGATCAAATCCAAATATTAGAAGGACTGGAAGCGGTCAGGAAACGGCCGGGAATGTACATCGGCAGCACTTCTTCAAGAGGACTCCACCATCTGGTATATGAGATTGTGGACAATGCTGTAGATGAGGCATTGGCCGGTTATTGTGATACAATCTCAGTTAGTATAAATCCTGATAATTCAGTAACAGTCATTGATAACGGACGTGGTATCCCGGTAGGGCTGAACCACAAAGCCGGGCTTCCGGCGGTTGAAGTCGTATTTACGATCCTGCATGCGGGCGGCAAATTCGGCGGCGGGGGATACAAGGTTTCAGGAGGCTTACATGGTGTAGGCGCTTCTGTTGTTAATGCGCTTTCACAGTGGCTGGAAGTTGAGATTTACAACGAGGGAAAGATCTATATGCAGCGCTACGAGCGTGGCAAGGTTGTTTTGAAATTAAACGTGATCGGAGAATGTGAGCCTGACAAGACTGGGACAAAAGTCACATTCCTGCCAGATGATGAAATATTTGAAGAAACAATTTTTGATTATGATGTTCTGAAACAGCGCTTCCGTGAGATGGCATTCCTGACAAGGGGCCTTAAGATCATGATTCGGGACGAACGCGAGGAGGAGCCAAGGGAAAGGACCTTCCACTACGAGGGCGGAATCAAGGAATTTGTTGCCTATCTGAACAAGAGCAAGACGCCGCTCTATGAGCAGATCATTTACTGTGAAGGCATGAAAGACGGCGTGGCTGTCGAGGTTGCCATGCAGCACAATGATTCCTACAGCGATAATACTTATGGATTTGTAAATAATATTACGACTCCTGAAGGCGGAACACATATAGTCGGTTTCAGAAACGCCCTGACAAAGACGTTTAATGACTATGCAAGAAAAAATAAACTGCTCAAGGACAGTGAGCCAAACCTTTCCGGTGAAGATATCAGGGAGGGTCTGACTGCGATCATCAGTGTGAAGATTGAAGACCCACAGTTCGAGGGACAGACAAAGCAGAAACTTGGAAACAGCGAAGCAAGAGGGGCAGTAGACAGTATCGTCAGCAGCCAGCTTGAGATTTTTCTGGAGCAGAACCCGAACGTTGCAAAGATGACGGTAGAGAAGTCTGTCATGGCGCAGCGTGCAAGAGAAGCGGCAAGAAAAGCAAGGGACCTGACAAGAAGAAAGTCTGCACTGGAAGGAATGTCACTTCCGGGCAAGCTCGCAGACTGTTCTGACAAGGACCCGAAAAACTGTGAAATCTATATTGTTGAGGGAGATTCCGCCGGCGGTTCAGCTAAGACAGCCAGAGACCGTGCGACACAGGCAATCCTTCCTCTTCGTGGTAAGATTCTGAATGTCGAGAAGGCAAGACTGGACAGAATCTATGGGAATGCAGAGATAAAAGCTATGATCACTGCATTCGGAACAGGGATTCATGATGATTTTGACATCTCCAAACTGAGATACCATAAGATTATCATCATGACTGATGCCGACGTTGACGGGGCTCATATCAGTACACTATTATTAACATTTTTATACCGGTTTATGCCTGACCTGATCAAAGACGGATATGTTTATCTGGCACAGCCGCCTCTGTATAAACTGGAGAAGAACAAGAAGGCATGGTATGCATACAGTGATGAAGAACTGGCCCAGATCCTGACAGAAGTCGGAAGAGACGGGAATAACAAGATCCAGCGTTATAAAGGTCTTGGAGAGATGGATGCGGAACAGCTGTGGGATACCACCATGGATCCGGAGCACCGGGTTCTCCTGCGGGTTGTCATGGATGAAGAGACATCTTCTGAGCTGGATCTGACCTTTACAACCCTGATGGGAGACAAGGTAGAGCCGAGACGTGAATTCATCGAAGAGAATGCAAAATATGTGAAAAACCTTGATATATAATAATTTCGTGGTTTTTGAACAGTTACACAATTTCACGAAACAGGAAAGGATATAAAAATGGAAGATAATATTTTTGATAAAGTCCATGAAGTAGACCTGAAAAAGACCATGGAAACTTCCTACATTGATTACGCCATGAGCGTTATTGCATCCAGAGCGCTTCCGGATGTCAGGGACGGTTTAAAGCCGGTGCAGAGAAGAATCCTCTACTCTATGATCGAACTGAACAACGGACCCGATAAGCCGCACCGTAAGTGTGCCCGTATTGTCGGTGATACAATGGGTAAATACCACCCTCACGGAGACAGTTCTATCTACGGGGCACTCGTTAATCTGGCACAGGAATGGTCCACCAGATACCCTCTGGTAGACGGTCATGGAAACTTTGGTTCCGTCGATGGGGACGGGGCGGCAGCCATGCGATATACAGAGGCGCGTTTAAGCAAGATATCCATGGAGATGACGGCAGACATCAACAAGGATACCGTTGATTTTGCGCCCAACTTTGATGAGACAGAGAAAGAACCGGTGGTACTCCCATCCAGATTCCCGAATCTGCTTGTAAACGGGACGTCCGGTATTGCCGTAGGTATGGCTACAAATATTCCGCCGCACAATCTGCGGGAAGTCATCAACGCAGTCGTGAAGATCATTGATGACCAGATCGAAGAGAACGGGGAGACAACAATTGAGGAAATATTAAAGGTAGTCAAAGGACCCGATTTCCCAACAGGCGCGGAGATACTCGGAACAAGAGGGATTGAAGAAGCATACCGCACGGGACGGGGCAAGATCAGAGTCCGTGCAATCACTAATATAGAACCCATGGCTAACGGTAAGAACCGTATCATTGTAACGGAACTTCCATACATGGTAAATAAAGCAAGGCTGATCGAGAAGATCGCAGAGCTTGTAAGAGACAAGAAAATCGACGGTATCACGGACCTCGCAGACCAGTCCAGCCGTGAAGGCATGAGGATTTGTATTGAGCTGCGCCGTGACGTGAATCCGAATGTCATCTTAAACCAGCTGTATAAACACACACAGCTTCAGGATACATTTGGCGTTATCATGCTTGCACTCGTGAATAACGAGCCGAGAGTCATGAACATTCTGGATATGCTGACATACTACCTGAAGCATCAGGAAGAGGTCGTAACCAGAAGGACAAAGTATGAGCTGAATAAGGCAGAGGAACGCGCCCATATCTTACAGGGATTACTGATTGCCCTTGATAATATCGATGAGGTTATTAAGATTATCCGCGGTTCCAAGAATGTACAGGTTGCCAAAGAAGAATTGATGGCAAGGTTCGATCTGTCAGAGGTTCAGTCCCAGGCGATCGTGGACATGCGTCTGCGTGCACTGACAGGTCTGGAGAGAGAGAAGCTGGAGAGCGAATACGCAGAACTGATGAAAAGGATCGAAGAATTAAAGGCGATCCTCGCAGACAGGAAGATTCTCCTCGGCGTCATCAGGGAAGAAATCCTGATAATCTCTGATAAGTACGGTGACGACAGAAGAACCTCTATTGGATTCGATGAGTTTGATATTTCCATGGAAGACTTAATACCTCGGGAAAATGTCGTGGTAACGAAGACAAAGCTCGGATATATCAAACGTATGACGGTAGATACATTCAAGAGCCAGAACAGGGGCGGTAAGGGAATCAAGGGTATGCAGACTCTGGATGACGATTACATCGAGGAGCTGTTTATTACATCGACCCACCACTATATTATGTTCTTTACAAATACAGGCCGGGTATACCGTCTGAAAGCATATGAGATTCCTGAGGCAAGCAGAACGGCCAGAGGAACAGCCATTATCAATCTGCTCCAGCTGATGCCGGATGAAAAGATTACGGCAATGATTCCGATACAGGAATATGAGGACGGCAAATATCTGTTCATGGCAACGGAAAAGGGTCTTGTTAAGAAGACTCCGATCAAGGACTATGCTAACGTCAGAAAGACAGGACTTGCAGCGATTACGCTGCGTGAAGACGATAAACTGATTGAAGTAAAGATTACCGATAATCAGGAAGATGTAATTCTTGTCACAAAGTATGGACAGTGCATCCGGTTTAACGAACAGGACGTAAGGGCAACAGGAAGAACATCCATGGGTGTACGCGGAATGAATTTAAGCGACCGTGATGAAGTGATCGCAATGCAGATCAGTATTCAGGGCAGCGATCTTCTGATCGTATCTGAAAAAGGTATGGGTAAACGTACCAATATGGATGAGTTTACTGTACAGAACAGAGGCGGTAAGGGTGTGAAATGCTACAAGATCACCGAAAAGACAGGCAATGTAGTTGGAATGAAGGCTGTAGATGAAGATAATGAAATTATGATTATCAATACAGAAGGTATCATTATAAGAATGAAATGCTCTGACATATCAGTACTCGGACGTGTAACCTCCGGTGTGAAACTGATCAACCTGCCGGATAACGAAAAAGTTGCAAGTGTTGCGAAGGTTAGGAAGGCTTCAGCGGAAATCGATGGAGAAGAAGTTGAAATATCAGAGGATGAAGAAGAGTGATGAGTCATCTGCAGACTAAAGTTACAGAGCACAGTCTATAAAATTAAGTAACGAAAAAAAGACGTTTTAGATTTGGAACTGCATTAAATCAGCAGTAAAAACATATCTAAAGCGTCTTTTTTATTTCATTTATATTCATTACATATTCTGAATACCAGCAATTTAAGGAGACAGACTGACAGTCAGCGTATTTCCTGCGTTATCCGGAATCTTTACGGTAACTTCTGCATCTGGTACAGGAAAGACAAGCAGTCCGCTTTGTGGGTCATAAGATTCAGGAGTTAACCCAGTGATTCCTTCATAATCTATCCCGGAATAGGTCTCCCGGACTGTCAGGTAAATCTTTCCGCTGCGCCTGTCAGAAGTGATCAGTACAGGAGGTTCAGTATCAAATGGGGTCAGGTCATAGCTTCTTGTATATGTCTGTCCATTCACACTCCTCACGGTAATATCCAACGTACCATTCTCACCAGCCACTGCCCTGTATTCTCTGTACCCGGCCTTTTCAAGGTCTGCAGGAGACCCGTTCAGCTCGGCACTGACGCTGCTCACAGGAAGAAGTGAATGAATCGATAGTGAATACTCTGCGCCCCCTTCTCCCGAACCGGTCCACTCTGCTTTGACAGAAGGTTTTACAAATAAAAGGGGCAGAAGAACGAGTATTGCCAGCATAGAATAAATAAGGTATCTGACCCTGTATATTCCCGGTTTCGTGTAATTCATCCACGTTTCCAATACATCTACCGGAACATCACTAGGTGCAATGCCGCATACTGCAAGTGCATTGGTAAGAATCCGGTTGGCCGTAAACGCATCCAGGGCAGCCTCTTTGTGTGAAATCGGGATGTTCCTTGATGAAGTTTTCTGTACAGTTTTGCAGAATTCGGCACAGATATTACACCGGATCTGATCCAGCCATGATAAGAGATACTTCGGTGAGCTTAAGGAATGAATATCCATAAAAGCGGAAGTATACAGCCGAAGCAGGAGATCCAGAGCCAGATCTTTATCCTGCGTATCCTGGCAGATCACCTGATACTGCGTATAATAAGTTGCTGTGTAAATCTCGGCAAAAGCATTGCCGTCCCCTGCCCGGGCCTTTTCAAGGATCCCGGCAAGGTATTCATAATCCAGTTTTGCCATAATAAAAGATTACCTCCCGGTCTCTGAGGTTTCATAAATCCGTTTGTTAGCAAGCGCAATCAATTCTGTAATATTTGTGAGGTGCTCCTGACTGTTCAGTGCACAGCCTGCCCTGTATTCAATCGGGATCGCATCGGCACGTTTGTTGCGGAATGCCACGCGGTCCTTTACTTTCTTAAGAAATGAATTCAGTTTATCCTGCGTACAGTCTTCAAAAATAGCGAGGAACTTATTGCCCCCGTTTCTTCCTACAAAACAAAGTGACAGGGAGCATGAAAAAAGAATGTCTGAAAACTCCTTGATCGTCCTGTTGCCGATTGCGTGGCTGTAAGAATTATTAATATCAGGAAGATTTGTAATATCAATCATAATACAGCCGATATCGGACGGCAGCTTTGAATCTACATACTTTTCAATCAGAATGTCACAGCTGAAGCGGTTCGGAATACCGGAAAGAGGGTCTGAATAGGCCACACCGTACAGACTGTGGTAGTTTGATTTCATAGAGGAAATCAGCCTTAAGTCTACCAGAATAAAGATGAAGCTGATAATCAGGACCAGCCAGATCATGATAAACAAGGTAGTTGCCTCAACGGATGAAAACACATATTGCTTGACACCGGGTTTTAACAGCAGAAATATACTGATAAGACTCATGATGACCAAGACAGATAGCTGTATGACTTTAAAAATACTGAACCGTTTCATACAAATGCTCCTTATCTGAAATTATTATATAGGGCTAACAGTTATATGCTGTTCCTATAAATAGTAATATTATAACATATAAATCCCTATATTTGTCAGCTTGTATTCATTTTATAAATAAACTATAATAAAAGAAATGTTACCGTTTACAAACAGGACAGGAGCTGGTGTCATGGAGATAGATGCAATCAAGAAAAAGGTTCTGGAGGATGTAGATCCCAGAATAAAAGAGATAAAGAGAAAAGAAGAACGTAAGACAAGACTGGTTACGACAGTGCAGTTTCTGGCGCTGATTATTATCATGCTTGTTGTCTTTTATATATTAATGGGAATCTCAACAGTTGACGGAGATTCGATGTACCCGACACTGCATGATCAGGATAAAGTCGTATATATGCGCAGTGTGCCGGAGTACAAGGTTGGAGATATCGTGGTTGTGAACCGCCCGGGCGGAGAAGAATATGTGAAGAGGATTGTTGCAGTTGCCGGGGATACCGTGAATATACAGGCAGGAAAACTATATGTGAACGGGAAAGAAGCAGAGTTCGAGGAAGCTTTAGGTGAAACTGACTGGATGTCGGCAGATATACAGTTCCCGGTACAGGTTGGGGCTTCTGAAGTATTTGTAGTGGGAGATAACCGGGAGATATCAGAAGATTCCAGAAGTTTCGGGCCTGTCAGTATGAATGATATCGCAGGAAGAATTCTATATTATATTGGAAAAATATAAAACAAATTTAAATACAAAATGTGTTTTGATTGCGCTCATATTTTTGCATTTACGTAAAGTGCAGATTTGTTATTGACTCACCAAAGAGTAAAAGATATAATGTATAAAACTGGTAATATAATATAAACCGGTAACAATCATCGAGAAGGGCGGCATAAAAGTTCAGGCAAAATTCCTGCAGGACGGCCGTACCGCTGGAAATAGCGTAGTTTATTTCTGGATAGGACTTCTTAGTATTTTTAAGGGAGAAAGGCATATGACTAAGATGGCAAAAGATCTGGAAGACAACGCATTACATGTAAAGATGTTCGGTAATTTTTCGATTACGTACAAAGGAAATTCTCTGCTCGGCAAGAAAGTAAGTGAGACACAATTTGCCTACCTCATGCAGATTCTTCTACATAACCGCAAGGAAGGGGTGCCAAGGGAACAGCTGGAGGAGATGCTTTTTGGGGACAGGGACATCAAGAATATTCACCACACGATGCAGAGTGTAATTTATAATGCTAAGAATAAGTTAAAGAACGCAGGTCTTCCCGAGGTAAATTATATTTATCTTGAAAAAGGGACATTCTACTGGACAAAAGAAATTCCTGTGATAGAAGATGCGTCAGAGTTTGACCGTTTATATCAGGAGGCCTTGAATGAGGAGGATATTGACTGCAGGCTTCAGCTTTTACTTGATGCATGCCACTGTTACACGGGTGAATTTCTGATCATGTATGCGGGGGTACTCTGGGCTGCATCCGAGGCCAGAAGATACCGTGCCCAGTTCTGTACCTGCGTAGAGGAGGCTGCCGGGATACTGAAGGAAAAGGAAGATTACCTTCAGCTCCAGGAACTGGGAGTCTATGCGACAGCGATTTCACCATTCTCAGACTGGGAAAGTATCACGATGGATGCCCTGATCAGTATGGGATGTTATGAAGAAGCAAGTGACCTGTATGCAGAGACGGTAGAGAGATATTTCAAGGAGCGGGGAATCCGCCCTTCACAGAAGCTTATGAGTTCTCTCGACAGGCTGGGGGACCAGATGCTGCACCCGTATGATCTGCTGGATAATATCCAGAAAGAACTGATCGAAGACAAGGATGAAATCCGGGGAGGATATATGTGTTCTTATCCGGTATTTCAGGGAATCTACCGGATGGTGAACCGCATGGCAGAGAGAAGCGGACAGTCGATCTATCTGATGCTTTGTACGATCGTGGACAGCAAGGGTAACCGGATGAAGAGTGGAGAGCAGTTAGAACAGCTGGCGGGCAGACTGGGAGACGCTATCTGCAAGTCCATACGCAGGGGCGATGCTGTGAACCGCTACGGGAGAGGGCAATATCTGGTACTTCTCGTAAATACAACTCTCGAGAGCTGCGCAATCGTTCAGAAACGTATTAACTACAATTTCCTCGTAGGCAGGCAGAGAACTGGCGTGCAGTACTATGTTAACAGCGTTGTCTTTGAGAAGGAAGCAGACGTAAAGTAAATATATGAATACAAATTTCCACTTCTGTTTAAATACAGTTGTGGAAATTTTTTTAATAATACAGTCAATAAATAAACCTAATAATACCGCTTAAACAACATTTTTTTGATTGCTCCTTTGACTATGAGTCTGTTAAGATGTTATTATATTGAGGATACGTATATATTTGGGTGAAATGTTAATTTCAAATTCAGATTGTAGTTGCAGTGTAACAGACAATTAAGGAGAGGATGTATCTTATGAAGTTAAAAAAAGTAGTACTTATATTAGGAATTAGTATCTGCATCGTAGCAGGCCAGATACAGACGACTTTCGGTTTAGAGCAGGATAATGTAGTTGAACAGCACGGGGCGGAACATACTGACGGGCAGTCAGATGAGGAAAAAGATAAAGACAAGGATAAAGATAAGAAAGACGAAAATCAGGAGACTGAAACAGAGAATACTGACCAGACAAATCCAGAAGATGAAAGTATGGGAGAAAAGCCTGGCGACGGAAAGCCTGATGGAGAGCAGGGCGGAACAGAAAAGCCCGATGATGGCAAAACAGACGAAGAACAGGTCGGAACGGAAAAACCTGATGATGGTAAGACAGACGAAGAGCAGGGCGGAACGGAAAAACCTGATGATGGAAAGCCTGATGGAGAGCAGGGCGGAACAGAAAAGCCTGACGATGGTAAGACGGACGAAGACAAGGGAGAATCTGAAAAGCCTGATGACGGAAAGCCTGACGGAGAACAGGATGGAACGGAAAAGCCTGATGACGGAAATACAGATGGAAGTCAGGATGAAGTTGAGAAGCCTGATGATGGAAACACGGACGGTGACCAGAACGAAGCTGAGAAACCGGATGATGGGAATACTGATAATGGTGTAACGGACGACGTACAGCCTGATGACGGCGGTTCAAACGAACCGGTCCAGACACCCCCTTCAGATAACGGCGGGGCTACTGATGATTCCTATTATGAAACAGCAGGCAGCGGTACATATGAAGAGAGTACGGTAAACAGCTATTCAGCTTCTATCCGCTTCTTAGATGACAGCGAGAAGATTAAGTATAACGTATCAGTTCCAATCGAAGGACTCCCGTCCTTTATTACACAGGAAATGATCGTAGCAGCATTGAAGTGTCAGGATGAAACAGGGTATCCGGCATCTGTAACAATTGCACAGATCATCCAGGAGTCAGGTTTCGGACAGTACGGACCGGGCGGAGAAGACGGAAAAGGGTTATCTTATCTGGCATACCAGTACAACAACCTTTTCGGAATCAAAGGAACAGGACCGGCAGGAAGTGTCGATATGATCACAGGGGAACAGTCAAAGGACGGATCCCTCTACACGATCGTATCCGGTTTCCGGGTATATGATACTTACACGGAATGTATTGAGGACCGCACAGATCTTTTGAAGGAAGTCTATTTGGACCTTACCTTAGGTGTGACTGATGCAAACACATTTGCAATGAAGATAGGAAGCCGCTGGGCAACCAGCCTGACATACGGACAGTCACTGATCAGACAGATGGAGCAGTATGACTTGTACAGACTTGATAACATGACACTGGGCGAGTTCAGCAATATGCTCGGAACATTTGTAAACCCGTGTCCGGGAGCACTCTTATCAAGTGACTTCGGTTCAAGAGAGGAACCTATTGCAGGGGCAGGAACCTATCATAAAGGCATCGATCTTGGAACAGGAACGTATAACATACCGACTTACGCAGCAGCATCCGGAACCGTCACATTTGCCGGAGAAGCAGGAACGGCCGGCAACATGGTTATCATTGACCACGGAAATGGACTCGTAACTAAATACATGCATCATGAAAAAGTATTCGTAGAAGAAGGACAGAAAGTAGAGAAGGGTCAGCAGATCGGATTATCCGGTACAACGGGACAGTCCACAGGCAACCACCTCCACTTCCAGGTGGAAGAGCACGGAACCGCAGTTGACCCGCTTCAGTATTTCACGGAGAAACAGCAGGACAGCTTCTTTAAATAACAGGGTTAAGAATGGCATATAGGGGAACAGTTCTGTAAGGATGAATAGCCATCACCATACAAGCTGTTCCTTTAAAAACCACCTGTCCATTCTAAAATTAATAAAAAACAATAAAAAACTTGTAAAAAACCCCTTTTTGTAAATTCTTTTGATTGTTTCTTTGTTTCTGAAACTGTTAAAGTGTGTTTATGATATAGATAGTATAGAAACTTAAGGCATGAAAAGGAGCATGATATACATTGAAGAAGAGTCAAAGTTATATAGGGGCCCGCAACGGAATTGTATTTTGTGTGGATGATTATAAAGAAGGTAAAACATCAGGACGTTTGTATCATGCATACAAGAGAGATGCGGAAGTCTTAAATAGTCTGGAAGAAATGATATTTTATATGGAAGACTTCTTTAATAGTATCAGCTTCCCTTTTCCGGGGACAGAAGACAGAACATTTCGTGCAGTTAAAAAGAATGAAAATAAGAAGGAGAGGATGATAAAAGTTATGAAAGATGAAGAACTATTGGAACAGCACGGCGATAAAGGAACTTTTATTATCCGGGTGCAGCAGCGTCAGCACAGCAGCTGGCAGGGACTGGTAACATGGGTGGACGAAGATAAGACAGTTCCCTTCAGATCAGCGTTAGAGCTGATCAAGCTGATAGACGGAGCGTTAGGTGAATAGATTAAATTTGTAACCCCTAAATAGAATGAGAAAAACGTGTATTTGAGAAGTGGAGGAGTATACATTATGAAATTATTGAAAAGATGGCTCGCGTTTTTCGTGGTAGTGGTACTGGTTATCAGTGTAGCATTCAACAGCCGCGGCCCGCTTAGAGCTAGTCATATAGGAGAAGAAAATACAACAACGAACAATACCGGGGAACTGGACGGTCAGACAGCAGAAGATACCCAGCAGGCCGAAGGTGATACCGGAGAGAATACAGAACAAGGTGAACCTGCACCGGATGCATCCACCGCAGAACAGCCAGAGGTTCAGGAAGAGACACCGGCAGAGCCAGAGGCTCCTCATCAGGATGAGATGGAATTAAGTCAGGTAATGACAGGTGAGAATGGCGAGGCAGTCTGCAAAGTAACGGCTAACATTCCAGAAGGAACATTTGAAGCCAACACAGCTGACGTAACGATGGAAGTCACATACGCGGCAGCCGATACAACAGAGCAGATCAAAACGCTCATGAGCAAAGCAGTAGCAGAAGGAAACGTTCTTGGAAATTACTTCTTATATAATGTAATCTTCAAAGTAAACGGCGAACAGGTTGAACCGGGAAAAGAAATCAAGATCACATTTGAACAGAACAACTTCCAGATAAAAGATACAAAGAAAGCAACAACCTTCTATTACAATGAAGCAAACTCAGTTGCAGGAAATGCAGAAGCAGAGATCGTAAAGATTACTCAGAAGTCAGATAAGATCGAAGAGTTACAGAACGCTGGAGAAAGCATAGACAACATCGATGATTATGATCTTTCAGAAATCAGTTTAAAAGAAGATGGTCTGGCAGACAAGATCATGATGGAAGGCAGACGATCTACAATCTACGGATGTTATGTAGAAGATCAGAAACCTCAGGAAGAAGCAGTTGATCAGAATAAGGAAAATAAAGAAGAAGAAAAAACTAATAAACCTGAGTCACTTAAATATGAAGATGACGAAGTAGCAATTACAGTAACAGCAGAAAAAGAAGGAATCATTCCTGCAGGCTCAACACTTCAGGTTGTACCGATCAAGAAAGACGAGAAAGACACAAAAGATCAGTATAAAGAAGTAGAAGAAAAACTTCAGGAAAAAGCAGAAAAAGAAGAATACGATATCGCCGGATTCCTTGCTTATGATATCAGCTTTGTAGATGCAGACGGCAACAAGGTAGAACCAAATGGTGAAGTCAAAGTTGTCATGGATTACAAAGAAGCAGTCCTGCCGGAAGAGGTAGACGAAGAGAAGGCTAAGGACGCAGACGTAACAGTACTTCATCTGGAAGAAGATAAAAAGGGTGAAGTCAAAGATGTTGTTGACATGGTGGCCGATAGTAAGACAGAAACAGCCGTTGAAACTACAAATTCAGCAGAAGTAAAAAAGGCTGAGTTTGTTACGGATAGTTTTTCAGTGTATACCATTACATGGACCGCAAGTTCTTCTGCAAAGAAAATGACACTACATTATATTGATACGGATGGTAATGAAATATCAGCGGATATGACAACGAATCCATCTAAAACTCAAATAAGTAGTGAAACTCAGTTAAAAACTTATAAGCAGGATATTGAAGGATATACTTTTTTAAAGACAAGGCTGGGAAATAGTCAGGGTAAGGATGGTGATAGTGACATTGACTATACCAACTATTATATAAGGTATAGAAGTGGCTGGCAATATAGTGAAAATGCAAATTTTAATAAATATGATGATTTTAGCAGTAATAATATATATATGATCTACTACAAAAGTAGTAATGATGGCAGTTCAGGCGGAGGTGGTTCAACAAGTACTTTAGATGCACCTGATCATAGTAAGTACATCAAATATAATGAAAAAGATGAAGATTATACTTTAACACTTGATGTTACAGGAGGATTAGGAAAAACAACACCGATAGATATTTTATTGATTGTAGATAGATCTGGAAGTATGGCTGATGAGGTGTCATCTAGTTATGGCAAGACTATATATAGATATAATTATGTAAATGATGCAATTAGTGAACTGAAAAGTGCACTTGGAAATGCAGATGCGGATATTAATCTTGCAGCAGTTACATTCGGTAAGAATAGCAGTGTATGGAACAATGGAAAATGGCAGTCGGTTAAAAACTTTAACTTTCAACTGAGTTATAATGATTGTGATGGCGGAACGAACTGGCAGGCAGGAATTCAAGAAGGTGCTGATCTTCTGAAATCGCGACAGAATAGTAATCCCGGAAATAAGAGTTATGTGATCTTTTTAACGGATGGTTCTCCAACATATCGATATAAAACAGGCACAACAACAGTAGAGGGAACAGGATCATCAGACAAACAAGGATATAATTATAAATACGCATTAAATGCATGGAATTCTTCTCCAGTTTTAACATCGACAAATGGAGCATATGTCGTTAATGCAAGCGGTTCAACTACTAACGATAGTGCAAAGAATTGTGTTAATTTTTCAACTGCCATTAATGGAAAAGTTCTTCATGGAACAAATGCCGATACAATGAAAGCAGAATTCAAAAAGATTGCTGACGAAATTACAAAAGCTGTTTATACGAATGTTGTTATTACTGATAAGTTAAGTCAATGGGTAGACTTTGCTGATGAACCTAATGTCAAAGTACAAAAGACAGATAAAAATGGAAATACTAGTAATCTTCCAACAAGCAGCTACACATATACGTTGGATAAAAATAAAAAAACAGTTACATTAAATGTACTTAAAAATGCCGAGTTAGCAGATGGTGTGACTTACAGTATCAGTTTTGATGTTGTTCCAAGTGAAGCGGCAAAAGACGATTATTTTGCAAATGGAAAATATCCAGACCGAGGAGATTTAAACACAGATGCAGTAGGAAATGCAACCAGTTCTGAAAAACCAGGTTTCTATTCAAATGATAGTGCATCAGTATCTTACAAAGTAAGTACAGAGGATCAGGTAAAAAATGCTGAGTACAAAAAACCAGTAGTACAGGTAAGTAGTCTTAAATGTGACTTCAATTTCAAAAAGGTTAATACATCAGACAATCCTGTTAATGGTGCAAAATTCTTACTTGTAAGTGACAAGGATTCTTCAAAAAAATATGAAGCAACATCTGATTTAAGCGGAACAGTTACGTTTAAGAATTTAACAGAAGGCACATATACATTAACAGAGACAGAACCTGCTAGCGGTTATGCTAAAGAAAATGCTGAATGGAAAGTAAAGGTTGAAAAATCAGGAAAAGACAAGGTAGTAGCAACGTTATATACATTAGGAGGAGAATTAGTAGAAGATGGTAAAATAGTCAATTATACAGTACATGAAGAAGCGGTAAAACACTTGACAAATGATAAAACTGTAAAAGTAGTTGATGAAAATAATAGAGTTTTCCAGATTGATTTAACGGCATCTACTAGCGGAAGAGAAGAAGGAACAGCAGCGCAAGGGGCTAGTATCGTACTTGTATTGGATGCAAGTAGTTCAATGGGAAGTAATGGTATGACAAAGCTTAAGTCTGCTGCAACAAGTTTCGTTCAATCAGCAAAAGATGCCTCCTCAATAAGTGAAATAGCTGTTGTATGGTATCAGGGAGATGAAGGAGACTATGGAACAACTAGCCAAAGTGATTTTTATCAATTAAATACTAATGATAATATCTCCAAGCTAACTGGATTTATTAACAATAAGAGTCATTATGGCGGTACTCCAATGGGAGATGCTTTAGAAGTTACTAATAGTATTCTGGATACTCAGGCTAAGTATGATAACAAATATGTACTTTTCTTTACAGATGGAATGCCAGGATACAGTTCTTCTAATAGTAGTTTCAATTGTATGGTAGCTAATCATGCGGTTAAAGAAGCTAAAAATGTCAAAGAAAAAGCTACATTATACACGGTTGGTTATAATTTAGGAAGTTCCTATTTTTACTGGAACGAAGGAGATCCTTCAGGTTCCGAATATGGTCATGAAAATCATAGGTCATGGACATATGCAAAAAATTTCTTAAGTGATTATATTGCAACTCCTCCAAAAGATGGTAGGACATATTCCTATACTACTGATAATACAGATGGTTTAAATGATATTTTTAAAGACATCGCGGGAAGCATTGGAGAATTGTTCAAAGTTAAAGCGGAGAAGATTGTTGATGTAATCGATGCAAGATTTAAACTTACTGATGAATCAAAGGCGGCTCTTAGCAAAAACAAAGATGTAACAATTAAGGAAAATGAGGATGGTACTACAACAATAACGTGGACTGGTGATTCTGCAATTATTGGAAACAAAGATTCAGAAGACCCTACATCAAATGGTTGGTCAGCAAGCTTTAAAATTCAGGCAAAGGATGACTTTATCGGCGGTAACATGGTTCCGACAAATGGGGCTTCATCAGGAATATATGTTGATGAAACTACAACAAAGACGTTTCCGCAGCCATCGGTTAATGTAAAACTTCTTAAGCTGGATATGGATAATAAAGAAACCACTATATATAAGGGTGATATAATCAATCCGGCAGCTTTTGCAAAAGAATTGGCTGATACATTAAGTATTGTAGAACTTGACAATAGAACAACTACAAATACAGGCAAACCATCATTTCCAGAGTTAACTGAAAGCCAAAAGAAGGAATTACAAGAGAAGCAAACAATCACCTTAGGAGCGGATAAATCTATAGAATATATTTATCCGAATACAGAAGATTCAGTTGGATATTTCGTATATACCTACAAGTTATCTGACAATCCGGGTGGTAACATGAATGAACACGCGGTTGATAAAGATGGTAAGCGGGTTGAGGCATACGAATTAGAAGTTCAGTTTATCCCGTATACAACAGCTGAACGAAAGGTGATGAGTGAGCTTAACGGAATCAATCCCCCAGCAGCAAACGGTGGTACAGAACTGAATCCAAAAACTAACAAACTGGTTACAGACGGTGAATATGTTGTAAATGTAATCGTTGGTGAGATTAGGATAACAAAAATATTAGATAAGTTATCTAATAAAGATCAGAGCTTTGTATTTAAAATAAATAAAGATGGTTCTGATTATAAAACTGTTACAATAACTATTCCAGCTGGTGAAACAAGTGCATCTTATAAAGGTGAAGAACTGAAGAAACTTCCACGTGGTGAATATGAAGTTATAGAGTCTGTATCTAATGGCTATTCAGTTAAAGCGTTTGTAATAGATGATATAACAAATTGCGAAAGCAGCACAAACTCTGAATCTGAATCAGTTGCATTTAAACTTGGAAACAACAAAGACGGTGAAGATGTTATTGCTCAGAAAGATTACGAAAATGGAGTTCTCGGCCAGGTTACTTATACAAATGAAGAAGTGTATAATAACTGGGATATTCAGAAAGTAAGTGCAAGCGACAATAATTTAGTACTTCCAGATGCAGAGTTTGAGTTAGCATCTGATGCCAAAACCTATTATGGAAAATCTGATAGTAATGGAGTTATTAAGTGGTATACAGATGAGAATTATACTACAGCATTAGAAGGAAAGATGGCCACAGGTATCTATACACTTACTGAAACAAAAGCTCCGGTCGGTTATGCTGTAAGTACAGAAAAATGGACACTAGAAATAACAAAGAATGGTGATTTAAAATCAATCAAATCCGGCGATAAAGTGATCGAAGGTAATATGGTACAGGATGACACAACAGTATATTTCAAATTTGAAAATACTCCTGTATATGATCTTCCATCAGCCGGAGGCGCAGGAATCTTCTGGTATACCGTCGGTGGAACGCTGCTAATGTGCTTAGCAGGACTGCTGACCCTATATAAAAACAAACGCAAGAGGGGGGTTGGATTATCGAAATAATTCATAATTTAACAGAAACTCTTGTCTCGTCTGGCAGCACGTGAAAGCGCTGCCAGCACAGAAATGAAAGTAACTCAACAAAATAAAAAGAAAAAGGAGAAAAAAGTATGAGTAAAATTAAGAAAGTCTTAGCAGTGTTTTTGACATTGGCTATGGTATTGGGAATGGGTGTAACGACATTCGCAGCAGAAGGTAATGATGGTGTTGTTGGAACATCTGATGACACGGGAATTATTACTGTAAAAGGAATAGAGGAAACGGTTACATCAGTAACAGCTTATCCAATTGTAACAGCAGAATATGATGCTAATAACAATTTCTCTGGTTATAGTAATCCTTATAATTTAGTAGATATTACTAGCCCAACACAAAGTGAATTGGCAGCTATTGCAGCAGATACATTACCCAACGATTCTTATCCGTTAACACTTTCAGGAAAAGATTATACTGCTGAAGTTCCGGTAGGTATGTATCTTATTATTGTCAAGGGTTCAACAGCAACAGTTTATAATGAAGTAGTTGCGTCTGTATACTATGCAAATGAGAATGGTAATGTTATTAAAGATGGAAAAGTAGAAGTAACTGATACAATTACCGAAGGAAATGCATGGGTTAAGAAAACAGATGAACCTACAATTGAGAAGACAATAGCTGATGACGAGAATGGAAAAGGAAATAGTGCTAACATAGGTGATACTATTAATTATAATGTATCAATTTCCCCAGTTCCAAATTATGGTGGGTTATATCCTAGATTAAATGTAGTTGATACATTATCCGCTGGACTGACTTATGCTGGTAATTTAAAGGTTGATGTTGTAGAAAACAATAAAGTAATTAAAACATTAGAAGATACAAAAGATTATTCATTCTTCTTAAAAGGGCAAGAAATTACAGTTGACTTTGTTGTAAACGGTGGTTACACACTGAATGATTATGTAGGTAAAGAAATTGTTATTTCTTATAGTGCAAAATTGAATGAAAATGCAGCACTTAATGAAAAAGATAATAATAACAATGTAGTACTTGACTTTACAAGAGATTCTAACACAGATGGAAATACTGGTAAAAAAGAAGACAAAACATATACTTACACATTTGATATTGATGGTTCAGCAACAGGAACAGATAAGATTCTTACTAAAATTGGAGAGGATACTGATTCAAAAGCTTTAGAGGGTGCAGAATTTACACTTTATAAAGATGCAGAGTGCAAAAATGTATATCAAAATTTTGATAAAGACGGAAATGTTCTTTTTGACGGTGTAGCATTATCAGATAAAGCTGGCCAGATTTACATGAAAGGCTTAGCAGCAGGAACTTATTACTTAAAAGAGACTAATGCACCAGATGGATATTCAATTAATACACATGTATTTGAAGTTAAAATAGCAGCTACATTTGATACTATTTCTGGTAAATTAGCATCTTGGACAATTACAATTGATGGTAAAGTTACATCTACATTCAATGTAGCAAATGATGGAACGGTTACGATTGATAAAAACGAGACTACTATTAAGAATACTAAACTTTCATCCCTTCCATCAACAGGTGGTATCGGTACAACTATCTTCACAATTGGCGGCTGCCTGATCATGATAATTGCAGCAGCACTGTTTTTTGCATCACGCCGCAAAAATAACAAATAATTAATTTTGTTGCAGGGCGGGGGAGTCGCCCGCCCTGCATTTTATATACAGCATTAAGGAGAGCTCATATGAAGAAAAAGTATCATAACATTATAATAGTAGCCATCTTTGTCATAGGGTTGTCCTTGCTGCTGTATCCGACTATAGCGAATCAATGGAATTCATACAGGCAGTCAAAATTAATCAGCAGCTATGATGAAAAGGTTTCTAAAATGGAGGCGGCCGGACAGATTGATTATGAGAAGGAGTGGAAAAAGGCAGAGGCTTACAATAAAGCGCTTGTTCCGATGATACTTCCGGACTCTTTTGCAATAGCAGATGCCCAGTCCGAAGAGGATGCCGCTTATGAGGCTTGTCTGAATATTACGGATGATGGTATAATGGGACTGGTAGAAATACCGAAAATTGATGTAAAACTTCCAATATACCATACCACATCAGAAGAGGTCCTGAGAAATGCAGCAGGACACTTGGAGGGAAGTTCCCTTCCGATAGGCGGAGAGAATACGCATAGTGTTATATCAGCCCACAGAGGACTGCCGAGTGCAACATTATTTACAGACCTGGATAAATTGAAAAAGGGCGATCATTTTATGGTTCATGTACTGGATGATACCCTTTGCTATGAGGTTGATAAGATCAGTGTTGTGAAGCCGGAAGATACTTCCGATTTGAACGTCGAAGACGGGGAAGACCTGATGACTCTTCTCACATGCACCCCATACGGTGTAAACACAGAAAGACTGTTAGTCCGCGGACACAGGGTTCCATATGAAGAGAAATATACAGACGAGACTCAGTCATCCATCAGTCTTGAGACAAATTATATTTTGTGGGTAATTGTAGGACTTTTGATCACAGGGGTATTGATTGGAGTAATGTATGTAAGAGAGCGCAGGAAAAAAGATGAAACGTAAGATAACGACATTTTTATTTGGATTGCTGTTTCTGATTGGATTTGGAGTTCTTGTATATCCTACAATATCTAATCAATGGAATACTTACAGGCAGCAAAAGCTGATTTCGACCTATGACAAAGCAATCAGCCAGATGAAACCGGAGGATTTTGACGCGGCATGGGAAGCAGCCAGAAGTTTCAACAGCACATTTGACAGTAACAATATTTATGGTGATATATTTAATACAGATGCAAAACTCACTGATATTAAAGATACGGAATACTGGAAAGTCCTGAACGTGGAAGGGAACGGGATTATGGGATATCTCTCCATCCCGAAGGTTAACATAAAGCTTTCCATCTACCACGGGACGTCAGACGAGGTTTTACAGACCGGGGTCGGACACATGAACGGGACGAAGCTCCCGATTGGCGGGGAGAGCACACACAGTGTTCTGTCGGCACACAGGGGACTTCCGGCAGCTAAGTTGTTTACCGATATCGACCAGATGAAAAAGGGAGACAGATTTTATCTCCACATACTGGATGAAGACCTGGCATATGAAGTAGACCAGATACTTCCGATGGTTGATAAAGATGACCATGAAACACTCGATAAGGCACTGCAGATCGAGGATGGTCAGGATTACGTCACATTATTTACTTGTACACCTTATGGGGTGAATACGCACCGCCTTTTAGTGCGGGGACACCGGGTACCTTATGAGGGAGAGCTGGTGAGCACCCCGGTAGACACCATGGTGCAGGCAATCCAGAATTATTATATGCTGTTCTTATTACTTGGTCTGGCAGTCACTGCATTAATAATAGTTCTTATGAAACATTTATTCAGGCCGCGCAGGAAGCTGGCCGAAGAAGACTTGGAGGAGGGTAAGAAGTGAAGATAAGAGAATTTATGAAAAAGAGTAAGGTATTCGTTCTCATTTGCGCTTTAGTTGTACCGATATTGTCACTGACAGATATCAACGCGGCAGATGCGATCGACATCACAAAGCAGTGTTCTTTGACACTGACAGTACCGTCGGATAGTGTATACCGGACAGATTCCAATGCTCCGGATATTACGGCTAAGCTTTACCGAATCGCATCTGTATCAGAGTCAAGACATTTCACAATGCTTGACAGCAGCTATGGAGTAGACATAGAGGCGCTTTCACAGGATGAAAATGCAGACTGGGAAGCAGCGGCTGCCACAGCGGCATCGAATACAGATGGAAAGACTCCGGCAAAGGAGGCCGTAATTGACCATACTACTGGAGAAGGAGTTGCTTCAGGACTTGAAACAGGAATGTATCTGGTTATGATGGATACCTTATCGAGTACCCAGTATGAATATAGTTTTACCCCATATTTAATCTCTCTTCCGAATAACCTCTACTATTCATCACAGAGGCCGGAAGATGACGAATGGTTATATGATGCAGAGAGTCTTGTCAAGATGGGTGCAGAACCAAGGCTGGGAAATCTGGAGATTATAAAGGACCTTACGGAATACAACAGTTCACTCGGACCTGCAACCTTCGTATTTACGATTGAAGGGGAAAAAGGTACAGACAGATACAGCAATGTAGTATCCATGACTTTTACAGAGGCAGGCCGGCAGTCATTAATAGTCGAGAATATTCCGGCAGGCATGATAGTTACAGTTACAGAAGTGTATCCAGGCTCAAGCTATGAATTAACAACAGCACAGAGCCAGACAGCTACAATCGTAGCAAATGGAGTAGATGTTACAATTGCCAGCGTAGCATTTGCAAATACTTATAATGATGGCAACAACGGCGGCTATGGAGTAGAGAACCAGTTCACATATGAAGACGGTGAATGGCAGTGGAACCAGAAGCCGGTCGAATAGACGGCGCAGTAAAGGAGGCTGGAAGCTATGAAAACAATGATGAAGAACAAAACAGTCTGGCTGACAGCAGTAGCTGTGATTTTGGCGGGGAGTATGACAATACACGGGGCCATGGCATATTTTACAGCGAATGCGTCGGCATCCGGCGGTCATGATATTTCTCTCGGGGAACGGACAGAGATAACAGAAGATTTTTCTGACTGGACGAAGCATATTGTGATTGGAAATACCGGAACAAATGATTGCTATGTACGTGTGAAGGCGTATTGCGGAAGTCAGTTCACTATTGACTATTCCCAGCCGGATGGCACTGCATGGAGCCAGGGCGAAGGCGAGTACTGGTATTACAGTGATATCGTACCGGCAGGAGGCCAGACTTCCGTACTTGATGCAAAGATTACAGTACCGGAAGAGTTTAAGGATAATTTTAATGTAGTAGTTATTCAGGAGTGTGCAGCTGTTCTGTACGATGCAGACGGCAATCCTTACGCAGACTGGTCACAGAAGATCGACCAAGGGTCAGGATCTGGCGGAGAGGAGGCTGGTAAATAATGAAAAGCAGAAAGAAAACAACGAATGGACAGAAATCAATTATTATTTTACTGGCGCTTGCAGTCATTTTGTTAGTCGGCAGTGCACTGGGAAGCACCAGCGCGGCACTTTCTTATTACAGTGATAACTATACGGCGAATCTGGCAGTTTCAGAGATAGGTGTAGCACTTGTTGAAAATGGAAATGAGACTTCAGAGAAGCTCCTTGCCAATATGGTTGGAGAGAACGAAAAGATTCAGCTCGGAAAAAAATATCCGGAAGAACTGACGGTAAGAAATACGGGTGAGATTGACCAGTATGTCCGTGTCAGCATCGTAAAGAGCTGGATGAAAGACGGAAAGAAAGTTACTTCCCTTTCACCGGACCTGATTGATTTAAATCTCACAGGCAACGGCTGGATCGAAGATAAGAATGCTTCAACTGAGGAGCGTACCGTATTATACTATTCAGGGATTCTTGCAGGCGGGGCAGAGGCGCCGATCTTTGCAGATACCATCCGTATCGATGGATCAGTTGCAACACAGGCAACGAAAGAGACTGTTAAATCTGAAAATGGATACACAACAATTACAACAACGTATAAATATGACGGGGTAACATTTAATCTGGAGGCACAGGTAGACGCAGTTCAGACGCATAACGCGCAGGATGCGATTAAGAGTGCCTGGGGAGTCGATGTTAAGGTATCTCCGGATGGAACTTTGAGTCTGTAATAGGGAGGAGAGAGACATGAGAAAAAGAATATTAGGTTTTATTCTGGCTATGGTCATGATCGCTGCCATCCCGATAGAAGCAGCCGCGGAGGTAATTCCGGGAAGTTCAGACTGGCAGGTCAGTTTTGACGGTAACAAGTTGAGCAGTAATTTTAAGAGTTCTGATCTGGATGCCAGTGTTTACCAGATTTTGCCGGGAGATACAGCACTGATTCAGCTTTCACTGGTCAATAAGGCAAATAAAGACACAAACTGGTATATGTCCAACGAAATCATTAAGAGTTTGGAAGATGGCAGTCCGGCAAACGGCGGAGCCTACACTTATATTTTAAACTATAATCATCCGGACGGAAAGACGACGACAGAGATCTATAACAGTGATACTGTCGGTGGAGATGATGCAGATGGTCTTCATAGCGCAACGGATTCACTGGATGAGTACTTCTATCTGGACCGTCTGTCACCGGGAGAAACAGGAAGCATCGAACTTCGTGTCACACTGGACGGCGAAACTCAGGGAAATGATTACCAGAATACACTGGCGCAGCTTCAGATGACTTTTGCGGCAGAGGTAGTTGCAGGCGATACAACCGTGACAAGACCGGGAACAAACAGTACAATTATCAAAACAGGTGACAGTTCCAACATGATCCTTTATCTGTCAATAGCGGCATTTGCAGCAGGACTGATCATTCTGATCATTGTATTACTGAAGATTAAGAACAGAGATAAGGAAAGAGCTGAATATAAGAAAAGGAGGTCCAGATAAGTATGAAATCGGGAAAGAAAATACGTAAAGGCCTTCTTGGACTCGCAATATTATTTGCAGTGACCCTCCAGATGATGTTTGGTTCAGAGGTCAAAGCGGCAGAAGATTATACTTATACCATTACATTGTATGCAGGTAACCACGGGGTATTCAGTAACGGGCAGGATAAGCTGGTTATATCGGACCTTAGTTATGGGGATCAGGTAAATCTTGATCTTAATCTTGCTGACATGAAGCCCCAGATTTTAGATGATAAATATTATGCAAAAGGAATCAGGCAGAGCGGTACAGATGGCGGCGGTTCTGAACAATCATTATGGGTAGATGTTACAGGTGATGCAGATTATGTTATTGCATATGGTATCAAAGGGAATCAGGTAGCCTATACTGTAAATTATCAGGATGAAAATGGAAATGAACTTTTGCCAAGCCGTACTTTTTATGGTAATATAGGAGATAAGCCGGTAGTTGCTTATCAGTTTATTGACGGATACCAGCCACAGGCTTATAATCTTACTAAGACACTAAGCAGTAATGAAGCCGAGAATGTATTTCCATTTATCTATGTTCCGGCAGATACAGGAACAGTAACGACAATTACGCAGGCAGGAACAGTTACAGTGATACCAGCTACACCGGCAGCCGGAACAGCAGCCGCAGGAGCAGGAGCTGCAGCGGGTGGCACGGCAGGAGCCGCAGGCGGTACGGCAGGCGGAACTACTGAGACAACACCGCCGGCTGATGAGACTGTAGAAGTACCGGATGAAGAGACACCGCAGGCATTACAGGATCTGGACGATGAGGAAGTTCCAAAAGCCAACATCGACGCAGAGAGAAAAACAAGCCGTGCACCGATTGTCGTAGGTATTGTAGTAGGAGTACTGGCCCTGGCTGCAATCGCATCAACAATTATTTATTTAAAAAAGCGCGGAAAGACAGACCTTAAATAATGAGTAGAAAAAAACGCCATAGACAAAGTAAAAATCATAAAGGCACCTTTGCCACTGTATTAAGCGTAACGGGAACCATTTTACTGATCATCGTGATCGTACTTTGTGTGCCACTTACGGTACCGAGGCTGTTCGGTTACGAGGTATATACAGTTATCAGCGGAAGTATGGAACCGGCGATACCTACGGGAAGCCTTGTATATACGAAGAGTATTGCACCGGAGGACGTGAAGAAAGACGACGTCATCGCGTTTTACAGTTCCACGGACAACGGAGCGATTATTACTCACCGTGTAGTGAAGAACCAGGTTGTAGAAGGTAAGTTCGTAACGAAGGGTGACGCGAATGCGAAGGAAGATGCCATGCCGACCGAGTATAGTAACCTTCTGGGAAAGGTAGAACTGTCCGTACCATTTATGGGGCAGATTCTGGCAGCGGTTGCATCTGCACCGGGAAAGATTGCGGCGGTATCATTGATTATATTGTCAGTACTATTACATGGCGTGGCCGGATTTTTAAGGCGGAATCAGGAAGAATATGAATAAAGTGAAAGGGAGCAGACGGATGATGTCTGTTCCCTTTTTTGTATTTTTCGATTTCGGGGATATTTGCAATTGAAATAGTACAGGCTATTCTAATATTTGCCTGACTTTTTCTATACTGATATCACAGAGGTCCGCAATTTCTTCTGGTGATTTACCCTGCATGAATAGTTTGAAGACCTGACGGGTGCGGTGTTCAGCTTCCTGCTCACCCAATTTTTTCCCGATTTCTACACCAGCTTTACGGCCAATTTCTTCCCCAGCCTTACGGCCAACTTCTTCACCGGACTTGCGTCCAATCTCTTGACCGGCCTTAAGTCCTCTCTTTTCAGCACTGCTGATCTGTGTATTATAATCTTTCAATGCCTTTTCCCGGGCTTCGTATTCCAACCGCTTCTTCTCATCAGCGCTCAGATTGAGCAGTGTATTGTATGCTTCATCGAGATATTCGTTTGTCTTTGCCATATTCTGAAACTCCTTTCTGCTTTTGCCACTGAAGAACTTCATCCATGCAAGAGCATCCTCACTGGTCTTAACTTCTTGAGGCAGTTTTTTTAACTCCAGTATCTGAAGCTCCATTTTATCGGAATACAGATCATAGGTGCTGTCATCCCGGAAATGAATCCTGCGGTAACATTCTTTATCATTCGGAAAATGGATGAAGTCTAAAATACTTACATGGATACACTTCTGCAGCTTTTCATAGGATTCGCCCTTACGGATCTGGCTGTCAAACAACTTACTGAGATAGAACATGGCGCGTTCATCCCAGTATTCAAAGTATTTGACCTGCATTTCCATATTCATCTGCGTCCCGTCTTTTAGCAGTACCCGTACATCCATAATTCCCAGTTTGTCATCGGCTGAGTCCCTCGGAAGTAGCGTGGGCAGAAGAACTGTGTCTTCCACTTCGTCCGGAGACAGGTTCAATAATGCTGAAATAAAGCCCTTCCTGACTTTGGGGTTCTGCATCAGTTCCTTGAAACAAAAGTCTACAGTGGGTAACATAATAAAGTTGTCTTTGGTCATAAAATAAAATCTCCTTTCCTGTGCAGAAAACGAATGGTACACATGTAAGGAGCTATTCTGATTTACTATTATCATATCACGAAATACAGATATGTAAAAGACAGGAATACCTTCAAAATGTAGTGTTCTTGTTTGTTTTCTGCGGTTCTAATAAGTAATTAATTGGGTAAACCGGCGAACTGCCGATTGAAAAATGAAAGATGAATACCTTTCGAAGTTTCTGACGAGAGTATATCATGAGATAGGGGAAAGAGCAATTAGGCAATATGACGAAATTGGAAGACACAGATATTTTCCAAAGACTATGATTTCTTATTCGCTCAAAGAGTGTATAATATAAGCATAGAGTATGTCCAAAACGAAGAACGGAAGATTTTTATAATAGGGACAAAAAGAATAAAAAAGGAGGAAATGTCATGCAGGTTAGTTCAAAACAAAGATGGATGGCCGGAGGAAAGATTCTTTTTGAAAAGGTGATCTTGTTTTTCCTCTACCGGGGAATGAAAGTGCTGTACAAATATGACACAAGAATTCATCAGGAGATTTCCGGCTGGCCCATAGGAAGGACGCTGGTGCTGGCGGCATGTGAGAAGGGACCTAAGCTCTGTATCAGAAGGGTGTCATGGGGGATCGTAAGAGTGTCGGATATCGAGGACCCGGATATTATGATTTCATTCAAAAGCATTGACGGGGCTTTTCTGGTATTTTCCGGACAGATTGGGACTTCACAGGCTTACTCGCAGCACCGTTTCATGGTAAAGGGAGATATTGCGGCGGTTATGTCGGCGGTGCGGTGTATCGACCTGACAGAAGCATATCTGTTTCCAAAGATTATGACGAAGCGGATTCTGAGAAAGGTGCCCAAAAAGCAGATCAGCAGTATTCTTGTTTACTGCCACGCAATTCTGGGTGTGTAATGATTTTATGGAATGTTTTTAACAGAATAATTTAAAGATCAGTAATGTAGTCTGAAAATAAAAAGTCAATAGGAGGAATGGATTATGCTGCCATTATATTATGAGTTTCAGAATTCAACGAAGATTTTATCAGGGAAAAATGCCCTTGAGAATATTACATACGAATTGAAAGGTCTGGGGGCTTCGAAACCGATTCTGCTGTCTGATAAGGTACTGGAGAAGATTGGGTCACTGCAGAAGGTGATTGATGCCATGGTTTCTACCGGAATGGAGCCGGGCGTGATTTTTACTGATATTCCGGCGGACTCTTCCGTTACCGTGGTGAACCAGATCGGTGAGAAATACAAAGAAGGCGGCTGTGACAGTATTGTTGCCGTGGGCGGTGGTTCAGTCATTGATACTGCGAAGGGCGTGGAGATGCTGATCTCTCAGGACGTAGAGGACCTTATGGAACTGCAGGGCTGTGAGTCTATGGGGAGGGGGAAACACGTACCGTTTATCGCCGTGCCGACAACTTCGGGCACAGGCTCGGAGATGACGCTTGTTGCAGTTATTAAGAATATCGAGAAATCTGTGAAGATGGAGTTTATTTCCAACTACCTGTTGCCGGATGCCGCTGTACTTGATCCGAGGATGACAGAGACGCTGCCGCCGAAGACGACCGCCTCTACCGGGTTCGATGCACTGTGCCACGCCATTGAGGCATTCAGCTGCAATCAGAAAAACCCGTTAAGCGATGCCTATGCAACGGCGGCTATCAAACTGGTAGTAGAGAATCTGGAAGATGCGGTGAAAGACGGAAAGAACAGAAAGGCAAGACTGGCAATGGCTAATGCCTCTACAATGGCAGGAGCGGCATTTTCTAACTCCATGGTGGGCATGGTTCATGCGATTGGCCATGCATTAGGCGGAGTCTGCAAAGTACCCCACGGAGATGCCATGACCATCTTGCTTCCATACTGTATGCTTTACAACTATAAGAAAAAAGGAGACATCTACGGAGAACTCCTCCTTTATCTGGAAGGCCCCGAAGTATACGCAGGGACCCCGTCAGAAAAGCGCGGGGAAGAAGCAATCAAATCTGTCCGTAGGCTTGAGCGCAGGCTGCACAAGATGAGCGGACTTCCCATGACTCTGAAAGAGGCACACGTAGACAAAAAAGATTTCGATGCAGTAGCACGTACCGCCCTCAACGATGGAGCCATGCTCGTAAATCCGGCGGCAGTAGATTATGAAGATGTAATCATGATACTGAATCAGGCATATGAATAAAATTTTATGGTGTAAGTGCACTTTTTCAGAGGGGTCTGACCCCTTTGAAGTAAAAAGAAACGATATTATTTACAGGAGGTATGGGGATGTCCTTTTTTATTACGGAGAAATGTATCGGATGTACATTGTGTAAAAAGTTATGTCCCGTTGGTGCAGTTGAAGGGGAGTTGAAGGAAAGGCATCGGATTAAGGAAAGGCGCTGTGTGGAATGCGGCGTCTGCGGGAGGGCCTGCAAACAGGAGGCCATTGTGGACTCCAAAGGGAATGTGATGAAAGCGGTTCCTAAGGACCAGTGGAAGAAGCCGGTCATTATGAAGGATAAGTGCAGCGCCTGTTCGATGTGTGTCTGGAATTGTACAAAGGATGCGCTGAGGATTGCAGAACCCGCATTCAAGGGAGACATCAGGGTTTTTGCGGAACTGTCTGACCCAAAGAAATGTGTCGGCTGCGGGATTTGTGAATCGGTATGTCCGTTACATGCAATTCATATGGAAGTAGGTGGGCAGTAATGAATTTACCTGTTTATATTCAGATTGATTTAAGTACCCGGAAAATCAGGCGTTTTCAAATAGATAAGAAAATGTTTGAGCGTTTTATAGGCGGCAAGATTCTGGCGGCGAAACTGCTCTATGACATGACAAGACCGGGAATCGACCCTCTGTCAGATGAGGCTATGATCATCGTCAATACAGGACCTGCGAATGGTACAGGGGCCCCGTCTTCGAGCCGGTTTAACATGTCTTTTAAAAACCTGATGACGGGAGGGATTGCTTCGTCTAACTGCGGAGGTAATTTCGGAATGATGCTCAAAAAGGCTGGGTATGACGGGATGATCCTGACAGGGAAGGCAGATGAGCCGTCTTATATTGAAATTCTGGACGGAGATGTTCATATTAAAAATGCGCAGCATCTGTGGGGGATGGACACGGAAAAGGTGCAGGAAGAATTTCCGGCCCATTATGGGAAAATCGTGATCGGTCCGGCCGGAGAACATCTTGTTCATTATGCAGGCGTATTATCTGGTGAAAGAGTCGCCGGAAGGTGTGGTGCGGGAGCAGTATTCGGTTCCAAGAATATTAAGGCGGTTGTGGCATACGGGACGAAACGTCCTGAAGTATACAATAAAGAAAAATTGGATAAGCATGTTGAAAAGTGGGTGCATTTTTTGCAGTCGCACCCGATGACCGGAACATCCCTTCCGAAATACGGAAGCGCCGGGCTCGTCACGAAGGCAAATGCCACCAGCGCCCTGCCGACGAAGAATTTTCAGCGGGGCTTCTATGAAAAAGCGGAGGACATCAGTGGCGAGACTCTGGCAGATACAAAACTGATCAGGAATATGGGATGCGTCAGCTGTCCGATCAGATGTGAAAGAAGGGTCAAAGTATACGATAAGGATGTAAAAGGCCCTGAATACGAGACTGTAGGGCTGTTTGGAGCCAATGTAGAGAGTGCTGACCTGGATATCATAAACGAGATCAACTATATAGCAGATATCATGGGAATGGACACAATATCACTGGGCGGGACCATAGCATTTGCAATGGAACTCAAAGAGAGAGGAATCGCCGACTTTGGAGTAGATTTCGGCGAGACCGGGAACATTCCTGAAATCGTTAGAAAAATAGCTTACAGAGAAGGTATTTATTCTGAACTGGCAAACGGTTCCAAATGGCTTGCTGAAAAATATGGAGCTGAAGATGCCGCAATCCATGCCAAAGGTCTGGAACTGGCCTCCTACGAACCACGTAAATCCGTAGGAATGGGACTTGGCTACGCCACATCTAACAGAGGTGGATGCCACTTAAATGGAGGTTATCTGGCACTGCTGGAATCCGTCGGTGTCTTATCCACAGATCCACTGGAGACAAAAGGCAAACCGGAACTCACAGTACTCATGCAGAATGCAATGGAAGCCGTATCCGGTTCCGGCTTCTGCCTGTTCACCGCATACAGTATGATCCCGTCCATCCTGTTCCGCCTCGGTCCGTCCCACTGGATCACAAAACTATGCGGAAAAGTACTTGTATGGGTATGGCCTGTTTTAGGAATCATATGGAAATTCATGCCCTGGATACTGCCGTTCAACTCCATGTTCTTACTGCCTCACGCAGAGGCTGTAAAGCAAATAACCGGAATCAAAATGACAACAGGACGTTTCATGCAGCTCGGCGAACGTGGATACAACGTAGAGCGCCTGTATAACTACAGAGAAGGCCTGACCGCCAACGACGACAGCCTGCCCGGCCGGCTCACAAAAGTCCCTCAGGACAAGAACCCAAAGTCCGTAGTCAGACTCGACAAGATGCTTCCGAGATACTACAAAGTAAGAGGATGGAAAGAAGACGGGTCGCCGTCAAAGACAAAATTGTGGCAATTAAAAATATTTTCATGAATTAGGAGAAAACGGCCCGCAAAGGGGTCTGACCCCTTTGCGAGCCATATTCAGAATATTCAAATTATTTAGGAATCGGGTGATGATATGCCGAGAGTATACTATTATGGTTCCCTCCGTGAAATGACGGGTAAAAAGGATGAGGAGCTGGATGTTGCCGACGTGAAGAACTGTCTGAATACTGTCAGACAATTGTATGGCAAGGAAGCCTATAAGGAGGCTAAGAGAAGTCTGATTACTTTAAATGGTGTCAGTATTTTGTCTATAGATAATTTCAAGACAAAAACGAAGCCTGAGGATGAGGTCCGTTTTCTTCCTATTTGCGGGGGAGGCTGATTAAAACAGCCTTCTCCCGTCTGAAATGTCGATCCCCAGTTCTTTCGCCATTCCGGTTTGTTTAAATGGGTTTATCTTTTCAGTGATGCCATTGCGTTTGAATAGGGAACCGGTATTTTTGAACCAGAATGTGACGTCTGCCTTTACACATTGTTCACGGATATCGAGTACCCAGTCATAGTCGCATTCACGGGCTTCCCGACCTGTTTCTCCTCCGACGGTCACATGGTCTGCACCATGCAGATACGGCGTCAGGTCGATCGCTTCCAGAAGCGGCGCGCAGGCGATGAAACGCCGTTTAATCGGATAGGATAGAAAAAGTGGGAGCCTGTAATCGGCTAATTTTTGATTTTCAACAGTACAGCCGATATTCACATTGTCATATCCATCCCCCCAGTCGTCAGGAAGGGATACAGGGAAACGGTCAATCCGTTTCGTCAGGATTAGAAAATCTATATCTGTTCTTTCCCGGATCATGGCCCAGGCATCCTTGCGCCATTCATCCGCTTCAGGAAGAAAAAAATCAGTCGCAAAACAAGTTGCAAGTATCTTATTTCCTTTAATGTTGTATTCCCCTTTTTTATTCTTCCTTACAGGCCAGTCAAATTTATCCGTTTTTTCTATTGTGTTTTGACCATAGCGCTTCGCATGCGGTCCGTAAAAATAGCAGTTCGTGCAGCCGTCACTTTCTTTGTAACAGCCTGTCCACGGTTCCCAGTTCATAGTAATTCCTCCCCAAGATATATTCTAAAAATATATTGTATAATATAAATCCAGTTCGTTATAGTAAAAATGCGTCATTATTTCCAAGTATATACGTTCTTATTCTACTTATCAATCACATAAATATGGTAAATGTTTACCTTCAGGCTTATTTAAGTTGTTAATAGGAACCCATTAAACATATTTGCATGAAAGTAATATTAATGATATATTGATGGCAGGATCTATAAAAACGAAATGAATTTTGTAAAAACGAAAGAGGTACATTATGGATTACGGACAGGGAATGGAACAAAAGGCCCGCCAGACTCTGGCAATGACACCTGCACAACTTCAGAAACTGGAGATTCTGGCGATGGGAAATCAGGAGCTAATGCAGTTTCTGGAAGATGAACAGATGGAGAACCCGATGCTTGATTATGAGACATGTTCAGCAGCAGGGGAGGAGTATGTTGTGTTGGGTGAATGGTTTCGTAAAAATGATTATGCGGAGCCTGACGACAGGGCTGTAGTAAACGAGGACATGTCATATCAAGAGGTGCCTGAAAAGGAGGATGTTTCTCTGCGCGAATATTTAAAATCCCAGATTCGGCACTGCCCTGCATCAAAGGAACATAAAAAGATAAGGGAAAGGGAACATGAGAGAGAACTGGAAGCGGTGATGAACCGTCTATTGGAATACATAGATGAGAACACAGGATATTTTACGGAGCCGAAAGAATACTTAGGGTGTATCATGAAGTGCCCTCTGGAAACCTTTGAGGAAGCGCTCTTTATAATCCGCGGGATGGAGCCTGCCGGAATAGGAGCCTTCAGCCTTTCTGACTGTCTGGAACTTCAGTTGGAGCGTGCCGGTATTAAGGATGACCTGCTTATAGAGATTATAGATAACTTTCTTGGTGAGGTAGCATTAGGAAATATCAACCATATTTCCCGAAAACTTAAAGTATCTACAGGAAAGGTAAAACAATGTATCCGGATGATTAAATCATTGAATCCAAGACCTGCGAAAGGATTCGGAACAGACGACACGGTATATGTCATCCCTGACATAAGAGCCGTAAAAGATAAGAATGGGTGGGAAGTAACAATTAGGAATAGTGGGACCAGCCACATCCGCCTGAACAGCATGTATATGCAGATGGCACAGAATGCTGCAGAACCAGATATCCAGCTATATTTCCAAGAGAAAATAACAAGGGCAAAAAATATAATCCGGGCAATTGAACAGAGAGAAAACACAATCAGACAGGTTATTCAGTGTGTGCTGAAATACCAGGAAGGGTACGCATTAGGCTTTACAAGGCGTACACAGCTAACGATGAAGCAGGTTGCAGAAGAGTTGGAAATCCATCCGTCAACCGTGACGAGGGCTGTGAAGGATAAATATATAGAACTGCCGTCAGGTGTCTTTGCGGTAAAAGACTTATTTCAGGCATCTCATCAGGCGGAGGGGGAGAAGGGAGAGCCTGAACAGGAAAAAATGATTCTGCTGATAAACAAACTGATTGAAACAGAAGACAAAAAGAAACCTTTATCTGACAAAAATATTTCAGAAAAACTTCAAAGCCGCGGAATCACAATTGCAAGAAGAACAGTGGCAAAGTACCGGGAACTTGCCGGGATAGAGAAAGCTTCGGAAAGGAAACTAAAATGATGGAAAACAGGAAACCAGAAATATGTCTGATTGCGCCGACAGATGAATTGCTTAAAAAGAGTGAGTTTGTCATCATGAAATATCATAAGAACATAGAGACTCATAAGGCTTCTCTTGCAACCGCTGCAGAGATTGTGAATCAGCTTCTGAAAAAAGGAACTGAAATATTCATCAGCCGCCGGGGAACGAAACGATTGATCGAAAAGGAATTTCATGTACAGGTTGTTGAGATAGAACTTACGTTAGCTGATTACATTTCTGTGATCGAGGAGGCGGTAAAAGTAGAGGGGATTGTTGCCTTTTTCACTTATGGCAAAATTCCAGAGGATGTCCGGACTATGTGCCAGATTCTGAAAATAGATGCCAGATACTCTTCTTTTGCAAACTTCACTGACTGTAAACATGTAGTTGAAGAGGCACTAAGGGATGGAGCCGTACTGGGGATCGGGGGAGCGGATACAGAATATTTTGCACAAAAAGAAGGACTCAGGCATCTGGTTGTGGAAAATTCAGAAGAATCTCTGCTTCGTGCCATAAATACGTCAGAACAGCTTCTTGATATGAAGAGGAAGGAACAGGAAAAGCAGAGGGAGTTAAAAGTAAAGCTGGAGCGGTACGAACTTGTTTTAAATTACACCCATGATGCGATCATAGCAGTGGATCGTGAAGGGCAGATCGATGTCTTAAACGAGGGTGCTGAGAGAATTATGAAAGGAAAAAGGGGAGAATGTCTGGGGAGGCAGGTTGACGAGGTACTGCCGAATACACGGCTGAAGGAAGTAATGAAAAAAGGAAAACGTGAACTGAACCAGCTAATGACCATTAACGGGACGCTTGTGTCGACTAACCGTATCCCGATTATAGTAGACGGAGAAGTGATGGGCGCGGTTGCTACATTTCAGGATGTTAAGGCTCTGCAGGACAGTGAGCAGAAGATCAGAATTAAACTGCATCAAAAGGGGCTATTTGCAAAGTACAACTTTGAAGATATTATTGGAAATTCCTATAAACTCCGGGAAAATATCAGTCTGGCAAAGAAGTTCGCCAGATCGGATGCTACGATATTAATTCAGGGAGAGACAGGAACAGGAAAGGAATTGTTCGCCCAAAGTATCCACAATGCAAGCTTGCGCGCTGAGGGGCCTTTTGTGGCGGTAAACTGCGGATCCCTTCCCCGGAACCTTCTGGAGGCAGAACTGTTCGGATATGTGGAAGGGGCATTTACAGGAGCCAGCAAGGGTGGCAAGATGGGGCTTTTTGAGATGGCACACGGAGGAACTATATTTCTGGATGAGATAGGAGAGATGCCGGTGGAGACACAGGTACAGCTCCTGCGGGTTCTTCAGGAAAAAGAAATACGAAGAATCGGAAGTGACAGGGTGACGCCGGTTAATATTCGTGTTATAACGGCGACCAACAGGGACTTATATAAAGAGATACAGGAGAAAGGATTCCGGGAAGACTTATACTATAGGCTCAATGTACTGAATATTGTCATTCCGCCGCTTCGGGAACGGCGTGCAGATATTATACCAATAGGTTTGAAATTATTCGATGGATATGCAGATACAGGGCAGGCAGAAGATATCCTGTTTGTTAAACAGCTGCTCAAAAAACTGAGAGACTATGACTGGCCCGGAAATGTAAGAGAACTCGGAAATATGATGGAGCGCGCATACGTGCTCTTATCCCAGAAAGAAGAGTATGAATTTGTAGACAAATATATCCAGTCATATTTGAAAATATCCCCAACAGAAAAACGGACAGATGCCGGAGATGTAAAGGCAGGACAGATGTCTGATGAATCAGGGAATCTGGAAAACTGGGAGATGGAGAATATTTATTGTACAGGCATTAAAGAAGAATCATCTCGAGATTACAAAGACGGCTGAAGACTTGGGAATCAGCCGGAGTACGCTCTGGAGAAAGATAAAAAAATACAATATTCAGATAAAATGATACTATTTGAAACATAATAAATCAGATGAAACATTTTGAAAAATTTTATTGACTGGCTAATGGGAGTATTAGTTCATGTCAATAAAATTTTTTTCTATACAGGTAAAATTAAAAATTCTGCATTCATGAAAAACCATGATGTGCAGGCAGGATGGCGTAGGAGTCCTGAAGATATGAAAAGATTCATTGATAAATTTTGAATTATGGCACAGTAAAAAAGAAAAGTTGCTTAAATAATAAGCAAAAGGGATTACTAAAAAGAAGGGAGAGAAGAATATGATTTTCTCAAAAGAAAATTTTTTTGAGACAAGCGATGGTGCAATTCTATACTATGAAGATTACGGCGAGGGGGACCCTATCTTCCTGCTTCATGGCTTTTGCTGCAGCAGTCAGGTTTTCAGAAATAATATCGAGGGACTTAAAAAGAAACATCGTTTGATTCTGATGGATCTGCGCGGTCATGGTGCCAGTTCCAAAACACTAAGCGGCGTTACAATGCCAAGAATGGCGCAGGATGTAAAGGACCTGATAGAATACCTTCAGCTATCTGATGTAACACTGCTTGGCTGGTCCATGGGAGGACAGGTTGCTCTGATGTACTGGCGGTTGTTTGCAGGATATGGCTATGTGCGCAGGATGGGGATACTGGATTCGACACTGTATCCTTTTTCGGACGGAGAATGGAACAAACATGGAAACAGCAATTACAATATGGATAAAGCAAACGACAGACTGATACATATGATGGAGGACCATCAGGCAGATGCCCGGGCGATGGTAAATGGAATGCTTGTGGGAGAGGTTTCAGATGAAGATAAGGCATGGATTCAGCATGAAATAATGAAGACACCGCCTTACATTGCATACAGTATCTACAGTGATTTTCTGGGAAGAGATTTTACAGATTTCATACCGGCGGTTACGGTTCCCATGCTATTCATTGGAAGCAATTCCCCAGCCGTAAAGGGGGAGATAGCCATGGATTACTATGTATCAAAATGCAGGACAGATTATGAGCTTGTGAAAATCGGAGAGTCAGGACATTTCTTTTTCTACTTCCAGCCGGAGAGGTTCAATCAGATTGTGCTGGAATTTATAGAGAAATATCCGCTGATAAAAGGAGGAGAATAAGATGAATGCCACAAGAGATTTGGAAAGCAGGGAATATGATGTCAATACAGTTAAGGAAGATAAGCGGTTTACGAGATGTAAAAAAGAGATGCAGATTATTTTTCTCGTGGGCCTGATACAGATTATCGTTCCGGCAATCTTAATATATACGTTAAACGGAAACGGCAGATGGTTCATGGGATTTCCTATGTGGTACGGGGTGGCAGCCCTGTTTTATCTGTGTATGTCACTGGTGGCTGTTGTAATCACTATTAAGGTGATCAAACCACATAAACTGGATGCAATTGCAGACGATAAGGAGGAATAGGGTATGGATTTGGGATTTACAATATCACCGGAAACACAAAAAATGATTATAGTTGTGTTCTTTTTATATACATTAATTATTGTAGTTTTGGGAGCGTATGTGAAGTATGCCTCCAGAAATGAAGACAGCACCCAGAAGGTTGCAGGATTTCTGACCGGGGGCGGTAATCTGGGAGCTTTGTCGGTCGGCCTGATCATGGTAACGAACATTATGTCAAGTGGCGGCATGGTCGGCGGACCCGGTATGAGTTATGGAACTGGTTTTATCTGGTCTTTGTGTGTATTCTGTAGTTTTATCAATATCTTTCTTTCGCTGGGAAGCGTCGGAAAAAAGATGGCGATCATGGGAAGAAGAACAGGGGCCCAGACAGTACTCCAGCTTTTCAGACACAGATATCAGTCAAAATTATTTTCATCATTTTTAGGCCTGACGTTTATAGTATTCCTTCTGCCTTATGCGGGCAGCCAGTTTATCGGAGGCGGAAAGTTATTTTCTGTAGTAACAGGAAGTGGCAACTACAGGATCGGTGTTCTGCTTTTTGCAGGAATTACACTGATTTATACACTGACGGGAGGTATCAAATCAATATCCAAGATTGCAGTCGTTCAGGGGGCGATTATGATTATCTCTGTTATCAGTATTTATGTGGCAACAGGTGGCGCACTGTTTGATAAATTCGGCTCACTTCAGTCAGCAATGGAATTTGTGCAGCAGTCAAATCCGGCCCTGCTGGATGCAAGGACATGGGCACCGTTATATTTCATCGGAACAGCATGTATCCAGAGCTTTGCGTTAATCCCTCTTCCACATGCACTGATGGGGACCTTTACTTATAACAGCAGTAAAACATTGAAAAATGCAATCGTGGTAGGCATTGTGTCCTATACAATAATCCAGTTTACAATGTCAGGAATCGGGCCTCTTGCTTATGCGGTAAATCCAAATGTAAGTCAGGGAGATTACGTCATCCCGATGCTGTTATCTACCCTGCTTCCTCCGGCTATGGGCGGTGTAGTAATAGCGGGTGCTGTTGCAGCAATTCAGTCAACAGTTGCATCCTTCTTCATTATTATTGCATCTACAATCGTAAAGGATCTCTATAAGACCTTATTTAAACCAGATATGTCCGAAGAAACAGAAAACAAAGGAAATATGATTTTTACAATTATCGCAGCTGCGATTGCCATTATCATGGCAATGTTCCCAAGCGAATATCTTCAGGTAATTGTAAACTTTGCCATCGGCGGACTTGCAGCAGGATTCTTCTTCCCGTTATTCTTCGGTCTGTACTGGAAAAAGGCAACACCGGTTGCAGCCATTGCAGGAACCATGTGTGGTACGGCTGTATATATACTTGCTACGGTATTAAGTTCACCGGTTCATCCTATTCTTTTGGCATTTGCTGTATCAGGTATTGTCATGGTAGTACTGAGCCACTGCACCCCTAAGGTAAAACTGGGAGTCTTTGAAGTATGGTTCGGAGAGCAGTATGATGAATCCTATGCCAGAATAGATTAGTATTACCCAATGGTGAAACATTGATACAAAATGAGACAGATTAATACAAAAATGCAGAATGTTGCAGACATAAAGAAACGGTGAAACATTATGATACACAGTAATTAGTCATTAAATTATAGTAATATGGAAACAAATCAGTAAAGCGGATCCCTGGTTATGACAGCAGGGGATCCGTTTTTCTTTTATAACATAAAAAATATTCCGGAAAAATAGAATTTGGCATGCTTGGATAGGAAAGTTGCTTATATATCAGGTGAAAATATTTTAGCATGAAAGGAAGAGATAAATATGAATGGAAAAGGTTTATTAGATGGTGTAAAAGTGCTGGATCTGACCCGTGTTCTGGCAGGACCTTACTGCGGCATGATGCTGGCTGATATGGGGGCCGAAGTTATTAAGATCGAAATGCCCGGAAAAGGAGATGATGCAAGACGCAACGCCCCGATTGTAAATGGAGAAAGTGCATATTATATGAATTTGAACAGGAATAAAAAGGGGATGACACTTAATCTGAAAAGTGAACGAGGCAGGGAAATTTTCCGTGAACTGGTAAGACAAAGTGATATTGTCCTTGAGAATTATCGTCCCGGTGTGATGGAGAAGCTTGGTCTGGGCTATGAGGACTTAAGAAAAATAAATCCGGCAATCGTATATGGCGCTGTTTCAGGATTCGGACACTATGGCCCATATTCCAGCAGACCGGGATATGACATATTAGGGCAGGCGATGAGCGGACTGATGAGTACTACAGGCTGGCCGGGCGGGCAGCCGACCAGAACAGGTACCGCTATTTCAGACGTAATGGGTGGAATTAGCTGCTGTGTCGGTGTTCTGGCGGCTTATGTGAACCGGCTTAAGACCGGCGAGGGGGATAAGGTCGATGTTTCACTGGTAGACTCTATGGTCTCATCTTTAGAAATAATTAACATGATCTATCTTTGCACGGGAAGAGTGCCAACCCCTATCGGTAATCGCTACGAGGCAATTTATCCCTATGATTCGTTTGAGGCAGTAGACGGCATGGTAATCATAGCCTGCGGAAATGACAAGTTGTATGAGTTTTTGAAAACGGTTCTGAATATTTCGGAACTTGAAGAAGAACGGTTTTCGTCAAATGTTAAGCGGGTGGAAAATCATGAACCGCTGAAGGCAATAATCGAGCAGTGGACAAGAACAAGGAAGATCGACGATATTGTAGATATACTGTTGAAAGCCGGCATTCCGTCCGCTCCAATCAATACGATCGACAGAGTGGCAAAGGACCCCCACATCGCGGGTGCAAGAGAAATGTTTGTGGATCTGGAACATCCTGTTGCTGGAAAAATGAAGGTCACTGGAAATCAGCTGAAGTTTACGAATAAGAAAATAGAGATCAGCCGTCCGGCACCTCTGCTGGGGCAGCACACGGAAGAAATTCTCACTGAAAAGCTGGGGATGTCGCATGATGATTATGAGGAATTAATGGATGAAAAGGCAATATAACAAAAAATAGGAGTGTAATTGAATGAATAAAATAATAAAAGTAGTAGAAATAGGCCCGAGAGATGGTTTTCAGAATGTTAAGGAATTCATTCCCACGAAGATAAAATTAAAAGTTATAGACGGTCTTGTACAGTCAGGATATAAAAAAATACAAATAACTTCCTTTGTAAGTCCAAAGGCAATTCCGCAGATGAGGGATGCGAAAGAGGTTACAGAGGCGGTACTGGACAAATATAAGGGGATAGATTTTTTTGCGCTTGTTCCTAATTTCTACGGAGCACGTGCCGCTGCCGAAGCAGGGCTGAAGGAGGTAAACCCAGTAATTTCCCTGAGTGTGTCACACAATCAGGCAAATGTAAAACGGACTCATGAACAGTCGATAAATGAGCTAAAAAAAATCAGGGATACATATCCGGATCTGAAGCTGACTCAGGATATTGCAACTGTATTCGGGTGTCCGTTCGAGGGTGAAATGTCTGTCGATGCACTTTTGGAGTTGATAGGAAAGTTAAGAAACATCGGAATTCATGCATTTACATTGTGTGATACAGTCGGTATGGCTTATCCTGCTCTCGTACAGAAAGTGTTCAGGACAGTGAAGACTGAATTTCCGGAGGATGAATTTAATGTACATATTCATGACACAAGAAATATGGGGATTTTGAATAGCTATGTAGCGATTGAAAACGGGGCTGACAGTGTACAGGCTGCTGTCGGAGGTCTGGGCGGCTGTCCGTTCGCCCCGGGAGCATCGGGAAATACTTCTTCGGAAGACTTAGTATACATGCTGAATAAATCTGGATATGATACAGGTATTAATTTTGAGAAGCTTTTAGAAACAGCAAAATATACTATGAAGGAGATCGACGGCAATTTCAGCGGACATCAAATTCATATTCCCGAGAAGCCGTGTATCATCACACAGGAGTAAGATAAACAGACTGATCAGATTTAGAACAGATGTCAACGCCGAAACATAAAGGAGGATAAGAATGGAGAAACAGGAATTACTTGAAATGTGCCGGATAGTCCGGGAAGATATTGTCACTATGATTCACAATGCAGGTTCAGGGCACCCGGGGGGATCCCTGTCATCGGTGGAACTGCTGACAGCCCTGTATTTTGGGGGAATCATGAAGATAGATCCTCTTAATCCGAACTGGAATATGAGGGATCGGTTTATTTTATCAAAAGGACACGTGGCACCGGTCCTGTACAGTGTACTGGCCAGAAAAGGATTTTTCCCTGTTGGAGAACTTGATACATTGCGTCAATTAGGCTCTATACTTCAGGGGCATCCCCACAGGGGACACACGCCGGGGCTGGATTGTTCTAGCGGTTCTCTCGGACAGGGGCTGTCGATATCCAATGGAATTGCCATCGGATTAAAGAAGCAGAATATAGACAGCAGGGTATACTGCCTGATGGGAGATGGAGAACTTCAGGAAGGGCAGATATGGGAGGCAGTTATGACTGCGGCGCAGCATTGTCTGAATAATCTCTGTGCCATCGTGGATTATAACCGTGTCCAGTTGGATGGCTGGGTGGAAAATATAAAAGGACTGGGTGACCTGGCACAGAAATGGCGGGATTTCGGATGGAATGTGATTGAATTAAACGGGCATGATTTGGAGATGGTCCTTTGTGCATTTGAGTCTGCCCAAAAATGTACGGACCAGCCCACAGTGCTTATCGCTCATACGGTCAAGGGCAAAGGCGTGTCTTACATGGAAAACGACTGTATCTGGCATGGGAATCCTCCGGATATGGAGCAGCTTGCCCAGGCAATCAGAGAAATTCAGGGAAAAGAAATCGAAAATGGAGGTGGTTTTCATGTGTAAAAAAGTACCGATGCGCGATGGCTATGGCCAGGCCCTTCTGGAACTGTGCGGGAATAATGATAAAATTATGGTTCTGGATGCCGATGTGGCAAAATCAACGAGAACGGTATGGATTCAGGATAAGTATCCGGAAATGTTTCTTGATATGGGGATTGCGGAGCAGGATATGATTGGAACGGCAGCAGGCCTGGCACTAACAGGCATAATTCCTTTTGCATCTACATATTGTGTATTTCTTGCCGGAAGGGCATGGGACCAGATCCGCACCACAGTCTGCTATAACAATCTGAATGTCAAACTGGCGGGTGCACATGCAGGCATATCTGTGGGTCCTGACGGGGCGACTCATCAGGCTCTCGAAGATGTTGCGCTCATGAGGACACTGCCGGGGATGACTGTAATCGTTCCTTGTGATGCGCAGGAGACAAGGAAAGCAACGCTTGCTGCCGCAGAAATGAAAGGTCCGTGTTTTATTAGGTTTGGCAGGGAAGCAGTACCGGTTGTTACAGATGCTGATAGTCCATTCTTAATCGGTAAAGCAAATAAGATGAGAGATGGCAAAGATGTAACCATATTTGCAAATGGCGCAATGGTCTATGAGGCGTTAGCGGCAGCAGAAGAAATGTCGGCGGAGGGAATTGATGTTATGGTGATTAACCTGCATACTGTTAAGCCATTGGATGAAGAATGTATACTCAGCGCGGTAAAAAAAACGGGATGTGCAGTTACGGCAGAGGAACACCAGATTGCAGGCGGAATGGGGAGCGCCGTAGCAGAGCGCCTTGTAACACAGCTACCGGTGCCGCTGGAAATGGTTGGTGTTCATGATAGTTTTGGAGAGTCAGGACAGCCCGGGGAATTAATGGAAAAATACGGATTAGACAAAGAGGCGGTCAAAGAAGCTGTAAGAAAAGTAATCCTGAGAAAGTAATAAAGAATAAGGAGAAAGATATGAAGATAGTAGTATTAGATGGATATACTGAGAATCCCGGAGATTTAAGCTGGGATAATTTGGAAAAATTAGGGGAATTAACAGTATATGACCGTACAGCCCCTGAAGATATAGTAGAGAGGATTGGGAATGCACAGGCTGTTATTGTAAATAAAGTACCAATAACAGAGGAAACTCTGAAGCATTGTCCGGAGATCCGTTATATCGGTGTTCTGGCAACCGGCTACAATGTGATAGATATCAAAGCGGCAAGAAAGAGGAACATTCCGGTCTGCAATATTCCCACCTATGGAACAACCGCAGTCGGCCAGTTTGCGATGGCTATGCTTTTGGAAATATGCCACCATACGGCACATCATAGTCAGGCGGTACACGAAGGTAGATGGGAAAATAATCCGGACTGGTGTTTCTGGGATTATCCTCTGATCGAACTCGCGGGCAAGACAATGGGGATCATTGGGTACGGACGGATTGGCCAGAATACAGGCAGACTTGCACAGGCATTTGGAATGAATGTGCTTGCATATGATAAGTTCAGGAATCCAGAGCTTGTAACAGAAACATGCAGATATGCCGGACTGGAAGAATTATTTTCTGCTTCCGATGTGATTTCCCTTCACTGCCCCCTGTTTCCGGAGACAGAAGGAATCATTAATAAACAGAATATCAATAAGATGAAGGATGGAGTCATCATACTGAATAATTCAAGAGGTCCGCTGATCAATGAACAGGATCTGCGGGAGGCTCTTGACAGTGGAAAAGTTTATGCAGCAGGCCTTGATGTCGTATCTGCAGAACCAATCAGGGGAGATAATCCGCTGCTCGGGGCAAAGAACTGTATCATAACACCGCATATAAGCTGGGCACCCAAAGAATCCAGACAGAGGCTGATGAATATTGCAGTAGAGAATCTGGAAGCATTTATGCACGGGACTCCGCAGAATGTGGTAAATTAAGAATTATTATCACTTTTTTATTACCGATCCCCTGAATTTTCATACTGAAGCAGCACAGAAGCATAAAAAACATCCTCTTTCCATTCAAACCGTACTGTACCATGATAACGCTCTGCAATGTCTTGTATAGAGGACGCGCCGACACCCATTCCCTTCCGCTTCGAGGACATGGGTATGCCGTCCTGAAAGGTTACAGGAATTATACAGCTGTTATCTGTCAGGATCAGTAATTCTGAACTGCCGTGGCGTTTGATCCTCAGTTTAATAAATTTCTGGCCTGAGGACTGACGCTGGCAGGCTTCTACTGCATTTTCCAGAAGATTACCCAGTAGTACTGTCATATCTGTTTCTGTAATGGGACAGGAATCAGGATAATCAATCTTCGTGTCAAAGAGAATTTTATAATCTTTTGCCATCCCTGCATAGTAACAGACAATGGCATCGACGACGTCATTGTGGCAGTACGATTCCAGTATATCAGGCGGAAGCTCGCTTCTATACAGGTCAATATAATTCTTCAGGCCTGTTCTGTCATCTTTATCTATATACGACTGCACAACCGCCAGATGCTGCCGCAGGTCGTGTCTGGCTTTGCGCATGGCTCCCATATGCTGTGACAGAGAGTCGAACTGTTTCTTCTGTGCCATTATGCTCTGGTCGGCATATTTTAAAGCATCCTCCAGCTGTGTGCGGCTTTTAGATAATTCCAGTACTTTTAGTGCAACATAGGAGACATAGCATGTACCAAACAGCATCAGATAACGGGATATGATAAATTGCCAGGTTGCATACGCATAGATATCATCATTAAAGCAGTACAGCATTCCAAACAATGCCGAAAAAAGCGGGATTTTCCACAGATGTTTCCATAGGGCAGTATCCTGTATCTTCATCGCTTCCATAATCGTATGTGAAAAGAACCGGAGAAGAATCGGGCAGGTAATGAGATAAATGATAACCCGGGCAATATTGTAAACCAGATACGGGTGCCGGTCAGAGAAATCCCAGAAAAATCTGCTCTCAATAAAGTTGGCGTTGCCAAAAACAAAAAAGGACCATGCAAATATAAGCAGATAAGTAAACATCAGCTTTGGAAAGCTTTCTCTGATCAGTGCAAAGGAAAGCGTGAGATTGATGAGCATAAATACATAGCGCATGAGGGTGGTCCATTGTACCGCCATCTCATACCCGCCTGCATTAATTAAGTAAAAGGACAGGCTGTTGAGCGCGGACACACTTATAATCAGCACCATGACATATTTAAACGGAATCCGCAGTTTATCACGGAACATCAGATACCGGGGCACTGCAAAAGGTATAAAATCAAGGAAGGGAAACAAAAGTACCATGAATGTATCAATCATAACAAATCATCCTCCCTCGCTTTTTGAAAAAGATACGTGTGATAGTCACTTTCAATCTTCTTTTTATCTCTTTTAGAAAAAAGAATTCTATCCCCTGTTGTCAGCACAAAATGCAGCCCGTCTATTTTCTCCACATGGTCAAGATTCACCATACATCCTTTATAGCAGGTCAGAAACTGCGGGTAGTTCAGCATAGCCGCCGCTGTACTGAACGGGATGCGGTAGCGCAGAATCCCCCGCTGCGTTGTATGGATCTGTATATAATGTCCGTCTAAATCACACCAGAGAATTTCACGCAGCAGTATTTTATCATTTTCTATAGAGATGAATCTCGCATTTCTCAGCTTTGCGATGCCTGCCAGAGTCAGCGTCTGCTTAAAATCATCATAAGAAAATGGTTTTAGCAGATACCCTCCCGCCCTGACGTGGTAGCTGTCTATAGCATGTTCGCGGCTGTTGGTAATAAACACCAGAACGACGAGCTCATCAATTTTTCTGATCCCTTCAGCCGTTTCAATTCCGGACAGCCCGTGCATATACTGGTCAATAAAAATAAGGTCAAAAGAGTCTTTAGTATAACCTGTCAGAAATTCTTCCCCACTAAAAAAGCTTTCAATCTGAACAGGGTCTTTGGCATAATGTTCTGTAAAAAAACGATGAAGACAATCCCGGATCTCATTTTGACATTCTAAAAGGTCATCTATAATAGCTGCTTTCATACTGTCTCCTAACTATCTTATGTCAATATAAATATTTTTTGTCAACCCCATTTTACATGAAAAATGGTGATGAAACAATGCAATTTTCGGCCAAAATCTGCAAATTTCAGCCAGTTCATTGTCGGTTTCTGCCTATTTGTTATGATAAAAGAAGACTTAATACTCAAAGAGGGGGACCGGAAATTATGAAAAACAGGAAGCGGATGAGAGCTGTTTTAATGGCTGCGGTACTGATAATAACGGCTGTAAACAGCCCGGCAGTTGTCTATGCACAGGAGGTATCACCACCAGTTGTAACACAGGAAGGCAGTCAGGAAAATGGGGTAGAAGAAACAACGCCGGATCTTGCATCCAGTAGTATCGGCCAATTGTCCACCGGTAATGTGGAAATTACAGAACAGAACTTTCCGGATGCTGCATTCAGAGAATATGTAAAGAAGTTTGACAAGAATCCTAAGGATGACGTTCTATCTGCAGATGAAATAAAAAAAGTTACTGACATTAGTGTAGCATACAATAAAAATATATATGATTTAACTGGAATAGAAAATTTTACTTCATTAAAGTATCTGATCTGTAATGATACAGGGATCATTAGTCTGGATGTAAGTCATTTTCCTGAGCTCTTATATTTGACTTGTAATAATACAAAAATAAAGGAATTAAAAGTTGATAAGAATATAAAACTAACTAATTTGTACTGCTACAACACAGGTATCGATGCTATAGATGTTTGTAATAATGAGGAGTTATTACTTCTGAATTGTGAGATTACAAATGTAGCAAAAGTGGATGTTAGTAATAACGAAAAACTAGTAAGGCTGTTTTGCGGGAGGACTGCTGTAACGGATATAAATGTAAGCGGTAATAAATATTTAAGAGAACTGGGATGCAATAATACAGGAATCTCAAATCTTGATGTAAGTAATAATACAAAACTGGAAATACTAACTTGTTATAATACACCTCTTACATGGCTGAATATCGGGAATAATGATAATTTAAATGCAAAGCTTATAAACCCTATCCTGCCAGCCACAATAGATGTAACTGGTAATTCATTTGATATCACAAGTAAAATTCCCGGAATCGATCTAGATAAAGTAGAAATGATACAAGGCGGAAAACTTGAAGGAAATACTGTTACCTTAGACAATGCACAATTTTTTATGTATGAATATGCATGTGGAACAAGCGCTGAAGGACCAGAGGTGCTGACTGTAAAAGTAAATCTTAATATTACAAAGCTTGACCGCAGTGTGGAAATAACGAAAAAACTCGATAAGATTTATGACGGTACAGAAGTGAGTTTATCAAAAAACGATGTAAGTATTTCAGGCAGCACGGGGGACGTGCAGTTTGTATATGAAGAATACAAAGGTGATGTCTGGAATTTAATCACAGAAAATCCAAAGAATGCAGGAACATACAGAGTGACTGCCCAATTGAAGGAGGATACCTTTAACAACGGGGCTTCCTCTGAACCTGAAATATTTACAATATCACAGATAGCAAACAGCTGGATCAGCGCCCCGGCCATCAAAGGCTGGACATATGGAGAAAAAGCAAATGCCCCGTCCGGAAGTGCAAAATATGGAGACGTGATCTTTACATACAGCGATTCGGAGAACGGAAACTTCACAGACAAAGTGCCGGATAAGGCAGGAACATGGTATCTTAAGGCATCCGTTGAAGAGACACAAAATTACGCGCCTTTAAAAGATATCAGAGAATTTAAAGTATCACAGGCAGCAAACAGCTGGATTAGCGCCCCGGCCATCAAAGGCTGGACATATGGAGAAAAAGCAAATACCCCGTCCGGGAGTGCAAAATATGGAGATGTGATTTTTACATACAGCGATTCGAAGAACGGGAACTTCACAGACAAAGTGCCGGATAAGGCAGGAACATTTTACATGAAAGCATCTGTTGAAGAGACTATGAATTATATGGGATTGGAAGAGATTAAGAAGTTTACAATTGCTAAGAAAAGCGAACCTAAAAAGGAGGGTATGCCTAAAAATGATGATTCCAAGAAGAACAGCAGTACAGGTAAAAGCGTGAAAAGCGTAAAAACCGGGGACATCAGTGATACAGGAATGCTTGTGAACCTGAGTGCTTTATCGCTTGCAATAGCTGGTATATTTATTTGCATGAAAAGAAAAAAGAATATGAAAGACAAGTAATAACGGATGCAGTAGTTATTAGCTAAAAGGCCTGTTGGGACATTACAAGTTCCAGCAGGTTTTTTGCTGTGAATTTTTACTGCATGTCAGCCTATCCCCCGTCCCATACATAATCTGTATTTATTCTAAAATAATAAAAATATATTGATAAACAATAAAAATATATTGAAATTCATGACTGCAAGTGATATAATCCAGAAAAAGGAAGCAGTAAAATTATAAAGTGATTGTAACTGTTCATGGTCCTGAACAGTTACAAGTGATTTATATTCAGGAAAGGATATGAAGTATATGAGTCATGAAAAGTTAATAAAGTTTACGAGTATGTTTTTAAATCTTATGTTTTACGCAGGGATCGTTGTCCTGATCGGACTCCCGTTTTTGTTAAAGCTGGCAGGAGATTATTATGACAGTGACATCACAAAACAGTTCTGGCCGATGCTGTTTGTAGTTGGAGCATCTGGAATATGCGGTCTCACGATCGTATACCAGCTGCGCAGGATGATGAAGACGGTTCGGGACCAGAATTGTTTCGTAACTGAAAATGTCAGCAGTTTACAGCTGATGGGAAAGGTGAGTCTGGTGATTTCAGTATTATTTATTCTAAAAATTTTCTTTCTGCCTACGCTGGCCACTTTTGTTATTATTCTGACCTTTTTTATTGCGGGGATATTCAGCCATGTGCTGTCCTGTGTTTTTCAGGAGGCGGTCCGCTTTAAAGAAGAAAATGACTTGACAATTTAGGAGGCGCGGTATGGCGATTATAGTAAATCTGGATGTAATGATGGCAAAGAGAAAGATGAGCGTTACCCAGCTTGCGTCAGAAATAGATATTACAATGGCGAATCTTTCGATTTTGAAAAACAATAAGGCAAAAGCGGTCCGCTTTACGACGCTGGATGCGATCTGCAGGGCACTGGACTGCCAGCCTGGTGATATTCTGGAGTATGTGGAAGACGAAGAGTAGGCAGGGCGGTATGCATGCCGGGAAGGAGTTGTTATATGGGTACTTTATCAATCAATAAACTGGAAGAGAATTACATTTTCACAGGCTGTCTGTGCGGGATTTACGGGATTGTTTTCACATTCTGTCTGTATAAGAACCTGTCAGGGATTACATTTCCTCTTTTTGTAGCAGGCACGATTGTGACTACGGTGCTGTTCTTAAAACGTATGGGGATTACTGTGAAAAAAGAATTTATGCTGTATGCGGCGGGGATGATGCTGCTCGGAATTTCTACAGTTTTGACGACCAGTATCTTCTTTCATTTTTTTAACTGGATGGGGATTCTTCTTCTCCTTCTGACTGCCGTACTGCAGCAGCTCAATGAGGACAGCGGCTGGAGTTTTCAGCATTATATAGTCTCATTGCTGATTCTGACAGGAAGGACTATGATCTCGGTCTGTGACCCATTTATTCATGGAATGAGATATAAAAGAGCAAGGAAACAAAAGGAAAAAAGTACCTATTTAAAACCTGTTTTGGCGGGAGCCAGTGTTGCGGCAGCAATTTTGTTTGTCGTTCTCCCACTTCTTGTGTATTCAGACAGAGTATTCGGGACGATTGTTATGAAACTTTTCAGGCCGGTTCATTTTGGCGCTGAATGGGGGATTATCCTAACATTTTTTCTTGGTTTTATCCTGATGTATGCGTTTCTTTCAGGTATGTCGGGGTATGTAATCAGGGAAAGAACAGATATTGTAAAAGGAAAGGTTAATGCTGTTTCTGGAATCACTTTTGCAGGAATACTGGCAGCAATCTATGTCTTCTATTCTGCGATCCAGATTTTGTTCCTGTTTCTCAGACTGGACAGCGGGCTTCCGGCGGGGGTCACGTATTCACAGTATGCAAATTCGGGCTTCTGGCAGCTCCTTGCGGTCAGCCTGATTAACTTTGTCACCGTTCTGATCTGCATAAGCATATTTCCTGAAAATAAGATTCTGAAAATCCTGCTGATGACGATCTCAGTCTGCACCTGCATCATGACTCTTTCTGCCGCTTACAGGATGGTGCTCTATGTGAAAGCCTATCATCTTACATTTCTTAGAATCCTCGTCCTGTGGTTCCTCGGCGTGCTTCTGCTGATCATGTTTGGCGTTATGAGGAGTATCCTAAGGAAGCAGTTCCGGCTGTTCCAGTATATCATGGCAGTCGTAGCGGTAAGCTATATCGGGCTTTCTTTTGTAAGAGTCGATAAAGCAGCGGCAGAATATAATCTGTCAAAATGGGAGCAGATTTCACAGCAGGACCTCCTCCAGCATATTTACACAGGTTCTCTGGATGCGGCCCCGCTGATTGCTAAGATGGGCAGCAGGGTGGCTGTACCTGAGGGGGGAATTGAAGATGTTTCTTATAAGCAGCTCATCACGGATTATTACCAGAATATTCTGGACAGGGAGATGACCTTAAGATCATGGAATTATTCACTTTCAGAGGCAAAGAAGGCGGCCAGAGAGTATATGAAACATCCATTATAAGCCTGAAAGATTAAAGAGAAAACTCATTGCCTAAGGGGTGCATTACCTATATAATGATGTTAAAGGCAGTTATTAATGCACTATACCACACAGGCAGGAGGCAGTTTGGATGAATAAAAAACAGATAGGTGGCCTGGTTATCGCGGTTATACTATTTATTGTGACCGGGGTAATCAGTGTTTTTACAAACGTATCGGCAGAGCGCAGGGCAGCAGAGACTGCGGAAAAGCTTCTGGCCGGGGGTGTTAGATTCGATGCACCGAGAAGCGACTACATTGCTGTCGTCAGAGTTGAGGGTACGATCCAGCAGCAGACATCGACTTCGCTTTTTGAAGCGGCGGAAGGATATCAGCATATCACAACACTGGATTATATTGACTACCTGATGGCAGACGGTTACAACAAAGGAATTCTTCTTTACGTTGACTCCCCGGGCGGTACGATTTATGAGTCAGATGAGCTGTATGAGAAGCTGGCGGAGTATAAAGAGAGCACCGGCCGTCCGATCTGGGATTACATGTCACATTATGCGGCTTCCGGCGGCTATTATGTGTCTATGAATTCGGACAGGATTTATGCAAACCGCAACACGGTTACCGGATCGATAGGTGTCATTATGTCTGGATATGACATGAGCGGCCTGTACGAAAAGCTTGGAATCCGGTATGTCAGCATTACAAGTGGGACCAACAAGGATTCCTCTAAAATGACGGACGAACAGGTTGAAATCTACCAGAGTCAGGTAAATGAAGCTTACGAACGGTTTGTCGAAATTGTGGCTGAGGGCAGGGGTATGACAGTGGAAGAGGTGAAGAAGCTCGCAGACGGCCGGACATACACTGCAAATCAGGCTTTGGAAAATGGCCTGATCGATGAGATTTCTTCTTTTGAAGAGATGACAGCCGAAATGAGTGAGGAATTAAACACATATTATTATTATGAACCAAAGTCGGCCGATTCCGTATTGGCTTCACTATTTTCCGAAGTAAAAAAAGCTACACCTAAGTCTGAGGCACAGGTACTCACGGAACTTGCTGAAGAAAAGGCGAATGGAGGGCTGATGTATTATGCAGAACAACTGCAGTAATATCCCGAACGAGGGCATGAGAGAAGGTACTCCGCCGTTTCAGGGGAATACAGGCAGACCCCATCCGGAACAAGGCAGGGCAGAGAACACATATGCAGGTTTCTGGGTTCGTCTGGGTGCCTATATAATAGACAGCATCGTTGTATTTTCAGGACTTCTCGTCGTACGGTTTGTCATGTGGATGGGAATGTCTGTGTTTGACGGTGAACTTTTCAGCGGCCGTATCCTCTTTCAATATACGCTGAAAGATATTGTATTGTATGCGGCCCAGGTATTGTATTTTATCTTATGTACCTACTACACAGGAACGACACTTGGAAAGCGTGCAATGAACCTCAGGGTCATACACGCGGATGAGACAAAGAAACTGTCATTTTTAAATGTTGTATACAGGGAGACGGTCGGAAGGTTTTTAAGCGGGATCATCCTTGGAATCGGATATATCATGATCGGGATCGATAAGGAAAAAAGGGGCCTTCATGATTTCCTGTGTGATACGCGGGTGGTGTATGGCAGGAAAGTAAAGGTATACCCGGTTTACCGGCAGCCGGTGCAGCAATACAGGCCAGTGCAGCCGCAAAGACCTGTACCGCCGCCTGTACCTCCGCAGATGGATGTACCTCCGGCATGCAATGAGAATACACCGCCGGATGCACCTTTCTCTGTTTCGCAGGAAGACAGGAACAATCAGCCGTAGCTGCTATCTGTTAATAGATTCTGCGTTCGCGAGAATAATTTCAGCGGTCCTCTTTACTGTGAAAGAAACAAAATCTGTACACTGCGCCTTTCTTTCCGGAGAATTTTTCTCCATTCCCCGTGTCAGCGCCCGGCAGCAGGAGGCCCCGCAGTGTTTACAAAAGTCATCATGCAGTTCCCGGCAGACCTCGAAGCATTTATGAATCTTCGGGTCGCCGGGTTCTGTACGTCCGAAGAAATATCCCAGCATCATCGTTCCGCCCGCCAGTGCACCGCAGATACATCCTCCGCCGCCAAGTCCCCAGGGAAAGCCGGAACTCATGGCGATCGCGTCATCAGAAAGCTCCAGCTGAAAATGTTTTCGGATTGCATATACAATAGATTCTGAACAGGCAAAGCCGGAATGGAAAATATCAACAGCATCTTTTTGCAATTCTTCCATATTAATCTCAGTATTATAATTTTTTCCCATTATGAATGAACCTCCTGATCAAATAATCACTTTACTTACAAGAAAAACCTGTATTTTCAGGCCAACTTTACTATACCACTATTTTCTTTTTTTAAAAACTATATTATAATAAGAAAAGTTATAAATATAAGGTCATCAGGAGGAGCCATGTTACGATCAATTAATGTTGGAGAAATTACAAAGAACATAAAAGAAATGTGTATCGAAGCAAACCATTACCTGTCACCAGATATGGACGCAGCCATGAAAAAAGCAGAACAGGAAGAAAAAGCGCCGCTCGGGAAACAGATACTGGAGCAGCTTCAGGAGAATCTGAAGATTGCAGCAGAAGAAATGATTCCGATCTGCCAGGACACAGGAATGGCAGTAGTATTTCTGGAGATCGGACAGGATGTCCATCTTGAGGGCGGCCTGCTGGAAGACGCGGTTAACGAAGGCGTGCGTCAGGGCTATACAGAGGGCTATTTAAGAAAATCCGTAGTTAAAGACCCTTTGATCAGAGAAAACACTAAGGATAACACTCCTGCCATCATACATACAAGAATCGTTGCAGGAGACAAAGTAAAGATAAAAATAGCGCCAAAAGGATTCGGCAGCGAGAACATGAGCCGCATCTTCATGCTAAAACCTGCCGAAGGAATCGAAGGCGTCAAAAACGCAGTCCTCACAGCAGTCAAAGACGCAGGCCCCAATGCCTGTCCGCCAATGGTAGTAGGGGTCGGAATCGGCGGTACATTTGAAAAAAGCGCAATCATGGCAAAAGAAGCACTAACACGCGAAGTAGGCTTACATTCTGACATAGAATATGTAAAAGAGTTGGAAGAAGAACTCTTAAGCCGTATCAACAGCCTAGGAATCGGCCCGGGAGGCCTCGGCGGAACAACAACAGCACTCGCTGTCAACATCAATACCTACGCGACCCACATAGCCGGCCTGCCGGTAGCAGTCAACATATGCTGCCATGTAAACAGACACATCGTCCGGGAAGTTTAGCATATTAACGTGTGAAAAGGGGTCAGACCCTTTTGCCTCTCGTTTTCAGAATATTCTCAAAATTTAGCCAGAAAGGAATCTTTGATATGGACAAACATATTACGGCACCTATTACGAAGGAGACTTCAAAATCGCTTCATTCAGGTGATTATGTGTATATTACAGGGACAATCTATACGGCACGTGATGCCGCGCACAAGAGGATGTATGATATTCTTGCCGAGGGCGGAGATCTGCCAATTGATATAAAGGACCAGGTGATTTATTATATGGGGCCATCCCCGGCCAGAGAGGGACGTCCGATTGGTTCTGCCGGACCGACCACAGCAAGCCGCATGGACAAGTATGCACCGCAGCTGCTTGATCTCGGACTTGGCGCTATGATAGGAAAAGGAAAGCGCAGCCCGGAAGTGATCGATGCGATTATAAGAAATGGATGTGTCTACTTTGCAGCAGTCGGCGGAGCCGGAGCATTGCTTTCAAAATGTATTGTAAATTCGGAGGTGATTGCCTATGATGATTTGGGGACAGAGGCAATCCGAAAACTTACCGTAGAAAACTTTCCTGTAATTGTCGTAATCGACAGTGAAGGAAACAACCTGTACGAGACCGCCATTAAAGAATACTGTACGGAACAGTAATTTTTGTGTATGCCGGACCAGCTTGAGCTGTGCCGGCATGGACATACCTGAAATGCAAAATATTTCTATATTAATGTTTATTTATTATTTATTTTGGAAAGAATAGGATCTGAGAGGAAAATGTAATGAAACGTATACTACTGATGGTATTTCGAAATATACTGCTGGTGCCTTATATGTGGTGCCGCTTGTGTTATCATGCATCTCATACGGAAAAATATACTGAGGATGAGCAGTATGACCTCCTAAAGTTTATTGTACTCCGTGCCAATAAGGGCGGAAATGTCCGTATAGAAACGCATGGTATCGAAAATATTCCGAAAGAAAATGGATATATGTTTTTTCCAAACCATCAGGGCTTATATGATGTACTTGCAATATTAGAAGCCTGTCCAAGGCCTTTTTCTGTCGTTGCAAAAAAAGAAATTAAGAATATCCAGTTTTTAAAACAGGTTTTTGCATGCATGAAAGCATATATGATTGACAGGGAAAACGTACGTCAGGCTATGCAGGTTATTATTGATGTATCTAATGAAGTGAAAAATGGTAGAAACTATCTGATCTTTGCTGAAGGCACCCGTTCTAAAAATGAAAACCGAATTGGAGAATTTAAAGGCGGAAGTTTCAAGGCAGCCACAAAAGCAAAGTGTCCAATCGTGCCGGTTGCACTGATAGACTCATTTAAACCATTTGATACGAATACGATCAGTAAGGTTACCGTACAGGTACATTTCCTGAAACCTCTATATTATGATGACTATAAAGATATGAAAACACCTGAGATTGCAGCCCTTGTCCATGATAAGATACAGGATACAATTGACAAAAATGAGAAAAAATGAAAAAGTTGCAATTTTAGCGTTGACATTAAGAGATCAGTTTAGTATAATAAATTTTGCACTGTTGGTGCTTACTTAATTGAAAGCAATTATTCAATAGGTAGAATTTAATAATGTCCTGCTGAAAAGGCAGGTATTATTCAGAATCAGGAGAAATACTCAAGAGGCTGAAGAGGCGCCCCTGCTAAGGGTGTAGGTCGGGAAACCGGCGCGAGGGTTCAAATCCCTCTTTCTCCGTTTGATGTTTTCCAGAACTACTGGGCAAAACCAGTAGTTTTTGCATGTAGGCCCTGCCGAAAATGTAGTAGAAAACATCACTTTGTCCACTAAATATAGTGTCAAAAAAAGCATTTGAAAAAAAGTTGAAAAAATTTAAAAAAACTGTTGACAAATGTATATGAGAAATGATATTATATCTAAGCTGACTCGCGAGAGACAGCAAACGACAAAAAGTACCTTGATAATTAAACAATAGACAACAAACCCTTGAAAATTTCTT
>NZ_QGDL01000015.1 GCF_003149245.1 Faecalicatena orotica | reverse complement strand
ATATCACCCATCTTCTCCTGATTATAGGGAATCGTAAGTTTAGGTCTGCCCAGACCCATCCTTAACTAACTGACATTGGGAGTGAACAGTAACGACAATTCATCCGCTTAAAAGACCTCCAATGCAGCTGTGGCATCTGCCAAATCTGCTTTAGAGGTCTTTGATTTAAATTCTACCAACTCTGGAAGAAAACATTGTTCCCGACATTCACGCCGCCTTTGCTGGTGGCTCCTGCATAGAGGAAAAAGTAGCAGTCCGCTACGGAAGCCAGTTTCGCCCCTGCGAGGGCATCTTCTGCCACCTGGCAGGATAAATTGCTCGGCCCTCTTGACAGGACTGCATCGAGGCTGCCTAAAGTAACCGGTTCGAACTGGTTAGATGCATATACGACTTCTGCAATTGTATTCGGAAAGCGGGAATCATTTACACGGTTCATAATCACGGTTGCGACGGCAAGGAGTGAATTGTAATCCTGATACGCCTCACATTCTATAATCGCGGCAAGCAGCTTCTCTTCTTCTGCCGATACTTTCATGGCCGTTCCCCGCACGATTCTTCCGTCCGTACTCATTACCACATTAGATGACGTATTCTGGATCTGTACCTTTAAAGCCTCCAGATCTGTGGATGTCTCTTTCGCCTTTGCTTCAAGATCCTTCTGACGCTTATCCAGCCGGGTCTTTAAATCCCCCAGTGCATTTTTCTGTGCCTTCAGTGTCTTTTCTTTCGCAGCAATATCGTCACTGATCGCCGTCAGTTTGTCCAGCATCTCTCTGTCATAGTCACTGACATTCTGCACAAATTCTGCCTTATTCAGGAAGTCTGCCATATTATCCGCAGAGAAAAGTAATTCCAAGAGTGTGGCATCTCCGGTCTCATACATATACTTTATCCGTGCCTTCATATCTTCATACTGTTTGTTCTCATCTTCCTGTGCGGCACGCAGAGAATCTTCTGTACGAAGAATTTCCGCTGACATCATCTCTGTCTGCATCTGCGTGTCAGCAATCTCTTCGCTGATAGAAGCCAGTTCTTTGTTGATTCCATCCAGTTCTGTCTGGAGGCTGGAGGCCTTCTCCTGAACAGATGAAAACTCTTTCGCCTGTCCTAAAGCAGGCGGACACAACATTGCAATCGTACAAATAAGGGCAATTCCTGCATTTAATTTTTGTCTTGGGTATAATTTCATACTATAGAGATTCCTTTCTGAAAAGTCGTCTGTTTTTGTATTATACTACAAGATGCCCTCTAAAGCAAATCTGTTTTTAAAACTGTTTTTTCTCCATAATCCTGAGTGATATAAAATATGATACCACGCAGGCTGCAATACAGATGGCAGCTACTGTGAATGCGAGCCCCCGGGCACCCATATTTGTGATGATGTTTGAGATATCATCTATATTGATTCCCATTGACTTCATCACGTATGAGGCAGCAAAACATAGTATAAAGATACCCCCAACGACTCCAATCATGGCTGCCCTTCCCTTATCTGCGCCGAACTTCAACTGGACCGGAATGGTAAGGGCCAGAAAGACAGCCGGCAGACACAACATAATAGCCGCCGTTATAATCCATTCTGTCTGATTTGTCCCAGGCTGCCTGAGCGCCGTATATACAGCTGCTATCACGGTCGATGCAAACCATGCACCCAGAGCTGTCAGTATGCCAAATACATATTTTTCTATGACATACAGTTTTCTGGTTATCGGTAATGTAAATAAAAAGGCATTGCTATTATCGAATTCGTCATAACTGATCGTGCTAAGCGTAAACATTGAGAATAGAAAAGTGGAATAGCTGACCATGATCATGGGATTCTTTTGTGTAATCATTAACATCATACCCACCACACAAATTATGAGAAAGAAATTCATCTGGTTTTTTAACAGCTTCAAATCTTTTATTAATAATCCTTTCATTTACTTTCCCCCCTTATCATCATTGTGATTACCTCATCGATATTACCTTTTTCTACCGCAATTCCCGGATAGTTTTCTATATAATACTGTTTCTGGTTTGTCAGGCAGCTGTATCCAAAATTTTCCCTTTTTCTTTTTAGGATGTAACGTTTGTCTAATTTGCCGTACTGTGCTTCTGTAACCTTCAGTAAACCATAATCACCAAGAAGCCGGTCCGTATCCTCATGCATAATAATACTGCCGTCATGGATCATGTAAAGGTCATCACACAGCCCTTCCAGATCGCTTGAAATATGGGAACTGATTAGTATTGAGCGGTTGCCGTCTTCCATATATTCCCTCATCATATCCAGCAGCTCATCTCTTGCGATGACATCGAGTCCCGCTGTCGGTTCGTCCAGAATAAGGAGCTTCGCATCGTGCGACATGGCAACAAGTACCTTTAGTTTCGCCTTCATGCCTGTTGAAAAATCCTTAATTTTCTTGTCCATCGGCAGGCTGAACTTCCTGCATCTCTTTTGGAAATCTGCTTTCTGAAAGGATGTATACATACTGGATAAAATCGGTATGATATCATGAACCGTAAGATATCCGCTGAATCCGGAACCCGACAGGACAACACCTATGTTTTCCCTGTCTTCTTTTGATAGTTCTTTTACATCTTTCCCGAAAACTTCAATCCTTCCCCCGTCAATACTGATCAGGCCAAGGACAGCCTTAAATGTAGTACTCTTCCCGGCCCCGTTCTGCCCGATCAGCCCGGTCACACAGCCATCCTGCAGTTCGAGGGAACATTTTAAATCAAATTGTTCATAATGTTTTTCTACGTTTTCTAATTTTAGTATCATTACTAATCCTCCAAAATGATTTGAAATAATTCTGTAATCTCCTGATTGCTCATACCACAGCTTCTGCCCTTCCTGATGGCCATCTCAAGGTCGGCTTCCACTTCCTTCTTCTTCTCTTCCAGCATAAACTCCTGATTGGCACAGGCTACGAAACTGCCTTTGCCGTGCACGGTTACGATGAATCCCTCCTGCTCCAGTGCATCATATGCTTTCTTAACGGTCAGTGCACTGACCCTCAGATCTTTAGCCAATGTACGGACAGACGGGAGCATCGTGTCTTCCGACAGTTCACCCTCCATAATCTTCGTCCTGATCTGGATACCAATCTGTTCATAAATGGGCTGCATGGAAGAATTATTGATAATTAACTTCATAGCAATCCTCCTTTGTTCATAAACAGTATATAACAGTATAGAACTGTTGTCAACTGTTATATACTGTTTATTTATTATTTTTTTAAAAATCAAAAACCGCAGGAGAGAATGGTATCATATCATTCTCTCCTGCGGTTATAACTGGTTCAATATGGATTATGAAACATTTATTTTCTGTTATTCCAACAGCTTCCCTGCCTTATTCCTGATCCGCTGCAGCGCATTATCAATTGCTTTCGGGCTTTTTCCGAGCAGTTCTGCAATTGTCTTATAATCCGTCCCTAAAAGATGCAGATACAGGACATGGTTCTCCAGTGCACTCAGATTCTGCTTCAATTCATCAACAAAAGCTTCCGTAAATTCTTTTCCGAAATACAGCGCCTCCGGATTGTTTTCTATCTCAGGCTCTATCGTATCGATCAGCGGCAGTTTTTTTTCTTCATCCGTACTTTCCCCCTCCTCATAGAGGGAGACATAAGAATTCAGAGGAATATGCTTTTTTCTTTTCGACGCCTCTATGGCTGTGTACATCTGTCTGGATACGCACAGCTCTGCAAAGCTTGCGAAGGATGACCTCTGGGAAATATCGTAGTCGCGCACGGCTTTAATAAGACCAATCATTCCTTCCTGAATGAGATCTTCGTTCTCCCCTCCGATCAGGTACATTGCCCTTGCCTTTTTACGCACCATTGACTTATATTTCATCATGATATAATCCATGATTTCTGATTCACCGTTATTAAATTCTGCAATCAGCTGCTCGTCCGGTATTGCATCGTACTTGCTCATCAGCGTTTCCCCTACTTCATCCTCTGGCGGACAATCTCGTATGCCATCACACCTGCGGCTACAGATGCATTCAGAGAATCTATTTCTCCCTTCATAGGAATACTTGCTACAAAATCACACTTTTCTTTCACAAGACGTCCGACACCCTCGCCTTCATTTCCGATCACAAGGCCGATCGGCCCTGTCAGGTTCAGCCGGTACATGGACTCGCCGCCCATATCCGCACATACAAACCAGAGACCTCTCTCCTTGAGCTCTTCCATCGTCTTTGCAAGGTTTGTCACTTTGGCAACCGGTGTGTAGTTAAGGGCACCTGCCGAAGTCTTTGCAACCGTCGCCGTGAGGCCGGAAGCCCTGCGCTTCGGTATGATAACCCCATGCGCCCCCGCCAGATTTGCTGTCCGGATGATTGCCCCCAGATTATGAGGGTCTTCAATATTGTCCAGCAGGATAAAAAAAGGATCTTCACCCTTTTCCTCTGCCTTTTTAAACATGTCATCAATCTCCGCATATTCGTAGGCTGCCGCATAGGCTATCACGCCTTGGTGTTTGCCGGTTTCACTAAGCTGTGAAAGTCTGTCTTTTCCAACAAAGTTTAAAATAGTATCATGCTTTTTTGCTTCCCTGACAATTGTTCTGACCGGACCGTCCTGACAGCCGTCCAGGATGAAAACCTTATCAATCGGTTTTCCGGAGCGGAATGCCTCCAGTACTGCATTTCTTCCTTCTATTACCAGAGTATGCTCTGTATTTTCCTGTTCATTTTTTATATTTTCCTGCATCTTATTCTCCATTTTCTATTTTTGTTCAAAATACGCTTCATCCAGACTGTCAAGCCCGGCTTTTACAAGCTCCAGCAGCCTTTTGTATTCCTTTTTCATGTAGAGATAGCCAAGGAGCGCCTCGAACCCGGTTGCCCTTCTGTAGTCCGTGATGGACTGGTTTTTCGCGGGTGACACGGACTTCGCATTTCTCCCCCGCCTGTAAACCGCGTGTTCCTCTTCCGTGAGCAGTTCCTGCATCGAACGCATCATCAGCGACTGTGTGGATGCCTGTACAAACCTGCTTGTCTCTTCATGCAGTTTATGCACCTGCTTGTTTCCTCTGTTGATGATCATGGTCTTGATAACCAGATCGTAGACACAGTCTCCGATAAACGCCAGAACAAGAGGTGAATAGCTTGTAATATCCACCTCTTGTAAATCCAGCGTTTTTTCTATATAATTGTGAAACTCAAATTTTACGCTTTCTTCCATTTTACTCCTTCTCGTGTATCTTCCAGAATAATTCCTTTTGCAAGCAGTTCATCCCTGATCTCATCTGCTCTTGCAAAATTCTTTGCCTTTCTTGCCGCCTGACGCTCTTCGATCAATGCCTCAATGTCCTCCGCCAGCAGTTCTTCCTCTTTCTCCACAATGATTCCGAGCACATCTGTCAGCTTCAGGATCAGGTCCAGTATCCCCTGCAAATATGCTTTAGAACTGTCTTCATTTGCCGTTGTGTTGGAATATTTCACCAAATCAAAGATGGATGCTATCGCATCGGCTGTATTGAAGTCATCGTCCATCGCACGTTCGAAGGAATCTACATACTCTGAAGTCTTTGCAAATGCTTGTTTCTCAGCCTCTGTCATCTTCTCTGCCTTTGCATTTCCAATGAGGAATTTGAGATTATCTGCTGCTGTTATGATGCGGTCAAGCCCGGTCTTTGCAGCGGCCATCAGGTCTGCACTGAAGTTCAGCGGTGTCCTGTAATGTGCTCCCAGCATAAAGAACCGAAGTACCTGCAGGTCATATTTTTCACTGATTTCCCTGACTGTGAAGAAGTTGCCAAGAGATTTGGACATCTTCTTATTGTCTATGTTCAGGAATGCGTTGTGCATCCAGTATTTTGCAAAATCTTTTCCATTGGCTGCCTCACTCTGGGCGATCTCATTCTCATGGTGGGGGAACACAAGGTCTTCTCCTCCTGCATGAATATCGATCTGTTCACCCAGATATTTTTTAGACATCTCAGAACATTCGATGTGCCATCCGGGACGTCCCTCGCTCCACGGTGACTCCCATGCCGGTTCACCTTCTTTTTTCGGTTTCCAGAGTACGAAATCCAGTGAGTCTTCCTTTTCATCCTGTCCTGACACTAAGAGAGAACGTCCGCCTGACTGGAGGTCATCCAGATTCTTATGTGACAGCTTGCCGTAGCCCTCAAACTTCCTTGTACGGAAATATACCGTACCATTTTTTTCATATGCATAACCCTTGTCAATGAGTGTCTGTATCATATCAACCATACCACAGATTTCCTCTGTTGCAAGCGGATTCTTCGTCGCGGGCTTCACGTTCATGCCTTCCATATCCTTTTTACACTCCGCAATATAGCGCTTGGAAATCTCGTCTGCCGTCACGCCCTCTTCAATTGCTTTTTTGATGATCTTGTCGTCCACATCCGTGAAGTTGGAAACGAAGTTCACATCATACCCTTTATACTCAAAGTATCTTCTGACCGTATCAAATACGATCATCGGCCTTGCATTCCCGATGTGGATGAAGTTATACACAGTGGGGCCGCACACGTACATCCTGACCCTGCCTTCTTCCAAAGGCACAAATTCTTCTTTTTTCTTTGACATTGTATTATAAATTTTCATCGTTCTTCTCCTCTTTCTTTTCCTCTTTTATCTCACAATCCTGCTGTATCATACACCTCATATGCTTCTCCATCTCTTTGAGCTGGCTGTACAGGCGGATATTATCATTCTGAAGCTCTCTGATGTCATTTAGTACCGGGTCAGGCAGGTGAACCTGATCCATATCAATCCGCGGCACCTTCTGGTCTCCCATCTTCACAACACGTCCCGGCACACCGACAACCGTACAGTTCGGCGGAACCTCCTCAAGCACAACAGAGCCTGCTCCGATCTTCGAATTCTCCCCGATGGTAAAGGACCCAAGTATCTTCGCCCCCGCACTTACCATGACATTATCCTTCAGCGTCGGGTGTCTCTTTCCCTGTTCCTTGCCTGTACCGCCGAGTGTTACCCCCTGATAGAGAGTAACATTATCCCCGATAATCGTAGTCTCCCCGATGATCACACCGCTTCCGTGGTCAATAAAGAGCCCTTTCCCTATCTCCGCCCCCGGATGAATCTCAATCCCTGTCTTGCGTGCCGCCCTCTGGGATATCCAGCGGGCAAGGAAATAGTGCCCCTTCAGATACAGCTTATGGGCCACTCTGTATCTAAGTATAACTTTAAAACTGGGGTAAAGCAAGACCTCCATATTAGATTTAATGGCAGGGTCACGTTCCCGTATTACCTGAATCTCATTCTTTATATAAGATATCATTCCCATATCATATTCCTCCATTCCCTGGAATGTTTGACTTTCACGGCAAGTTGCCCACAGAAACAAAAAGACCCCGTCTCTGCATTAGAGACGAAGTCATATCCGCGGTTCCACTCTATTAAAAGAATCTCTTCTTTCACTCAGCGCATGTAACGTATGCCTTACGTATCCTGCTACTTGGAAATTCCTTTTGCAGAATCAGCTCCCGGATGCACTTCACAAATCCTTCCCCTGAGACTGCTTACAGCCGGTGACAGCCTCTCTCTGAAAGTTCCGAATCAGTTACTCTTTCCGTTCATTGCCTTTGCTTCAGTATTGATATAGATATATATTATTCAAAAATTTCCAATTTGTCAACATAATTCGAAGTCTGAAAAGTCTGAAAACGGTCCGCAAAGGGGTCAGACCCCTTTGCGGACCGTTTTCAGACTTTTCAGACTATTTCATTCAGGAATGTTTGCTTTAATGCCTGTATCTTGTTTAATTCATTCCCCAGCTGTCCGGGAATTATGACGCCTTCTTCTCCCCTGATTTCATCCACGGTCTTGTAGCCGAACAGAAAGCTTGTCAAAGCACTGATTGTCAGGACTCCTTCGGAATCTTCTGTCTCACTCACCTGTACATCCCGGCTGTCCTGTCCCCCTGTCAGCTTCCAGACCCTGCTGTTTTTTGTAATGATTGAATCCAGCACTGCAAAGGAGCAGGAAAGTCTTTCACCTTCTTTCACCTTCACCGCAGATAAGAATGTCTCCAGATGCAGGATCCTGACCATGATAATAGGCACTTTTCTGACATGCTCCCCGTTACGGCATGCATATATCTTTACCGGCACGTCCCTGCCTGAGCGCAGGTCACGGACTGCTTTCTGAAACTGTGCTTCGTATTCATCCAGATACAGAGGTTCTCTGATTTCCACGACATTCTCTTCACTTGCATAGGCGAACATTCCTTTGATGTCCTGCCCCTCCTTTATAAGCTTCACACCGCCGTTTTCACTCTGCTGTTCAAAGATCATGGTCTGGTAATATGTCTCATCCCTGACCGCACAAACCTGGTATTTCTCCGCAAAATACTGATTGAAGAATGCCGCCATATCTGCCGCATCACGCATTCCTGCATCCGTAAGCTCCAACTCTGCCGCACTGTCCGTCCCCATACTTTCGCACTGGTTCTGGGCATAGACAAACCGGAAGTCATATGGTGTATAGATTGCTTCTGCCGCGGGCATTAAGAAGGTAAACGGCTCTTTGCGTGCATACATGTCCTGCATGGCCTTTCTGAGCAGTTCTCCCATATACCCGCGTTTCCTGTAATTCTCTTCTGTCGCGACAGCAATGATATAATTACACGGAAACTGCCTGTCCTCTACCTGCAGCAGATAAGGGTTCAGCTGGAGCATGGAACGGACACCCCCGTCTTCCTCAATGACATAGATCTGGTTATCCCTCGTTTTTATGAAATAATAATAATCCAGAAATTCCCTGCTGTCCTCTGCAAATACCTTCTCCCACAGCGTCCTCGTCCTGCCGTGTTCATTGATCTCTAGCTTTCGTAACTGCATGCCCGCATTCCTCTCTTCTTACGTTACTTTCTGGCGCATCCATGACAGTTCTCACAGCCGCCCGGATTCGGTGTCATATCATAGCTTGCATAGTTCGTAATCTTCTCCAATGCACAGACCGCCTGTGAAGAAATCCCTTCCCCGCTTCCGGTGAATCCAAGCCCCTCCTCGGTCGTTGCTTTGATATTCACCTGATCCACGGAAATCTTAAGCGCCTTCGCTACATTTTCCCTCATAGTATCAATATAAGGGCGCATCTTCGGCCTTTGTGCAATAATCGTTGCATCAATATTTTCCACGATATAGTTCTGCTCATCGAGCAGTGCCGCTACATGCTCCAGAAGCCTGATGCTGGAGATTCCTTTATATTGGGGATCTGTATCCGGGAAATGCTTTCCAATATCCCCCAGCGCCGCCGCCCCTAAAAGAGCATCCATGACAGCATGTAATAGCACATCTGCATCAGAATGGCCCAAAAGACCTTTCTCATAGGGAATCGTCACGCCGCCCAAAATCAGCTCTCTATCCTCTACAAGCTTATGAACATCGTATCCCATTCCAACCCGCATGAATTATTCCTCCTCTTCCTCATTAGCGTCATCTTCTTCAGAGTCATCTTCCTCATTATCTTCTGCAGTTTCTTCCCCACTATTCTCAAAATCTTCATTCTCTTCTATGGCTTCTGGCTCTTCATTCCTGCCTGCCCATACTCTTCTTATTGCATAGATTGCATATCCGGCACCGGTAATCATAAATATAACCGCCATAATCAGGAAAAACACCATATTCTCCGGCCTGTCAGAGATAGCTGTCATCATACTTTTTACTCCCAGATAGGCGAGATATAGCCCTGCCACTATCCGCAGCACATCCCATGATTTTTGACTCATAATTCCATCCTCCATTTCATTTCTCATTCTCTGATTTTAGCATAAATTGTCTGCAATTGCCACCGGAATATCCGATTCCTATTCACAGCCTTCCTATCCACAGACACACCTGAAAAAGTTCTAAAAAAAGAAGCCTGTAATTAACAGACTTCTTTTCCAATAGCGGAAACTGGATTTGAACCAGCGACACCACGGGTATGAACCGTGTGCTCTAGCCAACTGAGCTATTCCGCCATATATAATTTTAAAAAAGTATATGGGACCTATAGGGCTCGAACCTATGACCCTCTGCTTGTAAGGCAGATGCTCTCCCAGCTGAGCTAAGATCCCATATTCTACTGCGTCTTACGTATCTCTCATCCGTAACCCGCTTTGCTATTATACTATTATCTTTCACCAAATGTCAACATCTTTTTATAAATTTTTTCCAAATTTTTTAATTTTTGTAACAGAGTTAAGTATGGTTACATACGTTTAATACCTTCATGTGCCAATTCCATACTTTCAATCGGAATTTCATTACTTGAATTATCTAAATCTTCTGATGTATATTTGACTGGCCATGCGTTCATAATTTCCCACTCTGCAGCAACTCTATTTAAGTCATCACGCAGCTGGATTTTTATTGTTTTTCTTTCACATGCCCTGTCTCCTGCGCTTTGCAACCAGATGATGAATTCAGCAGATGTCACAAATCCCCATTTCAAAGTGACATTTCCATATTTTACATGTCCTGACTGTTTATAAACAGTATTGACACTGGATGTGCCTTCACGATACTCAATAGGATCGGTGGTAATATCTGTTGTACTGATTTCAGAAAATCCGCCGACTTCTTTTGAATCAATTAAAACAATATAGCAAAATTTTTTTAATGAATATATAGATGCCATTTTCTATTCTCTCCTTTTCGAACCTGCTTTTCTTCAAATTTCAAAACATTAATGTTTGGAATGCTGCCTTCCTATTATTTCTTGTGTTTGTGGGCGGTAATAATCGTATAGCTGTACGCATTTACTGTTATCAAACAGTCTTCTGCGTTTATGTACCAGTTCTTTCCGTTCCTTGTAATCACCGCATCTGAAGAATTGATTTTGTTCCTGCACCACTCTACAACATGATCTGTGTCTAAAGACAAATTCCTCTTTATCCGCAGCACTCCGAGTTCTGTAGTATGCAGCCTGTCTAAATTTTTCAGTAATTCAACTCCCATGTCTATTTTCACCTTTTACTGTTCAATTGTGCCATGTAATATTATATCATTCTTATCCTATTACGTCATTTCTTTTCTGCAAGGATACAAAAAGAAGCCCGTAAACACAGGCCTCTTCACAGATAGCGGAAACTGGATTTGAACCAGCGACACCACGGGTATGAACCGTGTGCTCTAGCCAACTGAGCTATTCCGCCATATTTTATTCGCAGCTGCGCATGTCCCATCCGCAACTCGCTTTGTTATTATACTATCATGCCAGGAGAATTGTCAAGCTTTTTCTAATTTTTTCTACAATTCAAACAAAGATAAAATCCTACCGGAACCAACAGCCGGATTTATGAATGATAGACCGGGAAAAATTCAGGCCTGCGCCACTCTTTTCCCCAGTCTATTTTCGTGGATGTCAGGCAAAAAACTTGCCTTTACATCCGATTATTTAAAATAATTAACTCCGGACTCAAAGATCTTGAGATCCTGCTCTCCGTATATGTTGATTGCCACAGAATCATCACGTCTCTCGGAGTGTGCCATCTTGCCAAGCACACGTCCGTCAGGACTTGTAATACCCTCTATCGCACAGTAGGAACCATTTACATTCCATTCCTCATCCATACTGATCACACCGTCAGGATCGCAGTACTGTGTTGCAACCTGTCCGTTTGCGAATAATTTATCTAGCCATTCCTGACTTGCAACAAATCTTCCTTCTCCGTGGGAAGCCGGGTTCGTATATACGCCGCCGAGCTGTGCCCCCTGAAGCCAGGGTGATTTATTTGTAACAACTTTTGTATAAACCATCTTGGAGATATGTCGTCCAATGGTGTTGTAGGTCAGTGTCGGTGAATCCTCTGTCTGTCCGGCGATCTGTCCGTAAGGAACAAGTCCGAGTTTAATCAGGGCCTGGAAGCCATTGCAGACACCGAGTGCCAGTCCGTCCCTCTCATTGAGGAGCTTTTCCACAGCTTCTTTGATCTTCGCATTCTGGAATGCCGTGGCAAAGAATTTCGCGGAACCGTCCGGTTCGTCACCTGCGCTGAATCCGCCCGGGAACATAATCATCTGTGCCTGGGAGATCGCCTTTTCAAATTCATTTACAGAATCCCGGATGTCAGCGGCATCCATGTTCTTGAATACCTTTGTAATAACCTTTGCGCCTGCCCGCTCGAAAGCCTTTTTGCTGTCGTATTCACAGTTCGTTCCCGGGAATACCGGGATAAATACGGTCGGCTGTGCGATCTTATGGCTGCAGATGTGGATATCCTTTGTATCATACAGCTTCTCTTCCAGAGCCTCATCACTGTCCGCGGAAGATTTTGTAGCAAATACTTTCTCCAGTGTCTCTGTCCATGCTTTTTCCGCCTCATCCAGAGTGATTGCAGTATTGCCATAGCTAAATGTCTTATCGTCTGTCACTTCACCGATCACGGTATAGGTAATTCCAAGCTCAGAAACTTTCTCTGCCGGTACTTCTGCGATCAGGTCGCCAAATGCCGGGGCAAACAGCTCCCTTTCGTCTATGTTATGCTCGATCTTAACACCAAATGCATTACCGAATGCCATCTTGCTGACCGCTGCAATCACGCCGTGGCGGTCAAGGGCATAAGCAGATATAATATTACCGCTGTGGATATCGGCCGTAAACTTACTGTACTGATCCATCAGCTGGCTGTATACAGGAAGGTCATATTCATCCTTCTCGATTCTCATCCATACAATCTTGCTGCCGGCTTTCTTGAATTCCGGTGTAATGATATCTTTTTCAGTTGCCATATCTACAGCAAAGGAAACCAGTGTCGGCGGCACATCGATATCCTGGAATGTTCCTGACATACTGTCTTTTCCGCCGATTGACGGCAGTCCAAAACCGAGCTGTGCATTGTACGCACCCAGCAGTGCTGCAAACGGCTGGCTCCATCTCTTTGGATCTTCTGTCATCCTGCGGAAGTATTCCTGGAATGTAAACCGGATCTTTTTGTAATCCCCGCCTGATGCCACGATCTTGGCAACAGACTCAACAACTGCATAGATCGCACCGTGGTACGGACTCCAGCTGGACAGATACGGGTCAAAACCAAAGCTCATCATGGAAACACTGTCTGTCTTTCCATTTTGAACCGGCACCTTTGCAACCATCGTCTGTGTCTCTGTCATCTGGTATTTTCCGCCGTGAGGCATGAATACAGAAGCGGCACCTATGGAACCATCAAACATTTCCACAAGCCCTTTCTGTGAGCATACGTTCAGGTCCTCCAGGACATTCAGCCATTTCTCTCTGACATAACCGACTTCATTTTTCACGAAAAGGCTTCCTTCCTTCGCTGGGATTTCCACTTCAACGGAAGTCTCCTGATGGGCACCATTTGTATCCAGAAATGCACGTGAAATATTCACGATCTCATTTCCCCTCCATGTCAGTACGAGTCTCGGAGATTCCGTCACTACTGCAACTTCAACTGCTTCCAGATTTTCTTCTTTTGCAAATGCAAGGAATTCTTCTACATCGCCCGGGTCAACCACAACTGCCATTCTCTCCTGAGATTCAGAAATGGCAATCTCTGTTCCGTCCAGCCCGGCATATTTCTTCGGTACCTTGTCCAGATCCACGCGAAGCCCGTCAGCCAGCTCACCGATCGCTACAGAAACACCGCCCGCGCCAAAGTCATTACACTTTTTAATCAGCTTACTTACTTCTTCTCTCCTGAAGAGACGCTGAATCTTACGTTCTGTCGGCGGATTTCCCTTCTGGACCTCTGCGCCGCATGTCTCGATGGATTCTTCTGTATGAACCTTGGAAGACCCTGTTGCACCGCCGCAGCCGTCACGTCCTGTACGTCCGCCTAATAAAATAATGATATCGCCCGGATCAGAAGTTTCCCTGATCACGGCGCGTCTCGGTGCTGCGCCTAAGACTGCACCGATCTCCATACGTTTTGCAACATAATCCGGGTGGTAGATCTCCTTAACCGCACCCGTAGCCAGTCCGATCTGGTTTCCATAAGAGCTGTATCCTTTGGCTGCGCCCCTGACCAGCTTTTTCTGTGGCAGCTTTCCTTTTAATGTCTCTGTCACAGGTACCGTAGGATCTGCCGCCCCTGTCACACGCATTGCCTGGTATACATAAGTACGTCCTGACAGCGGGTCGCGGATTGCCCCTCCAAGACAGGTAGCCGCACCACCGAAAGGTTCGATCTCAGTCGGGTGGTTATGTGTCTCATTCTTAAAATTAATAAGCCACTCCTCTTCCACTCCGTCAACCTTGACCGGTACAACAATACTGCATGCATTGATCTCGTCAGACTCTTCCTGATCCTGAAGCTTTCCTTCTTTTTTCAGCTTGCGCATCGCCATCAGCGCCAGATCCATCAGGCAGACGAACTTGTCTTCTCTTCCTGCAAAAATCTCACTGTGGTCTTTCAGGTACTGTCTGTATGTATCTACGATCGGTTCTTTGTAGTCGCCTTCACCGAAGGTGACATCTTTAAGCTCCGTCGAGAATGTCGTATGGCGGCAGTGATCTGACCAATAAGTATCCAGAACACGGATTTCTGTCATCGTAGGGTCTCTGTGCTCTTCACCCTGATAGTAATTCTGAATATGAAGGAAATCCCTGAATGTCATTGCCAGTCCCAGGGAATCGTATAATTCTTTAAGTTCTGCTTCCGGCATAACCTGAAATCCGTCAAATACCTTTACGTCTTCAGGTTCTTCAAAAACAGTCACGAGTGTTTCCGGTTTTCCGAGACCTGTCTCTCTGGAATCGACCGGATTGATGCAGTGGTTCTTAACCGCCGCAAATTCATCGTCCGTTACTGTGCCTTCAACAACATATGTTGTAGCAGTCCTGATGACAGGCTTTTCATCTTCCCTGATAAACTGGACGCACTGCTCTGCTGAATCCGCTCTCTGGTCAAACTGTCCCGGAAGGTATTCTACAGAAAACACACGGCTTCCTTCCTTCATTGGAAATGTCTCGTGATACAGGACATCTACCGGCGGTTCCGCAAAAACACCGTTGCACGCCTTATCAAAAGTCTCGTCTGTTATATTCTCCACATCATAGCGGATCAGGACACGCACGGCGCTCACTGTTTCAATCCCCAGGTAATGCTTGATCTCATGACGCAGTTCCTTTGCCTGAACGGCAAACTCCGGCTTTTTCTCCACATATACACGTTTTACATTACTCATATAGAATCTCCTTTGCATTTTATCACTATATTTTATATATTATCATACTTCTTCTGATAAGTACAATTAATATACTTAAACTTATTCATTAGTTTTCCTAATCTTTGTTTTTCGTCTCCAGACAGCGCTTCCTGCCAGCAGAATGAGAAGGGACGCAATAAACAGTATCCCAATTCTTATAACCATATCAGAAAAAAGTCCCTCCGGCAGCATCCTGATCATATAATCCTCTGCCGGGTCAAACATCCACAGGTCGTTGGAAAAGAAAATCTCATGGAACTTAGTGAATGCCGCATCAAAATCCCTCGAGAACAGAAATGCCAGCGCTGCCGTCGCGATGCCGGACACACCCACCGCAATCTGGAATGCCCTCGGGAGGACATACTTCCATCCGCCCTTCATAAGGATGAGCGCCGCCAGACAGACCAGCAGTACGATTACAACCCCCGTCCTAAGGTGAAGCCCGCCGATAAACAACCCCTGTACATCCTCCATGTGCAGTCTGTCCTGTTCGTTAAAAAAGTCCTGCTTTTTACCTTCTACAGTCGTAACCACCTCCAACGTCTCTCTGTCGCCCCTTAAATAAGCCATCATTTCCTGAGTAACATACATCACGTCTTCCATCTCCATGTCAAGATCGGAAAGAACATCATACTTTTTATACTCTTTTTCATAGAAACCAAAATCCATGTACATCGCCGCCTGGAAACTGGAAATCAGCAGAATGAGAATCACTGCAAAAGATAAAACAACCCCCAGCAGCCATTCTGCCTTTTTCGTCTTCTTTTCTTCGTTCATCATGCCCACACTTTCATTCAATATCGTTTAATTCTTATATTTTATCATAAATCACATTGTAATTCACCACAATTTGGCTTATAATACTAACAATACTTATTAGGAGGTCTAATAATGGATATCAACTATGAACTGTATAAGGTCTTTTTTCATGTAGCATCTACCTTAAGCTTCTCAGAAGCGTCCAAACAGCTTTTTATATCACAGTCCGCTGTCAGCCAGTCAATCAAGACACTGGAGCGCAAGCTGGACCAGACATTATTTATCCGGAGCACAAAAAAGGTTCAGCTGACCCCCGAAGGCGAAATACTGCTCCGCCATATAGAGCCGGCCATGCATCTGATCCAGCGGGGTGAAGCCCAGCTTCTGGATGCCGCATCAACGGGGGGACAGATCCGCATCGGCGCCAGCGACACCATATGCCGCTATTTTCTTGTGCCGTACCTCGAAAAGTTTCACAAGGAATTTCCAAGTGCACACATCAAAGTGATTAACCAGACCTCTATCAAGTGCGTGGAACTACTGGAAACCGGACAGGTCGATCTGGTCGTGGTCAACTATCCGAACAATTATTTAAGCAATGTATCTTCTATAAAAAAGATCACTAAATTCAGGGATGTCTTTATCGCCAACAGCGCTTTTGAAGACCTGAGGGGAAAAAAGCTGACTTACCAGCAGCTTTCCCATTATCCGATCCTCATGCTTGACCGACACAGCACTACCAGTGAATTCCTCCACAGGCTTTTCCAGCAGCACCAGCTTGACCTTGTGCCCGAGATTGAACTGACGAGCAATGACCTGTTGATCGATCTGGCCCGCATCGGACTGGGGATTGCATTTATACCGGATTACTGTATCAGACATGCAGAAGACGACCTGTTTGTCGTAGAAACAAAAGAAGAACTGCCCGGGCGCGAACTCGTAATCGCTTACAATGAACAGATGCCCCTGTCGAAAGCGGCGCGGGAATTCCTGAATTACTTTTAATAGTACCACCCATCCCTTTGTGCCGTCCAGAAATGAGGATATTACATGTTTAGAATTGGTGAATTTTCAAAGTTAACACAAGTATCTGTCCGTATGCTGCGATATTATGATGAAACCGGTCTGTTGAAACCAGAAGCAGTTGACTCATGGACCGGATACCGTATGTATTCCGCAGAACAAATCCCCCGGCTGAACAAAATCATTTATTTGCGTGACAGCGGTTTTAACGTCTCTGAAATAATAGCCGCTCTTAATAGTGAAAATGATTCTTTCATTATAGAGCAGCTTGACAGGAAATATAAAGAAATCAAATTCAATATACAGGCAGAGCAAGAAAAGTTAATGAAAATTGAACTTGCTAAAAAAGAATTATTAAGCGGGAAAAATGAAATACATTACAATGTTACTATAAAAGCTATTCCTGATTATTATGTTCTTTCATTAAGAAAAGTCATCCCCAGCTATTATGCCGAGGGTGAATTATGGCAGGAATTATCTGAATATGCAGAACAGCATAATATAGTGCATTCAAATGATACGTTTTCCATCTACCACGATGCAGACTACAAAGAAGAAAATGTGGATGTAGAACTATGCGCAGTGGTAAACAAAGCCGGGCCGGAGGAACCGCCTTTCCAGTTCCGGCACACAGATCCTGTCCCTGTCATGGCCTGTACGATGGTTTACGGTGATTTTTCAAATATTGCGTCTGCTTATCTTACATTTGCAGAATGGCTGCAGAATAACAGCCAGTATAAAATGAAAGAAGGAAGCAGGCAAATCGTACACCGCGGTCCGTGGAATGAGGAGGACCCTCAAAAATACTTAACTGAAATCCAAATACCCTTGCAAAAAACAGCGAAAACGTCTTGTAGATAAATTTACAGGACGTTTTTTCTTGACTCTCACATGATGTCAGGGTCTATCGTCTGCTTATAGAAAAGGAGGATATAAAACATGTCAACTCATAAAGTAAATTCGATAGGAACTATCTGCAGCAGCAAAGAAGGAACTTTTATCCGGCTGGACCCTGAATTTGTCCCCGCATTAAAGGCTCTGGATGGATTCAGCCATATCAATGTTCTTTGGTGGTTCAGTGATTTCGACAAGGAAGAGTTCAGGTCGGTGCTGGAAACAGAACAGCCTTATAAAAATGCTCCTCAAAAAATGGGGATTTTTGCTACCAGGTCACCGATCCGTCCAAACCCGATAGCCTTGACAGCCGTAGAAGTCATTGATATAGATTATCAAAAAGGCGCTATTCAGATTGCTTATATTGATGCAAACAATAATACCCCTGTTCTGGACCTGAAACCCTATACACCCAGCCTTGATAAGGTAAAAAATTGCAGTGTACCGTCATGGTGCAGTCACTGGCCTGAAAGTTTAGAGGAATCTGCTAATTTTGCATGGGAAGATGAATTCAACTTTTATTAACTTAAAATAAATGCTTAAAGCAAATTAGCACTCACCTCTTGACAGTGCTAATAACATATGCTATATTACATGTAGAACAAGAATAACAGATTTATTTTAGGAGGTATGGCATATGTTATTATCAAACAGAAGTTTTTTAAATGACTTTTTTAAGGATCCCTTTTTTGAAAGATCTTTCGATAACTCTACTACTCAGATTATGAAGACTGATATTCATGAGAAAGACAACAATTATCTTGTAGAGATGGAGCTTCCGGGATACGGCAAAGAAGACATCAAGGCCGATTTAAAAGACGGCTATCTTACGATTACAGCATCCCACGAGGAGACTCAGGAAGAGAAAGACCAGAAGGGCAACTGCATCCGCAAGGAGCGTTATACAGGATCCTGCAACCGCAGATTCTATGTAGGTGACCAGCTCAGACAGGAAGACATCAAGGCGTCCTTCAAAGACGGAATTCTCAGCTTATGTATACCAAAAGAGGTACCAAAGGCAATTGAAGAACAGCCGAAATATATCACAATCGAATAAGGAATCTCCACAGATTTCCATGAAACTTAAAGCAGGGAAGCCGCCACATCATGAATCATTTATGACGCGGCGGCCCCCCTGCTTATATGGCATACTTAACTTCGTCTGGCCTTCGCTGCCAGATTTTCCTCTGCCCTTTCCCAATCATTTTTTTGTGTGCTGTACATTTTCCTGTACAGAACGATATTGATAATCCCTGTAACACAGGCGCCCGCAAATCCGATCCACCTGATCCATTCAGGCAGGCTGTAATGAAAAAGCCGCTGTACATTTTCCCCCGTAGGGATCAGGCCAAGAAATATGAAACAAGTCATAATGACTTCTGACCTTCTAAGTGCTTCCTGATAATTTCTGCATCTGTCTATCTTCATAAATACTGCTCCTTTCTGTATCGAAAGGCATTCCCGCGTATCGAGCAGGGAAATATCCAGTGTATCATATGTCTGGTCGTGCGCCAGAAACATCCTGCACATTTCTTCTAATTCACCCAGCTGTTCCACTTCTTTTTCAATCTCAGATATTCTGCTTTGTACCACAGTATTAAGAGCAGTATCCCGGTTCTGGACCGCTTTAATCTCCGCGACAGAAATACCCAGCAGGCGGAGCACTTTTATTTTTTTCAGACATATGACATCTTCCTCTGAATAGTCCCGGTAATTATTCTCTGCATTTCTCATTGGGGTAACCAACCCCTGCTCTTCATAATAGCGGATGTTAGCCTTTCGGATTCCCACTTCTTTTTCTACTTCTTTGATGTTCATGGCCTCCTCCTTTACTAACATTTAAAACTATCAAGCGGCTTGAATGTCAATACTTTACCAGAAGAAACATCAATTTTTGATTTTCTCCCAGAATTTTTCCATATGGGCATTCAAATTCTCCAGTCTGCATGTCTGGTACCCTTCCCACTCCCTTGGAAAAATTTCTCTGTACTGCCTTCCCATGAAGCGCTCATCAAGCAGGACGATGACCCCCTGGTCTTCCTCTGTACGGATCACTCTTCCTGCCGACTGCAGTACCTTGTTCATCCCTGGATACAGATAGGCATAATCGAATCCCCTCATATCCCTGCTGTCAAAGTATTGTCTCAGAATCTCACGGTCATTGCACACCTGCGGCAGCCCGGTCCCAATGATAACCGCCCCGATCAGCCTGTCCTCCGTAAGATCGATTCCCTCAGAAAAAATCCCACCCATAACACAAAAACCGGCCAGACTGGTCGTCCTCTCCTCCTCAAAAGTCTCCAGAAAAACCTCCCTCGCAGATTCATCCATAAACTGTGACTGGAGAATACATTCTATATCTGTCCTTCCCTGTATTTCGTTCTGGAAACACTCATATACATCCGCCATAAACCGGTATGACGGAAAGAAGATCAAATAGTTGCCCCTTTTTGCTTCCACCACCTTCAGAATGTATTGTGCGAACTTATCATACATAGACGCCGAACGCATCGTATATTTTGTGCTGACGTCCGTTCCGAGCAGCAGCAGACGGTTTTCTTTTGGGAATGTGGATTCTGCATAGATCGCATAATCGTCCTTCTCCACACTGAGCAGCTTCTTATAATAATGAATCGGGAGAAGCGTTGCCGAGAAAAAGACCGTACTGTTCCCCTGTTCGAGATAAGTCTGAAGATTAACGGCTGGATTGACACAGAGTAATTTTAGTTTAAACCGCCCGTCCCTCTCCAGTTCCGTATATATCACATAATTTTCATCCATAATATCATGAATGTTCAGAAAATCCCGTACTTGAAAATAAAAGTCAAGTGTCTGCTCCCTCTTCTCCTCATTCTGTACGATCTCCAGATACTCCTCGAGTGCTGACATGATATTCATCAGTTTAACAGCAATATGTGATACGCTGTCCAGCACTTGGTAATTCTCGCATTCGCGCTTCAGCATAAGGAGCTGCTTATTACATTCCTCCAGACGTTTTGCAAGGCCCGGATCTTCAGACTTTACCAGCTTCTTCATTTCCAGTACTTCCTCTTTATAGAGAACGGCGCTGTACATCTCGCGGCCCCTCTCCACCAGATTATGCGCCTCATCAATCAGGAAAAGATATTCTCCTTTGTTCCCCTCCGAAAAGAAGCGTTTTAAATGTGCATTCGGGTCAAAGACGTAATTATAGTCACAGATAATGGCATCGGCCCATAATGATACGTCCAGTGCCATCTCAAACGGGCAGACCTTGTGTTTCTCCGCCTGCCGTTCCAGTTCTTCCCTGCTCATTTCATCCGAATTGACAATCATATCAAATACTGCATCGTTTACTCTGTCATAGTGTCCCTTGGCATATGGACAGTTATCCGGGTTGCATACCGCTTCCTCGCAAAAACAAATCTTCTCTTTTGCGGTCAGTGTAATCACTTTAAAACTCAGATCCTGCTTTTTCAGTGTCTGGAAAGCCTGTTCGGCGACGGTCCTTGTAATTGTCTTTGCCGTCAGGTAAAAAATACGTTCTCCCAGCCCCTCTCCGACCGCCTTCACGGCCGGAAATACGGTTGCCATCGTCTTTCCAACACCTGTCGGTGCCTGTATGAACAGCTTTTTCTTTCTGAGTATCGTACGGTAGACCGATGTTACGAGATTTCGCTGTCCTTCCCTATATTCAAATGGAAATTCCACATCCCTGATAGACGCATTCCTCTTCGCTTTCCACTCAATCTGGAACTTTGCCCATTTCTCATATCTCCGGACCAGTTCCTGAAACCATTCTTCCAAGTCTGTAAATAGAAATTCCTGCTTAAACTGCTTTAATTCCTCCGTCTCCATATGGCAGTAAGTCATCTGGACGCTGATCCTCTCCAGATTCTCCTGCTTCGCATATATGTATGCGTAACACTTCGCCTGGGCCAGATGTACATTCGAGGGTGCCTCTATATGGGCCAGTTCCTTCAACACCCCTTTGATCTCATCAATGGTGGTCCCCGCTTCCTCTTCTATGATTCCGTCAGCCCTGCCTTCTACCTGAAGTACAAACCCTTCACATGCAGTCTGAATCTTTAAAGAAACCTCTGCACGATAATTAGAACCCATACGCCGCTGTATCTTGCGATGGATTCTACTTCCCTGCAGCATGGCATCCTTTTCTATGCCGCCAGATATTCTGTTATCTATGTCCCCTTCCCGCAGAATAAACTCCACGAGATTCCGGACAGATATTTTAATCAATTCTTTTTCATCCATGTTTCCTATTGTATCACAAACCTTACTCTCATGGAAGACTAGATCACCACTACTAGATCACCACGGTAAACTGGATATAGTTCTCTCCCCCGATTTCCTCCTGGCCGACCATGATCTCCCCGCCTGCCTTCTCAGCTATCATCTTTGCACGGTAAAGCCCGAGTCCACGCTCTCCTTTTCTTTTACTCTTTGTCGAATAGCCGTTCTCGAAGAAATGCCCGATTGTCTCAAAAGATACCTTCTCATGCTGATTCAAAATCTGGAAAAAAAGGTGGTCCTGTCTGGAGTCCAGTAACATCCTCACTTTTCCGCCCTCACTGCTGCATGCTTCATATGCATTATCGACCAGAACGCCTACGATTTCAATCAGTCTGTGCTCAGAAACTCTGGATATAATCTCTTTGCTGCGGACTTCAATCTGTGTGTCTATGTTTTCATTTGAGCTCACGATCTTACTATACAAGAAACCAGCCAGCACTTTATCACTGATCCTGAGCAGAGGCAGATACTGGTTGCCGCCGTCCCTGCATATCTGTTTTATATACTCGGACTGTTCCTTTACAAGCTCGTCATATGTCCCCACGGTCAGATGCATGTTCAGAATGGCATTCAGGTGATTATCAAATTCGTGCTGTTTCGCGCGGATTTCTTTTACCAGTTCTTCCAATGGCTGTATATACAGCTGGTACATCATCAGTTCTTTTGTCTGCTCCTTTATGATGTCATTGTTTAGCTTCCAGTCGATCGTTCCCCAGATGATCACGACAAGGAACAATATGAATACAATGATCATCTTCAGGTCCAAAGTCCTGCTCACTTTTAAATCAATAACCAGATATACTGCTATGGCCAGTGACAGGAAACAAAACACACGGTATAATATCTTCCTTTTCCCTTTATTCATTCAACAGCCTCCTGACCTCCGCCTTATAGGTAACCCCTATATCGATCTCATCGGGGTACTTCTCTACCTGTATCATCTGATTTACCAGATCATAGTATTTTACATACTTCTTGTTGACAACAAACATTCTGTGACACTGGACAAAATCCTGCCCCTGAAGCTTTTCCAGCAGCTGGCGGATGGAAAGATACGGGACGTCCATCTGCTCATTTTTCAAATAAATGCACACTCCCCGCGGGATTGCCTTACAAAAAATTATGTCTTCACATAGGATCTTATAATTAATTCCATCCTTTTTTACAATCACAAACGGCTTTTCGGCAGGGCGGGCATGTGTGAGCACCCTTTTTACAATCCGCTGTACTTCTTCCTCCTCGTAGGGTTTCAGAATATACTGGTAACAGTGAATCCGGCGGTATGCTTCGATTTCCAGAGACGCAACCGAGGTCAGCATCACTATAGGCGTCAATTCATACTTCATAATATCCCGCACCTCACCGGCAAACGTAAGGCCTGAGGCATCACTGCTGTCTTTGCTGTCCAGATTTACATCAAGCAGAAATAAGTCATAGGAACCACCGCCCGTAAGCAGATTCCTTGCTTCCCCCAGGTCTGCAGCTTCATCCGCCTTAATTTCAGCACCAATTCTGCCGATCATGGATACCAGTGCTTTCCTGCTTGGTCCATCATCCTCTAATATAAGTATTCTTGCCATATCCCTACTCCCTGTCCTCTGTAAAGAGTACGCCCCGGCTTGTTCTCTCCGGGGCGTATCTCAAAAAATATATCACTGCTGATCTTACTTTTCAGTCTCTTCAAACTTCGCGACTTCAGCGATTGTCTTAGTCAGTCCTGCGATTCCCTGCAGTTCTGAAGGAATAATAATCTTCGTCGCCTTGCCGTCTGCCGCCTTGGCAAATGCTTCCAGGCTCTTGATTGTCAGCACTGCATTATCTGCGCCAGCTGCCTTGATATATTCAATACCTTCTGCCGTAGCCTTCTGCACGGACCTGATCGCTTCGGCCTGGCCTTCTGCCTCTTTGATCCTCTTCTGCTTTTCGGCCTCTGCCTTAAGGATCGCCGCCTGTTTGGATGCCTCCGCTTCCAGAATAACGGATTCTTTCTCACCTTCGGCAACAAGAATCGTAGATTTCTTTTCACCCTCGGCCCTCAGAATGGATTCTCTTCGTTCACGTTCTGCCTTCATCTGTTTCTCCATCGCATCCTGAATTGCTTTCGGAGGCATGATATTCTTCAGTTCCACTCTGTTTACTTTAATTCCCCACGGGTCAGTCGCAATATCAAGAGACGTTCTCATCTGAGAGTTGATCGTCTCTCTGGATGTCAGTGTCTCATCCAGTTCCAGATCACCAATGATATTACGAAGTGTTGTTGCTGTCAGGTTCTCAATAGCCGCTATCGGACTCTCCACACCATATGCATACTGCTTCGGATCTGTAATCTGGAAGAATACAACCGTATCAATCTGCATGGTTACGTTATCCTTTGTAATAACAGCCTGCGGTTCAAAGTCCACTACCTGTTCCTTTAAAGATACCTTCTTTGCAACCCTGTCAAGGATCGGAATCTTAAAATGCAGCCCCACACTCCATGTCTCCTTATAGCCGCCGAGACGTTCCAGTATAAATGCATGTGCCTGCGGTACGATTCTGACATTCGCCACAATAATGATAAGTAAAATGACCAAAATAGCAATCCCAATCCAAAGTCCCATATTCTAATCCTCCTCATATTTCTTTACAATCAGCTTTACACCAGATATACTGACTACTTTTGCCAGTGTCCCCGGTTCGAGCACTTCGCCGTCCTTTTCTGCTCTCGCAGTCCATTCGAGGCCGTTAACAACCGCCGTACCCGTCTGGGCCAGATTATCTACCGTCTCCGTAATTCTCACTATTTTACCTATCACGCCCTCATAATTGGTTTTCTCATGATGGGCGTTTATGTATTTTACCGCGAAAGGACGGGTAAAAAACAATAGTAAAAATGAGACTGCGAAGAAAGCGCCTACCTGCCATATTAAATTCAATCCTGCAATATTTAAAAGTAACGCAGCCAGAGCGCCCCCGGCAAGCCAGACAGATGTCAGCCCGACTGTAATAATTTCGATAACCAGAAAAACAATCAACAGTCCAAGCCATACAAATGCTTCTTTCTCCATACGTCTCCCTTCTCTCAAATTTCGTATTTCATCCGGCTTATAACCTCCTCCTGATGATAGTTATATGTTAATCCAGCTAACCCTATTATACAATACTTTTTGCGTGAATGCAGTGATTTCCTGTTTTAATGAAAAGCTTTTACAATTTAGCGGAATTCTGTCATATCCTGCCGGAAATGAATGGGAAGGTGATTTCTCTGGCAGGCCAGATTTTCCCTCTCTTTTATGGCAATCGATTTGCAGAATCCTTTCCATAATCTCTCATATTCCAATTCAGCCGTGGATACCTTTTCAGCCTCAGTCTGATCCAGTTCTTCCCCCTCTACGAGTATCCAGTTCATCCCTGCTTTATGAACAAGAAACACCTTATGGGTCTTATCGTAAACCATCCAGTTTTCCAACGGGAAGCGATTCGTAAAATGATCGGCTATACAGGTGAGCACCCTGCCTTTTGGTGTGATCTCAGAGAGCAGTACTCCATTATCCAGTTCCCTGAAGCGGATGAACTCTGTAAAAAGATGTGCTTCATTTGCAACCTTCCTGCTCAGTTCAAAGACCTTTGCCACATGGGGATTGCTCAGATGCTCCATAATCTTCCTGCTGTCCTTAACCTTTCTGGCCGCAAGGATCGTCTGATAGACCGCATCTGCCTTCTCCGGGCCATCGGAGAGCAGTGCGTGATAAAGGTCCCAGTAAGCATTATACCCAAGATTGTTCTTTATCAACCGCTCAACGGCTATTGATTTTTGTTCTTTTTCATCTACCTCTCTGTATTCACAAAACAACTGTGGCATCAAACAGCCTCTAAGTGCAATTCCGGCCTCCGTATCCCTGCTTTCTTTCCATGCATCATAGATAGCCGAAAAGATACCAGTAATCGTATCATGACATATATAAACCTGTTTTGTACATACCATTTCTGTCTTTCACCCCACTATTGTCTGAATCTGAGCCTCTCTGAAATTCACATCGTCAAAAAGCGACAGCTGTTTAAATGTCATTCCTGTCACGGAATCAGGAAGCTTTTCTTTCGTGTTCAAAAGATTTCTCAAGATGTAATCTTCCTCAATTTTTGTCCTGTACATCATCTTTCCACTGCATGTCAGGAAATAGAGTGCCCGCTTCAGCACGACCCCCATTTTTTTGAGATCCTCAAACTGCAGTGTCCCCATCTTTCTCGCTTTAACAATTCTTGAGGCGGATTTGTACCCGATCCCGGGCACACGCAGGAGGGTATTATAATCAGCCTTGTTCACCTCAACGGGAAAATACTCCAGATGCTTCAGGGCCCAGTCGCACTTCGGATCAAGGAAAATATTAAAATTAGGATTATTTTCGTCCAGAAGTTCCTTTGCCTCAAACCGGTAATACCGAAGCAGCCAGTCTGCCTGATAGAGCCTGTGTTCCCGAAGCAGCGGAGGTCCTTCCCCTGTCTTTGCCGGAAGGGCCGAGTCCTCATTTACCGCAACAAAAGCAGAATAAAATACCCTTTTTAGTTCGAACTTTTTGTACAGGGCCTCTGCCACATTCAGAATCTGGTAATCTGACTCCGGGGTTGCCCCAATAATCATCTGTGTACTCTGCCCCGCCGGTACGAATCGGGGTGCATTCCTGTATAGTACGATCTCCTGCCGGTTATCCTGCATCTTCTGCTGGACAAGCCTCATGGGCGCAAGTATATTCTTTCTCGTCTTATGGGGTGCCAGAAGCTTAAGGCTTTCCGCCGTGGGGAGTTCCAGATTCACGCTCATTCTGTCCGCCAGAAATCCCACTCTCTTAACAAGCTCCTGATCTGCCCCCGGAATCGCCTTGACATGGATATACCCTTGGAAATTACATTCATGACGCAGCTTATACAGCGCCGCATAGATCAGCTCCATTGTATAATTGGGACTTTTCAGAACACCCGAACTCAAAAACAGTCCTTCTATATAATTCCTCCTGTAAAACTCCATCGTAAGCGTGCAGATCTCATCCGGCGTAAATGAAGTACGCACAACATCATTCGAAGAACGGTTTACACAGTACTTACAATCAAAGATACATTCATTTGTAAATAATATCTTTAAGAGAGAAATACATCTCCCATCCGATGAAAAACTGTGGCAGATCCCTGCCTTGGAACAATTCCCCATTCCCGTGCCGTCCCCCTGCCTGTCAACCCCGCTGGACGTACATGCCACATCATACTTTGCCGCATCACTAAGAATTTGAAGCTTATCATATAAAGATATCTGCTCCTGAATTACCTCTGCCATCCCCTGCAACTCCTTTATCCCTGTAAATGAAAACACACCTGAAACCGTACATTATATCACCCTGTCTGGCTTCTGCCTGAAACGCCCTTTACAGAACGTTTGTTCTGTTTATTATGATAGCATAACTGTTTCTGATTTACAAGAACATTTGTTCTGTTTTTATATTTTACAGCAAACGGAGTATGCTCTCTTTTATAAAGTATAAAACACCCGGAAAGGAACACCTGATTAACTTACATCAAGTTTCCCCTTCCGGGTGTCTCTTATACTGTCAGAACCGCTTCATCAAGGGGGCCGTAATTCCGGCGCTTTTAAAGCTCGTTCCTGATATCTTGTTTTACTCGCACTCTCTGATGCGTTTCCTTAACGGCAATACCATAGATGGTGATACAGAAAGTTCATCCAGTCCCATCTTCAGGAATTCTTCTGTCAATTTCAGGTCAGCACCAAGTTCACCGCAGATCCCGATCCACTTTCCTTCCGCATGTGCATTGTCAGCCGCCATCTTAATCATGGCAAGCACAGCCGGATGGTGCGGGTCATAGAACTCGTCCAGTTTTGAATTCTGGCGGTCAATTGCAAGTGTATACTGGGTCAGGTCATTTGTTCCCACGCTGAAATAATCTACTTCTTTTGCGAGTTCACGGCTTATCATTACAGATGCCGGCGTCTCGATCATGACACCAAGTTCCACATCCTCTTTGTAAGGGATGCCTTCTGCCTTCAGTTCCTCTTTGACCTCTGCTATGATTTCCTTTATCTTATGAATCTCTTTGATTGAAATAATCATCGGAAACATAATGGAAATATTGCCAAACATTGCCGCACGGTATAAAGCACGCAGCTGTGTCTTGAAAATCTCGGTCCTTGTCAGGCAGATACGGATTGCACGGTATCCAAGGGCAGGGTTTTCTTCCTTATCCAAGTCAAAATAATCCACCTGCTTGTCCGCACCGATATCCAGTGTACGGATGATGACTTTTTTCCCGGCCATGTTTTCAGCAACCTGCTTATAAACAGAAAACTGCTGTTCTTCTGTCGGGAGTGTATCATTCTCCAGATATAAAAACTCACTTCTGAACAGGCCGATGCCGCCTGCATCATTCTTCAGGACCGCACCCACATCGGACACATTTCCGATATTGGCATATACATTAATCTTCTGTCCGCTCTTTGTTACATTTTCTTTTCCCTTGAGCTGTTCCAGAAGTGCTTTCTGTGCCAGGTCCTTTTCGCGCTTCTCCTGCATCACTGCCAGAGTCTCTTCGTCAGGATCAATATATAAAGTACCTGTAAAACCATCGATCACTGCCATCTGTCCATCGTACTGCGGACTCAGTGATTCTCCCAGACCAATTACGGCCGGGATATTCATTGTCCTTGCCAGAATTGCAGTGTGGGAATTTGATGATCCATACATGGTGGCAAATCCCAGAACCTTGCTCTTATCCAGCTGTACGGTCTCACTCGGTGCCAGATCATCGGCTGCAATAATAGAAAGCTCATCTGTCTGCTTCACGCCCTCACCGACACCGCACAGGATGTCCAGCACGCGTTCGGAAACATCCTTTACATCGGCCGCACGCCCCTGCATGTAGGCATCATCCATTGACGCGAACATCTGTGCAAAGTTGTCCGCCGTCGTAGCGACTGCAAACTCTGCATTTACTTCCTGTGTACGGATAATATTCTCAATGGATTCAATATAGTCAAGATCCTCCAGCATCATCTGGTGAATCTCAAAGATCATGGCATTCGCTTCGCCGACATCTTCTATTGCTTTGTTGTAAAGTTCCTGAAGCTGGCTGACTGCCGTGGCCTTTGCCTCCTGAAAACGAGTACATTCTGCCTCTACATCATCTACATGTGAACGTTTAATTACTTTTTGGTTTCTCTTATAAAAAGAGAGCTTTCCGATGGATACTCCACCGAATACACTTTTGCCTGTTAATGTAATCATAATACCATCCTTAAATTAATGAATTTATAAGTTAGCCTTGAAAAATTCTTCTAATTCTGTGATTGCTGTATCTTCATCTTCACCCTCTGCTGTCATAACAATCTCTTCACCTGTCTTAACGCCTAATCCCATAACGCCGAAGATTCTCTTTGCATCAGCCATCTTTTCATTTTTTCCGATTTTGATGTCTGATTTGTAGCCTGCAGCCTGCTTAACGAGAAGACCTGCCGGTCTTGCATGGATTCCCTCTGGATCTGTGATAACATATTTAAATTCCTTCATAATATAACTTCTCCTCCTGTTTTTTATTTTAACTTAGTTAAGTATATAACATATTCGCAAGTTTTTCAATTGCTTAAAAGCTTTTCGTTTGTACTTATAAAGAAACAGGTTACTGTGCACCCCCCTGCGGGCGTGCACAGTAACCTGTTTCTTCATGGCCCATTATGCAAATAAAGGTGTGGACAGGTATCTCTCGCCTGTATCCGGAAGTAGTACTACAATTGTTTTTCCTTCATTTTCCGGCAGTTTGGCGGTTTCAACCGCTGCATGCAGCGCGGCTCCTGAGCTGATGCCAACCAGGACACCCTCTCTGTGAGCGAGTAGTTTTTCGGCATCATATGCTTCCTCGTCCCTCACCTGTATGATACGGTCATAGATCTCTGTATCCAGTACTTTCGGGATAAATCCGGCCCCGATCCCCTGCAGGCCATGCGGTCCCGGTTTTCCTCCAGACAGGACCGGGGATCCTGACGGCTCGACTGCAATAATCTGGATATCTGCATTTTTCTCCTTTAAGTAAGTTCCTGTTCCTGTAATGGTACCGCCTGTTCCGACTCCCGCCACGAAAATATCGACCTTACCGTCTGTATCTTCCCATATCTCAGGACCTGTCGTCTCAATATGGGCCTGCGGATTCGCATCATTTACAAACTGTCCCAGAACAATTGCCTGATCCAGCTCTTTTTCCAATTCTGATGCTTTTTCGATTGCACCGTTCATTCCCTTTTTCCCGTCTGTCAGCACAATCTCGGCCCCATAACCGAGCAGCAGCTTTCTTCGCTCTATACTCATGGTCTCAGGCATAACAAAAATTGCCTTATATCCTTTTGCGGCGGCCGCTGAAGCCAGACCAATCCCTGTATTGCCGCTTGTCGGCTCAATGATCGTGGCGCCGGGGCTTATCAGCCCCTTTGCTTCTGCGTCTTCGATCATCTTCAGTGCAACGCGGTCTTTCACGCTTCCCGCTGGATTAAAATATTCAAGTTTCACAAGCACACGGGCCTTCAGTCCCAGCTCCTTTTCAATATTAGACACTTCTAAAACCGGTGTCTTCCCGACTAATTCTGTAATGCTTTTATAAATCTTTCCCATATCTTACCTCCTGATCTTCTTTTATCTATATATATGCCAATGCCTGTTCCAGATCATATAAAATGTCGTCTATATGTTCTGTTCCTATGGAAACTCTCACTGATGTTGGAGTAATTCCCGAATTTTCCAGTTCCTCTTTTGTCATCTGAGAGTGTGTTGTGCTTGCCGGGTGGATAACCAGTGATTTTACATCCGCCACGTTGGCCAGCAGTGAAAAAATTTCCAGATGGTCTATAAATCTTTTTGTGTCTTCCTCGGAACCATTTATTTCAAAAGTAAATATAGAAGCCCCGCCCTTTGGGAAATATTTCTGGTACAGTTCATGGTAAGGGCTGTCCGGAAGGGAAGGATGGTTCACCTTTGCCACCTTCGGATGGTTCTGCAGGAATTCCACTACTTTCAATGTATTTTCGACATGTCTCTCGACACGCAGTGATAATGTCTCCAGCCCCTGAAGGAATAAAAATGCATGAAGTGGAGCGATCGTTGCCCCCGTATCTCTAAGAAGCACTGCACGGATCCTTGTTACGAACGCTGCATTACCGGCTGCCTCACAAAACCTTACACCGTGATAATTGGGATCTGGTTCGGTCAGCTGCGGATATTTCCCGGAAGCCTCCCAGTCGGACTTCCCACTTTCTATAATCACACCACCCAGTGCCGTCCCGTGACCTCCGATAAACTTGGTTGCAGAATGAACAACAATGTCTGCGCCGTATTCAAACGGCCTGAGCAGGTATGGTGTGGCAAACGTACTGTCAACCACGAGTACGATTCCATTTCTGTGCGCGATTTCTGCCGCTTCTTCTATATTAATCAGGTTTGCATTCGGATTGCCAATTGACTCGATAAAGATTGCCTTTGTATTTTCCTGAATTGCTTTCTCAAAAGCCCCTGCCTCGTCCGGATCTACAAACGTTGTTGTCACCCCCTGATCCGGCAGTGTGTGTGCCAGCAGATTGTAGCTGCCGCCGTAAATGTACTTGGACGCTACGATGTGGTCACCCTGTTTAGCAAGATTCTGAAAGGTATATGTTATGGCCGCCGCACCGGAAGCAACTCCCAGTGCTGCCGTACCGCCCTCCAAAGCAGCTATCCTCTTTTCAAAGACTTCCTGCGTGCTGTTCGTCAGCCTGCCATAAATATTCCCCGGGTCTGCAAGGCCGAAGCGCTCAGCTGCATGCTGACAGTCACGGAATACATAAGATGTTGTCTGGTAAATAGGAACCGCCCTTGAATCGGTCGCTGGATCCGGCTGCTCCTGCCCAACATGTAACTGAAGTGTCTCGAATTTTAATTTTCTGTCCTCTGTCATTTTTTTGTCCTCACTTTCTGCCTTTGATGTCTTCCCTTACAATTCAGATGTAATACATGTTAGAACTGTAATCCAGATTTTCTTTGTACTCCGTAACAAGCTGCTCCAGAGTACGCTGTCCCAGAAGTTCATTCACCTGCCTGTCTATCTCATCCCAGACCAGTTCCTGAATCGCTCTTTGCACTGCATCCTGATCTTCTTCGCCATTCTTGTCAATGATCGAAAACTCTCCTTCCAGTGCTTCCAGTATTTCTTTTACTGTAATACTTCCTGCGCTGCGTGCAAGCTTATAGCCTCCTCCTGCACCCTTTACACTTGCAACAATCCCGGCCTTTCTTAAAATTCCAAAAACCTGTTCCAGATAATTCAGCGAAATGTTCTGTCTTTTCGCGGTCTGTATCAGGGAAATAGGCCTCTCCTGAGAGTTCGCCGCCATGTCTACAAGGGCCCTGAGCCCGTATCTTCCTTTTGTAGATACTTTCATATAACACCTCCATTTTAATTTCCTACTATTTCGATAAGTATTATATGTTTTATGTTATACACCTTTTTTCCTACCATGTCAATATAGTTTAACAAATTTTCTGGGATTTTTTTCCGGAGATCTGTAGCGAAATGCAGACAGCCTGCACCATGCAGTCTCTGTAACTGCATGATGCAGGCCGTCTGGAACCTGTTTAATGAGTTTAAAGTACATACCGTGCATCTATTATCAGACGCACATCAGGGTTCGTCATTAATCTCGTCTACTCTTTTTAAAATATCTGCTATGGTTATATTTTCTACTGTATTTGTAATGGTTTTCCACATGCTTCCCCACGTATTTCTTGTCGGACAGAGATCACAGGAAACTCCACAGTCACTTTCTTTCGTCAGACAGTGGACCGGGGTAAGTTCTCCTTCTACTGCAGTAAGCACATTTTTCACAGTAATATCTTCACAGGGGACTGTCAGGCAGTAGCCTCCGTACGCCCCCCGTACACTTTCTACCAGCCCCCGCTGTTTCAGGGCCTTGATAATTCTCTCCAGATATTTTTCGGACAGGTTTCTTCGCTGTGCTATATTTTTAAGACTCTCTAAACGCTCAGGTGTGGAATTCATGGCAAGATCTACGATGATTTCCAGGGCGTATCTTCCTTTTGTTGACATTTTCATATATGATATGCTCCTTTATCTGTGCAGCATGCTTTACTGCCATATTATGCCCGCAGCTTTCCCCAGGCTCCCGGACTGTTCTTCCCTCCTTATTTTAAACAAAAACCTAGAAAAATACAATCTTTCTTTTATTTACGTCAAAATTCTATTTTTCGACACTTTTTGTGTATTTTTACAAAACCTCACGTAAATACATTGACTTTCATTGTTAAATATGCTAATCTAACACAGTATCGAGCCACATAAAAGGCCGTTACAGCACTATACTATTTATTTTTTATTTATGGAGGGTAACACAATGACAGGTACAGTAAAATGGTTTAACAACCAAAAAGGTTATGGATTCATCTCTGACTCAGAAGGAAATGATGTATTCGTACACTACTCAGGATTATCAATGGATGGATTCAAATCTTTAGAAGAGGGTCAGGCTGTTGAATTTGATGTAACAGAAGGAAGCAAAGGACCTCAGGCAGTTAATGTAGTCAAACTTTAATCAGAATTTTTAATGTACCTTTAAATATATAAATTCAGTATTAGATTTAATATTTAAAAGAATTACAGCAAAATGAGATTAAGAAACCAAAAGATATCCGGATGTATTCCGGATATCTTTTTTGTTTCGAAAACGAAATTCGTTTTTCATCCACAATCCATAAATCGGAGGGGAATCCTGATCTACAGAAATTCCCCTCCGCACATAACACTTAAATCTTCACATTAGAAACATATGCTTCTGACGCTTCCCATACATCAAATCCGCTGCCTCTTAAAATATCCACTACCCTTGCCGGATCATCGGTCTTAAGAACTGCGGATGCATCGGAACCATTTGCAAAAGCGTACATATACTCGATGTTTACTTCGCCTTCCACGATCTGGTGCATTGCTTTGCTCAGGGAGCCTGTGGCATGTGGAACACGCAGTGCAACTACGTCCGTCAGCATTGCTGTGATACCGTTCTCTTTGAGAACCGCCCTTCCTTTATTCGGATCAGATACGATCATACGCAGCATCCCATAGTCTGATGTGTCTGCCAGACTCAAAGCCACGATATTGACGTCATTGCTGGCAAGTACTGCAAGGACCTCATCCAGCCTTCCTTCCCGGTTCTCGAGAAATACTGATAATTGTTGAATTGTGATACCCATCGTGCTTACCTCCTTTACTGCAGATTACGGTTGTCGATGACACGTACTGCTTTTCCTTCACTTCTCTGAATTGTCTTAGGCTCTACCAGTTTTACACGGGCAGATACCCCGAGTGCCTGTTTGAGAACTGCACCGATCTTGTTCTTCAGTGCATCCAGCTTTCTGATCTCATCAGAGAACATACTCTCGTCTACCTCTACCATGACTGTCAGTACATCCAGATTATCCTCACGGTCTACGATCATCAAATAATGAGGTGCTACCGCACCGCCCATGCCAAGGAGTGCTGTCTCAACCTGTGTCGGGAATACATTGACTCCGCGGATTACCTTCATATCGTCTGTACGTCCTGTAAACTTGGATATTCTTGGCGTTGTCCTGCCGCATGCACAGGTGCTGTGGTCGATACTTGTCAGATCCTTTGTGCGGTAACGGAGCAGAGGCATTGCCTCCTTTGCAAGTGTCGTAAATACGAGTTCTCCTGTCTCACCGTCAGCACACGCTTCATATGTAGAAGGATTCAGGACTTCTGGATAGAAGTAGTCCACGTTAATATGTAACCCCGCATGGTGGATGCAATCCTGCGCCACACCCGGGCCGGAAATCTCACACAAACCATAAATATCAAAACAGTTGATATTCAGAATGCTCTCAATCTTCTTGCGCATCTCAACCGTCCACGGTTCTGCCCCGTGGATACCAGCTTTCAGTTTCAGGCGGTCAACGACGCCCGCCTCTTCAAGAGATTCCGCCAGATGCAGTGCATAAGATGGTGTACATGCAAATGCTGTAGAACCGAAATCTTCCATACACATCATCTGCCGCTTCGTATTTCCGGCGGACATCGGGATTGCCGTAGCACCAAGTGCCTTTGCGCCGTAATCCAGCCCCATGCCTCCTGTAAACAGCCCGTATCCATAGCATACATGAATGATATCCTCATCCGTCAGCCCTGCCATTGTCAGGCATCTGGCAACACATTCCCCCCAGACATCCACATCCTTCTGTGAATAGGACGCAAGTGTCAGCTTTCCCGTTGTACCGGATGTCCCCTGTACGCGCACCACATCCTTTTTCGGAATGGCAAGAAGCCCGAACGGATAATTATCTCTTAAATCTTCCTTTGTTGTAAACGGAAGTTTGCCGATGTCCTCAATGCCTTTGATGTCGCCCGGCTCCACGCCAAGATCTTTCATTTTTTTGTGATAAAAATCTACATTATTGTATACTCTGTTCACTACATCAACCAGACGCCTGCTCTGCAGAGCTGCCATCTCGTCGCTGCTCATACATTCGATTTTGGGGTCCCTGATCCTCTCGACCCAGTTTTCTAATTTTACTGCCGCCATTTCACTAACTCCTTATCTGTTATACAGTCTATAAATCCGCTTCCTCTACCATCTTCACACCGGCTTCCTTCAATACCCTGGCTGCTTTGTCATAGTCATCGGTATTAAATACCATGACCGGTGCTTTTTCTTCACGGATTACAAAAGAATAAATATAATTGACGTTAATTTCTCCGTCAGCAAGGATGGATAACATCCGGTTGAGATTCCCCTTCTCATCCTTCAGCTCCACACCAATAACCTCATGTATCCTGACCACGAAGCCCTTTCCTGTCAGATACTCCTTCGCTTCTGCCGGTTTGTCCACTACCAGCCGCAGTATGCCGAACTCGGGGGTGTCGAAAGAGGCTACTGCACGGATGTTGATATGCGCTTCCGTCAATGCCGATGTCACCCGCATCAGGCTTCCCGGTCTGTTCTCCACAAACACTGATAACTGCTTAATCATCCTCTCACCTGCCTTTACCTTATAATGCGAACCCTACCTCGAATGCCTTCTTATTGATTTCAATCGTTTTTGGCGGTACAGTCTTTTCAATTACATCATACCACTGCTCTTTCGTGAAATCCATATGCTGTGCCGCAATTCCGAGGACAATCAGGTTAAATACTTTTGGATTGCCAAGTTTTTTGGATTCTTCTGTCGCATTTACCTTATAGACTTTATACTCTGCTTCCAGTTTCTCCATAATCTGATCCGGATATTCAGCCATTCCAATCACAACTGGCATCGGATCAATCCTCCAGTCATTCACAATCAGGACACCGTCTTTTTTCAGGAAGTGCGCGTAACGCAGAGCCTCGAGACGTTCAAATGCAATGATTACATCTGCCTGCCCTTCCTCTACAATCGGCTCTGCAACCTTTTCGCCATATCTTACGAACGTAACAACACTGCCGCCCCTCTGTGCCATGCCGTGCACCTCGGAAAGCTTTACATCATAGCCTGCCGCAAGAGGCAGTCCTCCTAAAATTCTGCTGGTAAGCAGGGTTCCCTGACCGCCTACCCCTACAATCATGATATTCTTTGTTGCCATAACTATTCACCCGCCTTTACCAGTTCTATCGCATCAAATTTACATAATGATTCGCACAGTCCGCATCCTGTACACATTGTATCATCAATATGAATGGTTCCGTCCGCATTCTTCGTCATCGCAGGGCAGCCCGGCTTCATACACATGCCGCACTTCTTACACTTATCCTCATGCGCGATATAAATTGGCTTCCTTGATTTATCCAGAAGTACACAAGGGGACTTGGTAATGATCACGGATACTTCATCTCTGGCCACCTCTTCTTTAATCACCTTTTCCAGTTCTGCAATATCAAAAGCGTTTATTTCCACGACATTCTTCACGCCCATTGCATGGCAGAGGGCCGGTATATTGATCGCATAGGTAGGATCACCCTGCAGCGTTTTCCCTGTTGCCGCATGATCCTGATGTCCGGTCATTCCTGTTGTCGAGTTATCCAGAATCATAACTGTACCAGTTGCATTATTGTATACCATGTTCATCAGGGAGTTCACGCCCGTATGTAAGAAGGTAGAATCGCCGATCACGGCAACCCAGTTTTTAATATATTCTTTTCCTTTTGCCTTTTCCATACCGTGCAGGGTGGAAATACTGGACCCCATGCACATAGTCGTATCTACAACGCTCAAAGGTGCCACTGCACCCAGTGTATAGCATCCGATGTCACCTGCCGCATGCATTTTCAGCTTGTTTAAGACGTAGTAAACACTGCGGTGAGGACATCCCGGACATAAGATCGGTGGGCGCTGCGGTGCTTCTGCCGGTGCTTTGATCTCCAGATCCTGTTTCAGGATGGCCTTTCTTAACATATTGGCGCTGTACTCGCCCTGTACGGTAAAAATTTCTTTTCCGACAGCCTTGATCCCCCATGATTTTACCTGCTCCTCAATCACCGGATCCAGTTCCTCTACAACATACAGTGTATCCACTTTGGAAGCAAACTCTTCAATCATCTTTCTCGGAAGCGGATTTACCATGCCAAGTTTCAGCACAGATGCCTCCGGGAGTGCTTCTTTTACATATTCATAAGGAATACCGCTTGTAATGACTCCGATTCTTGTGTCATTCATCTCCACTCTGTTGATTGGCAGTGTATTAGCCGCCTCTGCCAGTTCCAGATTACGCTTTTCTATCTCTACATGGCGCAGCTTTGCATTTCCGGGCATCATGACATTCTTGCGGATATTCTTTTCATAAACTTTGTCTTCAACTGCTTCTCTTTCGCAAAGTTCCACCATCCCCTGTGAATGGGATAGCCTTGTTGTCAGACGTACGATAAACGGTCTGTCAAACTGCTCGCTTAATTCAAAAGCTGCCTTCATAAATTCTTTCGCCTCTGCACTGTCTGACGGTTCAATGACCGGCACCTGTGAGGCTCTTGCCACCATTCTTGTGTCCTGCTCGTTCTGGGAGCTGTATAATCCCGGGTCGTCTGCAACAACAAAAACAAGACCTCCATTCACTCCCATGTAAGATACGGAATACAGTGGATCTGAAGCCACATTCAGCCCGACGTGCTTCATACAGGCCATAGAACGTACACCAGCAAGGCTGGCACCGACTGCAACTTCGGCAGCCACTTTCTCGTTCGGTGCCCATTCCTCATAGAGATCATCCCTGTACTGTACCAGGTATTCGCTGATTTCTGTACTCGGTGTTCCCGGATAAGCAGAAGAAACCTTTACACCCGCTTCATAAGCCCCTCTGGCAATGGCTTCATTTCCCAACATAATTACTTTTTCTGACATATTCTATAAACCATCCTTTCGTAAATCAGTCACTCTCTTTGCCTTGCCTTCAAAACGCTGGAGAGAGTTCGGTGCAACCAGCCTGATATGGGTTGCGAGTCCAAGCTGTGACTTCAGTGCAGACTTAATTCGCTGCTCCAGTTCGCTCAGCATAGCATAACTGTCCAGAAGCCTGTCATCAATCAGCTCTACAGTAATCGTCATGACATCCAGCCTGTTCTTTCTTTCTACCAGAATCTCATAATGAGGTCCGATTTCATCAATCTTGAATAAGACTTCCTCGATCTGTCCCGGGAATACATTGACCCCCCTGATTACGAGCATATCATCTGCACGCCCTGACAGGTTCGCCATACGCACCGTTGTCCTGCCGCATTTACATGGCTCATACATCAGTTTCGTCAGATCTCCCGTACGGTATCTGACTAATGGCAGGGCCTCCTTGCCCAGACAAGTGATTACCAGTTCCCCGATTTCTCCCGGAGGAAGTACCTCTTCCGTCTCCGGATCAATGATCTCAGGAATGAACCAGTCCTCATTCACATGCATACCGCACAGTTCCGTACATTCTCCGGAAACTCCCGGCCCGCAGAGCTCGCTCATGCCGTAATTCTGCGTACAAACAAACTGGTCTCCCCAGACTTTATGCATCTCATCCCTCATCGGCTCGGTCATGCCTTCTCCGCCGAACAGCCCGATATGCAGCTTCAGATCTTTTGAAGGGTCAATCCCCCTGTCTCTGAGCACTTCCCCAAGATGGAGTGCATAAGACGGCGTTGCAACTAACAGTGTGACTCCCATATCCTGCAGAAACATGATCTGCTTATTCGTATTGCCGGATGACATTGGTATGACAGATGCTCCTACCTTCTCCAGCCCTCCGTGCAGTCCCAGCGCACCTGTAAACGTACCGTATCCAAATGATATCTGGGCCACATCTTCCGATGTAGCGCCTCCCATACAGGCGATCCTTGCCACATTATTCAGCCATACATCCAGATCGTGGGCCGTGTAGCCTACTACTGTAGGCTTTCCTGTTGTTCCTGAACTGGCATGATATCTGACAATTTCCTTCTTATCCACCGCAAACAGTCCGTCCGGGTAATGGTCCCTGAAATCTGCTTTATATGTAAACGGCATCTTTCTTAAATCATCCAAAGTCTGAATATCTTCCGGTCTTACTCCCGCCTCGTCCATCTTCCGGCGGTAAGGCTCTACGCGTTCATAAATATATGATACCGTTTCCTTCAATCGTTCCTGCTGGATTTTCTCGATCTCAGCTCTCGGCAGAGTCTCTTCCTTTGCCCAAATCATTCCCTAAAACCTCCTTCGACATAAAACGTTCGTTAACAAACAGTATAACACAAGACTTTGTCGAGTTAAAGCATTAAATTCATTTTTGGAGAATGAATTTGTGGCAGTGCGGATAAACGGTCGCGAAGTGGAAGGGCAGGGGGTGTCTGTGGGGGTGTCCTGCTTTTCTAAATCCAGAGCGCTTGGTGAAGAAGTTCTAACCGTGCGAAAGGCGTCCGGGAGGGCACATCCAGTATGCGGCGAAAAAATTGATATTTTTTCACCTTAGACCGGAATGCAGCTTGATTTGGTGAATCAAGCTGCATCCCTCCCTGACGCCTTTCGCGCGGTAAGAACTTCTATTCACCCGCTTTATGGAGTTTTGAAAAGCAGGACACCCCCACAGCCACCCCCTGCCCTTCCACTTCGCTTGGTTCATCCAGTCAGTACAATAAAATTCGTTTCCGGGTTGGGCTTCATACCATTATAAAACCAGAAGGCTTTTGCATAGACGTGACATTTCTGATCCGGTAGTCTGAACCAACAGGGAATTTATACCAGCCAAATTGGATGCACCAGCTGATAGGGATGGAAGCCGCAGGCCTTCCTGCAGGCGTTGCTTTTTGAAATTCCATTTAGCAGGCGATTAGAAGTTCTTACAGTCCATAAGACGCCCGGAAGGGATGAAACTTGATTCACCAAATCAAGTTTCATCCCGGCTAAAGCGAAAAAATATCAATTTTTTCGCAGCATGCCGGATGTGCCCTTCCGGGCGTCTTATGGACTGTTAGAACTCCTTCGCAGTGCGGTCTGGATTTCAAAAAGTAATGCCTGCTGGAAGGCCTGCGGCTTCCATCCCTATCAGCGTCCCGCCTATTTACTGCTTGTTATAAATTTCCCTATCCAACTCTTTCTCTTTTGCGTTGATGATTACGTTTGTGGCTGCATCTCCTACGACGTTCAGGGTGATGACGGCCATTCCCGGCGGGTAGTTCATGGCTAATACGAGGGCGTAGCCGATCATACACAGGTCAGAGTTGAAGCCTAACCCGTTCAGCACGGCGAAGACCATCGTTGTCCCGGCCACCGGGATTGCGGGGGTTCCCATCGCGGTGCAGATTGACAGGAATGCCGCAAGTACCAGATGGGACGGCCTGATGTCGATTCCTGCAGATGTGGCTATGAATGTGATTGCCATCATATGCATGACTGTGGTTCCGTTCATGTTGATTGTCATTCCAGTTGGGAGTACGAAGCTGCTTATCTCTTCACTGCATCCCAGTTCTTCGATACATGTTTTTTTGTTCAGCGGAAGCGTCGCTGCGGACGAGTTTGTCGCCGCGGCAAACAGGCCGACCTTGAGAACTTTCTTTATGAATATAAAAGGGTTTAGTCTGGTTGTCAGCCAGATTCCGACCGGGTATATAGTAAATACGAGCAGCAGTCCGATAAATATTGTTGCCAGTATGTAAGTCAGTGACGGCTGCAGATACTCTACTCCGTATGTTGCAAAGGTCCTCGTGATCATACAGAAGATCGCCACCGGGCTGATTTTATTGATCAGGAACTCCATATAAACTTTGATGATCTCATTCAGGCTTTCCAGTACTTTTTTTAACGGGTCTGCTTTTTCTCTTAACAGGTTCATGCACAGGCCGATAATCACTGCCACTACCACAACTGCCAGAATGCTGGTGTTCGTGGTAAACACCGAAAAAATATTGCTTGGAACGGCATTTACAACCGTTACAAGAGGATTGTATGAATCCATCGTTGCTACCGACGATGTATCCGCTGCCGGCAGTTCAACGGAAAACCAGCCCAGTGTCTTTATCAGGTAAGCAAAACTTCCTGCGCAAAAAGCTCCGACAGCGTAGAAAGAAACAAAGCACAGCAAAGTTTTGCCGGCTATTTTACCAAGCTTTTCCGGATTTGACATGCTGCATAATGCAAGGCTGAGTGATACTAATACAAGCGGCACAATCGCCAGCTGCAGTCCCTGCATAAACAGCTGCCCTATGATGTAAAAAATTCCTATTGATTTGAAACTGTCCTCTTTCGTAATATCTTGAAACAGAATCCTGTTTATTACCTGCCATATATGGTCCTGCCCATTGGCCGTCAGGGATTCACGGATCAGCAGGAAAACAATTCCCAGTGCCAGTCCCCCGAATAATGCTATAACCATTTTCTTCATAATGGTCATGGGCTTTTTCTTTTGGTTCTCTCCCATTCTATAACCTCCTGTATTGTGTAAACCAGAGTTATTTTCTAAAATAAAAATCCTGTGTCTGCATATCTTTTGATTTGCATTCACAGGATTCCATTCTTTGATCCAGCACATCGTATATAGCAATGTACTAATAAACCAATGTAATCTGATTATTTTCACAGAATTCGACCCACCTGTCATCCGGTTTCCTATCCGTTACCAGATAGTTAATCTCGGAAAAGTCCAGCAGATGGGCAAATGCCCTTTTATCAAATTTCGAGTGATCAACAAACAGCGCAACTTCCCTGGCCTGCCCTGACATGGTCTTCTTCACTTCGGCCTCGGTTTCCTTTGAATCCATAATGCCGTACTCCATGTCAATCCCCTTGCAGCTGATCAGAAGCAGGTCAACATGATACTTTTTCACGTTTTCTTTCGCCACTGACCCCTGAAGAGAAAGTGTACTCCGGTTAAATGCCCCTCCGGTGGAAAGTAAATGTATATCTGTATTCGCCATTTCATTGAAGATCGCGGTTGATGTTGTGAGGAGCGTAATATCTCTGCTGTTAGGGATTAATTTAACCACCTCCATAACGGTCGTACTCGCATCCGCGGCAATTGTTACCTTATCCTTAAGCATAGGTGCAAATGCAATCGCCATTTTTTTCTTTTCTTCAATGTGAATCCCGGCTCTTTGATAAAAATGAATGCCCTCTCTTTGATTTTCAATATTCAGTACCGCACCGCCAAATGTACGGTTTAGAATGCCCTCATTTTCCAGCTTTTCAAGGTCACGCCTGATTGTCTCTTCTGTCACGCCAAAAATTGAGCTTAACTCTGATACGACTACTTTCTTTTCTGTTTGTATCATGTTTTTTATTAGTTCTAACCTGTCTTTTGCAGCCATCCTAACACTCCTTGTCAAAATCTGCATACCGGATTTTAATGCTGGTTTGGTATGTCAGAGTTTTATTTCTTTCTTTTATACTAACATGATTTCTTTTTGAGTTCAAAGTTTTTTCTTCTGTTTTCAACAAATCATATCTGTACAAAAAATCTGGAGTGTCTGGCCTTAGCCAAGCGCCTCTGCCGTCTCACGCATAAGCTGGACATCCTTCGGGTCAAGTTCAAGCTCTGCAGACTTCACATTTTCCGCAATCTGGTCTACCGTTGTGGAACCACTCAGCAGATTCAGGAAATCCCCCTGTGCGAGTATCCAGCCAAGGGAAAGATTCGCAATCGTACAATTATATTTCTCGCAGAGCGGTTTCCACTGTTCCATCATATCCATTGCCGCCTGCATATTGTCCGGCTGGAACCATTTTTTCGGTATCTGGGCGCCAACCGGTTTGTAGTCCCTTGGCATCGTGCCGGACAGAAGTCCCATCTCCAATGGGGAGTATGCCTGAATGGTCACACCGTTCTCGCGGCAGCATGGAATAATTTCGTCTTCAATGCCGCGGTCCAGTATGGAATATTTTGCCTGGACAATATCCAGCTGGCCCCACTTCAGATATTCCTCAATATGGTGTATGTCCACATTAGCTGCTCCGATTGCCTTGATTTTCCCCTGTGCTTTTAAGTCGTTTAATACATCCATTGTCTTCTGGATCGGTACAAAATATTCTGTTCCTTCTATGGCCTGCCAGTGTGTCATGTATACATCAATATAATCTGTCCCGAGGCGTTCCAGTGATTCTTCGATTTCTTTTTTCACTGACGCACTGTTCAGATTCTTATAAAGCTGGATGCCGTTTACCTTGTTAAAAAGGTCCCCTTTCATTTCCTGGTCCCATATGACACCGCACTTTGTAATGATAACAACATCTTCCCGATTCATTCCTTCCAATGCTTTCCCGAGGATCTTCTCACTATTGCCAAAATTATAACCCGGTGCCGTGTCGATCAGATTTACCCCTAGCTTTGGTGCTTCCCTGATTGTATCAACGACAACCTGCATATCATGATCACCGCCCCATGCGGAGCCCCCGCCGATCGACCATGTCCCAAGGCCGATTCTTGAAATGTCCATACCTGTCCTGCCAAGCTTCATTGTTTTCATATCCATTACTTCCTTTCCTGCTGTGAAGCGTTCTTCTTATTCGTTTATCTGCTGTTTATAGTCTTCACGGTATTTAGCCAGCATGTCATCTACCATCTGCTTATTCTTTACACCGCCTGTCGCACCGACATACTGGACCGAGACTGCTGCCGTACAGTTTGCATAAACTGCACATTCACGCAGTTCCTTCCCTTCCAAAAGAGCAGTGATAAAGCCTGATGCAAAATTATCACCTGCACCGATCGTATCAATCGCTGTAACTCCCTTACATGCGGGCACGATCATGGAGCCTTCTGCATTTCGGATGTAACATCCTCGTTTTCCAATCTTCATGATGACATTTTTAACGCCGCAGTTATATATCACATCAGCAACCCTGTCTTCTTCTGTCTCGCCTGTCAGCTCACATGCCTCCTCGAAATTCGGGAAGAAATAATCGATATACCCTAGTGCTTCTCTGATATCTTCAAGCTTCTCATCCAGTTTCGGGGAAACCATGTCTGCACAGATGATCATTCCTTCTTCTTTTGCCTTCGAAAAGACAGAGACAAGAGCCTTGTTGTCAAATAAAGGATTATTGAAAATACTCGCAAACGATAGTATTCTGGCATCTTTTAGTGCAGACATGTCCAAATCCTCATAGCAGAACTTCCACAGGCTTCCCTGCCTGTTCGTAATAAAGGTCCGTTCTCCGTCTGCTGCCACAAGGCCTACATTAATAGAAGTTACCTTCTCCGGGTCCTGTTTGATATATGTAGTATCTATATTGTTGGATTTACAATGATCGATGACAAACCATCCTGGTACATCTACACCGATACAGCTCATTAAGCCGACCCTGTGGCCGAGCCTTGTAATAATCGTTGATTCATTAAGTGCATCTCCGCCGATCGTCATCGTAATGCCGTCCACCGGATAAGAGACCACATCAAACACTTCTTTACTTACCGGTCTCAGCGGCAGATCAACGATCGCCGCCCCTATGATTATGACATCTAATTTCTTATCCACTTTATTCATCAGCCCTTCCATCATCACCGAACAGTTTGATTTTATACATTGCACGCTCTTTGACCGCTTTTCTTACCTCACGCTGTACAGATAAGTACGGCTCATCTTTATGGGCGTTCGTTGCTTCCATCGCAGCCTGGCAAAGCTCCGTGTGAATGTTGATCTTTGCGATTCCAAGCGAGATTGCCTTCTTGATATCCTCATCTCCGATTCCTGAAGCGCCGTGCAGTACAAGCGGCACATCAACTTCACTGGCAACTTTCTCAAGCACATCAAAAGCCAGTTCCGGCTCTGAAGAGTATACGCCGTGGACATTACCTATGGCAACAGCCAGAGAATCGCATCCCGTTCTCTCGACGAATTCCTTTGCTTTTGTCGGATCTGTATACTGGTAATCTGACAGTGCCTCCTCATATACGGTCTCATTTCCCACATGGCCAAGTTCTGCCTCGACAGGGATGTTATATGCATGGAAATAATCGACACATCTCTTGATCTCCGCAACGTTTTCTTCATATGGAAGTGCGGAAGCGTCACGCATAACGGAATTCATGCAGTGGTTAACCGCATTCTGCAGGATAGTCATGTTGCGGCCGTGGTCCCAGTGCTCTATCACCGGTACTGTCGCATTCTTAGCCATAGAATCCATCATGTAGCAGAAGTCCTCGAAAGATGTGTTTCCTGTAAATCCTGTACCAAAAGAGATGATGATCGGAGCACGCAGTTCTTCTGCCGCATCGATTACCCCCATCAGCATTTCTGCATTCCACACGTTAAAATGCGGAATCGCATAGTGGCCTTTTCTCGCTTTATTTTCCCAATATCTGATATCTGATAACATAGTTTTCTCCTTCTCACGGTTTCATAGAATCAATTAATCTGCTACTTTTACAACACCCTTGACCATATCATTCTTCTTGACCGGATCAATAGCTTCTGTGAATGCTCTCTGTACATCCTTGTAATCATAAATATTTGTAACCATATCTTTCACATTGAACTTTCCTGTGGCAATCGCTTCGATTGTCTGTGGGAAGTTGTTGCAGTACCTGAATGCTGTCTGGATGGTAACTTCACGGTTGATCTTGAGGAAATCAATCGGAACAGGGGCGGACTGTGTGCCTACCATCATGATCTTGCCGCCGCGTGCCACAAGCTGCACTGCCTGCTGTGCTGTAAATGCTGAGCCTGCCGCTTCAAACACAAGCTCCACACCATGATCGCCATAAAGCTCTTTTGATCGCAGTACGGCAACGGTATCCTCAGCTTTTCCGTTAATAACCCGCTTTGCACCAAGTTTTTTTGCTAAATCCAGCCGTTTCTCAATCACATCTACAACTGTGATATCAGTCGCGCCAAGGCTTAAGCACGCCTGCAGGACCATAAGCCCGATTGTCCCGCCCCCGAGGATGACAATGCTTTTTCCTACCTGTGCCCCGCCTAACATGGCCGCATGCATGCCGACTGCTGCCGGTTCTACCAGTGCGCCTTCCAAAGTGGTCATTCCCTCTGGAATATGGTAGGTCCATTCTTCGGGATGTGTCATGTACTGCGTCAGTGCCCCCTTATAATTAGGCTGTGTGGCCATAAAGTCTACTCCCGGGCAGATATTATAACGGCCGCCGCGGCAATATTCACAGGTGTCATCCGGCACGCCTGGTTCGATCAAAACCTTGTCACCGACCTTAAATCTTGTGACTGCGGCGCCAACGCCCACAACTTCACCTGCCACTTCATGGCCCAGCCCGATCTTCTGGTTTGGATCTTTGGGTGGAATAAATGGTCCGAATTCGAATCCGTGGATATCTGATCCGCACATCCCCACATATTCAACTTTCATCAGGATTTCATGGTCCTTTGGCTGTGGAATGGGACACTCCTGAATCTCAAACTGCTTCGGTGTTACCAATATCGCTTCTGAATTATTCATGATATAACCTCCTGTTATGTAACCCTGCGCCTGACTTCACCAGACACCGGGAATTTACCGGTTTAGTCGATGTTTCCAATATCCTCTACAGATTCTCCCCTGGTTTCAATTCCCAGGAACAGAATGCTTACTGCTATAATAATTGCCACAACGGAGATCAGTATAAATACTCCGTTCGCCCCTGCACTGTTTGCCACGTATGTTACAAGGAATGGGAAAAAGATATTGCTGACACGTCCCATTGCGTTACTGAATCCGGAACCGGATAGTTTTGCTGATGTCGGCCACATTTCCGGCACATAGACTGCAGATGCATAGCAGACATACATATAAATCGCTGTATTGAGCAGGAATGTCCAGAGAATCAGTCCTCCCATAGAACTCTGTCTTCCTGTGATAATCCCGAAGACTGCCATGATTGCCAGAAGAACCACCCCCATCGCCTTACGCGGGATTTTATCCATAATCAGTGATGCAATAAAGATTCCGAAAGGCGCCCCGAACAGTCCGAACATTGTCATGAACTGGGACTGGGATGTATCAAACCCTAATGATGAGAGCATGGAAGGCATCCAGTTCATCAAGGTATACTGGATCGTATTCATACCGATTAATACGAGGGAGCCTACAATGGTTCTTCTCAAAAGTTTGCCTTTAAATAATGCTGAATATGGGAGCTGCTTCACCTGTTTTGGTTCTTCTGTTACTTCTGGCAGTGGTTTTCCTGTAGCCGCCTCGATTTCTTTTTCGATCTTTGTCATAAGCTCATCTGCTTCGTCAACTCTTCCCTGTGCTTCCAGCCATCTTGGTGATTCCGGGAACTTCTTTGCTACCAGAATACTTGCAATGATGGACAATACGGACGGAATCATAAACTGGATTCTCCAGTTCATGGCGTAGCTGACGCCGGTTGAAACAACCAGAAGTGCGATACCATTACAGATTGGATGTGCCCAGTTGCCGATGAAAGAGGTACGGCTTGACCATGTCCCCCTGTTTCTGCCTGGAACATACTCTGTAAATCCTGCAAAAAGAACGACTAAAAGTGCCCCGAGTCCGAGTCCCTGTATCAGTCTGAATACATAAAGTACATAGATATTCGGTGAAACCGCACCGCCGATCATGGCGATGATATGTATTACTTCATATAAAAGAATACTTTTCTTACGGCCGATCTTATCGCCGATCGGTCCCCCGATCAAAGCTCCGAACAGCTGCCCTGCGGTATACGTGGTACTCCACATAGCCAGCAGTTTAGACCCCGGCTCCAGCCAGTGGATCTCATTGAGCAGAATGTTCTGCACCGCACCGCCGATACCATTAGACCAGCAGACTAAAAGCGCGAAGGCCGTAACAAGCCACATTTTGATGTGCCATGAAGAGTTTGGCAGGCGGTCAAGCCTTGCGCCAATGTTTACATTTCGTTTTTTATCCATTTTCACACCCTCCTGATATCTCCTTCGATACCATTTCTCATTTTTGTTGTCTTATATCTTCTTCTCTACTTTGATCTCCGCTTCCATAATCTCCCATGCTTTCCGGATATCTTTACTCTTGTTCCATAATGCCGGAGGCCCTAACACAACAACGTCCGCGCCTGCATCATATAGTAACTGGTATACGTCCCAGTTCATAGACCCGTCTGCTTCAATCAGGAACTTCAGTCCCATCTCCTCACGCCACTTAACAAGGGTGCGGATCTTATCATACATTTGTTCAATCACCTTCTGGCCCGCATATCCGGCATCCACGATCATAATTGTCACCTTACTAAGAAGCGGCAGATAATAACGGATGGCTTCCAGCGGAGCCGCCGGATTCAAAGCGATTCCGGCTTTGCACCCCAAGGACCTGATCTTGTTGATTGTCACAAATGCGTCGCTTTCGATACAGTCTGTGTGAGGTGTAATGTAGGCTGCCCCTGCCTCTGCACAAGCCTCAATATAATCCTGCGGGTGCTTTACCATAAGGTGTGCATCCATCGGCGTCTTCACATGCGGTTTCAAATATGCCATAAAGTCCGGTCCGATTCCAAATGTCTTAACATAATTCCCGTCTTTGATATCCATATGTAAAAAGTCAGCCCTTGAATCGATGAACTTTACCTGCTCCTCCATACGGAACAGGTCACAGCACCCCATCGATGGCGCAACTAAAAGTCTATCTCTCATCGTGTCCTCCATTAGTCAAAATCATATGTCATGATTACCTTGATTGCTTCTTTAGATACCATTGCATCGAATCCTTTTTCCCATTCGGAAAGTCCGATGCGGTGTGTGATCATCGGCTGAACCTTGATCTCACCTTTCTGAAGCAGGCGGATTGCATTTCTCCATGATGTGGAGTCATAAGCCATATGTCCGATGATGCTCTTGTTCCATGATGTAATATCGTTGATGGAAAATTCCAGAGGCTTGAATCCCATTCCGACGCGGACGATCTCTGCATTAGGCCTTGTCATTTCAAGTGCCTGTTTCAATGCAATGTTTGCTCCTGAGCACTCGATTACCAGTCCGAGATTGTCTCTTCCGCAGATCTCCTGGCATCTTGCAACAACATCTTCCGTTGACCCGTTCACACAATGGGTTGCCCCTAGTTCTTCTGCTACTTTAAAGCGTACTTTTGTATCATCCTGAAGACCAACCATTACGATGTTAACCGCTCCCATGATACGTGCCATCTGTACGGAGAATAAACCAAGCGGGCCTGTTCCAAATACCACTACATCCTGTCCCGGAAGCAGATGGGCCTGCTGCGCGATTGCTTTATAGGCATTACAGATTGGATCAAGGACAGCCGCTTCTTCGTATTTAATCCCCTCCGGGATTTCCCAGATTGCATGTTTATGGATTCTCAGGATCTCTCCCGGTATCTTGCAGTACTTCGTGAATCCGCCGCCCCAGCGGTTATTGTCCAGACCAAGGTTTACCTTTTCTTCACAGCAGAGGAAATCTCCCTGTTCACATGCCGGGCAGACGCCGCATACATGCCCGCTGTTGTCTGATACGATTCTTTGTCCGACCTTCCAGTCAGTAACCTTTTCACCAACCTTGACAATCTCTCCTGCAAATTCATGACCACGTACTGAGTTGAACTCATCTGACCCGTTGTCAACTTTATAGTGCTTCATGTCTGCCCCGCAGATTGCAGCGGCCTTCACTTCGATAATAATATCTTCCGGTCCGCATTCCGGCTCTGGAACATCAATCATTCTGTAACCGCCAAATTCTTTTCCATATCTTGCTAATGCTTTCATTCTAATGCCTCCATACTTTCATAGGTTTTTGGTTTATAGGTTTTACATTTCGGCCGAAATGTTAAGTGATTTGTTCACTTGTTTTATGAGTACATATTACATCAATATTTTTTGTAAGTCAAACATTTTATGTTGTTTTCACAGATTTTTATTACTGTTTCACAAATATAAAGTCTTCTTTTTGTCTATATTCACCATTAATATTTCTGTTTTACAGATTTTATCTTGTTTTTACACTTTTATTGCTTTGTTTTCCAAGAAATCAAAAGACGCAGGATAAATTGCATCCTGCGTCTTCTGATTTCTTCTTTATTATATTTTTCGAACATTTAAAATCTGCCGCTTATATCTCTGTAACATAATTGCGGGCGTATTTCCCCTATTTGGTTAAATAAGCGGGTACTTAGCTGTAAGTTCGGCCACCATTGATTTTGCTTTTTCAACATTCGCTTCGTCAGCGATTACCATTGCAACGATCTCGGCAATCTTATCCATGTCTTCTTCTTTCATTCCGCGGGTTGTTACAGCGGGTGTACCAAGTCTGACGCCACTTGTTACAAAAGGAGATCTTGGATCATTCGGGATCGTGTTCTTGTTACAGGTTACATGCGCCTCGTCCAGACGTTTTTCCAGTTCTTTTCCACTGACATTGTTCTCTGTCAAATCCACGAGCATCAGATGGTTATCTGTTCCGCCTGAAACAATCTTGATTCCGCGGCTCTGAAGTCCTTTACACAATGCCTGGGCATTTTTCACGATCTGCTCCTGATATGTCTTGAATTCCGGCTGGAGTGCTTCTTTGAAACAGATCGCTTTTGCCGCGATCACGTGCATCAGAGGGCCTCCCTGCGTTCCCGGGAATACTGCCTTATTGAAGTTAAACTTCTCGTTCATCTCGTTGCTGGAGAGGATCATTCCGCCCCGCGGTCCTCTTAAAGTCTTGTGTGTAGTCGTTGTCGTAACATGGGCATAAGGGATTGGACTCGGATGTACGCCTGCTGCCACCAGCCCGGCGATATGTGCCATATCTACCATCAGATATGCGCCGACCTCATCCGCGATCTCACGGAATCTCTTGAAATCAATGGTTCTTGCATAGGCGCTCGCTCCTGCGATGATCAGCTTTGGCTTGTGTTCCTTTGCGACTTCGAGCACTTTGTCATAATCTATCACGCCTTCATCATTTACGCCATAAGCTGCAAAATCAAAGTATTTTCCTGAGATGTTGACCGGTGAACCGTGGGTCAGGTGTCCGCCGTGATCCAGATTCATGCCAAGGATCTTGTCTCCCGGCTCCACCATTGCAAACATCGCTGCAAGATTCGCCTGGGCCCCGGAGTGCGGCTGTACGTTTGCATACTCACAATCGAAAAGCTTTTCCGCCCTCTCTCTTGCAAGGTTCTCAACCACGTCAACGCACTGGCATCCGCCGTAGTATCTTCTTCCCGGATAACCCTCTGCATATTTATTCGTCATCGGGCTTCCCATAGCTGCCATGACAGCTTTGCTGACCCAGTTCTCAGAAGCAATCAGCTCGATGTGTGAATTCTGTCTTTCCATCTCTGCCTGTATTGCATTTGCAACTTCAACATCTTCATTCTTGATTTCCTCGAAATCGTACATAGTCCTTTCCCTCCATGAATCAATTAGCATTTTCCCGGCAGTATAAGCCGCCGGATAAGTCATTGGGGACATTATAGCACAGAGACCGGCAGAAATCCATATGTAATTAAAGGAGGCGGGATTTTCATATTGATATTTTTCGATTTAAGAAATATAATAAGGAAAAGAAATAAGCCTGAACGACTGCAAAAATACATTTCTGAACGGAGGTTTCATATTATGACACAAAAAAAATTATATGTCCTTACAGGTTTTTTGGGGGCCGGAAAAACTTCACTTCTGCTGCACTTACTAAATAATATCTCTAATGAAAAAATCGGCATTATTCAAAATGAGTTTGGGAAGCTGGGAATCGATGGTGAGATTATTCATCGCAATGGAATTGAAATGACCGAAATAAACAGAGGTTCCATTTTTTGCTCCTGTCTTAAGCTCTCTTTTGTACAGGCTCTGGCGGAAATGGGGAAGCTTGATTTAGATACTGTGTTTGTTGAAAGTTCGGGACTTGCCGATCCTTCAAATATCGAAGAAATTCTTGAAGCCACACGTTTGCTTGCAGGTGATGTCTATCGCTTTCAAGGAGTTGTATGTCTTATCGACAGTGTTAATTTTCTTGGCCAGATGGATGATATTGAAACAGTTGACCGGCAGCTGGCTCACTGTAATATGGCAGTAATTAACAAGGTTGACTTAGTTGACGCAACACAGCTGGAAAAAGTAATAACTGCTGTTCGTAAAGTGAACCCTATTTGCAGAATAACCACCTGTAAGAATGGAATGATCGACTTGTCACTATTAGAAGAAGATTTAACTTCTCTCCAGTGGGCTTCGTGTGAAGATTCTTTAAATTCAGAAGAAAACAAACCAAAAACCATTTCTTTAGAATGTAATGAAACGATTAATCAAGAGGTTTTTACAACATTTTTGCAGCGCGTTTTGCCCGACTGTTATCGGATCAAGGGCTTTTTTAAACTAGACAGCGGCTGGAATCAGGTGGACGTCGTCGAAAAACTCATTGACTATAAGACTTGTTCTCCGCATGAGTTCTCACAGATTGTCTTCCTGTCTAAAATAGGTCCAAAAGTAATTAGAAGTATCGATAATGCCTGGAAAGAGATTGTCTCTCTCCCAATGAAGCTAAAGAATTGAGGTCGTAATTATGGAAATTAAAGTAATCGGAACAGGATGCGAAAAATGCAACAGACTATATCAAAATGTTCAGCAGGCAGTTAATGAACTTGGAATAACAGCTAATATCGAAAAAGTAGAAGAGTTAATGGACATCGTCAGGTTAGGCGTGATGTTAACTCCGGCATTGATGGTAGACGGGAAGATTGTTATCACCGGACGGGTTCCTGATGTCAAAAGCCTTTTAAGCATACTTAGCGGAAACACTGACAAATGAGAACTTTTATATTGCTATCTTGAAAGGGGGGTCCGCATTGACAGAAAACGAAAAAAGGGCAAGGGTATTTAAGGCCTTCTGCGACGCAAACCGGCTTACTATTTTAGGACTGCTTCAAAATGGCGAGAAGTGTGCCTGCAAATTGTTGGAGGAATTGAATATAGGCCAGTCCACTCTATCACACCACATGAAGATATTATGCGATTCCGGAATTGTAACAGGCCGCAGAGAGGGAAAGTGGACACATTACTCGATAAGCCCGGACGGGGTCGAATACGCAAAAACACTGTTAAACCAAATTAAGATATAAAGCTTTTCGTACGGAGGTATTTGAATGAAGAGATGGAGTATGAGTATACTGAAGATTCTTGTAGTAATTTTTTTAGTTGGTACGGCTATTATGCTGGGAATTAATTTTTATGTTGTGAGGTCTGCAAAGGACAGGCTGGTTACGAAGGGACATACGGATTCCACGATTCATGCCGACTGTATTTTAGTTCTAGGAGCGGGTATCCGTGCTGACGGTTCGCCCACGCCTATGCTCAAAGACCGTCTTGATACCGCAATTGAAGTCTATAAATCAGGAGCGGCCCCCAAGCTTTTAATGAGCGGGGACCACAGCCGCGAAGACTACGATGAAGTACAGACCATGAAGGACTATGCCATTGACAAAGGAGTTCCCTCGGAAGACATCTTCATGGACCACGCCGGCTTCTCGACTTACGAGAGCCTTTACCGCGCCCGTGACATCTTTCAGGCCCAAAACATCGTAATCGTCACCCAGAAGTACCACCTTTACAGGGCGCTCTACACAGCCGAAGCACTCAGCCTCCAGGCCCTGGGAGTCCCCGCCGACACAAAAACCTACGGCGGCCAGACCTACCGTGACCTCCGCGAAATCCTCGCCCGCAACAAAGACTTCCTAACCTCCATCTACAAACCCAAACCAACCTACCTGGGCGACACTATCCCCGTAAACGGAAACGGCAACATAACAAATGATTAAAAACAGACGGATTATACGGTAAATGCGTTCGGTGCCCTATAATCCGCCTGTTTTTCTCTTACGGCTGCTTAGCGAAGCGCCCTGTATCCGCAGCAGCATGTACCGTCCAACGGCCGCCGCGGTGTTCAGTACGCGAAGCGCCCCCATCTACCCGAAATCAAACAGCGATAATTGATTGCTCTGCGGCAGGTCCCCGAATAATCCGAGGTCAGCCATGAGGTCGATAACCGTTTTACTGACTTTTGTCCTCTGCCGGAAGTCATCCAGTGACAGGTATGGTCCGTCCTTTGCTGCGTCTTCCACGGCCTCGGCCGCTTTATCTCCCATCCCTTCTATACTGGACAGCGGCGGCATCAGCTTACCGTCCACAATCTGGAACTTCGTTGCCTTCGCCTTGTAAATATCCAGAGGAGTAAATTCATACCCTCTTGCATACATTTCCTGCACGATCTTCATATCCTTGAGAACATCCTGTTCCTTATTGGTTAGGGAATCGATCCTCTTTTTATAATCCTTCATGTAATAATTCAGCTTTTCTTTCCCCTGACACATGATTTCATAAGAAAACGCATTTGCGCGGATGCCGAAATACGCCCCGTAATATGCAAGCGGGTAGTTGATCTTACAGTAGGCAATCCGGTATGCCATCATGACATATGCGGCAGCATGTGCCTTCGGAAACATGTAGCTGATCTTCTTACAGGACCATGCATACCAGTCATGGACGTTTTTCTCCGCCATTGCCTCTTCCCATTCCGGCTTCAGGCCCTTTCCTTTACGCACACTTTCCATAATTGTAAAGGAAAGCGCACTGTCCACGCCCTGGTTGATCAAATAGATCATAATATCATCACGGGTACAGATACAGGTTGAAATCGTCGCCTTTCCGGACTTTACAAGTTCCTGTGCATTGCCGAGCCATACATTCGTCCCGTGGGACAGACCGGAAATCCGGATCAGGTCGGAAAGGGACTGTGGTTTTGCATCCTGAACCATCTGGATTACGAAGTCCGTACCGAACTCCGGTATTCCAAGACAGCCAAGCTTACAGTCATCAATATCCTCTGGCTTTATCCCGAGCGCACTCGTATCGTGGAACAGAGAAAGCACCTTCTTATCATCCAGTGGAATATTCGTTGCAACAAATGGGTGTTCCTCATTGTATTCATTCTCCATTGCATCGGATGTAATATACTCCTCCAGCGTCTTAATCATGGTCGGATCATCATGGCCGAGAATATCGAGCTTCAGCAGGTTATGGTCAATAGAATGGTAGTCAAAGTGTGTCGTAATAATGTCCGTTGTCATATCATTGGCCGGGTGCTGGACCGGTGTAAACTCATTGATGTCATGACCATGAGGCAGTACGACGATACCGCCGGGATGCTGTCCCGTACTTCGCCGGATTCCAGTGCACCCGACTGAAATCCTCTCAATCTCGCACCGGCGTTTCCTCATCTCGCGCTCTTCGTAGTAGTTCTTGACATAACCATAGGCTGTCTTATCGGCCAGTGTTCCGATCGTTCCTGCCTTGAAGGTATGCCCCTCCCCAAAGATAACCTCTGTATACTTATGAGCCTTCGACTGATAGTCTCCCGAGAAATTCAGGTCAATATCAGGCTCCTTATCTCCCTTGAATCCAAGGAATGTTTCGAAAGGAATATCAAAACCATCCTTATGCAGCTTTTCCCCGCAGTTCGGACAGTTTTTATCCGGCATGTCGAAGCCGCAGCCTCCCGCATAGGCCCTTACTTCTTCTGATTCAAAATCGCTGTAATGGCAGTTAGAACAGTAATAGTGCGGACTCAGCGGATTTACTTCCGTGATTCCTGACATTGTTGCTACGAATGAAGACCCTACTGATCCACGGGAACCTACCAGATATCCATCGGCATTGGACTTCCATACCAGTTTCTGCGCAATGATATACATAACGGAATATCCATTGGATATGATGGAGTTCAGCTCTTTCTCCAAACGGGACGATACCTGTACCGGCAGGTCCTCCCCGTAAATCTCATGTGCCTTGTTATAGCAGATATCCCTCAGGTCCTGCTCCGAGTTCGGAATAACAGGCGGGCATTTGCTCGGATTAACCGGGGATATCTTTTCAATCATATCGCAGATCTTATTCGGGTTGTCGATGACGATTTCTCTTGCCTTGGCCGACCCCAGATATTCAAACTCACTCAGCATTTCTTCCGTCGTTCTCAGGTAGAGCGGTGCCTGGTTATCTGCATCGCTGAAGCCTTTGCCCGCCATGATGATACGGCGGTACACTTCATCCGCCGGGTCCAGGAAATGTACGTCACAGGTTCCTACCACCGGCTTTTTAAATTTCTCACCCAGTTCTACGATCTCCCTGTTGATCTCCTGTAGGTCCACGATAGTTTCAATGTCCGGATATTTCTCGCTCTCCACCATGAACTGGTTGTTTCCAAGGGGCTGGATTTCATAGTAATCATAGAAATCAGCCAGCCTTGCAATCGACTCGGAAGACTTTTTATTCAAAATCGCCTGATACAGCTCTCCCGCCTCACAGGCACTCCCGATAATCAGGCCTTCTCTGTGCTGGTTTAAGACACTCTTCGGAATTCTGGGGCGTCTCGCATAATAAACAAGATGCGAATCTGATATCAGTTTATACAGATTATAACGTCCGATATCATTTTCAATCAGTATGATGATATGATAGGTCGGCATCTTGCGGATCGCATTTGGATTCATGTCTCCGAATTGGTTCATTTCCTTTAAGGTGGTGATATTCTGTTCCTTAAGCATCTCCACGAATTTCACGAAAATCTCCGCCGTTGCCGCTGCATCATCCACGGCCCTGTGGTGGTTCTCCAGTGATATTCCCAGAGCCTTCGCTACCACATTCAGTTTATACTTGGACAGTGTCGGCAAAAGCACACGCGCCAGAGCCACTGTATCCACATATGTAAAATCAAACTCGATATCCTGATACCGGCAGTTTTGTTCGATAAAACCGACATCAAATCCGGCATTGTGGGCAACGAGCACGCCGCCTTTTGCAAACGCGAGAAATTCCGGCAGGATTGTTTCAATATCCGGGCTGCCAATGACCATCTCATCTGTAATACTTGTCAGCTGTGTGATTTCAAAAGGGATCGGTCTCTTTGGATTGACAAATGTGCTGAAACGGTCCACGATCTCACCGCCGGTCACTTTCACTGCACCGATCTCGATAATCTTGTCTTTGATGGCGCTAAACCCGGTCGTCTCAATATCAAACACGATATACGTGTCATCCAGTCTTTCGTCTCCCGCTCCCACGGCAATCTCCGTCAGGTCATCCACAACATACCCTTCCACGCCGTAGATCACTTTAAATGGATCATCTTTGGGCAGTGTCTCGATAAAATGATTCGCATCCGGGAAAGACTGTACAATTCCGTGGTCGGTAATCGCAATGGCCGGGTGCCCCCAGTCATGCGCCCTTTTTACAATATCCTTAACCTCAGAAACGCCGTCCATGTCGCTCATCTTTGTATGGCAGTGCAGTTCCACTCTTTTCTGCGGGCTTAAGTCCTGTCTGGAAACAGTAAAGTCACCGCTCTTCTTGATCCCTGTCACAGAACCGATTGTCAGCTCCCCGTCAAACTTATCGATCGTGGTGACTCCCTTGATCTTGACAAAAACCCCCTTCTTCAGATCTCCGAGCAGATCCGGCAGCTGGTCATTCCTCGTAAACATCTTGACCATAATCGTATCGGTAAAATCTGTGACTGCAAACATGAGAATCGTCTTTTCATTTCTGATCTCACGGGTATCAAAGTTGATAATCTTGCCGTGGATCGTGATCTCACCCATCTCTGTCACTACCTGATCCAGGGTAATCGGCTCGTCATCAAAATTCTTACCGTAAATCAGGCTCGGGTCATCCCCCTGCTTCAGCGGCCTGTAGAAGTCTTTCTTCTTGAAATCCTTCTTGAAATCCCCCTTCTTCTCATTGGAGCTGTCCTGCTTCTTCTCCTGCTTCTCTTTGGATTTCCCGTCATCTGCAGGCTCCTCGCCTTTTTGCTTCGCACGCCGTTCAAAGATAGCATTGATCTCCTGCTGGATCCGCTGTTCGTCATACTTACGGGTGTCATCTCCCTTTTCTGCCTTGCAGTATGTAACCCTGATATCTGCTTTTATATGGAACCGGTTGTCATAAATATCGTGGAGCAGGTCAACGATATAGTCCTTCCTGCCTTCTGAGACGATCGTATCCAGCATTTCCAGATACATGATCTCCCGGCCTTCAAAACTCATCTTTGCCTGCTCAAACATATTCGAAGCGAGTACACTCTGCTGCTTTAATTCCTGTACAATACTATCCCTGTACTCTATCATCAGCGTTTTCACCGTATACTGTTCTGACAAGGAATACTTCTCTGCAATTCCAATTTTGATTTTAGTATCTCCAAAGAGCTGTTCCTTGATCTTCTGCTCCATCTGCCAGATGTGTTTCTTCTGGATCAGATGGCGGCTGAAAATGTGGACGCGAAGAAAATCACGCTTCGAATTCGTCGTAATCTTCTCTACCTCCACATCTTCAAACAGCAGCTGGATGTCCTCTTCCACCTTCAGTGTAGGGAACACTACAAAGAAACTCTTTGCATTTCCTATCTTTTCCAATTTAACAACTCCTGTCGTAATGTTTCCAAAAGTTCTTCTTCCTTCACTTTTTTGACGATCTCACCCTTTTTAATCAGGAGACCTTCTCCCTGACCGCCGGCAATCCCAATATCCGCTTCCTTTGCTTCTCCGGGCCCGTTCACGACACAGCCCATAACCGCAACTTTGATATCCAGCGGGATATCTGCAACCATCGTTTCTACCTGATTGGCAAGCCCGATCAGATCAATCTTTGTTCTGCCGCAGGTCGGACAGGATACGACTTCAATGCCGCCCTTTCTCAGCCCCAGAGTCTTCAGAATCAGCTTCGCTGTCTTGACCTCCTCCAGAGGATCCCCGGTAAGGGATACACGGATCGTATTGCCGATGCCTTCATACAGTATAATTCCCAGCCCTGCCGAAGACTTTACATTTCCCGAATATACGGTTCCCGCCTCTGTAATACCGACATGCAGAGGATACGGACATTCTTTTGCAATCAGTTCATGTGCCTTGACACACATCATGACATCGGAAGACTTGATGCTCACAACCAGATTGTCATACCCCATATCCTCAATCATTCTGACCTTATCCAGGGCACTTTCTACAATCCCTTCTGCCGTAACACCGCCATACTTTTCAAGCAGCGGTTTTTCCAGAGAACCGCTGTTAACGCCGACACGGATCGGGATATTACGTTCTTTTGCCTTATCAACCACTGCCCGTAAGCGCTCTTCACTCCCGATATTCCCCGGATTAATACGGATCTTGTCCGCACCGTTTTCAATGGCTGCAATAGCCAGCCTGTAATCAAAATGTATATCTGCGACCAGAGGGATGTGGATCTGCTTTTTGATCTCCTTTAACGCCTCTGCGGCCTCCATCGTAGGAACTGCACAACGGATAATCTCACATCCGGCTGCCTCCAGTTTTAAGATCTGTGCCACTGTTGAAGCCGCGTCCTCTGTCTTCGTATTCGTCATGGACTGAATCGCGACTGGATGTATGCCTCCGATTATGACATCACCAATTCTGACTTCTTTTGTCTTCTTTCTTAATTCCTCCATACGCCTGCTCCTTTTCTCATGGAAACTAATAACATAATAAACAGGGAATACATTCCCTGTTTATCTGCTATTCCTTATCAAATACCATCGGATTCCCATATTCCCTGTCCGTCAGGGTCAGTTCCTTATTCTCAATATTATAATCATAGGTGGCCTCCAGTGTATTCACTGCTGAACTCAGGCCCTCTGCCGTCACAGCGCCGTCTGAAGCATCTGCCGCTTTCTGTATGGCTTCATCTGTTACACGTAAGGTGAAGGTCTTGGTTTCTTTATCAATGCTGTACTCCATATTGACTGCCACGCCCGCTCCTTCGAATTCACCCGGCCATGCGGCAACGGCTGTTCCGCCGCTCTTCACAGTCAGCACAAGACTGCTGTCCTGATGGCTCCATTTACCTTCGAGTGGATTCGCTGTAAACAGCTTCACTACAAAAAAAGCTGCAATAATGATAATCAGCACTGTAGAAACCGCCATTATAGCCCTCCAGATTTGATTTCTCTTCTCTTCGTTATTCTTTGCAATCATGCATTATCTTCCCTTCTATTTCCTCTATTTCATTATACGAATTTTCAGGAGCCATGTCAACGGGTATCACTTACACAGCAATGTGTGTTACCGTCCCTGGAAAACCTGTAAACAGTATTCAATATGTGGCGATCTGACACATAAATGTTTATTTTGTTGATTTTCAACACAAAACGTCAATTAATTATAACTAACTGGTAAAATATTCCAAAATCAGGGAGGTGCCATATGAGGTTCGCAGCCATGTTAAAAAAATTAAGAGAAGAAAAAGCTATCACACAGGAAGCTCTGGCCAAAGAGCTTGGTGTAACACGTTCCACGATAGCAGGATATGAAACCAAGGGGAAGCAGCCCGATTATGAGCGCTTATTGCAGATCGCCGGTTTCTTCCACGTTTCTGTGGATTACCTGCTGACCGGTTCGGAATTCAGCGGGGATCCCTTGCAGTATATACCTACGGAATCAGAAAAAAGGCTTTTAACAAGTTACTCCCGGCTCTCTCCGGATCTCAGGAAATTCTGTTGTGATTCTCTGGAACATCTGGTGTCCATTTTTGTAAATGATGAAGCATAAAAAGGCACTGTACATCGGGTGTGATGTACAATGCCTTTCGCAATACCAGTCAAAATACCATCTAGCCCAGAATTCCACCGATTACCGTATAGGACAGTATCGTCATGATAAATGCCGCTATCAGCACGCCAAGTACAATAGCCGGGAAAGCTTTCCGGAAACGGATTCCCAGAAGTGCCGCTATCAGCGAACCTGTCCATGCCCCGGTGCCCGGGAGCGGGATTCCCACGAAGAGCACGAGTCCCCAGAATTCATACTTCTCAATCCTGCCACTTTTGCTCATAGCTTTTGCTTCCAGTTTTTCTACCATAGGCCGCAGCTTCTTCGTGCCTTTCATCCAGTCAAAAATCTTCGTAATTAACAGCAGTATGAATGGAATCGGAATCAGGTTTCCTATGATACATATCGGTATTGCCTGCCATTTTGCAACATCCAATATAGCCGGTCCGGCTGCCAGCAAGCCTCCGCGGAGTTCCAGAATCGGAACCATAGAAATGAGGAATACAATAAATTCTTTGCTTACTTTTCCCCCCAGATTCACTACAAACCAATCAATTAAAGCTTCTTTCATATATTATACTCTCCTATTTATATCTTTTCAAAAAGCTGAAAAGCTCTTCCATTTCTTCTCTTGTGCCTATCGTGATACGCAGGTATTGTTCTATCCTCCTGCTGCCCCAGTATCTGACATAGATATTTTCTTTCTTCAGGGCTTCAAACAGCTCTTTCGCATCATATTCGGGGTGGGTCGCAAAGATAAAGTTCGCTTTTGCATCCGGGAATACAAATCCCAGTTCTTTGAGTTCTTTCTTGGCCCACTCTCTTGTCTCAATAATTCTGCCCACTGTCTCTTCAAAATATGCCTTATCCTTCACGGCTTCCACACCATAGACAAGCGACGGCTGGTTCATGGTGTAAGAATTGAATGAATATTTCACATCATTCAGGTATTTGATCAATTCCGGCGCACCAATCGCATAGCCGATGCGCATCCCGGCCATAGACCTTGCCTTGGAAAATGTCTGTACGACCAGAAGGTTCTTGTATTTGTCCAGAAGCTCCAGTGCAGACCTGCCCGCAAAATCAATATATGCCTCATCTACAATGACAATGACATCCTGATTGCGGCTGACGATATCCTCCACAAAATCTAGTTCCTCATAAATCGCTGTAGGTGCATTCGGGTTCGGGAAAATGATCCCCCCGTTCTCCCTGTAATAATCCTCTCTCCTGATGCGAAATCCCTCATCTACTTCAGGGCATACATAAGGAATCCTGTATAATTCCGCCCAGACCTTGTAGAAAGAGTATGTAATATCCGGAAACAGGACCGGTTTATCTGAGTTAAAGAAGGTCAGGAAGCACATAGACAGTACGTCGTCAGAACCTACTCCGACAAACACCTGGTCTTCTCCTACTCCATAGTACTCAGAGAGTGCATTCACGAGAGAAGAGGCAGTCGGGTCGGGATACAGCCTAAAGCGGTCCACATCCATATTCCTTACTGCTTCAACGACTCCGGGCGCCGGTGGATACGGGTTTTCATTGGTATTTAATTTGATGACTCTGTTCTGCGGCTGTTCTCCGGGAACATATGGCTCGACTTTGCGGATATTTTCTAAAATCTTTGGGTTTAATTCCATTTTCTGACTCCTATTTATACTCCGCTGCCAGTTCTGCAAACTTCGGCAGAGAGTTTACAATCGTTTCGTAAGATACACAGTATGCAAGCCGCACATATCCAGGGCACGCAAAGGAGCTTCCCGGTACAATCAGAATATTGTATTTTTTCGCTGCCGCACAGAATTCCTTTTCGTCAGCTACCGGTGATTTTACGAATAAGTAAAAAGCGCCTTCCGGCTTGATGCATTCAAATCCAAGGTCTTTCAGGCCATTGTAAAGTGTCTCACGGTTTCTGTTATAATAAGAAATATCAGTCTTCTCTCCCAGACACTTCTTTACGACCTTCTGCTGAAGGGTCGGGGCATTTACAAAACCAAGAATCCTGGTTGCTACATTTGCTGCGCTGATAAGCTTCTCACTGTCAGCGGCCTCATCCGGGATAACAAGGTATCCGATCCGTTCTCCCGGGAGGGAAAGTGACTTGCTGTAAGAATAGCCAACTATCGTATTCGCATAATATTTCGTCAGATACGGAACCTCCACGCCGTCATAAGCCAGTTCTCTGTAAGGCTCATCAGAGATCAGATAGATTTCTGTGCCAAACTCCTTCTGCTTTGCTTCCATAATGGCTGCCATCCTTTTGATTGTTTCCTCAGAATAGACAACACCTGTCGGATTGTTCGGTGTATTCACAATAACTGCCTTTGTTTTCGCTGTGATCTTTTCTTCGAACTCCTCCAGCTTTGGCTGGAATGTCCCGGTATTTGGGGAAATCTCCACAAGCACTCCGTCATAATTGTTTGTGTAGCTTCTGTATTCGCCGAAATATGGTGCAAAAGCGATCACTTCGTCCCCGGGATTCAGCAGTGATTTCAGAATCACATTCAGCCCGCCTGCCGCACCGACTGTCATCGTAATATTTTTGGAACCAAAATTCGTTCCAAATTTTTCGTTTACAGAATCTGCAACAGCCTGCCTCACATCCTCATACCCTGCATTGCTGTTTGTATATCCGTGTAGTACAACCGGGTTCTCTTCATCCAGAAGTTCTCTGATTGCAGTCTTCACAGCCTCAGGTGCCGGTACGTTCGGATTGCCGAGACTAAAATCATATACATTCTCTGCACCATAAATCCCTGCCAGGCGGTTGCCTTCTTCGAACATTGCACGGATTGCTGAACTGTTTGCGACCATATTTTCCATTTTTTTTGAAATCATTGCTTTCTCTCCGTTTCTTAATTTATTTTGCTTTTACTGTTTCCTTGTTACAATGCCTTTTTCCACCATAAACGCCGGTTTATAAGACAGCTTTGCCTTTCTCAGGCCTTCTGACCCGGCATCGTCTTCCCGGTTCACATACTTGTAGTCCATACACTCATGCAGCACAAACTGCTGGTTAATCATCGTATAAGCGCCGTCGATCTCAGGAAATGCCTTCTCAATGTGTACGACAAAGGTATCGTCACAGATCGGTTCACCGATTGCAAATGCGGCAATTTTTCCGTCTATCCTGATAATGCCCCCCGTCTGCCCTAATTCCTTATATAATCTGATGGAATTAAGCGTCACGCACATCTCTGCATTTTTATCGGGATCATCATTACATCCGTTCTGATTTCTCCATTTCAATGCCATCTGGAAACATTCTTCCTGATTTTCATCTGTCAGCTTTTCATAGCTCCAGTTTGGGTAGATTGACTTAAACTTATTGATATGGTTCCTCTTACTATGCAGCTTCTTGCCTGCCAGCGTCGCCAGCTTCTCAGATTCGTAGACATAGTCAGCCACATCCCGCACGTATTCGACCTGATATTCACCGGGATACCAGGATTCCAGCTGTGCGAAGTTCTCTTCGGTCACATTATATAGTTTTAACGGATATCCCTTCTCCTGGCTATATTTATCAAGGAATTCTAGCGCATTCTTAACACACTCAGGCTCCCCTGCCGGATAAGCAAAGGCGAGTCCAGCCTCGTCATCCTGAAAAATCAATGCATCCTTTACAACTGCGTACTTCACATGGTAATGCCGGGACCAGAGATATACATTATCAAATGTTCTCTCGCAGCTCCTGCTTGGCGCTTTTGCAAAATAAGAATCTATGATCTCCTTATCTTCCAGCTCCGGCCTCTTAAATATTATATCTTCCATTCCTGTCCTTCTCTTTCTGAATGTTAGTTTTTCTGAATCAGATACGTCTCTGCATATCGATTATTATCTTATCTTTTTTCAAGATAAAAATTACATACTTTGATAGTATAACACATTTTCTCTTTATCTGACAATATCCCTGCCGGTCTGAAGTAATTATTCTCCCGTAAAAAGTGCTATTTTACGCTGACGCTCCCGGCATCATCTGATACAGACCCGCATAGATCCCTTTCTTTTCAATCAGTTCTTCATGTGTTCCTTCTTCCGCAATCCCGGTTTCCGTCATCACGAGGATCCGCTGTGCATTGCGGATTGTTGAAAGCCTGTGGGCAATTACGAACGTAGTCCTGTTTTCCGCCAGATTTTCCATTGACTGCTGGACCACCTTCTCACTCTCGTTATCCAGTGCAGAAGTCGCCTCGTCAAAAATCAATACTTCCGGGTTCTTCAGGAATACGCGCGCGATCGACAGCCGCTGTTTCTGTCCGCCCGAAAGCTTCACGCCACGCTGTCCGATATCTGTATCATACCCCTCCGGGAAACTTATGATAAATTCATGTGCATTGGCATTCTTAGCGGCCCGGACTACCTCTTCATCTGTCGCATCCGGCCTGCCATAGCGGATATTATCCATAATACTTCCCGCAAACAGATACACATCCTGCTGTACAATTCCGATATGATTCCTCAGTTCCTCCAGTTTGATATGCCTGATATCCGTCCCATCCAGATAGATTCCACCTTCCTTCACCTCATAGAACCTTGGTATCAGGCTGCAGAGCGTCGTCTTTCCAACACCAGAGGGGCCGACCAGCGCAATATAGTCCCCTGCTGCCACTTTCAGGTTCAGGTTATCGAGAACCCTATCCGCTTCATTTTCATAATAAAACGAAACGCCTTTGAACTCGATCTCCCCTTTCACCTCATCGAGTGACACTGCGTCCGGCTCGTCTGCGATATCCGGTGCAATAGAAAGTACTTCCAGAAATCTTTCAAATCCTGAATACCCGTTCTGGAACTGCTCTGTAAATGTTACCAGTTTCTTCACAGGTTCAGTGAAGTTATTGATATAGAGAAGAAACGTGATCAAATCGGTCACGGCGATGCTCTCCGTGAGCATCATCCCGACTCCCGAGAGCAGTACGATTACCGTAATCAGGGTGCTCATTGCACCAAGGCCGGAGTTATAGATTCCCATATATTTATAACTCGTCTTTTTTGCCGCTACAAAGTTATCATTCCCTACTTTGAACTTTTTCATCTCTACATTTTCATTCGCGAAAGATTTTACAACCCGGATTCCGGAAAGGCTGTCTTCGATCTGGCTGTTAATATCTGCAATTTTCTCACGATTACGTTTGAACGCCTTCTTCATCTTACCGTTATAATAGAAAGCATATACGGCCATAACCGGGATAAATGCGAATGCGATCAGGGCCAGTTTTACGTTTACGGTCAGTAAAATGATAAATGAACCGACAATTTTAATGATAGAAATAACGAGATCTTCCGGTCCGTGATGCAGAAGTTCGCTAATATCAAACAGATCACTTGTAATTCTGGACAGCAGGTGCCCCACCTTCTGATTGTCGTAGAAAGCAAATGTCAGCTTTTGATAATGTCCGAAAATATCGCTCCGCATATTGGCTTCCATCTTCGCACCCATAATATGTCCGAAATAGGCGATATAGAAGTTACAGAAGACTTCCAGCAGGACGAGGCCGATCATCACTGCGCCGAGTACAAAAATCGCATGTTTTGCCTCATCCGCATCAAAATATATAACTTCATTCGTAATATACCTGACAAGCAGGGGTATCACAAGCGTCACGGCCGCCCCCAGGACAGCGAAAAACATGTCACTGTAAAATAACCCCATATAGGGCTTATAATATGCAAATAATTTTTTTAGTTTCTCTTTCATCTTCATTCCCTCTCTGACTGTTCACAATTTATGAATACCATATTACTCCAGTTGAAGGGCGTTTGTAAACCTCTCTTTCTTTTTATTGACTTTTTTAACTTGTCACGTTATCCTTTCTTTAAAGAAGACGAAAAAAGGCAATACTTTATCGAATAAGGAGGTATGTATTATGGCACTGGCACAGCAGCGGGCTTATACTATTGATGATATCTACTCCCTGCCAGACGGGCAGCGGGCAGAGTTAATTGATGGCAAACTATATATGATGTCACCGCCCAACAGACAGCATCAGAAACTTGTTTCTGAATTAAATTATCAAATTCGCGACTATCTCAAACGCAGGGAAGGCTGCTGTGAGGTATATCCCGCCCCATTTGCAGTCTTTCTCAATAAAGACGATAAAAATTACGTGGAGCCTGACATCTCCGTTATATGTGACAAAAGCAAGCTCACAGACAGTGGATGCAGCGGCGCTCCGGACTGGGTGATTGAAATAACCTCCCCTTCCAATCCGCAGATGGATTATGGTGTAAAGCTGTTTAAGTACCGCACTGCCGGGGTACGTGAATACTGGATTGTAGATCCTCAGAAGCATACGGTAATGGTATATGATTTCGAGAAAGAGAAAGAATCCAACCTATATACTTTTGATGAAGATATCAACGTCTGCATTTATGATGACCTCGTTATCAAAATGGCGCAATTAGTCTAATAACAGACAGTGAAAAAATATTCAGATGTAGTAAAAACAATCCTGATCTACTGTAAAATATATAAGAAACATCGTAAAATCAAGGGTTAGCAGTTATCGCCCTTGATTTTTCTATACTTCATAAACTCCTCCCCAAATTAAATAATTCTTAATAAAATAATACGTGAATTTTAAAATGGACCTGTAAAAATAAGGATAACCAATAAAAGATGAAACAGAGGGAGGAGATACTATGACAATTCTGATTTCAACACTTTACCCGCTTTTATGTATGATGCTGCCGTGTATTTTTTATATATTCCTGCAAAAAAGAAAACCCGGCGTCTGCCTGAGCGGGCCCCATTTTATCTGGGTTCTGATTTTCTTACTGTACCTGTATATGGTTCTGGAGGCAACCGGCATCGGCACTATCTGGGATATTGGGAAATATGACGGCATCATCTCCGTTGACAAAATCAACCTGATTCCGTTCACTGATATAACGGGCTTTTCCCAGTCCCTGAATATCATCATGTTCATGCCGCTTGGATTCCTGCTTCCGTTCATCTGGAAAGAATTCCGCTCCCCGCTCAAAGTACTTCTGGCAGGAGCAGGATATTCCTTCGGTATCGAATTCTGCCAGCTGTTCAACAACCGTGTGACAGATATAGATGATCTTATCATGAATACGCTCGGAGCCGTCGCCGGGTATGTCATCTGGATTATCTTCGTATGTCTGTTCCACCCTAAAGGCGGGAAAAGAGAAATTTCACTCTCCGGCAAAGAGGCTGCAGTCTATCTCGTACTCAGCATGGCCGGTGAATTTTTCCTCTTTAACTGGCGCTGGATGGTGCGGACGTTCTTCATGTGACCCCAAAAGTAAGAACATACTTTTAACCCGCAGAATAGATGCACATCTGTGCTATTGTTTCCGGGTTTTATGCAAAAAAGCACACAGGGTGGCGGCTGATTCTACGGAATCAATCGTTATCCCTGTATGCTTCTTTTTTCTATTCATTACTCATTATTCATATTTGCAAGTTTTGCACTCTGGTCTGCCGCAATCAGGCTGTCAATAATCTCATCCAGATCTCCGTTTAATACTGTATCCAGCTTATGGAGTGTCAGCTTAATTCTATGGTCAGTGACCCTTCCCTGCGGGAAGTTGTAAGTCCTGATCTTTTCAGATCTGTCGCCGGTACCAATCTGGCTTCTTCTTGCCTCCGCCTCTGACGCCTGCTGCTTCTCCATCTCCAGGTCATACAGCTTGGAACGGAGCAGCCTGAACGCTTTTTCCTTGTTCTGGAGCTGTGACTTCTCTGTCTGGCTATAGATAACAATTCCGGTCGGGTAATGCGTCAGACGTACGGCAGAGTCTGTCGTATTGACGCACTGTCCGCCGTTTCCGGATGCACGCATAACATCAATACGGATATCTTTGTCCTCAATCACAACATCGACATCCTCCGCCTCAGGCATAATCGCAACCGTGATCGTTGATGTATGGATTCTTCCACCGCTTTCCGTTTCCGGCACACGCTGTACACGGTGTACACCGCTCTCATATTTTAAACGGGAATACGCTCCCTGTCCTGTGATCATGAATACACATTCCTTGAATCCGCCGATCCCATTCTCGTTCAGAGAGATCATCTCTATCTTCCAGCGGCGTCCTTCCGCATAATGGACATACATACGGTAAATCTCTGCCGCGAATAAAGCCGCCTCGTCTCCGCCGGCACCCGCACGGATCTCCACCATAACGTTCTTGTCATCGTTCGGGTCTTTTGGAAGAAGCAGGATCTTCAGTTCCTGTTCCAATTCTTCTACACGTGCTTTTGACTCATTTAATTCTTCCTTCGCCATCTCACGCATCTCGTCATCGGACTCCTCGTCCAGCATGATGAGGCTGTCCTCTATGTTTTGTTTACACTGCTTGTATTCTCTATATGCTTCCACGATCGGACCCAGATCACTCTGTTCCTTCATCAGTCTGCGAAAACGTTCCGGGTCATTCGCCACGTCCGGCTCCTGTAATTCCCCCATCACTTCCTCGTAACGGATCAGCAAATCTTCTAATCTGTCAAACATTTTTCTCTATCCTTTCTCACTTAACACTACTTTACCTATCATACACGCCAATCACTGCACGGTCAAGACCTGCAAGGTCCTTTTTTACCATGATATCTCTGAATCCGGCATCCCTCATCAGGGTACTGACCGCATCAGCCTGGTCAAAACCGATTTCAAATACAAGGTGTCCTCCATCACTCAGGTAACCACCCGCCCCTGAGATAATCTTCCTGTAAAAGTAAAGACCGTCCTCTTTTCCATCCAATGCAATCCACGGGTCATGGCCCTGGACTTCATCCTGAAGCTTACTGATCTCATCTGTACGGATATAAGGCGGGTTCGATACAATCAGCTCAAACCTTCCTTCTGCCGCATCGAATAAATCACTGTGTATGAACTCTGCTTCTATATTAAGTAATTCTGCATTTATCCGTGCAGCTTCCAGTGCCTCTTCCGAAATATCCGCGCCGGTCCCGGCCATCTTTAGATTCCCGCACTTTTTATCCTTTCCGGCATGATACAACACGCTAAGAAGAATGCATCCGGAACCCGTGCACATATCCAGCACCCTGAAATCCTGTTTCTTACTGTCGTCCGCTTTACCTGCCGGATATTCTGCCTCAGAACAGCTTTCCATGATTTTCAGTGCTTCTTCCACTACAAGTTCTGTATCCTGTCTCGGGATTAAAACATGCTCGTTTACCCGGAAGGTAAGCCCCATGAATTCCTGTTCCCCCGTCAGGTGCTGCAACGGGATATGTGCCGCCCTCCTGCTGATAAAATCCGAATACTGATCCGCCTGTTCTTCCGAAAGTTCCTTGTCCGGCATGGCATAATACATGGCCCGGCTCACCCCGGTCACATGTTCCAGCAGATACCATGCATCCAGACGGGCATCCGGTATTTGTGCCTGCACCAGCAGTTTTTCCCCCTGCTGATATGCTTCCTGCATCGTCATAACTCTCTACCGAAGTTCTCGGCCTCATATGCCTTCCAGTCGAACACTGCTTCCACCGCACAGATTGCCACTTCAATCATGCTGTCGTCCGGTTCTTTTGTCGTCAGATTCTGTACCCAGAGTCCCGGCCTGCTCAGCAGGTTAACGATCACATTATCACTGTTTCCCGCCAGCTTGATAATCTCATAAGATACCCCTGCAATCAGCGGGAAAAGGGCGATACGCAGAAGCACCCTCATAATCTGGGATTCCGTGGTAATAAAGAAACAGAATATGATACTTACAATCATGACAAAGAACAAGAAACTTGTCCCACAGCGTTTATGCTGCTTGGAACTTGCCCGGACATTCTCTACATTCAGAGTCAGTCCGTGTTCGATGCAGTTAATACACTTGTGTTCCGCCCCATGATACATAAAGGTTCTCTGGATATCCTCCATTCTCGACACAAGCAGAATGTATGCCAGAAATATCCCCACACGGATCACACCTTCCAGAATCGTGATTACAGCCCTTGATTCTATATGTTTTCTAAGAATGTTGCTGAGGAAGTAAGGGAGTACCATAAAAATCCCCACCGCCAGAACGACAGAAAAGGCAACGGTCAGGTTCATGATCATCTTATCCCTTTTCTCCCGCTTTGCTAAGGCCTCTTCCGTAAGAACTTCCGGAGTCCCCTCTTCATCTTCAAAAAAGCTGGCAGAAAACATCAGTGTCTTCATCCCCAGTACCATCGAATCAATAAAATTGAAAATCCCCCTGATAAAAGGAACCTTTGTCACCGATTTCCAGGGAATGACACTCTTATATTCGTCTACACTTACTTCAATCTCTTTGTCAGGCTTCCTGACTGCTACAGCATACTTATCCCGGTTCTTCATCATGATGCCTTCCAGCACCGCCTGACCGCCTATATTAGATGACTTCATCTATCCTCCTGTCTGTAGGACCGTAAAAAGGGTCAGTTCCTTCTCTTTGAAGTTGCTGACCTTTTGATGATCTTCTACAATGCTATAATTTAACAACAGGCTGAGATTTTCACCTCAGCCTGCAATAAATCATTCCTATTTCATACCATATTTCTTATTGAACTTGTCTACACGTCCGCGAGCCTGGTTAGCTTTCTGCTGGCCTGTGTAGAATGGATGGCATTTGGAGCAGATTTCTACGTGGATATCTTTGTTTGTAGAACCTGTTACGAATGTGTTCCCACAGTTGCAAGTTACTGTTGCCTGATGGTACTCTGGATGGATTCCTTCTCTCATGATTTTCACCTCTCTATTTCAAAATATAGTTATTATAATCTCTAAACAGCTTTGTTATTGTATCATAAGATTTTTTGTTTTGCAAGTGATTTCTCTGAATAATCTGTGAAACGGCTTATTTTTTTGAACCAGACCTGCCGGGCAACATAAAATAGAAGTAATACAGTAGTTGTGTAATGTTATTTTGTCATGTTATACTGCTCTTACTAAGTTTAATTACAAAGGAGTACTTCTAATGGAAATTACAGCATCCACATTTTTTATTGTCTGTCCCTTTCTGTTCCTTGCCGGAATGGTAGATGCCATCGGCGGAGGAGGCGGACTAATCTCACTTCCTGCCTATCTGATTGCAGGGCTGCCCCCTCACACGGCTGTTGCCACGAACAAGATGTCTTCCACTTGCGGAACAGCACTTGCAACTTACCGCTTTATCAAAAACGGACTGGTAAATTTTAAGCTCGCTGTCCCGTCTGTCATTGCCGCGATCATTGGTTCTTCCATCGGTGCCCATATCTCCATGATCGTGCCGGAAAAAATCATGCTGTATGTTCTGGTCGGGATTCTGCCTGTATCTGCATTCCTTGTACTGAACAAAAAACTGTTCCATGACAAGGGAAGTGATACGGTTACCCTCGATAAAAGAACCTACCTCACCGCCACGATCGCCGCCCTGATCATCGGTATGTACGACGGCTTTTACGGTCCGGGGACCGGAACCTTTCTGATCATCGCATTCACCGTATTTGCAAAGCTGAGCATTAAGACATCCAACGGGCAGGCAAAGGTCATTAATTTAACGACAAATATTACATCCTTAGTCATATTCCTTATAAACGGGCAGGTTCTGATCCCTGTCGGAATCGCCGCCGCTTTATGCAACATGGCCGGCGGTTATCTGGGAGCCGGGATGGTTATGAAGAACGGGGCAAAGATTGTAAAACCGAGTATCCTGCTCGTCCTTTTCCTTCTGCTCTTAAAAGTACTGAATGTATATTAAGGTACATCAGATTTATATAAATTTCTTCTTAATTACCGTCTGTACAAGATCTGCGTTGTTCTTTGTCTGGGCGAACATATTAAGAAGATTGTCCACAGCCTCATCTGCTTTCATACCATTCATTGCCCTGCGGATAATGTAAACAGCATCCTGCTCTTCTCTTGTCAGCAGAAGGTCTTCTCTTCTTGTTCCTGACTTCGGAATATCAATTGCAGGGAATACTCTCTTCTCCTGCAGTTTCCTGTCCAGAACAAGTTCCATGTTGCCGGTACCTTTGAACTCCTCGTATACGACATCATCCATCTTACTTCCCGTCTCAACAAGTGCGGTTGCAAGAATGGTCAGGCTTCCGCCCTCTCTCATATTTCTCGCCGCACCAAAGAAACGCTTCGGCATATGCAGCGCCGCCGGGTCGAGACCGCCGGAAAGTGTTCTTCCTGACGGTGGAACGGTCAGGTTGTATGCACGTGCAAGCCTCGTGATACTGTCCAGAAGGATCATGACATCCTTGCCGTGCTCAACAAGACGTTTTGCACGCTCGATCACCATCTCAGACACTCTTTTGTGATGCTCCGGAAGTTCATCAAACGTAGAATAAATAACCTCTACATTCGGTCCCCCGATTGCTTCTTTAATATCGGTAACTTCCTCCGGACGCTCATCGATCAGGAGGATCAGAAGATGCATGTTCGGCTCTCTCTTCTGCACAGATAGTGCCGCCTCTTTTAACAAGGTTGTCTTACCTGCCTTCGGAGGAGACACAATCATACCACGCTGTCCCTTTCCGATTGGTGAAAGCAGGTCTACGATTCTCATTGCAGTAGAGCATCCCGGTGTCTCCAGACGCAGGCGCTGGTTCGGGAAAATCGGAGTCAGGTCTTCGAAATTGGTGCGCTTCATCGCTTCTGCCGGCCTCAGTCCGTTAATTGTTGAAACATACAAAAGAGCGCTGAACTTTTCAGACTGTGTCTTAATTCTTTTGTTTCCCGTAATAATATCTCCTGTTTTCAAATTAAATCTGCGGATCTGGGAAGGTGAAACATATACGTCCTTCTCCCCCGGCAGATAATTCTCACAGCGGATAAACCCATATCCGTCAGGCAGTACCTCCAGAATACCGTTCGCTGTTTCCCCGCTGTCCAGCTGCTCGATATCAGTAGTCTCCTTCTTATCTTTTAATTCTTCTTTAATTTCTTCCTTCGCTTCTGCCTTTGCCTCCTCCATTTCTTCTTTCTTGTCCTGTGAAAGCATAGCCTCTATCAGATCACTTTTTTTCATCGTGGAAACGCCTTTCATTTTTCTGGCCTTTGCAAGCTCCTTAAGTGTAGCAAGAGGCAGAGATTCATACTTTTCTCTCGTCATAAATTCAACTATTCCTTTCTTTAAAATTAATGTTATTAAGTTCATGTATTCATTTTATAAAAAATGTCGCGGGAACCTTAGTCTGAAGTGACTTGTCCGAATTCAGGGATGTATGCCATACCTGTCTCCATAGATGTATTAAATCTGTACCCATTATACATCATCTTTCGTAAAAAGGAAAGTTTTTTTTGCAAAACTATCACAAACCATTTTGTTTCCTGCTTGCGTTGCATTTCCAAGAGTGATATGATAATGAACAGATATAACAATAAGAAGATCATTATAAAACAGCGAGGTAACAAAATGACAAACAGTGAAAAAGCATTGCAGATGCATGAACAATGGAACGGAAAAATCGAGACCACAGCAAAAGCCCATGTGAATTCAAGGGAAGACCTTGCTATCGCTTATACCCCGGGTGTTGCAGAACCGTGTAAGGTCATTGCTAAAGATCCGGATACGGCGTATAAATATACAATCAAAGCGAATACGATCGCGGTCGTATCTGACGGGAGCGCAGTCCTTGGGCTCGGTAACATCGGTGCACGTGCGGCGATGCCCGTTATGGAAGGGAAGGCCGTCCTGTTCAAAGAATTTGGCGGTGTCAATGCCGTGCCGATCTGTCTGGACACCCAGGATACAGAAGAGATCATTAAAACAATTGTAAATATAGCCCCTGCCTTCGGCGGGATCAATCTGGAAGATATTTCGGCACCGCGCTGTTTCGAAATTGAGGAGCGCCTGAAGGAACTTCTGGATATTCCTGTTTTCCACGATGACCAGCATGGTACGGCCATTGTTGTACTGGCTGGTGTAATCAATGCCCTGAAAGTGACGGGAAAAGCAAAAGAAAGCTGTAAAGTCGTGGTTAACGGCGCGGGTTCTGCAGGGGTGGCCATCACGAAGCTGCTTCTCACATACGGTTTTCAGAATGTTACAATGTGTGACATCAATGGCATCATCAGCAAGGCTTCCCCTAATCTGAACTGGATGCAGGAAAAGATGACTGAAGTCACAAACCTTGAAGGAAATACAGGCACACTGGCAGACGCCCTGAAAGGTGCTGACATTTTTGTAGGTGTCTCGGCTCCTAACATCGTCACAAAAGAGATGGTCGCTTCCATGAACCAGGATGCCATCCTCTTTGCTATGGCGAATCCTGTTCCGGAGATCATGCCTGACCTTGCGAAAGAAGCGGGGGCAAAAGTAGTCGGAACAGGGCGTTCTGATTTCCCGAACCAGGTCAATAATGTCGTTGCATTCCCAGGGATCTTCAAAGGGGCTCTGGAAGGACGTGCAGCACAGATTACAGAAGAAATGAAGCTGGCGACCGCAAAGGCGATTGCAGGTCTTGTACCTGACGAAGAATTGAATGAAAACAATATTCTTCCGGAAGCATTCGATCCGCGTGTGGCTGATGCAGTAAGCAAAGCAGTAAAGGAATTGATATAGATGAACCGCTGGGGGGAAAAGCGCTACCACTCTCTGGATTATGATTTAAAGCAGATTTACCACGAAAAAGTTTATAAGATTACACTGAACGGGGGCATGACATGCCCGAACCGTGACGGGACCGTCGGAACAGGCGGCTGCATCTTCTGCAGTGCCAGTGGTTCCGGTGATTTTGCCGGTCCGAAAACGCTGTCCATCTCGGAACAGATTGCACGCGGCAAGCAGGAACTGAACGGAAAAAGGCCGGTCCACTCTTATATTGCTTATTTTCAGGCATTTACTAACACCTATGCCCCGTTAAGCCGTCTGGAACAGCTCTTTACAGAAGCTGTTCAGGACGAGGATGTAAAGATTCTTTCCGTTGCAACAAGGCCTGACTGTCTCGGTGATGACGTGTTGGAACTGTTGGGACGGTTAAACCGGATAAAGCCTGTCTGGATCGAGCTTGGCCTGCAGACCATACACGCAGATACTGCTAAGTTCATCCGCAGGGGTTATGAACTGCCTGTTTTTGAAAAAGCAGTGAAGGATCTGAGGGCACTTGGAATTACCGTCATAGTCCATACAATCCTCTTCCTTCCCGGAGAGACGAAAGAAATGATGATGGAAACACTTGATTATCTGAATCATATGGATATTCAGGGAATAAAGCTCCAGCTTCTGCATATTTTAAAAGATACAGACCTTGCAGAAGTATATGAGGCGCATCCCTTCCCGGTTCCGGATATGGATGAATATATCCGTTTTCTGGGGACCTGTATCTCACACCTGAATCCGCAGATCACAATCCACCGCCTGACAGGCGACGGACCGGGCAGTCTTCTGACCGCCCCTCTGTGGACAAGCAATAAAAGAACTGTGCTGAATACACTGCACCGCTATTTAAAGGAGCAGGATATCTGGCAGGGAAAGGAGTATTATGGCTGAATCATTCACACTCTATAAACTAATTGTATTGTACATGCTCGAGAAAGTAGACTTTCCGCTGACGACCTCACAAATCTCAGAATTTATACTGGACAAAGGCTACACAACGTACTTTAAGCTTCAGGAGACCTTGTCAGAAATGATGGAGTCAGGATTACTCAGGGTCGAGACAACCCATAACAGGACATTATATCACCTGACCGAGAACGGGGAAGAAACCATTCAATTTTTCAAAAATAAAATCTCCCCTGCAATCCAGAAAGATATTGATGAATTTCTGAAGGAAAAGCAGTATGACCTGAAAGAAGAAGTTGCCATAAAGTCTGATTACTATCTGAATACAAGGCATGAATACGATGTGCAGTGCCAGATCGTAGAAAATGGTTTCAGCCTCATCGACCTGAAACTTACCGTTCCTACAGAGGTCGAGGCCGAAACCATCGCAAATAACTGGACCGGACAATGCCAGGATATCTATGCATTACTCCTGTCTAAGCTTCTCTAAATGTTCTTTGATTGTTTTTTCATAACCCATGACGCCCGGTTCGTAGAATCTGGCGTCTTTTATTTCATCCGGGAGATACTGCTGGTCAACATAGTGGTTCGGATAATCATGGGCATATTTATAGCCGATGCCATGCCCCAGCTTCTGTGATCCCTTATAATGCGCGTCCTGAAGATGTGACGGGACAGTCGTCTTCTGGTTCTTTACTCTCTCCATTGCGGAAAAAATAGCATTCGTGGCTGAGTTGCTCTTCGGAGCGGATGCCACATAAGTGACTGCCTGGGACAGAATAATCTGGGATTCCGGCATACCGATCCGCTCCACCGCCTGAGCCGCGGACACTGCAACCGTCAGTGCCATCGGATCGGCATTGCCCACATCCTCGGAGGCACAGATCATGATCCTTCTGGCAATGAACTTAATATCTTCGCCCGCATAGAGCATCTTCGCCAGATAATAAACGGCCGCATCCGGGTCTGACCCGCGCATACTCTTAATGAACGCAGAAATGGTATCGTAATGGTTATCTCCTGTCTTATCATACCGCACTACCCTCTTCTGGATACATTCGGAAGCCACATCCAGCGTAATATGTATTTTCCCATCCGCACTTCGCTCCGTCGTGAGGATTCCGAGCTCAACAGCATTCAAGGCATTTCTCGCATCCCCGCCGGAAACATCAGCGAGAAAATCCAGCGCATCGTCTTCGATCTCAGCCGAAAAGCTCCCCATCCCCTTCTTCTCATCATAGACTGCCCGTTTTATCAGAGTCTTCACCTCGTCTTTGCTCAGTGACCGCAGTTCAAACACACTGGAACGTGATATCAGGGCCCCGTTCACTTCAAAATAAGGATTCTCCGTGGTGGCGCCAATCAGCGTGATCGTGCCGTCTTCCACGTAAGGCAGAAGGTAATCCTGCTGTCCCTTATTGAAACGGTGAATCTCATCGACAAACAGAATCGTCTTCTTCTGGTACATCCCCAGAAGCTCCTTCGCTCCTTTCACCACTTCCTCCATGTCCTTCTTCCCTGCAATCGTCGCATTGATCTGCTTGAATTCAGAACTCGTCGTATTGGCAATCACCTTCGCCAGTGTCGTCTTACCCGTCCCCGGCGGGCCGTAAAAAATCAGGGAGCCAAGCTTGTCAGCCTTAATTGCCCGGTACAGCAGCTTGTCCTTTCCGATAATGTGCTGCTGGCCCACCACCTCATCCAGAGTCGTAGGACGCATCCTTGACGCAAGAGGTGACTCCTTCTCCTGCTTTGTTTCTCTCATATAGTCAAATAAATCCATGATGACAACTTCCTTTCCATAGAATTATACATTGCTGTTCATACAGTCTACTTTAAAAATAGAGCCTGATACTTATATTATTCCAAAAGGACGGAAAATTCAATACCTCTTTCTCTTGTTGGCATATAATCAATCCGAGCAATCTCCGAACAAAAGTAAGTCATAAAACTAAAATCATATACGGACAATTTATCTATAATGGGTTATTTACTTTAATAATTCTTTCGTATTGGATAATACATAGTTATCTATTATTGATTTATATACATAGAAAGAGGATTGAATATGGACTATTCTATAATTTCTAAAGAATTATCTTTTCCTTCGAAAAAGGAATTGGATCATGCTGTTGAAAGTCTTTTAAAACACTGCAAAAATAAAACAAAATTTAAAGCAGCGCCTTTTATCGTAGCTGTCGGCGGTAACGACAATGGGGATTATACTGGAGAAAGTCTTAAACGTTCCAAGTTTAACCAAAAGAGATTTCAAGGCAGTATATTTAGAAATACTGCTGCTGCAGGTTCCATATTCCAGTCATGTACTTTTGATAACTGTGTCATTGCAAATGCAAATTTTCAAGAATGCTTCTTTCCAGGGGCGCAGATCATGAATCATGAGGAAGATCATGCAGTCACGAATACTAATTTTAATCAAAGTTTATTTGATGGCGATTTTCTGATTGATCATGTTAAATTTCAACATAGTGTGTTTCAGAAAACAGCATTTATTAATGGGAATATCTCCAATACAAACTTCTACTCTTGCACTCTGGAAGATACTTTGTTTGACAATGTTAACATGAATCGGATTCGTTTTAGTGACTTAAATATAGATTATGCAGAATTTAATGATATTCATATGGATGATGTTGTCTTGCCATTTTCACAGATCTGTTTTACATACGGGCTTCTCTCATACCTTATGACAACCAATGATTCTGTATATATTACTTCTTTCTGTTCGTCAGAAGGAAGAATAAGGAAAGAAGAATATTTGGATTTACTAGATATACTAATAGTCTATTATACAGGTACCTATGATTTATTTCCGTTGGCTAACATATACTTGGCACAAGGGGAATATCAATTGGCACAAACAGCTATTTTGAGTGGGATTTTATCGGCCTCCAATGAAGGGAATTTTAGGCTTATTAAGTATTTTAGTAAGTTAATAAATAAATACGAAGTTTTCGATTTCCATGACAGGCAGAAGATATATGATTATATCAACACCCACATATCATTCCCAGATTTAACAAAAGGAGATTTGTTTAACTATTTATCTTACAAATATGAGATCGAGACTTTTTTACTTGATAACAACAAAAGCGGAATCGCTACTGCTGAATTATCTATTTTTACCAATATTAATCACAGAGAAACACTAAAATTAGGTTTTCTATTAACTACTTTAGAAAAAATAATCGAATTCGGCTCCACTGAGAAGGAGGAACATCATATTACATGTCGGCACAATTCGAACGTTGAATTTTTACTAAAAATACAGGACGTTTATGAGGCTCTAAAAATTATTATACCATCTGTCTATTCCATCCTGCTCGGAAGCTTTATCTTACAAGAGAAAGTTACAAAACGGAAGTTGGATAAGATTGACTTACAGTATAAAAAGACACAACGAGAGTATGAATTGGAAAAGGCAAAGATTGACCTAAAGCGTTCACAGATCGCTTTAGAAAATGAAGAACTTGAACTAAACAAGAAAAAACAGCTACAGGAATTAGAAAAACAAAAAGTGCAGCAGGAAATTTTAAGGAAAGATATTACCAAAAATGATATTCAAGTTACTAAAGTACATCATATCATTTATGGTAATATCCCTTCCGATGCACCACCTGAGATAATACAGTATTCCAAGTTCAAATAAAGTACACTTGCTTATAAAGCCAACATATTATTTTTACAAGCATCACATGAAGGGCCCAATGTTAGCTGATGGGAATGGCATATTTTTTGTGCCTTATTATAAACATCCATCAATACCTGATTAGAAGGGGGAACCATCCATTCCAATCTAGTGTTAGGTAATGGACGAAAGACCGAAAGCATCGGTTGTATCCCCTTTTGACACAAAAGTTCTATTCCGTCTAACAGAGATGCCGTATCATTTAAGCCTACAATCAAAGCTGTGCGTACGTTTCCCGTTTTTCCCCATAATCTGGCCCCATATTCCAGTGCTTCTAAATATCTTTCTAACGGTATGTTCCCCTTGCCCGGCATGATTCTCTTGGCTGTCTGACGGTTGAATACTTCAATATTAAAAGATATTTCAGAAATTCCTACCTGATAATATAAATCAAGAATCTGAAGATTATTAGGTGGAAGGCTCATTAAATAAATAGGAATTTGTGAATTGACTTGCCTGATAGTTTGGGCAATAAATTCTATTTGTTTATACTCTGTTTCAGGGTTACCAGAACCGCCACCGATCAAAATATGTCGAAAAGAAGGGGCATACACTAGATTTTTAATTACTTCTTCTAAATCAGAGTTCTTGATTACTATATTTGATTTTGGTATATTACAAAAATAGCAGCCTTTTTCTTGGAGTTTAAAATAACAAACCCCCTCGTGTTTTAATCTCAAACGGTCTGTCGATAAATACGCTATACGCTCATACGCAATTCCTGAACTGGTTATATATTCTGACCAGTCAGGCTTTAATTCAATATCAATGTTTGAGATAACACTACCATAATATTGAAGTTGCAGGTTATCGCTTTCATCAGAACAAACAGTAAATGGTGAAAAGTCTGTAAATTTCAAATTTACAGGAGAATTTACAGGAATACCATGAAAACAGTAAAAATCAATGGCATGAAAAACGGCATGTTTTATTGTACCTTTTTCCTGTAATACCTTTAAAGCGTTAGGTGATATAGAGCACCCCTGATTTAGTAATGCAATCTTATAAGAAAATATCCTTTCATTCTGATTTTTATCTATAAATTCTTTATCCCCCGGAATATTCGAGTAGATATCAAACGAAGCGTCAGAATTCAGGGAAGTTATATTGGTATTGAAAATCAAACTATAACAGTAAGCCTTAGGCTCTGCAGGCGTTTCAATATTCCATCCATCAGTACATATTTTCTCAACATAGGGGTTTGCATTTGCTCGTTCATAAACATGTATATTGTGTTTGCTATTTGGAGTATACAGGTATTTGTAAAAACTGTATGGTATACTCATATTATTAACGGATGGTATAATTGAGTTATCATCTTGTTTAAAAAAAGACGCAAGATTCATTTCAGCTAAAGAAGGATAATTACATTCTTTTAAGGCCTTATCAATGAGAAATCCGGAAGCTTGAAATCTAGGGTTAATCTCTAGAAAATATACTTCTTCTGTCATTAAATAATCAATCCCTAAAATCCCTAAAAATCCCAACCCTCTAAGTTTCTGCACAATTTTCATCGAATATTCTACTATTTTAGCTTTTCTTTTAGGAGACATTTTTTGTAATGCGATAAAATCTGCCCCATGATATAATAGTTGTGCTTCATCATGTAATACAATTTGTAGAGACGGTTCAAATATAGCTTCTGTTTCTTTAAAAATAATAACATTTACATTCACAGAAATAGATTTTTCTTTGTAAGGAGATACAATAAATACTTCTTTAGTTTTATTTTTCAATTCACTTAATACAGTATTTTCCTTACTTACATAATATGTACCGAATCCTCCAGAATTTTTGTTTTGCTGTACTACATAATGTTCTGATGGACATACTTTTTCTTCTAGTGTCTGAAACGTAAGACTTTGTGATTCGAGAAGTCTGGATGGAAGAACTGGAACATGACCTGCCAACCAAAAGCGCGTATAGATTTTATCACTTAAAAGTTCTAGTAGATACTTAGTATTGAGACATTTTACCTTTGACCTAAGTTCCGCAGGAATATTATAAGCAATTTTGGGATTGTAAAAAATAAAAGCCGCATCAGAATGGTCTTTTAATATACGATTCATCTCCTTAATGATAAACTGCTTATAACTTGGATCATATATATGCAGCATACGGATGGCTTGCGGGTTTTTATCTGTAAAATAGCATATAGAATCAGAAAATAGATCAGAAAAAATACAATCAGACTCACGAGGTCCGACCCATACATAATAACTCATTTGCATTGCTCCTTTCTAAATTAATTGTGTTAAGACTTTATACATTTGCAGCATTTAAATCAATAATAGATAACTATGTATTATCCAATACCCTGATTATAAAAATTCTCTTGCTATCCACCCGAAAATAAAATAATAAAAAAGGCGATAGTTCTCCCTTGTACTTATTTCGAGAAAACTGTTCACCACACAGCAATAATACCATATTTCCCTATTTTCGACAACCTGAATCTTTTCTTTTTCTCCTCTGAACCTACTTTTCAATTTTTCTATACCACAAATAGACCACCCTCTTAAGCCGGCCTAATCCCCCACTTTTTGTACATTTAATCTATGCAGCGCTTATGATTTTCATTTGATTCCGGGGATGCATGCTCCGCAATATCTCCGCCTGTCGTCTCGCCGCCACATGAATATATATCTGTGTTGTTTTTATTGAACTGTGACCAAGTATCTGCTGCACACAACTGATGTCAACACCTTCTTCAATCAGATATGTGGCAAATGAATGCCGGAACATGTGAGGTGTGATGTTTCTGTCTATTCCGGCCTGTTTGGTATGCTTTTTCAGCATCAGTCTGACAGACTGCTCTGTAAATCGTTCTCCCCGCTGATTTATAAAGAAGTATCCGCTCTTTCTGATTTCTCTCCTATTTTCGTCAGAGTACTCTCTTAACAACCTTATCACGGAAGGCTCTCCGATCTGAACATATCGCTCTTTTCCGCCCTTCCCCATGAATCTAATTGTTCCAGAACCCAGATCGACACAGTCTGCCCTAATGTTTGATATCTCGTAAACCCTTGCGCCTGTAGCAAAAAACATTTCTATCACGGCCAGATCACGCAGCCAGTATTTATTGCCTTTTTTACGTTCCTCCCGAAGATGTGAATGCATATAATTCAATAGCCGCTCTATCTCATCTCTCGGAATAATTCTGGGCAAAATGATATTTTCTTTGAATTTAACCTTAATGTTCCGAAACGGATTTTCTTCTATGATTTCCTCCTCTTCCAGATAATTGTAAAAAGCCTTTACGCTTGCCAGTTTTCGTTTTACTGTTTTCTGCTTGTACTTTTTATGCAGATCTGTTATATAAAGCTCCAACTGCTCTTTGCTCGGCTCTTTCTGGTCCATAAAAGTCAAATATTGCCTTAAATCAATCCTGTATGCCTTTAACGTTTTACCGTCAAGCTGTTTTCTAAATTCACAATACTCCAGATAAGATTTTACTCTTTGTTGTATCTCCATTCTTTCATCCTCCAGCATTAAAAATATACCATACAGTGTAGCATACATTTCGTAACTAAACAGTTGTAATATATTTAGCATTTGTTTTCGGATGACTTATTTTCGTAATTTATCCTGTAAATCAATGTATCTGCTCAATTTTTATCATGATCTGTGTAATATACTCATTTTCACTATCAATCATAAATTCATTGAGACCTGATTCATAAGCATACCCAGCCAGCTTGAAATCATGATCTTTTGCAAATGAAATCATCTTATGATAAATCTGAGGTAATTTGTCCCATGTTCCTTTTTGATAACCGCATAAATATTTTCCTTTTGGCCTTACTAGCTTTTTCGCGGACGACGGGCCCTTTGCCGCAGGAGAATAGATACCGTCATATATATCAAATTCCCCTCTCATGATTTTATCTGCGGATATAAATCCCCCGATCCCCATACGGATCTGCTCGATGCTCCAGGATTCTTTTACATATGAAAATAAATCTGTTAAATCATCATTTAAGAAATCATAAGGAAGGATAAAATATTCTTCAGCATCGCATTCTGTAATTCTGATTTCTTGTTCACCTAATGTCCTGCAAAAAACTGCCTGCTCCCTTTTCGTATGTAATACCTGTTTTACCTTCTTTAAGTTCTGTATTTGTGTTTCAATTTCTTTTTCTTTTATTTCAGCCATTTTAATAAAGCTCTCTGAATCAGGATGCTGCAGATAAGTTTGTATTTCTTCAATGCTCATGTTCAAATCTTTCAGCATCCGGATATATTCAAAATCTATACTTTGTGAAATGTCATAGTATCTATAGCCGTTATCTCCTTTCATATCTGGTGAAAAAAGACCGATCATATCATAGTAATGCAGTGTCCGTTTATTTACCTTGTGCAGTTTGGCAAATTGTGCCGTAGTCAGTTTTGCCAGATTTCTTTTCATTTTTAACCTCTTTTCATTCCATTGTTGACTTTACAGTAACTGTATACTTTATTATAAATGCTGTAAAGATTACAGACAAGGAGAAATTAGTATGCAGATTACATTAAGAGAATTTCAGAAACAGGATTTTAAGGCATTGGAAAACATAATCAGAGAGACATGGCAATATGATGAATTCAGCAGCCCAAAGACTGCTTCAAAATTAGCACGGGTGTTTTTGAGCAGCTGCCTGACGAACTACACCTTTTCCCGTGCTGCCCTTGATAATGGAGTACCTGTCGGCATCATTTTAGCCAAAAACAGGGCAATACATAGATGTCCGTTTAGCCGGAAAATCAGACAGTTAACCGCAGTAATTTCCCTGTTTCTTTCCAAAGAAGGTAGAAACGTATCGAAAATCTTCGGGAATGTAAATGGAATAGATCAGCAGCTTTTACAGGACTGCGGCAGAACTTATCCTGCGGAGATTGCATTATTTGCAGTTGATTCCTCCTGCCGTGGAAAAGGGATCGGGAAGGTACTGTTTCAATCTGCCCTTGATTATATGAAGGAGCAGAAGCTGGATGCCTTTTACTTGTTTACCGATACAAGCTGCAATTATGGATTTTATGAACACCAGGGAATGACGCGGCGCTGCGAGAAAGAACATACCTTTATGATAAACGGGCAGACTGCAAAAATGAATTTCTTTATCTACGATTATTACTGTAAATAATCTCAGGGAATTTTATAAAAGGCATATGAAAACCAGACTTCTATTGTTTTCATATGCCTTTATGCAGCTATTTTTATAAGCTTTCATCTCTGACAGCACTGCCCTTATTCCTTCCCGGACCGGGAATGCTGATGATCTCCTCCATGCCTGTGCCCATTTTGTCTGCCGTGCCCTTCTTTTGCAAAGTCTTCTTTCCACTGCTTCAGTAATTTCACGAGTATTTCTTTTAACTGCTGCTGTTCTTCCTCACTCAGTACCTGAAACATATCCTTCCCGGTATTTGTATCCTTCATAGATTCCAATGCAGCTTTCCGGCCGGCCTCTGTAAGCTGGACAAGCATTCTTCTGCGGTCATTGTCGTCTTTCTTTCGCTCAAGTATACCCTTCGCTTCCATTTTACCCATGATTTCGCTCAGCGAACCTGCCTCGACCTGCATGGCTTCCTGAAGTTCTTTCTGGCTCATTTCCTGTTGTTGGGAGAGGATGTGCAGGATGCGTCCCTGTCCCCTGAAACGTCTGTCGGCGTGTCCTGCAATATGACCGCAGCTGCTTAACAGCTGGGAAAGCGGCATCTCCTCTTCGGACTGTCCGTGCCATCCTCCATGACCGTGATGCCTGCCTTCGCTGTCCCTGTGGAGCTCCGCCATGCGCTCTTTGCGCAGTCTTTCGCGGGCAGCTCTGTATCCACGCTTTCTTTCAGGGTCCCCGTTAAAATCTCTGTGATCCCCGGACCGGCTGTCTCCTGACTCTGAGCCTCTTTCGTCCCCGTTATCTCCGATGCCGAAATAAGCCCTGCCCCTTCCGCACAAAAGATCGTCCTTTGGGCACTGCCGGTTACACTGGTTACAAAATTCCTGATTCTGTTTTTGGTTATTAACTTCTTGATTATTCATAAATAAATTCCTCTCTTTCTTAAAAATCGGTTGAAATCCGCAATTAGTTAGGTACCTTGTATAAATAATATCACTCGTCCTCTCATTTGTCAAGGTACCTAATTAATTTATTTTAAAAAGATATGTATTAGATCAATCCCCAGCCTATCACTCCACTAACATGTATTACAAAAAGGCGCAATCCAATATCTGGATTTACGCCCTTTAACAGTCTGCCATTTCTTCTTATTGTTTTTTATTCCATTGTCCCACTACTTCATTCACCGTGGACACTGTTACGAATATATTGGTTTGGGTCGTGTGCAGGTAGTTCAGGAGCAGCTTATATTCCTGCTGGGTCAGGATTGTCACCAGTTCTGTCCGCTTCTTTTTGTCATAGGCACCCTGTGCCTCATATAGTGTCACTCCCCTGTTTAATTCCTTCATAATATAATCCTGAATCTCCTGATAGTTATCAGAAAGAATGCAGACCCTCTTCCTCTTGTTAAATCCGTCTATGAAGTAATCTACCGCGATGCCATTCGCATATGTCCCAAGGATGCTGACAACCAGTGTTGAAAAGTCGTAGACAAAGATAGAGGTCATCGCCGTTACCATCCCCGCCGCGGTCACTGCTTTTCCGATCTCCATATGGGTAAACTTGCTGATGATTTTTGCCACAATATCAATTCCGCCGGAAGAAGCATTGACATGAAACAGCATTGCCTGTCCCAACGCTACGATCAGGATGTAAGTTACAAGGTCGAATACCGGATTCCCTGTCACGGACTTAGTTACTGGGAATATCCGCTCATAAAGCCATAGAAAAACAGGAAGAAGCATGGATGTATAAATTGTCTTTGCACCAAATTCTTTCCCGATAAAAATAAATCCCACTACTAAGAGTACTGCGTTCAATATAAATGTAATAACAGAGAGCTGGATTCCGATAAGCTGTGACAGGACAAGGGCCAGACCGGAAATACTTCCTACCACGATATTACTCGGAACCATGAAAAAATAGACTGCCGCCGCCACGAGCATCATTCCGAATGTAATGATTAAAAACTCACGGACCGAATTTTTCTTTGAGTTCATTATTAATTTCTCCTATTCCCACTATGTTTTTTAATCCTAACAACCGCATATTGCCTATAGTATACTATAAGTCTGTCCAATTTGCACTTCATTTATTGGAAAACGATCTCTCTGATGACTTCCCCGGCAATCAGGAGGCCTGCTACGGGAGGGACGAATGAAATACTTCCCGGAAGACTGCGCCTCGCACCCTTTTCCTCTCCTGTATCCCTTTTTGATGTATCAATCGGTTTTTCTTTTGAATACAGCACTTTTAAGTGGTATATCCCCCTGTTTTTCAATTCCCTGCGCATGACCTTGCATAAGGGGCATACGCTTGTCTTTGATATATCCTCTATTTCAAACAGTTCCGGATGAAGCTTGTTTCCTGTTCCCATGCTGCTGATGAGAGGGATATCCAGTTCCCGGGCCAGCTTGGCAAGCGCAAGTTTGGCAGTAACCGTGTCTATTGCATCTATGATATAATCCGGCTTCTCTTCGAACAGAGACTGGAGATTATCCGGGAGTACGAATGTTTCATATGTCTTCACCCGGATTGCCGGATTGATATCATGGATACGTTCTTCCATTACTTTCGTCTTGTACTTTCCTATCGTGCTGTGGTACGCAATGGACTGGCGGTTAATATTTGTGAGTGATACCGTATCATTATCTACCAGTACCAGATTTCCCACCCCGCTTCTGGCAAGTGCCTCGATACAGTGCGAACCTACGCCGCCGACACCGAATACCATCACTGACGCATCCTTAAGCCGGTTTATCCCTTCTGCTCCTATCAGTAATTCTGTTCTTGAATATTCATTTAGTGTATTCATCTTTTTCTCCTGTTTTATGTCCTGTCATTTAATCCATCATCAATTCATCGACTGTTACAAACTCATATCCTTCAGCGGTCAGCCGGTCAATGATTTTCAGAGCCGCTTTTACAGAGCTGTCATAACAGTCATGCAACAGAATAATATCATTTTCTTCCGCTTCCGTCACTACCTTATTTACAATTTCGTCTACATTTTCCGTGGCCCAGTCGAGAGGGTCGATGCTCCACATCACGGGGAGTACATGGATCTTCTGTTCAAGCTCTTTCTGCCACAGTCCGAACGGGGGCCTCATGAACTGTACCTCTTCCCCTGTAATGCTGCTGATTAGTTCATTCGTCATAACAATTTCCTGATAAGCCTCCTCATTACTCACCTTCGTAATCTCCACATGATGGTATGTATGATTTCCAATCAGGTGGCCTTCCTCATACATCCGTTTCACAATTTCTCTGTTTCCATTTTTTTCTATATTTTGCCCGATCAGGAAAAATGTAGCCTTCACGCCTCGTTCTTTCAGGCCATCCAGCAGTTTCGGGGTGTAGGTGGCATTCGGCCCGTCGTCGAAAGTAATTGCAATTCTTGGTTTCTCCGTCATTGACTCTGCCACATATGCAATCGCATTGGGACTCGACACTTCCCGCTTCTCATTTTCCACCGTATTTTCCCTGAAGAAAGACGGATAGACCACTCCCATCAGAAGCAGAACATAGACCAGGCCCATGCCCTGCATCATCCTTTTAAAACGCAAACCGTCACGACCCTTTTTTAACGCTTCCTTTAAATATATGCATTGTAACTATATTTTATTGATGTTATAATAAGCATTGTGCCACAAATGAGGAGGAATTATAAAAATATGGAAAAACCATTACAACAAGAAAACAAAATGGGCGTTATGCCCGTTCCGAAACTTTTAATTACAATGTCTCTGCCTATGGTCATTTCGATGCTCGTACAGGCGCTTTATAATGTCGTGGACAGTGTCTTTGTCGCAAAGATTAATGAAGCCGCCCTGACTGCAGTTTCGCTTGCCTTTCCCGTACAGAACCTGATGATTGCCATTTCCGCGGGCACCGGTGTCGGCATCAATGCGCTCCTTTCCAGACATCTCGGGGAGAAGAAGTTCGAGGAGGCGAATAACGTTGCCAGAAACGGGATTTTTCTCGGCATGGCCAGCTATATTGTGATGGCACTGATTGGTCTGTTTGGTTCGCATCTTTTCTTTACCGTCCAGACAAAAGATCCCGTCATCATCCGTTATGGTACACAATACATGCTGATCATCACGATTGTATCCGTCGGCATCTTCATGCAGATTACCTTTGAACGTCTGATGCAGTCCACCGGAAGAACAATTTATAACATGATCACACAGGGAACCGGGGCCGTCATCAACATTGTCCTTGACCCGATCCTGATCTTCGGCCTGTTTGGCCTGCCGAGAATGGAAGTCGCAGGGGCAGCACTTGCAACCGTTATCGGCCAGCTTGTAGCCGTATGTATGTCTTTATACTTTAACTGCCGGAAAAATCCGGAACTGAATATTAATATGAAAGGATTCCGCCCTGACCGGACGATTATCGCCAACATTTATAAAGTCGGCGTGCCTTCTATTATTATGCAGTCCATCGGATCTGTCATGGTATTTGGAATGAATAAGATCCTTCTGATCTTCTCATCTACCGCCGCAGCCGTGTTCGGTGTGTATTTTAAACTGCAGAGCTTTATTTTTATGCCGGTGTTCGGCCTCAACAATGGTATGATTCCGATTGTCGCCTACAATTACGGTGCACGTGATAAGAAAAGAATCATGAAGACCATTAATCTAAGTGTCATGATTGCTGTCGGCATTATGATACTTGGGCTTGCCATATTCCAGATCTTCCCGGCACAGCTGCTGAGACTGTTCGATGCTTCTGAACATATGCTGGAGATCGGGGTGCCGGCGCTGCGCATCATCAGCCTGAGTTTTATATTTGCAGGCTACTGTATTATCGTAGGTTCTGCTTTCCAGGCACTCGGGAACGGGGTATACAGCCTGATCGTGTCTGTTGCAAGACAGTTATTTGTGATCCTTCCGGTAGCTTATCTTTTTGCTGAGCTGTTTGGGCTTCACATGGTTTGGTGGGCGATTCCAATCGCGGAGATTGTTTCTGTGGTACTGTCATCTCTGCTGTTTAAGCGCATCATACGCCAGAAGGTGAAACCGCTGGGAGCGGAAACGAGTGTTTCTTAAGAATTGACAGGAGGCCCGCCGAGAAGGGATGTGCACCGCGGGCCGTCCGGGAACGGAGGCTTTTATGAAGCGTATTGCAAACCGGTTTTGCGCCGTGGTGGGAATTGTGATTTCCTGCCTGATTTTTTTTGCTAAATGGCTCTCTTTTCAGGGGGTCTCTTATACGATTCTGGAATTTTACGCTGAGGTCCGGCGCTATGGCGGGATTTCGGCTTTTTCTAATGCTCTGGAGGATCCCGCGGTGGTGGCCGCAACGGGTGTCAGTATTGTTCCTGCCTACCTGTTTCTTTTCCTGCCCCTCCTGCTTACAGCGATTTTACTCCTGCGGTCCGTTCTTTTCCTGGCCGGGAAAAATGCGAATGTACTCAGCAGCATCAGCTACTGGACCGGTTTCGTATACCTTCTGACCGTATTTCTGGGCGTTTATACCGTACGGCCCGCCGTAGCTGTTTCTATGATCCTTATGGTCGCGGATTATATCGGCGCAAGGCTGATTATGGAACACGACGAGATGAACCGTAAAGCGCGGGAACTGAAGCGTAAAGAGGAGGCTGCCCGTCTGGACAAACTCCGCCGGATGCGTTTTCCTGGACGGTACTCCAAAGATTTTTTTGAGGTGATCTTTGCGAATTTCCGCAGCAACCTGAAGAGCTATCTTTTATTTATTCTGGCTGCTTCGGCCTCTGTTGCGCTTATTTACGTCATGTTCGGGGCACTGGCTGCTTACCATACGCTTAGTCCGGGACAGGATGTGCCTTCGGCTTCAGGCGCCCAGATTACCTCCATTTTTATTGAGGCCGCCGTGATCGTTGTTGTCCTGTCAGTCCTGCTGTTCGTTCTGATTATTTCGAACTATATAAAGACACGCATGAAAAACTACGGGATTTTTATAAGCCTGGGGATCCGCAGAAAGACTCTGGGGCTGGTCATTGCGCTTGAATATATCGTATGTATCCTTGCTTCACTGGCTGCGGGACTGCTTGCCGGGAACCTGTTTCTTCCGCTCACAAAAATTCTTTTTCTGCGCGCTATCGGGGTACATACATCCGTTCCTACTGACTATGGGCTGCTCATTCTCATTACCGCCATTGCATTTTTACTTATGGCAGGACTCGCAACCCTGATCAATTATCATTTATTTGAATATACGGATATTACGTCCTCGGCAGTCAGCGAAACCAAAAAGGAAAAGCTGCCAAAACGACTTCTGCTTGTCGGACTCATTTACGGAATTTACTGTATCATAACAGGAATCAGCGGCTATCTGTATGGATACTGGATGGAAGGTCTTTCGAGGCTGGCAGTCATGCTGTTTGGTTTCCTGCTCCTGATCTACTGTGGGGGCAGCAGGCTGTACCGCTGGTTTATTAAGAATAGGGACCGCCGCCTGAACCATATCTTCCTGACACTGCCCTGGAAATACCGGTTTCGTACAAATGCAAAGTACCTCTTTCTTCTGTTTATGATTCATATATTTGCACTCTCCGTCTACCTGCCGCGGTTAAGTTCGGTTCTGACTGCCTCTGCGGAGAAGAATCTCTATCCATATGATTTTGTATGTATGGCACATGAAGGGGATGAGGAATTCTTTCAAGATCTGAGTGCAGACTATGATGTACAGATGGAGACTTATCCGATGGTCCGAATTGACACGCTGCTTGCAGAACCGTTTTCATTTAATACACTGAAGGGTTCCACAAATAACGGTATGTTTTTCCCACTCGGACAGCATATTGGAATTTCGGAAAGTACATACCGGACGTTGAAAAAGATTATACGGCCGGATGAAAAAAGCAGTCTGAACCTGAACGGCCGGGAGATTCATGTCGTGTTCCAGCAGGATACCTCACAGCGTGCCCGTCTTCTGGACTGGTACTATTCTCCGATGGAGGACCTTGGATATGATCCGCACTTAAGGGCGGGGGTGATCTGCAATTATACCCTGAACAACCGCGATGAGCTGTATCCCCCATACCGGATTAAAAGTCAGGAAAAGACAATTCTGACAGGAATGTTCCATGAAGGGGACCAGGAAAATATCGTAGTCTTCTCTGATTCGTATTTTGAAGAACTGCGCCAGTCCGTATTGGACAGGATTGAAGAAGAACCTTCCCCGACACAGCTTGTAACGTTAAAAACATCTGTCAGGGAATATCAGAATGTTTCTGAGCACCTGAAGGTTTTCACAGAGAAGCATGCAGCGGACACTTATGTGGACCCGACCATCCTGCCATGCTACGGAAAACAGGCTTCACAGTCTTTTGCCGAAGGCGGGCGCTTCTTTAAGGCAATTGCATTCTCTGTTACGGCACTTATCCTGCTGATTAGCAGCCTGTTCGTCTTCTATCTGAAGTACAGTCTGGAGATCGGGGAACTCAGGCGCAGGAACCAGCTTCTCGAGGCCGTTGGAATGAACCGCAGAGAACGGGTCCATCTCCTGCGCAGCGATATGTCTGTGCACTCCCGGTTCGCCTTTCTGGCTGGTGTGGCCGTCTCCGCCATCTTCTTCATCGGAATGCCTGTGAAGAGACTGTTTACCGGGGCGGAAACTGCCAGGTACCTGATTCTGCTTGCCGTTTTACTGGCAGTATATGTTGTGGTCTATTGTGCCGGAATACATTTTCTGGAAAAGGGCTTTATCAAAAAGGTGGAGGAGCCATAGCTTTATCCCTTCCTCTCAGTTCTGTCTGTATTCTGACGGGCTGACATGCATCACTTTCTTAAATGCCTTCGAAAAATATAGGTTGTTCTCGAACCCAACCGAATAAGCAATTGACGCGATAGACAGGCTTGTTTCCTTTAAAAGGCGGCAGGCCTGTTTTATGCGGAAATTGCTCAGGTATTCCTTCGGGGACTGCTGTTCATATGCCTGAAACGAACGGTACAGATGGCTCCGGCTGATGCCCGCATAGGCTGCAACATCTTCCACCGTGATAGGATAAGAGTAGCTCGTGGATATATAGTTTTTTGCCTTCTCGACGTAAGCAAGCTGGATATCGCTGGACGGCTCCCTATGGCCTGCATAGTGCATGAATACAGCCAGCAGTGTATAGAGTGCCCCGGTCATTGCCACGGAAGCCTCATGACTGTTTCCCTTTACTTCGTATATCTTATCCAGATGATTCTTCAGGACTCTTTTCGGTGTTTTCCCATTCTCAATATATGGTTTTTCCCTCGTAAAGTCTGTGGATCGTATGATGGACGACGCGTCGGTCCCCATGAATCCTACCCATGCATACTCCCACGGTTTTTCCGTATCTGCATAATATTTCACTTCCGTATCCGGATAAAGAATAAAAGTATCCCCCGCCGACAGCTTATAGGTATCTCCATGTACACTATAATACCCCGTCCCGGAAATGATATGGTGGATGCAGTAATGGTTCCTGATACCGGGACCCCACTGGTAGCCGGGCCCACATTTCTGATGTCCCACATTATAAACAGACAGTGAGGTCAGCAGGCTCTCTCCAACCTTGTATGAGTATTTATAAGTTCCTTCCATATTTTACTCTCCCTTCTTCCTTACATCTCTTTCATCATTATATCGGCTGCTTTTTCCACATGCAACATAATTACATATCTTTGCACGGATTTTTTATATACATCCTCCCTCTGTTCCGTTATAATAAAAGCATAGGAAAGAACGACTCTGACACCATATGGAAGTGAGGATTTAACATGAAAGAAAAATTATCTGCAAAATTTGAAGAACTGTTTGGAAGCGCAGACGGCGCGGGATTTTATTTTTCACCGGGGCGCGTGAACCTGATCGGTGAACATACCGATTACAACGGAGGGCATGTTTTCCCATGTGCCCTGACTCTTGGTACATACGGGATGGCAAGGAAACGTTCCGATAGGGCAATGCACTTTTATTCCATGAACCTGAATAGCTTCGGTGTCGTGGAAGCCTCTCTGGACGACCTGACGAACAAAGAAGCCTATGGCTGGGCGAACTACCCGTTAGGTGTTGTCTGGGCTTTTGCCGAAAAGGGTGTGAAGCTGGACAGTGGTTTTGACATGGTAATCTGGGGCAATATCCCGAATGGATCCGGCCTCTCCTCTTCTGCCTCTCTGGAGGTTCTGACAGGAGTGATCTTAAGTGACCTGTTTGGCATTGATAAGTTCAGTATGATTGACTTAGCTTTGATCGGACAATATTCCGAGAACAACTTCAACGGCTGTAACTGCGGGATTATGGACCAGTTTGCCGTTGCAATGGGCAAAAAAGACCATGCCATTTTCCTTGATACCGCGACACTGCATTATGAATATGCCCCGGTCGTCCTTAAAGACGCCAAGATCATTATTACGAACAGCAAGGTAAAGCACAGCCTCGTTGATTCAAAATACAACGAAAGACGTCAGGAGTGTTCTGAGGCTCTTGCCGCACTTCAGAAAGAACTGGACATCAACGCACTCGGTGATCTGGATATGGATACGTTTGAGAAGTTTAAAGAAGTCATCCCGAATCCGGTTCAGGTAAGACGTGCAAAGCATGCAGTTGCCGAGAACCAGCGCACGATCGAGGCTGTAGCGGCACTGAAAGCCGGCAATATTGAACGGTTCGGCGAACTGATGAACCAGTCCCATATTTCCTTAAGGGATGATTACGAGGTTTCCTGTGATGAGATTGATGTCTTAGTTGACCTGGCATGGGAAGTTCCCGGCGTGATCGGCTCCAGAATCACAGGAGGCGGCTTCGGCGGCTGTACGGTCAGCATTGTAAAAAATGACGCCGTGGATGCCTTCATCAGTACCGTCGGCAGCAGCTATAAGGAGAAAGTCGGCCACGAGGCAGAATTCTATACCGTTGATATCGGCGGCGGGGCATGTAAGTTAAATTAAGAAACAGGGAATAAAAGATTCAGAAAGGTGGAGTTCAAATGTCTATTTTAGTATTAGGAGGAGCCGGATACATCGGCTCACACACAGTTTATGAACTTATTGACAAAGGAGCCGATGTTGTCATCGCGGATAATCTGGAGACAGGGCATATAGAGGCGGTTCATCCGAAAGCCCGTTTTTACAAAGGGGATATCCGCAGCCGTGGTTTCGTGGATAACATTTTCGAAAACGAAGAAATCCATGCTGTCATTCATTTTGCCGCAAACTCCCTTGTAGGTGAGAGTATGGTCGACCCGCTGAAATATTACGACAACAATGTCTGCGGCACGAAAGTCCTTCTGGAATCTATGATTGCCCATGATGTAAAGAAAATCGTCTTCTCTTCCACCGCCGCGACCTACGGGGAGCCTGAGAATATCCCGATCATGGAGGATGACAGGACCTGTCCGACCAATACATACGGGGAAACAAAGCTTGCGATGGAAAAGATGATGAAATGGACTGATGCCGCACACGGCCTGAAATATGTCGCCCTGCGCTACTTCAACGCCTGTGGTGCCCATGAAAGCGGCAGCATCGGTGAAGCACACAGTCCTGAGACGCACCTGATTCCACTGATCCTCCAGGTTCCGCTGAACCAGCGTGAATACATCAGTATTTTCGGGGATGATTATGACACGAAAGATGGCACATGCATCCGTGATTACATTCATGTAACGGACCTTGCACAGGCTCATATCCTTGCCCTGAAATATCTTCTGGACGGCGGTGACAGCAATATTTTCAATCTCGGAAACGGGATCGGCTTCACTGTCAAGGAAGTGATTGAGACGGCCAAAAAAGTAACCGGCCTAGAAATCAATGCAAAGATAGCACCAAGGCGTGCAGGAGACCCTGCAAGGCTGATTGCATCCAGTGATAAGGCAAGAGAAGTCCTCGGCTGGAATCCGCAGCATGCCGATCTGGAAGAGATCATCGCTTCTGCTTGGAAATGGCACAGCACCCATCCGCACGGATTCAGAAAACAGGAGGCATAACGTTATGTTGAATGAAGCAATCAAGAAGCTGGTACAGTATGGAATCCAGACAGGGCTTACGCCGGAAAGTGAACGTATTTATACGACCAACCTGCTGCTCGATCTGTTCCATGAGGATGAATATCAAGACACAGATTGCGATCTCTCCCTGATTGTTCTGGAGGATGTTTTGAAAGAACTGCTGGATGAGGCATGCAGCCGCGGAATCATTGAGGACAGCATCGTATACAGGGATTTGTTTGATACGAAGTTGATGAACTGTCTCATGCCGCGTCCCTCCCAGGTGCAGTCTGAATTCTGGAAAAGGTACAAGGAGTCACCAAAGACCGCTACCGAATATTATTACAAGTTAAGCCAGGACAGCGATTATATACGCCGCTACCGTGTCTGTAAGGATATGAAGTGGACCGTTGACACGGATTACGGCACACTGGACATTACAATCAATCTTTCCAAACCGGAGAAGGACCCCAAGGCCATCGCGGCCGCAAGAAATGCGAAGGCATCTTCTTATCCGAAGTGTCTGCTCTGCATGGAGAACGAAGGCTATGCCGGCCGTACAAACCACCCGGCGCGTGAAAACCACAGGATTATCCCGATCACAGTCAATGACAGCGGCTGGGGGTTCCAGTACTCTCCTTATGTTTATTATAATGAGCACTGTATCGTACTTAACGGTGAGCATGTGCCCATGAAGATTGAGAAGAATACCTTCCGTAAACTATTTGATTTTGTAAAGTTGTTCCCCCACTACTTCCTCGGCTCTAATGCGGACCTGCCGATCGTAGGAGGCTCTATCTTAAGCCATGATCACTTTCAGGGCGGCCACTATACGTTCGCTATGGCCAAGGCCCCTGTTGTCAGGAACTTTGTGGTTGACGGCTTTGAAGATGTCACTGCAGGGATTGTAAAATGGCCGCTCTCCGTCATCCGCCTCCAGGGCAGTGATGAGAACCGGATTATCGAGCTGGCAGACCATATCCTAAAGACATGGAGGGGATATACCGATGAAGATGCATTTATTTATGCAGAGACCGATGGACAGCCTCACAACACGATCACGCCGATCGCCAGAATGCACGGTGACCTGTATGAGCTTGACCTGACACTGCGCAATAATATCACGACCGGAGAACATCCCCTCGGAGTATATCACCCTCACGCAGAACTGCACCATATCAAGAAAGAAAATATCGGCCTGATTGAAGTCATGGGACTCGCAGTCCTGCCGTCACGTCTGAAAGATGAGTTGGAACTGCTGACAGAATTTATTTTGGAAAAGAAAGATATCAGGAGCAATGAGACACTGCAAAAACATGCCGACTGGGTAGAAGGATTCCTTCCTGATTATCCGGACCTGAATCCGGATAATATCGACGGGATTCTGAAACAGGAGGTCGGGAAAGTCTTCTGCCAGGTGCTCGAAGATGCAGGTGTTTATAAATGCACAGAAGAAGGAATGAACGCATTCGGCAGGTTTATTGCTGCCCTGTAAGAAAGTTTTAATAAGCCAGACGGGTGTGGGACCAAATTGTCAGTTACTCTGATCATTTGACCCCACACCCGTTTTTGTTTCTCTCTATTTTTACTTTCTTTTTTTCTTGCGTACACTGTATCCGAATGTGCCCAGCTTTTTCCCGAGTCCAAGATATTCCCCGTGGGAATAAGCAAGCAGGCCTGTTTTGTTGAGTTCAAACTTATTCTTCTCGTTCATATAGGATTCATCCACCTGAACTGCCGTCACTTCGGCAAGGAACATATGGTGGCTCCCCAATTCTTTTATCTCAGTCACCCTGCACTCAATGCTGACAGGACTCTCTTCTATAGCCGGTGCATAAGACAGCGTTTCCGCCTTTAACGGCGTCAGACCGGTTTCTTTCCATTTGTCAACGTCTCTTCCCGAGCGGACCCCACAGTAATCTGTTGCCCTGATCAGGCTTTCTGTTGTCAGATTTATTACAAATTCCCCTGACTCCTTTATCATCTGGTAGGAATAACGCTCCGGCCTGACGGAAATATAGACCATCGGCGGATTTGTGCAGATCGTTCCTGTCCACGCAACCGTCAGAATATTCGTTTTTCCTGATCGATCCGCGGTGCTTACCATGACAGCAGGGAGCGGGTACAGCATATTCCCGGGTTTCCATACTTGTTTGCTCATCTTCTTACTATCTTCCTTTCCCTTAAATTCAGAATATTCTGAATATGGAGTGCAAAAGGGTCTGACCCCTTTGCGGCACGCTTATTGCTGGAGGGCACCTACGAGTGTCGGCACGAGCTGTTTCTTTCTGGATACAACACCCTTTAAGAGCAGATCGTCCGTATCTTCACGCAAGTCGTAGGCAGCGATTACCTTGGAACGCGCATCCAGACCACAGCAAATCAGTTCCGAGGATTCTGTAACGATGTTCGTCAGCATGAAGAAAATCATATCCAGACGGTGTGATTTTCTTGCCTTCTCCAAATGAGGCAGGACCGTTGCCTTGATTTCTTTGAGTTCGTCCCCGCTCATGGAGTTGACCTGGCCTACTCCGATGACGGTTTCGTTGACTGTAAACTGCTTGAAGTCCAGGAAAATGATTTCTTCTGCACTCTTTCCCTTCAGGTTGCTTCCGGCATTAAACATTTCCAGTGCCAGTTCTTCTATATTGATATCTGCTATCTGCGCCAGTTTTCTGGCAGATGCCTCATCCAGCGGCGTACAGGTTGGTGAACGGAACATCAGTGTATCGGAAATGATCGCGGAACAAAGAAGCGCCGCAATTTCCTTTTCCACCTCAATGCACTCTTCCTGATACATCTGGTAGATGATGGTTGCCGTACATCCAACGGGCTGGTTCCTGAAAAATACAGGTCCCATTGTCTCTATGCTGCTCAGCCTGTGATGGTCTATGATTTCCAGCACATCGGCCTCCTCTATCCCGTCTACAGCCTGATTCTTCTCATTATGGTCTACAAGAATGACCTGTTTCTTTCTGCTGTTAAGCAGCCGCCTTCTGGAAATGAAGCCGAGGAAATTGCCTTTATTATCTACGATCGGGAAATCACGGAAACGCTTATGTGCCATGACATCCTTTACATCATCGACGTAATCACGCAATTTAAACGTAATGAGCCCTTCCTTTGTCATAAAATGTCTGACAGGGATACTCTGGTTGATCTGTCTTGCCACCGTAAATGTATCGTGGGGCGTGCTGATAATCACGATTTCTTTTTGTCTCGCTTGTTCTATGATGTCAGCCGGTATCTCCGCACCATGACAAACGACCATTGCGCCTACATTCAGGTCGATCGCACACTGCTGTGCTTCTCTTCTGTTTCCAAGGATTACGAGGTCATCCTCCTCAATGAAATCAGACATCAGGTCACGGCTGGACGCCGCAATCCCCACTTTTCCTTTCAGAAGAAAACTGTGGTCATTTCCAATTACTACCCGGCCGCCGATCGTCGTTGCGATATTGCGGTATTGTGTTCGGGCAGTGGAAAGGATCGTACTGTCATACACATCCATATAAGATGTAGCAATGTCACCAATGGTGATCAGCCCCTCGAGCTTGCCGCCTCTTGTGACCGGCAGTGTCTTGATGTTGAGTTCCTTCATTCTGGCCCACGCCGTCTTAATGGACACGCTGCCATTGAGCCCTTCCACCTTCCTTAACTCTACGTCCTTCACCTGGACACGCAGGTCAGAAAGAAGTCCGGGAACTTTTATGCCAAACCGCTCCAGAACATACTGTGTCTCTTCATTGAGCTGCCCTGCCCTGCGCGGGGTATACTCCTCCCCTGTCAGCCTCGTCTTAAGCCTTGCATAGGCAATTGCAGAACAGATCGAATCCGTATCCGGGTTCTTGTGGCCTACTACATATACTTTTCGCTTATTTACTCCATTATCCATATCATTTCACCCTCTATTCCCGCAGGCGGCAGGACGGGATCAGGTATCCCATCCCTTTTTGTCACCGTGGGAGAAAACCTCTGCCCGGGCCCCGCCGCACTGCAAATTTAATGCCCTGCAGCCCGCCGCAGGGTCTTTGGTTTTTCAATTCATTAATAGTAGCTTGCCATTTTTTCAGGAATTCGTCAACCCAATTTTCAAGATTGGTTGTTTTTTTGGTAAAACATATGCTATACTAAGTCTGTACTATTTTTCACACAGACACACGGGTTTTCAGTAATGGGCCGCGGTGCAAGTGTGATTTACACGAATTTTAAAGATAAGTTGAGGTGCAATGATGAGCGAAGAATTGAAAACAGAAGAAGTACAGACAAATGAAGAACCTGTTGAGACAATGGCTGATTACGAGGGACATTTTGATGATGCAAATCCCTGGAACAGAGTTCTTGACTACATGGAGAACAAGACAGTCCTGCCTGTTAAAGTAGAAGGGATCGTAAATGGCGGCGCTATCGCAATGGTCGAGGGCTTACGCGGATTCATCCCTGCATCCAAGCTTTCTCTTTCATATATTGAGGATTTGGAAACCTATTTATTGAAGGACATCGAAGTACGCGTCATTGATGTTGATCAGGCAAATAACCGTCTCGTTTTATCCGCCCGCGAGATTTTAAGGGAAAAAGAGAAAAAAGCACGTGAAGACCAGATCGCAAGCATTAAGATCGGTACTGTTATGGAAGGAACTGTTGAGACTCTGCAGAATTATGGGGCATTTATTAAACTCGAGAACGGACTGTCCGGCCTCGTGCATATCTCCCAGATCTCCCAGAAGCGCATCAAGACTCCGGGTGAAGTTCTGAAAACCGGCGACACTGTAAAGGTAAAAGTGATCGGGATTAAGGACGGCAAGATCAGCCTGAGTATGAAAGCACTCGAGGAATCTGCAGAAGAAGTTGTTGAAAAAGTAGAGATTCCTAAGAGCGAGAACATCGGGACAAACCTTGGTGACCTCTTTAAGAACATTAAGCTTTAGGATTTCCTTTTTGAAAGTTTCCGGAAAAAGCTATGAAATGAACAAACCCTTCAGACTGGAGCAGGATATATTTTTCCTGCCCGGACTGAAGGGTTTCATTATATGCTTTGTTCGGCTGTCCTGCCATTTTTATAGTTTAATATCCTGCAGATATGGATTCTCGGCCTCATAGAATTTTTCTGCATCAACCGCTTCTGCAATCTTCATATCGATCGGCATCTTACCGAGTACAGGCATGTTCAGTTCCGCCGCAATCTCGTCTATGTGGCTCTCGCCGAATACTTTGATCTCTTTCCCGCAGTCAGGACATTTTACATAACTGTAGTTTTCCACCACGCCAAGCACAGGGATATTCATCTGTTTTGCCATGTTGTATGCTTTCTTCACGATCATCTGTACAAGGTCCTGAGGAGATGTTACAATGACAACCCCGTCTACCGGCAGTGACTGGAATACGGTTAACGGCACATCTCCGGTTCCCGGAGGCATGTCCACGAACAGATAATCAATGTCTCCCCACATAACGTCAGTCCAGAACTGTGTTACGACTCCTGCAATAACAGGCCCCCTCCAGATAACCGGGGTATCCTCATCCTCCAGCAGAAGGTTGACGGACATGATTCTGGTCTCATCCTTTGCGATACAAGGGAACATCCCCTCATCACTGCCCTTCGCCGTCTCATGCACACCATACATCTTTGGAATGGACGGTCCTGTAATGTCTGCATCCAGAATGCCGACGGTGTATCCTTTCTCACGCATCATTCTGGCCAGAGATGCAGTCACGAGTGATTTGCCTACGCCTCCCTTTCCACTGATAACGCCGATTACCTTTTTAATCTGTGAATATTTATTTGCCGGAACTCTGAAATCCTCCTTTTTGCTCTCACATGATCCTGCATGTGCGCAGCCTGCACAGGACTCTTCGCTGCAGCCATTGCTGTATTCATCTGCCATATTGCTCTACCTTCTCTTTCTATAATAGTATCGTACTGTTTCAAAAAGCAAGCCTGCCTGTAACGGCAAGGCCCGCTTTTTGTATTATACCATAAATACTAAACTCGTGAAATACCTCGTTAAGTATTTAGGTATATGTCTTACTAAGCGTGATAAAACCACGCTAAGTGCGAGCATTATACCATAAATGCAATTTACTAAAAACCCTCGGAATGATGCATACCCCTATACCAGTTTTTCTATGGCACCGGACTGTATCGCTGTAATGTTTTGTGTAATGCGCTCTTTCGGCCAGTCCCACCATTTCAGCTCCAGAAGGGTCTTAATCGTACCTTCTGAAAACCGTTTTCTGATAGGATTTGCCGGTATTCCGCCGACGATTGTATATGGTGCAACGTCTTTTGTCACAAGCGCACGGCTGCCTATGACTGCACCGTCACCGATGGTAACCCCGGCCAGAATAACTGCCTCATAGCCGATCCACACATCATTTCCTATGACGATATCACCCTTGTTGTCCCAGGAATCTGCAACATTTTTCATGTCAAGCCCCCACTCCTCAAAGAAAAGTGGAAACGGATACGTAGACAGGGATGACATCCTGTGATTTGCACTGTTAAACAGGAACTTTGCTCCGCAGGCAATAGAACAGAACCTGCCGATCACAAGATGGTCATGGTTGACCGGATAATGATACAGCACATTACTTTTTTCAAACAATACCGGGTCATTGACAAAATCATTATACATCGTATAATCGCCGACCATAATGTTTGGATCGCTGATTACGTTCTTTAAATAAACTGTCTGATTGTCTCCCGTTCTGGGATATATTTGTTTCTCTGGAATAGCCATTTTAAGTCCTCCTCTTAATTGTTAACCACTTATTTCAACCATTCCAGCTAATGCAATGCAAAGCTTCACAAACGCTCACCTCTTTTTAATTTGATACAATATTTATCATAACATAGAGATGCTTTAAAGTAAACTTTCCCATCCGTCCTTCGTTTCTACAATTCATCCCGGGTGACGTCTTTCAGCCACTTGAAGCTTTTGTAGCGTATCCATGTGATCGGTACTTTAATCAGCTCGTCGCACATCAATATCATGTATACAACCGGGACGCTGCATTTAAACACAAATGCGGCCAGCCATCCAAACAGGATAGAACCTCCCCACATGGTAGAAACATCCATAATCAGGCCGAACCTCGTGTCCCCGCCTGAACGGAATGTTCCTACTACCATCGTTGTGTTGAATGATTGGGCAACTACGAAATAAGACATAATAAAGAACATGAATTTCAGATAGCCCTTAGCCTCCACAGACAGTGACAGCGCCGCCGCTGCGACCGGTGATGCCGCCAGAATCAGCCCCCCGCCTAATGCCCCCATAATGACGCTCAGCCAAAGAAACCTGTTGGCATATGCCTTTGCATGTTCAAATTTTTTCTCCCCTATTGTTTTACCTAAATAAATCGCAGTGGCGCTCGACAGGCCAAATGCCACAACAGTTGCCAGCTGTCTGGCCACCTGCGCGACAGAATTTGCAGCCACGGCCGCGCTTCCCATATGTCCTAAAATAGCCGTGTTCGCAGCCGTGCCAAGCCCCCACATCACCTCATTCATAACAACAGGCAGTGCATAACGCAGGAAATCCTGCACAAGTATTTTATCTGTCCTTAAAAAATAGTTTATCCGGAATTTTATGTCCTTATTAAAGAACCTGGCATATCCAAATACGAGTACCAGCTCCGTAATCCTTGCAATCAGCGTTCCAAGCGCCGCACCCTGAATTCCCATCGCCGGACAGCCCAGAAGGCCAAAAATAAAAATGGCATTCAGGACCACATTCACGATAAGCGAAATGAGGTAGACGACAGTTGCCACAACCACCCGCTCCACACTGCGCATCACATAAAGGTAAACCTGGGTAATCCCCATTATCACATATGAAAATGCTACAATCCGCAGGTATTGTATCCCCTGTGCTGTCACCTCCGGATCATTCGTAAATATCTTCATCAGTATCCCCGGAATCACAAGGGCCGCAATCATAAACACCGCAGTAACCACCACCGCCGCCTTCATTCCAAGAGCCAGTATCTTCTCAATCGTCTTCTTATCGCCCTTCCCCCAGTACTGTGCCGTCAGCACCGTTGCTCCGGACGTCAGGCCAAACAGAAAAAGAACCATGATGTACTGCACCTGCCCGGCCAGAGACGCCCCTGAAAGGGCCTTTTCCCCCACCTTGCCCAGCATAATAACATCCGCCGCAGTAACCCCCACATTTATCAGATTCTGCAGCGCCATCGGAATCACAAGGGCAAACACACTTTTATAAAACTTACCCCAGTCAATCCCCAGCTGATTCTCTATATGTAACCTGCCTTTCTCCACACTCATCTTCTTCGCCGCCCTCTCTTATACTTTATATTTTTCACCTGTCTGGAAAACATCTATCCACACACCGGCCTAACCTTAGAAAAGATGCCCTCCGCTGACGCAAAGAACATCTTAGTATAAAAATATTAGCATAAAATTCCAAAAAGGTACAGGGCAAACTTCAAATTGGTACACCACAAACCTTAATTTGGGACGTAGTAAACCTGAACTATATTACGTCCCTAATCTCTTTCTTTTTGATATTACCATTGCGATGCATAAGATTGCCGCTGCGAATACGAGTTGTATTCCGAATGCCTGCAGTATTTCTGTCCTTACATTTCCGGTGATGCTTCCGTATTCGGCCAGCAGGTCGTTGCCTTTTACGTACCAGTAGACCGGCAGGAACTGTGCAACTGTTTTTACGCCTTTCCCCAGTAATTCCAATGGGACGAAGACGCCGCAGAGGAAGCCCATCCCAAGGGAGAGTATATTAACGATTCCGTTCAGTGCATTCGTGTTATTTGTAATCATTCCGACCATGTATGCGAGTGATAATGCCACCACCAGCATGATTAGGGAGTTTATGATGTAGTATGGAACGTTTTTGCTTTGCAGGAATTCTTTTCCATACAGGATTAGATTCCCGGCCATGCTGATTCCCCACAATACCAGGCCGAATACAGATGCCGCCAATAGTGCCTCCATATTTTGTCTGCGTGCGGAAACCGCACTTGCCTGCATTCTTTTCTGGATGTCTGGCTTATGGAAAACGGACAGGATGTTTCCAAGGACATAGCAGAGTATGCTCAGCAGGAGATAAGGGATGTATTGAAAATAGTAACTGTATACCGGTGCCTCTCCTGCGTTTCCGTTACTGGCCAGCATTGTTACTGATGGTTCCTTTGCCTCATTTACTGCTTTGACTGCCTCTCCAACTGTATACCCTGCTGCGTTGTATGTTTTCATGTTATTCAGAAAGCTGTTGATCTGCTGGTCTACATAGAAGCTTGTGTATGAACCCGGAATTTTGGTCACAGACAGTTTTTCATCGCCGTCCAGACATTTTTCCTCGAATCCGGCAGGAATCTTTACAATATATTCGATGTTCGAATAGAACATGTTTTCCTGTAATTCTTCTTTATTGTTCTCTGTCAATGTTACCTGATGGTACTTTTCAAGATACTGCATAAGCCCTTTTGCCATTTCTCCGCCATCTTCATCCACAAATGCTAGCTTTACGCTATGTGCTGTATAGCTGTCATTCATCGTTGATTTGACAGAACTTTGTATCATTAGAGTGATTCCGAAGAAAACCACCAGATAGAGAATGATGATGGCTGCATTTTGTTTTGTGATTTTCATATATCCTTTAAATATTGTCATAACGTTCCCTCCTGATCACTAAGAATGAGCCAATTGTCAGTACCGCAGACATTATGACCAGTGTCATCAGGCTGCGTCTGAACCGAAGCGGGTCATCATAGACATTAATGCAGTAAAAGGCATCTGATATCAGTGCGGCCGGGTTGATCCGGTTTATGATCGGGCAGTTTCTTTCTACTACATCCTTCATCCCTGAATTCATCAGCCCTGCCAGGAAACTGCATACCATAGAAATCCCCAGCAATATGGCAATCTTGATTCCTTCTCCCCGTTTACTGGAACTGCTGATAAAGATTCCCATTGATACCCCGATCATGCAGCCGACAAAAGACACAAGCAGCATCTGCGGCATCTGCCCGTCAAATTCCAGTTTCAGTACAAACTTCAGGTACAATAGCAGTATTATTACATTAATGAAGTGAATCCCAAAAGAAGTCAGCATCTCTGAGAGAATCAGTTTCAGCTTATGGGTCGGTGTTACACATCTTCTTGCCGCCAGAGCGGTCAGGTTTGCCTGCAGGGTCAGTGCAGATCCAAAACCGATAAAACAGCCATACATACATGCCATCGCTATCAATGCATAGAAAAACTGTGCATTGCCATTTGTCGTCCTGCCGCCCAGAGATACCTGAGAAACTAATTCCTCGTAATTCTCCATCTGTTTTACAGCGTTCTGGATGCCTTCTGGATGACTTGCCGCAATATTTTCCATTGTCTGCCTTCCATTCTCATAGCTTTCCAGCAGGGACTGAAGAATACTCTCCTCCAGACCGACTCCCCTGACAGTAAGTGACGGCTCATCACCGGCGTAAAAAATACCGGCTGCTTTCTTTTCTTCCAATGCTTTTTGTGCTTCTTTTTCATCCATTTTCTTTACTGTAATCAGTTTTGTATCGTCCGCCTCGATGCTCTTCAGAAACTCTGTAAATGCATCCGCCTCTGCGCTGTCTGCCTCTTCCACAATAACCACTGGCACTGTTTCAAAATCTGCTTCTTCCATGCGCCCAAAGGCAAAGTAAAAAAACGTTGCCAGAACAAGAGGAAAAACCAGCGGCCAGAAAAGCATATTAAAATTATGCAGTTTTACTTTCACATCGTATTTCATTAAATGCAGCATATCTTCCCTCCTAATCTCTCAGTTCTGTTCCTGTGATTTCCAGAAAAACATCGTTTAAAGTCGGCAGTTCTGAAAAAACTCTCCCGAAAGAAACTGCGTTCTCCTGCAGATAATTCAGAATGCGGATCAGGTTATGTTTTGCGCCCGTACATCTCACAGTCAATACCTGTTCATCGTACCGGACATCAAACACATGAGGCAGCTGTCTGATTTCCCTGATCTGTGCCTCTTCTATTGCAACGGCTTCTATTGTTACAGTCTCACCTGTTTTGATCATACTCTTGAGCTCTTCCTTCGTCCCCGATGCTATGCTCCTGCCGTGGTCCATGATCGCAATCCTTGTGCAAATTTGTTCCACCTCTTCCATATAATGGGATGTGTATATGATCGTCGAGCCCTGCCTGTTCAGTTCCTTAATCCCTTCCAGAATCCGGTTCCTGCTCTGCGGGTCCACCGCGACTGTCGGCTCATCCATAATAATCAGCCTCGGCCTGTGTGCGATTCCGCATGCAATGTTCAGCCGTCTTAAAAGGCCTCCTGAAAGCTTTTTCGGACGCATCTTTATATATTCTTCCAGTCCCACAAACTGGACGGCTTCCTCTACAAGTTTTTTCCGTTTCGCCTTCTCCTTCACATACAGCCCACAAAAATAATCAATGTTTTCATAGACTGTCAGCTCATCGAAAACCGCCACATTCTGAAGAACGATTCCGATCTGCTGCTTGATCTTGTAGCTGTCAGGCTTCATCTCTTCACCAAAAATCGTGACCTTTCCTTTGTCATATTTCAGCAGTGCCAGCATACAGCTGATCGCCGTCGTTTTTCCCGAACCGTTCGGACCAAGCAGCCCGAAAATTTCCCCTTCCTCTATTTCCAGATTCAAATGATCCAGCGCCACCAGATTTCCATATCGTTTTACGAGATTTTCTATCTTTATCATAACATTTCCTCCTTCATACATGCCTGTTTAAGACATTACCGTATTCCTTCCTTTCATTCTATGTCTATACTATAATGGTTTTGGGTGAGATATGGTAGTGTCATCCGTCACTGCATATACATGACAAATGTCATAAAATATATGGAAACACCTAAATACTCAACGAGGTATTTCACGAGTTTAGTATTTATGGTATATTGCTCGCACTTAGCGTGGTTTTTTCACGCTTAGTAAGACATACACCTAAATACTTAACGAGGTATTTCACGAGTTTAGTATTTATGGTAAAATAGATGTAGATTATTTTTTTCTGAAACTTTAAATCACCTAAAAGGGAGCCTGCGATGAAATACATGAAAGATTCCGTGCTAATCCTGCTTTACTGCTTTTTTACACTATTTCACACCCGCCCGGACTTTTACTATGTCCTGGCTTTATTAGCAGCCCTGATCATATGCTGCATGGACTGTTTCATGGATTTAAATTTATACATCATCCCCATTTCCCTTGTATTTCTTTTGATATCATGGTTCTGCCCTGCCTTTCTCTATTTTTTCCCGGCCGTGGCCTATGTTCTTTTCCGCCGCAGGTGCTATATACCTCTTATCGCAGGGGCGGTGTTTTATGTATGGACTTTCCTCATTCATACAACGGATTATTTCCTATTCCTTCTCGGTGCATTCGGCATCCTCCTTGCTTTTCTGTTGGAGCGGCAGACTACAGGTTACAATCAGCTGGAAGACTTATACAAACATACTCGTGATGACAGCCGTGAATTAAACCTGCTCCTGACGGAGAAAAACCATACACTGCTGGAAAAACAGGATTATGAGATTTACACGGCAACCTTGAAGGAGCGCAACCGGATTGCCCGGGAAATCCACGACAATGTCGGTCATCTGCTCTCCCGCTCCATTCTGATGGTCGGTGCCATGAAGGCAGTGAATACGTCCCCGGGACTATCAGAGCCTCTAAATACACTGGATTCTACTTTGAATTCTGCAATGGACAGTATCCGCAGCAGTGTGCATGACCTCCATGATGAGGCCATAAACTTAGAAGAGGCCACGCAAAGTCTCTTAAATGATTTTACGTTTTGTCCCGTCAGCTTTGAATTTGATATGGGCAGAGATATTCCAAGAGAGATTAAGTTTAGTTTTATCAGCATAACAAAAGAAGCCCTCTCCAATGTCATGAAGCACAGCAGTGCCACGCAGGTCCATGTAACCATGCGGGAGCATCCGGCCCTCTACCAGCTCTGTATAGAAGATAACGGGACAGCCGGACCCATTTCGGATGAGGGGATCGGCCTGATCAATATGAAAGAACGGATTCATACCCTGAAAGGCAATATACAGATTAGAAATGACAAAGGGTTTAAAATATTTATTACTATACCAAAGGAGATTTCATAATGAATATATTAATAATAGATGATGACTGCCTTGTTGCAGGCGCCTTAAAGACGATTCTGGAAGCAGAAAAGGATTTTCATGTCCCTGCATGCGGGCATGACGGGACAGACGCCGTGTCCCTGTACCGGGAGCACAGGCCGGATGTCCTGCTTATGGATATCCGTATGAAAGAAATGAGCGGGCTGGATGCCTCGGCAGAGATACTGAAAGAATTCCCGGATGCGCGTATTCTCCTGCTTACCACCTTTTCTGATGACGAATATATTATCAAGTCATTAAAACTGGGAGCAAAGGGCTACCTTCTGAAACAGGATTATCAGAATATCGTCCCTGCAATCCGCGCTATTTTCTCAGGCCAGACGGTATTCGGCAATGAAATTGTCTCCAAAATCCCATCCCTGCTCCAGCAGACGCCATCCTTTCACTACGAAGATTTTGACATCCATGACAGGGAACTGGAGATCATTGAGCTGATCGCAGAAGGACTGAGTAACAAAGAAATCGCTTCCCGCCTGTATTTAAGTGAAGGAACAGTCAGAAACTATTTGAGTTCCATACTTGATAAACTGGAACTGCGTGACAGAACCCAGGTTGCCGTATTCTATTACCAGCACAAAGCATAACCCGTCAACACCGCTCAAACGAAAAGGAGAGAATCTATTATGGCTGTACATACATCCGATATCACCCTCGTCCCTAATGACCAGCTCAAGCCTCTGGATACGATAGACGGCTTTCAGGTCCGCCCCGGCTTCTTCCACTCCTTCGGGGCCACTATCATCCCCGGCGGAGTCAGTTTCACTATCCAGTCCCACGGCGCTTCTTCCTGCGAACTGCTCCTCTTCCACCGCATGGCAGAGGAACCTTTTGCGGCCCTCAGGTTTCCTGATAACTACAGGATCGGATTCGTTTATTCTATGATCGTGTTTGGTCTGGATATCGAAGAATTTGAGTACGCCTTCCGTCTGGACGGCCCATATGACGAAAAAAAAGGACTGCGTTTTGACAAGACAAAGATTCTTCTTGACCCTTATGCAAGGGCCGTCACAGGGCAGAGCCGCTGGGGTGTCACGAACTGCTGTGAGCATGGCTACCGTGCCCGCGTCGTGAGAAATAATTTTGACTGGGGGCTGGAAAAACAGCCTCAGATTCCGATGGAGGACCTCGTCATCTATGAAGCCCATGTGCGTGGTTTTACACGGGATTCCTCCTCCGATGTCTGCTGTCCGGGAACCTTTCAGGGACTACGCGATAAGATTCCGTATCTGAAGGATCTGGGGATCAATGCGGTCGAACTGATGCCCGTCTTCGAATTCGATGAAATGAGAGATGCCCGTCTGATCGACAACAACCAGCTTCTGGACTACTGGGGGTATAACTCCGTCTGTTTCTTTGCCCCCAATACCAGCTATGCCTCCTCTATTGAATACAATCAGGAGGGCCGTGAGTTAAAGCAGCTGATCAAGGCCCTCCATGACAACGGCATTGACGTCATACTAGACGTTGTATTCAATCACACTGCCGAGGGAAATGAATACGGCCCCAGTTTTTGCTTCAAAGGATTTGATAATAATATTTACTATATGCTCACCCCCGACGGATATTATTACAATTTCAGCGGCTGCGGCAACACACTGAACTGCAACCACCCGGTTGTCCAGCAGCTCATTCTGGACTGCCTGCGCTACTGGGTTACCGATTACCGCGTGGACGGGTTTCGTTTTGACCTCGCCTCCATACTCGGAAGAAACGAGGACGGTTCCCCGATGAACCAGCCGCCGCTTTTAAGAAGTCTGGCATTTGACCCGATCCTCGGCACGGTAAAACTGATTGCGGAAGCATGGGATGCGGGGGGCCTCTATCAGGTCGGTTCTTTCCCCTCCTGGCGCCGCTGGGCAGAATGGAACGGAAAATACCGGGACGACATGAGAAGGTTCTTAAAAGGTGACGCCGGCCTTGCCGAAACCGCAGCCCAGCGTATCTTAGGTTCCCCTGACCTGTATGATCCGGCATCAAGGGGGTTAAGCGCCTCCGTCAATTTCCTGACATGCCACGACGGTTTTACTCTCAATGATTTATATTCTTATAATGAAAAACATAATGAAGCCAATGGCTGGAACAACACGGACGGCTCCAATGACAACAACAGCTGGAACTGTGGTGTAGAAGGAGAAACCGACAACCCCGAGGTCCTGAAACTAAGAAAGCGTATGATGATGAACGCCTGTGCCGTCCTCATGACAAGCCGTGGAACCCCCATGTTCCTCTCTGGAGATGAATTCGGGGATACACGCTTCGGCAATAACAATCCTTACTGCCAGGACAACGAAATCTCCTGGCTGGACTGGACCCTGTTAGAAACAAACCGGGACCTCTTTGATTTCTTCCGGTACATGATTGCCTTCCGTCAAAAACACACCGTGATCCGCAAAGACCTTAAGCCGGCCCCGGGCGGGTTCCCATGCACCAGCATTCACGGCCTGACCCCGTGGCTCCCCGACTACACACCAGAGTCACGGACCATCTGCATCATGTATGCCGGATATGATCCGGAAAAACAAACAGAAGACATCGTTTACCTTGCCGTCAATCCTTACTGGAGGACACTCGAACTCACACTCCCCAGCCTCCCGGCCGGAAAATCCTGGCACATCGCAGTAAACACCGGCGACCCTGCCCACTTAACCTTTCCGGACGAAAACATGCCCGAAATAAAAAACACCGTACTGCTCGGCGGCCGCTCCGTCATCATCTTTACGGTACAGTAAAAGAGGAGGGGGTAAAATATCCTCCAGTAACTGGTGTGCAACTTCCGATTGAGCTAAACAGCTGGGGCGGGGGAAAGTATGCAGCCTGCTCACGGCTAGGTCGTTTCAGAATCCTTTTAACGAGCGAGTAGAAGTTCTTATTGAAAAAGAGATGCTCAGAAGGGATGAAAATTGATTTTCCAAAATCAATTTTCAAGCCGGCCTAAGGCGGAAAAATATCTATTTTTCCGCTGCATGCCTGCTGCGCCCTTCTGAGCATCTCTTTTTCTATTAGAACTTCTTCGTTGAGTGGACTGGATTCACTTCCTACTCATCGAATGCTTCTTTCATTTTATCCATAAACCCTTTTTTCTTCCCTTTTCCGGATTTCCCGCTGCTCTCGCCTGTGTCAAGATTCAGTGAATTTCCTGACAGCCTGTCGAATTCACGCAGTGCCTCTTTTGCTTCCGGGCTTAACTTCTCCGGTGTCTGGATGACCAGTGTTACATAATGGTCTCCACGTACCTGGGCGTTTCTCAGGGAAGGCACACCTTTTCCTTTCAGGCGCACTTTTGTATCTGTTTTTGTTCCTGCCTTTACGGTATAGATCACATCTCCGTCCACAGTCGGGATCTTTACATCCCCGCCCAGTGCCGCCTGTGCAAAGCTGATCGGCACGGTTGAGAAGATATGCATATCCTGTCTCTGGAAGATCGGGTGCCTCGATACGTTTACTTCCACGAGCAGGTCGCCCCTCGGGCCGCCGTTTGTTCCCGGCTCGCCTTTTTCACGGATTCTGACACTCTGTCCGTTGTCGATGCCTGCCGGAATGGAAACCTGGATTCTTTTCTTGCTGGATGTATATCCGGTACCTGAACAGGAAGAACATTTCTCTTTAATCACTTTTCCTGAACCACCGCAGTTCGGACAAGTCTGAACATTCTGTACAGTTCCGAAGAAGGACTGTGATGTATAAACTACCTGTCCCTTACCTCCGCACTTCGGACAGGTCTCCGGGGATGTGCCCGGCTTTGCGCCTGTTCCGTTACATGCTGTACATGGGTCTTTTAAAATGACCTCTAATTCTTTTTCACATCCGAAAACTGCTTCCTCAAATGTGATTCTTATACTTTTGCGTATATTCGCACCCTTCATCGGGCCATTATTTCCACGGCCGCCTCTTCTTCCGCCTCCGCCGAATAAATCCCCGAAGATATCTCCAAATATATCGCTGAAATCAGCACCGCTGAAGTCAAAACCACCGAAGCCTCCAGCTCCGCCGGCCCCGCCTTCAAATGCTGCGTGTCCAAACTGGTCATACTGGCGGCGTTTTTCAGGGTCGCTGAGCACTGCATACGCTTCAGATGCCTCTTTGAACTTCTTCTCGGCTTCGGCATCTCCCGGATTCATGTCCGGATGGTACTTTTTTGCTAAAACACGGTATGCTTTTTTGATTGCTGCATCATCAGCATCCCTGCCTATGCCAAGCACCTCGTAATAATCTCTTTTTGACTCTGCCATAACACTCTACCCTTTCATCTGTCTGATTATGATTTTGTACAAAGAAATTCTACGAAGCCGCTTCTTGCAGCTTCGTAGAACCCTTTTTCAAGAATAAACCTGTCTGTTACAGGCCTATTCCAGCGGACATTTAGACTTCTTTATAATCTCCGTCTACTACGTCATCTCCTGTGAAACCTTCCGGTGCCGGACCTGCTTCGGGTGCCGGTCCCGGCTGTGGGCCTGCTCCTGCCGCACCAGCCTGCTCATACATCTTTGTGAACAGCTTCTGGGCGCTTTCCATCAGTTTCTCTTTCGCTGCCTTAATCTCTGCAACCTGAGCCTCTGTAGCGTCTTCCGGACTGGATTTTGCAAGGATATCTTTCAATGCCTGGCAGTCTGCCTCCACTGCAGCTTTATCTGTTGCATCTAGCTTGTCACCAACCTCTTTGATTGCCTTCTCTGTCTGGAATACCATAGCATCTGCTTCGTTTCTTGTATCAATTGCTTCTTTACGCTTCTTATCCTGAGCTTCGAATTCAGCCGCTTCTTTTACAGCCTTGTCGATATCGCTGTCAGACATGTTGGAACCTGCTGTAATCGTGATGTGCTGCTCTTTGCCTGTTCCAAGGTCTTTTGCAGAAACATTAACAATACCGTTTGCATCAATATCGAATGTAACTTCGATCTGCGGGATTCCGCGTGGAGCCGGAGGAATTCCATCCAGTCTGAACTGGCCGAGTGATTTGTTGTCCCTTGCAAACTGTCTCTCACCCTGTACAACATTGATGTCTACAGCTGTCTGGTTGTCTGCTGCTGTAGAGAAGATCTGGCTCTTCTTTGTCGGGATGGTTGTATTTCTCTCAATCAGTCTTGTCGCAACTCCGCCCATTGTCTCAATAGACAGTGACAGTGGGGTAACGTCCAGAAGAAGGATATCGCCTGCGCCGGCATCTCCTGCTAACTTACCGCCCTGAACGGAAGCACCGAGTGCAACACATTCGTCCGGGTTAAGGGATTTACTAGGTTCTTTTCCTGTCAGGCGTTTTACTTCTTCCTGAACTGCCGGAATACGTGTGGATCCACCTACCAACAATACCTGGCCGAGTTCTGATGCTGCGATTCCTGCATCAGAAAGCGCACGTCTTACAGGTTCTGCTGTCTTCTCAACAAGATCATGAGTTAACTCATCAAATTTTGCTCTTGTCAGGTTCATATCGAAATGCTTCGGTCCCTCAGCTGTTGCTGTAATGAACGGAAGGTTGATGTTTGTTGTTGTTGCGGATGAAAGCTCTTTCTTTGCTTTCTCAGCTGCTTCTTTCAGTCTCTGGAGAGCCATCTTGTCACCTGACAGGTCAACACCCTCTTTTGCCTTGAAATCTGCAAGCATGTAGTCTGTAATCTTCTGGTCAAAGTCATCTCCACCGAGTCTGTTGTTTCCGGCTGTGGATAATACTTCGATGACTCCGTCACCGATCTCGATAATAGATACGTCGAATGTACCGCCTCCGAGGTCATATACCATGATCTTCTGCTCTTTTTCGTTGTCCAGACCATATGCCAGAGCTGCTGCTGTAGGCTCGTTGATGATACGTTTTACATCCAGACCTGCAATCTTACCTGCATCTTTTGTAGCCTGACGCTGTGCATCGTTGAAATATGCAGGAACAGTGATTACTGCCTCTGTTACTTTCTCTCCCAGATATCCTTCTGCATCTGCTTTTAATTTCTGAAGGATCATAGCGGAAATCTCCTGCGGAGAATACTTCTTGTCATCAATCGTTACTTTATAATCTGTACCCATCTCTCTTTTAATAGAAGAGATTGTCTTGTCTGCATTTGTAACTGCCTGACGTTTTGCAGGCTCACCTACCAGACGTTCTCCCGTCTTTGTAAATGCCACTACTGACGGTGTTGTCCTTGCTCCTTCTGTATTAGCGATAACGGTTGGCTGTCCACCTTCCATAACAGCTACACAGCTGTTTGTTGTACCTAAGTCAATACCAATTATTTTGCCCATAATCAAATCCTCCTAAATTATTCATTAAATTAATTTGCAACTTTTACCATACTATGTCTCACTACACTTTCACGGTATGTGTAGCCCTTCTGGAATTCTTCGGCCACCGTGTTCTCTCCGAATTCTTCATCCTCAACATGCATCACAGCGTTGTGGTAATCCGGGTTGAACTCATTTCCGACCGCCTCGATCGGCTTTACACCAATCTCTTCCAGTGTAGTCATCAGCTGTTTATAAATCTTCTCCATTCCTTCCGCAAAAGGATTGGCCTTGTCTTCCTCTGGCACAGCTGCCAGGCCGCGTTCAAAATTATCAACGACCGGAAGAATCTTTTCTATGATATCTTTCGCACCTATCTCATACATCTGGGATTTCTCCTTTTCTGTACGTTTGCGGAAGTTATCAAACTCAGCCATCTGACGAGTGAGCCGGTCAGTCAGCTCTTCAATCTTCTCGTCTTTTTTATCTTTCTTATTCTTTCTGCCAAACAGTTTCTTTTCTTTGCCGGATTTTTCTTTATCATCATCCGCTGCTTCTTCCTCAGCCGCAGGTTCTTCTGCGTCCTCTGATGCATCTGCTTCGTCATCCTCTGAAGCGTCTTCCATTTCTTCGGCCTCTTCTGTCTGTTCTTCGGCCTCAGACTGTTCGTCCGTCCGGGCTGCCTGTTCCTCAGCCTCTTTCGCGGCCTTTGCTTTCGCCTCTTCCACCGCTTCTTTTATCATATCTTCTTTGCTCATATTTTCTTCCACCAGCTATTCACCTTCCTATTCTTTTGGATCTTTGTAATAAATTGCATCCAACTCGTTCTGCAGAGTCTTCAGCGTCTTCATGACATGTTCATAATCCATACGTTTTGGACCGATGATACCGATCGTACCCTTCATGCCCTCGCCCAATTCGTAGGTCGCTGTCACAACACTGCAGTCCTTCATGGTCTTCACCGGTGCTTCATCTCCGATGTATACCTGAATTCCATGACTGTCTTCACTGGCAAGGGTCTCTGTAACAAGTTCCGCCAGCTGCTGCTTTTCTTCAAATGCACTGATAATCTCCTGTGCACTCTCTTTATCACTCAGTTCCGGATACTTAAAAATGTTGGTAGCCCCGCTCGTGTAGATCTCCATATCTTCGTCCACATGTATGACTTCCGCTACCGCATCCAGAACATCGCTGATGACCTGGCTGTGAATACCTGCCTGCTCTTTCAGCTTTGCAATCAGCCCCAGGTTGATCTCTTCTATAGACATTCCATTCAATGTCGTGTTCAGCAGCATATTCAGCTTAAACAAATGTTCATTACTTAAGGTTTCACCGACTTCGATGATCTTATTCTTGATGACATTCCCGTTCATCACGATCACAGCTACAATCTGTTCCTCATCCACCTGTGAAAGCTGGATGAACTTCAGCTTATTCCGGCTGTTAACCGGTGCGGATACCATCGTTGCATAGTTAGTATTCGCCGCCAGAACCTTCGCCGCCTGCTTCAGAACTTTATCTACCTTATCCGTCTTCTCCAGCATCACATTGCGAAGCTCCAGAATCTCCTGCTCCTTCTCTTCCATCAGCATATCCACATAAAAGCGGTATCCTTTATCAGAAGGAATACGTCCTGCGGACGTGTGGGGCTGGAAAATATATCCCAGATCCTCCAGATCTGCCATCTCGTTACGGATCGTAGCTGAACTTAAATTCAAGTCCGTGTATTTGGAAAGAGTTCTTGAACCAACCGGCTCTCCTGTCTCCAGATAGTTCTGAATGATCGCTTTTAAAATAACCATCTTTCTCTCACTCAGTTCTGTGATTCCTGCCATAGGCCCTCCTTTCCGCCGCAGAGTACTGTTTTCTCTGCTTATTAGCACTCTTTAGTTTTGAGTGCTAACACCTTACGTATATTAAGATAGCACCCTGATTTCTTTTTGTCAACACTCTTTATATATTTTTCATACTTTTTATATTTTATATAAAATGATAGGCATTTCTGTAGAGTTTCGCTTGCGAAACTCGCGCCTGCGGCGCTCGCTCTGCGACATCCACCTTATACGCCGCAGGGCGCATCCCCCGGAGGGCTTTTTATTTCATAGGACGTACGTCCTATGAAATAAAAAGAGCATCCGGCCGGCACTTCTGCCGGCAGAACACTCTCTAATCTGTGACTGGATCAAGAAATTCTACAAAGACAGTGTTGCTAACGTCAATCCCCCGTTCTGTCAGCCTTACTGCATCGGCTGTAACTTCCAGTAATCCCTCGCTTTTCAGTTTTTCCAGTTCTTTCCCATATATGTCGAATATACTTTTTCCGAACGTTTCCAGAACCCCCTGTACGGAAATACCTTCCGTCTTACGCAGGCCGAGAAACATATGTTCTTCAATCTCATCTGAAAGAGATAACTCCTCTATATCTTCTCTTATCTCTTCTTTTTTCTGTACCTTATATATATATGTTTCCAGATCCGCTGTATTGTGATACCTCTGATGCCCGATCAGGGAGGAAGCCCCCAGACCGATTCCGAGATACTGCTTTCTTTCCCAGTACCCCAGATTATGGCGGCATGCAAAACCTTCTTTTGCATAATTAGAGATTTCATATCTCTTGTATCCATATCCGGCTAACAGATCTGCTGTCATTTCATATATCTTTCTTTCTGTATCCTCATCCGGGAGGCCCGGCATATCCGCGGATGCACAATCCCGGGCCGTCCCGGAACCATCTTTACGGCATTCGCCGTAATAATCATAGAAAGGGGTGCCCTCTTCTATGATCAGGCTGTAAGCGGATATATGCTCCGGCCCCAGCCCGGCGATGCTGGTCAGTGTATGGCTCCAGCTTTCCACTGTCTGTCCCGGAACCGCCGAGATCAGGTCAATATTAATATTCTCGAATCCCTGAGCCCTTGCGGTCCTGTATGTCTCCAGAAATTCCTCATATGTGTGGATTCTTCCCAGCAGTTTCAACTCCGCATCATTTACGGACTGGAGTCCGATACTGAGACGATTAATCCCCAAAGACTTCCAGGCCGCAAGCTTTTCTTCCGTTACAGTTCCCGGATTCGCCTCGATTGTAATCTCTGCATCCTGCTCAATCTGAAACGTCTGCTGCAGGGCATGAAAGAGGTCCGCGATCTGGTTTTCCTCCAGTAAGGAAGGGGTCCCCCCGCCGATAAAGATCGTCGTTACCCGGTAATCATCATGATATTTTTTTCTATATCCGCCGATTTCCTTTACCAGTGCATCCATGTACCTTATGCGCTGCACTTCATCCGACGGTGCGGAAAGGAAATCGCAGTATGCACATTTCTGTACACAGAACGGAATATGAAGATAAAGCTCCAGTTCTTTTTCCATCATTATTTATCGTCCAGCTTCAGTACGCTCATGAAGGCTTTCTGCGGAATCTCCACGTTACCTACCTGACGCATACGCTTCTTTCCTTCCTTCTGCTTTTCCAGAAGCTTTTTCTTACGCGAAATATCACCGCCGTAGCACTTCGCAAGTACATCCTTTCGCATCGCTTTCACCGTTTCGCGTGCAATGATCTTACTGCCGACGGCTGCCTGAATCGGAATCTCAAATAGCTGGCGCGGGATCTCCTCTTTCAGTTTCTCACACATCTTCCTTCCCCGCTCATATGCAGTACCGCTGTGTACGATGAAGGAAAGTGCATCCACTTCTTCTTTATTAATAAGGATATCCAGCTTCACAAGTTCTGACTGTACATATCCAAGCATCTCATAATCAAAGGATGCATATCCCCGTGACCTTGATTTCAGTGCATCGAAGAAATCGTAAATGATCTCGTTGAGCGGCAGATGGTAATTCAGTACGGCACGGTTCTCCTCGATATATTCCATACCCTGATACTCCCCGCGGCGCTCCTGACACAGGTCCATGATAGCCCCGATAAATTCGGATGTCACCATGATCTCCGCCTTCACGATCGGCTCCTCCATAAACTCGATCTCTGCCGGGTCCGGAAGATTCGTCGGGTTCGTCAGTTCAATGATATCCCCGTTTGTCTTGTGCACCTTATAGATAACACTCGGCGCCGTCGTGACAAGGTCCAGATTGTACTCCCGCTCCAAACGCTCCTGAATGATCTCGAGGTGGAGCAGTCCTAAGAATCCGCAGCGGAAACCGAATCCGAGTGCTACAGATGTCTCTGCTTCGAACTGAAGCGCCGCATCATTGAGCTGGAGTTTTTCCAGAGCATCACGCAGGTCCGGATATTTTGCCCCGTCAGCAGGGTACATGCCGCAGTATACCATCGGATTTACCTTCTTATATCCGGGCAGCGGTTCCGCACACGGGCGCTGTGCGTTTGTCACTGTATCACCCACACGGGTATCTTTCACGTTTTTCAGGCTGGCCGTAATATAACCAACCATTCCGGCACTCAGCTCCTCGCATGGGATAAACTGGCCGGCGCCGAAATATCCGACTTCCACGACATCCGCCGTAGCCCCTGTCGCCATCATGAGAAGCGGTGTGCCCTTCTTAACGCTCCCCTCCTTGATTCTGCAAAAGACAATGACACCTTTATAGGAATCATACAGAGAATCAAAAATCAGCGCCTGCAGAGGTGCAGAAGGGTCCCCTCCCGGGGCGGGAATCTTTTCTACAATCTGTTCCAGTACGTCATCCACATTCAATCCCGTTTTTGCAGAAATTAAGGGGGCATCATCGGCCTCAATGCCGATCACATCCTCGATCTCTTCCTTTACCCTGCCCGCATCCGCGCTCGGCAGGTCGATTTTATTGATAACCGGCATCACGTCCAGATCATGGTCGAGCGCAAGGTATACATTCGCTAATGTCTGCGCCTCCACTCCCTGTGCCGCGTCCACAACAAGGATCGCACCGTCACATGCGGCAAGGCTTCGGGACACCTCATAGTTAAAATCCACATGCCCGGGGGTGTCAATCAGGTTGAAGATATACTCCTCCCCGTCCTTTGCCTTATACACGGTCCTTACGGCCTGTGCCTTGATTGTAATTCCGCGTTCTCTCTCCAGATCCATATTATCCAGCACCTGTGACTGCATCTCCCTGCTCGTCAAAAGCCCGGTCTTCTCGATGATCCTGTCTGCGAGAGTTGATTTTCCGTGGTCTATATGGGCAATAATACAAAAATTCCGTATTTTACTTTGATCTATTCCTGACACTTTTACATTTCCTCCAATCCTATTACTTAGATACGGATGAATACTTCACAATGAATAATTCAACCGCCATGACATCCGTCAGTCTTCCTGTCTTCACCCGTTCCTCGATGTCCGCACTGTCCTCCATGATCGCCCTTAGTTCACTGGAGCCAAAGTGCTTCGCCTGATCCATGTACTTTCCGGCGGCAAACGGGTGCAGTCCTGCTTTGGAAGCGATTTCTTTCCTTCCGTACCCCTTTTTCAGAAGGTCCCTGACCTGATGGAGAATCCGGTACTGCCTTGTCATCAGATAAAGAATCCGCATCGGCGGCTCCTTCAGGGCCAGAAGTTCATAGTACAGCTCCAACGCATGTTCCTGCTTCTTCTCCGCAACTGCATTGACCATGTCAAAGATGTGGTTGGATATCTGTGTGACACATACTGCATCCACATCCTCCGCCGCAATACTGTCTTTCTCCAGTGTATAACAGAACAGTTTCTCCAGTTCCTTCTGTATGTTCTCCATGTCCGTACCGATCTTATTCAGGAGGTACGTGACTGTAGATTCGGATATCTGCTTGTTTTCCTTGCGTACCTGGCCGAGTATCCACTTTTTCAGCGTCACCTCATCCTGAAACGGCAGTTCCACAATATGCCCTTTCGCCTTCACAGCCTTAAAAAGCTTACTCCGCTTGTCCACTTCATTTTCGATAAAAATGAAATACGTTGTATCCGGCATCTCCTTGATATAATCCGCCAGGTCCGCCCCCGCATTCTTAAAGAAACCGGTGTTCTCGAATACAATCAAACGGCGCTCGGCAAAAAAAGGCAGAGTCTCCGCCAGATCAATGACCTCCCGGACATCTACGCCCTTCCCTTCATAGTAAGCGTAATTCATCGTATCCCCGTCCGGAAGCATCGCCTTCGTAAACCGGTCTTTGTACTGCTTCTTCAGATAATTCTCTTCCCCGTAGAGAAGATATACCTGCTTAAATTGTCCCGTTTTTAAATCTTCATTCAAACTCTTCATAACGTATCTATTATATAGGAAAGTTCTCTATTTTGCAAAATATTTCACTACAGATAATGAAATTCATCGTGTCCTGCATAAAAAAGAATGATTTAGCAGTCTATACCTTTATATCCGTATCAACTCCCCCTCCCACGAAATCATTTTTTCATCCCTCATCCACACCATCTCATCCCGGATGGTGTCCGCAAAGGGGCGTACCCTGTACCCCAGCTCCTTTGCCGCTTTTTCATAGGAGAAGTTATTGTTTCTGGCGAGATTATACACGGCGAATGAAGTCATGCGCCCCGGTTTCCCGGTGATTTTTCCCATCAGGTCGCACAATTTTCCCATCATCCTGCCGATACCGATTGGCAGAATCAATTTCACATTTTTACACCCGCTGATGTCGGAAAGCAGGTCAAACATCTCCCGCATCGTCACGAGTTGGTTCCCCATAATGTATCCTTCTCCCATGCGGCCCTTTTCTGCACAGGAGATGCAGCCCTTTGCAAGGTCACGTACATCTACGGCATTAAAGTACCCTTCGATGCCCGCTGGCATTTTTCCATCCACATAGTCTTTAATAAAGGAACTCACCGGACCGTTTGCAAAATCATTCGGCCCGCAGATTCCGGTCGGAAATACAATGGACGCATCCAACTGATATTGTCTGACAGCATCCAGAACAATCTGCGTCGCTTCTGCCTTTGTCTGCCCGTAAAATCCGATGATTCCTTCCGGTGAGAAATGATCTGTCTCCCGGATGATCTGATTTCCCGGCAATTCCGGTATTGCACTTGTCGAACTGATATAGACCAGCTTTTTTACCTGGTGTTTTCTGCACATCTCTATGACGTTCCTTGTCCCATTTACATTCACATCATATACTTTCTTACTGTATTCATCCACTACCGTCACGATACTGGCACAATGGATGACAATGACTTCCCTGTTTTCAGTCGTAAAAAATCTTTCCAATGATACATTATCCGTGATATCACCAAACATGACCTCCGCCTGATTCGGCACGTGTTTCACCGCGGGGTCGCCTTCCAGTACCAGTGCTCTTACCTCTTCACCTGCTTCGATCAGCTGTTTAGTAATATTGCTTCCTAATAATCCTGCTGCCCCGGTTACTAAATACATTCTGTTTTTCATTTCATTGTTCTCCTTTTATTTTGATTTTTTACTATTCTTAAGGAAACAGCATGACGGAAAAAGTCTTTCCCGCCTGCCGTTCTTTCAACGATGCCATCATAATAAGAGAATGTAAACTGAACGTAAACCGGAAGAAATATTTTTCTGTTTACATTCAGTTTACCTTGTGTCATTAAAGTAGTACCCACAATATAAAAAAACAGGAGGATTATCATGAAAAACATATGTGTTATTACCGGGGGCGGAAGTGGGATGGGTCTGGAAACCGCCCGGATTATGGCCTCTACCCACTATATTATTATCTGTGGAAGGACCGTGCAGAAATTAGAATCTGCTGTAAAAGTATTTAGAGTTGCGCCCTGTCTTCCGATTCGTTATAATACACGTTAAGACAATGCCAAACACAGGAGGTAAAGAATTTGAAAAGAAATAAAAGGCTGGATGATGCCAGTAAACTGCCTAATTATTTTGCAATTATCGCGATCGCCCCCGCCTTTCTGTCTGTTATGGCATACGAGCTGGTCGAATATTTTGTGAACTACAACAATACTGACTATCGTCCCGTGGTTGGGCTTGGCATGATTATCCCTATGGCCCTCCTTATGGAACTGTACACGTTTTTCCTTTCACGCCATCTGAACCGCAAGGTTAACACTCTTGCAAATGCGATCAATCAGGTTGCAGGGGGAAATTATGATGTTACACTTGATGTAAAAAAAGCGGCGCCTATGCCTGATGTGGCTGAGAACTTCAACAAAATGACGGCTGAATTGAAAAGTGTCCATACACTGCGCAATGATTTTATCAATGATTTTTCGCATGAATTCAAGACCCCGATTACCTCGATCAATGGATTCGCCAATCTGCTTCTGGAGACAGAAGTCACAGAAGAGGAGCGCAGACAGTATCTGACCATCATCGCCGAAGAATCTTCACGCCTTTCAAAACTTGCCGAGGAAACGCTGATGATGTCCCGGCTGGACAGCCAGCAGAATATCATCGATCAGGAATGGTATGCCCTTGATGAGCAGATCCGGCAGAACTTAATCCTGCTTTCCAAAGACTGGGGCGCAAAATTAATAGAGATAGATACCGATTTAAACCCTGTCTCTTATCTGGGAAATCCCGCCCTCATGTCACATATCTGGCTGAACCTGATCAGCAATGCCATCAAATTCACCCCCGGACACGGCAGGATTACAGTCAACTTGAAGGAATCCGGCGGAAAGATATATGTCTCTGTCGCAGATAATGGGAAAGGCATGACAAAAGAGGAGACATCCCGTATTTTTAATAAATATTATCAGGCCGATGCTTCGCACGCCACAAAGGGGCTGGGTCTGGGACTCTCCATCGCGCACCGGATTGTGGAATTGTGCGGCGGGGAGATTCAGGTTGCCAGTACGCCGGGGGAAGGGAGTACATTTACTGTAATCCTCCCCACTAATGTGTCACGATAAACATGGCTTTAACGGAAAGGAGCTTACTATGGCTACTGTTTTAATTGTTGAAGATGATAAAAATACACGGCTTCTCACTGCTGCCCGGCTTAAGCCCTATTATACCGTCCTCACTGCCTGCGACGGGGAGGAGGCTCTGGATCTTTTTTATAAACAGCATGTGGATCTTATTGTGGCAGATATAATGATGCCTAACATGGATGGCTATGAGCTTGTACGGACACTGCGCAGTTATCACCAGGATGTCCCGGTAATCATGCTCACGGCCAAAGATGCCTTCGAAGACAAGCGGCTGGGCTTTTCCACTGGCACGGACGATTATATGACAAAGCCTGTGAACCATGAAGAACTCCTCTGGCGTATCGAGGCGCTTCTTCGGCGTGCAAAGATTCATGCAGACAAAAGAATCATAATCGGAGCCGTGACTGCGGATTCCTCGAATTACACAGTGTCGCGTGCTGACACTGCCGATTCCATCGAACTTCCAAGAAAGGAGTTTGACCTCCTGTTCAAACTCCTTTCTTATCCTGATGTGATATTTACGAAAAACCAGCTGCTGGAGGATATCTGGGGCTACGAGACTGACAGTGATGAAAATACAATCAAGACACATATCAGCCGCCTCCGGAATAAATTCGACAGCTGGAAGGAATTTCAGATTGTTACGGTGCGAGGACTCGGATACAAGGTCACTTTGTCTGTTTCAGATAAGTCGTAATTTCCAGTCTGTCCCCGTCTGTTACCAGTGTCACGGCACCCTGTTCCTGTGTCCCGTATATCCGGCCGCCTATCCCCTGAAGTTTCTTTATCGTTTCTTCATGGGGATGCCCGTAACGGTTATGCAGTCCGGACGATATCCATGCAATTTTGGGGGCTGTGAGCCTTAGAAATTCTTCTGAAGTAGAATTCTTTGAACCGTGGTGTGCCACCTTCAGTACAGTGTACTGTTCCAGCGTGCCGCTTTGCTCGAGCAGTTTTTCCCCTTCGCCTTCCACATCTCCAGTAAACAGCATATGGAACGCACCATAGGAAACCTCCAGTATCATGGACGCAGCATTTCCCGGTTCCCCCTGATAATCCTTCAGCGGTCCCTTACAGACCAGCTTAAGCCCCGATTCCCCAAGTGTTTCTCCACTTTCCATGACAACGACACGGGTACCGTTCTGTTCTGCCTTCTGCGCCAGTTTCATGAGTGTCTCATCCTGCACTTCGGCGGGCGGCAGGACGAGGCAGCGGATGGAGATTCCCAAATTCTGATGTTCTAACATTTCCCCGATTCCATTCATGTGGTCTGCATCCCCGTGGGAGATAAAGACATAGTCCAAAGACTGCACCCCCTGCGATTTCAGGAACGGCTCTATCCGGTATTTCCCGACCAAGGATACATCACTGCTGCCCCCGTCTATAAAATAGTTCATCCCGTCCGGCCCCTTCATGTACAGGCCATCCCCCTGTCCCACGTCAACCATCGTAACACGTAGTTCCCCCTTTCTGCCGTAGTTCATCGTACAATTCACATATAATACCAGACACAGACCAAATATAGTAATGCATCCAATCACGGCTTTGCTTCTGCCCTTTCGCTTTATCCCGTGCTTTCTGCCGCGGTTTCTTATAAGATACACAGCTATGCAAAACATCAGCAGAATGAGGTAATAGATGGCCATGCCGCCCTTTCCCGGCTTTCCCGTCACAATCCGGCTCATGGGCAGAGACAGACTGGTCCGGCACGCTTCTTCGTACAGCATGAGTATCCATTTACAGAGCGTAAGGATTCCCCCTCCTGCCTGTGGAAGAACAGTTAAAATGAGTGAGCCGGCTGCCCCTGCACCAAGCACAAGGGACATCAGCGGTATCACAAGGAGATTTAACAGAATAGAATATAGGGGAAATTCAAAATAAAAATAGAGCATGACTGGAAGCAGTACTAAGTTAATAGACAGGCTTGCGCAGATACTTTTCGCAAGAGCATTCTGTTTTGTTTTTTGAAGAAAACAAGATTCAAGACATGGATTCACGGACGTGATCCCGAGTAATGCACCAAAGGATAGCAAAAACCCCGCATCCTTAAGGTAAAGGGGCTGCCATATAACGATTACCGCGGCCGCGAGTGCAAGGCTGGTAGGCATATCGTAATCCCTCCCCGTAATGTCCGCCCCCATTCTGACGATAAACATGACCAACGCCCTGATACTGGAAACCCCGCATCCAATCATGAGTGTGTATGCCAATAGAAAACAAATTCCGATTCCGCCTGACACCGCGAAGTTAAGTCCGATTTTCCTTAGTATTTTATATAACCCGATACCAAGGAATGACATATGAAGTCCCGATATGGCCAAAATATGCCCGATTCCACTTTTTTGATACAAGTCCTTTAATTCGCTGTCCAGTTCACTTTTGTCACCCAGAAGAATTGCACTCATACTGTTTCCGTAATAGTCTCCCAGATGTTCTGTCAGCTTTTTCTTCCATTCCGCCCTTAATACTGCCAGCTTTTCTCTCAGTAAAAAAATATGCTGATTTTGTACTTCCACGGTGTCTGCCCATACAAATGCATGGATTCCCTGTTTCTGGTAATAAAACTTCTGATTAAAATTCCCGGGATTTCTGGCGGCCTCAAAAGCTTCTGCCTGACCCGTTACTTTGATTTTGTTTCCGATTGAAATATGATTTGTTGTTTCGATATAAACAAGAATTTTAGATTCCTGAAAGATTCGTTTTTTCATAAGGACACGATTGTCCTTTAGATATAATATTGTATAATCCGGCTTTTCCTCTCTCCGGCAGACGGTGCCCGTAAGGACAACCCCGCTTTTGTATTCCAGATTTTTTTCAAAAGCGGCGGGCTTCTGATCTGGTGCATGAAAAAGCCCGCCGGTGAAAACTGCCTGAATACAAAGAAAGAGGACAGCCGCAGCGCAAAGCGGCCGTTTTATCATTCTTCCTCCGTTTTCTCCACCCACTCCATATCCCTCTGGAGCGGCTGGGTTAAATCTACGGTATCCATGTAGGATACATTTTTCTCTCCATTAATCGTTATCTGTACTTTACTTGCCGTTGTCCCTTCCACGATGGAATTGACAATAGAATAAATAGTAAGTTCCGGTTTTACGTCTACGCCGCCTGTCAGGAATTCATCGTCGAAATTCACATAACAGATCCCATCCTTAATTGTCACTCCTAACACACTCACATTTGGATTCAATGTAGGCTTTCCAGTGTTTTTCTTAGGCCCCTTCATCAACTTCTCAACGATCAGCTTTTCTTTGGACATATTGCTGCTGTATCTTACATCCAGCTCCTGTTCGACCAGCCTGTCCCCTGCCTCGTTTGCAAAATACAAAGTCAGTGTCCCTGTCTGGTAGGAGCTCAGGGAAGAATCCGTATTCTGGACAAAATCATCTTCATTTAAGAAACCGGCAAGTGTCCCATCCCCGTTATGCAGGTCTTCTCCGTCAATTGTAAACCAAAGGGCACTGATCCCGTCTATCCTCACGATCGACTGCACAATCGCCGCACGCACCAGTTTTTCCTCCAACGGCGGCATTTCCAGATATTTCCCGTTAAAGTCCAGATACAGGACCTGACCCTCCAGTTCGCTTTCCTGTACCTTGACATCTTTCGGGATGGGGGTTGTAATTTCTATATCTTCTGTCGGCTTCTTCAATTCCTTCAGCATGGCCCGTGCCGCCTTAAGCGGATCTTTCTCCGTATTCTCATAGGCTGCCTTGACAAGCCCTGTCCTGTCTGAATTGAGACAGTAAATGTACGGATCACCGGCTTTCACTTCTGTTTTTTTTGAACATGCAGATATGAACATACTAAGAAACAATATACAGATCACCATATAGGCGCCGCTTTTTCTTTTTCCCATCTTTCGCGCCCTCCTTAAGCTACATAGGTCAGAGGTATCCGTACAGTAAATGTCGTCCCCTCCCCCTCATTGCTGTAGATTTTGACAGAACCCCTGTGTATGATAACCGCGTTTCTTGCAATGGCCAGTCCCAGGCCAGTCCCGCCCATTTCCCTTGAATGAGACTTGTCCACCCGGTAAAAACGTTCGAAAATATGAACCTGGTCCTCTTCCGGTATCCCGATTCCGGAATCTGCTACTTTTACATAAAAATACTTATGGTCTGCGTTCAGCGAGACGTGGACCCATCCGCCCTCATGGTTGTACTTGATTGCATTCTCTACAAGATTGGAGAAGGCGAGCGTCAGCTTCACCTCGTCAATCTCAGCCGTTACCGGCCGGAAACTTTCCAGCACCACTTCCACATTCTTCGTCTCTGCGATCGGCTTCAGCCTCTTCAGAATCAGTTCCAGCAATTCATTGATATTTACTGATTTGATATGAAGGTCCTTTGCAGTCTTGTCCATCTTAACAAGAGATAAAAGGTCCGTTATGATGTCATTTTCTCTGTCGATTTCTTTTGCAATATCCCCCATGAATTCCTGATAAAGCTCGATTGGTACATCTTCCTGCGCAAGCAGGGAATCTGCAAGTACTTTCATGGATGTCAGCGGTGTCTTCAACTCGTGTGAGACGTTGGATACAAACTCTTCTCTGGACTGGTCCAGCTGCTTCAGACGTCCCAGCATCTTATTAAATGCCTCTGAAAGCTGTTTCGTCTCCGTAAATGTATTAACATGCAGTACTTCATCGTCATACCCTTCTGACACATCTGCAATGGATTCTGTAATTCTGCGCAGGGGTCTGACAATCCGTCCTGCAATAAAGAGACTTATGCCCAGCATCAGTATAATTACAATCCCGATAATGGCGCTGCCCTTCGTCCTGAGAATTTCCAGGCTGTCCTCGATCGTATCTGTCGATACGCTGGCAAGTATGACTCCCGATATCCGCTCTGAGTCTCCCTCCATGACAGGGGAGGTCACTGCTATGTACCGGTTTTCCTTGTCGTAAAAATTAGTACTGTGCCCTTTCATACAGCGGATGACGTCCTCAGACACGATCGTCTTCCCTTCATCCAGCGAATACGTGTCTTTTACGACCTGCAGATCATTATCTACGATCATCACACGCCCATTATAAATATTCGTTAACTGCGTTAAACTTGCATTGATAACTTCGGAAGACGTATCCGCCAGATAATTATAGCTGTTCAGCTGATTGCTTAGAATTGTACATTGATTCTGTATCTCTGCGGTCCTTAATGATACGGCTCTCGATTCATAGGATTTAATGATCCCGTTGTACGCGGCGAAACACGGTACAATGGATACTACGAGCAGCAGCTCAATGATACAGAACCGCAGACTTTTTAAGAATTTACTGTTAAACCTGAAATGAAAACTACCCCTGGAAATAATAACCAACTCCCCACTTTGTATGTACATATTTCGGCTCGCTCGGATTCAGCTCGATCTTCTCACGCAGCCTCCTGATGTGTACATCCACTGTTCTTGCATCTCCGGGATAATCATAGCCCCAGATCAGATTCAGCAGGTTCTCCCTGCTGTATACCTTATTTGGATTCATTGCCAGCAGCTCCAGTACATCGAATTCTTTCGCTGTCAGATTGATCTCCCGCTCCCCGATAAATACCCTGCGGCTTTCGCAGTCGATCCTCATGGTGCCCTTCACGATTACTGTACTGTTGGCCGGTTCTTCTCTCTTTGCAGTTCTTCTCATGATTGCCTTGATGCGGGCTTTTACCTCCAGAATGTTGAATGGCTTTGTAATATAGTCGTCTGCACCGTATTCCAGTCCCAGAATCTTATCCATATCCTCACTTTTTGCCGTCAGCATTACAACCGGCATATCCGAAAATTCCCTGATCTGCTGGCAGACCTGAAATCCGTCCAGCTTTGGAAGCATTACGTCAAGAAGTACCAGATCGTACTCACAGTTCTTCGCATACTCTAGCGCCTCTTCGCCGTCATAGGCACAATCTACTTCCATGCCGTCCTGCTCAAGGCTGAAACGAATCCCTTTTACAATTAATTTTTCGTCATCTACTACTAAGATTTTCTTCTTGCCCATACTCCTCTTTCCCTTAACTCTTACATTGAGCGTGTTTGATCAATCATATGTACTGCTGTTTCCTGATTATACACTGAATACTCAAACACATTCTAGCCTGTAACTGTAATTTTGTCTTTTATTTTATTAAACACGCCGTCTTTGATTCCCTCAACATTCATCAGGTCCTCAATGGCCTGAAACCCTCCGTTCATTTCCCGGTAAGAAATGATGCTGTCTGCCTTGGCATCACCTATACCGGGCAGGGTCTTTAAGTCCTCTTTTCCAGCCGTATTAATATTTATCTTTCCCTCATCTTTCTGATCCGATCCCGTTACTTCCGGCACTTCGCCGTCTACAATCCCTTTTTCCAGTTCTTCCAGCGTTGGTATATAAATGCGCTCCCCATCCGTTACTGCCCTTGCCTGATTTAGTGATTCAGATGCAGCGTCAGCTCTTGTGCCGCCTGCCCGTGCAATGGCCTCATATACCCTGGCTTTGCCGGATAATTCATATACTCCCGGAGTGTTCACCGCGCCGCAGACATAAACAAAAACTGTGTCTTCATCCTTCTGTTCCTCTGTACCGCCGTTCACAGCCCCTTCTGTTTCTTTTCCCTTCGTCTCTGCCTGACCCTGCCCGGTCTGTTCTAACTCAAGCTCCGTCAGATCATCTGCCTTTTCCTTCGCACACCCCGCCGTCAGGACTGCTGCGGCAGTGAATATACACAGAAATGTACAGATTCGTTTTAATCTCTTGCCCTTCATCTTATCCTCCCGTCTGAACCAGACGTTTAGAAATCCCCCAATGCCGGACATTAATATTGTAACGAATTATAGATTAAATTACAATACATATTTTTACGTTTTTGTTACATCTTTATTACAGCCTGCCCCGTCATTCCCACTGGAATATGGCGATCCCAATCAGTGCAAGTGCAAGTCCCCCGATTTTTCTCCAGTCCAGAGGTGCCTTATCCACTCCGAAAATACCGAGCAGTTCAATGACATATGCCACAATTAACTGTGCGATCACGATCAGAAGCGCGGCCTTCGCCGGTCCGAGTGCAGACATACTTTTGATGACTGTCCAAGTGATCCCCGCGCCGATCACCCCGCCCAGAAGCATATATTTCGGCTCTACTTTTGCAATTGCCGTTATGCTGTCCCGCCCTGTGATAAACCAGGCCACCAGACAGACCGCAAATGCAGACAGCTGCACCCATGCGTTGCCGACCCACATGCCGGTTGTTTTTGTCACCTGTGTGTTAAATACACCCTGCACACTCATCAATGCTCCTGAGAGCAGGGCAATAAAAAAACCAATCATTTTCTCATACCTCCTGCAGTTTTTATTCTGCGTGTCATAAGTAGTATGTCCCAATGAATGGTTTTTATAAGTATTTTTATCTTGAAGTATTTATCTTGTAAGAGCGCGTTTTAGGCGTTCAATCATCTCATCAACATGTTTTTCTTCCATGATTAACGGAGGGAGGAAACGGATTACATTGCCCTGCGCCTGTATCACAAGCAGTCCCTCCGCGATTGTTTTTTGATTGATTTCAGCAACAGGTATATTGAATTCCAGCCCCTGCATCAGTCCTTTTCCTTTTCTTCTGACAACACAGTCCAGTTCATCAACAAGCTCATCCAGCCGCTTCTCCAGATATGGCGCCACCTGCCTTACATGCTCTACAATGTGGTCCCTCTCGAAGATTTCAATGACCTTTTTCACGGCTGTGCAGGCCAGCGGATTTCCTCCGTAGGTCGCCCCGTGGTCTCCCGGTCTTAAAGAATATTCTGCAACATCGTTTGTCATTGCAAAAGCTCCTACCGGGATGCCGTTCCCGATCGCCTTTGCCATCGTAACAATATCCGGTTTTACGCCGAATCCCTGATAGGTGAAATAATCACCGGTACGTCCCATCCCGCACTGAATCTCATCGCAGATCATTAAAATACCGTTTTCATCACACAGTTCCCGGATGCCGTTCATGAATTCCCAAGAAGCCAGATTGATGCCGCCTTCCCCCTGAAGAGCCTCCAGAATAATGGCACACGTCTTATCATTTATAAGTTCCTTTACACTGTCCAGATCATTAAACTTTGCAAAACGTACGCCCGGCACAACCGGCTCGAATGGTTCCCGGTATGAGTCGTGTCCTGTAACCGACACGGCGCCGAAGCTCCTTCCGTGAAATGAATTTTCCATCGCGATAAACTCATATCTTCCCGTCTGCTTTGTATATGCGTATCTTCTCGCCGCCTTCAGCGCGCCTTCATTTGCCTCGCTTCCACTGTTCGTAAAGAACACTCTGTCCATTCCTGAAATCCGGTTCAGCTCTTTGGCCGCCTCTCCGCAGTTCTCATGATAGTAAAGATTGGAGATATGGTAGATCTTGTCAATCTGTTCCTTCAGGGTATCATTCAGCTCTTTGTGATTATATCCGAGCCCGGTCACTGCAAACCCGGCGGCAAAGTCCAGATATTCCCTGCCGTCTGTATCATATACATACATGCCGTCTCCGCGCTCCAGTGCAACCGGAAAACGGTTGTACACATGGATCAGATTCTCTTCTGAGGCCTGAATCTTTTTATTCACCATGATAATACCTGCTTTCTTCTCCATTTAAAATTGCGGTGCCGATCCCTCTGTTTGTGAAGATTTCCAGAAGCAGGCAGTGCGGAATCCGCCCGTCCAGAATATGCACCCTGGAAACCCCGTTCTCTATGGCATCTATACAGTTCTGCAGTTTCGGCAGCATGCCGCCTCCAATATATCCGTCAGCCATCAGTTTCTGGGCTTCATCAACCCTTAGTTCAGAGATTAACGTCTTCGGATCCTCCGGGTCCTTATAGACCCCCTCAATATCCGTCAGAAAAGCAAGCTTCTCCGCTTTCACGGCACGCGCAATCGCACAGGCCGCATCATCTGCATTGATATTGTATGTATTAAAATCATCGTCCATTCCTACCGGGCATACGATCGGGAGGAAATCCTTTTCCAGAAGATCATATAAAATGTCTGCATTGACTTTCTTTACCTCACCGACAAAACCAATGTCCTCTCCGCCTGAAAGCTTCTTATCCACCCTGAGAAGTCCGCCGTCCTTGCCACTGATACCAATAGCACGGACACCCAGTTCCTCCACGTGCTGCACCAGACTCTTATTTACCTTGCCCAGCACCATCTCTGCGACTTCCATCGTATCTGCATCCGTCACACGCAGCCCGTTAATAAACTGCGGCTCCATGCCTACCTTGCCTACCCATTTGCTGATCTCCTTGCCGCCGCCATGCACAATAATTGGCTTAAAGCCAACCAACTTCAGCAAAGTCACATCTTCAATAACCTGCTTTTTCAGGTCCTCATCAACCATAGCACTTCCGCCATATTTCACAACGATAATCTTACGATTAAAACGCTGGATGTACGGAAGCGCTTCAATCAAAACCTGCGCCTTGTCGAGGTATTGCTGCATATTCTCGTTCATAAAACCCTCCTTGCGGACGTAATATTTCTCATGTTTACTACGTCCCAAATTAACTTTTGTGGTGTACCAAAACGTCAAAAGTGGTGTACCAAAATGACTTAACTACGGTAATCTGCATTGATGTCGATGTATCCGTGGGTTAAGTCGCATCCCCATGCAGTTGCTGTTTCTGCACCTTCTTTGATATCGGCAATTGCTGTTACTTCGGACTGAGAGAGTATTTCTGTTGCTTTTTCTTCGCTGTAATCAATTGCAGTACCATTTTCTATGATCTGTATTTTCCCTGCTTTGCTTTCAAAGAACAAGTCTACTTTTTCTGGTTCGAACTGTGCACCAGAATATCCCATTGCACACAAGATTCGCCCCCAGTTTGCATCATGTCCTGCGATCGCGGTTTTCGTGAGATTGGAACAAACAATTGATTTCGCGAGAGTTTTTGCCTGAGTCTTGTCTGATGCACCCACTACTTTCACTTCAAACAATGCTGTCGCACCTTCACCGTCACCTGCTATTTTTTTTGCAAGATATTCGTTTACTATGTGAAGGGCTTCCGCAAATTTTTCATAATCTTTTGTTCCGTATTTGATTTTTTCGTTCTTAGCAAGCCCATTTGCGAGCAGCAGAACTGTATCATTTGTGGATGTATCACCATCTACAGAAATCATATTATAAGTCTCACTGACGTCTTCACTTAATGCACTCTGCAGTGCTTTCTTTGAAATAACCGCATCGGTAGTAATAAAGGAAAGCATCGTACACATATTTGGATGAATCATCCCAGAGCCCTTTGCCATCCCGCCGATTGTTACTGTTTTACCGCCCACTTCAATTGTTACAGCAATTTCTTTTTCTGCTGTATCTGTAGTCATAATCGCTTTCGCAGCCTGCGTTCCGCTTTCAATATCTTTATTTTTGTTAACAGCAAGTTTTGCTATACCATTTTTTAATTTATCAATTGGAAGCTGCATGCCGATCACACCTGTTGAGCCGATCAGGACACCTTCTGCCTCTATGCCAAGTTCTTTTGCTGCGGCTTTTGCAGTTTCTTCGCAATAGCCATAACCCTCTTCACCTGTACAGGCATTGGCAATACCCGAATTTACAACGATTGCCTGTGATTTAATACCGTTTTCCACTACATTTTTGTCCCACTTAACAGGTGCTGCTTTTACAACATTTGTCGTAAATGTTCCTGCTGTCTTGCACGGTTTCTTACTATATATAAGTGCCATATCCGTACGGTCTTTATACTTAATCCCTGCTGCCACCGATGCTGCCTCAAATCCTTTTGCTGCGGTTACTCCGCCTTTAATAATTTTCATACTTTCCATTCCTTTCTTTACCCATTCAATTCGTACGTATTCAATAGTTAAAATAAAAACTTTCAAAAATTATTCGCTTTGATTAAAAGCTGTAATATTTTCCGTATTCAAAACAAAATCATAATAATTCAAATCCAGCCGCTCTGTCCATCCTATCGTATTCCAGAATGCATTTCCCACATCATTTTTTGTAAATGCAATCAGAGAAACCTTGCTGATTTCTTCCTTTTTTAATGCCTCCATAGCCATGACAACCATGCCTTTGCCAATACCGCGTCTTCGATATTCCCGATCCACACACACATGATACATACAACCCCTTCTGCCATCATGTCCGCATAAAATGCTGCCGACAATCTTCCCGTCCTCCTCTGCAACCACACTCGTTGCCGGATTTCTCTTAAGAAAGCGTCTCACTCCCTCTCTGGAATCATCAATACTGCGAATGCCAAAACCCTTGATTGTCATCCACAGGGCATATACACCGTCATAGTCTTCTATTGTCATTACACGAATCATATTTATCCTCTCAATTCCAATCGGGTACACCACAATTTTCATTCCGGTACACCACTTCATTCATTTAGGTACACCACTTAACTCAATTGGGGACGTAGTAAACCTTAAAAAGATTACGTCCCCAATTAAGGGAACATTGGTACTAGTTCCAGTCCTTCTGTTTCTTTAAAGCCAAACATTAGGTTCATGTTCTGCACTGCCTGACCTGCCGCGCCTTTTACGAGGTTGTCGATAGCCCCCATCATGATGATGCGTCCGGTTCTTTCGTCTATTTTGAAGTTTATGTCTACGTAATTGCTGCCTTCGACCCATTTTGTCTCGGGGCAGATATCTTTGTCGAGTACCCGGATAAATTTTTCGTCGGCATAGTATTTATCGTATATGGCCTTTACTTCTTCGTAGGTGACTTCTTTTTTTAGTTTTGCATATTCTGTTGCGAGGATTCCTCTGTTCATTGGGACCAGATGGGGGGTAAAATTCACAAGGATTTTTTCTCCTGCAGCATATCCCAGCTGTTCTTCTATCTCAGGGGTATGCCGGTGTGTTGCCACGCCATATGCCTTTATGTTTTCATTGACTTCACAGTAGAGGTTAGGAAGCTTTGCGCCTCTTCCGGCCCCTGAGGTTCCGGATTTCGCGTCTATGATCAGTGTACTCATATCGATCAGGCCTTCTTTTGCCAGCGGATATGCAGTTAAGATCGAGCAGGTCGTATAGCATCCCGGATTGGCGACCAGCCGCGCTTTTTTTACATCTTCTCTGTTGATTTCACACAAACCGTATACAGCTTCTTCTATAAATTCCGGACTCTTGTGTTCAATCCCATACCACTTTTCATATACAGACACATCTTTGATTCTGAAATCTGCACTCAAATCTATAATCTTAACTTTTGAAAGAATTTCTTCATTTACAAGTGACGCACACAGTCCCTGGGGAGTTGCCGTAAAAATCACGTCTACCTGGCCAGCCAGTTCCTCCATATTATCGTCCATGCACACTGCGTCTACAATTTGAAACATGTTCTGATACACCTGTGCATATTTCTTGTCTATGTAACTTCTGGATCCATACCAGACGATCTCCACTTCTTTATGTGCTGTCAGGATCCTGACAAGTTCGCCGCCTGCATATCCTGTGGACCCGATAATCCCTGCTTTAATCATAAGTACTACTTCCTTTCCTTTTCTAACTTATTATCATATACCACTTTTTGCATGAAGTAAAGAGTTTCCGGACTTCCCCTTGTTGCTGTGCACGCCCTTAGGGTGTAAACGGTAACATGGAAGAAAGACGTGTACAGTCCCCCTCTTCTGCATAATAGTTGTAATCACTCTGCATAAACATAAATAACACTTGCATAATTATACATCCGTATTGTATATTATGCAAGTGTTATTCGAAAAATTTTAATTTTAGTCAAATATTCGTTAAAAATTTTATCTGCGGATCTGGCCGCTGCCAAAAATGATATATTTTGTAGTCGTCAGTGCCTCCAGCCCCATAGGACCCCTTGCGTGCAGTTTTTGGGTGCTGATCCCGATCTCTGCCCCGAAGCCGAACTCAAAACCGTCTGTAAAGCGTGTGGAGGCATTTACATAGACTGCCGCTGCATCAATCTCATCCTGAAATCGCAGTGCATTGGCATAGCTCTCTGTAATAATCGACTCGGAGTGCCCTGTGTTGTAAGTGTTGATGTGTTTAATCGCTGCATCCAGTGATTCTACAACCTTAATTGAGATTACAGCGTCCAGATATTCTGTTCCCCAGTCCTCCTCAGATGCGGGTACAATTTCCCCACTCAGTGCGCAGGCAGTCTCATCCCCGCGGATTTCCACTGAGTGCAGTTTCAGCCTGCTTACAATCATCGGGATCACCTGCGCGGCCGCATGTTCGTGAATCACCAGCGATTCGCAGGCGTTGCATACTCCCATTCTCTGCGTCTTCGCATTCTCGATAATATCCACTGCCATGTTTAAATCAGCACCTTCATCTACATAAATATGGCAGTTTCCGGTTCCGGTCTCGATTACCGGTACTGTGCTGTTCTGGACCACGCTGGCAATCAGGCCCGCTCCACCCCTTGGAATGAGTACATCGATGAATCCGTGCAGTTTCATCATTTCATTGACGGTCTCCCGGCTTGTGTCCTCAACAAGCAAAATCAGATCCTGGGGCAGTTTCGCCTTCCTGAGCCCCTCCTTTACCGCATGGACGATTGCCTTATTCGAATGGATCGCATCGCTCCCGCCTCTTAATATCACGGCATTCCCGGTTTTAAAGCAAAGCCCGAATGCATCAGCCGTGACATTTGGCCTGGACTCATAAATAATTCCCACGACCCCGAGCGGCACTCTTCTTTTCCCGATCCGTAGTCCGTTCGGCCGGTTCTTCATGGAAAGGACTTCCCCAGTCGGATCATCCAGAGCCGCTATCTGCCGCAGCCCTTCTGCCATATCCTGTACGCGGATTTCCGTGAGCCTGAGCCGGTCTACAAGCGAAGCCTTCATCCCACGCGCTTCTGCCTCGCTGACATCCTTTTCATTTTCCTGCAGAATGGCTTCCATCTCCAGAAGCAGTTCTTCTGCAACAGATAACAGTCCCTTATTCTTTTCATTCGTACTCAGCTTCCCTGCCTCTCTGGATGCCGTCTTTGCCCTACTGCCCAATGTTTCCATATAACTGCCCATAACTGCCTCCTGTCATAATCATCGAAAACTCCGTGGTATCCTGTTTCATCGTTACTGCCTGCCCCTTTGCAGACTCCCTGTCAGAAGGAAATCCCGGCTTCACAAAACCTTCTTTTTGCATTTCATTCCGGTATGCTTCATCCTTTGGCCCTTCCTTCTTCTGTTTTTTAGCCTGTCTGCGGTACGTTGCACGTTCCGGAGCAAGTTCATTTTCTAATTCCCTGCCATGCTCTCTGGATAAAAACAGCGTGCCGATCTTCTTTCCTGCCATGATGTCATTGATTGAATAAATATTAGCCCCGTTTGCAATCACCATATCTGCACCCGATGCCGTCGCAATCTTTGCAGCATCAATCTTGGTAGACATCCCGCCCGTGCCTGTGTCATTCGAAGCCCCTTTCGCCATCTGCTCCAGCTTGTCGTCGATCCCGACTACCGTATGGATAAACCTCGCATTCGGATTCTTCTTCGGATCATCCGTATACAGGCCTTCAATGTCAGACATGAGGATCAGCAGGTCCGCATCTACCAGTTTTGCCACATATGCCGCAAGTGTGTCATTATCCCCGAAATTACCATATGACAGTTCATCCACAGATATTGCATCATTTTCGTTCACGATAGGCACGACATTCATCCTGAAGAGCTCGTCAAAGGTCTGTCTTGCATTCTTCCTGCATTCCTCGTTCGTTATGGATTCCTTCGTCAGCAGTACCTGTGCTGTCAGCTGGCTGTATTCGTTAAAAAGCTTTTCGTAGATCATCATAAGCCGCCCCTGGCCGACCGCGGCGCATGCCTGCTTAGCCGCCTCTGTCTCCGGACGGCCGGAAAGCCCCAGTACATTTCTTCCAATACCGACCGCACCGGAGGAAACTACAATGACTTCCCTGCCCTTGTTTCTTAAGTTAATCAGAATCCTCACGAACTTCTCCAGTTTATCCAGATTGATATTTCCTGTCTCGTCATAGGTAACTGTCGTAGTTCCTACTTTTATCACAATTCTTTTTTTATTCCCTAAAATCTCTTTTCTATCCATAATGTTTAACCTTCCTCTTTTTCATTTCACTTATACTGATAAACCGCTGTATGCAAAAAGAGAGCCGGATATGCAGTCCGCCTCTCTTCTAAAGCCTGCCTTTTAAGACCTCCCAGAAACTGTAGGGAGATTCCAAAAAGAAAAAGGATAGAAGCATATAGTCATCCTCCTATCCTTTGTATATGATCCATACAAGCATTCAGCACAACGATATCCTCTTTACTGCCAATATTCATTTTTATACTATGCGCATACCCCAAGGGGACTCGGAACGCACGGCACAAAAACAACACTGTCGCAAAGTGGCAGAGTCTGATTAAACCGGTTCATGATGTCAAGGCTGTTACTTTTTGCTTTCATCACTACAACTCCAATCATTCGTGTGGTCTTCTTGTTTCAAATTCATTTTGTGACAGTTAACTGTCAGACTGTATGCAGATGCATATTCAGCGCATCCTTTTGCATCAGTTGTTTTTATTTTACCCGCATTTCATGATTTGTCAAGCGATTTCCTGCATTTTTTCAGTCATTCAAAACTAGACGTCAGTCTAAATGAACTTCGGTCTATCTGCGTATTTCCGCTGTTTAAGATATATACGGAAAAATCGTTTTTATTTAATACACCACAAATTTTCTTTTTATGAATTAGAAACCTGTTTTCTTTTCCCGGACTTTACTTTTGGTTCCGGCAGTTCCATCAATGTCCGCTCTGTCAGTTCTTTTAAGAATGCAGTATCCTCGAGTTCTTCCACCAGATACATCCCCGGTCTGCCTCCATGCGGTGCCGCCGGAACTGCCTCCGGCATCATCTCATGTCCTGCCTGCGTCATTTTTACATAAAACTGATTCCCCTCCACTGTTCCAAAAAACTTCCCGTCACACCAGAGTCCATATTCACCAAACAGCTTCTTATAGCTGATATTTCCGGCTTCATGCAGCTGTTCTGCAACATATTCCACGAATTCTAATGTTGATGCCATACATATCCCCTTTCTAAAGCAGGTATTATCTTCCCGCAAAACTGATGCCTGTCCTATATTATTTAATCCCGATATAGACGTGTATCACCGCATTTTCTACATCTTTATTCTGATACTCTTCAAAATCGCATACGAACGTGCGGTCAAGGTCCATTGCCCAGAGGTTCTTCCAGAATTTTGCAATTTCTGCGTGCAGGTCCCCTGTTACAACGAACTTCGCATATTTTCCGGCCGGAATCATAAACAGGCTGGTTCCCTCTGGCAGTGCTCCGGATCCATCCACCTCACAGGCAACGGTTATATCATAGTCGGACTTTTCGTCTCCTTCATATCCGGAATAAATGCCAAGTGACTTTCCATTGACCATCCCCGTAATGTGCGGATAGGCTTCCTGATAAAAACGCTGCCACAGCCCGCCGATCACCTGCGTCATATCCGGTGCAAAGTTATTCGTTCTGGCACGCAGTCCCGCTACCTTTTTCTCCTCTAATTCTACAATTTCGTATTCCATTTATTTAACCTTACCTTTCTGTTTGATAGATTCAGGATAACATGGGAAACACGACAACTGCATGTCATCATTATTCTCTGGATTCATATTTTTTCTGCATACTGCTAAGCAGTTTCTTCAATTCTTCTCTCAGCCCCACCGGCTCCAGCAGTTCCGCGTGATCCGCGAAACTTAAAATCCAGCCGAAAATGCTCTCTTTATCCATAAATCCAAACTGAAACAGCAGTCTTTCATCCTCCTGTACCTGAAAGCTCTCCGGCCCGTATTCTTCCATCAGCCTCCATTTAAACGATGGCTCGAACAGTGCTTTCACAGAGATCACTGCCGGAAAAACCGTTTCTTTTTCTATTTTGAACTCCGGAAGTTCCCTCGCTTCAAACTTCTCACCGGTACTTTTCACTTCCGGCATCCGGTTCAGTTTAAACATTCTGTAATCCCGTCTCTTCGGACAATACCCCCACACATACCAGGATGCCCATTGAAACACAAGAAGATAAGGCTCTATTTTTCGTTTTCCTTCCGTGCCGGGTGCATAATATTCGAACTCGATCAGCTCTTTTCTCTCAATTGCCGCCTGAATCAGCTCTATCTTTGGAGCAAGCGAGCTCTTGTACCAGGAGGACAGGTCGATCAGAATATGCTGGCTGGATGTAAGGATTTCTGAATGCTCCGGGGAAAGCTTGTCCATAAGCTGCTGGTAACGGCTGCTTCCGGCCACACTGTCCAGACTTCTCAGCCCGGCCAGAATTGCCTGCATGTCAGAGGATGTCAGAAGCGTTTTGTCGATACTGTAACCGTCCATGATGGAAATCCCGCCGCCGGCCCCCTGTGTCGTAACAAGTGGTATCCCCGCCCTGCAAAGTGCCTCGATGTCCCTGTTTATAGTTCTTCTGGATACTTCAAACTTCCCGGCAAGATAAGGCGCCGTCACCTTTTTCTGCTGGAGCAGGATGGATAGAATCCCGATCAAACGGTCAATCTTCATAGGTTATTCTTCTCCTTTATACCTCTTCAGGAACTTTTGAAAAGCCTCATCTTCTTTGATAAACTCCATATCTTTATCCTCCTGAAGTTCTGCCGCCAGATTCTTCAGAAACCTGCGGCCAAACTCCTGACGTCTTTCGCCCCCTTCTTTCTCGCTGATATGGCTGTACAGCAGGGAATCACAGGGCTTCCATTTCTTTTCCAGCGCCGGGAACATTTTCTTCAGGACACGCATGACTTCTTCTTTGTCTTGTTTTTTTACTGCCAGTGTAAATTCCGCCGCACAGGCAGAATAGTCCCACATTTCAAATACGTTAACTGTCTGTACCATTTTCCCGGCAAAATATTCCGCATCCGAAATCCGCTCTTCCTCCAGCGCGATATCCATCAGCATAAACAGGCTGGAATAGATATCATTCGCCGCCGCAAGAATTTTATTCTCAGTAAGCCGGGCCGCCTCTGCATAATTTCCCTGCCGGAAATACAGCCTTGCCAGCAGCTGGTTTTTATCCGGGAAATTCCGTTCCGGCAAAAGTTCTAATTTTCCCCGCGCTTCCTCATACTCCCCGCGGTTCATCAGTTTTGAGGCGAGCATTGAGACTGCCTGCATGCGGGCAGCTTCATTTTTCCCACGAGCAGCGCGCTCATAGAGACCTTCAATTTCATCCAGATACCTCTGCCTTTCTCCCTCATCCCCGGCGCCGTCTGCAAACATCGTCAGGCCGCCCTCAAGAGTAGCTGCCATCGTGTAAAGCAGCATACCGCTGTTCGGGAATCTTCGTATTTTCTCCATTGCCGCCGTATATCCCGCAGAAAAACCTTCTTTCATGATGCAGTCGGATATCTGGCTGCACCATACACCGATTTCCTGATCTGTGAGATCCTCCTCAAAAGAAAGCAGCGTATTTAAATCCACCTCCAGAAGCCTTGCCAGCGCCGGCAGTATCATGATATCCGGGCAGGTCATCCCGCGCTCCCATTTATTGAATGCAGAGGCCGAAATCCCAAGCCTCCCGGCCGCCTGTTCCTGTGTGAGTCCCTGTTCCTTCCTTTTTTCCCTGATAATTTCATGTATCCTCATGATGATTCCTCCTGTTGTTTTTTACGTTTTTGTCGAAACATTCAGATCTATCCTGTCCCTGTCATCATCATATCAGACTGTTAAGCCTCAAAACAACGGAGGATCATTCATATTTATGCCGCAAATATTAACGTGCATTCAGGTATCTCTGTATTTATACGATCTTTACCCCGAGTAATTTCGCAATCTCGGCAGCCTGAAACATATTAATCTTCATCCCGGCCAGTTCCTTATAGCTGTCCGATACCATAATACTCTCTATTACACTGTCGGAAAAATCCATACCTTTTAAAATCGTCCTGAAGAAATCTACTTTCGTGAAATCCGATTTGATAAACTGTGATTTCTTCAGCTTCACTTCCGAAAAAAAAGCCTCCTGAAAGCTGCAAAGCTCTGCCCTGCTTGCCTCCCAGAGGCTGCCCCCGAAATTCGCCAGCGGCATCTGGCATTCCAGCAGCTTCACATGTTTCAGCACCGCATGGTCAAACATGCTGCCATTCCCTTTACATCCTGACACTTCGCAGTTTTTCCAGTAACTCCCCGTAAAACGGCAGTTGGAAAAATCACATTTATCAAAACAGGACTGGTAAAAACCTGCACCTGTAAAATCACAATCGACAAACCTGCAACGCTCAAATCTGACCGATACAAACTCCACTTTACTGGCATTGACCCCCGTCAGTACTTCTTCTGTAAATTCCCGGTTTTCAACAGGCATCTCATCCATACCGGCATATTGTATTTCTTCTGTCAGCATCCTCTACAATCCTTCTCTTTTTTGTTCTGCCGCCTTCTCCTTTGCGGTCCTGTAATCTGTATTCCGTTCATTGGCGCTCTGCTGCGGGCCCTTATGAAGTTCGGCATTCGCTTCCATCATACCGTCCCTGACTGCCTTTTTGACGACAAAATACAGCAGTACGAAAAGTCCTCCAACGATAACCACGACAAACGCAAATGCTAATATATGGTACAGCATTCCAAACATATACATCATTTATTTTCTCCTATCCGGCATATTAATTACAAGCTTTTTTGTAAATCTGGTACATATCTTCCTCCTCCAGAACTTTTACACAGCCTATCGTCCTTCTGCCCCAGAAACTGCACTTGCGGGCCAGCTCTTTCATCTGCTCTTCTGTCGGTTCAATCCCAAGTTCTTTCATTGATACCGGCATGTGAATAAAACGGTAGAAATCCTCCATTGCCTCGATCCCCAGCAAAGCCGTCTGCATACCATCCCCGGCAGCTTTCACACCCATAACATTGACTGCGAATTGTGCAAAACGTTCCGCTCCTGCATCCACCACGTATCTTGCCCAGCTTCCCCATATAGCTGCCAGTCCGGCTCCGTGCGCCACATCGAACATTCCACCCAGCTCATGCTCCAGCTGGTGGCTGGCCCAGTCGCCTCCATCCGTCCCGCAGCCGGTCAGTCCGTTGTGGGACAAACTTCCCGCCCACATCACTTCCGCCCTTGCGTCATAATTTTCCGGGTCGTTCAGCAGAATTTTGGCATTTTTCATCACCGTGCGAAGCAGATGCTCACTGATACCGTCCGTCAGTTCCATATTGTCTGCATGATTCAGATAGCGTTCCATTGTATGCATCATAATATCCACACAGCCGCTCATGGTCTGGTATTGTGGAAGCGTCATCGTCAGTTCCGGGTTCATGATGGCGAACTTCGGCCTGCAGTAATTACTGCTGTACCCCCTTTTTACCCAGCCGTTTTCATTGGTAATCACGGAGGAATCACTCATCTCCGATCCTGCTGCCGCAATCGTAAGGATGACACCTACTGGAAGGCAGGCCGATGCATTCCTCTTTTTCTCATAGAAATCCCATACATCGCCCTCATTCGTCACACCATACCCGATCGCTTTTGCAGAGTCAATCACACTGCCGCCGCCCACCGCGAGGATAAAGTCAACCCCTTCTCTTTTGCACAGTTCAATCCCTTCATATACAAGGGATAAATGCGGGTTCGGTACGACTTTGCCAAGTGAAACATATGCAATTCCCGCTACATCCAGTGACTGGTAAATGCGGTCAAGCAGTCCACTTCTTTTTACACTTCCGCCGCCATAATGTACCAGCACTTTTTTACAACCATATTCCTGAACCAGAGCCCCCATGTTTTCCTCTGTTCCTTTTCCAAATATGACCTTTGTCGGTGTATAATACTGAAATTGATTCATAATTCATCCCTCCTGATGTCCGTCCTGCGTTCCTGTAAACAGGAACCTGTCTTACTCGTTTACGATCTCAATCTGGCACACTTTCATCGCCTCCAGTGCCTGTTTATGTGTCTCTGGGGTAACTCCCGCACAGCAGGAAGCATCTACGATTACCGGGACATCCGGCAGATATGCCTTTATCAGCAGGGCATTGGAAATCACACAGATATCTGTGCAGAGTCCGACCAACGTAACGCTTTCAACCGGTTCTCCGCTGATATCACACGCCCGCAGCACCTGCCCCAGCCTGGTACTGCCAAAAGACGGCTTGTCGATCGGCTCTTCTTTTATGAGTGCCGCAATCTGCGGATGTAACTGCCAGCCTTCTGTCCCCCTGACGCAGTGTACAACCGGAAGGTGCTTTCCTTCCTCACTGTCCAGATAATCTGCCTCATGGGTATCACGCGTAGCCAGAATCCTGCCGTCAAACGTACGGATCTTTTCTATCACTCCCGGCACAATCTGCTGTGCTTCCTTTGTCCCGAGCGCCCCATCTATAAAATCCTTCTGCATATCAACTACTACTAATATTTTCATCACTGCCACCTTCCAATCATCGCATCTGGTAAACCTGTATCAACTCTTCCTGCGCAGTAACACGCTCCAGTCCTATTATACGAAAAACAATGTGTTCCTCCACACCGGGCCGGACAGGTCTTGAAAAACAGCATACCGGCTGGCTGCCATTTTCTGATTCTCCCACCTTCGTTTTCCCTGCCAGAAAGACAGATACCGGCCCGTCCCCGCCTCTTTTGGCCGCAATAAAAACAGCGGCCGGTCCTTCGGAGCCTCCGATGACAGACAGGTCACCCTCTTCTTTGCAGCCGTCCGGACCGGAATCTTCAAACCGGAGATTACTGTCGAATAAAATGTGTTCCTCTCCTGACAATTCCGGGACAACATAAGCCTTTCCTGCATAAAACGGACGGATTCCGGGAAGCTCTGCCAGCTCTATATCGTAAATAACCACTTCGTGCCGCGCCCCTGTCAACGGATGGACAAATGTCCCCCGGCCTTCCCCGCCCGGCTTCACTTCCATCTCCAGATCCAGAACCTCTGTCCGCCTTAGCTCCCTCGTCTGTATCCTGATCTCTGTCAGAACGTGTTTCGTCCAGTCTTCCTGCGTTTTCAGCGAAACACGCTGGCAGAAAAAACAGTTTTCATTTTCCAGATATTCAGGGTAGGCTTCTTTTATCCTCAGGACCACACGTTTTTCCATCTCTCCTGTATATTCCGGGTCATATCCCGTACTGCTGTATGCTATCTCTTCCTTTTCACAGCAGCCATTCAGCCAGATACACGCAATGTCTACATTATGGTATGGGTTATTCTGGGTAATTTCAAGAATCCGGGCATCCGAAAGTTCTTCGGGCTTCTCTTCACATTCCGCATATCTGTCCCGGTACTCCTTCATAACGCGTTCATCCATCACGGTCAGAATGTCAAACACAATTCCCTCTTCAAAGCAGTAAACGGCCGGAATAACCCGGTCAAGGCCACCGGCTCTGAATCTTGCATTTACAGGCTGGATGCAGCTGCATTCCTCTTCTCCCTGTTCCATCCATAACGAACAATCAAAAAATACCTGCATGTTTCCTCCCTCTTTGATGTCTGCCGCTTCTCTAAAAGAACTTTTTAATTTCCGGAAAGTACTCGAATTCCGCCTTTCCGATAATATCCGACTTCTTCACATACTTGTTCAGCCAGAACCGGGAATCCCATGAGTTATTCCTGTTATCCCCCATCATAAAATAAGAATCTGCCGGAACCTGAAACGGCCCGAAATCATGTTCAAACCGTATCTTAATATATGGTTCTTCCAGCTTCTTCCCGTCGATATAGACCATACCGTCTTTCCCTTCAATGGTTTCCCCGGGAAGTGCGAGAATCCGCTTCATATATTCTTTCCCCAGATCGTCCGGGCAGTTAAATGTGACAATATCCCCCCGTTCCGGATCATGGAATAAATATGCCTGCCGGTTTACGAGCACACGGCTGCCTGTCATGACCGTACTTTCCATTGAGCCGGAAGTGACCTGTGCATTTACGATCAGTGTCCTATTTACAACGAAAACAAATGCCACGGCTATCGCTATCACCTTCAGATACTCCAGCAGTTCATGCAGAATCTCATCTCTTTTTATATCTTTCTTCATAAATCCCCTAACCTTCAATGTCCTTTATCAGTTTCTCCACACTTTCCCTGCTCGTTGCCCAGCTCGTGCAGATACGGACGGCACTGTGGGCTTCATCCACGCGCTCCTGATAACAGAAACTATAGTTTTTCCCTAGTTCTGCAAGCTTTACATCCGGCAGGATCACGAATATCTGGTTTGTCGGATTCTCAACCAGAAACAGATAACCGGCTTTTTTGCAGGCATCGCGGATCTCCTCTGCCAGTTCATTCGCATGTCTGGAAATCTCGAAATAGAGTCCGTCTTCCAAAAGGGCCAGAAACTGTACCCCGAGAAGCCTTCCCTTGGCAAGCATCCCGCCTTTCTGCTTGATCATATAGCGGAAATCCTCTTTCAGCGCCGGATTCGAAATGACAACCGCTTCCCCGAACAGCGCGCCAACCTTTGTCCCCCCTATATAAAATACATCACACAGCTTCGCAATCTGTTCCAGATCCAGATCATTCTCTTTCGAAGTCAGGCCATATCCAAGCCTTGCGCCATCCATAAACAGATAAAGCCCGTTCTTCCTGCACACCTGTGAAAGAGCCTCCAGCTCTGCCTTACTGTAGATGGTCCCGAGTTCTGTCGGGTTGGATATGTATACCATCTTCGGCTGGACCATATGTTCAAAACTGTCTTCCTCCACATGGCTTCTGTATGCATCTTCCACCTGTTTTGCCGTAATCTTCCCATCCACAGACGGAAGTGAGAGCACCTTATGTCCGGTAGATTCAACCGCACCTGTCTCATGGACATTGATATGCCCTGTATCAGCCGATAATACCCCCTGATGCGGGCGCAGCGCCGCGGAGATTACCGTCATATTAGCCTGTGTGCCGCCTACCAGGAACTGTACCATCAGGCTGTCATCCTTACAAAGCCTGCAAATCAGCTTCCTGGCCTGCCCGCAGTATTCATCCTCCCCATATCCGGCAGTCTGTTCCATATTCGTTTTGCTCAGTCTTTCCAGCACTTTCTCATGAGCGCCCTCGTTATAATCACAATTGAAATAAATCATCTGCGTTCTCCTCTCGGTAGTAATAACCTGATTATACTACTCACGCAGGAAGTTTTCCATAAGAAATTAACAGAACCGGGGAAGTCCCCGCTTATGTCTCTTTGACATAGAAGCGGGAGACTTCCCCGGTCCGGTTAAAACACGGAAAATGGCTGCGTAATCATTCCACGTGTCCTGTTCCCTATAGTTTTTTCTTATTGAAAGCTGCACATGCCGCGATGATGCATATGGCAATTCCCGCTGCCGCCACAATCATCGGTTTAATCAGGCTTCCACTTTCCAACTGGCCCTGCATCAGTGGCGTCCCTCCATTTGCCAGCTGTATCGGGTTGTAATCCTGTACGTCAGGCAGCATATTCAGAAGGATCTGGATGACGACCAAAGCCCCGGTAAAGAGCAGTGTTCCGTAAGATGACCGGACCAGAACCCCGCCCAGTACGGTTATCGCCGTAAGCAGGATGCCGAATACCCACAACGCCGTAATTGCCTCAGCAAGTCCGGGCGTATTCACGGTCTTCCTCCAGAAATACCATGTGTAGCCATAAGCCACACCAAAACATAACAGATATGCGCCCGTCCATAACAGTGCGGCAGCCGTAAACTTAGAAAGGATGACGGTCTTCCTTGAAAGTCCTTTTGTCAGAATGTGGATCAATGTTCCTCTGGAGTACTCTCCTGCCATGATTCCACTCAGCAGAATGACCAGAACAAAGGCACCGATCTGGGAAATATTTTTTAGAAACTGCATCCAGGAATCCAGTGCCGCAGGTTCTGTAATTGTAATCTCAATTCCCGCCGGCATGAACTGGCTAATGATCTCCGGCATAAATTTGGCCGCCAGCGGGCTTGAAATTCCAAACAGAAGGAATACCAGTCCGATTACCAGCAGTTTGTATGTTCTTGTATATTCGGTAAATTCTTTTGCTGTAAATGCTGCATATGCCCTCATTGTATCGCCTCCATAAATAATCCCTCTAATGATGGTTCCAGTATCTCCAGACGGGAAGGCATGAGCCGGGTCTCGTTAAGTCCGCGGATGATTTCCGCCTCTGCCTGCTCTATATCTTTTGTATGGATGATGATCTGGCTCCCTTCACGCTTCGACTGCTTCAGTAGTTGTCTGAACAAAGGTTCCTCCATGAACCGGTCCATGCTTTCTTTCCTTGTAAATTCTATAAGCAGGCTGTTTTTCCTGTGTCTTTCTTTAATTTCACCGAGAGTCCCTTCCATAACCGTCTTCCCGTCATTCAATACAGCCACCCTGTCGCAGATCCTCTCTACATCTGAAAGTACATGTGTTGAAAAGATCACCGTTGTCTTTTCCCTGACTTGTTCCATAATATCCAGCACTTCGCGGCGCCCGACAGGGTCAAGTGCCGAAGTAGGTTCATCACAGATCAAAAGCTTTGGCTCGTTAAACAGCGCCTGTGCAATTCCGAGACGCTGTTTCATCCCTCTGGAGAAACCGCCAATTCTCTTTTTTACACCTTTTAGTCCCGTGAGTTCTAAAAGTTCCTCACTCTTCCTCATAATCTGTTTGTCTGTCATTCCTGTGATGCGGCCGCAGAGTCTTAAATACTCTTTTGGTGTCATGTAACTGTAGAACTCCGGCACATCCGGCAGATAACCGACAAACCTGTTTGTACTGGTCTGGCCGTATTCCACTTTTTCACCCAGCACACGGACCTCCCCGGCATCTGCCTTCAGAAGTCCCAGTACGATTTTCATAGTAGTCGTTTTTCCTGCACCGTTTTTTCCGAGAAATCCAAAAACGGAATGCTCCGGTACCACTATGTTTAACCCGTCCAGAACCTGATGGGCACCAAACTTTTTTCTCAGGCCTTCTATTTCAAGTATGTTCATTCCTCTTCCCCTCTTCCGATTACAAAATAAATGATGGGTCCGATCATCTGTCCGAATGCGATCACAAGAACCCATATGATTCTGTTTCCGAAACGGTAATGCGGATGGCGCAGTGCATGGACAAGCGCCGTCAGCATTAAAACTAATTGTATGATAATCACCGGTAAAAGGACCGGTAAATATTCCATAAGTGTACTCATAATTTCTACCTCCTGATTTTCCTTCTGAAGCCTGTTAGATGAATCATGTATACGGCTGATTTATCAAACACGCCCTAATTCGTTCTGCCGCAATATTCCTCAAGACGCTTTACAAGATGCCGGTATCTGGCATTGTCTTTTAAACATGCAAATACCGGGTTTTCCGCAACGGTCCCAAGAACACTCTGCCTCACGACTGCCTCACTGCGGGGCGGCTCTTTTCCAAGAGTCAGGTTCGACAGCCAGTTGTCAATCTTGTCAAAATATTCATCCCCATGCAGCTCGAGTGCATGTTCCTGATTTAGAAAAACATTTACATACCTCTCTAGTATATCCACCGCATCTTCCGGCCTTTTTACAATGCAGTAATGCTGTGCAAATGACAGATATACCTGCGCCATGACATTGAAATGCAGTTTGTCAATCTGGTAGATTTCCATAACCTTAAGAGTTCGCCGGATCACTTCATCTGCCTTCGCAGGTGATTCTGTTTCCCAGGAAACCAGCAGTGCCGAATCTCCCACAAACATCAGAAGATGCTGGTACATGCTGACCTGAAGCGCCTCCCTTGCCTTCTCCATGTCACCTTTCATCTGGAAAGCCTGAGCCTGCATCTCCGCATCCTGCATAATCGCATGAACCTCACCTCCTAGCAGGTCCAGAACCTCCTGCGGATTTTCCATCATAAGGTAACACCCTCCTTTTGTGATGACTGCCTCTTTTACAAGCTGGACTTCGCCGCAGTCTTCGATGACACAGTCCAAAAGTGTGATGGCTTCCTCCAGAATCTCCTTTGGGGCCGGCGCCAGTGGAACGTGGTTGACGTATAGTACCGCCATCTGTAGAAGCAATTGGAAACAGGAATGATATTTTTTGACATATTCATCGCATTCCGCCTTTACCACTTCAAATGGTTCACTGCTGAACCTTTTCGCAAGCCTGTGATATAGCTTTTCAATATCCTGCTTTATCATCTGCGGCTCGTAGCCGAGAAGTTCATCTACGCTCATATTGAAATAAGCAGCCATTACCGGAAGCAGCGTAATATCCGGATAGCTCTGCCCTTTCTCCCACTTGTTGACCGCCGGTGCAGAGACACCGAGATACCTTGCAAGTTCCTCCTGCGTCAGCCCTCTTTCCTTTCTCTGTTTCCGGATAATTTCGTGTATTTTCATAATCATGCCTCCCAAAACGGTTTAAAATTATGCCGCTTTTCTTTTTGTATTTTCTTCCTTTCTGGTTACAGAATAGCAGACACCGGGATAACCCACAATGGATTAATCGTTAAATTCCATTAACAAAATTAACCAATGGTTAATCCCAAGATTATGATGCCGCCAAAAAGGTCTTATAATTTCTATCAAACCCGCGTAAGTTTTATTTTTTTGAGGTGTTTACTTAATATGAAAGGAGCTAATCTCCTCACCACCTTTAGCTTTTTCCATCACTAAAGAGAGCTCAGAATCATCCGATTCCGGGCTTGTTTTATTTCACTACATTTTAAGCAGAGGTGTTTTTTATGAAGAAGAGAGGCTGCATAATCATACTCATTGGGATTTTCCTTATTATCATTACGAAGCTCACACCGGATTACATCATTGTAACCGACCGGAGTACATTATCCGACACAGGAAAAGACGTAGAACTGAATGTGGTTGAATATAAAATCTGGCTGACAGAGGACGCTGCCCGGAAAATCGCAGTGGAGCATGCGAGAATCAATGGCGTACCCGACTCACTTGTAATCAATATGTACCATTCCCGTATGTGCCTGAAAAATGGCCATAAATATAAAACAATTAAGGTGCATTATACCGATACCGACTCCCGGCAGAAACAGTTATAATAAAAGAAAGAGTGTTATAAAATGACCATATCCGGTCATTTTATAACACTCCGCCCACATGTATGTGGTGTCTATTCATCGAAATTTATCTCAATTTCATATACCGAAATCCCCTTTAAATATTCCTCCAGTCCCTCATTACCTGAATGAACACGTTTCTGAACCGTGATATCTTCCTTATCTTCGGGCAATGGATATACTTTTTGCTGATGCCTGCCACATGTTCTCTTTCTATATTTATGACGTGATTTACGGTATCTGGCCCGCAGTATATTATATTATGCATAAACATTGCATAATATCTCTTGGTTTTTGCATATTTATTTGTATTTTATGTATATAATGAATTTTTTCACATTTTCTATTGCATAAATATAAAAAGTGGTGTATAGTATGTGTTAGCTCAACGGGGCATACACAAGGCAGCAATCACTGCCGGACCAAATATATAATTAAAAATGAAATACATTTAGGAGGCAAATGAAATGAGTAAAGAGAAAGTTGTATTGGCGTATTCAGGCGGACTTGACACGACCGCAATTATCCCCTGGTTAAAGGAAAATTTCGACTATGAAGTAATCTGCTGCTGCATCGACTGCGGACAGGGAGAAGAACTGGACGGTCTGGAAGAAAGAGCAAAATTATCAGGCGCTTCCAAGTTATACATAGAGAATATTATCGACGAATTCTGTGACGAATATATCGTGCCATGTGTAAAGGCAGGCGCTGTTTATGAGAACAAGTATTTACTCGGAACTTCTATGGCTCGTCCTGTCATCGCAAAAAGGCTTGTTGAGATCGCCCGTAAAGAAGGCGCTACTGCAATCTGCCACGGTGCAACAGGAAAAGGAAATGACCAGATTCGTTTTGAACTCGGAATCAAGGCTCTCGCACCGGACATTAAGATCATCGCACCTTGGAGAATGACAGATGTTTGGACCATGCAGTCACGTGAAGACGAGATCGAGTACTGCCACCAGCATGGAATCGACCTCCCGTTTGATGCAAAGCACAGCTACAGCCGTGACCGTAACCTGTGGCACATCAGCCATGAAGGACTGGAACTGGAAGATCCGGCAAATGAGCCGAACTATGATGATTTATTGGTATTAGGTGTGTCTCCTGAAAAAGCACCGGATGAAGGCGAATATGTAACAATGACATTCGAGGCTGGTGTACCGAAGAGCCTGAATGGAAAAGAAATGAAAGTTTCCGAAATCATCACTGAATTAAACTCTCTCGGCGGAAAGCACGGAATCGGCATCGTCGATATCGTTGAGAACCGTGTTGTAGGCATGAAATCACGTGGCGTGTATGAGACTCCCGGCGGAACCATCCTGATGGAAGCACACGACCAGTTAGAAGAGCTTGTTCTGGACCGTGCTACCTATGAAGTAAAGAAAGATATGGGCAACAAGTTTGCACAGATCGTATATGAAGGAAAATGGTTCACACCACTTCGCGAAGCAATTCAGGCATTTGTAGATGTGACACAGCAGTATGTAACAGGTGAAGTTAAATTCAAACTGTATAAAGGTAATATCATCAAAGCCGGAACTACTTCCCCATATTCACTGTACAGCGAATCTCTGGCAAGCTTTACAACCGGTGAACTTTACGATCACCATGATGCAGAAGGATTTATCAACCTGTTCGGACTGCCGTTAAAAGTACGCGCAATGAAAATGGCGGAGCTGAACAAAAAATAAGCTGGATATTGTAAAGAAACTTTTAATATGAATGAATGTAGGACGCTTGCCGTGGCAAGCGTCCTATTTATCTTCGAATATGAAACTATTCTCTATCGTTCGTCAGTTTCAGCTTGTCCAGGATGAAGAACATCAGTCCCATCAGCATTCCGACTACACATGCGAGTACCATTCCAGAAAGCTGGATGCTTCCGAACTGTACGGATATGCCGGAAAGCCCAGTCACAAAAATAATGGAGGTCATTGCCATGTTTCTGGATTTCCCGTAATCTACCTGTGCCTCTACAAGGATGCGGATACCGGATGCACCGATCATTCCGTACAGGAGGAAGGAAATACCACCGATAACCGGCCCCGGGATCGTACTGATCAGGGTCGTCATTTTCCCGATAAATGAGCATATTATAGACAGTACTGCCGCCCCGCCGATGACATAGACACTGTAAACTTTCGTCACGGCCATGACACCAATATTTTCACCGTATGTGGTTGTCGGGACCGAACCGATGAATCCGGAGATCATTGTTGAAAAATTATCTGCAAACAAAGAGCGGTGCAGACCCGGGTCTTTCAGCAGGTCCCTTCCCACTACCTTGCTTGTAACAATCTGGTGCCCGATATGTTCAGATGCAATGACCAGAAGTACGGGCAGTATAATAACGATAGCCTCCCATTTGAACTTCGGTGTCGCGAAGTTTGGCAGTGAAAACCATGCCGCTGACCCGACCGCTGCAAAATCCACGATCCCGCAAAGCAGTGCCGCCACATATCCTGCAATAATAGCAATCAGTATCGGTATGACCGATAAAAACTTGCGGAATACAACAGAACCGATCACGGCCGTCAGAAGGGTCACCAGAAATACGATGACATTCTTATAATCAATCACCTCATCCTTCAGACCTGCATTAGAAGCAGCCGTTCCGGCAAGTTCCAGTCCGATCAATGCGACAACAGGCCCCATCGCTGCCGGGGGAAGCACAATATCAATCCAGTCTGAGCCAAATTTGTAGATAATCAGAGCCAGGATGCACCCGAAGAATCCAACCACTACGAAACCGCCCAGTGCATAATTATAGCCCCATTTGCTGATAACGATCCCCGCCGGTGCAAGGAATGCAAAACTGGAGCCAAGATATGCCGGTGCTTTTCCCTTTGTAATCAGAATAAATAACATTGTTCCGATACCATTCATAAATAATACAATCGCCGGGTTAATTCCGAATACAAACGGAACCAGAACCGATGCCCCGAACATCGCAAACATATGCTGGATGCTCAAGGGCACCAGCATTTTGAACGGTACTTTTTCTTCCACCTGAATAATTTTTCGACTTTCCATATAGCCCTCCATTTCTCTCTTGTTCACTTTATCTTTACTATTGTATCATAAAGAGCCAAGATAGAAAATTTATTTTTATATGGAAATGTTACAATTATTTCATAGCCTCTCTAATCACCCGCAGGGCATTTAGAGACATGACCTTGTCAAGCTGCCTCGGTGTGATTCCTCTTTTTCTCATAGCTTCCCAGACAAGTTCCATCTCTGAGACATGACTGATCCAGCCTTCATGCGGCTCACTGTCAAATCCGTCGAAATCTGTTCCAACTGCAGCCACATCTTCCCCGCCGGTTTTGATCATATGTACTGCATGGCGGGCAATATCATCCACAACTGCCACACCGTTTTCGCACAGGAATGCCGGATAAAAATTCAGACCCGCCACACCGCCTTTTTCTCCCAGAGCCTTCAGCATCTCATCCGTCAGGTTTCTCGGATGTGGACAGAGTGCACGTGCATTAGAATGGGAAGCGCAGACTGGCACACAGCTCGCTTTAATGCAGTCCCAGAATCCGCCGTCGGAAAGATGTGATACGTCCACAATCATCCCCAGCTCATTCATCCGTTCAACCGCTTGAAATCCAAACTCCGTCAGCCCGCTTTCCATAATATCACCTGTTCTGCTGTTTGGAAATCCAAGGCAGTTCGGGTAATTCCATGTAAGTGTTATCAGTCTGATCCCTGCATCATACAATTCTTCCAGCCTCTCCAGCCTTCCGTTTAGGATACCGCCCTCCTCCGCCGCCTTTACAGCAGAAATCATTCCCTGCTCCTGGTTCTTCCTGATTTCCCCATAAGAATGTGCTGTCCTGATTCTGTCATTTTGTTCGCCGTCGATTCGCCCTGCCATCTCAAGAACCGCCTGATAAGCCCTGTCCCATGCCTTAGGACTAATCTGGGCAGGCATATGTCTTCCTGTACTGCCGTCTGTCAGGCCGGCGTCTTCATAGGATACTGCATGCACGAAACATGCGAAAAACTGGACAAGCGTTCCCGCCTTCTGCATTCCCCCCAGATCAATACTCAGATCGTTGTCCGCCAGATTATGGCTCCCGCCAGCCGTCATAAGCCTGCTGATTGTATCACAGTGCAGGTCAATTAAATTCATCATTTCATAACCATCCTTTCGAAAAAATCCCCTGCACGGCAAGGTATATTTTCCCAGTTTTTTACATACGCTATACACACATAATAGTGTATTGTTCTTTTACTATCAAACTATCTTATGCCAAAAAAGGAGTGCTTATGAAACCGAAAATCGGAATTGTTGTCTGTGGGCTTATGAACGACAGGCAGTTTGTTACCAATACTTATATCCAGTCCATCCGTTACTCCGGGGGGCTTCCTTTTATCCTGCCCCTCATCCGTTCTGATTCTGCCATACGGGAGTATATCTCCTTCTGTGACGGATTCCTGTTCTGCGGGGGTGATGACATTACACCGCTTTTATTTGGTGAGGAACCAAAAAACGGAATCGGTAAAACGAATATTACGCTGGATCTGTTTCAAATCCGCCTGATGAAGTCAGTCCTCACTACCAAAAAACCAGTTTTTTCCATATGCCGCGGTATGCAGGTATACAATGTAGCCTGCGGCGGTACGATTTATCAGGACATGTCGCTGCAGCCCGGAAAGCCAATGAACCATATGCAGCAGTCTTATTCCCGGTCAGAAGTCAGTCACAGGATCAATATCGAAAAAGGTTCCCAGCTCCAGAGATATATTGGTTCCAGACTGGATGTGAACAGTTTTCACCACCAGAGCGTAGGCATGCTTGGAAAGGATCTCATCGCCTGTGCGCGTGCCGCCGACCAGACGATTGAAGCCATTGAAATGAAAGACCATCCCTTCGCGATCGGAGTGCAGTGGCATCCGGAATGCATGTACCGCAGTTCCCCCGAAATGAGGGAGCTTTTTTCCGAATTTGTCTTGCATGCGCGGCTGCGTCCTGCTAAAACCGCCGAGGCTTAATCACATTTAATAACAAATTTTTCATTCGAATAATTCTTATATTTTGCATGGATACGGGCATAATAAACCTCGTAATTATTATTTCTTTAAGGAGGTCCAATTATGTCTGAAATATCAATACTTGATTTACAGAACTTACGTCATCTCATTGGCGGCTATGACACAACACATTGCAAAATGACCGATTATGCATCCCAGGCCGAAGATCCTGAAGTAAAGAAACTTTTCCAGGATGCAGCTGATTCTGCTATGAAAAACAAACAGGAACTGATGAAATTCTTATAAGGGGTGACGCATATGAATGAAAAAACAATGGTATCCGACGCATTAGTCGGAGTAAACGGCGAACTGAAAATGTTCGGGGATATGATCCCGCAGACTGAAAACAAAGAATTAAAGCAATGCCTGAAGCAGATCCGCAACGAATGTGAAATGTCTCAGGAAAAACTCTATCATGTGGCCAGAGAAAAAAGCTATTATGTTCCTGCTGCCAAAGCAACTTCTGAGGAAGTAGAGCATGTAAAAAATATCCTGACCCAGCCGAAAACTTTCTAAAGAAATCATATTTACGCAATGAAACCAACTCTCTGATGTAAACGAAAAAAGGAGTCCGAAATGATCCATTCCGGATTCCTTTTTTCGTTTTAATAAAAGCTTCCTACTTATTCCAAAGCTCTTCCGCCTTTTCCTTCCAGTTTTCAGCATATTCCAGACATTTCCCGCAGAGATGCTCTACGGATTCCGGAGACTGCATATCCGTCGATTTGGCCCCCGTTTTCCTCACCATTTCCATCAGCTTTTCCGGATTCTCGAGCATGGGGCACGGCCTTAAATGGTTTTCGTTAAACGGCTGTCCTTCTCTGTATGCCATAAACAACGGCTGTTTAAGCGCCTCGAGAAGACTGACATTACGGATATTTGCACCCGAATAGTGAATGAACACACACGGTTCCACATCGCCGTTGGGATTAATATGACAGTAATTACGTCCGCCCGCAATACATCCGCCTACATATTCGCCATCGTTTTGAAAATCAAAGGCAAAGATTGGTTTGCCTCCTTCCATTGCACGGATTTCACGGATCCTGTGATAAATGTACTCCCTCTGCTCTTTTGTCGGGAGAAGTTCAACTGCGGCGTCATTACCGACCGGCATGTAATGGAAGTACCATGCATAACGGCATCCCTTTTCAATAATCATATCCAGAAATTCATCGGACGTAACGGTATCGATATTTGCACTGGTGTAGCAGATAGATGTTCCGAATATCTGCCCGTGCGCTTTCAGTATATCCATCGCTTTCATAACCTGATTGAAAACGCCCGGCCCCCTTCTTCCGTCATTGACTTCCTCATATCCTTCCAGACTGATTGACAATGAGAGATTTCCTACCTCTTCCATCTCTTCACAGAATGCGTCATCTACCAGAGTTCCATTTGTAAACGCATGGAACGCACAGTCATCATGCTTTCTGCACAGCCTGATGATGTCCGCCTTTCTGACAAGTGGTTCACCGCCTGTGTACATATAGAAATAGATCCCAAGCTCTTTCCCCTGTGTTATGATACTGTCGAGCTCTTCATAAGTCAGGGATAATGTATGTCCATACTCTGCCGCCCAGCAGCCGGTGCACTTTAAGTTGCATGCACTTGTCGGGTCCAAAAGAATCAGCCAGGGAATATTGCACTGGTATTTCTCACGGCTTTCGTGCATGATCTTAGTGCCGCTGAGCATTGCCTCGAATCCCAGATTCATCGCGGTTTTCTTAATCACGTTCGGGCTCACCTCGTCCAGTATCCTGTTTACATAGGTCATCCATTTCCCATCCTCATCCCGGATCATCTGCCTTGCCGCCTCGTAGCTTTCCGGCTGGAACCGGTCCTTCGCAAAATTCTCGGTCAAATCTACCATTTTCAGGAAACTCTTTTCCCTGTCTTTGCTGATGTGCTTCATAGAAGTATCAATCAATTTTCCGAAAGCGGCCCTCTCAGCCTGATGTCTTAATTTTCCCATATCTCATATCCTCCTTCACCTTACAGTACATGAAACTTTTCTTTAGTTTATTCCCCGGATTAAAAGTTCAATGCCCCCGATCAGCAGTATACCCCCTCCCAGAATCACGATTTTATTCTTAAACTGGCATCCCAGCCAGTACCCCGCATATAACCCGGCAACTACACTGACAGCCGTAACCATACCTACGGTTATTATTGTAATTAAAAAATCTGTCTGGAAAAATCCAAACCCGATTCCTGCGAGAAAGGCATCAATACTTGTAATGCATGCCCATATGGCAATCTGTTTAAGTTCTACATGCTCCTCCATCTTCTCTATGACTACCTTCTGTCTTCCGGCCTTGCATATCATATAAAGGCCCAGACCCAGAAAAATAATAACCGAGAGATACCGCCAGTGAACAGCCGCCCTGCCAGCCGGAGCCTTTATCATTGGAATATTCGTGATCATATTTCCAAGCAGAAGGCTTGCCATCTGCCACACCGTAAAGACACCGCCAATTTTAATGAGAGAAGACTTCCGTATTTCCGGCAGCATAGCGCCTTTATACAATGCATACGCAAACACATCCAGAGATAACCCGACCGAAATCATAAGGATTTCAAATAATACCAATTTCCTCCTCCCCTTCCCTATCTATCTGCCTGTTATTATTGTAACATTCCATCCCCCGTGCCATAATATTCAATCTCTCCCCCCTGTATCCGAAACCCGACAATTTCCCCGATCTGTTCCCACCCGGCTACAAAATCCCGTTTTTGTAGCCGGGTGGGTTTTCATGAGTTTAGTATTTATGATATAATGCTCGCACTTAGCGTGGTTTTTTCACGCTTAGTAAGACATATACCTAAATACTTAACGAAGTATTTCACGAGTTTGGTTTTATGGTATAATGCTCGCACTTAGCGTGGTTTTTTCACGCTTAGTAAGACATATACCTAAATACTTAACGAGGTATTTCACGAGTTTAGTATTTATGGTACAATACTCGTAAAAGGGGATGATTTTTATGGAAGATAAAAGGGAACTGACTAAGGATTTGCTTACGATGTCTTTCAAAGAGCTTGTCATGCAGATGCCATTTGAGAAGATAACGATTAAGATGATCACGGATGGCGCCGGTGTCATCCGCCCGACTTTTTATAAACATTTTCAGGATAAGTATGAAGTGATTGAATGGATCCTGAAGAAGGATATTGCAGATAAGATTCAGGTACTGACAGATAATAATATGGAGGAAGATATCTTCCGCCTCCTGTGCAGCTGTCTGGAAAAAGACCGGGAATTCTACAAGAGGCTGTATCTGATAGAAGGGCCAAATTCCTTTGAAGCTTTACTGAGCCGCTACATTTTTGATATGTTTCTATCGCTGCTAAATAAATACCCGCTTAAGTCCCCTGACAAGGTTGCAATCCTGTCAAAGGACTCGATGGCGAGATTCTATACGTTCGGTCTGGCCGATTCGCTGAAATACTGGATCACCCATGATATTCCCTATTCTTCGGATCAGCTTTACGAGGCATATTCTTATATCATCCGCAATTCCATCCTGAATCTGATAGAATTTCCGGGCAGCAGAATCTGATGCGGGATAACTTTAAAACTGCAGGCCATGTCTCACTCTATAGGTGAATTCATGGGCACAGTTTTTGAATCTGCCCCTGTACGCCCTTCCCATAATATTTTTTTCCAAAGTATCAAGAAAAACACTCATGTGGATTTCTGCACGTTTGTCCGTGTCCTCCATAAAGTATTCCTCCGCAGCTTTATGGTCACTTACGTCCAGTCTCAGATTCCCGATCTCCTGATCCGTGGCCAGGCAGGCTGCTGCCCTGATCAGAACAGGTTCACAGATATTGTCTAAATAAAGCTCCTGGTAATCGGTGCAGCGGTATTCCAGCAGATCCGTAACCGCTTTTCTTTTGAAGTATTTTAAAAAATGCTGTTCATATTCGATTTCCTCAAGATAATCCATGATCAAATCGATGCCCCTTTTGCCGGGGGCCATCCCAAGTGCCGGATAATCCAGTGACAGGATATGATTCTGCGGCTCAAAACGCACATCATATTTTGTAAAAAACATGGGCATTCCTTCTATGATTGTTTCCCTGTAATTCCGGCAGCCATAATCCTCGAAATCAGAAGTAATCCTATGATAAACTTCTTTTGCCCTCATGACCTTGTCCATCGTGAACCTGTAATCCTGCTCGTAGGCAGTCATACAGTCCACTGAAGCACCTCCCAGCAGATCCTTATTCTCATCCCCGCACTCCTGTATACAGTAAAGAATGGCCTCCATTAGCTGCTGGGCTGTCTCGTAAGAAACAGAAGCACTGTCCTTTGACGTGTACTTATCTGACAGTTTTGCCATAACAGGTAATAATTCTTCTATTTTATAAACCATGACATTCCCTCCCTGACATGTTGTCTGTATTCATCCTTTTTATTCCCAGCACAATTCTTTTAGAACCTGCTGATATAGTTCACTGTCCCACCGCCGGGCTTCGTCAAATTCGGAGTACTCTCCCCTTCCGCCGCTGGCGGTATATCCTTTGTGGCCTTTTCGTACAGCTTCTGCGTATACCTCCAGACAGGTGTCTTCCAGATAGTCAAGACTGCCGAAGCAGACCGTCTCATACTGCTCCTTCATAAAAGTGAGCACCTCATCATCTGTCATGCGGTCTAAGGTGGCATTCTTAAACTTGTAAAAAATATCCTGCAGCCTTTCCAGGCTCTCCAGATAATTCTGCTGATTGATATACTGTGAATCACAGAATGTATAAATCAGCTTTTCCAGCATCCCGGTCCCCCACTCAAAGCGCCGGAACTGCTTCAGGCTGTCATTCCGGTATGTGACCAGTTCATTTATCTCTTCTTCCTTAAGCAATAAGCCAAATCGCTCGGTCTTTTGATTCATACCCGAAATGACTGCCAGTTCCTCCTTCCTTCGTGCTGACTGCATAAGTTCAAAAACATGACTATCCATAACAAATACCCCTTTCAATGAATCTGCAGGTTTCCTGTAAACAGTGATATTCATTATATGTCCGTCCCCTATTCTTTACAAGACTTGAAAAAAAGTGCATTTTGTGGTATTATAATGTTAAGAAAAGAGGCAGGAAATGAAATTCCCGCCTCTTTTTCTATACCTATTTTATATTTCCTGCCACTTTTGGATTAAGCCTCTTCTACACCTTCAATAATATTTCTAATCAGGTCCTGTGCCCTCTCTACATCTCTTTCATCGGCAAATATATCCTCGCCATAGATTGAATTTCCTGTATAGATGTCCATGATACCGCCGCTGCCGATTCCCTGTCTGAATGCAGTGATCCCGTTCTGGCTTAGAATATCCAGAATCATCTCCGCTTCAATCTTGTCTCTGGCCGTGCATACTTTTGTTACTTTCATGCCTTCCATAATGGCACCTCCTTTGGCTGAATCACCATACAGCTGTGCTGGTTACCCGCAAAGCCTGGAATAATAAATGTCGTTTATCTTTAATTTTATTGTGCACGTTTTATTTAAAGATGTCAAGCAGAATAAATGTTACTGTTCACAGGCAATGTCAGTTAGTTAAGTTACGAGGTTAAATCCTGAATAAGGGTCTAACCTAAATTTAAAAAAATCACCTCTAAAGGTTGACACAGAGCCCAAAATGTGCGGCCGCTCTCGTTGCTGGTGTGACAGCAACAAGAGCGGCCCCTGTAATCAGAACTATATCTTTTGTCTGACTACAAGGAGGTCTCATATGTCATTTGCAAAACAGGTTAAAAACAATCTCTTAGAAATTATTTCAGGAATGGCGCTCCATCCCGAGAACTTTTCAAAACACCCTGAAACTGACTTCACCAGAAACAGAAAACTGGATTTCCCCTCTTTGCTGTATCTCATCATCTCTATGGAAACCGGCACTGTAAAGGATGAACTGCTCAAATTCTTCTCTTACGATAAAGATACCGCTT
>NZ_QGDL01000014.1 GCF_003149245.1 Faecalicatena orotica | reverse complement strand
CGTTTAAAATGTTTGATGAAGAAGTGCTGAAAGCACTGCAGCTTCAGTACATAGCACCTGATGATGTGGTACTAAGCCCGAAGCTGCTTAAGCATTAAACGATAAAAATACAAGCCACCATATCCCGGACAACTTTCACATCATCATGTCCGACCTGTAGGAGTTAGTCTTGCAAGTCGATCTCCCAGAGGTCTGTTTGCTGTACCCGGTTTATGGAGTTTCTTATAAATTCATATTTATTTTAGCACGTAATGGCGCAAATGTGATGAAAAATTTCTTTAAATCAGTACGTTTTTTAATGGTACGTGGGATTTAGTCTTGCATACAGGGTTCAGTTTTGGAATTCACGAAAAAACCAGAGTTGGTGGAAATTGTAGTAAGTCTGCACCAACTCCGGTTTATACAGTTATCCGCCTGCGGCCTGCAAAAGCGTAAAGTTATACACCTATTCCATGCCGCCTTTTGGCCGGATCATCAGCCGGCGTCCCTTGCGCTGGTAGAAGTAAGCATGGCTGCTTAATACCTCCTCCGGCTCTACCTGTGTCTCATTGATTTCGTTCACCATCTCGTCCATCTCATCCGGGTCCAGTCCTCTGGACTCAGGGACAATAATGACCTCGTGGACACTGCTCGGAAGGATATAGTAATCCTCCTTCAGCATATCGCCGATCATTTCGAGCACATGTGGATATATCATACATGCCGCGCCATAATTTCTTGCAGAGTTTGTAAGTACATACATAACATCTTTTTTATTTTTCCGGGATTCCCGAAGAAGATTCTCCGCCTCGCGGTCCTCGGTGACCTCCAGCATTTCCGCGATTGCATGCTGCATTGTAAAAAATTCCGCGGGAAGTATTGTCTTTACATTTTTGACTGCCTCAGTGAAAAGCTCATCTCTCGAAATCCCCCATTTCTCCAGATGGTCATTACTTATTTGAATAGAGGCTGTCCCCTTTTTATCCAGGTCTAAAAGTACATAAAAGACAATCGCCAGGTCCAGCACGTCGACATACGGCACCTTTTTAAGGAGGGCCTTATTTTTCATCTTATGGACAAGCTTGAACACAATCTTGTTCCTGATTTCTGAGTAATCCTCAAACTGCGCAGAATCCCAGATTTGCTCTTCCCCCACTGATTCATAGAATGCCATGATCTCCCCGATCAGTTTTTCCATAGATTCCCCTCTTTGAAACCTGACAAAAAAGCCTTCGAGATAAATTGTAGGGGCTGTATTACTCCCTGTCCGTTCAATCATGACTCCCTTTTTCTCTTTGCCGTTATTCTTAACAGCAGTATAAACACTTGCCTTTACCCCCTCCTTTAGTCTTTTATTCAATTCTTTTTCAACAGCGTATAAAAATTCCTGATATCCCATATATCTCCTCTCTAATATTATACGCTCATCATAAAAGTTGTGAAAACGGCACGACCCGTGCCTTGATAAATGGATCTGAAACAAATTATGTAAATAGATTATATCCGATTCCCGCCAAAAACACAATCCTTTTTTCTGCCAAGATTTGTTGCATTATGTAACCAGTTTCATGGGGCGTACTTTCCAATGAAACTAATAAAGACCTGCATGGATACAAACTCTATCCATGCAGGCCTATTCTTTCATTCCATGCTCTTATACACGTGACAGGTACTCCCCTGTTCTTGTATCGATCTTCAGTACGTCTCCCTGCTCTACGAACAGCGGAACATAAACGACTGCCCCGGTCTCAACTGTAGCCGGCTTTGTAGCTCCCTGAGCTGTATCACCCTTGAATCCAGGCTCTGTCTCTGTAATAGCAAGCTCTACGAACAGAGGCGGCTCTACGGAAAATACATTGCCGTTATGGGAACAGATCTTAACTACTTCGTTCTCTTTTACAAACTTCAGAGCATCTCCAACTACTTCTGTATTCAGTGCGATCTGGTCATATGTCTCCACATCCATGAAGTTATATAAGTCTCCGTCCTGATAAAGGTACTGCATGTCCTTTCTCTCGATACGTGCCTGTTCAAACTTCTCCTGAGGTCTGAATGTTCTTTCTACAGCACCCCCGTTGATTATATTTTTCATTTTTGTTCTGACAAAAGCTGCACCTTTACCTGGTTTTACATGCTGGAACTCTAAAATCTGGTAAATATTTCCGTCAATTTCAACTGTTAAACCATTCTTAAAATCTCCTGCTGAAATCATTGTAATCCTCCTTCAATTGCGCAATTCATGCACTTACCTAATTTACACTGTTTATAATTTTATAATAGTTTCCTATATTTTTCAACCTTTTTTTACTTAGATGCTGTCTTCTTTTGCTTCTTTTTATAAAAATGCAGCACAATCCGCTCTAAATAACGCTTTAAAACGATCTGGATCTCTTCTTTCGGATGGATCGGCTTCACTAGGATATTCCTGATCCCGGTTCTTTTCGCACCCCATACATCCGTAAAAAGCTGGTCCCCTACGAAAATCGTATTCGAACAATCTGTCCCCATGATTTCCATTGCTTTTTTGTAATTCTTCGTGGAAGGCTTGTGCGCATTATAAATATAGTTCGTCTGAATCTCTTCATTGAACATCTTCACACGTGCCTCCTGATTGTTGGATATCAGGCAGGATGAAAAACCGATATCCTTCAGGCGCGCAAATAATTTCTTTGCACGTTCATCCGCAGGCGCGCCATGCGGTACAAGGGTATTATCAATATCAAATATAACGCCTCTCATACCTTCCTCATATAATTTTTCAAAAGGGATGACGTATGTAGACATCTTATAGTCATCAGGGAAAAATTTATCAAACATTACTCTGCATCCATCTCCATTAATTTAGAAATCAGTTCCTCGCACACCTGCAGCACAGTCTTATTATCCGTCTGAATAACAATGTCCGCAGCCGCCTCATATTTTTCACGGCGCTTTTCCATCAGCTCCGCAATATATTCCACGTTATTGTTGCCATTGAGAATCGGCCTCTCCTCACTGTCCTTAACACGCTCATATACGGTCTGCGGGCTTGCCGTCAGAAGTACGACCCTGCCGTTCTTCTTCATCTCCGCAACATTCTCCTCACGCAAAGCCGCACCGCCTCCGCATGAAATGATCGTGTTCTTCTTTGACTGCATCTCCACAAGCAGCTTTGTTTCCAGATCTCTGAAATATTCTTCTCCATATGTAGCAAAAATATCCGGAATACTCATCTCTTCCCGCTCTGAAATCACCTGGTCCATCTCCACAATCTTCATTGCAAACATGGTGCTTAAGTAATCCGATACCGTTGATTTGCCCGCACCCATAAAACCGATAAGGACAATATTATAAGAAAAGAGCTTTCTTGCCTGTATTCTCTTACTATTCCTGACAATTCTGCGAAATACATCATGAATCTCTTCCTGATACTTGTTTCCCTCCAGCTTTTCCTGAAGCCTTCTCTCCTGCTTATCTTCCTGAGCCGGCTGCAGGATCGGCATGCCATACTCTTCCTTATATGCCATGATCTTCTCAACTATCGCATTACGTTCCACCAGGGCGTCAATAATTTTATCATCGCATAATGCAAGCTGCTCACGGTACATCTCTAAATCGTTCATCTTCCACCGTCCACCTTTTATTTCTTTTTCAAACCAATACATCATATTATAGCAATTTTCCTATGGGTTAGCAAGAAAAAAAGGTATTCCCGATCAGAAACTCAATCAGAAATACCTTTTCCTTATTTACCAGCTTTACTGCGTTCCTGAGCGGCTCTCACGTCTCCTTTAAAAAGCTCCCAGGCCTTCTCGTCCTCTACAAAATATTTCGGACATATCTTTCCCGTCACGTCATAATGTCGTATCACATCGTCCTCGGTCAGCCCGAACTTGTCACAAAGCCACGCTGTTAACTGTACCAGAGACTTATAAGTCTGGTCTGTAAACTTTCCACTCTCATCCGGATGGCAGCATTCAATGGAAACCGTATCGTGGTTCCTGCTGTTCGAGGCATAGGCGAGTTCCCATGTAGGAACACACTGTATAATCTCTCCGTCTATCCCTACCACAAAGTGGCTGCTCACAGACGTCTCATGGCTGTCCTTGAGCCCTTCAAAGTAATCCCTGTTATTCTGTGCCGTGCTTCCCGGATTCGCAGTATAGTGGATGACAATCCCCTTGATCGGGTCCGACTCAATCCCGGGTCTGGAGTATTCATTGACATCCAGGAGCTGGACATCGATATCCGGCTGGGACGCATCCACCTTAACGCCTGTATTCTCCCGGTTCCTGCTTCCTGCTGTACACGAGTAAATCCCCAGCACAATCGTTAAAATCACCAGAAATATAATTCCGCCATAAATACACAATGTCTTCTTATTCAAATTTAAATTCTTTATTGAAAATCTATATCTGCGCCTTCGTTTCTTCCTCATTAGTATACCCTCACCACATGATCTACGACTATTCTAGCACAGAAACAGAATATAAAATTGAATAATTCATGATTATTTTATTAATTTTTCTTCGCCACTATATCTGCATGCTTCTTTATACCGGTCAGAATGGGCCAAGTTTGATCCCTACCCCTACGCTGATGAATACCATACATACCGCCATGATTATGAGAAATAACGGGCCAAAGAAGCGGAGCCATTTTTTATAAGGTATCCCGGCGACCATCAGGATTGCTATCAGGGAACCGTTCGTGGGGTACAAAAAGTTAGAGAACCCGTCTCCAAACTGGCTTGCCAGACAAGCCACCTGGCGTGTAACATTTCCCATATCCGCCAATGGAACAATAATCGGGATCGTAATTGCTGCCTGCCCGCTCCCCGACGGTATTAAAAAGTTAATGATTGTCTGCATAACAAGCAGCAGGTTCGCAGTAATCAGGGAAGACTTCCCAACAACAAGCCTTGCCAGAAAAGCAATAATCGTATCCACCACCATCGCCTCCTCCAGAATATACAGGATAGCGCGTGCAAACAACATAACCATAGCAGCATAAAACAAATCTTTCATGCCCTCGCCCATCATGTCACATATCTCATTAAGCCCACTCCCGTATGCAAGCCCTGTTGCAAATGTCATTGCCACAAAGCATGCTGCCATCTGCGGAAAATCAAAACCCATCCTGACTGTACCGAAAAGCAAAAACGCAAAAACTGCTAAAAATGCAATTCCGGCACGGATTAATGCAGGGGTAAAGGTCACTGCTTCCTCTTTAATCGCTGTGTATTTTGTATTCATTCCATTCATCAGGCTTTTAGACGGGTCCTTCTTAATCTTTTTTGCATACCGCATCAGATAAAGATAACAGATAAACAATATCACCCCGAAACAGACAGCCCGGTATCCAAGTGCCGAATAAATCGGGAGCTCCGCCAGTTTATGTGCGATAGCAGTAAACAGCGGATTTGTCATCGCCGCCCCGAAACCGGCGCATGCGGCAAGCATGACAATCCCAGCCCCGACTACCACATCATATCCGAGTGCAAGTACAAGGGGGACGATCATGGGAATAATCACTACGCTAAGTTCCCACATACTTGTAAATGCCACCTGTGTCCCGATTGCAAGCATAAGAATAAATGCAATGACATAAAAACTCGTATGCTTGAGCTTATGCGCGAGAGCTTTTATCGCAGTTTCAAGCAGGCCGATACGCTTTACAACACCAAAGGCCCCTCCTGCAAAAAACAGCATCGCCATTAAACTGGCTGCATTGTTAAAGCCTTGGTAAAAAGATAAGAAAAAATCTGAAATACCTACATAGTGTTTATCTACATATTGGAAGCTATCCGGGTCGACTACCATCCTTCCGTCTACGGAAAGCCTTTCATACATTCCACTTGGAATAATGTTGGAAAAAATAGTTGCAATTACCAAGATAATAAGTAGTGCAAAGAAAGGATTTACCTCTGTATGTTTCTTTGTTGCCCGAGCAAAAAAACGTTTCATCATTTCTCCCCCCATCTTTATCAGGATTTTTTATGCTTCATAATCTGCCCCATAAGATTCAGCATTGTCATTGCGGCAACACGGGGAGTCACTCCGGCAGGGTCATACTGCGGTGCAACCTCTACCAAATCAAATCCGACAATTTCCCCCATGCTGCAGACTCCTGCCAGCAATTCTGCTACTTCATCATAATATAAGCCGCCCGGTGACGGTGATCCAACTCCCGGAGCAATTGAAATGTCATAACCGTCAATGTCCAGCGAAATAAAATATTTCTCTGCCTTCGGTACTTTTTTCAGCACTTCCTGCATCCCTGTTCTGTGTACTTCTTTTGCCGGAACCACAATACTTCCATATTTTTCCGCATCTTCAAAATCTGTCCGTTTACTTGACCCGAGTCCTCTCATCCCGATCTGTATCATCGGGCCAATATGATCCATCTCCGAAAGTCTTCTCATAGGGCTTCCATTTCCATAATATTGCGGACCCACATGGTCAGTCCAGTCTAAATGTGCATCAATATGCACGATACAGATTTCACTGCCAAGGCACGACAGCGCACGCCCCACAGGAATTGTAATGGAATGGTCCCCTCCCATGATTGCCGGAACCACACCTTTTTCCAATATTTTTCTCACAGATTCTTCAATACTTTTAAAAGAATATTCGATATCCCCATGCAGCACATCTGCATCACCGCAGTCAACCACCCTGATCGGTGCCGCCAATAGCTGTTCCTGTGTTTCAGGATCATAAAACCCTGCATCACCGCGCGCATAATGTGTAGATACCTCCCTGATTCGTCTGGGTCCGAGACGGGCCCCGGATAAAAATCCAACCCCAAGGTCATAGGGAACACCAAGCACTGCGATGTCCGCATCCAGTTCCTCCAGATCTGTGCAAATAGGGTACTTTGCAAATGAACAGATTCCAGTGATAGGTTGATTTAATTTTTTCATTTCGTATCCTCCTTTTTTATATTCAGTATACAATTCTAATTATTTTTGGTATATAATTAAAAAAAGGTAAACATAATCCAAAACATAAAAAAAGAAAGAATACATAATTAAAAACCTTATTTAAAAAGGAGATAAAGATGGACAAAACAGATTACAAAATTTTGAAGATTTTACAGCAAAATGCCCGAACCTCGATCAAACAAATTAGCCAGCAGGTAAACCTGTCCGCCCCCTCAGTCACAGAGCGTATACGCCGTCTGGAAGAATCAGGTGTCATTCAAGGGTACCACGCCCGTATAAACCCTGCCAAGCTCTCCAAAAGCCTGACCGTCTTTATTGCCGTAGACGTTATACCCATGAAATATGCAGCATTCAGCAGTTTCTGCAGTTCCTGCCCGCAGATTCTGGAGCATCACAGAGTGGTCGGTATACATAATGCAATGCTGTTGGCAGCACTTCACGAATCTTCCGAATTAGAACACCTGATTGACCAGTTGAAAAGATATGGAACCACAAGTACATCTATCATATTATCAACCTTATTCGCCAACAAACCAATTGATATCGATAAAAACAGTTAGACAAACAGAAAAAGTGAGGAAACAAGACTGGATTTAAGCGTCTTCCTTTTCCTCACTTTTTATTTAATATTGAGTTATTATTAATTATTCAGTCTTACTGACAGCTCTCTTATTCATCCACGCTGTAGTTTGGTGCTTCCTTTGTGATATGAATATCATGCGGATGGCTTTCCTTCAGTGAAGCAGCGGAAATCTTAACGAACTGACCGTTCTCCTTCAAATCTTCGATGGTAGCTGTTCCACAGTATCCCATGCCGGAACGAAGTCCGCCCATCAGCTGGAACACAGTGTCTTCTACTGTTCCCTTGTAAGCAACACGTCCTTCCACACCCTCCGGAACAAGCTTCTTCGCATCAGCCTGGAAGTATCTGTCTTTGCTTCCGTTCTCCATTGCAGAGATGGAACCCATGCCGCGGTATACTTTATATTTCCTTCCCTGGAATAATTCGAATGTTCCCGGGCTCTCGTCGCATCCCGCAAAGATACTTCCCATCATACATACATTTGCACCGGCTGCGATTGCCTTTGTCATATCCCCTGAATATTTGATACCGCCGTCTGCTATAACCGGGATACCATATTCTTTCGCGGCCTCATAGCAGTTCATAACCGCTGTAACCTGCGGCACACCAATTCCTGCTACGACACGTGTTGTACAGATGGAACCTGGTCCTATTCCTACCTTAACAGCATCTACACCAGCCTCTATCAGAGCCTTTGCTGCCGCACCTGTAGCCACATTTCCTGCAATCACCTGAAGGTCTGGATATTTTTCTTTTACCATGCGTACGGTGCGCAGAACATTTGCAGAATGTCCGTGTGCAGAATCCATAACGACAACATCCACTTTCGCGCGTACAAGTGCCTCGACCCTCTCCAGACAGTTTGCTGTAATTCCGATTGCGGCTCCACAGAGCAGGCGGCCCTGTTCGTCCTTCGCTGATAACGGGTATTTGATCTGCTTTTCGATATCCTTAATGGTGATCAGACCCTTCAAGTTTCCTTCTGCATCTACTATAGGAAGTTTTTCTTTCCTTGCCTTTGCAAGAATCTTCTTAGCCTCCTCCAGTGTGATTCCTTCCCTTGCAGTAATCAGACCTTCGGAAGTCATTGACTCTTTAATCTTTTTAGAAAAATCTTCTTCGAATTTTAAATCACGGTTTGTGATGATCCCGACCAGTTTCTTTCCCTCTGTGATCGGTACCCCGGATATCCTGAACTTAGCCATAAGATCATTCGCATCCTCAAGAGTATGCTCAGGTGACAGATAAAAAGGATCCGTAATGACCCCGTTTTCAGATCTCTTTACCTTATCAACTTCTTCTGCCTGCTCCTCAATAGACATGTTTTTATGAATAATACCGATCCCGCCCTGACGAGCCATAGCGATAGCCATACGGTGCTCCGTAACTGTATCCATGCCCGCACTCATCATCGGGATATTCAGCCGTATTTTCTTCGTAAGATTTGTAGACAAATCCACCTGGTTTGGAATCACCTCTGAATATGCAGGTACTAAAAGTACATCATCAAAAGTAATACCCTCTCCAATAATTTTACCCATGATTTAACATCCTCCATTTTCCTCTAATAGTATTAACGTATAGGTAACTATTCATAATTCTGAATTGTTACGATATTTTAACTGATATAGTACAAAAATAAAGCCGAGTTGTCAAGGCATTCCTTCTCATAAGAGTAAAATTAATCTTGATTTATTTTAACTCCTATTATAAACCTCTGCTTATAAATCGCATACAGTTATAAAAAATGAGTATATCCAAAAACCAGTATAACAAACAACCCGCCGGACCACAAGTCCTGCGGGTTGTTTCATATTCCGGCCCCTGTCTGATTGAAGGGCTTATTACATCATTCCCATTCCACCTGCACCGCCTGCTGGCATTGCCGGTGTATCTTCTTTAATAGTAGAAACTACAGATTCTGTTGTCAGTAAGGTAGAAGCTACGCTTGTTGCGTTCTGTAATGCACTTCTTGTTACCTTAGCCGGGTCCAGAATTCCTTCTTTTACCATATCAACATATTCTTCTTTGTAAGCATCGAATCCAATTCCACACTCTGATTCTTTTACTTTGTTGATGATGACAGCGCCTTCCAGACCTGCATTTGTTGCAATGTGGTACAGTGGTGATTCCAGAGCTTTCAGAACTACCTTGGCACCTGTCTTCTCATCCCCGTCAAGAGTCTCAGCAAGGGCTGCAACCTCTTTTGCTGCGTGGATATATGCGGATCCGCCTCCTGCAATGATTCCTTCTTCTACAGCCGCTCTTGTAGCGTTCAGGGCATCTTCCATACGAAGCTTCGCTTCTTTCATCTCTGTCTCAGTTGCAGCTCCTACACGGATAACTGCTACACCGCCAGCAAGTTTGGCAAGTCTTTCCTGTAATTTCTCTTTATCGAAATCAGATGTTGTCTCTTCAATACCTTTTTTGATCTGTGCAACTCTGTCTTCAATTGCTTTCTTATCTCCGCAGCCATCAACGATAACTGTGTTTTCCTTCTGAACCTTAACAGATTTTGCACGTCCAAGCTGATCCATTGTAGCTTCTTTCAGGTCCATTCCAAGTTCATCGGAAATCACCTGTCCGCCTGTCAGGATTGCGATATCCTGCAGCATTTCTTTTCTTCTGTCACCATATCCAGGTGCTTTTACAGCTACTACATTGAATGTTCCGCGCAGTTTGTTCACGATCAGAGTCGTCAGGGCCTCTCCTTCGATATCTTCAGCGATAATCAGAAGTCTTGCTCCTGACTGGACGATCTGCTCTAACAGAGGCAGGATATCCTGAATGTTAGAAATCTTCTTGTCTGTGATCAGAATATATGGATCTTCCAGATTAGCTTCCATCTTCTCCATGTCTGTAGCCATATATGCGGAAATATATCCACGGTCGAACTGCATACCTTCTACAAGATCAAGCTCTGTCAGCATTGTCTTGGATTCTTCGATTGTGATAACTCCATCGTTAGAAACCTTATCCATAGCATCGGCTACCATCTGGCCTACGGAATCATCCCCTGAAGATACGGCTGCAACTCTTGCGATCTGCTCTTTATCTTTCACTTTGCTGCTCATCTTTGCGATTGCTTCAACTGCAACATCTGTTGCTTTCTTCATACCTTTACGAAGAACGATCGGGTTAGCGCCTGCTTCAAGATTCTTCATTCCTTCATGAACCATAGCCTGTGCAAGTACTGTAGCTGTTGTTGTTCCGTCACCTGCTACATCATTTGTTTTGGAAGCTACTTCTTTAATCAGCTGTGCCCCCATATTTTCAAATCCGTCTTCCAGTTCGATCTCTTTCGCAATTGTTACACCGTCATTTGTGATAAGCGGTGCTCCGAATGATTTGTCAAGTACGACGTTTCTTCCTTTTGGTCCTAATGTTACTCTTACTGTATCAGCCAGCTGGTTAACGCCTCTTTCCAATGCTGCTCTGGCTTCTGATCCGTATTTAATTTCCTTTGCCATGTCTGTCACTCCTCTTTCTTTTCTTCTATTCTTTTACTGAAATCTTCTTTTCTGGTTATTCTCTGTCCGCTTCCGGTTCGTATACCGCCGCTAAAGCGGCCCGGGATATTCTATGCTTCTACGATTGCAAGGATATCGCTCTGCTTAACAATGATATATTCCTCTTTGTCGAGTTCTACATCTGTTCCTGCATATTTGGAATAGATTACTTTATCCCCAACCTTAACCTGCATCGTCACTTCTTTTCCATCTATATTTCCACCAGGACCCACTGCGATAACTTCTGCCTCCTGTGGCTTTTCTTTAGCCTGGCCCGGCAGGACGATACCTGATTTTGTTGTCTCTTCTGCTTCTACCTGTTTTAATACAATCTTGTCACCCAATGGTACTAATTTCATAGTAATTCCTCCTTGTTTTTCGTTTTATTAGCACTCATTTCTTTTGAGTGCTAACCTCATGAATATAAAATAGCACTCTGTTTCCATTTTGTCAACAGAGTTTCTAATTTTTTATATTTAGTTTATAAACATAAAAATCTTATGTTACCAGTTTTACTTTCTTTTTACAGGGCGTTTCACACCGGATACATTGTAGAATCCATTTTTAATCTTAAACACGATCATATCACCGTGCTCGCATTGATAGCGCTCTTTTACGACTCCCGTACAGTAAAGCAGTTCTTTCTTTGTGGAAATGTAACACTGATACTTGGCATCCAGTGAAATAGCTGTCAGCTGGTCTTCCTTCAGCAGCAAGTATATGTAGTCTTCCTCCAAATCATACTTAAAAACCTGACAATGATGTGATGTATCATCAAAAATACCGTCTGCTGAAATCACACTCTCCATCTGCAAATCTACCGGGTTTCCTTCATACATTATATTATGCCTCCTGTTCTTTTATTAATCTGGAAACAGAAAGGGCATCAGCTGCCTGATACCCTTTCGATTATCCCATCCACTGATAAGAATAAACTTTTATAAACGTTCTTTTTTAATCTTTTCCAATTCTGTAAAAACATAATCATTGAGCACCTTGATATAGGTTCCCTTCATCCCGGAAGAACGTGACTCAATGACTCCTGCACTTTCAAATTTGCGAAGTGCATTTACAATCACGGACCTTGTGATTCCCACACGGTCTGCGATCTTACTGGCAACAAGAATTCCTTCTGTTCCATCTAATTCTTCAAAAATATGAATAATTGCTTCAAGTTCGGAGAATGAGAGTGTGCTTATTGCAGACTGTACAATATGCTCTTTTCTTGTCTCTTCCGCGCTCTCTTCATTCACAGAGCGGAGCATCTCAAGTCCCACCACTGCTGTTCCATACTCACTCAGGATAATATCGTCAATTTCATAGACAGAGTTCTGCTTATAAATAAACAGGGTCCCTAGTCTCTCACCTGCAATGTCGATCGGTGTAATAATTGCCTGATAACCTTTAACGCTGTCTGCCGAAAATCCCAGTGTCTCCAGATTCACATTCTCTTTCGTGGACAGGATGTTTAAAAGCCGTTCATTCAGCATTTCATCAATATGGGATCCCACAGACTCCGTAATCAGTTCTTTGATCCCGTCTACTTCTAAACACTTACTGACCCCCAGGATCTTTCCTTTCTTACTTACTACAAGCACATTGGAATTCAAAATCTCCGTAAGGACGGCACATATATCATTGAAAACCACCTTACTGGAATTATTGTTATGCAGTAACTTATTAATCTTTCTCGTTTTATCCAATAACTGTACGCTCATAAATTTCCTCCAATTCTAATTGTATATACAAATCTTCCCAATTTCCTCGATATAGATATGTTATCATACAACTTTCGAATTATCAACGTAATTTATCTAATTCTTTTCTATAATTCTAATTCTTTTTCAAATTTCGGACATAACCGCATTTTTCATCCGCACAAACTAGCTTATTCCCCTTTTCAACCATATAGTTTCCACATTCCGGACACTTCTCTTTCGATGGTTTCTGCCAGGACATGAATTCACATTCCGGGTTGTTTTCACAGCCATAATACTTTCTTCCCTTTTTCGTCTTGCGGATTACTACATCTTTTCCGCAGAGCGGGCACAAAACACCAATCTTCTCAAGATACGGCTTCGTATTCCTGCAGTCCGGGAATCCAGGGCAGGCAAGGAACTTCCCGTGGGGGCCATATTTAATGACCATGTTGCGTCCACAGTCTTCACAGATTACGTCGGTCACTTCGTCCTCTATCTTAACGCTCTCCAGCTCTTTCTCTGCGATCTTCACGGCTTCGTCCAAATCGGGATAGAAATTCCGGATAACTTCCTTCCAGGCCACCTTTCCCTCTTCCACCATATCTAGCAGGCCTTCCATGTTAGCCGTAAAGTTTTCATCCACGATGCTCGGGAAAGACTGTTTCATGATGTTGTTTACGACTTCACCGATTTCCGTAATATATAAATTCTTAGCTTCTTTTGTCACATAGCGGCGCCCGAGAATTGTTGAAATTGTAGGCGCGTAAGTACTTGGACGTCCAATCCCCAGTTCTTCCAGTGTCTTTACAAGCGTTGCCTCCGTAAAATGCGCCGGCGGCTGTGTAAAATGCTGCTTTGTATCAAAGCTGTCTTTTTTCAGCTCTGTCTCCATGCTCAGGCCGTTAACCAGAACATTGCTTTCTTCCTTTTCTTCATCCGCCTCGGTGTAAACACTGCGGAATCCGTCAAATACAACCTTGGAGGTTGACACTGTAAAACGGTAATCACCAGCCCCGATTTTAACGGAAATTGTCTCATATTTTGCCGGTTTCATCCTGCTGGCCGCAAACCGTTTCCAGATCAGCTGGTAGAGGCGGAACTGGTCTCTGGAAAGAGATTCTTTTAATGATGCCGGTGTCCTGCTGATATCGGTCGGACGGATAGCTTCATGGGCATCCTGAATCTTCTTCTCCGTCTTTTTTGCGGCTGTGGAAGCTGCCACATACTCTTTTCCGTATATTTCTTCAATATACTGCCTTGCATTTGCGTCCGCTTCTTCTGAAATTCTTGTAGAGTCTGTACGAAGATATGTGATCACGCCGACCGTGCCATTTCCTTTGATGTCGATTCCTTCGTACAGCTGCTGTGCGATACGCATCGTTTTCTGTGTACCAAAGTTCAACACCTTCGCAGCTTCCTGCTGAAGTGTACTCGTCGTAAACGGAAGCGGGGCTTTACGGATTCGTTCCCCTTTCTTCACATCTGTCACTTTATATTCTTCATTCTCAATCGCTTCCACAATCTGGTCCAATTCCGCCTTGGAACTGATTGTGATCTTCTGCTTTTCCGTGCCATAGAACTTTGCCGTCAATGGCCGCTTCTCACCTTTTACTTTCAGAATCGCATCCAGAGACCAGTACTCCTGCGGGATAAATGCATCTATCTCAGATTCTCTGTCCGCGATCAGGCGCAGAGCCACAGACTGCACACGTCCCGCGCTCAGTCCCCTCTTCACCTTCGCCCACAGGACCGGGCTGATCCGGTATCCTACCATTCTGTCCAGAATACGGCGTGCCTGCTGTGCATCCACCAGATTCATGTCTATGTCTCTCGGTGACTTTAAAGATGCTTTTACCGCATTCTTCGTAATCTCATTGAACGTGATACGGCGCATTTTCTTGTCATCCAGCTTCAGTGCTGTTGCCAGATGCCAGGATATTGCCTCCCCCTCGCGGTCAGGGTCAGTCGCAAGATAAACTTTGTCGGCCTTTTTCGCCTCTTTGCGCAGGTTTGCAAGGATGTCTCCCTTTCCCCGAATTGTGATGTACTTCGGATCATAGTCGTGCTCCACATCAATTCCCAGCTGGCTCTTCGGCAGATCCCTGACATGACCGTTCGACGCTGCAACTGAATAGCTGCTTCCCAGAAATTTCTTAATTGTCTTCACTTTTGCGGGTGACTCCACAATAACCAGATAATGTGCCATAAAAATTCTTTCCTCCACCTGTCCCGGTTTTTTGTATATGCCCGGACACATTTATTATTTCAATTTAATGTAATAATTCTTAGATACTTCTCTGACATATCCCTTAAGCTCCAGTGAAACAAGCACCTCTACCACCTCATTTGCACTAAGTGCAGTTTCCTCAATCAGCGAACTTACATTTCTGGGATACAAATCAAGTCGACTATACACCATATTTTCCGTAGTTTCAAGCACTTTTTTATTTTTGTCTATTTTTACCGTATCCGGAAACCCGCATATTCCAAGCTCCTCGAGCAGTATTTCCGGTGTAATCAAAATGCCCGCGCCCTGCCTGATGAGCTGGTTGCACCCCTGGCTCAGACTGCTGTTAACCGGTCCTGGAAGGGCATAAATGTCTTTCCCCTGCTCCAGTGCCATGTCCGCCGTAATCAGGGACCCGCTCTTCTCTCTCGCCTCCATCACAAGCACAACATCTGATAATCCACTAATGATACGGTTGCGTCTGGGAAAATTCTGGGGTACGGGCGGTGTCCCGGGTAAAAATTCTGACAGAACGCCGCCTCCCTGTTCCAGAATATCAGCATACAGGCCTCTGTTTTCTTTTGGGTAACAAATATCCACGCCGCAGCCGAGCACGGAAAAGGTCTTTCCCTTCCCCATCAGAGCGCCTCTCTGTCCGATGCCGTCAATTCCCCTTGCAAGTCCGCTGATTATGCTTATCCCGCACTGTGCCAGTTTTTCTCCGTATTCTAAAGCATACTTTTCCCCATATGGAGTACACTTTCTGGCTCCCACGATGGCAATAGCTTTTCGGTCCTCTGGAGGCAGGTTTCCCTTCACATAAAGGGCATAAGGCGGAGAAGGGATTTCCAGAAGCTTTTTGGGAAATTCTTCCGAGAAATGAGGCAGAAACCGTATATTTTTTCGCCTCAGCTCCTGAAAATCTTCCTCAAGATTCCGCGATTTCTGTGCCTGCATAATTGTATTGACATCATCCCTGTTTAAGAACTCATGCGTCATTAATTTTGTTTCTTCTATATAAAATATATCCTTCCCCGTACCAATCTTTTTTCTCAGCAGCATCTTTTTCTTATCAGACAATTTAGGGATTGCTGCCAGCCAGTACTCGTACATCATAGAATCACCTCCCCCAGTACTTTTTATCCATCGTCCGGTAGCCAATGGCTTCTTTTATGTGCTTTTCCTCTATTTTTTCAGAGCCTTCCAGATCGGCAATTGTCCGTGAAACCTTCAGAATCTTATGATAAGTCCTTGCCGTCAGCCTGAGTGCGGAATATGCCTGTTCCATTAGTTTACTTTCCTGCCTGCCCAGCCTGCAGTATGTATCCAGTTCCTTTACCTCAAGCAGCGCATTGGAAGTAATCGTTGTTCCCACATAACGCCTGTTCTGAATCTCCCTTGCCCGGCATACCCTCTCTCTGATTTCGGCAGAACTCTCCTGTTTCTTCCGGTTCTTCAGAGACTCATACTTCACCTTCGGGGCCTCTGCACATATATCAATCCGGTCCAGAAACGGCTGGCTGATCTTCCCCAGATAGTGCTGGATCTGCCCCGGGGTGCAGGTACACCTCTCGATATCAGGATAACACCCGCACGGACAGGGATTCATGGCGGAGACAAGCATAAAATTAGCCGGGAAAATATAGCTGCCGTGTGACCTCGATATCCGGATCCGGTGTTCTTCCAGAGGCTGTCTTAAAACCTCCAGCACCGATTTTTGAAATTCCGGCAGTTCATCCAAAAACAGAACCCCGCCGTGGGCCAGACTGATCTCCCCCGGGACGGGCATCAGCCCTCCCCCGATTAAGGCCGCCCTTGTAGCCGTGTGGTGTACACTGCGGAAGGGGCGCTGTCTGATCAGGGGTGCTTCATTTTCTACCAGACCCATGATGCTGTATATTTTCGTGATCTCCATGCTCTCTTCCATTGTAAGTGGAGGCAGGATGCCCGGTATACGCTTCGCAGCCATTGATTTCCCGCTCCCGGGCGGCCCTACGAGGAGCAGGTTGTGTCCGCCCGCAACCGCAACCTCGACAGCTCTTTTCACCGACTCCTGTCCCTGGATATCGCTGTAATCAGGCAGTTCTTCTTTCTTACTTCCTCCACCTCTTTCAGGGTATGGCTGTGCTTCCAGATGAAGCTGCCCGGCCAGATAACAGAAGACTTCCTCTAGATTCTTTACCCCGACTACCGACATTCCCTCCGCAAGCGCACCTTCCGCCGCATTGTCTTTTGGCACAATACACGAGCGGATTCCAGCACTGCGCGCTTCCAGTACAATGGGCAGGATTCCCGGTACCTTCTGTACAGAGCCATCAAGCCCCAATTCCCCTATCAGAAGCATTCCCTCTGTGCTTTCCTGCGGGAGCTCTCCCAGCGAAATCAGGATGGAAACCGCTATCGGCAGGTCAAACGCTGCCCCTCTTTTTCGCATCGTCGCGGGAGACAGATTAATCACTGTCTTTCTGGCCGGATAGTCCAGCCCGGAATTCCGGATTGCCGTACGCACCCGCTCAGCCGCCTCCTTCACCTCTGATGACAGATAACCAACCATATGAAACGCCGGAAGTCCATTGCTGACATCCGCCTCCACATGTACAAACTCTACTTTCAGCCCCTGAATAGAGGCCGACAAAACCGTGCTGAAACTCATCCGCACACTCCTCTCTTCTTTTCTATAAATCATTCCATGAAACACGGCCGAACCGGCCTGATGATTGATCTGCTGTACCGGAAAAAGAAATTTCCGGAACTGTATGATTATCATATCCCGCCATTGTAAAACTGTCAATTTTATATTTGTTAAATTTTCCCATGATTCCTAAAAAAAGCATAAACTTTCTTATCTGTCTCCTCTTCTTCCATCGGATATAGTATACTGGTAATATAGAAAATTCAAGGAGGTTTCACTATGGAGAAACAGCAGTATGTATGCCCCAAATGCGGCAATAACCACTATGAAAGCGATCAGTTTCAGGCAACCGGCGGGAACTTTGCCAAAGTCTTCGATGTACAAAACAAGAAGTTTCTGACAATTTCCTGTACACGCTGCGGATATACAGAATTATACAAACGTCAGAACTCCGACGGATGGGACGTTCTGGACTTCCTCATGGGATAACAGGCCCTTAAACCTTACAAAAAGAGCCCCCACCTGTCCTTATTTGTGGTGGAAAAGCACAATTTCAGCACTTCGCACATAGACTATATCAAATGTGCTTAGAGGTGCTGTTCTTGAAATCCTTTCCAAATCCCCTCACTCCTTCGGAAGAAAAATATTACATGCAAAAATATACAGAGGGTGACCTTCAGGCAAAACATGTCTTAATCGAACGAAATCTGCGGCTCGTTGCACATGTCATCAAAAAATATCAATATTTGGATGAAGACCCCGAAGATCTGATATCCATCGGAACAATCGGTTTGATTAAAGCGGTTGTAACATTCAATCCCGATAAGGGTAACCGTCTGGCTGCCTATGCATCGAAATGTGTCGAAAACGAAATCCTCATGTACCTGCGAGCCAAAAAGAAAACGAGCAAGGAGATTTCACTGTATGAGCCGATCGGTACTGACCGGGAAGGCAATGAGATCAAGCTGTATGATATCATTGAGACAGAAGATGCAGATGTACCGGAGAAAATTCACCTGAAGGAAAATATACAGAAGCTATATGAAAAGGTAGAGAATGAGCTCTCTAACCGTGAACGGCTCGTTCTGAAAATGAGATATGGACTCTATAACGGGGAAGAATATACGCAGCGGGAGATTGCCAGACAGCTTGGAATCTCTCGCTCGTATGTGTCTCGGATTGAAAAAAGCGCAGTGGAGAAGCTGCGGGAATTTTTCTGACTGGGTTAGGCGCTTAAGAAGGCGTAACTGAAAAAGCAAGGAAAATTGAGGTATGTCCCTCTGTTTTCCTTGCTTTTTCAGCTGTACTGCTTATATTACTCCTGTCTTCTCAGGATATCGTATTTTTCGGCTTTCTGGTCCAGGCCTATATATAATACCTGTTTCGGATGTGGGGCGCTTTCTTGTTCTTCGCCCTCCTCTGTTACTATTTTCAGGACTTTTGTCTCTGTATTTTCACCGTCCGGCTTCATGATTTCTATTGTTTCGCCTACAGAAAATTTATTTCTCTGCTCGATCTGGTAAAGACCTTCCTTTTCTTCATTGATGATTCCCAGATACGTGTATTCCTTTACATAGGTATTACTGTCGTAGATCTGGGTCGTTTCATCGGGTTTCCCGTAGAAAAAGCCTGTCGTAAACTGGCGGTAGGTACAGTTTGATATCTGCTCCAGATACCAGGGCATGTTTTTCTCGTATAATGCGGGGTCCTTCTGGTAGTCGTCTATTGCTTTCCGGTAGGTCCTCGCAACTGTTGCCACATATAGCGCGGTTTTCATACGGCCTTCTATCTTCAGGCTATCAATACCGGATTCCAGCAGATCCGGAATATGCTCGATCATGCACAGGTCTTTCGAGTTGAAGATATAGGTTCCCCTCTCGTTTTCGTAGACAGGCATGTATTCTCCCGGCCTCGTCTCCTCTACCACGGAATATTTCCAGCGGCATGGGTGGGTGCAGGCCCCGTGGTTCGCATCCCTTCCTGTAAAGTAATTACTCAGCAGGCATCTTCCGGAATAGGAGATGCACATCGCGCCGTGTACAAATGTCTCGATTTCCAGTTCATCCGGAATATGGGCGCGGATCTCCCTTATTTCTTCCATCGAAAGCTCCCTCGCCGTAACGACACGGCTGGCTCCCTGTCTGTACCAGAAATTGTACGTTCCATAGTTGGTATTGTTTGCCTGTGTACTGATATGACGCTCAATCTCCGGACATACTTCTTTAGCGATATCAAATACTCCGGGATCGGCTATGATCAAAGCATCCGGTTTGATCTCCTTTAGTTCTTCAAAATATTCACGCACGCCTTCGAGATCATCGTTATGGGCCAGTATATTGGCTGTTACATAGACCTTCACATCATGTTCGTGGGCAAATGCAATCCCCTCTTTCATATCTTCCATCGAAAAATTCTTTGCCTTGGCACGAAGCCCGAATGCCTCTCCGCCAATATAAACCGCGTCGGCACCGAATATCACTGCTGTTTTTAATACCTCCAGGCTGCTTGCCGGGATTAATAACTCAGGATGTCTAGCCATCTTCTTTCCCCTTTTTCCTTATTTCGCATCTTTTATGCTCTGCTTCTTCACACTGACAGCCACTCCGTCACCCAAAGGCAGGATTGATGTTACAAGCATTTCATGATGCTTCAGTTCATAGAGATACTCCCGCATCCGGCTGTGGATCGTCCGGTTCCTTCTCTCCACGGCAAAGCGTGACTCGATGATGTCACCGTCCTGAAGTACATTGTCAGACACAAGTGTGCCCCCTTCCTTCAGAAGCCTCATCACCTCAGGGAGATAATGAATGTACTGTCCCTTCGCGGCATCCATAAAAATAAAGTCATAGCATCCGGCTAAGTCCTTCATCACCTCAAATGCATCGCCTTCTATCAGCGTGATCTGTGATTCCCTGCCCGCGCGTCTGAAATTCTCCCGGGCAATGGGGATCCTTTTTTCATAGTTTTCTATCGTGGTTATCTCACACCCGTCCGGGGCATTTTCGCTCATCAATAACGCAGAGAAACCTACGGCAGTCCCCACTTCGAGTATGCTCATAGGTTTTTGTATAGTTAAAAGCACCTTTAGAAAGCTTTGCATTTCTTTTCGTATGATTGGTACGTACGAATCCAACGCTTCCCTTTCTATCGCTTCCAATATTTCACTATTCTCTGTCTCTAAAGAATTGATGAATGTAATCATACGTTCATCTACTATCATATCTTACACATCCACATCCATGATAATCGGAATAATCATCGGTCTTCTCTTAGTCTTCTTCCAGATATAGTCGTTCATTGTATCGCGGATGACAAGCTTGATCTTATTCCAGTCTGCATGCTTATTCTGCAGGCAGCGGTCCAGTCCGTCTGACACTACCTGGCGGGCTTCTTCCATCAGCCCTTCTGACTCACGCACATAGACGAAACCGCGGGATACGATGTCCGGTCCTGCAAGCAGGCGGTTCGTCCCCTTTTCCAGTGTCAGGACAACGATCAGAATACCGTCCTCAGCCAGATGCTGTCTGTCCCTCAGGACGATATTGCCAACGTCACCGACTCCGAGCCCGTCAACAAGAATTGCCCCTGTATGGACCTTATCTACTACTTTTGCTTCCTGTTCACTTAATTCCAGAACATCTCCTGACTGAATGATGAAGATATTGTCTTTCTCAATTCCAAGTGAGGCTGCAATTGCCGCATTTGCCTTTAAGTGCCTGTATTCGCCGTGGACCGGGATCGCATACTTCGGTCTTACGAGGGAATAAATCAGTTTCAGTTCCTCCTGGCAGGCATGCCCTGATACATGTGCATCCTGGAAAATCACATTAGCGCCCTTGGCTGACAGCTCATTGATAACCTTGGAAACTGACTTTTCATTTCCCGGGATCGGATTCGAACTGAATATAATCGTATCGTTTGGCTGGATTGTAACCTTGCGGTGTACGTCAGCCGCCATTCTGGAGAGTGCCGCCATAGACTCGCCCTGACTTCCCGTTGTAATCAGCACCATCTTCTCCGGCGGGTAATTCCGCATCTGGTCGATCTCAATCAGTGTGTTCTCCGGCACATTCAAATATCCTAACTCCGATGCCGTAGAGATGATATTTACCATGCTCCGTCCTTCTACGACAACCTTACGGCCGTATTTGTAGGCAGAGTTAATCACCTGCTGCACGCGGTCCACATTGGACGCGAACGTTGCAATTATAATACGGGTATTCTGGTGTTCCGCGAAAATGTGGTCGAAGGTAATCCCTACCGTCTTTTCAGACTGGGTAAATCCCTTTCTCTCCGCGTTCGTACTGTCTGACATCAGGGCCAGAACGCCTTTTTTCCCGATCTCTGCAAAACGCTGGAGATCAATGGAATCCCCAAATACCGGTGTGTAATCTACTTTAAAGTCCCCTGTATGCACTACAATTCCTGCCGGTGAATAAATCGCCAGGGCAGATGCATCCTGAATACTGTGGTTTGTCTTGATAAATTCAATCCTGAATTTGCCAAGGTTGATAGACTGTCCGTGGCGAACGACTTTACGCTTCGTCCCCCGCAGAAGATTATGCTCTTTCAGCTTGTTTTCAATAATTCCCATTGTCAGCTTAGTCGTATAAATTGGAAGGTTGATTTCCTTCAATACATACGGCAGGGCCCCAATATGGTCCTCATGACCGTGGGTAATGACAAATCCTTTTACTTTATCGATATTATCCTTCAGATATGTGACATCCGGGATTACAAGGTCAATTCCCAGCATATCATCGGCCGGGAATGCCAGTCCACAGTCTACCACAATAATACTGTCCTCAAATTCAAAGGCAGTAATGTTCATTCCAATTTGTTCCAGACCTCCCAGTGGGATGATCCGAAGCTTTCCATTATTCTCTTTTTTCAAAAATTTTACACCTCCATGTGTTTTATGTACCTACTTCCGCGCATGAAAAAAACAGCATACCTCCGCCTGCATTCATTGCACTTTTCTTAATTATGTAATGACTTCATAAACGGATTATTTGCTCTTACTGAGGCATTCTTTACATTGTCCGTAAAATTTCAGTTCATGGTCCAGTACATGGAACCCGGTGTCCTCTTCAATGTGACGTTCCAGTTCTTCCAGAAGGTCATCTTCAAAAGGCAGCACCTTTCCACATGTCCTGCATATTAAATGATGATGGTTATGTTTTGTATCACCTTCAAATAAATGTCCGATCTCATACCTTACGCATCCATCATCCAGATTAATACGGTCCACCAACTGCATTTCAAGAAGCAGCTGCAAAGTACGATAGACGGTGGCAAGTCCGATATCCGGATAGTCTTCCCTGATCAGCTCGTAAATGTCCTCGGCCGCCATATGGCTGCCGCTGTTCGCTGCCAGCGCCTGCAAAACGAGCAGTCTCTGCTGCGTTACTTTTAGACCTTTTTCTCTTAACTTAACTTTGAGCAGTTCCTGCACTTTTTCCTCTTTCATCGTCATACTCCACTTCACTTGCAGTAAGTAAATCTATTGTAAATGTCTTTTAGACTTTACATTTCAATGTCAACGTCCTCCAGCAGTTCTTCGAAAACCTTGGATACTGCCAGAAGCTCTGTGTCGTCCTCCACGACTTCGTATACGCTCTCTGTATCTTCCTGAGAGCTCGTGTCCTTCAAAATCAGGCATTCCGCGTCGTCTTCTTCGGAGTCTGTAACAAGTATGTATACGGCTCCGTTAATCTTTGTCTGTTCCAGCACAAAAAAATCTACTGTTTCACTCGTATCTTCAAAGGTAAATTTAATCTTTTCCATACAAATATCCCCTTATTTCTGCAGCCTAAACGTTTCCTGACAAACCCTTTTTATCAATCGTCCTGCCGCGCGTCACTCTCTCTTTTTATATAGACAGAGTCAAGGTATCCCTGCAGAATAAATACTGCAGCAATCTTGTCGATATACTTCTTCCGGTTCTCCCGCCTTACATTACTTTCAATTAAAGTCCGCTCCGCCTCCACGGTTGTCAGCCTCTCGTCCCACATAATGACTTCGAGCCCTGTCCGCCGCACAAGCATATCCCTGAACTCTAAAGATTTCTCCGCACGTTCCCCTATGTCGTTATTCATATGTTTCGGAAAACCAAGCACGATCTTCCCAACCTCGTATTCGGAAACCAGCTCCTCAATACGTGCCAGAGTACGTCTTAACTTGTTTTCCTCTTTTCTTTGAATTGTTTCAATCCCCTGGGCCGTAAGTCCGAGTGCATCACTGATTGCAACCCCGACAGTCTTTGTCCCATAGTCAAGCCCCATAATCCGCATATTCATTATTCCCATGAATTGTGTTTGATATACGCTTTTAACAATTCTTCTACCAATTCATCTCTTTCTACCTTCATCACAAGGCTTCTTGCTCCATTGTAGCTTGTGATATAGGTCGGATCTCCTGACATGATATAACCGACGATCTGGTTCACCGGATTATATCCCTTTTCTTTCAGTGCCTTGAATACGATCTCCAGAATATCTTTTGCAGAAATCTGCGGACCCGGCTCTACCTGAAAGAATTGAGTATTGCTTAAATCGCTCATTTCTTTTCCTCCATTTTGTGTTTTTCACTATTTTGTGTTATTAGTATCGTAAATCTGACGATCATGCCAGATACCCTACTTACAATTCTAATATAAACATTGTCAAAATTCAATGAATAATTTGTAAATCATTTTCAATTTCAACTTTTACGATACAATTCTGAAGATTTTCATTCCTGTCTAGTGCAATTTTCATATACTCTTTTGTATGACCTACCTGCACTTTTTTCCCGTTTACCTCTGCTTCTTCCTCAACGAGCACCTCGACTTCCCTGCCAAGGAAGCTTTCTTCAAATCTGCGTCTGTTTTCCTCATTCAGTTTCAGCAGGATATCACTCCTAACGGCCTTAACCTGCTCCGGAACCTGATTCTCCATGACGGCGGCCTTTGTCCCGTGGCGTTTCGAATATTTGAAAATATGTGTCTCATAAAAACCTACTTTTTCCACAAAAGCTTTTGATTCCCCGAATTCTTCCTCTGTTTCTCCCGGAAAACCAACGATCACATCTGTCGTCAGCGCAGGCTGCCCGAAATACTTCCGCAGAAGCATGCATTTTTCATAATATTCAGCACTCGTATACCGGCGGTTCATCCGCTTCAGTGTCTGGTCACATCCGCTCTGCAGGGAAAGGTGGAAATGTGGGCACATTTTCTCCAGAGAGGCGATTGACTGTGCGAATTCCTCTGTAATAATCCTCGGTTCCAGAGAACCAAGGCGGATTCTTTTGATTCCTTCCACCTCATGGACAGCCTGAATCAGGGACAGCAGGTCTTCTTTTTCTTCGAAATCAACCCCATAGGAGCTCAGATGAATACCCGTTAGCACGACTTCCAGACAGCCATGATCCGCCAGACGCCTCACTTCATCGACCACATCTTCCTTCCTGCGGCTTCTGACGCGCCCCCTTGCATAGGGGATGATGCAGTAAGAACAGAACTGGTTGCACCCGTCCTGCACCTTGATATAGGCCCTCGTATGCTCCCCTGTCCGGGATACCTTAAGTGCTTCATATTCCTTTGTATGGTTAATATCAATGACTTCCTTCGTTTCCCCTGGCTTTGACTCAGCTATTTTAGATTCATTTTGCTTCTTCCAGTGTTCCTCAAGAATCGCAATCAGATCCTGCTTCTTATTGTTGCCTATAACAATATCAATACACGGATCGGTCTCCTGTTTTTCCTCCTGCGCCTGTACATAGCATCCGGCTGCAACTACAACGGCATCGGGATTCAATTTTCTTGCCCGGTGCAGCATCTGCCTTGATTTACGGTCGGCGATATTCGTTACCGTACAGGTATTGATGATATAAATATCCGCCCCTTCCTTAAACGGCACGATCTCATACCCCGCTTTTTCCAGCATTTCCTGCATCGCTTCTGTCTCATAAGCGTTAACTTTGCACCCTAAATTGTGCAGTGCGGCTTTTTTCATAAAATTTATTCTCCTATTTCCTTGTTTTTCCTCTTTGTTTCTTGACTTTTAAACGCGCATCTCGTAGAATATACATGAGGCGAAAAGCCTGACACATGTATATTGAAGGAGGGATTACCGATGAAAACAGTACAGATTTCTTTAAACTCAATCGACAAAGTAAAATCATTTGTAAATGAAATTACAAAATTTGATAACGACTTTGATTTAGTATCCGGAAGATATGTAATAGATGCCAAATCAATCATGGGAATTTTCAGCCTGGACTTATCTAAGCCAATCGAGCTGAACATCCATGCCGAGGGAAATGCAGATGATATTCTGAGCGCCCTGGATCCATACATTATCAAATAGTAATACATTTACAAGAAAAAGCTAGAAAGAGCTGTCTCAAAGGAGGCAGCCCTTTTTCATTTGTCCTTTATCTTAAGGCTTAACTGTAATAACCTCTGTTGTCTCTATTGCCGTCTTCATCAGTTCATCAATCTTCTCTTCCAGATTTCTCTCTGACTTCTCAATCCTCTCCAGATTCGGTTTTGTCACTGGATGCTTTGCAACGAAAATGGTACAGCAGTCTTCAAACGGCTGGATTGATGTCTCAAATGTATCTATCTTCTCCGCGATTTCCACGATCTCTCTTTTGTCAAACCCAATCAGCGGCCTGTACACAGGCAGTGTACATACTGCATTTGTAGCCGCAAGGCTCTGCATGGTCTGGCTGGCAACCTGTCCGATACTTTCTCCCGTAATCAGGCCGAGACATCCGTTTTCCTTAGCAAAATGCTCGGCGATCTTCATCATGTAGCGGCGCATGATGATTGTCAGTTCTTCATGCGGGCATTTTTCATATATATAAAGCTGGATATCGGTAAAGTTCACAACATGGAGCTGGATTGGCCCCGCATATCTGGATACCAGCTTCGCCAGATCCACGACTTTTTCCTTTGCACGCTCACTTGTGTACGGCGGTGCATGGAAGTATGTCGCCTGAAGGCCTACCCCGCGCTTTGAAATCATATAACCGGCAACAGGACTGTCGATCCCTCCTGACAAAAGCAGCATGGCATTCCCATTCGTACCTACCGGCATTCCCCCTGGTCCCGGTATAATCTCTGAATATAAGTAAATCTCTTCTCTTACTTCCACATTCAGCCGGATCTGCGGATTGTGCACGTCCACCTTCATCTCTGGAAATGCATCCAGAATCACACCTCCCAGATCACAGTTGATCTCCATAGAGGTCTTCGGATACTGCTTCCTGCTCCTTCTTGCCTCAACCTTAAACGTCTGGTTCCCTTCCGGGTACATCTCTTTCATATAATCAAGGACGTCCTGAGACAACTGCTCAAATCCGCGGTCCTCTACACGGACAACCGGGCAGATCCCCACGATACCGAAAACTCTCTTCAATCCTTCTACGGTTTCCTCGTAATCGTAGTCTCCCTCACAGTCCACATATACCCGGCCCTGTGCTTTGTGCACATGGAAGTCACCGTCCACGCCTTTCAGCGCGAAACGGATCTGGCGGACAAGTGCATCTTCAAACAGGTACCTGTTCTTTCCCTTGATACCGATTTCCCCGTACTTAATCAAAAATGAATGAAATCTCATATTCCTCTCCTTTGTCTGCATGTCCCGGTCCTGCCCGGGACTACTTCATATGGCCGGTACACCGTAAAACAGTAAAATTGCTAATGTGCATCCACCTGCCGTACGGTGTACCGGTTACTTGTTAACGTCTCGTATATTTTCTTAGCATTGGAACACAATTATATAACGTATCAAGCGTATAGTCAATTTCTTCCTTCGTGGTAAACTCTGACATACTGAATCTTACCGTCGCATCCAGAAATTGTTTCGGCGCCCCGATTCCTTTCAGGACACCGCTGACCGCCGGATGGTTGGAGGAGCATGCCGACCCGGAAGATACATAAATCCCTTTATCCTCCAGTGCATGGAGAAGTACCTCACTGCGGATTCCCGCGATTCCCACGCTGATAATATGTGGCGCGCTGCTATCATCTGTCAGTCCGTGCACGGTAGAGTCTTCAATCCGGCCAAGCCCCTCTAAAAAATACGACTTTAATTCACGCATCAGAGCCACCTTCATATCCAGATCCTGATAAATCATCTTGGACGCAAGCCCCAGTCCCGCGATTCCCGGAACGTTTTCCGTGCCGGAACGGATATTCTTCTGCTGTTCCCCGCCGAACACAATGGGTTTTATCTTTACTTTTTCATTGATATAAATAAAACCGATTCCCTTCGGGCCGTGAATCTTATGCCCGCTGGCCGTCAGCATGTCGATACCCTGACGTTTCGGATAAATATGGTATTTACCGAAGCCCTGAACCGCATCTGAATGGAACAGTATGGATGGATTGTATTTCTTGACGATCTGCACCGCTTCATCGATCGGCTGTACAGCGCCCATCTCATTATTTACATACATGATGGAGACAAGGATTGTTTCCGGGCAAAGCGCTTCTTTCAGCGCCTCTAACTTCACCCTTCCGTTTGCATCTACCGGAAGATAAGTGACCGCAAATCCCTCTTCCTCCTCCAGATATCTCATTGTATTCAGGATGGCCGGATGTTCAATCGATGACGTGATCAGATGGTTTCCCGCTCTTTTATTCGCCCTCGCACTTCCGATCAGGGCAAGATTATCACTTTCCGTCCCGCCTGAAGTGAAAAAAATCTCCTTCTGGTTTACCTTCAGTATTTTTGCCAGTCTGTCTTTCGATTCCTTGACATAGTGCTCCGCATCCACGCCTTTTCTGTGCATGGAGGACGGATTGCCGTAGTCCTGACACATCACTTTATAAACCAAATCCCCAACTTCCGGGTAACACCTGGTCGTTGCTGAATTATCCAAATAAACTTCCATGATATTCTTCCTTTACTATTTCTTATTAATACATTATGCGTCTGGAACCGTCATTGTTCTAAATGATACATTAGTATTGAAAGTACTGTCAGTCCGGCCGTCTCCGTCCGCAGGATGCGCCTGCCCAGTGTGACAGGCTGTGCACCTTCTGCCGCTGCCTTTTCGACTTCTTCCTCATCAAAGCCGCCCTCCGGCCCAATGAAAACGCCGACGCTCTGCCCCTGTCTGACTGCGGAGATAATCTCTTTCGTTTTTTCCATCCCCGCCGCCATCTCATAAGGGATCAGGAGCACATCCAGTTCTTTTGCATATTCCAGTGCCTCTGCAAAACGCATGACCGGCTTCACCTCAGGAATCAGGCTGCGTCCCGACTGTTTCGCCGCACCGAGTGCGATCGCGTTCCAGCGTTCCGTCTTTTTCTTTGCCTTCTTTTCGTCCAGCTTAACCACCGCACGCCGTGTCGCTACCGGTACGATCTCGAAGACTCCGAGTTCGACTGCTTTCTGGATGATCAGTTCCATCTTATCCCCCTTCGGGAGCCCCTGAAACAGATAGATTCTGGATGCAAGCTCCGAATAGCTCTTTTCGGAAGAAAGGATGTTCAGAACCACTTCCGTTTCTTCCAGCCTGTCTACCTCACAGACATAGTCAGTCCCCTGTCCGTCACTGATTCCTACCCTTTCTCCGGGCATAATCCGAAGAACATTCTTCATATGGTTCACATCCGGTCCGGTGATAAAGATATGCGGATCCCTGATCTGGGATGGTTCTGTAAAAAAATGATGCATATCGAAAGCCCCCTCTAATTCTTACGCGCTGTCACAGATACCCATTCGCCCTGATATGTGACTTCCAGAACTTCCAGGCCAGCCTTTTTGACAGCTTCCACTACGGTCTCTTCCTTATCGTCAATGATTCCGCTAGTAATGTAGATACCGCCCTTTTTCATCTGGTTCACAATGACAGGCGTCAGAACTGTCAGTACATCTGCAAGAATGTTTGCGGCAACGATGTCGTATTTCCCGTAACCGACTTTATCCTGTACCTCTTTGTCGTCTATAATATTGCCGATCATGACTTCATACTGGTCAGGACGGATACCGTTCACTTCCATGTTCTCATGGGTTGCCTCGATTGCACATGGGTCAAGGTCTGTTCCGACAGCATAAGCGGCACCAAATTTCAGCGCCAGCATCCCTAATATTCCACTCCCACATCCGACATCCAGAATCCTTGCCCCGTCCGTCACATACTTCTTGAGCTGGCGGATACAGAGCTGCGTCGTCTCATGCATTCCGGTTCCAAATGCAGTTCCCGGGTCAATATGAACGACCATCTTGTCCTCATCTTCCGGTTTTACATCTTCCCATGACGGGATAATCAGGATATCATCCACATAAAACTGGTGGAAAAACTGTTTCCAGTTGTTTACCCAGTCCAGATCTTCTGTCTGGGACTCTTCAATCGTACATTCCCCCACATTTACATATGAGGCCATGTCTTTCAGCTCCGCCCTGACATTCTTCAGGATTTCTTCTGTCTCTTCCCCTTCATCCAGATAGAAGCTTAAATAAGCCACACCGTCATCCATCTCCGTTACCGGCAGGATGTCTACGAACATCTGCTCCTTGTCTGCCGCTGTCAGAGGTATTTTATCCTCAATCTCCACGCCTTCGATCCCCAGGTCCATCAGCATACTGCTGACAATGTCTTCCGCCTCTGTTGTTGTCTTTAATCTGAATTTATTCCATCTCATTATTTTTTATCCTCCTGAAATATTTTTTTCAATTTCTTTATCACATGAAAATATGCCGGTATCAGAAACAAAACCGCGGCAATCCATGCCAGTCCGTTTCCAAGGCAGACCGCTTTATATCCGAATGCAGGAACGAGGACAAAGCCGACAAATGACCTTGCCGCCATCTCACATACTCCCGCGAGGATTGCAAAGCCGCTGTATCCCATCCCCTGAATCAGAAGACGTACGATATTCACCAATGCCAGCAGGATGTAAAACGCGACAGAACCGATCAGGTACAGATTAACCTGTTCCAGAAGTTCTGTTTCACTTCCGCTGATAAACAAAGATGCTATATTTTTTCCCCACAGCAGGGTAATCCCTAAAGCAACAGCTGAATAAACAGCACCGATAATTACACAGCTTTTCAGTCCCCTGCCGATTCTGTCCAGCTTCTTTGCACCTACGTTCTGGCCGCCATAGGTTGCCATCGTAGATCCCATCGCATCAAATGGGCACGCCAGCAGCATCTGTATCTTAGACCCCGCGGTTACAGCCGCCACAGCCATAGAGCCAAGTGAATTGACCGCGATCTGCAGGATGACACTTCCGATGGCAGTAATGGAGAACTGAAGCCCCATAGGAATCCCAATCTTGCATAATGGCACTACGTACTGTTTCCTGAGCCTTATATCCTCTTTCTTAAGACGAAGTATCGGAAAGTGTTTAATCACATAAAAAAGGCATAAAACGCCGGATACTGCCTGTGATATTACAGTCGCCCATGCCGCACCGGCAACCCCCTTCTTAAAAACAACAATCAGCAGGATATCCAGCAGAATGTTTAGCAGAGAAGAAATCGTCAGGAACACGACTGGTGTCTTGGCATCGCCGAGTGAACGGATATATCCCGCCAGCAGATTATATAGGAATGTAGCCGGGATCCCTGCAAATATTACTACAATATAATTGTATGCCCCGTCAACAATGTCTGATGGGGTATTCATGAATTCAAGTATGGGGCGGCACAAAATAACTGTCAGCACCGTCATAACCAGTGCAAATATAGCCGCAAGCAATGCGCTGTTCCCGACAAAGGCGCGCAGCCTCTTTTCATCCTTTGCCCCGAATTTCTGTGCAACGGGAATCGCAAAGCCATTACACACTCCCATGCAAAACCCGATCACGCAAAAATTGACAGACCCTGTTGCACCGACCGATGCCAGCGCATGTACTCCCAGAAATCTTCCTACAATCATGGTATCTGCCATGTTATAAAACTGCTGAAACAAAAATCCAAATATCATAGGCAGGGTAAATTCCAGAATCAGTTTCATAGGACTCCCCTGCGTCATATCTTTCATCAACGACTTTTTCTTTGCTGTATTTTCCATCTTCATGCTCCTTAAAGTAAATAAAACCTGTAACCGCTTTTAAGCAATCCAACGTAAACTATATCTCTTTTCTATATTACATGCAAGATTTTTTTCACTCCCATGCATTAAGCACCGGAATTGGTATAGCACCGCTTTCCTATGATTTTACCGCACTTTCTCCGGGATTGCCAGTATAAATAAAGTGGAAAGTACCAGTGCAAACCCGAGAAGGTCCATTTTCATAAACGTTGTCCCAAGAGCCGCAGCCGCAACCACAGTAGCTGCAACAGGCTCTACACTCGAAAAGAGGCCGGCATACACAGAACCAGTATATTTCACCGAGGACAGGTAAAAACAGAAAGGAAGGATTGTTCCCACTGTAATTATCATCAGAAATGCCGCTATAACCTGCCAGTCAATCACTGCCGGTATCCGCCACGGCCTCACTACTGCCATAAGCAGGGTTCCGCCGCATATCATCCCCCATGCGCTGACCGTTTCCGCAGAATAGCGCTTCAGGAGAGGCGCTGGCAGGACACCGTAAAAACAGGTTGTGACAGCTACAAGCATTCCCAGAAACAGACCCTTTCCAGAAATCGTCAACGTAGAAAAATCACCGTGGGTAGCAACCACCGCGATGCCTGCAACCGCTGCACAGACAGCCAGCATCTCCTTTACGCTCGGCATAATTTTATGTACGACTGCAAAAAACAAGATCAGAATAGCCGGGTTCAGATACTGGAAAATGGTTGCCGTTCCTGCATTCATTTCCTGTACTGCCGAGAAAAAGGTAAACTGCATTCCCATCATCCCAAGTATTCCAAACAGGACCAGCCTGATCCCGTCATTTTTATCCTTCCACACACTGACAATATCCTGTTTCTTTATTTTAGCGTAAATTAGCAGCAGGATTCCTGCCGATATAAGCCGGTACGGCACCAGCCATTCCGATACAATTCCTTTCTTCTCGAACAGAAACTGTGCCGCCGGACTTGTTACTCCCCACAGTACACCTGCAAGAAATGCATACAGGCAGCCCTTCATCCTTAATTTCCTATCTTGTGTCATCCTAAAAATCCCCATATTTTCCAAGAGGTACACACTGCCTTGCCCCCTCTTATTTTTCCTATTCGCTTATCGCAAGAAATTATTTATTACAATATAAAATATTTTAGTTTCTTCTGTTTTATTTTAGTTTTCAAAGAAATGCGTATAAGCATCAATTGACAGAAGAAATCGCAGTGCAATGAGGGCATTGTAAACGTGCCCCTATTGCACTGCGAATCTCCTTATCAGCTGTGATTCTCCTGCTATTTCATAATTTCCATAACATCTCCCGTGCGGATCCGCCCTCCCTTTATTACTTTAGCAAACACACCCTCTCTGGGCATAATACATTCTCCCATTTTCTGAAAAATCTCACAGCCGTGGTGGCATTCCTTTCCAATCTGTGTCATCTCCAGAATCACATCATTGCAACGAAACCTAGTGCCCACGGGCAGATTTCTGAAATCAAACCCTTCCACGACCAGATTTTCCCCAAAAGCACCATCCGCCACCTCTGCGCCCCTCTTTCGGAACTCTTCTATTTTATCATGCGACAGCAGGCTGACCTGCCTGTGCCATTTACCTGCGTGGGCGTCCCCTTCCAGACCAAAATCTTCTATAAAAAGTGCTTCACCCACATTTGTTTTCTGCGTTCCCTTTGCAGGGCTTGTGCAGACTGCCATCACCTTTCCCATTCATATCCTCCCTTTTGTCCGCTTCAGCCGCCAATACTGGACATCTGTTTCTGCTCCAGATCTTCCTGTTTCGAGCTGCCCTCCATTTGAAACTGATGGCTGCGCGGCTTTTCAAATATGACTTTTTGTATCATCTCTTCCAGTTCCTTCTCCCCGGCCTCATTTCTAAGCATCGCCCTTAAATCTACTCCTGTGGAATATTGAAGGCATGGCTTTAAAAATCCTTCTGCTGTCAGCCGGACTCTGTTGCAGCTTTCGCAGAACTTGTGGGAAACTGCACTAATAAATCCAGTCTTCCCGGTAAACCCGGGAAACCTTGCATAAATGGCAGGTCCATTCCCAAAATTACCCGTTAAAAACTGTGCTTCGCCGAAAGCCGCCTTTAACGCTTCATATACTAGCTCCTGACTGCTGAATGGATACTCTTTCCCCAGTCCGATCGGCATCATCTCGATAAAACGTACATCGATCGGTCTTTCTTTTGCCATATAGGCAAGGGGCCCCCACTGCGACTCGTTCTCTCCGTGCAGTGCAACACAATTCACCTTGACCCGGATATCCGGATACTGAAGTGCTGCTTCCAGACCTCTCAGCGCCGCCTCCAGCTCATCTCTGCGTGTGAGTTTCATATACTGTGCGCGGTCCAGCGTATCCAGACTAACATTCACCGCATCCAGTCCCGCGGCTGCAAGCTCTTCTATCTGCTCTGCAAGCAGCACACCATTTGTGGTCAGCGTTACCTGTTCTATGCCTTCTATTTCCTTTATAGAACGCAGAAGGCTGCCAAGCCCCTTCCTCACAAGAGGTTCACCGCCTGTCAGCTTGACCCTTGTAATGCCGAGTTTTGCACAAATCCGGCAGATACGTGTCATTTCATCGAACGAAAGAATCTCGCTGTGACTCACCTGTTCGACACCTTCCTCTGGCATGCAGTAAACGCAGCGCAGATTACATCTGTCCGTCACGGAAATGCGCAGGTATTCTATTTTTCTTCCATACTGGTCTAACATCACATCTCCTTCTGCCGTAAAATCACCCTGCCCCTATTATACTCGATTTCCACGGACTTTACAATCCGGGGTTCTTCACTTTGCTTCCGCACTCTCCTGTCATACCCTTCATGATTTCTAACCCGTGAGGCAGGGATGAAAGGATACATTCCAGATTTTCCTTTACAGCCTTTGGGCTCCCGGGAAGGTTTACAATCAAAGTCTCTCCCCGGATCACGGATGCCCCCCGGCTCAGCATCGCTCTTGGTGTAATCTGAAGGGAGGCATAGCGCATCGCCTCCGCAATCCCCGGTGCATTCTTCGACGCCACCGCAAGTGTAGCCTCTGGTGTGCAGTCTCTGGGGGAAAACCCTGTCCCGCCTGTTGTCAGGATCAGATCCATCTTCTTTTCATCACATAGTTCAATCAGTTTTTCTTCCAGCATTTTCTGGTCGTCCGGAAGGAGGATCATCTCAGCTGTTTCATACCCCTCATGCTCTATCATCTCCCGGATCAGCGGACCACTTTTGTCCTCCCGCTCGCCTGCATATCCTTTATCACTCAGCGTTATGACTGCTGTCTTCCACTTTCTTTTCATGATAATATTCACCACTCTTTCCGCCAGTCTTCCGGCACAAATAAATTTCCCGAATCTCCATAGACTTGTCCAGTGCCTTACACATATCATAAATAGTCAGCAACGCAGTACTGACACCCGTAAGTGCTTCCATCTCCACCCCGGTCTTTCCTGTTACCTTCACCGTGCAGTAACACTGTACCGCATATTCCTCCGGCAGCATCTCAAAAGTCACCTTACAGTTTGTGATCGGCAGGATATGGCACATCGGGATCAAGTCCGAAGTCCTCTTCACACCCATGATTCCTGCCGTCGTGGCCACGGATAGAACATCTCCCTTTCCGACTGTGCCGGCACAGATTGCTTCATAAACCTCTCTGTTCACAATAATCTTCCCTGTCGCCACTGCCTCGCGGACGGTCTCATGCTTTTCCGTTACATCGACCATGAACGCTTTTCCATTTTCATCAAAATGTGTCAAACCCATTGTTATCTTCCTCCCTGTCCTTATTATCTATATTAACACACACAATTTCCAGTGTAAATCTGAATCAAAAACATGTATAATAGACATGTTACCTCTACAATTGTCCAGAAATGTCAAGAAATACATTTCGTCCTCCCCTATACTAAACAGCAAAGCAGGTGCAGTAAATGAACAGAGATAAAGCAGAGAATCAGTATACAAAAAACACATCCCTGAAAGCAGTCCAGACGATGCAGGAGTATATCGGCACCCACTTTGGGGATGAAGATTTCAGTCTCGAAAAGGTATGTGAGGCCTCCGGTTACTCCCGGCGCCATGCGGACAGACTCTTCAGATATCATCTGGATATGTCGCTGAAAGATTATATTCACTCTGTTTGTCTGACACAAAGTGTAAAAGAACTGTCAGAAAGTGATACCAGTATCCTTGAGATTGCGCTCAACAGCCACTTTCAGACACACGAAGGATTCACCCGTTCTTTTCATAAGAAGTTCCACGTAACCCCTTCGAAGTACAGGCGTACCCAGATCCCTGTCCCTCTGTTTACACAGTACCCGGTTGAACATTACTATGCCCTGCTGGACTATGAAAAACGCAAGGAGGAAATAAAAATGAATCAGGAAATCAGTTTATGTATGGTAACAGCCAAAGAAAGGCCAAAAAGAAAGCTCATCTACCTCCCCTCTGTAAAGGCGGAAGATTATTTTTCCTACTGTGAAGAAATGGGCTGTGAATGGGAGGGCCTGCTGAACAGCATCCCGGAAAGATTCGAACCTGCTGCACTCGTCGAACTGCCAGATTTTGCAGTCCCCGAAGGCTGCTCAAAGACTGCCGCAGGGATAGAAGTCCCACTCACATTCGACAAGCCGCTGCCTGAAGGGTATCTGACCGTAGAATTACAGGAATGTACCATGCTCTATTTCCAGAGCGAGCCCTATGAAGATGAGAACGATTTCTGCGCCGCAATCGAAAGTACCTATACTGCGGTAGAAAAATACAAACCCGAGGTCTACGGCTATCGGTTCGCCTATGACATTGCCCCGAGTTTCAATCTCGGAGCCGAGGCTGCCACAGGTGCCAGACTCGCTGTCCCAGCCGTAAAATCAAGATAATTTTACAGGATCAAGCCGGCATAGAGCCGGAAACTTTTTTGGGGGCAAATCAGTTTTTGCCCCCAGCATCATATGGCTCAGCACTTCACAAAATTTTGGCACAAAATTCATACAAATTTTATGGCTTCAAGCAGTAATCTATGATAGAGTATATGTACTTGAAAAGATCTGGTGTATTTCATACATTCTTAGAATCTAATCAAAGGGGAATTCCCCATTTTCAAAGGTTTCCTTCTTAAAGAAAGAATCATTCCAACAATCCATGTTTCAACATCGGACAAACAACAATCATTTAAAAATTCAAACAATAAAGGCTGGTGATGTCTATTGAAAGTATAAACTTGTCTTCGGAGCAATCACTTCATTTTGAAATATACATAAACAGTAGACAAGGAGAAAATTACATATGGGAAAAAATGATATTTATATGAAACGCTGGCTCTCCGATAAGCACCGGTTTGCAGATTTAATCAATGGCTCCCTGTTTCAGGGAAAACAGGTATTCCTGCCGAATCATTTAAAGGAAAGCAGCCCGGAACAAACCCTTATCTTACGGAAACCGAACGGCGAAGATATCAGTATTCAAAGATACCGTGACATCATGATGATGGCAGAAGACGGAACAAGGATCGTGGTACTTGCATGTGAAAACCAGGATGAAATCCACTATGCCATGCCTGTCCGGGGAATGCTGTATGATGCATTGAACTATACTGAACAAATCAGCCAGATTAGAAAAATCAGGAGAGAAAACAAGGAATTGGAAAATTCCTCTGAATTTTTGTCCGGCCTCAAGAAAAGTGACCAGCTCACCCCCGTTATCACTGTTGTCTTTTACTATGGCGAAAAAGAATGGGATGGAACACAGGACCTGCATGGACTGTTAGGTCTTAACGCAAAGGAATATGAACTATTGAAAAAATATATTCCCAACTACCGGATAAATTTGATTGATCCAAGGCGGTTGAATCATGATTTATGTTTTCAGACGGATTTACAGCTGGTATTCGGCATGTTAGAATATAGAAAAAGTAAAGAAGGGCTGCAGGAATATATGCAAACTAACAAGAAATACTTCGGCAGTATCGATGAAGATTCATATAACGCAATACGGGTACTGCTCGGATCAGGGCAGCAATTACCCGAAGCTAAGCAAAAATCAGGAGGGATTGATATGTGTAAAGCATTAGACGATTTATATCAGGATGGTGTTAAAGAGGGGATTAAAACCGGTATTGAAAAAGGAATCGAACAGGGCATCAAGCAGGGGATTGCGCAGGGTGTCGAACGGGGTGTCGAGCAGGGTATCGAACAAGGCATTGAGCAAGGCATTAAAGCATTTATCCTTGATTACCGCGAGGAAGGCTATGACAAAGAAAAGATTCTTATGAAGCTGCAAAACCGCTTTTCCCTTACAAGGGAAAAGGCGGAAGAATATTTTTCTAGGTTTTCATGAATGACTTTTTAGCCCCGGCACGTGTCTCATGAATTACTACTTTTCTGAGCATCCAGATACACAGTATATTCGGTATTGCCATAAAGGAATTGAACAGGTCCGAGACAGTCCAGACCAGATCCAGCGACATCACGGCGCCGAAATACACGGCTGCTATGTAGACGACCCTGTAGGTAAAAAGCCTTCTGCTTCCCCATAGATAGCGGACCGCACATTCCCCGTAATAGCTCCACCCAATGATCGTTGCAAATGCAAACAGTACAAGGGAGACGGACAGCATCATGCTGCCGTCTGCGGGCAGTCCCGCGAAAGCAAGAAAACACAGTTCATCATCACCCGCTCCTGCATAGACTGCCGGAGCTTTTATCATGCTGCTGACAATTGCAATTCCCGTGATCGCACACATGACAACTGTATCCCAGAAAGGCCCTGTCATAGAGATAATCCCCTGTTTTACAGGCGAACTTGTTCTGGATGCAGCCGCAGCCATCGGAATCGAGCCCAGTCCTGCCTCGTTTGTAAATAATCCCTTTGAAATCCCAGTTCGCATACCGATCATTACGGCGGTTCCTGTAATCCCGCCGGCAACAGATCTTGATGAAAAAGCTGATCCAATAATCACCACCAGTGTTTCACCAAGATACGCACGGTTTATCCATAAAAGCAGCAAACATCCCCCCAGATAAAAAATGCTCATAAAAGGCACCAGATATGTACACACCTTTGAGACCTGCTTCGCCCCTCCCAGTATGACTATTCCTGCCAGCAAGGCTGCAATGATCCCTACGATGCGAGGGGAAACCTCGTAGTTTGATGTGACTGCCGCACAAATAGAATGTGACTGGACGCTGCTTCCCATCCCCAGAGATGCCAGTATTGTACTCACTGCAAATATGACTGCCGCACTTTTCTGGTGCAGAACATGTTCCATAACGTACATCGGTCCCCCGCTGTATGAACCATCTGGTTTCTGTACCCGGTATTTCACCGACAAAAAACATTCCGCGTAACAGGTTGCAATCCCGAACACGCCGGTCACCCAGCACCAGAACACGGCCCCCGGCCCGCCTATCGCGATTGCCGCAGAGATTCCGATAATATTTCCCGTCCCGATGGTTGCCGCCAGTGCTGTAGCCAGTGCGGAAAACGGAGAAATCCCCTCATTGCTTTCTTCACTTTTGGAAAAACTCAAACGGATTCCCGTCGGTATCTTCCTCTGGATAAACCCAAGGCGGAATGTAAAATATAAATGAGTACCCAACAGGACAACCAGCATCGGCATCCCCCAAAGGTACTCATAAATTGATTTCATAATCTGCGAAATAGCTTCCATGTCATGCTCCGTTTGTTCCATATCATTCTATATATATGACATCCTATTCCACTTTAGAATTTTACATCCTTTTTTCAGTGACTTCTCTTCGTTCCCTGCGCAGTGCTATCAGAAGTATGATCCCGGACACAGCCCCAAAGAACAGAAATGACTGTATCAGAGGTGTAAAGTTGTAGTTCCCCTCTGTCCAGAAGCCTGCGAAATCACTCGTGATATAACTCATCGGGAAAAGCGCAGCCACCTTTTGTGCTGCTTCAGGCAGGTCCTCTACCTGAACCCCCATCATCCCGCACAGTACCATCACCCCAAAGTAAACCGCCATCATAATCGCATACGTGGGGCCGAACTTCTTCAGGATCGTGGCAACTCCGTGGGCCAGCGCAAAAAAGATCCCGCTTAACAGCAGCAGGCTGATGATCAGGCACAGAGCTGCGCCCGGCCTTGGTATCTCCATTTCAAGGGTACTGTAAGCTACAATCGTATACAGCACAAGTCCGATGCTCATCACTGCAAACTGTGCGATAATCTTTGCCAGAAGCGTCGTATTCGGTGAAAATCCAAACAACTGCATCCGCAGCGGTATCTCCTTCTCCAGTTCCTGCGAATAATTCGAAGAATATCCAAGCAATACGACCGCCATCGGAATGATCAGGCTCATAGTAATAAACACTGCCGTATTCGTCTGTGGAATCATACTCTCCGGGACATCTGCCTGTACCGCTTTTGTGATAATAAAAAGCATCAGAATGGGGAAAAAGATTCCGAACATATATACAAAAGGATTCCCCAGCACATTCCGTATCTCATACATAATCAGCCTTCTGCCGCATCTTTTTTTAGTCATGGTCCACCCCTCCGTTTCCGCGCTCCTGATAATACGCTTTCTTCGCATTGATTGACATAATCTCAATATCACTGCTGCTTCGTTTGAAGTTAACATTATTCCGTATGAGCAGTTTTGCAATATCTTCCTCCTCTGTCTTTCCCCTGCATGCTAGTGCAATCAGATGGGAAGGTGCTTCCAATTTCCTGTATGGTTCTGTCAGGCGCCCATGCTCTTCCCCTGCATCCAGAGTGATGATGGAATTACCACAGTATTTACGGAACAGAGTTTCTTTTTCCCCATAATCAATCACTTTCCCCTGATCCAGAATCAGCAGCTTATTTGCCAGAAGCTCCAGTTCCTCATAATAATGAGATACGATACAGAGTGTATTACTCTTTCCCTCATACCACTTCAGCAGCCTTTCCATCAGCCGCTGTCTCGTTTCGAAATCCAGACCCGAAGTCACCTCATCATAAAAAGTAAGCGGTGCATCCTGCATCATGACCATAATAATCGTAAGCCGCTGCTTCTGTCCTCCGGATAGGGATTTATAATGTTTCTTTAGACACTCTTCAAATTCAAAATATGTGATCAGTTCCTGAAGACGGCTGTTTTTACTGATACTTGTATCAAGCAGTGTTTCCAGAACATGCCGCACAGACATGGTGGATACATAATCGTTAAACTGCAGATGGGCTGCCATCTGTTCCGGCTTCAGCTCCGTCTGAATCCTCCCTTTGTAAGATGTCAGGCCAAGCATGGTCTTTACAAATGTAGATTTCCCCGCCCCATTGGAACCGATGATGCCTATTCGCTCACCTTTGTTAATCTCAAGCGGACGGTCAATTTCAAGGGCCAGCTGTCTGCCATAATATACCTGCAGGTTTTTAATTGTCACCAGCATTTCTTTTCTCCTCTCCTTTTGATAACTTTAGTTTACCGCTTTCATATGAAGTCTGTATGAAGATGCTGTGCGTCTTCTTTGAATGTGAAATTCAATTTTGCCCTTACCCCGCCGGATACATTTTCCACGGTCAGTTTACAGCCGAGTACTTCACTGTAATATGCACTGACATACAGTCCAAGCCCCTTTCCCCGTTCTTTCCCGCTGCCGCTCACAAAAGGTTCATAAAGGTGCGGCAACAGGGTCTCATCTATGTGTGCCCCCTGATTCACAATACTCACCGAACCTGCCTCTGACTCCACAAGTATCTGCCCATTTTCCGGTGTATTTGCAACTGCATTGGAAAACAGATTATCCAGTATTTTCTTTAGAAGCTCCCTGTCGCTTGGCACAGTCCGGGTTGTCCCACCCTTCTCAAAACGAAGCTTCTTCATCTCTGCCTGAATACGGTAAGCCCCCATCACTTCCATTAGAAGAACATCTACATCCACGGATTCTATATGAAGGTTTTCCGTACAATGGTTCAGATATAAAATATCCTCCACGATTTTCCTCATCGACTGCAGTTGTTCCTTCACCTGAGGGAGATAAGTCTTCGTATCTTTATATTTACCCACCTCCTGTATCATACCGTCCACAAGCAGGAGTGCCGCAGTGACCGGTGTTTTTAGCTGGTGCGAAGATGCCCTTAAAAAGACTTCCTGACGCTTATTTTCTTTTTTCAGCCGTTCATTCTTTTCTTCCAGCTCATCGTAATTCTCTTTCAGTTTCGCATATAGCTCGTTCAGGGTCCGGCCAAGCTCCCCAATCTCATCACGCGCCGTAATTTTGAACGGTTCCACCTCCAGACTCCCGGCGTTCTTAACTTCTTCTGCATAATGGGCAAGGCTGACCACCGGATTAACAATCTTTTTGGAAAAGAACTGGGAACAAAGCATGACAATCAAAAACAAAACCGCTGCTATCATCGGAATACTCCCCATAACAATCGGCTTAATTTCTTTCATCTGCGGAGTCATCACCGGCAGAAAGGAAAAAATGAGCGAACTTCCGCTCCTGCCTATTGCAATATAAGTCGTATACTGATTGTCTTCATCCGAAGCTCCCCCTTCAAAAACAACAATATCTTTATCCATAATATGCATTTTAACAGAGTCGTCCGCTTTGAACACTTCTGTGTCCTTATCAATCTGTACTTCCACATCAACCGGTGCAGTTTCATCCAACAAGGCACTCTTCTGGAACCCTTTTTTCAAAAGTTCCCAGTCGATCGCCTCGAAGTCCTCTTTTTCTACATCTTTCATATTCCCGAAACAGTTACGGACCTGCCCCAGAAGTTTTTTGAGCTGCTCGTCCTGCACAGTCACTGTAAATTTAAAGGCCTTTCCGGCCAGGTATATTTCGTCCCCCTCAAGTGGGATCTCCAGCGTAGCCGACCCCGTCGGGTTTTGAACCTTAAGCCCCTTATAGCTGTGATTCTTCATGTATCCCTTCTCGACTTCTACCACAGACTTCAGGTTCTGCTTCTTCATATAATCCACATACAGGGACGGCAGCATCGTTACGAAATAAATGACAATCAGGCTGACAAGAAGCGCCGAAATCCCAATGCTGTATAGAAATGTCTTTTTTGACAGCTTCATATGCTACACCTCCTGTTTAAATTGGTACCCGACCCCAATGACGGTCTTGATAAAGTTCTGGGGCAGTTTTTTCCTCAGGTTCTTCACATGTGCATCGATAATCCTGTCGTTTCCGATGTAATCATCATTAAAAATATGCAGGATCAGCTGCTCCCTTGTAAAAACTCTGCACGGCTCATCATATAGGGTCTCCAGCAAAAGAAACTCACTCAGCGTCAATTCCAATGGTTCCCCATTGTAACAGGCCTGATATGCACCTTTATCAATGAATAACCCCTCCCGCACCGTCCGGGCAGAAGGCTTCACCCGTCTGAAAATTGTTTCCATGCGCTTCAACAGGATAATCGGCGATACCGGCTTGATCACATAGTCATCCGCATACGCATTGAACGCCCGTACCTGTGTCTGTTCATCCCCGAGAGCCGTCAGCATAATCACAGCCATATCAGGATATTTGTCCCTTATGAAATCCAGAACTTCCAGACCGCTGATTTTCGGAACCATAATATCCAGAACTGCCATATCAAATATATCTTCCGTAAGAGCCTTCACTGCTTCCTCCCCGTCTGCCGCTGAATACACATCATATCCCTGCATCTTCATATATTCAGCCAGAACATCCTGAATGACCGGCTCATCCTCTAAAAATAAAATCCTCTTCCCCATATGGTACTCCTCCTGTTGTTTCATTTATTATAACAGAACCATATGAATTTCAAATGAATTTTTAACGGTACTGCCTTTCATGAAAAAATCTCCGGTCCAGCCATTACTGACTGTACATCCGGAGATTCCTCTTGTTTATAACCTTCTCTTTCTTCCTCATGCCGCTTAGAAACGAAAGCTTCTTTTATCTTCATACATCTTCCTGTCAGCCAGAACAAAGGCATGTTCCAGCGATTCCTTCTCCTCTGTCAAAATAATCTCATAACCGACCGCTGCCGTTATTTTTAAACCAGCCGCATTCTTTTCTTCTTCCAGATACCGGCGGAATCCGGATATGCGGTTCTTGAGCTCCTCTTCCTCTTCATCTGGAAGAATAATAAAAAATTCATCGCCGCCCATTCTGAATATATATTTTTCATATCCCTTAAATGCCACCCTTAACGCGTCCGCCACAAAAATAAGAATCTGATCTCCCATGTGGTGTCCCATTGTGTCATTCACCTGTTTAAAACAATTAATATCAACCACGACAAACCCGATCTGGCGGAACTGACTTCGGTTCCGTTCCAGTTCGTTAACCTTTTCCATATATGAGGCCCTGTTATGCAGCCCAGTAAGCCCGTCATTGTACGCCAGCTGATATACTTCCTTCTCACGCTCGAGCCGCTTTTTCTGATCACTGATTTTCTGAGTCTTAAATATAGAATGGATAAAAACAACATAGCAGGATATAACAACAACTGCAAAAACTAACCACACCGGGAAATACTCGACCCTCTCAACCATCGGTTTTGGATACCCGGCAAAGAAAATCATGGCAAAATAGATCAACGCCGTGGAGCATGCCATCAGTCCCCATCCCGCATCAGCCTCCGCCAGAAGCTTTTTATACTTATCCGCATATTTAAATGCAAACCGGAGGATGACTGCAAATAATACCGGCATGATGATAACCGCATAAACTTCACCGTACTCCAAAGTAATGCCGAACAGCCTGCCAATAAATGCAACAATTAGGGAGATCGTATCTATAAAACAAAATGTCAGCACAAACCGGCTGTCCCTGTATTTTGCATAATACAAAAACAATAGGAAACTGGGCACTGTCATACAGACCGTTGACGAAACTGCTGCCGGTAATTTCAGGATATATACAGCCCCGTAATATGCCGCCACAATCAGTACACAGCCTATATATTTAAACATCACCGGCACACGGGTGTTCTCCCTTGACGGACACATAATCGTATAGAGAAGAAGGTCACAAACGATCACAATCATATCGTTCATAACTACAAGTAAATCATACATTTACACAGGCTCCTTTAAACTTCAGTAATAAAAACATTATACGTAACTGTTCAGGACTATGAACAGCTACGCCGCAAGCCCATAAAAATCGCCTTTGGCGATGGGGCTTGCTTCTGACTGTTCCACATTTTCGTACGGACTGTGCAGTAAATGCACAGTCCTGTACTGAACAGTTACCATTATACAATAAAAATCGACATTCGCATATACTTCTTTTTTCCATTCCCGTTTTCATACAAAATAAGCCGGAAATAAATTTCCCGGCTTATTTATCCATATCTCTTCAGGCATCCTGTCTTAAGCAATACTTGTTGTTTTCTCAAATTGCGAGTTATAAAGGTCCGCATAGAACCCGTTCTTCGCAATCAGTTCGTCATGGTTACCCATTTCTACGATATCTCCGTCTTTCATAACAAGGATCATATCTGCATCCCTGATTGTAGAAAGTCTGTGTGCGATAACAAAACTTGTTCTGCCTCTCATGAGGGTATCCATTGCTTTCTGGATCTGGATCTCTGTCCTCGTATCAACAGAACTGGTGGCCTCGTCAAGGATCAGGATCTTTGGATCAGCCAGAATCGCCCTCGCGATTGTAAGCAGCTGCTTCTGTCCCTGAGATACATTGCTCGCCTCTTCATTCAGTTCCATATCATAACCGCCCGGCAGTGTCTGGACAAAACGATGGACACGTGCCGCTTTCGCTGCCTCTATGACTTCTTCATCTGTCGCATCCAGTTTTCCGTAGCGGATATTATCTTTAATGCTTCCGTGGAACAGCCATGTGTCCTGTAGTACCATGCCAAACATCTGTCTCAGCTCGCTTCGGTTGAAATCCTTGACGTCGTGACCGTCTATCAGAATTGCACCGGAATTCACGTCGTAGAACCTCATAAGCAGCTTGATCATTGTTGTCTTTCCGGCTCCTGTCGGCCCGACGATCGCAATCTTCTGCCCCTCTTTTACTTTTGCAGAGAAATCATTGATGATGATCTTCTCCGGGTTATATCCGAAGTGTACATGGTCAAATTCCACATTTCCTTTCAGCCCTTCAACAGATACTGCATTCTCGACAGTCTGGTCCTCTTCATCTTCATCGAGGAACTCAAACACACGCTCGGAAGCCGCTGCTGTTGACTGAAGCATATTTGCCACCTGTGCAACCTGCTGGATCGGCTGTGTGAAGTTACGCACATACTGGATAAAGGACTGAATATCCCCCACTTCTATCGTATCTTTGATAACAAGGTATCCGCCCAGAATGGCAACTACGACATATCCCAAGTTTCCTACAAACTGCATGATCGGCATCATCATGCCTGATATAAACTGGGATTTCCATGCGGAATCATACAGCTTGTTATTCGTCTCATCAAATTCGGTTATAACATCTTCTTCCTTATTAAATGCTTTGATAATGTTATGTCCGCCGTAAACCTCTTCCACCTGTCCGTTTACATTTCCCAGATATTCCTGCTGTCCGCGGAAATATTTCTGTGAATGTTTCATAATGATGGAAATCAGTCCTATAGATATCGGAAGGATCAGCAGCGCCACAACTGTCATCAGCGGGCTGATGGACAGCATCATAATTAAGACTCCTATGAGCGTTGTAACGGATGTGATCATCTGCGTCGCACTCTGGTTCAGGCTCTGCCCCAGCGTATCAATATCATTTGTCACACGTGACAGGACTTCCCCGTGTGTCTTTGTATCAAAGTAATTCATCGGCATACGGTTGATCTTCAATGAAATTTCTTTTCTCAGGCGGTAAGTCATCTTCTGAGATATGCCTGTCATAATGTAGCCCTGTACAAATGAGAATAATGCACTTATTACATAAAGACTCAGCGTGAATAAAAGGATTCTTCCGATCTTTTCGAAATCCATCCCGCCTTCGCCGGAAACCTTGCTCACGAGTCCGTTGAATATTTCTGTTGTTGCTTTTCCTAAAATCTTCGGCCCTACAATATTAAAAATTGTACCTCCGACTGCAAATATAAGGACGAAAAACAGCTGGAACTTATAAGCCTTCATGTATCCGAGTAACTTTTTCATCGTGCCTTTTAGATCTTTCGGCTTTTCTCCCGGTACCATTCCCCTGCCGGGACCATGTCCGCCCATGCCTCTTCTCGTGTTTTTACTCATGGCTGCTCTCCTCCTTTCCTTCCAGACCTTCTTTTAATTCTGCCTCTGACAGCTGAGATGCCGCGATCTGCTGATAAACCTCACATTTCTTAAGCAGTTCTCTGTGGGTACCGATACCGGCAACTTCTCCGTCATCCAGAACAATAATCTGTTCCGCATGTAAGATCGTACTGATACGCTGTGCAACAATGAGCACGGTACTGTTTGCTGTCTTTTCCTTCAATGCCCTTCTGAGAGAAACATCTGTCTTGTAATCCAGAGCCGAAAAACTGTCATCAAAGATGAAGAGATTCGGATGCTTTGCAATTGCTCTTGCTATAGAAAGTCTCTGCTTCTGTCCGCCAGATACGTTGGAACCACCCTGGGCAATCGTGCTGTTATACTTCTTCGGTTTTGCGTCGATAAACTCTGTTGCCTGGGCGATTTCTGCCGCCTCTTCCATCTCCGCGTCTGAACCATCCGGATTGCCAAACATGATATTCGATGCGATATCTCCCGAGAAAAGAACTCCCTTTTGAGGAACATACCCCAGTTTCTCACGCAGTTCGTGCTGTGAAATATTACGGATATCTATGCCGTCAAGCGTAATCTCACCTTCCGTTACATCATAAAATCTCGGGATCAAATTGACCAGTGTGGACTTACCGCTGCCGGTACTTCCTATTATGGCTGTCGTCTCACCCGGACGAGCCTCGAATGTAATGTTACGAAGTACATCCTCGCTTGCTCCCGGATAGCGGAAGGATACATGATCAAATTTCAGGACTCCGTCAAGATCATCCGGAAGTTTTTCAGGTTCCTTCGGATCATGGATCATTGTCTTACTTGTCAGAACTTCATCCACACGCTCTGCTGATACGGCTGCCCTCGGGAGCATAATCGAAATCATGCACAGCATCAGGAAACTAAAGATGATCTGCATTGTATACTGGATAAATGCCATCATATCTCCTACCTGCATCTGCCCGTCACTGATTCCATGTGCACCTGTCCAGACGATCAACACGGAGATTCCATTCATAATCACCATCATAACAGGCATCATGAATGTCATGGCACGGTTAACAAACAGGTTCGTCTTTGTCAGGTCAATATTTGCTTTATCAAACCGTTCTTCTTCATGCTTCTCCGTACTGAAAGCACGGATAACAGACAGACCGGTCAGGATTTCTCTTGTTACAAGATTCAGTTTATCAACCAGCTTCTGTAATATCTTGAATTTCGGCATAGCAACTGTAAAGAGTACGAGTATAACCAGACCAATCAGGAGGACTGCCAGACCGATAATCCATGACATAGATACATTCGTCTGGAATACCTTGTAGATACCTCCGACTGCCATGATCGGTGCATACAAGACCATTCGAAGCAGCATGACAACAAGCATCTGAATCTGCTGGATGTCATTGGTACTTCTTGTGATCAGAGACGCTGTTGAAAAATGGTCAAACTCATTATTGGAGAATCCTACCACTTTTCTGAATACCCTGCCTCTCAAGTCACGCCCTGCTGTCGCGCCGACGCGGGAAGCCATAAATCCTACAAGCACACTCGCTATCATCCCCAGCAGCGCCAGTGCCAGCATCTTACCACCGGTCCCCAATATATAGGAGGACTGGAGATGGGCCGTATCAATATTCAGGTTCCCATATACTTCCTTTATATAAAGCGTAGCAGCCTGTTCTACCATTGTTTCGGGCATGTCGTCCATCTGCTCACTCATCTTGTCAACGATCTGGGCACGCTGCTCATCCGGAACGAGCTCAAACAGTTCAAAAATATCCGCTTTGTCTATCTTTTTCAACTGCTCGTCAATCTTTTCCTGCGCTTCCTTCTGCATCTGTTCTGCCGCCTGTTGCTGCTGTTCCATCATCTGGTCAGCTAACTCAGGGTTTGCAGCGAGTGCAGCCTTCTGCTCATCCGTCATCTGGTTCTGGGCATCCGCCATCTGCTGCTTTGCCTCTTCCATCTTCTGGTCAGCCTGTTCCTGAATGGCAGATTTCATATTCTCCTTCATGGAATTTTCCATCTTCTTCGTGGTATCACTGCCTGAATCTATCCCGGACACAAAAAGCATCGGCTTTCCGAGAATATCTGACAGCTTTTCCATCAGCTTCTCGTCTTCTGCTGTCTTGTCTTTCAGTACATAAACAGCTCCGTCGTAATCATATCCTGTATCCTTATCTTTCAGTTCATAGGCATCCTTTACCGTCTCTGCATCATCACTGCTTACAAACAGCAGCAGCTTATCCATATCCTTCTGTGCAATCGCGTCCGGTATTGATTCGTCAATACCGCCCTGCTGGATTCCGACATTTACTATATCGGATGTATATGCAGGAAGCGAAAGATCACAATATGCCTGCACAACGAGAACTGCCAGAATCGCAATCATTGCTTTCCAGTACATTCCCATATACTTGAATAATTTCTTCATAATCCCTATCCTTTCTTCATTCTTGTCTTATGTCATCGTGATAGTGCCTGTAGGGTGCTTCATTATTCTAAGCCCTGTTCTATGCATACCCCGTTATTTTCAAGATATTTCCATGAGGTTATCTCTCATCTGTAGTAAGAGTCTTCTCATCAGCAATTTTTCTTCCTGACTCAGTCCGCTGAATATCTGTTCATCCATCTCTGCCGCCACGGTTTTAATATTCTTAAGACAGGCTTCCCCTTTTTCAGTCAGACTAAGCCGCATAATCCTTTGATCCTTTTCATCCGGGCTCCGCCTGATATAGTCCATCTTTTCCATCTTCTGGATTGTATTCGTAATCGACGGTGGTGTCACATTCATAAACTTCGCCATCTCCCGCTGTGAAAGGCCGCCCGACTTATTCAGCATAAAAAGTATCCCCGCCTGACTCGGCTTTAAATCAAACTTATCGAATAACTGGGTCGCTTTCTTCATACTCAAATGCATAATCTGGCCCATAATTCCCACAGTAGGCATATGCTCCATGTCACAATTCATCCTCAGCGCTCCTTTCTTTAAGCATTTTCAAAACACCGCTAACCATAAATTAGTTAGACGTCTAACGGTTATATTAGTAGTATTATATAAAAAAGTCAATATAAAGTGATAGATTTCACAGTTTTTTAATAATTTCTTCCAAAAAATAATTAGACAGTTAACATATTATATTCATAACACAAGTCTTGTCTGCCGCAAAATAGATTGACGGGTTTTTATAATATCTGGTAATCTGTTTATATAATAATGATAATGGATTAGAAAGTATCTCCTGAAGAAATATATTATAAAATATAGAAAGTGAGAATTACATGATTACGAACGCAGATATCTGGTCTTTATTAGAACAGTTTTATTCAGATGGCTTTACAGTTGAAACATTAAGCAAGACTACCGGTATATCGGCAGAGTTGCTTGAACGATGCCGCAAAAAGGAAACTTTAAATAGAGATGATCTTCAGGAACTTACATATGTCCTTGCTTTTTTGAGTGAATTGTATATGCAGGATACCACAAGTATAAACTATTTAAAAGATCTGGTAGCAATGCTGACATGGTACTTTATGATTTCAAAAGAGGCAATTGCAAACTACCTTCATTTAACAAAGGAGGAATTTGAAACCTTTCTTGCTGATCCCAGGAACTATCCGAATTGTTATGATTTATCAATGAATTTGATGCTCTTATATGTAACATTGGTAAGAGATAAGAGGCTTTGAAGTTTAATAATTGCACCTCTACTGGCCTTTACTCTTTGTTGCTCTTCATCTTTCTCCACATACTTGGAGTAACCCCATACATTTTTTTAAACTTCCGGATAAAATGGCTGGAATCATAGCATCCTACCTCGCATCCCACCTCTGTTACGCTTAAACTACTCTCCTCCAAAAGTCTTTTCGCATTCTTCATCTGTTGTTCTGTCAGCAGTGTACAGAAATTTTTTCCTGTATACTTTTGAAGTATCTGTCCCAAATAAGTCTCGTTGTAACCAAAGAACTGTGCCGTGGACTTAAGTGTAACATGGTTATAATTCACAGTGATATACCCGATAAGAGCAACGATATTACTCTCCTGCGTATTATCAATTGGGTTAGAGATAATCGCCATCATTTCATAATGTCTCAACAAATGGATAAACATCTGCTTTATATATAAAGTCACACTTTCATTGTATAAATAATCTTTTTCTTTCCTCTCCTTATACATATTAAGAACTGCATGCTTCATCCATTCATCGTTCCCCGTAGGATATATGATGTATGGGCTAACTTTCTTATTATACAGAACATGCTCAAAAAAGTCTGAAAGTGCCTGATTCCCCCTCATCATCCTCAAAAAAGATGAATCAAACATTTTTTTGCTCATCATAATATTAATAATGACCGCCTCATCATTTATTGCCGAAATGGCATGCATCGCATTAGGGGCCAATATGCAGACATCTCCTGTTTTCATATCAAAGGACTGATCTTCTACAAAGTGAACACATGAACCACTGTATACATAGACAAGCTCTATATAGGCATGATTATGCATAAGCGGATAGCTGTATCTGCCATGAAGGACAATTTCAACATAGTCACCGTCCTCATAGAAGTCCTTAATTGTGTTTCCCTGAGAATTCGTTGTTATTTCTTCATGATAATGCTCTATATTCCCATAATCTTTCTTTTTTTCCTTACTGATTAAAGCATATTCCTGATAAGACATTGGTTTTTCAAGAAAATGCTGCCCGCCGTTTTCATACTCTGATTTGAATCTTCTTTCCCTCTCTGATAACTGAAACACTTTATCCAGCATACAGGTCCCTCCGACAATGTGAAATAGAATTTGAGCCAGACATATGTATGCCTGACTCATATATATTTAATACCATTTTATCATAATATTACCGAACATACCAGACGGTTCCAGAATCTCTCTGTCTGGTCCAAACAGACCTGGATTTTTTAACACTGCCCTTGCCGGTGTATTTACAACTTCCACTGCAATTTTATTCTTACCTTCCTTTGACTGAATACTGATATCCCACTGATATGGCGGTGTCATTCTCTTTCCTGCACTCTTACCATTCACAAAAACTTCTGCCGCTTCATATATATGTTCGGAACAAAACAGTACTTTCTCTGCATTTTTCAGCTCTATCTCTTTCTCATACCTCATCACGCCTGAAAATTCCGGAGCAAATGAGGAAACAGGAACTAGCTTGTCCAGACTTCGGAATTCCGGGAAATCTGGATACCCCTTAGATTCTATCTTTGCAAACAGCCATTTATCAGATATATCCAGTACATTTATTTGGCTTGATTCCCCTTCCAGCTCAAGCACTATACCGGTTCCGGCTATTAGAAGAATACTTTCATATGGTTTCAGATTAATAGGTATCTTCAAACCATCTTTTTCTTGTTTCTGCCGTACAGGCAATATGCGTCTGTACATTGCATCATATTGGATTACCGTTCTACTCTCTGGCAAAATCACATCTACATCGGCATCTTCAGATAATGAGGTGTTAAAAAAGAAATAAATATCATACTCCTCTTTTCTATAATGATAGTATCCCAGATTCCGGCACTCTTTCTTCAATACAGGCCCGCCTGCACCTATTTCCGCCAGATATTCCGGCAAATCGTCTAGCCGGACTACAGAGCACTGTCCAATTCCCTCAAGCATATGGTTATCCTTTGCTGTTAACTCTTCTATGGTTTCCGGCCGACTGTTAACAAAAATAACCGACAGCCCTTTTTCAAATACATCACAGATAAAATATGCCAGTCTTCTATCCAGTATTTTTGTTTCTGGTATAATAAGAGCTTTCATCATCCTGCCGTTGACGATCAGCTTCCCTTGTTCGACTGAGGTTCCATAATATGTCTGCTCCGTCAGTACATCAACAGGTATAATCTGAAAATCGATCTGATGCTCCATAAGTTCTCTGGCGGGTTCCTGAACATACATACACTCAGTCATCCAGTCATGTTCACCCGGATACAGGACAGCCACTTCCGGAACATTCATCCCATGATTGAACAGTTCACACATTCTGTTCGTGTATTTCATCAGCTCCACAAAATATGGGAATTCAGGGTTATTTCCTCCTGCATAAAAATGCGGCGGGCAGTCTGCATCCGGAAATTCTGCCATAGAAAATGCATGAGGCACAAAATGATTCACACCTTGCAGCAGAAGGTAGTCTGTCAGCCACTTCATGCTTTTCACTCCAAAATTCCAGCCATATGCCCCAAATGTCTCGCACATTGCCCGTCCTTTTTTCTTCGGGTCAGTCTGGGCACAGGATGCGGCGAGTTTAGCGAGTGCAAAATGGTAGAAATGGCCGTCACCTATAAATGCCACGCCATGCCTTGCCCCATATGCGTTTCCCGGTATAATCTGACCACCGATTGTATCAATGCCAGACATGTGCTGCCCGGACATGGCGCGGAAATAGTGCCCTGCGCCGCATCCCAGACGGCTGTGTTCATTATTGTCTTCTATTACGTGCCCTATATATGATACGTTGTGGTCTTCACACCATTTCCCAATCTGGCAGGAAAAATTCTTTTCATACATTCTGCTGACGGCATCCATATAGCAGTGCCGGACCTCTGCCGGTTTCATTTCATCTTCTGTCTGGAGCCATAATAAAGGTAGTTTCAATCTCCAGTTCTCTCCAAGTAAAGACGGCATTAACGCCTGTAACTCCCCACACCACGGAAGGGCCATATTCTTTCGCCCTATGGCATCTCCCATATCAAAATTATCCACATTGTAAAATCCCGGTTCATCAGAGAAGAAACCCACTATTGTCTTGCCAAACTCATTTGCATAATGTTCATAATGCAATTCGTATATAGCCTCCACAAGCACATGTACAGACTCCTGATCAATATAATTGATATATTCATTTCTGGCTCCGAAATCATATGTAGTGAAGGTTACACATATTCGCCATATACCGTCAGGAATATCCCATATAAGCTTCCCATTTTCCACATAAGTTGACAAATCTATAAACTGATTCCCCACCATATCCCCATCTATGAGGCGCACTGCCGTTACACTTAGCAGTTCCTGACGGTCAATCAAAGGCTTCTCAACCTTCCTGCCAAAATCCAGCCACGTAAATTTCTTCTGCATCATTATGGGTATATCCAGTGTTGCCTGGACAATAGGACCAACACAGTCTGTATGCTGCATCATCAGATATTTTCTTGCATGTTCTGGATATTTACCGGGTATGGCACCATTTGCCTGACCGGTTGGAAAGTGGGCATCATCCAAAATCCATATTTTCATGTCTCGTTTTTTTGCCTCATCCAGAACGATATCAAAATCATGCCACCATCCCGGTCCGGCAAAATCCGGATGCGGTCTGGATTCCAGACATACAGCCCGGATTCCACACTCGCTGATTTTTTCAATTTCTCTGCGCAGTACATCTTCGCTCTGATTCCTCATCCATAAAAAGGGGAAAATATAATTCTCACAGTTTCCTGATAAAAGCTTTTCTATGCCTTGTTGTACAGCCATTTCTGCCTCCTGCAATTAAGCATTATTATTTGATTCTCTAATTTCCAAATCCGCCCGGATATCTGTAACACGTTTTTCTGTTAATTTGTAGAAGAACAAAGGAACTAATGAGAGCACACCGCATATAGCCGGAATAATATTTACCACAAAATTAATTCCCATCTTGGCCGTTTCGGTCTGCTCTGCACCGGCAACATAACCTACTGCACTTAAAAGAAGGACTCCAACTACACCACAAAAAGCTGTGGCAGCTTTTACAGCCAGTGTTAAAAAGGATGCTGCAAGACCTTCCTGACGCACACCAAGTTTCCACGCACCATACTCAATAGAGTCCGAAACCATTCCATAGCTGAGTGCCCCGGCAGAATTACATAATCCACACAGAAAGCTCAGTACCAACAGCAATGATGTACTGACTGTTCCAAAGAAAAACAGGCCTATAAATGCAAGAATCATGATCGTTGACAGTAAAAACATATAGTTTCTTTTCCCCAGACGCTTTGTCGCAAATGGTATTATTAATGTCCCGACCAACTGTGCCGCTGTCATAACCGTAAAGACGAGAGAAACCATTTGATAGGAACCGATAACATAAATGACATAATATGCCAACAGGCTCATTCGTGCAGTAACACAAATTGTTCCAAACAAAGTGGACAGGACTATCATCAATAACTGGTCGTTCTTACACAGTTCTTTTAAATTCCCAATAAATCCTCTTTTCTTCTCCTGAACTTCAACAGATGTATTATGTAATTTTTCAGTGTATTTTTCTTTACAAATGAAAGCCTCGATTAGAAAACATGGTATCATTAAAACAGATAATAAAACTGTAACTGACATGTACCCCTTTGCTGTAGCAGTATCACTTTTTCCAAAATAAAGAATTAATGGCATTACTACCGCTGATAAAACAATACTAATTACAGATGAGCCAATTCCGCGGGATGTAGACAAATTCATACGCACTTGCGAATCTATTGCTATTACATTAACAATTGCGGCATGTGCTGTAACGACTACTGTATATATCATGCCCGTTCCAATATAAGAAATCAAACACAAGATTAATTTAGCAGTTCCTTGAACCGGCCATACGGTAAATGTCAATATATTAAATATTGCAAGAAACGGGGGTGCAAACATCAGGTAAGGCCTGAATTTGCCCCAGCGTGTATGTGTTCTGTCCGCAATAGACCCCATAATCGGGTCATTCACTGCATCCCATACACGTGCAATTAACATAATCAGTGAAATAGCTGATGCAGTTAAGCCTACAACATCTGTATAGAATAAGGTCAGATAATTATTAATCATGTACCAGCTCATCTGGTTTGCAACTTCCCCCATACCATATCCAAGAGCCAGCTTAGGACTTGTTCTCTCTTTTTGTACTGCTTTTACTTCTGTACTCATTTCCATTCCTCCTCATCTCTACTTTAAGATTTCCAGTAAAATACCTGTTTCTTTAATCATATCTGCATAGGCCACAATTGGTTCCCCATTGGGCCAGTCAATTTCCAAATATGGTTTTCTTCCTGATATCCGTTCTGCCATCCCTAAAACATCATCAAATGTCTCTTTCGTTTCAAACTTAACATGATGCAGTCCCGGACCATGTTCCCTCAGCCAATCATCAAAAACCCCCGGACCATTCGGGGCAATCAGTTCAAGTTCATACCCCTCGTTTCTGTAAATTGCTGATGCAAAGTCGGTTCCCACCTTACCATTTACTATTTTGTCTGCAAAAAATTCATTATGCAGGCTGACTTCCCAGAACTTGATACCAAATTCTTCTTCATAAATTCTGACAGCCTTTTCCAAATCTTCCACTACAATCCCAAGATGTATGACCTTACCAAATTTCTGTCCCACCACTTTAACCTCCTGCTTTTCTCTTATATTTTTAGTATATAAAACTATAAAATGTAAAAATTGTATATTTCCCTTCTCCTGATTGTAAATTTCTCTATTCTTCGTAATCTATGACTACTTTTACTGCACCTGCCTTTTTAACCTTTGTATGATATGCCATGTTCCGCATCCACACGTTTTCTTCTTTTCGCCTAATATAATCACTGCCTCAACATCCGGCGGAATTACTACATCCAGATAAACTGTATCACCTGTTAATTTCCATGATACAGAAATTTTTCCCCATATTGATTCAAAGGCACCTTCCGCATTGTGAAGTCCACATGTAAAATCAGGTTCTATTCTTACCTTTTTATATCCGGGCTCTGACGGACATATACCCAGTATCGTCCTGTACAGGTACTCACCTACACATCCAAATGCAAAATGATTCATGGAACAATTATTGGGAGTTCCATCCTCTGCATAACCATTCCAGTACTCCCACATTGTAGTTGCCCCCATTTTTACTTCATAGAGCCAGGACGGGCATTCATCCCTGAAAAGCAGTCTATTAGCAAGTTCTTTCTGTCCATTTGCATGTAATACCGGCAAAAGGTATGGTACCGACAGAAATCCCGTATCCAGAAGGTCGTTATTTTTATGTATCAAATCTGCAAGCCTGCTGACGGCTGACGGACGCAGCGATTCGGGTACAGCACCAGTCTCCAGAGCCAGCACATAGATTCCCTGATATTCTTTTTTCAAGGTACCGTCCTGATTCATATACTCTTCATAAAATGCTGTTCTTATATTCTTGTTAAGCTCCCTGTAATACTGCATCAGATCGGTTTCTTCAAGAATCTGGCAGACTTTTGCCATGATATCCGTTGTCAACGCATACAGCAAAGTTGCTACTACTTCTCCGGTCTCCCATGCGACATCCATAATAGACTCTCCTGCCATCTGCACAGAAGGCATCAGCCAGTCCCCAAATTGGAAATCCGCATTCCATAAATATTTCTGTCGTTTTAGCTCCTCTGGTGCTAAACTGTCCTTCTCCTTTGGAATTCTTGCCGCCCTCTGTTCTACGGACTTCATATATTTGAGCATCATAGGAAAATTCTCCTTCAGAACAGCTTCGTCACCATATGCTTCATATAACCTCCAGGGCACAATAACCGCGGCATCAGACCATCCTGCTGCAGATACTCCCTCTGTCCCTTCCGGCTTCATAATATCATGAGACGGCATATATGGTACAATATGCGGAATCTGACCGTCATCTAACTGCTCATTCTGCACATCCTCCAGCCAATGACGAAGAAACTGTTCAACATCCTGTTCATAACATGCAGTAGGGGCATAAAGCTGTATATCTCCTGTCCATCCGGTCCGTTCCCTTTGAGGACAATCTGTAGGTATACATATCATATTTCCCCGCTGTGAACGCAGAATATTTTTATGCAGCCTGTTGAGGCGTTCATCGGAAGCACGGAATTCTCCTGTCTGTCTCAGAGGTGTTCCTATTACATGTACTGTATAATGTTCCGGGTTGAAATCTTGAGTCCCTGTAATTCTGACATATCGATATCCATGATATGAAAATCTTGGTCTCCACTCGCATATACCATCTTCTGCACAACAGTAATAGTCTGTCTGCTGTTTATTTTGTCCGATAATATTCTGGAGGAAGTTTCCCTCTTTATCCAGAGTCTCGCTATACTCCAATGATACTGTCTGACCTTTTTTCAGGTTCAGCCTGAAGGATAAATATCCCACCGTTGTTTCTCCGGCATCCACAACCATTTCTCCTTTTGGTGTAACGAATATTTCAGGTCTGTATACCCTTTGTTCCTGTACCGGAGGGATAGACTGAAGGCATAATGCTTTATAATCAAAATCACATACCTCCACTGCCTTCCAGTTTTGGTCTGAGTAAGATTCTTCCAGCCATCCCTTTGGTTTTTTCCCGGCGTCATAATATTCACCTACAAATAAATCAGCATATTGCCATGCTCCCTCTGTCCATTTCATGCCCTGCCCTGTACAGAAAGTATCTCTGCGTCCATCATGATACCGGCATTCTATCTGCATAAGAAACGCATTTTCTTTTCCATACTGTTCGCCAATTCCTACTGCCCCGATCTTCCCTGTATACCATCCATCGGCAAGCACAACACCTATTACATTCTTTCCCGGTTTAAGCAGTGGAGTAATATCATACACCTGATATTCCAGCCGTTTTTTATAAGAAGTATAGCCCGGCGCCAAAAAATCGGATACAGAAATTCCATTTACCCATAACTCATATATACCGTGTGCAGAGGCATAAACCACGGCATAATCCGGCACCTCTTCCAGTGTAACTCCTTTTCTCATATATACCGGCGGATCCAGCCGGTCAAGGGCACTTTTCTGCCTTTCAGATGATGCATGTGGAATACTGCTGTCCGTCAACGGTTTCCTTTTCCTGTCCGGAGCCACCCACTTTGCTTTCCAATGATCCAAACCGGAATAAAACTCAGGCCCCTTTATAGCATCCATACTTCCATCTGTGCCAAAACAGGTCAGCGTCCATGAGAATTTACCACATGGTTCAAAAGTAACAGGACATGATATATTATGGCGTACAGCTTGTAAAACCAGTCCGCTGTCCCATATAATCCGGTCATATCTGTCACGGACTATAATCTCATATCCTTTCTGTCCACAGTCACCTTCCAGTCTCCACGAAAATAGTGGTCCCATCCCCCCTTCCCCATAGCTAAATGTTTTACTGCCCCATGTACAGCGTGCATCTATAATTTTCACCATATTATTCGCCCTTTCTTTTACTGTTTTATAAGCGAATTATAGTATTTTACTTTTCTAATTAATTGGATATTTTAAAGTTCCTTCATTGTATATTTTATATATAAGCCATTTAAGTATTTACAAAAAAAGGTTGAAACAACAGCCAATTTCATAGCTGTTATTCCAACCTTATTTCAACGGTACCCAGTCATTATTTTACTTTTTCTTTTCTTATCAAGAATATTGCCGCGATGCACACTGGGAAGATAATTGCTGCAAATAAGCCACCCTTCAGTCCCCATTTCGAGGTATGGTCAGCTACCACACCAACAAGCCCCGGGCCGGACATGCAGCCGGCATCCCCTGCAAGGGCAAGAAAAGCAAACATGGCGGTTCCACCCTGTGCGCATTCTCTGGCAGCTATACTGAAAGTACCGGGCCACATGATCCCGACAGAGAGCCCGCAGAGGGCACAGCCAAGAAGACTGACAATCGGTATCGGTGCAAAAACCGCCAGCAGATAGCTTGCGACGCAGAGCACACTGCTCATAAATATAAACTTCTCCAGTTTAATCCGTTCTCCGCATTTCCCGTAAAAGACACGGGACACTCCCATCAGAAGCGCAAAGGAGCAGGGCCCGAGCAGGTCTCCCACTGTTTTAGAAACATGCAGGCTGCTCTCGGCAAAATAGGATGCCCACTGGGACATTGCCTGCTCGGAAGCCCCGGCACACAGCATCAGAACAAAGAACAGCCAGAATATCCGCATGGACAAAAGCTTTTTAATTGGAATACGGTTCTCTTCCTCGACCAGTACGCGGATCGGAACCCTCATAAAAACAAATGCATTCAAAAATGGCAGAACCGCCCAGATCATTGGGAGATATCTCCAGTTTTCCATTCCTATGAGCTTGAATCCCAATGTAGACAGAATTACGACTCCCACATGCCCGAAGCAGTAAAAGGAATGCAGAAGGCTCATTGCCTTCTCTTTTGCCCCCGTCGGCGCAGCCTCAACAATCGGGCTTACCAGTACCTCCAGCAGCCCACCGCCAATTCCGTTTAGGGTAATCGCCGCCATTAATCCCGCATAAGGGGTGGGAAACAAAAATGGGAAGATCCCCATCCCGATCAGTCCTGCTGCTGCCATAAAGTGCGCAAATACCATGCAGACACGGTAGCCAATCCTGTCCACATATTTTGCGGCAAGCAGATCTACGATCAACTGGATTCCGAAATTCATTGTGATAAGGAATCCTATCCTCTCAACAGAAATCGAAAACTGCTGCTGAAAAGTAAGGAACAGAAGCGGTCCTAAATTGTTAACTATTGCCTGAGTAATATATCCTACATAGCAGGAATAAATAGTATATTTGTATGATTTCGTCATGTAGTATATTGACGGTCAGAAATTGATTTTTTCCCTGACCGCCGCCCTTTCTCTATGTTTTCCTTTTAATCCGCAATCACTTTTTTCTTCCATCGTCCCGCGCGGTAACAAATAAATGTAATACATGCCCCGAGTACCCATGATATCAGGAGAGAGATAAAGATGCACGCACTGTCTCCATTTGGATGTGCAGCTGATCTTGTAAAATATGCCAGACCGTAGGCAAGAGGCACGCGGATGACAACCGTCGTCACCATTGAAATCCACATTGGAGTAACCGTATCTCCGGCACCTCTCATAACACCGGACAGGCACTGCGTCACTTCCATCGCTATATAACCGGCTGCCAGTATCTTCATCATAGAAAAGCTTAATTCCACGAGTTCCGGCGTCTCTGTAAAGATCGCCATCAGGTATCGTCCGAATAATAGAATCAGGAGCGTAATCACGGCCGATGTCATCACCGCTATCCCGGTTCCCTGCCTTGCTCCTTTGACCACTCTGTCCATCTTTCTGGCGCCTACATTTTGTCCGGAATATGTCGTCATCGCAGTCCCAAACGAGAATGCCGGCATCATCGCGAATCCATCCACACGCATGACAATGACATTGGCCGCTATAAACAATTCCCCAAAACTGTTAGTCAGTGACTGCACAACAATCATGGACAAAGAAAAGATTGCCTGAGTCACACCGGATGGCAGTCCCAGACGGACCAGGTCCCAGGAATACTTCTTCTCCGGAATCAGATATTCTTTTTTCATATCAAAAACCTCTTTCATCCGGCATAATTTCATAAATGATAAAACCGCAGAGATCATCTGGGCAATTACTGTAGCCAGTGCAACTCCGGCCACCCCAAGTCCGAACTTCGCCACAAATATGTAGTCTAAAACAATGTTGATAACTGTCGCAACGAGGAGATACACCAGGGCGGAAACGGAATCTCCCAGACCTCTTAAAATACCACCCAGGATGTTATAAAAGGCACATCCTACAATTCCCATGAACAAGATCATCAGATAATTATTGCACCACCCGATGATACTGTCCGGCGTACGCAAAAGTCTTAGAAGCGGCATTGTAACAAACGGGGTAACCGCCATGACAAGAACCGTTGTAATAACCGTCAGCGTAATACAGCATCCGATTGTTTTTGACAGCGCTTCTCTCTGCTTCGCGCCAAAATACTGCGACACCATGATTCCGACCCCGACAGAAATCCCAACGAACAACACAAGCAGCAGGTTCAGTATAGGTCCTGCACTTCCAACTGCTGCCAGTGCATTGTCCCCTACGAACCTGCCTACAATGATGCTGTCTGCTGTATTATATAGCTGCTGGGCAATATTGCCGATCAGCATCGGGATTGTGAATGCCACAATCTTCTTACCCGGATTCCCTTCAGTCATATCTACCGGGGCGAATAGCTTCTTCATACCTGTTAACATAGAAAAATCTCTCCCTTTTTCCTTATCTTACTGTACATACTGTGATTATTTTAACGTATCCTTTTCATAATGTCTACCTTATTAAGAGAACTTTCCACTATTACACATGCAAATGCCGTGCACCCCTGTGCACGGCATCTATGTCAGGAAATACACTGCACTTAATCCTCAATCATCCCTTTATATATCAGCTCCAGATCCTTTGCTGCCCGTTCCATTCCCAGTCTGCTTACATTCAGGACCAGATCGTGGGAGCCGACAGATCCCCAGTCCTTTCCGGTATATGTCTCATAGTAATAGCGTCGTTCTCTGTCCATCTTTTTTACCTTGTCAGCGGCCTTCTTCTCTGTCAGGTCAAAAAGTTCCATTGTCCTTTTAATCCTGTCTGCCTTGTCTGCACAGATAAAAACATTGAGGCATTCCGCCTTTCCATCCAGTACATAGTCGGCACATCTTCCGATAAAGATTGCAGGTCCCTTTTTCGCCAGTTCACGTATAATCCCTGCCTGTGCATAGAACATCTTATCATTGATCGGCTCGAGATAATCCACTCTCCCTACATACGGCATAATCGTTCCGGGTGCATAGGCATATGTAGATAAAAACCCGCTTAAAGCCGTTTCATCTACGGAATCTGCTGTATCCTCGCTGATATCCAGTTTCTCTGCCGCCAGTTCCACCAGATTTTTGTCATACAGCGGGAGATTCAATCTTTCCGCAAGCATCGACCCGATTTCACGTCCGCCGCTTCCAAACTGCCGCCCGATTGTGATGATTACATTCTTTGACATATTCATTCAGCTCCTTCCTGCATGATTTACGTCCATCAGTTCTTACTACTATTATACTTATTTTGTCAGATTATAACAAGCTTTTAATCGAAATTAACTGATATTAATAAATTCCATATTCCTCTGATATACCAGACAATTCCGATACACAGCGCTGTATCCATAAAGAAGAATGTTCTGGTCCCTGATGCAAGCAGAGTCGGTGAAAATCCCATGAGCAGGCGTGTGGCAAGTCCGGCCGATAAGATGAGAACCAATAACAGAGTCTTTCTTGCAGACATAAAGCTTCCACAGACAGCCACCAGAATCATCAGTGTAAGTATCGTATACAATATAATCTGTGGATAGACCGGCAGGGGCGGTGCCTCCAGATCGCCATTTTTATAATATACACCAACAGCCCATTTCCGAATTTGCGTGCCAAACAGAGCATCTGGAATTTTCCCTGCCCAGATGCCGGCCCGGTACAAAAATGGTATAGTTCCGCACACAGTAAATATGTTCACCCTTCGATATTTCATCCAAAGCCACACACATAGAACCACTATAAATAAAATAAATGGAATATCCCTCGCGGCATAAAAGTAATTGACTGTAGTAAACCAGCCGTTCCAGAGCTTATCAATTACGGATAGTTCCCCAAACCCGTGCCAGTAAGAAGAAATCTCCTGCTCAAGCCTCGCCGCATTCCCCTTGCAGGTCATTAGAAAAACCAAAGATAAAAGGCTGACTGCCATTTGAGAAAACAGGATTGGCTTAACCTTCCTAAGCTGAAAGAAATATACAACAGCCAGAAAATAGAAGCAAAAAACAATTGCCGCTGTCTGCTCCATATTACAGCCAAATAGTGCCGCGGCGCCATATCCTGCATAATGATACCATTTGACTTTCTGGTCCTGAAACAGCATTCTAATTGGAATTAAGGCAGCAATTGCAGCAGCCAGCGCCCAGATATAGTTAATCGCACCGGGCTGGATCCCGACTTCGACAAGGCCATCTGCCGGAAATATAAACAACAGTGCTATAAATACAGTTGCTTCAAACCGTTTCCACGCAAGCAGCGACCGCAGTGCATATACCGTCCCCAGAATAATCAGACCGTCCAAAACAGCAAACACCACATAGGGCTGTTTCAGTATAATATAAAGCGCCCCCTCCAGAATCAGCCTGCCTGACCATGTCTGTGAACGCCAGATAAGGAAATCCAGAAATCCATATTGTTCCAGATAGCTCTTAAATACGACCGTATCCGCTCTACACTCCCTGACATTATAATGAAACAGACACAGCCCTAAACACAATAATACCAGAACGGTTCTCTCAATATAGACCGAATTACGTATTCCGAACCTCCGGACTCTTCTCCCTGTCTTTCTTATTACATTCATACTTATCTCTCCTCATACTTTATGCCAGACTCGCCTAAAACCAATATACATACCGATAGCCGGCAGCTTATTCATCTGCCGGCTGAAAACGGACGGTGATCGCCAGAAACTGCCCGTCCACAATGGCCGCTTCTGCTGTTCCACCTATCTTCCCACACAGTTCCTTTACAATCGCAAGGCCCAGCCCGGAAGAATGTTTCTGCCGGGCCGGGTCAGCTTTATAGAATCGGTCGAAGATTCTATCAGGGTCAATTACAGAAGCATTCTGCACCGGGTTCGAAAACGTAAACGCCGTCCCCTTCTGGACAATACTCAGTCCGCCCAAACCATGTATCAATGCGTTATTGATCAGATTACGGAAGATGCGGCCAAGAATTTCCTCTGCTGCGAAGACACAGATTTCTTCATTCTCAAACCGGATATCCGGTTCTATTTGTTTCTCCTCGAACACATGAAACAGGCCAATCATACAGTCACTCAGAATCGGGAACACCGCAGTCCTGCGGCAGTCGGGTGAAAACTCACCGCTGGTAAGCTTCGTATATAAAAACAATTCCTCCAGCATATCCTTTAGTTCCGCAATCCGTCTTTCAATAATCCGCTCATAGCGAAGCTGCTTCTCAGATTCCGTACAGTCCTGCAGCATCTGCAGGTAACCCGACGCACTGGTAAGCGGGGTTCGGATATCATGCGCAATATTGGATATAGACTGTTTCAGTTCTGTCTGGGACCGCAGATATTTCTGTTTTTCGCCGCTGACATCCGCAAAGATATGGTTCAGTTTCGTATAAAGCCGCAAAAATGCCCGGTTCCTTGTGTTCGAGGTCAGCTCTATATGGCTGCCCGCTTCCAACTGGTCAAGCTGTTTATACAGATGCTTAACCTCCCTGATATAGAGGATAATCAGGGCAGACAGTACTGCAGTCACAATAAGCAGTACTGCAATCAGAAATTTCATCCGCATCTAACCTCCTTAAATATCTTTTTTCGCCAGCACAATCTCGCTGATAACAGTATACAGTACAAAAAAAGCAGATCCGGTAATAAATGGCCTCAAACCATATTCTCCCTGAAACGCACTTGGCAGAGAAGCAAGAGTCAAATATAAACTGTAGTCAAAAATCCACCCTAGTCCAAACAGTCCGAACACACTGCTGAGTATCATAACGACGAGCCCGCTGTTTAAACAGATGGCCCCGGCTACCCCCGCCGCCTTGCTGCGGGTAATCATGCAGATTAGCATTATGAGTGCTGAGAAGGCATTTACGATAAACCAGGCTGAGAACAGATAATACAGAATGTCTTCTAACCCCGAATATGCAAAAAAACCTCCGCTGATAATATTTAACAGCAGCGTAACCAGAAAAGTACCTAAAAGGTACAGGAAATTAACAATGCAGAAAGTACCTGTTTTACCCAGAACATAATCCCACTTATTTTCATGGGCAGCCATAATGTTCTTAATAAACCCGCTCTCGAAATCCATGCATATAAAGAGTGCACCAAAAACCCCTGTCGTAACGGAAAGAAAGCCGCCGCTCACAGTTCCCTGCCGGAATATTTCCAGAATCGTTGTATTTGCCAGAGATGACTCGATGTCGGAGGCATCCGCTGAAAGCTCTGCCCCGAACTGGAGGATCAGGTCTCTGGTCGATGGATTCGTGATGATAAACAGGATGCCAAAGGTCACGATATTGATAAATACGAGTATCCCAAAACATATATAAAAACTTTTGCTGCGGAAGACACGGTATAGGTCCGTGCGAAGAAGATTAAGCATACTGCGCACCCCCTTCCATCAGTTCCAGAAAATACTGTTCCAAATCCATCCTGTGAAGGCTGCACGAATGAACAAGAATCCCGTTCTGTACAAGCATTGCCGTAAGCAGGCCCGATTCGGTGAAATCAAAAACCTGAAGCTGGTTTCTGCCGGATACTTCATAATGTATCTTTGGATAATGCTCTGACAAAAGCGCCGCGGTTCTATCCGCATTGTCCACTTGAAGCTCCAGATAATCTTTACACTTCTCTTCTAATTTCTCTCTGGAAATCTGCTGGATCAGCTCCCCCTCCTTGATAATCCCGTAACAGGTTGCAAGTTTACTGAGTTCTCCCAGGATATGCGAACTAATCAGGATCGTCTTCCCCGCTTCTTCATTCAGCCTGATGAGACTTTCCCTGACTTCCCTGATCCCCTCCGGGTCCAGACCGTTGATCGGCTCGTCAAGAATCAGAAGGTCTGGATTACCGAGAAGGGCCATCGCGATTCCCTGCCTCTGTTTCATTCCCATTGAAAACTGCCGGATCTTCTTTTTTCCTGTATGAGACAGATTCATAAGCTCCAGAATCTTATCTACACTCTTTTCATCCGTGAGCCCCAGGCACTTTGCCTTCAGGATCATGTTATCTCTGGCCGTCATATGGGGATACAGGCCCGCATCCTCTATAAGCATTCCGACTCTGCGCCGTGCTGTCTGGTTCTTTACAGGCAAACCATAAAGAGAGATTTCCCCCTCCGTGGGATGGACGAGCCCGCAGCACATTTTCAGTGTGGTAGACTTGCCGGAACCATTACGTCCGATAAACCCGTAGATATCTCCCGCTCTTACCTCCATATTGAGATGGCTCACGGCTGCTTTCGCGCCGTATATCTTACTTAAATTTTTCGTTCTGACTGCATATTCTGTATTCATGGCAGCTCCTTTCTTTGCTTCAGAGCGCATTCCTTCTCGAAACACACTCTCATCCTTTGATGTAATTATAGTGTAGCCCCACAAAATTCAAAAAGCGCAAAGAAAAGTTTAAGAAAGTTTAAAGCCCATCCCCCATACAGTCTGGATATAAGTTTCCGTCCCAGTTGGTTTCAGTTTTGAACGGATATTACTGATGTGTACATTGATCGTCTTATCTTCTATAAAATACTCGTCACCCCATGCATATTCATAGATTACCTGTTTGGTAAATACTTTTTTCGGATGCTTGCATAATAATTCCAGTATTTTAAATTCATGTTTTGTAAAATCTATATTCTTTCCTGCAACGGTCATCTCCTGAGTATCCGGGCTGAGCGTCCATTCCTTATAATGAAGGATACTCCCTGAATCAAACGACTGCGAACTGCGAAGCTGTACCTGAATGCGCACAAGAAGTTCACGAAGATCAAAGGGTTTACAGATATAGTCATTAGCTCCCGACGAGAGCAGTTCTACTTTACTGTCCAGCTCATTTTTTGCAGAAAGCACAATGACCGGAACTTTACCAGCAAACGTATGAATCAGCTCTTCCCCCGTCTGCCCTGGGAGCATCAGGTCCAGCAGAATCAGGTCATAAGTCTCCATCGAAAAACGCAGTGCACCTTCACTGCCTGAAAACGCCTGGGTACACGTGTAATTGTTCTCCTGTAGATATTCAGCAACCATGTTATTGATATTGGGATCATCTTCTATAATTAATATTGACTGCATAGCCTTTTCCTCTTTATAATTCTAACCTAATAATCAAATCGTCATTATGGGTATGATACCACAAACAGGCTCCGGGATACAACTTATAAATCACCGGATACACTTTCATCAGGACGCTGATTGCTCAGATTTCCAGAGTCTCCAGCTGCTTTGCTTTAGCCACAGACATCTTCCCCTGCTTCAGAGCCTTTCTTTGCACAGATATCCAGTTTCCCATACTTCGCCCGTCCGGAGCCTTCAATTCTCTTCCCAGAGGCAGACGGCCATATTCTCTTTTATATTCACTTACCCACTGATACATGGCCGTCCACTTTTCCTCCCGCACATTATCAAGTTCCCAGACCATCAAAATCCTCTCTAGTGCCTGAATCTGTTCCTTGTTAAGAGGCTTGCGCCCTCCTTTCTGGCTGTACCTTTCCCGCTGGACAAAAATCCATATTCCCAGCCGTTCCCCTCCCTTAGTCCTATAATTCAACGGAATCAGCAGATTCCCGTTTTCCAGAAAATATTCTTCTGCCATAGAATACCAGTTATTCCAGCTCCTTCTTTCATAGCAGCTCCAGATCATTTTGTACCGGTCCAAATCTCTAATCTGCTTTTCCGTCAATTTCCCGGATTTCCGCTTTTTCCTCTGTTCCCTAAGCCAATATCCGAGCCGGTACCCATCTGCTACATATTCGGTATTAACTTCCAGATTTCCATATTGCCGATAATACCCTTCTGCCAGAGAAATCCATTTGTCCCATTCAAGTCTGTCCTCCAGCTTCCAGACCATCCCGATACTTTCCAGGGCAATTTGTTCATCATGATAGATTGGGCTGGCAAGAAGCCCGTTAAACCGCGCCCGCTGCCGCTCAATCCAACGTCCCAGACGGTAGCCGTCCGCTGTTATATAATTGGAGGGCACAAGCAGATCCCCATGTTCTTCAAAATAATCTTTCGCACACAGATACCATTCATCCCAGGTTTGTTTCCTGTATATTCTTGACTCCATTTTATCCTCCCGCACCGGAAGACATAATGTCAATTATGTCTTCATATCAGTATGGTCAGATTACTAAAGATTGAATGCCGCCAATAAAATTGCAAAAAGAGGCGCAAAAATGAAGCCACCGCTTTTCAAGGTCCGCTTGATGGCTTCATTTTTGCGCCCATTTCAGTGAAACGAAATATTACACATATGTAAATCTTATTATTTTCTTTCATTTTCTCTGTCCAAAGTTGAGCTGACAGTCCGTCAATGCTATAATAATCAAAGATATTTACTATATAAATGACATACTGGATGACATAATTGACATTATGTCATCAGACACATTTGTACACGATCCAAACAATCCATATGCTGTTCACCTGTTTCTATCGTATACACCCGGGTCGTGTTAATGCTGCTGTGTCCCAGCAGATCAGCCAGCCTCACGATATCTTTCTCAACAGAGTAAAATGTTCTCGCAAATAAATGGCGGAGATTATGTGGAAAAACCTTATTCTCAGCCACTTTCGCTTTTAAACACAATGCTTTCATATCCCTCCAGATATTTTTCCGGCCGAGAGGTTTCCCACTTCTACTCACAAATACAGGTCCGGTTTTGTGACCGGTTTTTTTTATGAACTTAAATAATATTTTTTGTACCATTGCCGGTATGAAGATGACCCTTGTTTTGCTTTTACACCGGACAGTGGCCTTACCGGCCCTGACAGCTTCTGCCGTGATATATTCCAGTTCACTTACCCTGATCCCCGTACCGCAGATAGTCCTGATAATATATGACATCCGTGTATCCCCGGCCGCTTTTACAAGACGCTGGTACTCCTGCCTGTTCAGTTCTTTATCTTCCGTGGCAAAGATCTGCCTCTGGACCTTCAATAATTTCACACAGAATTCCTGTTTACCGGCATAACGCAGAAAACAATTAAGTGATACCAGCATGGAATTCACACTAGAGGGAGCATATCTTTCTAACAGGTACTTTTTATATGCAATCGTCTGCTCTTTGCTGATGTCCCCATCCTGTAGGAAACGTCTAAAGCAACGGATATCCCTCAAATATTTTTCAGTGGTTGCCTTACTTTTTTCTTCTTCAGTCAAATGTTTTTCAAATGAAAGAAGATCTTCCGGACTCAATCTGTACATACTTTTCCTCCTGAGAATTATATTTGTTCATATCATTCCCATTATACGGAATCGTAAACGGTCCTATCTTTTTTACAATCTTAAAAAGCACGACCGAAGTGCTCCCGGTCATGCCTTTCTTCATACTTTCTGTATTCTTTTACTGTGTCCTTATTTCCTGTCCCCCCGGGTCAAAGCGGCAGGTCCCTCTTACTAAACCGCACGATCCCAATTCCAATGAGAATGATCCCGGCCGCATACAATATGCAGCATACTGCCCACGCCTGACTGTCTCCTGCCCCTAGTCCATCAACATCAAACAAAGTCAGAGGCGTGGCATACTTCAGATTTTCAAATTTATCCCCAACTCTCGAAATCATCTGCGCCAGAAGAGAATACACTAAAACTGTCGTGCTGACTGCCGATGAGTATTTCGTTTCGTTGCAAAAACAGGATGCACAGAACCCTATGCCGCCTAAAAACACCAACAGCCCCAACAGACCGATATTCACCCGCAGAAAAGCCTTGACTTCCATTTCCCCCGGAAACATACCTTCACAAAACGCAAGTATCAGTGCTGTCACAAATCCAACCATAATCACAAGGCATAATAACATGAAAACTGCCTGTGTCAGCATAATCTTCCAGCGCTTTACCGGCGCGGCCAGCAGATATGCCATTGATCCATTGTCCACATATTTTGATGCCAGCCTGTTTGTCAGAATGATGATAAACACCCCGGGGAAACCAATAAAAAGCCAGCCGTACAAATAACTTGAAACAAACTGCAGCAATGTTGTTCCGGGATTATTCATGCCAAAGGCCGCGAACATCTGCGGCATACTTTCTGCCATCAGCTTTAAGCTGTCCCCCATTTTCGGGTCAAACATAATTGTAATCATGCTCCCGTACACACTAAGCACCGCCAGAAAAATAACAAGCAGCAGCCAGTTCGATTTGATTTCTTTTTTAAACAGTGTTGTATTCATTACTTGTCTGCCCCCTCTCCGTAAAAATGCATAAAGAACTCTTCCAGGCTCTGGGTCCGCACATTAAAGTCCGTCACCGTATATTCTCCGGCCTTTTTGATAAATGCATCCAGATTCTTTCCAACCTTGACTGTCACAATTTTGCCCCCCGGCTGATAAACAGCTCTCGGGAAGGCCGCCGCGAATTCTTCCGCCATCGGGGATTCTTTAAACGTAACTTCAATCACCTTCTGACGGCCTTCTTTCAGCTTCTCAATCTCTTCCACAGCAGCCAGCCGTCCACTCCTGATAATCGCAGCGCGGTCACATGTGCGTTCAATCTCCTCAAACATGTGTGAAGACATCAATATCGTTTTCCCCTGTTTCTTTTCTGAAAGGATCAGCTCTACGAAACGGTTCTGCATGAGAGGATCCAAACCAGATGTTGGCTCGTCCAGAATCATGATATCAGCCTCCGGGTCCATAAATGCACAGACAATTCCTATCTTCTGTTTCATTCCTTTTGACATTTTTTTGAGTCTCCCGGACGCATTGAGTTCGAACATCTCCATGAGTTCTTCAGCCCGCCCCAGCCCTTTCATCTTCTTCATCTTAGCCACGAAACGTATAAACTCCATTCCATTCATAGAATCTATAAAGGCAATTTCGCCCGGCAGATACCCAACAGATTTCTGTATTTTCTCTGTATTTTTAAAGCAGTCCATCCCCATAATGGACAGCTTTCCGCTGTCCGGTTTCATAAATCCCATCAACTGGCGGATGGTTGTTGTCTTCCCCGCACCGTTGGGCCCCAGAAACCCCAGCACTTCACCCTGATTTACTGAAAAGCTCACATCAAAAACGCCCCGGCCTTTCCCATAGTCTTTCGTAATATGGCTGATCTCAATTACACTCATATCTGATACTCCTCCTTATACACAAGCCTTTTCATCATGTCCATCCACTCATTGAATTCTTTCAGCAGCTCATTGATATTGAATCCCCTCCCTGACATCTGTATATCGTGGATATAGCCGTCGCCCATCCAGCGCAGCATCTTAAACACCTTAAATGGATCGATCCCATCTTTAAACTTATAAGTTTCTATATGTCCAAAGTATGTCTGGTACATGATCTCTTCCTGCTTCGTATTTACAGATTTTAAATCATCCGAAACACATTCTTTTTCAGAATAGAACGCCCTCATTGTAAAGTCCATAATATATGGATTCTTGTCGAGAATCCATACCTTCCCCGTCGCAGCATATTCTAAAAGTTCAAAGAAATCAGTTAACTCCAGAAACTTCTTATCTGCAACCTGTTCCTTCATAATTTCAATCAGGTAATTATAAATAAACATATATAATTCTTTCTTATTATGAAAATAATAAAATAATAACCCTTTTGAAATTCCGGCCTTTGCCGCAATCAAATCGGTGGAAGCTTTCTTGTATTCATTTTTTCCGAATACTTCCATAGCTGCATTTATAATCTTCAGCTGTTTTTCTTCCTCAAGCAAATAAAATTTGTCGTTCATGTGGCCCCTCCCTGCCTGTCCGCCCTGCTTAAAGCTGCGGTACTTAGAACTGACTTTATTGGTCAATCCTTATAAACAGAATAAACCATTGACTATTTTTTGCAACCCCCTGCTATATAAAAATAAAAAAAGAATGAAATACTTTATCTACAGGCAAAAAAAGAGAGAAGGGAACTCCCCTCCTCTCAAATTATAAATACCGATATTAAATATTAGAACACATACTTGTCAAGCCGGTCGAAGGCCTCCTTCACCAATACATGTGGCAGGGCCAGATTCACCCGTATACTGTATTTTCCGTGGAACGCTCTGCCGTCCTGCCAGATTACGCCGACTTCAACGCCCGCCCTCAGCAGTTCATCCAGAGACTTCTGATGTTCCTTCAGCCATTCTTCACAATCCAGAAACAACATGTAAGTGCCCTGTGGTTTTGCCAGTCTGACGCCTTTGAAATGGCTGTTGATGAACCCATAAGCATACTCAACATTGTCTGCAAGCACCTGCCGCAGTTCATCCACCCATTCCATTCCTTCCCGGCTGTATGCCCCTGTCAGGGCATGCATTGACAGCACGTTGCAGGAATTGTAATGTGAGGCCGCGGAAACCTTTCCGATGCGGTCTCTCAGGTAAGAATTGTATATGACATGGTAGGAACCGATCAGACCTGCCAGATTAAAGGTCTTTGACGGGGCATAAACACTGATTGTCCGGTTCTTTGCATCCTCGGAAATTGTCTGCAGCGGGATATGCGTATGTCCGGGGAGTGTCAGGTCCGCCCATATTTCATCAGAAATAACAACACAGTCATATTTCTGATACAGCTCCATTGCCCGCTCAAGTTCCTCCCGCTCCCAGACTCTTCCTGTAGGATTATGCGGGGAACAGAACACAGCACAGTGGATCTTGTTTTCCTTGAGCTTTTTCTCCATGTCTTCATAGTCCATCCGCCAGACATTGTTTTCATCCAGCTTCAGGTCACTCAGTATAATATTTCTCCCGATATTTTCAATCGTTTTCGTGAAACCGATGTAGGTGGGGGAATGCAAAAGTACTGCATCCCCCGGCGCTGTAAATGCCTGAATCGAGGCTGATACACAGCCCAGTACACCGTTTTCATAGCCGATATCTTCCCGGGTCATGCCTGTCACGCCGAATCTCTCTTTATGCCAGTTCATAATCCCGTTAAAATAAGCATCCGATAAATTGAAATAGCCGAAATGATGGTGCTTAAGTCTCTCCTCCATTGCATCCAGAATGGATGGCAGCGTTGGGAAATTCATGTCTGCAACCCACATCGGGAGTCTCGAGAAACCATCCTTTACCCTCGCACCCGGAATCGGAATATCATCCACTGCGATGGCGTCATGACCTGCCCTGTCCATAATTGTTGTAAAATCATACTTCATATTAAACTTCCCTTGTATACTCTTTCAGCCAGTCACGTTCTTCCTCTGTCAGGTGCGGTCCGATCACATCATAAACCTGTTTGTGATAAGCATTCAGATAATCTCTCTCACGTTTTGTCAGAAGTTCCGGATTAATTCCATCCAGATCGATCGGTGACATTGTGATATTTTCGAATTCCATGAACTGTCCATTTTCATTTTTCTCTGCTTTCTTTACGATCAGCTGGTTTTCCGTTCTGATACCGTGGGAACCTTCGATATAGATTCCCGGCTCATTCGTGATAATCATTCCTTCTTCAAACGGGTGGGTCTCATGCTTCTCAGGCACGATATACCAGCGAAATCCGGTAGGTCCTTCATGAACGCTTAATATATAGCCTACGCCATGTCCTGTTCCGCATTTAAAATCAAGGCCCAGATCCCATACAGGCTGTCTTGCCAGAATGTCCAGATTGTATCCGCGGCATCCGTAAAGGAATTTTGCCAGAGACAAATCGATCATGGAACGTAAGACTGTTGTATAATGTGTCTTTAATTCGTCGCTGAGTTCTCCTAAAACATAGGTTCTCGTAATATCTGTTGTTCCTTCATAATAGTGTCCGCCTGAATCTACCAGAAGCATGCCCTCCGGTTTCAGTTCATATTCCGTCTCAGGTGTAGCCGCATAGTGCATCATAGCTGCATGTTCCTTGTATCCGGCAATCGTTTCGAAGCTTAAGTCAATAAAGCCTTCCTGCTCTCTTCTTAACCGCTCCAGCTCGTCGGCCGCGCTGATCTCAGTGATCTTCATCTTGCCGATGTTCGTTTTCAGCCAGTACATGAACTTCGTGCAGGCGATACCGTCTTTGATATAAGCATTTCTTGTATTGGCAATCTCTACTTCATTCTTCATGCCCTTCATCAGAACTGCCGGATTCTCTGCTTCAACCTTTGACACCTCTGCCGGTATGCTCTTATAAAGCTTGTAGTTCATCCTTTCCGGATCGATCATTACGATTTCCTCCGGAGACAGATTCTTCACATAATCATAGACATCATTATACGGGCGGATCTCTACTGTTACTTTTCCAAAGGACTCTTTGATCTCATCATTGAGTTTTCTTTCATCCATAAACAAGTATACTTTATCTAGTGTAACAGCTGCATATCCAAGAATAACCGGAGTGTATACAACATCATTCCCACGGATGTTAAACAGCCATGCCACTTCATCCAAAGTAGCGATTACATGGACATTTGCGCCATTTTCACGCATTGTTTTGCGGATTCTTTCCAGTTTGGATTCAAAAGACTCTCCTGCATATTTCACATCAAGAAGGAATGCTTTCTCCTCAGACATGGCCGGGCGGTCTTCCCAGATTAAATCAATCAGGTCTTCGCCGTCATGCATCTTAATATTCTTCTTTGCAAACGCTTCCTCAAGAGCTTTTCCCTCCACAACCGGGATGACACGTCCGTCAAATCCGACTGTACCGCCTTCCGGAACAACATCCGCAAGATATTCCTCTACGGTAGGATATCCTGGTTCATTTATTTTAAACAAACGGATTGGGCTTCCCTTTAGCTGTGTCTCCGCCTGAATAAAATATCTTCCGTCTGTCCACAGTCCGCCGTCGTCCTGTGTTATGACTACAGTTCCTGCGGAACCTGTAAATCCGGATATGTATCTTCTTGCTTTAAAATATTCCCCAACATATTCACTCTGATGAAAATCAGCAGATGGAACCATGTAAGCATCGATCCCTTTTTCCGCCATTACTTTTCTAAGTGCAGCTACACGTTCTGTTACATTCATGATTAAGTCCTCTCTTTCTTTACCAGAATAAAATGAACCTTATTTACTTTCGTATACCAGTTCCCCGCTCATGTATACATCTACAAGATTATTCACAGCTTTGATGTCCTCAGCAACATTTCCCTTTACAACAATCATGTCCGCCTCAAGGCCCGGTTTCAGCTGTCCCATAACATCCTCCAGATCCAGTACTTTTGCCGGGTTGGAAGTTGCGGTCTCGATTGCCTGGATCGGTGTAATTCCATATTCTACCATCAGTTCAAGTTCACGATTAATCGGGAGCGGAGGAGCCTCATAAAGTACCATATCACTTCCCGTACAAACCGTAACGCCAGTGTCATAGAATTTTTTGAAGTTATCTTTATATGCATTGTAAGCCGGTTCAAAGAATGCCATATCTTTAATTGCTTTTGCAGCGATTCTGTCGCCTGAGTCAAATCCTGCCTCAATTTTTTCTTTGCAGAACTCATAAAGTACGGTATAGGCTGTCATCGTAGGTACCCATGCCTGTCCGTTTGCAGCCATCTGTTTTACCTGATCGTATGTAAGGAAGGTTCCATGCTCTATCGTATCGAACCCGGCATCGATTGACATCTGCAGTGCCGGCTGGAGTCCAGCATGTACTGCGCACTTTTTGCCTACACGGTGTGATTCATCCACTGCCGCATCCAGTTCAGCCTGTGTAAATTCCGGAATACTTGTACGGTTGCTTGTCAGGATCTTTACCCAGTCAGCGCCGTCACGGATCTGCTTTCTGATCTCTTTGCGGATTTCCCATTCTCCGTCTACTTCCTCGATCCCGTCATCATGTCCGTGTCCGCCTGTCATGCACATGCCTGCATCTGAGTGGATAATCCTTGGGACCCTGCAGTATCCCTTTTCCCCTGCCAGTCTGAGCTGCTTGCACAAATTGTGAGGTGAAGAAAGGTCACGCACAGTCGTGATGCCAAGGCTTAATGCGGTCTTTGCCTGCTCCTGCGCATAATAAGCGATCATGTAATCGTCATAGTTATACTGATCCGGCTGGCTGTAGTAATAGCCAAAATGAACATGCATATCGCACAGTCCCGGCAGAAGTGTCACATCACCGTAATCTTTCACTTCTTCATCAGGATATTTCTGTACCATATCTGCTTTTGTCCCTACGTCCTGAATCTTACCTGCTTCATTTACAACCACCGCTGCGTCTGTCAGATGTGTCTTGCCGTCTCCTGTTAGTAAATGCTTACCACAATAAATCATACCCATATACCTTCCTTTCCCGGACAACACTGCTTTTTGACATTCCCCATGCCACAAGGCTATATCCTCATACATTTTTGCCTCTCATTGTCCATATTTTAACAATACCACATTTTATATAAGATTTCAATCATAGTTAGGGTCTTAGTCTATACTTTTTTCACAACTAACATTTAACTAATCGTGCATTTTTTACTATTATTCACCAAATATTGTTTTCAATACTAATATATCCGCTCTCCCGTTACAGCATTATATAAAACATTCCCTTCCATAACTCCTGTTTCATCTGTAAACCTTACACTAAACTCCCATATAGGTGCACAAATATATTCCCACGACCTGATGCCTTCTCCTTGTGTAGAATTCATTTTAGTGCATGCATATATCATATTCAAGTCATAAATTTCTACTTTCTTGGTCAATATGATATTTTCATACATTGTTATAATATTATCAAGTACATACTGGGGATCCTTAATTTGCTTTTTTTCTTGTTCCTTAACTTTTAATTTTGAAGGTATGAAGGCTGAGATAATCTTGTTGTCACATACTAGAAACTGCGCATAATCCACAAAAATACTGTTCCCACAAATTTTGTCCCCATTTACTTCTGTGGGAAAACAAAACACATAGAAACCATCTGACTTAAGCCAGTCTCCTGTTTTATCCAACTCTGCATTAAATATATCGGGATTCGCTTCTCTGTACTTCCTCATAGCCTCAGACGTAATTGTAAAACCTTCTATTCCCGGCTCAAAATATGAAAAACCGGAATCAGATAAAACACTCGTACAAAGTTCCTGAGCTTCCTGATAACTCATTTTCGTCAAGTCACTCTGATCATAATACTTGGCAGCATCCTCTTTAAAGTAAGGGTACAGACCAAAAGCATCTTCAAAATAGACCCGGGCTTCATTATCAAAGTTTTTATCTGTATAGAAAGTAATAGAATCTAATTTCGCTAAAAAATAATATTCATCTCCTGATATATCAAAACATAAATCTCCAAAACTTTCCTCATATTCTTTATTTCTATTCAGTTTAACGCTGCCGTCTATATGAAAATATTTATCTGCCAATCCCTGTGCCCATTTCTCAGTTAATGGATAAGGCTCAACTGATAGTACTGCCTGATTTTTCACTTCCTTTTCTGAAAACGCTTTACTAATTTTAACCTTCAAATTCTCATTAATCTTTTCATCAACTTGAATGTCAAACTCTTCTGAATTTTTTTGCATTTCTTCTTTCTTTGTACAATTTACTGTAAAAATCATCATAATAAGGATTACAAAAATAACCTTTAAATATTTTCCCACCATTATAATCCTCCCCCTGAAGAGTTTCCTTTAGTCTTCATGTCCTCATTATTTTTTAATCAATCTTCCAGCATTCATCTCGAATACCTCATCACATAGTGATTCTATATCCTCTCTATTGTGAGACGCTAACAATATTAAATTTCCTTCTTCACGCAGTTTCATAAATAATTTTCTCATGTCATCCACGCCTTGATTATCTAATCCATTCATTGGTTCATCTAATATTAAAATATTAGAATATTCCATTATCGCCTGCGCAATTCCAAGACGCTGTTTCATGCCCATTGAGTATTTCGAAACTTTTTTTCTGGATGAAGGATCAAGTCCAACTAATTTTATACAGTCTATGATATGATTAAGGTCACATCTTCCCCTGATTGAGGATAACAATTGCAAGTTTTTAACAGCGGAATAATTAGGCAAAAAACCCGGTGCTTCTATAATTATACCGAAATCATTAAGTAGATGAGCATTCTCTGACATTTTTTGACCATCTATTAGTATTTCTCCTGATGATGGCAATAGGAATCCACAAATACATTTCATTAAAACAGTTTTCCCCGATCCGTTTCTGCCAATAAGTCCATATATCTTTCCCTTTTCCAACTCCATAGAAACACGGTCTAACACTACATTATTATCAAAGTTCTTACTCAGGTTTTTCACTTTAACTCTAACATCAGCCATGATAATCACCCTTAATCTCCATTCGTGCGGTATGTTTATTAAGTATTATTAAGATTACTGTCAGCATAAGCATAAACATTCCCGCCGCATAAAACACCGACGGATAATCTGAATCCAAAACAGGAGTTAAACAGCCGATACTAACCCATGTCATTGGTGATACCCAATACAATGCAGATATCCTATAATAAATCACAATTGGACTAATCAATATTAAAATACACGCAATAGCTATTCCAAGCGCTTTATTATTAGAGATAACATTGACAACATAGACAAGCATCCCCAACATCCAACACCCTAAAACCAGTAATGTGAACGATAGTAAAGTAGCTTCAACCGGATTATAGATATCAATTATTCTGCTATTTATCACAAAAACTGAAGCATATTGCACAGAGGCATCAGTATAAGCCAAAGTGCTAATGATTTTTCCCCAGCCCAACTGAAATTCCAAATTCGGTAAAAAACATATGATACTAAACAAATAAATTATTGCTGCATAAATAACAGAAACTGCTCCTATAAATAATGCATCGCCAAATACACCTGCTTTGTACCCTGTACGTATAATAAAATAATATTTTTCCTGATACATCTTAGAAACGTTGCAAATAACAGCCACAAAACCAAGTAATATTAAAATTTTCATTACCCCTGAAGCAACCACATAGTCGCTCAAAAAAAATGTGAAAAAATAGGGTGTAATAGGAACCCCTGTCATTTTTATCATAATACGTATGTCCTTGGTATACTCAAAAATAACAATAAAAATAATAACAATTATAATCCAGAAATGTTGGTTATATAATATATTGTTCATTTTTATTTTAAAATAGTTCCAGGATTTTTTAAAGCACTCCTTCATAGCCTTTTCTCCTCAATTTCAAATAAGAGAGAGCCGTAAACAATACAATCCCAGCAATATTTACCAGTATCTTATAAAAATAATTTACCCACATATCTCCATTTAGTAATAACACATTATTTCCATAGGCTGGTATATATAATATTTCCGGGAACAGGAATGTCACACTCGCTAAAGCAAAATATAAAATAGTTGGCATACATATAGCTGCCAGTGAATCGGTTAAAAAGATAGAAATATAGAATCCGGCCACGCAAAATATCAGAACAGATAAAATAAACAAGACTGATGTCAGCGTAAGCCACAGCCATGCGTGTTCATGCGGTGGCAGCTCTTCAAATGAAGCAAATGCTTCTTGTGGGAAAATAGGGTTTTCTAGTTCTGTCAGCGGCATTTTAGATGCCAAAATTATGAAATAAACTGTAACTCCTCCAATATAAGCAATGATCCCTGAAATACAAATAGCAATGATTCTGGATATAATATATATTTTCAAACCACTTCGGACAATAATATATTTTAAATAGTGACAATTAAAATCAACACAAAAACTGTCTGTATAAATTGAAGCAATAATGACAAGTAAAACAATTTTAAACCGATCGAAATGTATAATGAAATTATATACTCCAATAATGTCATACCCCTCAAGCGATCTTCCATAATATAGATCTCTTAATACATCCACCTGACTCATCAGGCATACAGCGGCAATGAGAATAATCTTAACCACATATGATTTTCTATACATGCTTCGATACAAATCATATCTAATATTTTCTAATATTTTTTTCAATCAAACTCTCCCCCACAATGGCTAATTATATCTCATTTAATTATTCTGTATTCTATAAATTTATTATAACAATTATCTAATTTTTTTCAATTAAATATCCCTTAACAGTATCATTCCTGTCCCCCAATTAATAATTCTGAATACTTTCAAGCATCACTAAGTCTGTCGGAAAAGAAATGCAATGGACCTGTAAATAAAGTTTACTAAATATTTATGAATTCAAAAAAGACGGGCAGGGAGTTGTCCCAGGCCCGTCTACGGCTCATAACTGCTAAATTTTATTTTCTAGCAACGCTAAATTTTCATTCATAATTTTATTGGGTAGTGACCCCAGGGGATTAACCGCAGCCACTTTCACTTATTTTACTGCTCTATATCTTCAGTTTCCTCATTCCCGGCAACAGTAATACTCCCCGGAGCTTTCACGGTGCGGACATTGACCCCGTTCACCTCAATATGGTCGTCCACCGCAATCACAAGGCACTGCCTTCCGTCAATAATCCTCGTCTCTACGAGGTCCATGCGCTCCGGATTTACCTTGATCACAACGTCCGGCGTCTCGATATTGAACTTACGTGTCTCCGCGATATTGGCTGCCAGAAGGGAAGCCTTTTCTCCTGCTGTCTCCTCAAAATTCTCTTCAAACGTTTCCATCTTCTCATTCGGTACACCGCTCTTTTCAAAGATTTTTTTAACATCCGTCTTGTCAAGAGCAAGCGGCTCGGGCTCTTCCTTATGCTCCTCAATCAGTTCGTTCAGGGTCTCATGGATATTACGGACAGTCTCGTAATCCCCGTCCTCTCCAAGTGTATCCTCGATCAGCATCTGGAATGTCTCTTTCTGTGTATCTGCGGACATCGGCATCTTGGCACCTAACACATGGTCGATAAATTCTTCCTGCAGATCCTCAGACTTTTTCGTATAGTATAAAACACCGTGGATATCCATATTACGGTCTGTAAATGCAGGAAACAAAAATCCTTTATCCGGCACATCTACGATCCAGTCACGAATTCTGTCCTGTATCCTATTATCCTCCGCATTGTAGCAGAGCCCCGGCTTGGAAAGGCTGACCGGGCAGATACTGCAGAGCAGGTACTCATATACATTATCAGACGCATCGAACATCTCGATATTATCCGAGGATTTACCGGGGATATCGTACATTGCATGTATAAGGACGATATAATAGTTTTCTTCATATATGTAGCTTTCGATTACTTTATCATAAAATTCTTCCAGAAGCATATCGTCTTCCAGCTTACTGTTCCGAAGCTTCATTAGGAATTCCTGTGTTCCGCCCGGCATCTCCGCGTCCAGCGGGAACTCCATGTTCAGCATATTGCGCCCCATTGTGCCTGACATTGTCTTTTTGAAAATATCAAAGTACTTAAATGCCTCTTCTTCCGGAAGGGAAAGGAATGCATCTCTCGATTCCATTTTCTTATTCTTTTCATGGTCTACATAGCATCCACAGATGCGGGTGATGGCACAGTTGGCTGGTGTAAATTGTTTTCTTATCTCCAGTACTTCTTTCTTATTCATTTATCTTCCCTCTTTCTTCTATGACTTAATATCTGCACAAAACCTGCTTTACTGTTTACAGGGCTGCCTGTGAACAACAGCGTAATGCTATTTTACACCGAAAACCGATTTCAGAAAAGCATTGATTTCTTATTTAATCTATGATAGTATAAATTTCACAAATACAACATTGAAATGCATTCGGAAGCGAAAAGTATTTTCCCTCCGATGAAAGATGCTTGTCCCTGCCGCCGGGTAGGGAAACTAAAAGCATTCGTGCCCCATACCGGCAGGCCTTAGAAGGTATGGGGGAGCGAATGCTTTTATTTTGTCCGAAAGAATCCATATCATATGAAAACAGGAGAATAATAAAATGAACCAGACGAACTCTATTTTACGAACCTTTATCAAATACGTCTCCGCAAATATACTGGGAATGGTCGGCCTTTCCTGCTATATTCTGGCGGATACCTTTTTTATTGCAAGAGGCGTCGGAGCCGACGGGCTGACCGCGCTCAACCTTGCAATCCCGGCCTACAGCTTTGTGAATGGACTGGGGCTGATGATCGGGATCGGCGGCGCAACCCGTTACTCCATCGCCGGAGGAAGAGGCGATAAAACTGTAAGGAAGACCATCTTTACCCAGGCTTTTTGTTTTATGCTTTGTCTTGCAGCAGTATTTTTTCTGATCGGCCTGTTTCTGCCCTATCAGCTGGCCGGCCTTTTGGGCGCTGATTCCACGATCCTTTCACTGACCGGTGTTTATCTGCGCATCCTGCTCTTATTCGCACCGATGTTCATGATGAATAATCTGCTAATTGCTTTTGTCCGCAACGACGGCAGGCCGCAGCTCTCTATGACAGCCATGCTGCTTGGAAGCTTTGCCAATATTGTGCTGGATTACATTCTCATATTTCCGCTTCAGCTGGGAATGGCAGGTGCCGCCCTGGCAACTGGAATCGCCCCTGTTATCAGTATGCTTGTCCTTTCGCGGCATTTTATCAGGAAAGAAAACAACTTTTCTTTCTGCCGTACCGGAATACATTTCAAAAGTATCAGGGATATTTGTTCTCTCGGAGTTTCCTCTCTGATTGTAGAGGTTTCCTCCGGGGTAGTTATGATCATTTTCAATATGCTGATCCTGAAAGACAGCGGTAATCTGGGCGTTGCCGCGTATGGCATTCTCGCGAATATCGCACTTGTACTGATTTCTATTTTCACCGGTATCTCACAGGGCATCCAGCCGGTCTTAAGCAGCTGCTTCGGGAAAAAGGAACATGGAAATATCAAAAAGGTGCTTCGCTATGCCCTGGTTACATCTGGTCTGTTTGCGCTGTTTTCTTATGGATGCATGTTTTTCTTTTCCGATCCAATCGTGGAGCTTTTTAATAAAGATAAAGATGTGGCTCTCCATGCAATTGCAGTGCAGGGAATGCATATTTACTTTACGGCCTTCCTGTTCATCGGAATTAATATCATTACTGCCGCCTATTTCAGTTCCATCGACAGGCCGGGAAATGCATTCCTTATTTCATGCCTAAGGGGATTTTTACTGGTTATTCCACTTGCTTTTATCCTGTCAGCCCTCTTCGGGCTCACCGGAATCTGGCTGACAGTGCCTGCCGCTGAAGCATTGGTAACTATGGTAGTTTTGTTCCTGCTTTGCCGTTCAAGATAAAACAACAGCCGGAGCACAAATGCCCCGGCTGCTTTAGACTTCTTTACTTTTAAGAAAGATATTTGACCAGCAGTCTACGGTATTCCGACTGGATCCCATAATAATTCTGAAGTGCGGTTGCACAGTTTTCTGCCACTTCGTCTATGATCGCATTGAAATTTTTCTTCATCGTACCGACAACTTCGGGATTTAACTTTCCTTCATCAGACATCTCCTGAATAATAGACAATGTACGGTCCTTGGAAAAAGCAGATTTGTAACTCCGCGTTCCTATCAGCGCACTGACAATATCTGAAACCGCCACGATCTCCTCGTCCAGAGTCATATCCTCCCCCGTAAGCCCGCGGGGATAACCGCTCCCGTCAATTTTCTCATGGTGTCTCAGGGCGATCCTCGTGACATCTTCCGCCGCTGCTTTATTCAGTATCCGCTCTGTGATGTCCACGTGTGTCCTCATGATATTCATCGCCTGTGCACTAAGCTTTCCCGGATATTCCAGTATCTCCACCGGGATTCCGATTTTACCGAGGTCGTGCAGCATCGCCCCATACCTTATCCGTTCGATCCGATCCGCTGAAATCCCCATATAGCGGGCACAGCTGCTGCTGATGCTGGTTGTCGTAATTGTATGCGTTACTGTATGCTGACTGCGGAAATCTATGGCATATGTCATCATCCTGAGATACTTCATACATTCGTCCTCAGTTAGAGTCACACCCGGGTAAACCTCATAGAAATCAATGCTCTCCTCTTTTAACTTGTCATAAATGGAAAATTCATTCTGAGCCTGTAAAAAAGACGCTGTAACTTCATCCGAAAACTGGCCCGGACGCCTCTTGTCCAGATATTCTACTGCTGCCTCCCACATCTTGGCGTTTGTTCCTTCCTGCCTGGCATTTCTGCTGAAAATCTCCATCCGGTCGGCTAGGCTTATCATCTGCGCTACCTTCTTTATTTCCTGCCTTGTATGGGGAATCCTTTCATAGGGCACATGGTGGTACAGGACCGCCTCGGCCCATTCATCCAGTGGAGAAAGATAACGCAGGAACAGATAACCATATATGGAGTGCTCCCATACGTCTCCCGTTTCGAACTGCACCAGACGGTCTATCTCTTCCGTCTTGTAGGCCCCTATATCATGCAGTACAGAAAGGATGCAGATATCCTGCATCTCTTTATCCGTAAATCCGCCATCCACTTTCAACATTCCAGATACCAGATATGCCACCCGCACACCATGCTCTACAAGCCGGGTATCGACCTCATTCAAGGTTCGCTGGATTACCCCGATAATATCCTCACTTTTAATTATGGAACCTGTTATCATCTCTTTTCCTCCACTGCGAGTCTTCCTGCCTTTCAGCTCTAGCGCGCAGAAATCCATATCATTTTATTTATTAAGCAATTTTTCAGTTTTCATAAGTCCATTTTCATATCTTTCAATCTTATCATCGAGTCTCTCCAGAGATGCCCTCATATCTTCCATCCTGTCCACAAGCTGGCTGCGTTGTTCAACCAGAATTGCTTTTCTTGCATCAAGCGTAGAATCACCCTGCTTATATAATGCCACATATTCGATCAGTGCCTCAATCTGTACACCCGCTTTACGCAGGCATTTCATCATTTCGATCCAGCGGCAGGAATCTTCATCGTAATTCCTCACGCCCCCCTTTGTTCTGGGAACCGGCGGGATCAGGCCTATTCTTTCATAATAGCGGAGTGTATCGGCGGTGATATCATACTTTTTACTAACTTCTGTTATCGTCATCATATGCCCCCTTTTCCTCCGAGTTCCAGATCCATGCTGCCTGACCTGAATCCGTCCAGATCAAGCGTCACATATCTGTATCCTAGCCTCTTTAAGTAGTCTGTGATTTCTTTTTTATATTTCAGCACCTGCTCCAGCCGGTCCCGGTCAACTTCTATGCGTACGAGTTCATCCTGGACCCGCAGCCTCACATTATAAAAGCCAAGCGTCTTAATGTATGCTTCCCCCGTAGCTGCCGCCAACATCTTTTCTTTAGTCAGCCTTGTCCCGTATGGGAATCTGGTTGCCATACACGGGGCCGCCGGGCGTTCCGCTACTGAAATTCCATATTCGGCTGCCATCTGCCGTACTTCCTGTTTCGTAAATCCCGCATCCTTAAGAGGGCTTACGATCCCCAGTTCCTCAACTGCCTTGATTCCCGGGCGGTACGCCTTCAAATCATCTGCATTGGTCCCCTCCAAAATCATGTCGATTCCAAGCTGGCAAACCCTCTCACGCAGTCTGGAAAACAAAAGTCTTTTACAGAGATAACAGCGATTAACCGGATTCATCTCAATTCCCGCTTCCTCCAGTTCATTTATACGGAGAACGATATGATATGCCCCCGTTTCCTCCGCTACTTTTTCAGCCGTTTTTAAATCCTCCATCGTATGAAGTTCGGTCTGCATCGTAACTGCATATACCCTGCTTCCATATGCTTCTGCCTCCTCACAGGCAGCTTTCAGAATCAGGCTACTGTCTGCCCCTCCTGAAAATGCCACTGCAACATCGTGTTTCGTATATTCCCCCATGGCATTCAGGAAGGCCTTTCGCTTCTTACTGTACTCTGTCATGGGCTTCCCTCCCAACTAATTCATATACTTCCTGCCAGGACAGCCCTGTTTTTCTGCTTAACTGCGCTACACTCTCATATTCCGGATAAATGCGTGTTCCTGATGGAAGTCCGCATATCTTTATGACAGCTTTTCCAAGAGAAGTCTCAATTTCCTTAGTTTCTCTCTTTAAAACACTCCGCTCCATCTTCTGTCTGCGTATACCGATCGTTGTAGTCTCCATGAAAATGATTTCTTCCATCTTTTCAACATCTTTTTCACTACAGATAACATTCAGCTGATATGCGGGACGGTTTTTCTTCATAAAGACGGGCATATAATGGACATCCCTCGCACCGGCTTCAAGCAGTCTTTGCATCACATAACCGAGGGCCTCGCCTGTACAGTCATCAATATTCGTTTCCAGTTTATAAATACAATCTTCTTCAATCTCTCTGGATTCAATCAGCATCGCACGGAGCAGGCTTGGCCTTTCATAGCTTCTCTTTCCGGCTCCGGTCCCAGTTCTTTGAATGGTAAACTTATCCGGCAGCTTTTCCGACGTCCGGACCGCTGCTGCAATGGCAGCCCCAGTCGGTGTTACAAGTTCTCCCTCTATCCCCGTCATATGAAGTGTCAGGGCGTATGCCTGTACTATGGCAGACACCGCGGGTACCGGGACAGGAATCATCCCGTGCTGGCATCGGATATATCCTGACCCCTCATTCAAAACGGGGATAATCACCTCTTCGATTCCCAGATTATCCAGACAGACTGCTGCCGCCGCAATATCGATGATAGAGTCAACAGCCCCCACCTCATGGAAATGTACTTCTTCCACAGGCACACCATGTGCTTTTGCTTCCGCCTGTGCCAGAATTTCAAAAATATGTACCGCACACTTCTTTGCAGCCTCTGTCATGGCCGAATCCTTTATAATAGAAAGAATATCCGCCAAATTCCGGTGTTCGTGAGTATGGCTGTGAGCTGCTGTTTCCCCGTGGTTATGCTCATTGTCATGTCCATGAGTGTGTTCATGGCTATGGTTATGACCGTGCACCGGCTCATGTATGCCGTCCCCGTGTCCGTGAAGATACGCCATGTCGTGGTCATGATTTTCATGCTCCTCATCCAGAATCACGCGAAAATCGCAGGCGTCCAGTCCATTTTTTGAGACCCTGCTGATCTCGATCCGGTGGCCGGAAACATGCAGGCTGTCCAGTGTGTCCCGTAAAACCTTCTCATCCGCACCAAGGTCCAGAAGCGCCGCGACTACCATGTCTCCACTGATTCCCGAGCCACACTCCATGTATAATGTTCTGCTCATTGTCTCTCCCCCAGTCTGTTAATCTGTGTCGCAATATACCCTGCCCCGTAGCCATTGTCAATATTAACTACCGCGATCCCGTTGGCACAGGAATTAATCATCGTAAGCAGTGCTGAAAGGCCGTGGAAATTGGCTCCATAACCGACTGATGTGGGCACCGCAATAACAGGCTTATCTACAAGCCCCCCAAGCACACTGGCCAGAGCCCCCTCCATACCTGCCGCCGCAACTACACAGTTGGCGCTCTGGATAACATCCAGACGGGACATCAGGCGATGTATGCCGCTGACACCAACATCATATATCCGCTCCACATAGCTCCCAAAATATTCTGCCGTCTGGGCCGCTTCCTCCGCAACCGGAATATCCGCTGTCCCTGCCGTGCAGACAGCAATTTTCCCGATATGCTCTTTTTCTTTCTTTTCGATCTTAAGTATTTTGGAAAGAGGGTCGTATTCTGCCTCCGGCAGTTCCTTCTTCAGGAAATCATACTGTTCTTTTGATGCCCTTGTCCCGAATACCTCGCCTTCCTCCTCATACAGCTTTTTATAAATATCAAGTAAATGCTCATCCGTCTTCCCGCTGCAAAAGACCACCTCCGGAAAACCGGACCTTAACTTTCTATGGGTATCCAGCTTTGCATACCCCATCTCCTCAAAAGGCTCCCTCCGGAAATACTGTTCCGCTTCCTCAACGGACATCTCGCCTTTTCTGACTTTTTCCAGCACCTCATGTGTTTCCATCTATTGTCACCTCATTCTTCGTGGTCATCTTCTTATTATATCTGTTCTTCACTCCGTTGTCACGCAGCCTGCTGCATTTTTTTAAGTTGATAGACAGAGTCGGTTCTATTTCAGACACATCTTAAATATTTCTTCAATATCCTTTTGCTTAAGAGACTTGAATCCCTCCAGTGTCTCTCCCATACATGCCTTTTTTGCCATGATTTCAAAATTACTGTCATCAATCCCTACTTCTTCAAAGCTGCTTTTCAGTCCCAGTATACCATATAAAAATTCCTTCAGCATCTCAATACTCTTCTTAGCGGCCTCCATTTCAGGAAGGGAAGCATCAATCCCAAATACATTTACCCCAAATTGATAGTATTTAGAAGCAGTTGTCTCATCCAGACAGTATTCCATCCATCTCGGTGTCAGAATTGCCAGGCCCAGGCCATGTGTGATGTCATAGATTGCCGAAACCTCATGCTCCATCGGATGGCAGCTCCATTCCTGCTGCTTTCCTCCATTCACAAATCCATTGATTGCCCAGCTCGATGCCCACATCAGATTGGCGCGTGCCTCATAATTATCTGGCTCCTTCATGGCTGCAGGCGCAAACTTTATGATTGTCTTCATCAAACCTTCCATAAAGCAATCAAGCATATATAAATCCTGCTCCATGTTAAAATAAACTTCCATAATATGTGACATCATATCGGCTGCCCCGCATGCCGTCTGGTACTCACTGACAGAATACGTCAGTGTCGGGTCAAGGAAAGAAACCTTTGGAAGGAGCTGCGGTGCCAGCCTTCCGATCTTATCTTTTGTCTCAGGATTACTGATCACTCCGCCCGGGTCCATCTCAGACCCCGTCGCAGAGAGCGTCAGTACGGTAACAATGGGAAGTGCTTTTTCTATCGGTGCCCACTTACTGAAAAACTCCCACGGATCATGGTCCACGCAGGCTCCTGCTGCCATATACTTAGTCGCATCAATCGTAGATCCTCCACCGACAGCCAAAAGAACATCGATCTTCTCATCCTTACAAATCTGAGCCCCTTTTCGCACAGAATCGATACGCGGATTTGGCTCAATCCCTGACAGTTCAAACAATTCGAGTCCTGCCTTCCTGATTTCATCAGTAACACTGTCATACAGGCCTGATTTTTTGATAGAGCCCCCGCCGTAAGTAAGCAGTACCCTGTTTCCGAATTTCTTTAACTCCGCCCCGAGATTTCCAAGCTGGTTCTCGCCAAAATATACCTTTACAGGGATATCATATACAAAACCGTTCATAAAAAATGCCTCCTTCTTTTTATACAATCGTATAAAATCTAAGTTAACCTTGTTCCGGCATTTCTGCCTGATAGTAGCATACGCCTTGAAGTTAACTCCAAGTCAAGACTTTTTTCTATATTGAAGCCGTTACTATTCATCCGTATAAAAATATCGGAAACGAATCTGTAATGCTGCACATGATTCTTTTCAATCCCTGATAAAAATAAAATATGCCCTAAGTGCTTCACTAACCATGAAAAGACCATGATTAAGAAGTCACTTAGAGCATATAACACCTTTAACTTAATCCAACACCTTTCTTCTGAACACCCTCACCGAAACCAGATAAATCCCCGTAAATACCGCCAGTATAGAAACCGCACTGTAGATATTTACCTTGAACAAATCTTCCTTCATGACGTTTCCCAGTGCCTTTATGGCAAACCATGAGGTTACCGTCATCAACAGGAACGGGCAGTAATAAGTAAAACGGATTTCCTGCCTGATAGATTTTCCTAATGTTTCCCTGTCGATTCCCAGTTTCATAAGCACACCGTAGCGCTCTCTGTCCTCACAGGCATCATTGTTCAGTTTAATAAAGATAATACTGCCGCCCGCGAGGATCAGTGTCACGAACATAAAGATGCACAGGGAATACATGACACGGATCCATGCTTCGTCCTTCCCTTCCGGACTGTTAAAATTTACACCAACATTCCAAAGACCGTCCTCCCCCTGTTCTGCGAGTGACTTTAGGTAAGGTCTGGATGCATCCAGATTTGCAGGATCTTCAAGCTTATAATTATACATATGGGCTACAATTCCCAATGGTTCCAGCTTTTTATAAACCTCGTCATTCACCACATAAATGCTCATCGCCCCCTGCATTTCCCCGAGATACGGTGTATCGTCTTCCGCCAGAATACGGAACTTATCATCCCCGATCTGAACCTCCTTTGGACCGTTATACCCTACAAAACTCATTAATATAACATGCGACAGTTCAATCACTTCATCCTGCTTTAATTCGGAATACCCGAACTTAAGATGTGCCTGCCCGGCTGCATTTTTGACCTGGGAATATGGGATAATCCCATAATTAGAGTTTGTATACTCTGTATGGAAATAACTTGGATCCAGCATCAGGTAAGATACTTCGGCACTGTATTCCACCTTGTTTTCCTGTTCAATCCCTTTTTCTATTTCATCTTTATCCATTTCTTCCTGTGCGACTACCTGAATCGTAAACGTATCTCTGAAATGCGTCATTTTATCATAGCGCTGCTTCATAGCAATGGACGTACCAAGTACAGAAACTGAACAGATCATCAGAATCGTCACCATAGCGTAAGTGCGGTAATTCCGCTGGATTCTATAGGACAGATTATTGATCCACAGCGTTCTTTGTTTCTGATATAAAAAATCCTTCCTTCCGGTCAGTTTTCTGATAAAGAACGGGATTGCCCCGCCAAACAGAAGGTATGTTCCGGCAATCACCAGCACGACAGCTGCAAAAGCGTATGTCAGAGTATCTATTTCCCCAGTCCTTACTGCACATATATAGCCTGCCGCCAGTATTAGGATGCCTGTGATTACCTTTATGAGAGTTAACCATGTTTTTTCCGGTTTCATTTCCTCCTGTTTTGCTCCGGAAAGCATACTCAGTACACTGCTCCTTGTAATCGAAACATAGCCTTTCAGAATCATGAGCCCATATATGATAAAAAATACAGCTGCAGTGACCAGAACTGGTTTTAAAGTAAAAGAAAAACGGATATCCACACTGATCTCAGAAAGTTTCAACAGCAGCATTTGAAACAGCTTCGAAAATCCCGCCCCCGTGGCCAGGCCGATAACCAGCGAGAACAAACCGATAAAAAATGCCTCCAGCGCATACATCTTTCCAATCCTTATATTATCCAGCCCCATAAACGTATAGATTCCGATTTCTTTTTTCCTCTGTTTCAAAAATACATTTGTCGCATACCAGATGAAGAAAAACAGAAATACACCAAATACTACAGAGGCCGCATTTACGACCACATCAATATACTCTTTCTTCATACTGTTCAGGACATCCATCGAATCCGAGTACACAATATTCTGAAAGTTAAAAAAGATAAAAATAGAGAATGACAGCGATATGATCAGCGCCGCATATTCTCGTAAGCTTCTCTTGAAATTAGAAAATGCCAGCTGTATCAGACTCATTCCCTGTCACCTCCCATTGAAGCAAGCAGGTCCAGAATCTCCTCGTAAAACTCTTTCCGGCTGCCTTTATTATAAACCCTGCACTGTATCTGCCCGTCAGCAAGCATATAGACCTGTTTTGCATAGCTTGCCGTATATGCATCATGGGTCACCATCAGGATTGTTGCCCTCCCGGAATCATTTGCAGCCTTTAAGCTCATCAGCAGATCCCTGCTGGACTTTGAATCCAGCGCCCCGGTCGGCTCATCTGCAAATATAATCTCAGGTTCCGTAATGAGCGCCCTTGCACTGGCCCCTCTCTGCTTCTGGCCTCCTGAAAGCTGGTACGGATGCTTTGCAAGGTGTTCCTCCAGCCCAAAAAGCTTCGCCATGTTCTTCACACGTTCTCGGACTTCTTTACTCTTCACGCCATTTAAAGAGAGCGGCAGTGCAATGTTATCCTCAAGGCTCATATTGTCCAGCAGATTATACTCCTGAAAGATGAACCCGATCTTATCCCTGCGGATAACTGACAGACGCTTGTTGTCAGCCTTTGTCACATCCTCGCCGTCCAGAAAAATCTGCCCTCTGGTTGGTTTATCCAACGTTGAGAGCATATTCAGCAAAGTAGACTTTCCTGCTCCACTGGGCCCCATGATGGCGATAAAATCCCCCTCTTGGATATCCAGATTAATCCCCTTGAGAACACGTGTCTCATATTCTTTTTTCCCAAAACTTTTCACAAGATTTCTGATTTCAACTATCTTTTTCATTTCTATAGCCTCCTTTGTTTACTAAAAGTGTAACAAAAAGGCGGCCTTAAATCCTTTCATCCGTATAACAGTGCCTCCCCTTTTCTAACAGTTCTGCAAGGTTCCTTACAAAATAAGATACGAATCGTTATTTTGAAAATGCAGTTCAAATGTTGTTCCCGCTCCATGTTCTGAATATACCTTTATCTGAATGCCCAGATGTCCTGCCGTTTCCCGCACAAAATATAGCCCCATTCCGGTAGAGCGATAATCTCCTGCACGCAGATTGCTCCCGATATACCCACGCTCAAAAATGTAAGGAATCTCTCCGTTTTTAATCCCGATTCCATTGTCCCGGACATTCAGCACCACACCGTCTGCCGACTCCCGCATTGCACTGAAATGAAGTTCCGGTGCCTCCTGCCTGTATTTCACAGCATTCCCGACCAGCTGGTCCAGGATATAGACAAGCCACCTCCTGTCTGTATACACTGCAGTATCCCCGCAGTTCTTCCCGATCTGAAAATGATTCTGAATCAGGAAATAGGACTGGTTCCGTAGTGCTTCGCTCACACACTCATCCAGAGAAACACGCTCGAACTTGACGTCATTTTCCATGTTTTTGAGCTTATTGCTCATCATCATTATATTTAAAAGCTGCTGGATTCTTTCAATGCAGTCCTGCATCTCCGTATTCAGCTCCCGGTCCTGATTCCTCTCATTCATCAGTCCAAGGGCTGACAGCGGAAGTTTGACCTCATGCGTCCATTTTGTTATATAGTCCGTCAGCATATCCATATCTTCACAGAGGGAGCGGATTTCTTCCTCGTGGTCACCTTCCATCGTAAAAAGCAGATCTGTCATTCGTTTTCCCAGGAGCCGCTCAAGCTCACTCCTGTGCCGCCTGATATCGTCCCTGAAAATGTGCGGAATCTTTTTCCACCTTCTGTAATCCAGACAAACTGCCGCTGCGGCAGCCGCAATAAGAACTGCATCGAGATAGAACAGATCCTGAACATAAAGTCTGCTTGCACAGAGGACTAAAAAATACAGATTAATAAAACCGAGGATCAGTACACCTGTCAAAATCTGTTTTTCCCGTTCGCGGAAATAATTTTTCATTCGATATAATACCCCATTCCCTTTTTCGTAACGACCACATCCTGTCCTCCGGTAATCTCATTCAGTTTCGTTCGTAACCGGGAAACCAGCACCGTAAGCGATGCGTCCGTGACAAATTCATCCGTGTTCCAAAGCTGCTGCATCAGTTTCTCCCTGCTGACGATGCTCCCCCGTTTCGACAGCAGGGTGGACATAATCTTACTCTCGGATCTGGTCAGTTCCACCGATTTTCCGTCACAGAAAAACATACCGTTCTCATAATACATGCTGTCATTTAAATAGTCCCTGTCATTGGCCGTATACTCGTAAGCCCTGCGCAGCATTGCCCGGATCTTCAACAGAAGCAGTTCGGGGTCAAATGGTTTTTCCACATAATCATCCCCGCCGGACGCCATTGCCATCACCTTATCCGCATTCTGGTCCCGGCTGGATAAAAACAGCACGGGCACATTAGAAATCTTACGGATCTGCTCACACCAGTAAAACCCGTCATAATATGGCAGATTAATATCCATCAGTATAAAATCCGGCTGGCACTGAATATATTCCTGCGTAATTTCCCGAAACCCTTTGGCGCAGACGGCCTCAAATCCCCACCGCCTGCACAGCAGAGCCAGCTCATTGGCCAGCGTCATATCATCTTCTACAATCAGAATCTTCATCGTCATCTCTCCCTAAACTCAAATGTATGCTAGAGGTGTTTGAAGTTCTTGTACAATGAATCCTCAAACACGCCCCAAATTCCCCCACCAAGTGTTCAGGTATACCTTTACACTAAGCCCAGCAAGACCTTTCTAAATGTAAATAGTATACCATGAACACTAGATTCGAAAGCACCTCACCAAGTATTCAGGTATGCATTTTCACTAAGCTCGATAAAACCTCGCTAAGTGTAAATAGTATACCATGAACACTAGATTCGAAAGCACCTCACCAAGTGTTCAGGTATGCATTTTCACTAAGCTCGATAAAACCTCGCTAAGTGTAAATAGTATACCACATGAATTACGGAAAAAAAGATACCTTGCAAAACTGTAATAAAAGAAAGAGTGCGCACGTTACAGTTCTGTCCCATTCATCCCCAGCGGCAAAATGTACAAAAATACCGGTGAAATAATCACCGGCATTCGCTTCTGCCTCTATTACATTATAAAAAAATGTCCCTTTTACATTTCACCGCTAATTCTTTTCACATCCTCCTCTGAAAGCATTTCCATCATAGATACAATTTTTTCAATCGGCATGCCTTCTTCCAAGAGCCTTTTAGACAATTTCTCTTCTGCCTGTCTGACCGCAATCCGACTCTGTTTTTCTGCATATTCCTTTGCGTATTCCTTTGCGTATTCTTCTACTATATCACACATCATCTCCACCCCTTCCCTGCTTTTTTTGAGTTGTGCTTTTCTTATGGATGTGTTCGGAAATTGTTCGTAATTATATGCCTCTGCATTCGTATAGATTCTCATTAATTCAGCAAGATCACTTCCATCCTCTACCTTTGTATTTACATAAATTTCTTCCATGCCATTGTATACTCTGGTATTCATTTCCCGAACCGTTCTATCCACATGATATATAATTTTATTTCCTTTAAACATATCAAACTGGGATATGTAAATTACGATTAGATCGGGAATCTTTTCAAACTTTGTTCCCGGATCCATAACATTTGCCGTAATACATGATGCATTATATCTGACCCGTTTCTGATGATTATCATTATCACTCTTTTGTACCTCAACATTTATAAATGTGCCATCCTGTTTTTCACACAAAGCGTCAACAATTACCGAACGTCCCTGCAGATTCTTAATAGAATTCTGTGGTACTACTTGAACAACCTTAATATTCTCTTCCAAAATTGTCGAAAACATTTCTTCGCAGAAACCAATATCTTCTGACATTTTTTGAAAAAGAGTATCGTCAATTATATTTAACCGCTTTACCCTTTCTCGCACTTCATTAAAATCTTTCACTCACCTTCTCCTTCCCTTTTGTGTTAATTCATTTTTATTCGGGAAGATTATTGAGCCTCATCAGATATTTCCGTTTCTTTTTTATTTTAGCATAATTAGCGGAATTTGTCATTGACCGGGTTCTGTTCCCTAATAAAAATCTTCTTGTTTTTCATCAAACTGTAATCTGGCTGAAAATGCCTGAATTCAGATACAAACAGCATATGGCTGTTGAAAAGACAGTTATAATATTCGAAATGAATCTGTCTTGATTTTTGATGTAGTGCTATTCTACCATAATATATCAGTTAAAGCAATATTGGAATTTTCACAAAATACTTTCCACAATACTTTGGACATCGACAGGAATAGAGCGTGTACAATGATTCCTTGACACGCTCTAAACTTATTCTAGTCCATTACTTCCTCTGTTTCTGACTCAAACGACGCCCGGTCCGAGGTAACATCAAAGACCAGTTTCTTCCCCCTCCAGAACTGGTAGCGCACAAGGCAGGCAGGACTTTCTTTTATCATCCTCTTCATACTCCCCATCTGCGGTGCATGAAGTCCCAGTGCATGTTCGCTTAGTTTTGTGATTCTCACTTTCATCTTCCCCTGTGTGAGTGTGACAGTGTCGGGTCCATAATCAGTCACCCGTGCACCATAGTAGGTTCCTAGCCTGTACTCTCGTCCCTTGTAATGAATCGCGCAGATACAGCCCAAAAGGCTGACTCCGAACACTGGGACATCTGCCACGGAAACCATGATACTGTTTTTTTCCTGCATTCCAAATCCGCACTGTGTCCAGAGATATGTCTTTGGGAAGGAAGATCCCCAGTCCGTCTCAATGTATCCGCGCCCTCCTGTAAACACGACCCGCTCGCCATTAATCTTCAGACTCCCGGCCAGGTCATGGGCCATACTGATCACGCCGTGATGGCACTGCAGACAGGGAATCCATCGAAAAAATCCCATAATGTCGCCCTTGATCTTCCTGAATTTCGAATACATAATCTGCCCTTCAACCGAAACCCGGGAATCGTGTATTTTAATCCGGATTCCCTTTTCCGAAAATACATTTTCTCCTATTTTTACACAAAACTTTTTTCTACTGATCCTGCAGCTTTCAACCGGGTAAGTGAAGTACCATGCACCGTCATCCAGCACGACCTGTATGGAGGCTGACCAGCCTCCTTTTTTATCTGCGTGCAGTGCTGGAATAAATGCAATCGTCTTCCCCATGTTCTGATGTTTTAAATACCAGCCTTCAAAATAGGGATAGCGCCTGCCGATCCCGTGAAAGTATTGTTCTTTCATCTAGTCCTCCTCCCATATATAACATTCGGTATCTTCCTGCGCGGGCTCATCAAGCTTTCTCCCCTGATAGTCAAACCGTGAACCGTGGCATGGGCAGTCCCAGCTTTTTTCCTGTGCATTCCATTCCAGCTGGCAGCCAAGGTGGGGACATTTGACAGATACCGCATACTTTTTTCCTGTTTCGGATTTATATACCCCGTATTTCTGGCCGTCATGTTCTATCACGGCACCCTCGCCAGGCCGTATTTCCTCCAGTTTTTCTTTCGGTATGCCCGCTGCGCGTTTCAGAAGTCCGGCTGCCGCGTGCCCGCTGTCTTTGATAAAATTTGCTGCCGATGCCTGAATGTTATACCTCTGGGGGGAAAATACATCCGCATAAGGGCACTCTCTTTTCAGAATCAGGTCTGTCAGTATCATTGCAGATACCATAGAGCTTGTCATACCCCATTTTCCAAAACCAGTGGCTACATACCAGTCCGGACAGGAGCGGCTGAATAGCCCGATATAGGGAATGTTGTCTAAAGTCATACAGTCCTGTGCCGACCATCTGGCAGTTTCTTTACATCCGGGCCAGTATTTTTCCGCCATATGCGCCAGATAGTCATAAGAGTTCCCCGCCGTCTTCTTTCCTGTACGGTGTCCGCCCCCGCCGATCAAGATTTCTTCGCCCGCGCTTCTGAATGACAATGCATCTTCATCGATTCCATAATACATACCGTTAAAACTGCATGTCTGTTTTACGGAAACAACATAACTTCTCTCCTGATGCATCCTCATAAAGTAATATCCCGGAACATTCTGAAATGGATAGTGACATGCAAACACGATGTTCTTAGCTGTTACCTGCCCCAGATCCGACGTTACAGTGTGTCCCTCCACATGCTTTACTTTTGTATTTTCATAGATCTTCAGATCCCCCGCAATGCTGTACAAGAATTTCAATGGGTGGAATCTTCCCTGATTTTCGAATTTCAGGGCTAGTTTTACCGGAAACGGAAGCTCGGTCTTTTCCGTCAGTTCCCCCGGAATCCCGAGTCTTTTTGCCGCTTCATATTCCTGTCGCAGCCTTTTTGAATCGACAGAAGTATACAGATAAGCCGGGCAGTCCCCCCACTGACAATCCATCTGGTACTTCTCTGCAAGAATCCGATACCGGTGTATTGCCTCCTGATTTGCGGCTGCATACTGCCTGGCTTTCTCCTTCCCCACGCTCTGGAGCAGCCGGTCATAGATCAGACCGTGCTGTGCTGTTACTTTTGCGGTCGTATTTTTCGTCTGCCCGCTGCCGATTCTGTTCTCTTCCAGTATCACACATTCCACACCCGCCTGCTCCAGAAAATGAGCCGTCAGGACTCCCGCCATTCCGCCTCCAATGATGACAGTATCTGTACTGATATTTCCCGACAACGGATCTCTTTTTCCGGCAGATGCCGATATACTCCATATTGATTTTTTCACCATTTACGTTCACCTCATCAATAGGATTGACCGGACTGGAAATTATATACATGGCAGTTCCCAGACTTACAAAACATGTTCCTGAACGTTTTTTTATTTTCTGGATAAAATTGTAATTTTTTTCACAATCCCATTGTCTTTATTGTATTAATGTGCTAAATTATTAGGGTAGATTTATTGTTTTTTTCGTACATTCGTTTTCTATGCAGTCAGTCAACAGCAGTACCTGCCAAACACAGGTCCACATTCTGAGAGGATTTGAATATGAAGATTTCAACATTTACCGGATCACTGTCATCAGGCCACTTACCTGACAACCCAACATGGTATATAGACACCTGCAAAAGAAAGCTGCTTTTTATCTCTTCCAATGCAGATGCCTTGCGCAGCAACATTCAATTTATCAGACCACATCTTAAAAATGTTGACACAATCATTCTCTCTGCAGGCTGTACAGACGTGTCCAGAGAGCTTCAATATTTTCTTGCAGCCTGCCCCTGTGCAGACTTTTATCTCCCCCGGGTCCCCTCAGAAAAATATGTTCTGGATATTAATAAGAAACTAAACGGATACTGTCAGGCGGAACTGAAGGACAGTATCTTGTGCCGCACACATTTTACGGATGACATGTACAGCATCGGGCAGCATTTTCTCATATTTGGAAATGACACCCGGCATTTAGCTGCAAAAGAACACAGACAGAGTCTGCTAGTCCAAAAAAGCAGCCATGCCGTGCTGTTTTCCAACACTGACAGGACTGCTTCTTCAGACAGAAATATCCTCACCTCTGCCCAGAAATTAACCCGGGCACAGATCAAATATATTTATGACTGCGAGGGTGGACATCTGGTACAGACAAATTATTCAAATTTTTGTTCATGATTAAGAAACAATTTCTCGACAGGCGGTGAAAGTCCGCCTGTTTTTACGTCTATATCCAGAATATTCTGAATACGGACCGCAAAAGGGTCTGACCCCTATGAAGATACATGCAGTATTCTTTCTGCATTCTCGATCCGCTCTTTTGAAGGCGGTTCTACTCCTTCCAGTGGATATGAAAGTCCAAGTTCTTTCCACTTGAAGGTGCCCAGTGTGTGATAAGGCAGTACTTCTACCTTTTCCACGTTTCCCAGTGTCTGGACAAATGTATCCAGCCTTTCCAGATATTCGTCCTGATCGCTTCTTCCGGGTACAAGGACGTGTCTGATCCAGACCGGTTTTTTAGTCTCTGATAGATATTCCGCCAGATCTAGTATATTCCGGTTGGTACATCCGGTCAGAATCTGGTGCTGTTCTTCATCGATATGCTTGATATCCAGCATAATCAGGTCTGTATATTTCATCAGTTCCTGCATTTTGCTGAAAAATGGTTCTTCTCTTGTAAATGGATTGCCGCTTGTGTCCAGTGTCGTGTGAATTCCTTCTTCCTTTGCCTTCCGGAATAGTTCTGTCAGGAATTCAATCTGGAGGAGGGGTTCTCCCCCGCTTACTGTAATACCGCCCTTACTTCCCCAGTAAGAGCGGTATTTCTTTGCCTGCTTCAGCAATTCGTCCGTCGTGTACGGCGTACCTGACTGCATATTCCACGTGTCCGGATTGTGGCAGAACTGGCAGCGCATTGCGCACCCGCTCATAAAGATCACATACCGGACACCCGGTCCATCTACAGAGCCAAAACTTTCAAGGGAATGAATATACCCTTTTTTCTCTGTCTGCTCTGTCATTTTTTCACCTCTGACTAAATATTAGTACTTATAAAACTACATCTCTGCGTGGCATGTTCTGGAGATTACATCCATCTGCTGCTCACGTGTCAGGTCGATAAACTTCACTGCATATCCGGATACACGGATGGTGAAGTTTGCATATTCTTCCTTCTCCGGATGCTCCATTGCGTCGATCAGCTTTTCTTTTCCAAAGACATTTACGTTCAGATGGTGTGCACCCTGCTCGAAATATCCGTCCAGCACGTGTGTCAGATTGTCGATTCTCTCCTGGTCATCGTGTCCGAGTGCTCCCGGATTGATCGTCTGTGTATTGGAAATACCGTCCAGCGCCTCTTCATATGGAAGCTTTGCAACTGAATTCAGGGATGCAAGCAGACCGTTCTGCTCTGCACCATAGGACGGGTTGGCTCCCGGTGCCAGCGGCTCTCCTGCTTTTCTTCCATCCGGAAGAGATCCTGTTGCCTTGCCATATACGACATTTGATGTAATGGTAAGGATTGATGTGGTCGGCTCTGAATTTCTGTAGGTGTGGCATTTTTTCAATTTACCCATGAATGTCTTCAGAAGCCAGATCGCGATGTCGTCTGCCCGGTCATCATCATTTCCGTATCTCGGGAAGTCTCCCTCTGTCTCGTAGTCTACAGCCATTCCGGTCTCATCGCGGATTACTTTCACCTTGGCATATTTGATCGCGCTTAAAGAGTCAACCACATGTGAAAACCCAGCGATACCTGTTGCAAATGTACGTCTTACGTCTGTGTCGATCAGTGCCATCTCTGCCGCTTCATAATAGTATTTATCATGCATGTAGTGGATCATATTCAGTGTATCGACATACAGCTTGGACAGCCAGTCCATCATCTTGTCATATTTATCCATGACCTCATCGTAATCCAGATACTCTGCAGTCACTGGTTTGTACGCAGGCGCCACCTGCTCTCTTGTCTTCACATCCACACCGCCGTTGATTGCGTACAGCAGGCATTTTGCAAGGTTTGCACGTGCCCCGAAGAACTGGATTTCCTTGCCTGTCTGTGTTGCGGATACGCAGCAGCAGATAGAGTAATCATCTCCCCATACCGGGCGCATCACATCATCGTTCTCATACTGGATAGAACTTGTCGTAATAGAAATGTGTGCAGAATATTTCTTAAATGCCTCTGGCAGGCGTGAAGAATACAGTACTGTCAGGTTTGGCTCCGGTGACGGTCCCATGTTTTCCAGTGTGTGCAGGAAACGGTAGTCGTTCTTTGTAACCATAGAGCGTCCGTCCTGCCCGAGACCTGCCACTTCCAGCGTAGCCCATACCGGGTCCCCGGAAAACAGTTCATTATAAGAAGGAATTCTGGCGAACTTCACCATTCTGAACTTCATAACCATATGATCGATCAGTTCCTGTGCCTCTTCTTCTGTCAGGATTCCCTTCTCCATATCCCTCTGGATATAGACATCCAGAAATGTTGAGATTCTTCCGACACTCATTGCAGCCCCGTTCTGTGTCTTGATCGCTGCAAGATATCCAAAATACAGCCACTGAACTGCTTCTCTCGCATCTCTGGCCGGCTTTGAAATATCGTATCCGTAAACAGCCGCCATGTCTTTCATCTCTTTCAGGGCCTTTAACTGATCGGCAACCTCTTCCCTGAGACGGAAGTCCGTCCCCTTCATACCATGTCTCTCTGTCTCATTGAAATCGTCCATCTTCTTCTCAAGCAGAAGGTCGATTCCATAAAGAGCCACACGGCGGTAATCACCAACAATACGTCCTCTTCCGTAAGTGTCCGGAAGCCCTGTAATGATCTTATTGTGACGTGCTCTCTTCATTTCAGGTGTATAAATATCGAATACCCCCTGATTGTGTGTCTTGTGGTATTTTGTGAAAATCTCATGCAGCTTTTCACTCGGCTGGTATCCGTATGTGGTGCAGGCCTTCTCTGCCATATTAATACCGCCGTACGGCATAAAAGCTCTCTTAAGAGGCTTGTCTGTCTGGAGTCCCACAACTGTTTCCAGCTCCTTCATCTCTTCATCAATATATCCCGGCCCATAAGCTGTCAGCCCTGAAACGACCTCTGTCTCCATATCCAGAACGCCGCCTTTTGCACGTTCTTCCTTCTGTAATTCCTGAAGTTTTCCCCAGAGTTTATTCGTTGCCTCTGTAGGTCCCGCAAGGAAACTTTCGTCCCCGTCATAAGGTGTGTAGTTGTGCTGGATAAAATCGCGTACATTAATGTCGTCTTTCCAGAGTCTCCCCTGAAATCCGTCCCACTGCTCAAAATGTGTCATATTCGAAAATCCTCCTTTAATAAATAAGGTTTATCTTTTTTCCTCGCCTAGTATAACATCACGTTAAATAAAAGACAAGAGTTTAAGTGATAATCGTTATCATTTGATGCATTGTACGCAATTTTATACAATATCTAGTGTCAAATCCTGTTCTCACCCACTACTTTCAGTGACCGTAGAAGATGTAAATGTACCAATCCTAATAGTGCATGACGACCGGGGTCCCGGTGGATATCATGCTGTATAATGTCCCCGCCGCATCCAGGGGCATATTGATGCACCCATGCGATCCGATGCTCCAGTACAGGTCACCGCCGAATGCCGGCTGCCATGTCGCATCATGGAAACCAACACCGCCCCATGTCACCTGCATCCAATAATCCACAGGCGTGCGGTATTCCGGTTCCCCGGTTTCGGGCACAATATTTCCTACCAGTGTCGTATTCAAAGACATCAATAAAATGTCATACACTCCCGACGGCGTAGAATGATCATACGGTTTACCTGTCACGACCGCACTCTCAAATGCCACATTTCCATCCACGATATACCACATGTACTGCGCGCTCAGATCCACCTCGATAAACGTTTTTCCCCAGTCCTGCGCCTCGTGGGTTGCCGCCCTCTGCTCATAGACAGGTTCCTTTGTTACCGTTTCACCGGCCTTGATACTTGCAAGCAATGCCTGTGTCTCCGAAGCTTCGTCAATCGCCCAGCCATAGGTCCCTCCACTGACTTCCGTCGCTTTTCCCCAAGGTGTTGTCAAGGGTCTGGAAGCATACAGCGTTTCATACTTTGCGGCAAAATTATTCATATACTCGCCCACCTTGTCTTCATGGAAGGTTACATTCATATTGTCATCCCATGTCAGCCATTGGGCAATCAGCTTACCGTCCACGACTTCTTTTGCCGGCGCCATGTCGTAAGTGATGCTTGCCTTACAGTACTGGTTGAGAGTGTCGCAGGCCACTGCCACTTCTTTTGAATCAGAAGTATATTTTGGCTTCTGGTAGCAGTCTTCTTTTTCCAGACTGATTTCTTCGTACAGGCCAAATACCGCATCCGTGATTGCTTTTTTCGTCTTTTCCTGATCCACCTTTGTACCGAGTACTTCTTCTTTTACTACAAACTTCTCCCCGTTGAATTCCGGTTTCGCACTCTGGGGATCAGTCTTGCCTTCATTCTGCCAGCAGCTAAGCCCCTCAATCTTTTCTTCCAGCTTCTTCTCATCAAGAGTAAATCCCAAGTCAGCCTTGATACTGCTGTCCCCGAAAAACATGGACGGCCACAAAAAGGCATTCTGTTCCTCTAATGTCTGCTTTAACTTTTTATTCTTAACATATTTCATCGAAATATCTGCACCGGCCACTTCTTCCTTCTCCCCCTCCTTCGGGATGATGGTAAGTGTATAGACCGCTATCTGTTTTTGCAGGTATTTATCCGCATCTTCTGCGGTTTTCATGGAAAAATCGGCCCCATTGATATGAGTGCCGGAATAGAAATGACTCATGAAATAGAAAGAAAAACCTAAATAAATACAAACAATAACCGCTGCCAAAATTCCCAATACAAGTAATAATTTTTTTCTGCTGCCCATCTGCTGTGCCCTCCTCATGTGTATACCTTATTCTGCAGCCTGCGCTGCAGACCCGCCCGCAGGGCATGAGTTACGGTATGCCCTTTAGGGTGAACCTTATTCTGCAGCCTGTGCTGCGGACCCGCCCGAAGGGCATATGTTACGGGGTGCCCTTCGGGTATACTACTATCTTTACATTAAATAGACGGATTTTCAAGGCAAAAGGTTGCATATTTCAGTATTTTTTCTAATTGCTTAATTTTTGAATCCGTTTTACAATAATATTACATGCCAGAAGATGCTGGACAGGTTCTGATTGCATGTCAGTATTATTACGAGAGGTTAATTTTTATTATGGAAATTAGAAAATCGCAGCTGGCAGACCTTGATATTCTTATGAAAATGTATGAAGGCGCACGTTCTTTCATGACGAGTCACGGAAATCCCTCACAATGGGGCAATTCCTATCCGCCGAAGCCTCTGCTCGCCAGAGATATTGAGGAAGGCAATAGTTATGTATGTGAAGAACAGGGGAAAGTTGTTGCCACCTTCTACTATAAACTGGGAAAAGATGACACTTATGCCAAAATTTATGAAGGACAATGGCTGGATGACAGTCCCTACGGTGTCGTCCACAGGATCACCTCGAACGGTACAGTCAGGGGGGCCGCCACGTTCTGTCTGAACTGGGCACTTAAACAATGCGGGAACCTGAAGATCGATACGCACAGAGATAACATGGTAATGCAGCACATGCTGGACAAAAACGGATTTACATACTGCGGGATTATTTATTCCGAGGACGGGACTGAACGGCTTGCCTATCAGAAAAAGATTGGATAAGGCTGTATTGGAATCCTGATTACTTTTTTACGATAAAAGGACAACTCTGTTAAATTTCAGAGTCGTCCTTTTTTTCATACTAACTTTAATTTCATTTACAGGTTCTGCCCACGCATCCCCCAATAGATTTTTTCAGATGTGACTGGTAATTCCCGGATCATGACGCCTGTTGCATTCTGGACGGCGTTTACAATTGCGGGAGGCGGTGTGTTGATGACAATCTCACCGATTGATTTCGCCCCGAACGGCCCGGTCGGCTCATAACTGCTTTCAAATTCAACACGGATCTCTCCCACGTCCAGACGGCTTGGAATCTTATACTGCATGAAGGAATTGCTGTAATTTTTCCCTTTGTCGCTGTATACAACATCCTCATATAACGCCATGCCAATTCCCTGCGCGATACCGCCCTCTGTCTGTACCCTCGCAAGATTCGGGTTGACCACGGTACCACAGTCCACGACTGCCACATAATCTATAAGTTCAAGCTGTCCTGTCGCCTTGTCAATCTCCACCTCGGCCATGCCGACCATGAAAGGCGGCGGTGAAATTGGGGAGCTGAAGGCCTCACTCGCATACAATGCATCTTCGTTGCTGCACATGACACGGTTTCCGATCTCTGCCCTTGAGATGCTCTCACCTGTTTTTAAATTCACGACCTGATTCCCGTCAAATTCGATATCCCCGACAGGACAGTTCAGGTACGCTGCCCCCTTTGCACAAATCTTGTCTCTTAACGCTTCACATGTTCTGACGACCGCCATACCTGTAACATAAGTGGTACTGGAGGCATAGGACCCGCAGTCATAAGGTGACGAATCCGTATCGACCCCATGCACGATGATATCTTCCATCTCACAGTCCAGACACTCTGCAGCCATCTGTGCCAGTATGGTATCACAGCCCGTACCCATGTCTGTCGCACCGATCATCAGGCTGTAGAAACCATCGTCATTTACCTTGATCCCGACAGATGCAGTATCCAGTGCGGAAATTCCGGACCCCTGCATTGCCATTGCCACACCGACACTTCTGACCTTATCGTTTCCCATGTCCCGGCACGGATATTTGCTGTCCCAGTCTATCATTTCTTTCGCACGCTGTAGGCAGCGGTCCAGTGCACAGCTGTTTGCCGTTTCCCCATAATATGCGGGCATAACCTGACCTTCTCTGACAATATTTTTCTCCCGGAGTACGACCGGGTCCATCCCCATCTTACCCGCAAGTTCATTAACCGCGGATTCGACTGCAAAGATCCCCTGCGTCGCACCATATCCTCTGTACGCGCCGGCAGACATGACATTTGTGTAAACAACATCGTAAACAAAACGGAATGCTTCCGCCTTTCCATACAGTGGGATCGATTTATGTCCTGAAAGGCCGACCGTCGTCGGGCCATGCTCACCAAATGCACCGGTATTGGACAGCGTATATACGTCGATTCCCTTGATGATGCCGTCCTTATCTGCCCCCACACGTACATGGACTTCCATCTCATGTCTCGGGGAGGAGGCAATAAACGATTCTTCTCTCGTGTAAATGATCTTTGCAGGTTTTCCCGTCTTCCAGGTTACCAGTGCCGGATAAACCTCCGTAACCACGGTCTGTTTTGCCCCGAAGCCACCGCCTATCCTTGGCTTGATTACGCGGACCTTTGACTTCGGGATATCCAGTGCATTAGCAAGAATCCGGCGGACATGGAACGGTACCTGTGTGGAAGAAACAATATTCAGCCTGCCATATGCATCCAGATATGTGTATGTACGGAACGTCTCCATCATGGCCTGCTGGTTTGCCTTTGTATGGTAAACCCTGTCCACAACATATTCGCATGAGTCCAGAACCGAATCGATATCGCCTGCCGAGTCTTCCTCATGTGCACAGAGATTTCTTTTATTATCTGCCCCCACCGGACAGAGGCTCTGCCAGTTGTCTTCGGGATGCACAAGAACCGGGTTGTCCTTTGCCTTTCGAAAGTCAAGGAGAGGTTCCAAAACCTCATACTTCACCTTGATCAGCTTCATAGCCTTGTTCACAGCCTCTTTGCTGTTCCCGGCAATCACTGCCACTGCATCTCCCACGAAGCGGACACGCTGGTCAAGAATCAGCCTGTCATAAGGGCTCGGCTCCGGATAGCTCTGTCCTGCCATTGTAAATCGTTTATCCGGGCAGTCTTCATAGGTCAGGATACATTCAATCCCCGGTACTGCCAGAGCCCTTGTCAAGTTAATATCTTTGATCAGGGCATGTGCATGAGGACTCCTTAATACCTTTACGATCAGGCAGTCGGACGGCGCTAAATCATCTGTATATACTCCCTGTCCCGTTACAAGCGCCTTCGCATCTACTTTCGGAACCGGCTGATTCACGATTCTCATGAACACACCTCCTCTTTGCTCTGTAAATACTTCTGGATTGCACGCAGCTGTCCCATATAGCCGGTACATCTGCACAGATTTCCTGATAAGTATTCCTTGATCCCTTCTATATCCGGATTGTGGAGTTCCTTAACCATCGCCAGAACATTCATGATGAATCCGGGAGAACAGAATCCGCACTGTTCTGCTCCTTCATTTGCCAGAAAACGGCCAAATTCCTCTGCGTCTTCCTTTACCCCTTCCAGCGTTGTAATCTCATGCCCTTCCATAGCCGCTGCCAGAACCGAACATGACAGGCGTGATCTGCCGTCAATCCAGACTGTGCAAAGCCCGCAGTTGGTCGTCTCACACCCGCATTTTACACTGTGGCAGCCCAGAGAGCGCAGAACATCCAGAAGTATCGTATCCGCACCGACTTCTGCTGCCGTCTGTTTTCCATTTAATATAAACTTCACTTCCATCTATCTGCCCTCCTCTAAAATAGAACGCATGGAACGCAGGATCAGTACTTCCGCCAGATGCTGGCGGTACTTCGCGCTGCCTCTCATATTCGTACCATAGGTAAACTGTGATGCCGCCTCTTTTGCATAAATTTCCAGCTGCTCGTCAGAAATATCCTTCGGGATCTCCCACTCCTTTTCCAGAACAGCCGCCTTCATCGGACGTGCCCCCACTGAAAAATACCATGTTTCTTTCCCATGTACCGGCCCGGTTACAACCGCACACGCCAGAACCGGGAAGTCTGTCTTCGTCTGTCGGATGGAATCGTAACGAAGCTTCCGGTTACTTTTTCTGATAATAATAGAAACTAAAATATCTTTATCACTCTTGTGGTTCACAAATTCAGACAGGCGGATTGTTCCGCCGTTATATAATTCTACAAATGTATCAAGAGCCAGCAGACATGTCAGCACATCGGAAAATCCGAACCGTCCGTAGATGCTCCCCCCTACAGTCGCCTGGTTTCTGAACTGGACCCCTACGATATGATGCAGTGCCTTTGCGATAGCGTCCCCGTACATCTCCCTCAGCCCCTCGTGCTGCTCCAGCTGTCTGAGTGTACACATCGCGCCGATCTTGAAAACATGGTCGTTCTCCTCGATCTGGTCCAGCCCCAGATCCGACAAATCTATAATCGTCTGTACTTTCGCGTTCCCCAGCCGCATCCACATCATACCGCCCATCACACGGGCGTTCCTTGCCTGATTCAGCTCATAGGCCTCCTCCAGGGATTTCGCTTTCACATAATTGTTAATCGTAAGCAAAATAGCTCTCCTTTCTTTCGTACAATCATGACATTCCCATACTAAAATATCATATACTAAAATGCGGGGGAATTCAACAAACCTTTTTCAGGTTCATATACTGTTAGTTACTGCTCTCTACTGATCTTCTCAACATCCTCTATTGTAAGCATTTCCATCATGGATACGACTTTTTCAATCGTCATCCCTTCTCTTAAAAGCTTTCCTGCCAATTTTTCCTCCGTCTGCCTAACTGCAATCTTGCTCTGCTTTTCTGCATATTCTTCTACTATGTCACACATCATTTTCACCCCTTCTTTGCTCTTTTTTAAATCGGCTTTTCTTTTGGATGTATTCGGAAATCTTTCATAATTATAAGCATCTAGATTTGTATAGATTCTCATTAGTTCAGCAAGGGCACTTCCGTCTTTTGCCTCCGCATTCACATAGATTTCCTCCATTCCATTATGTACTTTAGTATTTTATTCCCGGTTCTGTGATATTTGCTGTAATACAGGAAGCATTATATCTAACTCTTTTCTGATGATTATCATTATCGCTTTTTTGTACCTCTACATTTATAAATGTACCATCCTGTTTTTCGCACAAAGCATCCACAATAACTGAACAGCCCTGCAGATTCTTAATAGTATCTTGTGGAATTACCTGCATGACTTTTACACTCTCATTCATAACTGTTGAAATCATCTCTTCGCAGAAACCAATATCCTCTGCCATCTTTTGAAAAAGAGTATCATCAATAATGTTTAACCGTTCTACCCTTTCACGTATTTCATTGAAATCTTTCAATCATCTTCTCCTTCCTTTTGTGTGCACTCATTTTTATCAGGAAGTTTTTGTCAGATCTCATTAAATTTCCGTTTCTTCTTATTATTTTAGCATAACTGACGGAAAATGTCATGGACCGAGTATTACTGCCCGATAAAATGATTATCTACTTATAGTTCATCAAACTGTATTCTGGCAGAAAATGCCTGAGTTCAGATACAAACAGCACTAGGCTGTTGAAAAGACAGTAATAATATTCGAAATGAATCTGTCTTTGATGTATTGTTATTTTAGCATGACATATTATTATGAAGCAATATCGGAATTTTTCACAAAAAGCATCTTAATAAAATATAGAGGGAAGCCGGAGTTCTTCTGTCAGCTCCGTGCTTCCCCCTCTTTTATTTCATTTCATTGAGAACGATTGTATTTAGGATTGCATCCTGATTCAATATAATAATCTTGTTCCGCCGCGTCATGATCCAGTTTTCCTGTTTCCAATGTGTCAGCACACGCGCAACAGACTGTCTCGACAAGCCCGAGGCCATTGCCAGATTCTTCTGGCTGACTGTGATATACATCCCTTCTTCACACTTTTGGGCACTAACCATCAGCCTGGCAATCGAATAGGCCAGTTTTCCGTCCGCCTCCATGTAAATCGTATTGATCAGTTTCCTGCTCGACTGGTTGATCCGTCCTATTAAATCCTGAAACAGGGCAGAGACCACATTATGGTTTTTCTTCAAAAATTCGCAAAACGCCAGTTTCGGAATCAGTACGGCTATGGTGTCCTCCTGTGCAATAACATTGCAGGGCTGCGGCTGATTTCCAAGAACCCCCATCTCACCGATGTAATCTCCTCTGCGCCTGATCTTAACCAGCATCTCTTCTGTCCCTTCAAATCCGATGTAAACCAGTGCACAGCCGGAATAAATGATTACCATATACGGCACATCCCTGTCACGCCTGTAGATATACCCGCCACGCTTGATAAAAAAACTGAAGCAGGCCCCGGCCAGTTCAGCCAGTTGTTTTTCAGGTACGTCTCTGAAAATTGAGGCCTCCTTCAGACATCCGGTTATCTGTTTTTCCTTTAAGTCAACTTTTTCCCACGAATCTTTTTCCTTCCGGCTCATAATCCTGCTCCTTTGTACTCAGCAGATAATCCGCTGCCAGCTTGCTGTAGGCTGCAGTCCCCTCGATCAGCGCATCCTCATTTATATCATAGTATGGGTTATGGAGAGGTTTCGTATGTTCTGCATCCCCTGAACCCATGAAAAAATACATACCGGGAAGCTGCTGCTGATAAAATGCAAAATCCTCTGCAGCCGCAGTCTTCATTCGGTCACTTACCTGTTCTTTTCCGGCCAGCGATTCTAATACCTGCCGTGTAAAATCTGCCAGCACCGGATCATTATAAACAGGTACGCAGACATTATGATATTCGATCCCGACCTCCACACGGTAGGCTGCTCCTATGTTTCTAAGGACTCTGTAAAATGAGTGTTCAAATACCTCGCACAGCTCTGTTTTCCTGTAGCGGATAGTTCCCCCGAATTCTACTTCTTCTGTAATAATATTGCACCTGCTTGTGGAACTGTTGATATAACCGACTGTTACAACCGCCATCTCCTCCGGGTCAGTCTCACGGCTTACCAGTGTCTGGAGCGACTGGATCATAGCGGAAGCCGCTACCACAGGATCTACGGACAGCTGCGGCTGTGAGCCGTGCCCGCCGCCCCCGCTCACCTTGACTTTAAAGATTACATTTGCCGCGGTAAAATCTTTCTCATCCATAAAAAAACTTCCCGTTGGATATTCTGCTGACTGGTGAAGTCCAAAGATCGCACTACAGTCATCAAGTACCCCCGCCCTTAGCATTATCAGTGCACCTGCGCCTATTTCTTCTGCCTGCTGGAAAATCAGTTTTACATTTCCACATAGTTTTTCCCTGTGCCCGGACAGAATCTTTGCCGCCCCCAGAAGCATTGCCATATGGGCATCATGACCACAGGCATGCATACAGCCGTCATTTTTTGATTTATAGGGCGGATTCCCGAGCTCCTGGATCGGCAGGGCATCCATATCGGCCCGAAGCGCAGCCGTCCTGCCCGGCATTTCCCCCTCTATGATACCGACAACTCCATATGGCGGTATGATCGTGTATGGAATCTGAAGTTTTTCCAGTTCCTCACAGATCTTTTCTGATGTTCCCCGTTCTTCCATTACCTGTTCAGGGTTATTATGGAAATAACGCCTGAGTTCCCTGACATATGTAAACACATACTCAGCTTGTTTCCGATACCAGTTTCCGTCTGATATCACTGCATTGAGAATCTTAGAATGCGCTGGCCTTACCTCTGTGGCCGGAAACACCGGATACTCGTCTTCCTGTTTTAATCCCATTGTACCATCCTCCAATCAATTTCGCCATTTTTATTTACAGGATTATAAGAAACTAAGCATCAGTCCGGCAACGATTACGGACACCAGTGTAACTGAGATCAGTGATGCAACAATCATCGTCGGCATCAGGTCATCCTCAAGCAGTTTCTGCTGCTCCTTATCATCTGTCATAGATGTGACTGCCTCCCTGCACAGCATAAAGTTGTAAGGGAACCCTACATAACAGTTCAGTGCAATTGCAATCCCTCTGTATTTAGACATTTTGAATATCTTTGATCCAATGATCCCGATGATAAACATAACCAGTGTAGACACTGCAAAAACAATAACCAGAGGCTTGATCATCGCCAGAAGTTCCGGTGCCCCAACCATAGCAAAACTATTTGCCATACTGGCAATCAGCCCGAGAAACAGCATCCCCATTGAATTAGATTTGCTGAGAGGGTCTTTTTCAAGGATACCGAAATGACTGAGTACGATACCCAAAATAATTGCCGTCACATTCGTGTTAATTTTAAACTGCCCCAGAAATGCCTTGTTGACTGCAATATTCAATACAGCAAATATCAATAATGTGGACCAGTAGTACGCCGTGGATTTATAGGACTGGGGAACTTTGTCGCAAAGTTTCTTCTTATGGTTCTCCTGTGTCTGCTGTACAGTACTTTTGACATAACCATTCTTATCTATAAGCATCTTTTTATGCTGGAGTTCCTTACGCATAGCCCAGCCGCACAGCGGAAATCCAATCAGTCCCTGAAGCATAAAAATCAGCCAGGGATAAGATGCCAATTGTGGCTTGATCCCTCCAATTGCTGCCGCTACCATTGCCGCTGCCGCACCTCCGCCTGCGATTGGTCCCGGTGACATAATCGCCAGCTCTCTTCCGATGATCGGGCGCAATGCAAATCCTACTATGAGAATCAGACTGAGTGATACCGCCAGACAGACTAAAACCGTCTTCCACTCTTTTTTAATCTGCATAATGTCAAAGGTTGTCCCCATATTGATAATCAACATAGTCAGCGTAATTCTTCCGACCAGTTCCATATAGGAGCTGTCTATAAAATCGGAAGGGATGATCTTTCCGACAAATAAAACCATAAAGATGGCACCCACCAGAAACACAGATGGAATTCTTGCTGAAGTTTTCTTTGAAATCACCTCGGCTATCAAAACGATCACACAGAAAAGCATCAAATTAAATTCAAACGACCATAACATATTTCTTACCTCCTCATGTTCTTTGTAATTTTGTAACTGTTCAAAGCCATGAACAGTTACGTAATTTTACTTTTACTTCTTCACTTTCGTTCTCTTCCTTTTGTAATTTCATTATATAAGAATGCAAGTGATTTTTCTGTATCACGTGAGTCATAAATGCAATTATTTTATAAATTATGTTTTTACAACAAAAAGACTGTAATATATACTATTTTACAGATATATTACAGTCTTTTCACCTGTCATTATATTTCATATTTTTTCTAATTTTACTGCTCTTTCCGGATCTTTATTTCCCCGACAATCTCATTATACCGTTTCTTATTCAGCCTGTAGAAGAACAGAACAATCCCCGTCACCACCCAGAATACTCCGGGGATCGTCGTAAAGGAGTGCTTCATAACAGCAATCACCGTTTCATTCTGCTGCTGGTTCGCCACATAGCCTGCTACTCCAAGGACCAGGGCCAGCAGGGAAGTTCCAAGAGCCATACCGATCTTATTGCCAAGGGATACAAATGCATACTGGAACCCATCGTTGCGCAGGCCTGTTTTCCATTCCCCGTATTCCACACAGTCCGGGATAATCGCATAGATCGCAGTATTAAATCCAGAAAAGAAGAACTGTGTCAGTCCTGATATCCCATAAAAAAGTATTGGGGATGTACGAACGCTGAACAGGTACAGGCTTAGCATACTGATCCCTGTCAGGAATGCAAAAATGGATGCAGCACGCCCCTTATTATTTGTCCACTTAAAAAGCAGTGGGAAACATGCGGCGCCTATGATAGAGGGAATGATAATACACATGGAGTAGGTTGTGAAGAAGGCTTTATTCCCTTCCACATATGTAAAGTAATAAAGTGCATCAGCATTTCTGCCATATAAGGTAAAACCAAAGAGCAGTTGTCCTGCCAAAGCAAGTATATACGGTTTGTTTACGGATACTGCCTTTAACTGTTCTTTAATAGAAACCTTCTGTTTTTCAGGAATTGTCACAACCTCTTTCGTCTTGGAAAAGCAGAAAATGTGACATGCCGCGAAGATACATCCATATATAACTGCAATCAGCAGATATCCTCTTTTATCATTTCCTGCCCCCAGTTTCGAGATCAGAGGAACCGTAATAATATTAATAATACCAATCGCAATCATAGCCGCTACGGACCGGAATGTATTGATCTGCGCCCGCTCCTCAATATTCTGGGTCATGGCACCACACAATGTACCATATGGAATATTGACACAAGTATACCCCAGCACAAGGATGCAGTATGTTACGGCCATATATACGATCTTGGAAGTATTCGGCCAGTCCGGGTGCGCCCAGAAGGTCAGCATCAGGACGATTGCCGTAATAGGTGCTGCAATCAGCAGCCAGGGCCTGTACCGTCCCCATCTCGACTTCGTCTTATCCGTCAGGCTCCCGATCACAGGATCATTGACTGCATCCCAGAAACGGGAAAACAGCATTAATCCTGCCACTGCACTCATACTGATTCCAAATACATCCGTATAGAATATCATCAGAAAGTTTCCTACAAACATCCAGCTAAAATTACATCCAACATCCCCCATGCCGTATGCAACCTTACTAATAAGCGGAATCCTGACATTGGTATCTGTCCTCTTCTTCACATTCACAGGTATCTCTGCACGCAATGCTCTACTACTCATTCATAAATCTCCTTTTCATAAAATCCCCCGTTTACAGTCATAAATAATCATAAACCACAAAGGGGTCAGACCCTTTTGCAGAGGGGTCTGACCCCTTTGCGGTTTTATGACTACTCCTGTACGTTTATGATTACTTTCATGGTTGTCTCCCTGTTTTCGTCTATATACTGGTAAGCCTTGTCATAATCTCTGAATGAGAATGTCTTTGAGATCAGTGGACGCAGATGGACTTTACTCTCGTTTACTAAACGGATCGCATCTATGTAATCTTCGTTTCTGTACATCATGGTTGTGTTCAGGTCCAGCTCGTGGTCATTCAGTACTGCCAGGTCAATCTCTGCCTTTCCGGCAAAGACGGCTACCAGGATGATCGTGCTGCCCTTCCTTGCATATTGGATCGCCTGCCCCATCGTCACATTGTTTCCGGCACAGTCATAAATGACATCCGCCTTGTCCGGCCCGAATACTCTGAGCATGGCATCACCGAAATCTTCATTCCGTGTATTGGCTGTATGTTCTATTCCGCACTCATGTGCTTTTTCCAGACGAAGGTCACTGATGTCTGTGATCAGGACAGACTCTGCACCCATGCCAAGTGCCGTCTGTGCCACCAGATTCCCAATAGGGCCGGCCCCGAGAACGGCGACCTTCATTCCTTTGACATCCTGGGCCTGTCTTACTGCATGGACGGCAACCGCCAACGGTTCGATCATAGCGCCTTCTTCATAACTCATTTCTTCCGGAAGAGGCGTCACCTTTGCCGCATCTACGGCAAAATACTCCGAGGCCACTCCTGTCGTCTGGAATCCCATGACCTTCAGTTCCTCACAAAGGTTATATTTTCCATGCCGGCACGGATAACATTCCCCGCAGACCACCTGTGGCTGGATTGTAACCTTTTCACCTTCGTGAAAGCCTTCTACGCCTTCCCCCAGCTTTACGATCTCTGCGGATACCTCATGTCCCTGGGTAACCGGATAGGATGTAAATGGGTGCTGTCCGTGATAAACGTGGATGTCTGAACCGCAGATTCCAATGTTCATTACTTTAACCAAAATCTCCCCCTGCTCTGGCTCTGGTGCCGGCACCTCCCTGAATGTGATTACTTTCGGTTCTGTCATGACTTGCTGCAGCATAATTGTTTCCTCCTTTAAATTTTGTTTGATATTATCTTTTATTAAATGTTTTATTAAAGTAATTACATTATTGTTCCAGATCCAAAAAATGTCAAGAAATATTATGAAAGTTTTTTCATTTCAGCTAAATCCACAAAAACACCAATTCATATTTATACATTTTTACCTAATCCGGTTCGCAAACGAAACTCGCACCTGTGGCAGTCACATCGCGGCATCTGCCGCTTACACCGCAGTACGCATCCGCCGGAAAGGCTTTTTGTTTCATAGAACGTACTTTCCCTGTATGTAACAAAAAACAGGATTCTTAATAACAGCTCCTGTCATCAAAAATCCTGTTTATACATATCTCTATGCTTATAGCTTTATTCTTTTGTCCGGTCCCCGAGACGGACCGCCTCCATCTCATCCGATAGCTCTTTGCTCAAATAGTCAAAAAGATAGTTTCTCTCCTCTGGCCCCCTGCCTAAAAATTCCCGCCGTATCTCCTGAAGCATCAGTTCCACTTCTTCCTTCAGCCCTGCTGCAGAGAGCCTCTGTGCCCCCTGCCCCAAGATAATCACCTGTTCCAGAGCATCCGACGTTGCTACCGTAACCGCATATTTCCGCCCCATTTTTCGTACTGTCTTCTCGATATACTGGTCCGCGGTCTCCGCTTCTTTTGTGTAGACGACATAGATATTATGATACTTTATTACTTCACCGGGATTGCCCTCTACTTTATAGGCATCAAAGACAAGAATCAGTGTACATTTCTTATACCCCTGATAATTACATAAAATATCCATTAACTTGTCCCTGGCACCCTCGATATTGACCTCTGCCAGTTCCTTTAGTTCATCCCACGCAAAGATAATATTATAGCCATCCACAAGCAGATATTCTTCCTGTTTCTGTTTCTCATTCTGACGTTCTTCCCATTTTGGGTCCGGGGCACCTTTTTCCTTTGCCCGGATCGTAACCGGAGACGTGTTCCATTTTTTTCTCACCGGGTCCGGTGTCTTTCTATAGATTGCATCCAGTTCTTCCTGTGTCAGTTCAATCCTTGATACAGACCTGTTTTCTCTTGATACGTTGACCGGATCATTTACTTCTGTGTCTGATTTCCAGCCGCTTTCAACATGCATATATTCCTCTACCTGATCCCACTTGACAATAAAGCCCGCCCCATGCGCACAAAAAACAGATCCCGTCGGGTTATCAGGATCAGATTCTGAATCATATGCGGCCGCCTCGATCACCTCATCTGCATTATGACATGCTTCATATCCCTTCAGGCTGCAGAACATCCGTCCCTGTCCGCCTGTATAGGACAAAAGCTCTGTCTGATATCCGCGCATCTCGGATACCGGGGCCGTTCCCGTTAATATGGACAGTTCCCCCTCCGTCCCGGGATGTTCAAACCGTCCCTGCATCCTCTGGATATCCGCCATCGCACGCCCGATACATGACTGAGGTACTTCCAGCCGGAACTCATACCAGGGTTCCAAAAGGATGCTTTTCGCCTTCTTCAGTCCCTGACGGACCGCCCGGTAAGTCGCCTGCCGGAAATCTCCTCCCTCTGTATGCTTCAAATGTGCCCTTCCGGTAATCAGGGTGATCTTCATATCTGTAACAGGGGCACCGGTCAGTACCCCCTTATGTTCCTTTTCCTCCAAATGCGTCAGGATCAGTCTCTGCCAATTCCTGTCCAGAATATCTTCACTGCATTCCGCCGCAAACTGCAGTCCTGTCCCCCGCTCTCCCGGCTCCAGTAACAGATGCACCTCCGCATAATGGCGCAGCGGCTCAAAGTGTCCGACTCCTTCAACAGGAAACTCTATCGTTTCCTTGTAAACAATATTTCCCGTTCCGAATTCAACATCCACACCGAACCGCTCTCTGATGATGCTTTTCAGTATCTCAATCTGAACCTCACCCATCAGTTGTGCATGAATCTCCCCCAGCTGTTCTTCCCATACAATATGGAGCTGTGGTTCCTCTTCCTCCAGCTGTCTTAAGTTCTTTAGCATTTTGTGTACGTCGCACCCCTGAGGAAGCTGGATCTGGTACGTCAGGACGGGCTCCAGAACAAACATATCCGTTGCCCGTTCTGCTCCAATCCCCTGCCCCGGGTAAGTTGTTCCCAATCCTGTCACTGCACAGACCCCTCCGGCGGCTACTTCCTGTACTGCCTCGTATTTTGCCCCGGAGTAAATACGGATCTGGTTCACTTTTTCTTCCATTCCCGGAAGCACGTCCTTCACCCGGAGAACACCGCCCGTCACTTTTAAATATGTCAGCCTGCTGCCCTGCTCATCTCTGGCTATCTTATACACTTTTGCCCCGAATTCCTCCGGGTAATCCGCGCAGACCGTAAATCTGCGCAGCCCTTCCATAAGCCCTTCCACCCCTTCCAGACGAAGCGCAGAACCAAAATAACAGGGAAATACTTTTCTGCCGGCCACTGCCCTGATAACAGTGGATGGTGCTGCGCCCCCTGTCTCCAGATATTCCTCCAGCATGTCCTCATCACAGACAGCCAGATTTTCAAGCCACGCATCATCTGCCGATCCCAGATCATCCAGCGACGTAAAATCAACGCATCCATCACTTAAACGTTTCTTTAATTCTTTTAATATTGACTCACGATCTGTTCCTTCCTGATCCATCTTATTAATAAAGAGAAAGACAGGAATCCGGTATTGCTTCAATAAACGCCAGAGTGTCATGGTATGTCCCTGCACGCCGTCTGCACCGCTGATCACAAGAATTGCATAATTCAGAACCTGCAGCGTACGTTCCATCTCCGCCGAAAAGTCTACGTGTCCCGGAGTATCCAGCAATGTAATATCCAGATCCTTCCACGAGATAACAGCCTGTTTCGAGAAAATCGTAATCCCCCTTTCACGCTCAAGTTCATATGTATCCAGAAAGGCATCCTGATGGTCCACCCGCCCAAGCTTTCTGATATTGCCCCCTGTATACAGCATACTCTCCGACAAAGTTGTTTTTCCTGCATCGACATGGGCCAGAATCCCTAAACAGATATGCTTTTTTACTCTTTTTGGCTGTTGTTCGCCCATGAAAACACCTCCTCTTGTGACAACATATTTTAAAGTATATCACAAGGGGAGGTGTTAGTCGAGACACTATGCTCTGCGAACAGGTTAATCTTATAACCTGTTATTTCAAGCATCACTTTTCAGTACTGTTTGAAAAAATATAAAGGTTTGTGTTATTTTGAAGAGGAACATCCGTTTATTTGTTAACTTCATGGTTCTTAAACTTGCGGTAAGACATTCCAATAAACAGAACACACAGAACCACATAGCTCATAATCATCATCCGGGAACGATCTAAGACTATGTTCCCCGCGGAATATGTTATATAGTCATCAAACTTAAACTCTGTTATTTTCGATGGAAGTAAAATCAAAATATGCTGCCATACATATCCTCCCATATTTGAATATAAAAATGATGGTACTGCAATTAACAAGAAATCTAAAATTATAACCGTATACGAACTTTTAAAAACAGATGACATTAACAGGGTTGCACTCACCATCAAGACTACCGCTGCGTACATTAGTAGTAACAAAATAATTACACCTTGTTTTATAGTTAAGTTATAGCTTATTGGGTACGATGTATTTATTAATTGTATTGGTAAATCACCTCCATCAAATCCAAGCAAAAAGAGGTATGTCAATGAATAACTCAATACAATTGCCCAATATACCAGAGTGGCGTAAAATAATGAAGAAATAAGTTTTGCTTTTATAAGTTTATTTTTCCCATATTTTAAAGTTAATAACAACGAATCGGATTTTGTTTGGTACTCCCCTGCAAAAATTGGTGCTGTACCTATACAAACCACAATCATAATCATAATCAGCCAGCTGGCACTATCTAAAATACTGTTCCACCCCTTATAATATCCATATTTATATGTCTGAATTTGTGAATCTTTTTCTAACCAATATGTTTTCTCTACATTTCTCAAAAGCCCTTGGTTCTCTTTTATCTGAAGCCATTCATTAACTCTCTCGTTCCTGGCAAAATCAAAATCCACATTGAGGTTGTTTTCAAAAGTTTCTTTCAAACTATAATTTTGACCTAACGGCGTATAAACCGATGCAATCAAAGTGAGTAATTCTCTATTTGGTAAATAATATTTCAAATACATCTCTTCCGTTAAATATTGAAATTTTTCTAAATCTGATGCAGTGTCCTTGTCTGATGTATATGCTAAATATTCTGCCATGATTTCTTTGACTCTGCTTTCATGCAAAACTTGCTCCGGTCTGGTTTCTTTTAATACCTTTGCACCTTGCAAACCTGAATGTGTCATACCGTTTAAATCAGTCGCACTGATTTGTGATATACTAGAATAAACGCAAAAGGCAATAAATATGCAGCAGCCAACTATAGACAGCTTAATTAATTTTCCCATCCATATGCGCTGCCACTCGTAATAAATCAATCTTTTCATTTTAGCTAATCTCCCTTGAACTGAATATGTTAATATAAACATCTTCCAATGTTGGTTCTACACTTTTGAAAACTGGTGACGGAATATTATCAGAAATAAATCGTATATAAATTTTTTCGTTAGCATAATGTGAGTTTACTAAATTATATTTTCCCCCATATTCTGCAGCATCTTTTTCTAATATATATCCTTCCCAAACTCTTCCCCTTAAGGTTTTCGTTAATTCTCCTACGCTTCCGCGCAATTCAATCATTCCACTATTCATAAAAATAATTTCATCCGCAATATATTCAACATCTGAGACAATGTGGGTCGAAAAGATCACGATTTTATCTTTAGATAAGTCTGATATCATTCCTCTGAAATAGGCTCTTTCTTTTGGATCTAATCCTGCAGTTGGTTCATCTAAGATTAATACTTTCGGATTGTTTAATAAAGCCTGCGCAATTCCTAACCTTCTTTTCATACCTCCCGAATATGTCTTTATTTTTTTATCTTTATTTTCTAATAGATTTACTTCACCTAATAATTTATGAGTAAGTTTTCGAGCGTATCGTGGTTGTAATCCCTTTACAGCTGCAATATACAACATAAATTTTTGAGCTGTAAACTCTGGAAAATACCCAAAATCCTGAGGCACATATCCCAAAATATCTCTGTAATCTTCTCCTAGATCAATGATATTTTTCCCATTAAACTTTATTTCTCCCGCCGTGGGAGATAATATCCCACATAGCATTTGAATCAATGTCGTTTTCCCAACACCATTGGCCCCTAAAAGTCCATAAACACCTTCCTGTAACGCCATTGTCAAATTGCTGACTGCTAATTTGTTTTTAAACTGCTTAGATAAATTGCTGACCACTAATTCCATCCTCTTGTAATCCTCCTAACATATTTCTGATTTCTGATGCTTCCTTCCAAATACTCAATAAAATAATGATTAACAATAGGACATTTAGCTTGTCAATTATTACTTCATCAAAAATGCTTTTTATAACCAAGTTCATAATAGTCAATGCACCACCCCATGCAGAACATATGAAAATCACATCTTTTTCTTTTGTATGGTTAATTATATATATACATCCTCCACACATTAAGTTGTAAAGTGCAATAACATAAAGTAAATCCGTTCCCCCAAAATAGAGTTTTAATAAAAAAGCACTTGTAATACTGAATGCCAAAATCAAAAAATCAATTATCCCAAATAACATTAGCCTGATCAAAAGAACTTTTCTTATCGAATAACGGGCAGTCATCAATAACCCTTTTAAGTTCGGCTGTAAAATACTGCATATTTCATTTGTGCCTGCCAAGCATAACAATGGGATAATTATTGACATTATCGTCCAGAAGCTCCCTGTCCCATTTCTACTCTCGGATAGTATCCCTATATTTAAAAAAGCAGCTATAATGATTTTTATTATCCATACTTTTAAAGGGATAAATTTTACTTGTGTTAATACACTTTGTATCTCTGTCATTCTGTACGTTTCTGCTCCAAATTCCATTTTCTTTGCTAATAATAATGTCTTTTCAAACGCTTCCACATCATATGGAGGGACGTCAAATTCCAATTTCTTCTTTATTCTATGATTTTTCACCGATATTCGCCTCCTAACTTATTACCAATCTTTTTTTCTACTTTTTTCAATGAGTATCTAACCGTAGACACTGGCATGTCTAATATTTTAGAAATATCTGCAAAAGTCATATCCTCGTAATATCGTAAAATTATTAATTCCCTTTCATCTGTGTCAAGAAAATCTAAAACATGTTTTATCTCTATTTCTAGCATTGTATTTTCTATGTCGTAAATTTCTGTTTCTAGCCCCACATTTATCGGATATATTCCATCAGGCTTTTTTAAATAATCCTTAATAATATTTTTGGCTATAATATATAGATAATTTTTTAATTTCCCTATATGTTTATATGAATCTATGTTTTTCAAAAAGCGCAAAAAAGTTTCTTGAGTAATATCTTGAGCCACGTTTTTATTAAACAAGTGGCGATAACAATACGCATACACATCGCCGTAATACATTTGAATCAGAGTATCTACGGACTCCTTTTCGCCTGTTATTATATTCTTTATCATTTTTCTTCCATCCACTATGATTCCTCCGTATATAATATATAACGAATGTTCTTCGAAAAAAAACAACTTTTTCTTAATCTTTTTATTTTAGTTATTCAACACAGTCACAGGATATCTCGACACCCGTTTGGATTTTACAAACTTCATCACAGCATAGTTATATACTTCGCATAGTCTGTCTATTGATTCTGGTGTCTTCAATGCCTGTACCGGACTTAAAAAAATCAACCCCATCTTAGTCATTTTGCTCAAAATGACTAAGATGGGGTTGATTGTGATAAAGATAGGCTCCTATTCCAGCGATTCAAAATACTGCTCCACAAAACTCATGGCAATCCCCACGGCCGAAACTTCTTTTTTGAAGCTGCATGTTTTCAGATAAGTGGTATCATTTTCAAAACCATTATATTTTACAACCTTTTTACTCAGTTCCGCCATATATTTACCTATATATCCGCCCACATATCCTCCCAGGATGATGTCACAGTCGTAAGCCATGCGGAGATTGGTCACAGTAATTGCGAGATACTCAAGATACTCATCCCAGATCTTTTGAAAATCTGTATCGCCCTTATCCAGCCTTTCAAAAAACTGTTCGAGATTTCCGTTTGTGTGCCCGGCCAGTACCTGCGCAGAACAATAGGCATCGACACACCCTTGTTTTCCACAGTAGCAGGTGCGGCCGCCCGGAACGATGACCATATGGCCGAACTCGGAACTTCTGTAGTCGTCGCCTTCATATATCCCGTTGTGGACATAGAATGATCCGCCTACAGAATTGCTCAGGGACAGGTACACTGCATTTTTTTCCAGTCTGTACATCTCTGCCATCGCGGCACTGTTTGCATCATTTTCATACCGCACGTCATATTCAAAGAGCTGGCTTAAGTTTCTCAGGCTTAAATTCTGTACCCGCAGAATGTGGGAAATAAGCAGTGTCTCATACTGCTTATCTATGATTCCCGGAAATGATATCCCGACCCCCAGAAGCTTATCGTGCGCAATCCCTGACTGGCCTGCAAATTCCCTGAAATGGCGGTATACGGTTTCATTATATTCCAGTGAATTTTCAAATTTCTCACGGACCCTTACCTTTGCCGTAAGTTCCCCTGTCAGGTCGATCATGACATAGCTGATATGGTTGTTCGTAATATCGATACCGGCGGCATACTTTAAGCCTGCATTGACAGAAAGTGCCTTTGCCTTCCTGCCGCCTGTAGACTCATATTCCCCGCTCTCAATGATAATCCCGCGCTGGATAAGCTCTTTTACATTCTGCAGGACGGTTGGCATGCTTAAACCTAATGTTGCCGCGATCTCGGGTTTAGAGGTCACACGCCTGTGCAGGATGAACCTGGCCACCCTGATTAAATTTGCTTTCTTCTTATCCGTGCCGCTGTCCTTATGCATATCCCCTGTTCCTTCCATAAATCGTTTTATAAAAGAATTTTACCCCTTCTGAACTAAATTTGCAACATTGCTTTTTCCATATATTCCTTAGGGCAGACCCCCGTCACTGACCGGAAGATGCGGCTGAAGTAAAACTGATCTGTATATCCCACCCGCTCGGCAATGTCCTTGATATAGGCCTCCGGGTCCTGCTCCATCATCTGCATTGCTTTTTTCATCCGGATACTGGTCAGGTAATTGCTGAAAGAAGTCTCCTCATATGTACGGAACATCCTGCTTAAGGATGTCTGGGATACACCAAACTGCCTGCAGATACTGCCCAGCGTCATTGCCTCATCCATATGTCCCTTCATGTAAGAACAGATAGAATGGAAAAGCTGTTCTTTATTATCAATCTTTTCCTTCCCCATATCCGGGATGCACTGTCTGATGACCGTCAGTATATTCTCCTTCAGTTCATCCATATCGGACGCATAGTAAAAGGCATCGTCTATCATAAACTCCAGATCGACAAATTCCCTCTCTATTGGATAAAGGTTGCGTACCAGCTGAAAAATATATTTCACTGCAGATTCCACATAAATCTGACTACTTTTCTGTTTCCTAAATATATCAAATAATTTCTTCAATTCTGTTGGAAACTTCTTATCCTCTTTATATCGGATGCAGTATTCTACCTGTTCAAGCTGCTTTTTGGCCGTCTCCTCCTCCCCCGGATTCCGGCATTCCTGGCTGTCGCCGTTCAGGTACAACACCTGGTTTTCTCCGATTACCACCGATTCATCCAGCCTCCTGTACAGCTTTTTCACGATTTCGGGAAGTGCCTCCAAAGGGAATGATTCGTTGTACACAACTGCCGTCTGATATGTATAACCACTTTTTTCCCTCTCAAAAATGCGCTCCGCCATTCCCTTGAAGTCTCCTGAAAACAGTAGTTCCTCGGGGAAAAGATACAGTGCCTCCATTTCGTCACGCCCATAGATATACACTTTTTCCTCTTCCATAGAAAATATTTCGACGCCTGTTCTTCTGGAAAATCTTTTGGGAAGGCCGTTTTTCCGGTATATGGCCGCATAGTAATTTCCTGCTGGGAAATAGCGGTAAAGCCGGTCTGCATCCTCCGCCTGTTTCCCATTGCAGAGTGATCTTAACAGCCTGTTTCGTTTTTCATAATATAACGTATTCAGCTTCGGCTCCAGCCGGTCCATCAGCTTCTTCATATCCGATGGAGCCAGCGGTTTTAAGAGATAATCACATACCCCTGACTGGAGGGCACCCTTGGCATATTCAAATTCAGAATAGCCGCTGACGATTACTGAAAGCACCTCCGGGAACTCTTCCTTCACCTTTGCAACAAGCTGTATTCCGTCCATCACGGGCATTTTTACATCAGAGATCAGGATGTCCGGCTGTTCTTCCCGGATCAACCTGAGTGCTTCACTGCCGTTTTCCGCCGTCCCCATAATCTCATACTGTGGACATTTCTTTTTCAGAATCATGCATACATGGTTCAGCGCCGTAGGCTCATCTTCTACTACCATAATTTTATACATTTTTATCATTCCTCTGTTCTATACTCAGATCTTCTGCACTTTGCCTTCTTTTTTCCCTGCATCCGATGATCACATCCGTCCCCTTTTCTTTTCCCGGGCGGATCTCAAATATGAGATCATCGTTGTACAAAAGATACAGGCGTGCATAAGTATTAACAGTCCCATTCCACCTATTTCAAGTTCTACACCGCTGCGGTCATTTGTCAGTTTATTCCTTATGGAAGAAATATTATTATTTATTTCGTCCAGTTTCTCTTTCGTTATTCCATTTCCATCGTCATGTACCTTCAAGAACCAGCCATCCTCTGTCAGTGCCCCGGCAACCTCCACCCTGATGATATCAGAACTTGACCCGTACCCGTGATTAACCGCATTTTCCACGATCTGCTGCAGGACAATTTTCGGGAGCGGCTTGTTATAAAGTGCCTCATCTATCCGGATCTCATAGGAGAGCTTATAGTCATAACGGTGTTTCAGCAGGCCGAGATAGAGTTCCAGATATTCGATCTCTTGTTTCACCGATGCGTACTTATCCTTCGTGTTTGTCGAGTAGCGCAGCATCCCCGCCAGTTCACTGCATATATCACAGATCACCTCATCATCCGACACCATGCCCCGGTTGGAAATTACGTTCAGTACATTATAGATAAAATGCGGGTTCACCTGTGCCTGAAGGAGGTCGAACTGTGCCTGGAGCGAAAGCAGTGACATACGCTTTTCTTTTAGCATAGATGTGTTCAGGCGGTTCAGCACGTCTTTGTAGGAGACATACAGGGATTCAATCTCATCATTTGAAATCTTTTCCGGAATCTCAGCCTCCATATTATCCAGCCGGGTCGTCTCCATAAAATGCTGCAGCTGCTGGATCGGCCGGGTCAGCTGCCGTGAAGTCAGGTAAATATACCCAAGTGAGAGGGCAAGAGCCACGAACAACAGAAGCAAAGATACCGGGAGCACCTCCATAGCTGCGCTTTGGCTGATGTCCATGCGTGCGACTGTCATAAGGACAATATCATCTGTATCCGACTCCTGCATCAGGCACAATGCCTTCTCACCATCCGCGGTCTCAATCTCCTCGATATCCTTATCACGGCCCTGCATCAGGTTCCAATAATACTCTGCCTTGACCTGACGTGCATCCGAATACAGGAATTCCCCTTCTTTCGTCATGAAAATATAGGTTATGTTTTCATCTGTATTCGCGATCATTTTATCTAGTGAAGCCTTGTCCTTCTGCACCTCCAGATATCCCATCTCCATCCCTTGTATCTCTTTCACGACAGAGATCACCTGCGGTTTGGAACGGCTGCCCCAGTCATCCTCATGGAGTCCTATGAGCACATTCCTGCCGCCCTTCCCGCTCACCCTTTCCACCCACGGGTAGGTCTGATAGGAGGCATCTGTATTCAGGGCGGTGTTTGTATAGTTATTATTTGCAATGGTCCTCCCGTTCTTATTGAAAAAGACCATGCGGTAAAATTCTTCCATTAAATAGTAGGAGTTAATTTTTGCACGGACAGTGGCAGTGGAGTCGCTGAAATACATGTCCGCATAGGAGTCTGTTTTCAGTGTGGCAAGCTTTTTCAGGGCATCCAGCACCTCAATATCCGACAGGACATATGTAATGGCAGATTCCATGCTCTCAAGCGTATCCTCCATCTGCTGGAGCTTCACATTCGAGACAGTCCGGATATTCCCGTATTCCCGCTCCTTGTACTGCCTGACATTCAAAGTATAGTATGCCGCCCCGAAGATTCCTGTGATCAGGACAGAAAAAATTGTATAGACAAGAATGATTTTCTTCTGGAACTTCATGCCGTCCCCCCTCTCCAAGTAAATGCATTATATCACAAAAAGACTGGCAGCAGAACCGTATCTGTCACGGTTCTGCATCCGGTCTTATAGTTTTCTTATTTATCCTTTGACTGCTCCTGCAACCATTCCTTCTACAATCCTCTTGTTGAAGAATATGAAAAGTATGAGCATCGGAATTGTTATCAGTATTACATCGGCAAAAAGCATATTGTAAGAACTGGAGTACTGCCCCATAAAGTTATAAAGTGTAAGCTGTACGGTTGCGTTCTCTGCCCCCGGAAGGAAGTACAGAGGATTGGTAAAGTCATTAAAGATAGTAACTGCATTCAGGATAATCACAGTGGATGTAACCGGCTTGAGCAAGGGAAAAATAATAGCGGAAAAGATCTTCCATTTTGAACATCCGTCCATATACCCTGCCTCTTCCAGTTCTATCGGGATGGAACTCATAAATCCTCTGAAAAGCATGATCGTAAATGGAATCTGAAGGGCCACTTCTATCAGGATCATTCCCCATATTGTTTTATAAAGGTGAATTCTCTGCAATACCCAGATCGTAGGCAGTATTGCGGCCGGAACCATCAGCCCTGCCATGATCAGTGAATTCATGATACCCATCACACGGTCTTTTCTTCTCTGGAGAACATAGCCTCCCATAGAACCGACGATAATGAGAATCAGGACAGAACCGACCACGATCAGTCCGCTGTTTTTAAAAGCCGTAAGTATCTGGTAATTATTCGCCTTAAACACCTCGGCAAAGTTTTCCCAGTGGAATTCTGTCGGCAGTGCGATACTCAGGAGATTGGCTTCCCTGCGTTCTTTGAGTGCATTTACCAGCATAAAAGCGAATGGTACAATAAATATGATAAATGCAGCCGCAACTCCTAATACATCACCCAGAAGATATAATCTTTTTTTCTTTTTCATGGTTATTCTGCCTCCTTGCTGAGCAGGAATTTCTGAAGCGGGAATGCCAGAAGTGCTATGACAGCAAACATAATTACATTTCCTGCCGTGGACAATCCATAGAATCCTGCTGCATACTGCTTATAAACGGTGGATGCCATGACCTCTGTCGCATACCCCGGTCCGCCGCCTGTCATCGCCCATATCAGGTCAAATGTACGCATACCGCCGATGAATGCCAGTATTATAACGGAATTCATGGCTGGCCGGCTGAGCGGCACTGTGATTGCCTTCAGCTGTTCCCATGCAGTAGCGCCGTCAATCGAAGCTGCCTCATAATAAGTCTTGTCAATCGACTGCATGCCCGCAATGAAAATAACGGTTGCAACACCGACGCCCTTCCAGACATCCGTAAGAATGACTGCATATAAAGCTGTCTTTGTATTGCCGAGCCAGTCCATCCCTGTCCCACCGAGCATAGTAATCACCTGGTTGATCAGACCCTTGGACGGATGCATTAAAGCGCAGAATGTAATACCTACTGCAATGGTACTGATCAGGTTTGGAAAGAATACTACAGATCTCAAGAAATTTTTCGTTTTAATCTTACTTGTCAGAAATACCGCCAGGAAAAATGCAATGATAAGTTTCAGCCCGCATGTGAGTATTGCATAAATCAGAGTGTTGATAACAGAGCTGTACAAAGACGAATCTGAGAAGAATGTCTTAAAATTATCAAATCCGCAAAACGTAAAACTGTTGAAATCCCATACCGTCATACTGAAGAAAAACGATATGACCATCGGCAGGAGGAAGAATACTGTGAAAATCACCATCGCCGGTACGATAAACCAATTCGAATATATTTTTTTCTTGTCCATTTCCACCCTCCAATTTTCGAAAGGTTCAAAGGGGTCTGACCCCTTTGAGCCTGCTTGTTAAATTTTTACCAGTCTAATCCAAGCTGCGTTGCCTGTTTTGCACAGTCTTTGTCGTATTTTTCAGCAGCTTCTTTTGCTGTTGTCTGCCCTGAGCCAAGCTCCTGACAGATTGCCGGACAGTCAGCACCTTTTACCTGGCTGATGTATTCCAGCGCCGGTGCATTTTTTCCGGATTCAAAGTATGCCTGAATATCGTTTGCTACCGGGTCGTACGCGTTATCTGGCATCTCGTAATCTTTTACACAGTATGGGCCGTCCGGAAGAACTGCTTCTGAATATGCGTCAAGTGCCTCATCTGAAATATAGAATTCCATGAATTTCAGGATCGCATCTGTCTTGTCGCTGTTCTTGTTGCCATAAAGAGCTGCCGGGTATCAGAGTGTGATTCCGTTATCTTCTGCACTGTCTCCCGGTACTGCAAATACGCCGAGGTCATTAACCTGATCCTGATACAGCTCATAAATATTGGATAATGCCTGGGATAAGATAAACCAGTGGCCGGCTTCGCCATTAGCCATGATATCGCAGCCGTCATCATATGTCGTTGCAAGGTAATCGCTGTTATAGTATTCTGTTGTATCGGCCAGTTTTTCAAAGCTTCTTAAGGCTGCAGGTGTAGTTGCCCATTTTGCCTCTCCCGCATCAAATTTTTCTGCGAACTCCGGATCACTCTGTTCCAGATTGTAGGCGTCTCCTAAGAATGGGACCTGTGCTGTCCATGAATCTGCATATGTACCTAAGATGGCTGTCTCGCCGTTTTCCTTTAACACATCACAATTAGCCAGGAACTCGTCCCATGTCTTCGGGATTTCCAGATTATATTTTTCGTACATCGGTTTGCTGTAAACGATTCCTTCCGCCTGTGCGGACTGATATGGGACACCGAATACCTTATCCCCGACGGAAACTGCTGATTTGTAGTTGTCATCGATCCTTGATACGAAATCTTCCCCTGAGATATCGATAAAGTATTCCGCCGGATTCAGTGCGTTTAACAGGGCCCCTGAGTTGTAAAGGCAAAGGTCTGCCATGTCGCCCGATGCAAGCCTTGTCTTCACAATGTTGTCTCCGTCTGCCCCGCCCGGCCTTGTTTCAATATTCACCTTAATCCCGAGCTTTTCTTCTGCCTTTTTCGCAACTGCTTCAAATCCTGCCGTAGTAACATCCGTGTCGATCAAAAGTGTCAGCTCTGTCATATCCTTTCCGTCTGATGATGTGCCTGATCCTTTGTCAGAAGATCCGCATCCTGCCGCCATCCCCGCGATCATGGTGGCACATAAAAGCACTGCAACTATTTTCTTTTTCATTTCTTAATTTCCTCCTTGCTTTTGATAAATTTATGTTAACATGATTCTTTTTCGCTTAACATGGATAATCTTACAAACCGATATTGAAAATCCAGTCAAATGTTTTTATTCCATAAGATAGGTAATCTCGTAGATTCCGGAACCTGCCTCTGCCCGGTATCCCTCTCTTGTTTCCTCAAAAGCCAGCCCGCATGAGTCCAGTATCTCTGTCGCATTGTAAGGGCAGATCGATGCGGTTGTATTACATGGAACTTCTACGTGGAGTGTCACCCTATTTCCATCCACATTCCAGTCAGATACGATTTTTCCATATACACTTTCATAGGAAGCTTTCACGTAATCCAGCCCGCCTCCCGGATGAGGGGCAATGATGCTGTGCTTGTAGCCCGGATGCTTCTCGTCGCATTCAATTCCTGCCGCCGCCCGGTACAGCCACTCGCCGATGGCCCCGTAAGCATAGTGGTTGAAGGAATTCATATCCGGACTCCACATCGTCCCGTCCGGCTTCATGCCGTCCCAGTGCTCCCAGATTGTCGTCGCACCCATTCTGACCTGATACAGCCATGACGGGAAATCATCTTTCAGAAGCAGTTCGTAAGCCTCTTTTGTATGCCCGTTCTGGCTGAGTGCATGGCAGAAATAAGGAGTGCCGACGAATCCCGTCACCAGATGTCCGTTTTCTTTATCCAGAAGCCTTAACAGATCATCCACCACATTCTGTCTGAACGCCTCCGGCACAAGGTCAAAGTACAGAGAAACGATCTGTGCGGTCTGTGTCTGCACATTCATGTGTCCCGTCTCATCAAAGAATGTCTTCTGATAGGTATCCACAATCTCATTGTACAGCTTCCTGTATTCTTCTGCATCCTCCGTGCGTCCGATGATCTCTGCCATTTTCACAAACAGCCTTGTGGAATACGCATAATATGCGGTACAGGTCAGGTCATTCGGCGTTGCGCCGAAGTAACTGCCCTCTTCGGCATCCAGAGCCACCCAGTCGCCAAACTGAAGCTTATAATTCCAGATGTTTCCTACGGAATGTTCCTGCATGAATCCGATCCATGCTTTCATACTGTCATACTGCCTTTCGATAACGGTTGTGTCCCCGTAAGTCAGATAAAGTGTCCAGGGCATAATAATCGCCACATCGGCCCACGCCGCCGCAGAATGGTCCCCGTCCTTCATCAGCCGGTCGGCAGAAGACTTCCCGATCAGAATATCCGGTACGACATGGGGCACCCCGCCCTCATCTGTCTGGTCTGCCTCCACATCCCGGAGCCATTTGCTGTAAAAGGTATAGGTATCCTTTAAAAATGTAGCCGTACGGCAGAAAATCTGTGCGTCCCCCGTCCAGCCCAGACGTTCATCCCTCTGCGGGCAGTCGGTCGGCACATCGAGGAAATTGCCTTTCATCCCCCATATAATATTGTGCTGCAGCTGATTGATATCCGGATTAGAACACTCAAACTCTCCCGTAACAGCCATGTCCGAATGCAGTGCATACGCCGTAAAATTCTCCTCTTTCAACTCTCCCGGATATACGGAAACTTTCACAAACTGGAATCCCTGAAATGAGAAGTGAGGGTGGAATGTTACTTCTTCGCTGCCTTTACATGTATAGATAATCGTTTCCTTCGCCGAACGCAGATTATCAAGATAAACATTCCCTTCTGCATCCAGCACTTCAAAGCAGTTCAGTTCTACCCTGTCGCCTGATCTGCCCTTGACCTTAAACTCGATCCAGCCCGTCATATTCTGTCCAAAATCAATGACCGTGTCCCCCTGCGGTGTCTGAAAGATTCTTTTCGCCGGAACCTCTGTAATCTGTTTCACCTTACAGCCACTCTGCGCTGACAGTACATCGGCCCCGAAAGGTACTGCCGCCACGTCCGCCCAGTTTTCCGTATTCAGCCCCGCCTCATTCCAGCCGGGAATCTCTCTGCGCGCATCATAAATCTCTCCGTCATATATTTCTGAAAACAGCACCGGGCTGTATGTTCCCTTCCAGGATGTATCCGTCAAAAATGTTTCCCGTGACCCGTCCACATACTCCACTGCAATCTGGCAGGCAAAGGCCGCTCTTGTCCCATAATGATTCCGCATGCGCACGAATCCAACCGTACCTTTATACCAGCCGGCCCCGATATGGCCCGCTACTGCATTTACACTGCCCTCTTCCCATGTTTCATCAAACAGATAATCCGTGACGTCATAGGTCTGATATAGCAAGTGCTTATTATAAGAAGTCCATCCGGGTGTAAACTCATCATCACCGACCTTTTTCCCATTGATATACAATTGGTACAGACCAAGTGCGGTCACATGCGCATATGCAGCCTTTACCCTTTTTCCGATTACAATCTCGTTCCTCACATAAGACCCTCTGCTGTCATCCTTATCCGCCTCTGTCTCAATCGTGATAAACTTTGCCTTCCAATCTTCCTCGGATAGCAGCGCTGTCACAAAGAAGCCTGTCTTCCATTCACTTGGCCCCCCATCTTTTGCAGAGATCCTTACCCTGATGAAATACTTCGTGGATGACTGGAGTTTCAGAGATTCATTGTCGATTACAACATGGGCCGATTCCCCGCTCTCTGTTACACCACTGTCATAAACCAGCTCTCCAAACTCCTCGTCCCTGCTGATCTGCAGTTCATAATTCTTCTGTATCACATGTTTCTGATCCGACACAATCACCCAGCCAACCTGTTCAATTTTTTCAATCCCGACAGGATTCTCCTGATAATTAATTAGAATTCTGGATAAACCTAACATCACTCGTTCCTCCTACATACTTGATAAGATAAAGTTAACATAATTTATCTGAAAATAGGATAGAGTATCTAGTCAACATGCATGGAGAATCCAAAAAGTTCAAAAGGGTCAGACCCCTCTGCAGAGGGGTCTGACCCTTTTGAACTTCATTGGCAGGCTATTCTGTCTATTTAGCCATATACTGTCACATATCGCGGCCATACCGCATTGTTTTATATACTGTTGTTGCAACTTCAATTACACACGCAAATACAATAATTGCCAGAATAACATTGGAAAGCGTCTGACCGTCCCATCCCAATACCATCTTCTTCTGCCAGAATACTTTCAACTTAAAATCATTATCAAACTGTGCTACTTCCCGGACAAAATCAGTATTCCAAAACGGAAGCACTTTCAGCACAATCACGGATAAAATAAGTCCCACTGCGTTTGTTATAATACTGCTCAGCATTACAAGCCTGCAGTAACATCCCGTCACAAGCTTTATGATCTCATCCACAAAACTAACCAGCATACTAAACAGGAACACCGGCAGGATGATATCCCACTTCGCCAGATTAAGCAGCGGAACATTCACCACTTTATCCCCTTTCACCGAGTATGCACCGAACAGCTGTGGTGCAAAAATGAGCAGACAGCTGAACAGGATCAGGAATACGATGGATGCGATACAGTCTCCCCGGCTGATCCTTGCTTTTTTGTCCGGTATGGGGTTCAGCATATCCGGTGTCCATGCCTTCTCCCTCTTCAGGTCGATCCTGACCTTCTGCCGCTCCATAAATGTAAAAATCAGTGTCACTGCCCCGAATACTGTCAGCCCTGCTATGATGATGTCATTTAAGAAGCGGACGATGATATAAAAAATACTACTATAGTCAATGATGCACTTCACAACTGCAGATATAAAAAGTCCCCCGGCCGTACATATAAGTACAATCTTCATCACCCACATATAATTGTCATAGTACTCCGGACTGATCATATAGTTCTTATCTTCCCTGTACTTCTTTGCAAACACGGCCGGATCCCCCAGCTTTGCAAATACTTGTTCCAGCGTCAGCCCTTCCAGCATATCATCTATAAGTTCCTTAAGCTCCAGCTCGATCTCTTCCCGCTGTGCCTTCGGAACACGTTTCGTCACTTCATATATATACCGGTTAACCAACTCCCGCTCTCTGTCTGTCATATCGATTCCTCCCGCAAAATCTGCTCCATATTATCCGATAATCTCTCCCACTGTTCCTTCAGTTCTCTGAAAATGTCATCTCCCAGAAGTGTCCTTCTGTAATACTTCCTTGGCTTCGCCTCTCCTACATCCCACTGGCTGCTTAACAGTCCCTGCTTCTCAAGTCTCCGCAGCAGCGGATAGAGAGTATTGGGGTCTATCTCCACACCTTTCAGCTCCAGGCTTTGTACAAGTGCGTATCCGTACTTTGCTTCCCCTAACTGGCTCAGTACACTTAAAATCAGGGTTCCCCTCCTGAGTTCAGAGACCAGGTTCCCCATCAGATCTTTTTCTTCTCCCATAGCACCGCCTCCTTGTGTTTTTATTATACTGTGTGTCACACACTATTGTCAATAATATATTATATTTATTTTAACAATACTTTTATTTGCCTAATACCTCAGGCACACTTGCTTCAAGGTAAGGTGCCTATCTTAACTGGTTTTAAAATCAATCCGTATAACCCCGGACGAATGCGGCATTCTAAGTACTAACAGTCTGCACCGGAATATACAGACTGTAATATATAATCACCCTATCTCATATGGAGGTCATCATGAACAAAAAAGCAATTTACTGGACAGGCGGAATAGCCGCAGCCGTCCTAATCGTACTGCTTTTCTGGGCCCTCTTCGGAAGAAATACCGATGCCGGCTCTTCCGCCCAGGAAAATCTCAGCAGCTATATAAATGATGAAAATGAACTCATGGATCAAATGATGCAGGATATGGAAAATATTTCCCCGGCCGGTAACGCCGCCCTGGACTTCCTGACTGGAATGATCCCCCATCATCAGGCAGCCGTCTCCATGTCAGAAAGCTATCTGAAATACGGCGGTTCCGATGATGAACTGCGCCAGCTGGCCGAAAGTATCATACAGGTCCAGAAGCAGGAAATCCAACAGATGCAGACAATGATCGACGATATAAAAAAACAGGGCACCCAGAACGCCGGGCAGGAGCAGACATATTTGAATGCCTATGAAAAAATGCTTTCCGCACACCATATGGACCACGCCTCCCACAAGTCCCCTAAAAACGTAGATGATGCCTTCGCACAAGGGATGATCATGCACCACCAGATGGCAGTGGACATGGCCCGGGCCATCTTAGGAAACACAGATGAAGAGCAGGTAGCAGCGCTCGCACAAAATATCATCGAATCACAGAATGCAGAGATTGGCCAGATGCAGGCCATTTTGAAAAGATCTTAATAAGTTCTCCCCAAAATAGGCTGACATTTTCTTCACTCCCCGATAAAATATACTTGCTCATCGGAGGGCGGATACTCACTAAGAAGTGATTTGCCGGATAAGATGGCAGGCTGAAACACCTGCTTTCTTGTCCTTTTTTATTTTATCATTTTTATGGGGGACTTTTACACTATGAAGAAAAATACTGACTTAACACAAGGGAAAATACTGGGACCGCTGATGCGCTTTACCCTGCCCATCATGGCTGCCCTGATCCTGCAGACACTTTATGGGGCGGTTGACCTACTCGTTGTCGGGCAGTTTGCATCGCCTGCGTCCGTTTCTGCCGTAGCTACAGGAAGCCAGGTGCTCTATTCACTGACCGTCATCATCACAGGACTGGCTATGGGTGTGACCATCATCATAGGCCAGCAGTTCGGGCAGCGCAGGGAACATGAGATCGGCAATACCGTAGGCGCCGGAATCTGCTTGTTTGCTGCACTCAGCCTGACACTGACCGCTGTCATGATGTTCATGACCCCTGTATTCGTCAGACTCCTCCATGCACCTCCTGAAGCTTTTGAATATACGGTACAATATGTCATGATCTGTTCCGCCGGAATCCTGTTCATCGCCGCCTATAATACCCTGGGGAGTATCTTCCGGGGAATGGGCGATGCGCGAACGCCCCTGATCGCTGTCATGATTGCCTGTGCAGCGAACATTCTTCTCGACCTTTTGTTTGTCGCGACATTCAGGCTGGGGGCTTCCGGGGCAGCTCTGGCAACTGTTTTCTCACAGGCCATCAGCGTTGTTTTATCACTTATCATTATCAAAAAACGCGGACTGGCTTTTCCGTTTTCCAGAAAACAGATTCAGTTTGACAGGAAAATCATCCTGCGGATCGTAAAAATGGGCGCCCCCTGTGCTTTGCAGGACCTGCTTGTCAGCATCTCATTTCTGGCTATTACAGCTATCGTCAACCAGCTTGGTGTGATCGCGTCTGCCGGGGTAGGCGTTGCAGAAAAGCTGTGTGGTTTTATCATGCTTGTGCCCTCCGCCTACACGCAGTCCATGTCCGCTTATGTCGCACAGAACATAGGCGCCGGACAGCCGAAACGGGCAATAAAAGGCTTGTATTACGGAATGCTTACTTCCTTTTGCTTTGGCATTATCATGAGCTATTTCGCATTCTTCCACGGCGATCTCCTCTCCAGAGTCTTCGCGAAAGACAGTGCTGTCCTCCTTGCCTCCGCCGAGTATCTGAAAGGTTATGCCATTGATACACTGCTCGTGTCCTTTTTATTCTGCTTCATCGGATATTTTAACGGATGCGGCTGCACAACCTTCGTTATGATACAGGGCCTCATCGGCGCTTTCGGTGTCCGGATACCGGTATCCTATCTTATGAGCAGGGCCGCAGATGCTTCGCTGTTCCACATAGCCCTCGCAACGCCCTGCTCCACCGTTATACAGATCGTCTTCTGCTTCTGGTTTTTCAAATGGGGGTCCCCCTATTTCCAGAAAAAACAGGGCATGAGACAGAAGATAATAAGATAAAACTTTTTTGAAAAAATACTGGAGTTTCCTGCCGAAATTTGTTACAATATTTGAGGCACAGTTATATAACTGTGCCCCATATGCAGCAGTGGTCGAGTTGGCTGATGGCATCTGCCTCGAAAGCAGAAGAGCGGCAACGCTCCGGGGGTTCAAATCCCTCCTGCTGCGTTTTTATAATGACTGTTCACAGATGATTCTGTAAACAGTCATTTTTCATTTCCTTATTTCGCAGAAATCTATTTCCTCGTTACTATCCATATCAAAAGTCCGTATTGTCATCGTCTTTCCGTCCACATTCACAGACGTAACCACTGGAATCTTATCTTCCAGAAAAAATACATCATACCCGACTTCTTTTTTCGTCTTCTTATAGAATTTGTTTCCTGTGGATGAACCGCCAGTCAGATAAAGGACTTCTCCTCTTTCCTTCTTCCCGCCATCCTTTCCCGTTGAATTCAATCCGTTCATATAATAAGTCCTCATATAGCTGTGGTCATGCCCTGCCAGCACAAGGTCCACATTGCACTCCGAAAAAACAGGTGCAAAATACTCCCTCTGCCGGATAATGTCATGATCATATGCATGAGAGCCTGCACTGAAGAGGGAATAATGCATCGTCACCACAATCCAGTCCGCCGGATATGTTTCCACCGTGTTTCTAAAAAACTCTATCTGTTGTACGGGTTCCGTGGACATCGAATCCAGTGCGATAAACAACACATTTTTATATAGGAAGCTATATTCCATCCCCTGCTGCCCTTCCCTCTGGAACTGTTTTTCATACAGGTCATTCCCCGCCTCATGGTTCCCCCGGTTGACTGCTGCCGGAAGCTCCTTTAACACATCAGGACTCCGAAACCCAAGATACTGCTTATTTGCTTTCTTCTTGTCAGAGCTGTCTGTCTGATCGCCTGCCGTAATAATAAAAGAAGCCTCCGGCACAAGGGACACACTCTTCTTTAAAGTTTCATCCCATTTTTTACTGTCTTCCTCCGTTCCCTCCGCCCCGATCTGCGGATCGCCCGCGAACAAAAAGGTGAACATCTCTTCTACTTGTGCAGTCCGGTAAATATAATCCCGGGACATTTCCCCACTGCCAGTTTCCAGAATCCGGTATACATACCTGCTGTCCGCCTCAAGTGCCGTCATATTGGCTGTATAGCGGAAGGTGCCCCCGACACCGCCTTTTCGTCTGCTAAGCGGTACAGACACATAGTTGTCAGGTTCTCCATCCCCGGACGGAATCCCATACTGAAGTTCAAAATCAGACTTTTCATTCGAATACCAATTTACCCGTACACTCCTCTCATCCTCACCTACCTCCAAAATCAGCCCGGAAGTATCAAGCCGTGCTGCCTCTTGTATCATGCCTTCCCTATTTTCTCCCTGCTTTTGGTCCTGCACAGAAAAAGCGATAAAAAAAGCTGCAAAAAGCAGGAGAATCCCCCCGATAATTGCAGCTATTTGGGCCCGGTCAGACTTGATAGAATTCTTATTCATAATTGCCTCACTGTCCTTTATCTTGCTGGAATCTGCCGTACCAGTCAATTTTATACTGTACATTTTATGCATGAGATAACCACATAATACATATTGGCTTAATTTCACTATCTTACCTCTGCCAGCTCTCCTGTCACCGAATCCATCACAAAACCACATATCACAACATCCTTCGGTATCAACGGATGCTCTTTCAAGCAGGCAACCGACTCCCGGACAGACTCTTCCGGGCTAGAAAAACCACGCAGCCAGCTGCTATAGTCCACCCCATCACGGTGCAGCCCCTCCAACGTCTCCTCCGAAACGCCCCGTACCTTTAGTTCCGCCAGCATGCGGCTGCTGTCCATCTGCTGCACACCACAGTCTGTATGTGCAATTACCATCACCGTATCCACACCCAGCTCCAGTATTGCAACCAGAAGGCTCCTGACCACACTGCCATATGGATGACTGATAACCCCTCCTGCATTCTTAATGATCTTGGCATCCCCGTTCCTGATCCCGAGAGCCGCCGGAAGAAGCTCAATCAGTCTCGTGTCCATACACGTCAGAATCGCAAGCTTCTTATCCGGGTATTTAGTTGTTTTGTAAGCCTCATACTTCTTTTCTTCTACAAAGTTCTTATTATAATCCAGAATTTCTTCTATAATATTCATTTTCTGCCCCTGCCTTTCTTCTCATGATAACTCTTGAACCTCTATAAATCAAGGGCAGAAGATTTTTGAAGACTCTTTATTTCAACTGCAGGATTCTCTTACTTCCCAGATATGTCGTAATATAATATACAATATATACGCCAAAAACAATCAAACCCCCGGCACCGATAATCGTCAGCTTCGATTTGGCATCAAAGCCTTCAAACTCGCTAAATACGACACCTACAATAACGCTTGTATGAATGACCGCCAGCAGCAGAGGCATGCCAAAGTAAACCCTTAACTGTTTTGTCACTGTCTGTTTCATATTCCTCTTTGATGCCCCCAGCTTCTTCAGAAGGTTATAGCGTTTTATATTATCTGCTGAATGGGCCATCTGCTGGATCGCCAGAACCGCACCGGCTGTAATCAGGAATGTCATACCCAGATACAGCCCCAGATATGTGGTCAATAGATTATCCGCTGTGAGGGAAACCATTGTTTCCTGCCTCGTCCACAATTGGAAACCTGTCACGTCTGCATTGAACCAGCCATCGTAAACCTTATCGCCAAAAGATTCATCCTGACTCAGATAGTTAAGATCTACGAACCACTGGTCCCGTGTCAGTTCCTGAACCATGCTCTGCGGCACAATGATTGTTCCATTCTCAGACAAAATGTTCTGGTTCTTCCAGCCGGCACGGTAAATCCCCTTTGGTGCCAGAGATAAGGATGTATCACCTATGGTCAGTGTTTTCGGATTCCTCTGAAACTCTTCCAGCTTCTTTTCCATCACAGGGAATGCATATGACACTGCATATTCCCCTTCTTTCAGTTGTACCGGTTCTTGATTCTGGGAGGCTAAGATTCGATTATAGTCCTCCAGCCCCAGAATCGTAAGCAGGGACATCTGCTGCTCATATGCTGCATACTCTGCTTCGTCATATCCTTCGAATCCGCCAGCCTCATGACTTATTTCTACCTTATGATTCGTTTCGCTTTTCTCGTATTCCACCTTCTCTCCCGAAAGGAAATCCGAGGTAAGGGAAGGTGCCGTGTAAGTCCAGAACGCCTCGTAAGAATTGGAATACTTCTGCAGGTCAAATCCTGCTGACTTCAACAACTCCATCGGATCCTCTACATCTTTACCTTCCACCGATGAATAATAAATGGAAGCATCATACGGTGTCGAATACCCAATCCCATTCGTCGCGTATTTCCCCATTCCAGGCCCCAGAATGATTAAAGATAACGATAAAAACAACAGAACAGAGGTCATTGCAATTGAAGTACTTTCTGACTTCAGCCTGGAGGAGAACTGGCTTGTCGTGAATAGGTTCAGGTTCTTAAAGTAATATCGTTTGTTCATCTTTTCCAGTCTGGTCGAAATTCTAAGGACAGACTTGATAAAAAACAATGTCCCCAGCATGAGCAGTACCACGCCCTGCCCCAGAGCCCTTGCAATATCCTCCTTGGCCACAGTGATGAGTATATAATATCCACCTGCGGTTAAGGCGATTGACAGCACTGCAAACAGCCATCCTGCACCTATGCCTGCCGCTGCCACAGTTTCATTCTTCCGGTCTGAATACAGCATATCCAAAAGGCTCATTTTCTTTAATTCTTTTGTATTAAAAAAGTGTACGAAAATAAATAAAATTCCGAAAAACAGCACGCTCAGCCCTATTGATTTAAAAGAAACCATAAAACGATAGGACTCCAGGCTGATCCCTGCCAGCTTTGCAGTCAGCAAAGACAATATCTGTGCCGCAAAGATTCCCATGACCAGACCTGCGACCAGTGAAAATGCGCCTATACGCAGCGTTTCTCTCATAAGAATTCCGTTCAGTTCCTTACGCTCCATTCCAAGCGTCGCATAGATTCCCATTTCCTTTTTTCTCCGCTTCAGCAGAAAGCGGTTTGCATATACGACCAGCGCGCCCATGATAATGCAGACAATCACAGAAAATCCGTTCAGCATGCCGGACGAAAAAGCAAGATAATTCAGCTTATCCTCGATTCCCAATGAAGTGAACTGGGTACTGATGGAGTTAAAGCTATAAAATAAGCATACAGAAAGAGCCAGAGTAAAAAAATAGATAAAATAATCTTTCGCACTTTTCCTTACATTCTTTCTGGCAAGTTCATCGAAAAGCCCTGATGTGGACCTGCTTTTTATTTTCTTAAAGGGCATGGCTCTTCTCACCTCCCAGAAAAGAAACGACCTGCATGATTTCATCAAAAAATTCTTTCCGGCTCTTTATGCCCCTGACCAGTTCATTGAAGATTCTTCCGTCCTTTATGAACAGAATACGCTTACAATGGCTTGCAGTAAATGCGTCATGAGTGACCATCAGTATCGTCGCCCTCTTCTCCTCATTCATGATTCTAAGACTTTCCAGCAGCATGCCCGCTGATTTAGAATCCAGCGCCCCTGTCGGTTCATCCGCAAGGATCAGGGCTGGATTCGTCACAATCGCCCGGGCACAGGCAATACGCTGCTGCTGTCCCCCGGACATCTCATATGGATATTTATCGAGAATAGACTCTACATCTAAATCGGATGCTGCCTGCCCGACTATTTGGGGGATCTTCGAAGGTTTCACCCCGTTGATTGCCAGTGCCAGAGCAATGTTATCTCTACCGCTCAATGTGTCTAGAAGATTGAAGCTTTGAAATATAAACCCCAGTGCTTCCCTTCTAAACCTTGCCAGTTGATTCTCGTTCAGATTGGTCACATCCCGCCCACTAATCAATATCTTTCCGGCCGTCGGACGGTCTATCGTGGAAATACAATTCAAAAGTGTCGTCTTTCCGCTCCCGGATGCCCCCATGATTCCGATATATTCTCCTCGTTCTACCTCAAAGCTGATATGGTTAATCGCTTTCGTAACGGTACCTTTTGTTTTATAAAATTTCTGCAGGTTTTCAACCTTTAAAACAGGATTCATAATCATACTCCTTTTCCTTTTTAATGGGATCATTTTATCACAGGGAAAAGGGCGCTGCTACTTCATTACATAACAGCAAGATTACATTTTTGTAATATTTTTCATCCCTTCCTCACCAGCCGTCAGGAATTCAAGGGAAACAACCGTGCCTTCCCCCTTCACTGAGGTAAGTGACAGTTTTGTCCCAAGTTTCCTGCATAAGATATCGCACAAATAAAGCCCAATACCGGTCGACTTTGTATATTCCCGCCCATTGCTTCCGGTAAAACCTTTGCGGAATACCCGCTCCACATCTTCCGGTGGCATTCCGATCCCGTTATCCGAAATAGACAGGCATACCTTTCGCCCTACTCTGACAGCCGAAAAAACAAGCTGCGGTTTCCGCTCCTTGGAATGATACTTCACCCCGTTGGAAATGATCTGTCCCAATACAAACCTCATCCACTTCAAATCCGTAAGTACCATGATATCGAGCCCCTCGAATTTTGGCGTTACTTTCTCGGCAATCATATCTGCCGCATGTTCCTTCACACTGCTCATCACCAATTCCTTCAGAGACACGGCACGTATCATATAGTCATCCTGCAGGCTGCTGCTTTTACTATAATACAACATCTGGTCAATAAACTTTTCTATCCGGTTCATCTCGCCGGAAAGGCTCCGCGTCACCTCATCCCGGTGGTTCTCCATGATCAGTCTGGACACTGCAATGGGGGTTTTAATCTCATGCACCCACATCTCTACATAATCCTTATACTCCTGAAGTTCCGCTTCCTGACTCGCAGCCCTGTCATTCATATATTTCTCATCTTTCTGCAAAATATAATACAAAATTTGTCCTTCCTGAAAAGAAGGTTCCGTTATCAGTTCCGAGAGATATGCAATCTCATTCACATCCTCTGCATATTCTAAAAGCTTATCATAGAACTCTTTTCTGGAAAAAAAGTCATGCAGGAACAAAAGCAAAAGACCTGCCAGATAGAATCCCTCTATCACACAGGTCACTGCAATGGGTGTCTCTATCAACAGAAGCAGCCCCCATCCGGCAAACAAAATCACGGCAAATATAAAGATTGATACCCATTTATCCTGACAATAGCGTGAAAATTTCATATAATATACCCCTGTCCCCGTTTTGTTTTCAGATAGTCATTCAATCCCATGTCTGCAAGCTTCTTTCGAAGACGGTTGATGTTGACATTCAATGTGCCCTCCTCCACAAATTCTTCCATCTCCCACAATTCTCTGATCAATTCATCACGGCTGACAATCGTCCCTTTATGATCCATCAAATTCTTCAGTATCCCCAGTTCATTTTTTGTAAGCTCCACATAATTTCCTTTATAGGATGCCCGGCTCTTTCCAATATCCAGTGTCAGCCCCAGATGTGACAATGTCAGGCTGTTCTTATGTCCATTTGTCCGAAGCAGCACCGCGGATATATGGGCCAGAAGAATATGGATATTATATGGCTTCGTGATAAAATCATCTGCCCCCTGGTTCAGGCTCATCAGTTCATCCATGTCGCTGTTCGAGCTTGTAACAACAATAATTGGTATATTAGAAGCCTCTCTGATACGCCTGCAGATATAAAACCCATCATGAACCGGAAGGCTCAGATCCAGCAGTACCAGATCCGGCGCCTCCCGCAGAATATCCTCTGCCACCCGGTCAAACTCTTTTGCTGCAATGCACTCATACCCATTCTTTTCCAGCACGCTGCAAAGTTCATCCCTGAGGCGTGCTTCGTCTTCTACTATATAAATACGTTCCATGACCTGACCTCCCCATTTGGTAAAAAGAGCTTCACCTGCGAAACCACCGCATGTGAAGCTCCCCTATGAACGAAATTAACTTGAAACTCTAGAGCGTATTTGATAAATCATGTATACGGCTGATTGTCCCAAATGAATTATCAAACACGCTCTAACCTTTTGAGAACCTGTTCAGCAGATTCGGAATGATGTTCTTGGCGATCACAGTGTTCATCCCCTGCGGATTTACAACAATCCCTTCTACATTATTTCCCAGAACCTTCTGAATATTTACAAAGTCCACCATATTAGCCTTAAACTTTCCTTCCGTATTAAACTTCTGGAATTCATTATAGTCTGTGAAAATCGGCTGGAACATCTTACCTTCCTTATTCTTCACACATGGGAGCTTGATGTTGGAGCCATCTTTATCCGGCTTTTCCCCCTGTACCTCGATCGCCATAAAGAATCTGGAACGGATCAGGTTCACGACCATCTCCTCTTCCAGCTCCGGCAGTTTCGGCTTCTCATTATTCGGCTTTGCCCGAAGCAGCTCCTGCATAAAATACAGGCCTGTCAGATGCATCTGCGGGTTTACTAACGGCTGCTTTTCCTTTGGCAGCTTAGAATAATCAGGCTGTACAACCAGCTTGTCCAGCGGAATCTTCGTCGTCATCTCCTCTTCCACAAATACAATCTCGTTAACCCCAACCAGATACAGTCCGCTGTAAAAACCTAGCAGCTGCTTATTCTCCAGACGCACAATCATCAGCAGGTCCTTCTCCTCATCCCTGCGTTTCTCGCCAAACTCTTTTGCCTTATCCTCCGTAGTAAAAATCCACACCTGGTCATTAAAAGTTTCCTCATCGCAGGTAATGAACGGCATTCTCGTCCCCTGACTGAATGCGACATATGTAGTTTCAAGCTTCTGCAGCTTCTTCACTTGAATTTGAAAATTATTGTCCATGATAAACCTCGATTCATTTTCCTTATATTAGCGGTTCCCAAAGTCATCCAATTGCATACATTGTATAACCCTTTGAGCCTGATATTTTAAATTATACTATAGTATTCTTATGGACGCAAATAATTTTCAGGAATCTTAGTTTAGCTTTTTATCCCTTCCGGGACGTAAGTATACCAGTACATCTCCGGTTTTACCGGGGTTTTCAAATCCTCTGTATTATTTTTATAAGTAACAATTGACAGTTCATGGTCTCCTGATGAGGAAATCTCCATCAGGACCATCTCTTCTTCCGCAAATCTGTGATTCTTTCCATATAGCACTTCTTTAAATTCAGCGTCAGCAAAATCATACTGATACAGTGCATCTGCATTTATATAATATAGAAGGCCATTGGCCGAATCACATATCATTTTGTCAATATACCCCTGTTTTCCTGTCATTCTGCTGCCCTTAAGCAAAACCGGGTCCAGAGATCCTCGTAGTTTTTCATCAGCATCCACAGGCTCACCTGTCAGTGCATCGAAAATTTCAATATGATCAATCCCTTCTACGAATATTTTGTCATTCATAACACAGAACCCATTAATCTGTCCGCCTATTTTATCAAACGATTCCTTTAGTGCTCCTGTTTCCCCATCAAACACGAAAATCCCCTCCCTCTGGTTTGTCCCGTAAATCAGGGAATCATAGTACTGCAAAAATCTTATATCGTGATCAGGCATATCCGGTGAAAGCTCCATAAAGTCTCCCTGCAAATTCACCTTGTAGTATTTCTTCTGAATATTTGCAGGATCCGCCCCTTCTTTCAGCAAATCTACCTGCACACCGCATATCAGGATGTTATCATCCAGAAATAATGCCTCTGATACCAAACTGTACTGAAGTGTCTCTGGTAAATCCAGCCCCCTCTCCCAAGTCTTACCTTTGTCATCCGACCTCCAGATAAGAGAACTTTTTTGCCTTCCTTCACTGGATGCAATTAAAATGGTATCCCCACTTTTTCTGACATCCATGATATTCACAGCTCCATCGGGTAGAGAAACCTTTTCTTCCATAAAGTATTCCGGTCCGGTTTTGATCTCCGCTATCTGTTCCCTATCCTGTTCTTCCACTTTCTCTTCCCCTGTCTTATTTTCTTCCTGCGGAGGGGTTTTCTTCGCACAACCGATTGTTCCCACTACACAAAGACAAATAACCAAAAACTTTACTAATCTTTTCATCCTGCTCCCTCCTTAATTAAATTTTATATAACATCGTCACTATTTTTATTATTAATTATACCATTGCTTTCTTTGAACATGGTTCCATTTTTTGAATTCTTGTCTTTTTCAATAACATTTTCTGTTTATTTATTGATACATTTTACACTGACAGATTTTTCAAAGTACAGACGGCTTGTAAACTACGTACATTTGTCGTAAAATAATGGTTAAAAGGCCGGAACTCTCCCCACAGGACAACCACCGGCCCATTAGGAGGTTTTATTTATGCACGTGGGCAACAAGGCTCAGAAAAAGGAAAAATCGGCTATGACTGTTTCGCTGTATGGTAACATGCTTTTTGTCATTCTGGAACTTATCATGGCAGTTTATACAAGTTCTCAGGCGGTTCTGCTGGATGCAGTCTACGACGGCGTGGAGTTCGTCATGCTGCTGCCATCCATCTTTCTGATACCGCTCCTCTACAAACCTTCCAATGAAAAGCATCCTTTCGGCTATATGCAGATAGAGTCTATGTTTGTCGTTGTCAAAGGTGTGACTATGGCGGCCGTAACGATCGGACTGATCTTTAATAACATTGATATCATGCTGCACGGCGGGCGGACTGTTTCCTTCGGGACGATCGCGTGGTTTGAACTGGCTGCCTGTGTCTTAGGTGTTGCAGTATCAGTGTATCTGCACAGGAAAAATGAAGTCATGAATTCCCACTTAGTCGAGATGGAGATGCACGGCTGGCAGCTTGACAGCGTGGCCTCCCTCGGCATGGCGGTTGCATTCTTTCTTCCGGTTGTCATTCCCTTCGGACCTTTAAAAGGCATTATCCCTTATCTCGACCAGATCATTACTGTAGTTCTGTCCATCTGCATGATTCCGACTCCGGTCAAAGCGGTCATTACCGGGTTGAGAGACTTATTCCTGCTGCCCCCGGAAGCGGAAACAGTAGATGAAATCAAAGAAACCGTAGAGCCTATTCTGGAAGCCTACGGTTATGAAAAGCTATATTATGATATTGTCCGTACCGGACGCAAACTGTGGATCAGCGTCTATATTACCTTTGACCGGGATGAAGTCTCTATCCGCAGATTCAAGATCGTACAAAATTTCTGCATACAGGCGCTAGCGAAAAAGTTTTCGGACTTCTACTTCGAGCTGCTGCCTGATATAGAATTTACACTGGAGGATGAGAAGCCTCCCGCGTCTGAAGATGTCTAAAAAAACAGAAAGTGAGTAATAGAAAATGGAATCACCCTTTACCCTGAAAACGATTGCCCATATCCGTAGTGACTTTCCTGAAAAATTCGGGATTCCGCGACAGAGCGGGCTGATAGAAGAGCTAAAAGCCGACATCCTGTTCGAGCCGGACTACCGCACCCCTGACGCCTTAAGGGGCCTTGAGGAATATTCCCATATATGGCTCATCTGGGGGTTTTCAGAATCGGTCCGTGATGGCTGGTCACCCACCGTGCGCCCTCCCAGACTGGGCGGCAACCAGCGCATGGGTGTATTCGCGACCCGTTCTCCGTTTCGTCCCAATCCACTTGGACTCTCCTGTGTCCGCCTCACCGGAATGGAACATACCAGTGACCGGGGCGTCATTCTCCATATTACAGGAGCCGACCTGCTGGACGGCACACCCATCTACGACATCAAGCCTTATCTTCCTTATGTTGACAGCCACCCGGATGCCCTGGGGGGATTCGGCAGTCTGCATAAGGATTACCGGCTTGAGGTGGACTGTCCTCCCCGCTGTCTTAAGGAGATTCCTGCACAGCACCTCGACTCCTTGCTGGCAGTTCTTGCCCAGGACCCGCGTCCATCCTATCAAAGCGATCCAGACCGCATCTATGGGATGAAATACGCCGGCATGAACGTGAGGTTCTATGTAGACGGAGATATCCTGCATATCTGTAAGATCGAAAAACTGTAGTATTACCGGTAAGTACGCCGTTCTGGACAGATAGATACCCGGACGGCGTTTTCCTCACTCTCCCAGATACCGTTCTTTTTCTTCCCGCTCCCGCAGCGCCCGCAGTGTATTATCATGCAGGGTTTCCTTCTCATACTTATTCTGTTCCAGAAAGTAGGAATAAATAATATCCAGCATAATAAGCACCGGAAACTGCGGAGAGATGACATTCCCGTGATTCAGATGACGAAGCGATGGCAGAAGCAGCACTTCATCACAGAACTCTTCCAGCATTTCCTTATTCCTGGCAGTCACCATCACGGTACGTGCCTTTCTCTTATGTGCCTCTTTTAGCAGATAAAGCACTTCCTCCTTCTCACCGCTGATACTGATCCCGAACACCAGGCATGTCTGGTTCTGAAACACGGCCTGCATACGCATCAGGTCACTGTCCTGTATGGAATCAATATCCACTCCGATCCTCATAAACCTCAGTTTCATTTCCCTTGCCGCCAGACCGGAACTGCCCATCCCACATACGAACACTCTTGCGGCCTGATTCAGATAGCGGCTGATTCTGGCGATCTGTCCCTCATCCACAAGGCTGTATGTCTTATTCAGAAGTTCCTGATAGACATTGAGCACCATCCTCGTATTCCCGGTAATAGACTCCGGTTTCTCAACAAAAGTTTCTTCATACTGGTAAACAAATTCGCGGTAGCCCCTGTAACCACATTTCTTCGCAAAACGGGACAGCGACGCCTCCGAGACAAAGAGCTGCTCCGCAACAGCCTTTGCCGAAAAATCCATCTTCTTCCTGTTCTGAATGAAAAAATCGGCGATGTTTTTTTCTACAGTTGTAAAATTATCATAATTTGATTCAATAATCGGTACTACGGACTTTACATAATATTCCATCACTCACCGGTCCTCATCTTCTCCTGTATTTACCATGCTTCTCCATAAAATGGTAGAATGCCCCAAGCATTCCCGCATCATTTCTATGCTTTGCAAACGTGATCGTTGTACAGCGTGCTATGCTCGGAACAAGATAGCCCGCGACTGCCCCCTGAATCTTTCCTTTCAGATATTCTTCCTGGGCCATGATCCCGCCGCCGAGCACTACAGTCTGCGGATTCAGTACATAACAGATATTTGCGATGCCCCTCCCAAGGATGTCCACCATCTCCGCGATCGCCTGAATGCATGTCTCATCTCCTGCTTTTGCTTCTTCGAATATATGGTAACCACTCCACTTTTGCAGTGGTTCGCCTTTTCGTTCGGCTACTTTGTTTGACAAAATGCTGGCCGCCCCGAGAGTCTGGAAGTCACTGTCAAACATATGCATATATCCCACTTCGCACGCACTGTTGCTAAAACCGTGGAAAACTTTGTTATCCAGTACAATACAGCCTCCTATCCCGGTCCCTATCGTCAGCATCAGTGTGCTTGAGCTGTTCCTGGCTGAACCGGACATGCTCTCTGCAAGTCCTGCACAGTTCACATCATTTTCCACTTCACACGGAATCCCGAATTTCTTCTCCATCACTGCCTTAAACTTTGTGCCCGCATAGTTGGGGATCAGCGGTGCAGCATAGAAGATCTCGCCTTTTTCTGTATCAACCATTCCCGCCGTAGAAATACAGATTCCACTGATTTCACCTGCTTCCTGCGCGTCACGTCCTTTTAGTTCATTTACGATACCGACCGCCTTTTCCAGAATAGCCGGGCCGCCCTTTTCCGCCTCTGTCCGCATTTCCCTGCGTTCCAATATCCGACCGTTTTCATTTATAATTCCGTATTTTATAGCTGTGCCGCCGATATCTATGCTTATATATTTCTCCACCGCAGTTTCTTTGTCTGCTTTCTGCAATGCCATGTCCGAAACTCCCTTCGTACCTGAACAGGCCAGACACCCGCTGAACAGGTGCCTGACCTTTTTTACTATTTTACAATTACTGGATCTTTACTTTAAAGATCGCCTTCTTAGTTAACTTGGGCTCATCCACCTTCACAGCCGTGCGGTGTGCGTCATGTGGATAACAGACCAGAAAATCCCCTGCATCCAGCACAACATGGCCGTTTGCCCCGCCCTGAAGAGGAAGGAAATCCTTTTCTGGCTGGAACTCTTCTTCCTTCATATTTTCAATGAAGTTCACATCGATCTGTTCAGGCCCGTCCAGCATGACATGGATGTCCAGATACTCTCTGTGTGCCTCCCAGAAACGATCTTCCGGCGTCGTTGTCGTATATTCCACGATATTTACAAACAATCTGTCTCCGTCTATTTCATGAGATCCTTTTTCAAATGAAATCAGATCATGTTCCTTTGCATAGGCAAAGCATTCCTGAATCTGGCTGTCCAGAAAGCTGTACTCGCTTAAATTACGGATGTTTCCAAAAATCATAATTCTGCTCCCTTCTTTTTATTTTACAATAGATTAATTTTTAAAGATAGTTGTATTTGGAGCCGGTACAGAAGTATCACCCTTTACTTTCCTCCAGATCAGGCTCGCAGGAATTCCTACAACAAGAGATACTGCAATTGAGATCAGTGAGTATGACCAGATCGTAACGCTTCCGGCCGGTGCAAAGTACTTAATTCCGATCATAACAGCAGATGCCGCGATGAATGCCAGCGTTGCACCGAAGGTATTTGCAATTTTTGTAAATGCACCGAGTATAAATGTTCCGACAAGGATACCGAGTACGAGACCCATGAATCCGTTGAACCACTCATATGCCGATTTTACTCCACCGTTTGCGAGTACCATTGCGATCACGATTGCGAAAATACCTACAATCAGAGATACGTACTGCCCTATCTTTGTCTGCTTTTCAAAACTCAGTTCCTTTTTGGTCAGGCGGGACTGGATATCCAGTGTCCAGCTGGATGCTACCGAGTTCAGACCTGTTGACAGTGTAGACTGCGACGCCGCGTAGATAGCTGCCAGTAAAAGTCCTGTAACACCTACTGGAAGCTCAAAAGCAATGTAGGATGCAAAGATCTGGTCCTGGGCCGCTGCCGGCGGAAGTGCGTTCTGCTGGTAAAACACATACAGTCCGGTACCAATCAGGTAGAAGACAGTTGCAATAAAGATAGATAATGCTCCGTTTGTCAGCATCATTTTATTCAGTTTCTTTGTATCCGTTGTTGTTGTAAAACGCTGTACAATATCCTGGCTTGATACATAGGAGCCCATTGTATTGAATCCGGCTCCCACAATCAGGATAAATACGCTGTCTTTTAAGATATTGATATCAAATACCGGCTGGTCTACTGCAAGGAATTTATGGTCTGCGGCAAAGGCGCCGAAGATTGCCCCGATCCCGCCATCGATATGTGCAAGAAGGAAGATCAGCGCGAACGATACACCGATCAGCAGCACGGAACCCTGTATGAAGTCTGTCCAGAGCACGGACTTCAAACCGCCTGTATATGAATATATAATTGCAATAATTCCCATGATGATGATCAGGATATTTACATTAATGCCCATCAGGTTTGAAAGTACCATACACGGCAGATACATGATAATTGACATACGTCCCACCTGATAGATGATAAACATCACCGCACCAAGTACACGCAGTCCCTTGCTCCCGAAACGCAGCTCCAGATAATGGTAAGCCGTGTCGATATCCAATTTGCTATAAATGGGAAGGAAAAATTTAATTGTCAGAGGGATAGCAAGAAGCATACCTAACTGTGCAAACCACATAATCCATGTCCCTGCATAGGAGTTCCCTGCCAGTGACAGAAATGAAATCGGGCTCAATAATGTGGCAAATATAGATACGGAAGTTACCCACCACGGCACCGTCCCGTCGCCCTTAAAGAATTCTTTTCCCTTCATATCCTTTTTCGCGAAATGAAGTCCGGCAAATAATACTGCTGCCAGATATACAATCAGTATTACAAGATCAATGACTGTAAAGCCCTGCATATTTTCTTCCTCCTAATATTTTGCTTTTGCATCTGTGATCATCTTTGCAGCTTCTTCCACAACTGCCATGTCTGATTCAGTAAGGCCCGGAAGCGGCTTGCGCACTCCGCCCAGTTCAAGTCCTTCATTGATCTTTAAGATTGCTTTAATCACACCGTACATATTGCCGTGTGCAGAACACATTTTATAAATGATCGCATTGACTGCATACTGCAGTTCTCTTGCCTCTTCCATTTTTCCTGCTCTTACGAAAGCATCCAGTTTCAGGAATAATTCCGGCATCGCGCCATAAGTTCCGCCGATCGCTCCCTCGGCCCCTATCACGCGTCCACTCATGAACTGCTCGTCCGGCCCGTTAAAGATCACATAATCCTCTCCGCCTGCATCCTTGAACATCTGGATATCCTGCACCGGCATGGAAGAGTTCTTTACGCCGATCACCCTCGGGTTCTTTCTCATCTCTGCAAACAGATTCATAGTCAGTGCAACACCTGCGAGCTGGGGAATGTTATAGATCACAAAGTCTGTGTTCGGTGCTGCCGAGCTGATGTCGTTCCAGTACTCTGCAATCGCATACTCAGGCAGATGGAAGTAGATCGGTGGGATTGCCGCGATAGCATCCACGCCAAGACTTTCTGCGTGAGCCGCCAGCACTTTGCTGTCCGCGGTGTTATTACAGGCAACGTGTGCGATTACAGTCAATTTCCCTTTTGCCTCTTTCATCACATTTTCCAGAACGATCTTTTTATCCTCGACGCTCTGATAGATACATTCCCCTGAAGACCCGTTCACATACACGCCTTTTACCCCTTTGTCAATAAAATAGCGTGTCAGCGCCTGTACTCCATTCGGGCTTATATTCCCCTCTTTGTCATAGCATGCGTAGAACGCCGGGATAACTCCTTTGTACTTGTCCAGATTTCTCATGATAAATTCTCCTTTTCTTTTATATAGAATATGCGGCCATATAGTTACCCTTTTTATATGCACCTGTCTCCTTGCACCGTCCCGTTGTGTGATGCATCCTTCTGCTTACATTCTTGTGAAAATGTCAGTTATTTTAACGCATCCGCAAATGGCTTCGTAATCAGCTGCGGTCTGGTAATGATTGAACCTACTACCACGGAAAATGCCCCCAGTTCAATCACCCGTTTTGCCTTTTCCGGTGTATTGATATTGCCTTCCGCAATGACCGGATGCTTTACATTGGCTACGATTTTGCGAAGTATTTCGAAATCATTTTTTTCTATCTTATAGTCCCTGCTTTGGTCCGTATAACCAACCATCGTTGTGCCGATAAAATCAAATCCAAGCTCATCCGCGTGAAGCGCCTCTTCCACAGTGGAGCAGTCCGCCATAAAAAGTTGTTCCGGATATTTTTCCTTTACCTGTACAAAAAATTCATCCAGACTCACCCCTCCGGGGCGTTTATCAATCGTCGCATCCATAGCAATGATCTCAGGTTTCACTTCCATGAGCTCATCAATCTCTTTCATTGTCGGTGTAATATACACTTTACAGTCTTCGTAATCCCTTTTTACAATTCCGATAATCGGAAGGTCTACCTGCGTCTGTATCTCGGCGATGTCTTCTTTTGTATTCGCCCTGATTCCGGATGCCCCGCCTTCCTTTGCCGCCAGTGCCATTCTTCCCATAATAAAGGAAGAGTGGAGGGGCTCATGAGGAAGTGCCTGACAGGATACGATTAATTTTCCTCTCAGCTGTTCTACTCGTTCGTTCATATTTCTCATCCTCCTTGCTCGATCTGTTACCAGTATAGGCCTGCTTGTTTTTAATTTCAATAGACCTGATTTCATCTGAAAGTGCTTTCATTCTTTTTTCTTTACTATGGCATTTAGTACATTTTTCTATTCACTATTTTGTTAATTTTGCACAACCAATCGTGCCTGCTTTCGTTATTGTCCAAGCAATACACCTCTGTTAGACGGAGGTTGTAACCTTCTGCGTTAAAAATTTCCCCGTGTCAATTAATTAACTATCTTTGTCTGCATAGGGATGGTATAATACCATTAACAGGTTTATATTCCTGCCGGCACTATAATCCGGCAAACCTGGCATACGAAATGAGGAGGGAAATTGAATGAACAAGAAAAGAGGAATTGTGTCCATTCTGATTTTGTCAATGGCAGTTATGATGCTGAGTGGATGCGCAAGAAAATTTGATGCCAGTGGATATACGAAAGCAGTACTGGATGTATGCTACAAAGGCGAGACTGAGCAGTATATGAAGCTTACCAATTCATCAAAAGAAGAGGCTGAAGCTGTATTCTCAGATAATATGGAGCAAATCATGGAGGAGTTTGCAGCGTTAAATCTTTCCGAAGAACTGCAGGCTAGTTACAAAGAATTCTTTGAAGATCTTGCCAAAAATGTGAAGTATACTGTCGGAGAGGCTGTCCCGGATAAAAAAGGCAACTTTACAGTAGATGTTTCTGTCGAACCAATTACCAATCTGCAGGATACCTACGAAGAATTCATGACAAAAACGGAAGAATATACTACTCAGGTTAGTAATGATATAATAAACGGAGGCGAAACACCTTCCGAACAAGAAATGCAAAATAAAGTATTTGAGATTTACTATAATATTTTAAGGACTTCTATAGATGCAGGTATTAATTACGGGGAAGCACAAACCGTAACTATGCATGTTAACAAAGGAAATAATAATGTTTACGAGATTCCTGAGGCAGACCTTACTGCACTGGATGAACTGACAATTGCTGCTGATATCTTTTAGACTGCCATATAATCACCAGCAGCCCGGCATTTCCGCTCATGCGGAACAGCCGGGCTGTTTTGCTTCAGGCCTGTCTTATAATGCGTGCTGCAATACGCATCAGATAATTGTCACATCCCACTGTAGTCAATTCATCCAGGAGGTTATCCTCATAATAATAGTCATCAAGCTCCAGATTATTCTCCTCTGCGAAGTCCATGAGCCTTACGTAAGCTGAACCGATGTCCTCCCAGTGCCCCCTGAAATATGCGAACAGATATGTCCCTGCCGGTTTGATCTGATATACCGCTTTTTTAGGCGGTGTATCAAACAACATATAGAATGTATGATAATCGTTGTAAATCCCCTGGGAAATATTTTCACGTTTCTGGATGTAGCCCAGACTGTACGGGCTCTTTATCCCGAGGTCATCGCAATAATTCACAAGTTCACTGATACGAACGGCGAACTCTTTTCCATCATTCAATTCACAAAAAGCTTCTATATAATACTGCTCTGGAACTTCGGCTTTTTCAATAACATCCACATCTTTCTGTATCGCTTCTCTGGTAAGTGCGGATTTCGTGCGCAGCCATCTCCTTGTTTCTTTCAACTTTCTGATCTTCTGTTCAATACTTTTTTCTTCGTGTTCCAGAAGGTCTGCAAATGCCTGTGGGCTTCTAGCCGCGAGATACTCTTTTATTGCCGCTAAGGGCATGTCGAGTTCTTTTAATGTCCAGATTACATCAAAAACCTCCAGCTGGCCGACCGAATAGTAACGATATCCGTTATCCTGCTTTATCTCCGGCGAAAACAGGCCGATGTCGTCATAATGAAAAAGTGTGTGTTTGGTCACTCCCGTTATTCTTGCAAATTCTCCTGTCGTAAAGTACATATTATTATTCATATGGCAAATCTCCTCTTGACTATCGGGTTACCCTATACCTTATCATATCCTTTGGGAAATGTATACCCGCAGCTTGACAAGCTGGTAAACAAAGTTTTGAGGTGATATTATGAGTCAATCAATCGGACAGGATTTTAAACTGTTTTCTTTATTAAAATTTGCACTGCCATCCATGATTATGATGGTGTTTATGTCGCTTTATACTATTATAGACGGCGTATTTATATCAAGGCTGCTAGGAAGCAACGCGCTGTCCGCATCCAATATTGTCTATCCCGCCATTAATATACTGATCGCTGTCGGGATTATGCTGGCCACGGGAGGAAGTGCGGTTGTTGCTAAAAAAATGGGCGAAGGTAAAAGTAAAGAGGCAAAACAAAGCTTCACGCTCCTCGTCATAACAGGCGTCCTCTTTGGGGCCGCAGTATTGATATTCGGCAATGTCTGGATTACGCCGCTTGTGGAATTACTCGGCGCAACCCCAAAAATCATGGCCGACAGTGTTACTTACCTCAGTATCCTGCTCTATTTTGCTCCGGTCTGTATGCTCCAGATGCTGTTCCAGACCTTTTTCGTAACAGCGGGCAAGCCACAGATCGGGCTTGTGATAACAATCTTAGGCGGTATCGCAAATGCCATTCTGGATTATGTATTGATGGGGCCCCTTCAGATGGGGATCGCAGGTGCTGCCATTGCAACCGGCATGGGACAGATGATTCCCGGAGTCATCGGAGTCCTTTACTTTTTGATTACCCGGAATGATTTATATTTCGTCAAACCCACATTCAATATGAAGGTTCTTCTGAACAGCTGCCTGAACGGTTCCTCTGAAATGGTTACCAATCTTTCCACTGCAATCGTGACATACCTGTTCAATATCATCATGTTGAAGATGCTGGGCGAAGAAGGTGTCGCTGCTATCACAATCGTGCTATACGGCCAATTCCTTTTCAACGCCCTGTATATGGGATTCTCAATGGGTGTGGCGCCGGTTATCAGCTTTAATTACGGCAGTGGCAACACCAAGAGGCTGCGCAGGATTTTCAAAATATGTATGCTGTTTATCGCTGTCTCCTCCGTAGTCATCATGGCCTGCGCACTGGCTGGCTCTGACCTGATCGTCGAAATATTTACTCCACGAACAAGCAGAACCTTTGAAATCGCTGCCACAGGCTTCTTCCTGTTCTCTTTCAATTATCTGTTTGCAGGAATAAACATCTTTGCATCTGCGATGTTCACTGCACTCTCAGACGGGAAGGTATCGGCAGCCATCTCTTTTATGAGAACATTTGGTTTCCTTGTAGTCAGTATCCTTCTGCTGCCCCGCCTGATCGGTGTTAACGGCGTCTGGCTATCTGTTCCGGCCGCGGAATTTTTAACCGTATTTGTATCAGCAGGATTCATCTGGTGCAAGAAGGGCGTTTACCATTACGCCGGGACACATAAAAAACAGCCGGCAGCCAGACTCTCTGGAGACAACATTTAGTGCATAAAAGCAGGGTATCGTGCTGTACCCTGCTTCTGCATAAGTGTGATGATATAGGCCGGAGAAAAATTTAAAAAAGTTTTTAATTTTTCTTGACAAATATATGTCCTATGAGTATAATAATCAAGTGACTGGTAATTGAGTCACAAACAAATAGGGGATTGGTCAAGTGGTATGATAGGGGTCTCCAAAACCTTTGGTGGGAGTTCGATTCTCTCATCCCCTGTATTACAAAGTGCCGGAAGCCTTGAATTTTCAAGGAGTCCGGCATTTTTCATTTTCCGAAAAATTCCTATGTAGTCAAGGATATAGTCAACTAGGAATCACTCCTAAAATGAGATAGCATTTTCAATCCTAAGGGAATTACTCAATATGATTTATATACCTGACCATGTATTTTATAATTTTAATCTCCATTGCCTTACTATTCTGGTCAAGCATATGCGAAATTGTAGAATAAGGTATACAAAGTGCTTCCGACGCACTTAATAATGAATCATAATTCATGTTAAATAGACTAACCTGAATATTGTTTAAACCCAATATTGACTTAAATATATCCATATCTATCCCTCCCGTAGTTTAAATATTTCTTGATAATATCATCTCACCCAAAATACATAAATCACTTAATCGTGTATTTCTTTACTAAAATTCATATAGTTCATCAAAAGATGAGTTATCTCTTCTGTTCTATATAGATATTTTTATAATTTTGTTCTTTATATCTATATAAAATGACAGAATCAAATTATCATACATATTTTTCTTTATTTATCTTTCCATTACTAACAATAATAAAACTCGTAGATTGTCGCATTTATTATCTTAAAATAACTTGTTTAACCCAGTTTATTAACCTCTCCTATTTTCTCTTATTACTAATTAATGAACAAATGCTGTCCATAAAACAAAAATTTTGTAATTAGATGGGTAATCTCTCTTTTCTATAAAATTATTTTTAGGAAATTTAGAACTGAAGCCAGACGAAATTAGGCCATACTTATAAGTCCAAATGTTCAACAGCCTCTAAATAACTTATTGTTTTTCTAACAGATAATTTTTCACGTAATTATGTACCATTTCTGCTGTTTGATATTGTTCCTCTGCTTTTTCTTTGGAAGCTATATAGAAATCATCATAGTCACTTTTCTCACGTAGCTGTTTTAATGTTCCTAAGCGTCTGCCTAGTTCTCGTGGAAAAATTTCTGTTGCAATATAATTTTTATTAAAATATGCTATTACATCTTTGTGACGTTTAAAGTCAATAGTCCCTATTGCCAGTACCGCCTTTATAGAATAAAAAGTAGCATAATAAGAGCGGTTAATAGAATCTTTAAAAAGTCCTTCTTTCAAGCAATGCCCCGCAACCTTTAAACTGTCTTCTGATTCTTTAAGGCGATATTTACTTAACTCCATCTGCCTGCTATTCATCTAAAACTACTCCTTCCTTCTGCACATTATTATAAAATGGTACCGCCCCGAGCCAATAATTGAAATGATCTTCATTCTTAATAACTACGCTAATATCTATCCCATAGTCCATCTGAAAATCAAATGCCAAATCAAATACACGAGTTTCTACCTTTTCAATTTCTTCATCCGTAAGAGTAGTCAAAACCATGATATCAATATCTGAATTTTCCCTAAAGTCTCCACGCGCGTATGAGCCATATAAAATCGCTTTAGTCAGCCTGTTTCCAAGTATAGACTTTATCCCACGTGTAAACTCAAGTAAAATATCATGCGTGTTTTTCTGCATTAGCCTGCTCCTTTCCCAATAGTTGATGTTTCTAATTCACAATAAGATTATAACATTTATGCTCTGGTTATTCAAATCATCACCCATTCATGATACTTTTTTTATAGTATTAGAATGAAAAAATGCTGCCAATTACATTCCTTAACTGGCAGCAGACTTAATTAAATGCATTTTTTAATTTTTTATGCTATGGTCATTCTTTTTATCCACTACTGCAGCACTGTCTGTGACAGCATCGCTTCATCCAGCGCCGTCATATCCTCCTGCGGAATCTCATAGATGTCCCCTTCCCCCCGGTTCACATGCACGGTTATGACCTCAGTCTCCCCATACTGGAGCCCTTTCTCCAGATCCTGATTCAGAATTTCATAATATAACTCGTAGATATGATTCTGCATCTCTTCGTCAGAAGGCATGGTGGCCCCGTTCATTACATCATTGCTGACCTGGGTTGCATATTCCTTTGCCTGATTCTGAAAGTCTGTATATGTATCGTCAAAAATAGTCAGCGGCTCAATCGACACATCGACTGTAAAGTTCCCATTGTCATCTTCCTTGGCCTCGCTCACTGTATATTTTACATTTCTGATCAAATCCCCGAACAGCTGACGGTATTTGTTTTCCAGCTCGTCCGGCAGATTCAGGTTTTCAAATTCCTCCATCGTGGCATCCAGATTTTTTTCAAATATCTTGTCCGCCGCATCCTTTGTGGAGCCTGTCAGCTCGATATACTGCTGTGCGTCGTTCTTATAAGTAACATCCAAAAGTGACTTCGTGTATCCGCCTGCATCGAATTTCCCGACACATCCAACTAACAGAGCGAGCATAAATGCTGCAAGCAGTACCGCTATGATCCGTTTCTTCCTATACATATAATCTTCCTCCTAAATTAAGCTTGTCAGGGCCGTCTGGTCCTTGTCCGGAAGATTATAGCATTATCCCTTTGTTGAAAAAGATAAAAGTCTGTCAGCCGTCTTCATATTCTTTTATATCTTGTATTTATACTTCAACACATAACTATTTCTGCTGCTGAAGCCCAGCATTTTCCATCTAGGCCGTCATTCTGAGAAGAATCCCTTCGATAAATTTCTTGGAACTGATCCGCCCCGGCTCTGAAGAGGAGTCTTTTAAGTGCCTCATCCCTGCCCTTACCTGCCCGAAATCAAACAGCAGGTTCGCATAATCTGCAAACACAGGGTCATAATAGTCCTCTGCCCCCATCTGTGCAATATTGTCCAGAGCCTTCAGCATGATTCTCCTGATTCTCTGTTCCAGTGCTTTCTTATTGGAAGCAAGCTGGTCTGTTCCATATAGTTCACCAGCTACTTTTTCATATATTTCCTTCATCTGGTAAGACTTTTCCACCTTCTGGTATTCCAGTATGGTGAAAATAATCTTTTTCAGTTCATCAATCCCTTTCATCCCCCAGATTCCGATATCAGAGCATATCTTTTGATATCTTTCATTCAGCACATTTCTACTAACCGACGGTGCGGACTGAATGCCCATAAGTGCACCTTGAATCGTATCCATAGATTTCTGGAGGTTTACCAGTTTAGCCACATTCGAGATTACACTGATGACCTCGATGGCATTGAGCGGTTTGTTAATATAGAACATAATCCCTCTCTCGTAGGCTTTTTCCATCATCACGGGGTCATCAACCTGTGAGATCATGATTACTTTTCCTTTGAAACCGCCCTGAATGATTTCCTCCAGAACGTGGATCCCATCCTTTCCCGGGAGAAGCAGGTCCAGAAGTACGATGTCCGGCTGTGCAAACAGGATTTCTTCCGCCGCATCCTCCCCAGAGTCCTGAATCCCGGTAATTCTTCCCAGATCCTCCCTGCGGATAAAAAGTTCCAGCATTTTCTGTATATTTTTGTCATCATCTACTATAAATATAGAAGGTTTCATCTTCTACCCCTCCGTCTTATGCCCCATATTTACCATTACAATTCCTTAAGTGGAAGCAGCACCGTGAATTTTGTGCCCTTTCCCGGCGCACTCTCTACTTCTACCGATCCATCCAGATGCCTGATTACATTTGCCACATGGCACAATCCGATCCCTGTGGACATCTGCCCTGTTTCTTTATCATATTTCGTAGAAAACCCGGCTCCCCAGATATATTCTTTCGTATCCTCATCCATCCCGCATCCGTCATCTGCGACCTCCAGTTTCAACATCTGGTCCTGTTCCTGAACAGTAAGGCTGATATGTCCGTTCTCTTCGCAGGCATCCATACTGTTTACAAGCAGATTATTTAAAATCGTAAATATATCATAATAATGTTGTATCTGCATCTCAGACTGATTCCTCAGCTTAAATGACAACATCCTGCCCCGCTCATTTATCTGACGTTTCGTATTGTCTTCAATTATCCGCAAAATATAAGAAAGCTTCATGCTTTTCTCTTCATGCTCGTGTACAAGTGATGAGATTCCTTCCACAATCCTCTGGTAATCCTTACGGATCTCGTGCGCCTCTCTTGCAATATCAAGCGCCGGCTGTCCATCCTGCCCTTCCACCTCCAGATTCTCATAAAGCTGGTGGCTCTTTCTGGTCAGTTCATTCAAATCTTCCATCGATTTCCTCAGGTAAAAGGATTCTGCATAGATATCTGTCACGATCTGGTTCAACTGTGCATAATGGCTCTGATGTTCTTTTTTCCTCAGATACAGGTGTTCCCATTCATACATCCAGTACAGCATCCAGACAAGCACACCGCGTATCACTGCTACAAGCGCAGAATCTACAACCGCCGCACCGTCAACATGTCCCATAAGCACGAGCTGCACTGCATTCGCGGCAAAATCGCAGAAAATCATTCCTGCCATAAGCTTCGACTTCCCACGCTCCCTGAAAAGCCTGACACAAATACACAGGATCAGGCTGTACACACCATAATAAAAAACAGCCGGGATAAACATATCTGAAAATGTAGTTTTTCCGGTTGCTGCACCGATTACACCCCGCAGCAGGCACGCCGTCACTGTCATGGAAAATGTCAGCGGTATCACGCAAATGGATGGATAAAATAAAAGCAGTGCCGTTAAAACCGGCGTCCCCAGAGAGACAACATAACTCGAATAGGCAAATGGCGCAATGTAAATCTGACAGACAAGTCCCAGCAGAATTCCATAGCAAACTGCCCTGATCCGCTTATTTTTTAAAATCCCCGGTATTGAAGTCATGCCTCCACCTCCCATTGGTCTACCTTTAAGTATACAGACGTGGCCGTGCTGCCGCAAGTGTTAAATTATTATCGCATTGTGCAATTTTATATTTTCCAGAAATATTTTTGTAGTTTTTTGTAGGTTATTACTAATATATAACGTAGAGAGACGAACGGATTAAAAAGAGATTTGCAATTGAAAGGAGATTCTAATATGAAAAAGAAATTTAAAGTGTCACTGCCATTCCTGATTATGCTGGGTATGGTACTCGGTATTCTGGGAGGAATCCCATTCCAGAAGAATCCCGAGTTCGCAGTCGAGTATATCAAACCATTTGGTACACTGTTTCTGAATCTGATTAAAATGATTGTTGTCCCTGTTGTATTATGTTCCATTATCAGCGGAGTTATTTCCATGAAGGATATAAAAAAAGTCGGTTCTGTCGGACTTAAAAGTGTATCCTTCTATCTGGTGACCACGGCAGTTGCAGTTACACTTGGTATGGTTTTCGCCAATGTGAGCAAGGTTGGAACAGGCTTCAACCTTGCAACAGAAGCACTCACATTTGAGAGCGTTGAAACACCGAGCTTTATGGATACCCTGCTCAATATATTCCCCTCAAACGCAGTAGAACCACTTGTTTCAGCTACCATGCTTCAAGTAATCGTACTGGCGCTCTTCTTCGGATTTGGAATCATTCTCGCCGGGGAAAAAGGAGAACCTCTGGGACGGCTGATCGACAGCATGACAGATGTCTGTCTTCAGATTATGGGGATCATCATCAAACTATCTCCGGTTGGTGTATTTGCCCTTTTGCTTCCTGTAGTTGCAGAAAACGGCCCATCCGTCCTGCTTCCATTATTAAAACTAATTATCGTTATCTACCTTGCGTATATTTTCCATATGGCTGTTGTATTCTCTTTCACAACAAAGACAATGGCCAGAATGTCACCACTGGCATTTTTCAAAGGAATGCTGCCCGCTATGACTATGGCATTCTCCTCATCCAGTTCAGTGGGCGCACTGCCGCTGAACATCGAATGCAGCCAGAAACTGGGAGCCAAAAAAGAGATTACCAGCTTCGTACTTCCTTTAGGCGCTACGATTAACATGAACGGAACCTCCATCTATCAGGGCGTATGTGCAATCTTCATCGCAAATGTATTCGGCATCCACCTGACACTGACACAGCAGATCATGGTTGTGCTCACAGCCACACTGGCCTCTGTAGGTACAGCAGGTGTTCCCGGCTCCGGAGTTATCATGCTCTCTATGGTACTTCAGAGTGCCGGCCTTCCGTTGGAAGGAATCGCACTGATTGCCGGAATTGACCGTATCCTTGATATGGGACGTACCGTTGTCAACATTACCGGTGACGCAAACTGTGCCATCTGTATCTCAAAGGCAGAAGACCGCAAAGCAGCACGGAAAGCCGCCAAGGCCGCTGCGGGCGGTACGGTACACGGAATGGAATTCCCGGAAGTCCCAATCGCCGAAGTTCCTGCTGAATAAATCCAAAGGGGTCAGACCCCTTTGAAAAAAGAAACAAAAAAGATACCCGGACAATTTTCAATCTACTGTCCGGGTATCTTTTAGTTCTAAATTGTCTCTCGCCGCATATATGCCGTGAGCTGTCTCTGATTCCTGATAACAATCGTTTTATCTCTGTACTTCTCCCTGACTTGTCTGTAATTGTTCCTTTGCCTCCGATCGCGGCCTTTACCTAATATCCAGATCAGAAACTCCAGATCCAGCTTTTCCGGACAGCCGGGCGTCATAGATTCCCTTGTTTTCCCACGGTATCTGTATAATCTTTTCATTACACGGAACAGGCAGGCAAAACGGTTAAAACACATCATGATAATCCTGTCTGCTTCTTCCAGTCTTCTGTCGTACAACAGACCGGTATAATTTCCCTCAATAATCCATGAGCTATTCCGGTTCATAAATTGGCAGACAATGTTTGCCTCCTCTTCATGCCTTCTCTCCTGCCATTCAGGAAGCCAGTGTACGCAGTCCAGATGCAGAACCTCTGTGTGGTGCTTCTCTCCAAGAAATCGTGCCAGTGTGGACTTTCCACATCCGCTGTATCCTATAACCGCCGTCTTCATTTCGATTTCCTCCGTCAGTATTAACCGATAAATCCAAAATAAATGATGATAATGATACCAAGTAATATTCTGTAAACACCAAATATCTTAAAGTCATGCTTGCGGATATAGCTCAGAAGCATTCGGATTGCAAATACAGATACTACGAAGGAAACTACTGTGCCTATAATTAAGAGCACCCACTCTGTACCACTGAACATCCCCACCTTCAGGAAATATTTGATCAGCTTCAGCCCGCTTGCACCTGCCATAACAGGTATTGCAAGGAAGAAGGAAAACTCACTGGCCACATAGCGTGAACATCCAAGCAGTACCGCACCGAGTATCGTTGCACCACTGCGGGAGGTCCCGGGAATAGCCGCCAGTACCTGAAAACACCCTATAAAAAAGGCCGTCTTAAATGTCAGTTCCCCCAGAGACCGCATAGAAGGACGTCTCTTCATATTCTCGATCACAATAAATGCGATACCGTATATAATCAGGGTCGCAGCGATTATATAGACACTGGACAAATAATCCTCCAGAACCATGTCTAGTGGCATCCCGACAATAATGATCGGTACACAGCCAACGGCTACTTTCTTCCACAGGTCAAAAGTTTCTTTCTTTTCCCGCCTGCTCTTATGTGCTGAAAACGGATTGAGCTTATGAAAAAATAACACCAGAACCGCCAGAATAGAGCCGAACTGGATGACGACCTTGAATACTTCAAAAAACTCCGGTGTCGAGGTCATGGGCCATATGTTGTCAAATAGAATCAAATGCCCTGTACTGCTGATAGGAAGCCATTCAGTAATCCCCTGGATTATCCCAAGAATGACCGCCTTCAAAATTTCAATAAAGTCCATGTTTAACTTCTCCTTTCCACATCGGTCTATTGTAATCTAGTTTTCAGGAAAATGCAACAGGGAGTCCCTTTCAGTCATGAAACCTTCAAAATATTCTTTTTCTCCTCCATTTTTCTGCATCTCAATTATATGCATATTGATGCTTTTATCAACTAAATAAAGTTTTAATCAACCAATTAAATGCACATAATATAGTACACTTATAGTGTAAGGAGAGTTGTTATGGTAGAATTTGGAGAAAATTTAAGAAATCTAAGATTGCGAGATAAATTAACACAGGCACAGCTGGCACAAAAGCTGGAAATGACAAAGTCTGTCATCAGTGCCTATGAGACCGGACTTCGTTTTCCATCGTATGATGTCTTAATTCACATAGCGAAGATTTTTAAGGTATCTACAGATTATCTCCTTGGTGTTGAAAACAGACAGGAAGTTGATTTATCCGGACTATCCAGTGAAGAAATCATTGCATTGAGAAATTTAATAAAAGCTATGAAAAAGAAATAATGTCGTTACAGTACGTTCCTTATCGGTTATGCACTGTAACGACTTTAGTGATGCACATATTTTCCTTATGAATACCATCTGACTGCAGGCAGCTGGTTATTAATCCCTTTCGTCACCAATATCTGATGCAGGTCAATCACTCCATTTCTGAATGTCGCCGCACATGAAGATAAATATAAATCCCACATCCTTGCAAACCTGTCATCAAACATTTTCCGGACCTCCGGGATATGTTTCTTATAATTTTCTTCCCAACAGAGCAGTGTCTTATTATAGTGAAGTCTCAGATTTTCTATATCGAGAGTATGAAAATTATCCTCCGCCATATCAGAGAGCATTTCCCGCAGACTCGGTATCATGCCGCCGGGAAAAATATATTTTTTAATCCAAGGGTCACCCGGGTGTTCTTTTAACGCACTGATAAAATGCAGGAGGAACAGCCCGCCCGGTTCCATAACCTGATTTACACAGTCCAGAAACAGCTGGTGATTGTCACGTCCAACATGTTCTACCATCCCCACGCTCACAACCCGGTCAAACTTTTTTCCTGTCTTCGGCAGATCACGGTAATCCATCAACTCTACCGACAACAGGTCTTCCAGTCCTTCCTCCTGAATGCGGTGCCTAAATTCTCTGTACTGCTCTTCACTTAATGTGATCCCAGTGCCATGCACCTGATACTTCTTAGCCGCTTCAATCAGAAGAAATCCCCATCCGCATCCGATATCCAGCAGGTTCATTCCTTCCTTTAAATACAGTTTCTCCAGAATATGATCCACTTTATTGACCTGAGCCTGATAAAGCGTATCGTCTTCCCGCCGGAAATATCCGCAGGAATAACTCAATGTTTCGTCCAGCCATAACTTGTAAAAATCATCTCCTATATCATAATGGCTGCGCACTTCCTTCTCCTGATTCTTCTTTGCCGGAGAAGAGAAAATCAGCTTCTTCAGCGCTTTCTGGTCCGTAGAGAATTTATCCATCTGCCCTAAGAAATGATTCAGCGCCTCATAAAGGTTTCCCTCGATCTCCAGATTTCCGTCCATATAGGCTTCCCCCAATGCGAGGGACGTACTTGTCACCAAGTCTTTGATGGGGATCATCTTATGGATCTTCACCGTAAAGGTGGGTTTCCCCTCCCCGATTAAGTATTCTTTGCCATTCATTTTCACGAGAAACGGCTGCTCGTCAAATTTCCTCAAAAATGATACTAACACGTTTTCTTCCAGCATTGTTCTGCCTCCTTTCAAAAGGAGTATTGCCATTTTATGGGAGGATGATGCACATGGAAGCATAAAAAGGGATCAAACCTTATTTGAACGTTGTGCAGATCATCACGGTTAGAAATCTACTTATCAGCATCTCGCCATCTAACCTCCTTTATCATATACTTTGTATTTTTCTACTTATCTTCTTTTTATAATTAACCATGTGTAGCGTTCATCTATATCTATATGAATCTTCATACTTAAGAAAACACAACGTCCACTGTTTATATCTTTGTAGTATAGAGTAAAGGATTTACTTTGTTCTTTTAAAAAATAAAACGACTGATGTAATTCAGCCGTTTCATCTTTATCTCACATAAAAATATATTCCATTATAAATTCCTCCGCATTTTCATCAATGATCTGAAAACCGGCTTTCTTATACATACTCAAAGCATAATTGTCCTTCTGCACCGCGAGAGAAACTTTTCTATAACATTTACTCCTCAATAGCTGTAGCATTTTATGCATTAACTCACTCCCGATACCGTATCCACGATATTCTTTATATAGAGAAATGGCAAATTCAGGCGTCCCATCATCGACACTGCCATACCCGGCAATGTTCCTTACCCACACAGCACCGACTAACCTGTTATCAATTTCAGTACACAGGCAGTAATCATCTGGCAGCATGCCAAAATCTTTAATATAGACCTGTAATTTCGGATTAAGAATTATTTCTCTGGGGACAGGATCATCTCCCTCTCTCTGGAAAATTGCTTCGTATAGAAAATCATCAAGATATTGATACTCATCTTTTCTCATTTCCCTTATTTTATAGTTCATTATTCCTCCACATTTTCATGTTATTAACTACAGGCCACAATACTGGAGAATCTTGCTTATCTTCTCGAGCGTGTTTGATAAATCATGTATACGGCTGATTGTCCCAATTCGCGAGATATTTGAGCCGAATTTTTGAGGCGTAGTGGTTCTACGTTGATAAAATTTGGCTCAAATAGGGCGTGAAGTGGGGCGGTCAGACGTGTACAATGAATTATCTAACGCGCTCTAGTCTTTTGGTACGCGGCAAGAGACACCATATACAAAATCAGACTCAATCCGGCAATTGGATGATATATCCCCGTTATTAAAAAAGCAATACCAGAAATCATTAAAACTAACAGTGAAACTATTGTTAAGCTGAGAAATAAACGGTTCATAAGGCACCTCCATCTAAATTCGATCCACGTCCCCACGAGGGGAACGACTGTACTTGTTGATGATATTATTAAGTACATACATAATTTCAATCCACGTCCCCACAAGGGGAACGACGGTGTACGGTTCCGGTACAATGCAGTTGGTGATGTATTTCAATCCACGTCCCCACAAGGGGAACGACGGAATCTTTGTATAGGTTTGTACGCAAAGGGGAAATTTCAATCCACGTCCCCACAAGGGGAACGACTTAACCTGTATAATCATATGATCCCTCAACTCCATTTCAATCCACGTCCCCACAAGGGGAACGACCAGAAGATCAAGACATCTGTCTGGCGGTCCGAAAATTTCAATCCACGTCCCCACAAGGGGAACGACTAAAATCATGGGGCATGCCGGAAAAGATATTAACATTTCAATCCACGTCCCCACAAGGGGAACGACTCTGATCCCGTCATTCATTAATGAGCTGATATCGATTTCAATCCACGTCCCCACAAGGGGAACGACAGGAGCGAATGATTATGATAGGATATAATATAAGATTTCAATCCACGTCCCCACAAGGGGAACGACTGCAAAATAGACAATTTCTTCTCCAAATATTTAGTCATTTTCACCTAAACATCTGATTAACTTATCTACTTTACGCTCATTTTCTCTTCATTTTATTTACAGGCACACTCAATTTGTGCATTTTTTCTGGTGCGAATCCCCCAGTGTTTTTATGTTCACTTCTGGTTCGCACCACATAATTAATATCTGGTCAACTGCAATTCTCCTAATTACAATCCACAATTCCTCTATAGAAAAATCTACCTTCTCCTTAAATTTTATCCCTTTTCCATCTCCAATACAACCTTAAATTACAATATCCACTCGTAAACCTGTCTTCCCGGTTACTGTGCACATCCTTCTGGTGTGACAGTAACCGCATCAGTTCATTAAAAGCCACCTGTGGCAAGGGTACTATGTACCAGCGGCTCATGTTCATCAAGGAGCATCGACCCTATGCTAAGCCCATAGCTGTATCCCCTCGACTGTTAAATATATATTCTGTTATTCCTTATACCCTTTCCTCAACGCAAATCATTTTCACATCATATTTGGAAAGTATCTCACCCCCGCGAATTGTTTCCCCTGACAGCATGTCTTTGCATCCTGCAAAACAATCGGGCATTTCTATTTCATCATCTTTGAAGTTGATTACAAAGTAATACTTATGTCCACCCTTCTTCCTGCATGTGATTTCCAGTCCGGTTTCGATTTCAACAGCAGGCTTCACCTTTGCATCACCTGCTGCCATCTCCATCACTTTTCCAAGGCCATCTTCATTCATATTGGTTCCTATGTAATATACGATTCCATTTCCATACTGATTTCTTGTAACAGCCGGGCTTCCTGCATAAAAATCAGATCCGTAATTTCCGACAGATTCTGCGCCCCTCAAATGGATGATATCGCAGACCAGCCTGCCTGCAGCCTCCTCTCCATCATTGAAGACCACTGAATTTGTCTGCTCCGGCGCCAAAGCGTCAATTTCCTCAACCCAGATGCCTGCCATCCTGCCCAGAGGTCCCGGATAGCCACCCAGATGAACATTGTCAGACTGGTCCACAATACCACTCATGTATGTCGTAACAAGTATCCCGCCTTTTTCCACAAAAGCTTCCAGAGCTTCCTGCATCCCTTCTTTCACCATATAGAGTACAGGCGCCACCACTACTTTGTATTTACTGAAATCTGCGTCATAAGGAATCATATTTACCGCGATATTATGTTCATAGAAATACTTGTAATATTGATGAATCTGTTCGACATACTTAAGATCCACCGTAGGACCGCTTGTATATTCAAGAGCCCAGTAATTATCCCAGTCAAAAATGATCCCGACCTCTGCCTCATTGACCGCTCCAAGCGTTGTGTCCGCCAGTTTTTCCAGTTCCGCTCCAAGCTGTTTCACTTCCCGGAATACCCTTGTATCTTCATTTCCTACATGTGCGATCACTGCACCGTGGAATTTTTCACAGCCTCCCACACTACGGCGGAGCTGGAAAAATTGAATTGTATCGGCACCATGCGCTATCGTCTGATAGCTCTGGGCACGCATCTGCCCCGGTTTTTTCAGTGAATTATACGGCTGCCAGTTCTGCTGGCTGGGTGTCTGTTCCATCAGCATAAATGGCTGGTCTTTTAATCCACGCATTAAATCGTGGCGCATCGCCGTCTGGCTCCACGGTGTATCATAACTCGGATAATTATCCCAGGATACAATATCCATCTCTTTTGCCCATTTAAAATAATCGAGCCCCTTAAATGTTCCCATCAGGTTTGTCGTAATCGGTGTCTCTTTGTCATACTCACGGACTGCATCGCGCTCCATAACATAATTGCCAAGAAGGCTGTCAGAATTGAATCTGCGGTAATCAATCGAAATACCGGCAAATGCTGTCTTATCATTCTCCAGACCTTCACTCAGTGCATTCGGCAGTACAACTTCATCCCAGTCATATATGGTATGCCCCCAGAATTCGAGATTCCACGCTTTATTCAGCGCTTCCAGCGTCTGATACTTTTTCCTCAGCCAGACACGGAACGCTTTTTCGCATTTTTCGCAGTAGCACTCCCCGCCGTACTCATTGTTAATATGCCAGCATGCAATATGCTTATTGCTTCCGTAGCGTTTTGCCAGCTCTGCTGCAAGTGCTTTTGCATATTTTTGGTAAACAGGTGAATTCGGACACGCATTATGCCGCTGGCCAAACTTATGGTGACGGCCTTCATAGTCCGTCCTTGCTACTTCTGGATACCGCTTTACCATCCAGGCCGGCAGAGCCGCCGTCGACGTCGCAAGCACAATATCATAGTTCTCCCTGCCCAGCATTTCAACAATTTCATCCAGTTCCTGAAAATCATAAACTTCTTCTGCCGGCTGAATCCTGGCCCAGGAAAATACATTAATTGTTGCACTGTTAATGCGTGCATCTTTAAATATCCTCATATCCTCATCCCAAACATCTTTTGGCCATTGATTCGGATTGTAGTCCCCGCCATATAAAATTCTTTTAAACTTGTTCTCCATACCATCCATCTCCTTATAAATCTTATCAATCTAATGCGATTATATTATGGATAGACAAAGTATTGTGTAATATGTTAAGCTAAATAATATAAGATATCGAAACAGGAGATAATCATGGCAATCTATTTTAGAAACATCCCGGTCACGGAACCATTTACTTTTGACTCGGTAGGCAGCCACTGGGTGCAGGAAAGTACCTCCCGTCCAAAAGGATACCCCCTTTACCATTACCTCCAGTCCGAAAAAGGCACCGGGAGAATCTTCATCCAGGGCAAAAAGTTTTTTCTTCATGAAGGAGAAGGTGTCTTAATTGCGCCTTTTATCCGCCATTCCTATGCAAAAGAAACGAATGAATGGCATACTTTATTTGCTACTTTTACGGGTACAATTGAGAGCAGCATCTCCAGACTGCTTGGAAACAGGCAATATATCTTCATAGAAAAAGAACAGGGCGCACAGATTGAGGCCCTGATCTCTGATGTTGTAAAAAAATATGAAAATCCGCCGCTGGATGTCATAGCCCTGTCATCGGACTGTTACCGCCTGCTGATGTATTTTGCAGACGGCGTCTATACCCGCAGCTTAATGGACGACCCTCTATATCAAAGGTATGTCGCCCCTGCAATACAGGATATTGAAACAAACTATCCCACTGAACTCACCGTGCAGGAGCTCAGCCGCAGGGTTTACGTCACCCCGCAGTATCTGTCCCGGCTGTTCCAACGATTTCTTGGATGTTCTACTTATGAATACCTTACCATTTACAGGATCAACAAAGCGAAAGAACTCCTTCTCACAAACCCGCGCATGGAAGTTCAGGATATTGCACAAAATGTAGGTTTTACCGATTCGAGTCACTTCATCTCCATCTTCCGGAAAATGGCGGGAATGACGCCTCTTGGATTCCGGAAACTGAACTGATACAGAATGTCCTTAGCTAACTTATATAAAGGATCTGTACATCCCCCAGTATCCGCCTGATTTCAGATCTGAGAAAAAGCTCCGCCTCCTCTCTTGCCTCATTTCTGTAACAATAGCGCCCTCTTCCCCGGCCGGTCATCAATTCTTTATCATATAAATCGACCGCTCCGGGAAATGCATCACCATTGATGGCACGGTGGACATATGAGTAAGTCATCAGAATAATTTCCAGAAACATTTGTTTCTTTACTTTACTGCTAAGTCCGCTTTTTAGTTCTTCAAGTAGTCCTGTATACATCGTCCTCCAGCCATCCATCAATATAACCGGCGCAATCAGTAGTCCGCAGGGATAGCCTGCCTCACACATCTCGTTTACGGCATCTATCCGTTGCTTCAGATTCGAAGTACCCAGCTCAATCCGTTCGATAACTGGCTGCGGATTTACACTCATGCGGAAGATTACCTTCCCCCTGTGTGAAAGGCCAAGCAGCGGCTCTACCATATGGAATTTTGTCGGAAACGTAATCTTCCCGGTCCCTTCTTCCGCAAATCTTGGTATTGTATACAACAGGTTATTTGTAATTGTATTTTCCAAAACAAGGTCGCTGTTACTGCCAATTTCAAATGTCAGTTCTCTTTCACTCTTTTTCCCCTGCCTGACCAGGCGGTCCATCATCTGTTCCCTGTTAACGAACAGACGCAGATACGCACATTTGTTATAATTGCAAACTAAATAGCAGTACAGGCACATGGCGGTGCAGCCGGAGGAGGTATAAGGTACCAGATAATCCGACACCTTATGGTTCTCCACATATTTATGCGTTTTCCGGGTTCCGATAATCAGATTCCGCTTCATACGCCCAAACTCAGAATTCGGTTTCTCCTGCATTTCTTTTATGGAATTATGGCTCTCTATCGGAATCCACGGCAGAGCTGCAAATTGTTCCTTCAATTGTTTCCCCAGAGGATATGTTAAACTGCCGGGTTCAAAATAAACTGCGTCAAACTTCATATTCAGGTCCATACCTTTCCGGTGAAGGAAACGTAATTTTCATCCTTCACTTTTTTCTTTATTATGTACCTTTTCCATGAAATTTACAGATGGACTTCAGAAAATTTTGATATCAAACTTATACGCCTTACATTTGCCCGCCTCAACCAACTGAACGTTTCTTTTTTCTTCAAACACGTCACCTTCATCACTGCAGGTAGAGAGTCCTGTCCAGGGTTCCAGTGCCACGAACGGCCCCTTATTTGCCGTGGACCATAATACGAGATATGGAAAATCAGCAAATGCCAGCTCCACCCCTTTTTCATGCTTTTTTGAGCAAAGCTTTACATTTCTGGACTTCAGTTCATCCAGAATCACTGCATCCCGTGAAAACAGATCATGGTTTAACTGCAGTTCCTGCTGGTGATTCAGGAAACCGGCCCTGCGCCCCATATCAATCAGACCTGTCTCCGTTACAGGATACGGCACACTGCACGTCTCCTTCTCTGAAAAAACAAGACGGTAATCATCATAGTTTTCCCCCGGACAGAGAGGGCAGTTAAATCCCGGATGTCCGCCGATAAAGAACGGCATGACTTCGGACCCTCTATTTTCCACACAATATTCTGTTATCACTCTGTTTTTCAACAATGTATATCGGATTCCAAGCTTAAAATGATAGGGATACTGCTGCAGCATTTCTTCATCGCTTTCAATGCTGAACAAAACACTGTCTTTTTCCTTCTTCTCACAGATAAATTCTCTCTTTCTGACAATCCCATGTCTTGGCATCTTTGTTATCTGATTCTTACCTATCCTTGCAGAATCATTCCTTAAACTCCCACATATCGGGAATAAGACAGGCGCCTGCCCACTCCAATAGTTTCTGTCCCCCTGCCACAGGTATTCCAGTCCATCCTTCGTCTTTATAGACGAAAGCGCTCCACCCAATGACTGAATCTTAACGGTTAACTCTTCATTTTCTAAAATAAATTCCATTATCTGATCCCTACCTTATACTTTTATTTACTGTTATATTAGCACCTCTCTTGTAAAAAAAACAGTTTAACATTCTTCACACAGTTTGCAAATAATTAATTTGGTTCTTTCGCCTAAACGGGATTTAAACATTTCACTTTATATTTCTTTAAAGCCGACATTTATCCATACAAACTAACTGAAATTTTTGACATATATTTACATATTACCTGAAAATACTGTATAATATAAACTATATTATAATCAAAAGGGAGGAAACCGCTATGAAATATCATCATTTTACAGAGCAGGAAGTACTCGATAAGTCACGTGAACTGTCGTACGCACTCGTAGGCCGCCGGATACCGGAATTTATCGACCTTTTAGATGAGAACTTTGTCTGGATCGGGGATTACAATGTACAGTATACGAAAGGAATCCAGGAATTTTTAAAGCAGGTGGAATCAGAATGTGCCCTCTCGGCCATTGAAATTTCACATGAGGAATACAGCATGCTGATCCATGAACGTCAGACCTGGATCACCTATGGCAGATTCACTGCTTCCGCATCAATGCCTGACAGTTCTCTTCTGGCCGTTAAAATGCACTTTACCTTTGTATGGAACCAGCACAAGGATTTTCTGAAGCTGATTCACGCTCATGCCACCCACGCAGCTGATGCAACATTCCTGTCCAGTGCGTTCGAGGCTGCTCACGCCAATACACCGCAGGCTTTGTTCTTCGACCGTATGCATATTGAAGAACTGACAGGAGGTGATCTTACAAAGATCCGGATAAAGGATCTGGATGGGAATGTCCGTTTTCTGTTCCCTGCAGAAATTTTGTATATCAAATCGAACGATAAATTATGCACCATTTATACAGAAAGTGGGGCATTTGTTGCACGGACATCTCTTAAAAATATGGAACATCCCCAGTTTCTGCATATCCACCGCAGTTATCTGGCCAACCTGAGGTATATCCAGTCTATACGGCGGTATAAGGCAACACTGACAGATGGTACACAGCTGCCAATCGGAAAGGAACGATATGTAGAGATACAAATCCAACTTACGGGTGAACGGAATAGGGCCTGACCAAGGCTCTATTTTTTTACAAACGGCGGATTTTTCTTTTCTATTGACATCTTGTAAATTTCTGTGCTAATATTAGTCCGTAAACAGACTATTATTTATGGAGGGCTTCTTATGAAGACATCTTTAGAACAAATCAAATTATATACCACACTATGGCGTGAAACGACAAGCCTGTATGAAGACTGGGCAAAACGGCATGGCCTGTCTTACTATGAACTTCTGGTCATACTCTCACTCTCCGAATCGGAAGGAATCTGTAAACAAAAAGACATCTGCCGGGAATGGGTACTCCCCAAGCAGACTGTCAATACCATCCTGAAGCATTTCATGGAACGTTCCTGGGTCACACTTGTGCCTTCTGAAGAGGACCGCCGCAATAAGGATATCCTCCTGACAGATGCGGGTAATGAATTTGTCCAGATTGCAGTCAATGAACTGCAGGCACATGAGTGTGCTGTCTGGAACTCACTCGGCCAGGAAAAATCCCGTGCCCTGATAGAAATTACTGCCCTTTATAACAAATTATTCAAGGAGGCTGATACTGATGAACCTACGTAAAGAATTTTTCCGCTGCGTTATTCCGTCTATGTTTGCATTTGCACTTTCTGGGGTATACGCAATTGCAGATGGCTTTTTCGTTGGAAACGCACTGGGGGACAGTGCTCTTGCCGCTATCAATGTCGCCTACCCTCTCACTGCTTTTTTGCAGGCCGCCGGCACCGGGCTTGGAATGGGCGGCGCAGTTGAATATGCTATAAGCCTCGGAACTAATGACCATACCCGGGGCAGACAGTATTTCGGCATGTCACTGATCATGCTTGTCCTGTCATCCATAATTCTGACACTGATATATCTGCCTGCCGCCCCGGCCATCTTACAGTTTTTCGGCGCTTCGGGTGATATTCAGGTGCTTGCTGAAGAATATGTTCTATATATTACCTATGGCGCAGTTTTCCAGATACTCGGCACCGGTATTGTACCATTCATAAGGAATATGGGCAGTTCCATCGCTGCAATGCTTGCAATGACTGCAGGTTTTTTTACTAATATCATTTTGGACTATCTGTTTGTGTGGAAATATCCTCTCGGAATGACGGGGGCTGCAGCAGCTACCGTCTGCGGTCAGGCAGTTACCTTCCTTGTATGTCTGATCTGCCTGTTTATAAAAAAAGAGGTCCCTCTGTTCCATTTTCAGGGACACAAGGTTTCATTCGTAAAAAACATACTTAAGGTTGGACTCTCCCCGTTTGGACTTACTTTTTCACCTAATATTACATTAATTCTGATCAATAAGAGTGCCGCACTAACCGGTGGGACACTGGCTGTAACATATTATGCACCGGTCAGCTATATTTCCTGTATCGTCCTATTACTGCTACAGGGAGTCAGCGACGGGTGCCAGCCTCTCTTAAGCCTTTCCTACGGGGAAGGTAATGTCCAAAAAACAAAGCAATTCCGGAATATGGCTTATCGTTTCGGGTTACTCACAGCATTATTCAGTTTTATTGTCTTATTTTTTGCAGGAAGGAATGTTGCGGAATTATTCGGTGCTTCCGGTACGATTGCCGGAAATGCCGCCCGCATACTGCCTGTCTTTCTCCTCGGTTATCTATTTGTCAGTATTTCGAGGATAACGACAGCTTACTTCTATGCAACCGGAAAAAATATGTGGGCATATATACTGATATATGGGGAAGTATTCTTCCTATTTGTACTGCTGCTTTTTCTTCCCAAAATAGCAGGCATCTCCGGAACCTGGTTCTCCGTCCCTGCCTCGCAACTGTTTGCGATGATGCTGAGCCTTCTAATTATCAACAGGCAGCCTGAACCATATAAACATGTCACGGCAAGGGCAGACTAAACCAATAGTTCACATCCTGCATGCTATCCGCTCAAAAGGGCATCATATATGACAAATTGTTTTAGCCATATATAATGCCCTTTGTGACTCTGGAATTATTTTCCGCATTTCATTTTCTAGCCATTATCATTTTTACTTTATTATAAGTGCTTTCTCTTTCTGTACACAAGCATAAGGATCAATACTGCTGAAATCGTAACAAGGCCGCCAAACAATGCCACCTGTGTTGTATCACCGGTCTTAGGTGTACGGTTGTCTTTCTCAAAGGTGACATAAATCTTATGATTACCCTGTACATTTGAGAACGTATAACGGTTATTGCTTACAGAAACTGCCTTGCCGTCTACGGTAACCTTTGACACGCGGTATCCTTTATCCGGAGTAAATTTGAACTCACAGTCTTTTCCTTTTTCCACGTCTACACTGCCTTTTGGTTCAATCTTACCATTTGCTCCTGCTTCTGCTGTAATTGTATAAATCACCTTTTTTGCAATAACCTTAAATTCCGTAGTAATCGTATTCGTCTCGCCCATAGATACCCAGCCGCCTGTGGTCCACTCTTCAAGCTGGAAAGCAACTCTTAACTTGTAATTACCAGGTGTTGTATACTTATAAGTGTATGAATACGGTTCCTTGTCCCAGTTCTTAAAAGATTTTCCATCCCAGCTCCAGGATTTCGGCGCCCATCTCGTATCACCGGCCAGAGGAGATGCATTCTCCATACCGACACCGGCCGCCGTAAATGTGAGTGTTGTTCCTTCCTCATATGAACCACCCGGAGTAATACCGGTTATCTTTGCACCTTCGAAACGAATAACCGTCTTAAAGGCTGCAGCTGCACTAGCTGCGCTTTCCATATCCATATCCGGATTATATTTCATCCGTGTAATAAACGAATATGCTGTATTCGGCTTTAATCCGTCAAACACTGCACTGTCCTGCCAGACTGCACTGCCATCTGCCATCAGTATTGCATACTGCTGCTGGTCAATAGCTTTTAAGGTAATGGATGTATCTGTCCTTTTCTGTAATTCCGGAGCTGCCGGAGCCGCTGCCGCACTTTGAAGTGTCGTAACCTTCAGTACATCACTGGATAATCCCTGCATCTGTTCCTTTTCATCAACTTTACGTCTGGTAACAAATTGATACTCTGTCCCCGGTGTAAGCTGATCAAACACTCCTGTTGAATTCCATGCAATATCTGTCGCAGAAGTCAGCCTTCCAAATTCAAGAGTTTCTGGCTCTTTTTCCCCGTCCGCTGCCTTCAAGGTAATTCCTGTATCTGTTTTTTCTGCCAATTTCGGCGGATATTGAGGCTTTTCAGGTGCAGCCTTCAATGTCTTCATGTTAGTAGGATCACTGTTTTCACTTGCAGGATAAACATTATTATCATAGGTGCCTGCCGCAATCCGAAGGTAAAACTTATATTCCGTATTCTCCGTCAAGCCTTTAAATACTGGATCTTTCTGGAATTTTATACCATCGATACTGTACTCATAATTATACTTTGTATCTGCATCTTCCGGCAGCTTCAGTGTGATTTCTACATCCTTTACTTCTGATACAACCGGAGCAGACGGTTTCGGTAACGTTTGGTTTGATGACAGCTTGTCTGGTACCTTCGTATTATTATCATTTACAGGGACATTACCTTCCGGCTGACCATCTGTCTGACTGATAACTTCGTCTGACTGATTCTTATTATCCTCTTCCTTAATCTTCTCCCCGCCTGTCGGCGTCTGGGCGGAACCAATCGGGTCTTGTACATTCGGTATATTTTCTTCCGGTACCTGAACAGGATCCTGCGTACTTCCAGATTGTTCCTGACTGTTGTCCGGTAAATTCGATGCCGGTGTATTCTGATTTTCCGGTATCTGGACATTCTCAGCCTTCTTTAATGTCTGCACTGTAATCTGGTTCACTGCCTCGGTACTTCCTGCCAGTCTGCAGCCAAACCGATACTGGGTCTCTGCCTGAAGGCCTTTAAATATAACAGTCTTATTCGTCCTGTCATACTGCCCGGCCTCCGCCCATTTCCAAGTCTTCACATTATCCTTTTCCGTCTCTATGGCATATTCGTAATTATCTTCTGCTTTTAATGTAATACTATCAGTTGTCTGAACGTTCACAGTTATTTTCTTTACGTCCTTACTTTCAGCACCGGCTCCTGTCTCTGCAGAAACCGGAATCACCGGCAACATACACGCCGCCCCCGTCAAAACAAAAGCCAATGCAAGCGCCAATCCACTTCTACACTTCCGTTTCATAAATCTCACCTCCTTCAGAGATTATATCTGAATACGAACATTACCATACAGACTCTTTCTTGATTATATTATAACAGAGATTACAAATAAAAAAAGCTGTATAGTTTAAGTTTTTCTTAATTTTTTCTGTATATTTGCTAATATAACCATTTTATTCTGAAAACGGAGTGTATAGGGGTCTGACCCTTCTGCACTCCGTTTTCAGAATCTTCTTAATATTTAAAGTATAAAAAATAATGATTTTTAGATATTTTCCATTAAACGTCTTCCATCTCCGGTCATTATCTTAAGGCGGTCATATTCCTTCTTAAGCATTTTCATCCCGCTCTCTGTTATGATATACGATTTCCTACGCCCCTCTTCTTCAGTAAGTCTTATGATTTTATTCTTCTCAAATTTCGACAGCATAGCATAAAGTGTTCCCGGCCCTACTTTCACTCGTCCTTTTGATATTTTTTCTACTTTATCCATAATATCAACGCCGCAGCATTCTTCCAGCAGGGCCAGTAAAATATAATACATCGGCTCTGTCAACGTCTGAAATTGTTCTCGTGCCATATTATACCTGCCTTCTATTTATTATATACAACTTACATGATCTCTCCTAATTTCAGTTTCATACGGATTATATCGATTTGTTCCTCATCAAGTGGATCATTTGAATATAAATACAGGAGCTTTTCCTGATAAAGTACAGTATAGATACTTCCCCGGCTCCCGCTGCATACAGCAGCTTCTGCCCGCCACTCCTGCGTACAGTCCCTCGCTCCATCTGTTTTATCCAAGTGCTGTTTCCATATTTTATTCAAAATCCATGAGTGGCTGCTCTCATAAACGTAGTACCATAAGCTGTCGCTGCTGTCCCCTACGGAATTTGTTGTCTCGTCATAGCGGACCAGAAAATAGGACATAGAACCTAAAACTCCCTGAAAATGTCCCTCATCTGTCAGATCAATTTTTCCTGTTATCTCTTTATAATCTGATTGTAATAAGGGGATCTCCTGCATCGATAGATTATTTATCTGTTGGTCTCCTGCTGTTATTGCTATAAAAACAATAACAGGAATTATCACCATTAACAGGCCAAGAACTCCTCCTATCTGAAATATCCAGTTATCAGCCCTGGAAGGCCTTCGTACAGCTATCACGGCTGTGATAAGAAAAATAATCGAAACAAACACAAGTACAATCACTGCTAAATAATAATATTTTTGAATACATGCAATCACAGAAGCAATTGTTATTACAAATACCCACATATAATTTCGAAAAAAACGTGCTGCCGCCTGAAACTTACCTCCATAATAGGGAATATTGCCTACTGCAATCTCTGCCTTTTTCTTATGTCCTTCCAGTATCATGACAAAACATTCCAGAATCTTCGTTATACTTCCAACAGTAACCGCAAGTATTAAGAAGAGCATAAGGTCAAAAAATATCCATCTTTCAAAATTGATTGTTAAAAACTCTAACCAAATGAGAATTGTGATAAAAAGCATGCCTATGGAATCTGACACCCATTTCCTCCATCCGGCTTTCTTTATATTTTGAAGACGTTCCTCTTGTGTTACAATTGGCAGTGCATCTTCTTGTTCCCGCCGAAACACACAAAACCTCTGCTTGCTGTCAATGAACTTCCATCCTGCTGCTTCACAATATTCCGCATATTCCTCCGTGTCCGGTTCAGGCCTTGTATCCATCTCACTTCCTTTTGGAAAAGCCTCAACATCATAGTAGTAATCCCTCGATTCTCCCCTCTCAAAAATCAATCCCAGCTTCCATTCCACAAAATGCCATCCTTCCGCAGACATATTGTGCAAATAATCACCAAAAGAATCACATTCCCAGTAATGAAACCCCTTTAAAACCCTTTTCCTATTTCTCATGAGAGCGCCTCCTCCCGTATTATCGAGTATCGATATTTCTATTTATATTATAATATCGATACTCGATAATGTCAAGTTGCAAAATTCTGACAATGAAGTACAAGGGGGTCAGACCCTTTTGCCCTCCGTTTTCAGAATTGTTTATCAATTTGGAGAAAAAATGCATAAAAAAACGATACCTACTGGTACCGTCTCCCTCATTCCATCTGTATATATACCTTCAAAACCGCATACAAAGAATCTTTCCATCCATTTCCTATCACCCTGTTTGGTTATGCCCTCGACCTATTAGTAACAGTCAGCTCCATGCGTTGCCGCACTTCCACCTCTGCCCTATCTACCTCGTCGTCTTCAAGGGGTCTTACTAACTTGACGTTATGGGATATCTCATCTTGAGGGGGGCTTCACGCTTAGATGCCTTCAGCGTTTATCCCTTCCCGGCTTGGCTACTCTGCTATGCTCCTGGCGGAACAACAGATACACCAGCGGCCAGTCCAACCCGGTCCTCTCGTACTAAGGTCAGCTCCTCTC
>NZ_QGDL01000013.1 GCF_003149245.1 Faecalicatena orotica | reverse complement strand
CCCAGTAATAAGGAAAGCAGTTCTTCCAGACGTTCCGGATGAACATCGGGATTCATAATTTCTTTAAAGAATGAATCATATGTCATTTTTACTCCCCGCACACCCGTGCATACATCCAGAAATTCTTTTTTCTGTTCATCATTCCACTGGGCAAACTGCCACGAACATACCGGACTGCGGTTAATCTCATCTAACACCTCCTTTCGTGTCCTGATTAGTGGAAAATACTTTTTTAGCCCTTTTTGCATAGGCAATGCTCCTTTCTTTGCGTACTACACTGATTTCTTCTTTATTTTGGTTTTTTCATTCGCGGATACAGTTTCGATAGTGAAACGCCGAAATGAGATGTCAAACGGCTCTGAGCCGGCGGAATCGCCTGCCGTTTTGATGGACTAAGAGTATCATATCCAAAATGAGAATTCAATAAATAATCTATTAAATTTAAATAAGAATTTCTGCCGGTGTTGCTATTCACGGCCAGAGGCCATGCATAGTAATACCGGGAAGTAGATAGCTCCACAGAAATCCATGCTGCTTAAAACAAAGATTCCCGTGGAGCTACTTTTTTAGTGGCCGGATTATCTATATTTGCTATTTAACCAATACCGCATCAGCGTCCGCGTCTTCTCTGCCGCTGCATCTCTCTTTCCCGTTCTCTCTGTCTTGCCCTCTTCCGCTCCCATCTGCGCCTGCTGCGCTCCATCATTCTTCCCGGGGCAAGGAACGTCCAGCAACAGATGCGTACGGCCATAATACCAAAAAAGACACCGATACTGTCAATCCCGACATCTTTCACAGAAGGTCCCCTGCCGTCTACAAAAGACTGGTGATACTCATCCCCGCAGGCAAATCCTACACAGATAAGCCCTGCAACGATCATGAGTCCAAAGCCCCTCAGACCATATACATAGAAGGGAAGAGATACCGTAACGGCAAGGATAAAATATTCCGTCATATGGGCCAGCTTTCTGACCGGATATTCGATTTCATAGGCCTTCTCATCTATCTCCCAGTCCTCCATATTCTTCTGAAGAACTTCATTCCCAAATGTAACAATCTTGTGGCTCACCGTATAGCTCAAATTTCCGGAATCATCCCCTGTCTGGGCTGAAAAGTTAAAGATGACCAGCATCATGAGGATCGCCGGTAAAAAAGACAGCGGTTTTAATATTAACAACATACATTTCTTGAACATTTATGTCACTTCCTTTGTATAAAACACTTATATGGTAACTGTTAGTGGTAAAATCATTTTTCTATCATACCGTGTTCCCCACATAAAATCAAGTTCTGGAAGGACTTCAATTCAGTGTTAATGCTGCTGTAATTCCATCATCCGCTCAAACTCCGTCTTCTCCGGAAGATCAAGCGCAAACCGTTTTTCCAGCCAGCACTCTGCCAGTTCAATCCATTTTGACGCATCTTTGTTTATCATCTTTTTTGATATTGCCGTTGCCTGGGTAGCAAGACTTAAGCCGTGGTCCCCCTCTTCGAAGATATGCAGTTCGAACGGAACCTTCTGGTCTGCGAGGGCATGTGCCATACGCAGGCTGTGCTGAACCGGAACCATTGCATCTGCGGACGTGGCCCATAAAAATGTAGGAGGAGTATGTTCAGTCACATTCAGTGCAGGACTAACTTCCCTTAATTTTTCTTCAGAAGGTTCAGGCTCGCCGAGGTAAGCTGTGTTTGACCCCTTAAAAAATGCTGTATCCATCTCATTCATTTCAAATTTTTCCATAAAAGTATAGTCACTCAGCGTATATCCCAGAATAATCGCGGCAGGTTTCAGCATATTCGCCTCCACCCCGAAATACTCTGTCAGCAGGGGGCTGTTCCAGTAAACGGAATACATGGCCGAATTATGGGCGCCCGCGGAAAATCCGCACACTGCAACGCGTTCCATGTCAACCAGCCATTTTTTTGCGTGTTCACGGATATAGAGCATGGCCTTCCCAATATCACGGACAGGCGCCGGATGTTTCGTATCCTCTTTCGGTACAACTGGCCTGGAAAGATCTGGGAATGTATTTTTTCCGTCATCATATGTAGAATATCTCAGGACAAATGCATGGTACCCCATAGACACAAACCTCAGTGCAACCGGCTCCGCCTCCCTGTCTGAACAGCTGAAATATCCGCCGCCGGGACAGATCAGGATAGCAGGACGCTTTCCCTGCTGCCTCATTTCCCCTTCCTCTGCTGTCACATAGGTTGTTAAAGTGACATTATCGCGATCCTCATAAAGCTTAATTTTTTCAGTTAACATAACTTTTGCCTCCTTAAAAAATACTTCTTTGATTATACCACTTTTTTACCAATGAACATCAACCAATATCCAACAGTTCACCGAATGTTTCTATCCTGTAATCTGCTTTCTCATATCCCGATGCATCTCCAATCCCGACCGATGCCATGCCCGCTGCCTTTGCAGCATCTATCCCGGCATACGCATCTTCTACAACAATACACTCCTTGGGATTCACTCCAAGAAACTCCCCGGCCTTCACAAACACCTCCGGGTCCGGTTTCGAACGGGTAATATTATTTCCGTCTGAAACAGCGTCGAACGCATCTGTAAGCCCCACCTTATCCAGAATAAATCCGGCATTTTTACTCGAAGAACCGATTGCAAGCTTATGGCCTCTTTCGCGGAGTCTTTTCAGCGTTTCTCTCACTTCTTCCGTCACATCATCCGGAGTCATTGTTGCGAGAAGCTCGCGGTAGGTGCGATTCTTCTGTTCCATCATCTGTGCCTTTATTTCACCGGACAACGGCTCTCCTTCATACTTTTCCAGAATAATTTCCAGACTTTCCGCACGGCTCACACCCCTGAGCCGGTTGTTGATAGTTTCGTCAAAATAAATCCCCAACTCATCCGCCATCTTCTTCCACGCCTGATAGTGGAACTTGTCTGTAAATACAATCACACCGTCTAAATCAAATATAAATGCTTTCACTTCTCTTCTCCCTTATCCTTGTACCGGTTGGTTTCACGCCGTACACTTTCATGACCTGCTTTTTCTCGATGAAAATACTTGCATTTCTGTATCTCACCCTGCATAATCTCTCTGCCCCCGGGTCCATTTCTACAAATGGATGGTTTAATTTATCCTCTATGGCTGCGGTTCCGTCAAATATACTGTCTACAAGCCCTGCATAATCATCAAGATAACTTTTTGCAATCGGATATCCATTGTGGTTCGGGAGTATGTAATCAAAACAATCTGACATGTCTTTCAGCCTGAGGAAGTTCTCTTTAAAGTTCTTCAGTCTCTCTTCCACGTCATACGGAGCTTCCGGGTTTCTGGAATTATCAAACATCATTACCTGTCCGGCCTCGAGCTCGTCACCGCTAAACAGCATTCGGTGCCCTCTGTCCAGATAAAACAGGCTGCTGTTACAGTGCGCCGGTCTGACATCCAGCACGTCTACGGTCCGGCCGCCCAGTTCGATTGTATCTCCCTCACCGATATATATTTTTTTATAATCTGGATACGGAAGGAGTGTCAGATCAAAGGGGACCGCACCGGGAGTTTCAACAGACGGAGCATCAATCCTTTCCCCCCTGCTTACATAAACCTCCTCAAATTCTCCGTTTCCCCCTGAATGGTCCGGATGATAGTGGGTATTTGCCACAATGACCGGCTTTTCTGTCAGCCGTTCCACATACGGCCTCAGATTGCCGGCCCCGTATCCTGTATCAAGCAGAAGGGCTTTTTCTTCCCCTTCCAATAGATACATGTTTTCTGTCCCGTTCATGAAGTTAATCACCCATGTTGTATCGTCTATCTTCCATGACATATATGTCCCGAAAATCTGCTCCAGTGTTGGTTCCATGCTGCTGTCTCCTTCCAATTTTTATCTCTTATTTATCGACCACCTTTAGTTCACTGATCTCTTCAATGGCTTTTTTCAGCTGTTCTGGTTCAAACGGCAGATACCCCATCTTCGAAATATCTTCCAGTGTATTCGCCCCCATTTCCGGATCGCCGGATGCAGCCATTCCTGCGATTGCCGGCGCGTATCTGCCAAGTACCTCCATCGCTTTTTCATCCCTTGCAATTCGAGAAAGTGTGGTTTTGCTATGATACGGCTTTCTCAAGTCTTTCTCTGGCTGATAAGCAAAATCGTAACTTCCCGCTCCCAGAAGCTGTTTTCCTCCGGGATATCCAGGCAAGCAGGCCTCGGCCTCACAGCCGAACGGGACCTCAATATGCACCTTAAGTGTTCCGTTTTCCTCAATGCTCCACTTGCTGACATACAGGCCGTTTACAGAATCGTAGAGGCATTCCAGACTTCCCAGACGTATGTCCGGATGCGGTGCGATTACAGCCTTCCTAAAACCGGGTTCCATCGGGCGGATTCCTGCCGCATATGCGTAGACAAATTCCATGACGGAACCATACGCATAGTGGTTCAGAGAGTTCATCCCCGTATCACTGATCGTTCCATCCGGTAAAACCGAATTCCACCGTTCCCAGATTGTAGTCGCCCCGAGGTCGACGCTGTACAGCCAGCCGGGGAAACCTTCCTGAAACAAGAAGTCATATGCGGTTTCGTACAGGCCCGCTTCAGCCAGAACCGTGCACAACAGAGGTGCACCAACGAAGCCGCATTTGATCTTGTTGCAGTCTTTTTTCAACCGTATTTTAAATTGTTCTATCGTTTTGTCTCTGTCAACATACAGTCCGAACTTCAGAGCAATGACATAAGCCGCCTGCGTATCCACGGCCAGACGCCCGCCGGGTGTAAAGAATTCATGTAAAACTGCCCGTTTAATTTTTTCTTCCAATGCAAGGTAATGTTCTGAATCCTCCTGTTTCCCCAGCCTCTGAGCCATCTTTCTCACAATCTGCGCGGAGCGGTAGTAGTAAACGGATGCAATATAGTCATCGTCTGTACTTCCCTTAAAACTGGATTCGGTAGGACCGTCCAGCGCAAGCCAGTCTCCGAAATGGAATCCGAAGTTGAACAGATACTGCCTATTTCCCCTCATGGAATCTTTTCTGTCAATATAATCTACCCAGTCTTTCATCAGGGGATAGCAGTACTCCATCTCATCCAGATTTCCATAGTATGTATAAAGCGTATCGGGAAGAAATGTGGCGATATCGCCCCATACACTTCCTACATCCTCTTTGTGCCCGATATTCGGCAGATAGTTTGGAACCCCGCCCTCCAGATATTGCTGCTCATCTCTCAAATCCTTCACAAATTTATGGAAGAAGGCGCGTGTATCCATGTGGTAGCTTGCGGTTGGCGCAAAAACCTGTGCATCTCCGGTCCATCCGAGGCGCTCGCTTCTCTGTGGACAGTCCGTAGGCATATCGATAAAGTTGGATTTCAATCCCCATATAGTGTTTTTATATAATCTGTTAATTTTCTCGTTTCCAGTAGTGATATAACCAGTTCTGCGGAGATCTGAATAGAGTACCCGGCCTGTAAAATCTTCTTTCTTACATGCTCCCGGCCATCCCGTCACACGCACATAGCGGAAACCAAAGAAAGTAAAATGTGCCCGCACAGTCTCTTTACATCCGTTGGAAACGTAAACAAACTGTGATTTTGCCTCACGGTAATTTTTGTTGTAGAAATTACCTCCCTGCAGGATTTCCCCAAAATCAAGCACGACCTTCGTCCCTTTTAGGAAATCTGCCCTGAATTCGAGATATCCAGCGAAGTTCTGCCCCATATCCAGCACGGTCTCCCCCGCCGTAGTACGAAGGACCTCCTGCACCGGGATTCTTTCCTTTGCCAGAACCTTAAGGCTGATGCGGTCCGTCAGATGGGACTTGGCAAGGTTTCTTGTCCCTTCCTCATCCTCCGGATGTTCCAAAACCTGTACCGGGCGGTGCGGATTTTCCTTTTTCTCCCACAGCATCCGGTTCAGAATCTCCCCGAAATAAATGCCGGATTCCTCGATATCAGAGCCATAATATTTCCAGCTTTTGTCCGTGCAGATACATTCGTGCGTCCCGTCTTCGTATTCCAGATGCAGCTCTGCAATCGCAGCCATGCGGTCCCCGTAGTTTTCCTTCTGCATTTCCAGCCCGAAGGTCCCTATGTACCATCCCTTTCCAAGCAGCAGTTCCAGCGTATTCCCACCGTTTTCCCTCAGAATGCCATCGAGCGGGAAGGTCATGACCTGAATAGTTTTCTCATAGTTGTTCACGTAGGGGGCCAGATATTCCTCCCCAAGTTTCTTCCCATTTATATATGCCTCAAACAAGCCCACTCCGGCCGCATATAATCTGGCACGGCGTATCTTTTTGGAAACGGAAAAGGATTTCGTCATGACAGGGTGGAAGGTATCCTCTTTTTCCGTGCTGATCCAGTCGGCATCCCAGCACTCATCCATTTTCCCCGTCTCAAAAGTGCAAATATCACTGACCGCGCGGTCCCTGGCATCGCCCTCTACCGCAATACGGTAAAAATAAGTTGTCCGCGGCCTCAGGTCCATATCCAGCCTTTCACCGCCCTGCTTTAAATCCGGCCCCTCCTTTTTACAGAGTATCGTTTTAAAGTCTCTGCTGTCACTGACCTCGATCACTGCATTTGTCTGTCTTTTACTTGCCGTATCACGGACATTCCATGAAAAAATGAGCTTCTCATAGAGAAATCCGGCCGGATTGTCGATCCCGTTGATCCTTATATTCGTAATTCTCATGTTCCATTCCTTTCTTTGCACTCCTAGAATCTTAAAATGTTAAGTCCTCCCTGCCGCAGAAAGCGTCCACAGGTGATACCCCTTTGAAGCTGCTTCTGCCCAGTATTTTTTCAACAACTGCCTCGATGACGTACTCTGAATTACAGTATCCGTTAATGTACGTCTTTATCATCGGTGCGTCCAGAAGATGATACGGATTTCCGACGCTGACAAACATGACCGGAACCTCATGTACCATCCACGGCATATTGTTGCCAAGCCCGAACATCGTGTGCCAGTTCAGGCGGGATACCGTCTTGTTGGAGGCGGTCTCAACATTGCCGATATAAAGGACAAGATCGTACCTGTCTTTAAAAGCGGTAACTGAGTCTTCCATGACCTCGAAGCCTTCTGGTTCATATACCGTAACTTCAAAACCTTCTTTCCCAAGCTTCTCCGTGAAGGACGAGCAGACTCTTTCATTGGACGGAAAGTCCCCCATCATCTCCAGAAGGATTCTTTTCTGTTTCTGCGGGCTGATCGGAAGTAAACTCTGCGTATCCTTTACAAGTGTCACACCCTTGTCAGCACATTCTTTCGCCCATGTATCGTGTAATCCGCAGTTCAGAATCTCCAGGGCTTCCGGTCCGGGTACAAGGGTTTTGTTTTTCTGCTTTTCAATGAGTCCCATTGATACTTTTACTGCAAGTATTCTTTTTACAGCCTCCTCAAGACGCTCCTTTGACAGAATTCCTTTTTCATATCCCCTGTGCATGAAACGGAAGTCCTCTTCCATGTTCCTGTTAAACAGAATGACATCGCATCCATTTTCGATGCTCAGCGGAATCGCTGTCTCCCTGTCGCATGCAGCACAGAAGCCTGTCATCGGGGTCGCATCTGTGGAGATCAGTCCGTTAAAACCAAGTTTTTCCCGCAGCAGACGTTTCAACAGATTTGGTGACAATGTGGCCGGAATTATTTTTTCCGGTTTTTTTCCGTCGAAATATTCCTCATATGCAGGCATGGCAATGTGTGCGGCCATGATTGTCAGGGTGCCTGCCTCTATCATTTCGCGGTATATCTTTCCATAAGTCTCATCCCATTCAGCGCAGGAAAGGGAGTTGACACTTGTCACGAGATGCTGGTCACGCTCATCGACCCCATCCCCCGGGAAATGCTTTACCGAAGCTGCCACTCCCTGTTCTTTTGCCGCTTCCAGATATGCTTTCCCCATCTTTATGACAGTTTCCGTATCCGAGCCAAAGGTACGGACATTCGTGATCGGGTTATGGTAATTAAAATCAAGGTCCACAACAGGTGCAAAAGACCAGTTTACGCCGACCGCCGCTCCCTCACTGCAGCTTACCCTGCCGAGCTGGTACGCCTTTTTTTCATCCCCGGATGCCGCCACAAGCATTTCCCTGCCAAAATAAGTTCCCTCAATTGCCGAACCATTTCCGCCATACTCCAGGTTGGAGGCTGTCAAAAGCGGGATTTTTGATGTGTCCTGCAGTACTTTATGGGCCTGTCTGATCTCTTCTCCCGGCCCCTCTCTGTACAGCATACCTCCGATATGTTTCGTTTCCACTAATTCCTTTAATTCATTTTCGTTTTTCGTAAAGACAATGGGGCAGAATAACTGCCCGATCCGCTCGTCAAAACTCATGGAATCATATGTATCATGCACCCATTTCACCTGTTCGTCTGTTAAATAAAATGGTTTTTCCTTATATCTGATCATGCTCTCTTTTCTCCTTTTGATACACATTTTGTATTCTTTTCCTTTTCTACTTACTATTGTAGTGTACCCGCACCATAACCTCCATGTAATATTTTTTTTATTATCCGACTTATTTTCAGTTACTGTGTCACCCTCTTGAATGTCCACAACTATTTTCATATATACGGTTTATTTAATTTCCTGAATATCCCTGCTTATTTTGTTGAATATAAATCCGGCATTTGTTATACTTTTGGTAATCAGGAAAGGAAGGACAGACATGCCATATTACATTACCTACGGGGAATTTCAGAAGCATATGAAAGACTATTATCTGCGGACCGGAAACAGGATGCAGTTCCCGGAGATGTCCGACTATTTATATAAAAAGGGGCTCCTTCTGGAAACGTCCCCTGAATCCCCTGCTTCGAGTGAATTGTTTGGAAGCATGACAGATGATGAGTTTAACCGCGTTGTAGATTCTATGGTACTGACTCTGAATCCCAGCCAGACTCTGAATTTCAAGGTTGCCGAGACAGATATCTTCCCTACGGCAAGGGATGCTTTTATCATCCGGCATCCCCGTTATACAAGGCCATCCACACATACTCATAACTATTTTGAGATTAACTATGTGGCACAGGGAACCTGCACCTTTGTGTTTGAGAAAACAAACCGGGTACTCAGCGAAGGAGAGCTGTGTATTATCGCACCTTCTTCGGAACATGACCTGGTCATTGACGATGATTCCACGGTGTTCTGTATCATGCTCAGAAAAAGTACGTTTGACACAACCTTTTTCTCACTAATGTCCAGAAAAGACCTGCTTTCCTACTTTTTCCGCACGATTCTGCAGGATGATTCCCACGCGAATTATCTCCTGTTCTTTGCTGAAAATAATACATGGCTCAAGACCATCGTGCGCAATGCTATGGGAGAGAGCTACAAGAATGATGTTTATAGCAATACCTGCTGCATCAGCTGGATTAACCTGCTATTCTCCAATCTACTGAGAAATTACAGTAAAACTCTTCAGTTTTATAATTATCAGATGGGATCAGATTTTTCACTCGTACTGCAGTATATCCAGCATAATTACCAGACACTGACTCTGTCCTCGCTGGCGGAAATGTTCCACTACAGCGAGCCTCACCTTTGTACTTTGATTAAGCAGAATACGGGGCATAACTTTACAGAACTGATCAAAAGACTGCGGATGGCTGACGCCGTAGATTATCTGACGAATACAAACCAGAAGATAAGCGAGATTGCCGAACAGATCGGTTATAACTCCGCGGACCACTTTTCCCGGGTATTCCGGGGGACTTACCATATGTCACCTCAGGAGTACCGGAAGGTGCACGCAGGGGAAAAAGAAGACTTCCGGCCCTTTACTTAGGACCGGAAGCCTTCTTTTTCATCTAAATTCACAATCCCTCTGCATTTCGGGAATCGGGAACATCCGTAAAACTCCCTGCCTGCATTTTTCCCCTTTGCCGCAGTGCGTTTTACCATGACCGCCCCGCATCGCGGACACAAAACATCAGTACAAGGTTCTTCCTCTGCTTCCACAGGCTCCACATCTGTAGGTTCTTCGCTTTTCCCCGGATCTTCACATTCTGTCTCTTCGAATAACTCCTCTTTATATTTTGCCACATAATCTATCGGGTTCTCTGTACTTTTCTCAAGAAAAAACTGCGCTGTTTTCATCATTTCTAAGTGATTGCAATAGAAAAGGACCTGCCGTAAGTGCTGGTCCTTTTCCTTTATCAATCTTTAATGCTATTGTATTCTAAATTCCGCGAAATCCAAATTCCCCTCTTTTACCCTGAAGTACAATGCATGCTCCCCTTCGACCCTCTCCATGTTCGCCGATACTTCTGTCCATGCTTCACTGCTTTCTGGCCCGCCAACTGGAACCCCGGCAATTCTTTGCCCCTCCAAAGAATCCAGCAGGACTTCCATGACTCCTCTGCCCCGCAGTGTAAGCCGTATAGACTTCTCATTACCGTCGAACCGGAAATACTTGAACCCCGCCGCAGCGCCTGCCCGCATATTGTGTATATAAGGGTATAGTCCATGTTCCGCATTGCGGTCCAGTTCTTCTGTGATATAAGGCATTTCTTCCGGGAGAGGAGGCAGGGGCTGTCCCGGCATGCTCATTATGACCTGCCCTACCTTTGTCCTGTCTCCCTCCGTCAGATGGCATGCAATATATGTCCTGTAGGATGCTTTAGACGGAAGTGCCCGGCCATTCAGGCCGCAGCTCGTGATTTCAACCTGCGGAATTGTTCCATCCTCCAAAATCTGAACCCGGTCAGCGCAGCCCTGACGGCTGAATGCTGTTCCGTGTGTATGTCTGTGCCAGAAAATATAGATCTCACGAGCCTGCTCATTTCCGGCCATTTCTTCGCCCGACACATTTTTGATATCCTTCTTTATTTCTATCAATCCGCCATGATTGTTTCCTGTGTAGTTGACCGGCAGCGTGTTTCCCTGATATCCTATATCGCCGTTGGATACAATGACACCTTTAAATGCAAAAGGTCCCTCCGGACTCTTAGACATCCCATAACACAGTTCGTGTCCCTGCAGACTGGAATAAACGAAATAGTACCAGTTTCCTATTTTACGGATACTGGATGCCTCAAAAAACGGATGTTCCTCATATGAAGTACCTGACGCAGTGTCCACCCCGTTTGCCACGCAGACCGGTTCACTTATGATCGTATGCATGTCATCCTTCAGCCTCACCATCATCGCCCCCGGGTAATTTGCATCCTCCATCCCCGGAAAACGCACCGGCGGGCAGAAGCCATAATACAGGTAGTTTCCACTTTCTTCACACAGAATCGCGGGATCAAACCATCTTCCGACCGTGGGAATACTTCCGTCCTCCCGCCTGACATAATCCAGAAATTCATATGTCCCGGCAGGGGTATCACACACCGCAACAGAAATCACATTAACCGTGTCCAGGGCGTAGTAAAGATAATATCTTCCGTCCGGCCCCTGAGTCACATCCGGTGCATATAAAAAACGTGTATTCTCCCCTGTAAAGGAAGGCTCATACAAAGGCATGCCCCCGTCATACGGTGCCCCGTTTATCGGGTCCTGCTCCTTTTTATAGATAGTTCCTTCACATCGCCAGTTTCCAAGATCATCTACCGGTGCACTCCAGCACACATAATCATCCTCACAGAAAGAAGTTCCGTTTAATTTATCATGGCTACCGTAAATATAAATCCGGTCCCCGAATATATGCGGCTCTCCATCCGGAATTGTTTCCCAGAACGGAAGATAAGGATTGACTGCTGCCTGTTTCATTATAATTCCTCCCTGCTTATCATTCTATATACAGCGGGACTCCCCAATAAGCAGGGAGTCCGGTTATATCTTACTATACTATTCCATTTTTGATTTCATCTCTTCAATTTCCGCACTGTACTTTTCTACCGGATTAAAGAATACACAGATGATCAGGATAATCCCCGTCAGGGACGGTGCGCCGAACTTCAGGAAATTCAATGCAAACATTGTAGATTCAGGCTGTCCGCCGATTGCCTCTGCAATATATCCGGATGCTGAAAGAACGGCCAATATGCCGGAACTAACTACTGTATTTCCGCATTTCTGGGCAAATCCCTTGATAGAAGAGATTACGCCATTTGCCGATAAACCTTCTTTATACTGTATGTAATCAATTGAATCATTTACCAGTACATTCACAAGTGCATTCTGCATTGCTGAGAAGCAGGATGAAATAAATGTCACTACACATAAAAACGTAAAGCTTGATTTTCCAAAGAAGAATAAAATTACATAGCATATAATAGAAGCCACCTGAGATACGATTAATGCTTTTTGCCCGGTTTTACAAATCTTCAATACAATAGGCATCAAAACAACCATAGAAACCAGAGCGCCTATAGAAATAACACCCATGTAAGCAGAAATCAGATCAGGCCTCATATAATAGTACTTCATGTAGTAAACAGAGGTAGAAAACATCATACCGTATCCCATTGATGCCATGATCCATGCAATGATATTCGGAAACAACTCTTTATGCTTTAAAACAAGTTTCATATCTCTGAATGCAGTTCCTTTTTCTACCGGCTGCAAGTACCTCTCTTTTGAAGTACCAAACAATCCCCAGAAGGATATGAAAGCGAAGACACCGCAAATAAGCATAAGCGGTACATAACCGTTGCTGAGTCCAATCCCCTGGAAGAACCCTGTGATCTGAGGTGTAAATGTATTTCCAATTGTAAATGCACATGCACAGACACCGGCACCCATCGTAATGATCATGTTTCTCTGCTGATTATTCTTAACACATGCAGGAAGAATCGCTACCTGAGGCATTGTATACATCGTGACCGTCATTCCATATCCAACATAAACAACCAGAATATAAATAATTTTCCCTGTTGTTGAAAATCCCCAATCGATCCAAAGCAATGTTGAAAACAATGTTAACAATATGGGGGCCGCAATAAAGTAAGGTCTGTAACGTCCCCATTTTGTATGTGTCCTGTCGGCGATCACTCCCATCATCGGATCGTTAATCGCATCCCATAAAGTTGCAACAAACATAATCATCGAACAAGCTGCTGCCGGAATCTTCAGGGTATCAGTCATATATACTGAAAAAAAGCTTGCTATCACTGCCGCAATTAACATAGCCCCGCCGTTAACAGATGTTGCATGGAACCATTTAAATGCTGTCGTAACTTCCTTATTTTTCTTCGGAACTGCTGCAGCACCTGCCGTCATTTCGTTTTCCATTTTTCTCTCTCCTTTTCCTGTTCTATTTTCACCTTCGTTCAAGATAGTTATAGTTTAGCGCAGCACAGTGTATAAATCCATGTTATAAATTACCCCAAATCCGACATTTTTTCATATCACTTTTCTGCATCCGGCTTTTTTTATTCGTAACCCGACATATCTTTTGACAACCTCAATTCGTTGCCTTTTGAAGAACAGGAATCCATACTTCTCATCTTTTTATATTATCAACAATATACCCTGATTTTTCAACAATAAACACATTGAAATTACTATCTGGCAATGCTATCCTGACCATACAAATCTTTATTTCCGGAATATTATATTTTCTGACTTTCGTCAAAAAATCCAGATTTGTATTTCACAATTGAATAAAGCTGTATTAGAAACAGAACCCACAGTTTACAGGCCTGACTGTGGACAATAGCAAAGAGAGCACTGTACATATCCATTTATACCGTAAGACGCTCTTTTTAAGTTACAAACAGATATACTCCGTACATTTCACATGCTATAATGGAGGTGTAATACATGACAGATAAAAGGCTGCAATGGCACCCGGCATTTATTGCCGCCATGCAGATTGACTTTGGAGAGGAGGCTGATCGTCTTATTTTTCTTTCCGAGTTGGAATTAAACAAGATGCCCATGCGGATTGACGCACTGGTCATTAAAAAAAGCGGCTCTGAACCGTTGAAAAAGAATATGGGCCGATTATTAAAGGGACATAATATCTTCGAATATAAAAGCCCGGAAGACACCCTGAATATTGATGATTTTTATAAGGTTTATGGCTATGCCTGCTTTTACAAGTCCAATTCAGAGCAAACGAATGCAATTAAACAGGATGATATCACTATAACATTCGTCTGCAGCAGGTATCCGCGTAAAATGCTGGAAGAAGTTACACGTTTTCGAAAACTTGAAGTCCGAAAGACTGCCCCGGGAATTTATTATCTGGAGGGTGACCCCTTTCCAATACAAATTTTAATATCAAAAGAATTATCCCCGGAAGAGAACCGATGGCTGGGCAGTCTGCGTACAGACTTACAGCCTGACCAGAGTCTGAATGTTTTGTTTGAAGACTATGAGCAGCATAAAGATTCTAAACTCTATCAGGCTGCTATGGATTTAATAGTGCGGGCTAACCCCGCGGCAATGGAGGAGGCGAGATCAATGTGCGAAGCGCTGCATGAATTATGGGCTGATGATCTGGAAAAGGCAACTAAGGAAATTGCTAAAGAAATTACTAAAGAAGTTACCAAAGAAGTTACCAAAGAAGTTACCAAAGAAGTTACCCACAATGATATCCTGCTTTTTGTTGAAATTCTGCTTGAAGACGGATACGGGGAATCCACCGTCTGTGAAAAACTACATCAGAAGTTTCACATTCAGAAAGCGGATATTCAGGATTACATACGGCAGGTACAGGGCAAAAATGCCTGTTTACAGACAGGCTTGTGAGCAGTGATTTGGAACATATAATTTATTTTTTGCATTTACCATAATTAAATATGAAGATACCGGGTAAGCGTCCACATCGGACCCGGCATTACATCAAGTTATCCACATAAGATATCAACAGTAAGCTTTCATCTTATGTGGATATTTTGTAGCTTTTCAAGATTTTGAACAGTTACGAGATTTTTTCTTAGACCCGTAGTACTGCTTTTTCACACAAGGAACAGTTTGAGTCTCCACCGGCATAGAATACAAACTCTCCCGGGTCAATTACATAGTTCATGTTCCAGTCATAATATCCCAGTTCTGTAAATGGTATGATGAATTCTACCGATTTTGTCTCTCCTGCCTCTAATAGAACTTTCTCAAACGCTTTCAGCTGCCTTACGGGCCGTACTCTTTTTGCAGTTTTATCCTGGACATAGCACTGCACGATCTCTTCTCCGTCCCGGCACCCGACATTTTTTACGCTAACATGGATTCTGAATGCAGACTCCTCACATCTCACCTGCAGACCGCTGTATTCATATTTTGTATAGCTGAGTCCATATCCGAAGGGATAGACCGGGTCAAGGGGGGTGTCTATATACTTGGAAGTGAATTTTGACTTTCCACCCGGCCGTCCAGTTTGAATATGTGCGTAATATACCGGGCACTGTCCCGACGCATATGGAAACGTCGCAGTCAGCTTTCCACTTGGATTCGCATCTCCAAACAGGATATCCAGCACTGCGCTGCCCGCTTCTGTACCGGGATGCCATGCTTCCAGAATCGCAGGGACCTTTTCTGCAATATGCGGAATGGACAGAGGTCTGCCATTAAACAGTATCGCGACCACCGGTTTTCCTGATGCCATCAGTTTTTCCACAAGCGCAATCTGCTCTCCGGGCAGCGTGATATCGGCCCTGCTGGCCGCTTCTCCACTTTCATCTTTCTTTTCACCAAGCACGGCAAGGAAAACATCTGACTTCGCCGCCATTTCCGTTATATTCTCAGCATCACGGCTGTAGTTATACGTAATCCCTCTTAGCTCGCATGCCTCCAGAATACTGACACAATCCTCCGGATTGGAGCCAATGGCCCATGCGCCTGTCATCTCTTTCTTGTCTTCAGCCAGTTCCCCGAAAATGCCGAGACATGTGCCTTTCTGAAGAGGAAGAAGCGGTCCGGCATCAGATTTTCTCCGGGTACCATCCTTATCCGGCATGCAGTCGTTCTTGAGGAGCACCATCGACTTTACTGCCGCCTCTCTTGCCAGCGCTCTGTGATCTGTTTTCAATAATGTACTTTTTTCACGCTCTTCATCCGTCTGGTATGGGTTGTCAAACAGTCCCAGTTCAAACTTCACCCTGAGGATATGTTCCACGGCACGGTCTACAGTTTCAATTTCTGTCTCAGAATTCTGCACCAGTTTTAGAAGCTCCCCGGCATAGACATTTGAGGTCATATCCATCTCCATGCCCGCTTCCAGGGCTGCCTTTGCAGCCGTTTTTCTATCCGGGACAATCCCATGTTCCACGCATTCCGCAATGGCATTGGCATCACTGATGGTCATCCCGTCAAATCCCCACTGTTCGCGCAGCACATGCTTCAGCAGCCAGCCATTTACAGAACAGGGCACACCGTTTATGTCATTAAAGGCCGGCATGATTGCCCGCGCCCCGGCATCCACGCATGCCTTATACGGCGGAAGATATTCCTCGAACAGCTTTTGCATGGACATATCCACACGGCCATAGTCTTTTCCCGCCTCCACGGCCCCATATGCCGCAAAATGCTTTACACAGGCAGCCATCGAATCTGTTTTTTCAAGGTCTGCCCCCTGAAATCCACGAACCTTGGCCGTACCATATGCAGAATTTAGAAAAACGTCTTCCCCTGCCCCCTCGCTGATGCGTCCCCAGCGTGCATCCCTTGCGACGTCCACCATCGGGGCAAATGTCATATGGACACCGCCGGAGGTCGCTTCTTCGGCCGCCATTCTGGCCGTCCGCTCCCAGAGCCCGGGGTCCCACGCACAACTTTCCGCCAGCGGGATCGGGGTTACTGTGCGAAAACCGTGAATTACATCATACCCGAACAAAAGGGGAATACCAAGTCTTGTCTCTTCCACGGCTATTTTCTGCAGTCTGTTTGCAGTCTTCGCATCGCCTACGCCATTATAGGATCCAATCCTGCCCGCTTTCAGGTCATCTTCGTGAAAATCCTGTTCCGCAGTACTCATCAGTCTGCCAAATTCCTCTTCACTGATACGCCCGTCAAACATCATATCCAGCAGTTCTTCAAAACTAACCTCGAAAGCCCCGACTAAAGAAGGACCACACTGCCGGAGCTGTCCGATTTTTTCTTCCAGTGTCATTTGAGACATCAGGCTTTTGATTCTCTCATCATAATTTTTCTTCATTAAATACACCTCCGAAACCTGCATGCACATGTTTCCTATTCGTTACTGTGCATACCTTTCTGGTGCGCACAGTACTCCTATTCTGGCATCAGGTTTAGTTTTGCATGCTTTCCGTCCTCTGAACTGACTTGGACATTTATCTCACCGGAACCTGTCCTCATAAGAATAATCTGGGCCCGTCCATGAAATGTTTCTGTTACACCTTCGTTAAAATTATATGACGGCTTCGGATTCCCACTGCCGAAGCCCGCCGCCACCGCGCAGCCCTCTACATGCAGGCTCAGCCGGATATCCCGGTCTGTTACCAGATTCCCCGTACTGTCCTTAAGCAGCACGTCGATATAGAAGAAATCCTCCTTCATCTCCGGTTCGGCCGCCATTACAATCCTGTACTCCTCTGCCGCAGTATGAAGCTCCATTCTTCCCAGTTCATTCCCGTTCTCATCATAGGAAACCGCGGTTACCGTGCCCGGCTCATAAATGGTCTCAAAAAGTGTCCTGAATCCAGCTTTCTTTCCCGCCGTCTTTCTGCCGCAGGACTTTCCGTTGACCAGCAATTCTGTTTCGGTTCCCGGTGAATATACCTCCACTATGGCAGGCTGTCCCTCACAGCCTCTCCATGTCCAGCTTGATACCGTGTCACTTATGACCCACGGTGTTTTGATCAGCTTCTGTCCATACCGGTTCGGGTCCTGCACTGCAATATAAGGATCTTTTCTCAATCCAAAGACAACTTCACGAAAGTAAGATGCGGGCCTCCTGTAACCCGTAATATCCAGATCTCCCGGATACGCAAGCTGGCACGGGAATCCGGCACCAAATCCGCCTTCTCCCCATTGATAGGCGGGTACACCAACACCTGCTTCGCCAATATAGTCCCAGCCGGTCCATGTGAAATCACCAATAACATGGTTATGCTTCTCAACCAGATTCCAGTTTCTTGCAATTTCAGGTGGGTATGTCTCACTTCCCACAATAACACGGTTCGGATATTTCTCCCCATCTATCTCATATCTGGCTGTCATATAATTATAGCCTGCAATATCCACGCCTGCACATGCCTTTTCCAGACGCTCTGTGATCGCCTCATGAACCACGATTTCATCCAGATGCCCATCCATCAGTGTCATGAAATCATTCACATTTCCGTCGATTTTTCCTTCCCGGCTCAGATCAGATACAACATCAGACACAATCCTGTCCACCTGGTCTCCGGCTGCAAACACACCATTGATCGATGCCAGTGTGTATCTCGTATCATCCAGCTCTTTTATTTTCCCGCTCAGGTCACTGCAGATTTTTGCCCCGTGATCCGTTCCGATCTCGGGAATCTCGTTGCCGACAGAATACAGGATGACGGACGGATGATTATAATCTTTTCTTACCATAGCCGTCACATCGCTTTCCCACCATTCCTGAAAATACAAACCGTAATCATAATTGGACTTGCACCGGTTCCACATGTCAAAAGTCTCATCCATGACATACATCCCGAGAGCGTCGCATGCCCGGAGCATGGCTGGGGCCATCGGGTGATGGGACATGCGGACCGCGTTAAATCCTGCTTCTTTCAGCTTCCTGATCTCACGGAACTGCACAGGTTCATACGTGGCAGTTCCCAGCAGCCCGCTGTCATGGTGGATACACGCCCCCCTTAATTTTACTGTTTTTCCGTTTACGCGCAGCCCTCTTTTTGCATCCAGCTGAAGCGTCCTGATCCCGAATTGTTCCTTGCTTTCATCCAGTACACCTCCTTGGTTAAGAAGTCGTGTCGTACAGGTATACAGTGCAGGATGATCCTCTGACCAGAGCTCTGGCGCCTCCACGGTCACCCGCTGTGATACCGTCCGGGTTTCCTGAGAAAAGAGCACAACAGGTGTCACTTCACTCGATACAACGTGGCCTTTTGCGTCCCTGACCACCGTTTCCAATGTCAGTTCTGATGCTCCATGACAGTTGTTTTGCAGCTCTGTATTTATATGCAGTACTGCGTATTCCCTGTCCGCCGATTCTGTTTTAATCTGCACCCCTTCCGGTACAATATGTACAAGGCCGGATACCAGCAGATATACATCACGGTAGATGCCGCCCCCGGAATACCAGCGGCTGTTTGTCATCGCGCCGTTCCTGACCTGGACACGGATTTCATTTTCCTCACCAAATCTCAGGTAGTCGTTAAGAGCCACATAAAATGTCGTATACCCGAACGGGTTCTTTCCTGCAAGCTGCCCGTTAACATAGACAAAGGCGTTCATATAAACACCTTCAAATTTCAGCATAACGACCTTATCTTTATACTCTGCCGGAGCCTGAAACAAGTTAACATAGGTATAAATATCACCGTCCCGGTATCCGGTATTGCCTCCATTTTCGCTTTCCGCATGTGCGGGCTTCTCAATCATTGCATCGTGCGGCAGTGTCACATCTGACGCAATATCAGGTATGTTCCACACCAGGGCAAACGAGTCCTTATCCACCCAGAATTTCCAGTTATCATTAAATTTTTGTTCAAACATTTTTTCTCCTCTTCCTTTTCTTTCTGCTACCCTTATTTTAAAAGTGTTTTTCCTGAAATACCACTTCATAAATTTATGGAAATCCGACATTTTATAAGATGATCGATACAAGAGCACTTTTATGCATGGGATTTCTTTTAACATGATATAATAAAATTAAAGAAGAAGAGAAACGAGTATTGATGGAAGGAGGCCATACCCATGATGAAATCCCACAAAATGTCCCTCGCTGTTTTATGCATATTTGTCACCCTGTTTTCTGCCGCCTGTGCAAAGGCTCCAAAGCAGGAGGAGGATACCGAATGGGTATTCAACTCCATCCACACTTATAATCAGGACAGGGTAAAACAGTTCAGTAAAACCATCATCACAGAAACAGCAGCCGGTACCTATGAAAAGACGCAGATCCTGATTTCAGACTCCAATAATGACATCGTGTATATGAACTGTGTACAAAAAGGACCCGGCAATTATCATTTATATACCCGTGACTACATGATGCTCAAAGACGGGAAAGGTTATGACATTTACAAATATGACACACAGGAGACTTTTTACAAAACAGAAATCAACACAGACTTCATAAACAATGCTTTTAACTCTATGTATATAATCCTCTCGGATAAAGCAGAAGCCAAAATTCTGGGAAATGAGACAGTCGACGGGACCGACGCCGTCAAAGTTCTTGTGACGGACCGTGATTTCCCCCGTATCCAGAACTCCAGTGATTTCTCAAAACTATATGCACAGGCTGTTGTCTCTGACGTTTATCAGGAGGAACTAAAGGCTGCTCACGATAATTATATGAATATGAAAGAAAAGGAATGGACCTTCTGGTTTTCCAAAGAAGACTCTCGTCTGCTCAAGATGGAATATGACAACACGCTGGACACGACATTTACATATTACACCCTTGCCGCTGCCAATCAGGGGATCTGTGCTGAAAAAAATGTCCCGTCAAAGGAGATTGTAACAGGTTATATAAAGTCAGGAAATGACTGTGACAAGATTGAAGTTCCTTTAGAATATCAGACTTTATAGATGAGTTCGCGCTGCATCAATGCGGCACGTATATTTAAAAGCTATACAGGGCTGCTTTGTCCTGTATAGCTTTTTTATTCCCGGGGGCAGCGATTCAGGGCTGCCTGACATTAGCGGCTTTTCTGTTACTATGCATAGCCTCTGGCCGTGAATGGAGACGCTTTATATAAACAGATACGCCGTCTGTGCCACGATAAAGCACAGGACCATACCCGCCAGTGTGGGGATTACCAGTGCAGTAAATGTCCATTTCCAGCTTCCGGTCTCTTTCTTTATGGTCAGCAGTGTCGTAGAACACGGCCAGTGCATGAGTGAAAACAGCGTCGTGCAGACTGCCGTGACCCAGGTCCACCCGTGGCTGACAAACAAATTTCTCATCTCTGTCAGGCTATCCATTTCCAGAATACTCCCCTGTGCCATATAAGCCATGATGATAATTGGAACAACGATTTCATTGGCCGGAAGTCCAAGAATGAAGGCAATCAGAATCACACCGTCCAGCCCGAACAGTCTAGCAAACGGGTCCAGCATGGCAGCACAGTAATTCAGAAGACTCTGGTCACCGACAAAAATATTTGCGGCGGCCCAGATGAATAGACCGGCTGGAGCTGCCACCATTACCGCACGCCCCAGTACGAACAGGGTTCTGTCGAAAATAGACCTGACGATGACCTTCCCGAACTGTGGTCTGCGGTATGGCGGAAGTTCCAGTGTAAAGGAGGACGGCACTCCTTTTAAGATCGTTCTCGAGAGAAGCCACGACACTAAAAATGTCATACCGACCCCAAGCATGATAAATAAAGTCAGTAAAATGGCGGATAGCAGTGACGTACCTGCCCCTTTTGACGTTCCTATGAAGAACATCGTAATGATCGCAATCAGGGTCGGAAATCTCCCGTTGCACGGCACAAGGCTGTTGGTCAGAATGGCGATCAGACGTTCTCTCGGGGAGTCTATAATCCGGCATCCGGTGACTCCCGCAGCGTTGCACCCGAATCCCATGCAGAGTGTTAATGCCTGTTTCCCGCAGGCACAGCATTTTTTAAACGGTTTATCCAGATTATATGCAATCCTCGGCAGATACCCCACATCCTCAAGCAGGGTAAATAATGGGAAAAATATTGCCATCGGCGGCAGCATGACTGAAACGACCCACGCCAGCACTCTGTATACGCCCAGCACAAGCATCCCATGCAGCCAGGCCGGCGCCCCCATATAACGGAAAAACTCTGTCAGCCGGTCCTGCACCCAGAACAGTGCTTTTGACAACATCTGTGACGGATAGTTTGCCCCGGTTATGGTAAGCCACAGGATCACCATCAGAAGAACCGCCATAATCGGATATCCAAGCCATTTTCCCGTCAGTATATGATCGATCTTTCTGTCTTTTAAGTCAGACCGTTCTTTTTCATTTGCTACAGCTGCCCGGCTGATTTCTTCGGCCGTGGCCATTACGGAAGAGACGATCTCTTCCTCCAGCCGTTTCTGGTCCAGACCAGCCTGTGCCAGAAGCTTCTCTGCACGAGGCAGTGCCTCTCTGACAGGCAGTTCCTGACAGATGTCCTTCTGAAGGTATGTACGCACCCCTTCATCCAGAGCACTATCATAATCCAGAAGTTTTAGTGCAAGCCATCTGGGTCCCGGGCCTTTCAGTTTCCTCTGCCCTATCCTGCATTTCTCATATTGAAGCGCAGTCTCTTCCAGCACCGCCTCTGCCGCAGGTTCTAGTATGGCAATTGCCTGCTCAACCGCATCCGGATAGCATATCCGGTATCTCCCGTCAGAATCATACATCCTGCGTCCGTCGTCTGCGCAGCAGACAGCTACAGCCTTCACGGTAATCCTTTCACTGTCCATCATATCGTCCAGTGTATCTAAAAGTTCATCAATTCCCTTCCCGTCACGGGCGACCATGCCGATGACGGGAACCCCCAGTTCCTTTGAGAGGGCATCCAGATCAATATGAATCCCCTTTTTTGCTGCTTCATCCAGCAAGTTCACACATACTATGACACTGCCTGTAATCTCCATAGTCTGGAGTACGAGATTCAGATTCCTTTCCAGACACGTTGCATCGCACACTACGACAACCGCATCTGCGTCACCAAAACAGATAAAGTCCCGGGCGACTTCCTCCTCCGCAGAGTGTGCCATGAGAGAATAAGTGCCCGGTATATCCACCATTTTGTAAGAAAATTTTTCGGTACTGCAGTACCCCGTTGCGTTCACAACCGTTTTTCCCGGCCAGTTTCCTGTATGCTGGTGCAGGTTCGTCAGATTATTAAAAACCGTACTTTTCCCTACATTCGGGTTGCCCGCAATCGCAACAACGCGTTCTCTGTCCATACTATACTCCTTCCGGCAGCTGAATCATAATATTCCCGCAGTCTTCTGAACGGATTGCGATCACCGCACCGCGGATCAAGAATGCACAGGGGTCCCCGCCGGGGCTTCTGCCCACACATTCCACTTTTGTCCCTTTCACCAGGCCGATATCCAGAAGCCGCCTGTGGATACTCCCGTCAGCCTTTAGTTCTCTGATGACTGCCTTCTGTCCCGGGTGTATATCATTTAAACAGAATTCCTTTTTCATAAGCGCCACCGCCTTAACATAGAATTTAGGAGAAGGAAACTTTCTTTCCTGATTCTATAATATTAAATGATTCTCATTGTGTTACTAATCTCTGAGAAATTCATAATTAAATATGGAATTACAAACGTAGATTTATGATGAATGGGAGAAATATTTTAATGGACAATAGAAATGATTTTTATACACAAAAAGGATATGAACTTCACAGTACAGATGATTTAACTGCTTCTATGGAAGATTATCTGGAAATGATATGCCGGATGCTGAAATTAAACGATGTGGTAAGGATACAGTCCTTATCTGAAAATCTGCACGTCAAGCCCTCCTCGGCCTCTAAGATGGTAACCGCCTTAAAGGACAGAGGGTATATTTCCTTTCAGAAATATGGTTATCTGACTGCCACGGAGAAAGGACTTGATGCAGGAAATTATTTACTTTACCGTCACGATGTCCTGCATGAGTTTCTTTGTCTGCTAAATCATTCTGATAATGAACTGGAACAGGTTGAAAAAATTGAGCACTACATAGACCGCAGGACCGTGCATAATCTTCAGATGTTACTGGGAGAACTGAAATCTTCGACCTCTTTTTTCCAGTAAATCTGAAACTGTGTGTCATCAATGCGCTCCACAAACTGCCGCTTATAATTCAGAAAATCTTCCAGATCCATCAAGATATGATAGAGCACCGCACGGCTTTCAAATTCTTCCCGGGTCTTCGGAAGTTCCTCTTTTTTCATATCATTTGACAGCTGTTCCAGCCTTTTCAACTGATTTTCAGGGTCATTCATCTCAGTCACATGCCGGGACAGATAGTGGATATACTCCGCGATCACGGCTGCCTGTCTGGGCACCTGCTTAATCTTTTCCATTTCATAATGCAGATTATGAAGAGCTTCACACTGCTTTTCCCGCATCTCAAAGTAACGGCCGTAATAACTCGTATGGGGCTGAAAAGTATTATTATAGTATACCCGGGCCTGCTGGATAAAATCATCCAGATCTTTTGTCAGCAGTTCCAGTTTTTCCCATACGGCATCCGCGCCTGTCCCCTCCTTCTGACCTTCCCGGTTCTCCGAATGCAGGAGGTACCAGGACAGTTCATTCAATATATTCTGGAAGGCACCTTCTGTATATCGCATATTTGCAATTATTTTATTTCTTTGTAAATTATTATTTTGAAACAAGTTTACGATGACAGCTATGGTAATCCCCAGCAGTATGATCAGAAACTCATTCATAATAAAAGAGAAACTGAAGTCACGTACAGCCAGAAAATGGGTCCCGATCACGGCATTTACGGACGCGGTCACTCTCCAGCCAATCCATTCACTTGCAAGAATCAGGAAAAATACGAACACTCCGAATGCGGCCCCCTCATTCTTAACCTGCGTAAATATTATCCAGCACAGGAGAACCGCCATGAAAAACGTGATAATACGCGCGGCCGAAAGCTTCAGTGTTTCCCATTTCGTCGTAAGAATTGTGAGCAATGTTACCATCCCGGCCGACGCGGCAAATTCCAGATTGAGCGCCGATGCCGCAAACATCGCCGCGCCGCTTCCCGCTGCAATCCTGACTGCCTGTACGATTGTATCCGCAGCCGGCATTTTGTCTCTTTTTTGTATTCTTTTCATCTTCGACTTTAAATTTTCCATATCCGTCATCCCTTCTTTCCATATCATGTCCTCTTTTCTTTCAGACTATCCTGACGTATCGCAGACTCCATTCAGGACACCCACCAGTGGTATTGAAAAACGCTGCAGACTGAGAGACTTTCTCCGTTCTGCAGCGTCTTTTTATTTTATATTCATTCCGATCATAGTAAAAAAGTCCAGCAGCGGTTTCCATAATCCGGGATGATGTTCCAAAAGGAATCTCCGTATCGTGGTTTCTGCAATTCCGTCATAGTACGTCAGCTCATGAATTCCGCGGGTGCTCTCCCCGATGACCGTCTTTCCTCCTGCCGCAACACCGACCGCAATCTGGCTTCCGTAAACCGCAACACCGCCTGCATAGACTCCGACTGCCGCGGTTCCAAATGCCAGTAATCCGAATGCCACGACCCCCAGAGCCGCAATTCCCACCGAAATAACACCAAGTGCAAGCGCTCCCAGTGCCAGACAGCCAAACGAAAATATGCCTGTGGATAAGATTCCTATGCTAATCACCCCTACAGAAACATTACCGATTGCGATTATCCCTTTCGCGACTGAGCCTTTCCCTAATCTGCGCGAAAGCCTTATAGAAACGAGCGGAATCCCGGCAATCTTCGTCTTGCTTGTAAACTCGTATCCTCTCATATAGCTTCGGATTTCATCCACTGTTTCCTCAAGTCTTGCAGCATCATAACCATTCTTCCTGTCTGAATCCCCGTCACCGGAATCATCTCTTTCTGTCTCATTCTCAATATAATCCTTTACCAGATAGTCCACACTTACATCAAATATCTCCGACAGGGTGATTATTTTCATCAACTCCGGCAATGCCAGTCCTGATTCCCATTTACTCACGGACTGTCTTGTGACTCCAAGCCGGTCCGCAAGCTGTTCCTGGGACATCCCCCGCTGCTTTCTCAATGTAATTAGTTTTTCATCAAATCTCATGTCCGCCTCCTGATCTCCTCTTTAAATGAATGAAAGGGTATGTCTGATGTTCATGTGCACCAATGCAATGAATCATTAAACATACCCTAAACCATCCTGCTAAATCTGACAAGAACATGCTGCATTGCAATTTGTCAACCAGAGGTTGCAGGGCCGCAGAACTGTGGTTTAAGCACTATATTCTTCCATCGCTTTGCTGATACTTTCTTCACAGGAGCGCATCGCCAGAATGGTCTTTTCAAACAGATCGTTCAATTCCCATCCAAGCTTCAGGGCGCCCTCGCGGATCACATCTCTGGAACATCCGGCGGCAAATCTTTTATCTTTAAATTTTTTCTTTATACTGGATACTTCCATATCCATTACGCTTTTTGAAGGACGCATCAGGGCAGCTGCACCGATCAGCCCTGTCAGCTCATCCGCGGCAAACAATACCTTCTCCATCTCATGCTCCGGTTCGATATCACTGCAGATCCCATATCCGTGTGAACAAATGGAACGGATCATATCCTCCCCCACACCGCCTTCTCTCAGCAGTTCCGGTGCCTTCTGGCAATGCTCTTCCGGATAAAGTTCAAAATCAATATCGTGGAGAAGCCCGGTAATTGCCCAATAATCATCTTCGTCCGCAAAACCAAGTTCATTTGCATACCAGCGCATTACACCTTCTACCGTCAGCGCATGCTGAATATGAAACGGTTCTTTATTATATTTCTTAAGCAACTCTAATGCATCTTCCCTTGTGATTTTACTTTTCATTTTCTCTTCCACCTTTCTTAATCATGATACCAGCAGTATTTAGCTTTACCGGAGGCTTTCGCCATGTACAGGGCCCGGTCTGCCTTATAATAAAGATCTTCAAAGTCTGCCTGCCAGGCTTTCGCACAGGCAATCCCGATCGAACAGCTTTGTTCGAATTGTACCTCACCAAGCACCTCACTGATCTGGCTTATCAATCTTTCCGCGAATTTTTCTCCCTCTTCCTTCGTCCTTTCTCCCGGAAGAAAAATCATAAACTCGTCACCGCCGACCCTTCCCGCAATTTCCGGGGACTTTACATTGTCTGCCAGTATGCGGGATGCTTTCTTGAGTAATTCATCCCCTGCAAGATGTCCAAAGCAGTCATTCACATGCTTGAAATCATCCAGGTCAATCACAAACATCAGTCCTCCAGCTTTATCTTCTGTCAGCAGCCTGTTAATATGCAGTTCTGTATACTGCCGGTTATACAGCCCGGTCATCGAATCCAGCTGGATGCTCTTCTCCAGAACAGCGCTTCTCTTCAGAGCCTTTTCTGCAAGATTAGCAAACGTCTTCGGGTAATATTCCCCCTCCTGCTGGTAAATATATGGCACAGACTGGTGAATACTGTCAATCATCAGTTTCCCATCGGCTTCTCTGTGCACCGATGCCGTAATTCTCGTATCCATATTGATGATCACCTGTTTTCCCTCAGTATTCGTCTCACAGGCCTCAAACTCCCCATATACCACACATGCATCTTCCGTAATCTGCTTCGCCTCAAACCATTGCCTCTTGATCGTAAACTCAATCCCGCTGGCTTCTTCCTGATCCTTCTCCAGCCATTGTAAAAGTGATTCAAGATTATGATAAAACTCATGCTTTCCTGTTCCAATCACAATGATATCAGGAGAAAAATACGGAATCATGCTTTCAATCTTTACCGGATCGCCCGATATATAACTCTCCATCACACGTCCAGTCAAAAGGCTGGCTTCCCTGCATATCGAATCCTTCATATCCGCCTCCCGTGTCCTAAAATTCTGAAATCATCATAACATAAAAACGCCTGCATTGTCGACTTTATTTCTGCCTGCATTTCCAGCCTTAATTTCAGAAAATTCTGAAAACGGTCCGCAAAAGGGTCTGACCCCTTTGAACCGAATACTCCGATGCCTTCGCATTATTCCATATTCAGGTTTCCCTCCCCCTGTTCCAGATCTTTTATACCCAAAAAGGCCGGTCTGGCAGCTACACTTAGCAGAATGATACATACAGCCGATCCGACCATAATCCACATCACATTATTTCTGAATGCATCAAAGAGTACGCCATATATAACCTGCCCAAGCGGCTGTGCACACAAGGTCACTGTTGCAACATATGCCATCACCTTTCCCAGAAGCTCATTCGGTGTCCTCTGCTGAATCAGTGATACGCAATAAATGGAAAAAATGCTGACCAGTACCTGCATAACTGCAATTGAGAGTAAAATAATCAGGTAAATCATTTTTTCATTATCAAGCAAAAACCCCATTCCCATCGGAATCATACATATCCCCACTGCCAAAGGGTATTGATACATCTTATCAGCCTTCAGCCGTCCTGCGGCGACTCCTACAATGACACTCCCTAAAATAGCTGTAAGACCGCAAACGCTTTCCGCCGCCCCCGCATATTCCGCATTCAGTCCCAGAATCGTCCGTATCATAAAGGGCATGCCTACGTTTACCGTTCCCATGATGAAAAAACTGATTGCAGATGCTGCAAGGAGGATCTTCATGATCTCGGGCCTTTCTCTTGTAATAAAGCTGAAACTGATTTTGAAATCGTTTCTTATTACACGTATCCAGCTCTCATGAAGAGTTTCTTTTGTAAACGGGAGTCTGATAAAAATTTCCAGAAATGCAGTCAGGAAAAATCCAAGGACACTGACAGCAAGAACTGTTTTTACACCGAAAGCAGTATAGCATGCGCTCCCGATAAACGGGGCGATCAGCGCAGCCAGTGCCGCCACCTGGTTGACAACCGCATTCGCCTTGATGATGTTGTCCCCTGTCTGCATTTGTGGCACCGCGGCCTGCACAGTCGGGGATTCGAATGCCGCAAGTATGGAGTATGCAGTCAGCGCCGTTCCTACAATGATAACAGCATTGGATTCGCGAATCGTAAGCATCGTAAACACAGCGATTACCCCTGACAGAAAATCAAGTCCCACCATAATGTTTCTCCGGTTGGCCCGGTCGGCCAGAACACCGCCAAACGGGGACAGTATCACCGTAGGAATCATGGAGACTGCCAGAAGCCCTGCAAATATAGACGCAGAACCCGTCAGATCAAGTATATACATGGATAACGCAAACCTGAGAATCGTATTGGCGAACAGAGAACTTACCTGCCCAAAGACCAGAAGGGTAAAATTTCTACTGAATAATTTTCCCTCTGTATTTGTTTTCATTTGACTCATAAAATTTCCTCCTATTATTTATACATGTTGTATGTATGTATTTAGTTAAAAAAATATTGCCTGCCTTGTTTGAATATTCACGATGCCGAGGAGGACGCACTGCAGCATATAATTCTTACGCTGCAATGCGGTTCCTGACCGCAGGACTCCTTATCACTCTTCCCCTGCAGTCTCAAGAACTGTCTCCAGCCGGGCAAAAGTTTCATCATCCAAGAGCGGGACCCCCAGAAAGGCACTCAAATCTTTTACCATCTCCAGCCTTGCAAGCCCCTCTTCCCTGGTGAAAGGAAATATGGTCGGCACCATCCAGAAATTGGTCAGAAAAGTAAATAATTCAGCAATCTGCTTCGGATGCCTGCACTTCACAGACCCATCCCGGATGCCTTCCTCGATCAGTTCCTGATACGCCGGAACAAGCACATCCCGGTTACTCTCGATAAACTCGGCTAAAAACTTCGGATTCTCCAACAGAGATACGGCCTGCCCGCTCAATTTACGATAATCCGTCTCCACCGTAGTGTCCTTTATGATCTGCTGCAGTTTCTGAAGCCCGTTCAGCTCCTTTTGCTGTTTCACCTTCTCAAATGGATTGTTTTCACGGAACATCTGATCCGTCAGGGCATCAATCACTTCCTCCTTTGACTTGAAATGATGGTAGAAAGCCCCCCGCGTCAACCCTCCCAAATTGTCTACGATATCAAGCACGGTCGTATTCTCATAGCCTTTTTCCATAAACAGCTTCATAGAAACCTCCAGAATCTTCTGAACCGTCTCTTCCGGGTATTTATTTCTCGGCATATTATCACCTCTTTACATACAGTTTGTATGTTTAACTTAACAGATGGTTCCGGCCTTGTCAAGTAATAAATACATTGTGTATGTAATTCCTTTTCATTTCTTTTTTCCTATAAATCATAGTTTTCTCCATTGTGATTTTTCCTGTTTTTCTTATAATTAACGTAACTGTTCAAGAGCATAAACAGTAACTAATTAACCCAACAAGCAAATAAGGAGAACCTCATGAATACAATGTTAGATTTTAAAGCGCTTCCGGTACCAAAACAGGGCTGCCGGGCACACTATGAAGGCAGCATAGACAAGCAGGGACTGAATGCAGACTGGGACTGGTCCCTATATCAGGATGCCAATCAGGAATGGGTTCTTTTCGAGCATCTTGGACCGGGATGCATCTATAATTTTGTTCAGCACCGGTATCCAAGCTGTGATGAACCTGAATTCCGTTTTTATTTTGATGGTGAAGAAACTCCACGTTTTACAATCCGCCATTCTGAATTTGGTGAAAAATACCCTTTACAGGAACCCATTTCCTCCCGCTACATAGGTCCCTATGATAATGGGCGCGGTCCAATCCGCGTTGTACGCAGCTTCGTACCCATGCCTTACAAAAAAAGCTGTAAAGTAACCAGCACAATCCGGCTGGAGGGCTGTGACCGTAACAAAAACGAAGGCGGATGGGGGCATGTTGTATACCATGCATATGAAAACGCTGATGATATCGAAACCTTTACCCCGGATGAAAGTCCTTATATCGGGAAGCTAATCTCACTTTGGAAACAGGCAGGAAGTAATGTCCATACTTTGGAGCATCCAAAATATCAAAGACATCATTCGTTCATTTTACAGCCTGGGAAGTCTTACCGGATATGTTCCCTCAATACAGCAGCAGCGATCACAGGTATTCGTTTTCTTACCGAAGACTATCACCCATCTCATCTGCACGACCTCTCTCTGCAGGCATTTTGGGATGGCCATGCTTTGCCGGATCTGAATGCCAGCTTTGGATGCCTGTTCTCGAACGAGCTTGGATATCACAGTGTACGTTATCTCCTCTCCGGCATGGATACACTTGGCGGCTACTATAATTTCTATCCGATGCCTTTTGCCAAAGAATGCAGCATGTTCATAAAAAATAGCGGCAAGACTCCTGTATCCATCCCCTTCTGTGAAATATCATATACGATGGAATGGAATGATTACTATAACGAAAATGGTTTCCTATATTACCGGAGCACTCCCTATTATACAAGAAAGCATACCGAAGGCGCCGACAGTATACTGGCAGAGGTTTCCGGCAGTGGCCACATTGTCTCTTCTATTATTACCGGCTTCGGCGAAACACCCGAATCCCGGGCAGATTGTGAGGGAGATGTGCGCATCCATTTTGATGGAATCCGTACTCCGCAGATTGAAAGCGATGGTTCAGAAAGCTATTCCTGCTATGGCTGGGGGTTCGAGACTCCTCAGGAATATAATCCGGCAAGCGGGTATGACGGGCACGGGCACAAGGACTGGTCCATGCATCGCTCCCTGATGGGTGACTGGTATCCCTTCCATTCAGGCTTTCGGTTCGGCATTGAATCCGGCGGCAGCAATGACTTATATATGGAGCATTCCGGCATGATATTCTATTACGGCAGCGATGATATACTGCTTAGAAAACTGCTGGATATCAACTTTGATGATCCTGATACACTGACAGCCGTGGACTATCAGTGCAAAGAACCTCTGGCGCTTACCACACTTACTTCCTATTTCGAGGGCGATGATGACCATCTGCCGGTTACATTTACCGGACATTACGCAGTATGCAGCAGACATTTTAAAATCCAGATCCCCCCAAATGCTTCCAGCTTAGTCCTCAGAAGAGTAAGCGATCAAAAGCAGGGGCGCCAGAGGGCTTCCGTTTTTATAGATGGAGCTGAAATAGAGGAATATCCTTGGTATTTCCCTGATTTCAATCCCTATAAGCGTTGGCTGGAAGATGAATTCATCATCCCCCACAGGTATCTGGAAGGAAAATCCCACGTAACCGTTACCATAACCCCGCAGCCATGCGACCCCGATTTTCCAAATAAGATAACCTGGAATGAATTCGGCTACCAGATATTCTCTTTGAGATAAAGTCAAAGACCTCGCAGCGAGAGCTGTGGGGTCTTTTGTTTACATCCATTTCAGTCCGTGCTTAACGTGCGCCACTGGCACACAGCACTTATTAAGTTCTATCTGATGTCGTACACGCTTCTGACATGCAGTTTTTTGACATCTCCCTGAAGCACTCTGATTCTCCGTACCCCTTCGTTCATGTCAAAATAATTATCTTCCAAAATCAAATCTTCGTTTTCATTTTGTATCTCAATGCTTTTCGCATAGGCTTCCGTCCTTACCAGAATATCCCCGCCATCTGCAGTCACCGTAAGCTTCGGATCTACATAATGGAAAAACTTCGGCAGCGACAGAATTACGGTGGACCCGGATATCCATCTGCCCTCTTCATACAAGTCAAAGCTTACATATTCCTGCCGCACGGAAAGCTTGGGCAGTTCAATCTTCTTTGTCCATATACTGCTCAGCGGCCTCACATATAACTGCTCCCTTTCTTCACGGATAACTTCTCCTGTATTTTTCCTTACTGCCCAGATAATCTGTACCTTATGCCCTTCCATCGTCTCATTTGACACATTAAAAGTAACACTTTTATCTAAATGGAACGGCTGTGCATTTACATTTGTATTCTGGGTCAGGACGCCTTCCTCCTGACAGGACAGGAGAAGTGGGGAAAAGAAGCGCTTTGCATAATAATGCAGCGCCTTCCACCGCCCATAATAATCAATTGATGACCACGAAGCCACGGGCCAGCAGTCATTCAGCTGCCAATACACTGCCCCCATGCAGCGCCCTCTGTTTCTCCTGAAATGCTCCACCCCATATTTGATTGCCTCCCCCTGTAAAAGCTGAGATGCATATAATAGAGTGTCAAAATCCGTCGGATAAAGAAATGTCTGGTACATATAATTCATAATCTTACCATTGGCCGCATCATTCCTCTGGTGCTTTTCCATTACATAAGAAAAAATATTCCGGTCCTCAGGGAGCGTGTAGGATTCTATCGTCTTCCTGCAGGGGAACGACTGAAATCCAAATTCACTGGCATACCGGAAATAATGTTTCCTGTATTCGGAAAATGGCTTATCTCCGTGCCATACCTCCCAATAGTGGACATCCCCCCGATTCGGGTCATTCGGAAAGTCAAAGCTGCCGCCTGAGGATGGGCTTGCGGGCCAGTAATAGGTCTGCGGATCCTCCTTTTTCAACACCTGGGGGATGATATATTCATACATCTTGATATAATCTGCCTTCTGTTTCAGAGTATTGACCCATGTGCCCTCATCTACAAACATCTCCATCTCATTATTTCCACACCATAATCCCAGGCTTGCATGGTGGCGCAGCCTGCGCACATTGTCCTTGATCTCTGCACGGATATTCGCATCAAAATCTTCTGTCAATTCATATACTGCACAGGCAAACATCAGATCCTGCCATACAATAAACCCAAGTTCGTCACACAAATCATAAAAATAATCATGAGGATAATATCCGCCTCCCCATACACGGATGCAGTTAAAATTCGCCCTTTTGCACTGCAGCAGCAAATCTCTGGTCCTCTCCCTTGTAATCCTGCCAAAAAGATTATCCTCGGGAATGTAATCTGCCCCCATAGCAAAAATGCGGACACCATTTACCTCATGGGCAAAGCTTTCCCCATATTCATCCTTTTCCCGGCTTACAGTCATGGTACGAAGCCCAATTCTTTTTTCCCAGCAGTCTGCTTCAATATAATGGGGATCTGCCTCACTTATTCTGGTATATAAGACCACCTTCACCTCATACAGGTTCTGTTCCCCAAATCCATTCGGCCACCACAGCCGTGGATTGTCAATTGTCACTGAATCCGGAGAATCCCATACTGTAGTCCTGCTGCCATCAGGTGCAGTGATTGACACACTGTATTGAACATCTGTATCCGAAGCCTCTGTCTCAACATGGAACTGCAGCCTCACCGCATCCTCCATATGCTGCTGTGTCACATAAACCGAGTCCAGACGGCACTGCCCGAATCCTGCCAAGGATATGTTCTTCCAGATTCCGGCATCGGGAAGCCTTGGCCCCCAGTCCCATCCGAACATGCAGTGTGGCTTACGGATCTGTGGGAAGCCGTCCAGGCTGTGCTCAGAGCCAAGTGTCACACATTCGGCGAATCTCTCCCTGATAAATCTGGTTGGTGAGTGAAAATGGATTCTCAAGTGATTCTCATCTGCATTGATTCTCCCAGTTACCGGAAATTTCCATATCCGGTGCATGTTGTCCGCACTGCCAGCCAGTTCCCCATTTAGATACACCTCTGCAATCGTATCCAGCCCTTCACATTGAAGCATGATATTTTCGCATTCCAAAAGCTCTGTATCCGGTACAAATGTAGTCTCATATATGAAATCGTTCTCCATCAGTTCCAGCGCCTGATCTTCATTATCCCGCCAGAATGGGTCCGGAATTTTTTTATTTTCCAGCAGGTCACCGTAAACGGAGCCCGGCACCCTCGCCGGGATTTTTTCTGACTCACCCAGTATCTGTAAAGTCCAGTTTTCATTCAAATTTTGTTTATACATAACAACCTCCTAAAAACTAAAACCCTTCCGGCTTCTGACCATCCAGCAGTGCACCGCCGGAACGGATCAGATCCCTGTACCAGTATGCAGAATCCTTAGGAATACGTTTTTGCGTCTGATAATCTACATAGACCATCCCAAACCGCTCGGTATATCCTTTTGCCCACTCAAAATTATCCATAAATGACCATGCGCAGTACCCCGCCACTTCAACGCCTTCCCGCGATGCCCTGTTCAGTTCCCACAGATACCTGTACATAAAGTCAATCCGTGCCGGATCATGTACCTTCTGGTCTGCCGATACCCAATCATGGCATGACAGTCCGTTTTCTGTAATGATAATCGGGAGGTGGTAGCGTTCATACAGGAATTTAGGTCCCCAGTAAAGGCTTTCAGGCACTACTGCCCAGCCGATAGCTGTGCGCGGATACCCTGCTTTGCGCTTTTCCCTGATACATCCACCCTTTCCGTCTGAGCCGACCGGATAGCCGTGATAGATATTCTGCCCATAAAAATCCAACGGCTGGCAGATCGTCTTCATGTCATCCTGTCCGATATGCGGCAGGCTTTCTTCGAACAGACGCAGTCCTTCCTCAGGATAGTGCCCAAGTATAACCGGGTCACTCCACCAGCTTGTACTCCACACATAATTGTCAGCATCTGCACCAAATCCAAAATATGCATTCCTTGCCGCCTCTATATCTTCCTTACTTTCACTCACGGGAACCGGAACCGTTGAAGTCGGTGCATAGCCAATCTTCGCATCCGGTACTATGCTCCGTATTGCCTGTACGGCAGTTCCATGAGCCAGCAGGACGTTATGTGCCATTTCCAGAACCGCCCTTTTTGACATCTTGTTTCCCGGGGCATGTTCACACGTCACATGTCCCAGACCGATAAAGCACTGCGGTTCATTGAACGTGATAAAGTGTTTCACCCTGTCCCCAAGACCTTTGGCAACAGCCGATGCATATTCTGCAAACCAGCCGACACTCTCCGGGTTCTGCCATCCGCCCTTCTGATACAGCGTATATGGCAAATCCCAGTGAAATAATGTAACAAGCGGTACAATGTCATAGGAAAGCAGTTCATCCACCAGATTACTGTAGAAAGCCATTCCTTTCTCATTTATTTTCCCGGTGCCTTGCGGGAGGATCCTCGACCATGCTATTGAAAATCGGTATGCCTTGATGCCCATTTCAGCCATCAACGCGATATCTTCACGATAACGGTGATAATGGTCACACGCCACATCGCCGTCATGTCCTTCCATTATCTTTCCCGGACGGGAGCAGAAGTCTTCCCATACAGTCATGCCCCGTCCGTCTTCATATGCTGCGCCTTCAATCTGATAAGATGAAGTAGCACTTCCCCATAAAAAATCTTTTTGAAAAGCCATATTGTCCCCCTATCTAATCAAATACAAAAATATTCTTCAGATTTCTTCCTTCTCTGGCAGCCTCAAAGGCCGTTTCATACTCCTCCAGCCTGTATGTGGCAGATACAATCTGGTTAATATCCAGTACGCCGGCTTCTACCAGTTTCATACACTTACGGTACTGGGTAAGGCTGGCCCGGCAGCTTCCGGTGAGTATGAGCTGTTTGTAATGAATCTGATTCGTATCTACCGTAATCTGGCTTTTCCCGGCGGGAAGTCCCCCAAAGAAATTCACTCTTCCGTTCATTGCCAGCAGCTCCAATGCCTGTTCCTGTGCCTGTGGGGAGGGGCAGGCTGTAATACATACGGATACCCCTTTCCCACCAGTCTCTTCCATCACAAACGCTTTCAGATCATCTCCTGCATAGGTCTTAAAAAACGAATCGAATTCCCTGCAGATGTTGATTCTGTTCTCATTCAAATCTGTAATCATGACCTTTGCCGCACCTGCCATCTTAGCTAACATACCGTGCATAATGCCAATTGGACCTGCACCGATAATCAGCACGGTATCGCATGGACCAATCGCCGCCTGCTCGAATCCGTTATACACACATGACAGTGGTTCCAATATTGCCGCCTTTGCAAAAGTCATTTCTTCACTGATTTCAACCCGGGCAACATTCCCCTGAATCACCGCCGCCTCCGGTATTACCATATATTCTGCAAATCCTCCGTCCATATTAATTCCGAAAGCCCGGTACTCACTGCACAAATGTGTATTGCCGGAGACACAGGCATCGCAGATGCCGCAGCCCATGTTCGGGGCGATTGCCACATCCATTCCCGGCTGATACCCTTTTACTGCCTTTCCGGCTTCTTCAATGGTACCTGCAATCTCATGTCCGTAAATTCTTGGATTCTCTCTGGATACATCCTTATAGCCATTCTGTATCATCCGCAAGTCGCTGCCGCACACCGCCGCTGCCTTCACTTTCAGCAGCAGCTCCCCATCACCTATTTGCGGAATGGGAATCTCATTCAGCGAATATTCATTTTTTCCGTAAAACTGCAATGCCTTCATCTTATTCACTCCTATTTTATCTTTCAATTTTTTCGTCTGCCACATGGCTTAGATTCCATGCGCTCACTGTCAGGTTCTGCGTATCTGTAACAGCTATCCGTCTAATCTCCCCCGGATTTAACCAGAACAAGCCATCTTCTGCTACAAAAGTCGTATCCTTCGGCAGACATTCTAATATAACACCTGCCGCAGGCACATTGCCTGTATTTTTGATAACCGCCACTTTATCCTCCGTCCTCAGGCTCAGGGACGTTTTAGGAAGATTTTTCAGGCAGCCCTGTTTTTTCTGATAATTAATCCAATAAAATGTCTGGTCCTTCTTCTCATCCCCTGCCCAGACTTCTGTCGTCAGGAGGACAGGACCATCTCCCGCCAAAGCTTTCTTCACTGCAAGATGCCCTAAGAACGTAACATCTGCCCGCGTCTGCCCTTCGAATACTTCCTGACTGATTACTTGTAAGTTCTCATCGTACGCCTTTGCCTCCACTCTCCACGCCAGGCCGTTCAGAGCACCGGCATCGTCTAACAGATAGACGGGAAGCTTCAGATCCTCTTCTGCGCGCATTGATTTCAACAAAATACAGGCATGAAGCGGCTCGTAGCTGTCCTGAACTGCATAATAGGAAAGTTTTGGGACCCCATAATAATCGATTGTAGACCAGGAACATGCCGGATACACATCTGTCAGCTTGTAATAGCAAATTCCGGTGGAATACGGCCAGCTGCAGCGGTAGGATTCCAATGTATGCCTGACAGCCGTGGCCTGTGCCATCTGTGTTCCCCAGATAAAGTCCTCCATTGTATCTCCTGCACAGAATTCCGGGACTCTTTTGCCCAAGTGCTCCATATCATTTGGCTCAAGCTGATTAAAACGGGGCGTATGATGGCCAAAGGAACCAAAACGCTCAGGCGGCCAGATATCCCTCTCTTCTTCTGGCACATACCGGTTCACGCTGTTTAGATTAGGAGCAGATGCCATGCCGAACTCTCCCATAAAATGGGATTTTAAATTTAGGGATACATCGATATCCTGCATATCCCAGTAGGTCGAATAATTGTGGAGCGCCCCTCCCCACGGGGATGTCCTGTGAAAGCCACGGCTGCCATCCAGTTCAAATGCATATCTTGCCATCATATCCATCGCTTCACCGTCAGCCCTGGCAGATTCATTACCTCCACACCACATGATTAATGACGGATGGTTGCGAAGCCTTGGCATATGTACCAGCACAGTCTCTTCCAGTTCCTCAAAAGGCTGTTCCTTCTGGCTGTCCCAACAGGTCGGCCACTCCTGCATAACCATAATTCCCAGCTCGTCACACAGTTCATAGAAGATATCCGTTTCAGGCATACCACCGCCCCATGCCCGGAGAAGCTGAATATTCTGGTTTTTTGCAAGAGTTAAAAAACGTCGGTAGTTATCCTCTTTGAATCTTAACAAGACATCCAGTGTACACCAATTCGTCCCCTTTATAAAAATAGGTTTTTTATTCACCAGAAATGTCCAGTTATGTTTGTCTTCATATGGTCCCCCCGGCAAAGGGCCCATCTCAATCGTCCTGACACCGAATGTTGTTTCAAACTGCTGTGAATTCCTGCCTTTTGATACGACAGACAGCTGCAGTGTATATAGATTCTGTTCGCCATGATTTACGGGCCACCACAGGCGGGGGTTTGGTATTCTTATCTGAAGGTGCAGGACCTGTTCTTCCTCTGTCAGGTCACACTCATAGGAAAAGCTGCCACCCTCTCCCTCATGGTTTTTCCCCATAATATTCCCTGTAATTGTAGTTTTTCCACATTTCCCATGAATTTTAAGACAGATATCCACAATTCCCTTCTTAGCATCCCCACAGGAAACAAAGGGCTTTTCACTCCAAAAGTCTCCCTCCTTTTCCTCCAGGCCAGCCGGAGCCCAGATTCCCCTGCTTGGCAGGCAGGCATAGTGCCAGCCATAAACACAGTTAATCACTACGCCGTCGTGCCATCCCTCATCATTGTCCATATATTCTGACATAGGCTTCGGATTCGATGGTGAATTTTCAATCTTAACGATCAGTACATTATGCTTTTTCAAATATTGACTGACATCGAACACAGGACGCCCGAACATCCCTTTATGCTCCCCTAAATAAACACCGTTGAGCCATACCTTCCCATAATGGCAGATTCCTTCAAAAAAAAGCTGTACTGCACGGCTTTCAGGATTGATGTCAAACTCCTTCTTTAACCACCATACCTTATAACAGTACTCACGTGCTATTTTGTCATTCAGTCCAACCGTGGGGTCAGGGATAATGCCTGCCTCCAACAGCGCCGTATGTACACTGCATGGGACCTGCGCGGGGATGCTGTCTTCCCAGCTGTCATTTTGGATCCGTTCCTTTTGTGTGCCTCCCCATGCCATCCTCCATTCACCATTCAGGGAGATGCTTTCCCTTTTGCATCCTTCCATCCTTGCAGGGCCATCCTGCAGGCTCAGTTTCACAGCCGGTGTATCAAGCATGGACGGTTTTGGCGCCCATGCTTCCCTCTCAATATCATCCAAAGATTTTCTATTACCTATGGTTCGTGCCATAACGATTCCCCCTGTTACTTATAAATTCCTTGTGCAGCTGCTTATGCTTCAGCGCAGCCGCTTCTCTGCTTTAATTCTTCTACAATTTTTACGCCTGCACTTGTGCCGATGCGCTCTGCGCCTGCTTCAATCATTGCGAGGGCCCCATCCAGGTCGCGGATTCCTCCTGCGGCTTTTACCTTAATCTTGTCACCTACCAGAGATTTCATGAGACGGACATCTTCCACAGTAGCCCCGCCAGTTCCGAATCCTGTAGAGGTCTTGATATAATCAGGCTTTACTTCCAACGCAATCTTACAGAGAATCTCTTTTTCATCCTGAGTCAGATAGCAGTTTTCAAAAATAACCTTGGACATAACGCCTGCTTCTCTGCAGACTGCAACGATACTCTCCATTTCTCTGCGGATATAATCCAGATTACGATTCTTCAGTTCTACAATGTTTACCACATAATCAATCTCATCTGCCCCCTCTTCGATTGCCTTTTTTGTTTCAAAGACCTTTGTTTCAATCGTGGTCTGCCCCAGTGGAAAGCTTATTGCCGCCCCAACATGGACATCGCTGCCTTTTAGGAATGCCTTGCATTTTAATACTGGTGCAGAGTTGATTGCTACCATTTTAAAATCATATCTGGCGCTTTCTTCACAGAATGTACGAAAATCTTCATCACTTACAAACGCTTTTAATAAAGTCTGGTCAATCATTTTTGCAATTTCTTTCGGTGTTATATTTGTTTTCATTTTCGTCTTCCTCTTCTCTTTTTCACATATTAGTAAAACTCGCCCAAAAGTTTTAGCAGCCTTGCATATTGTTTGGCATATCCCTTATAAAGCCCGCTGTTTCCTTTTTGTGGCATATAGATTTCTTCCTTATACTGCACTTTCATTGCTGCCTTTAAATCCGGTATCCTTCCGATGCCAAAGGCTGCCAGCATGGCACTGGCATACACGGCCGTATCCGCATCCTCCAGCGGCCGGTAGGGGATACCCAGTACATCGGCCTTAATCTGATTGAAAATTCCGCTTTTCGTCCCCCCGCCTGCTCCATATATGGCCTGTGGGGCTATATGCGGATTCTGTTCCTTCAGTATGGAAAAGTACAGGTGGTATTCATAGGCTATACTTTCTAATATACTACGGTACATATGTCCTGCCTGATGATAGAAAGACAGTCCGCTGAATGCACCTCTCATGTCTGGTACACCGGGGCACGTCCGCCCTGAAAAGTGCGGCACAAAATACAGTCCGCGGCTTCCTGCCTCGATCTTCTCTGCTTCCCGGTTCCAATAGGCATAGCTTTCCCCATGCTGCTCAAGAAACCACTTTAAGCACAGCCCGCCCCCGCTGATATATGCAAGAGGCGTATATAGGCCGTCTATGACAGACCGTGAGAATAAAATCGTCTTCTCATTCTGATCAGGCGTATAGTTATCTGTGCTGCAGGCGAAAATAGATGCCGTCCCCGCCACATCATAAATCATATTTTTTTCCACAATCCCGGCGCCCAGAGCCGATGCCGCTGAGTCCCCGCAGCCGGCCACTACTTTCGTCCCCTCTGAAAGTCCGCTCTCCTCTGCCGCCGCCTTTGTCAGCGCCCCGACTACTTTCCAAGGACTTACAATGTCCGGCATCTTTTCTTTCTCAATCCCGAACTCCATAAGCAGTCCGCTGTCCCAGCTTTTATTCTGGTTATCCGCAAATCCGGTGAAATGCAGATGTGTATAGTCTATATAGGCATCCTCAGCCTTTAATCCACAAAGCCGGCCGGCCACATAAGTCCCCGGCAGTACAAACTTTGCAATACGGGCGTATTCCTGCGGAAACTCGTACTTCCGGTGCAGGATTTTAGGACCGTGTGTACAGGTAACGGGACCTCCTGTTTTTCTGATTATTTCATCCTCTGCCTGCTGTTTCATCTTCATAATATAGGGGGCACAACGCGTATCCAGCCATGAATCATAAGGTCCGACAGCTTTAAAATCCTTGTCAACCGCCATGATTCCCGCCATCTGTGAATCCATGCCCAGCGCCAGAATCTTTTCTTTTGGCACCCCTGCCCTCTCTATAGACTGGCGGATTGTCCTTACGACAGAGCCGTATATTTCCTCTGGCTCCTGACAGACCTCCCCGGGAGCCGGACAGATCAGCTCTGATTTTTCAAAGCTCTCCGCCACTTTCTGCCCGTCAACCGAAAACAGCGCTGTTTTCGTTCCTTGTGTCCCAATATCAACCCCTATTACATAATGCTGTTCCATATTCTGTCCTCTCGTACAATCAGTTCAGGCGTCACTAAGACTCCTGTCTCTTTCATCTGATACTCCGGTGCATAGCGGTCATTTTTCGTTCTCCATGAGCAGGATGCAAACCAGGAATAGTTCTTATCACAGTTATGTAACTGTCCAAACGTCGGGAATCTGTTTCCAAACGCTGTAATGTCAATCTCATAGTCTCCCGGCTCTAAAACGCCCAAATCCAGTTCATATGGCGCAAAGGCAATCCTTCCCATCTTCTTTCCATTCAGGGTAACCCCCAGAAGCGGACTGCTGAAATACTGTGCCCGGATATGTGTCCGCCCGCCTTCTGATACAAACTTACAGTGGTAGGTCAGGTTCCCCCCGTAAAACGGAAGTCCCTGTCTGGTTAAATCCCCAAATACATACTCGTTTCGTAACGGGACAATCCTCTTCTCTTTCCCACATACCTCTACACCGAAGCCGCCTAACAGGTAACAGCTCTCTACATTAGCCTTTTCTCCATAAGGAATCTGAAGCACGATTGTATTGCTCCCCTTATGTATATCAGGGATCTCCACCTTTTCAATGGCCTTATCCACAAACCACCCTTTGGCCTCTTTATCCACCAGAATGCCATTGACATAGATCTGTGTCACATCCCGGCTTTCCAATGCCAGACAGGCGGGGACATCAATCTCTGACTCTATGTTGAATCTTAACCACAAGGTGTCCGGGAATCCTTTCTGATCCTTCACCGTCCACGGCTGGGCGCCCGCCTCTTCCTTTGGCGGATAACCAAGGCTCTCACGGCAGATGTTATCCAGTTTCAGAATATCTTCTTCTTTTTTCCACATGCCATCATTCAGACGGTAGTCTGCTTTATCCAGCAGAAGCACATTTGGCTCTTCTAAAGTAACAGATTGTGGCTGCGGAAGACGAGTCCGGTACTGCGGCTCTGCCAGCATCCTGTTTTCCGGATCTGTATCCTGCTTTTTATCCGTTTTCTTATCCTCTCTTCCCCCCGCTCCGCTTTCGGCAGGGCGCAGGCGCAGCAAAAGGCTGTCATGTACTCCCAGGTTATATTCACACCAGGTCTGCCCGTCTCTGTGGCTGCACGGCAAAGGATAATTTTCCCCACTCATCGCATCATAAACAGTCAGATCATAGAGTCCCTCCAGCCGTATATGGAGCTTCTCTACATACGGATAATCTTCGCAGTCTACCATGCTCCAAAAGCCATCCCGGATTTTTTCAAATCCGTGAGCAAGGAAGAACCACTTCCCATCTTCATCCCTTCTCATCTGGTACAGCAGGTTATCCGAGCGTCCTCCGTTCTCCAGAAGGACATCCACACTGCGAAAGGATTCCAGCCTTTTCATGACAGTACCCTTTTCAAACGGAATCCGTTCACAAAGAGCTGCCAGCTCCTCTCCCTGCCCTGACTTCATACCATCCACACAGACAGGCGGATGTCCGAGTATCACAACCTGCCCGCCATTCCCCGCATAATCTGCCAGACGTTTCAGTGTATTTTTTCTGAGGGTCGTGCAGTCTGGAACCAGAACCACGGGATAGCGCATCTCCCCCATAATGAATCCATTTTCATCATAGGCAGCACCCTTTTCTTCTTCCAGCAGCGCCTCACTGATATAATCAAAATCCAGCTGCCCAAAGGTAAGCCAGTCACAGAGGTTTCTGTACTGCTCCTCCATAGCCTCCCTTTTTTCATAAGTCTGTTCATAGGGACCAAATGCCATCCAGTAGGACTCAATCGGATGGATTACCCCGATTTTCACATCCGGCGTGCCACTTGTCATGGCTGCATTAACCCGCCCGAAATAATCCTCTAAAAGCGGATACTCCTTATACCAGGGTGACTGGTAATTGATAGAGGCCGGATAATCCCGTTTAGCCTCCCCTTTCATAGATACCCAGCTTACATGGTGCACCCTTACCGCAATTCCCATAGCTGCCTGCCAGTCCCCTGACATCTTATGTCCCTTGAAGTCAAAATCCCAGTTGGTCACGCCATAGGTTTCCGTCAATCCGCCATATCTGCCATATTGCCTTGCCACACTCTGAGCCATCTTGGCAGTCGGATAATCCCTCTGGTCACAGAGCACATCATGCCCGGGTATATGGAAATGCCGCAGTGACCGCATGACCTCTCCGACAAACACCGTCTGGGAGGCCAGTGTTTCCTCACCCTTCATATGCCCGGTAAATGCCAGATTATGTGCCTCACACCAATCACCTATATTTTTTGCATAAGCCTCCACGAACCGGTCTGTCAGATGATTGATATAACGGTAACGCAGCGTAGCCGCCTCTCCATCCAATTTCTCCCATATCACCTCGGGCAGATGCCCAAGCAGGGATTCTCCGTAGGTCTTTTGAAAGCTTTCCTCCATATCATCCGTATAGGGGAGTTTAAGCCCCCGTCTTTCCTCCGCGAATGCCAGATGCTGTATTTCTGAAAACTGAGGCTCATCTGTGAAAATAGCAGGTATGCCTGCCCCAAAATCTTTTCCCAGCTTCTCGTAATAACGCTCATATGTAATGTCAATAAATTTGTCTAAAGCAGCCTTATTGAGTGTATCTACATATGTCTGGTTGTTATACCATGAAGACTTTTCATCAAGGGCAAGGTACAGATACCACAAACCAATGCCCTCTGTCTCCTCATCCTCAAATACCTCATATGTATCCAGCAGTCCGTTTTCCAAAGTAATCCTGTAAGCTTTCAGAAAATATCCCTTTGGTTCTTCCCCCTTTGCACATGCCGCCTCAAAAGATGCCCGGTTTTTCAGAAAACCCTCTTCTTTTTCTGGAGTAAAGTATAGATACCGCTCCCGGAAGGCAATATCCTTTGTCACATATCCGCCTCCAAACCCGGATGCATAACGGTCTTCATCGTAAAGCCAGCAGAGCATATCCTTCGATTTTGCCGTTTCGCTGCAATCCGCCACAAGCTCCATAAACTCATCACCCAGATATTCTGTGTCCAGCCCGGTACGGCAGTGCATATGGAATCCACCCATGCCCATTTCCTTAAAGCAGCCTATCTGCTCACGCAGCTCCTCCTTTTCCAGTTTACAGTTCCATGCCCAGAAAGGCGCGCCTCTGAACTTTGCCGGAGGATTGTGAAAATCTGACTCTCTCATTTTTTCAGGTTTATGATGTAAGAACATTACCTTCTCTCCTTTACTGTAAAATCTGTATGTCCATATTCAGCAGTTCTGCCGCCAGCTTCAGTTCCTCCACATAATTTCCGTATACACCGTGGATATGGTTGCAGGGGAATTTTTCTATAAATTCATCTGCAGGAACCTGAATTCTGGTAAATGCAACCGGCCATGCAGGTGTTGTCGTATTCCCCATCTCTGCCATCTTCTCTTTGTCAAACTGTACAATCCTAGCCGGTACAATTGTCATGGAATATTTTCCGTTTTTCCTTGCAAGCCTGGCTAAAGTAACCTCACCTTCCTTTGCAAAATGGTGTACACTTGCCCCTCCTGCGGGATAATAGTGTGTCTCGGGATATAATGTCACATTCTTCAGATTTTCCCCCGGATCCATAGAAGCGCCTGCAAAATATGTGGCATGTGTTCCTGAATTGGAGAAAAACCAGACATCGTTCTCCTTATCATAGTGGCGGACATCTGCAAACAAAACCGGCATTCCTGTCAGAAGCTTGAATATCTGCATGGTGAGCGCGCCGTCCATATCTGACTCCGTAGCCGCTACAATCGGCTCCTTCGGGCCGTCAAAATCATAAGGGTCATTTAACAGCGCTTCTGCAAGGTCCATCGTCACATAGCGGTCTGTCAGGTCCCCATGTGCTTTAATCCCGATAAAGTCCAGTCCCCGTTTTGAAATGATGTCTCTGAGTCCGTAATAGGAACGTATCTGCTGCTTCAATTTTTCCGGGGTCAGTCCTTCACCGTCATACTCTATTTTTCCTGTCAGTTCACTCAGCCAGGCGAATGCATGTTCCACTTTCTCATCTGCCGCCTTCTCGCCTGCACGGATAATATCGTCCTGCTCCACATTCTCTACGTCAATGCCAAACTCCTTCTGCCACTGTTCCAGATTCGCGACGGCTGTATACATTCCGAGCGGCCGTCCGCCAAAATTACCGAAGGTCATTCCCCTAAGCCTTTTAACAGCCGCAGCTGCCTTCAGAAATGCTGTCATTTTGTCCAGAACCTCCGGTTCTTTGACAGAGCCCCAGAGTTTTTTGAACTTCACATCCAGCTGCTCCAGCGTACCTGCTGCCGCCATCATTCCCACCATGCCGCACTCTGACGGATGGAGATTGCAGAACAGAAGGTAGGGACCCGGGGCAAAGTTCTGGGCAACCGCCGTATACTGCGGATAGCACCAGATCGTATAATTGAAAATTGTAGCTTCAACTCCTGCTTCTTCCAGCTTCTTCGCCTCCCGTTTTGCAGCTTCGTTACTGTTAATCGGCTGATTCCCCGCCACTACTTCAAACAGGCCCGTCCCTTCCAGGGCCTCCTTGATGTCCTCCTGATATTCCATATTAATCTGTTCATATTCCTGATGCAGATAATCTCTGCCATCTGACATTGTTAAAATACCTACTTTTATCTTTTTCATTTTACACACTCCAATTTTCTTCTTATAAATTTGAGGGCATTTGCCGCCATAATATCCATCTGCTCTTCTGATGCATTCCCGCTCTGGTCACGGTAGATTTTAATATCCTTCCCTACCTGACCGCCGGGCCTTAAAAATGGCTCCATCACGATTTTCCCCTGATAGTCAATCGTATCCAGTGCTTTTATGATTTCGTCCCAATCCATGCGTCCCTGTCCCGGCGTCTTCCTGTTACATTCGCCGATATGGAAATGCCCCAGACGCTCTCCTGCACATGTGATAGCCTGATAAAGGGAATCCTCTTCAATATTCATGTGGAAACTATCCAAAAGAAGCTTCACATTGGGACTTCCCACTTCTTTCACAAAATCAACGCCTTCTGATGCAGTATTCAGGAGGTATTGCTCGAACCGGTTGACAATTTCAAGGCAGTACTGAATGCCATAGTCTTCTGCCTTTTGCGCTATCTCTTTCACCGAAGCAATGCTGCGCTCTCTTGAACGCATTTTCTCGTCGTATGTCACAACCGGGCCCGGCCAGCAGGAATAGACAATCCCTCCCAGCGTATCGCCTCCCATTTCATGGATGCAGTCGAGCAGCTGCCCTACATACTGAATCCCGTTTTTCCTCACAGACAGTTCTTCACATGCCAGATCGTATTCAGGCGGAAGACCGATGCAGTAGGTCAGCTCTATACCTGCATCCGCAGCCCGCTTCCTGATTTCCTGCCGTCCTTTGCTTCCGATATCCGGCAGGCATCCGGCTGCCAGTTCCAGTACATCGAACCCCAGACTTTTGACCTTGTCTATGTAATAGCAGTAGTCAGCCTCCCATTCTTTCTCCCAATATGCAAAATAAATCCCGATTTTGTTCACGTTCTCTTCCTCCTTACTGATTCCCGGGTCTTCTGTTACAAAGTAATGATCTGACCGGACTTAATGGATTCATTGCCCGCATTCACCACTTTGACCGCCATCTTGCCGTCATGCCCTGTCACTTTCGGCTGCCGCGCATTCAGAATGCAGTCTGCAAAATCAATATCTTCCTCCAAATATGCATCCTTAAACAGAAATTTCCAACTGTTTGTAAATTCATCATACTTACGCATATCGCTCCTGCATACCGTGATTCCCCTTTCCTGTGTCCTGCCAAGATAAATGCACCCTTTTGTCCCCAATATCTCGGCTCTGGCATCATATCCATAAAGTACACCCTGAGCACCGTCAATCATCCCCTGCATCCCATTCTCAAAGCTTGCCGAAAGAATCACATTATCGTAGAAATCCGGAAAGTCCGCCCTTGCATCAGGGCACCGGTAATTCCCGCCCACTGCATATATAGTCCTGAATTCACTTCCGGTAAACCAGCGGAGTGTATCGATGTCATGGCTGTTGACCTCCGCAAGAGGGCCATTACTTTTTTGGATATCATACATCCACGGCTTCGGGATGCTGGGGCCTCTTGTATTGGAGCGCACCATAACCACATCACCGATATCCCCGCTCTCCACAACTGCCTTCGCCGCCATAAAAGCACTGTCAAACCGCCGCATGAATGCCATCTGGAGAATCACATGGTTCTTCTTTGCCGCTGCTTCCATCAATTCACATTCCGAAACCGTCATTGCCATTGGCTTCTCACAAAGAATATGCTTTCCCCTTTCTGCCGCTGCCACAGCTATCTCACAATGATACTTTGTAGGAGTGACAATGATGACTGCATCAATCTCGGAATCCTCAAGCAGCTCCCGGTAATCTGCATAGCCTTTTTCAATTTCCAGTTCTTTAAGTGCTGACTGCACATTCTCCTCACAGGGATCTGCCACTGCTGCTATATATGCATGTGGGACAGAGGATCTGTAATTTCTGGCATGGATCATGCCTGCCCTCCCTGCGCCAATCAAACCTAATCCAATTTTTCCATTTTTCATTTTGTTTCCCTTTCCTTTATTTTTCTATCAAATATGTTTTGATATTTTTATGCTTGTTATTTCATGATTTCTTGTTATACTTAAAAATATATCCATCAAGAATCAGGAGGTTTGCCTTATGTATAAAGTGTTAATTGTTGAAGATGAAATGCTGGTCAGAACCGGTATCCGTGCCTCTATTGACTGGGAGAAGTTCAATATGTGTGTAGTAAATGAAGCTTCCAACGGCAAGATTGCCTGGGAACTCTATCAGCAGACTCTCCCTGATCTGGTTCTTACCGATATCAAAATGCCATTCATGGACGGCATTGAATTAATCCGTAATATACGTTCTACCGGCAACCCTGCCCAGATTATCATCCTCTCCTGTCTGGAAGATTTTTCTCTTGCCCAGGAAGCAATCCGACTTGGTGTAAGTGGATATATCCTGAAGCTTACAATGACTTCTGAAGAAATGGAAAGCGTTCTTTTGTCTGTCCGTAAAGCCTTAGACGAAGAGTATCTGACTAAAAGCCAGTCCGTTTCTCCTGCGAGCTTAAACGATATTCTGGAAAGCAGCCTGCTCGGCTATCTCTCCTATAATCTGCCGGTGCTTGAGGACTGCCTTTCTACGTTAGAAAGCCATCATGTCACAATCCATTCCCATGATCTTGCCATTGCCCTGATGGATATTGACCAGTATGAGCACTTACAGGATTTATACAATGACAGATCCGGAAAGCTGATCCAATTTTCCATACAGAATATCGTCAATGAAATCCTGGCGAAAAACCAGTCCGGTCTTGTTATCCACGAAACGCCCTCCCGCTATCTGCTTCTTTTCCATTCCCCCAGGGAGACTCGTGTGTTCGCCCCGATAGCAGATGTCCTTGAAGAGATTATGACAATTATGAAGAATTATTTTAATATCACCCCCCGCTTTTACTTAAGCACAATGGAACAGGACCTCACACGCCTGAAAAATCTTTACAGCCAATGCCTGTCTCTTTCTGAGTATGGCTTTTTTATGGAACCGGGCTCTGTCAATTACTACAGCAATACGTGGAAGGAGACGCTGTGCCAGACAATTCTGTCCAAAACAGGGCGTGCCTTCTCTGTCCTAAAGGATGATGCATATTCCAGAAACTTCGTCCTGGAACCTCTGGAGAGACTTTTTACAGGCAATTTTACCAGTCAAAAAGTAAGAGACTTATTTTTTGACAGCTTTACCGCTTACCTGAATAACCTCCGGCTGAATGAAGAAGAATCCTATCAGCAGCTCCGCTATTTTCTCCAGCTGCTCGCCTCTGCCAGCGGATATCATGATATGCTCGCAAAATTGCTTGACTGCATTGTGGAATTAAAACATCACTCTTCTGAACAGGCTACATACAGCCGGGAGATTGTACAGGCGCTTCAATATCTCCAGGAGAATTACCAGAATCAGATTCTGGTAAATGATGTTGCTGTCATGGTAGGTTTAAGCCCGAATTATTTCAGCAGTGTATTCAAAAAGGAGCTTGGAATATCTTTTTCCGAATATCTGAACCGCTACCGCATTGAAAAGTCTATGGAGCTTTTACAAAATACATCCTTAAAAACTTATGAGATTGCATATCAATGTGGTTTTTCTGATGAAGGCTACTATGGCAAAACATTTAAAAAATATACAGGGAAGACACCAAATGAGCATAAAAAATCCTGTCTGTTTTTACAGCAGAAAATATAAAGGAGAAAAGCAATGTTACGATTATTGAAAGATAAGGCAATGAGCCTCAAACTGAAATCTAAGCTTATGCTTTCCTTCATGCTGACCAGTGTATTTATCCTTCTTTTGTTTGCATTTATTTTCTACCGCTATACTGCCAATACACTTTTGGAACAGTCTGAAAAGTCTACCCTGCGCTCCCTGACCCAGCTGGAGTCCAATCTGACTCATGTGCTGGACACGGTCAACACCGTAAGCCGCAGCATACTTGTATCCTCCTATTTTTCAGATGAACTGAATCTGGATGAGATAGACAGTTCTGATGATGTACGTCTGGTGAATGATGTCTACAGTTATTTTACTGAGCTGATGACGAACTATGAATACATACATTCTATCGTATACTATGGGGATAACGGCATTATCATCGGATCCAGCAACCAAAAAAATTTCTTTCAAAATGACAGGGGGCATTCCAACTTTTTCTACCAGTCTTCCTTTTATGATGATATAAAAACTACGGATGGCCCCGTGCTTTGCGGTGGTTTTAACTACAAAGATTTTTTTCCCGGTTCCTCTTTTAATTCTGCGTTGCCGCGCTATATTTCCCTTGGACGGAAACTAAAAACAATCCAGAATACCACCGGTTATGTAGTTGTTAACATACAAGAATCCTATCTGCGTTCCCTTTACCACGATGATTCAAAAAAACTAGACGGCGAAAGCATGCTTCTGGATGCCCACTCCAGGATTATTTCCGCTGCCGATAAGTCCCTGATAGGAACCACCGCTAAAATGCAGTCTATGGACAGTAAAAATGCAGTATCCCTTACTTTAGAAAAGGGGGATAATAAAGCTCTTAATGAGAATAACCAGATTATTTACTATCCTTATGAAAATTACGGTCTTTCTATTATCCATGAGGTCCCTTACAACGACCTCTTCAAGGATATCAACAAACTTAAGGCGCTGATTGCATGGCTTTTGATTCTATTCGTTATTCTGGCACTTGTTATCAGCATGTTCTGGATTTATTCCATCACCCGTCCGCTCAATGCCCTCATCAGTGCCATGAAGACAATGGGAAGCGGGCAGATAGGAGTCAGGATGGATGAGGCCAGGTCTTCTGATTTCGGATTTCTTACATATCAGTTTAACCAGATGTCCCAGAATATCCAGACACTGGTCAGGGAAAATCAGGTCATACAGGAAGAGCGCCATGAGCTAGCACTGCAGAACCTCCAGAACCAGCTGAACCCACATTTCCTCTACAATACACTGAATACCATTAAGTGGATGGCAATCGTCAGTAAGGCTGACAATATTGCTCAATGTGTGACGGCTCTTGGAAATATGCTACAGCCTCTCTTTCGTAATACGAAAACTACCTGGTGCCTGAAAGAAGAACTGCAATATCTGACCAATTATCTGTGTATTATGAATTACCGTACGGGAGAGCCGATTGCCTTTTCCTCAGATATTGCCCCTGAAATATTAAACTGCCCTGTTCCCAAGCTTTTATTACAGCCTCTGGTGGAAAATGCAATCACCTACTCTAACCCTTCGGCTGACGTTAAGAACTCAATTACTTTGACCGGTGTCCAAAAGAATGGGGTTATCTATCTCCTCCTGAAGGATAACGGGCTGGGAATTTCTCCTGATAAGCTTTCAGTCCTTCAGAACCTGCTGGCTTCCCATGCCGACTGCACGACTCCCCTTGACCGTTCCGCCCTGCCGGAAGGCATCGGAATCGGAATCCTGAACATCAGCCGCAGAATCAAGCTTCAATATGGAAATGCCTATGGGCTGACCGTTGATTCCGAGGAAGGAAAAGGGACTGCTGTCACCATAACCCTGATTGACTCGCCTGAGGCGCACTTTCCTATAAGCTGAGAAAGGCGCTGCCCATACCGGGCAGCGCCTTATCAGTACGAGTCGATAATTACTTCAGGACTGTCTATTTCGACGCAAAGTCTGCTGCTGCTTTCTGTGCATCAGCCCAGATTCCTTCCATTTCTTTTGCGACGTCTGCATACCCTTTCTCTTCTACCGCTTTGATAAATGCTTCCTTTTTCGTTTCAAAATCTTCTCTGGAAGCCATCACCACATCCGCAACGCCAACCTTCACATATTCATCTACCTGTGCAGACAGGTTTTTCGTCTCATCTGAAGGTTCTGCTGTCAGGTTTGGAGTCAGGTCTACTTCTGTTACCATCCTGTATTCGCCAGAGTTAATCTTTGATTCCACTACTTGTCCGGGATATACTGCATCAGCCACCCCGCTGTCTGCCAGAAATTCTTTATCTACTTCGTGCAATGATTTCTCTACTTCCTCCGGTGCAAGCTGCAGTCCTGCCGGATAGCCATCCTCTAAAATCTGGCTTGCGCTTAATCCAGAAAGCTTTTTGTAAACCAGACCTTCGCTTTGGGTATATGTTGAACTCGCCGCTACGCCGTCACGGTATTCCTGAGTCATCTGAGGAACTCCGTCCACGATTTCCCAATGCACACCTTCCACACCACTGTTCAAAAGTCTTGCGCCCTCATCGCTGAAAAGATAATCTATCATCTTAATCGCCTTGACCGGGTCCTCGCAGTTATTGGTCAATGCCAGTGGATAATCCTGTCCCCAGCCATATGGCTTATCTCCTTCATAGGCGTTATACATGTAGTTCATACCGGTGGGAACCAGCTCAAAGCCTTTATCGCCATTGCCTTCTGCTGCATATGCATCATTCCCTGTTGTTGCCAGCCAGTTCGCATATGTGACAAGCGTCTGTCCTGTCTTCAGCTTATCCATGTAGTTATCATACTTCTGGGTGAAAATTTCCGGGTCAAGAATTCCCATATTATAGGCTTTATTGTAGAACTCCATTGCTTCCCAAAATGGGTCTGAATAATATGTTGCCATAGGAACTTTATTTTCCAGGTCATAGCACATACCGTAAGACCAGTTGATAACGCCGTTCATTGCCTGATATGGAATGGTCCACATCCACAGTCCCCAGTCACTCCAGCCGGAAAGGGCATAAGTCTTTGTACCATTTTCAGTCTGCGGCTCTGCATCCTGCATTGCCTTCAGTGCGTCTAAGTATTCATCGGGATTGGTAATCTTCGGGGAACCAATCTCTTTATACAGGTCATAGCGGGTAAACAGTCCTAAGTTTGCCCCCGTCTTGTCAACTACTTTCGTATCTGTCAGTTCATTGATGTTAATCGGCAGATAGTACAGCTTACCATCACTGCTCAAAAACTGTTTGGAATATTCAATGGCTTCAGCATATTTTTCTTTCAGGTTCGGAGCATGCTCTTCTATCAGTTCATCCAATGCAATGAGCTGTCCGCTCTGAAGCAGTTCGTTGTAGGATACCCCAAGGTCACCATAATTACTATTTACAATTCCCGGAAGGTCGCCACCTGCAAGAAGTACCTTGAACTTCTGGGCATCTCCGTTTACAACATTTAAGCGGACACCTGTTTTCTCTGCGATCGCATCTGCAACTGCCGTCTCCTGGACACCTGTCGAAATTGCATCCTTGCACCAGAAAGTAATCTCTGTCTCGCCTGATTTTGCATCACTTTTCTTAGCCTTGCCACTTTCATCTTCTTTTCCTTTTCCACAGCCTCCAAGCATGGACACTGCCATAGCTGCACATAGTAACATTGCCGTCAGTTTTTTCATTCTTCTTTTCATCCTAATCTCTCCTTTTTTTTTCTGTTCTTACCCCTTCACAGCCCCCATCATGATTCCTTTTACAAAATGTTTCTGCAGGAACGGATATACACACATGATCGGTGCCGTCGCAATAACTGTAATACACATCTTGATAGCCATCGGTGTAACCTTAACTGCCGTTGCCGCATCAGACAATGTCTGGGCTGACACATTCGCCACATTCTGTGCCTGATTAATATAATTGTAAAGAATCATCTGAAGTGTCTGCAAATTTTCTTCGTTTACCAAAAAATAGTTATCCGTCCAGTTATTCCACTGTGCAACCGCCGCATATATAGCAATTGTCGCTACAATCGGCTTACACAGCGGGAAAATGATCGAACAGAATACCCGGAAATACCCGGCTCCGTCTATTCTGGCTGACTCTTCCAGCGACATAGGCAGCGATTCCATATATGTCTTAATCAGAATCATATAATAAGCTGATATTGCACTTGGGATAATATAAAGTAAAAAGTTATCCTTCAGTCCATAAGCCCTCATCGTTAAATACCATGGAATCAGTCCGGCATTCAAATACATGGTGATCATAAAAAACCTGTATACATATTTTCTGGCAAACATCTCCTGCTTCGTCATCAAAAATGCAAGAAATGTAGTGCAGATTACTGTAAGCCCTGTTCCGAGCACTGTCCTTGCTACTGAAATCCCGAACGCGCCCAGAATGTTATTCAATGAAAAAATCGTTTTGTATGTCTGCAGTGTAAACCCTTTTGGCAGCAGAACTGCCTGTGAAGCCAGCTCAGGATTACTTATTGAATAAATGATAACGTAGTAAAACGGATAAATACAGACAATCACAATCAGGGCAAAAAGCGTATAATTTATGACATCAAATACTGAAAATTTCTTTTTCATCTCTTCCTCCTATACGATTGATTCGCCCCTAAGCTTTTTCGACAGCTTATTTGCCGAAAACAGCAGTACTATACTTAAAATCGTCTTCAACATGCCCAGTACAGTTGAGTATGAGTAGTCATTAATTAAAATTCCCACTTTATATACATAGTAGTCCAGAACTTCTATCTTGTCCGCAACAAGAGGATTAAAGAATACAAAGTACTGCTCAAATCCATTGTTTAATATGTTGCTTATACTCAGCAGCAATAGTACAAAAAATGTGGGATACAAACTCGGTATTGTGATATTTTTTATCAGCTGTATTCTGTTTGCCCCATCCACACGGCCGGCTTCGTAAAGCTCTGCATCAATTCCCGCAATAGCCGCTATGTAAATAATTCCATTCCATCCTACAGATTTCCATATGCCTAAAAACCACTGGAAAATCCATACTGCATTATTTTTTCCTAATATACTTGTAAATGTTTCAGATGAACCCATAAGCTTTAAAATGTTGGAAATCAGCCCATCGTTGGAGAAAATCGCGAAACTCAACGAGAATACGATAATCCAACTAATAAAATAAGGTAATGTCGTGGTGGTCTGCACAAACTTTTTAAATAACGGCCTTCTGATTTCATTGAGCAGTATGGCAAAGAACATTGGAATCGGCGCTGCAAGCAGGCCAAGACCGCTCATTACCAAAGTGTTACGCAAAACTCTGGACAAATCACTCCAGTCTGTGATGATTTTTGCAAAGTTCTTCAGCCCCACAAAATCCATCTCACTTAATGAAAGCCCCGGTTTATAATCAAATAAGCCATAGATCCATCCAAAGAGCGGTACATAGGAAAAAGCAAACACAAAGATTATGAATGGCACTGCCATAAGGAACAGGCGGTATTTCGCCTTAATTTTCCCCATCTTTCTCTTGCCCATTTTCTTCCCCCTTTTCTTGATACGTTCCGGAATCCGTATTTCTTAGGATGTGTTCATTATAGGGAAAAGCATCCCCTCCCTCAATGGAGAAAACTATGATTTTAGGCAGAATTACAGGGAATTGATTTTCTAATAGAATATGAAACAGGAAAAAAATACGATTTTAGGGAAATTTCTCTGAATATAGCGTTATCTGCACATAAAACCGTATATTATGATAAAATAGGAAAAGCGGCCGGAAAGAAAAGCCGGCAGACTCAAAATAATATTATCTGAATCAAGGAGGATTACCCGTATGAAACGTTCCCGAATCAACCAGGTCATCAAGGACATGGAAAGCCTGATAAAAGAGCATGGATTTGAAATGCCGCCCTTTGCCTGCTGGACGCCCGAAGACTGGCACAACACCGGCCATGAATATGATGAGATACGAGACAACAAATTAGGGTGGGATATTACAGACTTTGGTCTCGGCAGATTTGACGAGATCGGCTTCTCACTATTCACGATCCGAAACGGCAACCTGAAGATGCCTGAGAAATATAAAAAAACATATGCCGAAAAGCTCCTGATGTTATACGAAGGCCAGACAGCGGCCATGCATTTTCATGTAAGTAAGATGGAGGATATTATCAACCGGGGCGGCAACGATGTATACATAACCGTATATAACGGTACACCGGATGAAAAAATGCTGGATACGGATGTTGTCGTATGTTCGGATGGGAAGACAGAATCCGTACCTGCCGGAACAAAAGTCTGCCTGCATCCGGGACAGAGCATTACGATTACACCATATATGTACCATGATTTTATCGTACCTGAGACGGGCGGCCCGGTGCTTCTGGGTGAAGTTTCTATGTGCAATGATGACGATAACGATAACTTCTTCTATAATAAAGAGATCGGACGTTTCCCGGAGATCGAAGAGGATGAAGAGGCCTACCGGCTGCTTTGTAACGAATATCCTAATGCGGATTAAGAAGTTTTTAAGGCCCGCCTGTGTATCAGGAGCACAGGCGGGCTTTTACTATTTTTCTTTGAATGTATGGACCACATAGAAGCCCACCATCAGGTGGCAGCACTTCAATGCAGCTGGAAAATTAAAATAAAAAAGTTGTAACGAATTACTTTTCAGGGACACTTATAGGCAAGGAGGTAGGACATGAAAGACATGGAACAGATTTATAAGAAATATATGCCGCAGGTATATAAATATCTGTTTAGCCTTTGCCATGACACCCAGCTAACAGAAGAACTGACACAGGAAACCTTCTTCCAGGCCGTGAAGTCCATAGAAAGTTTCCGCGGGGACTGTAAGCTTTATGTCTGGCTATGCCAGATCGCGAAGCATCTGTGGTGCAGAGAATTGAAGCAAAGAGGGAGAGAAAACCACACGGAACTAACAGAAGATATCCCCTCTCCAAAGCAGCCACCGGAATCAGCCGCAATTCAGAAAATGGATACGATTCAATTGTACAAGCTGCTTCACGCCCTCGAAGAGCCGATGAGAGAAGTCATGTATTTAAGGCTAAACGGGAATTTCAGTTTTAAGGAAATCGGGGAAATTCTGGGCAAAGACGAAAACTGGGCACGTGTAACATTTTACCGGGGCAAACAGAAAATCAGAAAGGAGAGCCAATATGAAATGTGAACTGATCCGGGACCTGCTCCCGCTGTATATCGACGGTCTGACAAGCGAAGAAAGTAACAGGGAAATCGAAAAACATCTGAAAAGTTGTAAAGAATGCAGAATCTACTATCTGGAAATGAAGGGCGAAATTCCTGAAGCTAAAGCCGTATCGGAAGAGGAAATCGAAGATGCCGGCCTGATAAAGAAGATAAAGAAAAAAAGGAAACACAGAATCACAGCCGCCTGCGCGGGCGCTGCCGCAGTACTGCTGCTTGCTATTTTCGTACTGCTTCCCCGTACCTACGGTGAAGTAAAATATGAGGATATAACATTAAGCTACGGCACAAGAGAAAACAAGGCCTATCTCCAGATGACCATAAAACCGGGACACGAAATAGTCTTTTCCGGTGAAACAAATCGTAACGGCACTTACTTTAAAGTACTGTCAGCTACACGGATTTTGAACAATGAGAGCGACAGCATGGGATGGGAAGATGAACTCGGGACGAAAGATTCCCCGTGCAAATGGACACTCGAGTTTAAAGACAAAACTCTGTACTTCGAAAACGGAGAACTAATTCAGGAAAAAAACAAATAACCACAGACAGAGCGCCCGTACCGCTTGGTACAGGGCGCTTCTGTTTCATGGAGAAAATATTCGTTGTTTCAGCCAGTTTCACTCATCCTCGAATTCAAACAGTTCTTCTACTGTAACCTGAAAGATCCGGGCAATATCCATCGCCAGCTTCAATGACGGATTATAACGTCCGTTTTCCAAATGCCCTATCGTCTCGCGTCTGACCCCCACCCGTTCCGCCAGATCTGTCTGGCTTAAGTCGAATGCCAGCCGGTATTCTTTTATCTTTGTCTTTAGCATCCTACTCCTCCATATATTTTCTTTCCTGCCGGTTGATCTGCCAGAGCATAGCAATGAAAATTGCCATCGCTGCCACAAAACTGATAAGATACAGCCTCATAACCAGCGTAACCATGTCAGCCGAAATATACTTTATATGTTCGAGAACCGCAACGATAACCAATATAAGGCTATTGGCTGCCACTTCAAAAATAAACGCCCTGAAACCCGCTTTTCTTACATTCATCCAAAACAACTCATCAGCTGGCATATTCGTGTAAATGAAGAAAAAGAAATAAATCAGAAACAGTTGCAGCAGCCAGTCTCCTGTATTGGTCCCCACTACACCGACCAGCCCAAGCCATCCTAAATAAGACAGTGGATTATGTTTTTTCGCTTTTGTCATACTAATCCCTCCTCCTGACAGGCCTGCCGCATTTTACTGTGCTCTCTTTGCAGCCCTTTATGTTATAAATATATCACATTTGTTGTTATAAATATATAACATAAGAAGGTAAAAGTCAATAGCAAATCACAAACTCTTATCTTTTATTTTCTACAGCTGTTTCCGATACTCCCGCGGAGTGATTCCTGCCGCCCGTTTAAACTGCCGGATGAAATAACTCACATTCTCAAACCCACAGTCCAGACTCACCTCCAGCACTGTTTTCGTCGTATCCTCGAGCATCTCCTTTGCCTTTTCTATGCGGTATCCGATGAGATACTGAACGGGCGAAATATTTGCTATCTCCTTAAAGAAATGGCAGAGGTACTGCGGGTTGCACTGCGCCTCCCCGGCCAGCTGTTCCAGAGTAATCTTCTCCATATAATGCTTCTCCACATAGGAAACAATCTTTTTATACCGGTCAATCCGCTCTTTCTCCGATGCATTCAGAACACTCGCTGCCGCCACCATCCTGCGGTTCCTGTCCAGTTCATACATCATTTCAAGCAAAAAGAGCTTTGCCCGGAAATACCACCCCTCATTTTCTTCCAGTCCACACTCTGCCGCCTGATCAAACAATTCCGATATCTTCCTGTATATCCCATCCCGCGGCCCGATCACCCTCGGAAGCGAAGAAACATGTGCGAGCAGCGGTGCCGCAAACTCTTTTTGAAATTCATCCTGATAAGTAAATTCCAGTATATGAGGGTTAAAAATAAGAACGTCATGCACGGTATCCTGTCCGGTTCCCTCTATCTGATGGAGCTCACCACTGTTTATAAAACCTATCTCCCCCTCTTGCAAAACAAAATTTTCAAGGTTCAGCTCGACTAAAAAACTTCCTTTTATGGCCTTTAAGATCTCAACATTATGATGCCAGTGTCTCTCGACATAAAAATGTTCCGGGTAAATCGTTCCCGGCCCGGTGGTAAAATGCATGGCCGTCAATGGCCGCTCCTGTGTGCCGTGCCTGACATCTTCTTCCAGAGAATGATCCTTATTCATATAAATCCTCCCGTCTCTGCACGCATTTAAGAAACATACGCAGATTTTCCACAACCTCAATATTGTGTTATTATTTTAAGTAATAATGCAAGATATTTCAATCTTTTTTTCTTATACTGATAAAAAAGTGTTACAGGCGTGCCTGTAAACAGTAATACAGATTGTATATCAGGAGGTCACGAAAATGATTCAGAAGTATGTATATGGAAGTCCATTTGAAACCGGGGCAGTTACCGAAGCCTTAGAACCTGCTTCAGGTTCCCCGAAACACGGCAGCATTTCCTTAAATAACGGTTTTCATTTCACCTGCGAAATGGAGGAGGAAGACATCGTGTATGGTCTGGGCGAGGCCAACAGAGGCATTAACAAGAGAGGTTTTCTCTATATCAGCAATTGCAGCGACGACCCAAATCACACCGAAAACAAGAATTCCTTATATGGCGCACACAATTTCATCATCGTTTCCGGACGAGAAACCTTCGGTCTTTTTCTCGACTACCCCGGCGCAATGCGGTTTGACATCGGCTATACAAGGCAGAACCGGCTGGAAATCAGCTGCGAAGATGCGGACCTTGACCTGTATGTCATCGATGGTGACAACGCCTATGATATTGTAAAACAGTTCCGTAAAATCATCGGCCAGAGCTATATCCCGCCAAAGTTTGCATTCGGATTCGGACAAAGCCGCTGGGGATATACAACCGAAGAAGATTTTAAAAATGTAGTAAAGGGATACCGCGAAAACCACATCCCAATTGATATGCTGTATATGGACATCGACTACATGGACAATTATAAAGATTTTACTGTAAACAAGGAAAACTTCCCTGACTTTAAAGGATTTGTAGATGAAATGAAGGCGGAGAATATCCATCTGATCCCTATCATTGACGCAGGTGTCAAGATTGAGGAAGGATACGATATTTATGAGGAAGGGAAAGAAAAAGGTTACTTCTGCAAATGGGAAGACGGAAGTGAATTTGTAGCCGCAGTATGGCCGGGCTGGACACATTTTCCGGATGTCCTGAATCCTGATGCCCGCGCATGGTTCGGAAGCAAGTATGAAAGACTGATCTCCCAGGGAATCGACGGATTCTGGAACGATATGAATGAACCGGCAATCTTCTGCACTCCCGAAGGAGTCGATGACCTGAAGAGCTATTTTAAAGACCTGCTTGAAAAAGAGGATGAAGTACCGGGCTTCCTCCTCAATGACAAGGTGATCGGCCTCGCCAATAATCCGGACGATTACAAACGTTTCTACCATGAGGTTAACGGAAAGAAAATCCGCCATGACAAGGTCCACAACCTGTACGGCTTCAACATGACCCGCGCGGCATCAGAAGCGTTTGATAAAATCGTTCCTGACAAGAGAATCCTGATGTTCTCCCGCTCCTCCTACATAGGAATGCACCGTTACGGCGGAATCTGGACCGGCGACAACCAGTCCTGGTGGTCACACATCCTTCTGAACCTGAAAATAATGCCGTCCCTCAACATGTGCGGTTTCCTCTATACAGGGGCTGACTTAGGCGGTTTCGGTTCCGATACGACAAGAGACTTAGTCCTTCGCTGGCTGGCGCTCGGCGTATTCACACCGCTCATGCGCAACCACGCCGCACTCGGGACAAGAGAGCAGGAATGCTACCAATTTGAAAACATCGAAGATTTCCGGCATGTAATCTCCGTCCGCTACCGCCTGCTGCCATACCTTTACAGCGAATACATGAAGGCCGCCTTAAACGACGATATGTATTTTAAGCCGCTCGCATTCGAATACCCGGAAGATGCAATGGCAAAACAGGTCGAGGACCAGCTCATGATCGGAAACGAAATCATGATCGCCCCCGTCTACACCCAGAATGCCGCCGGAAGATACGTCTACCTCCCGGAAAACATGAAGTTCATAAAATTCCTTCCGGACGGAAACATCTCCGAGAAAGAACTGCCAAAGGGCCACCATTATGTAGAAATCGCACTAAACGAAGTTTCCTTATTCATCCGCAGCGGAAAAAACATACCAATAGTTGATGCAGCAGAATGCGTAGAAAAAATCGATATGGGCACAAAACAAACAATCGGATATCCTGACGGCGAATATGCACTTTATGAAGACGATGGAATCTGCAAAGGGGTCTGACCCCTTTGCAGTCCGTTTTCAGAATATTCTTAAAATTCAACTTCGCAGCATATTTTCGCTGATGTTTGCGAGTATCTCCAATACTTTCTCGTTTTCATCGTTCATATGCTGTTCGAAGGCACGGAACGTGCCCTGAATCAGGACGGTAAACAGCAGGTCCTTTTCCAGATCGCCCTGATATTCCGGACAGTTACTGTATATCACTTCTTTCAGAAGCTGTTCCAGACGGTCCACAAGCAGCGGCCTTCTCGTGCCGGAATACAGGATGTCGAGCATCGGGCGCCGGGAAAGAATGGCATTTGCAATTTCCATGACACCCTCCCGCGGGTCTGAGATAAGATTTTCTGGATGGTTCATATCCTGGATTGCCGAAGTGAGCACTTCCAGCTCTAATTTTTCCGATAAATCATAGATGTCCTTATAATGCTGGTAGAAGGTGGCTTTGTTTATACAGGCCAGCTCTGCCAGCTCTTTTATCGTAATCCGTTCCAGCTCCTTTTTTGAGCGCAGTTCAATAAATGCATTGATAATGCTGTTTCTTGTCTTCTTCACTCTTAAGTCCATAAACTCCACAGTTATCCAACAATATCCCGAAAGCGTCGAATAACATACTCCTTTCAAAAATCGTCGATTGATTCCATCTCTAGATCCTTTATAATGATAATAGTACTAAGAAAAACGACGGTAGTCAATTAAACTATTATAGTAAAAGAACAAGTACGGGAGGATATGAATGGATTATTACGGATTTTATACGGGAAAAATATTTGATGCCTATAAATTCCTCGGATGCCGGCTCACCGGGAACAAAGCTGTATTTACTGTCTTTGCCCCTGCGGCCCAAAAGGTAAGTTTGATCGGGGAGTTCAATGGCTGGACCGATACGCCGATGGAAAAGATTTATAATGGCCAGTTCTGGCAGATTACGCTCGACAACATGAGAGACGGTATGCTGTATAAGTACAGAATCTATAAAAACGACGGCAGCTGCACAGACCACTGCGACCCATACGGCTACGGAATGGAACTCCGCCCGCAGAGTGCTTCCGTTGTGCGTGACCTGAACAGTTATACCTTCCACGATGAAAAATGGATGAAAAAAAGAACCGACTGCAAGAACAGTCCCCTCAATATTTATGAAATGCACCTCGGTTCCTGGAAAATGAATAAAAATGACGAAAATGGCTGGTATACTTATGCCGAAACGGCTGACCTGCTCATTCCTTATCTCAAAGAATACGGTTACAACTATGTCGAAGTCCTTCCCGTCAGCGAGCACCCCTCGGACGACTCCTGGGGCTATCAGGGCACCGGCTATTTCAGTCCCACCTCCAGATACGGAACGGTAAACGACCTGAAATACTTTATTGATCAATGTCATTTAAATGATATCGGTGTCATACTGGACTTCGTTCCGGTCCATTTTGCAGTCGATAACTACGCCCTTGCTGATTTCGACGGAACACAGCTTTATGAGTACCCGAACAGCGACGTCAGTGTCAGCTCCTGGGGAAGCAAAAACTTCAACCATTCCAGAGGTGAGGTCCAGAGTTTCCTGCAGTCCAACGCAAATTACTGGCTTGCAGAATATCATTTCGACGGACTGCGCATGGATGCCATCAACAATATCATTTACTGGCAGGGCGACCCCCAGCGGGGAATCAACGTAAATGCCACCGAATTTCTGAAAAACATGAATCGCTATATCAAGGAAACTTACCCGACTGTCATTCTGGCCGCAGAAGATTCCAGCGCTTACGCAGGCGTCACAAAAAAGACGGAAGACGGCGGTCTTGGGTTTGATTACAAATGGGACATGGGGTGGATGAACGATACACTGGAATATTTCCGCACAGACCCGCTCTACCGCGGCAGGGACTATCACAAACTAACCTTTTCCATGCAGTATTATTATGACGAACATTTCCTGCTGCCGTTTTCACACGATGAAGTTGTCCACGGCAAGGCAACCATCATCCAGAAAATGTTCGGTGAATACGACGGGAAATTCCCGCAGGCACGGGCCCTGTACCTCTATATGATGACGCATCCCGGAAAGAAACTGAACTTCATGGGAACCGAACTGGCCATGTTCCGAGAGTGGGATGAAAAACGGGAACTGGACTGGGATATCCTCAAGTATCCCCTTCATGATGCCTTTCACCATTACATCCAGTCACTCAACAAGCTTTATCTGGAGCATCCGTCCCTGTCCGCTCTTGACTTTGACAGGTCCGGCTTCCAGTGGCTTGACTGCCATCAGGAGGAAAAGGCCATCTATGCCTTCATGCGCTCCGACGGAAAAGAAAAAACCGCCGCAGTATTCAATTTCTCCGGGGAAGATATCGAAGATTACGAATTACCGGTCGGGGAAGGACACGAACTGAAACTGCTGATCGCAAGCGATATGGACTGCTATGGCGGAGAAACTTCTTATAAAAAAGGCCAAAGCTGGAAGATCAAAAACGGAAAGGCTGTTCTGAAAATGCCTGCATTTTCTGGAAAACTGCTAGATTTAAAATAAGTTTTTCAGCATAATTTTATATAGGAAAGAGGAAAAGGCGGGTGCTCTACTGCATCTGCCTTTTCCATACATTTTTATTCTGATTTTTATTTTTCGCATTTTGACCGAAAAAAACACCATCCCCGCGGCTCTGGACTCCGCGAAAACAGTGCTTCAAGTGCGCGATCAGGGGTTCGAACCCTGGACACCCTGATTAAGAGTCAGGTGCTCTACCAACTGAGCTAATCGCGCGTATTTCTTAATTTTTGTCTGCATCCTTTAACTGTGACGCAAGTGATATTATATATGATAAAAAATAAAAATGCAACCCCTTTTTTAACATTTTTTTATTTTTTTCTAAATTTTTTTATATAATATCACTTGGTCCGCTATCCGGCGACAGGAAACATCCCGGATTATGTACTTTTATATGTCTCTCTTCCTTCTTCCGAAGTGATGTCCGCACACCAGCATTTCAATATTATCTATCAGGAATAATCACCGCTTGCCCGGATGTCTTCCAGCACGGCCCCGAATGATTCGAGTGGTTCGAACCTGACATCATATGGATACTGCGGATAGTCCCAGTCCAGTTTATGGATGTCTCTGACTTTTACGCTCATGACGCGTTTCAGCAAAAGCAGTGTCATTTCATCCCTGACGGCCCGGTAAGAATCGTCATGGTAAAGATTATGGAGTTCGTGCGGATCTTTCTCAAGATCGTACAGTTCACCCAGGTCATCTGCATAAACAGAAAGTTTCAGGTTTCCCCTCCTGATCATCGCACCCGGCCCGAACGAGGTCGGGGCATGGGGCGCCGTTATGGTGAAGCCCTCGATTGGTTCCTGACAGGTCGGGCATCCGCCTCCTGCCTCGCAGAGAATGGTGTCCCTGCCGGTATCATCGCCTGCGTCCAGAGCCTGTACCCAGGATCTGCCCACCATTGTCGGGGGAATCTGTACGCCCAGTATTTCAAGCAGGGTGGGAACCATATCTACTTCCTCACTCAGCCCGCCGAACACGGTATTTTTCCATCGCCCGTCCGGATGGACAAGGATGGCCGGAATATGGGAAAGACATTCATAGAATGTCGGATTTTTGTGGGTCATCCTGTAGTCTCCCAGCAGTTCTCCATGATCGGAAAAAAACAGAATCACTGTCTTTTTATCCTGACCGTTTTCTTTTAGTGCATCGCAAAGCCTTCCCACATTGTCATCCACATACCTGATCTGTCCCATATAATGTGCGATTGCCTTTTTCAGGTCATCTTCCGTGCACTGATCCATCTCCGAGTGCACACGGAACACCTCATTTTTTACCGGCTGGCTCTTACTGTCGTAAGCATAGAAGCTCTCCGGCACTTCGATTTCTGAGGGATCGAACATGGTATCATATGGGCCCGGACAGCAAAACGCCGGGTGGGGGTCCTGATAATTTATCCACAGAAAGTACGGTTCCTCCCCGGAGTTTTCCACAAACTGAATTGCTTCTGTCGTCAGTTTGTGGGTAATGTTGAAAGGATGGTCTTTTTCCAGAGTAAAAGAGGAATAAGAATGTTCATATTTGGGATGTCCATCGTAATTGCCCAGACAGACTTCGTCCAGACTGTCCCAGAGCTTTGGCAGTTCCGAGTATGTGAATAAATGGTTTTTCCCAAACATCCCTGTTCTGTACCCGGCCTGTTTCAGTGATGTGACGATATTCGGCACGGACGGGGAGATCGTGGACCAGTAATTTCTGTGATTATGCTCTGAAAAATACGTGCTTGTCGCGAAACTGCATCTGCTCGGTCCGCAAAGCGGAGCCGCACAGTACATATTTTTAAACCGGACGCCGTTCTGTGCCAGGGCATCGATATGTTTTGTGCCTATTGTACTGTGCCCGTAGCATCCCAGATAATCGGCGCGCATCTGGTCCGGGGTTATGATAATTAAATTATACTTGTCCATGCTACCACCATTTTATCAGGTCCGTAACTTGATTACGAAGTGCTACAAATTCCGGATCAGATACCTTTCTCGGACGGGGGAGATCGTTAATGATTTCCGTTTTGATATGAGTTGGTTTATTTGTCAGGACGATAATCCTGTCAGACAGATAAACGGCTTCCTCTATATTATGTGTGATGAACAGGACCGTTGTCCTGATTTCCTTCCACATTTTCAGCAATTCATCTTCCAATTTATACTTTAGTGTCAGATCAAGCTGCCCATATGGCTCATCCATCAGGAGTAAATCCGGCTCTATGGCAAATGCTCTCGCGATAACCACCCTCTGGAGCATACTCGCCGACAGCTGGCTGGGATAATAATTCCGGTATTTGTCAAGCCCTACCATCCGGATTACATAATCAGAGCGTTCCTTTAGCTTATCCGGCGGGAACTTCTTGGCTTTCAGCCCGAATTCCACATTTTCCTGAATGTTGAGCCACTCCATTGTAGAATACTCCTGAAAAATATATGCCAGATTATGTTTCTTCGGATGGATATCCTCGCCGTCTACCTGAATACTGCCCTTATTGATGTCATAAACCTTTGTCAGGGAGTTCAGAAACGTTGTTTTTCCGCACCCGGTAGGCCCTACGATACACAGGAATTCTCCGTCGTATACATCAAAGGAAATGTTGTCCAGTACCAGCAGGTCGCCGAATGCCTTGGTCAGTTCCTTTACTTCCACTTTCACCCTTTTCTCATCCATTTTAACCCTGCACCTCCTCTTCGGCCACATTCCCCTCCACGCACTGTGTAATCTCTTCGCGCAGTGCCAGAAACGCCTCGCTTGTATAGTCTCTCGGCCTCGGCAGGCCGATGATGTATTCTTTCTTAACCGAAGCAGGCATTTCTGTGAGCACAACGATCCTGTCCGCCAGATAAATTGCCTCTTCCACATTGTTCGTCACAAATACGACTGTACGTTTTTCTTTGGAGCAGATTTTCTCAATCTCTTCCTCCATCAGATACCTGGTCTGCGCATCCAGATGGCCGAACGGCTCGTCCATGAATATCACATCCGGGTTGTTGCAGTAGGCACGGGCAATCCCCACCCGCTGCTGCATGCCGCCTGAGAGCTTGACCGGATAGCTGTCCTCGAACCCGGTCAGGCCAACTAAGTCAATATAGTACTGGGCTCTTTTTTTCCACTCTTCCTTCTTAACCCCCTGCATCCTTGGTCCGAAAGATACATTCTTCATAACGCTCATCCACGGGAACAGTGCAGTTGTCTGATAGACCATCCCGCGGTCACAGCTCGGCCCGTCCACCTTTTTCCCATTCACCTCTATCTCCCCTCCGGTTGCATCTACAAGGCCCGCCAGCAGGTTCAGGATGGTTGTCTTCCCGCACTGTCCCGGTCCGAACAGGACCAGAAACTCGTTTTCCTTTACTTCAAGGTTCAGATTCCGGATAACCTCATTCACTTCATCCTGTTTTCTATTTTTTGCATAAAAAGTTTTACAGAGATCTTTACATCTGACTGTTACTTTCCCCTTACCGTCCATGAACATAATCTCCTTTCTAAAACTCTCATAATATTAGCCAGTGCGAACCCGATGATTGCTATGGAAATCATGCCGACCAGAATCAAAACGGTATCCCCTGTGTTCATTCCCATGTTGATGATCCATCCTGCCCCCTCATAGGAGCTGATCATCTCCGCCGCCAGAACTGCCATCCAGGATGTGGACAGAGAAACCTGCAGCCCTGCGAATATGTATGGTGTGGCGCTCGGGAGGATGATGTTCACAAAAATCTGGAACTTATTCGCCCCCAGAAGTTCTGCCGCCCCGACCAGTGTCTGATCGACCTTGTTTGTGCCGTCATAAGAGTTCAGCACAATATTGGCAAAACCACCCATAAAGATGATAAAATATTTTGTAGTCTCGCCGATTCCAAACCAGAGGATTGCCAGCGGTATCCACGCCAGTCCCGGGATCGGGCGGATAATATTGAAAATGGGCCTGACGATTGCATTGACTGTTTTGGAGTATCCCATTGCAACCCCCAGGATAATTCCTGTTACAGAGGACAGTCCGAATCCCACGAATACGCGCTTCAGACTGTACAGTACATGCATCTGGAGCGTATACTTCCCGATCGGGACTGACAGTGACTCGGCGAATCTGGAAAAGACTTTCTGGGGAGTCGGAAAGAACAGCGACACCTTTGTATAGGAGGCCGCAAAGTACCATATTAAAAACACGCTTAAAATCGCCGCCGCCCCAATACCCACGGCAAGGCTTTTTTCCTTTGTCTTCATCTTCTACCTCCTCACGAATTTCTTTTCCAGAAATTCCAGTGTTCCTGTCAGAATTGCACCCACACCGGCGATAACAAGCATCCCCATCACGATGATGTCCGGGCGGCCGATCGTCCTTGCAATCTGCAGCATGTATCCAAGTCCTTTCGTAGCCGCCACGAGTTCGGCAGCTACCAGCGTCATCCATGCAACCCCGAGAGAAACCCGCAGGCCCGTAAAGATCATGGGCAGTGCCGTCGGGATAGCTATCTTCCGGAGGATTTCAAATTTTGTCAGCCCAAAGGTTTTTCCCACATTGATATGTACTTCACTCGTCTGCTTAATGCCTGAATAGGAATTGATAATGCAGGGAATAACCGCGGACACGAAGATAACCATTGCTTTCGATTTCAGGTCAATGCCCAGCAAAAGGATCATAATCGGAACCCAGCCAATCGGGGGGATCGGCCTTATAAGATCGAAAATAGGTTTTACAAACAGATCTACGGGCTTATACCAGGCCATCAGGATTCCAAGCGGGATTCCCACGATTGCACCGAGCACATAGCCGGTCAGGGCCACCTGCAGGCTTGCCGCTACATGGACCAGTAAGACAGAGCCGTCCGGGGACGGGTTTACCAGTTTGATAAAAAATGCCTGAAATGTCTTGATGGGACTCGGCATGGAGTACACCGGGAATAAATGGAATACGTCTGTCACCAGCTCCCACAGGACAAAAAAGCATATCATGGAAATTGCGGAAATGACCATATATTTTTTGTTCTTCTTCATTTTATCCAGCCTTTCATTTCTTTTATGTCTGTTACAGGAGGATGCCGGGTAAATGACCATTCACATGCCCGGCATCCTGTCTCTTTATTTCAAAGCTTCATCAAGAAATTCTGAAGTCGTGTTATTTTTTACAGTTTCTACTTTATCGCCGTCGAGTTTATCCTGAGATACCATGAATTCGGCGTAAGCTGCCTCATAATCGCCCAGTTTTAATGCTTTTGCATCTTCTGTTGTCACAAACGGCTTTAAGTCGCATTCTGCCTGGATATCTTCATCTGTAGCAGACCCGCCGTTGTCGTTGTACCATTTCTTAACAGCCTCGAACTTCTTGTCCGGGTTTGCCTCCAGTTCGTCGTTTACTTCATAGAGTGTCTTTAAAAATGCCGGGATAACAGCCTTAATCTCTTCATTGTTATATGCCTTGTCTGTTAAAGTGATTTCCTCATAAAGCTGCAGCCCTAACTGGTCGAGGTCCGCCACTTTTACCATCGTATCGTCTGTCTGGAAACAATAAGGTGAGGTGAGCGCCGCCACATCGGCCTGTCCGCCCTTGAAAGCCTGATAGCACTGTGCAAATTCCATATGTACCATCTGTACGTCTGTCTCCGGCACGCCGATGGCCTCCAGCCATTTTGTCACGGCGAGCTGTCCGGTCGTTCCGGTTGTCTGTACGATCTTCACTCCTTTGACTGTATCCGGTGATCCGAGTACATCCGGGTAGTCCGGGTTAGTCCCCTTCACACCTGCGAGTGCAGAATCCTTGTAGGCCCAGATTTCATTGCCGCCGGTCCCATTGATATGGCTCGCGATGACATGAGCGTCAAAATTGGCAACTCCAAATACAAACGCTCCACCGATTGTTGCCACATCATAGGAATCGGATGCGATCGCTTCGTTCATTGGCGCCCCTGTCGGGAACATGACAGGTTCAATCTTAAATCCGTTTGCCTCATCCAGCTTGTTATCGATGATGTAGCCGATCTGTGAAGAAATATAAAACGGCATAACCGCCACCCGGATCACCGGGAGTTCTCCGGAATCCGTATCCTCTTTCGCATCCGAAGCCTCTGTTTTCCCCTGTTTTTCTTCCGTTTTTCCTCCTGACTGGCAGCCAACCAGACATGAGAGTGCTAAAGCCATTGCCAAAAATCCCGCCAATACTCTTTTCTTCATAACCTTTCTCCTTTATTCCTTTTATTTTAAACAAGACAATTCTTGTTTAATTCCCTCTGTTCTGCGTCTCAAATGCCTCCCGGAACAGCTCCCGGTCTACATTTTTATCTACATTTGGAAGTCCGAGAGGCGGTATATTTCCGATCGCCGCCATATACTCCGCATATTTTATTTCAAAATCGCCAAACTTCTCTATGTCGTAATTTTTCCTTGTCACTAAAATCTTGTCCTTACATTCCATCTCCAGAATATCCTTAGAAACCGACTGTCCCTGTTTCAGATACCAGCTTTCACCGGAGGCAGCCTTCTCTCTGGAGTCAGCTTCCAGTATCTCATTTGCATATAAAAGACATTCCATAAAACGTACCAGAGATTCTCGTTTTTCCTCATGCGCCTTTTTAGTCGCCAGAATTACCTCATATATTTCCGTATGCAGTGACTCGGTGTCGGCTACCTTCTTAAACCCTTCCTTCAGAGCCATATAAGAATAAGGTGCGCTGAGCACAACCGCATCGCCCTCACCATCCAGAAACCTGTTGTAGGTATCCTGAAAGTCCCCGTAAGCAAGTTTTACAGAGCCCTTCTTGACTCCGATCGATTCCAGCCATTTCATCCCCAGATACTGCTGGGTCGTGTTGCTCTTCATCAGAATCCGGCATCCCTTCACCGTATCGAGGTCCCCGTATACCTGCGGATAAGTCGGGTTAAAGCCTTTCACGTCCAGTATCCGGCTGCTGTTTCTTGCATAAACCGCATCCCCGCCCGTGGACCGGATATGTTCCCCGATCACAACACCCTTGTTCTCCACCAGAGGGTACAGAAACGCCGCGCCCGTCGTGGCAACATCATACTTATCCTTTTCAATATCCACGATCTGCTCCGCCCCAGACGGATATTCCACCGGAACCAGCTTCAAACCAAATTCCTCGTCCAGACCATGCTCCATAATATAGCCGACAGGTGAACTGATGTAATACTGCTGTACCGCAACCCGAAGCTCAGCCAGCTCTTCTTTATCCGCCGGCCGGCCCTGCCGGTCCATATCATCCGTCACATTCCTGCCACATGCAAAAATTCCGATCGCTAAAATGACAGAACCCAATAACAGTACTTTTCTCTTCATCTCTATCTCCCTGTCTCTAATAATATCTTACCGGATCTGCAGAAAAATCCAACACACAGAACTGTAAGCATCTTGCACTTTTCTGACTTCTTAAAAGAAATGCTTCTTGGTTATTAACACAAAAACGACTTTTTGTCGGGATTCTGCAAAGGGGTCAGACCCCTTTACCGCTTCTTTTGGTAAAAGAACGGATTCACACCCATTACCTTTTTGAATACCCTCGAAAAGTAGGACAGGTTGGAGTACCCGACCTTCTCAGCTACTTCATATACCTTCAGATCGGTGTTGGTGAGTAGTTCCACAGCTTTTTGAATCCGGCAGTTTGTCAGATAACTATTATAGGTAGACCCTGTTTCGGCCTTGAACAGCCTGCAGAAATAGTCTGCATTGATATTCACGTAATCAGCGACTTCTGTCAGTGATTCGATGAAAGCGTAATTGTCCACAGTATAAGCAATCGCTGATTTCACGTATTCGGAGTATGCTTTCTCGCCGACTACCATTGTGCCTTTCAGTTCCCGCAGGAAGGTATCCATTTCTTTCCTGAGCTGCTCCAGACTCCCGGCGCCTTCAATTCCATCCCTGGTCTTTCTGCATAGTTCCTCCAGCCCGCGGCCGGCGAACTCCATCTTCGACACTTTGTATGCATCCACCATATCTGTGAAGCATCCCCGCACCTGATCCAGATCCAGGACCTGTGCCTTCGTAAGCTCTTTGTACAGGTCTGCAATATATCCCTTTGCCTCCTCCTGGCGGTCTTTACGGATCATCGATATTACATTTTTCCGAATGCCCTTTATTTTCTGAAGACCGGCCTCCTGATCCTCTTCCTTGTACAAAAATACACCCTGACGGTTCTCATAGAATCCGAGGTTCAATGCCATCCTCGCACGCTGGCATGCCTCCGGGATTTCTTCCGTAAAACCGGAAAACCCGACCCCTGTTTCTTTCAGAAGCGCCAGATCCTTACAGAATGCCATCGCCTCACCAAAACATGCCCCCGTAGAATAGCTGTTTTTATAGCTGCATACCCAGACCGAAATATCTTTCTCATAAAAACAAGGCTCGATTCTCAGCACAAATGCATTCAGAAAGCTTTCAAATACCGCCTTGTCCGATTCCTTCTCTGCAAAAGCAGCCGCAAAGATGTGCTCTCCCTCTTTCTTTTTCACCGGAAATGTTTCTGCCAGATGCGGGGTCGTAAGCAGATCCTTGATGTACTGGGGTTTTTCCACCTCTTTGCGGCTCTTTTTACTTTCGTGATAATTTTCCATGATCTGCCCGAGCACTTCTGCCGTAATCTCATTTTTTAACACATACTCATTCGCCTGATATTTAATCGCCTCTCTGGCATATTCAAACTCACTATATGAAGTCAGCATCACGACATATGTCTCCCCGCATGAATTCTTGATCTTCTGCAGAAGCTCAAGCCCTCCCATTTTTGGCATTTTAATATCCGTTACAACCATGTCGAACGGCTCCTTTGAAAACAGCTCCCACGCATCCTTGCCATTTGGCGCAGTACATACCTCATTTGTATTTCCTTCCAGTGCTGATATGGACATCTTCAGCCATTCACGGATTGGAAGTTCATCATCCACAATCAATATTCTCATCCTTTTACCCTCCATGCTTATGTAAAACCGGTCCTTACACCCCTGACCTATTCCAGCACCGGAATCTTAACGATAATCCGGGCGCCATCCTCATAATTTGTATCAATGCTTAAGCCGTATTTTTTTCCGAAGTTCATCTTAATCCGCTCCCGGATATTATTCATCCCGATCATGTTCGACTGCTCCTTAGAACGGATTTTCCTGCTCAGTTCCATGTAATTCTCATCCGTAAATCCTACGCCGTCATCCGTTACCGTAATCAGCATATCGCCATCGCACACCTGAAAACTGACCGTTACGTGGATCGCATCCACCTCATCATCCAGACCGTGGAAAAGCGAATTCTCGACAAGAGGTTCCAGAATCATTCTGAGTACCTTTTTCTGATACAGTTCCTGCGGACATATAATTTCGAGTGAAAACTGATCTCCGTACCGGTATTTCTGCAGGATTGAATAATCCTCCAGAAACTTGATCTCCTGCGACACATCCACAAATTCACTCTTATATGACAAAATATATTTCAAAATCGAAGTGAACGCATCAATGATCCCGATCGCCCCCTGTTTATTCCCCATATCCACAAGACAGCGGATGGAAAACAGAGTATTATAGAGGAAATGCGGACTCATCTGTGACTGCATAAATCCCATCTCCGCGGCCCGCTTCTTTTTCTCCGAATCTTTAATCGCGGTCACAAGACTCCTGATCCTCTGGTTCATATAATTGCATTCTTCGCAGATCGTGTTAATCTCACGCCACCCCGCGGCCTCGAATTTCTGGTCATTTTTTTCAGATTTCCCCACCTTCTCCAGTTCATGCACCAGCTCCCCGAGCGGCCTTGTTGTCCTGTGGGAAATATAGAAGCAGACCAGCATACTGACCGAGAAAATGATCAGCCCAATCATCACCATCCTCCTCTGTATGGATTTCACGTCTCCCAGAAGTAGTTCGAGCGGAATCTCCTCCACCAGAATCCAGTTCAACTCCTGATTTTTATAGATGGAAAACAGATATTTCTTCTGACTTTTCTCGATGATGTTATAATTCTGCTCCCGGAACATCTCATTCATGACATCCATATCGTAAAAACGAATTCCTATCAGTTCTTTATTCCTGTGCGATACGATATTCCCAATATTGTCCACAATGTAGATATCGTTTTTATCAGACAGTGACTCAAACACCTGGCTGAAATTCTTCTCGTATATATTAAAAAGGAATAATCCGATAAAATCCCCGTTTTCATCCGTCATCGTCCGTGCAATCGAAACGATACTCTTCCCCTGACTGTCCTCATATGTAGAAATCCATTTTTCTTTCTCTTCCAGCACATCGAGAAACCACAGCTTATTCCTGTAATCTGCCAGTGACTGTGCATTTTTCGCCGGCCCCGTACTGTAGGTATACCCGTTTTCCATGAGAAAAGAATAGTAAAAATCAAGCCCTGTCGCAGCCTGGGTCATCCCTGATAAACTTTCTATATTTTTGAAATTCTCCAGTATCTTTTCCTGCTCTTCCCTGGTATAGCTTCCCTCGTGGTAGAGATCTGTCAGATTTTCATTATAAAAATACAGGTTCGATAACATCTCTGCGTTAGATTTAATTGCCGAAACCTTCTCAGAAATCTGGGTCAGTACATCCACTCTGGAATTAGAAATTTTCTGTACCATCAGTCTCTCAAACATCTGGAAAGAAATAATCCCGCTGATACCCAGCGTACAGATAATAATACTTGCAGATAAAATAATCAGAATTGTCTTCAGTTTTAAGGGGCGGCGGTGTTTTCTCATATTAACTTCTCCCATCGGATAAAATAACTATCAAATACACTATAGTTTTATTCTATCTGCAATTTTAAAATAAGCAACTGAAACTTAAAAAGGAAGCGCAATATTTTATCTATTTACGATTATCTAATGTTAAAGTTAAATTTTCAGAATGCTACCCTTTTTCATGATAAATTGATATACTGACTTCATAAGAATATTATTTAACACCAGTTTAAAGGAGGAATCTGCCATGTCATCAACACAGCCAGCTTGTAAAATCGAACATCACGCCACTCTTTTCGGCCTTTTAGCCAAATACGCCATTAAAGAAAACGGCGAAAAGGGAAAAGATGCGATTCTCAAAGGCATGACAAGATATGGAAACGAACGCGGCGCACGTATGGCGCAAAATGCCTTAAAACACGGGGACGACCTGACCACAATGACCAGCCAGGCTTACGGGGAGTGGCATCCTGATTATGAAGGACAGATGGACGCCGGACAATTATGTATAACCCCCACCCTGAGAACCTATGTCTCAAGATGTGCGTGGTGTGACGCCTGGAAGAAACACGGTCTGTCCGAATACGGGAAATATTACTGCCTGAATGTGGATAACGCCGTCTATCAAGGGTTTCGAAGTGACTTCATATGCACACAATTATCCACACCATTAAGCTGGGGCGGTGAACGGTGTGAATTTGACTGGGGGCACCCGCTGACAGAGGCGGAAAACCAACTGCTGGCAAAGAAAAAGACAGAGCTTGGCACTTCCTGTATGAAGGACTTTACATATCATACCGCACATATTTTATATACCATCAGTAAAATGCTGGAAAAAGAGCTTGGCGATGCTGGCAGAAATGCGGTGAAGTGCGCTGTAAAAGAATATGTCCGCATATTCGGGGCGGAATATCTTGAGGTACTCGACCAGGTTTATGAAGAACACTCCATGCAGGAATACCTTTAAACTGCAGGAGCACCATCGATGCTTCACTTTATTTTGAAGCCTTAACTTTGTTTATAAAAAGAATTTAAGGTGCATAACTGACGGAGTCATGATATACTTTCATCAAGTCAGGGGAATTACTGATTCTCCGTCACGCAAAAAAATAAGGAGGACCTTTGAGACTTATGCTTAATCCTATCTTTATGACTGCATAGCAGAGGCTATTGCGGTGAAATGAATTTTTATCACAGATACCCTGAGCGGGCAGAAGCACTGACGCTTTAGCCAGGATATGAATGTTCAGATTTACAAAAATAGCCCTTGCTGATCCTGAAACAATTTTAACTTAATTAAACGCTATGTTTCATTAAGAACGAACTAGGAGAGCAACATGAGCTATCAGAAAGCAAACCATATCCTGCCCCGTGATTTACTGGAAAAGATACAGGAATATATAGACGGCGAGCTGATCTACATCCCCAAGGCTGCGGCCAATAAAAAGTCCTGGGGTGAAGGAACTTCAACCCGCCAGGAACTCAGACTCAGGAATGAACAAATCTATGCCGACTACTTAAAAGGAGAACGCATGGACCGCCTTGCCGAAAAATACTTTCTGTCATTCAAGAGCATCCAGCGGATCATCGGTCAGGAAAAGAAAAGGAAATGATACAAGGAGACTAAACCCATGCAATAACCGGCATCCGTTTGGTCTCCTTTCTTATGTCCCCGCCGCAAAATAAAGTATAAAAAATCTATTAGGTAGGTTTTATCTGCCTGTCATGCTACACTTTTTACAGCAGGAAAACCTGCAATCATAAGAAAGGAGACCAGATCATGAGAAAATCCGAAAAAAATCCGCCTATTATTACTTTCTTGTTCTAAATTAACAGGAAAGGACTCGAAAAAAATGCAACAAATAGTATGGGTGGTGCAGTACAGCACCCCTCCTCTGGCACTTAAATACTGCAAAAAATGCCAGAAAAAAACGGAGCATGCGAGCTCAGGCAGGTTCCGGGTTAATGCCCAGGGTAAATATCTGGACATCTGGCTGATCTATAAATGTAAAAACTGCCGGACAACCTGGAACCTGCCCCTCTATTCCAGAATCAAACCCGAAAGCATCGACAACCGCCTTCTGGAACAATTTTACAGCAACGATGTAAGCCTTGCCCTTCAATATGCTTTCTCCACCTGGCTTCTCCAGACTAACGGCGCAGAAATCGTACTTCCCGATTATCAAATCCTTGGCCCCCATCCCGATTCCGGCACAACCGTTGAACTTCAGATCACAAGCCGGTATTCTCTTCCCGTGAAAGTATCCCAGATCCTTCGGGAAAAGCTTGGACTCTCCTCACGGGAACTCGAAAAACTAATAACTGACGGCAGAATACAAAATATTTCTTTAAAAGGACTAAAGAAATGCAAGCTAAATCAGGAAATTACTCTGTACATAGATATGTCCACTCCCTATAAATAGAAACCGGCGGTATACCTCCTGTCCCGGAAAGCATACCGCCCCTCCATATCATGACTCGATCATATCTATCAGAACTTCCTTATTCAGCACCCCGCTGGCCGCTGAAACCGGCCTGCCACCTTTAAAAAGAACAAAGGTCGGCACCACCTCAACATCAAATTCCGATGCCAGGATTTCACATTCCTCAATATCAATCTGACACACCTTGACCCTGCCTGCATATTCAGATGCAAGTTCATCCACAATATCAGCCATCATTGCACATTTCCCGCACCAAACAGCAAAGAATTCAACTAACACAGGCATCCCTGACCGAAGTACCTCCTGTGGGTAATTTTTCGCAGTTACTTTGATTTTCATAGCAAACACCTACGTTTCTCTATATTCTATTTACCACGGCAGCTCCCGCTGTTCAGTATCTCACACACCTCGTCAAGCGAACGCTTCAGACACATCAGCTTGCGGTTCAGGTCCGGCCTGCAGTACATCTTATGACAAACAAAATCCTTCCAGCCTCTGCCTCTCATACATACCTCCAACTGCCCGTGTAAGGCTATATCTCCTCATGGATATAATATGCAAAATATGAAAAAACTGTGAATGGGGACGTAATATTTTAAAGGTTTACTACGTCCCTAATTAACTTTTGTGGTGTACCTAATTGTAATGTTTCTGCCTGTTTGTGCTCTTATTTTCTCACTGCTACCAGTTTATTAATCGGATTTCCCTTTGCTGAGAATTTCTCTTCGTATTCTGTCATTACATTTCCCGCATTCATTATTTCATGATGGTGCAGGTCATATGTATAATTCTCAAGAATCCACCCTGCTTCCCTTACCTGTTCCATCGAAAATTTAAATAATTCTGTATTATCCGTCTTAAACTCGATTTTTCCACCCTTTGCAAGAATCTTCTCATACCTTGTCAAAAATTCTGTTGAAGTCAGGCGTCTTTTCGCATGCCTTGCTTTAGGCCAGGGATCAGAAAAATTCAGATATATTTTTTCCACTTCGTTTTGTGCAAAAACTTCTTCCACATCCTTTGCATCCATGCAGACAAGCCGTACATTTTTCAGCATATTAAACTCCTCGGTATCAAACTTTTCCACAGCCCGGAGTAATACACTGGAATATCTCTCAATCCCAATAAAATTAATCTCAGGATATTTTACTGCCATATTCAGCAGGAAACGGCCTTTTCCCATTCCAATTTCTATATGTATCGGATTTTTATTGCCAAAAACCTGCCTCCAACAGCCTTTCTGCGCCTCCGGACGTTTGATTACTGCCGGATGTGCCTGAAGCGTGCCTTCCGCACGCGGTATATTTCTCAATCTCATAATCTATATACTCCTTTTTCACTTACTTCCCATAAATAACGTTTTTTATTTCCATTTATGGTAAGTATAATACAGAACAGCTAAAAATCAATCCTCTTATTGTGTAAAACTTGAAATATTTTTCTACAAATTATAATACCATAACATAAGGTACAGGGCAAAATACATTTTGGGACACCACTTAAATCAATTTGGGACACCATCTAACTTAATTTGGGACGTAGTATACCTGAGAAATATTACGTCTCTAAACGGTTCGTAACTTGCTTTTTTTTTGAAAAGGTGTATTATAAATACAACTACTATCAATGATTAACAGGAGGCTTAACATGGACTCTATTGTAAGGAAATTATCGGAAATAGAATCTGCCGCCGCCGCTATCGTGAGCCATGCCGAAGCGCAGAAATCTGTTCTGGACAAGGAATATGATGCCGCGCGGCGCAGGTTCGACGAGGATCTGGAGGCAAAGACTCAAGAACGCATCGGAAAGATACGGGATGAGCTGGAAAGCAGCACTACCAGACTTTTAGACAGCCAGACAGGGGCTAACAGTGACTCCATCGAGGCACTGCTAAGAGAGTATGAGGAAAAGCACACACAATACGCACAAAATATTTTAAAACGGATAACAGAGGTATAGTCTATGGGGAATCTACTTGTTTACAGCGGGATTGTGACGAAAGTCCGGGCTATGGAAGCAAGGCTTTTGAAGCCGGAACAGTTTGAAGAGATTGCAAATCTCCACAACGTGCCGGAAGTTGTCTCCTACTTGATGGAGAATTCTTCTTACACAGATGTTCTGGATGAGATTGACGAGGCCAGGCTCCACCGCGGTGACATTGAGAAGATCCTGATCCAGTCACTTTATCAGGACTACACCAAGATATACCGCTTCTGCAGTCTGGAACAGCGCAAGTTCCTGCAATTATATTTAAAGCGTTACGAAGTAGACCTGATCAACTACTGTTTTCGTATCGTTATCAACCACTACGCCGAGCCGTTCGACTTGAATTACAAGAAACCATTCTTTGACCGTTATTCCCGGATATCCATTGAGAAGCTGATCACTTCCCGGACGACGGATGAACTGGTCGAGAATCTGAAGGGCACGGAATATTATGAACCGCTTAAAAAGCTGCGGGACACCCAGTCAATCACATTGTTTGATTATGACCTGACACTTGACTTATATTATTTTTCTACCGTATGGAAAGAGAGAAAAAAGGTTCTAAAAAAGAAAGAGCTGGAGATTTTCACCCGTGACTGCGGCGCCAAGATCGACATGCTGAATCTTCAATGGATCTACCGAGCAAAGAGATATTACGATATGGCACCTGCTGACATTTATTCCCTTCTGGTTCCGATCCATTACAAGATTTCCACGGATCTGGTCAAGGAAATGGTTGAGTCTTCTAATAAGGAAGAATTTTACAGCGCCATGCGCAAGACATCCTATTCCCGCCACTACGATTTTGGCCAGAACCTGACGATTGAACAGATGTATGCGGAATGCCTTTATCATCTCTATACCGTGGACAGGAGGCGCAATCCTTACTCCATCGCCACGATTAATACGTATTTATTCCTGAAAGAAGAAGAGCTTAAAAAGCTGACGACCGCCATAGAGTGTATCCGTTACGGCCTTACACCAGGTGAGACGCTGGCATACGTTGGAGGTAGAACTCAATGATAGTTAAAATGAAATTCATCAACATCTCCGGCCCCAGAGGTGACATAGACCGTGTTACGGACCTATACCTGTCGCGATATGAAATCCAGCTGGAATCTGCATTATCCGAGCTGAAGACCGTAGACAATCTAAGGCCATTTGTTGAAATCAACCCATACCGGGATGCACTCAATAAAGCAATCCAGTTCGTAGGATACCTGCAGAATGCAGACGAAGTCGAACCGGACGTTTCCCTTGGGCTGGACGATATGTTCGAAGTTGTAAGAACAGCCAACCATGACTACATGGAACTTCAGGACAAGAAGGATAAACTGAAACGCAAGATCGATGATCTTCGTAAGAAACAGCAGATTATAGCGCCTTTCAGGCCTCTGGACTGTGAATTGAGCCAGATTTTGAAATACAAATACATCACATACCGTTTCGGGAGAATCGCCATAGAATTTTATCATAAGATGGACAAATATCTGATGGACGATCTCGGCGCTATCTTCGTGGAAGGTGAGCGTGATGAAAGCTATGTATACGGTGCTTACTTTGTATCCCCCGGAGAGGCCCAGAAGGTGGATGCCGTGTTCCGGTCCCTGCACTTTGAAAAAATAGAACTCCCGGAGGAATTTCAGGATACGCCCGCGGATGAATACCGCAGGATTGTAAAAGCCATTTACAACACAAACCAGGAAATCGAAGAACTGGACAAACAGGCCGGTGAAATGCTTTCCGGGCGTGCACCGCAACTGATTGCTGCAAGAAACCGTCTGGAAGAGCTGGCGAATAACTTTGATGTCCGCAAGATGGCGGCACGCATGGAGGATAAGAAGGAAGATTATTACATCCTCTGCGGCTGGATGGCAGAAGACGATATTGAAAAGTTTCTGCATGAGATCAAAGATGATGACAAGGTTTTCGTCGTTGTCGAGGATGACCATGATACTTATTTCGGTGAACCGCCGACCAAACTGGAGAACCCGAAGATCTTCAAGCCCTTCGAGATGTTTGTCCAGATGTACGGGCTGCCCTCCCATGATGAATTTGACCCGACTGTGTTTGTAGGCCTGACCTACTCATTCATATTCGGAGTCATGTTCGGGGATGTGGGGCAGGGACTTCTTCTGTTAATCGGGGGAGGCCTGATCTACTACTTTAAAAAGGCGCCGCTGGCGGGGATTATTTCCACAGCCGGTATATTTTCCACAATTTTCGGTTTCATGTTCGGCAGTATATTCGGATTCGAAAACGTTATAAAGCCACTCTGGCTGAGGCCCATCGACCATATGACCACACTGCCGTTTATCGGTAAGCTGAACACCGTATTTATCGTGGCGGTCGCATTTGGTATGGCTGTCATACTCGTGGCTATGGTTCTTCACATTGTCAACGCAGTCAGGAGCCATGATATGGAGAATATCTGGTTTGATGCAAACGGCGTTGCCGGACTCGTTTTTTATGCATCTGTCGCTGTAACGATCGTATTATTCATGACAGGACATAAGACACCGGGCGGAATTGTCATGGCAGTCATGTTTGGTATACCGCTTTTGTTAATTTTATTAAAGGAACCTATCACAAGAAAGATCCAGAAACGTGCTGACCAGATGGAAGAAAGCGCAGGTATGTTCTTTGTACAGGGCTTCTTCGAACTATTTGAAACACTGCTCAGCTATTTTTCCAACACGCTGTCATTTGTGCGTATCGGCGCATTTGCAGTCAGCCATGCAGCAATCATGGAAGTTGTCCTGATTCTGGCAGGTGCGGAGAGCGGGTCACCGAACTGGGTTGTCATTGTACTCGGGAACTTGTTTGTATGCGGTTTTGAAGGGCTGATCGTAGGTATCCAGGTACTTCGTCTGGAATATTATGAGATGTTCAGCCGTTTTTATAAAGGAAGCGGAAGAGCTTTTGATCCATATACAAAAAAATCGAAAAAATCTAAGAAAAAGTAGGGAGGACCTTAACTATGAATTTAGCAACAAAAATCATTCTTATCGCAGCTTTAACCTTAAGTATCATCATTCCATTCGGATACTATTTAATCGGAGAAAAGAACAAGAAACGTTATAAAAGAACGATTGGTGTAAATGCCTTCTTTTTCTTCGGTGCTTTTGTCCTTGCATCCATCATGATGCTCGGCGGCAAAGTAGAAGCAGCTGACACAGCAGCCGCTGCCGCTTCTACAGCAACAGGACTTGGCTATCTCGCAGCCGCTCTGGTTACCGGTTTATCCTGTATCGGCGGAGGTATTGCCGTGGCAAGTGCAGCAAGCGCTGCCCTTGGCGCTATCAGCGAAGATTCCAGCGTACTTGGTAAGTCCCTGATCTTCGTAGGTCTTGCGGAAGGTGTATGTCTGTACGGACTGATCATCTCCTTCATGATCTTAGGTAAACTGTAAGATGAAAATGTATCTGATCAGTGATAATGTTGATACCTATACAGGAATGCGTCTTGCAGGCGTGGACGGAGTTGTTGTCCATGAACGTGATGAGCTGCACACAGCCCTTCAGGATGTCCTGCAGGACAAAACCGTAGGCATCGTCCTCCTGACTGAAAAACTGGGACGCGAGTTCCCGGACATCATTGATGAATTCCGTCTGGAGAGGAAGATGCCTCTTCTGGTTGAGATTCCTGACAGGCACGGAACCGGACGTAAGAAAGACTTTATCACATCCTATATCACAGAAGCAATCGGACTGAAGCTGTAGCCACATGGTTTTATACCGTGGGCTTACAGCTAAAGCTGCTCCGAAAAAAGAATAAATGAAGGAGGTACCCCTCTTGACTCTGGAAGAAAAAATAGCACACTTACAGACAACCTCCATGGAAGAGGCGAGGGCTGAAGGAAACGCCATCATTGACACCTACCGTGAAGCGTTGGAAAAAGTATTACAAGATCATAAAGAAGAGGCGCTCCGCCAGTCTGAGACCCGTATCAAGGCTGAAACAGTCAGCGCCAAGCAACAGTTAAACCAGGCTATGGCAAGGTCCCAGCTGGAGTTAAAACGCCGTCAGGGCAAGGTTCAGCTGGAGTTGAAGGATAAGATCTTCGATGAAGTAAATGATCTGGTCAATAAATTTATGGAAACAGAAGCTTATGAGGATTATCTGATCAAATGTATCCAAAAAGCAATCTCTTTTGCCGCAGGTGACCCGATGGTTATCTATATCAATCCGTCAGACGAAACACGCCGTTCCGATCTGGAGGATGCAACCGGCACAAGGCTTACTGTCAGCGCTGAAGATTTTACAGGCGGTATCCGTGCAGTCATCCGGAATCGTAATATTTTGATTGATAACTCATTTAAAACAGCCTTGCGCAACGAATATGATAAATTTATCTTTTTAGGAGGTGACGGCGTTGCTTAATACAGGAACAATTTACGGAATCAACGGGCCCGTCATCTATCTGAAGGGCAATACGGGCTTTCGTATGTCCGAGATGGTTTATGTCGGCAAAGAGAAGCTTGTCGGTGAGGTCATTGCCCTGGACAAAGACCTGACTACAATCCAGGTTTACGAGGAAACAACAGGACTTCGCCCCGGCGAGGAAGTCGTGGCATCCGGCAATGCAGTATCGGTTGTCCTTGCTCCCGGAATCCTGAATAATATTTTCGACGGTATCGAACGCCCGCTTGAGAAAATCGCAGAATCAGGCGGGGCATTTATCACCCGCGGTGTCAGCGTAGACTCCCTCGACCGCACAAAGAAATGGCAGACACACATCGTAGTCTCAAAGGGTGATTATCTCCACGGCGGAGATATCATAGCGGAAGTTCCCGAGACACATGCGATTACCCATAAATGCATGGTTCCCCCTGATTTAGAAGGAAGAGTTGTCGATACGGCAGAAGACGGGGAATACAACATCGACGAAGTTCTGGTTACTCTGGAACTTTCCGACGGTACCCTAAAGAAACTGACCATGACCCAGCACTGGCCGATCCGCGTGGCGCGTCCGACGCATCACCGTTTTCCGGCATCCACACCGCTGATTACCGGACAGAGAATCATCGACACCATGTTTCCAATCGCGAAGGGCGGTACGGCCGCAGTTCCCGGAGGCTTCGGTACCGGCAAGACAATGACACAGCACCAGATCGCCAAGTGGTCGGATGCAGATATCATCATCTACATCGGCTGCGGAGAGCGTGGAAATGAAATGACACAGGTTCTGGAAGAGTTCGGACAGCTGACCGACCCCCGTACAGGAAATCCTCTGATGGACAGGACCACTCTGATCGCGAATACATCCAACATGCCTGTGGCCGCCCGTGAAGCCAGCATCTATACCGGTCTGACACTGGCAGAGTATTACCGTGACATGGGTTATGATGTAGCTATCATGGCCGACTCCACCTCCCGGTGGGCAGAGGCCCTGCGTGAATTATCCGGGCGTCTAGAGGAAATGCCTGCCGAGGAAGGTTTCCCGGCATATCTGGCGTCCCGTCTCTCCGCATTCTACGAGAGGGCAGGCATGATGCACAACCTAAACGGAACTGACGGCTCCGTCACCATTATCGGTGCGGTTTCCCCGCAGGGCGGTGACTTTTCCGAGCCTGTCACTCAAAATACAAAGCGTTTCGTGCGCTGTTTCTGGGGTCTGGACAAAAGCCTTGCATATGCGAGACATTTCCCGGCGATCCACTGGCTGACCAGCTACAGTGAGTACCTCGGTGACCTTGCCCCCTGGTATCAGGACCATGTTTCACCGAAATTCGTGGATTACCGCAACCGCCTTATGGCCCTCCTGAATCAGGAAAGCAGCCTTCTGGAGATTGTAAAACTGATCGGAAGCGATGTGCTTCCCGATGACCAGAAACTGGTACTCGAAATTTCACGTGTCATCCGGCTCGGTTTCCTGCAGCAGAATGCGTTTCATAAGGACGATACCTGCGTATCAATGGAAAAACAGTTTTTAATGATGGATATTATTTTGTATCTTTATAAACAATCACGTGCACTCGTCACGATGGGGCACCCGATGTCAGTACTGAAGTCAGAAAACATTTTCGATAAGATCATTGCCATTAAATATGATGTGCCCAATGACAGGCTGGAAATGTTCGCACAGTACAGGCGTGATATCGATGCCTTTTATCAGCGTGTGCTTGAAAAGAACGCGTAAGGAGGGGATTACCGTATGTCAATAGAATATTTAGGACTCAGCAGTATTAACGGCCCCCTGATCGCATTAGAAGGGGTCCAGGATGCCTTTTTCGATGAAATCGTAGAGTTTGTCGTGGACGGCACTGAACGCAAAATAGGACGTATCGTAGAGATCTACGAGGACAGGGCAGTCATTCAGGTATTTGAAGGCTCTGAGAACATGTCTTTGAAGAATACACACACACGCCTGACCGGGCACCCGATGGAGATTGCACTCTCACCTGAGATGCTGGGCCGTACGTTTAACGGAATCGGCCAGCCCATCGATGATCTTGGACCGATCACATCCACAATGAAACGTGATGTGAACGGACTTCCTTTAAACCCAGTCATGAGAGAGTATCCACGAAACTATATCCACACTGGTATATCCGCAATAGACGGTCTGACGACACTGATCCGCGGGCAGAAGCTTCCGATCTTTTCCGGAAACGGACTCCCCCACGACCAGCTGGCAGCGCAGATTGTAAAGCAGGCTTCCCTGGGGGAGAACTCCGACGAACAGTTTGCCATCGTATTCGCTGCAATGGGCGTAAAGCATGATGTGGCCGACTTCTTCCGCCGGACCTTTGAAGAAAGCGGTGTGGCGGACCACGTTGCCATGTTCCTGAATCTGGCAAATGACCCGGTTGTAGAGCGTCTGATCACTCCGAAAGTAGCGCTTACCGTAGCAGAATATCTCGCATTCGAAGAGAACATGCATATCCTTGTTATACTGACCGATATGACTTCCTTCGCCGAAGCCATGCGTGAGGTCTCCTCCTCCAAAGGAGAGATCCCCAGCCGTAAAGGTTTCCCCGGATACCTCTACAGCGAGCTTGCCACCATATACGAACGAGCCGGCATCGTACAGGGAATCAATGGTTCCGTAACCCAGCTTCCGATTCTGACCATGCCGAATGACGACATCACACACCCGATCCCTGACCTTACCGGTTACATCACAGAAGGCCAGATCGTACTGGAAAGAGAGCTTCACGGACAGTCCATCTATCCGCCGATCAACATTCTCCCGTCACTCTCCCGTCTGATGAAGGACGGTATCGGAGCCGGATACACAAGAGAAGACCATCAGGACCTGGCAAACCAGCTCTTCTCCGCCTATGCAAAAGTAGGTGATGCAAGAAACCTGGCATCCGTAATCGGCGAAGACGAATTGTCACCAATCGATAAAAAGTATCTCGAATTCGGTAAAGCATTCGAGGAGCATTATATCGGCCAGGGACCAAACGAAAACCGCAGCATGGAAGAGACACTCAACCTCGGTTGGGAGCTTTTAGGGCTTCTGCCTAAAGAAGAACTCGACCGTGTCGACACAAAGATACTCGATAAGTATTACCGGACTGCATAGGGGTCTGACCCCTTTGCGCTCCGTTTTCAGAATATTCTGACTAATTAATTGTAAGAAGGAGGAGTTGCATGGATCCGCGTACCTTCCCTACCAAAGGAAACCTGATGCTTGCCAAAAATTCGCTTGCGCTGGCAAAGCAGGGTTATGACCTGATGGACAAAAAGCGTAATATCCTGATCCGGGAATTGATGGATCTGATCGACGAGGCCCGGGATATACAGGACGAGATCGACACCACGTTCACTTATGCGTATCAATGCCTTCAGCGTGCTAATATTGAACACGGTATCAATATGGTATCACAGCTCGCCTATACGGTGCCCATAGAAAACTCCATCACGATTCAGACCCGCAGTATCATGGGCACAGAAATCCCCCATGTCAAATATACTCCGGGTACCAAGACTCCAACCTACTCGTTCAGTACGACGCGTGAGTCTATCGATATCGCCTCGGAAGCGTTTCGTAAGGTGAAGGACTTAACGGTCAAGCTCTCGATGGTGGAGAACGCAGCCTACCGTCTGGCATCTAATATTAAGAAAACGCAGAAGCGCGCCAATGCCCTGCAGAATATCACGATTCCAATGTATACACAGCTTGTATACAGCATTACAAATGCCCTGGAAGAAAAAGAGCGTGAAGAATTTACACGTTTAAAAGTAATCAAGCGTATGAAACAGAGAAAAGGAGCCTGATCAGAATCAGTGCTCCTTTTTATATGCGTCTTTCTAAACTGTAGATTTAAAATACTATATACGGGTCCAGCCCTTCCGGCAGGTCCGGATTGCATCCTCTTACAATCGCCTTTTCATAAGCCAGTATCTGGATCACACTGATGAGCACAATCCCCCATGTCTCATACCGTACACTTTCCCCCGCAAAAATATGCAGGTCAGAACCATAAGTACTACTTTGGTCACAGGACACCGTCACAATCACCGCTCCCTTAGCCTTCAGGTCTTCCACCAGATTTTTCTGCATCTCATTTTTACCAGGCTTTATCAAAACAATATCCAATGTTTCAGAATCATTCAGAACCATCGGCCCGTGCCTGTAATCCAAAACATTCGAATACCGGCCGGGAATTCTGGCAATCTCCGTAAACGCCAGCGCCCCCTCCTGTGCGATACCACACGGCACCCCGTCAGCAAGCACTGCCGCATTCTTCCAGCCTTTCTCCGCAATACGTGCCAGATCTGCCCTGTATTTCTTTTTCAGTGCCTCATTTTCTTCTATCGTAACCCTCAGATTATAGACAAGGTCCATGTCCTTTCCGTAAAATCCGGCCAGCATCAGAACAGCGGCGTATAAATTTGTAACTGTTCTTGTCTGGCAGACACTTTTATCGTAACACCAGTCCATGATCAGTTCCAGATCACTAAACTTTGACAGATCATTCTCCCGCAGCATGGAAAAACTGATGACCGGGCACTTATAATTCTCCTTAATAAACTCCACTGCCTTCACAATCTCTGTTGTCATTCCCGAACGCGACAAGGTGATCACAATACTGTCTCTCACGGACGCATCATAAAGGTCGCTGTTCAGGAGGAAATCGCCCCCTGCCACTGCTGCCGCAGACGTCCCCTCATATCTGGATAAAGCCCTTTGGGCGGATTTCGCCAGCATATAGCTGGAACCACAGCCCAAAATGATAAACTTTCTTTTCGGATTCTCTGAGAAAAACTGCTCGATTCTGGGCTTTTCTTCCATGAAGTACACAAATGTATCTTTAAGGGCCTCATGCTGTGACATAATTTCCTTTTCTGTATAAAACATTCTTCTCCTCCCGCTGTATACTAACCCTGCATTTCTAAAACCGACATAATACTATCTAACTCTTGTTCCGTCTTCCCCCCTTGCTCTGCTGCCAGAAGCACGGCTCCCTGAGCCGGTGAAAAACGGGGTATCTGAAACCTGATTTTTTTCTCCTTAAGCTGTTCCTGCAGCGGCTTTAATACCAGATCTCCCGCATGGAACAGGCCGCCGGAATAAGAAACCGGTACTGTTCCTTCAAACTCTAACTTATCATAAACCGCACACACGATCAGGGCCAGCTCCTTTGCCGCCTCTTCATACATCCCCTGTGCCGCCGCATCGCCGTCCACGGCAGCCCGAAGCAGAATCTTCTGCAGTTCTGCTATTTTCGTCCGATTGCCTTTCAGCCTGTTATCAAAAATATCAATCAAATCAATATCGCTTTCCAGCTGAAAATGTTCCCGCATCAGATTCAAGAGACATCCTTTCTCCACTCTGCCGTCACTCTCTTTAGAAAACAATTCCAGTGTCCTCCTCCCGAGCCAGCCGCAGGACCCTTCATCTGAAAATACATCATTCCATCCTCCGGCACGTGCCGACTTCCTGTCTGCCCTCTCACCATAGGCAATTGATCCGGTCCCGGAAACCAGATTTATCCCTGGCTGCAGTGCAAGCGACCCTGCCCATCCTGCTGCACAGTCATTCACCACCTGAATCGGATGTCTGCTTATCTCACTCAATCTTCCGGCAAAAAGCGCATCATTCTCTCTCGATTCCCCCCAGTTCGGAAAAGCAAGGCAAATACTGACCTCTTCTTCAATCCCCTCAAGCATGCTGCCGATGACATCCTTCAGAAGAGTAATGCATTCCTCCATCCCGATCTGCTTATATGAAATCGTCCCGCTTCTTCTCCGGGACACTGTACATCCGTCTTCCTGAACCAAAAGAAACTCTGTTTTTGTACCGCCCCCGTCTATCCCTAAAAAATACATTCTAATCCTCCATTTCTTTAAAAGCTTCCCATACGAATACCAGAGCCCTCACAAGGTGGAATGCACACTTCCACGGGGTTCCCTTATCGCTGTTCTTTACCTGGGCATCATATGTCAGGCGTTCATACCACTCACCATACAGGGCATCATAAAAATTTTCCCTGCAGTACTCATGCTGCTCCATAAACTGTTCCAGATAGAAAACATCTCCCGAGCTCTTGTACGCAATCGCATACGCAGCAAGCGCCTCTGCGTTTGGCCACCACACCTTCTCATTCCACAGTGAGTTCGTCTCTTTAAACCAGTCGATAGGTTCCGGGGTTTTCCCAAGTGCATCTGCATAGGAAATTATTCCACCGTACTCCCTGTCCTTTCCGACCCGGTTGGCCCATCTGGCTAATTCCACGCCACGCCTTACTACCTCTTCATCCTTCAGCATCTCCCCGGCTTTTATGCAGAACCATGCAGATTCATGCATATGCCCCGGATTCACAAACCGGCCCTTGTCCGTATCCAGACAGATATCATTGTCCCGCGTCACCGCCTCGAAAATCACCTGATACTGATCACGGGCAAACCAGTTTTCAATCTTATCCACGCATTCACCCAGCAGCCTCTGCGTTCTTTTAAGCCCCAGTACCTCCGCGCAGGTTTCCGTCGCCGCGAGACAGGTCAGGTACATATCATGCCAGATAAATACAGGGCTCCAGGTATTTTCATAGATGTCCTTGAATTCAGGGTCGAACATGTTCTGCTCCATTACATCGAAGCACTCACTGAGCAGCTCCATCCCCTCCTTCGTTCTTTCCACTTCTATTTTCAAATACTCCGCAACTCCCTGTATAATATGGAAATCCGAAAAAATAGAAACCGTCCCGCTAAGAACCCGCCCCCTTCTGTCAAGCATATAATTCCACCGGCCGTTTCCCGCGTATACATGCTTCACTAGAAATTCATACCCATGTCTGGCATTTTCAAGCCATTCTGCCCTCTTTTCCACCTTATTATAAAGGAGTGCGTACACATATAGCTGACGCCCCTGAAACCAGCCGTATTTCTTATCATCTGTCAGATTCCCCTGCCTGTCAAAACAGGTCAGGTACCCGCCGCACTCCTTGTCAATACACCTTGCATCCCAGAAAGGCATCACCTCTTCCTGTATATGTTTTTCATAACAGGATGCAATCTCACCGCTCAACTTCCCTTCCATAGAACCCTCCAACTTATGATTTCCAGAGCATCACAATCTGCTCCTCTGCATAATCCAGTGCAACCCTGACGCCTCCGATCACCGGCGCATTCACTCCCAGCTTAGACACCACTACCTCAGGGACAAAAGGGCACACCTTCTCCAGAACCATTTTTATTTCGCAAAGGTACTCCTGTGTAAACGCCTCTGACATCCCGCCTAATATCACGACTTCCGAATTCAGCATAAGGACCGTATTGGCAATCACAACGGCGATCTTGCGAATAATCTGTTTAACAATTACAGCTGCCTTTTCATCTCCTTTAGCCGCAAGCTTCTCGAGCTTTACGAGATCCAGATTCTCTTTGCCGGTATATTGTTTTAAACTCTTGTCACAGACGTCTCTCTCAAACCGCCCCGGACAGACAAATCCTTCTGTCAGCTCATCCTCCATACCTGCATAATATCCCAGCTCACCCGCCGCCATATTATGTCCCTTTAAGAGATACCCGTCTACGATGGCTCTGGCGGCAAAACCATCCCCATATTTGATATAAATAATATTCTGCTGGTCTTTCCCGTCGCCTTTTTCCCTTTCACCCATCAATGCCAGTTCAACGTCATTGACAATAATTGCCTTTACCTGATACTTACTGTAAATATACTCTTCCAGATCTACGTTCTTCCAGTCATCCAGATAGGCAGAAAAAAGGTCATTCAAATCGTTCTGCCCTGTAAGGGCCGGGACTCCAATCGCGATTGCTATAATCTTGACATCATTGTTCTTATCCTCAATCAGCTTATCAATCACATATTCCAGCTGGATCAGAACACCTTGTGCCCCATGATCCATCGTAATCTCTTTTTCTTCCCAGTACAGCACGTTCCCGTATAAATCTGCAATTCCCCCGCGCACTTTCTTCGGCATCAGTTCTACCGAAATCACATAATAAAGGTCACCCTTATAACTGAGCTGTCTCGGTTTCCGTCCCAGACTCGTATCGTCACAGCCCGTCTCATAAATAATTCCGTTTTCGATCAAAGCCGCAACATTATTACTGACTGCCGGTGCACTCAGGTGCAGCCTCTTTGAGATCTCCTGTCTGGAAATACCATCATTATTCTTAATTGTATGTAATATGGAGAGCTTATTCCTGTCCCCTATATCTGTCGGGTTATAAACCTTCAATGCATGTCCTCCTTTTCTCCTACTCTTTCACAGAACCTGCCAGCATCCCTTCAACCAGATACTTCTGTGCAAAGATATATATAACAACAATTGGAACTGTCGCAATGACCAGCCCGGCCATGATCACCGGTATATTTAACGTAAAGCGGCCTTTAAACAATGTAATTCCAACCATCAGCGTCCGAAGGCTTTCTTTCTGCAGAAATACAAGAGAGATCAGCAGTTCATTCCAGACCCAGACAATATTCACCAGCGATGACGTGATCAACGCCGGGACCGACAGCGGGACCATAATGAACAGCAGTGCTTTTCTGGAATTACAGCCATCGATCTTCGCCGCATCCAACAAGGAATCCGGAACAGTCTTCATGAAATTACGCATTAAATAAACCGTCATTGGCAGCATAATACCTACATATATTAATATAACAGATACGCGCGTATTTACTAACCCCATTATTTTTATAATTCTGAACTGTGGAATAATCATCGCCACAGGAGGAACCGACATCAGCGGCACAATCATGCCAAACAATAACTCCCTGCCTTTAAACTTCATCTTGGCAAATGCATATCCGGCAAGCAGTGCAATGGCCCCGGTAACCAGGGCTGCTGCCAACGTCAGTATCAGGCTGTTAAAAAACCACTGGCCGAATGGTTTTCCCTGAAAGGCTTCCACATAATTCTGAAGTGTAAATGTCCGGGGAACACCAATCATATTGTTCACATACTCTTCATGTGTTTTAAACGAATTTACAGTCATGAAATACAGCGGAAATATAATTATAACCACCAGTAAAATCATAAGCAGCTGTGACGCAGTTCCACCGCCTCTTTTTCGTTTCATATTCATCAATCCTCTTTCCTCATCACAACCTGATGTATTGCAATCAGTATACTTGCCAGAATCAGTAATATGACACTGATCGCCATTGCAATATTAAAATCACCGCCTCCAAAAGATTTCTTATAAATCAGATATTCCAGCACAAGAGTTTTATTTCCCGGCCCTCCCGCAGTCATGACATAAATAAAGTTGAACACCCAGCTGAGCATTTCGATCAATGTAATTATGATATAAAATTCAATGATTGACTTTGTCTGCGGAATCGTGATATGGCAAAACTTCTGAAGCCATGATGCGCCGTCCACATCAGCTGACTCATACAGTGCCCTGTCAATGGACATCATTCTCGCCAGAAATAGAACAACGCCAAACCCAATCTGTTTCCAGATGATTACTACGGCTACGCTTGGAAACGCCAGATCCGGATTCCCCAGCCAGTCCAGCGCAAGGCCTTCCAGACCTGCTCCCCTTAATATCGAGTTGAAGACACCGTTATACTGCAGCAGATAAGAAAATACAATACCGACTACAGGGATTGCCAGTATATATGGAATAAAAATAACACTGCGGTAAAAACGCCACCCCCTGATCTTATTATATAAGACAGAAGCGATTGCAAGAGATATCACCGTCAGAACCGGAACACATAAAAATAATTTCAGGTTGTTTTTCATAGCGATCCACAGTAACTCATCCTTTACTGCCAGCTGATAGTTTCTTAACCCCACGAAGATATTTTCATCCGCCACGGTTGTATAAAAACTCTGCGTAACCACATAGATGATAGGCACCACAATCACAAGGAGCAGGATCATAAATGTCGGCAGAATATAGATATACGGACTGATTTTCTTTGCTTTTCTTTTTTTCATATTTACCCATTCCTTTTGATATCATGGGGATAATCCACCCCCATGATACCCAGAATCTTTATTCTTCTACGCTCCAGTCCAGAAAAGCCTCATGTACTTCAGGATTCTGCTCGATACACTTGTCCAGCGCTGCATCCAGTTCCTTGGCTGCATCTATATAAGGAAGATCTTCTGAAAACATCTTCTGGACTGTGGGAACCAGTCCGTCTGATTCAAACATCGGTGCAAAATACAGCTGGTAACAAAAGTTCGTATCCTCCTTCTGCCATTGAAGCACATTCTTATCAATTTCACTTGTTACCCACTCCTCCTTAAAATTCGTATTCGGCATCATTACATTAGCCATTTCATATAAGCACTTTACATTCTCTTCCTCCTGCAGAAAAAGAAGGAAATCAGCAGCCTCTTCTTTATTTGCAGCACTCTTGGGAATCACATACACCTGACTGGGTGTCGCAACAGAAGCCGCCAGTTTTCCGGTTCCGTACACTGGTGCTTTTGCAAACCCTATTTTTTCCGCTCCCAATGATTTTTCCAATGATACGGCATATGCCTGGGTGTGAAGCGTCATAGCAGCCTTTCCGCTCTCAATCAGTTGCTGTCCCTGATAAAGGTCCAGAGACAAGATGTCATCATTGATATATCCTGCATCTTTCAATTCCACGATCTTTTCCAGCCATTCTGAATATTTTGCATCCGTAAAACTTTTTTCTCCGCTCATCAGGTCTATCATTTCATTTACGCTATCCAGATTCTGCTGCCCTAAAAAGATTCCGATCCAGGCCGGCAGAAACCCGTCTTTCAGTCCCATCCCAAGAGGTGTGATTCCCGCACTTTTTAATTTTTCACAACAGTCCATGAATTGTTCCCACGTTGTAAACGGGTTTTCCGGGTCCACACCCGCCTTCTCCATTGCTTCCTTATCATACGCGATCCCGTATGTAAATCCATATGCAGGAATGCCCCACTGCTTACCATTCCAGTTTGTTTCTGCCAGAGATGACTTTGGAATGACAGACAGTTCTTCCTCGGAAATGTAATCGCTCAGGGGTGCAACATTTCCCTTCCAGACATCTTCCATTGCCTGAGTCCCTCCCCACATGTACTGGATATCCGGGCCTTCTCCGGCGGCCTCCGCCGTACGGAATGCGGAATAAAGGTTATCGCTCTCCTGAAGAACGGCTTCCACCTTGATTTCCTGATTCTGTTCTTCATAACGCCTGACCATCTCTTCCATATAGGCCTTATACCCCGGTGCTTCCTGCTCGCCCCAGTACCACACGGTCAGAGTCTTTTCTCCATTTGAAGAACCTGAATCATTACTTTTGCTACAGCCGGTTAACAACGATACGAATAAAACAAAAGTAAACACCACAAAAACTTTTTTCATAACCTTCTCCTTTCAATATTTAACGTTGTTAATTAATATAATTAAATAATAACATAAATTATATGTTTGTCAATCACTATCGTTATTTTGCCTACAAAAAAGGAATGGTAAATATCACCATTCCTTTTTCCTGTTATATAATCTCTGAAATTTTCGTTAGAACTCGAAAACTGCAACCCCGTATCCCGGCAATGGATAGGCAAAGGAATAATTCCTGCCATCGCATTCCTGCTTTACAGCCTTATAAATCAATGGACGCTCTTCCCCGCTGCCCCCGAATCTGGCATCATCACTGTTCAGGATCAGCTTATACTGTTTCCTTCTCGGCACTCCGACCCGGTAATCCGGGCGTTCAACCGGCGTAAAATTACAAACAAACAAAAGATTCTTCTTTTTATCCTTAGAATGCCTTACAAAGCTGAATATACTCCTGAACGTGTCATCCTTATTGATCCATTCGAATCCGTCCGGATCATTATCCAGCTCATACAGGGCCTTATTCTTTTTATATAGATGCAGCAGATCACGGTAAAAATTCTGAAGCTGACGGTGAGGCTCTTCTGCAAGCAGATACCAGTCCAGCTCACGCTCTTCACTCCACTCGCGCAGCTGTGCAAACTCCTGCCCCATGAAGAGAAGCTTCTTCCCCGGATGCCCGATCATAAATGCATATCCGGCCTTCAGATTGGCAAACTTATCAAACCCGACTCCCGGCATCTTATTAATCATAGAACACTTCAAGTGCACCACTTCATCATGGGACAGCACAAGAATATAATTCTCTGCATATGCATACTCCATCGAAAAGCACATCTGGTAGTGTGCGTTCTTCCTGAACAGGGGATCCAGCTTCATATATTCCGTAAAATCATGCATCCATCCCATGTTCCATTTCAAACTGAATCCAAGCCCGTCATCTTCCGGCGCCCCGGTTACCTTTGGCCACGCAGTGGATTCTTCCGCAATCATCATCGCGCCGTGGTTTCTGCCAAGGACAACAGAATTCAAATGTCTGAAAAACGCAATTGCTTCCAGGTTCTGGTTGCCACCATACTTATTCGCTACCCACTGGCCGTCCTGCTTGCCATAATCCAGATAAAGCATGGATGCTACCGCATCAACACGCAGTCCGTCGACATGATAGTGCTCAATCCAGAACAGCGCATTGGCAATCAGGAAGTTCTGGACTTCCGGTTTTGCATAATCAAAGATCTTCGTGCCCCAGTCTGGGTGCTCTCCCTTTTTGGGATCTGCATACTCAAAGACAGGTGTCCCGTCAAAGTCGGCGAGTCCGTGTGCATCCTTTGGAAAATGTGCCGGTACCCAGTCTAGGATAACACCGATCTTATTCCGATGAAGATAATTGATCATATATGCAAAATCTTCCGGAGTGCCATATCTGGCTGTCGGTGCATAATATCCCGTCACCTGATATCCCCAGGATCCGTCAAACGGATGCTCTGCCATCCCCATCAGTTCTACATGTGTATATCCCATCTCTTTAACATACTTCACGATTTCCTTCGCAAACTCGCGGTATGTATAGAACCCTTCATCCTCACGGCCCGGATGTCTCATCCATGACCCTAAGTGGACTTCGTATATAGACATCGGATTCACCCTGCAGTCCCACTTCTCCCGTGCCGTCATCCACTCGCTGTCTGTCCAGTCAAGGTGGGAAATATCCGTAATTCTGGACGCCGTACCCGGCCTCAGCTCCGCATAATTAGCAAACGGATCTGCCTTGAATATCCGCTTGCCCTTCTCGGTCTCTATACAGTATTTATATAACTCGCCTTCCTTAACCCCGGGAACAAAGCAGGTATAAATACCGACGGGATCATGGCGCTCCATATAATTTGCCTCAAAATCCCATTCATTGAAATCACCGACTACAGCTACACGTCTCGCATTCGGGGCCCAGACTGCAAAATAAACGCCTTCCTTTCCCCTTACTTTTACCTTGTGAGCACCAAGCTTCTTATAAATCTCATAGTGTGTGCCCTGCCCGAAGAGATATTGGTCCAGTTCTCCAATCTCATAAGGCTGCACCTTCTTTTGTACGGTCTTTGTCTTTCCCATAAGCCCACCTCACAAATCGTATTTTTATATGTACAATTATACTTGAAATAGAGTAAAAAGGAAAGAGAAATCCGCCGCATATAGGAAAATGAAATACATATGCAAAACAGGCAGATCCAAACGGGTCTGCCTGCCATAAAATTCTTAAATATTAAAATCTTTTTCTGACAGGATAATTCTGTCAGCATCATCTGTATTTTTACCAAATACACGTTTTACAAGCTTCTTCGCAGACGCCTTCTGTGAATGTGCCATCGCCTCATCCATCACTTCCTTGACCTCTGCAACAGTTACTGCATGGTCTTCTCTCTGAAGCGTGTCAATCTTGCTGTAGAGTGCCAGGATTCCCATCTCATCGATCCGGTATCCATTCTCCTGTGCATAAGTCTGACCAAAAGTTACCAGCTCATCATTGATGAAAATCGGTACCTCAAGACGGCTTGTAAACTTTCTGCGGAACTCTCTGTTGGAAGAAAGCAGGCGGTCCAGAGGCTTTCTCTGCTCCTCCAGAACAATCAGCATCTCTCCGGTGTCCCGTTCCATTGCCTTATTCAGCCGGGCAACTGTCTTTTCATTCATCTTAGAAGCTTTTTCAATAATCAAAGCCCCGCCGTATAATTTTGCGAAGATATCGCCAATTTTCTTCTTATTCAGAGAATCACCGGTTACAATGGCAACCTTGCCCTGACGGATGTTTCTCTGTTTCTGAATGGCTTTTACAACATCAACGGCCAGCACCGTCTTACCGTTTCCTTTATTACCAATAATCAGGAGATTTCCTGTTCTGGAAGTTTCCTCCCTGTTCGTGCAGTTGCGGTCCTGCTCCAGAACATCCACAAGCTGTTCACTCATACCTCTTACCGGAACAAAGTAAGAGAACAACTTCTTCTGCTCATCTGTAAGGCCTGCCCTGGTTCCGATCCCGCTCTGAGCTGCAAGATCATAACGGCCATGAACTACAAACCCTGTATCTGATAAAGAGAGGGCATCTGAAATCTCATCCAGAGGGAGCGGAGAAGTCTTTCCTGTAGCAATCAGTTTCGCTGTTTCCTTACGGCTCAACGGCGTTGTAGCGGATAAAATGTCCATTCCGTCATCTTCATCCGGAATCTCCCTGTCATCCGGCTCGTTCGCATGCTTTGGATTCGGACGGAACTCTTCCTCGAAGCTCGCCTCTATATCACCATAATCCTCTTCATATCCATCTGCGGCATCATATTCGTCATCGGTATATTCTTCCTCTGCATACTCGTCTTCGTACTCATCGGTGTATTCTTCCTCCGCGTACTCGTCCTCATACTCATCAGCGTATTCTTCCTCTGCATACTCGTCCTCATACTCATCGGCGTATTCTTCCTCTGCGTACTCGTCCTCATACTCATCGGCATATTCTTCCTCTGTGTACTCATCCTCATACTCATCGGCGTATTCTTCCTCTTCGTACTCGTCCTCATACCCGTCAGCATATTCTTCTTTAGCATACCCGTCGCTGTACTCGTCAGCTGCTTCCTCCCCCGGGTACTCATCCTCATACTCACCGGTGTAGTCTTCAGCATACTCGTCTTCATATGCATCGGCATCAATCTCTTCCGGCAGGTCGTCCATATAGGTCTCGTCATCTGTAGCGGCCAGATAATCAGCAATATCATCTATCCTGAGCTGTTGTGTAATCGCCCCCATGTTATCGCGGCGTTCATCTCCCCTTCTCCTGATCGGACGCACCGGCTCCTCTTCTGGCTCTGTCGGCAGCACACCTTCAATCTCATCAATCATACGCTGGATATCAGGCGGCAAAATCGGCTCCGCCTTTTTCTTATTATCTCCCATGTCTACCTCTTCCGCCGACTCATTTTTCAAGTCATTCATAATATCCTCAATACTGAGCTGACCTTCTATTTGTTCTTCTTCTGCCGGCTTCTTACTTTCTGGTTTTATATTTTCTGCTGTTTCGACTTCTTCTATTCCTTCTTCACCCTCCAGCGCCTCTGCCATTTCAGGTACTTCCGGTATTTCAGGTGTTTCTGGCATTTCAGGTACTTCCGTTATTTCTGACATTTCCGGTACTTCTGGTGTTTCTGTCTCAGAAGCAATTACTGGCTCAGAATCAGTTTCTAAAGAATCAGTTACTTCTTCAATCTCTTCTGCAGATTCTTCCGGAAGTTCTTCATTCTCCTCCGGATATGGTTCCTCTTCTGGAAGTTCCTCCGCTTCCTCGAAATCTTCTTCCACAAGTTCTTCTTCAGCTTCGGGATAAACTACTTCTTCCTGAATATCTTCTGAATCCTCTTCACTCAAATCTTCTATATCTTCCAAATATTCTTCTGAAAGCGCTTCCTCTGGATAAATATTTTCCGTATACTCTTCATCAGGAAGTTCTTCCTCTTCTTCAGGGTATTCCTCTATATACGCTTCGGCTTCATCATAGTCATCTGCTTCTTCGGAATCCGCAAGCTCCTCTGCCTCTCCTTCTGGAAGTTCTTCGGCGTCTTCCAGATATTCTTCAGAAAATTCTTCTTCCTCTTCCAGATACTCCTCCGGAAGTTCTTCTTCCTCTACTAAATATTCCTCTGAAAATACTCCGGCCTCTGCAATATCTTCTTCAGAAATTTCCTCTTCCGACTCTTCATATGCTTCCTGAGTATCTTGAGATGTGCCAATTATTCCACCCTGAGCTTCCTCGATTTCTTCCAGAACTTCATCTGGAATATCCTCAAGTGCTTCGGTTTCATCAGGCTCTGATCCTACGCCCTCATCTTCATCCGGCAGCTCTTCCAATGGCTCTGCTTTTAGTTCTTCCAGATCGGAATCAAACCGGATTCCTTCTTTTTCTGGCTTTCCTGTGATTTCGTTAACCAGTTCCAGATCAATCACATTCTCAATCTCTTCTATAGCAGCCTCCAGCTCAGGCATTTCTTCTTCCTCATCCTCGTCCGGGTCTTCTTCAGCCTCCTCGGTGGTTGGATGGAGCAGGCTCTTCAGTGCATCCTCAAGCTTCATCCTGCTGCCAATGCCCTTTTCTTCCAGTTTCTTGACCGTTTCGTCTACCTCTGGCTCCTCTTCCGGTTCAGCATCCTCCGGCTCCTTTGCTGCTTCCTCCGGCCCAGTCTCCTCTGCGGTCTCAGGTTCTTCTTCCTGAACGTCATCATCGTCTGGTGTTTCTTCTTCAGAATCCTCCGGTGGTGCCTGATCGCCTAATTCTCTCTTACGGAGTATTTCACGTTCACGTTCTTTATCCAGCTCTTCCCTGTCCAACAGGGTATTTTCTTTCTCTTCATTACGCATCTGGTATTCAGATAAATCAGGAATCTCTACCGTCTCTGATTCCAGTTTCTCATATCTGCGGTCATACCTTTCCTGCTGTGATGGTGTAAGCTGCTTATACTGCATCTTTAACTCCATCGCCTTATAAACAAACTTGCCTTCGCTGAACCAGAGTATCAGATCATCACATTCTTCCAGACATTCCGCCGTCATTCCCGCTTCCTGATATAATTTGGCAAGTTCGAACGCCCACTCTTCAAGATACTCTGCCTTTTTAAACTCTTCAAGTGCTTCGATCTGCTGTTCAATCGGAGCTCTCCGGGCCCTTAAAATCTTATATTTCAGAATATGCTGATTCGGATCCTTTGGCGCTACCTGAATGAAGTCATCATAATAATCAATCGCCTCATCAACATTTCCGGTCTTAAGTGCCAGTGTGCATAACCTGTAAAGCACTTTTCTGCTTCCTTCTGCACGATGATAAGCAATATTCAGAACTTCATAGCTCTTCTGATAATCTCCGTTTTTCTCATAGATATCACTGACATTCGTCAGCATCGTAGCGTTTCTGACTCGTTTCCAGTCAATGGCATCCGCAATCTCCGCTGCCCTGTTGTATGCACCGTTTTCCATAAGTTCAAGCATCTGTTCTGTCTTTAACTTATATTCGTACTTATCCACTGCACTCACCTCGTAATGTAATATTATTTATACTCTCCAAGCACCCCGTAATTCATGCCCCGTCGGCAGTAAACATCATAGACTTTTTAAAAATCACAAGTCATTTACCGTATCCGTTTATTCACTGACTCCGGGCGGGCGTGCAGTAAAGGCTGCACGATATTGTATACGCACACTTTGAGATAATTCTGTCCTTAGTTTACCATAAGCACTTCTCAATGTCAAAAAAATGCATCCTCAATTGACATTGAAGATGCATTTTAAGATTTATTTAATTTTTTCATTCTATTTATTTTATAAATCGGAGGAATGTTTTGATTTATGTTCCTGTAAGACCTTTACCTCTTTGTTAATTGATATTTCAGTCTGTTCACTAAGACTGGCTTATTAAACCTCCTGTCTTACAATATAACAAATCGATGAATAACTAGAATCCATTCCCTTTCGTTCCTGGTATCCGTTCATATTTCAAAATATAACCTTGAGTTATTCATCCTATAACCGTTCAGCTTCCGCAGTATTGTTTAACAATATTCCAAAAACTTATTTAGCTATTTCTTCTATAACTGTGTATATTTTTTATGAACTGACATCCTTTTTCATGTTTCTTTACACATTACTAGGAATTCTGTTATATGTGGTATCTATATTCAATACGTTTGCAAATGGTTAAATCTTTTTATTATCATCCAGCATTTACGAACTCTCCGATCAATTCCTTTTCATTCATCTTTTACTGGATTCCTTTATCTTTTAATGGTAAAGGTCTCTTCTTCACAGGAACTTCCATCTGCCGTACCACTAACATATTGAATTATAACTGATGTTAAATTGTCCATTGGACCTCTGCCTCCTTAAGCTAGTATTTTAATCCATCTGAACATTTTTATTTATGTTCAATAGATAATATCCTTTGAGATGTTTTTTATTTTTGTATCTCTTTTGGATTGACTTTATCTTAGCATATGAGTTTTTATTTGTCAACACATTTTTATTATTTTGAATAAATAAATTTTTAATTGTATTATTTGTATATAATTATCTGATTATTAATACATATGATAGTATTTAACGTGCATCTCCACATCTAGATTTTGTGTATTTCCAAAAAGTGTAAACACAATTCTGAAAACGGACCGCAAAAGGGTCTGACCCCTTTGCGGTCCGGCTGCGATTACTTCAGGTTTTCTATCCTGTCATATTCATTGCACAGTGGATGCAGTACAGTTTCGTCCTCTTCTATTTCGGAGAAGCGTTTCTGCTCTTCTGCAAATACATTATCCAGATTATCATCATTTATCTTTGATACTTCCCCCGCTACCAGATTCCCGGCGTGCTGTTTTGCACCGAATCTGTGGTACAGTCCCGGGGTCAGAGTGATGCTGTTTCCCGGAGTGATCTCCAGGATTTCCCCGGCCTTCACTGTGTAGAGGATTCCGTCCATATAGACTTCCACATTTTCTGTGTTATAATCTATTTTACCGTCTTTTGTGGAGTTGTAGAGTTCTATCTCCATGATTCCGTTGCCCCGGTTGATGATGTCTTCTGTTTTGTTATTGTGGTAATGAAACGGTATAACTTGTTTTTCATCATCGTCAAATACGATTACCTTTTCACAATATGGGACACCAGCCTTTGGATTATACAGGTTGCCGTTTCTTATTGTAAATAATACGGCTCCGGTATGTTTGAAATCTCCGCTGCCGAAGTCAGTGACGTCCCAGCCCAGCATGACCTCTCTGATATTTTCTGCCTTACTTATATTCTCCAACCATTCTTTTTCTCCCCATTCTGCAAAATACGGGAGTTTAAAATGGATCGCATCCAGTGCTTCTTTTGCCGTTTTTATTGCCTGATTGATCTCTGATCTTTTCACTTACTTATGTCTCCTTATATGCCTATTCCTGATAAAAAATCTCATCCATTGTGCTCCAGAGTCCGTCTGTTTCCCCCGGATCCGCGGGTTCCTGGCACTTGTCGGTTTCTTTTAACCATTCTGCGGTTAGTTCATCCAGCTTTTTCATATCATCTTCATATGCATTTCCAACATATTCAAAATAAGAAAACAGGATTTCTCCTTTTATGTAAATTGAGAAGTTTCTGATTCCGCAAATATGGATCGCTTCTGTGACCTCGGGCCAGGGATCGGCGTGCAGCCGGATGTACCGCTCTTTCATTTGTGGTTTTAATTTTACAATTCTGCCAACACGTTTCATAACGTTTCCTTCCTGTCTGCTTTGCTTATTTGGCAGGAGCTTCAAACTTGTCTGCCCATGTTTTTGCGATTTCCATCGTTGCTTCTTTCTGAGTCTCTTCTACCTTGTCTACATTCTCTGAAGTAATATAGAAGGAGCCTGAATCAATCAGAAATTCTTCGCTGTCTTTGTATGTCCAGCCGTCTGTCAGCATTTTCAGGGTTACTGTTGCCAGATAAGCCTGTCCCCACGGGTTCTGTGACATGGTCCCGTCCAGTGCGCCGCTTTTGATTCCATCGAGGACGGCTTCGTCAGTGTCGCATCCGATGGCATGAATCTCACTGTATTTATCTTCGGAAAGTATACTTGCCAGCGCTACGGAAGGGTAATAGCATGTACTGATAAACCCATTGATCTGGTCGCCTTTAGCAGCCAGAATGTTTTCTACTGCTGTCACAGATGCTTCAGACTCATCGATGTCACCGATAATCTGCACAAGATTGACGTCAGGATACTCTGCACAAGCGTCCTCTATGGCTTTCATCCTGGACTGGGTATTTGTATCTGTTACCGCACCACACAGGCCGACAACTCCGCCTTTCCCACCCATTGCCTCGATCAGGTTTATGGTTCCGTCATAAGATGCCTGATAAACATCCGTTGCTAATGTAAGCGTTGCTTCTGAAGGGGTGTCCGGTGAACCTCCCACACATACGACTGGCACACCCGAACCAACCATCTTGGAAATCTGCTCATTTCCGGCGACCGGGTCAGAGGTCATCATGTAGATGCCCTTCAGTCCTTTCGCAATCAGTCCGTCGAGGATGGTATTCTGGTCATTCTGAACCCAGTCTTTGGGGGCGTCGAACTGTGTGGAAGGAATCCCCAGTTCTTCAGCCGCCTCATCTGCGGCCCCCTGCATCGGGTCACTATAGGAATTGATGGCTCCGAATACACCTCCGAAGGCGTAGTCCTTATCCGTTTTCCCGTCTGCCGGTCCGTAATCAACGACATCCTTCCAGACGCTTTCACCATAAGCCGCTGATGGTTCCTTTGAATCTGAACTACTGCCGTCTGTATCCACATTTTTACCGCCTGAACACCCTGTTACCAATGTTGCTGCCATTGCGAGGCTTAATAATATACTGATGATTCTCTTTTTCATATCTTTTCTCCTTTACTTTGACATTGAACTTCATACCCGCCGGTGTGGCCTGCTGTATCTTCGGGTACACCGGGTTCCTCTATGCAAAATGGCGGAATACGGCCGTTTCTTCCTCCATCTCTGCCTGAATCACTATAATAAAATACTTCCCATTACTTTAGTGCTCATTGTTCCGTAATCTTTACTGTTCTCAAGTTCACCTTTGATTTCATTATCTTTAAACACAACAATCCGGTCTGCAAGTCCCACCAGTTCCCCCATGTCTGAGGAGATCACGATGACGGAAATCCCCTGACTGGAAAGCCCGTAAATCAGTTTATGGATCTCACCCTTTGTGTTGACATCAATACCCACGGTGGGCTCATCTATGATCATGATTTCGGGATTTACACACAGCCCCTTCGCAATACATATCTTCTGCTGGTTTCCCCCGCTCAGGCTTGCCGTTTCTACAAAGATGTCTTTCGCCTTGATGCTGAGAGATTTTTTGTATTTTTCTGTTATGTCATTCTGTTTTTTATAAGAAATGAATCCGGCTTTGCTGCATATCATTTTCAGGGCAATGATCCCGATATTATCGGTTATGCTGTGCTGCAGAAAGAGTCCTTCTTCTTTCCGGTTCTCAGAAATATAGCATATTTTATGCTTCCGGAAAGCTTCCTCATAACTGCTGATCCTGACAGGCTGTCCATTCACCTTCAATGTCCCGTTTCTGACAGGGTCGATGCCTATGATCTCCCGTGCATACTCCGTTCTGCCTGCACCTACCAGTCCATACCATCCTAAAATTTCGCCCTTCTTCAGAGAAAATGATTTTGGTATAGGGTTCTTTTTACTGCTGATTCCGTCTGCCTCCAGTACGACGGGGGCATCCTTGAAGTCTCTCACCGCATAAGTCTCTATAACATGCCTGCGCCCAACCATCAGTTCAATCAGTTTATCCTTATCCAGTGTATCCGCCGGAAGCGTCTGCCCTACATTTTTGCCGTCCCGGATGACAGTAATACTGTCAGCTATTTCAAAGATTTCCTCCAGCTTATGGCTGATATAGATGATAGAGACGCCTTCCTCCCTCAGCTGCTTCACCGTTTTCAGAAGAATCTCCGCCTCTGTCAGTGAAATAGATGCGGTCGGCTCGTCTAAAAGCAGGACTTTGGAGTCCATACACATTGCCCTGGCGATTTCTAACATCTGTTTTTTCCCTGAGGTAAGTTCCTCGACCCCCTGTTCCGGGTCCAGTTCCAGACCAACGCGCTGCATCGCTTCCCGGGCCTTTTTATGCATGGCAGCTTTGTCAACGAATTTCGTTTTCCCGGTTGATACATCCATAAAACATATGTTTTCAGCAATATTGAAGGTATCGATCAGATTTCTTTCCTGATGCACTACGCCGATACCAAGTTCAAATGCCCGGCCCGGATTCACAATGTGTTCTGCCTTCCCGTCTACTTTAACCTGCCCCTTTGTAGGCTCAAATACACCGGATATAATATTGATCAGGGTCGATTTTCCTGCACCGTTTTCTCCAACCAGCGCATGGATTTCCCCCTTTTTTATTTTGAACGATACATCATCCAACGCCTTTACACCCGGAAAAATCTTGGTGATGTTTTCTAATTCTAATATGTATTCAGACATGTGTCTCACCTTATCCTTCCTACTTCCTCACTGCACGCACCCGGTCGAGGGCCATAATCACGATAATCACCACGCCATTGATCAGTTCGGTCCAGTAAACATCTACGCTCAGGTGGACCAGGGCATTTTCTATGATTGTCAGTACCAGGGCTCCTAAAATAACTCCGAATACGACTACTTTTCCTCCTGCCTGTCTCGTTCCGCCAATCAGCGGTGCGGCGAAGGATTTCAGCATCCAGTCGGAACCGATATCGGGCTGTGCCGTTCCTACCCTCATGACGACAAGCATTCCTGCCACTGCTGCAATCACGCTCGCAAGAATGTTCACAAGCAGAATCGTGCGGAATCTTGATATCCCGTATAGTTCGGCCGCCTTCGGATTCGCGCCAAATGCAAGAATCTGCCTTCCCGGGCTTGTATACCGGAACATGATATATACAAGAGTCAAAATGACCAGCATAATCACCACCGACGTCGGAACCGCACCCAGCTTTGTGTTTCCAATTGCAATGAAGGCGCGCGGAATCTTGCTGACACCATGTCCTGTCGTAATCATATAAATAATTCCCGTAAATACGGAGTTTGTAGCAAGTGTTGTCAAAAAGCTTGCCACACCGACTCCACCGTTTCGGAAAATCAGAAGCCCGTTGATTACGCCGCAGACGGCTCCTGTCAGCAGCCCGGACAGGATGGCCAACGGCACCGGCACCCCGGCATTCTGCATCAGAAGGCCGCTGAAAATCGCTGACATGGCTCCGGTTGCCCCGATAGATACGTTCATTCCCCCGCTTGCAATACTGATCATCTGGGAGGTTCCAACAAGAGCTGTAACTGCCAGTACCTTTAACAGTGCACTGATGTTATCCGCCGACAAATAATTTCGTTTTATCACACACATTCCAAGAATCATACAAAGGATAATGATGGATACACTAAATGCGTTTGATTTCCTGATTTTTTTGAAATCCATAACTACCCCTCCCTCTCAACAGCATTTTTCGCCTGATTTGTCATCATCTTCTTCCGCATACGGTCTACTTCGTATGCCAGCAGGAGAATGATACCGACAGCCGCATTTGTGGCGTAGGAACTTACACCCCACAGAACGATCGCATTATTGATCAGCACCATCAGGAAACCTCCGAGAAAGGTTCCTATAACATTTACCTTTCCACCTGAAAGCAGGGTGCCTCCCAGTACGGGTACAACAAAGGAAGTCAGCATCCAGTCATCCCCGATAGAAAGCTGTACGCTTCCAAATCTGGACACCTGGAGGATGGCTGCTATTGCACAGAGCACTCCACTTACACAATGCCCGGCAATCACCGTTTTATCATAGTTTACACCTGAATAAACCGCCGCCACTCCGTTGGCCCCACATGCCAGAAGTTTCTTTCCAAGCCTGCGGTACCGTATAAGAATGTACATAACAACACTGACTAAGATGGCTATAAAAATAGTAGTCGGAAATAAGTTGGCAATTTTCATGTTTCCGAATTCCTTAAATCCCACACTCAGCTGGGAAAACGGCTGCCCGCTTGTGATGACCAGCGCCAGTCCCTTATAAAGACTCAAAAGCGCCAGTGAAATGATGAATGGATTGATCCCGGACTTTGTTACCATGACCCCCTGCAGAAATCCCTGGAGCAGCCCCGCCCCGCATGCCAGTATGATACATATTGAAGCGGGCAGGCCGGCTTCCTGCATCGCAATTCCGAAAACCACACTCGACAGAACTCCGATTGAACCGACTGCAAGGTTCATCTGCCCCAGTGATAAAACAACCATTTGTGCCAGCCCCACGATGACAAAAATGGGAACTGACTGAAATACCGAATACATGTTATAGGAAGATAAGAATCCCTCGCTCGTTGCCGCCAAAATTGCAAAAATCACAATGATTGGCAGTATAACGCTGGACAAATCTGCCTGTAACAGCTGTTTTACTTTTTTCATATCTGACTCCTCTTCCTTTACTCCCGCAAGCAGCTTACTGCGCGGTCTCTGACTTTCCCGAAATCAGTTGACTGATTTCATCTCGTATTTTTCCGAGTGCCTTTTGCGGCGATTCCTTTTTCAGAACTGCTTTTTTAATCCCTCCGGATATCGCATCATCAATCAGTTCTGTGTTGATGATCCGCTTTTCACGGTCCATGATTTCCTCCCGCAGGCGGCCCAGTTCCACTTTTTCATTTACCATGTTCAGCCAGGGATAGCTCAGTTTCAGCGTATCGTCCTGAAACACGGTCGTTGTCGGAACACACCCGCACAGACGCATGTTTAGAATTGCAGTCTTATCGTTCAGGTTCCATTTTATGAACTCATAGCACTCTTTTATATTCTCTGAAAACTTGTTGATTCCCAGGGCCCAGCCTCCCAGCATTGGCCTGTGTCCGGGCACCGGAACCGCTTCTATGTATTTTTCATATGTATTACCCTCGACGGAATATTTCCCTGGCTGGTAATGTGACGCGAATCCCTGCGCCATTGGAATTTCCCCTCTGAGAAGCATTTCAAAAATTTCATCCCAGAAGTAGCCTTCCGTGCCCTCAGGGATATGCTCGAATGTAGCTGTCAGATTCTCCAGTGCTTTCACATTCTCCTCACTATCTATCACTACCTTGCCCCAACGGTCCGTTATCTGTCCGTGGAAGGCCCATTGCCGGGGGAGAAATTCATTGATCAGTCCGATCGGCTCCAGTGCACTCGCTGCGGTTCCATATCGGAACGGGGATCTCGGATTGACGCTTCTGTCGAAGAATTCCGCTATTGTGTTAAAGTTTGACCATGTGCCCGGAGGAGACAATTCGTAACCATACATATTCATAAACTGCGATTTTACATCCGGGTTGGTAAAAATATCTTTCCGGTACAGCAGGACCTGAGTTGTCGCTATGATCGGGAATATATGCACTCCTCTGTCGAACCTGTAAAATGCCTTTACGATTGTTTTTGGATAGCGCCTGAGCAGATTGTCTTCCTTAACCTCCTTAGACAGGTCAGCAAAAACGTTTTTCGAGAGCACACTGCCCATCCAGGGAAGGTCAAACATATAGATATCGTATTCCCGGGACTGTGCTGCAAACTCCTTTTTCAACTGTTCTCTGAGCTTTGTATATCCCAGTTCGTGGAACTCTACTTCTGTCCCGCACTGTTTTCTATAACTGGCAGCCAGCTTTTTCAGGGCATTTGATGCATCACACTTATAGGCCAGAATCCGGATTTTTTTTCTGGATTTCTCATTCCCGCTAACCTCGGATATACTGTAATTTTTCTTTGATTTGATATAAATAGTATTTCGTTCCGGAAGGTTTCTGTGCGACAGCAGTTCGTTCATCTTCTCCCCTGCCTGTTTCCCCATAAGGATTGCATTTCTGCCGTATTGAACCATATTTTTCTGGATATCCGTCATGTACCATTTTTCTCCCGCAAGGGCATGGATACAGATATCAGCCTTTAGAATGTTGCATACTTCCACACATATTTTTGCAAATTCAACGGAAGACGCTATGACGTGTGCCGGCTTCGGATCAAAGTACATAAGGCAGCGGTAAATGTGGTCGAAAACAGCTTCCCTGTTAATTTCCTTGATTACCTCAATGTCACCTTTGCCTGATTCGCGCGCCGCCAGATACCCCTCCGCACAGTCCTTTTCATTGGAAAATTCCTGTTTGCCAAGCAGAACCTTGATATTGACATCTGGATTCTCCTGGAGCAGTCCGGCTGTTATGTCATAGACCAGATCTTTATTCTCAAAAAGTACGTTGCTGAAACTTCCCTGTCCGACTTTTCTCTCAACAAATACGAAGGAGACACCTTTTTTCTCTATTTTCTTGTATTTTTTTATGTTTGCGGCATCATTGGATACCATAATGATTCCGACTGCACCGATATTGACCAGCTGGTCCAGAAACTGATTTTCCAGAACAATATTATTCTGTGTTAGTTTCAGTACGGTTATGAAGTCCTTCATGTCCAGATATTCGGTGAGTCCTTTATAAATATCGTTGTAGGGCTCATCTAAATTCGGAAAAAGAATTCCGATAATCTTCCTTTTCATCCCTTTGAGATTCTGCGCCATGTAATTCGGCCTGTAATCCAGACTCTCCATAGCCTGCTTAATCAGTTGTACTTTCTCTTCCTTCACATTTTCCTTCCCATTCAGGAAGTTTGAAACTGTACCGACTGAAACCCCTGCAATCCGCGCAACATCCTTGATTGTCGACATCACTCTAACCCCTTACGGCTGCATTTTTTCACGGAACATTTTTACTGAAACTGCAGCCAGCCTTTCCATTTCCTCTGTCTGGGCGCCTTTGCTGATATCCCGCCAGACCTTGATATCACGTCCAACCTCGCCTCCCATTTTTATGAATGGCTCCATTACAATGGCGCCTTCATAATGAATGGACTTCAATGCACCTGTAATCTCATCCCACGGCATCCTTCCGTCTGGCTTAGGCGGTCTCCGGTTCGGTTCTCCTACGTGGAAATGTGCAAGACTGCCACCCGCCAGCTGAATTGCCTTTTCGAAGCTGTCTTCTTCAATATTCATGTGGTATGTATCCAGCAAAAGCTTACAGTTCGGGCTTCCGACACGGGAAATATACTCCATCGCTTCCTCTGCCGTATTTACAAGTGAGGATTCATAACGGTTCACCACTTCCACCGCAAATGTTATTCCTTTCTCTTCTGCGGACTTCATGATTTCCTGTACAGATTCGATTGAATATTTCCATTCCCTGCTTTTGTCAATAACACCGTATGAGTAGGTCTGGTTCCATGCTCCGATGTCTACACCGGAATACATCGTACTGCCCATTTCCTGCATAATATCGAATGTGTCCAGCGTAAATTGGATTCCAGCTTTTCGGATCTCTTTATCCGCAGAAGCAAGATCATACTCCTTCCCCAGCCCCACGGAGAAAGTCAGGTCAATCCCTTTCTCCTCTGCATGGTCACGGATCGCTCTTCGCTGTTCTTTCGATAACTTCATCAAAGGCACCGGTGCAACTTCCAGAATATCAAAGCCGATCCTTTTCACCTGATCAATCTGGCGGATAAAATCCGTATCCCAGTCCGTATTGAAATACCCAAAATGTATGCCTATTTTATTCATCTAAATCCTCCTGTCTGACAATTTGTTTTCAAGTCATCCTGATGCAATAAACTTATTAAATTCCGGAATTAGTATATGAAAATGATAACGGAAGAATATAGAGAATACAATACTTCCGAAATGCAAATTCATTGAAACGTTTCAATATACGATTCAAAAATTAATAGGATTTTTTATATATTTTTAACTATACACTTGATATTTACAGATATTCTATAGGTAAATAATCCCATAGACTTAGAGATGAATTGATAAACGATTCTGAAAACGGACCGCAAAAGGGTCTGACCCCTTTGCGGTCCGTTTACAGCATTGGAAATGTGATCTGTACGTTATATACCCCGGCCTGATTTATGACGTATAATGTCCCGCCATGCAGTCCAACCATTTTTTCGACGCTTTTGAGTCCGATCCTGTTGCTGTCTATTTCGTCTTTTTCTGTTTTTACAGTATTGATTAATGTAACCTTGATTTGTTGCTTTTCTGTCTGGAAGGTTAGCTTTACCGGATATTTCTTATCTCCGTACTTGAGGATGTTAGAGAATAAGTTGTTGAAGATTCTTTTGAGCATAGTCTCGTCTCCGAGTATCCTGCCTGTACATTCTTCCAGCACAGCCTCTGCCTGAAATCCGGCCAGCTGCAGGAAGTCCAGGTTCTCCCTGAGGACTGTGCGGACGGATGCAGCGCTTACTTCTGTCATGTTGACATCCTCGGACTCCTCGAATACGAGGGCATATTCGAACATTTTGTCTGTCATTTCCTTGATGTCACTCGTCTTCTGAAGGCACCGGTCGAGATATTCCTCTTCTGTTTCAGGGGGGATTCTTTTTAACTTTAATACCTCGAGATAGCCGTTCAGGATTGTAAGGGGTGTCCTTAAGTCATGCGATATGGCAGTGATCAGGTCCTGGTTGGCTTTCCGGCTTTCTTCCTCCTGCTGAATGTTCTCTTTTAGGGCAACCCTTAAATTATCCAGCTCGCCGGATAGTATTCCGATCTCGTCTTCTCCGCAGTCCGGGATCTTATGTTCCAGCTCGCCGGAGGCCATCAGCAGGATTTCGTCCTTCAGGTTCAGGATTGCTTTCATTCTCCGGTTAATAAATATGAGTGTCAGTGACAGGAATACAGCAACACTGAGCAGCACACTGATTAGTAAATAAGGATAGATCATGTTTAAGGCATGGTAGGAGTAAATGTATACATTATATTCTCCGTTATGGAATTCCATCGGGATAAACTCGTATTCTTCAATTTTTCCTGTTGTGACTCTGTATCCTAAATCCATCAGACTTCCAAATACAGCCTCATCCATGATTTCCGGGTACCTGCCTGTCCGGTACAGGCCGTCACCATCGGCTTCGTAGATATACACCCCGGTATATTCATCCTTTGCATCAAAAAACGGGGCAATCTTTGCTGCCCCTTCTTTATCTTTTTCACTCTCCGGCACATCATAATACTTTGCCGTTTCCTTCAGCGTCTCGATGAGCCCCTGCTTGTCCCACGACAGCGCCGGATACCTGCATAAAAAATCCCATGCGTTCCCGACGTTTTTCCATAAAAATGAAAATAACAGAAGGCTGATTACAGCCGATGTCAGCATAAGGAGGGATAGTTTAGTTCTGATTTTTAATTTACGGATGCGGGCAGACATTCTTTTAATCACACCGATACCCCTTTCCCCATATAGTCTTTATCATGACCGGATTTTTCGGATCTTTTTCTATCTTCTTTCTGAGATTGCGGATATGGACCATAATCGTATTATTTGCCCCATAATAGTACTCCTCCTCCCAGACTGCCTCATAGAGCCGTTCTGCGGAAAATATCTGCCTGCGGTTTTTCACAAGCAAATGCAGCATGGCATATTCTGTATCAGTGAGTTCGATCTGATGCCCTCCGGTAAAAACAGTCTCCGCAGACTCATCTATTTCTAAATGATGAAAGTGTATGGTGTGGCTGTCAGAACCGTGCGATGCCATTCCCTTTATGTTATCCTGCGGCTTTAAAGTCTCTGATGCGGCATCCTTGCCTTTGTAGATCTGGTACCTCCGTATGAGCGCTTTGGAACGGCTGACCAGTTCATTGTAGGAAAACGGCTTTACAAGATAATCATCTCCCCCGCTTGAAAATCCGAGTGTCTTGTCGCCTTCCTGCCCCTTTGCGCTCAGAAACAGAATCGGTGCATTGCTTTGCTTGCGGATTTCCAGACATGTCTGATAGCCATTCATTCCCGGCATCATAATGTCCAGAATAATCAGGTCAAATGCCTGTCCCACGAGGGCCTGAAGCGCCTCCATACCATTTTTCGCCTGTTCGATCGAAAATCCTTCTCCCTGAAGCAGAATCTGAATAATTTCACGGATTTCAGGATTATCATCAACGACTAATATACTCACCGGTTCCATTTCTATGCTCCCCCTTACGTCGGATTTCTTAATAACAGTACTTCTAAATAAGTACCATTATACATGAATTTTGAAAAAATATATTCCATCTTAAGAATTCTTCAGATTCAGTTTGGGCAATCTTTAAGAAATAGCGGGTATATTAAATACTGTTGAATTTATTTGGAAGGAGAGCGTTATGACCCGAAAAAAATATTTCTTCCCCGTGCTTTTAACCGGGCTCTTCATTTTGTTCATATTGACAGTGATACCAAAAGGTACTTTTTATGGCTCCTATACGGACTGGCTGAGCCAGCATGTCCGGCTGGCCGAGACGATACGTGATACCTGCATCGAGCAGAAAACGCTTGTCCCTGCCTTTCTTCCGCTGGGCTCCGGGAGCAACGGATACCAGTTTTCCTATTATGGATATCTGCGCCCGGATATCGTCATCGGGTGCCTGCTGCCATCAGTGCCGATGGTGTATCTCCTAATCGGCTATATGCTGGCAGGATATTTATGCTCTGTCCTGCTGTTTTATTATTTCCTGAAGTCAGAAGACGGAATCGACAGCCTATCTGCCTTTGCCGGGAGCCTGCTTTTTATGACGGCGGCATGTTTTTTCCATACACACCGGCAGGTCATGTTTGTCAATTATATGCCCTTCCTGATTCTGGCACTAATAGCCGTTAAAAAAAGACGGTTCCGGTTTCTGCCGTTGATTTTATTTTTTATTTATGTAAATAGTTTTTATTACTCGATTGCATGCCTTGCAGTAATTGGGTGGTACTGGCTTAGGCAGGAAGGCCCCACTTTCTGGAAAAAAGGATTTCCCTGCTTTCTGAAATCAGCTTTTCTTTCCATCGGGATGGCTGCCATACTCCTGATTCCGACCGGGCTGGTCATACTGGAACACCGCCGGGCGTCCGCAAGTTTAAGCCTGCCGGAAATATTCGGCGTGTCACTGAATCTTCAGTCCATCCTTTACAGTCCATACGGGATGGGGCTGACCGCGGTCTGCCTTTATGCACTGATTCTCGGCGTTACAAGTAAAAAATACCGGACTGACAGTATTTTTCTTTTGATTATATCCACCTGGTTCTTTGCATCATGGGTGCTTAACGGTACATTGTATGCGCGCGCGAAGATTCTAATTCCTTTTGTTCCTCTTATTTTACTGCAGTGTACGAAAATCCTCAGTCTGCTGCGTCAGGGGGACATCGGCCCGAACCCCGCATCGGCCCCGGAAGATACCGGACAGGAACACCTTCACTGGAAACTCTGGCCCTGTCTCATCATTGCAGCCTTCTTACCGGCGTGGATGTATTCCGGTAATATCAAATGGATTGTCGCTGACATAGGAATTCTGGTCTTTGTTGCAATCTGGCAGAAAATACGATGCAGCCAAAAGACAGATCAGCTTCGTTTTCTGGTATCACACCTTCTCCTCTGCATCATGCCGTGTGTGCTGTTTTTGCAGACTATGCAGACAGAAGATTTCGTAGACAAAAACGATGTATTTGAACAGGAAATAACTGCTTCAGATACGGATACCCCCGTGATGGACCCGCTCTACCGCTATGACAGCCTTGCAGATGTACTGGCTTCCTGTAATCTTACCTCGGATACCACGGTGCAGAAAAGCGGAATGTACTCTTCCATCACCAATAAGGATTATTCGAACCTCTACTATGATACCTTTCACTCCGCAGTACAGATCAACAACAGGCTCGCCGTTCTGCCGTCAGCCAATCCTTTTTTGCTGAATTTCCTCGGGGTGCGCTATCTGCAGACAACAGAGGATAATATCCCCTGTGGTTACCAGATTGTATCCCAATCAAAAAAAGGCCGAATCGTATTCGCAGAAAACAAAAACGTACTGCCGATTGCCTATGTGACCGGCTCCTGCATCACTGATTCCCAGTTTCTAAGGCTGAACCAATACGACCGTCTGGATGCGATTACACGTTATACCGTTGTTCCTGACAGTGAGGAAACCGTCGTTTCCGACAATGAGGACACGGCCATTTCTGACGGTGAGGCCACAGCCATTTCTGACGGTGAGGCCACAGCCGTTTCTGACGGTGAGGTCACAGCCGTTTCTGATTATGCGAAAGGAATGAAGGAATATGCACCGGCTTTTAAAGACCTGGTTCTTCCCGACACAATCCGTGTCACCAAAACCAACGGCGGATACCTGTTGGACGTAAAGAAAGAAACTTCGGTCACAATAGCACTGGAACATACCTTAAAAGATAAAATACTGCTGCTCGATTTCGACGTTATAAATCATGGAAAGAATGCCGTTGTCATCGATATTAACAGCATGAGAAATAAACTTTCCGGCGCTTATGCACCTTATCCGAATGAAAACGACACCTTCCATTATCAGCTGTCCGATTCAAAAGGGAAGGGGCTTAAAAACATTAAGTTCCAGTTTTCGAAGGGAAAATATTTTATAAGAAATATCACCTGGCATCTTTATGATGAGCAGCTGCTCGGGGAAAAACAGTATACCCCTGTGGAGAATCACGATACAGAAGGCAGCGAAATCTTATCCTGCACTGCAGATGCCGCAGCGGACGGATATTTTGTAACCTCAATTCCACTTCAAAAAGGAATGGAAATTACAGTTGATGGGAAAAATGTACCTATATTAAAAATAAATCAGGCGTTTGCCGGAGTAAAGTTGGAAAAGGGGACACATGATATCCGGATCCTATTCCACGCTCCCGGTCAGAAGGCCGGATATGTGATTAGCATTCTTTGCTTCCTGATTTATCTAATATCGGCCGTAATTACCGGATGGAAAAATTTACAGGCAAAAAACATGCAACGGAGGGATTAATTTATGGACAGAATCAGTATCATTGTCCCCTGCTACAACGAAGAACAGGTGCTCCTTCTCTTTTATGAGGAGACAGAAAAAGCGGTACGGGAAATCGAAACAGCAGAGTGCGAATTCATTTTTATAGATGACGGCAGCCGGGACCACACGCCTGAGATACTGGAGAGCCTTGTCTATAAGGACAAGCGCTGCAAGTACCTTTCCTTTTCCAGAAATTTTGGCAAAGAGGCCGCCATGTATGCGGGATTACAGCATGCCTGCGGTGAGTACTGCGTTTTCATGGATGCAGACCTCCAGCATCCCCCTTCCTTGCTCAAGGAAATGTACGATGTCCTCAAAAACGAAGGCTACGACTGCTGTGCCGGATTCCGCGAAGACCGAGAGGGCGAAGGAAAAGTCCGGAATTTTCTTTCGCGGAACTTCTATAAAGTAATCAACCGGCTGTGCGACCTCAATATGAGCGACGGCGCGGGCGACTTTAGAATGATGAACCGGGCGATGGCCGATTCGATTCTCGAATTTAAGGAATATAACCGGTATATGAAAGGGATCTTCTCCTTTATCGGATTTGACACCAAATGGATCCCGTTCCACAATGTCGAACGGGCCGCCGGAGACAGCAAATGGAACCTGAAAAGCCTGTTTAAATACGCACTGGACGGGATATACTCCTTCTCAACCGCCCCGGTCAGACTGGCCGGGAGCACGGGAATCCTCCTGCTCATCCTCGGAATCATCCTCGGAATCACCGCCGCAGTCCGCACAATATTTTTCGGATACGCCCTGAACGGGGTCATGCTGATCATACTGCTGATCCTCATCCTGAATGGAATACAGCTGCTGTTCATATCCGTACTCGGACAGTATATATCAAAAGATTACATGGAGACAAAAAAACGGCCACTTTACATCATAAAAAAAGAAAAAGGCTTTTAATTGGGGACGTAGCCTTCCTTAGAAATACTACGTCCCCCGTTATTTTTTTCACATATGTTTTTAACGAATTTCCGCTCCTGATGGCATGTTTTTCTCAGGTGTCATTAATGCCAGGTTGCCCTCTGCATCTTCTGCACAAAGCAGCATTCCCTCTGACAATACCCCCGCAAGTTTGGCTGGTTTTAAGTTGACAAGTACCATGACTTTTTTGCCAACCATTTCTTCTGGAGAGTAATAGTTCTTAATTCCGGAAACGATTTGTTTTACCTGACTTCCGATTTTCACTTGGGAGCAAAGTAGTTTTTTGGATTTTTTTACTGCTTCACAGGCAATAATTTCGCCTACCTGAAACTGCATTGCACCGAACTCTTCAAATGTGATTTCCGGCTTTGTCTCGATGTCGATCACATTCTCATCCTCTGCATTTTCTGAAGTTTCCTCTGCCTGAGGGTGAAGTTCCTCGACTTTTTTCATTACTTCTTCCAGGTCCAGCCTCTGGAAGAGAATTTCCGGCTTGTCTGTTACATGGCCGTTATTGAGCTGAGCCAGAATTTTCTTGCTTGTGGATGGCATGAAGGATTCCAGAAGGACTGCACCTGCGGAAATGCTCTGGATCAGATTCCAGAGTACGGTCTCCAGCCTGTCTTTTTTCTCTTCATCTTTTGCAAGTACCCACGGCATTGTTTCGTCAATATATTTGTTGCAGCGTTTGAACAGATTGAATATTTCTGTGATCGCATCTGCAACCCGGAGGTCATCCATTTTATCTTTAACAGTCTTTGGTGTGTTCTCAACTACAGCCTTTAAGTCTGCGTCGACTTCTTCTGCTGCGCCTTTATCGGATACGACACCACCGAAGTATTTATTTGTCATGGAAACAGTACGGTTTACCAGATTTCCGAGCGTATTTGCAAGGTCTGAGTTCAGACGCTCTACCATCAGCTCCCAGGAAATGACACCGTCATTTTCGAACGGCATTTCGTGGAGAACAAAGTAGCGCACGGCGTCAACACCAAAGAAATCAACCAGTTCATCGGCATAGAGCACATTTCCTTTAGACTTGCTCATCTTGCCATCACCCTGCAGCAGCCACGGGTGCCCGAAAATCTGTTTCGGCAGAGGAAGGTCCAGAGCCATCAGAAAAATCGGCCAGTAAATCGTGTGGAAACGGATGATATCTTTTCCGATCAAATGCAGGTCCGCCGGCCAGTCCTTCTTAAACTGGTCCGTACACTCACCGTCACAGTCATATCCGATGCCCGTGATGTAGTTGGTAAGGGCGTCTAGCCACACATAGACAACATGCTTCGGATCAAAATCCACAGGAATTCCCCATTTAAAGGAAGTTCTGGACACACACAGATCCTGAAGTCCCGGAAGCAGGAAGTTATTCATCATCTCATTTTTACGTGATACCGGCTGAATAAATTCCGGATGTGTATTGATATGCTCGATCAGGCGGTCTGCATATTTGCTCATCTTAAAGAAGTAAGCCTCCTCTTTCGCAGGCTGAACCTCACGACCACAGTCAGGACATTTTCCATCCACTAACTGAGACTCTGTAAAGAAAGACTCACACGGAGTACAGTACATGCCCTCATAATGCCCCTTGTAAATATCACCCTTGTCATATAACTTCTTGAAAATCTTCTGAACCTGTTTCTCATGATAATCGTCAGTCGTACGGATAAACTTATCATAAGAAGTATCCATCAGGTCCCAGATTCTCTTGATATCACCGGCAACACCGTCAACAAATTCCTTTGGTGTAATTCCGGCCTCTTCTGCCTTTAACTCAATCTTCTGACCATGCTCATCTGTGCCAGTCTGGAAAAACACATCAAATCCCTGGCTTCGCTTGTATCTTGCAATTGCATCCGCAAGAACAATTTCGTATGTGTTTCCGATGTGCGGCTTGCCTGACGTATAGGCAATCGCGGTTGTAATATAATACTTGTCCATCCTAAAACCCTCCTTGGGGACGTAATCTTTTTAAGGTTTACTACGTCCCTAATTAACTTTTGTGGTGTACCAAAACGCTGAGAGCCCTGTACCTTTTTGAAGTTTTGTAAAATAAAATAGAGTTTCGCTTGCGAAACTCGCGCCTGCGGCGGTCGCATCGCGACATCTACCTTATACGCCGCAGTGCGCATCCCCCGGAGGGCTTTTTATTTCATAGGAGTACTTTCCTATGAAATAAAAAAACCGCCTTCTTTTGTTAAGAAGACGGAGTTATCCGTGTTACCACTTCTACTTTGCTCTCTCCTCACGGACAGAACCTCAGCAAGTGCCGTATGCATCTGTTAGATATGCCGTCAGCACTTCCTCGCTGTAAAGGGCGAACCCATCGCAGCCTTGCACAGGACAAATAACCGGCCCTTCCGTTCATGATGGCCCTGCATTCTTTCGTACTGTCCTACGTTCGGTGCGCCGCTCGGAAGCCATGTTCGCCTGTGCTTCATTCATCCCTCTCAGCTGGGAACCCTGACCGGGTTTATGTGGGATTTCTCTGTAGAATGTCCTTCAGGTTACTCTCTTCGTCACTGCGTTTTCCAAGTGAATATTCTATTTGGTCTGTTAAAAAGCGTATCACAGCAAAATCGGAATGTCAAGGCAGTTCTTATGAAAGTCAGCAGGAAATCTGGCTGAATACCTGACTGGCCCCCCTGTCGTACGGAACCAAATCAATAGTTCAGTAAGTGTTAATGATTCCTTTACAAACTCTTAATTTCGGCATCACAGTTTTATCACAAATAAAGGTTATCTTATAATCATACAAAGCAGAGATGCTTTTTAACATATATTTTCTTTTCATTCCTTTCTCCGCCGGAGCCAGATGCCCCGGCTTTTTTAATTCTGAATCAGAAATCCTTTCCTGATGAGCATTTCCTCAATCAAATCCAGTGTTTCTTCATTTTCTGCCTCTACTTTATGGTAGTGATAGTTGGACGTGATGTTCTTAAGCGGACTTGATTTCCCGCTTTTGATATCTTCCATAAACTCCATCACCTTCCGTCTGGAGTTGATATTTAAAACTGCCTCCATGTGTCCGTACACCCTGTGGTTGATCATAACATTCACGATCCTGCCGCCGAGGTCTACGATGGAACATAGTTCGTTTTCCAGTTCGTCATCCGTGTGCTGAACTTTGAATGTCCTGCTGGCGATATTCGGTGCGTTGAGTATATAACCGCGATTTGTAGAAATAATATCGTGACCGGATGCGCGGATCAATGCGATATCCTGTACGATAACCTGGCGGCTTACCTCGTAAGCCTGTGCCAGCGCCTTGCCGGAAACCGGTACAGCACTGTTTTTGATACGGCTGATTATATCACTTCTTCGTTCTGGGCCTGTCATCATCTGACGCTGTCACCTCCTGATTTTTTCTGCAAATTTGGTTCCCCTTGTTATACTGCATGCAGATTCTTCAGTGAAATATCCAGTATTGGGGCTGAATGTGTCAGTGCCCCGCTGGACACGTAATCTACACCAAGAGATGTAATCCGGCTGATATTTTCCTTTGTCACATTCCCGGAGCATTCTGTCTCGGCCCTTCCACCGATCACGCGGATTGCCTCCTGCATCTCTTCTGTCGTCATGTTGTCAAGCATGATAATGTCCGCGCCTGCTTCTACAGCTTCTTTTACCATATCCAGATTCTCTACTTCCACCTCAATTTTCCGTACAAACGGCGCATATTCTTTTGCCATCTGAACGGCCTTTGTTACGCTTCCTGCCGCACCGATATGATTATCCTTTAAAAGCACTCCGTCAGACAGGTTATATCTATGATTATATCCGCCCCCGACACGTACGGCATATTTTTCAAAAATGCGCATGTTCGGTGTTGTTTTCCTTGTATCCAGAAGCTTTGTTTTGCTTCCTTCCAGAAGTGCTGCAACAGAATGTGTATATGTAGCAATCCCGCTCATCCTCTGGAGATAATTCAGCGCAACTCTCTCCCCGGATAAAAGGACCCGGATATCTCCAATCACTTTTCCCATCAGCTGTCCGTTTTTAACCTCATCACCATCCTGACAATAGAATTCCACTTCCACCTGTTCATCCAGAAGTTCAAAAACTCTTTTAAATACGTCGAGTCCCGCAATGATTCCATCCTGCTTGCAGATCAGTTCGACTTCGCCTTTCACGGCCTCTTTCATAACCGAATTTGTTGTAACATCCTCGCTTGATATATCTTCTTTCAAGGCTTCTAAGATTAAGTTGTCTGCCTGAAGTGTCATTGTAATCTTATTCATTTCTAATATCTCCTTTTTTACATTTTATCAGGAAAACGTTCTGGTACATGATACTCTTCCCTGATTTTCGATGCCGCGCGTTTTGCAAATACAAGACTCTCGAGCAGGGAATTGCTTGCCAGCCGGTTGGCGCCATGCACCCCGTTGCAGCTTGTCTCACCCACCGCAAATAATTTTTCCATCGAGGTCCTGCTGTCTGAATCCACCCAGATTCCTCCCATGAAATAATGCTGCGCCGGTACCACCGGAATGCATTCTTTTGTCACGTCAAATCCTTCTTCCAGACAGTGCTGGTAAATATTCGGAAAATGAGACATGATCGTCTCTGTATCGATGTTTTCCATTGAGAGCCAGACATAGTCTGTCCCGTCCTTCTCCATCTGCTCGTGGATGGCCTGAGTCACTACATCCCTCGGAAGAAGTTCGTCCACAAAACGTTTTTTGTCCTTGTTGTACAGCACGGCACCTTCGCCGCGGACTGACTCAGAGATCAGGAAACGCCTCCCGGGTTTCTTTGAGTAGAGCGTTGTCGGATGAATCTGTACATAATCGAGATGCTCCAGCCTGATCCCGTGGTTTTTCGAGATATCCAGCGCATCACCCGTCAGATGCGGAAAATTCGTGGAATGCCTGTACCTTCCACCGATCCCGCCGCTCGCCAGAATTGTAAAGTCTGCGCGGATCTCTCCCTTATCGGTGATAATCCCTGTGCATTTTTCATTTTCTTCTATAATATCTGTCATAGTCGTGTATTCCAGAATCGTAACATTCTCAAGCTTCTTTACCTGTGCCAGAAGCTTGCTTGTAATCTCTCTTCCGGTAATATCTTTGTGGTACAGTATTCTCGGCCTAGAGTGGGCCCCCTCGCGGGTATAGGCAAATTCCTCACCATTTTTCTCGAACTCAACGCCATAGCCTACCAGGTCATTTATAATATCCGGGGAACTTTTAATCATAATCTCCACAGACTCCCCGCGGTTTTCATTGTGCCCCGCATTCATGGTGTCTGCAAAATAACTATCGTAATCTTCTTCGCCCCTCAGGACGCAGATCCCCCCCTGTGCCAGAAATGAATCACTGCTTTCCAGATCTGATTTTGTGATCATGACTATTTTCTTGTCTTTCGGCAGATTCAGTGCAGCAAATAAACCGGCCACACCCGTGCCTACGATTACGATGTCTGTCTTTATTTCCATAACCAGCCTCCCCGAGCTTTTCCTATTTTGCCAGTTCAAGCATCCTCTCCAGAGGTTTTCTGGAATTTTCTCTGCGTGCATCTGACACATGAACTTCATTGTCGCCTGTCTTTAAGACATGACGTATCTTTTCCAATGTGATAGTCTTCATGTCCTGACAGACGGGCTCTGTCTCCGTAAAATAAAACTTCTTTCCGGGGTTGTCCTGTTCGAGCTTATGGCGGACACCGTTTTCCGTACATATTATAAATTCCCCGCAGTCGCTCTTTGCCGCATAATCGATAATCCCACTTGTACTTCCTATGTAATCAGAGATGTCCAGTATGGCTTTCGGGCACTCCGGATGGGTCAGGACGAGCGCTCCCGGGTATGCTTCCTTCGCTCTCACAATTTCATCTATTCTCATTCTTTCATGAACAGGACAGTATCCTTCATTGTATACAAAATGCTTCTCCGGTACCTGCTCCGCTACAAAATGTGCCAGATTCCTGTCCGGGATAAAAAATATGTTCTTATTCGGCAGCGCTTTCACGATCTTCACCGCATTTGCCGAAGTAACGCAAACGTCAGACAGTTCTTTTAACTCCGCGGTTGAATTAATGTAACACACGACCGCCAGATCATCGTATTCCCTGCGCACCCTTTGAATTGTCTCCTCATCGGCCATATGCGCCATTGCACAATCAGCAGACGCATCCGGCATCAGGACCGTCTTCTCCGGATTCAGGATCTTCGCGCTCTCTCCCATAAACGATACCCCACAGAACACAATCGTCTGCTCCTTCAAACCGACAGCCACTTTACTGAGATAGAAAGAATCCCCTATATAATCGGCGATATCCTGAACCTCCGGATTCACATAATAATGTGCCAGTATAACTGCATTCTTTTCCTTTTTCAATGCATGAATCTCATCAACTATAGACATCTTTTTCACACCTTCCCCCGCCCGCTAAACCGGCGGATTTCACTTGCAGATAAAATCTGCGGTAAATTTTCACTATTATAGCATATAAGTTTACAGGTGACAAGACAGATAAGCGCAAAAGGGTCTGACCCCTTTGCAGTCCAGATACTAAAAAAGGCCCTGCCCTCTGCCTCAGAGCCTGGCCTTGTTCCTGCTATTTTTGTACAATATGCACAATTTTACTCTTTTTCTTCGTAAAAAGGACTCGGAATATTAACAGTTAATAGTTTAACTATCTTGTTGGTACAGTTCATCCAGTTATGGTCTTTATTGGATGAAAACTGTACGCAGTCGCCCGGATTTAATGTGTATCTCTGGGAGTCTAAAAGGAGTGTGACCGTACCTTCGAGTACATAGATGAATTCTTCGCCTTTATGGTTATACATCTCAAGCTCTTCTTCATCCAGATTGGCCTGGGGCATGAGCTGGGTGAGTCTTGGCAGCATTGCAAAGGATGACACATCGTGGTTCAGGACAGCCTGAAAAATCTTGGACGCCGTCTGGTTATAGCGCTGTGAAAAACTGTACATGACAGGTTCATCGTTTTTTTCGGAATAGCTGTCAAAAAAAACACCGAGGTTTACGTTTAAGGCATTTGCTATCACCTCGAGACTGTCCACTGCAATGGACGACAGCCCCCTCTCCAGCTGTGACAGAAAGCCTGTGGACAATCCTGTCAGTTCACTTAACTGCTTTAATGTCAGATTTTGTGAGGTGCGGATTGCTTTTATTTTTTCTCCGATCGTATCGGCCTGACTCATATTGATAGTCTCCTTTCTGGATGAAATCTCAGTATTTGGCAGTCCCGAAGGTGAAATCTTATCCGTCCCCGGGACCTGCCGGTTTTTCTATTGTACCATAAATACTAAACTCGTGAAATACCTCGTTAAGTATTTAGGTGTATGTCTTACTAGCCTCGTAAATACCTCGCCAAGTGCGAGCATTATACCATAAATACTAAACTCGTGAAATACCTCGTTAAGTATTTAGGTTTATTTCTTACTAGCCTCGTAAATACCTCGCCAAGTGCGAGCATTATACCATAAATACTAAACTCGTAAAATACCTCGTTAAGTATTTAGGTATATCTCTTACTAGGCTTGTAAATTCATTTACATAAACAAATATTTCACAATAATGATGCTTTTATTGCTTATTTTTCATTTCGAGCAACATTTTAAGTTATTTTTTTCACATTCAAGCAAAAATAATTCACAAAAATGAAATTCGCCACTTGTTTTTGTCAGAAAGAATGATAGAATGAAGTTAACAGTATAAATGTATACAAATAATTGAATCGTATACAAATTTTCGTGAAGGAGGAAAAATTTTTGAAAATTAAAAAGACGTTTCATACGATTGACACTCACACCAGCGGAGAACCGACAAGAAATGTATTGGGCGGGATTCCATACATTAAGGGTAATACGATGCTGGAGAAGCTTCAGTATATGAGGACGGAAGGTGACTGGGTCAGGCAGCTTCTAACGTATGAGCCAAGAGGCAATGAAGTCATGTCCGGAACGATCATTACTTCCCCCTGCCGCGAAGAAGCCGATATTGGGGTGCTTTATTTTGAAGTCGGCGGCTGGATGCCGATGTGCGGCCATGACACGATCGGTGTCGGAACCGCCCTCGTTGAATCCGGAATGATTGAAGTAACGGAGCCCTTTACATATGTCACTCTGGACACCGCCGCCGGTCTTGTCAGGCTCAAGATTGAAGTTGTAAACGGGGAGGCCAGGAGCGTTTCATTTTTAAATGCACCGGCATTTGTGATGGCAGAAAATGTGACCGTTGACACGGAAGAATTCGGACCGCTGACACTGGATATTGCATACGGTGGCAATATTTATGCGATTCTGCCCGCTGCCTCTGCAGGATTGATTCTGGAACCGAAGAACTCCGGAAAAATTATTGAAACCGGAAATCTGTTAAAAAGCTATATTAACCAGCAGATCCGGGTTGTGCATCCTGAGATTCCTTTTGCAAATCATGTGACCCACGTAGAGTTTTATGAAAACAGCAAGGACGAACCGAACCTCATCCGAAATGCCGTTGTAATCCCGCCCGGAGCCATCGACCGCTCCCCGTGCGGAACCGGGACATCCGCCAAACTGTCGGTGCTGGCGAAGAAGGGTGCAATCAAAAAGGGAGAGTCTTTTACCCATGAGAGCATCATCGGCGGAAGATTTGAATGTACCTATGTTGATGACGCTGAAGTAGGCGGTCTGCCGGCAGTCCTTCCTGAAGTCAGGGGACGGGCGTTTATAACAGGAATCCACACATTTATGCTGGACCCGGAAGATATTTTCCCGATGGGATACCAGCTGGCGTAAAACATAAAACAGGAGGCAGTGAAATGGATGAAATGCGGGTAAAAAATCATCCCATACTGGGTGAAGATAATTGCGAAGAATTTGTAGAGATCACCGTGGACGGAAAAGTAATGCAGGCAAAGAAGGGCGAAATGATTGCGGCCGTCCTGCTTGCAAACGGGATTAAAATCCACAGATATACAGCAAAAGAGCACAAACCACGCGGTATTTTCTGCGGAATCGGTCAGTGTACGGACTGTGTCATGACGGTAAACGGCAAGGCAAACGTAAGGACGTGCATCACTCCGGTGGAGGATGGCATGACCGTCGAAACACAGGAAGGTTACGGGAGGAAGAAGCCATGAAAAGAGAAGTTGTAATTATCGGTGCCGGCCCGGCCGGTCTTGCAGCAGCGATCGAAGCGACGAAAAATGGATGTCAAGTCCTTCTGGTCGATGAGAACAGGACCGCCGGAGGACAGTTTTTCAAACAGCTCCATAAGTTTTTCGGGTCACAGGCGCACAGCGCAGGTATCCGCGGATTTGAAATCGGAAAGCAGCTCTTAAAAGAAACCGAAGAGCTAGGCGTTGAAGTCTGGCTGGAGAGCTCGGTGATCGGCATTTTCGCAGGAAAAAGGGTTGCTGTGCTGCGAAACGGCATCACAGAAACAGTAGAGGCTCAGAGTATTCTCATCTGTACCGGTGGTGCGGAAAACCCGCTTCGTTTTCCGGGATGGACTTACCCGGGAGTCATGGGTGCCGGCGCGGCCCAGACAATGGTAAATGTAAACCGGGTGCTGCCCGGAAAAAGAATTCTAATGATCGGCTCCGGCAATGTAGGCGTCATTGTTGCCTACCAGCTCCTGCAGGCAGGGGCAGATGTTGTGGGAATCGTGGAAGGAATGCCGCGGATCGGTGCATACGGTGTCCATGCAGCGAAGTTAAAAAGAGCCGGAGTACCGTTTTTCATAGGCCATACAATAGCAGAGGCCAGAGGCAGTGACCGGGTAGAGGAAGCCGTCATAGCCCGATTCGAAAACGGACAGATTTTAAAAGGTACGGAACGAAAGATTGACGTCGATACCATCTGCGTTGCAGTGGGATTAAGGCCCTTAAGCGAACTTGCACAGATGGCGGGAGTAAAGCATGGCTTTATTCCGGAGCTCGGCGGTTTCATGCCCATCCATAATACAGATATGGAAACGAGTGTGGAGGGCATCTACGTGGCCGGTGATACGGCGGGTGTGGAAGAAGCCAGCACCGCAATGGACGAGGGACGCCTTGCCGCAGTATCCGTCTCCTGTGCACTTGGGCATTTAAACCGGGCAGATGCAGAACAGAAAAAAGAGGAAATCAGAGACCGGCTCGCATCCCTGCGCCAGGGACCCTTCGGGGAGCGGCGCATGAATGCAAAAAACCGTGTGATAGAAATGGGGGTGACCATGTAATGGAAAAACAAAGAGGATTGATATACGACGGCTATCCTTCCAGAGAAGAAATCGTCTCTGCAAACGGCTGGCCGAGTGAGGAACGTTTTGCCAGAGGCCCGGTTGCAATTGCGGAATGTGTGCAGGAGATTCCCTGTAATCCGTGTGAGGCGGCGTGTCCGTTCCATGCGATTAAAATCGGAACCCCGATCACCAATACTCCAAGAATCGATGAGGACAGCTGTACCGGCTGCGGCTCCTGTGTGGCAGCCTGCTCCGGACTCGCTATTTTCGTTGTGGATAAGACCTATTCCGAATCGGAGGCTCTAATTAGTTTTCCTTTCGAATACCTGCCTCTCCCGGAAAAAGGAGACAAGGCAGAGGCTTTGAGCAGGGCCGGTGAATATGTCTGTGAAGGTACGGTGGTAAGAGTCATGAATCCAAAGAAAAATGACCATACTCCTGTGATTACGCTGGCAGTCCCTACGGATAAGGTGGATGACGTCAGGACCATGAGAAGGCTCGTTCTGCCGGAACCAGGGAAAGGCTTTGAAAATGTGGAGCCGGAAGGCGTACTGGACGATGATGTGATCGTATGCCGCTGTGAGGAGATCACGGCCGGGGAAGTCCGGGATGCGATCCGCAATAAGAAAGCGACCACTGTCACGGAAGTAAAAAGAAGATGCCGTGCCGGCATGGGACTCTGCCAGGGCAGAACCTGCGGAAAGCTTGTCAGCCGCATTCTGGCCGAGGAACTTGGCAGCGCTCCGGATACCCTGACCGGAAGTACGGACCGACCGCCTGTCAGGCCGACCACGTTCGGGGAACTGGCCGGGACAAAGAAGGAGGTGTGATATGAGCCAGATATATGATATAGCTGTGATCGGAGCCGGTTCCATCGGAACCTCATGTGCTTACTACAACGCCAAAAAAGGAGCGGATGTCATCCTCATAGATGCGGGTGATATTGCAGATTCCACAAGCAGCAGAAGTGACGGAAATATTCTCGTATGTGATAAACAGCCGGGTTTCGATGCCTTGTTCGCAAAAGCAAGCCAGGATATGTTTCCCGGACTCGAAAAGGAACTGGATTATAACATTGAATGGACCCAAAAAGGAAGTCTTTATCTGACAGAAACAGAAGAAGAATTCGAGATTGCCTCCCGATTCTGCAGCGATATGAAGCAATGCGGAATCGAGATGAGAATGCTGGACCACAAAGAAGTGCTGGAAGACGAACCCTATCTCGCGAAAGATATTTACGGCGGACTGGAGACCATCTCTGACGGCTCCGTATATCCCATCGGACTGGCATACGCCTTCGCACTGGCGGCCGAACGACTGGGTGCCGTACTCTCTCTGCACAACCCGGTCGTGGACCTGAAAAAGGAAGAGAATTATTTTTCCATTTCCTGTGAAAACGGAACCATTCTGGCTAAAAATGTTGTGAATGCCTGCGGCGTGCGTGCACCGCTAATCGGCAAAATGGCGGGACTCGATATTCCGATCCGTGCCAGGCAGGGACAGATCCTCGTTTCTGAGCAGACCTTCCGTGTGGCGCGCAGAAAGGTGCATGAGTTCGGGTATATGCTGACAAAATTCCAGAGTGGAGACTATGAAAGACCGGTATCCGAACGGGTAAAACGAAATGAAGTGGCCTTCGTTTTCGAGCCGACGGCATCCAATAACTTCCTGATCGGCTCCTCCAGAAGTTTTGTCGGGGAGGATATCCGCAGTGAGATTGATGTCATGCAGGCGCTGGCCGAGCGGGCAATCCGCTTCTTCCCTGTCATCGCCGGTATCAAGGTAATCCGGGCATACAGCGGCCTGCGCCCGTTTACCCCGGACCACATGCCCATCGTTTCCGGCACTGCAATCCCGGGATTTTATATTGCGGCAGGGCACGAAGGGGACGGCATCGGACTCTCCCCTATTACGGGAAAATGTATGGCAGATATCATCGCAGGGGAGGAAACTTTCATGGACCTCTCTCCGTTAAGTTTCGAGAGATTTAGCAATTAAAAGTGCAGGAATAAAAGGAAGGAAAATATCACTATGAATGAAAAGTTTAAAGGAATCTATGCGGTAGCAGTCACACCATTTAAGGAAAACGGGGAGTTTGACCTGGAGCAGTCCAAAAAGAATCTGGACTGGCTGATTGAAAACGGGGTTCACGGGGTCTGCATCCTCGGGGCTACCGGAGAATACCAGAGCATTTCCGACGAAGAGCATATGAACTATGTACGCGAGATTGTTCCTTATATCAACGGCCGTGTAAGCGTCATTGTTGGGGCTTCCAGAGAAAGGCCTGAAGATGTTGTCAAACTGGTGCAGAATATCAAATCATGTGGGGCCGATGCGGCGATGGTGCTTTCTCCGTTCTACTGCCATCCGGCGCAGGACGAAATCGTGAAATTCTATCACTATGTGATGGACGAAACCGATTTTCCGATCGTCGTTTATAATAATCCGGGATCAGCAGGTGTGGAGCTTGAGCAGGATACTTACAATGAGATTCTGAAACACCCCAGAGCCGCAATTGTAAAAGAATCCAGCGGTGATATGCACAAGCTCACCCAGGTGCTGAATGATGCCCCGGACACAACTTCCGTATTCTGTGGCTGTGATAACCTGGCCTTCGAAAGTTTTGCTGCCGGCGCCTGCGGCTGGATCTGTATGCTGGCAAACGTGGCTCCGAGGGATTGTGTGGATTTGTATGAAGCAGTGTGCGAGGAAAAGGATCTGGAAAAAGGAAGAGAAATCTATAAAAGAATCCTTCCGTCACTGGATGTTCTGGAATCCTTCCCGAAGCCGGTTCAGGCCCTGAAACATCTTCTCGGCTGCAAAGGATTGAATGGGGGATATGTCAGAAAGCCACGCTATGAACTCACCAAAGAAGAAAAAGCTTTCGTGGAAAGAGCAATGGCCCCGGAAAAAATTCAGTAGCACACAAATTCCGGGATGCAACGGGAATCAACATTTTTTTCAGATGAAGGAGGATATAAAACTTATGGATATTCGTAAATTGTATATAAACGGGGAATGGGTTGAATCAGAAGGACATGAGTATATCGACATTGAGAACCCTGACACACATGAAATCTTCGCCCAAGTCCCGCGTGGCAACAAGGACGATGTTGACAAGGCTGTGAGGGCCGCCAGAGCTGCCTTTGAAACCTGGCAGTATACGCCGCTTGAACAGCGGACGGCCCTGATGGAAAAGGTGGTAAACGGTCTGGAATCCAGAAGGCAGGACCTGATTGAAACGATCACAAAAGAACTCGGCTCCCCTTACAAGGTGTCCGCCGAAGTTCATACCGATCCGTTTATCCTTGAGGCGAAACATTATATTAAGGTTGCGAAAAACTTCCCGTATGAGGAGCGCCGCCAGACTTCTGTTGTTGTAAGAGAACCAGTCGGGGTAGTCGGAGGACTGACTCCGTGGAATTTCCCTCTGGAGCAGATTGAGAAGAAAGTAGTGCCTGCACTGCTTGCCGGGAACTGCGTTGTATTAAAGCCCAGCCAGTTCACACCAATGACCGCCTATATCCTTGCAGAAGAAATCCACAAGGCCGGCTACCCGGCCGGTGTATTCAACCTCGTAACCGGACGGGGCGGGGAAGTGGGTGACGCACTGGCCGCTCACCCGGACGTAGACATGATTTCCTTTACAGGTTCTACCGATGCCGGAAGGGCTGTTGCCATCAAAGGCCTCAGCAACATCAAAAAACTGGCTCTGGAGCTGGGCGGCAAATCCGCTGCCATCTTCTTGAAAGGCGGCGACTGGGAGAACGGGGTAAACGGGGTTCTGGAAACCGTCATGCTCAACGGGGGACAGACCTGCAACGCCTTGACAAGAATGCTCGTACCGGAAGATGAAACTGGTAAAATAGAAGAAATCCTGAAACGAAAAGCGGCGGAATATCATTTTGGCCCACTTAACAATCCACAAACGACACTCGGGCCCCTTGCTTCCAGAAAGCAGTTCGACAGAGTGCGGAAATATATCGAAACAGGCATAAGCGAGGGCGCACGCCTCTTAATAGGAGAAGTACCGGAAGATAATGGCTCCTACAATGTAAAACCCGTTATTTTCTGTGATGTAACCCCGGACATGGTCATTGCCAGAGAAGAAATCTTTGGACCAGTTCTTGTTGTACTGACTTACAAGACAGTAGAAGAAGCGATTGAAATAGCAAATGACAGCATCTACGGACTTGCCGGCGCAGTATACGGGCCGGAAAAAGAAGCCAATGAAACGGCAAGAAAAATGAAAACCGGAACCGTGTATGTGAATGAAGGCCAGTGGGATGAGGCCTCACCGTTCGGCGGATATAAACAATCCGGACTGGGACGCGAAGGCGGTATAGAAGGATACGAGGAATTTCTGGAAATAAAAACCATTTATGATAAATAAACCGTGGGATGGATCTTTCAAAGATCAAAAGGGTCAGACCCCATGCAGTCATCTGCATAGGGGTCTGACCCTTTTGCGGTCCGTTTTCAGATAATTCTGACTATTTTTCACCGCTCTTACTGTATACCGCCCAGTTCTGCTCTCCGTCATCCCTGATCTGAATATCCGAGAAGCTCTGGATATACTGCTTGAACTGAGAATATCCATAATCTCTCACCTTAAAGTCACCGAAACGATTCCTGATCTTATTGCCGAGCGTCCCTAGCGAAACACCCTGAGCCCCTGCATTCTGCACGAGCATGATCACATACTCTTCCAACATCTCTTTCTTGCTCTTATCTTCGTAAACCGTCACCGTAACCTGCGTTCCATCCTGTTTCAGCTTCAGCTTCGGAAATGTTTCCAGAAACTTTGACAAGAGGCTGTAACCATAACGGCGCACATCAAAATCAGGGTATAATTTTACAAGACGGCTTCCGACTTCCCCCAGGCCGGTCTCCTTATCATCATTCTGGTTCTCTGTGATAATCTTTACGACTGCTTCTTCTATCTGTGCCTTGGACACTACATCTGTACTACTCTTCTTGTTTTCTTTTCCGGTAGCATGGACACAAGGCTTCTCTTCCTTCTCGATCATGTTATCCTCAAGCAGCAGCTCCAGCACCGTAAAGATATCACATGCCTTACGGAACGGCGCCGGCGTCTTATCCTCACCCATACCGATCACGGTCTTGCCGCTTTCACGCAGGCGGCTGGCCAGTTTTGTAAAATCGCTGTCACTGGAAACAAGGCAGAATCCCTCCAAATCACTCGTGTACAGCATATCCATAGCATCTATAATCATCGCGGAGTCTGTAGCATTTTTCCCATGTGTATAACTAAACTGCTGGATCGGTGTAATCGAATTCTGGAGAAGCTCCTCCTTCCAGCTCGAACTGTACGTACTCGTCCAGTCCCCGTAAATTCTCTTGTAAGTTACATTTCCGTACTTAGACAGCTCATCCAGTATCGGCTTGATGTATTTAGCAGAAACATTATCCGCATCTATCAGCAATGCATATTTGTTTTCCATGTCCGGTAAACCTCTCCATTCATATCTTTCCATTCAAAGATTTTATTTTCATATATCATATAACTATGCGCCGAATTCTCTTTTGGTATCGAAACAGAGCCCGGATTCATATAAATATACCCATCCTTCTCCTCGCATGCCGGGATATGGGTATGACCGTTTAACAGGATATCCCCTTTTTTCAACATCAAAGGATTGGATGGATTCCAGACATGCCCGTGCGTCGCCAACACAGACTGCCCGTCAAGATCCAGAAAACAGTACTCCGCCATGATCGGAAATTCCAGCACCATCTGGTCCACCTCTGTGTCACAATTTCCACGCACACAAAGCAGATGCTCCTTCATCGGGTTCAGCATGGCAATGACTTCCTTCGGCGCATAATCCCTCGGCAGGTCATTGCGCGGACCGTGGTACAAAATATCACCCAGCAGCAACAGCCTGTCCGCCTTCTCTCTTTCGTATGCTTCCAGCATCTGCCTGCAGTAGAAGGCAGAGCCGTGGATATCTGATGCAATCATGAACCTCATGTAAGTACTCCTTTCTTCAGAGGGGTCTGACCCCTTTGCGGTCCGTATTCAGAATATTCTTAAAATTTAGCCGATATCTGCTCCGGGCATTATGCATTCCCTGTCGGAATAAACGGCCGTATAGACGCTGCTACGCTGGAGATCGGCATGGTCTGCAGCCAGACTTTTCCGGGGCCGGTCAGGACTGTATTGAACAGGCCTTCACCGCCGAGCAGTTTGTTTTTCAGGCCGGGTACCTGCTGGATATCGATCTGGACGCCTACCTCGAAGCCGGCAACATTTCCGGTGTCAACGACAATCTGCTGCCCTGCCGACAGTTCATATTCCACCAGTTCGCCGTCGATTTCAACGAACGCAATCCCGCTGCCGGACAGACGCTGCATGATAAAGCCTTCCCCGCCAAATACGCCTGCTCCCAGTTTTTTATTGAAGTGGATTGATAATTCCACACTGCTTTCAGATGCCAGAAATGCCGTCTTCTGTACGATCATTTCGCGCCCCGGGGAAATCTGTACCGGCATAATCCTGCCCGGAAAGCTTGAGCCGAATGCAATCAGCCCTGCACCGCGTGCTGTATAGATGTTCTGGAACATACTTTCTCCGGAAAATGCTTTGGAGAACATTTTGCCGATTCCTCCTCCGGCTGTTTCCATATGCATATTCGGACTCATCCAGACCATTGACCCTTTCTCAGTAATCATCTGCTCGCGGTCTTCGAGTTTACATTCCACAACGGGAAATGCGCCGCCCTTAATCTCGTAATTCATACCTTTACCTCCAATTGAAGTCGATGTAAACGTGTCTCTTCTTCCATCCTACTTTGCCTGCGGGATGCTGTCAAGCATAAACTTTCCCTGAAAACAGGCCGTGCTGCTGAATATTACATCAAAAACCGGCTGCATAAATCCACAGCCGGTTCTTACTTCTTTATAAAAATAAAATCATTGGATGTCTATTCATAGTTAAATCGGTATTACCAAGCATCCGACAATCGCAAACAACATCGCGATAACCGCAGTAATTGCATTTCCGAGTGTGTAGCTTTTTAGTCCCCCCGTAATGGTGAAGCCTGACAAATTGGTGCTTACCCAGAATCCGCTGTCATTTACATGCCCGCAGCTCAGTGACCCTGACAGGCATGCAATTGCCATCCAGACCGGATGCATGCCGACAGCTGCTGGTACAGATGCCATGATTGTCATGGTCGTAATAGAAGCTACCGTTCCCGAACCAAGGGCCACCCTGAACAGCGCTGCTATGACAAATGCAATCAGAAGCGCCACGATCGGTGAAGCAGAAATGTTTTGTATTGTATCCGCAAGCATATCCGCCATTCCAGTTGCACTGATAATTGCCCCGAATGAGCCGCCCGCTCCGGTAATTAACAGTACAATCCCGCAGCTTTTTAATGCTTCTGTTGCAGACTGGTCACGTTCTTCTTTATTCATTGCCCTTGCAGAGATTGCATAAGCACTGAGTGCTCCGAGCAGCAATGCGGTTGTCTTGTTACTTAAAAATATGACTGCCTCAGGCACTTCCTCCAGAACGGCATCCATTACAGTCCCTACCAGAATTAAAACTACGGGAAGGAGAATCGGTATCATCGACATAAAGAAGGTCGGTTCCGCTTTTCTAACCTCTGCCGTATGTTCTTCATACACCTCTACACCGGTTTCGTCTTTTTCTTTATTCCAGAATCCTTTATCAAGGAGGGTAAAATATATTTTCATTGCAATCATTGCTGCAACAAGCCCCAGAACGATTCCAACAATGACCATAACCCCCAGATCAAAATGCAGGATTTCCGCTGCAGCCAGCGGATTGGGCGTCGGAGGCGCCAGCGTATGGGCCGCACCCGCCCCGATAATCATCGCACCAACTGTATAAGGAAGGGGTTTGTGGATCTGTCTTGATACCGCAATTGCAAGTGGAATTAAAATAACAAAAGTCACATCATAAAATACAGGCACCGACAGAAGAAATGCGGTAATTCCGAGTGCATACAATGCATACTTCTCAGATGTTTTCTGGATCATCGTAGTTGCAATCACTTTTGCACCGCCTGAATCCGAGAGCAATTGACCCAGTATAACTCCAAAACCTACCGGCAGTGCAATTCCTGTCATGAGGTTCCCGAATCCACTGCCTATAGTCGTGATTGTATTGGAGGCTCCAAGCCCTGATGCAAGCCCCATGAAAATACTACCGAGAACCAGTGCTATGGCGGGATTCAGTTTCAATTTTAAAATCGCAAACAGGATAATGGCAATTGCCACGACTAACCAAACAAAAACCATGATATTCAAAATGTCCTCCTTCTCTGCTGTTTCTGCGCACAGCAGAACGACTTTTATGTATCGATTTTACTTTAATCTGGCTTTTAAACGGTCCTCTGCTTTCGTGAAATCACAATTGAAAGCATCCTCCTCAAGCTTATTCAGCGTACTGAGATTATTTTCATGCTGCTCCTTATCCCATTCTTCCGCAAATTCCCCGCCTTTGATACGGTCATAGCGGTTTTTTAAGAAACTGCGGATCTGGCTTGTATCTACATCGTTAAAACCTATCAGCTGACCATACTGGCTTGTGTGTGAGTGGTACGGGAGCTGCCGGAAAAATCCTACTTCAGCCGCTTTTTCCATCATAACTGCCGGCTCCTTGGATAAATACATTTCCATGAGTACAGCTTCTTCTGGATGCCCCATCTCCACCTGAAGCTTGAACGCCTCTACAAAAACATTATAAATAATTGGCCATGTTCCCTGCTCTGCCATCAGATCCAGACAGGTCTCGTCATCAAATGTAACTTCGATCGCTCCCTTCCTTGTGGCCCCAATTGCCTTGCAGAGTGCCTTTCCGTATTCCAGTGCCTTGCCGGAAGCATCCTGATGAACCGCAACGAATGCCGGTGAGCCTTCTCCGCTTACAAACAGTTCACGTACCCCCTTGCCGATCATACGCGGCGCCGCCATAACTACATCGAGCCCTTCCGCCGGTGTGATCCTCTTAAATGTAATATTATAACCGGATGCAAAATTCAAAATATTGCCCGGCTCAAGGTATGGTGCGATCTGCGCTTCATAAATCTCCGGTGCCACTTCGTCAGGAAGAAGAAGGAAAACAATATCCGCTTTTTTTGCTGCTTCTTCTATAGAGTATACCATAAATCCATCTTCGTTGGCCTGATCGAAAGATTCATCATGCCTGCTTCCCACGATCACATTCTTAATCCCTGAATCACGCATATTAAGCGCCTGGCTGCGTCCCTGATTCCCATAACCGATAATAGCCACTGTTTTGTCAATTACCAGCCCCAAATCTGCATCGTCATCATAATAAATGTTTGCCATAATAATTTCTCCTTTTAACTTGTTTTTTGTTTTGACATCAGACATCTGACGTCTGTTCTCTGATGTTAGGTTAGCACTATTTCAGGTAAAGGTCAATAGGATTTATAAACTTTGACTATTTCAACAATTTTTCCGCTTAATTTATGTACACATTTCACAAATAAATGCAGTTTTTATTTAAAGAAGTACAAAAAAAGATGCATCCGCCTTTCATTAGCAGACACATCTTCTTCTCTCTAATCCAGACACTCATCCAGTGCCGGTTCTTTCCATTTCCCGAGGGATAATATAATCGCATCCTCCATTGCAGCTTTATCACGCTGTTCAAGGGCCTTTAGTATTTTATCATGGTTGTCCGTCACAATCTTTGAATAGTCCCTGTTGGCAATAACAAGCGACGGCTGGAAGAGCTCCATAATACTGCGGCCAATGCTCACGACAAATGGATTGTGCGTACTTTCGTATATCATATTATGGAATTCCATATCATTATCCACAGTAGCCTTACCCTTTTTAAAATCATTTTTCGTCCGCTCGTGGACCGCCTTCAATTTTGCAATATCCTCTTCCCCGGCATTGTCAATAGCCAGAAGGCTGCCTGATACTTCTATCATGCGCCTGAATTCAACCAGCTTGTCCCTGCTCTCTTCCCTGCTCTGGAGAATCAGCTGGAATATCAGCGGGTTCATAACTGAAGAATCCACAGTCGTGCGGATCCTGCTGCCGTTTCCCTTACATATTTCCACAACCCCGAGAGCCTCCAGCATCTTGATTGCCTCGCGCACACTGGATTTGCCAACACCGAACCTCTCTGAAAGCTCCGTCTCGGACGGCAGAAATTCACCCGGGGTAATAGCACCGCTGATCAGCCCCTCCTTGATCTTTTCCACAACCATCTTCGATAATGACTGCTTGGGGACCGGGGTCAGCCAGCTGTCCTTCTTACTATCCATAACTTACCTCCTTGAGGTGCAAAGGGGTCAGACCCTTTTGCGCACCGTTTTCTGAATATTCTGAATATGGAGGACAAAAGGGTCTGACCCCTTTGCACCTCGGTACTACTCTTCCTCAATCAGTTCAGCAAATTCGCCTTTTTCGAACTCCTGTATTGAGATATGCTTCTTATTTGGATTTGCGTATACGAATGTCTTGTCTACATTTTCCAGATAATTCTGTATTTTGTCGTTGGTTGCACTGATGATTGCCTGAAACCCGAGCCCGCGTATGAGTGAGATACAGCTTGCAACTTTTTCTGCGTCCATCTTGGAAAAGGCTTCATCGAGTACGACAAGACGGATTGTCGGGTTTCTCTGGATCTTTGGTGACAGGTTGATCCGGTATACCTGTGCAAAGCTTGCCAGAAGTGCTACATACAGGGGGTTCTGTCCCTCCCCGCCGGAGTTTTTCTTGATCATCTTGCTCAGCCCGATTGTCATGTCTTTTTCCCCCCGCACGATCTGCTGCATGTCAAATGACAGGTAGGTCCGGTAATCCGCATATTTATCCATGTTCTTTTTGGTTTCCTCGAGTTCTTCCCTCGTGGCATCGTCCGGCGGGATAAAGATATTGATCAGCTCGTTCATCATATCGCCGTACTGGTCTTCGTGTTCCATCGTAAACATATTAAGCTGGTTCTCCATCGCGTCGGTCAGCTGGGACGGGTTGATCTGGAGAGAATCGTCCATGAACATCTTGTAGTACTTTCCATCCGGCCCTTTATTCTTCGTGATCACGAACTGGTACTTATCCTTGCCAAAATCCAGCTTGCTGATGATCCGGTTGAGCTCGTCTTTTCTCTGGTAAGCCTCCCGGATGGCACTGCGGATTTTGAAGATGAAGTCATCTTTAAAATGCTCTACCGCAGAACGTGCCTGTTCCTTTGCCGCCTCTTTATAGGTCTCGAGGTGGTCGCAGCCAAGGCTTGTAAGCAGTCTGTCATAAGGCCTGTTGTCCTTAATACTCGTCGAAAATGTCCGGTTCGGATATTTCTGTATATAGTGGCTTCGCACATCCACCAGCTCCTGATAGGCACGTTCCAGCTTTTCTTCCATCGGAACCCGGTCACTTAAGCGCTGCCTTCTCAGGTATTCATAATTGGACGACTTCCGCCCCTCCATAAATGCCTTAAACGCCTCTTCGAAGGCCGCATCCTCGTGGAAATAGCGCTCCCTGTCGGCCAGCTGCGTGTTCAGCTCCAGATTGTCAGACTTGCATTTACTAATGAAATCCTTATTCTTCCAAATCTCCTCCTGCACCTTCTGTATCTGCGCTTTCTTCTCCTCCTGCTGACGCATCAGTTCCAGCTTCTCGATTTCCCACGCAGACACAGACTCTTCACGCAGCTGTCTCATCTTTCCGGTCAGCTGCACCTTGCGCCGTTCCTTCTCCGCAATCTTTTCCATATCTGACTGCCATTCCAGATAATCTTCAGCCGGCTGCTGCAGACTTTCCAGCTGCCCCGTCTTCTTCAGCTCCTCCACAATCTCCATGAGCGGCAGGCGTTCCTTCTGCAGGGTCTGGCATTTCTCATCCAGCTGCCTGATCCGCTGCCGCATACTCGTCTCACCGATATACGCCCTTCTCGTATAATTTTCCGGATTGATATGCTGCAGCCGGAAGCTGTGGTACAGAACGCAGTCCGGTGTAATTCCAACCCTGCTCGTACGCAGCTCGTCGAGATTTTCACATTTCATCACATTGCCAAGGAAGTTATCCACATATGCACGGACATATTCCTCTTTCGCTGTGACTTCTTCCGCAAGCGACCCCGGACGGACAGAATGGCCGCCCTTCTTAGCACTCTCCATAACCTTCTCCGTATCCAGCACAGCTGCGCGGAAGAATTTCTTCTTATCCATTTCTTCATAAATGTCCATCGCCACTGCCGCATACTCCGGTTCCACCACGAGCAGCAGCTTATTATTTCCCAGATACCCTTCCACGGCATTATGCCACCATTCATCCCGGATATCCAGAAGATCGGCGAGAATCTGGACATTCACAAACTTCCCACACCGCTCATGCAGGCGGCCCCGAAGCTCATACCGCGCTTCCTCAAGCTCCTTCGGGTAGGCCTTGCGCCCCTGTTTCAGTTCCTTAAGCTCCTCACGGGCTTCGTTTTCTTCCTTCTTGATCTTCCGCAGTCTGGCATCGGTATCCCTCCGTTCTTCCTCAAGCTCTTCCTTTAGCTCCAGAAGGCTTGTCTTCAAACGTGTCAGCTCTTCAGCGGAAATATTCCCCTTTTCAAACTTCTCGATATCCCATACCGTCTGATTCGGTGTGATATCCCTCGTCTTCCACTCGTTCAGCCGCTCTGCCGTCTGCATCCATCTGGCCCGGCTGCCCTCCAGTCTCTCCAGCGTCTCGTTCACACCGGAAAGTTCTGTCTCAAGACTCGAATATCCACTATTATTAATCCGGAGCAGCACTTCCTCATACTCCTTCTGAATGCCCTTTTCCTCTTCCTCCAGACGGACCTTCATAGCCTCCTGACGGCTGATTTCCTCCTGACGGTTCCCGATCCTGTCCGTCAGTTCCTGTATCTTTGCCCTCAGCTGGAGCATTTCCAGCTTATCAATCTGATAGGTACACGCCCCGGCTTCCCTTACCTGCTCCTGATATTTCCTGAAACTGTCCTGTATCTCCTGAAGCCGCCGGATCTCCTCCAGCGTCTCCTCAATCTTGTTGCGCATCCTGCCATACTGCATGACACTCTCCTGAAGGTCTTCGATATGGATATCCTGCTCCATGCAGATATATTCCTTCACAAAGTCTTCCAGACGGATATTCATGCGGAATGGGATCGCACGCTTAAACAGCCTCGGAAACTTATCCATATCCAGACCGCCGAGATAGATATCATACAGCTGCCGCCTGAACCGTTCATTACTCGGCCCACAGTAATACTGCTCCGCCGGGTATGTCCTCTGCAGATACTCGCGGAATTCGGCCGTAGTCAGGCAGCGCTTGTCCGCCCGGTAGCCGTTTTCCAACAGGCCTCCCGTATGCCAGAAAAAGAGCCTGTTAATCTCATTCGTCGCTGTCTCTACGTCAAAAATAACCCCGACACACTGCTTTTCTTTTGTGTTTGTCTGTTCCAGCTCCAGCACAATCGTACTGGAAAAATTACGGTTCCTGAGATACTGCGACTCATTGTTCTCACTGATGTTCACCATCCCCCGCAGGTATTCTATCAGGGTCCTGTCCGAGTCATCCGCGGCAGCCTTGTTAAAAAAACCCCTTCCGTCGGTATTCGCATACAGCACGATCTGAAGTGCATCAATCACCGTAGACTTTCCGCTTCCGGAGTGTCCGGTAAAAAAATTAATCCCCTCATTCAGTGTCAGTATCTTTTTATCTATATAATGCCAGTTATTCAGGCATATCTTCGAGAGTGCCTTGAACGGCTGATTCTTCTCCAATGTTGTCCTCCTCGTTAAACGTATTCAGCAGTTTGCGGATGTCATCCCCCATCAGCACCGCATTGATGCACGGGTAAATGATCAGGCGGGTATGTTCATTTAATTCCTCCAGCACATCCAGAGGTTCAATAATCTGGTATTTCTTCAGCAGCGAAACTGTCCTTCTCATCTCCGTTGGCGAGGGCAGCCCCCTCAATACCTTAAATTCCCCGGCCTTTCCGTTGACAGCCCCCATCGTCGTCACAATGTGGCTGCTGGAAGATACCGCCGCCATCTGTTCATCATAGATCAGCTTCAGAATAAGCAGGTAAATCGTCGCAAGCCTCGGCAGCTTCTCCCCCCAGAGTGTTTCACCCTGTATGTAGATAAGCCCCATCTGGGCATTTTCATGCAGCTCGATCCCGGCAACCTTAAAATACTCTGTTAAAAATTCGAGATGCTTGCTGCACGTCCTGTATTCCTTCACAAACGCCAGCCGGCCGGCGCGCTTATCAAACTTCCGCTCCAGCAGGAATGTCTGGCGCAGCAGAAGCTGGATCACCTCTGTAACGGCCTCCTGCTCCTCCACCAGAAGCTCTTCATAATATCCTGTCATATGTAATCTCCTATCTTCTGCGTACAAACTTCAAATCCGGATACCGGTAACCGCCATGTTCGATCATATCCGGTTCCCCGTCAAGCACCATATATTTACTGTTCCTTCTGGTACTCAGGTCATAGGCCAGTATCAGCTTCTCAAACGCCTCACCGTCTGCAATTTTCAGCTTTGCCGCATCCATGATTTCTCCGTCCATATGCTCTTCAATAAATTCCTCGATCTGGCTTTTACTGTACCTTGCCTGAATCTTATTCAGCTTCAGCACGTCATCCCGGTCCAGATCCTCTGCCACTTCCTCCGGCGCCATCTGGCTGATGAAATCCTGCCGCCCTTTCCGCCGCTTATATAAAGACTTCTCCGAAATGATTTCCAACAGAGACAGATTCATCTTCTGCCCTGTAATCTGCAGCATTTCCTCATACTCTTCACTCGCAGCCATCTGATTCAGCAGCTGGATCACCAGTCCCTTCGTATCTGTCTCACCGCTCAGCAGATAATTCAGCCTTGTCACCGTAGCCCGGACATACTTCGTATGCTCCTTATCCATATTCGATATACGGTGTTCGATGTCGTCAAATCCGCGCTCAATCATATCCAGCAGGTCCAGCACGTCTTCCCCCGTATCTCCCTGCGCCCGGGAACGCCCGCGAACCGTCTCTATCCACTCTTCGTCCTCGCGCATGTCCCTTAAGACCTTCTTAATATCCATCTTATAGATATAGAAGTTATCCGAAGTCTTCAGAATATGGTATTTCTTACGTACAATCTCTTCCACATATCCTTCCAGATGCTCCCTTAAAAGCTCCCCGTAAGATTTCTGGTCCAGAAGCCTTGAAAAAAACTTATCCATATTGTGCAGCATATCCTGAAGCGCCTTGTTAAGCCGCCTCGTATTAATCAATGCGGTCCGCAGCATATTTAGATTTACCCTGTAATCATTTTTAAATGAAAACAGCGTCGCATAGACATTCTGAATATAAATTTCCGTTTCCTCCATATCTTCTGAAGTCAAACGTTCAAAGGCGTCTATGAAAATAGCAGAATAATCCGGTATAACAATGTTCGTAGCCAGCGTGTTATAATCCTCGATCTTTTTCAGCCAGCCCTTGCGCAGCAGCCAGTTTATAATACGTGATGACGGAGTCTCCAGCATATCAAACTCTGTCTCATCTTCCTCACGCATCAGTTCAAAGCGCTTCTTCGCATTCATGTCACTTAGAACCTGGATACATGCTTCTCTGGTTAAAAAATAGTTACTGTACTGATATTCTTCATTTATTGTTAGTAATGCTTCAATATAAACATCCCGGTTCACCGAACGGAATAAACTCCAGAAGGTGTCCGGGACCTCAAAACGCATCTGCATGTGTGATTTTCCCTTTCTGATTAAAAGCCTGTACCCATTGTACCATAAATACTAAACTCGTAAAATACCTCGTTAAGTATTTAGGTATATGTCTTACTAGGCTCGAAAACACCTCGCCAAGTGCGAGCATTATAACATAACCGAAAAATGCTGTAAACTCATATTCAGCGGTCAGATTTGCACTTTGCATTTTTTAACATTAATGGTACAATTGAAGCAGTGATGAAATTTATCCGTCAGAAGAATGTGAAAAGGAGGCGTGATGTGATGAAGAAAAGAAACTTCCGTTTTATCAGTGTGACTCTGATAGCCTTCATCATGTCCGCCTTTCTCTTGGGCTGTTCTGGAAACGGTTCTGACATATCCGATGCTTCTGCCTCGGAAGGGAAAAAACGGGAGAGTGCTCTGCAGATCCTGACTCCCCAGAACACCGGGAAAGTCGTATATGGAAATGATATCGTTTCTATAGATGCTTCCAATACAAGTGACGGATATATTATGCTCCAGTACAAGGGGAACGCCGCCAAGATGAAGCTTCAGGTTACAATCCCTGACGGAACGGTCTATACTTATACAATAACTGACAGTTCCCTAACAACCTTTCCCCTGACAGGCGGCAGCGGCGGCTATCACATGGATGTACTGGAACATGTCAGGGATAAGCAGTATGCCATCGCTTTTTCGCAGGATATGGACGTTAAGATTACCGACGAGTTCAAGCCATTTCTGTATCCGAACCAGTATGTCTGGTTTACGAAAGACTCCCAGTCAGTCAAACTTGGCAAGAAACTTTCCGATAAATCTACAGACGATCTGGATTATGTAAAAAATGTTTACCATTACGTTATAGAAAATGTTGCGTATGACGAGAAAAAGGCAGAAAATACGCCCACAGATTATGTGCCGAATCTGGATGAAACACTGGACACCGGAGAGGGAATCTGTTTCGACTATGCTTCACTTATGGCTGCGATGCTTCGTTCCCAGTCTGTCCCGACAAAACTTGAGGTCGGATATTCAGGAGAAGCATACCATGCGTGGGTGAGTGTTTACATTAAGGAAAAGGGATGGATCGACAAGATTATAGAATTTGACGGCAAAGACTGGTCTCTGATGGACCCGACGCTTGCTGCAAATAACTCCACAAAATCTGTGGGGAAATATATTGGTGACGGAAGCAATTATAAAGTGAAATATTCTTATTAGAAAACAATGGAGGACACACAATGGAGAAACAAGTGCAGGGTAAGCCATTTTCAAATATGGAGGTCTCTTCTTTCTGCGGGCAGATTGCCCTGATCCTGAAGTCCGGCATTTCGTCTGTTGAAGGCGTCACAATCATGCTGGAAGACGCGTCGTCTGCTGATGAAAAGCAGATACTTCAGACTGTATTAGAAAATATTCAGGAAACCGGAAGCCTGTACCAGGCACTGGCTGATACAGGGCTCTTTCCATCCTATATGCTGCATATGATACAGATTGGGGAGGAGACTGGAACACTGGATGAGGTCATGTCCGCACTAAGTGAGCACTACGACAGGGAGGACTCCATCTCAAAGAGTATTAAGAATGCCGTCACTTACCCGCTGATTATGGCAGGGATGATGGTCGTCGTTATCGTCGTACTTCTCGTAAAGGTTATGCCAATCTTCAATCAGGTTTTCATCCAGCTTGGCACCGAAATGACCGGGTTTTCCAGAACATTAATGAATCTGGGTAATGCAATTAACCGGTATTCTATCGTGTTGATCGTGATCCTTGCGGTCATCGTGGCACTGATTTTATATGGAACTAGGACGGCCCACGGAAAACAGACCTTTCGCAGGCTGGGGTACAAGCTGAAATTCACAAGGGCAATCTTCGAAGAAATCGCGGCCTGCCGTTTTGCAAGCGGAATGGCATTGACCTTAAGCAGCGGCCTGAATCCGGAACGCAGCATGGAACTGGTAACCGCATTGAATGATGATATTCATTTCCAGAAAAAGATCGACTCCTGCCAGAATCTTATCAATGAAGGCAGCGACCTGTCCGTGGCACTCCACGATTCAGGAATTTTTACCGGCATGTATGCCCGTATGGCCTCCATCGGAGAAAAGACCGGTTCTATGGACCAGGTCATGGGAAAGATTGCCGGGCTTTATCAGGATGACATCGATAACCGGATGAACAATGCCCTTGCCGTTCTGGAACCTACACTTGTTATTGCGCTTTCACTGATCGTTGGAGTCATCCTGCTCTCCGTCATGCTGCCGCTGATGGGGATTATGTCCAGTATCTAGATCCTGACCACTTCACATATACCAAGGAGGTGCTTTATGGCCCGGTTTCAATATCAGAAAAAACAGCATAATTACCGGAAGTTTATTCTCTCGGTCTGCGCTTTTCTGCTGATTATCATTCTGTTTTATCAGGGAATCCAGTCTTTGTCGTCCAGCACCTTAAGGCGCCAGAAGGAGAGTCTGGAAAATGCGCTGAACAGAAATATTACATACTGTTATGCCGTGGAAGGCGCCTATCCGGAAAGCCTCGATTATCTGAAGGACCACTACGGGCTTACCTACGATGAGAGCCGTTTTTATGTGGATTACAGAGTAAGCGGCGCAAACATTCTGCCGGATGTGACGATTATTGAGAAGGGGGACTGACAATGCGCTTTCGGACACAAAGAAACCATATGATTGACTTTTTATTTCCTGTTGCATTGTTCTTCATGTTTGCAGTGTCAGCACTGACGGTCATCCTGCTTGCCACGAATATATACCGGTCTACGACAGAACATTCTTCTCTGAACTACACGGCCGGAACCTCGATGTCCTATATCAGCGAGAAAATCCACCAGGGTGACGAAGACGGGAATGTCTCGATCGGCATGTTTGACGGTAATGATGCTCTGGTCATCGAGCAGGAATATAACGAGGAAACCTATTTTACTTATATATACACGGACCAGGGGAATTTGAAGGAAATCTTTATCAAGGATGGTGTGGAAGCTGATGCTGCCGCCGGAAAGACCATTCTCCCGGTCAGGTCCTTTACTATGAGTCAGACCGGAAAGCAGGCGTTTTCCTTTACCTGTGTAGATGAGGACGGCCAGGAGGCTTCCTGTGTTGTCAGCATACACAGTACTTCCCGCTAAGTAACAGATCATTTTAATCAAAGGAGACAATTATGACACGCAGAAACCGGGCAAAATCTTCCAGTCTGTTCCTATTGGAACTGATCCTTGCGATCCTCTTTTTTTCGATGGCAAGTGCTGTTTGTGTACAATTATTTGTGAAATCACATCTGTTGAGCAGGGACGCCTGGGAACTTAATACTGCCGTTACGGAAGTCTCCAGTGCCGCAGAACTCATCCATGTATCCGATGATATCCCGTCCGCTGCCAGCCTGCTCAAAGCAGAATATCCCGAATCAGAGGTATCCGGCGGCTCCGGCATTGAAATATACTATAATGAGGATTTCCAGTCCTGTAAAAAGAAGGATGCAGTATATTGTCTGAGTACCCGTTTTACAGAGGACGAATCCATGTTAAATGGAGAACTGAAGATGAATAAGCTTAAAGACGGCAGTGTCATCTATTCCCTTGATATTTCGCATCACCTGCAAAGGAGGTACAGCAATGGAAACGAATAAGAAATCAGCTCCTTTTGTTAACATTGGTTCCTCTTCACTGCTGGTCATTTTCCTCGTCCTGTGTCTTGTAACATTTGCCACCCTCTCGCTTTCCAGCGCACAGAGTGATTACAAGTTCAGCCAGAAGCTGGCGGACCGCAGAACGGATTATTACACAGCCTCCAATCAGGCAGAAGAGATACTGGACTCGATTGATGCAGTACTTGCACATTCTTATAAAGAATCCCCGGACACATATTTCGCTGAAGTACAGAGCAGCCTCAGTGAGCTCACTTTTGGGGACACACTGGATATGGATTTTTCCACTGGGACACCATCTGTTGCGTATCAGGTTACTGTAGATGAAAAGCAGGCACTGTCGGTTGTCCTCGAACTGAATCCCACGGACCGGATTTCCGAAGGTTTCTGCCGGGTCCGCCAGTGGAAAGTGGTCGCAACACAGGAATGGAGCGGAGATGATACCCTGAATCTGATGAAGTAGGCAGGGGTTTTAATCCGTGAAATCTTTAGAAGTAAGGAGAGATTAAATATATGGACGCAAAATTAATATTAGAGCAGGCAGTCTCACAGGGCGCATCGGATGTCTTTATCATAGCCGGCCTCCCTGTATCCTGCCGGATCAACGGAGTCATCAGCCGTGAGAATGACACCCGGCTGCTGCCGCCCGATACAGAAGCCATATTAGATGAGATTTACAGGCTGGCCGGGCACCGCGATATCAGTCAGCTCCACAAACACGGCGATGATGATTTTTCGTTCGCCATACAGGGGGTGTCCCGTTTCCGCGTCAGCGCTTACAAACAAAGGGGCGCTCTCTCCGCGGTCATTCGGATTATCACCTTCCAGCTGCCTGATTACAGAGAACTTGGAATCCCGGATTATATCATGGAACTCGGAAACAGCAGCAAGGGAATGGTGCTTGTCACGGGACCTGCCGGAAGCGGCAAATCAACTACCCTTGCCTGCATTATTGACCAGATTAATAAAACGAGGGATGAACATATCATTACGCTGGAGGACCCCCTTGAATTCCTCCACCGCCATAACCGGTGTATTGTCAGCCAGCGTGAAATCAACGTGGATACCGATAATTATGTAACTGCGCTGCGTGCCGCCCTGCGGCAGAGCCCAAACGTCATCCTGCTGGGTGAGATGCGCGATTATGAAACGATCACAGTCGCCATGACGGCTGCGGAGACCGGACACCTTCTGTTCTCTACGCTCCATACTATCGGTGCGGCTAACACGATCGACAGAATCATCGACGTATTCCCGTCCAACCAGCAGAGGCAGATTGCCGTCCAGCTTTCTATGGTTCTGAACGCCGTTGTGTCACAGCAGCTCGTGCCGACAACAGACGGAAAGGTAACTCCTGTATTCGAGATCATGACAGTTACCCCCGCGATCCGCAATATGATCCGTGACAATAAGGTCCACCAGATAGACGGCCTCATCTATTCTTCCGTAAAAGAGGACATGGTATCGATGGATTCCAACCTTCTAAAGCTCTGCCAGAGCGGGACAATCACGAAGGAGACCGCCCTGACCTACGCTTCCAATCCAGAAATGCTCGGGAAAAAACTGTAACAGCCATTGTCAGCAGGAAAGGCTATCTAAGGCCTTTCCCGAACTGGCGGCGCCTTGTGCCCGGCTTTGAATCTGCCCTGTCCTCTCCTGTTTCTCCCTCCTTCTCAACGATTCCCAGTAAAACGAAAATCTCATGTGCAAGTACAGGGAATGCTGCAAGTACGATTAGTGCTCCCCATTCTCTTATTGACAGTGCCGCCGTTCCGAATAATACGGTCAGATACGGAACTTCTGTAACTGCGGCCTGTAGGAAGAATCCGACGCCAAATGCGGCAAGCATAACCGGATTAAAGTCCCGTTTCCTCGAAAAGACAGAGGTATGTACATCTTTCATGCCAAGCGCATGGAACAGCTGTGACATCCCTAGAACCGTAAACGCATACGTCTGTGCCCTTGCAAGAATCTCCGCGGACTGGAACACCCCCGAGATGTTTGCAAGCGTAAAGGCTTTCTGCTGCTGTGCCAGTATTTCCCACGGCAGCTTCAAAAAAGCCGTAAGGCTGATTGCCGCAATCAGGCATCCATAGAATACCGTACACGTAATCCCGCCGTTTGCAAACAATCCTTCCTTCGCTTTTCTCGGCGGACGTTTCATAAGTGCTTCTTTATCATTTTTATCAACCCCCAGCGCCAGTGCCGGAAGAGAGTCCGTGATCAGGTTGATCCACAGAATGTGACTCGCTTTCAGCGGGGAGGCCATTCCCATGATTACCGCGGCAAACATAGTGATGATTTCTCCAAAATTCGAAGAAAGCAGGAAGAGGACGGTTTTCTTAATATTCTCATAGATGCCCCTTCCTTCCTCAATCGCCTTTTCGATCGTAGCAAAGTTATCATCCGTCAGAATCATGTCCGCCGCGTTCTTTGCAACATCCGTCCCTGTAACCCCCATCGCAATACCGATATCTGCCATCTTAAGGGAAGGTGCATCGTTGACCCCGTCTCCTGTCATTGCCGCAATATTTCCCGTTTCTTTCAGTGCCTTCACGATTCTTACCTTATGTTCCGGTGAAACCCTTGCAAATACATTCGTTCTCTTCAGCCTTTCTTTCAGTTGTGTGTCCGAAAGTTTTTCCAGTTCTTCCCCGGTCATGCATTCATCTATCTTCTTTGCAATCCCCAGTTCTCTTGCAATGGCAAACGCCGTATCTATATGGTCCCCTGTTATCATAACAGTACGGACAGAAGCCTCTTTAAACCGCTCGACTGCGGCCTTTGCCTCAGGTCTGACCGGGTCGATCATGCCGGCCAGCCCCACAAATGTCAGCCCGTCCTCATGTACATCTTTCTCCCCCCGCCTGACAGCCACTGCTAACACCCGCAGAGCCTGTGCCGAGAAATCATCCACTGCCCGGCGGATCTGCCTGCGGTGGGAATCCGTGATCGTCTGTGCCCTTCCGTTGACCAGAATCTTCGTGCACCGCCCCAGAAGCATTTCCGGTGCCCCCTTTGTGTAAGAGACAAATCCGGACGGGCCACGGTGGACCGTAGTCATCATTTTTCTCTGAGAGTCAAATGCCTTTTCCTGAACTCTGGGCATCCTTGCTTCCATACTTTCTTTTCTCGAACGCCCCGCATTTTCAAATGTATATCCCGATGCACCGCCTTTGGCGCGGTACCCTTCAGCAAACCTTAAAAGCGCCAGTTCTGTCGGGTCCCCCAATTCCTCCTTGTCCGTTATCACCGCATCGTTACAGAGTGCCATCCCCTCCAGAAATTCATCCGGCATATCCGGCGCCGCTTCGCTGCTTTTATAAACATTCTGATTTACAAAATATTTTACAACAGTCATCTTGTTCTGGGTCAGCGTGCCAGTCTTATCCGAACACACCACATTGACTGCACCAAGTGTCTCTACGGAAGGGAGCTTTCTGACAATCGCATGTACCTTCACCATCTTCGAAACACTCATTGCCAGTACGATTGTCACGATGGCGGGCAGTCCTTCCGGCACTGCGGCAACGGCCAGTGAAATCGCTGTAATCAGCATTTCTAAAATATTACGTTTCTGCAGGACTGCAATGACAAACAACGCCACACACAGCAGGACGGACACGATACTTAGCATCTTCCCGAGGTCAGCCAGTTTCTTCTGAAGTGGTGTAAACTCTCTGGGAACATCGTTGATAATGGATGCGATCTTGCCAATCTCGGTCTCCATTCCCGCACCGATGACAATCCCTTCTCCCCTTCCGCCGGTTACAAGTGTAGACATGAATGCCTCATTCTTCCTGTCGCCCACCGGAAGCGCCCCGGACGCCTGAAAATCCGCATCCTTATTAACCGGGAGCGATTCTCCCGTCAGCGCGGACTCCTCAATCTTTAAATTCCACGTCTTCACAAGACGCAGATCGGCCGGTACCTGTGCGCCTGCCTCCAAAATCACAAGGTCTCCCTTTACAAGTTCTGCCGCCGGAATTTCCCGTACAATCCCGCCCCGGCGCACAACGGCTTTCGGGCTTGTCAGCTTTTTAAGCGACTCGAGCGCCTTCTGGGCCTTCCCCTCCTGAATCACACCGACCGTAGCATTCACGATTATAACGACCGCGATGATAATGGCATCACTAACTTCTTTTAAGAGAAAGGAAACCAGAGCAGCAACCAGCAGGACACAGATCAGCGGGTCATTCAGCTGCTCTAAAAACGCCTCCGCCGGCGTTTTCTTTTTCCCCTCCTTTAAGATATTCGGACCATACTCCTTTAATCTCACACGAGTCTCATCCTCTGTCAGGCCGTTTTCCCGGTCCGTATGCATCAGATCCGATATCTCTTTTACAGACTTTTCCTCAAACAAAAATAACCTCCCCTTTCACGCTTGTACAATACTTAATGTATCGTATGCCGGAATGGTAAGGTTTAGTCCTGTTTTCTTTTCAGAAATCAAAAACTTTTAAATAACAAATAAACTTTATGTTTTCAGGAATTTCTATATCTTTTTTTCGGAAAAGGGAAAGCCAAAAAATGTGTCACACTTTGTGGTCAACAATTTTTAAGGAAAATTATGGATATTTTAAGCCCTTTTTCTTATCATTTTATTATACTTTTTAGGGGGGCCGCTTTATGACAAATTTACCAACTATGTTTTCAAAAATTTTATCCGAATATATTAAGTCAAAAAATATAAAAACAAACCTGCTGGCACAATACTGCGGGGTGGACCGCTCCAATATGTATAAGCTGATCAGCGGGAAAAGGAATCCGGGTTCAGAAGAACTGGTACATAAAATGGCTGACTATATGCGTCTGACACCGACAGAATGCAGAGAACTGGTGGAGGCCTACCGGATTACAGTTACCGGATACGAAACCTATTACCGCCGGAAAACAATACAGGACTTCATCGGAAATTTTTCAGGCAAGATGGATGATATTGCTGATATCTCCTCCTTTTTTTCAAACGACCTGAACCCGGAACAGTTCTCCGATAACCGCTCTATTTCAGGCAGGACAAAGCTATATCATACAATATACACGATAATGGCACTGGAGTCACAGAAGGAACATGGTCATATCAAGCTTCTTTTTCAGCCGGATTCTGATGATTTCATGGAAATTCTGGCCTCTATCAGTAAAAATAAACCGAATCTGAAAATAGACCATATTATATGCCTGAATAACACCGATAAAATTACTTCTGATAAACGGGATTATAACCTCTGCTGCCTTCAGAAGATAATACCCATGTACTACACCTGCCTGTGTGATTACACACCATTCTGCTATTATGACAGTATTAATTCGCATAACAGCAATTTTAATCTGCTTTCCTCTCTGGTCATAACCTCTGAATATGCCATCACATTTTCGCCGCAGCTTAAGTATGGTATTTTATTTATCTGCAAAAACACGCTTCAAAAATTTCAGTCGATCTTTGATGACCTGAAAGCAGAAACTACGCCTGTTGTATGTAAGATTGATTCTGTCTTCACACAATTTGATTATTTAGACAACCTTGATATCGGGGAAAAGACAGGGTATTCCTATCAGATGGAACCCTGCCTCATACCGCTGATTCCACTTTCTTTTCCCGAAAAATACCTGTCAAGGGCTCTGCCGGGACGGGATCAGTTCGTTTTATCGGTAAAGCAGTACATAAGACAAAAATCAGAAATCGTAAAAACGGTATCCACACATTTCATGTTTACGGAAGCCGGTGTCATGCACTTTCTGAAGACCGGCCGTATCTTTGAGCTTCCGGATGCCGTCTACAGCCCGATTGAATATTCCGACAGGGTTCTGGCCGTACGCACCCTGGTCAATGCATGCAAAAACGAGAAGTACCGTATGCTGCGACCGGACACTCCCGTTTCCCTAAGCAGCCTCTGCATTTATGTTACGGCGCACAGCGGATATCTTCTGTTTTCGTCCGCGGACGGCAATCTGGTCTATCTGAATCTGGAAGAACCAAGCCTTCTGTTCGCGTTTTATGACTATCTAAGTACACTGAACGAAGACTTTTTCTACCCTGCAGATGAGACTGTATCCAGACTCTTACACTTGATTAAGAAAAATCACGCATAGGGCTTTTGTAATCTTTTTCTACAAGACTCTGCACCTGTTACAGAGTCCTGTATGTTCTTTTTCCGGCGATCTCCAGACTTCTCATCTCAGCCCGGTATGTGTTGACAGCCGCTCTGCGCAGGACTGCTGCCGTTTCCATAAGAGAATTGCTGTGCTGTCTCATCAGCATGGCAATTCTCTGCCCTTTCCGGCAGTAATCAGCGGCACATTCCCCTTCCCATACACTCCGGATTCCGGATGACGTTCCTTCCTCTGCCTGTGCGGCCAGCGCTTTCATCCGCTGTGCCATTCTTTCCAGTTCATCGGCCTGTCTCAGCGTTTTTTTATAGTTTAATTGTATTTCATCTCTGTTTGCCATTGTCCCTTACACCTGCCTTTATTCCCGCAGGCAGCGAGCCAAAATCATGTTTACATGACCTTGGCTACTGCCGCGAGGGTCTGTAACCTACCGCCCGAATTCGACTTTCAGCCTGGTTTCCCCCGCCTTAATGACATCCCCAGTGTGGAGAAAAACCGGGCTGTCCGCCTTTTTCCCATTGACATAAGTATGATTTTTAGAATTCTGGTCTGCCAGACAGAGAGTGCCTTCCCCCTCGTAAATCATGCAATGCCTTTTTGATACCTTCCCATCACCTTCCAGTACAAGGCAGACATCTTCTTTTTCAGTCGGCGGCATCCGCCCGATCGTCATTTGCCGCGAAAAGCGATATTGAAAGATTCTGCCCGTATCCATATCCTGAAAGGAAATCTTCCATGTCGAATATCTGGGGCCATTGATATAATTTGTATCATACTCTCTTAAGTTTCCCGAAAAATATTCCCCTTTTCCGGAGCCCAGCATCTGTTTTTTTACATCTATCCCGTTCTGTACCAGAATATTCTTCTGCTGGTTCTGATACTCCCTGCGCCTGTCTGCCCTGCCTGCTGCGAGCTTGTAAATAACGAATGCCACAGCTATAACTATAACGAGAAGTATAAAAATCAGTACTGTCCATCCTTGATTGCTCATCTGTTTCCTATGCGGTCTTCCGCAATCTCCTTTGCTCTCTTTTCCATAAGCTCTGCCTTTACGGCAGCCTGATGCAGGGCTTCCTTCGCCTGCACGATAAGCATACACGTACTGTCCATTTTATCCTTAAGGAGTTCTGCCTTGTGTAGGAATTTTATACCTGCTTCGCCCTGCCAGCCCTGCATAAGTTCATGAATGGTATCTCCATAAGGGCCTGCGGCAGTCTGCCGGAGCTTTTCTGCCGTTTCACCCAGCCGTTCCATCTCTTGTCCTGCCGTCAGAAAATCAAATTTAAGTTCACTCATATCTTTCTCCCCAAAAAACAACTGGCCGGATTACTCAGTGCGATAGTTATTGTGTACTTCCGAAATACTGCAATTCTATCCCTGTCAGCTTCTGGTTTTTATCTACGATGAAGCTTAAGGTATCCTCGTCTGATTGAATGGAATCAACTGATGGCATCCTTAAATCATCTGTCTGTCCTTTATAGAACTTATACCAAATAGTTGTTGTATCATCCTGAGATGTTGATTCAGAAAAAACTGGTTCATCCGTTCCATATGTTTTCTTGATATCTTCGGGCGTACTGCTAAGTGAAATTCCGTCTGCCGTCTGAAAACGCACATTGGACGCACCCTTGGCATATATCATAATACCTCCTATTTCACAGTCTTTTAACTGCTGTTCCTGATCCGTCAGATTCACAACGTTCAGCCGCACAGAATTGCCGTTGGCATCGGTCATCGATGTAATAACATAACTCATTCCTTCCATAGTCTGTCCGGCATCCCCCTCCCTGAGCGTCCATCCGTTCTCCTCCAGTTCTGATACGGGAAATGGGAGCTGATAGGTATGTCCGTCCAGTTCAAACCGGTATATAGCTGCAATGTCATTTGCCTTAGATAGTGTGTCGGCATCCTTTTCGGGCTTTGTCTTACTCTCATCTTGATTTCCTGTTTCTGCTGGCTGGCTCGCCTCTTTTTTATCCCCGGCATCTGTCTGTTTCTCTTTTTGGCTTCCGCAGCCTGCACAGAACAACATAACTGCCGCTGTCAGATAAATTACACACTTTTTTCTGTTCATCATTTTCTTCCCTTTCCTCCTGTCTTTGATTCCCTGCACCATGAACGGTCTGTTTATAGAATGATATCTGCCGGCAGATCGTGGTTCAGCTCGTTCGCCGCCTGATCTGCTTCACGATATATGCCTGCAATCCTGCGGAGGTCTGTTACATTTTCCTGAAATCTGGAAAGCGCCTCCGCGATCTCTTCCTGATACTCCTGATATTCCCTCCGGTGCGCGTCATTGGCGTCTCCTTCCCAGTAACTGCGGGAATTTGCCACAGTCTCACCGATTTTATCAAACCGCTGCCTTACATTTTTAATCTTCTGCTCCACCGCGTCTGCACGTGCTTCCAGTACAGCGGTCTCCACCTTAATACGAATCTGCTCCATGATTCACTCTCCTGCCTGCTTTCTGCCTCCGGGATACTATATCCGGATACGGTCAATCAAATTTCCCACTTGGTTTTCACATGTCCGGTATTCCCTTGCCGCATATTCCATATGGCTGATATAAGCAAACAGCTTTTCATATATCGCCTGCATGTTTTCGATATCTGATGCAGCCTGATTCTGAAATGCGGCCCAGGCAGGGCCTTCCCAGGTCTGTCCCAAAAGCTGCATTTCCTGTGACAGTTCCTCCAAAGACTGGCTGATCCCTTTTAGCTCATTCTGAATTGCAGCTTTGTCCTCCTCCAGCCTCTGCGTCGATACTTTCATATAAGTTCCCATGATAATCCCCCGTCCATTTTTCCGTCATAATCAGATGTAGAATGCCAACAGATTTTCATATCCGTCCAGACCCGAGATATGGCTCGTTCCAAATACTGTCTTTGGATAAATAATCCTTTCCAGATCATAGGTATCTGCAATCCCCTGCTCCGTTTTTTTGAACAGCTCTCCCGCCCCTTCCAGACACTGCACCATACACCGGAGAGTGTCCATCTCCTCCTGCAGCTCATCCCTGCTCTTTCGGAGAAGATATATTGTCTCATCCATATAGGCCATGTCTCTGATCTTATATTCCGCCAGTGTCAGTTCCTCTTTCAGTTCCCTCAATATGGAAATCTGTTCAGACAGCCTCTCCCCGGCTGCCTGAACAATCTTGAAATCAATATAAGTCACGGTTACTCTCCTTACTCTTCTCCTCCCGGATATGTCTTGTGTGTTCCTGTCCAAATCTCTGGACAGTTACATCAAACCGGCTAAATAATGACGTCTGAGGAAAGGCTGTTTGCCTCATCCGCATTTGCGGAATCAGACTGTGCATATACCTGTGCCATCTCCTCGAGATCACTGCTGTGCTCCTGAATCATGCGCACCATTCTCTGGATATCATCCTCCAGTCCTTTAAACTTATTAATATAGGCTGCTGCCGCATCGCCTTCCCATGTGGAAGACATTCCCGTGATCAGATTCATCATCTCCCCTGTAAGACTATTGACTGCCGTCCCCTGGCTGCTGAACTCTGATGCTGTATTTGTTAATAACTGCGGTGATACTTTAATGATTCCTTCCATGATAAGTTCTCCTTTTCTGTGATTTTATGTTTGTTCTGAGCAGTTACACGATTTACTTGTATGTTCTCTCATTTGCGATCTCTACATTCGTTGCCTCTGCCTGTGCATATCTGGCTGCGATTGCCTCCAGCCTTTGTGCATACACTTCTACCGCGTTGTAAAAGTTATCCATCTGCACCTTGTCACTGGCAAATGCATTATGGAAACTTTCCCTTGCCTGCCCTTCCCACATCCCGTTTAAGTTAGCTTCTGTTCCTTCCAGCTCATTGATCTGGCTCTTAAACTGTGCATTTAACTGTCTCAAAGAATCCACCTTTGTTTTTAAATCATTGATTGATACTGTAAAATCTGACATTTTCAATTCCTCCGTTTCATACTTATCTGAGTGCTGTATCTCTTTGATGTACATATCATAACAGTTTTAAATCTGCTTTTTATAATTCCTGACGGACGGCACATTTCACGGGATGAACGGATGATGTAAGTCTCTTTGAGCATTACATTTAAAGAGCCGGTTGAATAACAAACACAGGAAGAAATCACTTTATCTTCAAAGAATAATTCCGGTGCACAAGCAATTTATGATATTATCTGTGTTTTAGATAAATATACAAAGAAAGATACTGGCTTTAGTGAAGAACGTATAAACATTATGAAATCTCAAATGAATGGTGGTGTCTAGTATTATCAAGTGCTAAATTCTAAAGAGGCACTCACTTGGATAAACGAGATCATAGCTGACTATCGCAGCCAAGGACTCAAATCCGGCTGATGAGTCCCTGGCTATTGCTATTTGCAAACAAATGGATTGGATGCTGGCAACATTGAAAAAGAGGACTTGAAAAATTCAAGCCCCCCGTGTATAATTTACTTAGAAGTAATCAAAAGACTTCGGTATGTCTGATGATTGCACTTCGGATTACTAGAGTAATTTATAGTTACCAGCTATTCTCTATGGCCGTAGAGGATAGCTATTTTTTATTCTGATGATTATCTATGTAAGCAAGTGCTGTAAAAATTAAGTTTCTACTATACATTTAGATACTTGAAGATTATACATGAACATGATATATTATAAGCACAAAGGGAACAACCGCCCACAAAGTGGTTAGCCTCCGGTAATTAATTTAACTGCCCGTTAGTCTGGCATGACACAGGGGGCAGTTATTTTTTTGGCTTGTTGTTCCTATTGTCTAAATAGGCAAGCAGTGCGATTAACATTGTTACAAAAAGGAACCAGTCCTGATATGTAATATAATTCATTCGCACCACCTCCCTTCATGGGAGGCTGCCACCCTGTATTCGGTTGTTCTATCCAAAGTGTATCACAAGTTATAATCACCAACAATGAAGTATTACTTCAATGGCCAATTCCATCTCTTTACTGGCTTAGATGTTGTGGAAAAAATAAGGAGAAGTGAGAAATATTAAGTTTTTACTATATATTTAGATACTTGAAGATTATACACGAACATGATATATTATAAGCACAAAGAGAACAACCGCCCACAAAGTGGTTAGCCTCCGTTGGTGAAATTAACTGCCCATTCCGTCAGGCCAGACAGGGGGCAGTTATTTTTTTGGCTTGTTATTCCTATTGTCTAAATAGGCAAGCAGTGCGATTAACATTGTTATAAAAAGGAATAAATCCTGATATGTAATATAATTATAATTCAACCACACCACCTCCCTTCATGGGAGGCTGCCACCCTGTATTCGGTTGTTCTATCCAAAGTGTATCACAAGTTATAATCACCAACAATGAAGTATTACTTCAATTTCTTACTTTAAACAAGCAGAATCCTGCTCCCCGTCCAAAGCCCGTTCTCTGCCGCGGTCCGTTCTTTTGCAAGCTGCACCCGGTTCTGTGCATTCCACATCAGCATGCGCCGTATGTCCCCCTGCACGGGACACTGCTCCTTCTGGCAGATCATTTCTGCGGCCTCGTCCATGACCTCTGATAATGGTACGTTCTCATCGATCTGAAAATCATACAGTTTCCCCATCATAGGAACTTCTATCTCAATTATGATCATCCGTCTGCGACCTCCACACTTTGAATTCTTCTTCTGTAAGCATCGTAAGCTTTAGTGTATCTTTCTTTTTCCAGTATCTTTGACTCACCACCACCCGGTCCGGGACCATATAGCAGAAGTACTCCCGGGTACTGTCATCTTTCGAGCTGCATACCAGTGTTCCTGCCGGATGTCCCATGATTTCCAGCATACAAAGCAGGTCCTCCCGGATGCTGAACTGTTTGTTTTCTGCTAGAATAAATCCATTCCCAGACAGATGGCGGAGTGCCTGTATGACTTCCATTTCAGAAAATTGCTTCTCCGGCATATAGATGCCTTCGAGTGTACGGACACCCATGCTGTACAGCAGGATGCGCAGTTCATCAAAACTTAACAGGATGGCACGCTCAATCATTTCCGCCATATCATTTTCCCCCTTTCTCCAGATACTCTTTGATCACCGGCTTATAAGAACGCGACAGCGGGATTTCAAACTCATTTTTCAGAATGATCCGGTTCTGGGAGAGAAATACATTGACAATCTTGCTCTTATTGATCAGGAAACTTCTGTGACAGCGTATAAAACCATCCTCCAGTTTTTCCTGAAGTTCGTCAAGTGTATCGTAGAAACCATATTCCTCTGCCTCTGTATTGAGGTACACCCGTTTTTCCCTTGATTCGAAAAAATAAATATTGTTATAATCGATTAACACCCTCCCGCCTTTATGCTCAATGACAAAGACTTTCTTTTCGTCGGGGCTTAAAAATCTGTCAATGTATGTTCTGATGGCTTCCGAGAGAACCTCCTGAATCTGCCTCTCTGATAATGGTTTCAGCAATAAGGATTCCGCCCCGATTGCAGGCCTCATATATACAGCCGGGGATATCCGGGGGCTGGCAATCAGTATAATGTACGATGAAGGTGTCAGTCTTCTTAGTTCCTTTGTCAGTTCCAGAGCCCCCTCCATCGTAATATCCACACAGACGATATCTGTCCTTGTCTTTTGGCTGACTGTCTCCTCCAACTCCGAAATGGACGAACACTGCAGCATTTCCCAGTATTCGTCCGTCCATCTTGCCGCCAGATCCTTTGCATATCTGACAATGTACTGCCTCTCCTTACTGGATTCATCTGATATTAACATTACTATCATGCTGCTTCTTCGCGAGCGGAATTACAACCTGAATTCCGATGCTTTCCTCCTCTTCATCCGGTACATACCCGATCCCCCGCTTCGTGCTTTTGGACTGCTGTGCAAAGGACAGGTTTTGGAAATTGAATACCTTCTGTGCCTGCAGGTTTCCCCCCAGATGGATCCCCCTTTTGTAGGATATATAGTCCTGATATGCTTTATAAGCCGACAATACAGCATGATCCTCGGGTTTCAGGCAGCCGATAAAATAAATATGGTGCAGGCTCCCCTTCTCGATCATGTTTTCCACAAATCCTGACATATTGCCGACTCCTTCCCCGGGTCTGTAGACCATTTTAAAGAATTCTGCAAGATCAGCGAGGAAGACAAAAATAGGTTCCTCCCTGCTCATTTCCGCAAATATTTCCGCTTCGTCCATACCAGACTCGATCATTGCACGTTTCTTTTTATTTCTGGCCGCAAATTCCGGCAGAAGCTTTGACAGATATTGAAATAACTGTGCAGGCTCCGTGATATATTGGGCATGGTATTCTTCGGCTGTCTTCTTCAGCTCCGACGTCCCTCTTTCTACAATGCAGATTCTTCCGCCTTTCTGGTATGCGCTGTACAAAAGTACTTTCAGCGTGTTTGTTTTTCCTGTACGCCCTTTTCCTGAGATAATACAGCAGTAATTGTGGATCAGATGCAGGCTCAGGACAGATGCGTCTTCCATACCGTATCCGAATGGCAAAAGTCCCCTGTCCTCCAGACTCAGCCGGTAAGAAGGATGTTCTGCCAGTGTATCCAGCGTTGGATTCTCCGGAATCTCCGGGACCGCATCCGCGCGCCTTCCTTTCCACGATTTTGCCATGCCTTCGCAGTATGACTCCAACACTTGTCCTCGTTCGAAATCATCCTCCGCCTTCACACTCAGAGCAGTCTGGAACTCCAGCACATTACCGTCCACCGCCGCAAGCCCCCGGCCCCTGATATCCGTTTCCGGCAGGATGTGAAGGTGGGTCATCCGCATGACTTCCATATATTTGAACTTATCTGCCTGTTCCAGTGACAGTACCGTACGGATATTATCCCCCATTCTGGCCGGTATCTCTGCCATCCCGAAGCCTGCTGCCGTAACCGCGAGGAACATGCCGTATCCCACGCCTTCCCTCGCCAGCCGCAGCAGGGCATCATCATATTTATTTTTCGTCTTTTCCCGGAACGCCCCAACGTTATCCACCACGACCAGCACGGCCGGCAGCCTGATCCCGTATGCCTGTACATACTGGCTGTAGTTCCCTCCCTGAAGGAGTTTCTTCCTCTCATCCATCATCTGCACGAGCATATGGATAAAACGGCTGGCCTTTTCCTCCTGATTATCAAAGAGTACGCCTCCCACATGCGGTGCATTGGCAAATGGTGCAAGCATATGGCTGCTGTAGTCAATCAGGTACATCCAGAGCGTATCCGGCGAATACCTGCTAATCAGTGAATAAACCAGAGTCTGCAGGAAGGTACTCTTCCCACTTACCGCGGACCCGCACACCGCATGGTGCCCGTCCCGTGAAAAACTGAGGACAAGCGGCTTCTGTGCCTGCCCCTGTGGATCATCACAGAGTCCTATAACAGTTTCCAGTTCCCATTTGCGCGGCATCGGTTCCCATCTATGGTCATGGTAACTGCTTTCCGTATACCCCTTAAGTTCTGACAGGTAGATTTCACTTTTCAGGACCGGGAGCCAAAGTCTGGTTGTTCTTTCATAACCATTTTCCTGAGCGGTTTTGTTCAGGTATTCTATCACGGCTTCTAACTGTGTCTTCTGACGGATATTTTCCCCCTGCTTTTTCTCCGTTTTTCTGTGGGGTCCGCCGATCAGTTCTGCCTTTCCTGTCCTTGTCAGCATCTCTGCCGCCTGAGACTTTCTTCCTGCATCCGCCTCATATACGGCCCCACTGTAGCCTGACTGGAACAGTTCGAAAATTTCGTCACTGCCAACCTGCAGATAACCGCGGCCGGCCTGTGTAAGGAATGCTGCATCCGGTTTATGCAGCATGTCATTGCTGTCCTGCCGGTCCTGTACCCTTAAGCACAGGCGGAATTTGGAATTACTCCAGATATTGTCGTCTACGGTGCCGCCCGGCTTCTGTGTCGCCAGAATCAGGTGCACGCCGAGGCTTCGCCCAACCTGCGCCACGCTGATGAGTTCTTTCATGAATTCCGGCTCTTCCCGTTTCAGCTCCGCAAACTCATCGATGATAATCAGCAGGTGCGGTATCGGCACTTCCGCCTCCTGATTCTTATAGAGCCGGGTATACAGGTTAATATTATTCACGCCGTACTCTGAAAACAGCCTCTGCCGTCTCTGGTTCTCACTTTTAATCGATATCATGGCGCGCCGCACCTGATTCCCTGACAGATTTGAAATCTGCCCAGCCAGATGGGGCAGGTCAGAAAACAGGTTCGCCATTCCCCCGCCCTTGTAATCTATAATAAAAAAGCTGACGTCCTCCGGGCTGAAATTGATCGCCAGAGATAAGATCCACGTCTGAAGCGTCTCACTTTTACCTGACCCTGTCGTCCCCGCCACAAGCCCGTGGGGGCCGTGAAACTTCTCATGGACATCCAGATAGCAGTCTGCATTCCCGGCTTTTCTGCCGATCAGTGCCTTCATGCTGTTGTAATTCCTGTTTTTCCTCCACCGTTCAGTTACGCGGAATTCAGCCAGAGAGCGGACTTCGTACATTCTAAAAAAATCAAGGCTGTTCGGAATTTCGCTGTTGCTTTCGATTTCATTCACGCGGATATTGGCAAGCGTCTGCCCGAATGCGGCAAGCTGCCAAGCCGACACCTTATCCGGCACAAATGCCTTTTTTTCATGCCCGGTATCAAGCAGGTTGTAAAACCCCTGAAAGTACTGGTCGTTCTGAATCACTTCCTCACAGGCATTCGGAAGCTGCTCCAAATTCTCAACCATCAGAAACGTCGTGATCCCATATTCCGCCCTTGCCTCATATATGTACTTTGCCAGAATCTCCCCCTCCAGAATGGAAGGGTCTGAAATAAACAGGACATAATGCGGCTTTACAAACCTTCTTTTCCCCCGAATGCCCGGCTGTTCCTCATTCTGGCTTCTGGAGCGGATCACATTAGACAGTTCGAAAAAAATATCTGCGGTTTCCAACTCATTGGAGGCCATATACCGTGTCTGTTTATCCTCCGACCAGACATGCGGGAACCATTTCATGCATTCCCAGTCCTCTCTCCGGCGCCTGTCCCTCTCCCTGTAAATGAAGACCAGTTTGACATCCGTATAGCAGTGTGCCGCGGTGATGCCTGCAACGAGTGTATGCATCATTTCAACGGCGCCAGCCTTTCCCTCTCCGCCTACAAGGCCGATGAGCGCCTTATCCATCAGGGAAATCCCGACCGGGACCTGTTTGAGCGTCCGGAATTCTTCACGGATCAGCTTTGGTTTATCCTGCAAAGAGTCGTTGATCAGCGTAAACTTCTCTTTTGGTATCTGAATATCCACCTGAAATGGCAGTTCTCCCAGTCCGAGCCTCTGGAACAGGAAATCACTGTGGGAGTAATTCCGGTTCCAGAGCTCACTGCTGTTCCGGTTATAACTCAGGCACTGGACCGCCGGAGGATACATCTGGCTGAGTGCGGCGCTGTTGTGCCTGTATTTTTCCCGGAGTGTATCTGCGATCTGGATCAGGTAATTACTGTAAGCATTGAAACGCTGGTTCTCTTCCTCCATATTCTCCTTTTTGCTGTAATTTAAATTCAGCACTGCCCAAACCACCCCGATCAGGGCCGATGATATGGCCGTGATCAGCCCGGTGTACATAAAGGCGCTGGATGCCTGCCCGGAAAGCCGGGAGCCGAAGATGGCAAATCCGCATCCGAGCATCATCGGAATCGCCATCGTAAACGCCGGCCCGATCGTCAGATATACCGGCTTTTGTTTTGTCTGCTTCGGATTGGGCGGCGCCTCAATCTCAGTCTCCTCCTGGTAAATGGACGGAAGGTTTCGCGGAGAACGGTGAAAATAGATCTCTTCCCTCCCTTCACTACCCGGTATTCCCCTTGTCAATGCCAGTTCTATCTGCAGCGGTTTCAGGATATCCTCTTTCACCGCCAGTACACCATAATATGTCCCAACCGCCAGTATCTGGTCCAGAAAGAGAATATGGAGCCCGAAAATATCAATATGGTCCCCAAATTCCAATTTCCGCCTCCCCTGAATCCGCATGTTATGGCAGAACACTCCGTTGCTGCTTAAATCCGTCAGGTACCAGCCGTCTGAAGTATGGTCCAGAACCGCATGGGATGCCGAGACCAGTTCCATGAACTGGTACTGGATCAGGTTTCCTGCCGTCTTTCCGATAGAAATCTGCTTCATCATACGGAGGTCATACTTTTCCATCACCTGTAAGGTAAGCATATAGTCCGCCGCAAGAATCTGGAACCTTTCCCCGTCTGCGGTCTTCACCTCCATGATATCCTGATGGTGCAGGATATGGCGGTCTTCCCTGACCTGTGCCATTTTCACATAATAATCTGCGGTGCTTACGATCTCCCAACCTCGGTCCGAATTCTCCAGCCGGATTTCCAGATCCTTTTTCAGCCGGTAGATATCATGATGCAGATAAATGGTATGGTCCGCGTCGTGTATGTTTGGAAGCAGAAACTCTTTACAGATTTGTTTGTTATATACCATTAATATCAAACTAGCTTTTCCTCCTTATATGTATGCCATGTCAAATGTAAATACAGTCACCTGAATCTTCAGTGTACCGACTGCCAGCCTGTCTCCGGAGCAGAGGAATTCCGCCGTTTCCACGGCATGTTTCCAGAATCCCCTCTGTATCCATGTCCCGTTTGCAGAGTTTAAGTCCTGCACCGCCAGCCGGCCCCCGGAAACGAAAATGACACAGTGCTGCCCGGAAACCGCACCGTCCCGGATGCATATCTCATTTTCCCCGGGGCTGCGGCCGATCCGGATGCCGTGTTCCGGGTCAAATACAAATCCCTGTTTCTGCCTGTCCTTCCATTTCAGATAAACCATGACCTTCAGCCCGCCGTAAGCGGGGACGCTCTGATTCCGGATGGCATTATTCAGGCAGTTCTCTTTTATCATTTTGTAGGCTGCATCATAGTACTTCTGCATTTCTGCCTTCCGGCTGCTTCGTATCACATATATGGCAGCCCCTCCGGCAGCAAAAACTGCTGCCGTTATTACAATGATCCACATCATACGGGCCTTTCCTTCGCTTACTTATTAGAATTCGTAAATTCGTCTGACTGAGGCGCTTTATTGATCACATTCAGTTCTCCGTGGTCGATCTCGCATACAATCCAGATATCCTTCACGTCTGCCCCCGGATCAATGGTAATCGTCACCGGTTCTTTACCGGGCAGGTATACCTTCACCGTTGCCCCGTTCTCTTTCATCGTACCCGTCCTCCTGAAATCAGCCACCTGGAACTGGTAGACACCGTTCAGATTATAGATAGTCGTTGTCTCCGGTCCATAGCCGTCCGTATCGTCCAGATCAAGCGCGGCAATCACATCCCCGCCTGACTTAGCCTCTTTCTGGCGGAAATTGACGGATACTTCCTTTCCGTCATCCGTGCTGCCCATGAGGTAGGAATCCAGATCCTGCGGTTCGGCATTCCACTCCAGCACAATTCTGGCCGTTCCTTTTTTCAGCTTCGGTGAAATACTAAACTGTTCGCCGCTGTAATTTCTGCCCTCTTCTATCTCAAAAATGTATTCTTCTTCGATATAGTTATCCGCCTCGATAAGAATCGTGTAAATATCCGGTTCCAGATCCGCTGAGAAAACCCCCTGTGCATCTGTCTTTACAGCTTTTTCTTTGTTTTCTTTCTTCGTTGGCTGGAATGTCAGGACCGCCTGTGGAACACCGTCTCCGCTGACTGCATCGATTACGACACCTGAGATATGCCCCGTCGTATCTCTCTGGGCATTTGCATTCAGCAGGATGATCTCATTCCACCCATCCGCAGAAACAATATTTCCGTTAGCGTCCGTCTCAAACCGGAAGATGCAGTCTGATGTCTTTGTCTCTACGAAATATCTGCCGTCTTCGGTCTTCGGTGTAACCTTCTCCCCAAAAAGCATCTGTAACCTCTGTAAGCTGGCCCCGCCTTCAAAATTTCGAAAGAGTGTCCCCAGAGAATGCAGCGATATTTTTTCCGGCATCCCTTTTTCTGTCGGTGCTTTCCTGCTTACGTCCACAATCTCTTTGTTTGTCTCTGTATTCCTGTAGAAGCACACTGCGCCGAGCCCGTTGTGTTCAATCTCCAGATAGCCGTCCTCATCCATCTTCGTGCTTTTTACAAAGCCGAACTGGTCCTTGTAATCCTCAAACCGGTAATCAATGATTTTCTGCAGGAAGGAGGTATTCCATGCGATGTTCTGGGATGCTGTCTTCAAATCCACCGTAAGTTCCTCTTTTTCCTGATCCCCGTTCATAACAGCCACGAGTGACTGCCCGTTCAGGTCTTCGAGTTTTCTTTTGATTTTAAAGGATGAGGTCTCCCTCTGCCCTTTTCTTAAAATCGCCTTTGCCTTGGAGATCTCCTCCTGTTCTACATAAACGTCAGCAAGGGCCAGATAAGCGTCTTCCTCCTTTGGATTCACGGAAATCGCTTTTTTATACTGAATCACTGCGTCTTCGTAATTATTTGCCGCCAAATACTTTTCAGCGCTTAAGACTGCCTCGCTGTAATTTTTCTCCTTCATTTTCCCGCTGACAAAGATAAATGCCGCGGCTGCAATCAGGATAATGGCTAATCCCGCTAATACTGCGAGCAGAATCTTTGTATGATTCTTCTTTTCTGCATGGTACTGCTTCTCTTCTCTCATTCTTCCTCACCTCGTCCTTAGTCATATATCTGATAGGTCTGTTCCCTGATCTGTTTCTTTTTCCGGCCCAGCATCCACTCTGCGAGTACCAGTCCTAACGTGGACAGCAGAAGGATGGCAGCTCCTGTGATCATATACTGTTCGCCGCTCATACCCTTATTCCTCCAGTTCTTTCATAATCTCAGCCAGCGCTTCCATATCCGGGTCTGTCTTCCCGAAAGACCGGTACCGGTGCATGCCGTCCTGAAAACGAAACTTAAGTTCCTCAAGAATATTTTCATAACCCCCCTGTTCCTTCGCCAGATCCAGATAGTTATAACACATCCACATCGGGACCACATAATCCTCATTGTAGACCTGGTTCATCTCGTTTAAGTGTGTATTACTGTCTTTATATTTCCCCATCGCACGCTCTACCAGTGCCAGATTCAGCCGGTCCTCATAACTCGGGCTGCCGTTCCCGTTCAGGCTCTGGTAGCATGCCAGTGCTTTCTGGAGCCATGCATTTTCATTGACTTTCCTGCTCTCTGAGGATGCCGCCTTTACCGCGGACTGCCCCATGTGCCGCAGTACTTCTTTTGAGCCATCCAGCTCTCTGGCCGCTTCCAGTGACGCGACGGCGTTCCCATACTCTTCCCGGCCGTCATAGATCGATGCTTCCAGAAGATATCCGGAAATCAGAAGCTCCCTGTCTGATTCTCTCTCGAACAGCTCTCCCAGTTCCTCCAGCGCGTGCTCGTCATCCTCAGCCATCCGGGATATTTCCGCCTGTATCAGCAGCCGTTCTCCGTCGGATAGGTTCCTGAGCCCGTCTGCTGACTCCATGATCCGTCTGGCTTTTCCAATCTGGCCGCTGCGCACCAGCGCAACAGTATAATCCCTGCATAAACCGCCGTCCTTTGGCATCAGCTCCCATGCTTCCCCGTAACAGGATGCCGCCTCCTCAAAATTTTCCTGCCTGAAGTAGCTCTCTCCAAGCAGGCGGAGGACACCGGCTTTTTTGTCATCATGTTTTCCAAGATACCCTTTATAGGTACGGCTGTTCAAAATTTCCGTCGCCTGCGAGATGATGTCTGTCTCTTCCTGATTTTCTGCTGACACATACAACTGTCTGTATGCCTGCTGCCACTTCTCCACGCTATTTTGCCAGTTTCCATAATAGAGCAGCAGCACCCCGGCCACCACACACAGTATCCATGCAAATACACTCCCTGCCTGAGCGGCCGTATATCCCTTATACAAAGGGTCCATCCTGCTCACATCTGACAGGGCCTTCTTCATCTGCCTCGCCGTCTGGAATCTGGCTGTTCTCTTTTTTCTCAACGCCTTTGCCACCACGGCCCTCAGGCCGTCACTGTAGGGGATTTCCATAGAAAGAATATCCCCGTACTGTTCCCGGTCGGGTGAAGGCAGCTGCCCCGTCATCACTGTGTAAAAAACCGCGCCGAGGCTGTAGATATCCATCCGGGCATCCAAAAGCTGTGTATTCTTTCTTCCATTTAAGATGTCCTGCGCCTTCTGGTACTGTTCCGGCGCGGCAAACCAGGGACTAACTCCCTGAATATCCTTTGAGACTTCCCCATCCAGTGAAATGTTAAAATCAATGAGACATACATTCCCCTGTGACGTAATCATAATGTTGGAGGGTTTGATGTCGCTATGAAGAATCGGCGGGTTCTGCGTGTGCAGATATTCCAGCACCTCGCAGAGCTGTATCAGCCACTGACGGATCACCTGTTCCGGGAAATGGTATCCCTGGTCCAGATACTGCTGCAGGTCCTGTCCTTCCACATATTCCATCACCGTATAAATACTCGTCCCGACAACCAGAAAGTCATATACCTGCGGCAGATAAGAATGGTGCAGGCGCTTCAGGATATCGACTTCCGCACGGCCGTTGATCTGGCCTGCAAAATGGTCCTTGATCTTTTTTACCACAACCCGTTTCTGAAGACGCAGATGATACGCCAGATAGATAATTCCAGTCCCTCCACGGCCTATTTCACGGATGATCTGGTACATCCCGTCCAGAATCTCACCATCTTGAATCATGTCAAGTCCTCTCCTTACTTTTCCAGATGAATGGTTACTGTTCACCCCCTACGGGCGTGCACAGTAACAATGAATGCTCTTAAGATGAAAAACGGCTGCCCAAATCTTTAGATTCAGGCAGCCCGATTCTTTCATACCACCTAGCGGTGGAAGTCATTTCCCGAAGTAACTATTTTACTTTTCAGCTGGTTTCCGGTTCGTCTTCTTTTTCCTTGAAATCAGGATAACGAGTACGGCCACAAGGGCTGCCAGTCCGACAGATGAGCCCACTACTAATGGTGTGTTTCTGTAGAACTGTACCAGAAGGTTTGCTGTAATCAGCACGCGGATTTCAGAGGTCTCGGCTGTATTGCCTGCCGCGTCTGTGGCTAATGCCCTGATCTCCTGCCAGTTACTGGAATCTGTCAGTGAGAACGGAATCTCGCCCTTCTGCTTCAGGATTTCTTTCGCATTGTAGCTCTTTGAGGTATTCTCTTTTCCGTCCACATCTACTTTCAGGCTGTCCATTGCCACATTATCGGCAACAGTGATCGTAATGTCACGGCTGTTCGTCCTGTACTGACCGTCATTCTCTACTCCGGTAATAACTACCGTTGGTTTTGTCTTATCAATTACAAACTCAATATCTGACTCTTTTACTTTATTATTTACTTCATTATTCGCACGGTCCTTCGAATCAATTGTAATATTATAGAGACCTTCCCGTTCGAAGTTGGAAGCTTTCATTGTGTACTGGTAGCTCTTCCATGATGCCTCGTTTCCGCTTTCCTTCACAGTATAATCTTTACCTTTTTCAAGATTTACCAGTTCCCCGTCCAGTCCGTAGGAGATTCCATTGTGGACCAGTGTATCTACATTGATCTCCGTAACAATCAGATCCTGCTCCTGGTTGGAGTAGTACTGATCCAGAAATGCTTTTGTAGCATCGCCGAAGATAAAGTTGGATCCAAAACGGTTTACTGAGAACATGACTGATTTTTCATCTGTATTTCCGGCCATATCCGTCACCTGCGCGGTCAGTGTATATACATCATCCACTGACTCCTTACGCTCGAAGTCTGCCATCTTAATACTCTCGCCGTTCGGGATCGAGGAGCGCGTTCCGCTGACTGTACGCTCGGAATGCTTTGGTCCTTTGATCGTAAGCTTAACCGCGGATGCATCGTAATTTACATCACTGTATTTCACACCCGGCGCTACCACGCCGTTGTTTGCAGACTTATCCTTAATATCAAAGATTTCGATCTCTGGCTTCGTCTGGTCAACCGTAAACTTATCCTGCGTGTAAGCCGTTGCCGGGTTTCCTGCAAGGTCTGTATAGTTGATGGTGAAGGAATAATCTCCGTCCGCAGCGAAATTTATCGTTGCCGTATGGCTGTCGCCGCTCGTTGACCATCCGTTCACTCCCGGTGTACTGATACCCTGTGACTGAAGACTTGCCAAGATTGCTGCCTGTACCTCGGAACCGTTGAAGTTGTGCTCATTCACCGTGATCGTAGCGGTACGCGGCTTGTCGTAGTAGGTTCCATTGGCCGCACTGTTGTTGTCGTATGCCACACTGATTGTCGGGGCGGTCTGGTCGATGGTGAACTCGTCGACCTGTGTGTAATTTGAACGCTTTCCGGCAAGGTCTGTACAGTTTAAGGTCAATGTGTAGTCACCGTCCGCAGCAAATGTCACAGTACATGTATTGGTCGCGTAGTCAGATACCCCTGCATCCGCACTTCTGCTCCACCCGCTGATAGACGGCTGCACCCCGTCTGTGTTGGTTATATCAAACTGTACGGCAGACTCATCAAAGTTTCTTTCGGTTACAGTGACGGTGGCTGTTCTTACCGCATTGTAGTATTTTCCATTGGATGGATTCTCCAGATCGTATTTTACTACAATCGTCGGTACCGTAATATCAATCTTTAACGGAATCACTTCACTCTGATACTCGTTTCCTGAGAAGTCAAGTGCATGAACCTGTACACGTACATCATTACTGTTAAACTGGCTGGCCGGAATCGTAATATTACCACTCCATTCCTGATTTCCCTGTCTTCTGTCCTGACTGTTGTCAAGCAGGGTACTCGTTATGCTCTCCGTAACATTTCCTGTTGCATTGACTGTGTACCAGACTTTTTCCAAACCTGAATATGTGCCGTTTTCTGTCGGATCAGACACATCTACATGCAGCGTCACATCACCGCCAAATACATCATCCTTATACGGTGTACTCAAATTCTGAATATTGATTAATGGCTTCACATCGTCTGCAACTGCACCGTTCGTCGGATATATGAATCTGACATTGCCTGCCCTGTCAATGATCCTTTCGTATACAACATACTGTTCATTCGGCTCAACCATGAATTCCATACTATTGATCCACTTCTCATCTGCAAGGCCCTCAACCTCTGCCTGTGAGATCGGTTCTGCGGTCTTATAATATGCTGTGGACTTCACACCTGCTGTAACATCATCTGAAGTCAGTTCCACTTGATATGCACTGTTTTTAAAAATATTAAACGTAATGACATTCCATACAATATCCCAGAAACTCTGCTTATCAATAGAGATCGTACCGTTTGGCAGCGTCTTGTCTACAGTCAGGTAATGGGGTGCATATACAGCCTCATTTCCCGCAAGGTCCCTGTAAGTAAAACCGAAGGTATAGTTGGCATCCTTTTCAAAGGTAAGATTCGTCTCTGCCGTAATTACATTGTAGGACCAGTTACCGCCGGTCTCTGCAAGCTTCTGATAATCCAGTATTCCATCTGGGGCCTCTGTCCCTTTAGTCACTGAAAAATCGATCTGTTCTGGATCTGTTGAAAATGTTTTTCCGCCCATCCAGAAGTTCTTTTCTGTGATTGTTATCTTTGCATTCACAGTCTGGTTTTTATAAGTTCTATTCTCCGTACCATCCCTATCTGATGTAGTAAATCCTGTGCCGCCTGCCGTATAAATTACATCGATAACAGGCGCCGTGTGGTCAATCGTAAACTCTGTCACTGCAGCGGAATCTTCTGTCCTGCCCGCCCTGTCTTTACAATGTGGGGTAATCGTGTAGTCACCGTCTTCGGCAAACCTTAACTGAAGCTTGCAGACTCTTTTGTCGGTGAAGTCCTTATCCTCGGTTCCTTCCTGCGTATCCTCAATTTTCCGGTCAACCCATTCGATTCCCAGCGCCTCTAATTCATCCAGTGTACATGTAAACTGATTACCATCTTTCACAACATCAAATGTAAGTCCGTCTTTAGCCGGATCTTTTTCAATGTTCCGCTCGGTATACGTAATGGTCATGAGGCTGTCTTTTCCGATTGGATAATATTTTTCATTTTCTGCATCTTCTTTGTTATATGTGACCTTAATTTCAGGATTTACTGTATCGATCTTAATATCCTTTACACAATCTACAACAGGGTCTGCATCTTTAGATGGATCACCTTTTGATGCATTATCATAAACTTCTATCCTCATGGAAACATGATTACTGTTATTCTTATCGGACGTAATCATTCCTTTGAGTGACATCACCGAAAGATCTTTCAAATCCTGAATAGAATATTTATCCTTTTTCAGATCAATGGTATAGGAATTCTGATAGACTGCACCGTTCTTCCCGCCTGCAACCTGCTTGCCGTCACAGGTAACTGTTACCTTAATCTGCCCCAGGCCTGACAGGAAATCTCCCTTATCAGTAACCGTCAGATCATAGGGAACATCACCGTCATAATATGCCTTTTCCTCCATCTCAAGGCTGATCACCGGAAGTTCCTGTTCAATGACCATTCCGTTTGATACATAGACGTCCATGTTGCTCACATTGTCACATGTTCTTACAAAAACGATATAATTATTTTCTATTTCTTCTTTTGAACTGCCGCTCCCTACCGCAATGGTATTCCCGCTTCCCGTCACCCAGTCAGCGCTTGTCAGGCTACTGATCTTTTCCTTAACTGCTGCTTCTGTCAGGTCATCGTCCGTGATATCTTTGCCTGCTTTCCAGATGTAGTACTTCCATTCCTTTACTCCGCTGCCCTCTCCGGAATCATCTTTTTCAGAAATGTCTATCGTTTCCACATAAGTCTTGTTGTCGAATTTACCAAATGTAATGGCAGAAAGAGCCTTTTTTACAACGCCCGCATTTCTAAGGCCAGTAAACTCAACGACCGGAGACTGATTATCCACACGTACGATGTCAAACCGGTTGGCTTTCTCCTCATTATTTGTACCGGATGTACTATACGTGCGTGTCACAGAATCATCCGGCCCCTTCTGCAGCCATATGGAGCCGTCCTGTAAGTTAATGTACTGTACTTCATCTGCATGTTGTGTGAAGGTTATGCCATCATCCGAAGCATTAGTCCTGACTCCGTTTTCACCATACTGGACCATAACCGTCTTATAATAATCCTGATATTCCGATTTTACACCCAGCTTTAAAACTGCGTCTTTGGATACCCAGATTTCTTTCGGGTTTCCGCTGCTGTCTCTTCTCACATCGATCCGTGAATCACTCGATGTCACATCAATATATTTTAGGATATCTCCATCGCTGATCTTCTGTGCTTCCACCTTCAGATTAGCAAGGTTCTGTTCCTTTTCCTCTATCTGATACTCATAATTTTTTCCCGGATTCCCTTTTAATGCATCATCCAAAAGAGCCGGGACAATGATGCTTTTTCTGATTTCTCCTACATTTAAATCACTGCTGTTGAAAGGAGCCCTGAAGGTAATATTGGGAAGTTTTTCTGGCTTGTCTGTACCGATATATCCTGAGTCTCCATCAATCTTACCGTTATTTCCAACCAGTTTAACGAACCCGTCTTTGCTTTCAATCTCCTGCTTTAAATCATCATAGCTTCTTCCATACTGGACAGCTATATCCTTGTTGTCTAATGTCAGATAAACAGGACGTTTCTTAATTGTCACTTGAGTCATTACAGAGTCCGTGTCTGTAAATCCTTTTGTTAGTATATAGTCGGCGTGTCCTGCCGCATCCTTAATGTCATAAGATTTTGAAGCATCTACAGAGTAGTCTTTGTTTTCGCCAGCATCCGCTTCCTCCAGATTTGCGTCGAGTACCACTTTATAGTTATTGTTTTTTGTTAACGAACCTTCGATTTTAAGAGCTGTATCTTCACTGTAAATACGCTCGATACTTTTTGTCCAATTGTCGAATTGATTCAGAGAAGTAATTTCGCTTTGTTTTACGATAACCTTATATTCCAATGGGGTTGTGGCCACGTAATCATTCTGTGCCGCAGCTGTTACCTTAATCACCACACACTTGTCTGTTTCTCCGGCAGTTGCATGGTTTACAGTAACCTTGCCGTCACTGCCTACTGATACAAGGTCCGTATTGCTGGATTCATAAGTAAGAGTTCTTTCCTTTACCGTATCTGGATCAACCGGAACCGTAAATTCCTTCCCGCCCGGGTCCCCGAATGTGACTGTTTTCTCTGTTTTCATTAATTTAAGCGGCACATTCTTCGTAAATGTTCCGATGACCTGATCCACTGTTTTATCCTGATACTTATCACTGTTACGGAATTCTGCACTGACTGTATATGTTCCGCCTAAATATTCATCAGTATTCACGGTATACTCTACGCTATTAGACGGGAGTGTTACGGTCTGAGCAAATACTTGTGCACTGTTTTTTGTAATCTCAAATACAATTTCACCATTCGCATTTCCCAGGTTAGCTCCCTCTAAAGAGCATGTTATTGTTGTCTGATTCTCACGTTCCTCCGGCAGTACTTTGATGGAGATATCTCCAATATCTATTTTGTTAACCTGTACTGAAACGGTGGCGTTTCCACTTCCTTTATTGTTGGAAACGGTAATATCCGTTTGTCCCGCTTTATGTGCTTTGATTGTGAAGCTTCCTTCGCCCGTCTTCGTGACTGATGCGATTGTGGGATCTGCTGGCTCCGCAGAATATTCTGCTCTCTCTACTACATTCTCTACCGCAAATGAAGCGGTACCGTCTGCATCCATTTCAATGTTCGTCTGGCTCACCTGTATGGCTGAAAAAGTCAGCTCAGCAGACACCAGATTTGCATCCTGATTGTTTTCGTCCGGGGTGATTGTCCCCAGATATTCCTCATATCCACTCTTTGTAATCTTGTAGGAATATTCCTCCCCAGCCTCAAGTCCAATGATATACTCCTGTTTATCATTGGGTTGTACGGTCTGCCCATTCCCCTCATCTCCGGTCTTATATACCAGAATATAAGGTTCCGTTATGCTGTTTTTTTCCGTATCTTTTACGATAAATTCGACATCTACCGTAGCAGCGTCTTCCGCACGTACAGTAACAACCGCTTCCGGCAGAATTCCGGAGAATGCCAGCAAAACTGCCAACAGCAGCGCACAGACCCTTTCTTTTAATTCTTTTCCTTTACTTTTCATGTCCTTATCCCTTTCTCTCATCGTGTTTCATGCTTTGATGCCCTTTTTTACAGTTCCATATATATTGATAGATTTTCCCGTTTAATAAAAAGTGTGCATACACTCCGGCCAGTGTCATCAGCAGAAAAAACACTGCAATATACTGGCTTATGGTTACATGGAGTGCACAGTATACCGTTCCTGCTATTGACAGGATCATTACAGTATCCATAACCGCCGCCGGCGGGTTACTGAAAAACCTAAGTGCAGACGGAATCTTCTTTTCGTGAATATTCTCTGTTATCAGTGTTTTTCCCTTTTTATATAAAAACAGATAACCTGTCACTCCAGCTATCAGGCCTGCCCAGAATAAAATTCCGGCTACATAGCCAATCGGACTTAAGTTCCCTTCATCACCTGCTGAAAACGGAACTAGTATCACCATACAGGCAGATATGATAAATGCCGCCAGAATTAGCAAAAAATGTTTTTTTATGCTTGCTGTCCTCATCCTTATCCAACTCCTTTATCTGCTATAAGACCACGTCCGTGTGTACCCACATGGTTTCTTTTATGATTTTGAACGGCCCCGGCAATGTAACCTCCGGCTCTGCCGCCTGCGCCTGTAAATTCTGTGACAGTACAGTCGTCTCTTCTGACTGATACAGAAGAGTGGTCTCCTGAGATCCGTCCCCTCCCAGAGGTTCCGTAATCTGCCCTGACTGCACTCCCACATGAACTGACTCCGGATGCACCCCTGTGCTGCCTTGCGCCCTTGCTTCTGCCTGAACATTCAGATTCGGGGCAGTCACCGGATAGCTTATTCTCTCTTCAGGACTCAATGACGACGGTGTGTGCGAAACCATGTCCTGTCTGAGTTTTCCTGTCTTTGCATTGATCTCTTCCATCTTTTGAATGGTCTTTTTTGCCCCGCGTCCCGTCTTCATGTCTATGATTCCACGGATATTGAACCTGAAAAACAGGACACATGATACTGCGAAAAAAATGCAGGCAAGGATCAGACATACAGTAAACCCGGTATGGTAAATATTAATCATTTTCTCCAGTTCCTGCATCCTTTGTCCCTCCTGTTTTACTATTTATATCCGTCCCCCGGTCTGTGTACGCAATGTTCACCTGTGTTCTTGCCCAGTCAATATTTCCCAGTATTTTTTCCTTCAGATTTTCGATATCTGTCCGGTCACTTTCATTCAGAACGATAATATCTGTCTCCAGTCTGGACTGTGTTTTGTCCAACTGTGCTGTAAGTTCCTCGCTGGTAACACCCGCGGCCTTGAAGCTCAATGGATTCTGCCCGATCTGATAAACCACTTCGTTGTACATAACAAGGGCAGTCTTCACATTATCCATTTCAACAAGGTTCCCGCTGACAAGCTCCGTTAAATCTTTCCAGTAATCTTTATAAGTCGTTGTACTGTCCCCGGCTTTGTTGCTGCTGTGCAGATTGGCATAGTACCCTGCAATCCTTCCGAGCCTTTTTGCACGCTCAACCTTATTACTATCGAGTGTATCGCTGGCTGAAGCGATATCAAACCATGCCTGAGACATCTGCTGGTTTCCGCTTCCCTCATAATAGTAATAATAGGCAAGGCCCATCTGGAAGGCAAAATCGTCATACGCTTCCTTATCCGCTTCCAGATAACTTTCACATGTCCGGTTTCCGCTTCCTTTATACCCAAGGATTTCTGTCATTTTTGCGGCCTCATCCTGTGTAAAATTATCGTCGTCCAGAAATGCTTTGTTCAGCAGATCTATATACCCCTGAGCCTCCCCCGGATTCAGATAAATCGCACTTTTATAATTTTCAATCCGTTCCTCTATCGTTCCGGCAGACACCGCATTTTTTAAATACTGGGTATAACTGCTCTTCGTCGTTGATGTTTCTGCCACTTTGAATCCCACGCATACAGCAAGGGATACGACGGTCAGTATAGAAGTAGCCAGAAACGTCCGCCATTTCCGGTTCTGTTTTACTTTATATTCATGGTCCAGTTCCCCATAATGTTCCAGAGCGTACATCAGCTCGGCACAGGACTGGTAACGGTCATTCGGATTTTTCTGCGTACACTTCAGAATAATCTCTTCCAGCCCGGATGAAAGATTCGGGTTCCACTGGCGGATCGGATACATTTCGTAGGGCGGCATGCACGGGTTATGTCCTGTTATCAGGTGGTACAATGTCGCCCCCAGACAATAGATATCCGTCCTCGCATCTGTCTGCCCCTGCCCACCGAACTGCTCCGGGGCCGCGTACCCCTGTGTTCCGAGACAGGTTGTATCCGCAAGACTGGCTGATTTATATTCTCTTGCGGTACCAAAATCAATAATCATGATATTCCCGTCCGGCTTCAGCATTACGTTCGACGGCTTCATGTCCCTGTATATGATCGGCGGGACTCTGGAGTGCAGATATCCCAGAACATCACAGATCTGTTTTGCCCACTCGATGACTTTTTCCTGCGGCTGCGCCCCTTCCCTGTTCAGGGCTTCACTCAGAGGCTTCCCTTCTATGTAATCCATGACAATCAGGAATGTATCCTCACAGTCAATCACGTCGATGATACTGGGCAGGTTCGGATGGTTCAGTCTCTTTAAAATATCCGTCTCGGCAATCAAATTCTGTTTAACTACCTCGTAATTTGATACTCCGTCTTTTCGTATCTCTTTGATCGCCCAGGGTTTGTTCGCCCGCTCATTCATGGCAAGGTAGACAATGCTCATTCCACCCTGGCCGATCTTATTTAATATTTTGTATTTTCCATCTACGATGGAGCCTATCTCAAGCATCTCTCATTCCTCTAATCCGTTTTTATAATTACTACGGAAATGTTATCGCTTTCTTTTCTCTGCTTATTCAGTTCTGTACAGTAGATTGCAGCATCCCGCATCGATTTTTCATCCGTAAGTAACCGCGGGTTTAATATTTTTACAAATTCTTCATCTGTAATGAGATGGCGGAATCCGTCAGAACAGAGGATGAAAACTTCGTCCTTCTGATACTCTCCCTGATAAAAATCGGGAATCACAACCTGGCTGGCTCCCACACACTGCAGCAGCACATTCCTCTGAGGATGGTTCCTCGCCTCCTCCGGTGTCATGCGCCCCTCGTCCATTTCCTGCTGGACATATGTCTGGTCCCTGGTAATCTGGTGCAGGCTTTCATTCAAAATATAAGTCCGTGAATCTCCCACATTGACAATATAATACTGATGGTCTATCAGCAGCAGGGCCACCAGTGTCGTCCCGCACGGCGCATGAAATCCGGCGCCATAATCTGCAATCCTGTGGTTTACCTGATCGATCAGTTCATTCCAGCTCTTTTGCAGAGAATTGTAATTAATTTCCTTTGCCTGCCTTTCTTCATATAAAATAAAAGGCAGCTCTTTTTCAAACCACTCAGAAAATGCCCTAATCAGAGCAGCACTGGCGACCTCACCCTTTGCAAGGCCGCCCATTCCATCACAGATGACGGAGAGAAGTACCTCCCCGTAATCTGTAGATGCCTGCTTGATTAAGACAGAATCTTGATTGGTATCTTTTTTTATTCCTACATCGCTGTGTGCAATACTTAAAAACCCCATCTAAAGTCTCCTGCCGTATCTGTTCATAAGCTTGAACAGGTACCTTCTGCTTTACTCTTATTTTGCCTATGATAAATGAAATTCAAATTCTTCATCTGATAATTTTAAAACAGACTGATCAGATAATAAGGTTTCCTTATGAGGGCTCAATTGAATCCCGTTTACAAATGTAAAGTTTGTAGCACCCTGGTCGGTTACATAATAATCGGCGCCTTTTTTCACTATCTCACAATGAACACGGCTTACAGAAGTATTATCTGATATACAGTAATTCACCTTTCTTCTTTCTTTTCCGAGCTTAAAGTTCTGTACATTGACTGCAATCTTCTCTCCGTTCTTTTTGCGGATCAGATATGCACTGCCGGCATTGCTCAGCAGTGTTGTCTCTCCTGCCCCTGCGTCGAGCAGCGTCGTTTCCCCTGCCCCTTCCGGCATTGTCTGAGGCTGTGGTGAAGGGCCGGGCTTCGCAAAACTGTCTACTGCACCATATCCGTCATTGCCGTTCATATTTGAAGGAATCGGTCCTGGATTCGGCCTTGGCCCAGATGCCGGTCCCGGGTTCGGAACCTGTGAAGACTTCTTCTTTTTGCCTGACATCACGACTGCCACAATGATAATAACAACCAGTAATACGACTGCGGCAACAATGAAGATAATCATCATCATGTTCGGACCTGATTTTTCCTCAAGATTCGTAATTGCATCGTTCAGGTCATCTGTTGCGCCCTGAATTGCAGCTGCCTCTGCGGAATCGTTTGCCAATACTGCCTCAGCTGCCCCAATACTGTCGTTGAGGGCTTTTACAGATTCTTCTGTACAGTTCTCTGTGTCTGTAGCTTTCGCCTCATCCACTACTGATTGGAGTTCATTCAGGATGGCAGTGTTGTCGGGCTTATCGGTTATCTCTGCTGGATCCACCGGATCTACTGGATCTATCGGTTCTACTGGACCTTGCTGACCCGTTACATAAGGTATTCCGAATGTATCCAGCCCCTTTTTTATGTAATTAATCTGAATGGAATAATTTTTCTTTCCTGCAATAAATGTATTGAGGCCGACTACATTATCATCTTTATCTAAGAGAGGGCCTCCGGAATTTCCAAGGTTCAGCGGCGCTGTATGTTCAATAATATCCACATTGCCTGTAACCGTCAGTTTGGATATCGCTCCTTCAACTGTTGAAACATCATCTTTTGTATTGTAATTTTTTGTGCTGACTGAGTCTGCCGGAAATCCCATTGCATAAACAGTATCTTTAGTCTGTATAGCATCACTGTCTCCAAGTGCAACCGGCTTTCTGTCATAAATCTTTTCCGCAAGCTTTACAGCCGCGAAATCCATATCGGAACTGTTTACACTGTCATGCATAGTTGCAGCGACCTTCATATCACGGTTTACATAAAGATATAATTTGATATGGCTGTCAGTTGCCTGCATATCAGGAATACCGCTTATTTCCCTGAGATCATTGAGTTCGTCCTGATCAAATACTGTAACAACATGCTTATTTGTCAGTACATATTCATCATTAATCAGGAAACATGTTCCGCCCTTATATGGATGGTAAGTTCCGTTATCATCCTCGATTCCGAGTGTCATTAGCATGATACTGTCCCTCGGATCATCCGTCGCAGTCAGATTATTCGTTTCATCCTCTGCCATTACCGGAAGTGTCATCATCAGCATCATGCACAGTGCAACTGCTAATGTTAAAATCCGTCTTGCCTTTTCTCTTAATGTTTTCATAAACTAGCCCTCCTACATGGTTTTTGGGAAATCTCCCATTCTTAATGAACCATTCCTTATCTTATGGTGAATCTCCCGATATGATATGATTATGCTTATCGTATATTTGCCAACCACAAGTTACAATATGTGGCAGCTTTTGTGGACACACTTTTTTCACATATTTTCCATTTTTAGGTATAATTATCCACAATTTTAACTTCATAAGACCGGTAACACTGTGTACAATCCCTTCCGGTCTGGCAGTAAATATCCATTTTCCGTGCATCCTGTTCAATACTGTTTGTTAACCCCCACAGCTTTAACTTTACATATCCGGCCGCAATGGAATCAAAAGCCAGCTCTCTCTGGATCTTTTCCACTCCCTCTTTGATCTCTTTTAAACCGGAACTGATTTCTGCCAGTTCTTCGATCTCCCGGTCCACTGCATATATATTCACCTCGAACTGTGCCTGACAGCCTCCTGAAGAAAGGATATCTGTCCACTGCTTCCACAGGTTTTCAAATCCATCTTTGATGGCGTCAATTGTATTGAATAAAACAGCGGCTGCTCCACCCGTAATCAAAAATAGGGAATAGTCGAGTGCCTCTGACAACGGGGCTGCCAAAGAGGCAAACCAGTCTTTTTTCCCAGATACGGCATTTCCATTTTCATCAAATTTCACAACATTGTATGTGTCATGACGCCAGAGCATGGACTCCAACAGCCCCTTGCCTTTCGGTGTATCCGCCTCTATTGTCCGGAAATCAGATCCCGGAACCCGGTTGAGAAGGCCGCCGCACCAGCTCCACTGATAGTGAGTGATTATCCCCTTTGACTTCCCAATATCATTCGCGTGTGCAATTAAATACTGCTTTGAAAAACCAGGGCCGTCCAGATTTACACACTGGCTGATTTTATTCCTCATCCCGTCCGGCGCCGTGATCGCTGCATGTTCTGCCAGATTTCCTCCCAGTGAATGGCCTGTCAGTCCAAAATTGTCATACTGACCGCCGTACTTCCTGTAAATATCCTCCATATACTTTTGTGCCGTTGCCTGCTGTGGCGTCAGTATACTATTTGCCAGTCCGATATCCGACTGAATCCAGTCCTTCTGGATGTCATCCCAGCTTTCAGACTCACTTCCCCTGAAGGCAACCAGTGCATCGCCGTCCCCACTGTCCAGCAGGCAGGCATACATACCACTGCTGCTTTGGTTATCCCGTATATCCCGAATCTTCCAGTTTCCACACTCCTGACTGACCGGGTTTTCGTTTATCCTGTCAAGAAGCTTCTGGATCGTATCTTTCCTGTCCCCTTCCGCCGCCTCCAGCTCCATATCCAGCAGTTCCCTTACCGTATACTGTCCGGAATCCACTGCATCGCGGTCAAAATCTATGTATGCAATCTGCGATGCTATAATCATCTGAATATCCCGGTAACTCATAACCAATCACCTGCCATTTCACGAAACTGTGTTTCACTCACCTGAATCACCCCGTTTTCAAAAGGCAGTGTGACAGGCTCCGTATGTTCCAGTACCTCGTCAAATTCATAATCCACTTTTGCGGTTTCCGTCAGATAAGTTTGTACTTGTTTTAGCACCTTTTCGTTGGTTATATAGAGCTTTAAATTTCCGCTCATACATTCCAGTCCGGCAAATGTATTTGCAAGTGCCTGATAAGCCTGCGCTATATTTTTTTCTGCCGGATAGTAAATAAGGTACACTGCGAAACGGTTCTTTGTTTTTATGGACATAAAATCCTGCATACTCATGTCTGCCTGAACCGAATCAATGGATTTACTAACCGCCTGTACCTTTACCTGAAGGTACCCTGTAAGGCCGCCCAGATTCCTTTCTATCTGCTCTTCCGCCGCACGGCACACCCTCGACGCCACATATTCGTCTGTAATAAAAGAACCGTCAACCGCCGCCTTTGCCTCAAACAAGATATCCGGGTGTTCGGTGGAAAATGCCAGCACTTCATAATAATCACTCATGCTTTCCTGCCCCAGATACTTTTCGATTTCAAACTCTTCATGGTACTTCTCATTCAGCATTTGAACTGCCTGTGCTTCCTGCTCCTTCCTCTTTGGAACACACGCTGTCAGATCCACTGCTGCAATACTCATTACAATCACCCCCGCTATTATGCTCTTTAACATCTTCATAACTTTTCTTACCTCTGCTTTTCTATGCCCGAAGGGCATGTGTTACGGTAACCTTGAATCATTACTATTCACGGGGCCGTGCACCGCGCTGCACGGCATCCGAGCCAATAAAGTGATGGCCTCGGGCATCTGATCTACGCTTCGCTGCGGTCCGTGCTGAACATGCGCCACTGGCGCATAGCCCCCTCGCCTTTAGGCGACTTAAAATGATACCAGATGCCGTTACTATGCATGGCCTCTGGCCGTGAATAGTAGCCTTGAATCTACTATAAATAATGTTTAATGAAATTTGATCGACTTCTGATAAATGACCCGTTTTACTGATAAACGGCAGATGTGAATGGAGATGAGGAGATTTTTTGACAGATAAATGAGGTTCATACTATGTATAGCAGGAAGATAAGCTGCTTATTCCCCAAAGAGGGCCATCGCTAACACGACAGCCCTCTTTTAGGAATCTAAAAATGGTGAAAATTCTGACTTACTAATTTTTATTCCAGAAATGTTTCAGATTCATAAACACCATTTAATTTATCATTATAAATTACAAAACCATAATATACCCCATCAATTGGTTCCTGACATATATATACATTATTATCTTTAGCTATTAAATCACAACCTGCTTTTTCTTCTATTTCCTCTATTGACATTCCAAAAGTGAACGTTTCATTTCGACTTCCTCCAACTTGCAAATATATTTCAGTTAATTTTTTATTCTGGTTAAAAGCCAAAAAATATTGAGATGAATCAATTTCTATAGAATATTTATTATCAAACGGAATCCACGAGTATGGAATCCCATTTTTATTCAGGATATATTCTACCTCTTTAACACTCATTCTCCATTTTAATTTCTCGAGTACCCTTCGGGTCTCCGGTTCAGAATACTCAGCTAAAGCAACAGGAACAAAGATGTCTGAATAAGTATGCGTTGTTTCAAACTCCAAATCTCCTGTTATGGCGATTGTTTTCTCCTTATCACCAAGTCCTCTGCCGACTGCCATGATTGTTCCATCATTGAGTAATGCAAACGTATTAAAAATGTATGTTGTTTCGCTCTGTGCCCTATCAGGGATTTCATCCTCTTCGCTATTAAAAGTTATTTGTTCCGGCCACACCATTTTAACATTGTCCAGAACTTTTTGTGGCTGTCTCAAATAATCGTCTTTTGATACTGTTGTTCCACACTCTCCAAAGATATTTAATCCCCAAGTATACAACTCGTTAGCTGTACTGATAGCTGCCCCTGTTGTATTTCCTGTTGTCACATATTTACAATCTTCTAATATTTTTTTGGGTGAATGAAATAACATTTTTTTTGGATTTTTATCGTCTTCCTGAACTTTCCAAGACAATTCATCATCTGCATAGTGTTTGTAATCTTCATACTTATTCAGTTTCTGCGTACTATATGTGCTTCGATACTGTCCCCACCACCATACAGTCCCATCCTCTTTTAACGCAACTATTGCTTCCCTTCCAGCCCTGGCGTAAGAAACATCAGACATCAGCAAAACTGGAGATTCTACTTTTACATAGTCTTCTATAGTATATGAAATATTATCACTATACTCCTGCCCAAGCAATCCTAGCATATTTAACCCCATTCCATATAATTCTCCATCAGTAGTAAGATAGATGCAAAAATAACCATTCTCAGAACAGTCCATAGATACAACATCAGAGGCAATTTTTACTGGGACAGAATAAAAAATATCTAAATCATCGTTAATTCCATTTCCCAACTGCCCATACTGATTGTAGCCATATCCCCAAAAATCTGCATTACTATCTATATAATAGTGATTAAAAATGTTTACTTTATTTGTAATATAGTAATTGGATAAATTGAACTTTTTACCTAAATCTACCGTATCTATTGACCTGACCCTGAATGTCGCAGCACTTTGATCCCTATATGACAAATTCATTGTTTTTTGAGCAGATATAAATAATATCAAAACTAATAATAAAATGGATAAAAGTATTATAACAACATATTTCCTTTTAGATTTTTTTAACACAATGTTTTCACCTTCCCTTCTATGAGTTGATAATATAACAATTTAACTGGTAATTATATGTATGGTTTTCTTTTATTCTACTTTTTTTCTAAATATGCAGCAATAAGTTTTTCAATTTTTTTGGTATTGGTATAAAATAAGCGGCATTTTCAATAATGCTTAATGTCTCATTCGTAATATAGAACATAATTATTGTTTCTCTTAAAGGAATCGTCTGAACATCTGTAAAGATAATCGCACCTTCATAATGGTAAACATAATATTGGCGGCTTCCAACGGTCACAAGGCTGACAGCCGCATCTGTTTTCCTTAAATGAAAAGCAAAACTGCTGATCTTTTGTTTTATGCCACAAAGATAGATGGTTCGGTTTGCTTGACATAAGGATTGACATAAAATGCCTAATAACAATGTACAAGAAAATCTGGCATAATTTTAGGACTCCTATTTCGTCATATTGCCTAATTGCTCTTTTCCTTATCCCATGCTATACTCTCATCAGAAACTTCGAAAGGTATTCACCTTTCATTTTTCAATCGGCAGTTCGTCGATTTACCCAATTAATTACCTATTAGAACCGCAGAAAATAAACCAGTACACTACATTTTGAAGGGATACCTGTCTTTTACATATCGGTATTTCGTGATATGATAATAGTATATCAGAAGAACTCCTTACATGTGTACCATTCGTTTTCTGCACAGGAAAGGAGATTTCATTTTATGACCCAAAGCAACTTTATTATGTTACCCACTGTAGACTTTTGTTTCAAGGAACTGATGCAGAACCCCAAAGTCAGGAAAGGCTTTATTTCAGCCCTTCTCAATCTTCCCCCAGAAGACGTCGAAGACACAGTCCTCTTACCCACGTTGCTTTCGAGAGACTCGGCCGATGACAAGCTGGGAATTATGGATGTACGGGTACTGCTAAGAGACGGGACGCAGATGAACATGGAAATGCAGGTCAAATACTTTGAATACTGGGATGAACGCGCCTTGTTCTACCTTAGTAAGATGTTCGACAGCCAGATCCGTAAAGGTGAGTCCTATGAAAAGCTGCAGAAGTGTATCCATGTAAGTATTTTAGACTTCATCCATTTTCCCAATGACAACAAGTGTTACCGCAGAATTCACTTTCGGGATGATCAGACATCACAACTGTATTCCGATAAAATGGAACTTCAGATACTGGAGCTGAAAAAACTGCCTCCTGAGGTTAAGACCGGAGAAGATGTTCTTGCATGGATGAAGTTCTTCAGTAGCAAAAGCAAGGAGGAATTTCAGAATATGGCTAAAACAAACGAATATCTCGATGAAGCTTACAATACATTGCTCAATCTAAGTGCTGACGAGAAGAAACGGCTGGAATATGAAGCCAGAGAAAAGGCATTGAATGATTATAATACCCAGATCAGCAGCGCTGAAAAGAGGGGACTTAAAGCCGGAGAAGAGATGGGACGCAAGGCTGGGGAGGAAATTGGACGCAAGGCCGGCGAAGAGATTGGACGCAAGGCTGGTGAAAAGATTGGAATACGAAAGGGCAAAGAGTTAGGAAAAGAGTTAGGAGTCCAAGAGGCCCGTCAGGTTTTCAAACTATACATGCAGGGCAAGTCTCCCGAAGAAATTGCTGTTCTCTGTAATATCAGTATAAACAAAGTGAGGCAAATATTAGAGTAGTCTCTATCATTTTCAAACGCAAACGTCTTCGAAATCAAAAGACATTTGATCATCAGATTATCATGCTTCGGATATCGTAGTAATTTATAGTTGCCAGTTGTCCTCTGCCCTTGGTAAGAGGATAGCTGGTCCATTAAATTATTTTCACGCGCTTAACAGTAATGGGAAAAATCTAACTCCAATTTCGTCATATTGCCTAATTGTCCTTTCCCTTATCTCATGATATACTCTGACCAAGAAACTTCGAAAGGTATTCACCTTTCATTTTTCGATCGGCAATTCGCCGTTTTACCCAATTAATTACTTATTAGAACCGCAGAAAACAAATACGATCACTGCACTACATTTTGAAGGGATTCCTGTCTTTTACATATCTGTATTTCATGATATGATAATAGTAAATCAGAAGAACTCCTTACATGTGTAACATTCGTTTTCTGCACAGGAAAGGAGATTTCATTTTATGACCCAAAGCAACTTTATTATGTTACCCACTGTAGACTTTTGTTTCAAGGAACTGAT
>NZ_QGDL01000012.1 GCF_003149245.1 Faecalicatena orotica | reverse complement strand
GATTACAGGGGCCGCTCTTGTTGCTGTCACACCAGCAACGAGAGCGGCCGCACATTTTGGGCTCTGTGTCAACCTTTAGAGGTGATTTTTTTAAATTTAGGTTAGACCCTTATTCAGGATTTAACCTCGTAACTTAACTAACTGACATTGGTTCACTCCCCAGCCTATCACTACGCTGATAGGCTGGGAGGAATAACGTAAAGCAGCCAATAAGCCTGCCCCTCGCCGAAGGCGACTTTAAATGGGCAGGCGAGTTACTGTTTACAGGCGTGCCTGTGAACAGTAATAATAATTCACAAAATCAGCAGAAATAAGGTGTTTATATATAAAAATCAGGATTATATTGAAAAAAACACTGTTCAAGATAGTCCTATTATATAGCAAGAATCTCTATTACTTTTTGTACAATATCCAAGTATAATCGGTAATTGAGCATGTAATTAAATTCATTTGAAAATAGAGAGGGAAAGATATGAAAAAGGCATTGATTACCGGTATTACAGGACAGGATGGTTCCTATCTGGCTGAATTTTTGTTGGAAAAAGGGTATGAGGTACATGGAATTACACGAAGGGCATCGATTTCCAACACGTCACGTATTGATCACCTGATAGAAAAAAATGCAGTTACACTGCATGACGGCGACCTGTCAGATTCTTCATCCCTGATACGTATCATTGGAATCGTACAGCCGGATGAGATTTATAATCTGGCGGCGCAGTCGCATGTACAGGTATCCTTTGACGTACCGGAGTATTCCGGGGATGTGGATGCACTCGGGGTGCTTCGTATACTGGAAGCTGTCCGGATTCTGGGACTGACGGGGAAAACCAGGGTCTATCAGGCATCTACATCAGAATTATACGGAAAGGTAGAAGAGGTGCCGCAGAAAGAGACGACGCCATTCCATCCTTACAGCCCTTATGCGGTAGCGAAACAGTATGGATTCTGGATTGTTAAAGAGTATCGGGAGGCGTATGGCATGTTTGCAGCCAATGGAATCCTGTTTAACCATGAGTCAGAACGGCGTGGAGAAAATTTTGTCACAAGGAAAATCACACTGGCATCAGCCAGAATCGCCTGTGGACTGCAGAAAACGCTGCAGCTGGGCAACATGGATTCCCTCAGGGACTGGGGATATGCAAAAGATTATGTAGAGTGTATGTGGCTGATGCTGCAGCAGGAGACACCGGATGATTTTGTGATTGCTACGGGAGAACAGCATACAGTCAGGGATTTCACGGAAAAGTCATTTGCAGAGGTTGGAATTACTCTTCGCTGGGAAGGGAAGGGGATCGAAGAAAAGGGCATCGATACAGCGACGGGAAATGTGCTTGTGGAAGTGAACGAGACATGGTTCAGACCCACAGACGTGGATACTCTGCTTGGGGATCCGACAAAGGCTAAGACCATACTCGGATGGAATCCGAGAAAGACAAGCTATGAGGAACTGATTAAAATCATGGTGCGGCATGACTTGGAACTGGCAAAGAGAGAAGCAGCACTGAAAAAGGTTTGCTAAGGAACAGACAACTGGATAGTCGAAGACATAGGAGTGTGAAACAATAAATGGAAAAAGAAGCTAAAATATACGTTGCAGGACATAGGGGAATGGTCGGATCGGCCATTGTAAGGACACTGGAGAAGCTGGGATACCATAATCTGCTTACCCGTACCCACCGGGAACTGGATCTCTGCAGTCAGGAAGCCGTAGCTGCATTTTTCAGGGAAGAGCAGCCGGAATATGTATTTATGGCGGCAGCAAAGGTAGGGGGAATCATTGCCAATTCCGAAGCACCGGCAGACTTTATGTACGAGAATATGATGATGGAGATGAATGTGATCCATTCTGCGTGGCAGGAAGGGTGCAGGAAATTACTGTTCCTCGGTTCTTCGTGTATCTATCCCAGAATGGCCGTGCAGCCTATGCCCGAGAGCTGCCTGCTGACATCGGAGCTGGAGAAGACGAATGAGGCATATGCCCTTGCTAAAATCAGTGGTTTAAAATACTGTGAATTTTTAAACAAACAGTATGGGACTGATTATATTTCAGCCATGCCGACGAACCTATACGGACCGAACGACAATTACCACCCTACCCACAGCCATGTTCTGCCCGCGTTGATCCGGCGTTTCCATGAGGCGAAGGAGCAGGGGCTGAAGGAAGTTGTATGCTGGGGAACCGGGGCGCCGCTGCGTGAATTTTTGTATGTGGATGATCTGGCGGATGCGTGTGTTTTCCTGATGAATCATTACAGCGGCATGGAGACTGTGAATGTTGGGACTGGCTTAGAACTGTCAATCAGGGCTCTGACAGAACTGGTGGCTAAAGTGACCGGGTATGAAGGGAAAATACTCTGGGACCATGACAAACCGGACGGAACACCGCGAAAACTGCTTGATGTATCAAAACTTGAAAAGCTTGGATGGAAGTACCGCGTAGATCTGGAGGAAGGAATCCGCCTGACTTATGAGGACTTTTTAAAAAATCCGATGAGAGCGGAGAGATAAATAAGAGGGTATGGTGAAAAGATGAACATTGTATTACTGTCAGGCGGTTCAGGAAAAAGACTGTGGCCGCTATCAAATGATGTGAGGTCAAAGCAGTTTATTAAAATATTCAAATGCGAAGACGGAAGTTATGAATCGATGGTCCAGAGAGTTTACCGCCAGATCAGGACGGCAGATATCGACAGCACGGTTACCATTGCTACATCAAAGACGCAGGTATCCGCGATCCACAACCAGCTGGGAATGGACGTGAATATATGCGTAGAACCATATAGGAGGGATACGTTTCCCGCAATTGCACTTGCGGCTTCTTACCTGCGTGATATAAAAAAACTGTCAGAGGATGAGTCCGTTGTTGTCTGCCCGGTCGACCCTTATGTAGATGAAGAATATTTTAAGGCGCTCTCCAGGCTCGGCAGTCTTGCAGGGGAAGACGGGGCAAATCTGGTATTGATGGGGATTGAGCCGACTTATCCAAGTGAAAAATACGGATATATTATTCCGGAAAGTGAGGCGGAAATCAGTTCGGTAAGAACATTTAAGGAAAAACCTGATGTGGAAACTGCAGAGAAATATATCCAAAACGGTGCGCTCTGGAATGGCGGGGTCTTTGCCTTTAAGCTGGGATACCTTTTGGAAAAGGCCCATGAAATAATCGGTTTTACAGATTATAATGACCTGTATGATAAATATGAAAGTCTCGAGAAAATAAGCTTTGATTATGCGGTGGCCGAGAAAGAGAAAAAGATACGTGTGATGCGTTTCTCCGGTTACTGGAAGGATCTCGGTACCTGGAATACTTTGACGGAGGAGATGGCAGAGGCTGCTATTGGCGATGTTACTCTGAATGATAGTTGTGAAAACACGAGTGTTATCAATGAATTGAATGTTCCTGTTTTATGTATGGGCACTAAAAATATCATTGTTGCTGCAAGTGCGGAAGGGATCCTTGTTTCGGATAAAGAGCAGTCCAGTTATATCAGGCCATATGTAGATGCGATGGAACAGGAAGTGATGTTTGCGGAAAAATCATGGGGCAGTTACCGTGTTCTGGATGTCGGGGAGGACAGCATGACCATAAAGGTAATTCTGAACAGCGGACATAACATGAACTACCACAGCCATGAAAACAGGGACGAAGTCTGGACTGTCGTGTCAGGCATGGGCAGGACCATAGTAGACGGCATGGAAGAACCCGTGAGGCCGGGGGACGTTATCACGATGCAGGCGGGATGCAAACATACTGTTTTTGCTGATACCGAACTGGAACTGATAGAGGTCCAGCTCGGCAGGGAGATTAGTGTATATGACAAACAAAAGCATGACCTGGAAGTGTGAGCCCTTTCTTTTAAAACCGGCAGGGAAGGATTATATCTGGGGCGGAAGACGGCTGAAAGATGAGTACGGCAAGGAATTAGAAGCAGTGCCGCTTGCCGAAACATGGGAGTGTTCGACCCATCCCGATGGGGAAAGTGTTGCAGCATCCGGGGTCCATGAGGGGGAAAAATTAAGCATAATCTTTAAGGAGCACCCGGAATATATGGGTACCCACCCGAAAGGGAACGGGGAACTGCCGATTATGATCAAACTGATTGATGCAAAACAGGACCTCTCGGTACAGGTGCACCCGGATGATGAGTATGCCAGAAATCATGAGAACGGACAGCTTGGAAAGACGGAGATGTGGTATGTGGCAGATGCTGCTAAAGATGCCAGACTGATCTATGGTTTTTACCATGACATGGATAGGGAGTCGGTTAAAGAGGCCCTGGAAGACCACACGATTGAGAAATACCTGCAGAAAATAAGGATTCAAAAAGACGACGTTTTTTTCATACAGGCCGGAACGGTTCATGCAATCGGGGCCGGGACCCTGATTGCTGAAATACAGGAAAGTTCGAATCTGACATATAGGTTATATGACTACGAACGCAGGGATAAGGATGGAAATTTCAGAAAGCTCCATGTAGATAAGGCGCTGGATGTCCTGAACTATAAAAGCAGCGGCAGCCCCCGCCAGCCAATGCGGGTGCTCCGTTACCAGAATGGTTTTGCGCGGGAACTTTTGTGCAGGTGCAAATATTTTCAGGTGGAACGTTATCTTCTGAATACAGAACGGACGAGAAAACTCGTAAATTTTGACGTGGGCAGGAATTCATTCAAGGTACTCTTATGTCTCGAGGGCTGCGGCGTTATTTTTATGAAGGACGGCCAATTCCTGAATATATTCAAGGGAGACTGTATCTTTGTGCCGGCAGGCTGTGAGTGTTTCAAAATGCATGGGAAACTGCAGCTTCTTGCTGTCGGATGCTAGGGAGGAAAATATGATACCAGTAGTACAGATGGAAGAAGAATATTTCCGGTGGCTGGGAGAAGCCGGCCGGGATGAGGATGTTATAAAAGAACTAAAGGACATGGAAGGGGATGCCCGCAAGATACAAGATGCCTTTTACAAGAATCTGGAATTCGGAACCGGGGGACTGAGAGGGGTGATCGGAGCGGGGACAAACCGTATGAACGTATATACGGTAGCAAAAGCGACACAGGGATATGCGGATTATTTAAAAAAGAATTTTCCGATTGAGAAAAGAATGGCGGCGATCAGTTTTGATTCGCGTATAAAATCAGAGCTATTTGCGAAAACGGCAGCAGAAGTATTGGCTGCGAATGGAGTCAGGGTTTTAATATTCCGTGAATTAATGCCTACGCCCTGTTTATCATATGCGGTCAGGCAGCTGGGCTGTGCAGGCGGTATTATGGTAACCGCCTCCCATAATCCGGCACAGTATAACGGGTATAAGGTTTACGGTGCGGACGGCGGACAGATCACAGATACCGCTGCGGCTAAGATTCTGAGTGACATAGACAAGACGGATGTTTTAAACGGTGCAGAAAGAATCGCGTTTGAAGAAGGCCTTGTGTCCGGCACGATTCAATTTATCGGCGATGATGTTATAGATGCCTATATAGGCAGCGTTAAGTCACTGTCTCTGGCAGAACAAGAGATGGGCAGGGAAGACATGTCTATCGTATATTCACCACTAAATGGCACGGGGCGAGTTCCAGTGTTTCGCTGTCTTCGTGAGTGTGGTTTCCGAAAGATTACGATGGTCAAAGAGCAGGAATATCCGGACGGAACATTTCCCACCTGTCCTTATCCTAACCCGGAAGAGGAAGACGCGATGGCGCTGGGAATAGAATATGCCAAGCGTGTCAATGCGGATCTGGTTCTCGCAACAGACCCGGATTGTGACAGGGTGGGAATTGCAGTGAAAAAACATGAAAATGAATATACACTGTTGTCAGGGAACGAGACGGGAATCCTGTTGTTTGATTATATATGCAGCCAGAGGCTGGCTCAGGGCAAGAGGCCGGAGGATCCTGTTGCAGTAAAAACGATTGTTACAACGGAAATGGCCCGTGCCATAGCACAGAACTATGGGGTGAGGCTCATCAATGTTCTGACCGGATTCAAATATATAGGAGAGCAGATTACACAGTTGGAGAAAAGCGGCAGGGGGGATTCTTATATCTTTGGATTTGAGGAAAGCTATGGATATTTGAGCGGCACCCATGTAAGAGATAAAGATGCAGTGAATGCGTCGCTCTTAATCTGCGAGATGTTCGCACACTATAAAGAGAAAGGGATTTCACTGATAGACCGGCTTACACAGCTCTTTCAAAAATATGGTTACTGGGTCAACACCCTGTATTCCATCCGGCTGGAAGGAGCGGACGGTATGGCGAAAATGCAGGAGATTATGGAGAAATTCCGGGCAGGAGTGGACGAGTTTGCGGGATATAAAGTGGCAGAATGTACGGATTACGCAGAGGGAATAAACGGACTCCCAAGATCGAATGTGCTTCAGTTCAGGCTGGAAAATCAATGCTCGGTAGTGATACGCCCTTCCGGGACAGAACCAAAGCTGAAAGTATATATTTCAGCATGTGCAGGGACAAAGGAGCTGGCAGAAAGGGCGGCGGAGGATGTAAAGAAATTTGTTATAAGATTCTGCTGATGATTATGCATATGATGTGATGGTAATAAAACAGGGAGTGTATATCTGTACACTCCCCACTATATTTAAAACTTAAAAGTATTCCGGATCCCATCCCATTTCTGGTCTTTCTCACTTAAGTTCAGCCCGGTCCCGTCTTGCAGACGGTACCCCCCGGCTGAAGCACTGCCGTGGTATTCACCGGTAACCTGAGGCCAGCTGATTCCGATTTCGGGATCATTCCACGCCAGCCCGCCTTCGTCGCCCGGATGATAGAAGTCTGTACATTTATAGCAGAACTCCGCGACATCAGAGAGAACCAGGAATCCGTGTGCAAAGCCTTCCGGAATATAGAACTGTTTCTTATTCTCCTCAGTGAGCTCCACGCCGAACCATTTTCCATAAGTATCGGAACCACTCCGAAGGTCTACGGCAACGTCGAAGACATGGCCTTTGATCACACGGACGAGTTTTCCCTGTGGGAATTCTTTCTGGAAATGGAGCCCGCGCAGTACGCCTTTTGTGGAGCAGGACTGGTTATCCTGAACGAACTGCATGTTCAGCCCGGCCTCTTCCATGTCTTTCTGGTTATAGGTTTCCATGAAATATCCTCTGGCGTCACCGTGGACAGCCGGTTCGATGATACAGAGCCCCTCGATGCCGCCAACATTTTTATCTACTTTTATCTGTCCCATCTTTACCTCCTGATATTTCCTAAAATTCAATTTCTTTCAGATATCTCTGAAGCGCATCCTGCCATGTAGGCAGAAGAGTAAATCCATTTTCGGTCAGCTTGCTTTTGTCGAGCCTGCTGTTGAAAGGCCGTTTCGCTTTTGAAGCGCCGTACTCCTCGGTTGTGACAGGGATCACATGAAGCCGGTCAGCAGAATACTCCGGACGGCCCATTGCGGAAGCCTGGCGGAAGATTTCTGTCGTAAAATCATACCAGCTGATATACCCGCCTTCGTTTGTTGCATGATAATATCCATATTTATCTGTTTCAATCATGTCGACAAGCAGTTTTGCCAGATCATAAGTATAAGTAGGAGTTCCGATCTGGTCGCTTACGACCTTGATTGTATCGTGTGATTTTCCGAGACTTAGCATTGTCTTAATGAAGTTTTTGCCGTTCTTGCCAAATACCCATGCAATGCGTACGATATAATATTTTTCCAGTGTCTCTGAAACAGCGAGTTCACCGGCAAGCTTTGTTTCGCCGTAAACACTTAAGGGTTTATAATCCCGGCAGTCCGGCTTCCAGGGGGCAGTGCCCTGGCCGTTAAACACATAGTCGGTAGACAGATACAGCATTTTGCAGTCCAGCTCTTTGCAGACTTTTGCGATATTCTCTGTCCCAACAGCGTTAACAAGACGTACCTTTTCACAGTTATCTTCATCCTCGGCCGCATCGACAGCGGTCCACGCTGCACAGTGGATCACAGCATCGGGAGCTGTTTCTGTAACAACTCTGTTAACCGAAGCGGCGTCCGTAATATCCATTTCTTCAATATCTACACCGACAGCCTCATGGCCGCGTTTTGTCAGTTCATTGACGCAGTCAAAGCCAAGCTGTCCCTTTACACCTGTTACTAAAACTTTCATATGTCCACTCCATTTCTAAGGGGGAACCTTTCACCCTTTTGCTGCATTTCAGAGTTCTAGCGGTTTCCATACATTTTTTCATAATAGTTCTGATATTCGCCTGAAATGATGTTTTCCCACCATTCCTTGTTTTCCAGATACCATTTGATTGTCTTTTTGATGCCGTCGGCAAACTTTGTTTCCGGCAGCCAGCCAAGCTCATTGTGGATCTTGGTCGGATCGATGGCATAGCGCATATCATGGCCTTTACGGTCTGTCACATAGGTAATCAGGCTTTCTGGTTTGCCAAGTTCTTTACAGATAATCTTAACGATATCGATGTTCTTCATCTCGTTATGTCCGCCGATATTATAAACCTCGCCGACACGCCCTTTGTGGATGATAAGGTCGATGGCCTTGCAGTGGTCCTCAACATACAGCCAGTCACGTACATTTTCACCTTTGCCGTAAACCGGGAGCGGTTTATCATTTAACGCATTTGCAATCATAAGCGGGATCAGTTTTTCCGGGAAATGATACGGTCCGTAGTTGTTCGAGCAGCGGCTGATTGTTACAGGCAGGCCGTAAGTGCGGTGGTAAGCCATAACGAGCAGGTCCGCTCCCGCCTTGGATGAGCTGTATGGGGAGCTTGTGTGGATTGGGGTTTCCTCTGTAAAGAATAAATCCGGCCTATCCAGTGGGAGGTCACCATATACTTCATCCGTAGATACCTGGTGGTAACGTGTGATTCCATATTTCCTGCAGGCATCCATCAGTACGGCAGTTCCTTTAATGTTGGTATCCAGAAATACTTCCGGGTCTTCGATAGAACGGTCGACATGGCTTTCCGCCGCAAAGTTTACAACGATGTCAGGATGTTCCTCTTCAAACAGTTTGTAAACGGCCTCGCGGTCTGTGATGCTTTCTTTGACAAAACGGAAATTTGGATTGTCCATGACAGGTGCGAGAGTAGTAAGGTTGCCTGCATAAGTCAGGCTGTCCAGACAGATGATGCGGTAATCCGGATATTTGCCCAGCATATGGAAAATAAAGTTGCTTCCGATAAATCCGGCCCCGCCGGTCACGATAATATTCATTGTTTGATTCTCCTTAATAGTATATTCTTAACAAATGAGATTTAGTGCAGCTGTTCACACCGAAAAGGGTGTCCACAGTTACGGTTAATGTAAAATGTCCAGATACTTTCCGTCAAGGACATCTTTCAGGTACTGGCCGTACTGGTTTTTCTTCAGTACTTCGTAAACCTTCAGTACGTCTTCTTTGGTGATCCAGCCGTTGAGATATGCAATCTCTTCCAGGCAGGCGATTTTACGGTGCTGGTGGGACTCCACTGTTTTTACAAAATTAGTAGCCTCCACAAGGCTTTCGTGTGTACCGGTATCCAGCCATGTGAATCCCTGTCCGAGCAGCTCCACGTTTAAGCTGCCGCTTTCCAGATAAATGCGGTTCAGGTCTGTAATCTCCAGCTCCCCGCGCGGGCTTGGCTTTAAGTTTCTGGCATAATCGACAACTTTGTTATCGTAGAAATACAGCCCGGTGACACAGTAATTGCTTTTTGGTACGGCTGGTTTTTCTTCTATAGAAATAGCTTTCCCTTCTTCGTTGAATTCTACGATGCCGAAACGTTCCGGGTCATCGACATAATAACCGAAAACGGTCGCCCCCCTGCCGGATTCTGCGTTTTCGACGGCAGCCTTCAGACGCTTGCGAAGACCATGTCCTGCGAAAATATTATCGCCGAGGACCATTGCAACGGTATCATTGCCGATAAATTCTTCTCCGATGATGAATGCCTGGGCAAGTCCGTCCGGGCTCGGCTGAACCGCATAAGTAAGGTCTACGCCGAACTGGTGGCCGTCGCCTAACAATTCCTGAAAACGGGGCGTATCCTGCGGGGTGGAAATAATTAAAATATCGCGGATGCCTGCGTTCATGAGAACTGACATTGGATAATAGATCATAGGTTTATCATAAATCGGCAGTAATTGTTTGGATGTAACCATTGTTAGAGGATAGAGGCGTGTGCCGGAACCTCCTGCTAAAATAATTCCCTTCATGTGAAATCTCCTTTATCTTCCGTGCAGCATTGCCAGCACGTGGTTAATAAGTATCAAAGATAAGTCAATCCTTGTCAGCCATAATCGTATTATAAAAGGTGACCTTAGGTCACCTTCAAGCCTTTTTATAAAGTTTTTACAAATTCTTTTAAACCGGCAAATCTAAAGCGTGCAGATAAATACCCCGGCTTCCTTTGTAATATGGAATCCGCCGGTGGTTTTCCTCTTCACATAAGAGCGGAACTCCTTATAATGGTCCAGAATATACTGGTTCTGGTTGCCGTGGCAGGAGAGGATGTAGGAAATCAGCGGCTCTGGTTCCGGTATGACGAGGGAATCCTCATATAGCTGCCATTCAATCTGTGAGAAATATGGTTTCAGTATACCGGTGCCGTTTTCGCGGCCGAATTTGTTATACAGCTTATCGGCTGACAATACAATCCGTTCATCAAAGCCTTCCACCAGCCGGCTGACTTCTGCCATATGGCGCCTGCTGTAGGCACTGCAGAGGAAACGCCCGCCCGGTTTTAGGATACGCTGTACTTCCCTGCATACCTGGGGAATATCTTCGCAATAGAAGAGAACGTGGTTTGCGATGATCAAGTCCATACTGTTGTCCCCACATGGGATATGGCTGCAGTCAAAAACCTGGAAAGAGAAGCGTTTGTCATACGCTCCGATGGCACGTCTTGCGTCACGCAGCATCCCCTCGGAAATATCGGAAAGCAGGATTGTGGCTGACTTTGGAATCGAATCCAGATTGTCCTTCCAGAGTGTACCGTCACCGCATCCGATTTCCAGTATATGCATCCCGTCTTCGATCCTGCATTGTTCGTAAATCCACGGGAACCACCCCTGGGGATTCTGGGAGTACAAGTTATGGAGATTGATTCTGGCGGAGATGTTTGATGCATTCTGGTACTGGTTTTTCAGACTGTTTTCCATCCCGGTCAGATGGATCAGGTTCAGCATCTGGCTCCAGTCAATGTGGTGTTCCTTCTGAATGGCGCTTGCGGTATCCTGGATTGCTTTTTCTACCAGCTGCATCTGTTCGATTCTGTCCTGCACCAGTTTCAGTTGGATGTTCAGGGAATTCAGCATGAAATGGTAGTCGGAATCGTCAATTGTCATTTCGCGGATGTCATCCAGAGAAAAACCAAGGTATTTCAGAAGCAGGATCTGCTGCAGACGGGCGAAATCTTCATCTGTATAAAAGCGTGCGCCTGCCTCGCTGACATAGGATGGCTTCAGGATATCCTGTTTATCGTAATAGCGGATTGTGCGCAGTGTAACATGGGCCATGCGCGCAAATTCGCCGGAAGAATAGTAACCTTTTTTTTTCATTGCATATTTCCTTTCATAATAAGGATATTATAAAGGGAAAAGATTGGTGAGGCAATGGATAAATCAAAATCCGGTATGGCGGCGCAGGAATTTTTCCTGCTGTTCGTCATCGATCATTCGGTCATATGGTGTACTGCAGTGCAGGATGCAGAATAAGACAAATGTAATCAGGCAGAATAATAAAAAACAAAATATAAAATAAAACATACAGCCCCTCCCTATGATATTCGTATATATCATATTATATGCAGAGATACGTGCGAATAATCAGGTTTGGGGATTTTATTCACGCGGACAGCGGGCCAAAGCCGGATAAGTCTGACTTTGGCCCGCTGTCCGCGGCGTATTTGACTATTTATTTGTAACAAAAACGAATTTAACTTCTCCGTCCATGTGATCGGAGATGCCTGAGAAATTCTTGTAGCTTCTGGAAGCGTCTGCCATATCGTTCAGCTTATCCAGAAGTCCCTGAATATCGCCGTCGAATGCGCTTACCAATTTTTTGATTCCCTCTTCGTTGAATTGGATCATGCCGTCATTTAATGTCTTAGCCCCTTCATCAAGCTGTTTCACACCATCGATTAAGGCGCCGGAACCGGACTGGAGTGTCTGGATACCGGAAGAAAGTGTGCCTGCACCGGTGTTTAGTTCCCCGGCACCGGCGGATAACTGGGAAGCACCGGCGGAAACACTCTGTGCACCGGCGTTGGCTTCTGCCATTTTCTCGTTTAATGTTCCGGCACCTGAGTCAACCTGTGAGGCGCCGGCGGAAAGCTGCTTCAGCCCGCTTGCGAGGCCGTTGTCACCATCAATTCCGGCGCGGAGGGCGGCAGTTCCGTCCTTAAGTGTTTCCACTCCGGAATTTACCTGCGTAATCAGGCCGGATGTGGGATCGGTGATGCTGGCATTCAGTTTAGCGGTTCCGTCAGCAAGGTCGGAGGCACCCTGGCTGAGCTGCGGGGTGGAGGCCGCGAGTTCGTTTATGATCTGGCTGGTGCTTCCTGCACCATAGGCAACATTATTTGCACCTTCGGCGAGTCCGGCGGCCAGTTCAGCCTGCTGGCCTAAAGTCCCGGCAGCACTTTGGATGTTAGACATGTCATTACTCAGGACGGTAATAGTATTACTAATTGCAGTCTTCTGATCTTCTGAGAGTGAAGTGCCCGCATCCAGAAGGGTCCGAAGTGTTCCAATGGCTTCGCCTGTATTAGTGGCAGCTGATACAGTTGCGTCAGTAACTGCCGTGACGGTCTGACTGATATCGCCAGCCACCGTTGCAATTTTCTGTGCTCCGTCTGCCGTGCCTGCTGCAATGGCGGTAAGGCTCTGGCCGCCTGTTTGATCGGTGCCGGAATTGATTACCTGATTTAGATAAGCGGCGCCGTCTCTGAGGTTTGCGGCCCCGGCATCCAGTGTCTGTACCCCGCTGGTGAGTTCGGAAAGCCCGTTTCCCAGCTGTTTCTGCATCTGTGCAACGCCGTCATCGAGCTGGATGATACCCGGAAGGAGCCGGCCGGCAGTCTGATCGGCAGCGGAGGCAAGCCCGGCATTTAAGGCCTGGGTGCCTTCCTTCAGTGTTCCGGTTCCGGAAAGCAGCTGGTTCGTTCCGTCTGCCAGAATACTGCTCCCGTCTGAGAGGGCATTGCTCCCGTCCAGAAGTGACGCGGTCCCGTTTTTCAACGTGGTGCCGCCATCTGAAAGCTGGCTGATTCCATCTGTGAGCGTTCCGGAAGAGGACAAGAGTGTATCCAGTCCCTTCCTGAGTTCTCCGGAACCGTCGACTAACTGGTTGGCAGAGTCCTGAAGCTTATTCATGGAACTTTTCAGGTCAGAGAGAGAATCAAGTTTATCCATATCCAACTCATTGAAGATCTCGTTCGTGGCAATGGTGATTCCTTCTGCTGCTTCATAGTCAGTTACATCAGCCTCCAGTTCGAAGTAATCCGGGATATCCAGATCACTTACACCAAGGCTGGATTCCAGTTCTGGAAGCCCCATGCCGAGCACCATGTCCCTGTCCCCGTCGGAAACCAGCCTGCCGTTTGTGACTTTAGTATTTGTAAATTTATCACCGTCGAGGATCAGTCCTGTGATCATAAGGAAAGGAGTATAGTCTTTCCCGGAAGTTCCGGTCGTATTTTCATACTGATAGCGCATAACAAGGTGGCCGCTTTTACCTTCCAGATCTCCGGCACTGATATTTTTCCCGTCCAGCTTGTAAGTGATTTTTACACCAACGGGAAGATTCTGGCTTGTGGTGCCCTGATAGCAGATGTCTTTGCTGTCGCCGGTCCAGGTTATGGCATTGCTTTTCTGGGAAAATGTCTCATCCCCCTTAACATTTTCTATGTTTTCCAGAGTAGACACATCCTTGATTTCCTTTTCATCCGTGATGTTTTTCAGCTGGTCAGATACAGTGACTGAAGTTACGGTGCCGCTGCCGTCAATTTTCGCATAAACAGTTTCATCCTTTATAGGTTTCACGTCGGAAGAGGCGTTTTCCTGTGTCCGGGCGGCTGCCTCTGTAGTTACCGTGTTTTCTTTGGCGCAAACGGTAGAAGGAACACCGGCCAGTGTGCCGGTCACCATTGTCATTGCCAGTATAATTGCAACGAGTGTTTTATATTCTCTGTTTTTCATATTAGTTAACCTCCTGTTATAGATACCTTGTTTTTAAACTTTGTGGAAAATCCATCCGGTAAAATTATTTAAGCGTTTGCACAGGCCTCATCGGAAGCCTTCTCTTTTTTCTTCAGGCATACCCTCATATCTTTTGTTGTTGCGCAGATTACCTTGTCAAATACCATCAGCATAGACGGCAGGATAAAGATAACCGTGAACATACTGATGACTGCACCGCGTGCCATTAACGTGCAGAGTGCGGAGATCATATCGATATCGGAATAGAGTCCGACACCGAATGTTGCGGCGAAGAATCCGAGTGCGGAAACGATGACTGAACTGACAGAGGCGGAGAGGGCGATTCGTATGGATTCTTTTTTCTCTTTTCCTTTGCACCGCTCTTTTTTATACCGGGTCGTCATCAGGATTGCATAGTCGACGGTAGCCCCCAGCTGGATCGTTCCGATGACGATAGATGCAATAAATGGCATCTTTGTGCCCGTAAAATACGGAATTCCCAGGTTGATGAAGATCGCAAACTCGATGACAGCCACAAGAATGACCGGCAGTGAGATGGATTTAAATACAAGTGCAATAATAATGAAAATGGCAATGATTGAGATTGCACTTACAACCTTGAAGTCCTTATCCGTAATCGTGATCAGGTCTTTGGTACACGGCGCCTCCCCGATCAGCATGGCGGAGGAGTCATATTTCTTTACAATACTATTCAGCTGCGTGCACTGCCGGTTCACCTCGTCGGTTGCAACCTTATATTCCGACTGTACGAGGATCAACTGCCAGTCTCCGGCTTTTAATGTATCGGTCAGCTCATCCGGGACCACATCCCGGGGGATGGCCGAACCTAAGAGGCTGTCGAGGCCGAGTGCAAACTTTACACCTTTTACATCGGACATCTCATTTAACATTGCCTTAGCCTCTTTTGGCTTCAGAGCTGCGTTCGCGAGTACCATGTGCGTTGCATTCATGTCAAATTCATCGGACAGTTTATCATTTGCCTTGATGCTCTCCAGATATTTCGGGAGTGTGGCGTCCAGATTATAATAAACCTCTGCCTTGGTATATCCCCATAAAGCAGGTACGAGCAGCACAATAAACGCAAGAACAAAGACTTTAAAGTGTTTCGTAATAAACTTTGCCGGTTTTTCCATAGGAGGTATCAGAGAACGGTGTGTCGTTTTCTGAATTGCCTTGTCAAATATGAGTATAAATGATGGCAGTATTGTAACGCAGCAGATGACGCCAAATACAACACCTTTCGCCATAACGATTCCGAGGTCTTTGCCGAGCGTAAAGCTCATGAAGCAAAGGGCGATGAAACCGGCGACCGTAGTCACGGAGCTTCCAATGACGGAAGCAAAGGTGTTGGAAATGGCATGAGCCATTGCACGTTCCTTATCGCCCGGGAATCGCTGCTGGTTCTCCTGATAACTGTGCCACAGGAAGATGGAGTAGTCCATCGTGACTCCCAGCTGCAGGACCGCGCTTAATGCCTTGGTAATGTAAGATATCTCGCCAAGGAAATAATTACTACCCATATTATAGAGGATCGCCATTCCAATACTCAGCATAAAGAACAAAGGAAGTATCCAGCAGTCCATGAACAGAGAAAGGACGATACAGCTTAAAACAACAGCGATCAATACGTAGATCGGGGTCTCTTTCTCGGAGAGCTGTTTGATATCAGTTACAACAGCCGACATGCTGCTCAGATAACACTGCTTATTCGTAATGCTCCGTATTTCTGTAATGGCGTCCATTGTTTTATCGGCCGAAGTCGTATCATCAAAGAAGATCGCCATAAGTGTCGCATTATCCGTTTTGAATACATCCTTCAGCTTATCCGGCAGAACATTGATCGGCAGCGAAGTGTCAGCGATAGAATCGTACCAGATCACATCCGCAACTCCGTCGACCCCCTCGATCTTTTCCTTGACTGCGGCCGTATCCTTTGTGCTCATACCTTCCACAACTTCCATTGCAAAGGCGCCTTTGCCGAAATCATCCATTAAAATGTTCTGCCCTTTCATCGTATCAATATTATCGGGCAGATAATAAAGAATGTCGTAATTGACCCTGGTTTTTAAGAATCCCAGTGCCGAAGGTATCAGAAGTAAAACGCCGAGTATCAGGATGACCACCCGATACTTCACAATTTTTTTACCTACCTTGACCATGTGTAATGCCTCCCTTTTTAAATTAGTGATTCTGCATACTTAACTGTGAAATAAAAACTCATAAATCACATCTTCTAAATGTTTATGACTAACAGTCATTTTTTAAGACTAAAAGTAATATACTGCAAAAATGACCAAAAGTCAATAATTTTAATGCAAAAAGTTGACTTTTGGTCATTTTGAAATTATAATTAAAAAATAAGGTGTATTATCCCGCCGGAATACTGTATAATAGTGTTTGTTCAGAACAATAAACACATAGCAGCGAAAGATGCGTCGAGAGAGTACACAACGAAAGAGTGGGAAAAACTATGGGAAAAGTTGACGAAAACAAACAACAGAAATTAGAGTCCTTGTTCAAAAGTGCATATGACCTCTTCCTGACACAGGGAATCTCCAAAACATCCATCCACGATATCGTTCAGAAAGCAGGCGTGGCAAAAGGAACCTTCTATCTATACTTCAAAGACAAATATGAGATACGGGACAGGCTCATTGCCAAGACCGCCGAAAAACTATTCATGGCGGCAAACAATGCACTTGAACAGGCCCGGATACCAGAATTTGAAGACAAAATCATCTTCATTGTAGATTATGTCCTGGACGAGATGGTAAAAAGCAAAGCCGTCCTGAAATTCGTATCAAAGAACCTGAGCTGGGGAATCTTCAGGCAGGCAATCACAAAGAACGATACAGAAACAGACATGGACGTAATGGGATTTTTCAAAAAAATGGTAAAAGAAAATCCCGAAGTTAAATTAAAAGCACCGGAAACCATGCTGTTTCTCATCATAGAACTGGCAAGCTCGACCTCCTACAGCACAATACTGGAGAACGATCCGATCAGCTATGAGGAACTAAAACCATATTTAAACGAAAGCATAAGAGCTATCATACGAAACCATATTATAGGATAAGAACGTTTTGGTACACCACTAAACTCAATTGGGGACGTAGTATAATTGAAAAAGTCTACGTCCCCAACTTAATGAATTCTCTGTACTGGCCGGGGGTGTATCCGGTCTTTTTCCGGAATAGCTGGCTGAAATAGCGGGAGTCTGTATACCCGACATTTGCCGCCACTTCGTATATTTTCAGATTGATATCCTGCAGGTATTTCTTCGCAGCCTCTATTCTCACATCGATAATATATTCTTTTATTGAGGTTTTTTCCATATTTTTAAATAGTGTACTGAGATAGCAGGCCGATAATCCGATATCGTAAGCGATCGATTCTAAGGAAATGTCGTGAGCATAATTTTCCTGAATGCAGGCTTTTGCTTTGTCGATCAGTTTGCGGCTTTTGTTCGTGCGCAGCAGTTCGATTTCTTTTATTGACCGTACAATATAGTTGTTGAGTATCTCCTTGATCTCTTCTAAATTCGCAGCCCCCTTTATTTCTGCAATAACTTCCTGTGACGGGGCCTTCTCGAAATCGAATTCCTGGTCCAGTGCATTGGAAAGATAGTAGTATAGCTCCAGAAATTTGTTTGTTGCGAGGTTTCGATCGCCGTGCAGCTGCAGTACATTGAGATAGTAGATATTGAGGTACTGTCCAGCGTTCCGGGGGTCGCAGAGCTTTAAATGCTTCAGAAGATCTTCCTGTATGTATTTAAAGTTTGGAAGGACCTCACCTGTATTCCTCAGTTCTACATCTGTGATGCAGATGATCTCATTGAAACCGATATAAAAGGAGTACTTACTGGCTGCTATGGCGTCTTTTACGGACTGGCGCAGATACGCAATATTATGAACAACAGTGGACAGCCCGATGGAGAATTGCTGCTGATAGTTAAAGTCTAAATACTGGCGGATGCGTTCTGCGAGGTGACAGCATCTGTTGTGCATATCTTCGTTATTTGTTCCTGCAGAAGATAAAATAAGTGTAATTGAGTTTGTGTCATAAAAATAAATTGTCTTAAAATAGTCCCCAATAAATAGTGTAATCGTCTGGGCAAGTCTCGAGACGTTCATGAAATCTTTTTCGATTTCCGCGGCATCACTATCCTGTGCAAAGGAGACATAGAGAGACTGGTAAGACTCGTTGAGAATATCGATGTTAAACAGGCGGAATGTAGAATCTATGATGTCCAGATGATCCATATTCTCACGTATGATCTTGAAAAACCACTCCTGCATTAAGGGCAGGCATTCTCTTAGCTGCTCTTTCAGCATAAAATCTTTTGTCTCTTCTTCCTTTTCTGCTTCCAAAAGTGCATTCACCCGGGCCAGCTGGTCATAAAGGTCCTTCTCATGGATTGGCTTCAGCAGGTAGTTAAATACATTATAGCGCAGCGCCTTCTGAGCATAGACAAAATCATCGAACCCAGAGAGGATGATGATTTTTGTGTGAGGCATCGTCACACTTAAAGTATCACACAGATCCAGACCGTTTGAGGTTCCCATGCGGATGTCTGTGATCACCAGATTGGGGTGTGTTTCCCGGATGATGGTAAGTGCCTGTTCGCAGCTGTTTGCCGTCCCGACGATTTTGTGCGGGATGTCAAAAGATGATATGATTTTAATTAAATGGTGGATAATAAGCTGTTCGTCATCCACTAAAACAATATTCAACATGATTTTCCCTCCTATAAAACTTCTTTATCAATGCGTATGTTTGCGGTGACGCCACCGTCATCATTCTCTTCATAAGAAAGGCCGGCGTGGTCACCGTAACAATTAGCCAGACGCTGGTAAACGTTTTGAATGCAGTAAAAATTCACATTGTCCTCTTTGTAGAGCGTTCTCTGGCGGACCAGATAGTTCAGCATCTCAATATCACTTCCCCATCCATTGTCGGAAACGGAAAGATACAGACAACTATCCGTTTCCTTTACGGTAATGGTAATCTCACCGATTTCTTCCATATCCTTAAAACCATGTACAATGCTGTTTTCTACGAGCGGCTGCAGGATGAGTTTGATGATTCTGTAGTCAGGCAGCGGGGAAGGCAGGTCAAGGTGCAGGCGGATTCTGTTGGCATACCGCAGTTTTTGAATTTCTACATAAGAGCTGACCTGTTCAATCTCCTTTTCCAGTGTAATGTAGTTATTGCCGTTATTCAGGCTGCTGCGCAGGAATTTGCCGAGGCCGGTAACCATCATAGCTGCATGGCAGTTGTCATCGGTGGCAATTAAAGCACTGATTGACTCCAGCGTATTGTAAATGAAATGCGGATTCATCTGGGACTGCAGCGCCGCCATCTCGGCCTGTTTGAACTTGAGCAGTGTCTCTTCCCTGGACTTTATCAATTCTTCATTCTTTTCAAGCATGCCGTTATAAGTATCATACAGTTGGTTGACCTCGATGCAGTTGTGCAGGTTCCGGCTGTCTGCTGGTTCCATTTTCTGCATATACAGGCAGAGCCGGTGCACCGGCTGAGAAATTTTACGGCTGCTTTTCCGGGACAGAAACGCAGCTAATATTAGTGTAAAAGAAAAAACAAGCCCGATCAGCAGGAGGTTTTGGAGAGTATTGCGGTAAAGTTCCCAGAAGCTTGTGACTCCGATCACTTCCCATCCGTCAGTTATGATTGGAAACTCAACGAGCAGGTGCGTCATGGAAAGCCTGTCTTTCTTATCAGGAAGACTGTCGCTGAGAAATTCAGGGATTTCCGCATAGGGATGGAGCAGTAGTCCGTCAGCGTCAATTAGTGCGTATCCTTTATCTCCGAAGGAGATCGATCCGAGATGCCGGATCAGCTTTTCGATCGTGACGTTTGCCTTAATCACTCCGAGCTGCCGGGATACATTGTTAACATCATAAAAGATCCGTGCCGCACACAGTGTCGGTTTCTTAAATGTATCCATATCAACGAACCAGTACGTGTGCCCCTTTGCCTTCAAGGTGTTCTGAAACCATTCTGAGGAGGAAGCGCTTTCGGCAGAAAAAAGCGCATTGCTGTATTGGGAAGCACCTGAAAAAGTTGGAAGGAAATTGTCTGGTTCATAGACGAAGATCTGCACAGAGTCCAGATTCTTCTTAAATAAATCAACAGAGAACAGCGTTTCGTTAATCTTTGTCAGCAGGGAAGCGCTCGGGTGTTCATTCAGGTCTTTAATTTTATTCTGCAGTTCGGAGTTGGCATGTGTCAGTGTCAGATAGTCTTCAATCATCTGTGTATGGTTATTGATGTTAATCTGTGCCTGCTTCAGAGATTCGTACATGTTTTGCTTCTCGTTAGCAAGCGTGTTTGCTGCATCAATGATGGCACTGAATATACTGATCAGCAGGGCGGCGGTAATAATCAGATACATATAATTACGGAACAGTATTTTTTCAAATCCTTTTTCGATTGATTTTTTGCCGAAGAATTTCATAAATCTCTCCCTCCTGATCCTGCAAAGTTATCTATGTTTGAATTATACCTTTTTCCAACGACGAAAGAAAGCGTTTGAAGAAAGTCGAAAGAAAACAAACAAAATAGAAAGTTTACCGTATTTTATTCTATATGAAATTAAACTATGATTCTATTATACCCTTCAGGGAAAGTCATCCGGATGACAGAAAATAGGAAAAGAGGTTGTGATATGTACCGTCAAAAATATGATGTAATTGTTGCAGGCGGAGGCACTGCCGGGATAGCGGCGGCTCTTTCAGCGGCAAGGTCAGGGGCACATGTACTGCTCATCGAAAAAAATGCGTATGCCGGCGGGACAGCCGCGTCAGGACTTCCGTTCGTAGATTTTTTTAACAGGAACGGCAGGCAGGTTGTGGCGGGTGTTGCCGAAGAACTAATGAACCGGCTCTTTCAGGAGAAAGCGTCACTGGGGCATATACGCACAAGCGGCGGGCATCTGAATTCTGTGACGATGATTGATCCGGAGTGGGTAAAAATCATTGCTGAGGAGATGCTTTTGGAGAGTGGCTGTGATATCCTCTACCATACATTTGTATGCGCCGCTGAAGTAGAAGGAAATTGCCTGAAAAGTATCGTGGCTGCCAATAAAAATGGTTTGACAGAATTTCATGCGGGCTGTTTCATCGATACAACGGGGGATGGTGACCTGGCGAAGTTTGCAGGGGCAAAATACCATCAGGGCAGGGAAAGTGACGGATTGTGCCAGGCGATGAGCCTGTTGTTCAAACTGGGAGATGTGGATGTAGAACGGGCGACGGCGCTGTTTTCTGAGAATCCGATTAAGGCATGCCCGGTCGGCGGCGACCATGAGTATAATCTACACATCAGTGGAAAATTAACAAATTGGAATGATATCATCCTGAAAGAGGAGATTTTCCCGCATCCGGACCATAATATCTGGGCGGGAACAATGAGGGAAAATGAGCTCACCTACGTGAATACGATTCGGGTAAGTGAAAAAAACGGGGCTGATGCGTACGAACTTTCCGAGGCAGAAATAGAAGGAAGAAGACAGCTAAAGAAAGTAATCCGTTTCTTAAATAAACATGTCCCGGGTATGGAAAAGGCGCATATTACAAGCATTCAGAACGGAATCGGCATAAGGGAGACAAGACGGATCGACGGGGAATATGTTCTGACAGGACAGGATATTATAGAGGGCAGGAGATTTGAAGACTGTATTGCACGAAACGGCTACTGTATTGATATACATGATCCGAAAGGACAGGGGTGGGGCGTATCGCGCATACAGAGTGAAGAGCAGAGCTACGATATCCCGTACCGCTGTATCGTTCCAGAGAGGATCGATCATCTGCTTGTAGCCGGAAGATGCATTTCCACAACAGCTGAAGCATTAGCATCTACAAGGATCATGCCGTCCTGCATGGCGCTCGGACAGGCAGCAGGAACAGCGGCAGCAATGGCGGCAGAGCAGGGACAGGTACCGAGAAATCTCGATATCAAACATTTACAGGCAGTGTTAAAGAAGGATGGGGCTGTGATAGAGTAACCAAAAAACATGACTGGGCATTCCCGGATAATCCGCAGCACTAGGATGAAAGGGGTCCCGGAGTATTTACAAACAGGAAAAGAGGAGAAAGTGAATGAAAAAGAAAATATTGAGTCTGGTATTATGTGCGGCATTAGCGTTCGGTATGACAGCATGTGGTTCATCTGAAAAAGAAAAAAAGAGCGATTCTTCTGCGGAAGAAGTCGTGCTGGAATTTCCAAGCTGGCAGGCTACAGAGCCGGGATTTCAGGAATTTTGGGAAGAAGCGGTGGCGGAGTTTGAAAAAAGACATGAAAATGTAAAGATTAATTTATACCAGGTGCCATTTGACAGTTATGTAGACACACTTACGACACTGTATGCGGCAGGCACTGCACCGCAGATTACACATATCCCTTCCCGTTATTTTGCACAGTTTTCGGATATGGGCTGGTTTGAACCGCTGAGTGACAGACTAAAGGAAACGGACATACTGACCAACTGGAGCAGTCTTCAGGACGGACTTCAGGCGGATGGGGAATATTATGGGGTACTTCTGCTCGGAAATGGCTACTCTATGTATTATAACAAAGCGATGTTCGACGAAGCAGGAATTGAGATCCCGACTGACATCGACTCATTTATGGAGGCGGCAAAAACGCTGACCAAAGATGAAGATGGCGACGGGGATCCGGAAGTATATGGATTTGGTGCATGCCAGGTTACGGATACAAATTTTTATAACGAGGCAACTTCTTTTGTCGTAGGTATGGGCGGAAAATGGTCGGAAGACGGTGACCTTTCTCCTATGACCTCAGATCCTACAAAAAAGGCCCTGAAATTATACCAGTCTTTATTCCAAAACAATTATACTCCGGTAGGCCTTTCCGTGGAACAGAAACGCCAGTACTTTGTAGAGGGCAAAATGGCGATGATCTTTGACGGACCCTGGGTTGCATCCCTGATTGACAGCGCCTCCGATGAAATCAAGCCGAACCTTCTTGTATCCACGATTCCGTTTGAAAATGTTCCGGGTTCTGTAAGCAATAGCCTTCATATCCCGGCGACAATCAGCGACGAGGAGAAGGAACTTGTATGGGAATTTATCCAGATGGTTGCAGAAGATGACTTCCAGAAACTGTATATGGAAAAAGTGGGTTCCCCGTCTCCAAGCAAAACGGCAATTGACGATGAGATACTGAAAGAAAACCCGTTCCTTGGACAGTTTGTAGAGGATGCAGAAAAAGCGCAGGAAATCCTTCCTTCCGGTTATGAAAAAGACTATGGAGAATTTACACAGTATATCATCGATGGTGTGATGACGATGGTGACAGACCCTTACGCAGATGTCGACAAAACATTAGATGATATGAAGACAAAGATTACAAATGAATTGGGAGAGTAGAACAAGGGGCTGCCTGAAATGGCAGCCCGGATTTTTAACGGGGTAACCGCCGGACACGGATTTCCGGAACTTAAATTCCGGATCACCAGGATAAAGATAATGGAGGTGTTTCACTTGACTACTAAAATAAAAGCTCCGAAAACGAAAAGTGAGAGAAAAAATCATACAATGGCGGTTGCGTTTGCTCTGCCGGCAGCAGTCTTTTCTCTTGCGTTGATTATATATCCTTTATTTACAACGATAAAATTAAGTTTTCAAAATGTAAAATTTATCGGAAGCCTGACAGACGATACATCTGGATTTACAGTTCAAAACTATACAAAACTGTTTGCAAATTCTGATTTCTGGAGTGCATTGGGAAGATCCATATTATTCACATTCATTGCATTATCGGTATCTTTTTTGATAGGACTCGGACTTGCACTGCTGCTGAACAAGAAGTTCCATTTTCAAAAGCTCGTACGCACACTGATTCTGCTTGCATGGCCGATTCCCGGTGTAATCGTGGGCCTTCTGTTCACCTGGATGTTTGACGGGAACTATGGGATCATAAATGTAATACTAAAATCCCTACATTTGATTGACCAGAATGTAAAATGGATCTCCACCGGAAACACTGCAATGATCACTGTCATAACGGCAGCCATTTGGAAAAGTTATCCCTTTTTTACACTGACCCTGCTCGCGGGGCTGAAGGGGATTTCAGAAGACTACTATGAGGCGGCAAGCATCGACGGGGCAAATGCATGGCACCGGTTTACAAAAATTACACTTCCTGCGCTTCAGTCCGTGATTGTGACATCCCTTTTGCTGAACGGTCTCTGGATATTCCGCAACTACGACCTGGTCTATACGATTACCGGCGGCGGGCCGAATCAGGCAACAGAGACACTGCCGCTCCTTTTGTATAATCAGGCATTCAAATACTATAACATGGGGTATGCATCTACAATTGGGATGATAAGCCTTCTGGTGTGTTCCGTGTTTGTAGTTCTGGCGATGCCGTCTCTCAAGAAACAATTTTATTAAGGAAGAGGAGGGGAAAAGGTATGAATACATATCATAACCAAAAAGCCAGACGTATGGGAATGTATGCTTTAATCATCCTTGCGGTAGTAGTGCTCGCATTTCCGCTGTACTGGATGGTTGTGACATCATTTACAACAAGGAGTGCACTGCTTGAAAATGTAAGAGTACTGCCCAAATTAGGAAATATGACATGGAGCAATTTCACGAAAATTCTGGATACCCATCCTATACTGACCTGGTTTGGAAACTCAATTTTTGTCACGGCATTTAGCACGGTTGTAGCAATTATTGTATCTACAATGGCGGCCTACAGCATGTCCAGATATAAGTATAAATCCACGAATTTTCTGGGGTTTTTCCTTTTGGTTGTCAGGATGCTTCCGGAAACACTTCTCGTAGTGCCTTTGTATATGATGTTTACAAACATGAAACTGATTAATAATTACGCCTCACTGATCATCAGCAATATTACATTCATTATCCCATTTTCCACATGGATGATGAAGGGGTACTTTGACAGTATCCCCCATACACTGGAAGAAGCAGCGAGAATAGACGGATGCAGCCGGCTTCAGGCAGTGCGCAGGGTAATCGTACCTCTGGCGGCCCCAGGGATTGCGGCAACGGCCACATATTCCGCGATACTTGGGTGGAGTGAATTTTTATTTGCCCGCACGTTCATTACCCAGCCCGGCAAGTGGACGATCACGGTGGGAATTTCATCCCTCATGGGCGAGTATACGATTATCTGGGGGGAGGTCATGGCAGCAGCGGCAATTTCTATTATACCGATTGCATTAGTATTTATCTTCTTGGAAAAATATATGGTGGCGGGAGTAACAGCAGGAGCCGTTAAGGGGTAGGTGCACCTAGAAAAGGGCAGATAGCTTGGCGGGTGGAACGCCCGCATGGCAAGGTGTAGCGGGTTAGTACTGAGAGAGTAAAATCTTTGCAATATAAATATTTCTGTTAATTCCAAGTAAGATTGCGGTTTAATTCTTTGTGTAAGCAAACATATTGCAATCAACAATAGTACGGTAACAAAATTAGTTATTTTTATGAAAAATAAAGAAGAGTCTGCCATTGTTTTTGGGGCAGTCTCTTCTCTATTTAAAATATTATTATTTCAATCCTCAGGAATTTTCCTGACAAATAAATTATAACGTATATCTTTCTAATATTCAATAATATTTTAAATAGAAAGAACTGCTTCAATTGACACCCTTGGTAAATTATGCTATATTGATTTCAAGAAACAATCGTGTTATAGGGTGTGTTGGCCTCATTCTATTTAGAATGGGGGTGATGCCTATGAAAAATCATTTTGATTTTAAGGATATTATGACCTTTGGTCTATTCCTTTTGGCATTGCTTACATTCGTTTTTACGTTTTGTAAGTAACTACATAGAAAAACCACCCTGATACTTGGCAGTTGCGGGTGGTTTTCTATCTTCATATCTGGCCAACCCCTTGTGGGCGGTTGTTTCTCTTTGTATTCTTATAATAACAGATTCAGGTAATTTATTCAAGATATTTTATAATAGACAATGGCAGATAGCTTTAGACAAAAAAATGTGGAGGTAGAAGAATGGAAAAAGCATGTGTGAAATGGGGTGTTCTAGGCACTGCAAATATTGCATGGGAGCAGACCCTGCCGGGAATGAAGAAAGCATATAACTGTGAATTATACGCAATTGCAGGAAGAAATCCTGAAAAGGTAAAAAAGTTTCAGGAAGAGTTTGGATTCGAAAAAGCGTACGATTCCTACGAGGAACTTCTTGATGACGATCAAGTGGATGCCGTCTACATACCGCTTCCGAACCAGCTTCACAGGGAATGGGCAGAGAAAGCGGCGAAGAAGAAAAAGCATATTCTTTGTGAAAAACCGCTTGCAGTTACGGCACAGGATGTAAAAGAACTTGTGAAGGTATGTAAAGAAGAAGGGGTACTCCTGATGGAGGCGTTTGCTTATCTGCACAGTGATGTGACGCAGGAAATATTGCAGAAGGTACACGACAAAGTAATCGGGGAGCCGAGGTTTATGGAGTCCTGTTTCTTTACAACAGACTATACAAATGACAACATACGCATGAGAAAAGAAACGTATGGGGGCGGAACCTATGATCTGGGCTGTTACAATATCAGCCTGATTCTGAAAGTGTTTGGGGAAATGCCCAGCCAGATTAAGGCATTGGGCAGTTTTATGGGAACGGGAGTGGACGATTTTTCTGCCGCATATTTCACATTCCCATCCGGGGCAAAGGCAAGCGCTCTTCAGGGAATGTGCTCCCCGCAGCGTGCAGACCGCTATTTCATATATGGAACGGAAGGAACCATCGAAGCACCTGTAAGGTATAATCAGGAAGGTGATGTTACATATTATATCCATAAAGATGGCATGACCGAGACATGCCACGTATCAGTCAAAAGCAATTACCAGCTGGAGACAGAACAGTTCGGCCGGTGCATTCTGGACGGAGAGGATCCTCTTGTATCAAATGAATTTTCCGTTAAGACAGCGGAAGTCATAGATCGGGTTCTGGAGGAGATCGGGTATATGGAAACTGTGGGATAGTATATAACAGAGTAAAAAAGCCGTTTTGGTACACCACTAAAGTCAGTTGGGGACGTAGTATAATTGCAAAAGTCTACGTCCCCAATTAAAGAAAAAGGCTTGACTTCTATATGTTCTCTATGGTACAATGCTCTAGCGAATGGAAGTAGGTCTTTTTTTTATGCCTAAAATTAGATGGCTTCGCAACCATCATGTAACACGTAGTGAATAAGAAAAAAGCGAGGTGGAAGTTGTGCGCACAAGAATCACATTGGAATGTACAGAATGCAAACATCGTAACTACAACATGACCAAGGATAAGAAAACACATCCGGAGCGCATGGAGACTAAGAAGTACTGCAAGTTCTGTAAATCACACACACTGCACAAAGAGACGAAATAGTCGTTGGAAGGAAGTGGATGTCATGGGTGAAAAAACAGCCAAAACTCAGAAGAAGAGCTGGTTCAAAGGGCTTCAGGCAGAGTTTAAGAAAGTCATTTGGCCAGACAAGAAAACACTTGCAAAACAGACCACGGCAGTCGTTTCAGTTTCTTTACTGTTAGGTGCATTGATTACGATAATCGATACAATCCTAAAGTATGGAATTGATTTACTGGTTAAATAACAGCCGTAGCAGAAAGGTGATTTTATGTCAGAGGCAAAATGGTATGTAGTTCATACCTATTCCGGGTATGAAAACAAAGTGAAAGCTAATATTGATAAGGCAATTGAGAATCGTCATCTGGAAGATCAGATTCTGGAGGTTCGGGTTCCCATGCAGGAAGTTATTGAGCTGAAGAATGGTGTCCAGAAAGCAAGCCAGAAAAAGATGTTCCCGGGATATGTTATGATTCATATGTTTATGAATGATGACACTTGGTATGTAGTTCGTAATACCAGAGGCGTGACAGGATTTGTTGGTCCTGGATCCAAGCCGGTGCCGCTTGAGGAAGAGGAAATGAACAGACTCGGAATCAGGCAGGAGAACGTCATAGTAGGCTTTGAGGTTGGCGACACCGTGACCGTGTTAAGCGGAGCATGGGAAGGAACTGTCGGAGTCATTCAGTCACTGAATGAGCAGAAGCAGAGCCTGTCTATCAATGTAGAGCTGTTCGGTCGTGAGACGCCCGTAGAGCTAGGTTTCGCAGAAGTAAGAAAGATGGATTAAAAACCGTGGGAGGGATACATGTCCCGCCAATACCACAAGGAGGTAATTAAAAATGGCAAAAAAAGTACAAGGTTATATTAAATTACAGATTCCAGCTGGTAAAGCTACACCAGCACCACCGGTAGGTCCTGCACTTGGACAGCACGGTGTTAACATCGTTGAATTTACAAAGCAGTTCAACGCAAGAACAGCAGACCAGGGCGACCTGATCATCCCTGTTGTTATCACAGTATACAGTGACAGAAGCTTCAGCTTCGTGACAAAGACACCACCGGCAGCAGTTCTGATCAAGAAAGCCTGCAACATCAAATCAGGTTCAGGCGTTCCGAACAAGAACAAAGTTGCTAAGATTACAAAGGCTCAGTTAGAAGAGATCGCAAAGACTAAGATGCCTGACTTAAACGCTGCAACAGTAGAGGCAGCTATGAGCATGGTAGCTGGAACCTGCCGTTCTATGGGCGTTGTTGTTGAAGACTAAACGAAGTTGAAATAAGTGGGAGGGGCAAGATCCCGCCAATACCACAAGGAGGTTATTTGAAATGAAACGAGGAAAAAAATATATCGAAGCTGCGAAACTGATCGAGAGAGGAAATCTTTACGAGAAGGCAGAAGCAGTATCATTAGTAAAAAAAGCAGCAGTAGCTAAATTTGACGAAACAATCGAAGCTCATATCAGAACAGGTTGTGACGGACGTCATGCAGACCAGCAGATCCGTGGTGCAGTTGTACTGCCGCACGGAACAGGTAAGAAGGTTCGTATCCTTGTATTTGCTAAGGATGCTAAAGCTGAAGAAGCAAAGGCGGCAGGAGCAGATTACGTAGGTGGAGATGAACTGATTCCGAAGATCCAGAACGAAGGATGGTTCGAATTCGACGTTGTTGTTGCTACACCTGACATGATGGGCGTTGTTGGACGTCTCGGACGTGTACTCGGACCAAAAGGTCTGATGCCAAACCCGAAGGCAGGAACAGTTACAATGGATGTAACAAAAGCTATCAACGACATCAAAGCTGGTAAGATTGAGTACAGATTGGACAAAACAAACATTATCCATGTGCCGATCGGTAAAGCATCATTTACCGAAGAACAGTTAGCGGACAACTTCCAGACGCTTATCGATGCAATCATCAAAGCAAAACCGGCAGCTGTAAAAGGTCAGTACCTGAAGAGTGTTACACTGACATCAACAATGGGACCTGGTGTGAAAATCAACCCAATGAAGCTTGCTTAATTTGTATATAGATTTGATGAAATAGTGTGATAAATAGAGAACTGCTGTAGTATTTCTGAGGAATCAGCGATACTGCAGCAGTTTTTTTGATGTTGGTAAAAGTGTAAATATTAAATCTAAAAAGCTAATATTTTTGAATTATCCCTGCCCTGTTGAAGTTTAGGACAGGGTTTAGTTTACATAATTTTTGTATTATAATGAATAAAGAAAGAGAAGTGAAACTAAAAAGTAAAATTGAAAGAGAAATTTGTTGACAATATATAATTGCTGTGATATGGTATAACCATAAAGGTTATAACGTTATATCTTTAAAAGTCATTACAATATGAAACGGGATACTATGAGTTGGAAGGAGAAGTGTATGAAAAGAAAAGCGATACAATCTGTTATAGCTGTCAGTTTAACAGCGGTATTACTTATGTGTGGCTGTGCACAAGGTGCGAAGGGAACAGACAGTAAGAAAACGGATAAGAAAGAAACGGAAAAAACTGTTAAGGCAGAAGACATTAAGATTGGGTATATAGTCAAATGTCTGAGCAACACGTTTTGGCAAACTTATCAGGAGGGAGCGGAAGCTGCTGCTGAGGAATTAGGGGTACAGATTGATATAAGGGATGTTAAGTCGGAGGATGACTATGTCGGACAATTGGACGTAGCGCGTGGAATGGTTAATCAGGACTATGATGCCATTGTTGCGGCTTCAATAACGAACACGAATCTAATACCGGCAATTGCTGATGCAAACAAAAAGGGCATCCCGTGGATTGTGGTGAGTGAACTTCAGGATGAAGAAGTCCTTAAGGAATACGATGCGAAGGTTACATGTAACTGTCGGCTAAGCTTTCATGATGAAGGAGTCATTGCCGGAGAGTATGTTGTTGATAAACTCGGGGGCGAAGGAGAAGTTGCCATTATTGAAGGGTTGACGGGTACTACGGCAACGAATGATAGAATAGCTGGATTCAAGGAGGCTCTGGAAGGAAGCGGGATTGAAATAGTTGCATCACAGCCGGCGGATTGGCTGAGAGAAGAAGCGAAGGATGTTACATTAGGAATTCTTCAGGCAAATCCTGATATTAAGGCAATATATGCTTTAAATGATACGATGGCGTTAGGGTGTGTGGCAGCACTGAATCAGGCGGAAAAATTGCAGGATGTCCTTGTAATAGGAGATGACGGAACAAATGAAGCATATGAATCAATCCAGAATAATGAAATGGCTGCCACGATTGACGGTGTTGCCTGGCAGATAGCATATTTTAGTGTTCATGCGGCAGTGAAAGCAGTTGCAGAAGGTAAAGATACTCTGGAAGATTACGATTTAACTCCCGGACTGATTACATCTGATAATGTGTCAGAGGCAATGAAAGAAGCTCCTAAGCCCGTGAAAGAGATGTTTGATATTAACAAAAACATTTATTTACCAATTGAAGGAATAAAGGAATAAGGTTCATTGAGGCAGCCGCCAGAGCTGTTTAGCATGGCTTTGGCTTGCTGCCGCGGGAACACTAGGAGGTGAAAGCATTTGCGGGATGAAGTGATGCTTAGTTTAGAGCATGTTGTTAAACAATTTCCGGGGGTAAGAGCTGTAGACGATGTATCCTTTGAAGTGAAGACAGGAGAAATACATGCCCTGTTAGGCCATAACGGTGCAGGAAAATCTACTTTAGTTAAGATTATATCTGGGGCATACAGGAAAGATTCAGGAACAATAACTCTGGATTCGGAGGAAATAAATCTGACATCACCTCAGGAGGGAATTAAAAAAGGTATCGGTATGGTATATCAGGAGCTCGATTTGATTCCAGACCTGTGTGGGGATGAAAATATTTTTTTAGGGCAAAACAGATTTAGAAACAGACTGGGGTTAATAGATGCGCAGAAGAGAAGAAAAGAAGCAGAAAAGATTATAAGTGGGTTTGGGATAGATATCGATCTGACTGTACCTGTTCGTAAACTGGGGGTTTCCAAACAACAGCTTATAGCGATCGCAAAGGCTATCAGCAGGAAAACAAAGGTATTAATTTTTGATGAACCAACGGCTGCATTAAATAATGCGGAGGCGGATCGTCTCTTTGGTATTATGAAGATGCTGGCGGGTCAGGGTGTCTCTATTATCTGGATTACGCATCGCTTGGACGAAATCCTTGAGACAGCAGACAGGGTTACGTTAATGCGGGAAGGAAGAAGAGTAACCACAAAGGCAATTGACCAGATAACAATGAAGGAGATTGTAACGGAGCTAACCGGTGTAACAGAAGAGGAGCAGATATCGTCAGTAAATATTAGTAATAAAACTGAAGAAAAGCTAATTTCATGCAATCATATTTCGTCGGGAAAGATATTCCAGGATATTTCATTTGATTTATACAGGGGAGAAGTGCTGGGCATTACAGGATTGATTGGTTGTGGTGCCACTGAAATAGCAAAGACCCTATTTGCAGTTCAGAAACTTAGCGGAGGTGAGGTTTATATTAAAGGTGAGAAGGCAGAGCCTTTCTCCCCGGAGATCGCCGCACAAAAAGGAATTGCTTTTATTTCGGAAGACCGGAAGGTAGAGGGGCTGAATCTGAAAGGGGATGTTCAGAATAATATTGTATTAACAATGAGCAGACAATGGTCGAGATTTGGCTTTCTTAATCAAAAAATGGAAAAGAAAAGTGCGGAAGAAATGGTTAAAAAGCTGGACATAAAGATATCTGATTTAGGACAGCTTGTAAACACCTTGAGCGGAGGGAACCAACAAAAGATAGTTTTGGCGAAATGGCTGCTTAAAAATGCTGAGGTTTTTGTCATGTGCGAGCCTACCAGAGGTATTGATATAGGGGCAAAGCGGGAGATACACAAAATGATTAGGAATTTAGCAGAGGAAGGGAAGGCTGTTCTGGTAGTTTCATCCGAAGTAGAGGAAATTATTGATACATGTGACCGTGTGATTATTCTGTATGATGGAAGAATTAAGGGCGAGCTGCTTTCCAAAGACTGCGTTAAAAAAAGTATGCTGGATACAATGTATGGGATTTAGTTAAAGGAGATAGGGAGAAAGGTGATGCTGAAGTATGGATACAATGAAAGATAGATTTAGGAGAATGAAAGCAAGGAATTTTCTGTTAGTAGGTTTTATAGCCGTTTTGTGGGGAGTATTGACTTTTTTGTCTCCGCATTTTATCAAAATAAGCAATCTTCTTCTTTTGTTACAGCAGTCATCCATCGTAATGGTTGCCGGAATTGGAATGACCTTTGCTATATTAACCAGTGGAATTGACTTGTCTATTGGGTCGGTAGCGGCATTGTCCAGTGTGATGTTAGGAATTGCGATTACCAAGTGGGGGATGCCGGTATACTTAGCATTGGCTATCGGACTTCTGACAGGGACTTTATTTGGAATGTTTAACGGTATACTCATCAGCTACTTCAAACTACAGCCTATGATTTGTACTTTAGGTATTATGAGTATAGCAAGGGGGCTGACATACATATTGACATCCGGCCGCTCTATTTTTGTGACGGACTCACTATTAATAAAAATAGGGAATGGAAGAATGCTAGGTGTTCCGATTATCACAATTATTGCGCTGCTTATGTTTATAATTGGTTATATAATTTTAAACTATACTTTTCTGGGAAGGTGCGTTTACTGTCTGGGCGGCAATGAAGAGGCAACCAGATTGTCAGGTATTAATACAAGAAAAATGAAAACTATAACATACTCCATATGTGGGTTTTGTGCAGCGGTGGTGGGCGTACTGTATGTCTGTACCCTGGGTGCAAGTGAGCCTACAGTTGGACAGGGGCTTGAACTAAATGCAACAGCTGTGACTGCAATAGGCGGGACCAGCCTTCTGGGAGGTGTTGGCTCTCTGGTAGGGACTGTATTTGGAGCCATACTGATAGGGACGATTAATAATGGGCTTTCAATCCTTAACATCGTATCTTATTACCAGCAGTTACTCTTAGGTGTGGTTATTATATTAGCAGTTCTGCTTGAACAGTTTAGAAAAAAATAAAAGCAGATAAGATTCTGTTTAGTAAAAATATAAAAAGTGAATTCAAATTATAAGGAGAAGAAAAATGCAAGGATTAAAATTAGGAATGATTGGCTGTGGTGTTCACGCAAAAGCAAATATATTTTCCAGTCTTCACATGATGGGATATCCAATGAAGGCTGTGTGTGCAAGACATTTAGAAAGGGCGCAGGAGGCTGCAGCACGCTTTGGAATTGATAAGGCTTTTGGGAATTATAAGGAAATGCTGGATCAGGAAGAATTAGATGCAGTTTTTGTAATAACAGAAGCGGCAAGTCAGGCAGATATCGTAAAAGAATGCCTGCAAAGGGGACTGCATGTATTTGTTGAGAAACCCCTCGGTATGAACGAACAGGAAGCTTTGGAGATAGCTGATTTGGCGGATGAGATGAATAAAAAAGTTATGGTAGGTTTTATGAAACGTTTCTCTCCTTCATATATAGCTATGAAAAGAATTATGAATAACAAGGAGGACTTCGGAACCGCTCTCTCATTTATGGGAATGTTTGCAATTACGTCAGGAAGGCCTGGATGGGATAATAATGTATTTACAAAAGTAGGGGGGATACATTATGTAGATTTGATGAGAGACTTGTTTGGGGAGGTTCAGGACATACATGGATATACGAACAGCGTTGATGTAGAGGTTGATAATATCTTTACCATGCGTTTTGACAGCGGCATGATAGGGAGCATGTTTTTTGGGGGTATCCCGGCGTGGAAGAGACATTGGGAAGAGATTTGTGTAACTGGGACGAATGGTTTTGTTAAAGTGGATAATATGATGCAGGTCCGGTACCACTTTGATAAACCTGTCAAAACAGCCGGGGCACGCTGGAAAACATTAGATGAGGAAGACACGGTGCTGGCACCGGTTAATACTTCAAGTTCCGGAGGATGGCGTGATTTATACCTGAATGGTTATGTAGGGGAGCTGGAACATTTCTTTGATTGTATAGAAAAAGATCAAAATCCTATATGTGATGCGAGGGACAACGTGAAAACGATGGCCTTATGTGATCAGATTGTCCAGTGTTTAAAAGGGAAATAAACGGTTATGTACAAGAAAAAGAAGATTGGTGTTTTAGGCAGTATCGCTTTAGATAACATATTCCATGCAGAATCCATTCCTCAAAAAGGAGAGAGGGTCCTGGGGAATTTTATGGGTAGCTGTATAGGCGGGATGGCCGCTAATCAGGCTGTGGAAGCGGCGCGGTACAGCGGAGGGATATATATAATGGGATCTGTAGGGGCGGATGATGTAGGACAGCGGATTTCCAGCTATTTAACAGAAAAAGGCTGCAATATAGAATTATTAATGAAAAATCCAAATGCGCCAACAGGGCAGACTTACATGTTTTTGGTGGATGGTAACAACGATTATTTTAGTGTTGTGAGCTTCGGTGCAAACGAGGCAGAGGTGGCCGAAAGAATAATTAAAAAGCTTGATGGGCTGGATGCTCTGCTCATTTCATTGGAAATGAATATTGATACCGTCAAAAAGGTGATGGAATATGCAAAAGTTCATGGTATTTATACATATCTTAGCTTATCACCTGCCGAAAAGTGTCTCCCGGAACTGATTAATCAAGCAGATGCATTGATTGCAAATCAAAGAGAGGCCCGGATGCTGCTTGGTATACAGGGAGACAGTCCAAAAGAAATTATGGAAGAGTTAGAAAAAAGGGAGTTTGGCAAGTGTGGTTTATGTTTGATTTCTCTTGGCGAACATGGGGCGGTGCTAAAAGAAGGTGAAAATATTTATTATGCAGAAGGCTTAAAGGTTAATCCTGTAGATCCGGTTGGTGCGGGAGATGCTTTTACCGGAGCTTTTGTAGTAAACCATGAAATGGGGATGGAGAGCTATAAGGCACTATGTTACGGATGCATTGCCGGTGCGCTTACAGTTTCCTCCGTAGGGGCGCAGGCCTCAATGCATACACCTGCAGGCGTAGAGGGCATTTATCAGGAACATTATACCTAAGAGCATATTCAAGGGGAAGATGGAACAGGGGTGTAGAAAAGCATAATAAGTTTATTATTAGAAAGGTAGTGTGGTTTGAATGAAAATAGGATGTATTTCCTGGTCCCACAGAAATAGTTTTGCAAACGGGGAAATGGATATATTTAAATGGATGGAGCATTGCAAAAATGATTGCCTGCTCGATGGGGCCGAAATTTGGAATAATCATTTCGAGAGTCTCGATGAGAGTTATCTGCAGAAAATAAAAGAAAAAGCTGCAGAACTAAACCTGCCTGTATATTCTGTTGCCACTAAATGCGTATTTGGAGGATTTAGTGATGATGAAATTAATGCAGCTAAAAGTACAATGCGTGATTGGCTGAAGGCCACCGATTATCTTGGCGCTTCTATTATGAGGATATCAGTAGGAGGGGAGAGATTAAGAGATGCAGAACGGCAAATTAAGGTATTTGACAGCATTACAGAGGTGATATGTGAAGGGGAGTATCCAGAGATTACAGTGGGAATTGAAAATCAGGAACCAGGGGTAGTCCAGAACGTGGCAGATGTGAAGAAGATGAAGGAAATAAGCGATGGAAAACTGAAAGTAATATTAGACAATGGTAGTTTCCTGGATAAAGAAGATTCATATGCATTTCTGGAAGAGGCTCTTCCAGATGCGGCTGTAGTTCATGCTAAATTTTTTGATATAAGAGAAGATGGCAGCGATAAAATTCTGGATTATGAAAAAATCAAAATGATATTGCAAAAGAAGTGTTATGATGGATATATTTCTATCGAATATGACAGTAATGAGCCGGCTGCAAGAGATGTGCCTAAGATTGCTTCGTATTTGCGGAAACTTTTATAGGAGGTGGATTCGTTGGGGAATGAGTTAGTTTACAGCAAAAGTAACAAACTGGAAGAAATGTTCCATGTAAAAAAACCAATTATTCCGACTCTGCATCTGATGTCTTTGCCGGGAGCTCCGTTCTACAAAGGAGAATCTATGGATAAGATTTTGGAATATACCATGAAAGAGGTTGATACTCTTATTGAATGTGGAGTGGACGGTTTTATTATTGAAAATCATGGAGATATACCTTTTGTAAAGCCGGATAAATTTGGGTATGAAACAGTAGCCGCGATGTCCTATCTCGGGGCAGAGATAGGAAAAAAGGTCAAGGCACATGGACTGCCGCTCGGCGTTAATTGTCTCGCTAATGCAGCAATACCTGCACTGGCAATAGCAAAGGCAATTGGCGCACAATTTGTAAGGATAAATCAATTTGTGAATGCCTATATTGCAAACGAAGGATTTGTGGAAGGGATGGCGGGAGAAGTACTGCGTTATCGCTCAGCTATTAAAGGCGATGATATTACAATATTTGCGGACGCACATGTTAAGCATGGGAGTCATGCAATCGTTGCGGACCGTTCGATTGAAGAGCAGGCTAAGGATTCGTTGTTCTTCTGTGCGGATGTATTGATTTGTACTGGCAACAGAACAGGGGATGCACCTACGGATGAAGAAATGTTAAGCATAAAAGTAAATCCGGATGTTCCGGTCATTGTAGGAAGCGGGATTACCCCTGAGAACGCAGAACGGATTATGCGTGTGGCGGACGGCGGTATTGTGGCAAGCTATTTTAAAAAGGATGGAATCTGGACGAATACGGTTGACCGCGACCGGACAATGCGCTTTATGAATAAAGTTTTTGAGATTCGTGAGAATTTGTAAAAATAAGGAGTGGTTATGGGAAAAATACTAAAAGAAGCAATCACATTTGATGATGTCCTGCTGGTACCGGAATATTCGGAAATACTGCCGTCACAGGTTGAACTGTCAACATATTTGACTAAGGATATCATGTTGAATATCCCTCTGATGAGTTCTGGAATGGATACGGTAACTGAACACCGCATGGCGATTGCTATGGCCAGACAGGGCGGCATTGGGATTATTCATAAAAATATGGACATCCAAAGACAGGCAGAAGAAATTGACAAGGTAAAGCGTTCGGAAAACGGGGTAATTGCAGATCCTTTTTACCTGTCTCCCGCGCATACACTGAAAGATGCTGAACAACTTATGAGTAAGTATAAGATTTCAGGTGTCCCAATCACACAGGGAGATAAATTAGTAGGCATCATAACAAACCGGGATTTGAAATTTGAGACAGATTATTCAAAAAAAATTTCCCAGTGCATGACTAAGGACGGGCTGATTACTGCACGGGAAGGAATCACACTTGAAGAGGCCAAACGTATTTTAGGGGAAGCAAGAAAAGAAAAACTACCGATAGTGGATGATAAATTCCGGTTAAAGGGATTGATAACTATAAAAGATATTGAAAAGGCAATTCGATACCCCAATTCTGCAAGGGATAAAACGGGCCGTTTGCTTTGCGGGGCGGCAGTTGGTGTTACCGCAAATGTTCTGGAACGGGTTGAAGCATTGGTACAGGCACAGGCCGATGTTGTGGTGGTAGATTCAGCTCATGGACATACAGCAAATGTAATTAAATGTATCAGTATGATAAAAGGTGCATTTCCAAACGTCCCGGTTATTGCAGGAAATGTAGTGACTTCGGAAGCTGTTAAAATGCTGGTTGAGGCAGGAGCAGATGCTGTAAAGGTAGGGATAGGGCCGGGGTCTATTTGTACAACCAGAATAGTGGCCGGCATAGGTGTTCCCCAAATTACTGCTATAATGGATTGCTATGAAATGGCAAAAAAATATCAGGTGCCATTAATTGCAGACGGCGGTATTAAGTATTCCGGGGATATTGTGAAGGCAATTGCTGCCGGGGCTAATGTGTGTATGATGGGAAGTCTGTTAGCGGGGTGTGATGAAAGTCCGGGAGAATTTGAACTGTATCAAGGAAGGAAATATAAAGTCTATCGTGGTATGGGCTCAATAGCAGGAATGGAGAACGGGGGAAAAGATCGTTATTTTCAGCAGGATGCAAAAAAACTGGTTCCGGAGGGAGTAGAAGGGCGAGTTGCATATCGCGGAATGCTGGAAGATACAGTTTACCAATTGCTGGGAGGAATCAAGTCAGGTATGGGATACTGTGGAACTAAGACAATCCAGGAATTAAAAGTAAAGGGAAGATTTGTAAAGATATCTCCGGCATCATTAAAGGAAAGCCACCCACATGATATTAATATTACAAAAGAAGCACCAAACTATTGTTGTACAGAATAACAAAGGAAAGGCAGTAGCTGTCTATGGTCAGGTCTGTAGACAGTAACGCCACCTGATAATGTTTTAGAACCCGTAAGGCTGCCAATATTTGTAAAATCAGTCTATCATTTTAAAATAAACTTTGTTATAATATTTTAAGTTATATCGTATGTTGATTTTCCTGATAATGTGATAACTTAGTCTCGAATCGATTGGTTTTTACATTTAGGCAGCATGAAAGGAATGTGAAAATGAATATTAATCCTGATTCAAAAGTTCCATTGTACCTACAGCTAAAAGAATATATTTTAGAGAAGATTAAAAATAACGAATGGACAGTTGGAGAAAAACTTCCTACAGAAACGGAGTTACAGGAGTTACTGGGGATTTCCCGGATTACGGTGAGACATGCATTTGAATTGCTGGAGAATGAAGGCTATGTTGTAAAAAAACGTGCAAAGGGGACCTTTGTCGCTCCCCCAAAATTCTCATATCATCTGCCTAAGCTTACTAGTTTTTCAGAAGATATTATACAGAAAAATTGCATACCGGGTTCAAAGACAATCACATTGGAAGTTTTGTCTAATCCTGCAATAGCTGCACAAATGGAAGTGCCTGATGTAACTCCACTGATGCATATTGTAAGGCTGCGTACTGTCAATAGCATTGTAATGAGTATGCATGACAGCTACTATAATTTGAATATCCTTGACAGTAATATCATGATTAAAAGCATTACTTCAGGCTCTTTGCAGGAGCAATTGGATAATCAGTCAATTTCATTATATAGTATTTTGGAGAAGGAACATCATATTATCATTGATTGTGCAGATGAATCTTTGAAAGCAATATCGTGTCCTCCTGAGATAGCAGAACGGTTAGAGATTTCTGTGGATGATCCTTTACTGTATCTGGAACGTAAGACATATACGTCGGATGGTGACGTACTTGAATTTTCGAAAATGTATAATCGGGCTGATATATATAATTATACAATTCGTTTGACCAGATAAACTGAAATAGGGAATATGGGAAATAATTATTTTAAAACATCAATTAATTATCAATAAATTGGTGGAAACTTATTGACAAGTGTATAGATTAGTGTTAATCTATTAAAGCAATTAACTGCCGAAGACAGCAGGTGCCGTAAGGCATAAGTTATGAACGCCTGCCGAGGAAGATCAGAATTCTTAATATGAATTTGTGAGCTTTCGTGTTTTCGGGCATGGAAGCTTTTTTATTTTTGGCAGTACACGCACAAATAAAATAAGGAGGTGTACCAGAACGTGGCAAAAGTTGAATTAAAACAACCAATCGTTGAGGCAATTTCAGAAGAGATCAAAGACGCTCAGTCAGTTGTTCTTGTTGACTACCGTGGATTAACAGTAGCTCAGGACACAGAACTTCGTAAACAACTTAGAGAAGCAGGTGTCGTTTACAAAGTTTACAAGAACACCATGATGAAGAGAGCTTTTGAAGGAACTGAATTCGAAGGACTTACTGATTGTCTTGAAGGACCAAGCGCAATCGCTATTTCCAAAGATGACGCAACAGCACCGGCAAGAATTATCTGCAAGTTTGCTAAGACAGCAGACAAGCTTGAATTAAAGGGCGGTGTCGTTGAAGGAACAGTCTATGATGTTGCTGGATTAACAGAAGTGTCAAAGATCCCTTCAAGAGAAGAATTACTTTCCAGATTACTTGGAAGTATGCAGTCACCTATCACCAATTTTGCTCGTGTTATTAAGCAGATTGCAGAGCAGGGCGGTGAAGCAGCTCCTGCAGAAGCAGCAGAGGAAGCTCCGGCTGTAGAAGCAGCAGAGACACCGGCTGAGTAAGCCGGGACAGAATTCCAGGGGCATAAGCCTGAGGGATTAAGGTTTACCTCATTGAACCGTCAAGGTACAATAAGTAATAAGAAACTAAAATAAGAGGATGAGAATAATCCTGAAATAATCTAAAATGGAGGATATAAAAATGGCTAAATTGACAACAGCTGAAATGATCGAAGCGATCAAAGAGTTATCAGTATTAGAATTAAATGAATTAGTAAAAGCTTGTGAAGAAGAATTTGGTGTATCTGCAGCAGCAGGTGTTGTAGTTGCAGCAGCAGCTGGAGACGGAGCAGGCGCAGCAGAAGAGAAAGATGAGTTTGACGTAGAGTTAGTATCAGCAGGTGCTTCTAAGGTTAAAGTTATCAAAGTTGTTCGTGAAGTAACAGGACTTGGATTAAAAGAAGCTAAAGACTTAGTAGACGGAGCTCCTAAGGTAATTAAGGAAGGCGTTTCTAAGGCAGAAGCTGAAGAACTGAAAGCTAAACTTGTAGAGCAGGGAGCAGAAGTTAACCTGAAATAATTCAGGCACTTTTGTATAAAGCGCAAAAACATAGTACTGCAGAGGGATGAACCTTCTGTGGTACTTTTTTTATACAGGAAATTCCTATCTAAAAAGCCGTGTTAAGGTTTCGCTCAGATTTTGGATATAAAATTGACGCCTGTCACCTTCCGCCCTATAATGCATATAACTATTAAGAGCGAGAGGTATGGACCTGAAGTATGTGTATCCGGGCAGAGGTGAATCAAATGAAGAATAAGGCAGAAAACAGGACGGCTTATAGCGTGGGCCGGTTGGTTTTAGTTTTATTTTTCACAGTTTTTATTATGAATGGTTTATATCATTCGGTTACGCTGATCGAGGCTGGAATCAGCATGCGACAGGGTGGTTGTTCCGAAGCTGGTGTGCATGCCGGAGTCAGTGCGGATGCAATACAGGAAGCGGGGGCACAGGTACTGTGTGCTGCGGGCCATTCTTCAGATAATTTCATTTCAGAGCAGAGATCAGGGATCTCTGTTTTTTCAGCGCTCCGTAAACAAGATTCTGTGTTTTGGGACGCAAGACTCTACATTGACTCTTTTTTGTCTGTTTTATTCAAAATAGCTGTTATCCCATGCGTAATTTTTCTTTTATGCCATTTTGCGAAAAACGTGTATATGTTCCTGCGTCGGATTAACTGCGGATTTATCCACCGGCAGGATGGAAAGAAAAGGATGGCCCTTTCCATTTGATTTTATAATATAGATATGAAAGGGAGCGTTATTATTTTGAATGTAATATTGCAGGGTGGGAAAAACTTTTTTAAAAATCAGTCACCGGCCAGACTCATTACGCTTGGGTTTGCATTTGTTATCCTTGCGGGAACAATACTTTTGAAACTGCCAGTGTCTGTCAGGGACGGGGCCGGGGTGAGCTGGATTGATGCGCTGTTTACATCAACAAGTGCTGTTTGCGTAACTGGCCTGATTGCCATAGACACGGCAGAGCATTTTACGGTGTTCGGGCGTACGGTTGTTGCCGTGCTGATACAGATAGGCGGACTGGGTGTGACATCTGTGGGTGTCGGCATTATTCTTGCGGCAGGGAAACGGATTGGTTTCAAAGAACGGCTTCTGGTAAAAGAGGCCCTGAATGTGAACGGGTTTAAAGGGATGGTCGTCCTTGTAAAGTATGTTCTCATCATGACATTGTGTTTTGAAACGGCAGGGACTATTCTGAGCTATCTTGTGTTCGTGCAGAAGTATTCGCCGTTGGATGCGCTGGGGATCAGCATGTTTCATTCTGTAGCGGCGTTTAATAATTCCGGGTTTGATATTCTGGGCGGTCTTAAGAACCTGATTCCGTATCAGGATAATGTACTTTTGAATCTGACAACATGCGGTCTGATTATATTTGGAGGCCTTGGGTTCCTGGTTATTCTGGACATTATCCGGAACCGGTGTTTTAAGAAACTGTGCCTCCATTCGAAAGCCGTAATCGTGACAAGCATTGCCCTGATTGTAACCGGTACGGTACTTCTGAAATGTACGGAAAATATAACATGGCTGGGTGCCTTTTTCCAGAGTGTTTCGGCCAGAACAGCCGGGTTCTCCACATACCCAATCGGAAATTTTACTTCGGCCGGGCTTTTTATCCTGACGATCCTGATGTTTATCGGCGCTTCGCCCGGGTCTACAGGAGGAGGTATCAAAACGAGTACACTGTTTGTACTGCTCAATAGTGTGAAAAGTACAGCAACGAACCAGCACTGTACTGCATTCAGGAGGAAGATTCCTGATAAAGTGGTATTTAAAGCATTTATGATTACTTTTTTATCACTCATGGTTGTCAGTATTTCCACACTCGTGATGTGTGTGCTGGAGCCGGAATATTCATTCCTGCAGCTTCTTTTTGAATGCACATCTGCATTTGGAACTGTAGGGCTTTCGACGGGGATTACACCGGATTTAGGCACCGCCGGGAAACTGGTCATAATTCTGACAATGTTCATCGGGCGGCTCGGGACTCTCACGATTATTACGATGTGGAGCTTTAAGCAGCCGGCTAATGCGGTGTATACGGAGGAAAATATAACAATTGGTTAGGAGATGGAGATCATGTTGAAAGAGGAATTATCAGAAAGTTATGGTATTATAGGTTTAGGAAGGTTTGGCACAGCACTTGCAGAAAAACTGGCGGAGGCGGGCCGTGAGGTGATTGTAGTAGACCGCAATGAGAATAAAGTAAAGGAACTTCGGAACTATACGGATTTTGCTTATGTCGCGGATGAATTGACGAAAGAAGTTCTGGAGGAAATCGGGATCCAGAATTGTGATACGGTGATTGTCTGTATCGGAGAGAAGATCGACACAAGCATTCTTGTAACGCTGAACGTGGTGAATCTGGGTGTAAAGAGGGTGATTGCCAAGGCAATCAGCAAGGACCAGGGGGAGGTGTTGGAGAAGATCGGGGCAGAAGTTGTTTATCCGGAAAAAGATATGGCGTTAAGGCTTGCGAAGAAAATGCTCGTCAGCAGTGTGATGGACTCCATTTCCCTGAATAATAATGTAGAGATTTCGGAAGTGATGGTACCAGTCAGGATGATCGGGAAAAGCCTGCAGGAGCTTCGTTTCCGCCAGAGATATGGATTGAATATCATAGCGGTTGAGCATGCGGGGAAAACGGAAACAGAGGTTGAGCCGGAGTACGTTTTTAATAAGGGTGATGTACTCGTAGTCATAGGAAAGTCAGAAAACGTAAGTAAGTTTGAGGGAATCCTCCTCGCATAAGGCGAGAAGGAGAAAGGAGGAATTGTGATGCGCAGAACAAAAATTATTTGTACACTGGGACCAGCGACAGATGGTGAGGGTGTGCTGGAACAGCTGGCGGAAGGCGGTATGGATGTAGCCAGATTCAACTTCTCACACGGAACACATCAGGAACAGAAGGTGCGCCTTGACAAGCTCAAGGAAATCAGGGAACGCCTAGACAGGCCGATTGCCGCGCTTTTGGACACTAAGGGGCCGGAAATACGTCTGTGTACGTTTCGGAATGGGAAGGAAGAACTGACCGAGGGGCAGGAGTTCATTTTAACATCAAAAGAAACAGAAGGGACGGACCATATTGTTTCCGTCACTTATTCCGGGCTGTACCGGGATGTGAAACCCGGCGACAGTATTTTGATAGATGACGGCCTGGTAGGCCTGTGCGTAGAAAAAATAGAAGGAGAAGAGGTGCACTGCCGGGTAATCAACGGGGGAATGGTGTCTGACCATAAAGGGGTGAATCTCCCGGGGGTGGAGGTGAATATGCCGTTTATCAGCCAGAAGGACAGGGAAGATATCTTGTTTGGCATTCAGGAGGGGTTTGATTTTATCGCTGCATCCTTTACCCGCAGTGCAGAGGATATACGGCAGATACGGAAGATTCTTAAAGAGAATGGCGGGGATTCCATTAATATTATTGCAAAAATAGAGAACCAGCAGGGCGTTGACAACATAGAAAGCATCATCGGGGCGGCTGACGGAATCATGATTGCCAGAGGGGATATGGGTGTGGAGGTCCCGCTGGAGGATGTACCGGTCATTCAGAAATCCATCATAGGAAAGGTCTACAATTCCGGGAAACAGGTGATAACAGCGACGCAGATGCTGGATTCCATGATGAAGAATCCCCGGCCAACAAGGGCAGAGACGACGGACGTGGCGAATGCCATTTATCAGGGTACAAGTGCCATCATGCTTTCCGGAGAAACGGCAGCGGGAAAATATCCAGTGGAGGCGCTGCGCACGATGGTGAAGATAGCGGTCCGCACCGAAAGCGATATTGATTACAACCAGTTGTTCAGCATCCGCAGCAAGGAGAGCCGGTCTGATATGACGACTGCAATATCCCATGCCACGTGCATGACTGCGATTGACCTGAAAGCAAAGGCAATCATCACAGTGAGCAAATCAGGACATACCGCGCGCATGATTTCAAAATACCGTCCGGGCTGTATGATCGTGGGCTGTACACCGGATGAACATACTTACAGGCAGCTGAATCTGTCATGGGGGGTCCTGCCGGTCAGGATCCGGGAAGAATATAGTATGGAGATTTTGTTTTTGCATGCCACGGAGGCGGCGGAGAAGAAAGGTTATGTAGAAAACGGCGAGGTTGTTGTGCTGACTGCCGGGGTACCGCTTGGAAAGTCCGGGAATACAAATCTGCTGAAGACGACGCTGGTCGGAGAGTATTAAGAGGCGTGGCAATTGAAAAAGCGAATATGGAATTAAAAAGCCCTTGGAAGAGAGCCTTTTTAGCAGATTTTATGTTATCTCTGCAGGAAAGGTTCTCTTTGTGTTTGTGGGATAGAAACAAAGTTGTATATACACAACTTATGACATTTTGTTCACGAATTACAAAAAATGAGCAAAAAGTTGTATGTACATTTGTCGAACAATCCGTCTTGAATTTGGCAGGGCTGTATAGTACAGTAGTAGTAAAGAAGTTTGGATGAAATACCATTCAAAAGACGCAAGGAGCAGTTTTTATGGCGGAAGAAAAAGCAAAATATGAAGAGATCGCCGACTGTATCATGGAAGAGGTAAGGGCAGGGACCTTGCAGCCCGGGGAGAAGATCTATTCTGAAAATGAACTGGTTGCCATGTTTGGCGTGAGCCGTCAGACAGCCCGGCATGCGGTATCCGTACTGGAACAACGGGGGATTGTGAGACGGAAGCGTGGAAGTGGGACTTACATCAGCGGGGGAGAAAAAACGGGCAGGTCCGGCAGGACGATGCGGATCGCAATCATGACAACCTACGTGGATGAGTACATTTTCCCGAGTATGCTTAAAGAGATGGAGGGACGGCTTTCCCTGGCAGGATATGCACTGCAGATCGCGTTTACCCATAACACGGTTGAGAAAGAACGCATGATACTGAAAGGTTTCCTGAAAGAAGGTACAGTCGACGGGATTATCGCAGAGCCGACGAAAAGCGGCCTGCCGAATCCAAATCTGGAGATTTACCGGGAACTGGAGCGGAAGAATATTCCGGTGCTGTTTTTGAATAGTTCTTATCCGGAGCTGGATGCGGTACATGTGAGTCTGGATGATTATCTGGCGGGGAAGATGGTGACGGAACACCTGCTGCAGTGCGGTCACCGGAAGATAGCCGGCATTTTCAAATCAGACGACGGCCAGGGGCATAAGCGCTATGCCGGTTATATGGACGCGCTGATGGAGCAGGAGATTAAAGTGAAAGGCACACGGATTGCATGGTTCGATACATGTGAACTGAAAGAAATGAAGGAAGATGCCGCAAGATATTTAAGAAGGATTTCGAATTGTACGGCCTGTGTCTGTTACAACGATGAAGTGGCCAGCCAGCTGGTAGGCATCTGTAAAGAGGCGGGGGTTCGAATTCCGGAGGATCTTTCTATCGTAGGAATCGATAATTCCGATCTGGCGGGAAGATGTGAGATTCCGCTGACCTCGGCCCGGAACCCGGTGAAGGAACTGGCGGGGATTGCAGCAGCCAGGATGCTGGAAATGCTGCAGGGATCGTGCGGGGAAGAGAGTGTGGAACTAAAGCCGGAACTGGTAATCCGTAAGTCAGTCCGTATTCTCACAGAACCTGAAGAACTGGGTACGGCAGCCCGCAGTGAATAATAGGAAGCAAATAACAAATTTAAATAATTTAAGCAGGAGGAAAGCATATGAGTGATTTAAACAATGTGAAAAATGAAATTCTGGAGGGCAGCACAACGCTCGGTATTGAATTTGGATCAACAAGGATCAAGGCTGTTCTGATCGGTACGGACTTTACACCGATCGCATCCGGGAGTCATGACTGGGAGAACCGCTATGACAATGGTGTCTGGACCTACACAATGGAGGATGTATGGGAAGGTCTTCAGGACTGCTACAGGAAGATGAAGGAAGACGTTAAGGAGAAGTATGGTGTTACATTAAAACGTACGAAATCAATGGGATTCAGTGCCATGATGCATGGTTATCTCGCATTTGATAAAAACGGAAAACAGCTTGTCCCGTTCAGAACATGGAGAAACACGATTACAGGTGAGGCGGCAGCGAAGCTGACAGAACTCTTCCAGTATAACATTCCGCAGCGCTGGAGCATTGCACATCTGTATCAGGCGGTTTTAAACGGGGAAGAGCACGTGAAAGATCTTGATTTTATCACAACACTGTCTGGATATGTTCACTGGCGCCTGACAGGGAAGAAGGTTTTGGGTGTCGGCGACGCCTCCGGAATGTTCCCGATTGATACACAGAAAAAGGACTTCCAGGCAGACATGCTGGAGAAATTTGACACCCTTGTATCTGAGAAAGGATATCCGTGGAAAGTGAAAGAACTGCTACCAGAAGTTCTTGTGGCAGGGGAAGATGCAGGATGCCTCACAGAGGAAGGCGTGAAACTTCTCGACCCGGACGGGGACCTGGAGGCAGGGATACCAGTATGCCCGCCGGAGGGGGATGCGGGAACAGGCATGGCAGCTACGAACAGTGTGGCGGTCCGCACAGGAAATGTATCCGCTGGAACATCCGTATTTGCAATGATCGTATTAGAAAAAGAGCTTTCTAAAGTATACACAGAGATTGATATGGTTACCACGCCGTCAGGCGATCTGGTTGCGATGTCACATGCGAACAACTGTACTTCAGACCTGAATGCGTGGGTCGGGTTATTCAAAGAATTTGCAGAAGCATTCGGCATGGAAGTTGACATGAACCAGTTATTCTCAGTTCTCTACAACAAGGCACTGGAAGGAGACCCGGAATGCGGCGGTTTGTTATCCTACGGATATTATTCGGGAGAGAATATCATTGAATTAGATGAGGGTCGCCCATTGTTTGTCCGTATGCCTGACAGCAGATTTAACCTTGCAAACTTCATGAGAGTGCACCTGTTTGCAGCGCTTGGTGCCCTGAAAGTGGGAATGGATATTCTGACAAAGGAAGAGTATATCAAGATTGACAAGATATTAGGTCATGGCGGCCTGTTTAAGACAAAAGGCGTCGGACAGAGAATCATGGCGGCTGCGATGAACGCACCTGTTTCCGTCATGGAGACGGCCGGGGAAGGCGGAGCATGGGGGATTGCCCTTTTGGCAGCTTATAGCGTGTGGAAAGAGGATAAGGAGACACTGGACCACTACCTGTCCGAAAAAGTATTTGGCGGCAACGAAGGTACAAAGATGGAGCCGGATGCAAAAGACGTGGAAGGATTTGAGACCTTTATTGAAAGATATAAAAACGGGCTTGACATTGAACGTTCCGCAGTTCTTAACATGAAATAGCAGGAGGAGACAAAGATGCTGGAAAAATTAAAACAGGAAGTATACGAGGCGAACATGCTGCTCCCGAAATACGGACTGGTAACATTCACGTGGGGCAATGTCAGCGGGCTGGATGCGGAATCCAAACTTTTCGTAATCAAGCCGAGCGGCGTCGAATATGACAGGCTAACCCCTGACGATATGGTAGTCATGGACCTTGGCGGGAACAAGGTGGAAGGAAAGTACAACCCGTCATCCGATACCGAGACCCATATCGAGCTTTACAAAGCATTTCCCGGGATTGGGGGAATCGTACATACACACTCCGCATGGGCGACAAGCTGGGCCCAGGCCGGAAGAGGAATCCCCTGCTACGGGACTACACAGGCGGATTATATGTACGGAGAGGTTCCGTGTGTAAGGAATCTGACAAAAGAAGAAATTGACGAAGCATACGAAAAAAACACGGGAGTTCTAATAGTAGATTACTTTAAGGACAAAGATTATATCGCCGTTCCCGCCGTACTGTGCAAGAACCACGGTCCGTTTACATGGGGCAGGGATGCACATGAGGCGGTGCATAATGCGGTTGTATTGGAAGAAGTGGCTAAAATGGCGGCCCGCACCGAAATGATCAATCCGGATGTGAAGCCGGCTCCACAGGAACTTCAGGATAAACACTATTATAGAAAACACGGGGCGAACGCATACTACGGACAATAAATACAGACAATTCTGAAAACGGAGGGCAAGGGGGTCAGACCCCTCTTCAGAGGGGTCTGACCCCCTTGCTCCCGAAAGTCTGAATATTCAGAAATTTAGGAGGATGAAAGAAATGCAGCAGAAACAGTACAAATTTTGGTTTTGCACAGGATCACAGGATTTATATGGGGATGAGTGTCTTGCACATGTTGCGGAACATTCTAAACAGATTGTGGAATCGCTGAATGATTCCGGGATGCTTCCGTATGAGGTAGTATGGAGACCGACTCTCATTACGAATGAGCTGATTAGGAAGACATTCAACGAGGCGAATACAGATGAAAGCTGTGCGGGTGTGATTACATGGATGCACACGTTCTCGCCTGCGAAGTCATGGATTCTCGGACTTCAGGAGTACAGGAAACCTCTGCTCCATCTGCATACGCAGTTCAATCAGGAAATCCCGTATGATACGATTGATATGGATTTTATGAATGAAAACCAGTCAGCACATGGTGACAGGGAGTATGGCCATATCTTCAGCCGACTCCAAATGGAGAGAAAAGTGATCGTAGGATTCTGGGGTGACAAGGCAGTGCAGGCAGAGATCGGTTCCTGGATGCGTACTGCGGTTGGTGTGATCGAGAGCAGCCATATCCGCGTGATGCGTATTGCGGATAACATGAGAAATGTTGCTGTTACAGAAGGTGACAAAGTGGAGGCCCAGATTAAGTTCGGCTGGGAAGTCGATGCATACCCGGTTAATGAGATTGCCGAAGCTGTGGCGCAGGTATCTCAGGCAGACATTAATGCACTTGTAGAAGAGTACTATGATAAATACGAAATTCTTCTGGAAGGAAGAGACGAAAAGGAATTCAGAGAGCATGTAGCCGTACAGGCAGGTATTGAAATCGGATTCGAAAGGTTCCTGACGGAGAAAAACTATCAGGCAATCGTTACACATTTTGGTGACCTTGGAAGCCTGAAACAGCTTCCGGGACTTGCAATCCAGCGGCTGATGGAAAAAGGCTACGGCTTCGGAGGAGAAGGTGACTGGAAGACAGCTGCTATGGTACGTGTCATGAAGATCATGACAGAGGGAATGAAGGACGCAAAGGGTACCTCCTTTATGGAAGACTATACATATAATCTGGTACCGGGCAAGGAAGGAATCCTCCAGGCACACATGCTGGAAGTGTGCCCGACGATCGCAGACGGCCCTGTCAGCATCAAGGCACAGCCTCTTAGCATGGGTGACAGAGAAGATCCTGCCCGCCTTGTGTTTACTGCAAAAGAAGGACCTGCGATTGCAACTTCACTGATCGATCTTGGGGACAGATTCCGTCTCATCATTAACGACGTAGACTGTAAAAAGACAGAGAAACCAATGCCGAAATTACCGGTAGCGACAGCGTTCTGGACGCCGCAGCCGAATCTGAAGACAGGTGCACAGGCATGGATACTGGCAGGCGGGGCACACCATACGGCATTCTCCTATGACCTGACAGCAGAACAGATGGGAGACTGGGCGGCAGCAATGGGTATCGAGGCTGTTTATATTGATAAAGACACAACCATCCGTCAGTTTAAGAATGAATTGTTCTGGAATGCAGCAGCATTCAGAAGATAAAGCTATATAGCAGCCGGGATCCCGGCAGAAAGCAGGCAGGAGTAAAACCCTGTCTGTTTTTTACTGCAAAGGCCCGCCTTTCATTGCAGGGGCGGCCGTGTTATACTATAGAAACAGTTGATTATCAGGAGAGTGATATAAAATGAATACAACCATCTTTGACGCAGTAACATTAACACAGCAGCTGATTCGCATAGAGAGCACCAATCCAGGGACCTATGAGGGGGAAATAGGCACCTTCATATCTGATTATCTGAAGGGAGCAGGCGTTGAACCAGAGCGTTCTGAAGGAGAAGACGGCCGCTTTAATATCAGGGCGGTAATAAAAGGGCGTAAGAAAACACCGGCGCTTGTTTTTATCTGTCATATGGATACAGTAGTCACAGGAGATGGATGGAAAAAAAATCCATTTTCCGGGGAGATTCAGGACGGCAGGATTTATGGAAGAGGTGCATGCGACATGAAATCTGGTCTGGCGTGTGCGCTCACGGTTTTTGCGGAAATGGCACGGGTGGTAAAAGAGGGCGCTGTCGTGCCTGAATACCCGCTCATGTTTATCGGAACATCCGATGAGGAAGGGGACATGACGGGGGTGGAAAGAGTGGTTGCTGAACAGTGGGTGACAAAGAATGACTGGATCGTGGATATGGAGCCCACTGACGGGAACATCCAGATGTCCCACAAGGGTCGGACATGGTTTGAAGTGGAAGTAAAGGGCGTGACCGCACATGCAAGTATGCCGGAAAAGGGGGCGGACGCCATTGCGGGAATGGCAGCTGTACTTACTTATATAAGAAGTAAAATAAAAAAATGCCCTGTACACGAAGAACTCGGGCCTTCTACCGTCACCTTCGGGCAGATTGGCGGCGGGTACAGCCCCTACGTTGTTCCAGACAGCTGCAGGGCAACGATTGATATGCGGCTGGTCCCGCCGATGAACACGGAAAAAGCGGCAGACCTGGTACAGTCGGCCATCCGCTACGGAGAAGAACAGGTGCCCGGTGTACATGGAAGCTATAGAATCACTGGTGACAGGCCGAGCTTGGAGACACATGAAGATTCAGTCCTCTTGAAAGAGCTGGAAAAGGCAGTGGAGGAAACGACGAAAACGCCCCCCGGGATCACTGTATTTCCTGGTTATACGGACACGGCGGTTATTGCCGGAAAGCTTGGAAACAGGAACTGTATGTCCTACGGGCCGGGCAGTTTACAGCAGGCCCATAAGCCGGATGAGTTCGTTAATACCACAGAAATCGACAGATGTCAAGAGGTTTTTCGGAAATTAGTAAGAAATATGTTGACAGCAGGAAGAGCTTTGTGATATAGTAAAAAATGCACTATTGTGGAAAGGTATGCCATTATAGTGACGATTTACTGTCACAGGGCTCTTTCCCGATATTACTGGAATTAACGAAGGGCGACTCGTAGCCCGCCAAAAAATATATGAGGAGTGAAACGTCAATGGAGAAAAACAGAATTCGTCCCATCACAAACGGAAAAAGTTCACGCATGAGCTATTCCAGACAAAAAGAAGTATTAGAGATGCCGAATCTAATCGAAGTCCAGAAAGACTCTTACCAGTGGTTTCTGGATGACGGACTGAAAGAGGTATTTGATGATATTTCCCCGATCACTGACTTCAGTGGACACTTAAGTCTGGAATTTGTCGATTTTACACTTTGCGAAGACGACGTAAAGTACACAATCGAAGAGTGTAAAGAGCGTGATGCAACATACGCTGCGCCTTTGAAAGTAAGGGTCAGACTTTACAACAAAGACAACGATGAGATTAACGAACATGAAATATTTATGGGAGACCTGCCGCTTATGACGAAGACAGGTACCTTTGTAATCAACGGTGCTGAGCGTGTCATCGTAAGCCAGTTGGTTCGTTCCCCTGGTATCTACTATGGGATAGCCCATGATAAGTTAGGTAAAGAACTTTACTCAGCAACAGTCATCCCAAACCGTGGTGCATGGCTGGAATATGAAACAGACTCCAATGACGTTTTTTATGTACGTGTAGATAGAACGAGAAAAGTGCCGATTACAGTATTGATCCGTGCACTTGGTATCGGAACGAATGCAGAAATCATCGACCTCTTTGGTGAGGAGCCAAAAATCCTTGCAAGTTTCGGCAAAGATACAGCCGAGAATTATCAGGAAGGTCTGCTTGAATTATATAAGAAGATACGGCCGGGCGAACCGCTTGCGGTAGACAGCGCAGAGAGCCTGATTACGAGTATGTTCTTCGATCCGAGGCGCTATGACCTGGCGAAAGTCGGACGATATAAGTTCAACAAAAAGCTGGCTTTAAAGAACCGCGTAACAGGACAGAGACTGGCAGAGGACGTTGCAAGCCCGCTGACAGGAGAGATTCTGGCGGAAAAAGGAACCGTGATTTCAAGAACACTTGCAGATGAGATTCAGAACGCAGCAGTGCCTTACCTGTGGGTAGAGGGAGAGGATGAATCACGCAATATTAAGATTCTTTCCAACATGATGGTTGACCTGCAGGCAGTTGTAGATATCGACCCGAAGGAAGTGGGAGTGACAGAACAGGTATATTATCCGGTACTCGCAGGACTTCTGGAAGAATCAGCAGGGGACATCGACGAACTGAAATCCATGATCCGCAGGGATATTCATGATCTGATTCCGAAGCATATTACAAAGGAAGATATTTTAGCTTCCATTAACTATAACATCCATCTGGAATACAGAATGGGTAATGACGACGATATCGACCATCTGGGTAACAGACGTATCCGTGCTGTCGGAGAACTTCTCCAGAACCAGTACAGAATTGGTCTGTCCAGACTGGAAAGAGTTGTCCGTGAAAGAATGACAACACAGGATCAGGAAGGCATTTCCCCGCAGTCCCTGATCAACATCAAGCCGGTAACAGCGGCAGTTAAGGAGTTCTTTGGTTCTTCCCAGCTGTCACAGTTCATGGACCAGAACAACCCGCTTGGTGAGCTGACCCACAAGAGACGTCTTTCCGCACTGGGACCAGGAGGTCTGTCAAGAGACCGTGCCGGATTCGAGGTTCGTGACGTTCATTATTCCCATTACGGAAGAATGTGCCCGATCGAGACTCCTGAAGGTCCTAACATCGGTCTGATTAACTCACTTGCAACCTATGCAAGAATCAACCAGTACGGTTTTGTGGAAGCCCCATACCGTAAGATTGACAAAACAGATCCGGAGAACCCGATTGTTACAGAAGAAGTTGTCTACATGACAGCTGATGAAGAAGATAATTATCACGTGGCACAGGCGAATGAGCCGCTGGATGAGGAAGGACATTTCATCCATAAGAATGTATCTGGCCGTTACCGTGAAGAGACACAGGAATATGAGAGAAGCAAGTTCGATTACATGGACGTTTCGCCTAAGATGGTATTCTCTGTGGCTACAGCCCTGATTCCTTTCCTGGAGAACGATGATGCCAACCGTGCGCTGATGGGATCCAACATGCAGCGTCAGGCGGTTCCGCTTCTTACAACAGAAGCCCCGGTTGTCGGAACAGGTATGGAAGTGAAGTCTGCAGTTGACTCTGGTGTCTGCATCGTTGCAGAGAGAGCCGGTGTGATTGAGCGCTCCACATCTACAGATATCACAATCAGACATGATGACGGAACGAAGAAGACTTACAAACTGACGAAGTTCTTAAGAAGTAACCAGAGCAACTGTTACAACCAGAGACCAATCGTCGATAAAGGCGAAAGGGTAGAGGAAGGACAAGTAATTGCTGACGGTCCGTCCACGTCCAATGGGGAGATGGCGCTCGGAAAGAACCCTCTGATCGGTTTCATGACATGGGAAGGTTACAACTACGAGGATGCCGTTCTGCTGAGCGAAAGAATGGTTCAGGATGATGTATACACATCTGTGCATATTGAGGAATATGAGGCAGAGGCACGTGATACAAAGCTCGGGCCTGAAGAGATCACAAGAGATATACCGGGTGTCGGCGATGACGCGCTGAAAGACCTGGATGAAAGAGGTATCATCCGCATCGGGGCCGAGGTCCGCGCAGGAGATATCCTGGTCGGTAAAGTAACTCCGAAGGGAGAGACAGAACTGACAGCCGAAGAGAGACTGCTTCGTGCAATCTTCGGTGAAAAGGCGCGTGAAGTAAGAGATACTTCCCTGAAAGTGCCTCATGGTGAATACGGTATTGTCGTAGACGCCAAAGTATTTACAAGAGAGAACGGCGACGAGCTGTCTCCGGGAGTGAATCAGGCAGTCCGCATCTATATTGCGCAGAAGAGAAAGATTTCTGTAGGTGACAAGATGGCCGGCCGTCATGGTAACAAGGGTGTTGTTTCCCGTGTACTTCCGGTAGAAGATATGCCGTATCTTCCGAACGGGCGTCCTCTGGACATCGTTCTGAACCCGCTGGGTGTGCCTTCCCGTATGAATATCGGACAGGTACTTGAGATTCACTTAAGCCTCGCGGCAAGAGCATTAGGATTTAATATCTCTACGCCAGTCTTCGACGGTGCGAACGAGATTGATATTATGGATACCCTGGATCTGGCAAACGATTACGTGAATCTGGAATGGGAAGAATTCGTGGAGAAACACGGCGAAGAGCTCCTTCCGGAAGTTCTGGAATATTTGTCTGACAACAGAGAACACAGAAAACTGTGGAAGGGAGTCCCACTGTCACGCGACGGAAAGGTCCGCTTAAGGGACGGCCGTACCGGAGAGTATTTCGACAGCCCGGTTACAATCGGACACATGCACTACCTGAAGCTTCATCATCTGGTAGATGATAAGATCCACGCCCGTTCTACAGGTCCTTACTCACTGGTTACACAGCAGCCATTGGGCGGTAAGGCACAGTTCGGCGGACAGCGTTTCGGAGAGATGGAGGTTTGGGCACTGGAAGCATATGGTGCATCCTATACTCTGCAGGAAATCCTGACTGTGAAGTCAGATGACGTTGTCGGACGTGTGAAGACCTATGAAGCAATCATTAAAGGCGAGAACATCCCTGAACCGGGAATTCCGGAGTCCTTCAAGGTACTTTTAAAAGAGCTTCAGTCACTGGCACTGGATGTACGAGTGCTGCGTGATGACAATACAGAAGTAGAGATTATGGAAACTGTAGATTTCGGCGAGACCGATCTGCACTCTATTATCGAAGGTGACAGAAGATACCGTGATGAAGATGAACCTCTCGGGGAACATGGATTCACAGAACAGGAATTTGTTGGGGAAGAACTTGAGGATGTGGAACCTGAGGACGATGAATTCGAAGACGATGCAGAGCTCGACTTTGATGAATTTATAGATGACGAAGAATAGGAGGAGCCATTTATATGCCAACAAGTAACAATGAACAACAATACCAACCATTGACTTTTGATGCAATCAAAATCGGGCTGGCTTCACCGGAAAAAATTATGGACTGGTCAAGAGGTGAGGTAACCAAGCCGGAGACCATTAACTATAGAACACTGAAACCTGAGAAAGACGGACTTTTCTGTGAGCGTATTTTCGGACCAAGCAAGGACTGGGAGTGCCACTGCGGTAAGTACAAGAAGATTCGTTACAAGGGTGTTGTCTGCGACAGATGTGGTGTCGAAGTAACAAAAGCCTCCGTACGCCGTGAGCGTATGGGGCACATCGCACTGGCAGCGCCGGTTTCCCATATCTGGTACTTTAAAGGAATCCCGAGCCGTATGGGACTGATTCTGGATATTTCTCCGAGAACACTGGAGAGAGTGCTGTATTTTGCTTCTTATATCGTACTCGATAAAGGAGAAACTGACTTACAGTACAAACAGATCTTATCCGAGGCAGAGTATCAGGAAGCAAAAGAAAAATGGGGCTATGGCTCATTCCGTGTCGGAATGGGGGCTGAGTCCATTCAGGAACTGCTCCAGTCTATTGATCTGGAAAAGGAATATGCAGAACTGCAGGCTGGCCTGACCAACGCAACAGGACAGAAGCGTGCAAGAATCGTAAAACGTCTGGAAGTAGTAGAAGCATTCCGTGAATCCGGCAACAAACCGGAGTGGATGATTCTGACAGCTATTCCGGTTATCCCGCCGGATTTACGTCCGATGGTACAGCTGGACGGCGGACGTTTCGCAACATCTGACTTAAATGATTTATACAGAAGAATTATTAATAGAAATAACCGTCTTAAGAGACTCCTTGAACTGGGAGCCCCGGACATTATCGTGCGTAACGAGAAACGTATGCTGCAGGAAGCTGTTGATGCGCTCATTGACAACGGCCGCCGCGGCCGCCCGGTTACAGGCCCCGGAAACAGGGCGCTGAAATCCTTATCTGACATGCTGAAAGGTAAATCCGGACGTTTCCGCCAGAACCTGCTCGGAAAACGTGTTGACTATTCAGGACGTTCCGTTATCGTCGTAGGGCCGGAACTGAAGATCTACCAGTGCGGTCTGCCGAAAGAGATGGCGATCGAGCTGTTCAAGCCTTTTGTTATGAAAGAGCTGGTTGCAAACGGAACCGCGCATAACATCAAAAATGCAAAGAAGATGGTGGAAAGACTTCAGACGGAAGTATGGGATGTACTCGAGGAAGTTATCAAAGAGCATCCGGTTATGCTGAACCGTGCCCCCACACTTCACAGACTTGGTATTCAGGCATTTGAGCCGATCCTTGTAGAAGGTAAAGCGATCAAGCTGCACCCGCTCGTATGTGCTGCCTACAATGCCGATTTCGATGGAGACCAGATGGCCGTCCATGTACCGCTGTCTGTAGAAGCACAGGCTGAGTGCCGTTTCTTACTGCTCTCACCGAACAACCTGCTGAAACCATCCGATGGTGGTCCGGTTGCCGTTCCTTCACAGGATATGGTACTTGGTATCTACTATCTGACACAGGAAAGACCTGGTGCCAAAGGTGAAGGTATGTTCTTCAAGAGTACGAATGAAGCGATACTGGCATACGAAAATGGTTATGTAACACTGCATTCCAGAATCAAAGTCCGTGTGTCAAAGATGATGCCTGACGGAACCGAGAAGACGGGTGTGATAGAGGCAACAGTAGGAAGGCTCCTGTTCAATGAAATCATTCCTCAGGACCTCGGATTCGTGGATCGTGAAGTGGAGGGCAATGACCTGATACTTGAGGTTGATTTCCATGTAGGTAAGAAACAGCTCAAACAGATCCTTGAGAAGGTTATTAATACACACGGTTCTACACAGACAGCAGAAGTGCTTGATAACGTAAAAGCGATCGGCTACAAGTTCTCTACAAGAGCGGCTATGACCGTATCTATTTCCGATATGACTGTGCCGCCGGAGAAGCCTCAGATGATCGAGGAAGCACAGAATACCGTTGACAGGATCACAAAGAACTACAAGCGTGGTCTGATCACCGAGGAAGAGCGTTACAAAGAAGTCGTTGAGACATGGAAGGCAACCGATGATAAGCTGACAGAGGCGCTGCTGTCCGGTCTTGATAAATATAACAACATCTTCATGATGGCTGATTCCGGAGCCCGTGGTTCCGATAAACAGATCAAGCAGCTGGCAGGTATGCGCGGGCTTATGGCCGATACAACGGGCCGTACAATCGAGCTGCCTATCAAGTCTAACTTCCGTGAAGGTCTGGACGTATTGGAGTACTTTATGTCTGCACATGGTGCCCGTAAAGGTCTGTCTGATACAGCCCTGCGTACAGCCGATTCAGGATACCTGACAAGACGTCTTGTCGACGTTTCCCAGGAACTGATCATTCATGACAGCGACTGTGTGGAAGAAGGAAAAGAAATTCCGGGAATGTATGTCAAAGCATTCATGGATGGAAATGAAGAGATTGAGAGCCTTCAGGAGCGTATTACAGGACGTTTCTCCTGTGAGGATATTAAAGATAAAGATGGAAATGTCCTTGTAAAAGCAAACCACATGATTACTCCGAGACGTGCGGAGAAAGTCATGAAAAAGGGTGTGGATGCAAAGGGCAACCACTTAGAAAGCGTTAAGATCCGTACCATGCTTACATGTAAGTGCAAGAATGGTGTATGCTCCAAGTGTTACGGAGCGAACATGGCAACGGGAGAAGCAGTACAGGTCGGCGAAGCTGTCGGCATTATTGCTGCACAGTCCATCGGTGAGCCGGGTACACAGCTGACCATGCGTACATTCCATACGGGTGGTGTTGCCGGTGACGATATCACACAGGGTCTTCCTCGTGTCGAGGAGCTTTTTGAGGCAAGAAAGCCGAAAGGTCTTGCCATTATCACAGAGTTTGCAGGTACTGCAGTGATCAGCGATACAAAGAAGAAGCGTGAGATCATCGTAACAAATAGTGAGACAGGAGAGTCCAAGGCATACCTGATCCCGTATGGTTCCCGTATCAAGATACAGGACGGCGCGGTATTAGAGGCCGGAGACGAACTGACAGAAGGTAGCGTGAATCCTCATGATATCCTGAAGATCAAAGGCTTACGTGCCGTTCAGGATTATATGATTCAGGAAGTACAGCGTGTATACCGCCTGCAGGGTGTTGAGATCAACGATAAGCATATCGAGGTTATTGTGCGCCAGATGCTGAAGAAGATTCGTATCGAGGAGCGCGGTGATTCCGAATTCCTGCCGGGTACAATGGCAGATGTGCTGGAATTCAATGAAGTGAATGAACAGCTTGAAGCAGAAGGCAAAGAGCCGGCAACGGGCGAGCAGATTATGCTTGGTATCACAAAAGCATCCCTTGCAACAGATTCCTTCCTGTCGGCAGCATCCTTCCAGGAGACAACAAAGGTTCTGACGGAAGCTGCAATCAAGGGTAAAGTTGACCATCTGGTCGGACTGAAAGAAAATGTAATCATCGGTAAGCATATTCCGGCTGGTACAGGTATGAGAAAGTACCGTGATGTTAAACTGAGCACGGAATTTGAAATGGATGACGAGATAGACTTTGACGAAGAACTAGATATTGAGGAAGAACTGGTACTTGCAGAAGAAGAATAGAAAAAGGAGCTGACGGCTATTTAGCCGCCGGCTCTTTTTTTACCTGCAGAGGTGAACAAAACAGACGGAAAATCACAGGGGAAACACTTGTAATATAAAAATATTTAACAAAAACTAACGGTTATCTTGTGTTTACGTCAGGAATAAAGTATGATTAAATTAGCTTGAATTTGAGGGGGCGGTTATGTATGGAAAAGATGGACAGTTCTTATCTGGTGTTTGAGGTGGATGCGGTTTTTTATCTGCTTACTCTTTCCTGTGTAGAAAGAATCATGGATGCGGACCAGGTGACAGAGCTGTCTTTTGTTGATTTTTTGCATACCGCAGGAGGTCATACGGACAGCGGAAATACTGTACACAGGTATTGTATACTACTGAAGGCAGACGATATACAAAGTACCTGCCCGGATGATTTTTGTATTGACCGGGAGGCGGCAGGAATCTTAGCCAGCAGAATAGACGGGATTGTAGAAAGCAGCTATCTGAGAGAATTCCCGCTGACGGAGCCGGTTATCAACAGTCAGAACCATTTTCTGAAATCGGTGGCGAAAATACAGCTGGCTGACGGCGAACGCTGGGGCTATATGCTGGACGCAAAGCTGCTGAAAAAGGCAGCAGAGATGGACACGCCCATACAGGCGGCAGAGGAACAAGGGACAGAAGTATGGAAAACGCCGGCAGAAGAGGCGGCACAGTACCTTATACTGGAGCGGGAAGGGCAGACCATATATATAGACAGGGATAAGATAGTGGCTGTAGTGATGCGGCCCCAAATTTTGAGAGTGCCGCTGGCCTCTGACCGGGTAATGGGGATTTCTTTTTATGAAGAGGAGCTGGTGGTGTATTATGGCCAGTCTGTGGAAAGCGATAAAGAGTGTTTACCGGAAGGCGCGAGAGGTTTTGCCTGTGGTATCATATTCAGGACAGAACAAGGACATCTTGCAGGTATGGCAGGTGATTCTACAGGAGAAGCAAGTGCCGGGAGTGGATTAACTGATTCAATACTGCCGTTGGGGGACGGCGTGTGGGGGAAAAGAAGTGATTAGGCTTACAGATCAGGAGTTTTTGGATATTGTGGAATATTTCCGTACACAATACGGAATTAATCTTAAAAATAAAAAGATATTAATCGAATGCAGAATGGTAAAAGAGCTTGAACGGTGCGGTGCAGAAACGTTTGCGGAGTATCTGAAAATGCTTCAGAAGGACCGGACCGGTGAGATTGCAGGCGGAATGGTAAACCGGCTGACGACAAACTTTACGTATTTCCTTCGGGAACCGGAACATTTTACTATACTCAAAGAGAGGGTCCTGCCGGAGCTGGCTCTAAAGAAAAGGTATGGATCCTGCCAAATATGGTGCGCCGGCTGTGCCACAGGTGAGGAATGCTATACACTTAAGATGTGTCTTCAGGAATATCAGGACCAGGGAGGACAACTGCCGAATGTGAGAATCCTTGCCACGGATATTTCGGAGGAAGTACTTAAGAAGGCAGAACAGGGCATCTATCCGGAACGGGAACGTGAAAATATCCCGTTGTCCTGGCGGGAGAAGTATTGTCAGGATATTGATAAAAATAATTTCCGGGTAAATGAAAACCTCAGGTATAACATAAGGTTTCAGAAGCATAATCTGATGGAGCCGATGAGACAGAATGGAAAGTTTGACGTTATATTCTGCCGGAATGTCATGATTTATTTTGACAAGGTGTCAAGAAAGCAGCTTGTTTCACGGCTTGAGGAAAACCTGAATCCCGGAGGGTATCTGTTCATAGGTCACGCGGAACTGCTCTCCAGGGAAGAGACAAGTCTGGAGCAGGTGTATCCGGCAGTATACAGAAAGTCAGAGAATGCATAAGAGATCAGGGGCTTTAAAAAGGATGGAGGAAAAGATATGGAAAATAAAATAATGATAGTAGATGATGCTGTGTTTATGAGGACGACCATACGAAAAACACTGGAAAAGGCAGGATATAATAATATTCTGGAGGCGGCTGACGGGGATGAGGCGGTTGCCATCTACCGCAGGGAAAGCCCGGACCTTGTTCTGCTCGATATTACTATGCCCGGAAAGTCAGGGATCGAAGTACTGGGTGAGATTATTGAATATGACCCGAAGGCTAAAGTCGTTATGTGTTCTGCAATCGGACAGGAGATGATGATCCAGAAGGCGATTGGCTGCGGTGCTCTGGAATTTATAGTGAAACCATTTAAAAAAGAAGAACTACAAAAGGTAGTTGCATATATTCTGGAAAGCTAATACATAGGAGAGGAAAAAGCTATGAAGGGACTTTTTAAGAATCTGAGAGTGGGGCGAAAGCTGATGGCAGCATTTGCCACGGTCATAGCACTGTATATCCTGACGGTTATATTATCGGTTCTGAGCATTCGTGATCTCGGACAAAGAATGGAGGCGCTGTACAGCGGCCCGTTTGCAAATGTTGAGACTTCACATGAAGTGAGCACGAATATTTTACAGATTGTAAAAAATCTTGCAATCATATCTACAACGGATAATGTGGTTGATGAAGAAGAGTACATGCAGATTATTCAGGAAACAGCGAACAATGTTGATGCAGGGATAACAGAGCTTAATTCGGGATATATCAGCGGCGGAGAAAAAGTAGACCAGCTTGCTGATGAATATGGAAAATTAAAAGAGGCCCGCCAGCGCGTTTATACATATCTTGAGCAGAATAATGACCAGGCGGCATTTGATGTCTATTTTAAGGAATACGAGCCACAGGCGGAAACTGTAATCAGTGTTGTAGATGAGGTCGAGGAAGCCTCCAAAGCAGATGCAGAAGCCAGTCTGGAAACCGTTAAAAAACAGAATGTCAGTGTCATTACATTCTTGAGTATGCTTGCGGCCTTTTGTGTCCTGATTACCATCTTTTTATGGATTGCGATTACCAGAAGCACAGTGCAGCCTATTATAGCAGTGAAGGGGGCAGCCAGCCAGATTGCAAATGGCCAGCTGGATGTGAAACTGGATTACGAATCCGCCAATGAATTTGGTGAACTGGCTGATGATATCCGTTCCACAGCACGGTCCTTAAGCCTCTATGTTTCGGAACTGAGAAAAGGCCTGCTCGCTCTGGGGGCCGGACGGCTGAACTATACATGTGATATAAAGTTCAAGGGGGATTTTATCGCTCTCGGTGAATCGATGGAAGAGATTGGAAAGATGCTCAGAAATTCCATGAGGCAGATCAGCAGCAGTTCGGAGCTGGTGTCAGGAGGGGCAGAGCAGGTATCTGACGGGGCCCAGGTGCTGGCACAGGGGGCGTCTGAACAGGCGAGCTCGATCGAAGAGCTTGCCGTAAGCATCAATGAAATTGCTGAAAGCGTAGGCATCAACGCAGAGAAAGCTGTGAAGTCCAGAGACTATGCGTCTGAAGTAAGAGACCGCATTCTGGAGAACAACCAGCAGATGGAGAAGCTGCAGGGCAGCATAAAAGAGATTCAGGAAAACTCGAAAGAAATTACAGGCATTGTCAAGGAGATAGAAGACATCGCATTTCAGACGAATATACTGGCCCTGAATGCGTCTGTAGAGGCAGCAAGGGCAGGTGATGCTGGCAAAGGCTTTGCAGTTGTGGCAGGAGAGGTGCGCCGGCTTGCGGCCAAGACCGCAAGTGCGTCCAAGCTGACTGCAGACCTTGCGGAGAAGAACTCAGAGGCTGTCAGAGAAGGCTATGAGGCTGCCAGTATGACAGCCCGTACATTAAAGACATCTGTAGAAGGTGCCGAGACCGTTAACGAGATGGTCGGGGACATATCCAGGCTCTCCGAACAGCAGGCAGATGCAATCGCCCAGATCAGAAAGAGTGTTGAGCTGATCTCGGATATTGTGCAGGGTAACTCTGCCACATCGGAAGAGAGTGCAGCAGCAAGCGAGGAGTTGTCAGCCCAGGCCCAGATGCTGAGAGAACTGGTAGAACAGTTTGAACTTTAATACAGCACCGGCAAAGTATTAATGATACGCGGTACTGGGACAGGAAAGAAGGATACAGATGGAAAATTATTTAGCTTTGGATGATATAGCAAAGGATATATTAAAGGAACTGGGAAACATCGGGACGGGAAATGCGGTCGCATCTCTTTCAATGATGATGGAGCATCCGCTTGAAGTAGGGGTGCCGACTCTCAGATTCGTGAAATACCAGGACATTTTTGATGAGCTTGACATACAGGAAGAACTGCAGGCGGGCATTCTGATTCAAGTATTTGGTGAACTCAAGGGGATGTTCCTCTTCCTGATGGATGAGGCGTTTACGCGTGCAGTTATGGATGCGATGCTGGAAGAGAAAGAGAGGGACCTGACGGCTTTGGATGAAATGGAGCTGTCTGTGTTAAGTGAGCTTGGAAACATTATGTGCGGTTCCTATATACGCGCCTTGTCACAGGTTACCGGGATGGAGACAGATGTGTCTGTACCCGATATGTGCATTGATATGGGAGGTGCGATCCTGGGTGTTCCGCTTGCAAGACATCTGCAGGTCAGTGATGACGTGCTGTTGATCGAGAATGTATTCCGTATGGGAGGCCATGCTTATGTCGGACGGATACTGTTCTGGCCGGAGATGACAGCAATGACTGCCATACTGGATAAGCTCAGGGAGTAATACTATGGAAAAAATCGTGGTGGGAATTGCTGAAGGAAAAACGGCCAGAAACGGCCAGGCATTGGTTTCTTACGCACTGGGATCGTGCGTAGGAGTATGTCTATATGACACGAAGACGAAAGTAGCTGCAATGGCCCATGTGATTTTACCTGACAAGAGCCGCGCGGTAAATCAGGAGAATGTATATAAGTTTGCAGTGGAAGGGACTCGTGAGCTGATCAGTGAGATTTGCAGTCAGGGAGCCAGCAGGAGAACTCTGACAGCGAAGATTGCAGGCGGTGCCAGGATGTTCCGCGGCGTAGAAAAGGGCTGGGATATCGGGTACTGGAATATACAGAGTGTGAAGAAAACACTGCAGGAAGAGGGCGTCCGGATTGCCGGGGAAGATACCGGGGGAAGCTATGGAAGGACGATTACTTTCCGGTCAGAAGACGGTGTGCTGGAAATAAGTACAGTCAGACATGAAATGATATATTTATGAGATATAGTATGCAGATACAATAGATGGAGGGACTATGATGGAAACGGAAAGGAAACAAATTGTAATGGTGGTGGACGACAGTCTTATGATCTGCCAGCAGATTAAAGCAGCGCTTCGGGATACAGATATATTTCTTTGTGAGGCACATACCGGGGCAGAGGCGCTGGATATGATAGAACAGTACCAGCCGGATCTGATTCTTTTGGACGTCGTATTGCCGGATACGGATGGATATCAGCTCTTTGACAAGCTGAAAATGAGGGATCAGAATAACGCTTCCATTGTCTATCTGACATCGAAAGATAAAGATGATGATGTAGTGAAGGGATTTACGCTTGGGGCATGTGATTACATTAAAAAACCTTTTGTCAAAGGTGAGCTTCAGTCACGCGTAGTAGCGCATTTGAAAATGAAGTGCCAGAAAGACGATTTGAACAGGATGAACACAGAACTGAAGACGACCATGAGCAAGCTGAATGAGCTTGCATTCAAGGATGGTCTGACGGGACTCTACAACAGGAGATATGTTGTGGGGGATCTGTTAGATGACATCAAAGGCAGCAGGGTAGAGGAAAAGAAAAATGTTGTGATTCTGTGCGATATCGACGATTTTAAAAAAGTGAATGATACATATGGACATGATGCCGGAGATGCGGCTCTCGTTTGTATTGCTAATATAATGGAGGCGCACTGCCGCCAGCATAAAGTTGTGAGATGGGGCGGGGAAGAATTCCTGATTGTGCTTTTCAATGTGACGGAGCAGGAAGCATTTGAGATTAGTGAAACGATCCGTAAAGACATAGAACAATTTGGAATCTGGAACAAGGAAGATAAGTTTTTCTGTACGATTACATTGGGGCTCCATGTTTACGGACAACAGGAAGGAATCGAGGAATGTATCGCGTGTGCGGACAAGGCACTGTATTATGGCAAGAGAAACGGGAAAAACCGCAGCGTATGGTATGAAAGCATAGAACAGGCGGAGTGAGAATATGGGATACTTTGATGAAGATGCACAGGAGATGCTGGAAGTATATCTGATGGAGGCAAAACAGCTGACGGAACAGCTCGGTGCGGTTCTTCTGGAGACTGAAAAGAAGAATGCTTTCACAGGGGAAGATATTCATAACATATTTCGGATCATGCATACACTAAAGAGTTCTTCTGCAATGATGGGGCTGAAAGGATTATCTTCGCTGGCACATACGATGGAGGATTTATTTTCCTGGTTCAGAGAACAGCAGGAAGGAATCGAACAGGCGGAAACGGAGTTGTTTGATTTGCTGTATGCATTTTCAGATTATATTGAAGATGAAATGAAGTGCATGGTGCTGGCTGGTTACGAACCGGGAGATACGTCCGTACTGGAAGCAGGGGCAAAAGATTACCTGAAGAAAATCAGCAGTGAGCAGGTGTGCGGGGAAATAAAAGAACAGAAATCTGCCGGGGAGGAGGATGACAGACCCCGGGAGATGTTGGAGAAGCCCGGGGTTATCGTAAGGATCAGGCTGGAGGAAGGATGCCGGATGGAAAATATCCGCGCATTTATGGTTGTGCGCCAGATTACAGGTCTGTGCACGGAGTTGGAGACCCTCCCTGCGAATCTGGAAAGTGCACAGAGTGAAGCGGAGCAAATTGCTGAACACGGAGTCTTTATCCGTTTCCAGAGCGAACACAAAGAACAGGTTATGGATATATTAAGGGGAGGCCTGTTTGTTGCCCAGTGTGAGATACTGAAGGAAAACACGGCGGCTGGGAAGAAGGAACCGGAGCCTGCCGCGCCTGCGGCAGCAGCATCAAATCCCGAGAATGACTTTTTGAACGTACGCAGCGACAGGCTTGACCGTCTGCAGAACCTTGCCCGTGAGATGATCATACAGATGATGTCCCTGGAGGCCCAGCTTGAGGAGAACGGGATGAGTGACCTGAAAGAAGGCACCGCCCACCAGATCAATCGGCTCATCAGTGAAGTTGAACGTACAGTCATGGAGATGCGCATGGTACCGGTTGAACGGATCGTCCCGAAGGTTCGCAGGATTCTTAGAGATATCTGCCGGGATGAAAAGAAAGAGGTCGATTTTAAGGCTAGCTGTGGAGATATAGAAGCGGATAAAAGTGTTGTTGAATATATTTCAGAGGCTCTTCTGCATCTGATAAGAAATGCGGTCGATCACGGGATAGAACCTCCTGAAGAGCGGATCGCAGCGGGAAAAGACCCGAAAGGGAAGATAGAGTTTAATGTGGAAAGCACAGTAGGAGAGGTGCTGATTACGATTTCAGATGACGGAAGAGGAATAAGCCAGGACAAGATTCTGGAAAAGTCAAGAAGTATGGGTATCCTCTCCAAACCAGAAGAAGAGTACAGCAGACAGGAAATTATGGACCTGCTTCTCCACCCGGGATTTACGACGAAGGATGTAGTGACGGAATATTCCGGCAGGGGTGTGGGTCTGGATGTTGTAAAGAATGTTTTGGAAAATGCCGGAGGAAACCTGTATATTGAGAGCGAGACAGGAAAAGGCAGTACCTTTACGCTAGTCGTTCCGCTTACACTGGCAACGATGGAGTGTATCCGCTTCAGAGTTGGAGAGTACCGGTTTTCTATTCCTGCACGTTATGTGTTCCGGTTTTTGGAATATGGTAAGAACAGGCAGAATATACAAGAAATCAATGGGCGTAATTATATTTTGTTCGAAGAACGTATGGTGCCGCTCGTTGACCTGAGAAAATTCTATAGTCTGGGAGGGGAGACACCGGATACAGCTGCCATCGTATATGCGAAGGGAACAGAAAAGGAAGGGTGTCTGCTTGTGGACAGCATGTATGAACAGAAGCGCATTGTTATAAAACAGCTCCCGGCCCTGTTTGGAGTCGACTTCCGGCGTAAAACAGGGGCAAGCGGAATGAGCATTATGGGAAGCGGGAAGATCTGTACGGCACTTGACCTGGAAATACTGTTTGATTTATATGAAAGAGGGAACATATGGAGATAGAGAATGACCGCGAACTGCTATGCATACGCGGGAAGAAGAAAAATTATGCGTTTGAGTTCAGGGACATCAGGGAAATATGCCGTGAGCTGAAGATATCCAGAATGCCCTGCCTCCCCGAACATTTTACCGGGGTCTGTAATTACAAAGGCGGGATTGTGCCGGTTTTGTGTATAGAAGAGACAGAGCCGGAGGAGGAGAGGACGCTTGTTTTTATCTTTGAGTACCAGAATTACCAGCTGGGAATCTTATATTCGGGAGAGCCATATATACTTGACCCGGGAAAGTATACTGAGATTCAGAGACCGGAAAGTGAGAGTGCCTGCAATGAGATCTGGATAGAGAAGAAGATGATTCTGGCGGATGAAGAGATATATACTGTTCTTGATATGGAGAAGATTATATGGAATCTGGCTAAATTTTTTCAGGGGGAATATATGAAGTATTAAGTGATCCCAATGAAAGCCCCTTTTAAAGCCCGGAAAGATTTGCTATAATCTATATAAAGAACTGTCTGCACAAAAGCGGAGTATTGCCGGTTGAATTTATCAGCAGCAGTCAAGGAACAGGAAGGTATGTTATGAACGAGGAACGTGTGCCAAAATATTATCAGTTAAAGAAGGAGATCATCCGCAAGATCGAGATGGAGGAATATACTCCGGACGGGCCGATACCAAGCGAGCGTGAACTGATGGAGCAGCATCAGGTCAGCAGGATTACCGTACGCAAGGCGATTGATGAGCTGGTTGTCGAGGGATACCTGTATAAAGTACAGGGGAAAGGGACTTATGTAAAGACTGATGAGAAGAGCAATGATCTGTTCTCTTTAGTCAGTTGTACCCAGGCTGTACGCAATATGGGGATGACACCGACCAAGCAGGTGATTGTATCGCAGGTTCTTACGACAGATAAAAAGAGGGCAAAGGCGCTGAATCTGACAGCTGCGGATCAGGTTTTCCAGCTGGGGAGGGTCTTATATGCCAATGAAGAGCCGTTGAACTATACGCTTACATATCTGCCGATGAAGCTGTTTCCGGGGCTTGAAAAGCATGATTTTGGGAAAGAGTCTCTGTATCAGGTGCTCGGGGAAGAGTACCATGTCAATATTACCAAGGCACGCAGAACGGTTGAGGCTGTGCTCGTGAAAGACGAGATTGCCGAGTATCTGGATATTGAACCGGGGATGCCGGTCATACTGTTCGGATGCACCACTTACGGGGAGGTCAACGGACAGGAACAGCCGGTTGAGAATTTCAAGTGCTATTACCGGACGGATAAATATAAGTTTTATATAGACCAGGTGGCCCTGTAGGCAGGAAATGATGATTTTCCTCAGAAACATCCCGACTGGTTATGAAAAAGGACAGCATTTTTATTCAGCTTTTCTAAAGCGGATAAAGAAGGCTGTCTTTTTTTACTTTTTTACTGAGCACTTTTCACAAAATAAACACTTAAAATATGTGAAAATAAACAAAAATGAATCGGCAGTAAATAAAAAAATGGTTAAAGTGTTGACTTTTTTGAAAATAGGATTATTATATAATTACAACTGGTTATGACGACATAACGACATGATGACATAACGTCAGCAAGGGAGGAAGTGAATGGAAGAGGAACGCGTACCAAAGTATTTTGTCCTAAAAAAGGAACTGATCCAGAAGATCGAGGAAGAGGAGTTTGAACCAGAATGCCCAATTCCAAGTGAAAGAGAGCTGATGGAGCAGTACCAGGTCAGCCGCATCACAGTCAGGAGGGCTATTGACGAACTGGTGACAAGTGGCTATCTTTACAAAGTGCAGGGGAAAGGAACATATGTAAAAAGCGATGATTACAGCCAGAACCTGTTCGCGATCACCAGCTGTACGGATGATGTGATCAGGCTGGGAAGGAATCCTTCTAAGAAGGTGACAGTCAGTGAAATTGTTCCGGCGGATGCCAAGCGGGCAAGGCTGCTGAACACAGCGGTAGGAGATGAGCTGTTCCGCCTGGAGAGAATCACGATGGCAGACGGGGAGCCTTTGAATTATACGATCACCTATCTCCCGCGCAAGTTATTTCCGGGGATTGAGAAGTATGATTTCAGCACCCAGTCATTATATGATCTTCTCAGAGAGCAGTACGGAGTCAGATTTGCGAAGTCAAGAAGGACGATTGAGGCGGTCCTGACGGAAGAAGAAATTGCAGAATATCTGGATATTGATGAACAGATGCCCGTCATATTATTCGGAAGCACGACATACGGAGTCGTCCAGGGCAAGGAGCTGCCGATTGAAAGCTTCAAATGTTACTATCGGACAGATCAATATAAGTTTTATATTGAGCAGGTCAAATAAATTCAAGATGTGAAAGAAAAAGGAGGAACATTATGAAAAAAAGCAGAAAAGTGTTGAGTGTGTTATTAGCAGCGGCTATGACAGTAGGCTGTCTGACAGCCTGCGGCGGGGGAAGCAAGGACGAAAAGAGCGCGGACTCCGGAAAGAAAAGTGATGTGAAGATTGCAATCGTCTGTGATTCCGCAGGACAGAATGACAACGGTTACAATCAGACTGCAGTAGAAGGCGCTAAGAAAGCGGCTGATGAACTGGGAGTAGAGTACAAGGTAGTTGAGCCTACGAACGGAATCCCGGCTGCACTTGAGACACTGGCTGAAGATGGATACAATGTTATCTTTAACCTGGAATACGATTTCGATGCTTTGATTAAAGGAGTCGGCGGTTCAGAACCAATTGCAGAGATGTATCCGGATACAACATTTGTCTGTGTCAATGACAACCCGAACGTAGATGAGAGCGGCAATGTAATCCATGATAATGTCATTTGTGCACTGTTTGATGTGCATGAGGCTTCTTACATAGCAGGGGCACTCGGCGTACAGGTGCTTGAGAACAAAGATGTACTGTTCCCGGCTGAAAATTATAAATTCACGGACCTTGACAAAGGCGGACGTGCAATCGGATTCGTAGGCGGAACAAATTCAAACGGTATCACAGTATTTTCTTATGGATTTGTTGAAGGAATCAACAAGGCAGCTGAAGACCTCGGAGTAAATTATGACTACTATGCAAAATATGATGCAGGATTCGCTGATCCGGCAACAGGAAGCACAGTGGCAGGAACTTATTATAACCAGGGGGCAAACCTCGTATACGCAGTAGCAGGAAGCGTTGGAGACGGTGTTGCATCTAAGGCAAAAGAAGACGGCAAGCTGGCAATCCACGTAGATGCAGACAAAGACGATATGCAGCCGGGATATATCCTGACAAGTGTTATTAAGAATACATCTGTTCCGGTATTTGATATCACAAAGGCATATGTGGACGGAAAAATCAATGACATTGACAGACTTCAGACATTCTCACTTGCATCAGGCGCAACAGATATCACAGACCTGACCCAGATCAAAAATGCTCTGGCTGATACAGATGAGGCACAGGCAAAATGGGATGAGATCATGACATACATTGATGACCTGAAGGCACAGATTGCTGATGGGACAATCAAGGTAACAAATGCACAGGTTGGCGAAGAATTCGACCCGGGCACATGCAAGAATGTAACAATTAAGTAAATAAGAAATGAGGGTACATAAATGAGCATGATAGAAGTGGTTGATCTGACAAAAAAGTTCGGCGATTTCACGGCTAATGACAAGATAAGCCTGAGTGTGGAAGAACAGGAAATCAAATGTATCGTCGGTGAGAACGGCGCCGGAAAGTCGACACTTATGAATATGCTCTACGGCTTATTGCAGCCAACCAGTGGGAAAATCCTGATCCGCGGCAAAGAGGTTCAGATGAACAGCCCCATTGATGCAATAGCAAATGGGATCGGTATGGTGCATCAGCATTTTAAGCTGGTGCCCAGCCTCACCGTGTATGAGAATATTTTGCTTGGTGTTGAGATAAAGAAGGGAAAATCCCCTTTTGTAGATTCAAAGACAGAGATTGAAAAGGTACAGAAGTTAATAGACGAATATCATTTTGAGTTAAATCCCCTCGATAAGATCGAGGATATCTCAGTAGGCGGAAGACAGAGGGTAGAGATTCTGAAGATGCTTTACCGTAATGTCGACATCCTGATATTAGATGAGCCTACGGCAGTGCTGACACCGCAGGAAGTAGATGACCTCATGGTCAGCCTGAAGAACATGAAGAAACAGGGAAAGACGATTATTGTAATCACACATAAGCTGCGCGAGGTCATGGAATTAAGCGACAGCATTACCGTCATCAAGCAGGGGAAGGTCATCGGACATGTGAAGACGAAAGATACCAACGAGTCGGAGCTTGCACAGATGATGGTCGGAAGAAATGTTGTACTGACCGTAAATAATGAGAGAAAAGAACCAATAGCGGATGAAGTCATATATGAAGTGAAGGACCTGTCTACGATCAATGACTACGGAAAAGAAGTCGTATCTGAGATTTCCTTCAAAGTCCATAAAGGAGAAATACTGGGAGTAGCCGGTGTGGAAGGAAACGGACAGTCGGAGCTTGTAAAGCTGATGACCGGACTGATGGAGTCCACAAAGGGAACGGTAACATTTCTTGGAAAAGATGTGACCAATGACTGGCCGGCACAGCTCCGGAAATCCGGGGTTGGCATCATTCCGGAGGACCGTTATGCGCAGGGACTCTGCGGGGATATGAATATATCGGAGAACTGTATTGCAGGATACCACGGGAGTCCGGATGTCTGCAAAAGGGGGATCTTTGACCAGAAGGCCATCCGGGCAAAGAGGGACAAATACATCGAGGAATTTGATATCCGTATCGGCGACCTGAATGGGAATGTATCCAGCCTGTCAGGGGGAAATGCGCAGAAGATCATTGTTGCCAGAGAACTGTCTGCGGGCCCGAAGCTTCTGATTGCCTGTCAGCCTACCCGTGGTGTAGATATCGGTTCTATCGAATTTATCCACAAACAGATTTTAAAGTTCAGGGATGAGGGAAACGCTGTAATTCTGGTATCCAGTGAACTTTCAGAAATCTTAAGCCTTTCAGACAACATGATCGTTATGTATAAAGGGAAAATCTCCGGACGTGTTTGTCAGGATGAAGTGACGACGGCAAGTATCGGACTTCTGATGGCAGGTATCCAGCCGGGGGAAAAGGGGGCAGCTCATGAATAAAAAAGGAAATATTTTAAGGAATATAATCAATTCAGTCCTGCCGATTCTGCTGGCCTTTATTATCGGAGGAATTGTCATTGCATGCATCGGGGAGAATCCGCTGGAAACTTACTGGATACTTCTGAAAAAGTCATTTTTATCTTCCACGGGATTTATGAATACGCTCCACTATGCATCACCGCTGATCCTTACAGGTCTGGCAATCGCAGTGACGTTCAAAGCAAATCTCTATAACATGGGTGTGGAAGGCCAGATGCTGCTGGGTGGTTTCTTTGCAGGAATCGCGGGTGCGTATATTACCGGAATGAATCCGCTGGTACATAAAGTCATCTGTTTCGCAGTCGGTATCCTCTGCGGTATGGCGTTTGCCCTGATCCCGGCGCTTTTGAAGGCGAAGTGCAAGGTAAATGAGATGGTAGTAACGCTGATGCTGAACTACGCAATGGCAAAAGCACTGGAATACCTTTCCACAGGCGTTTTCCGTGACTTGAGTTCCGGTTATGTTGCGACACCGACCATTCAGGAGAGCGCGATGTTTTCCAGATTCGGGCGCTCCCGTCTGACAATGTTTTTTGTGATAGCGATTATTGTATTAATTATTATGTATATTGTGATGAAGAAATCAAAGCTTGGGTATGAGCTGACAGCAATCGGAAAGAATCCTGAATTTGCTGAGGCGGCCGGCATGAATGTAGCTAAGAAGACGATTATTCTGATGCTGATCAGCGGGGCTTTGGCAGGACTTGCCGGATCAGGCTATATGATGAGTGAACAGTTCAAGTATACATTAAGTTTTTCCGGAACACCGGGACTTGGCTGGGATGGTATGCTGATTGCGCTTCTGGGCGGACATTCCCCGGGGGGAATCCTGATTGCGGCCATCTTCTATGCAGCATTAAAGACAGGAAGCGATAATATCAACATGTACACGAGTGTTCCGAAAGAAATTGTGGCACTGATCCAGGGACTGATCATCCTCTTCCTGGCGGTGAAATTCATCTCCGAGCGGACGAATTTTTCTTTCCGTAAGAAGAGTGCAAAGAAAAGGGAGGAGGCTGCATAATGGAACTGATTAACAACATTTTGTATGATACTGTGTATCACAGTACGCCGATTATCCTCTGCGTAATAGGTGGTATGTTCGCATATAAGGCGAACGTGCTGAATATCGCACTGGAAGGTATGATGCTAAACGGTGCATTCATTTCCACACTGGTGATGTTCTTTACCGGGAATCTGGCCCTGGCAGTTATTCTGGCGATTTTAAGTACACTGGTTTACGGACTGGTATTCTCTGTTATGGGCATTACTTATAAAGGAAATGTCATCGTCGTAGGTCTTGCCATCAACCTGATTGCCCCTGCGATTGCAGGTTTTGTCATGAAGATGATGGAGACGGCAAACATCAACCTGACGAATGTGAATATTGCGAAGTTTAAGATTAATATTCCGTTGATTAAAGATATCCCAATCATTGGGGCAATCTTAAGCGGCCATCCGCCGATCACGTATCTGGCATTTATCGGAATAGCCGCGTTTGCAGTTCTGATGTATAAGACGAAGTTTGGAATCTATGTACGGGTTGTCGGTGAGAATGAAGATTCTGCGAAGAGCCTTGGTATCAAAACAAACTTTTATAAATATGCAGCAGTCCTGATCGGTGCCTTCTGCTGTGCTCTGGCAGGTGTGAACCTCTCGGTAGAGCGCCTCGGCCTTTATACCAATGATATGACGGCGGGCCGTGGGTTTATCGCAATCGCGGCAATCTACTGCGGACAGGGGAAACCGGTATTATCGTCACTCTATGCGATTTTGTTTGGTGTTGCGAGGTCACTGGCCGTAAACTTAAGTATCTATGCAGGACCGGCAGCAGGACTGTTCGATATCATTCCATATATCATCATGGTAACAGTGCTTGCGGTAGTTTCGATTGTGAAATATAAAAATGTCAAGGTGCGCGGATTTAAGAATGAACTTTAAATGTAAAAAGAATGGAGGGGCATGTATGGGAAAGACAGCACTGCTGATCGTGGATATGGTAAAGGATTTTACGGACCCGGACGGACTTGTATTTTACCCGCAGAACCGGGAAATCCTGCCGAAGATCAAACGGGTTTTAGATAAGTGCAGGGAAAAGGATGTACTTGTTGTATATCTCCAGCATTGCAACCGGAAGGGGAAATTCGACAGAAAAGCGGCAGCCATGCGTCCGAACTGCATCGAAGGCAGCGGCGGGGAGGAGATCGACCCGATGCTTCCTGTAGAGGAGTCCGACTATGTGATTAAAAAAAGGCGGTACAGCGGATTTTTTGCAACAGACCTTGACCTTGTCCTTAGAGAAAATGATGTGAAAAATGTGATTATTGTCGGCACGAAAACGAACTGCTGCATCAGGGCTACCGTTACGGATGCATTTTATCTCGATTATGAGGGATACGTAATCAGTGACTGTGTGGCAACGAATTCGGAGACTGTCAACCGTGTACATCTGGAGGATATTGATAAATATCTGGGCCATGTGATTGACAGTGAGACATTATTTAAAATGCTGGATGAGGGTACCTTATAATGCCTGCAGGAAAGGAATAACAAGTATGAAAGAGTATGACGTGATTACCAGTGGATATGTCAGCATGGACCATATCATTAAAATAGCCTCGCCTGCGAAGATCGGCTTTACTTCTCTGGTTACAAATAAAAACAACAGCCAGATCCAGTACGGCGGCTGTTCCGTCAATATCGCCTATGCGCTGTGCAGGCTGGGGAAGAAGTCCCTTCCGGTCCTGCGGGTGGGCGGCGACTATGAAAGCAATGGTTTTAAAAAGTTTCTGGAAGACGGCGGCGTGCCTCTGGATGGGATTTCTGTTTTAGAGGATGAGATTACTTCCATATGCTATCTTCTGCAGGATAACAATAACGACCATATCACGATTTTCTATCCGGGGTCAATGGATGGGAAGTTTGCGGGGGAGATGGATGATGCCCTGTTTGAGAATGCGAAGCTCGGGGTTATAACGGTCGCTTCCAGACAGGATAACGAAGTGTTTTTCAGGAAATGCAGGGAGTACGATGTGCCGGTGGTATTCGGGATGAAAGACGATTTTGATGCATTTCCGGAGGAATTCTTAAAGGAACTGCTCACGGGCAGCAGGATCATTTTTACAAACGAAGTAGAGCGCGGCATTATTGAGGAACTGTATGGATTTAAAGATATTACAGAGCTCTTTGAGATCGGTGAGGTGGACATCATCGTAACGACGATGGGCAAGGACGGCAGCATCTGCTATGAGCGGACGAAAGACGGAGTAAAGATTGAACAGATCGGAATCTGCCCGGTTGAGCATGTCGTAGACGCGACAGGGTCCGGCGATTCCTATATGGCAGGATTTCTCTATGGTTACCTGAACGGTGAGACACCGAAGGAATGCTGTGTTATGGGAAGCGTGCTGTCCTGGTTTGTTCTGCAGAAAGAAGGCTGCTGTACAAACCTGCCGGCGGAAGACGCATTTTTAGAGAAATACAGACAGGTGAAAAAGGGAGGACAGTCATGAGTACATTATATTTAGGGGCTGATAAGTCTAATATATCAAAATATGTATTATTTTCCGGGGACCCCTGGAGAGTAGAAGTACTGAAGCAATATCTGGATGATCCGCAAAAGGTGGCATTCAAGAGAGAATTCAATACCTACACCGGAACATACAAAGGTGTGCAGATCACAGTAACCAGTACTGGGATAGGAGCCCCGTCCGCAGCAATCGCGATGGAGGAAATGTACGAATCCGGTATGGAAGTGGCAGTGCGTATGGGAACCGTCATGGCGCTTCAGGATGACATGCTCGGGAAATTCGTTATCCCGATTGCCGCAATGAGAAGAGAAGGAACCAGTTCATCCTACGTGGACATGACATATCCGGCCGTTGCAGATATCGATCTGGTAAACTGCATGAACCAGACCGTAACCGACATGGGAGCCGAATACCGAAACGGCCTGAACTGCACAATGGACGGATTCTACAGTAAGATGCATGATTCCCGGTTCTCACTCGAGTGGGGACGCGACATGACAGAGACATTCGAAGAACTGAAGAAGCTGAAAGTAACAGGGATTGACATGGAATCCTCCTGTATGCTCACAGTCGGAAGACTCATGGGAGTCAGGACATGCGTCGTAACGATGACAACCGTACTGGAGAACCTGAAAGAAACACTTCAGGGGCAGGCACGGACAGATGCAGAAGACCTGCTCTGCCGCGTAGCATTAGAGGGGATTTATAGGTTCAGTTGTTCATAGGGGTCAGACCCCTTGTTTAAAAGAAGGTTAAAGGAAGGAAAGGTGACAGACGATGAGTAGTCAGGAAATTTTAAGGGTTGGGGACACGACAGTGATTGGTATGGTACATTGCCTTCCGTTGCCCGGAACTGCAGGATTTGACGGGGACTTTGATAAGATTATAGATCATGCGGTCAGGGATGCCATTACATTGGAGAAAGCGGGAGTTGATGCGCTGATTGTGGAAAATATGGGGGATACTCCGTTTACTGCGCTGTTGTCAACTGCTCAGGTTGCGGCCCTGTCGGCTGCGGCATATGCAGTAAGGCAGAGTGTGAAGATTCCGATTGGGATTGATGCGGCGTTCAATGACTGCAAGGCATCGCTTTCGATCGCGGGTATGGCAGGAGCTGATTTTGTCAGGATTCCGGTATTTGTCGATACGGTTGTGTTTACGGACGGAATTATCAATCCGGTTGCGAAAGAATGTATTGACTTTAGAAAACAGCTCGGTTTGGAGCACGTTAAGATTCTGGCCGATGTTCAGGTGAAGCATGCACATATGCTGCTTCCGTACATCACAATCGAACAATCCGCAAAAGAAGCGGCTGACAACGGGGCAGACGGAATTATCGTAACGGGAAGTGTAATCGGTGAGGAAACACCTCTCGATATGATTGCTCGTGTAAAAAAGGTTGTGAAGGTTCCGGTACTCGCAGGAAGCGGCGTCAAGGCTTCCAATATTAAGGCACAGATGGAGACGGCAGACGGCGCAATCATTGGTTCCAGCCTGAAAGAGGGCGGGATCCTGACGAACCCGATTTCCTACGATCTGGTCAAGGAAGTTATGGATGGACTGAAATAAAAAGAAAAGAGGATGATTTATTATGATGAGACCAATGAAATTAGCAGGAAGCCAGCTTATGTTCGGTGAAGGCTGTCTGGAACATATAAAAGCTTTAAACACAAAGAAAACTTCTATTGTAATCGGCGGAAGCAGTATGGTAAAAAGCGGAATTCTTGACAAAGTAAAAGGATACCTCTCAGAAATCAATGCCGAATCACAGGTGATCGAAGGGGTAGAACCGGACCCGTCTTTCGCGACTGTTATGCGCGGTGCAAAAGAAATGCTTACATTTGGGCCGGACCTGATTATCGCACTGGGCGGCGGCTCTGTCATGGACGCGGCCAAGACGATGTGGGTATATTACGAGCATCCCGAGCTGGATTCTCTGGAAGCAATCCTTCCTCCGAATGAATTCCCGAAACTGAGGGAAAAAGCCCTTTTCTGCTGTATCCCGTCCACGGCCGGGACTGCAAGCGAAGTATCCCGTTCTGTTGTAATTTCCGATACAGAAACCGGTATCAAGCATGGTGTCGGAAACATGGAAATGATGCCGGACATCGCAATCTGCGATCCTGAGGTGACTCGTTCCATGCCGCCAAGAATCACGGCAGAGACAGGAATGGATGCATTGACACATGCCCTGGAAGCACTTGCGTCAACTCGTGCAAACTATCTGGGCAACATTTTGGCAACGCAGGCGGCCCTCGATATTATGGAGAACCTTCCGAAGGCATTCAAAGATGGCAATGACATGGTGGCAAGGGAAATTATGCTGAACGCATCCATGACAGCAGGAATCGCATTTACAAATGTATCCCTCGGAATCGTACATTCAATGGCACATACACTGGGTAGTTATTTCCATACTGCCCACGGTCTGGGAGATGCGATGCTGCTTCCATACATCATTCGCTATAATACAGGCGATGAGAGGGCTGCGGGCATTTATAAGGAATTCGCCGCAAAAGCAGGCGGGGAAGATCTGGCAGTCATGGTAGAAGAACTGAACAAAGAATTAAACATCCCGTCTTCATTCAAAGAAATTATACCGGACGAGGATAAATACATGTCCATTCTGGAAGAAATGGCAGAGATGGCAAAGGCTGACGGCTGCACCAAAACAAACCCGATCATCCCGACCATTGAAGAATTCAAAGAATTATTTATTAAGGCATATAAAGGAGAATAAACATGGAGATTATCTTATACTTATCCAACGGCTATCCGACACTGGAAAGCAGCTTTTCAACAGCAATCGAATATGCAGACGCAGGGTGCCGCATGATGGAGATCGACTTTCCGTCCAGGGACCCATATCTGGAAGGCGATTATATAGCAGACAGAATGGCAAAAGCGCTGGAAGTCTGTGATGACTATGAAAAATATATGGAAAGCATGGTTCGCCTCAAGGAACGGCTTCCGGAAGTACACTTCCTCGTTCTTGCGTATGAGAATACTGTGGAGGAAATTGGAGCAGACCGCTTTATACAGTTCTGCCGGGAAAATGATTTCGAGGATGTTCTCCTTGTCGGCCTGAAAGATGAGAAAATCAAAAACCAGATTATGGAGGGCGGACTGAAAGTTTCCTGTTATGTACAGTTCCATATGCTCCCCGAAGAAATTGAGTCTGCAAAAGCATCGAACGGATTCGTATATATGCAGGCAAAACCAAACGGAAATATCAACCCGGACTACCCGACACTGGAATCATGTATAAAGCATTTAAGAGACTGCGGAATCGAGCGCCCGATCTACTGCGGCGTTGGTGTGCATGCTCCGGAGGATGTAAAAATGGTAAAAGACGCGGGCGGCGATGCTGCTTTTGTAGGCAGTACAATTTTAAAGCTGCATGAAGACGTACCGGCTATGAAAGATATGATCCGCAGATATAAGGCTCAATGCTAAAAATACGGGGCATCGTGATTCGAGAGAATCGCGGTGTCCCGTATAAATTTAAGGTGTTATGATTTTCTGTGCTTCCGAAAGTCCGCACTTTACCATATAATCACGTACATAGGTCAAAATATGGCAATAGCATTGTGACAGGTTAGAAGAAAATTCATGCACGTTCCCATCACAGAGACTCCTAAACGCGGCTTTGGCTGTCAGGGTAAAGGCTTCATCGCTTGAAGGTCCGTCATAAAACATGGAGTAATAATATCCTCCGATAATCAGCTCACCGATACTTTCCAATATAATTTTTAACGGCGGCAGTGTCTGGTTGTCAATAATGCATTGAATCATGCCTTCAAAAAGGATAAAATCCGGGTGATCCATCCGGCAAAGCAGATTGTCTGTATCGGCTTTCGTAATATGTGGAAATGCCAGAGCCGAAGCGGGTTTGATAAGAATTGCCATAAGCTGTAAACCACTCAGATACAGCATGGTTTCCAACTTTAAAGTCTTGTTTTTCATACACTGTATAATTGATTCATCTTCCTGCCAGACAATCATGGTGCCTTTAGCGTTAAATGTTTTGGCAAAACCGATCTCGTTTAACATAGCCAGTGCCCTGCGTACTGTGGAAACACAGACTTGGTAATTCTTAGCCAGCACTGCTTCAGGTGGTAGATAAGATCCTGCGGGGTACATGCCGGCACCGATTTTATCAATCAGGTCACGCACAATCTGGATATAGAAAGCATTTCTTTCATACCGCACGTCAAATGTAAAATCAGTGGAATCCCTTTCCGTGATATCAGGGAACTCCCGGGACAGGCGTCCGAGCTGCTGCCGGATTCCATGCCTGACAGCTTCATACATTACTTCAAGGCATTTCTCAATTTCCGGGACATCCCGGTTAAGAAGCGCTTCCATAGGCCGTTTCACGCCGTCAAATTCGGGATGGGACATCGAGAGGACTTTTAATTCATTAAAATTTTGTAAGAGCGGTATTTTCGCATATAGCTCAAGACTCGTATATAAATCTCCCAGTAAAAGATTGTTTGAACACTTTAGCAGATCGTACAAAAATGATAAAAAGGTTTTTGTTTTGGCAGCAGGCCTTTTCCTGTCCAGATTTTTATATACGGTCTTCCATTTTCCCAGATCATAATCGCTGCATGCACGGGCTGAGAACGAAAGGAGGGAAGGCATGATCAGGAACATGGTGTCGGCGACATCTAATATACATGTTTTATATTCCAATATGGACTGGACGGCCGCATTTTTATTTGTATTTAATTCGTTATAAATGACGACAGCGGGTTTCCGTTCTTCTGTACGGATATATCCCTCCATTTTCAGACGGGCCATCACATCTTTGACCGTGCGGATTCCGACATGGTAAGAGTCACACAGAATCCTCATAGAGGGGAGGTGGGTTCCGTAGGGCAGACGCTGCGTTACGATTTGCTCATGAAGGTCGTTGTAGACGCGCTCGAATAAAGTTTGTTTCATTTTCATGCTAAAGTACTCCCTGTTACGGTATATTTTTATTATTGTAAAATATAAACAGGGAAAAATCAATGATAGTCAGCTATATGTATACGTGCACAGATTTTGTGTTGGATTTTATAATCTGCCGTGATAAAATAAAATCACAATTTAGGCAGGGTGGATCAAAATGGGACTAAATAATCTATATCTTTTAAATACTGTCATTGCCGGAATCGGCATCGCATTTCTTCTCATACTGGGCTGCATCGTTTATATCAGCAGGAAAAACCGAAAGGCATTGTTAAAGATGGCCTTTACAGATCCCTTAACAGAGGGAAATAATATCAATGCATTCCAATTAAAATGCAGGCAGCTATTGAAACACAGTGCTCCTTGCACTTATTCTATTGTGTTTATTAATATCCGGGGCTTTAAGCACATTAACGAGAACTTTGGGACGGAAGCGGGTAATGAAACGCTCAAATATATTTATACTGTGATTGAACGTCATCTGCAGGAAGATGAAATTGTGGCCAGAAGTGAAACAGATCATTTTTTCCTGTGCCTGCATGAGAATAGGAAGGAACAGGTGCATTCAAGGCTGGAGGAAATCGTCAATGATATTGCTTCTTTTAACGGGAGGGAAAATGTTCATTATATAATCAATCTGGCACAGGGGGTATACATTGTTGAGGAGCCGGAACTGGACATCAAAATTATAGTCGGAAGGGCAATTGCAGCCTGTGAACACCAGACAGGGGAGGAAATCTGTGCCTTTTTCAATAATCAATTAGTCATCAAAATGAACCGGGAGGCTGAATTAAACGGGTTATTCGAGGAATCGATCCAAAACCATGATTTCCAGATTTACCTTCAGCCCAAGATCCGTCTGGAGAATCAGATGCTGGGCGGGGCAGAGGCACTGGTCAGGTGGATTCATCCGGAACGTGGTATGATTTATCCTTCAGATTTTATTCCCCTGTTTGAGTCAAATGGTAAAATATGTACATTAGATATTTATATGTTTGAGGAGGTATGTAAGTTAGTACAACGGTGGTTCAAAGAGAAGAAACAGGTCATTCCTATCTCTGTAAATCTGTCAAGACTCCACATGAAGAATCCTGATTTTCTGGAAGAATTTGTGGCAATAAAGGAAAAATACCAGATTCCAGATGGAATCATTGAATTTGAGATGCTCGAATCGGTGTTTTTTGATACACAGCAGATTATTCTGGTAAAGAAAGTAATACAGGACATGCATAAACATGGTTTTCTATGTTCTTTGGATGATTTTGGTTTTGGATACTCCTCCCTTGCACTACTAAACGAGTTTGATGTAGATACAATTAAGTTGGACAGACAGTTTTTTGCCGATACAATGAATGAGAAATCATGGAAAATTATATCCAGTCTTGTCAGGCTTGCCGATTCATTAAATATTTCTGTTGTAGCAGAAGGGATTGAGACAAAGGAACAACTCACCTGTCTGCGAGAGATAAAATGCGGTATGGTTCAGGGGTATATCTATTCAAAACCACTTTCTATCGATGTTTTTGAAAACTGGTCTGTTAATTTTGGGAAAACCTCTATATAATGGTTTTATGAGGAGGAATTGCAGATTGAAAAAAAGTATAACAAAAGCATTGATTATCGTTATTTCTATCGTTATGCTGTTTACTTTGCTTATAAATTATGTGCTTCGGATCCAGCTTATCCACAGCAATGTAGAAGAGAAATCTGCAGATTTATTCTGGCAGATTGAGAATATGATAAAGAAGAATGAGCAGGATCTGGCACAGATCAAATCTGATTTCGCGGATGACTGTCTGATACGGGCGCGGATGGCTGCTTATGTGGCGCAGCATTATCCCGAAGTGATTAACAGCCGGGAGGAAGCGATAGGGGTAGCAGAATTATTACAGGTTGATGAGATCCATTTTTTTAATACAGAAGGTGAAATATATGCCGGCACACATCCGGAATATTACCATTACAACTTTAACTCAGGAGAGCAGATGAAGTTTTTTCTCCCGATGCTGGAAGACCACTCACTTGAATTGTGTCAGGATATAACCCCGAACACGGCAGAACAAAAGCTGATGCAGTATGCGGCGGTGTGGATGGAGGATGGCAGCGGAATCGTACAGATTGGGCTGGAGCCACAAAGAGTTTTGAAGGCAATGGAGGGCAGAACCTTTTCCTCGGTCTTTTCCCTGATTCCGACCGACAGCGCAACGGTATTGTATGCAATTGATCCTGACAGTTATGAAATTGTCAGCTGTACTGCCCCCGAATACATAGGAAAGAATGCGGAAGAACTGGGGCTGGAGCTGGACGGCCATTCGGATAAATTAACCGTTGCCCACCCGACCATTGATGGCAGGAAAAATTACTGCGCCATCAAGGATTCGGATTCCCTGATTCTGGCAAGAACCTATCTGGAATCGTCACTGTATAAGCAGGTGCTGACAGACACTTGGCTCTTAGCTACTGATATTGTATTCTTGTCTGTACTTGCAATCATTTTTATTTATATTTATTTAGACCGGAAAATTGTAAAAGGGATCATCGCTATTAATAAAAAATTATATGAAATCGAACAGGGCGGTACTGATATCCTGTTCAGTGAAGATACGGTTCCTGAGCTGGCCGAACTCAGTACCCATATTAATGCAATGCTAAAGAGTGTATTAAGTTCCACTAAAAAGATGTCTATCGCGTTAGAACTGTCAAGGATTCCGATTGGTCTCTATGAATATATCCCGGGTTCTAAACGTGTTGTGGCAACCAGCCGGGTCAGGGATATACTGATGCTGACAGACGAAGAGTATAACTATATATTGGGGCACCCGGAACTGATTCCCCAAAAAGAACAACAGCTTAAGAAAAATGCATTACACCAGTCAGATAATATCTATAGACTGCCGGGAACTGTAGAACGGTATGTCAGGTTTGAGGAGTTTACATACGAAGAAAGTAATCTGGCTATTTTGATTGATGTAACACAGGAAGTACGGGAAAAGCGGCATATCGAGCAGGAACGGGATATCGAGTCGCTGACCGGATTGTTTAACAGGCGGGCATTCTATGCAAAAATGGATGAAATTTTCATGAATGGAAAGCCGCTGAACTATAGTGCATTGATCATGATAGATGCTGACAAGCTGAAAGAAACAAATGATCTTTACGGGCACAGAGGCGGTGACCTGTACCTGAAAAAAATAGCCGGGGTGATTGAAACATATCATCACGGCAATGCGGTTGCTGCTCGTCTGGGAGGAGATGAATTCGTATTGTGCATATATGACTGTCCTGACAAAGGCGAGATTGACAGTATTATTAAAGATATAACTGCCGACCAGGACGGGTATACTGTAGCATTGGATGATCATGTAGAGATTACCGTCCATTTTTCTATGGGGTACGCTTTATATCCGGAAGAGGGGGATAATTACCACTCTTTGCTGGAGCTTGCCGATGAGAGAATGTATCAGAATAAAAAGACGCGGAACGGGCCGTTGGTCCGTTAGAAGTTATACAAGAATAATCCTAGGAACCATTATAGGGGTAATAATTTTGTCTGTGCTGTAAATCGGGTTGGTTGTAGTCGGAATGGATATATAAAGAGAGCCGGGAACAATTGCGTTTCCGGCTCTCTTCGGGAATATGAGAAATAGTGAGGCAGTTTTAGTCAGTTAAGGCATAACCATAACGGATTTTACGGTATATCTTCCAGAGGATGACGGCCGGAAAACTAACGGCCAGATATAAGGTAGAAAGTATACCGGCTGAACCGCCGATAACCATAAGTAAAATCATTACAATATTTCCTGTGTCCATGTGTGTACGCTCCTTTATTGGTTCCCTTAATTGCTATGAACTCATTTTAGAACATAAACATCAGACAGGAAAGGTTTTTGCAGGAACCTTAGCGCCTTCTTAACATCAGCCTTGTGCAGGATCGCCTGTATCAAATTCATCTTCCTTCATGCGGTAACCGACTCCGACCTCTGTGAAAATATACTGGGGCTGTGCGGGATCGGATTCCAGTTTTCTGCGTATATTAGCCATATTCACCCTCAGGATTTTGTTGTCATCATCAGCATAAGGACCCCAGACATTTGAAAGAATGGAGGCATAAGTCATGACCTTTCCCGAATTCTGGGCGAGAAATGCGACAATCTTGTATTCAATCGGTGTGAGGTGAATCTCTCTGCCGTCTATTGTCAGCAGCCGTTTGGAAAAGTCCAGACACAATCCCCCGCTCTGGTAGGGGCGTATATAAAGCGTACTGTCTGTGATCAGGCGGTTGCTGTGGCGCAGCGAGGCACGGATTCTGGCGAGCAGTTCTGATGTGCCGAATGGTTTGGTAATATAATCATCAGCGCCCAGGTCAAGTGCAGAGACCTTCTCCTTTTCTGCGGAGCGTGCGGATATAACAATGATAGGGGTACTTGTCCATGTGCGTACTTCACGGATGATCGAAATGCCGTCCATATCCGGGAGCCCGAGATCAAGCAGAATAACATCCGGGCATTGGGAATGGATCAGGTTCAGGCCTTCCGAGCCGTTGTCAGCACAGAGAACTCTGTATTCATGCTTCTTCAAAACTTTGCCAACGAAAGCCAGAATATTTTTTTCATCTTCTATTATCAACACGGTAAATTTATGCGTCATCTTCTGTCTCCTTTTCCTTTGGTAAAATAAATGTAAATTCGGCCCCTTTTTCATGATTGGAGGCGCAGATGGTGCCGTCATGCGCGGTTATGATCGTTTTGCAGATAGAAAGGCCTATCCCGATTCCCCGGTAGCTGTCTGTATTATCGCTATGGTATTTCCCTTCAAAAATATAAGGAATCTGGGCTTCATCCAGCCCGATCCCGTAATCCCGTATATGGAAAGCAACCTGATCCTCCTGATTCTCAATTACCAGGTTAACAGGGGCATCGCTCCCCGAATGAAGAAAAGCATTCTCAAGCAGATTGATCATGACCTGTTCGATCAAAGTGGCATCCATTGGTATCATTAAAAAGTCTTCCGGCATGTCGACGTTAACCACCAGATCCGGATGGCGCTTCCTGACACGGTTGATAGCCTCCCCGACTACTTCTTCAACGACTTCCAGCGACTTCCTGACCTTGCCGGAATCATTCTGTATCCTCGTGACAGTCAGCAGGTTTTCAACCATATTCAAAAGCCAGTGCGCATCCTCGTTAATATTGGACACCAGCTCGAGCCGGTCTTCCTCTGTCAGCTCTTCATAATCCTCCATAAAAGATGCAGATGATCCAATGATACTTGTAAGGGGCGTGCGCAGATCATGGGAAATAGCCCTGAGCAGATTCGCCCGGATCCGTTCCTTATCCGCCTCCGCCAGCTTCTTATCCCGTTCTTCCAGAATCGCCTTCTGCTTCTTCATGCGTGTCGTAGTAGTACTCGTAATCAGGCTGATTGCAAGCATACCCACAAAAGTAACCGGATATCCGTCCAGCGAAAAATCCATTTTGAAAAACGGATAAGTAAAAAACACATTAACCGCCGCAACACAGAACAGCGATGCAAAAATACCGAAGAGATACCCCTGCGTATTCAAGGCAGTCAGAATCAGGGCGAGTATGTAGATCAGGGCAATATTAGCAGAGTTCCCGCGCCCGAAATGGAAAAATAAAAAAGAAAGAGCGGTAGCTATAATCAGGCACAGCAGAGTGACTCCCAGATTTCTAAAAAATAATTTCTTCAATAGTATTCACCTCAAACTTAATACAATAAGCATAACACAAAAAAAGAAAAAATCCACTGAAAAAGAAAGGGGGCGCTAATGCGAAGGGGAGTCCGGCGGCCTGCGGGGCAGGGGGGGCTGGTTCAAGTCCGGGCGTTTCGCTTAGAAGCTGTAGGAGAAAACGGAAGGGGAAGGGTGGGACATGCCGCATTCGGTGCAAAAACTGATGTTTTTGCGCCTCAGGAGGCAACAGAATTTGTTACGGAAACAAATTCTGCCCTCCCTTCCTCTTCCGTTTTCTCCAACATCTTCTACAGCTTACTTAACGGACTTGAACCAGTTCCCCTGCTCCGCAGGCCGCCGGACTCCCCTTCACATTAGCTGGTTCATCAGGACGGCAGGAAAGATCCCCGTCCCAAGGCAAGTGTCCCCATTCGTTTCCGAGGCTAAAGCTCGTCAACTATTACTTCTATTTGTAATAAAAGGGCTATGTTTTTGTAAAAAGTGTATTCTGAGGACGCCTGACTTGTATGGTATAATCAAAATATAACATTTATCGGTCAGGGATGGGGGATGGACATGTATCGTATAGCTGTATGCGATGATGAAGTGATTACATGTGAAGAGATTGAAACGTATCTGGTGCGGTTCGGGGAATCGGCGGATGTGGACATAGCTGTGGAGCGCTTTTATCTGGGGATGGATTTTGTGGGCAGGCTGGGGGAGGTAATGTTTGATATGGTGTTTCTGGATATAGAGCTGCCTGACCTGAATGGGGTTGAGATTGGCCGGCATATCAGGAGTGTTTGTCAGGACCAGAAGACGCAGATTGTGTATATTTCTTCTAAGACATACTATGCCCTTGAACTTTTTCAGATGCGTCCGCTGGACTTTCTGGTGAAGCCGGCCGGATATGAGAGTGTAGAAAAGGTGATGAAGGTTTTTCTTGAACTCTCAAGTATCGGGCGTGAGGTTTTTGAATACCAGTCAGGACAGAATTTTTACCGGGTTCCTTATGAGGAGATTTTGTATTTTTCCAGTGAGGGGCGTCAGGTGAAGCTGCAGTCAGTGGGGGAGGAGAAGTATCCGATGTTTTATGGGAAGCTGGACCAGGTTTTGAAGCAGTTAAGCAGAGGGTTTTTAATGATACACAAATCCTTCGTGGTAAATATAAGGTATATCAGGCAGTATAACTATGAATCTATTGTTATGACCAATGGAGATGAACTGAGCATCAGCCGGCCTCACAGGAAAGAGGTGCGGGACCGGATGATGCAGTTATGGAGGAAGCTGTAGCAGATGGGCGGCAGATTTGTAATCATTTTGGCAGTGTTTCTGGTGTTTTTTCTAATTTCTTGTTCGGCAGTACTGGTTATATACATACGATGGAGCAGAAAAAGCCGCAGGGAGAAGAGTCTGGAAAAACAGATAGAGGCATATGATAACCAGCTTCAGATTATGGCGGATGCACAGAGCCAGATGAGGGTGTTCCGGCATGATATCCGCCATCACCTGATTGTGTTGGGAGGTCTTGCAAGAGACAGTCAGGATATGCCTGTACTCCGCTATATTGAGGAGATTGAAGGATATCTGGAGCAGACGAAGGAGTATGTTTTCACTGGAAAAAAAGAAATAGACAGTATTCTGAATTACGTGATTAAGCAGGCAAAGGAAAATGGAATTGAGATTATATGGAAAGTAGAAGTGCCCAGGGAGATTTCGGTAAAAGCCTTTGACCTCACTGCAATTCTTGGGAATCTTCTGGAGAATGCAGTTCAGGGGGCGGTGAAAACTCAGGAAAAATGGATGAATATTTTTCTGCGGGCGGATGAAAGCATTCTGTATATCAGGATTGAGAACAGCTGCAAGGAACCGGTGGTAAAGAAGAATGGAAGATTTTTAAGCACCAAGAAGGACAGGGAGAAGCACGGCATTGGCCTGTACAGTGTACAGAGGATGGTGGATAAAAATAACGGTACATTAAAACTGGACAGCGGAAGAGGGCGGTTTGCCGCGGAAGTGCTTTTGTATTTATAGGCAGAATGTTTTTGGGTGTTGTTTCTGAACGGGGAGGAGAGAAATGCTTTTTAAAATTATTATCAAGAATTTTAAGTACAATTTAAAAAACTACGTGCTGTTTTTCGCCGGTGAACTGATGGCAATTGCCATGCTTTTTACGTTTCTGTCTTTGAAGGATTCGCTTTCCAGAGGGATTTTCGACAGCGTAATCCGGTATATCGTGGACAGTGAATTTAAAATTGCGGCGGCCATTATCATTGTAATTAGTATTTTTATTATGGTTTTTTCCATGAAATATTATATGAAGGTGAGGGTGCGGGATTATGGGATGTTCCTGACTCTCGGAATGAAAAGAAAAATGGTTTTTCTGATGCTTCTGACGGAATCCGGGGCGGGGGTCTTTATGTCACTTGTAGTTGGGCTGGTTTTCGGGAACGGCCTTCTGTATGGATGCCAGAAGGTACTGGGGAAAATAGACAGTACCTACCATATACATATGAATGTACCATTTGCAATATATCGGAATACAGTGCTTTTAAGTCTTGTGATTATGGCGGCAGCACTTTTTTCTATTATGGTTATGATTGGGGAAAAAAATGTATCGGATCTTGCCGAGGATAAGCAGAAAGAGGAAATCCGCCCGAAAGGGAAATGGCTCATTCTTACAGCTGTCGGCATTATTCTTTGTATTGCAGGAATATATGTCTACAAGAAAGACAATGGTGTGGGGCCCTATCGTGCGATTATCATTTGGGCCATTTCAATCTTCTTCCTCTTGTATTTCGGGGTAGGACTGTTTCTGGAATTTCTGAAAAAGCGTCAGCGCTTTTATTTTCGGAATCTGCTGCATTTAAGCCAGCTGTACCACCAGTACAGCTCAAATTATCTGATCATGTATGGTCTAGCGCTCATTCATTTTATGGCGATCGGCTATCTCGCGGGGCAGATTGCTGAGTCTCTCCCGCTGACACCGGACGCACAGGGGTACCCATATGATGCCGTCTGGTGTGCGGCGGAAAAAGACGGGGGGTACATCAAAGATTTTGAAGAAAAATACAATGTCAAAGCCGAACAGTATCCGATGTTTATGGTTACTGGTAGAAATACGGTGCAGCAGATCGGAATCTCTGAGAGCACGTATGAAGCGATTACTGGCCATGAGATATCACTGAAAGGTGATGAGATCTTATATGCGGATCAATATATAAAATATCTGGACAGGGAATCAAAGAAAGGTATCCTTTCGATGACAGACATTATCCATATCGGAAGGTATCATGAAGAGTTCGGGACTTATGCCATGAGCGGGGACCAGTACAATAAAGAAGAGTATCGTAAGACGAATATAAAAGAACTGGTTGTGCAGCCGGCAGTTGGAAAATATAGTATGGATGGCTGGCATTCCAATGTGCTTGTATTTTCGGATGATTATTTTGAAAAAGAGTGGAAACAGATCAGGCAGGCCAGGGATGAGCAGAACCTCCTCGTGCTGATGCATATTCCGGAAGCGGTGCGGGAAAGTGCAGCGGAAGACTTAATGGAATATGAAAATAGGGAAGGAATAAAGAATGATGTGTACACAATTGAGGTGGATAACCTGACGGTCACGGATCACTTTCTGGAAGGTCTGAAAATGCAGAATACTTTTAACTTTGCAAGCCGTATCATTATCATACTTGCCCTTATAATCAGCTGTCTGTTCCTGATTGGGCTGAAAGGATTTTCCACAATGGAATTCTACAGGCGGCAGGATGCGTTCTTCTATTGTATGGGGATGAAACGGGGACGCAGAAGGAAGACGGTAAAAAAGGAAATCTACAGCAGTATAAAGATACCTCTGCTTTTCGGCGGGGGGATGGGGCTTGTATACCTCGGATGCTACGGCTGGATCTTCGAACCTGCCAAATACGGCGACTATACATACTGGAAGACATGGGCATTTGTATTTGCCATATATATTATAGTTATCGTGACTGGCGCTTTACTGCTGTCGCATTATCTTGTAAGGAAAATGGAGGAGGAAACAAAGCATGAACGCTATTGAAGTAAAAGATCTGGTCCGCAACTATCGAAAGTCGATGCTGAAAAATTCAGACGAGGACGTAAAAGTATTGAAAAATCTAAATTTCGGGGTGGAGGAACACGACTTTGTCGGCATCATGGGAAAATCAGGCTGTGGAAAAACGACGCTGCTAAAGGTCCTTGGACTGATCGATAAGCCGACGTCTGGAAAAGTATACTTTAAAGGAAAAGATACAGAAGAACTCTTCGGGGATGAACTGGCAGAAATCAGACAAAAAGAACTCGGCTTCATTTTTCAGGATTTTTACCTGATGGACAGCCTGTCTGTAGAAGAAAACATCATGCTTCCCATGATACTCGGGAAAGAAAAGCCCGAAAAAATGAAAAAAGCGGCAAGGGCATACGCTGCAAAATTCGGAATAGAGCATCTTATGAAAAAGAACCCTTATGAACTGTCGGGCGGAGAAAAACAAAGAACCGCAATCTGCCGTGCCCTCGTAAATGACCCCGATCTCATCCTGGCCGACGAGCCCACAGGCAATCTGGATTCCAAATCTGGCAGCATAGTCATAAACGCTCTCGAAACAATCAACAGAGACTTCCAGAAAACAATCGTCATGGTAACCCACGACCCCCAGCTGGCAAGCCACTGCAAAAAAATAATCTTCCTGAAAGACGGAATCATACTGGATACCGTGTGCGCAGGAGAAAACAGAGAAAAATTCTACAAAGAAATAATTAACCGTATGGGGGAGCTTTAAGAATTTTTTGATATCGCGCAGAGAAGAAATATTATTATTGGTAAGATTAGTTAGTTGCATAATTAATTATACCAAAAAAACGCTGAAGTCTTACGACCTCAGCGTTCTTTCTGTTTGGGGAGTTTTTTTACAGCTTCTTTTTTCTGTCTGGTCAAGCTAACCGGGTATTCCGAAAACTGCCGGATCGTCAATGACGTTTTCCACAGCGGTGCTTCCAGAAGACCAGCAGTACAATGCAGCCTGCAAGGGCCGCAAACAGCAGCGCCAGCCAAACTGTTACGTTTGTATGATCTCCCGTCTGCGGTGTGGTGGAATTCCGGAACACCGCCCTGACCACTGCATCACTTTCACTCATGGTGAAGACTGTCTGTCTGCTGTCCGCCTTCTCCAGCGCGCCTGTTCCGGATTTGATCTCCCATCTCACAAATACCTTTCCCTTCGGCACGGTTGCCTGAATGGTTACCTTTCGGCCGGCCTCGTACCTGCCGCCGCCCGTTCCATTTTCTACAGTCAGTTTATAATCCGCCTTCGGGACATCAGCCATCTCCCATTTTGCTTTCAGCAGTACATTTTTTTCCGGCATCCGGAAGGCAGACAGATCCACCTTTTTATCCGCATCGTCATACCAGCCCAAGAAGGTATACCCATTTTTTACCGGGTCAGCCACTGCTGCGGGTGCCGCGCCGCTTTCCAGAGTCTGCACTGCGGGAACCGGACTGCCGCCGTCTGCATCGAAGCTTAGGCTATAGGTATCTGGAAGTACAGGAGCGCTGACCGTCAGTGTAAAGATATGGGACGCATCCGGTTCTACTCCGTTGCTTGCCGTTAGAGTGACCGGATAGATTCCTGCTTCCAGTCCGGCCGCTATATTCAGTTTTTTCGCTCCATCGTCCCAGGTGATGGAGTCACTGCCGGATGTCTTTTTGACCACAGGTGCCGGAGCTCCGGTGACAGTGAACTCTTCCGAGACTGAAGCCGCGTAGCCATACTTCAGAGACATAGCATCCGGACCGGTGATCGCGGGCGCTTTTCCCTTCACCGTCAGTGTAAAGATATGGGACGCATCCGGTTCTACTCCGTTGCTTGCCACTAGAGTGACCGGATAGGTTCCTGCGTCCAGTCCGGCGGCTATATTCAATTTTTTCGCTCCATCGTCCCAGGTGATGGAGTCACTGCCGGATGTCTTTTTGACCACAGGTGCCGGAACTCCGGTGACAGTGAACTCTTCCGAGACTGAAGCCGCATAGCCATATTCCAGAGACATGGCATCCGGACCGGTAAGGGAAGGGGCTTCTTTCGCTTTCAGCACATAGCCCTCCACGTTCGGTACCACGACAAAGGCGCCGGACAGATAAGTGAAGTAAGCCGCCTCTGCTTCGGAGGCTGTACCGGCCTTGGTGGCGACAAAACTATTCTCAGCCGCGCCATCCATCTCCTCGATAAAGACCCAGCTGTCTCCCTTCAATCCATCCGGGCCTACCCGGAAAAGTCCGCCGTCAAGAAAGGCTCCCTTCTTACCGGCGCCGATCTGGACCTCCCCAGAGAGATTGATATCCGTATCCGCATAAACCTCAGTGCCCTTCTTAGCCGGGTCGCTGAGTGTATTGCCGACGACAGTGCCGCCCTGCATATCAAATTCACCTGTGAAGTTTGTCGCTAAGGCAGTGACCGCCACCCCGCCTCCGCCAGCGCTGGATACGTTGCCGGTAATACTGCCGCCTTCCATAGTGAAGACAGCAGAATGGGTCACAAACACTCCGCCGCCCCAGCCGTCGGTGTTCGTCGCTTGGTTGTCCGTGATCATGCCTGCCACCATCGTAAAGCGGCTGTTGTTTACATACACCCCGCCGCCGCTGGTCTTGGAGGTGTTATTCGAGATCGTTCCTCCCGACATCGTAAACGAACTCACGTTGCTTACAGCAACTCCGCCGCCGTAGCTCATCGAATTTCCGTTCATAGTATTCCAGGTAATGCTGCCGCCGTTCATCGTGAAGCGGCTTCCGGTGGTCACTGCCACCCCGCCGCTGCCATTCAGGGAGGTGTTCCCGGTGACGCTGCTGCCGTCCTCCATCGTGATGGAGGACGCATATACGTACACCCCGCCGCCGGCCGAGCTGGCATTGTTATTTTGCAGTACGGCTCCCGCCTTCAATGTCAGATTGGCTCCATTGTTCACCAGAACCAGCTGGCTGCATTCGCTTACCGTACCTCCATTGCCGTCCAACACGATATTGGACAACGACAGGTCAACCTTTGAGGTTTTAACCGCAAAGAAATTTCCTTTGAAGCCGTCACCGCGGGTGATGGTAAAAGGGCCTCCCTCTGAGCATATGGCTACTGTTCTTCCAACAGTGATCACACTATCAGCAGTGAGCTCGCTGTCCACACGTATTTCCGCTGCTCCGTCCACCTCTTCCACTTCACTTTTTAGTTCATCCCAGGTTCCGACTGTCACCGAATTCCCTCCGCTGCCAAGCGGTGTTGTGTCCACCGTTTCCTCTGCAAATGCCGTGACCGTGAATGCACTGATCACCAGGCACAGAGTTAAGGTTAGAACCAGCCATCGGCTACGTTTTCTGTCTCTTATCATATTCATTCCTCCCGCTTTCACTATTCGAACCGCGCTCAGCGTCAATACGTATGCCGGATTTGCCGGCGGCGCATATTACGCAGTTTAATGGATCTAAGCGAATAATACTATATTTTCCTGACCGTTTCCATGATAAGTACAGAAGGTTACCAATTCGTTACCTATTGCAATTCCTATTCTCCCGCTCGAAGCAGTACCCTGTCCCCCGGCCCGATGAGATGGTATAGCCGCTCCCCGAGAGCTTCCTGCGCAGACGGGACACCGCAGTCTTCGCCGCATTCGTGTTTCCCAGCGCGGGCAGCTTCCAGACTGCCTCAAAAAGCTGCTCCGCGGGAACGCCTTCCCCCTCGTGCCGGATCAAATAGAGCAGCACCGCATACTCACGGGGCTGCAATAGAATATCCTCTCCATGGAGAAAAGCTCTTTGAGCCACCGTATCCAAGACCAGCGGGCCGCGGGTCAGCCGGATGTTTCCATGTGCCGCCTCCCGCCTGTGCAGCAGAGCGACCAGCCGCGCCAGCAATTCCTCAACCCGGTAGGGTTTAGTCATGTAATCATCCGCCCCTCCGGTCAGGCCCTGCACCATATCCCCATATCCCCGCCTGCTGGTCAGCATCAGCACCGGCGCAGCAGTGGACTTCTTCAATTCCGGGATAAAATCCAGCCCACTGCCGTCCGGCAGCAGAATATCCAGAACAACGATATCGATGACCGGATGCCCCGCCAATATCTGCCGCGCAGCGTCAAGACTTGGTGCTGTCAGCACCATACAGCCCTCCCGTTCCAACACCAGACGGTTGAGCTCCTGCACGTGCTCGTTGTCTTCCACCATCAGCACTACTTTCCCCTTCATTCTGCCACCTCTTCCTCCAGAGCCGGAATCGTAAAGCACACTTTGGTTCCTTCCCCAACCCTGCTTTCCACTAAGATTTTACCGCCATGGGCGCAGACGATCTGTCCGCAAATATAAAGCCCCAAACCGTTTCCGCCGGCCGCCCGGTTTCTCGGATACCGCTGAAACAGATTGGAAAGGAGCTCGGGCGCAATTCCTTCGCCGGTGTCCTGCACCGCCACTGCGATCCCGTCCTCCTCCGAACGTGCCGACAGAGTGACGATCCCGCTCACGGTGTGCTTCACAGAGTTGGAAACCAGGTTCAGCAGCACTTGCAGCAGCCGCTCCCGGTCACCATATATCGCGGGCAGAGCGGGAGGTGCGTCAATCGTTACCTGATTTCCATGATTGTCCATCAGCGGAAAATGAACGTGGGCCACGGTTTCTATCAGCTCCACCAAATCCATCTCCCGCCGGTTCAGAGTAAAGCTGCCGCTCTCGATGGCAGCGGCATCCAGCAGCTGCACCACCAGCCGCTCCATCCTCCCGGCTTCGCTGTCCACCCGTCGCATGTTGTCCCGTACCGCAGCGCGGTCGATCTCGGCATCGTCCATCATACGGCCGGTCAGCTGTGCAAAGCCCGACACCACCGTAATGGGCATCTGGAGCTCGTGGGAAAGGTTGTGAAGGAACTCCTCCTTCATGTCCGCCAGGCTCTGCACACGAATCAAGGCCTCCTCCCTGACCGCCTGCTCTCTGGCATGCCTCAGGCAGATCACCAGAATGACGCAGAATGCGGCGCAGCAGATCCCTAACAGCGTGCGTGTCAGCACATAGCTTACCTGCCGGGCATTCAGCATCCCCGGCGTGGCCACGGCAATCAACAGGTAGAACAGCAGCATCGGCACCCAGGCGATCTTCCAGACCTTCGTGTCGTCCACATCCATCACGGGCTCCAGCTCTTTGTGCAGAAAATGGAAGATCAGGGGATAGGTTAAGGGATAAAAAAGCAGTGTGGCAAGATTTGCCGTCATCAATCCGCCTCCCAGCCGCTCCATCAGGAACTGGGAAATGCCAATGCTCACGGTCATCAGGTTGTAAGACATCAGGTACACAAAGAAATGCTTGACAAACCGGTCTTTGATGATTATGCAGGAAAGAGGAAAAAAAATCAGGATGGCAATGCTGCAATAGAGGTTCATAGAGTAGTCCGGCGAATAGCCGAATAAGACCAGACTCAGCGCAATTCCGCCCCAGACGGAGGCGACGATGGCCGCCAGCGCCCACAGGGGGATTCTCAGTTTTTTACGAAATGGATAGTAGCGCAGAAACATCGGGCCAACAAATTGCAGCACACACCAGAGCCATTCCTGCCACATTCCTACGCTTCCCTCACTCATACCGTCCCATCCCTCCATTGTGCATTTTCTTTTCCTTCATTATAGACTGCGAGCCGTTCAAAAACAACACACTTTTTTCTTTTCCTTTTATATGGACGCGGTATGACAGCTAAAGATATCATCCCGCTCTTTTGTAGCCCCGAGTTTTTCCAGATCGCGTCCCCATCCTCCCTTAAATTTCATAATATTCCCCCCGAAACCTCATTGACATACCGCACAATTAGCTATACAATTATAACGGTATGTTTATTAAAGTTGCATATAATATGCAAGTAAAAGGAGGAGTTTACAATGGACACAGGTAAGTTAAACAGAATACTGGACGCAATGAAGGAAAAGGATATGCCGCAGATGATTATTGCGGATCCGCTTACTATTTTCTGGCTGACAGGAAAGATGATTGTTCCGGGGGAAAGATTATTGGCACTGTACCTGAATGTGAACGGCAATCATAAGATGATGATCAACGAGCTGTTCCCACAGGAAAAAGATCTTGGGGTTGAGATTGTATGGTACAATGACGTGCAGGATGGTGTTGAGATTCTGTCACAGTTCGTAGAAAAAGATAAACCAATCGGAATCGATAAGATCTGGCCGGCAAGATTCCTGCTCAGATTACAGGAATTGGGAGCTGGAAGCAAGTTCATGAACGGTTCTATGATTGTTGACTACATTAGAATGATCAAGGACGAAAAAGAGCAGGAGTTAATGCGTGAGTCTTCAAGACTGAATGATATCGTAATGGACAAGCTGATTCCGTGGGTAGGAAAAGGACTGACAGAGAGACAGCTGAATGAAAAGGTTCGCGAGATCTACAAAGAAGTTGGATGCGAAGATGTTTCTTTCGACCCGATTACAGCTTATGCAAAGGGCGCAGCTGACCCTCACCATGTAACAGATGATTCAAAAGGAAAACGCGGAGACTGTGTAATCCTTGATATCGGCGGATTTAAGAATGCATATGCATCAGATATGACAAGAACAGTATTCCTTGGCGAAGTATCTGACAGGGCAAAAGAGATCTATGATATCGTAGTAGAAGCTAACATGAGAGGTATCGCAGCTGCTAAGCCTGGCAACAGAATGTGCGATGTTGATGCTGCATGCCGTGACTACATAACAGAAAAAGGTTTTGGACCTTACTTCACACACAGAACAGGACATTCAATCGGACTGGAAGACCATGAGTTCGGCGATGTTTCTTCTGTAAATGAAGACATCATCAAACCGGGACAGTGTTTCTCTGTAGAGCCGGGAATCTACCTTCCGGACGAAGGAATTGGTGTTCGTATTGAAGACCTTGTAATCATCACAGAAGATGGATGCGAAGTTCTGAATGATTATACAAAAGATCTGATCATCGTTCCTTTCGAGGACTAATCAGGGGAAATACTGACAGGTGCTTTTACGAGAACCTGAGGGTATCCTGAGAATCAGGAAATGACGTTTTGAACAGAAAATAATGCATTGCATGTATTTTTTGAAAAGACGAAAATTATTAAAAAATTGGTTAAAGTGCTACAAAAGTTAATAAAATGATATAGCGGTCAACTGTGAAAATTAGTAAGATTCATAATTTTTTGCAGGATTGGCCGCTTTTTCTTGCAAAAAATGAAATAAACCAGTATCATTAATATTAAGAGAAAGGGCTTGGTCTTCAGACTAAGCTCTTTTACAGCGGCAGCCGGCAGGAAAGGGGGATTCAGTGTGAGGGAGGAACCGGGTGCCAATGGATAGGGATTATAGACTAGGAGGATTGAAATGGAAAAGTTAATGTATCTGGTTCCGGCGGTAGGAATCCTGACTCTTCTTTTTGCCGTTTATCTGGCTGTGAAGGTGGGAAGACAGGATGCCGGAAACGACAAAATGAAAGAGATCGCCGGTGCAATCAGCGAAGGCGCCCGCGCGTTCCTGACAGCGGAGTATAAGATTCTGGTTGTATTTGTAGCTGTCCTGTTTATACTGATTGGTGTCGGGATCGGAAGCTGGGTTACAGCAGTCTGCTTTGTTGCAGGGGCATTGTTCTCTACACTAGCAGGATATTTCGGAATGAATGTGGCGACAAAGGCTAATGTCAGGACCGCTAATGCAGCAAAAGAGAGTGGAATGAATAAAGCACTGTCTATTGCATTTTCCGGAGGCGCTGTTATGGGAATGTGTGTTGCAGGACTCGGTGCACTGGGAGTCAGCATGGTGTACATACTGACAGGCAATGTGGATATTTTATCCGGCTTCAGCCTTGGGGCGTCTTCTATAGCGTTGTTTGCCCGTGTAGGCGGGGGAATCTATACGAAGGCTGCCGATGTGGGAGCCGATCTGGTCGGTAAAGTAGAGGCCGGAATACCTGAGGATGACCCGCGTAACCCGGCGGTTATCGCAGATAATGTAGGGGACAACGTGGGCGATGTTGCAGGGATGGGGGCGGACCTTTTCGAGTCATATGTGGGTTCACTCGTATCAGCCCTGACTCTGGGCGTTGTGTACTATGAAGCTTCCGGAGCGCTCTTCCCGCTTGTGATTGCTGCATGTGGGCTTCTGGCATCCATCATTGCGACTTTCTTCGTCAGGGGAAATGAAAATTCCAGTCCGCACAAGGCGCTGAAGACAGGGAGTTATGTATCGGCTGCGCTTGTAGTGATAGCATCTCTTATATTCAGCAGACTTTTATTTGAAAGCTTCAGCGGGGCTGTTGCTGTAATTGCAGGCCTTGTTGTCGGTGTGTTAATCGGAGTTATTACAGAAGTTTATACTTCTGCAGATTATAAATTTGTAAAAAGAATCGGTGAACAGTCTGAGACCGGGGCGGCAACTACGATCATAAGTGGTATAGCAGTAGGTATGCAGTCCACAGCGGTTCCGCTGCTCCTGATCTGCGTCGGTATCTTTGTCGCTTATCAGGCATGCGGCCTGTATGGAATTGCCCTGGCGGCAGTCGGAATGCTTTCTACGACAGGAATCACGGTTGCGGTTGACGCATATGGCCCGATTGCGGACAATGCCGGAGGTATTGCGGAGATGTCAGGGCTGGATGAGTCTGTCCGTGAGATCACGGATAAACTTGATTCTGTTGGAAATACGACAGCAGCAATGGGAAAAGGATTTGCCATAGGTTCCGCGGCTCTGACTGCGCTTGCACTGTTTGTGTCCTATGCAAATGCTGTAAAGCTGGATACGATTGATATTCTGGATTACCGTGTCATTATTGGAATGTTTATCGGGGGAATGCTGACATTTTTGTTCTCTGCGTTTACAATGGAATCTGTGTCCAAGGCGGCTTATAAGATGATAGAGGAAGTAAGACGTCAGTTCCGGGAAAAACCGGGCATTATGAAGGGGACGGAAAGGCCGGATTACACATCCTGTGTTGGTATCTCCACGACAGCGGCACTGCGGGAGATGCTTCTGCCGGGGGCGATGGCAGTAGCGGCACCACTGGTTGTAGGGGTTGTCCTCGGACCACAGTCACTCGGCGGAATGCTGGCGGGTGCACTGGTAACGGGTGTCCTCATGGCGATTTTCATGTCCAATTCAGGCGGTGCATGGGATAACGCAAAGAAATACATCGAAGTCGGCCACCACGGCGGAAAAGGAAGCGAGGCCCATAAGGCGGCGGTTGTCGGCGATACAGTCGGAGATCCTTTCAAAGATACGTCAGGACCATCCATCAATATTCTGATCAAACTCATGACAATCGTGTCACTGGTGTTTGCACCGTTGTTCCTTTCTATAGGGGGTCTGCTCTAAAAAAGCATGCCAGCGGCAGTATTTTCTAAGATAAAAAATGAAAAGAGCGGCACCAGGCGAATATTTCATACCTGATGCCGCTCTTAGATTATGTCATGACAGTGCATTCCTGCAAAGATACTAAAGCAGGGTACATGGCACGGTCTGGACAGTAACGTTTATATTTCTTCCCCATTGTGATATTTCTTAAGCACATGCTGTATTCTTTCGTTCGGGTTCAGCAAAGTACTGATCGAACCGTCATGGTTCAGTGTATCAATAAGGAGCGCGATATACTTGCTCATATCGCAGTTGATATAATAAGGCTTGGACAACAATTCCGGTGTCTGGTAGATCAGGTTTGTTGTCAGGATTCCGGTCAGAAGCCCTTCTTCGTAAGCCCTGTCAAACTTCTCCATACCGTTCGTAAACAGACCAAACGTAGCGGCAGCAAAGATACGGTTTGCTTTTCTGCGTTTTAACTCGGTTGCAACCTCGATGATGCTGTCCCCGGAGGAAATCATATCATCGATAATGATGACGTCTTTTCCTTCGACAGAACTTCCGAGGAATTCATGTGCCACAATGGGATTGCGTCCGTTTACAATCCTTGTATAATCGCGGCGTTTGTAGAACATTCCCATGTCGAGGCCGAGCACGTTGGCGAGGTAAATGGCACGGTTTGTGCCGCCTTCGTCAGGGCTGATGATCATCATGTGTTCACTGTCAATCTGAAGATCCTTCTCTTTACGGAGCAGACCTTTGATGAACTGGTAAGAAGACGGGACAGTCTCGAATCCATTCAGGGGGATGGCGTTCTGGACTCTCGGGTCGTGCGCGTCAAATGTAAGGATATTGTCAACGCCCATGCGGACAAGTTCCTGAAGGGCCAGTGCACAGTCGAGGGACTCCCTGCCATTGCGCTTATGCTGGCGGCTTTCGTATAAGAACGGCATGATGACATTGATGCGGCGGCCCTTCCCACCGATTGCTGCGATGATACGCTTTAAGTTCTGGAAATGGTCATCTGGTGACATGTGATTAATATTGCCTGTCAGGGAATATGTGACACTGTAGTTGCAAACATCGACCATGAGATAGAGATCTTTTCCCCGCACTGATTCAGCGATAATACCTTTAGCTTCGCCCGAACCGAATCTCGGCACTTTCGTATCAATGATATAGGTGTCTTTTTCGTATCCGGAAAAGGCAACGTCGTCTTTATGCACAATAGCGCTTTCTTTTCTCCATTTTACAAGATAGTCGTTGACTTTATCGCCAAGCTCTTCGCATCCTGTAACTGGAATCAGGCCTAATGCGCCTACTGGAATATTCTCTAAATTTCTTTCTGTTCGGTGTAACATGAGTGGTCCTCCCTGATTTTTAATTTCTTTTTGATTCTGATATCATCACCAATCAGCTTGAGCATTGTGTAATTACTTGTAATCCTTGAGAAGGAACGCTCCGTATATAAATCGGCCAGCGTGTCTAATGACAGATTGGTTGATATGATAGTGGATTTGCGGCTTAAGAGCCGTTCATTAATACAGGTAAAAAACTGCGAAGCTACAAACGTATTCGTAAATTCTGTTCCGAGATCGTCTATAATCAGTAAATCACAGTCAAAGATGTATTCATACATATTTTGCGCATCAATATTGTTTTTGTCAAATGTATTTTTAGCTAAAATTGAAAAAAATTTCGATGCGGAGAAGTAGAGGACGGAAAATTCCCGGTCCATTAATTCCTTTGCAATGCAGTTGGAGAGGAATGTCTTGCCGACTCCTACGTCTCCATACAGGAACAGATTCGAGGTTCCCGCCCCGAAATTATCTACGAAATCATGACACACTTTCAGGGCATCCTGCATAGTCTGTCTGGAAGAACGCCCTGTCTTTTTGTCTATATAATTATCAGAATAATAATCCAGTGAAAATGTATTGAAGTTTTCCTGCTCCAGTATCTGGTTCAGATTAGACTGTTCGTAGAGAATACCTATGACAGCCTTTTTAAAACAGTGACACTTTTTATTATCGATATATCCGGTATCTTTACAGTCTTTGCAGTCATAAACCGGATCCAGATAATCATCCGGAAATCCACCTGACCGGAGAAGCTCTTTCTTACTGCTCCTCAAGATGGCGAGTTCTTCCTTTAATGAGTCCACCGCCTTATCATCTCCGTTCAGCAGCTTGCGCCCGTATTGGACGGAAAGTATGGAGATGGAATCATCTAAAGATTTAAATTCCGGCAGCTGTTTATAGACTTCTTCATAATGTCTGGTCAGAATATCATGGTTCTTCAGCTGGCGCTGTTCATAATCACGCATGATAGCCTGGTATTGTGATGGTTTGAGTCCCACAATTATACTCCTTCTAATAGTAACTGCCCAGAATTGTGAACAGCTACTTTAATTACTGTTTAATAGTTGTTCCTCCAGAGAATCCATGTCATAGGAGCGTCTTTCGAAATTGTTCATGTTCTTTGAGACTGGCTTCTGCCTATTCTGGACAGTTGTTCTGGCGGCTTTTTCTTTCTGATAAGCGGCGTCTAAAACGGCAATATCTTTTAGATGGCGTACCTGGCTTTCGTACCATTTACAGAGGATGGTATCGGCATACTCAAAGCTGGGCTGGTGAGTAGCGGCGATTGTGCGGTTGCAGGCTTCCTGAATGATATCAAGGGAGAAACCGAGTTCTTCGGTCCACTTCCTGATAAAAGTAAGCTCTGCAGCAGCCGGCCCCCTGTTCTTGATTCCAAATGCATTCAGCACGGTATAGCTGCTTTTGCTGTAATTGGCAGACTGCCGGCGTGCCTGGTCTATCGTGGTAACACCGCTGTCAGACCAGGAAAGGGCTACCTTCTGAATGTAGTGGATACTTTTATGTCCGTTCTCGACACAGGATTCGATCAGGTATTCGATCAAATCAGCAGACATGCCGAGCGTCTCATAAAAATATGTAATGGCATCCACATCGGTCCGGGACAGTGTCTTGCCTAGATACTGTTCTGCGATAAAGAGCAGGGACTTCAGTTCCTTCTGGGCTTTAAATGAAGTCAGCGGAATCGCCTTTGACTTCTGGACTGCCTTAGGTGCGGAAACTGGTTCCGGCACGGCGACTGTCTCAAAAACAGGGACAGGATCAGATACGGCAGCCGGTTCAAAGGCCATAACTGGTTCCGGGACAGCTGCAAGAGCAGATGCGGCGGAAGCCAGAGGCTTGACCTCTCTTAAGACAGGCTTCTCATTGACAGCCGGAACCTTTGGGGCAGTCACTTTCCTGGATGTAATGGAAGGCGTCTGCTCCAGTTCAAGCCCGGTAATTCTTCCTTCACCGTCTTTATCAACAGTTAAAAGTCCTTCAGATTCCCAGTATCTGAAAGCTCTTAATATATCGTTCTCCGTGTTGTTCAGGCAGTCGGCAATCATGGATATCGTGAGATTGGAACACGGATCATCCAGATGCCTCAGCAGAAATAAATATACTTTGACAAACTCACCGTTTGCGTTGATCATGTAATTGTCTATAAAATCGTTTGTAACTAAGGTTGCGTTTGTCTGAAATTTATTTTTCAAAGTCAATGTCTTCATCTTATTTCCCCTACCCTTTGGTTTTCGTACTTAACTCTCTCAATGCGTACAGGTATTATAGCACCTAATTGCGGCAGTAAAAAGCACTTTTTCGTGGGAAAAACAAGGTTTTTTGTAGATAACTATGTGGGGAAAGTGTGGATAAGTTCTATTTTAAAAGATCTTCCCCTATATTTACAACGTCTCCGGCTCCCATAGTTATCAACAAGTCACCTGAAACACAGTTCGCTTTTAGGAAGTTTTCAATCTCCCCGAAGCTTGGAAAGTAGTATGCATCTGTCCCGAGTGCCTTCAATTCTTCTGCCAGATGGCTGGAAGAGATACCGAGTGTATCTGTTTCCCTTGCTGCATAAATATCCGCGAGGACGACATGGTCTGCATGGGAAAGCGCTTCGGCAAATTCATGAAAGAATGCTTTTGTCCTCGTGTAAGTGTGCGGTTGGAATACACACCAGAGCTTCTTGTGCGGATAGTGGTGCGCCGCCTTTAAGGTGGCGGTGATCTCTGTCGGGTGGTGCGCATAGTCATCCACGATTGTTACACCGTTTAAAGTGCCCTTATATTCAAAGCGGCGGTCCGTTCCTGAGAAGGAGAGCAGCCCCTTAAGAATCGTATCCATAGAAAGCCTGAGCAGTTCGGCAGCGGCGATGGAGGCCAGCGCATTGGAGACATTGTGGTCACCGGTGACGGAGAGGACGATGTGTTCGGACAGGACTCCTTTCCTTACAAGATCGAAGGATACCCTTCCTTTATCATCATAGCCGATATTGGCTGCGCTGTAGTCTGCATCCGGTGAACTTCCATAGGTGATGATATTACAGCCGAGCCCGTCGCAGATTTCCTGATAGTTCTGGATATCCGCGTTGATGATCAGGGTGCCGTCTTCAGGCAGCAGTGATGCAAACTGGTGGAAGGAATGGCGGATATCCTCAAGGTCCTTGAAGAAATCCAGATGGTCTTCCTCTATATTAAGAATGATACTGATTTTAGGGTAAAAATCCAGAAAACTGTTCGTATATTCACAGGCTTCTGTGATAAAAGTCTCGGAGCTGCCTACGCGGATGTTGCCGCCGATTGCCTGAAGGATTCCGCCGACGGAAATAGTCGGGTCCATATCCCCTTCAAGAAGAATATGAGAGATCATAGAAGTTGTTGTAGTCTTTCCGTGGGTGCCGGATACGGCGATGGCATTCTTATAATTCTTCATCAGCTGCCCTAAAAGTTCAGCACGGGTAAGCATCGGTATTTTCTTCGCAACAGCTTCTATCAGCTCGGCATTGTCGCGGTTAATAGCGGCGGTATATACAACGCAGTCGATACCTTCGATGATATTCTCTGCCTTCTGTCCGTAAAAAATCTGGGCGCCCTTCTTCTCAAGCTGCTCAGTTAGTGGTGACTTTCTGGAATCTGATCCAGATACTGTAAAATTCTCCTTCATGAGAATCTCTGCAAGACCACTCATGCTGATGCCGCCAATCCCTATAAAATGGATATGAATCGGCTTATTGAAATCAATTTTATACATAAACGCATTCCTTCCTAAATAAAAATTCTATAAATTAGTCATAAACAATAACTACTTTTTATATTATACTATATATGGGGAAAATTTAAAGATGTTCTTTTTGTGCAGGATTAACAAAAAGGCATTGAGTTCCGCTAAAAAATTGTAAAAATTGTGCGCGGAAGAGAAAAGTGTGCTATAATGGGTACAACTAACTAGAAATGAGGTGACGACATGATTAAGAAGGAAATGATTGCTATGCTGCTGGCAGGTGGACAAGGCAGTCGACTGGGAGTTCTTACTGCAAAAGTGGCCAAGCCGGCCGTAGCATTTGGCGGTAAGTACCGTATTATTGATTTTCCATTGAGTAACTGTATTAATTCAGGCGTAGATACTGTAGGTGTATTGACACAGTACCAGCCTTTAAGGTTGAATACCCATATCGGAATTGGAATTCCGTGGGATCTGGACCGTAATGTCGGAGGGGTGACAATTCTTCCGCCTTACGAGAAGAGTACAAGCAGTGAGTGGTATACAGGTACTGCAAATGCGATTTATCAGAATCTGGATTACATGGAGACATACAATCCTGATTATGTCCTGATCCTTTCAGGGGACCACATTTACAAGATGGATTATGAGGTAATGCTTGATTTCCATAAAGCGAACAAGGCTGACGTTACAATTGCAGCAATGCCGGTTCCGATGGAAGAAGCAAGCCGTTTTGGTATTGTCGTTACAGATGAGGAGAGCCGCATCAGGGAGTTTGAGGAGAAGCCTGAGAAGCCGAGCAGCAATCTGGCGTCTATGGGAATCTACATATTCAGCTGGCCGGTTCTGAAAGATGCACTGATCAGGCTTTCAGAGCAGCCGAACTGTGATTTTGGTAAGCACATCATCCCATACTGCCATGAGAATGACAAGAGGATGTTTGCTTACGAGTATAATGGCTACTGGAAGGATGTCGGAACTCTCAGCTCATATTGGGAAGCGAACATGGAACTGATTGATATTATTCCGGAATTTAATTTATATGAAGAGTTTTGGAAGATATATACCAACAGCGCCAATCTTCCACCACAGTATATATCAGAACAGTCTGTAGTTGACAGGTGTATCATCAGCAACGGTTCGGAGATCTACGGAGAAGTTCATAATTCTGTGCTTGGAGGCGGTGTGACCGTTGGTAAGGGCAGTGTGATCAAAGATTCAATTCTCATGAGAGACGTAACAGTCGGTGACAATTGTGTGATTGAGAAAGCAATCATCGCTGAAGGAACCGTGATTGGAAATGATGTCGTGATCGGTATTGGAAGTGAAGTCCCGAATAAAGAGAAGCCGGGTGTTTACAGCGGCGGACTTGCGACCATTGGGGAGAATTCAAAAATACCTTCAGGAGTGCAGATTGGGAAGAATACCGCCATTAGTGGTGTTACATCCATAGAAGATTACAGCGATGGAGTGCTTGCAAGTGGTGAGACATTAATAAAGGCAGGTGATCGTATATGAGAGCAGTAGGTATTATCTTAGCAGGCGGAAATAACAGAAAGATGCAGGAACTGACTTCCAGACGCGCAGTGGCAGCGATGCCGGTGGCTGGAAGCTACAGGGCAATTGATTTTGCGCTGAGTAACATGGCAAATTCCCATATACAGAAAGTTGCCGTTCTCACACAGTACAATGCAAGATCTTTGAATGAACATCTGAACTCATCCAAGTGGTGGGATTTCGGAAGAAAACAGGGCGGATTATATGTATTCACTCCGACGATTACGGCGGAGAATGGATACTGGTACCGGGGAACTGCTGATGCAATCTATCAGAACCTGGATTTCCTCAAGAGATGCCACGAGCCATATGTCATCATTACATCGGGGGATGCAGTGTACAAGCTGGATTATAATAAGGTGCTTGAGTACCATATCGCCAAGAAGGCAGACATCACAGTTGTATGCAAGGAATTGGCTCCTGGTGAGGATGCCACTCGCTTTGGCACCGTCCGCATGAATGAATCCGCAAGAATTGAAGAGTTTGAAGAAAAGCCGATGGTGGCTCATTCACAGACGATTTCCACGGGTATTTATGTGATTAGAAGAAGACAGCTTATTGACCTCATCGAGCACTGTGCAGAAGAGGAAAGACATGATTTTGTAACCGATATTCTGATTCGCTATAAGAATCTGAAGAAAATATACGGTTATAAGATAAACAGCTACTGGAGTAACATCTCAACAGTGGACGCATATTACCAGACGAATATGGATTTCCTGAGACCTGAAGTTCGTAATTACTTCTTCAAAGAACTTCCGCCGGTCAACTCCAAGGTGAGTGACCTTCCGCCGGCGAAGTACAATCCGGGGGCGGTTGTTAAGAACAGCCTTGTTGGAAGTGGAAGTATTATTAATGGAACGGTTGAGAATTCCGTTATATTTAAAAAGGTATTTGTAGGTAATAACTGCGTAATCAAGAATTCCATTATCCTGAACGACGTATATCTTGGGGACAATACTTACATCGAGAATTGTGTTGTTGAGAGTCGGGATACGATAAGGGCAAACACGAGACATGTTGGTGAGAATGGTGTGAAAGTGGTAGTTGAGAAAAACGAGCGGTATGCATTATAAAGGTTATACTTATTGAGCCTGATGCTCGATAATGGACCGATGCAGGCGGAGAAAGGAGACTTGAACATTATGCAAATCACAGATGTGCGTGTGCGCAAAGTAGCAAAGGAAGGTAAGTTGAAAGCGGTTGTTTCGATTACGATTGATGATGAATTTGTAGTTCATGACATTAAGGTAATCGAGGGCGAGAAAGGACTGTTTATCGCAATGCCGAGCAAGAAAGCTCTTGACGGTGAATACCGTGACATCGCGCACCCGATCAACTCTGGCACAAGAGAGCGGATCCAGAAGATCATCTTAGAGAAGTATACTGAGGCGGTTGAAGAAGAACCTGAAGTAGTGCTTGGGGAAATGTAAGAAGAATGAATAAACAGGCTGCAGCGGCTCATAGAGTTTGCGGCGGCCTGTTTTTTTGCTTTATAGAAAGTGCACCCTGTGAAACTAGATTCATTCTATCTATAGGCGGCGAAGTTTGTCCAGCCTGAAATCCAGTTCTTTTCCGGTACGCGGATGACGGAATGTAAGACGGCAGGCATACAACTGGAGAGTATCATAACTCCGCGGACTGCCGTCTTCTCTGGGATCTTTCGCGGGAGTGACGCCATATTTCCGGTCACCGGCAATGGGGCAGCCAAGATGGGACATCTGCACCCGGATCTGGTGGTGGCGTCCTGTTTCCAGAGTGATTTCGGCCAGCGAGTACGGAGGTTTTGACTCCAGTATTTTGTAATGCAGCAATGCCTTTTTTGCACCAGGGGTGTCGGCTGTGCACACGCGGGAAGAATTCGTTCTGGCATCCTTAACAAGGTAATTAGTGAGATCACCTTCAGGGGATACGGGTGTTCCGGTAAGTATCGCCCGGTAATGCTTTCCGAAACCGGATTGTGTCAACTGCCGGCTGAGGTTTTTTGCGGCAGCGGGTGTCTTGGCAAATACAAGCAGCCCCTCTACCGGCTGGTCCAGCCGGTGTATGACCGCGAGATACGGCTGCTGCTTACCCGGGGAATTTTTATAAATATAGTTTTTTAATATACTCACCATATCAGGTGCCTGCATCATGCTGCTTTGGGTGGCAGTGCCGGCCGGCTTGATACAGACGATCAAATCCTGATCTTCAAATATAATCTCGGGTGTCATAAGTTCGCTCCTTTGGTTTGATATCCTTGACTTTTCTGAAAAATCTGACTACACTGATTATCGTATAAATAAAAAGCGAGGTCAAGTATGATAACATATTTATTATTGATTATAGGTTTTTTCCTGCTTATCAAAGGAGCAGATTTTTTTGTGGATGGAAGCTCTAGCGTGGCAAAACTTCTTAAGGTTCCTTCTATTGTAATCGGACTTACGGTGGTTGCCTTTGGGACAAGCATGCCGGAGGCATCTGTCAGCGTGACAGCCGCGCTGATGGGGAAGAATGAACTGGCAGTGAGCAACGTGATTGGCTCCAATATATTTAACCTTCTGGTGGTTCTCGGGGCGAGTGCACTTGTGCGGCCGATTCAGGTGAAGTGGTCTATCTTGAAGCGCGAGTTTCCATTTTCCATTGTGATAACGGCGATTCTTCTGCTGATGATGACAGGATTCGATTTTCAGGGCATTATGTCAGGCGGAGAGAATAAGGAATATATACTGTCAAGAACATCCGGGGTGATTCTGCTTGTTTTATTTGTCGGGTTTGTTATAGCAGCGGTGATTGATGCACTGCATTCACGCAGGAAGATTGCTGCCTCAGGGGAACCTGAGGAAGAGTATGAATCTCTGACACCGGTGCGTAGTGCGGTTTACATTGTGGTTGGAATTGCCGGAATCATTATCGGAGGAGATTTTGTGGTAGACAGTGCGTCAGAGATTGCAGCAAGTTTCGGTCTCAGCCAGACATTTATCGGCTTGTCTATTGTTGCATTAGGAACATCCCTTCCGGAGCTGGTAACCTCGATGGTAGCGGCGAAGAAGGGGGAAAATGATCTTGCACTCGGCAATGTTGTGGGATCAAATATATTTAATATACTCCTGATTCTGGGGATGTCGGCATCAATTACTCCGATCACGATCAATGCTCTCGCCGTGCAGGATACAATCATACTAATTGTGGCAAGCATCCTTGTTTATATATGTGCTGTGAGCAGAAAGGGACTCTCCAAACTGGAGGGCCTGATGTTCCTTCTGTTCTATGCAGGATTTTTCACATATATTCTGGTGAGGTGATTTGCTCAGGCGCATTGATTTTTCAGAGCAATTCTATTATACTTGAATAAGGTGGTGCCGGCAGCCGGCACTGGCGCCTATTAAGATGAAAGCGATATGGAATATATTTTACAGAAATCCTGTAAAGTGAGGCATAGGTGAAGATATGGCGAATCAAGATTGGGAGAAATTTGGTGAAGATATAAGCAGAACTGTGCAGGAGGCGATCGATGCACAGAATTTTGACCGTTTGAACCAGACGATTACGAATACGGTTAACAGCGCGATGAATAATCTGGGGAAAGGTTTGCATAATGTAGGGGATGCTGTGGATAAGACTGCCCAGAGTTTTCAGAAACAGTCCTATAGGAACAACAGACGTGTGAACAGGGATGCTTACCGGTATAACAGGCAGGCGGGACCGTCTCCGTTCGGGGGCAGCGGTGCGTTTCGGGGAGAAAATGTTTATAAGGAAGGCAATACAGGTCCGGGGCCGAATGCTGGTTTTAACGGATATGGTTATCAGGGACGGAGTTATCAGAACCAGCGGTACCAGCGTCAGGAAGTGCGGCAGAGCAGAAGGAACAGCGCCGAAGAGGGACTGGCTGCACTGCAGAAGCATCCGGGGCTCTTTGTGAAGACATCGGGGGCGAAGGCCGGCGGTATTGCGATGACGGTGACGGGATATACGCTGGGGGTTGCGATGTTTCTGATTCTGGCGTTTTTAATAATCGGCATAATTGTTACGACAGAGGTAGTGCCCACGGGAATTCTGGCATTTTCGGTCATTACCGGTATTATGATGTTTGGCGGAGGAATTCTGGCCGGAATCGGTACAGCCTTGTTAGGCAGAGTAAAGCGGTACAGGCTCTACTTAAGCACGCTTGGCGATAAAGAGTACTGTGAGATAAAGGAACTGGCCGGCCGTCTGAGGAAATCTAATAAATATGTTGTGAAAGATATACAGAAGATGATCCGTAAAGGCTGGTTCAGACAGGGGCATCTGGACAGCCAGAAGACATGCCTCATTGTGAGTAATGATGCATTTACACAGTATAATGAACTGATGCAGCGCATGGAAAAGCAGAAACTGGAAGAGAAGCTGAACAGAGAAAAGCAGGCTCAGGAACATAAGAATCTGGACCCGCAGGTGCAGGAGATTATCCGTACCGGTGATGAATATATTAAGAAGATTCATAAAAGTAATGATGCTATTCCGGGAGAAGAGATATCTGCTAAGATTTCACGCATGGAGGTGCTGGTAGACAGGATCTTTGACAGGGTTGAGCAGAACCCGGAGAACATAACGGATATCAGACGGCTTATGGAATATTATCTTCCAACGACTGTAAAACTTCTCGAAGCCTATGAAGAACTGGATGCAATGCCGGTACAGGGTGAGAATATCCTTTCATCCAAGAACGAAATAGAAAAGACACTGGATACATTAAATGTAGCTTTTGAAAAGCTGCTTGACAGCCTGTTTCAGGATACAGCCTGGGATGTGGCGGCCGATATTTCTGTGCTGAATACGATGCTTGCACAGGAAGGACTGACAAAAGATGATTTTTAAACAGCATACTTGCTCAACGGAGGAGAAAATATGGGTAATGAATTTGAAGGATTTGCGACAACCCCTACATTAACGCTGGAACCTTTTCAGGAGGAGAAACAGGCCCCGGCCCCGGTTCCTGAGAAGGAGGAGCCCGCACTTGATGACAGTCTCCTGTCAGAGGAGGAAAAGCGTGCTGTGGATGCTTTTGCCAGCCAGATCGATCTGACGAACTCGGCTGTGATTCTGCAGTATGGGGCAGGAACACAGAAAAAGATGGCTGATTTCTCGGAAAATGCCCTAGAAAATGTAAAGACGAAAGACTTAGGGGAGATCGGTGACCTGCTGTCCGGTGTGGTAAGGCAGCTGAAAGATTTCGATGAAGAAGAGGAGAAGGGATTCCTTGGTATCTTTAAGAAGCCGGCCAATAAGATTTCAGCGATGAAAGCGAAGTATGCCAAGGCAGAGGTCAACATCAACCAGATCTGCAAGGTTCTTGAAAACCATCAGGTACAGCTGATGAAGGACATCGCGATTCTGGATAAGATGTATGCGGTCAACCTGACATATTTCAAGGAACTTTCCATGTATGTACTGGCTGGAAAGAAGAAACTGAATGAAATCCGTTCTACCACGCTTCCGGAACTGCTTAATAAGGCACAGTCTTCAGGGCTGCCGGAGGATGCACAGGCGGCAAAAGATCTGGATTCTATGTGCAACCGGTTTGAAAAGAAGATACACGATCTGGAACTGACACGCACGATTTCGATCCAGACGGCCCCACAGATCCGGCTTGTGCAGGGGAACGATACGCTGATGGTAGAGAAGATCCAGTCTACGATTGTGAATACCATCCCGCTCTGGAAGAGCCAGATGGTGCTTGCGCTTGGAGTTGAACATTCTGCGCAGGCAGCGGCAGCGCAGCGTGAAGTGACCGACATGACTAATGAACTGCTCAGAAAGAATGCAGAGAAACTGAAAATGGCCACAATTGAGACTGCGAAAGAGTCGGAGAGAGGTATCGTGGATATCGAGACACTGAAGATTACCAATGAGTCGCTGATTTCTACATTAGATGAAGTTATGCACATTCAGCAGGAAGGCCGCCAGAAGAGACAGGAAGCGGAAAGAGAAATGCAGCGTCTCGAGGGTGAACTGAAACAGAAGTTACTACAGGTACAGGGATAAATTAACCAGTCTTGACAATTTATTTTTTATCAAGTAAAATCACATGTATAATTAGCGATGAACGGGAAAAGTATATGCGCAGAAGTATAACAGAGAGGGAGTGTATGGTGGAATCTCCTGTATGGAACGCATAGAACCGGCCCGGGAGCTGCCGTGGGAAACTGCGGCGTAGAACCGGCGTTAACGGTATATGAGTGAGCTGCGTCAGGGGATGCAGTTAATTAGGGTGGTACCGCCGAGACTTTCGGTCCCTTTTTTGCAGGGAAGGAAGTTTCGGCGGTTTTTCGCTGTACATGGATTCTTCCCGCAGGCATAAAGTAACGGAGCAGGGGCTTCGGATCATGGAAAAGGAGACACATTATGGCAAAGGAAAAGAAATTAGTCGAATCAATCACATCGAGGGATGAAGATTTCGCACAGTGGTATACCGATGTGGTGCGAGAAGCAGAGCTGTGTGACTATTCAGGAGTAAAAGGATGCCTGAACTACCTGCCCAACGGATATGCAATCTGGGAAAATATTCAGGCAGATCTGGACAAACGTTTTAAAGATACCGGGGTAGAGAATGTATATCTGCCGGTCCTGATTCCTGAGAATCTTCTTCAGAAAGAAGCAGATCATATTGAAGGATTTGCACCGGAAGTAGCGTGGGTAACACATGGCGGGCTCGAGAGGCTTCAGGAGAGATTCTGTATCCGTCCTACCTCTGAGACATTATTCTGCGATCTGTGGAGCAAGACGGTACAGTCATACAGGGACCTGCCGAAGGTATGGAACCAGTGGTGTTCTGTGCTTCGCTGGGAGAAGACAACAAGACCTTTCCTGCGTTCCAGAGAGTTTTTATGGCAGGAAGGACATACAATCCATGCGACCTATGAAGAGGCAGAGCAGAGAACCCTGACCATGCGTGATGTATACAGAGACTTCATTCAGGATGATCTGGCGATTCCGCTTATATGTGGACGCAAGACAGAGAGTGAGAAGTTCGCAGGTGCGCAGGATACCTATACAGTAGAAGCGCTGATGCATGACGGGAAAGCACTGCAGTCAGCAACCAGCCATTTCTTCGGTAATGCATTCCCGGATGCTTTTAATATTAAATATGCAGATAAGAACAATGAACTGCACAGTGTTTATGAGACTTCATGGGGGTTGTCGACAAGAATCATCGGGGCGATCATCATGGTACATGGTGATGACAGCGGCCTTGTACTTCCTCCGAGAATCGCACCGGTACAGACAAGGGTGATCCCGATTGCACAGCACAAAGAGGGCGTGCTGGACAAAGCAAACGAACTGCTTCAAGCATTAAAGGCTGCCGGATACCGTGCAAAGATAGACGATTCCGAGAAGAGTCCGGGATGGAAGTTTAGTGAGCAGGAGATGCTCGGAATTCCAACCAGAATCGAGATCGGACCAAAAGATATTGAGAACAACCAGGTTGTAGTAGTACGCCGTGACACAAGAGAAAAGATTGTAGTGCCGATAGATGAAATCACAACAAAGCTTGCGGAAATTCTGGAGACAATCCAGAAAGACCTGTTTGAGAAGGCAAAAACTTTCCTTGATTCCCATATCGATTCTGCAGTGACAATGGACGAGATGGTAGAAAAGTTCCAGGATAACCGCGGATTTATCAAAGCGATGTGGTGCGGGGAGGAATCCTGCGAGGATGATATCAAAGCACTGACAGGCGGGGCATCCTCAAGATGTATCCCGGATGAGGAAGAACACCTGTCAGATGTGTGCATCTGCTGTGGGAAACCGGCTAAGCACATGGTATACTGGGGAAAATCATACTAAAAATATACGGGGTCAGGCACTTTTGCAAAGGGGTCTGACCCCTTTGAACAAAAAAGAAACGATAAAGTTGACATGGAGGCGGCGATAATGGACAGAGAAGAAGCATATAAGATTCTTACGAAATATATGAAGGGTGAAAGATATCTTCAGCATTCTTATGCTGTGGAAGCAATTATGCGCGGGCTGGCAAAGAGACTTGCCCCTGAGCAGGAGGAGCGCTGGGGGATTGTCGGACTTCTGCATGATCTGGACGAGGAACAGTGTGAATGGCAGGAACATCCGGAGGTGCACGGACCGACGTCCGTAGAAATATTGAAAAAAGAAGGAATAAATGATCAGGAATTGTTCGATGCTATATGTGCGCACAATCCTGCTTCTGGCGTGAAAGCACATACAAATCTTCAGTATGCGGTGCTGGCGGCCGATCCTATGAGCGGCTTTTTGAAAGCGATTGCCCAGATCTATCCAGACAAGAAGATAACTAGTGTAAAGCACAAATCAGTAAACAAAAGATTCAATGAGCTCCGTTTTGCATCGGGGGCGAACAGGGATTATATGGAAGCAATTGAATTTACCGGGCTTTCTCTGGATGAATTTATTGATATTTCATTGGAAGAAATGTGCAGTATCGCGGATGTTTTAGGTCTTTAGGGGGCAATATAGGCAAAGTTTAAAAAACTTCACGAAAATCGGAGTAAAGCCCTTGACTTTCCTGAAAAAACGTAATAAACTAATTTAGCGTGCACAAAGGCGTATAGTTTTTTGTGTGCAAATCAAGATAATTACGATTATCTGCAACCCCTCACCGTATAAGCGGGAGGAAACGAAAGAATCATAGGAGGTGAAAAAGAATGCCAACATTTAACCAGTTAGTTAGAAAAGGACGTCAGACTTCTGAAAAGAAATCAACAGCACCGGCACTTCAGAAAGGATACAACTCTCTGCAGAAACGTGCTACGAATGTATCTGCACCACAGAAGAGAGGTGTATGTACAGCTGTTAAGACAGCTACACCTAAGAAGCCTAACTCAGCTCTGAGAAAGATCGCCAGAGTTCGTCTCTCTAACGGAATCGAAGTAACAAGCTATATCCCGGGAGAAGGACACAACCTTCAGGAGCATAGCGTTGTTCTGATCCGCGGAGGAAGAGTTAAGGACCTGCCAGGTACAAGATACCATATCGTCAGAGGTACACTTGATACAGCAGGTGTTGCTAAGAGAAGACAGGCTCGTTCTAAATACGGCGCTAAGAGACCTAAAGACGCTAAAAAATAGGACTTGAAAACTTAGCAATTTGTAACTAAACAGTTAAATATCGTATCACAAACAGAACTATGATTATCGTACCTTGTTGGATCTCCACGGTTCAATAAGTACAGGTTGCGGATTTAAGATATTAAAAGTCTCGCGGCCACGAGCACATGAAGCGCGATTTCCATAGAAAGACACATGTGAGTACCGATGAATTAATCCCGGAGAAGACCGGAAATAATGATTAAGGAGGGAAGGACCGTGCCACGTAAAGGACATACTCAAAAAAGAGATGTATTAGCGGATCCAATATACAACAATAAAGTTGTTACCAAACTTATCAATAACATCATGTTAGATGGTAAGAAAGGTGTAGCACAGAAGATTGTATACGGAGCATTCGAAAGAGTTGAAGCAAAGGCTGATAAGCCAGCTATCGAGGTATTTGAGGAATGCATGAACAACATCATGCCTGTACTCGAGGTTAAGGCAAGACGTATCGGTGGAGCAACTTATCAGGTACCTATCGAAGTAAGGGCAGACAGAAGACAGGCGCTTGCACTTCGCTGGCTGACAATGTATTCTCGTAAAAGAGGCGAGAAAACAATGGAAGAAAGACTTGCTAATGAAATCATGGATGCAGCTAATAACACTGGTGCATCAGTGAAGAAGAAAGAAGATATGCACAAGATGGCAGAAGCAAATAAAGCATTTGCTCACTACCGCTTTTAATTAGGAGGAAAAAATCTTGGCTGAAAGAGAATATCCATTAGAGAGAACCAGAAATATTGGTATTATGGCTCATATTGATGCTGGTAAGACAACATTGACAGAGCGTATCCTCTATTATACTGGTGTAAACTATAAGATTGGTGATACTCATGAAGGTACTGCTACGATGGACTGGATGGAGCAGGAACAGGAAAGAGGTATCACAATCACTTCAGCCGCTACAACATGTCACTGGACTTTGGAAGAGAAGACTCAGCCAAAGCCGGGTGCTCTGGAACATCGTATAAACATCATCGATACACCAGGACACGTTGACTTTACTGTAGAGGTTGAACGTTCACTTCGTGTACTGGATGGTGCTGTAGGTGTATTCTGTGCTAAAGGTGGAGTTGAGCCGCAGTCAGAAAACGTATGGCGTCAGGCAGACACATACAATGTACCAAGAATGGCGTTCATCAACAAGATGGACATCCTGGGTGCTGATTTCTACAATGCTGTAGAACAGATCAAGACAAGACTTGGTAAGAATGCAATTTGTCTTCAGCTGCCGATCGGTAAAGAAGATGAATTCAAAGGAATCATCGACCTGATGGAGATGCAGGCTTACATCTATAATGATGAAAAGGGCGAAGACATTTCTATTACAGATATTCCGGAAGAAATGAAAGACGATGCAGAGCTTTATCATACCGAATTAGTTGAAAAGATCTGTGAATTAGATGACGATCTGATGATGGAATACCTGGAAGGTGAAGAACCATCTGTAGAAGCACTCAAAGCTGCTTTGAGAAAAGGAACATGCGAGTGTACAGCTGTACCGGTATGCTGCGGTACTGCATACAGAAACAAAGGTGTTCAGAAATTATTGGATGCAGTTATCGAATATATGCCTGCTCCGACAGATATCCCTCCGATCGAAGGTGTGGATGATGAAGGAAACAATGTCGTAAGACATTCATCCGATGCAGAGCCATTTTCCGCTCTTGCATTTAAGATCATGACAGACCCGTTTGTAGGTAAGCTTGCTTACTTCAGAGTATATTCAGGTTCTATCAACTCAGGTTCTTACGTGCTGAATGCAACAAAAGGCAAAAAAGAACGTGTTGGGCGTATCCTTCAGATGCATGCCAACAAGAGGGCAGAGCTGGATAAAGTATATGCCGGAGATATCGCGGCAGCAATCGGATTTAAGTTCACAACAACAGGTGATACAATCTGTGATGAACAGCATCCGGTTATTCTGGAGTCCATGGAATTCCCAGAGCCTGTTATTGAGCTCGCTATCGAGCCTAAGACTAAGGCTTCCCAGGGTAAATTAGGTGAATCTCTTGCAAAACTTGCAGAAGAAGATCCTACGTTCCGTGCACACACAGATAAAGAAACAGGACAGACAATCATCGCAGGTATGGGTGAGCTCCATCTGGAAATCATCGTAGACAGACTTTTACGTGAATTCAAGGTAGAGGCTAATGTAGGTGCACCTCAGGTTGCTTACAAAGAGTCCTTCACAAAACCTGTTGATGTAGACAGCAAGTACGCTAAACAGTCCGGTGGACGTGGACAGTACGGACACTGTAAAGTTAAATTCGAACCAATGGATGTGAATGGTGAGGAAGTATACAAATTTGATACAGCTGTAGTCGGCGGTGCTATTCCGAAGGAATACATTCCGGCAGTAGGTGAAGGTATCGAAGAGGCAATGAAAGCCGGTGTTCTGGGTGGATTCCCGGTTGTTGGTGTTCATGCTACAGTATATGACGGATCATACCATGAAGTCGATTCCAGTGAAATGGCATTCCATATTGCAGGATCTCTGGCATTCAAGGACGCTATGAAGAAATCTTCACCAGTGCTTCTTGAGCCTATTATGAAGGTTGAGGTAACAATGCCTGAAGAATATATGGGAGACGTTATTGGAGATATCAATTCACGCCGTGGACGTATCGAAGGTATGGATGACTTAGGCGGCGGTAAGATCGTACGTGCGTACGTTCCGTTGTCAGAGATGTTCGGTTATTCAACAGACTTACGTTCCAAGACACAGGGACGTGGTAACTACTCAATGTTCTTCGAGAGCTATGAGCCGGTACCGAAGTCTGTACAGGAAAAAGTATTGTCTAATAAAGAGGCATAAATAAAATGGTTAAATCTCATAAAAAGGCTTGAAAAAGCTGTGATTATGAAATATAATCAGAATTAGCCGAGTAAAAGCGTAAACCAATAAAATGCCTGTAATCAGGCTATATATTAAGGAGGATTATTCAAAATGGCAAAAGCTAAATTTGAAAGAAACAAACCACATGCTAATATTGGTACCATCGGACACGTTGACCATGGTAAAACAACATTAACAGCTGCTATCACAAAAACACTTTCTGAAAGAGTTGCCGGAAACGCAGCAGTAGATTTCGAAAACATTGATAAAGCTCCAGAAGAGAGAGAGCGTGGTATCACAATCTCTACAGCTCACGTTGAGTACGAGACAGAGAAACGTCATTATGCACACGTTGACTGCCCAGGACATGCTGACTATGTAAAGAACATGATCACAGGTGCTGCTCAGATGGACGGAGCTATCCTTGTTGTAGCTGCTACTGACGGAGTTATGGCTCAGACAAAAGAGCACATCCTTCTGTCACGTCAGGTTGGTGTACCTTACATCGTAGTATTCATGAACAAATGTGACATGGTAGACGATGAAGAGCTGCTTGAATTAGTAGAAATGGAAATTCGTGAACTCTTAAGCGAGTATGAATTCCCGGGAGATGATACTCCGGTTATCCAGGGATCAGCTCTGAAAGCTCTGGAAGATCCTTCATCAGAGTGGGGAGACAAGATCATGGAACTTATGGACGCTGTTGACAGCTGGATTCCAGACCCACAGCGTGATACAGATAAGCCATTCCTGATGCCTGTAGAGGACGTATTCTCTATCACAGGACGTGGTACAGTTGCTACAGGTAGAGTAGAGCGTGGAACACTTCACGTATCTGATGAAGTTGAAATCATTGGTATCCATGAAGACGTTAAGAAGACTGTTGTAACAGGAATCGAAATGTTCCGTAAACTGCTTGACGAAGCTCAGGCTGGTGACAACATCGGAGCTCTGCTTCGTGGTGTTCAGAGAACTGAAATCGAAAGAGGACAGGTTCTGATCAAACCAGGTACAGTTAAATGCCACAAGAAATTTACAGCTCAGGTATACGTTCTGACAAAAGATGAAGGTGGACGCCATACACCATTCTTCAACAACTACAGACCTCAGTTCTACTTCAGAACAACAGACGTAACAGGTGTTTGCGATCTGCCGGACGGAGTTGAAATGTGCATGCCTGGAGATAACGTAGAAATGACAATCGAACTGATTCACCCAGTAGCTATGGAAGAGGGTCTTGGATTCGCTATCCGTGAAGGTGGACGTACAGTTGGATCAGGAAAGGTTGCTAAGATCATCGAATAATCGTTGATTTACAATCAATCAGTATAATTAAAACCGCAATTCTTGAGTAATCAGGAATTGCGGTTTTTTAATGTACCAGCTAAATATATGCTCTTTACCAGAACGTGATTTTTATGTTATGCAAATAATTGCTTTAGAGCTACTTATAGTAGTATTTTCCTTTGAAACATGGTATACTATTTTCAGAAAATTATGTTCGGAATAAAGAAAGGAATGGTCTTTCAGACAATTGCTGAATGAATGTCAGAAAGCCATCGGGAAATCAACATGAAAAAGAAATGGCAGTATGCCCTCCTTGGTTTTTTCCTTGGAATGGCACTTTTAGTCTGCTCTGTTTTTCATTCTGTATACAGTACCCAGTCTTACGGGCGATTGATAAACTATGTTGGTATTGTACGGGGAGCAACACAGCGTCTGGTGAAGCTCGAACTGAACAATGAACCAAGTGACGAACTGATAACGTATCTGGATGATATTCAGGAGAATTTAAGGGATGGAGAGGGAAAGTATGATTTAATCCTTCCGGATGATGAAGAATATCAGGAATGTCTGGGTCAGTTGGAAGACCGTTGGGAGGAACTAAAAGAAGATATTTATACATATCGGGCAGATCATTCTGAAAAGGAGAAATTGCTAAGGGATAGTGAATCGTATTTTAAACTGGCTAATGATACCGTATTTGCGGCAGAAGCATTTTCATCTGATCAAATAAGGAATCTGCTGGGAATGACGATTGCCCTTATTGCATGTATTATTGTGATCTGGCTGTTCTTGTTCTGGTCTAATATAAGAAAGATACTGAATCTCGAAAGTGCGAATAAGACATTGGAAGATAAGGCCGGAAGAGATATTCTTACGAATGCATATACCGTTGGAAGGTTTAAAGAAGTTGCCCAAAAGCTGCTGGACAAAAACCACGATAAAAAATATGCGGTATTTTATGTTGACTTTGCAGATTTCAAGTATATTAATGATTTGTTTGGATATGCGTGGGGAGACCGGATACTGAAGGAGTACGCGAATATTATACAGAAAGATATGAGGAGTGATGAAGTTTTCTGCCGTGTGAATGCGGATAATTTTGTGATTCTGAGATACTATGACTCAAAGAAAGAATTACTGGAGAGACAAAAAGAAGTTGATACAAGGGTTACAGAGTATATGCGTCAATCAACCGAGAAACATGCACTCTCTGTGTGCTGCGGGTTATGCTGTGTCGAAGACGTTATAGAGGACTTGAAGATTGAAGGCCTGATGGACCGGGCCAATTTTGCAAGAAAAACGGTAAAGACAGGGAAGTTTGACAAATACCGTTTCTATAACGAGAGTATCAGGCGAAAGCTCTATCAGGAGAAATCTATTGAGAGCAGTATGGATACAGCACTTGAACAGAAGGAGTTCAAAGTATACTACCAGCCTAAGGTTGAGCTTTCCACCAACAGAGTAGTCTGCTCAGAGGCACTTGTCCGATGGCAGAAGCCGGACGGTACAATCATTTCTCCTGCAGATTTCATCCCTGTTTTTGAGAAGAATTATACGATACCGCTTCTTGACAGATATGTATTTGAAGAAGTATGCAGATGGCTCAGGCATCTGCTGGATACGGGGAGAGAGGCACTGCCTGTGTCTGTAAATGTTTCCCGTCTTCAGTTTTATAACAGTGATTTTGTTAAGGCTTACGCAGAAATCCGTGACAAATACAGGATACCTGAAGGGCTGCTGGAAATTGAGTTCACAGAGACCATCCTGTTTGATAACTGGGACGTACTGAGCGGAATCGTCGAGGATCTGCACAAGGCAGGATTTTCCTGTTCTATAGATGATTTTGGAAAAGGATATTCTTCCCTCAGTACAATACAAAATCTGAATATAGATGTCCTGAAGATTGATGCCATGTTTTTCCCGAATATTACCACAAAAGAAAAGGACAGGCTGCTTGTCGAGGAAATCATAAAACTGGTCCGCCAGTTCGGTGTTGTGACTGTAGCGGAAGGCATTGAGACAATGGAGCAGGTAGAATTTTTAAGGAGCGTTAATTGTGATATGATTCAGGGATATGTGTTCTACAGGCCAATGCCTGAAGCGGAATACGAAGAGCTGCTATATACGCTGGAGAACCGGAAAGAGGATATTCCTGTGCAGGAAAGACTAGAGACATGCCTGTGTTGAAAGAATAGGTGTCAGATGAACTTAATATGAAGATAAGAATCCACCAGAGCTGTAAGATGGCATCTGGTGGATTTTTATTAGGGCGCTGTGTATTTTGGGGATCATAAAATATCCAACTTAATTCGAAAAATATCCCACCTTATCCAAAAATAATACAAATATATCGTAAGAAAACATACCATATGAAAGAAATATATGATTGTTGTCTTTTGGGAATAGCGGTAAAATATTGGTGACAGGAGGTCATAAGATGATAAAAGTATTTCTTGTAGAAGATGAGATTGTAATAAGAAACGGAATTAAAAACAGTATTGACTGGCATAGAGAAGGTTATGAATTTGCAGGAGAGGCGAGTGACGGAGAACTGGCTTACCCAATGATCCTGAAGGAAAAGCCGGACATACTGATCACAGATATCCGCATGCCCTTTATGGACGGCCTTGAGCTTAGTAAAATGGTCAGAGAGGCACTTCCAGATATTAAGATCCTGATCCTGAGCGGGTATAATGAATTCGACTATGCGAAGGAAGCGATTCACATAGGGGTTGCTGACTATCTTCTGAAGCCAATATCATCGGCAAAGCTTTTGGGGGCCCTCGGCCATATTGCGAGGCAGGTTGAGCAGGAGCGCGAAGAGCAGCAGATGAAAGAACAGTTCAATAAGGATAATCAGGAATTTATCGAGAATGAGAAAATGAGACTGTTTGACGGATTGATTGCAGGGAACCTTTCTGTGAGCCAGGCGGTAAACGAGGCAAAGGCATTGGGAATGGACTTGAGTGCACAGGTGTATAATGTGTTATTGTTTAAAGTGTCTGTAAAAATCAATGATTATGATACACCCGAACAGGCAATGGAAGCTTTTCGTGACATTGAAAGTGCACCGGATACCGTGCCGGGGACTTTTTATTTCCGCAGGGGCGTGGAAGGCTGGGCATTTCTTGTAACGGCAGGGACGGTGGAAGAGGAGCAGGAGAAGATGAACCGCCTCAAAGGATATTTTTCAGAGGTCATGGAGAAGTATCCCGGCGTCGAATATTACGGGGGGATCGGACAGAGCGTTCAGCGGATCCGGGAGCTCGGAAACTCTTACGATCAGGCAGGGATTGTGTTTTCTACACGCTTTGTCAATGAGTCCCGGCAGATCCTGACTGCAAATGATATCAGGCTTATACATGAGAAGGGAACCATCAATGTACAGAGCCTTGACTTAATGGAGAGGAACAGGACACTAATGGAGAAGTTTCTCTCAAAAGGGACGGCAGAGGAGATTGAGAGTTTCCTTACAGCCTATTTTGACGAGATGCCGAAAGAAAATATGCAGTCATCCCTGATGCGCCAGTATATTACAATGGATATGTACATTGTAGCCAGTTCTTTCTGTGACAGGCTTGGAATCCCCAAGGAGGAGCGCGAAGAAGAGGCGAAAGAGCTGGAAACAGCCTTACAGACGATGACAGGAGAAGAAAGCGTGAACAAATATGTCAGACAGCTCCTGAAAAATACAATTGACAGAAGGGATACAGTGAGTGGGAGCCGCTATTCCGATGTGATAGAGAAGGCAAAGGAGTATATTGCCTCCAATTATATGTCTGAGGATGTATCCCTGAATACTGCGGCGGCTGCTGTAAATATGAGTCCAAGCTATTTCAGCTCGGTATTCGGGCGCGAAGCCGGCAGGACATTCGTGGAATACCTTACGATGGTGAGGATGGATAAGGCAAAAGAGCTGCTGATGTGCTCCCCGCTTAAGACTTCTGAGATCGGTTATGAGGTGGGGTATAAAGATCCCCACTATTTCAGCTACATATTTAAGAAGACGCAGAACTGTACTCCGAAAGACTACAGACAGCGGGGAAAGAAGGGCCAGGAATGAAAAAACACGGCAAATCATTAACGCTAAATAAGCGGATAGCCCTGATCCCATGCTCTGTATTCCTTCCAATGCTTCTGGTTGTGGTCTATCTGGCTGTAACATTAATCAGGTCTGCCGATGCTTACAGCGCGATCACGGAGAGCGTCATGTATGCCAACTTTTATTCGAAGGAATTCAAAGAACGCATGGATTACAGCATGTATCTGGCAGTGATCGGCAGTAAGACAACGGAGGAATTAGGGGATGGTAAGACGACGATCAACGGTGTTGTGACAGTAGACCCATATAAATATATAGAAGAATTATCGGATGTCTGTGATGAGCTGTCAGATATGGCAACCGCGTCTATTAACAGGAAGAAGATCATTCAAGTGAATAACAGCCTGAAATCTCTGAATAAATGTGTGACAGAACTGGAGCGTATGATTACGGATAATGTCTCCTATGATGAAAAGATGGATTATCTGGATGAAAATATCCGCGGGAGAAGCGGTCTTACGACTGTGATACAGGGAGCTCTGCAGGAGTATGTATACAACGAAACGAAGAATTTTGACCAGGCGAAGGATGAACTTCGGTTAAAGACAAGAAATGCCGTTGAAATGACCATTATTGCCCTGTGCATCACCGCAGTGATCGCGATCGGTTTGTCCATACTGGCGGTACGGAGTGTAACACGTCCGATTAAAAAACTGTGCTCGCAGACGAGGAAGGTTGCCAAAGGGGACTTTACTGCCAAGACAAAGATTGAAACGGTGGATGAGATTTCAGTTCTGACAGACAGTTTTAATGATATGACGGCAGAGATCGGCGTGTTGGTGGACAATATCAAGAAACAGGAAAAGAACCTGCGCATCACAGAGTCCCGCCTCATGCAGGCACAGATTAACCCGCATTTCCTCTATAATACGCTGGATGCGATTATATGGCTGGCAGAGGAAAAGAAAACGGATGATGTTGTTTCTATGGTGAACTCCCTGTCGGAATTTTTCCGCACAACGTTAAGCAAAGGGAAGGATTATATTACGGTAAAAGAAGAAAAATCCCATGTAGAGAGCTATCTGGAGATCCAGCAGTACAGATATCAGGATATCATGGATTATGAGATTGATATTGCAGAAGAAATATACCCTTACATGATACCAAAGCTGACCCTGCAGCCCCTCGTGGAGAATGCCCTTTACCACGGAATCAAGAATAAAAGGGGGAAGGGCACGATCAGGATCACCGGATGGAAAGAAGGGGAGAGGATTTACCTGAAGGTATCTGATAATGGAATCGGCATGAGTGAGCAGGCGCTTGATAAACTGCGCAGAAGCATGTATGGCATCAACGGTGAGGTGGATGAGAGTGGTTTTGGACTGGCGAACGTGAATCAGCGCCTGCAGTATTATTATGGTGAAGAATATGGGGTGTTTTTTGAGAGTGAGGAAAATGCCGGCACAGAGGCCACTGTAATTATCCGGGCAAAAAATATCGCCCCTTTATCGTAAATAATCCATACTTCTATAAAAATGGGATGAAGATATCTTAAAATATTATAAAAATGTAAAAGGATAGTCTGTTTCTTATTTCCGGAAAAATCTGTAAGATATAGCCAAGATGATTGATACAAAAGCAATCAGAAATTTAAGGAGGATTTGTAGAATGAAGAAAAAATTGTTATCAGCATTTATGTGTGTTGCGATGTCGGCGGCATTACTTGCAGGATGCGGCGGAAAAGACCAGAGCGCCGATGCAGGTACAGACAACGGGGGAAATGAGGGCGGCAGCGATGTAATCACGATCGGTTTCTCACAGGTTGGTGCGGAATCTGACTGGCGTACGGCAAACTCTGAATCTATGAAGAGTACATTCAGTAAGGATAACGGATATGACCTGATTTTTGATGATGCACAGCAGAAACAGGAGAATCAGATTACTGCAATCCGTAACTTTATCCAGCAGGAAGTTGACTACATAGTGCTGGCACCTGTTACAGAGACCGGATGGGATACCGTTTTACAGGAAGCAAAAGACGCAGATATACCGGTTATCATTGTTGACCGTATGGTAGACGTTTCAGATGATGACCTGTTTACCGCATGGGTCGGATCAGACTTCGAACTGGAAGGAAAGAAAGCATGTGCATGGCTGAATGCATACGCAGAAGCAAAAGGAATGAAGGAAGTTAATATCGTGGACATCCAGGGAACAATCGGTGCATCTGCCCAGATCGGCCGTACAAAAGGTCTGGAAGACGCGGCAAAGGAGTATGGATGGAACCTGCTTGCATCACAGTCAGGCGAATTTACACAGGCAAAAGGACAGGAAGTTATGGAGTCTATGTTAAAACAGTATGACAACATCAATGTAGTATACTGCGAGAACGACAACGAGGCATTCGGTGCAATCGATGCGATCGAAGCAGCAGGCAAGACAGTAGGTCCTGACGGGGATATCCTTGTAATGTCATTCGATTCAACAAATGCAGGACTGACAGATACATTAAGTGGAAAGATTATCCTTGACACAGAGTGTAACCCGCTCCACGGACCCCGCGTAGAAGAAATCATTAAGAAACTGGAAGCAGGGGAGACGCCTGATAAACTGGCCTATGTTGATGAAGAAATCTTTGCACATGGCGCTGATGTTGCATCTGTAACAGTTGACGGAAAAGACTATGCTGTAACAGAAGTAACGGAAGATGTTATCTCACAGCGTGCATACTAAGAAGAAAATAAAGACCAGATTGCCGGAAGCGGCAGATATTTAGAAGCAGGAATTGAACAGACAGGCGTGGCGGAAGACTTAAGGCATGTTACCTGATATGCTGCCACGCCCTTTTTATGCCCAAAATCGGCGAAGGAAAGCAGGTGAACCCCAAAATGGAAGATAATATTGTATTGACGATGAGAGATGTCTCAAAAACATTTCCGGGTGTGAAAGCATTACAGCATGTAGATTTCACACTGAGGAAGGGAGAAATCCATGCATTAATGGGAGAAAACGGGGCCGGGAAATCTACACTGATCAAGGTGCTGACCGGTGTGCATGAATTTGAATCCGGTGAAATCCGGTTAGAAGGAATCGACGGCGCAGTAATCAATCGTTCCCCCCAGGATGCCCAGGACCGGGGGATTAGTACCGTTTATCAGGAAGTGAACCTCTGTCCGAACTTAAGTGTCGCAGAGAATCTGTTTATCGGCAGAGAACCGAAGAAAGCAGGTATGATAGACTGGAAGACAATGAATAAAAAATCCACTCAGATATTAAAGGATTTGGATATAGAAGTATCAGCGGGACAGAATTTAGAGGAATGTTCCATTGCAAACCAGCAGATGATTGCGATAGCAAGAGCGGTTGATATGCAGTGTAAAGTGCTGATATTGGATGAACCGACATCGTCACTGGATGATGATGAAGTAGAAAAGCTGTTTACCCTGATGAAGAAGCTTAAAGACGAAGGCGTCGGAATCATATTTGTTACTCATTTCCTGGAACAGGTTTACGCGGTATGTGACAGGATCACAGTGCTGCGAAACGGGGAACTGGTCGGAGAATATGCAGTGAAAGACCTGCCGCGTGTGATGCTCGTGGCAAAGATGATGGGAAAAGATTTTGACGACCTTGCGGATATAAAGAGCCTGCATGGTGAAAAGGACTACAGCAGGGCGGATACGGTTATTCAGGCAAAAGGCATTGGGAAAAAGGGAACGATCCGGCCGTTTAACCTGACAATCCGTAAAGGGGAAGTGATTGGCCTATCCGGCCTGCTTGGATCCGGACGTTCCGAGCTGGTCCGGGCGATATACGGAGCAGATAAGCCGGACAGCGGTGTTCTGGAAGTAGACGGGAAACCGGCAAAAATCAATGCCCCGATCGACGCAATGAAAAAGGGGATGGCTTATCTGCCTGAGGACAGGAAAAGGGACGGTATTCTGGCAGATTTGTCCGTGCGTGAAAACATCATTATAGCCCTGCAGGCGAAGAGGGGGATGTTCAGGCCTATGAGCCGGAAGGAAATGGAAGAAGCGGCAGACAAGTACATTGATATGCTGCAGATTAAGACAGCCAGCCGGGAGACACCGATCAAGAGCCTGTCAGGGGGGAACCAGCAGAAAGTGATCATCGGGAGATGGCTGCTGACGAATCCCGAATATCTGATTCTGGATGAACCGACGAGGGGAATCGACATCGGAACAAAGACGGAGATACAGAAACTGGTTCTGGACCTTGCCGACCAGGGAATGGCGGTGACCTTTATTTCTTCTGAAATAGAAGAAATGCTGCGTACCTGTTCCAGAATGGCAATCCTGCGCGACGGGAAAAAGGTAGGGGAGTTAGAAGGCAGTGAACTGTCCCAGGATGGCATTATGAAAGCGATTGCCGGAGGTGAAGAGTAAGATGAATAAGAATTTCAATCTAAAAAAATTAACAGGCATGCGTTTGTTTATGCCAATCGTTTGTCTGCTTGCGGTGCTGCTGATCAACGTCATTACGACGCCGGGATTTTTTAAGATATCGCTGAACAATGGTGTACTATATGGCTATATCATTGACGTGGTAAACCGTGCATCTGAGCTGGTTGTACTTGCAGTCGGAATGACCCTCGTAACGGCGGCATCCGGCGGGCAGGACATCAGTGTGGGAGCCGTGATGGCCGTGGCAGCGGCTATCTGCTGCCAGATACTGTCTGGCGGGGACGTTTCCACAAATGCATTCCAGAACCCCTTCATACTGGCGGTTATTGCGGCTCTGGCCGGTGCCGTTCTCTGCGGTGCGTTCAACGGTTTCCTTGTGGCAAAGCTGAACATCCAGCCAATGGTTGCCACCTTGATCTTATTTACGGCAGGGCGCGGAATCGCGCAGTTAATTACAAAAGGACAGATTACATATGTCCGTGTAGATAGTTACAAGCTGTTGGGCGGCTACATCGGAAAGTGTCCGATCCCGACCCCGATATTTGCGGCAGTCATTGTTATTCTGATTGTACATTTTATCCTGAAAAAGACAGCGCTCGGCCTTTACATTGAAAGTGTCGGTATCAACGCGACCGCTTCCAGACTGGTAGGGCTTAATTCTACCATGATCAAGTTCCTGACATATGCCATTTGCGGCTTTCTGGCGGGTATTGCAGGCCTTGTGGCATCCAGCCGTATCTATTCAGCCGATGCGAATAATATCGGTCTGAATCTGGAAATGGACGCGATCCTTGCGGTCGCACTCGGCGGCAACGTACTCGGCGGAGGTAAATTCAGCCTGATGGGTTCTGTCATCGGTGCATACACCATTCAGGCGCTGACGACAACTTTATATGCCATGAATGTATCAGCTGACCAGCTTCCGGTATATAAGGCAATCGTTGTAGTCATTATCGTGACGCTGCAGAGCCCTGTATTTAAGAAGGCGGTAGCAGGAATGAAAGCGAAACGGAGTTTGAAAAGGCTGGCGGCGGAAGGAGGAAATCAGTAATGAATCGGTTTAAAAATAAGAAAAAATTAAACGGCAGCAGTTATCTGCTTATAATTACCATCCTTCTGTTCATCTTTATGTATGTGGCAGGCATGGCAGCCTTTAGCGACAAAGGATTTGCAAAACCCCAGATGTTCCTGAACCTGTTCATATCAAATGCGGGACTTCTTGTCATCGCTATGGGGCAGACGATCGTCATGATCACTGCAGGAATCGACATCTCGGTTGGTTCGGTGACAGCGCTCGTCTGCATGGTAATCGCAAACCAGATGGAGAACCACGGCGCCAATGCGTATGCCGCGGTAGCTATGGCGCTTGGAATTGGCCTCGCGTTTGGCCTTGTGCAGGGGTTCCTTGTAGCATATCTGGACATCCAGCCGTTTATCGTGACACTGGCCGGGATGTTCTTCGGAAGAGGAATGACATCCATGATCAGCACGGAAATGATATCTATTAAGAATGAAACATTTTTGAAATGGGCTAACTATAAGATTTACCTTCCAATCGGTTCCTACAGCAAGAGAGGAAATTTCCTCCCGGCCTATATATACCCGACGGTCGTGATTGCACTTGTTGTACTCGTTATTATCATCATCGTCATGAAGTATACGAAATTTGGGCGCTCGGTCTATGCAATCGGGGGAAATTCCCAGAGTGCTATGATGATGGGGCTGAATGTCAGGAAGACAAAGCTGAAAGCTTACCTTCTGGATGGGTTTCTGGCAGGACTTGGCGGGTTCCTCTTCTGCCTGAACAGCTGTTCCGGATTCGTAGAGCAGGCAAAAGGGCTGGAAATGGATGCGATTTCATCCGCGGTAATCGGTGGTACACTGCTGAGCGGCGGTGTGGGGGCGCCATTTGGAACATTGTTCGGAGTTCTGATCAAGGGAACCATCTCGAGTCTGATAACCACACAGGGGACGTTGTCCAGCTGGTGGGTAAGAATCACACTGTCCGCATTGCTGTGCTTCTTCATCGTGTTACAGTCCATTTTTGCGGGAATGAAGAAAAAGAAGTAGTGAAGCCGTTCCCCGGCAGTCTGATGATTTGGATGGCGGATTGCGTCGCAGATGCAGTACAGTGGGAAAAAGAGGCAGAAAATAAAAGACATCTCTTTTGTCTTTGTTTTCTGTCTCTTTTTAGTTCAAGTATTACTGAAAGTACCAAAAAGCGTGATTACAGTGACGCTGCAACTGGCGGTTGCGGGTGTGTAAATTAGAAATGGTGGTGGGATTCTCTGGCAGATGGTATAGTAAAGGCAGGATAAAGATAAATTTTGAGGGGCTGAAAAGATGCTGACATATTATGAATACTTGAAATGGAGGAGCTTGATATGACGATTGGTGAGAAGATTCAGAGGTGCAGGAAGGAACAAAAGATGTCTCAGGAGGATCTGGCTTCAAGGCTTGGGGTCTCAAGGCAGGCTGTTTCTAAGTGGGAATTGAATGAATCTGTGCCGGATACAGAGAATGTAGTTGAGCTGGGACGGATTTTCCGGGTTTCGCTGGATTATCTTTTGAAGGCCGAAATTTCGGAACCGGAAGAAACTGCGTGTGTGGTGGATGATTCTTATCAGGAGGACGAAAAAAGAGGAGGGACGAAAAACGTGAAATGGTACAGGCGCCCGGCGGTTATTGTCTATTTTGTTGTCTGTATTTTAATTATCACAAGTTTATCTTTTTTGGATTCCCCGGGAGTGGGACTTCTGTATGTGCTCTATATTACCTTCCTTTGGGGGATCGGATATCTGTTATGGCTGTGTGTAAAGGCTTTGAAAAAGTATGTACGGAAATAGAACTTAGTGATTGTGGAAATCTTTGTGTAAATCCGTCTTTTGATTGTGGATATCTTTAATATATGATAAAATTTATGTGGAAAAAAGCAGGATGTATCATGATAAGGAGAAAAGATTATGCAGGATTTTACTTTTTACAGTCCAACCTATTTTGTGTTCGGAAAAGGAAAAGAAAATGAGGCAGGACATTATGTGAAACGGTTTTGCGGAAGCAAGGTTTTGATCCACTACGGCGGCGGAAGTGTCAAGCGCTCCGGACTGCTTGACAGAGTGAAAGCTTCATTAGAACAGGAAGGAATCGAGTATGTGGAGCTCGGAGGTGTTAAGCCGAATCCCAGAAGCGGCCTTGTGTATGAGGGAATTGAACTTTGCCGGAATGAAGGCGTTGATTTTGTCCTGGCTGTCGGCGGCGGAAGTACGATTGATTCTTCCAAGGCGATTGCGGCAGGGGCTATTTACGACGGAGATTTCTGGGACTTTTATCAGGGGAAGGCGATAGAGCGTGCACTTCCGGTAGGGACAATCCTGACGATTGCGGCAGCAGGCAGCGAAGGGTCACCGGATTCTGTCATTACGAAAGAAGAAGGGATGTTTAAAAGAGGGGCATCAGGGGAAGGGATACGCCCGGCGTTCTCTATCCTGAATCCGGAGCTCACACAGACTCTTCCGGCTTATCAGACAGCCTGCGGGGCGACAGACATTATGGCCCATGTTTTTGAACGTTATTTTACAAATACTGCTGATGTAGAGATTACAGACAGATTCTGTGAAGCAGTACTGCTTACAATGGTAAAAGAAGTTCCAAGGGTTCTTGCAGATCCCAATAATTATGAGGCGCGTGCAAACATTATGTGGGCAGGAATGACGGCCCATAATAATATCTGCGGAGTAGGAAGAGAACAGGACTGGTCCAGTCATGATATAGAGCATGAATTAAGCGCAGTTTATGATTGTGCACATGGAGCGGGGCTTGCAGTGGTATTCCCGGCCTGGATGAAATATACGGTGGAGCACAATCCGATGAGGTTCGCCCAGATTGCTGTCCGTCTGTGGGGATGCCAGATGGATTTTGAAAATCCGGTCAATACGGCACTTGCGGGAATCGATGCATTTAAATCATTCCTCCGCTCGATTGGGATGCCTGTATCCTTTGCAGAACTTGGAGCAAAGGAAGAAGATATCCCTGCGATGGCAGAAAAATGTTGTCATGGAGACAACAGGGGCGGGACGGTTGGAAATTTTGTGAAATTGCATCAGGAAGATGTGGAAAACATTTACCGTCTGGCATTATAATGAATAAGCAGAACGATAACAACAAGATGGAGGAAAAAGGAAAATGAAAATAGGAATTGGAAACGATCATTCAGCACTGGAACTGAAAGCAGAGATCATAGAGTTTCTTGAGAATAAGGGGCACGAAGTGGTTGACTTCGGGACTAATTCAGCAGAGAGCTGTGATTATCCTGTATATGGCGAGAAAGTTGCACGTGCTGTTGTAAGCGGGGAAGTGGATCAGGGGATTCTGATCTGCGGAACAGGACTTGGCATTTCACTGGCCGCAAACAAGGTAAAGGGAATCCGTGCGGCAGTCTGCAGTGAACCTTTTACCGCGCGCATGGCAAGACAGCATAATAACTGCAATATTCTGGCTTTTGGTGCAAGGGTAGTCGGCGGGGAGCTTGCGAAGATGATCGTGGAGACATGGCTTGATACAGAGTTTGAAGGAGGCCGCCACCAGCGGAGAGTAGACATGATCAGTGCTATTGAGGAAAAGAACGAATAGGAAGCTTTTACATAAAAGAGGAATTGAATTATGAAGAAAACAATTCTTGATTGTGATACAGTTGCTCTGGATGAGGAAAACGGCGCCCTGGTGATTATCGACCAGACCCAGCTTCCGACGAGGATCGAGCTTAAGTTCCTTACAGATATAGAAGATATCTGGGAGGCAATCTATCTGCTCAAGGTCAGAGGGGCGCCGGCGATTGGTGTGGCAGCAGCAATTGGTGTGTATCTTGCGGTAAAAGACCTTCAGACTGACAGTATGGAGGTTTTTTCAAAGAAGTTTAAAAAGGCAAAGGATTATCTGGCATCGTCCAGACCGACTGCCGTGAACCTCTTCTGGGCCCTTGACCGGATGGAGGCGGTGGTTACCGGGCACATGCAGTGCGGCGTCGGGGAAGTGAAAGAACTCCTGCACCGGGAGGCGGTTAATATCCGCTCAGAAGATATTCAGGTCTGCCGCAGGATCGGCGAATATGCACTAGAACTCGTTAAGCCGGGAGCCGGCCTGCTTACACATTGTAACGCGGGACAGCTCGCTGCGGTAAAATACGGAACGGCCACAGCACCGATGTACCTCGGACAGGAGCGGGGGTATGGATTCCGCATCTATGTGGATGAGACGCGTCCACTGCTTCAGGGGGCAAGGCTGACCGCATTTGAACTGCAGGCCGCGGGTATGGATGTAACGCTGATCTGTGATAACATGTCCGGTGCGGTTATGAAAAAGGGGCTGGTGGATGCAGTCTTTGTGGGATGTGACAGGGTTGCGGCAAACGGAGATACAGCAAATAAAATCGGCACATCCGTAGTGGCGGCTGTGGCAAAGTATTATGGGATTCCTCTGTATGTCTGCGCGCCGACATCAACGATAGACATGTCCCTTCCGACAGGAGATAAAATACCGATAGAGGAACGTTCGGATGACGAAGTCACAGAAATGTGGTACGAAAAAAGGATGGCACCGGCAGGAGTCAAAGTTTACAACCCCTGTTTTGACGTAACGGATCACGGATTGATCTCAGGTATCATTACAGAATACGGCATGGCAAAGGCTCCTTACGAAGAGGCGTTTCGGGAGATATTCAGGGAAAAACTTAATAAGTAGAATGAAATACACAATCGGTGATATAAACTAGATTGTGTATTTTTTTGACAATATTAAAAATTTGGAAAAAATTGGAAAAATATGTATCTTGTAGGGGAGAAAGTGTGCTAAAATATGAACATAGGAATCATATATCATTCCTATAATTGTGGTGTTTGGTTCAGGAAGCTTTTCTGAAAATACACAGGGAGATCGGTATGGAGGAACGCAGAAGAAAAATCTTACAGGAACTTGAAGAAAAAGGAAAGGTCCGTGTAAATGAATTGAGTGCAGAGCTGGGGTGTTCTGAAGTGACAATCAGGAATGACATCAAATGTATGGAACGTGCAGGACTTCTGATTCGTACTCACGGAGGTGCACTAAAGATAGAAGAAACCCCGCAGAAAAAATATTCCGCAGAAAGCATCTACAGGAATACAGACAAGAAAAAAGCCATTGCTGCACGTGCGTACGAGTGTGTAGATGACCGGGACACAATTATTATTGATGATACGTCTACCGGTTTTTATCTGGCACTTCATATTAAGCAGCATGCTGAGAAAAGAATTGCAGTTGTGACAAATTCACTGCTTGTAGGCAATGAGCTTGCAGGATTGGATCATGTTGAACTTTACATGGTTGGCGGCCCGGTAGGGGGACACCTTGCGGCTACTATGGGGGACGAGGCAGTCGCAGATATTTCCAGATTCCATGTGGACAAGGCTTTTATTGGCGTGCACGGCATTAATTTTGATGTGGGGATTACATCAACAGCATCTCCACAGGTTCAGGTGAAGCAGGCGATTATGAAAGCTTCAGATAAGGTAATTGTGCTGGCAGACAGCAGTAAATTCGGCGGTGGATATCTGTCAGTTATCTGCCCGCTGAGAGATATTTACCAAATCATCACAGATGAAGAGGTAGATGAGGAATATTCCGAACGCGCTGAAAGAGAGCAGATACCGCTTATAATTGCATAATTGCCGGAAAATACAACGGCTCAGGGCTCCTGCTTCAATTTGATGCAGGAGCCAAAATCGTGGAAAATTTATCTTGTATAAAGCGTTATGCAGTGCTATACTAACTTCACATCAAAATCTCAGACCATTTTATTCATAATATTCTAAGGTCTGAATCTTATTTTCTGCATCTGGCAGAAGATAAATCTGATTTCCTTGGCGATTCAGCCGGAAATTACCAGTTTTGATGAACTAAAAACTAAATAAGGTGGATATGATCAGTGTCCAGGCAATGTACTCTGCTTTATGTTATCATATACAATTTCAGACTTTTTGTATGGTAATACTAGATTGAAACAACATGGGCCTGTGTATATAATAGAAGCTAGGAGAGTACAACTTACGTGACGTTTGGCATATCCCCGGAAAGAAGGAGGACATTTATGTCAGAAGAAAATCATGTTGCGTATCAGAACAAAGACATTGTGGCAAAGTATCTGGCTGAACATTTTTCAGATAAGTCATTTGCTGCCTACGGGGTGAAGGTCCCCCGGATTGTAGAGGTACTGCCCACAAATCTGCCTGTGATAGAGGCAAACGAACTACGGCTGGACAACCTGTTTTTACTGGAGGATGGCTCACTCGCGCTGGTCGATTATGAGAGTTCATATGCAGATGCGGATAAGATAAAGTATCTCAACTACATTATCCGTACATTAAAAAGGAGTATGACAGAAGACAATATCATGCGCAAAATCCGGATGATCGTGATTTATACGGCGGATATAGCTCCGGGACAGACAAGGTCAAATCTGGATATTGGCTGTCTGCAGTTCCAGCTGGAGGAGGCATTTCTGACGGAACTGGATTCCGTGAAAATAGAAGACGGAATCAGAGAAAAGCTTAACCGCGGGGAGTCTTTAACAGCAGAGGAACAGATGCAGTTTATTATACTTCCATTGACGTACAGGGGGAGGGAAAAGAAAGAAGCATGCATCCGGCGCTGTTTTGATATGGCGAAGCAGGTTGAGGACGCGCAGGAGCAGGTATTTATACTTTCCGGTATACTGGTATTTGCAGATAAGGTGATAGATAACGAAGATTCTAAGGAAATGAGGGAATGGATAATGATGACAAAAGTATCAAAGTTATTCGAAGAAGAAAAGATCGAGTATGGGAGAAAAGTGGCTGCAGAGGTTTCTGAGAAGGCGGCTAAAGCAACGAAAGAGGCAGTTGAAAAAGCAACGAGAGAAAATGAAATTGGGATTGTAAAAAGGATGCTGTCTAATGGTATTCCCTTGGAACATGTTAAAGCAGTCGTGACTATTTTAACGGAAGAGGAAGTGAAAGACCTGCAGAAGGAAGTTAAACGGCAAAATAATAATGATTAAAAATTTCAATATTATTTATCTTATTGAAATAAAAAGTCAATTGTACTAAAATTAGTATGTAACAATTGGAGAATATTTAACAATTTAGTATTATCCAAAAAAATGCAGAAAATTTGAACGCTGTATCATTTGTAAGAATGAGTTTTCTGGCAAAGGAGGAAAAGTAAAGTGGGGATTACGATAAAACAACTGTCAGAAATGAGCGGATATTCCTGTTCAACGATTTCCCGTGTGATTACGAATAAAGGGAATGTAAAGGCCGAGACAAGGGAAGCCGTTGAACGGCTTTTGATGGAGCAGAATTACCGTACGAATGTTATGGAATTGAGAATGGCCGGAATTAACCAGCGGACGATCATGATTATAGTCGGAGACCTGGATAACTGGTTTTATATGGAGATGATACGTGGAATACAGAGGCGGGTGGCAGAGGAAGGCTACATTTCCGTAATCGGATACAGTGATAATGAAGAAAAGGCCGAAAATGAATATGTCCAGATGGCTTATCAGGAAAGCTATGCAGGGATCATGTTCATTAACGTGAAAGGTGACTCTATCCTGAAGCAGATGCTTATGCAGAATAAGTGTCCGGTCGTGTTCCTGAACAGGTCGGTGCGGTTTGTAGATCTGGATACGGTTTGCAGTGATAATTATCAGGGGGGATATATGGCAACAAACTACCTGATTGAGATGGGACATAGAAAGATAGCTCATCTGACCGGGAGTCTGTATTCATCTGTTACTTTTGAGAGGATGAGGGGCTATGAGGATGCCATGCGGGATGCCCATTGTGTCATATCTAAGCACAGCCTGTTTTATGGGGACCTTAAAAGGGAAAGTGGATATCAGTTTGGCAGACAGCTTGCCGAGAAAGGATGGGACTTTACGGCAGTATTCTGTGGGAATGACCTGATGGCCGTCGGACTTCTGGAGGCACTGGAAGAGTATGGAATACAGGTCCCTGAGGAAGTCAGCATCGTATGTTATGATGACACACCGATAGCGGAAAAGGCAAAAATACATTTGACAACAGTGGGAGTAGAGGCAAGCCGTATGGGGAAAGTTGCGTCAGAAATGCTGCTCTCCAGAATAGCCGGAGAAAATATAGAGTCCAGAACAATATCCTTTAAACCTAAGATGACAATACGAGACAGTGTCAGGAAGATATAGGACAAGGTGATGGCGGCCCAGAGTTTATAAGAAAAGGGAGCCGGATCAACAGAAAGAAATTTGATGAACCAAATCAAATTTCTTTCTGTTGATCCGGCTCCCTTTTCTTATATATACGTAGATAGAAAGAATGATATTGACAAAAATTTAACAACAAAACGAATGAATAAAAATTTCATAAACGATATTCTGGTTATTGTTTTGTTACAAAAAAGAAATAGGAAGTTTAGGTAATTTACGAATTGCGAAAGTATTGGTAAGGGAATAAGCTTTAAGTAGGTACAGAGAGTTGATAAAGATCAAAGGAGGCACACATGAGACTGAAAGATAAAGTAATCATTGTTACGGGGGGAACAAAAGGAATCGGAAGAACGATTGCACTGGCAGCTGCGGCAGAAGGGGCAAAGGTTGTGATCGGAGGCCGGGATGCAGAAGGCGGCCGTACATTTGTTGAAGAAGTGAAGCAGAATACCCCGGGCGACGGTATGTTTGTGAAGGGGGATCTGACAAGTGTGGACTGTTGCAGGGAACTGGTCGAGGAGACGGTTAGAAAGTACGGGAAGCTGGATGGTCTGGTTAATTATGCAGGAACAGTATTATCAATGGCCCCGATCACAGAGACAACCGAGGAACAGTTTGATTCTATTATGTCTATCAATTTTAAGAGTGCGTTTTTTGTCACTAAATATGCGGTAAAGGTTATGCAGGAGAATGGGGGAGGTTCCATCATCAATATGGGATCCATGCACGCATATGGGGGAGAGATCGACAGAACGGCCTATGCCTGTTCCAAGGGGGCAATGTATACACTTTATAAACACATTGCAAAGAATTATGCAAAGGACCTTATCCGGTGCAACTGGATTACAATCGGCTGGGTTGCAACACCAGGGGAACTGGCCCTTAGAAAGGAACAGGGTGTCGGTGAGGACTGGCTGAATGAAGTGGGGAGTAATTACTTTCCAATGGGCCGGCTCCAGACCCCGGAGGATTATACAGATAGTGCGTTATTCCTGTTGGGAGACGGATCTTCACAGGTAACGGGAACGGAGATATTTGTAACAGGTGGGTTTATGTTTTAAATAATACCGGATGTGCCTAGCGGGTACAGGATTGGAGGAGACAAGTGAAAGATATTGTAATTGTTTCAGGAGCAAGAACAGGAATCGGAAGTTTCGGGGGCTCACTGAAAAATATGAGTGCCAGTGACCTTGGCGGAATCGCCATAAAAAGTGCGGTTGAGAGGGCGGGTTTAAAACCGGAACAGATTGATGAAGTTGTGTATGGATCAGTGGGGCAGATTGCGGAAAATGCATTTATATCCAGAATCAGTGCAATTAAGGCAGGTATTCCGTATGAGGCTACGGCGTTAAGTGTGAACAGACTCTGCTCGTCAGGACTTCAGGCGATTCTGACCGCGGCACAGGAAATCGAAACAGGATTTTGTGAAATTGCAGCAGCCGGCGGAACGGAGAGTATGTCCACGCTTCCTTATTATGTAAGGAACGGACGGTTCGGATACCGGATGGGGCATGGGGAGCTGGAGGATGGTCTTATTACTATACTCTCAGATCCGCTTACAAGAGACCATATGGGGATCACTGCTGAAAATGTGGCGGAAAGATATAAGATTTCCAGAGAAGATCAGGATGCCTATGCATACAAAAGCCAGATGAGGGCGGCAGCGGCAAGAGACGCCGGGAAGTTTAAGGATGAGATCATACCGGTTACAGTAAAGGTTAGCAAAAAGGAAGAAAAGGTCTTTGAACAGGACGAATATATCAGAGATACGGTTTCACTGGAAAGTCTTGCGAAGCTCCGCCCATGTTTTAAAAAGGATGGAACTGTCACTGCGGGAAATGCATCTGGCATCAATGACGCAGCGGCAGCAGTCGTTTTGATGGAAGAAAGAAAGGCGAAGGAGCTTGGATTAAAACCTCTTGTCAGAATCAAGGCAGCGGCATGTGCAGGAGTCGATCCCGCACTCATGGGAATCGGACCGGTTCCGGCAATGAAGAAATTATTTGCACAGACAGGCCTGACAAGAGAAGATATCGGCCTTATTGAATTAAATGAAGCCTTTGCTTCACAGTCTCTGGCCTGCATCAGGGAACTCGGACTGGATGAAGATAAGGTGAATGTAAACGGAAGCGGGATCTCAATGGGACACCCTATCGGAGCGACCGGATGTATCATTACTATTAAATTAATGAATGAAATGATCAGGAGACAGGTAAAGTACGGCATTGCTACACTGTGTATCGGGGGAGGCCAGGGGCTGGCAGTGTTATTTGAACTATGTGGCAACGATTAAGCACATCCGATTAAGAGGAGAAACAGATCGTGTGAACAGTAACGGAAAGGATATCTCCTATGGATTATACGGATCATATAAAACAATACCATAAACCTTTTTTAAACATATATGGGACATTAGTCGATTCTGCAGTCAGATATCCGGACAAAATTGCTATTGCAGATGATGAGAGATCGGTTACATACGCTCAGCTACTTAAGGAAGCAGACAATTATGCGTCAAAAATAGCTGGATTGAAACTCAGCACCGGAGATCAGGTCGGATTTGTCATGGTAAACAGTATCCGTATGGTATCCTGCTTCTACGGGGCAGTAAAACTCGGATGTATCGTGGTCATGATTAATACAAAATTTAAGGCAGAAGAAATAGCAAAACTTCTTTCAGAGATGGATGTCAAAGCAGTGTTTTGTGATGAGAGATGGAAAGACAAGGTAACAGGGACTGCGGAGAAGCTGGGCATCTGCCATGTTATTACGGAAAATTATGACTGGGGTGAGATAGAAGAAAAAAAGACTTCCTGTGTGCAGAATCTGGACTACCCAGCTGTTATTATGCATACATCAGGGACGTCTGGTCCACCGAAAGGGGTCATGATTACCCACCGGAATATACTGGAGACTGCATATGGATATCAGGAAATTCAGGGGCTTGACAGCAGTGCGGTTACAGTATTGTCTGTTTCACTGTTCCATATTCTGGGACTGAGCTGTGTTACGACATACTTTATTTATCTGGGAGGCACTATTGTAATGTCCGCGTTCTATGATGTCAAGGATGTCTTGAAAAATATAGTGAAGTGGAAAGCAACACATTTTCATTCGGTTCCGACGGTATACCATCAGATTATTCATGCCGGCAGCGGTAAAGTGAGTCTCTCATCTTTAAAAGTTACAGTATGCGGAGGCGCTCCGATCAAGGAAGAACGAGTCAGGGAATTTGTAAAACTGGCGCCTAATGCATCCTTCCGCCTTGCTTACGGAATGACGGAGACGGCCGGGTCAGGGGCATTATCACGCGGGCACCGGGAACCGTTAAAGGCAGTGAAGAATGTTTACATAGAAGTACAGGGGAAAAACGGGCGGTCTTTGAAACCATATGAGAAGGGGGAGATTGTATTTTACGGACCTGTTGTGGCAAAGGGGAGATGGAATTGTGAATCTCTGAAAGAAGACAAGATGCCAAGCGGTGACACCGGTTATATGGACGAAGAAGGCAGGATATTTGTGCTGGACAGGATGAAGGACTTGATTAACCGGGGCGGGGAGAAGATATTTCCTTCGGAAATAGAAAGCACACTTCTGGAATATCCGGGAATCATCGCAGCTTCCGTGGTGGGAGTCAGAGATGAGGAGTATGGAGAACTTCCGGCAGCAGTCGTCGTGCCGGGCCGGGGAGAAAAGGTGGATAAAGAGGCGTTGAAGTGCTGGATGAAGGAGAGGACAGCTACATTTAAAATGCCCTGTATGTTCGAGATATGGGACAGTCTGCCTGTAACACAGAATGGCAAAGTAAGGAAAACGGAAATTAGAAAAATGCTGGAAGAAATGAGGGATAAAGGATGAAAAAGCCCAAAGTGATTACGGCCGGCGAGGCTGTCGGATGGATCAGGAATGGTTCCACGCTGTGCACGATCGGGATGTCGCTGGTTTCATCGTGTGAAACAATATTGAAGGAAATAGAGAGACAATTCTTAGAGACTGGGGAGCCGAGAGAGCTTACCTATCTACACAGCTGCGGACAGGCTGACCGGAGAGGCGGGTTTGTACATCTTGCACATGAAAATCTTCTGAAACGGGTGATCGGGGGACACTGGGGGCTCGGTCCACAGATGATGGACCTTATCGCCGGAAACAAGGTGGAAGCCTATTGCCTGCCGCAGGGACAGATGGCAAATATGTACCACAGCATGGCACTTCGGGAACCGGGCAAGATCAGCAAGATAGGTCTTGGAACATTTATTGATCCGCGAATTGAGGGTGGAAAGATGAATGAAAGAACAAAGCCTCTCGAAGATATTGTGGAAGTGATCGAAATAGACGGGGAAGAGTATCTGAGATATAAGGAAATTCCAATTGATACCTTACTGATCCGCGGGACTTATGCGGATGAAAATGGAAATATTTCCACAGAAGAAGAGGCTATGGTACTGGAAGTATTGCCGGCTGTAATGGCTGCGAAGCGTTTCGGAGGTAAAGTGATCTGTCAGGTAAAGCGGATCCTGAAGGCAGGATCAATGGATCCCAAAAGGGTGGTGGTGCCCGGAGTATTTGTGGATGGGATTGTGGTATGTGATGATGTTTATGAAAACCACCGGCAGACCTCATCCTGGTATTATGACCCTTCCTACAGCGGGCAGGCAAAAGTTTCAGAGTCTGCATCTGAGCCGGTACCCTTAAGTGTAAGGAAAATCATCGGTAGAAGGGCCGTCATGCTTCTTAGTAAAGACAGTATTATCAATGTAGGAACCGGGATACCGAACGACGTGATCGGTGGAATACTGGAGGAGGAAGATCTTCTGGATGATATTACAATCACAGTGGAGTCTGGAATCTACGGAGGCGTACCGGCGGGCGGCATTGATTTTGGCATATCCAGAAATCCGCAGGCTCTGATCCCTCATGACAGGCAGTTTGAATTCTACAATGGTGCAGGTATCGATTTTACTTTCATGGGTGCCGGGGAGATGGATAAAAACGGCAATGTAAACGCGACAAGAATGGGAAACAAGGCACCCGGAGCCGGTGGATTCATCGACATTACGACGCTGGCCAAAACGGTTGTATTCTGTTCAACATTTACGGGAAAAGGTTTGGATGTCAGTTATGATTCAGAGGGAATCAGAATCAGGAAAGAAGGGGAGATCAAAAAACTGGTGAATAATGTACAACAGATTTCTTACAATGGGAAGCTTGCAGCCAGGAATGGACAGAATATGTATTATGTGACAGAACGTGCCGTTTTCCGGCTGACCGAAGACGGTCCGATGTTAATCGAAATCGCAGAAGGAATAGACCTGCAGACAGATGTGCTTGACCAGATGGAATTCATTCCGCTGATCAGTACGAATCTGAAATTTACGGATAAGGCGGTTTATCAGGAACAGCCGGTCGGGATCAAAGAAAGGATGGTGGGAGCTTGAAACCACTCAGACTGCACCATGTCGGGATTATTATGAATTCTAAGGAAAGGGCTGATTTGTTTCTGGAACAGTTTGGACTGGAGACAGATTATATGGAATACGTGGAAGAATACCATGCAGATTGTCTGTTTACGAAATACACGGAACAGGAAAGTCCTATAGAACTGATTATACCGACAGAAGGTGTTTTAAAGGAATATAACAGGGGAAAAGGCGGAATCCATCACATTGCTTTAGAGGTGGATGATGTGGAAGCGGCAAGGGCAGAATTCGAAGGAAAAGGGATGGAGATGCTGGAAAAAGTGCCTGTGAAGGGCGCAGGAGGGATTCTCGTCAATTTTTTAAGACCAAGATATGGACTGGGCGTTTTGGTAGAGTTTGTCCAGAGAATATAAGGCAGGATAACTGTTACGGACCGTGACCAGTTACAGAATATGAATGAAAGGGGAAGAAGAATGGATGTAAAAAAAGTAATGGTGGTTGGAGCAGGCATCATGGGCAGCGGCATAGCACAGGTCTGCATTGAACATGGTTTTGAGACGGTTCTGGCGGACATATCACCGGAGTATGCAAAAGCTGGGGCTGCTAAGATCGAACATTTTTTACAGCGTAAAATTGAAAAAGGACGCATGGAGGAAAATGAGAAGGAGAAGGCAATGGCCCTGCTGAGGGCGGCTTCAATAGAAGAAGGCGCAGATGCCGATCTGGTGATCGAAGCGGTGACCGAGGATGTAGAGATTAAAAAAGAAATTTTCCAGAAACTTGATGAACTGTGCAGGCCGGAAACGATACTTGCCTCAAATACATCGACGATTTCTATTACACTGCTTGCCGGCGCTACGCAGAGACCCGAACAGGTAGTGGGCATGCACTTCTTTGTTCCGCCTCCGGTCATGAAACTGATTGAAGTGATACCGGGACTGTTGACAAGCGAAGAGACAGAGAAGACAGCGATGGAAACAGCAGAGGCTTTCGGGAAAACACCTGTGAAGGCGCCTGATTCCTCCGCATTTCTTGTGAACCGGCTTCTTGTCCCTATGTGGAACGAGGCGATGTTCCTCGTTATGGAAGGCAATGAACCAAAGGACATTGACACGGCTATGAAGTTAGGCGGAAATCTTCCGATGGGGCCGCTGGAACTGGCAGATTTTGCCGGACTGGATACTGTGCTGGCAGTAATGACCCAGATGTATACTGACCTGGGGGAACCGAAGTACCGTCCGTGTCCGCTGCTTAAGAAAATGGTGAACGCGGGGCTTCTGGGAAGAAAGAGCAAAACAGGATTTTATAACTATTAGAAACTCACAATTTCAGGTATATGCAGTTGCCTCGGTGCAGCCGATGCAGGAAAAACACTATGGTATTAAAACAATACAGGCCAGAAAATCTGGATGCAGGGATTTCAAGAAAGGGGAAAGAGGTATGAAAAATAGTATGATGAAGAAGGTATTGCCATGTTTGCTGGCAGGAGCACTTGTATTATCTTTCACAGCATGTTCATCCGGTACGGAAGAAGATAAAGGAGAGACAAAAAAAGAGGAAACAAAGACAGAAGATACAAAGGAAGGCAATACGGATGATCTGACATTTGCACTTGCAGTGCCTACACTGGATAATCCATATTTCGTACAGGTTCAGCAGGGTTTTGAAGATAAGTGTAAAGAACTTGGGGTTAAGACAATTGTGAATGGATCTGATTATGATTCAGCCCAGCAGTTCTCACAATTTGAAAATTATGTTTCAGCAGGTGCACAGGCAATCCTTGTATGCCCGGTCGATGCGGTCAGCCTTGAAGATGCGGTGGATCAGGTGCATGAAGCCGGCGGTAAGGTAATGGGAATTGCACAAGGCGTTTCCAATGCAGACGCGAATAATATACTTGATGATTATGCTTACGGCGTTAACAACGGAGAGCAGGCAGCAAAATGGATCAATACTTATTTAAAGGATGAGGCAAAAGTGAAAGTCTGCCTGATCACACTGGATCATGTGGAACAGGTAAAACTCCGCGGTGACGGTATGGAAGATACAATCAAAGAAAAGTGTCCGAATGCCGAAATCGTATACCGGCAGAAAGCAGAAACGATGGAAGAAGCAATGAATGTAGCTGAAACAGCACTTCAGGCCAATCCGGATATCAAAGTAATCGCATGTGTCAACGACCAGCATGCCCTCGGTGCATGGCAGGCAGTACAGAATCTGGGACTTAACACCGACGATTTCTATATTGGCGGAGGGGATTATACAGATGAAGCAATCGAAGCAATGAAAGACCCGAAATGTGCGATCCGCCAGACTACAGACATCCAGCCATACCAGTCTGCACAGGAATGTGCACAGAGAATGTATGACATGGTTGTGAATGGAGAGAAAGGGACGGAGACATTGCTGACACTTCAGCCACACTGGCAGGAAGCATATAAAGATTTGGAAAATGAATAAGAAAAGCAAAGTATAAATGGCTGAGGATGAGGCAGTAATTAAAAAGGTACGCATATACCAGGACAAAGTGTGAGTAATTCAGGAATAAAGCGGTGATGAGAGGCTTTCTGTTCGAATAAAAATTTGAAAAGATATTCGATAGAGCAGAAAGCCTTTTCAGCTTTTTTCAGACGGTCCCGGAAATCAGGAGGAACAGATATGGGCGAGACGATACTGAAGCTGAATAATATTGGAAAAAAGTTCCCGGGCGTGGTTGCTCTGGACCATGTGTCATTTGAGCTGAAGAAAGGTGAGGTTCATGCACTTTTAGGTGAAAATGGAGCCGGGAAATCGACATTGATCAAGATATTGACAGGGGCATATGAACCTACAGAAGGTACGATAGAATATAACGGAAAAACCTATGAAAAATTTGAGCCTAAGCAGGCAAAAGAACTGGGGATAACTGCGATTTATCAGGAATTTAACCTGGTACCATACATTTCTGCGGCACAGAACGTATTTTTAGGGCAGGAGTTGAAAAAGGGAATATTTCTGGATATGGCGGGGATGGAAAAGAAAACAACGGAACTTGCCAGAGAAATGGGGGTAGAAATCAACCCGAAAACAAAAGTTAAAGATCTGGGAGTTGCTTATATGCAGATTGTAGAGATCATAAAAGCAATATCTGAGGATACGAACATACTGATTATGGATGAACCCTCTGCTCCTCTGACAACCCGTGAAATAGACGCAATGTTTCAGATCGTAAAGCGGCTGAAGGAAAAAGGTATCACAATTATTTATATTTCACACCGGCTGGAGGAACTGTTCGAAATCTGTGACCGTGTCACAATCATGAGGGATGGAAAATATATTTGTACAAAGGAAATCAGGGATGTCACAAGACATGAATTAATTGCAGACATGGTAGGACGGGAACTGAATGAAATGTATGCGGGTGGTGCTGGAGCTTCAGACGACATTATTATGGAAGCAAAAGATTTGTGTACGGATAAGATACACCATATATCGTTCAGCCTGAAAAAGGGGGAGATCCTTGGTTTTGGCGGTCTGGTTGGTGCAGGCCGGACAGAAACCGCACGGGCGTTATTCGGTGCGGATGAACTACTGTCAGGGACTATCATGAAAAATGGGGAAGTGGTAAAGATTCATTCCCCAAAGGATGCAATCAAAGCAGGAATTGGCCTGCTGCCAGAGGACAGAAAGGATCAGGGGCTTGTGCTCGGGATGAGTGTGAAGGATAATATCGTCTATTCCATCTTGAAACAGGAAACAAAAAGAATTTTTCTGGATAAGAAGGACATACATAAAAAATGTTCAGATCTGAAAGATGATCTGCGGATAAAAACACCCTCACTTGGCCAAATTAGCAAATTTCTGTCAGGAGGAAACCAACAGAAGGTAGTATTGGCAAAATGGATGGCAACGGACTGTGACGTCCTGATATTTGATGAGCCGACAAGAGGAATCGACGTCGGGGCAAAGCAGGAGATATACCATCTCATGAACCAGCTGACTGCACAGGGGAAAAGCATCATTATGATCTCGTCTGAAATGCCGGAACTGTTCGGAATGGCAGACCGGGTTATTGTCATGCATGAAGGCTGTATAAAAGGCGAATTGAGCAAAGAAGAGTTTGACCAGGAGAGAATGCTTGCAATCGCATCAGGGCTGTAGAGCTGAACGGGGAATAAAAACGGAGGTTAGAATATGCAGAAGAAAAAAGTAAATCTGGTAAGTTTTCTTGGAAAATATGGAATTGTCGTAGTCCTGATAGTCCTGATTGTGTTCTTTTCTGTGACGAGTAAGCAATTCCTTGCTGTAAGTAATATTATCAATATTTTAAGGCAGGTTGCAGTTGTCGGGATTATGTCGGTAGGCATGACGATGGTCCTGATTACGGGCGGCATCGATCTGTCGGTAGGATCCGTGGCGGGGGTAGCCTGTGTATCAACGGCACTTTTGATGAATAAAGGTCTTCCGTGGGCGGCAGCCGTACTGCTTGTATTGATTGTGAGCTGCGCATTGGGCGGAATCAATGGTTTCTGTATAAATGCATTGAGTATTCCTCCTCTAATCACCACGCTGGGGATGATGACTGCATTAAGGGGCACGGCCTACCTTCTGACAGGCGGCCTTCCGGTCTTTGGATTTCCTAAGGATATTCTCTTCCTTGGAAAAGGTTCTGTAGCAGGGATTCCGGTACCGGTTATCATTATGGCGGTAATTTTTGTGATTGGTATTTTGTTTATGGATAAGACGAGATATGGGGTATATATCTACGGTGTAGGAGGAAATGAGGAGGCTACGAGGCTCTCAGGAATCAATGTTAAGAAGATTAAATATCTGGTCTATATGGCGTCTGCCACACTGGCGGGACTGGCAGGCATCGTACTTCTGGCCAGAGTAAACAGTGGCCAGCCAAAGGCAGGGGACGGATATGAGATGGATGTTATTACGGCAGTCGTATTAGGTGGTGTCAGCATCTCAGGAGGAGAAGGAAGCATGCCGTTTGTTATTATCGGAGTCCTTTTCATGGGAGTGCTTTCCAATGGTATGGTCATGCTGAATATACAGGATTATACACAACAGGTAGTAAAAGGTATCGCACTTCTGCTGGCAGTGGCATTTGACCGTTATATGCAAAATAAGAAGGCGAAACAGGTAGAGTAACGAAGATGCCAAACAGGAGGAAACTATGCGGGAATCGGGAAATGCAAACATTCAAATAGAAAGTATGGGATCACGGGTTCAGTTTTATACTCTGAAAAACCAAACAGGAATTCAGGTTACTCTGACAAATTATGGGGCGGCTGTTTACCGGATACTTACACCTGACCGTGACGGAAGAGTCGATGACATTGCCTTGTCCAGTCCTTCCCCGGAAACATTCATGGACAACAAAGCATTTTTCGGGGCTACGGTAGGAAGAGTGGCAAATCGTATAAAACAGGGCAGAATTACGGTAGGCTGCAAGGAGTACCAGTTGTCACTGAATGAAGGAAAAAACCACGCTCATGGCGGATTTTCTGGGTTTGATAAGAAAATATGGAATGGAAAAATAAGGAATAATGCAGTAGAATTTACTTATACAAGTCCGGACAAAGAAGAAGGATACCCGGGCAGTGTGACGGTAACGGTGAGTTACCGGCTGGACGGGGAAGGGAGGCTGCATATCCGGCATCATGCCGAAAGTACGGAAGACACGATTATCAATCTTACAAACCATACGTACTTTAATCTGGGAGGACATGCTTCCGGTAAGATATATGACCAGAGACTTCAGATAAACGGAGGTTTTTATCTGGAAAGTGACGCAGAACTGATACCAACCGGACAGATATTGCGTGTGGGGGGAACGCCCTTTGATTTTACTCAGGAAAAAGAGCTTGGGCTGGATATTCATTCAGAGATACCAATGCTCACCAACAATGGAGGATATGATGTAACATTCCTAAAAGCGGAACGTGGATTTACCAGAGCCGCGGTTCTAAAAGACAAAAAGTCAGGGAGATGCCTGGAGGTCTTCACAGATTACCCTGCAATCCACCTTTATACAGGCAATTTTCTGAAAGATGAACCGGGACTGGAGGACAGGGTATATAACCGGCACGAATCTGTATGTCTGGAAGCGCAGCGGCTTCCCTTCGCCAGCGGTTATGCACATTTTGGTGAAATCGGACTGAAAGCAGGAGAGCAGATGGAAAGAAATATTTGTTATCATTTTTCGGCAGAAAGATAGAGAGGTGTCAGAATGAATGTAGAATTAGTACTAAATGCGAAATGTCTGATCGGAGAAGGCCCATGCTGGGATGAGCCTACAAAAACGATTTATTTTGTGGATTTGCTGGGAAACCGTATTTATTCATTTGATGGGAAAATCGAACATCACGTGAGCTTTGACCAGAATCTGGGGGCAGCAGTAGTAAGGGAGAAAGGCGGACTTGCCGCAGCAATGCAGCATGGCTATTATTTCGTTGATTTTCCGGGAGGCGGATTGGAAAAGATTGCTGATCCTGAGGCGGAATATCCGGATCATCGGTTCAACGATGGTAAATGTGATGCAAAGGGGCGGTTTTGGGCAGGTACCATGAGTAAAAATCTGGATACCGGATATGGAGAGGCAATACCGGACTGTGGTCTGTATTGTCTGGATACGGATGGAAAGGCGGAACAAAAGCTGTCAGATGTAATACAGGGAAACGGGCTTGGCTGGACGAAGGACAGTAAGAAAATGTATTTTATTGATTCCCAGACTTATACGGTACAGGAATTTGATTTTGATCTTGAAAAGGGTAGTATTTCAAATGGCAGAATAGCAGTGGAGGTACCAAAGGAGATGGGGCTGCCCGACGGCATGACTGTAGATGACGACGGCATGCTCTGGATCGCACTGTGGGGAGGCGGATGTGTAAGCAGGTGGAACCCAAAGACCGGCGAACTGCTGTGCAAGATAGAAGTTCCGGCGAAGAATGTGACAGCATGCACATTTGGAGGCCCCGATATGAATGAACTTTACATCACTACAGCAAAAATGGATACGGATGAGGAACAGTATCCTCATGCCGGCGGCCTGTTCAAAATCAAACTGGATATAACAGGAACACCATCGTATCGTTACCAGGGGTGACGGAAACATTACAGGTGGTACACTAAAATAAAAAGGTTAAAGGAACAAAGGGACCTGCCGGATAAATAACGGCAGGTCTTATTGTCTTATTATTCGAATAACTTTTTCAGATATGTCCGGATCTTTCCTTTCGGGAGCTGGGAAAGGAATGCATCATCCCAGTGCTTTCTTAAAAACATTTCTGTATCGGCATCAGCGGTATCATTCAGGACGTCATATTCAATCTGTTTACCGAGTTCTTTCAGCAGGTCAGAATGCCGGATTCCAAACGCAACGCAGTAATTGTGAAGGCCAAGCTGCTGCAGGAGATATGTGATCCTTTCAAAGTCCCTCACTGTCATCTTCTCTTCATTCAGTATCAGTTTCGAATCGGATTCCGAGCATAAGGCCAAAAACAGTATCTTTTCTTTTTCTATTTGTAATTCTTTTATCTTTTGGAATTCTTCCGGGTCTGTGGTAAAATTATCATCATACATGGTGTCTCTCCTGATGAGTTGTTTTATATTTCGCAAATGCTGGAAATTAAGTTTCTTTACTCATTTTTCTCCTACCTGGTTAATATATTCCATATGTTGCAATATAACTAATAATACATGATACATTGCAAATTTGCAATATATTATTAGGGTCTGTTGCATAATATAATGTAGACAGTTACCAGACAGTTGGAGGTGGGTCTATGGAAGAGAAGAAGCAGCCGGTGAAGTTCAGAGTTGCGAGAAAACCGATATATAAAGAAGAAAAGACCGTGAACATGACGTTGCGAATAGATAAGGGGCTACAGCAAAAGTATGATTTATGGGCAGAGAAAACAAATCGTTCCAGAAATGAACTTATGTGTATGGCACTGGCTTATGCAATGGAGAATATTGAAATCATTGACGAGGAAGACAATTGACAGAAAAAGGTGTCAGAACACTGAAAAAAGAGGCTGGGCGCTAATGGATGATTCAACATTAGCGCCCGGCTTCTTTTGGGTTAATTGATTTCTCCAATCAGGTCTTCAAGTACGTCTTCCACAGAATCGGTGACATAAGTTGAGTAATAGGAGATGCCGGGTGCGGCATTGGACATGGCATAACTGGTTCCTACAAGCTGGAGCATCTCTACATCATTGTACTGGTCGCCGAAAGCCATACATTCCTCCGGGCTGATATGAAGCTGATCAAGTAGTGTCTGCAGTGCAGTCCCTTTATTAGCCCCGGGGGCAATAAAATCGATCCAGATGTTGCCGGATGTAACGACCTTGATTTCGCTGCCGAACATATCCTGCAGATGCTTCAGATATTTATCGATAATGTGGGGGCCGTCCTTCATATTACAGATTGCAATTTTTAAAATAGGTCCCTCTACTGCCGCAACATCATCTACAATCTGGGTCGTATTTTTCATAATATTAACAATGTGGTCTACAAAAGCCGGATCATTGTTTTCGATAAAGCAGGAGTCCTCTCTGGATACCACAATCTCAAAATGCTTCTCACGCTTGATCTCCTCGATGATTCTGGCACACAGGCCGTCATCAATCGTGGCACGGGCAATTACTTTGCCCTGATGAACACAGATGGAGCCGTTCTCGGCAATATAGGATATTTCGTCCTTAATCTGTTCGAACACCCTGCGCTGGTTGTCATATTGTCTTCCGCTGGCAGATACAAATCGTACGCCTGTTTCTATTAGCTGATGGATCAGTTCAATGGCACGTGGTGTAAGTTTCTGGGCTCCGCCCTGCAGAAGAGTGCCGTCGAGATCACTTGCTACTAATTTAATCATAAAGCCCTCCATAGCCTGTTATATATTAAGTGTAACTGTTCAGGACTGTGAACAGTTAGTTGCACTTCTTATATATTACCTTAAATCAGGCGGATTGTATAGCCTTGTTCTGTGAAAAAATGTGTGCTAGTATTGATATTGTAGGAATTGTGCGGAAATTGCGCAGGGGTCTGACCCCTTTGCAATTCTGTATTTGTAGGAAAGCCGAGGGATAAGATGAAACAGTATGATGTTATTATTATTGGTGCCGGCCCGTCTGGTATATTCTGCGCATATGAGTTGAAACGCCAGAAGCCGGATATGAAGATTTTAATGGTTGAGAAGGGACGCTGCATTGAAGACCGGCGGTGTCCGAAACGAAAGACAAAGGTATGTGTCGGCTGCCAGCCATGTTCGATTACAACAGGTTTCGCGGGTGCCGGGGCATTTTCAGACGGTAAGCTTTCACTGTCACCGGATGTCGGGGGAACGCTCCCTGAGATTCTAGGCTATGAAAAGGCGACAGAATTAATCAATGAGGCAGACAGCATCTATCTACAGTTTGGAGCCGATAAGAAAGTGTATGGTATTGAAGACCAGCAGGCGATCACTGACATACGATCCAAGGCAATCCGTGCTAATTTAAAGCTGATTGAATGTCCGATCCGGCATCTGGGAACAGAAGAAGGGTACAAGATTTATACCCGGCTTCAGCATCATCTGCTGGATGCGGGCGTGGAGATTCTGTTTAAGACAATGGTAGAAGATATTATTATAGAAGACGGAGCCGCAAAAGGAGTCACGACTGATAAAGGTGAGAGCTATTATGCACCGGAGATTGTCTCCGGGGTAGGCCGGGAGGGTTCGGAATGGTTTTCACATATCTGCAAGGGGCATGATATCGAAACCAGAAACGGAACGGTTGATGTCGGAGTCCGAGTGGAAGTCCGTGACGAGATCATGAAAGAGCTCAATGAAAAGCTCTACGAGGCAAAGCTGGTGTATTATACGCCTACATTTGATGATAAAGTCCGTGTATTCTGCACAAATCCGTCCGGAGAAGTTGCGACGGAATATTATGAAAACGGCCTTGCGGTTGTAAACGGGCACGCGTATAAATCAAAGGATATGAAGACGAACAATACGAATTTCGCCCTTCTTGTATCCAAGAACTTTACGGAGCCGTTTAAATCCCCGATTGAGTACGGTAAACATATAGCCCAGCTGGGTAATATGCTGTGCGGCGGGAGGATTCTGCTCCAGCGCTATGGGGATTTCCGAAGAGGCCGCAGGACCACGGAAGAGCGCCTGCTCCGTAACAATATTACCCCGACGCTGAAGGATGCGGTACCGGGTGACTTGTCACTGGTATTCCCGCACCGGATTATGGTTGCCATTGACGAAATGATCAAGGCGCTGGATAAGGTAACGCCGGGGATTGCCAGCGACGAGACACTTTTATATGGTGTAGAGGTTAAATTTTATTCTAATAAAGTACTGGTTGATAAGAACTTCGAGACGAATGTGAAAGGACTGCGTGCGATGGGGGATGGCGCATCCATCACGAGAGGACTGCAGCAGGCATCAGCGAATGGACTGTGTGTAGCGCGTGCCATCATAAATAAAATGGAGAGTTAGTATACCGCCTCCTGAATACTGTTCACAGGCAAGTCTGTAAACAGTAACGCGACTGCCCATAAAAAAATGTTGTAACTTGAGCCATATCAGAATATAATGTTAATGAATGTTGCATCCCGGGGTATAGAAAGTATGCCCTAAGCAGCATGGCAACCAGAAACTAGATGATAAGAGGATGAAGACATATGGGTAAATATTTTGGAACAGATGGATTTAGAGGAGAAGCAAATGTAGTTCTGACTGTCGAGCATGCCTTTAAAGTCGGCCGTTACCTGGGATGGTATTTTGGACGTGAACATAAGGCAAGAATCGTAATCGGAAAGGACACAAGAAGAAGCAGCTACATGTTCGAATATGCACTGGCTTCTGGGCTGACGGCATCAGGAGCAGATGCATACCTGCTTCATGTGACGACAACACCGAGTGTTTCCTATGTTGTCCGGACAGAAGACTTTGACTGCGGCATCATGATATCAGCGAGCCATAATCCATTCTATGATAACGGCATCAAGGTCATCAACGGTCAGGGACATAAGATGGAGGCAGAGGTAGAAGAGAAGATCGAGGCGTATATTGACGGTGAGATTGAAGAACTCCCGCTTGCAACGAAGGAAGACATCGGACGCACAATCGACTATGCAGCAGGAAGAAACCGCTATATTGGTCATCTGATCTCACTTGCTACACGTTCTTTCAAAGACATGAGAATTGGCCTTGACTGTTCGAACGGAAGTGCTTTCACGATCGCAAAGAGTGTATATGATGCGCTGGGAGCGAAGACCTATGTCATCAATAACGAGCCTGATGGAACAAACATCAACACAAACTGCGGATCGACACATATCGAAGTACTTCAGCAGTATGTAAAGGATAAAAAACTGGATGTAGGATTCGCATTCGACGGCGATGCCGACAGATGTATTGCAGTAGACGGCAATGGACATATCGTAGATGGTGACCTGATCCTTTATGTATGCGGAAAGTACCTGATGGAGCAGGGGCGTCTTGCGGGAAATACAATCGTAACGACAATCATGTCTAATTTAGGATTATACAAAGCCTGCGACAAGATAGGCATGAATTACGAACAGACAGCCGTGGGCGACAAGTATGTATATGAAAATATGCTTCAGAACGGCTATGTGCTGGGCGGCGAGCAGTCCGGGCACATCATATTCAGCAAACATGCAAGGACCGGTGACGGCATCCTGACATCTCTCATGATCATGGAAGTTATCATGGAGAAAAAACAGTCACTGGCAAAATTATGCGAAGAAGTAAAGATTTACCCGCAGCTTTTGAAAAATGTCCGCGTAACAGACAAAAAGACAGCATGGGAGAATCCGGCTGTACAGAAAGCAGTAGAGGATGTGACGGCGGCACTTGGAACTGACGGCCGGATCCTTGTAAGAGAAAGCGGTACAGAGCCTGTGATCCGTGTCATGGTAGAGGCTTCAACCGATGAAATTTGTGAAAAATATGTAGATCAGGTGATTGACGTGATGAAAGCTGAGAATCTTGTTATCAAATAGGAGGACGGCAAAGTCTGGGAAAGCTATATAAAGGTTACTGTTTACAGGCGTGCCTGTGAACAGTAACATATAAAGAGGAGACTGTATCTGCGCCTTTGATGGCGTGATACAGTCTCTTTTTTAAGCCTCTTCTAAATCAGGTGCATATCAGCCTCTGTGTTACAATGTCGGAATAGATTTCAATATTTTCATCCCTCATATCTGTTACGTGTATGACATCAGGATAGAGCTCTTCTTCTGAACTGCCGGCAAGCAGCGTCTCCAGATGGTTAGGCTGTCTCAATATTTTCTCTTCATTAAAGTATACATCCCGTTCATTCTGGAACAAAGCAATATAGAAGATATTGGACTCTACGATATCCTGGAAGAAATGGCTTCCGTAGGAGAGGTCTGGCATGAGCCCGAGTTTTTCATAGGAAACCTCACAAATGGCGTTCATGTTACAGAGATCTGTAAACCGGACAGGAACTCCTAGGGCAGGCGTTGTTGTACCCCAGCGGCCAGGGCCGATGAGCACGGCATGTCTGTCCTTTAATATATGATTCAGTGTTCCGATCTGGTTCGCTATAGCGTACTTCTGTGGCTCGGTCAGCTTTAGGTATGGCTTGATCCTTACAAAGATGAAATAATGCACCGGAAGCCGGACATTTCCGCCCATAAAGTTTCCTTTTGAAGAAAAGTAAGCCTGTTCCCGGTCTACGTTCTCAGGAAAGTCAATCTTCCTGCCCAGCCCCTTCGTCTGGAGCGGGCGGCATTGAAGAAGATTGATGCGGTAGTGTTCCTCTTTATTGAAGTTACAGGTAAACTCAATGTCCACTGGGTAATCATAGGTGTGAGACAAAATTGCCAGAATATTTTCCAGTGCTTTCGGAAAATCTGTATGCCTCAGCAGCCGTGTAAAACTGACGATATCCGGGACATTCCGGTTCCGGTGCCCCGTTTCTCTAAAATGTCTTGCAAGCTCAAAATCTGGTTCCATAAAGAGCCTGACATTCGTCTTTAACGGAAGCCCCCTGACCGACTCAATCGGAATAGTCTGAAATTCATTTTCCTCCAGATTAATTACATCCACATAATGCTGTGAGAACTTTCTTTCATCCCCGTAGGCCAGCAGGGGCGGGCGTTCCGGCTTGTCCAGCGCAACGATGCGCGGATAGTCGGAATTGACCCTGTCCACGGCCCGTGTTCCCATTCCGAACACAAGGCGCAGCATTCCCTTGGACGGATCTGTGTTCTTATCCCAGACAAAGAGGTTGGAAGAATTTCCGACACCTGCACAGTGCGGGAAAAAATACTTTCCGTGGTAATCACCGGAAACTCTCTGCACGAGCAATGCCATCTGCTCATCCTTATCTGCCAGACCTCGGTTTTGACGATACTCCAGCGCTTCACGGCTCATTGTGCTGGCGTAAACCTTTCGTACGGCATCCAGAAAAGCATCGTACCTTTCCTCCGGGGTTCCCTGGTTCGGACAGAAAAAGCTGTCATACTTTCCTGCAAACGCATTCCCGAAATTATCTTCCAAAAGAGAACTGGACCGCACGATAATAGGAGACTGCCCGAAATACTCCAGCATTACCATGATCTGCTCTTTAATGGTAGTTGGGAAATGCCCGCTCAGCAGGATTTCCCGAAGCTCTGCTGCCGCAGTAAAGTATCCTTCACCGGTTTTTTGCTGCATGCGGAGCCTCCAGCCGCCATTCTGGACGATATAAGTATAAAAGACGTCAGAACCTATATAATAGGAATCATGCCGTTCCATATGTTCCTTATAGAAATCTGGATTCTTCGTTTCCAGTATCTTGCGGGCCAGAAGCATGCCGACAGATTTTCCGCCGATATAACCTGTCCCGATCTCCCGGCCCCCGATCTGGATCAAATCTTCCAGCGTAAAGAATTCCCTGCTCAGTGCTGCTATGCGTGACCGCTTGCCGATCAGGAGATTCTGCAGGTTTTCTTTTACATAAGCCTGCTCAGCAAGAGATGCGCTTAAGTATGGCTTCGCTTCCTCGAAACTTAAATCCCAGTAATCAAGCTTCTTAGTATGGATCTGGAGTCTGGAAAATAGTTCCGCGGAGCTTGCACTGTCCGTGATACATTCCGAACCGCCCTCTGTCAGAAGATGAGGGAGAAACATAACAGGAGAATAACGTTTCCATACCTTCAGTGGATGCAGATAGTAGCGGCTGTCAATATAGTATAAGTTTAAAAGAAGCTGTGTGACCTCCCGGATACGGGCAATCGTGTCCTGCGTATGGGCATTCCTGTAAAGTGCAAAATATGTGACAGCATCCCGCTCAAATAAGTAAGGGCATGTAACCTGAAAGAAATTTCCCGTCATGAGGTCGGAGCACCAGAATTCCTGCAATTCGCTCAGACAATCGAATACATAGAATGCGTTCTTCCCTTCGGCAGTGATAATCTGGTAGACACTGCTTGTAAAAGATTCAAATCCCATACCGGCATCCAATGTAAACATTTCAAAATCAGCACCCTTTTCAAGGAGTGCTTCCTTATCTATCAGCGGCGCGTGGCAGCCGAAATGAATATAAACAAGACGTCTGTGATCAGCAGCGGCCTGCTGCACAAAACGCTCCACCACAAATGAGTAGGCTTCAAAAGAATCCACCTGCCAGATGATATTATCTCCGGGGCGGAGGGTATCAATGACTTCATCAGCACCCTTAAGGCCTGTACTTATCTGCTCCATACTTTCCATAGCTTTCCTCCATTCCCTGATATACAGGATTCATAAAGGTATATCAGAAGAACAATCATAATTATAACCAGTTTACCACAAAAAGAGAAAAAAACAAAATGCCGTTGCGAATTTAAGGAATAAAAAAATCCGGAGTTCGAAATTGATATTGAACTCCGGATTTTTAATTCTGTCCATGACGCCAAACCTTCTTACCTGCTGACAATCACAGTCGGATACCCCGCCCGTTTCAGCCGCTGTTCCATTTTGGTTGCGTCATCGAGTGTATCATAATTACCAACCTGCACCCGGAAGAATCCGTCTGAATCTATAATCGAAGCAGGGAAGTCCTGTTCCAATAGTTCGTTCAGCAGTCTGTTGGCGTAAGTAGGGTTGCGGAAGGCACCGACCTGTACTCTGTATCCGGGCGGGTCGAGCTCATGATCCATCTCCAGGGTGTCGAGGATTCCGTCCGCGATAGCCTGGGCGATGTCATTAAAATTGTCATCAAAAAGCTGGTTATCGGTATTGGAATTGATAAAACCGACTTCTACCAGCACGGCTGGCATACGGGTGCGCCGGAGTACGACCAGATTAGGACGGGCTTTTACGCCGAGATTTACAAAACCAACAGATTCCAGCTGCTCATTGATGTTTTCTGCCATTTCGAGTTTAATTCCCGATTTGTCATATACAAGCGACTCTACCCCGGATACGACATTATCCGTGGGGAAGGAATTGCGGTGTATGGAAATAAAAAAGTCGACACCGGCATTATTGGCCTCCATTGCTTTTTCATATGGAGACTGGTATACGTCCGTTGTCCGGGTGTACTGCACGTCGATTCCATTATTCTGAAGAATTTCCCCTATAGCCAGTACAAGGCGGAGCGTATCATCCTTTTCCTGACGCCCGTTGTATACAGCACCGGGATCACGCCCCCCGTGGCCGGCATCTAACATGATTGAATAAGGCATAAGTATAATTCCTTTCACATTGTTCTATTTTATAATATGATGGAATCCAAAAGAAGTTACCCCGCCACCGGAATGTTTTGGAAAATAAAAAAATCCCTGCATTCCATTAAGGAAATGCAGGGAGAACTGTTATATTTTTTAAGCTTCTGTGGAAACTCCTGGTTCTGATTCCATATTTTCACCATCGAATTCTTCATCATCGGATTCTGTCTTCTCAGGCAGATAGACGTGTACACTTTCAACACGGTTCTTATCCAGCGTTTCTACAACGAGCCGTATACCATGTTCACTTGTAACTTCGTCACCAACTTCAGGAAGACGGTCAAGATGTTCGATAATAAATCCGCCGAGGGAATCATAATCCTCAGACTCCAGTTCTAAGTCAAGACGGTCGTTTACATCGTCCAGGCTCATGGAGCCTTCAATAATATATTCATATTCATTTAACTGCTTTACAAATTCTTCCTCGTTCTCGTCATATTCGTCGTGAATCTCGCCCACGATCTCTTCCAGAATATCTTCCAGTGTGATCAGGCCGGCTGTCTCACCGTACTCGTCCAGAACGATTGCAATATTGAAGGAAGCATCCCTCATCTCCACAAGGAGCTCGGAAATGTTCTTATATTCATAGGTAAAATAGGCTTCCCTGAGAATGTCACGTACACAGAAATGCTCCTTATTATCGAACAGAAGCAGGTCCTTCATGTTAATGGTACCGATGACATTATCTGTTGTATCTTCGTAAACAGGAAGACGCGTAAACTTGTCCTCCTTGAAAATGTCGATCAGCTCTTTATAAGTGCTGTTCACATCTGCGAATGTCACATGCACACGGGGCACCATGACATCCTTTGCGCGTGCATCGCCTAAGTCGAACACGTTGTAGATCATTTCTTTTTCTTCCGATTCGATGATACCGTCCTCGTGGCTTACATCCACAATCGTCCGGAGCTCATCCTCCGTCATTGCGTTATTCTTTGCATTGGGGTCAATGCGGAATAAAAACAGGATACCACGGGAGAATAGATTAATAATAAATATAAAAGGCGTCATAATGGTCATAAATGGCCGTATCACGCGTATATAAGATAGAGAAAGCTTATCTGAATGCAGCGTCGCTATACTCTTCGGGGTAATCTCTCCAAATACAAGGATTGCAACTGTAAGTGCTGCAGTTGCGATACTCACCATATATCCGCCGAAGCTGTATGCCAGCGTAGCGGCCAGTGAAGACGCGGAAATATTGACAATGTTGTTGCCGATCAGGATGGCGCTCAGCATCTTACGGGAATGATTCTCCGTAACATCTAAAACAACCTTTGCACGCTTGTTGCCGTCCTCCGCAAGAGAACGCATTCGTATCTTGCTTACGGTAGTCAGCGCTGTCTCCGCTGATGAAAAAAATGCAGACAGTAGTAATAATACGATTAATATAACAAATTGTATGGCATCACTCGAGTCCAATTATCTGTTCACTCCTTTATTTCTTTAATTGCTCTGTTGCCAAAAGCATGTACACGAAATTAATATACATCATTTAGGAAGATTTTGCAAGCATTAGGCGCTTTATCATGGCTGGCCGGGGCGAAAAATGGAATGTCAGGTGAAACTCTTTTCTTAGGTCACAGGTTGAAATACGGTAAGGTTTGTTGTATGATTTGGGTAAAGAAGCGCGGCATAGCTGCAATACAAAGTTTAGGAAATTAGAGAATTGGAGAACATTTATGGTTTTATATGAAAAGTTATGTGACTTACTTGGAGCAGAACAGGTTCTGAAAGATGAGCCTATGAGCAGGCATACTACATTCCGTGTCGGGGGCCCTTCGGATTATTTTGTGGTTCCCCGCAGTACAGGGGAGATAAGGGACACGATAGCAATCTGCAGACAGGAGGGGGTTCCTTATTATATCTTAGGAAATGGAAGTAACCTTCTGGTGGGAGACAAAGGATACAGGGGGGTGGTGATCCAGATCTATAAGAATCTGAATCAGATACGGACAGAGGGAAATCTGATTTATGCACAGGCGGGTGCGCTGCTTTCGAAGGTTGCGGCAGAGGCGTTGGAACACAGCCTGAAAGGCCTGGAATTCGCATCCGGTATCCCGGGGACACTCGGGGGAGCCATAATGATGAATGCGGGTGCCTATGGCGGCGAGATGAAACAGGTGATTGAACGTGCAGTGGTCCTGACTCAGGATGGGGAGATTAAGACCCTGTCACTGGAAGAACTGGAACTGGGTTACAGGACCAGTATTATTGCCCGGGAAAACTATGTAGTTCTGGAGGCCGTAATCCGTCTTGAAAAAGGAGAGGCAGAGGAAATCCGTTCATATATGGAAGAATTGAAAAACAAGCGTGTAACGAAACAGCCACTGGAATACCCTAGTGCGGGCAGTACATTCAAGCGTCCCGAGGGCTTTTTTGCAGGGAAGCTGATTGAGGATGCAGGCTTAAGGGGATTTCAGGTAGGAAATGCACAGGTTTCGGAAAAACACTGTGGCTTTGTGATCAACAAAGGCGGTGCGACTGCGGCCGAGATTGTTTCTCTGATGGAACAGGTTGCAGACAAGGTGGAAGCAAACGCGGGAGTCAGGCTGGAACCGGAAGTGAAGAGGATAGGAGAATTCTAAGATGAGATTTGTAGTAGTTACGGGGATGTCGGGGGCTGGAAAATCAACTGCCTTGAAGATGCTGGAGGATATGGGATATTTCTGCGTGGATAACCTGCCCATTTTGCTTATGCCGAAGTTTGCAGAGATGCTTTCAACCCCGGATACGGAGATCGAAAATGTCGCTCTGGGAATTGACATCCGGGGCGGTCAGGCATTTAGAGGACTGGAAGAGAACTTAGCTCTGATTGACAAGATGGGGATACACTATGAGATTCTCTTTCTGGATGCCGGAGATGACGTTCTCGTGAAGAGATATAAAGAAACGAGGCGCCAGCATCCCCTGGGAGGGGAAGGTCATATTGACCGCGGGATTGCAAAAGAGAGAGAGAAGATTGCGTTCTTAAAAATGCAGGCCACGTATATACTTGATACAAGTAAGATGCTGACAAGGGAGCTGAGGCTGGAGCTTGAGAAAATCTTCGTAGAGGGGAAGGATTTCAAGAACCTGTACATTACAGTTATGTCGTTTGGATTTAAATATGGAATACCTCAGGATGCAGATCTTGTATTTGACGTCCGTTTTCTCCCGAATCCCTACTATATAGAAGATTTAAAGCCGAAGACGGGAAATGATCCGGAAGTCAGGGATTATGTCATGGATAATGACAAAGCGAGGGAATTCCTTGCAAAGCTTACAGACATGATGGATTTCCTCATTCCCAATTATATACTGGAGGGGAAGAACCAGCTGGTCATCGCTGTCGGATGCACTGGTGGGAAGCACCGGTCAGTCACGCTTGCGAATGCCCTGCACCAGTTTCTGGAACCGAAGGACAGTTATGGAGTGCGTATTGAACACCGGGATATCGGGAAAGATGCAATCACAAAGGCAAAATAATACAGGAGAGCATTATGTCATTTTCAGGGAATGTAAGGGAAGAACTATCGAAACAGTGGAGTACTGCAAGGCACTGCCAGATCGCTGAATTAGCCGCGTTGATCAGCATGTGCGGGTCGATTGTCATCAATAGCTGCGGCCGCTACAGTGTAAAAATTCATTCGGAAAATCTTGCTGTTGCAAGAAAGTGCTTTACATTAATCGAAAAAACATTTAATATAGAAGCTGATATCTCTATCCGCAGGAATATTCCGAAGCAAAGTGTTTCCTATGCTGTCGTAGTCAGACGGCATAATGACGCCCTTCGTATCCTTCAGGCAACGAAGCTGATAGACGAACATCAGGCAGGATTTGAAGAGGTTCATATAGTGAATCCGCTTGTAGTCCAGCAGACCTGCTGCCGGCGTTCTTTTATCAGAGGGGTATTTTTAGCGGCAGGTTCAATGAGTGACCCCAACAAGTCATATCATTTCGAAATTGTCTGTGCGTCACCGGTAATGGCACGCCAGATACAAGAACTGATTTGCGGATTTTCGATGGATGCCAAGATTGTCCAGAGGAAGAGGTCCTATGTTGTATACCTAAAAGAAGGTTCCCAGATAGTGGATATCCTGAATATTATGGAGGCGCACATTTCATTAATGGAACTGGAGAATGTCCGTATCTTAAAAGAAATGCGCAACACCGTAAATCGTAAAGTAAATTGTGAAACTGCCAACATTAACAAAACCGTATCTGCAGCAGTTAAGCAGGTAGAAGATATTACATATCTGAGAGATACAATAGGTTTTGAAAAATTGTCGGAAGGATTGGAAGAAATAGCGCTTGTCCGCCTTTCTCATCCTGATGCGACACTGAAAGAGTTAGGAGAACTCTTATCACCGCCGGTCGGTAAGTCTGGAGTGAACCACAGGCTTCGCAAGTTAGGTGAGATGGCAGAAAAGGTTAGGCAAAACAAGGAGGATTATTATGATTGAAACACCGGTTGTTGTTAAGCAGGAACAGGGTCTTGACGGTAGACCTATTGCTTTGTTGGTACAGGAGGCAAGCCAGTATGCAAGCAAAGTATATATCCATATTGACGAAAAACAGATAAATGCAAAAAGTATTATGGGAATGATGAGTCTGACACTCAAGGAAGGTGAGACTTTCACAGTAGTAACAGAGGGCGAAGATGAAGTGAAGGCTGCAGAAGGAATTAAATCTTTTTTTTCAGAAGATTCGAAATAATCCGGCCAGGTTTATAATATAATAAAGAACAAGAAAGAGGTTGTGCTTTTGTACAGCCTCTTTTATAATGAGTACATGAAAATGAAGTTTAAGTGATATTAGACGGAGGAAGTAAGCTATGAAGAAAATGCTTTTTATTTATAATCCGAACGCAGGGACCGGCCTGCTGAAGCCAAAGCTGTCAGAGGTGCTGGATATTTTCGTAAAGGGCGGCTATGAAGTGACGGTTTATCCCACACAGCGGTATCACGATGCTCTGAGCAAGACGATTTCCTATACGGATGATTATGATATTGTCGTATGCAGCGGCGGGGACGGGACTCTGGATGAAGTTGTGACAGGAATGGCCCAAAGGGAGAAACAGGTTCCAATCGGCTACATACCAGCAGGAACGACGAATGACTTTGCCAACAGCCTCCATATCTCTAAAGACATGCTGGAAGCGGCTGACACAGCGGCAAATGGAGTCCCTTTTCCGTGTGATGTCGGAATCTTCAACGACGATTTCTTTGTCTATATTGCAGCTTTTGGCCTGTTTACAGACGTATCCTACGAGACAAAGCAGAGTATGAAAAACGTACTGGGACATCTGGCTTATGTGCTGGAAGGAACCAAACGTATTTTCAACATCCCATCTTATCATATAAAAGTGACCCATGACGGGGAGACACTTGAGGATGATTTTGTATTCGGAATGGTGACCAATTCAAGATCGGTAGGAGGCTTCAAAGGAATCATCGGGAAAAATGTCGTATTCGATGACGGAGAATTCGAGGTGACACTGATTAAGACACCGAAGAATCCGATCGAGCTCAACGAAATCATCGGATCTCTGGTGATTAAGCAGATTGACTCTGCACATATGTATTCCTTCCGTACAGGCAGCATCAAGTTTGAATCCGTGGAAGAAATCCCGTGGACGCTGGATGGTGAATTCGGAGGAGAGCATGATGAAGTCGTGATAAAAAACAGAAAGCAGGGGCTTAAGATTATGGTAGCTCCAAAGGCAATTGAAAGATTGTCCGTAAAAGGCAGGATTGAAGCTGCAATCCAGGAGTTTCAGGGAGAAGAGTAATATGATTTCACAGAAGTTATAATACAAAAAAGGCTGTGGTGAGAGCCGTGTGGGTGTAATCTGCAGCCTTCGTAAAATGTTATCAAAAAAAGTTGTGAAAAAAAGTTGAAAAAAGTACTTGCATTATTAAAAAAGGTATAGTATAATAAAATTCGCTTGTGAGAGCGAAATAAAACATGGCTCCATGGTCAAGCGGTTAAGACGCTAGCCTCTCACGCTGGAATCAGGGGTTCGATTCCCCTTGGAGTCACTACGAAAAATTATCCATAGAATATTCTATGGATAATTTTTTTGTCTGAATCCTTATATATCAAGGGGAAGAGGAGAAAGTATCTCTAACATCCCTATTCTGATAATCTTTTATACGTCTTAAAATCTCTCTAAACAGTAATCTTCTTGTTCTAACCCGAAAGACTTGATTAAATTTGTCCACTTTCATTATAGTCATGGTAAGACTATTTTTCAATAGTCGCAATGAGACTTTCTTATAATAAAAAGATAAGGGGGGACTCTCATGGTTTATGAAAATATCCGCAATTTGCGGGAAGACAGTGATAAAACTCAGATTGAATTAGCAGAATACCTCAATATAACGCAAACTACTTATTCAAAGTATGAATTAGGGAAAATAAATGTTCCGGTAGAAGTCTTTGCAAAATTAGCAGATTATTATCACGTATCTGTTGATTACTTACTCGGACGAACGAAAAATAAAAATTAATATATAGTGTCATCAAGGTTTGATTACACCTGCCCGGACAATGTGAGAAACGCTTAGGCAGTTCGTTTATTGTTGACAATTTTGTATACTTTGCTATAATATACTTAACAAGAGAACCGTTGGTCAGCGTACACCTGACCGCCGGAAAATAAGTGTTATAAAGATAGCGCCTTACTTTACCAGAGCAGGGGCGCTATTTTTTGCGTTTTGTAAGCATTACAACAAGAGTAATAACAGCGCAAAGCATAATCACAAATGTGAATAGTTCATCATATGTAACCATCAGCACCAGCCTCCTTTCATTCGTCCGGCGGCTGACATAACGCCCCAACGGTTCCCTGGGTAAATATGTTATTGTCAAGGTGTCGCTCTGTAGTAGTTATTATTTATTCTTTATAATAACTAATTATCATATCCAGAATCCTCTGTGACCGTTCGGAAAGTGTATAGCTCCCTTCATGAAGGCACCAGTCATAAATCAGTCCCCTTGAAACTCCAAGGATATCCTCTGTAATCGCAGTAGAATCACCGTGAAGGGTTCCTGTCTCTGTTTCTGCTTCAACGGCATGCAGGATGGTCTGATAGAAAAAGCGGTCAGGGTTCAGGATATACTTTTCATTGCTGGAAAGCTGATGCTTGAAGTATTGGAGCGCTGCCATCGCACCCATATTTTCCATTGAATGGGCCTGCTCCATTATGAGGAACCGGATTGCTTCAAGCGGTTCATCGGGGTGTCCCTGGTTCCAGGCTTCTTCAGACTGCTGGTCAAAGAGCCGGTAACCCTCATCCAGAATGTTATCCTTGCTCTGAAAATGATGATAGAAAGCACCTACAGATACCTCTGCCTCATTACAGATATCCTGAACTGTTATACTCTCGTATGACTTCTGTGCGAATAAAGACAAGGCGCAGGAAAAGATTTTCTGTTTGGTTGCCAGAGCCTGTTTCTGACGGTTTGTCTGTGGTTTCATAATATTCCCCCTTATATACGGCAAAGCGGACGTTACTGTGAACGCCCCGCAAGGGGGCGGTAACGGGCGGACCTGCTTTATATACACTAGGATAACATGCAGATTCTGTTTTTGACAATACAGCAAATCAGAATTGGACATATTTCACAAAATAAAATTCGCCGAATTGTATTCTGTGTCAATGGATTTTATAGGGGAGAAGTGTTATTATTTTAACAGAACAATAAACGGATCAAAAATTGCTCGTAAAACGGAGCAATCCAAGAGGATGGAAGGAGATGCCTATGTCTACAAAGTATGAACATTTATTTTCCACGATTAAGGTAGGAGGTGTTGAACTGCCGAACCGTATCGCCATGATGCCGATGGGAGTTTTCTCACCGCGCCTTATGAATCAGAAGACCGCGGCCTATACGAAAGATGGGGCGGATTATTACATCGAGCGTGCAAAGGGCGGAACGGGGCTGATTATTTCAGGGGTAGTCCCGATTATCCCGATTCCGGTGCGTACGCCTGTATGTTTCCCGGATGAATATGTAGAAGAGATGAAGTATCTGATGGACGGAGTCCATAAATATGGTTCTAAGATGTTTGTCCAGCTGACTGCGATGACAGGACGCGCGGCGCATCTGGAGAGTGAGACTGACTGGAAGATACTTCCCGCACCGGCCCCGATTCAGAATGTATGGGACCCGACAGTGAAGAACCGCGGGATTACGAAGGAAGAAATCCATAAATATGTAGAAAACTTTGCAGAGGCATCTTACCTTGTAAAGCAGGCCGGGGGCGACGGTGTTGAGATTCATGCCGTCCATGAAGGTTATCTGCTGGATCAGTTTGCAATCGGGTTCTACAATAAGCGTACCGATGAATATGGCGGATGCCTTGAGAACCGCCTGAGATTCCCGAGGGAGATCGTAGAGGCGATCAAAGAGAAGTGTGGAAAAGACTTTCCGGTTTCTATCCGCTACAGCGTAAGAAGCTATGTAAAAGACTTTAACCGCGGTGCACTTCCGTGGGAGGAATTCGAGGAAAAGGGCAGGGATCTGGAAGAGGGGATCACTGTTGCGAAGAAGCTTGAAGAATTCGGATATGATATGCTGAACTGTGACAATGGAAGCTATGATTCCTGGTTCTGGCCGCATCCCCCGGTATATATGCCTAAAGCATGCAATTTAAAGGATGTCGCAGAGGTTAAGAAGGCCGTGAATATTCCTGTGGTCTGTGCGGGCCGTTTTGATGACCCGGATCTTGCCGAGGAGGCAATTGCAGAAGGGAAAATGGATATTCTCGGAATGGGACGCCCGCTGCTTGCCGATGCAGAGCTCGGACATAAGTTCTATGAGGGTAGGCTGGATGATGTCCGTCCGTGTATATCCTGCCATCAGGGCTGTCTGGGACGGATTTTCCAGGGGAAGGATATCAGCTGTGCAGTGAACCCTGCCTGCGGACGTGAGAAGAGTTATGAATTAAAAACTGCGGATGTCAGGAAAAAAGTCCTTGTCATCGGCGGAGGCTTAGGCGGTATGGAAGCAGCAAGAGTCTGTGCACTGCGCGGCCATGACGTGGACCTCTATGAAAAGACAGGGGAACTCGGCGGAGTATTCGTTGCGGCTGCAACGCCTGATTTTAAAGATGACGACAAGAACCTGCTGAAATGGTATAAGAAGCAAATGACGGACCTGCCGGTCAACGTACATATGAATGCAGAAGTTACAGAAAAAATGACGGCAGGATATGATGAAATCTTTGTGGCGACAGGTGCAGCGGAACGAAGGCTGGATACCCCCGGATTCGATGCAGAGAATGTGACATATGCGATTGATACTCTGAGGAATACAGATATCAAAGGCGACAATGTAATCATTGTCGGCGGGGGCCTGACAGGATGTGAGATTGCCTACCTGCTTGGAAGAGAAGGTAAAAAAGTCACAATCGTGGAGATGGCGGAGACAATCCTGAACGCGTTCGGTCTGTCAGCGGCTAACTATAATATGCTGATGGAGATTCTAGATTATTATAAAGTAAAAGTGATTAAAAATGCGGTTGTCGAGAGCTATCAGGATGGTATTGCAACGGTTATCGAAACAGAGAAGAACTACCCGAATGCGGCCAACAGGGCGAAACGCATGTTTGCGGTAGGACCTCAGGGACTGAAGGTAAAACATGAGATCCCGGCAGACCATATTGTTGTATCAGTCGGATATATCCCGAACCAGTCCCTCTATGAGAAGATCAAAGGGGAGCATGTGCACCTGATCGGTGACGCTCAGCAGCCTACAAATGTGATGGATGCGATCTGGGCGGCTTATGAGACTGCCATGAATCTGTAATCGTAAAAAAGAACAGGAAATCAGGGAAAGGGTCTGTACGTGTTTGCTGTACAGACCCTTTTAAACGTGGGAAATATGAATAGTTTTTCATTTCCTGCCGTATTATGCCAGATTAATTGTAACAATTGCGGATTGTCTTTTTTACGTTAATAAGCTATAATAAGAAAAAGATTTTGTAGCTGTACAGTACAGATATAAGATTTTATAACAAACATGCCGGGCGGTGTATATCCGCCGGGTTAGAAGTGGAGGAAGAGAATATGTTAGTATCAGCAAAGGAAATGCTTCAGAAGGCAAAGGCTGGCCATTATGCAGTGGGACAGTTTAACATCAACAACCTGGAGTGGACAAAAGCGGTTTTAACAGCTGCTCAGGAATTAAACTCTCCGGTCATCTTAGGTGTATCTGAAGGTGCAGGAAAGTATATGACAGGATATAAGACTGTTGTAGGTATGGTGAACGGTATGATGGAAGAGATGAACATCACTGTTCCTGTAGCGCTTCATCTGGACCACGGCAGCTATGAAGGATGCTTAAAGTGTGTGGAAGCAGGCTTTTCTTCTATCATGTTTGACGGTTCCCACTATCCGATCGAAGAGAATGTTGCCAAGACAAAAGAGCTTGTAGGTATCGTAAAAGAGCACGGAATGTCACTGGAGGCAGAAGTTGGATCAATCGGCGGTGAGGAAGACGGCGTAATCGGCAAAGGCGAGTGTGCTGATCCTGCAGAGTGCAAGATGATCGCAGACCTCGGGATTGATTTCCTCGCAGCAGGAATCGGCAATATCCACGGAAAATATCCTGAGAACTGGGAAGGCTTAAGCTTCGAGACTCTGGATGCAATCCAGAAGCTTACAGGAGACATGCCTTTAGTACTTCACGGTGGTACAGGTATTCCGGAAGATATGATCAAAAAGGCAATTGATTTAGGCGTTGCTAAGATCAATGTTAATACTGAATGCCAGTTATCATTTGCAGCTGCTACACGTAAATATATTGAAGCTGGAAAAGATCTGGAAGGAAAAGGCTTTGACCCGCGTAAATTACTGAAACCGGGCGCTGATGCAATCATTGCAACAGTTAAGGAAAAGATGGAATTATTCGGATCAGTAGGAAAAGCTGAATAAATTAATTTTAAATTTTGCTTGCCTTTTTTAGACGATTGAGGTATACTGACAAACGTAGAAACGAACAAAGGCGTTCCAAGTCAGCTTGGAGTGCCTTTTTTTGTCTTATGAAAGGCAAAAGAAAGGAAGGAAGTATGAATACTGAACTTGTTAATGTTGCAGATATTTTTGGGGAAAACGTGTTTAATGAAACTGTGATGCAGGAACGTTTGCCGAAAAAGATCTACAAAAACCTGAAGAAAACAATTGAGGAAGGTAAGGAACTGGATTTAGAGACGGCTGATGTCATAGCCCATGAGATGAAGGAGTGGGCGATTGAAAAAGGCGCGACACATTATACGCACTGGTTCCAGCCTCTGACAGGTGTAACAGCAGAAAAGCATGACTCTTTCATTTCAGCCCCGCTTCCGAGCGGTAAGGTGCTGATGAGCTTTTCAGGTAAAGAGCTGATCAAGGGGGAGCCTGATGCATCCTCATTCCCGTCAGGAGGTCTTCGTGCTACATTCGAGGCCAGAGGCTATACTGCATGGGACTGTACATCACCGGCGTTTGTCAGAAAAGACGCAGCCGGAGCCACACTCTGTATACCGACAGCTTTTTGCTCATATAAGGGGGAAGCACTTGATCAGAAGACGCCGCTTTTGAGATCTATGGAGGCGGTAGGGGCGCAGTCATTGAGACTTCTGCGTCTGTTTGGAAATACAACCTCTAAAAAGGTTACTCCGTCTGTAGGACCGGAACAGGAATACTTTTTAGTGGATGCGGAAAAGTTTAAACAAAGAAAAGACCTGATCTATACAGGGCGTACATTATTTGGTGCAATGCCTCCAAAGGGGCAGGAGCTGGATGACCACTACTTCGGAACGATCCGCCAGAGAATCGCATCTTTCATGAAAGATGTCAATGAAGAGCTGTGGAAAGTCGGGGTTTCCTCTAAGACGCAGCATAATGAGGTGGCACCGGCACAGCATGAGCTGGCACCGATCTATGCTGAGGCGAATATCGCGGTCGACCACAATCAGTTGATTATGCAGACATTAAAAAGGGTTGCAAGCCAGCATGGGATGAAGTGTCTTCTCCACGAGAAACCGTTCGCAGGTGTGAATGGTTCCGGTAAGCACAACAACTGGTCACTGACAACAGACGATGGGATTAACATGCTCGAGCCGGGCAAAACACCTCATGAGAATACACAGTTCCTGCTCGTTCTGACTTGTATCCTGAAGGCCGTGAACAAGCATGCGGACCTGCTCCGTGAGTCTGCTGCAGATCCCGGTAATGACCACAGGCTGGGGGCAAATGAAGCACCGCCGGCGATTATTTCTGTATTCTTAGGAGAACAGCTCGAGGATGTGCTGGAACAGTTAATCAGCACAGGAGAGGCTACACACAGCCTGAAGGGCGGAACGCTTGAGACTGGTGTTAAGACACTCCCTGACCTGGCAAAAGATGCAACAGACAGAAACAGAACTTCACCATTTGCATTTACCGGTAATAAATTCGAATTCCGTATGGTTGGTTCCCGTGATTCTGTTGCGGCTCCGAATGTTGTACTGAATACGATTGTTGCGGAAGCATTTGCAGATGTATGTAATATTCTGGAAAAAGCGGATGATTTTGATAAGGCGGTACACGACCTGATCAAGGAATATGCGATAGAAAACCAGAGAATCGTATTCAACGGCGACGGATACTCAGAGGCGTGGGTTGAGGAAGCGGCAAGAAGAGGCCTTCCGAATATCCGCTCAATGGTGGAAGCCATCCCTGCTATGACGACAGAAAAAGCCGTTAATCTGTTTGAAAGATTTAATGTATTTACAAAGGCTGAGCTGGAGTCACGTGCAGAGATTCAGTATGAGTCTTATGCAAAAGCAATCAATATTGAGGCACGTACCATGATCGACATGACGAGCAAGCAGATTATCCCTGCAATCATGGGCTATACAAAGACTCTGGCGGATACAGTTATCTCAGTTAAAACAGCAGGCGCCGATGCATCTGTCCAGTCAGAACTGCTTGCAGAAGTTTCTGCCCTTCTGGTAGAGACCAGGAATGCACTGAATGTCCTGATTCAGGTGACGGAAGAAGCGGCAGCCAAAGAAGAAGGCGCTGTTCAGGCAAATTACTATTATACCGATGTAGTTCCGGCTATGGAGAGCTTACGTGCTCCAGTAGACAAACTGGAAATGATTGTGGATAAAGACGTATGGCCAATGCCTTCATACGGTGACCTTATTTTTGAAGTTTAATAAAAGATAATATTTTATAAATGAAAATACCCCCTGATGGCAGTCAGGGGGCATTTTCGTTTGAAAGAAGGAATTATGAGGTAAGGGATTAATGTGTGTTGCCTTTTCCGCTTCCGCCGATAACGATATCGTCATCACATATAGGCTGAAGCCACAGTTCCGGTGGTGTTGAAGGAATATAAGGCATAAGGATGTATGAAGGATGATCCTTATCTCTGTAAATCTTATAGTTGATTGTCTTAACGCTCGGGATCGGTCCAAGGTGGTCCATCTTTGCCTGCCAAGCCCCGCTCTGAGGCTCGAAGTTATCCATCGCTTTGATCTCAAGTTCGATAGCGGTGCCAGGTGCAAATACCATACCGATTGGGTTAATCTCAATGACGTATTCTTTGATTTCTCCCGGAACAACAGGTACTTTCTTTGTATAATCGTGTACCGGACGTCCGATTTCGCTCTTTTCTTCGTCAAGAGGATAGCAGGCCTTTAAAGATCCTGTACGGGAAACAGGCATTCTTGTTCCGCCGGCTGTAATCTGCCATACTTTTGTGATAAAGTTTGCATTATCGCTGTCGATAGAAGCCCACAGGTGCAGTTCAATCGGTCCTGTGAACTCGGTCGGACGGCTGAAGCGGTCTGTGCGGTATGTCAGCTTTTCAACCTCTGTTGTAATGAACGGAGGACGGTGTGTGAAGCTGTCAGGTGCCAGATTACCTTCTACAACAGGCTCCCAGCGGAGGTTGCCAAATGTATGGAGGTATAGTTTCTTCCAATGTGTTCTTTCCAGCGGGTATTCATTCTCATAACGATAACCAGCGCCTAAGATGTTCAGCTTCATCGGTGGCTCGTCAACGATACCTGTGTCGACACCCTTCATCCAGTAATCATACCAGCGAAGCATTTCTTCGTTCATGAAGCGGTATGGGAGTTCCATTCCGTTGTAGCCTTCCATAACACCACAGCGTTTGTAAACGTTCAGTTCCTTTGAATTCATTGCGTTAAACACAGGTGCTGACCAGCGGCCCTGAGGAGCCCATCCGCACTTGAAGTATACAGGTACTTTGATCTGGTCGTATTTGTATTTCATGGAACGTGGACGCCAGAAATCATCCTCCTGTGGATGAAGCAGGTAATCAAGATAGAAAGTATGGTATTTCGGCGGCCATACATTGAACATCTTGTTGAAATAGGTGTTCATACCGATATCCGGGTCTTTCTGTACTTCTTCGATCAGGTCTTTCATCTCGTCCTCGGACATCATTTTGCTTGTCCATGTGGTCGGGTTATTGGACGGGCAGAGTTCCCAGTACATGTTCATGTATGTATCTGCAACACCACCGTAATATCCATGCTGGTAATAGTCGTCTGTATAGCTCAGAGGCATAATACATACAAGGTGGGGCGGCTGGAGGGCGGCAACAAGTGACTGGATGATTCCGAAATAAGAATATCCGAGCAGTGCAACTTTTTCTGTGCTCCACGGACAGTCGATTCCTGCCCACTCTACATAATCATAAACATCTTCCTGCTCCTGAGGATTGTAAACTCCGAGGTATTCGCCCTCACTTCTTCCGATTCCGCGCCCGTCAGGAATGATAAACGTATACCCTCTTTCTACGAAGAAGTCAATGTCTCCGGCTTCGAGGCTGTGGTCAAAATAGTTGGAAGCTCCCGGAAGTGCTCCGTGGCGCATTCTCTGCATTTTCTTACCGTAAGCTGAATAAGCTATCAGGGAAGGAGCTGACTCTAATTCTGCCGGATGGTAAACATCGACATAAGTCTTGGTACCGTCTCTTAAAATAACTTCCACGTCTTCTTCAAGTTTAACTGTGTAAATAGGTTTTGAAAGTTTGTCGAGGTTTTTTGTATATCGTCTGTCCCAATAAACCGGTACCTTCTCCAAACCTGTTACTTCGCAAAATTCTTCTTGGTTCATAAATCGTACCTCCTACGTTTTTGATAGGCTAAGTATAATCAATAAAAAAAGTTCTGTCTGTCTATAAAGTGACACAAGGTGAAATTTCTGACAAAAGGAAAATCTGCCCCCTCAAATTTGCTGAAGCGGCAGATAAGTACAGTTTTTTGACTAATCTCCTATCTCACTGTTAAGGATGATGTCAAGGAGTTTGTTAAAATCGAGAACAGAAAGCTTGCCCCTCTCGGTGGAGATGATTCCTTCCTTGCGCCAGTCGCTCAGTATCTTTGCTGCGGTCTGGCGGGCCATGCCGGAAGAAAATGCGAGGGCGCTCTGCGTGATCCGGATGTTCATGCTCTTTTGCTTGCTGTTGGTTGTCAGGTTAACGATTGTGGAGGCTAAACGGCCCGGGGCATCCAGATACATGGCATTCACCATGTGCTGTGCCGAGTTCAGCAGACGGTCTATGAGCTCAAAAATGATAACCTTGCAGACACAGGTATTGCTCCAGACAGTCTCCAGAAAGTAGTTCTTGGGGATTGAGATAAGCTGGCAGTCCTCCAGAGTGAGGGCTGTATTCGGGTAAGGTTCGTTGGTGAGCATGCCCATCTCCCCGAAATATTCACCGTCGCTCCTGACTTTTACGATAATGTCAGCACTGGTTCCGTAAAATACGGATTCCATTATGTAGCCGGATTTGATAATGTATAAGTGATTAGATGACTCATCTTTTCTGTATATTGTTGCACCTTTTTTCTTGTGGAGAAGACGGCAGTGCGTTGAAAGTTCAATGAGTTGCTTTACAGGCAGCTTTTCTAATAGTTCGGTAGCCTTTAATGCCTGGAAAATAGCCTGTTCTTCTTTGCTTAGGTCTTGGAGTCTGGTAGTTTTGTCCATTTTAGCAACAGTCCTTTCTTTTACTATGTGTTAATGAGATTTTAACATATTGCACAAAAAAAGAAAAGAAATAACTCAAAATCGGTTAAATGTCACATACCTGACACTTTTGGATTCAGAAATTGGGTATAGTAAACTAAAAATAACAGAAAGAAAAGAGGTAAGTAGATGAAAAAACAGAAAATGGGTTTGTTGTCTTGTATCTTGATGGGTGTCGGGAGTATTATAGGTGCCAGTGTTTTTGCTACAACACCAATCGCTATCAAGATAATCGGCGGTAATGGAATTGTTATTGGTTTCATCTGTGCGGCGCTGTTCGTATTCTTACGCAGTATCCCTGAGATGTTACTCGTATCAGCATTACCTGCCAACGGAGGTTCCTACATGTACCTGACCAGGCTGGTACATCCGATTATGGGAGCATGGGATGCGTTTAATGAGTTGGTAGTAGGTGTCATGAAGATTGCTACGATGGCTTTGACGTTTTCTACATACTTTTGTATGCTGGTTCCAGCATGCCCGGACAGAATCGCAGCAGCGGTCTGCGTAGTAATCTTTACCATTATTTCCTGCTTTGGAATCAAGTTCTCATCCACAGTACAGAATATCTGTGTTGGTGTCCTTCTGGTAGCACTGGGCATCTATATTTTCGGCGGATGGGGAGCAACAGTGGTATCCTTCAGTGAAGTTATTTCCACAACATTCCAGCTCGGAGCACTCTGGGCAGCAATGGGAATTATGCACGGAAGTCTTATCGGTGCAAACGTACTGTACTACTCAGCAGAAGAGATCGAGGATCCCGGCAAGAATGTTCCGATCGCATACCTTGTCAGCACACTTGTAACAGCTATCGTTTATGCAGCAGTAGCATATGTAACAGTAGGCGTTATGCCGAACTTCTATGAGATTGACAACCTTGCAACAGTTGCTGGAAAGTTTATGGGACCGGCAATGCTGATGTTTTTCGTGGCAGGAGGTGCACTCCTTGCTGTTGTAACAAGTATTAACTCTGCAATGATGATGTTCTCCAGAATCAACTTCGCGGCAGCCAGAGACGGACTGTTCCCGAGTAAGATCTGTGAGTCCAACAAACACGGCGCACCGGCAGTTTCCCTTTGGGTTAACTCTGTGATCGCTATCGTGGCAATCTTATCAGGATTCAATCTGGATGATGTTGTAAAGATTACAACAATTCCGGGACTGTTACTGCTTCCAATTACATTCCTGAGTATCTTTATGCTGCCGAGAAAATTCCCGAATGCATACAAGAACGCTTATATCAAGACACCACATGTCCTGAACTGTATCCTTACAACGGTTGCCGGTGTAATGTGTGTAGTTCTCGGAAGCTATGTAATTGCTGAGATGAAGCCTAAGAACTGGATAACGATGCTCGTATTCTATGGCTGTGCAATTGTTTACACAATTATCAGACGTAAATATGTTCTGGATAAGAAGGGATACGATATCTTCAACAAGATGAAAGAACCTTATGAGCCTTGGTTCGAGATGGAGAAGTCAGCAAAAGCTAATCTGGACAGCAAAGCAGCAAAATAATTTTCTGGATCATATAATATCGGGAAGGAATGCCCGTAAGGTGATCATGAGTGGGAATTCAGAAAAATCGGAAAAATGTGTCATGATTGTCTCGTGAGATGACACTAAAAATTTAAAAAATGGTGTGTACATGACAACTGTACACACCATTTTTTGTTATGATTAGTACATGAAAAGGAGGTACGATAAACTATGAAGAAAAGAATAACAGAGGTTCTTGGAATTGATGTACTGCCAAATTACTGGGACAAACGCTATGTAAAGAATTTGGACAAATTGTCAAGACCTAAGTACGAAGTGGAACTGCATGAGGATGTTTGGATGACATTAAGAGACGGTGTACGCCTCTGCGTAGATGTTTATCTTCCGAAGGGAGCAGGTCCGGTCCCGTCACTGGTAAGCTGGTCTGCTTACAGCAAAGAAATGCAGGGCATCAAGAGAGGAGCGATTCCGCCGGAATCCCTTTTATTTGACCACAGTCTGGAAGCAGGCGATATTGAGTATTTTGTACAGAGGGGCTACGCATTTATCATTCCGGACCCGAGAGGGATCGGCAAGAGCGAGGGCGTATTCTACGGCGTTTATAATCCGCAGGAGCACCTGGATATCTATGATATGATTGAATGGGCAGCAGAGCAGGAATGGTGCGACAGTAATGTAGGTATGGTTGGATATTCTTACTTCGGAATCTGCCAGATCCTTGCAGCAGCACAGCAGCCTCCTCACCTGAAATGTATTATGCCTTGCTCATTTGTTGATGATTACTATCAGCATGGATATTACGGCGGTGTACCGTCTACCTATATGAGCATTTACTGGGAACTGTGCCCATCCAATAATCCGATGCCGTGGTCTGTAAAGATGTATGGTGAAGAAAAAGTAAAAGAAATGATGAAAGAGCGCCTGCAGGATCCTGACATCGCGGTAAACTCATACTTTACAAAGATTCTGACAACATGGCCGCCGACTTATCATACGTTCTATCTGGATTACCTGCTTCATCCGCTGGATGACGAATACTGGCAGCAGCGTTCAGCTAACCAGATGTATGACAAGGTAAAGACACCGGTATACCTGCACTGTGCATGGTCACCACTTGGAAGATGGAGTTCCCCGATCTTCGCTGCTATGAATGACGACCGTCTCCAGGCTCCGAAGCGCCTTGGCGTCCTTGAAGGATATGACGGACTGGAACTTCCATACCGTGCATTGAACGAAGAATGCTTAAGATGGTATGATCACTGGCTCAAGGGAGTTGACACAGGAATCATGGATGAACCTCCGTATAAGTTCTGTGTAATCAACTCGGGCACACGCTATGAAAACGAATGGCCGCTGGCAAGAACGGAATGGCAGAAACTTTACTTACGTTCCTTCAACCGCCTGCGTTGGGACAAAGAACCGGATAAGGATCTTCCACCGGATGGATTTACACATCTGCCGCCTTCAATTTCTACAGAAGTGAACAAGATTGTGTACAAATCATCCAGATTTGCACAGGCTAAGGAGATTACCGGACCAATCGAGTTACATCTCTGGGCTTCCATTGATGCAGAGGATGCAAACTTTGTCTGCAGCCTGTTTGATGTACTGCCAGATGGTACAAGAATGCCGCTGCTGCGTTATGGCGCGCTGAGAGCTTCTCATCCGCTGAATGAAGAAAAATCAACGATCGGATCACCGGTACATGACAACAGCGTATCTATTCCTGTTACACCGGGAGAGGTTCGTGAGTATGTAATCGAGATGAGCCCGACTGCTATGGTTATTCCGGCAGGACATTGGATTGAACTGGAAATCACAAGCCAGTGCCCGAATGAGTGCCATACAGAAAGCTGGACAGGAAAAGTCGGCAACATGAATGTAATTCCTACGAATACTACGACTGCTTATAAGATATACAGAGACAATAACCATCCGTCATATCTGCTCCTGCCTATCATTCCGTATACCGATCCGGAACAGTGGGTACAGCCGTTTGAAAACTGGGATGAAATCGAAGTAGAAGATTAATGATTAATGATAGGGAATGGTCTTTGTACGGGGGAAAGCCCATGTCTGCAAAGATTACCCATAAGAAAAAGCAAGAAAAATAAAGGCGCAGGCCGGTATTTTTCCTGCTTTTTTCTTTTCCGGGAGAATTAGGGAGGTTTTTATATGAAGGATATGACGGTTGGAAAACCGGCCCGTATTATCGGAGGATTTGCACTGCCGATGCTGTTGGGGGATGTTTTTCAGCAGTTTTACAATATTGTGGATTCGGTCGTGGTCGGCCGTTTTGTAGGGGCGGACGCTCTGGCAGCCGTGGGCGGGTCTTTTCCTGTTACTTTTATTTTGAATGCGGTTATGATCGGGCTTACCATCGGTGCTTCAGTGCTTTTGTCACAGTTATTCGGTGCCAGACAGATCGGGGATTTTCATAAGGCTCTTTATACGATGATTGTCGGGATGGGTGTGCTTGCCGTGGTCCTGACAGGGGTGAGCCAGGCTCTGGCAGTTCCCCTGCTTCGTCTGATAGGCACTCCTGATGCAATTATGCAGGGAAGTACTCTGTATCTGCGGATTGTATTCGGGGGACTTGTACTGACGTTTGCCTATAACGTATGCACGGCAATTTTCCGATCAATTGGAGACTCAAGGACTCCGCTTTATTTTTTGATGATTGCATCTATATTAAACATCATCCTGGACCTGCTGTTTGTAATAGTGTTTCATATGGGAGTTGCCGGTGTGGCAGTTGCGACTATCATGTCTCAGGGGATATCGGCGCTTCTGTGTGTTCTGTATATTAGGAAGAAGGCTGAAATACTGCGGATGTCTAAGGAGGAGCGCGTGTTTGACGGTGAAATGCTCAGGAGGATTATGGGACTGGGTCTGCCAGCTATGTTTCAGCAGGTATCGGTTTCTGTCAGCGTGATGTGTGTGCAGGGGATGGTCAACCTTTTCGGAACGGCGGCAATGGCCGGTTATGCGGCGGCAGGAAAGGTAGAGTCGCTTGCCATGATGCCGATGTTTGATCTGGGATCTGCTCTGTCTACATATGTGGCCCAGAACATAGGCGCCGGGAATGAAAAACGGGCCAGACAGGGCGTTCATGCGGGATTCGGACTGGCTCTGGTGGTCTGCGGAGGCATTGGAATTCTGATTTTCATTTTCAGATACCAGTTAATTGGCATATTCCTTAAGGGGGATGTAAACCCGGTTGTAATTGAATTCGGTGTGGGGTACCTTGGGGCGATTGCGCTGTTCTACCTGATCAATGCATTTTATAACAATCTGAGCGGTGCACTGCGCGGCGCGGGGGATGCATTATATTCTATGACGGCGACGGTTATTGCACTTGTTGTAAGAGTCGCATCTTCCTATCTTATGCTGAAGTATACGAATCTCGGGATGGCTTCTGTCTGGTGGGGGCTTCCGGTTTCCTGGAGCACGGGTCTGATTCTGTGCCTTGCAAGGTATCTGGGCGGGAAATGGAAAAAAGAAGTATAAATAAATGGTTATGGATACTATACGAATATATGTCTTTGATTATATAACCTCCCGGATTTATAATATGTCTGTAAAAAGAAACAGGCGATTCAATCTGGGAGGTCATTTGTTATGGTGATGAAGAAAAAAATAGATGGAATGGAATGCAGAACGGAAAAGGATTCGATCGGGAGCAAGGATATTCCGGAAGGCGTGTACTATGGAGTGCAGTCCCTGAGGGCTGCGGAAAACTTCCGAATTACGGGGCTGTCCATGCATCCGGAGGTAATCAACAGTCTGGCGCAGATCAAGAAAGCAGCGGCGATTACAAACTGTGAGATTGGGCTGCTCGATAAACATATTGCTGAGGCAATCGTGAAAGCCTGCGATGAAATCATGGAGGGCAGACTTCATGATGAGTTTATCGTAGACCCGATACAGGGAGGGGCAGGGACCTCGATTAATATGAATGCCAATGAGGTGATTGCAAACCGTGCCATTGAATTACTGGGCGGGCAGAAGGGCGACTATTCCATTGTACATCCGAATGACCATGTAAACTGCGGACAGTCTACCAATGATGTTATTCCGACTGCCGGGAAAATGACTTCCCTGAAACTTCTGAAAAATGCGAAGAAAGAACTGGAGCGGTTACATAAGGCACTTTGTGATAAAGGGGAAGAATTCGACACGATTATCAAAATGGGAAGAACCCAGATGCAGGATGCGGTGCCGATCCGTCTTGGTCAGGAATTTAAGGCTTATTCGGTTGCGATCCAGCGGGATATCAACCGTATGGAAAAGGCGCAGGAAGAGATGAGGACGCTGAATATGGGCGGGACGGCAATCGGAACCGGAATCAATGCAGACGAAGCATATTTAAGAAGGATTGTTCCAAATCTGGCACGGATCAGTGATATGGATCTCGTGCAGGCTTATGACCTGATCGATGCAACACAGAACCTGGATCCGTTTGTGGCAGTTTCCGGTGCCGTAAAGGCCTGCGCAGTGACACTTTCAAAGATTGCGAATGATTTCCGGCTGATGTCATCCGGACCGAGATGCGGATTCGGTGAAATCAACCTTCCTGCGAAACAGAACGGATCATCCATCATGCCCGGAAAAGTAAATCCGGTGATTCCGGAAGTAGTCAACCAGGTAGCGTTTAACATCATAGGAAATGATGTGACAATCACGATGGCGGCTGAAGCCGGACAACTGGAACTCAATGCATTTGAGCCGATTGTATTCTACTGTCTGTTCCAGTCCATCGATACTCTGGCCTATGCGGTTGAGACATTTGTTGATAACTGTGTCAGTGGAATTACGGCAAATAGGGAGCGGTGTAAAGAACTGGTGGATAACAGTGTCGGAATCGTTACCGCACTCTGCCCGCATGTTGGATACGCGAAGGCGGCGTCACTGGCAAAGACGGCAGTGAAGACAGGGGAGTCTGTCAGAAAGCTGATTCTGGAGGAAGGGCTTCTGAATGAGGAGGAGTTAAACGAGATACTGGATGTAAAGAATATGACGGAACCCGGAATTTCAGGAAAAGAACTTCTGCTTAAGAATATGGAGTAAGAAAGGAAGAAAGAGGTGCCTGTTATGGATTATGGAAAAGAAGCAATGAAGATGCATGAAAAATATCGTGGAAAGATTGAAGTGTGCAGTAAAGTGCCGCTGAAGACAAGGGAAGATCTGAGTACGGCATACACACCGGGAGTAGCCAGCCCGTGTATGGAGATTCATAAGGACGAGAAAAAAGCATATTCCTATACAGCCAAAGGTAATCTGGTTGCAGTTGTAACGGACGGTACTGCAGTTCTGGGCCTGGGTGATATCGGGCCGAAGGCTGCAATGCCGGTCATGGAAGGAAAGGCAATTCTATTCAAGGAATTTGGCGGGGTAGATGCATTTCCGATCTGTTTAGACACAAAGGATACGGAGGAAATCATTGAAACTGTGAAGCGGATAGCGCCGTGTTTTGGCGGCATTAATCTGGAGGATATCTGTTCTCCGAAATGCTTTGAGATCGAACAGAGGCTGGAACAGGAACTGGATATCCCTGTATTCCATGATGACCAGCACGGAACGGCGATAGTGACGACGGCGGCACTTATGAATGCCCTGAAAGTTGTGGGGAAGAAAATAGAAGATGTCAAGGTTGTGCTGAACGGGCCGGGGAGCGCAGGAACCGCGATTGCAAAAATGATGCTGCATGCCGGGGTGAAGCACATGACAATCTGTGATCTGGAAGGAATTCTGGCAGAAGGATGCCCGTTTGCAGTGGGGCATAAACTGGAACTGGCCAGACTGACAAATCCGGAAGGGATTACCGGGACTTTGAAGGATGCAATCGTGGGTGCGGATGTATTTGTAGGCGTTTCAGCAGGGAACATCCTGACTAAAGAAATGGTGCGTACGATGGCACCGGACCCGGTTGTCTTCGCGATGGCGAATCCGACCCCGGAAATCACCTATGAGGATGCTGTCGAGGCAGGGGTAAAAGTCATGGGAACCGGGCGTTCCGATTATCCAAACCAGATCAATAACGTGCTTGCATTCCCCGGTTTGTTCCGCGGGGCGTTGGATGCGGGCGCGCGGGATATCAATTATGACATGAAGCTGGCCGCAGCCCGTGCAATAGCCTCACTTGTCACCGATGAAGAACTAAAACCGGAATACATTATCCCGTCCCCGTTCGATCCGCGTGTGGCCGCAAAAGTTGCGGAAGAAGTAGCAAAATGTACACATATGTCAGTTTTCTGACAGTAAAAAAATCACCGTTCCTTTATACTTATAGCAAGATAACAAGGCTTGAAAGAACTAAGCTTAAGAGGCGAAGGGGAGCATCCATGTTGCTAAGGCTCAAAAAGACTGAGCCAAAGCCAACAGGATGTACTTTGCCACATAAGGCTTGAAAAGACCAAGCCTAAGAGGCATAAGTAAGGACGGTGATTTTTTATGGGGACTGAGTATACGTGGGCGTTTGACAGGAGTTTTCTGGTATTTCTTGCTATTGCATTTGTTTCATTGGCGATAGCGGCAAAATTAAAATCGATGATTCCGATGCCGCTGATTTATGGTGTCATATTTGCAATTGGATTCGGGACAGGGGTTCTTCCGAAGGATATGCTGCTTTCTGCCAATATGATTGCAGTAGGTACGATTGCGTTTAATGTGCTGGTTATTCATTCCGGTACAATGATTAATCTGAAGATGCTGAAGGCGAAGAAAAAGGAATCACTTCTTTGCATTATAGCCTCTCTGGTTCTTGTTGTAATTGTTGGATTCGGGCTTACTCCAATACTTGGGAAGGGACTTGCATTTCTGGCTCCAGGCTCAGTAATCGGCGGCGGCGCTTCCTGTGCGATCGCTTCGAGATGGGTACTGGACAAGAATCCGGCAATCTCTGTGTTTCCCTGGCTTGTGTTCATGTTTCAGGGATTGTTCAGTGTTCCGGTTGTAACGTGGGCGCTGAAGAGAGAAGGAAAGGCACTTTCTCAGGAATTCAGAGCAAGGAATTCACAAGGTGGAAATCAGGGCGCTCCTGAGGGGGCAGGCAATATTCCGCCGATGATCGGGCCGGGCTGCCCCGGAAATGGTAAGAGTCCTGCGGCTGGTCAGGCTGGGAAGGTTCCGTTCTGTGAGAGAATTCCTGCAAAATATAAAAACACGGCGTATTTTCTGGGGATTATTATGATAGTGACAGTCATCAACAATCTGCTTCACGGGACGGTTCTGGCTGGTCTGAATATTAATCCGAATATTACGGCACTGCTGTTTGGGTTAATCCTCGGCAGTCTTGGCTTTATGGATAAAGCGCCTCTGTTTAAAGCGGATGCATATGGGCTTCTGTTATTAGGCTTGATGGGACTGATGGCCAATACAATTGCCAATTGCCCGTGGCAGGGACTGGTAGCGTTTATTCCACCGTTGCTGATTGTGTTTGTCATCTCTACGATTGTGCTTGTACTGTGCGGGATCGTCGGGGCGAAGGTCTGCGGATTCCGGGCAGAACGTGGTATTGTGCTGACAATGAACTGTATGATGGGGTTCCCTGTGAATGATATGCTGACAAATAATGCGGCAGCAGCCGGAGAAAGCGAAGCAGAAAAAGGATACATAAAGAGTCAGGTTGGTCCCCTTCTTGGGATTGGAACGATGCTGATTTCAAATGCGGTGTCGGTACTGATTGTCAGTATTATGGTAATATTCGTGTAGTGGGAAGATCATGTACACGAGGATGTTAATGATTAATTAAATTTATAAAAGTGAAAAGCACTGAGAATGTAAAAAGAGATGACATTTTCAGTGCTTTTTTTGTTTGGAAAATAGGCTGTGGATGATAGGTTAAACAAATAATATGATTGGAATAATAGAGTACTCGTGAACATTCTAATAAATACTATATTAATATTATAAAATCAGATAATATTAAAATATAATTGTGATATTCAACAAAATATATGTGCAATATTAATGCAATATGCTAGTTTTGGAAAATTATATTGACATTTATGCACAAAGGGAATATTCTTTATTTATAAAAATTAGTTACACGTGTACATTTAAACCAAAAAGCAGATATACGATAAACCGGTAAGTGTGTTTGCTGAATGTTCAAGAAAGGGAGACAGGATTATGAATAAAATGAGCAAGTGGAAAAGAATGGCTGCACTTGGTATTTCGACAATGATGATTGTTTCAACAGCAGCTTGCGGAAGTGGTTCAGGAGGAAACTCTAAATCAGAAAAAACGGATGCAAAAAATCAATCAAAAGGAACCACAATTTCATTCTGGAACAGCTTTACAGGTTCAGACGGAGATATGCTGGTTGAGTTGGTGAACCGATATAATAAAGAGAATGAAGATGGAATTACTGTTGAGATGGATATTTCTTCAGATTTTGACAGTCAGCTTTCCACTGCATTTGCAGCAGGCACAGGTCCTACCATGATTTTAAGTTCAAGTGCCTATCGATTTACATATGGGGACTATATGCAGGATATCAGTGATGTATTTGACAAAACTGATTTAGATAAGGATGATTTCATACAATCTTATTTAGATTATTGCTCCGAGGGAGATAAATTATATTTTGTACCATTTCAGGTTGTAGGTTATTACATGTACTGGAATAAAGATTTATTCGAGGCGGCAGGACTTGATCCGGAGGCTCCTCCGACAACATGGGAAGAATGGCAGACATATGCTGAAAAGATTACGGATGAGAGCAAGAATGTTTATGGATCGGGTATTTCCTATGATTATCCTTACCAGATTGCACATATGATGCAGCGTCTGGGCGGGTTGTCAGTAACGGATGATAATGGCAGCTGGAAGGCAAACTTTGCAGGAAATAAGGGATATGCTGACTTCCTTACGATGTATAAGACTTTAACAGAAAACGGGGATAACCCTCTGGAAGCGGATACGGATTCTATGGTAAGTGCAGGGCAGATTGGTATGACTGTCGGGGGGCCCTGGGTCACGGCAGGACTTGATACAGCAGGTGTTAATTACGGAATCGGTCTGATACCTCAGGGAGATGCAGGGGATATGAACTCTGTAGAAGTACTCGGATTTTCTGTAACAACGACAGCAAGCGATGAGGAGAAAGAAGCTGCATATAAATTCATTGAATGGTGGAATTCAGAAAATGAAGAGGGATCAAGTCCGGCTTTAGAGTGGTCAGTGGCAAATGGTTTTCCTGCTTATACATATTCCGTTCAGGAGAAAGATGAATATAAACAAAGTGAAAAACTTAGTGTGATGTCTTCTGCAAATCCAGATGCACCGACGGACTTTATTGTTGATTCAAGTTTTCCGGGAATCAATGATATTCTGAATGATGTCATCCCTGAGATGATTAACTCCGTAGCGTTTGGAAACATGTCGGTGAATGATGCACTTGAAAAAGCCCAGACAACTGCAGATAAGATTGTTGGGGAATATAATAAATAACTGATTTCAGGGACTTTTGGCAAGTGGAGAGGCGGTTCCGTGCAGCCGCCTTTTCTTTGGAATTTGAGACAGGCGGGTAGGAGAAGTTAAATGAAGAAAATGATGAAATACTGGAATAAGCCTTCCAGAAGTGCGTATCTCTTTTTGGCCCCATCGGTCATTTTGTTAATCCTGTTTAGTGTGGTGCCGCTAATTATAGCTTTTGGACTAAGTCTGTTTGATGTGTCCATCACGATGGACTCGGCACGTTTCATCGGTATGGAAAACTTTGTCGAAGCATTTCGGGATAGCCGGTTTATAAACAGCTTAAAAGTGACTGCTATTTTTACGGGGCTGGAGGTGCCGCTGCAGGTTCTGGGAGCATTGGTAGTTGCAGCGCTGATTACAAAGAATAATATAAAGAATAAATTTTTCAGAGCGGTTTATTTTCTGCCCGTCATATGTTCTGCGACAGCAATCGGTATTATGTGGAAGATGATTCTTCACTCCAATATTGGTTTTGTTACAGCGGCGTTACAATCAATGGGGCTGGGGAAGATTAATTTCCTGAATACACCGGGACTGACAATATTCGTCGTTTCATTTATATCCATATGGAGGAGTTTTGGTATTTCTGCAATTATTTATGTGACGGCGATCCAGCAGGTATCAGCGTCCTTATATGAAGCGGCTGAAATGGACGGGGCTGGGAAGATACGGCAGTTCTGGCATATCACCGCACCTTCCATCAGACCGACCTTCTGGTACATTTTAATGACACGGTTTGCAGGGGCATTACAGATATTTGACATCATCTATATTACGACAAATGGTGGACCGAATTATACAACAGAATCCACGGTTACTTACATTTATTCCAGAGCATTTTCATCCCGTTCGAGTATGGGGTATGCGTCTGCAATGTCGGTGATTTTATTTGCGATAATCATGGTTGTTACTGTAATAATGTATCGCAAAATGAATCAGGAGGATTAGTATGAAAAAGAAAAAAGCGATTAAAATCAAAAATATAACAATCAGTATTCCGATCTTTATCGTTTTGGTCATTCTGGCATTGCTGGTTCTGGTGCCGGTTATATGGATGACATTAAGCGCGTTTAAGCCGGAAAAGGAGATTATATCCTGGCCGCCTACTTTTATACCGAAATCATTGACTCTGGAAAATTTTGTTGATGTACAGGACCGAATTAATATTCTTCGTTATATGCTTAACTCAATTATTTATGCAGGGGGAACCACATTGCTGGCTGTTGTTGTAAACAGTATGGCCGGGTATGCCTACGCCTTTTATGATTTCAAAGGAAAGACAGGGCTGTTCCTAATGACTCTGGCGACAATGATGGTACCATTTCAGGTTATTATGGTCCCGCTATTCCTCGTTGTGTTCAAGATGGGTATGTACGATTCTTACTGGGGGCTGATAATACCAAGAGTTGCAGTTGCAGGTTCGATTTTCATGATGCGCGCCGCCTTTTCAGGCATACCAAAGGAACTGGCCGAGGCTGCCAGAATTGACGGGCTTTCCGAAATGGGAATATTCTGGAGAATCATGATGCCGCAGGTAAAACCGGCAGCGATCACTCTGGTTATTTTAAGTATCAATGGTTCGTGGAATGATTTGCTGTGGCCGATGATAGTGACGAGCAGGACAGAGATGCGTACACTTGCAAACGGACTGGCATTATTTATTGGGCAGAATACCATCGAGTATGGCGCCGCATTTGCAGGTGCGCTGATTTCACTTCTTCCGATGTTCATTCTGTATATGGCAGGGCAGAAATACTTCGTGGAAGGTATGGCAAGTGCCGGATTAAAGGGGTAAGGAGAATCATATGTTAGAGGCTAAAATAATTTGCGATAAAAATTTTATAATAGGCAGCATTGATCCAAGGCTGTATGGTTCTTTTCTGGAGCATATGGGGAGAGTTATTTATACAGGAGTGTACGAACCGGATAACTTAAACTCCGATGAAGAAGGTTTTCGCAGTGATGTGATTGAAAAAGTAAAGAAAATGGGGGTGACGGCAGTACGCTATCCGGGCGGAAACTTTGTTTCTGCTTACCATTGGGAAGATGGTGTTGGACCGAAGGAGGACCGGCCGAGAAAGCTTGAGCTTGCATGGAAGGCTGTAGAAACGAATGAATTCGGGACGGATGAATTTATCCGCTGGGCACGGAAAGCTAATATTGAGCCGATTTTCACCGTGAATCTGGGAACCCGAGGGATAGAGGAAGCTGTTCAATATATTGAATACTGTAATTTCCCGGGAGGGACGAAGTATAGTGAAATGAGGAAGGCTCATGGCATTGCAGAACCATATGGTGTGAAAATGTGGTGCCTTGGCAATGAAATGGATGGGGAGTGGCAGATCGGGCATAAGACAGCCGGTGAATATGGGCGTCTGGCAGCAGAAACAGGGAAGACTATGAAATTGGTGGATCCCAATATAGAGTTGATTGCATGTGGCAGTTCGCTTTCGAATATGGAAACATATCCAATATGGGATATGGAAGTTCTCGAGCATACATATGACGTGATTGACTATTTGGCCCTGCACCAATATTATGGCGGGCAGGAAAAAGGCACAAAAGCGTTTCTGGCCCAGACACTCGATATGGAGGAATATATTAAGACCATCCGTTCCGCTGCTCAGGTGATAAAGAAGAAAAAACGTTCCTGTAAGGAGATGAAATTCAGCGTTGATGAGTGGGGCGTCTGGGCGCTTCCGGGTGATTCTGTAAATATGGAAGTGTCGAAAGGACCCTGGAAGGTTGCGCCTGCAATCAGCGAACAGATTTACACTCTTGAGGATGCCCTGCTTTTTGCGGGAATGCAGATGGTTATGCTGAGAAACGCTGATGTGATAAAGATTGCATGCCAGTCCCTTCTTACAAATGTCAGTGCATGCATTATGACTGAAAAAGACGGTGGACTCTGGCTTCAGACAATCTATTATCCATTCTACTATTTTGCAAATTATGCGAGGGGGATTGTTTTAAGAAGCACCTCATTAGGACCTACATACCAGTGTGAAGACTTTGATCAAGTTCCGTATCTTGATGAGGTTGTTGTCTGGAACGATGAAAAAAATGAAATTGTTATTTTCGTAGTTAACAAGAGTGAAGACGAACCAATGAAAGTGGAAGTGATGCTGCAGAATTTTGAGCCAAAGAGGGTCACAGAATTTGTAAGCATGACGGCAGATGACAAAAAGATGACAAATCAATATGACCATACGGCTGTTCAGCCCTGCTCAAGAGAAGGGGCACATGTTATATCAGGCAGCTGTATTGCAGAAATCGAACCGCTGTCTTTTAACATGATTCGTATAGAAATATAACGGGTTGTCTTCGTTGCGGCAGTTATGTTTTGGTGTTATACTTAAGCTGATTTTATGCAGGGTATGATGCGTCCCGGCTTAGAAATGCAGGGGCTTAACGAATGAACGGAGGTAGTGGAAGATGGCAATCACTGTAAATCAGATAGCTGAAAAATGCGGTGTGTCGAGAACAACTGTGCTGAGGGCTTTAAATGACCGGGGGAGTGTTGGCAAGGAGACAAGGGAAAGGATTCTGTCTGTTGCCAAGGAATATAATTACCGTCCGAATCTGCTGGCAAGAAGCCTGAATCATGGCAGAACTATGTCTCTGGGCGTAGTAACGATAAATATTGAGAATATGTATTTTGTCCAATCTTTAAATATTATTAATAAGGAAGCGGACAAGAGAGGGTATTTTACGAATATTGTGGTCTGTGATGAAAGTCTGGATTGGGAACAGAAACTTATTCAGGGGCTTGCTGACCGTCAGATGGAAGGGATACTAATCAGCCCGATTAATAAAGGGAAAGAGTTTGAAAAGTTCCTGCTTTCGCTCCATATTCCGATTGTCTGTATAGGGAACCAAGTGTCGGACGCAATCACAACAGTACAGGTTAATGAGATGGCAGCTGCTATGGAGTCAGTAGATTTGATCGTATCTAAGGGATATCAAAAAATTATATTTATCTGCCCCCCGCTGGCTGTGAAAGAAAAAGAAAATATATATGTTCACGAACAGCGTCTTTTAGGGTTTCAGGCATCAATGGCCAAATATCCGGAGATTGAATCCTCGGTGATTGGTAAGACTGACTATCTGCAGGATGTGAAATGTCTGATTGATAAAGGAACAGAAAAAAAGACGGCTTTTCTATGCTCTGGCGACAGCTATGCCCTGAATGTGATGCGCTGGGGGCAGCAGAATGGAATGACCATACCGAAAGATTTTGGGTTAATGGGATTCGATAACATTAGTATTCTGGAATTTATTACACCTAAGTTGACAACAGTATCAACAAATCTTGAGGGGGTTGCAGCAACGGCAGTCTCAGAACTGCTTGCCCAGATAGATTCGGAGGAATATTCACCGAAAGCCATTTATCTGAACTATAAGATATTAGACAGAGAAACTCTGTGACAGACAGGTGGTATGGGGCAGATAGTAGTAATGTGAGGAAATAATAGTGAATAGAGACAATTTTATAAAAACGAATTATAATGAACCATTTATTATTCAGCGGGCAGATCCTTATGTCTATAAACATAAAGATGGAACCTATCTGTTTACCGGATCTGTACCGGAATATGACCGGATCGTGCTCCGTCAAAGTAGTACGCTTGATGGTCTGAAGGATGCGGATGAAGTTACCATATGGAAGAAGCATGAGCAGGGGATTATGAGCATGCATATATGGGCACCGGAAATCCACTATATTGAAGGTAAGTGGTTTATTTATTATGCAGCAGGTGATAAAGATGATATATGGGCGATACGTCCGTATGTCCTTGAATGCTCAGGCAAAGACCCGCTGAAGGACCCTTGGAAGGAACTGGGGCAGATGCAGGCGTCTGACGATTTTTCCTTCAGAGATTTTTCGCTTGACATGACTGTATTCGAGAATCGGGGGATATGGTATTGTGTATGGGCAGAAAAGGTTAGTGTCGGGAAGAAGATATCGAATCTATATATAGCAGAAATGGAAAGTCCGGTTAGGCTTTCTACACCCCAAGTGCTTTTAAGCTCTCCTGATTATGATTGGGAGCGGGTTGATTTCTGGGTGAATGAAGGTCCGGCACTGTTGCGCCATGCCGGGATGTTATATCTGACTTATTCGGCGAGCGCAACGGGTGCATGTTATTGTATGGGAATGCTGAGTATTCCGGATGATGAAGAACTCCTGAATCCGCGTGTGTGGAAAAAGGAAAGGATTCCCGTCTTAAGAACCGATTGGAAGAAAGGAATTCTGGGGCCTGGCCATAATTCGTTTACAAAGTCAGAAGATGGGGCAGCGGATATTATGATTTACCATGCCCGGCAATACGACGAGATTACCGGAGACCCGTTATATGATCCTAACAGACATGTATATCGCATGAAAATCATGTGGGATGAAGAGGGATGTCCCGTATTTTCTTTTGAAAATAATTTTTAGCTTTTATAAATTAGAAAAAGCAATGCTTAGTTGATAAAAGAGGAGGTAAGAAGGATGAGAAAATGGCATAAGAAACTGACTGCACTAGTAGCGGTATTTACATTGGTATTTTGTTTTTCTGTTCCTGCGTCGGCGCAAACGACGGATAATGGTACTGTTGTTTATGTTTCAGACAAAGATGCGACATTCGATCCGGGAGGGGCTACATATTCCAGAATTATCTGCTTAAAAAATAGTGGTAATGCTAACGGAACTTTATTGTGTACATATGATCAACTGAAAAATGTAACTATTGCGATGGAAGACGGGACAAGTGTTTCAAAACAGGTTTATCCTATTTATAAAAGTACGGACAACGGAGACAACTGGCAGTTGATTAGTAATGTATATGATAAGGAATATGGTCTTTTAAGGACTTCCCAGCCGTGTCTGTATGAATTGCCGACTCAGGTGGGGGACATGCCGGCGGGGACAATCCTGTTGGCCGGAAATATTTTTGACGATGATCCTTATACTCAGTCAAGAATTGTATTGTATAAGAGTATAGACGGGGGATATACGTGGTCGTTTCTAAGCGAAGTGGATAATGGGGGACCTTGCATATATGATCCAAGTACCACATCTTCTACAACAACTGTATGGGAGCCATTTTTGGGAATGAGTGCATCAGGAGAATTGGTATGCTATTATTCTGATGAAAGACAGAAATCTGATGGTGTTTTGCAGGCGGTATCGCTTAAAACTTCATCAGATGGTGTGAATTGGAGCGGACTTACGAATGTAACAGCTATTAATAATACAAGTGACAGGCCGGGGATGATAACGGTGACAGAACTGCCAAATGGAAGATACATGGCTACATATGAAATGGTTAACAGACCAAGCCTGAGTAAGAATAATGCAGTCGTTTACTGCAAATTTTCGGATGATGGTGTGACGTGGGACGCAGGAAGTCCTGGAACCCGGGTTGCTTTGGCAGATGGCAGAGGAATCGGTTCTTCTCCCTATGTAAAATGGATTGATGCAGGGGGGCCGAATGGGATGGTTGTAATATCTGCAAAGTGGGGAACGGATAGCAGTGACAATATCAGTGGCGGACAGAATTTTTATGTAAACTATAATTTGGGACAGGGAGCATGGGAACGTCTTCCAATGGCAGTGACCTATGATTATAATGATTTGGCAGGAGGTTATTTTTCAGGATTTAGTCAGAGTTTTGATGTAAGCCCGGATAATACGACCCTCTATCAGGCCACTAACGTAGAGAACTTCAATAACTCGAAGATAATTGATGGAGTAAGCTATAATCTGAACGATGTACGGGTTGGCACTCTTCCCTTGAAAGGCTGCATTTACGAAGCGGAAAAGGCAGTGATCACAAATGCCCAGGCGGGCAATGCCATCGATGCATCTAATGGACAAGAAGTACAATATATTAATGAATCAGACAGTGCGGTTGATTTCCAAAACATAAAAGTTGAAAATGCAGGGAATTATAATATCTTAGTCAGATATTCCAATGGTGAGGGAACAGAGGCCTCTCATACGGTTTCTGTTAATGGAACCGAGATAGGGACAGTAAATTATCCTGTTACAGTTAATTGGGACCGCTATCTGTGGAGTAGTTTTACCTGCTATTTAAATTCTGGTACAAATTCCGTTAAATTTGCAAAAAATGTAGGTTTTGCGGAATTGGACTGCATACAGGTCAGTGAAACTTCGGATGATTTTTCTGTTATTAATAAAAACAGTGGCAAGTATCTGGAAATTAAAAGTGCATTAACAAATGAGGGTGCAGAAGCAGGTCAATGGGGAATAACAGATCATTGGTGCCAGAAATGGAATTTTGAAGAAGCAGGAAATGGTGGTTATAGAATCAAAAACATGAACAGCGGCCTTTATCTGGATATTGAAGGGCAGAGTGCAGCTGATGGGGCAAAAGCGATTCAAAACGATTATGCCGAGAGTGATTCACAGATATGGTTACTGGAAGAGACAGAAGGTGGATATTGCCATATTGTGAATAAAAACAGTGGTAAATATCTTGAAGTATTTAGTAATTCTGCGGAAGACGGTGCATCAGTAGGGCAATGGGGTGCAACGGAATATGGATGTCAGGAATGGACACTGATAAAAGAAGGTATCCATTAACAGAACAAATTTAAATTAGAAGCAGAGTAGATTCTAATTCCACTCTGCTTCTAATTTTTTTTGTGTATCCAAGACATCTCTGGCAAGTTCTGCAATCCGTTCATCTGACATACGGTTGACCGGTGCGGAAATACTAAATGCGTATTTAGGTTTCCCTTTATAATCCTTGATGCAGGCGGCGATACACCGAACGCCTAATTCATTTTCCTCATCGTCGATGGCATATCCTTGTGTATGAACCTGTTTTAGGTGCTTTTGCATCTCACTGAAATCGGTGATGGTATGCGGCGTCAATTCCTGAATGTCACTGTTATCCCAGATTTCCCGGGCGTCATCCAGGTCCATTTCCGCCAGTAATGCTTTTCCAACACCGGAGCAGTAGAGTGGAATACTCTTTCCGACTTTCGATACCAGCCGTACCGAGTTAGTATAAGACTCGACTTTGTCAATATATACAGCTTTTCGGCCATCCACCTGAACGAGATGGACTGTCTCGCCGCATTTGGAGACAAGTTCTTTCAGATGTGGTCTTGCAATATCTACAATGTCATTTTGGGTCAGTAACTGGTTTGCCAGTTCCCAAATCTTAAACGTGAGACTATATTTAGTAGTCTCCGGATTCTGTTTCACATATCCCATATAAATCAGAGAGTTGAGAATACGGTGTACGGTGCTTTTGTTCAGAGACAGTTTTGAAGATAGTTCCATCAGACCGGTGGGGCCTGACTCAGCCAGAACCTCCAGAGTCTGAAAAAGACGGTCGGCCACCTGAATTGGGTTTTTATTTTCCATTATAATCAATGCCTTCTTTCGTTACTGTTCACACCGTGCCGTGCACCTAGCTGCACGGCATCGGAGCCGATAAAGTTATGGTTTCGGTGCATCTGGTCTACGCTCCGCTGCGGTCCGTGCTGAACATGCGCCACTGGCGCATAGCACCCCTCGCCGTAGGCGACTTTTAATGGGCAGATGCCGTTACTGTGCACGCTCGTAGGGGGTGAACCAATGTCAGTTAGTTAAGTTACGAGGTTAAATCCTGAATAAGGGTCTAACCTAAATTTTAAAAAAATCACCTCTAAAGGTTGACACAGAGCCCAAAATGTGCGGCCGCTCTCGTTGCTGGTGTGACAGCAACAAGAGCGGCCCCTGTAATCAGAACTATATCTTTTGTCTGACTACAAGGAGGTCTCATATGTCATTTGCAAAACAGGTTAAAAACAATCTCTTAGAAATTATTTCAGGAATGGCGCTCCATCCCGAGAACTTTTCAAAACACCCTGAAACTGACTTCACCAGAAACAGAAAACTGGATTTCCCCTCT
>NZ_QGDL01000011.1:18323-218933 GCF_003149245.1 Faecalicatena orotica | reverse complement strand
TGAATATGCTGCAGGAGTATGTTTTAATCCCACTTGACATTTACAAAGAAAGCACGCACAATAAAACTATAAATAACAAGTTGGAGGCCTGGCTGAGTTTTTTGTGTGATGACAGCCCGGAACGGATTTTAGAGATTGTAGGTAAGTATCCCGACTTTCAGGAAATGTATGAAGAGGTATACGAAATCTGCGGTAATATCGAAGGGGTGATGGATATGTTCTCTAAGGAATTACTGGAATTAGACCGCAACACAGTGCAGTATATGATTGAAGAGCAGCAGGAACAACTGGATACATTGCACAAAGAAGTTGAGGAAAAGCGAAACGAGCTTGAGGAAAAGTGGAAAGAGCTAGAGGAAAAGAAGAAAGAGGCTGAGGAAAAGAGCCGGGAGGTTGCAGAAAAGAACAAGGAGCTTGAGGAAAAGAGCCAGGAGGTTGCAGAAAAGAACAAGGAACTTGAGGAAAAGAAGAAAGAGGCTGAGGAAAAGAACAAAGAAGTTGAGAAACAACGCAGGCTGATGGAAAAAGAGAGGCTTGAGAAGGAAGAACTGAAAAAAGAAGTTGAAGAATTGAGAAATATAGTAAAAAAGTTGTCAGAGGGTAAATTATAATATTGAGATCTTAGGTCAATGAGAAATAGGGGGAGGCATTCCCTCATTCCCGTTACATATCCCTGCTGGAAAGTTCAATGCCGTCAGAAGCATTGGTTCCAGCGGGGATACTCTTTTTGGGTGGATGGAAATAGCTCATGATGCGATGATCAGTCTGACTCCGAGCTCTTCTAACCGGGATGCAGTCTCGCCGGGTAATTTGTGGTCGGTTATAATGCCTGTTACATCCTGTCCATCAGCACAGGAGATTAGATTGAATTTATCAAACTTACTTGAATCTGCCAGAACATATACTTCTTTTGCTGAAGCCAGTACACTCTTTTTGAACCCGATTTCGGAGGTGTTGGCTAGATAAATATTGCCGTTGTCTCCAATGGAGTTTGCTCCGATAAACGCAACATCAACCTTAAAATTACGCATTTGCTCCTCGGCAAGAGGGCCTCTTGTAGAATGTGTATTTCTTCTCAGGTCCCCACCGATTAAAATCACATTGATCCAGTCTCGTGTAAGCAGCTCCGTAGCGATATTAATTCCGTTTGTAATTACTGTATTATTTATTTCATTAGACATCTGCCGTGCTAAATGGAGGGTGGTTGTTCCTGAGTCAATAAAAAGTACCTGCCCGTGATGTATGAAGGACAGTGCCTTCTGGGCAATATGGTCTTTGAGACTGCCATTTTCTGCCATTCGCCGTTCGTATGGCAGCTCTCCCTGGTCACCGGAGTTGGTCAGCATAGCACCGCCATGTGTGCGTACAATTTTAGGGTTCTCTTTGATTAAAGTCTCTAGATCTCTGCGGATAGTCATTTCTGTTACATCAAAAGTCCGGCTGAGCTGACCAGTTTCCACAGAACCGTTAGAAATTAAAAGATTCTCTATTTTCTGCAGTCTTTTTTCTTTGAGCATAGCTTACCTCATTCTTTATTATTTTAATTTCATGATAGATTTGTTGGTAAAATTTGTCAACATATTATATAGCTTTTTATAATGTCTGTAATGCTTCATATAAAGGTCATGATATTGAGGCCTTGGAATAAAACGCTTTTTAGTATGTACCATATTCTGAATAAGTTCCTCTACCGAAACATCCGGCCTGACAGCATGTGCGGCCAGAATGGCACAGCCCATAGTTCCGGCCTGATTATTATCTATTGTTTCCATAGGGACGCCAAATATATCCGCTCTTAACTGAAGGGTATAATCTGAAGCGGCTCCGCCTCCGGTGATGCGGATCACATCAGCACTGATGTTCAGCTGGTCAAGTGTCTGGTATGCCATATACATTTGATATGCCATCCCTTCTTTAATAGCCTGATAGAGTTCAACCGGCTGTGTATGTATTGTGAGTCCGCATATTGTGCCAAGCGCATCATAACATATGTCAGGATTTCCGGAGGAACCAAAAGAGGGAAGAACGAGGATATCGCCGGGCGCTCTTTCAGAAGCGAGGCAGTCCATGTAGGAGAAAAAGTCTTCTCCGCGTTCTACACAATCATTAAAAATATTTGAGAAAATCGTATCTCTCGACCAGTTCATTAAAATACCACAGTTTGTAAGCTCGATTTGTGCAAGGTAAACATCGGGAACCACGTAGGGCGCACATGGGATTCCATTCTCTATCATATACGAGGACGTTGTCATACCGGAAAGTATGAACTGCATAACCTCGCATGTCCCCTGTCCGTCTTCTCCTTCTGAAGGGAGGATCATTCCACTGCCTAATCCGGCGCAGCCCTGGTCATGTCCACCTGCGGCAACCAGTGTTCCGGGTGAGAGTACAAGTTCTTCTGCAAGATCAGGCAGGACAGTGCCAAGAACAGTACCGGAGGGGACAGCGGCAGAGAACCGTTCCTTATTTAGCCCGGCAAAGGAAAGAAGTTTGTCTGACCATGATTTTCGTTTGATATCGAATGCCATACTTCTTGCGGCAGAGGAATAGCTGACCATTCTTTTTCCGGTAAGCAGATACCCCACATAATCTTCATAGAAAAAAATATGCTTTGATTTACTGAATATATCGGTATGATTTTTCATCCAGATAAATTTGGGGAGTGAATACATTTCACTTAAAGGGAGCCCTGTTATATTCATCACTTCCTTTTTACTGACGGATTCCTGAAGCCGGATACATTCTTCAATACCTCGTTTATCCCCGGTGAGCATGGAGTTTGCCAGCACAGTACCGTGTTCGTCTATACAAACAATGGACTCCCCAAGTGAGGCCACGGCAATACTCTCGATTAATTCACTGGAAGCAGCTGCCGCTTCCTTGATGACTTCTTTTGTGTGTTTCCATACCATATCTGCATTTAATTCCCTATATCCGCTGTGTCCGGTTTCCTGATATGTTCTTTTAGCTGAAGATAAGATCTGGCCTTTACTGCTGTAGACGGTCATTTTACATCCGCTTGTTCCAATGTCAATTCCTGCATATGCCATTATGAAACCACCTTTCTGAATCAAAATGTTAATGAATGTTTTAAAATGTTTGAAATTGTTCTTATATTATACATGTAAAAACATAATATGTAAACTAAAAACATGCAGAATAAGTAAAAAATCGACTTATAACGTAAGATAAAAGAAAGTTGTTAATTTTATACGAAAATAAGGCTGACGATTTGTATTAATTGCCATATTGTAAATTGTAATATAATGTTATATAATTCAAACATAAACAAACAACATGAAACATATTCAAACAAAAGAAAGGGAGAGAAGTATGAAGAAAAAAGTGTTAAGCGTATTGTTAGCAGCTGCAATGGTATTTTCTATGGCGGGATGCAGTAGTTCTTCAGAGGAAAAGGATGCGGACACAGCGGACAAAGGAAAAACTGAGGCAGAAGAAAACGGTGACAAGAGCGACAGCGGAAAGATTAAAATAGGATATTCACCTTATACGATGACCAATGAATATTTTTCTGCAATTCTTGACGGGCTTCAGAGTAAATGTGACGAACTGGGCATGGAACTCATTTATTATGATCCACAGAACGATCCTACGACACAAAGCAAACAGATTGACGATATGATCAGTATGGGGATTGAAGCACTCGTTTATATCCCGTATGATTTTTCCGGGGCAAGAAATGTATGCCAGACACTGCAGGATGCCGGAGTATACGTGGTGAATGCGGACGCCGTAGTTTCTGAAGATGATTATGACGTAGTGGATGCGATTGTAGCATCAGATAATGAAGGGCTTGGACAGCTTTCGGGCGAATGGGTTGCTGAAAATTATCCGGATGGGGCAAATGTGCTGATCGCACATCTTCAGACAGCTGAAGCATGTGTCTTAAATGTAAAAGGATTCTGGGACGGAATCAAAGAAAAGGCATCAGATCCGTCTAAATATAAAGAGGTTCAGGTTGTAGAAGGCGGAGGTGCATCGGACGTAACATTTGATGCTGTAACAGATGCATTACAGGCACACGATGACATTGATGTAATTTACTGTATTAATGATACATCCGCGCAGGGCGCAATTCAGGCAGTGGAAGAAGCAGGAAAGAGCGATAAGATTGCAGTCCTTGGTAAAGATGCGGCACCAATCGGCAAGCAGGCGATTAAAGACGGAAAACAGGTTCAGTCATCCGGACAATCTCCATTATCAGTGGGATCAATTAGTGGTGAAAGATGTTATGAACTGATTAATGGGAAAAAAGCTGATAAAGACTTTGATTTCTTTACTAAAATAGATGCATTCAGCGTTACACAGGATAATATTGACGAATACGATATCGACAATTGGTCATAGGCATGATATCTGATGCCGTATCGGGGGTAATGGGCCAGCCTTGGATGCTTCATGTGTTTGAGGCTGGCTGTGTTTTTCATTTAGAATGCATTCCAGGGAGGTATACATGGAAAATAATTGTCTTTTACAAATGAAAGGGATATCAAAAGCATTTGGAAGCAATAAGGTATTGCTTGATATTAGTCTGGATCTTCATAATGGTGAAATTCTGTCACTGCTGGGGGAAAATGGTGCGGGCAAGTCTACCTTGATAAAGATACTGGGCGGCATATACTCTTCTGATTCCGGTGAAATTTACATAGATGGAGAAAAGAAAGCGATTTCCACATCGGCGGCTGCACAGGAATACGGTGTTAGAATCATACATCAGGAAATCGTATTAGTTCCGCACAGGACGATTGCTGCCAACATTTTTCTGGGCAGGGAACCACGTACATCCCTCGGAACCTTAGATTATAAGAAAATGGTTTCAGAATCTCAAAAAATAATGGATGAGTTTGGGATTGATCTGGATCCGGATTCGTTAGTGTGTGAACTGTCCCTCGGTCTTCAGCAGCAGGTTGAAATTATTAAAGCAGTTTCTGCAAATGCCAGAATTGTAGTAATGGATGAGCCTACTTCATCTTTATCAGAAAGTGAAACAGAAATATTGTTTCAGATCATTGAAAAGCTAAAGAAAAAAGGCGTCGGCATAATCTATATATCACATCGCCTGGATGAATTGTTTCAGATATCAGACAGGATTATGGTTTTAAGGGATGGCAGAGTAATTAATACGGTCCCTATTGCGGAGGCAAAAAGAGAAGAACTGATAAACATGATGGTAGGCAGGGTTCTTGATAAATATTATGTGAGGACGAAGAATGAGATCAGGGATATTGCATTAGAAGTAAAGGGGCTGCAGCATAAAAAACTGTTTAGTGATATTAGCTTTCAGGTGCATTATGGAGAAATTATAGGGTTTTCAGGACTGGTAGGAGCGGGCCGTACGGAAGTGATGAAGGCTGTTTTCGGGGGACTCCCCCATGATGGAGGGAAGATACTGCTTGAAGGTATTGAAGTGAAGATAAGAAAGCCCCGTGACGCGATGGAAGCAGGGATCGCGTATGTGCCGGAGGACAGGCGGGGAGAAGGGCTGGTCCTTCTGAATGATGTAGAGTTTAATATTGGACTGGCTGATATAAAAGATCTGGTAAAGGGAATACGTGTACGAAAATCCAAATGGAAAAAAATCGTAGACGATTATGTGGAGAAGTTTTCTATAAAGATTACATCCCCCCGGCAGAAAACAGGACGGTTAAGCGGAGGAAACCAGCAAAAGGTTGTTCTCGGAAAATGGCTTGCAATAAAGCCTAAGGTGATTATTCTGGATGAGCCTACCAGAGGAATTGATGTAGGTTCCAAAGCTGAGATATATTCCATTATTAATGATCTGGCAGCGGATGGTGCAGCAATTATCATTGTGTCCTCTGATTTACCTGAAATTATAAATATGTGTGACCGCACCTATATTATGTGCGAAGGACGTATTACAGGCGAACTATCGGCGGAAGAATTCTCGCAGGAAAAGATCATGACATTTTCAACCATGACCGGAATCGAAAAAGAAGAAGCTGTTTAGTTAGGAGGAAAGAAGATGAAGGAAAAAAAGAAAATAGTGGCATCAAACAGTTTTACAAATTACTTCAGAAGAAATCTGGGGTCATTAATCGGACTGGCGGCGCTGTCTATTATTATAGGAGTAATTGCACCAAAATTATTTTCAGGTACGAACCTGTTGAATCTGCTTAAATCAAATTCTGTAAATGCCATTATAAGCTGTGCCATGCTGATGGCTATTCTTCTAGGTGAAATTGATATTTCTGTTGGTTCTACAGTGGGGCTGGCGGGAGTTGTTTCGGCATCACTGATTACAGATTTTGGAATGCCGGTCGGCGTTGCTGTTTTAGTGAGTCTTCTGGTAGGTGTAGTGATCGGAATTATAAATGGTATGAGTATTGCCTATTTTAAAGTTCCGGCATTTATTGCAACTCTGGCTACACAATGTATCGGAAGAGGCCTGACACAGGTAATTTCGGGAGGTATCTCGATCAGAGTAAGAAACGATGCTTTTTCTAATATTGCGATGACAAACATTGGCGGGGTTTCGGTCATTATCATTTATGCGGTTATATTTTTGCTGATTACGTGGCTGCTGCTGAATAAGACGAAATTTGGATATTACATCTATGCTATAGGCGGTAACCGTCAGGCTGCCGAATATTCAGGGATTAATGTAAAGCTGTTTAATGCGCTTCCCTATGTATTTAGCGGCATAGCATGCGCTTTTTGCGGAATCCTGTGGACGGCACGTCTGGGATCTGCAGCCGCGATGCTCGGCAACGGATTTGAACTGGATGCGATTTCCGCGGTAGTCATCGGGGGCACAAGCATGTCGGGCGGCGTAGGAACTGTAGGCGGAACGGTCCTTGGTATCTTGATTATAGGTGTCCTCCAGAATGGACTGAATCTGATGGGAGTAAATTCATTCTGGCAGTATGTCTGCAAAGGCATCATCATACTCCTTGCAGTCATCATTGATGTGATAAGAAAATCAAAAGAAAATTAGAACAGGAGGATAAGTAAATGTTGGTAAATATGAGTACGTTAATGGCAGATGCTGAAAAAAATAATTATGCAGTAGGTATGTTTACTGCCCCGACAATGCCGTTTGCCGAGGCTGTAATAGAAGCGGCCGAAGAAATGAATGCTCCTGTCATGGTGGGACAGGTAGAATGCTGGAAGCAGTATGGAGACATAGAGATATACGGACCAATCATGGCGGACATGGCAAGAAGGGCAAAAGTTCCGGTGTGCCTGCATTTAGACCACGGACAGAGTATCCAGTACATTATGAAGGCCGTCAGGTCGGGGTATACATCTGTAATGGCAGATTTTTCTATGCTCCCGTTCGAAGAGAATGTGGAAATGGTCAGGAAATGTGTGGATTTCTGCCATAGTGTGGATATATCAGTGGAGGCAATGTGTGGGAAGATGCCGTCTGTTTACGATCTTGCCGAACAACCGGATCTGGATATCCGGGAATATTTCTCAAACCCGGATGAATTGAAGGAATTTGTGGAGGCTACACATGCAGATGCCATGACAATATCATTCGGAACGGTACATAATATGAAGATCATGCAGCCGATGCTGGACTTCAAACTGCTTCAGGAACTAAAGGATGCAACAGACTGTGCCCTTGTCATGCATGGTTCTTCCGGGGTCGAGACAGAGCAGATAAAACAGTCGATCCCGTATGGTATACGCAAGATTAATGCATATACAAAATTATCCACCTCAGCACAGCCGGCTCTGCAGGACGCGATGTCAAGGAGCGAGGAACCGATGTTTTTCCATGAGCTTCTGGATATTGCAAAAGATGCTATGAAAAATGCTGTAAAGGAGTCTATTGAATTATTTGGAAATGGCTATGATTTTTCTTCCAGAACATGGTAGGAAATCAGGAAAGCAGGTGGGGTCATGCAGAGGATCATAAAAAATACGGATACTATGGTTGAGGATATGCTGAGTGGTTTCCTGAAGGCACATAAAGAGATTGTTGCGGGCGGAAGCCATTCCAGGGTCGTAAAATCTGTACATATGGAGCCGGACAAGGTCGGTGTCGTAACAGGCGGGGGGAGCGGACATAAACCAGCATTTATTGGTTATGTAGGAAGAAATCTTTGTGATGCGGCCGCAGTCGGAGAAATATTTTCTTCACCCACAGCCCCGGCATTTTTAAATGCATTTGAGGAAGCTGACAGGGGGAAAGGCGTTGCCTGTCTGTACGGAAATTATTCCGGAGATAACATGAATGTGAAGATGGCTGTTAAAATGGCAAAAAAGCTGGGAATAGAAGTCAGAACAGTCGTTGCAAATGATGATGTTGCTTCAGCACCAAAAGATCAGAAAGAAAAACGCAGGGGAGTGGCGGGAGAGATCTTTATGTGGAAGATTGGCGGTGCAAAAGCAGCCCAGGGAGGAAATCTGGATGATGTTGTACAGGCTGCAGAAAAGGCAGTCGGGCGGACCCGCAGCATTGGAATCGGGCTGTCCCCTTGTACACTCCCATCTGTAGGTCATCCAAATTTTAAGATTGAGGAAGGGACGATGGAGGTCGGGATTGGTCATCACGGAGAGCCGGGAATTGAAGTACTGCCATTGGAGGATGCGGCTCAGATGGCAAAGAGGATGACAGATATTATACTTCCTGATTATCCCTTTACGGCCGGAGATGAGGTAGCAGTACTGGTATCAGGACTGGGAGCAACTCCGGTCATGGAGCTCTATATTCTATATGATGAGATTGTAAAGGAATTACAACAAAAAGGAATCCGGATATATAAATCTTATGTTGGTAATTACTTTACTTCCCTTGAAATGACGGGGGCGACATTATCGGTAATGAAGCTTGACGATGAACTCAAACAGCTGTTAGATTATCCGGCTGAAAGCGTTGGGTTAAAACAATTCTGAGGTGGCGGTATGGAGTATATCAGAAACAAAAATGGCTGGCCAATTCTGATGGCGATGGTCAGGGCAATACAGGAAAATAAGACATATCTGGGAGAAATAGACGGGCTGATCGGAGACGGTGATCATGGGGCCAATATGAATAAAGGATTTTCACTGTTTGCATCAGGTTTGCATGAAGACGAAATTTCTTTTTCAGACGGACTGAATGAACTTGGAATGGTTCTGCTGAATGAGATAGGCGGCTCTATGGGGCCAATATATGGAACTATTTTTATGGAAATGGGAGAACAGGCAGAAGCCTTAGATAAAATAACACTTAATGATTTCCGAAATATGCTGGAGGCCGGACTTGACGGTCTGAAGGAAATCGTAGAAGCGCAGCCGGGGGACAAGACCCTGATCGATACGCTTTCACCGGCAGTGTGTAGTTTACGGGATTCGGCCGGGAAGCAGACCTCTTTTGGTGAAGCACTGGAACTGATGGAACTGGCGGCCGGGGAAGGAAAAGATGCTACAAAAGATATGACTGCAAGGTTTGGACGTTCCAGCCGGCTCGGGGAAAGATCGAGGGGAGTACTGGATGCAGGGGCAGTGTCTTGTTTCATTATACTTCAGGCAATGGCAGAGGCAATGGTGAGGCTGCTAGAAAGCTGAAGGAACAGGAAGAAGGAAAACGATTATGAAGATTGCAATTGGCTGTGACGAAGCTGCATACAGCCTGAAAAGAAAAATTATGGCACAGCTTGAGGAACGGGGGATCGAGTATCAGGATTTTGGTTCCGGAGAAGGTGAGACGGTTCTATATCCCGATGTGGCGCAGAGTGTGGCAAATGCAGTTGCCAAAGGTATGTTTGAACGAGGCATCCTGATATGCGGTACCGGGATTGGTATGGCAATTACCGCAAATAAGGTGCCAGGAATACGCGCTGCAGTCTGCCATGACCCATATTCCGCAGAACGTTCGAGAAAGAGTAATGATGCACAGATATTATGCATGGGCGCCAGAGTAATTGGAGAAGAACTTGCAGGCTATCTGGTTGACATCTGGATCAATTGTGATTTTGCGGGCGGAGGGTCTGTTAAGAAGGTGGAACGTATTCAGGAAATTGAGACACAATATTATAAAAATCTTTCTGAACAGGCAGATAACAGCTAAGTAAAGTGTTTTTGGATTGATAAAAGGAGGCGGCAAAAAAGTGAAAAAGTTAATAAATCGTCCGGAGACAATTGTAAATGAGATGTGCGATGGTATCTCCTTTACGAATCCAGATGTTATTTTTTTACAGAAATATAAGATTATCAGGAAGAAGAAGCTGGATCGTAACAAGGTGAGCCTTATAAGCGGCGGCGGAAGCGGACACGAACCTGCCCATGCCGGGTATGTCGGAACGGGGATGCTGGACGCCGCCGTGTGCGGGGATGTTTTTGCATCACCCTCTCAGATTCAGGTATATCAGGCGATCAGGGAAACCCGGTCAGATAAAGGGACACTGCTGATTATTAAAAATTACAGCGGAGACGTAATGAATTTTAAAAATGGTGCAGCTCTGGCAGGGGAAGATGGTATAAAGTGTGAATATATTAAAGTAGAGGATGATATTGCGGTTCAGGACAGCTTGTATACGGTCGGAAGACGAGGCGTAGCGGGAACTGTTCTTGTACATAAGATCGCAGGGGCTGCTGCGGAAAGCGGACTTGACCTGGAAGGGGTAAAGAATGTGGCGCAGCATGCAGCAGACTCGGTAAAGAGTATCGGGTTTGCCTATACTTCCTGTACCGTGCCGGCGAAAGGGACTCCAACCTTCGATATAGGAACAGAAGAGATGGAATATGGTGTTGGAATACATGGCGAGCCCGGAATAAGCAGAACGAAAATAGTCCCGGCAGACGAAATGGCTGAAAAAATGGCAGAAGATTTGTTAAAGAACCTTAAAATTTCAAAAGAGGAAGAGACGGTACTTTTAATCAATGGATTTGGCGGTACCCCTATGCAGGAGCTGTATGTTTTTACTAATTCCGTGATAAAATACTTAAACTCCAGAGGAATAAAAGTCTACAGATGTTTTGCAGGAAACTATATGACGAGCATTGACATGCAGGGGGCTTCAGTCAGCCTGATGAAACTGGATGACACATTAAAACACTATCTGGATATGCCGTCAGATGCTCCGGGCTTCAGGGTAGACGGGCCTGTTACACCGGTTATGTATCAGCCGGAGCGGATGAGAGAAAAGAAACATACACCGCAGGAATTTAAAGTAGAGGAGTCGGCAAAAGTAATAAAGAACAATATAATAAGCCTTGAGAACCTGCAGTATATGGTTGCGGCTATGGGCCAATGTATACTAAAGAACGAAGTTGCATTTTGTGAGCTGGATTCCTATGCAGGAGATGGAGACTTTGGAATGAGTGTTGCAAAAGGGTTTCTGGAATTGATGAATGAATGGGAGGAAATACTTGCAGAGGAAAGCCGGACAATCGGTGAATTTCTGAAGGCATGCGCTATCGTGATTATGGAATACTGCGGTGGTGCTTCCGGACCGATATGGGGAGCTGCGTTTCGTGCTTCCGGAATTGAGGCGGGAGATAAGACGCAGCTTGATTTAAAAGATTTTTCCGGTATGATGCAGGCGGCGGTTACAGGAATACAAAAAACGGGAGAACGTTCTTTTGGCCGCGGTGCTGTTGTAGGCGACAAGACTTTGATTGATGCTCTTGTACCGTGTGCAGATATCCTGACTCAGAGTGCAGAGGAAAAGATGACGATGAAAGGGGCTCTGGAAAAGGGAGCCGGGGCAGCGGCGGATGGAGCCGAAAAGACAAAAGAGATTGTTGCACGCATGGGGAGAGCCGGCACAGTCGGTGAAAGAAGCCTTGGATACCCCGACGCAGGAGCACACGCTCTGGGTGTTATTTTTAAAGAAGTTACAGCGGGTCTGATTTTTGAATAAGAATAACTAACATAATTGAGTCAAAGGGTGTTTATTTGATACACCCTTTGGCTTTTTATTTTATACGAGGAAAGTATGCCCTATAAAATAAAAAGCAGACAATTCCGAGTAAAATCCTCCCAAATGAGAAAGAATATATGCGTTACATACCACAAGGAGGAAATGAAAATGGAACTGATAAAGTTGTCAGGTATTTTAATTGTTATTATAGGGTTTGCCTTAAAACTGGACTCCATCCTGATTATTCTGATTGCCGCAATTGTTACGGCAGCCGTCGGAAATCTTGGAGTTATGGGGCTTTTGGAGACGCTGGGGTCGAGCTTTATTTCCAATCGCAATATGGCAATTTTTATTCTGATCATGCTTGTTACGGGCACTCTGGAACGAAACGGATTGAAGCACGCGGCCGCAGGTTTAATTGGAAAGATAAAAAATGCTTCTGCCGGTGCAGTGATCGGTGCATATGGGATCATGCGCGGGATTTTTGCGGCGTTTAATGTCAGTTTTGGCGGTGTGGCAGGTTTTGTAAGACCGATCGTCATGCCGATGGCCACAGGGGCTGTAGAAGCGGGGGGACATAAGCCGGATGAGGAGCATGTGGAACAGCTTAAGGGTATGTCTTCGGGAATGGAGAATATTGCGTGGTTCTTCTGCCAGGTTTTATTTGTCGGCGGATCGGGAGCACTTCTTGTGCAGTCTACAATGGAAACACTTGGGTATAAGGTGGAACTGATTGAGCTGGCCAAAGTAGAAATCCCGGTAGGAATTTTTGCGATTGCAGTGGGAACTGTATATTATTTCCTGAAAGACAGAAAACTATATAGAAAGTACTATGGCCGCAAAAAAGAAAAGAGGTAACTGTTCATGATTCTGGACGGCTACAAAAGTGGTTATAAAAAAGGAGGCGCCTTATGGCCTATTTTACCAGTCCTGATATTACGTTAGGGGCGAAGCTTCTTGAAGTGATTTATATAGCTATGGGATTAACTGCGCTGTACACAGGTGTCAAAAATGCGGTGGACAAGGATAATCCGTCCAGATTCGGGACGGGATTTTTCTGGTGTGTTCTCGGAATCGTCCTTGCTTTCGGGCGGTGGATTCCGTCCGTGATCAACGGAGGGCTGATCATATTAATGACGATACCTGCGATTCTGAAGAAAGTGAAGATTGGAAAGTCAGAAGTTTTGCCGGAAGAATACATGAATCAAATGTCGGAGAAAATCGGTATGAAAATTTTTGCACCAGCCCTTGCCATTGGGATTTCAGCCATTATTTTTGCTGTGTTCCTTCCCGATCTGGGGGCAATCGTGGGGGTGGGCGCCGGAATTGTTGTTTCGATGATCATCCTGATGTTTTTATCCAGAGATAATAAACCGGCCGTGTTTCTGAGAGATTCCGAGCGCCTGCTGTCAACGGTAGGCCCTTTAAGCATGCTCCCGATGCTGCTTGCGAGTCTGGGAGCGATTTTTACAGAAGCGGGTGTGGGGCAGGTCATTGCAGGTCTTGTGGAAAGAGTGGTTCCCAAAGGAAATGTGAATCTGGGGATTGTCATATTTGCCATTGGAATGGCGCTGTTTACGATGATTATGGGAAATGCATTTGCGGCAATCACCGTCATGACTGTCGGAATCGGGGCGCCTTTTGTCCTGAGTTACGGGGCCGATCCGGCTGTAATCGGAATGCTGGCATTGACGTGCGGATTCTGCGGGACACTTTGCACACCGATGGCGGCCAATTTTAACATTGTTCCGGTGGCCATGCTCGATATGAAAGACCGCTTTGGCGTAATCAAAAACCAGCTAGTCCCGGCAGCGCTGATTTTTATATTTCAGATCGTTTACATGATTTTATTGAAATAATGGCGGTGTACAGATGAGAGAACACAGGAAGGCAGAACACAGTAAAACGGAGCGCGGAGCCATGATCGTGGTCAGGGACTGGCTCAGATTGAAGCCCTGGGAGAAACTTTTGATAGTTACGAGTGAAAACCATATCGCAGAGGCAGAGATTCTGCGGAAATGTGCCCACAGGCGGTCAAAGGCGGTGGACCTGATGGTTGTTGAAAAGCGCGGGAAACATGTGGGCGTCTTTTTTGACAGCCACGAAGATGTGTTTGACGGCTATCAGGCAGTCTTAGGAGCAACCGACTACTCACTGGTTACGACAAAAGCGGCCAAAAGAGCAATACAAAGGGGTAGCAAGTTTTTATCACTTCCGCTTTCTACAAATAATGGAAAATCGATGCTGGCTTTTCAGTTTATGATGATGGATACAAAAAAGAGTAAAATGATGGCAGGGATCATCATGAAATATCTAAATTCCTCTTCCGTGGTCCATGTCACGACAAGGCTGGGAACGGACCTTACTATGTATAAAAGAAACCGCCCGGCAGGATTTTTTAACGGTGTCGTCAGGGACGGAAAGGGATTTTCATCGGCCAGTATCGAGGTATATGTCCCGATTGAGGAAACGAAAACGAAAGGGATACTGATACCAGACGGTTCGCTTGGATATATAGGAAGGGTGGACGAACCGTTCCGTATCAGGCTGGAAGATGGATATATCCGGGAAATTGAGAGGACTGCGGTGGGAAGAAAGCTGAAGGAATATATGGACGATTTTCATGATCCAGGAATCTATGCCGCGTCGGAGCTTGGGATTGGTTTAAATTCTTACGCAAAATGCCGGGGGGATTCCTATATTGAGGATGAGTCTGCTTATGGGACGTTTCATATCGGGGTTGGAAGAAATATTGCCCTTGGCGGTGTACATGAGGCAAACGGGCACTTTGATATTGTGGCGAAGCGGCCGGATATTTATGCGGACAACAGGAAGATAATGGAGCGGGGGAAGATTATCATACCGGAGCCGGTATTTTTTTGACATGCAGCGGTTATGGTTTTGAATGCGTGCAAATATGAGGACTATGAACAGGATTTCAGTTAAAGGAGGAACAAGATGAAGATATTAATAACGGGATTTGATCCATTTGGGGGAGAGGATATTAATCCAGCCTATGAGGCGGTAAAGCTGCTTCCGGACAAAATCAAAGGTGCAGATATTGTAAAGATGGAAATACCGACGGTTTTTGAGAAGGAAGGAAAGATTCTGGAAAAAGGGATCGTGGAATACAGGCCGGATGCGGTGATCTGTGTGGGACAGGCCGGAGGCCGGTCGGCGGTTACGATAGAAAAGGTGGCTATTAATCTGATGGAGGCGAGGATTCCAGATAATGAGGGGAAAAAGCCGCTTGACAGGCCGGTTTGTGCAGACGGGGAGAATGCTTATTTTGCAAAGCTCCCGGTGAAAGCAATGGTGCAGAAGATACGGGAACACCGTATACCGGCAAAAATCTCTTACACGGCGGGCACCTTTGTCTGCAACGATGTGATGTACAGGCTGCTCTATATGATCGACCGGACTTTTCCGAATCTGAAAGGTGGTTTTATCCATGTACCTTATCTGCCGGAGCAGGTGGTTAACCTTCCTGACGGCACGCCGAGCATGTCTGCCCGGATGATTGCGGATGCGCTGGAATTTGCCGTGGAGGCGGTGGTGGAATGTGATGAGGACGTGAGTGTGGCAATGGGGGAGACACACTAAGGGGGGGCCTTTTACAGGCCCCCTCTAAGACACTGCCTGTGACTTGTCCGGATTATGGCTGCTAAATCCTTCCCACAGGTAATCCAGCCTTCCCTTTTCGATTCCGAAGCTGGTCTCCAGCATATAGGAGAATACATCCAGCGTCTTTTGGACCTGTTCCCGGCTTTGGGAATTGAGCCGGCTGTCCATTTTGATTAGCAGCACGATTAGTGCAATCTCGGCAGCCTCTTCGGGTGATTTGCAAAACATTGTCCCTTCTGCATTTCCCTGACGTATGATATCTGCCAGAACCGGCCTCAGGTTCCTGATCATGATTTGTATGTACTGTTGGTGGAGCAGTGCGCTCTGCTGTATCTCAAAAAAATCGCCGGCCTCCTGTCTTAAAAGCTCCAGTGAGGAGTCACGGCAGGTCCTGAATACGATCTCGAGCTTGTCCAGTGCTTTCAATTCCGGATTTTTCACCAGTTCTTCTGCCTTTTTCAGGGCGTCTGAGTAGGAGCGTTCGATGACACCTTCCAGAATTTCTTCTTTGGATTTGAAATAATAGTAAATACTTCCTTTCCCGATCCCGGCTTTTTTGGCAATATCGCTTACTGATATAGTCTGTGCGTTTGATTTGTTCATTAATTCTTGCATAGCATCTAAAATCAGGTCTTTTTTTTGATTATTATGCATAATTTTCATCTCCGATTTTTTTAGATTGTATCATGTAATCTGGAAAATGTAAACTTGACTGATGGTCGAAAAAGTGTTATTTTGAGTGAAGATACTGATTCGACCACTGGTCGAAAAATGTCGAAATTCGAGGAGGAAATGAGAAAATGAAATATGATGAGCTTGTGGCAGAGATAAAGGAACAGTTTATGAAGGCAGATGTGAGCCGGATCAAAGAGCATATTGCATATCAGTTTAATATCGAGGGTGAGGCGCAGGGAGCTTTTTATGCAGAGATAGCTGACGGAAAGCTGAGCATTGAACCATATGAGTACTATGACAGGGATGTGCTTTTTACAACAACGGCGGAAACGCTTCTGGAAATTTCAGCGGGTAAATTAGATGCAGTGGATGCGTTTACTAAGGGGAAGCTGAAGGTGGAAGGAGACTTTGAGAAAGCGCTGAAGCTTCAGGACTTTACGAAGGGGGCGTCACAGACATCCGGTGTGAAGAAGGCTGCGGTCCAGAAGGCCGCATCGGTAAAAAATACGGTGAGAAAGGCTGTGGATAAGAAGAAAGCAGCGGCAGCAGGTAAATAGGACAGGGATATTCCGGGAGGGACCGACTATGAAGGGCTTAAAGACATTACTTGGAATCGGGACAGCAGCGGCTTTCGCTGAATATGGTATTGCATCTTATTTTTTCAGGCGCACCATGCTCACGCAGAATGCCAAAACAGAACGCACGATAGATATGGCGGGGACGGACTGGGAACAGTACATGCCGCGGATGAAAGAGTGGAAGGCATGGATGCTGTCACAGCCGCATGAGGATGTATGGATACGCTCGTCAGACGGACTGAAGCTGCATGGGACTTATTTCCCGGGAGAGGGTGGAAATAAGATCATCCTAGGGTTCCACGGTTACACAAGCAAAGGAATGAGCGATTATATCGGTCTTTCAAACTATTACATCAAAAGAGGATACCGGATGCTGCTCGTAGACGAGAGGGCACACGGCGAAAGTGAAGGTACATATATCGGTTTTGGATGTCTGGACAGGAAAGATGCGGCAAAATGGGCAGAATACGCGGTGGAACTGCTTGGCGGGGGCTGCGAAATATGGCTTCACGGCATGTCGATGGGAGGCTCCACCGTACTGATGGCAAGCGGGATGAAGCTGCCGCGTGAGGTGAAGGGAATTATTTCTGACTGCGCTTTTACAAACGCCTGGGAGGTGTTTTCCCATGTGCTTAAGACGCAGTACCACCTTCCCGCATTTCCGGTCCTGAATATTTCCGACCAAATGACAATCAGCCGTGCAGGCTACAGCCTGCGGGAATGCAGTGCGAAAGAGGAAGTGAAGAAGGCAAAAGTGCCGATCCTGTTTATTCACGGGGATGCGGACACATTTGTCCCGTGCCGGATGTGCCGGGAAATTTATGATGCCTGTGCTTCAGAGAAAGAAATACTGATCATCAAAGGGGCAGGACACTGCGAATCCTTTTATAAAGATCAGGTGAAATATGAGGAAACTTTGACGGCCTTTTTAAAGAAAAGAGGGATGGAATCATGAAAATTATTGATGGAAAAGAAACATACCCGTTGACCGCTGCACAGAAACTGCATTTTTTTTACCAGAAATACTGCCCGAAAAAGCAAGTGCTGAACATCGGTACCAGCCTGACGATCCAGCAGAGTCTGGACTTTGGTGCACTGAAAGAAGCAATTTACAAAGCCTATTCCAGATGCGAGTCCATGCGGCTGCGCTTTGCAGAGGACGAAGACGGCACCGTCGTGCAGTATATTGCGGACAGAGAGGAACGAGACATTGAATTCTTCGATTTCACCGGCTGGGAAGGCTGGGCGGCGGAGGCAAAGATGAAAGAATGGACATCCGTTCCGTTTGAGCGCTTCCATTCTCCTCTGAACAGAGTCGTCATGATCATTACCCCGGACGGATTTCAGGGAATCTATCTTCTTGTTGACCATATGACGATGGACGCCCAGTCACTGATCCTATTTTTAAAAGATGTTATAGAAATCTACTGCAACATGAAATACGAGGGGATTGATTATCCGAAGGAAATGTCTTCTTATATTGCACAGCTTGAAAAAGACCTCACATACGAGGCAGGGTGCAGGTCAAAACAGAGAGACACGGAATTCTTTGAGAAAATGATTTCTTCATCCGAACCTGTGTTTAACGGCGTATTCGGCCCGAAAAAGCTTCTGGAAGAACAGGAGAACAAAAAAGATTCATCCCTGCGTGCAGTTACGGCAGTTTCGGACAACGTAGATGCAAACATCGTCACATTTGAGCTGGAGGAAGACCCGTCAAAGCGGCTGATGAAATTCTGTGAAGAACACCATATTTCGATGGTGTGTCTCCTGATGATGGGACTTCGTACATATTTACAAAAAGAAAATGGGAATGATGACGTCTCTGTGACGACAACAGTCGCCAGACGGGCGACGCTCTCCGAGAAAAAATGTGGCGGGACCAGAATCCACTGCTTTCCATTCCGTACGATTGTAAAGGAGTCAGATACCTTTATGGAAGGGCTGTTCAAGATAAGAGACGGGCAGAACCAGCTTTTCCGCCATGCCAACTATGACCCGACGGAGTACTATAAATACCGCAGTAAATATTACGGACTGGAGTCAGGTCAGACATATGAGCCACTGAGCCTGACTTACCAGCCCCTGACCCTGAAAGACAAAGGTCTGGACCGCCTGGGGGACATCCGGTACAAATCCGCATGGTACAGCAATGGTGCCGCAGCACATGCCCTTTACCTGACCGTGATGCACCGGGCGGAGGACAACGGAATGAACTTCAACTTTGAACACCAGACAGGAGTAGTAAATTACAAACAATTACAACAATTTTATTACTACCTCTGCCGTATCATCTTCAAAGGTGTTGAAAATCCGGACATCACAGTGGGGGAACTCATATCGGCAGTCTAAAACTTGAGAATATTCTGAAAACGGAGCGCAAAGGGGTCTGCCCCCTAGGAGGTTAAAATATGTTTAATAAGTTACGTGATATTATTTGTGAATACGTTGAAGTGGATAAGGATGCTATCACCGGGGATTCGCGTTTTGTTGAGGATCTTGGCTTCACTTCTTATGATTTTATGAGTATGGTTGGTGAACTGGAAGATACGTTTGATGTTGAAGTGGAAGAACGTGAGGTTGCAGACATCGTGACGGTAGGTGAGGCTGTCCGGTATATTGAGAGTCTGCAGGATTAAGAGGGGCAGGTAAAGGTATGAAGATGGAGACAATGAAAGATATTATCCGCTATGCGGCAGATACTTACGGGGAAAATCCGGCAATCCGGTATAAAGTGCGTAAGGAAGTGTTATCGAAGACCTATCAGGACTTGAAAAAGGACAGCGAATCATTCAGCAGAGTACTTGAATCGCTGGAAATGCAGGGGAAGCATGTGGCTGTGATCGGGCCGACTACCTATGAGTGGATCATAAGTTATTTCGGTACGGCAAATAGCGGAAGTGTCATTGTCCCGCTAGATGCGCAGCTGAAAACGGAGGATGTCTGTGAGCTTCTGAACCGGGCGGACATAAGTGTCCTCGTTTTTGACAGTCTGCGCAAAGATGTGGCCGCAAAGGCAAAGGAGGCATGCCCCGGGGTGAAATACATGATTTCCATGCAGGCAGAGGAAAGCAAAGAGTGTATTCTTTCTCTCCACCAACTGCTGGATGTGCATGAAGGAAGTTTTGAATGTGAACTGGATCCAGAAAAAATGTGTGCCATTCTGTTTACTTCCGGTACGACGGGGAAGAGCAAGGGCGTTATGTTAAGTCATAGGAATCTGACGGATAATGCAGTATGTCTGGATATGAAGATCCCTGCCGGTACAGTATCGATGACGCTCCTTCCGATTCACCACGCATACTGCTTTACAATGGATATCCTGAAAGGAATTTATATTGGCCTTGTGATCTGTATCAACGATTCTATTATGCATGTATCGAAAAACATGAAGCTTTTCAAGCCGGAGATCGTACTGCTTGTGCCTATGGTAATAGAATCAGTCTATAAAAAACTGAAAGAATCAACAGGTATCCTGCCAAAGAAAATGGTCGCAAAGGCGGCTTTCGGCGGAAACCTGAAAACAATCTGCAGCGGTGGGGCATACCTGCCGCCGGAGATGGTTCAGGCATTTGCAGAATATGGCATCACGGTACTTCAGGGATACGGTATGACAGAATGTTCACCGGTTATCAGCACGAATCTTGCATGGGACTCCAGAACCGGTTCGGTTGGTAAACTCCTTCCTAACTGTGAAGCAAAGACCGTAGACGGTGAAATCTGGGTGCGGGGTTCAAGTGTCATGCTCGGATATTATAAAATGCCCGAAGAAACAGAAGAGGCACTGACGGACGGATGGCTCAGGACGGGTGATCTGGGATACATTGATGAGGACAGCTTTGTCTACATAACGGGACGGAAGAAGAATCTGATTATTCTGAAAAACGGGGAAAATGTATCACCGGAAGAGCTCGAGAATGAGATTGGAAAAGACCCTCTTGTACAAGAGATTATCGTCAGGGAGAAAGAATCCGTCATAGAAGCAGAAATATATCCGGACATGGAGTATGCGCATAAGAAGAGAATCAAGGATGTTCCCGCCCGCCTGCAGGAGGTCATTGACGATTACAACAGAGGCCTTCCCCCTTATAAAAAGATACACGGGCTGACAATAAGAGAAGAAGAGTTTGAAAAAACACCTTCCAAGAAGATCAAAAGACAATAAAAAATATGCCGGTCCCTCCAGGTAAAGTGGAAGGGCCGGCATATTTTACTTCCCGATACTTTTCATAACATTTTTCACGACTTCCTGGCGGAATTCCTCATCAGGCTCGGCAGAAGACTTGTAATCGGCATACCTTGCCGCTACATAAAGGTAGTCAGACAGACGGTTTATATACTGCATTGCCTTACTGTCAGCACCGTAATTCTGTGAAACCTTTCGGAACCTCCGTTCGGCCCGTCTTGCAACGGCCCTTGCCACATCCAGCCGGGCTGATTGCTCACAGCCGCCGTAAAGGACGAATTCCTTTGCGCGGGGGAACGAATCCTCCAGATGGTCGATTTCTTCTTCCAGAGCAAGTGTCTCTTCTTTTGTAAAGCGATGGTCCGGATTACGCGGATCAGCAATACCGGCCATAATCTGCATCAGTTCCTTTTGAATCTTGGAAAGACGTTCACTCAAAGAGGAATCGGCGATTACCTTGGCAAGTCCGATATGGCTGCTCAGCTCGTCAATCGTGCCGAGAAGCTCTATCCGGTCATCGGACTTGGAAACGCTGATTCCGTTCATGAGGGTAGTCTTCCCCGCGTCCCCGTTTTTCGTGTAAATTTTCATGGTCATCTCCCCTTTTTATTTAAAAGCAAGCTTTTTTATGGCCCGGGCACTGTTAGCCCCCAGCTTTCTGCTCTGTTCCTTATCCGGTGCCAGATAGCTTTCAATATTATGCCCCTTCTCAATCCCTCGCATCTGCAGTGCGGCATGAGTCCTGCACATCCCGATTCCGGAGCCGAGCATCGAATCATTCGCCGCATTCCAGGCTAATTCGTCAGGCGAATCATAATCCATTTCTTTGATATCAAAAAACACGCCTTCCTCTTCGATGCCTGCACAGAGTTCCTTCAGGACAGAAGGGTCCGGATGGTTTACATATATGAAAATAGAAGGTCTTTTTATAATCATTGTCTCTCTCCTGCATATGAAAGCACAAGTCCGGTTGCCACGGCATTGCGTGGTCCTTCTGTTCCGCGGATATTGCCGCGCCCGCATACGATCCGGTAATCGGCAAATTCCTCCATCAGCATTTCCGGTATTTCGAAATCCTCGGCAGACCCTCCGACAAGCACCACATTGGAAATGTTCTTCAAATCCTGTCCGGGGGCGACGCTCTTAAGTGCACGGAACGCATTGGTGACGAATACCTTCCTTTTCGCATCCCGCCGTACCTGAACGATCTTTTCCATCGGGAGCTCCTTTTCTATCCGGATATATCCGTCTTCTGCGAGTAAAATAACCCGCCCGTAGAAACGGGGGTCAATGGACTCATCAACGAATGTCATCTGCCCGTTTTCCATTCTCATATGGAAAAGGCTTTCTACTTTTGCGAGTGGATATTTCTTGATCTGCTCCGCAATATGGCGGTCACCCAGACCAAGTTCGGTTTCAATCAGCATGGATACCAGTTCCCCGGCACCGGCCTGATGCGTCATGGTCACTCTGCCGTCTTCCGAAATCACTGCCGCATCTGTAGAACCGCCGCCCATATCCAGAATGGCCAGAGGCAGCTTCGTTCCCGGAGTAGTGAGTGCCCCGAGACTTGCCATGACGGCCTCTACCCCGGCGATTCTGACATCTGTTCCGAGTTCCATCTTCAGCTTATCCGCAATCTCCCGCATCGGAAGGTGCTGCGTCTTTACCATCGCTGCAATCCCGACCGCTTTCTCGAGACAGGTTTCCCCTGCGAGTGCACCGGAAATCAGGACCGGCGCAAGTGTATCCACGGCAAGGATATCAGTGATCCGGATATCTGCATCCGGAGTATGGTCTAATTCCCCCATACCACGCTTGATGCGGGTGAGCATATTGCCGACATTCGTATCCGGCTGTCCGCTGATATCATGAATTTTCCCGGCATCTGCAACTGCCTTCATGATTTCTGCGGCACCTTCATCGAGATTGATCGATGCACTGTTCTCGGCATTGAGATAAATCTCCCCGGCGGGCAGGACATTTTCCCGGACATTTCCGCCCGGTGTCTTTAAAACAACTGCACTGCGTTTTCCGATCAGGCTTTTGGCAATCGGCGTGACAGTCCGTGTCTCTTCCGCATTCAAATGCAGGAGTGTGGCAATTCCGTATGGATTGGAAAGCATGCGCACGGTCTGTCCGGGCAGGGCAACTTCAATCGCAGCCAGAACGCCGTCAGGCAGTTTGTCAATCCTTGCAACCTCATCGATGATCGGTATCTTTTTCCGAAGCCGGTTTTCCACCAGCACTGCCTCATCCGCCTTCAGGATGACCCCGGCAATATCCAGTGTGTCCGCAGACTGGTTGAGGATCGCGGCAACCTCTTCGTAGGAGTAGGAATCATCGGCGGCTACGATGTAAGGCGTCCCGGGAATTCCCCGTGACAGATTATCAATCAGCAGGATCTCCCCGACTGCCTGTCCGGCTCCGGCAGGAGTCGAAGGATTATGGCCGATCATAGACGAATCTGTGATAATCGTCTCGGTCAGTGTCTCCATAGCAGTGTCACCTATGACGGGTGCGGCTTCGTTGAGACGGATGAGCGAGATGTCGCTGATTGTACGTCCGATACTGCTCATGGCCCGGTTTAAGGCTGCTTTGATTGCATGAGTATTCGCAACCGTACCTTTGGTCCCGGTTGTAGGGCGTGAAGCACTTGTCAGGAAATGGATGGTGCCGTCAGCGGCTGCCTCCCCGACACAGACTTCTGTTGTGGAATTCCCAATGTCTACTCCAGCAATTAAACTCAAAGCAGAATACCTCTTTTCTCATAAACTTCTGCGGCTTCCATAACGAGCCTTGCACAGTTTTTAGCATTATATTTTTCAAGCAGCTCCTGTGCCATAAGAACCAGTTCCAGCTTGGTAGAACGGTTCGGGCGCAGTTTATCATACATTTTTAAAATGATATCATCCGGTACGTCCACCAGCTCGGCGGCGCGCTCAAAATTCTTCTGCATCGGGCCGTTGTCCGCTTTGAGGGCAACCTGTCCCTGTGCTTTCAGGATCTCTTTGGAAATCTTGATATCATCAGCGGAAACGTGGTTCTTCATGACTTCATCCAGAGTGATATCAGTCAGTTTTTTTCCGGTTTTGGATGTGATCTTCTCTTTCTCGTGTTCACCTAAGGGGTACTGCATCTATTTCTCCTCCCATTCGATAATTCCGACCTCAGGGTCAAGCTGCTCGGTCTCAGCAATATGCATCAGGGCCGCTTTTACCTGGTATTTTGGTCTGGACATAGGGTCATTGGTACATGGTATAGGCACAACCTGTTCGCCCTTCACATACTTTGCCGCGTTCTTGCCGATCTTCCGGTAAGTTTCGAGATCCATAAGCGGCGCCTGCGGAAACAGTTCCAGATTGGAAAGCGGATACAGGTCCTTCTGGTGGATGACCGTTGTCCCCTTGGACTGGATGCCAATGCCGATGCCGGAGCCGGAAGTCTTAGCAGCTTCCAGGGCCATAAAGCAGACATCCGAAGTGTCAAGAATCTTGACCACCCTCGGGACCATGCCCTCTTCTTCAATGCCGGCCTTTACATTCTTTAAGACATCATCCAGCGGGATACCGCAGATGGTCTTCTGGATTTCCTTCTGAAAGGCAGCGCCGACTCCGATGACAACTTCTTTCGGATCGGTTCCCTTTTTTGCCCTTGGATAAGAAGCATAGGAAGTCTTAACCGGGTTGATTCTGTCGCGTCCGGCCAGAGACTGGGTAACTGCCGTACTTGCAGCCGGACTGCCGGACGTCACAGGGGCCGGGTTCGTGTCTTTCCGGTGCTTCATCTCTGTGAGGACAGCATTTGTTATCTGTTTTACTAAATCTTCATTTACCTGCATGCTCTTTCCTCCTATATATCCTGTGGGTTTATGATATGGGGGATCTTCTTGATCTCTTCCCAGCGTTCACCTTCAACACGGTATCCCGTTCCCGGTCCCATGTAGTCATTCGGGGTGTTGACTCCGGAAAGCACATGGAAATCGCGGTCCAGAATGGCGGCTGTCTGCATGTAGTCACCTGCAACACGCTGCTTCAGCATGCTTAACACACTCTCTGCAATATCCTGAAAACCGGATTCTGCCAGAGCCTTTACCACATCCACTCCCGTTATTCCACGTTTTAAGACATCCTCGGCCGCCATTAAGTCGGCCGTCACGTCACGTTCAAGGGTATCTTTACTGCCATGTGCATAAGCGACCGCTTCTACCTGTTCATCAGATACCGGAGACAGGCCGAGCTGCCTGAAGACTGCCTGTATGGCCTTTCCGGCTTTCATCCTTACGCGGATCACTTCTTCCTCGGTAACCGGCTTCAGACCGCCGTCCACCTGCATGTCTCTCTGCAGTACATTGTAGTCATCAAAATCTTCCGCATCAAAATTGGAGCCTGCGAACATGTTGTCGTAGTTCGGCTCTGCGGCATAACCTGAAAAAATAAAATCGGTTCCCGGCAGGAACTGGAGCATTGTCCTTGCAGTCCTTCTCATGTCAGAATTGGAAAAACTCTGGTCATTGGAGGAAGCACATTCCAGACCGAGCAGTGCGGCAACGAGGTTCTCGCTCATGACTTCACGGATACCTCCCGGCACAGCTCCGGGTACACCGATACAGCTCACGGAACCGTTCTGGATTCCCTGGCTTCCCGCGCCCTTTGTTGCATAGAGGCAGCGGCATTCCAGATAAAGCATGGACTTCTTTTCGCTGTTCCCCATCAGCACCTCGGAACCGGAACCGGATGTGAACCGGACCTTCAGACCTCTGGATGCATAGGCGGAATTTAGAAAAGCTTTGGAATAAGGGGTGTCATCCCCGTCTATAAATACCTTTTCCGTGCCATAGACGGAAAGTGTCTCTGCATATGTAGTCAGCCCGCGGATTCCGAGTTCAAGCTCGGTAGCTTCCTCTGCGGAACATTGTGTGAGAACGCCCGGACGGCCGACCTGGGAACCAATCAAAAGCGCCATTGCACTCAGCGGCGCGTACCTTGCAACACCCATCGTCGTCTCTTCCTCGGCAAATCCCCTTAAGGCTCCCTCGGCGGCATCGGCGGCAATCTGTACCGGATCGTCTTTTAAGTTCGTAATATGGGCCTGATTCCCCGGAGTCTTACGTGCGCGTATCTTCTGCATCCCCATCATAAGCTCCACGACATTCAGATGGTTCATGACCTCGACCATCTTGGCAGGAGTGATCCCGCTTATGACTTCCAGAATCTCTTTTCTGGAAACATGGATATCCACGATCATCCTTGCAATATCGAGTGAAGGCACGGTCATGGACCTTTCTGCCCGGTCAACATTGATTGCATAATCAGCGATAAACTGGTCGATGAAGTCGAAATCCTTTCTTTCTTTGCCATCAAGTTCTGTCACTTTTCCGTTCTCTATCCTGATTGACGGCTTCGGATCGTATGGGCTGCTCATTGCGACAAACCCCATCTCCGGCCATTCGTTGATATAACCATCCAGATTCACGGGGCGCCTGTCCAGTGTTTCAATACGTTTTGATCTCTTCATATTTTCTCTTCTCCTAACGGAATTGGGATTACTGTTCATAGTATTTTAATTATACAACAACTACAGGGAAATAGCAACGAAATAATGTTCAAATCTAGCAAAAAACCACATCGCGTGTTGCTGAATGCCACACAAAACCACAATAATGTCATAGTCAGTTGTGGAATTGTTCAATTTGATAAGCAAATACATTTTCTTTCTGCTAACATACAAACTAATTCATTTCAATAAATGTTGGTTAATAAACTTAAATTTAATATGAAAGGCTTTACCCCTGACTGCTATACTGTCTAATCATGATATTAGAATTCAACTTTAAGATTGGATGTTAAATTAATTGAAAAATGCTATAATAGTTTTAGTATCAAGAATGTTCGGATTATTACAAGTTTTTTAACTTCATTCGAGAAGGGACTTATTATGAAAAGGAAACTTAAATATGCTATAGGTATCGTACTGGTTTTAATCCCCCTGCTATTGCCCTTTGTTTACAAGTACAAGGATTATTTGAACGATAAGCCGATAGACAAAACAGTGATTGGCCAGGTAGTTGAAAATCAAGATACTTATTTAATCGTTAGGTTAGACTCGGACGGTCTTTTGTGTGAGGCTGTTAAACCAGATAACCTTGAAGACTTGTCTGAGTTTAAAGTAGGGGATAAAGTTTCTATTACTTATAGTGGTGGTGTCCTTGAAACATCTCCTGGTATGTTTGTTGAAGTAAGTAAAATTGAATTGGTTAAGGAATAAAGGAGTATCATATCAATTATTTTATGCAAGTCTTATTTCATATACTGGAAATATGCGGTTAACTTTGCTGATATACGAAAGTTAACCGCTTTTTATATACATGTTTTATTCAACTATGAAATAAAAGTAAAGTAAAAGTGAAAGAATCTGAAAAATCGGATTGACAAAACGCAATTGCAATGATAATATCAAATTAAGCTTACAGATGTACATCTATTTTTTTTACTCCCTCTGATAATATCAGAGATAATACTAAAGAAAATAACAGTGATATCAACAAGAAAGGAAGTAACAGAGATGAATGGCAGAGAGCGTGTGACAGCAGCAATAAAAAAAGAACCGGTTGACGGGATTCCATCAAGTTTCTCACTCCATTTCCCGGCAGGATGTGAATATGGGGAGAAGGGCGCGGAAGCACATCTGGAGTTTTTTGAGAAGACAGGCACAGACATCTATAAAATCATGAATGAGAATCTTTTGCCTGCATGTGAAGGTATCCGCTGCGGTGCGGACTGGAAACTGATTCCGGATTTTTCCAGAAATGATGCGTGGATGACGAGGCAGCTCGATCTTGTGAAACGGATACTGGACAAGTGTGAACCGGGACACTATACAATGGGGACACTCCACGGGATCGTGGCTTCCAGCCTGCACCTCATCGAGAAGACATACGGATACGATACGGGACGTCTGGTCATGCCGGAACATCTGCGGCAGGATAAAGACGCTGTGTTTGATGTATATAAACGGGTTGCCGATATCATGTGTGTGCTGGCCGAAGAATACATAAAGGCCGGGCTGGATTCTGTCTATTATGCGGCTCTGGGCGGAGAGTACCGTTACTATACGGATGAGGAATTCGAGACTTACATCGCACCTCTTGACAAACAGGTCATGTCAGCCATCAGGGAAAGCGGGGGTACTTGTTTCCTCCACATCTGCAAGGACAGACTGAATATGCAGCGCTATGCCGGTTATGGCAGGTACGCGGATGTTGTGAACTGGGGGATCTATGAGGCGCCGTTTACGATCGCACAGGCAAAGGAGCTATTTCCGGAGCCGGCTATCATGGGAGGCCTTGCAAACAGAAGCGGTGTACTCGTTGAAGGTACGGAGGAAGAGATCCGGACGGAGGTAAGAAAGATTATTCAGGAGAATGGAAAGACGGGCTTTATTCTGGGCGCGGACTGCACCATTCCTACAGAGATCGAGTGCTGGAGGGTAAAAGCGGCGGCAGAGGCGGCCAGAGAATAGGAGGAACGTGTATGTCATACAGATTAGCAGCGGATGTGGGCGGAACCTTTACAGATATTGTTTTGCTGAATGATGACACAGGCGTCTATGAGACAACAAAGGTGCTGACGACTCCGGACGCTCTGGAAAAAGGGATACTAAAGGGCTTTGATGAACTGGCCGGAGATAAGTACGGCCAGATAACCAGTATCGTACATGGTACGACATCAGGTTTGAATTCTGTAATCGAGAGAAGGGGCGCCCATTGCGCCCTCGTGACAACGAAGGGGTTCAGGGATGTATATGAGATAGCAAGGGCGAACCGGCCGGAGATCTATAATATCCGGTATCATAAGCCGGAGCCCCTGATACCGAGGAAAGATATCTATGAGATAGACGAGCGGGTTTCTTTTGAGGGGACGATTGAAAAGAAAGTTACAAAAGAGATGATGCGTGAAGTCATAGTGGCACTAAAAGGAAAATATGACTCCGTGGCGGTATGCCTGATCAACAGCTATGCAAATACGAAAAATGAGAAAGAGGTATGCAGGATTCTGGAGGAAGAGCTGGACGAAGGAACCATTATTACGGCGTCCCATGAGATCGCTAAAGAGTCAAGGGAATACGAGAGAGTCAGTACTTCTGTACTCAACGCCTACGTTGCGCCGAGTACAAGGAGACATGTCTTTGCACTATCAGAGGAGCTTCTGAAAAGAGGTTTCGGTGGAACTCTCTATATGATGCAGTCGAGCGGCGGTGTGATCCGTGCAGAGATGGCATCGTCCACGGCGGTATACACCCTGATGTCCGGACCTGTAGGAGGCGCTATCGGGGCGAGTGTGATTGACCGGGAAAATATCATCGGTTTTGATATTGGCGGCACAAGCTTTGATGTGAGTATTGTAGTGAATAACCGGATGGAAACCACGGTAGAAGCAGAAATCGAGGGATTTCCGGTACTGGCGCCGACTGTAAATGTGTTCAGTATCGGTGCAGGCGGCGGGAGCATTGCATGGAATGAGGCAGGCGGAATGCGTGTCGGCCCGCAGAGTGCCGGGGCGGCCCCGGGGCCGGTGTGCTATGGCCGGGGCGGAGAGAAGCCGACACTTACAGATGCGAATCTTGTGCTGGGACATATGTCTCCGGAGCATTTTTTAGGCGGCAGGATGCAGATTGATGCAGAAAAGACAATGGCTGCTTTTGAAGCGTACGGCAGGCAGTTTGGACTGGATGCGGAGGCTGCGGCTGAAGGGGTATGTGAGATTGCGAATCATAAGATGGCGGATGCCATCCGGGAACTTACGGTAAAGAGGGGGATCGACCCAAGGAACTTCTCGATCCTCGCATTCGGCGGTGCAGGCCCGATGCATGCGGCACTGATTGCAGAGATGCTGGATATAAAAGAAGTCATCGTCCCGGCGAACCCGGGTGTATTTTCCGCATGGGGCATGCTGCACGCGGACATACGGCATGATACGGGGCACACGAAGGTATGCCTGCTGTCTTCGCTTACAGAAGAGGACTTCCACCAGAACTTTGCAGAACTGAAGAAGGAACTGGATGAGGTGCTTCTGAAAGAAGGGCTGCAGAATGAGGAGAGAAACTATATCTGTGCGCTCGATATGCGCTATTTTGGTCAGGAGTATACCATTTCCGTAGATATCCCGGATGAAACGGTATTTGACAGGGAAGAGATCGAACAGGCCTACAGTGACATTTATGAAAGACTTTACGGCCACCACTCTCCGGACAATATAGTGGAACTGGTGAATTACAGGATGACCGTACTCGTGCCGGTAAATAAGGCAGCGGTAAAGAGGCGCTTAAGTGACAGCCCGGCAGAACCGGTCGGGACACTGCAGGGATATTTCAGCAGCAAAAAGTATGACATTGATATATATGCAAGAGAATGTCTTGTGACAGGAAGAAAAATCTCCGGTCCGGCAATCGTTACAGAACTGACATCTACTACGATCGTGCCGCCGGGGTGGGAGTTAACGGTTGACGAGGCAGACAGCATGGTGATGAGAAGAGGAAACGGAGGTACAGAAGATGGCAGATAGAGTGAATCCGATTGTCGTAGAAATTATCCGCAATGCGGTAAATTCAGCCGCAAGGGAAATGAACAGCTGTCTGATCAAGAGTGCATTCGGACCCGGCATCTATGAGATGAAAGACTGCAGCGTGGGGATCTTTGACAGAGAGGCAAGGCTTCTGGGACAGTCTTCCGGGCTTCCAATCTTTCTTGGAAATCTGGAAATCTGTATCCAGATCGTGACAGATAAAATTGGGCTCGGGGGTTACAGAAAAGGCGATGTATTTGTCATGAATGATCCGTATCTGCAGGGGACACATGCCGCTGATATAACCGTGTTTTCGCCGATCTTCTATGAAGGCAGGCTGGAAGGATTTTCGGCTGTCCGTGCGGCGATGCAGGATATGGGCGGAAAGAACCCGATGGGGTGTTCGGACAGTACAGAGGTTTATCAGGAAGGCTTGAGAATCCCGCCGGTCAGGCTGTGTAGTGAAGGGAAGATATGTGAGGATGTCATGGACCTTCTGACGATCAACAGCAGATACCATGCCATGATGAGAGGAGATTTGAACGCCTGTATCTCAGCCTGCTATACCGGAGAGACAAGGATGGGGGAACTCTATAGGCGTTACGGCACAAAAACAGTGCAGGAGGCGGCACTTGAGATATTCCGGCAGTCCGAACTGCTGGACCGACAGGCCGTGGCGGCCATACCGGATGGGGAGTATTTTGCAGAAGGGTGTCTTGACAATGACGGAATTACACAGGAAGAACGTCCACTTAAGGTAAAAGTTACGATTCAGGGGGAAGAGATGACGATTGACCTAAGTGGAAGTTCAAAGATGGGAATCGGTCCGATCAACTGCGGCGAGGCGCAGACAATTGCAGCCTGCCGTGTAGGATATAAAGAAGTCATTAATCCGGAAAGCCAGGTATCAGGCGGAACCTTCCGCAACCTCAAAGTGATCGTTGAGAAGGGCAGTTTTCTGGCGGCGGAGGAACCCGCACCGTGCGGCTGGTATTTTACGGGACTGGGGCTTTTGATCGACCTGATCATCAAGGCGCTGGCACCAGTGATCCCGCAGCAGGCGGCGGCCGCACATTACGGTGATTCCAACGTCATCCTGTTCAGCGGCTATGACAGCATCCGTAAGAAACAGTTTGCAATCTGCGAGGCAACGGCAGGAGGCTGGGGAGCATATGATGGCGGGGACGGACAGAACGGAATGATCAATGTGGTGAACGGTGACCTGAAGAACTGGGGGATCGAATTTATTGAGAGTAAATACCCTCTGAGAATTCTGTCTTACAAGGTGAGGCCTGATTCGGAAGGCGCCGGGAAATACCGGGGCGGTCTTGGCCTGGAACGTACTTACCGTGTGGAAACCGAAGAGGAATGTAACCTGATGCTTTGGGTGGAACGCTCCAAAACTACGGCGTGGGGCCTCCTTGGCGGGCATGCGGCGCAGGCACCCGATGTGGTCGTGAATCCGGGAACACCCGAAGAAAAACATTATCTTAAGACAAACATGCTCCCTGTGAAGAAGGGGGACATCATAAAAATAAGTACAGGCGGAGGAGGTGGATACGGAGATCCGGGAGAGAGAAGCCAGAAAGCAATTGAGTCAGATATTGAGAATGGATACCTGACACTGGAACATGTTCAGAGATTGTACAGGAGGTAAGTTTATGAAAAAGAATTTGAAGAAGGCGGCTGCATTTGTTGTAATACTGACTATGCTCATGAGCCTTGGAGCATGCGGTAAGTCTGAGGATAAAAAGGAAGACAAAAAAGATTCCACGAATGCGGTCAGTGATGAAGACAAAACATTTACCGCAGCATTAGGTGTCATGCCATCCAATTTTGACCCGACGAATCTGGTAGGGGCCGGTGATATGAATGCATCCAGAACCTGTTACGAACCCCTCGTCGAGGAAGTGCGCGGGACGACAGAACTGGAACCGTGGCTGGCAGAGAGTTACGAGGTGCCGGATGCGAAGACATACATATTCAAGTTGCGTGAAGGTGTGAAATTTGCTGACGGAACAGATTTAAATGCAGAAGCAGTCGTATATTCCTACAATCGTGCGATGGCATTTGTAAGCTCCATATCGACTCTGGTACAGGAGATAGAGAGTGTAGAAGCGACTGATGATATGACAGTTACTATCAAATTAAAAAGCGATAACTCAGGATTTTTGTACAACGTAGCAAAAATCGGGATCATTTCCCCGACCTGGTGCAAAGAGAACGAATCTGACGGCGACTGGGCACAGGCATATTGTGCACGCCATTCCTGCGGTACGGGCGCATACCAGATTTCCGGTTATGAGGAAGACCAGTATTATACGATGGAAAAATTCGAGGATTACTGGGGCGGCTGGAAAGATAACCAGATCGACACGATCCAGACATTGATCGTAAAAGACAATGCGACCCAGATTCAGATGCTGAACTCCGGTGAAGTAGACAAACTCCAGATTCCCATCACGGAAAATCTTGACATTCTGGAAGCGAATGAAAATATCGACGTGCTGACAGAAGAATCACTGCAGACGAATATCTTTACATTTAATACGAAAAAAGCTCCTTTTGATAACCTTCTGGTGAGGCAGGCCGTGACTCTTGCAATGGATTATGAGGGCGTAAAAGATAATGTTTATAATGGAAAGGCTACGGTTCCAAGCGGATTCATGCCGGCAAAATTTGCAGAACATGATGACAGTATCCCACAGCAGTCCCAGAATCTGGAGAAGGCGAAAGAACTGATGGAGCAGTCAGGCGTGGGTGAGTGTAATATTTCGGTACATCTGTGTGAAGGAAGTGACGACCAGGTCCAGATGGCCCAGATTCTTCAGGCTAATCTGGCGGAAATCGGAATTACTCTGGAAGTAAAAGTAATGCCGTGGCTTTCTATGGTAGAAGAAAACTCTTCACCGGATACTGCACCGGAACTATCAGCGCTTAACATGGGTGCTTTTACAGGGGATTCTGTCTTCTTCCTGAAACAGAATTTCCACAGTATGTACAGCGGCCAGCCGTACAACTGGAGCTTTTATGAAAATCCGAAATTTGATGAGGCAATTGATAAGGCAACAGCAACCGTAGATGAAAAAGAAAAACAGGAATATCTGAATACGGCCCAGAATATCCTCGTGGATGACTGCGCGGCACTTTATATCACATCCCCGGATTCAGTAGAGGCTATTAACAATAAATATCAGGGCTTTAAGATTCATCCGCTGGATTACTATTATTCCATCCGGTTCTACCAGATCAGTATCGGAGAATAATACATACTCATCCGGAAGGTTAAGGGGGCAGGTTATGGCTAAATTTTTGGCGAAAAGGGCGTTATCCTTAATATTCGTCGTAATCGGAATTACGTTAATTGTGTTCATAGCGACACACTGTCTTCCGGCTGATCCTGCGCGGGCGGCTGCCGGGCCGTCCGCTTCAAAGGAACAGGTTGAAGAAAAGAGAGTGGAGCTGGGACTGGACCGGCCCGTATACGTCCAGTATCTGGATTATATGAAAGGGCTTCTGCATTTTGATATGGGTAAATCCTATAAAAGTAAACAGCCGGTCACACAGGAAATATCTTCCAGACTGGCAGCCACAATGGAGCTTACTGTTTTATCCCTGATTATATTCTTTATCATCGCACTCTTAATGGGAAGTATTGCGGCACTGAAACGAAACAGGGTGATCGACCATATCATCCGTTTCCTTTCGGTCGGCAGTATGGCTGTGCCGCCATACTGGCTGGCCCTGCTGCTCCAGTACTTTCTATATTATAAAGCACAGTGGTTCCCGTCAGGCTACAGGCTCCCGGCAGGAATGGCCGGCCCGGATACCGTGACCGGATTTTACCTTCTGGACAGCGCGATCCAGGGGAACTGGACACTGTTTGCATTGTCCGCGAAGCATTTGTTCCTCCCGGTATTGAGTCTGGTCATCGGCTACTGCGGCATTACTACAAGAATGATGCGCACACAGCTGCTTCAGGAACTGCGTCAGGATTATATCCGGACGGCCAGGTCAAAGGGCATTCAGGAACGTACTGTAATCAGGCGCCATGCCATGAAAAATGCAATCTCCCCGATTCTGACGATGCTGGGAATGCAGGCGGGAGGCATGATCGGAGGAACAGTCCTGATTGAGAAGATATTCAGCTGGCCGGGACTCGGTTCTTATGCACTGGAGGCGATCATGTCTATGGACCTGCTTGTCATAGCGGGAATTACGACGGTAATGGCTGTCATTTTCATACTAATTAACCTGATTGTAGATATTTCCTATGTACTCATAGATCCGAGAGTGAGGTTATCATGATGAAAACGATAAAAAAATACTTTTTCAGAGATATTCCATCTGCAATGGGAACTGTGATATCGCTGGGAATCCTCCTGTTTATGATCATAGGGCCTTTTGTAACGAAATTTGACCCGCTGACTGTGGATATGGGGGCAAAACTCGTGAAACCGGGAAGTGCACATATTTTCGGGACGGATGAAATGGGGCGGGATATCTTCTCAAGGCTTGCATACGGGGCGTGGTATTCGATGGGAACCGCACTGGCGGTTGTTCTGCTGGCCGCACTGGCAGGAATCATCATTGGAGGGATAGCCGGATATGTGGGAGGCTGGTTTGACAATCTGGTCATGCGTATCTGTGACGTGTTCCTGTCATTTCCGCAGGTATTTCTGGCTATGATCATCGCGGCGGCAATAGGCGCCGGCATCGGGCCCACGATTTTTGCGCTGGCCGTTTCCTGGTGGCCCAATTATGCCAGAATGGTACGGGGGATGGTGATCGTAATCAAGGAAAAGCTGTATGTGGAATCGGCGAAATCCATTGGGATGCATCCTTTAAGAATCATTTTTACGATTATCATTCCGCAGACGATGTCGATGGTAATCCCCCAGATTACGATGGGGATCGGCAATGCGCTGATTGCGGCGTCCGGGTTTTCTTTCATAGGGCTGGGGGCACAAATGCCTACGCCGGAGTGGGGGGCAATGATATCGCAGGGCAGCAGGTTTATATTTAACGCACCGTATTATGTTATTATTCCGGGAATCTTCATTTTCCTTGCAGTGCTGGGGTTCAGTCTTCTCGGGGATTCCCTGCAGGAAGCGACGAACCCGGAATTGAAAAATTTGTAAACATCCGTTAGGAGAACAGTTATGGATATTACTAAAAAATTCGAAGAAGCAAGAAGTATCATGAAAAACTGTGGGAAGGACTGTATCGTACTGGCCCCTTCCACCGATCTTTCCTATCTGACCGGATTCCGTGGAATATCACTGGAACGCCCTATCTTTCTGGCGCTGACACAGCAGAAGGCATTCTTTGTTCTTCCGGAATTCGAGCTGGATAATCTGGACAGGGACCTGAAGGCCGCCGTAGTTCCGGTGCCCTGGAAGGAACAGGAAGACCCGTACGAAAAAGCCGCACAGGTGCTCTCTTTAGAGAAGGTCAGCCGTGCAGTCTTTGGCAATCAGATGCAGGCGGTTATGTTTTACCGGCTGAGAGAAACATTTCCGGACTGGCAGTGGGAACCGGCCGGAACCATTATGGCCCGCCTTCGTTCCATAAAAGATGAAGAAGAGTACCAGTGTCTGAAAACAGCACAGAAACTTTCCGGCCAGGCGCTGCTGTCCCTTTTAAAAGAGGGGCTTTCCGGAAAAACAGAACTGGAGGCTGCCCTGAGGCTTAATGACCTCATGAGGGAAGCGGGACTAGAATGCCCCGGGACGCCGCTGGTGGCGGCGGGCGCAAATGGTGCACTGCCACATCATGGTGCAGACAATACAGTTATCCAAAAAGGGGATACTGTTATTATAGATTTCGGAGGCTGTTACAAAGGATATTACGCAGATATTACGAGGACAGCTGCGGTCGGGGACATACCAAAACAATTTGCAGAGATTTACCAGATTGTGAGGGCGGCCAATGAGGCTTCCGCTAAAGCGGCGAGGCCTGGCATGACCGGAGAAGCGCTGGATGCAGCGGCGCGCAGTGTCATTGAAAAGGCCGGGTATGGAGCATTTTTTACGCACCGGCTGGGGCATGGGATTGGAATGGATGTCCATGAAGAGCCGTATATCGTAAAAGGAAATCAGGTTCCGCTTTCCAGTGGAAATGTGTTTTCAAACGAACCGGGAATCTATCTTCCGGGAAAATTCGGCATCCGGCTGGAAGACGTGCTTTTCCTGAGGGAAGATAAGGCTGAATGCCTGACAGAGCTTACACATGATATTCTGACGACAGAGTAGGAAATACGTTACTGTTCACAGTCATGCCTGTAAACAGTAACGGAAATACTCTTGGAAAGAGGTGAGGAATATGTCTAAAGAAATACTGCGGGTGAACAATCTGGTCACGGAGTTCTGGGGGGAAGACCATCCTACAAAGGCTGTGGACGAAGTTTCCTTCCATGTAAATGAAGGCGAGGTTCTGGGAATCGTAGGGGAATCCGGCTGCGGAAAAAGTGTGACATCCATGTCTGTCATGCGTCTGATTCCTGAACAGGCCGGAGGAGTAACCGGCGGTGAGATTCTATTTGACGGGAAAGATATTCTTTCTATGGGCAAAAAAGAGTTCTCAAAAATTGTAGGAAAAGATCTGACTATGATATTTCAGGAGCCGCTATCTTCGCTCAACCCGCTGCTTACCTGCGGATATCAGATTGTAGAATCTATCAGGTACCATGAAAAGATCGGGAAAAAAGAGGCATGGGCAAAGGCAGAACAGCTTCTTGAAATGGTCGGGATTCCATTGCCGGAAAAACGTGTGAAGGAGTACCCGCACCAACTCTCCGGGGGAATGCGCCAGAGAGTCATGATTGCGATGGCGATAGCATGCAATCCGAAGCTATTGATTGCGGATGAACCGACCACGGCACTGGATGTGACAATACAGGCGCAGATACTGGACATTTTGAAGAAGCTCCAGCGGGAAAGAAACATGGCGGTTATGTTTATTACCCATGATATGGGGGTGATTGCAGACATTTCTGACAGAGTGATTGTAATGTATGCGGGAAACGTGGTAGAGGAAGCTCCGGTCAGACAGTTTTTCAGGAATCCACTCCATCCATACACAAAAGGGCTTCTGAAGGCCATCCCCAGACCGGATACAAAGAAGGAACGGCTGTATATGATCGAGGGGACCGTGCCGGGGCCGGAAGAACAGTATAAGATGAAGGGATGTAAATTCTGCGACAGGTGTGAGTATGCACTTCCAAGATGCAGGGAAGAAAGACCGGGAATGAAAGATATGGGAGACGGGCAGAAGACTGCGTGCTGGCTTTATGCGAAAGACTGACCGGACGCGTCTGACACCGGGAGAGGAGTTAGAGAGAATGGAACCACTTTTTGATATTCGCCATATTTCCAAATATTATTCTGCCAAATCCGGAGCATTTTCACTGGACAAACGGGTGGTCAAGGCTGTGGATGACATCAGCTTTCAGATTTTCAGGGGAGAGACGATAGGAGTGGTCGGTGAGTCCGGCTGCGGAAAGACAACTCTCGGGAAACTGATCCTGCATTTGTTTGAACCTACATCCGGGGAAATTCTGTTTCAGGAACAGGATATTCTGAAATTAAAAGGAAAGGAACTGCGCCAGTTCAGAAAACATGCCCAGATCGTCTATCAGGACCCTTATACATCTCTGAACCCAAGGATGAGGATTGGTGAGATCATCGGAGAGCCATTAAAGATACAGAACCTTGGCAGTAAAGAAGAGATCAGGAAGAGAGTTCTTGAAATGCTGGATGTTGTCGGGCTCGTAAGGGATTTCTACGGGAAATACCCGTTTGAATGTTCGGGAGGCCAGCGGCAGAGGGTCGGGATCGCCAGGGCACTTATTCTGAAACCAGAGCTGATTGTGTGTGACGAGGCGGTTTCGGCTCTGGATGTTTCCACACAGTCGCAGATTATCAACCTCCTTGAAGATATTCAGAAAGAATTTGGCCTGACTTACCTTTTTATTTCACATGGCCTGTCGGTTGTAAGGCATATCTGCAGCAGGGTCATCGTCATGTATCTGGGACAGGTTGTGGAGATGGCAGACTGTGAGGAGCTGTATGAAAATCCTCTGCATCCTTATACGCAGGCGTTGTTTTCTGCGATTCCGCTTCCTGATCCGGAGCAGGAAAAGAACAGGATCATGCTGGCGGGTGATGTCCCGAACCCGGTAAATATACCGAAAGGGTGTGCATTTCATACAAGGTGCAGGTATGCAACAGATCGTTGTAAAACGGAACGGCCGAAACTGAATGATGTGAAGAATGCCCATCTGGTATCCTGTCATTTGGCTGAAAACCGCGTATTTCCGAAAGAGGAATGAACTTAATTGAGCAGATTTGTATATGAGGGAGAAATATGGATATAAAGAAAATAAGAGAGGATACCCCCTGCGGCAATATTTATATGAATCACGCATCGACTTCGGTTCCGCCGCTTCCGGTGACAGAAGCCGCGCAGGAATATTACAGGATGATCATGAAATATGGGGCGACCAGCCGGCAGGCGGAAGAGATGACCGCATGTATATGTGGGCGTGCCGTGCAGAACATGGCAGAATTTCTTCATGCGGACGCAGAGGAAATCATGTTCGTGCCTAACGGTACTGTGGGGATCGATATGGCAGCCAGGGGGCTGCGCTTTAAAAAGGGACAGAATATCCTGCTGGATTCTATGAGTTTCGTCAGTAATGCAGCCCCCTGGATAGAGGCGGCCGGACTGTATGGGCTGGAGATCCGTTATATACCGGCTGTATTGCCGGGATATCTGGATCTGGAGGAACTGGAGCATTTGATCGATGAAAATACGGCATTAATCAGTGTGACCCATGCAGCCAATAGCCTTGGTGTTCTTCAGGAGGTCGAAAAGATCGGTGAACTGGCACAAAAATATGGGATCCCCTATCTGGTTGATGCAGCGGGGACGATGGGCGCGGTTTCTCTGGATGTGAAGAAAATAGGATGTGATTTTCTTACTGCCTCCGGCAGGAAATATCTGAGGGGGCCGTCCGGGACAGGCATCCTGTATGTGAAAAAGGAAATGACAGAGAAGTTAAAAGGATATGTGCCGGCGTGGAACAGCGGGAACTGGGATTATCAAAGAAATGAGTTTACATTTCACGGGGATATCCGTAAGCTGGAGTTCGGGGAGAAAAACTTTCCGGGGATATTCGGACTTTCGAAGGCTGTTGAATATATAGGTGAAATCGGTGGAATGCAGGATGTTGAAGCAAGAATCCGTAAACTGACGTGTTACCTGTTCGAAAAACTGAAGGTAATAAAGGGTGTACGGATCATCGGACCGGAGGATGCGTCATGCCGATGCGGAACACTGGGATTTGTCATGGCAGGGAAAATGTGCGGGGAGATCGCGGCTTATTTGAATCAAAACGGAGTCGGAATGATGGGCCACCACTTTTTCTGCCCCGGTGTTACAGAGCTCTTTGGTATAGAAGGGACGGCGCGGCTGTCGGTCCATTACTGGAACACGGAAGAGGAGATTGACTTGGTAACGGAGCTGTTGGAAAACATGCAGGGTGAATCATATGGAGAGACATAATCAGCAATATATCAGGCTGTTGGAAAAAGAACTGGTCCCGGCCCTCGGGTGTACAGAGCCGATCGCCATTGCCTATGCAGCGGCGTACGCAAGAGAAGTACTGGGGGCAATGCCTAAAGAAGTTGACGTTAAGGTCAGCAGCAATATTATTAAGAACGTAAAAAGTGTTACGATACCGAATACGGGCGGAATGAAGGGAATAGAAGCTGCTGCTGCGGCCGGCATCGCGGCCGGGGACCCGCAGAAGAAACTGGAAGTAATCTCGGCTGTCACTGAAGAACAGATTCCTTTCATCAGAAAATATTTAGAACAGGTGCCTGTCAGGGTATCTGCGAGCGAAAATGATGAGGTCTTTGACATCAGGGTTTCCGTAAAAGACAATGAGAAACAGGCGCTTGTCCGTATTGTCAGAGAGCATATGAATATCGTATATGTGGAAAAAGACGGGAAGACTGTATTTCAAAAAACGGAAGAAACAGGGCTCGAAAACACGGAGACTGCTCTTACAATCGAGCAGATTGTTGAATTTGCGGACGAGGCAGCAATCGATGAAATCAGACCCCTTATCCGCAGGCAGATAGATTTTAACATGGCAATTGCCAGGGAAGGAATTGCACACGAATATGGAGGCTCTGTGGGTCGGACCATATTGTCCCATTCTGCACAGACACCGGCAGATAAGGCGAGGGCCTATGCAGCGGCCGGGTCGGATGCACGGATGAGCGGCTGTACACTTCCGGTCATTATCGTGTCGGGCAGCGGGAACCAGGGGATTACTGCTTCTGTTCCGATTGCCGTATATGCGGCAGAAAAAGGATTCGATGAGGAGAAGATGATCCGCGCGGTTGCACTTTCGGACCTGCTTACCATATATCAGAGGCAGTTCATTGGCAGGCTGTCGGCCTACTGTGGTGCCGTCAATGCAGGGTGTGCCAGCGCGGCAGGGATTGCATATCTGGAGGGCGGGGGCTTTGAGGAAGTCGCCCACACCCTGATTAACTCACTGGCTGCGGTATCCGGCGTGATCTGTGATGGGGCAAAACCCTCCTGTGCGGCCAAGATCGCGGCATCAGTCGAGGCAGGCCTGCTCGGATATGATATGTTCAGGGATAAGAAAGAATTTGTCGGCGGTGACGGCATTGTAACGTGTGATGCGGATGAAACGATCAAGAACGTAGGTATTCTGGGGAAAGAGGGAATGAGGCAGACTGACCGCAAGATTATCGAAATCATGCTGCAAAGGACAGAAAGCAGAAATCACCGCTGTGCACGGGGAACCTGTGAATAGAAGTAAGAAATCAGATGCAGGAGACTTCCAAAATATGGTATACTATTTGTATTTACCACCTCAAATATAATAGATCGGGGAGAAACTTATGGCGGAAACGATAAAACTGAAAGACCAGATATATGAGAAGGTTTTGAATGAGATTACAGAAGGTTATTATCAGCAGAATGAAATTATCACGGAGCGGGAATTGATCGAAAAGTATGGAGTCAGCAAATCTCCGGTCAGGGAGGCACTGATTGAACTCTGTAATGAAAAGGTTTTAGAAAGCCGTCCCCGTATGGGCTACCAGATACGTCCCATTTCGATGAAGGAGATATCCGATATCGTGGAACTGCGTGTGATTCTGGAGCTGGCGGCACTGCGAAAGACATTTACGATTCTGGACGAGCACCATATCCGGCTGCTGAAAGAAAATATTTCTGAGGCGAATGAGATCCATGAAGGGAAAAACATGATGAAGCACTGGAAAAGCAACATCAGCTTCCATCTGCTCCTATGCAGTTTCTGCGGAAATACACAGATCACCACAGAGGTAGAGAGGGCCCTGAAGTTTTCCTACCGCGGAGCGATCCAGTACTTTTCCGTGTCATGGAACCGGCGTCATGATACGAAGGCACAGCGGCACAAGAAACTAATTGAGGCGATGTCAGAGCGTAATCTGGAACTGTCTCTGGATATCCTGAAAGAAGATATTGAAGATCTGAAGCGGGAGATTATCGAGGAATTCAGGTAAGAGGAGCTTGTCCGGTGTATGGAAATGGCTTAAGGGGAACCGGCGTGGCACAGGTCACGCCGGTTTTGCCATGTCCGGGCTGCTGTATTTGAAATTTGGGTGGATGTAATCTGTGAAAAATCGTATAATGGTAAAAAGGGATTTCATTGCGGGAGGCTTTTCACGCAGAGAAAGAAGGAGCGCTTTATGCGGATAACCAGTTTAAGAATCCGGAATTTTAAATCAATTCAGAACATGTATCTGGATGACATTGATAATGCCCTGATTCTCGTGGGTCAGAATAATACAGGAAAAACGGCGGTTCTGGACGCTATACGTGCAGTCGGGGGATCCTACTGTATCCGGCCGGAGGATTTTCAGGAAAATTTTCCGAATATTGAGGTGTTTGTGACGCTGCAGTTCGAGGAGCAGGATTTACTGCGCCTGCATGAGCGCGGGATTGTGAGCCAGTACAGGCGGCTGGAGGCATGGCAGAAGGATTTTAGGAGGAAACTGCCCTCCTTTGACGACAAGGGGGTGCTGTCCTTTGAATTTTCTGCAAATAAAGACGGGCGCATCCGGTATCATGACGGGGTTCAGAAAAATAACCCCTATATTAAAGAAGTGTTTCCACAGATTTACTATATGGATACGCAGAGGGACTTAGACCAGCTCCAGGAGGATCTGCTGATGCTTCAGGAGGATGAGCTTCTGAAAAAAATGAGGCGTGACTGCTGTATATTTGACCAGTCAAAGACATGCAACCACTGCTTTGCCTGTATCGGGCTGATTAACCAGAAAAAACCCGAAGAGCTGGATGCATTTGAGACGGCGAAGCTTTTGGACTATAAGCTTTACCAGCTGAATCTGGGTGATTTTGCGAAGCGGGTGAACGAGAATTTTAAGAAGAACGGCGGGCAGGAAGAGATCATTTATTCCATGAACCGGGATGTAGAACGGATGCTCCTTGTTACTGCGGAGATCAGGAACCGGGAGAAAAGCGCCACTCGCCCGATCGGCCAGATGGGAAAGGGCATGCGCAGTGTCTATATGCTGTCCCTTCTGGAAACCTATGCTGAGGGGGAGGACCGGGTGCCAAGTATTATCATGGTGGAGGACCCTGAGATATTCCTCCATCCGAGGCTTCAGAAAGTGTCCGGGGAGATCCTTTACCGCTTGTCGAGGAAAAACCAGGTTATATTTTCGACACATTCACCGAATCTCCTCGCCAATTTCAGCAGCAGGCAGATCCGGCAGACCGTGCTGGATGAAGAGGGATTTTCAACGGTTCGCGAAAAGACCGACATCAGTGCAATTCTGGATGATCTGGGATATACGGCAAATGATCTGATGAACGTGAACTTTGTCTTTATAGTCGAAGGCAAACAGGATAAGAGCAGGCTCCCGCTGCTGATCAGGAAATATTACTCGGAAACATTTGACGAGGAGGGCAACCTGTTCCGAATCGCGATTATCACTACAAACAGCTGTACGAATATCAAGACTTACGCGAATCTGAAATACATGAACCAGATATATTTAAGGGACCAGTTTCTGATGATCCGCGACGGGGACGGTGATGACCCGGAAAAGTTGAAGCACCAGCTCTGCAGGTATTATGAGGAGCGGAACAAGGAAGATATTGATAAGCTTCCGCGGGTCATGCCCCAGAATGTCCTGATCCTTCACTACTATTCTTTCGAAAACTATTTTCTGAACCCGAAGATTATGGTACAGCTCGGGGTGATTGGGTCGGAAGAGGAATTTTATGAGATTTTTATTCAGAAATGGAAAGAATATCTTTACAAGATCAGAAGCGGCAGGCATCTGCGTGAGGTTCTGGGGAAGGATCTTGAGACGGCCGGGGACGTGAAGATGCATATGGAAGAGATCCGGGTCTATCTGCGCGGGCATAACCTGTATGATATATTTTATGGAAGATATAAGGCGCAGGAACAGGAACTGCTGACGAGATACATCGAACTGGCGCCGAGGGAGGATTTTAAAGATATACTCGACTCCATTGACAGATTCATTTATTTCGAGAGCAGAAAAAAACAGAAACTTTAGGAGGAGAAAAGGGATGCTGACATGTACTTATATAGTAGAAAGAATTGACGGCGATTATGCTTTGCTGCGAAGGACGGATGAGACAGACCCGAAAGCGGAGCCGAAGCTGGTGGCGAGGGTGCTTTTGCCTATGGAGATTAGGGAGGGCAGTAGGCTGTTGTACGAATATCTCCAGTACAGCATTATTGATTAGTACACCCCATGTTAGAGGGAGGAATGGTAAAAATGGCAGATAGACAGGGTGCAGACAGGGACGTGGCAGCGTTTTGTGATTGGTTTCAAAGGAACAGCGGGGAGATGATACGGACGGCGGATGATATTTTCCGGCATCCGGAGCTTTCCGGGGAGGAGGTTTATTCTTCCAGACGTCTGGCGGATTTCCTTGAGGAAAGAGGGTTTGAGATCAGGTGGAATGTTGCAGGATTCGAGACTGCGTTTATCGCGGAGTGGGGCAGCGGGAAGCCGGTGATCGGATTTCTGGCTGAATACGATGCTCTCCCCGGACTGGGACAGGAACCGGTGGCTGAATACGAGCCGTCCGGCGGGCCGGGACACGGGTGTGGCCACAATCTTCTTGGTACGGCATGTGCCGGGGCCGCCTGTGCACTAAAAGAGCAGATGGAAAACAGCGGTACTGCTGGAACGGTCCGGGTGTATGGATGTCCGGCGGAGGAAATCGTAATCGGTAAGATTCAGATGAATGAGGCCGGTGTATTTGATGACCTTTCCGTGGCTGTGACATGGCATCCTTTTGACAGGAACCGGGTGAGCTACGATATCTGGCAGGCGCAGGATGTAAAAAATTATAAGTTTTACGGGACGGCGGCCCATGCGTCAAAACATCCCGAGCTGGGGCGCAGCGCGCTTGACGCGGCTGAACTTATGAATGTGGGCGTGAATTATCTGCGGGAACATGTGGCAGATGATGTGCGGATGCACTACACGTACACAAATACAGACGGACCAGCCAACATTGTCCCGGATTATGCTGCAACAAATTATTTCATCCGTTCCGGCAAACGTTCCCGGACGGAAAATGCGTCCATGCGTGTGGATGACTGTGCAAAGGGCGCGGCACTGATGACCGGTACGAGAGTGGAAATCGAGCTTGTGACGAGTAATAAAGAAATGAAGGTGAACCGGACACTTTCGGAAATATTTTTCCATGTTATGGAGCAGGTTCCGGTACCGGAGTACACGAAGGAGGAAGTTCAGTTTGCAAAGAAGGTAAGCCAGGCGGCAGGCCTTGAGAATGACGGTGTCTATTTTTCGGGGCTGGAGCCTCTGGAGGAGGAACCGGTATTGCTGTCTATCGGAACCGATGTTTCTGATGTGAGCCATACCGTGCCGACGGTCATGTTAAGCGCCCAGGCGATGTGCAAGGGGACGCCGCTCCACCACTGGTCCGCTGCGGCTCAGGCCGGGATGGGCATCGGGCAGAAGGGGATGCTGTATGTGGCGGAGTGTATGGCACTTGGCAGCTGGATTCTGGTGAAGCATCCCGAAAAAATCGAAGAAGCGTGGAAGGAAATGTAAAGGACAGATACTCTCGATTCATTATTCACAAAGGAGGTCATGTTATGGGGATTACTGCAGCATTTATGGTACCGCATCCGCCGCTGATTGTGCCGGATATCGGGCGGGGGGAAGAGCAGAAGATTAAAAGGACAATTGATGCTTACCGGAAGATTGCGGAACGGATCGGGCAGCTCCAGCCGGAGACGATCGTTTTGACAACACCGCATCAGGTTATGTATGCCGATTATTTCCACATTTCCCCGGGAAAAGGTGCGAAGGGAGATTTCGGACAGTTTGGCGCAGGGCATGTTAAAATGGAAGTCCGGTATGACGAAGCGTTTGTGGAACATCTCTGTGGACTGGCCGATGCACATGACCTGAATGCGGGGACGCTGGGGGAGCGGGACAAACGTCTGGATCACGGAACGATGGTACCGCTTTACTTTGTAAATCAGTTCTGGAAAGAATATAAACTTGTCCGGATCGGTTTATCAGGCCTTCCTCTCACAAAGCACTATGAACTTGGACAGTGTATCAAAGAAACAACGGAGACACTGGGGAGAAACGTCGTACTGATAGCAAGCGGTGATTTATCACACCATCTGAAGGAGGAAGGACCTTACGGATACAGGAAAGAGGGACCGGAATATGATGCGCGGATCATGGAGGTAATGGGGCGCGGAGAATTCGGGGAACTGCTGGAATTTTCGGAAGATTTTTGTGAGAAGGCGGGAGAGTGCGGACACCGGTCGTTTACTATTATGGCCGGAGCGCTGGATGCGGCCGAAGTGGTTGCAGAGAGGCTGTCTTATGAGGGCCCGTTTGGTGTAGGATATGGTGTCTGCGGTTATGCAGTCTGCGGAAGAAATCAGGAACGGAATTATAAGGATCAGTATGAAAAGAAGGAGCGGGAGCGTGTGCTTGCCGGACAGAAGAAAGAGGATGCTTATGTGCAGCTTGCGCGCAGGACGATTGAGGCGTATGTGCGTACAGGGGAAATGATTCCGGTTCCGGAAGGGCTGCCGGAGGAAATGTACAGAAAGAGGGCGGGAGTATTTGTTTCGATCAAGGAGGAGGGTCGGCTGAGGGGCTGTATCGGAACAATTCAGGCGGCGCAGCCTTCCCTTGTGCAGGAGATCATTGAGAATGCAGTCAGTGCATGTTCGCGGGATCCGAGGTTTCCTGCGATAGGACGGGAGGAGCTGGATAAACTGTCAATCAGCGTGGATGTCCTCGGAGATACAGAAAAGATCAGTTCTGCAGAGGAACTGGACGTAAAGCGCTATGGCGTTGTTGTGACCAGAGGGTATAAAAGAGGGCTCCTGCTTCCGAATCTGGACGGTGTGGATACGGTTGAGGAGCAGATTGCGATTGCAAAAAGGAAAGCGGGGATCGGAGAAAATGACGGGGTGAAGCTGGAACGTTTTGAGGTTGTACGGCATTACTGATTTGAAAAGGGGGATGAATGGACGATGAAAGTAATCTGTCAGGTATGTATGCACCACTGCCAGCTTGAAGAAGGCAAAAGCGGTATCTGCAAGGCAAGAAAGAACGAAGGTGGAAGTATCGTTTGTTCAAACTATGGGCAGGTGACATCACTTGCCCTTGACCCGATTGAGAAGAAGCCCCTCCGTATGTTCCGTCCCGGGACGATGATTTTGTCGGCCGGAAGCTACGGATGTAATCTGCGGTGTCCGTTTTGCCAGAACCATGAGATATCAATGGCTGGGGAAATAGATTCAGAGACTTTGTACCTCTCTCCACAGGATCTGGCAGATAAGGCGGCGGAATACAGATCAATCGGCAATATAGGAATTGCCTACACATACAATGAACCACTGGTCGGCTATGAATATGTGCGGGACACGTCCAGACTGGTAAAGGAGGCGGGGATGGTAAATGTTCTGGTAACCAATGGTTCTGCGAGCCTTCCGGTGTTGGAAGAGATTCTTCCATATATCGATGCCATGAACATCGACCTGAAGGGTTTTTCACAGGAATATTACCGGAAACTGGGCGGTGATCTTGAGACGGTAAAGAACTTTATCGAACGGTCCGCACAAACCTGCCATGTGGAACTCACGACGCTGATCGTCCCGGGGGAGAATGACAGCACCCGTGAAATGGAAGCAGAAGCCGGGTGGATCGCCTCCCTGAATGCAGAAATCCCCCTCCACGTGACACGTTTTTTCCCGCAGTACCATATGAAAGACCGCCCGGCGACTGATGTCGAAAGGGTATATGAGCTGGCGGATACGGCACGGAAGTATTTGAAACATGTATTTGTAGGGAATTGTTAAAGAAAGGTGGAAAATGAAGATCATCGTAGACGCAGATGCCTGCCCGGTGGTAGGCATCGTTGAGAAAACCGCTGAAAAAGAAAACATACCGGTTATATTAGTCTGTGACACGGCGCATATCTTCCAGACTTCATACAGTCAGGTAGTAACCGTAGAAAAAGGAGCCGATTCCGCAGACTTTAAAATCGTTACCCTGTCAGAAAAAGGAGACATCGTAGTCACCCAGGATTACGGCGTAGCCTCCATGTGCCTTGGAAAAGGCGTGTTTCCTATACATCAGAGCGGAAAGTGGTATACACTGGAAAACATAGACCAGATGATGTTTGAACGCCATATCGCGAAAGAAGTCCGCAGGAAGTCAAAGAAAAATCACTTAAAAGGACCAAGGAAACGAACGAAGGAAGACGATGAACATTTTGAAGAATCACTAATCCGGCTGATCGGAAAAGTTCAGAATATTCAGAAAACGGACCGCAAAAGGGTCTGACCCCTTTGCGGAAAACAGCCGTTTTAGGCAGAGAGGAATTGAAAATAGGGATGGAATTGTTTGATATTACGAGAGAATTGTTCAGTTCAAGGGTTTATCCGGGAGACCCGGCCCCGGAGTATGACAGGATTATGGAAGTGAAGAATGGGGATGCCTGTAATCTGACTTATCTGAAAATGTGCGCGCATAACGGCACGCATATGGATGCACCGAGGCATTTTCTGGATGAGGGGAAATCGATTGATGAGTTGCCGCTTGAGCAGGTGATGGGTGCCTGCCATGTGCTAAGGTATGATGGAGAACTGGATGGGGAAACTGCAAAAATGCTAATATCGGGCAGGGGGAAGAAAATTCTCTGGAAGGGAGATGTGGTTTTTTCGGAGGATGCAGCCGGGGCATTTGCGGAAGCGGGACTTGAACTGGTAGGAGTTGAGAGCCAGACTGTGGGACCGGTGGACGATACGGAAGGCGTGCATAAGATCCTGCTTGGGGCCGGTATGGCTATTTTAGAAGGACTTGATCTGGAAGAGGTGGAAGAGGGAGCATATTTCCTGTGTGCCCAGCCGCTGAAATTAGCGGGATGCGACGGGGCGCCGTGCAGGGCGGTGTTGGTCAAAGAATGATGAGCGGCAGGTGTGCCCGCCGCTCTATAGTGTAAGGTCCTCATCCTTTTTATCTTTGGTTTTCAAAAATATGTATTCACTGTCATTGGAAAGGTCTTTCGAAAATGCATAGCCGAGCCGGTCAAATTCCCGGACGCCGGTTATTTTAGTTACTTGATTTTCGGCCATCCAGCGCACCATCTCCCCGCGGGCCATTTTTGCCTGGGTTCCCTTTACTTTTACTTTCCCGTTTGTCTCTTCGCCGAATATGCAGGTGACGCAGGATACGGGGGGAGCGATATAAGGAAGGACTGCCTTGCTGTATTCAGCGGATGCCAGATTGAGTATCTGGAGATCACTGGCGTCTGTATCTTGTACCAGTTTGTCGTAAATCTTATTTTCCCAGAATTGATAGAGATCTTTTTTATCATCTGTCTTTAACTTTGCCTGCATTTCCAGACGGTAGGGAATGACTCCGTCCGTGGGAGCGAGGATTCCGTAGAACCCGGATAAAATGCGGAGATGTTCAGAGACGTAATTCCATTGTGCATCTGAAAAGATGTGGGGTGCCATGTACTGGTACTGAATCCCCTCGTAGGCAATAAGCGCCGGGGTGAGGTTTTTGTTCAGATTGTATGTATGGAGGCGCTCATAATTTAAGTCGGCCAGCTTATCGCTGCACTGCCATAACTTCTTCAGGTCTTCGCGCGCCATTTCCTTCAGCATGCTTTGGATCAACCTTGTCTCTTCCATAAATACCGGCAGGGTAAGCGTACAGTCATATTCGTCGATGATATTCATTTTTTTGGCAGGCGAAATAATAATTTTTATCATAAGTTTATCCTTTCTCTTTGTCAGTCCTCATCGGGCAGTCTTCTATATATTCCAGAATATCTCCGGGCTGGCACTTAAGTTCTTTACATATGGCTTCCAGCGTTGAAAACCGGATTGCCTTAACCTTGCCAGTTTTTAAATTGGACAGATTTACATTGGTGATCCCTACTTTTTCAGCAAGCTCTTTTAAGGAAATCTTCCTGTCAGCCATGACACGGTCTAATCTTAGTATAATTGCCATAGGTATTTCTCCTTATAACGTTTCATCAGATTCCTGTTGGAGGTAACATCCCCTTGCAAAAATATCCGCCAGAAGAAATGTAAATATTCCAGCCAGAATCCAGCTCGGTTCATATGGATTCACACAGTTGAACCGGTGGAGGTTAACAACATTTACGCTCACCTGTATAAGCAATTTGCTTAATGAACCCATACAAATCATAATAATCCCTATTTTCTTAATGCAGGATGTCGTTCCGGCAGTAAACGGCGTATAGGAACCTTTCAGATTTTTGAATAGGATTCTCCCCAGATTTATGATCACGAGTAAAGGGATATCTTTAAACAGGAAGCCGGCAATAGTTATGGAAAGTGCAAACAGTTTACCGTTGGTGATTCCGTCATATACTGCCAGATAATCAAAGGGAATTCTGTAGTAACCAAAGAGTCCCGGGAAAATATAACGACTTTCATTAGCCGATACTTGAATGGCGGAAGCCGGCTGTGATGCAAAGTAAATGATATTTACAACACTTGCAAGAGTTCTGTACACAAAAAATATGAAAAGAAAGCAGAACAGAACGCGGGCGAGACTAAGATGCCATAGAGGCGGAGGGGATATGGTTTTATTTTCACTCATTATAGAAAGCTCCTTTCTTTAAAAACGGCAGGTATAGGCTGCGATTCTTTAATAAATCATATTGGCAGGGTTCCTTAATTAAAGTATATGTGAGTGGTTATAGAAAGCCAATAATTTATTAATGATAAACGATAATATTTTATCCTTGACATAACGATATTGTAGTATCAAGAGAAGTCATGGTACAATAGCACTATAATGTCGGGGTAAAAGAAGTTTTGTCTCTGACACCATATTATTGAAATAAGAGAGGACATTTTACAATGAAGAAAATAATACTTGCCTCCGCCTCTCCGCGCCGCAGAGAACTGCTATCGCAGATTGGGCTGGAGTTTGAAATCGTGATAAGCCATAAAGAGGAAAGCTATGAAAGTACCAGGCCGGAAGAAATCGTGAAAGAACTGGCACTGATGAAAGCAGAAAATGTGGCTTCCGAATTGAGGGAAAAAGGGGGACTGGAAGACACCGTTGTGATCGGGGCAGATACGATAGTAGCTTTGGACCAACAGATACTGGGCAAACCAAAGGACGAAGAAGATGCATATCAAATGCTCACCAGCCTTCAGGGAAGGTCCCATCAGGTATTCACCGGCGCAGCCATCCTGGATTTTGACCAGACCGGAAACTGTCAGGTAAGCAGCCATGCTGTGGAGACCAGAGTGTACGTACATGAGATGGACAGACAGGAAATACTCTCATATATAAAAAGCAAAGAACCAATGGACAAGGCCGGGGCATACGGAATACAGGGGAAATTTGCCGCCTATATTGATAAAATAGAAGGAGACTATTATAACGTAGTTGGACTTCCGGTTTCGTATATATACCAGCAATTAAAGAAAACCGGAATTACCCAATCACCGAAAGGGGCAGCAGATAAATGAAAAAACGTGAGGCATCAAACTGCGAATATTGTATGAACTATGAATATGATGAAGATTACGAATGCTACATCTGTACACAGAATCTGGATGAAGATGAAATGGTGCGGTTTGTGAAGGGGGACTTTCATGAGTGCCCCTATTATCGTGGTGGAGACGAATATAAAATCATCAGGAAACAGATGTAACTTATAGGGGTCAGACCCCTTTGCGGCCCACTTTCAGAATATTCTGGAATATGAAATAAAAAAGTTTCTAAAATGCTGAACTGTGTCTATCATCTACACAACAGTCCAGAGGGAACGTCCGTTATCACGAAGCCATTTCTGAGATTTTTTATAGTCGGGGAGTATAGACTTCACGATTGCATAAAATGCCTGAGAGTGATTCATTTCTCTGCGGTGGGCAAGTTCATGGACCACAATATAGTCCAGAACTTCCTCAGGAGCAAAGATCAGTCTCCAGTTGAAGTTTAAGTTTCCTTCGCTCGAACAGCTGCCCCAGCGGGTTTTCTGCTCACGGATAGTGATACGGCCATATGTTACATTCAGAATGGAAGCATAATAAGCCGTTTTCTGCGTAAAAATATCCCGGGCAATTTTAATATAGCGGTTTCGTTCCTGTACAGAAAGAAGATTTTTCATAACAGGCGGATTTTGCATGGCCTTATTAACATGCTTAAGAATCCAGGATTCTTTCTCATTGAGAAAGCATTCAATTGTAGATTTAGGGCAGCGTTTCGGGGCGCGGACCTTTACACTGCCATTCGGTGTGATTTGAATGGCAAGAGTCTTGCGGCTGCTGTAAATAATTTCGTATTTAAACGGATGTTTCATAAATATCACCTCGTCAATATTTTAACAGGGGACGTAGTAAACTTCAAGAAGGCTACGTCCCCAATAAGGAGGTTTTTGGGTGAGGGTTTTGGTTATTGAGGATGATGTTGCTCTTGCGGAAGGGCTAAAACTGAATCTGGAGCTTGCCGGTTACCAGCCGGATGTTGTGTATGGGGTTAAGGAGGCGGAGAGATTTCTTGACGAATGTCAAGTGGATCTGCTTCTTTTGGATGTGAATCTGCCGGACGGGAATGGGGTTGTTTTTGCAAGGGAACTGCGCGGCAGGATGGATATTCCGATTATTTTCCTGACGGCGAGGGATCTGGATGAGGATATGATTGTCGGGTTTCAGGCAGGCGCGGATGATTATATTACGAAGCCTTTTAATGTACAGGTGCTGATTCAGCGGGTGAATGCCGTGCTGCGGAGGTATCAGGCGGTTCAGGAGGAAGCGGCGCGTTTGTCGGTGGGGAATCTGGTGATTGATTTCGAGAGTTATACGGTAATGAAAAATGGAGATGTATTATCGCTGACGCCCACGGAGTTTAAATTGCTTGTTAAGTTCTGCCAGAATCCGGGGATTGTTTTGACGAGACAAGTACTGCTCGACGAATTGTGGGATAAAGAGGAAAACTATGTGGATGAGCATACGCTGACTATTTTTGTGAGCAGGCTCAGGTCGAAGATATCTGATGAAACGTATTCCTATATTAAGACGGTGTACGGGACAGGGTATCGGTGGATCGGCGAGGAGATCTGATTAGAGAAGGCGGGAATGGAAGATGAGTAACGGTCTGGTTCTGGCAATCGCCGCAGTTTTACTGTGTGCGGTTTGTATTTGGGCGGGTGTCTGGATTTATATGAGAAGGAAATATGTGGATTTTACAAATGCGGTCTGTGGCTCCATCGATCAGATTTTGTCAGGAGAGGGAACAGGGGACTTTGATTTTGATGACGAAAGCCTCCTTTCTAAGATTCAGATGAGACTGGAAAGTCTTGCGGATATTACTGAGGCTGCGGCCCGTGAGAGTGAAGAGCAGAAGAAGCAGGTGCAGAGTATTGTCTCAGATATTTCCCATCAGTTAAAAACGCCGATCGCCAATATTACGATGTATTCTGATACGGCTTTGAGGCCGGAGCTGTCTGAGGAGACAAGGCAGCAATGCCTCAGGACTCTGAAAAATCAGGTGAGAAAACTGGATTCGCTGATCCAGTCTCTTCTTCAGATGTCGCGTCTGGAGAATGAGATTATTGTACTGCATCCCCGGGAAAATGTGCTGAAGAATACATTGTTCGAAGTGGCCGAGAGTATCCGGCTGCGTGCACAGAAGAAAGGAACGGAGGTTACATTGGAGTGTCCTGAAAATCTGCACGTATATTATGATGAGAAGTGGACTGCAGAAGCAATATTTAATATTGTGGATAACTCCGTCAAATACACAGGCGACTGTGGAAAAATCAGGATCTGTGCGGAGCCCTTGGAAATTTATACGAAAATCACGGTAGAGGATAACGGCACGGGGATAGCGCCGGAGCATATAAATGACGTATGCAGGCGGTTTTTCAGGGAAGAAAAATCAAGCAGTATAGAGGGGGTTGGAATTGGCCTGTATCTGACAAGAGAAATTATAACGAAACAAAACGGATATCTTAAGATAAAGTCCGAAGAGGGAAAGGGGACAAGCGTATCTGTATATCTTCCGAATCAGGGAAAATAGGGGGATAAAAGAAAACTAAACAATTCTTTGTTTTTTCGAGAGGTTTTTGAAACAATTCTCTGTTATTCTTATTTCAGGTCGAAAATACAGACAAAGGAGTGTGTAACATGAGTATACTGAAAACGGAAGATCTGAAAAAGTATTACGGGGAAGAACCGAATATTGTGCGTGCGCTGGACGGCGTGTCACTGGAGATAGAAGAAGGTGAGTTTGTCGCGGTTGTAGGAACATCGGGAAGCGGAAAATCCACCCTGCTTAACATGATGGGCGGACTGGATAAGCCGACGGAAGGGAAGGTCATCATTGGGGGGAAGGATTTATCCGGGATGGACGATGAACGGCTGACGATTTTCCGGCGCAGGAGGATCGGGTTTGTCTTCCAGAATTACAACCTGATTCCCATTCTGAATGTCTATGAGAACATCGTACTTCCGGTGGCGCTGGACGGCGAGACACCGGACGGGACATATATAAATAAGATCATTTCCCTGCTGGGCCTTGAGGAAAAGCTTGGGGAAATGCCAAACAATCTGTCAGGAGGACAGCAGCAGAGGGTTGCAATCGCCAGGGCTCTGGCATCAAAGCCGGCGATCATACTTGCTGATGAACCAACCGGAAATCTGGATTCCAGAACCAGTCAGGATGTACTGGGCCTGATCAAGATGACGAGCAGACAGTTCCACCAGACCGTTGTTATGATTACCCACAACGAAGAAATTGCACAGCTTGCAGACCGGACGATCCGCATTGAGGATGGCCGGATCAGGGAAAGCAGGTGGAATGCATGAGCCGTAGTGTGAAAGGAAAAATAGCCGGTAATAATAACGGGAAGACTGTATGGGAGCTGGCAGTCAACAGTGTGAAGAGCAGCAGGCTGCGTAATTTCTTTATTATAGTTACCATCACGCTTTCCGTCAGTCTGCTGATGGTCATGTCTTTATTTTATGCTTCCATGAATACGGAACGTTCACGTCAGGTCGCAGAAATGCAGCATGTGGTTTACTATGGTCTGGACAGAGAACAGATTCAGGAATTTGCACAGGATAAACGTACGGAATTCGTCCTCGGGATGAAACGTGGACAGAGTATGGAAGTGGACGGGAAAATGGTTCAGCCGGTATGCTACGACAGTAAACCGGCAAAGGATGAGGGAGTTCACATAAAGACCGTGACTCCGGTAAAAGGACACGAACCGCAGAAAGCAGACGAGGTAATGCTTTCGGATGCACACTGCAGGGCACTTGATATAGAAGATAAGCCGGGGGAAAAGGTTTCCTTTACGTTTCTGGACGGGACGACGGAAGAGTTTGTCATATCAGGTATCTATCATGTGGATGGAAATCCAAAGCTTTTCAGCATTATACTTTCACAGACATATGGCGAAAGCGGTTCTCAGCTGAAAGATATGACATATGACGGCATTGTAAGGATTCATGGTGCGGATAAAATGAACCAGTCGGGATTTCTTGACACAATCCGTGCGATGGGTTCCGATTATAAAGTAGAAAGAAAAAATATAAACGAGAATAACTACTTCCTGAATACCCTGCCAGGCGGTGATATGGAAAGGCAGCAGAACATCATGGTTATCTGTGTTGCCATCGGAATCTTGTTTGTCAGTGTACTCGTGATCTACAGTGTCTTCTATCTGGCAGTGGTTGGGAGAATCCAGCAGTTCGGACAGCTGCGGACCATCGGAATGACAAAGAAACAGATCCGCAGGATGGTGCGCTATGAGGGGCTGGTTCTGTGCAGTGTCGGAATTCCGGCAGGTCTGCTGATCGGAAGTACGGTCAGCTACTTTATCAAACCTGCAGGCTGGAGCTGGAAAAATACTCTGCTTATAGGGGCCTGTGTAGTAGTGGCGGATATCATAACGGTACTTCTTTCGATCAGGAAACCGGCGCTGATTGCATCCTCGATTTCACCTGTCGAAGCAAGTAAGTTTTCCGGAGTAGAGGAAAAAAGAAAAAAGAAACAGAGTCAAACTGTAAAACCCCGGACTGCAGGCAAAAAATTGTACCGCAAAATTACTCCTGTCAGCATGGCATCAATGAACCGCAGCAGGAATAAGAAAAAAACAGTACTGACAATGGTTTCTCTCGGAATAGGCGGGGTTCTGTATATGCTGGCGGCTTTTTTTACGATAGCTACAGATCTGGAAGAATATGCCCGGCAAGGGTCCTATAAATACGGAGAGTTCGTCATCAACCTATCCTATAATCTGGCAGAGACAGCGGATCATGGATATACAGACATCCAGATGAATAATCCGATTAATGAAGACCTGATGCAGAAAGTACAGGCGATTGATGGCGTAGAAAAGATAAGAATCGGCCAGAAAGCAAGTACAAAGTGGGAAGCAAAAGGAGATAACGATGAGGACAGCATGGCATCTTTCACCAGAGAAGAAACAGATAAGCTCAGTACTATGCTTGAGGAAGGCAGCATTGACTATGATACCATGCTGAAAGGTGATTCTGTTCTTATACAGTATAATGAAGTACAACAGGAAGTATTCGGATGGGGCTATCAGGTCGGTGATAAGGTGAAACTGTCATGGTATGATGGCCAGACAGAGAAAGAAAAAGAATTTACTGTTGCAGGGATTCTCAATACAAATGACTATGTAAATTACAGCAATAATTTCTCCGCTTTTATTTTGCCGGAAGAGATACTTGCAGAAATGACGAACGGAATGAACCTGAACCATGAAATGATCGTGAAGGTTGACCAGACAAAAGAAAGTGAGGTTGAAAAGCAGCTGGACGCTGTTCTTGAGGATTACCCTGCCCTTACAATGGGGACCCTGCGGGAGATAGCAGCAGAAGGGGAAAGTTCATTCGCCATACTCAATTCAGTTATGATCGGACTCAGCATCTTTATTGTGGCATTCAGTATCCTGAATATGCTGAATACGATTATTACCAATATTCTGACAAGAAAAAGAGAGTTTGCCATGCTGCAGTCTGTAGGAATGACAACAAAACAGCTGTTTCACATGATTCAGGCCGAAGGGCTGATGCTGACGGCTGGAAATCTGGTGATCACACTTATACTAGGAACGGCAGCCGGGTATGCAATGGTGCGGATAATGCAGTATTTTGGGGCAGACTATATGCACTTTCACTTTCCGTGGCTTATGTTTTTTGGATATGCCGTATTCACCGCAATCGTACCGGTCATTGTATCATCCGTAATGCTGCGTGGATTCCGCAAAGAAGCGCTGGTTGACAGATTAAGATAAATTCCTTGCATAAATCAGTAAATGTCCCTATAATAGGAGGATAAATGTGGACTGATTTTAAAGGAATGGTATGAAATGAAAAATAACGACAAAAGGGAAAAACACTTCTTCCGCAACATGTGGAAGGCTCTGGGCATGGAACTTCGGGAGCATAAAAGCTCCTTCATAGTGTATTTTATTTTACGCCTGCTGGTCATCATCATGATGATCCTGCAAATATTCAACAAAAATTATGAAAATGTGTTTTTATGCATTTTGACGCTGCTGCTTTTAGTTGTTCCCAGTCTTGTACAGGTGACCATGAAAATAGAACTCCCGACGACGCTTGAGATCATTATCCTCGTGTTTATCTTTGCGGCGGAGATTCTGGGTGAGATTCGGGAATTCTATATTGTGTTTCCTTTCTGGGATACGGTTCTGCATACGCTGAACGGGTTCCTCGCGGCTGCAATAGGTTTTTCCCTTGTTGACCTCCTCAACAGGAGTGAAAAGATGGTTTTCAAGCTTTCGCCTCTGTTTACGGCAATTGTCGCTTTCTGCTTTTCCATGACAATCGGCGTCATCTGGGAGTTCTTTGAGTTCGGAATGGATCAGATTCTGGGATATGACATGCAGAAAGATACGGTGATCCATACGATCCGCTCGGTTATGTTAGACCCGGCGGGGGGAAATAATGTCGCCGTTATCGATAATATAAAGAATGTGACAGTCAATGGAAAGGACCTGGGGCTTGGCGGTTATCTGGATATTGGCCTGGTAGATACGATGAAAGACCTTATGGTAAATTTTGTCGGGGCGGTCGTCTTTTCCGTAATTGGTTTCTTCTATGTGAAGAACCGCGGGAAAGGATCGGTTGCCAGAAGATTTATCCCGCGCAAGAAAAAGGCGGAGAGGGATTTCCTGAAGATTGTAGAGGCTGAAGAGGTAGAAAAAGAGAATCTTGAGAAAAAGAGTACAGGCACCCCTCAGAATTGAGGATGCCTGTACATTTTTTTTGTATGTTTATGCAAAATAGTATAATCAGTTTTTACTTTCAATGCCTGAAAAAATGTTGATAACAACGGGCAGCCAGGCGCCAGATGTGAAAAAGGATGCATGCCCCGAGAATGGTTGTGAGGATATACAGGATGATTGCCGGAATATTACCAATATAGCCGGCCAGTGTGGAAAAACCGATCTGCTGCATTTCATAATCCGGGTTGATATAGAACATATTGATATCTCCGAAGCGGTCAAACAGCAGATTGATTCCTGTGGCGACTGCACAGCAGCCCAGGTAGATAAAAGTACTGTTTCTAAACAGCCGGCGGCCGGGCATATGGTTTTCTGCAATACACGCAGCGCCGGCGGCGATCCCGGTTATGATTAGAAGGACGTGCCACAGATAGGAGTGGACCGTCAGTGCCGGAACCGGATAGTGGAGTCCGCTTGTATCCGCAAAAACGGCTGTCCCGCCAAGCAGGCTGTAATTCATTAAGAATGACAGCAGGGCAGGGCGTATATGTGTATTCTTTACCCAGGGAAGGACCAGCAGAACATACATGGCGATACTGCAGAGCTGGAAAGGGAAATACCACCAGTCATAGACCCCCCTGTTGACGATGAAGGTCAGACAGCACTGCTTCCATACTTCGCTGAATGCCATAATCATGCCGCAAAAAAAGAAAAAGCGGTTGAATTTAATACTGGTTTTGTTTTTCGTTTCAAACGTACTCATTTTTATCTGCCCCCTGATGCCTTCAGTCAGGCGTCGTTTAACCTTTTGTCTCTGGCATTATTATAATTCAAATATGATAAAAGTGCACATCAAATCTGCGGCATAAAGGAATGTTCTTCATATTCATTTTTACCGCTGCCACATAAAACTATTTGCTATTTTAATATATAACAGGAATAAAGAGGAAGATTGGCAGTATAATGTAGAAATAAGGGCCGGGGGATTAAGAAATTGCTAAAGTTTCCATAACCATTGTGAAAACATAGACATAGTGATGGATATAATGACGAAATGTATTGGGACCATCAATATCGCATTTGTGCAAAATGACTTTGAAATTATTTTGGAAATGTAAAAAATAAAAAAATAAAGATTAAATTTATATAAAAATCATAAATTTCGAGATTTAAAAGAAGGAAAATTTGGATAAAAAAGGTCAATGTGGGTCGACAAATAGCATCATTTTTTTATCGTTGACAAACGAAAAATTTGGGCGTAATCTTTATTTAACTTTTAAGAGAACAAAATCTTAAGAGTGAGCGGCGGTGAGGGAATTTCAGGTGAAGAAATTCTTTTTTTATGCAAGAAATAATCATGGGTGAAAGAATTACCGCTGCATTAAATATTTAAAAGAAAGGGAGGGAGCGATACGGAAAGTTTAACAGAGAAGTTGCTGGAGGAGCTGAACTGTGAGACCGTGTTTACAATACCTATATTCGGGGGAATCGGCGTATCAGAAGCGGTAGTCGTAACATGGGTGATCATGGCTGTGCTGGTCGGGCTGTCAATTATCTTCGTCCGGAACCTGAAGGTTGAGAATCCGGGCAGGAAGCAGATTGTGCTGGAGTCGGCTGTTGGATGGGCTTCGGACTTCTTCGAGGGCATCATAGGGAAAGAGAATAAGAGATATATTCCTTATCTTATTACAATAGTTCTCTATCTGGGTGTTTCCAATATTATCAGTCTGTTTGGGTTCAAGCCGCCTACCAAGGATTTGAACGTGACAGCGGCGCTCGCGATTATGAGCATGTTCCTGATTGAATATTCAGGCATACATAAAAATGGAGTAAAGCATTGGATGAAGCATTTTGCAAAGCCGGTGCCTGTAGTTGCACCGATTATGATTCTGGAGATTGTAATCCGTCCGTTGTCTCTTTGTATGCGGTTATTCGGTAATGTGCTCGGAGCATTTGTCATTATGGAGCTTTTAAAAGCCATTGTGCCGGTTTTGGTGCCTATACCGTTTAGTTTTTATTTTGATATATTTGACGGTCTTTTGCAGGCATATGTGTTTGTATTCCTTACGGCATTGTTTATGAATGAAGAACAAGAGTAGAGGAATTCTGAAAGAAATTTTTGAAAGAAAAGGAGATTTGTATTATGGGAACAATTATAGCTATTGGAGCAGGAATCGCAGTTTTAACAGGTGTAGGAGCAGGTATCGGTATTGGTATTGCAACAGGGAAAGCAGCAGATGCAATTGCAAGACAGCCAGAGGCTGAAAGCAAGATTAGCAAGACACTGATCCTTGGATGTGCGCTCGCCGAAGCAACTGCTATTTACGGTTTTATTATCGGTTTGCTGATTATTTTACTTTTGAAATAATAGATCACAGGTGTATCCGTTCATATTTCTGAACAGATACCATAAAAACAGGAAAGGCAGGTGGGACAGGTGCTGCAATTAAATGTGAACCTTCTCTTTACCATAATAAACCTTGTTGTTCTTTATCTTTTGTTGAAAAAGTTTTTGATCAAACCGGTAACTGATATCATGGAAAAGCGTGAGAAACTGATTGCGGACGGCTTAAACGAGGCAAGCAGTGCCAGGGAAGAAGCCGCAAAGCTTAAAGTTGAGTATGAAGCAGCCCTTACGGGTGCCAGAGACGAGTCTGTGAAGATCGTGGAAAAGGCACAGACGCAGGCAAAGGCCGAGTATGAGCGGATTGTAAGCGAAGCCGGCGTAAAAGCAGGCGGCATGCTGGATTCTGCGAAGGCACAGATTCAGTTAGAACGGGAGCAGACAATGAAGGCCCTGCAGTCAGAGATTGCAGGACTTGCGATGACAGCAGCTGCCAGAATTGTAGGCGAAAAGACAGAGAATCAAGGAAATCAGGACATATATAATCAGTTTCTGGAAGAAGCAGGTGACGCTCATGAAGACACAGACAAACACTAACATCCAGTACTGCCCGCAGGCGGCGGTAAGATATGCAAAAGTGTTGTATGAGTTGAATATTTCCAAAGAAGCCATACAGAAAGCAAAGGATATATTCACAGAAGTTCCCCAGTTAAACGATGTGTTCGTAAATCCGACTATCAGAGAGGAACAGAAACTGAGAGTGATCGACCAGGTATTTCCCGAAGAAATCAGGAATTTCCTGAAGGTGACATGCCAAAATCAGAGGATGGACCTGATCGGGGATATTTTCGTATCATATGACAGGTACTGCGATGAACAGAACAGGGTTCTGAATGCAGTGCTGACTTGTGTAGAACCTCCAAGTGAGGTACAGCTAAAAGAAATGAAGGCGTTTCTTTGCAGGAAATATAATGCCGTTGAGGCAAATATTGAAATCAGGACGGATCACGCTCTGCTGGGAGGCTTTGTGTTAACGGCCGGCAGTGATGAGTATGACTGGAGCCTGAAAGGACGCCTGAATAGATTAGAACAAAAATTGACCTGGAGGTGAACAAGGTGAGTTCAATCAATTCAGATGAAATTATTTCTATTCTGAAAAATGAAATAGAAAATTTTGATACAATCAGCAAGGACAGTGAGGTCGGTACGGTTATTACTGTAGGAGACGGTATAGCCACTGTTTATGGAATTGATCACGCCATGTACGGGGAGATTGTGACTTTTGAAAACGGGCTGAAGGCGATGGTTCAGGATATCCAGAAGGATTCTATCGGATGTATCCTCTTCGGACATGATACCGAGATTAAGGAAGGCACAAAAGTGACCCGGACTGGGAAAAAAGCCGGAGTTCCGGTTGGTGATAAATATATAGGAAGAGTTGTTAACTCTCTGGGTGCGGCGATCGACGGGAAGGGCGAGATCGAGGCTGATGATTACAGGCCGATTGAGCAGGAGGCACCGGGAATTATAGACAGGAAGTCAGTCAGTGTGCCGATGGAGACAGGTATTCTGTCAATCGACGCCATGTTCCCGATCGGGCGTGGACAGAGAGAACTGATTATCGGAGACAGGCAGACGGGAAAGACTTCCATTGCCCTGGACACGATTATCAATCAGAAAGGAAAAGATGTTGTCTGCATTTATGTTGCGGTCGGGCAGAAGGCATCTACTGTAGCCAAGGTTGTGAATACGCTGACGACGAATGGCGCTATGGATTACACAATTGTTGTTTCCTCAACTGCAAGTGACTGCGCTCCGCTCCAGTATATCGCACCTTATGCAGGAACTGCGATGGCGGAACATTTTATGCATCAGGGGAAAGATGTCCTGATCGTTTATGATGATTTATCAAAACATGCGGTTGCATACCGTGCATTATCCCTTCTGCTCGGACGTTCTCCGGGACGTGAGGCATATCCGGGAGATGTATTCTACCTTCATTCAAGACTGCTGGAGCGCTCAAGCCGGCTGAGTGATGCATTGGGCGGAGGTTCCATCACGGCTCTCCCGATTATCGAGACGCAGGCAGGTGATGTATCTGCTTATATACCGACCAACGTAATTTCCATCACAGACGGCCAGATTTTTCTGGAGAGTGATTTGTTCTTCTCGGGAATGAGGCCGGCGGTCAACGTAGGTCTGTCCGTATCCCGTGTCGGCGGTGCTGCCCAGACGAAGGCGATGAAAAAGGCTTCAGGAAGTATCCGTATCGATCTGGCGCAGTACAGAGAAATGGAAGTGTTTACACAGTTCAGCTCTGACCTTGACGCTGCCACAAAAGAGCAGCTGGAATACGGCGGCGGCCTGATGGAGCTTTTAAAACAGCCTCTGTGCCATCCGCTTTCCCTGCATGAAAAGGTTATCACCCTCTGTGTAGCTACACATAAGGTGCTGCTTGGTATTGAAAAGAAGAAGATCAAACAGTTTCAGGCAGATATGTTAAGCTATTTTGATACACAATATCCGGAGATCGGGAAAGAGATAGAAGAAACAAAGGCCCTGACCGACGAGCTGATTGGAAAGATCGTGGAAGCAGCGAAGGAATTTAAGAAGAGCAGGTGTTAATATGGCAAATATCAGAGAAATACAGACCCGTATAAACAGCGTAAAGGATACGATGAAGATTACGAACGCTATGTATATGATTTCTTCTTCCAAAATGAAACAGGCAAAGAAGAAGCTGTCTGATACAGAGCCGTATTTCTATGGCCTGCAGGGTGAGATTTCCAGAATCCTGCGCCATGTCCCTGATATTGAACATCCGTATTTTGACTTGAGGGAGAAGATCCCCGCTGAAAAGAGGAAGATCGGCTCCATTGTCATAACTGCGGATAAAGGACTTGCAGGGGCATACAACCATAATATCATCAAGCTTGAAGAAGAACTGCTTAGCGGGCCCGGGGAACATAAACTATTCGTTGTCGGAGAACTGGGAAGACACTATTTTGCCAAACATAAGGTGGAAATTGATACAAACTTCCAGTATACAGTCCAGAAGCCGACGATGCACCGTGCTAGAAATATCTCATCCGTCATTCTGGACCAGTTTGAAATGGGGCAATTGGATGAAGTATACATGATTTACACCCGCATGGAAAACTCTGTGCAGTCAGATGCTGAAAAAGTAAGACTTCTCCCGTTGGAGAGGGCTTCCTTTAATAAGATGATTATGCCTCTGAACATGTACAGGGAAGAAATAGAACTCTATCCATCCGCCAAAAGCGTCATGGACAGCATCATTCCGAATTATATAACAGGTATGGTCTACGGCTGTCTGGTAGAGGCCTATGCCAGCGAGCACAACGCCCGTATGATGGCAATGAAGGCTGCAACAGACAGTGCCGAGAGTATCATCAAAGATTTATCTACCTTATATAATAGGGCACGGCAGGCTGCCATCACCCAGGAAATTACCGAGGTATGCAGCGGGGCAAATGCCCAGAAACGGAAAAAGTAAAATATTCTGACAATGGAGTGCAAAGGGGTCAGACCCCTTTGCACTCACAAATAAGGAAGTGAGAACGATTATGAATAAAGGACGAATTGTACAGGTCATGGGACCTGTCGTTGACGTAGTATTTGAAGACGGCAATCTTCCTTTTATCAAAGATGCGCTTGAAGTTGAAAATAGTGGTAAGACGTGCATCATGGAGGTCGCACAGCATCTCGGGAATAATGAGGTGCGCTGTCTGATGCTTGCTGCCAGCGAAGGGCTGCATAAAGATATGGAAGTGACTGCTACCGGGGAAGGCATCAAAGTACCGGTTGGAGAGCAGACACTGGGCAGATTGTTTAATGTTTTGGGGGAAACCATCGATGATGGCCAGCCTCTTGAAACGAATCAGAAATGGGTGATCCACAGAGATCCGCCGAGTTTTGAGGACCAGAGCCCGGTTATTGAAATTCTGGAAACAGGTATCAAGGTTATTGACCTTCTGGCGCCTTATGCAAAAGGCGGTAAGATTGGCCTTTTCGGTGGTGCCGGTGTAGGTAAGACCGTACTGATTCAGGAATTGATTCGTAATATTGCTACAGAGCACGGCGGTTATTCTATTTTTACAGGAGTCGGTGAGCGTTCCCGTGAAGGGAATGACTTATGGACGGAGATGAAGGCTTCCGGGGTTCTTGAGAAGACTGCCCTGGTATTCGGACAGATGAACGAGCCGCCCGGAGCACGTATGCGTGTTGCGGAGACAGGGCTTACAATGGCTGAGTATTTCAGGGATAAAGAGCACCAGAACGTGCTTCTGTTTATTGACAATATTTTCCGTTTTACCCAGGCTGGTTCCGAGGTATCCGCACTTCTCGGACGTATGCCTTCAGCCGTAGGCTACCAGCCGACCCTTGCTACAGAAATGGGTGAGCTGCAGGAGCGTATTGCATCGACAAAGAACGGTTCCGTTACATCCGTACAGGCCGTATATGTGCCTGCCGATGACCTGACTGACCCGGCCCCGGCCACAACGTTTGCACATCTGGATGCGACAACAGTATTGTCCAGAAAGATCGTAGAGCAGGGGATCTATCCTGCAGTCGATCCTCTGGAATCCAACTCCCGTATTCTGGAGGCTGATATTGTCGGAGAGGAACACTATGAAGTGGCCAACCAGGTAACGGCAATCCTCCAGAAATACAAGGAACTGCAGGATATCATTGCAATTCTGGGTATGGAAGAACTGTCAGATGAAGATAAAGCGGTCGTTATGCGTGCAAGAAAGATCCAGAGATTCCTGTCACAGCCATTCTATGTTGCTGAGACATTTACCGGAATCCCGGGTAAATACGTGCCGCTCAAAGAGACAATCCGCGGTTTCAAAATGATTATCAGCGGCGAGATGGACCAGTATCCGGAATCTGCATTTTTCAATGTAGGAACAGTTGAAGATGTCATTGAGAAAGCAAAGGCGGAAAGTGCCGCAGAATAGAGGTGTATGCATATGGATACATTTGGGCTGAAAATAATAGCCAGCGACAGGGTGTTCTACGAAGGCCGCTGCAGAAAGCTGACTCTTCCGGCTCCCGACGGGGAGATGGGAATTCTGGCGAATCATGAGAACATGGTAATTGCCGTAACAGTCGGGGATGCCAGAATGGAGATCGAAGAAGGAAACTGGGTGGACGTTGCAGTTGGCGCGGGTTTTGCCGAGGTCGTGAACAATCGTGTTACGGTGCTCGTGGACACTGCCGAGCGCCCGGAAGAGATCGATGTGCGCAGGGCCGAGGAAGCAAAAGAGCGTGCCGAGGAGCAGATGCGGCAGAAGCAGAGCATTCAGGAATACTACCGGACCCAGGCATCACTGGCGCGGGCAATGAACCGGCTGAAAGTGTCACAGGGACAGAAATGGAATTTGTAGCAAAGGGGTCTGACCCTTTTGCGGATCAAAGACAGAATATTCTGAAAACGGAGGGCAAAAGGGTCAGACCCCTTTGCGCCTCCGTTTTTTGCTTCTTGCAATTTAAATAAGATTATACTACAATAATCATATCTGTACTTTAGTCAGTCCAGATGGTATTTATAACTGTTATCTAGTGAAATCAGGGGAGAAGAATCCATGAGTGAGAAGTATAAACAACGTTCTATCATTGAGATTATGAACGACGTATTAAGCACGATACGCGACTACTATGATTCGGAATATGTTTATTATATAGAAAAAGAAGAGGATGATATCCTCGCAATCTATGAGTGGTGTGCAGAGAATGTTCCGTGGCAGAGAGACCGTATCAAGATGCTGGATGCTGATCAGCTGCCGAGGTGGATCAGGCAGGAGATTACAGATACAACCGAGGCGGACTACAGTGTATTCCGTCCTTTAGATGATGATGTGACGGCTGTATTGGCAGCGGTTGGAGTACACAGGGGGGGATGCGACCTTTCGCTTATGCGTGCGGTCATTCCGTATATCTCTCAGGCGATCGTGCTCCAGAAGATGCAGAAGCAGCAGGAATATCTGAGTTACCATGATGACCTGACAGGTCTTTTGAACCGCAACAGTTTTGTCGGGTATCTGGCAGAGGTAAAGCAGGAGGAACTTAAGTCGCTGGGTGCGCTGTCCGTTGATATTAATGGGCTGAAGAATTTCAATAAAGAGTTCGGCCGGGAATACGGGGATGAGGTTGTCATCCGTGTCGGTGAAGTTCTGGAAGAGTACTTCCGCGGGGCGATGGTGTTCAGGCTGACCGGTGATGAATATCTGGCGATTATGGAAGACGTCTCTTACGAGGACTTTATGAAGCATGTTCACGGCGCGCATAATAAGCTGGAGAATATCAGTCTCGGACTCGTAACGATGGGGTATGCATGGGAGAAGGTTGACATCGATGTGGACAGCCTTGTTGCACATGCCGAGAATATGATGCGCGAGGAGAAGCAGAAGTACTACAAGCATCTGAAAAAAGGCCATCACGAGCCGATCATTAAGCAGGACCTTCTGGAAGACATTGAACATGGCAGCTTTATCGTGTGCTTTGTCCCCAAAATGGATGTAATGACAGAGGAAGTCGTCGGGGCCGAAGCGGTAGTGCGCTACCACCATAAGGATCTTGGGATCGTAGACCCGGGAAAATATATTACACTTCTGGAAGAGACGAAGCTGTCACACTTCCTTGACTTATATGTGTTCGAACAGGTCTGTAAGACCTTGAGGAAATGGGAACTGGAAGACATGCCAATGCTTCCTGTTTCTGTAAACTTTGCGGGGGCCACACTCCGTGAGGAAAGTGTTGCCGAAAAGATGCTTTCCCTGGTAGAAAAGTACCGGGTTTCCTGCGAATATCTGGAAGTAGAGGTTTCCGAATCCTATACGGATATGAATCAGGAGATGCTGGCCGAGACCAGCAATAAGATAAGAAAAGAAAATGTAAGGGTTGTTCTGGATCATTTTGGAGCAAAAGATTCCAGCTTTTCCATTCTTTCCATTATGGAGTTTGACGGGCTGAAGCTGGACAAGAGTCTGGTTACCAATATTGTGGGGAATAACAGAAGCCAGATCGTTGCGAAAGCAGTGATCGATGTGTGCCGCCAGCTCGGCGTGCACGTGGCGGCGGCCGGTGTGGAGACACAGGATCAGCTGAATGTATTGAAAGAGCTGGGCTGTGATTATGCACAGGGAACTTTATTTAATAAGCCTATTACCATTGATACATTTGAAGTACGGTATATGAAGGGATAAGGCGATGATTAGAACCTGGATTGCCGACATCACACCGTTATATGATGAAGCACATTACCGCAAGTATTACAGGCAGCTTCCTAATTTCCGGAAAGAAAAGGCTGACCGTATGCGGTTTCAGGAGGGGAAGGCGCAGAGCGCCGGAGCCTGGACACTGCTTCAGAGTATCAGAAAAGAATATGGAGTGAAAGAACAGGCAGCATTTAATCTCTCGCATTCGGGGGATTTTGTGCTGTGTTCTGTTGATACAGACGGAGGCCTTAATACTCAGGTCGGATGCGACATTGAGAAGATAAAGGAAGCAAATATGAAAGTCGCGGGCCGATTCTTCTGCCCGTCGGAATATGAAGAGATCCTAAGGCAGGAGAGCGCGGCAGAAAAAAGTGATGTCTTTTACCGTTTCTGGGTGCTGAAGGAAAGTTTCATGAAAGCAACGCGTCAGGGAATGGCGCTTGATATGAAAAGTTTTGAAATTGGGCTCGGCTGCCCGCCCGTTCTGAAGCGAAAGCCGGATGAGTTTCCGCGCAGCTATTATTATTGCGAATATAAGCTGGACGGGGTACCTTATAAAATAGCAGTTTGTTCCACAGAGAAAAAGATAGATACTGAAATACATACAGAACTGAGATTTGACTAGAAGAGTCGTGTCTCATGTTTTGTAAATCAAGTGAGCAGTGGTATATGACGGCTCATTAGGAGGCAGATTATGAGTGTGAAGATGAACCGAAAGATAAAGAGGGCCCTGGCATTCGGGGCGGTTGCGGGTGCCGCACTTGGCGTGCTGATTACATTTGCGGCTGCAAGTAAGGCGGTCGATAAGAAGGCAGAAGCTTTCGCCAAGACTGAGAAGACATTGAAAAAAGAAAAAAAGGCTCTTGAGGAGCAGGTCGAAAAGCAGAAGTCGATAGAGGCTGCGGCCACTCTGTCAACAAAAGGCACAGATGACTGGGAGCTTTTGCTGGTGAACGATAACTATCCGTTGGATCAAAAGTATGAACCAGAGCTGGAAGAGATAGCAGAGGGACGTTCAGTTGACGCAAGAATTGCGGAAGACACAAAAAAGATGCTTTCTGACGCAAAGGAAGCCGGCCTGAAGATGTATGTCCTTTCTGCTTATCGTAACTATGAAGATCAGAAGACGGTGTTCAATGAAACGATGGGGGACTGGATCAATCAGGGCAGCACCTATCTGGATGCCTATGAGGAGACTAAGAAATCTGTAGCAATACCCGGATATAGTGAACATGCAACCGGGCTGGCAATGGATATCGTTTCCGAAGATTATCAGGACCTGGATGACAAACAGGCTGATACAAAGGAATCCAAATGGCTTGCAGAAAACTGTTACAAGTACGGTTTTATCCTCCGTTATCCGTCTGACAAGTCCGACATCACAGGGATCGTGTACGAGCCGTGGCATTACCGCTATGTGGGTAAAGAGGCAGCAAAAGAGATTATGGAAAAGAATATCACACTCGAGGAGTATCTGGGGGTTGCATAAGCGCATAAATTGTCGTTGACGGGTTCTGGTGTATTTGCTAAAATGAAGAATAGGGAAAAAGATAGGTTTATGAAGCAATTAATTTGTTTCTCACATACCGATTCATAGGGAGCCTGTGTAAAAAACAGGATGTGGATGGGGACGTGTTAGAACTACGGAGTATAAGTTGAATTCAATAAGGAGGTATACGAAGCATCATGGAAGATCTTACATTCGGAGAACAGGTCAAGATTATTTTAGGCCGAAAAGGCATGACGATTAAAGAACTGGCAGAGATTATTGAGGAACGTACGGGAATGAAGATGTCCAGACAGAACCTGACACAGCGCCTGGGCAGAGACAACTTTCAGGAACAGGATATGCGCATGATTGCGAATATTCTTGGCTGTCCTTTTCATTTGAGCATATTATCAGGAGAAGCACCGCCGACGGCAGCAGTAGTGGCAGCAGAAGCAGAGGCGGCCCCGGTGAAGGAGCAGAGGAAACAAGAGTCAAAGTATGAGCAGAAGCCTTCCGGACTTACAGTAGACCGGCAGCCGGCAGAACAGCCGCAGGAGGCGGAAGAACTGCTGGATGTAGAAGATGCTGAAGATATAGAAGAGACAGCAGAATCTGTTGAGATCAAGGAAGACGCCGAAGAAGTTGATATGACCATTGGCGAACTCTATGAAATACATGAGGAATTATCTGAACTGGAAAAGAGTGCAGAGGAAGAATCACCTCAGGACACAGCCCCGTCAGCTGTGGTAAACGGTACAGAGAAAGAAAAGCCCAAGAAGGAAAAGTTCCGCACCGGAGGCATTTTCCTGCGAAAGAAGGGCGTCACACCGGAACCGGACAGAGAAGAAGCGATCAGCAAAGAACCAATTGTACAGGAGACAAAGACAATAGAACCATTGCCTGACCCGGAAGATTTCGAGCCGGTCATCAAACATGATGATGCGGAAGAAGATCTGGTGCAGGGCGATATCAATCCATATACAGGACGTGAGTTCCAGTCTAACAGCGTGCGCATGCATCCGAACAGGATCGGTTATGTGCAGGTCTATGACCGCAATACACATAGATGGACAGATATGACGGAATGGGCTTTCCTCGGGTATCAGGAGAGGAAGAAGGCACTGCTTGGAAAAGATTATGAGCCGCCGATTTATTTAGATTAAAGAATGGTGAAATTAATATGGAATGGAATACACTGCTTTCTACCCGGAGAATGCGCGGAAGCGCCTCAGGTGCAAGGGTAAAATCAACAGATTTAAGAAGCGAGTTTGAAAAGGATTACCACAGGATCATAGGCAGTGCGTCTTTCAGGCGCCTGCAGGACAAGACACAGGTATTTCCTTTAGATAAGAGCGATTTTATCCGTACCCGCCTTACGCATTCACTGGAAGTATCTTCCTTTGCCAAATCTCTCGGCCAGAATATCGGGGAGAACATTATCACTCATAAAAGAGACCCCGGGTTCACACCGCAGATGAAGGAGGATATATGTCATATTCTTCAGTGCGCCGGTCTGATCCATGATATAGGGAATCCTCCTTTCGGACATTTCGGTGAAGATGCAATCCGCGAGTGGTTTACGCGGCACCTTTCCACACTCACCTTCTTTGACAGGAGTGTAGAGGAGATGCTCACGCCCCAGATGAGGGAAGATTTCTACCATTTTGAGGGAAACGCGCAGGCACTCAGGCTTGTGACAAAGCTGCATTATCTGGTGGACGAAAACGGAATGAACCTGACATATGCACTGCTCAATACAATCGTGAAGTATCCGGTACCATCCACGGGCATTGACAAAAACACCGGGAACATCAAAGATAAGAAGATGGGATACTACTACGCAGACCAGCAGATTTACGAGGAGATCGCCGCAGATACAGGGACGACAGGTATACGACATCCCCTGACCTATATACTCGAGGCGGCGGATGATCTGGCATACAAGACGGCGGATATAGAGGATGCATTCGTCAAAGGGTTTATAAGCTACTATGATCTGGAGCGGGAACTGGAGCAGCTGCAGGAAACCTATCCGGATTCCAATTTCAATGCACTTGAGAAGCTTCACACATATTATGAAAGAGGAAAACAAAAACAGTCCGGCAGCCCGGAATCTTATGCAGTGAAGAACTGGATCGTCCGTGTGCAGGGATATTTGATCAGCTGTGCAACTTTTGGGTTTACATCGAACTATGAAAGTATCATGAATGGGACTTTCAAAAAAGATATCTTCTTCGGGACCTTTGGAGAACAGCTTATGGAACTGCTGGGGGATATGGCATACAGATACGTGTTTTCCTCCACGGCCATCTATAAGATGGAAGTGACAGAAGCCGTGATACTGGACTTTCTCATGAACAAACTGGTACATGCCGTACTGTATTATGATACAGATGCAAAATTAAATTCCATCGACAGCAGGGTAATTTCCTTTATTTCCGATAATTACAAGAATGCATACAAATATCAGGCTGAAGGGAAAAGCGAAGCGGAGAAGTTATATCTCCGCCTGCTGCTTGTAACAGATTATATATGCGGCATGACCGACAGCTATGCCAAACGGCTGTATCAGGAAATGAACGGCCTTGTATAGCAACAGCCAGAAGGCCGGAGTGTTTACTCCTTTTCTGCCTCGCAGATCCGGATGAATTCTTTCGGAGAGCATCCGAAGTTTTTCTTGAAACATTTGCTGAAATAAAATACATCTGAGTAGCCAATTGCTGCCGCAACCTCGGACACGAGATAGTCCCCGGTTGCGAGCAGCTTTTTTGCGGCCTCCATCCGGGCTTTTGTAATATACTGTAAGATTGACTGGTCCCTGACATTTTTAAAAATCGTGCCCAGATAGGAGGCATTCAGCTGGAAATGCTCCGCTATGGATGAGACAGTGAGGTCCGGGTTCATATAGTTTTCATCAATATAGGCCGTAATCTTCCGGCAGTAGCTGACATCGGACGGCGGTGTTTTCTTCAGACTCATGCACTGGTTCCCGTAATGCAGGACCTCCTCTTTCAGCCGTCCGCAGTCGTGCTCCTCTTCAATCATATCTGAAATAAAATCGGAAATACTGCAGTCCAGATTCGCAGGAATCTTATAATGAATCTGGAAGGTGATAAACAGTTCGTTGAGGAACGAAAAAAGCAGGTCAATATTTTTCTTCTGCATAATGGTGTCAAAGGACTTTTCGATAAAACTCTCGAAATTCTTTACATCACTTAAGTTCAGGTACTCCATGACAGTCTGCCTGAGTTTTACAAGGTCAAGTTTTTCATTTCCCTGTTCTTTATGCTTAAATTCCATAAAGAGATCTGAGGACGGATGGAAATACCGCTGGTTTAAACTGGATGTAATCCGCCGGTAGTATGTTCCCCAGTCTTCCTCGAGAGAAAAAACATGATTGGCAGTGAGGAAAATGTAGTTGGGAGATTCCGCAACAAAACCAGTCAGGACACTTCCGAGGTGGCTGATATCAGAGCCGGTGCTGAAAAACAGCTGGATCACATAAATGTGCCCGGATTCCTGAAAATGTTCGCAATTGAGCCCCAGTTCACTCTGGATCAGATCCGTAAGCCCGAAAACGCCTGCGGGCGTATCATCCATAGTATAGATACCGATATATGCAGAATACCGGTACTGTGAAAAATCAGGATACTTAAGGCAGACTTCTGCATAACTGATCTTTTTATCACGGACGTCAGCCAGCGCATTACTGCGTATATGCCGGTCAAAGGATTTTAACTTGGCGGTTGTCTTCTGCCTTTGTGAAATTTTCTCTATGCAGTTTTCAAGGGAAGAGCGCAGTGCAGACGGGTCAACCGGTTTCAGCAGGTAGTCGCTGACTCCGTTCTGAAGTGCAGAGCGTGCGTATTCGAATTCGTTATATCCGGAAAGGATGATCACCTGTGTATCCGGGAAGTTCTGCCGGATATGCAGCGCCGTCTCTGTCCCGAGCATCTTGGGCATACGGATATCCAAAAGTACGATATCCACGTGCTGCTCGTTTAAAATATTAAGGACCTCGACCCCGTTTTCTGCCTCACCTGCCAGCTTTAAATTCAGCGCCGTCCAGGGGATGATTTTTTTCAGGCGCTGGCGGATAAAATATTCATCATCCGCGATCACTAATGTTGTCTGCATTGTTTACTGCCTCCTTCTTAGGAATTGTAATTGTTGTTATACAGCCTCCCGTGGGCCTGTTGGACATGATGAGTCCATATTCTTCGCCATAGTAGAGCTGGATTCTCTGATGGATGTTCTTGACACCGAAATGGTCACTGCATTCCCATATCTTCTGATAAGCCTCCTGGGTAAAACCCACACCGTTGTCCTGGACAATGATCAGAATATTTTCATCCTTCTCCTGTATCCGGATTTCCAGCAGCCCCTTGGATTCCATTTCCTTGATTCCGTGGTAAATACTGTTTTCCACGATGGGCTGTAAAAGAAGTTTAATGCAGGAATACTGTTTCAGCTCGTCGGGACACTCAATTGTATAATCGAATTTATGAAAATACCGGATCTGCATGATATGCAGATAGGCAGTTGTAATCTCCAGTTCATCCCCGACCGTAACGCGGAACTTGCCGCTGCTTAAGCCGACCCGGTAAAACGTGGACAAGCTCATAACAATATCGATCAGGGTCTGTTTTTCATCCAATTCAGCGAGAGAACAAATGTTATCCAGTGTATTGTAAAGAAAATGTGGGTTAACCTGCTGCTGGATCAGATCAAGAGAAATCTTATTCTTCATCTTAGTCGTTTCCAGAAGGTTGTCCTTCAGCTGTTCCTGTGCCTGGATCATGGCGTTAAACTCTGTAAAGAGCAGAGCGATATCCTGATCGTCACAGGGAATGTTGTCGATGGTGGACCAGTCCCCCTGTTTGATCTTCTGTGTATGGTCGATCAGGCTGTAAATAGGGGAGGTAATCGTTTTGGACAGTTTGCGTGATATAACGAAACAAATCCCGGCACAGAATATCGCGGCAAGCACGCTCAGCAGCAGTACCTGCACCAGCGGACGGAAAAAGGTGGCAAACGAAATACTGTTCGTAATATACCAGTCCAGCCGTGACAGGTGCCTTGTAAATGTAATATAACTGGTGGAGAGGTCTCTTGTTTTCGTTGTAAAGTCTGCATAATCTGATTCCAGCGGAAGGCTTCCGTCAGTACTTTTAACGATGCCCTCCCCGTCAGTTATATAAATATGCCGGTTCTCGTCCGTATTGCCGGAATAGATGTCTGAGATTGTGCTCTCCGGTATGGAAATCTCGATATAGCCCAGCAGTCCCCCCGTCGCGATGCTGTACACCGGCTGAACCATCGACAGTGTGTAGAGGGTAGTATTTTTATTGTTGTTGGAATTCTTGGGCTGGAGGAACCAGACCCCCTTCCCGGAGGCCATGACATCGGCCATGTCCCTTCCCGGATAATACTCTGTCGTAGCTACCCGTTTCCGGTCTCCTGAATAAAAAGTGACAGAGTGGATAAACGGGGTGGACTGTATCGTATGATTAATGCTGTCCTTCATCAGCATCTTATCGATGGCAGAAAAATGTTCATGGTCATTTTTAAACTTCATCAGGCCCTTTTGTATGGTATCATCTGTCATAAGTGCCAGAGAATAATTCGATACAGAATCCATATAATAATTGAGCTGCCCGGCAATATAATCGAGCTGCGCCAGAGAGGAATCCGTGGTGCTCTTAATAAAATAATTATAGTACATAAAAGATGTAGCCAAAGTCAGCAGGAGTATCAGACACGCTGCAGTCAGTGTCATGCTCCGGAATATTTTAGAACGGATAGAAAGGCTTGTTTTTGTGTTTTTCATGTCGGTAACCTCCATATGTTTATTCTATATGAATCATGAAAAAAAGTCTATGCGGGCGGGGCAAGGCGGTTCAAGTCATGTGGGAAATCTCCAGAAAATCTAGAATATGACCATTTGGTTTCTAGAAAAATTGCAGTATATTGTGTTTAGCAAAGGAAACACCCGGGACAGTAAGAACAAGATGGACCGGGGACGCAAAAGCAAAAAGGAGGAAAAATTTATGAAAGCAAAAAGATTGATTGCACTTGGTCTTGCGGGAATCATGTGTGCAGGGCTTCTGGCAGGCTGCGGCTCATCAGGTGGAGACAAAGACTCCAAGAAGAGCGGAAAGGACGGAAACATCACAATCCGCCTTCTGACAAGAATGGCAGGAACATCTCCTCAGGTTGGTATCTATAATGATATTCTTGACGAATTCAAGGAAAAACATCCTGAAGTAACAATTATTGACGATTCCCAGAGTGATGAATCAGCATTCAACAACATTCTTTCAACAGACATTGCTTCCGGAAATATGGCAAATATCTTCCGTATCCAGGGTGTTGCGAATCTGGGTGAGTACATCGACAACGGACTGCTCCTGAATGTTCAGCCATATCTGGATGAAGACAAAGAGTGGGGCGGCGGATTCACAGAAGGAGCGCTTTCCTACTATCAGGTTCCCGGACACGAAGGAACCTATGCAGTTCCGATGGAATCAGGCCTGATCGGTGTTTACTATAATGAAGACTTATTCAAAAAAGCAGGAATCGACAGCTTCCCGGAAACATGGACAGAACTGCTTGATGCAGTTAAGAAGTTAAAAGATTCAGGTGTAATCCCGATTGCAATGGGAGCACAGACAACATACATGGCAGGACATCTTCATGATCAGATCTTCTACAAATGGGCAGGAACAGAGGCAGCTAAGAAATTAGGAAGCCGTGACATGAAGTGGACAGATCCAGAAGTAGTTGAGACTCTTCAATATGTAAAAGACCTCATTGATGCAGGCGCTTTTGACGAGAGTGCAGCCGGAATCCAGGACAACATCGCTATGAGCCAGTTCCAGCAGGGCGAAGCAGCTATGGTCATCACAGGACCGTGGAACATCAGTACATTTACAGATCCTGCTGAGACACCTGTAAAAGACAGCATCAAAGTAGCTAAATTCCCATATTTCGAGGAAAAACCGGAATTCAAGAACGAAGATATGCAGACACTCAGCCCGTACATGATCAGCGGAAAGCTGGAAGGCGAAGAGCTGGATCTGACAATAGAACTTGTAAAAATGCTGACAAATAAGGATGCAGCAAAGAGATTTGCAGAGGAATGTGCATTCCTGATCCCGAGAACAGACATCGACCTTGACGAGAGCAAGTGCGAACCATTATTTATCGATAACATGGAACTCGGTGGAACATCTACTGGTATCGGTGTTGACGTATTCGACTTTGACCCATTGACTTCTATGCAGGACAGAACGAGAAACTCAATCGTAAGCATGTTCACAGGAACTTCCGCAGAAGATGCTGCAAAAGAGATTCAGAGCGAAATAGACAACGCAGAGTAAAAAAATACTGCCGGGGATGTGATCTCCGGCAGTTTACGATTGGAGTGAGAAGATGATTAAAGTTAAGAATAATAAGATGAGGATGACACTGGCGTTGTTTTTGCTTCCGGCCTTATTGATTTACATTCTGTTCCAGATTGTGCCGCTTATCGGCGCTGTATTCTTTTCCTTTATGGAATGGAACGGGATCGGGGGATCGGCGCTTCAGTTTGTGGGTGTGAAAAATTACATAGGTGCATTCCAGAACCCAGATTTCATACTTTCGCTGAAAAACATGTTCAAGATGGTTGTTTTCAGTGTACTGTTCCATACACCGATCGCGCTTGTGATGGCAGCCGTGATTAACACGAAATGTAAGGGATACCGTATCTTCAAGGCGCTGTTCTTCGTGCCGACCGTATTCCCGCTGACAGCAGTCGGCCTGATGTGGTATTTCGTATTTATGCCGACAGGAGTGTTCAATTCCTTCCTGAAGGTAATCGGTTTAGGCGGGGTGGCACAGGCATGGCTTGTAAATCCGGCAACTGCGATGAACACGATCGTATTTGTAAATATCTGGGCCGGCGTCGGGTACTATATGGTTATCCTGCTTGCAGGGCTGACGACAATCTCAGAAGATGTATATGAGGCTGCGGCGATTGACGGGGCGAACAAGCTGCAGTGCTTTTTCCAGATCACGGTCCCGATGCTCAAACCAACTATCGCAATGTGTATCCTGATGGATATTATAGGTTCCGTAAAAGTATTCGACCTTGTATTTGCCATGACAGGGGGCGGACCGAACGGTCTGACGAACCTGCCGACGACTTTGATGTACAACGAGGCGTTCAAGTACAGTCACTATGGCCTCGGAAGTGCGATCGGTATCATCATCATGGTAATCTGTCTTGCCGGAACAATGCTCAGTAATAAGCTGACGAGCAAGAAGAATGACGAGTAAGGAGGAAAGGTGAGTACTATGAATAAAAAAGCGAAAGTAAAACAGAATCCCGGCGGAATTGTGGCTAAATACGCATTTCTGCTTGTCATGGCATTTGTATTTGCGATGCCGATGGTATTTACTCTGCTTTCATCCGTAAAGACAAAGACAGAGATTTTTGCAAAACCGTTCGACCTGCCCGCAGTTTTCCAGTGGGGCAACTACATAGAGGCATGGCAGGCGGCCAACATGAGCAGATACTTCATCAACAGTATCATTCAGGCAGGTGCGACAGTCATCGTTCTTGCGCTTGTGTCTTCAATGGCTGCATATGTACTGTCCAGATTCCAGTTTAAGGGAAATAAGTTCCTCGTGCTGTTCTTCATGCTGGGAATGATGGTGCCTATGCATACCGTACTGGTTCCGGTATCTTATATCATCGGTACCCTGAACCTGAAAAACAACATACCGGCGCTCGTACTGATTTATGTTGCATTCAGCCTTCCATTCAGTATTATGGTCATGAGCAACTTCATGCGGGGCGTAAACCACTCCCTCGAGGAGGCGGCGCTGATCGACGGGGCGACTTATTTCCAGATTTACAGAAAAGTAATGCTGCCGCTCTGTGTGCCGGCTATTTCCACGATTTCAATATTTAACTTTTTAAGTGCATGGAACAACATCCTGTTCCCGCTTCTGTTTATCAATGATAAAAACTTAAAACCGATTGCGCTTGGACTTCTGAACTTCAACGGTGAGCGCGGAAGTGACTATGGCCCTCTGATGGCGGCAATTGTAATTACGGTAGCAGTACCGCTTGTTATGTACCTGCTCTTCCAGGAGAAGGTAGAAGGCGGTCTGGCAGCAGGAGCAGTAAAAGAATAAGAGCGCAGGCTTTTAAACAAAAAGGAGAAATTATATGTCATCTATATCTTACCGTCAGGTACATCTTGATTTTCATACAAGCGAGTTTATTCCGTCTGTCGGGGAAGACTTCTCTATGGAAGAATTCGGAGATACCCTTAAAAATGCAGACGTAAATTCAATTACGTGCTTTGGGCGCTGTCACCACGGCTGGCTCTATTATCCGTCAAAAAGATTCCCGGAGCTGATCCATCCGAATCTGAAAAACAGAAATCTTCTGCTTGAACAGATAGAAGCCTGCCACAAAAGGGGCATCCGTGTGCCGATTTATACAACGGCCCAGTGGGACGGCCGTATCATGAGGGAGCACCCTGAATGGCTGTCCCTCGATGAAAACGGAGAGTACATCGATACACAGCATGTGCCGGAACCGCATTTTTACAACACGATCTGCTTAAACAGCGGCTACCGCCAGTTTTTCAAGGAACATCTGGAGGATATGATCGAGGTGACAGGGCCGGAAAATGTGGATGGAATCTTTATTGATATTCTGTTCCACGTAGACTGCAAGTGTCCAAATTGTGTTGCAAAGATGAAAGAATTGGGTATGGACCCGGAAGATAAGGCTGTCAGGCTGAAATATGCAAGCCGCATGCTGGATGAATTTAAGGAAGAAATCACCGCATTTATCCACAAAATGGCCCCGGAAGCAACCGTTTTTTATAACAGTTCACATATAGGGCCGGCCTATAAGAACAGTTTCAAGGACTACAGCCATCTCGAACTGGAATCACTCCCGAGCGGCGGATGGGGATATGACCATTTCCCGGCGACCAGCCGTTATGCGCGTATGCTCGGAAAAGAGATGATCGGCATGACCGGAAAATTCCATACCTACTGGGGGGATTTTCATTCCCTGAAAAATAAGGCCGCGCTTGAGCTGGAGTGTTTCAGCATGCTGGCGATGGGAGCAGGATGCTCCATCGGGGATCAGCTCCACCCGTCAGGAAAGCTCTCAAAAGGTGCCTATGACCTGATCGGAAGTGTGTACAAAAGTGTGAAGGAAAAAGAACCGTACTGTTATGACGCAAAGGCAAAGACAGAGATCGCGGTACTCAACCCGGAAGAATTTTATCCGGAAGATTCCTATGACCTGAGTATTTCCCCGTCACTGATAGGGACCGTGCGGATGCTGCAGGAAATGTGCTACCAGTTTGACATCATTGATACAGACATGGATTTTTCAGCCTATAAAGTACTGATTCTGCCGGACTGCATCTATGGGAATGAAAAACTGGACGGACTGCTGAAAACATATCTGGAAAACGGCGGAAAGATTCTCGGCTCCTATGAGTCCTGCCTGAAAAAAGATGGTTCTGCCAGCATTTACGGCGTAAGGTTCAAACAGGAATCACCGTATTACCGTGAATTTGTAATGCCGAATGAGAAGATTGGCAAAGCACTACCGAAGGAAGAATTTGTTATGTACCTGCGTGGAATCGACGTGGAGACGGACGGGGCAGAGGTACTGATGGACAAGATCGAGCCTTATTTTGACAGGGCTGGGGAAAAATTCTGCTCCCACCAGCACGCACCGTCATCCGGGAAGGCTGGATACCCGGAAGTGACAATGTACAACGGTGCCATGTACTTCTCCCATCCGGTATTCAGATGCTACAGGAAGAATGCGGCGGCATGGTGCAAGGCAATGGTGAAGGATGCGCTGGAGATCCTGCTTGAAGATAAACTGGTATCCCATAACGGACCTTCCACCATTCTGGCAGCAGTAAACCGTCAGGAAAAAGAAGGACGCGATATCCTGCATATCCTGCACTACATTACAGAAAAACGTTCTGAGGACATTTACACAGTAGAGGACGTGATTCCGCTTTACCATACAGAATTTAAGATCTATGTAGGTGATGCAGAGGTCAGCAGTGTGGAAAATGTCATCAGGAAAGAGAATCTTGCATTCACCCGTGAAGGTGCATATATCAAATTTGAAGTACCTTTGATCGAAGGGCATGAAATGATTGCAATTCAGTAAATAACAATTACAGAGGAGGAACAGTATGATCAGGATAGCTGCCGGGACAGACATTCGTACGGGCATCCTGTTCTTCTCGAAGGAAGCGGCTTTCGGGCTGTATAACGGGGAAGGGGGCATATTCCGTGGGGAATATCTGCAGACCTTCCCCCGCATGTCTTCCGGGGGAAAACAGGAGTACTGTATCGGGCTTGGCGAAAAAGCTCTGACAAAAAGAGAAGTCATGGAGGCGGCCGCATGCGCGGCATCCTGCATGCTTGAACATAAAATCTATCAGTTTTATGTAGATACAGCGGGGATAGAGACATTTCTGACAGAAGATAATTTCCCATACTTTATCCAGGGATTATATCTGGGGGGATATGAACCGCCGCAATTTGGGAAACATACAAGGAAGCAGGCCGATATCACACTTCTTCCGGCAAAAGAGGGATGCATCGCAGGATTATCCCAGAAGCAGGCAGAAGCGGCTGTGGAACAGGGGATGCATATGGCAGAAGGTATTCTGTTTGCCCGCGATATGGTAAATTATCCGGGAAATCTTCTTCGCCCTGCTGACTTTGCAGAATCCATATGCAGGCAGATGGAAGGTCTGGATGTCGAGGCTGAAATCATTGACAAAGACCGTCTGGAAAACATGGGGATGGGCGGGCTTCTGACCGTCGGAGGCGGCAGTGCATTCCCACCTTGTATGATCGTTCTGAGATATCGGGGCGCGAAGGATAAAGACGGCGAAGTGCTTGGGATGATCGGGAAAGGTGTTACCTGCGATACAGGGGGCTACTGTCTCAAACCATCCGGGTCAATGGCCGGAATCCGCGGTGACATGGCCGGAGGAGCGGCAGTTGCAGGATGTATTTATGCTCTTGCAAAAAACCGGGTTGAAGCAAATGTGACCGGTGTGATTCCCATCTGCGAGAACCGGATTTCCCCAGACAGTTATCTGCCCGGGGACGTGATCACTATGTATGACCAGACAAAAGTGGAAATCTGCAATACAGATGCAGAAGGCCGGCTGATTCTGGGAGATGCGGCGGCCTATGCGGTGGAATGCGAAGGTGTCAGCCGGATGGTTGATATCGCTACGCTGACCGGTGCGGTCGTGAATCTGTTTGGATTTTCTGTGGGCGGGGTCCTCAGCGATGACGAGGAGCTTTATGCACAGTTTGAACGTGCCGGTACCGCTTCACAGGAACAGTATGCGAGGATTCCTTTTTACAGCGAACATGAGGAAATGCTGAAAAGTATGGCGGCAGACCTGAAGAATCTGGGACCGGATTACTGCGGGACAATCACGGCAGGGCTGTTTATCCGGCATTTTGCGAAGGGAAAACCCTGGCTTCATATGGATATCGCAGGTACGGCATGGGTGGATACCCCCATCTGGAAGTTCCAGAGTAAGGGGGCGACAGGTGCCGGAGTGACAACGCTATATGAAATGTGTAAGTAAGTACTGTTTACAGGCATGCCTGTAAAGAGGGGCGTGTGAACAATCATACAGATAGATGGAGGGAAGAATGAAGGATTTTATGCTTGAGGTCTGTGTGGATTCTGTGGAATCCGCAGTTGCGGCCCAAAATGGAGGAGCGCTGAGGCTGGAGCTGTGCAGCAATCTGATCATCGGGGGGACGACCCCGACGCCGGCTCTTTTTCGCGCAGTGAGAGAAGCCGTGGATATAAAGATACATGTGCTGATCCGTCCCAGATTCGGGGATTTCTGTTATACGGATGCCGAATTCCAGATCATCAGGGAGGAAGTCAGACAGTTCCGGTCTCTGGGAGCGGACGGCGTGGTGATTGGAATCCTGTGCCCGGACGGTTCCTTGAATATAGAGCAGATGGAAAGTCTGATTGAAGAAGCAAAAGGGATGCAGATTACAGTACACCGTGCCTTCGATGTGTGCCGGGACCCGATGCAGACGCTGGAAGAATGTATTTCACTGGGTGCACATACGATTCTGACATCCGGGCAGGAAGCAAATTGTCTGGCAGGGGCAGAACTTTTAAGAAAGTTAAAAACTGTGGCTAATGGCAGGATTCATATTCTGGGAGGCGCGGGGGTAAGTGCGGCAAATCTGGAGGAACTGTGCCTTGTTACCGGACTGAACCAGTTTCATATGAGTGGGAAAAAGGTACTGGACAGTTCGATGGAATACCACCGTGAGGGCGTCCCGATGGGGCTGCCGGGAATCAGTGAATTCAGTATCTGGCAAACCGATGAGGAAGAAATAAGAAAAGCAGCAGAAGTGCTGGAGCGTGTATGATGAACATCAGACACGCTTTGGGGTGCGCCTGAGTGATCAGGTTTGCCCGGGAGAGGAGGTAAAATGTTTTCTGAAAAATTTACAGCAAAAATAGGGGAACTATATACAGACAGAAGCAGCAGGATGCCTGCATTGTTTTCTGACATAGATGTAAAAATCGGGGCATGTGCGCCTGATACGCAGGTTTTGCTTCGGTATTTATACGGGAATATGCCTGTTTCTGATGCGGCGGGGTATCCCTTTGAAACCTTTCTGGATTACGCAGAACACGGCGCTTTCCTGTGGGAGAACGGGCCGTTTAAAGGACAGGTAAAGGAAGAAATATTCTGCCAGTATGTGGTATACCACAGAATCAATACAGAGGATATCAGCCCGTGCCGCAGCTTTTTTTACGGGAAAGTAAAAGAAGAGGCAGGCAGTCCTGATACGATGGAAGAGGCAGTTCTGGCCCTGAACTACTGGTGTGCAGGGGAAGCGACATACCGGGCATCGGACGACAGAACAGCGTCACCGATGACGGTGTACAGAAGTGCACACGGAAGATGTGGGGAGGAGTCCACATTTACAGTCAGTGTACTGCGAAGCATGGGAATACCCGCAAGGCAGGTCTATGCACCCCGGTGGTCCCACTGTGATGATAATCACGCATGGGTGGAGGCATGGTGTGACGGGGCATGGCATTTCCTCGGTGCATGTGAACCCGAGGAAGTGCTGGACAAAGGCTGGTTTCTCCATGCATCCTCCAGAGCGATGCTGATCCATTCCAGATGGTATGGAAGTCTTGAACTGGCGGGAGATGCCATAGACACAAAGAATCTGGTATGTACGCAGGGAATGACTACGGAATTGAATGAAATTGCTACTTATGCGAATACAAAACGGATAAAAATAACGGTTCTGGATGAGGAAGGAAAGCCGGTTCAGGGTGCAGAGGTCAGGGTAGAAGTCCTGAACTATTCGGAATTTTTCCCGGTAGCGGTTATGGAAACGAAAGAAGCGGGTAATGCGGAGATCGAGCTTGGACTCGGAAGCTGCCGCATCAGCGCCGCCAAAGGAGACATGGAGAGCTCTGAGATTGTCGATGTGAGGGAATGTGCAGAAATCGTGCTCAAACTAGAGAAAAAATCCAGTGGGACAGAAAGTGTCGTGTTCGAATGTTTTGCGCCTCAGGATGCGGTCATTCACAGCGGGTTTGTGACCGAGGAACAGAGAAGGCAACAAAAAGAGAAGCTGGCCTTTAGAACGGCACACAGGCTGAATAAGAAAGGAACAGGCAATGAGGGAGAAGTGGAAGCATTTCTCCGCGGTGCGACGTATTCCGAATACAGAAGCCAGTTATTAGATACCTTGTCTGAAAAAGACCATATGGATTTGAAAGCAAGCGTACTGGAGGCTCATTTAAACCATGCCATGCAGTATGCGGACAGATATCCATCGGATATTTTTGTGAACTACGTTCTGGCCCCCCGTATTTCGACGGAACTGCTGACGGATTACAGACAAAGGATAGAAGGTCTTCTGGCAGAAAACCAGAAGGAACTGTTTCTCAGCAGTCCGGATTCAGTCTGGAGTTTTATCGAAGAACATGTCAAAGAGCAGCCCGGGGAGGAGTACGATGCACTGCTGACTCTGCCCGTGCCGTGTCTGAAGTATGGAATTGGCAGCAGGCAGTCAAAGGAGATACTCTTCGTGGCAATTTGTCGGACACTCGGTATACCTGCCAGGCTGAATCCTGTAGACCATGCAATGGAATACTATAAAGACGGCCGCTTTTTACCGGTGATTGCGCTAGAGACAGTCGGAAAACTGAAAGTCTGCGGTGAGGCATCCCAGAATTTCGTTTATTTTCAGAATTGGGCGGTTACGAGAAAACATCCGGGCGAAAGAAAACTGCTGGATTTAAGCGATTTAAGAATTGACCAGAACCCGGAAGTGAGTGTGCCGGCCGGGGTGTATGAAGTGGTCACAGCTAACAGACTGCCAAACGGCAATATACTCGGGCGTGTGGAAGAAGTCACGGTAGAGCCCGGAAAGACTGTCGTTACAGAACTAAAACTGGAAGAGGCAGAACTCAGCCAGATGCTGGAGTGTGTAGCGATGCCCCCTTTTGAGGTAGAAGATTTAAACGGTGTAAAAACAGGCATAACAGATATTCTGAAAGGCAGTGCGAACCTGACAGTGTGGCTGTCAGAAGGACAGGAGCCGACAGAACACATTCTGAACGAATTGTGTGAAAGAGCGGAAGAATTCAACCGCGGGGAGGCTGGAGTCGTTTTCCTAGTGAATAACGGCGAAGCACTAAAACAGCCAACCCTTCACAAAACAATGCAGCTGCTGGACCATGTACAGGTCTTCTGTGACTGCGTAGAAGAAAGGGTATCCGTCCTTGGAAGAAGGTTTTATGTAGACCCGGAAAGCATTCCGTTGATTCTGGTGACAGATAAAGAGGCAAACTGCGTATATGCGGCAAGCGGCTATAACGTAGGAACCGCGGATATGATATTGAAAATTCTGAATGCGGGGATACTATAAGGTGAGTTTAGAAAGATGTCCGGCAGTATGGCCGGCAGGGAAATAAGAGATCATAATACGGGGCACCATGATCGACTGGATCATGGTGCCCCGGTTCAGTTTTAGTCAAAAAAGGATAGCGTTCCTTCAGGCAATGGGAAGTGAGCTATTCTAATATTTGCTTCACGTTGTCTATACTGATATCACAGAGGTCTGCAATTTCTTCTTGAGATCTGCCCTGCATGTATAGTTTGAAAACTTGACGGGCCTCCTGAACCCCCAGTTCTTTGCCTATGCGTATTCCATCTTTGCGTCCGACCTCTTCTCCGGCTTTAAGCCCTCTCTTTTCGGCACTGCTGATTTGTGTATTATAATCTTTTAAAGCTTTTTCCCGTGCCTCATATTCCAACCGTTTTTTCTCATCAGCACTCAGATTGAGCAATGTATTGTATGCTTCATCGAGATATTCGTTTGTTTTAGCCATAGTTTGAAACTCCTCTCTACTTTTGCCACTGAAGAACCTCATCCATGCGAGAACATCCTCACTGGTTTTAAGTTCAGGGGGTAATTTTTTTAGCTCCAATATCTGAAGCTCCATTTTGTCCGAATATAGATCAGAGGTTTTATCATCCCGAAAATGAATCCTGCGGTAACATTCTTTGTCATTCGGAAAATGGATGAAATCTAAAATACTTACATGAATACACTTCTGCAATTTTTCATAGGATTCACCCTTGTGGATCTGACTGTCAAACATTTTGCTGAGATAAAACAAGGCACGCTCATCCCAGTATTCAAAGTATTTGACCTGCATTTCCATATTCATTTGCGTTCCATTCTTAAGCAGTACCCGTACATCCATAATCCCCTGCTTGTCATCAGCGGAGTCCCGTTGAAGAAGCGTTGGCAGAAGTATGGTATCTTCAACCTCATCAGGAGAAAGATTCAACAAAGCTGAAATGAAGCCTTTCCTGACTTTAGAGTTCTGCATCAGTTCCTTGAAACAAAAGTCTACAGTGGGTAACATAATAAAGTTGTCTTTGGTCATAAAATCTCCTTTCCTGTGCAGAAAATGAAGGTTACACATTTAAGGAGTTATTCTGATTTATAATTATCATATCACGAAATATAGAGATATAAAAGTCAGAAGTACCTTAAAAATGTAAAGGGTTCATTTTCTGCGGTCCTAATAAATAATTAATGGGATAAATCGACGATATGCCGACTGAAAAATGAAAGGCGAATACCTTTCGAAGTTTCTGAGGAAAGTATAGCATGTAGGGATAAAAAGAACAATTGGGCAATTTGACGAAATGAAAAAAGTCGGTTCTAAATAGGAACGCATATCATTTGGTGTACCTTCCTACACGGCATCGGAGTAAAAACAACAGATTGTACTACCATCTTGCTGTTTGGTTCGTCAATCGTGCAGCATGCGATAGTCTGGTATATAACTCTGGACCACGTAAAGGTCTTCAGTGGCTCCGTAGAAGAAAGGGAATCCTTCCTCGGAAGAAGATTCTATGTAGACCAGGAGAGCATTCCGATAGTTTTGGTGACAGATAAAGAAGCAAACTGCGTATATGAGGCAAGCGGCTATAACGTAGGAACCACGGATATGATATTAAAAATTTTTAATGCGGGGATACTGTAGAGGATTTTAGTAAGATGCACGGTAGAGGTATGGCCGGAGACGTCAGTAAATAAATGATTACAATATGGGGCGCCATGATTCAATTGAATTATGGCGCCCTGGCCCTGTTTCCGTCAGGAGATGAAACTGTTTCCTTAGACAATAGAAAATGAGCTATTCTAATATTTGTTCTAATTTGTAAAGAAAAAGTGTTATTCCATGACCATCGTTTAACATTGCATCTACGGAATCCAATCGTTCAAATCCCTGATGATCATAAAATTTATAGTTGCACTGTGTATCAGTATGAACATAAATCGCGAACTTACCTCTATGAGCTACATGGGATATAAAGTCTTTGACGAGGTTTTTCCCCACGCCTAGCCCCTGAGTGCTTTTCCCCACAATCAGCAACTCAATGTGCCCAGTAAAATTTCCTTTATGCATAGCCATCATTTTTTCATCTGCTTTAGAGATTTGTAGTACATTTTTTAAGTGCCGTCTCATTCGTTTGGTCGAATGAAAGAGCAGTGACACACTGCTCTTGACCAGTGCCCACAGTGCGGTACTTCGCTTGATGATGTTCTTCTGCCCATCATCCTTACCCAGCAGAACACCCACAACTTCTCCGTCAAGTACCGCCACCTTCCCATATGAAATATCGAGCAAACTGGATTGCAGATAAATATTCAGAGAATCCTCTAATTCCTGTCCAGTGTCACAAAATTGATTCAAATTCCATACTTCATCAATCAGTTTTTTGATTGAACTATAATCTTCCGGGCAGATTTCCCGATATTTTATTTCTTCCATTTCAATATCCTCCTGTTAATAGCCGTACCTTTTTCTGTATCGGAAAAAGCACATAATTGAAACTATGATTCCTAAAAATTCCGCAATGGGCGTTGCAAGCCAGATTCCGTTGGTCTGCAATATTCCAGGCAACAACAGAATCGCTCCCAGCGAGAATAAAAAGGTGCGGCAAAATGCGATCACTCCAGATACAACGCCATTGGAAAGTGCGGTGAACAGTCCGCTGGCGTAGGTGTTAAATCCGTTAAAAAGCAGTGCAAACATGAAAATGAAATTTCCATGTACTGCTATTTCATAGACCGCCGTTCCCGGTTCCGCAAAAATTCCAATCAAATTTCCGCCAAATATCCATGCGGTTAAAGCAGAGATACCGGACACCAGCGCTATAAAAATAAGATTTACTTTCGTGAGCTTCTTCAGCTTGTCCGTATCATGCTGACCGTAGTTGTAGCTAATTATAGGCGACACCCCATAAATATAGCCGATATACAAAGCCGTCATTGCACTGAACACATAGTAAATAACCGTATAGGCTGCAACGCCATTTTCACCGGCATATAGAAGTAGCGCTTGATTCATCAGAAGCGCGTTTATGCCGGAAACAAGTGTGGTGGCCATCTCACTCATTCCATTTGTTGCGGAGTCAAACAAGGTTCGTATTCTGAATACCGGCTTTACAAAATACAAAAGCTGGCTTTTTAGCGGTTCGGAAAAGAGGACTCCGATAACAGCGTTAATGCAGCCATTGCGTCCGTTCCGACAAATCTGGCTACGAAGATACCGTCAACTGTTGTGTACAGCACTTGGATCAATGCCATGACCATCGTGGGAAAAGTGAATTTCAAAATATTGTAAAATGTAACTGGTTTTTGATAGATTGTCAAATGATCGTTCATCTTTGTGTCACCTCACCGTTATTTTTATCGTTATCAAAGCCACCGTTTCTTTTTAACTGCACCAAAATCGTTGCCAGGATGGGAAATCCAAACAGCCCTATGATGCCGAAAAAGTAGGCTCCCACAAACATGCACATCATGGTTATTAACGGGTGCAGTCCAATCTGCTGCCCTACAACGCGGGGCTCTAATATCTGCCGCACGACTGTAATGATGATATATAAAATGAGAAGCCCCACGCCAAGAGGGATATTGTGAGTCAGGAAACTGGTTGCAATCCACGGGAGCAGGACGGTTCCAACCCCAAGTACAGGGAGAATGTCTACCAGTGCAATGATCCCCGCGAGCAAAATAGAATCCTCAATTTTGAGCAGTGACAGTCCGACAGCCAGCTCCACAAATGTCAAACTCATCAGAATTAGATATGCTTTTCCGAATTGCGACAAAACTGAAATTCCTTTTTTCTTTATTTTGATAAATACCTGAGTTGCTTTTGTAGGTAAATGTCTGCCCCCAAAAGCAATTATTTTTTCGTAGTCAATTACACAGAAAAAGGAGGCCACGATTGTAATGATAAAGTTCATCAGCATTTGGGGCGTTTTCGATGCAATGCCTGTGACCAGTGTTACAACGGATGAAGAAGCGTTTCCGACAAATCCAGATACCGCGCCAGAAACAGATTCTCCTATGTAAGTAAGCATTGTTTGAAAATCCGGGCTGAAATGTTCTGTAGCGGCCTCCATACCGTGTGTGGCCGCTTCCAAAGCGGGCAAAATCGTACTGTCATATAGTTCAGGAAACCCCGCTACGAATGTTTTTATAAAGTTTGCAATATCAGCACCGACTACTACAATGAACAGAAACAATATTGCGTAAAAAAGAATGAGTATTGTAACAGAAGCTGTTTTACGCCCGCAACGGCCTATTCTTGCAACGTGCCGGATGATCGGATTTAAAATAAGCACAATGATGAACGCCGCAATAAAGGGTTTCAGCACAGGTAAAATGTAGCTGATTGTTAGAAAGACCAATCCTCCAATCAATATCCAAAACAAGACCTTTATGATGAATTCCTTCATTTTTTCCACACGCATTGTTTGCCCTCCCTGTTTTCCTGTAAATACCTGAATTGTTCGTCTTTACTTTTCAAATTATTTTGTTTATAATACCACTATAAACTCTTGACTTACTCAAGAGTCAAGAGCGGAAATGCATTTATTGTTTTTTACGAAAGGATATTATGATGGGACAGTTATTAAGAATTGGGCAGGTTTGTAAACTCTATGGAATATCTCTTGATACATTACGGCACTATGACAAAATTGGACTTTTGAAACCCATCGTCACTGAGCCGTCTGGTTATCGGTATTATTCTTTTGAACAACTTGATATATTGGAAATGATTTTAGCGGGACGCTCTCTTGATATTTCTTTGGAGAATTTGCAAAAACGATTGGCTTCTGGGGAAATTGAAGATTATATACTTCTTGTCAAAGAACAGCAGGCAGCGATAGAGGAAAGAAAGAAGGCATTGCAGCAGCTCGAAAATCATTCCCGTCAAATGTCGGATTTACTGACGCAAATTTCTTTGCACAAAAACGATGATGATTTGGGGAGCATCCAGTATGAAACTTTAGATAAAGAGATTTACCAAATGCCCATCGAAATGTTTCCACCGGCAGGGTTTGACTGGAATAATACGGGCAGTTTCCTGCAAATGGAACAATGGAGTTTTTACCAGAGCGATTCAGCCGGGTTCGTTGCAGAGCTTCCGCGGAATGCCGGTATCTCTTATCAGGATGTGGAACATACAGGAAAAATGTTTTCTGAATCTGGAAATATAAAAACAGTAGAGATAACAGGAATGTTTGGGAAAACAAAGTTCTGGGGTAAGAACAGCGAACTACACACTTATCTTAATAAAATTTGCAAAAACTTTCATTTATGTGATGCCGAATTGCTTGTGAAGTACCTTTTTGCATTGGCACATGAAGATTTGGACAACGATTATTTTGTTGAGATTTACTTTCCGAATCACTGATAAAGGGCTGCCTAATCCGAACAAGTTTTTTTACTTTCGGTGTACCTCTCTGCATAGCATCATGGCTAGTTTAATATGACTGCATGTCCCACGGTTTCATATTGGAGAATATAAGGGATTTGAAGAATTATAGAAATGAATAGATGAAAAGGAACAAATTATGAATAAATCAAATTGGAAAAGCTCAATCAGCCGTTTTCTGACGGCACAGACGATCTCGCTGTTTGGTTCGTCAATCGTGCAGTATGCGATTGTCTGGTATATCACGCTGTCGACGTCATCCGGAAAAATGCTGACGATCTCGACGCTGTGCGGTTTTCTGCCGCAGATTGTCATTTCTTTATTTGCAGGTGTATGGATAGACAGATACGACCGTAAAAAAATGATTATGTTATCTGACTCGGTGATTGCTGTGTCAACACTGCTGCTGGCTGTTACTTTCTTATCGGGCCATAAGAGTATCTGGCTTCTGTTTTTGGTGTTGGTCATTCGTTCCGCGGGTACGGGGATACAGACTCCGGCGGTGAACTCGGTTATACCGCAGATTGTCCCACAGGAGGAACTCATGAGGATTAACGGCATCAACAGTACCCTGTCGTCTCTGATGATGTTTCTTTCGCCTGCTGTCAGCGGTGTGATCCTGTCTGTGGCACCATTCGAGACAACCTTACTGATCGATTTTTTGACAGCTGTCATCGGGGTCGGAATTACGGCTACAGTTTACATAAAACCTGTCCACAAGGAGAGAAGCCGCTTGAATTCAGGTATGGAAGAGATCAGAAGTGGTTTTTTATATCTGAAGGAGAACCATTTTATTAAAAGACTGCTTTCCTATCAGCTTATCATTCTTTTTTTGATCAGCCCGTCCGCTTTTCTGACGCCGCTCATGGTGAAACGGACATTTGGCGCAGACGTGTGGAGGCTTACTGCAAGTGAAATGACTTATAGCCTGGGCATGATCGCGGGAGGCCTTTTGATCGCTTCCTGGGGCGGATTCCGAAAAAAAATGAACACGACGATGTCGGCAGGTGCATTTTATGGGATGCTTATGATAGCACTGGGCAGTGCGCCGGTTTTTCCGTTTTATCTGGTGTGCAATGCCCTGATCGGGATAACATCACCCTGCTATAACGCACCGATTACGGTAACCATACAGGAAAAGGTGCCGCAGGAAATGCATGGGAGGATCTTCAGCTTTATGCAGATTGCAACGTCCTGTGCGCTTCCGCTGGGGATGGCGGTATTCGGGCCGTTGGCGGATGTGGTGAAAGTACAGACGCTTCTTACAGCCACAGGGATTTCAGTGGTGGCGATCTCACTGGCGGTGTGGAAGATGCATTTTTTGGAATATTGAATAAAAGAGCAGGGGATATTGAAATAATATACCCTGCTCTGCAAGAGATACTGCGGTATCCCTCTTAATTCGAATGTTTTTTGATAATGCAAACTAACTGAGTTCAATCTTTTCCGCTTCTTCTGGTTTGAAATCATTTTTCAGATCATATATATTATGCCCGGTTGATTCGCTTAACGTTCTGCCTTCCAGTGAATAGCAGCGGATAAATCTCTTTTTGTCGATACTGGACCAGTGCTCGACATCCCATGAAAGATACCCGTCCTCATCAGACTTCTTCTCTTTTAAATACAAGTCTACCTGCCGCCCGCCTTCTTCCATCAGACGGATCAGATCTTCTGTACCGGAGATTTCAACTTCTTCCTTTTTTACTGAATCATAAATCTTCATTGTATTTCCTCCTGCCGTTATCATAATATGGTAATTATACCTCCTGTACCTGAAAAACTCAATAGAAGACGACTTTAAATAAGCAGATGCCGTTACTATGAACACCCGAAGGGGGACACAGTAACATCAGCGGATGAAACGGCACCAGTATCCAAACTTTTCGCTGTCCTCACACTCATCACTGCTGAGGTCCAGCTGACTGGTATAAGTCTGCGTGAACTGTGGGAAACCGAAAAGTTCTGCGGCTCTTGCTTCACGGGGGGCGTAGATTCCCGGAACGCCGAGCCAGAAGTGTCCGTCTTCTTCTACAAGGAGCAGGTGGTGGTAATTGTGATAGCCATGCATCAAAAAGCTGTTGTTAGCCAGATTCCAGCACCGGCGCGGGAGCATGGAAAGATCGGACCGCTGAATCTTGTGTACTGTTTCGCGGGACTGCGGTTCTGGTTCAGGAACTGATACCGGTTCAGGAGAGGGGGCATTTTCCGGCATGTATTCCGGCACGGGAAATAACTCAGGCTGCGGGGCAGAATCACGTGCAGGATATGGAATATTTACCGGCGCATTCTCCAAATCAGGGATATTGCCATTACCAGGGAGATTCTCCTGTCTGGAATTATTTTCAGCTGCGGGTAGATGCTCCTGCCCGGAATCATTTTCAATGACTGGTAAGTTTTCCTGAACAGAATCATTTTCATTGAGTAGTAAGTTTTCTCTGTTTAAATCAATTTCATTACTGGGGAATCTCTCCAGATTTGAATTGCTGTCATTATTCAAGTAATTTCCGAAATTTGGATAATTACCATTTCCGTGATTATTCCTGTTTTCAGGGGTATTTTCCCGATCCGTATCATAATTGCGCTGTATCGTAGAATCATCCTGCATAGCAGATTCATAGTTCGAGGCATGCGGTGCTGCTTTTTCAACAGCCATCTCTGTATCCAAAGACATTTCAAGGTTTACTACAGAGGTTTCCTCAGCTGCTTCGTCGTTTGGAAGGATGCACGGGCACCCTCCCAAAGATTCTGCTTCCATAACCGGTTCCGGTGCAGCTTCCCACGGCCGGATGCTGGCTGTGTTAAATGGCAGGTTATCAGTAAATGCGGCGTAATATTGTCCTGCCTCCGTCTGGAGTAAAAAACCGCCCATATCAGCTAAGGTCCTGCCTTCGGGAAATACAGATTCATCCACGGACAGTCTGGCATAAATACTTTTATCGCCGCAGGGCAGTTTTTCAACTGGTTTGGCAATGATGCCGGAGTCTTTTTCATAGAATGTAAGCAGGGAAACAAAGTCCTGATTTTTAACAGGGACCCCCCGCACATTGATTTGCAGAATGCAGGCGTGATAGTGCGGTGTGACCTTCATGAAGCCTACATTCCTAAGTTTTTGATCATTTTTGTATTCATATAAATAACAGATACCGGGATTCATGATACACCTCTGGTCTTGTCTTTCTTTCAATCTAATTTATTCAGGGGTATGGGAAAAAAGAACAGTATTGGTAAGAAATTCTGAAAGCATCATTAGAAAAATGGTCAGGTATGGGCAATTGTGGTATACTATTTACACTTATCGAGGTATTTCACGAGTTTAGTGTTTATGATAAAATCATTACAGATAACTGAAAAAGGTCCGGGAGGAAAAGAGAATGAGGAAAAAAATAAATATGTTACTTGTGATAATTTTATCTGTTTTATTAGTGGCCGGCTGCAGCTTGAACAATGGGGCAAGAGTATATGATAATGAAAAAATGATTGTGGAAAACTTTAATACATATAACCTTGTTAAATCCAAACAATCCATGAGTGATAATCATCTTACAGGATCAGCAGAAAAAATGGAGGGGATGGGCACTGTCTGGGAATTTACGGCTTCAGAAGATACGGATGTGAATCTCACATACCAGATCACAGTTTCAGCCGGTAAGGCTAAACTGGTATTGATTTCTCCGGATGATTCACTTACAACTCTGGCAGAATTTACAGCGGATGTGGATATGGAACATGAATCCACGGACACCTTCAAGGCCATGAAGGGGAAAAACCGTATAAAACTCGTCGGGGGAAAAGGAACAAAGATTGAATATGAGATTACTGCAGACAAAGGGAATATAAAGGCCTTTGGTGATTAGGAAGAAAGCTGGGAAAAATGATGACTTTAGATGAAAAATATATGAAAGAAGCTATGAAACAGGCAAAGAAAGCCTATGCACTGGAGGAAGTCCCGATTGGCTGTGTCATTGTCTATCAGGATAAAATAATCGGAAGAGGGTACAACCGGCGTACAACAGATAAGAACACACTCGCCCACGCGGAGCTGATCGCAATCAAAAAAGCCAGTAAGAAAATGAATGACTGGCGTCTCGAGGACTGTACCATGTATGTTACACTGGAACCGTGCCAGATGTGCTCCGGGGCCATTATACAGGCCAGAATCAAACGGGTAGTAGTCGGGTGCATGAATCCCAAGGCCGGCTGCGCAGGTTCTATATTGAACCTGCTAGAAATGAAAGAATTCAATCATCAGGCAGAGCTCACAACAGGAGTACTCGGAGAGGAATGTAGTGCAATGATGAAGCAGTTTTTCAAAGAACTCAGAGAAAAACAAAAGAAGCAAAAGGAACGTCAAAAATCATAACCTATAAAAAGGAGCCTTTGATTACCGGAGGTATAAAACCCTCGTACAATCAAAAGCTCCTTATATCAATTAATGTCAGAATTATTTTACGTGCATTACGCTTCGAATGCGTCTCCACAGACGTTACCTCGGTAGTTAACTCAACCCAGGCACCCTCACGGCACCCGGAAGGTTCTGCTTAGTGCTGCTTCGTTCCCGACCTGACACGGTTCACAGATTTCCGTCGCGTGAGACCCAAGTCTTCAACGCCACTTTCCGAGGGCAGCTCTGCAAATCAGCACCCTCTGCGTAATATCACCCCTGCTATAGCGGATTGCAGGTACAAGGTACCGCTAACACCCCGGCTGCACGAGTCTTAATTTTACATTGTTTTTGCCAAAATGTCAACGGATAGAGGAGTTTTTATTTACTGAACAGCAAAATTATAGTAAAATAAGAAATCAAACCACCTGATTGGGGACGTAGTAAACCTCAGTTATACTACGTCCCCAATTGAGTTAAGTGGTGTACCTAATTGGAAAATGCCCTGTACCAAAATGGAGATTATTTTTATTATGAGAGTTTTATTGACAGCAATTAATGCAAAGTATATACATTCTAATCTGGCGGTTTATAGTTTGAAGAGTTACGCTTCCTGTTATACGCAGGATGTAGAGATCGCCGAATATACGATTAATCAGGATGTGGATGATATTCTGGCCGATATTTTTAAGAAGTCTCCGGATATTCTGTGTTTTTCCTGCTATTTGTGGAATATTACTTTTGTAAATCAGCTGCTTGTTGAGGTGAAAAAGGTAATGCCTCATGTGCATATCTGGCTGGGGGGGCCGGAGGTTTCTTTTAATGCGGGACAGGTTATGAAGTCATATCCGCAGGTGGATGGAATTATGTGTGGAGAAGGTGAGGAGACTTTTCATGAACTTCTTGATTATTATAATGGAAAAATTAAGAATTTAAATGATATTAAAGGAATTGTGTTCCGGGTGTGGAAAAATAATGAAAATCTGTCGGAGATTGTTGAAAACCAGAGTCGTCAGGTGATGGATTTGAGTAAGGTTCCGTTTGTTTATAATGATATGGGAAAGTTTAAAAATAAGATTATATATTATGAATCCAGCAGGGGATGCCCGTTTTCCTGCAGTTATTGTTTGTCTTCGATTGATAAATGCCTTCGTTTCAGGGATTTGGGGCTTGTAAAAAAGGAGCTTCAGGTATTCATTGATGCAGAGGTTCCACAGGTGAAGTTTGTTGACAGAACATTCAACTGCAGGCACGAGCATGTGATGGCCGTTTGGTCCTATATTGCACGGCACGATAAAGGGAAAACAAATTTTCACTTTGAAGTGGCGGCTGATCTGCTGAACGAGGAGGAACTAAGGCTTATTGAGACGATGCGTCCCGGGCTGATCCAGCTTGAAATTGGGGTTCAGTCGACCAATCAGGATACGATACGTGAGATCCACCGTGTTATGAAGTTTGATGAGGTAAAGCGGGTTGTAAATCGAATTCATATAGCAGGGAATACACATCAGCATTTAGATCTGATAGCAGGACTTCCTTATGAGGATTACAACAGTTTTCGAAAATCCTTTAATGATGTGTATTCTTTGAAGCCGGAACAACTGCAGTTGGGGTTTTTGAAGGTCCTAAAGGGATCCTTTATGTATCAGAATGTTGAAAAATATGAGCTCCAATATCAGGATCGTCCGCCGTTTGAAGTATTATCAACAAAATGGCTGCCCTATGTTGATGTTATCCGCCTTAAGGGGATTGAAGAAATGGTGGAGGTTTACTATAACAGCGGGCAGTTTTCGAATACTCTTCAGGAATTGGAGAAAAAATTCGAAGATGCTTTTTCCATATATGAAAAACTGAGCCAATTTTATGAGGAGAATAACCTTCATATGATCAATCATTCCCGGATTACACGCTATGAGATTATGCATCAGTTCATTCTTAAATATGATCCCGACAGGGAGGAAATTTACAGAAATGCACTGACTGTGGATTTGTATCTAAGGGATAATGTGAAAAACAGGCCCGGTTTTGCGGGTAATGATACAGTTACAAAAGAAGAAGCATCAGAATTTTATGACGGAGAGGCAAGCGAACACAGGTATCTAAAGGGATATGAACAGTATGATAAACGTCAGCTGCGGAAGATGACACATCTTGAAAAAATAGGTGGAAAACTATTATTGTTCGACTATAAAAACAGGGATATACTAACAAATCAGGCAAAGATTTTTTACGTTTAGGTACACCACTAAGATCAATTTGGGACGTAGTAAAAGTGAGAAATATTACGTCCCCAAGGAGGGGTTATGAAGAAGAGGACTTTGGAGATTCTTTCTATACTTGACGACCAGTATGGCCGTGAATATGTTTGTTATCTGAACCACAGCACGCCGTGGCAGCTGCTGATTGCTACGATGCTGAGTGCGCAGTGCACGGATGCGAGGGTGAATATTGTGACGAAGGATTTGTTCCGCAAATATGATTCTGTTGAAAAGTTCGCGAATGCGGATTTGAAGGAGCTGGAGCAGGATATTAAACCGACGGGGTTCTATCATAATAAGGCGAAGAATATTATCGCCTGCACAAAGGCTTTGGTTGAGCGGTTCGGCGGGGAGGTACCGTCTGACATTGATGATCTGACTTCTCTTGCAGGTGTGGGAAGGAAGACTGCGAATGTGATCCGGGGAAATATTTTCCATGAGCCGAGTGTGGTGGTGGATACGCATGTGAAGCGGATATCCAAACGGCTCGGTCTCACGAAGAATGATGATCCGGATAAGGTGGAGCAGGACCTGATGAAGGAACTGCCAAAGGATCACTGGATTCTTTATAATATCCAGATCATTACGTTTGGCCGGTCCATTTGCACGGCAAGGAGTCCGAAGTGCAGGGAATGCTTCTTGCAAAAATATTGCAAAGAGTATAAAATGTAACCTAACTAACGGTATGTATAGCGCCGGCAGACAGCCCGACGGATAAAAGAGGTGGATTTTATGAACATATATAATAAAAAGGTGAGAAAGATCATATCAATTGTTGTTATCGTTATCATTCTGGCAATGGTCGCGACAATGGTAATTCCGTATCTGGTTGTTTAGCAGACAAGCGGGATTGTTTCTAAGGAAATTTGAGGGATTTGTATGGGGAACAAAAGAAGAAGACGCAGGAGAAGATTACGAAGATCGGAGGCAAAAGCGATTTTCCGTTTGATTCAGGTGGCTTTCTGTGCACTTGTAGTGATCCTCTGTGTACAGTTTTTTCTTCACAGGTATATCAGGAAGTTTGACGAGCGTATCATTATTCAGGGTGTTTCTGTCGGGAATACCGATGTATCCGGCCTGAACGCTAAGAAAGCTAAGGAGAAGGTGAAAGAGGAGCTGTCTGCTTATGCAGATGAAAAGATGGAGCTGTCTCTGGAAGACGGCAGAAAAGGTGAGACTACTTTAGGCGAGCTGGGCTTTACGGTGAAGGGTCTGGACGCCGTGATTCAGGAAGCTGTTGATTACGGCAAAAAGGGGAACGCACTTTCCTGTTACAGAATCCTGAAGCGCGCCCAGAAGAATAAGAATGAGAAAGTTTTCGAGGTGTCCTATCAAGTATCGGAAAAAGCAGCCGGAAAAGTTTTGAATGCGGCCTTTTCTGATCAGCTGAATCTTCCAGAAAATGCAAGAGTAATCCTGGATGGCAACGATGTTAAGGTGATAGAAGAGAAGCCGGGGGAAGTTGTGGATACAAAGAAGACAGTTAAAAGTATCAACAAGTTTCTGGGCTCAGACTGGAATGGCAAAGGTGGGACGATTAAGGCGGCCCTGACCTATACGGATCCGGAGGTTACGAAAAAAGACCTGAAAGATATGACGGACCTTCTCGGAAGTTACACGACGTATTATGGAAGTGATGGTTCAGGCAGGTCACAGAACATAGAGAGCGGGGCAGACCATATCAACGGTGCCATTATAAAGCCGGGGGAAGAGTTTTCCGCGAATGAGGCAATGGAACCTTATACAGAGGAGAACGGATTTACCGAAGCGGCATCTTATGAGGATGATAAAGTTGTCCAGTCAATGGGCGGCGGAATCTGCCAGGTATCCACGACCCTGTATAATGCAGTGCTGTATTCGGAACTGGAAGTAACGCAGCGGTCCCCGCATACCATGCTTGTATCCTATGTGCAGCCGTCGCAGGACGCGGCGATTGCGGATGACGTACTGGATCTGAGGTTTAAAAATAATTTGGAGACACCAGTTTATATCGAAGGTGTACTCGCAGACGGTAATATTACGTTTAATATATACGGTAAAGATACAAGAGATTCCGGAAGGACGCTGGAGTTTGTCAGTGAGACGACGGGAACGGACCTGCCGGACGGGAAACGGTTTATAGCTACAGACGACAGTATTGGCAATTATTACACGTTAAGCCAGGCTCAGGCGGCTGTGTCCGCGCAGTTGTGGAAAGTGGTGTATGTAGATGGCGAAGAAGTCAGCCGTGATGTAATTAATAACAGCCAGTATGTGCCTTCAAAGGAAACAGTTGCGGTCGGAACGGCTTCTGCAAACGAGGCAGATACAGAAAAGATGAATCAGGCAATCCTGTCACAGGACGAAAGCCAGATTATGAATATGATCCAGCAGCTGACCGGCACCGGAAATGCTTCCCAGACGGGAGAATCGGACGGGGCAGCAGATACAAACGGAATAGCAGACGGGGCAGCCGGTACAAATGAAACGACAGACGGAACAGGAACAGCAGACGGCGTTTAAAACAGGAGCCGGCAGAAAGGAGGAGTCATGAAGGCAGGAAATATCTCTCAGACCGCATGGAAACGGTCTGTGCGAAGACAATTGAACAGCAGGCGGGAAGAAGCACTCTTCACTCCTTCTATGGAAGAGCCGTGCACGGCGCTGCGCATGGCAGACGGCGGTATTGTCGTGACGGCAACGGCGGATACGTCTGGGAATGTGCCGGAATGTGCGGACTATGCCATATTAAAGGCGGTAAATGACGTGGCATCCCGGGGAGCGGAAGTAATCGGGGTGTCGGTACAGCTGATTTTGCCGCTCTCTGCGACTGAGGCGCAGTTAAAGGCTCTGGCAGGTTCTATGGATGCTGTCTGCATGCAGGCCGGTATCCAGCTGACATGCCTGAAGGCGGAGACCAATCCTTGTGTAAACCAGATCCTGACAATCGCAACAGCCACAGGAGAAGCCGCCGGGGACAGCATTCTGCGTACAGAAGATGCGGCAGCGGGGCAGGATATCCTGCTGTGCGGCCACATTGCCCTGGAGGGCACTTTAAGAATACTGGCGGAGCGGGAAGAGGAGTTAAGCGGACGTTTTGTCCCTTCCTTCATCAGACAGCTGAAGGAACAGAAGAAAGAACTCTTTGCCGCCAAAGCCATTGCCGCGGCAGGAAAGGCCGGTGCGGCTGCCATTCACCAGATCGGCAGCGGGGGAATTCTGGCGGCACTTTGGGAGCTGGCGGAAGCTTCCGGTATCGGGATGGAGACAGAACTTTCAAAAATATCAATCCGGCAGGAGACTGTCGAGATCTGTGAATTTTATAATCTGAATCCGTACCAGATGACTTCTGCAGGAAGTTTTCTGATCACGGCAAAGAACGGTGATGCGGTCGTAAAAGCCCTGGAAGGGGCCGGCGCACGAGCCGTCAGGCTTGGGGTTGCCACGGACGGTAATGCCCGGGTGATCACAAGCGGTGAAGAACAAAGGTATCTGGACAGACCCGCACCCGATGAACTGATGCTATGGCGGGAGCGGAATTGTCATTGAGATAAAATAAAAACAGACATTTTTTAGGAGGTAATAGTTATGGATAACTTGAGGAACGAAATTCTAAGATATCTGGAAACAAACAGTAGGGTAAACCTTGGCGAACTTGCGGTTCTGCTTGGAGTGGATGAGGTTAAGGTAGCAAACGAGATCGCAGACATGGAGAAAGAAAAGATCATCTGCGGATATCATACATTGATTGACTGGGATAAAGCGGGAGTAGAGACGGTGACTGCGCTGATCGAAGTGCGTGTGACGCCGCAGCGCAACCAGGGGTTTGACCGGATTGCAGAGAGAATCTACAATTATCCGGAAGTACACGCAGTTTACCTGATTTCAGGGGGATATGACCTGCTTGTAACACTGGAGGGAAAGACTCTGAAAGAAGTTTCCCGGTTTGTATCTGAAAAATTATCCCCGATCGAATCTGTGATCAGCACTGCGACATATTTTATCCTGAAAAAATATAAAGACCACGGAACGATTCTTGTACCGAAGAAAGAATCAGAAAGGATGCTGGTGACGCCTTGATGAGAAATCCATTATCAAAGAAAATTATAGAAATCGAGCCGTCCGGTATTCGGAAGTTTTTTGACGTGGCAAACGAGATGGAAGACGCGATTTCCCTTGGTGTGGGAGAGCCGGACTTTGATACTCCGTGGCGTATACGCGAGGAAGGTATTTTCTCACTGGAAAGAGGCCGCACCTTCTATACGTCCAATGCCGGACTGCAGGAATTAAGAAATGAAATCTGTAAATATTTAGAAAGAAAAATACATATCAAATATGATCCAAAGAATGAGACACTTGTCACAGTCGGCGGAAGTGAGGCCATTGACGTGGGCCTGCGCTGCATGCTCGATCCGGGGGATGAGGTCCTGATCCCGCAGCCAAGCTATGTATCGTACCTGCCGTGTACAGTCATGGCAGACGGCGTGCCGGTAGTGATTCCGCTCCAGTATGAGAACGAGTTCAAGCTGACGGTAGAAGATCTGGAAAAATATACAACTCCGAAGACAAAGGTCCTGATCATGCCATTTCCGAACAACCCGACAGGTTCCATCATGACAAAGGAAGACTTGGAGCCGGTAGCAGAATTTGTAAAGGAACATGACCTGTACGTGATTTCCGATGAAATTTATTCGGAACTGACTTACAGCACACAGCATGTTTCCATAGCAAGCCTTCCGGGGATGCGTGAGAGAACCATCGTAATCAACGGATTTTCTAAAGGTTTTGCTATGACGGGGTGGCGTCTCGGCTACTGCTGCGGACCAGAGGCAATCATTGAACAGATGATCAAGCTCCATCAGTTTGCGATCATGTGCGCGCCGACGAACAGCCAGTATGCGGCGATCGAAGGCCTGAGAAACTGTGAAGAAGAAGTAGAAGAAATGCGGAAATCCTACAATCAGAGGAGGCGTTTCCTGATGCATGAATTTGCACGCATGGGACTGGAATGCTTTGAGCCGTTCGGCGCATTCTATGTATTCCCGAGTATTCAGGAATTTAGCATGACATCAGAAGAGTTTGCTACCCGCCTTCTGAATGAAGAAAAAGTGGCTGTTGTGCCGGGCACCGCGTTTGGCGAGTGCGGAGAAGGATTCCTGCGTATTTCCTATGCCTATTCACTGGATGATTTGAAAGAAGCTCTGGGACGTCTGGGCAGATTTATACAGCGCCTGAGGAATGAGAGGTAAGGAACCATGCTTAATATTGTACTGCATGAGCCGGAAATTCCGGCAAACACAGGCAACATAGGCAGGACCTGTGTGGCGTCGAATACGCGTCTCCATCTGATCGAACCGCTCGGGTTCAAGTTGAATGAAAAGGCTTTAAAGCGTGCAGGGATGGACTACTGGTCCGATCTGGATGTGAGGACTTATATTGATTATAATGACTTCATGGAACAAAATCCGGGAGCAAAGATCTACATGGCAACGACAAAGGCTTCCAAAGTTTATACAGAAGTCCAGTATGAGCCTGACTGCTTTATCATGTTTGGCAAAGAGAGCGCCGGGATCCCGGAAGAGATTCTGGTGGAGCATAAGGACACATGCATCAGGATCCCAATGGTCGGAGATATCCGCTCATTAAATCTGGGAAATTCTGTGGCAATCATTCTTTATGAAGCGCTGAGACAGAATCAGTTTGCGGGGATGAACCTGGAAGGGCATCTTCACCATTTAAGCTGGTAAAAGAAGGATAAGCAATGACAGAATATGTATTAAGTGATGATTTTAAAAAGAATGTGCAGCAGGAGATGGAGAACAATCCCTTCGCGATTCTCAGCCGCCTGATTTACCAGGAACTGTATCAGGAGGTAATTGAGGGACATCTCCTGCCGGAGCACAAGATCATTGAGTCCAAGATTGCAAAAGAACTGAATGTCTCCCGGTCCCCTGTCAAGGTTGCGCTTTCCGATATGGTTGATGACGGTATTTTCGTCCGGGGTGTAGGTAAAACTGTCCATGTAAAGCCGATTTCTTACGAGGAATGCCTGTGGATTTATGAAGCAAGGATGACTCTGGAGCCCAAAGCGGCATATCAGGCAGCCAAGCGGATCAAACCTGCGGAACTGCAGCAGCTAAAAGAACTCATTAGTAAATTCGAGGAAATTGACAGGACACTGAACCAGAGAGAGTATACGAGAACCGATAAACAATTTCATGAGATTATTATCAAGGCATCCCGTAATCCTTATCTGGTCAGCATGTACAAGTCTATAGAATGCCCGTTGGCGTGCTATCGTAATCAGCTCAACCAGCTGGCCTATGAGGAGTGTTTTCAGGAGCATGATATGGGGAGTGGCTCGGAACACCACAAGTCCATATTTAATATGCTGAAAAACCACCTGCCGCTGCTGGCGGAGGATGAGATGCGCAACGATATACAGCGAATGTACGGGACAATGTCACGGCTGAGAAAGTAAAGACATGTTTCGAGGTATAATGCTCGCACTTGGCGAGGTATTTAACGAGTTTAGTATTTATGGTAAAATATAATAATTGGAAGATAAGGCACTTTACAGTGAGGATACCGGTCAGGTTCCCATTGCAGGGGGCCTTATTTTTATACATATAATTCTATTACAAATCGGCAGTATCCCCCACAAAAGAACCTATATTTGTTGAAAATGTACACTGTGAAAGAAAAAAATAAAAATTAAAGTGCAATATGAACAATAAATTGAAGTAAATGCTTTCCAACACAAACAAAAAAAGCAAAAAATATGAATAAAAGCACTTATTTTGACACAGTTTCTGTTAGATTTATATAATTGTGAAAGAAGAAAGGGAGAAACTAATAAAAAACAAAGGAGGTCAGCTATGGAATATAAGACAATGCGGAACAAAACGAAAGTTCCAATGCTTGGGCTGGGTTGTTATAAGTCAGAGGCAGAGGAAGGAATCCGTGCAGTGAGAAGTGCCATTGAAGTGGGATACCGGCACATTGATACGGCAAACTTTTATGAAAATGAAGTATATGTCGGCAAGGGTATACGTGAGAGTGGCATTGAACGGAGTGAGCTTTTTGTAGTGAGCAAGATTTGGCCGACCAGCTATAAAACACCTGAAACCGCTGTAGAATACAGTATGAAGGCTTTAAACATCGACTATATAGACATGTACCTGCTGCACTGGCCCGGCCTGAATGAGTATGCACGTTATCATGCCTTTGAAGCCTTACTAAAGTATAAGGAAAAAGGATATTTCAAAGAAATCGGTGTCTCCAATTTTAAGAAAGAACATCTGGAAGCCCTGACAGAAAAATTTGGTATTGTGCCAGTTATGAACCAGATTGAACTTTCTCCCTGGCTGCAGAAAAAGGAAGACTATCAATACTGTCTGGAGAAGAACATTACGATGACCGCCTGTGTACCGTTTGCAAAAGGCTGCATCCTGTCGGAGCCACAGTTAGAACGGATTGCTGAAAAGCATAATAAAAATGTCGGACAGGTCATATTGAGATGGAACATTCAGCGGGGGAATTGTGTCATTCCAAAATCATCGAAGCCACATAGAATTGCAGATAATTTTAACATATTCGATTTTGAACTGGACGAAGAGGATATGTCAGTAATCGCAGGTATGGAGAACGGGAATTCATACTGCAGTGATTCATCGGTATTCACCGGTGATTTCTGGAACATAGAGGAGCATTTACTGGACAGGGAAAAAGGGAGGATATCATGAATTTAAAGAGAATTACCGCTGCAGGCTGTGCAGCCGCAATGATTTCCGTTTTACTTTTAAGCGGCTGCCAGAAAAAGGAAGTGGAAAAAGTGGATCACGGGGTGATCAGGATTGCCTACAATAACGCAGAAGATTACCCACATTATAAGGCTCTTGAATGGGCCTCCGAAGAGATTGAGAAAGTAACGGACGGAAGATTTACAGTAAAGATTTATTCAAACGGAACACTTGGAGACCAGAGGGCGGCACTTGAACTGACTCAGAATAATGCAGTTCAGATGTGTGTTGCGAATGCTACGATTGTGGAAAGTTATAACAGCGATTTTTCTGTCCTGAGCATGCCGTTTTTGTTCAAAGACAGTGGCCATCAAAGAGAGGCATATACCAGTGGGATTCTGGATGATCTGTTTGATTCCACATCGGAATATGATTTTAAGATCGTCGGGGCGTTTGGCTCTGGTTCCAGAAATATTTTCTGCGACAGAGAAGTACGTGAACCCGGGGACCTGAAGGGATTGAAGATTCGTGTCATGCAGTCTGACAATATGGTAAAAATGCTTCAGCTGATGGGCGGCACAGGAGTACCGATGTCTGCATCCGAACAATACTCAGCAATGCAGCAGGGTGTGGTAGACGGTGCGGAATCCAATGAGATTGATTATGTGGGCAAGAAGTACTATGAGGTGGCACCTGTATTTTCAAGGACAGAACATTGCTTCAGTACGGATTTTGTTGTGGCGGGCACACAGTTTCTGGATTCCCTTTCAGATGGTGACAGGGAACTGATAGAAGGCGTCATGAACGAGTGCGTTGAGAAGGAATTTGATTTCTGGGCAGAGATGGTAGAAGACAGCATTGAGCAGGCGCAGGCCCTTGGAATCGAATTTATCGATGATGTAGATAAAGAAGCTTTTGCAGAGAGCTTTACAGAATTCCAGGAATCAATTGCAAACAGCAATGACATGACAAAGAGCGTTTATCAGGCAATTGTTTCCCTGAGATCGGAGGGACAGGAGAATGAGTAAAGTACGAAAGGTAACAGATAAGATTTTAGAAGCTGTATCTATATTTATTCTCGGGATCATGACCGTTCTTGTAGTCTACCAGGTTGTGACACGGTATGTTTTTAACAGCCCCAGTTCGTGGAGTGAGGCGGTTGTTACATATGGTTTTATCTGGCTGGCAATGTTCTGCGGTGCTTATGTGTTCGGAAAAAGAGACCATATGGCAATGACCTTTATACTGGATAAGTTCAAGGGTAAGGCGAAGGTGGCCGTTGAAATGATAAATGAATTCCTGATACTCCTTTTTGCAGTGGGCGTCCTGCTGGTCGGGGGATACTTCGGCGCGTTAAAGCAAATGACACAGGCGGATTCAATACTGCCAATTTCTATGGGGGTGATCTATATTGCCATTCCGGCTGCAGGGATCTGTATGCTTATCTATTTTATCTGCAATGAATGGGATTTGGTCCAGCGTCTGAAGGGCATGAAGGAGAAAGAAAAGGAGGAAGAGTAAGATGGATGTAGCTGTATTGGCGACAATAGTTATGGTAGCAGCTTTAATTTTATTTCTGATCATGGGCGTGCCAATTGCAATTTCTATCGGATTGTCCTCGGCAATGGCAATGATGGTTATTCTGCCAGCAGATGTTGCGCTGGTAACATGTGCACAGAAAATGTTTACGGGACTGAATTCGTTCCCGCTTCTGGCGATTCCGTTTTTTGTACTGGCCGGGAACTTTATGAACAACGGGGGAATTGCCGTACGGATTGTCCGTCTTGCAGAGGCTCTGTGTGGGAAACTGCCGGGTCCCCTGGCACAGAGTAATATAGTAGCGAACATGTTCTTTGGGGCAATCAGCGGCAGCGGCAATGCAGCGGCGGCAGCAATGGGCGGAACAATAGGGCCGATCGAGGGTGAGAGAGGCTATGCAAAGGAATATTCGGCGGCAGTTAACATTGCATCTGCTCCGACTGGAATGCTGATTCCTCCCAGCAATGCACTGATTGTATTTTCCACGGTTGGCGGTTCCGTTTCTGTAGCGGCCCTTTTTATGGGAGGTTATATACCCGGAATCTTATGGGGAATTGCAGTCATGATTGTAGCCGGTTATATGGCAAAAAAACGCGGGTATATCAATACAGAAAAAGTATCAGGGAGAATGAAGCTCCAGTATTTTGTACAGGCAATCCCAAGCCTGATTCTGATCTTAATCATTATCGGCGGGATACTGAGCGGGATATTCACGGCTACCGAGGCTTCAGGAGTAGCTGTTGTCTACGCGATGGTCCTCAGCTTCATCTATAAAAGTATTACAGTCAGGGACCTTCCGAGAATCATTCTGGAGTCAGCGAAGACAACCGTTATCATCGTATTTTTGATTGGTGTTTCTTCCATCATGTCATGGATCATGGCATATACCAGTATTCCGGACATTATTGCCACAGCCATGCTGGCACTGACAAACAGTAAGATCTTGACGTTAATCATTATTAATATTGTGCTCCTGCTGGTAGGTACTTTTATGGACCCGACACCTGCAATATTGATTTTTACACCGATTTTTATGCCAATCTGTGTCGGTTTCGGTATGAGCCCGATCCACTTTGGTATCATGCTTGTTTATAACTTATGTATTGGAGCTATAACACCTCCGGTCGGAACCGTGCTGTTTACGGGCTGTAAGATCGGAAAGGTAACGATTGAACAGGTAATTAAGACATTACTTCCATACTTTGTGGCGATTATCCTTGTGCTGCTCCTCGTGACATATATCCCGGCTTTGTCAGAATTTCTGCCGTCATTGAACGGTTACATATAGGAGGGACTTGGATGACAGCGTGTTATTACTGCGAAAATGGCGAAGCTCTGAGAAGTCTCATGATTCATATCACAGATGTAGAGAATGCATCCGTGTACCTGTACCGTGACCAGACGCATAGAGGAAAATGTATTGTTGTCTACCGGACAGCACATAAAACCGAGTGGTATCAGCTTACAAAAGAAGAACAGGCAGAACTGATCCATGCAGTAAGCAGGACGGCTGAAGCTCTGAATAATGTATTCCATCCGGATAAGATTAACTACGCGACATACGGGGATAAGGTAAATCACCTTCATGTACATATTGTACCGAAGTATAAAGACAGCCCCGACTGGGGATTGCCATTTAAGGACACCCGTCCGCCGCACCTGCTGGAGGATGCAGAGTATGAAGAGCGGGCCAGGGCCATAAAGGAAGCCATAATGGATTTGAAGTAATGAGTATAAGAAGAAAGTGGGAGGTAAAAGGTGAAGCGAAGAAAATTTGTAAATCTCATGTTAGTATTTGTATTCCTGTTTTCGATTGTTATGACGGCAGGGTGCGGCAGAAACAAGGACGGTGTCAGGCGTTTGAAGCTTTCTATCAATACGAACCAGTCACAGGTTGATATGGCGGAGGCTATGCAGGAGCGGATTAAGGAACTGTCAGACGGAAAGATGGAGATTGATGTGTACGGGGACGGGCAGCTGGGCGGTGACCGGGAAGTTGCAGAAACCGTACAGTATGGAAATATCGATATGTGTATTGTTTCAACAACACCCGTTGCTGCATTTTACCCGGACCTGAATGTGTTTGATGCCCCGTTTCTGTTTAAAGATTCCGCACAGGCCCAGGAAATTCTGGATGGTAAGATCGGGCAGGAGATTGCGGCAGGGATGGAAGATATCGGATTTAAGGTACTGGGATTTCCTGAAAACGGATTCCGCCAGCTCTCAACTGCAGCGAAGGAGGTCCATTCACCGTCTGACCTGAAAGGCCTGAAAGTCAGAGTCATGGAAAGCGAGGTACATATTGAAACATGGAAGGCCCTCGGAGCCAGCCCGACGCCGATGGCATTCTCGGAACTGTTTACCGCGCTTCAGCAGAAGACGGTGGACGGACAGGACAATCCATTTGTAACAGACAGGGATAACCGTTTCTATGAGGTACAGAAATACATTATCGAGACAAACCATGTATATACCCCTTATCTGCTTCTGATGAGTAAAGACAGCTACGACAAGCTGACTGACGAGGAAAAAGAAATCATCGAGGAAGCAGGCGCCTATGGTGTTTCGGTGCAGCGTGAAAAAACGGCAGAGTACGACAAGGACGCAGTGCAGGAGATGCAGGACAAAGGGGTTACCCTCATATCACTGACCGATGAGGAAAAACAGCAGTTTCGGGATGCTGTTTCGGATATTTACAGTCTGGTGGAAACAAAAGTAGAGCATCCCGAGCTGTTCAGGAAAATTCTGGAGGAGACAGCGGAGTAGTTAAGGGAAAAGGAAGGAGTAAGGACATGTCCAAATTTTGGAAATTTTTAGATGAGCATGCGGAGGATATTATTTCAGCAACGCTTATGAGCGTGGCAACAATCGCGATCGTCGTGCAGGTAATCATGCGCTATTTGTTTAAAAGCTCGCTCTCCTGGTCTGAGGAGCTGGCAAGGTATGTTTTTGTGTGGATGACTTTCATATCCATCTCTTACGGTATCAAAATGAGGAAACACGTAAAAATAGAGGCGGCGCTGTCATTGTTTCCCAAGAAAATCAGGCCGGTTATCGTAATCATCGGTGATGTCATCTCTCTGGGATGGTGTGTGTTCGTGGTAGTGACGGGCTGGATGCTGCTGGGAAAGGTAATCAGGTCCGGACAGGTATCCCCGGCGATGTCCATCCCGATGTATTTCATCTATCTGGCACCCGCCGTAGGATATATTTTATCCTCAATACGCTGCATACAGACAATCATCCTGCGTGTACAGAATTATAAGAAGGGGGTGGAAATGAATGATTAGTCTCGTACTCTTTGGTGTCATGATTATACTTCTGATTCTGAACGTACCCGTAGCCATTGCACTTGGTCTTGCTTCTCTTGCGGCCATCCTGTATTCCGGCGACCTGACGACAGGATATATTGTACAGAATCTGGTGACCAGTTCCGACTCCTTTACGACAATGGCGATCCCGTTTTTCGTACTTGCGGGCGAAATGATGGGCGGCGGGGGCATCTCCAGACGTCTGATGGACAGTGCAAGGGTCTTCTTCGGCAGATTTACAGGCGGGCTTGCGATTGTGACCGTTGTAGTATGTATGTTTTTTGCAGCAATCTCCGGTTCGGGACCTGCAACGGTTGCCGCTGTGGGCGGTATGGTAATCCCGTCGATGCTCGCGGCAGGTTATGACAAGAAGTTCACGCTGGCAGTAATTGCGGCGGCCGGAAGTATTGGTGTTATTATTCCACCGAGTATCCCGATGGTTATCTACAGTGTATCCACAAACCAGTCGATTTCGGAACTGTTCATGGCTGGGTTCGTACCGGGAATCCTGATCGGCCTGACTCTGATTGCATACTCTTATTTCTACTGCAAAAAGAGAGGGTATCAGGGGGACAAGGAGCCGTTTTCATGGAAAAGGGCCGGAAAAGTACTCTGGGATGCGAAATGGGCGCTCATCTGCCCGGTTATTATTCTGGGAGGTATCTACGGTGGTATTTTTACACCTACAGAAGCGGCAGCAGTTGCAGCGGCATACGGGTTCATCGTTGGGGTATTTGTCTATAAGGAGCTGACACTGAAGGAAGCGGTCAAGGTTATCAAGTCAGCCGTGGTAACAACTTCCACGATCATGCTGGTTATCGGCTGTGCGGCCGTATTTACAAAGGTACTGGCAGTCGCGAAGATCCCTACACTCGTGGCAAATGCGATTACCGGACTGAATGCCAATAAGATTGTGATCCTGATTCTGATCAATGTTGTCCTGATTTTTGTCGGATGCTTCATGGAAACGCTGTGTGCAATCATGATACTGGCGCCGATTTTCCTGCCGATCGTGACAGCAGTCGGTGTAGACCCGATTCATTTCGGAATCGTTATGGTCGTAAACCTTGCGATTGGATTTATCACACCGCCGCTCGGCATCAACCTGTTTGTCGCCAGCCGTGTCGGAGGGGCCCAGCTCTCAGAAGTGATTAAGGGGATTGTCCCGTTTATTGTAGTCATGATTATCGACCTGCTTTTGATTACATATCTGCCGGCAATATCCCTGTTCCTGCCAAAACTGTTTATGCGCTAGCAGGAAATTAAACAAGAAAACTTGAAAAATGGAGGCTTAAGCAATGAAAGCAATTGTAGTAGATAAGAATTCAGCTGATGGTCTGGACTTCAGCATTCAGCAAAAGATTTTTGAAGAAAATGGAATTGAATTTGTTCTGGAAGATTGCCAGACAGAGGATGAGATTATTGAAAAGTGCAGGGATGCGGATGCACTTCTGGTCATATACCGGAAGATTACGCCGAGGATCATGGATGCGCTGACGAACTGTAAGGTAATTCTCAGGTATGGCATCGGATACGATGTTATTGATGTGGATGCGGCAACAGAGCGCGGCATTAAGGTATGCAACAGCCCTACACACTGTTTGGACGAGGTCGCTACACATACCATTGCGATGATACTGGCAATGGAGCGGCAGATTGTATTTTTTAATGATCTGGTGAAAGAAGGGAAATGGCTTGCAAATGCAGGATTCAAGCCCCACCGTCTGGCATGCCAGACACTTGGCTTCGTAGGGTTTGGCAATATCGCCAGACGCACAGCGGACTTTGCAAAGGGATTTGGATTCCACATGGTGGTCTATGACCCGTACCTCGACGAATCTGTGATAACCGATTACGGTGCTAAAAAGGCAGATCTGGATGAACTTCTGGAGGTTTCGGACGTCATTACGATTCACACACCTTTGTTTGACAGTACTTATCACCTCATTAATAAAGAGACGATCGCAAAGATGAAAGACGGTGTTATGATCGTCAACACCTCACGAGGTCCGATTATCGCAGTGGATGACCTGATGGAGGCGGTAAAGTCTGGTAAAGTCCGCGCAGCAGCGCTGGATGTTGTGGAAAATGAGCCAGTCAGTGAGCCGGGGCACCCTCTCTTCGAGACGGGAAAAATCATCTGCTCCCCGCACGCCGCCTATAACTCGGTTGAGGCAGAGGAACAGATGATGGCAGTCCTCGCACAAACAGCGGTCGATATTTTGAACGGCAGGAACCCGGAAAACATAGTAAACAAAAAAGCATTAGGAATAGGAGCGTAGAAAGATGAAAAATTTATTAAGAGAAAAAATTATGAACGGTGAGAAAACAGTCGGTACTTTTTTTGAGGCAGGAAATGCAAATGTGGCAGAGGCGCTTGCCCTGACGGATTTGGATTATATGCTGATCGATACGGAGCACGGCCCGTTTGATGTGGAAAGTGTCATGTCTATGTTAAGGGCGGCCGAACTTCATGACACGACCGCACTCGTAAGAGTGAAAGACTCAAACCGGAATTCCGTATTGAAGATGCTGGATATCGGTGCAGGCGGGCTGATTATCCCACAGGTACATTCAATCGAAGAGATTCAGAAGCTCGTTGAATATGCAAAATATTATCCGCTCGGACAGCGCGGCGTAGCCTTTGCAAGAGGTGCAGGATATGGATATCTGGAACATGCGGCGGGTGACATCAACGATTATTTCGCTGTCTGCAACAGGGAAACCCTGCTTGTTCCGCAGTGTGAGACGATGGGATGTCTGGAGAATATCGAGGAGATCGCCAAAGTTGACGGGGTGGACGGAATCTTTGTCGGGCCATATGACCTGTCTGTGGCAATGGGAATTCCGACACAGTTCGACAAGCCTGAATTCCAGGCTGCAATGGAAAGAATCGTGAAAGCAGTGAAGGCGGCGGGTAAGTTTACTATTATTTACTGCGCAAATGCAGAGGTTGCCAATACCAGACTTTCACAGGGATTTGACAGTGTAACGGTCGGACAGGATATTAACTACTATATTGACGCCATTAATGCAATGGTAAAAGAGATCCATGTATAGCAGGGCGGGAGGTAAGGATATGACAGGAAAAGAACTGAAAGCATTTGCAAATGAAGTCAGGATTGCAACAGTAAAATGCCTCGAAAAAAGAGGGTTTGGGCACATAGGCGGCTGTCTTTCCATCGCTGATGTACTGGCTGTGCTATATAACGGGGAGATGAAAATTGATCCAAAGGATCCCGGGAAGAAAGACCGCGATATGCTTGTTGTATCGAAGGGCCATGCGGGCCCCGCGGTATTTGCGGCATTAGCTTTGAAGGGATATTTCCCGATAGACTGGCTGGATACACTCTGCGAAGGTGGTACGAGACTTCCCAGCCACTGTGACAGGCTTCGCACACCGGGTATTGATGCATCCACGGGTTCCCTTGGACAGGGCCTCTCCCTTGCAAACGGACTGGCCCAGGGAGCGAAACTGAAGAAACTGCCCAACCGGATATACTGCCTCATGGGAGACGGTGAGATACAGGAGGGCCAGATCTGGGAGGCCGCTATGTATGCACACCAGTATAAGCTTAACAATCTGGTCGGCATCGTGGACTGGAATAAAAAACAGATAGACGGGACCACGGATGAATGCATATCCCTTCTTGACATAGAAGATAAATTCCGTTCTTTCGGATGGTATGCACTGACAGTAAAAGGGAATGACCCGGAAGCGATCCGGGACGCCTTTTCAAATGTCAGGGAGAATCAGGGGGACAAGCCGGCCATGATCGTACTTGACGGCACGAAGGGCAGCGGTGTGAAGTGCATAGAGGAAATGGTGTTCAACCATATGATTCCTGTCGACAGGGAACTGGCAGATAAGTGTCTGGCAGAACTTGAAGAAGTAAAGGCCAGTCTGTGAGGAGGTACATATAATGGCGAAAACAATTTATAACGGTGAATATGAAAAAAAGCAATTACAGAACAGTTTCTTGAGAACTTAGAAAATATGCTGGAAAACGATCCGGATGTTGTGTACCTTGATGCTGACCTTATGTTTGCATTCGGTGCGGGACTCTGGGATTTGGCTGCCAAATATCCGGACCGGGTACTCAGGTGCGGAATTGCCGAAGGAAACATGATCGGCACAGCGGCTGCAATGTCTGTGATGGGACTGAAACCGGTCATCCACAGTTTTGCTTCCTTTGTGACGCGCAGGGGGTTCGACCAGATATTTTTATCCGGTGCCTATGCGAAAAAAACGCTCAATATCATCGGCAGTGAACCGGGATATAAGCAGACATACTGGGGCGGGACACATATGGCATTTGAAGATATCGCGATGATGCGGACGGTTCCGGACTGCCGGATTTTTGATATCGCTGACGGTGTACAGTTTAACAAGCTTCTGGGCAGGACCATCAATATGAAAGGAATCTCTTATTACAGAACACCGCTTGCGGATAATATAGCTGTCTATGATGAAGACGCGGAATTTGAGATTGGAAAGGGCATTGTACTCAGGGAAGGAAAAGATGCTTCCATTATTGCCTGCGGACGGCTGGTGACGATTGCGCTTCAGGCGGCAGAGCTTCTGGCGGCAGAAGGTATTGATGCTACAGTTGTGGATATGTTTACCGTGAAGCCGCTCGATGAAGAATTAGTATTGAAATGTGCAAAAGAGACCGGCGCTATCGTAACAGCAGAAAATCATTCTGTGTACGGCGGGCTTGGTTCGGCGGTTGCAGAGTATTTAGGGGAGCACTGTCCGACGGTTGTAGAACGTATCGGTACGAGAGACGAGTTTGGTGAGGTCGGTTCCGAGGCGTACTTAAGAGAACGATTTGGCTTTACACCTGAGAAGATTGCAGAGCGGGTGAAAGAAGCGATAAAAAAGAAATAGAAAGGCGAAAAGATGGAATTACAGCGAAATTATAAATTCTGGTTCTGCCCCGGTTCCGTTGACCTGTATGGGGATGCCGAGATACAGGTCGTTACGGAACACAGCAGGATCATTGTAGACGAATTGAACCGTTCCGGACTGATACCGTTTGAGATTGTCCTGAAACCGACACTGATATCGAATCCGACAATCAGGAAGACTTTTCACGAGGCGAATGAGGATGAAGAGTGTGCAGGCATTATCGCGTGGATGCATATGTTTTCACCGGCGAAATCATGGATTTTAGGACTGAAAGAATTGAGAAAACCGCTTTTACATCTGCACACGCAGTTTAATGAGGAAATCCCTTATGATACGCTGGACATGGATTTTATCAATATCAACCAGTCCGCCCACGGCGACAGGGAATTTGCCTACATGCTTGCAAGGATGGGGCTGGAACATAAGATCGTGGCAGGGCACTGGAGTGCGGAATCTGTACAGAAAAAGATAGGCGGCTGGATGCGCACGGCAGCGGGGATTATCGAGAGCAGCCATCTCAGAGTACTCAGGCTTTCGGATAACATGAGAAATGTGGCAGATACAGAAGGCGACAAAGTGGATGCGCAGATACGGTTCGGATGGGAGGTAGACACTTATCCGGTCAACGAGGCTGCCGAAGCTGTAAGCGCGGTATCCCAGTCCGATGTGAATGCACTCACGGATGAGTATTATAAAACATATGGCATCATATTAGATAGAAGGGATCCTTCAGAATTCCGCCGCCATGTGGAGGTGCAGGCACAGATAGAGCTTGGAATTGAACGGTTTATGAAGGAGAAGGACTATCAGGCAGTCGTAACCCACTTTGGGGATTTAGGCAGCTTAAAACAGCTGCCGGGTCTGGCTATGCAGAGGCTGATGGCAAAAGGCTATGGATTTGCAGCTGAGGGGGACTGGAAGACTGCGGCGCTCCTTAGGCTCGTCAAGCTGATGACGGCGGGGATGGCAGATGCAAAAGGAACATCCTTCATGGAGGACTATACATATAATCTTGTCCCGGGCAGACAGGGGATTCTGGAGACACATATGCTGGAAATTTGTCCCTCCATCGCGGATGGCCCGGTCAGTATCCGGGTAAACCCACTCGTGCTCGGTGCACGGGAAGATCCGGCGAGGCTGGTGTTTACCGCAAAAGAAGGAGACGCCATTGCAGCCTCACTGATTGATATGGGAGATAATTTCAGGCTGGTCATTAATGATGTTACCTGCAAAAAAACAGAAAAACCTATGCCTAACCTCCCGGTAGCAACCGCGTTCTGGACTCCGAAACCGGATTTTGAGACCGGGCTGGAGGCATGGCTCATGACCGGAGGGGCACATCATACAGTCATGACATACGATCTCACGGCTGACCAGCTTGGCGGCTGGGGGGAGGCAATGGGGATTGAAACGATCTATATAGATGAACATACGACGATCCGTGACCTGAAAAAAGAACTGAGAAGATAATCTATGATATCTGAAATTTTAAGAGAGGCGAAATACAATGAATAAAATAGGAATTCACTTCGGATACTTTAATACAGACTGGAACACTGACTTTATCAGGCAGATCGGGCAGATTAAGCGGATCGGGCTGGATATACTGGAAGTTGCCCCCGCGCCTCTGCTTGCACTGACGAAGAAGGAACGGGATGCGATCGCAGAAACGGCAAAGGAAAACGGCATTACACTCACATTTTCGGTGGGACTTGGGGCAGACCAGGATCTGGCAAGTGAAGATGAAAATGTCAGGAACAGAGGGATTCAGTTTACCCTGGATACATTTAAAATTATGAGTGAAATGGGTGCCAACATGTATTCCGGTGTAGATATCGGGGCATGGAACCAGCCTTTTACTACGGGTGTTGTTGATAAAAGCGCTGTAATCCAACGCAGTGTGAACTCTGTAAAAGAGATCATGAAGGCGGCCGGGGCGCTTGGAATTACATTTGCAGTGGAAGTCGTAAACCGCTACGAGTCTTCACTGGTAAATACGGCGAAAGAGGCAATGGCATATGTGGACATGGTGGATAGTCCCAACTGCAAGATCCTGCTTGACACCTACCACATGAATATAGAAGAAGACAGTTTCGCAGACGCAATCAGGCTCGTCGGCGGCAGGCTCGGCCATTTCCATGTGGGAGAGTCCAACCGCAGGCCTCCGGCAAGAAACGGCAGAATGCCGTGGGATGAGATCACCGGTGCACTGAAAGAGATTCATTATCAGGGAGCGGTAGTCATGGAGCCTTTTATTAAAATGGGTGGTGAAGTGGGCCGCGACATCAAAGTGTGGAGGGACATCAGCCAGGATGCATCCCCGGAGGAAATGGAACAGCTTGTAAAAAATGCGGCTGCCATGCTTAGGGAAAAACTGGGTTAATTATCATGACCTGAGTGGAAAGTGTTCTGCAATAAGTAAATGGATGTAACTGTTCATGAATCTGAGCAGTTATAAACGGAGTATAAAATGCCCTGTGGATGACACGGGGCATTATGTAATTACAAAAATTGGGTATAATAAAACCGGAAACAGATGCATTATAAATAGATATCATAAATTTTTAGGCAGACCATACAAAAATTATGCACAATTTCTAAAGAAAAAGTCAATATTTCATTGTAGACTATCAACAAGATGTATGATATCCTAAAATTGTGTACGTAGAAAGGCGGTGACTAATATATGGTAGAAGAAACCATTCAGGTGATTAGAGAGACAGAGGCTAAGGCCGAGGCGATTGTAAAAGATGCCGAAGTACAGTGTAAAGGAATACTGGAAGAGGCGTCCAAGCAGGCTGAAGATCTGAAAGCCGGACAGATTCTGGAGGTTCGTAAGAAAGCAGATGCCATAATGGAGAATGCGAAAGAACAAGGTGCACAAGCTCAAGAGAATGCAATGTCTGATGTTGAGAAAGAGATCAGGACATTAAAAGAAACTGCAGCATCCAGGGAAGATGAGGCAGTAAGTCTCGTGATATCACAACTGGTTTAGACCTGAGCCGGTACCGGCATCTTTGCTTAAGGATGGCGTGTTGAGCGGCCGGCAGGAGAAAAGCGGGATAAAGGAGGGATAGTATTATGGCAGTATTGCAGATGCAACGAATGAGTATCTGCGCATTGAAGAAAGACCGAAAGGCCATTCTTGAGAAACTACAGAGTATGGGCGTTATGGAGATCAACCATGTGCTCGAGGAAGACGAACACTTCCGCCGGATGGATACAGGGAATGCCAGGATGAGTTTTGACAAGGCAGCCGCATCGGCTGACCAGGCACTGGACATCCTGCAGCAGTATGCACCGGTGAAGCAGTCTATGCTGTCATCGCTGGCGGGGAAAGACCTTGTCGACCAGAAAAAGTACCAGTCCATTATCGAGGATAAGGACGAGCTTTTGAAGAGGGCAAAGAGAATTCAGGCGCTGGACAAGGAAAAGGCAGAACAGCATGCCAACATCCTGAAGATTGAGAACAGCATTGAAAGTCTGATGCCCTGGCTGAAACTGGATGTACCCATGAATTTTCCGGGGACAGAGCACATCGTTATGATTCCGGGAACCATGCCCGGCATGCTGACGCTGGAGAATGTATACGCCATGCTGGCGGCACAGGCTCCGGAACTTGAGGCAGATTTCCATATCATCTCGGCGGAACAGGATACCACCTATCTGACGGTATTCTGCTTAAGGAATGATGCACAGCAGCTTGAAGAGGCGCTGCGCAGCATAGGTTTTGCAAAGCCGTCCCAGATGATTGGCGAGATTCCGGCAAAGGCAAAAGAGGAGATGGAAGCGGAGATTTCTGAAATTAAGGGAAGAATCGCTGAAATCGAGAAAGAAGTATCTGACCTTGCGGCGAACCGTGAGGGACTGAAACTGCTGGCAGATTATTTCCGTGTCCGTGCAGATAAGTATGAAGTACTGGGGCAGCTGCCGCAGTCGGAGCGTACTTTCCTGATCAGCGGATATGTACCTGCAAAAGCGGTTCCAAAGGTACAGAAGGCTCTGGCAGACAAATATGACTGTGTTGTGGATGTGGAAGAACTTAAGGAAGATGAGGAAGCACCTGTGCTTCTGAAGAATAATAAGTTCTCATCCAGCGCCGAGGGAATCCTCGAGGCGTTCGGGCTCCCCGGAAAAGGAGAAATGGACCCGACAGCGATCATGTCATTTTTCTACGTTTTTCTGTTTGGTTTAATGCTTTCAGATGCGGCATACGGAGCAATTGTTGCTATCGCATGCGGAGTCCTGATATTGAAGTTCCCGAGAATGGGAAAGGGCATGAAGACATCGATTCAGTTATTCTTCTGGTGCGGCCTTTCCACTCTGTTCTGGGGAGTCATGTTCGGGGGATATTTTGGAGATGTGATTAATGTAGTGTCAAGGACATTCTTCGGACACGAGGTCAGAATCCCGGCCGTATGGTTTGTTCCGCTGGATGAGCCTATGAGACTGCTGATATATTCCATGCTGTTTGGTGTGATCCATCTGTTTGTAGGACTGGGCATCAAAGGTTACATGTGCATAAGGGACAAAAGATACATGGATTTCTTCTGTGACGTAGTCCTTTGGTTCATGCTTCTGATCGGACTTCTGATCATGCTTGTCCCGAGTGAACTGTTTGCGTCTATCGCACAGATGTCAATCACATTCCCGCCGGTGGCTGTTACACTTGGTAAAGTACTGGCAATCGCAGGTGCCGCCGGCATCCTTCTGATGTCAGGAAGGGCAAAGAAGAATATCGGGCTTCGGCTCGCGCTTGGAGCGTACGATCTGTATAACGTCAGCGGATGGCTCAGCGATGTACTTTCATATTCAAGACTTCTCGCCCTGGGACTGGCGACAGGCGTTATCGCTTCCGTTGTCAACCAGATGGGAAGTATGGCCGGTAAGAGCGTATTTGGTGTGATTGTCTTCATATTTGCCTTCATAGTAGGCCATACGTTCAATATAGCGATTAATCTTTTGGGTGCATATGTGCACACAAACCGTCTGCAGTTTGTAGAGTTCTTCGGAAAGTTCTACGAAGGCGGCGGACGCGCATTCAACCCGTTTAAAGAAAATACAAAATATGCAGATATTAAGGAGGAAACAAATTTATGAGTCAGTTAGGTATTGTTTATGCGCTTCTCGGCGCAGCGGTTGCGGTATTGCTTGCAGGAGCAGGTTCAGCACTCGGAGTTGGTATTGCAGGTCAGGCTGCATCAGGTGTTATGTCAGAGGATCCAAGTAAGTTTGCTAAAGTATTGATTATGCAGCTGCTTCCGGGTACTCAGGGTCTTTATGGATTGATCATCGGATTCGTTACACTGTCCAAGATCGGCCTTCTCGGAGGAGGAGTTGTGGATATTTCTGTACAGACAGGTCTTATGATCCTGGCAGCATGCCTCCCAATCGGTATTGTTGGCCTGATTTCTGGAAAGTCACAGGGCAAGACTTCTGCAGCAGCAATCGGAATCATCGCTAAGAAGCCGGACCAGTTCGGTAAAGCAATGCTTTTCCCTGCAATGGTTGAGACATATGCGATTCTGGCACTTCTTATCTCATTCCTCGCAGTTTCAGCTATTCCGGTTTAATTATCGGATAGATCAGGCAGCAGGATAACGATGGCCGGAGGTATCTGTGGCCACGTAGTATAAAGAATGAAAGGGAGAGCTTATAAATGAGTGGATTAGACAATATGAAAAGTCAGATCCTGGATGAGGCGGCCCACTCAGCGGAAGTGAATATTGCGCAGGCTAAGGCAAAGGCAGAAGAGATATTAGATGCTGCCAGAGCAGAGGCGGCAGCGCAGGTTGAGAAAATCTCCGATAAGGCGGAAAGAGATGCCGTTAATTATGCACAGAGAGTTGCGTCTTCCTGTGAGATGCAGCGTAAACAGATGCTCCTGCGGGCAAAGCAGGATGTCATTGCGAATGTGCTGAACAAGGCATATAACAGAATTCTGGCTCTGGATGCAGAGGCATATTTTGATATGATCCGCAGGATGCTGGATGAGTTTGTACTGGGAGAGTCCGGCGTGATTTATTTTTCAGCCCGTGACTTAGGCCGTATGCCGGCAGGATTCGAGGCTGAGATTCAGGGCGCTGCAGCGAAAAAAGGCGGTGCTTTGAGCCTTGCGAAGGAGTCAAAGGAGATGGAAGGCGGTTTTATCCTGGTTTATGGCGGGATTGAAGAAAACTGTACGATAAAGGCATTGTTTGATGCCAAACGAGATGAGTTATCCGATAAGGTGCATGGATTATTATTTTGAGGAAGGAAACATCCGTGTCGCTAAGGTTCGAAAGAACCGAACCTAAGCCGACAGGATGTACTTTACAACATAAGGTTCGATAGGACCGAACCTAAGTTGTCAAAGCAAGGAGGTTTATATTTTGAATGATTTAGAATATACTTACGCGGTTGCGCGTATACGTGCTTTGGAGACCTCTTTGATTTCCAGTACCGATATCGAGAGGCTGATGGCCTGCCAGGATGAAGAGCAGTGTCTTCAGTTCTTAAGCGAGAAGGGCTGGGGAGACGGGACAGGGTCTATGGACGCTTCTGCCATGCTCACCAGGGAAGAGGAGAAGACATGGGAAGTCATTGACGATGTCGCTCCCGACTTGTCCGTGTTTGATGTGCTTTCTTATCCGAAACTTTACCACAATCTGAAAGCAGCAATCAAGGAAGTGTGTACGGAGATGGAGAATAAGAATATTTTCTATGATGACTGTGCCATTCCGGGGAAAGAGATGCTGCAGATCGTGCAGAATAAGGAATTTAGCCGTTTGCCCGGGAGAATGGGCGAGACGGCACAGGAAGCTTATGAGACACTGCTTCATACAAGGGACGGGCAGCTCTGCGATGTGATCGTGGACCGGGCGGCCCTGGAATCCATCTATGAGGCAGGGCAGAAGGCAGAGGACGAGATCATCAGGAATTATGCCGAGTCTACAGTGGCAATTGCTGATATCAAGATTGCGGTACGCTCCCAGAAGACTGCAAAGTCACTGGATTTCATGAAGCGTGCTATGGCGCCCTGCCAGAGCATTAATGTGGACCAGCTTGCAAAAGCGGCGGCAGGGGGGATGGATGCAATCCGTGAATACCTGCTTGGAACGACCTATGCAGAAGGTGCACAGGCGCTGGAGGATTCTCCGTCCGCATTCGAACGCTGGTGTGATAACCGCATGATGGAAACGATCAGGCCGCAGAAATACAACTCGTTTTCTGTAGGTCCTCTGGTAGCATATGTGCTTGCCAGAGAAAATGAAATAAAGACAGTTCGGATTATCCTGACCGGAAAACAGAATGATTTTCCGGATGAAGCGATCCGGGAAAGGATAAGGGAGATGTATGTATAAAATAGCAGTGCTTGGCGATTATGACAGCATATATGGTTTTGCGACACTGGGTTTAAGCATCTGCCCTGTCCAGAGCCGTGAGGAAGCGAAGGATAAGTTGAAACAGCTTGCTGAAGGAAAGTATGGGGTTATCTATATTACGGAAGCAATTGCTGCACAGCTGACCGATGTAATAGAAATGTATAAAGAACGCACTCTGCCGGCGATTATCCAGATACCCGGAGTATCCGGCAATACCGGGGCGGGAGTGGAAGGCGTGAAAAAGACCGTGGAACAGGCGGTCGGATCAGATATCCTGTTTTCACAGGAATGATCAAACTTAAGCAGCACAAGAAGGAGGTAAATTCGTCGAAATGAGTACTGGCATAATTAAAAAAGTTGCAGGACCTCTCGTTATTGCAGAGGGAATGCGCGACGCGAACATGTTTGACGTAGTTCGTGTAAGTAATCAAAGACTGATTGGCGAAATCATAGAGATACATGGCGACGAGGCTTCTATACAGGTATATGAGGAGACATCAGGACTTGGACCGGGAGAACCGGTTGAGTCAATGAACGTTCCTATGTCTGTAGAATTGGGGCCTGGCCTGATTTCAAGTATCTATGACGGTATCCAGAGACCGCTGGATGATATCATGAAGATTTCCGGCAACAATCTGAAACGTGGAGTTGAGGTCCCGTCTCTGAAAAGGGACCTGAAGTGGGAATTTGTTCCGGTAAAAGCAGTCGGGGACGAAGTAGAGGCCGGAGACGTTATCGGTACGGTTCAGGAAACGATCGTTGTACAGCAGAAGATCATGGTGCCTTATGGTATCAAAGGAACGATTAAAGAGATTAAATCAGGAGAGTTTACGGTTGAAGAGACAGTAGCGGTAGTGGAGACTACTGAAGGGGATAAGGAACTTACCCTGATGCAGAAATGGCCGGTTCGTAAGGGCCGTCCGTATACAAAGAAACTGCCGCCGGAGATGCCGCTTGTAACCGGGCAGCGTGTTATTGATACGTTCTTCCCAATCGCAAAAGGCGGTGTGGCAGCAGTTCCGGGACCTTTCGGAAGCGGTAAGACTGTAATCCAGCACCAGCTTGCAAAATGGGCGGAGGCAGATATCGTTGTTTATATCGGATGCGGTGAGCGTGGAAACGAGATGACGGACGTTCTGAACGAGTTCCCGGAACTGAAGGATCCGAAGACAGGACAGTCACTGATGGAGAGGACGGTTTTGATTGCCAATACCTCTGACATGCCTGTTGCAGCCCGTGAAGCATCTATTTATACAGGAATTACCATTGCGGAGTATTTCCGTGACATGGGATTCTCCGTGGCCCTGATGGCCGATTCAACATCACGCTGGGCAGAGGCACTCCGTGAGATGTCTGGACGTCTGGAAGAGATGCCCGGTGAGGAAGGTTACCCTGCTTATCTGGGAAGCCGCCTTGCACAGTTCTATGAGAGGGCCGGCCATGTCATCTGTCTTGGAAAAGACGGAAGAGAGGGCGCGCTTTCAGCGATCGGAGCCGTGTCTCCTCCGGGTGGTGATATTTCTGAGCCGGTATCTCAGGCGACACTTCGTATCGTAAAGGTGTTCTGGGGACTGGATTCCGCACTTGCATATAAGAGACATTTCCCGGCAATCAACTGGCTGAACAGCTATTCTCTGTATCTGGATGATATGGAAAAATGGTTCAACGCGCAGGTTGCCCCTGACTGGATGGAAAACCGCCAGAAGATGATGTCACTTCTGCAGGAAGAGGCAGAATTGGAAGAAATCGTTAAGATGGTTGGTATGGACGCCCTGTCTCCGACCGACCGTTTGAAAATGGAAGCTGCACGCTCTATCCGTGAGGACTTCCTGCACCAGAACTCCTTCCATGAGGTGGATACCTATACCTCACTGAAGAAGCAGCATATGATGATGAAACTGGTAATGGCATTCTATGAGAAGGCGGTGGCGGCGCTCGCAGAAGGCGCACCGCTCCAGAAGCTGATTAACATGCCGGTCCGCGAGCAGATCGGACGTTTCAAGTATACACTGGAGGATGATCTGGATAAGGTATACGAGGAAGTTAAGAAAGAACTGCATGTAGAGATTGCCAATTCATTAGGGAAGGAGGACTTCTAAATGCCAAAAGAGTATAGAACTATACAGGAAGTAGCCGGCCCTCTGATGTTGGTGCGCGGCGTAGAGAATGTCTCCTATGATGAATTGGGAGAAATAGAACTTGCAAGCGGCGAGACCCGCCGGTGCAAAGTACTGGAGATCAACGGAAGTGACGCTCTGGTACAGTTGTTTGAAAGTGCAACAGGTATCAACCTGTCAAATAGTAAGGTACGTTTCCTTGGACGGAGCATGGAGCTCGGTGTATCGGAAGATATGCTTGGACGTGTATTCGACGGTCTGGGACGTCCGATTGATGAAGGCCCGGAGATTCTTCCGGATGCCCGTATGGATATCAACGGCCTGCCTATGAATCCTGCGGCAAGAAGCTACCCTGAGGAGTTTATCCAGACAGGTGTATCCGCTATCGATGGTCTGAATACGCTTGTACGTGGACAGAAACTGCCTATTTTCTCGGCTTCAGGTCTTCCACATGCCCAGCTTGCGGCACAGATTGCAAGACAGGCGAAGGTCCGCGGAACCGATGAGAACTTCGCTGTTGTATTTGCTGCAATGGGTATCACATTTGAGGAATCAAACTTCTTCATTGAAAGTTTTAAAGAAACAGGCGCAATCGACAGAACCGTCCTGTTTGTCAATCTGGCGAATGACCCTGCGATCGAGCGTATTGCGACACCACGTATGGCGCTGACGGCAGCGGAATATCTTGCATTCGAAAAGAACATGCATGTCCTTGTTATTCTGACAGACATCACGAACTATGCAGACGCCCTGCGTGAGGTATCCGCCGCACGTAAGGAAGTACCGGGACGCCGTGGCTATCCAGGATATATGTATACGGACCTTGCTTCTCTTTATGAGAGAGCCGGACGCCAGAACGGCAAGACAGGAAGTATCACCATGATACCGATCCTCACAATGCCTGAGGATGATAAGACCCATCCGATTCCTGACCTGACAGGATATATTACAGAGGGGCAGATCATCTTAAGCCGTGATCTTTACCGGAAAGGTATTGCACCTCCGATCGACGTACTGCCGTCCTTGTCCCGTCTGAAGGATAAAGGTATCGGTGAAGGCAAGACACGTGCAGACCACTCCAACACGATGAACCAGCTTTTTGCCGCGTATGCGCGTGGTAAAGACGCGAAGGAACTGATGGTAATCTTAGGTGAAGCGGCACTGACAGATATTGACCTGATCTATGCTAAATTTGCTGATGCATTCGAAGCGGAGTATGTATCCCAGGGATATAATACAGACCGTGGAATTGAAGAAACATTAGACATCGGATGGAAATTACTCTCCATGCTGCCGAGAACAGAGCTCAAGCGTATCGATGATAAATTCCTGGATCAGTATTACGATGCAAAGGAATAACTGCAGAAGGAGAGGTGAGTATATTTGGCATCCACACAAGTGAACCCGACCCGAATGGAACTGACCCGCCTGAAGAAGAAGCGGATGACAGCCATCAGGGGCCATAAGCTGTTGAAAGATAAACGAGACGAGCTGATGCGCCAGTACCTGGACCTGGTAAGGGAAAACATGGAAGTGCGTTTACGGGTGGAAAAAGGAATACTTTCCGCCAACAAGAACTTTGTCATTGCCAAAGCCGGCATGTCAGAGGCGGCACTGAATACTGCCCTCATGGCACCGAAGCAGGAGATCAACTTAGCCTGCGGCGAACAGAATGTCATGAGCGTTAATATACCGACCTTTGATTATAAAACAAGGACAGCAGATGAAAACGACATCTACTCCTATGGATTCGCATTCACGTCCAGCGACCTCGACGGCGCTGTAAAATCACTGGCAGACATCCTGCCGGATATGATCAGGCTTGCCGAATGCGAAAAGGCCTGCCAGCTGATGGCAGCAGAGATAGAAAAGACAAGAAGACGTGTAAACGCCCTGGAACATGTAATCATTCCAGAGGCAGAAAAGAACATCAAGTACATCACGATGAAACTCGATGAGAACGAAAGAAGTACCCAGATCCGTCTCATGAAGGTGAAAGACATGATGCTCGAAGAGGCACACCACTACAAAGAAAAACAAGAATGCATGACCTAAGAAAGTGAACAATTGTAAAAACATCCGTTATGAGAAATCATGGCGGATGTTTTTTTGGTGGGGAAAAGCCGATTAGGTACACCACAAAAGCCAAAAAGGTACACCACAAAAGCTAATTGGGGACGTAGTAAACCTTAAAAAGATTACGTCCCCAATTAACGGTTTTTTGGTTTTCGCATATACTAACCATATAATGTCTTGAAATGGAAGTGTGTATTATGAACCCTAAACTGCCGTATTACATGGCATATCCTATGCCGCTTGCTTATGATGATGAGAAGATTGAGCGCAGAGACTATGAATATATGAAGAGCCTCTACCCGGGGGTGGCTAAAAAAGTTCTTCCATATGTGGAGGATGAGTGTGACAGGATGGAGTATCAGTGCAGTATGATGTATGATGAATACCCGGATAAACTGCAGCTGCGAATGATGGGAAACCGGATTTATGATAATGTGAGAAAGCATGAGAAGGCCTTCTACGGGGATGGATATGAGGATGTTTTTCCGGAAAACGAAGTAGAGGATCAGGCAATACGTTTCCCCGGACGCCCATCAAGGCCGGAGCAAGGGGGACGTCCGCCAAGGCCGGGCAGGCCAGAGCAGGAGGAACGTCCGCCAAGACCGGGCAGACCGCCGCAGAACAGGCCGGGCCAGGGTGGCGGAAACCGTAACTGGCTGCGTGATCTGATTGATGTCATGCTGTATCAGGAACTGTACAAACGAAGATGCGATAACCGCCGGTGTCAGCGTAAATTTTACTAATTGAAAAAAATGTGATATAATGTCGCAGTATATATAATTAAAACAGGATAAAAACAAGGTGGAAATACTTATGAGAAGTAATCTTATTTTTATAGGCATGCCTGCTGTCGGCAAGAGTACCATCGGTGTTGTTGTTGCAAAGAGGCTGGGCATGCATTTTATTGACACGGATCTTCTGATCCAGGAACAAGAAGGCCGGCTCCTGCGGGAGATTATTGCTGATGTTGGCGAGGACGGATTCCTGAAAATTGAAAATCAGGTCAACCGGGATGTGAATGTAAAAAATGCGGTGATTTCACCCGGAGGCAGTGTCGTTTACTGCCATGAGGCGATGCAGCATTTTAAAGAAATTGGAACAGTCGTATATTTAAAGGCTTCCTATCAAACAATAAAAAGAAGGATTCGGAGTCCCAGGAAAAGAGGAGTCGTCTTAAGAGAAGGGCAGACTTTTAAAGACCTGTACCATGAAAGGACAAAGCTGTTTGAACAGTATGCGGATATTACTGTCTGTGAGGATGGGTACCGGATTGAACAGACGATTGAGAACGTGCTGAATGCGGTGGAAAGTCTTGGAAAATAAGGTTACTGTTTACACCTTTCTGGCGTGCACGGCACGGTCTGAACAGTAACCAAATAGGGGCTTTGCGGGTACTGGAGGAAAAAATGATTTTACAAATGTTCATTTTATGGTATAATAACTTCGCATATCAAAAATCAGACTTGAAGGTAACAGGGGAATAATGATAAGGGATCACGATAACAATATCGGATAATCGAGGTGCGTTTATGGAGCAATATATTATTAAAGGCGGCAGTCCGCTTGTAGGGGAAGTAGAGATAGGCGGGGCCAAGAATGCAGCACTTGCAATTCTGGCCGCGGCGATTATGACGGATGAGACCGTCCTGATTGACAATCTGCCGGATGTAAATGATATCAATGTTATGTTAGAAGCAATTGCCGGTATCGGTGCTATGGTACAGAGAATTGACAGGCATACAGTCAAGATTAACGGAAGCACGATCGGTGACTTTAATATCGAATATGATTACATTAAGAAGATAAGGGCGTCCTACTATTTACTGGGAGCGCTGCTTGGCAAGTACAGAAGGGCGGAGGTTGCACTCCCGGGCGGATGCAACATAGGGAGCCGCCCTATCGACCAGCATCTGAAGGGGTTCCGTGCCCTCGGTGCTGATGTAGACATTGAACACGGTAAGATTGTAGCAGATGCGGAAGTTCTCAGGGGAACACACCTTTATTTTGACGTTGTCACTGTCGGTGCTACGATCAATGTAATGATGGCAGCTGCTATGGCAGACGGTATTACAATCATGGAGAACGTTGCAAAGGAACCTCATGTCGTTGACGTGGCGAACTTTTTGAACAGTATGGGTGCCAATATCAGGGGAGCCGGAACAGATGTGATTAAGATCCGCGGAGTAAAGTCTCTCCACAAGTCTGAATATTCAATCATTCCGGATCAGATTGAGGCAGGAACATTTATGTTTGCAGCAGCAGCTACAAAAGGTGACGTAACCGTTTTGAATGTAATTCCGAAGCATTTGGATGCAACTATTTCCAAGCTTGTAGATATCGGGTGCGAGGTAGAAGAATTTGATGATGCAGTCCGCGTGGTAGCCAAAGGCAGGCTGCGTTCGACGCAGGTCAAGACACTTCCATATCCCGGATATCCGACAGACATGCAGCCGCAGATCGGCGTAACACTTGCACTGGCAACGGGAACAAGTACGATTACGGAGAGTATTTTTGAGAACCGTTTTAAATACTTAGACGAGCTGGCAAGGATGGGTGCCGTGATTAAGGTGGAAGGTAATTCCGCAACGATCGAGGGTGTGGAAGCGTTTTCAGGAGCACGGGTAAGCGCCCCGGACCTTCGGGCGGGTGCAGCACTGTGTATTGCAGGGCTGGCTACAGATGGAATTACAATTATTGACGATATCGTATATATCCAGAGGGGATATGAGCGGTTTGAAGAAAAACTCCGCGGCATAGGCGGAATGATTGAGAAAGTATCCAGCGAGAAGGAGATTCAGAAGTTTAAGCTGAAAGTCGGCTGAAGAGAATCTGGAAGTGTCAGAAGGGCGCCTGCTCCATATATCTGGAAAGGCACATTTTTTCCGGTGCCAAGGCAGGACAGCTGTGCGAACTAATAAGAACAGGCGGGAAGATACAGGCCATGAGGCTATGTATTTTCCCGCTTTTTTACGAAGAAAATGCATCATGCGAAGTAAAAAGTCCTCCGGGCGGGATGCACATTCCCAAATAAGGTATATAACAGGAGAAAAATTCCTGCGTAAATTATCAGGAGAAGGTCTTGACTTTTATTCCGTGGTATGCAATGGTTTTGTATATATGGTTTGGATTTGCAAATGAGGAGGCTGTAAATATGGGGAACGACAGATACGATGCAGAGGTCCGCAGACAGCGGATTGAGAAGCGTAGAAAACAGGTGCGTCAGAGGATGCTGATGGTCATTGGGGGAGCCGTGCTGATTCTGATAGTGATAATCAGTTTATGTATTGCGGGAGTGAAGCGGCATTCGTCGAAAAAGCAGCTGGCTGCGGGAAAAGAAGCGGTGCAGGCTTGCTACGATACATTTGTTAAGACGCTGGATGGTGCGGTGGAGGCTTCGTCTGCTACCGGGAAAGGGGAAAAAGGCTCTTTTTCCGACTGGTTCATGGAGGCTTATCCGGAAAAAAAGGATGCAGTTTTGAAGGCTGCACAGGATGGAAAGATTTCCGGTGAAGATATTTATGCCGCGGTTGGAGAAACGATGCATGTCGTTAATGACCGCTATAAAGGCTGGCTTGATGACACAAAAACTGCAAAGAAGCATGGGATTTACGTGAAAAAAGGAAGTTCCGGTAAGGCTGCGGAAGTGGTTGTTGCAGGGGACATCTGTTTTGCAGAGGATGGATTTGTGCTGGATCACTATGACACGGTAAATGACCTGTCGAAATGCATTTCTCCCGAAATATTGAAAATAACAAATGATGCGGATGTTTTTTACCTGAACCATGAGTACTGTATCAGTGAAAGAGGGGAGGCTCTGGAGGGGAAGCTGTACACGTTCCGTGCAAAACCTGAGCGCATGGCCCTTCTTGAGGAGATGGGGACGGATCTCGTATCTCTGGCCAATAACCATGTTTACGATTATGGCGAAGATGCCCTTTTAGATACGCTGGACCTTCTGGATGAGGCCAAGATCCCTTATGTTGGCGGCGGGAGGAATATCGGGGAGGCGAAGCGGCCGGTTTATTATGTGGTAAACGGTGTGAAAATCGGTTTTGTCGCGGCGACGAATGCAGAAGTGGTGTATTACACCCCTGCGGCAGAAGAAGACTCTCCGGGGGTTCTGGAGGCTTATGATACGGCGGAATATAACCGGGTCATTCAGGATGCAGCTGGACAGTGTGATTATTTGATTGCATATATCCACTGGGGACCCGAAGACACGAATGTTTACGAACAGTATCAGCACGATATGGGAAAAGAATTTCTGGACGCCGGGGCCGACATTGTAGTCGGAGGACATCCCCATGTGCTTCAGGGGATGGAATACATAGACGGAAAGCCTGTTATTTACAGCATGGGGGATTTCTGGTTTAATGATGAGACAAAATATACCGGCCTTTTGAAGCTGGATATTAATGATAAGGGATTGAAAGAAATGTCCTTCGTGCCCTGTCTGCAGACGGAGTATACAACCCAGTATATTAAAGATAAGGACGAGCAGACCGAATTCTATGAGTTTTTCAACGGTTTGTCCCCCAATGCAGAGCTGAACGATAAAGGGGTATTCAAAGAGGTGGAAAAGAAAGATGAATAAAGAAGAGATTATAATCAGGGCGGCTGATCTGCGTGATGCAGAAGCCCTCCTTAATATTTATATCCCGTATGTGACGGATACGGCTATCACTTTTGAATATGAGCCGCCGACTCTGGAGGAATTCAGGGCCCGCATGGTCCGTATAATGCAAAAGTATCCTTATCTGGTGGCGGTGGCTGACGGAAAAATCGCCGGATACTGCTATGTTTCCCAGTTTAAAGACAGAGATGCTTATGACTGGTCTGTCGAAACGACGGTCTATGTCGGCCGTGAACTGAAAGGCAGGGGAATTGGAAGAAAACTCTATGAGAAGCTGGAAGAGGTTTTGAAAGAACAGCATATTCTGAATCTGAATGCCTGTATCGCCTATCCCCATCCGGAAAGCATCGCGTTCCACGAGAAGCTCGGGTACAAAACGGTCGCACATTTTCATAAATGCGGCTATAAACTGGGTGTCTGGTACGATATGGTATGGATGGAAAAAATGCTGGGTGAGCATACGGAGAATCCGCTTCCGGTTATTCCGGCCTGTGAGCTGGAGTTGGAAGAGCTGCTTTCATAAGAATTTCAAAAACGTAATCAGGAGATTAATGGAAGGATACAAAAATTGAAAGATGTATATTGACATTTTTCATAATACGGTGTAAAGTTCCTATTGTACTTAACAACTTAACAAAGCAAGCTTTCTCTTATTCAGAGCGGTGGAGGTACAAAGGACCTGTGAAGCCGCGGCAACCCCTAACACGGAAGGTGCCAACCTGAGCGAGTAATCGAACAATAAGAGGATTGATTTATGAGATATAAACAGTCCGCTTCTTGTGGGCTGTTTTCTTTGTTTATAGAGGAAATTTTTTGTGAACAAGGCAGGCAGTCCCAGAGAGAAAGAGCTGATTCGGACGTACTGGTGGTTTATTATACGAAAAGAACCGCGGACGGTCCGGACATTTCAGAAGGGAGAAATGACATGGAAAAATTATTATTTACATCAGAATCAGTAACAGAAGGACATCCGGATAAAATGTGTGACCAGATATCCGATGCTATTTTGGATGCGCTTCTCAAGGAAGACCCGATGAGCCGTGTGGCGTGTGAGACATGCACAACAACAGGTCTTGTCATGGTCATGGGGGAAATCACGACGAATGCGTATGTGGACATCCAGAAGCTGGTACGTGATACCGTACGTGAGATTGGATATACAAGGGGGAAATTCGGCTTTGACGCGGATACATGCGGCGTAATCACTGCGATTGACGAGCAGTCAGCAGATATTGCACTCGGGGTTGACAAGGCTCTCGAAGCAAAAGAAAATAAGATGTCCGACGACGAGATTGAGGCAATCGGAGCCGGAGACCAGGGAATGATGTTCGGATATGCAACAGATGAGACAGAGGAATATATGCCATACCCGATCGCTATGGCCCACAAGCTCGCCAGAAGGCTGACAGAGATCAGGAAAGATGGAACACTTCCGTACCTGCGCCCCGACGGGAAGACCCAGGTAACGGTAGAATATGACGAGAACGGCGTTCCCGCGAGACTGGAAGCAGTTGTATTATCCACACAGCATGACCCGGAGGTTACACAGGAGCAGATCCACGAAGACATCAGGAAATACGTGTTTGATGAGATTCTTCCGTCAGAGATGATTGATGAGAATACAAAGTTCTTTATTAACCCGACGGGGCGCTTTGTCATCGGAGGACCTCACGGGGACAGCGGCCTGACAGGAAGAAAGATCATCGTAGATACTTACGGCGGAATGGCACGCCACGGCGGCGGGGCTTTCTCCGGAAAAGACTGTACAAAAGTAGACCGCTCCGCGGCATATGCAGCTCGTTACGCAGCAAAGAACATTGTAGCGGCGGGCCTTGCAAAGAAATGCGAGATCCAGTTATCCTATGCAATCGGTGTTGCACAGCCGACTTCCATCAACGTAGATACATTCGGAACAGGAAATGTATCCGAGGAGAAGCTGATCGAAATTATCCGCGAGAACTTCGACCTGCGTCCGGCCGGAATCATCAAAATGCTTGACCTTCGCAGACCGATCTACAAACAGACAGCAGCATATGGACATTTTGGCCGTAATGACTTAAATTTACCTTGGGAAAAGTTAGATAAAGTTGACGCATTGAGAAAATATCTGTAATATAACAGTATTAGGTGCGTTAAAAAAGAAGGGGACAGGCACCGGAAAGTGTCTGTCTTTTTCATATATAACTATATGGGCCGGATATAACAAAAATCCGGTAAACATGAGGGCGGCGGGGCGTACCGAAGAAAAACAGGCAGCATAATTTTAAGAATATTCTGAAAACGGAGCGCAAAAGGGTCTGACCCCTTTGCAGAAGAGGTGACAATATGAAGCTTAAGACGAAATTGATTCTCGCGTTTATGACGGTTATGATTCTTCCTACTATTTTTGCGATTATTGCGATGTATACGTTTGCGCCGAAGGGGGCGGGCGAGCTGGGGGAGATCCAGCAGCTGTATCTGCTGGTTGTATTCCTGACAGCAGCACTTTTGATTTACTGGATCTACAGGACGGTTTCACTGCCGCTCTCGAGACTGCAGATCGCAACCCGTAATATTAAGGAGGGGAATCTGGATTTTGAGATTAAGAGTGAGACTGACGATGAGATCGGCATGCTCTGCCGGGACTTCGAGGAGATGCGTCTCCGGCTGAAGGCGAATGCGGAAGAAAAAGTTGCGTATGATAGAGAGAATAAGGAACTGATCAGTAATATCTCCCATGATTTGAAAACACCGATTACGGCGATTAAAGGTTATGTGGAGGGAATCATGGATGGTGTTGCGGATACGCCGGAAAAGATGGACAGATACATCAAAACAATATACAATAAGGCTAATGAGATGGATCTGCTTATCAATGAGCTGACGCTCTATTCCAAGATCGACACGAACCGTATTCCTTACAATTTTACGACCTGCTCAGCCAAACAGTATTTTGGCGACTGTGCAGAGGATTTGTCGCTGGAACTGGAAGCGAAGGGTGTGGAGTTTACGTACCGCAATTATGTGGAAACGGACTTTAAGGTAATTGTAGATCCGGAACAGCTTCGGCGGGTAATTAACAATATTGTTAATAACTCCCTGAAATATATGGACAAGCCGAAGGGAAAGATTTTTATGAATTTAAAGGATGTAGGGGATTTTATCCAGATTGAGCTTGGAGATAACGGCAAAGGGATCGCCCCGAAGGACTTACCGTATATATTCGACAGGTTTTACCGGACGGATGCTTCAAGAAACTCTTCGAAAGGCGGAAGTGGTATCGGACTTTCCATCGTCAAGAAGATTGTGGAAGAACATGGCGGTAAGATTTGGGCGACCAGTGAGGATGGGGCTGGAACAACAATGTATTTTGTAATAAGAAAATATCAGGAGGTACCGGTGGATGAGTAAGAAGATTTTGATTATTGAGGATGAAGAAAGTATTGCAGATCTGGAGAAGGACTATCTGGAACTGAGTGACTTCGAGGTTTCTGTAGCAAATGATGGTGAGATTGGAATGAAAAAGGCGCTGGAGGAGGATTTTGATCTGATTATACTAGACCTTATGCTCCCGGGGGTGGATGGATTTGAGATCTGCAGGCAGGTCCGTGACCAGAAGAATACGCCGATCATTATGGTATCAGCGAAGAAGGATGACATCGACAAGATCAGGGGTCTGGGACTTGGCGCAGATGATTATATGACAAAGCCTTTCAGCCCGAGTGAGCTTGTGGCCCGTGTGAAGGCACATCTGGCACGCTACGAGCGTCTGATAGGAAGCAATGTGGAAGAGAATGAGATCATCGAGATCAGGGGGCTGAAGATTGATACGACCGCGAGACGTGTCTGGGTCAATGGAGAGGAAAGGTCCTTTACAACAAAAGAGTTCGACCTTCTGACATTTCTGGCCGGGCACCCGAACCATGTATACACGAAGGAAGAACTGTTCCAGCAGATCTGGGATATGGAATCCATCGGGGATATTGCCACTGTGACCGTGCATATTAAAAAAATCCGTGAGAAGATTGAATACGATACCTCACACCCTCAGTATATTGAGACAATCTGGGGTGTAGGATACCGCTTCAAGGTGTAATGTAAAACCAGTAACACATACAAGGACAGTTCCGAATGATTTCGGGGCTGTCCTTTTCAGTTCGCCTGTGTTAGAATGGTAACCAAAGTTAATATCATAATACACCGGCTTATCCGGAATAATAAAACTTAAGGTGCTAAGACATGAAAAATAAAAGTTTAAGGAAAATCAGCCTCAATACGATGCAGAAGATTGCGGTTGGTTTTTTAGGCGTTATCCTGCTGGGGGCACTGCTTTTATGGCTCCCTGTCAGTAACCGGCAGCCGATCGCATTTGCGGATGCGCTGTTTACGGCGGTCTCTGCCGTCTGCGTGACAGGACTTGTGACAATCACCCCGGCCGTACAGTTCACGGTATTTGGAAAAGGAATACTCCTGGTACTGATACAGATCGGCGGTCTGGGAGTGATTGCATGTATGATGGCCTTTTTCCTGATTATTAAGAAAAAGATTACATTGAAGGAACGCGTTGTGATTCAGCAGACCTACAATCTGGACACACTGAGCGGCCTGGTGAAGTTTATTATCCGCATCCTGCGCGGAACTTTCATCGTGGAAGGGATCGGTGCCATTCTCTATTCGATAAAATTCATTCCCGAATTCGGTATGGTAAAAGGTATCTGCTATTCCATTTTCCATGCGGTATCTGCGTTCTGCAATGCCGGGATTGACATTCTGGGAAACAGCAGTTATATGGAATATGTAAAATCACCGGTCATCAGTTTTACGACGATGTTTCTAATTGTCATCGGGGGGCTGGGATTCACGGTTTGGCATGACATTTATAAAAACACGAAGAGAGTGATATGGGAGAAGCAGCCGGCAAGAAGGCTGTTTACGCGCCTGAAGCTTCAGACAAAGATCGTGCTGACGATGACCCTTGTTCTGCTGGCGGCCGGGTTTGTCGGATTTTTTGTACTGGAGTATCATAATCCGGATACAATGGCAGGACTCAATCTGGGGCAGAAGCTGATGGCTGCCGGGTTCCAGTCCGTTACGACAAGGACTGCCGGTTTTGCAAATATTTCTCAGGACGGACTGGCGCCGGGATCAAAACTGCTGGCATGTATCCTCATGTTTGTCGGCGGTTCTCCGGCAGGAACTGCAGGCGGGGTGAAGACGACGACCGTTGCGATGCTGCTTCTGACATGCATCGGCGTCATTAAGGGAAAGAGGGATACGGAATGCTTCGGAAGGAAGATCGAGCCTTCTGTTGTCCGCTCAGGTATCGCCATTATCCTGCTTACTTTTTTATTCTGGCTGTCAGGAGTAACACTGGTTACCGTTCTGGAGCCACATGTGGATTTCCTCAGGATCATGTATGAGGTAACATCTGCGATGGCAACCGTGGGGCTGACGGCCGACCTTACCCCGGATTTGTGCCGGGCGAGTCAGGCCGTTCTGATGGTGCTGATGTATATCGGGAGGATTGGACCCATCACGATGGCCCTTGTCTTCGCGGGCAGGGCAGACACTGGTGCCCAGTTACGAGATCTTCCGGAAAAACGGATTATGCTGGGTTAATAGGCTGGTAATGACAAACAAAGATGTTGCAAGGAGAAGATGAATGAAGAAACAATATGCGGTATTTGGACTGGGAAGCTTTGGGCGGAGCGTTGCGCTGACTTTGGAAAGTCTGGGCTGTGACGTGATTGTGGTAGATAAATCATATGAGAAGGTGCAGGAAATCTCTGATTCGGTATCTTATGCCATGAGGGCGGATGTATCCGACCCCGAGGCACTCGTGTCTCTGGGAGGTAAGAATCTGGACGGTGCTGTCGTGGCAGTATCAGAAAGTCTGGAAGCAAGTATCATGGCGACGATTGCGGCTAAGGAGATCGGCATTCCTTACGTTCTTGCAAAAGCCAGAGACGAACTTCAGGGCATGATTCTGGAAAAGATCGGGGCAGATGCGATCGTCTATCCGGAGCGGGACATGGGCAGCAGGGTGGCGAAAAGTCTGGTCTCAACCGCGTTTACGGACTGGATTGAACTGTCCGCGGAATACAGCATGGCAGAGACTGTGATCCCGGATAAATGGGTCGGGAAATCACTTGCCGATCTGAAGGTAAGGGAGCGCTACGGGCTGAATGTCGTCGGGATCATGCGGGGGGAAGAAGTAGATGTTACGTTTGACCCTCACGAGCCGCTTCCGTCAGACTGCATCATTATCGTGATCGGGGCCAACTCGGTTTTGTCGAAGTTCCATTCTATGAAGTAAGAGCAGAAAATGAATAATTCCAGAAAGTAATGGTAGAAAGATATGATTACAAGTACAAGTAACCAAAGGGTAAAAGAACTGCTGCAGCTGCAGAAAAAAAGCAAGGCGAGAAATCAGGCGGGAGTATTTCTGGCCGAGGGGACAAGAATGGTCATGGAGGCGCCGCAGAAGCGGGTGCGTAAAGTATATGTCTCAGAGTCTTATATGAAGAAGCATGAAAAAGAACTGGAAGAAAAAGGGTTTGTGCCGGAAATTCTGTCGGATACGGTATTTGATTATGTATCCGACACGAAGACGCCCCAGGGGATTCTGGCGGTAATCCGGCAGATGGATTACACGCTGGAGGAGATCCTGAAACAGAAATCCCCGCACATTCTGGTTCTGGACAATCTTCAGGACCCGGGAAACGCAGGCACCATATTCAGGACGGCGGAAGCCGCAGGTGTGACAGGAATCCTGATGAGCAGGGATTGTGTAGACATTTATAACCCAAAGACGATCCGATCCACGATGGGGGCCATTTACCGGATGCCGTTTTTATATCTGGATGATGTAATGGCGGGAATTGAAACGGTAAAAGAACACGGTGTACGGGTTTATGCGGCACATCTGGACGGGAAAAATGCTTATGACCAGGAGGATTACCAAAAGGGGACTGCATTTCTGATCGGAAATGAAGGAAACGGTCTGCGTAAGGAAGTAGCGGAATGCGCGGATGCGTGGGTGCGTATCCCGATGTCAGGACAGGTGGAGTCACTGAATGCGGCTGTAGCGGCCACAGTGCTGATGTTTGAAGTAAGCAGGCAGAGGAGAGTGCAATAGAGGGGCGCGCCAAAGCAATATGATATGAATAACTGATAGTTTGATCGAAAGAACAGCGGACTTGTTCCGGCTGTTCTTTTTTGATGGAATTCTCCCCAGATTTGTTACAAATAAGGCAAATTATTCAAACAAATGATAATATATAAACATTTATAACAAATAGAAATGTGAAAAATATGAAATAAAAATAACAAATGTTATTGACAAAACAAAATCAGGGTGGTATATTGACATTGTAACAAACAATATATTGAAAATGCGCATCAATATACAAAGCAAGGAAAAGTGGATTATTAGGAGGATTTACAATGTTGACAGTGAATGAATTTGCAAAACATTTGGATTTGGCTTATCTGGCACCGAATTTACAGAAGGAAGATATTATCAAGGCATGTGATATTGCCAAGAAGTATCATGTAAACGCAGTAAATGTGAATTCCTGCTGGGCAGAACTTGTCGTGGAAGAGTTAAAGGGAACAGATGTAGGACCGAGTGCAGTCATTGGTTTTCCTTACGGTGCGATGTGCACAAAAGCAAAATTGTTTGAACTGGAAGAGATGGTAAAGCTTGGATGTACGGCCTGCGACATGGTTGTAAACATTGGAGCTGTAAAAGATAAAAATTATGAGCTGGTCCGCCATGAAATCAGTGAATTTGTAAGAATCTGCGGGGACGGCTGCGATACAAAGCTGATATTCGAAGTCGGTTTCCTGACAGACGAAGAGATTGCCGAGCTGACAAGAATCTGCTGTGAATGCGGCGTTACATATGTAAAGACTGCAACAGGCTCACAGGCATTCCCGACGATGGAACAGGTACAGATTATGAAGGATAATCTTTCCGGCGATACAAAGATCAAGGTATCAGGTGTGCCGAGAACATTTACCATGCCGGCGGCCCTCCATATGTTTGAACACATGGGCGTCAGTCTGGTAGGGACAAGAAGTGCAGGAAAGCTTGTTGAAGAATACAGCAGATATCTGGAAGAGCTGAAGTAATGGAGGGTATTATGCAGACAGTGAATTACAGTTTGGCGTCTCTCGTAGGCGGAGAGACACAGATCATATCAAGTGACGAGGGGTATGTTAGAAGAGCACTCCATCAGAATATAAGCCTGGAAGAATACGAATTTCTTCAGAAGACAGTCCGCTACATCGGTGTCAGCGAACGGTTTAAGGATGTCATCGACTTATTCAAGGTTCCGGAAGGAGAGACTCCCGCAGGCTTCAAGATTGAGTACAACATGAAAGAGAACCAGATAATGGAAATAGATTTGGTCAGAAATATATCGTATGATAAGAACGGTAAAAAGAGGCCGACCAAGTTCATCTATTCGGCAGATACGGCTAACCCGTATGAAGTGGAACCGATCAAGCACCTGATCGGCAACCTGACCTGTAACCCGGGTATTATTTATGACCTGTTCATCAATAATCCAAAGGCAAACGTCGGTCATAAGTTCAAGACCAGAAATGAAGTCATGGGTGAAATTTCCAACATACTCGGTCCCGGCTGCGATATCAGCGTTGAGGTGAATAACCCGTTTGCTGATTTCAGCCAGATTCTGGAGGAGGCGGAAGAATTCAGGGAGATGTTCTCCGATTACCGGATGGTAATCAAAGTTCCGCATACAGGTCCTGTTAATGCAGATAATGTCGGGGAACTGCTCACCGGAAACAAAAAGCTGTCCACACGCTGGAACCAGGGCACGACGAAGGACTACCTTTACGGGCATAATCTTGCACTGAAGCTGAAAGAACACGGATTCCGTGTGAATTACACGCTGATGTTTGAACCGTGGCAGACAGGTATGGCGCTGCAGGCAAAGCCGTACTTCATCAACAGCTTCGTACGCCAGCGCTTCGGGGTTACAACTTACATCAACGGGCTGCTGAACGCATACCAGACAACGTATGATGACCGGTTCCTGCAGGCACTGCGCAGCTTTATGATCGAATGGGACTTCCTCTCCAGAGACGATCAGGATGCAGACCTGCGTCTGGTTGAGAAGGTAGCAAGGGAGACTGTGGAATACAGGAAGATTAATGAGCATGAAGGGTTTGACGGCATGGATGGTGTAAGGCATAACTTAAGAATGCTCAGGAATTCGAATCTGGATGATACCAGACTGATTATCTGCAGTATCGAAGGTTCCAGAATGTATCCGGAACTCGACAAGCTGATGACGGAGGATGAGTTCAAGGATATGACAGACCGGATTGTGATTACAACAGAACCGAGTTATCTGGCCCAGAACACATCTGCCCCACAGATTATTACATATCAGAGAAGATTCATGAATGCTGCAAATGGTGAGAAATAGCATATCTGAAAAGATGGCCGGAAACTTACCATGAAAGGCTGTGACTGATAAGGAGACATCATGGTCGGGCCAGGGTGCCTCCTTATTATGGACTAAGGATGAATGGGTGGAGAGATGAAGAAAAGCCAGTATCTAATATTTGCCGTTTTTGTAGGAATCCAGTCATTCCTGCTCCAGCTCGTGGACCAGTTGATTGGCACACACCTTGTACCGGGCGGACACAGCGGATTTGTCTTTATCGCCTTTCAGGGGTGGGCGCTATATTTTCTGCTGGGAAGCAGCGTGAAAGGGGCCGTGAAAGGGTTCTGCGGCTATGTTCTGGGAATCGTTTTTGCGGTCATCATGATCGGGATGCCGGCCGTGCTCCCGGATTTGAAACTCCTGACAGTACCGGTTGTAGCGCTGATCGTCGTTCCATTTATGATGTATTTCGAATTTGCACCCTGGTGTATCAGCAATGTGGCAGTATTTTTTGTTGGTGCAGGTGCTTTTTTCGGAATCAACAGCTATGTGGAAGGAATCAGGATATGGCAGTCGGCCGGGATTGTGCTGCTGTACTGCGTCTTTGGACTGGCATCTGGCTGGATGAGTATTGTATTTCGGAAAAGAATAACGGAGGTGCATCAGGTATATGAGCAAGCTGGAAATGTTAACGAAATTAAATGATATCTGTTTATTTGTAAAAGACTTTCAGGGAGCGCTTAAATTCTATACGGAGAAGTTCGGATTCAAAATAAAGCGGCTCCAGCCGGACCCGGAGCATGCGAACTATGCGGAGTTTGAGTTCTGCGGGACGGCAGTAACACTTTGGGATAAAAAAGGGCTCTGTGAAGTCGTGGACCATACATATATAGATGGGGAAGGGCATCATTTTATGATGGCCGTAAAAGTCCCGAAACTTCAGGATGTAGATGATATTGCACAGGAACTGATTGGCAACGGGGTGAACTGCATCAAGGAACCGACTACATATGGTTTTGGCTCCAGGGCGGCTTATTTTCAGGATTTTGAAGGGAATGTGTGGGAAGTGTTTGCCTGGGAAGAGGGCAACGGACCGGGACTTCTTGACGAAGCCGGTGAATAGGAGGAAAACGGGCCATGCCAAAGTTTACAATTATCGTGCTGGACAGCGTCGGGGTAGGAGAACTTCCCGATGCTGATGAGTTCGGGGATACCGGAACCAACACGCTGAAACATGTTGATGAATACAGAGGTGGTTTACATATTCCGAACCTGAAGAAACTAGGGTTATTTCATATTCAGGGCACAGGCCTTGCGGCCGCCGGGGAACCGGAAGGGTGTTTCGGGAAAGCAGCAGAGCTCGGGAAAGCCAAAGATACGACAAATGGGCATTTCGAGATCGCAGGGCTGACGGTGAAGAAACCGTTTAAAGTGTTCGGTGAATCCTTTCCCCCGCGGATCATAGAAGAGCTGGAACGCAGGATCGGTACAAAGGTGATCGGGAATTACCCGGCATCCGGTACAGAGATCATAAAGGTGCTGGGGGATGAGCATGTAAGGACTGGCTATCCCATCGTCTATCTGTCCGCGGACAGCCTGATGCAGATTGCCATGCACGAGAGTATCATTCCTCTTAAGCGGCAGTATGAGATCTGCAAGACGGCAAGGGAGCTTCTGACAGGGGATGACACTGTAAGCAGGGTGATTTGCAGGCCATTTACCGGGGAGAGCGGCAATTATTACCGCACCGAGAACCGGAAGGATTTTTCTGTGGACCCGCCCGGTTATACCGTTCTGGACCTGCTCAGTGAAAAGGGGAAAGACGTAATCGGCGTCGGCAAGATAGAGGACATCTTTAACAGGCGGGGACTGACAGAAATCAACCATACAAAGAATAACAGAGAGGGCATCCAGGCGGCACTGTCTTATCTGAGAACAGGATTTGACGGACTTTTATTTGTGAATCTGGTTGATTTTGACATGCTGTACGGCCACCGGAATGACCCACAGGGGTATGCAGAGGCGCTTGAATATTTCGATACCTTTGTACCTGAGATGTTAAGCCTTCTGGATGAGGAAGACATCCTCCTGATTACTGCCGACCACGGGTGCGACCCCACAACTCCGGGAACAGACCATACCCGTGAGTATATACCGATCGTCGTTTATGGGAAACAGTTAAAAAAAGGAACAGACATAGGAACAAGAAGTACCTTTTCGGATATTGCGGCAACCGTTTCTGAATATTTCGGATATGAATTTCAGGCGGGAACCTCTTTTCTGAAAGAGATTCGTAACTCGTAACTGATCACAATGTGGGGCAGTTACAGAGATGGAAAGGTAAGGTAGAGGATATGGATAGTTTTGAATTTATGTCTCCGACAAAGTTTATCCTGGACAAGGATGCAGACCAGCTTTGTGGACAGGAAATCAGAAAGATATCAGACAATGTATTATTCGTCCATTATGGTGACGGATATATGTATAAATCAGGGCTTCACGGGAGGATTATGGATGCTTTGGAAGCGGCGGGAGTTACCTGCTATGAACTTCCCGGAGTAGAGCCGAACCCGAAGGTCGGGCTTGTCAGGGAAGGCATCGGGCTATGCAGGGAGCACCAGATCGGCTGTGTACTGGCAGTAGGCGGGGGCAGTGTCATCGACACCGCAAAGGCAGTAGCACTTGGTGCAAAATATGACGGTGATGTATGGGATTTTTACAGCAAGAAAGCCGTCCCGACAGAAGCACTTCCCGTGGGCACGGTTATGACACTCCCGGCAACAGGCAGTGAAGGCAGCAACGGAAGTGTTCTGAATAATCCGGAAACGGGTGAGAGTGCCGATGTTATGGCAGATTTCTTAAGACCTGCATTTACCCTGATGAATCCGGACCTGACGCTGACGATACCGAGGCGGCAGACAGTCTTTGGAATTGTGGATATGTTTTCCCATGTACTGGAACGTTACTTCTCCAGTTCGGTCAATGTAAACCTGACAGACTATATGTGTGAGGGTGTTATGAAGGCAATCCTGGTAAATGCCAGGGCGCTGATGGAAAATATGGATGATTACAATGCCAGGGCAGAGTTCATGTGGACGGCAATTGTGGCACATAACGGACTGCTCGCGGCAGGGCGGAATCAGGACTGGGCAACACACACGATAGGCGCGCAGCTAAGCGCACAGTACAACGCGGTGCACGGCTCCACGCTCTCTGTTTTGTTCCCGTGCTGGGCAAAATATGTGTACAAAGAAAATATTCCGCGGTTTGTGCAGTTTGCAAACAGGGTATTTGACGTAGAGGTTGATTTTTACGATCAGGAAAAAACGGCGCTGGAAGGCATCCGCAGGCTGAAAGAGTTCTTCCTTTCTATGGGGGCTCCGGTAACCTTAAAAGAGATCGGGGTTGAGACCGATGAAAAGTTCAGGAAAATGGCGGAGGATGCGTGCAGATTTGGCAGTATCGGAGGGCTTAAGAGCCTCAATGCCGATGATGTGGAAGCAATCTATAGAATGGCACAGTAGGTGGGGTTATGAAATATCAAACAGGTATCAGCGGGGCAGTTATCGTCTCGGCACACAACCGGTATCAGCCGTTCATCGGATCGGTAGGCGTGTCAGAAGGACGGATTGCAGCCGTATCAGAAGGACAACTGAATAAGGAAGACTGTGAGGAATGGATCGATGCAGAGGGGAAAATCCTGATGCCCGGACTTGTCAACGGGCACTGCCACGGTGACATGACACTGGCGCGGGGGCTCGGGGATGACTTAACTCTGCTCGAACAGAACAGGAAGTTTGCTGATACCGGATGGTTTTATACCCTGATCACAGACGAGGACAGGTTCTGGTCCAGACAGCTTACATATTGTGAAGCGTTACTCTCCGGTACGACATTTATTATGGAGAACATGTACTGGGGACTTGGAGAAGATTCTGTACGCGCGATGAAGGAGGTTGGTATACGAGGCGCTCTGGCGGAAGATGTCCGGGTAGATTTCCTGAGACCGGATGAATTCGTATCAGAACAATTTCTCACCGGTTTTATCAGGCTGTGCCGGGAAAATGGTCTGGTGCCCGTTCTGGGCGGGGTCTCAGAAGAAGACTATGACACAGAAAGACTGCGGAAGATTCAGGGGATCCAAAAGCAGTACAAAGTTCTGCTTACCTGTCATCTGGCGGAAAACACATGGAGACAGGAAATGGTGGAGGAAAAATACCACACCACGGCAGTTGACTATCTGCACCGGAATAACCTTCTGAACAAGGGGCTGATTGGTTCCCATGTTGTATATGCCTCGAAGGAAGAGGTGCGCCAGCTTGCCCGGACGGATACAAAGGTAGTGAATACGCCGCTGTGCGAGATGAAGATCCAGGACGGCATTGCCCCTGTTCCGGAAATGATAAGACAGGGTGTCTGCGTATCTCTGGGCACGGACGGTGCGATGTGGAATAATTCCAACGACATTTTCCGTGAAATGAAAGGAATGTCGCTGCTCCACACAATCAGTGGGGGAATCCGCAGCCTTAAGAAGACAGATATTCTGGATATGGCAACGATCAACGGGGCTAAGTGCTTCGGTCTGGAGAAGGATTACGGGACCATCGAGGCAGGGAAAAAGGCCGACTTTATCCTGATTGAGACGAGGGTTCCCCATATGCAGCCGATGCTTACAGGGACACCGGAGACGGTAACGTCCGCACTTGTCTATAATGCGACGGGACGAGACGTGACCGATGTATTCGTGGATGGAAGACATGTAGTAAAAGATGGGGTTTTACAAACAATAAACGTAAATGATGTCATGAAAAGAGTGCAGGAGGCTTCTGAGAAAATAGCGGCGGCACTTTCTTCATAGAAAAAGAAAAGGAAGGAAATTATTTATGAAAAAAAGAGTTTTGGCAGTTATGCTTGCAGCAGTGATGGTGGTTGGACTTGTAGCAGGGTGTGCAAAGAAATCTGAGCCGGCTTCTTCCGACAAAGGAAAAGACGACGGGGAAAAACAGTTGAAGGTTGCCCTTGTAGTAAACCAGAAGTTTGGTGACAAGGCTTCTATGGATGACCTCGCAAAAGGTGCCGACCAGGCGGCAGAGGATTTTGGCGTTGAGATCAAGAAGCTGGAGTCAGCAGAAGCTTCTAAGTTTGAAGAAGATGTGCGTGCAATGTCTAAGGCCGGATACGATTTGATTGTAACAACCTATGGATACATGACGGATGCGACAAAACTTGTCTCAAAAGAATATCCTGATACGAAATATGCAGCCATTTTCCAGACAATCAATGATGGCAGCGAGAAGTATGAGAACGTGTGGGATACAGAATTTCATGGTGAAGGAGCATTTTACCTTGGCGGATATATTGCCGGAAAACTTACGAAATCCAATCATGTAGGCTTCGTGGTAGGTGCAGAAGAGCCGACTCCGAATGCAGAAGGCAATGGTTTCATGATGGGTGTAAAAGCGGCAAATCCGGATGCCACAGTGGAATTCTCCTATGTAGGCAGTTATGAAGACCCGGCTAAGGCAAAAGAGATTACAAGCGCTATGATTTCAAAAGGCTGTGACGTCATCCAGGCAGATTCAGGGGCTTCCAATGCAGGTGTGGTTGAGGCATCTAAGGATGCAGGCATCCTGTGTGCAGGCGAAATCAGTGACTATTACGACACATACGAAGGATTCTACGGTATCGAAGGCATCGGCTTTGGCGATACAGTATATAAAGCGATTGAAATGTTAAAGAATGGGGAATACCCGGGCGGAGAGCACGGAATCCGTGACCTGACGAATGGCGGATATTTTATGGACTGGGATTCTTTCAACAGATTCGCAGATGGTAATGCAGAGTATAAAGATGTCATGAAGGCAGCAATTGAAGAAGCACAAAAGATGGAAGAACAGATCAAGGACGGTTCTCTGGAAGTTCCATTTAATACAGATGTACCGAACTGGGATAAAATCAAAGCTTCAGCAGAATAAAAGGAGAATCAGTCATTATGAAAGAAAGCATAAATAAAGCATCAGCTCCGAAGGCCGAAAATGAAGGCGTATATCATCTTCAGTTAAAACCGGGGGATGTCCCCCCTTACGTGATCCTTCCGGGGGCTCCGGAGAGGACTGTGAAAATAGCGAAGAACTGGGACGATGTTAAGGAAGTGGCATCTTACCGGGAGTATAAAACAGTGACCGGAAAATATAAGGGTATGGATATGGCATGTACGTCTACAGGCATTGGCGGACCGAGTTCTGAGATCTGCCTCCACGAACTGAACACACTGGGCGTTCATACCTGTATCCGTGTGGGCACGACAGGCTGTATCGTACCGCAGTTTGACCTCGGCGACCTGATTATCCCGGTTGCCTGTGTCCGAAAGGACGGAACATCCGCAACGTATGTGGAACCGGAGTTCCCGGCATTTGCAAATACCTATGTTGTCATGGCCCTGATGGAGGCCTGTGAACGGCTTGGATTCCGCTATGGACTGGGTCTGGATTACACGGTCGGGTCTTTTTATATCGGACAGGGCCGCCCGCTGAACGAGGACGGAAGCGGTTACTGGCCGTCCTTCGCGGAGAAGATTATTCCGGACCTGCAGACTGCAGGCGTGACGAATATCGAGATGGAGACATCCGGGCAGTATGTTGTAGGCTATCTGCATGAAATGAGGATGGGTGCAATTCTATCGGTTATTTCCAACAGGGTGTTAGACCGCTGGGGAGATAATGGCGGAGAAGAAAAGGCGTGCCTGGCAGCGGCAGAAGCTATGAAGATACTGAAAGAATGGGATGAAACTGGTGAAGTAAAACTGAGCGTTAAGAAAAATCGTATCTGTACTAAAGCATAGCAGATAAGCAGAAAAGGAAGGATATTATGGCAGTAGCGGTTGAAATGTTGAATATATCGAAATTCTTTCCCGGTGTAGTGGCGAATGATAACGTTTCTTTAAGCGTAGGTGAGGGGGAGATACTTGGACTGATCGGCGAGAACGGTGCCGGAAAATCTACAATGATGAATATGCTGTATGGAATGATGGAGCCGGATCTCGGTGTAATAAAGCTCTTTGGAAAAGAGGTCCGTATCCAGTCCCCGAATATGGCGATTAAACTGGGAATCGGAATGGTACATCAGCATTTCATGCTGATGCCGAACTTAAGTGTTTTACAAAACATTATCTTAGGGAAAGCACCAACTAAAAAAGGCCTGATTGACACAAAAGAGGCAAAAGAAAAGATTCGGGAGATCATGGATACATATGATCTCCCGGTGGATCTGGACGAGAAGGTATACCAGCTTTCCGTTGGGGAAAAACAGAGGGTTGAAATCATCAAGGCGCTGTACAGAGAGGCGAAGGTGCTGATTCTCGACGAGCCTACGGCGGTACTGACACCAACAGAGACGGATAAGCTTCTGGATGTACTCCGTCTCCTGAAATCAAAGGGATGTGCCATTATTTTTATCACACATAAGCTCCGTGAAGTGATGGCCATCACCGATAAAATCGTTGTCATGAGAAAGGGGCTCGTCACTGGAAGTCTGGATACTTCGGAGGCGAATACAGAAGGGCTTTCCGACATGATGGTGGGAAGGAAGGTAAATCTGGAGATTGACCGTAAGCCCTACCAGCCCGGCGAAGATGTTCTGGAGGTTAAGGATATCCATGCTCTGAACCAGAGAGGCCTGCCGGCATTAAACGGAGTCAGCTTCCATGTTTCAAGAGGGGAAGTTGTGGGAATCGCAGGCGTCGAAGGGAACGGGCAGACAGAACTGATTGAAGCAGTATCAGGGATGCTGAAGCCTACAGGCGGACAGATTATTTTCAAAGGGCAGGATGTTACCGCCCGGAATGTGCGCCAGAGGCGGGAGAGCGGCATGTCCCACATCCCGGAGGACAGGCTGAAAATGGGAAGTGCGGTAAACTGTACCATCAGGGATAACCTGATTCTGAACAGGTACTATCAGAAACCATACTGCAAGTCAGGTATCCTCGATAATAAAAAGCTCCATGCCTTGTCAGAGGAGCTATGTAAGAATTTCGACGTAAAGACGCCGGATTCTGATTATAAGCTGGGAACACTTTCCGGCGGAAACATGCAGAAGGTCATCTTTGCACGTGAGATGGAAGCTGACCCGGACCTGTTGATTGCGGCGCAGCCGACAAGAGGGGTTGATATTGGCGCGATAGAATCAATCCACCACAAGATCATTGAAGTACGCGATTCCAACAGGGGTGTCCTGCTGGTCAGTGCGGAGCTGGATGAGATCCTTTCCCTTTCTGACAGGATTCTGGTTATGTATGAAGGAGAAATCATGGCAGAATTCAAACGCGGGGAAGCAGATGAGAGAACGATTGCTGTTTACATGACAGGAGCAAAGAGACAAGGCGGTGATGACGATGAAAAATAAAGATAACAACAGAATATTATCCGCAGTGGGTGTTGTGGGAAAACAAGTTGGCCTGATTGTCATTGCACTGATCCTTGCAACGATCTTCCTGGCCGTATCCGGCTATGAGCCGCTGGCGATCGTAAATGGTATATTTGAGGGACTTACCCTTGATATTGCAGGTACTATCCGCTGGGCTACCCCGTTAATCCTCGCCGGGCTTGCAATCTGTGTGACTTACAAGGCGGAAGTTTTTAACCTTGGTGTGGACGGGCAGCTGTATATGGGTGCCGCGGCGGCGACAGCAGTAGCGGTGAATATCCCGAAATCAATGAACCATGTGGCTGCGCTCGTTCTTGTATTTTTAGCGGCTATGGCAGCAGGGGCGCTGTTTGCAATGATTCCGGCCCTGATGAAGGTATATCTGAACACGAACGAAGTTGTTTCCACACTGCTTTTGAACTTTATCGCGGCTCTGTACGTGGAATATCTCGTAACCGGTCCTTTACGTGATCCGGAAGCCGGGACGAACTTAAATGCCAGTGCCATATTAAATGAAAACACATGGCTCCCGCGTATCTCTTATTTTGAGCCATCCTCGGCAAACATTGGTTTTTACATAGCAATTATCGTAATGCTTGTTCTCGCATTCGTTTTCTTTAGGACGGCATTCGGACACGAGATTAAAGTGGTCGGCTCGAATCCTGTTCTGGCAAAATACTCCGGTATGAAGCCGAAGAAGACGATCCTTCAGGTTATGGCGATGAGTGGTGCAATTGCAGGAATTGTCGGGGCTGTAGAGGTTACGGCGGTCCAGCACAGACTTCTGGCAGGGTTTAACCCGGATTTCGGGTTTGACGGTATCGTTGTGTCCCTGCTGGCAAACAATAACCCGATCGGTGTGCTGTTCTCCGGTATCTTCTTTGGTGCATTGAAGAACGGCGGAATCAACATGGAACGTATCACGGATGTACCGTCCGCAGTAACTGACATTGTAACAGCGATCATATTCATAACAATCAGTGCCAAGTTTGTACTTCCAAGGTTAAAGAGAAAAGCGGCCGGGAAGAAACAGGCAAGTGAAGGAGGTAAATAGGATGAACATAGCGGTTATTTCTGACACACTGGCATCTATGATAAGAATTGCCACTCCTTTAATGCTCATGGCATTGGGCGGTCTTTTGTGCCAGCGGGCGGGTGTCTTCAACATTGCATTGGAAGGTTTCTCTCTGGTAGGCGCATTTGCGGCAGTCGCAGTGGTACAGTTTACCGGTGGTAATGTCTGGGCGGGACTCATCGGCGCGATGCTGGTCGGGGCGTTGTACAGTGCACTCTTTGCTTTATTTGTTACGAAATTTAAAGCCGATAATATCATTGCCAGTATCGCCATGAACATGCTGGGCGCGGGCCTGACTTCCTACCTGCTGCGGGCCATGTTCGAAGTGCAGGGGGCATACAGCCCGGACAAGATCCATAAGCTGAATATGATCCACATTCCTGTTATTAAAGATATCCCGATCCTGAACTGTATAAGCGGGCAGAGTATTGTGACTTATTTTGCAATCTTTCTTGTTGTTGTCATTTACATTATGCTCTTCAAGACAAAGATGGGCTTAAGTATCTGTGCAGTCGGGGAATCCGAAGTGGCAGCTAAGACGGCGGGCATCAAACCGGCGCTGGTGAAATGGCAGGTCATACTGATTTCAGGTGCACTGTCAGGACTTGCGGGTGCATACTTATCCACAATTTCAGTCTCACAGTTTTCAGAAGACATGATTCAGGGACGAGGCTTCAATGCATTTACGGCACTCGTTTTTGGAAATGCACACCCGGTCTTCTCTTCACTCGTCACACTGCTTTTTGGACTCGCAGACGCTGTCGGAATCAGGATAGAACTGGTAGGCATGAATATTTCGCCGTCAATTATTAAGATGTTCCCGTTCCTGTTCGCGATTTTTGCACTTGCGATCAGTTCTTATACGACAAAGCTGAAGGTGAAAGGTGTGATCGGACATAAAAAGAAAAAGGAGAAAACAGCATGAATAAGCAATTAGAGACTTTGGCAGTGAATGCAGTCCGCATCTTATCCGCGGATATGGTGCAGAAAGCAAATTCAGGGCATCCGGGGCTCCCGTTAGGGGCGGCTCCGATTGCATATGAGGTCTGGGCGCACCAGATGGACCATAATCCGGCGGACCCGGAATGGATCAATCGTGACAGGTTTATACTGTCGGCGGGGCATGGTTCCTCCATGCTGTATTCTCTGCTGCATTTATTCGGATATGGGGGGCTTGGGACTGAAGACCTGAAGAATTTCCGCCAGTTAGGTTCCCTGACCCCGGGACACCCCGAATATGGACATACAACAGGTGTGGAGGCGACAACAGGACCGCTGGGCGCCGGACTCGGGATGGCAGTCGGAATGGCGATAGCGGAGAAACATCTGGCTGCGAAATTCAACAGGGAAGGATACCCGGTCTTCGACCATTATACATACGCATTGTGCGGGGACGGCTGCCTGATGGAAGGGATTTCTTCCGAGGCCATGTCTCTGGCAGGTACGTGCGGCCTTGGGAAACTGATCGTCCTGTATGATTCAAATTCGATTACAATCGAGGGAAGTACCGGGATCGCTTTTACGGAAGATGTGGAAAAGCGTTTCGAGGCGTTTGGGTTCCAGATACTTACAGTGGAAGACGGGAACGACACGGAGGCAATCGGAAAAGCGGTTGCACAGGCAAAGGCTGATAAGGAAAGGCCTTCCTTTATTAAAATCACGACAAAAATCGGGTATGGCGTCCCTGCAAAAGAGGGCAGGGCGAGTGCACACGGCGAGCCGCTCGGAGAGGAAAATGTAAAAATCCTCAGGGAGTCGTTAGGATGGCCCGAACAGGAGGCATTTGCGGTACCCCAGGAAGTTTATGAACACTACAGCACTCTGGCGCGCAGCGGGGCTGCGAAGGAATATTTCTGGCAGCAGATGTTTGAAGAATATGGAAGAAAGTATCCTGAACTGAAAGCAGGACTGGATGCCTATTATGATGAAGAAGCTCCGCTTAAACTGCTGGATGACGAAGAATTCTGGGCAAGAACCGGCAAAGCGGAGGCTACAAGGAGCATTTCCGGAAAGGTATTGAATGTTATAAAAGACCGGATGCCGAACCTGATCGGTGGTTCCGCAGATCTGGGGCCGTCGAATAAAACTGTTATGAACGGGGAGCCTGATTTCTCGAGAACATGTCCGGAGGGAAGAAATATGCATTACGGGGTCAGAGAATTAGGAATGACGGCCGTGGCAAATGGAATCCTGCTGCACGGAGGGCTGCGCACTTATGCCGCGACATTCTTTGTGTTCTCAGACTATATGAAACCAATGCTGCGCCTGTCTTCCCTGATGGGGCTGCCAATGATTTCCGTTCTGACCCATGACAGTATTGGGGTCGGGGAGGATGGCCCGACCCACGAGCCGGTTGAGCAGCTGACCATGCTGAGGTCCCTCCCGAATATGCATGTGTTCAGGCCGGCCGATGAGATGGAGACGAAGGCGGCATGGTATTCGGCCCTGACATCACTTAAGACGCCGACCTGCCTCGTTCTTTCCAGACAAAACCTTCCTGTATTAAAGGACAGCGGGAAAGAAGCACTGCGAGGGGGATATATCCTGAAGAAGGAATCCTCTGACACGGCAGATATCCTGTTCATAGCGACAGGGTCAGAGACAGGCGTTGCACTGGAGGCTGCCTTAAAGCTGGAGGAGGAAGGAATTTCCGCCAGAGTAGTAAGCATGCCGTGTCTGGATGTATTCGAGGAACAGGACAAAGCCTATCAGGAGTCCGTACTTCCGAAGAATGTAAGAAACCGTGCCGTTGTCGAAGCTGGCAGCAGTGTATCCTGGGGAAAGTATATCGGCATAGACGGATGCTATATTACAATGGATGAATTCGGGGCTTCCGCACCGGCGGGCCAGTTATTCGAAAAATATGGATTTACGGCTGATGCAGTAGTTAAACGTGTGCGGGAGTGTTTCGCGTTATAAATAGTTATTGAGGTATTTCACGAGTTTCGTATTTATGTTATAATGATCTTGGTGTTATAACGCATTCTCGGCGGGAGATTGTAGAGTGAGAGGTATTTCTTTTGAGTAAAAAAGAGGATAGATTAAATAAGTTGGTAGAAATATTAAAAAAGCAGAATGGTGCCACGATCCGTGATCTTGCACAGATGCTGGATGTGTCCGAGATGACTGTGCGCAGGGATATGGATACACTCAAAGCAAAGAATGTGATATTAGACATTCCGGGTGCGGCAGTCTTGAACACCCAGTATACATATGAAGTGGAAGATGATGCGTATCAGCTCTCTATGGCGACCCGCTCACATACAAAAGAGAAGGAGCGCATCGGGAAGTTTGCTTCTTCGCTGATTCAGCAGGACGACTGCGTGATCATTGATAATGGCTCTACGGTGGAATATCTGGCGGACAATATCGCGAAGGATACGAAGATGACGGTGTTTACATGCAATCTGAATATCCTGAACAGGATATGCAACAACCCCAATATCTCTATCATTTTCGGCGGCGGTTACTACCATCCGGATACGACGTTATTTGAATCCGCGGAGAATATTACGCTGATTAAGAATATCCGGGCCACTAAGGTTTTCGCGTCGGCGGCGGGGGTCCATGATACGATGGGGGTTACCTGCATGAATAATTATGAACTGGAGATCAAGCAGACGATCATCCAGTCGGGAGCAGAGAAGATACTGCTCGTGGATTCCAGCAAGTTCGGGGTGATTAAGCCGTGCTTTGTGACGGATCTGGATATCTTTGACAGAATCATTACAGATACAAACCTTTCAGAAGACTGGGTGCAGCTGATCCGGGAGAAGGGGATACGTCTGGATATGGTCTAATGCTCGTACTTGGCGGGGTATTTTCGAGCCTGGTAAGACATACACCTGAATTCTTAGCGAGGATCTGGCAGATGCCAGGTCCTTGTTATCGTTATTGTATTCTATTTGCTTGGAATAGAAGTTGCATTTTTATACCAGAATATAGTATACTATCATAAATCGAGGTGAGCGTATGGAAGTATTACTGGATCTGTCTAAGGAATATGGAATTGTACTGGATGGAGGGGGCGCCAGGGGTGCCTACCAGATTGGTGCATGGAAGGCGCTGAAGGAAGCCGGGGTAAAGATCAATGCCGTTGCAGGAACGTCTGTTGGAGCGCTGAACGGTGCCCTGATCTGTATGGATGATGTCGAAAATGCAGAGAAGATCTGGAGTGAGATGACATTTTCCAAGGTTATGGATGTGGATGATGGCTGGATGGAGCGGCTGTTCAGCCATGAGAATAAGTTTACGGAAGTCATCGCAGAGATCTGGAAGACCCTGTCAGACGGCGGTGTGGATGTGACGCCCCTGCGTGAGCTGATTCATGAAGTCATCGATGAAGAGAAGATTCGTGCATCGGGGAAGGAGTTCTGCCTCCTGACCTTTTCACTGACAGACTTTAAGGAACTGGACCTGAGTCTGGAGGATATCCCGGAGGGGATGCTGGAGGATTTTCTGCTTGCCAGTGCATACCTTCTTGGTTTCAAGAATGAAAAGCTGCACGGCAAACGGTATATAGATGGCGGTGTCGTGAATAATGTACCGCTGAAGTCACTGGTGCGCCGGGGATACTCAGACATCATAGAGATCCGCATTTACGGGCCGGGCCGGGAACCGAGGGTGAAGATGCCTGATGACAGTGAGAAGTACCATATCGGGCCGCGGGTTGGTCTGGGAAGTATCATTGAGTTTGACAGCAGGAGAAGCCGCCAGAATATGAAGATCGGGTACTTCGATGCAAAGAGGATGCTGTACGGGCTGGAGGGATTTATTTATTATCTGGCATGTACCCATGACGAAGTATGGTTTGAAGAACGGTTTTCAGATATCAGTGAGATAGAAAAGGCGGAGATGGCGTTTATCTTGAAGCTGCCGCCGACATTTACCGGAAAAGAGTTATATATGGCGATGCTGGAAGCCAGCGCGAAGCAGCTGCGGATTCCAAAGTACCAGATATATACAGTGGATGAATTATTTGACCTGACAGCGAAGAGATATGAGGAACTGGCGGACAAGATTCACCTGCCCAGATTTACACACGTACTAATGAACATAGGAAGGGAAAATGAGATGAATTTAAAAGGAAGAAATTTTTTGACACTGAAAGACTTTACACCGGAAGAAATTACTTATCTGCTTGACCTTGCTGCAGACCTGAAAGGAAAGAAGAAAAACGGAGTGCCTGTAGACCATTACAAGGGAAAGAACATTGCCCTGATCTTTGAGAAGACAAGCACAAGGACCCGCTGTGCATTTGAGGTTGCCGCACATGACATGGGAATGGGAAGCACATATCTTGATCCAAGCGGTTCCCAGATCGGCAAGAAAGAGAGCATCCGGGATACGGCAAGAGTATTAGGAAGAATGTATGACGGAATTGAGTACCGCGGATTTGGCCAGGAGGTCGTAGAAGAACTGGCAAAATACGCAGGCGTGCCTGTGTGGAATGGCCTGACAAATGAATACCACCCGACCCAGATGCTGGCGGACCTTTTAACGATCCGTGAACATTTCGGAAGACTGAAAGGCATTAAATTAGTATACATGGGGGATGCAAGATACAACATGGGCAATTCCCTTATGATTGCATGTGCAAAGATGGGAATGCATTTTGTGGCATGCACCACGGCAGAATACTTCCCGAATCAGGAACTGGTCGACACCTGCAAAGGCTATGCAGCAGAATCAGGTGCGACAATCACCCTGACAGAAGATGTTGACGCAGGGACAAAAGGTGCGGATGTCATCTATACGGATGTATGGGTATCAATGGGCGAGCCGGATGAAGTCTGGGAAAAGAGAATCAAAGAATTATCACCATACAAAGTAACAAAAGAAGTTATGGAGAACGCTGGCGACGGAGCGATCTTCCTCCACTGCCTGCCCGCATTCCACGACTTAGAGACAAAGATCGGTAAAGAGATGGGTGAGCGTTTCGGCGTGAATGATATGGAAGTAACGGACGAAGTATTCGAATCCGTGCAGTCAAAAGTCTTCGATGAAGCAGAGAACCGTATGCATACAATCAAGGCAGTCATGGTGGCAACATTAGGCGAATTTTAAGAATATTCAGAAAACGGAGGGCAAAGGGGTCAGACCCCTTTGCCAATCGTTTGAATTTGGGGTGAAGTTTTGAAGGCGGAAATATTGAAAATGCTGCGTGAAAGTGACGACTATGTCTCAGGCCAGCAGATATGTGAGAAGTTTGGTGTCTCCCGCACCGCAGTGTGGAAGGCAGTCAACCAGCTGAAAGAAGAAGGCTATGAAGTCGAGGCCGTGCGCAACAGAGGGTACCATATTATAGACAGCCCGGATGTGATCACGCTTGAGGAACTGACGAGTCAGATTGATACCGTCTGGGCAGGAAAACAGGTATATTATTATAATGAAACTGACTCCACGAACATCAGGGCAAAACAGCTGGGGGAGGAAGGTGCACCGCACGGAACACTTGCAGTGGCGGACCAGCAGAATGCAGGCCGGGGCAGGCGCGGCAGGGGATGGGAATCTCCAAAAGGCTGCAGTATCTACATGTCAATTCTGCTGCGCCCGGAAATACCGCCTGTAAAAGCACCGATGCTGACACTCGTCATGGCATTAAGTGTAGCCGAAGGCCTGAAAGAAAGCACGGAGCTCGATGTCGAGATCAAATGGCCGAATGATATTGTACTGAACGGGAAAAAGCTGGTGGGAATCCTGACGGAAATGAGTACAGAGATTGATTACATCAATCACGTTGTAATTGGAGTAGGGATCAATGTCAATATGACAGGGCTTCCCAAAGAGTTAAGTGAAAAAGCAACATCTCTGCGGCTGGAAACAGGGCGGATCGTAAAGAGGAGCCCGATCATTGCGGCAGTCATGAGAAGTTTTGAAAAAAACTACAGCCTTTTTCTGGAAACACAGGATTTGGAAAAGATGCAGGAAGAGTACAACAGCCTGCTTGTAAATAGAGAAAAAGAAGTTAGAATCCTCGGGGCAAAGGAACAGTATAATGCATATGCCCTCGGGGTGAATAAGGAAGGCGAACTGCTGGTCCGCCGCGGGGATGGAACAACAGAAGCAGTCTTCGCCGGAGAAGTATCGGTAAGAGGCGTGTACGGTTATGTGTAGCCGGCAGTTGAATAGATGAATTGGGTCAGACCCCTTTAAACTCATTGAAGAAAGGAACACTGATATATGGAAGATGAGATTGTACTTTGTGCCGCCAGTTCTTATGAACGGAAGTTCTATCTGAACCCGGAGTTTGAGTCACTCCCGGACAGCATCAGGCAGGAGCTTCAGATCATGTGTGTGCTGTATACGGAAGATGTGGGCGGCGTGTTAATGGTCGTATACGACGAGAATGGAAATCTGGAACTGAAGGTCGAGCATCAGGAGGATGACCTGAGGTTTGATGAGATAGGAAGCGCACTGAAGATCAAAGAGCTTCAGCGCACGAAAGTAGAATTGTTTGAATCTCTGGAGCTGTTTTTCAAGGTTTTCTATTTAGGGGAGGATATTGATGTTACTGACGATTGATGTTGGAAATACAAATATTACGCTTGGTGTGTTTGACCACGATAAGTTAGCCGGTACGTTCCGGATGACGACAAAGCTGCCGAGGACGTCGGATGAATACGGACTGACGATCTGCGGCATACTGGAACACAGAGATGTGGTCCCGAAGGATATTGATGCGGTTATCATCGCATCGGTCGTGCCTGACATCATGCATTCTCTTGGGAATGGAATTATTAAGTATCTGAAGGTAAAGCCGCTGATTGTATCGGCCGGAATCAAGACAGGCATCAGAATTGTGACAGAGAACCCGAAGGAAATCGGTCCTGACCGTATTGTTGATGCGGTGGCCGGTTATGAAATCTGCGGAGGACCGGTGATTGTAGTCGACTTTGGAACTGCTACCACATACGACCTCATCGGACCGAACGGAACCTTTGAAGCAGGCATCACGGCACCCGGCATTGAGACGGCGGGACGCTCCCTGTGGGGCGGGGCGGCTATGCTGCCGGCGATCGAGATCAAGAAGCCGCAGTCCATCCTGGCAAAGGAAACGATCTCCAGTATGCAGGCGGGACTTGTGTATGGAGCCATCGGACAGACGGAATATATTATAGAAAAGATCAAGGAAGAATCAGGTTATCAGAATGCGGTTGTTGTCGCGACAGGCGGCCTTGGAAAAATCATCGCACAGGAGACGGACAGTATCGATGAGTACAGGCCGGACCTGACTCTGGAGGGACTTCGCCTGATTTATAATAAAAACAGAAAATAGTGAGATAATAGAGATGAAACAGTTGAGAATTGGTAATGTACAGCTTGAAAATTCTTATATTCTGGGACCTATGGCAGGAGTAACAGACCTGCCATTTCGCTTGCTGTGCAAAGAGCAGGGGGCGGGCCTTGTATGTATGGAAATGGTAAGCGCCAAAGGAATCCTGTACAACAACAAGAATACAGAAAGCCTTCTGGAAATCCATCCCGAAGAGATGCCGGCTTCCCTCCAGTTATTCGGTTCCGATCCGAAGATTGTAAGTGAGATGGCAAAACGAATCGAGGAGCGCCCGTTTGCGATTCTGGATATCAACATGGGCTGCCCGGTCCCCAAGGTTGTCAAAAACGGGGAAGGTTCAGCACTTATGAAGAACCCGAAACTTGTATTTGAACTCGTATCAGCAGTGGTAAAAGCAATCGAAAAACCTGTTACCGTTAAAATAAGAAAAGGTTTCGACGACGATCATATAAACGCGGTGGAAATCGCTAAGATCATTGAGGAGGCCGGTGCGGCGGCAGTTGCCGTGCACGGGAGGACGAGAGAGCAGTATTATTCCGGAAAAGCAGACTGGGACATCATCCGGCAGGTGAAGGAGGCTGTCACCATCCCCGTGATCGGAAACGGCGACGTAAACTCCGGGGAAAAAGCGATAGCCATGCGTGAGCAGACAGGCTGTGACGGTATCATGATAGCGAGGGGCGCCCAGGGAAACCCGTGGATTTTCTCAGAACTTCTGGAGTATGAAAGAAGCGGCACACTCCCCCCGAGACCTTCGGTTGAGGAGATTAAGAAAACGATGCTTCGCCATGCCAGACTTCAGCTGAAATTTAAGGGGGACTTTATAGGCATGCGGGAAATGAGAAAGCATGTGGCATGGTATACGAAAGGGATCCACGGCGCGGCCAGATTCAGGGAACTGATTAATAAGGTAGAGACTTACGAAGAACTGGAAAATATCTTGACATCATTATAGGGATTGGGTATAATATTGAAATTGTGAAATATAAATTTAAACAGGACAAGAATCAGGACTATCCGGTTCTGGTATTGGGGCATAAAAAGCGGAAATGAAGTTACAAAAGCAGAGGAAACGAATAAGAAAGGGAGCAGTTAACAATGGCAGAATCAAAGAAAAGATTACTTACTTATGCAGGTCTGAAAGCACTTGAAGACGAACTTGAGAATTTGAAAGTAGTCAAACGTAAAGAGGTTGCAGGAAAGATTAAAGAAGCCAGAGAGCAGGGAGACTTATCCGAGAACGCAGAATACGATGCAGCGAAGGACGAACAGCGCGACATCGAGGCCCGCATCGAGGAACTGGAAGGTATCCTTAAGAATGCAGAAGTAGTTGTAGAAGATGAAGTTGATTTTGATAAGATCAACGTAGGGTGTAAAGTAAAGGTATTTGACGTGACATTCGATGAGGAGATGGAATTCAAGATCGTAGGATCTACAGAGGCTAACAGCCTTGAAGGCAAGATTTCCAACGAGTCACCGGTAGGTCAGGCATTGATGGGCAAAAAAGTAGGCGAGACCGTAGACGTAGAGACACAGGCAGGACAGATCCAGTACAAAGTACTCGAGATCAGCCGTTCAATGTAATAAAAACCAATGAAAGCAGACCCCTTATCAACAAGGGGTCTGAATTCGCTTATGAAGGAAGGAGAGAATACAGTGGCCGAGCAGCAGAAAAAGAATCAGAACAACGCACAGGAACCGGACCTGAATCAGTTAAGAAAGGTGCGCCGTGAGAAACTGGCAGACTTACAGAATAATGGGAAGGATCCGTTTGCCATAACAAAATATGACCAGTCACACCACAGCCAGGAGATTAAAGATAACTTCGAGGAACTGGAAGGAAAGACCGTATCCATCGCAGGACGTATGATGTCCAAGCGTGTCATGGGAAAGGCATCTTTCTGTAATGTTCAGGATTTAAAGGGGAATATCCAGTCATACGTGGCAAGAGACAGCGTCGGGGAAGAGCCATATAAAGAATTCAAAAAAATGGACGTGGGTGATGTTGTGGGCATCGTCGGAGAAGTATTCCGGACGAAGACAGGAGAGATTTCTATCCATGCAGCAAGCGTGACACTGCTCTCCAAGAGCCTCCAGATCCTGCCTGAAAAGTTCCACGGACTGACGAATACAGACATCCGTTACCGCCAGAGGTATGTAGACCTGATCATGAACCCGGAAGTAAAGGATACCTTCATCAAGCGCTCCAAGATCTTAAGCGCAATCAGAAGATACCTCGATTCAGAAGGTTTCATGGAAGTCGAGACACCGATGCTTGTAAGCAATGCAGGCGGCGCTGCTGCAAGACCATTCGAGACTCATTTCAACGCTTTGGATGAGGATTTTAAGCTTCGTATTTCTCTCGAATTATACTTAAAGAGACTAATCGTAGGAGGAATGGAACGCGTCTATGAGATTGGACGGGTATTCCGCAACGAAGGTCTGGACACAAGACATAATCCGGAATTCACACTTATGGAATTATATCAGGCATATACAGACTACCACGGCATGATGGACCTGACAGAGAACCTGTACCGCCATGTGGCACAGGAAGTACTTGGAACTACGAAAATCGTTTATAACGGCGTAGAGATGGATCTTGGAAAACCGTTTGAAAGAATCACGATGGTAGATGCTGTCAGGAAATATGCAGGCATTGACTTTAATGAAATCAAGACAACGGAAGAAGCAAAGGCACTTGCAAAAGAAAAAGGCATCGAATTTGAAGACAGACATAAGAAGGGGGATATCTTAAGCCTGTTCTTTGAGGAATATGTAGAAGAACATCTCGTTCAGCCTACATTCGTTATGGACCACCCGATCGAGATTTCACCGCTCACAAAGAAGAAGCCGGAAAATCCAGACTACGTAGAGAGGTTCGAGTTCTTCATGAACGGCTGGGAAATGGCAAATGCTTATTCCGAGCTGAATGACCCGATCGACCAGAGAGAGCGGTTCAAAGCTCAGGAAGAACTGCTGGCACAGGGCGATGAGGAAGCGAACACGACAGATGAGGACTTCCTGAATGCACTGGAGATCGCTATGCCTCCTACAGGCGGAATCGGATTCGGAATCGACAGAATGTGCATGCTGCTTACAGATTCAGCTGCAATCCGTGATGTGCTGCTCTTCCCGACAATGAAGTCCTTACCGAACGACAAGTAAGAAAACCCCAGTATTTATGCGGGTTTCGGGACTTTCCAAACCGAATAAATTTACCTCTTTACACCAAATTTACACCAATCGGTGCTAAAAACGGTGCAGAGACTAAAAAATCGCATAATTTACGGAATGAATGGGCAGTCCCATAGTGGGATTGCCCATTTCTAATAAAGGATACATTCGTATCTGAGTGCAAAAGGAATGTTTATTATGGAATTAAGTGAAAAATTACAAGAGTTGAGGAAAGAAAAAGGACTCACGCAGGAAGAACTTGCGGAAGCGTTATTTGTGTCTCGCACTGCAATTTCTAAGTGGGAATCCGGCAGAGGAGTTCCCAATATCGAGTCATTAAAAGCAATTTCAAAGTTTTTTTCAGTGTCAATAGATGAGTTATTGTCCGGTGAAGAAATACTTAAAATTGCTGACGAGGATAATAAGCAAAAGGAAAAACATACAAGAGACTTAGTGTTTGGTTTACTCGATTGCAGTTTGATTATGTTTCTGTTTCTGCCTTTCTTTGGACAAAAGGGTGATGAGATTATAAAAGAGGTATCTTTACTTTCGCTGACAGGTACCCCGCAGTATATCAAAATACCGTATTTAATTATTGTATTTGGAATTGTACTTACAGGTGTTTTGCTTCTCGCTCTACAAAATTATGAAGCAGTGTTTTGGTTGAAACACAAACATCAAATATCCATTGTGTTAAGCACAGTTGCTACAATAGAATTTATGATAACACTTCAACCTTATGCAGCCTTTTTCACTTTTGTTTTCTTGGCGATAAAGTCTCTGATGCTGATAAAATGGCGATGATACGAAGCGTGTCGCCAATGTGACGGTGAAATTCTTTTCATTTTTATTCATTCCACCTATATTGTAAACAGGCGAAAGCCAAATAATTATGGCAAAGGATTGATAAAAATGAAAAAAGAAAAAAGTCAAAAAGTATTGCTTTCAGGAATAGCAATGGTAGTGTTATTTATTTTGTGGACAGTGGCAATAAGCCTTATTGATGTTCAGCCCATCGGGCCACAAAACTCTTCTGTTGGATTTGCAACCTTGAACGGCTTTATCCACAGCCTGACAGGTGTGCATATGGCAATATATACCGTTACGGACTGGTTAGGACTGATACCGCTTTGCTTTATTTTGGGATTTGCGTTGCTTGGACTTATACAGCTTATTAAAAGAAAAAGCTTATTCAAGGTCGATTCCAGTATTTTGGTGTTGGGAGCATTCTATATTGTTGTAATGGCGGCATATTTGTTTTTTGAATTTTATGTTGTCAATTACCGCCCGGTATTGATTAACGGTTTTCTTGAAGCTTCGTATCCATCATCGACAACCTTGCTTGTTATGTGTGTTATGCCGACAGCTGTTATGCAGCTAAACAGTAGAATTAGAAATACAAAAATGAAAAGAGCATTTGCCTTTGCTTTAATTGCATTTACTGCTTTTATGGTAATTGGCAGGTTGATATCCGGTGTTCATTGGATTACTGATATTATTGGCGGGGCAATTTTAAGTGCGGGTTTAGTGATGATTTATTATAGTGTAACCACTCTTATTGCCCGACAGGAAAGATAAAATTCTAACTGAGGAATCACTTATTGACCTTGAGAGATATTTTCTCCCAAGGTCTTTCTTATTATTCGCAAACTACACCAATCCCGATTTTCTCAATATAATTGGGATAATCACAAAGGAAGGGGTGGTTGTACTATGACGGGCAGTTTAGCAAGCGTTCATCCGGAGCTTATTCCTGAATGGTCAGAGAAGAACTTACCGCTAACGCCGGATAAGATAACCTTCGGTTCAAATAAAAGAGTGTGGTGGAAAGGTGCTTGCGGACACGAGTGGGAAACGAGCGTCAAAGCTCGTTCAAAGGGCGAGAAATGCCCGATATGCTCAGGAGCGAGAGTAATAGAGGGTATCAATGATTTAGCCACATTGAAGCCCCTGTTGGCTCAGGAGTGGTCTAAAAAGAACAAATTAAAGCCTACCGAGGTATCTGTCGCTTCTCATAAGAAGATTATTTGGAAATGTAAACACGGACACGAATGGGAAGCAAGCGTTAAAAGCAGAACGGTAAACGGCACAGGCTGTCCATACTGCTCACATAATAAAGTCCTTGCCGGATTCAATGACCTTGCTTCACAGTATCCCGATATTGCTGCTGAATGGTCTGACAGAAATCTTCCGTTGCTGCCTACAATGGTAACAGCCTTTGCAAACAGTAAGGCTTGGTGGAAATGCAAAGATTGCGGAAACGAGTGGTACACTCTTATTTCAACCCGTTCCGGTGGGAGCAGATGTCCGTATTGTAGCGGATATACATTGCTCAAAGGATTTAATGACTTGGCGACTACGCACCCTGACCTTGCGGCTGAGTGGTCAGAAAGAAATTATCCCCTAATGCCTGATGAGGTAAACGCAAAATCAAGACACAATGTTTGGTGGAAGTGTAAGACCTGTGGCAATGAGTGGAAGTCCGTTATCAATGCTCGTGTAAAAGGAACAGTATGCCCGGTTTGTGCGGACAGGGCGGTTCTTGCAGGATACAATGATTTAGCCACAACGGACAGGAAACTGCTTGCTGAATGGGATTACGAAAAAAACTCTCTGCTCCCGACACAAGTGTCAAGAAAGTCAATGAAAAGTGTGTGGTGGAAATGTTCACTTGGACACTCTTGGAAAGCAAAAATCAGCGACAGAACAATTATCGGAGAAAAATGCACTGTGTGCGAAAACGAATATCGCTCCGTGTTCCCCGGCTTGGCTGTCGCCTATTACGCCAATCAAAAAGGACTAAAGGTACAGCTCGGTTCGGATAAACTATTGGGAATACCTCTTGAAACATACATTCCGTCAGAAAAGCTGGCGATAGAATTTACGAACGGCTCAGAACATATGGAGGTTCTCAAAAGCCACTTATGCAAGCAACGAAATATAAAACTCGTAAAACTCCCTTTTAAGACAACCGAAACGGAAGCGGAGTATGCCGACAGAGTAAAAGCAGTTTTCAAAAGCGTACATATCTTTATTTATTCTGATGTCGAAGCAGATGTTTCGGTAATCAGAGCAAAATTCAATGAATGGAGGAAGCGACTGTGAGAGAAGAAAAGTTCCATATCTATCTTAATGATGACGAATATAGCAGAGTAATACAAACACTTATCCGCTTAAAGAACAGTCTGATTTCACAAGGCAGATACACCGACGGAGTTGACGATGTTCTCTGCAAGGTGCTTTCAACCAAGAAAAGAAAGCTCAAAATCAAATATATCTGAACACGAAAAGAGACCGCCTACACGATGTAAGCGGTCTTTGCTAATTTAGAGTAAGTTCGACAAATTGGAATTTGTCAATACCTATTACCATAAAGATATTTATTTGAAATTCTCTTTTGTGTTTCCAAATATTTTGTAACGTTTTCATCATAATCAGGATAATTATAACCAAGTGAATCTGCCACTTTTTTAGATATTTTTTTGAACAAACATAGACACAAATCAAACGATTTCCACATTTCTTCATACGAACTCATTGAATATGTATTTAGTAAGTTATCCCACAATTCTTTTGAAATATGCTTATCTAAAAATTTATAGTTTTTACCCAAACTGAAATTAAATCCTTTTTCAGTACCGACATACCAACTAATCATCCTAAGAAGCTCATGACGTAATACTTCATTCATATGGTCTATTGCAAATAGTATTTCACCACGAAGTAAGCCCTTGGATACATATGTTGCAACATTCCAAAATTCGTTACAACAGTCATCAAACTTTCTTTCTGTTGGACACTTAATGTAATAATCTTCATCTGTGGGAACTATTTCTGTTTTAATCATATTATCTTTATCTAACATGATTTTTACAAGTTTATCGCGAGTAAGATACTCCTCAAGCATTGAAACAGGTAACAAAGTTAAATCAATCTTTACACCATCATCAAAAAGCATTATATAAGAAAATCCTTTTTCTTCTGGAGGAAATAATTCCATATCTTCAGGTTTTTGCATCATAATTCTGTTACCAAAAACACTAAGCCAGTCATCGCTTTTCAAAAATTCTCCCATATCTATAACAAAAAAAGTAATATCATAATCTTGAAGATTGTCTTTTGGTATATTAACATTAGTGCGAGACCCCTCAAGAGTTACAATTCTAATTCTCTCATCTTGAAAAGCAAAATTCAAAACTAAATCGTATATTTCTTTTTCAGTCCTCATTTCATTCACCTCAATAAAATTATATCACAAAAAAAAGATTGATTCTAACTGTTCTTATAATTTGATAACCGCATCAAGGCAGAGCGTAAGTGCATATTCGTATGCATTACCGCCCCAGTTTCTTTCGTCGTATTTGTCAACATCTGCAAGACTGTCTGCGGTATAAAGTATCATACCCCAGGTTGCCCCTCTGAAATCAGCACAGGCCGCCAGAGCAGAACATTCCATTTCTACAACTGCACAGCCTTCACTTTTGCGATAAGCCACCTTTTCTTTGGTTTCACGGAAAAATCCATCCGTTGACCAGGTTATAACCTCCTGATATTTCATACTATGCTCAAGAATGGTTTCTTCAATTGCTTTTCTTGCCTTCTCGCTGATTTCCACAAATCGAGAAGGGGGCGCATAGTGATAAGATGTTCCCTCATCACGCAGAGCCTTGTTTGGTACGAGGAATGTACTTTCGGGGAACTTTTCCAGAGCACCGCAACTACCTGCCGAGATTACCTCTCTTACACCATAACCAATCAGCCAATCAAGTATCTGTGTGGCTGCTGCCGCACCAACGGGTGCTTGACAAAGCACAATGTCCTCACCCTTGTATTTGGTGATGTAAATGGGATAATGCTTCGTTGCACTCTCAAAAGTGGATACCTGTTTGGTATCACTTTTACTGGCATATTCATCTATGTAAGCACCAAGAAATGCGAACACACATTTCTTGGGTAAGTTCAAACCAAGATTTTCATGAGTGGGATTAAGAACTGCTGTCTGCTCTGTATCAAACTCCAAAATCGGTATTTCGTTTTTAATAATAGCCATACTATCTCTCCGTCAAATTCTTATTTGTCTTTCTCTTAATTTCCTATTATACACCAAAATTATGAATATTTCTACCCGCCGTCTATTGACCTCAATTACGAGGGAAATAGGCGGCTTTTTTGTTTCTAAAAAAATATTTTCAAGAATTTTTTGAAAAAGGGGTGATTTTGGGTGTGCATTTTGACCCCCTTTGTCCAAATGAGTGAAGGGGTTAATTCCGAACCACGAAAAGGTCAGCCCATTCACTTGTATTTTGACAACTGAATAAATCATTCACTAAGACTTTATTTCTGATGATTTTAGCCACCTTATCGGGTACGCCGTGACTTCTGCATTGCAGAACAGCGAGAACTCCCGGTATAAGTAGTAGGTTGTCCCTGTTACGGCGATGACAGTCAGAAGGATAATGATACTTCTCTACGGAGCTGGCGGAGTACCCGGCAGAGGTGAAATTCCTATGATACAGATTAGCAGTCTGTTCCTTAGTGACTTCCCGTGAGCTTATTGCTCGGCAAGGGGTGTTGAGAACAAATATTGCCCGACCGGTTAGGAAATGAGCCGGTCAAGTACATAGCCATACTGCGATGGCTATGAATTTTACGAAAGGAGGACGCACAAAGTGTCGAACTGCAAAACGATTGCGATATGCAATCAAAAAGGCGGAGTTGGAAAGACAACCACTACGGTAAACCTCGGCGTCGGTCTTGCAATGCAGGGAAAAAAAGTGCTGCTCATAGACGCAGACCCACAGGGCGACTTAACCACTTGTCTCGGTTGGCAGGATACAGACAACTTGGGTATCACGCTTGCAACGAAACTCACAGATGTCATAAATGAAACGATGAATGACCCTACGGTCGGTATTCTGCACCACGACGAAGGTGTTGACCTTGTTCCTGCAAACCTTGAGCTTTCTGCAATGGAATTTAACCTTGTCAACGCAATGAGCAGAGAAACAGCCTTGAGAAATTATCTCAGCGAAGTGAAGGACAAATACGACTATATCCTTATAGATTGTATGCCTTCTCTCGGAATGGTAACAATCAATGCTCTATCTGCGGCTGACAGCGTTATTATCCCTGTTCAGGCTCAGTATTTACCGGCAAAAGGAATGACGCAGCTTGTTCAGACCATTTCACGAGTAAAGAAGCGTATCAATCCGGGCTTAAAGATTGACGGTATTCTTCTCACTTTGGTGGATAGCCGTACCAACCTCGCCAAAAGCACGATAGAAGCTCTGAGAGAGAACTTCGGTAGTCAAATCAAGATGTATAGAACATATATCCCGATTGCCGTAAAAGCCGCAGAGACTTCTTCCAAAGGCAAGAGCATTTTTGCCTACGAACCCAACAGTACGGTGTCAAAGGCGTACACCGAATTTACAAAGGAGGTGTTAGCCGATGGCAGGAAGAAAGAGCGACTTCACTCTCACGAAGCTCGATGACTTATTTTCTACGCAGGAACAGAGAGATGAAGAAAAGCTTTCAAAAATCCGAGATATTCCCTTGACTGAGATTGACGATTTCCCCGACCACCCTTTTAAGGTGCGTGATGACGAGGATATGGCACAGCTCATTGAGAGTATTAAGGAACGAGGGGTAATCACTCCGGCGACGGTAAGGCAGAAAGAGGACGGCAGATACGAACTCATTTCAGGACACAGGCGAAAGCGAGCCTGTGAGCTTGCCGGGTTTGATACGCTCCGTTGTGAAGTCGTTGAACTGAACCGAGACGAAGCCACGATTTTAATGGTTGAGAGCAACTACCAAAGGTCGCAGATACTTCCCTCGGAAAAAGCCTATGCCTACAAAATGCGTTTGGAAGCAATGAAAAGGCAAGGAGAACGCACGGATTTAACTTGTGACCCACTGGGGGACAAGTTGGTGGGAACAAAATCTGTAATGTTGTTAGCTGATAAATCAGATGACAGCAAAACGCAGATTCAGCGATATATTCGCCTTACAAACCTTGTTCCCGAACTTTTGGAATATGTGGACGAGGGGCGAATTAAAATGCGACCGGCGGTTGAATTGTCTTTTCTCGATGAGGACAGTCAGCGTGATGTGGTTGATGAAATCGACCTGAACGACGCAACCCCGTCCCACGACCAAACAATCCGTATGCGAAAGTTCTTTGAGGAGGGCAAGCTAACAACCGAAGCAATCCAAGCGATTATGTCGGAGGAAAAACCAAACCAAAGGGAGAAAATTGTTTTGAGGGGCGACAGGGTTCGACAGCTTATCCCGAAGAATATTCCCATAAGCCAAACGGAGGATTTTGTGTGCAAGGCGTTGGAGCATTACAACAAGTTTCTGCGAAGCAGAGCCGACCGTGACAGCCGATAGCCTTCCCCCTTTCTCACACTCTAACCCCTATATATACCGGCTATTAACCTGCTGAAAAATATACTCTATCTCCCTTGAGTATATCTATCTCTAATAACATATAGCTGTCTATAAAAGGGTTCGCACATTTGGAGCAAAAGCAAAATGTCTGCTACGATAAAAAGTTCAGCCAATCGCACCTTTGATGTTTTTTGCCTGATTGAGTACGATTAAGGCGAAAGGAGCGATGGATATGAAAAACAGGCTAATACCTTGTGTTCTTGCCTGCCTGATGATTTTTCTCGTAGGTTGTAGCGGTAACACAGCCAAAGAAGCTGCACAGGAGATAACGAAAACAGAGACTTCTTTTCCGGCTGGTAATACCGAAACAAATTCTCAGGAAGAAACGGCAGAAGAACCGGAAAGCACGGCAGTTCAGGAAGAAACACCATTTACGGCAGAAGAAAGCCAGTCAACCGCTGAAAGTCAAACGGCTGAGACTGTTCAGACAAAACCGGCGGAAGAAAAAACGGCTGATACTCCCGCAACCGAAAAGCCAAAGGCAGAGCCACCAAAGCAGACAACCACGCAGGCTGAATCCGAAAAACAAACGGAGCAGCCGAAAGAACAGACAACTGCCGAACAAAAGCCGGTTGAAAAGCCGACTGAAAAGCCGGCAGAACCGAAACCGACAGAGCCGCCCAAGCAGACATTCGATGTCAGCCCTTATGTAAGTTACGCAAAAGAGTATGCGGTAAGCATAGGACTTTCTCTTGACAGCACGGCGACAGAATGTTGGGACAATCCCATATCCGCAAATCCTAACCGAAGCGGTATCAAGTCTGATATTGAGAGCAGACTTAACCGATACAAGAACAGCGAGGGTTTTACCGCTGTGTGGATATGGACAGAAAAACTATCCGATACGGAGTACAACATCTATATCGGCTACTGCTAAAACAAAATAATTTTAAGCAGACGCACTGAGTTAAATCGGTGCGTTTTTGCATTTCAAGGAGGAAAACGCAATGGTTAAAACAAAATTCAAGAAAGCCGTCTCGCTTATGTTGGCGACGGTTATGAGCCTTACTGCTTTTATGGGCATTGGGGCAACGACAGCCTTTGCAGCCGTTGGAGAAAAAGCCGATGTGTACCTCGTCGATTATCCCCGAAGCGGAGATACCAATAACAACGGCGAATGGGGACACGGCAATCTCAACTATATGAACGGTTGGAAAGGCTTGTCCACGAAATACACAGGACTTCGTGCAATGGGTTCGTATTCAGGCAATATTGCCTACTGTATTGAACCGGGTACAGGTCAGCGGACTGGAGATACTCTCACTGAAAAGGACGAGAACTTCTTCAATAATATCAGTCCGAACGGTACTATTTCCGGCGATGATATTCGCCTGCTTATCGGTCGTATCTTGCAGTACGGGTATCGTGGAGGTATTTCGACAAGCTGGAAGTCGCAGAATGAAAGCGACGCAAATTGTATCGCACACGCTTATGCCACTCAGATTTTGATTTGGGAAACGATTGTCGGCGAAAGAGACGCAAGCTTCAATCACGTTTCTACCGGCGGGTATAATGCAGTGCTTGAATGTGTAAGCTCTGCACACCCACTCCGCAGTAAAATCTTGTCGTACTACAACAGTATGGTAACAAGTGTTCAGAATCACACCAAAGTACCGAGCTTCTGCACAAGGTCAAGCGGTTCTGCAAAGGTAAATGAGCTTGAATGGAACGGAAGTAAGTATGTTGCTACTCTCACCGATACAAACGGTGTGCTTGGCAATTACAATTTCTCGGCAAATATTGACGGCGTTTCGTTCTCTGTCAGCGGAAACAAATTGACTGTTTCGATGGATACCGCACCGAGCAAGGAATTCACTATCACAGCCACAAAGAAAAACGGTGTCCGCAGAGGTGTAGTTGTATGGTCTGACGGTATCCATCAGAACGGAAACGGCATTCAGGATGTGGTCACTTACGCTCAGGAGGTCAGCGACCCTGTCAGCGGCTTTGTCAAAATGAAGGTCAGCTACGGCTCTTGTCAGATTGTAAAGACAAGTGAGGACGGAAAGGTTGACGGCATTCAGTTTACTGTCAGCGGTAACGGTGTAAATCAGACAGTCACAACCGCAAACGGCGGTAAGTTCCAGCTTGATAACCTTATGCCCGGTGTTTACACGGTCACAGAGCAGTCTATTGACAAGTATGTGCCGCAGGAGGTTCACAGAGTAACTGTCGTTGCCGGTCAGGTGGCAAAGGTCAACTTCAATAATGTTCTCAAGAGAGGTAATCTTCAGGTTATCAAATCTTCGGAGGATAATCTTGTAGAGGGCGTTACCTTCCACCTTTACGGCACTTCTCTTGCGGGTATTGCCGTAGATGAATATGCCGTAACAGATAAGAACGGTGTTGCTTCTTTCAATGATGTGCTTATCAGCGGTACTACCCCTTACACTGTTGAAGAAGTAGATACGGCTATCCGTTATGTTGTGCCTGCAAATCAGACCGCACCGATTAACTGGAAAGATGTTACAACCCGCAATTTCACGAACATTCTCAAAAAGTTCAGCGTAACTGTAACAAAGAGCGACCGTGAGGAAGGAACGCCGCAGGGCGACGCTACCCTTGCCGGAGCAGTTTACGGTATCTATAAAGGCGAAACCCTTGTGGACAAGTATGTAACGGATAAGAACGGTCAGTTTACCACAAAGGAATATATCTGTGATGACGACTGGACAATCCGTGAAATCACTCCGTCCGAGGGCTATCTGCTTGATACCACAATCCATAAGGTCGGTGCTGAACCGCAGCTTTATACGGTTGAACACAATCAGACAGCAAATGATGTTACAGAGCAGGTTATGAAAGGTAATATCGCCATCATCAAGCATACCGATAACGGAGAAACACAGATTGAGACACCTGAAAACGGTGCAACCTTTGAAATCTATCTCAAATCTTTCGGCAGCTTTGACGCAGCAGAAGAAGATGAAAGAGATGTTATCGTCTGTGATGAAAACGGCTTCGGTCAGACAAAGAATATGCCGTATGGTGTATATACCGTTCATCAGACCTCCGGTTGGGAAGGTCGTGAGCTTATGAAAGACTTTGATGTGTTCATTGCTCAGGACGGTCAGACCTACCGCTATCTTATTAACAACGCAAACTTTGAAAGCTATATCAAGGTTGTCAAGGTGGACGCAGAAAGCGGTAAAAACATTCCGTATGCCGGTGCAGGCTTCAAAATCTTTGACCCTAACGGTAATCAGGTAACAATGACCTTTACTTATCCTACTCCGACAACGATTGATACTTTCTACACCGACGCAAACGGACAGCTTGTTACACCGGAGAAACTGGAATACGGCAAGGGATATTCTCTTGTGGAAGTTCAGGCTCCTTACGGATATGTGCTTGACAGCTCACCGGTGTACTTTGATGTGGCAGAGGAACATTCTTCCGATGAGGGTGGTATTACCGTGATTAAGGTAGATAAGCCTAATATGGCACAGAAAGGTACTGTCAGCATTGAAAAGACCGGCGAGGTATTCTCAGGGGTAAACATCTCCGGAGAGGAAAATACCGATGTGATTTATCAGCCTGTCTATGAAGTGAAAGGTCTTGCAGGTGCGGTCTATGAGATTACCGCAGCAGAAGATGTTATCACGCCTGACGGAACACTCCGTTATGCAAAGGGCGAGGTCGTAGATACTGTTACCACATATGAAAACGGACTTGCAAAGAGTAAGGAGCTTTACCTCGGCAGATATACGGTAGTTGAAATTACCGCACCGGAGGGTATGGTTATCAACAAGGAAGCACACGAGGTCGAGCTTACCTACGCAGGTCAGGAAGTCGCCGTGACGGAAACTGCAACCAGCTTCGTAAACGAGAGACAAAAGGTTACGGTAAGTCTTGAAAAGGCAATCGAAAAGAACGACATCTTCAATATCGGCAACGGCGATGAAGTAAAAAACATCAGCTTCGGACTTTTTGCCGCCGAGGAACTTGTTTCCGCAAGCGGTACTTCTATCCCGGCAGACGGACTGATTGAGATTATCTCTCTTTCCGAAAACGGCAAGGCAGTTATCAAAACCGACCTTCCTTTCGGAAGCTACTATGTAAAGGAGCTTGCAACCGATGAGCATTATATCCTTTCCGACAGCAAGTATCCGTTTACTTTCAGCTATGCGGGACAGGATACCGAAAATGTTGAGATTGCAGTCAACGACGGCAAGCCGATTGAAAATAAGCTCATTTACGGCTCTGTCTCCGGTAAGAAGATTACCGAGAACGGCGAAGAACTCGGAGGTGCAGTTATCGGACTGTTTAAGGCTGATGAAACCAAATTTACAAAAGAAAATGCTTTGATGACTGCTACCTCTGAAAAAGACGGTAGCTTTTCTTTTGAGAAAGTGCCGTATGGCAACTGGCTTGTAAGAGAAATTGAACAGCCGGAGGGATTTGTTCTCAATGAAACTTCTTATGAAGTTAAAATCTCCGAAGTCGGTCAGGTCATTGAGGTTGAAATCGTCAATGAGTATGTTCACGGCAATATCAAGTTGACTAAGGTCGATGAAGATTACCCGGACAACAAACTGACGGGTGCAACCTTTGAGGTTTACAAAGATGTAAACGGCGACGGCAAACTGGACGACGGCGACGAGCTTATCGGTACGCTTACTGAAACAACTACGGGTATTTACGAGATGAAGGAGCTTCTTTACGGAAAATACCTTGTAAGAGAAACCAAAGCACCGGAAGGCTTTGAGCTTGATAAGGGTGTGTACTCTGTTTTCATCGAAAAAGATGAAAACACATACGAGGTAGAAAACAAAGCCGGCGTCGGCTTTATTAACACGGCAATGAAAGGAAACCTGAAAATCGTTAAGACTTCCTCTGATGGTAAGGTTGAAGGTTTCACTTTCAGAGTTACGGGAGTAAACGGTTATGACCGCAGCTTCACGACCGATAAGAACGGCGAAATCATTATCGAGGGACTTCGTATCGGCGATTACACCGTTTCCGAGGTTCAGGATACTGTTTCTGCTTCCTATGTGCTTCCTGCGGATAAGATTGCAACCGTAAAGGTCGGCTCTACTACCGTTGTGGAAATGCACAATGAGCTGAGAGACACACCAAAGACCGGAGATAACAGCAATGTCGGCTTGTGGACTGCACTTGCGGGACTTTCTGCCCTCGGTATTGTAGGCACAGCCGTTGTTGCGTACAGAAAAAAGAAGAAGGAGGACAATGAGTAATGGACGCTAAAACAATCGTAGCAGTTGTATTGGTCGCCTTTATTATCGGCGGCTTTATCTTCTTGCAGATTAAGAACAGAAAGAAATAAGGAACGCTTGTGTGGGCGGAGTGAAAACTTCGCCCACGGTTCTTTTACGGAGGTGCATTATGAACAAGCTAAAGACGGTTGACAGCAAGGTGCTTGCAATACTCAGAGAATGCCCCGAAACGAGGTATGACGATATGCAGCTTATCCTTTGCTATTACAACCGATACAGCTATATGAGAGTCGGAGATTTACCGCTTGAGGATATAGTCAACAACTATAAAGGGTACGGCTTGCCGTGCTTTGAGACTATCCGCAGAGCAAGACAGAGAGTGCAATCCCTGTTTCCCGAACTGTCAAGGCAGTGCAGTGGCTGCGACTGCGGAAACATCAGAATTGTGATTGAAGTAAGCTGAGGTGTGGATATGAACGAGGAAAAAAGAAAAATCGGTGAATACACCGTTCTCTGCTCGGTCAATGTGGGCGAAAAGGAGGTTATCTTGGCTTCCAATGAGCAAAGCACAAACGGCAATAAGTTTTTGTGCGGCTTTGCGGAGCGAAACGACCTGTTTGAACTGTGTTCGGAATGTATGGTAAGCGATGACTATATCGAAATCGTACACCTTTTCGGAAGCCGTGTGACAAAGGAAGCGGAGCTTTTCAAGGAACAGGTCGAAAAACTGGATATTCCAATCACAATCATAACGGAAGCCGACTGTATCCCCGACCACTATTCCAAAGACATCAACGGCAAAATCATAGCCATTGACCCCAAGGTATTAAAGCCTGAATTTCAGAGAGCTGACAGACAGCTTTATTATGTTACAGGTGGTTTCGGTGCGTCGGCAAACAGCCGTGGAAGTGCCGTGTTTTGTACCAATCTTCACACCGGCAAATCAACCCGATATGAAAGAATGGATGTTATGGGCGAAATAAAGCCTGAGCGTCTGCCTGAATGGGCAAAGGAAAAGGCACAAGAGCTTTCAAACAAGAAGCGAAATAAAGACAAAGAACGATAAGGAGGACAAAGCAATGAAGGAAAATTTCACTTTTCAGCAAAAGACAAAGCTTCTGACAAAACTGTTTGACGCAGGCTGCAATACCGAAAAGAAATTGCAGCAGCTCGACATGGAGAGCATTTTGAAAATTCCGGGTATCACTATTCCGGATATGAGTCTGATTATCGAGCTTCAGAAGCAGACCAAAGCCAATAAGCTGTTCTCTTATTTGGGAGGTGGCACTGATGAGCAGGCAGGAACAGAATGACCGTCATATCATTTGGAGCGACATTAGCCTTGACCTTGATGATTGGCGAGAGTCTTTGGAGGAACTGTATCCCGGATATTCCGATGATGAGCTTTACGACATTATGGTAAAATCCAATGCCGAAAACCTTTATGATGAACGAGTAAATCTCAACATTCAGTTTTCACAGCCGATTATCGTTATCGGCGACCTCGGCAGATGGAACGGCAGAGTGTCGGGCTACAAGATGATTGATTCCGGCAACATTAAGGACTGCCTTTACTCCGATACCGATTACACCGAATGGTATGTGGATAAGTACGGCGACCTTAGAGCCGATGCCGTTCATCACGACGGAACAAACCATTATCTATACCGTGTATTCAAAGACGGTGTTACCGATACGCAGATTGAAAATCTGCAAGATAAAATCTACAACGGAAAAGCCACAAGAGCCGACATCACACGAGTTACCAAAAGACTCGGCGATGATATTGCCGGCGTATATGGTTTTTCTATTCCAAAGCAAAGACAACCAAACGAACAAGCGAGGTGATGAAAATGGATTACAGAGTATTGACCGAAGCAGAGCGTAAATACACCTTCAGCCAAAGTCAGCAGCTCTCTATGCAGACCGGTCTTATCGGATATTTGCGAGCCGACTTCGGTTCTACCGGGAACGAGTTTTGGACGACTTGGAACGATTTCAGAAAAGACCTGAAAACCGATGAATTTAAGGCTGAATTTGACGATGTGATAAACGGATTGCGTGACGGCGATGTTTTGTCCGGCAGAAAGGCTATGTCCTCTTACTGTTATTCCACTCCCGACAGTTCCTTCAATGATGACCGCAACCACTACGGCATTCGTCTTGATACGGAAAAGTACAGCTATCTTATGAGGTTTAACCCCAACAGGGGCGAGTACAATCTGTACTGCTATTGCTATCAGAAAGAGTGGCTGAACAGCCACTTGAAAAATGCCGAGCGTGGTATCCGATTTATCGACCCGCACTATCAGGAGCAGTTTCGCATTGCGGACGGAGAGAAAATTTCAATTAAGCTCGGCGACGGAAAAACAATGGAGAGGACTTGCAGATATATTGATGACTACCATTTGGAGGTCGGTACAAATCTCTACCACATCTGCGAATTTGCCGAGCTTTGCGAGAGAAACGGTCATACCGTAGAACCAGCCGCAAAAGAAAACACGAAGCCTGCAAAGGACAAAGAAAAATCACGATAAGGAGGTGCAGACGAGGTGGCAAGGAAATTTGACCTGATTTCGGAGCTATACGAAAGAACCTGTTTTGCAGTTACAGACAACCCGGTAAACTGGCAATCGTTTCTGAAAACAGCAGGCAGAAATTTCAGGCTCCGATTTGATGAACAGCTTCTTATTTATGCCCAAAGACCCGACGCAACAGCCGTGCTTGAAATCGAACGATGGAACGGCACTTTCGGTCGCTGGGTAAATCGAGGAGCAAAAGGTATTGCCGTATTTGAGGACGCAGACAGAAGCCGTCAAAGGCTGATTCATTGCTTTGATATATCGGACACCCACGAAAGCAGATATTCCCGCCCTGTTCCGATTTGGGAGATGAGACCCGAATTTGAAGCAGAGGTTATTGAAACGCTTGAAAACACTTTCGGTGCGGTAAACGATACAACGAGTATTGAAAATGTCGTCAAAGAGAGCATTGCCAATGCCGTCGAGGACAACATCGCAGACTATATCTCCGACTTTATGAGTTTGGGTGCAGGAAGCGATATTGAGTATTTGTCTGCCGACGAAGCAAATGCCTTGTATTTGGAGCTTGTCAGAAACAGCGTATCATATATGGTTATGGCACGATTGGGACTGGACGCAGACAAGGTTTATTCTCCCGATGACTTTGCCGGTATTTCAAACTTCAATTCACAGGAAGTTCTCAATGCGGTGGGTATTGCTACAAGCGACATTGCTGAAATGGCGTTGCTTCCAGTCAGCAGAACAATCAGCACGCTCAGCAAGGAAAATCGCATAATTGATGAACAGGGGCAATCCGAATACAATAAAGACATCAAAGACGAAAGGAGTCAAAGCGATGAGCGAAATCACATACACGATGGTGGGAGATTACAATCTTCCGAACCTGAAGCTGCCGGAGCAGACGGAAGTGACTCTCGGCAGATGGTCGCAGATGAGGAGAACTTATCTGAAGGAACATCACAAAATCCTGTACTACAATCTTCTGACGAAAGGGATTCTGAACAGTCACTTGGCGGAGGTTCAGCAGAGAGCGAGCGAACTGGAGGAAACTCTCGTGAAGCAGATGGCAGAGAAAGCCGGGCTGACGGAGCAGATGAAGGCGGGAGATATGATGAAATGGGTTTGCCTGATGAACAACATCAGGAACTCGGCACAGGAAATCGTGAAGAATCAGGTAATATTCGCTTAGAGTATTACGACAGAAACCACGAGGACAAGAGCCTGCCGTTTTTCGGTGGCGACGATACTATCCGAGAAATACTCGGTACTACCCCGCATTTGTCCGCTTCAAAGGAAGAAATCAAAGACTTCTATGAGAGAAATACGGATAATGCGACCCGTACCGAATATATCAAGGGTATTTTCAACAACGATTACACCCAGCTACCTTTAAGCGACGGCAGGCTTGTTGGATACAAAACATTTCAGAATGTCCTCCACTTGTGGGAAGGCGAATACGAAAACAGAACAGCTCAGAGCTTCTATGACTGGGGCGTTATCGCACAGCATTTTGAAGCAATGAGACTTTTGGGAGAACTGACCGATACAATGAAACCGCTTCCGTCTATGGACGGTCAGTTGACTCTCATAATGGGCAATCAGGCAGAGGAACAAAAAACCTCTGCCTTTACTTTTTCTCAGGAAGTCATAGACGCTGTACTGACCCGTGGAAGCGGAGTTTCCGAGGGCAAAATGCGTATCTATGAGCAGTTTGAAAAGAGCCTTTCCGCCAAAGAGAACGCCGACTTCTTGAAGAATGAATATGGTTGGGGCGGCTCTTATCCTGTCATCATCGGTGCAGGCATTGACGAACAGCACGACGGAAAAGGTATCACAATTTCAAAAGGTATCGGAAGCGACAAACCGCACATTACGCTTTCTTGGTCTCAGGTTGAAAAGCGTATCGGAGACCTTATCCGTATGGAAAGATACCTAAACCCAAAGGAAAAAGAAAAGTACCCGGAATGGCTTGAAAAGCAGGAAGAAAGGCGAGCCGAGCTTGCAGAGCAGAGAAAAAACCGTGAGATACTCTCTACCGCACCGCCTGAGCCTGAAAACAAAGTGGACGAGCCGGAAGCACAGTATGAATATCATCTCGGCGACAGCGTGTATATCGGAGCTTCGCAGTATGAGATTTTGTCCTTTGATGAAAACCGTGTAAAGCTCTATAACTTCGATATGCCCCTATTCAACAAGGAGCTTTCAAGGGAAGAATTTGACCGCAAAGTGCGTGAAAATCCAATGAACGACCACTTGAAGGTCAGTGCATTACCGGCGGAAGAAAAAACCGTTACAGGCGAAAATGAAGCTCAAAATGATACCGAAACCGTACAGGATTTCAGTCCGAAAACCGGTTATGACGACGCCTTCTTTATCAACCGGGAGAATGAAAGTGTAACTTGGATGTACTATAACCCCGACAGCAATGCAGGAGGACAGTATATTATAAATACGCTTTCTTTCGACGAAATACAGCAAGCCGCACAGGAGTATGACTCGGCTGAGGATTTCTTTGATTACCTCGGCAGTATTGCAAATCAGGAGCTTGCCGATGTAGGTACGGAATGGTTTGAGGAAGCAGAAAGTCAGTTTTCACAACAGCCTGATTTCACAGACTGTACCAAAGCGACAATGCAAAGCCTTGTGGCTGCTGTTTCTGAAGTCCCGGTTTATGACCGAGAAACAGAAATTCTTTATTCCGTGCTTGGCAGATTAAAGATTGACGACATTGGACTCGGTTATGATGAAAACGGTCTTGTTGCAAGGGACGGCGATAACGAATGGCACGGTGCAGAGTTTTATCATTTTCTTGTTGATGAAGCCTTTGTATTTGAAGATGACGGTTCTGTGCTTGGTATCAGACCTGACTTGCTTGATGACTTTAAGGCTTTATCCGAACACAACGGTGTTGAGGTTAAGGACAACCGAGAGAAAGAGCCTGAACCGATTGTCCCCGCTTGGGAGCAAAAGAAAAAGTCAAAGGTAAAGAGCTTTGACCTCCACCCGGATATTCCGATGGCAGAGCGACACAACTTTGACCTTGCCAATAATCAGGTTGAAGAAGTGAACAAGAAAGAACGCTTCCACCGAAACTATGCAGCGATTAAGGTCTTGAAGGATTGTCAAAGCGAAAATCGTTTTGCAACACCCGATGAGCAGAAAATCTTGTCGAGATATGTCGGTTGGGGCGGTATTCCCGAAGTCTTTGACGAACGAGCCGGAGCTTGGCATACCGAATATGCAATGCTAAAAAATATCCTGACGCCGGAGGAATATGCGTCGGCAAGAGAAAGCACCTTGACCGCCTTTTACACTCCGCCCGAAGTATCTACTGCCATTTACAAGGTGTTGGAACAGATGGGATTTCAGGAGGGCAACCTGCTTGAGCCGTCTTGCGGTATCGGTAACTTCATCGGTATGCTGCCTAAGTCAATGGAAAACGCAAAGGTTTACGGCGTGGAGCTTGATACCGTTTCAGCCGGTATCGCTCAGCAACTTTATCAGAAATCTTCTATTGCGGCACAGGGCTTTGAGGAAGTAAATGTCCCCGACAGCTTCTTTGACGGCGTTATCGGCAATGTGCCTTTCGGAGATTTCAAAGTCTCCGATAAACGATACGACAAGTACAATTTCTTAATCCACGATTATTTCTTTGCAAAATCGCTTGATAAGTTACGCCCCGGCGGTGTGATGGCTCTTGTGACAAGCAAAGGAACTATGGATAAGGAAAACTCCAATGTGCGTAAATATATCGCACAGAGGGCGGAGCTTCTTGGAGCAATCAGACTTCCGAACGACACCTTCAAAGGCAATGCCGGAACAGAGGTTGTATCCGATATTCTGTTCTTGCAAAAGCGAGACAGGCTAATAGATATTGAGCCTGACTGGGTTCATCTTGACACCGACGAAAACGGTATAAGGATGAACTCATATTTTGTTCAGCACCCGGAAACGATACTCGGCGAAATGAAAATGGTAAGCGGTCGTTTCGGACCGGAAGCAACCTGTGAGCCGTTTGAAAACGCCGACCTTTCGGAGCTTTTGAACGAAGCTGTTTCAAACATTCACGGAGAAATCTCCGAATACGAAGTAGCCGATGAGCTGGAGGAAGAAGATAATTCTATCCCGGCAGACCCTACGGTAAGGAACTTCTCTTACACGGTTTTGGACGACAAAATCTATTTCCGTGAGAACTCCCGTATGTCCCCGGTGGAGGTATCGGCAACCGCCGAGAACCGCATTAAGGGTATGATTGGGATAAGAGATTGCGTCCGCAATCTGATTGAACTGCAAACCGAGGATTACCCGGACAGCGAAATCAAACAGGCACAGGAAAAGCTGAACACTCTGTATGACAGCTTTACAAAGAAGTACGGACTTATTAACAGCCGTGCCAATACTTCTGCCTTTTCCGACGACAGTTCCTATGCTCTGCTCTCTGCTCTTGAGGTCATCAACGAAGATGGCGAACTGGAACGCAAGGCAGATATGTTCTTCAAAAGGACGATAAAACCGCACAAGCCGGTAACGGAGGTTGATACCGCAGACGAAGCTCTCGCTGTCTCTATAGGTGAAAAAGCAGCCATTGATATGGAATATATGATGGAGCTTTCCGGCAAAAGCGAGGAGGAATTATTCGCTGACCTAAAGGGTGTAATCTTTTTAAATCCTCTTTATGAGTACGGTAATTCTTATGAGCCGAAATATTTGATGGCAGACGAATATCTGTCGGGCAATGTTCGTGAGAAGCTGGCGACAGCCAAAAGGTCTGCGACTCTGTATCCCGAAGATTACACCGTCAATGTGCAGGCACTTGAAAAGGTTCAGCCAAAGGATTTGACGGCAAGCGAGATTTCCGTAAGGCTCGGTGCGACTTGGATTCCACCCGAAATATTCCAACAGTTTATGTTTGAGTTTCTCGACACCCCACGCTATGCACAGTGGAATATCAAGGTTCACTACTCTCAGTTTACCGGAGAATGGAACATTGAGGGAAAGAGCTATGACCGTTCCAATGTTAAAGCGTACAGCACATACGGCACTTCCCGTATCAACGCATATAAGATAATTGAGGAAACACTGAACCTGAAAGATGTCCGAATCTTTGACTATATAGAAGATGAGGAAGGCAAAAAGAAAGCCGTTCTCAATAAAAAGGAAACGGCAATCGCACAGGCAAAGCAGGAACTCATAAAGCAGGGCTTTCAGGACTGGATATGGGCTGACCCTGCCCGCCGAGAAAAACTCACGAAGATGTATAACGATAAGTTCAACAGCATAAGACCCCGTGAGTACGACGGAAGCCACATTGTTTTCAACGGTATGAACCCGGAAATCGAACTCCGTGAACATCAGAAAAATGCGGTTGCACACATTCTGTACGGCGGCAATACGCTGTTGGCACACGCAGTCGGTGCAGGCAAAACTTTTGAAATGGTGGCGGCTGCTATGGAGTCCAAACGACTTGGACTTTGCAATAAGTCGCTGTTCGTAGTCCCGAATCACTTAACCGAACAATGGGCGGCGGAGTTTTTACAGCTCTATCCGGCGGCGAATATTCTTGTTGCGACAAAGCGAGATTTTGAGACAAAGAACCGCAAAAAGTTCTGCGGTCGAATTGCTACGGGCGATTATGACGCAGTGATTATCGGTCATTCTCAGTTTGAAAAAATACCGATGTCCATTGAAAGACAGAGGGCAATTCTTGAGCAGCAGCTTGAAGAACTGACAGACGGTATTATGGATTTGAAGCGAAACCGTGGAGAAAACTTTTCCATTAAGCAGCTTGAAAAGTCTAAAAAGTCCGTGAAGCAAAAGCTGGAAAAGCTCAACGACCAAAGCAGAAAGGACGATGTTGTTACCTTTGAAGAACTCGGTGTGGACAGACTTTTTATTGATGAGAGTCATTATTACAAGAACCTCTATCTTTACACCAAAATGCGTAATGTGGGCGGTATCGCTCAAACGGAAGCACAGAAATCCTCCGACCTGTTTATGAAGTGCCGATACCTTGACGAGCTTACAGGCGGTCGAGGAACGATATTTGCGACCGGTACTCCTATCTCAAACAGTATGGTGGAACTCTATACCATTCAGCGATACTTGCAGTACAACACGCTTGTGAAAAACAACTTGCAACACTTCGACTCGTGGGCAAGTACCTTCGGAGAGACTGTAACAGCTGTTGAGCTTACCCCGGAGGGAACGGGTTACAGAGCGAAAACCCGCTTTGCAAAATTCTATAACCTTCCGGAGCTTATGGCGATGTTTAAGGAGGTTGCCGACATTAAGACGGCGGATATGCTGGAGCTGCCTGTGCCGGAAGCACACTTCCACAATGTTGCGGTCAAGCCGTCGGAAATGCAGAAAGAAATGGTTGCTTCCCTTGCGGAACGAGCCGAGAAAGTCCGTGGCGGCGGTGTGGATTCGAGTGTGGATAATATGCTCAAAATCACAAACGACGGCAGAAAGCTGGCACTTGACCAGCGTATGCTAAACGATATGCTGCCTGATTTTGAGGGCAGTAAAATCAACGCCTGCGTCGATAACATCTACCGTATTTGGGAGGAAACAGCCGATAAAAAATCGGCACAGCTTGTGTTCTGCGACCTCTCAACGCCAAAAAACGACGGCACATTCTCGGTGTATAACGACATCAGAAAAAAGCTCATAGAGCGTGGTGTCCCCGAAAGCGAAGTCCGCTTTATCCACGAAGCAGATACCGATGTGAAGAAAAAAGAACTGTTCCAAAAGACCCGTAAAGGCGAGGTCAGAGTGCTTCTCGGTTCTACGCAGAAGATGGGAGCCGGCACGAATGTTCAGGACAGACTTATCGCACTTCACGATGTCGATTGCCCGTGGAGACCGTCAGACTTGGAGCAGCGTTCCGGTCGAATTATCCGTCAGGGCAACTCAAACCCTGATGTAGATATTTACCGCTATGTAACGGAGCAGACCTTTGACGCATATCTCTATCAGCTTGTAGAGGGAAAGCAAAAATTCGCCAGTCAGATTATGACGAGCAAATCTCCGGTGCGTTCTGCCGAGGATATTGATGAAACCGCCCTGTCCTATGCAGAGATTAAAATGCTTGCCACCGGCAATCCGTATATTAAGGAAAAGATGGATTTGGATATTCAAGTCCAAAAGCTGAAGCTCTTAAAATCCAACTTTCTATCAGAAAAATACGCTTTGGAGGATAAGATAATCAAATATTATCCGCAGAGAATTACAGCTTTGGAAAACCGTATTGAAGGCTTGAAGCAAGATGTAGAAACTGCGAAACAGCACCCGAAACCAACGGACGACCGCTTTGTCGGTATGGAGGTTAAGGGTGTTTTTTATTCCGAAAAAGCCGACGCCGGTAAAGCAATCATTGAAGTCTGTAAGCAGATGAACAGCCCCGACCCTATTTCTCTCGGCAAGTACCGAGGGTTTGAAACGGAGCTGCTTTTTAATACCGCAGAGCGAAATTATGAGGTTCGACTGAAGGGTGCGACAAGCAGAAATGTTCCTCTCGGCGATGACGCACACGGCAATATTATCCGTCTTGATAACGGAATTGAGAGATTTGCCGAGAGCTTATCGCTTGCGGAAAATGACCTTGAGAACACCAAAAATCAGTTGGAAACCGCAAAGAAAGAAGTCCAAAAACCATTTATCCAAGAGGAAGAATTGAAAACAAAGCTTGCCCGACTGGACGAGCTGAATATTCTGCTCAATATGGATAAGCGGGAAAACGAAATTGTCGGCGGCGAACCCGATGAGGGCGAAGTGCCGAACACACGAAAGGAGAAAACCTATGAACGATAAAATGACACCCGATAAAGAAAGAGAAAACTGCCCTTGCAGAAAAGCAATCATCAACCCTTTTGACGCAATGATGATGGTTGTGGTCAGGAGACTTGATAAAGCATATCTCGAATTGAAAAGAAGCAAACCACCCGCAAAGGAAGCAGAATTTGCTCTTAGAAATGCAAAGCTTTCTTTCTATGGAGAGTTGGTTCGACAGAGCATTGAAACGGTGTTTTCGCCGGAAGAAATCATTGCTTTGTATGAAAATGACGACCTTGCGGAAGATGCTTGGACTGTTTGGAATGACATCGGCTGCCCTGTTGACAAGATACTTATCATCATTGCAAAGCTCAGTATCAACGAACCGATACAGAAAGCTGTTGCCGATTTGCTGATGTAGAACGGCGGTGATACCTATGCCGTATATAGCACCGGAAGTCATAACAGAAGCCAAGCGAATGGACTTATTAACCTATCTCAGAGAGTATGAACCGGGCGAGCTTGTCAAGTTTTCAAGTAACACCTACACCACAAGAACCCACGACAGCTTGAAGATATCCAACGGAAAATGGATGTGGTGGTCGAGAGGTATCGGGGGCAAATCCGCCCTCGATTACCTTATCAAAGTCCGTGGAATGGATTTTGTGCAGGCGGTTCAGACCATTATGGGAAACGGTTCAGTCAACTTTCCGACTTGCGAAAACATCAAGAGCTATGAGGAACAGCCTTTGCTTCTGCCTGAAAAAAGCCCCACTACCGATGTGGTATTTGATTATCTTTTCGGGCGTGGCATTGATTTTGAAATCATCAACTACTGCTTGGAACAGGAGCTAATCATTGAGTCGCTTCCGTATCACAATGCTGTTTTTATCGGCTATGACGAGGACAAAGAACCTAAATACGCCGCATACAGAGCGACAAATCAATCAAGGATTATGGGCGACTGCACCGGCAGTAAAAAGCAATATTCTTTCCGCCTGACTGCCGAAAACACCGGAGAGGTTCATCTTTTTGAGTGTGCCATTGACCTGCTTTCCTATGCAACTTTGATGAAGCTGGAGGGCAAAGACTGGCGACAGTTTAACCTTGTTTCTCTTGCGGGAGTGTATTCCCCAAAGCAGAAAATTGAGGACTCGAAAGTGCCTGTTACACTCGGCAGGATGCTTGAAAAGGACAAAACAATCAGGCGAATTGTTCTTCATTTGGACAATGATATTGCCGGAAGAAAAGCTACCAAAGCGTTGCAGACTATTCTCTCAGATAAGTATGAAGTCGTTGACGACCCTCCCCAATACGGGAAAGATGTCAACGATTTTCTTTGTAAACGCTTAGGGATAAAGGATAAAACCGAAAGGAGTTTTGCACGATGAAACTAAAAGAAATCAGAGAAATGTACCCGGAGGGTACGCAGATTGTACTCACTGAAATGGCTGGCGAAAGTCAAATGCCATACGGTCTGAAAGGAACGGTTAAGTTTGTTGACGACGCCGGACAGATTCATATGAGTTGGGAAAACGGAAGCTCCCTCGCCTTGAATATTTACGAGGACACCTTTGAGAAGGTTGAAGCACCGGAGAAGATTTCTGTCATTCTCGTTGAGCCGGGCAGGTATCCGAAGCTCATTGAGATTGAGGATACGCTGGAAGCAATGCAGTCTCTTGTGGAGGGAGATATTGAAGAATATATGCCCTTTGAGGACGAGGTTGCCATCATCTGCAACGAGGAAGGAAAGATGAACGGTTTGCCGTTGAACAGGGCTGTTTATTCCGAACCTGAGAATGTTGAGATGAGTTATCCGCAGTTGAAAGCTCATTTCCGGCAGGCAGAAAAAGAAAGAAACCACACGACCGGATATATTGTTTTTACGGCAGACAGCTTTGACAAGCCATACACAGAGGAACAAAGAACCTATGTTGTCAGCAGTAACAATAAGGCTTTCATTGAGGGTATGGGCGGATATTCTATCTATGCTTCTTCCCTTGACGGGTCGGATAAATGTGTGCGACTGGAAGCGTATATGGCTGATGAACACGGTGGCAAGGACGGTTGGAAGATTGAAAAATGTTATGTGAAAGATGACAGCAACCGTGAAATGCTCGACATTATTGCCGGCAAGTTCTTCATTGCTTACGCACCGATTGAGTCGGAAAAGTTTCTCAGTATGCCGAAAGAACTGGCTCGTAAGTACGAGGAAAAGTTCAAATACCCGGAGAGATTTTACAAGTCTATGGACGGTATTGAAGCAAAGCCGTATAAGCCTGTCTCAAAGGATATGGAGAGATAAAAGTCAATCTATGGGGCAACCCTGAGTGTCTGCATAATCTTAGCGAGCAGACCATTTATGGACAGAAATGTCCAAAACGGTACACTCGTTAGGGGTTGCCCCTAATACCCCAAGCAAGAAAGGAGCATAAACTATGCGGGAGATAGTATTGGTCGCCGCCGGGTTAATCATCGGCGGTTTTTTCGGAGTAACAACAATGTGCCTGTTTCAGATAAACCGGGACAGGCACTATATTTACAGAAAGGACAGCGATAAAAATGAGCAAGAGAAACATTGAAAAGCACATTCTGATGAACAAGGCAGAAGCTCAGGATTTGCAGAAAAAAGCAAAACGGGCGTGTCTTTCCGAAGGAGGTCTTATCCGTTTACTTCTCAAAGGCTATGAGCCGAGAGAAAAGCCCGACGAAAGATTTTACGATGTTATGCGTGAGCTTTCTGCTATCGGGAACAACATCAATCAGCTTGCGGTAAAAGCAAACACCCTCGGATTTGTGGACGCACCGCAGCTTAAAAAGGAAGCCGAGCGTTGGCACAAGTTTCAGGCTGATGTGGAGCGTACTTTTTTAAGACCCGATAAGAGCGATATGAAATGGCAGTAAGTAAATTGTGGTCTGTCACATCAAGGCTCGGTCAGGTAATCGACTATGCCGCCAATCCCGAAAAGACTGCGGCAGATATTTACACCGAGGAACAGTATCAGGCTCTCCGTGATGTGCTTGCCTACGCAAAGGACGAAGAAAAAACCGAGCGTGAGTTTTTCGTTGAGGGTATCAACTGCAATCCTGCGACCGCAAGAGACCAGTTTGTTTCTGTGAAAAAAGCATACGGCAAAGACGACGGCATACAAGCCTATCACGGATACCTGAGCTTTAAGGAACAGGACATATCCCCGGAGCTGGCACAGAAAATCGGAATGGAATTTGCAAACGAAGTGTGGGGCAAAAGATTTCAGGTGGTGGTTACTACACATCTGAACACGAAGCACCTGCACTGCCACTATGTAATCAACTCCGTTTCCTTTGTGGACGGCAAGCGGTTATGGGGCGATGAAAAAGCGTGGTTCAAGTTTCGCTTGGTTGCCGACCGTCTCTGTGAAAAATACGGACTGTATTACAATCCGAACCCAAACCGCAGTAAGCAATCCTCTTATTACTATAAGCAGGAGCAAGCAGGTATGCCGAGCCGATATTCAATGACCCGTAACGCCATTGATGAAGCGATTGCACACAGCACCAACTTAAAGACCTTTGATTATATCCTGACTCAGATGGGCTATGAGCATTGTCTCAGCGACAGCCGAAAGTATTGGACGATTGTTCCGAAAGGATACAAGAAGCCGATACGACTTAAATCCCTTGGAGAGAATTATACCGAGGAAGCAATCAAGCGTAGGTTGACGGAAAATCAAAAGGTTCTCATCGTTCCTTTTGCAAAGGAAACGGTAAGAGTCAGACAGTACCGATTGCCCACAAGAGAACACAAAATCAAAAAAGTCGGCGGACTGTATGGGCTGTATCTGCATTACTGCTATAAGCTGGGTTATCTGCCGAAGTACAAAAAACAGAATACCGCAAGGCTTCACTATCTTTTGAAAGAAGATTTGCTGAAGCTCGACAAAATCACTCAGGAGACAAGGCTGCTTGGACGGGAGAACATTTCTACCGACGAGCAGCTTTTCTCATATAAAGAGTCCGTGTTGTCCCAAATCAAATCCCTGACTGACGATAGAACGCACCTGCGAAAACAGTTAAGAAGAAATTTGAGTGACGATGAGCTATCAAATGTCAAAGAGCAGATTACGGCAATCACGAGCAAGCTGTGGACTCTCCGCAAAGAGGTCGGTCTTTGTGATGACATAGCCGAAAGGTCAAAGGTCATTGAAGCCAACCTTGAAACGGTTAGAGTTTACGAAGAAAAACAAGAAAGAAAGGAGCAGAACCGTAATGACAAACGGAGGTGATGCGGCAGAACAGGTCGTCAGGCTATCGCTTGAGGGCTTTGAAGTAGCCGCAAAATTAAGTGGAGCGGCAGCAAAGAATATTGCCGTTCTTTTAGTCTCTGTTCTCAAACAGGAACAGAAAACAAAGGGCAAGGCTCGACTTACCAATATGATTAAGTCGGGCAAGGAGCTGAAGGTGTTTTCTATCCCCAACAAGGACTTGAAAAAGTTTACCGAGCAGGCAAAACGCTACGGCGTTCTCTACTGCGTACTCAGGGATAAAAACACAAAGGGCGATAATGTACCGATTGATATTATTGCCCGTGCAGAGGACGCTTCCAAAATTCAGCGAATCGTTGAGAGATTTGAACTCGGCAAGGTTGATAAGGCTGCGATTGTCACCGAGTCTCAGAAGGCTGTCGAAAAGCGTGAAGCTTTGGAAAAAGACAAGCCGACGAAAACCAAAAACGAAATCATCACTGAGGAAGCCGTCAGAAAACCTATTCAAAAAGAGGGGTATTCCCAGTCAAACCCCACAGTCGCCAAAACGGACAAAAACCCTCCGTCAAGGCACGACTCCGAGCCGGTAGATATGCAAACTGATAAGGGTACTGTCAGCGACAGACAGAGAAAGCCGTCGGTGAAAGCAAAGCTCGACCGATATAAGGCACAGTCCAAGCAGCAGAAAGAAGCAGAACGCAAAGAGCCGGAGGTATCCAAGCCGGAGGTCAAGAACGCCCCGGCACAGACCGTACACCAGCAGCCGAAACCCAAAAGCAAAAATGTGAAAGAGAGGTAATCACAATGACAAACAATTTTACCCCTGCTAAGGCAGGACAGCAGAGCAAACGACTTTCCAAAGAGGAATATGCCGAGAAGATGAAAGCGGAAAAAGAAGCCGTATATCAGATGGCGGACGACACCGCAAAGGCGATTGTTTCCGACCCGGAAAAGTTCAAAGCCTTCCTTGATACGCAGAGCCGTCTTGACCGATACTCTGCGGTCAACGCACTTCTGATTTTCAAGCAGCTTCCCGAAGCAAGCCAGCTTAAAAACTTTGACGACTGGAGCAAGGACAATGTGAAAATTCAGAAAGGTGCAAAAAGCATTTCCATTCTTGAACCTGTCGAGTATGCCAAGAGAGACGGTACGACCGGCATTTCCTACAATGTGAAAAAGGTCTTTGATGTTTCTCAGACCAACGGCAAGAGACCGCCTGCACCGACTGTCAACCGAGACCCGAAAGCACTCATTACCGTTATGCTGGATTCTTCCCCGGTTGAAGTGGAAGCAACAAATGAGCTTCCGTATCCCAATATGGCGGCGTTTTACAACAACGAGGAACAGACCTTGTATGTAAAGCGTGATGTGGGAGACAGCGTAGCAGTCGCTCAGTGCGTAGCACAGGAGCTTGGCCACGCACAGCTCTCCATCAACAGCGACAGTTACAGCAGAGCGGATATGGGCTTTCAGGCAGTATGTATCGGCTATATGCTTTGCAAAAAGTACGGCGTCGATACACAGAATTTTGCTATCAACCGTATCCCTGAGAAGCTCGCCAGCAAAGAGCCGAAGGACATTCGCTATGAGCTTTCCAAAACGAGAAACGCAATGGCGGATATTCACTCCCGTGTTTCCGATGAGCTTTACAAGAAAAAGCAGGAACGAAGCAAAGACTACGAAAGATAAGGTGAGACTATGGCGAAGGAAGAAATGTATCATATCGCATTGGACGATTATGAACACGGCATTATTATCCGTTCTCTCAACGACGAGAAAACAGATTTGATGAACGAGGGAAAATCTACCGATGCGGTGGACGACCTTATCATCAAGGTCGGAACTGCCCCAAAGAAAAAGTTCAGAGTTATCGAAAAGGAACGCTCCTGTGAATCGAGATAACGAAAGGCAGTCTGCGATTATTCTTTCCGTCATCGGTATTATCCCGGTCGTATGGCTGGCACTTCTGATTGCACCCTCTGTAAAAGGAGGATTGCCGGAAATACTGCCGAGCCTATTAACAGCGTTCAACAACCCATTCCATATTGAGCTATGCGAGGACAGCCTAAAAACTGTCCTCGTTTTGCTTCTCTGCTATGCAATGGGTATCGGGATTTACTTCTCAACGCAGAAAAATTACCGAAGGCGTGAAGAACACGGCTCTGCAAAATGGGGCAACGCAAGAGCCGTAAACAAAAAATACAGACAGTCTCCGGCTTCTGCAAATAAGCTGATGACGCAAAATGTCTGTATCGGACTCAATGCGAAGAAGCACCGAAGAAACTTAAACACCCTTGTGTGCGGCGGTTCGGGAGCCGGTAAGACAAGGTTTTACTGCAAGCCGAATCTTATGCAGTGCAACACATCATTTGTCATTCTTGACCCAAAGGGCGAAATACTCCGAGATACCGGAAAGCTGCTTGAAAGCAAAGGCTATGAAGTCCGTGTTCTCGATTTGATTTCAATGGAGAAAAGCCATTGCTATAACCCGTTTGTCTATTTGCAGAATGACAACGATGTGCAAAAGCTCGTGACGAACCTTTTTAAGAGTACCACTCCGAAAGGCAGTCAGGCACAAGACCCCTTTTGGGACACCTCGGCTTCAATGCTTCTGCTTGCACTTGTATTCTATCTTCATTATGAAGCACCCGAAGATGAACAGAACTTTGCAATGATAATGGAAATGCTCAGAGCCGGTGCGATTGAGGACGAGGAGGACACAAGACCTTCTCCTCTTGACGAACTGTTTGCGGAACTGGAAATGTCAAATCCCGACCACATCGCTTTGAAGTATTACCGTTCCTATCATTCTGGTGCGGCGAAAACCTTAAAGTCCATACAGATAACCCTTGCGGCAAGACTGGAAAAGTTTAACCTTGAAAGTCTTGCTTCTTTAACTACCACAGACGAGCTTGACCTCCCGTCACTCGGAGAAAAAAAGGTCGCTCTGTTTGCTTTGATACCGGATAACGATTCCAGCTTTAACTTCTTGGTATCTATCCTTTACACACAGCTTTTTCAGCAGTTGTTTTATGCTGCCGACCATATTCACGGAGGCTCGCTTCCCGTTCCCGTTCATTTCCTGATGGACGAATTTGCGAATGTGAGCCTGCCCGATGACTTTGACAAAATACTGTCGGTTATGCGTTCCCGTGGAGTGTCGGTAAGTATCATCTTGCAGAACTTGGCTCAGTTAAAAGCCTTGTTTGAAAAGCAATGGGAAAGTATTGTCGGCAACTGCGACGAGTTTTTATATCTCGGCGGTAACGAGCAAAGCACCCACAAATATGTGTCCGAGCTTCTCGGCAAGGAAACCATTGATACCAACACTTTCGGAAAGAGTACCGGGCGAAGCGGTAACTACTCCACCAATTATCAGATTAGCGGTCGAGAGCTTCTTACCCCTGATGAGGTTCGTATGCTTGATAACCAATATGCAATTCTGTTTATTCGTGGAGAACGCCCCGTTATGGACTTCAAGTATGACATCTTGAAGCACCCGAATGTGGCACTTACAACCGATGGAAAGGCTTCTGCATATAAACACGGCGAAGTGACCATCAAGCACTCATCAATTTCTGTTCTTTCTATTGACCCGGAAGAACTTCCGGAGGAAAGCTACGGAGAAACCAATTACGAGCTTCTGTCCGATGAGGATTTTGAAGTAAATAAAAACTTATTTTAACGGAGGAAAACACAATGAACATTTTTAAGAAGAACAACGAAAAGAAAACTACTCAGAAGCTGCCTATGACTGGAAAGGTTCAGAAAGGCTTCCGTGCTTACTGCGCCGTAATCGCAGCAGCAACTCTTGTTTGCGGCATGAGCGTTACCGCTTTTGCCGCCAGCGACCCGATTACCGTAGTCAACAATCTGTCCGATTTCATTTTCGGTCTTATCCGTGCCATCGGTCTTATACTGCTTGGCTTCGGTATCGTTCAGGTCGGTCTCTCTTTGAAGTCTCACGACCCGTCTCAGAGAGCCAACGGTTTCCTGACTCTTGCGGGCGGTATCATCATTACCTTTGCAAAGGAAATCCTGACCCTTATTACCGGCTAAGAGAACACAGTTATCAAACGGGGCATACCTGGCATTTCAGGTATGCCCCTAATCTTAAAGGAGGTGCAAACAGATGAGTGATAACTGGGTAGTTCAGAACCTCGAAAATGCCCTTGAAACTTGGAACAGCAAGCTATCGGAAATATGGCAGTTGCTAACCACTTCGCCGCAGGAGTTCAAAGGCGGCAGTATTTGGTCGGTAATGGTGAATATCAACGGAGCGGTTCAGGCTATCGGTCTTGCCTTACTCGTTCTGTTTTTTGTTGTCGGTGTGGTTCGCACCTGCGGAAGTTTTACCGATGTAAAGAAACCGGAACACGCATTAAAGCTGTTTATCCGCTTTGCCATCGCCAAAGGTGTGATTACCTACGGGCTGGAGCTTATGCTTGCCCTGTTCAACATCGTACAAGGTACGATTTCAACCATTATGACATCTGCGGGATTTGGTACACCCAATCAAACAACCTTACCTGCTGAAATGGTAACAACCATTGAAAGCTGCGGATTTTTTGAGAGTATCCCATTGTGGGCGGTTACTCTTATCGGCGGACTGTTTATCACGGTCTTGTCGTTCATTATGATAATGACGGTGTACGGACGATTTTTCAAGCTGTATATGTACACGGCTCTCGCTCCGATACCGCTTTCCACTTTTGCCGGAGAACCGTCGCAGAATGTGGGTAAGAGCTTTATAAAGAGCTACTGTGCTGTTTTGCTTGAGGGAGCCGTAATTGTACTTGCTTGTATTATCTTCTCCCTATTTGCTTCTACGCCGCCGGTAGTGAACCCTGACGCAGCAGCCGTTACTCAGGTATGGGCATATATCGGCGAACTGGTATTCAATATGCTTGTGCTTGTCGGTGCGGTTAAGATGAGCGACCGAATTATCCGTGAAATGATGGGCTTATAACGGGAGGTTCTCTGATGAAGAAAAACAAGAATAATAACGATAGATGGCAGGGCTATACGCCTGCCGACTGCGACTGCAAATATTGTGTGTATTACGGAGGAAAGAAAAACGGCAATGTAATTTGCCTTGCGGACACCTGCGTCTGCTCTGATGAAATCCGTCACGCAAAACAAGCATATCGCAGAGAAAGGAGCTTTTGATGGAAGTCAAAATTAACCGAGAGATACGAAATTACACAGAGTCAATGTTTTTTGGACTGTCGCTCAGACAGTTCATTTTTTCTGTCCTCGCCTGTGCGGTAGCGGTAGGACTTTACTTCCTCCTAAAACCGTACCTCGGAACAGAAACCGTATCGTGGGTGTGCATTTTGGGAGCTGCCCCTTTTGCGGCTCTCGGCTTTGTGAAATACAACGGAATGACGGCTGAGAAATTTATATGGGCGTGGATAAAGTCCGAGTTCCTTATGCCGAAAAAGCTGGTCTTTCATTCCACCAACACCTATTACGAATTGATGAAACCGACAATCGAACAAAAACAGAAGGAGGCTTATAAGAACAATGATTAAAACCCTTACAAACCTGTTAAAGCAGGACAAAGAAAAGTTTGTAGTACCAAAGGGCGTACAGGATTGTATTCCCATTACCGCCATTTATGACGACGGTATTTTCCGTGTGGGCAAGGACAAGTATTCCAAGAGCTTCAAGTTCACGGATATTAACTTTGCCGTAGCAAGCCGTGAGGACAAGGAAGCAATGTTCCTTGAATACTCCGAGCTTCTCAACTCTCTTGACAGCGGAGCTACTACAAAGCTGACTATCAACAACAGACGGCTTAACCGTTTGGACTTTGAGAAAACCATTCTTATCCCCGAAACCGGCGATGAGCTTGATGTTTACCGAGAGGAATATAACAAAATGCTTCTCGACAAGGCGACCGGTGCAAATGCCATCGTTCAGGATAAGTATGTTACTATCTCTATCAACAAAAAGAGCGTGGAGGACGCAAGAACCTATTTTGCCCGTGTCGGCGCTGACCTGATTGCCCACTTTGCAAGACTCGGAAGTAAATGTGTGGAGCTTGAAACCGATGAGAGGTTGAGAATTGTCCACGATTTCTTCCGTGTCGGGGAGGAAACCGCCTACCACTTCAATATTAAGGAAACGAGAAAAAAGGGACACGATTTCAAAGATTATGTTTGCCCGGATACAATGGAATTTGAAAAGGACTACTTCAAAATGGGAAACCGTTACGGGAGAGTCCTTTTTCTTCGTGAGTACGCTTCCTATATCAAGGACAGTATGGTAGCCGAGCTTACCGACCTGAACCGCAACCTGATGATGTCTATTGACATTGTACCCGTTCCGACCGATGAAGCGGTGCGAGAAGCAGAGAGCAGACTGCTTGGGGTTGAGACGAATATAACCAACTGGCAGAGAAAGCAGAATCAGAACAATAACTTTTCCGCTACCGTTCCGTATGATATGGAACAGCAGAAAAAGGAAATGAAGGAGTTCCTTGATGACCTTACCACTCGTGATCAGCGAATGATGTTCGCTGTACTCACTATGGTTCATACTGCGGACTCCAAAGAACAGCTTGATAACGACACCGAAGCTCTGCTTACGACTGCAAGAAAGCATTTGTGCCAGTTTGCGGTTCTCAAGTATCAGCAGATGGACGGACTGAATACGGCTATGCCCTTTGGAACACGCAAGATTGACGCATTCAGAACCCTTACCACAGAAAGCCTTGCTGTCTTTATTCCCTTCAGGGTTCAGGACATTTACCACGAAAACGGCATTTACTACGGTCAGAATGTTATCAGCAAAAATATGATTATCGCCGACCGCAGGCAGCTACTCAACGGTAATTCCTTTATCCTCGGCGTATCCGGCGGCGGTAAATCCTTTGCGGCAAAGGGAGAGATTGAAAACATCATTCTTTCCTCCAACGCAGATGTTATTATCATCGACCCGGAGCGAGAGTATTCTCAGCTTGTAAAGGCTCTCGGCGGCGAAATCATCAATATTTCCGCTACTTCACCGAGCCATATCAATGCAATGGATATGAACAAGGAATACGGCGACGGAGCAAACCCGGTAATCCTGAAATCCGAGTTCATTATGTCCCTTTGCGAACAGCTTATCGGCGGCACAAACCTCGGAGCAAAGCAGAAATCTATCATTGACCGTTGTACGGCGAGCGTTTACCGAGACTATCAGCAGAGAGGATATACCGGTACTGTTCCTACCTTGCAGGATTTCCGTGCGGAGCTTCTGAAACAGGACGAGCCGGAAGCAAAGGAAATCGCCCTTGCTATTGAGCTGTTTACACACGGCTCTTTGAATACCTTCGCAAAGCCGACCAATGTTGATACGGATAACCGACTTATATGTTATGACATTCTTGACCTCGGCAAACAGCTTATGCCTATCGGTATGCTTGTCGTCCTCGACTCTATCCTGAACCGTATTACACAGAACCGTGCAAAAGGTAAGCAGACTTTCATCTTCATTGATGAAATCTACCTCCTGTTCCAGCACGAATACTCCGCAAACTTCCTGTTTACTCTTTGGAAGCGTGTAAGAAAGTACGGTGCTTATGCCACCGGCATTACGCAGAATGTGGACGACCTTTTACAGAGCCATACGGCAAGAACTATGCTTGCAAACAGCGAGTTTTTGATTATGCTCAATCAGGCGTCAACCGACAGAATTGAGCTTGCCAAGCTCCTTAACATTTCCGACCTCCAGCTTTCATATATCACGAATGTTGACGCAGGACACGGACTGATTAAGGTCGGCAGTTCGCTTGTGCCGTTTGCAAATAAGTTCCCGAAGAATACGAAGCTGTATAAGCTGATGACAACCAAACCGGGCGAGGGTGCATAACCCTTGCCCTATTCTGTAAATGAGAAAGGAAACACCTATGAAAAACAAAATCTATATTGCCATAATCTGTGCTTTCAGCATTGTATTTGCCGTCAGCTCAGGTTTTCTCATCAAGCACTATTGCGACTCTGCAAAGCAGGCTGAGATGTACGACAATCTGATTGAGGTTGTGGAGACCGAGCCTGAAGAAACCAAAGAGCCGATGAACTACTCCGAAGAAAAAACCTTTATCCCGGAGTATCAGGAGCTTTATCTGCAAAACAACGATATGGTCGGCTGGATTAAGGTTGAGGACACAAAAATCAATTATCCCGTTATGCAGTCAAAGGACAATCCGAACTTCTACCTGAAACACGGATTTGATAAGGCATACACCGACTACGGCTGTCCTTATGTTCAGGAAAACTGCGATATGGAGCTTCCAAGCGACAATATCATCATCTACGGTCATCATATGAACGACGGCTCTATGTTCGCCGGTCTTATGAAATTTAAGGACAAGAGCTTTTGGGAAAAGCACAAAACAATATCCTTTGATACGCTGACCGACAGACAGACCTATGAAGTGATTGCCGTGTTCAAAACCGTGGTTTATACGGACAGTCCCGATAGCTTCAAATACTATCAGTTCGTTAATGCGGAGACCGCCGAGGATTTCACTGCCTATGTAGAGAAGTGCAAGGAACTGTCGCTTTACGATATCGGCGTAACCGCCGAATACGGCGACAAGATCCTGACCCTTTCCACCTGTGAGTATTCCCGGACAAACGGCAGACTTGTTGTAGTGGCGAAGCTCATTAACGAATAACACAACAGGTGGTTCAGCCTGCATAGGAAGGAGGGATTGTATGGCTGATATTAAAACGAAGGACAATGCAAAAGGTACGATACGAACCATAGATAAGGCTGCCGTTGCAACCCAACGAATGAAGCAGGCGTATATCGCAACAAAAGAAAAGGCAGAGCGGTCGGTAAATGCCAACAGCAGTTCAGCCGAGGAATACGCTTCCGATAAGCTGGAAAGCGGTATTGACGAGGTGGTTCACGATGGTGCTTATGTGTTTGACAAGGTGGGACGAAAAGGACTTGAAACCACAAAAGAGAATATCCGCACCGCAAAGGACGGTATTCAGCGTTTCAAGCAGCAGCGAGCCGAGCAGTCTTTACGAAAACAGGCTTCGCATAACACAAGCTCTGCGATTAAGACTGTTGACAAGGCGGAAAAGACCATAAAGCAGTCTGCCACTTCCTCCGGAAAGAAAACCATTAAGTTTGCCGGAAAAGAAGCAACAAAAACCGCACAGAAATCAGTTAAGACGGCTGAACAGACTGCAAAGACGGCGATAAAGACAAGCCAGCAAGCGGCGAAAGCGGCACAGAAAACAACTCAGGCGACGGTTAAGGCTTCGCAGAAAGCGGTACAGGCGGCAAAAGCCACAGCCAAAGCAACAGCCGCTACGATTAAAGCCGCAGCCAAAGCCACCGTTGCCGCAGTAAAAGCAATCATAGCGGCGGTAAAAGGTCTTGTTGCCGCTATCGCTGCCGGCGGCTGGGTTGCGGTGGTAGTTATTATTGTTCTATGCCTTGTAGCTCTGATTGCGGGTTCTGTGTTCGGTATCTTCTTTTCAGGAGAAGATTCCGGCACGGGAATGTCAATGCAGACAGTCGTTCAGGAAATCAATCAGGAATATGATGACCGACTGGAACAGGAAAAGAATTCCGTAAGCTATGATGTGCTTGAAATGAGCGGAAGCCGAGCTGTGTGGAAAGAGGTTCTTGCGGTCTATTCTGTTAAAGTGAATACCGACCCCGACAATCCGATGGAGGTTGCTACGGTTGATGAAACCAAGAAGCGGCTACTGTCGGATATTTTTTGGGAAATGAACGATATTTCTTCCCGAACGGAATCAAAAACCCATACCGAAATCGAGGAAAGCGACGACGGACACGGCAACATCGTACAGACTGAAACCACAGTAACCGAAACATTCCTGTATATCACGGTATCGCACAAGACCGTTGATGAAATGGCGGCTATGTACGGCTTTACTCAGGAGCAGAAAGATTATCTTGCTGAGCTACTAAAGGACGAAAACAATCAGCTATGGTCGCAGGTGCTTTACGGTATCGGATACAGCGACGACCAAATCGTTACGGTTGCTCTGTCTCAGGTTGGTAATGTAGGCGGTCAGCCTTACTGGTCTTGGTACGGATTTGACTCCCGTGTAGAATGGTGTGCCTGCTTCGTTTCTTGGTGTGCCAACGAGTGCGGATATATCGACGCCGGTATTATTCCGAAGTATGCCGGCTGTGTAAACGGCGTTCAATGGTTCAGAGACCGAGGACAATGGGCAGACGGTTCGTATGAACCTTCGCCCGGTACAATCATCTTCTTTGACTGGGAGGGCGACGGTGTGACAGACCACACCGGAATCGTACAGAAATGCGAAAACGGTACAGTCTATACCGTCGAGGGCAACTCAGGCGACACTTGCAGAACCAAAACATATCCTGTTGGAAGCTCAGTTATCTACGGATACGGTATTCCGGCATATTAAAAAAAGATGGCTGCTCGTTTGAGTAGCCATCAAGTACATTATTCAAAATCAGTTATTTCTCTATCTTTCAGATAGACATTGTGCGTGTGATAAGTAAAACACATCAACAAATCGCTGTCTCTATTATCTTTTGCTTTGAACATAGAAAAGTCGTCGGACAGGATAAAAATAAGTCCCAGCAGTTTCTTTATATATCCATTATATGAAGCATAGTTCATATAGAGAGATGCGGTATATCCGTCATCGTCCTCTATCAAATCTGCGTCAATTTCATAGGTTTCTGATAACTCACGGACTGCCCAAATAAATTTATCTTTATTAGCTATACGCCTTTCATTGGGGATAGTCCTTCTGTTTTTCTTCATAAAATCAAGAAATTCTTCTGCTGACATCAAGTTTTCGTTATCATCGTAATTCTCTTTTTTCATTTCTTCTTCAATTTGTTCAAGCGTCGGTCGGTCAAACCGATTACTGAATATCACTCTTTCTTTCCCCATCCTCTTTTACTCCTAAGTTGATTATTTTGAGTTTTTTCTTCTTGGCTCTCTCATAAGTCTTGGCAGCACCGCCCCAAGAATGAGTGACGAAACAGATTGCATAGCTGGAATTATCCACCATATATCTGTTTCTTGCGGGAATGGCTGATTTGAAATTGTATTTTTCAAATCCATCGGGATATATTATCGAATGGCAAAATCATTATTTGAGGAACTGGGCGGCAAATACGAAAGGCAAGGGGATTATTTGATACCGTGCTTAACTGTACCCGCCGAAGAAGAACAGGCAATAGGCATCTGGGGGCAACGGCATTTAGATTATCTAAAACAGTACCGTAAAGTTACATACACCAATCTTCTTACAAGCGGCAGGCTAAACGCCTACCTTGCCGACATCAACAGACAGGCACAGGAACGCTTTGAAAGGCTCATAGAGGGTATGAAACAGGCACAGGGCATAACGGAACAGCTAAAGGCAGAAAACGCCTTAGAATGGACAGGATGCCTCAATAACATAAGGGCTTGTGCGAGGGAGATTGTGGAAAAGGAAATTATTTTTGCATAAACAGATGATTAGTGGCAGGGGGAAATCCTGCCGCTTTTTCTGCTTTAGTTTGTCAGCTTGACAAATAAAGGGTTAAGGAATATAATTAGATTCAGTATTATACAAGGAGTTAATAAATATGCGGCAAGGTATTCTTAAATAAACTGTCAATTTGATAGTGGGAACAAAAAGTAGCAGTCCCGTTTCACTTTTAATATGGGGCTTAGTTTTTTGTACCCAGTTTAAGAATACTTTTATCATGTAATTTTATATGCCCGAAAACATATAAGTGTTTTGGGGCTATTGGAGTTATTTACCCAGTGATAGGAGTATTTATCACTGGGTATTTTTATGCCCTTTTTTGGGTGTTGATAGGAGGAAAATCACATGAAAATAATTAACATAGGCATTCTGGCTCACGTTGACGCAGGAAAGACAACATTAACGGAAAGTTTATTGTATACCAGTGG
>NZ_QGDL01000011.1:0-18313 GCF_003149245.1 Faecalicatena orotica | reverse complement strand
CTGCCGCTTTTTCTTGTTTTGTTTTTTCGGTTTGCCAATTAAGGGTTTAGGGATTTTATTTGATTTCGTTTTTTTCCAGGGGTTTATTAATTTTGGGGCAGGTTTTTTTTAATTAACTTTTCATTTTGTTGTTGGGACCAAAAGTAGCAGTCTCGTTTCACTTTTAATATGGGGCTTAGTTTTTTGTACCCAGTTTAAGAATACTTTTATCATGTAATTTTATATGCCCGAAAACATATAAGTGTTTTGGGGCTATTGGAGTTATTTACCCAGTGATAGGAGTATTTATCACTGGGTATTTTTATGCCCTTTTTTGGGTGTTGATAGGAGGAAAATCACATGAAAATAATTAACTTAGGCATTCTGGCTCACGTTGACGCAGGAAAGACAACCTTAACGGAGAGTTTATTGTATACCAGTGGTGCAATTGCAGAACTAGGGAGCGTAGATAAAGGCACAACAAGGACAGATACAATGAATTTGGAGCGTCAAAGGGGAATCACTATCCAGACAGCAGTGGCATCTTTTCAGTGGGAGGATGTAAAAGTCAACATTATAGATACGCCAGGCCATATGGATTTTTTGGCGGAAGTATACCGTTCTTTATCCGTATTAGACGGAGCAGTATTATTAGTTTCTGCAAAGGATGGCATACAGGCACAGACCCGTATACTGTTTCATGCACTACAGATAATGAAGATTCCGACAATTTTTTTCATCAATAAAATTGACCAAGAAGGGATTGATTTGCCAATGGTATATCGGGAAATGAAAGCAAAGCTTTCTTCGGAAATTATAGTGAAGCAAAAGGTTGGGCAGCATCCCCATATAAATGTAACGGACAATGACGATATGGAACAGTGGGATGCGGTAATTATGGGAAACGATGAACTATTAGAGAAATATATGTCAGGGAAACCGTTTAAAATGTCAGAACTGGAACAGGAAGAAAACAGGAGATTCCAAAACGGAACGTTATTTCCCGTTTATCACGGAAGCGCTAAAAACAATCTGGGGATTCGGCAGCTTATAGAAGTGATTGCCAGTAAGTTTTATTCATCAACGCCTGAAGGTCAATCTGAACTATGCGGGCAGGTTTTTAAGATTGAATATTCGGAGAAACGGCGGCGTTTTGTTTATGTGCGTATATATAGCGGAACATTGCATTTGAGGGATGTTATTAGAATATCTGAAAAAGAGAAAATAAAAATCACAGAGATGTGTGTTCCGACAAACGGTGAATTATATTCATCCGATACAGCCTGCTCTGGTGATATTGTAATTTTACCAAATGATGTTTTGCAGCTAAACAGTATTTTGGGGAACGAAATGCTGTTGCCGCAGAGAACATTTATTGAAAATCCTCTCCCTATGCTCCAAACAACGATTGCAGTAAAGAAATCTGAACAGCGGGAAATATTGCTTGGGGCACTTACAGAAATTTCAGATGGCGACCCTCTTTTAAAATATTATGTGGATACTACAACGCATGAGATTATACTTTCTTTTTTGGGGAATGTGCAGATGGAAGTCATTTGTGCCATCCTTGAGGAAAAATATCATGTGGAGGCAGAAATAAAAGAGCCTACTGTTATATATATGGAAAGACCGCTTAGAAAAGCAGAATATACCATCCACATAGAAGTCCCGCCAAATCCTTTCTGGGCTTCTGTCGGGTTGTCCATAGAGCCGCTCCCTATTGGAAGCGGAGTGCAGTATGAAAGCAGAGTTTCACTTGGATATTTAAATCAATCGTTCCAAAATGCGGTTATGGAGGGGGTTCTTTATGGCTGCGGGCAGGGGCTGTATGGATGGAAAGTGACAGACTGTAAAATCTGTTTTGAATATGGATTGTATTATAGTCCTGTAAGTACCCCCGCAGACTTTCGGCTGCTTTCCCCTATCGTATTGGAGCAGGCTTTAAAAAAAGCAGGGACAGAACTATTAGAGCCATATCTCCACTTTGAAATTTATGCACCGCAGGAATATCTCTCACGGGCGTATCATGATGCTCCAAGGTATTGTGCAGATATTGTAAGTACTCAGATAAAGAATGACGAGGTCATTCTGAAAGGAGAAATCCCTGCTAGATGTATTCAAGAATACAGGAACGATTTAACTTATTTCACAAATGGGCAGGGAGTCTGCTTGACAGAGTTAAAAGGATACCAGCCAGCTATTGGTAAATTTATTTGCCAACCCCGCCGCCCGAATAGCCGTATAGATAAGGTTCGGCATATGTTCCACAAGTTAGCTTAACAGCTTGCATAAGTCGTATAAAATGAGATTTGAAAGGATTAGAGGCTAATTATGATGAAATGCGAATGGATATTGTGTCCTGTTTGTGGGAGCAAAACCCGTAATAAAATTAGGAAGGACACTGTTTTGAAGAATTATCCCCTTTATTGTCCAAAATGCAGACAAGAAAGATTGATTAAAGTTGACAACTTGAAGATAACTGTCATCAAAGAGCCAGACGCTTAAGACGCAGAGCCGATGAAATTGTGGAACAATTCACGAATCATCGGCTCTTTTTGTTTCGTATTTGAAAGAACAAACTCACCAAATAAAAAAAACGATATTCGGGTGGGTTATTTTGTTATACCCTAAATTACCCTCTGAATTTGTTTTTAAATTTGGAGGGATTTTTTTATGTCCTTTTTTCGGGCAGTTATCTATCTGCTCATACGAAGCAAAATTTATCAATACATAGCATATCAGAGAACGGCAGGAAACCAGTTAAAAAAATTTCTGCCAGTGCAACGGTACTTCTCACCTTGAAAGTAGAAGTACAATCTCCATACAATAGAATTACTATTTCCTATAACCGTAAAGGTCACAGAGCCTTTGCGGTTTTTCTTTTGTCGATTTTTGTTGGAAAGTGCCGTAGGGCTGTTTCTGATATGCGGTGTCGTTCTCCGCCTCTCCATCTGGATTTTTTACATTTCAAAAATTCAGATGGGAGGTATTTATGGTGAAATATGCACCAAGAAAGGTATATATCAGAGAAAGTGGCGGCTATGTGGAATTATCCTACACGGAGTTCTGCCGTTGCAGGGAATCCGACCAGACCTATATGGACAAGCTGTTTATCCCCATTCAAGGCTGTCTGCTTGAAGTCGTGAGGGAGCAATACACAGACTTCTACCGTGACAAAGAGACCCTGATAAAATAAACATTGAGTGGTTTTTGTGGCACAATCAAAGAAGATATTTCCATACGGGACAGATTGCGATTTGTCTGCTTTACCTCTATGATGATAAATGGTTGCTGACAACAATTAAGAGAATTACAAAAGAGATAGATGTCGTTGATGATGTTGGGTTTGAAGCTGAGGAAATTGAAGAATATCGAAAGTATTATGGCAGATTAGTTTTGAAGTATCACAATACGAAGCGTGGTATGGGAAGAACTTATGAGTCAATGATGGAGGAACTGGAAGTAATAGAAATTCTTTCTACTGCTTATGATGGTGACGAATTTCCGGGTTATGAGAACATAAGATTGAGTTTTTCACAACTGGAAACGATTATTCGGAATAAACGCAGCGGCTGGCTTGATGCTTTGAGAAATCAAAAAGCAGTTTATCTTATAACTGACACCAGCAACGGAAAAATGTATGTTGGCTCGGCAACTGCTCAGTATGGAATGTTGCTTCAAAGGTGGACTAACTATATAGACAATGGTCACGGTGGAAATATCGAGTTGAAACATTTAGTTGACACTAAGGGATTTGACTATGTCAAAGAAAATTTCCAGTATTCGGTTTTAGAAAACTATAATGCACGAATGGATGACAACTATATATTAGGTCGTGAAAAGTGGTGGAAAGATACTCTTTGCACAAGACAATTCGGATATAATAAGAACTGATAAAAATTAGACCGTCAGATCTCATTCGAGACTTGACGGTCTTATATTTTTTTACTGTATTTAAGAAAATCGTTTTGGTGTTCCTGTTTGCGAAGTTGATAGCCTTGTGCAATCAGCGTATCTACTTTCAGAGCAATTAGGTTTATGTCAGAACACATTGCCCGTGCAATCTGCTGAATGTCATAGCCGTTTTCAATGTATTCCAAAATGGTGTCGTCCGGGAGCGAAGCCTGAGAAGCGAAGATATTTGCTTCATACTCCATACGGTTCTCTCTCATATCAAAGATGTTGAACTCTTTGAACCCGCCAACAGCAACCGCTTCTTGCCTGTGTAGAACATCGTGCCCGATTTCGTGCCATAGCACTATCTGCTCCACGACCGGGTGCATACCGTTTTTAAGAAAAACAAAGCGGTTCTTCAGAATAACCTTGTATGCTCCACGCTGCTTGTCAAAATTCCGGTAGATGATATTGATACCAAGCTCTTTTGCGACCTTGTACGGGTCACGAGTACCGCAACGGTCAATGAGCTTGTTTACGATTTTCACAATCTCAGCCGTAGTGTAATACCCCAATCCGGCTCACCTCCCATATTATAGTATATCGGATATTAACCCTATAATAAATTATAAACTATTATGTGTCCCATATATTGGACTTAGTTCACTTTGAGGATTACTCGTCTTTGCGGTATTTCTTCGGGGTGTATTTTTTATTGTTCTTCTTTGCAATAAGATATGCTTCCTGAATAGCGTCAACCATTTCACGCATATCCTCGTCAGCCATTTCGCCGCCGGCAAACAGACCGGTAACTTCTGCAAGCAACTCCTGAGCCTGTCTTGCCCCTCTGCGTCCGTATTTATCCTCTACATCGGCGATGAAAGCGTCATCCTCAGACAGCAGATAATTCACATTTACATTTAATGCTTCTGCCAGCTTCTTGTATCTTTCCGTTCCTCTCGGACGGGATTTATCATTTTCATAAGAACAAATTACACGTCGGGTTACGCCTATTTTTTCAGCCAATTCATCCTGATTAAGACCGAGTTTAGTCCTCTCAGCTTTGACTTTTTCACCGAATGTCATCTTTGATTTCACTCCTTAAAAGAATATTTACAGTTTAACTTCTCATTTACTCTTGACAAGTACACTTAAACTGCGTATAATAAGAAACAGGAAGTTGAACTACTCATAGTTTACACTAAACTTCCCAAAATGTCAAGGGGGGTTCAAAAAATGTTACGAAGCATACTTCATTGTGATATGAACAACTTCTATGCCAGCGTCGAATGTATGCTCGACCCCGCATTGAAGAAATATCCGATTGCTGTCTGCGGCTCTGTGGAGGAACGACACGGTATCGTGCTTGCGAAGAACTATAAAGCAAAGGCTTTTGATGTGAAAACCGGGGACGCAGTATGGCAGGCTAAACAGAAGTGCAAGGACTTGGTTGTAGTACCGCCCCATTATGAGGAGTATATCAAATACTCAAAGCTTGCGAGAAGCGTTTATGAGCGATATACAGACCAAGTAGAACCGTATGGTATGGACGAATGTTGGCTGGATATTAGCGGGACGGAAAGCCTTTTCGGTTCGCCGGAAAAGGTGGCAAATGAAATTCGTGAAACGATGAAGTTTGAACTCGGTTTGACGATTTCTGTGGGTGTTTCCTTTAATAAGATATTTGCGAAGCTCGGCTCGGATATGAAGAAACCGGACGCAGTAAGCGTAATTCCAAAGGACACATTCAGAGAAAAGATTTGGGGACTTCCTGCCGCTGACCTGCTCGGTGTAGGACGGGCAACCCAGCGAGTGCTTGACAGCTATTGTATTCGTACCATCGGGGATTTAGCGAATACCGACCCTGAGTTCTTACGCAGAAGATTAGGAAAGAACGGAGTAGTTTTATGGAACTATGCCAATGGTAACGACCTTTCCCTTGTTGCCAAGAAAGACTTCGTTTCTCCTATAAAAAGCGTAGGACACGGTATAACAACGGTAGCAGACTTAGAGAAACCGGAGCAGGTGTGGCCCGTGTTTCTCGAGTTAACCCAAGACATCGGACACAAGCTCCGTGTTCACGGACTGAGTGCAGAAGGTGTCGCAATACATATTAGAGACAACACACTCAATACAAGGCAATGGCAGACGAAGATTGCACTTCCTACACAGTCTCCGATGATTATTGCAAAGACCGCTTTTCAGTTGTTTGAAAAAAGATATGGGTGGAATAACCCTATCCGTTCTGTGACGGTACAAGCCATAAATCTTATTCCACAAGACACGCCCCGTCAAATAGATATGTTTATGGACGCCGCCAAGCAGGACAAATTGGAGAGAATGGAAAAGTGTGTTGAAGAAATCAGACGGCGTTTCGGAAAGGACAGCATAAGGAATGGGGTTCTTTGTCAGAACCTGCGGCTACCACCGGAAAAAGCCGAAATCACTATGCCGACAGGTATGGTTGGTTAAGGAGGTCTTAATGTGATTGACGAAAAAGAGGTTACGGCTTATGTTACGATACCCGACTGCTTTTTGCAGGGGTGCAGCGAAGATATTGTTATCTTCCGTGCGGACGGCGGAAACCATTTTACCGACTACGGTATATATGAAGGAATGTTCCTGTTCTTTGACCGAAAAAAACGCTTTAAGAAAGGAAGGCTTTCCTGTTACATCAATACTGCCGGAGATGACCGACCCAAGTACAGGGTGTCGGATAAGAACATCGACGGATACAAGCACTTGGGAAGATTAGTTTTGACTTTGAGAAATTACGAGGTATAAAAATGGAATCCGATAGAAGAAAAGTTTATGTTGAAGTAAATGTAACACACAGACCTGATGGAACGGCTCGTCCGAATTTCATCAAGTTTGAGAATGATGAAAAATATGAGATAGACCGTGTAATTCAGAAATGCCGTGCGGCTTCCACCAAAGTCGGAGGAACCGGTATCCGCTACACGGTACAAATTTGCGGCAAGCCCACATTTCTGTTCGACGAAGAAAACGGAAAGTGGTTTGTAGAAGCAAAATCCTAATGGTAGGAGGTTTTGTAACTTGAAACATTTATCGAGATTTGACATCGAAGCGATTGCCGACAAATATGTTCAGGCATATATGGCACTTCCCGATGTCCGTAACACACAAATATACAGAATTGACCCGGAGCTTCTCTTGGAGAAGGTTCTCGGATTGAATGTCGAATACCAGCACCTATCTTATGACGGTAGTATTCTCGGAATGACCTCATTTACGGAAATGGGTGTTCAGGTATTTGAAGATGATGATAACGAAGCCTTTTTCTTTTTGGACGGAAAAACCGTTCTCGTGGAAAAGGACTTGAACTTTGACAGCAAGCTGAAAGGCAGAAAGAATTTCACCTTAATGCACGAGGGCAGCCATCAGATATTTAAGATGTTGTTCCCGAATGATTACGGTGTGACACAGAAATCTGCCGGAGTACATTATTACAAGGCAAATTCCGAGAGGAATAAGCCAATATCTGATTGGGAGGAATGGCAGGCAAACACGCTCGGAGCTGCTATTCTTCTTCCTGAAAACCTCATAATACAAGGAATGTATCTGTTCAGTCTCGGCGAAAAGATTGAATGCCTGAACAAGATATACTATCCGAGTGTATATAAAAGGTTTGACGCACTTGCGGATTTTTTAGGGTGTTCCAAAAAGGCTCTTGCCATACGAATGAAACAGCTCGGACTTTTGAAAAAGGAGTATCTTGATAATCCTTTTGATTTGGTTACGGTTTATCCGGAGGTGAGCGAGCTATGAAATCGTTGGAACAAAAGATAATCGTAAGGTGCAAAAACTGTGGCTGGCGTATTTTTGACAAGGTAACAATGACAACAGGCGTTATTGAACTGAAATGTCCGAACTGCCACAGAGTAGTAGAGGTTGACTTGTCCCTCCGCAAAGGAACGGTCAAGTACAGATTAACAAGAAGTAGTAACAGAGCGAACAATTAAATATCGGACAGATGTACCGAGCCACGAGTCCTTGAGCGAAAGCTCTTGAGTCATCAAATTGCCGGACGCTGAGAATTAAGGGATAGAAATATCCTAATGTTCTTGGTGTCCGGCTTTTTTGTCGCTCCCGAAAGGAGCAAGACCGTGACATATAAGTGGCTGGCATATATCGCCAAGTATCCGTAATCTCCGAATTTTTGATTTCAACCAAATTCAAAAATTCAAATTTAAGGAGATTACGACAATGACAAAACTTACATTAGAACAACAGGAATTATTATTTGCGAACGACTGCAAACTCATCAATCTGCGGTATGAATACCACGGTTACACCGGCACGGAGAAATGGGCGATTGTAACAGAACTGGCGGAAGAAGAATTGTGGGTTAAATACCCTGATGTTATCCGTCGGTACACTCCGTTCATTCTGCTTTCTATGGCTCAGGGCGAAGTGATTGACGAGTCATACAGAAACAACGATAAGTACGAAAAGCGAGCAAAAAGAACAATCGATGTGTACGGGTATGAAGATGACATCTCTGAACAATTCCACCGGGAACTGATTACTCCGTTTGTTGACCCGTTTGAGCAAGCGGAAGAAGAACGGATTGAGGAAGAAAAGGAACAGCTTCGCCAGTTAGAAATTGCAAAAGTCAGAAAGGTATTGGAAATGCTGAAACCTGTTCAGAGAGAACGACTGATAAAAGCGATTTTGTTAGGTATGAGTTCAAGAAAAATTGCAAAGGAAGAAGGAGTATATTACAGCGTTGTAGATAAGTCGATTGCTGCCGCAAGAAAAAATTTCAAGAAATTTTATGAAAATCTCTGATTTTGGGTGTGCATTTTGACCCCCTTTGTCCAAATGAGTGAAGGGGTTATTTCAAATCCGGATACGAAATGCACTTTCAAGACTAAATGAACAGAGAGGTTATACATATATGCAGAGAAAAGAAATTCAGCGTGGAGATTTATTCTACTACGATTTTGGAAAAAGAGAGGGGTCTGTCCAGTCGGGAGAGAGACCTGTAATGGTAATTCAGGCGGACAACTTTAATGCAAATGCTCCGACAATTATTGTTGCGGCTGTTACGGCTGTGATGAAAAAGAAGTATCTTCCTTCACACATCATTTTGGGTGAGGACTTCGGTCTGAAGAAGCCGTCAATGGTTCTTCTTGAACAGATACAGACCGTCAATAAGGATGAACTGACAGACTACATTGGTTCGGTAAACGATGAAAGGCTTTGGAAGCAAATTAACGCAGCTCTTAAAAAGACTTTCGGTTTATGGATTTACAACACAGACAGAAACGGAGATGTTCGCTGCTTATGCCCCAAGTGCCTGAGCGACTATATCCACGACCCAAACTATGTTGTCAGGCGTCTTGACCCGTTTGCGAAAAGCAAAGACCACTGCGATAAGTGCAATAACAGCGGTTGGGATTACATCGTTTATGACAAACGCACCTCGGTCAAAGGAAAGGGGTGCAGAAATGTCTAAACAAATCAGGAACAAGTTCAAATATGATATTCCGATTTATCACAGACCTATTATTTCCGTTGACGAAGCGACAGCTTATTCAGGAATAGGCAGAACCAAATTGTATGAGTTGACCACAATGGAAAATTGCCCCTTTGTAATTTGGGTAGGGACACGAAGGGTGATTAAAAGAAAATCATTTGTTGAGTATCTTGAAAGGCAATACTCAATTTAGCCTAAATGTCAAGTATGCGATGAGTCAATTCGCATCATTGGCTCATCGCAATTTTTCCAGTATCCTTTATGGCAGAAACGGCAAGGAGGTCATAGAGATGTCGGAAAAAAGAGCAACAAGAGTCAGGAATAAATATAAGTATGATGTTCCTTTATGGCACAGACCCATACTGTCTGTGGCAGAGGCTACCGAGTATTTTGGAATAGGCAGCAACAAGATATATGAATTGACAGAAAAAGAAAACTGCCCATTTGTTATTTGGATAGGTTCAAGGAGAGTTATTAAGAGAACTGCATTTGAACGATTTCTTGAAAAACAGTATTCGATTTAGGTAGGAATGGAGGAAATAGAAATGGCAGAGAATAAAAAGCAGTTTGAAATTCCGTTGTATGAAAAGCCTTTTCTTTCGATAGAAGAAGCGTCTGTATATACGGGAATCGGCAGAGACAAGTTATACGAACTTACAAATCCGGAAGATTGTCCTTTCGTTTTATGGATTGGCAATCGCCGAATGATTAAGAGAAGGGTTTTTGATGAGTACGTTGAAAAATGCTACTCAATATGATGGGAGGTGTTAGTAATGGACAATAAAGAAACGGCAGAGCATTTTAGAAGCAGGAGTTCAGAAGTACCTTTATGGCACAGACAGAATATCTCAGTAGAAGAAGCCAGTGGGTACACAGGACTTGGAAGAGACACGATATATTCTCTCACGCAGGAAGATGACTGTGACTTTGTATTAAAAGTCGGACACAGAACGATGATAAAGCGAAAAAAGTTCGAGAATTATTTGGAAAACCTTTCGTCGATATAGGAGGTGCTTTAGGTGTTAAGAGTTATTAGTGAAGAAATCACTGCTTACAGAAGGCAGATTGATGAAAGAAAAAATGATTTACCACTATGGGAACGAAAAGTCCTTACTTGTGATGAAGCAGCCGCATATTCCGGAATTGGTATTAGAAGGCTGAGAAAAATGGCATTGGCAAAAGGGTGTCCGTTTGCTATTGCAAATGGTACACAGATTTTGATAGCAAGAGAAAAGTTTGACGCTTATATGGATAAAGCGGAAAAGGTTTAGGAGGAAAATAAAATGGCAAAGACAAAAAGACGAGATAAATCAAGAGTGGTTCTCCGTACAGGAGAATCACAACGTGCAGACGGTACATATCATTATAGTTGGACGGATGCAAATCGCAAAAGGCGTTATGTATATGCCAAGACACTCGATGAGCTTCGCTACAAAGAGGAGCAGATTGAAAAAGATAAAAAAGACGGCATAAAGGCAGAAGCTCGATATACTACCCTCAATGATATGTATGAGCTTTGGAAAGACTTGAAACGAGGTCTTAAAAACAATACCTTTGAAAACTATAAGTATATGTATGAGACATTCGTTCGTAATCAAATTGGCTCAAAGACGGTATCTTCTTTGAAAAAGACAGATATTAAAAGGTTCTATAATTACCTTGCAGATGAAAGACATCTAAAACCGGCGACTATTGACAATATCCATACGGTTCTTCATCAGATTTTGGATATGGCAGTTGATGATGATTATCTCAGAAATAACCCTTCCAATAATGTGCTGAAAGAGTTAAAGCAGTCCCATTGTTTTCAAACGGAGAAACGCAGAGCCTTAACGAGACCGGAACAGGAATTATTTTTGAGCTATCTGAAGAATACACCGTCTGCAAGTTTGTGGTATCCAATTTTTGCGGTGTTGGTTGGAACGGGACTTCGTGTTGGTGAAGCAACGGGTCTCAGATGGTGCGACATTGATTTGGACGAAGGAATTATCAATGTTAATCATACGCTGGTATATTATGACCATAGAACCGACGGTAGTAAGCGTGGCTGCTATTTTAATATCAATACCACGAAAACGCCGGCTGGCAAACGCCAAGTCCCGATGTTGGATTTCGTCAAAGAAGCATTCCTTATGGAAAAAGAAAGACAGGAGCTTCTTGATATTCATTGTGAAGCTGTTGTAGACGGATATACTGATTTTATCTTTCTTAACCGTTTTGGACAACCGCAACATCAGGCAACCCTTAACAAAGCAATCCGTCGTATTATCCGTGACTGCAATGATGAACAGTTTCTGAAAGATGAAAATGCAAAGGTTTTGCTTCCGCATTTTAGTTGCCACTCATTAAGGCATACATTCACGACAAGAATGTGTGAAGCAGGGGTTAATGTAAAGGTTATTCAGGATACGCTTGGACACAAAGATATTTCTACAACCCTTAATATTTATACCGATGTGACGAAGGAGTTAAGGAGGTCTGAATTTGAAGGTCTTGACTCGTACTTCAAAAATGAGTATAATAAGGCGAATGAAGTATTATAAACTGCTCGTTTTCGTGGGCATTAGATTTACATCATTTACACCAATTTCTACAAATAATGCTGCTCCGAGGGTGTACGTTTAGGAGATAGGAAAGTCTAAAAATGGGCTTCAAACAACATATCAGTAGAACTTGGCAGATGATAGAACAGCAAGTGAATGATGTACCATTTCGTCCCGACGATGAAATCCTTAGGCGGTTCCGATACCTCCAAAAAAGCAGAGAAGGCTGCACCTGTTCAGGTAGAAAGAGTAGAAGAAAAGGTTGATTTTTCTAATGTGAAAATCGAACCATTGTTTGAAGAATTTGTTGATTTTGAAACATTCGCAAAGTCTGATTACAGAGCAGTAAAAGTAAAAGCCTGCGAAGCAGTGCCAAAGAGCAAGAAGCTTTTGAAATTTATCCTTGATGATGGAACCGGTACAGACCGTGTGATTTTAAGCGGTATTCATGAATATTACGAGCCGGAAGAACTGGTTGGAAAAACCTGTATCGCAATCACAAACCTGCCTCCAAGACCGATGATGGGGATCGATTCCTGCGGTATGCTGATTTCAGCGGTTCATGAAGAAGACGGACATGAGGGACTGAATCTGCTGATGGTAGATGATCGGATTCCGGCGGGAGCGAAATTGTACTAAAGAGTTTGACAGGAAATAGATAACTTCAATACACAGTATCGAACAAAAGATAAGGAATTTCATATGACGGACTGGAACAAAGAATTTCACGGTATATCTATTAACTGTGAAGAAAAATTAATCCAAATTAAGAATGACCGTGCACTTCTCTCATTTTTAGACGACCCTGCAACTAAAGGCTCTCTCTTGATTTCGGAATATGCCCATCAGCTTTATTTAAAAGAAATGGGCAGGCCGCTGAATATCTCTATAGACTCTGTTGCTATTGAAATATTAGGACATGTCTATGCAGATAAGTTTGCTGATTTGGCTTCATGCTTCAAAATCAAAGCACTTCAATCCAAACTGGCTGATATTAAGAGCAGAACTGATATTATTGATTGTGGTGAAAGAGATATTGATTCTGACCGCCATATATGGGACGATTTGGACAAACATAATTTAAAGCCTGTTATTTTTGCAATGTGCGGAAAGAGGGCATAATATTTTTCACTGAGCAGGCTTTTGGAAATATCCAAAAGCCTGCTTTAGTGTGGAAACAAAAGAATAGGATACTCATTGAAATAAATGTCGAATTACTATAGAATAAAGATATATGAAGGGCGGTGATTGTTATCTTTTTTTTCTTTTTCTTTTTTGATCAGATAATTGATAATCAGATTATTAGGGAAGCGTTTAAACAAGTTTGTGCAGATAAACTCTTATCAGATATGTATTGTGATATGGAGGAGTACATATCAGGGCGTATTGATAAAAAAGATATGCTTAACAGCCTTTTGGCCATTGAATCGCCGTATTCAGAGCTATATAAAAAACCGTATCCAACAGCGGAAGACGGAGTATCCATCTGGCGCGATTTTCAGAAGAATTATCTGGAGGATCTGGAAGGCTTTCGTTTCGATGAAAGGAATGAAGAGTTTCAAAATGAATACCAATTAGGACTTTTAGAGGCTAAGGCCATAGTTAACTGGATGTACAGGGCATATCCTAATATGGAAAAGCGAAAAGATGAGACTAAAACAATTCTGCATCAAATTAGCAAGACTTTTGATATAGCGGAACTGGATTTTGCTGACTGCATTATATATGTAAAATCTAAGGTGGAAATCAATATTATTAACTCCTTCGGAAGCTTTTGCAAAGCAATGCAGGACATTGGTTCTGCTAAAAAGACGTCTTATTACCGCGGGCATTCAGATATTAATTACCTGCTGCTCCCTTCCATTATGAGAAGGCGCGAGTGGCTGGACCATGAATGCGATATGTACAATGAACTTATCATCGAATGTCCGGAGGAATTTTCGCACTGCTTTGCACATTTGGACTATTTGGTCCATATGCAGCACTATGGCCTGCCTACCAGAATGCTCGATGTTACCCGGAATCCTTTGGTGGCTTTATATTTTGCGTGCGAAAGTAATCCAACAAAAAAAGGTGAAGTCATTGTTTTTGATGTCGAAAGGGAGATTGTAAAATACCCGGGCAGCGATACCGTAACGATACTGGCCAGTATTCCATTGTTTAAAAAGAAATTAAAGGTAGATTTGGCTGCTTGGGCAGCTGACCCTAAAATTAGTCAGAAGGATTTTAATGAAAAGGCAGTAAGACTTCTGCATGAAGTCAAATTAGAAAAACCGGCATTTAGAGATGAAATCAGAAAAAAGGACATCTTGGATTGTTTCTTTGTATTATCGGAGAAGAGAAATAACAGGATAATTAAGCAGGATGGAGCCTTTATAATATGCGGCCTTTTTAATAAGAGGTATAATCCTATCCATAAATACCGTTATACATATAAAGGGAAAATCCAGATATACACCATTCCCGCTAATAAGAAAAAAGGGATACTGAATATGCTAAATAAATTCTCCATTAACAAGGCATCGTTATTCCCGGAAATCTCAGATGTAACAGAATTTATTAAGGGTAAGTATTAAAATGTTTTTTAACTTAGAATATTATTATCAGGGAACTTTGGCGGATAATACTCCATGTAAGTGGATATGTGTTAACCGGATCAGAGATCAGCAACAAAAGGAAGTAAAGGTAAAGTCAAAATTGAATCACATTTTTGAATCCCCTGACAGGACCGTGGAGTACCGATAGATCTGTTGGGGGAGTTTTTAATACTTAGATAAAATAAAGGACATTGAAGTGATTAAATGAAATCAAGCCAGATTTCAATAAAATATACCCGTAGAAATTAATGAATCAAAAAAGGAGTGAGAGTTGGTTGTGTCATCACTGTGTTACAAATGGGCTAAAAATGTTATAATTTGTATGATAAGTGTATTTAATAAGGGGGCTAAAAATGTTTGAAAATCAAATCGTAACTCTAACAACGATTTTAAAGGATAAAGATATTCATAATTATGCGGGGGGTGCATTTTGGAATATTATTAAAGCTGTCTCTCTAGGTGATGTAGGTGCATTGCTCGATTCGAGCACAGAAATAAAGAATTTACTTTTTCATGCACCGACAATTTTGTTTTGGGACAAAATGCAGAGATATATGTTCGGTACCTTTAGGGATTATGCCGAACAGGTAAAGATGGCGGAAAAATTTAATGAGGATAATAAGGATTATGAGAAATTTGTAAAAAAGCAGATTCATCTCATTAATGAAATTAATGATGATAAAAAAGTTGATTATTTTGCTCAACTTACGAGATGCTATCTCCTAACTGAAATGGAAAATGCCCTGTATTATAAACTCGCGAGATTTTTGATAATGTGTACACCCGAAGAATTAGATTATATCGCTTCTTTTGATTATGAAGAAACAACGAATCTAACTTCTATGGTTTCGTCATTGTATCAATATGGTTTGTTTGAGCAGCAGGAAAAGCAAAATGGTGGTGTAGATTATGTACTTTCTGGATTTGCAAAAGCATTGAAAAACAATAGTTTAAATTTTAATGAAGAAACTAGTGGAAGAAATCGAATAGTCTCTTATTCTCAAATAGCTCCTCTTAGCATTTCTGAACCAATGACATGGGAAGATATTGACCATGTGTTTAGTGAGAATGAAATTGTAATTAATGGAAACGGAACCCTGAAATAACCTGATGATAAAATATTTTGTGGAGAAGGTATGATTTGAAAACAAAAGGTATCTTTGAGGTAAATAAACATAGTGGCTACATTTTGGCTACAAAAATATTATGGGCGAAATGAATCATGCATATGAAATAATATAAAACGGACAGAAAACGAATCTATAATACATATTATTTCTAACTGTACAGATATGTCAGCATGAATTGGATCATTTGGAAGGAATATTAATATGAGCAGCGTAAAATTTACAGGAGAGATAGCTTATGGGATCAGAAAGAACGGATGAACTGGAGTTCATAAAAAATCCGGTTGTGGATGAGTTTTTGGGATTAGCTCAAAATACGGATTTTACAGAGAGTGACCTTGAAAAAAGTATTCTTTCTAATTTGCAGAAATTTCTGATGGAGCTTGGTAAAGGATATGCTTTTGTGGCAAGGCAGTAGATAGATAAATCTACTGGCCGCAGCTATAGTCATTTTAATGAAATGCTTACTTATATAATTGGGTCTGCAATGTAGCCGCTCGGTTTAAGCATTGGAAGGGATGGAATGAAGAGAATGGAAAGAAGATGGGTAATAAATGAGGTGAAAAAATATAAGGTTGCTATTATTTTCCTTGTTTTTAACCTAGTATTTTATGGGGTGTTTGTTATACACCACTATGCAGCGGATACATATCTTACAGAAGCATTGGTCTGGCATGAAACTGTGATGCAGTATTTTATGAATGCTCGGTGGCTAATGAGCGGTTTTGCTTATATCTGTGAGATATTCGATATAGGTTACGATACTCAGCAGTTAATGTCATGGGGGATTTCAATCGTATCAATTACATTAGCATCTACAATAGTCTATCATCTACTGTTAGAAAAATGTAAAAGATGTGCAGACACTGCAAGAGGTATTTGGGGGATATTAGCTTCTTTTATGTTAGTTTCGAATGTATTTATGTTAGAATATTTTATTTTTGCAGAATATACTGGGATGATATGTCTTGGAATCCTTTTTGATGTAATTGCTGCTGTGTTTATACTGAAATGTATAGAATCTCAAAAGGTATACCAGTATTTTATGGGAATTGCTTTCGCAATTTTAGGTATAAATGGACATCAGGGGAGTTTCGCAATTTTTGTGATTATTTGTGTGTTATTTTCTAGGGATATGTTCGCCAATGTCAAGATATTTTTAAAGAATAACTTGATTATAGGGAGTGCCTACCTGATTCCCTGTTTCATAAATATATGGGAAACACGCGTAGGTGGAACTTCAAGGGCAACACGGAATATCGATATAGCTGCATCGTTTGAAAAAAGTACAGGGGACTTGATAAACCTTTTCAAATCCACTGCCAATTTTATGCCTTATGGTACATATGCATTATTTGTTGGTATTCTTGGGATTTATTTTTTATATTTTATTATTAGAAATAGATCGTGGAAGGTATTTATAATTAGTGCTTATTGCTGTATCATAGCTATCTTAGGAATATATGCGCCTTTGCTCATGACAGATATCAATGCAATTGATGTGGTCCCAAGAACAGTATATATAATGGGAGGGGCAATTCCAATTATTCTGATTTTAATGTTAATGAATCTGGAGATTAGCCCTTATAAGAATATTTTGCTGTCAGTTATTGTCATATTGTTTCTGGTTATGCAGTATCATGGTCTTTTGAAAATTATTACAGGCACTTATCAGGCAAATGCTGTCGACCGTTATGAGTCCCAGTATATAACCAGCTATCTTAGAGATTATGAAGAAAAAACAGGAATAAAAGTAACAAAAATGGCTCTATACTGGGATAAAAATGTAAGTGGTTATGCTACAGGTGTTACAGGGTACGGTGCTGTAAATGAAAGAGTAATGTCCAATGATTGGGCGGCGCCATTGGCGATACAATGTCTTGATGGATATAAAATTGAATCAACCGAAAAATCCGATGAGGTATACAAAGAGTTCTTTGAAGGAAAAGACTGGACACAGATAAATGATGAGCAATTTGTAGTCATAGGGGATACACTTCATTTTTGTGCTTATTAGAGTACTTACAGAAAGTTTTTATAAGAGTCCATAGCAAAAAGTGAAGAGCATATTAAAAGTGGGTACAGGTATATCTATTTTATGCGAATGTGGAAAAAGAGGGAGAGAAAACGTATTTTAGATGTATCGGATAAACTGGATTGGGATTATGATGTTGTATAATTCAGGCAATTAGAAGAACAAATTGCAAACGCTGAATATGTATATGGATTAAGTCAGTAAATATATCAAAGAATTATCGAAGGATCAGTACAGTACGGTTGTACCAATTTTGCACCAATCGGTGTAAAATGCTGCAGGTGTCTATAGACTTATGAAGTCGTTGAGAATGATTTTCACAATGATGTTCCATAATAAGGAATTAAACGAATTTTACTGATACAATTTAATCAATGTAACATTTTATAAACTGTCTGGCTTTTGAAAGCAGACAGTTTTTCTTTTACTTATTTTAGGAAGATAATGTTTGGGTCTTATATCGTAAACAAATAGCAAAAAATGATAAGATCACGCGTGAATCTCATGTGACAGTATTTTTTTGCCGTTAATTGGTATATAATCTCGTCTTTGACACATGTGAGAAAAAATAAGTGCCACAATCCTAGGAAATTGGCGGGTTGTGGCACTTTGTACCCTGTGTGCGGTATATAGTA
>NZ_QGDL01000010.1 GCF_003149245.1 Faecalicatena orotica | reverse complement strand
CGTTAAGGTTGTCTTTCCTGCGTCAACGTGAGCCAGAATGCCTAAGTTAATTATTTTCATGTGATTTTCCTCCTATTAACACCCAAAAAAGGGCATAAAAATACCCAGTGATAAATACTCCTATCACTGGGTAAATAACTCCAATAGCCCCAAAACACTTATATGTTTTCGGGCATATAAAATTACATGATAAAAGTATTCTTAAACTGGGTACAAAAAACTAAGCCCCATATTAAAAGTGAAACGAGACTGCTACTTTTGTTCCCACTATCAAATTGACAGTTTATTTAAGAATACCTTGCCGCATATTTATTAACTCCTTGTATAAAACTGAATTTAATTATATTCCTTAACCCTTTATTTGTCAAGCTGACAAACTAAAGCAGAAAAAGCGGCAGGATTTCACCCTGCCACTAATCATCTGTTTATGCAAAAATAATTTCTTTCCCCACAATCTCCCTCGCACAAGCCCTTATGTTATTCGTTCTTCCAGTCCATTCTAAGGCGTTTTCTTCCTTTAGGCATTCCGTTATGCCCTGTGCTTGCTTCATGCCCTCTATGAGCCGTTCAAAGTGTTCCTGTGCCTGTCTGTCAATGTCGGCAAGGTAAGCATTGAGCCTGCCGCTTGTGAGAAGATTGGTGTATGTAATTTTGCGGTACTCCCGCAGATAGTCCAAGTGCCGCCGTCCGAATAAGTCTATCGACTGTTCCTTTTCGGGTGGTATGGTAAGGCAGGGTAAAATGTATTCGCCTTGCCGTTCGTATCTGCCGCCCATTTCCTCAAAGATTGATTGTACCATTTGTTTTTCCTCCAAATAAGATATTCACTCCATACTCATGTCTGCTATCATTAACACAATTTACGTTTTCTCCTTATCTGGTTTCATACATGATGGAAAAACATAAAATAACAACTATAAACATCGCAATGGTTATGGTCAGGAAAATTTTTCTAAATGTCCGCTTCTGTTCAATTTTCCGAATGATTTTTCTGTTTCTTTTCCCATCGGCTCCCACCGTCTTCTTCGTAAACTTTTTCATAAACATCCATCCCCCATGTGCTTATTTTAAAGTATATTACTTCCCATATCAACAACGAAATCTGACACTCACACAGTTTCCCAACACTTTTTAATATAGCACAAAGCACCCGGCTGTTTATCACAGCCAGGCACTCTGCCTGTTTGCCCGTTATTTATTTTGCTTCCATAAAAGCATCTACCTGTTTCTGCATTTCCGCAAGAACAGTATCTATCCCCGCAACTTTTAACTTCTCAACAAATTCTGCGTTTGTCTCTTCAACAGGAAGCTCTCCGCCTGTAAGGCTTTCGTACTCCTTGACAACCTTGGACACACTCGCAATTTCCATCTTCACCGGATCGGGGTCGAAAGAAAATCCCAGAATCGGAGAAATCTTGGCACTGTCATTCAGAGCCTTTGTCTGCTCCCAGACATCTTCCGGCTGCCCTTCAATTGCATAAGAATTGAATACATTTCCAAATGCCCATGCCTGGCCGTGGGAATATCCACTATTTTCAATTGGTTTAATCATATTGTCAGATATCTTTTCATAATGAGTCCCTTCAATACCGTAAGAAAGGAGATTCATAACATACGGGTCTGTATTTACCAGTTCAAGATACTTTAAAGTCTCTTCCGGATGTTTTGAAGTCGTTGAAATACCATACATCGTAGCTATTACTGAATTTGTTGTAATCAATGGCTCTGTTTTAGACTTTGCAAATACCATATCATATCCTGCACGCGTAGATTCTTCCGCTTCTACACCCGGTTTATATGTTCCGGAAAAGTAAGCTGATGTTTTCTTTCCGATCCTCTGGCTTTCACCATATTCCGGGTTATATGCACACTGCCCGTCTAATAAGCCTGCTGAATTCAGATCATAAGATTCTTTTAACATTGCCTTCCACTCATCTGTTTCATAGAAGTTAACAACCTTGGCACTTTCGTCCCCCATCTTAATAGCACCTGCTGACATATAATCACTTATATGCTCATATCCGCAGTAATCGGCTGCCTGCTGCACATTGACACCACCCACTTTTGCACTGTAGTTGTCAAACGCATATTGAGCATAATCCTTCATTTCAGTCAGTGTCTGCAGATTTTCCACTTTTTCGCCTGATGCGTCTACGAATTCTTTTGGCATAAGCGCTCCAATCTGGCGTGCAGCAATCTGTTGGTTTGGAACCGCATAGATTCCGCCGTTTACAGTCACGGCTGTCCAGAAGGATTCCGGCATGCTCTCCATTAAGTCAGGAGCAACTTCCGGAAGCATTTCTTTAATATCGACAAATGCGCCCTTTGCAACATTTGTATTATAAGGATTTAACCAGTTTGAAGTAAAGCAGGCATCATACTCTTCTCCTGATGCAATAATAACCTGAATCTTATCCGCATAGGAACCACCGTGGAACACATAATCGACTGTCACCCCGATTTTTTCTTTCGTATACTCATTTACGGCTTCCATAACTTTAGCCTGGTCCTTTTGCTCCGGCACCATAACGTGGATTTTCAGATTAACAACATCTCCCTCCTTCTTTCCGCCGTCACCCTTATCACTTCCACCGTCGCTGCCTCCGCACCCTGCCAATGTACCGGCTGCTATTGCCAGCGTTAACAGAAGTGCTGTAATCTTTCTTCTTTTCATCACTTTTTTCCTCCTCTTAATGTGATTTTTATTGTAATTTGCCATGCAAATATACATTCCTGATTAACCTTTGACCCCGCCTACCGTAAGGCCTTTTACAAAATACTTCTGGAAAAATGGGAAAATCACCAACATCGGTCCTGCTGCAATTACGCACATTGCCATACGCATTGATTCTGTGGGGAGATCTGCTATGCTGATTCCCATTCCTGAAATTGAAGAGTTCTTTATCATTTCCTGAACATCCCTCATTAATATATAGAGACGGTACTGCAGATTGTACAGTTCTGAATTGTCAATATACATCAAAGGCTGAAACCAGTCATTCCAGTAATTCAGTGTAATAAACATTCCTACAGTTGCCAACGCCGGTTTTGCCAATGGAAGAACTATTTTCACAAATATCGTTAATTCGCTTGCGCCGTCCACCGTTGCTGCTTCAATCAGCGATGACGGGATCTGTGAGAAAAAGGTTCTCAGGAGAATAATAAACCATGGCACGATCAGCATCGGAAGAATCATAACCCAAATTGTATTCTTTAGGTGCAAATATTTAGTAATCCAGATATAGGTCGGTACCAGACCGCCGTTTAACACCATCGGGATAATAAGAAACACTGTGAGCTGTTTCTTATATTTATAATCTTTTCTGGACAGTACATAGGCTATCATTGCATTAAAAGACAACCCCAGTACACATCCGGTAACAGTAACAAAGATAGATATTCCATACGATCTTAATATAGATTCCATATCCTTCAGGACATATTTGTACGCTTCCAGCGTAAAGCCTTTTGGCAGTATTCCATATCCATCTTTTATAATCGCCATATCTGTAGAAAAAGAAATGGAGATAACCGTGATAATCGGTATGATACAAATGAGGCAGATTAATATCAGTACCCCATAAATAATCACTCTCTGATAAACAGGTAATTTTTTATTCATCAGTTTTTCTCCTCCCTTTAGAACAATGCACTCTCACTGTCAATCTTACGTACAATAAAGTTACTGACCATAATTAGTATAAACCCGGCCACCGCCTGGAAACAGCCTACTGCCGAACCAATACCAATATCACCTGTCACACGGAGCGCCCTGAATATATAAGTATCCAAAACATCCGTCGTAGCATACAATGCACCGGAATCTCTTGTCAACTGGAAGAACAATCCAAAGTCGGCATACATAATTCTTCCAATCTGTAGGATTACCATACAAATAATGATGCTTCGGATCATCGGCAGTGTCACGCTCCAAATCATCTGCCATTTACTAGCCCCATCCAATGCCGCCGCTTCATAATATGAATCGTCAATCCCCATCAATCCGGCGTAATAGATAACGCTGTAATAACCGGCTACCTTCCATGCGTACATAAATGTCAGAATAACAGGCCAATAAGCCGATTTCGCATACCACGCAATGCTTTCTAATCCAAAAAAGTTCAAAAGCTGGTTGATAATTCCATAATCATGATGCAGATATGCATACAGCAGATATCCTACTACAACCCATGACATAAAGTATGGGAAAAACATAATTGTCTGGATTGCTTTTACTGCTATACGGCTCCTGATTTCATTAATCATCAGTGCTACTGACACTGCTATTACAAGAGTGACTCCTATAAATAGAAGATTCAGCCCTATCGTATTTCTTAATACAATCCATGCATCATTGGACTTAAAGAAGAATTCAAAATTCTTAAATCCAACCCACTCGCTTCCCAGGAACCCCTTATCATATCGAAAATCCTTAAATGCAATCACTAAACCTGCAATTGGGATATACGAAAATATGAAAAGAAGAACCGATGCCGGAAGCGCCATAGCAGTCAAAGCCATAGTTTTTTTTCTTCCCGCTTTACCCATTCGTTTTTTCATTTTACACCCTTTTCCTTTCAAACGATATCTTTCTCACAAGGCCAATATTCTATTGTTATGTTTCTATTGCCCATGCCTCTGTTTCGCTTAAATTTATTTTTAACCAGAATTTGATTTTCTGCAACTACACAAATCTGAGATGATTCATCTTTCCATCACTTTTAGAGTACGAAAATCAAACAGAATTGCGTATTCTGTACTATCTGCATTTATAAAACAGATCGCAGATAAACGGAATAGACACCTCCTTTGGCTGTGTTTTAGTATGGATATGCAGTAGATAATAAACGTAGCAGGAGGAATGAAGATGTGTATTTTAAAAATGGTGCCCAGCTGTAAAGATTATTTGTGGGGCGGGCACCGCCTTATAGACGAATACCATAAAAACTATGACGGAAACATTTTGGCAGAGACGTGGGAACTTTCCTGCCATCCGGATGGTCCGTCAAAAATCCAAAACGGTACATTTGCAGGAATTACACTGGCAGAATATATAAAAAAAGCAGAAGGGAATGTACTTGGTATACATTGCCGGAGATTCAGGGAGTTTCCTATTCTTATAAAGTTTATTGACGCAAAGGATAATCTTTCTATCCAAGTGCATCCTGACAATCAATTTGCATTGGAAAATGAAGGCCAGTATGGCAAAACCGAGATGTGGTATGTAGCCGACTGTAAGGAAGGCGCATGTTTATATTATGGTTTCAAAAAGAAGGTAAGCAAAGAGGAGTTCAGACAGCGGATTCTGGATAACACCCTGTTGGAGGTATTGAACGCTGTAACGGTCCAGAAGGGGGATGTGCTGTTCATTGAAACAGGTACGATCCATGCGATAGGTAAAGATATTGTAATTGCAGAAATCCAGCAGAATTCGAATGTCACTTATCGCGTGTATGATTATGGAAGAGTCGGGAACGATGGGAAAAAGAGGGATTTACATATAGAAAAGGCCCTTGCCGTTACGAACCGTGTTCCTATTATCAAGAGCAAAACATGCTGCCCCCATATCGCCGACTGCGATTACTTCACAGTAGATAAGCTTAATCTGGACGGTGATGTCATGAAGAAAATGTGCGGCCATATTGGTAACGGCTCTTTTGTAAGCATACTGATGGTTGAAGGGGATGGAGAAATCCGCTGCGGCAAAGACAAACTCCGCTATCAGAAAGGAGATAGTTTCTTCCTTCCTGCCAATAGCGGAGAATACGAGATTAGCGGAACCTGTGAGGCACTGATTACAACTGTCAAGGGTTAAAGATTAGAACGCCGGAATACAGTTTACTGGAACACCGGGATGATCAGCCTCTGATTTTCTATGAGAACCGCAATGCCTCTATCGGTTTCTTGCGTGCAGCCTTGTTTGCCGGATAACTGCCGAATACAATGCCAATCGTTGTGGAGAATCCGACTGAAATCCAGATGACCCCCGGCGACAGGCTGAAATGATATTCTGTCATCACCTGATCTGCCACAGCTACGATTCCCCAGGACAGCAGAATCCCGATTGCACAGCCGATCAGACTAATAACCACCGCCTCCACGAGAAACTGAACCATAATATCCTTATATCCTGCCCCGACTGCTTTCCTGATTCCGATTTCCCGGGTACGCTCGGTTACCGATACGAGCATGATGTTCATGATGCCAATGCCCCCAACAATCAGTGAGATTCCTGCAATGCCTCCGAGCATCAGCAGCATTGTCCGGTTCGTAGATTCTACCATTTTAACAAACTCAAGTTCATTGTCTACGCGAAATGCCTTTTGATCGTTATGGAAACGTTCAAGCAGCAGACTGGTAATCTTTGATTCGGCGGCCCTCATGTCTGCTTCACTGTCCGCCCAGATCACAAAATTGTTCACGGCTTTTACTTTTTCTGAACTGCGCATTAATGTAGAATAAGGGATGTAAGCCTCCATCGTATTCATATTCCAGCCGTTGTTATCACTTTTTTTCAGCACCCCTGCAATTAAAAACTGTCTGCCTCCTATGATAACATTCCTGCCAACTACCTGGTCGGTGCCAAAAAGCTGCTGCGCCATATAATGATTGATCACGGCGGTGTAAGAGCTGCTATCCACATCTGCTTTTTTCAGGCTTCTGCCAGCCGCCAGTTTCAGATCCTGTATTTTGAAATATCCCGGCGTCGTACCCGTAACTGACACATCTCCGCTCTTCTTATCGCTTTTCGCCGTCACAGATTCTGTTTCTGCCGGTGCGATCTCGGTAATTTCAGGCTCCTTTCCAAACTGCGCCATATCATCCAGCGTCAGCGGCTTTCCTTTATCATTGCTGACCGTCACCGTCAGTTTCGTATTTCCGGCCGCGGACATACTTTCATCAATGGAAGTAACAGCCCCGTTGACCAGAGATACCAGTACGACGAGAGAAGTCACTCCTATAATAATTCCCAGCATGGTGAGAAACGACCTCATTTTACTGGACGAAATTGAACTTAATGCCATCTTAAAAGACTGTATCATGACTCCACCACCTCACTTACCTGTCCGTCCCTGATTCGGATCTTCCGTTCCGCCTCATCGGCAACATTCTCATCATGGGTGATGATGACGATCGTATTCCCCTGCTCATGAAGGTCTTTGAAAATCCCCATGATCTCCCTGCTTGTTTTGGAATCCAGAGCCCCTGTAGGCTCATCCGCCAGAAACAGGGACGGCCTTGCCGCAAGCGCCCTTGCAATCGCAACCCTCTGCTGCTGTCCTCCTGATAATTCTGCAGGCAGGTGTTCCCTGCGTTCATACAGCTTCACCTGCTCCAGAGCCCATTTTACTCTCTCTGCGCGTTCGTGTGACGGAAGCTTCTGGTAGATCAGCGGCAGTTCCACGTTCTGCGCAGCCGTCATCTTGGGAATCAGATTAAAATTCTGGAATACAAACCCGATCTTCCGGTTTCTTACTTTAGCCAGTTCCTTCTCCGAATAATTCGTAATGGACTCCCCGTCAAGCAGGTATTCTCCCTCATCTGAGTTATCCAGACAGCCGATGATATTCATCATCGTAGACTTGCCGCTCCCGGATGGTCCTACTATACTAACAAATTCACCTTTTCTTACACGAAGTGAAGCTTCCCTTAATGCATAGATATCCTCGCCTCCCATATGGTATATTTTTGAAACATGATTCAAACGTATCATATCAGCACCTCCTACATATCTGACATAACGCCGGCCGGAACATCCACATTCCCCGGACTGCTGTCAGCCATCGCCTCGAAATAAACAGCCGTACCTTCTTTGATGCCTTTTATGATTTCTATATAGACTCCGTCTGTCATACCTGTTGTCACTTCTTTTTTTCCGGTCAGTTCTCCTGTCTTTTTATCAGTCCCGGTATAAACATAAGACTTTCCGCCTTCCTCAAACACTGCGAATGCAGGCACCGCAGTCACGTCTTTTTTCTCCTCCACGACAACCGAAGCTGCCACATTCATTCCGGAAAGCATTTTATCATTCTTAGCCGCCGTAATTTCTGCTTTGTACTTTGTTACACCACTGTTTGCAGTTCCGACTTTGTTAATATGGGTGATTTTACCTTCAAATACTTCACCAGGAAGTGCGTTTAATGTAATGACTGCTTTCTGCCCCATTGATACGGAAAGAATATCCATCTCATCGATCTGGATACTTACCTTCATTTTATCTCCTGAGGAAATTGTAAACACATCTGCCAGTTCTGTATTCACACTTTTTTCATCCCCGGAACCTGAGCCCCCGGCACTTCCGCCTCCAAAAGAAGCCCCCGCTGAGAATCCGCCGCCCGAAAACCCATCCTCTGCTTCTCCAGCTTCCTGCGGTGTATTCTTATCGCCTTCATCGGAAGGTTTCTGCTGTTCACCCGGATCATCTTCGTTCTTATCCCCCGCTGACGGGTCTGAAGGTTCTTCTGCCGGTCCATTTGCTTCTGTTGCCGGGAAGACTGCTGTAAAGGCAATTGCATGAACAGCATCGTCTCCGGCATATTCTACATCAGTGATAGCTGCTCCCTCGATTTTTGGTTCAGCACCCTTTTCAAAGACAAAACCGGGCTTTGCAATCAATGTAATTCTGGCTGCATATACTGTCTTTTCCTCAAATTTGTCTGCCACATGGTTCCACTCGATTTTCCCCGTATAGCCATCTGTCTCCTCGATTTCCCTGAGCTGCGGTTCCCCTGTTACTGGTGCTTTCAGTTTCAATTCCGGAAACGGCATCGTTACAGGTTCTTTGTTTTCATTTTCACCCGCTTCAGTCAGGTTAACCAGTGATATATCCGACAGGTTCCCCCCTGCACTCTGGTTCTGGGGTGTACCTGAACTGTTTCCTGAAGAAGGATTCTGCTGTCCCGGAGTACTGCCTGATCCCCCGTTCTGGGAAGAAGACTTATTCACCTCACCGGCCGCGCCGTTCACAGCTGTAACCGTGCCATTTGCAGCCGCCGTGATACTGTTTGACTGTGATATCTGGTTCAGGATATTGATTTTCTCTTCCAGATTCTTTTTGTCATTTGCCAGATTATAATATGCCGATGTTTTATTATTTGTCTGCCTGAGTTTCTTATCTGTCTCTGCCAGTTTTTCTTTTGCCTCAAGAAGACTGGCAGTTACCGTACCGCCATCCGTAAGTGCCAGCACATCCCCCGCTTTTACTTCATCTCCGACCTTTACCTTGATTTCTGTAATACGGATTCCCGTCGGGACCTTCACATCAGCGCTGTTTTCAGGCTCCAGAACGCCCGTACCCTGTATGCTCTTACTGAGATCCATCTTCCGTGCCTCTGACGGTACGATGTCCACCGATCCATCATTTGACTTTCCTCCTGCAAACACGGTCCAGCCGGCCACGGCCAGAACCAGAATTCCGGCCACGCATCCGCCGGCCATCCATTTCTTATTCTTTTTTATATTGAAATTTTTGATGCCCATATCCTTCAACTCCTTTATCTTCATGTTATTTCATTTGTCTGGCTTATGGTATAACAGTTTTATTGAAGAAATATTGAAACAACATTTAATTTTTTTATTCTTTCCCGGCACACGGACAAATATTATCTGTAAACAGGCAGAAATATTGTAAATACAGTCTGCCCATTTTCACTGGATACTTCAATTCTGCCCTTATGCCGTCCGGCGATTCCTGATGCAATCGGCAGTCCCAGCCCATATCTGTTTTCTGCCCGGTTTCTTCCTTTGTCGATCCTGTAGAATCTCTGGAATATTTTTTTCTGTTCTTCTTTCGGAATCTCCAGCCCGGTATTGGATATAGATACGGAGGCCCATTTCCCTTTTTTACCCAGTTTTGCCCTGATCTCCCCATGTTCACTGACATGTGCAAACGCATTATCCAAAAGAATAATCACGGCCTGTTTTAAATGTTCTTCTTCACCCTTAATGAAAACATCCTCCTGTATATCAATCCAGAATTCAATTTCTTTTTCAAAAGCGATGCTTTCAAATGGTAAAAGGGCCCCTGTCACAATTCTGCTCAGATTTACTTTCTCCTTTGCCTCCGGTAAAGACGTATTCTCTACTTTAGCAAGTGTCAGTAATTCTTTCAGAAGTTTTCCCATCCTTACATTTTCCTCAAGAATATAATCAAGCCATTTATTCCCGCCAATCTCGCCTTTCAGACGCTGTGCGTTAGCACCTATTACAGCAAGCGGTGTTTTTAGTTCATGGCTTGCATCAGATATAAACTGTTTTTGCTGTTCGAATGCCCTTGCCGCTGGCTTTACAAGCCATCTTGCTATGAGCAGGGAACAGATTATGATCACTGCAAATCCCACCACACCGCTGATTAAGATGATTGCTGCCTGCTGTTCATAATATATGATAGTATCTGCATCGTTCATCATCACCAGAACATTGTCTTTATGCAGATACCAGTTCCTTTTATAGATCCCCTCACTCTTATCCAGATTCAATATCTTTTGTGCCGTCCCGAGCACTTTCTCATCGTCCTGCATAACCCCTGAGCTTTTCTGGGTTACTGTAAGACCGCCGTCCTCACCCGCCTGAAATACCCATATCGGCAGGTACCAGTCATCTGCCATATAATCCTCGCGGGTCCCCTCTATACTCTCACTTCTGTTTACTCCCGCATCCACATTGATATATCCGTCGGCGATCTGCTCCATAAGCTGCTTCTGGTATTCCGCATAATAATAGTAATTACTGATATAAAAAAACAACTGTAGTCCCAGCATGATCAGCATTAGGATTCCGGCCAGTGTAAATGCAATTCGTTTTTGAAGTTTTTTAATCATCCGCCATCTCCAATCTGTATCCGATCCCTCTTATGGACTTAATTCTTACGTTAGACGCAATAAACTTCAGCTTCCTTCTTGTAAACGAAATATATACTTCCACATTATTATACTCAGCCTCGGAATCATACCCCCACAGCTTTTCTGCAATCTGTTCCCTCGTTACAATCTGGCGTTTATTTTTAATCATAAATTCCAGAATCTGATACTCTTTTTTCCCAAGCTGTACCTCCACGCCCGTCTGCCGGTTACAAAGGATACAGGTGCGGATATCCAGTGAAATGTCCCCGAAACCGATCTGTTTCGTCTCTACTTTCCCCTGCCTTCTCGTGATTACCCTTACACGTGCAAAGAGCTCTTCCATCTCAAATGGTTTCGTTAAGTAATCATCCGCTCCCAGATCCAGCCCTTTCAGCTTATCCCCGAGTTCAGATCTTGCCGTCAGCATGAGGACGGGGGTGCTCACACCTTGTGACCTCCATTTTGACAGAATATCATAACCGTCCATTTCCGGAAGCATACCGTCCAGAATAATGACATCATAAATATCCGACATCCCCATATAATAGCCGTCCATGCCGTTATCCGCCGTATCTGCATCAAAATTTGCATCTTCAAACTCGGCTTTCAGGACATCGGCAAGTCCGGCCTCATCTTCTATAATCAGAACACGCATGTCTACGCCCTCCCGTATCTTTTTTACTATCTTAACACAGTACATGAAAAAGAACACTATTTTATGTTTCTACGATTGCCTATTTTTTATGGATAAGAATTCAGATTTTTAGGAATATGGGGATAATTTTTTCATTTTCAGCACTTTATGATTTGGTTACTCTTATAGTACTAGAGATGACACAGGCGTAAAGAATAACTATTAATGGTCAAAAAACAAGCATTTTATGGACAACTACTTGAAGATTCTATTTATATAAAATAGAATATCCATATAAAAATTTATTTACAGGCAGATCAAATAGAAACTACGTATGAAAAAATTATGTGTTAGAAATCTTTAGCCCATCAATATAATTTTTGTATAAATTAGAAATAAGGTGATACCAATGTTTTAAGAAAGTGAATAGTGAATCAAAATTATGTAGAAAAGGTAATTATTTAATAAAAACTAGAAATCAATACCTTAGGTTTAGCAATATATTAGGAGGGAGAAATCTAATATGAAAAAAACATGGAAAAAATTATTAGCAACTTTACTATCATTAGTAATGATGCTTTCACTTTCAATACCAGTTATGGCGGAAGACACCGAAAATCAGGTTGCCGTTCCTAATGAAGTTATAGGATTAGATAATTATATTACTCGTTCACAGGATGGAACATTGCATTTGGATTCTGACGCAGCGATAAGTGCAGGATATACTGAAACAATAGCAGATGCTATTACACAACACTTAGAAATGGTAAATGAACTGGTAACGTCTGGAGAAGCTATAACTGATAATGATTTAAATATCTATATAATTTCAGGAGGGCTTACACGGGCAGGCGTCAGAAAAATAGTTACATACTGGTGGGGACAAACAGATGTTTATTTGTCTTCAAGTGATGCTATGGTACTTGTACGTGCTTTAGAAGCAGCGGGTAATTCTTTAGCTAATCTAATTAGTATAGTAGATAATGGTTCTTATGATAATATTCAAAATGCTGCTCTCGGCTATCTTGTAGGAGCAGGGCTTCTAGCATTTGCTTATGGTGCACAAATACGTCAGGTGTCCGGTAATGGTACCGCGGGTATTATCCAACAAAATGTATTAAATTATGATACAGGTACAACTGTAATAAGCTATCACCCTCAATAAAGGTTCTTTTGATCTAACTATTAGAAAAAGCAGGTGGAGTTATTCTCCATCTGCGTTTAAAAAGCTATTATAAATAAGTAGGTTTAAAAGAATAATAAACTTGTTCTATAAAATCCATACTAGTAATACTCCTAAGGCCAATTCCCTAACTGTGGATTTTTCTTTGAGTGTAAACAGTTACAATATCATAAATGGAGCGTGAATATTATCAAAAAATTATATGTTTTTCTTTTTTATATTCTGGAAGGGGTTATACTTTTTCTGTTATGTCTCTTCTGGCACAATGTTCATTACTTTGAATATGCTGGAAAACCTACGATTCGTCTTCTGGCATTTATTATACCATTAGGGATAGCCGCTATCGTTACGAATGAAAAAGATATTGAATTATCTATATTTAAATTATGTCTGTGTTTTTCTGTCTTACCTGCAATTGTTTCATTTTTCATGGAATACTTATGGGGGGACGGGGCAGCCTCCGCGGTATATATAGGAATTGATGTATGGAGCCTGAATCTGTTTAGTTTATTTTGGTATCATATCCGCCATAATTATGTGAAATTAAAGGTAAAAGGCATTATAATATTGATTCTTTTAACTATTTTTATAGATTCTGTCTTTTCAGTTCTGAGAAACATATTTGGTTGGACGAATATGTTTTGGGGAGTGATGCCAATATATATAGTAGTGTTTTTTTATCATCTATATCTAAAAAGAAAAAATATATTTTTCCAGTAGAGTGATGAAACATTCTGGCCGATTAGCCTCTATAAACAGCAAGAAACGGTATACTTTCCCGCCGGAAAATATACCGTTTCTTGCTGCGATTACAACATTATTTATATTTTTAGTGTCTGCATGTAACCTGAATTTATGCTTCTCTTCTTGCCTTCAATGCTGCAACATTCGCTTCTACTCTCTTCTTATTCAGAGGATAGAGGAAGATCAGGCAGAGTCCCACTCCGATATAGAGTATGCCAGGGATCAGCGTTGCTATATTGTAGATTCCATTTGCAACTGCCTGTGTCTGCACCTGTACACTTGAATCATAACCTACCATGCCCAGTGCGAAACCACCGAGTCCGCCTGCAAGAGCCTGCCCGATTTTTCTGGCAAAGCTGTATACTGCATAAATTGTACCGTCTTCCCTCTTATATGTCTTTACTTCCTGATCATCAATAACGTCTGTGATGAATGCCCAAATAATCAGGTTGAAGATACCAAATCCAAAATATCCGATTACGTTGATTGCAATGTAAACTACTGCAGAATCTGTATGGATGAAGAATAAAGCGAGACATGCCAGTCCGCCGATGATACATCCAGTTGCACCAACTTCTTTTTTACCAAATTTCCTAGTGATAGGCACTGCAAATGGCGCAAGTAGCAGTGTTGGCACGATACCGCACATACTCATAACAGATAACGCATTCTTGTTTTTAAAGTAATCAACAAATACATACTGGTTAACAGACTGTGTCATAAGGGAAGCCAGAAGCAGTAAGATTGCCGCTGCTATAATTCCTAAAAGTGCACGGTTTGTAACGAGAGTTTTTACTGTCTGGAGGAAACTTACTTTCTCAGCATTCGGGTCAGGTTCAATCTGAACACGCTCTGTAGTCAGGAAGTAGCAAAGAAGGTAACATACAACTGCAAGAATGGAAAATACACCTGCGATCATTGTAAATCTTCCGCCTTCCACGATCTGGTTTCCGGCAGCATCTGTCGTATATACGAGCAGAGGAGCGCCGACACCGATTACAAGGCCTGCGAGAGTTGCTCCCACACTTCTGAATGTGGAAAGTGATGATCTGTGGTCAGCATCTGAACTGATAACAGAAGCCATTGAGCCGTAAGGGATGTTAATAGAGGTATAAAAAATGCTTCCCCACAGGATGTATGTTACAAACATGTAAATAATCTTGACTGTCATAGATGCGCCCGCCAGTCCTGACTGGTACATCAGGAAACTTGCGATTGCAACCGGTCCGCACATTCTGCGGATCCACGGACGGAATCTTCCGTCTTTTGCTGGTTTCATTTTATCTACGATACGTCCCATTGTAACGTCAGTGAACGCATCGACACACCGTGCGACAAGGAATAACACACCAACCATACTTGCGCTGATTCCCAGCACCTTTGTATAGAATACCATCAAAAATGAACTTGCAAAGATGAATGTAAAGTCGTTACCAAAGTCACCGAACATATATCCGATCTTATCTTTTATCCCAAATGGGCGTACATTACTATTGTTTTTCATAATTTTCCTCCTCTACTATCCCTTAAAATCTACCGGGAGACTTTCCCAGCGCTGTTTCAGTTTATAGGCTACATCCTTCGGCTGTCTCTGTCTCGTAAAGATCCCTTTCTTATTACCATTGACGCGCATGATTCCCTCTGTCGTCTGGAAGTCGGCAAAATTCCAAACTTGTTCTCCTTTTACGAAATCAAAGGAATCGAATACATCATGGGTCATTTTCAGATATTCTTCCTGATATTCCTGACTCCACATAACGGATGGAAGCTTGTGCTCAGAAGCAAGTGTATCTGCACCATATTCCGTGAAGATGAATGGTTTGTTCACATTCATGGCTTTCCAGCCTTCCAGTTCTTTGATCAGCATTTCTCTTGCATCCATCATCTCGTGGCCGCCCTTTACATACCATCCATAGTATCTGTTGAGTGCCACGATATCGCTGAACTGGTGGCATTTACATGTTCCGGGCACTGCATTCATGACCAGTGCGAATGTGCGCGGACGCTTCTGTACATCCAGTTCGTGAGCCTTGTCGAAGACTTCTTTGAAATACGGCACAGCGGCATCACTCGTCGATTCCGGTTCATTCAGAAGGCTCCATGCTATAACGCTTGGATGATTCTTGTCTCTTGCGATCATCTCTTCTAACGCATGTAAATGACTCTTGAGAAGTTCAGGCGTTGTCTCTTTCTCAAAGAATGCCGTCTGCTTTCCCGTGCTCGCTTCCATAAAATTCATCAGGCTTTCAAACAATCCGACCGCCGGAACCTCGTCGATAATCAGGAATCCTTCCCTGTCTGCCATCTGATAGATTTCCTCACTGTACGGGTAATGGGATGTTCGGAATGAATTCGCGCCAATCCATTTCATCAGCTCAAAATCACGCTTCATTACTCCAATGTTAAATCCGCGCCCTATAATGTCGCTGTCCTCATGCTTACCGAACCCTTTGAGGTAGACCGGCTTCCCGTTCAGAAGGATGCTGGTATCTTTCACTTCTACCGTGCGGATACCAATTTCCTGCCTGTATTCATCGATCACCTCCGCACCGTCTGTAATCTGCACCATCATGCTGTAAAGATAGGCATTGCGCACTTCCCAAAGATGTGCATTCTTTACATCCAGAACGCCCTCTTTTCCCTGGGCGGATGCCGCCACATTTCCTTCTGCATCACACAGTGTAACCAGAACGGTATGTTCTCCTGTCGTGTCTATCCTGTAGGATACCTTTGCATCTTCACCACAGAGTTCATAATCTGTTGTAATATCAAAGATGTATTCCTGCGGAACCGCTGTCAGATATACACTCCTCTGAAGTCCTGAATAATTAAAGAAATCAAAATATGGCTTTGCCATTTTCTTCCCATTACTTAAGGTAATGGTTGTTCCACAGGGGATATTTGTAACAGACAGTTCATTGTTTACCTTTACAACCAGTTTGTTCTGTGCATTGTAGCGTACCACGTCCGTAACATCCGCAGAAAATGGAAGAAATCCACCCAGATGTTCTGTAACCTTCACACCGTTCACAAAAACTTCAGCCCTGTGGGTAGCACAGCCAAATCTTACAAAAACTTTTTTCCCTTCCCATTCTCCCGGGATAAACATATCCTTTTCATACCAAAAGTCTCCCGCATATTCGCGAATATCCTTTTCTGTATAAAAATCCTGAAAACTGGCCGGTACGGGAATGCTGTCCGGGCTGGGAAGACCTTCCGTCCATCCTGAAGCAATTCCCTCCTCTTTCTCATCCAGCTGAAAGTTCCACATTCCATCCATAGAAACTGCTCTTCTGGATACCGTTGACTCTGGGTACAGCATTGAATAATCTAACATTGTATTCCCTCCTTCTTTATATTGGACATTCTAATCGAATTCTCATTTTACAGTGAGGAATTTTTTTGTTAATTTCCGTCTTTTTTTTACGGTATATTGAATTTCCCCAAAAATTATACTAAAACATGCGATAATATTACGATTGACGCAACGTATAAACTGTTAAAATATAGTTAGTATAAGGAGGAATTTTATGCATTACGAAGCGGAATTAATTTTTTTCAGAAAACTTTTAAGAAATTTTCACCTGAATACAAATATTTTAAATTCAAGTGAACCTGACATCCCTGTATTCGACTCAGGCCTTAGAAAGCTGATCTATTCTGAATCCGACTATTCCAGACTATTCCATGAACGTCTGGCCGATACGAAGCCCAATACCATTTACCGCGTTTCTGATGAATATCTGTGCAGTTATATCTTTTTCAGGCTGCCGGAGACAGAGGGAGACCAATGTCTGATCATAGGTCCGTATACACAGGTGGAACATCCACTCCGTGTTATATTGAACTGTGCCGAAAAACTTTCCATTCCGTCTTCACTGTTCCCGCAGCTGGAAAAGTATTACTCGGATCTGCCCCTGATTCCTGACGAAAGTACAATCTTTGCCCTTGTAAATACCTTCGGGGAAACTATCTGGGGAAGTCTGGATCATTTCTCTGTGGAATATATCGAGCGCAGCCTTCCGCAGGATTATGAGCCGGTTGCCTCCAGACCTGATTTTAAGGACACTGAGGAACCGCTTATCAGCATGCAGATCATGGAAGAACGGTATGCCGCTGAAAACAGGATGATACAGGCAGTTTCACAGGGACTTGTACATAAAGCCGAAATGATGATCTCTAACACGGCAAACCAGGGAATGGAAGACCGGATAGCCGACCCGGTCCGCAATCTGAAAAATTACTGTATCATTTTAAAAACGCTTCTAAGGAAAGGGGCCGAAGCCGGAGCCGTACACCCACTCCATATTGACAGTCTTACTTCTAAATTTGCAAAGAAGATTGAATTGATCCATTCCCCGGAGGAAGCATATGCCTTAAATCAGGAAATGGTGAGAAAATACTGCCTGCTTGTTAAAAACCATTCCATGAAGGGGTACTCTCTTCTTATTAGAAAGGTTCTGACCAGAATCGATTCTGACCTCACCGCGGACTTAAGCCTCAAGACACAGGCCGACCTTCTGAATGTGAATGCAAGCTACCTTTCTACATTATTTAAGAAAGAAACCGGAGTTACCCTGACCGATTACGTGAGCCGGAAACGTGTGGAACATGCAGTCTTCCTTCTAAATTCCACAGATATGCAGATACAGACAATCGCACAGTACTGCGGTATCCCGGATGTAAACTACTTTACGAAAACGTTTAAAAAATATGTGCAGAAGACGCCAAAAGAATACCGCGAAAGCGTAGCGCCTTACTCAGCGTAGATATTAGGGAATGCGCAAAAATATTACGATATTTCATAATAATTCTACTCACAGCTTTCGTTCTGAAATGCTAGAATAGCCATAAATAAGATTATAAAAATTGTTAACAATAGTAAATGGAGGAAATGAAATGCGAAATTACATGAAATTAGAAACAAACTGGCTTTTTACAAAGGAACCGCAGACAGATGTTCCTGTTACACTTAATGAAAGCTGGGAGACTGTTACCCTGCCGCATTCCTGGAACCGGTATGACGGACAGGATGGCAAAGCTGACTTCTACCGGGGAAAGTGCTGGTATGTAAAGGAACTGGATCTAGCCGGAAGAAAACCCGCAGCACGTGTATATGTGGAAGTCCCGGCTGCTTCTTCTGCCTGCGAAGTCTATATAAATGGTCAGAAAGCAGTGGAACACGAAGGCGGATACAGCCTCTTCCGCGCTGATATTACGTCCTATCTGAAAGATAAGGAAAACATATTATCCATCATGGTAAACAACGAGCATCAGGACCAGATCTATCCGCAGATGGCAGACTTCACATTCTACGGCGGCCTGTACCGGGGTGTCAATCTGATTTACGTGCCTGAGACACATTTCGATCTGGATTATTACGGCTCACAGGGGCTCATTGTATCCTCTTCCATTACAGGAGAAAAACAGGCAAAAGTAACGCTGCATGCTTATGTGGAAAATCCGGGAGAAAGTGATCAGGTTCTTTTTACCATCTATGACCAGGATAAAAAAGAAACAGCGGTAATCTCAAGGCCTGCCGAAAAAGATACTGCCGCCGAAATTACATTGACAGACATCCATCTGTGGCAGGGTGTGGAAGATCCGTATCTCTACGGTGTAGAAGCATTATTGGTGCGTCATAATGAAGTATTGGACGAGGTACACACAAGGCATGGTTTCCGTAAATTTTCCGTAGATCCCCAGAAAGGGTTCTATCTGAATGGAGTCCTCACTCCTCTGCGCGGTGTATCCCGTCATCAGGACCGTCTGGATCTTGGAAACGCACTGACTTACAAAGAGCATTTAGAAGATGCACAGCTTATCCGGGAACTCGGGGCCAACACAATCCGTCTGGCACATTATCAGCATAGTCAGGACTTTTATGATATCTGCGATGAAATGGGATTCGTAATCTGGGCGGAGATACCGTTTATCTCTTCCATGAACCCGCTTCCGGCAGCGCATGAAAACTGTATCAGCCAGATGAAGGAGCTGATCTTCCAGAATTATAACCACGCCAGCATCTGTTTCTGGGGAATCTCCAACGAGATTACAATCGGAGGCGACTCCAATCCTCAGCTGACAGAAAACTTAAAAGACCTGAACCGCCTTGTACATGAACTGGACCCGGGCCGTCTTTCCACGATGGCACAGGTTTCCCAGCTCTCTATGGAGGACGAGCAGAACCAGATCACAGACGTACTCAGCTACAACCATTATTTCGGATGGTATCAGGGAAAAATGACAGACAATGAGAAATGGCTGGATGCTTTCCACGCGATGCATCCCGGACGTGCGCTCGGTATTTCGGAGTATGGCTGTGAAGGAATCATTACGTATCACAATGACGATCCTAAAGCTGGTGATTACAGCGAAGAATATCAGGCACTGTACCATGAACACATGGTGAAAATAATCAATGAACGCCCCTGGCTGTGGGCAACACACATCTGGAACATGTTCGACTTCGGCTGCGACGCCAGAGATGAAGGCGGCGTAGCAGGACGGAATAACAAGGGGCTTGTCACACTGGACCGCAAGGTTAAGAAAGACATCTTCTACCTGTACCAGTCATACTGGAGCAAGAACCCGGTACTGCATATCTGCAGCAAGCGCTATGCAAAGCGGGCACAGGATAAGATTACAGTTAAAATATACAGTAACAGCCCGGAAGTTGAATTATTCGCAGACGGCGTACTGGTTGAAAAGAGATCGGCCGACCATGTATTTGTCTTTGAAAACGTCAGCCTGAATGACGGATTTACAACAATTACAGCAAAAGCCGGCGGACTTACAGATACTACCTGTTTCGAAAAAGTAACCGAGCCGTATGCACCTTACGTACTGGTTGAAGACGAATCCGATACAGGTGTAACAAACTGGTTCGATGATGTTGACGTAACCCAGAAACGTCCTTTAACCTTTGATGAAGCGTATTTCTCCATTAAAGATACGATGAACGACATCCTTAAAAATGATGAAGCAAGCTCAGTACTCGTCAATTCCATCAGCAGTATGATGGGCATGAAGCTGAAAAAATCCATGCTTGCAATCATGGGCAGCCAGACTTTGGAAGGAATGAGTTCAAAACTTCCCGCAAAGGAAGGAGTCGACGGGGAGGCAATTATCTCCTATATCAATTCAGAACTGCAGAAAATCAAGAAATAAGAAGACCATATAAAACAAGGGGGGCCGGAAAATCCGGCACCCCCTGTTTTCATTGCTGCTTTTTCTATTTTTTAGATCTCTAAGTCAAATCCGAAATATCTCACTGCATTGCGATAGGATATTCCCTTTACAATCTTCTCCAGTGCTGTATAGTCCTCCGGATACTCTCCGTTTTCTACCCAGCCCCCGATCAGCTCACACATGATCCGTCTGAAGTATTCATGCCTTGTGTAAGATAAAAAGCTTCTGGAATCTGTCAGCATTCCTATGAAGTTTCCAAGAAGGCCCAGATTAGCCAGAGAGATCATCTGCTCTGTCATTCCTGTTTTGTTATCATTAAACCACCATGCACTTCCCTGCTGAATCTTTCCGACTGCTGAAGAATTCTGGAAGCATCCGATGATTGTACCGATAGAGGCATTATCTGTCGGGTTCAGAGAATAGAGGACTGTCTTCGGAAGTTCATCCGTCTTAGCAAGGGCATTCAGATAATCTGCCATTTCAGCGGACGGTGCGTAGTTATTAATACAGTCAATTCCTGCATCTGGTCCCAGAGATTCGAATACCCTCCTGTTGTTGTCACGCTTTACTCCGTAATGTATCTGCATAACCCAGTTCTTTTTATGATATTCTTTTCCCATCACAGTCATAAAGGCCGTTTTAAATTTCAGCTCTTCCTGACGGCTTACCGCTTCCCCAGCCAGCCTTTTTGCAAAAATTGTTTCGATTTCCTCGTCAGATGCCGGGGCATACATTACGTATTCCAGACTGTGGTCTGATATTCTGCATCCATTTTCCTCAAAGAAATCCAGTCTCTTCTTCAATGCATCTGTCAGTGCTTTGAAGCTGTTAATTTCCACACCGCTTACTTCACTTAATTTTTTCAGATAGTCCGTGTAGTCCGGTTTTTCCAGATTCATTGCCTTATCCGGGCGCCATGCCGGAAGTACCTGTACATCAAAACTCTTATCTGAAGCGATCTTCTGATGCCATTCGAGAGAATCAGCGGGATCATCCGTCGTACAGATCAGTGTAACATCAGACTGTCTGATCAGATTGCGGGCAGTCATATCGTCCTGCGCAAGTTTTTCATTACACAGATTCCAGACTTCCTCTGCTGTCCCGCTGTTCAAATATCCTGTATATCCAAAGTATTTCTTCAGTTCCAGATGGCTCCAGTGATAGAGGGGGTTTCCGATTGCCATTTCCAGTGTTTCCGCCCATTTCTGGAACTTCTCACGGTCTGATGCATCTCCGGTGATGTACTTCTCCTCTACCCCGTTCGAGCGCATCTGGCGCCATTTGTAATGGTCTGCTTCCAGCCATGCCTGCGTAATATTTTCGAACTTCCTGTCCTCATAGATCTCCTGCGGGCTGATATGGCAGTGGTAATCCAGAACCGGCATTACTTCTGCATACTCATGATAAAGTTTCTTTGCTGTTTCTGTTGATAACAGAAAATCGTCATCCATGAATTTTTTCATAACTGTTCTCCATTTCTTCTTATATAATTATCTCTTCATCTCACTGTGGTAACCTGTATTTTCATGATCGTCTATAATATCCTGAATCTCAGTGCGTGTCAGAGACGGCATGTCTCCCGGTATCGTGTTTTTCACCGCACTGCTGGCATTTCCATATTTCAATGCCTTTTCACAGTCCCCGTTCTCCGACAGAAGGCCGTAGAGCACACCGGATACATAAGCATCCCCGCTCCCGATCCGGTCCACCACCTCGATATTTTTGTATGGCTTCTCCTCATAGTAACGGTCTTTCCCTGCGTCATAGATTACAGATGTAAAGCTGTGGACTTTTGGACTGTGGACTGTTCTTTGAGTCGATGCAATGACTGATATCGGGTAGTCCCGCGCAAAACTCTTCATGATCGTTTTGACATCCCCTTCCTTGCCGAATGTCAGTCTTGCAGTATCTTCCGAGCAGAAGAAGATATCTACATATGGCAGTATGCCTTCGATACATTCTCTTGCTTCCTCACCTGTCCACAGGTTTCCCCTGAAATTCACATCAAAGGAGATCAGTGTCCCGTGTTCTTTAAAACGTTTGATCATTTCCACGCCAGTCTTACGGCACAGCCCGCTGAGTGCCAGTGTAATCCCGGATGTGTGGAAACAGCGTGCCGCCTCGTAGATTTCTTTTGGAAATTCATCAGCCGTAATGCGGGTCATTGACGAGTGCTGTCTGTCGTATACGACTCCCGGCTTTCTCGGGTAAGCGCCATTCTCATAGTAGTAGACACCAAGTCTGGCGTCCCTGCCGGTGTCATAAACGAGATAATCATCGCTGACCCCGCTGAACCTGATTTTATTTTTTGCGAAAATGCCGATGCTCGTATCCGGTATCCTTGAAATAATACCGGATCTCAGGCCAAGCAGAGATACCCCGGAAGCGACATTGAGTTCCGCGCCCCCTACCTGCTTCTGAAAGGCATCCCCCCTGACAATCCGTTCATTATCCGGCGGTGATAGTCTCAGCAGTATCTCGCCGAGTGCTAACAGGTCAAACTCTTTTTTCTGCATCCAATCCCTCCTTCATACAATCGCTGTTCCTTTGAATAAAGCTGCCACTTAAAGTGACAGCCTCATTCCATGCAATACAACCTGATAGTTCTCCGTCCCTATTTCACGTATTTATTCAACACCCCGCGCACTGCCCCTGTTCCGGCAATCATTTCGCGGAAGTATCCGCAGACTTTATCAGCCATGCCGATTTCGAATAAGTTCACGCCAAAGATCTTCTCATTTTCCAGAACCGGCTTCAGTGCAGACTCAACGTCAGCATCTTCACCAAGTCTGAACCCTGTGACATACGGGCATACCGTATCCAGAAGCGGGTCAGGGCTTAATTCGAATGTATTTCCGTTATCATCTACTGCCATCAGATAGCGCAGCCATCCTGCAAATACAAGGGGAATCAGTTTTAGGTCACCTGTATTTCGTTCAGGGGATGCCTCATACGCTTTGATTGTCTCCCCATAACGGATTGCAAGCTTCTGTGAAGTATCTGTTGCAATTCTCTGCGGTGTGTCAGGCATAAACGGATTCGGGATACGCACATTGATTACAGTATCAATAAATTCTTTTGGATCCAGAACACCCGGATTAATAACAACAGGCAGTCCTTCTGTATATCCGATGCCCTCAACCAGTTTTTTCAGTGTATCATCTTTCATTTCTTTCGAAATCAGATCATATCCGAGTACACATCCGAATACAGCAAGTGCAGTATGGAGCGGATTCAAGCATGTGCAGACTTTCATTTTCTCAACTTTGTCTACTGTCTCACGTTCCGTGAACATCAGACCGCCCTTTTCCAGCTCAGGACGTCCGTTCGGGAAAGCATCCTCGATGACAAGATATTCACATTCCTCTGCATTTACAAATGGTGCAACATATGTGTTTTTAGATGTAACAACAGCTTCCAGTTCCTCTACGCCGTCCTTTTTCAGGATTTCCTCTACGGAGGCATCCGGGCGCGGTGTGATCTTGTCGATCATGGTCCACGGGAACGTTACTTTCTCTTTTGTATTGACATATTGAAGGAATCCTTCGTCTGTAAGCGAATTAGCGGTCCATTTTTCCGCAAAAGTATTCACTGCGGCGTACAGCTTATCTCCGTTGTGTGAACAGTTATCCATACTCACCATAGCGATCGGCTTCCCGCCGTTTTTGTAACGTGTATATAAAAGGGATGCAACTTTACCGATATAGCTTGCCGGCTTCTCCGGGCCATTCTTGAAATCTGCCTCCACTGCCGGAAGAAGTTCGCCTTTTCCGTTAACGAGGCTGTATCCCTTCTCCGTGATTGTAAAAGTTGCCATCTGGAGGGAATCTTTGCTGAAGATCTCTCTTAAGCGTCCGAATTCTGCATCATTTTCTGAATCCAGAATGCAGGATTCCATGACACTTCCTACGACTGTTTTTTCTACACTTCCGTCCGCTTTCAGGGTTACAAGAATGGAATAATCATCATGAGGGCGGTTCATTTTCTCAATGATCTCATAGTCAAATCCCTCTGCCACAACCAGACCTCTGTCGAGCGCCCCTTCATTCAGCAGGTTCTGCACTACATTTGCCTGAAATGCGCGGAAGATATTGCCTGCCCCGAAGTGAATCCAGAAAGGATTTTCTTTTGTAGCCGCCTTTACAGCCTCTCGGTCAAACTTTGGAAGCTGAAACCCTGCTGCTTCCCACTGTGCTTTATTTTCAAGACCTTTTTCATTTAATTTCATAACTATCTTGCTCCTTTCTCGATTGCTTCCCATAATCCATTCAGATAAGCTGCCCCTAATGCCCTGTCATACAGTCCGTATCCCGGCATTGCTACTTCATCCCAGATCATACGTCCGTGGTCTGGCCTGATCGGTCCGGTAAATCCGATCTCATACAGTGCTTTCATGATCTCATACATGTCGAATGTTCCGTCGCTTGACAGATGTGCCGCCTCTTCGAAATCGGTCGGGCTGTTAAATTTCAGGTTGCGGACATGTGCAAAATGAATTCTCCCTTTCAGTGAACGGATCATGTCCGGAAGATCATTCTGCAGGTTTGTTCCATAAGAACCTGAACAGAATGTTACACCATTGTGCGGGTTATCTACCATATTCATCATGCGGTGGATGTTTGTCTTGTTAATAATGATACGTGGGAGTCCAAAAACGCTCCATGCAGGATCATCCGGGTGGATTGCCATGTTGATATCATATTTATCACATACCGGCATGATTCTTTCGAGGAAATACTTCAGGTTTTCAAACAATTTGTCATCGTCGATGTCTTTGTACATTGCAAAAAGGTCTTTTACATGGGCCATACGCTCCGGCTCCCATCCCGGCATCACAGTTCCGTTCATATCCCCTGCGATGGAGTCAAACATTTTCTCAGGGTCGAGCGCGTCGACTGCCTCCTGTGTGTATGCAAGAACAGTAGATCCGTCCGGTCTCACTCTTGCGAGTTCTGTACGTGTCCAGTCAAATACCGGCATGAAATTATAGCATACAAGGTGGATATCTTCTTCACCCAAGTTCTGTAGTGTTTCGATATAATTGTCAATATACTGGTCGCGGTCAGCTGCCCCTGTCTTGATCGCATCGTGTACATTCACACTCTCGATTCCTGCAACATGAAGTCCTGCTGCCTCTACCTCATCTTTCATTGCACGGATGCGTTCCCTGCTCCAGACTTCGCCCGGTGCTGTATCATACAATGTTGTGATCACTCCGGTTACTCCCGGGATTTGTCTGATCTGTTTCAGTGTTACCGTGTCGAATTTTGAACCGTACCATCTCAATGTCATTTCCATAATATTGTTCTCCTTTTTCGTCCCATTCTGAGGCCTTTTTAGTTCCTTTTGTGCCTGTTCTTTACTTGTTGAGTTTATTATAAATCTTCCCTGAAAAAATCCAATTGGCAGAGTTGTTGTATACATTGCAAAAATTGTGAATTGAAGTTTTTTGGCAATTTTTAACACGAAAAATCCTTTGTTCTTCAAAGGAAGTACTTGCAATTTAGTTATAATCGTTGTAATATATGCATATACTAAACGTAGTTTTTAAAACTACATGCAAGGTTTTCATTTTCTAGGAGGCGTATCATTATGAACAAAAAACAATTACTGAAAGATCCCGGAAGCGCAATCACACATTTTATCGGAATGCTGATGGCAATATTTGCCGCCATTCCACTATTGATAAAAGCTGCACATGAACCAGGCAGGGTTTACATTATCTCTCTTGCCATCTACGCGGCAAGCCTGATTTTATTGTACGCAGCAAGTACCACTTACCATACGTTCGATTTATCAGAAAAAGTAAATACGATACTTAAAAAGATTGACCACATGATGATCTTCATCTTAATTGCCGGCAGCTACACACCAATTTGTCTGCTCGTGCTCAATCCCGGATCGGGGAAAATCCTGCTTGGGGTGATCTGGGGAATCGCAATCGTTGGTATCCTGATAAAAGCATTCTGGGTATTCTGTCCGAAATGGGTCTCTTCTGTGCTGTATATCGGGATGGGATGGACGTGTGTACTTGCATTTACACAACTGCTGAATAACATGTCCAGGCCGGCATTTCTATGGCTGCTTGCCGGAGGGATTATATACACGGTTGGGGGAATCATCTATGCACTGAAGGTACCGATTTTTGATAGTAAACATAAAAACTTCGGGAGCCATGAGATATTTCACCTGTTTGTGATGGGCGGAAGCGCGTGCCACTTCATACTCATGTATGCATTCCTTCTCCCATAAATTCTTCCATAAATGAAGGCAGACAAAAGAAGCCAACATAAAAAGAAACCGCGGGACCTCAAATCCTGCGGTTTCTCTATATGCCGGCTTCACTTTTATTTTCCCAGATTACTCGTACAAGTAATTCAGGCTGCGTATCCGTGTCTCTATCTCATTCTTTGTGATATATTCACTGACTGTCTTTGGAACGTATTGTTTCCATTCTTTTTCTTCTGCGATGAATTTCCTTATATCAGTCCCAGTGATCCCCTTTTCTTCCGGACTTTTTTTCCAGAGTACCTCTGTCTTAAGCCCCAGATCCCCGAGTATCCTGAGCTGCTCTTCATCCCACTCACTGCAGATGCTCACATAGTGGGTGGCACCTTTCGGAACATACTGTGGGATCAGGTCCGGCTGGCTGATCGGAAATGGGATAATCTCATATTCTTCTCTCGTTACGCCGAAATCCGCCAGAGCACCCTGTATCATTTCAAAACGCTCGAAGTAAGTAAGCGGATTGTCTCTTTTTGTAGTACCGTGCATATCCAGATCCGATGTTGCCGCATATGCCACAATGTCTGAATGTGTGATGCCGATAAACAGCTTTTTACACCTCATCTTTGCGGCTAGTAAATATTCCATATGCTTTAAATGAAAGATCTGGAATCTTCCATGTATAACCCCTGTCTCTACCATTCCCTCAGGCTCCTCTCCTGTATTTCACCAGACATTCTTCCGATTGTGACCGTCCGGTGCGTCAATAAATACAAGTATAATACAGATTTCTAAAGAAAGCAAATAAACGGGCGTTAAGATTTCCTTATGATTTCCTATATCTTATCAATCTTCTTCCTGATTTCCAGCATTTTCCTGTCAAGGGTCCCTATAATGTCTGAGCATGCCCTCAGTTCTTCATCGATTACTTCTGCCTCTTTGCGTCCTCTTTTATACCTCAGCTGATGATCCAGATTCGCCCAGTAATCCATTGCCGCAGTACGAAGCTGTAGTTCTGCCTTCATCCACTGCGTTCCGCCCTGAAACCCGATGGGGATTTCCATAATAATATGAAGACTCCGGTAACCGGAAGATTTCGGATCTCTGATATAGTCCTTAACCTTTACAATCTTAACGTCCTTCTGTTCCGACAAAATTTCCGCTATGCGGTAGATATCATCCACATAAGAACAGATTGCCCTGACACCGATCAGGTCATTGATTTTCTCAAGCGCATTCGAAAAGTTCTTCTCCAGTCCTTTTTTCTTCATCTTCTTGCACGTGCTCTCGTAAGACTTCATCCGCCCTGTCTTCATCTGGATAACATTGCGGTCCAGAATCATGGACAGCTCAATGTTAATAATATCCAGCTTTGTCAGAATCAGGCTGATCGCACATTCACCCTTCACGCTGAAATCACTGTTGACCAGATTTTCCTTTAACTTATTACTTTCCTTTTTCATTCAGACACTAACTTCTCTCTACTTAATTTGGGCATACAATATACCAAACATACACAATACAGTCTTTTACTAATATATGTTAACAACCACGGAAACATACATCTATCACTGCATAGTTAGCATCATGTTAAATTCATGTAAGGGCTAATAATCTGAATCTTCTGAAAACGGACCGCAAAGGGGTCTGACCCCTATGAATTCCCTGATCTCCCCCCAGCTTTCCATCAGCCGGTCTATTGAGTATGCGGCATTCGCCGGGCTCGTGGAGGGAAGCCCTGTTATGTCCCTTCCGGTCCGGCTTTTGCTGTACTTTTCGTACAATTTTTCTGCCGTTCTGCCATTGGCGTAAATCCGCCTGATATTGCATTCTTTTAGGATGCGGTTTAAGTCAGCAGGCACGACATTGCGGATGCTGCTGTCGCTGGAGCCTTTGATCTCACAGCTGGCGATGACGTCCCAGACTGCGATGCCGTGTTCTAAGAGTAAGGCCTTTTTCTCTTCTATCGTTTCCGGGACTTCACTGTCCGTGAGTCTTGCTATGACCTTCCAGAAGCGGTTCTGAGGATGGCCGTAGTAGAATTGGTTCTCCCGTGACTTGACCGAGGGAAATGTCCCCAGTACCAGAACTTTGGAATCCTGATTAAAAACCGGTTCAAATTCATGTGTTACCTGACTCATACCTTCCATATTTTCTTGACTTCTCCTTCCAGGGCCGTCAGATCGTTTTCATCCGGATGGGACAGTGCCCTGTCAAAGTTATCAAGCATTGCCTTTATCTTCTCATCCTGCGGGTCCTTTTCCTGCATGGCCGCGTAGCGCTGCCTCACTCTGTCCTGCATCCGTCCCTGACACATGAAACTTCCTTTTAAGATACCACTTTCCGGTACAAATGCTGATACCCGGTTCATTATCTGGTTAAAATATTCTTTTGAACCTCCGAATCCGGCGGTCCCGAACAAAAATATCTCTTTGCCTTCCAGCTTTTCTATAAATTCCCCGATATCTTCACTGCAAATACCCTTATCTGTCCAGAACCCTGCAAACACAACATCTGCATCAGGAATCGCCTCCGGCACGCCTCCGAAATAGACGCAGTCCTCTTCCCCCAATGCTTCCCGGATTCTCTCAGCCAGCATTTCCGTATTTCCTGTGAGACTGTTATACACTACTGCATATGTCATAGCCATTCTCCTCTCTGTGTGAATCATCTGCTCGTCTTTTATATTCCCACTATTATACTCTTCATGCTGTCAAAATACAACAGCCCCGCGTCAGCTGGTTCCGGCACGGCATCACTAAAAAAGCAGAAAACCTTTCACAGGCCCCTGCTTTTCGTTCTACATTGCTTCGTGGAAGGTACGCATGATCACTTCTTTCTGCTGTTCCCTCGACAATTTATGGAAATTAACCGCATATCCTGAAACACGGATCGTCAGATTCGGATACTTTGCCGGATTCTCATATGCTTCCATCAGCATTTCCCGGTTCATCACATTTACGTTGATGTGATGTGCAAGCTGCTTAAAATACCCGTCCAGTATATGTACCAGATTCTCCTGCCGCTCTTTCTCTGTCTTTCCAAGTGTGTCCGGGGTAATGGAAAAGGTATTGGAAATCCCGTCCCTGCAGTCATCATAAGAAAGCTTCGCAACAGAATTCAAAGACGCCAGCGCACCGTTTTTCTCTCTGTTATGCATCGGATTCGCTCCGGGGGCAAATGGTTCCTTTGCCTTACGCCCGTCCGGCGTGGCCCCTGTCTTCTTTCCATACATGACATTTGAGGTAATGGTCAGTACTGAAAGCGTATGGACCGCGTTTCTGTATGTCTTTGTCTTCTTCAGTTCTTTAGACATATCTGCCAGAATCTGCTTTGCTATATCATCCGCCCTGTCATCATCGTTCCCATAAGTCGGAAACTCTCCCTTGGTCTCAAAATCTACAATATATCCCCTTTCATCCCGGACCGGTTTTACCCGTGCATACTTAATCGCGCTCAGTGAATCTGTCAGTACTGACAGCCCTGCCACACCGCAGGCCATAAAGCGTTCCACCTCGGTATCATGCAGTGCCATCTGTGTCTTCTCGTATGCATACTTATCATGCATGTAGTGGATCACATTCAGGGTATTGATATATAACCTGCATATCCATTCCCTGTATTTTTCCAGCCGGCCCATGACCTCGTCATAATCCAGCACGTCGCCCTCATAGACAGGCATTTCCGGGCCTGCCGGGGATTTGGAAAATGTATCATAGCCGCCGTTAAGTGCAAGGAGCAGAAGCTTCGGCAGATTACATCTGGCCCCGAAGAACTGCATCTGCTTGCCAATCTTCATGGCTGAAACACAGCAGGCGATACCGTAATCATCCCCGTATACTGGCCTCATCAGGTCATCGTTTTCATACTGAATTGCATCCGTATCAATCGACGCTTTCGCACAGAAATCTTTGAATCCCTGAGGAAGTTTCTCAGACCAGAGTACAGTCAGGTTCGGCTCCGGCGCCGGTCCCAGGTTATACAGTGTATTCAGGAAACGGAAGCTGTTCTTTGTGACAAGCGTGCGCCCCTGTTCATCCATTCCGCCGATCGACTCTGTAATCCACATCGGGTCACCGCCGAACAGTTCGTTATACTCCGGTGTCCGCAGATGTCTTGCCATACGCAGCTTCATAACAAAGTCATCAATCAGCTCCTGTGCATGTACCTCGTCCAGTACTCCTGCTTCCATATCCCTCTGGATATAAATATCCAGAAATGTGCTCGTTCTTCCAAGCGACATCGCCGCACCATTCTGTTCCTTAATGGATGCAAGATATGCAAAGTATGTCCACTGGATTGCCTCACGTGCATCGGATGCGGGGTCTGAAATATCGTAGCCGTACATATTGGCCATCTCTTTCATCTTATTCAAAAAGTTAATCTGCTGGAACAGTTCTTCGGACAAACGGATGGACTCCACATCAAAATCACCTTCCCCGATTTCCTTCTTATCTCTCAGTTTTTCTTCGATCAGTATATCCACACCATATAAAGCAACACGGCGGTAATCACCGATGATCCGTCCCCGGCCGTATGCATCCGGAAGTCCCGTCAGAATCCCTGCGTGTCTGACCTTCCTCATCTCTTCCGTATATACGCGGAATACACCGTCATTATGTGTCGTGCGGTACTGGAATTCCTGCTCGATCTTGTCGGAAAGCTCATAGCCATATGCCTTGCACGCTTTCCGCGCCATATTAATCCCACCGAAAGGATTCACCCCCCTTTTCAGGGGACGGTTCGTCTGAAGCCCTACGATAAGCTCATCCTCCCTATCCAAATACCCCGGCTGGTACGCCGTCAAAGATGACACCGACTGTGTATCAATATCCAGCACACCGCCGAAATCCTGTTCCAGCTTCAGCAGACTATTCAGTCTGTCCATCAGTCTGGCCGTACGTTCAGTCTTTGCCTCAAGAAACTCATCTGTTCCTTCATAGGATGTTACATTCTTCTGGATAAAATCCCTTACATTAATCTCTTTCTGCCAATCCCCCGTTGTAAAACCTTTCCATTGCTCAAAGTTCTTCTGTTCCATGACATCTCCTCCGTTCAAATTACAGATTTTAGTATTTGCCCATTAGTTGGTGCCCATGAACACTAAATAGAGTTTCGCTTGCGAAACTCGCGCCTGCGGCGGTCGCCCTGCGACATCTACAGCTTACGCCGCAGTGCGCATCCCGCCGGGAGGGCTTTTTATTTCTTAGGACGTACTTTCCTATGAAATAAAAAAGGGCAACTCAATAATGAGCTGCCCAGACGGTCGGCGTTTACATTCTATGCTCCCACGTGGTATGCTCCACTTTTCCGTCAGTCACATAGAACCTTCAAATTCCCAATGAAGTCTGTTTCTTAATGTCGTACCTTCAGTATAAACACAAATGCATAAATTTTGCAATACTTTTTTTCATTTTCTTTATTCTTTAATTCTGAAACTATTTTCTATGGACGGAGCCCCAGCCCGCCTTCCAGAGTAATTGTCTCACCGGACATATATTTGAAGTCAGGAGAACCAAGATGTACACAAACCCTCCCGATATCCAGTTCCGTGTCTCCGAAACGCCCCATCGGCACTGCCTTTAGGTTCTTCTCATATGCCTCCGGATAGGATTCTTTAAAGTTTTCAAGCTGTGCAGTTAGTGCAAGCGGGCATACAACATTCACGTTGATATTATCCTTGCCCCACTCTGTTGCCGCGACACGGGAAAGTCCGCGAATCCCTTCCTTTGCCGCTGCATAAGAAGACTGTCCCGCGTTACCGAACAATCCTGCCCCGGATGCAAAGTTGATAACAGTCCCTTGTGATTCCTTTAAATACGGGTAGCATGCCCTCATATAATAGAAAGTCGCATAGAGTCCTGAATAAATACCGAGGTCAAAGTGATCCTTCGTCTGCATGGAAAGCGGAATTCCGGATGCAGAAGCCTGGGCGTTGTTAATCAGGATATCAATCCGCCCAAATTCCTCGATTGTCTTCTTAATCACATTTTTTACCGTTTCTTCCGACTCATCATCCGGAGTGACGTCAGCCTGTGCTGCCAGTACTTTCACACCGTAGAGGCGTTCGAGTTCTTCCTTTGCATCCAACAGCTTCTGCTCGTTTCTCCCTGTCAGGACAAGACTTGCACCTTCTTTTGCATAAGCAGTTGCGATACCGTAACCGATTGATTTTGCTTTTCCCCCACCGGTAATGATAGCAACTTTTCCATCAAAAACACCCATTTTACAACATCTCCTTTTTCAGAAAATTTATCACCTGCCTTTATAATAATCGTTTGTTAAAAAATAATCAAGCCTGATTGTCTAAATAAATAAACTTTTTATATCCATAATATTTGCAATTTTATGTACCGCATGAATCTGCTCCGGAAAATGTGCCCCCCACAATGCAAGTGCCCCGTCCACACCGGCTTTCCGGGCACATTCCATGTCATACACAGAGTCACCTATATAGAGAACCTTTGATGGCTCTGCCGCCATTTTTTCCAGTAAACACAACATTGGCTCTGGCTCCGGTTTATGCTTCACTGTGTCATCCGCATTGATTACTGTATCGAAATATTTTATAAAATTGTACTGGGCTGTACTCTTTTGGAATTCCGGTTTTGTACGTGAAGTTACGATTCCAAGGCGGACCCCGGCCGCATTTAGCCACTGCACGATTTCATCGATTCCGTCAAATGGTTTCTGAAGATATTCGTATCTCCCCATATAGGCCAGCCACATTTCCATTGCCTTGTCCGGCTCAGGCAGTTCGAGCCGGCGCAGCGCCTCGGCCCCGGTAATGCCAAGCGCAAAATACAGTTTTTCGAACGGATACAGATGTCCTGTCATCCGAAGCAGCATATGCTGCAGTGAAAGCAGTATCGTCTCCTCTGTGTTAATCAATGTACCGTCTACGTCAAAAACAACCACATCATATTTCATACTATTTTACCTCTTACCTTGCAATCCATGTTTGATACATTTATAATAGCACATACAAACACATTTTTTAATGTTCTTTTATGTTTTATTTTATTAATAACAGAGGAGATTTTGTGCCATGAATCATCAGAAACAACCAGAACGAACAGAAAATACACTTGACGGTATTGGCCGCCGCCAGCAGATCCTTCAAAAACTGGAGGAGTACGGAGAAGTTTCCGTCCATGCCCTGGCGGAAGAATTCTTAGTCTCACCGATGACAATCAGGCGTGACCTTCACTTCTTTGCCCGTCAGGGAATTCTGGAAACCCACTACGGAGGAGCCCACCTCTGTAAAGACAGAAGCACCATCCCTGATTTTCCCACACGAAGCGAAAAGCTGATGCTGTATAAGCAGGCGATCGGCAAAGCGGCCGCCGGTTTTATAAAAGAAGGGGACAGTATATTCCTCGATTCGGGCACCACCGCCATACAGATCATCAAATATTTTCCGGACGTCCATGCCACTCTGATTACAAACTCTCTGGCAGCGATCCAGCAGCTCAGCACGAGTAAAAAGGTGAAGCTGATCGTTGCCCCCGGAACGTACCGGGAGCAGATCGGGGGAAGCCTGGATATCTCGACCGTCGAATTTTTCCGGCGCTACCGGGCGGATAAGAGCTTTATCGGCACCCTGTACTGCTCCACAAGTATGGGCATGACTACCTCCGAAGAAATGGATGCAGCCCTCAAGCGTACACTGTGCATGCAGAGCCGCCAGTCATTCCTCATGGCGGACCACACGAAATTTACCGACGGCGGACTGGTCAAGTTCACCGAATTTACTGATTTTGACTATATCCTGACCAATAAAGAGCTTGACCCGGAACTTCAGGAAAGAGTCCGGGCATTGAATGCAAATCTGGTGCTGTGCTGACACATCCTTACTTTAATTCCATCGGCCTGCCGTCCAGAGCCGCATAGAGAAGAGTGTCGGCTTTGTCGTAGACCAGTTTCAGTGAAAAGAACTCCCGGCCCTCATTCAGCAGACGGAAAAATATCTTGTCACCTTCCCATATATTCAAATCTAACACGGCATCCTTGTCCACCCATTCCAGCTCTCCTTCATCACACATAATGGGTTCCCCCGTGAACCCGTCCGCCGTATACAGGGACATGTATTCCACAACATCGTCCCCATATACAAAGGTCACAATGCCACGGTACTTGTAAGAGGTCAGTGTATAGCCGGTCTCCTCCCGGACTTCCCTTAAAAGACATTCCTCGGGACTTTCCTTTTCCTCAAAATGACCGCCCACCCCGATCCACTTATCCTTATTGACATCATTCTTCTTCACGGTTCTATGCAGCATCAGATATTGATGATCCTTCTCGATGTAACATAGTGTACTTAATTTAAACATAGCTGTTCCTTTCTTCCTCATTTTCTGGTTCACAAAACCGTTGTTTTCACCTTTTCCACAACAGCCCTCCTATTACCTGAATCTTTTTCGTAATTCTATTATACATCAAAGCAGCGAAAAAGGGCAGGTCATAATGGATTGATATCCATGACCTGCCCCCTTGCTTATATCATTTTTCTTCTGCTGTTCTCTGTACCTTTTTTAAGCAGCTTATCAAACCGGCAGACTATCCCGCACACACAGTGCCCCCCACCCCAGCTGGTTGTTCGGCCATTCCGTAAATCCCGGGAGCTCCTTTGCCCCCCTTCGCATATAAGCCTTCACCTTCTCCCCGTACAGATACGGGTCATTCCCATTCACGATCCCCCACTCCATCAGAAGTGCGGCACTCCCTGTCACAAACGGTGTGGCAAATGAGGTGCCGCTGAATTCTGCATATCCGCCTCCTGCTGCTACGGTTGTTACCCGTACTCCGGGTGCTGCAATATCGGGTTTGGATGAGGATATTCCCTCATACACTCTGGCCGGGCCCCTGCCTGAAAAATCAGCATATCCGAAGGTTAGTGCATTGTACGCTCCCACAGTGATCACCCGGGAAGCTGTAGAAGGGATGGTGAGTGTTGTATCACTCCGCGGAAACAGAAAGGCGGTACCGATATTCAACGCGCTCTGGCTTGGAAGCCACATCTCAAATTCTCCCGTAACAATTCTCCTCGGCGTTAGTATAATCCGCCACACACCGCTGTCTATATAGGACTGTCTTGGCAGGAAGTCGATAAAGATCTCCTGGCGCACACTGTAAGGGCTCGGTTCGCCATAGTAGAGCAGAATCTCCGTGCCTCCCAGTACAAATCTCTGGGGGCCGAGTATTTCCTGAATCGGCCCGACGCGTATACCGGACGGACTGACCAGGGAGACATCAACCTGATCCACATAAGATTTCCAGATCTGTACATTTACCGTCGGCTCATTCATTTGAACTCCCAGCTGCACTTCCTCCTCCACATTCTCTGTCAGTATGCCCGAAGTATGCCCTGCGCTTGTTCCTTCGTTTCCGCTTCCCACACAGATCACGCTTTTCCAGTAATTTGATATATCATCCAGAAAACGTTCCAGCAGAGACATCCCATCATGTGAACCGTACGTGTTTCCAAAGCTGATGTTCACCGCCACAGGCATTTGATATTCCAGAGCTTTCCTGATCACATAATCGACCCCCTGCATCAGCTCCGTTGTCCTCGGAAATCCATCCTGTCTGGGGCTGCCAAGTTTCACGACCAGAAGTTCACTCTCCGGCGCCACGCCGGCATACTGCCGTCCCGGGCTTCCCGCCCCATTTCCAGCCGCGACCCCGGCAACAGCAGTCCCATGTCCGGAAATATCCCGGCTTGGCACGATCCGCTCACGCCCGGCACGGTCCGTCTGTCTGAGGGCCTCATTAATCTGTTCCTCCGTATATTCTGTTCCTATGTAATACCCCTCCGGCGGATTTCCCGGTATTGTCTGATCCCATAAGGCACGTATTCTTGTTGTTCCGTCTGCATTCCTGAAATCATTGCTGGCATAATCTATCCCGCTGTCAACAATAGCTGTCAAAACACCTTTTCCCAGTAAAGAAAAAGGAGTTTGCTGCACAGGACCTATGCAGGAAACTCTCTTTCCATTGGCAGCCTCAAAAAAAAGCCGCTTTGGTTTTTCTATAAATTCAATCTGTGGTATAACTGCCAGAGAATTAATAAGAGATTCCCTGACAGTAATAACCGCATATTCATTAGACAGTTCTGTTACGCCTGAAGCCAGTTCACGGACAGCATCAAGAGTGCCTGAGTATTTAATGATCAGGTCCCATTCCCGGTCAATCGGGTTGAATCCAACCTCCAGTTCCAGCGATTTCATTCTTTCTTCTTCCGTAGCATCCAATGCAAGATTCAGCAGATTTTCCACCTTCTGGCTCATAAAAGCACTCCCATCACTTATTGTTTTCCATACAACATGATCTTTTGCCTGCCACTTCCTTCAACCGGAAGAAAACTATCTGCCTTCTCCCTTATATGCCGCAAATGCATAAGGCAGAAAATATCCCTGATCGTGACGGCAGACCGGGCACACCTTTGGAGCCTGTTTCCCTTCATGGATATATCCGCAGTTCGTACAGATCCACTTAGATTCCTGATCACAGGCAAAATACTGATTTTCCTCAAGCAGCTTTGCCACTTCCCCAAAACGGACCTGATGTACATGCTCGATTTCCGCAGTCTGGTAAAAAGCAGATGCAGCCTCAAGAAATCCCTCTTCTTTTGCAATATCCCCGAATTTCTGGTATACATCTTCATACTCTTCTTTTTCATTGTGCTCCGCAGCACGCAGAAGTTCTGCCAGCGTCTCCTGCTGGTCAACCGGATAGCCGCCGTCAATAAAGATGGTCTCTCCGGATAAATCCTTCAGAAGTTCATAGTATCTCTCTGCATGGGCCCTCTCCTGCTCAGCCGTGTAAAGGAAAATGTCCTCAATTGTATACATCTTCTGGTCCTTTGCCTTTTCGGCAGCAATCGTATAGCGGTTTCTTGCCTGGCTCTCACCCGCAAATGCTCTCATCAGATTTTCTTTTGTTTTACTCTCAGAAAAATTAACAGCCATAATACACACTCCTTTTTTAATAGTAGTATGTACCAGCGGCGGTAAAATATACCTTCTCAGGCACCAGTTATTTAAATTTCATACAAAAAGGACACCCCGCGTACATGCGTAAGGTGCCCTGAATATTCCCCATGCTCCTTCTGGGCCGGCTTCTATACATCTAGTTGAATCCAATGAGCCTTCTTGCCACATTGTAAGCCAGAGAAGATACTTTTCGGCCGGTTTTTCCGGGGAGGTTGATAGTTTGTCCCAGAATTCCGTAGCGTATCTTCATATAAGCCCCGTAATCCTTCTTCTTCAGATACTGCCACAATTCCTTTTTCTTCTCCAGATTCTCCTTCTTCTTGGAACGGATACAGAGGATCGAAGAAACTGTCATCATAATCGCAAGATAATTGACCATATACTTTCTCAGCTTCTTACTGGAAATCATTCTTAATTCGTACATAGCGATCATACTCTTCGTCACGAATATCTGCTGGTCAATCCGGCTGATCATAATCTTTTCATTGACGGACTGGTCTTCGCGCCCGATGAAATAACGGTAGAAATCCACGTCCATATAGTACATCGTCCGCACATGCGGCAGAGGATAGTATACATAAATGTTGTCCACATAAAATGTATGCTTCGGAAGCCGCAGCTGGCAGAGCTTCAACATCTCTGTCCGGTAAATCACGGAATGCATCAGGATATACTGGTCAAGACGGAAATGCCCGATATCGTCCCAGTGGAAAATCTGGTTCTGCGGAAGTACATTTCTGTAATTTATCACTTTCTTATGTTCCATGCCCACTTTCTCATACACATAGTTGGATATAATCATGTCCACTGTCGTATCTGTCTGCACAAATGTCTTTACCGCATCGAGTATCTCCATCAGTGCAGCCTCATCCACCCAGTCGTCACTGTCAACCACCTTAAAATATCGTCCTGCCGCATGCGCGAGGCCGCTGTTAACCGCATCACCGTGGCCTCCATTTTCCTTATTTACCACCTTCACGATTGTAGGGTACTGTTCCGCATACCGCTTGGCTATCTTCTTCGTCTTGTCTGTGGAACCGTCATTCACGACGATAATCTCCACATCCTCCCCGCCTTTTAGAATAGACTGAATTGCTTTTTCCATGTATGCTTCTGAATTGTAGCATGGAATCGCAAAAGATATATATTTCATAATTAAGCTCCTCTTTACTAAGATAAAGCAATTATACTGCACATTTCACAAATTTCCAACTACTTTTCAAGAAAAAGGACTTTTCTTCATATTGTAAAAAGTCCTTTTATCCCTTATAGTTAACTTAAATGATATTGATTCTATAAACATCTGGAGGGTAGATTATGAAGAAAAATGTGATTGTAGGACAATCCGGCGGACCAACTGCCGTGATTAACGCCAGTCTTTACGGCGTTGTGTACGAAGCACTGAACAGAGAGGATACTTTTGGAACTGTATACGGAATGATCAATGGGATCGAAGGCTTTCTTTCGGATCATTATATCGATATGAAGCCGCTTGAGATATCCGGTGAACTGGAGCTGGTTAAAAATACACCGGGATCTTATTTAGGTTCCTGCCGCTATAAACTGCCGGAAGATCTGAATGACAGCGTTTATGTCCAATTATTTGAAAAATTCGAGGCGCTGGATATCGGTTACTTTTTCTATATCGGCGGGAATGATTCTATGGATACTGTCAGCAAACTCTCACGTTATGCCAGAAAAGTTTCCAGCGATATCCGGGTGATCGGAATTCCAAAAACTATCGACAATGACCTCGTGGAAACAGACCATACCCCGGGATTTGGGAGCGCGGCGAAATATATTGCATCGACAGTCCGCGAGATTGCAATTGACGCGTCTGTCTATGATAATAAGAAGTCTGTCACCATCGTGGAAATCATGGGACGCCATGCGGGCTGGCTGGCTGCTGCCAGTGTGCTCGCACGGAAATTCGAGGGAGACAACCCTGTATTAGTCTATCTCCCGGAATCTGATTTCAATCAGGACGTATTCATCAGCAAGGTCCGCAAGTCTATGGAAAAGACACCGAATCTCGTTGTATGTATTTCCGAGGGCATCCATGATAAGAACGGCACATTTATCTGTGAGCTGGCAAGTGATGTTGGTGTAGATGCATTCGGCCATAAGATGCTGACCGGTTCCGGCAAATATCTTGAAAATCTGGTGAAAGAACGGCTCGGTGTGAAAGTCCGTTCCATCGAATTGAATGTCTGCCAGCGCTGCTCTTCATCCATGTTATCGAAGACAGACCAGAAAGAGGCCATCGCCTCCGGTGCTTACGGTGTGAAATGTGCCATCGAAGGCGAGACCGGCAAGATGATTGCATTTAAAAGAGAAAAGGACGAGCCATATACCATCGGATATACCACTGCAGATGTAGACATCATTTGTAATAAAGAAAAAACCGTTCCCGATGAGTGGATTACAAAAGACGGGACAGATGTCAGTGACGAATTCATTACCTATGCGAAACCGCTCATTCAGGGTGAAGTCAGCGTGGCAATGGAGGACGGCGTACCGAAATTTGCATACCGCAGGACAAAATCTGGCTCTTCCAAATTTTAAAACCATTCTAAGAAAAGAGAGTATTTTATGAGCAAAAAGAGAAAGTTATGGAGTATTTACCTGGCAGTCCCTTTCGGAATCGCAGTTATCGTCTGCCTCATTACAAATTATGCATTAGACCGTGCATTCACCTGGTCCCTGATCGCCATCGGCGGATGCATCTTCGCCTGTCTGCTGCTGCAGTTATTGATAAATGGAGGAAAACACCGGTTGCTGCTTCTCTATGCTGCCATCTGTATCCTGACCATTCCATACCTGTATCTGATCGAGATGGTTTCCAATCTGTATTTATCTGATCCAGTATACTGGGTATCCGGTTTCGGGGCACCCATCAGCATATTCTGGCTGGCCGTCTTAGGAATTCTTGTACTGATCCGGACGCTGGCACATGCAAATGTGTGGATGATGGCCGGTCTTTTTGTTCTGACATTTTATATTGGTGAAAAGTATACGAACTTTAAAGTAGATGAGCTTGTGGGTACGAATCAGTCATGGCGATTGTCAGAGCATTATCCGGTCATCTATTTTGGGACTGCTGCTGTTTTTCTCTTTATTGGAATTGTACTGGCGGCTGTCAGATATGTTAAGGGCAGTGCCGTGGAATAATCAAGAAAATAGAAGCATAAAAAAGCGTTAAGCCCTGTATATCAGAACTTAACGCCTTTTTTATGCGGGTGACAGGACTTGAACCTGCACGGTCGCCCACTAGATCCTAAGTCTAGCGCGTCTGCCAATTCCGCCACACCCGCATTTATATAATTGTATTCTGCCAGATTCTTTGGCAAAAAATAGAACAAGCATAATGCTTGTTCCGATGAGCGTGCGGGGATTCGAACCCCGGACAACTTGATTAAAAGTCAAGTGCTCTACCACCTGAGCTACACGCCCGTATCATTTTGAAATTCATCCCTGCCTGTCCAGGTTAAACTGGGCTAGCTGGATTCGAACCAGCGAATGCAGGAGTCAAAGTCCTGTGCCTTACCGCTTGGCGATAGCCCATTGAAGACTTATATCTGACACTGCGTTGCCAGTACTATAAAATAAAGGGTGGGTGATGGGACTCGAACCCACGATATCCAGAACCACAATCTGGCGCGCTAACCAACTGCACCACACCCACCACAACGAGCCTGGGGGGATTCGAACCCTCGACCTACGGCTTAGAAGGCCGTTGCTCTATCCAGCTGAGCTACAGACTCATATGCAATTATCCCCTTACTCTGCTTCTTACAACATCTGCTGTAAGAAAGCGGGTGATGGGAATCGAACCCACGTATCTAGCTTGGAAGGCTAGTGTTCTACCATTGAACTACACCCGCACTATCGGGGTGACAGGATTCGAACCTGCGACCTCCTGGTCCCAAACCAGGCGCTCTAGCCAAGCTGAGCCACACCCCGATGTTCTTTTTGCTTGTCACGCTTACCCGTGACGCAAGAATTATTATATAATAGGCTTGGCAATATGTCAACAACTATTTTTTATTTTTTTACATTTTTTTCACCGCGCCTGATTTTACGCAGAAAAGTGTTAAAATAGCGCCTGATTTCAAACATTCAGTCAAGGTAACACTGCTGAAACCGGAGCTGGTTTTTGTCATCTAATTCCATAATCATATAACTGCCTTTTCGTCCTTCCTGTCTTGGATAAGATACGCTCCCCGGATTCAAAATTGTAATTTCTTCATTTTTATCAAAGTACGGCTTGTGCGTATGGCCGTACATTACAATGTCAGCACCGCGCGCTTTGCCTTCTTCTTTAATATATTCAGGATCGAGGGACACATAGTATCCATGCCCGTGTGTAATAAACACTTTATAGTCCCTTATCTTGAATTCCTCCTCTTTAGGAAGATCTGAAAAGAAGTCATTATTCCCCCTCACCATATGCTTCTCGCAGTCAAGGACCGCATCCAGATACTCTTCTCCGCCTTCTACATCACCAAGGTGGATAAACATGTCTATCTGTCCTGCCTGCTCCAATATCCTGTCCAGATTCTTATGATTTCCATGTGTATCGCTAACTATCAATACTCTCATATCACTCGCACCCTGTTTCTTATAATAATTGCCAAGTTCCTGCCTGTTAACCGGATTTTCCGCTTCATTTAAACAGCTCTTCTACTGTGTGTCCGAATCAAGCTGCTTTTCTTCCAGTATTTTACGCATAGCACGGAGTGCTTTTCCGCGATGGCTAAGTTCATTCTTCTGATCCGGGTTCATCTCGGCCGTCGTGCAGCCATATTCAGGCACGTAGAATATCGGATCATACCCGAATCCGTTTTCCCCTGCTATCTCATAACCGATTATACCCTCAATCGTACCTCTGACTGTCTCGACTGTCCCGTCCGGTAATGCTGCGGCTATCGCACATACGAAACGCGCAGTTCTTTTTTCATCCGGTACGCCCTTAAGCTTGTCTAAAAGCATCTGGTTTTTAATATCATAAGACGTATCAACACCCGCAAATCTGGCCGAATAGATTCCGGGAGCCTTGTCCAGATAATCAATTTCAAGTCCTGAATCATCAGCAAGTATAATATCATCCGGCAGTAATCTGGCTATTGCCTCTGCTTTTATTACGGCATTTTCTTCAAATGTGGAACCATCCTCAACAATATCAATGTCAATACCGGCTTCCTTCATTGAATAAATCGGAATTCCTAAATCAGCCAGAATCATATGAATCTCCTTCATCTTATTCTGGTTCCCTGTTGCGAAGATTATTCTCTTTTCCATATCCATACCTTCTAATTCTTTGGTTTTGGAGGCTTAGGCCCCATAAACTGGTAAAAATAAGTCTTAATCATACCATTATATATTTTTCTGTTCTTATCGGCCTGTCTGCCGAAGTAGCGTTCTGCATCCTCATAGCTGGTTATCATATATGCAGACCAGCTGTCCAGATTGCGGAAACTCTCCCCAAAATCTCTGTAAAGTTCCGGCAGGACTGCCTTTTCTTCCAGACGCTCACCATATGGAGGATTAGTGATGATGAACCCATATTTTTTAGGGTGTCTCAGATCCCTGACATCCCGCTGTTGGAAATGGATCAGGTGTCCAACTCCCGCATCCTCTGCATTCTGCCTTGCGGCCTTCAATACATCTGCATCAATATCATACCCTTGAATGTCCACATCAATCTCATCATCGATCAGATCATTGGCTTCATCTACCGCCTGATACCATTGAGACTTCGATACAACACTGCCCCACTCTTCCGCAAGGAAAGACCTGTTCATTCCCGGTGCAATCTTTGCCGCCATCATTGCCGCTTCAATCGGAAATGTACCGCTTCCACAGAATGGGTCAACAAGTACTCTGTCCCTGCTCCACGGTGTCAGCATGATTAATGCCGCGGCAAGCGTCTCCGTAATAGGCGCTTTTCCCGCCAGCTGCCGGTATCCCCGCTTATGGAGAGATACACCGGACGTATCAATACCCACGGTCACCATGTCCTTCATCAGAAACACTCTGACCGGATACGATGCCCCCTTCTCCTCAAACCATTTTATATGGTAGTGCACCTTCATGCGCTCCACCATAGCCTTTTTCATAATCGACTGAATATCAGACGGACTGAAAAGCTTACTCTTCACAGACGCCGCTTTTGCCACCCAGAACTTGCCATCCTTCGGTATATATTCCTCCCAAGGAATGGTCTTCGTGTTCTCAAACAGCTCGTCAAAAGTCTCCGCCTTAAAACAGCCAACCTTCAGCAAAACCCTCTCTGCCGTACGCAGAAAAATATTTGCCCTGCATATTGCCTCACTGTCACCATAAAATGCAACTCTGCCGTCTTCCACCTGAGAAATCTCATACCCAAGATCCTGAATCTCCCTCTTCAGTACTGCCTCAAGCCCAAAATGGCATGGTGCTATCAATTCTATTTTATCCATCCAAACGCCTCCATATGCTGTACTTATTCTGCCAGTAGTTCCCCGTGCATCAAACCGACACACCACAGAGTATATGTATCATATTACTATAAATTGGGGACGTAGTAAAGTTCAACTTTACTACGTCCCCAATTGAAGTTAGACGTGTACCAAAATGACTTTTGCCCTGTACCCTTTTGCAAAAAGTGTTCTATTTAGTAGTTGTTGCTCTCGTTGTTGTAAGAATTCATGTTCTTAGTGTTGTTCTGGCTGCTGTTAGATGTTGAGTTAGAAGATGAGTTCTTGTTTGAGTTCTTATTCTTGCTCTGCTCGTTTGAATAGTTTGAAGTAGAGTTTGAAGAAGAGTTGCTGTTTGTGTTCTTTGAAGAGTTGTTTGAGTTACTGTTTGAGTTATTTGAGTTGTTATAATTCTTTGACATGAGTGTCCCTCCTAGGAAAATTTATTTGGTACACTCATATTGTCTCATTAATATATATTTTTTATTCACAATTTACAAAATCCGCTGTATCTTTTTATTTAATATTTTTTTTATTTTTGCTTGCTTTTTCCAATTTGATATATTATACTTATCATTGTAGAAAGGTTACTTTCTACAACCCCTTATTAATTATTTATACTCCCCTCAAAAGACCGATGGCTCCCCCATCGGTCTTTTACTTTGTTTATTTCCGGGGGCAGAGTGCCAAAGCCACGCTTAATACGTGGTTTTTGATCCGCTTTTTAAAAGAAATAGAAAAAGGCCAGCGGATGCTTTTGTACGCCCACTGGCCCCTTTTAGTAATTCTTTTCCCGGCACTGGCTGTGTGTCTGGTGTCATCCCCGCCGGTTGCCGATGAACCGGATCACAATCATGATGATCAGGATCGGAACCAGTATGGGTGCCAGCAGGCTGATTACGCCTGATATGATTGCGAATACAGCCACTACTATCATCACTATTCCCAAAATAAGAAGCAGTTTTTTCCACCATGTGTTCAATCCAAACACGTGTACCTTTGGATTCTGCTCACGTGCCTGTTCCCTGCCGCTTTCATAACCGGTATATGAACCGCCGCCTGCCTCGTACACGGTAGACTTATCGGTTCCGTCTGCTGCATCAATGACGGTCCTCGCTATAATCCAGGGATCGCCCAGCATCTGAAGGACTTCTTCTTCGCTCTTTCCCTTTGCCATCTCATCCGTAATGTATTGGTTATAAAACTGTACATTCTCCTGAACGATGCTGCCAGACAGGTCATTTTCCAATGCCTGACGCAGTTCCTGAAGAAATTCACTCCGTGTCATCTTATTTTTTCCTCCTAACAGATATCTTCACACTTCTGTCCCATTTCATAAGATATCCACACATTCCGTCTTTTATCAACATCTGCTGCCGGTATTACTGTGAAAAAACAGGACCTTTCACTTAGAATACCACACTAAAGGGTTCTTTCCAAGTATAAGGTCCTTAAAATTTTCTTATAATTTTCTAAGTATATTACGGTCCACAAAAAACCAGTAAAATTAGGCCTTTGACAGTTCCTTCAGAAGTTCTTTCAGATACAGCCACATATGCCCGATGGATTCTTTCGATACTTTTTCCTTTGTTGAATGTACATCGAAAAGATCCGGTCCCGTAGAAATGATATCCATTCCCGGCTTCTTACTGTCCCAGTAGCCGCACTCGAGTCCCGCATGGATCGCCGCAACCTCCGCCTTCTTATGGAAAAGCTTTTCATACAGTGCAATAGCTGTATCGCGCAGCGGGGAATCCTTTCTGTACTGCCATCCCGGGTAATCGCTTTCAAAAATGCATGTATCGCATTTTGAGTCCGCAATGATCTGGATTTTATCACGCAGCATGTATTTCTGGGACGCCACAGAACTTCTCAGAGACATCAGAAGTGTCAGTTTTCCGTCTTCACAGGTCAGTGACCCAAGATTCATGGATGTCTCAATCAGGCCGTCAATCGCAAAGGAATATCCTGAAACACCGTATGGCAATAACATCAGGCTTTCCGTGATCTCCTTCTGGTATTTAGCCGTATAGACTTCTGCCCCTGTCTGTGCAGCGCCCTCTTCAATCTCGAATGAAATAGAATCGGTATACTGTAATTCCGTCTGGAATGTTTTCTCTGCTTCTGCAAGTTTTGCCTTAACTTCGTCTAGTTCTTCCGGCTTCACGTAGAGACACACACTTCCGTTGTTCGCAATCGCATTTGCCTTTCCCGGAGCATCCAGGTGGTTAACCCTAACCTGCATATCCTTCAGGAAATACAAAAGTCTTCCAAGGAGTACAATAGAATTTCCCAGTCCCATGCCGATGTTGATGCCCGAGTGTCCTCCGGCAAGTCCCCGGAATGTTACCCTTAACGGAACTCTTTCCTCTTCCATCTTTTCCGTCTCCAGATCCCAGATCATCCTGCAGCGTAATCCGCCGGCACAGCTCGTATAAAAGATTCCTTCCTCCTCGGAGTCCAGATTAATAAAACGTGTTCCTTTCAAAGAAGATATATCAATCTTATCCGCGCCGACCAGGCCGACCTCTTCTTTTACCGTAAATACAATTTCGAGGTCGGGGTGGGGAATGTCGTCACTATCGAGGACTGCCAGACAATACGCAACCGCAATTCCGTTGTCAGAACCAAGGGAAGTCCCATCGGCATAATAATACGCATCGTCCTCCTTCACCTCAATCCCGTTTTCATACACATGGCTGCTGCCATTCTCCTTTACATAGACCATGTCAAGGTGTCCCTGAAGTATAACCGGTTCTCCCGCATCAGGAACTGCTGCCGGTTTTCTGACAATCACATTATAGCAGGAATCCTGCGTCACATCGAGTCCCCTGTCCCTTGCGAAATCAACAATGTAGTCACTGACTGCCTTCTCATCCCCAGAGGCTCTCGGAATGGAGCAGACCTTTTTAAAATAAGAAATTACTTTTTCAACATCAGACATTTTTCTACCTTCTTTCTCTACCCGGATATCCTTATTATATCCTAAATGCCGGAACCAGAACAGTTCTAAACTCTTTTATATAAACATTTTTACAAGACTCGAGAAGAAGCTGAACAAGCCGTCTCCGGCGATGAGTCCCGCATCACGGCAGTTCATGAATTCATCACCGATAATCTTACGGAAGACCACTGCCACAATGACACCGATACCATAGATCGGGTTGTTGATGAGCAGTCCTGTCGCCAGCAGTACACCAAACATGTACTTTCTTCCCAGAATCTGTACAATCGCTCCCGGAACCGCCCATATCGCCAGTTCTTTCAAGAGAGCCAGATTACTTCCCATCTCAGCAGTCGTCGCAAACACAACGCTTGTTGCAGGAATCAGCCCGTCTTTCAGAGTCATGTCTGCAAAGAAAATGACAACAATAATACCGATGAATGCCCCCAGCATTTCAATGAACACCTGCTGTTTTCTCCCATATACTTCACGCTCTGAATTTTTGCCTTTTCCACGGATGATCCAGCCTGTCTTCAGGTCATATCCCATATCCGCAAAACATGGTCCTACTGAACTGATATACCCTGTCAGTACCGCTACTGCGATTGGGGAAAATCCCATCAGCACACCGATAGTCATAAAAATCGTTGTTACCGCAAAGCCCGGGAACCATCCTGAATACATTGCCGCCTTACCTATAATAATCATAGAAGCAACTGATGCAAACGCGGTCCAGATCACCCAGAGCACCATTTTGGCAGGAGACATGCCCGTGAAAATCCCACAGATAATTCCTACAAAAACTCCGCCTGCCACATGTGTAAGCAGTGCTGCGATCAGAGTTCTCTTTGTCTTTCCCCCGCTGACCGTCAGACCTTCCTCACAGGCTTCCTGATCGGCTTTTGTCTTTTTACTCTTTGAAGAACTCTGGTAGATAGAAACAATGGACTGGAGCAGTGCGATCAGTCCCGCACCTACCATGAAGCCCTGCGGAATACTTGTCGCACCAAGGTCAAATCCTGTAAGCGGTGCACAATATCCGCGGATCAGAAGTCCGATTCCGAGTGCCAGCATGGACACAATATTTGCAATAAATACGATACCTACAGCTCCCACAGGCAGTTTAAAGATACTTCCTACGATTCCCACTATGATTCCCTGAATAACTCTCTTCGCCTTATCGCCGCCTTCGTCCCCGGCCTCCAGTACTTCCGCCGTCGCAACTCCCGGTGCCCATGCTTCCCTTGCCGGAAACAGCGGAGAATCAAACAGTGACCCTACTGTATAAACAGAAATAACCGTTCCGAAGATACATCCCAGCGCCATCGGCAGGACTGCTTTTGTCTCTCCCATGACAAACAGGATCGCAACCGCAACGAATGCACAGTTAGCAGCGGAGAATCCCGCCCCGGATACGATCGTCTGGATATAGTTCTGACGTTCCAGACTCTTGAATCTTCCGAATAAAGTCATCGGAATCTTGGATATCAGCATTGCAAATACCGCACCTAATATGGATGTATTCGCTGAGACCCCCACCTTCCCCATGATCTGCATACAGATAATACCGGACAATACTGCCAGAATGGAACCAAAGATGATTGTGACCGGTTCTGAAAAGCGTATTTTCTCGAATGTGGACGCCCCGGTTTTTGAATTTTTTTCTTCCATAATCTCCTCATCAAACTCCTTTTCCTTAAATTTTTCCCGTTTCTTTATCACACAAAAAACTTGTTTTCAAGTTTACCTGCCATTTTCAGGCTAAATTTGCGCAAAAAAAGAGCACCCTGATAGAAGGACTATCCGGGTACTCTTTTCAAAGTAGTTTAATACCCTGCTACTCCCATTTTCCTGCAGATCTCAGCAAGATCCGGATCTACATACTTACCATTTTCTTCGATTGCCACACCGTCCAGAATGATAGATGGTTTGGAAACAACACCGTCTGTGTGTGAGGATGCGGTCCAATAACTTCCGCGGATCATTTTGCCCTGGCTGCCGATACCGAATTCCATACATCCGAAGATTCTCTCATCTTCTACAATACGGCCTGTCGCTTTTGAAACACCGGGGTTGAAACCTAATGAATAGTGTGCAAGACGGAACATGTTCGGGTCGTCAAATGAATGGAGCCATGCGCTGAACCTCTCAGCATCCTTTCCGCCTTCGATCTTTGTAACACGGCCGTTCTCCAGTGTCAGCTCTACATTTCCTGACAGGATACCCATATCTGTAGGCGGGAAGATCGCTGCATCAAATACAAGTTTTCCGTTGATCGTCTCCTCAATCGGGCACCAGCTGATCTGTCCGCACATCATAAACGGATATCCCTTGAAGGTAGCAAGCTGTCCGGAATGACGAACCGGTCTGCCTTCATTTCTTGCTGTCAGATATGTACCGTTTTCGTCTTTGATGATAATCTCGTTGCCTGCTTCCATCTTAGCCTTGAGAGCTTCTCCCAGCTCTACAACACGTGCTACATCTACTTTTCCGATGCAGTTTACGATCATAGTCACATCCATACCTGTAAGGTTGATGTAGCGGCATCCGAAATCAATTGCTTTTCTCCATGATTCACACAACATGATGGATGAATAAGATAATTCGATCCATACATCTGCTACCGCTACTGCATTGCCGAGAGGTGCAGCCGGCTCTGCATACGCTTTTTCATTTGTCGGGACATAGACAAGTACCGGGTTCGCACCCACAATGTAGGCTGCGTTCATGATTGCGTCCAGAACTCTCTTATCCGTAGAGGTATCACCTGTTACAACGACATTTTCCCCGGGTTCTACCAGCATAACTTCTTTCACAAGTTTGTAGGCGGCTTTGCTCACCTCATAAGATAAATAATCCGGTGCCATTTCGATTCCAATTGGGTATTCCATAATAATTCTTCCTCCTTTTTCTTAACCCTTTTTATTTATTCATAATCTGCAATTCCCAGTTTTTTGCAGAATGAAATACATGTTTCTTCTTTGTAGATTCCATTTTCCTCCAACACTTCACCGTCCAGGATGATGGTCGGTTTTGATACGACTCCGTCCGTATGTGACGCTGCATCCCAGAACGCGCCCATCAGACTTGCCCCCTGGCTGCCAATGCCAAATTCGATACATCCGAAGATTCTTTCATCCTCTACGATCCGGCCCGTGGCTTTGCGTACCCCCGGATTAAATCCGATCGAATAATGTGCCAGACGGTACATGTTCGGATCGTCGAAGGATGCCAGCCACTTCTTAAAGACCTCGGCCTGTGCCCCTCCGGTAATCTCTGTCAGACGTCCCTCTTTGAATTCCAGCCTGACAGGTTCTTTCAAAAGCCCGATTTCACTCGGCGGGAACAGTGCTGCGTCAAATACCAGCGTCCCTTCGATCGTTTCTTCCACAGGACACCAGCTTACCTGGCCTCCAAGCATAACAGGGTAGCCCTTCTTCGTCGCAAGCTGTCCGGAATGTTTTACCTTACGTCCCTGGTTGTAAGCCTTCAGGTTCGTTCCGTTGGCATCCCGTACGATAATTTCATTAGATGCCTGTACCTTCCGGGTCAGATATTCACCGAATTCCACCAGCACATCATATTTTACCCTTCCAACCGTATTTACAAGCATGATCGTATCCATACCGCACAGGCATGTGTACCTGGCCCCGTTTGCAATCGCTTTCTGGAAGCAGGGTGAATGCATAACACAATAATACGCAAACTCAATCCATACGTCCGCAGCAGCCACCGCATTAGCTATTGGGAGAAACGGTTCTTCAAAGGCTTTTCCGGTCGTCGGATATTTAATCAGCACCGGGTCCGCTCCAATGGTATATGCCGCACCCATCACCGCATCTACAACACGCATATCAGTTGAAGTGTCCGCAGTGATTACAACAGATTCACCAGGCTTTACAAGCATGACATCCCGCACCAGCTTCATTGCCGCACGCTGCACTTCATAGGACAGATACGTTTCTGTCATTTCAACTCCAATCGGGTAATCCATGTATATCCCTCCATTCTTTTTTGCTTCCGCGCCCTTCTAATTTCGATTCATTTCAAGGCTGCGGAAAAAAGTCCTTCATTTGTCTTGATAATAACACAAATTTCTTTTAAAATGAAATCATATTATTTTATGGCATAATAAGTTCCGATTATATGGATAATTGCCTGAAAATTCAGAAAGGATTTGTGGTGAAATGTTAGATTTAAAATTGGATACCTTCCTGACCTTATGTGAGACAAGGAATTACACAAAAACCGCGACTCTGCTGAACATTACGCAGCCAGCCGTCACCCAGCACATCAAATATCTGGAAGGCTACTATCAGACTAAGCTGTTGTATTACGATGAAAAGCGCCGACTGCACCTCACAGAACACGGGAAACTGCTCCGCGCGTATGCCCAGACGATCAAAGCAGACGCCCAGATCATCGAGCGGAAGCTGAAGAACCCTCCCGACCAGCCTGACGAGCTGAAACTGGGTACATTAACGACCACCGGTGAGTCCCTTGTGCCGCATATGGTTGCAGAATATCTCCGGAGATACCCCGAGAAAAAAGTCAGCATGTACCTCGGTGAGGCTGACGCGCTTCAGAAGCAGCTGAAGGCCGGACGTATCCAGTTCTGTATCATAGACACTTACTGTCCGCCTCTGGAATTCGAGAGTCGTGAACTGTTCGAAGCCCATACGGTCTGTGTCTGTTCTCCGGAGCATCCACTGGCAGGCAAAACGGTCGACTTCCGGGAGCTGAACGACTACCGCCTTATTTTCCGTGAAAATGATACCAACTCGTACCGTAATCTGATGCAGATTCTGCATGCGCACAATCAGGATATCAACAATTTCAGGTCATATGTGGAAATCGGAACGATCAATACTGTGCAAAAAATGGTCATGGAAAATATCGGCATCTCCTTCATTTACCGCTTTGTCGTACAGGAAAAGCTGGACAGCGGCGCCTTGAGCCAGATACATATCCGGAATTTTTCTTCCCACTCCATGTTTAACTTTGTCTGGATGAAAAACAGCTTCTTTGAACCTGCAAACCTGCAGTTTCTTGACGTATGTAATGAGGTACTGGATTCTTCCGTCTTCCACAGGCAGGACTCCCTCCCTGATTAGATACACTTGCACATGAAGACAGCCGGCTCTTCCAATATTAGGAAGACCGGCTGTCTTCGTGTATCACTGTACCAAAAACATCACTTCTTTTTCCCTAACTGCAAAGTAGATGTAAAGAAACTGTACAATGCAGAACCCGCGATGGAACCTGCACCGAGAATGTACAGAGTACTCTGTCCTTCTTCTCCTTTGAGTCTGACAACAACAATACGGATAATTAAAGCTACAATAACGGTAATACCTGTAATCGTGCTTCCAACGAGCATACCTGTTGCAAAGAGTACACCAAGCTGTTTCTTCGGGCCGCCGATGAACTGGAGTATCGCACCGGGAACAGCAAAAATAATCAGCCATTTAGCTATTTCAGGACTGGAACCTGCTTCGATTGTTGTTACAAATGTACGCGCGACCGGCGCAAACAGGTCCTGTTTGAAATATGTATTGCACATCACAAGTACAACTGCGAATGCTACAAAGAAAGACACAATTTCTGCCATATACTGCTGCTTTCTTCCTGCACGCTCAAAATCAGGGTCCGCCCCATTTCCGCGGAGGATGTAGCCGCACTTAAAGTCATACGCCATATCTGAAAATGCCGGCCCGGTTGCCGCGGAGGATGTAGCCGCACTTAAAGTCATACGCCATATCTGAAAATGCCGGCCCGGTTGCCGCGGTATAACCTGCCAGTATACCAAGAGGAAGCTTCGGGAATCCGATCATCATACCAACAATCAGGAAAATCAGGGCAGTAGCAAATCCCGGAAACCATCCGGAATGCATTGCTGACATACCAACAATCAGCTCTGATGCGATTGCTGCAAAAGCCGCGAATACTACCCAGATAATCAGTTTCGGAACAGACATTTGGGAATATATGCCTGATACTGCCGCCAGTCCGATCGCTACAACTACATATGCAATATATCCCTTTGCAAGCGCACCCCTCATATCCGAGATGCTGCTTGTAAACTTTCCTGCGACACTGCCTTTTCCGTCCTCCTTCTTAAAGAGCATGAGTCCGACCTGAATCAGCGCAACCAGTCCTGCACCGATCATGATACCGTGAGGAACATAATACTGGCTGATGTTAAATCCCTGGTCCGTACTGATACCAATAACGAGTGCACCAACACCAAAAGCACCAAGCGCCCACATGTCACCAATCCACGTAACACCGAGAAGGTCTGTCGGAATTCCAAATGCCTTTCCGACAATACCAATACCCATACCTACGAGGAGGAGCATCGCTTTCTTACCTTTGTTAACAACAGCAAGTATCGTTTCTGCTGATGCAATTCCCGGCGGCCACGGTTCATCGGCCGGGAACATCGGTGTGTCGAAAGTCTTATACAGAATCGTCGCATCAATAATTGTTGCCAGAAGTACACCTACCAGCATGGGAATGACAAGCTGGGGTTCTCCCATCAGATACGGAATACCAATCGGAAGAATCAAACTGTTCGCCGCTGAGAAGGTGGCACCGGAAATAGCTGTCTGCACCAGGTTCTGTGCGTGGATGTTTCTGTATTTCTTAAAAAATGCAATCGGTATCCTCGAAAGGATAATCGCAAACAATGCACCTATGATAGATGTATTTGTACTGATACCAACACGAACAATCAATTCCAGACCAATGATTGCCCCTAAAATCGAAAGAATGATATTCAGGACCAGAATTGCCGGATTCAGGGCGGACGGATGATCCTTTACCTGATTCCCTTTTCCACTTGTTTGTCCGTTCATTTAAACGCCTCCTTTGTTATGTCATATTACCTGTTGATTAAATATCTAACAGCTCACTGACAGTCCGTGCCAGCGTCGTCCTGCACAAAAGGACAGGCCTTTTTGCAATAGACGCAACGATTTCCTTTGCCTCCTTCGTAAATCCTATGCAGTCCATAACAATCAAATCTGCCTCGATGTCTCTGGCTTTTTCTGCCGCCTTTCGCACTTCATCCATATCACCATAAGGGTTTGCCGCAATCGGCGTCACTTGTTTCATGATCGGCCCCCACTGGTCATATGCCTGCTGTACCTGCTGTTCATCTGGTGTTATCACTATGATGCTGGAGTTCTTACTCAACGCCGCGGCCAGGCCGTTTAAAATCTTAGCCGGATACACAAGCGGTACTTTTGCTTTAAATATGTCAGGAAATGTACCTGCACAGAAAAACATAATCAGACAGACCCCCTGATCTTCAAGCCTTGTGATGCAGTCCTGAAGTCTGTCCAGAATAAAGCTCTCTCCAAACTTTGCAAATGTACCGTCATTCAAACGCGATACTAACACATAGTCATTTTCAAGCGGCTCCATTGAATTGATCTCTTCCTTCGTAAGACCATCCAGTGCTCCCGCCTGCAGCAGCTCCACGCCTTCGCCGAATATCGGCATGATGTCAGGTGTGACATCGACACGCGGCGACTGCCCGATCGTAACCGCTCCAATCTTCAAATCACCCACCTCCTTCTTTGTTTTACATGTTTCTCCTTCCTTCAAACACCATAGCAGCTTTATACAAAAAGGGACTTATCCTTTTCTCCAAGATAAGCCTCCTTGCTGTATTCTCAATTTTCTCTTTCTTTTTTGTTTCCGGTTTATTTAATAACTTGATTTTAGCATAAAGAAATAATAAAATGAAATTATATTATTTTATAGCCCGATAAGTTCAGATTATAGAGAATACTGTCAGAATATTCAGAAAGGTGGGAATTATGTTAGACTTGAAACTCGATACTTTTCTTGTACTGTGCGAAACGAGAAATTACACACAGACAGCCAGTATTTTGAACATCACCCAGCCAGCCGTCACCCAGCACATCCAGCATCTGGAAAGCTGTTATCAGACAAAGCTGCTCTATTATGATGAAAAAAGGAAACTCCAGCTCACAGAACACGGCAGATTACTGCAGGCTTTTGCCCAGACGGTCAAAGAAGGATCACTTGATATCGCAGAGCGCCTGAAGTCTCCGCCGCAGGAGCCGGAAGAGATAAGAATCGGTACAATCGTCACCACAGGGGAATCACTCGTCCCCCACATGGTCGCAGAATACCTGCGCAAATATCCCGGCAAAAAAGTCAGTATGTACCTCGATGAAGCAGATGCCCTGCTTATCCAGCTTCAAAACGGCCGCATCCACTTCTGTGTCACAGACCTCGCCTGCCCGCAGGATGAGTACGAGAGCGAGGAACTGTTTGAATCCGAAACAATTTGTGTCTGCTCCCCAGCCCATCCGCTGGCCGGTAAGGAGGTAAACTTTCACGAACTAAACGATTACCGGCTCGTCTTCCGTGAAAATGATACCTACTCCAAACATAATCTGATGAATATACTCCAGTCAAACAACCAGGATATCAACAATTTCCGCTCCTATGTGGAGATAGGGACCATCAATGCTGTCAAAAAATTAGTAATGGAAAATATCGGGATCTCTTTTATTTACCGTTTCGTAGTGCAGGATGACCTGAACCTGGGACGTCTCAGCCAGATACATATCCGCAGCTTTTCATCCCCGCGTGTATTCAGGCTTGCATGGATGAAAGACAGTTATTTTACACCGACCTGCCTTCAGTTTCTGGATATCTGCCGCCAATTGATCCGTTAGCATCTTAACCGTTACTGCCCATCCCGAGCCTGCATACCGCACGCCCGTCTTTCGCATCCAGAAGAAGGGACGTGCCGCTTCCTGAAACGTCAAATACCTTGATGATGTTGGACAGCTCCTTCTCTTCCGGCCACAATTCTAAAAATACATCCGGAAACTTCTTCAGGAGCTCGGGCTGGTAAAGCCTTGTCTTGCTGTTCTCATTGATCGCCCCGTAGTATACGTCCGCTTCTACAAGATCCTGGAACATATGGCTCCCATAGGATAATTCCGGCCGGTACCCGGCCTTGCTGTAAGCCACCTCACAGATCGCGATAAACTGGCTAATGTCCGCATAGACAACCGGGACCCCCAGTTCAGGGGATGATGTTCCGATGCGCCCCGGCACAAGCAGCATAAGTTTCTTATCTTCCTCCTCGTACCGCTGGTTGATCTGGCTGATCATCCGTCCCACATCCGGCTTCTTCGCATAAGGATATTCATAATATGCCTGCGGGTCCACCCATACAATCCGGTCCAGACTTTCCTTTTTCGACCTTCGCATGGAGGTCCGGCGCACGTCGAAAAGCAGTTCATTGTCAATCCCTTCCGGAATGACTACATTTTCTGATGCAGCTGTCTGCAGCGGGCGGCATTGCAGAAGGTTCACCTTCCAGACACCGGCTTCAGAATTCTTTACCGCGAATTCCACGTCAACCGGCCGTTCGTATTCTGCCTCAAGCATCTTTAGTATCTTTCGCATCATCCTGATAAACTCGTTATTCTCAACCAGACCCTGACAATCTGCAAAATATACCTTGCGGAACTGCCTTCTCTGGGACAGCATATATTCTGCATCCGAATCTCTGCTCAGAACGGTCTTCTTCTGCCAGTCTGTCATCTTCTGGATTACCATCTCAAGCGGCTTTGTCGTAAGTCTGTTCTGCGAGAAATCCAGAACATCTACCTGCCGCTGGGAAAACTTATGCCGTTCGGCTATCGTAGTCCGGATATTCGCCTGTGCACGGTCCAGACCCACCAGCCTCGGATAATCACCCGGTGTCCTTTCCACCGCCCTCGTCCCAAGTCCGACAACGATTCTGAGCATTCCCGCATCCGGGTTCATATGCTCCATCCATTTATAAGGATTGTAGGAACAGCCCATACCTGCTGCCACCGGAAAATAAAGGTCGCCATAGCGCTCCCCTTCCACTTTCTGTACAAGAAGCGCCATCTGCTCATCAACATCCAGAAGCTTCCGCTTTCTCCTGTATTCAATTGCAGAAGGATTCATCGTACTGGCATACACCTGCCGCACCGCATCCTCGAGCTCCTGAAGACGTTCCTCCTCAGTTCCCTGATTCATACAAAAAATCGATTCGTATTTCCCGGAAAATGCATTGCCGTACCCATCCTCCAGAAAACTGCTGGAACGTACGATAATTGGTGTATTGTCGTAATGCTGAAGCACGCCTTTTAGCTGCATACGCACATATTCCGGGAATACCCCGTTTCTAAGCCTGCTTTTCAGTTCCTCTGCTTCTTTAAAATGCTCTTTCTCCCTCCGGTGCTTCTCACGGAGCTCCACACAGTCATTCTGCTCAAGAAATTTGCAGAATACATCTGATCCGATAAAATAAGAATGATGCGGTTCTATGAATTCCCCAAATTCCGGGAGACGCACCTTGATGAGCTTTCTGGCAACCAGAAGCCCGCATGCTTTCCCGCCGATCAGTCCGTCGCCTATGCGCCTTTCCCAGACTTTTCTGAAATCTTCCGGGGAAAAAAGCTTCAATATAAGCCGTTCCATCCTCGCTTCTGTCGTCATGAGGCTGTTACACACTATCTTCTTTTCATCTTCCGTCATCTCTTCTTTGTTCATCAGTTCTTCCCAGCCATTCATGTTCCATATCCCCCTTTTCATGATCTTCGGGGAGCAATCCCACATCTTATGCGACATTCTCCTTGTCCTGATTTCAGTGTAAAATAATCTGCTAAAAATAGCAAATACTTCAAAGTTATATCTTGCATAACCATTTGCTTATATGTTACCGTTCACCCCACGCGGGCGTGCACAGCCTGCCTCACTATGCCCTGTCATGGGGTTCGATCTCCAGATCGGGGATGGCCATTTTCATGAACTCCGTCATACTCCTTGTCAGATATTTATTCTTGCGGTAGTACAGATAGACCTCCCTGACGGCTTCCGGGTCATCCACCTTATAATAGATGACATCGCGGTTCGGCGGCAGGCTCTTGACAACCGTATCGCTCACAAAAGAAGCCCCCATTCCGTATTCCGTCAGATGATATGTAGTCAGAAGCTGGTTCAGTTTCAGTGAAATGTTCAGCTGGACCCCCGCCCTGCTGCAGATGGCCTCCACCCTTTCCCTTGTATCATTATGTGCCCTCAGTACAATAAACGGTTCATCCTTGAATTTCCGGAGAGGCACTCCCGGGAATTCAGGCTGCAGGTGCAGGCCGCCCCGGATATCCTCCACAGTAAGCTGGTACTTTGTCGCCCTCTTATTGCTGTCGAAGGAAGACGGAACCGCAAGCAGCAGATGTTCTTCCATGAAAATCTTCTTCTCATAAATAGACTCATCCAGCAGATAATTATCAATAATAATATCCAGCTCCCCCGCAAAAAGCTTCTGCTCCAGAAGAGGGGTGTGCCCCTCAAACAGGCTGAGTTTCACATGTGGATAAGTCTCGCGGAATTTCGCAATAATCGGTGGAAATATGAAGGAAGAAAACAGATATGTGCCTCCCACAGACAAATGCCCTGTCTTCAGTTCGTGCAGATTCCCCACATAATACGCGAACTCATCCTCCAGATCCATGATCTTCTCAGCCGTCTTAATATAACGCTTTCCACAGTCCGTCAGCTGGATCGGCGTCGTACTCCTGTCAAACAGGGGCATCCCCACTTTACTCTCTACTTTCTTTATCATAGCACTTAAAGCTGGCTGGGAGATATACAGATTCTCTGCCGCCTTTGAAAAACTGCGCTCTTTATAAACCTCATAAACATAATTCATACCGCTGAACATGCCGTTCCTCCAATCCCCATAACCATTTAGTTATAATAACTATATAAATATAAATATTTGTTTTTATTTTATGATATTTCTATAATAAAAGCAAGAACTAAGAGATCTGTCGTTATAGTTCACTTACAAGGAGGAGATTTATGAAACCAATCGCAGATTATTCAAGCGAAGACCTGAGCGCACTTCTCAACGACCTGGAAGTACAATATAAAGAAGCCCAGGCACAGAACCTGAAACTGAACATGGCAAGAGGTAAACCGGCAACCACACAGCTTAACTTAAGCAACGCACTGCTGGATAAAATGGAGAGTTACACACTGGCTGACGGAACAGACGCCAGAAACTATGGTATCCTCGATGGAATCCCGGAATGCAAAAAACTGTTTGGTGAACTTCTCGGGATCAATCCTGACCAGATTATTATAGGTGGAAACGCCAGCTTAAACGTGATGTTTGATACGCTCAGCTTTTTGTGCCTTTTCGGTACAGGCGGATGCGAACCCTGGATTTATTCCAAGCACAATGGAAATCCTGTCAAGTTCCTGTGCCCGGTACCCGGATATGACCGCCACTTCACAATCTGTGAAGAACTCGGAATTGAAATGATCACGGTTCCTTTAAACGAAGACGGACCTGATATGGATATTGTAAAAAAACTTGTAAGCGAAGACGAATCCATCAAAGGTATCTGGTGTGTTCCGCTTCATTCCAATCCGCAGGGCGTATGCTACAGTGACGAAGTTGTAGAACAGCTTGCCTCTATGGAGACAGCAGCAAAAGACTTCCGCATCTTCTGGGATAATGCATACGGTGTTCATCATATATACGAAGATGTTGCTTTAAAGGATATCATTAAAGAGTGTGAGAAATGCGGCAACCCGGACAGAGTATACTACTTCTTCTCCACTTCCAAGATCAGCTTCCCCGGAGCAGGAATCGCACTTGTTGCATCCAGCCCGGCAAACATAAAAGAGCTGAAGGGACACATGTCCGCACAGACCATCGGACACGACAAGTTAAACCAGCTCCGCCACGTACAGTTCTTCAAGACCCCGGAAAACATCAGGGCACATATGAAGAAACTCGCGGAAGAGTTAAAACCGAAATTCGACATGGTTTTAGATAAGCTGGACGAAACACTTTCAGGCAGCGGCCTTGCATCCTGGAGTAATCCGAAGGGAGGATATTTCGTATCACTTGATACGCTTCCCGGATGTGCAAAACGTACAGTTGAACTCGCAAAGAATGCCGGAGTGACACTGACAGGAGCCGGAGCTACATATCCATACGGAAAAGATCCAAAAGACAGCAACATCCGTATCGCACCGACTTATCCTACTATCGATGAGCTGGAAAAAGCAATGGATATCTTTACCTTATGTGTAAAAATCGCCGGAATCGAGAAACTATTAGAGAAATAAGATCAAAAAGTAAACCGATTTAATAAAAACCAAAATGATTGCCACCTCTCATTTAATGCCTGCCACATTAAATGAACTAAGTTTTAAAGTATCAACTGAAGTTTTTAATGAAGCAATAAAAATATTCAATAATAAAGGAGAATTTATTATGGGACAGTATAATCCTTATGACAACGTTTTAAAGGTAGTAAAAGAAGCGGCTGATATCCTCGGATATTCAGACAGCGACATCGAAGCAATTAAATATCCTGAGAGAGAATTGAAAGTTGCAATCCCGGTTCGTATGGACGACGGAACCACACATGTATTCGAAGGATACCGTATCCAGCACTCTACATCAAGAGGTCCTGCAAAGGGCGGAATCCGTTTCCATCCGGCTGTAAACCTGGACGAAGTAAAAGCACTTGCAGCCTGGATGACCTTCAAGTGTGCGGTTGTTAATATTCCTTACGGCGGCGGCAAGGGTGGTGTTGTCTGCGATCCTAACCAGCTGTCAGAGAACGAAATCCGCGCAATCACAAGAAGATTCACTGCCGCTATTGCTCCCCTGATCGGGCCAGACCAGGATATCCCGGCTCCTGATGTAGGAACGAACGCAGCAGTTATGGGCTGGATGATGGACACATACAGCATGTTAAAAGGACACTGTGTACACGGTGTTGTTACAGGTAAGCCAATCGAACTGGGCGGCGCTCTCGGACGTAACGAAGCAACAGGACGCGGTGTTATGTTCACCACCAAGAATATCCTGAAAAAACTCGGCTTAGATCCAAACGGAACAACAGTCGCTATCCAGGGTATGGGAAATGTAGGAAGCATCACAGCAAAACTGCTCCACAAAGAAGGCATGAAAGTTGTGGCAGTCAGCGATGTATCCGGCGGTATCTACAATCCGAACGGCCTGAATATCCCAGCTATCCTTGAATACCTCTCCAAAGACCGCAGAAACCTCTTAAGCGGATATGAAGAAGAAGGCATGACACGTCTCAGCAACGCAGAACTGCTTGAGCTTGACGTAAAAGTACTTGTACCGGCTGCATTAGAAAACCAGATTAACGGCTCCAATGCTGACAACATCAAAGCAGACATTATTGTAGAGGCTGCCAACGGACCAATCGCTGCTGAAGCTGACGATGTACTCAACGCAAAAGGTATCATCGTAGTACCTGACATCCTCGCAAACGCAGGTGGTGTTGTTGTTTCCTACTTCGAGTGGGTACAGAACATCCAGTCAGTAAGCTGGACAGAAGAAACTGTCAACGAAAAGCTGAAAAACATTATGGATCCTGCTTTCGATGCAGTATGGAACATTGCCGACCAGCAGCACACAACACTGCGAACAGGCGCTTACCTGATCGCTGTAAAACGTGTTGTAGATGCAAAGAAAGCAAGAGCTATCTGGCCATAAGATCAGGCTTCATAAAGCATAAACCACCAATTATCTTTCCTAAAGTTTAAATAGAAAACGGCTCCGGGTTTTTCCGGGGCCGTTTTCTGTTATCCTTTCTTCTGTAACATTCTCTTAATCCTGCTGTTCATAGTTTGTTCATTTATTATTCAAAAAGCTTTCATTTTCTCCTCATGTTTTCTTCATTTCTCTTGCTTATACTAAATATATCAAATGAAGAACGAAAAAACTTCATTTGACAGCACATCCGACAACAAGTGCAATACTATTTGAATAAACTTTTTCATAATACATGCCGGGAGCCGCAAAAGCGACTACCCGGCATCCTCCCTTTTTACGGGGTTTTTAGGCATATGTATCGTGTGCACGATTTAATTGTTTCGTATCTTGTGCACGATTGAAATTAATGTTATAATTTAACCATAATAGAAAAGATATATCCATATTAGGACCGCCCCATGAAAGAAGGTGATCGTTTTGGCAGGAAATACAGATTATAAAAATAAATGGCAGTCTGAAAATAGGGAAAGAATCAATCTCGTTGTCCCCAAAGGCTACAAAGAAACAGTACGAAAACACGCAGATATGGCAGGTGAATCTGTCAATGGTTTTATTAAAAAGGCTATTGATGAACGAATAGAAAGTGATTCAGAATAGCAGCCGCCACTCTGTCAATACTATTTCATGGAAGGATGTGTTAGAATGCCATTACCAAACCAGAAGAAAAAATACACTATTGAAGATATCTACGCACTGCCTGACGGGATACGTGCCGAACTGATTGACGGACAGATATACTACATGGCACCGCCTAACCGTAGACATCAGGAAATCTTAGGCTCACTTTATAGAAAGATAGCTGATTACATTGACCGAAAAGATGGCTCATGCAAGCCCTATATTGCCCCCTTCGCCGTGTTCCTGAATGAGGATGATAAAACCTATGTGGAGCCTGATATCAGCGTAATTTGTGACCCAGACAAGCTGACAGACAATGGCTGTGCTGGTGCCCCTGATTGGGTGATTGAAATTGTCTCACCGGGCAGCAAACGCATGGACTATTCCATAAAGCTATTCAAATACCGTTCTTCAGGGGTCCGTGAATACTGGATTGTAGACCCTGATAAGAACCGAATTACCATTCATGACTTGGAGCATGAAGACGTAAACGAATATACCTTCTCTGATTCCATCAAAGCTGGCATCTATGATGACCTGTCAATTGACTTCGGACAACTGAACATCCAGCCATTGTAAGCAAACGCCAGCCAGTTAAATTAATATTTTTATAATACATGCCGGGAGCCGCAAAAGCGACTACCCGGCATCCTCCCTTTTAAGGGCTTTTTCTGATATTCCGCTGTCCATTTCCCTGTTATTCTTCATCTGCCTGCTTATACGTCAGATATATATCCTTACCGCTGATGTTTTTCCCACCGTCCGCCGCTGCTTTTACCGTGCAAATCCCGGTCAGCGCCAGCACGATCGCCAGTATGATAAGTATTGTTTTTTTATTCTGCTTTTTTACTCGTTTCAATGTTATATTGGGTAACTCTTTTTGAACTTGCTTTAGATTTTCGTACTTCTTTTTCGAATTTTCACCGAGACACTTTTCAATGATTCCAGATAGTAGATATGTCTCTCTTCTTGTTAGGGTTATGTAATCCTCTGTCCGGGCGAGCATGAACTGTATCGTCTTCCCCAGATTATAAAAGTCTTCATCCGGCGCGGTATTTTCCACAGCAGAAGCCGGACTGAGAAAATGTTTCCTCATCGCAGGCATCTGCATGTTCTTGAAGACAAAGCCACTGCTCTTGGAGCTCAGGTCCAGCAGCATGATTTTTTCCTCTTCCGTGACAAGAATGCTGTAAGGATTCAGATACCGGTAACACTTCCCGTTTTGATACCTGTGGTATTTCTCCAGTTCATACACCAGCTGCTTAAACCATTTAAATAGCTGTTCCTTCGTGATGCCCCCGCTGTCTCCCAGCCTTTGAATGAGCAGCCGCCCCCGCTCACAATCCATACTGGCCCTGCATTTTCCCCCATGCTCCACAAATTTTAAAACATCATAACTTTCTGCTGTTATCAACAAAACTCCTTTCCGCAGCTTAAACAATACAATCGAAAACGTTATCAGAAATGATACCGAACTTAAACATGAAATGACAGATAAACCAGATCTATCAGAATATCTGTATCTTACCCGATTTATATAAAAAATGCAAGCACTTTCGCGCCTGCATTTTTAACTTATATTTCCACTTAATTCATTCCGTTCTGTATGTCTTCCAGCTTATCCAGTGCTGCTTCGACAACCTTGTCCATATCGTAATACTTATAGCCGCCGAGCCGTCCCCCGAAGATGACATTTTCTTCTTTCTCTGCCAGTTCCCTGTACTGCTCGTAAAGCTTCATATTCTTCTCGTCATTGACCGGATAGTAGGGTTCCATGCCCACTTTCCATTCCGAAGAATATTCTCTGGAAATGACGGTCTTTTCCTGCTTTCCAAACTCAAAGTGCTTGTGTTCAATAATTCTGGTGTACGGCACTTCCCTCTCCGTATAGTTTACGACAGCGTTACCCTGATAATTATCGCAGTCAAGTACTTCTGTCTCAAATCTTACGGAACGGTACTCAAGAGCCCCGAGCTGGTAGCCAAAGTACTCATCAATCATTCCTGTAAAGATGGTAGTACCGGCAATATCCGGATTTTCTTTTCTGAATTCAAAGAAATCGACCCCGGTCCTTACCTCGATTCCTTCCAGCATCTTCTCCACAACTGCCGTGTAGCCGCCGATCGGGATTCCCTGGTATCTGTCATTAAAGTAATTATTATCATACGTGTACCTGAACGGAAGACGCTTGATGATAAACGCCGGGAGCTCTTTACAGTCTCTCCCCCACTGCTTCTCGGTGTAGCCTTTAATCAGCTTCTCATATACATCGCGTCCGCCAAGGGAAAGCGCCTGCTCCTCCAGGTTCTGCGGCTCCGTGATCCCGGTCTCCGCCACCTGCTTTGCAATCATGTCTTTTGCTTCCTGGGGAGTCCTGATTCCCCACATCTTGCTGAATGTATTCATGTTGAATGGAAGATTATACAATTCATCTTTATAGATTGCAATCGGTGAGTTGATGTAGTTATTAAACTCTGCAAACTGGTTCATGTAATCCCAGATTCTTTTGCTGGATGTGTGGAAAATGTGTGCTCCATATTTGTGCACATGGATTCCCTCGATATCCTCGCAATATATATTACCTGCTATATGATCGCGCTTGTCGATCACAAGACACTTCTTCCCGCTTTTATTCAGTTCATGTGCCATTACCGCACCGTAAAGGCCTGAACCAACTATCAAATAATCATACTGATGCATTTCGCTGCCCTCCTAATATTGATTCCGCTTCCGGTCCTCTGGACCCGCCCTTCAGAACCTTGGTATTCCGAGCATTATTATAACATCAAAACGACATAATGTACATACATTGTATATAAATCCCCGCCATCACATTTAGTCATTTTCACCATAAAGTTATTTTTTTCGTTTACAAATTGAGCATTATGCACTAAACTAGATATATGAGTTGTTTCCTTTCGAAGGAAGCATGACTGACAATAATAATGACACGGAGGTAACAGACATGAAAGGAAATGTAATAGTAGGACAATCAGGAGGCCCTACCGCCGCGATTAATTCAAGCCTTGCAGGCGTATACCGCACCGCAAAAGACCGCGGTGCCCAGAAAGTATATGGTATGCTGCATGGAATTCAGGGACTGATGCAGGAGAGGTATATCGACCTGTCAGAATATATCCAGACAGAACTGGATGCCGAGCTGCTTAAGAGGACACCGGCAGCTTTCCTCGGCTCCTGCCGCTATAAACTGCCGGAGATTCATGAGGACGGAACTGTATATGAAAAGATTTTTGCCATACTGAACAAGCTGAATATTGAAGCCTTTATTTATATCGGCGGCAACGATTCGATGGACACGATAAAGAAACTGTCCGATTACGCGATAGTGACAGGTCATCCAACACGCTTTATCGGCTGCCCGAAGACGATTGACAATGACCTCGCCCTCACCGACCATACACCGGGATTCGGAAGCGCTGCCAAGTACATCGGAACATCCGTGAAGGAAATCATCCGTGACAGCTTCTGTCTGGAATATGAGAAAGGACTTGTGTCTATTGTTGAGATCATGGGACGTAACGCCGGATGGCTCACAGGTGCCGCAGCTCTGGCAAAAGGTGAGGACTGCTCCGGGCCTGATCTGATCTATCTGCCGGAACTGCCTTTTGATATCGAGAAGTTTGGTGCAAAGGTCAGAGAGCTTCTGGCAAAGAAACCTTCTGTTGTAGTCGCAGTATCTGAGGGTATCCGTCTGGCGGACGGCCGTTACGTCTGCGAACTGGGACAGAGCATAGACTTTGTGGATGCATTTGGACATAAACAGCTCTCCGGTACTGCGAATTATCTGGCAAGCTATATCGCAGGAGAGATCGGCAGCAAGACCCGCGCAATTGAACTGAGCAGCCTTCAGCGTTCTGCTTCCCACTGTGCTTCCCGTGTAGATATTCTGGAGGCATATCAGGTAGGCGGTGCCGCCGTAAAAGCGGCGGACGAGGGAGATTCCGGTAAGATGGTTGTCATCCAGAGACTGTCTGATGATCCATACCAGAGCGGAACCGAGGTAAAGGATGTACACAAGATTGCCAATGACGAGAAGCTTGTCCCGAGAGAGTGGGTCAACGAGGACGGCAGCTATGTAACAGATGAATTTGTAAATTATGTGCGCCCGCTGATTCAGGGCGACGTTTCACCTGTTATGGTAGACGGAATTCCGAGACACTTATTCCGCAATATATAAGAATTGTATCAGGCGGTTCCGGATTTTTTAACTTTTTTCCCGGAATCGCTTGACAAATGTCGAAATCTATTATATACTAAATTTCGCTGTGAACGAGTTATAACAGCATGTGCGCGTAGCTCAGCTGGATAGAGCGTCTGGCTACGGACCAGAAGGTCGGGAGTTCGAATCTTCTCGCGCACGTTTATATTGAGTCTTTTGGGCTCTTTATTAAAGAAAAAGAAAATCCTATGGGATTCAGGGCTTTTAGCACTTGATCTTTCATGGGATTTTCTTATTTTAACGTTACGATTATAAATATCATTGGAACTGTCCAGGACCATGCTCTTTTCTCTTCTTTAGAAAAACCGTTTTTCAAACATCTCCGGAACGATAGGCTGCCCGAAATAGAACCCCTGTATCAGATCGAGCCCGATATCTTTTACAATATCGTACTCTTCCGACGTCTCTACCCCTTCCATGCAGACCTGTTTTCCGACATTATGGCACAACTCTGTAATAGAGCGGATAAATGTCGCCGTAAATACATCGGAAGTCAGTCCCTTTACAAATCCTCTGTCTATCTTCACAATATCTGCCGGTGTATTCTTCAACTCAAACAGGGACGAATACCCAACACCAAAATCATCCATTGCAACCTGTATGCCTTTTTCCTGAAGGCTTTGCAGCATATCATGCACAGTTCCATCCTGTTCAATCAGATATGTCTCTGTGAGCTCCAGAGTGATGTTCTCGTATGGTACACCGAGCACCTCCAGTGTTTCTTCAACGAATATGATAAAATCTTCCTCCAGAAGCTGGAGGTAAGACAGATTGATGCTCATGTGGAAATCCGGTTTCAGCTTTCTCCATTCACGGCATTGTTCCACTGCCCTTCGGAAAATCCACTTGCCCACCTGAATGATCATACCACTCTGCTCCAGAATCGGGATGAATTCCAACGGGGAGACCTGTCCAAAGGACGTACAGTTCCATCTGGCCAGCGCTTCTGCACCGTACAGGGCTTTAGTCGCGGAATCCACCTGCGGCTGGTACCTGACAGAAAACCCGGCGCACTCCCGCTCCATGCTTTCTCTGAGCAGTTCGGTCATTTCCAGTTTTCTTTCCTTCTGCTGCAATATCCGGGGTGTAAATACCGTTATTTTATTTTTCCCCATAGATTTCGATGTCTCCAGAGAATAATTGGCATATTTCAGCAATTCCTGATAATTCTCTGAATCTCTCGGACTGATAACATACCCACCTGAAATGGTGCAATAATACTTTCTTCCATTATAATCCTGCTGCTTCTGGAACTTCTGCTGGATACGGTTAAAAATCTCCAGGGCTTCTTCTTCATTTCCATTCAGAATCAGAATGCCAAATTCATCCCCGTCGAGACGGTATACTTTTGCATTATAAGGAAGAACAGCTGCTATCTTCTGCGCTGTCACCCTGAGAATCTCATCACCGAAAGAACGGTTGTACAGATCATTAATATTGCGGAAACTGTCCATATCAAGAATCATAATACCAAGCTCTTTTGTGCCTTTGCCATCTACAAGATACTTCTTTGCATCCCCTTCGAATTCAAAGCGGTTATATAGTCCTGTCATATGGTCAATCTGGTCCCGGCGCCCCAGATTCGTGATCATGCCTGCAAACAGATTCGGTGCCCCCTGTTCATCGCGTATCATCCTGCCGCGGCAGCGCAGCCAGATCCACTCTCCTCTGACGTTGCGAGCCCTGTATTCTATATCATGGTACTCTGTCCTTCCGTCCGCGATTTCCTGATTGCTTTCAAGAAACCCCTGTTCATCATGAGGATGGATAATCGTCCCCCAAAAGGCCGCTGCATTCTCGACAATCTGTCCCGGCAGTCCGAATTCCTCCACCATCGCCGGCGGATACCGGAAGATTCCCGTCTTCATACTCCCGACAAAAATATAGTCATCCGTGCTGCTTACAAGCGCATCATAGAGATGCTCCTTATCATACTCGAAATTGCGGATCCCGGAAATGCGTTCCTGCTGCTCTTCCAGTTTCTGTTTTGCCCGCATGATATGGTAACTGCGTTTCTGGATATACATCTTGGAATCAGCCTTCGCAATCACATCAGAAACCGTATACATTTCTTCCGGATATATCTCCATGAGGCCATAGGAAAAGGAAACATCATAGAATATCCCATTCCCAGTCCTCTTCTCCTCTAAATCCGACAGAATCATCTTCATCCGGCTGTCTGCATTTTTCTGGTCCTCGTCATAGAATGCCATCACAAACTCATCACCGCTCAGCCGGAAAACCAGATCATATGCTGCCAGCTGCCGTGTCATTGACGATGCTGCATAGCGAAGCATGTGGTCGCCTTCTCTGTGCCCGAATCTGTCATTCACCTGTTTCAGTTCATTGATATCACAGAGTGCTACAACAAGCATCTTCTTCTCGGACTTAGCTTTTTCAAGAAGTCCTTCCAGATATTCTTTCCCCGCCCTGCGGTTGAGTACCTTGGTCAGATCATCGTAGTTCGCTCTTTCCAGAAGAAGTCTGTATTCCTCTGAATTCTTCACATCCTGCATCTTAATGACCCCTTTTTAAGTCTATCCCCGGAACCTTTCTGCCTGCGCATTGATTAATTCCTGGTCCTCAAAATAATTAATTTTCATGGCTTCCTTTACATCTTTCAATGTCTGGGCCGCTACGCTCTCAGCTTTTTCGCTGCCCTTCTTCAGTATCTCATATACATACGGGATATCCTTCTGATATTCTTTTCTTCTCTTTCTGATCGGCTCTAATTCCGCCTGAAGAACGTTGTTCAGGAAACGCTTCACCTTCATATCACCGAGGCCGCCACGCTGATAGTGTGCCTTCAATTCATCCAGATTCGCATAATCAGGCAGGAATTCCTCAAAATATTCCGGTCTGCAGAATGCATCCAGATAGGTAAACACTGTATTCCCCTCCAGTTTTCCCGGATCCTCAATCTTAATATGGGTTGGATCCGTAAACATACTGAATACTTTCTGCTTAATCTCATCCGGCTCCTCTGAGAGATAGATGCAGTTGTTCAGTGACTTGCTCATCTTTGCTTTCCCGTCAGTCCCCGGAAGCCTTAAGCATGCCGTATTCTCCGGAAGCAGGATATCCGGCTCCACAAGAGTATCGCCATAAATCGAATTAAACTTTCTTACAATCTCCTTCGTCTGCTCCAGCATCGGCAGCTGATCCTCACCAACCGGCACGGTATTTGCCTTGAAAGCAGTGATATCTGCCGCCTGGCTGATCGGATATGTGAAGAATCCGACCGGGATGCTTGCTTCAAAATTCCTCATCTGAATCTCCGACTTCACCGTAGGGTTACGCTGCAGTCTGGATACAGTTACCAGATTCATATAGTAAAAAGACAACTCACAGAGCTCCGGAATCTGTGACTGGATAAACAATGTTGACTTCTCCGGGTCCAGTCCGCATGCAAGGTAGTCCAGAGCCACCTCAATAATATTCTGGCGGACCTTTTCCGGATTATCCGCATTATCAGTCAGCGCCTGTGCATCAGCTATCATAATAAATATATCTTCAAACTCTCCTGTATTCTGCAGCTCCACTCTTCGTTTCAAAGAGCCCACATAATGCCCCACATGCAGTCTTCCAGTAGGTCTGTCACCTGTTAACATAATCTTTCCCATGATATATAATGTTCCTCCTAATCCATTTCTCGTAATCTGCTCACATTATACCACTAACCCCGCTTATTTGGCTACTACATAAACAGAAAAATGGGGCCAGGCAGTACAAAATGCGTTACTGTGCATGCCGTGCCGTGCACAGCAGCAAAAATGCTAAAAGAGCGGGAGGCTCCCGGGCGGGTGTCTCTCGCTCTCTTCAAACTTCACTGTTCTTTCAAACCGCCTGACGGATACAGCCTACTTCAGCCAAAAAGCCGTCTGGCGGGATAGTTTCGGTACTTTTTTCCCGTGTGTCACATAGACAAACTGGTATAGCGTATATGCCATTAAAAATGCTGCCATGACATCTATTACAGAATGCTGTTTTAAAAACATAGTCGCAAGGATAATCAAACCGGCCAGAATATAGGCACTCCATGAAATAATCTTATGTCTGCGCAGCGCCTTGCTGTTGTAGATTGCGATACAAGCGCCTATAGAGTTAAATACATGAAGGCTGGGCATAACATTTGTAGGGGTGTCAGCCCGGTAAAGCATTCTTACCATGTCTACAAATACATTGTCACGCGCAAAAAACATGGGTCTCAAGTGCAGTCCATTCGGCATAAGCGTTGATATAATCAAGAAAATCGTCATTCCCGTAAACATCAGCTTTGCCATCTTATAAAACCCTTCTACGTCGGTAAAGAAAAAGTAAAGGAATACGGCGGCAATAAATACAAACCATAATAAATACGGAACAATGAAATATTCTATAAATGGTATCTTATCGTCAATCACAGAATGAATTACGTGATAGTTACTTGTTACGTGCTTCTCCAGATACATGAACCAGGGCATATAAATCAAAATGTACATAAATACCCAGGCATGTTTATATTTTTTAATGAAGGCTGCCGCCTTACTTTTCATGTTCATACCGAACGCTCCCTTTTTGCCGAATGCTTATACTGAATCCCTCTAACTTGCCCCGATTATAGCACGAATTTCTGTGGACAACAACACTGTTCATAAAACCTTAACAAAATCTTTTGAATTTATAGGCTTTGTAGGCATTTTTGTTACTAATGTGTTACTAACAAGTATATGCAAATTTACATAAAGTTAATAGAATTAATGCAAAATAGTACATAAGTTTTAAGCTGTCAAAGTGTTTACTTAGTATGGAAGGAACTGATCTCCTTACAGTTATATTAGTTCCTTTTCCACTACAAAAGCCCAGCTCCTTTTAACGGATGCCGGGCTTAATTTTACCTATTGACGTGCCACGATATTACTGGTAAGATAAAGATACTTAATAGTTGCCTGTTCGCTTACCTGACGGGGTGAGCGTGTATTGAAACAAACTACTCTCTAAGGCATTGGTAGTTACTATTAAGTGCATATGCAAAGTGAGCCGGGAGTATACACCGGCTCTTTTTTTACATAATCCGTGCAAGCGCCTTGCATCCGAGTATTTGACCAGATGTATCCCTTACGATATCATCAACAATATACAAGTCATTTCTTTCCTTTGCTGCCTGCGCCGTTAGGACTGATACAATATAGATTGTGTTTTCAGCTGGTTTAGGAAGTCCTTCAACTTTGCCATACCCCGTCTTAGACACCGGGATGCCGTTGATATCCCCCATTGATTCTCGGCTCTGCTCTGCCCGTGCTACGCCCGATGAAGGGACGGTATTAACAATCGTTTCCCCGTCTGCCGCATAAAAGGTGACAGCATGAGGAGTTAAATTAATGATTGTAACATCACTTTGAGTCATATTTACTATCAGGTCAACAAATCCATCAAACGTCAAATCGGATTTGTCATACCCTGAATCAAACATTTTATCATCAAAATTACATTGCAGACCATTGAGATTATCGTCAAAATCATCTGGATCATATGCTGCTGAGAAGAAGACCACTGAAATACTGGTTGTCTCGTCCTTGATTGTTACCGATTCTGATGATCCGTCTGAATCTCCATCAGTTTCGATCTCCAGCCCGCACTCTTCCAACGCATGTAGCATTGCTATCTTTTCACGCCTGCGGAGCTCTTTAAATTCTGTCTCACCGGATTCTGCAAAAATCTTCTGTGCTTCCTTCGCCCATCCCAATAATACGTTTAATTCTTCCTTTTTAATCATTTTTTCTCTTTCTCCCCTTTTCCCGTGGGGGCTAGGATTTTTATTTAGTTTTATGCCTTCGTAACCTCCGGGGCGGGTGATGAAATGTTATCTTCCTACATATTCCTTATCAGCAGCATTGACATCGTCATATTTGCCACATACATACTCATTTGTTACCATGTCTACATATCCACATTTATAAGAGCCTTTGAATTTTCCGCTTAAGGTGTAGCAGTTGATTGAGAGGTACGTTCTTTTCTGTCCGTTTTTCTCCCATTTCTTTTCTGATACTTCTCTCTCGATTCCGAGGTTGATGTGGTAGTCATTGCTTGCCATTTCCTCTAATTTGGATTTCAGTGTTTCGATAATGTTTTCTTCTTTCATACTCTTCTCTTCCTTCCATGATTTCTTAAGTGCGGAGGAAATGTCCATTCCGTCTACTTTTACCAGTTCCCATGCTCTTTTCATGATTTTTGATAAGTTATATTTTTTCATTTTCATTTCCTCCTTAGGTTTTCTTGCTTTCCTTACCTTGTAATTACATTATAAACCATATTTGGTTTATTGTCAATATGTTTTTAAACTATTTTTGGATTATTTTATTGACATAATCATTGCAAGGATTTACAATTATATAAAAGGAGGGAATAAGATGTTAGAATATAAAATTGATGTCATCGAAACATTAAAAGAATCTGGATATAACAGTACTCGCATACTAAAAGAAAACTTATTAAGCCAGTCAGCTATGCAAAAATTAAGAAAAGGTGAAATGGTTGGAATTAAGACACTTGAACAATTATGTGAACTTTTGGACATGCAACCCGGAAATATAATTAGATATAAAGAAAATAAAAAATAAACTATTTTTGGTCTAATTATTCTATTGACAATAAACCAAATATGGTTTATAATAAAGATAGTTAAGGAAGGCAAGTAACTTAACGAATACGAGGAGGAAGGAAATGGAAGAAAGCATGACAAAGGAAGAAATGCAACGATTTTTGATTAAAGAAGCACAAAGGGGTACAGCAGAATTAGAAGCTTACAGGAATCTAATGGAAATACTTGGGATTGAGTTCCCGACCGAAAAAGAAAAATCAGAATAAGGACAACAGGGAGGGCGGGCTTGCCACCGCTCCCCATCAAAGTAATTATAACAAGTACAGTGAAAAAAATCAATTAATTCATAATTGAGTCCCAAATTTGGGACTCGAAAAATAGTATAATGAAAACTGCAATAGTTAAACGGTTATATTATAAGGAGGAAAAAACATGTTAATTAATGGAATCGGTGAAGTAAGTGAAGAAACAGTATTGAGTATTTTAACAAGAGAGGGACGTGAAGCCGTTGAATCTGGAGATATGACGCTAGAGGAAGTCGGCGATATGTATAAGCTCGAACAGGTGAAAAAAGCCTCCCGCATAGGCAGATTTGGTGATTCATTCAGCACCAGTTATGGCTGGATACCTGAGGGCTTGTTTGATAAACTAACCCCGGGAGAACTTGGACAATTAGTTGACGCTTTCAACGATTGTTACGGAGCCGGAAAAAATGATAAACATGAGTAACAAAAAAGAGCTGAAATTCAGCTCTTTTTCTTTACACGATATCTTATTATTTCAATCCTTGGCCACCGGATTTGCTAGTGGCTCCACAACAGGAAGCATCCATCCTGTGCGACTGTAATGCATACGCATTGTGTTACACTATTCCACATTAAAAATATTATTATTTCAATCCTCGGTTGCCGGATTGCTGGCAACACCGCAACAGGAAGCGTCCATCCTGCGCGACTGTAATTCATCACTCTGCATATTCAATATGCTGTTATTTCAATCCTCGGTTGCCGGATTCGCTGGCAACACCGCAACAGGAAGCATCCATCCTGCGCGACTGTGAAAGTGCAATGCATACGCATTATATTGCCATTTCTTTACTGACAACATTATTATTTCAATCCTCGGCTGCCGGATTTGCTGGCAACTCCGCAGCAGGAAGCATCCATCCTGTGCGACTATTTACATTATACTCTATGATTATAGCTTTTGCAATTCCTTTTTCTTCCGACAAGCTCATCAATGGTGATATTAAAGGTATCAGCCATCTTGATCAGCATGTCTATATCCGGCTGCCGCGTTTCTCTTTCATAGTTCCCCATAGCTGATCGGGACACGCCCAATTTGGCGGCCAGCTCCTCTTGTGTCAACTCGTACTTAAGACGTAGTTTTCTTATGTTATTTCCTATCATGGCATTCACTCCTCATACGGATATAATAATTCATAACGTGGCATTTGTCCACTATTCCACGTTACGTTTCACGGATTGTATTTTATCCGATCTTAAGCACCTGACCCGGATAGATCACGTTTGGGTTGCTGATGCCGTTGACCTGAGCCAGACGCTGGTAGGTGGTCCCGTATTTGGCCGCGATCCCTGACAATGTATCTCCGCTCTGGACAGTATAGGTCTTCGATGCCGCCGCTGATCCGGTCAGCTTAAGGACCTGTCCTGCATAGATCAGGTTAGGATTATCGATGCCGTTAATGGCTGCCAGTGACTGGTAGGTTGTCCCGTACTTAGCCGCAATGCCAGACAATGTCTCTCCGGACTGGACTGTGTGCGTCTTTGCCGCGGGGGAAGGGGTTGGTTTGGTTGCGGGCTTGGTTGTGCTGGTCGATCCGCCGTGGATCTCCTTTGGGAAATCCCTGTAGCACTCATTCATATCCACGTCGCCTGCGATTCCGGCCACCCGGCCTGTATCGCTGTACTGCCAGATATCTTTGTTTGCACCCGTATATTCGCACTGGCTGTTGTACTGAGCGACCCACTTGGTAAACCTGTCCAGTCCGGGAAGGTAATTATTCCACCAGTTCAGATTTGCATAAATACCACACCAGTAGCCGGCAGCCTCGATGATATCTCCAAACCTTTTAGCACGCTCCACAGCTCCAGACTCAGTACCGGCCTGCTCTAAATCAAGATAGATCGGGTAAGACAGCTTATACCCTTTTACCAGTCTGAGGACATGCTGTGCCTCACTCTCGATCTGGGCCATACTTGTCGCATAGCTGTAAATGTACGCTCCAAACGGGATGCCTAACCGTGTACACTCATCTGCGTTACGTTTCCAGTACTTGTCGTCCTGAGATGTAAAATTGTCCCCGTATCCACACTGGATAATCACGCCGTCTACTCCCGTGGTCTTTACCTGATCCCAGTTGATTTGCCCCTGTGCATAACTTACATCAATTAATAATTTACTCATGTCTTACTCCTTCCGTTATTTGCGATGTCGCAAACACGAGGACGATGTTACTCGCCCTCGTGTTTATTATCTATATTTGTCAGCTCATCACCTTTGGCCTCAACGACCACTTTAAAATGCTGTACAATGGTAAGCAAAAAGGCCGGCATCGGTGTGCCCAGCCTTGTCAGATTTTCTAATATACTTATTAACTCGTTTATAATAAGCCACACGGCCACCAGTAAACCGAAGAATGTAGCCAGTGGGATATGTACCCCCATGCTGTCCGCCGTGGTCAGGATCAGCCAGTCCATTAACATGCCGACACCCACCACTACAACATACAGCATCTTCTTGATGATCCCCCACATGCCGCGCTGGCTTGATATGCTGTTCTCTTTCTTGCTTGCCAACATCCCGGTGATGTAATCCACGATCATAACACCGGTGAGCGCCAGAAGCATCGGCCCCAGAATCCCCAGCCTTGCAGATACCGCGGCCACTGCTCCTGATAATACTGCCTTTATTACATTATATTTGTCCATATTTTCTCTCCTTACTCCTCGATTTCTTTCCATAATGACTCTGTCCCAGTTGCCCCCGGCTCCCAGACGTTTCCGTCTGCCAGACTCTCCCATGTTTTCCCATTATGCTTTACCCGATCTCCCTTGCTGTACGGGTTTGTGCTGTCAGGCTGCTCCCAGTCAGGCACCACGGTCGGGTCCGGTATCAGCACTCTGCCAAACAGGCTCGGTGCAGACTCAGGGGTCCAATCCACCTGTGAGATGTGGTCCTGTAATACCTTATATAGCGTGCCATTGTACCTCACGCGGTCCCCGGATTTATAAGCAGTTCCGGCACCGCTCCAGACCCCGAACAACTCTGTGTACTGTAAGGCCATGTAATCACTCATCGGTGCCGCGTTGTCCTCGATCTGGTGCCGCAGCTCCCTTGCCCTATCTACTACTCCCATGTTACGCCTCCTCTCCCAGCAGGATCTTTGCCGCCTGTACATACTCCGCATCCGTGGCGATATCCCCTGTCTCTGTCTCACTCATGTAAATATGTACCGTAAAAACGCCCTGCGGGTTGGACACGATCTGTATGCCGTCCACAACCGCCCCGTGCAGGGTGTGGAGTACAGAGCCATCATCCCGTGATATCTTTACCTCATGCAGTGCGGGTGGGGTGAGCTGCTCCCAGATGTCAAAGGCGGCCTGCCTGTCCTCTGCAATTAAAACAACGGTCCCTGTGTAAGAGCCGTCTACAATCGGGATCTCTGTCCCATCGCTTAATATCATTCTCATATTTTTTCTCCTTTTTGATTTTTTGCATAATAAAAGACCGCTTATCACGGTCTTGATCGGATGGTCATATTGGCATCCCTCCTTATCCAAACATTTGTATAAACTGGATATCTGTCATATCTTCCGTATTCCAGTTCCAGTCAGCTATATTCTGTCTATTCACGGATACGCCATTTACTTTACAGTTACTAAAAAGATACCTAAGTCCTGCACTCCCGGATAGTTTCCAGTTATTCAGATTTAAGCTTGTAAAACTTATACAATTTGCAAATCCGTAAACCATATTTGTAACTTTGTTAACATTCAGATTGTTCATGTTTAGGGATAGTAAATTTGAACAATCCTGAAACATGCGCCCCATATTTGTAACTTTATTGGTATCGAAATTACTTAGATCTAATATTGTCAAGCTCTTACAATTATAAAACATGTATGACATGTCCACAACTTTGCTGGTATTAAAATTGGTTAGATTTAGCGATGATAGTTTCGAACAATTGTAAAACATAGAAGAAATTGAAGTAGCATTTCTGGTGTCTAGTTTCGATAAATTCACGTTTGTTAAGTTTCCATCACCATAAAAGATACTGGACAAATCTGTGCTTTCAATAGTATCAAATAATTCAAATCCGTTAATAGAAATTAAGGAACTAAATCCACCAAATATGTTATTGCACACCTTTGGGAACATAATCTTTCCTGATCCATCTCCGGCGATAGTTATCTCTGTTCCTTCTTTGTAAGCCATAACCGATTCATTTTTATAATCCGAAGCATCCCACGCTTTTTCTTCGCTCCCAGACGGTACATAATCATCAACAATTACTATTCTTGTTATTGTTTTTTGCTCATCCGTCGTAAGCCCATTTATCCAATTTTTTGCCAAAGCAGGCATCCCTAAATAATTATACTGAGCATAACAGTATGTATTACCAGTAATGTTTTTCCCTGTCGGTTCCCACCTTGTAAATTCGTACAGTTCTGGATCGTCAACCCCCGTTTTTACAGGTGTTGTTCCAGTATACGTTGCACTGGCGTTGTAAGGTACGTTAGATACAGTCTGTAATAATTCTTTATCATTATAATACCAGACCGTGTACTTACGTATCACCGCCGTAAATGCAGCATACACATTCCGGTCTGCCGTGACCGCTTTTAATGCCTCGCTGTCCGCAGCTCCGCCCACCTTTTTGCTCCATCCTGCATGGGTGTAAGTATACTGCGCCGTACTCGGTCTGCTCGGTGTACTGCCGCTGTAGGCCCCGTCAGCACCGTCTACGATGGCCTGCGTATACAGTAAAACGGAGCCATCGTAATTATAGAAATAAAGGTTACTGGTGATATGTTCAAACGCAACCTTAAGATCCGGATACTTGCTCTGGATCTCTGCCACCTGTGCCCCGGTCACGGTGTCAACGTGGATTGTGCCGCTTACCTGTGCCATATCCGTGTTGTTGCCGTTCTCGTCCAGCCCGCGCATGGTGTCCAGAAGGGAGACAATCCCCATCAGCGTATCCGCGTCCCCGGCCTCCCAGTCTATCCCGATCAGACGCACCCTGCTGTTTGCCGGGATCTCCTGTAGGATTGCCTTGCTGTCCACCGCCGTGCTGACGTTTTCCAGTCGCAGTGTAGAGATGTTGGTGTAAGACGGTATGGTCAGGTCCGTCAGGCTCCCTTGATTGCGTATTGTCAGGTTGGTGACCGTAGCCGGAAGGTGCAGGGTCTTAAGGATTCCGCCGACCGGGAGGTTGATTCCTGTTATCCCAGTGCCGTCAAAATACACATGCTCTACATTTGCACACCCGGAGATGTCCACAGCCTGTGTTAAGTTCGGGCAGTTCCGCACGTCCAATGTCCGAAGGAGCACGTTGTTGCCGAGATGGAGGTCGGTCAGGTTGGTGTTGCTGTAGCTCGCCGCTGCATCCCCCAGTTTGAGGGACTGTAGTTTTGTGGCAAGTGAAAACTCCGCGTAGCCGACCATCAGACCAGAGAGATCCCCTACGTCCTTGAGCTGGCTTGCGCTGTAAATATAAATCTCTGTATCGTTGACATTGTCCAGCGGGCACTCCAGTGTGTAGCTGGACCCTCTTAAGGCCCTCTGCTGGACCAGATAAGAGCCGTACTTGACCGATGCGTAGATGTCTGCATAAGGCGTTACCGTGATGTCTGCCTTTGCATATCCACGCACGGTAATGACATCTGACAGGGCATCCCCAGCGTTGTATTTGCTGTCCAGATAACGGTAACGGTTGTAAAGCCACCACTTGCGCTGCTCCGCTTTACTGCCCTGTAACATGGACAGGTACGCGGCACTGTTGTCCTCGATCAATGGCTGTAAATATTTAAAGTAAGCGTCCTCGTTAAAGATCGCCTCCGGCCATTTGGCCTGATGCTCCTCAAACTGCCGCTCCGTGGCCTCGTAAGAGAGTGCCCCGGTGGACCGGAGCTGTTGGTACATGACCTTGATGTCCTCTTGAAACGCCTGCCTGAGGTTGACCCACAATACACTGTGCTGTCCGTTAAATACGTCTGCACCGGCCACCTGATCAATGTCTTCCAGCTCGTAACTAAACACCAGCGAACCCTCGTTGTTGATGCCGATTGCCGTATCAAAGTCATACGGCAGGAAACACCATTTACCCATTGTTATCACCTCCAGAAAAAATTGTCGGGAACATGTTCTTCGCCCGGCTGTCAACCATCAAAAAGAGCTCAGTAAACAGGTAATAGAACACTGCACTCTGTAGCTCGATGTGATCCGGCAGCTCCGCTTTAAACTTAGCAAGCCGGTAATCTGCTGTGTCTTTGGTGTATTCCACGCCCCCGTAAGTAACTGGACTCGCAAGAGCCGCCCCCGTGGCCTTCTCCTGATCCGTGCTGACCAGCCATTCCGACAGCGCACTTAACTGCACCGGGTCTGTGTTGCCATCCGGGTAACGTCCCTCGAAGTCATTGAGCCATGCATCACCGCTAAAGTCTGCGCTCTTAAAGAGCACGCGGCTGCTTGTGTTGTTAAGCATCTCCCATGACTCATCGCCGTCCCCAAATCCATATACCTCCGGTGTGCCCTTGTCATTGTTAAAGTTATATTTACCCAAAAACGTTGTGCTGTCCCCGTTGTGCCAGAAGATGACGATCGGGAACCCGTCTATTCCCTGACGGATCGCACTGTTGGCCGTCTGCGGCGGCGTTTTGTATGGGTTGGCATCGTTGTACAGCCTGACCAGCTCCACGTTATTCGCGCCCTCCGAACTGGCCACATCAGCTTTAAAGGTAAAGGTACTTGTTGGTATGGCATCCTCGCGGATCTTGTAACCGATGATGCTCTCCCCTGTGCTGTCTATAAAGCCGCCCTTGAAGTCCACCTTATAGTTTTTGCGGGCGTAATACTGTGAGGATGTACCCTGTACGTTGATCTGTGCCCCGGTAAAGGTAAAGTCCTTTGCAGGGTTGGCCGGGTCCGTATAGTAACCGGATATCATCTTTTTGTCACCCTTGTACTGCGGCAGTTCCGGCCCTTCGAGGACCAGATACGGAAGGTTTTTTGGTAGCTGCGAGATAACGATCTGGCCGTAATCATCAAACACATTGTTGTGGGTATACCGATCCAGCATTATGTCAACGTTCTGCGTATCTGCGATCCAGTTGTTGAGCAGCTGATACCGCGTCAGGTCGTTGTCATAGATCCGGATGTTGTACAGGTCTATCGTGCAGTCATTGGACCCTACGGAGATGTCGACCGGCACAGCCTGTGCAAAGTCATCGTCTGTCGGATACTGGACCGTACCGGACATGATCCCGTTAATGTAACAGTACACAAGCCTGTTCTCGGCCCGTTTCTCGACCGCAAATGCAATTCTGACATGCTCATCCTCTTTGTACTGCGTACTGATCTCTGACTGTTCTGATTTCAGTAATGCTCTCTGTGCTGTCAGCTCAAATCCTCGGCCGCCTGACATGCATGACATAATCACGGCATCGTAGTCCATGACATCCCGTGTGGCAAACTCCAGCTCGATCGTCTTGCCGCCGGTTCGGAAGTCCTGTGCAAATGCCTTGTAAGGGATTGTCAGTCTGGCATCCCCGGCCACCCGCAGGACGGTGTTATTATCCTTATCGAGCTGCCATCCATCCGAGGAATAATTAAATCCGGTAAACACTGCCTGTAGATCCCAGTAGGCCCATGTTCCCGGATTCGCTTCATTGTTGCTTCTTCCATAGCTTGATAGGTATAATACAAGGTCCTGTGTTTCTGCCCCAATGTCCATACTGCTTTCCGTCACTGTGACCGCAATAGTCTTACGCGTTTCCCCGCAGGCAATCTCCAGACTCAACTCCCCGGTGCTGTCCGCCCGGTACGTCCATATCTGCTGGGTACGGTCCACGGTAAGGGATGCCACCTGTCTGCCGTTGGCTGACAAGGTAATGGCTGCCGTCATGCTCACCGGATTGTAAACCATATACGGGATGACGATAGATGCGTACTGCTCTGCGGTGCCGCCCCTGTAGGTGCTGGTAATGATCGGGGCATCCTCCCCTGCCACGGTGCAGATCAGCTCGTAATACAGCTCATTGGATTTGATCTCTACGCCGTCCACCACGGCTGTAAAGTATACTAACAGGCTGTGTGACCCGTGTGTCTGTGCCGGTATGAGGTAAGACTGCTGGCGTCCGGATGCGCTGATCTCTGCGGTGCCGATCTCCCGACCGTCTACGATAAAATGCATGGTCTTTGACACGTTGCCTGTCGGCGTGTAGGTGTATGTAATTGCACCGGTACAGGGTACGCCTGCATCAAAGGTGGAGCTCACAGACACCTCGACAACCGACACGCTGTAATTGATTGTCCTGCTGTTGCCATACACATCCGCCACGTTAACCTTGACCATGTTTGCACCCGTGGAAAGATACTTTCCGATGTCCACCGTTACTTTGCCCTGTGCGATGTCCTGCGTGGTCTTGACAAGACCGTTGATCGTAACCTTTAGTGTCCCGTTTCCGGTCGGAAGGTCATCCTCCAGAGAGGACCATGTAACGCTGATCTCACAGGCCGCCCCAGATGCAACCGATTTGCTTAACCATCCGCTGGTATTGGACACGGTAAGCACGGCATTGTTTCCGGTACCGCCTCCGCCTCCACCGCCGCCGGAGAACGGGCCGAGAGGGCCGACTACAACCTCATTGTTGCTGGTCATGTACAAGTAGCCGTCCTCTACATAAGCATCATCTATCTTACCGTCAAGAAGAAGCTGCAATCCGGTCTGGCTGTCTACCAGTGTCCGGATGGTGTTCTGGGTGTCTATGATGTCCCCCTCGATACTTGCAAGCTTATTATCCATTTGGACTAAAACCTCATCCCTCATTTTAATAATATCCTGCTTTGTCAGGTTGATCTCAGATCTCAGCACAGACATGTTTTTGTCTATATTTTCCTGCATATTATCCAGTAAGAGTTGCGTGTCCTCTTTTGCATTCTCGGCCTCTTGACGGAGTTTTTCGACATCTTCGGATGTTGCAATGAGCATTACCTTTCCGCCAGAATAGCAGTACCAAGCGTTTCCCGTGTCAGTAGCAACCGCAAACTCGCCCGGTGACAGCTTTGACGGGATAAATTCTTCCTTCAACCCACGTCTGCATCTAATTGGCATGTACTTTCTCCTCCATTTCCTTTAACCTTGCTTTAAGGTTATCCAATTCATTTTTCTGCTCTTTCAGCATTTGGAACATATATGGCATCATAACCCTTTGGTTCCAGTTTTCGGGCCGTCCATCCTTATCGTGATCCGCCGCCAATGGTGCATACTTATCAATATTTTCTGCTATAAACATTGGATGTTCCACACCATATCGTTCGTCCGATTCTTCTAGGTATCCCTCTTTGTATTTAGCCCACACAGGAGTGATATTATATAACTGCTCAATGTCTTCCGCGGTCATCTCTTTTCCTACATCTTTATATCTTTCGGAAGAAGATACGCCTCGGACCAATTTGAAATTATAATCACTGTAAAGGCCTCCGCTCGACTCAATAAACTTAGCATCCCATGATGATGTGGTGGTCTGGGGGACTGCGTGAATAAAAACGCCACCAGTACTATCACCGTTAAACTGTACTTTTGACTGTGCCATGTTAACGCCCTTTTTTGCGTGAGTTTCAATTACACCATCATCTGAAAACAATATATTGGAAGTGAGATTTGAAAGGCCTATTATTATTGAATGCTCGAAACCACCTGAAATTAAATTATCGCAAGTTATAGCCCCTACTTCTGCCCCAGATTTATCGTAAAACCTGAATATATTGCCTGAGGCTTTCATACGAAGAATATCATCGTCCCCTATAACCTCTAATGCTCCATATTTATTCCCCGATCCTCCCACTTTGATGAGAGGACCTTTAATCTCACCTTGATACAAATGGGCCCCTGTGTTATCCCATGTCCCGATCTCTACACCAGATGAATTGAGTATCTTTAACACTCCATTTCCATTGTCCTTGCCACCAAGAGACAAGTTTCCGCCTTTAGCATAGTTGAACGAAAAATATAGCTGTCCATCTTTTATGTATAACCCCTTCATCGTCCCGTTATTTGTTAAACGGTTAAAAACTTCTTCAAAAGTAAGCGACTCATCCAATCCATCTACAGCCCCATCAGCGATATCCTGAATGGTTTTCCCTGATAAAGAAAAGGACTCGGCCTCAATTCTGACCTTTCCTGTTTTTGCGTCAATTTCAAAGGTTACATTTCCGTCATCATCAGCCGCCTTGAATCCACGGGTATCAATCCACTCAGAAGATATCCCAATAGCGGCGATCACATTCATGACTGCATTCCCGTCCTTGTCAACTCCGCCGGTCCATGTTTTCCCGCCGTCCTTTGACCAGAAGAACCCATCGATGGACTGCTTATATACAGTCCTGCTGTCAGACAGGAGCGGCTTATCATGCATATAATGTATCTTACTGCCGTCATCCCCTACCACAGTAGTCTCATAATACCCCATTGCATTTACAGCGAGGCCGTTCATCTGCTCCAACAGCTTGCCATATTCGGTGAGCTGTTGGAGGCTGTCCTTTTTGATGTCCGCCACAATCTTGTTGATCTCCTCGTATCGGTCAGCGCTGTGCCGTGCCGCCGGTTCTGCATCACAGCTGATATTTGCGTACCCACCAGTGCTGTATGTAACGTTGGTGAGGTATGTATAATAGCTGTTGCCTTTCCGATCCGTTATCATCGCCGCGTCCCCGGCCTCCCACGAAGGGTCGCCAATCGCGCTGGCCGTAAATGGCCGGAACCGCATCCCCACAACACGGCCTGCAAGGTATTCTGCAACTGCTTTTGCTTTCCCGGGCTCGATCAGGGGATTGCCAGACACCTCAAGGATGTAGCCTTCGGCCCCACAGAGGTATGTCTCACCCTCTACTTTCTGGCCGGAACTATCCTCGCCGTCTGATGCCTTAACCCTGATACCGGTTATAACTACGTCTTCCGTGCTGACTGACAGGGAGGAAAAACTATAAATGTGGTGGTATGGCAACGCATCCGTAAAGGCACCGCCGTCCGCTGTATCGCCACTGTTATAATCGGTAAAATTACCGCCATCCAGATTATCACCTGTCTGGTAACTGGACTCCGTAGTTTTATCAAACATGCCGCCATCAATAATGCCGTTAAAGGCTGCCGTATCATACCACTTAAGCTCAAGCCGTCCGTCTACATTGCACCGGGCATAACATCCGGCCAGCAGGGCACAGTAAGCAATAATAGCCCGATAAGTAATCCCGTTTTCCCCGAATGGATCTTTCTCAATCCGATATCCATAATTCGGAAACTGCCCGTTGACCAGCAATATCCCGCATCGTGTACAGCAATGCTGCACGATTGTCTGAATAGTAGTAGGGAAGCTCAGGCCTCCATCGTAGGCGGTGTCAAATTTGGACATGTTATCCCATGCCTTTAAGGATATTACGTCTGGCGTGGTTGTCGGATCGGAAGCATTAAACACTCCCTTTTTTATCCACTCTATTCGGTCAGATAATGGCATCCCGACCCACACGGTTATAACCGCATCGGTAAAATCATAATCGGAAAATTCATCGTTACCGTTATAAATTGCAAGAGTCAGCTGGTTTATAATAGCTGCCCCAATATCAAAATTATTCGATCTCGTGACACCATCCGCTGTTAAGACACCGCCAACCATAAGATTTGACTGATTAAACTCAAGAGTGGTTCCGTTTTTGAGCAGACAAGTAGCTTTTGCAATAAATCGCTTTTTCTCAGCTACTGCCTGTTTGTATTCTGTGCTTGTATTAATCATGCTGTTACCTCTCTATCAGATCAACGGATGCGCTTCGGTACCAATAAATCCCATCCCCGATGTATCCTAAATGCTCTTTGCTTAACGTCCCCCGGTATGTTTCAATTGTTAGTTCAACCCCGTCATCCCGGAATGTGACCGGGAAAAATCCTATGATTATTCCAGATTTAATCTTTACGATATCTGTCTCAGGCATAATGCCCCACTTAATGGATACCGTCTTCTTTTCTGCTACGACATCACCGGCCATTGTCCCATCCATAAGCCTCCCTGTGTCAGCTGTCCAGATCAGCTCGTCATTAACAGTTATGGAAACAGGGGCCGGAAGAACTATTCCCCCGGCCTTTAAAATTTCTTTCAATTGTGCATCACTCCTATACTATTTTTACTGGGTTCTGCAGATAGTTGAGTTCTTCTGTTGCCCTTTGCATAGCTTTTGCCATAAGTTGCCCGTCAACGAAAAATCCCATTTGACTTAATGCCGCTATGATCCGCATTACAGCATTATTTATAATGGACTCAAGTTCTGCCTTGCTTACGCCACCAGATCCAGCTACGGCCTTTACAGCTGCATTAACCATATCCTGCATTTTATCCTCCGGTGCCACAATCTCACCTTGATGTCTGTTATCACCGATCATGGCGAGCTGCGGCGTATTGGCTTTTACAAAACCGCCTTGTGCCAGATAGGGAATAGACCCCGGTGACCATGTAGGCAAATTGAATCCAATACTAGAAAATCCTGTTAGATCTTCCAGCCATCCCGGCAAATCAATACTTATACTGTTAAACATATTTGCAATACTGTTTACTGCACTTGCCATTCCCTGAATCAGCCGATTTAAAAATCCAATGATAGTATTTATCGGCCCTCGAACCACGTCTTTGATAGCGCTAAATGCCGATGAGAATTTACTTTTAATTGCATCCAGTACCGATGATATAACCTCTTTTGCTGTTTTAATCGGATTAGTAATAAAATTCTTGATTGAGTCCCAAGCGGTTTTTGCAAGATTTTTTATAGTGTCCCAAATTCCAGACATAAAAGTCTTTATGCCATTAAGTGCAACAGAAATAGTGTTTTTTGCGCTATCTAGGTACGTTTTTATCGTGTTGCAGATCATGTCCCACACAGTTTTAATAATCTTGCAGATCATGTCCCAAATTCCGGAAAAAATGGTTTTGATCCCGTCCCATGCCTTATCCCAGTCACCAGTAAATACTCCGACTATAAATTCGATCAGGCCTTTCAGTATCTCCATAAATCCTTCTAAAATGGATGAAATCAACCCGAACACTGATTCAAATTGCGTCCATAGCCATTCTAAGCTACTCGCAAAATCAGCAATAAATTTTTCAACGAACCATGCTACAAAAGGAGAGATAAACTCCCAAAATACCGAAACGGCTTCGGTCACCTGACCAAATAAATCTAAAAAGGCATCAAGTAGCGGCTGAATATAAGTACTCACCAGTTCTGAAAATCTTCCTGAGATCCAATCCAAAACCGGTGCCAGATATGTATTATAAGCATCGAGCGCGGATCCAAAAATTTCCGAGAATCCATTTTTTATTCTTGTAAATGCCGGCTCGATATACGTGTCATATACCTCGCTTACCTTCTCAAAAGTTCCCTGCACTAACTTATGTATAGATTCTCCTATTTCAGCCAGCGGTGCAAGTGTGTTACTGATTGCGCTTTTTAATTTTTCCTTGTTTTCTTCTAAAACGTCATTTACGACACCGAGAGCATCCCTTACAACACGGCTTAATGCATCCGTTATACCGAGGCCTGCATCTGAAAAAATTCCAATGATTGACGCTGTGATCCTCTTCCCATCATCATTTGCAAATACGCTAAATACGTCCGCAATATTCGTACAAATATCACCGATATGGTTCATGATCTCGGAATTTGCATCAAATATAGATACAAGTCTGTCCTTGATATAATCTTTGCTATCAGACAGATACCGGTCTATCCCTCCGATAAGGTTATCAGCAAGTGTGACACCTATACTCGCAAATGATCCGGCAACCTTTCCTGCATTTAAAGCAAGAGAATCGAAAAGACCATTTGCGGCCTGTACAACCCTCTCATCAGTAAAAATATCATTCAGTGATTGCTTAATCCCAGACAGGTGCTCCTTGATCTCATCTATCCGTTTTTCGCTATCACCGAATCCTATCGAAAAACCTTTTTTAAACAGATCGGCCAGTTCCTTCATGCGGTCGATCAGTTTCTGGAACTTGCTGTCTAGTTTGTCGATTATGGTATCTCCATCAGACAGACTTCCAAAATCTACATTGCTTCCGCCAGCGCCTCCGCCGCCTCCACCGCCAGACCCGCCATCCCCTGAATCATCGGACTGATCCTGCAATTTATTCACGGCATCGAATCCCATAAGCGCTTTCATTTCTTTGGCCGCCTTTTTAGCGGCCCCGCCTGCGCCCTTCGCAGAATCAGCCAGTGAGTCTGCTGCGCCTGCAGCACTTCCAAGGCCGTCACCCGCCGCCGCGGCCTCTGCGCCTAAAGTACCTATACCGCCTCCGCCTTCTGCTTTCTTCCCGGTAATAAGTGCCGCAAAACTTTTAAATGCAGAAGCCAGAGTCATAAGTTTGGCTAAGAGACTGTTGATTACTTTCAGGACCGGGGTCAGGACACTAATCAGGCCTTGTCCGATGGTTGCTTTCAAACTCTCAAAATTAAGTTTTAATACACGCACCTGATTCGCCCAACTGTCAGAAGTCCTTGTAAAATCCCCCGTGGCGGCAGTCAGCTGATCCTGCACAAAGGCATACCGAAGGGCAACCTTTTCGGCCTCAGACATTTTTGCCGTGACCTTTCCATACCCGTTTGCCATTGCGTAGGCATCAAGAGCGTTCTGGGTCATAACAACACCCAGATCTTTTAAGGTTTCTGTTTCGCCTGTGAATACAGATTTCAGCTTTGTGTATGCCTCATCCTGCGTGATATTGTAAAATGAAGCCACATCGCCCGCCAGACCGGTCAGTGTTGTACTCATGTCGTATGCTTCGCGTTCTGAAAATCCGAATGCTTTCGCCATTGCCCCGAATGTACCGGTAAACTTCTTAGCCATCGTTTCAGACAATCCAAAACTGGCCGCAGCATCTTTAGCAAACTTATCAACCTGTGCTGTCATGCGGGGAAAAGTAACATCTACAACGTTCTGCACCTCGGCCAGATCGGAACCGAGGTCTACACAGCTTTTCCCGAAATCTACTACTTTCTTTACTGCAAAAGCCGCTGCAAGGGCAGCACCCGCTTTTTTAGCCAGATTTCCAATACCTGACATCTGCTTGTCAAATTGATTTTTATTTACTACCAGATCCAGACCGATCTGTCCTACACTCGTTGCCGCCATTTGCTCACCTTCCTCCTGCCATTGAAATAAAGGCCTGTTTAAATCCATTCAGGATTACTTCCATATCCTCTGGTTTTATAGATTTTGCCTTGCGATGCCTCCATTCATTACGGATGCGATGTTGATCTTTTGAAAAATGCTTAAGAACATTTTTATCATTTTCCGCCCTGATTGATACAATTCTCCCCAAGGCAGTATCCGGGGAAATCCCGACCAGAAGGTCCCGGAACTCATCCCATTTCATGGTCTGCAACTCCCGTGACAACCGCAACCCGTACTGTGACTGAAATGACGATACGATCAAGTCGAAATCATCGATCAGGTCATAGTACGGGTCATCACTCTCCCTGTGTGTCATCCTCTCCCTTAACCAAACCGATCGCGATAAAAATTATGGCTGTGAAATCTTTGAAATTAAGTTTTAATTTTTCGATCTTTTTACGCTCAGAGGACGCAAATAGAAGATTGTACATTTCCAAGACCTCTTTCGATCCCGGCTCATCGTTGTCGCCCATCACCCCCATGAGCTTGAGCATCGTTGCCGCATCTGCATTTATCTCGATTTCTTCATCTTTGATTTTTAGTTTCGGATTTCCCTCAAAATCCAATTTGTCAGTAATATCTATTACTTTAGCCATTTAATTTTCCTCCTTAAAACTGCCAGCCATTAGGCCGGCAGTGTGATTTCTGGTTTTCCATTGCTCATAACCTCAAACTCTAATGGTGCCACCGCAGTAGAGTCACCCGCACCAATATTGGTTACATTGATAACCGCCTGTGCAAATTTTACTGCTGTGCCATCTGGGAAAGTCCACTGGAAATCTTTTTCTACATTTCTTCCGTTTTTCCATGCTAACTCTGATACTGCATCATTCCCCGCATCCCCGACATTACGTTTCGCAGTAACGGTAATCGTTACGGACTTCGCGGTCATCAACCGACGCACCCATCCTTCCGTATCAAATGGTGTCCATTCCTCCACACCATTGTCGAAGCTGACTCCAAAAGATTCGCATTCAGCAATGGTTTTCATTGCAGCTGCAGAACCGGAAACTGCTGTATCAATCTGGAACTGGTTTTCATAACAAGGGTATACACCTTTCAATCCTTCCATGTTAATCTCCTTTCTTAAATACAACAGCCGCTTCAATGACCATTTCAAAGATGCCTGCATCGTCCGTGCCTACATCTTGAATCTCATAAAGCGGCTGTATAAACTTAATTATCTTGTTGTTAATAGTTACTTCTCTTGCTGTTGTTACGGCTTCAAATAAGGCCACAGCAGCCTTTTCTGTATCACGCAGGGATTTATTCCAATGCACAAGCAACGTCACGTATTTGGTGCCGTAGGACTCCATCTCCGGGCCCCCGATAGCAGTCTTATACACGTGCTGGTGTTTGCTGTTGTACACCCCGATAGACCGTATTTGCTTGTCTGGAAGTTTCCCCATATACGCATGGTCCGCCAGTTCTAAAGAGTCAATATAGTCCCTAATATCTGATAGCATCATAATCCGCCTAACCTCCTGTACAGTTTCTGGTATGCATTCTTGCAGAAGTCCTTGTAAATCCCATCAATCCAAGGATCATACCAAAGGCCTTGAGCAAATGCATTCTCATATTTCTGGAAGTTATACTCTGGATGAAAGTATAAACGCCTAGCATAAGGGGTGCTGGATATTAGAGATACTTTGCCTTGACCCGAATCGGAATAATCCACAAATGTGCTCTCATTCTGCAGTGTTCCATCATCCCTCGGCATAATCTCCGCCTGCACAACTTCTGTATGTAGTGCTTCCGCTGTCTGTTCCATAGCTGTCACTTGTGATTGAGTCAACTGTCTGATCTTTGGCATATTCAGCTTTACGATTGACTTAACCTTCATCATATCAGCAGCACCTCCGTATAGTTAACCGTTCCATCTGGATTGCGGGCCTTTGTGCCTTGCTGGATACGTCGTTTTCTGCCGAAGACAACCGCGGTCCCTCCTGATATCGTCGGAAGTGTTGGACAGATATCACCCGGAAAGAGAGCCGAACCTGTGATTTCTACCAGCTTCTTCTCAGCTGTCAGAATCGTTCGGGCCTTATCCTGATAATTGCACTTTCCGGTATAGTTTACAGTTGGAAGCGGCTCCCCGTATTCATTTAGCCCTTCCCGTTCAAATGTCAGGCTGATATCTGTCTTACAGAGTCGTTTCGGCACCAAACATGGATACTTCATAGCCTCACCTCGCTAACCGACAGCACAGGCCTGTCTGGGACAACAGCGCGTATACATCTCGTTTCATAGCCACACCCTTGTCCATGTAGACATTCCAAGAGCTGCCAAACTGGGCTGACACGCCATTGATGCTGTATGCGGACAGGATCGTATTGATTTCATCGGCATTCTCACACTCAAATTCCGCTTGCTGGCAGACCACCTCCCGGACAATGTCCTGCTGAAATGGTGTAAGAGAAGAAAACCCCCGACACACAATACGATTGTAGGTCAGGGAATCCACATGCCGGGATGCCTGACGCAGATACCGGGTGACCTCACCTTCTGTAAGCAAGGTCCCCTTGTAAGTCTCCTTGTAGTACGCCTCGTCCGCATAAGGTTCGTAAGCCATGTTACTCACCCGCTTTCTTTGCGCCTGCCTTCTTCACGGTTTCTTTTTCCGGTTCTGAGGGTGGTTCTGTTTCTTTCCCCGCTTCTCTTAATTCAGCGATCATCTCACGCAGCCTCTCAATCTCTTTCACTGCTTTCATATGATCGTCATAAGGGACCGTCTTCCCGCGTCCGTAAGCAATTACTTCGCCATCTCCCATAATATCAAAACCCGCATCCTGATACTGCTTCTTCTGCGTTTCATCAATGGTATACTCTTTATTACCCTTTACTGCTTTCATATCTTCCCTCCTTAAGCCTGCACATTCATTGCACAGCCTTCTACTTTTTTCTCAAGCAGGAAGAGATCCCCATAGTTACGGTTCTGGTATAAGTATCCATCTGCCGTCCTAGAATCTGTTCCCGGAGTAAAAAGTTTGATATAGCTGTATTTGTCACGACATACCACGCAGGATGTGTGGATCAGAATCCAGTTGATCTGCTTAGCATCTGTGGCAGCTACACAGCCAGTCGTGAAGTCATACTTAGTCTTCATACGGGCTGCCGGAACCATCTTGATTGTGACGTTATCCAAGCTGTGCACGTTACGGTTGATCGTAGACGGGGATGTCACGGTCATTACCCGCTGGATTCCCTCCGCCTCTTTGATAATTTTATTCATAGCCGGGGTAACATAGAGCATACGTCCCTCTTCCGGTACACCTGCTTCATCCATACGGGCCATCTCTTCATCGAACGCTTCTAAGAATGTTGCCGCATCAATTACTGTGTTGTCAATGCGTCCTGAATACGTAGTAAGCTCAGAATGCAGCTTACTGAAACGATAAGAATCTTTCTCTGGAATCGCCTGTGTTGTCTCAAATTCATTTTGAATGTTTGCCACTGACAGAGTAAGGTTTGTCTCGTCGATATCCATCGGGTCCACCCAAAATTCAATATCGCGGTCATGTTCCAGTTTTTTCGGAATCCAGCTGTTGCTCAGTGATCCTGTGTTAAATCCCGGTGTTCTGGTGTGATCCTTGTAACCAGATACGCTCATGGTTGGAAGTTTAATTGTCTGGGCGTTAATAAATTTTACGCCCAGATTGCTCTGTGTCAGGGCATCAGAGCACAGCTCCTTCGCATATTTCTGTTGCAGGAGCTGTGTAAATGTTGTCGCATAATCATATACTGCCATGTATTAAATCCTCTCTTTCTTAAAGTCCGAATGCCTTTTTTAAGGCATCATCGGTTGACGTTTGCTGTTGTCCGGCTCCAGTCGCTCCAACCTGTACAAATCCTGTAGACTTCTGGGTCTGCGGTTTCAGTGCCGGGATGTCCTCTAAAACCTTGTTTAGAGCTGTTTTCATTGCTTCATCGTTAATCTTTCCATCTTCACCAGTGACTTTACTTAAATCTGCCATCTTGATGATATACGGAATGGTTTTGGCATCAATTCCCAGACCAACCGCTGACATAGTGGCCGCTGCCTGAACCTGTGCCTGTTGTGCTGCAGCTTGAGCCTGCGCCGCCTGAGTCTGCAGAGCTTCAACGTCTGGTTGGCTGGCTGCTTGCTGTTGTTTAAACGTTGCAATTGCCTGATCCATCTGCTCTTTCGTAAGTCCCTGCTGTTTCAGATATCCCTTAATAACGGATTCCTCTGTAGCGGCCTGCTTTCCTGTCACCAGCTGTGCAAGTTTATCATAATCGATCTGCGGTTCTGCGGCTGTCTGTCCCCCAGTGGCCTGCTGTTGCGTCTGTTGACTCGTCCCGCCGGTTCCAGTCCCACCAGTTCCGCCTCCTGCCCCCGGCTCTGCAAAGTGCTGAATGTCCATAGGTAACTTGCATCTAAAAATTCTTTTCCTCATAATGTTTAATCCTTTCTACAGTTTTTTCCGTGCTGTCTGCACTGACAGTTTTACGTGTGTCTCACAAAACAGTTTTTAACCCGGTGTCTCCGTGTAGTTTTAGGCCTTCGGGCACAAAAATAAGGCGCTTCACCCCGCGCCTCAAAGGGAGATATCTGGATCACCTCCTAAAAATGGGTATAAAAATACCACTCAATCAGATCCTGACTGGGTGGTATTAGTCTAAATTTATTTTGCTTCCACAATTATCACACACATAGCAATGAGTTGTTTTATAATCACCGATTGGTTTCATAACGCCTTTACCGCAGTGCTTACATACAACCTCTTCACCATTTCTGAGCTTCTTTAACTGTAGTATCATCTCTTCTACTGGGTGCATATCATCATCTCCATTTCAATTCTGGATAATCCCTCTTAACTGATTTAATTATATCACGCAACTCCTGACTGGTCAATTTATCAGTCATATTTCTATGCTTTAATTCCTGAGCCCTGCATACACACTCAGCCCATTGATTTCCACCAATATCATATTTGTGGTGTGTTATTTCATGGATGAGAGTTTCCGCTGTTTTCTGTATTGTACGTGTTTTTGATGCATATATGTATATATCATTTTTATCCTGCCTCCCCAGAAGACCTTCCGGAACATCAACTTTATAACATAGATTTATGTTCAATTCGGGGTGTCCCACTGCATACTCAACCGTCTGCTTACCGATTTCTGACTTGTTAAGATTCTTTTGGATGCTCCAATGACTGATGATGTCCTTCTGTCCATTATTGTAATCTTGCAGCATCTCCGTAAACCTTGATAAATTCCAATCATGAGCACGTGATTTCCATTTGTCTGTTAGGCTCCTGTATTTCCTACGATTTTCATCATCCATAGAATTTTTATACAGTCTATCATATTTTTGGGCCTGTCGCATCGCATACTGGTGCTGTGCCTCCCGTCTGCCCTTCTTTTCGATTTCAGCTAATTCTTTTCTGCTGAATTTATCATCCGGGGGAGTACTGATACCGGGAAAGTATGTAGTATGGCTGTCCTTGCATCGGGGATGGTATAACCCAGCCGCAATCGCACTACTCATAAGCGGATATGGCCCATCCTTCCTGCTCCCCCCGCTCCACACATCATCAATCAGGATTTTCCCAACAAACGGAAGACATTTAGGACACGGGTTTCCACGTTTATTCATGATTACGGTATGTATACCCCATTCCTGTCGCTTCTCTCCCTCTCCAGTAAGATATGCCCGCTTGCTTGCTGTACGGAGCGCCATGTCAGCATAATCAGCCAGCGTATGCCTTGCACCATTCTTATACTCTACACAATTCAATCCCGCAGACAGGAAGTTCTTCGTAGCCATATCAACAGCTTTTTCATAAGTCCCTGCCCCCGTATTGGCATACACTTGAGCGTTAAAGATAATCTTCCGATACTGGTCATTTGCCATTCTTAAAACTGCTGTCTCGGCACGCTTCATATCGTGCGTAGTCGCCCTGATCAGTGCATCCAGTTTCCGGTCATTCATTCTGAAAAACTCTGCAACCGCTCCTTTAGACAGCTTTGATCCCTTGAATCCATTCTTAACGGCTCGCAGTATCTTTATTTCCTGATCCATGCCACCTTCTGATCGGGCCTCCTGAATAGCTGCCTCGATGGACTTGTTGATATCTTTAAACCGTCTGCCGTAAATCTTCTGATTCTTCCGCTTGTATTCGTCCAGCGCTTTCAGCTGTAATGCCTGCCACTGTTCCCAATGAAAACCCTCATCATCTTCCCACGCCCTGTGATGTTTCATGTTTCGAATCATGGACGCAATCAGTTCGTCCTCAATCGCACGGAAGGCATTCCCGATATCGTAATCTTCCATTAAATCATCTCCCGATTCACAGTTATGACAGCCCTTTCACATTGCTCCCCATATCTGCACTTCACGATATTCTGCACTTTGGGAAATTCGTCTTCAAGTTTTGTATATTCTATTTTTTCGACCTCTGGTTCAAAAAACGGGCAATTTTCACAGTATCCTTTAAGGTCAAATCTATAAGGCATTCTTTTCACCTCCATTGAACATCACCTTGAACCCCTGCCCCCTGAACTGACGTTTCAGGGTCTTTAATTGTGTGACGCTCTTGCAATGGTCATTCCTTAGTTCAGCGTATCCCTGCCTCTCAATAGCATATACGCCGAATGGCACTTGATCACTGGCTATTTTTAACAGTCCCTGATATTCCTCCGGGCTCATTCTGTAGATCCGGTTCGCTACTTTTACCTTCATCAATTATCACCCCTTCCAGATTAAGGCCCGGCTCCTCAATCTCAGCTATGCCCTGTTCAGCCTTTAAGCGTTTCACCTCTTCTGCTTTCCAGTCCTCATCTTTGCTGTCACCGTATAATTCTTCCACGGATGCCTCAATGCTCATGATTCCGCCCTGCTTGCCTTTTGCCACAGTCTCCACCTGACTCTCAAATGATGGGTTGGCATACTCACCGAATGGTATTTCCACTTTCACATCCTCCACGGCTTTACTATGGAGTATGTTGTAGGCATTGATACAGGAAGATACCAGTTCGGGCAGCGTTTCCTGTAAGGCTTCGATGATCGCATTACGGGTATAAAGCGTAGCCTTCTCCTTCTCGCGTTGTGCCTCGGCGTTATCCAGCTTCTTCACGTCAATTCCTAACGTGCTGGGACTGATCACGCCTTGCAAACACAGGTCGAGTGCCGTTATATAGCTGGCAAGATAGCTCTCATGCGGTATTGCAGGATGATCCGTCATGACGACATTTTTCTGTCCTTCCCTCATGTCACCATCAGCCGCAAAGTAACGATTATCAAATGGGTTTGGCCTGATAATCTCTCCAGTTTCTGGATCATGTGGCACCAAACAGTCTGGTATATAGGTCTTTGCCCTTCCTGCCCGGAGTGCATCCATCCATTGTGACCACGCCTCATCAAAAGCGTCGAAACTATCTAACTTCCCATCAAAAATAGAGCCTCCACGGCCCTCATATTTTGTGTTCTCGTATATTTGTAGTGGCACTGCCAGAATGACGGTCTTATCAAATGCAACATCTTTGATGGATGCTGTCGCCTCAATCGCAGTCAGCGGCACCTCTTCCTCCCACCTGTATAAATGGTTGTTAATATAACCATATCCGTAATGCTCATGGAGTACATACTGCTGTGTACCGACAGTATAAAGAGTCTTAAATACCACTTCTTTCAAGCGTCCATCCTGCCATACCAATTCGACCTTCTCTCCGGGGTACCACGAAAGTAATGGATATTGGCTGACATCCGTATTGATTGCGATCTTATACGCACCATCACCGATGAAAAGTACTTCCTTTAGGGACTTCTCAAATTTTTTACGGAATTTATTGTCCTCCTCGATATCTTCCCACAATCGCTTGTGCGTATCTTCTTCAAATTCGAAGTCATTCATGTCATCCACGACAATGCTGTTAAGTGTCCGCACAATAAGCCCCGGAAGACCAGTATGTATCTTTCTCATTTCCATACCCGGGCTGCTTTTGCTCGCCCAAAACTTTGTCTTATCTGCATAATCTGGATTCTGCTGGTACATCTGTTCCAGCTCATTACTATCACCACGGTACCAGATGCGGTTGCGGATAGCGGACAATTCAAAGTCCATTACCTCATTGATCTGTATTGCATATGGACTGGAAGGTGTGATCTGTAACCAGCTCCGCAGTCCTTTCTTGATATTATTGCTCAATTTTTCTGTCCACCTCATTTCTCATCCTCCTCGAATCCAATCATTTGACGGTATGGAATCCATCCATATTGGTTGGCATTAATTGTATGGTCATTACGGTCCTCTGGAATGTCCTTCTCATCATCCCAAGAGTATCGTTCCAACTCACCTAAATGTTCCGTACAAGTATCCACTACTAAATAGCATCCTTGCTGTATCCATCCAAGCTGTAGCTTGATCCGGTCGATGATCTCCACTTTCTTGTACGACTCTATAAAGTTGTACACACAGCCATGCAGGCGCTTGTACTTACGCAGCTCCGTAATCGTTGCCGCATCTGCACAGTCAATAAATGTATCTTTCGCAAATCCCCACTCTTTCTGGCAGTAATCCAAAAACTCTACGAATTTGACCGCCGTGTCTGATGGAGCCAGCGGCTGATCCAGATCTGCATTGCTGTATGTCTTTTCTTCCAGCGTGAACAGCTTCCTGTCCTCTGTAATGCCTTGAAAGATCATCGCGATGGTATCTGGTGACTTGCTGGAATATGATGTATCCAGTCCAACCGTAAACTTTTTGAATTTAATCTTCCCGGCTTTAACCTGTTGTTTCACCCATTCAGCGGAAACAACATGCTTCTTTCGGTCGAAATTCGGGAAGATCAAACCAGTTGCTTTACCGCGCAGGCCTTGTATTTTATTTTTCCAAATCTTTGTTCCCGGAGGTGTATTCTGAATGATCCGGTCCAGTTTTTCTTTGGGAAGCCCCAGATTGTGAGCAAAAGAAAAGAACCAATGTACCCATCCGGTCTTTGGTCCTTCTTTCAACTCATCTTTAATTTCCTTTGGTGTCTCATTTTCCCACTCTGGAAGTGGCCGGGAACAGTTTATATACTCCTTGTATACCTCCAGATTTGGGTCATCAGGATTAAGTGTTGCCATTAAATAATCTGATCTCATGGCCGCCTCACGGACAAACTCAATGTCCGCTGTGTTGATCTCATCAATGTACAGGCAGCCGTACTGGCCTCCCAGAGCATCCTTCCATTTGCGCTTATTGCCATAGCCGACCACGAATATAATCTTGTCGCCACTTGAGGTATGATACAGGATATGAGGCATATTATATCCCCCACCGCCATTGCCTTTGTACTTCACCAGTACGCCGAAGTCATCCAGAATGCCCAGATCCTTTTGTATGATATTCTTCTCTGCAGCTCCCGTATCATCTGCCGCCAGAATATGCAGCTTTTTTGGTGACTCAGCAACTTTGAGCATAAACTTAAACAGGCCGACTGTAGTCTTTCCCGCAGCCGTTGTACCCTCTAGGAACTCCACAGGCGCGTCACACCGGAGGAATGCTTTATACTTGTCCGACAGCAGTAATCTTTCATCGCTCACTATCCATCACCGCCGCGCATCTGTTCGATCAGATCATCCAGTTTTGTTTTCTCAGTTTGGAGAGTTCCTGAAAGCTCCACCTTGTCTTTAAACATTCCCATGTGTTTACCGAGCAATTCCAGTGCCTTTAGTTTGTCAGCCATTTTGATCTCACGCTCTAGGCCGTCCTCACCGAAGGTCTTGACCTTAACGGACTGGATCGCGGCGGTGTCCTCTGGAAGAGCATCCTCCTTGACCGTAGCCGTAGCTGGATCTATTACCTCTGTCGCATTCACAAAGGCTATCTTTGCCAGCTCCTGTACGACTCGGTCAGCATTTACGCCAGTACGCTTTGATCGTTCGGCCATTGCTCGGTCAATACACGCGCGGATGTTAGGTTTTGTTAAGTTTTCGCATCCTATCTCCTTCGCTGTATCAGGGCTGTACCCTGCCCTTATGGCTGCCTGAGTGGCATTCAGGTCGATTAGGTATTCTTCTACAAATCTATTTTGCTTCTTCGTCATTCAGGCTCACCTCCTCAGTGCATAGAAAAAGCACCCAGCGGATGCCAGATGCTTTGTTCTTTGTTTCTTTTCGATGCTATCATAATAACACAGTTGTTACTGACATTCACTGACATCTTTTTCTGATATTTCAAAATGTGCCAGTGCACGTCCATGAAACCTATGTATCTGCCTTTCAGAATACCGCATTTTTTCTGCGATCTCCCACCAATCGAGCTCTTTGATATACCGATAGAAGAGAACGTCCTGCTCATTTTCGCTTTTGAGCCTTTTTATTCTTTTATCTATATCACGATATTTAACAACTCTTTGGTACCGTTCTTCCATGAGTTCCCTCTCCATGTCATCTAATTCAGCGGCATATCCTGACAGATCTTTTTTATCACTGCCATGCGGCATTCCATCCACGCTTAAAGACGGTGAGACTTTCATTGCCCGGATTTCCGGTATCTCAGACTCTATCCTCCTGATTCTCCTGACATGTTTCCCGTAACTCCTTAAGTATTCTTTTTTCTTATCATTTTCACTTGTGGATGCATTTTCTTCAATCCTTGCCAATCCTTTCAACTCCTTCTTTGATGTCATTCCTCTCCATCTGCCTCGCCTGCTCCTGCAACAGTTTCCCGGCCTGATACGCAGGAGGTCGCTTAAACTTCTCTTTGGCCTTTCGCTCCGGTGTGTTTTCGGCCAGTCCACCATAGTGATCCTGACTGTCTATCTTTATCTCTTTATGACTTCTTTTTGATCTCAATATATCGGCTCCTTCCTTTGCTAAACGGCGGTTTAGCTAAATAATTCTTTCAAAGCTGCATCATGGATATCTGTTAGCCGCACATTTCCGCATCCACGACAATATTTTTTACCATCTACAATTTTTACACCAAAACAGTTATTAACCTCTTCGCACTTTCTTTCATCAACTTCCACAAACTCTTTTATATTCTTTGGATGTATTCCATCTTTCATTTTTACTTTTCCTCCTTCAATTCTACTAAGTTATGATATAAATGGTTCATGAACTTTCCAAGCTATGACATTGTTAATTTTGTTATGTCTCTTGTCCATCCATTTACAACCGTCAAAGTACCCAATTATATATTCTATGGTATCGGTCATATAGGCCACCTCTATTCGTTTCATGTATCGCTGTCCATCAGATATCCCTAAATATTCTGCTTCTTCCGGCAACCGCTCCGATACCTGAATCCATCTATGCTTTTGCTGCTCCTCCTGATACAATTTTAGATACTTCATACCCTGACTGCCATCAAAAGTATTCAGGCTGTCAATTTCTTCAGGAGAAAGACCGGTGTCCTCATACTTCTTCAGCGCCCAATAAATCTTCATTGCTTCTTCTCTTACTGCTCTTGCATCTATAACTGCTCTTCTTGTACCACCATCTATCTCTTCGTCTGGTACTGTTAATCTCTCCATTCTTTTCTCCTTTCACTAAATATCAGTTTAGTTGTAATTAAATCTGCGGCTCATAATACATGCACTGCGCCATATTTTCTCTGCCTATTACCGCCTCGCAATCGCCATCAAAATCTGTAATTTTTCTCACAACGATTGCATCCAGTAAGCAACCATACATCTTCCTTCCATTTTTTGTCTTATATATTTTCGATGCACGCCTTGACCTGTGCTTGCAATCAGTCATATGACATAACACTTTTGCCATCAACTTCCCTCCTTGAATCCTAAATTTGAATCGGGCGCCCGCCCGATTTACTCCATTAAAGCAAATGCTGATCGTAGTCATTAACTTCGATCCCAAATGCTACATAACCCTCTGATAACCCTATGAATTTATCGTCCAAGATGTAGGTTATTGTCGCATATATGGTTCTTCCTGAATACTTTATATTGTCCCATTCTCTGAGTAATACATTGTCCCCAACCTGAAAACCTCTATCATTTTTTCGGATTTCAAATTTTTTCTTCCCATCCAGAATAGAATCAAAATATTTCGGATATATCTTCAATTCATGTAATTTTTCTTCCATTTTGATCTCCTATATGCTAATTCTCAACGTTTTCTATCCTTTGCTCCATCATAAATTCAAGCTGTTTTTCTGCCTCCTGCTGAATTTCATGATATGTTTTTGCTACTTCAACCGGATTTAATGCCTCTGAAAACCACTCCTGTATACAGCTTTTCATATCGTCTATGCTATACAATTCTGCGTCTCCTTTCTTAATCGCTCAAATCCTAATTGTTTCAAGTTCCTTTATAATTCCCTGAATGTCATACTCACCATATTGTATATAACACGCGATAGCCTCTTCTAAATTTTCGGCATTTTCGGCTCCTGTAGGAATTTTTTGCAAATCCGGGTTATTAAATATATCGTTTATTGTATTAAAAACCAATTCTGCAGATTTATTCGCACGCTCCTGATCTCTTTTTGCCTCCTGAATCAAGTTAATTAATACATTCTTTATAGAATCTTTCACAGTATACCTTCTTTCAGTAAATGCTAATTTTAAATAAAAAAAATCTACCAACCATCATTAGGTCAGTAGATCTTTTTATCACTATTAACTCATAAAATCTTCCACGAGTGTGTACGAGAGCAATTTAGTTAAATGTTGTGGGACAGGATTTTTTCCATACTCCCAATCTTCAAGGGTTCTTAACTTTATTTCGTAGCGTTCACAAAAATTTGGACGCGGCAGTCCTAAATACTCCCTGATATCTTTGATCCCCATATGGGCCACCTCATAGATAAAGCGTAGTAGTAAAACCGCATTATCAATTTGCATGTTTTTTAACTCAGACATATTTTCTCTGTTATCAATGAAACTATCAACATTCTCACATTTTTTTGCTTCATCGTATAATTCTGAAAATAATTTAAAATTCATGGTATCCTCCTAATTATAAATAAATGTTATCCTCTTTACAATTATAATGATACCACGTCACATGTGGTTTTGTCAACATTTTTCCACGTTGTACGTGGTTTCTACTGACCTATGAAATTGTCAATGTACATCTACATCAAATGTTAATTTTTTGTTGCTATTTCGCCCGGATATATGGTATCGCTGTATTTGCATAAGCAATTACTACAACCAATAACATTGTCATTTCCGAAACCATTCCCAAACTCAATATTATCTGATACACATAACGGAATCTCTTCACTGCGCTGACAAGCATCACATAGATTTTCTGTACTATCCTTTGTTCTAATTACCCTCATATATTCACCTCAAAATGTTAATCTATAAAAACAACCTCTAGTGTCTCTGGATCTATAGCTACAGATGTAAGATCCGATCGGTCAGCATATCCAATGTATTCGCCTGCAACAAAGTCTTCGCATTTTCCGGTCTTTGATATATTCACAGTTCCAGTCTCCTGTATCAACATGCAGCTATCCTCAAAGTAATGTTTACACTTACTGTTAAGGCAAAATACGCCTTTTATTTTATGCATCCTGCTCCTCCATAAATGCTAATCATTATCAGTAATACGCATACACAGCACAATACCCAGTGGATCACCATTTATGCCTATTGGTATAACGGAAGTTTTTGTCTCTTCAGTTGCGTATCCGAATGCATTTCCGTACTCTTTCATCCAGTCATTTCTGGTCCAGATATGTTCCCCATCTTCCGTATCAAATCTGATTGCAATCCTATTTCCCGTTATCAAAAGATGATTCGTTCTCTTAAGTTTTATAAGCTTAAGTTTATTGGGATCGTATGTTTCCCCTCCCTCTGGATGATTTATCTTGTCCAGATCAATGATTAATTTATCCTTTTTTATGTATGGCCCCTTCCACCCATCAGTGAGAAGTACTGTGTCACCATAATCTATAACCTTTATCCTTGATTGATTTTTTATAGCCTCTATCTGCATCTTTATATCCGCTGTCATTGCCATTTTTAAACTCCTCCTTTTAACAAATAATCAATAAGCGGCTTAATATCGTATCCCGTAAAAACTATATATGGCTGACCGTCCTCATATGTCCATCCTATGGGGTCGTAGCTCATAGTGTTTTCCCTGTAAAATGGCTTATACTGTTTTCCATTCAGGATGACTTCGCCTTTTCTGACGTATTCTACGGTGATCCCTTCACCCTGCATCTGGAGCAAGTGTTTTATAAACCTCCCCCAGAGCTTATCTATCTTGCTTGTATTGTTACAAATGTATATCATTTAATAACCTTCTTTCTCGCATTTCTGTGCCCTGTTAATTGAATTTTTATTCAATCTGGTGCATAGATGCTGCCAGTATACGCAGAACATCTCGTATTGCATTACAGTCCCAAATATACCGTTTTTCCGTACATCTGCCTCTGTTCTATTTTTATTTTTAACAACCATTATTATCTCCTCCTGAAATCTGATAGCCATTATCTTTAAGCTCCGGTATCATTTCCCTGTCTGCCTCTAAGAGCTGCCGTTCCAGCAAATCCATATTGTACGGCCGCCGTTTGAAATTATTAAAATCCTTAGAATCCGCAACACCTCTGAGTTCTGCCACCGTAGGGGCAAACTTATTTGTCCGTATGTGCTTATGCAAATTATTGGATACCATTTCGTAGTCCATGTCATTCAGCATCTCATACCAAAGGTCAAATATCTGTTGGGAGCTTATTGGACTGTTAGAGTATGTCCCACGTATCGCCTTTACAATATTTTTAAACTCTTCTCTAGTCACCAGTTATCCACCTCACTAACCCTGTCTGTACCCGATGCACGGGAAGCTCCTGCTTTTTTATTATTTCTCTCCCAAGTCCTCACCGCGGCTTTCCAGTCCTTCATTTTGTTTTTGCCAATCATCCAACCTTTGGCAGAATAAAAATCAATGAATGCCTGAGGGTCAACACTGTTGTTACGTTCTATACAGTAGTCACGGACCATATCAATGTCCGGCGGTGTAAACCGCACAGTATTATTTACCTTCTTTTCATTCTTATCATTCTTTACATTCTTGTTTGTGTTTTTTTGTAGTTCTTTTATGGTTTCTTCGTGGTCTTTTTGAGGTTTTTCTGTGGTTTTTGATTCCTGATAAATGCCGTAGTTTACAATGGTTATAGTGGTTTTTTTCCGGTCTGTTTTTTTCTCAATCATATTGTCATTTTCCAACATAGATAAAAACGCTCTTACCTTTGTTTTACTCCACCCCCAGCGGGCAGCGAGTTTCAAATCCGATGTAATAAAACTACCACGTTCAACATAAACCAAATCATTCCCAATTCTAACCTTGTTCCCTGTATGGTTTGCAAGCATTATCATTTCTAACCATGCCTGAAGTCTGGAATATACTTTTTCCTGCCACAACCAATGTTCCATGATGTTTCTATGTACCTTTATCCATCCTTCCATTGGGATTCTTCCGTCCTCCTTTCCCCTCCCGGCCATCCGCCGGGAAGTAATGAAATGGCCTACGATTACCGTGACGTACCCGCAGGTGCCTTAGACGGGTTACTATAACAAGACTTATCCTGTTATCTCCTCTATCGAAACAATGATTGCCGGTTCTCCTTTTGTGTAGGAGAAATCATGGGTGGTATTCAGCACATGTGCCGGATCATCATTCTCGATCACTCCGCACTTCTGAAGCGCGTCTTCTATCACTTTGTCTGCAAAACTGAACACATTCATCCTGTCCCGTTTATTTCCTTTTTCTGGCTCTTTGAATGTGTAATGCAGGATAATGGGGCCATGCGTTTTGAATCTCTTTAAGCCCAGCCTGATTGCATTACAGGCTATCATTTGATAATCCTGCTTCATGCGGTTTCCTTTTTTGGGATTTGCCCCTATTGCTTGTATGTATTCATTCAGCCCCGGAAAGCAATGACCCTTGTAAAATCTGCCGCGGATCTCAAAAGTATGATTGTCCATATCTCTCCCTGAACTCCTCCCGTGTATGCGTCTGCTCATATACTGCCTGTCCTAACATTTTGGATAGTTTCATACTCAGTCCATTACCATGTATCTTTCGGTGGCATTCAGGGCATACCGGTATGAGTAATTTATCTTTAGTGCCATTACTCCGCTTTGCCCCGCCACATATAAGATGGTGTCCCTCAATGTTATAAGGTCTGCCACAAAACAGGCAGAAATCTACATATTCCGTTACGATAGTGTCTGATTTTTTCATTTATATTTCTCCCAGCAGATTGTCCGGCCAGATGGCGCCAGTAAGCACCTTTGATCGTTTGCAGTAGTCACATACCTCGCACCTAATAGGGCATATCTCACCATTTTTCAGGGCAACAATCTTCGGTACGTTCTTCTGGACTTCCATCAGCCGGTCGTCCATCCATTCCTGAGGGATTTGGATTATTTCAATATCAGTTTCTTTTTCCTTTGATGCCGCAGCTATGTAAAACGGAAGCTGCTTGCCAGTGTTTATCTCCACTATTTTCTGATATACTGCCGCCTGAATGTCATATCCCCAGTAGCGGATAAAGTCCATAAGTCCGTAGTCCCTCACATAATGTGATTCACGAAGAGACTTCATAACTTTCAGGTCTACAATGCAGATATCTTCTATGTAGCTGTCCATTTTAATCTTCCAAGGCACTCCAAACATATCAGCAGTCATGATAACCTGCTTCTTTCCAGACATATACTTCATAAACAGTTCATCTTTTTCTATACGGTTTATAATTTCATCAGCTTTCTTATAGTCAGTTTTTAAACTGCCCTGCTTCGTGTATATTTCTGGATGCTGTGCACGGAACAGGTCAAGTGTTCCCTCAAAGTGAGAATCCACATAAGACCCTATCAAAAGCGGGGTTGTCATTTCCTCTTCCCACTCACCGTTCAGCTTTGCAAGGGCAAGTTCTTCACACGGTGGTTTCCCCAACGTGCCGCAGAAGTCCTTATACTGGCTGACAGAAAGATATTCCCGATTGGCTTCCTGCATGTAATAGTTTTCACTGGTTAATATCATTCAAAAATTTCCTCCGCTTCTTTTAATGTCTCCTCGTTAATTACTGGCTGTTGAGCAAATGGGTCTGTTGTCTCAATACGGTCTGATTTTGTAATATCTTCTGCTTCGCCCTCCACAGAAACTCCCATAAGCGCATTTGGTATATGCACCCTTGCAAAATATGCGGATGCCCTATACGCCAGCATTAATTCCGGCATACTCTGCCATTTTTTATTGCTTGTCCATCCTTCTGCTTTTGCCATCTCCATTGTGACTTCGACACCTCTCACAGTTTCTCCGTCTTCAATCCTGACAGCTTCAACGTAACATCCGCGGGTATCTGTATTACGTTCTCCGGTATATACGTGATGGATATGATTAAATTTCCCGCTCCCATTAATCAACGACATGCACGCCTGACCGCTCCACGAAGGTTTCCCTTTCACTACATATAGATTCTGCATTACCATCATGGGGCTTACTCCCATACGGTTTGCCATATCCACAGCAATTGTGCAGTCCATCGGCTTTCCCTGATATGCCTGTGGTACAAGCGTAGATGATGCGAACATTTTCCCAATATCATAGATTTCTTTAAAATTCTGGATACTCGAAAATACCCCTTCTTTCACCAGCTCATGTGCTTTTTCCTGTACTGCAATTTCGTTATCCATATCTTCCTCCTATAATTCAATCACCGTTAAGTCTTCATCATCCGTGGTGCGTGTAGCAATAAACTGCAAGCCCCTGTCTTTACACTTCTGATACAGTTCATTCCGCATTTTAGTAGACAGTTTCTCCACACCATCTATAAGGATAATTTGTAATCCATTTGGCTTCTGGATAGCCACATCAATGCACAGGTCAAGTTTCTCTCCATCGGAAAGGTTGCTGATTGGAAGACCATTGATGAGCGGTATCCCATTCTTTACTGTAAGCCCGGCAATAGGTATCACGGCTGTTTCCAAAATCTCTCCCGGAAGGGTACGGGCCTTCTCAATCTTATTTGTGAGGTCCTCTGACTCCTGCCGTAAGTTTTCCACGTCTGTCTGAAGGGAAATCATGCGTTCGTATTCCTTCAAATGGGATTTCATTTCCTCGGCGTGTTCCGCTTCTTCCTGAAGCTTGCTATAATCCTGTATCTCCTTGTCCGAAATTTCCTTGTACTCATCGACCATAGCATTATATTTGGCAACCTCGGACTCATATGTTTTATTGATTACGGCTGTCTTATCCTGCTTACGCTCTGCCATTCCGTTTAGTTTCTCCTGATTGGCTTTTAGCTGGGCCTGTAACTGCTCATTATCTTTAACAAGCCGTTCCTTTTCAGCAGACAATTCTCGATCAAGTGCTGCCAGAGCAATCTCACGGTCAGCTTCATATTTACGCACTTTATTGTCACGAGACTCGATCACTTGTTTTGCCTTCTGGATTTCTTCATTCTCTTTACGGATCTTCTCTATCTTCATGTAGAGCTCACTGAGGTTCATGTTTTCCCACTTTTCGGCTTCATACCCCGCCGGGATGGAGTCCGCAATGTCCTCTATAAACGACCTCTTGTTTCTGATATCCCTGTTGACATCCTGCCGGTTCTGGAAATATGCCCCTTTCTCTGACTGGATGTCATTGAGCACTTGCAAGATATTCTGATCGTATGATACCCAGTCGGGAATCTCGCCGAACCATTCACGGATTGTCTGTAGGTTCCAATCATACTGGATCATATCCAGAATAATTGCATTCTGTTCCTTCTCAGACTTTTCCATAAACTCAACAGGAGATAGCTGCAGTGGAGAGAATATATCTTTCAGGAACGATTCAGGGCTTCCAACTTCCCTTCCATCCTTCTTGACGCTCTTATAATCAACCTGATTCGTCCGCGCCTTCCGGTTGATCCGCAGGCCATTGTCAGTCTCAATCAGGATTTCACCTTCTGTCTCCCCGTTCCTGACTATGTATTTGCGGTCTGATTTATTTGTGAGGGCATACCTTATGGCATCAATTACAGAACTCTTGCCAGCCCCATTCGTGCCGTCAAGCTCAATGCTCTTTCCATCCCCCTCATACTCTGTAATTCCATACATGTTCTTGATCCTAATTTTCTTTATTTTCATTGACTAAATTCCTTTCCGTAATTATAATGAAATTGTATATTTGCCTGAGTGCATATAGGTGCCCGCCTTATGCGCTCTTTTTTTACCACCATTCAATCACACCTCCAGCCTTCTCACGGTACCGCCACCAGCGGCCGTCCTCATAGGCGATGCAGATGTTTCCATCCTGATCCCGCCACGCGTCTTTAATGCCACCGTGTTCCCAGTTCTCAAATGCTTTCCGATGCTGCTCTGCAAAATGATCAGCTTTTTCCCTGATTCCCATCTTCATATCCTCCTCATGCCACACGGATATATACCGCGGCCATCGCTACACCGATTAAAATTGTTTCTACCAGCGCGACCATAAGCTCCCGATCCGACATCTGCTTTTGCCCCCAACGCTCAAACTCTTGACAGGGGTACATCCGGCTTGCTTCCATGCAGTAACTAAATCGCCTGTACTGACGGCATGTTACAGGACGGTCACGCGGTCTGGGCTTTCTTCTCTGTATAATCTTCAATTTCATTCCTCCTTCTGAGTCTAATATCTATCTCTTCATATGGTATTTTCAGATAATTTGCCAGATCCCGCTTGTTGATTTCATAGCTGTTATTCCCCTCTGAATTTGTTGGCGGGATTATCTTTACGAACTTCCAAATTTCCCTTTTTCCTTTTTCTACTACTTCTTGTCGGCCGCATCCAATTACTTTAGCAGCCTGACTCGCATTTAATATGTCGTACATCCTTCTCTCCACCTCCTTCTACTCTTCAGCTGATATTGTCTTCACAAACTCATATCCCGGAACACGTATTGCCCTTGCACTTCCTTTGCAGTCAGATTCAATCACCCCATCTTTCAACATCTTCTGTATCCGATTCCAAGTCGTAGCTTTGCTTCGAAATCCAGCCATTTTCCCTATTTCCTCAATCGTTGGCGGATATCCATGCCCTTTTATATACTCGACAATCAGATTTAAAACCTCTTCGTTACTCACGCCCTATTCCACCTCCTATCGGTATTTTTTACCATCTTACACAAAGTCCGTTTTATAGGACACATCTTGTGTTACAATAAAATCCAATTGACTGCTGTAGGTAACAGTGGTATATTGGTTTTATCGAACAAGTGTTTGTTTTTTGTTGTTTTCATCTTTTTGAAATAGTTCTTCCAACAAAGCATCTGGAAAAGCTTCTGTTTTAATTTTTAGAACCTCATCCCATGAAAAGGATGTTTTTCCATTGATTTTGTTCCTAAGACCTCTTTCAGTTATTCCGATTTTTAAGGCGAGCTCTCGAACCGTAATGCCATTCTTCACCATCTCGCCTTTTAAAACTCTATACATTGTTTTACCTCCTTTCGCCTTCAACGGTTATTACACATGTATTGTATAGCCGTTAATTACTATTGTCAATACTTTTTGAACATATTATTTCCGTTAAATACTAATTTGTAACATTTGACGGAAATATATTTCTTGACCCTATCCGTCAACGGTGCTATATTCTTTATATAAGGAGGATTGGAACATGGGATTGGAAAAGATTGAAGAGTATAAAAGAAGGCTTGGTATGACAACTGCTGAATTAGCTGAAAAATCTGGTGTTCCTAAAGGGACTCTTGATAAAATATTATCAGGTGTTACAAAAGATCCCAAATTGGAAACCCTAAAAGCTATAGCCAGAGTATTAGGATGTACTTTAGATGATTTCGACGATGTACATCAGAAACGTACCATTGAACCAACTTACGAGGATACTAAAAAGTTAATAGCTCGCAACGGAAAAAAGATGACTACAGAACAAAAAATGGAATTAATCAAACTCTTGTCCGAAATAAATTAATTAACGAGGTTGATTTATTTGGATATTACAGAGATTATTAAAGCTACAATCAAAGTCTATAAAGAATGCCATGTAACCTCTTTTCCGATAGATTGCATGGCCTTACTTGAACATTATGGATATAGAATATTTACTTATGATGAATTATGGAAAAAAAACCAAAAGTTATATGATATATGCTTAGCCTGTTCTGAAGATGCTTTCAGAGATGGTATAAATAAGATTATCGCCTACAATTCACATAATCCAAATGGCCGCATCCGTTTTTCCTTAATGCATGAACTCGGACATCATATAATGGGTCATGTGGGAGAATCTGATCTAAACGAACAAGAGGCCAATGCCTTTGCCAGTCACATACTGGCCCCGCGAATGGCAATATATTACTCAAAATGCAAAGATCCCGAGAGTGTATCGAAAGTATTTGAGATATCTAATGATGCTGCAACGATTGCTTTTGATGACTATCACAGATGGCATAAACATGTAATTAAATATAAAATGACATATTTAGATAAATTTATGTATGCCCAGTTCTATGATGCTGATCAGGATGCTTTTGTCTGGAGTATTAAGGAGTGTGATTTTTGTGGAGCTACACTCTATAATTCACATTCCGATCATTGCGCGCATTGTATGGTCCCGGAACCTGTTGTGCATTATCATTATCATGACCCCCCTCTGCACAATATAGATATGGGATTATTTAGGCATTTGGAAAACAAGTGGCTTTACGGTGATTGTTAGAAGTTATAATGATGCTAGGCCGGATGGCTTAACATAAATGTGGTGTTTTCTCAGAAAAAAGGAAGAGAGGAATACATATGGATTTTAATGATTTAGTCAAACAATTTTCTGAAAGAGTATCTGCGCTTAAAGATACAATTTCAACAGAAGAAGCTACAAAGATGTCCTTAATTGTACCGATGTTTCAAATGTTAGGTTACGATGTATTTAACCCTTTAGAATTTTGTCCGGAATATACAGCAGATGTTGGGATTAAGAAGGGGGAAAAAGTCGACTATGCAATATTGGAAAATGGAGCACCTAATATTTTGATTGAGTGCAAAAGTTGTTCAGAGCAACTCGACAAGCATTCTTCGCAACTATTCAGATATTTCGGAACAACTCCAGCAAAATTTGGAATACTCACAAACGGACTGATTTATAGGTTTTATACTGACCTAGAAGAATCTAATAAAATGGATATGGTCCCCTTTTTAGAAATAGATATGTTAAACCTAAAAGACACCTCAATAAATGAATTAAAAAAGTTTTGCAAGGAAAATTTTGATAAAGAGAAAATTTTCAGCACTGCTGAGGAATTGAAATATAGTTCTTTAATAAAAAATGTTTTGTCCTCAGAGTATGATGCACCTTCGGAAGACTTTGTAAGATTTGTATTAACTAATATCTATGAAGGGCAAAAAAATCAACGAGTAATAGATAAATTTACACCTGTAGTAAAAAAGTCCTTTTCTTCCTTTGTAAATGAGATAGTTAATAATAAAATATCTTCTGCCCTTACCAGTGAACCTGAAAATAAAGAAGAGGAAGACCTCAATGCAACCACTACGACCTCTAAAATTGTAACTACGGAAGAAGAAATTGAATCATTTTATATTATCAGAGGGATGCTTGCTGAGGTTGTACCTGTAGAAGATATTGTTCATCGTGATACTGAGAGTTATTTTGGAATACTCTATAAGGACAATAATCGTAAACCAATATGCCGAATAAATTTAGATAAAAAAAATAAACAGCTATTCATACCAGATGAAAACAAAAAATTTCAGAAGTTTTATATTGATTCACTAAATGACCTGTATAAATTTAAGAATCAACTTATAGAATCTGTAAAACGATATCTATAAAAATATAAAAACCGCCCCTGCGCCAACAGGAACGGCTTAACATATCCGAAGATATGCAGTTAATACCAAATATATTGTATCATCTTCGGTGACGGTCTGCAAGAGACAGGCTGTCTTTTTTATACCCAAATTTAAAAAGGAGATGTACATATGCCAAAGAAAAAGAAAAGACCAAAACTCCCAAACGGATACGGCAGCATAAAATATTTAGGCAAAAACCGCCGGAATCCCTATGCTGTCCACCCACCAACGACCGAATTTTCTGAAACAGGGATACCATGCACTCCAAAAGCCCTGTGTTATGTTGATGACTGGTATGTAGGATTCGCTGTCCTGACCGCGTACAAAGCTGGAACATATACCCCGGGAATGGAAAAGGACCTTAAAAAGCTAAAGCATGACGGCGGTGACTTGAATGATCTTGCCAAACAGATTCTGGCTGATTACAACCGGACCATAAAGACAGAAGAAAAGGAATCTGACAAAGGACCTACATTCGATGAAGTCTATCACCAGTTCTACAATTGGAAATACTGTGGGAAAAAAGAATATGCAGAATCCACCCTGAGAGGTGTACGTGCATCATTCCAGAATTTTGCTTCTTTGCATGGAAAAATCTATTCAAGCATTAACTTTGAGGAGATGCAGGACATAATAGATAATTCAAAATTAAAGCACGCCTCCATCGAGCGAATGGTAAGCCTGCAGAAACAGATGGGGGCTTATGCCAAAGATAAGAAATATGTTCCGGAAAATCCTGCTCTTCCCCTCCGTGTAAATATCGCAAATGATGATGTGCATGGAGTACCGTTTACAGAGCAAGAGCTAAAAAAATTCTGGCAGGCCAAAGAAAATGATACAGCCATAACGCTTCTGATCCTCTGCTATTCTGGTCTGAGGATTGGAGAACTGAACGTGGTAAAAATTTACTTACAGGATAACTATTTCAAAGGCGGCATAAAGACACCCGCCTCCAAGAATAAAATAGTGCCCATCCATTCTTCAATTCTTCCTCTGGTGAAGCAAAGGCTGGCGCAATACGATCAGCTTCTACCTATGACGCCAGATGCTTTTCGCAAAGAGATGGCAGCACTCATGGAGCAGTTTGATATGGTGCAGGACCCACCGCACACTCCGCACGACTGTCGGCACACTTTTTCCAAGCTCTGTGAGGACTCCGGTGTCCGCGAGAATGATCGCAAGAGAATGCTGGGCCATGCTTTCACGGACGTAACAAATAAGGTATACGGGCACCGTGACATAGATGCCCTGAGAGCAGAAATTGAAAAAATTAAAGTTTGTTACTAACGTGTTACTAACGACTCCCTACAAAACCAATAATTGCTATTCAAAAAATCACATGATCGAGCAAATAAAAACACCGATAAACCGCGTGGTTAAGCTATTTTTATAAAAGAATATCGTAATTATAATGGATACACGGATTTCTATAATTGTTACTAAAACCTTAACAAAATCTTTTGAATTTACACACTCTGCCAGCCGTTTCCTTCGAAAATATACATATCAAACCGCCGCTCTGCTTCTTCCGCCTCCTGCGCCGTTTTCAGCGTCCACACCGCCACCGGCGAAAGAAACAGGTGCTGTATGAGCCACAGGCTCAGGTTATGGCTGTCTTGTAACTTGTATGAAATAAAGTCAGGTCTTGTGTAACAATTACTTAACAAATATTTTACGCAAAAACGAAGCAGATAATGCGGGCTCCTGTCACTTTTCACCAAATTTGAAGAAAGCTGCCCTCTAAGGACCTTCGGACGGTGTTTCTTATACCAGTGGATTACAAGGGAATTAAAGGACTGGATCAGGAAGGCTCCTTTGTAATCCGCCAGTTCCTCCGACAGTCTGGCACAGATCTTTGTGTCCTGTGTTGGGAGCTTTACTTCGATCAACAGCGGGACTCTGCCGTCTACATATTTCAAAACGCTCGAAAAAAGCGGAATCCGTTCCGAAGTCCCGCTCAGGTAACAGCTTTTCAGTTCTTCGTAGGTCATGTCTTCCACTTTTCCTGGTCTTTTACATACCCGCTTCAGTGTGTCATCGTGGAAGACAACTAATTTTTCGTCTCTGGTCAGGTGCACGTCCAGTTCAATCCCAAACCCTTCCTTTACCGCCATCCGGAATGCCTTCATAGAATTTTCAGGTATTCCTTTTTCAATGCAGTGAAGCCCTCTGTGGGCCCAGTGTGTTCCCAGAAAAGGCTTCATCAGTCCGCGCTGTGTCATCCGCGGTGCTATCATAAATAAGTATAAATATACGATCACAACTGCTGTAATAATTCCAGCCATAATGCGTTCCTTCTTTCAGGCTGATATAACTCTGATCTGTTCTTTTAAAAGTTCAGCCTTGATTTCTTTCCTTAAAAATACAGGCTCACCATCCGTGTGGACTGGCAGCGCACGTTCCATCTTCACGCACACCTTTTTGCACTGCATGACAGATATTCCCGGGAAATGCACATGCCACCCTTTATATGCGGTGGGAAGCAGCAGGAGTACGGCCAGTTTCGGCAGGTTGGATATGATGATCACGTCCAGCTGCCTGTCGCTGCTTCTGGCATCCGGGCAAAAATAAAATCCCCCGCCTTCATAAGGATTATTCATAGCGGCAATAAAATATACCTTCTTATACTGCTTCGTCACACCATCATCCAGCGTCACTTCCGCCTTCACCGGCTTATCATGGAACAAGCGGTTCAGCGCAATCCCCACATAGGTAAGCTTTCCAAGCTTCAGGCGGTTCAGCAGCACCTTCAGCTTAGAAACGGCTGCCTGGTGGCAGATTGCCGCATCGAAGCCAATACCCGTGCTCACAGCAAATCTGCGCTCTTTTCCGGCGCGTGTCAGAAGACCTACGTCCATCTTCTTTATTTCCCCGGGATTCAGTATCACTTCCAACGCCTTCAGCGGGTCCTTCGGAAGCTTCATCCCCCTCGCAAAATCATTGCTTGATCCAGTTGGGATATAACCAAGGGTCACCTTGCTGATATCGCAGATTCCGTTAATTACCTCATTAACCGTGCCATCCCCGCCGAGCACTGCCAGTATATGTTCCTCACGGTCAGCCGTAAGCTCTCTGACCAGTTTCATGGCATGCCCCGGATAATCCGTGCGCAGGCATTCATATTCTACCTGTCTTTTTATCAGTTCAGGCTCTATGGTTTCCCATATCATGCCGCCCATGCCGGAACGTGAATTTGGATTCAATATAAATGTATATTTCATCATCTGTACCCCTTTGCAGTTATCCTTTCATTAAGAAACCGTGCTGTCCAGATACTTCCCTAGAGAACGGCGCATATTTCCCTCAAAATCAGCCTCACCGTTCCTCAGGCACCATTCAAATACATTGCCAATTACAATCATGCGGATATCCGTAGTAAACTCCTCAATGCGCACGTTTATCTGAATGATCCCTTCCCGTATTGCTTTCTCTACATATGTCTGCACCGTAACTATCGGATATGGCCGCTCCGTGCGGATTGCAGGGTTGAGGGCCTGGTTCTTCGTGTCATAATAGCCGGATATGAATTCCACCCCCAGCTCCCTGCAATACTCCACATAGTTCAGATATACATGAATAATAGCAATCTTAGCCTCATCTGCATTCTTCGGCAGATCAAGCAGGTCCGGGTTGATATTCGGCTGATCCTCTATATAATAGGAAAGCAGGTCATCTTTTGTCTTAAAGTGATGGTAAAAACTACCGTTAGAAACACCTGCCTCTTCACAAATGTTCTTTATAGAAAGCTCCTCATATCCGTTCTTCTGCAAAATACGTTTGGCCGCCCTGAAGATACGTTCCTTCGTCTCTTTAGACTTCTGCTGCTGTCTGGATAACTCCGTTTTATCGCCCATAGCTGTACACTCCTTTTATGTTGTGCCATACAGTCTTAACCGTTCCTCATAATACCTGTCAGGATATTACAGCAATTATAACATAAATCAATATGGGTTTCAAGAAAACAGAGCGGACTCTAAATTAAAGTACATATCTCCTGTATGCCTCAAAGGCCGACGGAATGGAGTATTTTTCTTCAATTTCGTCTTTCCGGGCAAATATCATTTCTTCACTGCAGTTTTTTTCCAATTCATCCACCTTAATCTCATATCCGATCATATGCCACTCTACATGGCTGAATATATGCTTGGCACTCTCTGCCTTTTTAATCTGGATCGGAGCAAGTCCGATGGAATTACTATATTCTATGACCTGTTTTCTCGTAAGATGTCCCTCCACATTGGGAAGTTCATATAATCCCGCAAGAAGCCCCTTTCCGGGACGCTTCTTAATGGCGAGTGTATCCCCGTCTTTCAGAATCAGGACTGTTCTCTTCTCAATCCTCCTGGCCTTTGCCTTTGTCCTTACAGGCAGTTCTGTCTCAATCCCTTGCTCATGGGCCTGACAGAGATGTGAAAGAGGACACTGTTCACACTTAGGCTCTCCGTTTGGCACACACACGATGGCACCCAGTTCGATCAGCCCCTGATTAAAGTCTCCCGGTGCGTCTGGTGGAATCACTTCTTCCAACTCTTCCTCTATACCAGTCTTCACACTCGCTCTCATAATGTCATCTTCCCTTGCAAGAAGACGCGATACGACCCGCAGCACGTTTCCGTCAACAGCCGGCTTCGGCACTCCATAGGCAAAAGAGCTGATGGCACCTGCCGTGTAGCTTCCAATGCCCGCAAGCGACCGGATCTCCTCATAACTTTCAGGGAATTCCCCGTGAAAATCTGCCATAATCTGCTGGGCCGCTTTCTGCATGTTCCTGACACGGTTATAATAACCAAGCCCTTCCCACAGCTTAAGGAGCTTATCTTCATGAACCTCAGCCAGCTCTTTCACTGTCGGCAGCTCTTTTAAAAACCTCTCAAAATACGGCTTCACCGCCTCCACACGGGTCTGCTGGAGCATAATTTCAGAAACCCATACACGGTATGCACTTATATCATGCCGCCACGGGAGGTCGCGCTTACTGCTTCTGTACCACTCCACCAGCGGGAGTGCAGCCTCTTTTAAGAGCGGATTCCCCAGCACAACAGGCACTGGTTGATCCAGTTCGATGCTCTCAGGGGTCACTATACTGTCATAGGCAAGCACTTTGACACCAGAAGCCCTTGCTTTCTTCAAAGCCTCCCCGAAAGCGGGATGCGTATCCATATTCGGGGTAAAATAGCGGATCGGCTTCATCTGGATCACAAATATAATATAAGCCTCATACCCTTCTTTTACAGCAAGACACAATTCCTCAACATGTTTGACCGCCCGCTCACTCGGGGCATCCGGGAAACGTGCCACACCGTCTTCTTCCAGCGTTACTCCCTTCACCTCAATAAAGATTTTTCTTTCCCCGGATTCCACATACAGGTCAAATCTCGAATTGCCGTATGTTGTCTCCGGCCTTACATATGGCTTCTCACCGAAGAGATTCCCTTTTTCTATGTATTCCTGAACGACCCGGTTCGGAATCTGGGAATCCATATTCACAAGAATATCTCCTTTTTCCACGGCAATCAGGTCCCACTGCGTCTTCCGCTCAGGGTTATCACTCTTCTGTACATAAACAGGTGCCGAAGGCTTCAGAAGTTCTGCGCATCGCCCGGTGTTCTTAACATGGATAGTTTCCTTCTTTCCGCCAATCTCCGCATATGCAATAAACCGGTTCGGGCGTTCCAGAAATACAGCCTTATCTATTCTTTCATATCTCATATATCCTATCTTAGTCCTTTTCCTATCATTTATCTGTTATGAAATAAGTTTAGCACGGAACACATGTTTTGTAAAAAGAATTTCCCTTTTCTCAGAAATTCCCTTCCCTCAAAAATCCCCTTTCATCTGCAAAAACCCCGGAGCATATCAATCGCTCCGGGGTTCTCCCTCTGGCCGGCAGTGAATGCCGTACCGAATCTTATATTTTAATTTTACAATATCTTGGAGAGGAAATCTTTTAACCGTGGTTCCTTCGGATTCTCAAAGAATTCTTTGGGCGCCCCCTGTTCCTTTATCTTTCCTTCGTCCATGAAAATGACCCTTGTCGCCACTTCTTTTGCGAATCCCATCTCATGTGTCACAACAACCATCGTCATGCCGTCATTCGCAAGTTTTTTCATCAACTCCAGTACTTCCCCTACCATCTCAGGATCCAGTGCTGACGTCGGTTCATCGAACAGCATTACATCCGGGTCCATTGCAAGGGAGCGTATGATTGCGATACGCTGCTTCTGTCCGCCGGAAAGCTGGGACGGATAAGCGTTTGCCTTCTCTTCCAGCCCGACCAGTTTCAAAAGCTCCATTGCGCGTGCCTCGGCCTCTTCTTTACTCTTTTTCAAGAGCTTGATGGGCGCTAACGTAATGTTCTGAAGGATCGTCTTATGAGGAAACAGATTAAAATGCTGGAATACCATCCCCATCTTCTGGCGGTGTCGGTCTATGTCTGTCTCTTTACTCGTAATATCCACGCCTTCAAAATAAACCTGCCCTGTCGTCGGTACTTCCAGCAGATTCAGGGAACGCAGGAACGTAGACTTACCGGAGCCTGACGGCCCTACGATAACAACAACCTCGCCCTTTAAGATTTCTTCTGACACCCCGTCCAATGCATGAAGCCTGTTGTGATAAACCTTATGAAGGTCTTTTACTTTTATTAATACATCTCCATTAGTGGTCACTGCTTCTTAACCTCCTCTCCAGCATATTTACAAGCTTTGTAAATATCATTACCATGATGAGGTAAATGAAGGCTACGGCCAGCAGCGGGAACAATGCGTCATATGTACGGCTTCGTATGATGTCGCCGCCCTTTGTCAGATCCTGGAGCGCTATGTACCCGGAAACAGATGTCTCCTTTAACAGTACGATAAATTCGTTGCCGAGCGCCGGCAGTACATTCTTGAAAGCCTGCGGCATAATGATATAGATCATCGTCTGTACATAATTGAACCCGAGACTCCGTCCTGCCTCAAACTGCCCGTTGTCAATCGACATGATTCCGGAACGGAAAATCTCAGAAACATAAGCACCTGAATTCAATCCAAACGCCATGATTGCAACTATTACTTTATCCACATCTGTGCTTGCAAAAATAACAAAGTAAATAATCAGCAGCTGCACAACAACCGGGGTCCCCCGGATCACGGTCAGATAGATCTTGCAGATAACATTCAGTATTTTTAATTTTCCGGTCTTATCATATGTAGAACGTACAATCGCTACCAGAAAACCAATGACGATACCTATAATAACTGCGAAGAAGGTTACCTCGAGTGTAATTCCCAGTCCTTCCGCTATATATTTCCAGCGGTTATCTTCTATAAAATTTTGATAAAATTTATCCTGGAATGTCTGCAACATAATGGGTGCCTCTTTTACTCGCCGTCAGCGCTGATATATTTTGCTACGATTTCATCCAGCTTTCCGGAATCCTTTAATGTAGCAAGTGCTTTGTTGATGTTCTCTTTCAGTTCGTCATTTCCTTTTTTCACTGCAATTGCATACTCTTCTTCTGTAAAAGCTTCGTCCAGAATCTTTAATCCTTCTGCATCTTTTACAAATTCTTTCGCCGGCTCACCGTCGATCACAACTGCGTCAATCTTGCCCTGCTGTACAGCCTGGACAGCCTCGAATCCCTTGTTGTAACGCTCTACTTCTGCGTCTTCGATATCATCTGCATAAAGGTCGCCCGTTGTTCCAAGCTGAACACCGATCTTCTTGCCTGCCAGATCATCCGGCCCTGTGATAGCGCTGTCTTCTTTTACAATAATAACCTGTGTTGCAGTTGCATATGTATCCGTAAAATCAACATTTTCCAGACGGTCTTCTGTTACTGTCATTCCTGCTGCCCCGATATCCGCTTTACCGCTGTTAACGGCCGTGATAATGGAATCAAATGCCATATCCTCAATCTTCAGTTCCATTCCCAACTCCTCTGCAACTGCTGCTGCGATATCTGCGTCGATTCCGACTACTTCATCTCCCTCGTGAAATTCATACGGCGGGAATTCTGCGTTTGTTGCCATAATCAGAGTCTCTTTCTTTGCAGAATCTCCTGAATCGGATGTATCTGCTTCCTTCTTTGAACCGCAGGCGGTCATAGATAATACACATGCTGTCACTAATAATAAGCTTAAAACTTTCTTCTTCATCTTTTCATTCCTCCAAATTTCTCTTGATATGCATAATAATGCACATTATCTCTATATTTTATCATGTTTTTTCCAAAAAACAAGACGTAGCCTTATTTTTCCATTAATATTCTGCAAAACTTATCATTAATAAGGTGTCTCTCTGGAATCCGGATACATCTCATGTAAGCAGTACAGGGAGGCCCACTGACGGACCTCCCTGTACAATATCTTATCTGCCTTTATTTTTAGAGCCTCCCATCCCCATCATATTTCCCATAGACCCCATCGCAGAGACCTCGATGTCTCCTGCATCTATCAACGCGCTGTCATCTTCCCCCTGCCCGTCAGACGTCGACGGGATCGTGCCGTCCAGCTGTCCGTTTATGCTTTCGGCCCGCAGCAGGCAGAATTCCTTCAACGTCGATACGCCTTCCTCAAACTCTTCATACGTGCAGAACTTCGTTGGATCATTTTCCACGTACGGAGCAATCATCTCAGAGACGGAATCAATCATTTCCTCAAAGTAACCACTGTCAAAATATTCTGAGATAAATTCTGCAAAGTACTCATGATATATTTCCGTGTATGCTTCCTCATTGAAAATCCATGCAAGCATGGGTCTTGATTCTACCGTGCCACCCGATACAGGGGTGTCAATCGGATAGTTGACAAGACTTCCGGCATCTGATCCAGACATGAAACCGCCGAAGGCCAGATTATAGTCCCACGGTATCATAGACATAACACCGTCCTCCTCGTAGAGGTAATAATTGTGAATCATAGAACCGGTATAGCTGTCAAAATTGCAGACAAAATTATGCACCACGAAGTACCGGATCACTTCGTCCACATCCACAACGCTTTCTATATCCCCGCCTTCATTAAGTGTCTTAAGGGACTCTATCAGACGTTCCTTGTCAGCGTCTGACACATTTGTTTTCGCGTTATCAAATATATTGCTGTAGCTGTCCTGATCATCATCAGAATAAATTAGGGAGACGTCATCGCTGCCCATCCCCATGCCGCCCCCGTTGGCAGGCATGGCTCCGTTACCCGGCATATCACCCATTTCAGGCAGTGTCCCATCTTCCGGCATGTCACCCATATCAGGCATGGCACCATCTCCCGGCATGTTACCCATATCGGGCATGGCACCATCTTCCGGCATATCCCCCATATCGGGCATGGCACCTTTTTCCGGCATTGTTCCCGTATCAGGCATATCATCCATATCAGGCAGCGTCCCGTCTTCCGGCTGCCCGCGGCCTCCCGGCTTCATCCCGCCGCCAGGCGTGGCTTTTCCGGACGTGTCTTTGCCGCTGTCTTCCTCCGTATCTGCCTCCCCGTCCTGTCCGGACCGTTCTTCGAAGTCCTCCATGTCGAATCCGCCGCCGTTACCGCGTCCGCCGCCCATGCTTATGCTGTCAGGTTTGTAGAGTTCTCCGTAGTCACTGCCATAATTCCGCGTAAGAAAGCTTTCTTCCACGCCCTCGACCGCCAGATACAGGCCCCAGTCTTCGCCGTTTACTGTAATATTCGCATAACTGCAAAGAGGCGCATCCACACCGAAATAGCCCATCATCTGATATGAGAGGTAATCCTTCATATAGGTATTGTCCTGTATAATATTGTTAAGGCTGATTTTATCAAGACCATAGTAGTTCTTTGCGTCATCGTAGTGGTCAAACTCTATCTTAAAACTGTACCTGTCGTTTCCATATGCAGCCACCGAGCTGAGAGATGTATTCCCCTTTGCACGGATTCCTACATTTTTATACGCCTCGTTGTCAATCACTACAGCGCATATCGTATATTCCTCATTCGTACATGTCTCTAGGAATCCGTCCCAGTCATCCATTACTATATCAATTGTATGGACCGACGAAGTATCGAACAGTTTCCCTTCATACCCAAAAGCAGACGAGACAGTCTCGACTCCGAGAGCTTCTGCATTACAGAATACGGCCGTCAGAATGAAGACAGCCAAAAGGACGGCACAGCAGATCTTATCAATATGTCTGTGTGTAGACATGGCACCGCCTCCTATCCCATATATTCTCCGTTATAGCTGACAAGCACGGCACTGTTCACACCGTCCATTTCAGAAAGTATATTAATGAAATCCGTATTTTCCTCCTTCATGCGGATCTCCATGTTCAGCTCAATCGCCCCTTTCTGCGCGGTCTTGCTCTTAACCACACACCGCTGTACCTGTTTATCCAGAAAATCCTTTGCCTTTATCTCACTGTCATGACTCTCACAGCTGATTACAACGATGTATGGATTCACATAGGATTTCTTATTCACAAACACAAGCAGGATTACACCGATTACGACGCTCCCGATTACAGCAAGCGGAATCATCCCTGCTGCCAGAACAATCCCCACGGCAATTGACCAGAACAAAAATGCAATGTCAAGTGGTTCCTTTATCGCGGTCCTGAAACGTACGATAGACAGAGCGCCAACCATACCAAGTGACAGCACGACATTTGATGTTACCGCCAGAATAACGACAGTCGTTATCATTGTGAGTGCAATGAGGGTTACCCCGAAACTGGAAGAATACATTACTCCCTGAAACGTTTTTTATAAACAAGAAAAATAAACATCCCGAGCCCGAATGCGAGCACAAGGGCAATCAGCATATCTAAAATACTGATACTGGAAACATTCTCAAGAAAACTGGATTTAAAAATATCATTAAAAGTCATTTTATAATTCTCCTTTAATTTACTGTATTTTTTTCACTCTCCGCACCATACTATCCCCAGACCCTGCCGGCCGCATATTTAGAAAAGGCTGCGGTCCGGCGGCCCTGAAGTTGCACGGCATCACGTATTACCGAGGGCAGGTAAGCATCCCATTTCACCTCCAGGATAATCGGATCTCCCGGCGCCGGGACCGTGATGCAGTCCTGATCCAGAATATCCGTACACCTTAAACCAGTGCGGATATTGTAGTCCAGAGTAACCCGCACATTTCCGGGACCGTATACAAAGGGCTCCCTCATATAATCTACAATTGTTCTGGGCCTGAGCCCCTGCTGCATCATTTTACTATATAGCTCTATTACAAGCTCCCGTTTACTGTCCGCCATCCATTCATACTGCCCGCCGGCAATCGCCTGCGCTTCCCATACAGACAATTCTGCAATTTCTTTCCGGCAAAGACCATTGTATTTACTCTTCTTCTCCAGATGAATCAGAGAAACATCATGATTATATAAACGTATCCGGAACTTCTCACGCATGTTTACCCCGTCTATTTTTTCCCTGAGGACCTTATCCGCAGGATTGTCAAAATACAGACTCCGGATCTCATACTTTCCATTGGCCGCATTCTCATCTATCTTCGCGACAGCCCGCAGGCGCTGCCTGAGGGTAATCAGGTCAGAGAAATTAATCTCGTGCTTCCACTCATGCCTGTAATTCATGTAAACACTCCTTTCATAATTATTTAACACACACTTTACATGGGCAACCTTAGATGAACCTTAGACTGTATTTGAATTTTAGACGCAAAAAAATGCTATGCATCTAGTATCCCTTTTTGCATAGCATTTCTCCTATAAATCAATTTGAAAACTAATCCCACCGCCCTCATATTTTGCGGAAATCTTTCCTTTATGCACCTCGACGATCGCCTCGGCAACTGACAGCCCAATCCCGTAGCCCCCGCTTTTCTGGGTCCTTGCGCTGTCGCCCCTGTAGAATCTGTCAAACAGCTTTTCCGGTGTCCCTTCCGGCAGACTGTCACAGGTATTATTTACATGCAGCCTGACTTTACGGTCATCCTTTCTCAGGATTACGCCGATCTCGCCATCTTTGTTCGTATATTTTACTGCATTATCCAGCAAGATTGATATCAGCTGCATGATGTTCTCGCGATTCGCATGGATCATCACATCAGGCTGGATGTCCTCATGAATGGAAATCCCCTTTAATGCCGCGGATTCATAGAACGGGTGCAGCGTGTCCTCCAGAAGCCTGCTGACGGAAAAATCCTCTTTCATAAGCTTAGGCCCTGCCTCGTCCATCTTTGAAAGTGTCAGCAGATTCTGCATCAGGCCATTTAAGCGGATCGTCTGATTACGGATGTTACGGCTCCACTTACTTTCCCCGCCGTGCAGTTCCATTGCATCTGTATTCGCCATGATGATGGCCAGCGGTGTCTTGATCTCATGTCCCGCATTCGTAACAAACTGCTTCTGCTTCTCCATATTTCTTGCTATCGGAAGAATCGCCTTCTTAGAAAGCAGAATCACGAGCAGGAGCATGCAGCCCCAGCACAGAATTCCTATAAATATGGAAAGAAAGAGCACCATCATCGTAGAATGGCGCTGGAGGGTCGTATCCAGAAATATAATAACCTGTCCCCTATTGTCACGTGCAGGGGCTGATTTGTACTTAAATGAATGTATGCTGCCTGTATCACCGGTACGCTGTACCGCTTCCTTTGCATACTCCACAGCCTGAGCCTCTGTCACAGACGAAATCCGGCTTATATCAACCTGTACGGTTTCCCCCTCTGCATTCAGGCGCACAAGGAAATATCTCGCCGACAAGGCTGTATCTTCGTTCATAGGCGGCTCCAGAAACCCCTTCTTTTCTTTTCCCTGAGGTGCCATATCCGGCGGAGCCATCCCCTCGTTCTGGGAAAGCATATCAAGCATCACACCCTCCTGCCGTCCTGATATAAGGGAATAACCTATATTAATCGCCCCTAACAGGACAAGCAGCAGTATGGTTATAGCCAGCATGGCTGTCGTGACAAATCTTTTCTGAAGCGTCTTTATCATTCGTTTACCTCCAGAGTATAACCAATATTGCGTTTTGCCTTGATTTCCACATTTGCATTTAGGGCCGACAGCCTTTTGCGGAGATAGGAAATATAGACCCACACGGTCCCCAGCTCTGCATCTGTATTGTATCCCCACACTTTGACAAGAAGGTCCTCTGAAGAAAGATAGATTCCCTGATTCAGCATCAGGAGCTCCATCAGCTGATATTCCAGTTTCGGTAGTACGAAAGCCTGACCATTCCCGCTCAGTTCATAGCTGTGCAGATTCAACTCAATATTGCCGCATTTTAAAATGTCCGGGGTAAATTCCTCACGCCTTCTCAGCATTGCCCGGATTCTCGCCAGAAGTTCCCCCATAACAAATGGCTTCGGAAGGTAATCGTCAGCCCCGAGGTCCAGCCCCTGTATCCGGTCTTCCACCTCGGCTTTCGCTGTCAAAAGCAGGACCGGTGTCCTTAAGCCCTCCTTTCTAAGTTCCGTCAGCACCTCAAGCCCGCTCTTCTTTGGCATCATAATATCGAGTATAATCCCGTCATAATGCTCTTCCCGCGCATAGGCAAGCGCTTCTTCCCCGTCAAAAACAGCGTCCACTACATATTTATGAAACGTCAGAATATCCACAACTGCCTCTGACATCTCCGGTTCATCCTCAGCAAACAGTAATTTCATAGTCGTCCCGCCTTTTAAGCAAATGCTGCTGTAAGTCCGAAGTAGAGCAGGACAATCGCACCAAGTACAATCCGGTAATAACCAAATGCCTTAAAGTCATGGTTCTTGATATACTGCATCAGGAACTTAATCGCAAATATAGATACTGCAAAAGATATCACACATCCCAGCAGAAGCAGGAATATTTCCATCCCTGTAAAACTAAATCCAAATTTAAATATTTTTAAAAAGCTGGCCCCAAACATGACCGGAATCGCAAGGAAGAATGTGAATTCCGCCGCAACTCCCCTGGCAGCCCCGACCAGCAGTCCGCCGATGATCGTCGCACCGGAGCGTGATGTTCCGGGGATCAGTGCCAGTACCTGAAAGCATCCGATAATAAGGACCATCGGAATCGTCAGGTCCGACAGGCGTCTGACTGCCGGTTTCTTATGCTCGTGCTGCTTCTCTACCACAATAAAAGCTATACCATAGAGAATCAGTGTAATTGCCACTACAACGTAATTCATCAAATGTGCATCAATGAAATCATCGAACAAAAGACCAATCACAGCAGCCGGTACGGACGCAATCAATACCTTCACCCACAACTGCAGTGTCAGCATCTTCTGCTTCTGTGTCTTTGTACTGGAAAACGGATTCAACTTATGGAAATAAATCACAACAACCGCCAGAATCGCCCCAAGCTGGATCACCACGTTAAACATGGATATGAAGCCTTCGCTCATCTTCAGCTTTACAAACTCTTCCACCAGAATCAGGTGCCCCGTGCTGCTGATCGGCAGCCATTCTGTTATTCCTTCTACAATCCCCAGAAAAATTACTTTTAATGCTTCTAACATAGTTCTCCTCCTCTAAGAGCAAATTTTTCTATCGCCTTTGCCGCCCCCTGCTCATCGTTCGATACCGTTATGTAATCAGCAGCTTCTTTCACTTTTTCTATGGCATTCCCCATAGCAACCCCCAAACCGGCCTCTTTCAGCATATCGGCATCATTGTCTCCGTCTCCGCATGCCATAATCTCTTCCCGCTCTATTCCCAGCATTCTTCCAAGTTCTACGAGCGCTGTACCCTTATTGACCCCGGACGCATTAATTTCAATATTATAGCCCAGAGAACCGACCAGGGCGAGACCATCCTGCTGCTCCAGTTCAGCCCATGCCGCCTGTCTTTCGTCCATATCAGCAAACAGCCCCTGTATCTTATCCATGTCCCTGTTCTGTTCGTTCACCAGCCCCATAATATCGGGCACCGCCTTTCTTGTCGTCAGCAGATATTCCCACATATACGGGTTGTGATGATAACGTCCGATATGCTTCATCTTATCTGCATCAGCGTACCCCTGTCCGTCAAAGTATACCTCTTGTAATGTATCATATTTTGCCAGAGTTTCCAATGCTTTCTTCGCTTTTTCCAGAGGAAGAAGCTTTTCAATCAGGACTTTATTTTCCTGCATATCAACTACCCTTGCCCCGTTCGATGTAAGTGCATACCGGATGCCCGGATAAAGCCTGAGTTCTTCCGGTATTCCCATGAACGGCCTGCCTGTCGCCATCAATACGATAATCCCCTTTTCTATCGCCTCATGCAGTATCTGTTTTGTGTAAGGCAGAAGTTCCTTCTTTTCCGTTAACAATGTCCCGTCTAAGTCCAGCCCGATCATCTTTATATTATATTTCATCTGATTCCCATTCCTCATACTTTTCTTATATTTTATAATTTACTAATCTCCCGATTTATGAAATAAGTATAACTTATTTTATCAAAATTTGCGTATTAAAGCAATTTATAGTATAATACAAACGCAAAACAATTTTTACCCTGTACAGGCTTGCCTGCAGGAAGTAAAAAACAATTAAGAAAGGATTTGGAAATTATGAAATTGCGCTCAAAACGCGGAGGACGGGCCATACTGGCATTTGTTTGTTCTCTCGTATTAGTACTTTCCGTTTTCCCCGTATATGCAGAGGACCAGGAAAGTCTGAAAAGCAAAACTTCTGATTTGCAGGATCAGCTTAGCGGCATCAACAAGGATCTTCTGGCCATAAGTGACGAGATCTCCACTGCCGAAATGCAGGTCGAAATAACTAATGGTGAAATCCTAAGAACGAAAGATTCCTTAGATGAAGCCAAGGCTAACGAGGCTAAACAATACGATGACATGAAGACCCGTATTAAGTATATGTACGAAACCGGCAACGCAACACTTTTAGAAATGCTGTTTTCAGCAGAAAGCATGACAGATTTCTTAAACAAGGCGGATTTTATCCAGAATATCAGCGACTATGACCGGGACATGCTGACCGAGCTTCAGAAGACACGTCAGGAAATTGCAGATAAGAAAGAAACGCTGGAAGCACAGCAGACTTCCCTCGTGGCGATCCAGAAAGATCTGGAAAAACAGGAGGAGCAGCTTAAGCAGAAGGCAAAGGAAACCTCAACGGATCTGGAAACATACAAAGCACAGCTCGAAAAGCTTAAGGCAGAAGAGGCTGCAAAAGCCGCGGCTGCTGCCGAAGCTGCTGCAAAAGCGAAAGCCGCCGAGGAGGCAAATGCAAAAGCCAACGCCAGTACTTCCGGTAATAATAATTCCGGAGGCAGTAATTCCGACAACGGCAGCTCAGGCGGCGGCAATTCCGGAGGCGGCGGGTATGATGACAGTGTTGTAAATGGCGGAGCCACGAATGTCGGCGGAAGTGATCTGGATGTATTCGCAGCTATACTGGACTGTGAAGCGATGCATGATTACAACTCCATGCTTGCTGTCGCAACGGTGATTATGAACCGTGTTTACAGTCCTATATTCCCGAATAGTATTACAGACGTTGTCTATGCTTCCGGGCAGTTCGAACCGGTTTGGTCCGGAAGGCTCGATGCTGTACTGTCGAGCGGCGCCAGTGATCTGGCATATACCGTGGCACAGGATGCGATAAATGGGGCAAGGCTTGCCGCAGTACAGGACTGTTACTATTTCCTCTATGCAGGGGCAACGGACAGGCCCGGCGTTAATATTGGCAATAACCTGTTCTTCCAGGGCTGGTAGGCACGAAATCCGGCTTAAAAAGAAGCACTGTACTATGGCGCATATTACTATGCATGCCATAATACAGTGCTTCTTTTATTTTTAATTTATCTTCATTCCTTACTGATAATCAAAAACGTCAATCCACTTCATAAGGAAATCTTTTTCCAGTTCATTATCCTTTGTCAGCTGTGCGGCTGCGACGATCGGGAGCCACTGCTGTACGTACTGCATTGCTGTATCGCTCTTTCTGCAGAAAGTTTTCATATACATATCTGCCGCTTCCTGATCCTTCAAAGCGAACAGCAGGTATGTCATAGCTGCATCAGCGCTTGCATTTCCCTGTGTGGCATGTGCCCAGTCGACCACTGTCATCTTGCCGTTCTTTGCAACGATAACATTGCTCGGGTTAAAATCTCCGTGGCAGACTTTATTATGCTTCGGCATGCTTTCCAGTCTCGTGAGAAGTTCGTAGCGTGTCGTTGCATCCACTTCTTTCAGGCTGTTGATCTGGCTTGACAGCTTATCTTTCAGTTTATTCAGGCGCGGAGATGTCTTGCTGTGTACCGTAATCTGGAGGTCTACGAAGTCTTCCATATATTTCTCCAGATTGCCCCTGTCGCCTTCCATCATCTCTTCCAGTGTCTTTCCTGCCTTGTATTCAATTGCAATCGCCCATTTGCCGTCAATCTGGGTGACTTCCTTAACCTTCGGGATATCCAGACCGGTATCTTCCACTCTTGCTGTATTCAATGCCTCATTAAATACATCTGACTTCGGATGTGTCGTTTCAAATACTTTGACTACGCTGTCATCACATTTGTATACTTTCTTATAAGGACGTTCTACGATTAAATTTTTTTCTTCCAGCTTCATAAGTTATTCCTCCTGATTTTGCTGCCGTTTTTTAAGTTGTTTTTATTATACATCAACTTTTTTAACAATGTAAGCCCCCTATGCAAATTTTGTGCAATTTTTAACTAAGTTTTTTATGGTTTATATATTGTTATTTTTTTAACCAATAAATTACCCATGCAGAAGGCGGGAGGTTTTCTCTATCACGCACAAATGCAGGAGCGCGGCACCTAAATGCCGCGCTCCTGCCCGTGAGAAAAAATTTATCCTTATTGGACTACCAGGGTCAATAAGTTTTGAAAGGCTTATTTGCCGTAGTAGCATTTTAAGTAGAGCTCTTTGATTTCCTTCATTAATGGATATCTCGGGTTAGCTCCTGTACACTGGTCATTGAATGCCTGCTCTACCATGTCATCCAGTGTATCGAGGAAGTACTTCTCATCGATACCGTAGTCTTTGATTGTCTTCTTGATACCGATCTTCTCTTTCAGGTCTTCCAGTTTAGCGATGAAGTTATCAAATACTTCCTGATCATCCTTTCCTGTGCATCCTGCAAAACGTCCTAATTCAGCATATCTAGCAAGTGCATGTGGATACTGGTACTGTGAGAATGTACCCATCTTGGTTGGTACTTCTGCTGAGTTATATTTCATAACCTCTGTCAGGATAACTGCATTTGCAACACCGTGTGGCAGGTGGTGGAAAGCACCCAGTTTATGAGCCATAGAGTGGTTCAGTCCGAGGAATGCGTTTGCGAATGCCATACCTGCCATACAGGAAGCATTTGCCATCATTTCACGTGCCTTCGGATCATTAGCCCCGTTCTCATATGCTGACGGCAGGTAATCAAATACGCTCTTTACAGCCTTCATAGCCAGACCATCTGTGAAGTCTGTTGCCATGATAGAAACGTATGCCTCGATTGCATGTGTCATAACATCGATACCGGACGCGCTTGTCAGTCCCTTCGGCTGGGTCATCATATTATCAACATCAACGATTGCCATATTCGGAAGCAGTTCGTAGTCTGCCAGCGGCCATTTAACGCCTGTCTCAGCGTCCGTGATGATTGCGAACGGTGTTACTTCGGAACCTGTTCCTGAAGAAGTAGGGATCGCTACAAAGTAAGCTTTCTCTCCCATCTTAGGGAATGTAAATACTCTCTTTCTGATGTCCATGAAGTCCATAGCCATATCTTCGAAGTTTGCTTCCGGATGCTCATACATTACCCACATAATCTTTGCTGCATCCATTGCAGAACCACCGCCGAGTGCGATAATTGTGTCAGGCTCGAAGGACCGCATCAGGTCAGCACCCTTGCGTGCACACTGCAGTGTCGGGTCCGGAGCTACTTCGTAGAAGCATGTATGCTGAATTCCCATCTCGTCCAGTTTCGCTTCAATTGGTGCTACATAGCCGTTCTTATACAGGAATGAGTCTGTTACGATAAATGCTTTCTTTTTATTCATAACTGTTCCAAGCTCATCCAGTGCCACTGGCATACAGCCTTTCTTGAAGTAAACTTTTTCAGGTACTCTGAACCAAAGCATATTTTCTCTCCTCTCAGCTACTGTCTTCACATTCAGTAAGTGTTTTACTCCTACGTTTTCAGATACGGAGTTTCCGCCCCATGAACCACATCCCAGTGTAAGGGACGGAGCCATCTTGAAGTTGTACAGGTCCCCGATACCGCCGTGAGAAGAAGGTGTATTAATAAGTACACGGCAAGTTTTCATTGCTGCCGCATGTTTTGCTATTTTTTCTGTCTGTGCAGGATGTACGTAAAGTGATGCTGTATGTCCATATCCGCCGTCTGCTACCAGCTGGGCTGCCTTTTCAAGTGCCTCATCAAAAGTTTTTGCTTTATACATACCAAGTACAGGAGATAATTTTTCGTGTGCAAATTCTTCTGATATATCAACTGATTCCACTTCACCGATCAGGATCTTTGTATCTTCCGGAACATCTACACCGGCCAGCTTAGCGATCTCATATGCTGACTTTCCTGGAATCTTGTTATTCAGGGCGCCGTTGATAATGATTGTCTTACGAACCTTATCCAGTTCTGCGCCTTTCTTCAGGAAGTAGCATCCGCGGTAAGCGAATTCTTTCTTTACTTCGTCATAAATGCTGTCCAGTACAGTAACTGACTGCTCGGAAGCACAGATCATACCATTATCAAATGTCTTAGAGTGGATGATGGAGTTTACTGCCATCTTCACATCTGCTGTATCATCAATAATTACAGGTGTATTTCCAGGTCCAACACCGAGTGCCGGTTTTCCTGAAGAATATGCAGCCTTAACCATTCCCGGTCCGCCTGTTGCGAGGATAATATCAGAATCCTTCATAACAGTGTTTGTCAGTTCCAGTGACGGAACATCGATCCACCCGATGATTCCTTCCGGTGCACCTGCTTTTACAGCTGCGTCCAGAACAACCTTAGCTGCTGCGATTGTACAAGCCTTAGCTGCCGGATGTGGGCTTATGATAATAGCATTTCTTGTTTTCAGACAAATCAGGGTCTTAAAGATTGCCGTAGAAGTCGGGTTTGTCGTCGGGATAACTGCTGCTACCAGACCGATCGGCTCTGCAATTTTTTTAATACCAAATGCAGGATCTTCTTCGATAACACCGCATGTCTTGGTATTCTTATAAGCATTGTAGATATATTCTGCTGCATAGTGGTTCTTGATAACCTTATCTTCTACAATACCTCTCTGAGTTTCCTCTACTGCCATCTTAGCAAGCGGAATTCTCATCTTATTAGCTGCAAGGGCTGCCTCATAAAAAATCTTATCTACCTGCTCCTGTGTGAAAGTAGCAAATACTTTCTGCGCCTCACGCATTGCTTTCATTTTTGCTTCCAGTGTTTCCACGCTGTCAACTACCTCAGGTACTACGACCTTATCCTTCTTTGCCATTTCAATTTTTCCTCCCGTAATTGAATTGTTTTTCTTAATTACAGGTATCAGTATATCCTATCGTTAAATTATTGTCAATATACCTTTTGTCAAACTTTTAACGTTATATTTTTAACATTTATTGTGTATATTGCACAAAACACCTGAAATCAAACACAAAAGTTAAAAAGTCCAGTATAATAAAAAAACCTAAGACCGTGTCTTAAGCTTTTTTTCTATACTGGTTTGGCTATGCTGCGAATTCTTCCAGAATCCCTTTTTCCTCACTTTGTATCTCCGGCTATAACTTGGTCTGTTCGTAGCCGGAGATACTTTTTGCTAATTACCTGAATCACATTTCAACTGGTTATTATTCCTGTGCATCTGCCACAGACTGGACGGCCGCGAGCTCTTTTGCCGGATCTCCCCCTGCTGCCACATTCTGCATCGCAACCTGGATTGCTTTCTCAAGTTCACTATTTGCAAGTTTTCTGTTTCCTGCCGCATCTGCCACATATTTATTAACATTGTCGATTGACTGCTGCTGCAGTTCTCCATCCACATCTCCGGTGTAGGAAATCTCATCAGATACAGGAGACCCCTGCAGGTAATTCACCCAGTACTGCTGTCCCTCACCGTTTGCCAGATACTCTATGAATTTCATAGCCGCTTCTTTTTCCTTGCAGTCCTTGTTCATACTGATCATCACATCCACGCCTGACGTTCCAAGGATTTCATTGCTGTCTGATACAGACGGGAACGGTTCCATGCCGATGACATCCTTGCTGCTCTGGATCGCCGTGCCTTCCAGTTCTGAGTTAGAAGGGGATGTTGGTCCTAAATGCCAGGAGCCAGTCATGAAAAATACTGCTTTTCTTGCAAAGAAGTACTGGTCACGTGCATCCGGATAGGTTGCCACGCCAAGAGCGCCGTCCTCAAAAACCCCGTCCGTGAAAAGTTTCTGCCATGCTGTCATCGTATCCACAAAGCATTGGTCCGTCCATTTGCGTTCACCTTTTTCAGCCTCATAGACTGCACCGTTCTCAAATTCATTGGATGCCTGTACAAACCAGTCAGAGTTTACCCAGTCATCCGCTGCCCCTGCTGCAACACATACATATCCATGTTCTTTAGCCTTTGCCGCTGCATCCTTCAATTCTGCATATGTAGTCGGAACCTTATCAATACCGCACTCATCCATCAGTGTTTTGTTATACATCAGTGTCGTCATACCTGCAACCAGAAGCGGCATTCCTGCCATTGTCCCATCTTCTGTCGTGCACTGTTCTACCGCGTTTTCGTTAATCTTATCTGACCAGCCATCCCAGTATTCATCTGCCGTCTCCTTCATGTCTACAGAGAACTTTGCGTACTGTTCCATCATGGAGCCAGTCGTCATACCGTAGAGATCCGGACCTGTACCGGAAGCCATCGCTACCTGTAGCTTTTCAAAAAAGTCATCCTGCTCGGTACGGGTATAATCAATTTTAATATCCGGGTTTTCTTTTTCAAACCCTTCAATTAGAGCATCCGACTGGTCATTGGTCGGAAGCCATGACCAGAAACTTAGTGTGACCTTGCCATCCCCAGATGCATCCTCTTTTTTTGTTTCTTTTCCATTCGATCCGCATCCTGCCAGTGACATAACCATTACTGCTACAGTAAACAAGGCAAGAAATTTTTTCATTCTCTTCATTACTTTTTCCTCCTTAAAAGTTTTCTGTAACCGTTCAGAACTATGAACCGTTACCGTTTGTTTTCTTTTTCTGTTATTAGAATACACGAATTTTTTCCCTGTATTCACTCCATTTTTTTGCCTTTTCATTTAATTTTTTGCAAGCCGGTATTCTGTTATTTTGCTGTTTGTCAGACAAATCTGCACTGTCCTCTCGCTGTCGGCATTCTCCCAGATTTCCAGCCTTTTGCCATCTGCAATCAGCCATTCCTTACTTCCACGGCGAATGTAATATACAGAATATGCACGGTCTTCATGCTCGATGGAAACACTCTGCCCGTCATCCCATTTGAAAACTGTGCTGTTATCAGCGGCACAAGCCGCTTCAATCTGAAACTCCTCCGTAAAATCCAGAAATTCACATTTTTTCTCCAATTTTAACGTGTTTTCTAAGCTGTGCAGGCCATCTTTATCAGCCACTGCCGAACTCACGCAGTAGATTTTCCCCAGATCCTGCAGGCCTCCGGCTTCCAGAACCACTCCCCTTGTCAAAACAAAACTATGCATCTCCACCTTTGAAAAATGAGAAATGATACCCACTGTACTTTCTCCCTGAGCTGTGACACCAGAGTGGACTTCAAAGGATATCTCAGGCGCATAGTCAATCCGGAGTTCATACCTGTGAAACTTCTTTTCAATGTGGATCAGGTGGGGCACAGTATGTTCAAAATTCTTTTCCAGTCTTTGAGTCAGAATACAGTTCTGAATTCCATCCACTTTCTGTATGGCCTTTACTTCATTTTTCCCGCTGCATATCTGAACTTCCAAATAATTATTTTCATTTTTATAATCAGCCAGGATACCATAACGCATTCCCGTATGGCTGTTTTCAGTAGATATCCAGAATTCAGCGATGTAAAAAGGGCTGCCCGGGCAGAACATCTGCCTATCTGTAACAAGGGTATCCTTTTTTCGGATGTTCGGATGTCCCGGCGATTCCTGCATATGGTTAGATGGTCCGAAGCAGACAACTTTATCCCCGCTGAAATAAAGAGGTTCTATATACATCTCGCGCTGTTCTATATCCGGATCAAGTGTCTCCTCTGCCTTTCTTCCGTGGTAGATAATCCAGTCATCCAGCATATTCGGTGCTTTCTCTACTGTGTTGTGCCCAGTTCCCTCCACCATTTCATTCTTCTTCAGGAGAGGATACCAAATTTCACCTGATGGATATTTTTTCCAGTTCATATCCATCAGGCTGTCTTTGCAGGCAGCAACGGTCGTGCCAACAAAATAATCTTCGTTTACATACGCATTCGCAGAATAAAGCAGCCAGAACCGCTGTCCCCGCACAATGGGAGCCGCCCCTTCAATGGTGTACCAGTCACGGCCGTCACCGAACCGGTTCTCCTCATAGATTTCCTGTTTCAGAGTAGGCAGAATCACTTCCCTCGGAGTTTTGGCAAACTGCTCCGGTGATACCATTTCGTCCACCAAAATACAGGTTCCGGCAATCTTCTCATCTGCCCCGATCCAATCGTTAACGGAATAGAACATATACAGTTTTCCACCCCACATCACCGGGTGGGAGTCAATGGAAAATTTTTTAAAGAACGTTTTCTTCCAGACGAACGGTCCTTCCGGGCGGTCCGACACGGCAAGTTTCAGACATTCCTCATGACAGTCCGATGAATCAGCAGGCACATTGGAATAGTACATATAAAAGGTTCCATTGATATAGATAACTGAGGGAGCCCAGTAATTCCTGTAGTCGTCTTCCTTTATGGCATATCCTTCACAACTCCAGTCGGTCAGGTTCTCTGATACACTGATCTTTACGCCAGACTCGTCTGTGGCATAGCAGTAATAGTTCCCGCACCAGCGCAGGATATATGGGTCTGGATTCGTGTGCCTTTTTCCGTCCGTAAAAGGCACAGGATTACAAAACATATTATTTTCTCTCATTTCTCTATCCTTTCACTGAGCCAGATGTGATGCCGGACACCAGAAACTTCTGGCTAACCAGATATACCAGTATTGATGGCAGTGCCAGCATGATCATGACTGCATATATCCTCGCTACATCCACCGGGCTCTGATACGTGCTGGACATAAAGTACTGGGCCGCAAGAGTCACCGGATAATTTTCCTCACTCCTCATAACCAGAAGGGGGACCAGATAATCATTCCATGAATAAATAAAGGTCAGGATGAGTACATTGGCAATCATTGGGACACTTAAAGGAATCATAAACTGGCGCCAGATACAGAATGATGAGCCACCGTCTATCCGTACACTCTCCAGCAGTTCATCTGGTATTGTATCAAAATAGTTCTTCAGCATCAGAAGCATCATGGGCGAGTTAAAGGCAATCAAAGGGATGATCACCCCAAAGTGCGTATCCAGCATTCCCAGATTCTTAATGGTGGCAAATAACGGGCTTGTTACCGCCGCCACCGGAACTGCCAGACATGCCAGCATGGCTCCGTATATAATCTTCTGACCCCTGAAGTGCATTTTGGAAAACGCAAATGCTGCCAATGCGGTAATCACGGTTACCGTGACCGCTGTCACCACCCCAATAAATAAACTGTTGGAAATGACGCGGAAATAATTTATTTTTTCGTAGTTTAATACATAAGCATAATTGCCAAACCCATTGATCGTAAAAGATTTCGTTAAAGCAATGATCAGAGGCAGAATCCAGATAAGGGCAAAGAATATCAGGACTGCATAGGTCGGCAAAACTGATCTCATTTTCTTTTTTAATTTCATCTCCCTAATCCTCCTTTCCCAGTTTAATCTGCAGGAATGACATAATCATCGCAATAATCAGGATTGCAACCCCAATGGACGCCGCACCGCCTGCATTGAAATCATTGAATGCCTTTTCATACAGATATGTATTCATAACTGTTGTGGCTCTTCCCGGGCCGCCTCCTGTCAGCAGCTTGACCAGGTCGAATGTCTTCAAAGAGCCTACAATGCCAAGAATGATCAATACATTGGTGGTACCCTTCAGCATAGGGAATGTCACCGAGAACGTGGTTCTCCAAAAGCCTGCCCCGTCAATCTTCGCTGCCTCGTAGATATCATCCGGCAGGGCCATCAGTCCTGCATAGTAAGTAATCATGGAAAAGCCCATCCATTGAAAGATATTGACCACAATTACCGAAATCAGGGCGATTTTAGGATCTCCCAGCCAGCTCTGTGCCAGTCCCCCTAGATGGATTGCCCTCAGGAACTGGTTGAGTGTCCCGTTGGTCGGATCCATAATAATCTTAAATATCGCTGTAATAATTGATGTAGCCATCGCAATCGGCAGGAAATAGATTGCCTTAAAGACATTTGACCCAAATAATTTTCTTTTCAGGAAGACTGCCAGTATAAATCCCAATAAAGCCTGTATAAATACTGTCCCCACAAAGAAAATGATGTTATTGGTTACGGATTTCCAGAAAACACCGTCTGCCAGCATTTTTGTGTAATTTTTGAGTCCCACGAACTGGAAGCTGTCGGACATGCCGTCCCAGTCCGTAAAACTTACAAAAGCCGTATCAATAATGCAGTAATATACCAGCGCAAAGGACAGCACCAGCAGGGGCAGGATATACAGATACGCTATCTTCTCATTCTTTTTTCCTAGTTTCTTCATTTACCTTTCACCTCCATAAACCAAAGTATAAAGGTAAAAAGGGGAAAAAAAGACAACATATTTTTAGCTATTACTCTGATTTTTTGCTGTAAACTCGCTGGGCGTCATGCCTTCTATCTCCTTAAAGACCTTGAAGAAATAGTTGTAATTCCGAAATCCGGACATTTCCACAATCTGTTTCATGGACATGTCCCCACGGATCAAAAGGCTTTTTGCCTGATTCACTCTCTGATGGTTTAAGAACTCCACAAACCGCATTCCCGTCTCTTTCTTGAATTCGCGGCTCAGATAGGTATAGCTGCTGCCCACCAATTCCGCACACTTCTCCAGAGAGATGTCACTTGCGATGTTATGCCCTATATATTCGATAATCTGCCCAACTGGTGCACAATACTGCTGTTTCCTTTCTATTCTGAAAGACTGGATGCTCCAATGGAGCTGTTCCAGTATCTCACTACGGAACTGCTCATATTCCTCATACTCCCTCATGATTGACAGCGTATCCTGTTTCTCCTTTTCTCCCAGAATTCCCTTCTGCTGCAGTAAATTCAGGATTGCCCCGCAGCTTTGGAAAACGCGCTCCCAGGCAAAACGTTTCTGTTCCATGAATCCCAGCATATCGTATATAGTATCAAGGCAGCTCTCCATATGGTTTGACAGTTCAAATGAGAGTTGTTCCCAAAATTTCCCCGGCAGTTCCCCGTTATAATACGTGATTCCTTTCGCCACTGCAAAAGAAAGAATCCGGTTCCCTCCCAGATACAGTTTATCCTCCAGCAGTTTTTCCATCTTTAAGGCTTCTGAGACTGCACTTTCCAGATTTCCGTGTATCTCACCGTTGATTACCGTAATGGTAGTGTCCAGCATTCTTATGACCTGCCTCTGCAGACGGTCAACCAGATTGCTCTGGGAATTAATCATATAAAGCATGCTGCGTTCTTCTTTAAAAGAAAGAAGGAGAATCATATGGTTCTTCTTTGTCATATAAATCAAATAGGGGTATTTATCCGCCAGTATCTGTCCAAGCATGTCAAGAATTGCGTTGCATATATCCTGTTTGTACTCGTACGGATTGACCCCCTTATGTAGTTTAAAATCAGGACTTATGGCTAACGGCACAATATTCTGGCAGCCGAAATCAACTTTTCCCTCTTCCACCAGCAGTTGGATCCTTTCCGGCGAAAATTCAGATTCTTCATAGATACAGTATCCCTTTTTCCGATATATTTCCTTCCCTTCAGGTACAATGCGGTATCTGTCCCGCACCTGGTCCAGTACCTTAAGAAGCTGTTCCTTTGTAAGCTCATGCTTGAGCAGATAGTTTGCCGCCCCATTGATAAGGCTCCCCCTGACATAATTGAAATCATCGTATCCGCTGATTGCAATTACGGGAAGGTATTCGTCAATGATATGGACACTCCTCATCAGTTCTACACCGTTTATCTCAGGCATCTGCATGTCACAGAGCAGGATGTCGGTTTTATTTTTCCGAAGCCATTCCAGTACAGCCTTTCCATTTGCAAAATCAGCAGCCACTTCATAGGTGCTGCTATCTTCCAGATATTTTTTTATGGTATTTCGCGCGGTCAGTTCATCGTCCACTAGCACAATTTTTATTTTTGCCATTGTGTATCCTCCTTTATCACCGGAAGTGTTAAAATACATCTGGTATATTTCCCTTTTTCACTTTCATAATCCAGTCCATAAGGTTCACCAAAGTATAAGCGGATTCTCTGGTTGACATTCACAACACCGATTCCATTAAATGACCTGTTTTTCTGTTTCCCCTTTTTCAGAATATCCTCAGCTTTTTCCATTGATATTCCTTCTCCGTTATCCTCTACAGCAATTTTCAAATAATCCCCCTGTATCTTTGCCAAGATCACTATCCGCCCCTGTCTGGACAGGTCCTCCGGCATTCCATGATAAATAGCGTTCTCAACAATAGGCTGCAGGATGAACCTCGGAATAAACAAAGGCAGCGTGTCTTCATCTACATCTTTTTCTAGCAGAAAATCATAACTTCCGCTGTACTCCATAATCGTCAGATAATTATCCACGTATTCCAATTCGTTCTTAAGATGGATGAATTCCTTGTCCTGATGCATGACATTCTGCAGGAGTGAATTCAAAGAGTTCACTAAAGGGATAATATTATCTGCATGCTGTATCTTCGCCATCCATACTACGTTATTCATTACATTTGAGACAAAGTGGGGATTGATCTGCGCCTGCAGAAACGCCATCTCATTGCGTCTTTTTTCCCGCTCCTCTTCTGTCACGCGGTCCATCAGTTCCCGGATACGCAGTACCATATGGTTAAACGTCCTCCCCATCTGGCCGATCTCGTCCTCCTCTTTCACTTCATAGTTGACTGTCAGATCTCCCGTGGACACACGTTTCATTTTACTGCTTAAAACGCTGATTTCCGTTGTCATTCTGGATATTAAGATCGCAGAGCCCAGCAATGCAAGGAAAATAATAACAGCCGTAATGACGGCACTCATGAGCGCAGTCCGCTGAATGTCTGCCGTATAAAATTCAGACGGGATTGCCATATGGAAGGTCCATCCCACGCTCTCTGCCTGATAGGTATTCTTTGCATAACCGTTTACCAGAGAATCAAGCTCGAATGCTTTGCTCTCATCATTTGAAAAGATAACAGCCCCCTGTTCGTTGACCACCTGAAAAAAGCTGCCTTCCGGAAGGTTGGCAGAAAACATCTGGTCTATAACTCCATAGTCAAAATATAAAATGACATACCCCATGATCTGCCCTTTGTCATCTACGATCCCCCGGACCGCCGGCAGCACATAATCACTGGAAACAGTAGACTTCAGTCCTTCAAGATGGAGGGGTTCCATCATCACCATAGAATACTTAAGTTTCTCCTGATCCAGCTTTGTAATATCATCATAAAGTTTCTTTTTATCCTGAATAATATAATTAGTAGAGAAAACACACTCTTGATTGGCTGCAACAGCGATTCCCGAAATATAGTATTTATATCCGTTCAACCCCTTGATATAATCCATGATTGTCCTGCGGTTATTCAGATAGTTCTGGTTCCACTGCCCTTCCCGGCTGATTTCCTCGCTATTGAGCCGGGTTACAGGCTGAATAATGTTTGTTTCATTGGTGGCAACCAGTGTCGTCATGTAGGAAGTATCTGTCAGCAGGTACTCAAATGCGTGATAGGCATCCCTCATCGCACTTTCGGACACATTTTTCAGATAGGTATTCGACAGTCTGGAACTAGTGTGATACCAGATGCCTGTAATTATGATTCCTATAAACAGCAGTGTCGCCATCCATGTAAGCAGTATCTTATTTCTGATTCTCATATTTGCTCCTCCTCATAAACACCTTTTTTCATTATAACCGAATTTATGCAAATATTTTATATAAATCTTTGCGTATTACTCTTCTTTTTTGCTGTGTCTTTAAGCCATTCTGGCATAATATTTACTAATTCCCGATACTATGCTGAAGATTACGCATCGGGAACTGAATATTTCAAAAGACAAAAAAAGAACAGAAATATGAATCTCTTCATATCTCTGCTCTCTATATTTTCTAATTGCTGGTAGAATTAAACTAATTCGATCAGAACTTCCATAGCCGCATCACCTTTACGCTGGCCAATCTTTACGATTCTTGTATATCCACCATTGCGGTCTGCATACTTCGGAGCGATCTCTGAGAATAATTTCTCTACAAGGTCAACTTCCTTCGTATTTTTCTTTCTTCCTGCAGCTGCTGTAGGAACTTCTTTTACAGGGTAAAGAACTTTCAGCATTTCTCTTCTTGCATGAAGTCTGCTTGCCATGTCCTTTTTGATCTTCTTGTCTACTTCGTCATATACAGTAACTTTCTTTCCGTCAACGACTTCTTTCACTCTCTTGCCGTCTTTGTCCTTGCGGGCAACTTTAGCTTTTACTGTTACTTCTTCGAAGTTGTCTTTTTCTTTTACAGCCATAGCAATTAATCCTTCTGCTACTTTGCGGATCTCTTTTGCTTTTGCTTCTGTTGTAACAATCTTACCGTTGTTCAGTAATGCTGTTACCTGATTTCTAATTAAGGCTTTTCTCTGGCTTGATGTTCTGCCGAGTTTTCTATACTTTGCCATTGTTCTTATCCTCCATTTTTAAACATTTGGTTATGCGTCTTCGGTCTTATTAATCAAATGCTCCCGCCATGCCCTTCGGTCTTACTGACAGGATAATTCAAATAATATTACTCATCACCCTGGTTCAGCTCAAGGTCTAATTCCTTCAGCTTAGCCAGCACTTCTTCCAGTGACTTACGTCCAAGGTTACGCACCTTCATCATATCCTCAGGTGTCTTGTTGGTAAGCTCCTCTACGGTATTAATGCCGGCTCTCTTCAGACAGTTGTATGAACGTACTGAAAGCTCTAATTCATCAATGCTCATTTCCAGTACTTTTTCCTTCTCGTCATCTTCTTTTTCAATCATGACTTCAGCAGCCTGAGCCACCTCTGACAAGTCAATGAACAACTTCAGATGCTCGCTTAAGACTTTAGCCGCAAGGCTGACAGCCTCGTCAGGAAGCAATGTTCCCTTTGTCCATACATCTAATGTAAGTTTGTCATAGTCAGTAATCTGGCCGACACGTGTGTTCTGAACTGTCAGATTCACACGCTCTACCGGTGTATAGATGGAATCAATCGGAATAACACCAATCGGTAAGTCTTCGCTCTTGTTTTTGTCTGCGCTTACGTATCCTCTGCCTTTTGTAATGGTAAGTTCCATGTACAGCTTGCTGTCCTTGCCACCGCTTAATGTAGCGATAACCTGTTCAGGATTCATAATCTCGATATCGGAATCCGCCTGGATGTCAGCACCTGTTACAACGCCTTCACCTTCAAATTCGATATATGCAGTCTTTACTTCGTCTGATTCTGATGTGTTCTTGATTGCCAGTGATTTCAGGTTCATGATAATCTCGGTCACATCTTCTTTTACACCCGGTATGGAGCTGAATTCGTGCAGAACTCCGTCGATCTTTACAGAACTGATAGCTGCTCCCGGAAGAGAAGAAAGCATGATTCTTCTCAGGGAGTTGCCGAGGGTCGTTCCATATCCTCTCTCAAGAGGTTCCACAACAAATCTTCCATATTTTTTATCTTCTGAAATTTCTGTAATTTCAATATTAGGTTTATTAAAATCAAACACTACACAGACCCTCCTTATGGGTTAAAATATGTTGAGGGGGTACGATGTCTCCGTCACAAGCTATACCTAAAGATTATTTAGAATATAACTCGACGATTAACATCTCATCAACAGGAACATCAATTGCTTCTCTTCTTGGAAGCTCTTTTACTGTACCCTTCAGGTTTTCTGCATCTACATCTAACCATTCAGGAACCATGTTTCCGCCTGTTGCCTCTAAGATATCTTTATATCTCTGGCTTCCTTTGTGCTTTTCTTTGATTTCAATAGTATCTCCGGCTTTTACAAGGTAAGATGGAATGTTTACCTGCTTGCCGTTAACAAGTACGTGCTTGTGGTCGACAATCTGTCTTGCTTCTTTTCTTGTTCTTGCGAATCCCATACGGAACATTACGTTGTCCAGTCTGGTCTCAAGAATGATCATCAGGTTTTCACCTGTCATACCTTCTAACTGTTTTGCTTTCGCATAGTAGTTTCTGAAAGGTTTCTCTAATACACCATAGATAAATTTAGCTTTCTGTTTTTCACGTAACTGAAGACCATACTCGCTCATTTTTCTGTTTGATCTTTTTAACTGTCTGTTAGATTTTTTGTTGATTCCTAAATAGATTGGGTCCATACCTAATGAACGGCATCTTTTAAGAACTGGAACTCTATTTACTGCCATTTCGCTTCCTCCTAAAATATCAGCGGAAAATCATATCCCTCACAGGGGCTTTGCATCCGCACAAAAGTTTCTCCTGAATATCTGTTATCGACTCTGATATCTCTCGATCACTATACTCTTCTGCGTTTCGGTGGGCGGCATCCGTTATGTGGTACCGGAGTTACGTCCTTGATGCTTGTTACATCAATACCGCATGCCTGAAGCGCACGGATTGCTGCTTCTCTTCCTGATCCTGGACCCTTTACAAAAACGTCTACCGTTTTCAGACCATGTACTAATGCTGCTTTTGCTGCTGTCTCAGCTGCCATCTGTGCTGCATATGGAGTAGATTTCCTTGAACCTCTAAATCCCAGACCGCCTGCACTTGCCCATGAAAGAGCATTTCCCTGTGCATCTGTTAATGTAACGATTGTATTATTAAAAGATGACTGGATGTGTGCTTGTCCTCGTTCAACGTTTTTCTTGACACGTTTCTTTGTCACTTTTTTGGTAACTTTCTTAGCCATTTAAACTAACCTACTTTCTTGAATACTTGTTATTTTCGATTTTCTGTCATGTGCTCTAAGCCGCATAGCAGATGCAGCTTAATTCAGGCACATTATTTTTTCTTATTCGCTACAGTTCTCTTAGGACCCTTGCATGTTCTTGCATTAGTCTTAGTCTTCTGACCACGTACCGGAAGTCCTTTTCTATGACGGATTCCGCGGTAGCATCCGATTTCCTTCAGTCTCTTGATGTTCAGCTGGATTTCTCTTCTGAGATCACCTTCTACTGTCTGAGTCTCATCGATTACTTCACTGATCTTCTTTACTTCTTCACTAGTTAAATCTCTGACACGGGTATCAGGATTGATTCCTGCCTCTGCCAGAATACGGCTTGCGCTTGTTCTACCGATTCCATAGATATAAGTTAAGCCGATTTCTACACGTTTGTCTCTTGGTAAGTCTACACCTGCAATACGAGCCATGTGTCTTTCCTCCATTTCAAATCTGTTTTCATATTGTCCCTAACTGGGATGTCCCCTGGTTTCCAGAAAGGTGTTTCTGTTCTCCAAAAGCATCCAGGCACACACATTCATGCACGCCCTTTCCCGGCACGGTTTATTTCCCGCAAATGACACCCGGGTATTATAAGCAATATACAAAAGACACCACCACTGCATTTTCTGCATTCCAAGCAGTACGGTGTATCCCTACTGTATATTAAACAGCCCCACACACCTCCTGGCGTGTCGCGCTGTCAGCCGCCTAATTAATTACACAAACATTGCCTTGCTTCTCCGGTCCTTTTATAAGGAAGTTCGATTCACTAAACTCGAAAATACCTCGTTAAGTTCCTTCGAACAGGCTTTGCACTAACCTCAAGCTGCGCTTACAGCTTGCTTTCGCTAAGTGCTCTAGCCTTGTCTCTGTTTGTGTTTCGGATTCTCGCAGATTACTCTGACGCTTCCTTTTCTTTTAATGATTTTGCATTTTTCGCAGATTGGTTTTACTGATGATCTAACCTTCATGTCAAATCCTCCTTCCATCCTTTGCTTTACCATATGTTACGAGCCGGTTTTGGGCACACCTATCCAAAAACAGCCATTTCATATTGTAACACTGTTTCTACGGTAAAGTCAATACTTTTTTTACTTATCTCTCCAGACAATTCTTCCCTTGCTCAGGTCATATGGAGACATTTCCAACGTCACTTTGTCACCTGGTAAAATCTTAATGAAGTTCATACGCAGTTTCCCGCTGATATGTGCAAGCACAATATGCTTATTTTCCAGCTCCACCTTAAACATTGCGTTAGGCAGTTTCTCAACTACGACTCCTTCAATTTCGATCACGTCAGCTTTTGACATACTTTCTAATCCTCCTGCACGTTTGGCACTTTACTATTCTCATTCGTGTCCAAACGAGAATAACTACTAATCTTTTCCTTAATCGCTTCATCATCTGCATAAGAAGGACAAACTGTCTTCTTTATTACCTGCAGATGCTTTTTATTCTTTCGTTTTGCATGGCAGACAGTTCTATCCAAACCGTCTGCCAGATATATATATTCAGCATTGACATCAATTATGACATATATACAGCCTTTGTCCCGTCCTTTTTTAGATCTGACAAGCATTCCCGGTGAAAATACCATATTATTCTCCAAGTATCTTCACGATCTCTGCAAAGACATCATCAATATCAATCGTTCCGTCTACCTCTCTCAGGATACCAGCATTTGTATAATATTCAATCAAAGGCTGGGTCTGCTCGTGGTAAACACCAAGGCGCTTCTTAACTGTCTCCGGTTTATCATCATCTCTTAAGATGAGTTTCCCCTTGCAGACATCACAGATTCCTTCTTCTTTTGTCGGAGCATATTCCAGATGGTAAGTAGCTCCGCAGTCCACACATGCTCTTCTTCCTGACATACGGCGGATAATGTTTTCATCAGGCACCTCAACATTGATGGCATAATCCATCTTCTGTCCTAAACCTGAAAGTGCCTTATCCAGAGCTTCCGCCTGCGGAATTGTTCTCGGGAACCCATCAAGTACATATCCCTTTGTGCAGTCGTCCTGATTGACTCTGTCTACTACAAGGTCTACCACCAGTTCGTCCGGAACAAGGAGGCCCTGGTCCATAAAGGTCTTAGCCTTCTGTCCAAGCTCTGTCCCATTCTTAATATTAGCTCTGAAAATATCACCTGTGGAAATGTGAGGGATATCATACTTTGCTGCAATTTTTTTTGCCTGTGTTCCTTTGCCTGCCCCAGGAGCCCCTAACATAATAATCTTCATAAATGTATCCTCCATATAGCACTTTAACCCGCCGGTTTTATCCTTATTGGGACAAAACTCAGGCGAGCTAAATAGTTTAAATTAATATCCAAGGAAACTGTTCTTCATGGAATTTCCTTTACTATTCAAAAAACCTGTATAATTACGTACAAGCATCTGTGCCTCAATCTGTTTGATTGTCTCCAATACTACACCAACGATAATGATCAAAGATGTTCCGCCGAAGGAAACATTTGCTTTGAATACACCGTTGAAGAAATATGGGATTACCTGAACAATAACAAGTCCACATGCACCGATGAAGATAACGTAGTTCAGTATCCTCTGTAAGTACTCAACAGTCGGCTTACCCGGGCGGATACCTGGAATAAATCCACCGCTCTTCTTCATGTTGTTTGCAATTTCCAGCGGATTAAAGGTAATTGATGTGTAGAAATATGCAAAGAAAATAGTAAGTGCGATATACACAATCAGTCCTAATGAATATATTAAATTTTCAGGGTTACACCAGTTATTGGAATTCATACCCTTCAGGATCTGGCTTCCAATTCCTGTGCCGTTCCCTTTTCCTAAGAAGGAAGCGATAACGGTCGGGAACTGCATCAATGATGATGCAAAAATAACCGGGATAACACCAGCTGTATTCACTTTCAGCGGAATATGTGTAGATTGTCCGCCGTATGTTTTTCTTCCCTGTACCTTCTGGGAATACTGTACTGCAATTCTTCTCTCACCACCCTGAAGGATGATAACGAAGACAACTACAACCAGTAAGACTGCAATGATAATGATTGCTGCAAGTCCTCCCTTTGCGATCGTCTTGCCTTTTACAAACTGTGTAAAGAGCTGGGCAAAGTCATCGGGTATTCGGGAAATAATGTTGATAAGCAGGACGATGGAAATACCGTTGCCCACTCCTTTTTCTGTAATACGCTCACCAATCCACATCAGGAATGCGGAACCTGCTGTAAGTGTACATACTACAATAGCAGCATTTACAAAGTTATATTCTACAAGAAGTCCCTGACGTCCGAATCCAACTGCCATAGCAATTGATTCAATCAGTGCAAGTGCAACCGTGACATAACGGGTAATCGCTGCGATCTTCTTTCTTCCGTCTTCGCCTTCTTTCTGCATCTCTTCCAGTTTTGGAATCGCGATGGTAAGAAGCTGCATGATAATGGAAGATGTAATGTACGGTGTAATGCTTAATGCAAACACTGACATCTGAGTAAAGGAACCGCCGGTGAATGCATCAAAAAAATTGAATGCATCACCGGTCTGATTCGCGAAAAAATTCTGAATATAGGTCGGATCCACTCCCGGCGTTGGCAGCTGGGAACCAAGTCTTACAACGACCAGCATTACGAAAGTATAGAAAAGTCTTTTTCTGATATCTTCGATATGAAATGCTCTTCGTACAGTATCTAGCATTAGATCACCTCTGCTTTTCCACCAAGGGCCTCTATCTTTTCAGCTGCTTTTGCACTAAATGCATTTGCCTGAACAGTGAGCTTCTTAGTTAACTCTCCATTTCCAAGAATTTTAACACCGTCTTTTGGATTCTTTACGATACCGCTCTCAATTAATGTTTCAACTGAAACTGTAGCGCCATCTTCAAATGCTTCTAAAGCATTTAAGTTAATACCAACAATTGTTTTAGAGTTTCTGCATGTGAAACCTCTCTTTGGTATTCTTCTGTATAAAGGCATCTGACCACCTTCAAAGCCTGGTCTTGTTGCTCCTGAACGGGCTTTCTGACCTTTATGGCCTTTACCGGCTGTTTTACCATTTCCAGAACCGTGTCCACGGCCCCTTCTGAAATTATCACTCTGCTTAGAGCCGTCTGCTGGTCTCAAGTTTGATAAGTCCATGATATTACCTCCTTATCTTTTATAATTTATGCTTCTTCAACTTTCACTAAGTGTCTAACCTGCTGTACCATACCTCTGGTAGCTGCATTATCAGGTAATACAACTGTCTTGTTGAGCTTTCTAAGTCCCAGAGCTTCAACAGTCTTTTTATGTTTAGGCACAGCACCGATTGTAGACTTAACCAGTGTAACTTTTAAATTTGCCATCCTATTTTACCTCCTACGGAATGCTTCATATGCGCTAGAGCACAGCTCCAGCTTCTTAGCCTACGATCTCGTCTACTGATTTACCGCGAAGTTTTGCAACTTCTTCCGGAGTCTTAATCTCTCTGAGTCCCTCGATTGTAGCAAGAACTACGTTCTGCTTATTGTTAGAACCTAAAGATTTTGTACGGATGTTCTTGATTCCTGCCATCTCGATTACCGCACGTGCCGGTCCTCCGGCAATAACTCCTGTACCATCCGGAGCTTTCTTCAGTAATACAGAAGCACTTCCGAATTTTCCGATAACATCATGTGTTACACTTTCGTTGTCATCCATTGCAACAGTGATCAGCTTCTTAGCTGCATCCTCTTTTCCTTTGCGGATAGCTTCCGGAATTTCAGTAGCTTTTCCTAAACCTGCACCAACATGGCCTTTACCATCGCCAACAACTACTAAAGCTGTGAATCTGAAGTTACGACCACCTTTAACAACTTTGGTAACACGCTTAATTGATACCACTTTTTCTGTTAATTCCATCTGGCTAGCATCAATACGTTCTTGTTTCATATGTGTTCTCCCTTCTTAGAAATTCAGCCCAGCTTCTCTGGCTGCGTCTGCTAATGCTTTGATTTTACCCTGGTATATAAAGCCGCCTCTGTCAAAGACAACATCTGTGATACCTTTTTCTTCTGCCTTTTTGGCAATAACTTTTCCTAAATATGCTGCTGCATCAACGTTGTTGGTTTTCTCTAATTCTGCTTTCACGTCTTTCTGAAGAGTGGAAGCTGAAACAAGTGTAGTTCCAACTGTATCGTCAATAATCTGAGCATACATATGATTATTACTTCTAAACACAGCTAAACGTGGTCTTTCAGCAGTACCGCTGAAACGGTTACGTAATTTCATGTGTTTTTTTCTACGAACTTCGCTTCTAGATTTCTTACTAACCATTTTCACACTCTCCTTAATTATTTCTTACCAGTCTTACCAACTTTACGTCTGATTACTTCATCAGCATACTTAATACCCTTGCCTTTGTATGGCTCCGGTCTTCTCTTGTCTCTGATTTCAGCTGCGTATTGGCCTACTTTTTCTTTATCGATACCTTTGACAGTAATTTTATTCTGACCTTCCAGAACGGTCTCAACACCTTCCGGATCAGTCATCTCAACTGGATGAGAGTATCCTAAGCTTAATGTCAATTTGTTTCCTGCTTTTGCTGCTCTGTAACCAACACCGTTAACTTCCAGAACCTTCTGGTATCCGTCTGTTACACCAACAACCATGTTGTTGACCAGTGTTCTTGTCAGACCATGTAAAGATTTCATTCTCTTCAGGTCATTCGGTCTTGTGACGATAATTTCTTCGCCTTCTTTTTTGATTTCCATCTCTGTCGGAAGCTCTTTTGAAAGAGTTCCTTTAGGACCTTTTACAGTCACTACATTATTCTCTGCAATATCAACAGTAACACCTGCCGGGATTGCAATTGGCAGTCTTCCTATACGTGACATACCGTACCTCCTATAACTTAAATTCTCGGAGAAGCTGCGAAGGCTTCTCTGTTTTCAGTTTCGTTGTATGGAAGTTCTTTGTCCTTCGTCCAAAGAACGACCTTCACACTAAATTCGTGCTATGCACTTATTAAGTGTTCAGTGCCTACCAAACGAAGCAAAGAACCTCTCCGCCTACGTTGAGCTTTCTGGCATCTTTGTCTGTGATTACACCTTTGTTTGTAGAAATGATTGCTGTTCCAAGTCCGCCCAGTACTCTCGGGATGTCTTCGCTGTTAGCGTATACACGAAGTCCTGGCTTTGAGATTCTCTTCAGACCGGAAATAACTTTTTCGTTCTTATCTGCACCGTATTTCAAAGTGATGTGGATTGTCTTGAAGTTTCCGTCTTCAACGATGTCATATTTTGCAATATAACCTTCATTGAAAAGAATCTCAGCAATCGCCATCTTCATCTTTGATGCAGGAACATCAACTGTATCATGTTTAGCAGTATTTGCATTACGGATTCTTGTAAGCATATCTGCGATTGGATCACTCATAGTCATTGATTATTGACCTCCTATTTCTTTTAAAGTTGACAGCTTCCTTTTTGTAAGGATGTTCTTCGTGCATAAAGCCCGAAGAACGGCTAATTTTCTAAGTGTGCGCTTTGCGCGCGCTAAGAAAATTATGCCTACCAGCTTGCTTTTCTTACACCTGGGATTTGTCCTTTGTATGCCAGTTCACGGAAGCAAATACGGCAGATTCCATATTTTCTTAAATATCCATGTGGACGTCCGCAGATTCTGCAGCGGTTATATTCTCTTGTAGAATATTTTGCATCACGCTGCTGTTTGATTTTCATTGATGTCTTAGCCATGAATTTCCCTCCTTTACTTAGTGAATGGCATATTGAACTGAGTCAATAATTCACGAGCTTCTTCGTCAGTCTTAGCTGTTGTAACAAAAATTACATCCATACCTCTGACTTTATCTACTTTATCGTACTCGATTTCAGGGAAAATCAGCTGCTCCTTGATACCAAGAGCGTAGTTACCTCTTCCGTCGAATGCGTTCGGGTTAACACCTCTGAAGTCACGTACACGAGGCAATGCAAGGTTGATCAGGCGATCAACGAATTCATACATTCTTTCTCCTCTTAAAGTAACTTTACATCCGATAGCCATGCCTTCTCTGATTTTGAAGTTTGCGACAGAGTTCTTAGCCTTTGTAAGAACTGCTTTCTGTCCTGAAATCTTCTCAAGATCAGCGACTGCTGACTCTAATACTTTCGCATTGTCTTTCGCTTCGCCTACACCCATGTTGATAACAACTTTATCAAGTTTCGGCACTTCCATAATATTTTTATATCCAAATTTTTTGATCATTGCGCCAACGATCTCATTCTGGTATGTTTCTTTCAGTCTACTCAAAGTTAAAGGACCTCCTTCCTTGAATTAATCAATTACGTCGCCTGTTGATTTAGCAAAACGTACTTTCTTATCTCCATCCATCTTGAAACCAATTCTTGTAGCTGTTCCTTTGTGTACATACATTACATTGGAAATATCAATTGGTCCTTCCTGATGGATGATACCGCCATTCTGGTTAGCAGCGCTTGGTTTTGTATGCTTTGTCAGCATGTTAACGCCTTCAACCAGAACTTTTCCGTCTTTTTTATTAACAGCAATTACTTTGCCTTCTTTGTCTTTATCTTTACCAGCGATCACTTTAACAGTGTCACCTTTTTTGATCTTCATAGTTGACATTCTCGGCACCTCCCTACAGTACTTCCGGAGCTAAAGAAACAATCTTCATAAACTTCTTGTCTCTGAGCTCTCTGGCTACTGGTCCAAAAATACGTGTTCCACGTGGGTTCATATCGTCTTTTATAATAACAGCAGCATTTTCGTCGAATCTGATATAGGAACCGTCTTTACGACGTGCGCCTTTAACAGTACGGACAACTACAGCTTTCACAACGTCACCTTTTTTTACAACGCCGCCTGGTGTTGCATCTTTAACAGTCGCAACGATCACATCTCCGATATTGGCATATCTTCTTGTAGAACCGCCAAGTACACGGATACACAGTAACTCTTTAGCACCTGTGTTGTCTGCTACTTTAAGTCTACTTTCTTGTTGTATCATGCAGGTAAACCTCCTTCAAATTATACGCTTATTGAACTTATGTCCAACATAAACCTGCTTTATGGACAAAGTGTCCAACATAATGCGGGCATATTATTTTGCTTTTTCCATAACTTCTACAAGTCTCCATCTCTTATCCTTAGATAATGGTCTTGTTTCCATAACTTTTACTGTATCTCCAACGTTACACTCATTTTTCTCATCATGAGCTTTCAGTTTATAAGTTCTTTTTACGATCTTCTTATAAAGTGGATGCTTAACGTGGTCTTCAACTGCGACAACGATTGTTTTGTCCATTTTGTCACTGACAACCTTGCCTGTACGGGTTTTTCTAAGATTTCTTTCTTCCACAGTTTTACTCCTTTCAGGATGTTTATATATAATGAAGTTCTTTTCGCTAAGCTCGAAAAGACCTCGCTAATCTCAAAGAACGGCCTGCGTGCTAAGTTCGTAAATAACCTCACTAATCACTATCAGCCAAGAACAGCCTGCGTGCTAAGTTCGTGAGTAACCCCACTAAGCACTATCGGCTTGCTTCTGTTATCGCTGTCTGGATACGGGCGATATTCTTTCTTACTTCTTTGATTCTGCTTGTATTATCTAACTGATTAGTTGCATTCTGGAACCTTAAGTTAAAGAGTTCCTTCTTAGCAGCTACTAATTCTTCATTTAATTCTTCTACAGATTTTCCTCTTAATTCTTGTACAAATGTATTAATTTTCACTGTTATCACCGCCTTCTAAGTCTGCGCGAGAAACGATTTTGCATTTGCAAGGTAACTTATGCATTGCAAGACGAAGTGCCTCTCTAGCTGTTTCCTCAGGTACTCCTGCAATTTCAAACATTACACGGCCTGGCTTAACGACTGCAACCCAGTACTCCAATGTTCCTTTTCCACTACCCATACGAGTTTCTGCTGGTTTAGCTGTTACCGGTTTGTCTGGGAAAATTTTGATCCAAACTTTACCACCACGCTTGATATAACGTGTCATAGCAACACGGGCTGCCTCGATCTGGTTAGAACGAATCCAGCATGGTTCTGTTGCAATAATACCGTACTCTCCGTATGAAATGGTATTTCCTCTTAAGGCTTTTCCTTTCATATTACCACGGAATTGTTTACGACGTTTAACTCTTTTTGGCATTAACATTATTTATCGCTCCCTTCCTTATCTGCTTTAGTCGGAAGAACTTCGCCTTTGTAAATCCAAACCTTTACACCGACTTTTCCGTAAGTTGTGTCAGCTTCTGCGAATCCATAATCAATGTCAGCTCTCAGTGTCTGAAGCGGGATAGTACCCTCGCTGTAGAATTCTGTACGAGCCATATCAGCACCACCAAGACGTCCGGATACAGATGTCTTAACTCCGAGTGCCCCTGATTTCATTGTTCTTGACATGCAGGATTTCATAGCACGTCTGAATGAAATACGGTTTTCAAGCTGCTGAGCAATGTTCTCAGCTACTAACTGAGCATCTTTGTCAGGTCTCTTGATTTCTTTAATATCAACAATCAGCTTCTTGTCTGTGAACTGCTTTAATTCAGCTTTCACTTTTTCGATCTCAGAACCGCCTTTTCCGATTACTACACCAGGCTTAGCTGTATAGATGATGATCTTAACGCGGTCAGATGCTCTTTCGATTTCGATTCTTGAAACACCTGCGCTGTATAATTTCTTTTTAAGGAATTTTCTGATTTCATGGTCTTCTACCAGGTTGTCTGCGAAATCTTTTTCTGCATACCATTTGGAATCCCAGTCTTTGATAACGCCGACTCTTAAGCCATGAGGATTAACTTTCTGTCCCATTATTGCCCTCCTTATTATCTTTCATTAAGCACGATTGTGATGTGGCTCATTCTCTTCTCGATTCTATAAGCTCTGCCCTGTGCTCTTGGTCTGATTCTCTTCATTGTTGGTCCCTTGTTTGCGTAGCATTCTTCAATATAAAGGTTCTCAACATTCATACCGTTGTTATTCTCAGCATTTGCGATCGCTGATTTTAATAATTTCTCTATAATACTAGAAGCATATCTTGGATTGTAAGCTAAAATACCAAGTGCTGTCTGTACGTCCTTACCTCTGATGGCATCCAATACGAAGCAAGCCTTCTGAACTGATACTCTTGCGTAAGAAATCTTAGCTGACGGTCTTGTATCTTTCTGTTCATTTCTTTCTCTCTTGATTTGGGATCTATGTCCTTTTGCCATTGATAAGCCCTCCTTTCGAATATCTTGCTATTATCTAACTTTTGACTTCTTGTCGTCTTTTCCGTGTCCTCTGTATGTTCTGGTTGCTACAAACTCTCCGAGTTTGTGTCCAACCATATCTTCTGTAACATATACAGGCACATGTTTTCTTCCGTCATGGACAGCAAATGTGTGTCCAATGAATGACGGGAAGATTGTAGAACGACGTGACCATGTCTTAATAACTGATTTATCACCTGCAGCGTTCATAGCGTCTACTTTTTTCAGTAAGCTTTCGTCTGCAAATGGTCCTTTTTTAAGTGAGCGAGCCATAGGTTCTAACCTCCTTGTAAACTGAATTATTTAATTGCTTTTCCATCTCTTCTTCTTACGATTAACTTGTTAGAAGCTTTGTTTTTCTTACGTGTCTTAAGACCGAGTGCCGGTTTACCCCAAGGTGTACATGGACCTGGACGTCCGATACCTGTCTTACCTTCACCACCACCATGTGGATGGTCGTTCGGGTTCATAACGGAACCACGTACTGTAGGTCTGATACCCATGTGACGCTTACGTCCTGCTTTACCAACGTTGATCAGGTTGTGCTCTCCGTTTCCTACGACACCAACAGATGCTCTGCAAATGATTGGAACCATTCTCATCTCACCAGATGAAAGTCTGAGTGTTGCATACTTTCCTTCTTTAGCCATCAGCTGTGCGCTGTTACCTGCTGAACGAACAAGCTGTCCGCCTTTTCCAGGATATAATTCGATGTTATGGATCTGTGTTCCGACCGGAATCTCAGAAAGAGGCAGGCAGTTTCCTACTCTTACTTCTGCTTCTGGTCCGTTCATGATTTTCATTCCGTCCTTTAATCCTTCCGGAGCAAGGATGTAAGCCTTCTCGCCGTCAGCATAGCTGATCAGTGCGATGTTAGCGGATCTGTTCGGATCGTATTCGATACCGATTACTGTTGCCGGAATACCGTCTTTCTTTCTCTTGAAATCGACGATTCTATATTTTTTCTTAGCTCCGCCCCCGCGGTGTCTAACTGTAATTTTACCCTGATTATTACGACCAGCTTTTCTGCTCTTGGAATCCAGTAAGGATTTCTCAGGAGTAGTCTTTGTGATTTCAGAGAAATCAGAACCAGTCATCTGTCTTCTGGAAGGTGTATATGGGTTATATGTTTTGATTCCCATTACTTTCTCTCCTTTCGTTTACCGATTTATTTGTTGTCACGCTTTTATGCGTATATGAGCCGCTTTACGGGTTTCCCCGCGCTTCGCGGCTATAGTGCCATCTTACAGACCTTCGAAAATCTCGATATCTGCACTGTCATCTGTTAACTGAACGATGGCTTTCTTTGTCTTAGCTGTCTTTCCGTAAGTCATACCACGTCTCTTTGTCTTACCATCAAGATTCATAGTATTTACGCTTTTTACTTTTGTTCCTGCGAACATTTTTTCAACAGCTTCTTTAACCTGAGACTTAGTTGCTTCTGTGTGGACTAAGAAAGTATATTTCTTATCTGCCATCAGCTCCATAGTTTTCTCAGTTACTACTGGTTTAAGGATTACATCATAATATTGAACGTTAGCCATTATGCGTACACCTCCTCAATACTTGCAACACCAGCTTTTGTAGTGATTACTGTGTTGTATTTTAAGATATCAAATACGTTGATTGTATTTGTATGAGCTGTCTTTACGTTTGCGATATTTCTTGCAGAAATTTCCACGTTTTTGTTGTCATCTTCCAGAACAACCAGTGCTTTGTTTACATTCAGGTTGTTTAATACTTCCTGGAATTTCTTTGTCTTGATTTCATCGAACTTTAATTCGTCGATTACGATGAACTTCTGTTCTTCTACTCTGGAAGTCAGAGCAGATTTCAGAGCTGCTCTCTTCTCTTTTTTGTTCATTTTGAAAGAGTAGTCTCTCGGTACCGGAGCAAATACAACTCCACCGCCTGTCCACTGAGGAGATCTTGTAGAACCCTGTCTTGCATGACCTGTTCCTTTTTGTCTCCATGGTTTTCTTCCACCTCCGGAAACTTCAGAACGTGTTTTTGCTTTCTGTGTTCCCTGGCGATTATTTGCGAGCTGGCTTACAACTGCCATGTGTACTAAGTGTTCATTCACATCAACACCAAATACGGCATCGTTCAAATCGATTGTACCAACTTCTTTACCTTCGATATTATAAACAGATACGTTTGCCATCTGTGTGTTCCTCCTTTCTTCGTCAGTCAGACTAGTTAGCAGCCTTTACAGTTTCTTTGATTGTCACGAGACTCTTCTTCGGTCCCGGTACAGAGCCTTTTACTAAAAGCAGATTGTTTTCAGCATCAACTCTTACAATTTCAAGATTCTGAACTGTTATTTTCTTGTTACCCATCTGACCAGGCATCTTCTTGCCCTTGAATACTTTACTCGGATCTGAAGCAGAACCGTTAGAACCAGCGTGACGGTGGAACTTAGAACCGTGAGTCATAGGTCCTCTGCTCTGGTTGTGACGCTTGATTGCACCCTGGAAACCTTTACCCTTTGATACTGCAGTAGCGTCGATCTTATCTCCTGCTTCAAAGATATCAGCTTTGATTTCCTGAGCCAGTGTATACTCCTGTGCATTGTCAAATCTAAATTCTTTTACATATCTTTTGCCTGAAACACCTGCTTTGTCAAAGTGTCCTTTTTCAGCTCTCGTCACACCATTTCTGTGTGCGATCTCTTTTTTGCCGCTCTTGTCTTTTGTGACAATCTTTTCTTTCTTGTCAGCAAAACCAACCTGAACAGCATTGTAACCGTCATTTTCTTCTGTCTTGATCTGTGTTACTACACATGGTCCAGCCTGAAGTACAGTTACCGGAGTCAATACTCCATCTTCGTTGAAGATTTGAGTCATTCCGACTTTAGTAGCTAAGATAGCTTTCTTCATTATAATTACCTCCTGTGATTTACAGCGGAACGCGTTATGCGCTCATCCTAAATTTTAGGAATACTGTTTATTTGCTTTTCATTTTGATATCAATGTAAACACCGGCCGGCATTTCCAGTCTGGATAATGCGTCCACAGTCTTCTGTGTTGGTGTAATGATATCGATGAGTCTCTTATGAGTCCTCTGTTCGAACTGCTCTCTGGAGTCTTTGTACTTGTGTACAGCTCTTAAGATTGTAACTACTTCCTTCTTAGTCGGAAGTGGCACTGGTCCACTCACTTGTGATCCGTTCTTTTTTACAGTTTCGATGATTTTCTTTGCAGATGCATCAACCAGCTGGTGATCATATGCCTTCAATGTGATTCTCATTACTTGACTTGCCATAAAAAAAGTCGCCTCCTTTTCGTACTTTTGCTTTAGTACGACAAGCGGTGACTGTACACTCTCCCGTGTGTGTCGCGAGAAACTCACACGTTGTTTCATACCTCTTATCTTTGATAATCAGTAATCAGTTGTGATTCGTACAGTGACTTGTCGTCAGTTTCCTAACTTGACATTCGCTCCGTGGAAAACCTGCCATCTTACTCTTTGCAATCGGCAGCAACCTCACACTTCATCGCTATCATGCCACAGCTTTTTCAGTATAACGGATTCATCCATATATTTCAAGTGGTTTTTAATATTTTTTGTATTTTTTTTCGTACAATCTATATTTTAGAAAATCCCACTCATTATTCATATTTTCAAAACATATTTATATAGAAGAAACTCTTTAAAATACTCTTCTTTTCCATTATCCTGCCAGAAAAGTATAACGCTGTTTCTATAGAAATTGCAATGTTTTTATGCTTAACTGACATAAAAGTCCAAAAAATTATTTTTATGCGCTTGACATCACCGTGGTAAAGTGATATAGTGTAAGCAACTTACAGGACAGCGACTAAAGGCGGTTTCCCCAAATTCGGAAAGCGCCTTTTTATAAAAAAGCTTCAGCGTATGATTTTATACCTCCTGAGTTGTCCGGATTCAAGTTATCATTCTGCTATGCAGATAACCAGACCATACTTATGGTTGCTGTTGCAGTTATGCCATCGCCGACAGTTTCCCCCAAGAACTGTCCTGCGCTGGTAAACTCCAATTAATATATACATCCTCATTGTAGGACATTCCCCAGATTTGTATATGATACAAACTGCAAGGCAACGAGGAAAAACCTCTCAATGACATACCAAAAGCGAAAAGCACGACCACGGTCGTGCTTTTCGCTTTTTAAATAGCCACTCTTTTCCTATACATCCTTTCTTTCATGCTGTCTCATCTTCAGCTTCAGCATAGCCGTCACTTTTCTTGCATCCAGCTCTGTGATATTATTTTCTCCAACCACACATGTCTCGATACCCTCTTCGCTTTTATTCGTATCCTTTATTCCAGAAAGATAATTATTCTGCACGACAAAGCCGCCGTTTACACCGCTGAATTTCAAACCCGTAACCGGAATACCACGGATTCCGAGCTGTTCACACGTGTTTGCAAAATCTACATCGCTGTTTCCCCATCCATCAGATGACAGAATTGCCCCGTCGGCACGCATACACTCAGCCATAACCGCGGCGCGCGTTCCGACGAGCATCTTTTCTTCATTATCATCCGGGGTCCCCACTATAATCACGCCCAGTAGGTCTATGTCTTCATCCGATGCCACAACATCCAGAAGGGGATCGCGAAAATGGTGAAGCGTTGTTTCTTTCGTTGAAGGCCCTATTCCCATCTTACATTCCTCCTATTCTTACTGCATAGAACGTATCATTCCGTCCCGGTATTCATTGGGTGTCAGAACCAGAGGCATATTTTTCATATCAATAATCGAATGTCCGCCTTCTACTCCCGACGGCTCCTTCGGGAACAGCCACGTATCATACATAGCCCCCTGCCCAGCCACCTGCTTTATAATGACTACTTTTTTCCCGCCTTCGCGGACCACATCGTGATATTCATGCCGTTCTGTGCACAAATTCCCTTTCATCTTCTTAAGCTGCTCCCTGAAAATCTGGATAAATCTGTCACAGGCCCGGTGTGCCGCCATCGGCCCCGGCCGTTCCTGTCCCATGCCCGCTTTCAAAGTTACATCGAAAGAAATGATGTAATCCTCCCCCGAAGGAGTCCCCGCCCGGTTCAGATAAAGCTTATCCCGCAGCACACCTTCTGAAGACCCAAACTCATGTGTCTGTTTTCCTTCCGTATCCACTCCTGTCAAAACAACATAGACACCTGTCAGGGTATGAGTAATCCCTTCTCCCAGCTTCCCCAGCACCTTTGTCGAAACCGGGATAATATCCATAATCGTATTCGTCCAACAATCATGCCCGCCCGGCGGTATCACCCTGATCCCGACATTCTCAATCAGGGGCTCCGCTTCAATCATCTTCGCAGCACATCCTTTATTTATGGTCATAAGTCCATCCGGAGTTATCCGGTTTTCCTCGCCCTCCATGACCCGGTCCATATGAAATGCCTTGATAACCAGACGGCGCAGATCCTTTTCTGACATACAAATCACCTCCAAATTCTCAAAGGGGTCAGACCCCTTTGAGGTTCGTTTTCTGAGTTGTGTGACAAAAAAGGGACAATTCCACTGGAATGCCCCTTTTTGTGTCTGTATATTACACTTTTGTGTAACTGTTCAGAACCATAAGCAGTTACACTTTTGCTACATATTCGTACGGCAGCGGTACTATCTTGCCCGGTGTCTCGATCTTGATGAGCTGTTCAAGTGTTGCTTTTACAATTGCTGTCTGCATTTCTACATCATTCGGCGCACCTGCGTTGGCACCCATCGGTACTAACGGAGCTACGGCGCGTGGTGTACCGGTCTGACGAACGACCGGAGGAAGAGCTGCAATAATGATTGTCGGTATTCCAGCTTCTTCAATTGCTCTCTGCACCAAAACTGCAGAGCGGTGGCAGGTGCCTCAGCCAGCGGTCAGGATGACTGCATCTACATCTTCTTCTTTGAACATCTGTGCAATTGCAGGTCCTGTTTCGTTTTTGAATTTCTCCTGGTTTCCACCGCCACCCATGAACCCGGCATGTACCGGTGCACAGGATCTGATGAATCCTTCTGCTGCCAGTTCGTGGATTCTGTCTATCGGGAACATACAGTTGATGTCTTTGTTCACATCACCGTTATCATATCCACCGTGGGATACCATCAATTCACTTGATGGTGTATCGTTCGTTATCTTTCTCCATGTAGAGTCACCTGCCAGATTGAATCTGTCCTGACTCTTGCAGTGTACCCCGGCTGCTGTTGCGAGGGCGATGGACATATCCTTTAACTCTTTTGTTACAGGTGTCCAAACTGCCGGAGGAGTAATCGGAACGTAAATTTCTGACTGTAAACCTTTTGTGGTTGTCAAGCTCATTCTTCTACCTCCTTGGTTTCTGCGTTCGCTTTACGCATTTCTTCCTGGCGTCTGTTATATGTGTCCAGATTACTCACGTATTTCTCATTGGCTTCCGGTCCAAGCTGTTCCACAAAACTCATGTTCCATGCCACTTCCTGTCCCACGACCAGAGGATAATCTGTAATCAGCATCCTCATAGGTATCTTTAAGTATCCAAGCCGGCCCTTCAGGTCAATTCCGACACAGCCGTCATGAATCTCTACAATAACCCCTTCCATACGTATAATCTTATCACCATACATTAATTCTTTCATCTTAGTCGTATTTCTCTTTTCTCTTCTGGCTCATTGGCAGAGACTGCTCATTCTTTACAAGCTCAACAGGTTTTCCTGTTACATTTGAAATCAGCTCAACATTTGTCGCTTTTACGTTTGGATTCCATTTTCTCTCTGCTGTCTTAACCTCTTCGCCTGACATTGCATTCTTCAGCATTGCAAGAGCCCTGACTGCGTCTTCGTGGCAAAGTGTGTTGCATGCGAGTACTTCGTTCTCAATACCAGATTCAGATTTATTGTTATCAACCATATTGGTCATGTATTTGTTACCAACGACCAGAGCCCCCTGAACTGCGCAGAAAGACATACCAACAACAGGGATTCCGCGCATTCCGATCTGCTCGTGATGACTAGCAAAATCAATATGGTTGTTACCGAAGCCTTCTGTAGTAACGAATGCCCCATCAGCATCCATCATCTCTACCATCATACCAACGCGTTTTGAAACATAGAATTTCTCTGCGTTGATCTGCGGGCTTCCAACGAAGATGACACCGCAAAGATCCACTTCTGTATCATGAAGCGCCTCAAGTACGAGCGGCTCTCTCCAGTAATGTCTGGACATCTCCTTTGATGCAGGTCCGATACAGGTCAAAGCGTGGATACATCCATCCAGCACCTCTAACGGAGATACGCAGACAGGTACGTTGCCAAGATCAACATTCGGCTTTGCCCCAAGTACGCCGACCGGTTCTACCGGGAGAATCAGGTTATCATGCATAGCACCTTGTCCCATGATTTCTTTTACAATAACAACTTTTTTCTTACCCGGTCTTCTGATCTGGTTAAATGTCTGTGTATCAACAACCAGTGAGTCGTCCTCCAATGCTTTTAACGCCTCTCTGATCTCCTGTGTAATGTGGTCTGTAGCCGTATGAGCTGCAAGAGGGCCCGGTCTTTCCATGTTAGTTCCCTCTTTAATCGTTACCTGAGTCTTGATGAAGATTTCACCTTTGTCAGGTGCTCCCGGACGGTTCCACATGATATTCTCATCCAGATAGCCTTCTGAAGAGCCGAATTCCCCAATCTGCACTCCATTTGCATCTGTACCTGTAACCATCATGATCACGCCGTCCAGTACTCTTGTTGTACCGCTTCCGATTTCATCTTCACCTTCTTTGCAGGCGATCGGCTGTACGTCCATGATTGTCTCTGAATATGTGTGGTAATCTTCTGGTGTGATAATATCGATCTTCAGGTCGTAAACCAGTTCCTGAGAATCGATGCAGTCTTTTTCAATTCCCTCACGGATGTACAGTGTTGTTCCTTCGATCTTTGTCTCCGGTCCGCGCTTTACTTCCGTAATGTTATAATGCTTTCTTGTAAGAGTCCTGACAACCTTCTCTTCAGCAGCTGGTGACGGAACTGGTGCCACAACTGGCGGTACAGGTACCGGCGGTGCCGGAACCGGTGCAGCTCCCCCTGCAATTCCTACAGGAAGCTCTATATCAATATCCTTACCTTCCCCAATATGAATCTTCAGCACTCCGCCCGGTGCAGATGGTGGTACTGGCGGCGCCGGCGGTGCGATAACTTCCGGAGCTTCTTCTGCAGCAGGTGCTTCCTCTTTAGCTGGTTCTTCAATCACCTTGGCACCTTCTACAACATCCGCTGTTAAAGGACACAGAGAATCACAGGTCTTTGTAAGCTTTGCGCCTAATACCTGTTCGATCGTCAATGCACCTTCCAGGTCCAAAAGTCCTGAATCTACCAGATCATCAAAAATGGCAGGATCTTCCAGGTTGGATGCCTGAATTGTTATGCCTTCTTCTGCCCTGCAGCAAAGCACCGCAGGATCCTTCGCATGTTCTTTCGCTGTTTCAGCTGTAATTGACATACTTTCTTTCCTCCTTTTATCTTATATCCCAAGGACCGCTGAGCTGGTCCTTCAGGCAGGCACACACACTTGTGCGGCACTGTATATGGACTGACGTATCCGCCGGTTCCATATAGTAACATTGTAAACACCTTCCCGGATATCAACTCCCCGGGAAATATCTATTTTCTAACAGGGCTCTCAGTCTTACCGGCCGTCCGGAAGCTGGTCCACCTGCTTAGAAACTGTTAATCTTCTATATAATGGATGATTAATTGTCCTCATAATATGGTCTGTCTGATGGAACACTTTCAGTTTCATCTTAGGTGCAGATCCCATAACTGTATTGGAACAATCAGAGCAGTTGCCGATGATAATATATTCGGCGCCGTCCTTCTTAAACTGCAGACACTTCTGGGCCTGTCCCGGACAGTTGCCCGGATTCTCACATTTCAGTGTCCCGTTTTTCATCTCAATCGCCTGCTTACATCTTGCTACAGATACAACCTCTCCATGCATCTTTTCGCAGATATCACGCATACGCTCTTCATTTCCACCGCATGCGCAGACAAGAAGCCCTACCGGTGCGCCGTGCAGGTCCGGTAGATCTATTGTTACAATAATACCCCCGGTCGTCTTTGTAACCGGTGCATCCATCGCAACTGCCTTTCCTGTAAATGGTCCGCCCATGATGATTTCCCCATACACACCATCAATTCCACCGGAACATTCAATCATATCCTCCACGCTTGTCCCTACCGGAACATCCATATAAACATGCGGCTGGTTCCCGCCGTTTAACTTGCCAATGACCGTCAGGTTCTTGCTATAGCATGGCTTTCTCAGTTCTATCGCTTCTGCAACACGCAGTACTGTCTCTACATTAATCACAACCGAATCCGCTGCTGACGGAAGCTGTGTAGGATCAAGCAGCTTTCCGAGAGTTTCTCTTACAACCGCACGTTCCTCGCCCATTGGATAAATATCCGGAAGCAGGTGGATAGAGATATTTTCCTCTCCTTTAATCGCTTCACGGATAGTATCTACCGCTTTTTTATTCTTAGCCTTGATTGCAAAAATAGCTTTTGCAGCATTGGAGATTTCCATACAATATTTTACACCTTTGAGAGTCATCTCCATATTCTCTTCAATCTGACGGATATTATGGTACAGTCCCGGTTCACACTCAACCGCATTCACAAGAATGTAACCACCTTTTAAATCTGTCCCCAGTTTGACGCCTGTCGGGAATCCGGCCCCGCCCATTCCGACCACTCCGGCTTCCTTCACCATCTCCAGCGGGCTGCCTTCATGGATCTGTACAAACGCATCCTTCTGTTCCTCATCCGGAACAATGACGATTCTGTCTTCAAGAACAGACTCGACACTTCCATAGACACTGGAAAAAATGTTGGCTCCCAGTCCATTCGGGACGGCAATCAGTGTTCCCTTCTCCACTTTGTCCCCGGCTTTCACAACCGGCTCACATGGAGCACCTACATGCTGTCTTAGCAAAAACTGTAACTTTCCCATGACCTGTTTCTCCTTTTAGATTATATATTATTTATCTTTTCTATAAGTAAAGCGGCTGACACACGGCATCTGCCATGCTTCTGCAGGCTGTTTTATCTCTGCCCGACCAGCTTTTACAATATTTTTTCAAACAAAAGGCAGCATACGCTGCTCCTTATATATAGTAAGTTTGTGAAATTAATCTCACAAATCTGATTTTTGGCGGAGGCATGTGGGAATCGAACCCACCCAGGACGCTCCTAACGCCCAACACTGGTTTTGAAGACCAGGAGGCACACCAGTTACCCTTCTACCCCCATATTCAGTTTTTCCAAGCTTTCCGGGCCGTTGTCACTTTAGCCGCGGATATCAAATTATCAAAATTACACATTCAATTTGATATTTTATTTTTTACTTTATCTGTTTTTTATATTAACAAATAATCGTTGACTTTTCAAGGGTTTTCGTACATAATAATTAATATAAACTGAACTTCGTACTAGAACGCGGTCTATTCGTCGATTTTTTATCAATTTGGGCTCCGTATTTTGCAGGATACTTTCTATATAATAGGTTATTTTATTCCTGTTATTAAATCGCTTATAGACAAGTTCTATAAACTACCAATTAGGAGGAAAAGTAATGAATTACAATCCCAAAATTAACCTGGATGCATTCGAAGCATCATTTAAGGCAATCGACACACACACTGTCGGAGAGTTCACCCGTATTATTATGTCAGGATTTCCTGAGTTAAAAGGGGACTCCATGATGGAACGCAAGCAGTACCTTGCAAAAAACTATGATAAATACCGTCAGGCACTCATGTTCGAACCGCGCGGCCATCATGATATGTTTGGTGCACTCGTTACAGAGCCTGTTAATCCGGAAGCAGACTTCGGTGTTATCTTCATGGATACGGGTGAATATCTGAACATGTGCGGACATGGGACGATCGGAACAACAACGGCTCTGATCGAAGCCGGACTCGTTCCTGCTGTTGAACCGTATACAGAAGTAGTATTAGACGCTCCGGCCGGACTTATTCGTGTAAAGGCAGAAGTTAAGAATGGAAAGGTTCTGAACGTAACCTTGACAAATGTGCCTGCTTTCTTATATAAAGAAAATCTGACGACCGTTGTCGACGGCAAAGAAGTAAAATACGATATTGCATTCGGCGGAAGTTTCTTCGCCCTCGTAGATATCGAGCAGATGGGCTGGACAGTTAACAAAGAGTCTATTCCTGAATTAACCAATTTCGGAATGAAGGTCATTGAACAGGTTAATAAAGAAGTAGAGATTAAGCATCCTGAACTTGACATCACTACCGTAGACCTGGCTGAGCTTTACTGCCATACAAAAACTGACGGATGTGACTACCGCAACGTAGTTATTTTCGGTGATTACATGGCTGACCGTTCACCGTGCGGAACAGGAACAAGTGCAAAGCTGGCAACACTTTACTCCCGCGGCCAGATAAAGATCGGAGAGCCTTTCGTATACGAAAGCTTTATCGGTTCCCAGTTCAAAGGCGTTATAAAGGAAGAAGCAACAGTAGGGGAATTCAAAGCAGTCATTCCTCAAATTACAGGAAGCGCCTATATCACAGGAGAGTCAACTTATGTAATCGATCCGGATGATCCGCTCAGATACGGTTTCAAAGTATCCAGAGGAAAATAAGAAACAGTCCTAGTCCTTATATATAAGGGGAAAATGAAGGGGAAATCTTCATTTTCCTCTTTTTGTTTGTAGCGGACTCCAACTTATGCTATACTATAATACAAGCTAAAAAGAAACAACTGTATGCAGCCTCTCAGTTATTATTCACATATCCTGACAGCTGCGCATTTACAAGGAAGTGAGGGTATTATGCCACGTAAAAAACAGACAACCAAAAGCAGAATTGTAAAGGCTGCCTGGAATTTATTTTATAAAAACGGTTACGACAATACTACCGTCGAAGACATTATTAAGTTGTCAAAGACATCCAAGGGAACCTTTTACCACTATTTTAAGGGGAAAGATGCCCTTCTTTCTACTTTATCTGATCTGTTCGACCAGAAATATGAAGAAATCAACAATACTCTGGACCAGTCACTCTCTTCCAGAGACAAGCTGTTACTGCTGAACCACGAATTATTCTATATGATTGAGACGAGCATCGACATGAACCTGCTTGCATCCTTATATTCCTCCCAGCTTGTAACTAAAGATAACCGGTCACTGCTGGATGATGACCGTTATTATTTTCAGCTGATTACAGAGATCATAGCGTCAGGGATAGATACCGGGGAATTCAGCCGGACTTCTACTGTTGACGGGCTTGTAAAAATCTACACCATGTATGAGCGTGCGCTCTTGTATGACTGGGCACTGTGTGAGGGTAAATATTCACTTTCCGCTTATAGTGACAAGTTACTGCCGCATGTACTGGATAATTTTGAAAAAGGAATATGATAGCCGCAAATCATTGTGTTTTTCGACAAAAACTGATATGATTAAGAAAAATCTTAATGGAGGTATTATCTGTGTCTGAAGAATCTACACTTGTAAAAGATGAAACTGTTAAATCAACTGCTGAAGGCACTGTAACAGCCGGTGAGAACGCCGTTAATCCGACTAATTCAGATGCTTCGAATATTGTACCTTTTAATTCCGAAGAACCGGCTGCCGTGAATGCCGCCGAGGTTTCTGAAGAGACTCAGGATCCTTCCGTTAATATAGCAGAAACTGCCACACCTGTAGAAGGGGCTGCTGCAAAGGTGGTCCAAAGGGCTTCTGATATTGCGGATAAAGCCTCTGCATATACGGAAAAAGCTGCCGATTTTGCAGGAAAGACTGCACAAAAGGCTGCTTCACATATCAAACCGGAGCCAGAGGATGATTTTCTAAATGAAGATATTCCTGAGAAGAAGCGCTTTCATTTCAAGAGGGACGATAAAGAATTTTTCCGGGATAAATGGATTCTTTCCCGCATCAGCGAGGAAAACCTGATGGAATATCTTAAGCTTGAACAGCGGCGCAGTGAGTTGCAGCAGGAGGCTAAGAATATTAAGGAAAAACGTATTCTGAAAGCTTTTGAGATGACACTGGGCCTTGCTGCCATTGTTGCTGTTATCTATCTGCTCAGGGACAATCCGTCCATACTCGTTAATATCCTTTACATAGCGGGTATACTGGCTGCTTTCTGGGTATGGAAGAATCCCAAAGATAAGTAGAATATCATATATACATTCGTTCTATAGTTCCCATATGTTTTAACAAAAGCCCACCGTACAACATTTCCGGCTGTACGGCGGGCTTATTTTATTCTTTCAAATCATCAATCTTCCCTTGCATTTCTTCTACCTTGTGATACAATATAGTTAAGAATATTGTTATACAAGGTAGTGGACGAAGGAGGGAGGCTTATGGATAAATCCCAGTTAATGAAAGGTATTCTGGAAGGATGCATCCTGAAAATCATTGAACAATCTGAAACCTACGGATATGAGATAGTCACGCAGCTTCAGGAAAATGGATTTACAGAGGTGAAGGAAGGTACGCTTTATCCGCTTCTGCTCCGCCTCGAAAAGAAGAAACTAATCACTGCAACTTATAAACCCAGCCCATTGGGCCCCAGCCGCAAATACTATACACTTACTCCGGACGGTAACCAATACCTCCACTCTTTTTTGACCAGCTGGAAGGATATCTCGGAGTCGGTGCACAATATTTTTAAGGAGGACATACTATGATGCTGTTTACCAATCAATTACACAAGCTCGAGCTGGAAAACAAGGATTCTTTCCAATCTGTACAGAACGGGGACAGCCGCAGGGAAATTGTAAATATGATGAAATATCTGTCTGCATCTTCTCTCTCCCTCTACCAGATCCAGATTATACGAAAAGACCTGATCGGGATGGCTATTGAAGGGGAAAGGAAAGGTCTTCCCCTGAAAGAGGTCCTCGGCAGTGAGCCGAAGGAGTTTTGTGATAAAATTATCCAGAATTCGGGGGAATATGCAGGATGGGAGCATTTTATGAACCTCCTGCTAGAATATTTACAGATGGCCACACTATTCTACTTCATCCGTTTTATTTTCATAAGCTCGGCACCTGCCAGTTTTGGACTGGATTACTCATTCATGATCTGGCTGGTCGTATGGTGTGTGGGTGGAGTCGTGCTGCCTGATTATATCGGAAGAAAGTTCTCCATATCCAAGAAACCCTATGGCAGATATCTTGGATGGGTATGCCGCCTGCTTGCACTTTTAAGTTTCATCTGGCTGAGCAGCTCACCATTAGCCAGACAGTTTCTATTCAGGGCCAACGGATGGCTCATCCTCGTTGTCATGTTACTGATGCTTGCTGCCGCCACCGCAGCCATGAACAGGCACTGGGCAAGATGCGCACAGCGTTTTCCGCAATGACACAAAAAACGGGAGGCTGCTCTCTTCCTCCCGTTTACATTTCTTGCTTATAATATTTATCACACAAGACACTCCTGCATTGCTTCCATTTCTATCCCTGCGTTTTCCATCGCATGGCTGACCACTTCACGTTTTTCCAGTTCCGTACACCAGGACAGTCCGCATCCGGCCGAAAGGACACGGGGTACCGGAATAAGCCTGCCGGGAACCTCTTGTTCCTTACACACCTTTTCCATCGCCATTGCATCTGCTGTTGTATGAAATGTCACTACTAATTTTAATTCTTTTTTTCTCATCTTTCTCTTATTCAATGATGGCAGGATCTGTACCCCGCATCTGCTTCCTTCATCTTATTTTTGCAAAGGGGTCTGACCCCTTTGAGGCTGATTGACAATAACATAACAACCTGCTGTATTAATCGGCAGCGATCTCCCGCACTGCTTCTATGGCAGCGTCTACTTCCTCTTCCGTATTATAATGTGAAAAGCTAAATCTGACCGCCCCCTGTTTCTCGGTTCCGAGGGCCTTGTGCATCAGGGGTGCACAGTGCGCCCCCGGCCTGGTGGAAATACCGTAAGTGACAAAAAGCTCATCGCTGATTTCTGAAGAATCATAGTCCGCAATATTAAAAGTTACGATCGGGCACCTCTTTTCTGCCTCAAAGTCTCCGTATATCTTTACACCTTTGATTTGGGATATTCCCTCGTAAAACCTTCTCATGAGGTCAGTTTCTTTCTTCTCTATCTCTTCAATGCCAGTCTCCTCCAGATATTTCAGCGCCGCATTCAGGCCGGCAATCCCATGTCCGTTCAGTGTCCCGGCTTCCAATGCCGTCGGCATTTCCTGCGGATGATGCATGTTGTACGTGTCAACGCCGGAGCCGCCGCAAAGGAGCGGGCGCACGGCCAGCCCTTCCCTCACATACATGCCGCCAGTCCCCTGTGGTCCCAGAAGACTTTTATGGCCGGTAAAGCAAAGGATATCTATATTCATTGCCTGAACATCAATCGGAAATACTCCTGCCGTCTGCGATGCATCTACTACAAAAAGAATGCCGTGGCTTTTTGCTATATTTCCCACCCAGTGTATATCCACCATATTGCCTGTCAGGTTCGAACCATGCGTGCAGATTATCGCACGAGTATTTTCACGGATGGCATTCTCCATTTCTTCATAACAGATATTCCCTTTTTCATCTGATGGAAGTATGGTGAGTTCAACGCCTTTATCCCTGCACTCATATAGCGGCCGAAGAACGGAATTGTGTTCCAGCACCGTCGTAATCACATGGTCTCCCGGATTTAAGGTTCCTTTTATGGCAATATTCAGACTCTCCGTAGAATTAGCCGTAAAGACGATCTGCTTTGGGTTTTCCGCATGAAAAAAACGGCTTAGTCTCTCTCTTGTATTATATATGATTCTCGATGCACTTAAGGCAGCCTCCGTAGCTCCCCGTCCTGCATTACCAATTGAATTCATCGCCTGAACGACAGCCTCCGTCACTTCTTTCGGTTTTCGCATTGTCGTTGCGGCGTTATCCATATAAATCATAGTTCATCCCCCATTTCCATACATGTTTAGTATACCCTCCCTTCCCATAAGAGTCTAATCGAAAACATAAATAAATAAGGACTATTATAGACATTATCTATAATAGTCCTTAAAACCACTTTACATTCCATTCTCAGCTAAAGTGAAGGATACACTTTATCCACCACCCGCAAGAACTTTTCTGCAAGAGATGATAAATGAAAGTTTTTATTATACACAACATTAATGTCACGCCTGCCAGACTCTCCGTCCAGTGAGAACTCCAGCATTTTGCCCTCTATTATCTCGTCCCCCGCGGCCAGCCGGGAAATGATGGAGATCCCCATCCCCCGGCTCACAGAACGCTTAATCGTTTCCTGATTCTCCATGCTCGCAACAATCTTAAGAGAGTCAAAATCCAGCCCCATCTTCTTCAGCAGCTTTTCTGCCTCTTTACGGGTGCCTGATCCTTCTTCCCTGAGTATGACCGGTTCATTCTGAATCCATTCTTTCCCAGCCGCTTTTCCTGCGCCTGACTTCTTAAGATTTCTAAACCTGTCGGTATTCGGGGTAATCACAACCAGTTCATCTTTATAAAACGGAATATACTGGCAGTATTTTTTATCCAGTACCGTACCGGTAAATCCGATGTCGACGTTGCCGTTTACTACCTGTTCCACCACTTTTGCGCTGTCAGTTTCCATAATCTTAAAATGTTCCTGCGGATACTTTTCACTAAAGCGGGCCAGTATCTGCGGGAGGAGGTACTGCGAAGGCACGCTGGATGCCGCAATATGGATGCAGTGACTCCCATCTTTTCTTGTCTGGTCATAAGTTGTCTCTATTTTTTTCTGAAGTATGATCATCTGTTTCGCATATCCATAAAGAATCTTTCCATCCTCAGACAGATTTACTTCTTTTGTATTCCTGATAAACAGACGGACCCCCAGCTCCTTCTCCAGAGAAGAAATATGAGCACTCACTGTAGGCTGGGTTAAGAAAAGGGCCTTTGCCGCTTTTGAAAAGCTGCCTTCCTCTGCAACCGCTGCAAATGCTTCTAACTGTTTCAGATTCATAGATTTGATATCCTTTCACTTTCTCCGCCTGTTTTCCGGGTTACTTTGATGCTGTCCATGTACTCCAGTATCGGCTTGGCGCTTTTCCTGCTCGTAGAAAACATATCCCGAATTTCGGCTATCGTGATTTTTCCATCTGCTTTCAGCTTCTCAACGATCTTTTCTTTTGCCTCGGCCATATACACACCCGGTGTATACATACCTTCGGCAACTTTTATGATTTCTCCGCTGTCTGTCATAAGAAGTAAGATATCGTCCACAGTCCGTGCCGGCACGCCGCCAAAATCAATATCAGCCAGCCTGACAAAATCGAATTTTGCAGGCTTAATAACGCCAAGCAGTTTTCTCCTTACTTTCTCAAAGGTTTCATCCCGGACTACCTCATATCCCTTCGGCGCAAGGAATTCATCATGCCTTGTCAAAGTATCCTGTTCCTCCAGATATTCTATATACCTGTCAAATACATTCGGCTTTACCCGTTTCATGAATGTACTGTGTACCTCCGCTTTCGGCATTCCATACCTGTAAGGATACTTTTTGATGTAGTCCTCAAGCGCCCCGAGTATCTTTTCCCTGTATGCGTGTTCATCTGCCATATGAAGGACATAAGTATCCTTTTTCATCGGGAATACGCACACAAGCCCCTGTGTGGCCAGCTCTGTCACTGCGGCCTCCGTCTCTTCCTTTGATAAAGCGGTCAGTTTTGCAAGTTCTGAAACCGATGCCATTGTCTCTGCAAAGTCTTTCACATGAAGCTCGATGACATCCTCTGCGGTGCCTGATTCTTTCTGCCTGAGACTTTCAATTGTTTCTTTAGAAAAGCGTTTCTTTCTGGCCGCATTCGGCTCCAGAATCACGCCGCCGCCAATCGTTTCCATTGGGGAATAAAAGCGGACAACAAACCGGTCACCTCTTCGGAAGGCTACATCCTCTTCCATTCTCAACTGCACATACCCGCTGTCCCCGGGTCCCAGCTCCTCGTCCCCTAAAAGAACCGCACGGCACAGAACTTCACTCGTCCCGCTAAAGAAATGGAGCCTTGCATTGTTGGTCAAAAGCCGCATGGTAGAATCCAGCATTTCCAGCTTGACATCCATGAGCCTTGAATCGGTCATGCTGCCCGGAGGTGCAAGAACACAGCCTCTTTTTAAATCTTTTTTCTTCATATTAGATATATTAATAGCAACCCGCTGTCCCGCATAACATTTTTCCACATCCTGGCCGTGCACCTGGATATTCCTGATCTTGCATTCCTGTCCATTCGGAAACATTTCCAGTGTGTCTTCCTTTGAAATCGTACCGCTCACCAGAGTTCCCGTAACGATCGTGCCAAAACCGGATAACGAGAAAACCCGGTCTACAGGCAGTCTCGGGATGGTGTGGATATCCTTTTCCTCCACCTCTTCCTCTGTGAGACGCTCAACAGTTTCAATCAATTCCGGAATGCCTTCCCCTGTCGCGGCCGATACCTTGACGACAGGAGCCGTTTCCAGAAATGTGCCCTCGAGTTCTTCTTTGATTTCCTCTTCGACCAGTTCCAGCCACTCCTCGTCCACCAGATCACATTTGTTCAGGACGAGAATACTTTTCTGGACGCCAAGCATCGCCAAAATATCCATATGTTCCCTCGTCTGGGGCATGATTCCCTCATCAGCCGCCACAACAAGCAGTACCATATCCATGCCGACGACTCCGGCAACCATGTTATTGATGAACTTTTCATGTCCGGGAACATCGATGATCCCCGCGCGGTTTCCGTTTGGCAGGTCAAAATACGTGAATCCGAGGTCTATCGTGATCCCCCGGCGCTGTTCTTCCTCCCAGCGGTCTGTATTACGTCCGGTCAGCGCCTTGATCAGTGTCGTCTTTCCGTGATCAATATGTCCCGCTGTTCCGATAATAATATGCTTCATATTGATTTCCTTCCTTTTCAAGGACATTCAGTTCCTTTAGTATTTTCGCAAAATAGTTCATGAATTGCCCGTCAAACGTCCTCATATCGAGCAGAATCCTGTCATTTGCCGTGCGGCCGATTACAGGCACTGGAAGATGTCTTAAACGTTCTTCCAATTCAGGGGTCGTAATCTTAAGCGGACGGATCGTTACCGCAGTGCTCGGGATCCGCTCGAGAGGCAGGGATCCGCCCCCGATCTGTGACTCGCATTCCTCGATATCAATCTCGGCCGGTAAGTCTGCCCGCTTCAGCAGCCTCCGGAACTTCTTTGCATCCTGTTCTACTTCCTCCACCCTCTTTGTGATCATATGAAGTGCAGGTATATTCTTCACTGCCCTTTCTTCTGATAAATACTCCCTAAGCACGACTTCTAAAGCCGATGCAGTAAACTTATCAATACGCAGGGCACGGGTCAGCTGGTTTTTCTTCATCAGGTCAATGTATTTCTTCTTCCCGACAATAATTCCCGCCTGCGGGCCGCCCAGAAGTTTATCGCCGCTGAAGCACACGACATCGGCTCCGTTTCTCACGGAATCCTGTACAGTCGGTTCATAAGTCAGTCCATATTTACTCAAATCTATCAGTACACCGCTTCCCAGATCTTCGATCACGGGGATATCATATTTTTCTTTTAAGGATACCAGTTCCGATATCGGCACGGTATCCGTAAAACCAACAATTCTATAGTTACTTGTGTGTACCTTCATAAATACTTTTGTTTCTTCTGTCACCGCATCTTCATAGTCGGAAATGTGGGTTTTGTTTGTCGTGCCGATTTCTCTTAAAACGGCGCCGCTCTGTTCCATGACATCCGGAATCCTGAATTTACCGCCCACTTCAACCAGTTCCCCCCTGGAGACGACCGCTTCCCCGCCTTTTGCCATAGAGCTTAAAATCAGCATAACAGCGGCGGCATTATTATTCACGGCCATAGCTGCTTCTGCACCTGTAATCTTGCAGAGCAGTTCCTCAAAATGGGAATACCTCTCCCCTCTTTTTCCTGCCTCCAGATCATATTCCAAATTCGAATATCCTGACGCAATGTAGGTCACCTGTTTTAAATGCTCCCCACTAAGCGGGGCACGTCCCAGATTCGTATGGAGAATTGTCCCCGTCCCGTTCAGCACCCGGGTCATGTTCGGCCGGTACATCGCGGCTACATTCAGTTCTATCCGCTCGCAGAGACGGTCTATCTGCTCCTGGGCCTTTTCTTCCTCCTCACAGGAACCGATATAGGTCCTTAGGGCTTCCAGCTCCGTGCGTATCGCCTCCAGCACACTGTCGTAGCTGTAGTAATCTATCATTTTCTTTATCGTTTCATTTTCCAGCAGAACATCCACCTTTGGAATCCTGCGGAATAAGAGGTTCTTGTTCATAACCTTCTCCTTTTATTATCTTTACTCCCGGAAGGGATCATACCTGCTGCTCGTAAATGCTTGTTTCAAGCTAACGCAGCAGGATTAGTTTTTCCTGCTTTTCCAGTACGCGGCCGATCACAGACACTTTCGTATCCAGTCGTTTTTCTTCAAGATCACGGAGAAATCCTTCGCTGAAGTCCTCCGGCACGCTGAACAGAAGTCCGCCGGATGTCTGCGGATCATAGAGCAGGTCCAGATAAAATTCTTCTACACCACCTGCATCCACCATGTGCCCGCTATGTTCCCTGTTCTTATATGCACCGGCCGGTATCAGCCCCATTTTGGCATACCCGACTGCTTCTTCTATATATGCCGTATCACGTACATGGATTTCCAGTGTCACATCGCTCGCAGAAGCCATTTCCGCGCAGTGTCCGAGAAGCCCGAATCCCGTGATATCTGTACAAGCACTGACAGGATACTTTTCGGCTGCTTCCTTTGCTTTTTTATTCAGTGAGGACATGACTGTAATCGCTTCCTCTTCTGCCTGTTTGGATGCCATTTCCGCTTTCACGGCCGTATTAACGATGCCGCTGCCGATCTGTTTTGTCAGAATCAGCACGTCCCCCGGCCTGCATCCGTAATTTTTAAATATTCTGTCCGGATGTACAAATCCCGATACGCTTAACCCGTACTTGGGTTCATCATCCTGCACAGAGTGCCCCCCGACAAGGACCGCACCGGATTCCAGCACTTTATCCGCACCGCCTTTCAGTATCTCCCCCAGTATTTCCGGGTCAAGACAGTTTGGAAATCCAACGATATTCAGGGCAACTTTCGGCTCCCCTCCCATCGCATATACATCGCTTAAGGAGTTGGCCGCTGCAATCTGTCCGAATGTATATGGGTCATCCACGATAGGGGTGAAAAAATCCACCGTCTGGATCATGGCAATGTCATCTGTTACTTTATAAATCGCGGCATCATCTGATGTTTCAATTCCAACCATGAGATTCTCATCCTGGAATTTCGGCAGCCTGCCCAGAACCTGGGCAAGGGTCTCAGGACCTATTTTGGCCGCTCATCCGGCCGTTTTTGCCATCTGGGTAAGGCGTACATCTTTGCCTGTCGTCATAGTATTATTCTCCTTTTTTGTTTCCGCAGAACAGACAGCGCAACTTTGACCGGTGCGCTGTCTGTTCATCATTTTCTTTGACTGTTTGTACTTCTTCATTAAGACTAAGGACGTATGATCTTTCCCGCCTGATTCATCGTCTCCACGATGCTGTACATATTCGTCACGGTTCCGACCTTCAGCTTCTCCTTCAGACCATAGTAATCCAGGCATGTCCCACAGGTCATGATTTCAACTCCCTGTGCTTCCATTGACTTCAGGTCCTCCAGAGAATCAGAACCTTCAGAAGTCAGTTTAGCACCCCCGTTATAGAAAAGGATTGCTTTCGGCAATTCATCAAGCTGTGATACGGCAAAAATGAAGCCTTTTATCAGGACAGCCCCGAGCTCATCATTCCCTTCCCCCATGCGGTCTGATGAAATCACGACTACCGTATCTTTCCTTTTGTCTGTACGGCATAAGACCGGTTCTTCCATAGCCTGGGTTTCTCGTTTCGGCATCGTTCTGTCTGTTCTTATAATCACTTTGAACTCCTTCTCACTGATTTTCTCTGAAGTGACATCTCCCCCTGAACTGGATGCCATCTTCGTCACATTCTGGACCGCAATCTCGTTATCCACCAGAACCTCCAAAACATCAGGTCCCTCCAGCTCCTGCAGAGCCTTCTTCGCTTTAATTACCGGTATCGGGCAGGCATCCCCCATAGCATTAACTGTTATCATCTTGTAATCTCCCTTCTGCTACACTTATAGATATATTCTATCACTGAGTTGCTGTCAGGTAAACACCTTATCTTAAAAAAGTGGGGAAATAGCTTCACGTTCCCTTTTCTCCCGCAGTTTCATCCACATTCCGTATTGAAAAAGTCGGGGTTTTATGAGATGATAGGTTTAGTTTTCTGCCTGTTTAATTTAACTGGCAGTTTCCGAGAGAAAGGATTAGATAAATATTATGTGGATAGCTGACAATTGGAAAGATTATGAAGTGATAGACTGTTCTAACGGTGAGAAGTTAGAGCAATGGGGAGATTATCTCCTAATCAGGCCGGACCCGCAGGTTATATGGGACACGCCTAAGACACACAAGGGATGGTCCCACCCGAACGGACATTACCACCGCAGTAAGAAGGGCGGCGGTGAATGGGAGTTTTTTGACCTGCCCCATCAGTGGCAGATTCATTATGGAAGCCTTACTTTTAATCTAAAACCTTTTAATTTTAAGCATACCGGGCTTTTCCCTGAACAGGCTGTAAACTGGGACTGGTTCTCCGGAAAGATCCGTGAAGCGGGCAGACCGGTGAAGGTACTGAATTTGTTCGCCTATACCGGCGGTGCGACTCTTGCTGCTGCGGCTGCCGGGGCACAGGTTACACATGTGGATGCATCGAAAGGGATGGTGAACTGGGCGAAGGAGAATGCGGCTTCTTCCGGGCTGAAGGATGCCCCGATCCGCTGGCTTGTGGATGACTGCGTGAAGTTTGTGGAGCGCGAGATCCGCAGAGGTAATACTTATGATGCGATTATAATGGATCCGCCTTCCTATGGCAGGGGACCCAAGGGCGAGATATGGAAGATCGAGGATATGATCCATCCTCTGATTAAGCTGTGTACCCAGATTCTTTCCAAGGATGCAGTCTTCTTCCTGATCAACTCTTATACTACAGGGCTTGCTCCTGCTGTCCTGACTTATATGATTTCTACAGAATTAAAAGCATGGCGTGGTACAGTAGACTCACAGGAGATCGGGCTTCCGGTCAGCCAGAACGGACTGGTCCTCCCTTGTGGGGCTTCCGGACGCTGGGCACGGGATTGAGACCATATCAATCTTTAAAACCCATATCCCCACTGGAATCAACGTATAAAAGCGTTAAAATTCCAGTGGGGATATATTCTTTTCTTTTACTTCTTTTTTCCCTTATTACTAAATGTTGCAATAGCCATGCAGAACATAGATATTAAAAAAAATATTTTGTAGTGGGCGGCACATACTACTAATACATCTTGGCATAACTCAAATATTGTCTCATAAAAATCCATTATATTCGATAACATTTTCCACATTCCCCTCTTGATAACACATAACTAATATTTACTTAATATTATGATGTTGTGGCTTATCGGCTTCATAAATGCCACTGTCAGAACCCAACAAGACATTTATACCTGTGATTTCACATCCTTTGCTTTCATAATAGCGCAGCATTTCGTCAATATTCCTTTTATCATAACTTGTAATACAATCTGATAAAACATTGACTCGATAGCCTGCTTTGCGCAGGTTGTAACAGGTTGATTTTACACAGGCTGCCGCATCTGCTCCTGTGATGTAGAAGTCATTTATTTCATTTTTATCAATAAAGTCTGCGAATGCCTCGCTGCTTAATGCATTTCCTTTATACTTTGTGAAGATATTTTTTGATACAATTTTTAAATCTGAAACTAATTCAGCCCCTCGCGTATTGGGTTTAAAAGTCCTTGTCCCACCAGATAAATTTTCATGTCTTATGTAGACGACATGAATATCCTGTTTTACTGCCCAATCTATGGATTGGTTTATACGGTCAATGATTTCCTTGTAATTCTTTGTTATATCATTTTGAATGTCTATTACTACTAAAGCTTTTTTCTGCATAGCGGTTCCTCCTGATTATGTGATTTATTTACCGCTATTATAACTGATTATTTATGACAACTGTATGTCACTAATCTTTGTAAAGATTTTGAATTTGGGAGGATTTTTCTTTCAGCATATCAATGATCTCCCGGGGTTCCAGCACCTCGACTGAATCACCGAATCCGAGGAGCAGGGAGAGCCACAGCCGCTCATTTTCTTTTACATGCGTAGCTATAACAAAATCACCATTTTCATGTTCTTCAATGATTTCACCTTTCATGTATTCCATAATGGGAATTCTTTCTTCCGCTTTACACCGTAATTTTACGGGAATATAGCGCTGGGTATCACTGCCCCATTGTTTTTCCAGCAGTTCCGGGACATTACCGTGTCTGCTGTCCATCGTTCTGCCGGTAAGTCTTAAATTCGTTAACCGGTTAAGCTTAAAGAAACGGTAATCGTTCCTACAGGTACAATACGCCAGCAGATACCAGGCATACCAGCGGTAGTTCAGTGCCAGCGGTTCAACGGTCCTATGGCTTTTTTGTCCTGACCCGTTGGTATAATCAAATTCAACTATGTTTTTATTGTGGATTGCCTCTTCGATTTCACGCACAAATACGGGAATATTTCCACCCTCGCTGACTACACCGAAGTCAATGAATATACGCTGTTCCTTATCATTATAATGGCCCGCGGCCAACAGCTTTTCCAGAGTCGTATTTATTTTCTGGCTGTCATAAGCCGAACACATGCCCTTGAGTGCGGTGATGATAAATAAATAATCTTCCATTGTTGTAATCTGCTTATCCAGCCTGAAAGTATCAAGTATTTCGTAGCCACCCGATGCCCCTGTTGATGATGTTACAGGAATACCTGCAATGGACAGAGTCTCTACATCACGCACAATCGTCCGGATTGATACCTCGAACCGCTCAGCAAGCTCTTTGGCTGAAACGACATTACGGTTCATCAGGTACATCGTGATTCCGATGAGGCGGTCAATTTTCAACTGTAACCACCCCGCTCTCTTTTTTCTATATTAATAATCATTTAAAACTGTTCCCAGTGCACTTTGTCTATCGGCAGTTCGTCCAATTCGTATGCGTCTTTCTGTTCATCCGGCATACCCAGGGACAGGATTGCTTCTAGTTTATACCCTTCCGGATATTTCAGTATGGAACGAAGAAAAGCTTCTGTTGTGCCTCCGTCAGGCGTTTCCCTCAGGCGTCCCTGTATCCAGCAGCTTCCCACACCGAGGCTGGAAGCCATCAGATGCATGTTTGTCATTGCTATGGAACAATCTTCCGTCCATACATCTGTTATTTCGGGGTTTGCAATCACAACGACCGCACAGGCAGCATTCTCCAGCATTTTTGCTGCCCCGGCCCTGCATTTGGACATGAGCTTTAAGGTTTCCCTGTCTGTTACGGCAATGAACTCCCACGGCCGTCTTGTCCTGCTCGATGCAGATAATAAGCCCGCCTGCAGGATCTGGTTGAGCACTTCCTTTTCAACCGGCTCGTCTGTATATTTTCGAATGCTTCTGCGTCTTCTCATAGTCTCAAGAAGCTCCATATTATTCTTCCTCCTTTTGTCTGTTCTGTATATGAAATCTGTTAACGAACTTCGATCTGACCCAGAATCTCCCCGATTGGCGCAGAAATGTTAAGTTCGGCCCTGACTGCTTTCGCGGTCCGGGATTTATTTATAACAACAAGGTGCCTCCCGTGGAAGTAATCGATGAATCCTGCCGCCGGGTACACGACCAGGGATGTCCCGCCAATAATCAGCGTATCCGCCCGGGCTATGGACTCCACTGCACCCTGTATGGTACTTGAATCCAGCCCTTCCTCGTAAAGCACGACATCCGGCTTAATGATACCCCCACACTCGCAGCGCGGAATGCCTATGGATTCTTTCACAAACTGTGCGTCATAGAACCGATGGCATTCCATGCAGTAATTACGGTGGATACTGCCGTGAAGCTCATACACGGTCCTGCTGCCTGCGGCCTGATGCAGTCCATCAATATTCTGGGTGATCACTGCTTTCAGTTTCCCCGCCTGCTCTAATTCTGCCAGCTTGAGGTGGGCCGGATTCGGACGGGCATCAAGAATCATCATTTTTTCTCTGTAGAAATCATAAAATGCTTCTGTATACTGCATGAAAAAACTATGGCTCACAACTTGCTCGGGTGAATACTTGTACGACTGGTGGTAGATACCGTCCGCACTTCTGAAATCCGGAATATGACTCTCCGTTGATACTCCTGCGCCGCCGAAAAATACGATGTTCTCACTTTCATCTATGATTTCCTGCAGCTGCTCTACTTCCTTTTCATACATCTTACGCCCTCCTGTCTTGTCCTGCTTCGTGCCCCCTACTCGTCTTTCAGGTTTCCTTTATTGATATGCCTCTGTACAATGGCCTGCATACATTTCCATACATCTTCTGACGTTTCTTCAATCTTCTCGTTCCGCTTATATACCTGTGACTTCTTCACGCCGTGTTCGGCCCAGCTTTTTCCGCCACTCGCGTCATTGAGCAGCAGAGGCTGGAAATTGTCCAGCAGGTGTGCAAATTTTGCATCAGGTGTCTGATACTCTTCAAATTCTTCCCACAGACTGCGGAAATACTTTCCCTGGTCTTCCGGAAGAAGCCCGAAGATTCTCTCCGCCGCCTTCTCTTCTCTCGCCCGTTTTGTCTCGGCTCCTGCGGAATCATAGGCATATGTATCCCCTGCGTCAATCTCTACCAGATCATGGATCAGTACCATAATCATAACCTTTGTCAGGTCTGTTCCGGGCACATATTCCTGAAGGAGTACTGCCATCAAAGTGATATGCCAGGAATGCTCTGCATCGTTTTCTTTCCTCTGACCATCTGCCAGATAGGACTGCCGGTAAATATTCTTTACCTTGTCGATTTCCGTAATGAATTGAATCTGCTGCTCTAACCTTGTCATTTTCGCTGCCCCTTTTCTTTTCTGTTTTTGGATCTCTATATTTTTATTGTAAACTCTCTTGTCCATTTTTACAATCGTTACTGTTCACAGATAACCTGTAAACAGTAACCAACAATTGCTAATGTTATGCTAAAAAGTATACCGGTTAAAAATGAAAGACTCCGGATATGAGCATTTTTCAGTCCCATATCCGGAGTCTTTCTATTATGTATAATGAGCATTTTATAAGTCTACTTTCCCTGTTGTATCACCATTAATTACATAATACGCCGCAAATTCTTCCGGCTTCAGATAGATCTTTACATCTTTCATATCGCCGACTTTGTTTTTCAGTTCTTTTGTCCAGACATTTTTCACTTTCTGGAGAACTTCTTCCTGAGTATACTCTCTTCCCGCAAACTGAAGGAATAACTCCGTCTTAACCTCTGCTTTTTTCGCTGCTGTTCTTGCAGCTGGTTTTGCAGCTGTCTTCTTAGCTGTTGTCTTGGAAGCAGTCTTCTTAACTGCTGCTTTCTTCACAACTGGCTTCTCTTCTTTTACAGGTTCCGGATCTTTTAAAACTGCTGCTCTGGTCTCTATCGCTTTCGTCGTGTCTTTCTTCGTTTCAATCGCCTTTGCCTGACCGGCTTTTGTCTCAATAGCTTCTGTCTTAACCGGTGCTTTTTTAACAGCCTCTTTCGCTGGTTCAGCCTTAACTGGTTTCACAGCCTCTGTCTTTTCAGCCGCTGTTTTAACGGGTTCTGCAGCCTCTGCTTTTGCAGCTGCTGTTTTTGCCGTTGTCTCTACAGCCTTTTCTGCTGCCTTCGCGGTTACTGGTTTCTTTGTTGTTTTCGTTGTTGTTTTTCTGGTTACCATACTTGCTCCCTCCTGCTAAAACAAACTCAAGTATCTTGGCTTCAACATAAACATTTTTTTGTTACAAGGGGTATTGTACCTCATTTTCCCTGAAACGTCAAAAAAAAATTTCCATAGTCACTAAAATGGTCAAGTAACTGTCATTTTTCTTCTTTGTACCCGCGGAAAAATTTTGAGAGGCTTTCGAGTGTTTTGAGCAAGACCGGCATCTCATTTTCGTCAAGACTCTGGATCACCGCATCTGTCATCTGCATATGGAAATCTTCATGATGCCTGTATGCCCGGCGCCCCTTTTCAGTCAGGCGGATGTATACGACACGGCGGTCCGTTTCGCTTCTTTCACGCACCACATATTTTTTATTTACCAGGCTGTTTACAGACGTAGTAAGAGACCCGGCAGTAATGCCGAGTTTCTTGGCTACCACGGACATCGTGCTGTCGCTGCCGAGTCCGATGGCCTCTATGATATGCATGTCATTGTTGCTGATATCTTTATACTCATCTGTAATAATGGCATCTTCCTCCAATTCCCAGATTTCATTAAACAGATGTACGAGGATATCATTGATTTTCTCATGTGCATTCACAGATGCTGTACTCCTTTCCTGATTCCTATTATGATGTCAGGACTCTTTACGGTCAAACAGGGAATCTATCACTTCTTTCACAGTTTCCATGCGCTGTGCCTGATAAGCTTTGGCTCCGCAGAATAGTAGTGCATGGTCTACATCTCCTTTTGCGGCGTTGATCAGGCCGTCTGTGATGCAGTATGGTATCTCTGCCGGATTACATCTTGCCAGACAACCGTGGCATGGTGTGTGTTCTATTTTCTCACCTAGCATAACACGTTTCATGAACGGATTCAAGATTGCACGTCCGGGCATGCCTACGGGACTCTTAACAATTACGATGTCATCCTTTTTTGCATCCAGATATGCCTGTTTATACCGGATATCGGCATCACATTCCTCTGTTGTTACAAATCTGGAAGCCACTTGAACGCCGTCGGCACCAAGTGACAATGCATGTATGACGTCTTCTCTGTCATGGATTCCCCCGGCAATTACCACTGAGATTTTTGTCTGGTATTCTTCTTCATAAGAATGTACAACTGCTATAATTTTTTTAATCTCGTCTTCGTAAACTTCCGGTGTGTATACTTTCAGTTCATCTTCCTTAAATCCGAGATGACCGCCGGCCTTCGGGCCCTCGATGACAACAAGGTCTGCTGTGCGGCGGTATTTTTTGCCCCAGTATTTCAGAATCACCTTTGCCGATTTCTCGGTCGATACGATTGGCGCAATCTTTGTACTGCTGTCCCCCACAAGTCCCGGCAGTTCTGTCGGAAGTCCCGCACCGGAGATGATGATGTCGGCTTTTGCCTGTACGGCGGCTTTTACATGCTGTTTATAATCTCTTAAGGCAACCATAATATTATAGCCGATCAGGCCGTCCGGTGAAATAGCCCTTGCCTTATCCATTTCTTTTTGAATCGCCCGGACATTAGCCTCAGAAGGATGCTGGTCAAAATCAGGTTCCCTGAATCCAATCTGGGCCGTGGAAATGATTCCCACTCCGCCTTCTGCCGCTACGCTGCCGGCCAGATTTCCAAGACTGATACCGACTCCCATGCCCCCTTGAATCAAAGGAACTCTCACCGTCTTTCCACCAATTTTAAATGGATCCATATACTACCTCTTTTCTCTTACATCCTTCTGAAACGCTGATATCGTTTTTCTGTGAGATCAGCCTCTGGTAAAGCTCTATATTTCTTCAGAAATTCTGCGATTTTGATTTCCAGAGTATTGCAGACTTCTGTCAGGTTCTCTTGTGTATAATGCTCCGGTTCTGGAATCACCTGCTCGATGATTTTCAGCTCCAGAAGGTCTTTTGCCGTTAGCTTCATAACTTCCGCAGCCTCGCTTGCGCGTTTGCTGTCCTTCCACAGAATGCTCGCAAAGCCTTCCGGGGAGAGTATGGAATAAATGGAGTTTTCGAGCATCCAGACCTCATCCGCAACGGCCATCGCCAGGGCACCGCCGCTTCCTCCTTCTCCGATTACAACGGATAGGACCGGGACCTTCAGGCCTGACATCTCAAACAGGTTTCTGGCAATCGCCTCACCCTGTCCGCGCTCTTCCGCCTCTAATCCGCAGAATGCCCCGGGGGTATCTACGAAACAGATAACCGGACGGGCAAACTTTTCGGCCTGTTTCATCAGGCGGAGGGCTTTTCTGTATCCGTCAGGGGATGGCATTCCGAAGTTCCGTTCGATATTTTCCTTTGTTGTCTTCCCTTTTGCCTGCGCAATGACCGTCACAGGTATTCCTTTGAAAGATGCAATACCACCGATGATTGCCTTATCATCTTTATAGAAACGGTCTCCGTGGAATTCCACAAAGTCTTCGAATAAGTTTTCAATGTATTCTGCCCCCACCGGACGGTCCTTCTTGCGGGATACCTGCACGCGTTCCCATGCCGTATGGTGTTTGCTGCTTTTCGCCTGCTGTGGTTCTCTGCCTTCCAGTGCGCTCATTTTTTCTTCAAATATAGTTTCCTGCAATCCGGCAACCTCTACATTTTTACAGTGGAGGCTGAGAATATGAGCCAGTTCCTGCTTCATATCTTCGCGATCCACAATTTTATCTATAAAGCCATGCTCCAGCAGAAATTCCGAGCGCTGAAAACCTTTCGGCAGTTTTTCCCCGATTGTCTGCTCAATCACGCGCGGGCCCGCGAAACCGATCAGGGCATTCGGTTCTGCCAGAATAATATCCCCCAACATTGCAAAGCTTGCTGTCACACCGCCTGTCGTCGGGTCTGTCAGTACAGAAATATAGAGCAGTCCTGCATCACTGTGGCGCTTCAAAGCAGCCGAAGTCTTCGCCATCTGCATCAGGGATACAATCCCCTCCTGCATTCTGGCACCGCCCGAACAGGCAAAGATAATAACTGGGAGCTTTTCCTCTGTAGCACGCTCCACCGCACGTGCGATCTTCTCGCCCACGGCTTCGCCCATGCTCGCCATCAAAAAGCGGCCATCGCACACGCCGATCACGGCCGGACGTCCGTCAATCACAACCTTGCCGGTAACAATCGCTTCCTCCAGATTCGTCTTCTCCTTAAGTACCTCAATCTTTTCCTCATATCCCTTAAAATCCAGCGGATTCCCCGTCACCAAGCCGCGGTCCCACTCTTCAAAAGAACCGGCATCGGCAATCATCTCAATCCTCCGGTACGCATGGACACGAAAATAACCGTGGCACTTCGGACAGATATAAAACCCATTTTTCACATCATCCGCAATAATTGCTGCTCCACATTTATTACACTTCCGAAGCAGCCCCTCCGGGACCTCCGGTCTGGATTCCTTCAAAGAAATATAACTTTTTCTGCTCGTCTTTTTAAACATATTCTGTAACTTCATAGACAGCTCCTAACTTTATACTGCAAAGGGGTCAGACCCTTTTGCGGTCCGTTTTCTGATAATTCTGAAAATTTCCCTTTCATTATCATGACATTTTTTCTATAAATTCAATATCTATATCGCCTGACTCGAAATCTGGATGCTGAAGAATTTCATATTGATAATCTACATTCGTGTCAATTCCCTCAATTATAATCTCGCCGAGGGCACTGCGCATTTTCCGAATCGCTTCTTTTCTGTTTTTCGCATGCACGATCAGTTTTGCCAGCATGGAATCGTAGTAAGGGGTTACGGTATAGCCGCTGTAGATCGCGGAGTCGATACGCACACCTTTTCCTCCGGGCAGGTACATGTCTGTGATCGTACCGGGGGACGGGCGGAAGTTCTTCTTCGGATTTTCTGCGTTGATGCGGCACTCGATGGCATGGCCCGTGATGGTTACCTCATCCTGTGTATAACTCAGTTCTCTTCCATCGGCGATTTTTATCTGTTCTTTTATTAAGTCGATTCCGGTTACCCATTCTGTTACAGGGTGCTCAACCTGAATTCTTGTGTTCATCTCCATGAAATAGAAATTGCCGCTCTTTTCTAACAAAAATTCGATTGTTCCGGCGTTTGTGTAATTGGCCGCTTTCGCCGCTTTCACGGCTGCCTCCCCCATTTCCCTGCGCATTGCGTCTGACAATGCAATGGACGGGGACTCTTCTATCATTTTCTGGTGGTTCCTCTGAACGGAACAGTCACGCTCCCCCAGATGAATGACATTACCATGTTTGTCTGCCATGATCTGGAACTCGATATGCCTTGGGTGCTGCACGAAATGTTCAATGTACATCGTGTTGTCACCGAAAGCCATCTGGGTTTCTTTCTGTGCTGTGTTAAAACTGCTTTCAAACTCTTCAGGAGTCTCAGCCACGCGCATTCCTTTTCCGCCTCCGCCGAGGGCGGCCTTCACGATAACCGGGTAGCCGATTTCATCTGCTATGGCGGCACCTGTCTGGGCATCGTAGATTGGTTCTTTGCTGCCCGGTATTACCGGAACACCTGCGGCAACCATTGTATTTCTGGCTTCCTGCTTATTCCCCATCTTCCGGATCACTTCGGATGACGGCCCGATAAACGTGATGTTGCACTGCTCGCACAGTTCCGCGAATTTACTGTTCTCGGACAGAAAACCGAATCCCGGATGAATCGCATCTGCTCCAGATACAAGCGTCGCGCTGATGATTCGTTCCATACTCAGATAACTTTCCGTAGAAGGGGCAGGCCCGATGCAGATTGCCTCATCCGCCAGCTGGGTATGCAAAGCCTCTTTATCCGCCTCCGAATACACAGCTACCGTCTCGATCCCCATCTCCCTGCAGGCACGGATAATGCGCACGGCAATCTCTCCGCGGTTTGCAATTAATACCTTTTCAATCATAACCTGCACATCTCCTTATTTTCCAACCATGAAAGTCAGTTCTGCACTGACAACGACCTTGCCATCCACAGTCGCAACCGCCTCACCGACTCCGACAGGTCCCTTCTGCTTGATGATTTTCGTTTCCAGCCTGATCTTATCTCCCGGGTTCACCATGCCTTTAAACTTACACTTCTGTACGCCCCCGAAAAACGCGATTTTGCCGCGGTGTTCCTCCTGGCTCAGAATCGCGACTGCACCGACCTGCGCCAGCGCTTCCAACGTCAGCACTCCCGGCATAACAGGATGGTCCGGGAAATGTCCCTTGAAAAAATCCTCCCGGTAAGTCACACATTTATAACCAACGGCAAACTGCCCCGGCTCATAATCCTCGATATAGTCCACCAGTAAAAACGGATGTCTGTGAGGAATAATTTCCTGAATCTGCTTAATATCTAATCTATTCATGCAAAAACCTTCTTTCTTTATGTCAAGCCCAAACTGACATTTTCAAAGGGGTCTGACCCCTTTGCAGTTAATTGACTATTTTATAACAAACAATGGCTGTCCGTATTCTACTGTGTCCCCGTTTTGGACCAGTATTTCTGCTACTTTTCCAGAAAAATCACTTTCGATTTCGTTCATCAGTTTCATCGCCTCTACAATTGCAATGACCTGACCTTCTTTAACGCTGTCGCCGACGCTTATAAATGGCTCTGCCTCTTCTGAAGGCGCAGAATAAAATGTCCCTACCAGTGGAGATTTTACGACTTTACCGTCTGCTTTCTTTTCTGCCGGTGTATCTGAAGCTGATGCAGCTGCCACATATGCTGTCTCATCCGATGCCATCTCGGCCGTAACAGCCGGCTTTTGTGCTGCTGGTGATACGGGTGCCTGTGTATACGCCACTGCATCTGTAGCGGCATACTGGACTGCCGCTGCCTTCTTCAGAGAAAGCTTTACTCCGCCTTCTTCATATTTAAATTCCGCCAACGCGGATTTGGATACTGAATCCACTAACTGTAATATTTCTTCTATTTTCATGATATCCGCCTTTCGCGTTATTACCTGTTATTGATACTTCTTTACTAGCAGGGTTGCATTATGGCCGCCGAATCCAAGTGAATTGGTCAGTACATAATTGACATCCTTTTCAATCGGGGAGCCGAATGTGTAATTCAGATCACAATCTTTTTCTGCCTCGATGCTTCCTGCCGTCTTGTGAATGAAACCGTCCTGAATACTCTTCACGCAAACGATAAACTCGACACCGCCTGCTGCACCGAGCAGATGCCCGATCATAGATTTTGTGGAGTTGACCGCAACATCTTTCGCCGCATCCCCGAGCGCATATTTGATCGCCCTCGTCTCAAACAAATCGTTATGATGTGTGCTCGTTCCGTGTGCGTTGATATAGTCGATCTGCTCTGGAGCAACGCCTGCTTCCTTCATCGCAATCTTCATCGCCATACCGGCTCCTTCCCCGTCTTCCTGTGGGGATGTGATGTGGTATGCATCTCCTGTAGAACCGTAGCCTGCCAGCTCGGCGTAGATCTTTGCCCCTCTCTTCTTTGCATGCTCAAGTTCCTCAAGAACAACGATACCGGCTCCCTCTCCGAGCACAAACCCATTTCTGTCTTTGTCAAACGGAATGGATGCCCGCATCGGGTCCGTGGAAGTGGAAAGTGCGGTCAGTCCTGAAAATCCGGCCACGCCTGTCGGACAGATACAGCTTTCCGTACCGCCGGCAACCATGATATCCGCATCATCATACTGGATTGCACGGAACGCATCACCGATACAGTTTGTTCCGGAAGCACACGCAGTCACAACATTTGTACATTTCCCTTTTAAACCTAACTGAATCGAAACATTCCCTGCCGCCATGTTGGAAATCATCAGCGGCACCATCAGCGGATTGACCCTGCTCGGTCCTTTTTCCACAATCTTTGTATAATTCTGTTCTACAACCTGGAGGCTTCCGATACCGGAGCCGACAATTACGCCTGCGCGGTATGCGTCTTCCTTCGAAATGTCTATACCAGAATCTTCAAATGCTTCCTTTGCCGCAGCAACCGCGTACTGGGAAAAAGGCTCCATACGTTTTGCCGCCTTAAAATCCATTCGCTCTTTTGCCACAAAATCTTTCACCTCTGCAGCGATTTGCACTTTATATTCAGATGCATCAAATTTTGTAATTGGTCCGATTCCGACTTTTCCTTCACGAATCCCGCTCCAGAATTCTTCTACCGTATTACCGATCGGAGTCACTGCCCCCAGTCCGGTCACTACAACTCTTCTTTTCATACTAATCTCCTTTTACATTGCCATTCCGCCGTCTACACACAAGACCTGTCCTGTAATGTATCTTGCTTTTTCTGATGCCAGAAATGCCGCCGCCTCGGCGATGTCTTCCGGTTCCCCGAACGTTCCCAGCGGTATCTGCGCGACAGAGGCTTCTTTTACCTTCTCCGGCAGTACCTCTGTCATTTCCGTATGAATAAATCCCGGTGCAATGGCATTTACCGTAATCCCTCTGGATGCCAGTTCCCTTGCCGCCGATTTTGTCAGTCCGATCACTCCTGCTTTAGATGCACAGTAGTTTGCCTGCCCTGCATTTCCCAAAACACCGGATACGGATGAAAGATTAATAATGCGGCCGCTTCTCTGCTTCATCATCTGTCTGGAGGCAAAACGGATGCAGTTGAAAGTCCCCTTCAGATTCGTATCGATTACCGCATCAAAATCATCCTCTGACATCCTCATCAAAAGACCATCTCTTGTGATTCCTGCATTGTTAACCAGAATGTCAATTCTTCCAAACTTTGCAGTCACTTCTTTTATAAAATTCTCACAGGCCTGGAAATCGGATACATTACACTGCATCACTTCCGCTTTTCCGCCGTTTTTTTCAATCTCATTCTTAACTTCCTCTGCTCTGTCGGCAGAACCATTATAATTAATCACGACAGCCGCGCCTTCTTCTGCCAGCTTGAGGGCGACCGCTCTTCCGATGCCTCTCGATGCGCCTGTAACAATCGCTGTTTTTCCTTCTAACATAATTCGCTAACCACCTTGTCTACATCTTCCCATGTGCCTACATTGTATACTTTTACCGACTTATCAATCTTTCTCATGAACCCTGCAAGTGTCTTACCGGGCCCGACTTCCACAAATGTATCCACACCATCGGCAATCATGTTTTCGACACTCTGCTGCCAGCGTACAGAAGACGCCACCTGTTTTTCCAGCAGTTCTTTCGTACTGCCAATATCCTTTACATACTCTGCCGTAACATTCGTCACATAAGGGATATTCAGAGACTTCAGTTCAACACCCTCAAGCACCTTTCCGAGTTCTCTTCCCGCCTCTGAAAGGAATGGTGAGTGGAACGGCCCGCTCACATTCAGCGGAAGCACCCTCTTGGCCCCGGCTTCTTTCAAAGCCTCAGCCGCCTTTTCCACACTGTCCTTTAATCCTGTAATTACAATCTGTCCCGGACAGTTATAATTTGCAATCCCTGCTCCTTCAATGCCGCTTAACACCTTCTCAATCACATCTGCACCAAGTCCCAGAACAGCAGCCATTGAGCCTTCGCCTCCCGGCACTGCATTCTGCATGAGGATCCCGCGCTTTCTGACTGTAGTAACCGCATCCGCGGCGCTCATCCCGCCTGCTGCTACAATCGCACAGTACTCTCCCAGACTTAATCCCGCTGATACATCCGGTTTCAGCCCTCTTTCTTCCAGTACTGCCGCCATTGCAAGACACGTAGTAACTAATGCCGCCTGTGTATATTCTGTCTGGTCCAGCAGATCATTTTCTTCGAAACATAATTCTTTCATATCTATATTAAGCAGCTCAGATGCCATGTCAAAAATCTCTGCTGCCGTTTCACTATGTTCATAAAAATCTTTTCCCATCCCGGCTTTCTGTGCGCCCTGTCCGGGAAATATAAATGCAGTCTTACTCATAAAAACCTTTTCCTCCAATCAGGTCATCTGTCTCTTTTACCAGCTTCTGGATCAGCTCCTGGCAGGACATCTCTTCCTTAACCATACCGGCAATCTGGCCTGACATCACGCTCCCGTTTACCACGTCGCCATCCACAACAGCCTTCCTTAAACCGCCCAGTGTCAAAAGCTCCAGTTCCTCAAAAGATGCCCCTTCCTGCTCCTTCTGTAAGTACAGTTTCGTCATCTGGTTGCGCAGTGCGCGGACCGGATGCCCTGTCGTGCGCCCTGTCACTCTGGAATCAATGTCTCTCGCTTTCAGAATGCATTTCTTATAATTGTCATGAACAATAGATTCATTCGTAACCACAAAATGAGTTCCCATCTGTACGGCCTGTGCGCCCAGCATAAATGCTGCTGCGATTCCTCTGCCGTCCGCAATACCGCCTGCCGCGATAACCGGGATGCTCACCGCATCTACAACCTGTGGCACTAATACCATCGTTGTATTTTCACCAATGTGTCCGCCTGCCTCTGTCCCCTCTGCAACAAGGGCATCTGCACCGCAGCGTTCCATACGCTTTGCAAGTGCTACAGATGCAACGACAGGAATTACCTTTACTCCTGCTTCCTTCCACATCTTCATATATTTTTCAGGAGATCCGGCACCCGTTGTCACAACCTTAACGCCTTCCTCCACAATTACATTTGCCACCTCATCCGCATAAGGACTCATCAGCATAATATTTACGCCAAATGGCTTTTGGGTAAGCTTTTTCGCTTCCCTGATCTGTTCCCGTACCCAGTCAGCAGGCGCGCTCGCCGCACCAATCAGCCCAAGCCCGCCAGCTTCTGATACGGCGGCTGCAAGATGATATTCAGCAACCCATGCCATTCCACCCTGTATGATCGGATATTCGATTTCTAATATTTCGGTTACTTTTGTCTTCATACTAACAACCTTTCTTAATTTATGAACTACTTTATAAAATTTCTTATTTATGTGCTTCCAGATACTTGATTACATCGCCGATTGTTGCGATCTGCTCTAAGTCTTCAGACGGGATCTCTACGTCGAATTCTTCCTCGAAAGCCATGACTACTTCGAATAAGTCCAGAGAATCTGCTGCCAGATCATCTTTGAAGGAAGTCTCCTCTGTAAGTGTGCTGATTTCTGCCCCTAATGATTCTGCTACGATTTCTTTTACTCTTTCTAACATGATTTTAAATTCCTTTCTTACTTCCATTTTTCTTTTTATTTATATGTGTAATCCGGTCCATGCCGGGTATTACCAAAACTACCATTCAAGATAAGCCGCGCCCCACGACAGGCCTGCCCCGAAACCGGACATCACCAGCTTATCACCTCTTTTGAGCATCCCCTTCCGGTTCATTTCATCCAGAAGAATCGGAATGCTGGCGGAGGATGTATTTCCATACTCATCCATGTTCATAGGAAACTTGCTGATGTCTTCCTTCAGCCTCTTTGCGACTGATTCCACAATCCTTTTGTTTGCCTGGTGCAGTACAAAATAATTGATGTCGCCCACCGCGATACCAGTCCCTTCGAGGGTCTCCCGGATTACCTCCGGCACACACCTGACTGCGAATTTAAAAACCGCCTGGCCGTTCATCTTCATATAAGAATCCAGATCTTCCCCTTCTATGGGCCGGTTTTTTCTGTGCCTGCTCATACAGGTCAGGGCATCTCCCATACTCCCGTCCGAATGCGTTACCGGCCGGACAGCTTCGCCTTCTTCCGCTTTCAAAACCGCCGCCCCCGCGCCGTCACCGAATAAGATACAGGTCCCGCGGTCCTCCCAGTTTACGGTATTAGACAGGCTCTCCGCCCCGATGATCAATACGGTCCTGTAAACGCCTGAGGCTATGTATGCCTGGGCTGTATTATAGGCAAATAAAAAACCGGTGCAGGCTGCATTCAGGTCAAAACCGGTCGCATTTACCGCCCCCAGTTCTTTCTGCACCTCGCAGGCCGTGCTAGGCAGCAGAACTTCTGATGTAAATGTAGAAACCAGTATCAAATCCAGTTCCTCCGGATCAATGCCGCTGTTTTCCAAAGCCCGCTTCGATGCTTCTACGGACATGGATACGGTTGTCTCGTCTACTATAATATGTCTTCTTACGACGCCAGTCCGTTCACGGATCCATTCGTCGTTTGTATCTACAATCTTGGCCAAATCATTATTGTCCAGAAAATGAGCCGGCACGTATGAACCTGTTCCACATATCTTTCCTATCATAATCGTTCTCCGTGTTTAATTTCATTTCCAAATATTTTTATTTTAAAATACTTTGATTACCAAAGTATATCATAATAATTGTAAATGTCAAGAATAAAATATAAATGACACAATAAACTTAAAAAAACACTCCTTAAAAAAATTTAAAAAATTTGTAAAAAAGGGGTTTACAAATGAGGTGATTATATGCTATTATATCACTTGTCGAGCGGAAGTGGCGGAATGGCAGACGCGCTAGATTCAGGTTCTAGTGGGAGTTTATCCTGTGAGAGTTCAAGTCTCTTCTTCCGCATAATTGCTGTAATCCTTGTGATTACAGCTTTTTTGTTTTTCTGCGTGGCTGACACGTTTGCTGGATTAGCGGGCTGCTCCGTTGCTTACGGAAATATACATAAAATATGCGATATATTGTTGCACTTATTCAGATAATTATATGATAGAATATTTTTATGAGATTGGAACTAATCTCCTCGCCAACAAAATTAGTTCCTTTCCCACCACAAGCCCTGAGTCCAGTACTGGATAACGGGCTATTTTTTATAGAATAGCACATGGTTATAATAATACATCAAAAAATCCCCGCCGCTGCTTTTGCCATGCAGGGCGGGGATTTTTCCTCTAATACAATTCCGAAATAATTTCATATGTTTCAGGGCGGCGGTCTCTCAGATATACGACTTCGTTTTCCCGATAGTATGCCACTTCATCGAGGTCTACCGTACAGGTCAGCAGTGCCTCCTCATTTACAGGTGCCTCAGCCAGCAGCTTCCCTCTGGGGTTGTAGATTTTATTATTCCCAAACATCTCACACTTGCCTTCAGTGCCTACCCTGTTAATTCCTGCAACGAAACAGCCATTTTCCAGTGACCGGGAAGCAAAGTAGATATCCCACATGTCTTTGTCCCAGATCGGAAAGGCACTAGGACATAAGATGAGCTCGGCACCTTTTAATGTCAGAATTCTGGAGACTTCCGGAAATCCTCCATCGTAGCAGATCATCATTCCGACTTTTCCAAACTCGGTCTGGAAGACCGGATATTCACTGCCTGACCTGAACCAAAAGCGCTCTCCCGCCCAGAGATGTGTCTTATTATAGGTTCCCATCAGGCTTCCATCTTTCCCTACCATAATAAGTCCATTATACAGTACTCCCGGCATGGTGCTTTTTAAGACAATTGGGGCGGCAATATACATACCGTATTCTTTCGCCCTCTTACTTAATATCTGAAATGTTTCGCCATCCGGCTCCTCTGCAAGCTCCAGATATTTCCCCTGAATCAGGTCAGGGCTGTAGCCTGTTGTGCACATCTCGGGGAAACAGATTATATCCGTATGCTTCTCAGAAGCCTCTTTTAAAAATTCCAGCATCCTTGCTATATTTTTTTCTTTATCCATTAAAACACAGTCCATCTGCACTAACCCAACGGTTACTTTTCTGCCCATATTCTTCTACCTCACTTCAACTGTTTTCTATAAACTATTTGTTCTTCTCTATCAATTTAGTCCAGATAAAATGGACGAGGAATGCTGCCAGCATACCGTCAATACTCGGCACGGTTGTCAGCCGGACGGCAGTATACGTGGTAATAAATGATATAGCAGATCCTACTACCCATGCCACACATGCCGGTGTTTCGATGTTTTTCACTTCCCCTGCCAATTCCTCCTTGTATCTGGCCTTATGGAAGAAGTAATAGTCAGATGCAAGTACACCGCCCATCGGTGGAATTAATACTCCAAGGTAATTCAGAAAACCTGTTATATTCTGTGCAATTCCCGTCAATGCGAGCAGAATTCCAATTACACCTGAGATTATGGTGATCTGATATTTTTTCAGTTTCTTGAATACAACGGCAAATCCCAGAGCCGCGCAGTAAAGATTATTATCGTTGGAAGTCCACTGTGCCAGCATTAATACCAGAAGAGCGGCAAATCCCCAGCCCAGCCTCAGCATAATTTCAATAATATCAGAAGTTCCTGTCACCTGTGCCATAAGGCAGCCTACAACAAGCATAACCGGAACAACAATAGCGAAGGCAAAGATTGCCGCAAGTATTGTATCTTTCGCTGACTTCGCATATCTGGATACATCGGGTGCTACAACTGCCCCTACAATAAATGAAGCGATTGCGCTGGATATCCCATAACCTACGGTAATCGCCTGCCCTGCTGCCTGAAACTCTACAATTTCTCCCATTGAATATCCCTGCATCACCTTTATAACGGATGCCACCAGAAGGATAATCAGAAGCGGAACTGCAATCTTACTTAGCAAATCCAGACTCTTATACCCGAATGTAGAAGTCAGAATCATCAAAATGCCTCCTACAATAACACATAAGAAGGTAGGAAGCAAAACCCCAGTTGCCATCTTTACCGTTGTGCTAACCGTCTCACCAAACAGCCCCAGTTGAACACCAAACCAGCCGTAGGAGCCAAATGCCTGAATTAATGCAATAATCACAATAGCCGCTTTTCCAAAAGTAAATGAACTGATCATTGCTGTAGAAAGATGGGTGTGTGCCCCTATCACACCGCAGACCCCCGTAACAATCGCAAGTACAATTCCTCCAATAAATGCAGCGGCAACCGCCTGTTTAAAGCTCAGCCCGTTTCCAAGTGCACCACCAATTACAATCATTCCCAGGTTGATGCCTACTCCTGCCCAGATCAGCCCCATAGACAACCAATTATAAGTCCTTTCCTCCGGTACAGACGATGTTGCATAATCATTCAGTACATTTGTCTTCTCCTTCTCATTTCCCATTATGCCCTCTCCTTTCTCACTCCTGATAAAGACCTGCCTGTTCAGAAAAAGCTGCACCCAAAAATCAGTACAGCTTCTTTGCTCTTTATCACATTTAGTTTACAAATAAAATATAACATACAGGACGTCTTCATGCATCATTCGTCCTGCACAAATATCTCTTCCAGGGTTGGGCATACTGCACCTAAAAAACAAACCTTCTAATTTTAAAAGCTATCGTAAGCTTCAATATCACCTCATGATCATTCAAATTAAATCCGGTAATCTCTTCTATCTGGCTGAGGCGGTAAAGCAGTGTATTCCTGTGGAGAAACAGTGCATCTGCCGTTTCCTTGCGTGCACCGGCCTTTTCTGTCAGCATCTCAAGTGTTTCCATGAGCCTGCTCTCATGGCCTCTGTCGTACTCCTCCAATGGTTTTAACAGGCTGCTACTGAAATTCCGGAAATACTCCTGTCTGCCCATCTCTAAAAATACAGATTCAAGCGCCAGATCATCTATGAAGAAAACAGACCGACCTGACCGTTCTTTTTTTCCGATCTCGACCGCTGTTTTTCCTTCCTCATGTGCTTCGCCAAAACGGCTGAATTGTTCTATCATGTTTGAGGCTCCGGTTGTCATGGTGAGCATAAACTTCTTTTTCAGCCTTATGCATATTTCACCGATCAGGTCGATAATCTGAAACTTATCTGCACTCTGCGGAAACAGACAGTAGAAACGGTCACTGAGATTCGTAACAAAGAATACGTGAAACTTTTTCTTAATTACAGACTTGTATTCCTCTAAGATATCATCCTTAATATTCTGGATCTCCTGCTCACTTTTCCCCTCTGCAAAGCTCTCAAAATCATCGATATCAGATATTGTCATACGGCACGGGAGCACCGCCCACCCGTGGCCCCTGGCCCTCTTTTGTGCCTCATCCTCCGATAAAGTGTTCTCATTGATCAGGTCCAGAAAGAAGCCTGTGTCCTGATGAAACTCTCTTTCCTCAGCAAGTCCTTTTCCAGAGAATTCCAAAGCGGCATAAACGGAAGCCTGCCTGACTGCGATCTGCATCATCTCTGTCAACTGTCCTGACCTTCCCATTACATACATATATCCCCGGCATTTGCCTTTTACATTAATCATACAGGCCATCATCTCGCCGCCATCCTCCAGACGGACCAGACTGCCGCCCTGACAAAATTGGGGGTCTTTCAGAAAGTCCTTCAGGAATACACCGCCTGTCCCATTATCCTCGATCCACCCGGACATGCTCCCCTGTGATGCCTGATAAGAACTGATTACTTCAAAATTCCGGTATGTAATCAGGACATCACACTGGATCAGGCTGCCAAGCATACTGCAGATAGAATCAAAGCTTCCGCCTTCGATCTGCAGATTCAGAAAACGCTCATTCATCTGTTCCGTAAATTCAAGCTTCATATTCTGTTCATCCACGATCTGTTTCATCAAAGGATGGATGATATCTATAAAAGGGAGTTCCGGCGGAATTACGATAATCGGAATTTCCAGTCTGTCTGCCAATTCTGTGATACTGGGCGGGATATTGCCAATAAATCTTGTCTTCAGGGCAATCCCCGATGAGCCGGCATCATACAGCCCCTGAATAATTCCCAACAGGGCACCTTCGTCGTCTTTGACCGCATATCCGGTCGTAATCAATAATTCATCCTTTTTCAGCCAGGGCAGGATGTTCGGCACTTCCATCTCGTCGATACAGGAGATCGGCCGGTCCAGACCCGCTTCCCCGGCAATCAGACTGCAGCCATTAAACGCTTTTGATCTAAGTGCCTCCCTTACAGTAACAGTCATTTACTCACCCCTTTACATTTCATCGGTTTTTCATCTATTCAAAACCATGAACAGCTATCCTCTTCCTTACTATTTAACATGGTACGACACACATCTTCAAAAGTCAAACAATGGTATTCAAAAATATCCAATAATAAATGAAAGTATAAGGGCGAACAGGGTATGGAACAATCTAACAAAAGTATAAAAATTTCAAAAAACAGAATATTTTTACTAAAAATCAATAGTTAAACTCGTTATACTTATTTTATCAAGAACAAAGTTTCCCAGGAGGTAATATATGAAGATGAATATGAAACAATGGATCGCGGATACGATTAATAACCCTGTTAAGAAGGCAATGCCAGTGTTGTCATTCCCGGCAATTCAGAAGATGGGGATCACAGTAAAGGATCTGATTTCCAGCAGTGACCTTCAGGCACGCGGTATGCAGATTGTTGCAGAAAGTACAGATGCATCCGCTTCTGTAAGCCTTATGGATCTGTCTGTCGAAGCTGAATGCTTCGGCTCCACAATCCGTGTATCAGATGAGGAAGTTCCGACTGTTATCGGAAGTGTTGTCAATACAGAAGAAGAGGCCGATGCGCTCGAAATCCCTGAAATCGGTGCAGGACGAACATCCACTTATATAGAAGCAATTGAAAAAGCCGCAAAGTTAATTGAAGACCGCCCCATTCTCGCTGGAGCGATCGGACCATTCTCGCTTGCAGGAAGGTTAATGGATGTATCCGAGGCTATGATCTATTGTTATGAAGAGCCGGATATGGTACATACTGTGCTTGAAAAAGTCACAAAATTCATCATTAATTACTGCCGTGAATACAAAAAAGCCGGAGCAAACGGTATTGTCCTCGCAGAGCCTCTGGCAGGACTGCTCTCCCCGTCACTCGCTGAAGAATTCTCTGCTGACTACGTAAAACAGATCGTAGATGCTGTTCAGGATGATGAATTCATTATCGTTTACCACAACTGCGGAAATTGCACAATCCAACAGATCGACTCTATCATCGCAACAGGCTGCCCGCTCCTTCATTTCGGAAATGCGATCGACATGGCTGAGATGATGCCGCACATTCCCGCACACATCATAGCTGCAGGAAATGTAGACCCGGCCGGCCAGTTCAGAAACGGAACAACAGAATCTATCAAAGCTGCTACAAAGGAGATCATGGACAAATGCTGTAAGTATCCAAACTTCGTCATCTCCTCCGGCTGTGATATCCCCCCGCTTTCTAAGTGGGAGAATATCAATGCATTCTTCGAAGCGGTAGATGAATTCTACGCCGGATAACATTCAGACAGTCTGCAGGTATAAGCAGAAGGCGGTAACCGAAGCTCCCACTCCGTTTACCGCCTTCCTCTATTTATCATCATACTATTACTACATATATCTGCCGAATCCGCCTCCATAACCGCCTCCGTTACAGCACAGTCCGCCTCCGCCACAGCAGAGATTACACACAAGGTTAGCGATACACAGCTTCATACAGAAGCTGCTGCCTCCCATGACCGGATAGCCATAGGCGCTCTGCCTCTGCTGATACCATCCCCCGGTTCCCTGAAGACGATTTAAAAGCATCTGGTACTGCATATTGTCCGGATCAAGCCTTACCGCTTCCTTGGCATGTTCCTGCGCCGTCACATTATTCCCCATTCCGGAATTAGCCGAAGCGCTGTAAAAATACCAGAGGGCGCTGTGCTCCTTGATACCATCCAGAACATTGAGTGCTTCTTTGTAATGGCCGCTTTGTATGTAATTTGCCGCGGCTCTCAAGTGAATGTCTGATTCACTGTCCCCGGTCTGGCTGCCATAGGAACGGTTCCCTCCGAAGCCGCCAAAGCCACCGAATCCTCCAAAACCACCGAAGTCACCATAACCGCCCTGTGAACTGCCAAAACCACCCTGGCCGCCTGAATATCCTCTCTCCCGTTCATCCATAATCTGCTGATAGGCCTGCTGCACTTCTTTAAACTTCGCCTCCGCTTCATCCTTCAGCGGATTGTCGATATTCGCATCGGGATGGTACTTTCTGCTCAGCGTCCTGTACGCTTTCTTTATCTCGTCATCGGAAGCATCCTGTGACACTCCCAGCACTCTGTATGGATCATTCATTGTTCCCTTATACCCTCACTTAACTTTTCTTTATGAATGTATTGCTGCATTTTGGGCAGCGCACTTCAATCTTTCCTTTTCCTCTCGGGATCCTGATCTTCTGTCCGCAGCCCGGGCATTTATATATATGGTATGCCTTTCTCTGTTTAAACATATTCTTCTGTCTCTGGAAAAAGCAGCGGATCTTGTATGTCCTGGCCATAAACGACTGGTTCTCTGCATACCGTTTCGTCACATTCTTAGAAAACATTCTGAAATAGCAGTAAATAATCAGGACCCATCCCAATACATAGCAGATTGTTCCGACCGTCTTTCCCGCGAAAAAGGATGAGAGCAGCACGACAACCAAACCTAAAACGAGCAGAAATTTTGAAAATGTATCTACTCCGTACCGACCCTGCATAAACCGTACCAGTTTTTCTTTCATTCTATACCAACCTCACTTTTTTTCTTGCCCGCAGTTTTCTGCGGGCTGTATGACTACATGAAAGACATTTTCCTCTGTTTTTCGCGGATTGTCAAGAAAACTCTTATTAAATAACTATAAATTTATTCTTCATTCAAAATATTTTTACATATTTCTTCCGATATCAGATAGACAATTCTGGAATCATTCATCATCACGTATCTGTTTCCGCTGTCGTCCGTCCCGCCGATATAGAGGGTAAGTGTCTTTTCCTTATCATCTGACGTGTAAACTGCCTCTACCGTTGTTCTGCTGCCTTCATCCAGGCCGAATCCTGCAAGGTCTTTATCCTCTACAGAATAGTCAGCCGCCTTACTAAGCGTGACTGCACCGAGTCCGCCTGCAACCGCGGCGATATTTTGGGCATCATCGTCATTCTCTGAATCATAAGTCGTTGTCTGACCGCCCTGTGTGATCACTTCCTTCTTCAGGTTGCCGCTTCCGATGTTTGGATAAGTATCCAGCTGTGCCATATCTTCCAGCGAATACTGGAGGTCTGATATGGTAGTACTGCTTACCGTGTAAACCTTTCCCTCATCACCCACGGTGACATAATAGTCATCTCCTGCCGCATTTCCATAATACAGTGTTGTCTCGCCGCCTTCCCCATCTGTCAGGGATACCGTATAAACTGGTTCCGTCAGGCCGTAATCCTCGAGGGAATCGCCATCCTTCAGTTCACGCTCTGCCTTAAGTTTTTTGAACGTATCTGCCATCTGCTCCGGGTATGACTGTGCCAGCGGAAAGTCTTTATCAGCAGTAACATACCATGTGCCGTCTTCCTTGGTGAATTCCATGTCACCGCTGCCAATATTATATTTTATGTCTGTTATTGTATCTATATCCGTAATATAAATGTTTTCTGCCTCTTCTTTTGCCTGTTCCTTTTTGTCCTGGCTTTTATTCCATGACTGGAGAATGAAATATGCCGCCACGAGCACCACAAGAACAGCAAACAGCAGAATCATAGACTTCTTCTTTTTCTGTCCCATCTTATCCTCCTTATGCCTATGCCTTCCTTCTTCTATACCATACCGTGAATCCTGAAATAAGGATCAAAAGCGGGATTCCAAATATCACCAGAAGACTGAACAGTCCTGCATGCTGTACCGTATTGTATTCGGTTCCCAGACTCTTTGCTTCAATTGAAATATTCTGGACACCGTCAAAATTGCTGCTCACCGCATTCATAAACAATGTTGTATTCTCGAGCTGGGTAAAGGTATCCGTTATCTGCGAGTCAATCAGACTGCCCGCTGAAATCACTGTAAGCCTGCCCGTCTTCTGTTCTTCCTGCTCTGCATCGTCTGACTCGCCGTCATTTTCACTGGTATCCGCATCTGTCTTTCCTGCGGAATCCCCGCTGATTGTCTCCTCGGCCACTGCCCCGAGCGTATAAGCCCCCTGCTTCTGAGCTTCTTCTGTTACTGCATAAGCATTCTCAGATGTCGTCATAAACGGACTTGTCGTTATGGTGTCTCTCGCCGGATCTACCAGATTCATGCCGTGGGCGTTCGTCAAAAGGACCATCTGTGAGGTAATTCCCTTTGCCATATCCCCTGATACAGAGAGTTCTGGAAAGATATAATAGTAATTGCCCTGATAACATCTGGACGGGTCTGCGATATAACCGTCTTCTGTTTCCATACCATATTCTTTCATGACAGAAGCAATGTTCGGCAGGTCTGCAGAACTGGTTTCTCCTAACAGTATCATCACCTTGCCGCCTTTGGCCAGATAATCTTCAACCGCAGTCTTCTCATCCTCTGTCAGGTCTTTGGATGGTGCATACATCAGAAGAAGGTCACACTCTTCCGGTATAGAAGTATCCATCACGAGATTTAGTTCATTCACTTTATAGTTGTTTTTCGTCATCAGTTCCGAAACAGAACTGGATAAAGTAGCCTCTCCATGTCCGGTAGTCCTGTAGATGTTCTTATTCGAATCGCTGACTACATAATTCACGGCACTGGTCAGCTGGCCCTCACCATCGAATTCGGATTCCGTTGCATTCCCGGTATAATAATAGGAAGAAGTATCCATCACGATGATGTCACTGAATGATACGGTTGTACTTTTCCCTGTATCATCACATGCCACTACAATCGTATTGGCAGAAGTATCGTACTCCGACAAGGCTGACGGGTGAAGTACCGGGTCAATCCATTCCACTTTTATATTTTTCGATAAAGAACTGTATTTACTCAAAAACGTCTTGATCCTGTCATCCGCGCCCGCTTTTTCCGCCAGCACCGTGAAGGTCACCTTCTGGTCTAAATTCTTTAAGAGCTCTTTACTTGTATCTGTAATGTCGTAAATCTTCGTACTGCTGACATCAATGTTTTTATATTTTTCCGGTATCTGTCCGAAAATCAAATTGGCAACTACAACGATCGCAATGACAATCACTGTCAGTCCTACACTGTATGTTCCATTCTTAGTCCCTGTTGTTTTAAATATACTTTTTATTTTCTGCACGCTCCAGCCCTCCTAACTCCACCGTCTTTTCTGAATGGCCTGCACTGTCAGGAAGATAAATACTGCAATAACAGACAGATACAGTACAATGCCGCTGACATCTACAATGCTTTTTGACGTAATATCCGTGAAAATATTTGCAAGTGCAAGATTTCCCAGAACCTTCGTCAAAATGTTTTCAAACAGGCTGGATTTTAAAATATAAGTTACAATTAAGGCTGCCGCGCCAATCAGCCCGATGCCTCCACTTAATACCCAGTTTCCTGTCATCTGCTGGATATAAGCCGCCACAATTAGAAGCAGGATGATCAGTCCGATCACTCCGCTGATTGCTGATCCCGGCATGAATGACAGGATCCCGTCCCACAGATATAATACAAGAAGGACGCCAAACGTTGTAATAAAAGCAATGATCTGGCTCTCTGTCAGCGAGGACAGGAACATACCGATCGCGATGTACACACAGCCAAGCAGGAAGAAGACGCCGATAGAAATATAGTCAACTTTGAGATAGGCTGTTCCCTGAAGCTTAATGATTAAAGGGAATATGCAGAAAATAATGTTGGGTACTGCAAGCACAGACACCATTGCCAGATATTTTCCAAGCACGACCCTGCCCAGTCCGACCGGAGCCGTCAGCAGCAGCTGGTCGGTCTTATTCTTACGTTCTTCTGAAAAACTTTTCATCGTAATCAGTGGTATCCCTACAAGAAATACGATCAGTGAACCTGACAATGTATAGGAAAAGTACGGATACCCCGCATTCAGGTTATAGGCCATGAAGTAGATCCCGGTAAAAGCTACCAGAAATGCAACAAATACACATCCAATCATGGACTGGAAATAAGACTTAAGTTCTCTTTTATAAATCGCCAGCATCTGTCTCATCCTCCTTTTCGTCCTCACTGAGCATATCTTCCACATCCCCGGTTATCTCTGGTACAGCACTCTCTCCCTGTGTCAGTTCGAGGAATATCTCTTCCAGACTTGCACGGTTCGTCTTAAGCATGGTCAGCGGGCACCCGGCCCCTGCAAATGCAAAGAATATCTTTTCACGGATATCCTGATGCTGCTTTGTTTCAATCACTGCCGTTGTTGTACCGTCCGCATGTTCCTCCGTCTTTACAGTTGAAATCTCAGTGACCGGCCGGAGTATCTCCCTTATCTTAGAAGGCGCCGCCTTCGCCTCGATCTCCACAGATTCGGAGCCGTCCATCAGGTGCTCCAGATTTTCGGGTGTATCACTTGCCACAAGCTTCCCTTTCGCAATGATCATGATATAATCGCAAACTTCTCTTACTTCGGCCAGAATATGGGAGCTCAGTATAACGGTGTGCTTCTTGGCCAGATTGCGGATCAACTCCCGAATCTCGATGATCTGTTTCGGGTCAAGACCAACCGTCGGCTCATCCAAAATGATAATATCCGGGAATCCGAGCACAGCCTGTGCCAGACCGACACGCTGCCTGTAGCCTTTTGACAGGTTACGGATCAGACGCTCCCTGACGTCCATCAGTTTCGCAAGCTTTAATACTTCTTCCACGGAAGACTCCCGTTTATTATTCGGTATTTTCTTAAGTTCTGCCGCAAAGTCCAGATATTCCTGCACGGTCATCTCTGTGTACAGAGGAGGCATCTCAGGAAGATAGCCGATATGCTTCTTCGCCTCTTCCGGTTCCTTTAAGATATCATGGCCGTTGATGAGGACTTCACCTTCTGTCGCCCCGAGATAACCGGTCATAATATTCATAGTCGTAGATTTTCCTGCGCCGTTCGGACCCAAAAAGCCATAGATCTTACCTTTTTCAATCTTGAAAGTCAGGTGATCTATGGCCAGATGATTTCCATATTTTTTCACTAAATTCTTTACTTCTATCAAGTCCTTACCTCCCTGTGTTTTTGTATAGGAAATAAGTTATCAGAATTTTGTGAAGGTTTTGTGTTATAAATGTGATATAGTTTTGTAGATTCTTTGTTCTCCCAAAGAGAAAGGTTAAGCATCAAAACTGACACTTAACCTTTCTTTTTCCGGTTCATGAGATAAAGAAGGCATATACCGGACGCTGCCAGTATGACTCCGGCCGCGATCCCGAGCCAGTCTGCCCTCCTGCTGTGTTCCTGCTGTCCTGACTGTTTGTCCGTCAGGTTTTTCTCATTTTCCGTTTTTTCTGCCTGATTCTCCTGCATCTGTTTTACATTTTCCGATTCAGCATCCGGGGCTGCTGCATTCTCCCTGTTCTCGGCCTGTCCGCCCGTTTTGTCCTGTGCTTCCCCCTTTACCGCACCGCCGTCCACCGACTGTGAATCCTCTTCCAGAACATCCTCCCGGCTGTCCGGGTCTTCAACCAGTTTATAAACCATCCCCGCGATCAGTTCCTGTCCTTCCTGGCTCGGATGAAGTCCGTCCCCCTGAACAAACGCCACAATACTGGAATTGAAGAGGTCCACCACCTGATATCCATAATCCGAAGCCCGCTTTTCTATGATGCTGTTCATATTTCCGATAATATTTTCCACTACTTTGTTCAGAGTCCCCGGCAGTTCCATGTTATAGACAGGATTATAAATATTCGTTACGATAACCTGGGCATTCTTCTTCTTCTGCTGGCTGACCGTCTCCATTGCTTTCATCCACTCGGTCTCGAAACTCCCGTAATCCCAGTTACTCAGTGCATCGACGATTTTCAGGATTGTAAGAGGATTCTTTTTAACACCTTCCTGCAGTTCGCTGAGTGCCTGGTTCGCGCTTCTGAACTTTGTATTTGAATTCAGTATCTGCTGTGATACATGTTTAAACTCGTTGAGCAGGTCATTGGAGCCCATTGTTATCAGGACGATATCTGACTTATTCAAATTTCTCTTGACCGTATCCCTCGACAGAACCTTTTCGTTCAGCCCCGCGGTGTCCAGACCATTTTTCGCATAATTCTGATAATCAAAATAGGCCTCATTTTCTTCCGCCAGCTGTTCTGTTACGATACGGCCGTAACATTTGATTTTATTTACCTTATCCGAAGAGTAGCCCTTTGCAATGCTGTCTCCTAAAACGGTACAGGTAATAACCTCATTCCAGGCCCTGACCGGCATCACCTGCTGCACCAGCAAGGCTGCCGCCAGTATAAGGCCGGCGGCCATTCTCAGGTATTTCTTCATATGCCCACTTCCATTTCTGTTTATTGTAATACCCACTCGGCATGGCTTCCCTGTTCCGTCTTTGTAACCGCCAGCTTCCAGTCTATCTGTTCTTTTAACTCATTTACATGGGAAATGATCCCCACCAGGCCTTTTTCTCCAGCCAGCTCCTGAAGAATCTGGATTGCACGCTCTCTAGCAGAATCATCCAGAGAACCGAATCCTTCGTCTACAAACATCGTTTCCAGACTGATGGCACCCGCGGTATTCTGGACGATGTCTGCCAGTCCCAGTGCCATAGACAGGGATGCCATAAAGGATTCGCCGCCGGACAGCGTCTTGACATCCCTTACAGAATCATTGACCAGATGGTATACATCGAGATCCAGTCCTGCCTGTCCCTGACTGCTCAGGTCCTTTATTTCACGGCACTGCAGAATGAATTCATTGGATGTCATTTTACTGAGTCTGCGGTTGGCCGCATGAATAATCTGTTTGAAGTACTTTCGCTGTACATATGTTTCGAAATCCAGTTTCACACTGCCATTGAGCATCCCGTTCGCGGTCCGGTTCAGATGATTAACCATCTCATACTGGGATGTCAGTGTCCCTCTTGCCTCAAAATACTGGTTCAGTTTGGTCTTTGCCTGTCTGTTCTTCTGGTTCAGGCTGTGCAGGCTGAGTACGTTTTTACGCTGCACTTTCTGTGCCGCCTGTACTTCGTCGAGTTTTTCCTTCTCACTGCTTAAGTCGGTCTTCTCTTTACCCTCTGTCTGCTGCCTGAGCATTTCCAGCCGGGTCCTTACCTCGACAGTCTGGGCATCATACTGCTTAAGGAGCGCTTCTTTCGCATCTCTGCCTTCCATCCACGCCCTGGCCTGCTGATAGGATTCGTATGAGTCGAATTTCTGGTTTTTTAATTCCTGATAGAAGTATTCTTCCTCTTCCTTCTGCTTCATATTCAGTTCCTCGAGCTGTTTTTCCCGGCTCTCCAGAAGACCGCCTCTTCTCTTTAGCTCTTCCATCAATTCCCGGAACTTCTTTTCCTGTTTCTGGTAATTTGATTTTATTAAACTTAACTCAGTCTCGCATCCGGCCAGCTTTTCTTTCACCTGCTCTTCACTGAGTTCTGTACTTCCCTGTATTTCAATAGCCTCCTCCTCAAAGAGTTTTTTTTCAGATTCAAGGCGGCTCTTTGCCTGCTGGAACTTCTCCTGTATCAGAGAGCGTTCTTTTTCTATTTTATCTCTTTTTTCCTTTGCCTTTTCCACATCCTTCTGTTCCGGTGCCTTTCCCGAAATCCCGGCCTTTTTCGGATGCTCTGTGGAACCACACACAGGGCACGGCTCTCCGGCTGTCAGCTTTTTTGCAAGAATCCCTGCCTGTTCGGCAAAGAAAAGCCGGTATTTTTCCTCATAATCCTCAGAGGCCAGCCTGCACTCTTCCAGCACCGCCTCCATCTTTTTCAGATTCCCGGCATACTCTTTTTCCAATTTCCAGATCTGTGCATATCTGGGCAGGATGTCCCTGAGACGGATGATCTGTTTCTGGAGAAGAGGTTCTGACTTCTGGAGTTCTTCCCCTGCGGCTTTCAGCACTGACTCCTCCGATACCGCACTTTTACTCTGTTCCTCAATCCATTCCCTGGTATCTGCAATTTGCTGCACAAGCCTTTTTCCTTCCGCCTTCGTCCGCTCAAGCTGTGTCTCTCTGACAGAAACCTTTTCGGCACGGGCACCGTCCTCTACCTGCCTGCGCTGCTCCTCCATCTTTTCTTTTTCTGCATCCAGGCTGCGCTGTTTTTCTTCTGCCTGACCCAGCAGCAGAAACAGGCGGTTCACCTCTTCGCCGCTTCGTATGGATGCGTTCAGCTCCTCAGACTGTTTCTGGAGTTCATAAGACAGCTTTTCAGCTTCTGCCTCTTTTGTCTTTCCCTGACAGCAGATTTCCTTCAGCGTATCCATCACGCCATCTGCAGGCGGAAGCTTCATAGTAAGATAGTCTGCCCACACGGAAGCCTCCCCACTCTCAGGAACCGTTTCCACACGCTCCATTTCCCTTATGCAGTCCTTTATATTATCCTGCAGGCGGATGTAAAGCTGCTTTGCCTGTTCCTTCAGTTCTTCCTGTACCTGCCAGTAGATTCTGGTCTGGAAAATTCTTGAAAAGATTCTCTTCCTTTCTCTGGATTCCGCATGAAGCAGCTTCAGAAAATCTCCCTGTGCAATCATAGCGATCTGCGTAAACTGGTCTACATCCAGCCCGATGATTTCTTCTATTTTATGATCAATTTCCTTTTTCTTCCCCTGATACTCACTGCCGTCAGGAAGAATCAGGCTTACTTTGGCAGTCTCTTTCACAAGCCTGGGTGTGCCGTCTGCCTTTTTCCGCTTTCCCATACGCATATATTCGGGGTTTCTTCTGACCGTATATTCCTTGTCTCTGTAAGAAAAAACATATTCTACGAAGGTGTCCGTCCCGTCATTTGCATACTGGCTGCGCATCATGTTCCCGTCCCGGCTCCCTCCGCTTGTGCGGTCATAAAGCGCATACGTGATGGCATCGAAAATGGTCGTCTTACCTGCCCCCGTGTCTCCTGTAATCAGAAACAGCCCGTGCTGCATTTTTGTAAAATCTATTTCTTCCACACCTGCGTAGGAACCGAATGCAGACATGATTAACTTCACAGGTCTCATGCTATTCCCCTTTCACTTTTTCCAGAACGGATTCCAGATATCCCCGTTCTTCTTCCGACAGGGCGCGCCCCTGTATTTCCTGATAAAAATCACTGAATATGGTCAGCGGGTCTGCGATCACAGCCTCATCATGAAAGTCCTCCAGACGCTTCCTTGTCCGTGTATTATCAATCCTGATCTCGAGAATGTGGGAATATACCTTTTCCAGCTGCTCCTTGGGCCTGTACGGGTCAGTCTCATCAGTCAGTGTCACGCTGATATAATCATCCCGGTTATCCGGCGATGCATGTTCCACGATTTCCTTTAATTCCCCGCGGACCCTGCGGACGTCACGAAGCGGATGCAGCGGTATCTGTTCCACTTCCGGCGCCACACCCTTTGCCCCAAGTTTCACAACATGCAGTGATTTCGTATGGGCCGCCTCACTGACCGAATATTTCAGAAGTGTGCCGCAGTAGCGGACAGAAGGGACCTGTACCTGCTGTGCACCGTGAAGGTGTCCGAGCGCCACATATTCAAACGGGAGCAGAGGACTGATATCCACATTGTCAATCCCACCGACAGAAAACATTTCCGAGTCACAGGTATCCGGTGCATTTCCATTCCCGGTGTAAAACTGGTGGGATATGAGTACGTTTCTCTTTTCCGTATCAATTTCTTCCCGCCCGAGGATGCGGCGTACTGCATCACTGTATGTCTCCGGCACGTCTTCTTCATCCGCAAATACCCCGCGTACATAACCCGGTTTTAAAAATGGAAGCAGATAAAAATCCACTTCCCCAAATTCATCCAACAGAGTCACTTTCTTCAGATACTCATCCTTTCCGGACGGCACGCTCCCGGCTATATAAATATTCTGTCTTCGCAGGATTCTGCCTGCATAGTCCAGCCGCTGGGCGGAATCATGGTTTCCGCTAATGATTAAAACCTTCACGGCAGGCCTGATCTCGGCCAGAGCGGTGAGGAATTCATCAAACAGGGAAACGGCTTCTGCCGAGGGGACAGACTTATCATAGATGTCCCCGGCAATCACGACTGCATCAGGCGCAAGCTCCTTCACACGGCCGGTCACTTCACTGAGGATATGTGCCTGGTCTTCTATCAGGCTGTAATGATGCAGTTGTTTTCCGATATGCAAATCTGATAAATGAAAAAATTTCATGCTGTTTCCTCTCTGTCCTCTTATAAGGTTCTGTTCACCCTCTCGGGCGTGCACAGTAACCTTATAGCTTCAGCCCGCGGTACCTGTTCAGGCAGGCATGCATTTCCTGCTTTCTCGGTACGGCAAGCGCGGCTATATTGGAACTGGTCTCACATAAACCGGCCAGACCGTCTTTTTCAATCTTCTTCTCTAATTCATCTACGACACCCTTAAGCGTCTTTCTTCCGTCCAGCAGATGTTTTTCTGCATATTTCACACAATACCCAAGCGCCGACACCTGCTCACTGTCAACAATCTGCTCCACATAGCGCAGGTCTATGGACTCCCTGTTGATCTGCACTGCCTCTCTGCCCAGTGTTTTCATTTTAATTCTGTCGTTTCCCCGGAAGGCAGCATTCGCCTCTGGACATCTGGAAAATGCCGGGTTCTGTGCTTTTTCCTGCGGCCCGCTTAAGACCGGAAAGCTTTCAGCCTCTTTTTTAGCAAGCTGTGTAATATCTTTCGGAACATATCGGTCCATCTGGATAATGCAGTCTGCTATATGGAAATATGCTCCTGAGCTTCCGGCTACGATGATTGTTGATATCCCGTAAGATTCGTATAATTCCTGTATCCGTTCGATAAACGGTGTAATCGGTTCCATGTCCCTGTGGATTACACGCTGCATCAGCTCATCACGGATCATGAAGTTGGTCGCACTTGTATCCTCATCAATCAGGAGAAGGCCTGCCCCCGCCTCCATCCCTTCGATCACATTTGCCGCCTGGGAGGTGCTGCCGCTGGCATCTTCTGTATAGAACCCCCTCGTCTCCTTCCCATTCGGAAGGTCACTGATAAACATCGATATATCCGTTTTCTTGATGCTTCTGCCATCCTCGGCACGAATCTTCATAGCGGTATCATCCGTGATCACATATTCTCTCCCGTCACCTGCAATGTGATTGTAAACTCCCAGTTCGAGTGCTTTTAAAAGGGTCGACTTTCCGTGGTAGCCGCCGCCCACAACCAGTGTGATTCCTTTGCGGATTCCCATCCCCGTTATATCACCTTTATGGGGCAGCTTCAGTGTCACTTTTAGTTCTTTCGGCGAAGTAAACGCAACCGCGCCCTTCATCGGTCTGGATGAGATTCCCGACTCCCTCGGAAGAATGGAACCGTCCGCCACAAATGCAGTCAGTCCCAGCTTCGGAAGCTGTTCTCTGATATACTGTTGGTCATCTGCCAGAAAAACCGTCTGCTGGATTCTTTTTTTATCACTATTCTTATAATAAAGAGAGTTTTCCACACTCTCCGGCAAAAAATCGAACAATATCTTCATTAATTCCCTTGCATTGATTGTTCTGCCGTTTGCCGGGAATCCGGCCTCCAGCCGGAGAATCAAATCCCCGCTCTTCGTATCAATTTCACAGGCCGTGCGTTCCAGAATCTCCTGACCACAGCGGCTGACCGAAATCAGGCCGCTTTTCCCCGAGCCTTTTGCTTTGAATGCATATCGCTCCACAGAGCGCCCAAACTGTCTTGTCAGGTAATCCTGAAGTGCAACTCTTCTGTGTACTGTCTCATACAATTCCTTCGGGAAACCGGCGACAGCACCTTTCACATGAATACTCAATTTGGAAGGAGATGCAAAGGGGTCACCCTGCACGTGGTCAATGGAGAGTTGGTAGCCTGCGAACTGATAAATACCCTTTGTGTCCTTATACGCAGGATAACTCTTATGGTCAATTCTGTTTAATAAGTTCTTTAAGTCTGTTGATGTCTGCATTCCTATACACTTCTTTCCTATTTATAATTATATCGTAACTGTTCAGGACCATGAACAGTTACATTATATCTTGTTATACGAGCTTGGTCGTCCACTTCGAGCAGTCCCATACCTCCTGCACAATGTCCTGATAAAACTCCGGCTCATGACAGATCAAAAGGAGGGTTCCCTGATATTCTTTCAAAGCCTGTTTTAATGCATCCTTTGCATCCACGTCCAGATGGTTCGTAGGCTCATCGAGCATAAGTACATTCGTCTCCCTGTTGATTAGCTTGCACAGGCGCACCTTTGCCTGCTCTCCTCCGCTTAACACGCGGATCTGGCTCTCTATATGTTTCGTTGTGAGTCCGCACTTTGCCAGCGCGGAACGCACTTCGTACTGTGTAAAAGAAGGAAATTCACTCCATATCTCCTCGATACAGGTGGATTTGTTTTCTCCTTTTATCTCCTGTTCAAAATACCCGATTGCAAGGTTCTCCCCTAATACACATTTGCCCTTGATCGGTTCCACCAGTCCCATGATACTCCGTATCAATGTTGTCTTTCCGATTCCGTTTGCCCCGGTCAGTGCAACCTTCTGCCCCCGCTCCAGTGAAATATTGAGCGGCTTTGATAAAGGTTCCTCATAACCGATCACAAAATCTTTTGTCTCAAAAATGTATCTTCCCGGGGTCCTTCCCTTTTTAAAGTGGAATTCCGGCTTCGGCCTCTCTGCCGCCAGCTCAATCACATCCATTTTGTCGAGTTTTTTCTGGCGGGACATCGCCATATTCCTCGTGGACACCCTTGCCTTATTGCGAGCCACAAAATCCTTAAGCTGGCTGATTTCCTGCTGCTGCCTCTTGTACGCTGCTTCCATCTGTGACTTTTTCACTTCATAAATACGCTGGAAATCCTCATAATTCCCAACATACCGGTTCAATTCCTGATTCTCCATATGGTAAATAATATTGACCACTTCATCCAGAAACGGAATATCATGGGAAATCAGGATGAACGCGTTCTCGTACTCGGTAAGGTAGCGCTTCAGCCAGTTGATGTGCTCTTCATCCAGATAGTTTGTCGGCTCGTCCAAAAGCAGGATGTCAGGCTTCTCGAGTAAAAGCTTGCCCAGAAGGATTCTGGTTCGCTGGCCGCCGCTTAAATCCGTGACATCCTTGTCCAGACCCAGGTCAAGGAGCCCCAGTGCACGTGCAACTTCTTCCACCTTCGCGTCAATGACGTAAAAATCGTGGATCGTCAGCGTGTCCTGAATCGTCCCCAGTTCCTCCATCAGCTGGTTCATCGTCTCTTCATCCACATCTCCCAGACGCTCACAAATATCATTCATCTTCTTTTCCAAATCAAACAAGTAGGAAAACGCTGATTTAAGGGCATCCCGTATGGTCATCCCTTTCGTCAGCACCGTATGCTGGTCCAGATACCCGATCCGGATATCTTTTGCCCACTCGACCTTCCCCTCATCGGGGGTGAGCTTCCCGGTCACTATATTAAAAAATGTGGATTTCCCCTCCCCGTTTGCTCCGATGAGGCCGATATGCTCGCCGCGCAGCAGGCGGAAAGAAACATCCTGGAAAATTGCACGGTCCCCAAAACCATATGATAAGTGCTCTACATTTAATATGCTCATAAAAACTCCTTTGACTTCTGTACAATATTTATACCTATTGTAGCATTTGAGCGTACAATTGTAAAACCTTTCGTTGTGATCTGCCCGTCTATTGATTTAAAAAATCTGCTGCTCCTTCTGCCAGCAATGCAGCCCCCCGGTATAGGATCTTTTCATCTGCGCGATAGCGGGGATGGTGTCCGGGGATCACTCTGCCGTCCTGATAGACGTTGGATACCAGATGCACATAAGAACCCGGAATCTCCTTCATAAAGTACCCTGCATCTTCCGATCCCATGAACGGCTGTTCCTGATGAAGGACAGCCGAATCGCCAAATAGATTGCGGCATGTCTTTTCCCATGCTTTTGTCAGTTCTGCATCATTTACCGTCACAGGAACCTTTCTCCGCATCCGCAGAGAAGTCTTGATATGAAACATCTGTCCTGCTGCTTCTGTCAGTTCTCCCAGCCTTCGAACCGCCCTTTCACGTATTTCCCCGCTCATACACCGGATGGTTCCCGCCATATCAACATATTTGGGCAGCGCATTGTATACCACCCTGTCATCTTCTCCATCATTCAGCCTTGTCCGTACATTGCAGATACTGACTACCACCGGATCAAGTGCCGGAAATTCTCTGCAGACAGCCGTCTGCACTGCCTGTATCAAATGTGCGGCCGCGGTCACCGGGTCCCTGCCCAGCTCCGGGTGTGCCGCATGCACGCCCTCTCCCTCGAGACGGATATCGAATGTGTCCGCCGAAGCCATCAGGGGCCCCTCTTTAAAAAGGAACTGTCCACTTTCCAGACCCTCATCCTGTGCCAGATGAAGAATCAGGATCCCATCTGCCGGGTGTTCTTTCAGCGCACCTTCCTGAATCATCTGCCTCGCGCCATCCAGACCCTCCTCGTCCGGCTGGAAGAATATCTCCACCGTTCCTGAAAGCTCTGTTTCCCTTTGTTTTAAAATATAGACAGCGCCAAGCATCATTGCCATATGTGCATCATGTCCACAGGCATGCATATTCCCGTTTACCGATGCATAAGAAAGCCCCGTCTCTTCCGCAATTGCCAGAGCATCCATATCCGTCCGCAGCGCGATACGTTTCCCCTGCAAGCTGCTGCCTATCGTCGCCACAATTGCATTTCCGTCCAGATACTCCTGATATGTAACTCCCCATTCTGTCAGCTTCCTTTTTATATAACCTGCCGTCTCAGGCAGCACTGCACCGATCTCCGGTATCATGTGCAGATCTCTTGCATACTGTGCAAGCTGTTCCTGTAGCCCTTTGGCTTCTTCTAATATGTTCATACCTTTCAGCCTCCTTATTTTCCCCTTTTATCAAGGAAAAAGCTGCCGCCCCGTCTTCGGGCGGCAGCTTTCTTACAGCGGATATTTCCGCCCGCTTCTACTGCATCACTTTCAAAAAAACATATTATTTACATTTGAATTCTTTCATTTCTTCCAGAAAACCTCTGATAAAATCAACAGAAATATCAAGTGCCTCCTGCCCCAGCTCTGCTGTGGAATCTTTCGGATCAAACGGTCCGAACCAGCCGCTTGGTGCGATCTCTTTAGTGTCCCTTACCAGACGTACGGTCCCGCCCCGGTAATCTACTGCCTGAATATATGCCGCTTTCACATTTTCAGAAGGATCCTGTGGGTTCATAGGCTCTCCCAGCTCCAGATGTACTGCATCCGGATCCACTGCCATCATGGCAGACGTTTCCAGAATATCACCGTGTCCTCCGCGGAATTTATCGTCCAGCTGTGCAACAAGGCTCCACCAGTCAATGCTGGCACAGATTCCGCCCTTGTGATAAACTTCCAGTGCCGCACGGTCGATCGAAGGAGTATTTCCGCCATGTCCGTTTAAGACTACAAAGCGTTTGATTCCATGCTGCATCAGAGAATCCATAATTCCATGCAGAACCATATACAGCCCTTCATAGCCAATATTGATACTTCCGTGGAAACTCAGATGATAAGGGCAGACACCGTATGGTACAGTCGGTGCAATGATTACATTTTCCATATCCTCGATATGGTCTGCCAGATATGTAGGTACCATATAGTCCGTCCCGAGTGCACACTGTGCCCCGTGCTGTTCTGTACTTCCTACCGGAATCACAATGACCGGGTCCTTTGCAAATGCTTCTTTTGCCTGTGCTGTCGTCATTTTACCAAGATACATTATGCTGCCTCCTTTTTCCCAATAGCATTATTGTTCTTTTTAAAAACATCGAAGTGGCGTCGGATTGTCTCCTCCGGTGGTGCCTGAGTAAAGCTGCTGACAATGACCATCGTAATTCCCCCAAGGATAGTAGCCGGGAATAATGCATGGAAGCCAAATGCCAGTGCTTTCACGGACGGAATCAGAGTGAAGCACAAAAGTGTGATGACTCCGACTACAACTGCTGCAATAGCGCCCGGTGCTGTGGATTTCTTCCAGTACATTCCAAAAAGGATCGGTACTACGAAAATTGCCATTCCCGAGAATGCGAAAAGGTTGATTTCAAAAATACTTCCAGGCTGGAATACGCCAAACAGAATCACAATGATACCAATCAAAATAGTAACAACCTTTGAAAGCTTCATAACGCTTTCATCTGTCGCCTTTTTGTTGATGACCTTCTGATAAATATCACGTGTAACTGCTCCGGTTGTGGTGACAAGAATACCATCAATGGTAGACATACCTGCCGCAACAATACCTGATATAAAGATGGATGCCAGGAACGGATTCAATCCTCTCTGCAGAATCATTGGAACGATCTGGTCTGCCTTTGCGATATTCTGGATGGAAGCGATTCCATTCACACCAGCCCACTCGATCAAAGTCGCTGAGACGAACATCCCCGCTGTACCCAACAGGATTGCCTTGAACATAGTCTTGTGGTCTTTCATTGTGAAGAACTTGGTAAACAAATGCGGCTGTCCCATCGTAAAGAAGGACCATAGTACAATGTTAGATACAAAGTATGCCCACGGCATATACCCATTCGCTCCCGGGAACGTCAGGTAAGCTTCGTTCATCCCCTGCAGGGTATTGTTGATATTATGGAAACCTCCCCCCATTGAAATAGAAACAATAAATGTAACGATAGCCGTCCCGAACATCAGAGTTCCCTGAATGACATCCGTCATCATGGCGCCCTTCATACCGCCGGTCATACAGTACAGGATAACAATCGTACCCATTCCTACAACACCGACCCACTCCGGAAGTCCTGTAAATACATGTACAATGACACCCGCTCCGATAATCTGCGCTCCCATCATTGGAATGAGGAAGAACAGCATCATAATTCCAAGCACTCCGCTCATGCTCTTAGAATGGTAACGGTCAGACAGATAATCTGCCATTGTAAGAAATCCATACTCATGGCCCAGTGTTACCAGTTTTTTTCCTATCAGAAGTGCCGGAAGGATCATACTGAACACCGCACCAGGTACAGAGATCGCCATTCCTGCATATCCGACCCCAAAAATGGTTCCGGGCGTTCCTAAGAATGTACCCATAGAAAACTGGGTAGAAAAGTATGCGATACCACTGACAAGCACACCGGCTTTTCCGCTCAGCACGAAAAAGTCCCCGAGGCTCTTTGTTTTTCTGCTCGCATACCAGCCAATAAAAGCCATAATTCCAAGATAGAAAATCAGCACCGCATAAAACGGTCCTGGTGACGGTTTGATTGCCTCACTCATACTTCACTTTCTCCCTTCTCATTTTCTTCATCATACACATGATACTCTTTTCTCTTCATGCACATCCGATAATACACGATTATCAGGACAAATGTGACTGCCGTGTGGGCGAACCATCCAAACAAGAAGGACGGAATTCCTCCCCACGCCGGAATATACGTCTCACTGTAGAAAAATGGGAACGGAATCATGATCAGAAAGAATAGAAACAGAAAAATGATCAGCCATGTCCGCTCAAAGTGGTTTTCAAATAATTTCTTCAATTGTACATCCTCTCTTTCCTTTGTTTTTTTGCAGTTTCTTCTGCAAATAATTGTTCGGTCTGTTCGTTGCAACTTTTTCCGAAAGTAAAGTAAATACTTTACTTGTTATTTTCTATTATACATGATATTATATTATTGTAAAGTGTTTACTTACATATTGTTCAAAAAATTTTAATATTTATTTTCAGTCATCAAATTTTAAAACAATTCACACAATTTAAGGAGATTTAAGATATGGACATACTTGAACACATCAAAAGCCTTTATCCTACATTTACCAGAAAGCAGAGAAGCATTGCCGATTATCTGATTTCCAACCCGGAGGATATCTGCTATGTCACACTTGCACAGCTCAGCCAGCAGGTAGGCGCCTCCGAACTGACCCTGCTGAGATTCTGTGAAAAAATCGGCTGCTCCAGTTTTCTGGAATTGAAGGATAAGTTCCGTGATTATACACAACATATGATAAAGCTGCTGTCTGCCCCTACCTATTTTCTTCCGGAGCAGACTGTGGCCAATGATGCAGACAAAGAATCTCTTCTGCGTGATATCTGTATCCAGGAATCTGTCACAGTTACCGACTTTTTCGCTGCCGTAAATCTCGCTGATATTATGACTGCTGCCAGCCTGATCCAGAAAAGCCAGCGTATTTTTATCTTTGCGCATGATATTTCAAAAACACTCGGGGAATTTTTATCAGCCCGCCTGCAGCTGCTTAACTTCCATGCGGTCCTGATCGATCTCGACGACCTTGCCCAGACCCAGCAGTTTCTGCAGCAGCTGACAAAAGAAGATCTTGCCATATTCTTTTCTTTTCCCAAATACTATTATCCGATTGGGAGCATTGCCAAAAAGGCGATTGAAAAAGCAGGATCTCTCCTTGCAATTACAGACAACGTAACATCCCCCGTGGCACAGTGCTGCAGCCACCTGCTCCTCTGCCAGACATCGACAAGGATGTTCTATAACTCTCTGACTGTCCCGATGGCACTCCTGAACCTTCTCGCATCCTGCCTTGTCATTGACATGGTCCCGGCATCAGAAAGAGAGGAATTTATTGATACACTGCCATCCTAAAGAATCCGTGTCCCGGATTCTGTTCTTCTGAAAATCTGCTGTCAGAAATATTTTCTCATTTCTGCCGGTATATTTAAAAACACATTACATATTCAAGGAGGTTCTACATGAAGGAAATTGGAGGATTTTTCCCGTATGAAAAGGCAATGCCAACCGAAAACCATTATGCACAGCGTGTATGTCCGGATGCAGGAGATATCAGGCATCTGATGTCAGGCAGGTGCGCGATTTACCTGTGTCTTAAAGATTCCATGCTGACAGATACAAGGAGGGTCGCTTATCTCCCCGCCTACACCTGTGAAACAGTCAGCGGATGCTTTGTAAAGGGCGGCTATCAGATTTATTATTATGATGTAGATGAGCATATGGTCCCACTCTTTGACGAAAACCTGATCAGTAAGATCAGTTTCCTGCTCATATGTGGTTACTATGGATTCACCACATTTGATACCGGTTTTGTGAAACGATGCAGAAAGAACGGCGTGACTGTCATGCAGGATACCACCCATACAGCATTTTCTATGGAGGCAACCTGCCCGGATACCGACTATGTGGCAGTCAGCCTCCGCAAATGGATGGGTGTCACCTCCGGAGGTCTCGCATTCAAACGCAGTGGAACCTTCCATGTGACGCTTCTTCCCCCTGATGAAAAGCACCTGGCAATTCGTGACCACGCTTTACAGGCACGCAGGGGGTACGAGGCCGGCGGAGACACCGCGCTCCAAAAAGAGGGCTACGATGCATTCTGGGAAGCAGAATGGATGCTCCGGGAAATTTTCGATATACAGGAAGGGGATGCACAGTCTCTAAATGCTATCCGCCACTATCCTCTGGATGAAGCCATCCAAAAGAGGCGGGAGAATTATGCGTACCTGTTGGAGCATCTGCCCGACAATCCAGCCATCCGTCCGGTATTTCCGGTCCTTTCCGGGGATGCATGCCCGATGTTCTTCCCCTTCCTCTGCGATGACAGACAGCCACTCATGGATTTTCTTGCTGCAAACGATATTGCTCCGAAGGTTTACTGGCCGGTTCCGCCATTCATAGAGATTGCTGATTTTCCGCATGCACAGTATGTATATGCCCATATCATGTCGATCAGCTGTGACCAGCGGTATACTCTTGAGGATATGCAGCGGGTAGTGGATACATTTGCCGCTTTCGGCAGTCATATGTGATCCCCGGATAGCTGCACAGTATTGACAAATCATTAAAAGTACGTCAATATGAGATTAAGAAAATACTGGTGGGGAAAAGGAGCTTATACCATGTTGCTGATTAAAAATATAGATGTATATGCGCCAACATATATTGGCCGCAAAGACGTATTCATATGTGGAGATAAAATTGCATGCATTGCAGACGAAATCGGAATGCTGCCGTTTGACTGCCGTATTTTGGATGGGGAAGGCATGATACTCGCCCCCGGCCTGATTGACCAGCATGTTCATGTGACGGGCGGCGGCGGCGAAGGCGGCTTCCACACCCGCACCCCTGAACTGGAACTGTCTGAACTAATCGGAAGCGGTATCACGACGGTAGTCGGCCTGCTTGGCACAGATGGAATGACACGCAGCGTGGAGAATCTGTATGCAAAGACAGCCGCCTTGAATGAAGAAGGGGTAACTGCCTATATGCTTACAGGGGCTTATGGATATCCCGCACCGACGATCACCGGAGAACCTGACAGGGACATCGTATTTCTGGAGCGTGTACTGGGAATGAAACTGGCAATCTCTGACCACAGGGCACCCAATGTCACAGCAGAAGAACTGATACAGATTGCAAGCAAGACCAGAGTTGCCGGCATGCTCAGCGGCAAGGCAGGCATTCTGGTGCTCCACATGGGCGATGCCGAAAGCGGTCTGGATCCGGTCCTGACAGCCCTCTCCCAAAGCGCCATACCGATCCGCGTCTTCCACCCGACCCACGTAAACCGGAACCCGGACTTACTGGAAGCAGGATATGCTTTTCTGGACAAGGGCGGGTATATCGACCTTACCTGCGGTATGCCGGGACAGCCGTCCCCCGGAGAATGTATCGTGGCCGCCATGAAGCGCGGGCTTTTGCAGCAGCACATTACAATCAGCTCTGACGGACACGGGAGCTGGTCAAATTATGCCGAAGACGGAACTCTTCTGGAAATTGGAGTCTCCAAAGTAGACACCATGTTCAGAGAATTGAGAAAGCTGGTACAGGAACTGTCTGTACCACTGGAACAGGCCCTGACTTATTTTACCACAAATGTAGCCGAGTCTCTGGAAATCCATGACAGGAAAGGCCACGTCCGGGAAGGAGCAGATGCTGATTTGATTCTGCTCAATAAGGATCTGGAACTTAAGACAGTCATTGCCAGAGGCCAGATCATGATGGAAGACGGAGCAATCAGGCGGTTCGGAACTTATGAGTAGAAAAAAAGGATGCCAGGCGGCATCCCTTTTTTCTACTGGATTTCCAGTACCTTATAGTCCTGATCTTCCACAGCCTTTTTCAACAGGTCATCAGCAATCTCCGCATTAAGAGTTACAACCGCCGTTCCTGCTTCATGGCTCACTGCTGCTTCATCTACCTCTGCAAGAGCCTCCAGACTTTTCTTTACCCTTGCCTCACAGTGTCCGCACATCATGCCTTCGATTTTCATTGTTTTTTCCATTGTTAATTCCTCCTGATTTTTTCTTGTTTTTATTTTTTTATCTTTTCCAGCATCATACATCTTAAATAAATTAAGACGCAGAGCATTGGTAACTACACAAAAACTGGACAGGCTCATTGCCGCAGCGCCGAACATCGGATTTAGTTTCCATCCGAGAAGGGAGTACCATACCCCTGCCGCCAGAGGGATTCCGATGACATTATAGAAAAATGCCCAGAACAGATTTTCGTGGATATTCCTGAGTGTTGCACGGCTTAACCGGATTGCAGCAGGAACATCGCTTAACCTGCTCTTCATCAGCACAACGTCCGCGGCATCGATTGCAATATCCGTACCCGCTCCAATCGCGATACCGATATCTGCTCTCGTAAGTGCCGGAGCATCGTTGATCCCATCCCCGACCATTGCAACTTTGCCTTTCTTCCTGAGTGTACGGATGACACTCTCCTTCCCTTCCGGAAGAACTCCCGCAATCACCTCATCAACTCCGGCCTGCTGCCCGATCGCTTTCGCAGTCCGTTCATTATCACCTGTCAGCATAACCACACGGATTCCCATGTTCTGCAGTTCTTTTACAGCCCTCGGGCTGTCCTCCTTGATAACATCGGCAACTGCAATCACTCCGGCCAGCTTACCATTGCGGCTGAAAAATAATGGTGTTTTTCCACTCTCAGCCAGCTGTTCTGCGCTTCGTCTTATTTCATCTGAAACCTCTGCATTTTCGCTGATGAATTTAAGATTGCCACCTGTCAGGATATCTTCGCCCATTCTTCCGGAAAGTCCATTCCCCGGTACAGCCTTGAAATCCGAGACCTCCTCCAGATCCGCTATTTCATTCTCCCCTGCCTTTTTCAATACAGCGTGGGCCAGAGGATGCTCACTTTTCTTTTCCAGTGCATATGCCATTGCAAGAAGTTCTTCTTCTGAAATTCCCTCAGCCGGTATGATGTCCGTTACCCTTGGCTCTCCGCTCGTAATCGTGCCGGTCTTATCCAGAGCCACGATCTGCATCTTGCCCGCCTCTTCCAGAGATACGGCCGTCTTGAACATAATTCCATGCTTTGCACCCATTCCATTTCCGACCATGATAGCAACCGGCGTCGCCAGCCCCAATGCACACGGACAGCTGATGACGAGTACAGAAATCCCCCTCGCCAGGGCAAAACCAATACTCTGTCCTGCAAGCAGCCAGACAATGATTGTAACGGCCGCAATTCCGATCACGGCCGGTACAAATATCCCAGATACCTTATCTGCCACCTTGGCAATGGGTGCTTTCGTCGCTGCCGCATCACTTACCATCTGAATGATCTGGGAGAGTGTTGTATCTTCTCCGACTCTGGATGCCTGACATTTAATAAAGCCGGAATGATTTAATGTCGCTGCCGAAACTGTATCACCGGCAGTCTTATCCACGGGTATGCTTTCCCCGGTAAGAGCCGACTCATTAACCGCACTGCTGCCCTCGATCACGATACCATCCACGGGTATATTTTCCCCGGGCCTTACTACAAATATGTCCCCTTTTCTAACCTGCTCTATCGAAACTTCTGTCTCGGCTCCATTCCTCATGATCGTCGCAGTCTTCGGCGCAAGTTTCATAAGGCCCTTTAGTGCATCCGTCGTCCTTCCTTTTGAACGTGCCTCCAGCATTTTCCCGACCGTGATCAGCGTCAGGATCATTGCTGCAGATTCAAAATAAAACTCATGCATATAGGTCATGACCCCGGCCATGTCATTATGCATCTGGGCATCTGTCATGGCAAATAGTGCATAGGTGCTGTATCCATATGCGGCCCCCGCACCAAGGGCAACCAGCGTATCCATATTGGGGGCCCTGTGCCACAGGCTCCGGAAACCGCTGATAAAAAACTTCTGATTAACAACCATGACCGCCGTTGTCAGTAAAAGCTGTATCAGGCCCATTGCTACATGGTTCCCTTCCAGCCAGACCGGCACCGGCCAATTCCACATCATATGCCCCATCGAGACATACATCAACGGTATTAATAAACACAAAGAAGCCGTCAGCCTCTTCTTTAGCAAAGGGGTCTCTTTATCTTTTAAAAACTCACTGTCAGCCGCCGGTTTCCCCGCAGCCCTGCTATCTGCCCCCGCAGACTTCTGTGCTGCTCCGTATCCAGCCTCTTCCACGGCTGCTATCACATCTGAAGGTGCGGCCGTTCCTTCTATTCCCATAGAATTCGTAAGCAGGCTGACAGAGCAGGATGTAACCCCCGGCACTTTGGCTACCGCTTTTTCTACCCTGGCACTGCAGGCCGCACAGCTCATACCTGTTACTGTATATTGTTCCATCTTCTGCCTCCTATCTCATTAATTTCTGTAGGGTTACGACAAGCTCATCAATCGTCTCATCCTTCCCATTCTTAATATCCTCCGCAACACAGGTCCGGATATGGCTGGCAAGAAGCACCTTGTTAAAACTGTTCAGGGCTGCATTCACTGCCGATACCTGTACGAGGATATCTGTACAATAAGTATCGCTCTCTACCATCTTTTTAATACCCCGCACCTGACCTTCAATACGGTTCAGACGGTTGATAAGATCTTTATATTCTTTTTCAGAACGTTCCTTTGTCTTATGACAACATTCTTTTGTTTCTTCCATGATTAACACCTCACTTTATACTCGCATTATATACCCCCACTGGGTATATTGCAAGATCTTTTTCAAAAACGCTGTCCTCCTTCGAATTTTGCTTTCTAAATTTTATAAATTGTTAATTGAATTCCCATTTTGGATATGATACTCTTAATCCATCAAAACGGCAGGCGATTCCGCCGGCTCAGAGCCGTTTGACATCTCATTTCGGCGTTTCACTATCGAAACTGTATCCGCGAATGAAAAAACCAAAACAAAGAAGAAGTCAGTGCAGTACGCAAAGAAAGGAGCACTGCCTATGCAAAAAGGGCTAAAAAAGTATTTTCCACAAATCAGGACACGAAAAGGAGGTGTTAGATGAGATTAACCGCAGTCCGGTATGTTCGTGGCAGTTTGCCCAGTGGAATGATGAACAGAAAAAAGAATTTCTGGATGTATGTACGGGTGTGCGGGGAGTAAAAATGACATATGATTCATTCTTTAAAGAAATTATGAATCCCGATGTTCATCCGGAACGTCTGGAAGAACTGCTTTCCTTATTACTGGG
>NZ_QGDL01000009.1 GCF_003149245.1 Faecalicatena orotica | reverse complement strand
GGTTGTTGAAGCTGCCTTTATTCCAAGTGTTAGCAACCCGATTTTTAAAGACTTCATCGGATATGGTGGACGGGTCCTTACAAAGGTACTTGGAAATCTCACGAAAAGACTTGCTTTCATCTAGAGATTGTTCAATATAGCGACGGTCCTCGATTGTAAGATGTTTATGATTCCCTGGTATAAGTTTTGACATAGTGTTATCCTCCTTATGCCGCCGGTTTGGACAACTGATAGAACTATACCGCTAGAAGGAATCATATGCAAGAGTAAACCCTACTTATCCAAGACTAAGTCCTACATAGGATGAACAGGGTAGGATTTAGAAAAATAATTTACGGTTTCATAAGTACTCTCCTTCATATCTTGTATTTTCTTAACATATATTGTATGCTGAAAATAAACCAGTTGTCCAATTCATATTTTCCATAAAAACTATTCCCATATGGCATAGTAAGTTTGAAAGGAGCATGCTCATGAATTTTCAGGATCTTCAGTACCTCCTCTGTATCGCCAAGCACCAGAATCTGACGAAGGCAGCGCAGGAACTATATATCTCGCAGCCGACCTTAAGTAAATCTCTCCGGAAACAGGAGCAGGAACTGGGAGGGAAGCTTTTTTCCCGAAGTAATAACTGTTATATTCCCACCTATCTTGGGCGCTGCTGCCTTGACTATGCCAAGAAGGCTGTAGCGCTTAAGCAGGACTGGGAAAAAGAACTGCTGGACCTCCATTCCTGCAGTGAAGGTGAACTGAATATTGCCTTCCCGCTGATGCGCAGCTCCTGCATGATTCCCAGAATACTCCCGGTTTTCCACAAAGAATATCCCGGTATACATGTGAATCTGTTTGAAGAAACCCATGCCATTCAGGAGCGCCTTCTGACAGACGACCGGCTGGACTTTGCTGTCTTTACAGAATCAAGCCCTCACCCAAAGCTTTCCTATGAACTCCTTCTAAAAGAAGAGGTACTGCTCTGCCTTCCTCCCGGCCACCCCTTTGCCTCAATGGGGCACCTGCATCCCGGAAGAAAATATCCTTCCTTTGACCTGTCACTGATGGCAGAAGAACCATTCATACTGCACTATCCGGAACAGAATACCGGACAAATTGCCCGGAACTTATTCAAAGAATATCAGATTGACCCGCCCGTTTCCCTGCTCACGCGAAGCACACAGACCTGTGCCCTGCTCTCTCAGGAAGGTCTTGGCTCCTGTTTTCTTCCAGAAACTTATGTAAAAAATATGATCTTCCGGCAGCCGCCTGTCTGTTTTTCTATCGGCGAGAATGGAATATTTACTACACTCATGATTGCTTACCGGAAAAATGCATATCTTGCTTCTTATGCAAAAGACTTTATCAGAATCGCGCAGGAAACAGTACACATGTAGTTGGGGACGTAATCTTCTTCAATTATACTACGTCCCAAATTGAGTTTTGCCCTGTACCTTTTTGCAAATTTCCCTGTGTGCGGTTGGGGACGTAATCTTTTTGAAATATACTACGTCCCAAATTGATTAAAACTGAATTGTCAAATAAGGTGCTTTGTACTTTGCTCCCTTGATTTCGTTGTCCTGTAGTGTTACCGGCAGTGGGAATCGCCTTACTTCATTTTTGACAGCGAGCACAAGCTCTCTTCCGGACTGTTTTAATTCGAGTTCACCTTTGTCGGCAAATGGCAGCAGTATAGTAAGCTTTTTTTCTCCTTCAAGGAGACTGACTTTATATATCTCTTCCTTGAATAAAATCCTAAAAGGATCTTGATCGAGAAATAGCATTTCACCGGTTCTTTGGAGGTCTTCCAGGGAGCATATTTCACCTTTTTGTAGTTCGAGATAAAATTTAGGAACCTCGGAAAAACATTCTTTAATTTCCTGTAATCCTTCTTCCTGCATGTTAACCCATTTCTGAAAATATCCTTCCATCGCCTCTTTTGAATAAATCCTGTTAATAATGATTGCATCTACATTATAGTTAAATAAATGAAGACATGTAAAATTTCGCTTCGTCTCCTGTATTACGATTTTCTCAGGTGTTGTGACAATACGCATGCTTACAATATCATGGTTCAGCATCAGTTTTTGTAATCTCTCCATTTTATCCATCAAATATTCAATATCGTCGAATACAGACTCCTCGGGCATCGGTATTTTCATAATTTTTTCTACCGCCGGTCCCGCTACTTTTAAACTTTTCCTTTTCATTGGAAGTATCTTTTCCAGCATATCAGAAAATTTTTCCGGATATTTTAATAAGGAAAGTGTCTCTCCGGTCGGTGCACAGTCTACAATAATGACATCATAAACTCCACTTTCAGCCATTTCCATAATTTTGAACATGGAAAATAATTCTTCAAGCCCCGGAAATACAAGCAGTTCTTCCACTTCGATTCCGCCCCTGCCTTTTATTGTCAGCATCTCGCGCATATAACTTTTAAGATTTCCCCAGCTTTTTTCACCTTCATAGATTGTATCAACCTCAAGCCCATATAGATTTTCCTGAATTTTTACAGGGTCCTTACCTAATCTGACATTCATTGAATCGCTGAGACTGTGCGCCTGATCGGTACTCATTACCAGTACCTTTTTCCCCTCCCGGGCAATCTTACAGGCAGTTGCCGCTGCTACTGTCGTTTTACCAACTCCGCCTTTCCCTGTATACAATATGATCCTCATTTTATTTCCTCCTGCTTTTCGTCAATTTACTCTATGATGACCTTTTGAACTTTCTTATCATGATCTGTATCCCCAAAGTGCTCACCCGGCTTTTCTTTTCCACCGGATTTTATAATGCCGCAAATGCACTCCGCTACCATTTCCTTTACCTCATTTTCAATCACATCAAAATGCGCGGATACTTTTGGCCCTATCAAAGACTGAACAGCTAGACGCTCATAATGATAAGCCTCATGGACCCTTTTCATCATTTCTTTGTTCATTTCATTCTTCCCTTTCTGATAAAATCATTATTTGAGTTCAAACTGCATGTTTAAATATTCTTTTTCCAGTTTTGCAGAAGTAATTTCGTAAGTCCTTATCGAATCCGGTAACGGGATATTACGTTTAAAATTCCCCAGCTTTATTACAACGTCCGATTCCGACTGATACACATCCAGTTCATCCTTCTCCACATACGGAATAGGAACCCGGAGAAGATATCCCTGTTCATTTTCGCGGAATTCTTCTCTGGGACCATCCATCCTTGAAGCAAATACATCTTCCGTAAGCACATCCCGGCAAATTCGCCCTACTGCGTCCAGCCCCTTAAGTTCTTCATCGTACCACCGTATATACCAGATTGGCAGTCCTGTAAAACATTCTTCAAGCTGGATTACATATCTCCCCTGGATTTCCAGCCATTTATCAAAGAACTTATTATCAATGTCTTTGGGAAGAATTCTGTTAATATAAATTCCATCCACATTAAAATTATAGAGATTCATATACATATAATTACGCTTCGTCTCTTCTACCGCCATCTTCTCAGGTACAGCCACCAGCCGTATACTCGTGATCTCCCTGTCCTTCAATAGTTCCTGCAATTCTACAAGCTTCAGATACATCCGCTCAATATCGTTAATCGCTTCCCTGTTTGGCAGCTCAACTTTTAATAGTTTCTTAGACACTGGCGCCAGAACCCTGATTGCCACCTTGCCGACCGGAAGAAATTTCTCCACATACCATGATAAAAGCTCCGGAAATTTCAATAAAGAAAGTGTCTCCCCGGTCGGTGCACAGTCTACAATAATCCGCCCATAGATTCCTTCCTTGTAAACCTCTGCGATTTTCAAAAGCGAAACCAGCTCTTCCATGCCCGGAATCATTCCAAAATCTTCCATTCCCACATCACTGTCCAGAGAAATCATCTTCCTCAGACTCTCTGACATCTCGTGAAAATCATGTTCCAGCACGTATTCGGGATCAATCTCATATACATCCAGATTCGGGATAATCTCAACCGGCTCCCTGCCAAGTTCCTTCTCGAACAGATCACCAAGATTATGTGCCATATCAGTGCTTACAAGTAACGTTTTCACACCATCATTTGCACTTTTCACAGCATGTGCTGTCGCCGTACTTGTTTTACCAACTCCACCCTTACCCGTAAAAATATAAATCCTGCTCATTCTCATTCCTCCATTTTTATTCATCAGATGAATATTTCGATGTTCGAAGTATTTGTTTTAAATTTTGCCACTGCCATTCGGCAGCAGCAAGTCATTCAATTATTATTTTTCTCACCTTAGGCTTTTCCTGCTTCTTACTATGTTCCTCTTTTAAAATTTCCATAAAACGGTTCAACATACGAAAGAATATATTCAATTCCTCCTCAGTGAACCCTTCCATCACTTTCTGCCCATAGTACATGAACTCCTTTAACAGAAGCTGAATCTGCTGTGTCCCACATTCTCCAAGCCGAATCGTAACAATTCTCTTGTCCTCCTCGCTCCTCTGCCTAACCACCAGCTTCCTCTTCTCCATCCTGCTGACAATCCCCGTCGCCGTGTTAAGCGGTACATTGATATACTCCGCAATCCGCGTCATATTCACTTCCTTCTCCACGTACAAAAGCCACAAGACAAATATTTCATTCTTAGAGCAGTCCATCAACAGATTCTGCCAGATCTCCGGGGCCAGAAACTCCTTCACCTGATCCACATACCGGAAAATACAATCCTCAAATCTCTCATCATCATAATTCATACCATTCACCATTTATTTCATCCTTCGAAGTAATTTAATTCTACACCCGAAGTATTAATTAGTCAAGCGAATTGGGGACGTAATCTTTTTTAATTATACTACGTCCCTAATTGAGTTTTACCCTGTACCTTTTTGCAAACTGCCCTGTACCTTTTTGAACATGTTCGTCATAATCATCAAATTTCATGCTCATTTTCTGACTTTATTGCCAATCCCTTTTCCAGTAACATTTACAATATGTCACGCCTTCATAAATAGGCCTTTATTATATGAAAAAAAATCAGACATACGTCTGATTTTTAAAAAAGCAGATAACGGGAATCGAACCCGCCTCTCCAGCTTGGGAAGCTGGCATTCTACCAATGAACTATATCTGCATGTGATTTATTATAAAACTTCTTTCTAATAAAATCAAGAGTTTTTTAGAAAATATATCATTATGCTAGATTAATGTTATTGTTCAAGTCTTGCCGTGCCCCCGTTGAACGACATCGAAACCATTAAAGTGATGATTTCATGGAATCTTGTCTACGCTTTACTACGGTCCATGCTGAACATGCGCCATTGGTGCATCCCCCATCTCCGAAGGCAACATTTAACGGGCTGATGTCTTACTGTGCACATCCATAAGGTGTAAACAATTACAATTAAATATTGGGAGATTGATATACCATGTCAAAATAGTCATTTACATAAGTTATGTTTTCCCTGTACAATATCATGTAATCTGCTGTCTGTAAGAAATTTCTTTTTTCGCGGGTCGCCCTCTGCCCGATATATCATTAGACGTTTTAAGTCAAAAACTGAACTCCAGACCGTTTCAAAATCTGGTTCATCATCATATTGACACATGAAACCATATTTCCCTTTCAAAAGCTGTTCTGTTGCCTCAATGAGATTTCCTTTTATGTGGGTAGAAAAACTATTTATGACGGTATGATACCGTTTATTAGAATGATAGTCGCTTCCGTTTGCTGCGTCATACGATTTTAATTCATTGGAAATAAAGCTATTAACAGTACATACTATTTTGCCATTCTCCAAATTTTCAGCTTTCCTTATTTTCTTTGCCGAAGGGGTGCATTCAACAACCATCATTTTCCCACTCTTATCGGCAATGAGAATATTGCAGTTAGAAGCTATTGGCAATTCCATAAGCAAAGAAAGCGCATTTTCTGTATTACCCGCTTTTTCCAGCAGATACCTGACAATGAAACAGGAAGTAAATCCCGCCTGTATCTTCTTCAGACAGGTCATAACAAAAGTCATTGCTATAACTAAACCATGCTCATTTATTCCCTCTTCTCCGTTAATGAAAGAAGAGGTCGTTATGTTAAATCTGTTTCCGTTTGAAGGGGAATATATTTCACTTTTACTTCCCTTTTTCAAGTATGGCGGCAAATCGTTGTTTCGTCCATAGATAATATTCCCATCCTTAGAGTAGGCGAAAGCGGTACACCCTCTGATTTCAATTGGGATATTATCTTCCAGATTATACATACAACAGCCCATACATAGCAGCCATGAAGCTAAGATATAATAGTCAATACCTATGGTATCACTGATACCACGGATTTCTTCACAGACCTCTGGGAAAATTTTTCTCAATATCTGTTCGCTCTTTTTTCCATATACAAGCTGAAACTCATCAAGGTGAAGCGGAAATCTCACATTGCTTTTTTGAAATATTTTTCCCCGCTTAACACCCATTTGATAATGGTCACCTTTTAATCTTAAATGATACATATTTCGTCCTCCTTGTCCCTTCTTACAGCAATCCATACTTCAGAATGTCCGTTCTCAGGCGCTTTTTCACAAACAGGATATACTTCTATATCTGGCAGTCCGGCGTAATCAAATCCCGAAAATGGCAGCCATTCCGTATAGAATCTGTTAAAAATACTCTGTACATTTTCTTTGAAGCAACCGTTGTTTTCAAAGACAGCCCATGTGGCTGCCGGAATTTCAAACTCAAACATATTAGGCGGTGCGGGTTTGTCTGTAACGACAGCGATATAGTAAAATATCCTTTTTGGATTTTCATATACACTTACACCTAATATCCTTTCGGAAAATTGATTGGATAAGTTGCATATCTCTGAAAACAGATTTCCACACAAAACAGACTTCCAAAATTCTGGTATAGTCTTATAATTATCTTCCATACCTGTAGATAATGGAATACGAATCCCTACCATGCGCATGGAATTCTTCTCTGTTAGATGATACGCCATAGCATTTTCTCCCGTAACCTGAACAGAAAAACGAATTGCCGGATATGCGTTCAGTGTACTTCCCATATTTCGGGCAGCAGTCGGAGTAATATTGTGAACAGTTTGAAAGGCCCGATTAAATGAAGTCGGGGATGTGTATCCATATTTCAAAGCAATATCAATCACTTTTTTATCCGTTCTCTGTAATTCAAACCCTGCCTGCGTCATTCTCCTGTGCCGGATATATTCTGATAAGGAAATCCCAGACACATATGAGAATAAACGTTGAAAGTAAAAAGTGGAACAACAGGCAATCCGCGCAGCTTCATCATATGAAATTTGGCCATCCAGATTATTTTCTATATAGTCTATGGCGCCACTTAACTTTTTCAGCCATTCCATTTGTAACCCTCCTTTAAACAATCATACATTTATCGCACCCATTTTTTCCTCTCTTTTAATGCACTCTTTTGTAAACTTACTAATAGTGTAAGGGAACAAAAAATTAGTTGCAAATAAAAAAACCGGCGAAAGTAACTAGCAACTCAAATTTATTAATCTGAAATACAAATGTAAAAAGAGTGTAACGCCCCTGTTAACTTAACAGACTTTACACTCTTTGTTTATAGTATATGTAATTGTTAGCTATGATACTTGCTCTAAACGCTCCACTCTGGCGGCAATATCATCAATTCGCTGGTTTACCTTATGCCCCATTCTCTCCAAACAATTTGATAAATCTTGTTTGGCAACCATGTTGGATCTAATATGACCTAACTTAGTACCCAGCAATTTACTGATTGCTAATAAATCATCATTTATTAATGACATATGCATCACTCCCTAATCTCCACAGCTCTTACAATTACCATACCCTATGAAACCTTCTCCTTCACTTTGGCAAGTTCTCTCTCAAATATTGCTAATTTTGCCCGGATGTCTTCCGAATCTCTGGTCCCCATATCGATGCGTACTTTTCTAACCTCTTCCTTTAACTCTGCGTAATGGGCATTGGATTTCTCCTGTACTCTGTCAACCTCTACCAGCACATTATTCTCTAATTCATGCAGACGCTCATCCAGATAATCTTTTGTTACCATCTTCGACCGGATATCTATAACATCCGCTTTCAGACCTGTAACGTCAGTTTTTAGGCCTGAGATATCTGTTTTCATATTTCCTACATCGGTTTTTAGGCCTGAGATATCTGTTTTCATATTTCCCACATCGGTTTTTAGGCCTGAGATATCTGTTTTCATGTTTCCCACATCGGTTTTTAGACCTGAGATATCCGTTTTCATATTCCCTACATCGGTTTTTAGACCTGAGATATCTGTTTTCATATCCACGATATCTGTTTTCATATCCACGATATCTGTTTTCATATCCACGATATCCGTTTTCATATCTACAATATCTGTTTTCATATCCACGATGTCGTCCCTTATTGGCTGAAGCAGCTGCCCTATCGCCTTCAGATCTTCGTTTGTCAATGGCATATGTATTCACCTCGCTTTTATATGATATAGAAATCATATCATATAAATAAATATGGCGTCTATATACTGAAAACATAATATCGGTTACATCATGTCTCCCCGTCCCATCACATCCTCCAGTTTCCGGCGTACCTGCTTTACTTTCCCCGGGTCTTGTCCCCCCGAATTAATTCCGATTACGACTTCATCCCTGACGATGACGGACGGGAAATAGAAATCGCACTTCGAGCGGTCGTCTGCTATGCTTATAAGGATCTTCCGGCCTGTTGCATACTCTCTTTTTTTGCAGTCTTCTGCAACCTGGTTGTTGACCTTACTGCTGTCCGCAGCTGAAAGGACCATGTCCGCCTCTGCAATATCGGCCTCCTGATAGGTACGGCAGATATGCCTGATCTTCCCCGCAGCCTCCAGCTTTTTCAGCTGATCCGTTATTTCCGGTGAGATCACGGTAATATCCGATGCAAACTGCAGAAGTGTTTTGATTCTCCTGGTCGCGATTGTTCCGCCGCCCACTACAATAATCTTCATTTGTGATATATCTACAAACATGGGAAAATATGCCTTTGCCATATGATATCCTCTCCTATTTTTTGCACTTTGCAGTTTAAAAAATATGCGTTATTCCCTGCATCAGTCCATCATATACAGCAGTGCATTACAGATGCATGCCGCAATATTACTTCCGCCTTTTCTTCCACGCGCTGTGATTGACGGTATGTCTTTCAGCGCCATGATGAGTTCCTTGGATTGTACCACGTTTACAAAGCCTACGGGAACCGCAATGATCAGTTCCGGTTTTAATCTGCCTTCCTGTATCAGTTCATACAGCCTGACCAGTGCTGTAGGTGCATTTCCTATGGCAAAGATCAGTTTCTTGTTCAGTCCTGCCGCCTTGTCCATACTTGCAGTGGCCCGGGTAGTGCCCTGTTCTTTTGCAATCTTTGCAACGTCCTCATCGGACATGAAGCAAAAGACCTCGCCGCCATATTTTGCAAGTTTTTTCTTGTTAATCCCGGCTTTTCCCATTTGTGTATCTGTAACAATGCAGGCCCCGTTTCTTAAAGCATCAATTGCATGCTCCACGACGCCTTCCGTGAATACAAGATTCTGTGCGTAATCAAAGTCTGCGCTCGTATGAATGCACCGTTTTACAATCGGCTCCGTCCCGGGTACAAGCAGTCTATCCCCCAGTTCCTCCGTAATGATTTCAAAACTTCTTGCCTCTATTTCAGCAGGCAGTACTTTTTCCAGTTCTATCTGATGCATGATTACAATTCCCCTTTCAATCTAGTACTTTCAATCTCGTACTTTCAATCTAGCACTTTCAATCTAGTACTTTCAATGTCGTACCTATCCCGCACACAACTCTGTCAACTCTTTCTGCAAGTGCCGCAAGCTCTGTACAGATTCGCCCGGCCTGCTCGCGGTACTCTCGTTCGAATGCATCCACAGGTACCAGTCCATACCCGATTTCTGTGCTGACAACAACAAGGTCCGGATTTTTGCCGGCAATGGAAGATGCCAGATTCTTCAAGTCTTTCCCTGCTGCCATCATACGCCGGATGTAGCTTTCAAAATGCCAGATGCCCTGGCAGGTATAAATATCCTCGAAAGGGCATGAGGCCCCGTCAATCCATGAATGGTCCGCTGCCAAAAACTCTTTCTTCGCATATGCCAGTTTACCCTGATATGCTCCACCGATCACCAGTTTCATGTGCGGTTCTCCTTCCCGTTTCCCGTCCGTTTTTGTTTTACATAGCTGAAGCACACCTTTTAGTTTCACCGGAATACCATACACCACTTCTGCCACACCGTCTGCCATGCGGGCAAGTTCTGTATTGATCTCTCCCATGAATCGTTTGTACATCTGCATCTCTTCTGAGTCTGAAGAACATTCCGAGCACACTTCATTCGTCACAACCACAAGATGGCGGCATTTCCGGTTTAATGCCCTCACACCCCGGATAACAGCCCTGACAGTATTCTCTTTGGCCCCATCCGGCTGGTACATCTCGTTTGCAGCCAGATTGGAGATGCACTCCAAAAGAACACAGCGGGAGGAAGCTTCTTCCCACTCTGTACACACTCCCATACCATGCTCCGCCTTTTCTTCAAGTCCGGTATAACATTCTACAGTTTCAAAGCCTTTATCCTGACGCATCACACGGTGGCGGAGGATTTTTCTTTTCGTCTCCTCCCCGTATGGGAGCATCGTTGCCACATAAAACAGGCTCCCCCCGGATTCACGGGCAAGACTGCACACAATATCCTCAGCAAATGCAGACTTACCACTCCCGCTGCCCCCTGTCACTAGGTAAAACATATCTTACGCCTCCTGTTTTATTCTTCCAGTTCCGCGTACCGGTACTCCAGGGCACCCGTAGCCGGAATCTGCGTGATTCCCTTGATCTCAGGACGGATCAGGTTACAGCTTTTCATCGAATAAAGCGGGATAATATAAAACTCTTCTCCTACTGCCAGTTGTTCTGCCTGATGCATTAATTCTGCCCGCTTTACAGGATCTTTTTCTGTGTCAGACTGTTCTACGAGTGCATCATATTTCTCATCGCGGATACCGCTGCAATTATAAGTCCCATTGCTGAGCAGCATGGATAAATACGTATACGGGTCCGCAAAGTCAGCGGTCCAGTTCATGCGGCACAGATCGAAGTTTCCGGCTTTTCTCTCGGTATAATTGACCTGAAGCTCCTGGGCATTTAGTTCGATATCTATATTCAGGTTCTTCTTTAACTGTTCCTGAAGTACTTGCGCAGTATCGGAATCCATCTCAAGGGAAGGATAACTATAAGTCAATTTGGGAAATCCCTTTCCGTCCGGGTATCCGGCCTCGGCAAGCAGTTTCTTTGCCTCTTCCAGATTCTCCTCAAACGGCGGTTCGGCCCCGTCCACAAAATATCCGCCGGACTGCTTGTCCTTCATGTATTTTGCAATGAAGTTTACAGTAGGCTCTGTATCCGCTCCTACCATACTGCACAATTCTTCCCTGTTGATTCCAAGGTTGATGGCCTTTCTTACCCTCACATCATCCAGCGGTTTTACATTCAGGTTCGGATAAATATATCTTGTTGCGATTGTATCTGTTATCACAAGGTCATCTTTTCCTTCATACAGTTCCATCACAGAAGACAGAAGGGCCGGTGCGACGTCGACCTCGCCTGTTTCATAGGCACTGGCCATCGATTGCTGGTCATCAAAGAAGCGATAAGTGATTTTATCGAGTTTTACCTTATCTGCATTCCAGTACTTCTCATTTTTCTTCAAAACGAAATACTGCTCCGGGACATACTCATCCAGATAAAACGGTCCGTTTGCAACGCTTGTCTTTGGATCTTTGTCCCATCCACTGCCTACTTCATCCGCATACTTGACACACGACGGAGTATAGACCGGAAGTCTTAACAGATCCAGAAAGTATACACACGGCTTTTCCAGTGTAAATTCCAGTGTATTGTCATCTACTGCCTTCACTCCCAGACTGTCCGCGTCAGCCTCCCCGTTATAGATTGCCTCTGCATTCTTGATCGGATACAAATAATTTGCATAACCATTGCCGCTCTTCGGATCCAGTGAACGCACCATCGTATTGATAAAATCGTCTGCTGTCACTGGTGTCCCGTCGGACCACCCGGCATCTTTCCTAAGATGGAAGGTCCACACCGTAGAATCGTCATTCACCTCATAGGATTCGGCCGCCCGGTACTCAATCTCACCAGCCTCATTATAAGTCAGGAGTTCATCCAGCGCAGAGACAGAATAAGCCAGATAAGTCAGCGCGATCATTCCTGCAGGGTCCAGTCCCCCGGTTTCACTGTTCGTCGCCACAACAATCTCTTTCTCGTTTTCCTTTTTATCCGCAGTCCCATCCCCGCCATTTTTATCTTGTTTTCCACATCCTGACAGGACAAAAGTCCCGCACAGGGCTACTGACAGAATCATGCAAATTATCTTTTTCATTTTCGTCTCCTTAAATTTGTGATGTCATCTTCAAGCCGCTTCTTCTTTTTCCCGCATGTTCCTCCGAATATAGAAAACATGCAATCTCTCTTTCTCCATACTGATATTTCTGTGGCTTACCCGCAAAACATAAATCACTGGCATATCCACACCTCGGGGCAAAGGGGCATCCCCTCCCCAAAGGGATTTCCATCTTTTTTTCTTCGGTGTGCAGGATTCCCTTCTTTCTCCTTGCCTTAAAGGGATCAGGCACGAGGACCGCCGACAGCAGCGCCTTCGTATACGGGTGCCAGGGGTCCTCGTAAATATCCTTCGTATTCCCCGCTTCGACAAGACTCCCTGCATACATGACCCCCATTCTCCGGCTGATCCGCTTAACCACATTCAAATCATGGGAAATGAAGAAATAGGAGAGCTTCTTTTTCTCCTGAATCTCTTCCAGAAGACAGAGAATCTGCTCCTGAATCGACACATCCAGGGCAGATACCGGTTCATCGCAGACCAGAAGCTCCGGTTCCAGAATCAGTGCCCTTGCGATCCCGATTCGCTGGCGCTGGCCGCCCGAAAATGCCCTCGGGAACTTCTTCGCATCTTCTTCTTTTAATCCTACCAGATGCAGCATTTCCTTTACCTTTCGGACGCGCTCCCCACGGGAATCCGATGTGTTTAACAAAAGGGGCTCCTCCAGAATATCCTGCACACACATGCGTGGATTCAAAGAGGCATAAGGGTCCTGAAAAATCATTTGTACCGGGTATTTCAGTTTTGTCTTATCACCCATGTAAGATATTTTTCCTGCCGTCGGCTCCAGCATCTGCGTGACCATTCCCGCCAGCGTAGATTTTCCGCAGCCGCTTTCTCCCACCAGTCCATACGTTTCTCCTCTGCCAATCTGTAGAGATACATCATGGACCGCTTCTGTCTTTTCAGATTTGTGCAGTCTGCCTGCATCAAAGTAGTCCTTACTCACATGTTCTACTTTCAGAAGAATGGATGCAGCATGCTGCTCCTTCGGAAGTTTCAAAAGGCCTGTTGCCTGGGAGAGAAGTTTTTGTGTATACGGATGCTTCGGCTCGTAAAAAATGTCTTCCACAGTCCCCTCTTCTACCAGCCTCCCCTCCTGCATCACGAGTACACGCCTGCAAAGCGATGCGACCGCACCTAAATCATGGCTGACATAGAGGAGGGCCGTCCCTGTTTCCACAGATATTTTCTTCAAAAGCTCCAGAATCTGTCCCTGCACCGTCACATCCAGCGCCGTCGTAGGCTCGTCAGCAATGAGCAGTTTAGGTTCACACGCAAGTGCAATGGCAATCACCACCCTCTGCCGCATCCCGCCGGAAAGTTCAAAGGGATACTGCCCCATGCGCCGGGTGCTGTTCCTGATTCCCACCATGTCCAACAGTTCCACGGCTCTCTCTTTCGCCTCGGCATGGCTGACTTTCCTATGTGCACGGATAGTCTCCGTGATCTGCCTTCCTATTTTCACCGTCGGATTCAGATAGGTCAGCGGGTCCTGAAAGACCATCGCAATCTGGTTTCCGCGGACAGTCTCCATTTTTCTCTCGTATTCTTTTCTCTGCCTCCCACAGCCTTTCGGACCGGGAGGTGTGATATCCTCACCTTCCAGCATCATACTGCCGCATGTAATTTCCGCCTTCTTAGGAAGAAGCCCGAGTATAGCATGCATACCCGTACTTTTTCCGGAGCCGGACTCTCCGACTACCCCTACGATTTCTCCGGGGCCCACTTCAAAAGACACGTGGCTTACTGCCTCCTGTCCTTCATACCTGTCATGAAATTGTACGCTCAAATCCTGTACACTCAACAGCTTCATTTCTATACTATCCTTCCTCAATCTGCCTGACAGACTGTTCCAGCCCGGCTCCGATAAAATTCATGGAGAGAATCAGAATACAAAGTACCAATATCGGGAAAAGCATCTGTGACGGATATACCTGCATCTGGCTTCTGGCATCCTGTATCAGTGTCCCCAGACTTGCCACCGGCGCTGAGATCCCTACACCTACAAAACTTAAAAATGCCTCCGTAAATATGGCTTTCGGAATCATAAATGTAAGATTCACAATCACAGGTCCCGCGGCATTGGGAAGAAGGTGCCTAAGCAGGATTCTTCCCGCACCTGCCCCCGCCAGACGGGCCGCCGTGCAAAATTCCCTTGTCTTAAGGCGCTGTACTTCCCCACGCACGATCCGGGCCAGATCAATCCAGCCGGAAATACAGATTCCAAGCAGGATGCTTCCCACATTTGCCCCCATCACAAGGGTAATCAGTATGACATACAAAAGGGACGGAATGGCATCAATCACATCCGCCGCACGCATCAGCACCAGATCCGTTTTCCCCCCCGCCAGACCTGCAATACTGCCGAAAAAAATTCCAGCCACACCGCAGATCATTGCACTTCCGATCCCGACCGCCAGACTGATCCTCGTCCCGTACCAGACACGGACAAAGATATCCCGTCCAAACTTATCTGTGCCAAAGGGGTGCGCCAGGGACATAGCTGTATTTTGTATCTCTGCATTCTGCCCGGTGTGGGAATAAGGGGAAAATGCAGGCACAAATACTGCCAGAAGTGTAAGCAAAAGCAGCAGGAGGATTCCGCTTAAAAACAGTTTGTTTCTGTATTTTACTCTCATCGGTATGCCCTCCTCACTCTGGGGTCCAGGCATGCGCAGAGCAGGTCCGTAAGAAGATTAATCACGATAACCGTGACTCCCATGAAAATTGTCAGCCCCAGAATCAGAGTATAATCTCTGTTCGCAATGGAATTGACAAATTCCCGTCCCAGTCCCGGTATCGTAAACACGCTCTCCACAACAAAACTTCCTGTCATCAAAAAGGCCGCCGCCGGACCAATGTAATTGAGGACCGGTATCCACGCATTTTTCAGTATATGTGTCACGGCAGTACGCCTCCATTTCAGCCCCTTTGCCTTCGCCAGCACCACATAATCCCGGCTCATTTCCTCCCGGAACGTATTCTGCATCAGCCTTGCAATTACCGAAGCCGGGTACACAGCCAGTGAGATTACGGGAAGAACATAGTTTGCAGCCGATTTAAGCCCCGCGATAGGCAGGAGTTTTAATTTCACCCCGAAGCACAGCATCAGCAGGAGCGCAATAACAAAGTTTGGAATCCCCGTTCCCAGTATGGTTCCAAAGAAAATACCGCCCTTTACCGCACGGTTCTTCGTGGAAGCCTGCCAGATTCCCAGACACGTTCCTACAACAACCGCCGCCAGTATTGCAAGTGCACCAAGGGAAGCCGTGGCGGGCCATGCCCGGCCGATGACCTCACTCACAGAGACCCCCGGCTTTTTAAAGGAAACGCCCAGATCCCCTTTCAGCAGGTTACCCAGATAGGTCTGGTACTGGCGGACCGGTGGATCATTCAGACCATATTCCTCTTCCATAGACTCAAGCACGCTCTCCGTTACATTCCCTGTCTGGAAGGGGCTGCCCGGCATCATGCGGGTCAGGAAAAAAGCAGCTGTTACGAGCACAAAAAGCGAAAGAATACCAGTCAGGATTCTTTTACACGTATATCTCAGCATCTGCTTCTCCTCCTTTCCCCTTGCAGGCCCCGCCATTTTAGAACATAGAGCTAATCAGCTCCACCATACTGTCAATGGAAGCCTTCTTCGAAATCCGAATCTGCATCCCGTATTTTTCTGCTTCTGCGGCAGTCTGTTCTCCAATGCAGACCGCCTGTATCTTTTTGTAATCGAGTGCACCGACTGCGTTCACGAAGCCTTTCACCGTAGATGCACTGGTAAATGTGACTGCATCGATCTCACCATCTTCAAACAGCTTTTGTATCTTTTCCCTGACCTGCCCATGAGTCTCATAAACTGTTTCGTATAATGGGATATCCACGGCTTTGATGCCTGCCTCCTCAAGCGGCGGGAGCAGTTCTTCCGACCCGGCTGCCGCACGCACGATGGTGACTCTGCTTCCGGCTTTTGCCGTTTCTGCCAGCTGGGTGCCCAGGCTTGCAGCACAGTATACGTTTGGTACTAAATCAGCAAACAGCCCGTACAAGGCAAGTTCTTTCTCCGTGGCAGACCCGATCGCCGCGATCTTCACATCTGCGGGGCATCGAAACAGCTTTCTTAAGTCTATTTTAAGCTCAGCCATCTGTTCAAAGAAGACTCTGACTCCTATGGGGCTTGTAAAGACGAGCCATTCCTCCTCTGCTAAATGCCCGAACGCCTTCATTTCACGTTCCAGTACCGGATTCGGTGAGATTGTTTTTGTATCAATTGCAGGCAGTTCGATGACCTGGGCGCCCAGAGAACGCAGTTTATCGGAGAGTCTGGAACCGTTCTGCCTCGGACGTGTAACAAGAATCTGCCTCCCCCCAAGAGGCCGGTCCTCCGCCCAGTGGAAGGTATCTGCCAGTGCACAGACTTCACCGACTACGATGATCGCCGGTGTGCCGATTGCCGCTTTCTCTGCATCCTCTGCAAGATGTTCTACCGTAGAAACCACACGCCTCTGCGCGGCAAGTGTTCCCTTTTCCAGAACCGCAGCCGGTGTCTGAGAGTCCATTCCTGCGTCCGTCAGTCCTTTCAGGATCGTTCTCATGGAAGAAATCCCCATTAAAAAGACGAGCGTTCCCTTAAGGTTTACAAGAGACGGATAATCAATTCTGCTCGTTCCGTCTTTTCGTGGATGCCCCGTTATCACATGGAAGGATGATGTAAAATCCCGGTGGGTAACCGGAATCCCCGCATAGGCCGGAACTGCTGCTGCTGATGTGATTCCGGGGACGATTTCAAATGGTATCCCATTCTCCTTAAGCAGTTCCAGTTCCTCGCCGCCCCTTCCAAATATGAAGGGGTCACCGCCCTTTAAGCGGAGCACCTTTTTCCCTTTCTTTGCTTCCTCAAGCAGAATCTGGTTGATCTCCTCCTGCGGCACCATATGGTGACCCGAACGTTTTCCCACATGGATCATCTCTTTCTTCGGGGAGATCAGACTCAGGATCTGGGCGCTGATCAGGGCATCATAAACAATCACATCTGCCAGTTCCATCAGTTCTTTTGTCCTGACCGTTAAAAGTCCTGCATCTCCCGGGCCTGCCCCGGCAAGCCATACCTTGCCGCAAGGTTCTGCCCCGGGTACTTTTTCTATCTTCTCTTTCATGATTTACTCCTTTGTCTCATGTCCTCTGCCAGACCGGCACCAAGCTGTCTGGCTCTGGCAGTCTCCCCCGTTCTTGTTTCCACCCAGTATGTATCGTCTTCTTCCTGATAATACAGACCCGTAAGCCGGATTTCCGTCCCCACTGCACTGGCATGCGCTGCAACCGGTGATGTGCAGCCCCCGTCCAGTGCCGATACAAACTCGCGTTCTGCAAGAGCCTCGGCTTCGCTTTTGCTGCTAAAGAAAGGTTCCAGATAGGAATGGTCCTCCCCGCGTCTTCCCTGCACAGCCAGTATCCCCTGTCCTGCAGCCGGAATGACCTCATCAGTTTCAAATATCCTGCCCATTACGGACTCCATCTGTAAACGTCTCAGCCCTGCCGCAGCAAGCACCGTACCATCAAAGTTTTCCTGCTCCAGTTTACGAAGCCTCGTCTGGACGTTGCCACGGATTCCCTGAAAGGAACAGGATGGGAACAGCTTCTTTAGCTGCAGTGACCTTCTCCGGCTGGAAGTCCCGATGATCCCGCCTTCCGGAATTTCCGTCCGCCCCGGCTTATAAATCAGGACGTCTCTGGGATCTTCCCTTTTGCTGTAACCGATCAATGGAAGTTCTTTTGGAACCTCCATCGGCATATCCTTCAGGCTGTGTACAGAAATATCAATCCTGCCCTCCATAAGTGCCCTGTCCAGTTCCTTGACAAACAGTCCTTTTCCCCCGATCAGTTCCAGACTCTTATCCAGGATCTTGTCTCCTGTCGTCTTCATGGTCACAAGTTCCACTTTTATTCCAGGGTTATATTTTTCAATCGCATTCTTTACCAGTTCTGCCTGTATAACGGCAAGCCTGCTTTCCCGGCTTCCGATCCGGATGATAGACTGCACCATATTTATTCTCCCCCTTCGAGTATGCGGTAGACTGCATCCATATCCAGACTCTCCCGGATGATGTCCGCAAGTTTATCGTACTGCTGGTTTTTATATTCTTCAAGATCGACGGCCCTGATATCCTCATGGTCCAGTCCCTTCTGCTTCAGCAGTGCACGGACCAGGCCTCCGGCAGCCTCCGGTTTATCAAATACACCGTGGACGTAGCAGCCATATACATTGCCGTGGGCGGCTCCATCCATCTTCTGGGATTCTTCCGTGACATCGTTTCTCAACGTCAGGATCGGAGACCCGCCTGTCAGTTCTGTGGCTCCCATATGGATCTCGTATCCCTCGATCTGGACACCGTTTAAATCATCCAGCATCCCGCCGGGACTTAGGAAGGTCCCCTGCACGCGCGTCCTTGTCTTTTCCTGTTCAAAAACTGTTCTCGCCGGCAGAAGTCCCATCCCCTGTATGGTTCCTTTCTGTTCCACCCCTTCGGGATCGGTGATCTCTTCCCCAAGCATCTGGTAACCTCCGCAGATTCCGAAGACTAACTTTCCCTGTCCGCTGTGGCGTATGACCTTGGCCTCCAGTCCGTTCTGGCGCATCCAGAGCAGGTCACCGATAGTATTCTTACTTCCCGGTATGAGTACTGCATCCGGATTTCCAAACTCTCCGGGTGCAGAAACATAACGCACGGAAACTCCTTCCATACATTCCAGTGCCATGAAATCCGTAAAGTTTGAAATCCGCGGAAGGCGTATGACAGCAATATCCACCAGTCCTGCCGTTTCTTTTCTGTCGAACCGTTCTGTGAGGCTGTCCTCATCGTCAATGTCCAGATAGAAATAGGGCACCACGCCCCGGACCGGTATCCCGGTTTTCTCTTCCAGCATCTGAAGTCCCGGTGCAAGTATATTCTTATCTCCACGGAATTTATTGATGATCGTTCCCTTGATTCTGTTTCTTTCCTGTTCCTCCAGAAGCATGACCGTGCCTACCAGCTGTGCAAAAACCCCGCCCCGGTCGATATCTCCGACCAGAAGGACCGGTGCATCCACAAGCTCTGCTAATCCCATATTGACGATATCCTCGTCCTTTAAGTTGATTTCCGCCGGGCTTCCCGCCCCCTCAATCACAATAATATCATACGACTTCTCCAGCTCATGGTATGCGTCCAGAACAGCCGGTACGAATTTCTTCTTGGAGCGGTAATACTCCGAGGCTGACATCACCCCGGTCACTTCTCCGTTAACGATGACCTGGGACCCTGTATCATTGGTAGGCTTCAGCAGGATCGGGTTCATCAGTACAGAAGGTTCGATCCCGGCTGCCTCTGCCTGCATGACCTGGGCTCGTCCCATTTCCAGTCCCTCTTTTGTAATAAAAGAGTTCAGGGCCATATTCTGTGATTTAAACGGGGCCGTCCTGTATCCGTCCTGGGCAAATACCCTGCACAGGCCTCCCACGAGGATGCTCTTTCCCGCATTGGACATGGTCCCCTGTATCATAATGCATTTTGACATATCGGTTCTCCTTCTTTTTATTCTGCAGTCCTGCAGTCTTTTGAATAGATTTCTTCCAGTGCCGATAGCAGCTGCCTGTTCTCACTGCTGCTTTTCACCGCAATGCGGTAATAGCCTTTTTTCAGTCCTTCGTAATTGCTGCAGTCCCGGATCAGTATGTACTGCTCTTTTAAAAGCTCAAATAAATCATATTTACTTTTTAACAGCATATAATTTGCTGAGGACGGAAAATACCTGACTCCTATTCTTCCCAATTCTTTTTCCATCATTTTCCGTTCCTCACTTACAAAGCACCTGGTCATCTCTACCCGCTCCGGCTCCGTAAGGGCGGCAAGTCCCGCCTCCTGCGCGGTCACGGAGACGCTCCACGGCTGCCTGACAGCACAGAGTTTCTCTAAAAGGCCCCTGTCCGAACTGATGCCGTACCCAAGCCGCAGGCCGGGCATTGCATGCATCTTTGTAAACGCCCGCATCAGAAATACTTCCTTTGTTACCAATGCTTCCTTCGCCGACAGGATGCCTGTCTGGTCCTCCTGAAACTCATAAAAACATTCATCTAAAACAAGCCTGATATGCCGTTCTTGACATCTTTGAATGATTTCCTGCAGAAGTTCCCTGTCCACGGTCTGCCCTGTCGGATTGTCCGGACTGCATAAGAAAACCATGTCCGTATCTTCCGTCAATTGATCCAGATACTCCTCTGTCAGCCTAAAATTTTCTTCTTCCTTTAGATAATGGTACACGATCTTACAGCCTGCTGCCTTTAAGGCCTGAGCGTACTCGGAAAAAGACGGGGCCGTCAGCACCGCTTTTCTCGGACGCTCTGCAAAGACGATGGAAAAGATCAGGTCCGCCGCACCGTTTCCAAAGACAAGCAGCTCTCCGTCGATGTCTTCTTTTTCTGCCAGTGCCTTCCTCAGTCTGCTTAAACGGCTGTCCGGATACACACCGATCCATTCAGAACTTAAGGCAGCCGCCTCTTTCACCTTCCGGCTCGGCCCGAAAGGATTGATATTGGCAGAAAAGTCAATCATGCCTTCATATGTGTAAATATCACCGCCATGCATGTAATCCATAAAATCCTCCCGCATCTAAATCTTCAAAGTCAAACAGCTGTTCCAAAAAAGGAACCATTACAAGATGAACACCAGTTTTACCATCCCGAACAGCAGGAATGTCAGTACTGCCGTCCCATACATCAGCCTGTCCGCCCTCGGAATATCTTCCGCCTCAACGGGCCGGATGTCATCACCGATGTAATCTTTTTTATACAGCTTCCCGAAATACCACGCATCCCCGGCGAGCCGGATCTGAAGTGCCCCCGCACAGACTGCCTCTGTCTGCGCCGAATTCGGGCTGGCATGTTTTCTCCGGTCCCGCAGATAGATGCGCCACGCGCCGCGTGCGTCCATCTTCAGCACCCACGCTGCCGCAATCATCAGAAAAGCGGACAGACGGGCCGGGATATAATTGAGCACATCGTCCATCTTTGCCGCGCATCGTCCCAGATACAGATACTTTTCATCCTTATAGCCGATCATGGAGTCCATTGTATTGACTGCCTTGTAAAAGAATCCTAAGGGGGCGCCTCCGATCATCATAAACAGAAGCGGCGCCGTCACCCCGTCTGAAGTATTTTCCGCAACAGTCTCTACGGCCGCCTTCACGACACCGGCCTCATCCAGACACTGTGTATCCCTTCCCACGATCATGGAAACAGCCTTTCTGGCTCCGGGAAGGTCTCCTTTTTTGACTTCTGCATATACCTTCATGCTCTCCTGCTTCAGTCCCTTCGCCGCCAAAAGCTGCCAGCACCAGAAGCTTTCCAGCAGGAATCGAAGTACCGGGTGTACACGTCCCGCTGCATACAGGAAAAGACACGGAACCACTACAGAAACGAGCACGACGAGGATCCCCAAGAGCCCCCCGGCCACAAACTGTGCATTCTTTTGATCTTTACAGATTCTCCGGAATTGTTTTTCCAAAAATGCAATCAGTGCACCAATCAGCCGGATCGGATGATACAGCCATACCGGGTCTCCAAATAGAAAATCTAATATAAATCCTGTCCCACAGGCTAACAATGCCATCATAACCGTTCTATCTCCCTGAATTCTTTTTGTCCTCTGCCCCATGCCGCCTCATCCAGAGAAATCACATACCCGCCGCCGTTTTCGGCCTGCCAGTCATAAAACTCACTGTCTCCCCGGTCAAACCGGGACAGCACGGCCATAATCGTTCCCCCGTGGACGACCATAGCCGCCGTCTCACAGCCTTTTTCGACCAGCTCTGCCGCCATTTCCTCGAATCCTTCCACGCACCGGGCCTTGAACGCTTCGTGGCTCTCCCCTTCCGGGAAAGGTATCGTCCCGCGGGAATCCAGCCATTCCTGATAGACGGGAAGGTCTTTGAGTTCCTCGTAGTTCTTCCCCTCGAACAGCCCGAAGTCACATTCCCGCATCTTTTCACAGAGCAGCGGCTCTTCTCCCGGAAAGAGCAGATTTGCGGTCTGGATACAGCGTTTCATCGGACTGGCAATCACACAATCAAGCTTTCCCAATGCCTGAATGAGGTTTCGTTTCTCTTCTGCCATCCTGATAAGCCCTTCCCCTTCGAGCAGGGGCTCGTCTGTCCGGCCTACATATCTTCGTTCCAGATTTCCCGGCGTCTGGAAGTGCCGTATCATAACTACCTTCATAACAGCCTCCCCGCCAGTACAATTCCGGTCAGCACCGCCAGTTCACAGAGCTGGAGGAAATACCCCGCCAGATCCCCGGTAACTCCGCCAAACTGCCTGTTGCACAGCCGCCTGTAATATAGAAAGACCACCGCAGCAGCCGCAAGGGAAGCAAGTCCGAGAACCCAGTTCAGCCACAGGACCAGCCCTGAGAAAACAAAAAGGTAAATAATCATCGTAATCCTGACGTTCTTCCTCTTGGCCCCGTCCTGAAAAGTCTTCGCAAGCCCAGAGTTTCTGGCGGCCTGGAAGGTTACGATGGAGAATCCGCTGAAAGAGCGGGACAGAACATACCCGCACCCGATCACGGGCAGCATGTCCAGTGTCACCTCGCTCCACACAGCCACGCTCCACAGAAAGTAACAGCCCAGTCCTAAGATTGCGAAGGCACCGGAATTTGAGTCTTTCAGGATCGCAAGTTTTTTCTCCCGGTCCCCGTAGGAACTGACAGCATCCATCGTATCCATAAAACCGTCCAGATGAATCCCGCCCGTGACCAGCACAGGCAGCAGCGTCATTGCCGCCGCGAAGAACAGTTTCCCGGCACCGCTTTTCAAAAGCAGACTGCCCAGAAGGACTTCCAGTATGCCAATCACTGCACCGATGACAGGAAAAAAACACATCGCATACTTCATATTCTTTTCATTCCATTCCACTCTCGGCATCGGTATTTTCGAATACATCGACATCGCCACAGCACATGATTCAAGCAGATACATGATATTCCCTCCTCGTCCCCCGGTTACTTCAAAACTTCATACTTTTCAATCTTTGTCTCTTCAAAGGTGCTCATCCTGCGGTAAACTGAAAGTCCCATCTCCAGAAGTGGAAAGACTGCTACGGCACCGCTGCCCTCACCCAGACACATATCACAGGTCAGAAACGGGGATATACCCAGCGCGTCCAGAAGCATCTGGCCGGCCGGCTCTTTGGATACATGGGAAGGCATCATGTAATCTCCTGCAGCCGGAACCATGCGAAGGGCAGTCAGGGCAGATACCGCTGAAATAAAACCGTCGATCACGACTGGTACATGATACAGTGCACCGCCTAAGAATACCCCGGCCAGTCCCGCGATATCCAGTCCGCCTACCTTTGCCAGCACATCCAGAGCGTCATCTGGATCCGGCTTATGAAGACTGATCCCCCGCTTGATTGCACCAATCTTCTTTTCCAGCCCTTCACTGCTTAAGCCTGCCCCTTTTCCGGTAACTTCCTCGACCGGCCGGTTCAGGAGTACAGCGGCCACGGCGCTGCTTGACGTGGTATTTCCAATGCCCATCTCACCGGTTGCGAGAATATCATATCCCTGCGCCTTCAGGTCACCGGCCATGCGGATTCCGACCAGTATGGCGTTCCATGCTTCTTCCCTTGTCATCGCAGGTTCCTTTGCCAGATTCTTTGTTCCATAAGCAATCTTTTGAGATGTCTTTGTCACGGACGGCACATCCACCGCCATCCCGATATCGACCGGGAACAGATCGGCTCCCGCGATTTCGCTCATGATTGCAACACTGGCTGCTTTCTTTGTAAAGTTATCAGCCACAATCGCCGTAACCTCCTGCCCTGTCTGTGTCACACCCTCTTCCACGACGCCGTTATCCGCACACATGATAATCAGGCCCTTTTTCTCCAGATCATACTCTGCTGTCCGCTTCATCCCCGCCATGCGGATCACGGCATCCTCCAATTTCCCCAGACTGAACAGAGGCTTTGCCACGGACATCCATCTTCTCTTCGCAGCCTCGACACTTGCCTGATCGGCGGGCTCAATCATCATTTTCAATTCCTCCGGAGTGATCTTTTCCGGAATTTCTGTCACCTGTGCCATCGCTTTTCATACCTTCCTATTCTGATTGAAATTTTCTGCAGTTTTCGATAAACCGTTCTGCAAAAACGGGATTGGAGTAGAAATGAATATGGGGATATCCTGCAAACAGGCTGCCCTCCATATGGATACACTCCCAGAAACGTTTTTTGTCCGGCTTCACCGCCAGACAGTCTGTACCGTTATCGGTACTGTCCCAGTAATGGAATTCATGTCCTCTCAGCCGCTCTCCCTTTTTGAAATAGATTCCGTCTTTCTGTGCCTGAAGGTCAATATAACCAAATCGGACCAGCCTGTCTTTTTTTACTGCCCGACCTTCTATGACACCGGCCACAGAACGAAAGACTCCGTCTTTTCCTTCCATTTCCTCATGTAGATACATAAATCCGCCGCATTCTGCCAGACACGGCATTCCCTCTTCGACTGCTTCTCTGACTGCCGTACACATCTCACCGTTTGCAGAAAGTGTTTCTGTATAAAGCTCCGGGTAACCGCCTCCGATGATCATTCCCTGCAGCCCTTCCGGCAGCCGGCTGTCATGGAGCGGACTAAAGGGAATCAGTTCGCAGCCCGCATTTTTTAACAGTTCCAGATTATCCTTATAATAGAAACAGAATGCTTCATCACGGGCGATGCCTATCCGGGCTTTTTTACCCGTCTGAACTTCCCTTGCCTGCCCCGCTGCTTCTGTATCTGCATTACCTTCGTTTCTTCCGATTTCCAGCAGCTGCTCCAGATCCACCGTGCCACTTAAGATTTCTCCTGCCCGCATAAGGCGTTCACGGATTCCAAGAACCTCCTTCGGTGTGACCAGTCCGAGATGTCTGCTTTCCAGCCCAAACACTTCATCCTCAGGCACATAACCGACGACCGGGATCTGATATCCCTTTTCCTTGAGTCCGGCCTCAATCATGGCCTTCATCTTCGGATACAGCATTCCGGAAATGCGGTTCAATAAGATCCCCTGAATGTGGCTTTCCTCACGAAACTGGAGCATTCCCAGAATCATGGGCAGAACCGAAAGTGCCATCCCCCTGCAGGGCACTACCAGGACCACCGGAATACCGAGTGTACCGGCCACATGGAAAGAACTGGCCTGGTCCGAGTCCAGGGCCATCCCGTCATAATATCCCATCACTCCCTCAATTACGGTCACTTCCGCACCGCGGGTATGTTCCAGAAAAAGCGGTTTTAGCACTTCTGGTTCGCAGAAGAAAAGATCCAGATTTTCTGACTCAATTCCAAGCACCTCCCTGTGGAACATGGGATCGATATAATCCGGCCCGCATTTACATGCGGCAGTCTTCATGCCCTTCTGTAAAAAAGCCGCCATCAGAGCACAGGAGATCACAGTCTTGCCGCTTCCGCTGGATGCCGCTGCGATCATAAACTGAGAACCTTTCATTGCTATGCCTTCCCTTCCGTAATGATATATACCGGATTCAAACCGGTCATCATATGATATGCGCCAAGTTTTCTCGATCTGGATGCCGCAATCTGCACGATCTCAGGTTCCTTCAGAATGCCTTCCTCCACAGCCTCGATTGCTTCCTTCACTGTTTCCAGAGAGATCGCATTCAGGACAATCCGTACCTCCGGGTTCTTACGCTTCACCGTCTTCAGAATGTCCTTCAGGTTTCCCGAACTCCCTCCAATGAACACATGGGTAGGTGCTTCCAGATTCAGAAGTGCCTCCGGGGCCGTGCCTTCCACAACCGTCACCCAGTCCGTCCTGAACTTCTTTTTATTTTCCTCGATCAGAAGCGCCCCTTCCGGATTCTTCTCAATGGCATAGACCCGGACCGTCCCTGACTGCATCGCGGCCTCCACCGCAACCGAACCAGTCCCGGCGCCGATATCGTAAACCACTGCATCCTCATGGAGCTGGAGCTTTGCCATACTAACCGCGCGCACCTCGGATTTTGTCATAGGTACTTTGCCGCGTATGAATTCCTCATCCTCCACATGGCAGAAGGTCCGCCTGCACGGATGTGCATTGAGAATGAGTGCCACATCCAGCCCGGAACAGTCCTCCGGGGAAAGACTGCTTCCCTTTTTATGTATGATACATTCATCCTCATAGGATAGCCGTCTCCCGATCCAGCAGTCCACATCCTCCAGACCGTAGTAACGAAGTTTTTCACACAGTGCAGCCCCGCAGGTTTCACCGCCCAGCAGAAGAAAGGTTTTCTCATTGTGTGCCACTGCGTGAATGTAATTCTGTATTCTGCCGTGGGCGCTTACAAGGGCGGCATCTTCCCATGAAGTATGGAGCCGGGACGCGAGATAAACGACGGAAGAGATTCCCGGCACGCGTATGACCTCATATCCTTCCAATTCGGCTTCCAGCTTTTTTGCCCCGCTGTAGAAACCGGGGTCTCCGGACAGCGCCACCGCGATCTTTTTATATTTTCTGTGTGCCTCAATATATCCGCGGATCTCATCCGGCAGATAGGCATGAAACACCGGTTTTCCCAAGCCTTTCAGGGCCTCAGTCATCCTTCTGGCACCGATCACACAGCCACAGTCACCAAGTAGCCTAAGGGCCTCCCCTGTAAGGGAATCCTGTGCACCCATGCCAATGCCAATCAGGTAAATTGTCTGGTCTTTCTTACACATTCCGATATCCTCTCGGTGTTACCATTTTCCCATTAATTTCTATCGTCTGTTCGTTTCCGATGAATACAGTCGTAAACATATCCACCTCCGTGTCTTTCAGGCGGCTAAGTGTCATGATCTGTGATTCTTCACCATCCCGGCCGATGTTGCGCACCGTTCCGCAGACTGTGTCCCCGGATTTATATTCCAGCATCATCTCACAGGCTTTTTTCAGATAGTCCTTCCGTTTCCTGCTGGATGGATTGTACAGGCAGATGACAAAATCAGCCATTGCCGCCGCCTTCACCCGCTTTTCGATCTTCTCCCAGGGGGTGAGAAGGTCGCTTAAACTGATCACCGCAAAATCATGCATCAACGGGGCGCCCAGCACGGCCGCGCCACCGTTTGCCGCAGTAATTCCGGGGACGATTTCGACCTCGATTTCAGGATACTCCTTCCCGACCTCAAGCATCAGCCCTGCCATCCCGTATATTCCCGCATCCCCACTGCAGATCATGGCCACATCCTGCCCTTTTTGAGCCTCCTCAAAAGCCATCTGGCAGCGTTTCACTTCCTGCGTCATGGGCGTTGTCAGAAACACCTTGTCCGGGTATTCTTCTTTTACCAGATCCACATAGACCGTGTAACCCACGATGATCCCGCACTGCTTTACGGCGGCTTTTGCCTCCATCGTCATCTGCATGTCCGCACCCGGACCCAAACCTACAACATAAATCTTACCCATTGTCTTTTCCTCCCTCTGATGCCTGACGAAATTCTGTGGTAAACGACGGGTCATACAGTCTGGACCGGTCATACTCCCCATCCAGCACCTTTCCGACAACAATCAGGGCAGTCTTCGTGATGTTTTCCTTTTCTGCTGTTTTCGCAAGGCTGTCTACTGTACACCTTAGTACTTTCTCGTCCGGCCAGGTTGCCTTATAGACAATCGCCGCCGGCGTATCTTTCGCATATCCGCCTGCCATCAGTTCCTCCTGAAGCTTCTTCAGCATTCCCGTGCTTAAGAAAATGACCATTGTTGCCTGATGAGCCGCGAAGCTGCGGATGGATTCCCGTTCCGGCACGGGCGTCCTCCCAGCCATTCTTGTGATGACCACGGACTGTGACACATCTGGAAGAGTGTATTCTGCCTTAAGCGCTGACGCCGCGCCGCAGAAAGAACTGACTCCCGGACAGTATTCATAAGAAATTCCTTCTGCATCCAGTGCATCCATCTGCTCACGGATTGCCCCGTACAGGCAGGGATCCCCGGTGTGGAGACGGACGACGCTCCTGCCTTCCCTCTCCCCTTTTATCATTACTTCCAGAACCTCTTCCAAGGTCATTTTCGCGCTGTTATAAACCTCACAGCCTTCCTTTTTCACCTTCAGAAGGCCCGGATTTACGAGCGAACCTGCATATACAATGATATCCGCTTCCTGAAGATAGCGGTACCCCCTGACCGTGATCAGATCTTCAGCTCCAGAGCCTGCCCCTACAAATAAAATCATCTCTTTTCCCCCTTATCTTTAATGATCACGAGCGAATAGTACCCGGCATCATCCGGTATTTCTTCCACCTGCCTGTAAATATGTTCCTGGCTCATCCCGCAGTTTTCCACCATTTCCGCTTCCAGTCCCTTTTCCCTGACTACCTGCTTCACATACGGCATTTTCTTTCCTGCCTTCATCAGTACTTTGGTCCCTTTCAGATCAAGGCTTTCCTCGACTCCGTAGGAGGCAGGGATAATATGCAGTTCCTCGCGGTTCTCCGCCAGTCCCATGTCCATCCTTGCCGCTGCCGCGCAGAAAGACGGGATTCCGGGGATCAGTGCAGTCTTCATTCCACGTTTCTTTAACCGCTTATGTACATACAGACATGTAGAATATACGGTCGGGTCTCCCAGTGTAATAAAAGCGACATCCTTCCCGGTTCTGAGCAAATCTTCCGTCACTGAAGCACACCTGTCATGGATCTCCTTTAATACCTCTTTTTCCTTCATCATCGGCATAGGCAGAAAGAGTCTGGCTTTGTATTCCATCTCTGGAACTGCGGGCAGTACAATCTGCCACGCCACACATTTTTCCAGCAGAAGGGGGAACCGGCTTACCGTTCCCGCCTCCTCATATACAGGTTCCCGGAAGTCCGGGGAAGACACTGCCACCGCAATGACCTCACTTTCCTGTATCGCTTTCACTGCTTTTAAAGTAAGAAGCTCCGGGTCTCCGGGCCCTACGCCTACTCCGTAAAATATACCGTCCATCTTATGTTCTCTCCTTTATGTATCTGTTGGGTAACTGATCACGGTTTAAGCCGCTGTATCTGTTCCAGTAATTCCCGGGTGCCGGATGTACTTCCTAAAATCCCTTCCTCCATAGAAAATACGACCGCCCCGATCTTCAATTTCTCTCCTGCACGGTGCTTTAAGTGGTACTCAGCCTTCTCAAGGATACTCCGCATAACAACATCCAGCATTCCTTCCTGCTTCAGAAGGTCCACGGCCTCCGTCGTCGTCAGGCTTCCCATCAGCCTGCCTGTTATTTCCTGTGATGCCCCATGCAGGGCGGCATGTGCCGCAAATACCTCCATCCGGCAGTCTGCCTGTCTGGAATGGGTATTCATCACCCCTGCCGCCAGCTTTACAAGCTTCCCGATATGTCCGATGAGGAGAATCCCTTTCATTCCAAGACTGACCGCATAATCGATGGTATCCCCGATATAATTACTGCACTTCACAGACAATTCCCCATTAAACTTCAGCGTCTGTGTCAGGAAGTCACTGCCATAGTTGCCGGGTACGACGTAACACCAGTCATAACCGTTCTCTTTGAGCATCTTCATCTCCAGATGAATCGTAGCTGTCAGCGCCTGCTCACTCATTGGTTCCACGATTCCGCTCGTTCCGAGAACTGAGATGCCTCCTTCAATCCCGAGACGGGGATTAAAGGTTTTCCGGGCAAGTTCTTTCCCTTTTGGGATGGAGACCACAATTTCGAGCCCGCCTGTGCTGCCAGACTCCTCTCTCTGGGAATCCACCGCCTGAAGGATCATTCTGCGGGGAACTTTATTTATTGCTGCATCCCCGATCTTCTGCTCCAGTCCCTTCTTTGTCACCCGGCCGACTCCCTCGCCGCCGTCCAGATGCAGCTCTGTCCCCGGGCATCTGCTGACTTTTGTATAGATAAGGATACCGTCCGTCACATCCGGGTCATCCCCGCTGTCCTTACGGACCGCACAACTGACCGCATCCTGACCGATTTGTATATCCTCCACATCCAGATAGAGCAAAACACCCTTGGGAGTCAGAAGGGAAACCTGCCAGATCGTCTCTCCCGTAAGCAGCATATGTGCCGCTGCCTTCGCCGCGGCAGCCGCACAGCTGCCGGTCGTATAACCTGAGCGGAGCTGTTTCTGGTTTTTCCAGATCAACGCCCCCTGTTTTTCTTCCGACTGGTACCTGTTCAGATCTTTTTCTGTCATAAGGATGCTCCTTTACATAACTGCTTCGATGTGTTCTATATAAATATTGCGGATCCCCCTCATCTCTCCTAATCCTTTGATGACCGCCTTCACCTCATAGCCGGCTTCTTCAAGCTCCGTCTTCCATGAATCTTCTTCTCCCGCCATGTCATTCTTCGCATGATCTCCTGCCACAAGCATGAACGGCATCAGCATGACCTTCTTTGCACCGGATATTTCCAGTTTTGTCATCACATTTTTTAAGTCCGGAAACCCTTCCACGGTTCCCACCAGAACCTGACTGTAGCCTAAGGAATGAAACGTGTACTCCAGCGTCGGATATGCTGAATTTGCATGGTGGTCCGTCCCGTGCCCCATGAATACAAGAACCTCGCCGTCTTCCAGATCTACTTCTGACATCACTGCATGGATTGCCTTCTTATAATCATCCACACTGGTGAGCAGGGGCTTTCCGACACGGATCTTTCGGAACTTATCTGTGTATTCCATCACATCACACATCATCCTGTCATTTTCAATCCCGTTAATGATATGCGTCGGCTGCACGATCACATTCTCAATGCCCTCGGCCTCCATCTGCTCCATTGCCTCTTTCACCGTATTAAAATGCAGATTCTCTGTCTTTTTCAGCTTCTTCAGAATCATCTGGCTTGTAAATGCACGGTACACCCGGTAATCCGGAAATGTCTCTGCAAACTGCTGTTCGATCTTGTCTATATTCTTTTCCAGAGTATCCATATGACTGCTTCCAAAGCTTACAGCCAGTATCGCTTTCTTCGTCTCTGCCGTTCTCTCCATATCCGTCTCCTTTTATGCAGGTTCGCTGCTTTAAACTCCATGTTCTATATATTGTTCTAACTGTCCCATGCTGACAGGCGGCCGGAGGTTCTCCTTGAGAACCCCCTTTTTTACCAGTTTGTCAAATAATTTCAAAACAGCAGGTTCTTCCTGATTCGTCATCTCAAGAGCCTCCTGATTCGTACATACCGTGACCGGATCCGCCTGAAGCAGAACTTTCCCTTCGTGCATCAGGACAATCTCATCCGCCCATGACAGGGCATAATCAATATCATGGGTAGCCATTAGTATCGTGATTCCTTCATCTGCCAGCCTGTCCACTATCTGGTTCACCATCTTCGTATGTTTCGCATCCAGGGCAGCCGCCGGTTCATCCAGAATAATCACATCGGGATGCATAACAAGGATGTCAGCGATCGAAACCTGCTTCTTTTGTCCCCCGCTCAGGGCATGTGCCGGACGGTCACAAAAAGGCGTAATCTCCAGATATTCAATCACCTGCTCGATATCCTTTCTCACTTCATCCTCCGGCAGCCCCAGATTCAGAGGTCCAAAAGAGATTTCCTGATAAACACTCGCCGAAAATAACTGGTTATCCGGGTCCTGGAAGACAATCCCTACCTTGCTCCTTAAGTCAAGCAGCCCCTTTTTGGAATAGTCAACAGGTTTCCCATTAAACAGAATCGTTCCACTGTCCGGCCTGTAGATGCCATTACAGCATAAAAACAGTGTGGATTTACCGCATCCATTTGCACCCATGAAGGCGACTTTCTGCCCTCTCTTAATCCGGAGGCTGACACCGTTTAATGAATGCGGTCCATCCTCCTCGTAGGCATAGTGAACATCTTTTACTTCTATTATAATATCCTCTGTACCTATACTCATACCAGTTTCCTCCATATCGTAAGACCGAGCAGCAGAAGCTCAAAGAGCAGGATTCCCACCGCCTCCTTTTTCTTCACAGGATGCTGTACACTAAGCACCTTTATTTTTCCGTTATAGCATCTGGACTCCATCGCATCATACAAAAAATTAGACCGTCTGAGTGCTCTGATAAAGAGTCCTGCCCCCATATGCCCGAATGACTTCACAGATGTTTTCAGATTTTTATTGCCCAGTCTGGACTTCTGTGAAACCATGATGGCGGAAGCTGTTTCCATCAGCACGAAGATGAACCTGTAGATCAGCATCATTAGTTCAATCATCATCTCCGGACAGTGCATTTTGCCTAATACATCGAGAATATCTGTCATTGTTGTATTTAAGGATAAAAAGTACAGACAGGATACACTTGCCATAGCAGTTGCTATCAGCTGGATGGCGAATGCCAGAGATGCTTTGCTTCCTGTGATAAAAAAGGTGCCCACTGGCACCGCATATGCATCCAGTGGGACCTTAGAAAAGTTTACGATAATCGCAAGAGTACTCAGTATAAGAAATGTAAATGGTACAGCCAGCAGACGTATGTATCGTCCAAATGAAATCCCGCCCTTTTTTACCGTCAGGAACCCATTTACCCAAAAAGCGATTCCCGCTATTAAAAGAGAGCGGCTGATGATGCAGAATAAAAGTGTCATGACAGAAAATATGAATTTCTCCCCTGCATTCACAAGCCTAAGCTTCGAACGATAACAAAGCTTATCCACTACAATCATATCTTGCTCCTCTCCGGCGCAGTTTCGTTATTTTTCTTTATTCTTCGCTTTTCTGCCATTTCCTGCGCTCGACAAAGCGTCCCATTACAAATGCAATCACGCCGACACCGATTCCTGTCTGGAGACAGAAGATAAGGCTTTCTACTTCTCCCGGAATTTCTCCGCCCAAAGCAGTTTCCAGAATCGGAGTAAACCAGGGAGTATATTCACCGCCCTGCAGTTCTTCCACTACAACGCTTCCCGCATCGTCAGAGCCGCCGAACTCGGCCCCCTTTAACGCAAACAGGGGAACAAACGCGATCAATGCCGCGATAATTAATAAAATGATAACTGTTTTTGCATTCTTACTCATCTTACTTTGCCTCCTTCATAAATCCGATTGCCTTCAGTTCCGGTTTTGCATAAGACTCAAGCGCCATTACGATAATAACGGTGAGGATACCTTCGATGACCGCCAGCGGAATCTGTGTAGGTGCAAACACACCGAGGAATTTCACTGCTGAAGCAGCGACACCGCCGGATTCTGACGGATACGCAAGTGCAAGCTGGATACTTGTCACACAATATGTAAACAGATCGCCTAAACATGCAGCCAGAAATACGGTAACCTTTTTATTTACCTTGCATTTCATACACAGCTTATATATTCCAAATGACAGAAGCGGTCCTGCAATAGCCATTGAGAATGTATTGGCTCCCAGTGATGTAAGGCCGCCATGTGCAAGCAGGATTGCCTGAAATAAAAGTACGATAATTCCAAGTATACTAACAGCCGCAGGTCCAAAAAGGATCGCTCCGAGTCCGGTTCCTGTCATATGGGAACAGCTTCCTGTTACAGAAGGAATCTTCAGGGATGAAATTACGAAAATAAACGCCCCTGCCATCGCGATCAGTGTGATGGATTTGCGGTTCTCTTTCATTCTTTTCTTCAGGGAAATAAATCCGGCTGCTAAGAATGGGACACAAATAACGCCCCATGCAATACAGTATCCTGCCGGAAGGTACCCTTCCATAATGTGCATTGCATTGACTGCCGGTGTGACTGCAAACATCACGGCGAACGCGATGGATGCTTTGAGTAAGATTTTTTCTTTTTTTGTCATGTCTTTCTCTCTCCTTTTTTGTGAATTTGCTGAAAATAGCCCAGGTCCATCACAAAATCGTTAGAGATTCGTAAGGACAACTGGTCATCTCCCCGTAACCATCCAGATCTTTCTAAAAGCGGGTGTTCTGACTCAAGTATCATCACGATATTCCGCCTTCCCATGAGAATCCCCACAGTGACCTTATGGAATACCGCTCCTCTAATACAGCAACGGGTATTGTGCAGGATTCCAACCTGCTTCCCCTGCCGTTTTAATAAAACGGCTTACTTTTAAACTGTCTGCCAGATCTGAACTATGCTTATTGGGCCTCTGGCCCGAATAAGATTTGTAAATTGAACAAGAGCTGTTCAACCCGATTGAGCCCTGCCTGATTATACATGTAGAATTCAATCTTAAAAATTTTATCACACTTCATAAAAATATGCAATCCGTGACCGGGCCGTAAAACGGCCTCTATTGCAAAAATATCTACGCATATATTATTGTAAACGGCTGTTCCCCCTATGTATTGTAATTTTTTAAGGATACTTTGTAGGAATTATAGAAATCCGGGCAACTGCGGCCGAGGGATTATAAACTAGTAAAGATTACCATAAAAAAGATGGCCCCGCGTGCTGCCGGCCATCCTTTTTATATTCTAAAAGGAATGTTAGTCCTCTTCAAAAAACATGTAATCCATATAAAATTCATTAAAGTCCTTATCATTGGACAATCTGATTTCTTTCGAGACGCTTCTGATCTTTTCTATCACTTCATCTGCATCCGGTTCCAGTAATTTTGCAATCGCCCCCTTCAGGCAGCTGTTGCCCACGGCCTCGATCTTTCCCTCACACTCTTTCGGGAGGAGTCCGATGCCGACCGCCTTTTTGATGTCCAGCTGATACCCGAAACCGCCTGCTATATAGACAGTTTCAATTTCGTCATAAGGGATTCCATATCTCAGGATTAACGTCTCCAGCCCCGCCCGTACAGCAGACTTGGCAAGCTGGATCTCCCTTACATCCTTCTGGTAAAAACCGATGGTTCTCCCCTGTGCATCTTCACCCAGATAAAATCCGTCCTCAAAATACTCCTCGTCCAGAAGTCCGGTCTCATCGATCAGTTCTTCTTTTAAAAGCCCGTATGTGATCTCCACAACCCCCGTGCCGCAGATTCCTGATATAGGCTTGTCCTGTATTGTCTCTGTCACGGCCTTCCCGTCATGGATTTCAACTTTACAGACAGCACCGGGGATGCTGCCCGTACCGCATGTAATATTGCCGCCCTCGAATGCAGGCCCTGCCGCCGTTGATGCCACATAGATCTTATCTTTATTGCCGACTGCCATCTCTCCGTTCGTTCCCAGGTCAATCAGCACGGACACTTTTTCCCTGTTCTGGAAATTAAGGGCGTACATTCCCGCTGTAATATCCCCGCCCACATAGGTTGAAATTCCCGGATAGATATTTACTTCAAAACTACCGTCAAAATCATTTGCTGACTTCCCGCAAAGTGCTTTTACATCTGTCGTAATTTGTTCCAGATTGACCGGAGTAAAGGGAAAGACACCGAGCGTCTCACATGGATATCCCATAAGCAGGTGGACCATCGTAGTATTGGCCCCGATTACCATTCGTTCCGGAAGGATCTTCCCGTTTTCTGTAAGATCTTTTATTCCGGACATCAGGTCTTCCTGAATGCTTTCCTTCAGTTCGTTTCCCTTACCATTCGTGGATGCCTCGATCCTGCTGATTACGTCTGCACCATATGCGCGCTGACGGTTCATGGCCGTATAAGTCTTCACTGCGCGTTTACTCGTAAGATTGACCAGCTGCATGGCAATCGTTGTCGTACCGATATCCGTGGCAATCCCGAATCTGCCCCCCTCGTAATCTCCAGCGTTTCCGTCCTCTGCCTGCAAGGTTTTCCCGCGCCCTGCCTCTTCTCCGAAATCCGTAAGGACTGCAAATCCTTCCTCCTGTCCACAGTCAAGTGTAATCGTACAGTCCCCGGATGCATAGGCACGGCAGGCAAGACGGAACCCCGCCCGGATCTCATCCTCATCGAAAAACCGGCTGTCCTCCGCTGACGGCTTTACTTCCCCTTCCAATACCCTGATACGGCATTTTCCACAGGTACCACGTCCGGCACATACAGCACTCAGGAATATATTATGCTCCTTGAGCACTTCCATGAGTGTCTGGTCCTTTTTCCCGGTAATTGTTACAACGACCTCTTCGGAACCGCCGCTGCCGCCTGCCGATGAAACCTTCATCATGAAGTCCGGGATATGCCTCAGCTTACACGTTAAATTCGGACATTTGCTGCAGTCATGTTCAATCTTGAAATTATCAGAATTTTCATCCAAAAGGTAAATCTGGCAGGTCGTCTTTACCGGGTCATACATGAAGCTTTCCTTGATATGTATCCCTGCCAGTGCTTCCCCGTCTGTTACTTCCAGAGCTTTTTTCTGCGCCGACATAGGGATGTCCTGCGGAGCCTCCATACGCCGTATAACACCGCGCTTTCTCTCCCTGCACAGCCTGATAATGGTATCTGAAAGCAGATGGTCCATCTGGAATAGATAATCGTCCGCCATAGCATCGGCCAGCATCCCGCCCAGATAATTGCCTTGTGCAAACAGCCCGGTTGCCCACCGGCTGATTTCGCCGCCTACCGATGTAATGCTAAACAAGGCCTCCTGACTCTCTCCTTCATACTCCGCCAGATGGAATTCCTCCACACTGCCAAACGCAAGCAGAGCCGCCGGCTCTATTTTTTTATATGCTTCGGGCAGCATTTCCTCATATTCTTCCAGGACCTCATCATAGATCTCACTGTCCTCATAACAGTCTATTAAATTCAAAACACTTTCTTTACATATCTTGATGTCAAAATCTTTAATTATCATCCTGCCGCCCTCTCTATAGTTAACACAATTATAATAGTTTCCGATAACTGTCCATAGTTCCGGGCAGCTACAATTTCTATATATAAAGAAAAACTCCCATAAAAGAGTTTCTGCTGATTTTCCTGATTCAATTATAACCAGCGGCCATCTCCTACCCACGATCGGCTGCTGACAATGACAAGTATCCTGGCTCACGGTTCATCCTTGGAATGCCTTCTCATCCTTTGAAAGGACAATGGCTGTTATTCTTCGTCACCGCTTACAGTAGGGGCAAGCCTGCACCGGATTCACACCGGTTTCCTTGATTTTTACAATCGTTTTTCTATGTTCTGATTCGAAATTACTTCCTGTCCATAACTGCTTTCTTTGCTACTTCTGCTGCCGTTGCTGCATCCGGTGTATAGAAATCTGCACCGATCTGCTGTGCAAAACTGTCGTTTACCGGAGCTCCGCCGACCATTACAATAAACTTGCTGCGAAGTCCTTTTTCATTCAACTGGTCTATACAGTCCTGCATCTTCGGCATAGTTGTTGTAAGAAGCGCTGACATACAGATCACGTCTGCTCCGACTTCTTCTGCTTTATCAATAAATACGGATGTCTCAACATCAACTCCAAGATCGTAGATTTCGAATCCAGCCCCTTTGAGCATCATCACTACGAGGTTCTTGCCAATATCATGTAAATCTCCCTGAACTGTTCCGATAACTGCTTTACCTACAGGCTCATTCCCAACTTCAACAAGTTTTGGCTCAAGAACAGATAATCCTGCATTCATAGCTCTCGCCGCAACCAGAACCTCAGGTACGAACACCTCGTTGTTCTTAAACTTTGCCCCGATAATCATCATTCCAGATAACAGACCTTCGTTCAAAATTTCCTTTGGATCAACACCTTCATCTAAAGCCTGCTGTACTAATGCTTTTACATTTTTTGCTCTTCCTTTTTGAAGAAATTCTGACATTTCCTGAATAATAGACATAACTTCATTCCCTCCAACTTATCTTTTTGCCGTCTGGCTGTTTCTGTATTTCATTCTATCTATTTTCCTACTATTGTTCTGGTAATTATTTTAGAATCTTTGTACAAATATTTTCTTTTTATTTTTTGCAGGCTTTATCCCATTTTCGTTTATAATGTGATAAACTAAATAGGAACTACTTACAGAACCAAAGATTAATGGAGGGATAATGTTGAAACCTTTATTGTACTCTATCGTTCCGGAGGAAACCCTGAAGGCCATGACTGATACTTTTTACGCCTGCATGCAGCTGCCGATCCAGGTCATTGACGAGCATGGAGAGTTTATTGCCGAGAGCGGACAGATGGCAAATTTCTGCCGCTGCTTTCAGGATTATCTTCCCAGCGGCGACTCTTGTGAGAAGATGCATATTTCCGCAAGCAAGAAAGCCATAACACTTGGTGAACCTTATATATTCGCCTGTCACGCCGAACTGAACCATATCGTTTTCCCGCTGATCAGCAAGAAAACGTTTCTCGGTTCTATTCTCGTAGGGCCCTTTTTAATGGATCCGGCGGACTCGATACTGATCTCTGATATTGCAAAGAAGTATCATATTCCGACTACTGAAGCACTGGAACTGTACGATGAGACTGCCAGCATCCCGCTGGCCACACCCGCCAAGGTGAATCATATCAGCCGGCTTCTCTACTACATGTTTGCCAACCTGATCAACGACAGTAAGGAAGAACTGAAGCAAAATAACCAGAAGCTTTTCCAACAGTCCCGGATTAATGAGTCCATCCAGCGTTACAAGGAAGAAAATATCAGTACCAATTCCTATCCCTATGAAAAGGAAAAGGAATTAATCAGTAAAGTAAAGCTGGGTGATGTCAAGCAGGCCAATGCCATTCTGAATGAACTGCTGGGATATGTACTTTTCTCCGAAGGAAACAGCCTGGAAATCGTGAAAGCCAGAGCAATCGAACTCTGCTCCCTGCTTTCCCGTGCTGCGATTGAAGGTGGTGCCCAGACGGACAACATACTGAAGCTTAATAATCATTTTCTGAAAAACATACAGCTTGTCGATACGATGGAAACACTCTGCTATAAGCTGCAGGAGATTGTAGAATCATTTACGGAAAGCCTTTTTAATTATATACCGTCCCAGAACAGTGAGTTGATCAAGAAAGCCATGATCTACATATCCAAGCATTTCAATGAACCACTCACTCTGGAGGATGTTGCCATGCATGTACATCTGCACCCGTCCTACTTCTCGACCATGTTCAAACAGTCAACCGGTTCCTCATTCAAGGAATATCTGAATATGGTCCGGATTGAGGAAAGCAAGAGGCTGCTATCCAATACAGACTTCTCTATCATTGATATTGCAATTGCGATCGGATTCGAAGACCAGAGTTACTTTTCAAAGGTATTTAAAAAATATACCGGGCTGACACCCAAGCAGTTCCGGTAATATAAGTATCGCACAGGGCATGCCCGCATCAGCAGGACGTGCCCTTTTTTCTAATTTTCTGCCTGATATAAAGCAATGTTTCAGCAGAGCTTGTACCACACTCTTCAGGACGGGTAATCACGATCAGCCGGGCCCCCGTTTCTTTTGCCGCTTCCGCCTTCTCCTGAAAACCGCCTGCTTTCCCAGATTCTTTTGTCACGAAATATCTGGCCCCCGTATAGCGGAGCATCGCTATGTTTAGTTCCTTGCTGAACGGTCCCTGCATGGCAATCAGACTGCGGCCTTTGAAACCAAGTGCCGTACTTTCTTCTACAGCCTCTCTGGTCGACAGTACCCGCGCAATACACCGCTCCTGATAATCATCAATTTCAGTATACAGCTTCAGTTCCTTGCTCCCTGTTGCTATCAGAACCTTCCCCTCTTTCCCTTTTAAATATTCCACGGCGTCTGAAACGGATTTTTTGAATATAACATGGTCTGTTTCTAATGCCTCTATGTTCTGCTTCTCCCTTAGACACCGTATATATTCCGTCCGGTTTGCTTTACAGGCGTTTTGTATATTCTCCGTCACCACCCTTGCAAAGGGGTGTGTTGCATCCACCGCCAGATCAATCTTATGTACATCCAGAAAACAGCGGATGGCCGTCTCATCCATCCGTCCGGCCGCTGTCTCTATGTTATCTCCGGTACCGGTACATTCACGGCCATATTCCGTAGCCGTACTGACATAGACATAAACCGGAAGTTCCCGCAGTGACTCTGCGAGCTGACGTCCCTCCGTTGTCCCAGAAAATAGAAGTATCCTGATTTCTGCTGTCTCCGGGCTGATCCCTAAATGCTGTTTTGTTTCCTCCATGATTTTATCCTCTTTTCGCCTCTCAGTTTAAAAAGAAAGGTTTCTTTTTTTTCTAACAAGTGCAAATGTGGAACCCTCTGAACAGATTTTCGGCTGTATCAGTTCCCCATCCCTGCAGTGCAGAATTGCGGCCCGCTCACAGACATTGTCCACGCCGGTTGTCTGCTCCACAAATGCAGAATGGCTGCTGACTGTTTCGATCTGTTTTAATTCTTCCGCCGAAAAGGTCCTGAAAGGGACTCCCCATGCATCTGCAAGCTCCAGAATCCCGGCTTCATCACACTTGAGGTCAATACTTGCAAAACCTTCTATCTGTTCCGGCAGAATGCGGTTCTCTTTCAGGACAGCCTGAAGCCCTGCCTCCAACTGCTCCCGCTTCGTCCCCCTGCGGCAGCCCAGACCCACAATCATTCCAGCACCTGTATGCAGTGTGAGGATCCCCCCCCTATGCGGCAGGATCTTTTCCTTCCGGTCTGTCACAGCCACACCGAAAGGAAACCTTTCCAGTTCCCCCGGTGACGTACATACGCTTAATTCGGCAGGCACTTTCCCTGAGACTGGCAGCACACTGTAAAATCCAACTTTCCCGCCCTCCAGAATCTCTGCCGAAATTTCTTTTGCCAGCCTCCTGTCTTCAATCTGCATCCCGTTTTTTTCGGCAAATACATCTATGGCGAACTTTTCCTGTACATCTGTCGCCGTTGTGATAACAGGCACGGCACCTGTCCATACAGATACCATTTTCGCAATCTCCACCGCACCGCCGACATGTCCAGATAAAAGTGGGATTACGAACGAGCCCTTCTCATCCATCACAATAACCGGTGAATCGGTAAACTTGTCTTTCACCCAGGGAGCGATATAACGGACTGCAATCCCAGAGGCTCCAATAAAAAGAAACGCTGCTTTTCCCCACTCTGCCCCTATCCAGACATTCACATCCTCCGGCAGCGCCTGTATGCCGTCCTCTCCCCCGGCAAACCTTCTGACACTGAAGCCTGTGCATTCCATTCCGTTTTCTGTGAATTTTCGCTTTAATTCTGCATTCAATATACTGCCTGACTTTGTAAAACTAATGATCATCATCTCTATTTTCTTCATGGCTGTATTGTAAGTAATCACGCGGTGAAAGTCAAGATACCTGACTGATGTACCGATGGAATTTTTCAAAATCACCGAAAATGCTGCTGTTCACAGGCAGCCTGTAAACAGTAATACGGTAACAGTTGTACTAACAGGAAAAAAACGGTATAATAATTTTATATTTATTTTTGTATGACAAATCACAAATCCACGAGGGGGAATATTTAAGTGTGGCAGCGTTTTATGACTAATGTAAAGAATATGCTCAGGTTGGAAAAAGAATATTTCAAAGATGCAGAATTAGAAATCGCAGAAAAGAACCTTGGACTGCTGAGAATATCAAGTATGATCAATGTTGTTCTGCTGCTGTTCTTTTATATACTCACGCCTTTTATCGTAAAGGGCTGGACAATTACACTGCAGCATTTATTATTTCTCCCGGCTGCCCTGTTGTTTTTTATTTTATCCAGCCTGCTTATGAAGTCGTATTTAAAAAGCAGCCGTACTATTACCGGATTATGCCAGCTGTATGTCGTCGTAGTTTTTGTTTTTGTTATCCTGATTGATGTTTTCCCTTATCCCAGCGCACCGGCTACTTTTATGCCGGTAATATATGTTGCACTCCCTGCACTTTTTATCCTGCCGTTCAGCCATATCTTTTTTCTTATGCTGTGGGCCGAGATCGTTTTTATTGTTTCCGTTAAGGCAGTCAAGATACAGTCAATGGCTGAAAATGACATTTTCAATTCCATCGTTGGTTTTCTGTTTGCGCTGGCTGTCGCCCAGGTCATCCTAAAACTGCGTTCCGAAGACCATGATATCCGATCCCGGTATAAGCGGCTCAGTATGCTGGATTCTCTGACAGGCATCCTCAATAAAAAAACCTGTGAAGATGCAATACGGAGTTATCTGGATGTCGGAATCCCCCGTACATGTGTCTTGCTTTTCATGGATCTGGATAATTTCAAAGAAGTGAATGACCTTGCCGGACATTCCTGTGGCGACAAACTTCTGGCAGAGACTGGAAGGCTGCTCTTGTCCTCGTTTCGTCCGACCGACATCATTGGGCGGGTCGGAGGCGATGAATTTATGGTACTGATTAAAGACTTTTATGATTCTGAGGATACTTTGAAAAAAACATTCACTACCTTTCAGACCGATCTGGTCAAGAGCCTGTCAGGAAATCCTCTGGTAAAAACCTCCTGCAGTATCGGTGCTGTCTGCCTTAAGAAGCAGGTTACAAATTTTGATACACTTTTCAAACTTACTGATCAGGCTCTCTATGATGCAAAGGCTTCCGGAAAGAACCGCTATGTATTACGGACATATTCTAAAACAGAACGTAACTGTTCAGGACCATGAACCGTTACGTCGCAAGCCCATGAAAATCGTCTTTGGCGATGGGGCTTGCTTCTGGCTGTTCCACGTTTTCGTACGGACTGTGCAGTAAATGCACAGTTCTGTACTGAACAGTTACATCAGAACAAATAAAAAACCCAGAAGTCCTGTAATTGGATTTCCGGGTTTTTTATTTGTTATTACTTTTCCATCTCCTGCAGTGCCCATTCCCTGATCTCACCACATGCAATCATCTCACCGCTGTTTCCTGATGGCTGGGTATGGAAGTCATCCGGGTCTTTGTGTATAATCACAGTCCTCCCGGTCACATCATCCGGATGGAACCTCCCCGTGTAGACAGCATTCCACGCCGCACCGTAGGTGGATAAAAGCGGCGGGAGGTCCCCTGCATGCTCCGGATGTTCTTTATGTTCTGGATTATAATGTTTTCCTGCATCCGGGAACGCTTCTTTGCCATCTCCCCGGCAGTCCTTCCCCTCGTGAATATGGAATGCGAAAAACTCCCCTGTCTCCTGGCTCTCTTCATCTGGCAGCCCGTATATCTCTGCCATCACGATTGTCCCGCCGTATACATCAAAAAAGTATACCATGCCATGTATTTCCGGATACTGATCTGAACCTTTTACTTCTGCATATGCCTCTGGCATTCCGTTTAATTTTTCGACCATAACATTACCCTCCTTCTGCATAGTATATGTTGAAGAGGTGGGGGATGTGTCTCTTTTTAGAAAGATTATGTATGGATAGTTACTCTGCTTATTTTTCCAATAGAAGCCAGTTCGCCCGAAACGGCCGCATCAGATTCCAGTACCCAACCCCCAGTAATTCATATTCCCTTGCAAGGTTTAACTTCGCCTGAATGCTCCGGACGTCCTCAAACCAGACCTCGTGGGAAAAGCCGTCCCGCATATAGGTAAAATACGGACTCTGTGCGATACCCGAGAATTGTATGGATGCCCCGTTCTCCGCCGCAATCCTGACGGCCTCCACATTTCCAATCAGCCGTGCTTTGGTGATTCCCCTTTCATATGGAAGTGTCCAGTCATAGGCATAATTGGGGATTCCCATTAGAATCTTTTCCCTGGGAATCTCCGTCAACGCATATTCCACGACTTCACGCACCTTATTCAGCGGAGCGACTGCCATGGGCGGCCCGTATGTATAGCCCCATTCATAAGTCATCAAAAATACATGATCTGCATTTGCCCCCAGCAACGCGTAGTCCATCCCCTCATACAAAAGCCCCGGCTGGTCCGCAGATGTCTTCGGAGCCAGTGCCACAGATACTGTATATCCATTTGCATTCATAACTTCCCGGACCCTGCCGACGAATTCCGCATAATCTATCCTGTTTTCCGGAAGGACATATTCAAAATCAATATCTACTCCGGAGTAACCGCGCTCCTCAACAGTACGAAGCAGGTTATCGATGACCCGCTGCTGGATCTCTAAATTTTCAACAAGAACCTTTACAAGCTGGTTATTAAAGGCCCCGTTTGAAAACGGGGTCAGCACAAGCAGGGGTTCAATTCCTTCCTCCCAGGCGGCCTCGATCATCCAGAGTTCATCCTGCATAGGCGGTACAAGTTCCCCCTCAAATGTAAAACCATAAGAAAAGATCAACAGTTCATTTAAAGCAGGAAATGCCTGCTCCAGTATATATGGCTCAACAAAAGGATATGCATATCCCGTGACATACATATCCCCCCTCATACTCCCCGACTCTTCCGGCTGCAAAATCAGAAGCGCCTGCCCCACAACCAGTTGTTCCTGATTCACCAGTTGATTGTCAAAGGCGATTTTCCACATAGGCACCCCTGTCTCCTCAGAAACAGAATATAAAGTATCTCCGCTTTTCACTACATATATAATATAAATCACCCCCATATAGTAATATATGAGGGTGATTCCTGCTTTATGATATTAGATTTTCATGACGCATCCCCAAGCACTCTGGTCAGTGTAGCCCTGAGCACCTCTATATCAATCGGTTTTGCAACATGTGCATCCATTCCTGCATCTACAGATGCCTGAATATCTTCTGCAAATGCATTCGCAGTCATTGCAATGATCGGGATATTCAGAGCATCTTCTCTCTTCATCTCACGAATCAGCCTCGTGGCCTCATATCCATTCATCTCAGGCATCTGTATGTCCATCAGGACTGCATCGTATGTACCCGGTTTCCCTGCCTTGAAAAGCCCGACTGCCTGTGCCCCGTTTGTTGCCACTACCGATTTCGCCCCATGCATCGCAAGCAGTTCAACCAAAATTTCTGCGTTAATTGCATTGTCCTCTGCAATCAGGAAACGCCGTCCTGCAAACAGACTTTCAATCTCCTCGTCTGTCATACATGCATCACATTTTTCCTTTGACTCCACAGTCTCATCCAGACATTCGCATTCTAATTCTATTTTGAATATAGTTCCTTTATGAATATGGCTTTCTACAGAAATGCTGCCGCCCATCAGGTCAATAAGCCCTTTTGTTATACTTAAGCCCAGACCAGTTCCTTCGACCTGTGCGGCATTACTGCTGCGGGTGAATGGTTCAAAAAGGTGTTTCATGAATTCTTCCGACATACCTATACCAGAATCACTGACTGTAAACCGGAAACGAACCTTCTCATCTTCAGCATCCGACGGAATCTCCTCCGTCAGAAACTCTACCTTCCCACCTTCCGGGGTAAACTTAACCGCGTTACTCAAAATATTCAGAAGTATCTGGTTCATACGCAGAGGATCTCCATAAAACTGCTCATGCACGATATGTTCACTGCTGACCAGAAAACGGATGCCCGATGCCTTTGCCTGAGGCGCAATGATAGCTGTAAGCTGCCCCAGCATTTCCTGCATGGTAATGCGCATTCTCCCCAACGTAATCTGCGAGCGTTCGATCTTGCTCATATCCAGAACATCATTGATCAGACTCAGCAAGTGCTTGGATGAAGTTGATATCTTCTTCAGGCAGTCCGCCACCCGGCTGCTGTCATCTATATGTGCAGTTGCAAGAGCCGTCATTCCCATAATTGCATTCATCGGTGTTCGTATATCATGGCTCATGGCCGATAAGAATTCGCTCTTTGCGTGATTCGCCTCTTCTGCAAGGGCAAGTGCTTTCTTAAGCGCCTCTTTAGATTCTCGTTCCGATGTCAGCATGTCAGTCACATCGGCCCGAACCACACATACTGTGCTGTGGTTTTCATCTCCCCACAGGACATTGATCTGCTTATACCTGAGTTCCCCTTCTGACTGATAAGGAAACACAAAATCATATCCTGAAGGTTTCTCTTCTAATCCCTCAATCATGGAACTCAGCCTGAATTCTTCCTGTGCCTCTTTCTGATTCTCTTCTGTTCCGTAGTTGGCAGCAAAATCAGCAATAGCGTCATCATAATGCTCTATCACATATGGGGGCAGGTTCTCGAGGACAGTCTGCCTGGTATATAGCGTTAGACATTTGCTGATGACATCAATAAATCCCGCCAGTTCAAATGTATAAGCCAGCATATTCAGCATCCCCTGCTGCTCACGCACGGAATCCGTCACATCCGTACGAACCAGACAGATTCTGCCGATCCGCAGGTCTACTGCGGATACCGTGATATTCTTTGTCCGGATATCACCGGACTCATTTATTACGGAAAATACAAACGTATAAGAGCCTTCTTTTTCCAGACGGGGGCACATCTCCTCTGGTTCCAGTCCCTTTTTATATACTTCCCTGTTCTTCGGCACTACTACCTCCCGATACATATACTCAAGCCGTTTCCTGTGGCTTCCAAGATGTTCCGGCATACAATCCACATTATCGTTGCGGGCCAGCACCGTATATGTATCCGTAATTAAGTTCAGGTCTATCACAAAGTCATAGCTCGTTACTGAAAGCTTGTGAAGAATCCTGTCAGATATTGTCTGCTCCGTAATATCCGTAACTGTCAGAATTCCTGTTATATCTCCGGTATCAGGTGTCTCCAGAAGGTTAACCTTGAACTGGGCATAGCGGCCTGTCTCTTCTTTAGGCAGCCGGATAAAACACTTAAGGATCAATTCTGTATCACCTTTCCCATATGCCTCAAGAGCCGGTTCATTTAAATACATGTCTAAAAACTGCTGCCTCTCCCGCTCATCAACAACAAGGGTTGAAACCCCTGTGAAAAACGACGTTCTGTTAACACCAAAGTTCTTAAGCAGATCGGAATCTGTACTGTCAATAATCTCCAGTATGAGATTCTGAGTGATATTACAGTGGCCGATGACAAGCGCATCCGGGTCCGGGGTGCGGTAATGCTGCAGGATCTGTTCCCTGTATTGGGCACGGATTTTCTCCTGTTCTATGAGCTCCTTTGTCATATCATGGTAAACTGCATAAAATCTGCTTTCACCGCCCTCATTCCGAATCAGGGAAAACGTACTTTTTACCCAGACATAATCTGAACTTCCTTTTCTCAAACGGTAAACCGCTTCACATTTTCCGTCCCCGCCGGTTATATAACCATCAATTGTCCTTTCCAGCATCTCCAAATCATCCGGATGAACCCCCGCAAGGGCATCATACTTGTACAATTCCCATGCATCTTCTGAACTCATTTCTGTCATATCGATAAAGCCGTCTGACAAAAACTCCGTAACCAGACCGCCATCCTTTTTGCAGCGCATAACAGATATACCTCCAGGGAGGTTCTTTACAACTGTCTGGAAATATTGTTCGAGACGTTCTCTCTCTTTTCTATTTTTCACTTCTTCTGTAATATCTTTAACATACTTCAGATAAGCCGGGATTCCATTCCAGTCCGTCTCACGGAAGCGGGTACTGTAAGAACGTTCCGTTCCTGTCACTTTCATTTCATGTTCTTTACCATCCGCCCCATGTGTCTTAAGAGTACAGAATTCACACGGGCTGTCTTTTCCATACAGGGCCTTGTAACACTTCTGGCCTATATAATTCTGTCCCTTACCCGGACCTTCTTCGCGTATATTGACATAAAGAAGGTCATAATTTTTCTTGCCAATAATATAAATACTGCCTGATGTATCATTTACGATACTCTGAAAAAGGCGGGTTTCAGATGACATTCCTGTAAACACTGCATAGAATCTGCTGGATTCAGACAGTGGCCCCATCCGGCGCCCATTTAGATGTATCCAGACCAGACTCCCATTCCTGTGGTACATACGGTAGGAAACATCCAGTACCTCACCGCTTACAAGTGCCGCCTTTGCAGCATTTAAAACACGTTCTCTGTCCGGCTCATAAATGACGTCAAGAGCATTATCTCTGGTCATTTCATTATACTCTTCTCTCGTATGGCCAGAAAGTGCCATCACCCCATCTGAAAAAAAGACAGGGATAAACCGCTCATTTTCCACCCTGTAGCTGGCGATTCCGCCCGGAATAGAATTGATCAGGTGTTCCATCTCCAGCTGCGCTTCTTTGAAATCCGAGATATTATGAAATACACAATGAAGAAGCGGGCAGCCATCTTCCTCCCCGATCCACTTCACCTGAACACGCACCCAGACAATATGGCCGTCCCTGTGCTGCTTACGAAATTCAAATTCAGCAACGGCATGTGTTCTTATAACTTCCCTCGCCTTCGATACTACCATATCCGTATCTTCCCAATAGGTCATATCCGCGGCATCACCCTTGACCAGTTCATGATATTCCGCGACCGTATATCCGCTCAGTTCCGGCACTCCGTCTGAGAAATACACGGTTTCAAAAATATCTGAAACTTTATAGATGGCAACACCACCGGGGATTGCGTTGATGATATCTTCCATCTCTCCCGGAAAGAGAGATTCTCTCTGTATCACACCTATTCCCCCTTTTTCAGTCTCTCCTTCAAACCATCCACCCTTACAAACTCCTTCTGAATCTCCTGATACATCTCCTTGTAGTCCGTTCGCGCCTCTTTCAAGCGCAAAGGCTCCACGATCCTGCATACAGCTAAGAACAGCGGTTCCAGCCCCATGTTGCCTACAACACCCTTCATGGTGTGTGCGGCCTCAAAAGCAGCCTGCAAGTCTTCTGCCTCGAGTGCCTCTCCCAGCTTCTGCAAATTCTCGTCTTGGAAAAGCATGTCTAAAAACCGGAGATACATATCTTCTTTAAACATAAATCTGGCCATAGTTGTCTGGTAATCTCCGCCGTATTCCTCAAATATTTCCCGAAATCCTGACATTTCTCAGACCTCCTTTCCGCATATAAAATCATATAAAATCTGGTAAAGCCGGTTTGGCTCAATCGGTTTGGCAAGATGGGCGTTCATACCAGCTGCCTTACTCTTCTCAATATCATCATCAAATGCATTGGCCGTCATGGCTATGATCGGTATCGTTTCCGCATCCCGGTTACTCAGATGCCTGATATTCGCCGCAGCCGTCAGTCCGTCCATAATGGGCATCCGGATGTCCATTAGAATAACGTCGTAGTAGCCCTCTTCTGATTTACTGAATAATTCCATCGCCCGCAGACCGTTTTCCGCAGTTTCTACCTTGAAATTTTTTCCTTCCAGCAGCATAACTGCCACCTCTGTATTGATCATGTTGTCTTCCACAAGCAGGACACGTCTGCCTGTAAAATCATAATCAACCTCTACTGCCTGCCGTTTGAGTTCTTCTTTCTTCCCAAGCGCCCTTGTAAACGCAGATACGAGCGAGGATTTAAACATCGGCTTGCTCATAAGCAGATTCACGCCCGCCATCTTTGCCTCATGCTCAATAGATATCCAGTCATAGGCCGTCATGATAATGATCGTCACGTCCGGTCCCACGATACCCCGAATCCGCCTTGCCGTCTCAATACCATCCATTTCCGGCATCTTCCAGTCGATCAGTATCATATCAAAATACCGGTCTTCTTTATGAAGCATGAGCACTTTTTCTATTGCCTTACGTCCGCTGTCCACCCACTCGGCTTTGATCCCCATCTCTTCCAGTGTTACAACAGCGCTTTCGCAGACTGCTACATCATCATCCACGACCAGTGTCTTTAAATGGGAAAAATTAAACTGTGGTTTCTTCTGGTTATGCCTCTGTTTTTCTTCCTCAGTAATCCCGAGCTTTACATCTACAGTGAATTCTGTTCCAATTCCTTTGATGGATCTGACCGTAATCCTTCCGTCCATCATATCAACGATGTTCTTTGAAATTGCCAGCCCTAGCCCTGTGCCGCCATACAAAGCTGTCGTCCCCGTCGATTCCTGTGAAAACGGCTCAAAAATATGCGGCAGAAAATCTTCACTCATGCCGACGCCTGTGTCATTTACAATAAACCTGAGTACAGCATCATTCTTTGCCCTTCTCCGCTGAGCTGCTGAAAAGGTAACTTTTCCACCTTCATCAGTGAATTTGATCGCGTTGCTCAGAATATTAATCAGCACCTGCTGGAGCTTCATGGCATCCCCGATATAATAATCATCCAGCACCGGATCGACAATACATTCGTATTCTACGCCTTTGCTGGAGGCCTGTGCATAACAGATTGAATTAATTCCGTTTAAAAAATCCTCTGTCGGTATCTTTTCATTCTTTAACAGCATCTTTCCGCTTTCAATCCTGCTCATATCCAGAATATCATTAATCAGTGACAGCAGGAAACGGGAAGAGATCCCGATCTTGGAAATACAGTCAGCCACCTGTTCATCATCCCCGAGAGACTGGACCGCAATTGTACTCATACCGATAATCGCATTCATAGGCGTCCTGATCTCATGGCTCATTCTGGAAAGGAAATCGGATTTAGCTGCATTGGCCTGTTCTGCTGCAACCAGCGCAGCCGCAAGTTCATCTTTCTGTTTCTGCTCTTTATGTACAACATCCGTGACATCCGTCTGGGCAAGGCAGACCTTTCCAAGTTCCCTGTCAATATAAAATATCTGAAAACGTTTTACGCGGAGTCGGCCGTGCCTGTCTTTTACCTCGCTGATAAAAGAGTAGCATTCCTTCTCTGCAAGCTGTTCCCTCATATACTCAAAAGAGAGTTTCTTAAGAGCTTCGTCTTTCGCACTCTCAGGCATATAAGCATCGGCAATTTTTCTAATTTCATCCTGGAAATTTCCCGTGAGGGGAATTGTATTCTCCTTTTCATCAAAAGAAATCAGCCTGTGTGTACCGTGGAATATATCAACTTCTGCGATAATATCATAATCCAGTTTTGTAATCTTATTCAACAGCTGTTCCTGCAGTTTCTGTTCGGTAATATCAAATGTATAGAAGAAAATAATAAGGTCACCTGTCTCAGGATTCTGGTATGAACGCATATTCGTACTGCTCGAGAACACACTTCCGTCATTCCGTTTTCTTAAAAACTCGAAATGATAGTCTACTTTCCCCTCGGCATAGTCTGATATCACTTTATCCCTGTCCATCTCGGTCAGAATTGTATACGCTTCAGTTTCTTCCACGGCTGATGCCGCAAAGCGGTCAAACGTTTCCCGATAGGTTGCACCTACAGTTGTAACTGCCGCATCAGAGTTACTGAGATAACTTTCCACCCGGTCTTTTGTCACATTGATGCGCCCCTGGATACTGTCACCTGCCGAGGATAATGCCGCAAAATAATGAAGTTCCTTTTCATACACTTCCCTAATCCGGTCCTGAAGCTGCTTTGTGTCCGTCACATCAACAAAAACACAGTAAAAATATTCATCCCCGTCCTCTTCATCCAGAAGCTGTGCCTTGATTGATATCCACCTTACAGAGCCGTCTTTACAGACCAGCCTGTTCTCATTCTGGATTGTGTTTCCATGTTCAAGCTGGGACCTGAGCTTATCCGCCATGATCTCCAGATCATCCGGATATATAACAGCGGACATCCTGTTTCCCATAGCCGCAAACTCTTCTCTTGTATAGCCCAGAAAATCAAACAATCCGTCATTTGCATCAATTACAGAAAAATCTTCATCAAAACGGCACCTGAAGACCGCTCCCGGTATGTTATTATAAATGTGCAGTACTTCATTCTGTGCTCTCTTTTGTGCAGTAATATCTATACACACAGACGTAATTGCCTGTCTGCCATTCTCATCTGCTGTGCGAAGTCCGTTATCATGTACCCAGATATAAGTACCGTCTTTTCGTTTCATCCGGTATTCTACGCTGTATTCACCTTTTAGTCTGATCTGGTCCCCGACTTCTTCATCCACCCTGTTTCTATCCTCCGGGTGCATGCAGTTACTGATCATACCATCTATGTCCGTGACAAATTCTTCCTCGTTCTCATACCCCAGATAGTCCAGCATACGCCGGTTAATAAAATAAAAAGGAAATTCTGGTTCTATATATCCGCCCATCATACCGCCTGCCAAAGAAGCATCAAGCAGCTCCTGACGCTGTTTCATAACATTTTCCATGACCAGTGTCTGCGGATAATGTTCATCTCCCCTCTGACTGCTGCTCGGTTCCGCTATCTGCATGTTAAGTATAAACCACTTTTGTCCACACTTCTTTAAGATAAAGAAAGGCCGAAGATGCCATTTGTATAATGAATTTTTTAACACTAACTCTGCTGCAAGAGTGTGGATCTCCTCGGTCAGGGGCTGTTCATACAGAACATTCAGTTCCATCTGGAATGGCTCCGGGATTTCACAGATATCTCGTTTCAGATATTCCTGCATCTCCCCGATCCCATCTGCGGACTCGTGAAAACCAGTACCAGTAAATTTCATATTTTCTGCCAGAAAAGAAACTGTTTTTTCCAGACTCCTCTCCTGAAACCATGCTTCGCAGAATGCGTATATCGTCTGCTGTGCATCACTTTGTTTTATCATTCTGAATCCTCTTTCTGCGGACTGTATCTATTCACTCGCCTGTCCTTTATATTCCATCTCTGCCGGAAACTCCTCTGTGTCTGAATGCTCCTGCTTCCCGAGAAGTTCTTTAAACTCCGCACATGGCATTGGTTTTGCAAAATAGTAACCCTGAACATAATCACAGCCAATCTCCTTGAGACGGTTAAACTGCTCTTTTGTTTCCACCCCTTCTGCCACTACACTCAGATGCATCCAGCGCGCAAGTGCAATAATAAACTGCAGGATTCCCTGGCTGTTCGGCTTGGCAGTCTCGCTTTGGATGAATTTCATGTCCAGCTTCAGGATATCAATAGGCATCTCATTCAGCATATTTAGTGAAGAGTAACCGCTTCCGAAATCATCCATTTCTATAATAAACCCAAGTTCACGCAGCTGTCTGACCGTGTCAATAATCTGTGTCGGATTTTCCGTATACGCACTCTCTGTAATTTCCAGATGCAGATGTGATGGGGACAGGTTATACTTCTTAACCGTCCTCATTAAAATTTCTGCCAGATCTGCATTGTAGATATCCGCTCTGGATACATTCACAGATACCGATATCGGGGGAAGCCCTTCCACCTCCCATTCCTTTATGACAGCACAGGTCTTGTCCCATACATACTGGTCCATCTTTGTAATAAATCCATTCTTCTCAAATAAGGGGATAAACTCAGCCGGAGACTGGAATCCCCACTCCGGATGAATCCATCTGACCAGCGCTTCTGCGCCAACCAGCTTTTGATCCTCTATCCTGTACTTGGGCTGAAGATATATCTGGAACTGGTTCTGTGCCAGTGCCGATTCCATGCTGTCTGTAATCATCTGTTCCTTGAGCATACTGTTGCGGAGCGTATCATCATAAGCCGCGATGTATTTGCCATACTGTCCCTTGATACTGCGGGCAGCAAGAAGCGCCCTGTCGCACATCTGCTCTACAGAGATTGTCCTGTCTTCTATATAATAGATTCCCCATTTCATCACGATGTTCCTGACATCCATAAATGCATTGACTTCTTCCGTCGCCGTCCTGAAGAGTTCCTCCGTGAACCCGTCCCGCCGCTCCAGAAGGCATGCAAACTGATCTGAATTCATCCGTCCGCAGATTCCCCTGCTGCCCACGCGCCTCTTATACATATCTGCGATGCCGCACAGCAGCCGGTCCCCTGTCGGCACTCCGAAAACGTCATTAATCAGTTTAAAATTTTCAATATCTGAACAGATAATATCATACTGCTTCTCCGGATTCCGAAGCAGTATGTCCTTAATCTGCTGATAGAAAAACTCCTTACTGTACAGCCCTGTCAGTCTGTCATACTGTATCAGGTTCACCATAGCCGCAGTCTCCCGCAGATTAATGATACTTGCCACACGGTGCAGGATTATCTGGGGCCGGTAAGGCTTGGCAACAAAGTCAGATGCCCCGTGGGACAATGCCGCAACTTCATCCGATTCACCGTCATTTTGTGTTGTTACAATAACAGGTATTGAGGAATAAGCCGGATCTGCTTTCATGATAGATAGAAAGGTATAGCCGTCCATGACCGGCATAACAATATCCAACAGAATAAGAGAAATGCCCTCTTTATATTGCTTTAAAACATCCAGGGCCTCCTGCCCGTTTTCCGCCTCCAGTACATCGTAATCGGAAGCAAGAATCTCACATAATAAGCCCCTGTTTAGCGGATTGTCTTCCACAACTAAATTTTTTTTCCGTGAAAACATGATTTCACCCCTCTGTCTTTGAGATTTATGTATTATTATTTGGAATAAATGTGCAGTTCAGAAAAAGCTAATATATACCATTTGATTTTATCATAGTACTTTTAAAAAGGCAATTGTTTTGCCTGCACATCAGCAGGCGGAAATCAAAATGAACGGCCAGGAGACTTTACCTTCTGGCCGTTCGTTTTGATTCTGTAATTTTATTTTTCAGCTTTCTTTTCATCTATTTTGTAGATAACACGTCCCCCCACAACTGAAAGGAGTACCAGTGCCAGCAGTATAAATGAACTTGGGATCAGCTGGAATTTTATGATAAGGAATCCCAGTATAATCGGTGCAATTGCCAGCTTCGGTGACTTTTTAATCAGGGTAACCCCGAGTGCACCGAATAAGGCAGGCACGATATTGTTGAAGGCCGGTGCCAGGGCAGGATTACCCAGTGGTTTCGACAGCGGTGTGAGCAGCAGGACACCTGCGAAAATTACCAGTTCACATGTAATTGTTGATGCGCCGACAGCCAGAGTTGAAAGTACATTGGATTCTTCCGTATATTCTGTCGGATCCAGCCCCGCAGATTCCAGTGCTGCTATCGTAGACGGAATCTTCATATTAGTAAAGTTCCCTGTAAGCGCCATCATGTACATACCAGATGGGCTGACAATCGGCGCGATACTGAAGAAGTCCCCGATAGATGCCGGAATCATCATTAACATAATTGCCGTAAAGCTTGCCCCCATCGCATGAAACGGAAGCGGTACTTTATAGTAAACTGCAATCGCCGCCGGGAAAAACAGAGTACAGACGAATGCAATAACAAGAGAAATCCGTCCTATTCTGTGAGCCTGATTATCATATGCCGTACTTATATCATTCATAATAATTATCTCCTTTTCTACTAATTTTTAATTATAACAGGCATGCTGCTGCCATTCCGCAAATCATACTGATAGATAAGGAAAAATCCTGCAGCCACCTGAAACCTGTTTTTTTGATAAACCATTCGATAATCAGCGCAAATACAGCACTTGTCAGCATAGCTGCCAACGCGGAGCCCCCCGAAACGACCGGTTCCAGAATAAACTTGGCATAGACCCCCAGTAAAACGGCGGATATAAATATTTTATTCCAATTTGAATTCCTGTTCTTTTCCATGCTTTTTGACAACTGCTGTTTGTATTTCTTAAAGAAGAAAAGTGTAAAGGTTATCATAACGCTTGAACCAATAGTCATAGTCCAGACAGAATTCAAAAATGCCTGCATGGTATAGCCACTCTGCCCCAGTGCCACTCCCATAGCATCTGCCCCCATGTTAGCGGCAGCCAGTTCATAGGAAAGCGAACCAATCACGGAAAGGCGGGCCCAGGAAAATGGGAGCCCCATAATAGGTACCAGTGTCAACAGCGCGATGACCGTCGCAATACTGGGAACCACCGTCGTAACAGATGCGGTTTTCACAACACTTTTTATCTGTGAATGGGTAATGTTCAGCTGTTTGGCCCTCTTAAGAGCCATCCGGATAAAAACAAAGACCTGAACAATAATGATTGCAAAAAGTATAAAAGTAATAATATAGAAAATAGGGCTGTTTGCCACTTTTAAATATTCTTTCATTGAAAATACCTCCTGAACACGGTTGAATTGCTCTTACTTTTTCATAAGATTTACGATAGTTTCTGCAAGCAGCCCGGAAGCCTGATATAATATCTCATCATCCAGATCATACATGGCATTATGGACGGGATAATAAGAATTTTTGCATGTTTTATTTGTAAGGAACATGAAATATCCTCCTGGGACTTTCTCAAAGAAACAGGCCGCGTCTTCCCCGCCCATGAGCGGCGTGCTGCTGCGGATCAAATCCTGTTTCCACTTCATTGTCTGATAAGTATCTGCTATTGTATCCAAAACCTCCGGGCTATTTACAAGGGATGGGACCCCTTCCTCAATCTGTACGTCACACGACGCCCGAAATGCAGTGCAGACAGCTGATGCAAGTTCCTTAAGACGTTTTGTGATATAGGTCCGGACAAAGGGGTTCTGGGTACGGTAGGTCCCCCTGAGTTCCGCATAATCGGGAATAACATTAAAAGATTCGTTTCCGGCATGCACTCCGGATATTGTTATAACCGCAGGTTCAATCGGGGCAATCTCCCGGCTGACAATCTGCTGAATAGCTGCAATAAGCTGAGACAGCGGAAGGATCGGATCAACACAGTTTTCCGGCATTGCCGCATGCCCTCCTTTGCCATAGATACGGATGATATATGCATCACTGGACGCAGAATACACATGACGCTCATTCTCCACAATTTCAATACTGCCGTTTTTAACATTTTCTTTGTTCATCGTATGCATCGCCAAAAGGACATCGACCTTAGGATTCTCAAGAGCCCCATCCTTAATCATTGCCTTTGCTCCGTCCAGAGTCTCCTCACCCGGCTGAAATAAAATCTTTACCCGCCCGGGAAGCTCATCTTCCATTGCCTTCAATATCTTCGCCGCCCCCAAAGCCGCTGCCGCGTGTGAATCGTGTCCGCATGCATGCATATTGCCGTTCGATGAGGCGAAGTCCAGTCCGGTCTTCTCACTGACTGGAAGTCCATCCATATCTGCCCGGAGACCAACTGTTTTTCCCGTATTGTGTTTTCCAATCAGAGCAACAATTCCGGAACCATCGGCACATTTGCTGTATGAAATCCCCATCCTGTCAAGTTGCCCTGCTATGTACCGGGCCGTCTTCGGCAGGCTCACCCCGAGTTCAGGAAACTGGTGCATGGCACGCCTCCAGTCTGTAATTTCCCCCTGAATCTTCTCTGCATATTCCTGAATATTCATCGTTTTCAATTCCTTTCCTGTTATTTTCACTTATCTTTTTTACCGCTTATTAGAAGAAGGTATGGATATCATTGTTAATCGGAGTATAAAAAATCTCTTTTATCCTTACACCCCCTTCTTCCTCTGCCAGAATCCACATCAGCTTAGTAACTGCCGCCTCCACGGTCATATCGTAAGTCTGCAGCACGTCATATTCCTGCAGCGCCCTGACTCCTACTTCATAAACAGACATATCACTGCCCTCATACATCGCCTGTGTAGCAACCACCACAATACAGCCCTGTTCCTTTAAATACTCCAATTTGTCAATAAAATTTCTCGGGCTTGCAAAGGGCAGGCCTCCCACACCATAACTTTCTATTAAAACAGCATCGTAATGGAGGGCAATATAATCAAGTATGTCCGGGTTCACTCCCGGTATCAGCTTCAGGACAAACACCCGTGGATTCAGTTTATGGTAAAATCTCACCTTCTCTGCAGGACTCTGTGAAGGCGTGTACTGTATCACATGGCGTCCATTGATAAATGCGGCCGCAGGATAATTGATGCTGTTAAAAGCCTCAAAACTTTTTGATTTTATTTTCTTTGCATGTGTACCCAGAATGGCCTGACCGGAAAATACCACATATACTCCGTACACATTCTCATGACAGGCAAACAGGAAACTATCAAGCAGATTTTTCCACGCATCTGTAACTGCATCGATGATAGGTTTCTGTGAACCGGTCAGAATCACCAGCTTATCTGGATCCTGAATCAAATAAGAAAGAGCTGCCGCGGTATACGCCATCGTATCCGTCCCATGTGTGATAACAAACCCGTCATAGAATGGATAGTTTTTTTCTACCGTTCCTGCAATCAGCAGCCAATGTTCCGGCTGAATATTCGTGCTGTCGATATTCAGCAGGGAATACGTGTCGATTTCACATTCTTCCGGTATTTCTGGAAGCTGGTTCAGCAGTTCCTCCGGAGATATGGAAGGGGAAAGCCCTTTTCCGGAAGATTTTGATGCAATCGTCCCTCCGGTCGCAATAAGAAGAAGCTTCTTTTTCATATGACCTCCTTTACTTTCTCTGTATTTTTGTTTATAATATCATTCATCACTTAGAAAATAAAATTCTATTTGTGCATATTGACATATCAAAATTGATATACATATAATAAAGGGGAATATCATGGACAAATTTCAGGCAATCAGATGTGCACTGACAATTAGAAAATATGGAAAAATATCAAAAGCCGCAGATGTTCTGTTTATGGCGCAGCCTAATCTGAGCAGGACACTGGCCGCACTGGAAGAAGAATTGGGATTTGCTCTTTTTTCCAGAAGCAAAAAAGGACTCACTGTCACAAGCCAGGGAGAACGATATCTGACACAGGCCGAGGGCCTTCTTGAGGAGCTTGCAAATCTGGAAAAAGCATGCCGCTGTGAACAGCTTTCGCATGTAACGATAGCAACCATAGAATCTTCCCTGTATATCAACCATATTCTGGATGCGATGCAGCAATATCCTGAACTGCCTATCGAATTCACGGAAAATGATCTGGATGAGGTCATAGAACTGGTTGAAAGTGAGAAAGCAGAATTTGGTCTGATCATCATTCCCTATTCACAGCAGAAAAATTATGAGAAGTATTTCTCCGGACATGGCCTGGCCTATTTCCCAATCTGCAGAACACCCTATTTTCTGCTGACAAACCGCCAGAACCCTTATTTTAGAGAAGGGGAAAAGCCTGATTTAAACAAGCTGAAGCACTGCATTCTAAGCAGCACACAGCACAGTATGAGATTAAAAGATGAATCACTGGGCACCTACCTCCCCAAAGAATGCCGGATTCTGGAACGCAATGTCCGTTCTTCCAATATGGATTTTCTGGATACATTTCCAAATGGTGTCATGATAACCTTCCAGACCCACCAGCGTGTCCTGCGGCGCAACGATCTGATATCAATCCCACTGCGGCAGCTCCCGCTGAGTATGGAATATGCTTATGTCTGTAAGAAACGCAAAAAACTGGAGAATCCAGTCAAAATGATTCTTGGGGTGCTTTGTGAAGAGGTCAAAAACGAGTTGGAAGGTAACCTCTTAGAATGATCTGAATTAAAGAAAAAAATAAAGAAGGCCGTACCAAAGAGAAAGTTTCTCTCCGGTACGGCGCGATATAGCCAGAAACAATATAGATTTCATGTTTCTGGCTATTATTATTGTTATAAAACGTCACTATCAAATGATATTGATTCTATTAATATCTCTTCAACCCCCTGAATATCAGACATCTGAAATCCTTTCATGTCCGCTTTGAAATCTGCGCTTGCCATATATTTTTCATTCTGGCTCCTCAAATCAGTTCCTTCATAGCTCACAATGGCAAATACCCTTGTTGGCACCTGTCCGCTGCTTTCTACATAAACCTCATGAGTTGTAATCCCATATTTTTTCAAACTCTCAATATGCCGTTTCCAATGAACATTTGCATACTTCTGTGCAGCCTCTTTACTTGCTAATGTATAAATTCTTAATTGTATCATCATTTTTCAACCCTCTCGATATCAAATTTTATAGCGAGCAAAAACCCTAGAAACCCGCAGATTGCCGGAATTCCTCCCACCATTAATTTAATCATGGAAATCGTTGATGCGGATTGTACTTCCGCCCTCTGGATGTATCCGCCAAACTGAAGAAGCCAGCCTACCATTGCAAGACCTAAACCGGTCCCGACTTTAATTCCACACGTAGCAATTGCATTCATCATTCCATCCAGTCGTACTCCAGATTTCTTTTCCTCGTATTCAATCACATCTCCGATCATTGGAATTAATAATCCGGCAACTGCAGCTAATCCTGCACCCTTAATTACTAGTCCTAAAATCATGACTGGAAGAACGGTTCCTTCAAATTGAATGATTAGATATCCTGCTCCCTGGAGCAAATATCCTGCAGCTAAGACATTTCGCTTACTGAATTTTTTCCCTAATGCCGGAATCAATGATGACAACAAAATTGTCGGCAGCATTCCTGCCAGAGTCATAAGTCCGAACAATGCCGGGTTGTTATAGATATAAGTCGCATAATATACCCCGCCAGAGTTAAATCCACCAATTGTAATGTAATTTAAAATGGATAAAACCAATACAATAATCACATACCTGTTTTTTAATAGATACGAAACGCCTTCTTTTATAGAAATAGTTCTTTGTTTACATTCCTCATTCTGTTCCTCTATAATGAGATGTTTTCTCTCCTTACATACAACAGCTGTTATAACCAGACAGATCGTTGCCAGAATTGCATATACGACAGAAAGCTTTGCCCATCCAATTTTTGCTGCTACATTTGAAGTTATCATATTCACTAAAATAATAGTGATAAATCCAAATATCTGATAGGATGCATTCAACCCCATTCGTCCATTTTTTGATCCTGTCATAAGAGACTGCATTGATACTGCTGAAAGTGAATTCGCCGTAAAGCAAAATACTGCCGACCAAATATAAGTTACGTACATATAAACGACTTTAGCCGTATTTCCCCAGGATGCTGGTAATATAAAGACAAGTATTAAACTTATTACAAGTGGTATAATGCTCCAGACAAACCAAGGTTTTGCCTGTCCTGACTTTTTATGTGTCCGATCTATAATCGTGCCCATTGCGATATCTGAAAAAGCATCAAATATCCTTGCCAATATCATCATGGTTCCTACCGTCGCTGCTGCAATTCCAACGCTGTCTGTATAGTAAATTGTCGCAAATGATGAAATCGTGGCATATACAAGGTTCCCTCCAACATTCGATACTCCATATGCCAATTTTTCTCCGGTACCTATTTTTTGATTTTTAAATTGTTCTTTCGTAAGTGTCATAGCTGCTTCTCCTCTCCTGTGTCACATCTGCGCAAAAACATCTCTTTGTCCGTTCTGCCTTCATAGAATTTTCTAAGACATATTCTTTCATTAATACAGTATCATCACTGTTACGTCCAATTTCGAATAAGAATTTTCCTTTTTCGACCACCCATTTACCCTGTCTATCTTCAAACGCAAACTGACTTAAATTTCCCCTGAATATAATCAAAGCTTTTTCCTCTGGTTCAAGTTCCACCCTGCAGAATCCAAGCAACTCTTTTCTGGGTCTTACAACTGATGCATATTCATCCTTTCCATAAAGCTGCACAACATCTGCTCCAAATACTTTTCCTTTATTCTGTATCGAAATCTGAATTTCATAACTTCCATCGGGGCCTGCAGCAAGCCGCATCTGAGAATACTCAAACTTCGTATAAGATAATCCATATCCAAATGGACACTGCGCTTTCCTGATTTCATCCATATATCCATCTTTATTAACGATGAAATCTCCTGTACATTCCCGTATTGATTCAATATTCGAACCATTTCTCTGGCTAAAGTAGATTGGCATCTGTCCCGTTGATCTTGGAATATCTACTGGTAGACGTCCCGACGGATTATAGTTTCCTGATATCACATCTGCAAGTGCAATACCTCCCCACTCGCCTGGAAGCCATGCCTCAATAACTGCGCGTGCATTTTCATAAATAAATGGACTTACGAGAGGGCGGCCATCTGTATGAACCACAATCATATTTGAATTGTGCTGGTACAATTCCTGAACCAGTTTCTCCTGATCTCCAGATAACTCAACACGTGCAGCGTCAATTCCCTCTCCTGAAGTGCAAGTTCTTCCCACACCATTCTTGCCCCCGACACACACAAGAACAAGTTCTGACTCATCTGCAAGTTTAAGTGCATGATTCCATTCATATGCCTTAACCAATTCACCATTTTCCACCGAAAAACCTTTTTCATAGGAAATATCATGAAATTGTTCCTTTAATGCTTCAACTAACGTTTTTGCATATGGATACTGATTCTGAAGAATCTGATTCATATCTTCCAGCGTTATTTTTTTTGCATCCCCCTTCACCTCTGTTCTGACCCCGGCCATTCCGATCGCATCCCTGTCTGATGCCATATCAAGAAGCATCTCCAGTGTACCAGCCATTGTATATGCACCAAACATATGGCGAAGGCTATCAGCCGGCTGGCCGATAATTCCGATCTTTATTTTTTTACTTTTAATTGGCAGGATTCCATCATTCTTTAAGAGGGTCATCGACTGATAAGCACATCTTTTCGCCACACGAATACTTTCTTTATTGTCGAAGCACTCTTCCTTGTATTCTGGATACGGATGTTCAAAAAGACCTAATCTAAATTTCAATGTCAAAATACGATATACAGCCTCATCTACTAGTTTCTCTGATATTAACCCCTCATGAACTGCTTCCTGCAGCTCTGGATATAAAAATTTCGAAGGAAATTCAATATCCATACCAGCTTCCAGTGCTGCAACTGCAGCATCTTTTTTAGATTCTGCCAGCTTATAAGGAGCTATGATACGGTCAAGACTGTGATAATCACTCACTGTTACCCCTTGAAACCCCATCTTATCTCTTAAAAGTGTTCGTAGATATTTTTCAGATGCACAAAACGGTTCACCATTAACTTCGCCATATGAATTCATAACTGCCATCAAATTTGCATCGTTGATTACTGCCTCGAACGGTTTTGCTATCACCTCTTCCAATTCTCTTTCATCAACGACTGCCCGTGTCTGATTGATTCCTGCTTCTGGCTGTGCACAGCCAAGAAAATGCTTTGCAGTTGCTGCAACCTGTTCACCTGCTTTTCCACTCTGTAATTCGCATACAAATGCAGTTCCCATTCTGGATACCAGCGTTGGGTCCCCACCGTACGTCTCCGCAATTCTTCCATAGCGGAAATCTCTTGCAAGGTCAAGCACTGGCGATAATGTCTGTGAGATCCCCATAGCACGCAGCTGCTTCCTGATTACACGAGCCATATCTGTTACATTTTCTTCGTTAAATGTAGCTGCCGAACCTATCGGGAGTCCAAAAGACGCACATCCTTTATGTATAGGCCCTGCCAAAGATTCTGTATGGAAAATTGCCGGAATATGGAGTCTGGATGCCTCCATAATTTTTGTTTGGTAGTTTTCTATCATATCTGAGATTTCTTTTGGACTTTCACCACCATTGATTACTCCCACTGCCCCAACATGTACATCCCTATCCGCCGTTGGATCCGTAACCAGATAACAACATAACTGCTCCACCTTTTCTTCCAACGTCATTCGTTTTAAAAGATCATCTGCACGTTCCTTTGGCTGATAAACAGCATCTAAATACTTCTCCATAAAACATAACCTCCCTGCTCTGACTTATATGTGTTGACTTACTCCATGCTTCCTATTATAATTATGTTTTTTGACGAATATAATTAGATTTTATGCTAATTTTTACCTGTGATATTGTCTTTTTCTATCATTTGTTTTATCATAAGATTATGATTAACCGGAAAAATGGGAGGATATATTTATGAGAAAGTCTTCTTTCATACGAGAAAGCATCACTATTGAGCCAAATTTAGATATTGGTTTCGTAGAAGTTACCCCTGAAATGATTCGGCCATACACTCCCTACCACTGGCATGATAGTTATGAAATTATCTATGTCATGTCCGGTTCTATGACTGTACAGACATTACCCGTGTCCAAAACCACTTATGTAAGCGGCTCTGTTATCTGTACCCCACCATATCAGATCCATGATATTACAGCCTCAAAGGATACTCACTTTATACTTGCTATGATTCCCTCTGAAGTTATGCGTAAATATATCCCAGATTTGGATCAGATTACATTTATGATTCCTAAAGTTGTTACTTCTGAGATTGAGCGGACGAAACTGGAAACTCTTCAAAAAACAATGTATCAAATGCTGGTAGCAATTACGTTTCAGGAACATGGATACCTGCTCCGTTTCCAAAGTTCATTTTTTGAATTAATGTATCAGCTCTACCACAATTATTCTCATTACAACAAGCCAGCAACGCAAATTGACAAAAACTATGAACGTCTGCAGCAAATTCTTTCCTATGTACAGGATCATTACACAAGCGTAATTACGATAGATGAAATATCATCCTATGTTAATTTACAACCACAATATTTTTGTCATTTTTTCAAAAAATATATGGGACAGTCCTTTTTAAGTTATGTTTACGAAGTTAGAATCTCTAAGATTGAAAAAGATTTGCTCCAGACTACAGATTCAATTGGCACGATTGCAGAACGGCATGGCTTTACAAATATTGATCTTTTCCGAAAAAAATTTTATAAAAAGAATCAATGCATGCCACGTGAATATCGTAGAAGATAATCTTGCATGATATTCCTTTACCTCATATTCTTAATTTCATCCTGCAGGTTTTTTAAGAATTTACCTGCGTGTGCACCGTCCATTTGTGTATGGTGGAACTGAAACGAGATAGACAAAAGTGCTTTATGGCCATCAATACGGTATTTTCCCCATATAATAAATGGATTATTGAAAATACCACTATTCATACCCACAGCACCGTCTAACTCCACATTCACAATCGCAGATGTGCCAATAATCATATAATCACCAGACAGGTCATGGTCGGTACAGGTATCATGTACCTCTTTTGTATATTGCAGATAATCAGCGTTGAATTTTTCTAAGTCATCCGTAAATGCAATATCGCAGGAACTGACTTCTCCATCTTTATTTGCAACAATGGTATTGACAGCTATTTTATCATACTGCATCAGCTTATCACCCACAGGCAGCAGATAAAATTCTTTTACAGACACTGCTGCTTTACCAATACAGAAATCAAGCAGCATATTAAACTTCATGCCACGACTTTTGCTTGCTTTAATTAACGGCATCACGTCGTAGGTCTTAAAAAATGTGACCATTGGATTCGGAGCTTTCATCCATAACTTATATGCCGAAGCTCTTGTTGTTTCTTCAGGATTTTTTTCTCTTACACTCATTATGTTAACCCTTTCGTTTTTTTCAAATCAATAAAGTAAAATTATGCTGTACCCCATAAGTGGGCAAATTCAAATTTCCCACTACAGACTGAAATTTGTTATTGTTTACAAAATAATATATTATTAACCCGTTCAGTTATATATATTTCATTTCCCACCACTTCAAGTTCATAACTCTCAATAATCTCTTTATCATGTTTCTTTAATAATTCATCAAAACCATAGGCAGTGTCTTTTTTCTTGGGGAACCGAATTGTGCTGTCGAAAGATTTCCTGAATCGCAGCCTATACTTTCCGCATATTTGTATCCACTCGTCTTTTGTATAAAACTTAATATGACCATCTTTTTTTTGCTGCATATATTCGTCAACAAATCGGCTGGTATCATTGGTGTTAGGTGCAGGGTCTGAAATAAACAAGAAGCCATCTGATTTTATAACACGGCTAACCTCAGAAATACTTTTTTGTATATCTGGAAAATGATGTAATGCATATCTTGAAATAACCATGTCAAATTCATTATCAGAAAATGGAAAATTAACACCATCATAGGTTATAAAACTAATGTTTTGGACATTTTCTTCTTTTGCCTTAAAACGATTGACTTTTAATGCCTTTTCAACAATATCCAGTCCAATGATAGATATATTTGGATATTTTTTTGCAATAGGGAAAGACAAATAGCCACTTCCTGTACCTAAATCTAAAATTTTCATATCCGCTTTAAATGGCAAAAAGTCAAGAATATTTTTCAAATGATATCCATCTTGTGTCTGTTTATTGTAATAATCCCCCGAAGAAAAACTATCTTCAAATCCTTGCTTTGTAGCCATAATACTGTTTTCTATATTCATAATGTTCAATTCCTCTTTTCGTTTACAAATCGCAATCTCTCTCTGCACAACACGGGTCCGGGCGGTTTCCGGCTCTGTGTCTACCCAAATTGTATATGACGCAGCAGCGCGTATGGTTTTCCTGAGCCGGCCGCCCCATCAAAAATACTCACAAAGAACAACATCTTTGAAAGTGTATGGAATGAAAACTTTACTGGCGATGATAATGCAATCGAAGCATTGTAATTCACAACTAATAGAACAATTTTGTATATTCCATCTGTGTATCTGCAATATGATAAATAAAAACTGATTGTTTGATAACTTTATAAATTGCTACATGTTTCTTACAGATCACCATGCGGTACCCTTTATCAATCAGCCATTTATCTGGTGTTTTTGAACCAGAATCTGGAAACTCCTCTAAACGTTCGATTGTATCAAGGATATGGTCACTTACCTTAATTGCAGTCTCTATATCAAACTGTATCGCATAACAATCTTCTATCCTTTTCAAATCCTCCCAGGCAGATGGGAGAATTTCAACCTTATATTTCACTTAACCGTTCCCTTAGCGCTTTTCTTGCCTCTGCTACATTCATTGTTTTTTCTCCATTTAAACGTTCCTGCTCTGCCTGCAAAACACGTTCCCGAAGTTCAAGGATCTGTTCCCGTTTTTCAAAAGCATCAATACTCATTAAAACCATATCACCTTCTCCGTTTTTTGTTATATAAATAGGCTCTTTTGATTCTTTCGCAAGACTGGAAATCTTTGCATAATCATTTCTTAAAGCAGCTGACGCTTTTATAATCATATCTCTCACTCCTCTTATATCATTTTATTGATATAATTATATCTTTATTTTCCCACATTGTAAAGATGTAATTCAATATCTTTATTGACAAAGGGGGTTAAAATGGGGTAATTGCGACCGGAATTATGGAACGGCTCGGAATTTCTCATGTGCCGTACACGCTCACATGGAACCAAGGTGCTCCTTACTGTATCTGCGAAGACTTTGTCACAAAAGATACGGAGCTTGTGCCCGCGTGGCGCATCATACAGACACAAAAAAAAGTCAACAGCATCTCTGTGTATCAACATTTTGTTAACTGCTGTGAATCGCTCGGTGAAAAAAATGTTGTACATTTTCTTGACCGCATGATTGTACTAGATTATATCATTGCCAACGAAGACCGCCACCTGAATAACTTCGGTCTGCTGCGCAATGCAGAAACTTTGGAATGGTATGGCTTCGCTCCGATTTATGACAGCGGCGCCTCCCTCGGCTACGATAAGGTCGCCGGTCAAATCCGCTCAGAGCGCGATATAGTATGCAAGCCCTTCAAGAAGCATCATGTAGAACAGCTCAAGCTGGTATCAGACTTTAACTGGATTGATTTTGACAGCCTTGCCGACGTGGATGACCTGATTAAGCAGACGCTGTCCGCAGACGGGGCAAAGGAATATATAGACGAAAGCCGAATCCAAGCCATAGTGGAAACGGTTAATCGTCGTATACAAAACCTGTTGCAGCTATCTATGATACAGACACCTGTACAAACAGATTCCACTGAAGATGATGTGGATAAAGACATTGCACAGGACTATTCTTCAAAAATAACCCGGTAACTTTAACAAGGGATATCCACGACCAGCTTCAAGACCTCTATGGCATTGAAATATCAGCAGAGATGGTCAGCGAGATTACAGATAAGATACTTCCCGAAGTCAAGGAGTGGCAGTGGAGGGATATAAAGATATCCTGAGCATTACCGTTAGTGCAAATGAAAGCAGGAAGTTCTGGCTTGGTATGATGAAGAATTTGACGAAACAGGTCTTTAGACCAAGAAAAATACCGGTGGGATCCCACCGGTATTATAAAAAATTAAAATTTACACATTTTACTTGACAAACCCGCAGAATTAGAAAAAAACATCTGCAGCCGTACAGGGAACCATCAGACAAAGCTTCTATTATAAAGAACAGGCTCCTAACGGCTGCATAAAACAGAAATTTATTCTTCGGCCTGTCCGGCAAGCCAGTCTATAGCAGTCTTTGCATAAACTGCCGCACCAAGAGGAAGACACTTTTCATTGAATAGCACTTTCGGATTGTGCTGTCCTACCCACTGGCTTTTATTTTCTGCTCCGGCTCCGATACAGAAATAAGCAGAGGGGACTTTCTCGCTGATAAATGCAAAATCCTCTGAACCCATCACATGATAGAGCGGATAGGTTTTGATAGAGCTGCTCAGGTTTCGGATGCTTTCCAGACAGGAATTTACCATTTCAGAATCGCAGGAAACCGCTGGAACATTGCTTAATACTTCGATTTTATAATCTGTTCGGTATGCTTTGCAGACAGCATCCACAATTTCATTTATTCTCTGTATCAGATATTTTTGCACTTCCGGCTTGAAGGTACGTAAAGTTCCTTTAAGAACAGCCCGTTCAGGAATAATGTTTGATGCAGTGCCGGCATCAAAGCTGCCGATTGTCAGCACAGCTTCGTCTGATGAGGAAGCCTCGCGGGCAATCAGTTCCTGCAGGCCAAGATAAATATGGACTCCGGTGTTGATTGGATCAATACCAAGATTTGGCGTGGAACCATGGGCACCTTTTCCGGTCAGGCTGATTTGGAAACCATACACTGCCGCCATAGGATGAGGACCATAGATAATCGTATTGTTCTCCAGAGTAGAGGCAACATGCATGGCAAAGGCTGCTTCTACTTTCGGTGTCTCAAGAATCCCTCTTTTTATAGCTGCATCCGCCCCGCTAAATGTCTCTTCGCCGGACTGAAAGAGCAGTTTTACAGTCCCGGACAGTTCCTGCTCGTGAGCCTTTAATAATTTGGCTGCTCCAAGGAGTATCGAAGTATGAAGGTCATGTCCGCAGGAGTGCATACATCCATTTTCAGATTGGAAGGGGATGCCGGATTCTTCCTGCATAGGGAGAGCATCCATATCACTTCTCAGCAGAAAACAATGTTTTCCCTGGCCGATACATGCGGTGATACAGGAGCAGTCTTCGTATATTTCATAAGCAATACCGAATTCATCCAGTTTTTCCGTTACAAATGCAGATGTTTTGGGCAGGTGCAAGCCAAGCTCTGGGATCTGGTGAAGAGCCTGACGCCATCTGCTTAACTCAGTCTGCATTTCCTGTGCTTCTTTTAATAATTGATTTTCCATAATTGGTACCTCTCTTCATTGCTGATTTTTGTTTCTTTTATAAATCCGGTCTTGTACATGCCCACATAACACAAGAAACTGATTACTATAAATCCCAGCATAAAGTAGCTGTAATTTTCTAACATAAAGTTGTAGCCAAGAACAAGATAAAGCATGGCAGCAGCGATGATGGTAGGCAGAGACAGTTTTTTATTCTTAAGAAAATAAGGGGCAGCCAGTGCTCCGGTCAGGGCAGGCGTCACATGATTGAAAGCTGGTGCAAGAGCTGGCCCGGTAATGATCGGAACAAGCAGATTGCCAAGGAACAGCATCCCAAGAAAAAGAATCAATGTCGTGACTATAGAGGATGCGCCGATAGCAAGGGTTGTAAATACTTCGGCTTCATCACTGCCGCGCTCGACATCGTTGACTCTCAATGCATTGGTGGCAGCAGGAAGTTTCATATTCATAATATTTCCGGTAATAAAGGACATGCCAGTTCAAGAAAAGAGCAAAGATTCCGGCTGTAACAAGGGCAGTAAGAGAAAGAATCTGTTCCGGCTTTTCTGTCCAGTAGGTCAGATAGGGCGCACAGAACCAGCTCATCATGGCAATAAAGACCCCGTCAATCAGAAGAGAATAAATTACGGACCTTCGTTTTCTTAAGCTGGACATACCGCGGTCCAGGCTCTTTAGAACTTGAGCCAATGACAGACAGGCGCAGTCATGGAAAATAACTGCCTAATACAGACATGAGCATTACGTGAATAATAAGGATCGGAATGCTTGGGACAATGGAAAAAAGTGCACTTCCAATCATCGTACTTTTCATGGCCCAGCCTGATATGCCGATTTCTTTTCCGCGTTTCCAGGCGCGTCTCATAAAGACAAAGGACTGGATAAAAACATAAAGAATTACAATGGAACAGACAATGAATATGACGGGCGAGTTGGCAAGTGACAGGTAATCTTTCATAAGGTTCTCCTTTGAAATAACATTCTTGCAATTGCTGGAATACTTATATATAATAAATAATAGTAATTACAACCATAGCAAATCTGCATAATTGTGATAGGAATAATATACTATATATTGTATAAAATTGGTAATCTCTAAAATTTTAATAAATATAAGCAATTAGTTATATTTAAGAAGACAGAAGGACAGGACTATGAATTTTAACCATTTAGAATACGCTGTAGCAGTAGCAAAATATGGCTCTATCAGTAAGGCAGCGGGAGAACTCTATCTTTCGCAGCCTTATTTGAGTGGGATGATAAAAGGGCTGGAAGAGGAGCTGGGATATAAAATATACCACCGGAGTAAATCCGGCATCGCATTGACGGTTCAGGGAGAGCAGTTTATGAAAAGTGCAAAGCTGATTTTGCAGGAACAGAGGAAAATCAAAGAACTAAATGCAGTGGAGGAACGGCCCCTGAAAATATCCTGCTATTATGCAGTTTACATTATGGAGCTGTTTTTGAAATTTAAAAATAATTCAGACGTAAAGCTGCCGGATAAGATTAGAGAGATGGGAAACAAAGAAGTGATGGAAGCAGTATTGGCTGGGGACAGTACGCTTGGGATCGTGTTTTTCGCAGAAGAGAAAAGAGAAAAATATAAGAAAATGGCTGAAAAATCCGGGTTGCAGATGGAGGAACTTTTTGCTCCGATGCCAATGTATGCTATGGTGGCAAGGACACACAGACTGGCCGGTGCCGCCCAGATAGAGTTAAAAGAGCTTCGTAAGGAACCTTATGTGACCTATGATGATGCTGGTTCCAAGATGTTTCTGAGCTTGTTAGGGATGGAGGATCATGACCAGTTACTTGAAGTTTCAGACAGAGGCAGTTTTTACGATGCTATCATGAGTGGAGAATATGTCACGATGATGGGATTTAAAAGGATTCCTGAAAAGAGTGATGTAGTACTGGTGCCGCTTAAGGATAAAAAACTGTATCTGAATTCTTGTTATGTGACAACCAGAAATTACTGTCTTACAAGAAGAGAGAAGGAGTTTCTGGATTTTATATCAGGAGGGGGAAAAAAGGATGGCAGCCGCCTGTAAAACAAACAAGGCCTGTCATCCTTTTTTTCTTTTTTTCTTTTTTTTCTGTTTTTCTGTTTTTCAGGCTTCTTGTATTGCAGGAACTGCTTTTGCGGCAGTGTGTTTTCTCCCCATATCTATACAGATGAACATAATCACAATGGTCAATGCAGTGAATATCGCCAGAATAACTAATGCCAGCCGATAGGAGCCTGTAAGATCATAAATAAGGCCGATCCCTGAACTTCCAACCGCACTGCCGGTCATAGTGAATGCTGAGATAAAACCGTACAGCTCACTGTAATGCTTTGCGCCGAATACGCTGGTTGTCATAAAAGGAACAGCGATGGTTGCAGTACATGTCCCAAAACCATACAGAACCGCAGCTGCATAAAGCATAAGCGGGCTTCCCTGTACCATGAGAAAGGAAAGAAGGAAAAGGAAGAAAAGTCCACATCCAAAGAGAATTCCACCTTTCGGACCAAAGCGGTCAAAAATATATCCAAGAACGATCTTTCCAGCAATCGCAACAGTGGAGTACAGGGAGATATAAGATGCAATGGCTGCGGCATCAAATCCGGTAGTCTGCAGGTAGTAGCTCATATGCCCGATAATACAGGAAGTAAAGTAGATGAAAAAAGCACCAATTGCAAACATCCAGAGAATCGGTGTTTTTTTCGCTTCTTGCAGAGTGGCATTCCAGTTATTTGCTGGGACAGGATTCCCCTTCTTTTTGGAAGAAACGGGCTCTTCTCCATGTCCATAGGGAAGCAGTCCAAGATCTTCCGGGGAACGGCGTACAATGAACCCGGAAATCGGAACCAGTACAAGAAGACTTACTGTACCGAGAATAAAATAAGATTTCCGCCATCCATAAGAACTGATTGTCCATGCCAGAAACGGGCTGAGAACCGTACCTCCGATACTGACCCCCATCATTGCAATGCTGATCATAAGACCGCGTTTCTTTTCAAACCAGTTTGTAATGAGAACAGTGACAGGAATGGTACAGGCACCCATTGCAAAGAAGCCTTGAAGTGCACCCACGAGATAGAACTGCCAGAGCGAATGGCAGAAGCCGTAACAGGAATAGAACCCCATCGTTCCGATACAGCAGATCAGAAAAGTAGGACGCATATATTTTCCCCGCAGAAGCTTCCCGGCAATGGGGCTGGTAAAGATACAGATTACGCTGGCAATTGTTGTACATAAGAAATACGCGCTGGTGGCAAATCCAGTTTCCTTAATAATTTCAGTCGTAAACAATTGGGCCAGCCCAAAGCGTGTAGAATAAGCAAACATTAAAGTCAGCACACAGCAGACCAGTATCACCCAATGATACATACTTTTTTTCGTTTTTTCCATTCAATTTCCTCCTCATAAAGTTATGTACTGTAAAAATAGTTTCGTAGTATATAGTTGTGAAAATCATTTTAACATAAGGGGAGGGAAAGGAGTTATTATCAATATTTTATTCGTCATAAGTAATTACTTATAAATAAACGAAAACTTCGCATTATTCCCCTCCAAAAAAATTTGAAAGCGGTTTCTAATACTTAAGGAACCGCTTTTTCGTCTGTACAAAGCTGCAGATTTATTTTAAATTATCTTTCTGCTTCCCGGGGTGCGGGGTTCCACTGTGCGTATAGAATGACATCTTTCATAACGGTCATAGAATCGCCAGGGAGATAACATGCTAAAAACAAGTCAACACTTCCCTTTCATCAATATGACCTTAACTCTTCTAAATAAAAGTAGTTCAATAAAATGATTGGCTACTACTACAGATGAATAAGACGACATTTTATAGTATATTAGACATTGGCAATCATTAAAAAAATACGCCATACATACATTGAATACTGACTCCTACGAGGTTTTTACCGATGCAGGATTTAGCGGTACTAACATACGCAGACCAGCTTATTCGCGTATGTTACAGAAAATATTGACAGAACTCTTTGACACCCAGTAGATTGAGGAAGAAAAACGGCAGCAGCATCCAACACGATGCCACTACCGTTTTTTTAATTGACTCCTTTGAGGCTGATTTCATAAACAGACTTTTGATAAATTTCGGTCTCAAATCATATTATCAGCAGCCTTTTTTTATAAAATAAATTAGTAACAGTTAACAATACATGTATTGTATTATTGTTGATAATTACTAATTTTCTCTTATTTAAATAACATACTAACGGGTTTTATACAATCAGCATAGCATCCCCGAAGCTGAAGAACCTGTAACGTTCTTTTACCGCCTCTTCATAAGCGGCCAGCACCGGCTCTTTCCCAGCCAGAGCGGATACGAGCATGATCAGCGTAGATTCTGGCAGGTGAAAGTTTGTGATCAGGCAGTCCAGTATCTTAAACTGATATCCCGGATAGATAAAGATCTCTGTCCACCCGCTGCAAGCTTTCAGACGGCCGTTCTCATCGGCTGCTGATTCGATTGTACGGCAGCTTGTCGTGCCTACGCAGACTACCCGGCCGCCGTTATCCTTGGCACGGTTGATCTTTCCGGCCGCCTCCTCATCGATCTGATAGAATTCCGAATGCATATGGTGCTCCGTCACGTCATCTACCTTGACTGGACGGAAAGTCCCGAGTCCGACATGGAGCGTAACACGTGCAATCTCAATCCCCTTTTCCTGGATCTCCTCCAGCAGCTCCGGCGTAAAATGTAAGCCGGCCGTGGGTGCCGCAGCTGATCCTTCATGGACCGCGTATACTGTATTATATCTGTCTCTGTCCTGAAGCTGGTGAGTGATATAGGGTGGAAGCGGCATCTGTCCAAGCCGGTCGAGTATTTCCTCGAAAATACCTTCATATTCAAAATGAATGAGCCGGTTGCCTTCTTCCACTACATCGATGACTTCTCCTACAAGCAGGCCGTCCCCGAAACTGATCCTTGTACCGGGTTTTGCTTTGCGGCCGGGTTTTACCAGAGTCTCCCAGACATCATTCTCCTTCCTTTTCAGAAGAAGTACTTCTATCTTTGCATCTGTTCCTATTTTAGAGCCTATCAGCCTTGCCGGAATCACCTTTGTATCGTTGATAACCATGCAGTCTCCCGCCCTGAGGTATTCTGTAATGTCGCGGAACATCCGGTGCTTTATTTCCCCGGTCTCCTTGTCCAGCACAAGGAGCCTTGAACCTGACCTGTCCTCCAGAGGGTCCTGGGCAATCAGTTCCTCTGGAAGGTCATAATAAAAATCACTTGTCTTCAATCTCTTTTCCTTCTTTCATCGTCAGGTTTCCTTACTGTCTCAGCTCGATTCCCATCTCTTCCAGTGCTTTCAGGATTTTCTTCATTGCCGCTGCAACATCTGCCTCTTCCAGCGTCCTGTCCTTTGCCCTGAACACAATGGAGTATGCAATGGATTTGAAGCCTGCCTTGATCTGTGCACCTTCATATAAATCGAACAGCTTATAGCTTTCCAGATAAGCTCCGCCCATTTTCTCGATAATTTCTTCAATCTGTCCCGCAAGAATGCTCTTCGGCACCACCATACTGATATCACGGGTTACTGCCGGGTATTTTGCGATTCCGGTATATTTTCTGTCAAATGTGGCAAATTCCATGATTTCCGGCATATCGATCACCGCCACATAAGCGCGCTCACCAATACCATAATTATCCGCTACCTCCGGATGTACTTCTCCGAGGTATCCAACTACTTTACCTTCATATATAATATTTGCCTGACGTCCCGGGTGCAGATATGGTTTACCTGCATTCGGATCGTAAGTTTCTTTCTTCTTCATACCAATCTTCTCGAAGAACTCTTCCACTACACCCTTCATGCTGAAGAAATCGCCGTCCCCGTACATACCCAGCGTAAACTGCATGCGTTCTTCTGGAAGTTCTGTCAGCGGAAGTGTCTTCGGGAGGTAAATATTTCCCAGTTCATACAGACGCACGTCTTTATTCCTGCGGTTATAGTTTGTCGCCAGTGAAGTCAGCATTCCATTTAAGGAGGTCGTTCTCATAATACTGTAATCTTCTCCCAGCGGATTCATTATCTCAACAGTACTGCGAAGCGGAGAGTCTGCCGGAAGCAGTAATTTATCAAATACCTTCGGGCTTTCGAAGGAATAACTCATTCCCTGGCTGAAGCCACAGAACTCGGCGATATCCCTCGCAACTTCCTCAACCCTGAGCTTGTAGGAAAGCTTTCCTGTTGTAGCCTCCCCTGTCGGAAGGGTTGTCGGAATATTATCGTATCCGTAGAATCTTGCAACTTCCTCAGCAAGGTCTGCAAGTCTGAATAAATCGTGACGGAACGTCGGTGCAATCACTTCTTTTGCTTCTGCATCATATTCCAGACCTATCTTCTCAAAATATCCCAGCATCTCCGCCTCGGGGATCTCTGTTCCGAGCAGGATATTTATCTTATCTGCATCGAACGGTACACGTACCGGTTCTTTTACTTTACCGTATACATCGACGGTTCCGCCTACCACTTCTCCTGCTCCCAGTTCTTCTACCAGCTGGCAGGCGCGGTCAATGGCAGCCTTTGCATTATTGGGATCAAGCCCTTTTTCGAACTTACCGGATGCATCGGTGCGAAGTCCGACCCTTTTACTGGATTTGCGGATATTTACACCGTCAAAGCATGCCGCCTCGAACAGCATTGTCTGCACATCATCAGTAATCATCGAATTTTCACCGCCCATGATTCCCGCAAGACCAATGGCTTTCTCACCGTCGCAGATCATGAGGACATCTTTATCCACGTTTCTTTCCTGTCCGTCCAGTGTTGTAAATTTATCGCCGTCCTGAGCAGTCTTTACAATGATCTGATGATCCGCGATGGTCTCAAGGTCGTACGCATGCATCGGCTGTCCGTACTCTTCCATTACATAGTTTGTAATATCAACCAGGTTATTGATCGGGCGAATTCCTACAGAAGCCAGCCTTCTCTGCATCCATTCCGGTGAAGGTGCGATTTTGACATTCTTTACGACTCTTGCACAGTAACGCGGGCAGAGGTCCGTGTTTTCTACGGACACCTTGATGTAGTCGTTCACGTCCTCACTGTTTCCCGTCTCTGTTACGACCGGGGGAATGAACTCTTTGCGGAAAGTAGCTGCTGCTTCCCGTGCGATTCCTATCACACTGTAGCAGTCTACACGGTTGGACGTCACTTCATATTCAAAAACGACATCGTTCAGTCCGAGTGCCTCTATAGCGCTTGCCCCGATTTCGGCATCCTCCGGCATGATATAAATTCCATTTTCCGGCGCATCCGGATACATCTCCTTTGTGGAGCCCAGTTCTTCGATAGAGCACATCATTCCAAAACTTTCAATCCCGCGCAGTTTTCCTTTTTTAATCTTAATCCCGCCCGGTGTCTTAGACCCGTCATGTCCTCCGGCGACACGTCCGCCGTCCAGCACGACCGGAACCTTGTCACCTTCGTGTACATTGCTTGCGCCTGTCACGATCTGTACACTCTCTTTACCGACATTCACCTGACAGATAATCAGTTTATCCGCATCCGGGTGTTTCTCAATCTTATCTATCTGTCCGATCACGATCTTGTCAAGATCGGCATCCAGTTCTTCGAACCCTTCCACCTTAGTTCCTGACAGCGTCATTGCATCTGTATACTCCTGCGCAGTCACATTTAAATCCGGAACATACGCTTTAATCCATGATAATGAAGTATTCATCTATAATTTTCCTCACTTTCTGATTCTGATCTTTCTATAATAAGTTTAGAACTGTTTCAGGAAACGGATATCATTCTCGTACAGCAGTCTCATATCATCAATCTCATATTTCAAAAGAGCGATACGTTCCAGCCCTACCCCGAATGCAAATCCTGAATATACTTCCGGGTCAATGCCGCACATTTCCAATACATGGGGGTGCACCATTCCACAGCCCAGAATCTCAATCCAGCCTGATCCCTTACAGAAACGACATCCTTTCCCGCCGCATTTGAAGCAGCTTACGTCCACCTCGGCACTCGGCTCTGTGAACGGGAAATGATGTGGACGGAATTTTGTCTTTGTCTCCGGCCCGAACAGCTCCTTTGCAAATACCTCAAGCGTTCCTTTTAAGTCTGCGAATGAGATATTCTTATCAATAACGAGTCCCTCTATCTGGTGGAAAGAAGGAGAATGTGTCGCATCCACTTCGTCTGAACGGAATACCCTTCCCGGCGCAATCATGCGGATCGGAAGTTTCCCCTGCTCCATCACACGCGCCTGAACCGGTGATGTCTGGGTACGCAGCACAATATCTTTGTTTACATAGAATGTATCCTGCTCATCTTTGGCCGGATGGTCAGCCGGGATATTGAGCTTCTCGAAGTTGTACATGTCATACTCGACTTCCGGCCCTTCCACGACTTCATATCCCATACCCACGAAGATACGCTCTACCTCTTCCAGCGCGATCGTGTTCGGATGTCTGTGTCCGACTGTATTTTTTCTGGATGGCAGTGTCACATCAATTACTTCTGCTTTCAGCTTCTCTTCCCTGATAATCTTCTCCATTTTCGTTCTGGATTCTTCCAGCACAGCCTCTATCGCAGCCCTCGTCTCATTCACAAGCTGTCCGACTTTCGGCCTCTCCTCAGCCGGCACGTCTTTCATTCCCTTCAGGACTGCCGTCAGCTCACCTTTCTTCCCAAGAAACTTTACACGCACATCATTCAGCTTCTCCGGAACATCAGATGACTGAATCTGTGCAATCGCTTCCGCTTTGATTTGCTCCAATTTTTCTTTCATGAATCATTCTCCTCCTTCACACTAAAAAAGACTCCATCCCCAAAAGGGACGAAGTCAGATATTCGCGGTACCACCCTAATTCCCACAGCATAAGCTATGGACGCTTAGTCTTGTGTAACGTACAACATACGTCATTCTCTACTCTTCACTCATTTCAAGAATGCAGCTATCGTGGGAATTTCGATTGCCATCTGAACTAAAGAAAACTTTCAGCCAGTGATTTTCTCTCTCTGATAGGAAATGGGGCTCTACTGTACACGGTTATCGCTTTTTTCTGGTCTATTATATTCTTCGAAATATATCGAATTCACGTTATTATTGTAACATACGGTTTTTGAATGTCAAGGATTTTCTCACCGAATATACGGTAATAGGGCCGGAAACCACGGATGCCAGCAGGGCTGATACAGGGAATGAGTACCAGATTCCTGATAATCCAAATATACTGCCAAGTAAAAATGTAATCGGAATAAAACAGATCACCTGATTACACAGCACTAGAAACAGAGAAAGCAGTTTCTTCCCAACCGCCTGAAAATATGCTGACTGGATATTTAAAAGACCATTCAGTATTATTCCTGCATTCGTGAGTTTTAAAACAGTACTTCCCAACTTCAGGATGCCTTCATCTGTTGTGAAGAGACGAAGGATCTGACTGGAAAACAGCAGGATCACAAGATATCCAAAGGCCCCGTACAGGACTGCAAGCATCGAAGATTTTTTCAGCGTTTCGGCTGTCCTTACCGGTTTTCCGGCACCATTACTGTAACCTATAATGGGCTGTATCCCCTGAACAAGTCCCATGACAGGAAAAAGAAAAAGGGTATTAACCCTGCTTACAATTCCATATGTACTGATCGGCAGATCACCGCCATATTTTCTCAAAAACTGGTTCACGATGATGATAGATATGCTGTATCCTGACATCTGCAGAAAGGATGGTATTCCAATCAATATGACTTCCCTGATGATGCCTTTATCCGGTATAAAATCTTTCACTGAAAACTTCAGACAGCTTTTGCCAGACAGAAAAAAGTAATAAATGCTCATGAACATGGAAATTGCCTGTGCCATTACGGTTCCGGCCGCCGCTCCAATAACCCCCATGCGAAGTCCAAAGATAAACAGTATATCCAGTAAAATATTAGCAGACATAGGTATCACCCAGATATACATTGCATATCTGCTGCTCCCCTCCGCACGGATCAGACTGGAAAAACCGGTGCTGGTCACGGCTCCCGCCAGTATGATCCGGGTATAGCTTTTGGCATAAGGAAGCAGGGTATCCGTCACACCCATAGCATACAAAAACTGTTCCAGAAAGCAAAGGCCAAGGATGGTCACCAGAATTGCAGTTATATAAAACAGTAAAAAGGTATTTGCCGCCGTTTTAGTGGCTTTTTCGTAATCCTTCCGGCCAAATGCCCGTGACATCACAGATGCCGCCCCGCTGCCCAGCGTCGAGGAAACTGCTGACAGAAAGAGGAAAAGGGGGAACGAGACAGCCACACCACCTACGGCACTGCTCCCCGCACCTCTTGAAATAAAAATGGTATCAAACAGATTATAAAGGTTATACGCCATAACCCCGATGATGGAAGGGACAGACATTTTTCTTATTAACGTACTAACCGGGGCATTTTCCAAAAGAGCCTGATTATCATTCGTCTCCATAGGTGCCTCACTGTCCGAGTGCTTTCAGGCACTTCCTGATCTGGTATTTGGCCCACATCCCCTGTATTCTGGAATACGGGAAATCATAGCGGAATGTCTCAGCAGCCATAATCACTGTGATATACAGACGGTAGAGCTGATATCTTACTGCATCTGCTTCGCTATAGGCATCCTTTCCGGCTGCCTTCAGATACCCTTCCAGAAATGCTTTTTCTTTACGAATATCATCGGTAAATACAAATGCCGTCGGAAAATCGGCGATGGGGTCTCCCCAGAACGCTCGCTCGAAGTCGAGAATCCCTTCGATTACATATTCGTCCCCGCATTTTTTCACGAAAACATTTCCTTCATGGCAGTCATACTCCACAAGCGCCGGAGTCAGAAGTTCGTCCAGATATCCGGCATTGTTTCTTAAAGCCGCTTCTATTTTCCCATATGGAATCCTGACCTGATGTTCCCTTGCATCTTCCAAAATCTGCTGAAACATCCGAAAAAATGCTTTCCTCCATGTAGGATACTGCTTTTTGGTATCTTCGCTGAAATAACCAAAATAAGGCCCCTTGATCTCATGGAGCTGTGCCAGATATCCTGCAAGTTCAGCCTGAATCTTATTCAGATTCTCCTTTGTCATTTTCTTTTTTGCTTTTTGCAGAGTCACACCGGTTAATGTACTCATGAAGAAATAATTGCTCTTTATATGTTCTTTACTAAAATCACAGGCCAGTACTGACGGTACAGGCACTGTAGTCTTCTCCCTGATCATCCGGTAACATTCGACTTCTGTAGGCATGACGTCCTGCTCATAGGTCAGCAGAGTTGTTCCGGGGATGACTCCGACCTTTAATACAATACTATCCTTTTCATGGAGACGGTGGATCAGGTAGATAGAATTGAACATACCGCCTTTTAATTCCTCAATGCCGCCCACTTCACAGGAACTGCCAAAATTCACCTTAACAAGATATTTGATTTCATCCTCGGTTAACAGATTCTTTGTTTTACTCTTCATTCACGCGTGACCTCCTTATGCTTATCTAAATGCAGTATGCATAGACAATATCACGGAAGGTATGTAAAAACAATTTTCCCGGAGGACACCTTTTTTTCCTGAAAGGACATGTTAGCTCACCGGTCCCCGGTATAACTTTCGATACGCCGCAGGAGTCATATGAAATACATGCACAAATCTTTTATAAAAACCGGAAGTACTCTTATATCCGATCACTCCCGCAACCTCCTCTACCGGAATGTCCGACCCGTTTAAAAGCGATGCCGCCTCCTCAATGCGGATCCGCCAGAGAATATCTGAAAAAGTCCCGCCTGTTGAATCCGCGATCTTTCGGCGCAGCTGTCTCCCGCTGTATCCAACGTGACGGGCCAGATCCTCAAAATTCGCAGTACGTATATTCTGCCGGATATAAGAACAAACCTCATGGAAAATACTGTCCTCTGCTTTTTCAAGACTGCTCCGGCCAAGTGCAATAAGCAAAAGCTGGAGGAGATTCTTGATTGCCGGAATCCTGTAAGAGGTTCCCCAATAGGTTTCATGCAAAAGATCATCCACCAGCCGTTTGATTACATGACTTGTCTCAGTGCTATTATAAAATATATAGAATTCATTTTTTTTCAGAAGCATTTCCGGCAGTCCGGTTTCCTCATCTGCAAGTTCACCATTCTCCGCCTGCAGATTATGAAGAAACGTTTTCATCATAGGAACCGGTACAATAATTTTCAAAACAATATCCCCAGCCCCGCAGGGAAGCATGGTATGGACCATACCCGGAGTCAGGATGCACAAGTCTCCCTCATGAAGTTCTATCCGCCGCGGACTGCCTGGCAGCATCTGCCCGCCTGCCCCCTGCCACACATAGATTATTTCATAAAAATCATGGCTGTGGTAATAGGGAAGAAGACAGGATGTATGCTTTCTCATGCTGAATTCCGCTGAAATCCTGACCAGTGACTCGTTAATTGAAAACTCTAACAGTTCCGCCTGTGTATATGGTATGTGATTCTGAATCATCGGGATCAGCTGTTTTGCATTGCCAAATTCTTCACTCACTGAATTCTCAAGACTCTCTGTCATCCTGTACAGGTCTTCCGTTTCCTGCCTTGCAAACTCTGCTATGAGCCTTTTATCCATAAGATCACAAACCCCTTTCCTTTCGTGCACACTTTTTCGCATATCTTATGATCTGCCACTGGCGCCTTTACCTGCTCCCGTATCCTTCCAGCAGTGCATTCAGTTCCCCTCCCAGAAGGATGACATACATACAGAAATACAGCCACAGCATAATCAGTATAATCGTTGTGAGGCTCCCATACATGCTGGAAAAACCTGTAAATATATCCAGATATACAGAAAACACGAAAGATATCAGCAGCCAGCCACACGAAGTAAACACAGCTCCCGGAAGCTGCTGCTTCATCGTCGTCTTCGAAAGGTTCGTCCTGTTCGGCAGGAACTTATACACCAGATCCCAGAAAAGTGTCAGGACGACCAGCGTCAGCAGTGTCCTGATCCGTATGATAAGATCCATGATCTTTGTCAGCACCGGCGCATGTTTATAGACAAATAAACTGATGCTGTTGCCAAATACAGACAGCGTCAGGGAGAGTACAATTGCAAGAATAAATATAACAGTGTAAAAAGATGCCCTGAACCGGAGATATATATAATTTCTAGTCTCTGTATTTTCATAAATCAGGTTCAGTCCTGACGTCATGGAAAGTACTCCCTTCCCCGCAGACCACAGGGCCACGATGATCGTTATCGGGATCACACTGCCGGACTGTGCGTAAACCTGATCCACAATGGATACGATAAGCCCTTCCACCGAGCTTGGAAACACTTGTGTCACCGCCTCCATCACATCCGGCCGGGTCACAGGGGTAAACTGGACGAGCGTCAGCAGCAATAATATAGTAGGGATTAAGGAAAGTACAAAAAAATAAGCCGCCTGTGCCGCATACGCCCCTGTATGGTGTGAACCTACTATACGTGCCAGTGAACTCACTTTTCCAAAAGTCTTCTTCATTCTTCCCTTCACCCCGCTCTTTTTGACCTTTTAACATGTCTTACACATTTATAAAAGAAATATTTCAAATCATACCATAAAGAGGAAATTTATTCAAGTCTGACCGCATTCTGGTCTGTTCAAACCGTGCCATAATGTTACTGCTCTCTTACAAGTATAACCGCGGTTTTCCCTGTATATGAGCAAAAGCCTCAAAAAGCTGTAAATTGGATAAAAAGAAAAGACAGCTGCACGCTGACAGCTGTCTTTATCTTTAGTAAGTTTCCCCAAAATGCCGGTCCTGTATTTTGACTCCTAGCCGCAGCTAGGTGGGCAACCGCATCTGCTTTTCTGTCTTCCACTGCTAGTCGGAGGCCTGACATATTACAGAAATATAAGAATCCCGTTTAAAGTATTGTAGGTTCAAAATAACAGGGTTATCGAACATTCCAGGTTTTCTCTAAATGTATTATACCCCATTTAAATAAATTTTACAACTGGTATTGAATCCTAATTTTATTTCTCACATGCCGCGTGCATTTTCTACTATTATATGGTATAGTTATTTTTATACCCAAAACGTGCCGGGCATACTGTCAGGCGCGTATACTTATCTGATAAAGGAGTCTTAGTTTATGAAAATGAATGAGTTAAAACTAGTCTATTTCAGCCCGACAGGCACTACTCGCAAGGTCATCATGGAGGCTGCCAGAAATATCGATTTAAAGTCCGTCTCCTTCGATCTCACGGTGCACAAGGAAAAGAAACCTGTGCTGCAGTTCAAAAAAAATGATTTCGTAATTTTCGGTATTCCGGTATATGGTGGTCGTGTCCCCCAGACGTTTCTGGAATACTTTGACACACTCAAAGGTGATAACACCCCGGCCGCATTGATGGCTACATACGGATGCCGGGAATACGAGGACGCACTTCTGGAGTTAAAGACTGAGGTGGAGAACCGTGGATTCAAGGTAATTGGGGCCGGTGCTTTCCCTGTGGAGCACTCTATCGTACGTTCGATCGGTCTTAGCCGTCCAAACAAATCCGATATGAAGATCATAGCCGACTTTGGCATCCAGCTGAACAGACGCCTGAAACAGGAGGAATCTTTTGACGGCTTCAACATTCAGGTGCCCGGAAACTCTCCTTACAGAAAGTACAGCCGTACTCCCCTTTATCCGAAGACAGATGTGAGCCGTTGTACTGAATGCGGAGCCTGTGCAAAGTCCTGTCCATCCGGTGCGATTTCCTCAGCAGACCCGAAGAAGACTAATAACAAGAAATGTATCTCATGTCTGAAATGTGTGCGCGGCTGCAAACAAAAAGCAAGATATGTCAATAAATTTAAACTGAAAATGGCTCAGAGAAAGCTCACAAAAGTCTGCCAGAATGATAAAGCAGCAGACATCTTCCTGTAAAAAGAATTTCCGCCAGACTCTCTGCCCGCGGGAATAAGCAAAAGACCGGCCCGGCTAATGGAATGATTCGTCCATAAAGCCGGGCCGGTCTTTTATCTGGCTGCGTGAATGGAGAATGTTTGGTCACGCAGCCAATTTGTTTATTAGTTTAATTCGTCAACAACTTTCTGGATTGCTGCAAGTGCATCCTCAGGAAGCTTGTCATATCCTTCTTTTGCTGTCTCGAATGCTTTGATCTCGTTTACACGGTCATTCATGCGGGCTTTCAGCTGTCCAACATACTCTGGGTCGTTCATATCCGGAACGAATCCTTCCCAATCCATGATCTCGATGTCTGAAATTGGTCCCCACTGGTGGAACTCAGCCTTCTTCTCAACGATTGCTTCCAAAATTCCAAGTGTATCCTTTGGCTGTACTTTCTTGCCCATGAAGTCTCCTGTGTTGATGATGTAGCAGTCTACATTCTTCTCTTCAACCAGTTTTTTGAACTTCTCATAGTCATTAACCAGAGGATAGGTTCTGAATGGGTTAGCGTAAGGTACAACTACCAGCTTGTTCGGGTCTACGCCAGGAGCAAGTCTCTCTGCTGTAGATCTCTTAGTAGCAAGTGTAGCACCCATGACTGATGCAAGGGAAGATCCTTTTAACTTAACTACCGGCGGGATTGTCGGGTCTTTCATGATCCAGAAGATTGCATTTACAGGAGCGTCAATCTTATCTACACGGTTAGGTGACCATAATTTAGACTTGATAGCACGTCCGTTACCATTTCTGATATCTTCTGTTACTAACTGGATCTTTCCGTCTTCATCAAGTGTTGCTGAGCAGTTCTGGGCTGTCAGTAAGTACTTGTTGTCTTCGCATCCTGTCGGGTAATCCTGAGTCTTATCAAAATATGTCGGCTCAATCGCGATAGATGCACATGTATCTGTGTTGATGATGAAAGCATCATCATGAAGAACTTTGATCTCATACTTTCCATCATGCTTAGCATGTGTAATTGTAGACTTACCTGATCCTGACAGACCATATACAGATGCAACATATTTGCTTCCGTCAGCAAGTGTATATTCTTTCTGTCCGCCGTGGCATGAAGCATACCCGTTACGGTTAGCAATTGCCCATACCATTGTAAGTGTACCTTTTTTATGCTCTCCGAAGTATCTCATACCAAGGATGCATGCACAGTTTGTATCTGTGTTGAAGTAGCAAAGGGTCTGCGGATCGCTTAAGCAGCTGTAGTCAACTCCCGGATGAGAAACAGGTGCCCACTGCGGGTCTGAGAAGATGTAGATGTCTGGTTCTTTTCCTTCGCCGACAGCTACAGAATCTCTGTACATCTTTACATAGTCATCTGACATGTACTGGAAGTTCAGCATCCAGGAATACATGATGTTCTCTTCGCCTTCCGGAATCAGGAGGTGTACTTTTACCATGAATTCAGGATCAAGTCCTGCATATACAGTTGCATGATACAGCTTTTTGTAACGTGCGCTGTAGATTGCATCCATAGCCACTTTGTCCAATTTCTCACAGTCTACTCCCGGCTCACCTGCGATGCGGCGTGCTGCTGCGTAGCGTCCTGTGATGGCACCATCGTTGAATAAAAGAACTTTAGCGTCTGCATCAAGGCCAAATTCTTCGCCTCTGTATACAGGCATATCTGTTACGATTGTTCCCGGAGAATTCTTTGCAAGGTTATAAGCCTCTTTTAATGTGTTAACTGGAACTACGTTGTTTCCGTAAAATGCTGCTTCAATAATAGATCTTGTCTTTGAAAATCCTGGTTTGCCTTTTCCAATTTCACTAATTGGATAATATGCTTTAGTTGACATAGTGTTAATTTCCTCCTTCAAATCGAAATTTGTTCAATTATCTCATGTTTATATTGAAAAGTCAATACTTTTACTGAAAGTTATATTGCCCATAGTTTCATTTATGCGTGCTAATACTTGAAAAAGAGTAAAAAAGAACGCGAAAATGCAAGTTCTATTTTTTATTCCTGCATTTTCACGTTGTTTATTTATCTTTTTCTTGATATTTTATTACTTTTCAGAGATTATTCTGCAACTTCCTTGTTAAATGTTTCACTAATACACTTTTTCAACGCGGACTAAAAATATTTATTTTTCAGCTTCGTCGTGTATACCATAAACCAGATCAGTACGACGAAAAATACCGCCATAGCAATCAAATCGAGTATCCTGACTGGTGTAACATAAAAATGAATTGCGTCAATCGCTCCATACAAGGTTGTGATAACCCCTAAAACCAATACGGCCGGTACTGCCTTCTGCATATACGCACTCTTATCCTTGCAGTCCCGCTCGGTGAAATTCTTGCCAAGCAGGAGCACTTCGTTGATATGGCCGTCTTTTTTCATCTTCGCCCACGCGTAAAGACTATATACGCCACAGCATAATATCAGAATACTAATTGCACCAAACATGCTGTCCATAGATTACACCTCTACTCCCAGAATTTCCTTCACGGTTTCTTTCATCTTATCAGCGTCACATTCCCTAGTGTGGAGAATCTCTGCATTGCGGATTTCCTCGATGGCTGCCGGAACTTCGACCCCAGATACCTTCTCCAGTTCATCAATCAGTGCAAATTCATCCAGCTCGTCATAAGAGCTGTCAATCGCAGTCATCACACTTCTTGCAAACTTGTACGGGCTTGCCGTAGACGCAACCAGCTGCTTACGCTGATCGCCGCTGCTTTCCCTGTAAGCCCTGCATACATGCGCAGCCACTGCCGTGTGGGTATCCATCACATAGCCCGTGGAACGGTAAGTTCCAGAGATTGTCTCTTTCGTCTCCTCTTCTGTTGCATAGCCGCCTTCAAAATCCTTCAGTTTTTCTTTCATCTCAGGAGTAATCTCATACACGCCTTCTGTCTTCAGCTTATTCATAAATTCTGCATTCTTCACAGCATCATTTCCTGCAATTGCATAAATCAGACGCTCCAGATTGCTGGAAATCAGAATATCCATTGATGGAGAAGAAGTGAGGACGAACTCACGGTTCCTGTCATAGGTTCCTGTGCGGAAGAAATCAAACAGTACTTTGTTTTCGTTGGATGCACAGATCAGCTTTGCGATCGGTACCCCCATCTGCTTTGCATAATATGCCGCAAGAATATTACCGAAGTTTCCTGTCGGGACAGTCACATTGATCTGTTCTCCCGCCTCGATCTCCTCGTTTAGCAGGAGTTTCGCGTATGCATACACATAATAAACCACCTGTGGAACGAGCCGTCCGATATTGATTGAATTAGCGGATGAAAACTGGTATCCCGCCTGACACAGTTCTTTTTCCAGTTCTTTATCTTCAAAGAGAGCCTTCACACCGCTCTGGGCGTTGTCGAAGTTTCCGTGGATAGCCACTACAGAAGTATTCTTTCCCTTCTGTGTTACCATCTGGAGTTCCTGCACCCTGCTTACGCCGTCCTTCGGGTAAAACACAATAATCTTCGTACCCGGTACATCTGCGAATCCTGCAAGCGCCGCTTTTCCCGTATCACCGGACGTAGCGGTAAGGATCACGATATCCTTCGTCACATGATTCTTCTTTGCGGCCGTCGTGAGCAGATGCGGGAGAATAGACAGAGCCATATCCTTGAATGCAATCGTAGCCCCGTGGAATAATTCCAGATGATAGGTATCTCCCACTTTTACAAGCGGAGCGATCACTTCTGTATCAAACTTCTCATCATATGCGCTGTTAATACAATGTCTGAGTTCTTCTTCCGTGTAATCCGTCAGGAACTGTTTCATGACCGCATATGCTGTGTCCTGATAGCTCATGTCTTTCAGGTCGTCCATTGTTACATCCAGTTTTGGAATGCTTGTCGGTACAAACAGCCCGCCGTCTTCAGCCAGACCTTTTAATACGGCTTCGGAAGCTGTTACTGTCTTACTGGCATCCCTTGTACTTTTGTATAATAGATTCATTCTTCTACCCTCTTTATTCTTTTCTTCACTTTGTTACTGCACTGCATTATAACACAAGTTGCCTCTATATTCAAGAAAAACAAAGGCCGGTGCATCCGCTCTGCATACCGCTGACGCATAGACCGGATGCCACAAAAAAAATTCCTGTACACACCCGGGCATGTACAGGAATTTTTCTTAATTCTGTTTCCGCAGAAAGATGAATAAAACTCCGCTGGCCGCCATCAGCATTGGATAAAACAGGTACGGCATGATGTGGAACGGCGTCAGCCCTGTCAGGCTGGCTGCTGACAACAGCTGTGCCCCGTAAGGAATCATCCCCTGTCCTACCGATGTAAAGATATCCAGAAGAGATGCCGAGCGTTTGGGGGTGATTTCGAACTCATCGCTGATTTCTTTAGCGATAGGGCCTGCCATCACGATCGCCACGGTATTGTTCGCAGTACACAAATCTACAAACAAAGCCAGAAGGGCGATTCCGAGTTCTCCGCCGCGTTTTCCCCTGATGCGGCTTTTTATGAGATTCAGGATAAACTGGATCCCTCCGTATTCTTTCACGAGTGAAACAATGCAGGCAACGATAATGGATATCACCGTAATATCGTACATCGACGTTACCCCGCTGCCTACCACGGTAAAGATTTCAGGCAGGGCTATACTGCCTGTCGCTACTCCTACAATCAGGGAAACCACAGTCCCTCCGATCAGGACTAAAAAGACATTGATTCCCAGCAGTGCCCCGACCAGAACAAGGATATAGGGCAGTACCTTCCAAAGATTGTAATCCATCGTTGATGTAACCTCAAGCTGTACATTCCGCGTGATCAGCCAGAATATCAGTATAGTAATAACTGCCGCCGGCAGCACGATCAGGAAATTCGCCTTGAACTTGTCCTTCATCTCACACCCCTGAGTCTTGACTGCGGCGATTGTGGTATCCGAAATCATAGACAAATTGTCGCCGAACATCGCACCGCATACGACTGCACCGATGCAGATGGCAAGCGCAAATCCGGTCTGTTTCGATATCTCTACGGCAATCGGGGCAAGTGCCGCAATCGTTCCCATTGAAGTTCCCATTGAAATGGAGATAAAGCACCCGATCACGAACAGGCCGACAATGGCAACGCGAGCCGGGAGGATCGAGAGCCCAAAGTTAACTGTACTCTCTACACCACCTGCCGCAGTCACCGCACCGGAAAATCCTCCCGCGCACAGGAAAATGAGGCTCATCGTAATGATATTCTCCTCCCCCGCACCTCCTGCTATCACCTTCAATTTTTCCCCGAAACTTAACTTTCTGTTCTGTAAAAATGCTACGAAAAGGGCGATTAAGAAGCCTACAATCGCCGGCATTGCATAGAAATCCTTTGTTACGATTCCTGCTCCAAGAAAAATCACAAGGAACACTGCAATAGGAAGCAGGGCAATGGCCCTGCCCTTTACGTTTTCTGTTGTTGTACTCTCCTGTCTCATTCCATATCCTCTCTTTGTTAAAATATTTCCCGTATCTTATGGAAATCCTCACCGAGCTCTTTCTGCATCTGGTCCGTAAACAGTTCCGCACTCTTATAAAAGTACATGTCATGCCGGACACACTCTGCGGCCATTGCAACCATCGGCTTCGACCGGGTCCAGATTACTTCGGACGACGCGTCACTGATAATCTGTCCGAATACAACTTCCTGTTTGTCAGAGACAAGTGTCAGGAATCTGCCTCCCATCTCTTCCCTCTTTTCCTGAAGCATCCCATGAAAACAGACGTGTTTCAGGGGTATCCCGTTTTCTTCTGCCTCCCCGAAGTAGACAATTCCAAGCCGGACACCTCTTTCTTCTAATTGCTGTAACTGCGGAAGAAGTTTTGGAAGGTCCTCCTCCCAGATCTGCAAAAGCAGCTCTGACTGCGTTCCCTTTAAGATACTGCGGCATTTTGCAAATACATTCTCGTATTCTTTAATATGCCAGAACTCATCCATATCCGTCTGTGCCCTGTAATCCTTCAGCTGAACAGTAAGCTCTTCAAGTGTCGCATCGGTCTCATGCTTCACCCTTCCTGATATCTCCTCGATCGGTACAGCGGCATATCGGTTGGTATTCTCCTCCCCAGAATACAATATAAAACCTTTCATGACAAGGGATTCCAGCACATTGTAAATTTTGGAACGTGGAACGGCCGAAAATTTGCTGGCCTCATACCCCGATGCACTGCCGTTTTTCAGCAGTGTCAGGTATACTTTCGCCTCAGCGTCTGTCAGCCCGATTTTATTGAGCAAAAAAATTTTATCTTCCAGCAGCATACCTTATCTCTCCTTACGCAATCCTATGATTTCCAGACTTTCTACCAGGGCTGCATCGCGCCTCCCTGTTCCGCAGGCCTGCAGTTGCGTGCAAACAGATTCAGGCATCCTTTTTCTTCCTTCAGCGGCGGGCATACCCAGTCTGCTTTTCTTTTTTCCAGTTCTTCTTCCGTCACTTCCAGTGATACCTGTCCATTTGGAATATCAATGATAATCTCATCCCCGTTTTCCACAAGTGCGATTGTACCGCCGTCATATGCTTCCGGAGATACATGTCCTATAATGGCCCCGAAATTAAATCCTGAAAATCTCGCATCTGACACAAGGCCGACACTTGTATGAAGCCCACGTCCGATCAGGGCATCAATGCTCAGCATCAGTTCTTTCATTCCCGGAGCGCCTTTACAGCCCTCATAGCGGATCACAATGATATCACCCGGTACGATTTCTCCGGCCTCGATGGCTTCGAACGCGCTTCTGTCCCCGTCAAATACCTTTGCTTTGCCTTTCATGTATTTCACGGAATCCGGTACCGCTGTCGGACGCACAATCGCCCCATTCGGTGAAAGATTTCCACGCAGTATCTTCAGGCCCGGTTCATGGAAAAGCGGCTTTTCGAGGGTATGAATCACCTCGTTTGGCTGCGCCTTCACACCGGAAAGATATTCTCCCCATGTCCGGCCATTCATCATCGGGGCATCAGTAAACAGACGGCTCTCCAGCATTTTCATCACGTTCGGCACACCGCCTGCGTAATGGAAATCTACAACCGTATATGGGCCGCTTGGAATAACCGCATTGATACACGGTATTTCTTTTGCATATGTTTCAAAATCTTCCAGTGTAATATCAATCCCGAGCTCATACGCCATCGTCAGAATATGGAGCACCGCGTTTGTAGAGCCAGCCACTGCCATATCGAACATAATCGAATTCAGCAGAATCTCCTTTGTAATCAGATCCGACGGTTTCAGTCCTGATTTCACAAGTTTTACCGCAAACTTGCCGGCCTCCCGCGCCTGGCGCAGTTTCCTGTTGTCAGATGCAGGAATGGTAGCCGTTCCCGGCATGACCAGATTCATCACCTCGCCCAGCATCTGCATGGTATTGGCCGTTCCCATCGAAGGACACGCCCCGAAAGACGGGCACACCGCCTCTTCCAGCTCCATCAGGTCTTCTTCTGCAGATCCGGAAAATCTTGCCACATCCAGATCCGCTTCTACTACGGTCTTGCCGCAGTGGTGACCCGGCTGCATAGAACCGCCTGTCACAACCATTGACGGGATGTTGACTCTCGCGGCAGCAAGATAACACCCGGCAATGATATTGTCACAGGATGCCACCATGACAAGGCCGTCAAAGTTATGTACTCTTGAGACAAACTCAACAGACATCGCCACGATATCACGGCCCACCTGTTCATATTTCAGTTCCTCGGCCCCATTTGCAATATTCCCGCATGTGGCCGGTATCCCAAACTCGACCGGCACGCCGCCTGCCGCCCAGATTCCCTGCTTCACGGCTTCTGCAATCTGCCTGAGGTGCGCGCTTCCCGGTGACCCTTCCATATAGGAATTAGGTACCCCGATATGTGGTTTTTTGCGGATATCTGAATCAGAATATCCTGCTGCTTTCATCATAACACGGCGGTGTGCCGCCTCTGCTCCGTTCCAATATGATTCCATCTTCTAATCCTCCTAAATCATCAATACCAATTTCATCCCGGCTATTCCCAGATCGTGCCGACTCCTGCCTGTTTTGCCTTATCATAGATACGCTTTGCCGCCATCAGGTCCTGTGTGCCGATACCGACCGTCTTAAAGACAATGATTTCCTCATCATTTTCCCTGCCCTGTACTTTCCCCAGAAGTACATCTCCAAGGTCCCCGGTAAAATCATCGCGTGTAATCTGCCCGCTCTCCAGCGGTATTAGAATATCACCTGCCTCTGACAGAACCGCATCCACAGAATCAAAATAGATTTTGGATGCACGTACAAGTATTTCCGGATCCATCTCCTGCATATGCGGCTGATAAGAGCCGACGCAGCTCACTGTAGCCCCTGCCTTTACCTTCCTGCCATCGAATACCGGCCGGGAAGATGGTGTCACACAGACAAGCAGGTCTGCATCCTCCACCGCATCATCAGAGCTTGATGCAGCCACAATTCTTGTTCCAAACTTCGCCAGTTCCTCATTCATCTGATCGACAAATGCACCTAATCTTTCTGCATTCAGGTCAAATACCTTCACCTCGTCCAGATCCCGGACAGCCACCATTGCCTCAAGCTGCGTCGCCGCCTGCCCGCCGGTCCCGATCAGCGCCCCTTTCTTACAGTCCTTCTTCGCCAGCACGTCAAACGCCGCCCCTGAAGCAGCCCCTGTCCGCAGCTGTGTCACATAAGTCCCGTCCAGAACAGAAACAACAAGCCCGTTCGACGCATCTATCAGCAGCACCTGTGCCGGTGTCGTCGGAAGCCCCTGCTCAATATTCTTCGGGAACACATTCACCACCTTCAGACACGCCGCATCCAGCTCCTCCACAAAAGACGGCATAAACAACAACGACCCGTCATGCTTCGGCACCTGAATATTCGTACGCAGCGGCACCTCACTCTTCCCCTCCGAAAAAAGCCGGAACGCCTCCTTATCAGCCTCAACCGCCTCCTTCATCGAAAAAACCTCTTTAATATCCCTCTTTGACAACAACAGCATCCTTCTACCTCCTTAACCTGAAAGCACATTTCCATATTAGTATACCCCTTTGGTAACTATTAATCCCATTATACCAATCCCCCTCAAAAAGTCAACACCAAAATCCCCCTCCTCCCCCTTAATAGCCAGTAACCTCCCCCTCCAACTTAAGCCGTAGAAGTCCCCCCGTGATAGAATTTTTTCTGCCGGCCGGATGAACCAGCTTGCCGTGGAACAGGAATGGCCTTGCACGGATGCGTCTTTTCAGAATTACTGCCCCTTCATCAAAATAGAAGCCAACACATGAACGAATCGCAGGACATCAAGTCCTGCGATTCAGCCGACTTAGCGAGAATGCATCCAAGCATTCTTGCGTTTGTCGGCGGTGTTCATCGTGTTGGCTTCTATTTTGATTTAGGGGCAGTTATACTGAAAACCCGCATCCGTGCAAGGCCATTCCTGTTCCGCGGCAAGCGTCCCCCTTCATCCTCCGCCCAAAAAATCCCATCACCTACTTCTTACTATTGGTGTAGTTCACTAATCCTCCGGCCGCTATCAGTTTCTGCATGAACTCTGGGAAAGCCTGCCCCTGATATTCCGTTCCTTTCGTGCGGTTATAGATCTTTCCGCTGTCAAAATCAACTTCTACCTCATCCCCGGCATCGATCCCTTTTGCCGCCTCCGGACATTCAATGATCGGAAGACCGATATTAATTGCATTGCGGTAGAAAATCCTTGCAAACGTCTCCGCGATTACACAGCTGACCCCTGCGGTCTTTAAGCACAACGGAGCATGTTCTCTGGAAGAACCACAGCCAAAGTTCTTATTTGCCACAATCAGGTCGCCCTGTTTTACTTTCTTTACAAAGTCCGGATCAATGTCTGCCATTGCATGGCTTGCAAGCTCCTGCGCATCAAAAGAGTTCAGGTATCTTGCCGGTATGATAACGTCTGTATCTACGTTGTCTCCATATTTAAAAACGTGTCCCAATGCTTTCATTATTTGTCACCTACTTTCTCCGGATTCGCAATGCATCCTGCAATTGCACTCGCAGCCGCCACCTCTGGGGAAGCCAGATAAATAAGAGAATCTACGTGTCCCATTCGTCCAACGAAGTTACGGTTTGTCGTGGAAACACACTTTTCCCCTGCTGCCATAACGCCCATATGCCCGCCCATGCAAGGGCCGCAGCTCGGCGTATTGACTGCACATCCTGCGTCTACAAAGATATCCAGAAGTCCCTCTGCAATACACTGCTTATAAATCTTCTGCGTTGCAGGTATTACCATGACACGCACATCCGGATGGACCTGACGTCCTTTCAGGATGGCTGCCGCCTTGCGCATATCCTCCATTCTGCCGTTTGTACAGGAACCGATTACCACCTGGTCGATCTTGACAGGTTCCATTGCTTCGATCTCATCAATCGTCTTCGCATTCCCCGGAAGGTGTGGGAAAGCCACGGTAGGACGTACCTGTGACAGATCAATCTCGATCACTTCGTCATACACGGCATCCTCATCCGCCTCGTATACCTGATATTCCTTAACAGAATGCTCCTTCAGGTAAGCTTCTGTCTGCTCGTCTACAGGGAATATCCCATTCTTCGCGCCTGCTTCAATCGCCATGTTTGCAATTGTAAAACGGTCATCCATAGAAAGGTTCTTAAGTCCCTCTCCTGCAAATTCCATAGATTTATAAAGTGCACCATCCACACCGATCTTACCGATAATATGGATGATCACATCTTTTCCGCTTACATACGGTCCCGGTTTTCCAGTCAATACAAACTTCATGGCACTTGGCACCTTGAACCAGAGTTCCCCTGTCGCCATGCCTGTTGCAATATCCGTCGTTCCCACGCCTGTAGAAAATGCTCCCAGAGCGCCATATGTACAAGTATGAGAATCCGCACCAATGATGCATTCCCCGGCAGCAACCACTCCAGCCTCCGGAAGGATTGCGTGCTCAACCCCCGATTTTCCCTGTTCAAAATACCACTTCAGTCCCTGCTTCTTTGCAAACTCGCGGATGGACTTGGAGTTTTCAGCCGACTTGATATCCTTATTCGGTGTAAAATGATCCGGTACCAGTACTACTTTATCTTTATCATAAACCTGTTCTGCCATCTGTCTGAAAATCGGCAGAGCCATAGGCCCTGTAATGTCATTTGCCATCACCACGTCTAATTTCGCTTCAATCAACTGTCCGGCCTCTACAGAATCAAGCCCTGCATGAGCCGCCAGAATCTTCTGCGTCATTGTCATTCCCATTGCGACAACCTCCTCTTTCATTTCATTTGAATTCTGATTTACTTTGCCTGAATATATTTCTTGGCTGTAAGTGTTTCTGCACATAATACGGCCCCGCCTGCAGCGCCGCGCACGGTATTGTGTGACAGGCCGACAAATTTATAGTCGAACATGCTGTCTTCTCTTAAACGTCCGATGGATATGCCCATTCCGTTTTCATAATCTACGTCTGCTTTTACCTGCGGGCGGTTATCTTCTTCCAGATACTGGATGAACTGCTTTGGTGCGCTCGGAAGTTCGGCCTCCTGCGGGAACCCTTTGTAGCTTACCAGTTTTTCTATTAATTCTTCTTTGGTCGGTTTCTTCTCAAAGTTGATGAATACCGCTGCCGTATGGCCGTTTAAGACAGGCACCCGGATGCACTGGCAAGTAATCTTCGGGAGCTGTGCTTTTACAATCTCTCCGTTTTCCACTTTGCCGAGTACTCTCAACGGCTCCTGTTCGCTCTTTTCTTCTTCCCCGCCGATATATGGAATGATGTTCTCTACCATTTCCGGCCAGTCTTTGAATGTCTTGCCGGCTCCTGAAATTGCCTGATACGTGGTTGCAACTACTTCCTTCGGGCCGAATTCTTTCCATGCTGCAAGACACGGTGCGTAACTCTGGATCGAACAGTTCGGCTTCACTGCGATGAACCCGCGGGTAGTTCCGAGACGCTTTTTCTGAGCTTCTATTACGTCAAAATGCTCCACATTGATTTCCGGGATTACCATCGGTACATCCGGTGTCCAGCGGTGCGCGCTGTTGTTGGATACAACCGGTGTCTCTGTCTTCGCATATTCTTCCTCGATCGCTTTGATTTCTTCTTTTGTCATATCCACGGCGCTGAATACGAAATCTACTGTAGATGCCACTTTTTCTACTTCGTTTACATTCAGTACAGTCAGTTTCTTGACTGCCTCTGGCATCGGGGTATCCATTTTCCATCTGTCCCCTACTGCCTCTTCATAGGACTTTCCTGCTGAACGTGGGCTTGCAGCCACTGTTACTACTTCAAACCACGGATGGTTCTCAAGCAGGGAGATGAATCTCTGACCAACCATTCCTGTTGCACCTAAAATACCAACTCTTAATTTCTGTTCCATCTTTCCCTCTCCTTTATCTTTCACAAAATTTGATAATCCTTATTCTACATTCAGATACATATCATACGCCATGATAACGTCCCCCATAGCTGATTTGCCCGGGGCACCGGTTGTATTACGCATCTCTACACAGGTTTTCATACTGATTGCATCATAGATATCTTCTTCAAATACCGGAGAAATTGCCTTGTATTCTTCCAGTGTCATATCATCAAGAGCAATGTTCTTCTCGATGCAGTGAAGTACCAGCTGTCCGACAATGCCGTGTGCATCCCGGAATGGTACGCCATGATTCACGAGATAGTCAGCCGCGTCGGTTGCATTTGTAAAACCGTTCTTCGCGCTGTCTTCCATACGTTTTTTCTGGAAACGTATGGTATTAATCATGCCTGTAAACAGGGCAAGACATCCTTTCGTCGTATCGATGGCATCAAATACCAGTTCTTTATCTTCCTGCATATCTTTATTATATGCAAGGGGGATTCCCTTCATGGTTGTCAGCAGAGACATCAGCGCCCCATAGACACGTCCTGTCTTCCCTCTGACGAGTTCGGCGATATCCGGATTCTTCTTCTGCGGCATGATGCTGCTCCCTGTACTGTAGGCATCATCAATCTCCACAAATTGATACTCGTTGGAATTCCAGATGATCACTTCTTCTGAGAAACGGCTCAGATGCATCATCACCGTTGACATTGCCGACAAAAGCTCGATCAGGTAGTCTCTGTCGGATACGGAATCCATGCTGTTCATCGTCGGACCCGCAAACTCCATCAGTTCTGCCGTATACTCTCGGTCAAGAGGATAGGTCGTACCGGCCAGTGCACCGGACCCGAGCGGGCAGTAATTCATTCTATTATAAATATCCTTCATGCGTGAGCGGTCACGTTTAAACATTTCAAAATAAGCGCCAAGATGGTGTGCCAGTGTAATAGGCTGTGCCTTCTGTAAATGTGTGAACCCGGGCATGTAGGTCTCTGTGTTTTCCTTCATCAGCCTCAGCAGAACTTCCAGAAGCTCCTTCAGAAGTCTGTCCAGTTCCAGAATCTCATCGCGGGTATAGAGCTTCATATCCAGAGCCACCTGGTCATTACGGCTTCTTCCTGTATGTAACTTCTTGCCCGCGTCCCCGATCCGGTCAATCAGATTTGCCTCCACGAAGCTGTGAATATCTTCATACTTATCTGTAATCTCAAGCACACCTCGCTCCACATCTGAACGGATGCCCTCCAGACCTTCTATAATCTGATTCTTCTCATCCTCTGTCAGAATCTTCTGCTTCGCCAGCATCGTAACATGCGCGATACTGCCGCGGATATCCTGCTCATAAAATTTCTTGTCAAAAGATATTGATGCATTGAAATTGTACACTAACTGGTCTGTTTCCTTCGTGAAACGACCGCCCCATAACTGTGCCATTTCTTTATCCTCTCTTCTCTTTTTGTGATTTTCTCATTAGTTTATCATAGTAACGTGTTAATGTCCACATGAAAGTTTACGGTTTTGCTCTCTTTTCCAGTACTTTCTTTAGAACTTTTTTACATTCATTATCTTGAAAACTCGCAGCCGCAGTAATCCTGCCTGTAAAGGCCGTATTCCTTTGACAGTTCAATGGAACGCTTGTACCCGTTCTTCTTTTTAAAATCCGACTGCAGATACTTTACCCCATAGCGGGATGCAATCTTGGTTCCGATCGAATTTAATTTTTCTGCATTCTTTAAAGGACTGATGCTCAGCGTTGTCGTAAAATAGTCAAAGCCGCCCTTCACTGCCATCTCGGCCGCCTCTGTAAGACGGAGCTCATAGCATTTGAAGCACCGTGCACCTCCCTCTTTCAAATGCTCCATTCCTGCCGCCATTTCATAAAATTTCTCTTTATCATAATTCCCTGCCAGAAAAGATACCGGGTTTTTAAAGTGCATATCACCAATCAGTGTCTGCTGCTCTAACAGGCGTTTCGTATATTCACTTTCTGGAAAAATATTCGGATTATAATAAAACACGGTAATTTCAAAATACTCCGACAAATATTCCAGCACATAACTGCTGCAGGGAGCACAGCAGCTGTGAAGCAGAAGTGTCGGCACACGCCCCTCCTTCTGGATTACATCGATCAGTTTGTCCAGTTCCTTCTGGTAGTTTATATTTCGATAGTTCATCTTGATTCTGCACCTTTCTTCTTAAAAAAGCCATGCTTTTTATAATAATACCATACTTTTCTAAAGATTTGAATCTTCCTTTAAAATCACTTTACAGCCTTTGGTTCTCTTACATTAAGTGTTTGTCACCTATCTTCTGTTTTCTCATAAACTAACTATATACTTGTCGAATGGAGTGTCTGCATGGAACCAATACTTGAATTAAAAAACATAAATTATGCGTACCACACTTTAGAAGGAGAAACCAAGGCACTGACAGATATCTCTTTTTCTATTGCCGCCGGCGAATTTGTCGCTCTGGTCGGCCCATCCGGGTGTGGGAAGTCCACCCTCCTGTCCATTATTTCAGGACTGCTGGAACCGGAAGAAGGGCTGATAAAAATGAATGGAAAAGACTGGAAAGAAAGTACGATGAATATCGGATATATGCTGCAGCATGACCACCTGTTTGAATGGAGGACTGTATACAGCAACATTCTTCTCGGGTTGGAAATCCAGCATATGCTCTCTGCAAAAACACGGGCAAAAGCTAATGAATTGCTGGAATTGTATGGACTAAAACAATTTGCCAATTCAAAACCTTCTGAATTATCAGGCGGAATGAGGCAGCGTGCCGCATTAATCAGAACTCTGGTATTGGAACCGGACCTTCTGCTTCTGGATGAGCCGTTTTCCGCACTGGATTATCAGACCCGTTTATCTGTCGGGGATGACATCGGGCAGATCATACGCAATGCACATAAGACAGCACTTTTAGTAACGCACGACTTATCCGAGGCCGTCAGCCTTGCCGACCGGGTAATTATTCTCACAAACCGGCCGGCCCACATTTCCAAAATCGTGCCGGTCACATTTACTCTTGAAAAAGACACTCCTCTTCTTCGGAGGAATGCTCCCGAATTTAAAAACTATTTCAATATTATATGGGGGGAGTTGAATCAAAATGAGTGAAATCTCTGTTGGACAGCAAAGTTACCTGAATATGCGCAAAAAGCACAAAAGGATTGTGCGTGTCTCACGCGTGGCAATCCTTTTGAGTTTTTTATTTCTGTGGGAATTTACGGCTAATGTGGGGATCATTGATTCCTTTATCTTCAGCAGCCCGTCCAAAATAGCCTTATGTTTCTGGGGGATGGTTCTGGATAAAAGTATCTTTGTCCATCTATGGGTCACATTGTACGAAACAATTGCCAGCTTTCTGCTCGTCACCGTCATCAGCGTTTTGATTGCTGTGATCTTATGGTGCAGTAAAAAGCTGTCGGAAATTCTGGACCCCTACCTGGTCGTACTGAACAGTCTGCCGAAATCTGCCCTTGCACCACTGCTCATCGTATGGCTGGGCGCTACTAAAACAACCATCATCGTTGCAGGAATGTCCGTCGCCATCTTCGGAAGTATTTTAAATCTATATACCAGCTTCACGACTGTAGATGAAGAAAAAATCAAACTCATCTATACGCTGCGGGGGAACAAATGGCACGCCCTTTCTAAAGTAGTTCTGCCGAGTTCCATCCCCGCCATCATCAGCAATATGAAGGTCAACATCGGACTGTGCCTTGTCGGTGTGATCATCGGCGAATTTCTGGCCGCACGGGACGGACTGGGATATCTGATTATCTACTCAAGCCAGGTATTCAGCTGTGTTGTGTAAGTGACACAATGTCAGACACCGGTGCGATACACTGAGGCCGCCTCAACACGCACATCAAAAAGATTTTAATGCTGCCACCCTATCTAACACCTGCCCCCATTGTCTGTCACTCAGGAAAGCAGGGCGCGGTTAACAGCCCATTCTCTTCTATCTCCATTAATAGCTGATCTTTTAATAGTAACTGCATAACATTTCTTTCTCCCCATCTTTTCTGATGCTCCCACTTGGTACTTCCTGCTTTTTATCCTCTTGATTCTCTGTCAGCTTAAGAAATTTATATACCGTCTCCGCGATCACTTCGTTACCTTCTGCATTTGGATGAACCCCATCCACAAAGTAGCCGGGGTGTTCCTTTGTCGTGTTATAGATATCTATGACCGGAACATCACATGCTTCTGCGGCTCTTTTAATAATTGCCACAATCTCCGTTGCCAGCACCGACTTGTTCACCTGAAACGCAACCACGTCTTTGCCGTCTGCGCCGAAAGCGGCACAGCATGTCATCAGATATACCCTCGGACTGCCCGGCAGTTCTTTGTATCCGTTAACAAAATCCCGAAGCTGTCTTTCATATTCCCCTGCATTCCAGTTGTATGCCTTCGAATCATTTGTACCCAGCATAATCAGGACGATATCCGGATCTGCTTCCTGTGATTCTTTAAATGCATCCTGATTTCTGTATGATTTATTCGTTTCACTCAGCAGTGTGGAACCACTTACCCCGAAATTAAGGACCGTATACCCATCCCCGAGCAGTCCCGCCAGCTTTGCCGGATAAGAATCCCGCTCCCGGGATGTCATCACACCTGCACCATAGGTAATACTGTCTCCGACACACGCCACCCTTATCTTTTCAGTCACGCGCTTCGGCTCCTCCTGTTCTTCCTCATCCGTCTTCACCGCAGGCTCCTTTACTTCTTCCTCATCCGCTGGCACCGGTGCCGCTGGCCTTTGTATCATACGCGCATAAACCACACCCCCGGCCCCGGCTGCCACAACTATCAAAACGATGATGGCAAGCACCCTTTTAACCATCTTACTCATATTCCCAATATCCCTTTCAAATAATTCCTCTTTATATAATACAAGGACACGTTTTCAGACGCGTCCCTATTCATTATCATATATATTTTATTATACTTCATATTCCGCCATTTCACAATCACTTATCCCGTCCCTTCCGTTCCCCGGTCATTTTTCTATGAAGCGTACCTTCCACTCGCCATGTCCGCCCTTCCCGTTATAATGGATCCTCCCCTGCCGCTTTAGCCTGCGGATTCTTGCATTTGCCGCGGACAGGCTGATTCCCTCTTTTTCTGCAATCATCTTTGCAGTAATCCGGGGATTATCATGCATGTAATCCAGAATCCTCTGATTTTCGGATTCTTTTCTTGATGCATACTGGAAATCGGCATCCAATGGGATTTCTATACGGGGATTCTTTTCTGCCCCGTGCATTTCAGGTTTACAGGTAAGAACGAGTCTGGACGGAAATACTTCAATTTCTTCGATGTAATCCAGCATTACCTCGATTTCTGCCTGCCGGACTGCACCGTCTGCCAAACGCTTCTGTATTTTCTCCAGTCTTTGTTCCGGTATGTTCTGTGTGCTCCCTGCATCGTTTAATTTTTCCAACTGGTGATTAATGTTTTCTATCTTCTGTTCAATTTGCGTTCTTTTTTCTTTATAGTCTTCATCCGTGATCACATCCTCGAGCAGTTTCTCCAAAAGCCTTTGTTTTTGTCCTGCATAGCGTTCTGCCTCTTTTTTCAGGTGTTTCACCTGTCCGGCCGGGTCATCCTGCTCCAGCGTTTCTGTAAGAATCTGCATGATGATACCTGTGATTTCTGAAACATCTGCTATTGCCACGTCACTATATTGCCCTGCTGCCTTTTCCAGTATGGCAGACAGCCGTTCTTCATCCAGATGGATATTGTCACAGCCCCGCCCTTCTTCCGGCTCTGTTTCCCGGCTGTTTTTACAGCCCTGCTTTGCCAGGTTCCTGCCATTATGAATGTAATTCCGGCACTGCCACACTGCGGCCGTTTTTTTCTGTTTCTTTCTGTACCGGCGGTAGTAAGGACTGCCGCATTCACCACAGCGGATTTTCCCGGAAAGCCGGTATTTCCCGGGATTTTTCCCCCTTGGCTGGTCCTCATTTAGGCTGTATGCCCTTTTTCTCCGGTCCATTGCCTCGTTTGCCTCCTGCCATTCCTGCTCAGGGACAATGGCCGGAACGGCATTTTTATGGATCATCCACTGGTCTTTTGGGACCTGCATGGTCCTTCCGGTCTGGAAGTCGAAATGTCTTTTATTTTGAATGACCGTTCCGCACCTGATCGGATTACGGATAATCCTTCGGATGGTTTCTGCCTGAAATACTTTTCCGTTCCTGTCACGGATTCCGTTTTCCTCCAGATAACGCCCGATTGAAGTACACCCCATGCTTTTACATAGGAAAAACATAATCCGGATTGCTTCTGCCTCCTCCTTTTGAAGCTCAACCGACCCATCCGGGTTTCTTTTTAATCCGTAGGTCCGGGACGGGAGAATGAATTTCCTGCCGTCCCGCTGTCTGTAGTAATGGGCATTGTTTATCTTTTTCGAAAGCTCCCTGCTGTACTCCTCGGCCAGAATCGCCTTGATCCCGGTAATCAGGGCATCATCCGCCGAATAAAACTTGCCTTCCAGATACATAAACAGTTTTTTACCGTTTGTAACCAGACGGTCTATGAATAAGTACCAGTCTTTTGTGTTGCGCATGAGCCGGTCCTGACTCTTGATGACTACAATGTCAAATTTATCCGTCTGTAATTCTTCGTATAAGCGGTTATATTCGTCCCGCCCTGCCGTCGTTGTCCCGCTTTTTGCTTCTATATATTCGTCTACGAGCAGCCATCCCTGCCGTGCCACGCTAAGCCGTGATTCGGCGGTCTGCTTAAAAAGGGCATCCTGCTGGCTCTCTTCCTCAGTACTGCAGCGGCAGTATATGACGGCCCTGGTCAAAGCCTGTACCTCCGGTATATCTGGTTTTCTGCCCGGATTCGCCCGGCCACGGATATCAATTTCTCACGGCACAGTATTTCGACCGTTTTAAGGAGAATCCTCATCTCTGCGGCATCTTTCTGTTTCGCGTTCTCATTTTTCATTGTCTGTCACGGCTTTTACCATTGTCACTTTAGCGTATGAGAAAACGCCTTGTACTTATGAATCATTTTTTGATAGAATCTGCATATTTTTTCACATAACCGATGAGTGGTTCCAAATAGGATCTTTCTGTCCAGTCATAGCTTCCGCCATCTGCTTCGAAAAATGCTTTCATCCACGGTTCCAGTGTATTCGGATCTTTTTTGCTCAACGATTTTTTCAGCATCCTGCATAAGGTTCTGTCTTTAAAGTCCATAACCGTCTCATCGTATGCACCTCTGCCATAGAACATTGGAATTTCAAAGGGAAGGTTTTTCAGGTTATGTTCCTTAACCGCTTCGAATTCTTTTTCATGAAACGGGCTTGCACCAACAGCAAAAATAATGATATTCCTATCTTCAAGAAGCCTGATATTCTTCCGTATGTATTTCATAACCGACACGCCGCCTGCGTACATGCCGCCGATGGCCACAATCAAATCATACTTCTTTATCCCACTGAAGTTATAGCTCCCGATTTCAAAAACATCGCAGGAAAACTCCTCCTTCAGCATTTTGGCATATTTTTTTGAAGCGCCGTATTTCGATTTGTACAGTACCAGAATTTTACACATATTTATTCTCCTTTTCGTCTCCATTCGTTATCGCAGCTTCTTTTCCAGATTGTCTATGCCGGCATACAGTTTCATCATCAAAGTAAATAACTGTCCGATTTCTTCAATAGTATAGACTTCAAATAGATAATTTAACTGCTTTTCGTATGTTGCAAATACGGTATTAAAGTATTCGGTTAATTTTTCTGTCGGATAAATACCCGCAGCACGCAAATCATTTTCGCTTTGTTTTATGATGACAAATCCTTTTTTTTCTAAAGCTTGTGCCAATTTTTTGATATTCTGTCTGGAACAGCCAAGAAGCCTGCCTAATTGAGTGAATGTCAGTTGTTCCTTCGACTGTCTGATCATCGTTAAAAGCATGAACTGCTTTAGCGACACCTCCGGAATATTGTTATCAAAAACTGTCTGAAGCCTGTTCCCCGCAATAAAAAGTGTGCTGAAAATAGCTTTCCCCTGATTTTCCGGCGAATCTGAAAATCTTTCTATCAAATCTTTTATTTCCATGAGCCCCTCCTCGTTTGGTAACTTGTTACTTTATTATAGCAACAAGTTACCTTCTTGTCAACAAAGAGGCTGACATTTTGTCATTTTGCCGTCCCGCCTGTTTAAAATGGATTGGCTCCTGATGTCTATCGTACTTCTTTGTATTATGGCGATGGGGCTGTATGCAGTCATTAACCTGATTGAAAAAATTTATCTAGAAAAATTCTGACCTCATCCCTTTTCGGGATGATAAAGGGAATAAAGCAGAGGTGCTGAACCGCGCCTCTGCTTTTTGTATATATTGCTTATTTTTGCAATTATTTTTTTGCTTTTCATAGTGTATTTTGTATTATTTTCAGACTTCACGTGATATAATAAAGACTATATCAGGTGGAACAGTTTTCCCTGTACGGGCCATATTACGGCATCTTACTTACGGTGCAGTCTGCGTTCCCGCCTGTACTTACTATCAAAGGAGGAGAGACATGAATTTTAATCCCAGCAGCACTTTTTTATTTTTACTCGCAGGCATGATCATCCTGTTCGTTATCTGCCAGTCTGTATTTTTCCTTGTACGGGCATACCGGAGGGGGAAATCGCTCGGTATGGACATGGGCAAGATCAAAAAAACGATGATTTCTACTGCCATTTTTACCTTTGCTCCGGCACTTTCCATACTGCTTGGAGTCATCACGCTCTCGAAATTTCTGGGGCTTCCGCTTCCGTGGCTGCGCTTAAGTGTGATCGGCGCCATTACATATGAACTTCCCGCAGCGACCACGACAGCAAATGCGCTCGGCATCTCTGCGCTATCTGAGACGATCACGGACCCGAAGGTGTACACCGCAATTGCATGGGTTATGACCCTCGGAATCTTTCCGGGACTTCTCTGGGTACCGCTGTTCATCCGCAAGATTCAGGGAGGGCTGATGAAGATCAAGAACAAGGACAGCAAATGGGGGGATATCCTGATGACGGCCCTGTTTCTTGGAATGATTTCCGCATTCCTCGGGATGGTATTCGCTGATATCCGCTCGGGATTAAAGGGCTGGATCCCGATCTTCGTCCTCTTATTCTCGGCCCTGATCATGGGAATCTGCGGACTGCTTATTAAAAAATGCAGCATGAAATGGCTGGAAAACTATGCCCTCCCTGTCAGTATGCTGGGAGCCATGATATTTGCAGCGTTTATTACACCACTGATAGGAGGCTGATATCAATGAAGACGAATCGTACTTACGAAGACAAAACACACCTTTACGGGCGGATCTGGATACTCACGGCTCTTATCATGATCTTTTCCTTCCCTGTTGCCGCCTGTATCTACTATGATGCATGGCCGGGATGGACGCCTGTGCTCAAAGGACTGCTCGGCGTTGCCCCGATCTTCTGGACAGTCGGGCTGATCGAAGTGCTCACGTTTGTCCCCATGCTCGGAACGGCCGGATCGTATCTCGCTTTTGTTACGGGCAACCTGACAAACTTAAAGGTACCTGCGGCACTGACAGCAATGGAGAATATGAAGGTGAAACCAGGAAGTGAAGAAGGCGAAGTGGTGTCCACGATTGCCATTGCCACCTCATCCATCGTTACAACCCTGATCATCGCCGTGGGCGTTGCGCTCCTTGTGCCTTTGACCCCGATCTTAAATTCACCGCTCTTGAAACCGGCTTTCGATAATATACTTCCCTCCCTGTTTGGAGGACTTGCGGTCGTATATGTAAGTAAAAACTGGAAGATTTCGATTGCACCGCTCATTTTCATGATTGTGCTGTTCCTGCTGGTGCCGTCACTCTCCGGCTCTGTCGGTGTCCTTGTTCCGGTCGGTGCACTGATCGCCATCGGCGGCGCCCGGATTCTTTATAAAAAAGGAAAACTGTAATCTGCCACTGGGCAGTTACGAAGGAGGTTTTATTATGATAGTTCTATGGGTTATTCTCATTTTAATTGTACTTTTTCTTGCAGTGCTGATTGTACGTGCACTCGGCTACAAGCCAAAAGAAAGATACATGCCGTCCGGTGATGCCCTTGCCCTGGACAGCGATAAGATTGTAAAAGATATGGCAGAAATGATCCGTTGCAGGACGATTTCTTATAATGATCCCGATCTGATTGACAAGGAAGAATTCCGTAAGTTTCAGGAACTGCTCCCTGCATTGTTCCCACATATCCATGAAGCATGTTCCCGGGAATTTGTAGGTGAAAACGGAATGCTTTACTGTTGGAAGGGAAAAAGCCCTGACAGTCCCGTCGTGCTAATGTCCCACTATGATGTCGTCCCTGTCGAGGAGTCCCAGTGGGATAAACCGGCATTCGATGGAATCGTGGAGGATGGCGTTCTCTGGGGGAGGGGTACGCTGGATACAAAGGGGACTCTGTGCGGAATTATGGAAGCCGCTGAAAAACTGATACAGGAAGGTTTTGTGCCGGAGCATGATATTTATTTTGCATTTTCCGGACAGGAAGAGATCAACGGGCCGACCTGCCCCGCCATCGTGGATTTATTCGAACAGCGCGGCATCCGCCCTGCGCTTGTCGTCGATGAGGGCGGCGCTGTTGTGGAAAATGTTTTCCCGGGCGTTGATAAGGAGTGTGCACTAATCGGCATCGCCGAAAAGGGACTGACCAACATCGAATTCCATGCAAAGAGCGGCGGCGGCCACGCCTCCATGCCCCCTGTACATACGATTGTCGGGGAACTGGCACAGGCCGTCACGGAAGTAGAAAACCACCCGTTCCCGCGGCAGCTTACAAAACCGGTCCGGGAAATGCTGGATACACTGGGCCGTTATTCTACCTTTACATACAAACTCATTTTTGCAAACCTCTGGTGTTTCGAGGGACTGTTTGACAGGATATGCAGGGCATCCGGCGGGGAGCTCAATGCCATGATGCGCACCACATGTGCCGTCACGAAAATGGAAGGTGGAAAAGCCTTCAATGTCATTCCTCCGAAAGCATCTGTGGGAATGAACCTGCGCCTGCTCGGCAGTGATACGGTGGAATCCGCAAGAGATTATCTGGAAAAGACCATTCACAATCCGAACATTGATGTGACGGTCTATGAAGGAAGGAATCCTTCCGCAGAATCAGACACCGGCTGCGAGGAATACAAACGCCTCTGTCAGGCCGTTGTGGATACTTGGCAGGATGCCATTGTCTCTCCCTATCTGATGATGGCATGCAGTGATTCCTGGCATTACTGCCGGATCACCGACAGAGTGTATAAGTTCTCGGCCATGAAGCTTTCCAAAGAGGAGCGGGGTATGATCCACGGGAATAATGAGCGTGTCCCGGTCGATACACTCGTAAAAACCGTGGAATTCTATGTACGGCTTTTAAAGAAATGTTAGCATCATCACCACATAAGGGAGCGGCTTTGGCAGCCGCTCCCTTATCGTTGTTATCTTTTTGTTCCCGTCTGCTTTTATCTACCCTCATAACCCACGAGTTCTTCAATATCTTTCTCGATTTCTTCCACAGGGGCCGTCGGCTCAAACCGTTTAATGACCGTTCCATCCCGGTTCAGCAGAAACTTGGTGAAATTCCATTTTATATCATTGCTTTTTTCATATTCCGGATTTTCCTCTGAGAGGATTTCATGAAGCTTGCCGCTTAGCGGATGATCCTTGTCAAAACCTTCGAATCCCTTTTTCTCTGTCAAATACCGGAACAGGGGGTGTATATGTTCTCCCTTTACTTCTGTTTTCGAGAATACCGGAAATGTCACTCCGTAATTTTTCCGGCAGAAGGTATCAATCTCCTTGTCATCCCCCGGTTCCTGCTCCTTAAACTGGTTGCAGGGAAACGCCAGTATTTCTACGCCTTTGTCCTGGTATTTTTTGTAGAGCGCCTCTAATTGGGCATACTGCGGGGTAAATCCACACTTGCTTGCTGTATTTACGATCAGGAGCACTTTCCCTGAATAGTCCTCCATTTTCTCCTTCGTACCGTCGATCCGCGTCAGTTCGATTTCTTTTAATTCCATCTGTTACTACTTCCTTTCCCGGCTTTTAAAGCGTTCTTCCTATACGCCTGCTCTGGAAAGTATTATATATCGTATGCATGAATTTTATACGGAAACAGAATATAAAACAACTGCCTCATAAGAACGTAAGGTGCCATCTTCCGGCCCGTCCCCATAATTGCCGAGTATTTTATCATATCCACCCGTGAGTGCCGCCAATGCCTCTTTTGATTTTACCCTGACAGCTTCCGGCCGGAAATTGCACAGCACAAGAAGTTTCTCGGTTCCCAGACTTCTTTGGTATACCATCAGGCCGGGATCTTCCTCATCGATAAACTCAATATTTCCTTCTGCAATTACAGGTTTTTCTTTCCTGAGCCTGATTAGTTTTTTATAAAACGCCAGAATCGAGTCTTCATCTTTTTCTTCCTCCCGGACATTGATTACCCGGTAATTTTCAGGCAGTCCGATCCACGGCTCTGCGTCCGAAAACCCTGCATGGTCTTCCCCGCTCCACTGCATCGGCGTGCGGCCATTGTCTCTGGAACGCCCTGCCAGAATGTCCAGTGCCTCGTCCGTGGTTTTTCCTTCTTTTAACAGGATTTCATAATAATTCAGGCTCTCTACGTCCCTGTACTGTCCGATGGACCGGTACCCGGCATTCGTCATCCCGAGTTCTTCACCCTGATAAATATAGGGGGTCCCCCGCATCAGGTGGATTGCCGCGGCCAGCATTTTCGCCGATTCCTTCCAGTACTTCCTGTCATCCCCGAAGCGGGATACGACACGCGGCTGATCGTGATTACACCAGAAGACTGCATTCCAGCCGTCCGCATTCTGCATCCCGGTCTGCCACTGCCTGAACAGTTCCTTCAGGGCTGCGAAATCCGGTTCTGCCAGTTCCCATTTGTTTCCATTTTTATAATCCACCTTTAAGTGGTGGAAGTTAAAACACATAGACAGTTCTTTTTCCTTAGGATTGGAATACCGGATACAGTTTTCCAACGATGTGGATGACATCTCGCCCACCGTCACCATGTCTTCAATCCCGGTATCACGCACCAGTTCCTTTAAAAATTCGTGTACATGCCGCCCATCTGTATAAAACCTTCTCCCGTCGCCCTCGTAATCATCTTCGAATACTTCCGGCTTCGATATCAGGTTCACGACGTCAAACCGGAACCCTTTGATTCCTTTTTCCTTCCAGAACCGGATCACATCCTTTAATGCCCCCCGGACCTTCGGGTTCTCCCAATTGAGGTCTGCCTGCGTCACGTCAAACAGATGGAGATACCATTTTTTCAGTTGGGGGACATACTCCCATGCCGGCCCGCCGAATTTCGAAATCCAGTTTGTTGGCAGCCGGTCTTTCTCTCCATCCCGGAAGATATAATAGTCCATGTATTCCTCACTGCCCGCCAGTGCCTTCTGAAACCATTCATGCTCCGTCGAAGTATGATTGAATACCATATCCAGCATCAGGCCGATTCCTCTTTCGTCCGCCTTTTTGATCAGCTCCTCCAAATCCTCCATCGTACCGAACCGCGGATCGATCTTTAAGTAATCTGCCACATCGTATCCGTTATCATGCTGGGGGGAAATGAAAAACGGGGTCAGCCACAGGTAATCTACACCCAGTGATTCCAGATAATCCAACTTTTCCGTGATTCCTCTTAAATCCCCGAATCCGTCCCCATTTGAGTCTTTGAATGATTTCGGGTAAATCTGATATACTACTTTATCTTTAAAACCGGCCATGCTCCGTTCCTCCTGCTTATTCAAATGTAATCACCGCCGTATCATTTGCCTCTGCACGGATACCCGTATGGAACTGGATACCGCGCGCCTCTCCTTCATCCGTAATAATGCACACCGTTGTATCTGGATGGCCTGCCTGTTTGATTTTTTTTCTGTCGAAACAGATGAGCGGATCTCCCGTACGGACTTTATCCCCCTCTTTCACGAGATACTCAAACCCGTCTCCTTTCATGTCGACCGTATCGATCCCAACATGGAGAAGCAGTTCCATGCCATTGGAAAGCGTCAGGCCGCAGGCGTGTCTGGACTCCTCCATCAGCACCGTCACGGTCCCGTCTGCCGGGGCGCACAGTGTTTCATTTTCCGGGATCACTGCCAGTCCGTCTCCCATGACTCCTTCGGAAAACACACCGTCTCCCACTTCTTTTAACGGAATGACTCTGCCGTCCAGAAAAGCCTTTAATTCTTTTACGGGTTCTTCTGTATCCTCTGGAATCATTTCAGTTTCTGATCTTTTCATACTTTTTTTCTTTCCTACAATTACGGTAAGCAGGAACGGAACTGCGATTGCCACTGCCATGCATATTGCAAAGGAGAGCATATATTTCGGCTGGATGGAAAGGATTCCGGGAAGTCCTCCGACGCCGATTGCATTTGCCGTTGTGCCTGTTGCCACACAGATGACTGCCGCACAAGCCGAGCCGATCATCCCGCACACAAACGGGTAGAGATGTTTCAGGTTGACGCCGAAGATGGCCGGTTCTGTGACCCCGAGGTAACAGGAGATGCAGGCCGGGACGTTCACCTCCTGTGCCGCAGCATTTTTCCTCTGCAGCGTAATCATTCCAAGAACAGCAGAGCCCTGTGCAATGTTTGACAGCGCGATCATCGGCCACAGCATCGTCCCGCTGTAATCCGCAATCAGCTGAAGGTCGATGGCATTGGTCATATGGTGCAGCCCGGTAATGACGAGAGGGGCATACACGAATCCGAAGACTGCGCCGAAAATAACTTTAAAGGAGCCCGTGATTCCTGCATATACGACACTGGAAATGGCAGAACCGATCTTCCACCCCACCGGCCCGAGGATAAAATGTGCCGCGATAACTGCCAGTACGAGGCTGCAGAATGGGACAACAATCATAGAGACTACCTGGGGTGTAATCTTCCGGAAAAACTTTTCCAGATATACGAGTGTAAATGCTGCAAGTATGGCCGGAATGACCTGTGCCTGATACCCGATCATGTTGATTTTAAAATATCCGAAGTCCCAGAATGGGATATCTGCTGCCGCCGTGGAAGCCACTGCATATGCGTTCAGAAGCTGTCCTGACACGAGTGTCAGTCCAAGGACGATTCCAAGCATCTGGGTCGTTCCCATTTTTTTCGTAACAGACCAGCAGATTCCGACCGGAAGCATGTGGAATACCGCTTCGCCGATCAGCCAGAGAAAGCTGTCGATACCGGACCAGAACTGGCTGATATCGCAGAGTGTCTTTGTTCCGTTCTCGAATAAATACAAGCTGTCAATACAATTACGGAAACCTAAGATCAGACCTCCGACAATGATTGCCGGAATCAATGGTGCGAAGATTTCGGCGATCGCCGTGACCGCTCGCTGCAGCAGATTCTGATTCTTCTTTGCCGCCTGCTTTACAGCGTCCTTTGATACCCCTTCAATCCCCGCGGCTGCCACGAAATCATTATAAAAATCTGCCACTGAATTCCCGATAATGACCTGGAACTGGCCGGACTGGGTAAAGCTGCCTTTCACTGCCTTCATCGCCTCAATCTTTTTCACATCCGCTATTGACGGGTCGCTAAGCACAAACCGCATTCTCGTCATACAATGTGAGACAGCCGCTATGTTCTGCCTTCCTCCTACCAGTTCCAGAAGCTCTTTTGCGTCCTCTGCATATTTGCCCATGACTTTTCCTCCCAAACTTTTCAATCAGACTATTCGCTCAGTATCTTGTTTACTCTAGGTGTCTTATTTTCTACCATCATCTTGTTTAAACAAGTTCTGTAATTCTTTTATACCACACTTGTTTAAACAAGTCAACCTATATTTAGAAATTTCTTAGTTTTTTCTATAAATGCATTAGCGATAGATACTTTAATCCCCACGGCTTTCTTGACTTCTTTTTTTTATCAGCTATAATAAAATCAGATGTTTAAACAAGCAAAACGCTTTAGAAAGGTGATATTTATGCCAAAGGCCAAATTTGAAACGATATATAAAGATTTAAAAAAGAAAATTGAATCTCAGGAATATCCTTATCAGGAACTGCTTCCTTCGGAGAACACGATGGTAACGATCTATGACTGTTCCCGGAATACAATCCGCAGGGCCGTGTCCGAGCTGGCTGAACAGGGGTATGTCCAGTCTCTGCACGGGAAAGGGGTGCGCGTGATTTACCAGCCGGTCGATCAGGCTTCCTTTACTATCGGTGGGATCGAATCCTTTAAAGAATCTGCTGTCAGAAATCATAAAAGGACCCGCACGGACGTTGTCCGTTTTGCCGAAATCACGGCCGATGAACGGGTTGCCGCCAATACGGGATTTCCGGTCATGAGTGAGCTGTACTATATTCAGCGTGTCCGTTATCTGGAAGATAAGGCGCTGATTCTGGATATCAATATGTTTCTGAAATCCGAGGTTCCCGGACTGACAAAAGAAATTGCCGGGAATTCCATTTATGAATATATTGAAAATGAATTGGGAATGGCTATCGTTACAAGTAAACGAAAAATGACGGTGGAGCGCGCAACAGAGATTGATGAAAAATATCTGGAGCTCAATGACTATAACTGTCTTGCAGTGATCACGGGGCAGACTTATAATGCGGACGGTATTATGTTCGAATATACACAGTCCCGGCACCGGCCGGATTATTTCTGTTTTCAGGATACGGCTACAAGAAAGCGGTGATTGGTATCCATGCCGCCTCCGGACTTTTTTATTTTGAAAGGAGTACCTGTTATGTGTGGACGTTATTATATTGATGACGAGACAGCCAGAGAAATTGAACGACTCGTCCGCCATCTCGATCAGAAATTAACCGGGGCTGGGAAAAGGGATGTCTTTCCATCCGGGCAGGCACCGGTCATTACCGGGCGTCAGAATGAATTTGCGGCGGAACTTTTCACGTGGGGATTCCCGGGTTTCGGCAAGTCAAGCCTGATTATCAATGCCCGTTCTGAGACTGCACTCGATAAAAAGACTTTCCGCGACAGCATCCAGTCAAGACGGTGTGCCATTCCTGCCGCCAGTTTTTACGAATGGAACAGTGAAAAGGAAAAATACACCTTCCGGAAACCGGATGGCAGGACTTGTTACCTTGCCGGTTTCTATAAAGAATTTGACAAAGGCGTACGCTTCGTCATCCTGACGACTGATGCGAATGATTCCATGAAAAACGTTCATGACCGGATGCCTCTGGTTTTAAATGAAGAAGAATTGGATGCATGGATTTTTGATGATTCGCAGACAGAACTGATTCTGCATAAAGTGCCGGGGCCGTTAAAGAAAGAAGCGGAATATGAACAGCAGACACTGCCTCTTTTATGATCTTTAAGGCGATTACAATGAATCGGCAAATATGTTTTAGTGCTTTTACACATTTCGCCTGATTTTAGAATATATCCGCTAATCTTGTTTTTTACAAAGGAGAATTTCACTATGGAACAAATGACATTATTTGATGACCGCAAACTGACGGCTCCCCTCGCCAGCCGGCTCCGCCCGGACTCTCTGGAAAATTTCGTAGGACAGGAGCACCTGCTTGGAAAGGGGAAGATGCTCAGGCAGCTCATCGAACGGGACCAGATTTCCTCCATGATATTCTGGGGGCCGCCGGGCGTCGGGAAAACCACCCTCGCCAGTATCATTGCCGGACAGACAAAGGCCGACTTTATCAATTTCAGTGCCGTCACGAGCGGGATCAAAGAAATCAAGGAAGTCATGAACCAGGCCGAGAACAGCCGGCGCATGGGGATCCGGACCGTTCTTTTTGTGGACGAGATCCACCGTTTCAATAAGGCACAGCAGGATGCATTTCTTCCTTTTGTAGAAAAAGGCAGCATCATCCTGATCGGCGCCACCACGGAAAACCCGTCCTTTGAGATCAACGCCGCCCTGCTCTCCCGCTGCCGTGTCTTCGTATTGAAAGCACTGGAGGAGAAAGATCTGGTCAGGCTCTTGAACAATGCACTTTCCCATCCATCCGGCTTTGGCAGCCAGAATGTACAGATTTCTCCCAAACAGGTACAGGCAATCGCTGCATTTGCAAACGGAGACGCACGAACTGCGCTGAATACGCTGGAGATGGCAGTCATCAACGGAGAAATCAGTGCAGAAGGCATTACCGTAACAAACGAAGGCCTTGAACAGTGCATCAGCAGGAAATCCCTCCTCTACGACAAAAACGGCGAGGAACACTATAACCTGATCTCCGCGCTGCACAAATCCATGCGCAACAGCGATCCAGACGCCGCCATCTACTGGATGATGCGGATGCTGGAAGGTGGAGAAAACCCACTCTATATTGCAAGGCGCCTGATCCGCTTTGCCAGCGAGGACGTAGGGATGGCCGACAGCCATGCACTCCAGGTAGCCGTAGCCGCCTATCAGGCCTGCCACTTCCTCGGAATGCCGGAATGCGACGTCCACCTGACCCACGCCGTCACCTACCTCTCAATGGCCCCGAAATCCAACGCACTATACAAAGCCTGCGAAGACTGCAAAAAAGACGTCCGCGAACTCCGGGCCGAACCGGTCCCCCTCCAGATCCGGAACGCCCCCACCCGTCTGATGAAAGAACTAGAATATGGCAAAGGCTACGAATACGCACACGATACCGAAGAAAAACTAACACATATGCAGTGCATGCCGGACTCACTGAAAGACCGGGAATACTACCACCCTACCGGGCAGGGAGAAGAACAAAAAACAAAAGAACGCTTAAAAGAAATACAAACATGGAAATTGGGGACGTAGTAAACCTCAACTTTACTACGTCCCCAATTAACTTTTGTGGTGTCACTTTTTGGGATCTGCCCTGTCACTTTTTGACCTTTTCCCCATATATTGTGTCCCCATCCGAAACTTCATACCAATTATGCCCTTTCTTTTTTAAACAGTTTTATCAAAAAGCTGTTCTTCCCCTCTTTGTACTGATATGTTATCTCTCCGCCCAGTTTTTCTACGATTTTCCGGGCTATGGCGAGACCGAGGCCGGTACCTCCTTTTGAGGATCTTGCCTGGTCACCCCGTACGAATGGGTCGAACATGATTGTGTGGATTTCTTGTGCAATGGCTTCCCCATCATCCTGAATCTGGATTTCTACTGTTTCATTGTTTTCTTTTACTGATACCCATGCACCCTGTCCGGTCTGGTTGTATTTTATGATGTTGCCGAGCAGATTTTCTATAACCCTTTTCGTTTCTTTCTGATCAATGCCGGCCCAGATCGGGGTTTCTGGGATTTCTATGTGCATTTCGATTCCTTTTGCTTCGAGGTCCTCGTAATATCCGGCGCATATGGTACGCAGCAACTCGCAGATATCTGTCTTTTTTATTTCAAATTCGTACTCGGGATTGTCCAGTTTCAACATTAGGAACATTTCATTTACAAGTTCGTCGACCCTGACTGCCTTTTTATCGATGGTCTGGTAGTATCCTCTCAAGTCTTCTTCCCTGATTAGTCCCTCCTCGAGCACATTTGCATAGCTTTTAATGGTTGAGACAGGGGTCTTGATGTCGTGGGAAAGTTCCAGCAGCATCCGGTTCTTTCTTTCTTCCAGTACGCGTTTCTCTCTTTTTTCATTCTCCAGCCGTTCGGTCATGATGTTGAAGCTGTCGCGGATTTCCTCGAATTCCTTCTGCGCCCGGAAATCCAGACGTACCTGATCGACACCGTGGTTGATGACCTGTTCCATCCCAACCGTGATCTCGCTGAGTGGTTTTTTTATTTTTCGGGACAGATAGCGGCTCATCAGGTAACAATTTCCAAAGAAAAACAATGTAAACACGACGAAAAATACAGCTACGATCCTTTGCCCTGCACCGCTGCCTGCTGCATTATAGTTATATGACAGGCTCAATATATTTCTTTCTGCTTTTACGAAATAGTAATACTTCTCCCCGTCCAGTTTTATGGTATTGATAAACCCGCGGTACCGGGCGGCCGGTGTATCCGTGTCTACCATGTTGTCTGTGACCAGGTATTCATAAATCTCATCCTGAGTATAAGACTGCGGCTTATCCTGCTTCTGCCCGTACACCTCCAGTATATGATAGTCTTCATCCAGCTTTTCGATCCACATACCGTTTCGTTCCAAAGAGCCTAAGTCTTTCACCTGCCCATTCTCATCTATCATGTCATAAGGCGCAAGCGACTCAATAGTCCCGCCGCCGAGGGACAGCAGAACTCCGAACAGGCACACATACAGCCCTGCCACCAGCAGGACGGCAAATGAAATATAACTCGTTACCAGCTGTCTGAAGACACTTCCCTGTTTCTTCCTCTGCTTCATTTTGTTTCCCTTTCTATCTTATATCCAAGCCCCTTCACCGTTTTAATCAGTGTTTCCTGTCCCGACGGCTGGTCAAGTTTACTCCTCAGATTGCTGATATGTACCATGACCGTGTTGTCATCACCAGCATAATCTTCCTCCCACACCTGTTCGAAGATCTGCTGTCTTGTAAAAATCCTTCCGGGATTACTAAGAAAGAGCCTGAGTATTTTAAATTCCGTGGATGTCAGCTCCAGCGCCTTCCCGTCAAGCGTCACAACACCTTCCCCGGCATTCAGAACTACCCCCTTCGCCTGAAGAATATCCGGCTTCTTTGCCGTATCTTCATGGTAATCATAATTCCGCCTAAGCTGCGCCTTTATCCTTGCCACCACTTCCAGTGGATTATAAGGTTTCGTCACATAATCATCGGCCCCCAGCTCCAGCCCAAGTATTTTGTCATAGTCCTCGCTCTTCGCAGTCAGCATAATCGCAGGGATTTTGCTCGTTTCCCTGATTTTCCGCAGCACTGAAAAACCATCAAGCCCGGGCATCATGATATCCAGAAGCGCCAGATGGATTCCCCCTGTGCGGAAAATCTCCATCGCCTCGATTCCGTCCTTCGCCTTTCTGATCCGGATATTCTCCCTGCCCAGATACAGCTCCAGTACATCTAAAAGCTCAATCTCATCATCTGCTGCCAAAATCGTGTATTCCATTGCATCCTCCCCCGGACCATATCCGCCCTCTCCTCTTATTTTACTGCACTGACGGCCTCATCCAGCATCTCGTCCAGACTCTTGGAAAAATCCATCGTTTCCTTCCAGTCCGGGGAGAGCTGATCGAGAATCAGACACTTTGCCATCCCGATCCGGTAATACTTTCCGCGTCCGTCCTCATATTTATCCAGTGTTTCCAGATACCGCTCCTTGTATGTCTGGCCGCCTTTGTCACTGCCTTTTTCTGCCTTCAAAACAATTCCTTCTACATAATACGCAGTCCCTTCGGTCAATTCACAGCGCCGCTCGGCATCAGCCGCTTCCTGCGTCATCTTTTCCCTGCGTCCGTCTTCAAGCTTCCTATATTCTAATACAGCATTCCTGACTTCGTCAATCTTTCCTTTTTCCATTGCACTTCCGGTCACAATCTTCTTAAGAAGCCTCATCTCCTGTTCAAGCTCTTTTTTCACATCCTTTTTCTGGTCCACTTCCTTTTTAAAGAAATCCTCCTCCGTTTCTCCTGCCTGACCGGAAGCCGTCTCCATATCCTCCGTGAAATCCTCGGGCGTCATTCGTTCCCCCATTATCTGGTGGCTGCTAAGCTGCCATGCATGAAACGCCTCATGCCAGATCGTGGCAGTCTGTTCTTCTTCCCCGTATCCGCTGCCCGAAGCCATCCCTTCCACACCGCCTGCAAGAGACAGCAGGCTTTCAAACCGCTTCATCGTCGGGATGATGACTTCAAAATGGTCCCCCACCGGATAGGCGGTCCCGGCAAATGTCTCCAGAACCGGCTCTCTTTTTTCGATTTCCCCATTGTAGAATACATAGTCATGTTTTCCATCATACATCGCAACCGGATAATCTTCCAGTTTAAAATCCTGAAATCCAATCTCATCCACAACCGGCTGCAGACTCGCAGCTTCTTCATATATTTTCTTATCCTCGCTGGCAATTCCTGTGTTTCCCGTCAGAATCCAGCCTGCAAGAAGCGCCGCCCCTGACAGTACCGCCGCCCCCTTACACAGGAGCTGTTTTCCTGACAGCACAGTTTTTGTTTTCTTCATCCCTACGCCTCCTTCCTGCGGAGCACAAATAAGAGCAGGCCGCACACATACAGTACAAGAAGTCCCCCCAGTATACTGTGTATCTGAACCGTTTTCCCTGACAGCAGGTTCGCTGCCTGCGATTCTGCCGCATACAGGTCAGGTACAATAAATAAGATAGCCCTGACAAGCTGTCTGGACACCCCTGACACAATCCCGGATACCGTCTCCAGAATCGGGTGCATCGTCCCTGCCAGCATAAACGCCGCGCAGAGCACCCCCGCCGCCATCGAGGGGAGCACCAGGCTGACCGCACTGGTAAACAGGCTGACTGCCGCCGTACTCACCGAAAAAATAAGAAATGCCGGAACTCCTTTTGCCAAGACGCCAGTCTCCCCTCTCACTGCCGCAAATATCATCACGCCCGCATACAGGATAAACAGTGCACCGACTGAACTGACGATATTCGCCAGTGCCAGCTGTCCGTGGTACTTCCACTGGCTGACGCCGCGGATCCAGACAAGGTGGCTCGTTTTCCGCTCATATTCATTGGGAATCGTCCGCAGGCTGAGCGCAATCGCAATTCCGCCGCCGAGCACGGAAATGACATTCATAACAAGCGGCATGACCATCTGAAACTCCGTCACCGATACCCCGTTTATTGACAGCGTGGCCGCGCCGCTCATGCACATCATGACGATCAATATTCCAATCATAATCACAACATAGATATCCTTTCTCCTGATCCGTTCCCGCAAAGCATTTTTCATAATTCCCATCTCTACATTCCTCCGATTTTCTCTACAAAAATTTCTTCCAGACTTCTGTTTTCTTTCCCTTTTTCCCACTCATAGAGCAGGTTTCCTTTTTTAATAATAATCCCCCTGTCGCAGACCCGCTCGATATCACCGAGGATATGGGAATTGATGATAATCGTCTTGCCGTCCTCCTTAAGGCTCCTGATCGTCTGCATCATTTCCACGCGTCCCAGAGCATCCAGCCCTGCCGACGGTTCATCCAGAATCAGAAGTTTTGGGTCCCCGAGCAAAGCCTGCGCCAGCGCCAGACGCTGCAGCATTCCTTTGGAATAATTCTTAACCTTCGTCCTGCTGTCCTCCAGTCCTGCCCGATCAAGCAGTGCCGGAATCTGCTCTTTCAGTTCTTTCTTCGGAATATTCTGGAGGCTCCCGTAGAATTCCAACACCTCCCTGCCATTCAGAAACGGATGGAAGTATGGTGTTTCCGGGGAATACCCGATTCTGATATTCTCCTGCTTTTCTACGTCTCCCCCGTCTTTGGGAATCAGTCCCAGAATCATTTTAATCGTTGTCGTCTTCCCTGCCCCGTTGCTTCCCAGCAGGGCAAACGCCTCACCTTCCTGCACTGCAAAACTTAAGCCATTCACAACACATTGCTTCTGGTATATTTTTTTCAGATTTCTGCATGATAACATGTTCATAAACATTCTCTCCTTCTCTTAAGATGCTTTTATTGTAGTTCATTTACTTTAAGTGAAAATAAATCCAACCTAAAGATCACCTTAAGATACTGTTTTTCCCGGCATATTTCTTCACGCCCGCGCAATATACTGTAAAAACACCATCGAAAGAGGCCGCCATGCAGACCATATCCACAAACATATGCCAGCGCACCATGTATTCACGAGGCATCCCCGTCTTCCAATACAAAATCAGCTATCCCTGTTTCCACACCACATATAATATCGCCGCAGCGAGGAAAATCAATCAGTACTATTCTCAGTATGCACGTAAAACAGAGGAGTACTGCCGCACAATCCTGTTTCCACAGGCCGCGGATAATGCAAAATATATCCCTGATAACCAGCCGCCTTTTAACAGTTACCAGTTCCTGTCCGAGTACCAGACCACCTGTAACCGGGACTGCATCGTCAGCCTGTACACCGACAGGTACGAGTATCTGGGCGGCGCACACGGCTCCACAACGCGCCTGTCCGATACATGGAACTTTAAGACCTGTACCAGACTTACACTGGAACAGTTTTTTCCCTCCGATCCTTCTTTTACCCAAGCAATTTTTCAGGAGATCGAATCCCAGATATCCGGACGCCAAAAAGAGACCCCGTCCTCTTATTTCGACGATTACGCGGTCCTGCTTCGGAAAAACTTCCATCCGGAAAATTATTATCTGGATGACAATGGGATTGTTATCTATTACCAGCAGTATGATATTGCCCCCTATTCCACTGGAATACCAACGTTTTCCATCCCCTTTCAGGAAAACTTTCCCACTTGTGCATAGAACATACGTTCTGATATAATCAGTTTAAAGCCCAAAAACGGTAAAAGGGAGGTGCAACGCCATGCAGCCAGTCATCTATCACGTCGATGTAAACAATGCCTATCTTTCCTGGGAGGCCGCCTACCGCATCCACCATCTGGGTGGTACGCTGGACCTGCGCACGATTCCCTCTGCCATTTCCGGAGATGCGGCCGCAAGGCACGGCATCATCCTTGCGAAAAGCATCCCGGCCAAACAATACGGCATCCGCACGGGAGAGACTATTCTGGAGGCCCGGCAGAAATATCCCGCCCTTTACATGGCGCCGCCCAATTACGGGCTGTATCAGAAATGCTCCGACGCCTTTATGAAAATTTTGAAGGAATACACACCCACTGTGGAACAGTACAGCATCGATGAGGCGTTTATGGACATGACGGAAACGGTCAGTCTCTTCGGCACTCCGCTTGATACGGCACTGCATATCCAGTCCCGCATCAGAAATGAACTCGGCTTCACGGTCAATATCGGGATTTCCTGTAATAAGCTGCTCGCAAAGATGGCCAGTGAAATGCAGAAGCCCGACAGGGTGCACACACTCTTTCCCGAAGAAATCCCAGATAAAATGTGGCCCCTGCCTGTGTCAGACCTCTTTTTTGCAGGAAGGGCAACCACCGCAAAGCTGTTTCGTCTCGGAATCCATACGATCGGCGAGCTTGCACAAAGTGACCCTGATCTTCTCTCCCTCCACTTAAAAAAGCACGGGAAGACCATCTGGGCCTTTGCCAACGGCCTCGACAGCTCCCCCGTGGAGCCTGCGCCGCCACCCCAGAAAGGATACGGCAATTCCACAACGATCGCTTTCGATGTAGAGGATGCCAATACAGCCCGCCTCGTGCTCCTCGGTCTGGCCGAAACAGTCGGGACGAGACTGCGGGAGGATGGCATGCAGGCCGAATTAATGTCGGTCGGTATCAAGAGTTACGACTTAAGCTATGCCAGCCATCAGATGATTCTGAAGAGTCCGACGAATATTACGACCGAACTCTACCGCTGCGCCTGCCGGCTCTTTGACCAGCTCTGGGATCAAAAAACACCGATCCGGCATCTCGGAATCCATACCGGCCGGCTTCATGAAGGGGGCACGCTCAGGCAGATGAGTCTGTTTGATACGACAGATTATGCGAAACTAGAACAATTAGACAGGACGATAGATTCTATCCGGAAAAGATACGGGATTGATTCCGTCAGGCGGGCCGCGTTTCTCGATGTGCCCCTCGATCATATGGAAGGAGGAGTCTCCCGCGAAAAACGAAGCGTGGACTACTCCCGCCTGTTGATCGAGTAGATTACGCCGGATACAGATAAAAAGACAGATCAGATAAGGAGGTGTATCATCATGGGTATGGGCATTGGCATCAACGTCCATTCACCGGATGCAGGTAAAATCAAGGGACATCAGGAGCCCGTCGCGTGCGGGGTCTGGTATACAAGCACAGGGACGGCCATTCCTAAGATGATAAAATTTCAGGATGCGGATGGTCACATCCGCACCCTGTCAAACCTGCATGTCCGTACTTTTGAAAAAAAGAATTACTGCGGCATCCCTACTCTGGAATACGAATGCGATGCCGTAGTAAACTCCCGCAAATATATCTTTCATTTACTATATTATGTAGAGCACCAGAAATGGACCGTACTCTGGAAATCACAGAGTTTCTTTAACGGCTAATCCTGATTCTGCCGGTAAACCCGTGCGAACTCCCTCACATGTGCCTCGAGTACGTTCAGTGCCTCCTCTTCCTTTTCAGGTTCCTGATCATACTTGTTCAGCAGGAAGAAAATCGGTGCATAAAAATGAAGTGCCATTACCTCCGGGGAACTGCTCCTGAATATCCCCTGCCGGCACATTTCTTCGAACAGAGCTGCCTGGTATGTGATGCCTGCCTCCATGAAAATCTGCCTGTATACCTCATAGATTTCTCTGTCCCGGTACTGTTCGATCGTCAGCATCCTGCGGAAACGGGCGGCAAACTCATCCTTCAGGTAAAACAGGAAAATCTTCTTACTCAGGTCAAGCAGGTCCCCGAGCGTCAGCGCTCCGTATAAGGCAGCCGCAGACTCCATCCCGGCCTCATCCGGCAGACCATACCCCAGTGACATCTGCTCCATGCGGGTGGACATCTCCTGTACGATCGTGTCAAAGATTTCCTTCTTGCTTTTAAAATGTTTATAAAGCGAACTGTCCTTAATCCCAACCGCATCCGCAATATTTTTCACACTGGTCCCCTGATACCCGTTCTCCGCAAACAGGGTCAGTGCCTTTTCTATAATCAGTTCCTTTGTCGTCATATGTAATCCTCTCTGTTACGCATCCCTCTCTGATTCGGATACCAGCGCCCTTACCGCCTTTTCCTGCCCGAACAACACGCATCCCCCACTGTGTTCCCCTGTCAGGAATTCTCCATCCCGCAGCTTCACGAACAGCCGGGACTTCAATGCCTCACGCAGTCTGGTTTCTTTCAGACTGGTATCGGAAAACGGTGAGAACGGGCAGGGCTCCGCACCTCCATTTGCATTGATATGGAAAAATCCCCTTCCTGCTGCCAGACATCCGCCGGATGCCTTCTCATCCCCTGGGAACGAAATATAAAGCATCGCCTGTTTTTTCTCCCGCAGCTTCCTGAGCCTTTGTTCCATTCTGGCACGGTCTTCTTCATCCGGCGCAAGCCCCTGTGTCATTGGATCCGCCGGCACATACTCCACATAAACCACCGCCTTACATCCAGCCCCTGCCAGCCGGCATGTAAATTCATCCGAAGTCACTTCGTCCAGATTTTCCTTCGTCACCGTAATCGAGGTTCCGAACAGAATCCCCTTTTCCCTCATGCATTCCATCGTCCCCATTAATGTATGGTATACCCCTGCCCCTCTTCTGTCATCCGTCCTCTGCTGATTCCCTTCCATGCTGAAAACCGGAATCAGGTTCCTATGATCTGAAAAAAGCTTTACATAATCCTGATCCATAAGCGTCCCGTTCGTAAATACAGGAAACAGTATCCGCTTGTGCCGGGCCGCCGTCTCAATCACATCCCGCCTGACAAGGGGTTCACCGCCCGCGAGCAGTATGAATCCGATTCCAAGTTCCTCCGCCTGCGAAAAAATATCTCCCCACTGCTCTTTGTCAAGCTGTCCGTTCCGTTCAAACTCCCCGCATGACTCATTCGCCCTTGCATAGCATCCTTTACAGTGCAGGTTGCACTGGCTGGTAATACTCGCAATCAAAAAGGGCGGAATATGTTCTCCCCGCGCCTCCGCTTCCCTGCGCAGTTCTCTGGCCTCCTTCGCTGCTTTCGAATACTGTATCATAAATGCACTTTCCCCTGGATTACTCAAAGAGGCCTTCAGAATCCCTTTTATAATACGGTCCGTACCCCTGCTTAAATACTCTTCTAATTGAAATGACTGCATATCCGCCTTCTTTCCGTGATATTCGATGGCCATACATCTTATTCACTGTCTCTACCAAATAGTATCAGGCTAGTAACCACTAGCTTATATACACAGTATAGCTAGTGATTACTAGCCTGTCAAGAAAGAAATCTATTAAAAACCTTTATAAATCGCAGATACCGTCCGTGTTCTCCTTGACATTTTAAACTGTTACTGCTATTATTACAGTATAAACTGTAATAATTAAAGTTGCAGTAAAAACATTTTCCTGCAGGTATCCAGTAAGCCTGATCACAGGCATACATTACAGAAAGTGAGGGGACACCATGAACAGTGAATTTATCGTAGCCGTACATGCTATGGTTTTTCTCCACCATAAAACCGGGACCATCTCCAGTGAAGTACTCGCACAGAATATCTGTACAAACCCGGTGCGGGTACGGCGTGTTATGGCGAAGTTGAAAAAGGCCGGACTGGCAGAGACACACGAGGGCCGGGCAAACGGAGGCTACGCTTATTACAAATCCAAAACAGTGACTCTGGGCGATATCAGCAGGGCTCTGGACGTGCAGTTTGCAGACTCATCGTGGCACAGCGGGGACAGGGACAACGAATGTATGATCGCGTCAGGAATGTCAGACTATATGGACTCTTTATACAGTAAGTTAAATGAGATGTGCAGCGGCTATCTGAATACAATCACAATTGCTGATGTAGAGGAATATCTGAAAAATAAAAAAGAAGGCAGGTTATAACCTCAATTGTTTATTTTTAACTCAAATAAAAGTATCACGAGCCGCATATAAAGGCGGAAGTACATCTTCTGTCCGCCCAGTCTCTTCTATGTTGTGCCGGATCCAATGTTCGGCTGTTTTTTTCGAATATACCCAGGGTATGACAAACCAATTTAGCAGCCAGCCAAACACAGGTATCTTACTGCCTATCTCTGTTTCTGCATAAAATGAAATACCGTCTTCTGTGGATGAGTAGGTATGTGTAATTCGACCCACTGTCATTCCGAACTGTTTAATTAGGAAAGTAAATTCCCGCCCGTCAAGCCGGGTAGTGAGCATTGTATGATGAACTTTATCATGAAAATCATTAAACTGTTCTTGAATCATGCTTTTCGCGCCGGGGAAAAATCCATGATTAGGTTCACCATTGGGGCCGGAAGTCAGCGGGATTACCTTAATGTGGTCACGATGATGCCAAAGGTGGTAAAAAGTAATTTCCGGCCCGCTAAAGTCAATGCCGTTCCATGTTGTTGTTCTGCCGAGATTTTCAAACCACCAGCGCATCATTTCAGGGGTAACTCCCCTGATATTATCATGCTCAATCTGAACAAGCAGAACCCCGTTCCATGCACGGGAAACGTTCACCCATTTCGCGGAAGTAACAGGCTTAAACTTAACATTCCCCGCCCGTTTAAGAGCTGCACGCGCAAGAAGCCTTTGTTTACGCAATCTCAATTTATTATTATCATTGCCTTTCATATAAATCTCCTCCAATTTTTTTATGATACTATTGTATCATATAATATTTTTGTGATACAATAGTATCATAACATATAAGACAGTGGGTGATATTTTGTATCATATCAAAGATGATAAAAGAGTAGAGAAATCCTCTGAATTGCTTTATCAGGGCCTCTTACGGTGTCTGAACCAAAAAGATTTTGCAGATATTACTGTTTCCGATATATCAAAAGCCTCCACAGTGGGACGTGCAACTTTCTATCGTAATTTTGATAGTATTGCAGATATTTTATCTTGGAAATGCAACCAGCAGGTTTCCGAAATGTTACATGGATATATTGAACAGCACATTCATTCTGATAGAAAACTAGACTTTCTGCTGCATGTCTTCAGATATTGGACAATCCATCTTGAGGTCCTTGAATGTTTATTACGAATTAACAGAATTGATATTATTTATAAGAGCTTTATGGATAATTCCCACATCATAATGGATTACCTGAAAGACCAAATAAAACTGCCCGATTTTCATTATGATTATTTCATGTCCACCCGCATAGGGATATTTATTGGAATTATGGATACATGGATGAAAAACGGAAAATCAGAAAGTGCCGAAGAAATAACTGAAATTATTGAAAAACAGTTACTGTTTGCACAAAAAAGTACCCTGATTTTTTAGTGAATCCTAAATGTATGAAAGAAAAATAGATCCTGTGCATACTAAAAACAGTGTGCACAGGATCTGCTCTTTCATCAGTCACGATGGTAAATATCATGCAGCTTTGCATATAACGGGGCCAGTTTTCCATATATGTTCTGAAAAACATCTTGGTATAGTTCATAATAAATCTGGTGCTGGCCCATATCAGGTTCGAATGTATCCTTCAGATGCACCATCGCCTCCTGTGCCTCCTGATAGTTCTGAAATACTCCCAGGCCCACAAAGGCCGCCATTGCGCTCCCGATTCCGGTGGCCTCATGGGTAACCGTTCTCTTTACGGGTATCCCGAACATATCCGCCGTAATCTGGCATATCTCATCGCTCTGCGAGCCGCCCCCGGCAAGCCGGATCTCCTCGAATGCATGGCCGGAGCGCTTTTCTAAAAGCTTCATTCCTTCGATAAGTGCAAAGTTGATTCCCTCGATAATCGCCCGGTAAATATGGATTCTGGTATGCTGGTCCGAAAATCCGATGATCGCCCCTCTCGCCGATGGCATCGTAACATTCGGGGTAAAATACGGCTGGAACAAAAGCCCGTCGCAGCCTGCCGGAATCTCTTTTAAGCGCTTATTCAGCAGTTCCTCGGCCGATGTCCCCTGCAGCTTTGCCTGCTCCACCTCTTTTTCCGCAAACTCCTTTTTAAACCATGATATCAGCCAGTACCCTCTGAAAATCTCGATCTCCGGGTTGAAAAATCCCGGTATAACGGATGGGTATGGCGGGATAAACCGCTCCGGCTCCAGATACCGCTCTATATTAAATGTAATCGTGGCGGTCGTTCCGAATCCGATTGCCGCCTTCTCCTTCGACGTACAGCCCAGCCCCAGAATCTCACACGCTTTATCGGCACCTGAGGCAAGGACTGGAAGGCCCTCTTTTAACCCGGTATCCTCTGCCGCCTGTCTGGTAATCTTCCCCAGAAGCTCACCGGATTCCTTCACCTCACAGAGTTTATCCGGCTCCACATCAAACACCGACCGGGTCAGGGCGCCTTTGTTCTGCCACCCCCGGCTCTGGCAGTCGATCGGCAGCCTTCCGACCAGGCTGGCCGCCGCATCCGCCATATTCCCTGTCAGCTTGAACGTCAGAAATCCGCTTAACAGCAGATATTTATAGGTTCTCTTCCAGATATCAGGCTCTTTCTGCATAATCCAGTTGCAGTGCGCCTTCTGGAACTGCATTTTCGCAGTCTCTTCCATTCCGACTGCCTTCAGCATCATACGCGTTACTTGGGAAAACTTCGGGGCCCCGTCTGCTTTCCGTTTGTCCAGCCAGATAATTGCGGGACGTAATGGAATTCCGTTCTCATCCACGCAGATGACCGTATCCCTGATCGTCGTGACGGAGACAGCCTCGATCCTGTCCCACAGCCCGTCTTCAGCCGACGACTTTAACTCCTGGGCCGCCTCACAGATATTCCTGTAGTAAAACAAGGCATCCTGCTCTGCCTGGTCCGCATCTTTTGAGAAATACGGCGGATCATGCTTTTTCTGTCCTTTTCCCAGTATGTCTCCCCGGTTATTGATTAATAAGGCACGGGAGCTTTGTGTCCCCACATCAAATGTCAGGACAATCCTTTCTTCGACCTCTTTCATGGCAATTCCTCACTGAATGTCCTCTCTCAAAAACCGTTTTTCCTCTTCCTTCAGGTCCAGTCCCAGCGTACCGCCCGGATTCATGTTATATCCCGGGTCAAAATAATTTTTCAGGGCACGGATCATGCCGTATTCCGTTCTGCCGATCTGCCCCTCCAGCCACGGTGCGAACATTTTGCCGATGCCGTGGTGATGGCTCAGCGCCGCCCCGGACTTCTGGATTGCATCCAGAATGGTGCTGTGGTATTTCCTGAATTCCTCCGCATCATCCATCCTTGTGATAAAAATGAAGTACAGGTTTGCACCCTGCGGATAGCAGTGTGACATATGCGTCGTGACAATCGTATTCGGCAGTGCATGGCAGACCTTACGCACCTCCTCGTGTACCTTGCCCATGTTGGACCAGTTCACGGAACACTCAAGAGTATCAGTCATGATTCCAAAGTCCAGAAGGGTATCTCTCAGATACGGGTCTGTGAAACGCCCTTTCTCCCAGCTCTTTGTCACAAATGAGGTCAGGCTCATGCCTCCGTATTCTTTGGCAATCCTGCGGATATTGCGGGCCACATTTTCAGAAAACCCTTTTTCCCCGTCCGTGAAACCAAGGAACAGGCATCTCTCCATATCCCGGTATCCTCTTGCATCCAGAAGCTTCCAAAGCGGAGTTTCATCCACATTATAAAGACGCAGCATCAGGTCCGTTTCCTCCGGGTCAGACAGGCGGAATACGGAAGAAAATCCCGCTTCACACTGCATCATCTCACGTGCCGCCTCCTGCGCGGTCTTCCAGTCTTTAAAAATATAGGAAAACCTCTGCCTGTTCTGCGGCATATAGCGGAATACTTTTAGTGTCACCTCTGTAAGTACACCAAAGGTTCCCTCACTTCCCATCATAATCTGGTTCAGATTCGGGCCGGTCGCCTCCCTCGGGTAATGGCTGGTCTGGATATTTCCAATCGGTGTGGCATACTTCTGTGACATAACAATATCTGTAATACAGCCATAATAGGTACTATTCTGTCCGGCTCCCCTCGTTACGACCCAGCCTCCCACACTGCTATATTCAAAGGACTGCGGGAAATGGCCACAGGTGTAGGCCCTTTTTGCCCCCATAAGCTGCGGTGCATGATTCAGGGCACGCTCCAGTTTTGGTCCCGACATGCCACTCTGTACAGTAATCGTCTGGTCGGTTTCATTAAAAGAAACGATCTTATTATACCGTTTCCTCATATCCAGGGAAATCCCGCCCTTTACCGGTTCCACACCGCGCGTCACACTGCTTCCCCCGCCGTATACATAAAGAGGGATGCCGTGTTTTGTACTGTACGCCACGATTTCTTCGATCTGTTTCGTCGTTCCCGGATATACAACCACATCCGGCAGATTCTCGATGATCCGCTGGCGGAGTCTGGCCGCATCATACCCCGTCTTGCCGTAAGCAACAGCGAGTCTCGGATAATCCTCTGTCGTAACAAACTCATCCCCGACAATCTTTTTCAATGCCTCAATATGCTCCGGGGCAAGATTGCACGGTGCATCCAGCTTCACCGGGTCCATCCCGATATCGCCGTCATAGGACCTGAAATCCTCGTCTGTCATATTGAATTTTTCCTTCATCATCTTATATAAGGATTCCTTCGGGTATTTCACATACTCCGGATCCCCCCAGCGGAAAATAGACCGGTAGCTATCTTTCGGTGCAGGTGTTTTCACCCATTTCGGTTCAAAATCTTTATACGGTTTATTGCTCATAATTCATCTTCTCCCTTCTGACATCCATCTGCTGTACTTCTATGAAACACTTTCTGCGTTCTCATACCCTTTTAATATATCACTTGTTACAATCACATCCACGCCCAGTCCGAGGACATTTTCGATGACAGGCTCCCCTGTTCCACATATCCTGTCAACCGTCACCTGATTGATCTGGTTCATCACGTCAAATATCCGTTCCTTTGGTATCTCCGCAGACACCCTCACCGGAATCACCGGAACCCCGGCAAATATGGTGCGGACCGTGGAACAGATCGTCCGCATGGGATGGGTCATTTCCTCCACCGCAAATGCTTCCCCCCGTTTACACTGGTTCCCGCTGACTTCCCACACACCATCCTTCTTTTCCACTTTCAGGCTGCACCCGTTGGGGCAGACAATACAAGTCATCTCTTTCAAATGTCTCCCTCCTTTCGGATCGCAATCTCAATCCGGCTGTCTTTCTCAATTTTAAATGTGCTTAAGTCCAGTTCTAGCCGTTCCATTTCCGGCGGTTTTAAGTTCCTGTACTTTTTATGGAAGATCTCCTTCCCGTTCAGCAGAAATACAAGCGTTCCCGCGCTTAGTACTTCCCTGCTGCGGAAATAGAACACCACCTGTTTCAGTTCATCCGACAGTGTCAGCTTCTGCGGGACAAGGTACTGTAAGGATGTATCCGGCTTTAATTCTACGGAAACTGCCCTGCTGTTTTTTCCCTGCTTTGTAACCGTATCTGCCCCCCGCCGTGTGAATTCTGCTGCCGCTGCGCCTGCCAGTTCCCCGCTTTCGGATACATAATCCACCAGGTCATTCACATGCAGTGCATTCCCGCACGAAAAAACTCCTTCCGTCTCTGTCATAAATCGATTGTCGCAGACAGGTCCCTTCGTTCTGGCGTCCAGCCGTACACCCAGCTTTTCCGCCATTTCATTTTCCGGTATAAGCCCCACCGAGAGAATTAATGAGTCGCATGCGACCCTTTTTTTCGTGGCCTCCACAGGCTTCATGTTTGAATCCACTTCCGCCACTTCCACGGCGGTAAGTCTCTGTTCCCCAAAGACCCTCGTTACTGTGTGTGACAAATGAAGAGGAATCCCATAATCGTCCAGACACTGTACAATATTCCTTGTCAGGCCGGAAGGCGTCGGCTTTACCTCATAGACCCCCAATACCTCTGCGCCCTCCAGCGTCAGCCTTCTCGCCATGATCAGGCCGATGTCCCCGCTTCCGAGAATCACACACTTACCTGCTGGCATCTTCCCCTGCAGGTTCACAAAATGCTGTGCCGTCCCGGCAGTCATGATTCCGGCCGGTCTGGTTCCGTGGATCTGGACCTGTTTTGCCGTCCGCTCTCTGCACCCGGTGGCGAGCACGAGTGCCTTCGCGCAATATTCCTGAACGCCGCGGCGGTTCACGGCTTTCAGCACAAAACCGCCGTCTGTACGCTTCATTTCCGTAACAAAAGTCAGCAGGCTATGATCGATTTCCCGCTCCCTGAACTCCTTGATAAACCGCTCTACATATTCCGGCCCCGAGAGCTTTTCACCGAAACGTATCAGCCCGAACCCGTCATGGATACACTGCTTGAGAATCCCTCCGAGTCTGGCCTCACGCTCGATCAGGAAAACCGATGCTCCTTTCTTGTCCGCAGACACTGCCGCTGCAAGACCTGCCGGCCCCCCGCCTATTACAATGACATCATATGTTTTCACGATACCGCCTCCCCTTTTCCGGGCTTTGTCTCACGAAGCAGAATTTCCGACCCGGCCCCGGCCTTTCGCACCTTTTCCTCCGGAATCTGCTCATATTCACTGATAATCTTCGTTACGAGAGGCATACAGAAACCACCCTGGCATCTTCCCATCCCGGGGCGCACCCTTTTCTTGATCCCGTCTATCGTCGGCACAGGAATCGGGGACTTCAGCGCATCCAGTATCTCTCCCTTGCTGATTTCCTCACAGCGGCACACAATCTCCCCGTAATTGGGGTTTTCCTGTATGAGCCGGTTCCGTTCTTCATCGGAAAGCCGGTTCAATACCGGTGCTGCCTTCCTGACCGGCTGGAAATCCCGGTTTCTCTCCACTTTTCTGCTCTTTGAAAGTTCTTTGACCACCATCTTCTCAATATCGAGGGCAACCGCCGGTGCCGTGGTAAGTCCCGGCGACTGGATTCCCGCACAGTGGATTAAGTTCTTTGTCCTCCTGCCCTTTTCAATCACAAAGTCCTCTTCAAAGGTAGCTGGCCTGACACCTGTAAAATATGTAATGATATCTCTTTTGCTCAGTGCCCCGGCCGTCAGCTTCTGCTTCTCAAAAACGGCATCAATACTGCCCTGCTCTGTGGCAAAGTTTTCTTTCTCATACGTTTCCACCGCATTCGGACCGACAAGCAGATTATCGTGGACCGTATGCAGGATGCCTCCGCCTTTTGTATGCTTCGTATTTTGATTCAGTGTCTTGATCGATGCAATCCCCTTTACAAGACTGCCCGACTTTTTATCCAGAATAGAATTCGTACCTTTTCTCGGATGTATCGAATAAAAGCGGTCTCCCGCCATCTTTGCCACATCCTCCGCGAACACTCCGGCCGCATTGATCACGATCTTCGGATAGACCGTCCCCCGGTTCGTCGTCACGGAACGGATCTTTGCGTTCTTCACTTCCATGCCAAGCACCGCCGTATTCAACGATACTTTTGCTCCATTCTCCACCGCATTTTCCCCATAAGCAATTGTCAGTCCGTAAGGACATACACAGCCCGCAGACGGGTTGAATATGGCAAACTGAAACTCTGGGTTCAGGTTCGGCTCCCTCCTAAACAGTTCATCCCGTTTCAGAATCCGCGTATCCTTCACCTTGCAGATATGCCTGCGCTGCCAGACGTAAGCCCATATGAGGGGATACATCCATTTTCCGGTAAATCCCACATACTGCCCACACCGGTCAAAGGGAACACTCAGCTCCTTACAGACCCTGCCGAACATCCGGTTGCCTTTCAGCACATAATGCTGCTTTAAGCTGCCCCGGTTCAGGTCGACTCCCGGATGCACTTCCCCGTCATTGCGGCCTGACGCCTGCACTGCAAGATCTGCCTCCTTATCCACGAGCAGGATATCCAGCTTCCATTTGGAAAGTTCTCTCGCAATGCTCGCTCCCGAGATCCCGCCTCCAATGATCAGGACATCCGGCTTCTTCTTATCAAGAGAATCATCCTTTACGTCCGGTATCCGCATCTCTGGTATCGTCACCCCATCCAGTCTGATATCATTCACAACATGCATACCCGGCTTCTTATTCACACACATGCTGCATGCCGCAACAATCTTATCCCAGCTGTCCAGATGCCCTGACACAATAATGCAGCGGTTCTCTATCCGGACCGAAACACTCTCTCCAAAATGCTTATGAAGCTTCTTTTGAAGCACATTTACATTCATGGAATCCCTTCTTTCTTCTAAAAGACATAATGATTCTATTTTTCCAACATTCAAACCATATGCATATTATACGATAAGTTATCAGACATTTCCACTCATAATTGGAAATTAGTGTACGATCTTCATATTTCTGAATGATTGAATGGGGGGACGCCTGCTGAAAATCAGGCGGAAAGGCCCCTGCAAGCTGTGTGGTCTGTTCGCATGCTTTTCATTTACGAAGAACCACTAATGCCAAAAACGGCCCTCCGCAGGGCACCGACCACATTTGCCGCCCAATCTTGATGATTGGACGGCGCAGGTGGTCTGAAAATCTGTTTTGGAAAACAGATTTTCTCCCTTTGGAGGGCCGTTTTTGACATAAGTGGTTCTAACGTGCATTCTATGCATTTGAACAGGCCACACAGCTTGCAGGGGCCTTTCCGCCTGACTTTCAGCAGGCTTCGTTCATCCACCGGGACGTGAAGATCGTCCGGGGTGGGAATTTCTGACCATAAGATTGTATTTCATAGGCTGGGTTTTTAACCCGGCCTATTTGTGGAACATGGACCAGTATCCTTGTATGAAGATGAAGAGTACGATTACTGGCAGTACGTAGGAGACGTATATTCTTGCCCACTGGGGGAATTTGAGGCCTTCTCCGGTGTTGGCTTCTTTTTGGAAGTTTTTCCATCCCCATCCGATTTTGCTTGTGCAGAAGAGGAGGTAGATCAGGCTTCCGATTGGGAGGAGGTTGTTGCTTACGAAGAAGTCTTCCAGGTCCAGGATGTTTTTGCCCTCTCCCAGTGGTGAGAATCCGCTCCATATGTTGAATCCTAAGATGCATGGAAGTGATAGGATGATGATTGCAGCCAGATTGATAAGTACTGCTTTCTTACGGCTGCATCCGGTCAGGTCCATAGCAAAGGATATAATATTTTCAAATACGGCAATGATCGTGGATGCCGCCGCGAAGAACATACACAGGAAAAACAGGGTTCCCCAGATTCTGCCACCGCTCATGGAGTTGAAAATATTCGGCAGTGTAATGAAGATCAGACTCGGTCCGCTGTCGGGATTGACTCCGAATGCAAAGCAGGCCGGGAAAATGATCATTCCTGCCACGAGTGCCACGCATGTATCTAACACAGTAACACAGACCGCCTCTCCAGTCAGTGTGCGTTTCTTGTCAATGTAGCTCCCGAAAATAGCAATTGCGCCGATTCCCAGACTCAATGTAAAGAAGGCCTGTCCCATCGCTGCAAACACAACATTCATGATACCGGCATCTTTTACCTTGGAAAAATCAGGGTAAAGATAGAATCGAAGGCCTTCAGAAGCCCCTGTCAGCGTCGCGGAGCGGACTGCGAGTATTACCATAAGTACAAGCAGGATCAGCATCATTACTTTTGTAATCTTCTCAACACCCTTCTGGAGTCCTATGCTGCAGATTGCGAAGCAAAGCGCAACAACAATTACCATGCAGACCGTCATAAGCACCGGCTGTGCGGTAAGTGAACCAAACTCCCCTGCGATCTCATCTGCATTCAGGCCTTCAAACCTGCCGCCCGCCATCTTTACAAAGTATAACAGCATCCAGCCCCCAATGGTCGTATAGAACATCATCAGGAGATAATTTCCTGCCATCGCACCATATTTATACCAGTGCCACTTTGTCCCCGCAGGCTCCAGCCTGTCAAATGACAGAGCCGCACTCACCTGACTCGCCCTGCCTACAGAGAACTCCATAATCATAATTGGAAGCCCGAGTATTGCAAGGAAGAACAGGTAAATCAGCACAAAAGCCGCGCCCCCGTATACCCCTGTGATATAAGGGAACCGCCATACATTTCCAAGTCCGATGGCACATCCTGCCGAAATCAGGATGAACCCCAGTCTGGAACCAAATTTTTCTCTCTTCATATCTCTTTAGACCCTCTCTTTTATCATTTAAAAAATCCGACCAATTATCATGCACAAATTCAGTCAACAAGATTTATCTTAAGGCATTGCCATTTCCCTGTCAAGCAATTCCGGTGGCTTCTGTTCTCCCTACAGCTAAAGGCCCCGGGCAAGATGCCCGGGGCCTGATCATATCCTTATGTATAAACCGTTTCGCTTTCCTTAGTTTGCCTCCAGCGAACGCTTCTTTGTAATTGTGACCTTTTCGTCGTAGCACGTGAAGATCTCATCCACCTTCTCTTTTTTCACCTTCGGGGTCACAAGACTTACCACAGGCACAATAACCAGTCCGGCTATCATGGCGATCGCTCCCGCGTTGATCGGTGAAGCAATGTATCCGATAAACATATTTGAAACAGTGATTCCCACTCCTGCGATAAAACTTGCCCATACAGCGGCGCGTGTCACACCTTTCCAGTACAGTCCGTAGAGGAATGGAGCCAGAAATGCCCCGGCCAGCGCCCCCCATGAGATCCCCATGAGCTGTGCGATAAAGGTCGGCGGATTCAGCGCAATCACAACAGAAATTACGATGAAAAATACAATCAGCAGCTGCATGGTAATGACCTGTTTCTTCTCACTCATATTCTTCATCACATTATCCTTCAGCAGGTCCAGAGTCATTGTAGAGCTGGACGTCAGAACAAGTGAAGACAGTGTGGACATAGATGCCGATAAAACAAGTACGACTACGATGCCGATTAAGATGTCCGGCAGGCTCGAAAGCATAAACGGAATAATACTGTCATAGATTACCGAGCCTGTTGTCTGGTCATAGATGGCCGGGTCATCGAAGAGTCTTCCGAAACCGCCGAGGAAATAAGAACCTCCTGCAACTACGACTGCAAACAAAGTGGAAATGACTGTCCCTGTGTTGATCGCCTTCTCATCCTTAATTGCATAAAACTTATTGATCATCTGCGGCAGCCCCCACGTTCCCAGAGAGGTCAGGATTACAACCCCCAAAAGGTTCAGCGGGTCAGGGCCGAAGAAGGAAGTAAAAGCTCCCGGCTGTCCGGAAGTCACTGCCACATCACTCGGTATCTGCGCCATTGTCTGGATTGCCTGAAGGAATCCCCCTTTTCCGCTCAGTACCGCACCGATAACTACAACAATTCCTACCAGCATGATGATTCCCTGAATGAAATCGTTGATAGCCGTTGCCATGTAACCGCCAAGTATAACATAGACCGCCGTAAATAGCGCCATAACAACTACACAGGCTGTGTATGGAATATGGAACGCCATCCCGAACAGTCTGGATAATCCGTTGTATACAGAAGCCGTGTAAGGAATCAGGAAAATAAATACAATCACAGAAGCCGTGATTTTCAATGCCTTGCAGTCATAGCGTTCCCCGAAAAAATCCGGCATCGTCTTCGAACGCAGGTGCTGGGTCATAACCTTTGTCCTCCGTCCCAGCACTACCCATGCCAGAAGGCTTCCGATCACCGCGTTTCCAATGCCGATCCATGTGGATGCAATTCCGTATTTCCATCCGAACTGCCCGGCGTACCCTACAAATACAACCGCTGAAAAATAAGAGGTTCCATATGCGAATGCCGTCAGCCACGGTCCGACAGAACGCCCGCCCAGCACAAAACCATCTACACTTCTCGTGTGTCTTCTTGCATAGAAGCCCACACCTACCATTACAGCAAAAAATACAATCAGTAAAATTAACTTAACGCCCATCTCTCTTCCTCATCTCTCATATGCTTTCCTTTTTATGATGCCTCTGCTCTCGCTAATTTGCTTTAAAGCGTTACGCTTTAAAGTATTAAAGCACTATTGGTATAGTAACACGGGACATATCCCCGTGTCAATCGAAAAATGGTGCGAATGCAAAATTATTACTGCCTATCGTTACCGTTCTCTCTCCGGGTACATACAGACATGCAAAATCCCCTGTAATATGAATCTGTCTCTTCATATTACAGGGGATTCCTGATAATAAATCATTATTTCATCTTCTCGACTCTGTCATGAATCGTCTTATTAAAATTCTCAACCTGTCTGCAGTAAGGCTCATTCATGAACTTTGAATTCAGCATAAAGTCCGCTGTCGCCAGATTGTTTGCAATCGGAATGTCATAGACAACTGCGATTCTAAGCAGCGCCTTTACATCCGGGTCGTGGGGCTGTGCTTCCAGCGGGTCCCACAGAAAAATCATGAAATCGATCTGCCCTTCTACAATCTTTGCACCGATCTGCTGGTCACCGCCAAGAGGTCCGCTGCAGTATCCCCTGACCGGAAGTCCGGTTCTCTCCGCAATCAATTTTGCAGTTGTACCCGTCCCGCATAAAAAGTGCCCTTTTAAAATCTCTTTATTCTTATCACACCAGTCTACCAGCTCTTTTTTCTTGCCATCATGTGCGACCAGCGCGATATGCTTTGCCTTGCCAATTTCCAAAGTTACGTAATTGTCTTCCAGCATATGTACTACCTCCATTATTCTGTCAGCCCTTTTTAATTATACCAGCTGTTCCATAGAATGAAAACGTATGGATGCCAGCAGGCCTATGGCTACTGTTACTATCATACTATAAATGAGAATAATTGGAAAGACCAAATCTATACTAATTACCAGTCCTGCTACTACGGAAATTGCCGCACCGATTCCCAGAATCGTCATCTGGATCAGTGCCCTGACGATCCCCTGCCCCGTCTTTCCGAGGGATTCTCCCAACAGACACTGCGATATTACCATCGTGTACATCCTGTTTGCCTGAAGGACAGCATATGTCAATATTGCAAGTACGATCTGCACAGGGCTGATTTTCCATGCCACACCGAGCGGGATGCAGAAAATACAGCCGTCCACCAGCGCTTTAATATGCTCCATCAGCGTCGCATACCAGAGTTTTTTAACCGGGCTGTCCGGAATCAGGAAGAGATAAGGACTCTTAAGCTCATTCTCCCATTTTCCAACATACCCTGACAGGACCAGCGTCATATAAAGAATGATCCCCATCAGATACATTGCAGGCATGCCTGATTTCATCACACTCGCCCGCATCACTCTGGATAACAGGATTGCGATGGCAAGGCACATCACCGTCATTTTAGAGAAAATGAAATACTTTTCCTTCTTGTACTCCAGTAGCTGCCTGTAAAAAATCGCTTTTGCACCTGTTGCACGGAAAGATTCATTGACCCGGCGGAACTTCTTTTTCTTCTCACCGATACTCATCACCATCTCGCCATTGACCTTGCGTCTTCTCATCTCTGCATAGTCATCTGCAAACTTTGCTGCATCTTCATAATACCCGCCGTCACATTTCATCCTGCAAGCCGCCAGCAGCGCACCCGCTGCCGTTAAAAGGTATAAAACGGTACAGATCACATTCAGTGTATCCGGTCCCAGAAGGATCAGACGGTAGACAGAAATATTCCAGCCGGCCACCGGTATCATCTGAAGCCCCGGCCAGTCAATAAACGCCGATGCACTCTCAACAGACACTCCATATTTCTTAAAATAAAGAACAATAAAAACGGCAACTCCAATCAGAAATACCTTAATGCCTCTGCCGATCCAGATCTTCGCTTTTTCCGGAATCCTGTCATTCGTATACATCAGTATCATAATACTGATTTCAAACATAATTTCCACAACACATTCTACAAGGAAAAACAGAACCATCTTCCACAGTTCCACCCCGAATACAGCCAGTCCCCCGATGAAAAACAGAACACTGACGATTATCGAAACAAGATAATTCATCCATGCACTGTGAAGCAGAATCAGCTTTGGATTTACCGGCGCCGTAAAGACAAAGTGTGCATGTGAAGGTTTGAAAATAACCCCTTTTCTGGAAGCATATGATGCAAAATTAGCAAGGAAGATATAAAGCGTCCAGATTGTTATGATGACAATCAGCCCTTTTACAGAATCAAAATGTATGATATTCACAAGGTTACCCAGCATCACTGCAACAAAAACTGCATACACGAAGCCCCCGATAATCAGAAGTAAAGATACCGGCTTTCTCAGCGCCTTCTTCATATTATTCATAAAGGTCCTCTTCGTTACATATAAAAGCGCTCTCATCTATTCATCACCGCCCGTTTCCCATCCGCCTGTCATCTCAAAGAACAGGTCGTCCAGATCCTTCTCACCTACTTCTGACTTATGATAGGAACCGATAATATGACTCTTCTCCATAACAAACATAACATCCCAGAGCTCCTCCACCATCTCCAGCATATGCGTACTGATCAGCACGGTCACTCCCTGGTTCTTCAGCTCAATGACAACTTCCTTTAGCTCCTTAATCGCTTTTGGATCAAGACCCACCATAGGTTCGTCCAGAAGAATCACTTTCGGCTTAATTGAAAGTGCACAACAGATGCTGACTTTCTGCATCATACCTTTCGACAGCTCATTGCCAAGCTTATCCTGTTTATCATCCAGATCAAAGCGTTTCAGCAGAGCCTCAATCTCCTCATCCGTGACAGTGCTGTCATAGGCTCTGCGCACATACTCAATATGCTCTCTGACAGTCAGTGCCTCGAACATGGACGGAATCTCCGGCACATAGGCAAAGAGCCGCTTCGCATCCAGCTTCTTTGCATCAATCCCCTGAATACCGATTCGCCCCGTGTAGCGCAAAAGCCCCGCTATACTCTTAATAATGGTAGACTTTCCCGCCCCATTAGGCCCTAACAAAACCCCGACCTGACCGTCCGGGATAAAAAAACTGACCCTGTCAACTGCCAGATACTTTCCATATGATTTACTTAACTCCTGTATTTCCAGCATGATTCCCCTCCTGCATATGTAATATAAAACTACATTCCCTGATACTTTTTGTATTATTCATTTAATACAATGATACATGTAATTCAAAATCTTGTCAATACTGTATTAAAAACACCCCGGAAGCATATGACTCATCATACCATATACTTTCGGGGCGCTCTTATTAACTTTCTTACCAGTCCCTTTATATTTCGGACTCCTTTAAAACTTCAATTTTACACTGGTGTGCTTTTTCTATCCTGTCATAGCTGATGCCTACCGCCAGAACCCTTCCTGTATATCTGGGCTGTTCCCCCATCCTGCTTTGGAATTTCATGGCATATTTTTTATCCTTAATCTGCCGGATCGCTGCGTCCGGTGTGGCGTCAACTTTTAATTCCAGTATGATACAGTCTGCATCCCTGTCCATTTCCGGATAAAAAATAAAGTCCACATAGCCTTTTCCTGCTTTATCCTCCCGTTCTACCCGGTAAGTATCCCTTGCAGAAAGATATACAAGGTTTACAACTGCAGTCAGCTCAATTTCGTTGTTGTAACTTAAGAGCGGAACTTCTGTGTTATGGGCAAGTTCCAGTATCTTTACCATTGTGTCCGTATCCCCTGCAATGGTTGCCTGCAGCATACGTTCAGATTCCTTCGCTAACTGATACACATAACCGAAAGAAGGTTGTTTCTGCAGCATATCTGCAAATTTTTCCATCAACTCCTTATTCGGGATGCAGACCTTCCCATTCTCATAACTCAGGAAGCCATAAACAACCATAGCTGAAAAAATCTCGTCCTTTGTCTGCAGGTTCATGGAAGTGGCCGCATACTCCTGGATTTTTGCCGGTACGGAAACACCGGACACCATAAGGGCCAGATCATCCCGGACGTCATCTACATTATGTTCGATGTAATAGTAGATCTCATCATAAGGCCCGGCACTGGTCCAATAATTCCCCAGATTATTATTCTGCAACGAGAGGACGACTGAGCGTGGGTTATAAACCCGCTCTCCCCCATAGGTATGGTAGCCATCATACCAGTTTTTCAGGTTCTCTCTTGTTACCCTTTCTCTTTTCTCTAATGCCTGATACTTTGCGTAAAGCTTATCCACTTCTGTTTCCGTAAAGCCAAATGTCTCGCTGAACCGCTCTTCCGTTATCATCGTGTATTCCATGAACATATTCAGTTCTGAACCGCTCGAATACTTTGCGATAGGAAGGATACCCGTCATATATGCCATAAGCACATAGGGCCTGTCTTTTAGCAGGCTTCGTAAGAACAGCAGATATTCTTTTTTATTATCCTCTGTCACAAAATCCTGATGGAAAATAAAGTCCCATTCGTCCAGTACAAAGATAAAACGTGCGGAAGGGTCCTCTGCGTAGATATTTGCCAGCATTTTAATGATTTTTCCCTCTCCATAGGATTTCGCATTGGGATATTCCGCCTTTAAATCTTCTGCCAGCTGCCCACGTATCTGTCCAATATACTCATCATAAGAAGAACAGTCTTCTGTAAAGTCATTAAAAGAAATATGAATAACGGAAAACTGGTTCCGGTATTTGCTGTATTCTTCATATCTGGCAATTGCAAGGTTTTGAAACACATCCTGTGCGTCGCATCCCTTGGAGAAAAATGATGCGATCATATTCGCCATGACCGTCTTTCCAAATCTCCGGGGTCTTGTGATACAAATATGGTTATTTCCCGTACTTACCAGTGGGAACAATTCTTTCAACATCTGTGATTTATCCACAAAATAAGGCTTTGCAGTCTCACTTTTGTATAGCGTATATGCTGTTGTGCCATTTAAATAAACACCCATAGTACACCGGCCTTTCCTCTGCATAATACAATTTTTTTTCATATTGGTTAACACCTTTTCTGTATTATTATAGCAGATATCCTGCCCGAATCATACCTCATATTTTCGACAGCCTAAGTATCATTCCATTTCCGCGTCACTTCTGTATTTAAATCACATATAAATCGCTGCAAAAAGATACAAAAAGATACATTTCTCTGAGATCGTCTGATTCTATATTGCTTTTTATTTCAAAAACCTCTACAATAAAATCAGTAGTTCTCAGGAGGAAATTCTATTGAAAAAGATGAAGAAACATACCTCGGGTTTTACCTTAATTGAATTAATTGTTGTTCTGGTAATACTTGGAATCCTTGTGGCTGTTTCCGTACCGGCCTTCTCTGGGTACCTCAACAGGCAGAAGGAAAAAGAAGCAATCTCGGAATGCAGATTGATTGTGGCCGCTACACAGAGCGCCTATATGGATATATACGCAAAGAATGACAGTACACTGAAGCCCAATACCGAAGAGATTTTAAAAGAAGTCGGGGTTGATGGGAAGATTATAGGTGCTGATTTCGATGAAAAGACGCGTAAGATCACAACACTTACCTATCTTGCAGAAAATAAGCTGTGTGTTCTGTATAGAAAAGATGAGGATGTGAAATATGTGATTACTGATGACCAGACCGGCGATATATTAAGTAATCTCGAAAAATTCATAAAAAACTATCAGGATTTTACTGTGGATTGGTTATCATCTCCTAATAGTAATAAATACGCTGGGAGGGAAACTTTAACCCGCCTGCTAATAGAAAAATACGGCTTACTTCCTTCTGTAGATTCCACTTTAATCCCTGACCGTTATACCAATACATCCCTCTATTGGCAGCCATATTATATAGCCAACAATAAAACTGGTTTACAAGGCTCTACATCTACACTTTTACTTGCAACACCTAATGATGGCAGCGGGAATCTTAGTAATATTCAAAATAGCTGGAAAGCATATATGATTTACTTTGAAGGTGTCGTCTATGTATTGCCTGAAGGTTCTGAAAATGCACCTATAGGAATGAGCGATATGCACACTGTGTCACAGACTTCGGAAGGAATTACACAGCATATTAAAGACCTTGGTTTTGTTCCTGCTAATTAATACCGCCTTCAAATTCAAAAATCCCGGAATGCATATTATAGTTATTTATATGCTTCCGGGATAATTTTTTATACTAGATTACAATAATGATATCAGTGAAAAACTCTGCTACAGATACTGCGTCAGGTCATGCACATCATTCGTGTACTTCTTGGCATTTTCTTTCGTAATAATCCCTGTCCGCACAAGTCTTGCGAGGTCCGTATTCAGTGTATGCATCCCGTGTGCCGCCCCGGACTGCATGACCGTATTGAGCTGGTGGCATTTGTTTTCCCGGATCAGGTTGCAGACTGCGTCCGTCCCGATCAGGACTTCTGTTGCAGCAACTCTCCTTTGCTGGTCCTGCGTTGGTATCAGGCACTGTGTCACGACACCGTTTAATATGGCGGAAAGCTGTGTCCGTATCTGGTTCTGGCTCTCAGAGGGGCATGCATCAATAATGCGGTCTATCGTCTGGGCCGCCCCGGTTGTGTGCAGTGTAGACATGACCAGATGGCCTGTCTCGGCCGCTGTCAGTGCTGCTGAGATGGTCTCATAGTCCCTCATTTCTCCTACAAGAATTACATCCGGGTCTTCACGTAGTACGGAGCGCAGGGCAGGAGCAAATCCTTTTGTATCTATGCCGACTTCTCTCTGGTGGATAATCGACTGTTTCTCTTTGTACACATATTCAATCGGGTCCTCAATCGTAACGATATGTTCTGCCCGTCTCTCATTGATATAATTAATCATGGCCGCAAGTGTGGTAGATTTACCGCTTCCGGTCGGCCCTGTCACCAGTACAAGCCCCCTCGGCTGCCCGGCAAGCTGCCGGAGGACATCCGGGAGCTTCAGTTCTTCCAATGTAGGGATATGATTGTTCAGCAGCCTGATTGTAGCCGCCACCTTTCCCTGCTGGCGGAAAATATTGACACGCTGTCTGTTGCCGTCTTCTGTCTGGATGGCAATATCAATATCCTCCCCTTTTTCGAACAGCGTCCTGTTGTGTTCCGATAAGACAGACAGGATGGCCAGCCGTGTTTCTTCCGGCTGAGTGTCTTCTTCCATCTTCATGAGCCTTCCCTGTATGCGGAACCGAAGCGGCAGTCCCTCTGATATGTGAATATCCGAGGCGCCTTTCTCCCTTGCGGTTTCTATGATCTGAGCAATTGTATTCATACCCACCTCCAAATGAATCTATGCATAATAAGCTACTTTCCATAATTCTTCCATTGTAGTTACGCCTTCCCGTACAAGGTTAACCCCCTGTTCCTTAAGCGTGTGCATATCCTGATTCTGAATCAGATAATCTTCCATCTCCTCCATGCTTGCCCCTGTGGTAATCATGCGGCGTATCTCTTTTGTAATTACCGCGATCTCATGAATAGCAATTCGTCCGACATAGCCGGTATTATTGCATTTTTCACAGCCGCACGCCTGCTTTACATACATCACATCTTCACCCAGCACAGCCCTGTCTGCTGCTGTAGTTTCTACCACTTTCCCACAGTCCGGGCATACACGCCGCATCAGTCTCTGTGCAACAACCCCGACGAGTGAGTTCGCAATCATGTATGGTTCGATTCCCATATCGATCAAACGTACAATAGAAGAAACTGCGTTATTCGTATGGAGCGTAGAAAGTACAAGATGGCCTGTTATGGCGGCCCTGACAGAAATAGATGCCGTCTCAGAATCTCTTGTTTCCCCTACCATGATAATGTCCGGATCCTGCCGCAGCAGTGCCCTGAGTCCTACCTCGAATGTAAGACCAGCCGTGTTATTTACCTGCATCTGGTTTAATTTCGGCATATTCTTCTCCACAGGGTCCTCGATCGTGGAGATATTCACGCTCCGCTTTGATAAATATGCCAGAATCATATATAACGTTGTTGTTTTTCCCGAACCGGTAGGCCCGGTCAGATAAAGGATTCCGTTAGGGGAATTCAATAGCGGCGCGAACTGTGCATAATCATGTTCGTTCATGCCAAACGTATCATTATGAAGTATCTTAGTATTGCCGCTCAAAAGTCTTAAAACGGCTTTCTCACCAAATACAGTCGGGATCACAGATACACGGATGTTTACATTTTCATTTTCCAGTTTAATCTTAAAATGTCCATCCTGCGGAACACGTTTTTCAGCAATATCCATTCCCCCCATGATCTTAATACGGGCAATGATGGATGCCTGCAAGGTACGTTTCAGGGTGACATATTCAGTAATTGTACCGTCCACACGCATGCGGACCACCGTCTTGTCTTCGAATGGTTCAATATGGATATCACTTGCATTGATATTATAGGCCCTTATGATTAATGTGTTCAAAAGGCGGATGGTAGGCGCTTCGCTGTCCATGTCACCGTCGATATCATAATCAGACAGTTCCAGTTCATCCAGATTCTCATCAGAGCTTTGATTTGCCTGTTTTGCCGCCTGCTTCGCGGAAACCTCTGTATAATAATATTCCAGCGATTTCATAAGCGGAGCCAGTTTGGACAGCTTGATATCCAGATGCATACCGGTCAGCTGACGAATATCCTCCAGAGCATAGAAGTTCAGCGGATCATTCACGATCACTGTAAGATTATTGCCGCTTATGGCAATAGCTAAAATATGATATTTCATTGCCAGCTGGCGGGGAATCTTTGAGACAGCTTCCACATCCACTGAGTACCGGGACAGATCAATCACATCCAGCTGAAGCCTTTCCCCCAGCGCCACAAGAACCTGTTCCTCCTGAACATAGCCCAGACTAATCAGAATTTCTCCCAGACGCCGGTCTTTATGTTCCTTCTGATAAGCAAGCGCCTCCTGTACCTGTTCTTCTGTTATGTAACCATACTCCTGCAAAACTTTACCAATCGGAATATTTTTCATCATCTGCCCTACTTTCCTGATTTTCTTTCCTATATTAAATCACCCGGTCATTATTTCTCACACATGTAGACTTCCAGTCCCAGGTCCAATGTAGTCATATCCACAGCTGCTCCTTCTGTAGTCTCGGCAGCCTCTGAGTCTATATGAAATGTTTGGATACGCACAGACGGATATTCCTGATTTACAACATCAATCAGGTGCTTTGCCTGCTTAAGTGTCCCTGTAATGGTCACATTCACCTGAGAAGCATATACCGTCGACTGCGTCTGCTCCACAGCCTGCGTGCCATCTGATGAACCAGAGTCCGTGCTGTCAGCATCCTCCCCGCCTTCGGCAGTCATTGCCATTTCCAGTCCCATTGTTGATGCAAAATACGGATTCACCTCAGCCACATAAGACTTACTGCTGACTTCCAGATCCCGGGATTCCATCCCGTTATTCAGTATCATTTTGGTAATCAGCGCCTCTATCTCATAGGACTGCATCATCGGATAATAATCGGCCGCCCTCTGTACAAATTCTTCGTCTGCATCTTTCAGTTTCTCTTCCAGAGTCCCTTTCGTATCAATTGCAAGCTTCATCTCCATCGCCTGTGCATCCACTTCAATGCTCTCTGACGCAAGGTCAGACTTCACCTCCAACTGCGGAATGATCAGGAACTTGATAAACAATGCGGCGATCAGAACCACCGCAAGTATACTGAGCAACTTCTTATCTCTTTCTGTGATTGTAAATGTCATAGCCTACTCCTTCCCTTCTACATTCCTGCATGTTCACTCAAATATCCATTTATCTGGATGTCATATTTTCCGGCATCCTCTGTATAATTATATCCGGAATATTCCAGATCTGCGAATACATCACTCTTTTCCAGCCTGTTGATAAATGCATGGATCTCGGTTACCTGAGCGGCCATCGCCGTGAATTCATAGGTCCCTGTCTCAGCATTATATGCATCTATCTGAATCGTCACCTTATCCTCGGCACAATTCAGAATCGCCTGCTCTACCTTGCTTCCCGGCAGAGGATAGGTCTCATTCACGTCACTGATCAGCTGCGCCTCCCTGATTTTCCCCTGTACCTCCTGCAGCTGGTTCTCCAGCTCCTTAGCCTCGGCAAAAGCACTTTGGTTTTCCTCCGATTCTATATATGCTTTCTGCTCATTAATCTGGCTGCGTTCCATATGATTCGTAATAAACAGCGGCACTGTAATGACCAGACAGACTGCCAGAGTAATGCCTCCCGGCAGTACATATTTCCATGCAGAAGCATTCTCTTCCTTCCCTTTATGCCCCATCCTTTTTAAAAGATTAATATCATTTTTCTCAGCCAGAAGATTACCGATGGTATAACAGTAATTTCCAAGAATATTATTCTGCTTTGCATACACAAGTTCTTCCCGCAAATTCTCACGGTCAACCGTCCCTATCATTTCCACACTGCCCGGATCAATCACTTCCAGGTCCAGTCCTTCCAGCATCCGTGCAGTTTCATCGTAGTCCTCCTGCTTAAAACCGCTGATACACACTTGCTTCATGTCTGCACGCTTCAGTTCTGACGCACTGAACTGCTGGACATTGCTGACACGCTGTGCAACTTCTGCCGCAAAATCACGAGTCCCGTGTTCGCTGAAAATCCGTGTTCTGTTAAAGAACCTGATATGCCCTTCTTCCATCAGACAGCAGAGCAGGCTGTCCCCGTCCAGATGAACGGCAATGAAATACTGCCTGCGCATCTGGGGGTGTCTCTGAATAACCTTCGCAATACCATTTATAGAAGTATCCATACTGTCAAGATCAACACCGATTCCCTTGAAGAGTTCCTGATACACTTCCACAAAATGCTGGTTTGCTGCAAGTCCGATCAGGTGGATCAGACCCTTTTTATTCTCAACTTCCATCACTCTATAGTCGTAAACATAATTTTCAGGGTTCTCGAGTTCTGAGAACTCCTTTTTTACCATGTTCCGGATCTTTTTATCGGCCACCTTTGGTAATGTCAGAATCTTTGTATATAACTGGGTACTGTCCACAATCAGGCGGATCCCCTTCTTCGGAAGCTGGTACTCTTTCCAGATTCCTGCAAGCTCTGCCTTCAGCTCATCTTCCGCAATAATAACACCATTAAGAAGCAGGCCCTCCCCGATCTCAAGACTATAACATTTCTGTATCTTAATCTGGTTTTTACTCACATTTCCTACGATTATCTGGACATTACTGCCCGATAAATATACCGAAACTCCCATACCATACTCCTCCTAATATCCCTGCTCTATCGTCGAATAAGACTGATAAATCGGCAAAATCACCGCAACTACCACGAAACCGACTACCACTGCCATCAGGATAATCAGCACCGGCTCCAAAAGTGCAACCAGACGTTCCAGAGCTTTCTCTGCTTCATAATCCAGACTTTCAGCAATCGAATCCAGCATATCATCCAGACTTCCTGTCTCTTCCCCTACCATGATCGACGCAGCAAGCTTATTCTGAAATCCCTTTACATCCCTCAAAACACGGGAAAGTGGTTCCCCCATCCTGACGCGTCCTGAAACCTTTTCGAACTGGCTCTCTATATAGGCATTGCCGATCGTATCCGCTGCAATCGGAAGCGCATTCACGATCGTAATTCCGCTTCCATACAGCGAGCTTAATGTCCTCGCAAAGCGGGCAGTATAAATCTTCCTCAATAACTTTCCAACGATCGGGATATGGAGCTTGAACTGGTCCTTCAGCCGGGCTGCTGCCGGAATGGTAAACAGCCATTTAAACAGTCCGATGACTGCCACAATGACAATGATAATCAGGTACCAGTATTTCTGAAATGCATCACTCATTCCCATCAGCATCCGCGTAATCAGCGGAAGGCTCTCCATCTCCGCAAACATATCCTCGAACTGCGGCATAATAAAGATAAGGATAAATGCGGCCGCACCAAACAGCAGCACCATGAGTACTGCCGGATAGATCATCGCATTCTTCACCTTTGTATTGAGACGGTTTTCTTTCTCATAATGATTGGCCATACGGAGCGCCACTGCATCAATATTCCCGTTTGTTTCCGCAGAACGTATCATGTTGATCAGCAGAACCGGAAATGCCCTGCCCTGCTGTTCCATTGCTTCTGACAACGAAATCCCCTGAATAATCGCCTCCTGAACAGAGCGGTAAACTTTGGCATACTTTGGCTTCAGGTCCGCCTCCCCTGCTATGATATTCAGTGTACGCACCAAAGATACCCCGGCCGCCAGCAAGGTCCCGAGCTGCCTGCAGAAATCAGCGACAACGGGTGTCTTGATCTTACTGTACCCGTTCTTATCGCCGCCCTTTTTCCGGCAGTCGACCAGATACTTGCCCTCAGCGCGCAGTGTATCATAGAGGGCCTCTTCACTCGCAGCCTCCACTATGCCTTTCACTGTATTTCCATCCATATCTTTTGCTGTATATCTGTATTGAGCCATACTCTCTCCTCCGGCTTCTTAATCACCATTCATTCACAGCGCACCCGTTTTTATATAAGAAATCCCATGTACCACTGTATAATCGATTCTCCGGCAAATACTGCCGCCGCAATCCCGACACATAAAAACGGGCCAAATGCAAACTGGCCTTTCCTGTCCTTCTTCTTCGAAGCCAGTAGATAAATGCCATAAATCCCGCCTGTCAGCACAGCCACTAAAAAAGCGACAATGACACACCGCCAGCCCAGAAACAGTCCCGCCGCAGCCATCAGCTTGATATCACCACCGCCGAAAGCCCCAGCGATAACAAGTGCAAGAATCATCATCGGCAGACTGATTGCCAGAGCGCCAATGATTCTCGGCACAATCCCTAATTCCGGGAATAAAACTATGGACACTAAACCACAGGACAGAACCGCGATAACCAGTCCATTCGGTATCTCCAATGTATCTATATCAATAAACGAAATTGCAGTCAGGACTGCAAGCAGGACAAAAACAAGTACCGCCCGCAGAATCCCCTCCAGACTGCCATCCTCTAATTTTCCAAACCAATAAAACGAAAAAACCGCCAGACCTCCGCCAAGCACTTCGACCAGCGGATATCTCACAGATATTTTTGCTTTACAAAACCGGCATCTGCCGCCTAAAATCAGGTAACTGAACACCGGAATCATATCGTATCCATTTAAGACATGCTTACATGCAGGACAGATACTCCTGTCATTGCCAAAAGGCATCTGTGCCGGTATCCTGTAAATTAGAACATTTACGAAGGAAAACACGGACGCCCCCATAAAAAATATAATAATATAAAAAATCCACATCACTGTTGTCATTGACATTACTCATCCTGTCGTTTCATCTTAATAACTTCAAAAATGTCCTTTGCAGACATCGCCGCAAAGGACATTGTGATTGCTCTTGCATCGTGTACGTTAGCCTTCAATCATGCTGTTCAATTGATACACGTTCCATGTTCCAGATTCACCATCTGTATCCTCATATATAACAAGACAATTATTCTCTCTATATACAAGCTTCTTTACCCGGAAGGAATTTGAATCGAATATGATGTAGTCTATCTCACCCTCACATTCGGAGAGTTCTTCCACCTCACGAATCGCATCCTCTGCAATCCCCCGGTATTTTCTGTTAATCGTAATATCGCTGGTATTCCCCTTGTAGTCATAAGCAACTACCGTGACCGCCAGCCTCACATTCTTTGCATGGCGCAGTGCCCAGCGGGCATCGCTCTTATGTAAGTAGTGGAGTGTAACTGGGAAGATGATGGAAATTAGTATAAAGATGATAAAAAGGATAATTGCTATATCTAATTTCACATTTGACTTCTTTTCAAGTTTCTCATCTTCCAATTTTATACCTTACCTTATTTTCTAATTAATAGAACCCTACTCTTATGGAGCGGTGGTTGTTGTTTTCGTTATAGTGCTTTCATCCCATTTGCCATTTGCAAAGCTAATTGTATATTTTGTTCCAGCATATGTCATTGTATTAATCTTATTATTCTCATCTAATGTTGCTGATGTGATTGTACCTTGTACTTCCGACAGTTCTTTCGCATTCGCCAAATCTGTTGCTGTAAGCGTTGTTCCTGCCGTCTGTCCAACCTCATATTTCTCAGATGCAATAGTTTGAACAGCCATCTGTGCACTCCTCGCCTCCGCCAGTACTACCTTCTGATCTGCCTTCTTAATGTACCCTGTCAATGAAGGCACCAGCAGTGCAATCAGTATACCAAGGATAACCAGTACTACAATCAATTCTACCAGTGTAAAACCTTTTTTGTTTTTTCTTAACTCTTTCAATTTCTGAACCATGAGAATCGTCTCCCTTTTCTTTAATTATAAGCTCTTGCCTATTTATTCTTATTATATTTTTATTCTGAGCAAAAGTCAAGAACTAAGCCTACTTTGTCGTTTTTTGTTGAATTTGCCATGCACCCCTTCAAAATGCCGTGTTTTCGGGCATTTCCTTGTGCACTTTTACTATTCAACAGGCGGAAATTCATCACTTTTGAACCCGTCAGCATTTACTTTATAACATTCTATAATCTTATCACGGTCATATGTATAGCCTGTTTTTTTGTTTTCTAATTTCAAATGTACTTTAATGCATGATGTTCCGTCTTCTCTTGAAAATGAAAGTTCCTGTATACTGCTATTCATATATGCTTTATCTGTAAAATACCAGTCTACAGCATCTTCCAGAATCTCTGTCTTATCTGCCGAGTGCACAGACTGATAATGGAGAAGAAGTTTGTTTATGTCGCCGCTTTCATCTGTCATCATGATGACCTGATGCCCGGTCTGGTCGTCGTAAGCGATTTGTCTGCCGTCTTCACTGATGTAGACGTTTCCCGTGGCTGCCCCCAGTTCTCCGGTGATTTTTTCAATCAGGATATCACTGACGCTTTGTGCGCGGCTCATGCCCGAGACTTTGACAAAGACATTCAAAGCAGGCGAAAGGGTTGCAACAGTCGCTGTGACGAGAATCAGAAGCACAACAAAAGAAACAATCAGCTCTACAAGCGTTGTCCCACTCACCTGACTCTTCCATTTTCCATAGTACTTCTTGCACAGTGCCTTCATCCCGTCTCACCTCTTTCCTGTTAAAGCTGCTCAAACACTGCGGGCCGGACTTTTTATTCTCCTGTAGGAATGAACGAATATATGTGATAGCCGTCATTCTCGTAATCCGCTGTGTAGAATTTTAAACTTCCTGCACTTTTCCCATCAATCTCAATCGCAGCATTCTGGGGGGCGGCAGACTTTCCTTCGTCTTGGTTTAAATAGTACCCATTCAGCAGTTCATCTACTTCTGACTGGATTTTATCCGCCTTTTGAATCTGCTGCAGGGAGAATACTGTTGTTTTATAAAGCATACTCAATCCGATTAAAAGTATGGCAAATGCAACTATGATTTCTACCATAGTCATTCCCTTTTTGTCTTTTAACATTATGATTCCTCCCCGCTATAATCCCTGCCATGTGACTACCCATTTCCATGTGTCGAGATTCCATTCCTCGTCGCCTGCATCTTCAGGCTTCTTAAGCTCATATCTGGTCGTCACACTGTATTTCTGGTTATGCTGCTCACTCGTCACAATCATTACAAGCACGATTTCACCGTAATCTCCATCCATTTCCCAGTACATGACTGAACTCATATCGCCGAATTTCGTGGTTGCCAGTGAATCCAGATGTGTCGTCAGATGCCGGTAGGCGTCTTCCTTCTCATGCCCGCTTTTGCCCTGGCTGTAATATGGCCACGTATTTCCGTGTATTTCATTATAAAGATAGGTTTTTATTTCCGTGGTCTTCTCAGATGTAATTTCCTGCTCCAGCACCTGACTGTATGTAATCGCAGATATCCGGCACTGTTCTTTTGTTGCCGACTGTTGTGACTGGCTCAGCGTCTGATAGGCCATGACTGTCATTGACAACGAGAGTGCCGCGAAAACGCACAGAAGGCAGACTACCATTATCAATGCACTTCCGTCTTGTTTTTTCTGATTTTCTTTCATAGTCTGCCCTCCTTTCTTATTCTTTCTCCGGCTACACTAATCCTCTGGTTTTTGTTCCTCAATTTTTGTTTCCCAGTTTCCGGTTTCTTCATTCTGTTTTCTCTGCCATTTCATCTGGTTTGCATCCGTATACCGCTGTGTGTCATTTGTCAAGGCTGTAATCGTAACTTCAGATGTAAACAGATATGCATATGGATCATTCTCGTAGTCACCTGCCACCTCATTGAACCCACCTTCTGTTGTTATATCTGGCAGAATAATCTGGAATGTATACCAACTCTCAGCATCCTTTGTATACTGAATGAATTCTACAAAACCTTTCACTTTTGTCTCGTATTTCATTACAGATTGATTAACAATATCATGTTCATAACCAAATACAAAGGAGTAGGTTGTCTTGACCGTTCCATTTTCCGTCTGTTCAGATTCAGCACTTATAAGGTCCTGCTCTTCCCAGTATTCCTTACCGGTCTTATCATCTATCCTCTTCTTTGACAGCGTAAAAGGGTTGTCATCCCCCTTAACCAGACGTAGATCATAATTCTTCCCGTCTTTGGTTGAAGTCAAGATCGAATATCCTTCCACGAATTCAATATCGCTCCATGTAAGCGCATTTTGCTCCACTGAAATCTCTGTATCGTCGACCATACCACCAACCATCGTTACTTTCTGGCTGCATTTCCGGAGAGTCTGTTCTTCTGTCAGCTGCACCGCATCCAGTCTCATCTTTGGAAGAGGGAACCGTTTTTCTGCGGACCATTTGGAACTGATTTCATTATCAGAAATAGTCCTCACCTTCACGCCCAGATAATAACCGGCATACTCTTTCAGCAGACCGGAATCTCTATTCAGGTTAAATGAACTGTCTTTCAAGGAACCATTCATCACAAAATCGCCTAAGGCCGCTGTCTCTTCCTGTTGACCGGACTTCTCATACAATGCCAGTCTGATTTCATATTTTCCGGCTCCCGTCCGGTCAGGGTCTGCTGCCAGAATCCGGACTCCCTCGTCTTCGAACGCAGCAGAGTCTAAAATATCGGATGCCGATTTATCCAGGCTGATGATATTTTCAGATGGTCCTGCCTTTCTAGTTGGGACATCAAAGGAATAACTGATTCCATCAAACGAATTTCTGTAATGTTCTGCGTCTGCCTTTACCAATCCATTCACATAGATCTCCACGGTACATCCTGCGAATGCTTCAAGATCAATCACTGCTGAGGTATCTGAACTTTTCCATTCCGCTGTTTTCACCTTGTTCTCTTCTGCTTTGCCTTCAGTTACATCCTTCGCATAAATCACGTAGGTATCCAGATCCTTCAGCATATTCTCATCCTGATATCCCCGCCATGCTACGGAATAACGCAATTCGTTTTTATTTGTTTCCCCGTGCTCATCTTTCTCCAGTTCCACTGACGGCTGCGTAATCTTCGAAAGCCGGAGTGTCATCTGGTAAGACTTCATGGAGCGGTTACTGAATTTAGTGATCTTATCACCGTCTTTTGTTCCCAGCCTCGTGACGGACACTTTTATTTCTGAATAGTTCCATGTGCTTCCATCCATTTCGATCGAATGTTTTGTAGTATCTTCTGTTTTTAATTGGACTTCTTTATTCGAGCCAAACGGAATTCCTATTACCAGAACATTGTACGATCCCCCGCTGCTGCCCTCATCCCAGCTGAATGTATATATTCCTTCCTCTTCCTTATAGGACCCTGAAAGTACAGGTGCCGGCTGTCTGTCTGGTTTCTTCTTATTAGGCACTGTAAGTTCTGATGATTTCACCTGTTTTGTAAAACCATATGCAACAAGTGGACTGTAAATCACTTCGTATTTCCCATCCTCAGTCCGTTCAATAACGTATCCGCCCTTTAAGTTTCCGCTTGTGTCATAAATAGCCTTCATATTACGGACTTCTTCTGCTGTTAGGTTTCCTGCAACTTTGTCTGCATAAAACGCAACATTGTTCTGGCTTCTCCAGGGATAACACCGCACGGTTACATTCGTCCCCGGTTCTTGTATCTCATCCGGCAGATTTGTCAATTGAATGACAGATAATCCTTCCGTCAGACGAGCCACTGCAGAGGAGACTGCCACCTGCATGTTTAAATCTGCATCATAAGCAAGCATTTCCGCACGATAGATTACCTGCGTGCCGTTCTTTTCTTTTGCCTTCAAATCATATGCAACAGATCCGGTCAGGCTGCCGCTGAAATTGCTGAATGTTATCTCTGCAGTCTCTTTATTATTTAGTTCTGTATAGGACATCGGCCAAGTCTGCCTTGAATACTTGATGGAATTACTGTACTTTCCATCTTCATGTATGTACTCCGCATAGTTTATGACAATCGTATTCGCTCCCAGATCTTTATTATACAGAGTATCAGATTCTCCCTGTTCAGCAGTAAATGTATAGTCTATCCCTCCTACTGTTGTATGAATCACTATATTTTTTTGCACTTCCTGCGGATAATCATCTTTATTTTCCAGTACAAAACGATATCCACCTTTCTGGGCACTCTCCAACTCAAGTGCCATGTGAACCTGTGGTGTTGCCAAAAATGGTGCTACTGGTAATTTACTTTCCCCATTCTTTTTATACAGCACCCAGTCAGAGTTGTATTCTTCTTTTCCACTCACTGCCCTTACCGACAACTGCAGATATTTGCCATCCCAGTCATCTTCTATTGATATATTATAACTGTTTGCACCATATACCTGATAAACCTGAGTAACCGGATTCGTGCTTTCCCCTGAATCAAAAAGTTCTGCCTTCACCTCGTAATAATATGCTGACGCATCCTTGTTCCATGAGAGCTGATAGGAACCGCCTTCATCTGTTCTGTTAACGTTCGTCGGATTATTCAGCTTTGCATTGCCATATTTTTGCTCATAATAGGCCAACAACTGGCTGTCTATAGTATTATACAGCTCCAGACGTTTCACACCTGTATCCGTCTTATCATTATAAACGGAGGAAGTTGGATCCGCCCTAAGACCTGTCAGTACATTTCCTGATTTTGCATTATAAGCTGTATAAACATCCCCCTCCTTTTTCACATATAATCTGCTGCCTTTGTCGCCCAATACCCCTATCAGTGAATTGTCGAAATAATAACTACTATTCACGCTTTTAACACTGGCTTTTGTTACCGGTGCACTGCAGTCTGCAACTCCAAAACAATCTTTAATGACTGTATTTTCAGCACTGGTTGCTCCTACAATTCCTGACATCTTTTTCTCAGACAGTCCATAGTTCCTGCACTGTATGATATTATATTCTGCTTTGGTATTTGCCAGATTTCCAGCAATACCACCGGCCCCGGTTTCAGATGATGCCTGTATTACACCAATATTCACACACTGATAAAAATTCATGTATATTTCCACACTAGGTACTGCTGTAGCCATTCCAATCATACCCCCGATGTCTTCTGTACCGGCAAGAACCCCCTGGTTTTTACACTGTATCATATCCAATGTCTGACCACTGTCTATCGCATAGCAGTCGCCAACCATACCGCCGACTCTGGATTGACGCGCGCTAATTCTGCCATAGTTCTCACAGTTTAAAATCGTACCGCCCTTATACTTCCAGCGCCCTATCATTCCTCCCACTGCAATCGGACCCTTTATATCACCATAATTCACGCATTCTTTCATAACCCATGAATCGGAAAGCTGATTTTCCTGTCTTCCAACCAAACCTCCAATGCCGGAAATGTTATTGCCTGAAATATCTTTATTAACATCCGCATAGTTTACAAGCTTATCCAATGATTTTGACGAATGGTTGTACCCTATGATACCTCCAATTGCATTATCCGTGGCATGTGATGTAGCACTTACGTTCCATTCATTACCATCTTTCCCTTTCCCGCCTGTACTGCTTTCCGCTACTAGGGCTGATGATTCGTTGACACCAACAAGACCGCCTATATTTCCCTGCGAAATAGTCAGTGAAACCGTGCCTCCCATGCATTTATTCTCCGAGACGGTTCCCTGATTGGTTCCGGCCATACCTCCTACATGCCCGTATACCTTTGCTTTGATCTCACCAGATTTGAAGTTGCAATGGCTGATTCGGGCATCTAAACCATTCTGTCCGGCAATCCCCCCTGCACTAACAGGATCGTTTGCGGCGCCGTTAGTAGTAATCTTCACGCCCTCTGCCATACAATCCGTAATACTGTTCTCATTACTGCCTGCGATTCCACCATATCCATAAACACTTCCACCATCACCTGTAATTGTTCCCGAGTAACTATAGAAGCTGATCGTGCCCTCATTCAATCCTGTAATCCCGCCCATGTATGCAGATATCGCGGAATCCGAAGTATCCGCGTTAATATCCGCACTAACTTTTGTATAGCCATCCCCGGCATTGCTTCCTGCGACTGTCCCCCGGTTAATTCCCGCAAGGCCTCCATAATACCCGCCTGGTACTTTTGCAGAAATAGCAACTTTTCCACCTTTTCCAACCGTACAGTTTTCAATCATCCCGTTTTCTGTATTTAACGCTGTAATTCCTCCTATCCGGCTGTTAGAGCTGCCAGAAACAGAAGTGTATGTAAGCTGGCTCACATCAGATTCTTTTATGATATGATCATTTATGGCTGCAATTCCACCAACATCATTTAACGCTGTGATTGTTCCACTTGCACTGGCAGCTGTAATCTCTCCATAATTAAGTGCCGCAATTCCCGCTGCATTTCCGTTCGAGCTGATTACATTTCCCGTACTTTTCGTAGTATTTATTCTTGCACCCTGTTCTAATATGGCTGTGATTCCGCCGGCATCTCCGGAACGTTCCGCGCGAATATCTCCGGTATTTGTACAGGAATCGACCAGACTGTCATTGATTATCTCGCCTGCAATTCCGCCGGAATACCCCTGTGCAGCTGTTACGGATGCCCTGTTCACGGATTCCGTTATGACACCGCCCTGCTGACTCCCGACAAGACCGCCTACATACTGATCCCCCCGGACCATTGCAGAGGATTTTATGGAGCAGTTATTTAAATCCCCCTCGTTCAGTCCAATCAGGCCGCCTGCATAATTTCCTTCTGATTCAAGCCTGTATCCACTATCAAAAATATGCTCCTGTATGACTGCACCTTTGTGGTTCCATCCTGCCACGCCTCCTGCGTAATTTCCGGATGCCTGAACTGCAAAATTGTACTGTGAATTATTCTTGCCTCTAATCGTGCCAAAGTTCTCCGCTGCCATACCGCCGACATAATCATGTCCTGTCACTGTATTTAATATAACATTACTTGCAAGAGATCCCTCTGTATCATTGCGTCCTACGATTCCACCTACATAGTCTCTGTCACTACTTCCTACTGCGCTTACTGTACATTCATTAACAGCCCCTTTGCACCGCTCCGCAATTCCACCCAGATAAGTCCCCTCTGAAGATATCCTCGCTGATGAATCATTTGAGCATCTCATAATCCATGTTTTCTCTGTTACCAGACCTGTGATTCCGCCTGCGTAGGAATACGCTTTCCCATCTTCCTGTATAACGGACTCAGCAGTTACAGGTGTCTTATTCACTGCATCGACAATATATAATGCCGACCCACTCGCATTATATCCCAGTATTCCGCCGACATGAATCTGTCCTGTAATGCTTCCCAGCCTGTTTACGGTTATTATTTTGTCACTTCCGATAAACAATTCACCAGCAGAAGCTATATCATCATATGATTTCACTTTTTCATACAGTAAGTTATAATCTGCACATGCACAAGGATCACTACTCTCCTCTTCTGAATAGTATATCTTTGCCATATCTGCCAAATCTCCGCCGTCATTTCCGTCTACCATATTGCGGTTATACCCGACAAATCCGCCCACAAAGGCCGTTCCGGTCACACCTCCGAGGAAATTATCTGTATTACATAACATATTCACATAAAGATTTTGCAAAGCTGAAAGATTGCCTCCCAATATACCACCGATATATAATTCACCCTTTACCAGATTAGGATTCGCCTCAAGAGATTCTCTGCAGAGCTGCACGGAACGGTTTACCCCGGCATATCCGCCCACGAAATTATTTCCCTTTATGAAACCGCCAGCCAGCATATAGTTTGTTACTACTGCATCTGTGTCGTTATATCCTATGATTCCTCCCACATAATTCTGCCCTGCCACGATACTTACGACCGGGATACTGTTTACTCCACTGATTGTTCCGTTGTTATAACCTGCCACGCCTCCGGCATAGTCCCCATTCGCGGCAATATCATAAGCATTTTCCATTGCACTCGCGCCTGACAGGCTGCCTGCATCTGAGGATGTACGGCAGTCCAGAATACTACCGGCATTATACCCGGTAATACCTCCTGCATATTTTTCTGCTGCAACTACAATTCCTGTATTTTCCCAATTACTTATATTAGAAGGAACATGCTGCTTTGCCGGGACAATCTCATCAATTGTACCTTCTCCCTGCAGATACTTCTGTATATCCCCTTCCAAAGTGGCGTTTGCCCCTACAATACCGCCAACATATCCCTTACCCATTACATAAGTGCGGCTGACTGCGCCATCCCCGTCAAGACCGGACGCCGTGCCTGCTGTCGTCGTATTGATTCCGGCTATGCCGCCCACATAGTAGCGTCCTGTCACATACCCTTTTGCTGTCCCGGCACCTGTACTGCATCCGGTAATCGCTGCGTTTTCGTTGAGTCCTATAATACCGCCCACAAAATCTCCGGTCCATGTATCCGCTTCTGCCATTTCTTCAATTTCCGCCATCTTTTCGCCAGATGGTATTGGGTTACTTGTGCAGTCTTTGATCATAGTCAGCTTGTTATAGCCTGCAATCCCGCCTATACAGGAGCCGCTTCCTTCTACATATCCTGTGTTTTTGCAGTCCTGAATAAGAAGTGTTCTCTCTGCGTTTAAAACCCTGTACCGCCCGTACATATATCCAGTAATTCCGCCCACATAGGACTGCCCGGACACACTGGCTCCATTTTTCAGGTTTTCATATATTCTTTCAGTGCCTACTAAGCTGACTTCCTCTCCATTTGCAGTCTGTTTTTTGCCGGTGATATCGCTTCCGGCTATACCACCCACATAATCTTTACCCTTAACGACACCTGTAGTCGTAATATCCCGTAAAACGCCCTTGTTTAGTCCACATATGGTACCGACGTAGTCTTTACCCTCTGCCTGAACCTTCTTTAGGGATACATATTCGACCGTCCCCGCATTATTGCGGAAAATTCCCAATGGTTTTGATTCGGCCTTTGAAGACACAGGCACTTCATACAGAAGCATATTCTGAATCTGGTAAACCTTGCCGCTTTTCTCATCTTTCGCTGTGTACTTACAATCCTCACCGAATTCTTCAATTGGAGGAAATGCCTTCTCTTTTCCTTCTTTCTCAGCACTTACGATTTTCCCCTTATTGAAAACCGATTTCCGGCTGATTATGCCATTTTCCCCGTCCCAGCTGAAGTCTGCCTTTTGCAGGAATATAGTTTCATTTACCCTGTCCTTGTCATTTTTATTTGTTTCTGCAAAACGGATGTTGCTTAAATGTCTTGCATTCTTAACTCCATAAGTTACCGTCTTGCCATCGTCCGTGGTTTTTGTATCTGCAAACAGGGCATTTTCTGTATTCGTCTGTTTCCATGCGCTGGACTTATAAAAAGAACCGCCTGCCTGAACTCTGGCATACAGATTCACCCCTTCCAGACCAAGCCTTTTAATACTGTATGTATCTCCATAATCGGCATCTTTCTTTTCCGACAGCGATGCGGCTTCCAGATCGACTGCATCCAGTACAAGATACATCACACTGTTCTCAGAGGCATACGCACGAAAACGCACATCCTTTAAAACAGCCTTTGTCTTTCCGTCTTCTTCATAGAGCGTCACATTGCACTGGATATACAGCTCATCTTCACCCACGTTGGATGCATTCTGCCTTTTCACGATGTTTTTCGCATCGGGAATATTATTCACTTCCAGTGATGCGGCCATTTTCTTCGTATCTGCATTATATAACTGGATCTTATACTTGAGCTGGTTCGTCATATATTTGTATTTTGAAGTCAGACTCCATTTCACATATAATGTATCGCCATTTACCAGTTCTGCGTTGCTTAACGCTGTCTTTTTCAATGAACTTGGCGCCCGGTCGGATACATCATCCAGCCCATAGTACCCCAACAGCATCTTCTTCCGCGCCTCCACAGAACGATCACTGATATCATTGGATGTGCCTTTTCCCGGCGCCTGGCCTGCCATGCCATAATAGAAGGAATCCGCCTTGTCGTTATAGCAGACTCCGAGAATAATCCCATCGATCGGGTCAAATTCTACGCAAAAAACGGCATCTAAAATTGTGGCATCATAGACGTAATCGTCTATCATGTCATACACAATTTTATATGCACTCTCTTCTCCTTCTGCAGTCTGCGGAGCCTCCGGCCCCAGAAACAGATAGTAAGCCCTGCCGGTCCCGAAACCGGACGCTCCGTTTTCTATCATATTTTCGGAAAACTGATTGACTTTATATTCACTTTTTTCCATCAGCTCTGCGAGCGCATCCAGCTGCCCGCCCGCCTTCGCCCTTGTGAATGCCGATTGCGCCGCTGTATAAATGGTCTGGGCATATTCGTTATTTTTCTTGAATGTGGCATATCTCTGGTAGGCAATCACCCCTCCTATGACTACACCTGCCAGTATCGCTGTTATGATGAGTGTCACAATCATCTCTACCAGTGTAAAACCTTTTGTATTGTTCTTTATTTTCACGTGATCCATATGTACTCCCTCTTATTTCCCACGACGATCTTTCCCCCGCTTACTTACTTGTTATTATCATACCCCGTTACCCCATTAAAAGCAACAAAAAAAGACGTGCAGACCGCGTTTTCGGGCTGTTTTTGTATTCAGCCATCACTCGCATATCACACGCCTTTTTATTACATTTCAATGGTATAACTTATTGTATATTTCTTATATTCCCAACCATCTGCACTTCAAACACATCCCCATCGTCCGGCACATACAGATTCCCCCTGTAATACTCTTGCCCTTCCTTCGTATACAGTTTCTTCCGCTCTGCCAGATGTGTTTCTTCGGTATGGTAAAGGATCAGGTTCGGGACTTTCAGCTCCTCCGCCAATTGGCACGCTTCTTTCACCGTGCTGTGGTGCTTTTCATAAGGCTTAAATTTATCCGCCTCACCAAACAGGCAGAAAGCCTCATGCATGAGCCAGTCGCTGCCTTTTACATACTCCTCTTCACACGGATTATACGGCTCATCCCCGCAGCAGGAAAGTTTGACACCTTCTTTTGTTGTCAGGGTAAAACCAAACTGCTTTGCCTTTGTTGAGCCGATATCAAAGAAAGTCACATCACAGTCCAGAATCTTCTTCGTATCCCCGCTCTCAAGGGGGATCAACTGAATCCGCTCCCCGATATGCTTTGTCACCTTTTTCTGGATGGTCAGTCCTGTAATTGTCGTGATGACTGGCACAAGGTCACTATGGCAGTAAATCCGTACATCCCCCTCGTATTTTCCCTGATTCATTTTCTGCCCGATCATACGGATGAGCCAGATCAGCCCCAGCAGATGGTCGATATGTTCATGGGTAATAAAAATATCATGGATATCCTGAAGCGGCACGTCTACCTTGTCCAGAATCCCCAGTATCTGGTTTCCTCCTCCTGCATCTACCAGAAAATGTCTGTCCCCGTCAGACAAAACGAAGCAGGTATTATAGCATTTTGTTACTGTGGCATTTCCGGTGCCTAAAATTGTCAGTTTCATGTCTTCCTCCTGATGCTTTGTTTCCGTCCTTCTAAGCTGCTTTCCTTTATTCGTAGTATTTCATCAGTGCCTGTGTCCCGAGTTCCCCATAGCCCTCTGCCTCCAGTTCCTCACAGTTGGCAAGCACCTGGCTTAACACATCAAGACTCAGTTCACTCATATTCGCCTCAATCAGCGCCAGCTTCATGTCCTTGATAAAGTGTTTCATGAAGAATCCCGGCTCGTAGTCCCCTTCCAGAATCTTTGGTCCGAACGTATCCAGCTGTTTACTTCCGGCCGCACCCGTCGCAACCGACTTCAAAACGGTATCCAGATCCAGACCTTTTGCCTTCGCGTAAGTAAGGGCCTCGCATACCCCGGAAAGTGTTCCCGCTATCATGATCTGGTTGGCCAATTTGCAGTGCTGGCCGCAGCCTGCTTTTCCCTGATAATTGATGTTCTTCCCCATTGCCTCAAACAGTGGCATACATGCTTCGTAGTCTTCCTGATCTCCCCCTACAAGAATTGAGAGTGTCCCGTTTTTGGCGCCTGTGTCACCGCCCGTAACCGGAGCGTCCAGCACGTGGAATCCCTTTTTCTTCCCTTCTGCATAAATCTTCTCCGCAATCTGCGGGCTGGTCGTTGTCATGTCTATCAGATAAGTCCCCGCCTCTGCACTGTCCAGAATATTTCCTTCGTCAAAATAAACTTCCTCTACATCTTTCGGGAAACCAACGATCGTGATGACCGCTTCACAGCCTGACACACAGCTCTTGATGCTGTCATGGAAAAATGCGCCTTCCGCGATCACATCTTCCACCTTTGTCTTATTCCTTGCATAGATGTGGAGTTCAAATCCTGCCTTCATCAGGTTGCGCACCATTGATTTTCCCATAATACCGACACCGATAAATCCAATTTTTTTCATTTTATTCTTTCTCCTTATCTTTTTTATATTTAAGCCATAAGCTGCATGACCATCTGTATCAGCCAGAAGGCAGTAAACAACAGCATCCCGGCATTGAGTGCCACAACCGCAAACCGCCTTCCCTGCGGAATCATCTTTTCTCCCGGCAGCAGCCGGAAACTTTTCCTGTAGGCAATTAGAAGTGTAATTCCCGCAGCGGCAGTCCCAATCACAGCCAGACTGTATAACGTTATAAGCACGATACCCGGCATCAGTTCCCTGATTTTTGCCATCCCCTCAGCCACATTTGTCTGAAGCAGGCTCGTAGTCCCCGGAAGCTCACTGAAACGTGATGCATTCAGAATCCAGACTGAGACAACACTCCCCACAAAGTTCACCGCCATATGGAGGATGACCGTATATCTGAGCCGGCCGGTTTTTACATAGATAAAAGCCAGAAACAGGCCTAAGAAGAATGCATATGCAAACTGGTTCAGGTTTCCGTGGAACAGCCCGAACATGATTCCTGAAAGTACCACCGCCGTGCCTTCTCCATACACCACCGCACGGTCTATAATCAGTTTCCTGAAAATGACCTCTTCATACACCGGGGCACATAGAACTGTAAGGAAAAACACCGCCCACTGCGCGTTCCCCGCCACCATTGAAGCCACTTCGTTTGTGACCGCCGAACCCGTGAATAATCCGATGAGCATCGTCAGGAAATTCCCCGCCAGATTGCCTGCGTACATGATCCCATAACACATGATTGCAGCCATAATTAACTTTCCCACTGACATCTTATGCACGGCAATCTTTTTCTCTGTTTTCATGCGGCTGACCAGAAAAATCAGCATCGGCATTCCCAGTATATACATCGACAGCATTGGCAGCATCATGAAAAGGGTATTATTCTGCAGTAGTTCAGGCTTCATATAGTGGACCATACCGATGGTCAGGTCCTGCACAATCCATATAATGACCGATCCTGCCAGATACAAAAATCCGATTGTTGAAAAAAAGCGTTTTCCTTCCTTTACTGTATCTATCCCCAAATGTTCCTGCATCCGTATCCTCCTGCTCACTTTTGCTTTCATTTTGTCTTCTTTATTATAACGTCTCACTGCAAAATTAACAATATACATTCCGTGTTATCGATTTTTATGGATTGTAGTCCTTTTTTATGGTACGATGACCATATATTTGTTACGGAGGTGATATTCATGGAACTATCCAGACAGCTTGCATCACAGATTGTTAAAGCAGTCTATGAGGTTGTTGGAAACGACATTAACTTTATCAACGCATCCGGCATTATTATAGGAAGCACGGATTCCAAGCGGATCGGAACTTTCCATGAAGCCGGATGCGAAGCCATAAGAAGGGGGACCCCCGTCTTTGTCGGTGACAGCCATGATTTCAAGGGTGCCCGAAATGGTATTAACTATCCGATTTTTCTCGAAGGTACCCCGGTTGCGGTGATCGGGATCACGGGAAATCCGGACGACCTGAAACAATTTGGCTTCCTAATCACCAAGATTACAGAGGTTTTCCTGAAAGAACAGCAGCTGAACGAGGAACTTTTGTCTGAAAACCGTTCCATCCATTTCCTCATCACTTCACTGATCTATGACAATGTGCAGAACCAGAAGCAGTTGGATATTCTGTTGGAAAAATATGAGATAGATTCCTCCAAGGAATATGCGGTGCTGTCCATTAAGATGAAGGATACGACGTTGGAACCTTCGCTGCGTTTCTATTTTTCTGCCATCGGCTGCCGGCTTTCTGTCTACCTTTACCCGAATGAATGGGTGGTTGTCTTTGACCGTGAGACATGGCAGGGCTTTTCGCCCGATGAATTCGGTTCGAAATACAAAGACCGTGTGCACGCCGGCATGGGGCCCTTCGGGCCGCTTTATCAGCTCAGCCAGTCCTACCACAGCGCACAGACTGCCCGCAGACACGCACGGCAACTGAATACTGTATTCTGCAGCATTGATGACATTTCCATTGAATTCGTACTGGAGAGCCTGCCGGATCAAATCCAGAAGCTCTATGCCGGACGCATTCTCAGTTCTCTCAATGATAAGGAATTAAAGATTTTGAACATCTATTTTTCCTGCAATTTATCACTGAAGGATGCTTCGGAAGCACTTTTTATCCACAAAAACACGCTCCAGTACCAGCTGGACAGAATTACCGAAAAAACAGGACTGAATCCCCGTCTGTTTCAGGATGCTTTTTTACTACAGTTCGCACTATTCTGTAACCATTAGGATACCAGTTTTTTCCTGGATCGTGTTTGGTACAGGTGATAATTTTACGGATAAATACCTATATTTTTTATTACCTGTACCATACTCATTTATCGCCCATCTGTTATACTGAATTCAGATAATGTGTTACTGTTCGATTCATCACGGAGGTATTGAATATGAAAGTCGTTGCAGCAATTGATTCATTAAAAGGAAGTCTGAGTTCTATGGAGGCAGGGCTTGCAGCCCGCGAGGGGATTCTCCGCGCCCATCCTGAAACGCAGGTTGTCGTAAAGCCTCTGGCAGACGGCGGGGAAGGTACCGTTGATGCTTTGATTGAAGGGATGGGAGGCGAACGGATCGACCTCACCGTGACAGGACCGCTCGGTGAACCAGTCCCAGCTTATTATGGATATCTGAAAGAAACTGACACCGCAATCATGGAGATGGCCTCGGCGGCCGGAATCACGCTTGTGTCAGGGAAAGAAAAAAATCCGCTTGCCGCTACAACTTACGGCGTCGGGGAAATGATCCGTGACGCGGCACAAAAAGGGTGCCGGAACTTCATCATCGGCATCGGCGGGAGCGCCACCAATGATGGTGGAATTGGAATGCTGCAGGCTCTGGGGTATTTATTCATAGATCAGGACGGGCAGGATGTCGGACAGGGTGCACAGGCTCTCGGACGGATTGCTGCAGTCTGCACCAGCAATGCTTACCCGAAACTGTCTGAATGCCGTTTTCAGGTTGCCTGTGACGTAACCAACCCCCTCTGCGGGGAAAATGGCGCCACTTACATATACGGCCCCCAGAAAGGGGTCACGGATGACATGAAGGCACAGTTGGATGCAGATATGGCCAGCTACGCAGAGGTGACAAAAGAAACACTCGGGAACGATTTTGCAGAAGCGGAAGGGGCTGGCGCTGCCGGCGGGCTTGGCTTCGCGCTGCTCAGTTACCTGCATGCCGAACTCACACCGGGAATTGACCTGATTCTGGATGCGGTCGGTCTGGAGGACGAACTTAAAGATGCCGATATTGTCGTAACCGGAGAAGGCCGTCTGGACCATCAGACAGCGATGGGGAAGGCTCCAGTCGGCGTGGCAAAACTGGCGAAGAAACATGGGGCGAAAGTTCTCGCATTTGCAGGCAGCGTCACGAAAGGTGCACGGGTGTGCAATGAATCCGGGATTGATGCATTCTTCCCTATCGTGCGGGGAGTCACAACACTGGAGGAGGCAATGGCACCGGAACACGCGCGGGAAAATATGGCTGACAGCGTGGAGCAGGTGTTCCGGCTGCTGTGATTATAAATACTTCACCGCAACCATAGCAATCCCCAGAATAGACAGTACAACGCCTGTCGCCCTGTTCAATGTCTTGGCTGGTGCTTTGTTTGCAAATCTCGCGGCAACCCTCGCACCGGCCAGTGTGAAGAGAACACATAGTACCAGCGCCGGCATGTCTGGCAGGCTTCCGCTGATGGAGAAATGTGACACAGCTCCTGTAAATGCCGTAAACGACATGATAAACACACTTGTTCCGACGGCTGTCTTTAATTCATACCCCAGCACGCTGGTCAGCATGAGAAGCATCATCATTCCGCCGCCTGCTCCGATAAACCCACAGATAAACCCGATTGCAATCCCACACAATATGGACTGTATAATCTTAGTTTTCTTATCTTTTTCCTCCTGTTTATCCTTGGTCGTCATAACCGGGCGCACAATGAATTTAATTCCCAGAATTAGTGTCATAAATACCGAGAACCCTCCCATCGTCGTATTCGGAAGCAGAGAGGCAATATAACTTCCTGCCATCGTAAATAGCAGTACAGTACAGAGCATCACGATCCCGTTCCTGATATCCAGATTTTTATGTTTCCCGTATGTATACGCAGAAACCGCCGATGCCAGCACATCAGATGCCAGCGCAATTCCTACCGCTTCATATGCATCGAAACCCAAAAACGTAATCAGCATCGGGGAAATAACCGCCGCTGCGGACAATCCCGCAAGGCCAGTCCCAATTCCGGCGCCCATGCCGGCTGCCAGACATACAAGTATCTTCGCAATCATCTTAATCTTCACCTCGTTTATCTTTTTCCATGTTTTCCATCATCTTGCGCAGGATATTTTCAAAGGTTTGCTTTTCTTCCTCAGTTACTCCCTCAAAAATAACTCCCATGACTTCTTCCTGCGCCTTTCTGGCCTTCGCTGCCACTTTAGCCGCACCATCCACTATGGTCAGATGCGCCACCCTCCGGTCCGACGCATCCTCTTCCACCGCCAGATATCCCCGCTTCACCAACAGGTCAACAGCCTTGGATACATAGGACTTTGCAATATGCCTGAACTCTACAATTTCCTTCGCTGTGTCATACTGTGGATTGTTATAGAGGAAAAGCAGGACATCAATTTCTACCTTTGTCATATCATATGCAGATGCAATCTCGCTCAGCTTGCTCCCATATACTTTCTGGAACTGGTTTGTAATTGTCAAAAACTCAATAGTTGTCAGCATCTATGGCACCTCACTCTTTCTTAGACATATCGTTGCAGACCGCATAAATCGGATTTATTCCAATCCATCCAGAATATATAGTTCATTAAAGAACTGTTCTTCAATGAACTATTTTAACATATAAAACCAGAATGTCAAGCATTTCCTAAGACATACTTTTTCGAAATTAGGGAAATACTAGATACATAAGATAAAGGAGGTGCAAAATGGATAATTATACGAATATGCCCGGCCGTACCAACCCTGCACGTACAATAGACCCGGGTAAGCAGGAAAAGAATATAGAAATCCCCCTTGCTCCGGAAACAAATGCTACGAACGTTATCCCGGATGAAGTCCCGAGACGGGATGGTCCCGGCGGGGAGTAATGTATACCCAAAAGGCCGCAGTCCCTTATCATTGGGTCTGCGGCCTTATATCTGTTATTTATCAAGTTCATAAAACTGTGCATTCACATCTGTGGATGTGAATTCTTTATCGGTCATGAATTCAAATTTTGCTTTACTTCCCGGAGCAAAATTTTCCACATGTGAGTATGTCGTCTCAATAATTACGCCATCCGCATCAAGCAGGTTAATTGTTAAAGACAAGGATTTAAATCCTAATCCCGTGGTATTTTCTACCACAGCGGAACAAGTCTTCAATCCAAACTCATCACTTTCTGTTGTAAACTGAATGCCTTTTATAAATTCTTCAACAGTGCTTTTTTCTGTCTGATCTTCTGTAACAAGCTGTGCATTTGTGAGGAGATCATCGAGTGTACTCTGATATTTTTCAGAAACTTTTAAATCATAATCCTCTTTAAACTGAGCAATTAACTGCGTTCTTGAATCATAAGCCGTCTGCCAAAGTTCAGAAAATTTTGCATAATCAACTGTAACGTACTTCAATGCCTCTTCCTGATCTTTTAAACAATTAATATATTGGATCGCAAGTTCTTTTAACTTACTGTTTTCAAACTTTTCATCCTCGTACTTTTGTAAAATATCTAATTCAGCCTTTGTCCATTTGGAAAATAATTCTTTTTGTTTGTCCGTACCTTCTTCATAGCTATTTTGATCTTGCTCGTTCATTGCCCATCTTGTTTCTAAAGCTTTGGACAAATCCACCATAAAATCTTCGTCTGCGTATTTTATCTCTTCCGGGGCATCTGCATCTTTTGTGCTACACCCTACCATCATACCAATTGATAAACAGATTACTAATAATAAGCTTAATACCTTTTTCATATGCTTTTCCTCCTTTAACATATATTATCAATCATTATACCGTATGCAGACATAACATTCAATAATTTACTTTTATTGACATTATTTATTGCTCCTTTTCCACTGATGTCCACCTCCTGAGGGCATCAAAAAAGGCCGTCCCTTTGCTAGGTTTGCGGCCTTTTCTCGCAAAGCTGGAAATCGGACTTGAACCGACGACCCCCTCATTACGAGTGAGGTGCTCTACCGACTGAGCTATTCCAGCTTATGGTCCGTCAGACGAACCTTGATTATTATATCTCTTTTCAGCAATAATTTCAACAGTTTTTTTACTTTTTTCTTTTAGAATCCCCACATTTTTCAAATCACCCGGCAAATCTTACATTCACCGCACAGATCTCTGCTTTTGTACCCAGTCTCATGAACAGCCCAAACACGCCCACTCCTGAGGTAACAATATTATGCATGTCCCCCTTCCTGAGGTATCCATAAGAATTTTCCCACATAAGGCCCACCGTCAAATTTCCCGGAAATGTCTGTCCGTCATGGGTATGCCCGCACAGGTCCAGATCAACACCGGCCTTTGAAAGCTCGTCCAACTCCTTTGGCTCATGATCGATGACAATGATCGGTTTATCCTTGTCGAAATCTGAAGTAATCTCTTCTGCCGTCCTGCGCACGTCAATCCCCCGTCCGGGACGGTGAAAATCGGGTCTGCCATACAGATAAAAGCTGTCAGCAATCAACAATCCCTTGTCCTTAAGAAGTGTGATTCCGGCTTTTTTAAGAAACTCATCCATACGTGGGTCACTTTCCTTTTTTTCATGTTTGCCGCCGAACGTAAACCCCGCCAGTATCTTTTCCTGAATATCGTGGTTCCCGTAACAGGCATAGGTCCCATATTTACTTTTTATACCCTTTAAAATAGAAATCAGCCTGTCAGGGTCATCCAGAGCCTCATATTCATTGTCGAATATATCTCCTGCGATCACGACCAAATCCGGTTTCTGTGCATTTATTTTCCGGACCATCTGCTCCATCTCGAGGTGCCCCACATTATATCCCAGATGCAGGTCCGCTGCCAGTACAATCTTAAGTTCATCCAGATTTCCCGCATGTTTATCAATACTGATATCGTAATCCGTGGTTCTGATGATTCGGGCATTTATCGCCCCGCCGATGCACGCAGCAGCCATCAGGATCACACATACCGCCCCAATCACGGCGAATCCCCTTCTTTCACGCAGGATCTTCCATTTCTTATCTGTCTCTTTGTCCCGTCCCCAGTCCTTCCACACGAATATTCTTAAGATCAGCCTGATCAGGTCCGCTGCAAGAATTACAAGCAGGGCATAAAGCATCACGCCAAGCCAGTAATTGCCAATCAGTTTGAGGACTCTCTGCAGATTCCCCGCAGGCATCAGAAAGCCGGTCAGCAGGGCTGTTGCCAAAAGGGTATAAACCACGGCGACACACGCTTTCGCCTTTTTCCCGTGAAAATAGCCGCTGCAGGCACTCATCCACCGCAGCAGCCATCTTAAGATATATAAATTCAGCAGTATATAAACAGGTGATAAATAAACTGCCAGCATTTTCTACTCTGCTCCTTTATTTTCTTCTCCATACATATGAACCGTCAGCTGGTTATAAGGTATCTCAATATTTTCTCTGTCAAAAGTCAGTTTGATTTCTTCCAGAAGCCTCCACCTTGTCGGCCAGTACTCGTCTGTCTTCACCCACGCGCGAAGTCCCAGCATTACGGCACTGTCCCCGAGGGAATCTACAAACACCTTAATATCCTCATCCTGCATAATGGAATCATCATTTAACAGCAGGTCCTCAATCAGGGCTTTTGCCTTTTTCAAGTCCGCATGGTAGGCGATGCCTACCTTCATATCCAGCTGCCGCTCCGGCCTTGCAGTCACGTTCGTCAGACTGCTGTTTGCCAGCGTGCCATTGGGAATCACAATCGTCTTATTATCAACCGTAGACAGCTTAGTATAGAAAATCTGAATCTCTTTTACTGTTCCCTCATTCTTACCTGTGTTTTCAATGATATAGTCTCCTACCACAAATGGCTTCAACAGCAAAATCAGGACGCCGCCCGCAAAGTTTGACAGACTTCCCTGAAGGGCAAGGCCTATAGCAACACCACCGGATGCGAGCAGTGCGGCAACCGATGAGGACTCTACCCCGAGTTTCGTCGCTATGGTGAAAATCAGCAGCACATACAGGCTGGCTTTCAAAAGGGAATCCACGAACTGGATCACGCCTTTATCCGCACTCGTCCTCTCCAGAGAATGCCGCACAAGCTTCTGTATCCAGCGGATGACAACGCGCCCGATGAAGAAAAATACAAGCGCAAGTAAAACCTTAATTCCAAAACCAATCAGCCCCGGAAGATGATCCTGAAAGTACTGTGACATTCTGCTTACTTCCTGCGTGACTTCTGTCGTCACTTCTTCTGCAGATTTAAAATCTGATGCCGCTAATATCATTTCTTATGCCTCCTCCTTCAATGCAAGAAACGCACACAAGTTTCCTCTTTTGTCCCCTGTCGTCCTGTGGGAATACAGAATATCGCTGTTACAGTGAGTACACAGGTTTGTCACGGCTATATGTTCTTTATGAATTCCTGCCTCCAAAAAAACAAGTTCATTCGCCTTCCAGAGGTCCAGTTGGTACTTCCCGTTTTCTTTTTTATAAAACAATTCGGGCCAGTCTTTTTCTGCAAAATGTTCCCGGAACTGGACGATCACATCTTCACTGACCTCATAGCAGTCCTGACAGATGGAAGGTCCCACCGCCGCAAGGATATCAGCCGGCGAGCAGCCGTACTGCTCCTGCATTAGTTCCACGGTCCTCCTTCCGATCTTTCCGACAGTTCCCCGCCATCCGGAATGGCTCAGGCCAATCACCTTCTTTACCGGGTCCAGAAAATAAAGGGGGACACAGTCTGCAAAAAATGTGACAAGACAGATTCCCGGAACATTGGTCACAAGCCCGTCGACATCCGCATAACTCCGCGGGCGCACAATCCCCATCCCGCGGTCCTGATCCGTCACAACACGGACATTGGTCGTATGGGTCTGCTGTGTAAAAACCATATCTTCACACCTCACCCCGAGCGCATTCCCCATCCTGCGGAAATTCTCCCGCACGGCTTCTTCCCTGTCCCCGCGAGTAAAGCTTAAATTCAGTGAAGAATAGCAGCCTTCACTGACTCCGCCCAGACGCGTCGAGAAACCATGTCTTACAATCCCCGTATTTTGAAACAACGGATATTCCAAATAAGGAGTATCCGTCTCAATCTCTCTGAAAATCTGTTCCTGATTCTTATAATGAAGTCCTAAACTCATAAAAAATCCTTTCACTTTTCATTCTATATGCAAATAACGGCTTTATCCCTCAAAAGCATTCCGGATATGCGTAACCTTACCGCCTTCAATACCGATTACATCGAATCTGCACGGAATCCCGTCAATCCTGTGTACCGAAAGATAATGCAGGGCACACTGGTACAGTGTCCTCTGTTTCTTTACACCGACAGCATCCAGCGGACTCCCTTTTCTCCGGTCCCGGCGGAATTTCACTTCACAGAATACCAGATATTCGCCATCTCTGGCTATCAGGTCAATCTCCCCGATACGGCACCTGTAATTATATTCCAGAATTACATATCCCTGCTGTTCCAGATAATAACCTGCCGCCTGTTCATAATCTGTTCCTACTTTTCTGTTGTTTTTTCTAATGCTCTGTTGCATTTTCTGTACCAGACTGCTATCCCTCAGACAACACCCGGCGTTACTGTGTACACCCGCAGGGTGTGCACAGTAGCCACCCAGCCACATCTGCATGAAAAGATCATGCCGGCTGCGGCCGCTCACCCTGTACCCAGAAAACACCACAAACGCTAAACAGATACAAAGTTCTTTATAAATGAACGCCGATGAATCGGTGTTGGTCCCTTTTTTTTCAAAGCCTCGATATGTGCCGCAGAGCCATAGCCCTTATTCTCTGCGAATCCATAATCGGGCAGTATCTCATCATACTCAGCCATCAGTCTGTCTCTTGTCACCTTTGCAATAATACTGGCAGCCGCAATCGATACGCTTTTTGCATCACCCTTTATGATCGGCACCTGCCGTATCGTAATCCCCGGAATGGTCACTGCATCATTGAGCAGCAGTTCCGGTGCAGTGCGTAGTTCCTGCACCGCAATGCGCATGGCTTCATATGTTGCCTGAAGAATGTTGATCTCATCAATTCTGGCCGGACTCACCATCCCGATTCCGGTCGCGATTGCTTTATTCATAATTTCATCATACAGTTCTTCACGCTTTTTTGCTGTTAATTTCTTAGAATCATTCAAATATAATATTTCGCAGTCGTGGGGAAGAATCACTGCCCCTGCCACAACAGGGCCTGCAAGCGGTCCCCTGCCGACCTCGTCAATCCCGCAGATATATGCATACTGGGTATATTTTTTCTCATATTCACGCATTTGCTCAAGGCGCTGGCGCTCCTTTTTAAGCTTTTCTTCCTGCTTTTTATATCTTGCTATCAGATTCTGAACTCCATTCCTTGTATCTTCCCCGTATTTTTCATAGAGGGTGTGGAGTTCTTTCTCTTTTGCCCGCTCAAATTCCCATTTTATCTCACTGATACTGTTACTCATGCTTGATTACACCAAATTTGCTGAAAGGCCAGATCCGTATCCATGCCCTTCCCAGCAGATCCTTCCTGTGCAGTTTGCCCACATTTTCCTGACGGCTGTCCGCGCTGTGGTTTCTGTTATCTCCAAGTACAAAATATTCATCATCACCGAGTGTGATCGGCTCTCCCGCGATTCCGGGATCCAGCATCTCTTCATTACCGTAATGTTCATCCAGTTCCTGCCCGTCAATATAAACCTTGCCGTCCATTACCTGTACAGTCTCACCCGGAAGGCCGATGATTCTCTTAATGTAATATGTATTGTCCTCATACTGATAAGGAAATACAATAATCTCGTACCGCTTCGGGTCTCTAAAACGGAAGGAAATCTTATCCACAATCAGGTTATCCCCGTCTGAAAGTGTCGTTTCCATAGAAGAACCGCTGACACGTGTCCGCTGCCCTACAAATGTAATGATAAGGTAGGTGAGCCCTACAATAATCAGTATATATACAATCCAGCCCAGAAGTTCCCTTAAAATGCTTCTCTCCTGCTCCATATCCTATCCTTCTTTCCAGTATCTCTTCTTATCTTATGCATAATCTTCAGGAAATTCAAGTGTAATTTTTCCCAATCTGCCGTTTCTGAAATCATCCAGCAGGATCTTTGCGGCTTTTTCTGTATCCAGTTCATTGCCCCTTACCAGACAATGGCGGCTTTCGGCAATGGATCTCAGGCATTCAAAATGATCTTCCGCTTCTTCTATCTGATACTTGTCCTTCAAAATTCCAGTGTATTTTTCCTTCAAAAATCCGATCAGCTCCATAGCCAGTTCTTCCGTGTTCAGAATCTCGTCCTTAATAGATCCGATAAATGCAAGGCGGAGTCCGACTGTCTGGTCTTCAAACTTAGGCCAGAGAATCCCCGGTGTATCCAGCAGCTCTACATTTTTATTCAGGCGTATCCACTGCTTTCCCTTCGTCACTCCCGGCTTATTCCCGGTCTTAGTACAGGCCTTTCCTGCCAGTGCATTGATAAACGTAGACTTTCCGACATTCGGTATCCCGACTACCATCGCCCTTACCGGACGGTTCAGGATCCCGCGTTTTCTGTCTCTCTCAATCTTTTCTTTACACGCCTCCTGAATGACGCCTTGTATGGACTTCACCCCTCCGCCTTTTCTGGAATTCACTTTCAGAACAGAATATCCCTTTCCCTTAAAATACTCCGCCCAGGCATCATTCCATTTTTCTTCCGCCAGGTCTGATTTGTTAAGCAGGATTAATCTTGCCTTATTCTTTCCCAGCTCATCTATCTCCGGATTTCTGCTGCTCACCGGAATCCGCGCGTCGACCAGTTCGATCACTAGGTCGATCAGCTTTATATTCTCCTGCATCATGCGTTTGGCCTTCGTCATATGACCCGGGTACCATTGAAAATGCATGTTATTTCCTCCTTTATCTCTTCACGAAGCCGAAATCTGATCCAAAACTTGCTACGAACCAGACCTTGCCATATATCTCACTTCTCTTAACATTCCCGATATCAGCCATACGGCTGTCATCACTGCTTAAATGATTATCTCCCAGGACAAAATATTCTGTCCCGTCCAATATAACAGGCTCTTCCGCGATGCCTGCTTCCTCGATATCCTCTGCGAAAATATGTTCCAGTGTCTCGGTGCCGTTGATATAGATGCTCCCGTCCTTAATCTGCACCGTCTCACCCGGAAGCCCTACAACTCTTTTGATGGAATAATGGGTATTCTCATTTCCGTTGGGCTTAAATGCAATGATATCCCCCCGCTTTGGTTTACTGGCATTATAGATCAGCCGGTTCACCAGAACAACATCCCCGTTCTGCAGAACAGGTTTCATCGAATCCCCAGCATTGCTGACACGCTGTCCAAAAAACCATACAAGCACGAAAGCAATCATACAGGTAATTGCAATCTGAACCGTCCAGTTCACGACTGCAGCCGCTTTCTGTCGCTGAGCCTTAGTCTTTTCCTTACGGAAACGCAGCTGCGGCTTGCCGGTCTCAAACCTGAGCCCCTGCTTTTTCATTTTCTGTTTTTTTCTTGCCTGCTTCCGGCGCCTCTTACGAAAATTCAAATCCTGCATATATTTTCCTCATAATTACATTTATACCTTCTTAAAAGATAAAAGGGACAATATACATGTTGTACTTGTCCCTCTCAATGTTACTATTTTACTAATTCTTTTACCTTAGCTCTCTTACCAACACGGTCTCTTAAGTAGTTCAGTTTAGCTCTTCTTACTTTACCTCTTCTGATTACTTCTACCTTTTCAACGTTTGGTGAGTGTAACGGCCAAGTCTTCTCAACACCGATACCGTTAGAATTCTTTCTAACTGTGAAAGTAGCTCTTGTGCTTCCACCCTGTTTCTTCAGGACTGTTCCTTCAAAAACCTGAATTCTTTCACGGTTACCCTCTTTAATTTTAGCGTATACTTTTACAGTATCACCAACATTAAATTCCGGTGCATTTTCCTTTAACTGCTCTGCTTCGATTTTTCTGATAATATCATTCATTGTGTGACCTCCTTAATATTTAGACGTTCTTAATGCCTGTCAGCAGACTTATCTGGTGTCTGTCGGACCTTTTGCGCATCAGAGGACCATCGCTTTTCATTTCACAACTGTTGTATTCTACCATACTTTCATCGAAGATTCAAGCAGAATTTACTATTTAATTACAGTCCACAAAAATTTTAATATGCATTTCTTCAAAATATCTTTTCATAGAAGAATATCTACAATTAGATAGTATATAGAGATATTATTCGTAAACTATTAGATATAAAATCAGAAAGGCCATTAACGTTATATAGAATATTTTAAGAAAAACAGTGGCTCATATAAGCCACTGCCTCCCCTGTTCAGAATCTTTATTTTCTAACATCATTTCATTTCTCATTGCAGTAATAATCTCTCACATAATTACTGTATTTAAAAGTATTATGTTTAAGCTTCTGCAATTAGTCACAAAAACAAAACCTCATATCTTTTCTTTTAGCTAACGCTTACGGAAACTTTAATTGCCCCATAAGATACCTTAGTTGTCAGTAGATATTTTGCTGCGTAATAACCATCTGAGTAAAGCGAAGCGTTTCCTGCCACTTCTGCTGCTGAAGACGCTGTTTGTGTTTGTCTTACATAATATGAACTTCCAGCAGAAAAATAAGCATATTGCCCTCCCCATAAAGGATTTGCCGCTGACAAATTATGGATTTGGCTATAATTTGTTCCTAACGCAGTATATAGCGTATAAGTATATCCAAATGCAGCCGCTCCTGATGAGTAATATGATCTGTATGAAGATGCAAGAACTTCATACCCTGCTCCTAGGCCTACTGCTAATGACATTTCACCAGTTTTTTCATATCCATATGCTCCATAAGAACCATTATCATAAATGTTTAGCCAGCATTCACCCGTCTCATATTCTGCACTATAGGTTTCCATTACTTGTGGTGTATTTTCAGAAAAGGTTCTTTTACCAGATTTATCTTTATACCCCTCAACAAATCCATTTTCCTTTATTGGAATATCAGGAAATAATTCTTTTAATTTGGAATACGATATACCAACATTATTATCACAATTAATACTAAAATCACTAGCATTAACTGTTATGCTTATTGAAAACGCTAAAATAAATACCAATACAGAACTAAAAATTTTCTTTTTCATACCACTACCTCCGCCAAACTTAATTCTATCTTACTTATCCTTCTTCATTAAATAATAGAATTTCAAATATCATTTTAACACTGTGCAAATCGGAACTATCAGAAATTCTCTTTTCTGCTTCTTTCTGGCTGATTCCCTCGTTCATAAGCTTTGCCACTTCCGTTGCTCTGGCATAATCTTCATTATCGTATAGAATTTTCGTAACCATTTTTTTGTTGGGATCCACATAATATTCCAAATGAATCGTACATGGTAACTTAATCGTTTTTTTATCTCCTACGTAAACCATCGTATCTTCATACTCGGCTATAAATACCAGATTATTGATCCCCTTTACCTTTTCAGTATGACTAAAATTAAATAACAGCCCTTCTTTTGAGTATAAGTCAGCATATCTGCGTCCACTTCTTTTACCGGTTAACCATGTAGGATTTCCATCTGAATCCGTACGAATCTTCCTGTCGTAGAAAAATTCACCTTCCTTTTCATAATAGTTTGCTTCCAGTAATTCAATCTTCCCGGTTGGATCCTCAATAAGTATTTCATGCTGTTGGTATGGTTCATAAACAACATTTCCCTTATAAACCGCTATCATTTTACTCTTACCATTCTCTATTTCATAGTTGGTAACTATATAATCATAATTGCTCTTAAGAAAATCAGCCAAAATATCCGATGCAGTATTTCGTTGCTGACATTTTAATGCATACACAGAAATCAAAGCTATCATTGCTAAAATTGCAACTAATGATACAATTCTTTTATTTCTCAAAATAATCACCTCACACTCCCTATTTTATTATATATTTATTTCATTGGTATCACCTCTTTCTTATCGTATTTGTTTTCTAATTAACTATATCACATTTATAAGAATTCTGTCTATTGACTATTTTTATCTTTTAATTCTGATAATCATTTTATTGTTTTACACACCCACACCATCTATTAATGGCAAATCCGATGCTACATAATCAAACTACAGCATCGGATTTTTCTGTATCTTTCGATTTAGGAGGATATCTGCAATTAAAAAATGGCAGAAACTACTCCAATATTTGCTTCACTTTGTCTATACTGATATTGCAAAGACCGGCAATTTCTTCCGGTGATTTACCCTGCATATATAGCTTGAAGACTTGGCGGGTACGGCGTTCACCTTCCTGTTCTCCCAACTCCTTGCCCCTGCGTAACCCAATCTCTTCTCCAACTTTGCGTCCGATCTCTTCCCCAGCTTTAATTCCTCTCTTTTCAGCGCTGCTGATCTGGGTATTATAATCCTTCAATGCCTTTTCCCTGGCCTCGTATTCCAGCCGTTTCTGCTCGTCAGCACTCAGATTGAGTAATGTATTGTATGCTTCATCGAAATATTCGTTAGTTTTAGCCATATTCTGAAATTCCTCCTTGTTTTTGCTGCTGAAGAACCTCATCCATGCAAGAACATCTTCTCCGGTCTTAACCTCAGGAGGCAGTTTTTTCAGCTCCAGTATCTGAAGTTCCATTTTATCGGAATACAGTTGTGATGTCTGATCATCCCGGAAATGAATCCTGCGGTAACACTTGTTGTCATTCGGAAAATGGATGAAGTCTAAAATACTTACATGGATACACTTCTGCAACTTTTCATAGGACTCGCCTTTACGGATCTGGCTGTCAAACATCTTACTAAGATAGAACAAGGCGCGTTCATCCCAGTATTCAAAGTGTTTGACCTGCATTTCCATGTTCATCTGCGTCCCGTCTTTAAGTTCTTCTGATTTATTATTATCATATCATGAAATACAGATATGTAAAAGACAGGAATACCTTCAAAATGTAGTGTTTTTATTTTTTTCTGCGGTTCTAAATAAGTAATTAATTGGGTAAACCGGCGAACTGCCGATTGAAAAATGAAAGGTGAAAATTGAAAGACACAGAAAAACCCGATACCGCAGCTCAATCATGCAGCATCGGATTCCCCATTTACTATTTGCCCCTCTTCCCTCGTTATGTTACATTTTATGAAAAACAGGTTTCAGGCATCCATAAAGACTTTTATACACCTGATACTGCTCCTGATACCTGCCCGACTGCTCTTCCCTTGGCCGGTAACTCATGCCCGGCCTTACCATCTGTTTTACTGCCTGTTCAATGGTATCGTATATTCCTGCCCCGACAGCAGCCAGAACAGCGCTGCCTAAGCAGCCTGCTTCCTTGCATTCCAGTGTCTCGACCGTCAGCCCGGTAACATCCGCCTTCGTCTGGAGCCACAGGGGTGAACGTGCTCCTCCGCCGGTGGCCCGCAGGCCTTGGATTGGAATCCCTGACTTCCCCATCGTTTCTATATTGAACTTCAGTTCATAACATAAACTGTCCAGAATCCCCTTCAATATATCATGCCGGGTGCTTGAAAGCGTTAATCCCACAATAGCACCTTTGCTTTCCATATCGCACAAAGGTGTCCCGCTGCCGTTAAAATATGGCAGCACTAATATCGGGGAAGGACCATCCGGACATTCTCTGTGCATATGTATAGAAATCCATATTCAAATGCCCAGCCTCCTCCAGTTCCCGGTATCCAAACTGGTCCCTGTACCATTGCTGCAGAATTCCGCCTGTCTGCATGTGTGCAAAGGAGAAATACTGCCCCGGTACAGCATGCACATAACAGGAATAAAAACTGTCACGCATACTCTGGCTTAAGATCGGCTCTGGAAAGGTGACCGACAGTACTTCTGCCGTGCCCGTACTGTCTAATGCCATCCGGGTATCAATTACTCCCGCCCCTAAAGCGCCTGCAGGCTGGTCATGGCAGCCCGCCACTAGCAGCGGCCTGTTATTCAGACCGATCCTGTCTGCCAATTGTGACGATAGCTTTCCTATGACATCTCCTGATTTGACAAGAGGTGAGAGCAGACTCTCTGAAATCCCCATGTTCTCCAGTATTTGCCCCGACCATTTTCCTTCTTCCAGACTATATCCCATCGAGCGGCTTGCCATTGTCAGATCCAGCACTGGTTCTCCGCCCAGTCTTTGAAAGATAAATTCTTCATACGTAATGAATCTCCATGCCTTTTCTGAGATTTCCGGTCTCTCATCCAGAAACCACATGATTTTGGCCATCATGTTAATCGGATGCAGCGGCTGCCCTGTTACTTCATATAACTGCCGCTCGTCAAATTCCTCCCGGTATTTTTCACACTGTTTCTCCGGCCTGTAGTCCATTCCCAGCACCGCCGGGTGCAGTACTTCATAGGACCTATCTACCGGTATCACTGCATCCCCCTGAACACTCAGACTGACTGCGGCGGCATTCTGAATCCCCGCATTTTTTACAGCCTCCTGCATACTCTCTGCTAGCAGACGGAATACCGCATCCGGATTCTGCTCTGCCTGAAAAGGTTCCTTGCAGAACACCGGGTACTCTCTGTAACCGCGTCCTAGTTCTCTGCCCTCCTGATCAAATACCACTGTTTTGCATCCCGTCGTCCCTACATCAAGCCCTAACAGATAAGCCCTGTCCACATGAGTCCCCCCTTTATTGTGCCTGCACGGCAGCACTACACAACAGCTGGTCCTGCATCCGGCGAAGCTGCAACAGTACTGATGTTTCATTTAGTTCCACCATATCATATGTGATCACTTCATCTTTTTGGACATCCACCTTCATCCTTGCGCCCTTTGCAAGTCCAACTGGCAGCATATTCCCCCGTCTTGCCACATCCGCCAGTTCTATGCTGGCACGGTAGCAGTACTCACCAATCGCATCCAGTACTTCTCCCGCCTTCAGATTTTTCTTCGCTATTGTAATACATTCACTGGTCAGGTGGTCCATCGGTTGTCCTGTAGATTCTCCATATACTGCCTCCTGCACCGCTGTTATCGGTGTCTCAATGGAACACAGATGGTAAGGCCGGTATAAGAGGTAATTTGGACCATCCCCCATGTCTCTTTGTACCAGGCCATCAATGATCCTCTGGTTATCTGTTGTGACAACAACAAAGATACCGGGCGCTATATCACCAATCGCGAAATCTACCACGCCCTCTTTTTCCAGTATCCCGCCCTGGCTTTTAAGACTGAATACCTTCGTCAGATCCTTAACATTACATTTTGCACAATGCATTCCCCGGATATCAGGCACAAGTCCCGTTGCATTCGATACCGCGCACATTTCAATCATGGTCTTGGAACCATCAACAAACTCAATCAGCATCCTTGGCGCCATTTTGCGTGCGGCCGCCTTATCGGCCCACTCCTTCATTCCCGGATTTGCATAAAAATCCAGCGGATTATTCTTGCCCTTCCCTGCTGCCACTACCTTGAATCCCAAAGCCTTCGCAAAACGGTATATTTCACAGATAGATCCCGGCTCGTCCCCGGCTGTCAGTGAATAGACAATCCCGGCCTGATCACACAGCTTGCGCAAAATAGGTCCGACTGTAACATCGCATTCTACGTTCATCATCACAATATGCCTTTTATAAAAAATGCATTCCATCGTAACTCTTGCCCCCATCTCCGGGGAACCCGTCGCATCAATCACTACCTGTGTCTGGCATGCCGCAACAGCCATCCGGTAATCCGCAGACGCGACCTTTTTTCCTTCTGAGACCGCTTTCTCAGCAGCTTTCAGGTCATCTGTCACTACAATGTCCCCTGCCTGATAACCTGCCTGCTGATAGCCATCCACTGCAATTGCAGGATCAATATCCACTACAATATCACATGAAATCCCCTTCATTTTACTAATCTGTGCCACAATATCCTTTCCCATCTGGCCGCAGCCAATCAGGCTGACATGGACAGGAGTCCCTTTTGCTTCCAGTTCCAGCAGCTTGCTGTCTATCTCGTACATATTTCTCTCCTTTCTATCCCGCTGATCCTCCCTATGGCTCCAGCCACGGGTCTATCATAACTTTGAGTGCCTGTCCTTTTGTGATCATGTCCATTCCCTCCACCACATCATAAAGCGACACCTTTGCATTGATATATTTTTCTGCATGTATATGCCCGTTTTCAAGTGCCGACAGTGCGTCATACAGCCCGGAAGCCGGATATGAAAAAGCTCCTGTCAGTGTGATTTCCCCATAGTGTATGAGGTTTGAATTCAGGCTGCTGATCTCATTATGTTTCGGCACCCCTCCGTAAATCACTACTCTGCCGCGCTTACGTACCATTTCCAGCGCCTCCTGATGAACCATGACTGAAGGAACCGCACAGATGACAATATCCGCTCCCCTGTTTCCAGTCCTAGATCGTACTTCATCAACCAGTTCTTCCGAACATCTTGCCCCGTCAAGAAGCAGGTCCGGTTGAAAAGACGCCGCCATATCAAGCTTGTCTCTTCCAATCATGATAATCTGCGCCGCCCCTCTGGAACGTGCCACCTCACAATGCAGGCATCCCACGGGACCGTCCCCTATGATGACTACCGTTTCCCCCAATGATACCTGGTTCCTCTCCTGACAGGCAAGAACGGCAGAACAGGTTTCTGCAAAAGCAGCATGCTCATAACTCATACCTTCCGGTATCAGTTCCACGAACCCCCGCTTAAGCACCTCACCGGGGAGCGCTATATATTGCGCATAGCCGCCCGGGTAATGCGTCCCCAGCATCTTATGGTGTTCGCAAAGATTCACAAGCCCCCGTTTGCAATACCAGCAGCTGCCGCAGCTCACATCCGGTGCAAGCGCCACCCTCTGTCCCGTATGGAAAACCTCGGCCTGCTCTCCGGTCTCCACGACTTCCCCCGCTATTTCATGCCCCATAATCTGGTCCCGGATGCCGCCTTTAAGCCCGTTATGAAAATTCCTCACGTCGCTTCCGCAGATCCCACAGGCATATATCTTGATCAAAACACCATCTGCTGGGCAGTCCGGGATGGGTCTTTTCTCAATTTCCATGTGTCCAATATCTTTAAACACCGCCGCATTCATGATTCCTTTCATTTCACATCCCCAGCCTTTCCAAGCAGTCTGTCCCCCACGGCACCGCCCGGGTGGATCACTGCAAATTGTTCTCTTGTATAACCTCTGAGCTGCATCATCGCGATACAAATAGCATCAAACGTAGATATCACGGCCAGCGTACTTGCCGTAGCCAGCATGTTAAATCTGCAGGGTTCCCGCTCAACCTTAATTTGAAGATAAATATCCGCTTCTCTGGCCAGTATGGATTCCGGATTCTCCGAAACGCTGATCAGTACCGCGCCCCTTTTCCTGCACGCCGGTATAAGCCGGACTAATTCCTGCGTATTTCCGCCTTTGCTGATTAAAATCAGCAGGTCCTCCTGAGCAAGTACACCGAGTCCGCCATGCACCGCGTCCGATGGCACAAGAAACAGAGCCGGTCTGTCCACACAGTTTAAGGAATGGGCAATTTTTCTGGCAGCCATAGCCGATGTCCCGCAACCGGACAGAACAATCTTCCCTTTACATTCTTTGATTGCATGTACTGTCTGTAAAACCCCATCGTCGTTTGGCAGTTCCGTCAATTTCTGCAGGGCATCCGCTTCCATGCTGATACACCTGTCTATCTCACAAAGTATCTCTTTGTCATTCATACAAACGCCTCCTGTACTAATTCTTGTTTCTTGTAGCAAGGCTCATCCGCAGAATATCAATATATACAGACAAAACAATGATGATACCTTTAACGATCAGCTGCATATAAGAATTGACACCTGCCAGATTCAATATGTTACTGATTACTCCCATCATCAGACAGCCTATGAGTGTTCCAAATAAAGTACCGCTCCCACCTGTCATAGAGACGCCACCTACAACACAGGACGCAATTGCATCCAATTCCGCACCCTCGCCGATTACCGGCTGTCCGGATCCGAGTCTCGATATCAGGAGGATCCCTGAGAACGCCGACATAAAGCCTGAAATCATATAGACCTGGATGATTGTACGATCAGTATTCACACCTGAATAACGGGCAGCCATCTGATTACCACCCACTGCATAAATCCGTCTTCCAAATTTGGTCTGGTTCAGTACAATCCAGAGAATAACGAAAGCGATAACCATATAGACTGCAGGCAGTGGAAATATTCCCAGATATCCTCCGCCTATGCTGGTGAACAGACCCTTTGAAAATACAACAGGCTTCCCGTTCGTCATCACATAACAGGCCCCCCGAAGTACATTCATAGACGCCAGTGTGGCGATGAATGCGGGGATTCTCATCTTTGTAATCAGGATTCCGTTTATGGCCCCGAATATCAGCGCCACAATTAATGATAATCCTATCGCAAGAAAAGTATGCATCCCGGCCTGTGCGATCAGAATACTCGTCAGGCACCCGCATAATGTCATGAATGATCCGACGGAAAGATCAATATTTCCGGTCAGTATTACATATGTCATGCCAAATGCACAGAGAGCCGTGCATGCATTCGTCCGCAAAACGGTCATCATATTGTTAACAGTTAAAAATCTGGAATTTAATAATGAACTTATGATAAAGATCAGTACAAAAGCAGCCAGTACGCCTCCGTTTATCTTTAAGGCATCCACGACATTCCGCTGCCGGCTGCCTGGTAATTTTTCTTTTTCTTTCATGACATTCCCTCCATTCACTGCAGACCCAGCATATATCTCAGAATCTCCTGCTGATCAAAGCTGCTCCTGTCCCTGTATACTTTACAGATGCTCCCTTCCCGCATTACATATATCTGGTCACTCATATTGATTACCTCAGGCAGTTCCGATGACACCATGATGATGCTTTTTCCCTGATTCGTAAGCTCATCCATCAATGCATAGATTTCTGCCTTTGCGCCGACATCAATCCCTCTGGTCGGTTCATCGAGGATAATAATATCCTTCGATGCAGCCAGCCATTTCCCAAGCACGATTTTCTGCTGGTTGCCTCCCGAAAGATTGATTGCAAGCTGTTGCTGTCCTGATACTTTGATTGCTAATTTATCAATATATTTCTGAGCAATCTCCTCTTCCTTCCGCCTGTTTACCCCCAGATAATTCCACCGGATAAAATGGGGCAAAATCCCTATGCTCAGATTAAACCGTACATTATTACGGAGAATGAGCCCTTCGTGCTTCCGGTCCTCAGGCACAAGGCATATCCCTGCATCCAGAGCCTGTCTGGGATTCTTGAAAAACACTTTTCTGCCGGACAGTTCCAGCTTTCCTGCTCCGGGCGGAACAATCCCTGACAGCATCTCCACCAGTTCCGTCCTGCCCGAACCCACAAGTCCGGCGAACCCGATAATCTCACCCTTACGCAGTTCGAAACTGGCATCCTTTACTTTTCCGTCACTCCGGGTAAGCCCCTCTCCCTTCATAACCACTTCACCGATTTTCCGGCTGCTTCTGGCAAAATACTGTTCCAGATCGTATCCGACCATCATATGTACAAGTTCATCCTGTGTAATGCTTTCTGCCTCAGCAGTTGCCACATTGCTGCCATCCCTGAGTACTGTAATCCGGTCTGCTATCTGGAAAATTTCATCCATACGGTGTGAAATGTACACGATTGTAATCCCCCTGCTTTTCAGCCTGCGTACCAGATCAAAAATCTTATCGACTTCTTTTTGTGACACAGATGCAGTGGGCTCATCCATCACCAGTATGCGGACCTGCTTATTAATCGCCTTTGCAATCTCCAGCATCTGCTTTTGGGCCGTACTCAGTGTAAACACCCGGTTATAGGCATGAAAACCTGCATTCAGAGACTGAAGGATTTCTTCACATTCCCCGAATATTTTCTTCTTATCAATGAACCCCGCCCTGTTCGCCGGTTCCATTCCCATAAAGATGTTATCGGCCACTGTCAGTTGTTCTGCCAGCACCAATTCCTGATGTATTACACTAATTCCCAGCTTCATGGATTCGCCCGGTGTCCTGATATCCACTTTTCGTCCATCGAGCTCAATACTGCCGCTGTCGATCGGATAGATTCCGCCAAGGCATTTGATCAATGTGGATTTCCCAGCCCCATTCTCTCCCAGCAGCGCATGAACCTCCCCTTTACGCAGTTCCATGCTGACTCCCTTCAAAGCCTTTACTCCGGGAAAGGATTTTGTAATGTCTTTCATCCTTAAAATGATTTCTTCCATAAGCCCATCCTTTTCATTCGTGAGTCTTCTAATATAAGAGCGCACTAACACTGCTGCTGTGCGCTCTTTACATGCCGCCTATTTCTCGTAGTAATCATCCACATTAGAAGCATCTACATAAATAACGTCTACATAGGTCAGCCAGTCATGGTCGATCTTCCCGCCGCCAAGGACAGTATAAACATCCTCCGTCGCAATCCTTGCCAGTTCATCCGGCTGCTGACGCGCTGTTCCTGTATAGTCTCCGTCCACGATACAAGCATATTCATCCTGAGAACCATCCACGCCATATATCAGGCATCCGCCGTCCGGCCCGCAGTCTACGCCTGCTGATTCGAGGCCACGCATAAATGCGATGGAAATGGGACCTCCGCCTCCAAACACACAGGAAATCTCATCGTATTTTGCCGCCCAGGATTCTGCAACCGCCATCTCTGCCTCCTGTGTTACAGGCGTCGGCTGTGTTCCTTCCAGAACAGTGATATTGTCATGTTTTGCTATTGTATCAAGGAATCCCTGCACACGTGTCGTTACAGCCTCATTTTCCTCATAAATCATATGGCAGACCGTACCGTCTTTGCCATCCAGCCTTTTAATAAAGTCCTCTGCACAGAGCACGCCTGCACCGTAATTATCAGATACCGTCTGAGATACAAGGACGCCTTCGCTCTCTTCAATATCAAGCAGTACATCAGCCGCGGAGATTACAACACCCTTCCCTGCTGCTTCCCTCAACGCCTCTACCGGCGCAGTTGCATTTGGGGATTCCATGACAATACCGTCCACACCCGCTGCCATCAGGTCGTCAATACATTGAAGGAGCGTCTCAGAATCATCATTTGCAGCCAGCACAATTGCCGTATCACCTTTTGACTCTACAATCTCTTTAAACTTCTCGGCAAAAGCAATACAATGTGTATTAGCATCGTTAATGATGACACAGCCAATCGTATATCCGTCCGTCTTTTCACCGTCTGCTGTATCTTCTGTTGACTTATCCGCTTCTTTTGGTTCATCAGATGACGAATTTCCGCACGCTGCCAATGACAAAACCATGAGTCCCGTTATGATCCATGCAATTATTTTTCTCTTCATACCTTTTTCCCTCCACTTTCTATTATCAGATACCCCTGATTGCAATCACTCTGGCAGCACATGAATCAACCCGTTTCATCCGTAATGGCAGAACAAATAAGGTTACCCGCTCCTCTTTTACTGACTCCAGATTTGTAAGTGATTCGATGATTGCCGTATTATTTTCAAAACAATTTGTGTGGTTTGGCTGGCGGTCATCATCAGGCACCTCGATACCTGACGCATCCGTACCAATAACCGGCGGATTAAATTTTTCCAGAAGCCAGAGGATCGCTTCTTTCTCTACATGTGGAAAAGGTTCCCAGTCCGGATCATGGAATTTTTTATCAAATCCGGTGTAAAAAAGTATCATGTCGCCCGGCTCAAGCTGATCTTCATATCTTTTTATCTCTTCCAGAGTAATGAATTCCCCGGCTTTTTTCCCTGTACAATCCATGACAAACGCTTCACCCACCAAACGTTCAACAGGATACTGTGCGCAGTCCGGCCCGTCAAATTTATGATGGAAAGGCACCTCCACATGTGTGCCGACATGAGAATGCATTTTTACTTCACTCTCTATGTACCACACATCTTTTGCATGCGCACGGGCATTTCCGTTCGGATCCAGTTCTACCACATCACGATAAGAAGATTCAAAGGGGAAATTCTCTTTCCCAGATTCTAAAACATGGTTCAGTTCTACAATATCCTCTCTTTTTACTTTCATAATATCCTCCTTTTCTTTTTTATTATTTTGTACAGGTTTTGCTTTCTTTTTTATTCGAAACCTTTTCTCCTGTTAGGCAAATCATAGCACATGGATTTTTACTTTTCAATACATATTTTCATTTTTATTTATAAAAAGTGAAAATGAAAGCATTTTCTACATTTTGTACAAAATCAGGGTTCAAATTCTGTTTATTCTGCCACCATACATTTTCACCCGGTTCATTTTCTTCAGATTTATGCCAATACCACATTGTCATTTCCCCCAATATATGGTAGAATGCACTTAACCTTACAAGAACTCACGCAAAGGTAAAATTAACTGTGGAGGCGGAAAGATTTGATTACCAAAAACAGGCCAACCAATAAAGAAAGCAAAGAAATATCACACGCTTGTCTCATTAAATTTCATTTTATTTATGACAATCTGAAATCAGCAGAACGAAAAGCCGCTGATTTTTGTCTGAGTAACCCTTCTGATGTAGCTACTCTGACTATCAGCGAGGTTGCTGAACGGAGCGGCTGCAGCGAGGCCACCCTTGTGCGTCTGGCGCGCCGTCTTGGATATACTGGATACCCTGAATTACGAGCCAGCATCCGTGCGAAAGAATATGAAGATATCTTCCATTATATCGGCATCTCAGCATCAGACGGTCTTGAGACAATCGCATCCAGTGTCTTCAATTCCTGTGTACTATATCTTCAGGATTCCCTGCAGTCCATCGACTATGAAGCGCTGTCCCGGGCAATCGACCAGCTCACCGGGTCAGGGCGGCTTGTATTTGCCGCTTCAGGAGATGCACATTTTATCGCCGCTTCAGCTGCACAGAAGTTCATGCGCATCGGCTATCAGACAACAGCATCTTCTGACTTCGATTCCCAGCTGATCGCACTCTCCCAGATGACTCCGGAAGATGCACTTATCTGTATCTCACATTCCGGGAAGACACGTAATGTCTGCAATCTGGCTAAGGTGGCACGGGAGCATGGCATCCCTGTCATTACAATTACCAATTTCCCCGGTGCCCCGCTGGCAAAGCACTCTGACATCCTTTTACTGACAGCATCTTTTTCTTATGAGGTAATGGATGAGGTGCTGGCTAAGCGTGTGCCTGCATTGTGCCTGCTGGATACCCTGTACCTCTCTGTATTGATGAAGAGACAGGACAGCCTGCAGCCGCTCCTTGACAACGTCAATGAGTACCTTTCTCTCAATAAGCAGTAAGCATCTGTTTGAGCATCTGTTTTAGTTTTATAACCTCTTCCTTTTTATGTTCTTCCTATGTTAGAATGATACTAACAACCTAAGGTACGGCACATAAAAAATAACGTATTAATTGGAGGGATAGCATGTTAAACAGCACGGATATCAGAAAGGTATGCAGTGAGAATGGAATCAGGATGATTGATTTCAAGATGACAGACTTAGACGGGAGATGGCGTCATATTACGATCCCAGTGGAGAGGTTCAACGATGATATTTTTGTATATGGCATTGGATTTGACGGATCTAATTACGGGTATGCTCCGGTCGAAAAGAGTGATATGGTCTTTATCCCGGACCCGGAGACTGCGGTTGTCGATCCGTTCACTGAAATTCCTACATTGACCATGTGTGGCAATGTATGTGTGATCGGCAGGGAGAATACACCGTTTGACCAGTATCCGAGAAACGTCAGCCTGCGGGCAGTTGAGTATATGAAGTCGGAGGGCATCGCAGATGAGATGCTGATCGGACCCGAATTCGAATTTCATTTATTTGACAACGTAAGCTACATGGTGGAACCTCAGAAAACGTCCTTTACCGTAGATACCAGACAGGCATCCTGGAACAGCGGGATCGAAGGGCCCCAAAATGCAGGTTTCCAGGTGCCTAAAGGGGGCGGATACCATATTGCAGCGCCGCACGATATCGCCTACAGCCTAAGAAGTAAGATGTGTATGTACATGCAGGACTGGGGAGTCGATGTCAAATACCATCACCACGAAGTCGGTGGTTCCGGACAGATGGAGATCGAAGTGGAACTCGGCGATATGGTTGATATGGCCGATAAAACTATGATTATCAAGTATATCATCCAGAATGCCGCTGTAAAAGAGGGCAAGACCGCAACATTTATGCCTAAGCCGATCTATGGGGAGGCCGGGAATGGGATGCATGTACATATGCTCCTTATGAAGGACGGCGAACCGGTATTCTATGACGAAAACGGATACTCCGGTTTAAGTGAAACAGCACATTATTTTATCGGGGGACTGCTGAAGCATGTTGCTTCTCTGTGTGCACTGACCAACCCATCCACAAACTCCTTTAAGAGGCTTGTCCCGGGATATGAGGCCCCTGTCACAATTGGGTATGCAACCTCTAACCGGAGTGCGGTCATCCGTATTCCGGCCTACGCTAAGTCTCCGAAGGCAAAACGCTTCGAGCTCAGGAACCCGGACGCGACGGCGAATCCTTATTACGCTTATGCGGCAATCCTGATGGCCGGACTGGACGGCATCAAGAACAAGATTGACCCGTCAGTAAACGGCTGGGGACCTTATGACTGTAACTTATATGAACTTCCTGAGGAAGAAAAGGCAAAGATCCAGTCGCTTCCAAAGACACTGGATGAGGCATTGGACGCTCTGGAGGCTGACCATGATTATCTGACAGCCGGCGGTGTATTCCCCGAGAGACTGATTCAGATCTGGCTGGAACGCAAACGGAAAGAAAGCCTTGAAATTTCACAGATCCCGCATCCGGCGGAATTCGAAAAGTATTATGATTTATAATTTCTGAATAACAAAACAGCAGGGCAAGCCGGATCACATCCGTCTTACCCTGCTGTTTTATTTTTCTGATTCGTAATCTTCAATTAATTTTTTCTCCGCATCTGTCAGCTCACATTTTTCCAGTAAATCAGGACGCCGTTCTTTCGTACGCAGAACAGACTGTTCCCGCCTCCACTTTTCAATGTTTGCATGATGTCCCGACAGCAGGACTTCCGGCACCTTCTTCCCACGCCATTCCTCTGGACGAGAGTACTGCGGATACTCCAGCAGATTATCCTGGAAGGATTCAAACTCCGCGGATACATCATTATGGAGAACACCGGGAACGAGTCTCGAAATCGCATCCACCATAACCATCGCCGGAAGTTCCCCGCCGGTCAGCACATAATCTCCGATCGAAACGTAGTCCGTCACGATCTCTTCCAACACCCGCTCATCGATTCCTTCATAATGTCCGCACAGCAGGACCAGTTCCTCCTCCTGTGCAAGTTCCTCAGCCATCTGCTGGTTAAATGTCTGCCCCTGCGGTGAAAGATATACCACTCTGGGAGCCTTTTCAAGCTTTCCGGCAACCGCCTCGTAGGCTAAGTATACCGGCTCCGCCTGCATCAGCATGCCCGCACCGCCCCCATAAGGGTAATCGTCCACACTCTGGTGCTTATTAAATGCATAATCCCGGATATTCACGGCCTCAATAGACAGAAGGCCTTTTCCTGCCGCCCGTCCGATGATACTTGTGTTCAGTCCGTCCATGACCATATCCGGAAATAAGGTTAAAATATGAAAATTCATGTTTCTTTCGCTCCTCTATATCAGTCCGTCCAGCAGATGTACCTTCATAGTCTGTTCTTCCACGTTCACATCCAGTATACAATCATGGATTGCAGGGATCAGCACCTCCCCATGCTCCTTTGAATCCACAACATAGACTTCATTTGCCCCGGTCTCAATAACATCTTTGAGCACGCCAAACTCACCGTCTTCGGTAAATACCGTCATCCCGATCAGATCAGCGATGTAATACTCATCTTCCTCCAGTGGAGAAGCATTTTCGCGTGTTACAAGAAGGCTCTTCCCTTTATATTTTTCAATATCATTTATGTTATCAATTCCTTTGAACTTTACGATTACAAACTGCTTGAAAAACTTCACACCCTGAATCTCCATCGGAATCTGCTCTTTTCCTGTATCCAGTATTACATTTTTTAACACCTTAAATCTTGCCGGGTCATCCGTTGTCGGGAAAACCTTCACTTCACCCCGGATTCCATGAGTAGATGAAATAATCCCTACCTGTAAGTATTGTTCCATACCTGTCTCCTATATCTGTACCTTGGCAGGACGAATCTTTCTGCCGGTATCTCTATTTACCATCTCTGCCGGAAAAAACGGTCCGGCAGGAAAAAGAAAGGGGCAGTCACTCGATGCTCATAATGCATGAAGGCTGTCCCTTACGTTCTCTTGCTATTGCACGATGTCAACAACAACTCTCTTATCTTCCTTGGCAGCAGCTGCCTTAACCACAGAGCGGATTGCTTTTGCAATGCGTCCCTGCTTTCCGATAACCTTGCCCATATCGCCGTCAGCGACGCGAACCTCGATTACCGTAGTTCTGCCGTCCTGTCTCTCAGAAACAACAACGCTGTCCGGATCGTCTACTAATGCTTTCGCAATTACTTCAACCAGTTCTTTCATTTAAGCCACCTCCGCGGAACAGCTTATTTCTCAATACCTGCTGCTTTTAAGATTTTTCCAACTACTTCTGTAGGCTGAGCTCCGTTGTTTAACCACTTCTTAGCTGCTTCCTCATCAACTTTGATTCCGCTTGGCTCCAGGTTCGGATCATATGTTCCGATTTCCTCGATAAACTTTCCATCTCTAGGAGATCTTGAATCTGCAACTACGATTCTATAGAAAGGAGCCTTCTTCTGTCCCATTCTTTTTAATCTGATTTTAACTGCCATTTTCTTTCACCTCTTCTTAATATTTTTTCTTTTTGTCTGATCCCGTTTAAGGACCTGCTAGCAAACTGCCATGCAGCCTGCTATGTAATGTATGTGTTAAAAAGGAAGTTTAAACTTGCCTTTCTTACCACCTCTGCCGCCCATCATACCTGGAAGCTTCTTCATCATCTTCTTGGCTTCATTGAACTGCTTGACCATGCGGTTGACTTCCGCAATGTCCACTCCGGCGCCTTTCGCGATCCGGTGCTTTCTGGATGGGTTCAAAAGATCCGGATTCCTTCTCTCTTCCAGTGTCATGGAATAGATCATGGCCTCCATCCTTGCCATCCTTTTTTCATTCTCCTCGTTGTCGAGGTCGGGCATCTTGCCGCCCATGCCGCCGAGTCCAGGCATCATTCCCATAATGCTTGAAAGACCGCCCATCTTCTTCATCTGGTTCATACTCTCCAGATAATCATCAAAATCAAACTGGGCCTTCTTCATCTTCTGCGTCATCTGTCTGGCTTTTTCTTCATCGATCTCAGCCCCTGCTTTTTCAATCAGGGTCAGGACATCTCCCATACCTAAAATACGGGAAGCCATTCTATCTGGATAAAACTGTTCCAAATCGGAAAGTTTTTCACCCATACCTACATAGAGAATCGGTCTTCCGGTCACTGCTTTGATAGAAAGCGCCGCACCACCTCTGGTATCACCGTCTAACTTGGTTACGATCACACCGTCGATTCCGATCTTCTCATTAAAACTTCCGGCAACATTCACCGCATCCTGTCCTGTCATGGCATCCACAACAAGGATTGTCTGATGCACGGTAACTGCCTCCTTAATCTCCTGAAGTTCTCCCATCATGTCTTCATCAATATGAAGACGTCCGGCCGTATCCAGAATCACAATATTGTTGTTATTCTTCCTGGCATGCTCTAACGCAGCCTTTGCAATATCCGCAGGCTTGTTCTTATCTCCCATCGAGAAAACTTCAACGCCCTGCTTTTCTCCATTTATCTGTAACTGCTTAATTGCCGCAGGTCTGTATACATCACATGCGACAAGCAGCGGTTTCTTTCCCTTCAGCTTGAACTTTCCGGCGAGCTTTGCCGTCGTGGTCGTCTTACCTGCACCCTGAAGGCCGGCCATCATAATCACAGTGACCGCGCTTCCCGGCTGAAGCTGGATCTCAGTCGTCTCCGACCCCATCAGATTGACCAGCTCTTCATTCACGATCTTGATCACCATCTGCCCCGGATTCAGCCCGTTCATGACATCCTGTCCGACCGCACGTTCCTGCACACTCTTAATGAATCCCTTCACGACCTTAAAGTTAACATCCGCTTCCAGCAGTGCCATCTTTACTTCCTTGAGAGCTGTCTTCACATCATCTTCCGTAAGCCGCCCTTTACTGCGGAGGTTCTTAAATACGTTCTGAAGCTTTTCAGTTAAACTGTCAAATGCCATTCTATAACTCCTCTATTATCGTATCCGAAATCTTCCGGATTCTCTCAGCCATCTTTTCAGGTTCCATTCCCTGCTTCTCATATGAATCGAGAACTTCGTTAATCTTATGAACCTTTTCCTTAATCGAAAGGAACTTTTCCACCAGATGCAGCCTGACTTCATAGCCTTCCAGAATCTTCTGGCAGCGCTTCACCAGATCGTGAACACCCTGTCTGCTGATTCCTGCATCCTGTGCAATCTCACTCAAGGATAAATCCTCAAGTACAAACTGTTCGTAAATGTCTTTCTGGTGATCTGTGAGAAGTTCACCATAAAAATCGTATAACAACGCCTGTTCTAAAATCTCATTCACATTCATCACCTTAGTTATCATACACAAAAGTAAAACAGGTGTCAAGTATTTTTTCTTGACACCTGTCTCTTCTTTTGAAAATGGATAACAATTCACAGCATACTGATACATTCCCTTAAAGAAAGTATCTGGGAATCTGGAACACAAATACCGTCAATCCCGGCTGTAATCAATTCTCGTATCAGCGTCCCATCCCTCCTGATTTTTCCACAGAGAATAAATGTGGCTCCCGCCTTTTTCGTATCGTCACAGATCAACATAAGCAGCCTCATTACAGACGGATAAAAACCTTCTGTGTCCTCCGGATATTCCTGATCTGTAAGATGTACAGCCAGCATATTTTCTGTCAGCTCTTTTAAAAAAACACCGATAAAATCTACATTGTCTGCAAGTATGTCACTGATCATCCCCGCACCAGCCGTTTCAATCAAGATTCCTGTCGGGATATCCTTGAATGGAATCCGCTCAGACTCCAGTTCCTCTTTTGTTTCTTTTATCAAGCCTTTCACGACATCCAGTCTGCTGATTGTTGCCACATGGTAAAAACCAAGTGAACAGGCTCCATAAGCACTTACTTTGAGTGCGGCTTTCATTTGAATCTTCAGTCGTTCCTTAGATTCTTCCCCTCCATCCCCTCCGATGATCAGTTTCCTCCAGGCCCTTGTTCCCATCAGATTTTTATATGCCTCATAAAGACACGCCTCTGTAAACGGAGCATACCAGTTTCGAAACAAAGCCACACCTTCACCCTCAAATCTTCCAGCCCTGCTTATATCGGCCTTATCCTGTATCCAGCTGTAAAGCGGTAAAGGTTTTCCTTCCGGGGTCAGTGTCGCCTTCCCTTTCATCGTACGGATCAGCTTCTGGGACTCCCTGATTTTCTTCAGCGCCATCTCTTTTACTTCATCATCGGGCCGCAGATAAAGGCATTCCTCCTCGCAGTCCAGAATGGCTTCCTCTCCATGCCAGTTTTTCTTGATCTTTGTCTGAATCATCATTGGCAGCTCCAGTACCCTTGCAATCATCGCCGTGTGGGAATTGGCCGAGCCGAACCGCGTCACAAGGCCAAGCAGTTTTTCTCTTTCAATCTGTATTAATTCGCTCGGTGCCATATCTTCCGCTGCCAGTATGACCGGCTCGTTTTCAGGGATCTGCTGCTTTTCCTTTCCGTTCAGAATATGTTCCAGTCTTTCTGTCACATCCATAATATCAATAGATTTTGTCCGGAAATATTCATCCTTCATGCCAGTAAAAAATCCGGAAAACATATCTCCCGTCAGCGCGACCGCATATTCCGCCCTTTTCCCCTGTTCCTGAATCAGCTGTATAACCGCATCATTATAGTCTTCATCCTCCAGTATCATAGCCTGTACTTCAAAAATGGCCGCTGTATCCTGATCAATCTCCTCCGAGACTTTTTCATACAGGAGATTCAGCTGCTCAACAGCCCTTACTTTTGCATTCTGGAATCTCCTCATTTCTTCTGCCTTATCCTGGCCGTCCTGCTGCCTGATATCCGGTTTCTGTTTCAAATAGACAAATACAGTGCCGGCAGCGACACCGGGAACTACCAGCTTTCCTTCATACTTTTCCATTCCGGCTCTCCTGTTGATCTATAAATTCTTCTGAAAATACTGTTCCAGTATCTGTGCCTCTTTTGCCTCATCCGGACCTTCCAGCGTTACCGTTACTTTTACTTCCTTTGAAACCCCTAACTTCAATACTGCCAGCAGCTTTTTAGCATTGGCCCTTTTCCCCTGTGCTGACAGGATAACTTCCGAAGTATAGGACTGGGTCTGTTTCACAAGCATTGCTGCCGGCCTCGCGTGAATTCCTATTTCACATTTAATCGTATAGGTAAATGATTCCATCTCTTCCTCCTGTCATATATCAGGGTGCCGCTTCTTAAAAGATTCCGAAGAATGAACCCACCACACTGACTGCCATAACAGAAAGGCAGATGAGTCCATACCTGTTTGTTTTCTTCATAATAAAATGGATCAAAAATAGCGCGCCCAGCGGCAGAATCCCGCCTACGATAGAATCCAGTGCCTCCTGCAGTACAATGGCATCATTGTTTCCGATTACAATCTCAATTGGAGTCGCCAGAGAAACATAACTTGCTCCCAGGGCGCCCATCATAAACATACCCAGAATACTGGAAATGGTAGTCAGTTTACTGATCAGATTTCCGCCTAAGATCGCTGTAAATGCACTCTTTCCCATCCTGTACCCCATCTGGTACAGATATCGTCCCTCGAGATACATCAGCACTGCAAATATGATGGCAATGACTGCACCCAGAGGGTTCCCTTTTATCGCCAGATCACAGCCGATCCCAAGAAATATCGGCTTCAGTACCGTCCAGTTCAGAGAGTCCCCCAGCCCCGCAAACGGTCCCATCAGGCCAACCTTTAAACTGGTGATGATCGAGTTTTTTTCTTCCTCAGGGAGTTCAACCATAGTCTCTTCCATCGACACGGTTGCCCCTACGACCGTTGCCCCGATACAGCCTTCTGTATTAAATAGTTCCGACTGCCTTTTCAGTGCTTTTTTCAGTCCCTCCGGATTATCTTTATATAATTTTTCCAGTATATGAAGCTGAGAGCGGCACATGCCGATTCCCTGCATCCTCTCGTAAGAGTGTCCTACTTCTGCCCACTGGTGCCATCCATTATAAGCCTTTCTGATATCTTTCTTAGTCAGGACAGATTCTTTCTCTTGATTTTCAGCCATATTTCCACCTACCCTCTCTACTGCTTTTCCGTTCTGAAAGCAGACACATTCCACATAATCGCTACAACACAGCCGCCCATAATGGCCGCCCCGATTACAGAAACTCCGAATAGTATAACCATGAAATATCCCATCAGGAATACAGGAATCATCTTTGGCCGGTCAATCACCTTCAGCGTTACCATAATACCAATTGCAGGCAGTATACCACCGGCTACATTTAACCCGTTCACAATCCACTCCGGCATCTTCTCAACAAGTGCCATGACAACAGTAGATCCAAAATAAACACCGATAAATGCAAATGGGAATGAGATTACGAAATCAATGGCTGCAGTCAGCCATGTCATTCTTTTGATCCCCCTGATATCCCCTCTGTCGACATATTTATCCACAACATGGGCCATATAGTTGTTTACTGAATAGAAAAACGGGGTATTCATATTGCCGATCAGTCCCACCGCGATACACAGCGGCAAGGCTGTTTTAACATCCATACCTGTAATCAGTGCCAGAGGAATCGTAATACATGAGGCAAGGCAGATATCCGACGGCTCTACCCCGCCGGATGCCACCTGGCTGATCGTCAGGAGGGTAATCTGTCCGCCAAGAATCATAGCAGTGGAAATATCACCGGTTACAATGCCGAATATAAGGCCATGTACAAGACCACACAGCCAGAATATATTCATCGGCACATAGAACATTTCCGTATTGGCATAACCATATATAATGCCGGAAATAATAGCGAGCTTCAACGTCATATAGATTCCCTCCCTACTTCTTCATCTTTTTCTCAATTACAGAATACTTCAGTTCTCTGTCGTCCGGCACATTCTGCATGCAGATCGTGACACCGCTCTCCTTCATTTTTTCCAGCATCCCGGCCTCTGCATCACTTAGAAAAATATATTTGCACACATCTGTTTTTCCTGGTTCCTTCGGGCAGTTTCCAAGCTGTACTTTGTCCATCGGCATTCCCTCTTCGAATGCTTTATAGCAGGACTCTACTGTCTGGAACAGTACAAGCAGGGTTTCATCCTGAAATGTATCTGCCTTCCATTTTTCAATAAAGTCTGAGGTCCCGAGAAGACTGAATTCATAATTCTTAGGCGCCGCCATTTTATATACAAGCATCATCATCTCATCTTTACAGAGCACGTCATCAATGACTACGATCCGGTCCGGATGGACCGCCTTGCTCCACCTGACTACCACCTGTCCGTGCACCAGTCGGTAATCTATCCTGATTAATCCTATATTTGCCATTCCTTTACGCCCCTTCCTCTTACTCGTTAAAGTTCATGATACCCTCCTGTCCGTCCAGAACGAGCTGTTTCGCCATATCCGCCAGGGAATCAGTCTCCTGCCTTAATTCTACCGCACTTAAGAGCATAGGCAGGTTCATTCCCAATACCGCATACACCTCTTTCTTCTGTACCAGAGAGTATTTTCTCAACTGGTTGCAGGGTGTTCCGCCCATCAGATCTACCAGACAGATACAGCCTTTTTTATAACTTTCCATCGCCTTTACAAAACTTTTATAAAACTCTTCTACATTATCCCCTTCTTCCAGCGAGAAAGCCGCCACATTATCTACTTCAGAATAAATTAGCTCCATTGTCTCGAAGAGAGCCTTTGCATAAGGCCCGTGGCTTAACAGTAATATTCCGGGCTGGGACTGATTTATTTTAGCTGCATCAAAAACGCTTTCCATAGTCCATTCCCTCCTATTCATCCCAGGACGGCTCCAGCATTGTCAGCCCAAGCCTTTCCGCTTCCAGAGAAATTCTACTGATCTCATCATCCGTAAGCGTCCACTCGAAAGCCTCACAATTTCGTTTTGCCTTACCTGCATTATGCGCCCCAATCAGGGCTGTCCCTATATATGGCTGCTGTGTGCTCCAGTTGACCGCCACCTGCGACACCGGCCGGTTATGGGCCTTCGCTATATCATCCATTGTCTCCAGCAGCTTCATAATGTTTGAAAACACCGGCTCCCTATAGTAAAGAGAATAAAAATTATTCCGGATATCATTCTCTTCAAATTCTGGAATATGCCGGTAAATACCAGACAGGATACCTCCGCCCAGCGTCCCGTATGACATGGTGTCAATGCCCTGTTCTTTTGCCCACAGAATCATCTCTTTATTTGTCTGGTTTAAAAGGGAAAAGGATGGCTGGATCACGTCAATCCTTCCGTATTTCATCGCCTCTTCCGTCTCCTCTTTTGTAAAATTAGACAGGCCGGTGAATCTGATTTTCCCCTGTCTCCTCAATTCTTCCAGAGCCCCCATTGTCTCTTCTATAGGTGTTTCCCGATCCGGTTCATGTATAAAATAGAAGTCTATGTAGTCTGTCTGCAGGTTTTTCAGAGACTCTTCGCACTGCCGGATTACTGACGGATAGGATGCCGAATTAATACACTCCTCTTCCGGGTCAGGAAGCAGGCCGCATTTCGTGGAAATCAATACTTTATCTCTCTTTCCTTTTACCCCTCTGCCAACCAGTCTTTCCGAACTCCCCCAGCCATAAGCCGGGGCCGTATCAATCAGATTAACGCCTTCCCCAATCAGAACATCCATCGCCTTCAGACAGTCTTCTTCTGTAAATCTTCCGTAGAAGTTATTTCCCTGTGCATCTGCCCCTCCATTCCCCCAGCTTCCCAGTCCCAGTACGGAAACTCTGACATCTGCATTTTTAAAATGTTTATATCTCATTTTACACTCCCTTCTCCTTTTGCTTCTCATGGTCCAAAATGAAGGATATAATCTCCTTTAATGTTTCCTCCGGTTCATCTGTAAACACGGAATGACTGCTGTTTTCCATGACGACAGCCTTTCCTTTTGGAATCAGGTCTGCAATCTCATAAGTAAATGAAACCGGTGCCACCCAGTCATGCCTGCCTCCGATTACCAATGTTGGACAGGTGATCGTGTGAAGTTCTTCCCGAAAATCAAAAGTCAGCTGTTCCCCGCCAAACCATTGATTTACCGCTTCATAGGACGGGATTCCCCGCCGGATCTCCTCCTCGGCCTCCTCTCTGCTTACTTCCCCGGTTCTTACTTTATAAGAGTACAGGTCCATAAAAACCTTATAATATCTGTCATATTCTTCATTATTCGGAAAAGTCCCGTGCCACAAATAGTCTTTACCCATCTGTATTTGTTCCTCCGTCCCGAGTTTTTCTAATTCCGCAATTCCTTTTTCGTGGACGGAATGATCACAAGCCGTAGTGATCAGCACAAGTCCGCTTAAATTTTCCGGATAACGGATTCCATAGGCCTGCCCTACATAACCGCCATAACTCTGCCCCAGAAGGTAGATTTTATCAAGTCCGAGGTATTTTCTGAGCCCCTCGATATCCTCTACATTCTGATCAAGGGTATACTCTTCCTTTTTCGTTCTTTCGCTTCTCCCGTTTCCTCTGTAGTCGATATAAACAAGCTGCATATAGTCACTGAGAGGGCTTAATACCGGGCAGTAATCCCCGTGGTCACAGCCGGGCCCGCCGTGTACGACAAAACAGACCTGCTTTTCTTTCATAACGGGGCCTTCCGGCACAAACTGCTTCCCTTCTACATCAAAAAATATCCTTGCTCCGTTTATTTCTGCAAACAATTCCCATCCTCCTTCTTCAAAAACCATTCCATTGAAAGATGTGCCAGAAAGGCGGCACCTTTCATCAATAACGTTTCATCCGTTACAAACCCGGGATGGTGATTCCCATATGGGCTTTCCGGCTCAATAGTCTGATAGAACCAGTAAACACCGGGGCACTGTTCCAGATAACAGGCCATATCATCACTGGCAAGTATCGCACTTCCCAATTCCGATACCTGTTCTTTCCCCCAGAACCGCTGTGCCTGTTCTCTGAAAAATGCAGTACAGGCCGGATCGTTTTCCAGTACCGGATACCCTCTGCTATAATGGATGTCACAGCCTGCGCGCATTGCTTCGGCAGTCTTAGTGCAGATCGTAACGATCCGTTCTTCCATATACGCCCTGAATTTGCTGTCTGTTGTCCTCAAAGCCCCTCTCATGACCACGCTGTCGGAAATGATGTTGTCAGCCGTACCACCGTGTACCGATCCAACTGTAAGCACCGCCGGTTCTGTCCCTCTGCGCTCCCTGCTGATTAGTGTCTGCAAAGCCAGAATGATCTGAGCGGCAGTTACTACAGGATCGATTCCCTGTTCCGGCATCGCACCGTGACACCCTTTTCCATGAATTGTAATGGAAAAACTGTCTTTTGCCGCCATCACCGGACCGGATTTCACTCCGATATTCCCCTTTGGCAGTCCCGCAAGGTTTCCTGCATGCTGTCCGAATACAGCCTCCACAGGCCCTTCAAGAATCCCCTGGCCAAGCAGCAGGACAGCCCCTCCCGGTTCCTCTTCCCCCGCCTGAAATAAGAGTCTTACACATCCCTTCATCCGCTGCCTGTACCGCATAAGAATCCGGGCCGCGCCGAGCAGCATCGCCATATGGGCATCATGTCCGCAGCTGTGCATGTTTCCATTTGCTGATGCATATGGAAGCCCCGTCTCCTCTGCCATCTCAAGTCCGTCCATATCGGCACGAAGCAGAATCACCCGGCTTTCATCCCTTCCGCAAATCTTCGCACTGACACTGCTGTGTCCCTCATAATGCACGGGTGTAAGCCCCATTTCCTGTAGTTTTTTCACTATGTAAGCCTTTGTTTGGGGAAGAAAGAGTCCTGTCTCCGGAATCTGGTGCAGCTCCCTGTAACATGATATGACATAATCTTCATCTGCTCTTTCCCATTTAATCGGATCGTTATTTATCTTCATGCTCTTTCCCGCCTTCAAGGCCAAGCTTCTGGACCCCGAATTCCGGGATCTGGGACCAGGCCTTTCCTTTGCAGCCAGTAATTTCAAAAAAGTGTTTTACTTTTTCTTTGATTCCATTTGTGATTACATCAAAGAAATCATACATGCTGTCCCCCTCAAGTTTTGCTTCCATGAGGGCATCATAGCCAGCCTGCACGATATCTCGTGCAAAGTTGACTTTCGCAATCCCGTTCTGGCAGGCTTTATAGATATTCTCGTCCCCGCTGCCTGAACCGCCGTGCAGGACTAAAGGTACACTGCACCGCTCATGGAGCTCTCTGAGCCTGTCAAACTGGATTTTCGGTGTTCCACGGTATGCCCCGTGTGCAGTTCCCACTGCGACAGCAAGACAGTCGATTCCCGTTTCCTCCACAAAACGCTGTGCTTCGTCAGGATCTGTAAATGCAGTCTTTCCGTCTGTTTCATAATTTTCCCCGTCTCCCACATGCCCCAGTTCCGCCTCTACCGTGACGCCGACGGAATGTGCTATACGCACCAGTTCTTTTACTTCTTTAGCATTCTCGTCAAACGGGAGTCTGGAACGGTCAATCATAACTGCCGAAAATCCGGCCTGTATTCCTGCCACTGCATCTGCAAAATCGGGGCTGTGGTCCAGACAGAGTGCAACCGGTACGGATGCCTGGTCTGCATAGGTTTTTACCATCCGGCAGTAGAAGAAAGGATCTGGCATTGTATCCACAAAATTAATAAAAATCAAAGGAGATTTCGTTTCTTCTGCCGCACCGATTGCCGCAATAATGCAAGTTTCATTTTCCCCCAGTACTGCCGGTACTCCATATCCTTCTTTATAAGCCCTGTCTACTATTTCCTTCATCGTAACGTACATAATGACTCCTCCTCATCCTTCCACATATGAACTGCTACCCTGTATGCCCCGGGAGTACTTGCGGCCTCATAAGCCTTCTGGATGTCATCCAAAGGATAATGCGCCTCGATCAGTCCACTTACTTTTACACGCCCGGAATCGAGCAGGTCTGCCGCTATCTGAATATCACTTAATTCCGCGCCGAAGGTTCCCATCAGGCGCAGCCTTTTGTAATGAATCTCATTCGAACCAACCGGGAGGTCAGGTGCCGGGTATCCCGCTGCAAAGAAAAGAATCTTCGTATCCATCTGGGCCAGTTCTAGCGCCTGCCTGTTCGCAGGTGTCACGCCTGCCGCCACAATAATGGAGTTCAGCGCCCTGCCATTAAAAGATTCCCGTATCTGCTCCTGATATCCTGCCTCCCCCGGATGAATCACCGGAAATCCTTCTTCCTTTGCGCGTGCTATTTTCTTTTCGTCAACCTCAGTAACCAGAACCTCCGCACCATAGGCCCTTGCTGCCATTGCATTCAAGAGTCCCATTGTCCCCGCACCGATCACCACAACGGTTTCAAAAGGTTTGATATCCAGCATACGGATCCCATGCATAACTGTGGACAAATTCTCCAGAAATCCAATCTCTTCAAAAGGAATATCTGAGTGAAACTTGATCACATTTCTCGCATCCGCCACATAATAATTAGCAAAACCAAAGTCTCCCCAGTATCCGTCCTCTGACTGTACCCAGTCGTCCTCTATATTCGTACAGCCCAGAGTATGGCCAAGCCTGCATTCCCTGCACTGCCCGCAGTTCTCATAAGCTACCAGGCCGACTCTGTCGCCAATATTGAGATGACTGCCTGCATTCTTCCCCTTTTTGATGATTACCCCTGCATTTTCATGTCCTCCGGCCATCGGCATTGGCTGATTTTTTCTTGCCCCGGTCCACAGACCGTAATCTGTTGTACAGATATTGCATGTTTCCATCCTGAGCAGAACCTGATCATCCCCCAGAGGCGGGAGCGGCCTTTCATGCACTTCCGCCTGATGTGCAGCTGTGATTACTCCAAACCTCATTCTTTCCTCCATTATGCAGCCTCCTTTTCAATTATTTCTTTATTTTTCTGTTTTTATATTGATTGTTTTCATTATATATGTTAAATATTATATTATTTTCCTTTTTTCTGTTATTTTCTTCCTATTTTTAATTCTGTTTGACGATTCGAAAATAAATATGGTTAATTTTAAGGACATGATAAATTAAGAATTGTCCGGCTTCATCCGGGACAAACTGATAAGATGTATAATATCATGCAGTATGTCATGTACTTTGATGCAGTCATACAAAGACAAGCTCTAATAATTCGAGGAGGTTCCGTATGGATTTACAGATCATTTCATCAAGCCAAAATCTTCCCTATAGGATAGAAATCAAATCCCCGTCTCAGGAAGAACAGCACATTCATCCTGAACTGGAACTGGTTTTTATTTTAAAAGGTTCTGTGGAATATTCTGTGGATTACAAGAAGTACATTCTGAACCAGAGAGATTTTTTCTTTGTAAACAGTCTGGAACTACATCACATTAACTCTTATTCATCCGAGAGCCGGATTTTATGCATACACATCGACCTGCTTGCTTTTACCCGCTTCTATCCGGGAATTACAGATTATCCCTTTCAATACAGGGATACGTTAAACAACAGAGAACATACCGTTTATAAAAATATTTATGCCCAGCTCCATACACTGCTTTATCAATTGGTAGAAAAACCTGACACATTCCTGCTATTGTCGATGTCATGCATCACTAATATTCTCATAGAATTGTGCGAGTCCTGTATTAACATGCAAACTTCTGAGTTGTACGTTAAGAAAGATGAAAAAAGGACCCGGATTATAAACATACTAAGCTATTTGAATGAAAATTATTCGGAGACAATTACCCTTGACATGCTGTCTGAAAAATTCAGTTTAAGCAAACCTTATCTCTCAAAATATTTTAAAACGGTCATGGGAACCGGATTTCTGGATTATGTAAACAGACTTCGTATCCACAAATCACTGGACATGCTGTGTAATACAGAAGAAAGGATTATAGACATCGCACTTGCCAATGGATTTAACACCCAGAAATCTTACAGCCGGGTGTTTCAGAAAGAATTCGGACAGAGCCCTTCCGAATACCGCACGAAGAACCGAAGCTCAAAAAAATCCCCTGACCCGGATCTTATAAAGCCCGTTACAAGAGAAAATCTGATTCAGGATTTTCCACCCGGAAAACAGGTTCCATATACACTGCCGGATGAGGAAATCCGAACTGTCAATATCGGTTTTAACCTGAAAACGGCTGTGGACTGGCCCCTGAAACAGATCTGGAACCGCACGCTGTTTCTCGGCAGTGCTTCATTATGCCTGCATCGCAAGGTACAGAATGAAATCCGTGAACTGACCGCAGAGATTCCATTCCAGTATATAAGGTTCTATGGAATCTTTTCCGACGACATTTTTTTCTGCAGAGAATCGAAAGACGGTACCTACACCTATTTCTGGGAAGAAATAGATGAATTGTTAGACTTTATATGTAATCTTTCACTGAAACCATTCTTTGTGTTTGGCCCATCCTGCGGATTCTTTGCTACAAAACGTGAACTGCTTGGGATTGTGCCTCAGAATTATGCGATTCTGGCTTCCGGGAAAAAATGGGGCCTTATATTGTCTGATTTCTGTTCCCACTGCATTGAGCGCTATGGCAGGCAGGAAGTAAACAGTTGGAAATTCCAGGTCTGGTCTCTTCCGTCAGAAGGTGCCATGAGAACTTCTGAAACCGCACATGATTTTTTCCGTTTCATGAAAAAAACATATCTGACCATACGCCAGATACTCCCACAGGTGCAGATTGGTTCTCCCGCCCTGCTGCCGGATTATGAAGAAGATTGGCTGGATTCTTTTTTTACTTACTGCAGGGAAGAGCACATTCAATTTGATTTTATGAATGTCTACTTATACACACCTACAAATCCACTCAATCTTAATCATCATTATTATGCACCTTCTGGTTTGACAGATGCGGACTTCACAGACAGTCAGAATTATTTTAATGAATCCACACTGAAAATCATTCATTGTATGCAGCGCAATCAGTGCACAGCACCTCTGATTGCCTCAGAGTGGAACATTAACGACTATCCTCAGGATTACTGCCGGGATACCGTTTTCATGCTTTCTTATCTTCTTCATACCCACCTGAACGCGCCACGGCAGATTGATGAAATTATCTATTCCCTAATGCAGGATTACCCGAACGAACTTATTCCATCAGGGGAAACTTTTTACGGCGGTCCCGGCTTTCTCACTTCTGCCGGGTTAAAAAAGCCAGCCTATACAGGTTTGTGGTTTTTAAATCAATTGGGGGATAAAGAGATCTTCCGCGGTGATTCCTACATTATTACCCGCTCAGGAGAACAGTACCAGTTTATATTCTATAATTACTGTTATTTCAGCAGGACCTTTTTATCAGGGGATAAGGATCTGCTGTCCAGCTTTGACAGATATAATATTTATGAAAAGGGAGAGACGCTGAAACTGAATCTGGTACTCAATCTGGAATCTGGCAATTATAAAACAGAAGCCTATCTCCTCGACAGGCTGCATGGTTCCGTATACGATGCCTGGATGAACATGGGGCATCCCGATTCCATCAGTGGCAGCGTTCACAAATATTTGAAATCAAAGGACGGCCCTCTATTATTCATTGAGACGAAGCAGGTAAAGGAAAATTTATTAATCGAACAAGACGTTCCCGTACATGGTGCAGTGCTCCTTTTAATCGAAAAGCTCTCCTGACAGGCTGCTGCCGTCCACATTCCTTATAGCAGAATATGGACGGCACAGCATTCTAAAAAAGAACAAGCTCCTGCTTCACTTCTTAAGCCTCGAACATCTTCCCCACCTGCAGCATCCCCCACCCCTGCCGGGCGTATTCCGTCTGTACGCAGGATGCCCGCAGCCTAAGTTTCACTTCCACATTCGTCATATCCGGATATTTGGACAAAAGGCAGGCAATGGCTCCTGATACAACCGGAGTCGCCATCGAAGTCCCGCTCTTTACCACATACGGTTTCTGCCACCGGTTGGTATAGTCTCCGTTGCAGCTCAGAATATTCGTCCCCGGCGCCGACAGATCCGGTTTCACAATGCATTCCTGAGTCGGGCCGTTCCCGGAATAATTCCATTCTCCGGTATTCCCCCTCCCCTGTACCACTGCCCTCCGATCCTCAATCGCCCCCACGGTAATGACCTTCTTACTTGTGCCCGGAACCGCCACGGTTCCCTCTTTCGGGCCATAATTTCCTGCAGATACAACGACAACCAGCCCTTCGTCCCAAAGTGCGTCCACCGCGTCCAGAAGGCGCTTCTCCTGCGCCGCATCCAGTCCCGGCTGGGTCCCCACAGAGATATTCACAATCCGCAGCTTCATCTGCCTGTGGACCGATAGCAGCCAGTCTATGCCTGCAACAACGTGATCAACAGAGCCATTTCCCGTATGGTCCAGTACCTTTCCCATCAGGATTTCCGCCTGAGGGGCCATTCCCCCGTAGATACCAGAGGAAAGTTTCCCGCTTCCGCCGAGAATTCCCGAAACGTGCGTCCCGTGCTTCCCGTCGTCGTATATCTTTTCTTTATTATGAACGAAATCTCGAAATCCGATGATTCTTCTATCAAAATCAGGGTGCAGCGTAATCCCCGTATCAAGGACCGCAACCCGCACACCCTGTCCCAGGCATTTATTTATCAGGATATCCGGGCACCAATACCCTACTGTCTGTTTTACCCATTTCATAGAAACACCTTTTTTAATAAGGTATTCAGAAATCTTGTCCTGCGTCCGCGTCAAACAGGTCCGGTAAAATTTTTTCAAAAACTTTCTCACACATTTGTAACCCGCTACATATTATGAACTGTAATCAAACATATATGGAGGATTTAACATGAGTGATTTAAGTGCTACAAACTGTGGATGTGGATGTGAGAGTAACTGCGGAGGTGGCTGTGGCGGCGGAATGAACTCCTGCCTGTGGATCATCATCCTGCTTTGCTGCTGCGGCGGCGGTTTCGGCGGCGGATGCGGCGGAAACAGCTGTGGATGCGGCGGAAATGACAGCTGCCTGTGGATCATCTTACTGCTTTGCTGCTGTGGCGGTTTCGGCGGCGGAAATAGTTGCGGATGCAACAATGGCTGCGGATGCTAATTCGTTCACTGCAATAGAACATTCTAATCTAAAAAGTCCTAAAAATCCCCGGTACAGCTTCCTGTGCCGGGGTTCTTTTATGGCCTTGCCTGATTCTCATGGTTCTGGCTGTTCTTCGCTTTCTGTTCCTTCGTATCTTTATTCTCGTTCAGACGTTTCTTGAGCATGCAGTCCTCATCAATCTCATATACTGCATTACCGTCAATGATTAATTTTCGTTTCATATCAATTACCATTCCCTTTCTATTCCCTATTATAGTATGTAGGAACATTAACTTTAGTCTTTCCAAATCCTCATATTTTTATACTTCCGAACATATATATTTACAACGTTATAATTAGGAGTGCTTATGGAAAAACAACCGCCAAAACCAATGACACCTTTTGATGAACTGGTAATACCGCAGCAGCTTCATATGCTGAAGCTGATCCTTCCCTACACTCCTTCTTCTAATCAGCAGTTCCTTGGGGTCTTTATCAAATTTCTGGAATTGAAAGAAACAATGGCATTTTTTCAGAATTCCGGAAATCCTTTACATACTCAGGCATTCAACCGCAGTTCTCCGCCGACCGCTATGGAAATGCTGCAGGAAATCAAACCCTATATGCCTCCGAAAGAAGCTGAAATGATGGACACTTTTTCGAATATGATGAATATAATGGAAATGGTACAGATGTTTCAGGGAAGCGGGGGTGACACGGGCGGAAGTCCCTTCGGAGACATGTCAGATATGTTCTCCTCCTTTGGCGGGGGATCCGGCGGATTCAATCCGATGGATATGATGATGGGGATGCTGACTCCTGAACAGCAGAATATGTTCCAGATGTACAATCATATGTTTGAGGATGAAATGAACTCAAATGAGATGGGTTCAAATGAAAACAGCACAGATCCTGACGGCACAAAAGACAGCTTTTTCGAGAAAGGAGATGATACAGATGAACGAATGGATGAACAATCCGGCAATGAAGAATATAGACCCGGTTAAGCTGGAGCTGATACAGATGGCAGCTTCCCAGACTTCCGGCAAAAGCGGCAGGGACCTTGCCCCGGTCATGCTTGCCCTGATCACCAATGCCAATAAAAAAGGCATCAGTTTCACAGGGGATGAGATGTCACTGATACTGGAAATCCTCAAAGAAGGCAAATCCAAACAGGAGCAGGCCCAGATCGACCAGACTATTAATATGGTCAGTTCAATTATGAAGAAGAAGGGTTAAAAACCTTCTTCTTTTCTCTTAATCCGCATCTCTCTTCTCTTCTCAGCGGCCTCCCACTCTGCGCGCTCTTCCTCCCCTTCCAGAATCAGGCGCGGAACCCTCGTCGGCTTATCATTGTCATCCAGGGCAACCATTGTGAAATAGGCCCGGTTGATCGGGCGGCGCATCCCGTCCATGTTCTCCACATAAGTATCCACACGGACTTCCATAGATGTGTTCCCCACGTAAGTCACCTTCCCGATGATCACGATCACATCCTTCTGGTAGGCACCCTGTATGAATCTCAGATTATCTACCGATGCAGTAATAATATTGCCACGCGTATGGCGCTTTGCCACCAGCCCTGCCACATCATCCAGCCACTGCATCAGGATTCCTCCGAACAAACGTCCTGCCGCATTCAGATGGTTCGGGCGCACCATGTGCACCGTCTCCACCCTTGAATCGGCAACTCTTCTCTCTTCAACCATTACAACAACTCCAATCCGCATTCTGCTGCTATATTTTTATAGAATTCCAAAGTCTGAAGATCCTCACAGAACAGAGGATACTCCAGATTATAATTCCCCCAGACCACCGCTTTATGTCCCGTAAAGTAAAATGTGGAAAACAGCCAGTTTCGCGCTGTAATCCCGGCCAGAAAACCTAAGTTCTCCTCTTGAAGCGGATAGTAGACCCATCCCCGGTCTGTCTCAAATTCTGAAAAAACAGACTTTTCTTTCTCATCCAGCCCGGCCACAAACTGTTCCTTTTGTTCCTTTTCAAGCACCGCATAATAGAAATCTGCGTATGCCTTGTCATTGTTTTCCTCCAGACAGCGCATAAGGAATGCTTCCATCGCCTGCTTTCCGCCTTTCAGTATGACTGACTGATACTGTCTCAGTCCTTCTTCCACGTTCCCGATCAGGATTGCCCCTTTAGATGCCAGACCTTCTTTACTCATTGATTGAAACATATTAACCTCCCCGGCAGCCAGAAACTCTATGAAATGATACTTCTCCATTATAATCTCTAAAGCAGTCACACTTCAAGGTAATTTTCCGTAATCTGTTGAATTCTGTGTGCCTTTCCTGTAAGATTGAAACATCAGAATCTAAAACCATTTCATTTAAATGAGGGGTTGCCCTCTTTACAAAAGGAGATAAAACAATGCATAATATCAAATTAACACTGGAATATGACGGTTCCCGCTATCAGGGATGGCAGCGCGCCGCGGGTGAATCCACGAATACAGTTTCCAATAAGCTCTTAGAAGTCATTCACAAAATGACTGCCGAGGATGTGGAATTATACTGCGGGGCAAGAACGGAAGTCGGTGTCCACGCTTATGAGCAGACTGTCAGCTTCAAAACCACCTCTGACATGAAACCATACGAGATTCAGCAGTACCTGAACCGCTATCTCCCAATGGATATCGCCGTGCTCACGGCCGAAGAAATGCCTGAACGCTTCCACGCCTCTTTAAATGCGGTTTCCAAAACATATCTGTACCGTATCGCCATAGGTGATGTCCCCAGCGTATTTGAGCGCAAATACACCTACTACGCCTTCAAGACACCGGATATCACGGTTATGCAGCAGGCGGCAATCCAACTGATCGGTAAACACGATTTCAAGAACTTTTCTACCGTAAAAAAGAGCAAGTCCACGGAAAAAGAAATGTATGAGATTAAAATTTACGGCGATGCCGATGAAATACAGATTTCCATGCGTGCAAAGGACTTCCTGCACAACATGCCCAGAATAATCGCCGGCACACTGCTTGACATCGGCCTGGGAAAGAAAAAGAAGGAATGCATCGAAGCCATCTTCTCCGGCGGGGAATCAGCCAGCGCACCATGCGATCCCAAGGGATTGTTTCTTCAAGAAATCGAATATTAAAAGAGGGGCTTTACGGCCCCTCTTTATTATTTTTATAAAATATCAATATGTTCCCCTGCCAGTGCCTTATTCATGCTGCGCACCGCACAAAATTTCCCGCACATGGAACAGGTATCCTCGTGTTCCGGCTTCCGCTCATCACGAATCCGTCTTGCCGTATCCGGGTCTATTGCACAGTCAAACTGTGCCTCCCAGTCCAGTTTTCTTCTTGCATCCGCCATCTTGTCATCGATTTCGCGTGCCCCCCTTACCCCTTTCGCAATATCCGCTGCATGGGCAGCGATCTTGGAGGCGATGATCCCCTGCTTCACGTCCTCCACATTCGGCAGTGCCAGATGTTCCGCCGGAGTCACATAACAGAGGAATGCCGCACCGGAGGCTGCCGCGATGGCACCGCCGATGGCAGATGTGATATGGTCATAACCCGGGGCAATATCCGTCACGAGAGGTCCCAGCACATAGAACGGTGCCCCCTGGCAGACAGACTGCTGCACCTTCATGTTCGCCGCGATCTGGTCCATTGGCATGTGTCCCGGCCCTTCCACCATCACCTGCACATCCTTTTCCCACGCCCGTTTCGTCAGTTCCCCGAGGCGCACGAGTTCTTCGATCTGGCAGACATCCGTGGCGTCCGCAAGACATCCCGGCCTGCATGCATCCCCAAGAGAAATCGTAACGTCATATTCACGGCAGATGTCCAGAATCTCATCATAATATTCGTAAAATGGATTTTCCTCCCCAGTCATGCACATCCATGCAAACACAAGGGAACCTCCCCTTGAAACAATATTCATTTTCCGCTTGTGGTTCTTAATCTGGTCAATCGTTTTCCTACTGATTCCGCAGTGCAGCGTCACAAAATCCACCCCGTCCTCCGCATGCAGACGAATCACGTCTATAAAATCTTTTGCAGTCAGAGAATCCAGATCCCTCTGGTAGTGGATCACGGAGTCATAGATCGGAACCGTCCCGATCATCGCAGGGCATTCGCTTGTCAGTTTCCGCCTGAACGGAATGGTATTCCCGTGGGAAGAAAGGTCCATGATGGCATGCGCCCCCATATGGACGGCCTCCATTACCTTCTCCATCTCCACACTATAATCCTTGCAGTCTCTGGAAACGCCCAGATTCACATTGATCTTCGTCTTCAGCATAGATCCCACCCCCTCGGGGTCAATGCAGGTATGCCTCTTATTCGCACAGATCACCGCCCTGCCGGAAGCTACAAGAGGAAGAAGTTCTTCCACTGTCATAAGCTCCTTTCCAGCCACAGTCTTAAGTTCTTTCGTCACGATACCCTTTCGTGCCGCCTCCATTTGTGTTGCATAATTTTCCATTTCTCTTTACGTCCTTTCTTGAATCGTCTTTAATTTGTAATTAGATTCTGATGGATTCAAGTAAGCCACGCGGATGAATACGTAATCGAGGTGCCGGGATTCTCCGGATATTGCTTTTAAAAAAGAAAAAACTGCTGCAATGCAACATGAGCATTACAGCAGTAAAATCCATTCACCTTCTGTATATCCCTACGTTGGCATTATCCAAATCAGGTTCATGGGTCTAAGCGATTCAGCTTACTCTCAGCCCGCTTGATACGCGAGCTCCCCTGTTTACGTTTTTATTATACTATGCAGCCTGTCTTCTGACAAGAGAAAACTGACGATTTTTCTTCCACGGTTTTTCCCTACTCCAAATTCTGGTGTATCCCCTAAAGGAAAAGCCCTGTAATATGAAACGCCAGAAAACTTACTATCCAGGCAACCGCCAGCTGGAACAGCACGATCCCGAGCGTAACCTTCCTGCTGCCTACTTCCCGTCTGATCGTCGCGATCGTAGCCGTACATGGCACATACAGCAGGCAGAATACCATCAGTGCATAGGCATTTGCCGCGCCGAACCCCATTGCGCCCAGTGTCCCTACGAAGCTTGTCATCCCGTGGGCCGTAGTAATGTTCTGAATCCCGAACAGAACACTGCAGCTGGATACAACGACTTCCTTTGCCGCGACTCCGGCAATCAGCGCAACCACGATCTGCCAGTAACCCAGCCCGAGCGGCTTAAATACCGGTACAATGGCCTTTCCCACGATGGAGCCAAAGCTCTGGCTGATGTCCGTCACATACCCGGACATGCCGAAGTTCAGAATAAACCACATGATGATTGAAGCGATAAAGATAACCGTACCGGCTTTTGAAAGGTAATCCTTCACCTTTTCCCACACATAAATCGCAATCGTCCTTGCATTCGGAGTCTTGTACTCTGGCAGCTCGATGAGCAGCGCATGCTCTGCCTTGCTTCCGTCAATCTTGGACAGAATAAATGCCGTCGTAATCGCCACGACAATTCCGAGGATATACATGGAATAACAGGCCAGCATTGCATTTTTCCCGAAAAACATGGAAGAAAACAGTACATAAATGGGAAGTCTTGCGCTGCATGACATAAACGGCGTTACCAGAATCGTCTTCAGCCTGTCCTTTCTGTGCTCCAGTGCACGGGAAGCCATAATCGCCGGAACCGAGCATCCAAATCCGAGCAGCATCGGAAGAAACGCCCTCCCAGACAATCCAAGATGCCCCATGATGTCATCCATGACAAAGGCCACCCTCGCCATGTATCCGCTGTCTTCCAGAAAAGCCAGTGCCAGAAACAGGATAAAGATGTTCGGCAGAAACGTTAGGATGCCTCCCACTCCGGAAATGATCCCGTCTACAATCAGCGACTGCAGCATGGAACTGACGTGCCATGCCTCCAGCAGATTCCCGGCTCCCCCCGAGATCCACTCGAGGGCAATCTCAAAGTAGCCTTTCAGCCAGTCTCCGACCGTGAATGTCAGAAAGAATACAAGCGCCATGATCCCGAGGAAAATCGGAAGCCCCAGCCATTTACTGGTCATGTACCTGTCGATCTTATCCGTCCGTTCCTCTTTCTTGTTCTTATTTACCAGCGTCTCCTGAATCACTTCTTCTATAAAGTCATACTTCTGGTTAATTATATCCTTCTCATAACTCCGGTCCAGTACTGCGGGCATATCAAGAGGATGATTCTCCATGACCGCCTTATCCTGCTCCAGCATCTTGATTGCATGCCACCGCTTGTTCTCAACCTCTGGATACTTCTTGTTCAACTGCGTGATGATCTGGTCGATCTTGTCCTCAATATCGTCGTGATATACCATCGCATACTCGCTGTGATGATTATGTATGTGCCCGGTCTTCTGCGGATGGTGGTGGATAAACGGGCTCTGTTTTGCAAAATCCTTGTGATGTGCCACCGCATGCATCAGAATCTCCAGCCCGGTCTTCTTTCTGGCAGAAACCGGAATTGCCGGAATCCCCAGCATCTCCGGAAGGCGGTGCAGGTCAATCTCCATGCCCCTCTCTTCCACGATGTCCATCATATTCAGTGCCAGCACCACCGGTTTCCCAAGCTCAATCAGCTGTAGTGTCAGGTAAAGGTTCCTTTCCAGACAGGAAGCATCTACAACGTCTACGATGACATCCACTTCCTCGCTCATAATACATTCTCTGGACACCTTTTCTTCCATTGTATAGGAGGTCAGGCTGTAAATACCGGGCAGGTCAATCAGCTTGAACTCCTGCTCCTTGTAGAATGCCTTCCCTTCCTTCTTCTCAACCGTAACTCCCGGCCAGTTTGCCACCTTCAGGTTCGCCCCTGTATAGGCATTGAACAGCGTCGTCTTCCCGCAGTTCGGATTCCCGATAAATCCCACATTAATAATCTCTTTGCTCATTGTGCTGCCTCCTCCACGGTAATGTGATCCGCGATCCGCCGCCCCATTGCAAAGCGTGTTCCGCGAAACCGGACAGTGACAGCCCCTTTTTTATCATTGTTTAAAATGGTGATCTTTGAACCAGTGGTAAGCCCCAGCGCCTCCAGCCTTCTCTCCAGATTAAGTTCAATATCAATCTCCTGAACCCGGTACGTTTGATTGTTCTTTCCCTCTTTTAACCTCATGGCCGCTCCTGTAAGTATGTTTCTTTCGTATTTTTGTAATTGATAATTATTATCTATTAGCAATTATAAAACTTTTACTGCAATAAGTCAAACACATTGACAATTTCCGCCATAACATTTACCCTATTGTTTAGACGTAGCTGTTCGTGGGTTTTGAGCAGTTATATTTAGATATAGAAAAGGGGCACACAATATGGATATTTACTACATGATACTTTACTTCTTCGTTTATGGTTTTCTAGGCTGGTGTGCAGAAGTCGGTTTTGCCGCGGTAAAGGAGCACAAGTTCGTCAACCGCGGATTTTTAAATGGTCCCATCTGCCCGATCTACGGTGTGGGCGTTACCATAGTCATCGCATTCCTGACGCCATATAAGGACAACCTGATCCTGCTTTACATATCCTCGGTCATCCTCGTCACACTACTGGAGGGTGTCACCGGGTGGGCAATGGATAAGATCTTTCATAATAAATGGTGGGATTATTCCAAACAGCCATTCAACATTGGCGGATATGTCTGCCTGATCTTCTCGCTCGTATGGGGCGTTGCCTGCGTGGCAATCATGGATTTAGTCCACCCGCTGATCCATCAGGCACTGACATTCATCCCGCACACACTCGGAATTGTGCTGATGGCAGTACTCGGAATCGCAATGTTTGCAGATCTCTACGTTACAGCATCCGCGATCTTCAAGTTTAACAAACGTCTGGCAAGCATGGAAAAAATTGCTGGGGAACTGCACGAAATATCCGACCAGATCGGCGAGGATATCTACGAGACAGTCATCACCGCAATGGAGAAACAGGAAGTCTCCAGACAGAAACTGGATGAGGCTGCCGCAGAATGGAAAGAAAAGACACAGGAGGCGACTTCCGGTTTACTAGAAAAGACACAGGAAACCGCTTCCGGTTTATTCGAAAAGACGCAGGAAACTGCTTCCGGCCTGCTGGAAAAAACGCAGGAAATATCTGATGAAATGCGCAGCCGCATCGGCGATCTGAAAACACGTTATCAGGACCTCAGCATCAAGACACCGAAAGTCAGCAGACGTCTTGTAAAGGCATTCCCTAAGATGGAATCACGGAATTATAAAGTTCAGCTAGAGGAACTGCGGAAGAAAGTGAATGAGCGGAGGCGGAAATAGAGGGGCTGGCAAGGAATAGGAATTTAGATTTTATAGTTGGAGAATGCAAAAGGCAGGATAACCGTTGTGTATAGGTTTCCTGCCTTTTAGTTACTGCATATACTTTTTGGTTCTTCGGGCTGCTCGGCCTCTTCCTGTGCTTTGCGCTCTTCTTTGTCAAACTTACTCCATAGAATTTCATAGATAATCATAATGAACATAATGATTCCAAGTTCAATTAATGCGAAAGGGCTCTTTAAGAATAAGGCATATTTTCCTACATATGGAATATGGAAAACATAAGTGCCTATGATATCCTCCCTGTGTGAGACATAATCATCATAGCGGTCTGCTAATGCAGCCTCTGTGAGATAGCGGACGGAGCCGTCTTCTTGGACTTCTGTTCCACGGTAATAATGGGTAAATACAGCTTCTTTCCCCAAGCGATCAACATTGAAAGTAATGATATCACCTTTTTTGGGCTCTTCATTTTCTTTTAAATTTTTAACAAGTACAACAGAGCCAGTCGGTATGACTGGCTCCATGCTGTCTGTTAGGATTACAAATGGTTGATACCCTAAAACATTTTTTACAGTATCCGGGCTTACTTCCATAAAAATTATATATATTCCAAGTATAACCCAGCTTACATTAAATATAATCGATATTGCTTTTCTCATCTTATTCTGAAGCCGGAGTAGTTGTTTTAGATAAAGCTCCTGTCACGTCTACAAAAACTTTCTGTCCACCTACAGAATCTTTTTCCGTTTCCTTTGGCGTTAAAGTAACTGAGAATGTTGCTTTATTTTCACTATCTAAATTTTTTTCTACTGAGGTTATACTTTCATTCAGAGCAGTGTTATCAATTTTTACATCAAATTTATTAGTAATATCTGATTTATCCTCACCCTCTTTGTCATATACCGCAACTTTTGCAGTAACTTTTGCTGTTGTACCAGTAGGTACATCCGTCGCCGCAAACGTTACAGGTTCACTTGTATAAGTTGGTACCTCATCCCATGTTCTATCTTCTACATTATAAGTCAACGCACTAGCCGTTAACGTTACAGGCTTATCAATTGTTAATGAACCACTCGCAGTATCCTCCAAACTATCCCATACCGCATAAGATCCCGCCATCGTCACAACAATTGCCCCTGCTGTTACGAATCCCAATATTTTCTTTTTACCAAGTTTTAATTTGTTCATTCCTTATACCTCCTTAAGGCTTCCGTGCTTTTGTTTTATGTTTACATTATATACACAAAAGGAGGTTTTGGCTAATACTTATATGTGATTGTCCCGTGATGCATTTGGCTTATCGCGGATGTTGTTTTCTAATCCCCATAGCATTCCAGAAACAGTTTTAGGAATGCTTCGGCCTGTCTGGAGAGGATTTCCCGCTTTCTTTTGATCCAGAATAACTTCTGGGTGACTTCGCAGTGGTTCAGAAGCAGGCTGTTTATTTTACCTTTTCTAAGCTCCTCCACCTGCCATTTGTTTCCAAATATGAAGGAGTCTGTTCTTTTGATCATGTTGATGATGGCATGGTAGTTGTTCATCTTTATCTTTTTGGAAAAGTCTGCTATCTGGATCTTTCCGTCTATCTTGATGATATTATTGAGATTCGCGAAGTAATCGACCGGAAGGCTGATATGGCTGTATGGGAGCATTTTTTCCACGTCGATGGAAGTCTCATTGTAATAGGGATTTTCCTTTCCTACCTGAATGTAAAGAGGACCTTGGCTGATCTCATGTATTTCGAGATCTTTTAGTTCTGTCAGCTTGTGAAATGCGGACATCTGGATGTTGTTAATTGTCACAATGCCGATGTCTGCCTCCGTCTTTTCTACCCGGTCCAGTACGTCTTCTATGGTTGTTTCTGTTATATTGATTTCAGTGCGCTCCGCCCTGGTTGTCTCGTAAAACTGGAAAATCATATCGTCACGCATGATTAGTTTTCCAATGGCGATGCTGATTCTGGATTCTATGTATTTTTCATTCTGGAGTCTGATCATCGAAATCTCATCCACCTGTTTCAGGATGGATTTTGCATAATAATAGAAGCCTTCCCCAATCTCCGTTACCTCCACACCTTTGTTGGTCCTGACCAGCATCGGCGCGCCGAACTCCTTTTCCAGTCCCTGCACGGCCCTGCTCAGGTTCGGCTGTGAGATGTACAGGCTCGCTGCGGCTTTCCTCATGCTCTTCTGGTCTACTATCTCAACAAAATATCTCAAGTCCCTTATTTCCATATTTTTGGCCCTTATCCTTTATTAGTGATAGCATTATACCTTATCTGGTCATACAATAGAGGCAGAAAGATGACTAGCAAAACGCTCTTTATACTAGAGAAAGTTTGTTACTGTTCACACCCTGCGGGCGTGCACAGTAACGGCATCTGCTTATTTCAAGTCGCCTTCGGCGAGAAGCAGATGCCCTGAGACCATCACTTTATTGGCCCGATGCCGTGCAGCAGGGTGCACGGCACGGTGTGAACAGTAACGAAAGTTTACAAAAAAACCGTCCGGAATTTTGTATTTTTTTACATTGCGTGCTAAAATCATTTAAAAGGAGGAATTGCTATGTGGCCAATGATTTTTGTTCAATTAGAATATCTTGTAAGAATACTCGGGGCGGCCATCTGCGGCCTGCTTGTCGGGTATGAGCGGGAGAACCACCTGAAAACGGCCGGGATCCGGACCCACACGATTGTTGCGCTTGCTTCTGCGGTTATGATGATTATTTCGAAATATGGTTTTCAGGATATCCTTGCCCTCGACCATATCGGCCTAGACCCTTCCCGTGTGGCCGCGGGGATTGTCACGGCAATCGGATTTCTCGGGGCGGGCGTGATTTTTACAAGGAATATCAGTGTCAGCGGCCTGACAACGGCTGCCGGAATCTGGGCAACCGTCGGGATCGGGATGGCATTCGGCGCCGGGATGTATGTCCTTGGTATCATGACGACCGTATGCATCCTCATTTTCCAGTTTATCCTGCACCGCAGATTCCGCTGGCTGAAGACCCCGACGATTCAGCAGATTACACTTGTCATGAATAATACGGAGAATATCAAGTCGGTCCTGACGGATTCCTTTTCCATCAAGGACTTAAAGATCATGACAATGAAGGCGACCCGTCTGGATGACCAGACGTTAAAGATCAAACTGAACGTGGCGTTTCCTGAGGATTACACGTATCAGGACGTAATCGATCTGTTAAAGGACAATCCGCAGATAAAGTCTGTTGATATCTGACCGGATCAGCCTTTTACCGCTCCGGCCGCTACCCCTTTTATAATATATTTCTGACAGCCCAGATAGAATATAATAATCGGCAGGATTGCCAGCACGAGCATTCCCATCATTGCGCCCATGTCCACGGAACCGTAGCCTCCCCTCAGATACTGGACCGCGATGGGGATTGTCTGGTAATCACTTCCGAGAACGAGTAAGGGGAGCAGGTAATCGTTCCAGATCCACATGGCATTGAGTATGGCCACTGTGATCGCAGTCGGTTTGAGCACGGGCAGGACTATTCTGAAAAATGTCTGGATGGGTGTGCACCCGTCTATCATTGCCGCCTCCTCCAGTGAGACCGGAATGGCTTTTACGAATCCGGCGAACATAAACACGGACAGTCCGGCCCCGAACCCGATATAGACAAAGATAATCCCGACAGGGTTCCCCAGGTTCAGAGTGTCTGTTACTTTTGAAAGCGTAAACATGACCATCTGGAACGGGACGATCATGGCAAACACGAAGATGTAGTAAAGTATTGTGGATATCCGGCTTTTCACCCGGGTCAGCCACCATGCCGTCATGGCTGTGAAGAGCACGATCAAGGCTACAGAAAATACGGTGATAAATATGGAGTATCCCGCAGCCTTCAAAAGCCCCGTTTTTGCCACCCCGTCCACATAGTTGCCAAGTCCGGCAAATGTTTCACTGTCTGGCAGTGCAAAAGGCCTGTCGCTGATATAGAGCTTACTTTTAAACGAGTTCATAAATACAAGCACAATCGGAAAGATGAAGATGACCGCCAGTACAGAAAATACAACAGTCATCAGCATGCCTGTTCCTTTTGAGACTTCCATCATCTGAGGTTCTTCCTGCTTTTCTGTTTTTCCCGCCATCTAGTTTTCTACCTCCCTGTTTCTTGTCAAATAAAGCTGTGTCAGCGCCAGAATTCCCACGATTACAAAGAAAATGACCGCCTTGGCCTGCCCGACACCTTCCCAGCCGTTCCGGTTATAAAACGTCGTATAAATATCCAACGCCAGCATTGACGTTTTTCGGGACGGCGCCCCGGCAGTCAGTGCCAGATTCTGGTCAAAGAGTTTAAAGGAATTCGTCAGGGTCAGAAACAGGCAGATCGTGATGGATGACATGACCATCGGAATGGTGACCTTAAACAGTGCCTGCATTTTCGTAGCCCCGTCAATTTTCGCCGCCTCAGCCAGTTCCGTCGGGATATTCTGTATTCCTGCGATGTAAATGATCATCATATAGCCGATCAGCTGCCAGTTCATAAGGATAACCAGCCCCCAGAAACCATATTTTGCATCTGTTGTAATTGTCACACCGAATCCGGCCAGCACCCCGTTGATCATCAGCTGCCAGATATAGCCGAGCACAATACCCCCGATCAGATTTGGCATGAAAAACGTCGTTCGGAAAAGGTTGGTGCCTTTAATCCCCCTGGTCAGGCCATAGGCAAAGATAAACGAGATTACATTAATACTGATCACCGACACGACGGTAAATTTCACGGTAAACCAGAGTGCGTTTAGGAAATCTGCGTTGGAAAAGGCCTTCACATAATTGTCCGTCCCGACCCATACCGCATTCGTAACCGTGGTAAATTTGCAGAATGACAACCCGATGCCGAGTACAAACGGTATGATGAAAAACAGCGTAAATGCAATCAATGTAGGCAGTACAAATATCCAAAAGTATTTCTTATAAGCTTTCTGCATCCTGTTCCTCCTGTTTGATTATGCAGAAACAGACGAAAACACTCCCGCCTGCTTCTGCATTTTTTATACTACTTGCATGTGGAACATGTCTACTCGGCTGCCGCTTCTTTTTCGATCTTCCAGTCCTCCACACAATCCGAAACAACCGCATCCCACTGCTTATTCCCTGTCGCATATTCGAGCAGTGATGCTCCCAGGTTATCTTTAAAGGTCTGGCTAGGGAATGTCTGGAAATCCCATGAGAGATTCGTCAGGTCCTGATTTTCCATATACCGGATGACCTCCTGTGCCAGAGGATCGGTCGGTTTCTGGTCTTCTTCAAACGTATTGAACGGCGTAATGAATCCCAGCTGCTCTGCGACCTCTTCCTTTCCTTCCTCACTACCAAACAGCCACTCAATAAAATCGATGGAAGCCTTCTTGTCTGCCTCTGAAACCTTATCATTCACACAGAGATAATTTTCACCGCCAATACACAGGCCCTGTTTCTCTTCACCCTCTATCCCGGTATAAATTGGCAGATATTTAATCTTATCTTCCTTAACTGTATTTCCTTCCACGCCTCTGATATCTCCCCATGCCCAGTTGCCGTTCTGCACCATTGCAGCCTTGCCGAGCGCAAACTCAGCCATCGAGTCAGAAACCGTTTTAGAGCCAAGCATCGCCGGTTCCGTCGTAGAATTGTTCAGATACAGGTCAAAAATATTTTTAAATTCCTCATTGTATTTAAAACTGATCGCATTCTCATCAGTCACATTTTCATCTTTATATTCATAATAAACCGGTACATTCATCAGATGCGTCTGCCACCTCCAGTCCTCGCCGGGCGAAAACGAAGTAGAAGCGAACACACCGCTGATTCCAAGCTGGTCCTTCTTAGCTGTCATATCCTCTACAACTTCCTTCAGCGTCTTGAAGTTTTTAATCTCATCCACGGACTTAACCTTTGCCCCGTCCATTGCCGTATATTTATCCATAATCTCCTCATTGTAGATAATTCCGTATCCTTCCACGGCATAAGGGATCGCATATACACCGTCACCCTTCCCCTTGATCGCCATGTCCTTATCGTTCAGCCACGTATACAGCTTCGTGTCTGCAAGATCCATGCAGTAATCCTTCCAGTTCTGATATCCGACCGGGCCATTCACCTGAAAAATCGTAGGTGCGTCCTTCTTAGCAATCTCAGATTTCAGAGTCTGTTCATACGTGCCTGCCGCCGCAGTCTGGACCTTTACCTGCACACCGGTTTCCTCCGTATATTCCTTCGCGACCTTCTCCCACTGCTTCGCCTGTTCCGGCTTAAAACTCAAGTAGTATACACTGCCCTTGTCCTCCTTCGAACCGGCAGATTCCGATTTTTTCCCCGCACATCCGGTGCAGAGCCCGGCAAGCATAGACGCCGCCAGAATCGCTGATAAAACCTTCTTGCTCTTCATACTTATCCTCCTAATGATAAAACTTAATTCGGGACGTAGCCTTTTGCAGAAAGGCTACGTCCCGAATTAACTTCAGTGGTGCACCTTTTTGACTTTTGTGGTGTACCTCTTTATAGTTTCCAGATATCTCTATTATATTCTTCTATTGTACGATCTGAGGAAAAGTATCCTGCTTTCGCTATATTTACCAGCATTTTCTTTGCCCACTCGTTTTTGTTTTCGTAAGCTTTGAATGCTTCTTCTTTTTTCTTTGCATATGCCTTGAAATCGAGCAGTGTCATGAACCAGTCTTTTTTCAGGAGTTCGTTCTGAAGTCTTGTCAGGTTTTCTGCGTTTCCTACAGCGAGTACTTTTTCGCTGGTGATAAAGTCTACCGCGGCTTTGATGTCGGCGTCTTTTTCGTAATACTCGCGGGAGATGTAGTCTGCTTTTGCGTAATGTTCAATGACTTCGTCGCTGGATGCGCCGAATACGAAGATGTTTTCATCGCCGACCAGTTCGTGGATTTCGACGTTTGCACCATCGTCGGTTCCGAGTGTTACTGCTCCGTTGAGCATGAATTTCATGTTGCCGGTTCCGCTTGCCTCTTTGGATGCGAGGGATATCTGCTCGGATATGTCGCATGCCGGAATCAGTTTTTCTGCTTTTGTTACGTTATAGTTTTCCACCATGACCACCTTGAGATACGGGCTGACTTCCGGGTCGTTGTTGATAACTTCCTGCAGGCACAGGATCAGGTGGATGATGTCTTTTGCAATGATATAGGCCGGAGCTGCTTTTGCACCGAAGATTACGGTAATCGGTGTAGCCGGAAGTTTTCCTGCTTTAATTTCCAGATACTTGTGGATAACGTAGAGCGCATTCATCTGCTGGCGTTTGTACTCATGGAGGCGTTTTACCTGAATGTCAAAAATGGAATCCGAATTCAGCTTTATCCCTTGTGTTTCCATAAGATATTCACAGAGTTTTTCCTTATTCGCTTTTTTAATCTCCTGCAGGCGGCTCAGTACGTTCTGGTCCCCCCTGAAATTCAACAGGCGCTCCAGCTGTTTTGCATCTGAACGGTATCCTTTTCCTATAATAAAGTCCAGCATCTCTGTCAGGAGCGGGTTGCAGTGAAGCAGCCATCTTCTAAACGTAATTCCGTTCGTCTTGTTGTTGAATTTCTCCGGATAAATCTTGTAAAAGTTATTCAGCTCGTTCTGTTTTAATATTTCTGTATGCAGTGCGGCAACCCCATTCACACTGAACCCATAATGGATATCGATATGTGCCATATGTACGGTGTCGTTCCTGTCGATCACTGCCACACTTTCGTCCGCATATTTTCTCCGCACCTTGTCGTCCAGCACTTCGATAATCGGTACCAGCTGCGGCACTACCTTTTTCAGATATCCGAGCGGCCATTTTTCCAGTGCCTCGGCCAGAATCGTATGGTTTGTGTATGCACAGGTACGGGAAACCACGCCGATCGCGTCATCCATTTCCATCCCCCTCTCCATCAAAAGGCGGATCAGTTCCGGAATCACCATTGTCGGATGGGTATCATTGATCTGGATCACGGCATAATCCGGCAGGTCATAGAGGCTGCAGCCTTTCGCCGTACATTCATCCAGAATCAGTCTGGCACCGTTGCTTACCATAAAATACTGCTGGTAAATTCGCAGGAGACGCCCCTTTTCATCACTGTCATCCGGATATAAGAACAGGGTCAGGTTCTTTTCGATATCCTCCTTGTCAAAATCAATCCCGTTTTCCACAATATCCTCATCCACAGTTTCCACATCAAACAGGTGAAGTTTATTCGTCATATTATTGTATCCGGTCACTTCAATATCGTACATTCTGGAATTCAGAGTCATTCCCTTAAAGGAAACCGGGTAGCTCACATCCGTCTTCACGAGCCAGCTTTCATTCTCAATCCACGGATTTGGAGTCTCCTTCTGGAGTTCATTTTCAAACTCCTGTTTAAAAAGCCCGAGGTGGTAATTCAGCCCAATCCCGTCACCGCTCAATCCCAATGTGGAAATAGAATCCAGAAAACAGGCTGCCAGGCGTCCAAGCCCCCCGTTTCCAAGGGACGGCTCCGGCTCCACTTCTTCTATCTCGCAGATATCCTTCCCATTTGCCGCCAGTACATCCCTGACTTCATTGTAAATCCCGAGGTTGATCATATTATTGGAAAGTAGTTTACCGATCAAAAATTCTGCCGATATGTAATACAGTTTTTTCTTTTTCTCCGGGCGTTCCTTCCCCTTAGCCATCTCCTGTACAATCTTTAAAAGAGCCGAATAAATCTCTTCATTCGACGCCTCCGCTATTACTCTTCCTAATTTCTGCTGCAAACTATCCTGTATACTCATTAGACTACTCCTTTCAATGCATATAAACAGTTTCTATAGTATGCATTTTAATATGTTTCTATCTCATTTTCTTGCAAAATCCTCTTCATTTATAGTACAATACTATCATATTAATCGCAAAACAGCATCCGTAAAATAGTTTTTTGCAGAAAATGAGGACCTCCCATGAATATCAAAGAATACCAAAACTATCATGAAACCAAATCACATACATCATCTGAATTTCCCTACAATACCTATCTCTGCTCCATCCCGCTGGATTTCACGCAGGTCCCGTTCCACTGGCACGAAGAGCTGGAACTGATTGTCATAAAAAAGGGGCAGGGTTATGTCTCCGCAGATCTGCACTCCGAGACGGTCACTGCCGGGGACATCGTCCTGATCCTCCCAGGCCAGCTCCACTCGATCGATCAGAAGGCAGGCTGTGAAATGGAATACGAGAATATACTGTTCATGCCCGGGATGCTCATATCGGGTGAAAATGACCTGTGTGCGAACCGGTTTATCCTGCCCCTTTTGAATGAGGAGCAGAGCCCTCTGACCTTCATCACCCCCGCCTGCCAGATTTATCCGCAAATTGCAGGCTGTATCCGTCATATCGATGAATTGTGCGAGGTGCAGTCCGAAGGGTATCAGCTTGCTGTCAAAGCCGAGCTGTTCCGCTTCTTCTTTTTTCTTATCTCGGCACAAAAAAACAGAGACCCTGTCCCGAAAATCAAGACAAAATCTCTGAAGAAATTAAAAACAATATTAAAATATGTGGAAGACCACTACGCCGATTCAATCACTATCGATGATATGGCGGCACTGACATACTACAGTAAATCCCACTTCATGAAGTTCTTCAAAACCCATATGGGCACAGGATTCATCGAATACCTGAATGACTACCGCCTCACGATGGCCGCGCGGCTGCTCGCCTCCACAGGGGCCTCCGTCCTTGAGATTGCAGCTCGCACGGGCTTTGACAACCTGTCCTACTTTAACCGGCTGTTCAAACGTAAATACCACCTCACACCAATGCAGTACCGCAAATCTGTCTGACAGCGGCTGGTTAGAACAGGTTCGGGTCCCCCGTGTAGTACAATTCGATCGGATCAATCGGGTCGACCGGGTTCTCGACATCCATCTTCTCATTCCTTCCGTGCCTTCTCAGCAGCTCGCCGCCTTTGTTGTAAAACCAGAAGGAATAGACGAGAATCTTATTGACCTTGCCGATGCGGTCCTTCGTCGTCTTCTCGTATAACGTACCTCCGGTCTCAAACTTCGTCTTTTTATGGATCATGGAGATCAGTTCGGTCTCACAGGTCACAGGTTCCGGTATGATCGTATAGGCCCGTCCCACACAGCCCGGCTTATGCGAATCACTTCCCCCTATCGTCACCTTTCCATACTTCTGTGCAAGCTTCATCGCTCCCGCATTGGATGCGGCAGACTCACAGCAGTTATAAGCCTCGACGAAATCAAAGCGCTTCATGATCTCCGGGTTCGTATAAAACTTCTTCGTATTCGTGATGCTCAGATACTTCTCTCCGCACGGGTGGGCCGGCCCTAATACACCGCCGTTCCTGTGGACAAGGTCAATCAGCACAGATACCGGCATCCCCCGCATCTCAAGAAGCCGCATCTTCACGCCCTCAGGCATGATGACCAGAATGTGTCCGGCATCTCTCGTATCGTACTCGATCCCCTTTAGCACCACAAAATCTTCATGGGCCTTCCCTTTCATGTGATACTTCCAGTGGCGGTACCCCTTATACGTGTTATGGTCAGTAACCACCATCCCCTGGAAACCTTTGCTCTTTAGAATTGTAATATATTCGTCCAAGCTTACTTTACTGTCAATAGACCCTTCTTTCACGTGGCAATGCATATCAATCTTCATAAGTAAGCCCCCTTTTCTTCAATTGGATTATAGATATATTATACAACTTTGCCGGGGGACTGGCAATAAACTTCTTCCTGTTCCGTACTGTAAACTGTATCCAGATTATTTTTCATCATCATCCAGACTGAAAATCTGGATGTCGTCATCGTCTTCGAATTCTTCATCATCTTCCAGAAATTCTTCGTCAATATCCTCATCGATGTCATCGAAATCCATACCGGAATACGCCTCATCTTCATCCTCCGGCTCCTCACCAATGTCGTCAGGGCCAGCCTCCATAACTGGTGCCTCCTGATCCAGATTGTCCACCATTGCACGGGCCTTGTCCACTTCATTGGCAACAGATTGTGTATTTCTAATCTCCTCAGCTTTCTTTAGATGCTGCTTTTTGCGCTTCTTTGATTCCAAAAGAAATTGTACAATAATGCCGAGAATCGCAAGCACTGCGATGACCGCGATATTTATAATCCGGTTCTTCAAAGGAAGCAGGATGTAAATTGCCTGTCCTGCGGCAAAACCACCACAAATACCGGTAACCAGCATCGTAACCGGCCCCGCGAATTTCAGGGTAATTAATCCGATGACCAGCCCGATTGCTGCACAGACCAGCATAAACTGCCAGTCCTTCGGCTGTAAAATGCATGCACTGCCTGCCGTACCCAGAATCCACATGACAAAAAATGCCCCTGCCAGAAAGAATCCCGCACAAAGCCCTGCGAGGATCAGACCTGCCGCCGCACCGATAATTAGTGGGATGTAGCCGTCCAGTCCGAAATAAGAAGCCAGATACGCCCCGCCTGAAAAACCGACGGCCAGTCCGAGAACCGCTGCCCAGAACCGCACCATCTTCAGTCCGAAGAAGCAAAACAGAAGGCCGGTGGCAGCCACCACAATCAATGTGATAAGATCCGCCTGACCCAATCCTCTCCCCTTATCCGTCAACACAGCCATACCTGTATCAAGGTACCCCTGCACCTGTCCTAAAATGTAATCCATATTCATTATCATCTTGTTCACCTTTGTCCCTTAAAATTATTTACAGTTACTCCCCGCTGTCATATGCCCCGGTGATCTCCTTTAAGAAATCCAGATACATATCCGCCACGTACACCGGAGAAAGAATTCTGACATCCTTCCCCAGCCCGGTCAGCCAGCCGAAAAACTGTCCACTGACAGCCACATCCACGCGTGCCGTGAAACTCTCCTCCCCGTCCGGCCTGACAGATACATCCTTCCCAAACCTGTCTATGACAACGCCTATGTATTTATTATGAAATCTGATACGTAAGGTCTCTTCCTCCCCGCCAAACATACCAAATGTTTTTTTCGTATAGTGTGCCAGGTCGAATCTTCCAAACTCTTCCTTCCCGACCCTTGGTTCTCCCAATGTTTCAATATCAAGCATCTTATCCACCCTGAAGTGCTTCAGGATTCCGGCATCTACATCATACCCGATCAGATAATAATTCTCATCGTCCCATGTAAGCGCCCAAGGACTGACCTGATATGGCTCCCCGCCCTTCTTGAGCCTGGTTGTCTTCTCGATCGTCCATTCGAAATACCGGAACAGAATCTGCTGGTTTGAAGCAATAGACGCATAAATCTTATCTATATTATAATAAATGCTTTCATTCATCGCCTTGATTCTGTTCGCAACAACAACCTGACGCTGAAGCTGCTTTGCTTCATACTTGCTTGCCATACTCTCGATCTTACGGATCAGGCTGTTCGACTTGCTCTCTGTAATAAATCTGGAAGACTGAACCGCGTCCACCAGTAATTTCAGCTCCGCCAGTTCGAATTCATGGCTTTGAAGAAAATATCCTTCAGGCCGCTCTTTCCGGTAAGCGATATCCATCCCGAACTTTTTCAGCGTCTCAATATCATTATACAGACTTTTCCGTTCTGCCTGAATTCCATATTCCAACAGCTTCTCTTCAAGCTGCTTTCTGGAAAGAGGATGCATCGCATCTGTTTCCTCGTGGAACAGCCTCATAAGAAACAGGATCTTTTCCTTCTGGTTACTTGATCTTGCCATACTCATCTCCCCTGCAACATGTTCTGATTTCTCCCCACATCTTTCTTATTTTAACAATTTTTGCAGAAATATACAACACAAAATAGCTTTTCGGGTCACTTTCCGCAAAGCTATTTTATATCCACACAAAGTAAAGATGGATGCCAATCTAATTATGATTAACACCCATCTTCACACTGATATTTCTATCATTCTTTTTTTACCTCTTTCTCTACCAATTTTGTTGATAGCGGTTTGGTTTAAAACTTTAATTTGCTGGTGGTCCGTACCTCCTCTTCTTAAACTTTACCGGACTTGTTCGATGATTTTCTTTTTACGATGGATTTTACTTCTCTCATAACTTTCTCGTCATTATGATAATTTCTCCATCTTTCCGTTCTAATCATTTACTTTTGTCCAGTTCCTAAAACATTCTGAACTTTCATTTACGAAGAATTTTCCTCTCTCTTATGAGATTACTTTTTCTTTTTAAGTGATTGTTCATTTGTTTTATTTCTTGTATTAAGAATACTACACGTTTCCCATTTTGTCAACACTATTTTTAGTTTTTTTATATATTTTTGACTAATTATCTTTTTATTTAGCTCTAATCAAAGAATAAAGTGTGTATTCTTTTTAATTAAAAGCAAAAATATCTGACATTCTGACAGTTTCTGCTGCCGGTTTCCGGGCAGACAGTTCTGTCTGATTGTCAGATATTTCTATTCCTGATTCTTAAGGCTGTCTTCGTATACATATTTATAATGCAGGCATGAATTAATCCAGATGGTAGACCTCTTCCATCTCAGCCCACCATTCGCCTTCTTTTCTTCCGTCAAGCGGCTGCTGGAAAGGCATCACCAGATCCCACCATTCCTGTGTCTTAGGGTCTGCGGCCATTTTTGCCATGTCTGCCTCATAATCGTCGCCGGTATACTCATAATAGGAGAACAATAATTCACCAAAGTTATAAATGGAATAGTTCGACAGGTTACACTCTTTGATCATGGCGTTGATCTCGGGCCATATATTTGCATGATGATATTTGTATTCATCTAATTTTTCTTTTTTCACTCCAATTATGGAACCATATCTCTGCATTGCTGCACCTCCTAATATACTTTTTGTGCTTCTTCAAATAATGCATGGATGTTTGCAGGAGGAACGTCCGGCATAACTGCCTCATGGCTTGGGGATATAATCAGTCCTGTCGGGAATATGGTACGCAGTTCTTTTACTTTGTTACGCACATCCTCCGGGCTTCCGTTTACCAGCAGGTCCTGTGTATCTACGCCTCCGCAGAAGGATACTTTGTCACCGAATTTTTCTTTCAGGCTTTCCGGTTCCATGCCTGCAGCCAGTGCCTGAATCGGATGTACGATATCCACGCCTGCTTCAATCAGGTCCGGAATAATATCGGCGATTGATCCGCAGGAGTGATAGATTACTTTTACACCATAACTGTGTGCCTGTTCCACCAGTCGTTTACAGCCCGGGATAATGAAACGGCGGACCATGTCCGGAGAAAGCATCAGCCCCCTCTGGCTTCCCATGTCGTTGCCGATCAGTACGGCGTCCAGTCTGCCCTTTGTGGCTTCAAAGAAAATTTTATTTGCTTTCAGGTAGAAATCCATGATCTTCTCGTCAACAGCCTCGTAAATCTCCGGATTTGCAATCATGTTCATTAAGGCTGTCTCCATACCGAAAGCCGCGCACGTATCCTGAAAATGTGCAGACCATAACATGCCTAAAGTCACTTTATCGTCGGGAGCTGCCTCTACACGGCGTCTGCACTCTTCGACGTCAATATATTCCGCCGGGTCCGGCCATTTAAAGAAATCCAGATCTTCCAGCTCCTCCGCATCTTTAAAGCATCCGTCAGCGGTCAGCGTGCGGTCTTCTGCATCCACATTTCCGTCCATATACCAGTCAAATGCAGCATAAATGGCACTTGCCGTCGGTGATTGATATGGAACTTCCACCGCATAGAAATCATCCCCTACCGCCAGTTTTAACTCATGCATATTCTTAACACCATAGTACTCAAATAATGCCGGCTGTGCATAGATATCCGGCATACCGAGCCATGCTGCGGGGCGGTCTACCGGTTTCCTCTCAACCGTTGCCAAAAAACGTTCTTTACTGTTCATCTGTCTCTCCTTTTTACAAGACAGGCGGAAGCTTTACTGCCGGCCTCCGCCCGTCCGCCCATTCTTTTTATGCTGCTTCGCTCAATTGCCTACCACTGGCAAGGAAGGTACTCTTCTACATTGTCAGCTCCGATGATGTCTGTTCCGATATAAGATACTCTTTCGATATCTTCACCGTTAAAGTACTCGGATACTGTTCTTACTGCCAGACCTGCATCTGCCTGACATGACTGGTAGCTTGCATATTTCAGTTCGCCGCTCTGGATGAGCTCTGCACCCTGTTTGGACATACCTGCTGCCACGATCAGGATATCTTCACGCCCTGCTGCCTTGCAGGCCTCTGTTGCTCCTATTGCCTGGTCAGAATCATCTGCGAGAACGATTGCATTCAGATCTTTTCCATATTTTGTGATCCAGTCTGAAACAACCTGTTTTACAGCAGAAGCTTCGAATCCCGGTGACTGTACGTCAAGAGATTTGATGTCAGGATATTCTTCTGCTAATGTGGACATTGGTCCGAATGTACGTGCATAATATGGTGATGTTCCTACATTATGTGTGATGTAGGCAACGCCGCCCTTTCCTCCGAGTTCCTCACCAAGCTTGCTTGCAAGGTTTCTCATCTGGTACCAGTCGTTCGGTCCTGTGTAAGCTAAGATGTTGTTCATTGCGTCAGCTTCCGGAAGTGTATTGCTGCAGAATGCAGGAATACCGGCTTTTGTGATCTTCTTGAACTGCTGTCCCGCATGGTCAGCACTTACAGGAATAACTACGATAGCATCCGGCTGCTCATTGATAGCCTGGTCAATATATCCGTCCTGCGTGGACTGGTCCCAGTTCGGATCATATACGTCACAAGTCATTCCAACTGCTTCACAAGCTTCCTCAAAAGCTTCCTGATAACATGTTGTCCATGCATGGGCGCCATGTACGATCAGGATTACGTGTTTGCCCTTCTGTCCGTCAGCCGGAGATTCCGGGAATCTTGAGTCAGCTTCTGAATCCCAGTCCAGATATTCATAATAATGCCACTTGTTCATGTCGGAATCATCCAGTTTTTCCAGTGCTTCTGCATCACCTTCTGCTTCCGGTACGTCGAAAGTTGTTCCTTCCGCCATCATCTGGTGGTTGTCCGTCGTCTGAATGTCATCGATTGCTTTCTGCAGCAATTCCTTTGATTCTGCCAGATTGTCCCCGCCTGAAGAAGAATCCTCCGATGAAGCTTTCTTGTCATCCTTTGAGTCTGAGCCGCTGTTTCCGCATCCTGTGAGACATAAGGTACTCACCAGCATCGTTCCGGCAAGCATAACTGCTAAATACTTTTTGAACATTTTTCTTTCCTCCTTTTGTTTGTTTATTAAAAACATGTCCCGCATGTTTCTAATCCATATAACCCCCTGCATCTTTTATTTCTGACGGGGCCTTCCCCTGATCCTAAAGCACCCGTTGAAATTTAGTGTGATTTTCCGAGTTCTTTCAAGGCTTCTTTATGCAGGTTGGGTCTTGTGCCAACCGTCTTGTTCCTGTTATATAAAGCGATTGTTTCGTAGACGATACATCCGATCAGTATCGCGGCGATTACAAGCACCTGGATCTCTGTTTTCTTAAAGATCGCCTTCAGAAGTGCGATTGCAACCAGTGAAACCCATGTCCATATGACACTTCCTTTACCGCCATTGATTGCGGTTCCGCCGATGATGGTAGCGGTCAGGGCGATCATAAGAGGGCTGATTCCTTTCTCACCCATTGTGATTCCGGCCGTTCCTGAGTAAATTCCGTTCAGCGCCCCGCCCAGTGCACATGCTGCGGAAGAAATGACGAATGCCATTGTTGTCACGCCGTCGCTCTTGATTCCTGCCAGCCATGCCGTCTCAAGGTTGCCGCCGATCATGTATACGTTGCGGCCGAATCTTGTGTAGCGCAGTACGATCATGACGATGAACACAACCAGTGTTGTAATCAGGAAATAGGTGGAAAACGGCAGGAAACCAACCGGTGTGTCATTCAGCACATCACTGAATGCATAATCTTTTCCGATACTGAGTTCTTCACCACCTGTGTAGATATACATGGAGCCTTTTAATACGAACTGCATACCCAGCGTTGCGATAAAGGAGTGTATCTTTAACTTTGTAACGAGGAAGCCGTTGATGCATCCTACCAAAACGCCGGCCAGTGTTGCAATCAGAATACATACGGCCCAGGGCAGTCCCTGGTCACCGTGCAGACCGAGGCAGAGCAGGGCTGCAAACGTGGACATATACATAATCGTAAGGTCCATGTGCCCGGCGATCATACATACTGTAAACCCAAGTCCCAGCCAGATTACAAGGCTTCCGTTTCCCGTAGCGGCACTAATGTTGTACATGGTGTAAAAATTATCTACAAAAAGACCAATTATCAATATCAGAGCCAGGAAAAGATAAGATCTGTTTTCATTAATTAAGTTTGCACTAATTTTAATCTTCTTATTTTTCATTATGCTCTACCCAACTTTCTGTTAGAATATGTGTTCAGCCATACAATGAACAGGAAGACAAGTCCCTGTACCAGGTACTTTTCATATGTTCCCAGACCGATCCAGGAGAGGATATTGTTTAGGATTCCATATGCAAGCACGCCCCCGAAGGTCCCGACTACCGAGCCTTTTCCTCCGTTTAAGAGACATCCTCCGAGAAGGACGGCTGTCAGACATGAGAAATCATATCCTGTCCCGTTTTCATAGGAAGCGGTCTTACGCAATGCTGCGAAGAAGATTCCCCCTATGGATGCACAGACTCCGTTGATGATATACGCCGTTACGAGCGTCTTTGTACAATTGATTCCGGAAAACTTCGCTACTTCGTAGTTCGTTCCGATCAGTTTCAGCTTCTGTCCAAATTTTGTCTTGGAATGAATGAACCATGCAATCACCATCATCACGATCATGACGATTGCCATCAGGGAAATGTATTTCCCAATGTAGGTCCTTGCTATAGAGAAGAATGTATTAGCCGCATTCTGTGCGAATTCTGTATCCTTTGCAACTTTATCTGCATAAAGCTGTTTTCCTTCCCAGATAACTCTTACGATACCGGAAAGCAGCAGGTTGAACCCCCATGTCCAGATGATCGGGTTCGCCCTGAACTTTCCGATCATGAATCCGTTGACAAGGCCAATCAGTGCACCTGACAGGATACCAATCAGAATTGCAACAGGGAATCCGAAGTTGATGGTCTGCACTGCCATCATGCCTCCTACCGCCATTGTCAGTGGGATGGACATGTCTGTCATGTTGCCGGAATATGTAATAAAGATCAAGCCTGAACTGACCATGCCGATCAGGGCAACCGCTTCCAGAATAGACTGGATATTGCTGGCTGCAAAAAATGTTCCTTTCGAAACAATCAGGCCGATAATGATCAGAGCTACGACTACAACATAGATTCCCAATTTATTGAAAATGAGACTGAACTTATTGATTTCCGTCTTTCTGGTATCTACTTTTGGAGTGTTTGTATTTGGATTTTTATTTATTTGTTCTGACATGATACGTACTCACCCTCCCCATTTGCTGCAATCAACAGTGCGTTTTCGTTAATTCCTTCTTTCGGAATTTCACCGATGATATGCCCTTCTCTTAAAATAACTGCACGGTCACATAAACCTACTACCTCAGGCAGGTCACTGGAAAGAAGAATACATGCATTTCCCTGGGAAACGTATCTCTTCACAGCATCATGGATAACCTGTTTTGCATTGACGTCAACACCTCGTGTAGGTTCATCCAGAATCAGAATATCTACGTCCGCCGCCAGCCATTTTGCCATCAGCACTTTCTGCTGGTTACCACCGGAGAAGCTGTTTACCAGTCTGTCCCTGTCTGCCGGGTATACACTCATTTCATTGATTCTCTCATCGACAAGGTCATTCTGCTTCTTTGCCTGATAAAGGATTCCGGGCCCACATTTATCAATAATGCATGCCGTCACATTGTCGGACACAGTCTGCGGAAGCGCCAGACCTACGACTTTTCTGTCTTCTGTCAGATATCCGAGGCCGCCCCTGATAGACTCTCCGAGGTCTTTGAAATGAACTTCTTTGCCGTGGATATATACCTTGCCCCCGTCGGTCTTGTCAACGCCTGTCAGGCCTCTTGCGATTTCTGTTCTTCCGGATCCTGCCAGTCCGCAGATGGCGAGTACTTCTCCTTTATGGAGGTTGAAGTTAATATGGTGGAAAAATCCCCACCTTGTAAAATCTTCTACCCGTAACACTTCTTCATCTGTTACCATGCTCTTGTGGTCAGCGTAAAAGCTTTTTACCGGTTCACCGACCATGCATTCAACGAGCTGTTCTGTATTAGTCTCCGTAATCGGGAAGGAATCTACCAGCTTTCCGTCCCTCATGACCGTTACCATATCGGCTATTTCAAAAATCTCTCCCAGATGATGGGAAATATATACGATGGCCAGCCCCTGTTCTTTCAGGTTTCTCACGATGTCAAACAGCCTGTTGACTTCCTCGCTGGACAGCGCACTTGTGGGCTCATCCATAACAAGTATCTTAGGTTCGAAGCCCAGTACCTTTGCAATCTCTACCAGCTGTGCATCACACTGGCTGATCTCGGATACATCCAGCGTCGGGTCGATATCATCCAGACCCACACGGTGGAGCAGTTTTTTCGCCTCCTCAATCGCCTTTGCCTTGTCGATAAACAATGCATTCTTCTTCGGAAGACGTCCAACCAGAAGGTTCTCATAAATAGAAATTCTTCTTGCAAGAGACAGTTCCTGATATACCATTCCAATTCCATATTCTCTGGCGAGATTCGGTGTATGCACCTCTCTCTTTTCCCCGTCAATATAAATCTCTCCTGTGTAGTCATTAAAAAGTCCGGCGAGCATTTTCATCAGAGTTGATTTACCAGCTCCATTCTCACCCATGAGGGCATGTACCTCCCCTGCTCTCACTCGGAAATCGACCTGATCTACAGCCAATGTTCCGGGAAACCTTTTGGACACTTTTCTCATGTCCAATGCATACGCTTCATTTTTAGATGCGTTACCCATGCTGATTGCTCCTTTCGTATAGCGCTTGTGACGTATCGGAACCGATACGCTATTTATTGATTTCTCCGCCGGCAAAGCCCATCACATAATTGTGACGCTTCACCGCGGCTGCATCCGGGTTAATTCAGAACTTCCCTCACCTTTTCGGCAAATGCCTTTCCAAGTCTTTCATGATATTGCGGCTCCATGTGGACCCCGTCCTTTGTGGAAGCCTCCCCGTACTGTGCCGCATCCATGTAATGAAGTCCGTTCGCTTCTGCAAACGCTTTGTATGCCTTTGCAAAACCCAGCGACCGCTCATAGGCGCCGTCCCCAAACATATCATAGAAGAGTACATTGTCCCTATATGCCGGATTGATCAGGATCGGTGACACAAGCAGCACTTCCGGTTTTTTGCCGTCCATCGGCACTGTCTTAAGCACATCCAGATAGCGTCCAAATCCAAAGGCAATCGTCTCCGGATTCACTGCAAACCTTGCCTTTAAGTCATTGGTTCCCAGCATCAGGATGATCAGGTCAAGAGGCGACTGCGAGTCGCAGCAGGGTGCGAAATAGGTGATTCCGGCAAGTCTTCCTTCCACTACATCGTCGTGTACAGAAGTCCGCCCGTTATAACCTTCCTCAATCACCTGGTAATCCTCCCCGAGTTCCCTCTGAAGGACACCTGTCCAGCGTACATCCTGCGGGTGCCTTGCACTGTCTCCGGGAATTGCCCCCCATGTATTCGAATCTCCAAAGCATAATATCCTTTTTTTCATAAACAGCTCTCCTTACGATTACATGAATTTCTTACGCGCATCATACAGCGCGATGATATTTTCCACTGGGACATCGCCTTCAAAATCCTGACTCGGTCCCAGAATATATCCGCCGTTTACATTCATCGTCTCGATAATGTACTCTGTTTCTCTCCGGACCTCCTCCGGTGTACCAAACGGGAGCAGGCGCTGGGTGTCCACACCTCCCTGAAAGCAAATCTGGTCTCCAAAATCCCTTTTCAGAGAATCTACCTCCATCCCCTTCACCTTCTGGATCGGCTCGAGTCCGTCTGCGCCACAGTCGATCAGGTTCGGAATAATCGGCCTGACCGCGCCGCAGGAATGCTGGAGATAGTAACATCCGTATTTATGGGCAAGCTGTACAAGCTTTTTTGTATTCTCTGCGAAATATTCGTCCCACATCTGTGGGCTGAACAACAGGCTGATCTGTGTCCCGTAGTCATCACACGGCCGGATCAGGTCGATTGCCCCATCCCCTGCTTCAAACATCCTCTCGTACAGTTCCATGTAAAAATCACTGTAACGGTTCAGCATCGCCTTGACGAGGTCCGGTTCATCAGCCATAAGCATATAAAACTGTTCCGCCGGGTACATTTCCAGAAATACCTGATAAGGTCCCGGCCATCCGATGCGTATCGCCTTATCTTTATGCTTATCACAGAACCGCTTTACCGCCTCATAATCGAAGTCATCCGGGTCCGGCCAGTCATGGAAAGCGAGGAAATCCTCCATCGTCTCCACATGCTGCATCGGCCGCCAGATCGTGTGATTGTTGTACTCCACACCATTCCATTTTTCCACATACCGCTGCCCGAAGGGGTGCGTATGTACGACCTCCCCGTTTGCATTCACATAATCGGGCTTTTTATTTCCGATGTATGGCGGAATATCCATAATCCTCGTATCAATTTCCAGAATATCCATGACTTCATCCTGAGTCTCAACCCGGAAATATTCTTTCATCTTGTCCCAGGCAGTCTCAACCGCCTGCATTGTAGCAGGGACACGGTCAGGAGTTTTGTGTTCAAATGCCGCCCTGACGCGTTCTTTACTTGTCATCATCCCGATCCCTCCCTTACGTCCTTTACTTGATAAGTCCATTATAGAGAGGTGGAATAGTAAATTCAATTAAAATTAAATTTTAAATTTAAACGTTTAAATTTAAATCATGCTAAAAATGTAGGAGTTGTAACACTATTTAAGAAGTTTAGAAGAACACCTTTAGAAGAGACAAATGGGGGGCAGATGCTGTTCCATATGCCCCCAAAACAGATTATTTTGCAAAATCCCCAGCTACCCTCATGGCGATTTTCTCCCATTTGAAGAGTCTTTCAGGATCATATCTTACGGTGGAGATATCCTTGAAAATCAGCTCTACATGAGATCTTCCTTCTGTCAGGTCCATGAAATCACGGATTTCTTTTTCAGCCTGGGCCTCGTCAAAGATATTTCCGGCTACTATAGCGGGGTTCGGTTTTCTGCTGATGACATAATCGGTGCCGATATCTTCTATAATACGCCCGCTTTTACACCACGGAGAAACGGATATCTTGCGCAGGTTCGGGATTCTTCTTAAGTAACTGACTTTTAAATCCAGAGGTTCGCAGCAGCCGTAGTATGTCAGGCCGAATCTTTTCAGCCATTTCAGGTCGTGTTCTATTGCAAAGTCCCAGTGCATCTGGGGGGATACAGTTGAGAATATCTGGGCGTTGGAACACCCCCACATATTTTTGGCAAGAACGTGGCCGGGGTCATAGTCCGTTCCCGGAAGTTCTGTTGTGTAACCATATCCGCCGGAGCCGACACGGGTATTGTTACAGTCCAGCGAAAGAAGGTTCTGCTCTTCAAACTGGTCAAGTTCTGTCATCCATGCCTGCACCATTTTTTCATAAATGTCATGGACCATGTCCGGGCGCATGACCAGATCCATGATCGCCTCCTGCACGCCCCACCAGCGGATCAGGTAATCCCACGGAGTATACCAGATGTGTGTCTGCCCGACCTTTTTCACTGGTATGATTCCTTCAAATATATCGCACATGGCATCATAGGAATACTGGGTAGCTTTCTCAAAGTGGGTGACGACCGGCATCTTGATTTTTTCGATGTCTTCCGGCTCTTTGATCTGGATTTTAAAATGCCGGGAATAAATATCATTCTTATCATCAGTCATAGCCGTGTCCACATCCTCAACGATACCAAAATCTGTGGAATGGATCGCCAGCGGGCACTCGATAAACGGGCTGACTACCATGTCCCCGCGGAAATGGTCCCACTGGAAAATCGTCCTGCGCAGTGTCTCTTCCAGATTCCTTGCCCAGGGATGTGTACAGCGAACCGTAAGTTCCTCGTTTACATTCATCTCATGCCACGGCACTTCGTTGATCCAGACCATCGGTTTTACAGATTTCTTATCATTTAAAAGCGTCCAGTTCCTTGCATTAATTTCATTGATTTTGTCACCGGATATTTCTGCAATCCGGCCTCCCAGCCGTCTCAAAATATCCTTATCCCCACGGGATAATACAATTTCTTTCTCTTCCGGTACTACCGGTCTGTGTGACGGGTCGTGCAGCATAGCGGTTCCTCCTTTGGCATATATGGTTTCCTTTACTTTCCTGATCAAACCTTACCACCCCATGCAAAAAGCCACAACTTTCGGTTGTGGCTTCATGGTTGCCCGATGTGACTTATTCTTTCTGACATCTTCTTTTTTATGGTTCTGTGCAGGCACGGCGCTTCTTATATTCTCCGGGTGTGACTTCCATGTACCGCTTGAATGCTCTGGTGAATGCCTTTTCATCGCTGTAGCCGCATTTCTCTGCCGCCTCACTGACAGTGGCGCCCTCCAGCAGGGCCTTTGCCCCGACACTCATTTTTCTCGTATAGACGAACTGCCGGGGACACATCTTAAAGATTTCCTTGAACCGCCTCGTGAAGTAGGAACGTTCCATTCCCGCACAGGCCGCAAGCTCCTGAATCTCCGGGTCATCGGCTATGTGCTCATCTATATAAGAAAGGACCCGGTTCATGCGCCTGCTTCCCGTGCGGTAGAGGGTCAGCCGCTGTTCCAGCCTTTTCAGGAAAATATCAAAGAGCCGGTTCACATCTTCAAAGGAGGCAGGATCTCTCTGGATGACTTGGATGCTTTTCAGCAGGTAGTACAAGTCCTCCCCTTCACAGATCTCGACAGCGGTGAAATCCCTCCCCATAGACAGATCCAGTTCTACATGGAACCAGAGGACCTCCAGCGGGTCTTTGACATCGTGCCTGAGGGAATAAGACTGCATGACAGGAAGGATATAAAGCCAGCCCTTTTTCAGTTGTACTTCCTCCTCCCCCTGCCGGAACCATGCCTTCCCCCCGCAGACATAATAAATACGGTAAAATGTGGCACATTCCCCCGTCATCCCCCAGTCTGAAGGACAAAGCGTATAATCATTCATCAGGATCTGAAAACGATAGTGCATAGAGTTCCTCCTCATAATTTGAGATTATTTGAAACGTTTTACTTTAACATTGACTTTTCATTTTCCTTATGACAATATAATGTTGGGGTCAAAAATATTTTGACCCCTGATGCCTACGGATTTCTCCGCACTTCGTGCTCCCAAAATCCTAAAAACATTCGAAATCCGCCCTAATCGGGCTACTTTCTCATGTTTTACGGGTCCCAAAGTCATTCAATTGCATGCGAGCATGCATTGAATGACCTTTTGACCCTGGCATTATAATATTATAGTATACTTTGTTCGTTTACTCAATTGAAGGAGGAACTTTTATGGCGACTTTGAAAGATGTTGCAGAACGGGCGGGCGTCTCCATCGCGACTGTCTCAAACTGTCTGAATAATACAAAGAGTGTGAAGCCGGCCACCAGGACCAGAATCATGAGTGTCATCGAGGAACTGAACTATATCCCCAATGCTTCTGCCAGGAACCTGAAGTCAGAGACATCCCGGGAGATTGGCGTTGTTTTTCCGGATATTGATGACTCATGTCACTCAGATATTCTAAAGGGGATCATCTCACGCGCTGAGAGCATGGACTATTCGCTGAATATTTCATTTTCTTACCATACGCCAAAGCTGGAACGCAAGATTATTGACCAGCTTATCGGCAGGAATGTAGCCGGCCTGATCCTGATCTCCTGCCAGCCGGACAACGTGGAATACTTTCAGAACAGTATCATCAGGCATAATGTGCCTGCCGTTTTCCTGGAGCATTTCCCGGACAGTATCGACGCCAACTTTCTGGCCTTTGACAACTATAATTCCTGCTATTATCTGACGAAGAAGCTGATCGAAAACGGATACACGAATATTAAGCTCATGATCGGACACAGTGAGTTTTTTACAGAAAGGGAATGCCTGCGGGGATTCAGTGATGCGCACGATGATCTCGGTCTGGATTTTTCTATGAATCAGATGATAGAGACGCGTTTTACGACAGAGTCCGCGTTCCGCAAGGCCATGTTCAACATCGTGGAGGAGCCGCCCCAGGCGATCATAACCTCTTCCTATCCGCTTGCCAAAGGAATCATAGAGGCCTTTAACCTCTGTTCCATAAAAGTGCCGAAAGACACCTGTATTATCACTCTGGGGGAGGAATCCTGGAACGAGTCCAATTATCTCCCCAACCTGATCCATACCTCACGTACGGCACACACAATGGGAATCCGCAGTATTGATGTCCTGATGAAGAACCTGCATGAACCTGCATTTTTCGAGAAAGAATTTATGCTGTTCAAGGACAATGTCATCGGAAGCCACCTGAATATCCCGAAGGCGCCTGCCCCATATCATTCTGTCAGAACGCCGAAGCGGACACTGCGCATCATCGCCACATCCATGCCGACAATCCTGTCACTGCATGCGGTATCGCGGGAATTCGAGCGGCAGCACGAGGTAAAGATTGAATTTGACTTTGTAAGCTACAGAGAACTAATTGAAACGATTGTATCTGACAGTAAACGGGAAAAAGGCAGATATGATATCTATATGTTTGATGTATCATGGCTCACTTACCTTGCCAATCTGGATGTACTTACAGATATTACCGAACTGATGACCTCGAATGAGCTGTTCAGCAAACATCTGGTCCCGAAAAATCTTGCGAATGCCTGCTATAAGGGACGTTTTTACGGTTTTCCGATCGTAGGAGGCTCCCATATTCTTTTTTACCGGAAGGATTTGTTCGAGCAGCCCACGATACAGCACCAGTTTGAATCACTCTATAACATGCCCTTACGTCCGCCAAAGACATGGAAGGAATTCAACGGGATCGCCCAGTTTTTCACAAAAAAATATAATCCTTACTCTCCGACACTGTACGGAACTTCGATCATCGGCAGTGTCAATGAAGAGTTTGCGCTCGAACTGCAGATCCGGCTCTGGAGCTTTGGCGGCGGGCTTTTCGACAGTTCCGGGCGGCTGAAGCTGGATACCCCGCAGAATATCAAGGCGCTGCAGAGCCTGCTTGATACGGCTATGTATACGGAAAACGGCATCTCAGATACCTCCATCAATTCCAGTTTTTACGACTTCGGGAGCGGACGGACTGCCATGCTTTTGTCCTTCACCGAATATGGTACTCTCATCAACGACTGCCTGCATGGAGATATTATCACCAAGATTGATTACAGCATGGTCCCGGGACAGACGCCTGCCAATGTAGGATGGCATATGGGTATCAGCAGGACTACCCGCCATACCGAACTGATCGCGAACTATTTTAAGTGGATCTGCCAGAAGCAGACAAGTTACTATATGACTACGCTAAACGGGCAGTCTACCGTCCTCCACCCTTACGAGAACCAGGAGATACTAAGACTTTACCCGTGGATGAAACTGAATACAAAATGTTTCGAGAAAGCACGCAACAGAATCTATCCTTATCAGAGTGCAGAACGGATCATTCCCCCATACGAAATCGAGACGATCCTGCAGGATGTCTGTCAGAAAGCCTACCGAAAAGAACTCACTGTTCAGGATGCACTGAGGCAGGCAGAAAAAAGGATACAGGCACTTTTTAAACTGAAAAGTCTTTAACTGATACTAACACATACTCGGGAAGTCTGGTTGGATAATCCCTCCCCGACTTCCCTCATTTGTTGCTATTCACGGCCAGAGTCCATGCATAGCACCCCTCATTTATCTATACTTACCACCATAACGTACCTCACAGTCTTTACGGAAAAACGAGATTCCATAACTGTCTATCATACGGTATCCTTCTGTCCGCAGCTCCTCCATATATCCGCGCCCGGATATCTGTTTTACCGCTTTTTGTGCATCCTCCTCTAATTCATCAATCCCCTTAGAAATCTTGACTTCTATGATAAATGCCCTTCCCCGCAGAGATGGATTTTTTACGATCAGGTCTGAACGGCCGTTTCCTGATTCCCGATTGGACTTCACCAAATAAGAATCGCTCTGACTTAATATTCCTGCCAGAAAACCATGATAAAAATTCTCCGCACTGTCGTAAAAACTAATCGTAGACAACAATTGTTCACTAAGGATCTCTCCCATTTTTTCTGCATCCCCATCTTCCATAGCCTTGTACAGATCCCGGAAATCCCGTTTCTTTATACACTCCCGGAACCAGTTCAAGATGGTATTCTGGTAGATTGTCTTTACTTCCGTATTTGGGATACGCACCTTTAAGAAGATAGACGATTCCTTAAAATATTCGCTCTCCTTAGTCAAATACCCAGTAAAATAAAGGAAATTCCACAGATTTTCTCCATTTTGATCCATATCTGCATAAGTAATTTCTTCATGCACCTGAATATCCATTGACTTTCCGGCTAACAGCATTTCAATCTGCCCCTTCATTTCCCGGTCCGCACGCGCAACCATGTTCTTAATGATTTCATTAGAACTGGTGTTAATCCAATAAGGGCGGGGAAACGCGTCTGCGTCTGCATCTAAATCATATAAGAATTTAATCAGGCTCCACGGATTATAGACTTCCGTATTACCGAACTGGTATCCATCATACCATTCCTTCACGTCCGCGAACCGCCTGTCTCTTCCGTAATAAGACATTGCCTGTTTAACTTCAGGCTCAGTAAAGCCAAAATGCTCGCTGTACTTCTTATCTAATACGGAAATGAGATTCAGATGGTTCAGTCCGGTAAAAATACTCTCTTTGGATATTCTGAGACATCCGGTAATCACTGCAAACTGCAGGCAGTCATTTGTCTTTAGCACCGATTCAAAAAGGGACCTTATAAAGCCAGCCATCTTGTCGTAAAATCCGGCAAAATACGAGTTTTCCAAGGGCACATCATATTCATCCAGAAGAACAATGACCTTTTCATTCATTGCCATATATAAACATCGGCTTAGAAACTTCAGTGAGCCGGAATATGCATCGTATCCTGCCTTCCTGTCTTTTATATCCTGAAACATCTGTTTATCCGTATCCGAAAGGGCATCCGATTCTAAAAGAAAGTCATGCCTCTGAAATTCTTCAGCAATTTCTTCCCTGATCTTATAGTATGCCGATTCAAAAGTCTCCTGCTTCGATGATTTAAGAGTCAGGTTAATGACTGGGTATTTTCCCATCTGTCCAATATATTCTTTGCCTGCCCCCATAATTTTCAGCCCCTTAAAAAGTGCCGCATGTTGGGTATTTTTCTCCTGAATTCCCGTGTCTTCAAAGAAATATCTGAGCATGCTTAAATTCAGCGTTTTGCCAAACCTCCTCGGACGGGTAAACAGATTTACCTTTCCCTTTAGGTCCAGCAATTCCTTTATAAACAAGGTTTTATCTACATAATAATAATCATTTATAATAATATCCTCAAAGTTATCAACACCAATGGGTAATGCTTTTTTCATTCTCTGCACCTCCAGCATTTTAAACAGAATCTTATTCCATTATAGCAGATGCCCTGTCCGAATTATACCTTATATTTTCGACACCAGTACAGCCCGCTCAAGCCGGCGGATTGTTTCACTGATTGCCTCCATACGGATTCCGGAATAGTTAATGATCAGAATGTGTTCCCGGGTTTTCTGCGGATTCCTGCAGTACTCGGAAAAACAGGCCAGGTCTATCCCCTGCTGCCTTGCCCTTGCTACCAGTTCCTCATCCGTCAGGACGGTATCCAGTATTAAGAGGAAATAGGTTCCTGCCTCCGCCTCCTGAATTTTTGCGATATCTTTCAAAGAGGAATTTTCAATTTCCTGAATCAGCCTCGTCTTAAGTTTCCTGTAAAAGCTGCGCATCCGGTTCAGATGGCGCCCGAAATATTCTTCCGAGATAAAGCGGGCCAGCGTGTGCTGTTCAAAACAGGACACGGTGCAGGAAGAATAGCACATCTTCTCAACGTATTTTTTCATCAGATTTTCGGGCAGCACCATGTAGCTGATGCGGATGGACGGCACGATGCTCTTTGAAAATGTATTGAGGTAGATCACACGGCCGGATTTGTCCATTGCATACAGGGCCGGGCTCTGCTTGTTTACATAGCGGAACTCACTGTCAAAGTTATCTTCTATGATGTAGCCGCCCGTTTCCGCGGCCCAGTTCAGCACCTCCTGCCTGCGCCCCACGGGTGTAACGATACCGGTCGGAAAATGGTGCTCCGGGGTGGCATGCAGGACATCACAGCCGCTTTCCTTCAGGGAACTGACCGATATTCCCTTTTCATCCATGCTGATCTGCCTCCAGTTCACCTGATTTCTCTCAAACAATTCATATGTATAAGAGTAGCCGATTTCCTCCAGCCCGTAGCACCTTCCCGCACCTAATATCTGGAAAAGCTGCTGGTATAAAAATTCCGTCCCCGCCCCTATGATGATCTGGGACGGAGATACATGCATCCCCCTGAACCTACGCAGGTTTTCCGCGATGGCCTGCCGCAGCTCCAGCACCCCTCTGCACGGAACTGCTTTTAAGAGTTTCTCGTCCCTTGCCGTGATGACTTCTCTCATTAGTTTGGCCCAGATAGAAAATGGAAAATGCTGCATGCCTATACGGTTGCACCGCAGGTCTGCGTAATAAGGACTGTCCGTATCTTCCCTATATAATCGGACTGGTGCCGCTTGTTCCTGTATGCCCTGCGCTTTCAGCCTGCTGACATAATATCCGCTGCACTCTACAGAGTAGATATACCCCTCCAGCATCAGCTGTGCATAGGCATTTTCAACAGTCACGACACTGATCCCGAGCCGGGATGCCAGCATGCGTTTAGACGGCAGCTTCTCCTCTGCCTTCAGTTCCCCCCTCAGGATATCTTCCCTGATACAATGGTACAAATATTCATAGATCGGCATCTTTCCCCGTTTTTCAATCTCGCAGGTTACCATCTGAGCCTCCAACTGATCTTATTTTTTATTAGCAAACTGATCATTTTAATCATGTCAATTTCTATTATAATGAGTATTATCAGAACTGTAAAGGAGGAACAACACTATGGGAATATATGCAATTACGGGAGGTTCCGGCGGAATCGGGGGCCAGACGGTAAAACTTCTGAAAGAAGCCGGACACGAGGTCATTAATATTGACCTGAAAGGCGGCGACATATCCGCGAATCTGGCTTCGCCCGAGGGACGCAGGGAAGCTATTGAAGAACTCCATCAGAAATGTCCGGAAGGGCTGGACGGTATGATTTGCAATGCCGGCGTATCCGGGGCTGTCGGGAATCTGCAGCTCATCGTTTCCCTGAATTATTTTGGAACCATTGAAATTGCAAAGGGCGTGTCCGGTCTGCTCCGCAAGAAAAAGGGCTGTTGTGTAGTGACCTCTTCCAATACCATCTCGCAGGGCGCCGGCCGGATGGACCTTGTGGACTTGCTGAATAATTCAGGCAATGAGCAGATGATTCTCAATCTCATCAGCAAATGGGACCAGAAAGATTTAACCGTCGGCAACAGTATCTATGTAGCAACCAAGTATGCACTCGCCCGCTGGGTCCGCAGGATTTCTTCCTCCTGGGCAGCCCGTGGTGTGCGTGTCAACGCAGTCGCTCCCGGAAACGTACAGACACCTATGACCGCCGCCCTCCAGGGAAGCGCCCGCGATGCACTCAATGCGCTTCCAATTCCTGCACGCTTCGGACAGGAAGCACTTATGGAGGCCGAAGAGATCGCCGGGGCCATCGTGTTCCTCACATCCAAATATGCCGCCGGCATCAATGGAAACATCCTGTTCGTGGACGGCGGGACCGATGCATTACTGAATTCTGAGAAAGTTTATTAGGAGGAGCCGCTATGAATATCATTCAGAAATATATCGAGACTATGGAAAACAGAGACTATGAAGGACTTGCCGAGCTGTTTGACTGTGACGGGACCCTCGTCGACCACTGCCCGAACGGGACCTCCCAGCCGGAGTACCATGTTTACGGAAAAGAAGCGATCAATATGTTTTTCAGGAATAAATTCACATTCGGGAAATTCTCGATCTCCGAGGCAGAGATTATTGATGAAAGACACGCGAAGTTTGTGGCGAACTACTCCGGGTATATGGTAATGGCGATTGCAACAATACGGTATACAAACGAAGAAGGTTTGATACAGAAACTATCGGTAAGGCCAAAGTAAGATAAGGGGATTGGCAGAAGTGGAGGTTTCCGTGATTTTGGAAACCTCCACTTCTATGTTTATTTATCCCACCCGCATACCTTCATTTTCTCCATGACAAGGGCAGTGACCCTCTCTCTGCCCGCAGCTCCCAGCTTTTTCGGGTCAATCGTACCGGGATGCTTTTCCAACACTTCTTTTATCCCATCCGTGAAAGCCACGCGCAGCTCTGTAGCAAAATTGACTTTGCAGATTCCAAGCCTAATACTCTCTCTTACTGCCTCATCAGGCACACCGGATGCACCGTGGAGTACCAGTGGGACAGATACTTTCTCCCGAATCTCCTGAAGCCGTCCAAAATCCAGCTTTGGCTCCCCTTTATAGAAACCATGCGCGGTCCCGATGGCAACCGCAAGGGAAGAGATCCCGGTTCTCTCTGTGAACACTTCCGCCTGCACGGGATCTGTATAGGCATCACCGCTGCCTCCGTCCAGATCGTCTTCTTTCCCTCCTACTTTTCCCAGCTCCGCCTCAACAGGTATTCCCACACTGCTGCACATCCTGACTACTTCGGCCGTTATCTTGACATTCTCCTCAAAGGGCTTCTGCGAGCCGTCTATCATAACCGATGTATATCCTGCATGAACCGTCCTGACCGCCAGGGCGTAATCGGAGCCGTGGTCTAAATGAAGCGCTGCACACACTCCTGCTTCTTCTGCCGCACAGGCAGCATTCGCATAAAAATATTCCGGTGAGGCATACCTCAGTGTAGATGGGGTGGTCTGCATGATGACAGGCGCATCCAGTGCTTTGGCAGCCGCGATAACCGCCTGTACCATTTCCATGTTTTCCACATTAAATGCCCCGACAGCATAATGCTCCCTCTGGGCCTTTAACAGCATTTCTTTCGTTGTAATTAATGGCATGTTTTTTCCTCCTACCCTTTCACGCCGCCGACAGTTAAACCTTCTACAAAGTTCTTCTGTGCCAGGCTGAAGACAATAACAATCGGTACAATCATCATGACGGATGTCGCCATGATCAGGTCTGTCTGTGTCCCCCTGTCACTATAGAAGGAACCGATACCTACCGTCAGTGTGAACAAATCACGTTTGCTGACAGAAATCAACGGCCACAGGTAAGAATTGTAACTCGCCATAAACAGGTAGATAAACAATGCCGACATCATAGACTTTGCCATTGGAAGCGCAATCCTGAAAAACCGTTTAAAATGCCCGCAGCCGTCCATCTCTGCTGCCTCCAGATAGGCATCCGGCAGATCAAGGAAGAACTGCCTCATCAGGAAGATTCCAAAAATATTCACAAAGTAAGGTACGGTCAGCACGAAATAACTGTTTGTCAGTTTCATTCCCGCCATCAGTTTATACAGCGGAATCATCAGCGTATCGTAAGGCACCATCATGAATGCCAGAATACACATAAATACGAAGTTTCTTCCCTTGAACCGGTATTTCGCAAACGTATACCCGATCAGCCCGCTGGTCAGCACACCAACCACTGTATTTAAGATACTCGTCCCGAGACTGTTGAGATAATAGCGGATAAACGGTATACTGTCCAGTACCCTCTGGTAATTCGTCATTACCCATTTGTGCGGATACATCGTCGGAGGCATCTGCAGTAATTCAGACTGTCCCTTGAATGCTGAAATCAGCATCCAGTATAATGGGAGAATCATAAAGACAGCTCCGGCAGTCATAATTACAACACCAATATAAAATCCGATAGAATGTTTCTTCTTCTTTTTCATCGCCTATACCCCCTGTCCCTTATAATGCTTTGCTTTCTCTTTCCGTTCTCTTGTAATGATCCACTGGATCATACTGAAGAACAGGATAATCAGCATCAGGATTATGGACATGGCAGATGCATAACCGATGTCGCTGTTCTTGATACCTTTATTCATAATGTGCAGCAGCATTACCATCGTACTCGTTCCCGGGGTCCCCTTCGTCAGTATCTGGACCGGTGCAAAGAACATGAATGCGACCGTTGTGGTCATAACGCATACAAATAAAATGTTATTCTTAATCAGCGGGAGCGTAATCCTGAAAAACTTGGCCAAAGGGCCTGCCCCGTCAACCTCCGCCGCCTCATAGTAGCTCTTGTCGATGCCCCTTATCGCCGCCAGCAGGATGACCGCATAATAGCCGAAAATAGACCAGATCTGTACAATACACAGACAGATAAGCGCCTGGCTGGCCGATGTCAGGAATGGCTGCGTCTTCATCCCCAGTGCATCCAGAATCGCATTAAACAAGCCGTAGTTTTTATTGTACAGCCAGTTCCATACAAGACTGATTGCAACCGCAGAAATGACAGACGGCAGGAAATAAATAAATGTAAAAATCTGCCTGAGCTTATTTCCCAGCGCATTTAAGCCCGCTGCCAGCAGGATCGCCAGAATGACCGTCGAAGGCACAATAACCAAAGCCGTTACGACCGTGTTTTTCAGCGAAATAAGAAATGTAGGGTCCTTTGTGAATGCCTTTATGTACTGGTCAAATCCCACGAATTTATAGGTGGGATAGGCCATATGTGCGTTTGTAAAACTATACATAATCACAGAAAAAAAGGGGATTATGAAAAATATCAAAAACCATATAAAGGTGGGTACCAACACGCAAAACAGGAATATGCTCCGTCCCCGGTTCCGTTTCGTGCCTATTAACTTTCCCATAAAAGTCCTCCTTGCTTATAGCATCTATTCCGTTCTATTTTAATTCAACTGTATAGTGGAATACTTCTCCGTTCACGATACTCTGGCAGTATTCAATGATGTCCGCGCCGCTGTATGTCACACGGGTCAGGTTAATCGCCGCATCATTTACCATCACATTCATGTCTCTTGCATCTTCCCTGGAAATGTTTACCGCTGAGAAGGTTTCAATTGCCCGCTCCGGAAATACGTGGAACATACGCAGGGTCTTATACAGCCCGTTTTTATCTACTAATTCCCCGGTCAGCTCCGGTACGAATTTTACCGGGATGTATGAATGCTCAATGGCGTATACCTTATTATCCATATATCGTATCCGCTTAATCCAGAATACTTTTTCTTCTGCCCCTATCTGAAGTGGTTCTCTGATAAAGGCCTCCGGAATAATCTCCTGAAACACAATTAATTTTGCAGTTTCTTTGATACCCATTGTTGTCAGCTCTTCACTGAAAGAATAGAACTTATGCAGTTTCTGTCCGATAGAGCGGTTTAATACAAATGTTCCCCTGCCTCTCTTTTTCACGAGATATTTCTCATTCTGCAGTTCATCTATCGCTTTACGCACGGTAATATTGCTTACGTCAAACATTTTTGCAATTTCCGCCTCAGAGGGAATCCTGCTTCCCTCCGCCCATTCGTTTGCCAGTATTTTTCTTCTGATTTCTTCTTTCAGCTGGTAGTAAAGTGCAACAGGTATGTCTTTTCTGATTACGTTCCCGCCTGCCATAATTTATCATCCTTTTTTAATTATTTTGTATATCCCTTTCGGAAACACGGGAACCAGTTTTTATATCTCATATATCGTGATTCCCTGTACGACCCTGTTGACATCGCCCTTTGGACACGGATTGTCGGTCGTATATCCCTTGTCCAGTGATTTTTTCATCGAAAGCAGCTGGGTGAATACAAGTGAGAATATATATGCCCCCATCTCGGAATCTTCTGGAAGTTCTTTTGGAATCTGATAGACCACTTCGTAGTCTTCCCCTTTAATCTCTTCTTTAACAAAATCCGGTTTTATAATAACCACCAGATTCTTCTGTTTCTCCCTGATGATCTCGCTTACCAGATCTACATCATACTTTCTGCTGTACTCTTTGTTTGATATGAAATGTATCGTAAGGGTCTCTTCATTAATAACTGTTTTTGGCCCGTGGCGAAAACCGGTCGGTGCATCATATCCTGCATGTACATAGCCGTCTGAGAGTTCCATAGACTTGATGGATGCTTCTCTGGCCAGTCCCTTCAGCGCACCTGTTCCCAGCCAGATCAGTCTGCGGTAGTCATTTTCTGCAATCGCGCCCGCCTTGTCGGCCAGTCTGTCAATCTGCGCCTCCACCGCCTCTGCCAGAACAGTTACATATCCCGTATATGTTTCCATCTCTTTATAATGGAACAGACACCATGTCGCAATGCTCATACAGCTTACAGAGCTTGTCATTGCAAAACCCTTATCACAGGTTTCCTTTGGCAGGTCAAGGACCAGGGACTGTTTTGTCTCATACCCGCATCTGGCAAGGCTGCTGTTTTTATCGCATACGATCACGATATTGTACAGATTTTTCACCCGTTTCTGTGCAAAACGTATGGCGGCAATACTCTCCGGGCTTTCACCTGACCGTGCATAGGAAATCAGGAGTGTCGGGGTGTCAAACAGCGTCTCATCCGGTGCGCTGATGATATCCGTTGTATGTACGTTCTCTGTACGGATTCCCAACTCTCCCGCTAACATGTATAAAAATGTCTCTCCTACAAATGCGGATGAGCCTGCGCCCGTTGTCACGATCCGTAAATTTGGAACAGACATGACCTGATCCATAAACGCTGAGATTTCGTCTTTTCTCTGCATTAGTGTATCTGCCAGCTGGCGCCATACTTCCGGCTGCTGTGCAATCTCAGTGACGGTATGGATACAGTGGTTCTCTTCATAATAAGTGAGTGGTTTTCCAAACAATTCATTCTTCATTTTTCTTTTCTCCCAGTCATTTTTGTTTCTGTTGTTTCATGGTAACTGACCGTTACTTAAGCAATTCTGCCATATGACAGGCCGCCTGCATGGCTACGTTATGGATTTCCCTGTCTGCCAGCCCTCCTATATGGGGTGTCAGCACCACATTGTCAAGTTGAAAGAATGCACTCTCATACAGCGGCTCTTCTTCGAAAACATCCAGTGCCGCTCCTGCAATGCGACGGTTTTTCAACGCTTCGTACAGTGCCTGCGTGTCAATGATCCCGCCCCTTGCCGCGTTCACAATGACAGCGTCTTTCTTCATCCTGCCGATCGCATCCGCGTTAATAATGTGGTATGTCTCCGGTGTCAGCGGGCTTGCCGGAACAAGAATGTCGGCCTCCTGAAACAGGGTATCCCTGTCCACATAAACCGCGCCATATTTTTCGGCTGACTCAGGATTCTGGCTTGTGCTGTTTACAAGCACCCTCATGTCAAATCCCGCCGCCCTCTTTGCCACTGCCTGTCCGATTGCCCCGAAGCTGATGATTCCGAGGGTTTTCCCGGATACGGCATACCCTCTTGCAACCCCGTCACACCATTTCCCCCTGCGGATATTCCTGTCGGCCTCAGGAATCCGGCGCATAACTGCCAGAATCAGTCCCCAGACCAGATCTGCCACCGCATTGAAGTTCTGTCTCGGTACATTGCAGATTCTGATACCTTTCTTTTCAAATGCCGGAAGATCGAGGTGGTCTGCACCCGCACAGTTCAGTGAGATTGCTTCCAGCCCTTCTGCCTTCTCAGCGAATTCTTTCCCTAAGGGAATATCCGCCCCCATCAGAATCCCGGCCGGTTTTTTCTCCAGAGTATCCCAGTAGTCCAGAAGGTCTTCCTGTGTATACCCGATCCTGTCTTTTTCAGCCAGCAGGACCGGTTCCAGTCCTGCATCTTCCAGCACGCGAAATGCTTCTTCTTCCTGTTCGAAGGAAAAGGAGATAATCAATACTTTTTTGTTCATAAGGTGTCCCTCTTAAATTTTCTGTTTGATATCAGGCGTTTTAAATCTATTTGTACTGCGGCAGATAGTCTTTATGTTCTTCTATAAAGTCATTGACCAGGTTTTCTGCTGTCTCATAATCGGTCACAGCACCGTCGAGCATCATAGCGTCGGCCCAGAGCTGCCTGTCCCCCGTTAATGCTGCTTCTACTGTGAGGTCCACGGATGCAAGCCGCTTGATGATAATATCCTTGACTGGTCCCTCGAATCCGTTCACATGCATGGAGGAGAATCCCCTTGCAGTGGCAACACCCGGAATCTCCAGTACGGCATCGTCAGGAATACCGGCAACGGCGCCCTCATTTGGAATATTCACGGAGAATACCTTCCGTTCATCCAGCAGTAAGGATTTGATGATTTCCGCAAGCTGTTCATGTTCCCCATCGGCACGCTGGAACAATTCGGCTTCTACTTCACCTTCCGTCTCTCCCTGCTCCAGCATTGCTTTATAGATTCCCTCGCCTCTTGCAATCACATCGTCAATAGGAAATGCATCGATGCCGAGAGTTGCACCATAGTATTTTCCTTCCGGGAAACGCTCCGGGAAGAATTCAACCGCATGGCGGTCCACAACTGCCGGAATCGCCCCGTAGCGTTCGAAGAATTCCCATGAAAGCGGATTGTCCATATGGTTCGGTATTTCCTTGTCTTCCAGAAGTGGATTGAAGAAATTGCGCACATGTGGGTTCCTTTCGTGTTCTTCCTTCTGCCTCTTTACGACATCCAGCAGTTCCTGATGCACGTCTTTCCCGTCCACACGGATATCGTACAGCCATGTCAGATGGTTTAAGCCTGCACCGATTGTAGTCAGCCTCTTTACATCCACACCGAGCATTTTCGCCAGATATTTTTCCCCGTAGATAACACCGTGGCAAAGCCCGATTATCTTCACATTTGTTGCCCTTCTTACCGCAGTCACGATAGCGGTCATCGGGTTGGAGTAGTTGAAGAAATATGCATCCGGGCAGAGCCGCTCAATGTCTTTTGCAATCTCAACCATCACAGGAATCATCCTCTGTGCCCTGGAGATTCCCCCCGGCATAATGGAATCGCCTACCGGCTGGTAAATGTTATATTTTCTCGGAATCTTAACATCCTGTTCCCATGCACGCCTGCCTCCGACCGCGATCGTCGTCACGACAAAATCGGCTCCCGGCAGCAGGTCTGTCCTGTCTGTGGATGAACTGATGATAATATCGGACTTTTTCTGCTCCACCATCTTCTTAGCAAGCCTCGTTATGGATTCCAGTATCTGCGGGTTAATATCGCAGAGGGCAATCTCCCATTCCCCGAATTCAGACTGGATAAAATCTGCGATCAGCCCCTTTGTAAATACGGCGCTTCCCGCACCTATCAGTACAATTTTCTTTCTCTTGGCCATTATTTGTTACCTCCTCTTTCCCATGCTGTTACAAACGCCTCGTTACATGCCTTTAAAAAATTCTTCAAAAGTTCCATCTGCTCTTTATATTCCGCCCGGTTGACCGCTTCTGCCATTTCTGCCTTCATAAAGAGCTTTATGAAGCCCGGTTCCCCGACTCCCAGCTCATACACCGGGGATGCTTCCATGTTGTGATACACCCTGTCGAATTCTTCTGGGTTGCTGAACTTGTCAATCTCCGCGAAGATACCGGCCGGCTGCTTCTTATAACTGTATATGGCTCCAAAATAGGCATAGAGCGATAATCCTTTGTCATTTTCCAGATAGTACCGGAACCCTTCTGCATACTGTCCGAAGTTATCTTTATCTGCATAATTTACTCTCACACTGCTGATGTGGCTTTCCACTTCATTCAGTGCCTGATCAAAAGCATTCACCAGATTCAGTGAATCTGCCATATTCCGGTAATCAAGCCGGAACCCCTTTTCGTATGCGGCATCTACGATTGCTTCTGCACCGCCTGCTACAAACCTTCGAAGAATCACTGCCTGTTCCCCTCTTGGCCTGCCGGACATATCTGCGAAAACACTGTCAGGCATAAACAGTTTAAAATACTCCGGTTCCGCCCGGTTGATTTCGAATTCCGGGCGTTCGGTTATGTTTTCCAATACACTGCCATAGCTGTGACGGTTATTCTGCTCATCCAGCTCTATCATCAGACCCGGCCGGGTAGACGGGAAATAGATCAGCCCGATATGCAGGTAGAATCCAATTCCCGAACGTCTGCATGTAACCCTGCACCTCAGTCCGTACCAGTGCCGCCCGATACAGTCTTTTGCATCCCGGATTACCTGAAATTCAGCCTTGTCGCTTTTGATGCTTTCAATGGCATCCGCAAGGATATCCCAAAAGCGGTGCATCGATTCCAATGCATTGATATCAATATGAAGTCTTTCCAATGTTTTAAGCCCTCCGTATACGCGCTGTATTATTTAGCCAGGTCCGTCTGTTTCCATGCAAAATCCGGGTTCTGCACACAGAGTTTTCCCCCGCTGATTTCGATGAATGTCCCTGTCAGGTAGGAAGCCTCTTCCGATGCCAGAAATGATACTGCATTCGCCACATCCTCCGGCTTTCCTAATTTATGAAGGGCGATTGCACCCTCCAGTTCATCTTTTTTGCTGTCAATCACACCTCTCGTCATTCCAGTCTCAATGACGCCGGGAATAAACCCGTTTACTCTGATTCCGGCCGGTGCCAGTTCTGCCGCCAGTGATTTCGTCAGGCTGTAAACTGCTGCCTTGCTTGCCGCATATGCACCGCTTCCTGCTGACCCCAGCAGTGCCGCATAGGATGCCGCATTGATCAGAACGCCGCCCTTTTCCTTCATGCACCTGCTGCATTCTCTTGCACATAGGAATACGGATTTCAGATTGACATTCATCACCGTATCCCACTGGCCTGCCTCCATATCACAGACGAATGCCTGCGGATAGATTCCCGCATTACTTACGAAGATATCAATATAGCCGAAATCTTCCAATGCAAGCCTGAACCCTTCCTTCACGGATTCTTCTCTGGATACATCCATCACATAAGACTTTACATTGCCGTACTGTTTCAGTTCCCGTTCTGCTTCCTGCAAAGCGTCTTCTTTTAAATCACAGATAAATACATTGGCACCGCTTTCCAGAAACTTCTTTGCAATAGCAAATCCTATTCCCTTTACACTTGCGGCCCCAGTTACACCAACTGTTTTTCCTCTATAGTCAAATGACATGCCTTACTCCTTTCTATGCCCCGTGGATATTAATCTGTCAGTTCCACGACGGCTCCGCGGCTCGCTGAAGCCGCCAGCTTTGAATACAATCCCAGATATCCCGATGTATATTTCGGTTTCGGTGGGACAAACCCTGCCTTCCGCTCCTTAAGTGTCTCATCCGTAACGTGAAGTGTAATACGCTGGGCGGGGATATCTACCGTAATCTCATCGCCGTCCTGTATAAAAGCGATCGGTCCGCCTTCTGCCGCCTCTGGTGATATATGCCCGACAAAGCATCCGTTATTCGTACCGGAAAATCTTCCGTCTGTGATCAGTGCCGTGGATTCTGCAAGCCCCATGCCGTAAAGATACTTCATTGCCTTATACATCTCACGCATTCCCGGCCCGCCTTTGGGACCCTCGTAGCGTATAACGACTACATTGCCCGGCTGGATTTCTCCTCCCAGAATCGCTTCCTCTGCAGTCTCTTCACTGTCAAAGACTCTTGCCGTACCTGTAAATACATGCATCTGCGGTTTGATAGCGGAAGGTTTTGTGATGCATCCCTCTGGTGACAGGTTTCCTTCCAGAATCGCAATCCCGCCGAACTTACTGAACGGTTCCTCAAGTGTCTTGATAATCTCCCGGTTCACCCTGCCTTCCCTGTGGTTTTTCAGGTTATCCCCGACTGTTTTCCCTGTCACTGTCATGACATCCAGATTTAAAAGAGGTTCCAGCTCCTTCATAACCTGCGGGATACCGCCTGAATTGTGGAAATCTTCCATATTATATTTAGATGACGGGTTGACTTTTGCAACCAGCGGTGTTGTCATGCCGATCTCTTTGAACTTCTCCGTCATCACCTTACTATCGATGCCTGCCTCTCTTGCTACAGCAAGGAGATGGAGCACTCCGTTGGTGGAACCGCCCGTTGCATTTAATAACCGGATTGCATTTTCCAGAGACTTTTCATTGATGATCTGGTCGGCCGTAATGTCCTGAAGCACAAGGTCTACAATTTTCTCCCCTGTCTCGAATGCAATTCTGGTCCGGTCCGCATAAACCGCCGGTATCAGTGCCCCATACGGGAGTGTGATTCCTAGTCCCTCTGAGAGAGCACACATAGTATTAGCCGTCCCGTAGAAGGAGCAGGACCCACAGCCCGGTCCGCATGTATTTTCCATGCGGTACAGTTCTTCCTCCTCAAGTGTCCCGGCCCTGACCATTCCGCAGCCCTCGGAAAGCGTTGTGAGGTCGGATGCCCTTTCGTCAAAAACGGGGCCACCCTGCATCGGCCCGCCCGGAAGCAGGATTGCCGGAAGTTTCAGTCTTGCAGCTGCCATGAGGAGTCCCGGAACGATCTTATCACAGGAGCCAAGCAGTACGATTCCATCCAGCTGGTGCGCCTGCACCATCACTTCCACATCATTAGCAATCAGGTCACGGGAAGGGAGGATAAAACGCATCCCTTCGTTCCCCTGGGCTGTGCCGTCACACGCCCCGATAACCCCGAATTCGACCGGAGTCCCTCCTGCGGCGTAGATTCCCCGTTTTACACTGTCTGCAACTGCCCTCAAGTTATAACTTCCCGGTACGAGCTCGCTCCATGTATTAGCAATTCCGATAATCGGTTTTTCCAGATCCTTATCAGAAAATCCCATTGATTTGTATACGCCCCTGTTAAAGCTGAAATCCGGACGTTTTAAGATTGATTCACTTCTTCTCACGTTTCTTCCTCCTACCTGATCTTCTCCATCTTCAGGTTGCTCACTACATACTTGTATCCCGCCTCTTTCAGATATTTATGGGCTTTTTTATTGTAGTTGTATTCCTCGCCGTACAGCCAGCAGAACACTTCAACCTCCCGGCCGATCTTTTCTTCTAAATGCCGCTTGGCAGTTACGATCTCCCTGTACATATCCTCATCCGGCGTTTCTTTCGTAATCTGGAAATGGTTCCCGGTATGGCAGCAAACCTCATGCCGGGAGGCGATCTCCCTGACCTCATCCCAGTTCATCGCAATTCTTTTATCCGGATACAGACTCTCATCCGTAATATTCAGCTCATGCGCCTCGCTGAAAGGCAGCTGTTCTTCCAATGGGATATCCATGAAGAAACTTGGGAAATAGAACCACCCGGTAAAATGATATTTGTCCAGAATCGGCAGCATCACATCGTAGTGATTGCGGAAACCTTCAAAGATCGCCGGAATCAATCCTGGCTTTTCGTACGGCCATTTTCTTGTTTCGAAAAACTGGTCCAGATCTTTTAAAGTTACCGGTACGAAATGTTCGCTGTAATACTTAATCTCTGCCTCAAACCTCTCAGCGTTGACGGGATTGGTATTGTGGTAATTGACAACACGTATGTAAGAGCTGTTTATCAGATAGCGGAACATTTCAAGGCATCTCTTATCTTTTGAGATTGTCTGCAGAAATTCTTCCATTTTAAAGTTCTCCATCTGGTTTTCCTCCCTCCTGCCCATCCTGATTCACTACAAATTGCTTCACCACTTCCCGGTAAGGGACTATCCTGCCGTCTTCGCCGGCATGGAAGAACATCTCCGCCATCGCGCTCATGGCCGGCGCAATTCCCGGATATTCCCCCAGTTCTTCTGCACTCTTCTGCTCGTACAGGCTGGCAAAAACCATCGCGCCTGCCGCCATCAGAAAGCGGAACTCTTCATCCTGCCCTGCGCCTTTATAAGTGGTGTTCCACGATGCTGTCAGGTCATCTAAGCCTATCACGGCCGGAATTCCTTCATCCGCCGTTACCCGGCTGTCACAGTATTTCATAAGGGCCTTATAGGGTTCCATCCCCTGACTATCAATCTCCTTAAACATGTCCTGAATGTTTTTCATCCGCGTCCTCCTTCAATATGGTATATATATCCAGGCACCCGATTACCTGATTTTTTCGATTTTCAAATTGCTGAGTACATATTTATATCCGGCTTCCTCCAGATGCTTATGCGCCCGGATATTGTAGTTATACTCCTCGCCTGCCAGCCAGCAGAAGACATCCACCGGTTTCTGTATCTTGTATTCCATGCGGCGCTTTGCCTCCACGATCTCCCTATGCATATCCTCATCTGAAGTTTTCTTCGTTATCTCAAAATGGCTGCCGGTGTGACAGCAGATCTCATGGTTTTTCGATAATTCTCTAATTTCTTCCCAGCTTAAAGCGATTCTCCCATCCTCATACATATACTGCCCGGTTGTCCTCAGGTGGTGGTTTTTACAAAATCCAAGCTGGTCTTCCCTGGCTACATCCGGGAAAAATCCGGGGATGTAGAACCATCCTGTGAAATGGTATTTATCCAGAATGGGCTTCATAATATCGTAATGGCTGCGGTATCCCTCAAATATGGCGGGAATCAGTCCCGGCTTATCATACGGCCATTTTCTTGTTTCAAAAAAGGTATCCAGGTCACTTAACTTTACCGGTACGAAATGTTCGCTGAAGTATTGAATCTCATGCTCCAGCCTTTTCGCATCCCGTTCATTCGTGTTGTGGTAATTTACGACCCGGATATATGCGTTATTTACCAGATAACGGAACATTTCAAAGGTCCGTTTATCCTTTGCAACCGTCTTTGCAAAAGTATGTATATCAAAATTGCTGCTCATGCTCCCTCTCCATTCTTCCTAGTGCTTCGGTATATGAGATACTACCGCCCGTTTCTGCGCCTGCCGTTTTTTTGTACTGGAAAAACCGTTCTGCCGCTGCTTCCATAGCCGGAATGATCGCCCCTCTTCCGGTTCCTCCCTCTTTTACCATCTGCTGGTCAAGAAGGTCTGTGAACAGCAGTGCGCCGACTGCCTGATAAAAACTCAGTTCGTCTTCCTGCGCAGATACTTCAAATGCCTCCTGATCCGGGGCTGTCAGGTCATCCAGACCGATAATCATGGGAATCCCTTCCTCATCACGGTTTCTGCTTTCGCAGTATGTAAGCACCCTGCGGTAATTCTCCAGATTGTCTGCCCCGAGCTGTTCAATCAGCTCTTCTATTCCATCCACTTCTTCAGTAAATTCATAGAAATTGAGCTGCCCCAGATTCTCTTCCATACGTTTTTTCTGATAACGGCGGTATGCAAAAAGCATGACCACCACCGTCGTCCCCTCTATGAAAAGGGAGGCCATCCATACCCCTTTTACATTCAGGTAGAAGGCTCCCCCGATTACAAAGATAACCGGAAGAAAAAGTGTACGCATAAATGAAAAATAGATTGCTTCTTTTGAAGCCTGTATGGATTGGAAGTAAGATATCAGTATCATGTTAACAGCCGCCAACAGGTAAGAAACTGCTACGATTCTTATGGCTCCTGCCGCCTGTACAAGAAATGCCGCATCCGGCTCCAGGAAAATCTTCACAAAAACTTCTGCCTGCCATTCAATCACTGCCACAAACACAACGGACATTCCAAATGCCCACTTTACTGCAAGATGTGTGAATCGTTTTGCCCGTGAGAACTTCCCCGCACCGCTGTTTGCACTCACAAGCGGCTGCATTGCATTCGAAATACCGTTGATTGCCGCCAGTACAATCGTGTTGATATTCACCACGATCCCATAGACAGCGATCACTGTTGTTGCGGCACTTCCTGCAATCCTGATCAGCACGGTGTTGTAAACGAAGGTTACAATACCTCCGTCGATTTCTGTCAGGAAGGTGGACATGCCTACCTTCATGATGCAGAGGACATCCCGCACACTGGCATCTGTAAAACTGACTTTCAGATTGGACTTCTTTCGGAAGGTTGAGAAGATCCCTAAGACTACAGTCGATGTAACAGCAAGTGAAGTTGCAAGAGAAGCCCCTACCATACCACCGTCCAGTACATAGATAAATACAATATCTAAAACGATATTCAGGGAGCAGGATAATAATGTCCCTGCCATTGCCAGCTTTGGTGCATTGTCATTGCGCAGAAAACTGGTAAAGAAACATTCCCCCATGTAAGAGACGGAAAAGATCAGTACCCATTTTACATAATCCGTTACGCCCTGCCTTAACTCTCCCGCGCCTCCAAGCACTGTGACGATAGGTTTTAAAAACACCATTCCCAGAATCGTTATGGCTGCCGCAATGAGCAGCAGCGTGACTGCGGCCTCTGTAAAAACACTTTTTGCTTTTTCTTTCTTTCCATTTGCCACATATGCGGAAAACATGGCTCCTCCCCCTGTTCCGAGAAGCAGTCCGACGGAATACAGGACTGTCGTCACCGGCCAGGAGAGATTCAGGGCCGCAAGGCCCTGCTCTCCCAGCTTCTGACCGATACACAGGGTATCGATAAAGTAGTTGAAGGATATCATCATGGTAGCCGATACACTTGGAATCAGATACTGTAAAAATGTTTCACTTACATTTCCCTGTAACAAATCTATCTTTTTTTTCATAAATCACCGATGTGTCTTTCTCCTTTTACCTGTTCAGGTTTTCTTCTATCATTGCGTTGCCTTCTTCTTCCATTCCCTTCAATGCAGCATCAATATCTCCGTCAACCAGCAGCTGTCTTAACTTTTCTCTTACGATTGTATAAGTCAGTGTGGAAGGTGTGCCCATGTATGCGCCTTCTTCGACTGCATATGGGAGTACCTCCTGTGCAATCGAAATTGCTTTATCTACAGAACCTGCATTCGGGTCATACTGAAGGTCTGTCAAAGAATCAACCCTTGCCGGAAGGCAGCCTGTCTTATAAGCCCAGTCCCCTGTCTGTTCTGCCGTAGTCATGAATTTTACAAATTCCCATGCTGCTTCTTTGTTTTCACACTTATCGGATACGATATATCCCCATCCGCCGGTACCGATGCTGACCGGGTCCGCTCCTTCTACCCATGCCGGCATATTGAATACCTGCCAGTTAACATCCGGTATGTCGATTGCAAAACTGCCTGAATACCACGGTGCGCCTACACACATTGCCGCCGTCCCCTGGACGAATGATTCATAACGAGGAGTTCCTTCATCGCTGACTGCGTCTGGTCCCTGTGTATATTTGAGCAGTGTCTCCGCTGCCTTCTTCGCTTCCGGAGTCTGGAACTTCACTGCATTATTTGCCTCATCCTTATAATCTCCGCCATACTGCATAATTAAAGAAAGGAAATTTGCTTCCCACTGTGCATACACATATGCCAGACCTGAGCGGACCACCTGTCCGTCCCCATCCTTCTGGGTCAGCTTCTCTGCTAATTCCAGCAGTTCGTCAAAGCTTGCCGGTCCGTTGTTGTCTATCCAGCTCTGCGGAAGCTCCACACCCTCTTCTTTTAAGATATCCATATTGACGTATAAGCTTGGGGACTCTGCATTGATCTCTGACGGGATACAGTAGTACTTACCTTCAACCTGCTTATTGATCAGTGCACTCTCGTAATAGTTCTCCTCCATATACTCCTTTGTCATGACATCATCCGGGATCTCATCAATGACTCCTGCCTTTGCCCAGTCTGTAATACTCTGCCAGGTCTGCATGACATCAGCCTGCTCACCCGCTGAAAACGCCTGGTTAAGCTTGTCGGAGAACTCCGGGAAATATTCCACCTGAATATTTACATCCGGATATTCTTTCTGGAAGGCCTCAATTGCCGGTCCAAAATAAGACTTCCATGCTTCCGTGTCCTGTGTCCAGAAGGTCAGGTCACCGTCGATCTTCCCGTCACCGTCCTCCCAGTCCTTACTTCCTCCGCATCCTGCCAGTAATGAGGTTGTCATCGCTGCTGCCAATAGTAATGCAATCACTCTTTTTTTCATCTTTCGTCCTCCTATGGATCTTTCTTTTTCATATTTTCATACTAGCATTATGTTATGTTTTATTCTTAATATATATTTACCAGTTTTTCACTTATTTTTACTTTCTATAGTTAATGTTGCATAATTTTATATTTTTCTTTGTATTATTAATCATAATTTTAACGCATCTGTTTAAAAGCAAAACAGATGCGCCGCAGTTTAGAAACGGACTGTGAAGTTATAATCTGACTGATAGGAGAATACGATGATTACTACAAAAGAAAAAAATCCCTTCGGGACCATTGAATTTACCGATACCTATAAGCTGAAGGCCTTACCCTCCACATGGTGCATCGCGCTGGCTGAACAGGGAAGCGGCAGTTACCTGCACCAAAACCTGATTTCGGATTTCCAGCACCGGGACTGCTTCCTGCTGTATGATACGGAAGATATCACCCTGTCTTATGGGGAAGGCAAGCCATGCCGATTTACACTTTTTTCGTTTTCTATGGATGATGTAGATACTTCAGGGGCCGCAGATAAGAGCCAGCAGCTCCTGAAACAATTTTTCAGCGGGCGGGTAACCTTTCAGCACTTCTCCCTCCCACGGAAGAATTATGATGCCATACGGGCGTTACTAAAACTCTGCAATCAGATTTTACAGGACACGCTCCCGGTATCCCCTATGATTTACCGGCATACCTTCCTTGCCCTCATCCTGTACTTTGCCCAGACAGGCTTTGTGCTGAAACCCGAGAGTCAGCTGTTCACGAAAAGTTTTTCCACCCGTGAAGTCATGATCGCACAAGTCAAGCACCTCATCCGGCAAAATTACGCCGATCCGCTGCCACTTTCATATCTGGCGGCTTATGTATATGCGAATCCCAGTTATTTAAGCCGTATTTTCAAGGCAGACACTGGAATGTGCCTGTCTGCCTTCATCAACCAGGTCCGGATTGACAATGCGAAACAACTGTTGGAAGATACAGATGAACTGATTATAGATATTGCCATTTCCTGCGGTTTCAACCAGATTCCTCACTTTAACCGGATTTTTAAAGAATATACCGGTATGTCTCCTTCTGCTTACCGCAAGGCATACCGGCACCGGGCTCTTTAATCGGCCTTATGTTGTGAACGGGAAAGCTGGTACGCCACATCCACAATCATATCTTCCTGACCGCCTACCATGCCGCGCCTACCTAATTCAACCAGAATATCTTTTATATTCAAATCAAACTTTTCTGCAGCACGTCTGGCATGGAGCAGGAAGCTGGAATATACCCCTGCGTATCCCAGCATAAGGGATGCAGTGTCGATGACCTGCGCCCTGGGCATAATGGGTTCCACGGCTTCTTCCGCCACCTTAAGAATCTTATCCAGATCAATCCCGGTCGCACATTCCATACGCTCCAGCACTGCGGACAGCACTTCAATCTGACAGTTGCCGGCTCCTGCGCCGAGCCCTCTTAAGGTGCCGTCGATATATGACGCCCCCTCTTCTGCCGCCGCAAGCGAATTCGCGACGGCAAGCCCTAAGTTATTATGCGCATGGAACCCAACCGGGATACTGAGCTTTTCTGACAGCAGGCTGACCCGCCGGCGCACATCATCCGGCAGGAGGTGTCCGGCCGAGTCTGCCAGATTGACATAGTCGACTCCTGCATCCTCGAATATCCTCGCCTGTTCCAGAATCTTCTCCGGCTCTGCCATATGTACCATCATCAGGAAGCCGGCCGTAAACATGCCTCTGTCCTTTGCCGCTTTTATATGCTGCAGGGAAACGTCTGACTCTGTGACATGGGTTGCAATCCTGACCGCACGCACACCATGATCATAAGCCTCCTGCAAATCTGATATCGTCCCGATGCCGGGGATCAGGAGCGCGCCCAGTTTTGCCCGTTTTACCACCTTGGATGCGGCTTCAATCAGTTCAATGTCCCTTGTTTTAGAAAACCCGTAATTGATCGAGGAGCCTGCGATTCCGTCCCCGTGACTCACTTCGATGATATCTGCACCTGCATCATCCAGCCCCTGCGCAATCAGGCTCACCTGTTCTTTCGTAAAGCTGTGGCTCATCGCATGGCTCCCGTCACGCATCGTCGTATCAATGAAATGTATTCTACTTTTCATGCCTGTTTCCTCCTTGTAAAAACCTTTCTTCTGCTATTTTTTCTGCTGCCTCAATGGCGGCTGAATTGATGATATCCAGATTTCCTGAATATTTCGGAAGGAAGTCTCCCGCACCTTCTACCTCTACAATGACAGTCACTTTGTTCCCGTCCATAATCGGAGGGGTCCTGAGCTTATATCCCGGTACGTATTTTTGTATTTCCTTTACCATCTTGTTCACAGACCCAGTAATTGCCTTTTTATCCGGGTTCTTTACAATCGAATGGATTGTGTTTGTCATCATGAGCGGCGGTTCTGCCGGATTCAGGATAATAATTGCCTTGCCTTTGTCTGCTCCTCCGACTGTTTCCAGTGCCTTTGCCGTCGTTTCTGTAAATTCATCGATATTGGCACGGGTACCGGGACCTGCGCTTTTGGAGGAAATACAGGATATGATCTCTGTGTATTCGCTGTCTGCCACACGGTTGATTGCATATGCAATCGGGACTGTCGCCTGCCCCCCGCAGGTTACCATGTTAAGATTCATCTCATCTGACAGGCTTTCCAGATTCACACATGGCACAACGTATGGTCCCACCGCCGCCGGGGTCATATCGATGGCAACCTTGCCCGCCGCCTTAAGCAGCGGCGCGTGCATTTTATGTGCCTTAGCACCCGTCGCATCAAACACAATCTTAATGTCATCTCTGTCTAAGATTGTCTCTATCCCCTTGGTCGTAGTCTCAAATCCGAGCCGCTTTGCCCTTTTGATTCCCTCAGATTCAACGATTCCTACCATGCAGGACATCTCCAGATTCCTGCTTCTCATAACTTTGTACATTAAGTCGGAACCGATATTCCCCGGTCCGATAATCGCAACTTTTACTTTCTCCATGTCTTTCCCTTTCCTTATCTGGCTACGTTCCTGACGGACGTAATCTGAATTTTTTCATAAATTTCTTCAAAATCCTTTTTTTCAAAAAAACCGGTCTTCTCCTGCATGGCATTTGCCGCCGCTATGGCACTGGCATACCGCAGGAGCTTTTCATCTTCGAAACGGTTCTTTATTCCAATGGCAAATCCTGCAAGCATGGAATCACCGCACCCTACCGTATTTTTAACTTCAACTTTAGGAACTGCCGCCTTATAGATCCCGGATGGCGCTGCCATAAGCGAGCCTTTTTTCCCGAGTGAGACAACCACATAGGTAATTCCTTTCGTTCTCAGGTAAAGCGCTGTTTCTTTTAATTCTTCTTCCGATAATTCCTCCTTTCCTGTAAGCTGTCTGATCTCATCCTGATTTGGCTTAATCAGGGCTGGCCTTGCACAGATGCTTTTTTGAAGCAGTTTACCGCTTGTATCCAGCAGGACCGGGATACCACAGTCCCGTGCTGCCTGTATCAGTCTGACATAAATCTCGTCATCCATGCCTTTAGGTGTGCTTCCCGATATAGTAACCACTTCTGCCCGGGCGAGAAGATCCCTGTACCGCTGCTCTAACTCTGCAATCTTTTCCTGTGGGACAGCTTCCCCGGCTTCTAAAAATTCTGTCTGGATACCGGTTTCTGCATCCATGATGTTAATGCAGCTTCGCGTCTCTCCCCCAGCATGGACAAATTCCGTACGGATGCCGTCTTTTTCTGCCAGTTCCTCGAGAAGGGCGCCATTATGCCCTCCTGCAAATCCCGTGGCAATTACGCTTTCTCCTGCAATAACCGCTGCCCTTGAAACATTCAGCCCTTTTCCGCCTGCACTGTACCGGCAGCTGCTGACCCGGTTTACCTGGCCGGCATTCATTTTTTCCACCAGATACCGCTTGTCAATTGAGGTATTCAGTGTAACTGTGAGTATCATAAAGTTCTCCTTTCTTTTTCTTGTTCGTTATTGTCGAACATCGTTCTTGTTTTAAATTATATAAAAGAGCCTGACTGGATACAGACTCTGATATTTTCCATACATTCTATCCGCGGTATCCCAGCTTTCCGGATATCGCGCGTGTAGCCTTCTTGATTTCTTCCGCTGCCTCTGTTGCTTTCTCTTCCGTCATCTTTACCGCTGAACTCGAAATACTGATAGCTGCCACAGGTTTCCCCTGATAATCATGGATCGCGGCTGCCACACATTTCAATCCGAGCTCTACCTCTTCATTATCCGTGGAATATCCCTTCTTTCTGATACATTCCAGCTCCTTTCGTATCTCTTCCTTGTCTGTCATGGTGTTCGGCGTAAGAGCTTCGAGCTTCTGGCTGTCCAGAATCCTTCCTATATCCTCCGGCTTTAGTTCTGCCAGCACTGCCTTGCCGATGCCCGTGCAGTACATCGGCGCCCGTTTTCCCACCTGTGAATACACGACCCTTGTATCAGGGGCGTCCATTTTGTCGATATAAACGACTTCCCCGTCTTTATAAAGGCCCATGTGCACCGTCATTTTAAAATGCTCTGACAACTCCTTTAAATATGGTCTTGCAATCTCCCGGATATCCATACGTTCCTGCACAATGCAGCCAAGTTCAAATAACTTAAGCCCCAGCCGGTACCGCTTATTGTCCGGGTTCTGTTCCAGATACCCCTCCTGGACAAGCGTATTCACAAGACCGTAAATGGTACTTTTCCCGAGTCCCATGTAGGATGCTATATCTGTAATGCCAATTTCCGAAACGCCTCCTGAAAGGTATTCCAGAATCTTCAAAGCCCGTTCCACAGACTGTATTGTCACTCCCTGTTTCATCCGTGACTCCTTTCTATTGATCGCTCTAGTGTTCCATCCAGTGAGTAATGATACTTACTGGATGGAGCACTAATCTATCTGATTCACAAGCGTTCCCAGTTTTTCAATCTTACACTCAATGACGTCCCCTTTATGTAAAAATCTGGGCGGTGTAAATCCCATCCCGACTCCCTTTGGTGTTCCCGTGGAAATAATCGTCCCGGCTTTCAGAGTCATACCCTGACTCAGTTCATGAATCACATAACCGATATCAAAGATGAGCAGGTCCGTGCTGCTAGACTGCCTCAGTTCCCCGTTAACCAAAGTCTGGATCTTTAATTTCGGCGGATACATAATCTCATCCTTTGTCACAATAGCTGGGCCCATAGGGGTAAAACCATCCAGGCTTTTTCCGAAGTACCACTGTGTGTGTCTGGTCTGCAGGTTTCTTGCACTCATGTCATTCAGAATTGTATAGCCGAAAATATAGTCCAGTGCATCTTCCTCTCTTACATTTCTGGCATCTTTCCCAATGATGACTGCCAGCTCTGCCTCGTAATCCAGACTGTCAACAATATCCTCATATGCAGGAATGCCCTGCCGGTGTCCGGCTGCCTCGTTCACCCTTTTTGAAAAATAAACCGGATAAGAGGACTGAATGTCAAAAGAGTCCTTCTCAAATCTGGCTGCCTCTCTGGCATGCTCCAGATAATTCACGCCGAGACAGATGACATCCTGCTTTGGATATGGAATGGGCGCACGCAGGACAATCTCATCTGCCGGCACAATAAATAAACTTTCGTCCTCCGCCCGCTGGCTTAACTGCTGCCTCTCCTCTTCTGTCATAGATGCAATCAGTTCATTCATGTCAGAATACGGCAGGTTCAGGACCTCCTGCGGAGCAACCCACTCCCCCTTGGAATCAAGAAGCCCCAGCCTGTCCTCAGACGCTCCCGCGGCCCTGTATGTAATAAGTCTCATATAGGTGATACCTCCTCTGTCATTACCGCTCTTTTATCGTTCGGTATTATAGAACAATGTTCTTGAAATATTATAATCCTCTTTTTTATATTTTTCAAGTGCAAATTCAGACTTGCGGCCGTAACAATTATTCATTCATACCCTAAGACAGGTTTTGCGTTCCGTCAAACGTATTAAACACGCCACAACTTCGAAGCCGTCTCCAACGGACAATCATTTTACTTCCGGCTGGATGGACCAGCGAAATGAAGGGACGGCTGCAAGCCTCCCGAGTGTACATATGCCGTTTCGAAGTGCTAAAGCGGACCTTAGAAGTTCTTGGAAGGTGGCAGCCGGCAAAGCGGGGTGATTTTGTGATCACCGAATCACAAAATCGTCTGACCCAGCGCGGGAAATCACCAGATTTCCCGTGATGTGTCAGACCCTGCCCCGCTTTGCCGGCTGTCGGCTTCCTAGAATTTCTTAGGCCCGTGTCCGCATATCGAAACGGCATATGTACACTCTGAAGGCTTGCGGCCGTCCCTTTATTTCGCGTCCCCCCACCCGCTCACAAATCCACCCTTGTTCAACCTTAACATTGACTTCTTTACTTTGAGAATGTAGAATAGGAATATCTGAGTTTACAGCACACTATACTTGTATTTAGATTAGAAAAGATAAAGGAGTTTTTATTATGGAACATTTAACGATCCCCCAGGGATACTCCTCTCCTCTTACAATCCGTGAGACGGAGGTCGCGATTAAAGAGATCAAGGACCATTTTGAGCGGTCACTTGCAAAGTCACTGCATTTAACCCGTGTTTCGGCGCCCTTTTTTGTACGCCCGGAATCTGGTATGAATGATAATCTGAACGGGACGGAAAGACCGGTGTCTTTCGGAATACGTGAGCAGGATGATGCTCCGGCTGAGATTGTACATTCTCTGGCAAAGTGGAAACGTTATGCACTAAAGAATTATGATTTCCATTCAGGGGAAGGGCTCTATACAGACATGAGTGCGATCCGCAGGGATGAGGATACGGATAATATCCATTCTCTTTATGTTGACCAGTGGGACTGGGAGAAGATCATTTCTAAGGAAGAACGGAACATGGAGACTCTGGAGTATACGGTCCGCAAGGTTTACAGTGCCCTGAAAGAGACAGAGGAATACATATCAAGACGGTATAATTATATCGAGCCGTGGCTTCCTGATGAGATTTTCTTCATTACCTCTCAGGAACTGGAGGATATGTTCCCGAATCTGACTCCTAAGGAGCGGGAGCACCGGGTTGCCAAGGCAAAGGGAGCCGTCTTTATTTCTCAGATCGGAAAGACGCTGACATCGGGAGAAAAGCATGACGGACGTGCACCTGACTATGATGACTGGGAATTAAACGGGGATATCATCGTGTATTATCCGGTTCTGGATATCGGACTGGAACTGACATCTATGGGAATCAGGGTTGACGAGGATGCTCTCAGAAGACAGCTGAAGGCTGCCGGATGCGAGGACCGCGCGGAGCTGATGTTCCAGAAGGCCCTGCTGAATGGGGAACTGCCTTATACAGTTGGCGGTGGAATCGGACAGTCACGAATCTGTATGTACTATTTAAGAAAGGCACATATAGGGGAGGTCCAGTCTTCCATATGGCCCGAGGATATTGTAAACTGTGCACTTGAAAATGGAATTCATCTTCTTTAGAACTATCATCTGGTACACAAAATAAGGATGCTGACAGACCCGTGGCCGGTATAAAATTTAAAAATTTGCAGGGCAGTATGGCGTAAAGCTATTCTGCCCTGCTTTTTTGTATTTACGTTTAATATTACTATTGACAATGTTCTTTTTATATGCAACAATTGTTATACAACATATGTTTTACTATGATTTTGAAAAGGAGGTGGACTGCATGCCGCCTAAACCCAAAATAACGGCAGAAATGATTATGAATACGGTTCTGGACCTTACAAGAGAATCTGGATTTGAAACTGTTAATGCCCGAAGTATCGCCGGCAGATTACAATGTTCAACCCGCCCAATTTTTACTTGTTATGAAAACATGGATGAATTAAAAAAAGAATTTCTTGTCTTTGCATATGAATACTACGAACAGTACGTCACACATTATAGAAATTCTGAAGTTGTCAGCCCTTATTTAACCCTGCCCCTCTCATACATTGCCTTTGCCCGGGAAGAAACACATTTATTTAAGCTTCTGTTTATAAACGATATGGATTTGGACATGACTGACCCAAAAGATTTTTATAAGGAGGCTGGCAATGAAAATAAAGCCGGGATTTTCTCGGAAATGACCGGGATAGAACCTGAACGGGCTAAAGTCATTTTTCTGGATTTATTTCTTTATACACATGGCATAGCCGTCTTAACAGCAACGAAAAAAATATCACTGGACAGAATCAATACTGAGAAAATGGTAGGAAATACATTGTCGGCTTTTATAAAACAAGAAAAACCTGATTGGGATTTATCATTTTGATATTCAAAAACGAATTATGGAAAGGTGCAATATGGAAGCAAACCAGCATTTAATCGATTTTTATACTCATTATGATGAGGACGGACGACTTTTATCAAAACATGGATCAGTTGAGTTTCTCACTACTATGCGTTACATACAGATGTATCTGGAACCAGACAGCCATATACTTGAAATTGGCGCCGGAACAGGCCGGTATTCCCACGCACTGGCACAACAGGGATATGCCGTTGAGGCCGTTGAATTGGTAGAACATAATATTGAGATTTTCCGTCAAAATACACGACCAGACGAACACATCACTATCACCCAGGGAAATGCAATGGATTTATCTGCTTTTCAGGATGACAAATATGATATTACCCTGCTCTTAGGTCCTCTGTATCACCTTTATAATACAGAAGATAAACAACAGGCACTTCGTGAAGCAATCCGTGTAACTAAACCGGGAGGTGTGGTTTTTGCGGCTTATGTTATTTCCGATGGCTGTCTCCTAGACGAAGGATTCAAACGCGGAAATATCAGTGTTACAGAATATATTGAAAATGGCCTGCTTGACCCTGTGACGTTTGCCGCAAGATCCAAACCGAAGGATTTGTTTGAACTTGTCCGGAAAGAGGACATCGATTATCTAATGTCCACGTTTGACATTACCCGCCTGCATTATGTAGCGGCTGACGGGTGTGCCCTTTTTATGCGTGAAGTTTTAGATATGATGGATAATGACAACTTTGAACTATTTTTGAAATACCATTTTGCTACTTGCGAACGCGAAGATTTAACCGGCATTACAAGCCATGCAGTTGATATATTCAGAAAATAAACAAGTCCGAATTTCTTCGGATCAAAAAAGTGGACCCGGATTAGCGGGTCCAAGTAATAAAGATACACAGATATTTACTTTCTTCTAACCCCAACGGCCTGTGAATGCTGTGCCGAATGCCGGTCTTCCACTACGTCTTTCGGATAGCGGATTACTCCGTTATTTTCATATGGATCGTTGAAATAATATCCTTCCTCATCATAACCGACCAGAAGCATGCAGTGCTCGTTGGATATCCACGTGAAAGTCTCATCACAGTCATGTAGCTTCCAGCATGGTCCTGTGATTGGTTCACGCATGTTGATGCATGCCCAGAAAATGACAGGCATTCCCTGATCTACATAGTTTTCCAGAAGCTGCCTTACCGGCGTGCCTGTCTCATCAATAATCTCATAGTCATCCCCGGCCGCTTTCTGAAGCGCCCTGCATATAACAGGTGCATAACAGCCGAAGGATTCTTCGTCGTACGGACTTCCGCAGAAGCATTCATATGGGTTCGGACCGTAAAGTTCTCCGTTTTTTTCCTCAAATCCACTCAGTTCCAGATATTTTTCTATGAACTCATCGACTGTAACTGATACGCCCAAATATTGAAGGAGCATGACTGCCGATACACTCTCGCATCCGGTCGGATATTTTACACTCTGGTCTATGTAAGGTACGTCAATCTTAATCATCTGCTTTCACCGTTTCTGTTTTATTCCCCGTATATTTTCTCATAAAGGTAAGCACGATAAGGAGAATTGCCATGCTCAGGCCAAGTGTAATCCACCATACTTTCACGAATCCGGCGATGATATAGCCGACTACACACACGATAGCAACTATGACTGCATACTGCATCTGCGTGGATACATGGTTGATATGGTTGCTCTGTGCTCCGGCCGATGACATGACCGTCGTATCAGATATCGGGGATACATGATCGCCGCAGACTGCTCCGGCCAGTACCGCTGAAACTGCAATAACCATCATTTCCAGATTCTCTCCGCCTGAGAACATTGCTACTACGATCGGCACGAGGATTGCAAAAGTTCCCCAGGATGTTCCTGTTGAAAAAGCCAGGAAGATAGCAACTGCAAACATGATTGCCGGAATTAAAATACTTGCAGAAGCATTTGCACCCACAATTTCTCTTACAAAGTCGGCAATCTGAAGTGCATCGCCCATTCCCTTCAGGGACCATGCAAAGATCAGAATCGCTACCGCAGGTATCATCAGTTTAAACCCTTCTACAAAACTGTTCATAAAGCCTTTGAATGTAATGACCTTTCTCGGAAGGTATAAAACAAGCATAAACAGGATTGTGATCATCGTCGCAAAGATCAGGCTTGTCTCGGCATCACAGCCAGAAAAAGCTGTCACTATATCTGTTGCGCCTCCAAGAAACCCTGTATAAATCATGGCACCAATTGCTGAAACAATCAAAACAGCTACTGGCAGGACAAGGTCGATCACCCGGCCTTTGGAAGAAGATGTCTCTTCTTTTATCTGCTCGAATTCTTCCGCACCGGTGGTAAATAGATCTCCCCTTGCCGCATTGTCTTCATGCTTCTTCATCAGTCCGAAATCAAAACCGGTAATGATGATATACAATACCATCGCCAGAGTAAGCAGTGCATACAGATTATAAGGAATTGTCCTCAAAAACAACTGGAATCCTGTAATGCCTGCATCTTCAGGCACATAGGAATTTACTGCTGCAGCCCAGCTGGAAATAGGTGCGATGATACAGACCGGGGCCGCCGTCGCATCAATAATATATGCAAGCTTCGCCCTGGACACCTTATACCTGTCAGTAACCGGCCTCATAACAGACCCAACAGTCAGGCAGTTAAAATAATCATCCACAAAAATCAGCACACCAAGTCCCGTCGTTGCAAGAAGCGCACTCTTCTTCGTCTTAATCTTGCTGCCCGCCCAGTTTCCATATGCGGCAGACCCTCCCGACTTGGACATCAGTACAATAATCATTCCGAGCAGCACATCAAAAATCAAAATATTCAGATTCATGCTGTTCTTCATGATCTCAAAGAATGCCACAAAAGAATCCCACGGCTGGAATCCCGTATACAGCAGCGCCCCCACTGCAACGCCAATAAACAGGGAACTGTATACTTCCTTAGTAACAAAAGCCAGAATAATGGCCAGCAGCGGCGGTACCAGCGACCACCATGTTCCGATAAACATTGAACCATCCATAAAGTAACCTCTCTCTCATATTTATTCCCACTTGGCAACTGCCGCGAAGGATCGATACTACATACATTTTAGCGAATTAACGCAAAAGATACAATCTTTTTTTCAGAAAAAACCGCAAAAAAGCGCAAAGAGGTCAGACCCCTTTGCGCTCCGTTTTCAGAATATTCTTAAATTAATGATTTTGTCTTAACGGAAATCTTTTCCTGAACAAATGTCCGAATGCGTTATTGATAGCTCATTCGGGGCATATATCCCGGCATTTTATTCTCTTCTGACTCCAGTACGTGGTTACCAATATACTGCATATTTCCTTCATCATCGGGCTTTATTCTGACTTCGTGTGTGAATGCACGGTCTGTGCCAGCCTGCAGTAATCCGGCATCAACAGTCAGGATTACGGTGCCGTCTTCCTGTTCCGTGACTTTTACTACTTCGGGAAACGGCTGGGGCTGAGGGATGACGGTTCCACAGCCCATTGCTTCCCAGCTGTAGGTCTGCTTTTCTTCTGAATATCCCGGAAATTGCTCCAGCTTTGATGCTGTTATGGGGAAGTAAGATGTTATGACTGATTCATACAGTTCTTTTGGCACACCATCCGGATATTCCTGTTCCTCATACTTTTTTCCGGTTTCCATTGTATACAAAAACTCAAAAACATCATTAAATACAACTTTATCTATACTTGCCTCATCCCAGTCAGTCAGAAAGAGGTTGTTCCCCATGTAGCTTACAGGCTCGATATATCTGCTGCAGTATTCCCGGCATTCCTGCGGAAGGGGAAGCACCCGGAACATGCTGTGCATGTCCATCTCGTGGTTTTTAGACTTGGATGCTTCTATGATGAGCCAGCCTTTTTCTGTGTACTGCCAGTCATAAACTTTTTGTTTTTCCATATAAGAAATCCGGAGTTTCTGAGGTTCCTCCCCCCGGGACCAGTCAGCGCCTGCACAGGTCATAACCATCTCTCCTTTCTTGAACTCAAGCCGTCTCCATTCAAAAACGCCACTTTTTGTAATGTGGAAAAATTCTGCTTCGGCTTCTTCTCCGGCTGAAGCGTTTTTTAACACCACATCCAGCAATTCTTCATTCTGCATATTACAAATGTTTCCTCCGCAGGATACTGTATATCCATTATCTGCCAGACGTCGGGCAAGTTTTTCCATAATCTGGTCCGGCAGAACTACATTATCTGCATTCCCTTTATCTGCCTGTTCATAAATATTCCAGCATGGCTCCACTGCTTCCAGTATATGTTCTCTTATTCTTTTTTCCTCCTCGCTGCTTATGGTAATCAATTCCGGTTCGTATTCGTCCGATTCTTCCTGTACATATGACTCAGAAGACTCAGAGCCGCCAGTGTTCTCATTCCTGTCCCCTTTTGTCCTTCCAGATATTCTGCCTGCATATACTAAAATAGAGATAAGCAGTATTGAAATGCATAATGCTGATATTACATATCTCATTTTCTTCATATTCAGTCTGCCCCTTTCTTTTCATAAACAATCCCAATTTCTTACATTTGTAATATTTATATTATCTTACGCCTGTAAGATCAAGAAGTCAAGAAAAGAAAATACATGAATAAAACGGTATTGAAACTTATATTTTTTGGAAAGCTATTTTATAAAAGTACAGATTAAGAAGACTCTCACGAAAAAAGGAAATTAAGGCGAAAGTGCACATTTTCAAAGGGGTCAGGTTACTGTTCACAGGCACGCCTGTAAACAGTAACGCGCCTGCCCATTTAAAGTCGCCTGCGGCGAGGAGGGCAGGCTTATTGGCTGTTTTACGTTACGGCTCCCAGCCTGTCAGCGTAGTGATAGGCTGGGGAGAGAACAGTAACGTGGTCAGACCCCTTGAAATTTTCTACTAAATAACACTTGACAGTTTTAACTGTAACACCTATAATTACAGTTAAGAACTGTAATATTTTTGTTTACAATATATGCCAGAAAGGAGATTTTATGAAACATTCTGATATAAATATGGTTACTGGTTATCTGGGGACTTATTCCTCACCGCTGAGTGAAGGAATTTACCGTTTTACGCTTAATAAAGACACCGGGATTCTCTCCGGGCCGGAATTGTTCTACAGACTGCCGGACTGTAAGTATTTGTCACTTTACAATAATCTGCTGGCTGCCCCGGTGAAGTCAGGGGATGAGGCCGGGATGAGTCTGTTGGATATTGGGGGAGGTGAGCCCTCTCTGGCAAGCAAGATTTACGAAGAGGAAACAACAGCCTGCTTTGTTACTCAGGACGGGGATTTTATTTATTCGGCCAATTATCATCAGGGTATTGTCCTGATCTATAAAAAAACGGACGGCGGCCTTATTTTGTACAAAAGAATTGACATTGCCCCTGGTGCGGGATGCCATCAGATTCTGTTCCATGAACATTATATGCTGGTTCCCTGCCTCCTTAAGGATGAGATCCGGATTTTTGACCGCAGCCGGGACTACTGTCCTGCCGGAAGTATATTTTTCCAGTCGGGAACCGGCCCAAGACACGGGATATTCACGAAGGATCACCGGTATCTTTTTGTCGTCAGCGAATTAAGCAACGAGCTGTACGTTTATCGTGTTGAGAGTGGAATCCGGATGACGATGCTCTCTGTTACCCCTCTCTTGACGCAGGAACAGACAAAGCAGTCTTTACAGTCTCCTGCAAGCGCGGCAATCCGTTTTTCACCGGATGAGCGCCATCTGTATGTATCCACCCGTTTTACAGAAATTATTTCTGTTTTTCAGGTTCAGGAAGGTCAGGTACAGCTGATCCAGCAGACCGGAAGCGGCGGGATTCACCCGAGAGATTTTGTACTGACAGAAAACGGGGCGTACCTTCTGGCTGTAAACCGCACAGAAGGCGGACTCGTTTGTTTCCCCGTCGATCCGGACAGTGGGATGATCGGACCAGAGTGTTCCAGAATTCCTGCCCCCGAAGCAGTAAGCATTGTATTAAACGAGGCATAGCTGTTCAGAACCATTATAACGAGAAAACAAATTGAAAAGGAGAATATAGAATATGAAACAGACATTTGATATAGGATTAATCGGATTATCCGTCATGGGACGCAGCCTTGCACTGAATATTGCAGATCATGGTTTTAAAGTAGCCGGCTATAACCGCAGCCCGGAAGTAACGGAACAGGTGATGAAAGAACACCCCCACGAAAATCTCGGGGCATTCTACAGCCTGGAAGACCTCCTTGCAGCCCTGAAGAAACCGCGGAAAATCTTTCTGATGATTCAGGCCGGCCGTCCCGTGGATGCCGTGATTGACCAGCTCACCCCATTGCTGGAGGCCGGAGATATCGTCATGGACGGAGGAAATTCTTACTTTGAGGATACCAACCGCCGCTTTGCAAAGCTTGAGGAAAAGGGCATCCGCTATCTCGGTGTCGGCGTATCAGGCGGTGAAGAAGGGGCACGGCGCGGGCCGTCCATCATGCCGGGAGGCAGCCGGGAGGCTTATGAGGAAGTAAGCTCAATTCTGGAATCAATCGCAGCAAAGGCGATGAACGAGCCATGCTGTACCTACATTGGTCCAAAAGGTGCCGGCCACTATGTAAAAATGGTCCACAACGGGATTGAATATGCAGATATGCAGCTGATCGCAGAAGCTTATCTAATGTTAAAATACGCAGGAGGTTTCACAAATGAGGAACTCGCTGCAACATTCCATGAGTGGAACGAAGGCGAACTGAAGAGCTATCTGATCGAGATTACCGCGGATATTTTCCGTGAGAAAGATGATCTTGCCCCGGGGTACTTAATTGACCACATTCTGGACAGTGCAAAACAAAAAGGGACCGGGCGATGGGCAAGCATCGAATCCCTCCATCAGGGAGTCGACATCTCCATGATCACGGCCGCCTGCAACGCACGCGTAATGTCAAATCAATTGGAACAGAGAAAAGCAGCCTCTGGGCTGATCCCGGATACCCTTCCGGCACAAAATGCAGAAAACATTCCTTATTCAGGTGATAAAAAAGCCTTTGCTTCGATGGTGCGCGATGCCCTCTACTCTGGGAAAATCATTGCCTATGCCCAGGGCTTTGCCCTTATGAATGATGCATCCGCACAATTTGAATGGAATCTGGATCTCGGCAGGATCGCATCCATTTTCCGGGCGGGGTGTATCATTCAGGCTGCATTTTTAAACGATATCACGGAAGCATACCATAGAGACAAAGGACTTCCAAACCTGATCCTCGATGAATTCTTCCTCGCACGGATCAATCAGAACCAGAACAGTCTTCGGCGTGTCGTTTCCACGGCCATATTAAATGGCCTGCCAGTTCCTGCTTTTGCAAATGCAGTATCCTATCTGGATGAGTTCCGCTCAAAAGCAAACGGTGCAAACCTGATTCAGGCACAGCGGGACTGCTTCGGCGCCCACACCTTCGAACGAACAGACAGGGATGGGGCATTTCACCATGAATGGAGGGAATCACTATGAAAATCCATACAAATATCACCATTTTCGGCGGGACCGGAGACCTGACCTTCCGGAAACTGCTGCCAGCCCTCTATACCATGTTCAACACGGGCAAGCTGCCGGAAAACAGCCGTATCGTCATTATTGGACGCAGGGATTACGACAGCGGCTCTTACCGGGCTCTGGCAAATGACTGGGTAAAGAAATTTTCCAGACTCCCTTATTCCGCAGAGACCTTCGACGCATTTTCCGGTCAGATCGATTATTTCCGCATGGATTTGTCGAACCCGAAAGATTACCGGCGTCTTGATGAATATTTTTCAAAGGATGACATTGGCTCACATATCTTCTATCTTGCCGTAGCCCCCAGATTCTTTTCCGTGATTGCAGACGGACTAAAAACGGTGGAAGGGGCATGTCAGGGGAAGGTCATCATAGAAAAACCGTTCGGCGAAAACCTTGAGGCCGCGAAAAAATTAAACGAAGAACTGGAGAGTCATTTCGGCCCGGAACAGATCTACCGCATCGATCATTATCTGGGGAAAGAAATGGTCCGCAATATTCAGGCAATAAGATTTACCAACCCTATCTTTACCGACATCTGGAATTCCCGCTACATCGAGTCCGTGCAAATCTCTGCTCTGGAAGACGTGGGTGTGGAGACAAGAGGCGGTTACTATGATGCCAGCGGCGCACTGAAGGATATGGTACAGAACCACCTTTTCCAGATCCTCTCAATCGTTGCAATGGAGCAGCCGGAAGTATTCAACAGTACCCATATGCATACCGCACAGGTGGAAGTACTAAAATCCCTTAGTCCTGTGGGGCAGGCAGAAATCGAAGATACACTTGTGCTGGGCCAGTATGAAGGTTACCGTGAAGAACCTCTGGTATCCCCTGACTCCAACACAGAAACCTTTGCCGGACTGCGGCTCTACATTGACAATGAACGCTGGAGGGGGACGCCATTTTATATCCGGACAGGGAAAAAGACAGGCACGCGGCAGATGGAAGTTTCTATCGTTTTTCGCCGTTCCATGCCGGAAGTGGAGCCAAATGTCCTGATCATCAAAATCCAGCCGACAGAAGGCGTTTACCTCCAGTTCAATATCAAACGCCCCGGCGATACCGATGATATCATCCCGACAAAAATGGATTTCTGCCAGAACTGCGATCTTGTACATCAGCTGAACACCCCGGAGGCTTATGAGCGGCTTCTCACCGCATGCATAAACAGCGAGCGTTCATGGTTCTCACAGTGGGATCAGATCGAAATCAGCTGGAATTATATCGAACAGCTGAAACAACTTTTTACAAAAAAAGGGCTAAAGGTTTATCCCTATGCCCCGGGAACACACGGTCCGAAAGAGTCCAATGAATTTCTGGCACGCACAGGGCACCAGTGGATGGAATAAACAAGAAAAGGGGGCTGGTAAAAAATGACCGAAGAATTAAAGAAGGCCGCTGCCCTGAAGGCGGCGGAAGAAATCAGAAGCGGCATGATGCTCGGACTGGGCACCGGCTCCACTGTTTACTATCTGGTTCAGCATCTCGGCGATCTGGCCGCCGCGGGCCTTCAGATCCATGCTACGGCAACCTCCCGTGCCACGGAAGACCTGGCCCGGCAAAATGGGATTCCACTCGTTGATATAGCAAAAGTCAGAGAAATCGATCTGGCAATAGACGGAGTCGATGCGATAGATCCTGCATATCAGGCAGTCAAAGGAGGCGGAGGTGCCCTGTTCCGCGAAAAGGTGATTGCCACCAGAGCAAAGCGGGTCATCTGGATCATGGATGAGCGAAAACTCATGCCCCACTTAAGCCACGTCCCACTTCCTGTAGAAACTGCGCCTTTCGGATACCATTTTACCGAAAAAAAAATAAAGGACCTTGGATTTATCCCGGAGCTTCGAACGCGGGACGGCGAAATATTTATCACTGACAATGGGAATTATATTCTTGACCTGGCTGGAAACGCTGATATGGATTATCGAATCATGGCACATAAACTGAAAGAAATAACCGGCATTCTGGAAACCGGATTTTTCAGTCCGATATGCGAGAAAATCATCGTTGGAACTAAAAATGGAGTCATCGTAAAAACGAAAGAAAGATAAAGATAAGAAGCTGCCGCAGCAGCTTCTTTTTGTTTTTTGAATCCTGATAGAATCCTGATAATTAAACCCTATACTTGGAATTTGATTCTTACCCTTACTTTGAAACAATATCTCCATCATCAAACGGATCTCCGCATTCTGGGCAGAATTTAGGCGGGTGTGTCATATCCTCAGGTTCCCAGCCACACTTATCACAACGGTACTGGGGAACCCCCTCAGGCTTTTTTGCACCGCACTCCGTGCAGAATTTTCCTTTGTTTATTGTTCCGCAGCTACAGCTCCACCCTGTTTCCTGTACCGGTTTTGGAGCTCCGCACTCTGAACAGAATTTTCCTTTATTCCCAATGGCTCCGCAGCTGCAGTTCCAGCCGTCTGCTGCAGGCTGTTCATTCTGCCGGTTCTGCTGCTGGCCGTTATACTGCCGGCTCTCTTTTTCCCGCTGTCCCATCTGGTAAAGGTTCTGGGAATTCATTCCGCCCATTTGATTGGCCATTCCCATCCCCATAAATGCCATAGCAGGCCCTGCTTCTTTGTTCTCGGCTGCCGACTGCATAGCGGCTCCCTGCGCGCCTGTCAGATATGCGGCTGCCATAGTCGGGTCTCTGAATACAGCAGACCTCTGCAGTTCCTTAATGTATGCCTCGTCTTTTTCAGATGCACGGATACTGCTGATCGCAATGGATACCATTTCAATCCCTCTCGTATCATTCCATTTACCTGAAAGAATATCCTTCAGGGCATCTGTAAGTTCCATTGTGTGGCCGGGCAGCGCACTGTAGCGGATCCCCATCTCTGAAATCCGCGCAAAAGCAGGCTGAAGGGCATTCAGCAGTTCACTTTTTAACTGGCTTTCCATGTCCTTTGCAGTAAATTCTTTTTCCACATTTCCACAGACATTTTTATAGAACAGAATCGGATTACTCAGGCGGAACGAATATTCCCCGAAACAACGGATTGCAATGTCCATATCCAGCCCTATATTCTGATCTGTCACCCTGAACGGCACCGGGTTCGGAGTACCGTATTTATTGCCTAAAAGTTCCTTTGTGTTGAAAAAATAGACCCTCTGGTCACTCCCAGTATCCCCGCCCATCGTGAAACGGCTCAAGAATTTCTCGAAAGTATCTGCGACTCCCTGATCAAAGCCGCCCCAGAAAATAGTGGGTTCTGAAGAATTATCCCATACAAATTCGCCGGGTTCTGAAGAAAATGCAACAATCTCACCCTGATCCACAATGATCATACACTGTCCTTCATTGACCGCTATTATCGAGCCATTGCTGATAATATTTTCTTCTCCGTACTTATTGGAGCTCCTCTTGGATGTGCGCTTTACCCCCTTTGTGACAATAACGCCCTCTTCCATAGACCTGCAATAAAAATATTCCCTCCATTGGTCTGCCAGTACCCCCGACGCCGCTCCGATTCCTGCCTTTAATAATCCCATATCCTCCTGCCTCCTGATTCAAATTTTAGGTTTCGGTTCACGGAATATCCCGTAAACCGGAACACTCTTACTTCTTCTATGTATGCATTCTCCCCGATTTAGAACTTACCGCTGCCTCCGCCATGTTTTTCACCGTTCCTGCTTGTATGGACCGTTGTGCTTTCCTTCGGCTTCTCCTGTGTAAAACTGCCGCTCGCACCACCATGCTTTTCACCGCTCCTGCTCGTATGGACCGTTGTCCGTGACTCCTTGTACTTTGACTGCTTCTGATGTTTCGATGATTCCTGATACCGCGTTGTACTATAATTCTCCTGCGTGTCCCTGCTTTCTTGTATTATAGGAACTTTTCTCAAGTCACTTGTTAAAAGTACCTCATTCTTACGTATCCGTGCAGAGGTATCCTTACACTTGTATACATCCGCATTTTCCTGCTTATATGCCGTCTTCATTTTCAGCCAGATTACTGCCATATAAACAGCAGATATTATCAATCCTAATATGAGTGCAGGAATGATATATTTAACAGGTGATTTAGGCTCCTTGGGAGTTTCGACTCGTACAGGAGGGGTCTTATTAACAGCCTCACTGTTGTCTGACGGCGCACTGTCCTCTGTCTGATTACCTGCGGTCTGACTGCTCTCGGTCTGATTGTCTGCAGACTGATTATTCCCGGCATATGCATCCGTACTTTCCTCTCCTTCACTTTGACTTTGTGCCAGATAATCCTTTCTACTCTCTATTTTAGTGGCAAGAGATTCAAGATAGTTCTTGAATCCGGCACCGAACTTTCCATTAGAAAAATACCCCCGTGCCGCAGTCTCTCCCAACGAATTTATGTCATAATCTGTTAATAGGTTAATCGTATTTCCATGTGTTGAAATGGACCATTCGCCGGCACCCATATCTACCAAAAACAGAACTCCATCCTTCTCTTCTCCAATACCATACCCATTGCTGTCAAACAGCATATCCGCTTCAGCCTGTATATCCGTTTCCTGCCTTTGATTTTCCGTGACCAGTACAACATCTGTCTCATATTCTGTAACAATCGTGTTGATTAGCCCTGTTAATTCTGCTTCTTCTTCCTCTGTTAAAAGTTCCGCATTATCAACAACTTTCGGCAGATTTACTTCATCACTGGCTGTAACCGGCATGATATTTACCATAAACAGGCAAACCAGTGCTGCTGCAAAAAATCGTATCCTTTTCATTTTCTGTCCCTCTTCCATCATATATAGTCTCCATTCTGACACATTTTCTAATCCGGCACCTTATAGTAAGAAAAGTATCATAATTATATATATTAATAAACTGCTTCCTGCAAATACACTCAATGCATACTTGCAGAACATGCCTTTATCAACCGGCAGTTCCCCTGTCACCTTCCCAGTCTGTCCATTTACTGCAAAATGGTATATCCGATCCTTATATTTTAGATTCAGCAGCCATACTGGCAGTAATGCATACTTTATTCTTCCTTTGGTGCAGGAAATACTACGGCTTTTCACTGTAACGTCAGTATATTGATGCCTTTTAACAGACTTCATCAATGCATCTTCAAGTGTTTTTTTAATCCGTTCTTCCGCCCTGCCCCGGCATTCCTCTTTAGACAGATCAAACTTCATAGCCTCAAAGCCCGACAGATAGCCTTCTTGAAACTGCTCTGCCTTTCCTATGTCAAACGGCTCGATGGATTCCATATATGCGTCATCCATTTCAGTGGACCCGTCTACCGGTACGTGTTCAAAACTCATCTCCCCTTCTCTGTACAGGAGATAATAATCATCACGTGTATATTCATAGCTGGAATCTTTCCATTTTTTTGTTTTCTGCGCATCAAAAACCATAGTCCCCTCTGCCTGACAGCTGAACAGCCAGAATGGGACATAAACGCCTTTCACTTCCTTGATCCTGTTTTCAAATTGAAAAGCCTTAGGTAAAAGCTTCTTCCCTTTACAGAACTTCTTATACGCCTCTTTTGCGGCCCCCTCATCCAACATAAAAGGGATAATCAGGTCTGGCTTGAACTCTCCTGACACCTGTTCCGGAAGAATCACAGGGCTGTCACAATATGGGCAGGTTGTAGATACCGTAGTCTCATCAGCCTCCACTTCTCCGCCGCAGGAAGGACAGGTATAGACTTTCGTACCGTCTTCTTTTACCTTCCATTGTATCGGGTTTTCCGAGGAGCCCTCCTCCCATTCATATGTATCTCCCCGGCCATCAGTTGATTCTACAATCTCTGCATATTGCCGGATTGCATTCACACTGACTTTATTGCCACAGGAAGGGCATTCAAGCTTCTGGGTATCACTGCTGAACACCAGGTTTCCACCACAACACGGGCATTTATAGCCTTTTGTACTCATATTTCATACTCCTTTTCTCATTCGGTTCGTTTTCATAAAAGAATTCATTTAATTAGTTTTAATTATATCATAGAATCCTGTAATTTTAAAACACAAAAGTCTTCCAACGAAAACAGACATCTAGCGAAACAAACCGGGCGTTTGACAGTTGCATAAAAGAAAAACCCTTATAGTGCCTAGAAATAGGCGCTTTTTTTGTCAACTATTTTAATTTAATATATAGTAATATTTAGTGATATGTGGTATACTTATATTGAGGTGATTACTATGCGCGTGACTACATCAAAATCAAAGAATTCTGAATCCTTTTATATTACCAAATCCTATACCAACGCCCAGGGCAAAAGCACTTCGAAGACCATCCGGAAATTAGGCACCCTGGCGGAACTGTCAAAACGTCTCGGTACCGACAGGGACGGTGTTATGGCGTGGGCAGAAGAAGAAGCACGCCTAGAAACTTTAA
>NZ_QGDL01000008.1:201487-293677 GCF_003149245.1 Faecalicatena orotica | reverse complement strand
CAATGAATTTTTTTCATCAATAATAAAATAGATACATTGACACCCATATTCAACTGCCTTAGGCATAAAATAGTCAGCAACCCATTTAGTATCTTCTGGTATGTTTTCAAAACCAGTTCTGGTATCCGCAACATAATTACATTTGTATTGCTTTATAACCTCTAATGCATGCTCTAAAGGTTTTCTATAATTACCTTTACAACAAAACTTTTTCCACTTCACAAATACTACATTATAAGTCTCTTCATAATTTACATCGCAATATTCAGATAAATACATTTACTCACCTCCATAACTTTCGAATCACCTATATCTTGCTTGCAATTTCATTTTCTATAAGGCAGTTCGCAATTTCAAATGCCTTTATCCGTCTTTTTGCTAATGTGATTTGTGACTTGTATCTCTCTACATTCTCTTTTGATTCAAAAGTTTTTATTGTTTCTCTTAACTTGTGTAACGTTGAATCAATCTGTCTTTTAGCTTCTACCAAGTCATCTTTTTGAAATTCCATTTTTCACCTCCACGACTTCTAATTTTAACGGTTCTGCAGACTGGGATTTACATTATGGTGATACTTCTTAAAATGTCTATACATTACAATCGAGCCACCTTTATGAATTCTACACAGAAGATATCTTCCATTATTATCTATAAACTTTTTATAGATATTTCTCCTCCTCCACCACTCATACTGGGCACTTTTCTGTTTTAATTGGGTAAATTATATCATATTTAATGAAAGAACTGTATTGAATATTTATGAAGATGCTGTAATACTGTGTTCTAAAAATGCTTTTACTAAAACTTCAAACACAGATTTAATTGTCATAGTGCCCGCTTCCTTTGCATTCTGCCACATAAAAATTCGGTATATATCAAATAATACTCTTATAAAAACGTGGGGAGCGACAGATTAATATGCAGCAGTCAGTAATCCTTCATTCCGATATGAATAATTTCTATGCCTCTGTCGAATCTTTGGACAATCCCAGCCTGCGTGGAAAACCTATGGCAGTGATCGGTGATCCAGATGCACGTCACGGGATTGTCCTGGCAAAGAATTATGAAGCAAAAAGATATGGGATTACAACAGGTGAACCCCTATGGATGGCCAGACAGAAATGTCCTGATATTATATTTACGCCGCCAAGATATGACCGGTATATTGAATTTTCCCAGGCTGCCAGCCAAATCTATGCAGAATACACAGACAGGGTAGAATCATTTGGACTAGACGAATGCTGGCTGGATGTAAGTGAATCCACCAGCCTCTTCGGAAATGGAAAGGTTATCGCTGACGAAATCCGTACCCGGATCAAACAAGAACTGGGGATTACTGCAAGTATTGGAGTCTCCTATAATAAGATTTTCGCAAAATTAGGCAGTGACATGAGAAAACCAGATGCCACCACCATAATCGGGCAGGACTTTAAAGAAAAAATCTGGGGGCTTCCGGCCGATATGCTGCTTTATGTCGGGAAAGCAACCTATGCGAAATTATTAAAACATGGCATCCGTTCCATTGGTGATTTAGCACGTACAGACCCTCTGTTTTTAGAGAGGCTACTTGGGAAAAACGGACTGATGCTCTGGGCATTTTCCAACGGCCTTGACCGTTCTCCTGTCTCACATACCTATTCCCACCGGATCATTAAAACCATAGGCAACAGTACCACAACACCCCGTGATCTGGTTACTGATACAGACATAAAAATTATTTTATATATACTGTCCGAGAGCGTGGCGGAGCGAATGCGTAAAGAGAATTTTTATTGCCACAGCGTCCAGATCAGCATTCGGGACAATACGCTCACTTCCTATGAACGGCAGGGAAGGCTTCCTATTCCCACTTGTACCTCACAGGCGATTTTTGAAAAAGCCTTTGCATTGTATCAGGATAACCGTCCAGCAAATCCGGTACGCAGCTTAGGTGTTCGTGCCTGCAAACTTTCGTATATGGAGTATCGCCAACTTTCCTTTTTAGAAGAGACATCTAAAGATCAGAGACAGGAGGATTTAGAGCGGAGCATTGATAAGATACGGCAGCGCTATGGTCACTACTCCATACAACGTGGAATTATGCTCATGGATGATAAACTTTCCCGCCTTGATCCCATTGCAGAGCATACAATATATCCAGAAGCATTTTTAAAAGGACAATCCCAATAATAAATCTCAGGAGGACATAACGATGTGCGGAAGATATAGTTTATTTACAGAAGAAGAAAATCAGGAAATTATGCATATTGTCAAATCACTTAACAACCGATATCCTGAAAACACTATGAAACATGGTGAGATTTTTCCTACAAACACAGCACCAATCCTATGTCTGGAAGAAAACGGTATAAAACCGGAACTCAGCACATGGGGATTCCCACGGTTTGGGGCAAAAGGTGTCATCATTAATGCCCGCTCTGAAACTGCAGACAGCCGTCCCATGTTTAAAAAGAGTCTGCATACACGCAGATGTGTGGTTCCCAGCACAGGCTTTTATGAATGGTCGCAGACTGGTACAAAAACCAAGTACCGTTTTAACCTTCCCAATGATCATACACTCTATATGGCAGGCATATTTAATGAGTTTAATGGTGAAAATAAGTTTGTCATTCTGACAACAAATGCCAACAATTCGATTGCGGATGTCCATAACCGTATGCCTGTCATTTTGAAAAAAGAAATTGCTGAAGATTGGATTATGTCTGAAGAGTTTGCTCTGTCATATCTCCATGCCACTATGCCGGTGTTACAACGAGAAGTATCTGCCTAATTAAATACGGAAATGTCCCTCTCACTTTTACACTAAAAAAGTAGGTATGAAGTTCTGTTCAAACCTGCTGTTTGCAAAACAACTATTTAGTTCGTCTGCCTTGCCATCCAAACCATTGTGTAGACCACTGAACTTGCATTGGCTCCATAAACAGAATCACTGAACAGCCAGTTCTTTCGATTATGTTTTTACTACATATCTGAAAAAACTGGCTGTTTTCGGGGGATCCCTAAGAGAACTGCAGCCAAGACCAGCGTATCCCCTTTACGAATTACCCTGTTCAGAATTTATTTCATTATCGTCATCTTCCCTTTTGCCAGATTATCTATAATTTGATTCTGAGGAAGCTCTGCCAATTTCTCATTATATATATAACTACTTCTAGAAAACATTTTAATATCATTATGTTCATCTAATGTAATTTTGTCTGTAAAGTTCACCACTTTAAAATATTCAGATACTGGAATCTCGACATCCCAGATTGTTATCTTTTGATAATGCCATATAAAAACATATCCTTTCGTTCCAATAAGATCATTTATTGTGCCACTATTTATTTGAATTTCTGATTGATGCATTGTTATTTCAGCATTATCTGTTTTTACAACTCCCTTATCAAGTAATTCAATAATCTGATCTACATTCATTATTTCCTTCTGTTCAACCTTATGCGGTACTTGGAACTGCAGGTTAAACCTATTTTCAAGCTTTTTTAGTTTTTTATAAAAATCTCGCCTTTGCTGCAATGTATCAACAAATTCTTGTTCTAACGGAAACGTGCCACTAGCTTTCATGATGATTCGGTCATCACTTATATCTCTGGCCACAATTCCATCTGCATTTGCTATTTTTTCCATTACATTACAAAATTCAATATTGCTCGAAACTTTCTTTGAATCCCGTTGCAGGACTTGAACTGTGGTTATTGTTTTTAACGGGTCATTCTGTATTTCAACATGGAAATTAACAATAAGCTGTCCTCTGGAGCTAGTATCCAACATATGTGCAACTACATTATTATCCCTTCGTTCCCGTTCAATTTTATATTTCTTTTCAGGTATAATAATATCACCTTCATCATTTTCTAGTTGAAAACACAAATAGTCAAAATTTGGACGTACCTTAACCTTCATTTCTGCAAATTCCATCTTAGCAAGCTCAATTTCTTTGACATACAATTCTGGAAGTGCTATCCGTAACCCCTTATATGATTTGTCTTCATATTTCTGTCTGGATATGCCTTTATAATCTGTAATTTCAAAACGGCAAATTTCAAATTCCCCTATTTTACCAGTGAACCGTAAATACGAGATATAATCTTCAATATTTTCAAACTGGAATGTTTTTGGAGAAATCTTAATTTCTGAGAATACAGTAAAATAATTTTCTGAATATTGCGCCTCAATCTTTACATTATATTCGCCTGAACTAATCAGTTCTATATCTTCAGATGATAATCTCCCCAGCTCATTCCAATGTTCTCCAGATCCCCGCTGGTTAAAATGGCTGCTAACCTCTTCTTTTAATGCATAGAACTCTTCTGAAAGCTGATCCATATTTTTTAATATCTTATCTGTAGTTTGCCTCACACCTGATATGTAATCTCTAGTTCTGTCTCCGTCATACTGAACTATATTTTTCAACATAATATTTTCTGGATCAGCTAAATTATTAAAGCATTTAAATGTCACGTTTAAAAGATGTTTTAAAATTTCTTTAATCGTCTTTTGGTTATAAATCTTAACTTTTAACTCATTCATAACAGTATCCAGAAATTCCTGCTCTGTTTCTAAATCTAATATATTTCTGTTTCTGCATCGGTCTATTATATATTCAAGATTATTTTTTTCTAGCAAAACCCTGCACAAATCATCATACAATAACTCATTACCATACCTAGCTAATAATTGTTCATCCAAATTCTCGATATATTGCTTCAAAAGATATTCTTCTGTTTTCTGATTATAAACACTTATTGCCTTGCTCTTACCTCTTGAAATTAATATATTCCTAACTTTTTCAGCTAAGTGAGAAGCTATCTTTTCAGCAAACGTTTCTACCAATACAATTCTTCCACCCTTCATTAGACAAAATGTCCCTATTAATCTAATCAAATTTTAACATAATCCTGCGATGAAGTCATTGTCTTTGATATATATTCTATATAACAAATAATTATTTGTATGACAATAATAATTAGTTTCCGCTTTTTCAATTCCTACTCTTCCTCAAATAGCAACATCGTTATCTATGCATATTTGACAATAAAAAAACTGGTCATGAGACTCTATTCCCCCATACCAGATATCCAAATTTCCCTCTTACTACATACACATATTTTCATATCAACTGTGTATACAGTACCTATATTTCATTCTTTTTAACTCTATACACTTAATACACAGCCAAAACTGTTACCCCAGTTTACTGCAGCCAGGCTCAAATGTAACATTTGCAAGGAAAACAGAGGATGCGCCAAACTCCATAAGCGGGTTTAAATACGATTGTCCGACAAGATACGTCTCTCTTCCTCTGTAAGTTCTATATCCACAGCAGCGACCGCTCCTTCTATATGATGAGATTCATCATATTTCAGTTTTGCATTAATATGTGTATTTTCTATTTTTATTTTGTGTTTTTTATAATTGTTCTCATTTTTTTGATGTGATCTGTAGCAGTCTTGTAAATTTCAGATATACGAAGTATCATGGCTGTAGGAGGGAAACAAAATGGATTATTTAACAGCCAGTGAAATGGCACAAATATGGAATGTTTCAAGCCGCATGGTGGCTTACTACTGCAAGGCAGGAAAAATTGCAGGGGCAATGAAAAAGGGCAAAACATGGCTAATACCCGCATACGCTGAAAAACCTGTGGACAATCGGTTTTCTACAAACAAAGTTATAGTTGATGATAATCCCGAATTGCAGGGAGAACTACATAAAATTAACCGCATGGATTCAGAGAACAATGCTGTTTATCGTGCCAATGATATTTATAAAAACCTCGGACTTACGAGGGAAACACTGCGCTATTACGAGGAAATCGGGCTGATAGAGCCACAAAGAAACAAAAACAGCCAATACCGTGAATTTACCTTTGAGGACGCTTCCCGCTTAATGTCCATTGATTTTTACAAGAAGCGCGGTTTTACGCCGCTTGAAATAAAAGAACTTATGGAATCCGGGGAGCGTAACGGTATCACCTCGTTAAGTAGAAAAATAAGTGAGGTAGAAAATAATATCCGCATACAACAGCGTATTCTAAAACGTCTTGCCGAAACAAAGTTTTTTTGTGAGTATGCTGCCCTTTCGTCTAAGTTATTCACGGTGAAAGAGCTGCCACTATATTTGGTGCTTGAAACTTTTGATGCAGTATCTTCCCTTAATGATTACAAGGATAGAGTGCTTGCATTCATGGATTTGCCAGAGGACGATATTTTATCAAGTCTTGTTCGTGCAGTTACCTTTGACCAAACCGGGTATAAAGGGACAAAGATGTGCCTTGTAAGGCGTGCTGTAAAAGAAGTGCAAGCTGGAGAAAAAACATATCTTGAAAGCGGTAAATGTCTGCATACTGTATTGGAAGCAGACAGTCACGACGATTCCATTATGGAAAAAATGTTTTTTGCCGCCTATGGCTGGGCAGAAGAACATAAAGAAACCTTCAAAGGTGTTGTCTATATTTTCATTCGTTTTGTTGAGCTTTCAGGGCATACAGAGCGCAATTTTTACGAGGTGTTTATTCCTTTGGAATAAAGAAAAATCCCCTATTGACTTGGGGGTTACCACCACCCTTAAGCTTATTGGTAAAGGGAGGAAACAATCATTATGACGAATACAGCAGTAGAAATTTGTAATTTGACAAAGGTATTTGACGGCAAGGAGGTTTTGCGGGGGTGTAATCTAACCGTGCAAAGCGGTACGATTTACGGACTTCTTGGTGCAAACGGCGCAGGCAAGACCACCATGTTTAAGTTAATCACAGGCTTGCTATCCCCGACTGCCGGAAACATAAAAGTGCAGGGGAAAACATTGTCCATTGACAAAAAAGACTTCCTGAGAAAAATGGGGATTTTGATTGAAACGCCCGTCTTTTATGACCATTTATCCGCAAGAGAGAACTTGGAAATTCATTTAAGTTACATGGAACACAGCTTTGGGAAAATCGAGCAAGTATTAGAAATGGTGGGGCTTGGCGATACAGGAAAGCAGCCTGTTTCTAAATTTTCTCTTGGAATGAAACAACGGCTTGCTATCGGACGGGCAATCAGCCACTCTCCGCAGATTTTGATTTTAGACGAGCCAATCAACGGGCTTGACCCTATGGGAATCCGGCAAATACGAAATTTGTTCTTATCTCTGGCAAAAGACGGCATGACACTCCTTATTTCAAGCCATATTCTGAGCGAGATTGAGCATATCGCGGATGTGGTTGGCGTTCTTACAAACGGAAACGTTGTGCAAGAGGTGGCTTTATCCGAAATCAAGAAACAATACCCGAACGGCTTGGAGGAATATTTCTTTCAGATTATGAGCGGAGGTGCAGGAGCATGAACATGTTAAAATTAGAGCTAAAAAAAACAAACATAAAGCCTTATTTTCTTTCTGCTATTGCCATATTCGTGTGCATTATGGGGCTGACATACATACTTGCATGGGTGCCCCATTTGGATTCAGGAGACAAAAATGCAGCTATCCTATTCTCCACCTATCAAGGAATCGCGGCAATCTGTAATGCGATTGCTTTAATGTCTTTTTCGATATTGGCTTCTGCTATGGGTTATCGCTATTTGACAAAAGAATACTGTGGCGTGGGTGCAATCCTCTTATTCAGCTATCCCATAAATCGCAAATCTGTTGTATGGGCAAAAGCGGCGGTAATTTTGCTTTTCATCAGCACCACAATGTTCTTAACTGAATATGGTGGCTTTCTAATTTTTATCGGGACAGATTCAGTTCTCCAAATGGTAAATGATACCTTGGCACTGGGCGATTTTATGTTAGCGTTTAGGAACGCTTTGGTATTGGTGTGCCTTGCGGACGGTATAGCGTTATGCGCGATCAGCATCGGCTTTATCAAAAAGTCAAATTCTGTAACCATTATTTCCGCTGTTATACTAAGTATGCTTTTGATAAATCCTGTAGCGGCAATCAATGAGCAGTTTCTACCAGTTTTATTCCTCGCAGCAGCGGCTCTGACTGGAGGTATTCTGCTCACCCTTAATGTCTCCCACAAAGTAAACCGCATGGAAATATAGTGGCAAAGGAGAGCTTACTATTATGAGTCAAAGAAAATTTATCTCAAAAGAAGAATTGAGTATGATGTGGCGTTATTTGTTTTATACCTTTGCAATCGCATGGGGAACAGAATTTTTGCTAATTGCGTTGTATCGTTTCAATCTATTAAGTGAAAACATTACTCTTTTTCTCTATTTTATAGTAATTGGCTTTGGGGCGGGCATGGCTCCCGCTTATGCCGCCTTTATTGTGCGAAGAAAGCAAACAGGCATTAAACTAAAAGCGTTTTGCAAGCAGGTTTTTCACACATCCAATATGCGAAGAAGCATTGTCTTTTTGCTGCTATTTGCGGCAATTCAGTTTACCGCTTGTATCGTACAGGAAAACTATTTGGGCAATCCGTGGTATTTGTTTATCCTCTTTATACCTATGATGATTTGGGGTGGTGGCTTAGAGGAAATCGGTTGGCGAGTACCCTATATTGCATTACTTTGGGAATGACCCTTGCGGCTGCCTATCGGCTGACAAAGTGCATTTGGGTAACAATCTTAATCCATGCTTAGGGGAACACCGTTTTAGGTGGAATGTATACACTCACTTCCCTGAACAATTCTCCAAACGCAAAAACACTTGTTGTCTATGTTTTGCAGTTAGCAGCGATTATGCCGATATTGTTAATTGATAAAAAACGCCGAAAGTTTTTGCTAAGATAAAACCACACATATATATTAAATTTAAATGTATAATTACATTAAACTAATATACATCTTGCGGAAATTGCAAAAAATCTCAATTGTAGCCGGCGTGCTGTGAGAAGATATTTGGCTAACGAACGTGTTCTACCTTTTAATATGCTAAAACACCTGATAAATATATTAGAGTTAGACGAAAATATTTTGTTTTCAAAAATGGCTAATCATTTTACTACATACTGCAGTATTTACATCCCTAAAACGGTCAATGAAAATATTGTCTGGCCACATGAGCAATATGTTCGGATTGATGAACTGAAAATGAATGGGTTCCCCCCAAAATCGGCAATTTCCCAGCGTACTTAGCATCAGCATAGTTGGCCGGTATGAAAATTGGATTAATTGGGAAGAGAATTGACATTACACATAAAAAAATGCAGCGCCATCCGTTAAAATCCGGATACGGTTCCCGCAGAGATTTAGCAGGACAATACTGTAAAGGCATTGGAAAATAAGAAGTGAATGGAGAAAATTATGGGAACAGGAATTATTATATGCGGCTTAAATGGTACCGGAAAAAGTACATTAGGAAAAGCCCTTGCTGAGAAATTACATTTCTATTTCATAGATAATGAAGATCTATATTTTCCAAAGACAGCCCCTGATTATATCTATGCCCTTTCCCATACTCGTGAGGAAGTTGAAAAGCTCCTTTCCAATGAGGTCAATGCACATAAAAATTTTGTTTTTGCTTCTGTGAAAGGAGATTACGGTAAAGCTGTTTATTCCTTTTTTCAGTATGCTGTGTTGATTGATGTTCCAAAAGAAATTCGGATACAGCGAGTTAAAAACCGTTCCTTTCAGAAATTCGGCAAAAGAATGTTATCAGGCGGAGATTTATATGAGCAGGAGGAACACTTTTTTGATTTTGTCAAGTCCAGAGCTGAGACTACCGTTGAGGAATGGGTGCAATGCTTAAATTGCCCTATCATAAGAATTGACGGAACAAAGCCTATTGAAGAAAATGTAAATCTTATCATAGAGCAGATATCATTTCCCGATCAATAACGGGAATCCACAGCCTGCAGATCCATCTTCTGCCTTTCGGGACTGCCGGGTAAATCAAGATCAACACCGGCAATCCCGTACAAACTTTATTTCAATTGATCCAAACGGCCGTTTTGAATTGCTTTTATATTCTTTGCAATTCTTTCCTCCGGCCAGTCCCACCACTTTAATTCTGTCAGCAGGGCAATGGTTCCCAGGTTGGCACTGTTAAAGAGAAATTTTGCCCCGCATCCGATCGAGCAGAATCTGCCAATCATCAAACGGTCATGGTTTATTGGATAATGATACAGAACGTTATTTTTCTCAAAATCTGTTGGGTCATTGACAAAATCATTGTACATTGTATAATCACCTACCTGAATGCTCGGGTCAGTAATTGCATTTTTTAAGTAAATCGTCTGTTTATCCCCTGTTCTGGGATATAATTTCTTTGAATCCGACATTTTAATAGTCCTCCTCGTGATTTGTGGGCTCGTCAAGAAGCAGAAGGTTTGCCTTTTGCAACAAAATCCTGCATAATGCAATGCGGGCTTTTTCACCGGGAGACAGAACCTCCACTTTTTATTAATATCATCTTCATAAAAAAGAAAATTGCTTAAAACAGACCGCAGCTCCTTAACGGTATATCCTTCTGTCTGTACATTCTCAAAAACAGTTTTTTGCAGATCAAGTTGTTCCAGTTCCCGGACATAATAAGTCACATCCGTTTTCGGATGAAACCGGACTTCCCCCGCATCAGGGGTAAGAATACCCATGATCAGCTTGAGCAGTGTGGATTTTCCCACACCGTTTTGCAAGCCAGATCTTTGTAGGGTGGATATCCATTTTAACACGCTTATAAACCCGTTCACGGCTGTGCTGTCTGCTCCGTTTTTTCTCCAGACGCACGCCCGTTCCTGTCCCATGCGTTTGATCGCATGATTGGTTCTGCTTGCCTGGTTTGCCCGCCGTACAAAATCTTCCAGTTCCCTGATTTCTTTTTCCTCCTGAGCAATGATTCGTTCACCCAATACCTTCATCCAACAAGACGTACTTCATCTATAATGCCCTGATAAAACAGCTTGCTGCAAAATATGTCCTTGCATAGCTTCCGTTAAATCCTTTTTCTTGGAGGTACTAGGCAAATCCAGAAAACAATCCACCACAAACACATTGAAGTGATAAATATGCGACCACCGAAATGGCGGCTTTGGCCCTCGATATCTGTGCTTACCATAGCCAAGTCCTTGCACAGCACTACCTAAAGAATTCACATGCTCCCCATGTGGGATATTCCCTGGGATTACAGATGTGGCGGGAATATTCCAAATGACCCAATGATTATAGGCTGATATTGGATGGTCCATATCATTCATAATGATTGCGATAGATACAGCATCTTTGCTTAACCCAGTCAACACCAATTCGGGAGAGCTATCCGCTCCATACCCGGTATACTCTATTGGAATCATCCCCCCGTGTTCAAAACAGGGGGATGTAATCATCAAATGCTCCATTCGCTTACCCTCTCAAATTCGATACGCCTTATTAGCCAAAAGCGCTCGTTGTCTTTTACCAACAATGCGCAGATATATTTATAAGATACATTCCGCATTTATAGTCAATCTCCATTAACGTGCTACCACTTATCATAATGAACCTTTGCCGTTTCCCATCGGGGACACAATTCCTTTTCTTCGTCCGGCCAGCCAAATGCAATCACGGAAATGGGTTCCAGCTTATTGGGAAGTGCTAATTGTTCAATGAGCAGCTTTCGCCAATCAGAATTGGGCACAACCCCACACCAAACGCCTCCAAGACCTAAGCCGTGAATACAGAGCAGTATGTTTTGTGCAGCGGCGGCACAATCTGCATACAGGAACTCTTTGATCCCCTCCCTGTTTTTATCGCCGCAAACTGTAATTGCACCTGCGGAGTGCTCCAGCATAGCCGCATTTGAATTGTACCGGGCCAATATGGATAGCACACATCTGTCTCTTATCACAATAAAATGGTATGGGCGCTTATCTTTTGCCGTAGGAGCGCACATACCCGCATAAAGAATGGCGGATACCATATCCTGGCTGACTGGTTTGGCCGTGAATTTTCGTATGCTTTGCCGTGTCTTTATGGCGGTGAATGCATCCAGACCGCACTTTACATCGGTAATCTTATCAGACTTCCCTGCAACGGACTCCAAATCTTCGGAGGACATCGTGATATTCGCAGTCATTTCCTGCCCGTGAAACCCTATAGACTTTTGCATCGCTTTATCTAAAACCATAACAAATTTTCCATTGCCGCGGGAAAGCAATTTACTTCGGTATTCGATGCCATTGATTGTACCGCTTACATAAACGGTTCCCTTGGGTTTATGAAATACCTCTTTTGCATTGAATGGGATTTCAACGATAGTCAGCCTGCCTGAACCGTCCTTTTTGATCAGCGCATCAAATTGTTCCATTTTACCCCTCCATGTATAATCAGACAGTCAATCATTCCAACTGGCAGCATCCTGTGGCAGCGCCACATTATAATATCCAAGTAAATATATACTTAGATTTCGATAACATTACCGCAAGACATATAATTCATATTATCCATTTGTTGAGATAGATAATGATATGCCTTTTCACCAGTGCAATGACAAGTATAAAATTCAATATCTTTATACCTTTGTAATTCCATAGCAATACTGTTTAACAATTCTTTTGATACTGTTTTCTTTGTAAGTGGGTTGAACAAATGAAAACCACCAATACAAAAATGTGGTTGATACTTCTTTGCTTCTTCCATGATATTTACAACACCAGCATGCCCACACCCCATAATAACTACTACTTTGTTTTCTGAAATAATCAAGTTTTGTTCGTGTACAAAGGTATCTTTGCCCTTTTTATCATAAAGAGCATTATTGGCAGGGGAATAAAATTTATTTGTTTTACTTACTGTAAACAACGATAATTCTTCATCAATTTTATAATTACCATTTAATAGTTTGATTTGCCTATTAGATTTAAGCTTACTATCAATTCCAACTGGTATTTTAAGAAATAAGGTTTTACTGTAATGTGGTTCAAAGGCTTCCTTTTGCACATAGATATTTGCCACAGAATTAATATCTAAAAACTTTTGCAATGCTCCTCCGTGGTCAAAATGCCCATGAGAAATAATAACAGTATCAACTTTTGAAATATCTATATTTCTTTTCATAGCATTTTCAAATAATGTGCTATCTGAACCTAAATCAAATAAAATTTTATGTGATTTTGTTTCAATATATAAGGAAAGTCCGTGTTTTGTTTTAAGTTCTGACTTAGTCGTATTTTCAACTAATGAAGTTATTCTCATAAAATCTCCTTTACAAATTCAGATTTAATTCCAGCTCCTGGTTATTACTGGTTTCCCATTAGCGTCAAGTAATGGTGTCAAAGCACCCACACCTGTCTGTACAAAAAAAACTTCTCATTTTCTCCACCGTATTCCAAACTCATTGTCATTCTTTTACAAACATTCATAAATCTGACCTCACTGCTAAAGGAATCTGGATAACGCAATATATAAGCAGATTTTATTTACTCAATCTAATCGTCAAGTACAGAGTATAACATCTTTGCTTTTCCCATAAACATAGAAGCCCAACTTCTATCTTCCAGTATGCAAGAAGGGCTACCGCTTGACAGCCCTTTGTCGTGGTAAAAAACATCATCTAAAACATTTCTTTCCTACTCCTGCTATAAATATCATCTTATCATCCCCATACAAACATTTCTTGAACGATATGACACAAACAATGGGCAGACCATAAACAGAAAAGCACTATTACGGCACTTCTGGTAGTGCTCGCCCTTTATCCATAGTAATCAGTTCCTCCCTACTTTTATTTGACTGCGATCCATACTTCAACCTGCCCGTCTTTTCCATAACATTCTATATCCGGTGCCCCAGATTTCATCCTGCCGGTAATATACCCTTTATTTAACGGTCTGTATTTAGATTTTGGAAGCCATTTTATGATGGCCTGGACCTCCGTTTTTCCTATGGTTTCCTGCGTACATGGGAACACTGCCCAGGTTCTGGCCGGCACAGTGTATTCTGAAAGACCATCAAAAATATCACTATTGCTTGGAACCGCAACGAGATATTCAAATTTTCTAAAATCTTTTGGGTCAGTGTTATAAATATTTATGCCAAATCATCCATGAGACTCCTGAATGGCTGGCGGCACTGCTCCCCGACAGTCAAATACTGCCCATGTGGATTCTGACTTCACTGCATCCTTCAGGCAACCTTCCGTTCGCCGCCACCATAATAGAATACTCAATATCCTTTGAACTGATTTCCCCATAGCGGTACAGGCCAAATACCCCCTTCAGCTTTCCTGTGTCTGTCGAAATCAACTGGGAGAAAGTACCGGCCTTTTGACATTCACTCCAAAATTCTGGTATTTTTGAAGACTGTTCTCCATTGGCGCACCGAATACTCTTTCCAACTAAACGAAAAGCTGATACAATTCATGTAGGAAAATACCTTTTGGAAAAAATCAAAGGAACACCCTGCAAGTTCAGAAACTTCCTGCTGATTAAGCGGTTCCTGTTTCCGCTGCAGGTGATCTTCTACATAATCAATAATCGTCTGTAATCTCTCACTCCACTCCACGCTTCTGCCCCTTTCATTATAATGGTATCATTATATCTTATTAGGAAGAGCATTTCCTCTCTTTTTGTGCACCACTCGGATAGGTTACATAGAGACATGTTATCATCATTTCCTCCCCTTTTCAGCAGGAATATGTTTACACTGTTTCGTTCTTTTGGCCTATAGGCAGTAAAATGATGATTTGCCATTGTTGAAGCCATGATAAAACCTATTACTAACAGACCTTTATACGTACTGAAATAACAAAAGACTTCAGAATCAACATCCCGAAGTCTTTTGTGTATTGGGCAGACTAATAAATAACAGTTCCTTACTCCTGCTTTATTTCTTGGACGGTTTACCTAATATCTGAACTTTACTGTTTTCTATAAGTATTGCCTGGTTATCACAGATACTTTTCAATTCTAAGCTGTCAGAATATGTGTTGATAAAATCCTCTGCCGCCTTTCCCATTTCCCAGTTCTTATAATGAGGGACTACATAAAAATCGATCAGATTTAACCCCTCGTAACTTTTTAAACCAGGAGCTTTTTCTATACGATCCATTTTTGCAGAATATCCTATATCAGGAGCCACAACAATAGCGCCTGCTGATTCCCCTATATAGAACTTTCCTTTCTCTATTTCCTGTGCTAAAATTTTATCCGCCCCCGTTCTCCTTAATTCCTGTAGAAGGAAAAAAGTATTGCCACCCGTGACATATATGTAATCATTCTTCTCCAGTTTGCTGACAATCACTTCATAAGGGGCTGTGGAAATTTCCAGCTCATCAACACTCAAGCCTAGTCTCTTTAACCTCCATTTACCTATTCTGACGAAAAAGCCCAATTTTTCTGCCCTGCTTGCCGTAGGTATATAAGTTACAGTCTTATTTTTCAAATCCAGTCCAACTGTTTCCAAAATATCTGAAACATTTTGAAACATAGAGACTAAAAACATTCTCTTCATTTTATCACCCCGTTATCATGACTTTGACACTGCTCTTCCTGTTTTATCATTTCAGATTAACAAGAGCTACTATTTCACGATTGTAAGTGATACTTTTGTCATCGTATGCAATAGCCCTTGCTATGCATTTATTCTCATACCCATGAAAATACCTCCCTGTCTTCTTTATTATGATTCTATACTAACATATCAATCTGTCATTTTCCAGCATCGCGGTTTTTTAAAGAACCATAACACTATGATACTAATTATTGGTCAAATGAGAGATGAATGATTTCATTTACGAAAATTTGTATATAATTTTCTCTTTGAGATACACTTTGAACGCAAAGTATATCTTTAGCAACTTGATCGGCATATTCCTCATTGGCTGCATGAACTGGAGCAGTTAGAGCCCGTCCGTTTCCGACAGGGAGATGTCCAGAAGTGAAGGTAACAATATATACTTATCAAAGTGGCTATATCCCACATCAAAAGCTAGTAAACTGTTCTATGTCATAATGATACAAGTTGTTGTTTAATAAACTCAACACAAGCAATCTCCATTTGTTTTAATCCTAACCCTTCAATAGGAAAATGGCCTGCACCCTCCAATATCACAGTCTCTTTTTCACAGGCTAAACGGTCATAAAATGTTTTGCTTAATCTTATATTTGTCCAACGATCCTCACCTGGGTGTACTAAAAGTACAGGACAATTATTGAAATGTTGCGGCTCAATTTTTATTTTGGGGTTAAGCATCGAATAAAGAAACTTAATCGGAACCAACGCACCAGATGATTTTTTGTCTCGTATTAAAAGCTTAACCAACCTTTTATCATTAGCAATAGCTTTCATATTGCCTACCCACTTCATAGGAACTTTCATGTTACCATCAAATGCGCTTAACATAGAAATAATAGGTCGTGCGATCATACCCAAAAAAGGATTTCTAGCTGAACTTTTCAAAACAGCTTTGTTTCTTTGATCAAGTATGCAAGTAACAATAAGCCCAGCTATTTGACTGCTTTCGTTCGCAACCTGATAAGCCAGCATGCCACCTGCACTTAGTCCAAATAAAAAAGTTGGTAAAGGGTTTTCTTCTTGAAAGTGCTTTACCAGGCTAGAACCACATGATATCCATGTTTCATAAGTAACTGGTCTTGAAAAGTGAGTGCAACCATATAGCGGCATATCTGGACAAATAACTTCAAATCCATTTTTCATCAATGGTACTGCAATAAATGAGAGTAAACGACCATTCCCACCAACTCCATGAAATAATATAACTTTCCCGCTGGGAGATGCAGGCTTGTAATGATCAATATGTATTTCTAAATCTTCGGATACCGGCAAAAAGTATTCATTAGGCATAGTGTCTATTGTTAGCCTATTATCTTCCGGCAAAAATGATTGAGCTTTTACCCAAAAACAATCATTTTTGTAATAGTCCATCACAGAAACCTCCTAATTGATAAATGTCCCACTTGTGGCACTTTTGATTTTATATTATAATTAATCTGTAGTCAATGATGCTAAAACAAGTTCCACAGATGCACAAAAATGTGGCAGGAGGCGTTTATGAAAAGGAAAAAGGAAAATCCACTCTCTCTCCAATCCAAACAATGGATTTTGTCAGCTCTACTTAGTTTGATGGATGAAAAAGACTTCAATGCTATCTCCATAAAAGAATTAGCAGAACGGGCGGGACTGGACAGAAAAACATTTTATCGGAATTTTCACACAAAAGAAGAAGTCCTGTTTTTAAAACTCCAAGGATTGTGTCAGCTTTATATAGAAAAATTACAAGCATTACCTCACATCTCCGCTTATACATTATCAAAAGCATATTTTGACATATGTGCATCAAATGTGCATTTCTTTCTCCTGCTTAACCGCCATAATCTCCTGCCGTTGGCATTATTGAAATTTAATGAGTATTTACCGGTCCTCAATGATTTGTTTCTTTCTAACTCTGCATACAGAAATAAATCAAAATACGAATTGGTCTATCAAGCCGGTGGTTTTTGGAATGTTACTATTCGGTGGCTAAATGATGGTGGAAAAGAAACTCCTGAAGAATTGGCACGGATAATGAGTACGATTATGCCGTCACCCCTAAAATGAACTTGGCTTTTCCCTCTTTATAAAGTTTTTCAAGCCCTCTCCATGCACTGGTATTATCCCCCATTGGCTGGTGCAGCAGCATAAGGTCGATAATATACCCCAAAACCAATCTGCGGGATTTTCACACCATTTGATAATTCTAAATATTCCACGGGCAACTGACAATGAAAAATAGAATTACTGTCATAAAAATAGAGACCGTACCGGTTTCTACTGCATACTGGCACTGTTCTGTGCCATGACTCCCACTAGTTTATGGGGCACATAGGCTTCCTCCAGATAGCGTCTCTCTTCCTCTGTAAGTTCTATATCCACAGCAGCGGCCGCTCCTTCTATATGATGAAATTTGGTCGCTCCTACCACCGGTGACGTCACTTTTGTCAGAAGCCATGCCAGTGATATCTCTGTCATGGAAATGCCCCGTTTCTTTGCCAGTTCCGCCACCCGGCTTATGATGATTTCGTCCTGTTCTTTTGATGCATCATATTTCAGCTTTGCATAATCATCCTGTACCAGCCTTTTGGAAGTTTCTCCTGCATGTTTGGAAAGCCTCCCGCCTGCCAGTGCACTGTAAGGAGTCAGTGCAATATTTTCTTCCCGGCAATACGGAACCATCTCCCGTTCCTCTTCCCGGAAGATCAGGTTATAATGCCCCTGTACGGAAATAAATTTTGCAAACCCTTCCTTTTCCGCCAAGGCATTGGCTTTTGCAAGCTGCCATGCAAAGCAGTTAGAGATTCCGATGTAACGTGCTTTTCCCGCCTGCACTACACGGTTCAGACCGTCCATGATCTCATAAAGGGGTGTCCGATAATCCCACATATGATAAATATAAAGATCTACATAATCTGTTCCAAGATTTTTAAGGCTCTGGTTAAGCATCTTCTCAATATACTCCTGACCTGTAGTGCCCACTGCAATCTCTTCCTCTGTCCGGGGAAGGAATTTGGTCGCGATCACCACCTCATCCCTGTTTACATAATCTCTCAATGCTTTCCCCACATACTGCTCACTGGTTCCGCTCTGATAAGCAATGGCAGTATCGTAGAAATTTATCCCCAACTCCAGCCCCCTTCGTATGACTGCTCTGGAGTGTTCCTCATTAAGCGTCCAAGAGTGCTGGCCCCTGCCTGCATCCCCGAATCCCATACATCCCATGCAAATACGGGAAACTTTAAGATCTGAATTGCCTAATTTTGTATAGTTCATTTCATTACCGCCTTTCTTTTTTCATTTTCCTGCATACATTCCAGTATAAAAAGAAGCAGATGGTTAACCATTTAATCAGCCTTAATGATTTTAATTTTATATTTTCCAATAAAGTGGACGCTATAACTTCTAAGTTATTCCTGTTCACTTCCGAGATTTTTCCAGCCATACCTGACAATAGAAATTCCAATGGAAATTTCGCTTACCGCTTCATCAATTATTCCCGCCCACGTTCCAACAATAATATTATAAATAATCCAAAGTGGTGAATTAATTAGCATAGTCACCAATCGTATTGTCCTCGCATTATAAGTATATGCTCCTATGGTAACTGCTATATTTGCTGCAACAGGTAATATACTAATCCATCCGACCCAGGTAAGTATCAAGGCAGCAACCTGCATAAAGCAGAGAATTATGCACATTTTTTTGCTTCTGCCAAAGTCCCACCTGCTGCTTAAGCAAAATGAACGAATGGTGTTTATAATATAACTTACTCCCCCAGTAGTAGCTCCTAAAAGAAGTAAATGAATTGTATATAAAAAGTAAGATAGAAATTGAAATCGGAATAATGTTTTATTGTTTCGACACTGGAACGATGCAAAGAACAATATGGCTCCAATGAAGCCTATAATTTGAATAACTATGTATGATTTTGGCAACTTAAACATCCTCTCACAAATTCTAATTGAACAGTTCTGCAGACTGAGTACTTTTCTATCTTGTTGTTTTAATTGGGTAAATTATATCATATATCTCCGGACAATCCCAGCCTGTGTAGAAAACCTATGGCAGTTACCGGTGATCCATGCAAAATGGAATACCTCCTGAAGTATGGTACAGTTACCGCCAACTCCGCTTCTAATTTTTCATGTTCTGTCATATTACTTTCACCTCATTATCCTCAAATTTTATTAGCTGTGCCTCATTTTCTCGTGTAATATTTTTCAGCCACCCATATTTTTTATAGTGCAGAATCGCTGCCGGCACTTTTACCACCTCATCCAGATTGATAATAAGGAACACAGTAACTACCGGCAAATGGAAATAAAAAGCAGCTAGAAAGCCTGCTGGAACCGCAAACGCCCACATGGTTAACGTATCACAGATCAAACCGAATTTTGAATCGCCACCGGCAGGAAATACTCCGGCAATCGTCATCATATTGATGGATTTGGCAATCATGTAGCAGGCACAAAGTATCAGCATCCATTTCAAGTATCCCGTAGCCTGCGGACTTAATGCTGTCACATTTATGATAAGCGGAGAAAGAGCGACTAATAGCAGTCCTGATACAACACCACTGATCACTGCCATCTTCCAAAGAATCCCCCCATATTTTTTCGCCTGTTTTAAATTTCCCATACCAAGTTCATTGCCCACAATGATACCGCCGCCATTTGCAAGTCCTGTACAAAAGCTAACAATCAGGTTTTTCACAATATTTGCAATCGAATTTGCCGCCACCGCGTCATTTCCCAAATGCCCCATGATAACGGAATACATTGTAAAGCCCACTCCCCACACAAGATAGTCACCCAGCATGGGCAGGCTGTATCCCCAGTAATCTTTTACCAACTGCTGATCAACAGAAAAGCAAAATTTTATATGAAGCCGCGCATGTTTTTCCCGCAGGGATTCGATGAACGCCCATACCATCTCAATCAGCTTTGAAACGGATGTGGCAAGCGCCGCACCTGCGATTCCCATTCTGGGGAAAAAGAATAGTCCGAAGATAAGCGCAGCATTCAGAAAAATATTGATCACAACGGCAGTTGACCCGATTGCCATACTTTTCATTGCGTATCCCGTATTTTTCAATATGCACAGATAAATCTGCGATATGCCGGTAAACAAATAGGATACTGCCACAATCCGGAGGTAGACAATACCTCCCGCAATAAGCTGGGACTCCTGTGTAAAAATACGCATCAGCAGTTCCGGAACAAAAAAGGATGCCAGAAAAAATACTGCGGAGATGAAAAATGAGACCCTTGTGACATAGGCAAATATCTTTTCAATGGATTTCACATCACCCTTACCGTAATACTGTGCCGCCAGAATACTTGTCCCCATTGTCAGGCCGCCCATAAAGAGGTTAAAGACAAAAGTGATCTGACCGGCCAGGGAGACGGCCGAAAGAGAATCCTGATTAACAAAGCCAAGCATCAATGCATCCGACGCACTGACCGCCGCTAACATAAACTGCTGAAATGCAATTGGAAAAACAAGCGAAAGCAGCTTCCGATAAAAGGCTGAGTTTCCCCCATATTTAATTTGAGATTTCATAAAATGCCTCCTAAACTTTTAATGTTACGATTATAAAGAAAACTTCGGAACAAAACAGCGCTAAAACTTAACAACAGCACTGGTGTTTTCTAATATCATTTAGTATAATAAAATCGTCGCCATTACTGGCATTGTTCTTTAAATACGAGGGGGAGGGAATGATGTGGGAAAAGAATTATTGTGTGCTTCTATAGACCGGCTTCGGGAACAATTTTTAACTTTAGATTGGACCTACCATGATTACCCCGTGGGAAGCCAGTCTGAAAAAATGTTTTGCTGGCCCGGACCGCCGGAGGAAGAAATCCTGATCTGTGTCCATCAAAGTGGCGGACGTCAGGAGCTTTTCCACCGGCATGACTTTTTTTATTTCAATTTCACCTATGAGGGCGAATATGATTCTATTAGCTTTAAATATGACAACCGTATTACAATCCGTGAGGGGGAACTTTATGCAGGACAGCCATTTGCAGGCCATGCACTTTGTGTACATGATGATAAAGAGACAACCATTATTGGCGTACTCATACAACGGGAAACTTTTTTTAGAACATTTTTGCCAATGCTCTCATCCAATAACAGGCTGTTTCATTTTCTGCTTGACCCGTCCACAAATGAATTTTCCGATGAATTTATGCATTTTAAAATTGAACATGACTGCAATATCCGCACACTGCTTGAAATGATGGTAATTGAGTACGCAAATAAGCAGGAAGATACCCAGCCTGTTTTAAAGTCACTCACCCTTTCTTTTTTGTTGCAGATTGCGCGGCAATTTACCCAGGCAAACCAAACTTCCCCTAGTGAAAGTTTATCAGAAAAGATTGTACAGTACATGAGTGAGCATTTTGACAGTGTGACGCTGAAGGATATTGCAAAACATTTTTCCTATCATCCGAACTATGTATCCACACTTCTGCACCGGGAGTTGGGCAAGTCATTTTCTGAAATCCTTTTGGAGCAGCGAATGGAACGTGCTGTAATTCTGTTAAAAGGGACAAATTTGCCCATAGAGGAAATTTCAGTATTGCTTGGTTATAGCAATAGCAGCAATTTTTATAAGGCGTTTCGGGAATATTTTAAATATTCGCCCCGTGAGTATATCGCTTCGCAGAAATAAAAAAGTCGTGGGAATAATGTATTAAAATAAATATCGTTCATTAATGCACTACATACAATAGTAGTTTTATACTTCAATTACATAGTTTGCTTTTCGCTCTTTTGCAACAGGTCTTTCACTTTCACCATATCCTAATATGCAATTCGCAACTCCAACATAGTTTGCATCAAGCCCCCATTCTTTCAAAAGAGCTAGTCCTTCTTCTGATTCAAACACTTCTTTAGCCCTGTAGATATAACAAGAATCTACACCAACTGCATGTGCTGCATTAAGCAAATTACCGGCAACGAGATTTGCATCCTCAAACCAAGTAGGTACAGATGCCTTATTTCCAAATACAATAGCAACTACCGGCGCTCCATAAAACGGATCTATGTCCCTGCCCATTACTTTCGCATTCAATTTCGATATCTTATCTCTAACTTCTTTTGTCTTTACCAGTACAATAACAGGTGATTGCTGTCCCATTCCTGTAGGTGCATATGTTGCAGCTTCCATAATCGCATCAAGCTTTTCCTGTTCTACCACTCTGTCACTGTACCTTCTTACACTTCTTCTTGTCTTTAATGCCTCTAACACCTGATTATCCATTGTTTTTTCCTCCTTGCATTGGTTCATATTTTTCAAAATATCCGTTACTGCTAAATGCAAAACGTTTACTTTGTACTCGTTTTGAAATTATAAATGGAATCAAAATCAATCCTACCACCACAAGTAAGATAATCCCTATTCCTGCAAACACTTCACTAACTACAATATTCTGTTTTGTGAGCCATACCAGTCCATATGTACTTAACTGTATCAAGCCTACATATGATGTGATTGTTCCCGGTCCATAAATTGTTCTTTTCCCTTTACCTGCATATCTTCTGTACATCCGTATACCATCCATCGTATGATGAATACATTCCGCATATCCAAATAATATCACTACAACAACAGCTGTATTTGGAATATAGTCTGCATATATAAGTACAACAATAAACAATATCTCTGCACCAAGATTTGTAATCATGTTGGTTAGCATATTCTGTGGATACACCATTGGCCGATCTGACTTCTGTCCGAGATTGTTCATAAAGAAAAACCCACCTGGTAAAGTATTTTCTTCGAATACATGTAATGGAACCATAATTGTAAGCATATACATCAATTTACATGGCATTGATATGTCAGACCATCTGGAAACAAGTAAGCAGCTCATAACGATTCCTATTCCATATAAGACATGCAGCCATATCTGATCACACCACTGATACAATTTATCTTTTTTCATAAAGCATCAACCTTTCCTTGTTTTTATGCGACATGTGTTGTATGATCCAATTATAGTTGCATGATAAAAAATCATCAAGCAACAATAATGAACATGTGTCGCATGATACAGAAAGGAACTCATGAATAAACAACCTGAAATTACAGATGCTACGAAAGAGGCATTTATTACAGCCTTTTTCCGTCTTGCAGAAATAAAAAACATATATAAAATCACAATAAAAGAAATTACAAATCTTGCAGGCTATAATCGTACTACATTCTATCGATATTTTGAAGATGTCTTTAATTTAATCGAGTACGCAGAAGATCAGTTCATAGACGGGATGCTTTCTGTTCTACTACCTCAGGTTCAGATGTCTCCTGTTTTAGATAATCATTTTTTTCAGCTATTTCTTGAGCATTTTTATGCCTCAAAGGATCGTCTCGGCATTCTCCTCAGCGATTCCAACCGAGCAGCATTTATAAGAAGATTACAGCAACGATTGCAGGTGTCACTGAATATTCCTATAAGTACTTCTGTCCATAATCGTGTTATCATGGATATTTACTTTAATGGGATATTTTCTGCCATCATTCATCAAATACAGCATCCTGATGAGATGAGCGATGAAGAATTGTTGTCTATAATTAGCAGTTTATTTACAAAGTGGTATTGGCCTGCGATAAACGGCAAGAAGATGTAGCGATTATCTCTAATTCTTCCAGGGCCTCCCCCACTTTTATAGTTTTGGGTCCACCTGCCTTACCGAACAAAAGCCAAATGCCATCCTTTGATAGGCAATGCTCACAGAGCCATTCCCGAAATTTTTCTCTACTTGCAAATTTCATTGTTTCGCTAATGATATATCCCTCCTTTATTGACAGCAAATCACGTGAAGAAGCATCTTCCCTTGACCTGCTCTGCCCTTTATGAATTTGTTCAGCTTATTTACCGTTCAAGACAAAAGTTTTACATAGATCTCTTTTTCCGTGTCAAGCACAAAGCCACAAGACAGCAGCAGGCCGCAGGATGCCTTGTTTTCCGGCTCCGGCTGCACTACAATTCTTTTGGCGTCATGGTGAAGGGCAAATCTCTTTGAAGTTTGTAAATCAAACAATATTCTCACCCAAGATTATTTTGGGCATTGTGGTTAAACACCTATTCCAACGTTTATAGAATTTTTCTATACCAAGTTTTCCAACTCTTGCATGAGCTTCTTCATTTTCCAGCACCCAATACAAAACATATGTTACCTTACCTACATTTCTTGTAAGACGAACAGGTAATTCTCCCTCTTTAACTGCATTGAAATCTTTTTGTCGGTGAGTACGTTTTATATAGTGTACATCAATAACACCATCTTGCTCCAAGTAAAATTCCGCTACTTCCCTCATCAGTTCTTCAATTTCATCTAACTTGGTCAGTTTTGCCTCATATATGCATATTTCATTAAACATAAAATACCTCCACAAATTCAAATTTAATTAAATGCCCTTAATCAAAAACATTTCCATTGGTTGTTCGTATTTTGGAACATCTATGATTAAGCCACCACAATCCCAGATTTTCAGTTTGAAAAACTGGAGGTTGTCTAAGACTTATTGTATGTGTATACATCAACAGTTGCAATTTCTTGACCGCCCCAATTTTTTTCTTGTACGGTAAAATCCTCTTTTACAAAGCCATTGTTTAATAGCACTTTTGCTGAATATAAATTTTCTGGCATGACAAATGCCTGAAGTGTTGAAATATTAACCTCATTTACTAAATATTCAACCATCAATTTCAAAACATTTGTTGCAATTTTCTTATTCCAATAATCCTCATTTAGACGATAACCCACTGTTATTTTATTTTCTCTCTTTTTATAGTCAAACATTTCTGCTAAACCTACAAGCCTATTAGGATTATCTTTTAAATAAACTCCTGCAATTATATACTTTTTCTTTTCAAAATCTCTTCCACCAAGATTTTTGATTGCAGTCTCTAATGCTTTCTTACTTTTCTTATATAAAAAAGGCGGTATATACTTATAAACATTCTCATTATTGCTTATCTCTGACAAGGCTACAACGTCATTTAATTCTATTTTTTTAATAATAATTTTTTCGTTTTTTAAATATGGAAATACACCAAATAATTCTGTCATCATAACCTCCATAAATTCTCATTTTCCTTACCACAATCTGGGATTTTATTGATTCGTTGAGAACCCACTTATCTTGCAAGGTGACTCTAATATCCAATTCCACTCCAAAAAAACAGAAAAATCAGCACACATCCCCATGCATTACCAGTGTAACAGTAAGATACTAACATTCCGTAAATTAATATAAACTCAGTTACAGCACCTATCATACTGTAAGATTGCCCCAGAAGCATATGTACCACCAAACAAAATATACCGCAAATGATCGCCCCCCTGTCTGCAAACAGGCTTTTTGAGGGAAATAACTTATTGATACGGTCAGACATGACAACATAAGAAAAGCCCTCGAAGAACCCCCAAGTGACTACAATAATAAGCATACCAATCACATTTACCGGAAAACCTGCTGCTAGAACTGGCTTTGTATAATTAACATTCTGCAGCGGAAAATAGGAAATATGTTCATTTAAAACTTTCTTTGTTACGTATGCAAATAATAACTACTCCTTTTCTTTGTGACAAATTCATTTAACTCGGATGCAAATTCTCCAATAGCTTCAATAAGGCAGTTCACAATTTCAAATGCTTTTATGCGTCTTTTTGAAATTCCATTTTTACGTCCACGACTTCTAAATTTAACAGTTCCCCAGACTGATCTTCCACCGTTCATTCCGGGTACGTTTCTATCCTGCTGTTTTGATTGGGTAAATTATATCATATTTAATGAAAGAACTGTATTGAATATTTATGAAGATAAATTTATAAATTATGGAGTGAAATTTGCTATATACGGCGATTTCTACCAATATACAAGCAAGCCGTTAAAAGATTTTATGTACAAGAGTATATAGAGGAAAAGATATTTACTTTCAGCCAAGTGTTTCTCGTGCCGTGGATAAACTCTCTGAATATTCCAAATTATAAAAGAAAGAGAATTATGAGTGATACACGCCTAAACGCTCTCTTCTTTCTGTAAAAAATAGCAGGATGTACTCTTTTTATGGAGTACATCCTGCATTTAAAATCATTTTTATTCTGATATCTTTTACACTGCTGCACATCACGCTCCTTTTGGGGTGATTCGTGAATTTTATGGTTTATCATGCCTTATCTCTTAATACTTTAAGTGATTGAGCTAAACTATTGATATTTTAGTGTCTCATTTTCCTCCTTGATTTTTTTACTATCATCAATTACTCACGGGTATCTGCTTTCGAAATTTAACACTCCTAACATTTGAATAAACATACTTCTATTTTTTGATGTAATGAAGCATTGCGATATCACCATGAGATTTTGCTTCAGCAAGTCTGTACTCCAGGACTTTTCCTTGTGCTGTTTCCATACTGCCGCCTCCATTTATAACAACTGGGAATAAATTAAAGAATAGTTCATCGGCAAGTCCTGATTCAAGAAATAAATTATATGTCATTGTTCCACCGTCAACACAAGCCTTTTCAAATCCTTTTTTCTCAAGATAACTGACTGCATCTTCTGCATTTTTTGCTGTGTATACGTCTGCATCCATATCCTCTGAACTTATGACTACCACTTCAAGATTTTTAAGAACATCTTTCATCATGGGGGCAAACATTTGATAGGTAGTCCGTCCCATAATAATATTGCCGCATTCAAGTGCTTTGGCAAATCCCATGCCAGCAACCTCCTGAGGCGCCTGATAGGCGTCAGATTGGGCAGCCAAAATGAGTTCTCCATTTGCTGATAAGTTCGCTATTAATTGTACCTTCATAGTTTTGTCTCCTTCTCATCTCAAATACTTATTTTATTCTATTCTTCGTTTTTTCCCGGCCCTCGCTGGTAAGCATCGCCTTTCTCGCATTATTTATAAATTCCCCATACTTCTGGCCATTTGATTTCACAATAATGGCCTGCAGGCCAAATAATGGAATCAGTAGAAAAATAAATGCGTATAGCCAGTAAATCCCTTTCACCATCTGATTGGAAAATAAATAGTAAAATCCATACACGGCTACAGGAAACTGTACGACAATGGCCGTTAGCATTCCGGGAGAATAGAACTTCTTTGGATTTACTCTTGCCGCAGCTAAATGGGCAAAAATCTCAATAATGCCAATAAACAACGTTGCCATAACGGGCCAGACATGTCCGCTGATAAAGGCAGGAATAATGGTTGCGTATAAAGTAAACATTAGTAAACCAAATTTGGCCAGCCCCAATTTCTTCAGCTTCAGCCCCGTCATGGCCGTCACCAGTTCCACAAAACCCCCCGGGAACTTTAGCTCCTCAATTTCATGAACAGCTAATGCCACGATATAAATAATTGGGAGCTTTCTTAACATATCCATTTCACCCCATCCTATAACCAGCCATATTACCGCTATGACTCCCAGCAACGACGTTAGAAAAAAGCTGTATTTTTTCATAAACTTATCCATAAGCCACCTCCGCTTGACATTTTATTTAGCTACGTGTATAGTATATCCGACACGTTGTTGTGTTTTGATTCTACAATATAAAACTTGATTTATCAACCGACAATGTTAAAGGCATTTGTCGGGTTTGGAGGTGTTTATGAATAAAAATCCACTAAAGAAACAACAGACAAAAGAAAAGATTTTTCAGGCATTCTTTCGAGAATATAAACAAAAACCTTTACGAAAAATAACAGTCAGTGCAATAGCGGATAATGCTTGTATCAACCGCTGTACTTTTTATGAATATTTCAAGGATGTCTACGACCTTCTTGAACAGGCTCAGGAAACGCTGATCCACGAAATACTCGCATGTCTTGACCAGATCAAAGAGCAGGACAATCCGCATAAGTTCGAATTATTCTCTGCTTTTGGACAAAATATCTTATATAAATATGGGGAACAGATGGCCGTTCTTCTTAGTCATGGTGATACCGGCTTCCAGAAAAAACTGCTGAATGCTATGAAGCCTTTCTTATTAGAAATGCTTGGTATTGATGATAATGACATAAAAACCAATCTTGTTATTTCCTATGCATTGTTTGGTATAACGGGTTACATTACCACATTATATGGCTCTGATACATCTATTACTAATCAAGAGGCCGTCAGGACATTGCAGAAATTAATGGTAACATCCCTTTCACAGCTGCCTGATGCAAGCCTGCCAATATATCTCTATGCTAAATAAAACGCAATTATCCCCTTTATCGTTTTTGAGATGGATTATGCCAAAACAGGCTATGATATAGACAAAAATGTGATTACCTGCAATCTCCTGTGGAGCTTAATAAACTGCTGACTGCTCCGCTAATATTGTTTTTTTATTTTTCTTTAAGACTATCGCTAAATTGCTTTAAATCAAGTTTAACCTCATCCGAAAGTTTATCATAATCAATATTATCAATTGCGCCTTGTAATGCATATAAATGAACTAAGCATACATTTGGATATTTTTCTTTTAATTGATAAAACACTTCTTTACTCCCTAGTCTAATTAATTCTTCCGATGAAACAACACCAATTGAGGAAAGCTTTGTTTTCATTTCTTTTCCAATGTTTAACATACTATCTAAACTACTCATAAAATACGTTCCTTTCAAATTCTAATTGAACAATCTTTTCGTAAACGCAAAATAGCAAGTACCCTGACATTTTTAGGCGGCTGCTCTGCAGCCACCTATATTTAAGCTTTACGGATTTCTGCCGGAAGCTTTTCTGATCATGGAAGAAGATCTTCCACGAATGCACAATCGGTGTCATCCATGTGTTGTGGAATCTCTTCTAAGAGATACTGCACATAATCAAAGGGCTTCAGATTGTTGGCTTTTGCTGTTTCTACAATACTATAAATGATCGCGGAAGCCCTGGCTCCATTGATGGTATCTATCATCTGCCAGTTTTTCTTCCCGATACAAAAGCCCGGATTGCCCTTTCGGATGCATTATTATCTATTGGAACATCTTCATCTGTGAGAAATACCCGAAGATATTTTTCCTGGTTCAGAGCATAACCGACGGCATCTCCAAATTTATCCTTTCTGGATACCTTTATGTTTTTCAGGTACGCAAAAAAAGCATCCACAAGTGGTTTTATGACCGCTTGCCGCTGCTTAAGCCGTTCATCAGAAGAAAGGGCATTCAACTTCCCTTCTTCCCGGTAGATTGCCTGGATCTCCTTTTCTAAAGTATGGCAGACCTGATATCCATCTGTCACACAGATGCCATCATACCCTTTCAGGAATTCCCGTGGATGAGATGCATTTCTCGTCTGTTGATATTCATATAAGACAATCTGGCGGTTGTGATATAGATGTCCGGAACGATATACCCACATCCAGCTTTTGGAACCTGCTTTCCGTCCATCATGGTTTACAAGCACCGGTGTTTCATCTGCCTGTATCACATGACAGGAATACAATTCTTCATGAAGATGATCATAAAGAACCGATAAATATTCTTCTCCGAGACGAATGCACCAGTTTGCCATATGCTGTCTTGTGATCTGAAGACCATAGCGCTGGAATTCCTGTTCTAATCGATAGAGTGGTACTGCATTCACATACTTACCGTTGATGATCGCAACTGCCAAAGATGGGGATACCAGACTTCCATGCAGCAAAGACTTTGGATGGTCTGCTTTGACCATATGTTCATCTGTTTTGCTGGCATATACACCAATGTGATGTTCTTCCACTTCCACCTTGGCTGGCACGAAACGATATTTTCTGGAGATCGCATCCGGTAATTGTTTCCAGCCCTTCTCACCGAATTCTTCTTCCAATTCGGTCTCAGACAGATAGTGGTCGATCCGCCTGATCGGAAGTCCGGAAAGATCCGCTTCTTTCTTTCCTTTGCGTTTTGGCTGCCTGGGAGATCTGAGTTCCAGATCTTCTGGTTCTGATACACTAAGATCAGATACAGCTTCGGCTTCGTTAAAAAATACGATGCTTCCATCCACTTCGCGAAAACGGATCTGACCGGTATCCTCCATCTTTTCAGAAGATCTGCCAAAACGGTTCTGTTTACCGAGGATCACCTGTTCCATCAGGAGCTGCATTTTTTCATTCGATGCATGAAGTTCCTTTGTTAAGGCTTCCAACTGTTCCTGCTGCAAAAGCAGATGGATAAGAAACGACTTATCAACTGTATTTAATTGTTCTTCCGTATACTTAACTGCCTTGGCAATGATTTCCAATCCCTGCATCAACATTTGATACTGATCTGCGGTAATCTCCAGTGCTTCGCCTTTTGTGCGAGGCCATCGAAAGTTACCGTTTTCAATCCTCTTGTACAGAAGGAGGAACCCACCGCCTTCCCAGAGGAGTCCTTTTATCCGGTCAGTACGCCTGCCACAAAACAAGAATAATGTATGTTTATCATAAGGATCGAGATGGAACTGGAAACGTATGGTCCTGGCAAGACCATCAATTCCTCTGCGAAGATCCGTAAAGCCAGTGGCTATGTATACTTTTTTGAATCCTGTACCATCATTGAGCATCCATCATCACTCCCAAAAGTGTATGAAGAAAGGAAGCAGATGCCTGGTCTGTGATCTCCAATGTGAGGTGGTTTCTACCTTTGATCATAGCAACGGTTTTATGATCCGGTGCTATATTTTCTGACTGGATAGGAGAAGAAGGAACTTCTATAAAATCTGGTGTATTGTCAGCAGCTGCCAGAAAAGCTTCCCGAACTTTTCGGAGTCTCCAGTAATAACTCGCTTTCGTCATGTCGTGCAGCTGGCACCATTCATCGATTTTCATACCCTGTGGGCGATTTTGGCAATCCCTGACCAGTTCGGCCCATTCACTCAAACGAGTTTGCTGTGCAACTAAACTTGTATGAGATTTCATAACTCACCTCCTGTAGTCTGGTCAAAAAAGTTGAGTACTAAACTTTTTTGACTTTATAGTGATGAGTCTATTATCTCACATATGATGATTTTGAAAAGGTACTTACTATTTGGCGTTTACTTTTTTTAATTGCCTACATTGGTTTTAAATTTTTATTGAGCCTGTCCACCATCCAAACAATCCGCTTTTCACGTCCAGCGTCTGTCTTTGCATCAAGGTATGCCCGTGTATAAATTTTCTTTACGGATGGAGACATCGCTTGAAAATTTGTATAAGCAGGTTCGTACCCTTCCAACAGTGCAGACAGGCAGGCAATCTGTTCCTCTGTAATGATTGCCAGAGGGTTTGTAGCGTCCCACTGACCGTTCTTCTTGGCCTCATCTATCTTCTTCCTGCCAAAATCAGTCATAAGTCCCCGTTCCTCAAGGTTTTTCACCAATGCCTTATTCTTCTCTGACCATTTGCTATTCTTTCTCCGCAGAGAAAAATACTTCTTATAAGTCTTATCATCAATCTTTTCCATCTGTCCGTCAATCCAGCCAAAACAGAGAGCTTCTTCCAGGGCCGCCCCCGCTTTTATAGTTTTTGGTCCACCTGCCTTACCGAACAAAAGCCAAATGCCATCCTTTGATAGGCAATGCTCACAGAGCCATTCCCGAAATTCTTCTCTACTTGCAAATTTCATTGTTTCGCTAATGATATATCCCTCCTTTATTGACAGCAAATCACGCGAAGAAGCATCTTCCCTTGACCTGCTCTGCCCTTTATGAATTTGTTCAGCTTATTTACCGTTCAAGGCAAAAGTTTTACATAGATCTCTTTTTCCGTGTCAAGCACAAAGCCACAAGACAGCAGCAGGCCGCAGGATGCCTTGTTTTCCGGATTCGGCTGCACCACAATTCTTTTGGCGTCATGGTGAAGGGCAAATCTGTCTGTTCCATTTTTCTAAGTTGAATCATAATTAGAAGCTGTAATTTTGCGATTCATATAAAAGTAAACAACTTCTACGTTTCCATCCATTACTTTATTTCCAAGCCTAAATCCGCATCTCTTAGTATAAAACTTTATATTCTCTTCTTTGTCAACAGGCGTAACCAGCGTAATCTGTCTCCAGTCAGGAGAAACAGATAACATATATTCAAACGCCTGCGTGCCTATTCCCATTCCTTGATATTTTGGTATAACACACAGACAGCCAAGATGATAGTATCCACTTTTCTCCTAATTTTATTCCTACCACAAATGGGGATTTATATAATAGATGCTATGTAATTTATACTCGCAGATAAAAGGGAAATCACACCACCCAACATAATTCCCTTTATGCCACCTTTAACATGGAATAAATAATTCTTGTATTCTTTATCCATATTTTCAGTTCCAGCTATTCTTAATTTTTTACTATGACAGAACACACCAATATCAAGCACAATTACATCAAAGAGATTAACGGTAAGAAATAAGATAAACACATGTATAAATGCTGTTTGAAAGTTTTTAGCTCCTGAAAAATAGGCGACTGCCGACAAAAGTGCGACACATACAAATACAGCAATGAGTTTCTTTAATATGTGCCTTTTTTCAGTCCGTTTTATAGAATTTTTATATTCTGGTAAAGACTCCACTCTTTTTCTGATTTCTGGAGGGTAAGACATAATATATTTAACTGGATCTTTATATTGTGCAGGCAAGACAATTACTGCAAAAATTATACAAGCAATCATACATTCTATTGCTAAAAGCATAGTCGTCCTCCTCTATAAATTCAATTTTTCCTCTCGGGTAAACTGGAATTTAATTAAATGCCCTTAATCAAAAACATTTCCATTAGTTTTTTTCCATAACCCTTTCTGTGATAATTGCAATCGATATACAACATTGTACAAAATGGCGTATTATCCCAGAAAAGATTATATCTTAACAACCCGATGGGTTTATTGTTATCCAATAAAATATATCCTCTCTTATTACTGATCTTATTAACAAATTCTCGTTCTGGCAAGTGTTTATCAAGACTATACCAAAATTCTTTATCTTCTGCTTTTACATATCTGATTTCTATCATTACTTTTACTCCCACAAAATTTCAAATTTAGAATATCCAACCGATTTGGTTAAACACTACGGCTAGTCCTTTTTTAAGCATACTATCTTCTAACGCTGTTCGTATTATAATGATCACAGCAGTTATCGCCATACATATTGCAGGGTGTCGTACAATTTATCTCGTTTTGACAATGCTATTTACTATAGACTTAAACTGAGTGGAAAGCTCTTTTGTTGTACCGATTAAATCATTATTAGCAACCTCCATTATCTCTCGTAAATCCACTAAATCTTCGCGCATAAACAATTCACATAAGTACCGCTTCATTCTGCCGTTGTTATACTTTTCTAAAGCTGTCATTAAAAGATTTTTTCGCTCTTCATATTCTTGATACCAAATATCAAATCCGTTTTCCAATATACAATGGCAAGCCTTAGTATAATGTTCATTAGTATTTAGGTCACTAAAGTCTCCGATTTTTTTTACTTTTTCACAAGGAAATTCTTTACATAATGCACAATGAAGATTATTCTTTTCCTTGCAACATTTAGCGATCTTACATGGTTCAGAATAATAACCATTTTGAGAGCAACCGGAACAGGCACTATTCCCGTTCACGATATGACGATTACACAAAGCACACATAATACCACAATAGCCATAAGGTAAATCGTACATTTCAGCACCTCCCTTTAAATTTTCCAATTTTTCACTCGGATAAACTGAACGTTACCATTTTCCTTTTTTATCTTCCATCCAATCAAAATTATTGCAAATACAATAGCAAAGAATAATCCACAAATCCAGATTTTCAGTTTGAAAAACTGGAAGTTGAAGATATTGTTGTCACTTCAAAGGATATAGCTTAAGCTTACTAATTTCAGTTTTAAACTTATACAAATCATTACTTTTAAACCGATGTCCATGTGCTGGGTAAATATAATCTACATTTTCATCCAAAAATACTTTCCATGAATTTTCAAATTCTTTTTTATTCTCTACCCATATAGTTATCCTATGTAAACTCGGTAAACCATTCATTGCGGCATCTCCACAAAATATCTGATTTTTAACTTTTAAGGAAATAGAATCTGCTGTATGTCCCGGTGTAAATAATATTTTGCCAGATAATAACGTTTCAATTTCAGAAACATTATCTTTTGTTATCTCTATAAATCTTTTTTTATAGGTTTCATCGATTGCAGGAAAAAGATGTTTTCCATTGCCCAATAATTTCATAATGCAACAAAAGAACAGTGCAAGCCTACTACTACAACCACCATCAAATGAATTTTGTCCCCTTAACAAAACAGAAAATGCCTTTTCACTTATGATACAAGTAATATTTGGATGTTTATCCAATGCCTCTTTTAGAAAACCGGCATGGTCATCATGGGCGTGTGTTAGAAAAATATATTTAATATTAGACCAAGAAATTCCTTTTCGTTTCATAGACAAAGTACAATTTGTATAATTATTTTCGTAGCCTGTATCAATCATTACAAACCCATCTTTAATCTGGTAAAGATATGTATTCATGACTCTGTTTCCTGCATTATATATTTTCATACATCTCCTCCACGACTTCTAATTTTAGCAGTTTTCCTGGTACTTTTCTATCTTGTTGTTTTGATTGGGTAAATTATATCATATTTAATGAAAGAACTGTATTGAATATTTATATAGCTGCAGGGATACACCGAAGAAACTCCCCTGAAGATTTTTCACGCAATCACAAAAAATCAAAGAAACAGCGAAAGCCGTTCCATTACAATCTTTTTCGACTGGGCGTAGAATAAAGACAGAAAGAGAAAGTGGTGACATACATGGACGTTCGATCATTGTATCTAGGAACAGTGCTTACGGCGGGTCTCCCTGATCTCCCTGCATCGGCCCAGTTCTGGAAGCGATTCTGGGGCGGTCAGCCGCTGTACGGGGCATTTACGGGGCATTCCTGATGGCAGCCTGGACAATATATTATCCCTCTTTGGGTAACGTAGTAGAAAGGAGAAGATGACGATGAAACATAAATTATTTGGGGCAGCGGGTTTAAGTCTTTCGCTCTTGTTACTGACTGCGTGCGGCACCGGAGGGCGTGGGAACGCCCGCCAGCAACGGATGAACAAGAAAACAGCGCAAAGGAGAACACCAGCATGAGAAGGAATGAGAAGGAAAAAAAGAACGACGGAGCGTTGGCCCCCGATTTTGAAATGATGGATCTGGATGGAAATACTGTAAAGCTCTCCGACTTTGCAGGAGAAAAGGTCTATCTTAAATATTGGGCCTCCTGTTTTTAAATAGTGGAAGCGATACCGGTACTCACGGACTTGTACCATGAGTACCGGTGCTGTATAATAAAATGATACAGAGGCAGCACCCTATCCTTCGCAGTGAAAGCTGTGTATGGTGCGGTGTTATGTGCACTCACCGGAAAGGGGGCATTAGAATGTATCAGCTGCTGGTGGTGGATGATGAAAGCATCATCCGCCGGGGAATCCGGGCATTTATCGATTTTGAAGGGTTGGGCATCACTGGGTTCTACGAGGCCGAAAGCGGTGAGGAAGCCCTCGTGCTATTAGAAAAAGAGCCGATCGACCTGATCCTTGCTGATATCAATATGCCCAAAATGAACGGACTGGACTTCTGCCGCCGGGCAAAGGAGTACGACCCATCCGTCAAGATTGCCATGATAACGGGGTACGACTATCTGGACTACGCCATCCGCGCCATCAAGGCAGGGGTGGACGATTATGTCTTAAAGCCCCTCTCCCGGGACGATATCCAGGCGATTCTTTTCCGCCTGGTGGAGAAAAAGAAAGAAGCGGACAGCCTGGCAGCTGTGCGGCAGGAGGTAAATAAGCTGGCAGCGGACGCTGGCGCCAGAGAGGAAGGAAGTGTCCGCACACAAATGGCCGAGTGTTTAGAGGGACATCTTGCCGACGCCGGGTATTCCCTCAGCACGATGGCAGACGAGCTGGGATACAGCATCAGTTATCTGAGTACGCTGTTTAAAAAGCATTTTGGCGCCAATTTTAGGGACTACTTTCTGGACCTTCGGCTTGGGCAGGCAAAGATCCTGCTTTTGTCCACCCAGATGAAAAACTACGAAATCGCAGCGGCAGTAGGCATTGACGATCCAAACTATTTCAGTGTATGCTTCCGGCGCAAATATGGAAAAACGCCTACAGCGTTCAGGACGGAGGCGGGACATGGAAAAAAAGCATAGCATTCGCGGCTGGTTCCGGCGGTTCAGCGTTCAGCTCCCCCTGTTCGTTCTGGGCACGGGGCTGACCGTTATCCTGCTCCTTAGCGGAGCAGTCTATTTCTTCGCAGCCAATCTGCTGATGAATGAGACCGTCTCCAAAACACACGAGCTGATGGACTTAAGCGGAACTAATCTCTCCACCTACATCGCCCGCATCAAAGGGGAGTCCAACGTCTTCGCAAGCGACCCCACCCTCCGCCAATATCTTTCCGGGGATGACGAGAGCCTGCAGGAGGGCCTTCTGTCCCGTATCGATACATTGCTTGAAAACGACAGTGCCATAAAATCCATCGTTGTGGTCTCCAAGGACGGACGCATCCTTTCCAATGAAGAGGGCCTCGATATGTCAGTTTCCAAGGACATGATGAAGGAGGACTGGTATATGGAGTCCATCCACAACACCATGCCCATCCTCACCGGCGCCCGGATGCAGAGTTTTTCCTCCGACAAGGATAACTGGGTGGTTTCTATCAGCACGGAAATCACTGGCAACACTGGCGAGAACCTGGGCGTTCTGTTGATGGATATGCCATACAGCGTTGTCGAGGACCATCTGAGCCGTCTGGATCTGGGAACGAAAGGCTATGTATTCCTCCTGAATGAAAAAGGCGAGCCGGTTTACCATAAGGACACCAGTTACTTTTCCGACCCTGATAAGCAGAAGCAGCTGCAGGCGATTCTGGCAGAAGGAGACGGCTACGACAAAAAGCAGAACCTGCTTACTTACCAGACGGAAATCGAGAATGCCGGCTGGACCATGATGGGCGTGGTGTCTTTGGATACCCTGCACATGCTGGAACGGCAGCTTTTTGAGGCAGTGCTGCTGACCGGTGGTATGCTCTTCGGTGCGGTTCTGCTGTTTGGTTTTCTATTTACCCGCCGGCTGTCCACACCTATGGCCGACCTGGAACGGGGCATGGATGAGATTGAAAAGCTGGCGGAGATCAGTGTACAAAGGCATGGCTTTACTGAGGTGGAACTGCTGGCCGGAAATTATAATAAGATGATCCGCCGTGTGCGCGAGCTGATGAATGAAGTTTCGGAGAAGGAAAGGACGCTGCGCCAGGCGGAACTCAATGTTCTGGTGAGCCAGATCAATCCTCACTTCCTCTATAACACTCTGGACACCATCGTCTGGATGGCTGAATTTGGCGACAACAAAAAAGTGATTGCACTCACCAAATCCCTGGCCGCCTTTTTTCGCCTGTCCCTTGGCGGCGGCCGGGAGCTGGTCACCGTGGCCGATGAACTGGAACATGTGCGGCAGTACCTGTATATCCAAAAAGAGCGGTATGAAGAGAAACTCAGCTATGAGATTTCCGTCCCGGAGGAACTGCTGGATTACACAGTACCCAAGATCATCCTCCAGCCCGTTGTGGAAAACAGCATTTATCACGGTATCAAGCCGATGGACGGCCCCGGGCAGATCACTGTGACGGTGGCGGAGGACGGGGAACGGCTGCTTTTCACTGTGGCGGATAACGGTGTGGGTTTTGACCCCGCGGCGCTGTCTCGTGGCAGTGAAGCGTTCCAGAAGAACGGCGTGGGCCTGCAAAACGTGGACAGCCGCCTAAAGCTTATCTATGGTCCGGACTGTGGCATAACGGTCGAGTCCGCCCCTGGCGAAGGCTGCATTGTACGACTGACGGTAAACAAGAAAATAAAAAACACTCCATATATAAAGTAACAAATCTTATGGATTCTTCTGATGTGCGGGACAGATATGGCCACGAGAGCTGTACTTATCTTTATTGTATTCCTGGCAGGCACACACGAGAAAAGGCGGCGGTCAAGTTTTACCCAACCGCCGCTTTTAAATCGACTGCTAAAATATTGGCTGCCCTATTCTATCCTATCAATTCTGTACAATTGATAGAAAAGTGTTCTGACAGCAATCTGTTCAAAGCTATCTTATACTCTCTTTATCCATTTAACTCTGCCGTTTTCTAAAAGATATCATTAAGCCAATTCCGAACAGGGATGTCAGTGCTACCCAAAAGGGCCAGACAGGGGAGCTGTCTCCGGTTTGCACAGTGGAGGAAACGTCCGGTTTGCCCGGCTGAGATGGCTTGGTCGGCTGAGACGGAGTGGCCGGCTTTTTCTCCCATTTGGCTTTCAACACCACATCATGCTCTGGCATAGTAAAATCGCTGAGATTAACTTTGGCTGTATCATTATACCATCCGGAGAAGCTATAGCCCTTCTTTGCTGGATTGCTTACCGTTGCAGGCTTCGCACCAGCTTCCAGTGTCTGGGCACTCGGCACCGGTGTACCCCCGTCGGTATCGAAGGTTAGCGTATAGGTAACGACAGGAACGATAGTAAAGGGAACAGTTTTAATCAGTTCCTCCGGCAGATCGCTATCCAGAGACATCCAGCCATATTCGCCGGTGCTCTCTCCATTCTCAAGGATCTCACCAAATTGTTCCCAGCCGTACTGTATGTTCAAAATATGTTTTCCCAACGATAGCTTACTTAAATCGATGCCGCTGGTAAAGGGGGCCGCGTTCCACATTCCAGAAAGGACGTTGCCGTCGTCGATCTTCCAGCTCACCGGACGGTACCGCTCGTCACCGATGGCAGGATTGTCATTGTCCATGCCGGGGCCGACGGCTGTAAAGGATGGCATTTCATTTTGAATAAAGGTCTCGTCAGCCGTGATACCGGAGATGGAGGCGTCTTTCATATTGGATTCGATTCGTTCCGTGAGAAAATGTACCATATAGGTTTTTTCGTCCGTCCCGTCCTGTGCCTTCACGGTAATAGTAGCAGGGGACAGAAAATTTGACGCACCATTTACCAGCGTTGCATCGGTCGTTCCAATAATAGCTGCTCCCGTTTCCATGCATATACCTGTCAGTGTAAGCACCGCGTCCCGCGGTGTCTCGCGCGGCAGGAGTATGGAATAAGTATCAATGCCCGTTTTGAATTCTGGTACCGGAATCGGCTCGCTGCCGTTGACGCTGTAGCAGAGATTTTTTAACGTGGCGAGATTTGACTGATACATGCTGGATAAAACAGGGTGGGGAAATTCCGTGCGCGTAACAAAACCATCGCCCAACAGGTTGGAAACCGTACCGTCTTTGAATTCCTCCAGACTTTTGTTGGTCCCGTTAGAATCCTCTCGACCGCTGCGCTCAGCGTTATAATAGCAGTTAACCGCTGTTGCATGATCGTCGCTGCTCGCATCCCACATGCCATTTATCAGCGGCTTCGCAAAATCCTCATTATCGCTTTCATTTTCATGTACCCGACCAAACGCAAAGCAATTGGTGAAAGTGCCACCAGTGCGATCTTCGTCGTCGTTCGTGACCCATCCGACCAGGCCGCCGACCTCTCCCACCTGTCCTTCCACATCGCCCAAAGCGAAACAGTCGGTCGCCGTCGCACTGTAGCCGTTGCCCAACAAGCCGCCTATGCGGCTCTTCCCATTTGCCGTACAGGTAACGTTTCCCGTTGCAAAACAGCTTTCCAGTGTAGATTTTGGACCATAACCCACAAGGCCGCCAGACTGCCAGTCGCTGGCGGTAACATCGCCCGTAGCCGAGCAATTACGCAATACACTGCCCGGGGCGGCTCCGACCAAACCACCGATTGACCACGTGCCGCTGACAGCCCCGGAGGCAGAACAATTTTCCAACGTCAAGGCGGTGGCCTCTCCAAACAGGCCGCCCACAACGCCAAGATTTGGTGCTGTGATTGTTACGTCAGCATGACAATTGCTGATGAGAAATTCCTTGTTTTTTGTCACTATACCGGTATTACTATCATATCCGCCGCCGGTCATGAAACCCGCAAGACCACCGATTCCACCCCCATCACTACCATCCCAGCTTACGATGAGATTCGTTGTGATAAATCCGGAAGCAGAACAGTTATCCAACGTGTAAGCGTCGCCATCCTTGATGGCGGACAGCGCCCCCACTAAGCCGCCACTGTTTGGTGCTTTAGTCACTACCGAATCCGGCTCGATCAAGATGTCTTCTGCCGTACAGTCAAACAGACCACCACCAGTTACCTGTTCATTGCCATTGCTTACGACAATACCTATCAAGCCTCCGGCATCGAAGCAGCCCACAGTGATTTCTACCCCTTTTACATGACAGTTTTCCACTTTTGTATTATCATATAAATAACCCACCATTGCGCCAACGTAATAGGCGGTAGAAGCATTGGCCGTGTCCGTAATCCTTACATTCGATATGGTGAGATTTTTTAAATATACTCCATTATAAGAACCGAACAATCCCTGATCGTAAAAGGTTTTATTGTCCTCTTTCCCGTTGATGGAATAGTTGGAAATCATATGGTTCTGCCCGTCAAAAGAGCCGGAAAAGATACCTGTGTTCCCCGCGATGGGTTCCCACAGCCGATCGTCCAAATCCAGATCATTCGTCAGTTGAAAGTGCATGCCCGTGTAGGTTTCGCCGCTGTTGACCTGGTCACGCAGATACGCGAGCTGGGCGGCAGTGGAAATTAGATAAGGACTACCCTCAGTGCCGTCCCCGTCGGTGAAACCGCTTGCGGTGGATCCGTCCCAGACATCGGCATCCGACGCTGCCAGGACGACTGTGCCCAGCGGCAGCATCCCACACAGCAGACATAGGCTAAGCAGCATGGAAAACAATCGGTTTCGTGTGTGCTTTTTTACATATGTGTTTATTTGCATATGCATTTCCTCCTTTATACTCTCATTAGTTTTATGCACAAGCTCCAGCTATTTCAATCCATAAAACATAAAAAGCGCATTTCACCCATACAACTATGGGCAAAATACGCCTTTAATCTTTTTAGTTTTTTAACAAAAAAGGACAGAGTTATCCCTGTCAGATAGTCAGATAATGTGCTGTGCTGTGCTGTGCTGTGCTGTGCTGTGCTGTGCTGTGCTGTGCTGTGCTGTGCTGTGCTGTGCTGTGCTGTGAAAAGGGTAACCCACATTTGCATAACTGTCAACTCCTCTTCTGTTAAATTTTTATGAATTTTTGGATTTGTATAGCCCCCGAAGGACATCTTTCGCATAAACGTATATATTTACATGATACCATAAAAAATGCGATTTGCAATTGCTTTCAGAAAAAATCCATTTTTCTAAATCGACTAGTCTAGTAGTTACAGCTCTGATACACATGATATTGCAAGAGGCCGGCGGTTGGTGACCGCCTCCTGCTCTGGATTTATTATATATTAATAGCCACCCCTAAATGAAAACTGACCGAGAATGCCTATACCAGCTGTTCCTCCTTAAAGCCGAGTTCCAGAAGTAAAGCTCTGGTTCCCACAACGTTCTTTTTCATCAGCTCTGACAGATTTTCGGCAAAGCCATCGATATCCCGGCGGCAAAGCTTCTCTCGCAGACTCTCGGCATAGTCCTCGTAAAACCTGCCAGCATCCAGCTTTTGGGAAAACATATGAAGGGCGTGCCCCCATTGCAGGAGCAGGTAAAGCTGGCGGTATACCTCCCGGATAAAAGCTGAGGAGCTGTTCTCCCCAATGAATCGAAGGCAGGCTTTTGCGGCAAGGAACGGCGTTCCTTCCTCCGTAAGGCATTCAATTTCACGTTCAAGAGCCTGAAAGTCCTCATCGTCCAGCGAAGAGAGCGTATGTACCGCGACATTTTTGCAGGTCAGTGCGCTCATCTGCATCGCCTGCAGCAGCATGAGCAGGCATTTGCGGATTTGTAAATGCGAAAGGTCGGGCGGACCGGAAAGCCTTCCGGATATCACCCGTGTCCCGACCCCATTCTGCGTTTCGGTGACATGGATGTCGTTTAACAGCTCCAGTGTCCGCCGCATGGTAATCAGGGAAACATCATATTTCTGTGCCAGCGCCTGACAGGGGGGCAAAAGTTCCTCCTGTTTGTAAATCCGCGCATCTATTTTGCTCATCAGCTCGGCAGCCAGCGTATAGCACATTTGCGGGTGCTCTCTGTAGATCTGCCACTCAAATGGGATCTGTTTAACTGGCTCCGGTGTATCCAGCATGACACCCAGACTTTCAAAAAACATCTGCGTGACATTTTTGCTGAACGCCTGAGTCATCTCCAGCGCTTTTTCAATATTTCCTGCTTCAATCAGACTTAGCATCTGTTCGATATGCTCCGCCGCAGTATCTGAATCTTCAAAATTAGCGGGACGCTGAAGATAGGGGGGCTGAAGATACCGTACCATTTCCCAGTGTAGATTAAGCGCCAGGGAATTGTTCAGCGGGCGCATGGCCTCGGCGTAAAACATGTTGATCTGTTTCGCCGGGTGCCCCTTCCGCTTCTTCAGCTGCGACCGGATCTGTTTGATAGAATCCTCAGTCTGCCTTTGCAGATAGTAATGAACGATGGGTCTGAAAAGAATATCGGAGTTTCGGCACATGTCATTCATCCCCTCCCTGCGTGAGAGGAAAGTGTTCCGGTAGCGCTGCTCCTGCTGCTCGTCCGGCTGAAAGGTCACGATGCTGCGCTTGCGTTCAGTGGTTTCGATGTACCCTTCCTCTCGCATCCGGATCAACGCAGTACGCACGGTGAGAGCACTGACCTGAAACTGCCGGCAGATATAGCTGATAGAAGGAAGCTGATCCCCAAGCAGATAATAACCGAATACGATCCGGGAAGTAAAATAATCATAGATAATATCAGCCATGCTGTTGTTATGCATCGTTCCTCCTCCTTCTTTAAGAAATTCTTTATTTTCCGAGTTTACAAACCCAATCATGAAAGTGCTCCGTTCCCATTATTGCCAAACGCTGGAATGTGGGAAAAGCGCTTTCTGCATCCACATTCTGGATAAATAAACCACCGTTAAATGTGATTTTCTGCTTTTATTGTCCCCACTATATGCGTAATCACCTCTTCTTATTACCCAGCTATTTTGATAATTAAGTATATCACAGATGAACGTGGAAATCCATCATGGCAGGAAGCCAAAGGATATTGCATTTGTCAACTAAACAGGCTATAATAAACTGATAAATAAATGAGCAAGGTAGGCGGAGAAATGGATTGGGTTCTGCTAGAGGTAGTTGTGGATACGATAGACGTGCTGCAACGCTTTTCCAAGAAAAGCACCGTTTACCGAAAGTTCCAGCGAGAAGAAAAACAGAAAGCTGTCGCGGTATCCTATGAAAAGCTGCGGCATGCATACAGCACACTTGTCAGAAGCATTTGTTTCATAGAGGAGGCGCAGAAAAATGCCAGATCATAAGGAAGAAAACACGCGACAGCGGGAAAAACAGGCAGCGGCCGATTATGAATACAGTACCCTGATGCGCCTGTTGAGCGTCAGCGTCAGCAAGCATCTATTGGATGAGCATTTCACACTCGTCTGGGCCAATGGATTTTTTTATGACTTGATTGGCTACCCACAGGCGGAATTCCAAGGCCGGTTCCACAACCGCCCGGACGAATACTTCTACAATAACCCAGAGGGATTCCGGATCATGGCGGAATCCGTAAAAGAATCTCTGGCTAAAGGGGAAAACGGCAACTCCGTTTACCTGCCCCTTATCCATCCCAGCAGGGGGGCTTACTGGGTCAAGCTACAGGCAGCCTTTACAGACGAATATATTGATGGCTGCCGGATTGCCTACACTACCTTGACCGATGTGACTGAGATGATGCAGGCCAGACAGGAGTTTGAAAAGCTGACCCATGAACAGGATATGCTCATGAGCGCCTTAAACGTCAGTGTCAGCAAACACCTCATCGATGAACACTATACCTGTGTGCGGGCCAATGAGTATTATTACCGGCTCATCGGCTATTCTAAAGAAAAATACGAGACCCTGTTCCACAACCACCCCGACGAATACTATCGGAACAACCCGGAGGGATGGGAGATGCTGACACAGAAAGTAAACGAGGTTCTGGCGCAAGGCGGCAGTCAATATGAGCTGATTGTCCCGATGAAATACGAGGACGGTTCCAGCTACTGGGTCAAGCTGTTCACCTATTTCACGGAGGAATATATCGACGGAATCCAAACCGCCTATACCGTCATGACCGACGTAACGGAGCTGGTCCAGACGAAAAACGAGCAGGACATGCTGATGCAGGCCATGAAGGTCAGTGTCAGCCGCCATCTGGTGGACGAGCATTTCACGGTGGTCGGGGCCAATGATTTTTATTATGAGCTGATCGGGTACTCTAAGGAGGAATACGAGGCAGCCTTCCACAACCACTGTGACGAATATTTTAAGACCAACAAAGGCGGCTGGGAAAAAATCCACGGCAAGATTGAGGAAATGTATGCGGCAGGAAAAACCAGCTATGAGCTCTTTGTGCCGCTGAAACTTCCTGACGGGTCCACCAACTGGGTGAAAATGACAGGTTTTTTCACGGACGAGTATCAGGACGGCAGACAGCTGGCCTACACCACTATGGTCGACGTCACCGAGCTGATGCAGATCCAGCAGGAGAAAGCCGTTGCATATAATAACATCCCAGGTTTTATCGTCAAACACCGTATCCTAAGGGACAAAATCGTCATGATCGATGCCAGCGACGGCATTACGGATATTTTCGATGTGGATACAGAGCAGCTGGAGTCCTTCGACGTCTATGCTGCCCTGGAGACGGAAAGCAGGGCCATGATCGAAGCAAACCATCTGCATTTCCGGCAGGGCGAGCCCTTTGATGGTACACTGCGCATGAAGGACCGGGATGGCCGGGAGCGGTGGTTCCAGATCCGCAGTACCTGTACTGATTCTATTGCTGACGACCCGGTCTACCTGACGGTCTTTATCGACGTCACCGATATCACAGAGCTGCGGGAAATGCAAAAGCAGCTGACTGAGCAGAAGTCTGCCCTGCAGGAGGCACTTACAGCGGCGGAGCATGCAAATCGGGCCAAGTCAGATTTTCTGTCCCGGATGAGCCACGATATCCGCACGCCGATGAACGCGGTTTTGGGCATGACCAAGATTGGTAAAAAGTATGTAAACGATCCGGAACGGGTGATGGACTATTTTCAGAAAATCGACGTTTCCTCTAAGCTCCTGATCGACCTGATCAACGAAGTGCTGGATATGTCCAAAGTCGAAAGCGGCCGGATCCTGCTGGCAGAGGAGGAAGTGAACCTGGCGGAGTTGGTGCAGGGCATCGTCACTATGGTGCAGCCGCTGCTCCATGACAAAAGTCTCCTGTTTAAACCCTATATCAGCGGAATCACCCATGAAATGGTGATCAGCGACGTACAGCGCCTGCAACAGCTGATTATGAATCTGCTGTCAAACGCGGTAAAATACACGCCTGAAGGCGGGACTGTTACGCTGGAAATCAGGGAAACCCCAGCCGCTGGGTCAGATATGGCGCATTATGAGTTTATCGTTTCGGATACCGGTATCGGAATGAAGCCTGAATTCTTAGGCCGCGTGTTCGAACCCTTTGAACGGGCGGAGGATGTAAAAATCCAGGCGGTCCAAGGTACTGGTCTTGGACTCTCCATCTGTAAAAAAATCGCAGAGCAGATGGGCGGCACAATCGAGGTGGAAAGTACCTACGGGAAAGGCAGCCGGTTTACCGTATCAGTTTATCTCAAAGTGATGGAGGAAAAAATCGATTACAGCGCGCTGGCCGGTTTGTCGGTTCTGGTAGTGGACGACGATCACATTGTCTGTGAAAATACCTGCAAACGTCTGGAAGAACTGGAAATTACAGCGGAAGGAGTCGGCGACGGTCAGACCGCCCTCGCTAAATTGGAAGAAGCCCACGCCGCTTCCCAAGACCATTTCGCGGTCATCCTCGACTACCGAATGCCGGGTCTGGATGGTGTGGAAACCACCCGGCTGATTCGTAAGAAATTAGGAAAAGACCTGCCTATCATCATGCTTTCGGCCTATGATATGTCGGAGCAGATGGACGCCGCCAGACAGGCGGGTGCCAATGGTTTTATTACAAAACCCCTGTTTCGCTCCCAGCTCGTGTATAAGCTGAAGCAGTACGTAAACGGTGCGACCGCCGAAGAAAAACCGGAGGCGGGACCGCTGATCGGGGGCTCTTATGAGGGCAGACGGCTCCTTCTGGTAGAGGACAATACAATGAACCGGGAAATCGCCGTGGAGATTCTATCGGATACCGGTGTGTCGATCGACACGGCCGAAAACGGCCAAATCGCTGTGGATATGGTGAAAGACGCACCTGATGGAACCTACAGCCTGATTTTTATGGACATGCAGATGCCGGTTATGGACGGGTGCACAGCGGCCAAACAAATACGCTCTCTTCCACGAGAGGATGCAAAAACGCTCCCTATCATCGCCATGACGGCCAACGCTTTTGCGGATGACAGGCAGAAGACAAAGGATGCGGGCATGAACGGGCATCTGGCAAAGCCCATTGATATTGAGCAGCTGCAACGGGTACTGGAAAAGTGGCTGTAAGTATCGTGAAAATCAACTATCCGGTGTAGCCCCGTGATAATGACATATTTCGTAAACTGTAGACTCGGATTGCTGATCAGTGCCCGCGTCATGCTTACCCGCTGGCGCATCCCCTTAGAATATCCCCTTTCCCTAAATACAGCTCTTTATGAGTCATATACTCATAGAATGCTTCTGCACGCTCGATTGGAATACTGCACTCTCCTTGCCTGCTTTCATCTGACAGATAACTTCCAAGCTATCAGATGCACTTTGTACAGACTTCCATTCCTTCCATTACGGCATTCCTAAATCCGAACTGTTCTAATTTTTTCACCAGTTCAATTGTTATTCCCCCAGGTGTACATACCATATCTTTCAATTCACCCGGATGTTTCCCTGTTTCAAGTACCATCCGGGCACTTCCCAGTACAGTCTGCGCACACAATCTGTATGCCTGTTCTCTGGAAAATCCTTCTCTGACTGCACCATCTGCCATTGCCTCAATAAACATAAATGCCATTGCCGGTGAACTTCCCGATACAGGAATTGTGGCATCCATCAAACATTCAGGAATTTTCTCAGCAGTTCCAAAACCTCCGATCAATTCACATATGTACTTTGCTTCTTCTTCCGTGACCTGCTCATTTGGTGTAACCGCAGTAACTCCTGCTCCCACCATTGCCGGAGTATTTGGCATCGTACGCACTGCTTTTATTTTTCTTCCGAAGAAATTCTCTATGTCAGCAAATGTAATTCCAGGTGCCATTGTCCAAAATATAGTATCCTCACTTACAACATCCTTAATTTCTTCAATTACACTCTTATAATATTCTGATTTTATGGCGATCACTACTACGTCTGCTTTTGCTGCCTCTTTATTATCCGTAGTCACATTAATTCCAAGGCTTTTTCTTGCTGCCTCAAGCCCCGGTACGTATAGATCAGCTGCAATAATATCTTCCGGACAAATCAGCCCTTTACCAATAATACCTCCCAGAATAGCTTTTGCCATGTTTCCGCATCCAATTGTCCCTAATTTCATTTTTCCGCTCCTTTCAAATTTTGCCACCTGATTTTCTCCCACTTTATCATTAACCTTTTTCTTATGTCAATAATATTTGCATTAGATTTTCTTATGCTATATATGTCATTTTCTAATTTTACTTTTTGACTGTTTACCGTTATGATAATTTTAAAAGGAGGTCTTAATCATGAATATTCTAGTAATTAATGGAAGTCCACATACCAGGGGAACAACTGCATTGTTGCGCGACAAATTTACAGAAGGTGCTGCTTCTGTCGGTCATAACATCACTACTTTCCATGTCTGTAAAGAAGAGCTTCATCCTTGTACCGGCTGTAATCATTGCCGTACTACAGAAAATGGATGCATTTATAAAGATGGAATGGAAACACTAAACCCACTCCTGAAAAATGCCGATTGTGTCGTGTTCGTGACTCCCTTATACTATTTTGGAATGAGTTCCCAAATGAAAATGGTCATTGACCGTTTCTATGCCAATAACACAGCCCTTCGCAGCCTGAAAAAGAAAGCGGTTCTTTTAGCTGCATGCGGAGATACTGACAGTTGGACCTTAGATGCACTTTACCAACACTACCTAAATATCTGCCAGTACCTTCACTGGGAAGATCTTGGATCTATCCAGGCAATAGGCATGTACACCAGGGAAGATATCGAAAACAGTGATTATCCCAAAGCTGCGAAGATATTAGGCCAGTCCCTCGTCTAGAATAATAAAAGATTTCCCTTATGCAATATTCGTCTCAATTCGAATATTGCATATTTTTTGTGCAGTGTTATAATAATTTGTAACCTGTATTTATGTTTATCAGAAAGGATTTATTATGAATCTTTCCAAATACGATATACTACTAAAAACAATTGAACTTGGCAGTTTCACCAAAGTAGCAGATCACATTGGATATACGCAGTCTGCCGTCAGCCAGGTAATACACTCTCTGGAAAATGAACTGGGAACCGTTTTATTACTGCGCAGCCGCTCCGGGGTCTCTCTTACAACTGAGGGTGAAATTCTGCTTCCCTATATTCAGAATATAATCAACGACCATCACGCACTTGCTGAACAAATCAACCAGTTACACGGTCTTGTCCAGGGTACGATACGTATTGGATCATTTCATTCTATTGGATGCTATATTCTTCCTCCTCTGATAAAAGGATTCCAAGAATTATACCCCAATATCACTTTTGAGATTTCAGAAGGAGATTTTACTGAAGTAGAAGAAGGTCTTTCTGCAGGACAATTTGATATTGGCCTTTTTGCAATTCAAAATATTACCAATTTTGAGACTATCACCTTAAAGAAAGACAAGTTATTTGTCATTCTTCCAGAAGATCATCCTTTGGCTGGTGAGCCGTTTTTCCCGATAGAATCCCTGAAAAACGAACCTTTTATTTATCTGGATGAAGGCAATGATAATGACAGCCAGATCATTTTCAAAGCAAACCATATATCACCAAATATCAAATATTCTTCGAAAGAAGATAATACAGTCCTTTCTATGGTTGAGAATGGTCTGGGTATTGCAATCCTTCCGGAATTAGTGGTGTCTAGAACCAGTTTCCGGGTAATTCCCAAAAGGACTGCTCACCCCTACTACCGTACGCTTGGAATCGCTGTAAAGGATAGAAAACGTACTTCAATTGCTGTGAGGGAGTTTATTTCGTATACGCAAAAACAGTACGTTGCTCTCCCTTGATTTTTATGTTCTTTGTTTTTCGTTTAAATATTCTTTTAAGTTGTGTATTTCACCTGACTCATCTAGTTTTTCCATTAAATTATTGTTTTTCATACGTTTTACAAACGGTATGAACAAACGATTAATATACTTTTTTAAACTTCCCGTTCAGCTCCCCAAACTTCTTTCGCCATGTTAAATACAGCCCAGCCTTTCGGCCATCCTACATAAAACGCACAGTGTGTAATGACTGCCGCGATTTCTTTTTGTGTTACACCCGCAGTCTTTGCATTTGAAAGATGGTATTTTAAAGAAGAATCTGTAATCCCAGATGACATAAGTGCTACTACTGTAATGATGCATCTTGTCTTATGGTCAATATCCTGATTATTCCAGTTTTCTCCAAAGAGAACATCGTCATTGAAATGTGCGAACTCCGGTGCAAATTCACCAAGAGCGTTTCTGCCTGCTGTTTGTACAATTTTTTCCATCTAAGCTGCCTGCCTTTCCGAATTATAAAGCCTTATACTGTTCATCATTTACTGGTTCACACCATTTTTTGATATCTTTTTCCGCCCTGTTTACGGCACCACCACGTACAGCCAGCCCTGCTTCCACTTTTGCACCGGGGCACAACTTCTTGATATCTTTTACACTGCTGCCCATTCCGCTCCCTTCGTGGGTACAGAGAGGCTTTATTATTTTCCCGTTGAAATCAAAATGCTCCAGAAACGAAAATACTGCCATCGGCATTGTATTCCAATAATTGGGGAAACATAGGTAAATCGTTTCGTACTTCTCAAGGCTGTCCGGATAGCCTTTCAGTTCCGGGCGGGCATTCCGCCTCTGATCCGCCTGTGCCTCGGCAATACATTCGTTATAATTCTTTGAATATGCCTGCTGTGGTTCAATCTTGAACACGTCCGCACCGGTAATCTCCTGAATCATGCCGGCTGCCACTTCTGTATTACCAATCTCAAGGATCTTAATCTCCCCGTTCACGTAGTTTTCGTCTTTTCTTGAAAAAAATGCAATTAATTCTGACATATAGCTTCCCTCCAATCTTTCTTAATTAATATTGTATCCCCTGGTTTCTTACTTTTGAATCTCCAAAATGTCACTGGTGTATAAACTTATAGTTAATATAAACATCCTCCAGCCGTCAAAATAAAAATGACCGGCAGGCCCCTTATTATTACAGGAATCTGCCGGTCAAAACTATTTGAATAAATTTATTTACATTTCATCATTGACGACCCGTTCGATATGCATAGCCAGATACCCGATTTCGACCTCATCTAACTGGCATTTCAGGCTGCGCCCCACCTCATCACAAATCATAGCTGCGGTCCGGAACGCCTCCGGGAATTTAACCTCCATGTAATCATTCATGTTCAGCTTCAGGCGCTCATTGTTCAGAGCCCGGGCAACCATATAGCGCACATGGTTCATCAGTCGGTTATAGGCCAGGGACATAACATCTATCTTCCTCGATGTCTGTTCTTCCACCAGCGTAATGCACTCCCGAACTGCACGGGTAATCATCATAGCCTGAGATACTTTTTCATCATTAATCGCGGAATGAATATGAAGGGCAATATAGCCCACTTCGTGTTCGTCAATCTCTACTTTCATCCTCCCCTGAAGCAGAGGTATCATGCACTGTGCCACCTTGTACTCCTTGTAAAACAGGACACGGATATCCTCCGTCAGCGGATTACTGATCTGTTCGTGGTTTTTGATACGTCTGACGGCATATTCAATATGGTCTGCCATAGGAAACAGAATCGCCCGGTCAATTTTTCCGAATTCCCTTTCCGCTTCATTGAGCACGTCATTTGCCAGTTCCAGACAAACCGGGGAGACAGACTTGATAATCTCTCTCGCCTCCCCGCGGTCGGTCAGTTTCTGCAGGGAATACACCGTATCCTCCGACCGCTTTTCAATACGCTCCCCGACCTTTTTGCTGAATCCGGCCCCTTTTCCCATGAGCAGGTATTCCTTATTGTCATCCATCTTGATTACAAGAATCGTATTGTGATTCAAAATCTTCCTTATTCTATACATATCTCACCACCCACTTTTGTTATTCAAAAATATCTATGGCAAACAGCGCTTCTCCTTCATCTATTGCCCCGCTCTTTAACAGACGGACCTTCTGATTATCCTCAAGCTCGGTGCACAGGACCGGTGAAACAACAGACGGAGCATTTTCCTTCAGATAATCCAGATCAAGCTTCAGCATTGGCTCTCCCTTTCTGACTTTCTGCCCGTTTTCCACCAGTGCCTCAAATCCTTTTCCGTTGAGCTTAACCGTATCGATCCCGATATGGATGAGGAGGCTGACCCCGGTATCTGTCATGAATCCGATCGCATGCTTTGTTTCAAATACAAAACATACCTCGCCGTCCTCCGGTGCACTGACAATCGGTTCTGTCGGTGTCACAACCGCACCGTCTCCCATCATTCTGCCTGCAAAGGCTTCGTCAGGTGCTGTTGACAGATCTGCTGCAATCCCTTTGACCGGGCTGGAAATTATGACCGTCCTTGCCGGTTCTGCCCCTTTGTCAGCATTTTCAGCATTATTTTCCTTCTCATTACTTCCTTTTTTATTACTTTCACATGAAGTTCCTCTCTCTGCTGCATCCTCACCATCACTGGAATCTTCATACACCTCATCAGGCGCGCTCTCCAGATAGTCTTCCAGATTTGACTTAATGACAGTTACATGGGGGCCATAGATGATCTGCACGCCGCTTCCTTTATGCACTACGCCGGATGCCCCCGTCGATTTCAACAGAGCGTCATTTACCTTGTCAGGATCCAGAACTGTACAGCGAAGTCTTGTCGCACAGCAGTCCACATCACTGATATTTTTCTTTCCGCCAAGACCTTTTGTGATTGTCAGACTGAGAGCATCCTCGTTCTGTACTTCACCATCACTGCTGTTTTTGTTTTCCCTGCGTGCATTTACATCAGCCTTTGTGTACAGCTTTGTCTCTGCATCGTCATCTTCACGCCCCGGTGTCTTCAGGTTAAACCTCTTGATCAGGAATGTAAAGATAAAGTAATACAGGAAGAAATAGATAATCCCGACAGGGATAACCCTAATCCAGCTCGTCTTCTCATTTCCCTGTAAAATCCCAAACAGGAAGAAATCCAGAAGACCGCCCGAAAATGTCAGACCAACTGCGATATTGAGCATATGTGCGATCATATAAGCGGAACCTGCCAGCACTACCTGCACCGCAAACAATGCCGGTGCCACAAACAGGAAAGAAAATTCAATCGGTTCCGTAATACCCGTCATCATACATGCCAGTGCCGCGGACAGAAGAAGGCCTCCTGCGGCTCTTCTCTTCTCCGGCTTTGCACAGCGGAACATAGCCAGTGCCGCACCCGGCAGTCCAAAAATCATAAAAATAAATTCGCCCGAAAAATATCTTGTCGCATCTGCACTAAAATGAGCCACATTCGCAGAATCAGCCAGCTGTGCGAAGAAAATATTCTGTCCGCCCTGAACCATCTGGCCTGCGACCTCCATCGTGCCGCCCACAGCCGTCTGCCAGAAAGGCATGTAAAACACATGGTGCAGTCCGAACGGTATCAGTGCCCTCTTAATCAGACCGAAAATTAATGTGCCCGCATAACCGCTGCCCGTCACAAGTCCGCCAAGCGCATAGATTCCATTCTGTACTGTAGGCCAGATAAAATAAAGGGCAATCCCGACAAACATATATACAATTGTAGAAATTATCGGTACAAATCTGGTTCCGCCAAAGAATGAAAGTGCATTCGGAAGAGTGATCTTATAAAACCGGTTATGTAAGGCTGCAACTCCCAGTCCTACAATAATACCGCCGAACACACCCATTTGTAAAGTCTGAATCCCGCAGGAAGAAGCAATCGTTCCGTCCAGAACATCCGCTGCAATCTCCCCGGTCTTTGACAGTTCCCCATTAATCACCAGCATAGCATTGATCGCGGTGTTCATAACAAAATAAGCAATCACGGCAGACAGGGCGGATACTTCTTTTTCCTTCTTTGCCATACCGATTGCGACACCTACCGCAAAAATCAACGGAAGATTGTCAAACACAATACTGCCGACCTTGTTCATAATCACAAGCAGCCCATTCAAAATCGTCCCGGTTCCCAGTATGCCTTCCAGTCCATACATAGCAATCGTCGTCTCATTCGTAAACGAACTCCCGATACCAAGCAGGAGCCCTGCTACCGGGAGAATTGCGATAGGGAGCATAAAACTTCTGCCCACACGCTGCAAAACACCAAAAATCTTGTCTTTCATAACTTGTTCTCTCCTTTTACTATTATGATTGTCAGGACGTTTATGTATTTGACAGCGTACGATCTTGATGCTAGAAATAATCAAAAAAAGGGCATCCATACACATAAACATCCAAAATGTTATGTATAGTGAATGCCTCTAATGAGTTACATACTATATCTGAGATTGAGTCTATCATCCGCGTAGGCATTTGTCAAGCAAATTTTTCGCATTAGAAATCAGGCAGGATTTGAACAGTTACTCTAATTCCCCTGTGTTCCATATTTTTTTCTCAATGTGGCAGCGGCTCCGCCGATTCCGGCAAGCGTAAGCAGCAAGTATAATTCGATATTTACATCATCACCGGTCCTGACACTGTTGATTTTGTTATCTGGCGTTTTGTTTTTTGGTGTTTTGTTATCCGGCGCTTTTTCATTTTCTGGTGCAGGCACCGCCGGCTTCGGCTTACTGCCCTCCTGATTATCATTTCCATCTTGTCCTGGTTTCTCATCTACTGCCGGCTTCTCGTTGGTTGCAACCAGCCGTGCACGGCTAATCCCCTCAAGCACCACATTCTCCGGCTGACTTAAGTATGCCGCCAGCGCGTCCTCACATGCCTGATATTCATGCAGATTGGCCTTTCCTTCGAACTGGGGATAATCACTGGTGTCATTTGGCAGATAATTGTTCATCGCAACAGTATACATTTTATCCCCCTGAACCGCTTCCCCCTGGACGAGCACGCCCAGAATCCTGCTTCCCTTCTCCAGAGACAGGTTATACTTCACCTCTATTCCGCCTGCCTGCAGTGTATTTCCACTGTTATCCGGCCATCCGTCATAGTCACCTTTTTCATTTGCTTCTATATTTGCTTTCATGATATCCAGTGATGTTTCGAGTATTTCTAAAATTTCCTTGCCGCTAAGTTCTTTTGTCACAATATAGTTTCCATAAGGTGATACATCCAGCACATTCTGATATGTAACCGCTCCCTTTTCGATTGAAGCGCGGATACCGCCTGCATTTTCAAATGCAATGTCTGCTCCTGTAGCCAGAAGATATGCATCCGTAACAGCCCGTCCCATCGTTGTCTCACCGATTCTGATATGCTCCCATACCCCGTCCAGATCTTCCGGGGCATAGCCTGCCGGCTGGGAAAGTATCGTTTTCTGCTCTTCTGTAATTCCATCTAAGAGAGCCTGCACTCCCGGGTCCGCATCCAGAGCCTTGCCTGTATTATAATCCACCAGATTTTCTGTCATTTTGATGTCTTCTGCAAGATTTCCATCTGCATCCAATGTACAGCTTATATCTACATTTCCAAAATTCCACAGATTATATCCTGTCTCAACAACCAGTGCTGTACCACCGTCCGGTCTTGTAACTGCCTCATTGATGGTTGTATGTTCATGCCCTGCAATCCACAGATTCACACTATCCACAGAAGAAGCCAGCCCTTTCGGGTTAATACAGTGAGCCATACCAACCACGATCTGGCATCCCTGTGCTTTCAGTTCTGCCGCTGCTTTCTGTGCATAAACTGTCATATCCGTAAATTGAAGTCCTTCCACATTCCCCGGTGCAGTTGCATTATAAATCGCCGGGTCGATCACCCCGAATACTCCTATTTTTAATGTTTTACCATCTTTTACGACTTCCTTTGTAAGATACTGCCGGTCAAAAAACATACTTCCGTCTTCATTGACTACATTTCCTGCAAGGATGGAAAATTCCGGGCTGCCATTTTGTCTGACGATATTTTCCAGTTCTTTCAGACGGTCTTTCCCATAATTCCAGTCATGGTTTCCCGCTGCCATTGCATCATATCCACAGGCTGCCAGTACTTTCGCTGCTGACTCGCCCCGTACAAGGGTGGCAATGGACTGCCCGTGGAATGTATCTCCTCCGTCCAGAACCAGCGATAAGTCCTTTCCCTGTGATGCCTGGTCGATATAGGTTTTTACTTTCGGAAGTCCGATCACCTGATTCCAGTCATCTTCCAGAATTCTTGCATGAATATCATTCGTATGGACAACATTTATCCAGAACTCTGTTGTGCTATTCACTATAGCCACTTTTGATTCTGTTGTGCCATTCTTTGTTACTTGTGTCTGCGGTGCTATATCAGCCGCTAAGACCGTTCCTGTCATCATGTTAAACGCCAAGCACAATGAAATCAAAATACTCAGTATTCTTTTCTTATATCTCATACTCTCTCCTCTTTCCATATTACTGTTCATACCCTATGTCAGTTAGTTAAGCTGCAAGGTCAAAACCTGAGCAAGGGTCTGATAAAAATTTAAAAAATCACCCCTAAAAGTTGACAGGCACAATACTGATAGTATAAAGCATATCCAGGAGGATGTCTATCCATCCTTCCTCAGTTGTCTATGTATCATCTTTTTTGTATAGTTCAAAAGATTTTACATGCATGGCAAATAGAAAACAATGAATCTAACACAAACATCAATTTCTGGCAAAAACGTCACAGAATGAAAGGGTAAACTGCTTCAGGAGGCACTTAACATTATGTATTTCTTTTCCGGCGCACAGAAAGAACCACAAAGAGTAAAAACCATGCCACACAATGAGCCATTAAAATAAGAATATCTTTTACTGCCGCTGCCGGGCTTCCGCCGGACAAACTCATAATGCCTTCGAAGGCTGCCTGCGAGGGAACAATATAGCATACTGCTGAAAGAAGCCAATGGCCGCTCCCCACAAGAAAGCAAATGATTGGAACAGCCATGAACAGCAGCATAACAACTTTCAGATAGACCACGCTGACCATAATCCCCTCGGAAAACCTGCCGATGAACAGGCCGATAAGTGCGGCCACAAATGAAGAAAGAACAGTCAGCACCAGCATGAGGGCCGTGTTTTGCAGGGAAAGGCGGAAGCAAATACAGACTGTAATAATCGAGGATAAGCCCCCACAGAGAAAACCAACCATTATTTTCTGCATAATATACTGGCTGTAGGTCATGGGCAGAATCTCGTTAATGAACGCCACACCATCCTCTTTCTCCGAAACAATATTCACAGCATTGAAGGTACAGCCCATAAACATAGCAACAATCAGTGTTGCAGCCATAAACATGTCTTGAAATCCCCCCATCATATCGGCACGTTCCAAAACCTGGACCTTCACCTGCCGGGCCTCTTTGCGCTGCTCATATAAAGAAGGGAGCGTGTCGGCAGTTTGGCGGAACACATCCAGTTCATCGCCGGAAAGAATGGTCTTAATACTGTTCCCGTCAGCCTCTACACCTATTATATTTGTAGATGGTTCATTGACAGCATCCGTCAGTTCTTCCGGCGTTGGATAAGCCGTCACAGGGCCATACTGCTCCAGCCATGTGATAGTTTGGACAGACACGTCACCTTCCAAAACACCAAAATGAAGTTCCCCCAGTGAAGAAAGGTCAATCGAACCGGCAAAAGTTAATGCCACGGCAACGATAACCGGCAGGAGAAAGGACATCATACAAAACTTATCTTTCAGAACACTTTTAAGCTGATAACGCAATCCTTTCATCGTCAGCCCTCCTTTCCTATTTCTCTGCGGAACACAAATTGTACTGCGGCGAATAGCGCTGCAATAGCACCAACAGCACCCAAATAGTAAAACGGGCTGGCCGCAGGTGTTCCAAAATAAGCATTTTTCAGTCCCATGTAAATATGATAGAATGGATGAAACCTAACCCAGTCCAGTTTTACTGCCGTATTTGCTGACAAAAACACAGGGGTCGATACAAAAACAGCAATCAGCAAATAAGCTAGAGTAAACTGCCGGAAATCTTTTAGAAGCAGGGCACAAATCAGCCCGGTCAAAGCCATAATCAGGGACAGGAGCGCCGTCTGGAGCAGCACCGCAGGCAATATGGATGCGGTATCTGATAGTCCGACATTCAGCACAGTGAGTAATATTGCAAAGATCAGGTCGGACAATAGAAATATTACCAGTTTGGACAGGATAAATAGATTTTTACTCAAGGGCAGAATGGCATGGACACGAATAACACCCATACCTTTTTCCTTGAACAGCACCGCCGCAATCCCTAAAAATCCAACAGCGGCAATTTCAAAAAACAACAGTTCACAGGTAATATCTTTCCTCGCCTTTTGCTCCGGCGTATTGGAACCAACCACCCCGGCGCTGTAATTCCCTGACGGCTGCAGGAGAGAGAATGCATAGTCAGCCCGGTGGCGGTCCGCTTTTTCTGTTCCCTCATAGAATATTAGTTGTGGTTCCCCGTCGCTGGCATCAATACCGACTCCATTCGTATCATCGAGTAAAACAGAGTCGAGAACTTCTTTTGATGGAACTTGCTGAACCAGCGGAGAAACCGTTGTCTGTGTTCCCGCCGGATCATACAGGTACACATTGTATATCCCGGCATCCATGAATTTGATATATCCCAAGTTCACATACAGGGTATAAAGAATCAGAAACCCAAAGGACATAAGAAAAATTTTCCCGGATATCATCATCCGGCAATCTTTTTTAAACAAGGAATAAAAGCTTTTCCACATCAGGACAGCCCCCTTCCCGTATACTTGATAAACATATCCTCCAGCGTCGGCTCCTGTGAATGAATGCTTATAATCTTGTCATGTGCAAAGGGAATACCAGCCTCCAATTCGGGGGCTTCGACTGTCCTTTCTTCCCGTTTCCCCTGATACAGATAATGAATGACAACCCGGTGGTTACTATTCTGCTCTTTCAAATTCTTCGGAGTATCCAGCGCCATAATATTTCCATTGGAAATAAAAGCAACCCGGTCACACAGCAGATCGGCATCCAACATGTTGTGGGTCGTCAGAAATACCGTTGTGCCTTTCTTCCGCTCTGCTTCAATGATCCTGCGGAACAGGACAGCACCAGATGGGTCAAGCCCACTGGTTGGTTCATCCAGAAACAAGAGCCTGGGGTTGCTAATCAGTGCCCGCGCCATACTCGCCCGCTGCCTCATCCCCTTCGAGTAGGAAGAAACTGGCTTCTTTAAAAAGTCAGGCTTAAACTCCAATTCGTCCAAAACCTCCTCAATATCCCGCAGCTGTCCTTTGGGATAGAAAGAAGAAAAATATTTGAGATTGTCAATGGCACTCAGGTTAGCATACAGATACGGGAGCTCAAACAATACCCCGATCTTCTGAAAAAACTCCTGCGTATGCGCTGCAGAAATATCCTGTCCAAACAGAGACACACTGCCGCCGTGCCCTTTCAAAATCCCGGTCAAAATTTTTTGGGTCGTTGATTTTCCGGAGCCGTTCGGACCCAGAAATCCAAAGATTTCCCCATCTTCCACAGTGAAGTTCAGGCCATGCAGAGCCTGCTTATCTTTTCCATAGGAGAATGTCAAATCTTTTACTTCGATCATTCTTCATCACCCCACTTCCCGTGCTGCTCCTCTTTCCTCTCCTGCCGGCGCTTGTTCCACCACCTCATAAACTTGACTTTAAATGGGATAGAGACTGCCAGCACCACCGCGATTACTAACCACCAGTACCATGCTAAACCTAAAAATTCCATAGTATGACCTCCTTTTATTCGGGAATCAAAGTCCTCTTGTTGAAGTAAATTTAAGAAAATGCAGTGAAGTCCGTGTGAGGCCGCGGTGAAGCTGGTGTGAAATTCTGGTTACTGTGCATGCCCACAGGGGTGTATTGTAACCAATTCTACGCGGAAAAAGCCCTGCTTTCACATACGAAAGCAGGGCTGTAAATTAAATTAATATACTCCCACAGCTCACTTTGGGGTCTTTAACTCAATTGTAGGAATTGAAAAGTAGAATTGAACGCCGTCGGAAAGATTTTTTACGCCATATTCCAGCTTCTGCATAGACAGTATCTGCGCAACAATGGCGAGACCCAGACCGGAGCCGCTGTATTTTGAGTTGCCGTCCCTGTAAAATTTTGTCCAGATCTTAGTCAGATCTTCCTGCGGGATAACAGGGCCCTGATTGTAGATAGAGAAATGTAAAACTCCCGTTTGTTCTGTAAGAGACAGTTTTAAAATACCGCCCGGCCGGACATTCTTTTTAGCGTTTACGAGCAGATTGTCTAAAACCTGTTCCATACGGGCCTTGTCTGCATCAACATAGGCGCTGTGTTCGGGAAGTTCATATTGCAGAATATAATTGGCGTCCGGTGTATCGATCAGCAGCCTCCCTGCGACAGTTTCTAAAAACTCTACAAAGTCAAACCGTTCAGGAGCAAGCGGGCAGACTCCTGTTTCAAGGGCAGATAAATCCAGCAGGGTCGTAATTAGACTGCCCATTCGTTCGGTCTCCGCTATAATGATTGCGGAATACTTTTGTTTTTTGGCCTCATCTGTCTCATCCTGCAGCCCCTCGGCATAGGCACGGATAATACCCAGCGGAGTTTTCATTTCATGGGACAGGTTATCGACCAGCTCCTTGCGCTCGGCCAGCAGCCGCCGCTCCTGTTCAACGTCTTTTTCAAGCTGTTCATTAGCCGCTCCTAGTTCTGCAAGAGCCTGCTGCAGATTATCAGCCATCGTATTGAGGCTTGCCGCCAGTTCTCCAAATTCATCATTGGCCGTGATGGTACAAGGGGCGGAAAAATCCAGTTTTGCCATCTTCCGGGCCGTTTGATTAAGTTTAGAAACAGGCCTTGAAATAAAGTGCCCCATTAGAAAATCGACGATAAGAACAATGGCAATGACGAAGACAAACCAAATGGCAAATGAAACATCCGTATCTATTTCCAACTTGGTTGATAGAATATAGGAAAGAATAAGCAGGATGCCTGCCAGTTTAGAAACAAATAGTATCTTCTTACGGACTGTACGCAATGTAAATATCTCATCTAATTTCATACTGCCACCTCGAATTTATAGCCCGAACGTATGAGGGTAACGATATATTTCCCCTCGCCGCCTAATTTTTGCCGCAGGGTTTTGATATGGGTGTCTACTGTCCGAGTGGTCCCCTCAAAGTCATAACCCCAGATCCTATTCAGCAGCTGGTCACGGGTAAAAACCTGTCCGGGATTTACCATGAAGAAATGCAGCAGTTCGTATTCCTTATGGGTAAGCGTGATTTCCTGCCCGTCTATGAATACCTTGTGGGAGGACGGCACCATCGTAATTTTTCCAGCATTCAATGCATCCAAGGGTGCGGAAGAAGAACGGCGGAGCAGGGCATTTGCCTTTGCCAGCAGCACCCTTGGACTGAAAGGCTTTGTCATATAATCGTCGGCTCCATACTCGTAGCCTTTTAGTTTATCGTCCTCGCCGCCTTTGGCCGTCAGCATAATCACCGGTATACTGCTCATTTCACGCGCCATCCTGCAGACGGAAAAACCGTCCAGATGGGGCATCATCACGTCCAGTATCATCAAATCCATTGGATTGTTTTTCAAAACCATTAAAGCGTCCACGCCGTCATCAGCGGTGAAACAGGTATGTCCGCCCCGCTGCATATATTCGATAATAATATCCTGCATACTTTTTTCATCTTCAACAACTAAAACATTTGCCATACAAGCTCCTTTTACTTTTTAACAACCGGAACGATAAAATCTTTTACCATTTCAACATACCTTTCCTGCTCCTGCCCGAAATACCGGATAAGTGGTTCATAATCCTCATTTTGCTGGGCTTTATTCAGACATTCATAATATTCTGCTTTCCTGTCATTCCCTATAATGAACGGCATTACACAGCTTCGCAGGCATTCTTTGAACAAGATCATCCTGCCTGTCCGCCCATTCCCATCCTGAAATGGATGAATTTTTTCAAATCGGGCATGAAACTCTGCGAGATCCTTTAAAGAATGTGGCTCTTTGCTATTATAGTCTTCCAAAAGTACTTTCATATCTTCCTCAACATTTTCTGGAGTTGAGGTCATGATATTGGAAACCATATTTCTTCTGTTTTTATATTCCCCTATGGGATATCCATTTGCAATATCTTCAAACACACCTGCCTTTAAGCGGTAATGGTATTCCTTAATCAGTCTTTGGGACAGTATTTCCTCACAAGTATCCAGCATGTAATTGAACATTGTAAAATGTCCGGTCATCTCCTCCACATCCTTTGTCCTAAAAACACTTCCGTCTGCCCGGATTGTTCCTGTTTCAAAAATAGAGGCCGTCTGCTTTTCTGTCAGCGTGCTTCCCTCAATGCGGTTAGAATTATATGCCATCTTCCTCTGTGTGAGTGCATATACCCCTCCCCTATCCTGTTTTTCCATCTCAATACGGAACCGCTCTTTCAGCAGTTCCGTCATTTTGATATCATCCATATAGCACACTCCTTTACAAATATATATTCAAACAGACTATTGTATCTCTTCCTATGATTTATTTCCTATTATAGCCAAAGGTTTATCTTTAATCAACTGGAATCCTATACTTTCCCGGTACCGGCTTTCGTATAGTTGCGGTTTACCCCCTGCATATGCGCCTGCCTCTACTATTTAAAAGGATTGACGATAGTCTCTGTAAATAATATACTGTCATTAATAAAGCATTGCCCAAAATACATTACGAAAAGTGGGAGTGATTAATGAGGAAGCTATATAATATATTGAAAATGGTATCGTGGTGTTTCGTAGGAGTCTTCATTGGGAGCAGTATTTATCAATACTACGATTATAAAACACACCCTGATTTATACGCATGGCAGTCAGCCCCCTGGTATTTGAGTATTGAGATAAGAGGGGTGTTCACCGCCATAATTATCGCAGTTCTTCTTATTATAATGCATATTATCAAAAAGAAGCTTAAGTAAATCCGGATGTAGGGAATCACATCATTTTCCTGATAGTAAGGATGAACAGTATTTCGTTTTCATACTAAATATTCCTTAAAGAACTGTGTCATCTTATCAAACGGAATGATATCCGTCTGATCATACAAATCCGTATGGACTGCCCCCGGTATAATCATAAGTTCCTTGTTATCACCGTTCAGTTTTTCAAAGGCATCCTTGCTGAAATAGCAGGAATGGGCCTTTTCACCATGAATTAACAGCACTGCATTTCTGATTTCCTGACTGTACTGCAGGATCGGCATGTTAAGAAATGGCAGGGATGACGTAACATTCCAGCCATCATTGGAATTCAGTGATCTTGCATGGTATCCTCTGTCTGTTTTATAATAATCAAAATAATCCTTTACAAAGAAAGGTGCATCTTCAGGCAGTGTATCGACCACACCCCCTGCAAGTGCATATTTTCCATTCTTATAATCAGCAGTCCTCTGTGTATTCAGAGCCTTGCGTTTCTCGTATCTTGCTTCTTCGCTGTCCTCTGAGTCGAAATACCCTTTGGCATTGACCCTGCTCATGTCATACATGGTCAAAGCTGCCGTTGCTTTGATTCTGGTATCAATGGCCGCCGCATTCAGTGCCATTCCTCCCCAGCCGCAGATACCGATGATACCGATTTTTTCGGGATCAACATTTCCCTGAACGGAAAGGAAATCCACTGCCGCCTGAAAATCTTCTGTATTGATGTCCGGTGAGGCAACATATCTTGGCATTCCGCCGCTTTCCCCTGTAAAAGAGGGATCAAAAGCAATCGTTAAAAATCCTCTTTCTGCCATCGTCTGTGCATACAATCCGGCAGCCTGCTCTTTGACGGCACCAAAAGGCCCGCATACTGCGATGGCCGCAAGAGTGCCCTCCGCATCTTTTGGTACATACATATCTGCCGCCAGTGTGATACCATAACGATTATGGAAAGTCACTTTGCTGTGGTCTACTTTTTCACTGCGCGGAAAAGTCTTATCCCATTCTTTTACTAAACTTAATTTTTCCATCATTATAAGTCCCTTCTTTCTACTAAAAGTCTTCCCTGTTAATTCTGTAAATCAGAAAATCAAGACAGTCAATTTGCTTCTGTCCTGCATGGACAGTTTCCAGAAGTATTGTTTTATGTTTGGAAAGCAATGGCAGCATTTTTCTCCATTCCCCGCATTTCGCATAAGCCATACAACATTCTGCCGTTTTTTCATCACAGCCTGCATCCAATAGGTTTTGATACAGGATTCCAAGCGTATCCGATGCTTCCGCCATATTCACTACCTCCTTTAGTTTTATTATAGGCAGCGCCTGCTGATATGTCTAATATTTATAATTCATATCATGTTATTCTTTTAAAGAATAGTGCCGCGTGTTATAATGATCCTGTAATCTGACAGCACACGTATCTGTTCAGAATATCATCCACATTCATAAATTTAAGCAGAATAGAGGTGTCTTTTATGGAAATCAGGGTATTGCGCTATTTTATAGAAATCGCCAGAGAAGGCAATATGTCAAGGGCAGCTGAGACACTTCATGTCTCTCAGCCGACTTTATCAAAACAGATGAAGGAATTAGAGAAGGAACTGGGAAAAAAACTGTTTAAACGCGGAAGTACGACACTCACCCTCACAGATGAAGGCATGCTCCTGAGGAAGAGGGCCGAGGATATTTTGGAAATGGTAGATAAGACAACCGATGAATTCAAGGCACTTGATAATATCATGGGGGGAGACGTGCAGATTGGGTGTGCAGAATCCTACCTAATAAAATATCTGGCAAGAGCAATCGGCCAGCTTAAAGCTGACTATCCATTGCTCCGCTATCACCTTTCAAGTGGGAATACGGAACAGGTGACAGAAAAGCTTGATAAAGGCCTGCTTGATTTTGCCGTCATTGCAGAACCCCCAAGTTTGTCAAAATATAACTATATTGAAATTCCGGGAAGTGATGTATGGGGGCTGTTAATGAAAAGAGACAATCCATTGACAAAGAAAAAGACGATTGTCGTTGATGACTTGCTGGGATTAGACCTGATTTGCTCTGATCAGGCAATTAAGGTGGATATCCCGAGATGGTGCGGTGAAAAAGTTGATATGCTGAATTTTACCGGTACCACGAACCTCTTTTATAATGGTTCCGTTTTTGTAAAAGAAGGGCTCGGATCTATGCTGACATTTGACAGGCTCGCAGATACAGGGGCTGACAGTGGTTTATGCTTCCGCCCTTTATCCCCCGCTTTGGAGACAAAAATGTATGTAATCTGGAAAAAGTATCAGGTTTTTACACCAATTGCAAACTTGCTAATTAATGAGCTGAAGAACATCCTGCCGGAATGACAGGATGTTTTTCCTTCAATACACTATCTGTAGCGAACCTGATGTTACTCTTTACAGGCTGCTGTAACAATAGCACTCTTTTGTAATGAATGATTCTTCCCTCCTTCTAAAAGAGACTCAGTTCCTTTCTCGTCTCCCAATGTTCTGAAAAAGCGTACAGTCAGAAACATGGCAGCAATCATCCCAATGATGTCAGCGGCAGGTGCGGCAAACAGGATTCCGTTGATGCCGCTGCCCGGCTGGTTCCGTTCAAATAAAGAGGGCATCAGGATTACAAGCGGCACAAAGCACACAATATCACGGGTAAGAGAAGCAATGACCGCCATAACCGGTCTGCCTACAGCCTGAAAGAAAATGGAAGACATCTTAATCACGCAGGTAAAGATGACAAGTGACAGGAATACCCGGAATGTACGCTGTGCATATTCAAGATAAAGTGCATCATTTCCAGAGCCAAAGATGTTGATCACAACCTGCGGGCAAAACTCAAAGATCAGGGTAGCAATGACTCCGACAACAAGCGTTACAGTCAGGATTGTACGGTATGTTTCCCTGACGCGTACGTATTTTTTCGCACCGAAATTATAACCGAGAATTGGCTGCCCTCCAAGGACAATACCTACAACGATATTAATGACAATGGTAAATACTTTTGTTTCAATACTGATCACTGATATGGGAATATCCTGCCCATAAATCGACAGGGCACCGTATCTTGCCAGCATGATATTGCAGACCAGAGAAATCATGACAATGGACATCTGTGTAATAAAAGACGAGGCACCTAATTTCAGAGCGTTACTGAATATTTTAAAATGCGGTACAAAGCTCTCTTTAGTCAGGCGGAAACTCTTTGTTTTGAAAAAATATAGCACGCAGACAAGGAAAGAAAACGTCTGCCCTATGACTGTCGCCCAGGCAGCGCCTGCAATCCCCCGGTTTAAGACAAAGATAAATATTGGGTCGAGAATGATGTTCAATATTGCCCCAAGCGTCATAGATACCATTGAAACTGCCGGGCTTCCATCCGCGCGGATGACAGCGTTCATCATGTTCATCAGCATGAAGGCCGGAAAGAAACTGAGTACGATGGTGAAATATTCCACCGCCATCGAGATGGTCTGGTCAGAAGCACCGAACAGCCGAAGCAGCGGCTCCTTAAAAATGGCACAGAGTACCAGCGTGACAGTAACACCGCTGCCAATACAGCGATGTGCATTCTTCGTATCTTTTTTCCCCTGACAGAGACTGAGATAGGCTGCACTGCCATCACCGATACACCATGCAAAGGCCTGTGCGATAATGAGAATGGGAAAGACAATTCCTGTTGCCGCATTGCCGAGATATCCTAGGTCACTATTACCGATAAAAATCTGGTCGACAATATTGTAGAGCGCACTGATAAGCAGCGATAGAATGCAGGGAATCGAAAATTTCACCAGTAGCTTTGATATTTTCTCCTCACCTAGTGTACGATTTTGATTTGATAGTTCCATGATTATAATCCTCCTGTTATACATATTGCGGAGTCTTTATCAGAGAAAAGCTGCCTAAAAACTGCGAAGGACAAAAAAATAGTGCGTAGAAATCGTTTGGAATTTCTACGCACTAAGCTGTCCAGCCCAGTTAGAATAACATAATTTTTCGAGAAAAGTCAAGCAGGTTTTTTGGGAGGGATATTAAGATTTATCCTTATTTTCTACTATAGCCGCAATTCCATCGGTGTAAATCTCAGGCCGTTTACTACCCGCTCTTTATCAAGATCCCGAAAGCCAAGTTTGTGATATACTGGGATCGCATACGGCGACGAGTTTACTGTCATTCTATCAGAATGGCACTCTTTTCGTAATGTTTGAAACAACTGTCTGCCGATTCCCTGTCTGTGATATTTTCCATCCACAAAAAATAATGCGATATGTGTCCCTTCGCTACGCGATGCTATAACACCAATCAATTTTTCACGGTCAAAAGCGCCAAATAAACGAAGTTGAGTTATAAAATTTATATCGTGTATGCACTTATAAAATTCATCTATTCCCTCTTTTGTGTAATCTGGTGATTCGTATTCATTGAAAACCTTCCAAACCAGTGACAGCGCTTCCTCCTCCATTTCTTTCTCCAGTTCCCTGACAGTTATATTCTGCATCATACACCTCTAATCCTCCAATGCTGCAAGATCCGACTGCTCATAGCGATTATGCCCCTGCAGCTGTTTTTTATATTTCCAGCACCTAATAGCATCCTCCAATGATTTTCCCTGGTTATCTGCAAAAAAGTCACGTATATAAGTGTTATACTCAAATTGCCTGTCAATTTTTGTATTCCCTTTTTTCTTATCTTCTATAATTTGATAATAAGCCACAATCGCATCCCTGTAAGTTTTGCCTGCATTGCCTTTCAACCATTTTTGAAAAGCAACATTAAAAGAAAAACTATTCCCAATTTGTTCTTTAAAAAATGCCCTGTGTTTTTCTGAACAGACAAAGTCAGGTTCAATCTTTGTATCCTCCCGAATATCGGATATCACCACAGCCTTTTTCTTGGCGGCTGCCGCAGATAATATCTTTCCAGTATCAAGGAAATATGCAATCCTGTCTGTTATCTCTATCTTGCCCCCGGAAGTGGGCAAACCATTTTTCCTGCAAAAATCCACCAGCTCTTCTTTCAAATAGTAGAAATCACGAAATGTTTTACTATTTAAATTTCTGTCCAAAACAGGTCTTTCCGTCATATTTATCCTCTTTCCTCTATAGTATATTTTTATCCAAGTAACTTTGCAAACCCTCTGCAAATTGTCCTATATGTAGACCATCTACAAAAGAATGGTGCGCCTGAACAGAGACAGGCATCATGATTCTTCCATCTTTTTCATAATACTTTCCCCAGTCAAAAAGAGGTGTCGCATTGTCTTTTTTTCCTGAATTCGTATGTGAAATGTGTGTATATGTGACCCACGGCATAGGAGAACACTGAAATACATCGTTTCCCAACGGCCCCGTAAAATATTCTTTCTGTTCCTCCGCTGTCCTCAGTGCCAACCCGCAATATTCTTCCAAATCATCTATAAATGGAACATTCACTACTTTGAACAGTTCTGTCTCCTTATTCAGATACGTGAACGCTGTATCAATCCTGTCAAACAGTACAATCTGGCCATCTACAAACCTATAACGGAATGCCTCAATCTCATTTGCACATTTACAGACAGCATAAACCATCGCCATTGTAAAAGAAAGCCCCCGTTCTTTCACCACGCGTTTAAAGTTTGTAATATCCACCTCAAATGTCACACAAAATGCTGGTTCAATACTGTTCCTGAAAACCATACAGTGCATTGCCCTGTCCCATGTTTTTTCATCAATCACTCTGTACTGATTAGACATATCTTTTCCCTCCAAAATTAAATTAATCAGTTCTGCTCACTGGAATATAGTAAATCATCATTTATACTTCATTGCTTTTTGTTCGGTAAATATAGTTTCCCGGCATCACCTTCTAAATAGCTTCTTCCAAAAAGCATCATAATCTTCCCGCACGAAGTTCTCCTCAGACGATAATATTTCATATCTTACACCACGCATTGAGAAAAACTCGTTCGTTTCATAAATTCCATTCTTTTTATAAAACTTTATGCGCCTGTTCCTCGCTTCAGCATTATCCGCATTTTCATCAGGTGCTTCCACTTCAAGTAAAATAGTTTTATCCGGATATCTATCCCTTAACCATTTTATAATTTCCGAGCCATGTCCCTGCCCCCGCACTGCGTTATTAACAGCAAGATATAGAATATACAGGACCTTTTCCTGCTCAATAACATAAGCGAATCCACATAGCTTATCGCCATCGTAAAATGCTTTTGCGTTAATGGTCTTACGATGTACCATGATTCTCAGAATCCATAAAGGGATCTGTTCCTTACGGGGAAAAGAGCTTTTGTACAGTTTTTTAATAGCCGTATAATCCGGCATTCTCTTATGAATATTTTTTGCTGCTAAGTTCATTTTTATCACCATAACATTTTTTGAATAGTCCGTATGAATTTTCTGAGAAGAAAACAGGATTTATATTCTGGTCATTATGACCTCCGATTTGAAATACTGTTCTTGAAACTTTACCTGCTCCCAGACCTCCGCTTCCGTAAAATGACAGTTATCTGGTGCGACAACCCATTTTTCCTCAATATCATCATATCTATGTATGATTGCAATTACTTTTCCGGTAAACTCTTTGACAGCATGATTGACACCCAATATATAGGCATCCTGTTCTTCTCCATCCTGTGCCATAACTCCCTCTATAAAACCATAGTTAACTGGATAATAGATATCTTTATGTACAGGATGGAAGGTCCCTAATGGTCTGTCAACTGTTACTTTTACAATATCACCAATCATAGTCAGTCCCTCTGTAGCCCCGCCTAATGCTCGCCGCTCGCGGGAATAAATACATATTCAACTAATCTTCACGATGTTCTTCCCCCCAGATGCATAACTGGTCAAGCACCTGCATTAGAGATTTCCCCTTTTCTGACAGGCTGTACTCTACCTTTGGAGGGATTTGTGGGTATACATTCCGCAGTACAAGGCCGTCAGACTCTAATTCCCTAAGATTCTGGCTTAATGTTTTATCAGATATTTTCTTCAAATATCGCTGAAGTTCATTGAAACGGACAGTTTCAAATTCCATCAGACAATATAGGATAATCATTTTGTATTTACCAGATATCAGCGATAAGGTATAGCTAAATCCGGTTTTTTCGAAATTCGCATTCTCTATATATTTTGATATCATAAACATTACCACTTTCTTTTAGGTAAGTACCTTACTTTAATGTGGGTACTTGTTTTTACTTCTATCTATATTATAATGGACTCAGCAGATATGTAAAGTATTGATTCAATTATTTTTAAATGGAGGTAGTCTATGAAAAAAGATTTAGGAGTAAAGCCGTATTTATTTCCGATGCCTGTTCTGATGATTTCAACTTACGGTGATAATGATGTAGTTGATGTTATGAATATGGCCTGGGGTAGTATTTGTGCACAAAATATGGTGTCCCTGAATATCAGTAAAGGGCACAAGACATCTGAAAATATCCAGAAGCGTAATGCTTTCACCCTCAGTATTGCCGATATTCCTCACATTGAGGCCGCCGATTTCTTCGGTATCGCAACTGGCAATAAAATGTCCGATAAATTTGAGCGTACCGGACTGACTGCCACTAAAAGCCAGAAAGTAGATGCCCCTATCGTGAATGAATTCCCGCTCACGCTGGAGTGTAAGGTTGTCGAAGCAAGAGACGAGGTATACGGCTTTCATGTAATAGGTGAGATTGTAGGTGTCCTTGCAGATGAATCTGTACTGGACGAGAGCGGAAAGGTTGACCCGTCAAAACTAAATGCATTCGTTTTTGATCAGTTCCAGAATGGTTATTACGCCATTGGGGAAAAAGTAGGGCAGGCCTGGAGTACCGGAGTACCACTTATGAAAAAATAAAAACCGGACACAAGGGACACTTCACATAATGAGGTGTCCCTTTGCATTTTGCAAAGATGGCTATATGTCAATAAACAACTGAATTTTATAGATTTTTAGGTTCTTTTAAATATTCTATATATTCATTTCCCCATATCTCTAAAGCTGATAATACATTTTTGAATTTTGCACCTATTTCACTTAAAGAATATTCTACTTTTGGAGGAATTTGCTGATATTCCGTCCGAATAATCAGCCCCTCTTCTACAGCTTCCTTGAGTGATATGTATACAGTTGATGATAACTTAATGACAGTATTTGCATTTGAACATGGTACTGCCACCATTTATTCCTTTAAAGATGAACCAAAAGTAATCGAATTTTAATATCTGTTTTATAGAGTGGATACTTTTTCTTGTATATGTTACATACTTATTCAGCAGGCATTAGCATCGGAATCGCATTCTTCCCTGCCATATCTATTTGTTAGCATGCAATTTAAAGCGGCTCACCTTGTTTTTCAGAAGCTGAGACTGCCCGTAGAGTTCTTCAGACGCAGCGGCTGACTCCTCTGCTGTGGCAGAGTTTGTCTGCACTACGTCAGATATCTGGTCGATGCCTGCGGATACCATTTCCGTCGCGGCAGCCTGTTTTTTAGATGCCTCCGCAATTTGGTTTATTTTAGCTATCATTTCATCAGTGCCATTAACAACATTCATTAACGATGCTGCCGTCTTTTCCACTATTTTCGTTCCAAGACCAACAGCTGAGAGAGACTGCTGGATCAGCACCTCTGTACTCTTTGATGCTTCCGATGACTTACCGGCCAGATTACGCACTTCCTGGGCCACAACTGAAAAGCCCCTGCCTGATTCCCCTGCCCGGGCCGCCTCCACGGCAGCGTTGAGTGCCAATATATTCGTCTGGAATGCAATATCATTGATCATTTTAATGATACTTCTAATCTGTGTAGCGCATCCATTGATCTCCTCCATTGCATCCTTCATTTCCTGCATCTGCTGATTACACTCAAGAAGATCTGCAGCCATCTCACCTGCAGCTTCTTTTACCGATTGTGAGTTTTCCGCATTTTCACTCACCTGCTGTGATATTTCTGACATGGTTACTGCCAGTTCTTCTGCCGAGCCGGCCTGGGAGATTACACCTTCAGAAAGCACCTGTGCACCACTGGAAACCTGATCGGATCCGCTGGCTACCATGTCAGAGAACATATTAATCTCTGTCATAGTCTCATTCAAAGAATTGATCACAATAAAAAGAGCCTCCTGTACAGGCAGAAAATCCCCCTGGAATGTTTCGTAACTGGGTATCTCCAGATTCCCCTCCGCCAGCTGCTGCATAGCCTTGGAAATCTCATCCATATAATAGAAAATCTTATATGACATTTCACGCATACTGTTGGAAAGGCTTCCCAGTTCATCCTTTGAGATATATTTAATATCGACTTTCAAGTGTCCCAGTGCCATCTGCCTGGACGCTGCTTCCAACTCCTTGATCGGTCTGGTAACACTGCGGGTTATATAAATACCAAATAGAATGCTCACAAGTACACTGGCAACCCCCAACGCCAACAACATAACAATGAATTTCGTCTGTTCAGCACGCAGGTTGACAATCAGAGCATCTGCTTTCTTATCTGCAATGTCAATGAGCTCATCCAATTCTGCCTGTGCCTTATGGATGGTGATAACATTGTTGGCTTCCATATAGGTGGCAGCCTCCTCCTTTTGATTCTCCAGGGCAAGTTCCAGGACATGCTGGCGCTGTGGTGCAAGTTCATCCAGCGCAGCCTGAAGCCGTTCGACAATTGCCGGATCTCCCAAAAAATCCTTCTGTATAATCGGAATCTGCTCTTGGATTTTACTCGCGCACACCTTGGTGTTATCCAGGGCCTGCTTTGCAATCTCCTGGTCGGTACTGGATATGGCACGAAATACAGATTTCTGCATTGCCTCAAAGTTGGAATTCACGGTATTAGCTGCGTTCAACACTTTAAATGGCCCCTTATAAAAGTTCTCTACTTTTGACCTTATCCTTACCAGGTTTCCAATACTCACTGCAATACAAATGACCAATAATGTCAAAACAAATGCGTAAGAGATAATAAGTTTCCTACTGACTTTCAAATTCTTCACAGATTTTTTCCTCCTGTTAGTAATCCGGTACCCTTATGCATGTGTTCCGTCCTTATTAATTCAAAGAACGCATCCGAACTCATGGGTTTGGCAAAGTAATAACCCTGTCCATAGTCACAATGATACTGATGCAGCAGATCCAGCTGCTCTGCCGTCTCAATTCCTTCTGCCAAAGAACGTGTCATCGGAAGCTCCTTACATATCTGCATCGTATTCTTCATAATAATACGGCTTTTGACGTCACTGCTTAATTTATCCACCAGGGATTTATCAAATTTGATCTCACTGAATTCAAGTGTAGTCAGGATCGACAGATTGGAATATTTGGCACCAAAATCATCCAGGGAAACAGAGAATCCTTCTGCAGCTATCTGTTTCATTAGCTTGAGTAACTGCTGTGGCTCCAGCTTACTGATATTTTCGGTCACCTCTATGGTGATATTCTGCGCAGGGACACCGTATTCCCGGCAGATTTGCCTGATCTGTGTCACAATATCAGAGGCCATCAGCGTAACACGTGAAAAGTTTGAGGAGATATGGGTTTCAATCCCCTGGCTTTTCCATCTCTGCAGATCGGCACAAACCATCCGGAATACTAACAGATCCAAATGGCGGATGACGCGCTCCCTCTCATAGTTGGGAATGAAATGGTCCGGCAGGATCAGCTTTCCCTGCTTATCCCTTTTCCGTACCAAAGCCTCTGCACCAATGATCCGCCCGGTTTTCAGGCAGATCTGCGGCTGGTAATAGACCTCAAAGCGGTGGTCAGATATATCCCTTAAAAGCTCCGTGGCGATACCAGTGCGTGCCGTTTTCTTTCCTTGCAGAATTGCGTGATAATACCGCTGCTTTTCTGCATACATCAGATCATCAGCCTTCAGGATCTCTTCATCGGGGGATACATTTCCTTCCCTCCAGGTATGGCCAATGGAAACATCATATTTTTTGTTCCTGCCAAAATCCCGGATCAGACTTTCTGTAAGCAGATGAAAATCCTGTTCACTGATATCAACACAGAGCACCGTAAACTCATCTCCGCCTACCCGGTATGCATCACATCCTACGTGAGACTTCAGGGTATCTGCCACCTTTTTGATCACTCTGTCCCCATACTCATGACCGTTATTGTCATTTATCTTTTTCATCCCATTGATGTCGATATAGATAACGCCTAATGACTGCAGGGTTTGTTCAGAAAGCCTGTCCAGCATTTTAATGTAGCTGTTCCGGTTTTGCAGGCCGGTGAGTAAATCCGTATAGCTGGACCGCTCCAGATTCTGAATCAGCCTGCGCCGCTCCATTTCCTCCAACACAAAGCTGGATACACTGCGCAGAAGCGTTAAATCCTCTGTGCTTTCCGTAGGATTGTCTACGCCAAGGAAGCCGATAATCTGACCATTTTTTCTGAGCGGAGCAACGGCAAGACTTTCAATCCCCTGGTCCTTTAAGATGCGGTACTCTGGTGAATCCACGGTCAGATCCTTGTCCAGTGACGTGATAAAAAACTCTCCGTCAAGCTCAAATTTATCGTTCCACTCGCTAACATATTCAATGGGAATTTCCTGCAGCACATCCATTTGATAAAGAATATCGGGAGCGCACCATTCAAAGGTATTTTTGATATGATCCTTTTCGTATTCAAAAATATATGCCCGGTCCGCTATATAAAAATGGCCGATAATCTCCAGAAAATGGTTCACCGCCGTGTTCACATCCGGTTCACTGGAAAGCGTTTGAATACATTCAACCAAGGTTTCTTCCATTGTAAGCCGGTTGGAAACACGGTCAAACTTTTCTTTCTCGTCCGTGATATCACGCGCAATCTCAAGCCGGCAGTTCTTGCCTTCAAATGTAACTAAAATATCTGTAATATCAAACCACATCTGAATCTTTTCGTTATAATGCTCCCAATGATAGGGCTGTCCTGGTATCAATTTACTGTTTGTACAGAATGGACAGACCGTATCCAGACCCTGAATCAACTCGTAACATTTTTTTCCGTATATCTCCTGCACATCCTCAAATCCATATAGGGTCGCTGCTGCTTGAGTCATATATATTATTTCATTGGTAGCCGTATCCGTAGCATACGCTACCAAATTTTGCTGGTTGATGATAGCTTGTTCAAAGAAAGATTCTCTCACAGTATACCTCCCTAATCATCAGATCTGTAATTAATCTCTGCCTTCTTTGGCATATAACAGAATGGAAACCTCGTTTAATCATTCCGCAGAAATCAAATACTTTTCGATCTCCAGGGCCAGAGTATCAAAGCTCAATGGCTTTGCCATATGGCCATTCATCCCTGCAGCCTTTGTGTTTCGGATATCCTCAACAAAAGCATCCGCTGTCATTGCAATAATCGGTACTGTCCCGGCATCCGGACGGCTCAGTGCCCGGATCGCACGGGCAGCCTCATAACCGTTCATCACCGGCATCTGAATATCCATCAATATCAGAGAATAGTAACCGGGAGCGCTGGCCTGAAAAAGCCTGACTGCTTCCTCTCCATTTACAGCAACCTCCAGCCGGGCGCCAAAGCTTCCCAGCAGTTCTAAAGCAATTTCACGGTTCAGCTCGTTGTCTTCTACAAGCAGAAATGTATTATCCCGGAAATCGTATACCACATTTTCATGACTTGATGCTTCTTCACCCTTCAGGTACTTCAGCATACAATTCCTGAATGTAGACTGGAAAAAGGGCTTTTCTATATATCCGTCAATCCCCGTGGTCATCTCATTTTTGATCTCGCTCCAATCATAAGCGGACACGACCAGAAGCGGCATCTCACCCACAGATTCTCTTCGAATCTGCTCTGACACATCCAGCCCATCCATCCGGAGCATTCTCCAATCCATAATGATCATCTGATATTCTTCGCCTGCCTGATGCCTGTCACGGATATGGGATAATGCCTCATTAACACTTTCCGCACAGTCTGCCCCAACTCCGAGATCACTCAGAGCCTGCTGTGCATCCATAAGGACAACCGGGTCTGCATCCACCAGCAGGAGCATCCCGTTTATACCGGTAAAATCAACAGTCGAATGCCCGATGGGCTGCATAGGCAGTGTCACATAAAAAGTGGTGCCCTGTCCGGGCAGACTGTTCAATTGAATGTCACCGCCCAGCAGCTCAGTGAGCCGTTTCACAATGGCAAGTCCAAGGCCGCTGCCCTCGATCCGGTCTGTACGGCTGTCACGTTCCCTTGCAAATGTCTCAAAAATATGTTCCTGAAATTCTGCATTTATGCCGGGGCCGGTGTCTGCGATAGTAAAGGAAAGTGTCGAATTTTCTGGAATCTGTTCCACTTCAAATACGATCTGCCCATACTCCGGCGTGAATTTCGAGGCATTAGACAAAAGGTTCAGCAATATCTGACGCAGACGCAGCTCGTCACTATAATAATGTTCCTGCCGGATATTCCGCAGATGAACCTTGAAATCCTGATATTTTGTACGCACATTTGGCAGAGTGATCATAATGATCTCCCTGATCAGATCCGGCAGCGAAAAAGAGGCCGCATGAATGGAAACCTTGCCGCTTTCAATCTGTGACATATCCAGTACGTCATTGATCAGGTCCAGAAGATGATGGCTGGAGAGCCGGATCTTATGCAGACAATCTTTTACGCGTTCTGGTTCCTGCAGGTGGGCATCCGCGATCTCCGTCATCCCGGCGATCGCATTCATAGGTGTGCGGATATCATGGCTCATGCGGGAAAGGAAATCCGACTTCGCCGCATTTGCCAGTTTCGCAGACTCCAGTGCTGTGTTGAGCATCTCCGTGCGCTCCTCCAGCTGGTGCTGGAGCTTTCTTAGTTCCGTGATATCCGTAATGTCAATAAAGACCACCAGATAAACCGGGTCGTCGGCAATGGGATCAATACAGGTGCCGTGGAGCTGAAGCCAGCAGTCCCTGCCAAATTTGTCTTTGACACGGATGGATTCATCCAGCTCCAGCGCCTCTCTGTTCCGTAAATCCGGAAGCAGGGAATCAATAGTCTGACGGCTCTCCGGATGTAACACTTCCATAAAATCAACAGCAGACAGGTTGTCCAGATCCACATCAAAAAAATCCTTTATGCGGCTGCTGGCATCGATCATCATGAACCGGTCCGGTAAGATCCGGTATTTTACAATGAAACCGGGTACGTGTTCATAAGCAACGCTTTTATCCTGCTGTGCCTGCAGCAGTTCAGTGACGTCGATCATGGTGGTATAAGCCAGCTTTTTCCCATCCTGAAATTCATTTGTAAAGAAATCCACCATCTTTACCCATTTTGAAGATCCTCCCGGCAGCTTTAACGGCAGATATGCTTCAAAACTATCCTCTCCCGCCGCAGACATGCTGTCAACCTTGCTGCAGATGATGTCCCAGGTCTCCTGATTATCCATGAAATATTCGTCACAATGGTCATGGAATCTGGCCTCATATTCGGATTTGGTGTACCCGATGAGCTGATAATAAAATTCATTGGCCCAGACCAGGGAGAAATGTTCATCCACCTTGTGCTTGCTGACGCTGACCTTCATTGCCTGCATCATCATTTCCAGTTCATTCTTCGTCTGTACAAGCTCTGTCACATCTGTCATAACGGTATAGGATGTACGGTAGCCGTTCACATACTGATCTGTAAAAAAACTGACCAGTTTTACCCAGTAACTGGTGCCATCCTCATATTTCATTGGAACAATCAGCTCGTATTTGTCCTCCCCCTTCTCTAAAACAGATGCGACTTTTTTGGCAAGCATGTCCCAGCCCTCAGGGTTATTGCTGTAATATTCATCCGCATGGTTGTGGAACAGGGATTCATATTTTGACTTGGGATAACCGATCAGTTTATAATAAAATTCATTCGCCCAGATGCAGGTAAAGTGCTCGTCCAGCAAATGGGAGCTGACACTGACATTGAGTGCACTCATAAGCATTTCCTGTTCGCGCGTCATCGTCTCATAGTTTTTCTGTGCGCGTAGCTGCTCTTTCTGCACCTGCATCATTTCCGTCACATCCACCATTGTGGTGTAGGCAACCCGATACCCCTCTATATATTCCTCTGTAAAGACAGCCTGCAGCCTGATCCAAAATGAGGAGCCGTCCGGATGGACCATTGGCAGATAAACCGAGTACCCTTTTTTCCCGTCCGACAGGCTGGCCTCTATTTTATCTGTGAGTATTTTCCACCCTTCCGGATTATTTTCAAAATACCGGTCACATTGATTTTGGAACCGTTCCTCATACTCTGCCCTGCTATAACCGATCAGCTCATAATAATAATCGTTGGCCCAAATACATGTGAGATGCTCGTCAACAAGATGCTTACTGACACTGGCACCTAAAACTCCCATCAGCATACTGTATTCATTATTAAGCTGCTCATAACTTAGATTAATCTCCACCTGGCTCTCCTCCATCGTATTCTTTATTTTAATAACTGGATCCATACTGTTTGAAAACAGCTGAGCGGAAGTAAGCCGCTTTTCCAACTATAGTAGTAACTCTAAACACCCTTAAATTAGAACGCTTCTGTTACGGCCGTTTCTCTTAGCCTGATAGAGGGCGTCATCTGCCCGGCGGATCAGGTCATCCGGACAGAAATCATCCGGAGTTTGGAAAACAGCGCCAATACTGACGGAGGTTGCAAAAAGATTCCCCTGATATTCGAGCTGCATATGTGATATCCGCTCCACGAGACCTTGCAGCAACTTGGAGACACTCCCCTGCTCTGTTTCATATAGCAGAAGCAGGAATTCATCACCGCCGAACCTTCCAATCACTGCGTCTTCCGGCAACAGTTCTCCTACTCTTTTTATGACACGTTTCAGGGTCATATCACCTGCCTCATGCCCATAGGTATCATTGACATTCTTAAAACCATCCAAATCGAGGAGTCCCAGTACAACAGGAGGCTCCTTCATTCCATTCTGAAGCCGATCGGAAAGGAGTTCTATAAAATATTTCCGGGTTAAGCAGCCAGTCAAAGCATCGTAACAGGCCTGCTGCCTCAGCCGTTCAATGAGGTCCAGAGAGCGCTTCAACTCACGCAGATCACGGCTGTAGGCGATAATAATATCTTCATCATCATCTCCAATTACCGCCTTCACCAGTGTGACCTCGCATGGGATGTGCTCCCCACTCCGGTTCATATAAACCCATTCAAAAACATAGCGCCTGTTTTCCTGAATCTCGCTCATCGTTTTCTTTCTCTTTTCGGTGCTGATAGAGCCATCCGGCTGATAAAGCGGCATAAAACTGTCAAAGTCATGGAGGACTTCCTCTTTATCCCTGGCTCCCAGCATCTCTACAGCGATCTGATTACAGTCCAAAGCTTCCTGACACATGTTCCACAGGACACAGGCGAGGGGTGAGGAATCCACCATTGCACGAACACGCCTTGCCATCAGACGCTCTGCCTTTTCAGCTCTGATCTGGTCACGAAGGTCTCTGGTATAACCAGCCACCATTACGCTGCCGTCCTCCTCCAGCCCTTCAATGCGCACCAACGTTATTTCAGCGGGGATCAGTTCTCCGTCCAGTTTTTTGTGCATCCAGTTAAACTGGATGCGTCCCATCTGCATCGCCTCCTGAATTCTCTCTTTCGACCGTTCAGAGCTCAGACTGCCATCCGGCTGCCGTTCAGGGGACAACAGATTAAAATGATCGAGGTACTCCTGTTCACTTTCCAGTTCAAAAAGTTCCACTGCTTCGCGGTTGCACATAGTGTTGTGGAACTCTTTATCCCAGAGGTTCAGACAGAGTGGAGTCGCGTCCAGCAGCGCCTTGAGCCGCATCCTAAACTTCCATCGTTTTTCCGTTAATTCGATTTCCCCACGGAGATCCCGCGTATAACTGGCCACAACAAAGTCCCCCCTGTACGGGATCCGTACTGATACTACCTCTACCGGTATACTGCTTCCAGCTTTGTCACAATGCATCCATCTAAATTCGGAACGCCCGGTCACAAAGACCTCCGTGAGCTTTTCATGTACCATTTCAATGGAAGTGCGGCCGGCCGCCTGATATCGGGGAGAAAAACGGTAGAAATGTTCGACCACCTCCGTTTTCCCTTCTGCCCCAAACAGCTGAACTGCCTTTTCATTGCAGGCCATGATCTCAAACTGGCGATTCCAGAGCATGAGGCACAGAGGGGTCGCGTTCAGCATGGAAAACAGCAGTTCCTTGCTATTTTCCAGTTCCCTTTGTAGCTTCTCCTTATCAATAGAACTTACCAGACTCCTGCTGTCGTAGGCAGAGGTAAGATAGTTCTGAAAAAAGGCCTCCTGTTCCACCGGCCTGGAAATATAGAAACCCTGGACCATATCTGCATTGAGCAGGCTGATAGTCTCCCACTCTTCCTTTGTCTCAACGCCTTCCATGCAGACCGCCTTTCCCAGATTGTGGCACAGCCGGATAACGGACTCCACAAAGTCGTGGTTATACTGGCTAATATGCAGTGCCTTGACAAAATAGCGGTCAATCTTTACAACATCCATGCCGATCTCAGACAGGCGCCCGAGGGATGAATAGCCGGTGCCAAAGTCATCCATAGACAGCTCGATACGCATTTCATTTAAGCATTCCAGCGAAGCATTCACTCTGGCATCATCCGTTATGAAATAACTCTCCGTCAATTCCAAGGCCAGATTACGCACGGGCAGACCATACTTTCGCAGCAATGCCGCCACTTTATCACAGAAACTGGAATCCCGCAGCTGTACAAAGGACACATTGACATCCATTACAAAGTCCGGTTTTTGTTCTGTCCAGACTTTACAGACACGGATTGCCTGCTCAAGCACCCACACCCCCACAGGAAGGATCAAGCGGCTGCTCTCCAGCAGGGGAATGAACTCTGCCGGCGGTATCTCCCTGCCATCCGGCATCTGGTAACGCAAAAGTGCTTCTGCTCCCAGTACCTCTAGAGTATCCGTTCCACAGATCGGCTGGAATACCAGCCGAAATCCCTGATATCCATTGTCTATGCTCTGCGTCAGGCAATGGGAAAGCTGCAGTTCATTGAGCAGCCCGGCTGTGAATTCCACACACTGGTTCTTCCCATTTTCCTTTGCCTGTCTCAACGCGGCACAGGCCCCTTTCTCCATTTCTGCCCAGCTGTGCGCTTCCTCCGGATATGCGATGATCCCCCCGGACACCGTAAAATGGTAGGCACTGCCGTTTGCCCGATGCGGTTCAGAGGCATACCGCCTGATATTTTCGTAGATCTGAAGCATCTCCTCCCGCCGGACATTATTTCCAGAGAGCAGGAACTGATCCCCATCATACCGATAGAGCTTCACCTGTTCAGGGAGCATCTTTAGGATATCCTGGGCTGTTGTGCGCAGCACAAGATCCCCAAAGCTGTGGCTGTTGAGTATATTGATATTTTTAAAGCCATCGATTCCTAAAATCAGGAGCTCCCCATGAAAGCCTGCCCTGCCTTCCAGTGTACTTTCAAACCTTTCACGGCTGTAACTGTGCCGCAAAAGACCGGTCACCTGATCCACACCCTCATACTGCTCCATATTGCGCAGTGTGCCTACGATCAGCAGCGGCTTACCTGCACTATTGCGTTTGATCTTTGTTCGGCCACTCAGCCAGATGTAGGTGCCGTTTGCCGTCAATGCCTGATACTCCAAATCCAGAGTGTCCTCTTCAGAGTTGATAAACGCCCCATACAGATCCCGCACCCTTGCCCGGTCATGGGGATGGATCCACTTAATCCCCGTTTTCAGACAGTTGGTCATGCGGTTTCCGGCAAGCCCCAGGTCAGAGACCATATTGGGGGACGCCGAGAGAACATCCGTTTCCAGATCCCAGACATATATATAATCGCTGCTGATCGATGCTACTGCATTATATAAAAACATTTCCATCCGGTCAGAGTCTATATCGAACAAATCCATAGGAACACCTCCTTAAACCGCTTTTATGAAAGCGTTCTTCCAAAAGTCATCCGCTCGAACTCCTCCGGAGGTACTGGGCGGGAAAAGATATATCCCTGCAGCAGATCGCAGGTCGTCCCTTTCAAAAAATCCTTCTGCGCATCCGTTTCTACACCTTCTGCAACCGTAGTCATCTTCAGCTTGGCCGCCAGCTCAAGCACAGAAGTGACCACATCCCGTTCCCGCGGGTTGTCCATTTCTTCAGAACCAAAGAACGCCTTGTCCAGCTTGATGGAATCAATGTCAATATCTTTCAGCACATTGAGCGAAGAATAACCGCTGCCAAAATCGTCCATAGAGCAGTGATACCCGCCTCTGTGGAACGTTTCAATGATCTGCATCAGCACGTCCGGATTTTCAAATACCAGTGTTTCCGTCAGTTCAATCTCCAGCAGTTCTGCCGGGATGTTATACCGCTGACGGATATCCTCGTACCGCTTCAGGAAATCCCGGTCCAGCAGATGTGCCCGGGACATATTCACGGAAACCGGCACCGGCTTCTCACCATGACCGATCCATTTCCGCAGCATTGCGCACACACGTTCAAACACATAGAGATCCAGCTTTACAATAAACATATTCTTTTCAAACAAAGGGATAAAATCATTGGGCGGGATCAGACCTCTCTCCGGGTCAAGCCACCTTACCAGTGCTTCCGCTCCCGCAATGGTCCCATCGCGCAGCGACTGTTTCGGCTGGAGATACACGACGAACTGTTCTTTTTCAAGCGCATCACGCATCCGGTTTTCGATTTCTTTCTCCTTCATCAGCCGCAGCTGATCCAGCTCAGAATAAAACATGCAGATACACAGCTTTGCATCCGCTTTCCTGACGATATTCTCCCTGGCTACGTTTGCCCGGTCCTGAATCTGCATGATGGGCAACTTTGGATCCTCCACATAATAGACGCCTGCTGTCAGGGAAAGGATATATTTCTGTTCTGCATCCTCGTTAAAGTGGTTGACCTTTTCTGCAATATCATTCAGACGCGCCTCTATTTCCCTTTTTTGCGCAGCTTTGAGCAGAAGGCTGTAGTTATCCGCAGAAGTGCGGCTCACATATTCCCCCTCCTCCAGAGAGCCGCGGATCACGCCATGTATGTATTTCAACACCTTATTTCCGCTTTCAACACCAAACATTTCATTGAGAAGCTTGAATTTCTGTACGTCCATCCAGACCAAGGCGTAAGTTCCGGCCGGGGCTGCTTTTATCGCCTCCTCGGCTTTCAGTTCAAAGCAGGTACGGTTAAAGCCGCCGGTCACCGGGTCCACAAATGCCAGCTGCTCCAGCCGCATATTGGTTTCCTTCTGTATTTCCCGCTGCCGTGTAAGGTCAGTAATGTCGATATAAACCATCAGATAGACCGGGTCTCTGTCAATCGTATCAATACAATCTCCGTTTAACTGCAGCCAGACAGCATGTCCTTCTTTATCCCGTGCTTCCATCGTAAACCGGACTGGTTTTCCCTTTCGCATGATAGGAAAGGACTCCCTAAGTGCCGCCTCATTTTCCGGTGTATTTAAGTTTACCAGGGCATTCTGCTCCCGATGATCAAAAAAATAAAGAAATCGTTCGTTGGCATCCACAAGTTCAATCTGGCTCTCCCTGATCCGGAATTTTGCGATAAAACCGGGGATGCTGTTGTAGGTAACTGTTTGTTCTTTCTGCATCCGGATGATATCGCTGATATCGCTCATCACAGTATAAGCAATGTGGTATCCGTCAATGACATCTTCCGTGTATGTTCCAACCAGCCTGACCCAGATCATATGGCCATCCTTATGGCGCATTCTTGTGATATGCTCGTATCGTAACTCACCGGCTTCGAACGCCCCCATAGCAGCTGCCACGATCCCATCCCAATCGTCTGTATTACTGCGGAAAAAGCGGTCACACTGGTTTTCAAATACCGCCTCATACTCTTCTTTCGGATATCCAATCAGGTCATAATAAAAATCGTTTGCCCAAACAACCGTAAAATGATCATCCAGAAGATGTTTGCTTACACTTACACGCATGGAAGTCATCAGAAGATTATACTCATCGTTTTCCACAAAGTTATTTCCCGATGGGCTGTGTTCATACTTTTTCATTTTCACATTCTCCCCTTTCATGTAGGGTAATAATAGTTATTTCTGTATATCTATCCATCGTTTAAACTGTTCTAATTAATTTTTATTGTGCTCATTTAATATTTTTTATTATAAGCTATGTTTATAAATTATTCAATAAAATAGTACCTTTAATGGTGTTAAAAATGTTAAAATATAAATATCTTTGTAGTTACGGCTTTCCCGTTTCTTTGTATTTCGGAAAATATGTGGTATATTAAAGAAAATGATATCTTTAGGAGGATGAATTAAACTTGGATGAATTAAATCTATACAATATAGCCTACAAACATCTGTATAACTGTATTCTTTTCGGCTTATATCCTACCGGATCGAGCCTTCCTACCGTGCCCGATCTTTGCAAAACCTTTAATGTTTCCAGTGCCACCATTCACAACGCCCTGAGGCTTCTGGAGGAAGAGAATTATGTATCCCTGAGCCAGGGGCGGAGTGCGATTGTTACTTATGATATTAAAGAAGAGGAATGCCGGACAGAATACAGGGCTTACAGCTATGCTACAAAAGATGCACTGCTGGACCTGTGTGATACGATGATGCTGATATGGCCGGAGGTTATGCTGCAGGGATTGAAATTATGCAATAAAGAAGATTTGAAAAAGCTGACAGAAATTTTTGAACGAATGTCCCCTTACAACGAATATCCGTTCTTTGATTTTTTTCTTCATATCCTGAAAACCCTGGGGAATCCACTTTTTCTCAACTTATATCTGAGCGCAACCTTCTTTGGGCACCCCACGATTATGCATGCGGGGGATAAGGCATATATCTATGGTTATATGACCTATTTAAAAAGGGAAACTGCACAGATACTTTCTCTGCGTAAGGCATCTGATTACACACAGCTAAAAGATTTGCTGGTCCGCCTTTACCGGAAACAGATTGAAGGGGTGCATCTGTATTATGACTCACTGCCTATGCCCGAGTACCCGGTTAAGCCTATCCCCTATGAGTGGAATTATTTCTCGGAACGTCCGCTGGTCAGTTTTAATCTGGCTATGAAACTTCTCCGGCAAATTTATTCTTCTTTGGGAAATCAGGAATTCCTCCCCTCGTTTACTGCTCTGGCGAAACAGTATTCTATGCCATTAATTACGGTGCGCCGGGCAGTGAAAATACTTAGCGACATCGGAATTGTAGAGACGATCCCCGGAAAAGGGACACGGGTACTGGTGGGATTTGATAACCCGGCGCCGATTTCCAAACTCTCTACCCCCAACCTGAAAAAAGCCCTGCTGCAATATTTACAAAGCATGCAGATTATCCTGATAATCTGTAAAGATGCAGCCCGGTCTGTTTTTCCTACGCTGACGGATACTTCCATTCAAAGTACCATATCCTGGCTGAAAAATATTCAGATGTCCAAGGATTACTACATGACATTCGGTATCTGTTTCGTCCTGCTGAAAGAGAACGCACAATCGCCAGCTTTACGTCAGATACTGGGCGGACTGATGTACTTTCAGTATCTGGGGTATCCGCTCAATGATATGAAACCATACGATTTTAGATTTGATTCCCGGTCAACCACGACCCTGCTGAAAAGTCTGGAAGAAAGAGATTCTGAGCTGTTTGCCACAGAACTACAGTATCTGGCCCTTGATATCTTTAAGGCTGGAAAAGAAAAACTCATTGCCGGTGGTATTCATGAAGCCGATGCCCTCATGCTGCCGACCTTCGATTAAGGGTTAATCTATTAGGAAACAAAAAAGCAGAGCAGCCATACGCCCACAGGCGCGGCCCTCTGCTTTTTCTCTATTACACGAAAGATATAACAATGTTTCAAACCTTTACTTTGTAAAAACACCACAAATCGTTTCGCCTGTGTCTGAATATTCCTTTCCTGCTACATCACCATAAATTTCAAACATAAAGAAACCTGCACCTTGGATTTCTGACAGCAGCTTTTCTTTAGTAAAAAAATGATCCCAGACATTATAACAGCTTATAGTTTCATCAGTTAAAACAACACATTGGCGAAGTTCCGTAGCATCCTCGTCATCATATTGGTATACAGACTCCAAACAAATATGTGGTTTTTCGCACCAAAACCCGCCTGCCTCACAACATTCCCATGACCGGCTTTCTTTCTGTCTCATAATCGGTGTAAAAACATCAACAATAAACTTCCCATTTTTCTTTAATGCCCGATAAATCTTTTTCACTAAATGAAGCCGGTCAGATACCGGCATCACTGCATAGTCACAGTAAATTAACGTTATTACATCGAACTGCTCTGTATAATCAATCGTCAGGTAGTCCTGATAAAAATATTCGATTGCAGCGTCATGCAGTAATGATTGTTCTTTTGCATACTCAATAGAACGTTTGGAAAAGTCCACTCCTGTCACAGAGTATCCTGCATTGTAAAAACGCTGGGCGTATAAACCGGGACCACATCCCAAATCAAGTAAGAATTTGTATTGGGTCGGCGGGGTAATTTTAGAAATCCATTCAACTGATTTGTCTAGAAATTCATGCCTGCGGGTTGCCGCGTCCTCAAGTGGATTCAGGTGCGCCGCCAGCATCCCCTTTGATATATGTATGTCATTCCAGAAATCTCCTGTACTTGGAGCATATAGCTGTGGTTTCTTTAAATAACCACTTAATTCATTCATCATAATACTTCCTCCAAAAGCATTCGCTTTTTCCTATACAATGGTGCTTCTGTGAATACGCTACCACTTATCATAATGCACCACCGCCTCTTTTCTTTCACTTCTTCAGTATTTTTTTCAAATGTGCAACATCTAACAAATTTACCGTTTCGAATTTCCCCTTATAAAATACTGCCCAGTTATTGAAAACACAAGGCAGTTCCTTTGCCTTCTGCAGCGTGTCTATCTGAATAAATGAAGCCGGGATATCGTGTACAAAACAATATTCTTTTAAGATTTCAATATTTTGATAAATATAAGGGCACTGCGTATCATAATAGATCGTCAGTTCTTCACTCTCAATCACACACAACTTTGCATTCTGATTAAATGCCGGAACTGTTCCATCAAAAGAAAGCGCAAGTAACTCATATCCACTGTCAGTGGTATCTACAACCTCAAAACCACATTTTTTCGCGAAAGACTGGTCTGAAAGCCATGCTTTTTGCTTTATCGCCCCAAGCATACATATTCCGGATTTCCCTTTTTCCTTCGCATCCGCAATACAATACTCCATTAACAATTTTGCATACCCCTTCCCCCGATAATCACCTAAAACCCACAGGCAATAAATATAATAATAATTATCTCCCGTAATGGGGACCCATGCAGTTTCCAAAGGGGCATACTCAATAAATACGGTCCCTTTTACATCCAGTTTTCTAAAAGTATGTCCTTCTTTTAGCCTTTCAGAAATCCATTGTCTTTTAGCCTCCACACCCGGATGCAGCTTTTTGGTACGGATAATGCAGCACAAATGTTCATTGGCGAGATTTTCTGCCGTCAAATTTACAAACTCTTCACTCATATTTCAATTTACCTCGTTTTCAATTATAATTTCCCTAGCCGGCAATGTATCACTAAATATCCTCTGGTACTGCTTTGGCGTCAGCCCGATAAATTCTTTAAAATAGTTTGTAAAATGGCTTTGATCGGAAAAGCCCGTCATTCCCGCGACATCGATTGGTCCAATCCCCTGTTCCAGCAGTTTCTTTGCCCTCTCTATGCGTATGGTCTGCAAATAACGGTATGGTGATACCCCCACTTCTTTTGTAAAAGACCGCAGGAGGTAAGATTTTCCGGCCCCAATCATGGACGCCAGATCGTCCAATGCAATATTTTCAGCCAGATGCTGTTCCATGTAGCTGCAAAGCATTTTTGTCTTCTCTCCCGGCCCGTCATCTCCAGCCGTTTCAAACGGAGCGGCATATTCCTGCAGAATCTGGTCTATCAGGCAAAATAAGGACTCTTCTTTTTTCAGCTTTGGCATATCCAAAAGCATCGCTTCATACACCTCTGCTACCGACAGCGCAATTTCACTTTGATAAACGACATTTTGTGTGAAATGAGGAATGTAATCCTTCCCTGTGATTTCTCTGGCAATGCTGAGCATGACATCTGTGTGAATATTCACGGCACGGTAATCCAGCAGTTCCCTGCCTATAGGCGCACAATAATGGTTGTCCCTTGGATTAAATAAAATCAGGTCGCCGGCTTTCAAATCGTACTCCTGCCCCTTACACCAAAGATGGCGCTTTCCGCCTTCGATGAACCCAATCACATAATATTCATGAAAATGATTTGGAAACTTCTGTACAATGCCGCTTAACTGATATGCCTCTATTCCCAGATCACGGTCATAATAAATATGGCGCTGTTCCTGATTTCCACTCATGCCAGCTTACCTCCTATGCTTCATATTAAATAATTTTACCATCCCGGCGTAAATTTTTCTTGCAAGATATGGCACAAGTGGAAAATCTCCGGTATCCTGCTACTCGTAGTTTGATTTTTCCCATGCTTTCACTTCGTTTAATAATAATGTCCGGATAAACGGATTGTTTTCAGGGCAGGCAAGAAACATAAAAGCGCTGCTGCGGCATTTCTGGTAGTGCTCCCCCTTCATCCAAAAGTCATAGCCCATTGAACACCTCGGATTACAGGCATTCGGATCTGCCATACGCTTACATATAGGCGCTTTCTGAATCGAGCGGGCCATCTCATCCGGCAGTGTTTCCAAAACCTCTTCATACTCATTCACATGAACTCCATAAATCCGGACAAGCATGCCCTTTTTCCGGAATACATAATTGGCGACTGTCTTCTTATTATATATGTAAGAAACCATGTAACCGCTTTTGGCAGTCTTAATCTCTATCTTACATCCATGCTCCATTAACCTGTCATGTAACTCTTTTACAAAATCCTGGTTCTCCGCCGGAACCGTGGCAATAAAATCGTTAAACTCTGTCTTCTCCATAATCATTAATTCCTCTCTGCTTTTTTGTCTGTATTTTTCTGATTATAACTTAAATAGCAGAATATTACCTCTCTTTTACTGCACCTTTCGGATAGGTCGTATAATGTATTTTATCATCCTCCCCTATCCTGTAAAGCAGGAGATTGTTTCCACATTTTATATTCCACTAATAAAAGACAGGCGGGCTGTCAATGACTGGCATATGCCCACTTATCTGCCATTGACCGGTCCGCCTGCTTTTACTGTTTGTTCCGTAAAAATAATAGGATATTGACAATCCGCTTCGCTGTGTCTGTTAAATCTCAAAATCCTCTGAATGGAAATTACTATAATATCTGCCTTTAACGGCCGTGAATTTCAGGACGCAGTAATCAGGGTCTGTTACACCTTCTGTGTAATACATCGTGTCACCCTCCTGCCATAACATTTCTTTCGCCTCATTTGTTTCTAATACTTCCACAGTTCCCATCAGGCTTGCTCCACGGAAAAATCGTTTATCCACAAAATAAACGCTGGCTTTTGGGTTTTCCCGCAAAAATTTCACTTTATTTGAGGATGTATTTGTATGAAACCAAAACACCTTGATTCCCTCCCGTATCCTCGGTTTCAGCATTGCCTTTGTTACCGGGAATCCCTCATTATCTATATAGCAGATAAAAGCCGTACTATTTTTATCTGCCATATTTCCTATGGTCTGCTCTGGATTTTTCATCATGGTAAAACCCTCCCCTGTTTTTTATTTTTATTCTAACAGAGCACGGAACGATTGTACATTACACACTTTTTTGTGTGCACCTATATCAATCCCCTATTTTTCAAAAATTCTTCCTTACCGTCCTCTTTCATTAACTCAATTCCGATTTCCTGCATTGCAGTAATGACACTCAGCATCCGCCGGCCTTTATCTGTAAGGGAGTATTCCACCTTAAGAGGATAGCCCTCATATGGTTCTTTTTGTACCATACCGAAATCCTGCAGTTCCCCCAGATGCTGCAGCAGCATTTTCTGTCCGATCCCGGCGATATCATTCTGCAAAGCTGAAAGGGAAACGGCCCCCTTCCCCAGCTGCCATAAAATGATGGGCTTCCATTTACCACGTATAATATCATGCGTTAATTCCAATGGGCATGTATAGCTGTCCCGCATTTTCATGCAAATACCTCCGTAAATTAAATAATATCAATGTGATTTTGTTTTTATTGTAGCAGATTAAAAGTCCCCACTCTACCTTTTCCATTTTTTTCTATGATTTTCCTCACTGTTAATTAGTTTTTTTGTCTCCCATGACTTACCTCTAAAGTAGATCACACCTGCCAGCGCAGGTAGAATAGGAGAAAGTGCCTGACCAATATAAACTCCCATAAAACCCATTTGCATGGGAAATGCCAGAAACCAACAAACTGGCAGGCGCACGATCATGGCATCTAAAAAAGCATTGCACATAGCAATATTTGCAGAGCCCACGCCAATCGCAAAGGAATCCAGCGTATACATCACCGCATAAACCAGACTGTTTATACTGCAGCAGATCCGAAGATACATGACTCCCTCTGTGATGACGTCCGTACTGGCCGGGTCAAAAAGCATAATGATGGCTTCCGAAAAAATTTGGACAAATACGACTGTAATAAACGTAACAAAAGTATTTATCAACAATCCATACTGTGTAGTTTTCTTTACTCGTTCCGTATCCTTTGCTCCCATATTCTGTCCTGCCATAGCAGTTACAGCCTGTCCGACCGCCCAGCACGGCATGCCTGCAAAGGTATTTACTTTTAGTCCTATGCCGGAAGCCGCCGCCACCGAAACCCCAAAGGTATTCAACATGCCGGTGACCAGCAGATACGAGATGTTTACAATTACCATCTGGGCAGCAGCAGGCAGGCCTACCTTCAAAATGATAATTAATTTCTCTCTTTGCATGGCAAAACTTTTCAGCTTAAAATCAAATATAAACTCCTTTCGCTTCAAATGTATAACTGAAACAACCAGAGATAACCCTTGTGAAAGAATAGTCGCATAAGCAGCGCCCTTTGTACCCATACCCATCGGGCCGACTAGCAGCAAATCTAAAAAAACATTTATAACTGAAGCCACGGCCACAAAGTATAACGGGCTTTTGGAATCTCCAAATCCTTTCATAAGCGAACAAACCGCATTATATCCAAAAACGAATACCGTTCCCATGCAGATGATCTGCATATAATCGCAGGCATCTTTCATCGCCTCCACAGGTACATGGAGGAGCGAAAAAAGATGAGAATATAAAAGTAAGCCGGCAGCCGTAACAAGGATGGAAGCAATAAAAGACAAGCTGAATAAGGTTCCAATCGTTTCCTTTTGCCCCTGTTCATCATTTGCCCCTTTATATTGGGCTGCTAAAACGGTCCCTCCCATTGTGACACCAATACAAATAGAATTAATTATGAAACTTAACATGGATGCATTGCTGATAGCGGCAAGCCCGGCCTTTCCTACAACACGCCCTACCACCAGCATATCCGCAATACTATAAAGTGACTGTAATAAATTTGCGCCCAATAAAGGTACCGCAAACCGTATCAGCTTTTGGGGAACACTCCCCACCGTTAAATCCTTTTCCTGATTTTTCATATTAAATAATCCTTTCAAAATAGCAAAAGGCCGCAGACAAAACATTGTCCACGGCCAAATTTCCAATCATTTCAGTTCATCAAAAAAGGTAACACAAATAAGGCTCTTAAACCAGAATCATCTGATTTATACAGCCCTGCCTTTCAAATAAACCTGTTTATCTGATTGGGCTCCGCACAATGTCCTGTTTTATGTGATTGTGCAGAGCCAGATCCAATGCAAAACTTCCCATATAGCAACATTGTACTCACCCCTTTTCATCTCTTTAATGGATTAATTATAAAAGAATTAAAACTTGCTTGATAACTTAATAGACTTTACACTCATTGATTGCGTGGTATATGTAGTCGCTGACTATGATACGTGCTCTAAACACTCAACTCTTTCAGCAAGCTCATCAATTCGCTTATTTACCAATTTGTAAACGTCATTATCGATTGTTTCCATTCTAGTTAACGTATTGACCGTACTCTGGATATTGTCAAGCTTCTTCATGATAATCTCATTTCGATCGTCTGTATAACCCAGACAAGTATTCAGAATGTCTGCCTCCATCTTTTCCATACGGTCAATGAGCTCTTGCTTTATAGTATCAACTTTGTTGTCCAAGGTGCTAAATTTGCCATCTAAAACCACAACTTTGTTGTCCAAGGTCTCTACTTTATTGTCTAAGGCCACAACTTTGTTATCCAAGATCCCAATCTTGTTATCTAAGTCCACAAATTTGTTGTCCAAGATCTCTACTTTATTGTCTAAGGCCACAACTTTGTTATCCAAGATCCCAACCTTATTATCTAAGTCCACAAATTTGTTATCCAAGATCTCTACTTTATTGTCTAGAGCCACAACTTTGTTGTCCAAGGTCTCTACTTTGTCGCCTAAG
>NZ_QGDL01000008.1:0-201247 GCF_003149245.1 Faecalicatena orotica | reverse complement strand
TCCAAGGTCTCTACTTTGTTGTCTAAGTCCACAACTTTGTTGTCCAGGGTCTCTACTTTGTTATCTAAGGTATCAACCTTGTTGTCTAAAACATCAACTTTATCACCCAAGGTCTCTACTTTGTTGTCTAAAGCAGTTACCTTATTATCTAAGCTGTGAAAGTCATCCTTTGTTGCCATGTTAGACAACTGCGATAGTATTAAATCAAGCTTTGCGCTGTCTGTCATGCTCTCCCTCCTCACTTTACGTGATTTGTACAGGTCCGATTATCGTGTTATGTATTATACCACACTGGAAAGTGTAAAGTCTATTAAATTATCAAAGTGCAGTTTTTACTTTACTAATCTGTAACTACTTGGGTAAATCGGCGAGCTGCCGATTGAAAAAAGAAAGGCGAGTACCTTTCGAAGTTTCTGATGAGAGTATATCATGAGATAAGGAAAAGAGCAATTATGCAATTTGACGAAATCGACACGAAATCGGAATTTTCCGTTTCACTGAATGGTAATGATTGACAGAAGCATAGAGTTCTGTTATATTTAGCTTAAAACATACACGTGTATGTTTTAAGCTGTCAAGGAGATTAACTAATGAAAGTAACAAAAAAAGACATTTGCTTATGTGCAATGAACCTATTTAAACAGCATGGATTTGAAAATATATATGTACAAGACATTTGCAATGAATTAGGTATTACAAGGGGCAGTTTTTATCATCACTTTCGAAATAAAAATGATGTACTTTTGTTTTGGGAGCTCTGTGATGAAAAAGATAAGATTGATAAACTTAATGAACTTTTCGACGCAGATCCCAAGATACACCTTAAACGCTTTTTTACATATTATGCATCTGATATATCAAAAATAGGATGTGACTTATTATATTTTTTACTGATTGCAACTGTAGAATCCGCCGATAATATGGCAAACTCCCATCAGGGCATTGGTGTTTATATTGGATCTGATTCAATTATCGATCTTATTATCGAAGCAACAAAAAAGCCCAGATATCTCGCACAAAACCTTATACGCCATTATAACATGGCTATTACAGGCTTGATTTTAGAATGGAAGCTGGCAAATGGATCATTTGATTTTATCGCTGAAGCCGATTTGATTGCTGAGACCATATTTGGTCTTACAAATAAAAAATAAATGAAAGCGAGGTAGCAACATGAAAAAAATCAAAGTAGTTGTTTTAGGTACAGGAAACGTAAGTTCCTATGCTATCGGTGCATTTGCACGGAAAAAGGACTACGAATTAATTGGTGTGTGGGCACATCCGGAAACTGCAGGTGCGGATATCGGCAAAGATGCCGGTGAAATTAAATTTGCCGGCGGCATGCACACAGGAGTAACCGTGACGGGCGATATGGATGAATTGATTGCCTTAAAGCCTGACTGTGCGTTCATTGGAGTGAATGGTCCAAATTTAGAGGATATTGCAGTATCGATTGCCGAAAAGTTCCTTTTAGCCGGAATCAATGTTGTTGGGACCTCCCTTTCCTCCATGATTTTCCCTGAGACCCACTTGAACCAGCCATTGGTTGACAGAATACGCAAAGCCTGTGAAGAAGGTCAGGCTTCCTTCTTCATGTCTGGCATTCATCCCGGATTCTCATGTGATTATCTTGTTTCTACTTTACTCACTGTAGCAGATCGGATAGACAGTATACGTGCCATAGAAATTTGTGATTACTCTATGGCTCCTAATGAATTTGAAATGAAAACCGGCCGCGGTTTTGGAATGCCTGTCGATTTTGTGGCAGTGTGTGAAGATCCTATGTTTATGCAGAAAACGTGGGGACCATGTGTCGACTTAATTGCAGAATCTTTAGGCTATAAAGTAGAATCCTATAAGACGAATTACGAGAAGGTTCTGACAGATCATGACCTGCAGGTAGGTTATGGAACCATTCCTGCGGGAACTGTTGGCGCTGTCCGTCTCTCCATTACCGGAGTGATTAATGGCAAGGATGCAATTACTGTCGGAGCTATAAATAGAATGGGGGCTGATGTAGCTCCTGAATGGGAATTTGCACCCGGCATGGTTTACCGGATCACCGTGAAAGGTGCTCCAAATCTTAACTGTGATTTCTCCGCAAATGATCAGGCATGGGGATATTCGATGGTATGTATGCGTGCTTTGAATGCAATTCCTCAGGTTGTAGGGGCGAAAGCAGGAATGTTAACTTCTCTTGACCTTTACACAACAACAACAAGTAACGCATTTGATTAAAAATAAGCACAGGCACCTGGATATCTTCCCTAAAACTGGGAAGATATCCAGATGCCGTTTCATTTGTACCAAAAGAAAGTGATATAATCACTCCTACTTCTCAATTGAAATAAACGGTGGAAAAGTGTCGGGGCTGCCGCTGCGCTTCATCGTTTTTGGATCTACATCAAAACATTTGCCGTCATACTCATAGTGTAACTTCCCGTCTTCATTATAGAAACGATGCTGTGATTGAAATGCAACAGGCTTGAAACGCCCATCTTGCACGGGCTGATCCCGATACAAAACCTGATCTTCCGATAATTTCAGTACATCATTTTCAAGACGCACATCATAAATACCACTTATAATAGCCTCCGCCGCCACATTTTTCCCCGAAGCAGATATAAAACGGAAACTGCCTGTAATACCGTTCGTACTTTTCCGCTCCGCTAATTCAAAGCGAAACAAAGATACACCGCTGAAATCTTTCCGTAATTCCTCCCGCTGCCCCTCCTGTCCAATAAGCCATATCTTCTCGTTAGACACAATAAACATATCCAGCTGGAACCCACTTTGAGAATATTTCAAGTTAGAAAATGATATCTGATCAGAATATACACCCTGCAATGCTCCATGTTCCAGTTCATAGACTAATTCTTTTGTAAACAGCGTTTTGCCATTCACATTTGACTCAATAAAATTAATAATTTCTTTCATCAATGCCCCTTTCGGTTACCTTTGTACAATTAATTGTTTTTTCTCTACTTGATTCCATTCCCTGTTCTCGCACCAATATACTATGTTATCTGAAACATCAAATACCATTGATACCACAGTTGGACATACGGTTTGTGCCGTTTCTTGTAAAATTTCAAAACAATCCGAAATATCAAAATCATCATTTTTCTTTTCAAGCATTTCCACAGCCTTATTGTACCTGTCCCACCCCATCCAGGGATGCTGCTCCGTATTGCCTTTAAAAGGAGAGAAATTAGTCAGGACGGAGTATTCCGGCCTTGGAAAATATTGATATCCCTGCCCCGGAATGATTTGTAAAACATTCCCGTCTTTGTCTGATAACTGTGATTGAAATGTCACACCAGGAACACTGTATACGGGTTCCCTCTCAACTATAGCTTTGATTTCATTTAATGTCTTTTTGCCAAGAAGAAGATCAATATCCAGCATAATAATATTTTTACTGTCCGCATTCACAGGATTACTTCTGCCATCAAATGGCCAGCAGGTCGGCATGGCCACAAAATCACCTCTTGCATTAGCGCCAAATAATGGCAGCCATCCCTCAGTTTTATCATTTATAGCAATATAAACTTTATCATCTTCGGCTACAACCTTGTAATCCATATCTAAAATATCAAGATTCCATCCGACAATTGTTTTCTTTCTATTTGAAATTATACTTGTACACATTTTATATTCTCCTCGTCCTGAACATAAGTTCCGATTTTTGATTTTACAGTTATGGAACAAAAAATTAGATACTTTTCATAAAGTAATGGAGTGATTTATGAATCATACGTTCCATTTCAAGAGGGGGCTCTCTATTTTCGTTATACAACCATTTAATTAAAACATTCCAAAGACCACCCATATTAAAAAGCAGACAATACTCTAGTTCTTCATCAGAGCAGTCATCTTTCCAGTGTACTCTAAAACGTTCATATATCTGTGGCCAGTATTTGTTTGAAACATTAATTAAATGACATAAAAGATTATTATTTGTCAATACTGTCAAGTAATCTATATGTTCCTGCCAATAGGTAAAATAAACTTTAATGATATGTCGTACCGAATATTCAATATCCTGATCTAAATATCTGATATAGCTCTCGCATAGCTGTGTGCAGGAGTAGATGACTACATCTTCTTTAGAGCTGAAATTTCGATAAAATGTCCGCCGGGCAAGTTGGGCATTTTCTGAAATTTTTGAAATTGTAATTTCAGAATAATTTTGTTTTTCCATTAGATCAAATAGAGATTGGGCCAGCCATTGTTTAGATTGTTCCGCTATTGGATTTGACTTCTTCATTTAGCCTCCTTTTGTGTCACATTTTCCACTTGGATGTAGCACTTGGTTTCGAGCGATTGACGACATATTTTTTACCTATTATACTATTAATAAAGAAGTGGCACAAGTAAGATATACGTTTGTAAGGAGGTACAAGTTGAAACTTCATCAATACGGTTCTAATATCTTCAATGAATTTCGGATTAAATGTAATGAATGCAGCGGCCTTTGCTGTGTTGCATTATACTTTTCTAAATATGATGGATTTCCTGCTGACAAAGTTGCAGGAACACCTTGCCGCTATTTAGATAATCACTTTTCTTGCAGTATTCACAACGAATTGCACTCTAAAAATATGAAAGGCTGTCTGGCCTACGATTGTTGCGGGGCAGGGCAGATAGTTACCCGCCTGTATGGAGAAAAAAACTGGAAATCCAACCCATGCACGGCTCAGGAGGAATTTGATGTATTTGTAAAAACATTCTATCTGCAGCAAATATCATGGTACGTTTCAGAAGTTTTAACACTTCTGCCTGCAAAGGTGCTATGGAAGGAGGCTGATATTTATTTACACGAATTACATCTTCTTTTGAAATCCTCTCCTCAAAAAATTTTGGATATCGATATAGAGCTGCTTAGAACTAACATCAACATATTACTGAATAAGGCCTGGACAATGGTAAAGAAACAGATTGCCAACTCAGAAAATATAACAAAGAAAAATGATTTTATGGGGCATAATTTCAGGAAAGCCCAACTGAACGGCTGTAACTTTAGTTCAACACTTTTAATTGCGGCAAATTTAGAAGGGTGCGGTTTGACTGGCTGTAATTTTCTTGGAGCAGATATGCGGGATGCTAATATAAAAAACGCTAATTTAAGTGAAAGTATTTTTTTAACACAGGGGCAGATTAACGCAGCAATAGGAAACCTGAATACCCGCATACCTAAACATCTTATAAGACCAACTGCATGGCGCTAAGAAGAATGAATTGCCCCGGGGGTCGGTTCAGGCAGGGGGAATTATCCCGTAACCAGGCACATGGGGCGGAACGATATCCGCCCCATGTACTGGAACAATTCTTACTTTTTTGTTTTGTAAAAGTTCTGCAAAGCCTGCCCGATAAATAAAGTACTGCCTTCTCCATACACTGCATCTAACCTCTTCTGCATTTCCGTATTATTAACATACTGCTCTGCCATGTCCAGCATAAATGCAGTGACATCTTCCATCTGGTAAAGCTGTTTGGAGACAAAGTCCATCTCTCCCACGATTTCTTTCACTTCAAGTGTATTGACATCCATGCCTGCCCTGGCTGCTAATTTTTTCGTTACCTGATCCAGTCTTTTCCCATAGGCCTCAACAATTTTGGCATTATCCGGATTTGAGGCAGCATTCTTTGCACTCTCCTTATCCCCATACCATTCCACCACTTTGGCAAAATTTTTCTGCGCCTCTTCACTGGACGCATTGTCTAAAAAATGATTCCGGAATGCTTCTATACTGCCATATTCTTTAACGAAAAGCTCCTTCTGCTCGTCTGTCATATTGTTCTCTATATCGTGGTACATCTGTTCTATCTCTGCTTTACTGAAAACTCCAAAATCCATCTTGTTATCTCCTCTCAGAATTTCATCAATGCTGGCAATGATTCGTTCTAATCTTACTTTTTTTAATTCCAGCAATCTTTTTTGGCTGTTTAATAGTTGATCTTTATCCAGAGCAGGATTTTCTAAAATCAACTTGATTTGCTTCAATGGCAAATCAAGCTCCCGGAAAAACAGTATCTGCTGTAAAGTTTCCAAGGCTTTATCGTCATAAAGCCGGTATCCCGCCTCACTGAGCACGGATGGTTTTAAGAGTCCGATCTCGTCGTAATAGTGAAGTGTGCGTACGCTGATACCTGTTAAGTTTGAAACCTCTTTTACTGTCTGCATCTGTTTTCCTCCCTGGTTACTGTTCTTGATAAATTCATTTTAGCCTATAACGTAACGTGAGAGTCAATAGATTTTGAATTATTTTTCATAATAAGTTTTATTTTGTTATCACAGGTTTCCCATCAGCATCAAGCAATGGTGTCAGACCCCCCGCATAACCTGCCTGCACGAAAACATAGTTAACCCCTGTTTCCTTATCGACAAAAATCATTTTCAATCCTTTCCCTAATGGACTCCCTTCGGTATACACCGTTTCAAATCTTTTATTATCACTCATAATGATTCCTCCTCTGCCTGTTCTAAAACCATCTTATCATACTCTCACTAATTTTCCTTGTACAAAATAACACAATCTTCCCATTTTTATATGTGTGTGCTAGAATAGTAATAACATTATGATAAGCGTAAAAGTTACACAATTCAATAGGAATCCGGATATATTGAACAACATGTCAGGGGGGGAGCATATGAAACGGATGAAACTTATATTCCTTAGTGTATTTTTAGTATGTGGTATCTTAAGCGGCTGCCAGAAAAGTACTACAGAACAGGGGATAGAGTCAGACATTAAAGAACTGCAGAATGACAGCAAAGAATTAAAGGAAGAAAATGAGAATCTGAAAAAAGAACTGGAAAAACAGAAGGCGGAAGAGAAAGCCCAAAAAACGGCCAGTGAATCCAAAGAAGCGGCATCAGGAAAAAATGAATTAGCCGGAGCGCAAACGGCTGAAACAGCAAAGGCTGACGATGCAGACAGCTCCACCCCTCCAAAAGCTGAGAACAGCATGGTGCCATGCCCTGATTGCGAAGGCACCGGATTCTTTAACCAATGTGGGAAATGTGACGGAACCGGATTTGACAGTTATAACAATCAGGAATGTGACATGTGCAATGGCAGTGGTAAGCATGTATGTAACCTCTGTCAGGGGGAAGGTATGATTGCCGCTTCTGCGGTCCCGTCTGCCCCCGCTGTGGATAACAGCGCTTCTTCAGACGCATCAGGTACTGCTGGGTATACGCCTGATTATTCCCGTACTCCTGTCACTCCATATATACCAGATAATTCTAAGAAGCCCTGCGGATATTGCGGTGGGGATGGAAAGAATAAATGTCCGTTCTGTGATGGGGAAGGATACCGTACAGAATACAAGTCAGTTCCAACTTATGGTTCCGGGGGCAGCAGCGGGTATGAAGCACGGGTCCGCTGCCGTCATTGTAAGGGAAGCGGGCAGGAAAAATGCTTGTATTGCGGCGGGGAAGGAAGCTATTAAGTTCCTTTCACAAGCCCTGTAAACAGTAGCGCTATTAATAGAAATACAAATGAAAGGGATGTCGCCTGTGTATAACCGTATGCTCGATACTTTCATAGCAGTCGCAGACTGCGGTAGCTTTACAAAAGCCGCAGATTTCCTGTACATTTCTCCTACAGCAGTCATGAAACAGATGAATGCGCTGGAGAAAGAGCTTGACCTTGTCCTGATGGAACGCAACCCATCCGGTATCAGCCTGACATCTGCCGGAGCTGTCATTTACCGGGATGCAAAATTTATCATTGAATATTCCAAAAAATCAATCGCAGATGCCAGAACCACTATGCATTTAGCCGATACGACTTTCTGCGTAGGCACCTCGCTGCTGAACCCGGCCAAACCTTTTATGGATCTGTGGTATCAGGTGAACAGGGACTTCCCCGAATATAAACTTCACCTTGTTCCCTTTGAAGACGACCACGACGGCATTCTCACAGAAATCAGCCAGCTCGGGAAGAAATTTGATTTTCTGATCGGGGTATGCGATTCCAAAGCGTGGCTCAATCTCTGCAATTTCCTGCCGCTTGGTAGATACCGGAAGATGGCTGCCGTGTCCAGAGAGCACCGGCTTGCAGGTAAAGAATCGATTACGGTCGAAGATTTATATGGTGAAACACTTATGATGGTAAAAAAGGGGGATTCCGAGGTGAATGACATCCTGCGCAGTGATCTTAAGACACACCATCCGCAAATTAATATAGAAGATACTCCGCAATTTTACGATATGTCCGTCTTTAACCGCTGCGCAGAAAGCAGGAAGGTCCTGCTAACAATTGAGTGCTGGCAGGACATCCACCCCGGGCTGGTATCTATCCCGGTAGACTGGGATTACAGCATTCCCTATGGATTGCTGTACAGTTTGAATGCACCGGAGGATGTATACCGGTTTGTTGAGGCTGTGAAGAAATGCAAATGCTAAACATAGTTCTCGCGCTAAACTTAGTCGAATATAATCTTTAGCCTTCCAGAGTAGAGATTTACCGGCACCTCTCCAGGTATGTCATAACGCTCCAGATTTTCATTTCGGAAATCATAAACAGTTACAAGCTTTTTTTCATAATCTACAATCCAATATTCTTTCATATTCGCTGAACGATATTTGAAAAGCTTGGTATAATAGTCCATCCGCACACTGCCTCCTGTGTTATCATTTCAATAACAATCCATAGAAGGAGTAACCATGATATTAATTATAGAAGATAATCCCAATATCCGTCAGGAGCTGTCAGTCTATCTGCAGGCAAATGGCTATTCATGCGTCTGTCAGGAACGCTACTCCTGTACACAGAAAGAATTATCAACAGATGTTCAGGCTCTGTTAGAGACCTTCCCGGCGGAGCTCATCCTTCTGGATATTAATCTGGAGGCATGTGACGGCCTGAGCCTGTGCAGGGATATCCGGAAGGTGACCAATATCCCTGTCATCTTTGTCACAGGGCGGACCGATGATGAAGATGAACTGTCCAGTATCCTTACGGGCGGAGATGATTTCATCCGAAAACCATACAGCCTCCCCATCCTGCTGGCCCGGATTAACAGGCTGCTGAACCGCCAGAATACCGCCCTCTCTGAATCCATCCACGCATCCGGCGCAGCGCTTAATGTGCTAATGGGGCAGATCACTTATCAGGGGCAAACGATGGATCTCTCTAAAAATGAGGTTAAGATCCTCTACTATCTCTTCCTGAATAAGGATCATGTCGTAACCAAAGATTCTTTGATCGAATACTTATGGGAAAATAAATTTTATGTGGACGAGAATATCTTAAATGTGAATCTGTCACGGCTGCGCCGCCGTCTGAAGGAGGTCGGACTGGACGGCCTGATCGTTACTGTTCCTAAAAAAGGGCTGATGGTCCATGCCTGTAAACAGTATCCCTGAAACTGCTATTCTAATTTATGAAAGGAAACTGCCATGACTCTTATGAACTATCTGTCTGAAAAGCTGATGCTGCTTTTTCTAAATCTGTTTTGTTCAATCGCCCTGTCGATTTATTTTATATTACTCGGGAACAGCTTTCCTTCTGTTTTGCCTGTACTCTTTGTCTGGGCTTTTATATTGGCCATAGTATGGGGCAGCGGGTATTACCGGCAAAAAAAGAAGGCAGAGCAGATTTTTCACCAGCTGGACCTTCTGGACCAGAAATACCTGATCTGTGAAATGCTGGAAAAACCGGTAACCAATGAGGATAAGCTCTACTGCCATATTTTACGTGCGGCCTGCAAATCTATGCTGGAAAATGTAAACCACCTAAAACAGTCCAACCGCGATTACAAGGAATATATAGAGGAATGGATCCATGAGATTAAGACACCGATTACTGCCATTGACCTGATCTGCAAAAACAACCCGGACAGTGAAGAACGGCGTATCGGGAAGGAATTGTCCCGGATCGGTGACCTGGTGGAACAGGCCTTATACTATGCCCGCAGCGAGCATGTGGAAAAAGACTATTTTATCAGGGAGTTCGCCCTTTTTGATGCGATTGGTCCCGCGCTGATGCAGAACAGGACCCTGCTGCTGGAAGAACATATAAGGCTTCAGGTGGAAGAGACTGCGGATACTGTCTGTACGGATGAAAAATGGCTGACTTATATTCTCAGCCAGATTCTTTCTAATTCCATAAAATACCATAAACCAACAGGAGCTTTTATAAAGATTTCTGCCTCTCGCACCAAAAACAGTGTATCACTCATCATTGAGGACAATGGGCAGGGCATCCCCCCGGAAGATCTTCCCCGCATCTTTGAAAAGGGTTTTACCGGCAGCACACGCGGAAACAGAAAGTCCACCGGCATGGGATTATATCTCTGCCGCAAGCTCTGCCTGAAACTGGGGCTGGCCATCAGGGCGGATTCCGTTTTTGGGGAAGGAACCACGATTACTATAAACTTTCCAGACAGTACCTATAACCGTCCGGGGCAGGACAATTAGTGTAAGAAACCCACTTGAATCAACCCTGCATGTATTACAACTTTGTAAGTATGAAAAGGACGGCTTTCCTGCTATGATAACAGCATAAAAGTGAAAAGCAGATATAACAATATCATAGAAGGAGTACATTATGGAACCATTACTTAGAATTGAAGAACTGGAAAAATATTATGGAACAAAGACACTCATTACAAAGGCTCTGGACAATGTGAGCTTTTCTGTATCAAAAGGTGAATTTCTTGGCATCATGGGGGCATCCGGGAGCGGCAAGACGACTCTTCTCAACTGTATCTCCACGATCGATACCGTAACAGCAGGCCATATTTATCTCAATGACACTGATATTACAGAATTAAGAGAGGATAAACTGGCCCTGTTCCGTCAGGAGAATCTGGGGTTTGTCTTTCAGGACTTCAACTTACTGGATACCCTGACGATCGAAGAAAATATTGCTCTGGCCCCTGTTATTCAGGGAATATCCCCGCAGAAAATAGCCGATGAAGTAAAGAAAACAGCCCGGCAGCTTGGTATTTTGGATATCCTTCCTAAGTTTCCCTACGAGGTATCCGGGGGACAGCGGCAGCGCTGTGCCTGTGCACGTGCACTGATCTCCCGCCCCAGCCTGATTCTGGCCGATGAGCCAACAGGCGCCCTTGATTCAAAATCAGCCGGCATGCTTCTGGAATGCTTCACACAAATGAATCATGAAATGCAGGCTACCATCCTGATGGTTACACATGACATCTTTTCCGCCAGCTACTGCAGCCGGATCCTTTTTCTCCGGGACGGAAAAATCTTCAGTGAACTGGTCAGGGGAAATAAGGCCAGACGGGTTTTCTTCAATGAAATTCTGGATGTCGTAACCCTGTTGGGAGGTGACGTGTCCGATGCTCACTAAACTGGCAATGCGCAATGCCAAGCGCTCCATGAGGGATTATGGCATCTATCTTCTTACCGCTACGATTTCTTTTTCCCTGATGTATGCATTCAATATGGTCATTTTTTCGAAAGAAATCAAAGAAATAAACCAGATGATGGGAAGCCTTTCGATCATGATTATTTTTATCTCAGTAATCATAATCGCAGTAATCGAATGGCTTGTACATTACATGAACCGTTTTATGCTGGAAAAAAGGAGCCGGGAACTTGGCACCTACATGCTGTTGGGCATCAGCAGCCGCAAAATTTCTAAAATGGTCATGCTGGAAAATATATTCATGGGAGCCGCCGCATTTTTGGCCGGTCTTCTGGCGGGAACCTTCATCTATCAGATTCTAAGCCTGATCATCAAGACTTTTTTTGAGGTTAAGTTTTCTGTAAAAGAAATTTTCTCTCTGCCCGCCATGCTGCTCACCCTGCTCTATGCAGTACTGATCTACGCATTCTCCATGCTCAGGATGAGAAGAAGGCTGAAAAAAATAAAAATATATGATCTTATCTATGCGGAGAAGCAGAACGAGACTGCGGTAATCTCCAATAAAAAAAGCCACTGGATCCTCTGTGCAGTATCAATGGGAATACTCGCAGGCGGCTGCTCACTCATATATTTTATTTTCCACGAGACTGCCTTTTTCTCCATGTTCCTCCTGCTGGCAGGTTTCGTTATGATCATTGCGGGACTTTATGGGACTTATATTTCTCTGGCAGGTTTTTTTGTGAAAATCTTTCTTGGAAAAATTGAGCGGAAATATTCGAAGGATAACCTGTTTATATACCGGAACCTCTCGGCCAAATTAAACACCATGAGCTTTACCATTGGCACACTGGCCATGCTGTTCACCCTGACTCTTACATGCCTCCAAAGCGCAGCGCTCTTCAATAAATTCTTTGAGCTCTCAGCGCTGGAGCGCTGTCCCTTTGATGCACAGATATCCGTATCAGACACAACTGTCTTTGCAGATATAGAAACGTATTTTGAAAAAGAACGCGGAATAAAAGACATCTGCCAGGTACCTGTCTATAACTGTGACCAGACGGCACTCTACGATACCCTTGGTCTGGACACTTACTTACCAGACGACTATGCTATCTCTTATAGTAACTATGCAAAACTGCGTGAGATGCTGGGATATAAACCGGTAAGCCTTTCTGCCGGACACTATATCCTCCATGCCCGCTCTGAGACTAAAAATACTGCTGATAAAAAAGGCAGTCTGCCCTATACGATAAACGGCACCACCCTGAATCTTCAGGCAGCCTATGATGAACCATTATCTCAGGGCGGATATATCGGCGTCGGCTTCATTATCGTTCTTCCAGATGAACTGACCGCTGGACTGCAGTCAGAATCAACGGCCCTGATGATAAATACAGTGGAAGAAACTACGACAGAAGATTATGATTATCTGACTTCCCGGATTGATACTGGAAAGAATCCCTGGGGAACAGGGTACTGGGACACGAAAGGAAATACGATAGCTGACAGCCGGGGCGGAATCATCGTCTGTGGTTTCTGCCTGTACTATACCGGTCTGATATTTATCTGTACAGCGGCAACAATACTTGCAGTACAGCAGTTAAGCGAGGCTTCCAAACACCGATTCCGCTACAAAATACTGTCCAACCTCGGGGTACCAGATCAGAAAATCGGAAAGCTGATATTCCGGCAGATGCTCCTTTATTTTGGAATTCCTCTGCTGATCCCCCTTCCCCTATCTGTCTTTATTGCTTCGAGTATAAAAAATATCATGCTTGGAGTGATCACACCAGCAATCTTCTGGGGAGCCGTGTCCATCAGCCTTGGGGTGTTTCTTTTGATTTACATGTTGTATTTTGCAGCCACTTATGTGGGATACAAGCGTAATGTTATATAGAATAAAACAGAGAGTATACTCTGATACATTCTTATACCGGGGCAGGGCACTGCCCCATTTCTTATTATATTTATATAATTCATTAAAAATTATTTAATTTCTAAATACATCTTTTTACGACATCTTTCTATCTTACATTTACCTTACATTTTTCCCAAAAGGTAGAAATATCTTTTTCACCTGCTATAATTCGAGTTGAAGGAGGAATTATTATGGAAACTTATGTCGAAGTAATCAAACAGGCAGTCTTGTTTTTCCCTATGATTGCATTTTTCTTTACCATACCTTATATCGTATATAACTATCACAAATATGGCTCCGTACTCAGTCTGCGGATACTGGTTGTTTATTCCTTTATCCTGTACATGATCTGCATGTACTTTCTGGTAATCCTGCCGCTTCCTTCCAGAACAGAGGTTGCAGCCATGACCGGGCGGCGTATGCAGCTTGTTCCGTTTACCTTCATCCATGATATCCTGAAAGAGTCCCGCATCTCTTACGGGGACCCTGTGAGCCTGCTTACTCTGCTGCATAACAAGGCACTCTTTCAGGTTTTATTTAATATCGTTATGACAATTCCATTCGGGGTATATCTGCGCTATTATTTCCGGCTCAGCCTGAAAAAGACCGTGCTCTTTACCTTTCTGCTGTCCCTGTTTTTTGAACTGACCCAGCTCACCGGGCTATACTTCTACTATCCAAGGAGCTACCGTCTATTTGACGTAGATGACCTGATGGCCAATACACTGGGCGGAACTGTAGGATATTTCCTGCTGAGTCCTTTTGTAAAGATTCTTCCTACAAGGGCACAGATTGATTCCATGAGTTACAAACGTGGAGAAAAAGTTTCCCTGATGAGAAGGTTTACTTCCCTGTTTTTAGATATCTTGTGCATTGGAATCATGTCCGGCTTTTCTGGCGTTTTATTCGTCATCTTTTTAGGCCGCATCCCCTATGCACAGGTGCTTATACCGCTGCTATATTTCATGTTCCTCCCTAATATGCTTCATGGCATGACAATAGGGAAATGGTTTACAAAAACAAAAATCGTCACAACTGCAGGGAAAGAGGCCCGCTGGTACCAGTATCTGATCCGCTACGGCAGTCTGTTTCTGGCCCTGCATACCCTTCCACTGGCTATTAATAAATTTCTGGAAAAATGGCCCGAATTTCATATCACTTCGCCGGATTTCAACAGTCCTGCCGCCTTTCTGCGGGGAGCCTATGTCATATTCCTGCTGGTCAGCGGAATCCAGCTTTTCCGTCATAAACCTCTGTTTTATGAAAAACTGTCTGGAACCCGGATAATCAGCGCCTTCCCTGACAAAAAGAGCTGATAAAAGAGCAGCTGGCAACTGCTCTTTTATACTCTAACTGTTACTTTTCGGCTTCCTTTTCATACACATAGAATATTTCTTTATTTGGAATTGCAATATCGCAAATTGCATTCCCGTCATGACAAGGCGCCATGTTCACTACTTTCAAATATCCCGCAATCAGCAAAAAACTGTATATAGTCATAGGATTATTTTGGATTTCAGGATAAATAACTGATGTATCAATATATGTGGATATTGATTTTCCCTGCATCAGAAGCTGCATGTTCTCCAAAATTTCCGGTGTCGCGCGGTGAATGATCTCACCAATTACTTCATTGCTGCCAGTTGACTGCCAGAAAGCCTTCGGATAACAGCCATCATCCAGATAATTAATGACTGACCACGGATTCAGGATCTCCGTATTTCCAAATAAATAGCCATTATACCAGTCACATGCTTCCCCAAACTTTTCCCCATATCCATAATATTCCATCATTGTACGGACTTCTTCCATTGTAAAGCCAAAATACTGGCTGTAACGGTCATCTAGGATAGAATTTACTTTCAGATTGTTCATTCCGCTAAAAATACTTTCCTTAGCCACACGCAGGATACCGGTTAAAAAGCCGAACGATAAATTGGGGTTGTCTTTAACCCCCGCAGAAAAAAAGTTACGCATAAACAAGATAATCCTGTCATAGAAATCCAGTAAATGTCCTTGCTGGATCGGTGTATCATATTCATCAATAATAATGACCGGCGCCGTTTTGTGGTGCTTATGCAAAATTTGTGACAGCATTCCCAAAGCCGCTGTCCAACTGCTTTCCGTAAGCGTGTCCTCCAGAATGCCTTTGTAGAAATCCCTCTCAAAGCTGGTCAGTAAACGACTGTTCTGTAACTCATTATGCCGGCTGAATTCATTTTTAATCACCTGCTTGATTCCGTCCAAAGTATCTTCCCATGTCGAATACTTAATATCTTTAAACGTCATGAATATAACAGGGTACTTTCCCTGATGGGAGGTGTACCTGTCTCCACAATACCAAATGTTTTTATCACGAAAATAGGCAGAGGTGTCTACCTCTGTTTTCTCAAAAAATGTACGGATCATGTCCATATTCATTGTTTTTCCAAAACGCCTTGGACGGGTAAAAAGAGATACTTTGGGACGCGCATCCAGAATATCCCGGATCAGCAGGGTTTTGTCGACATAGTAATAATGTGTAACGGTCTCCGTGAAGTCCGATATCCCTATCGGGAGCGGTAAAGGAGGTACTTCTGTCATGTCGTAATCTTTTCTCCTTCGGTCACCTGGCATCTGTGCCGCAATTGGAATCTTCCATTCCTTCCCTTCTTTACAGGCGCCTGAAATTCGCTCCTGCCGGCAGAGCGCTGTAACCCTGCGCTCAGAAATCCCCCATTTCTCTGATGCCGTGTGCACGTTCATATACTTCATCTTATCTCCCTCCTTTGTTCATTGATTGTTCTTTTATTATACATTATACGCCCTCAAATATCAATTTAATCAGAATAATATACGTTTTATAAAGAATAATATGTGTCACTGTTCACAAGCATGCTTCGCTTACTTTATAAAATGTTGGTATAAAATTCATACAAAATTTATAGCTTCTAATAATAATCTATGATAAAGTAAATGTACTTGAAAAGATCTAATGTATTTTATCTAGAGTCTAATCAAAGGGGATTTCTCTATTTTAAAAGGTTTCTTTCTTACTAAAGTAAGGAATCTTTCCAATATGCCTTAACATCAGGCAGACAACAATCATTCAAAAAATTAAACAAAAAGGCGGGTGATGTCTATTGAAAGTATAAACTTGTCTTGGGATTACTCTCTTCATTTTTAATGATATATAAACTGACAAGGAGAAAATAACATATGGGAAAAAATGATATTTATATGAAACGCTGGCTCTCCGATAAGCGCCGGTTTGCGGATTTGATCAATGGCTCCCTGTTTCATGGGAAACAGGTATTTCTGCCGAATCACCTAAAAGAAAGTAACCCGGAACAAACCCTTATCTTACGGAAACCAAACGGTGAAAATGTCACTATTCAAAGATACCGTGACATCATGATGGTGGCAGAAGACGGGACAAGGATTGTGGTACTGGCATGTGAAAACCAAGATGAAATCCATTATGCCATGCCTGTGCGCGGAATGCTGTATGATGCATTGAACTACACTGAACAGATCAGCCAGATTAGAAAAATCAGAAGAGAAAACAAAGAGTTGAAAAGTAATTCTGAATTTTTGTCTGGTCTCAAAAAAAATGACCGGCTCACACCCGTTATTACTATTGTCTTTTACTATGGTGAAAAAGAATGGGATGGCGCACAAGAGCTACATGGACTTTTAGGGATTCATGCAAAAGAATATGAACTGTTGAAAAAATATATTCCCAATTACCGGATAAATTTGGTTGATCCAAGACAGATGGACAAGAATGTGTGTTTCCAAACAGATTTACAGCCAGTCTTTAACATGCTAAAATATAGGAAAAGTAAGGACGGACTGCGGCAGTATATACAGTCTAATAAAGATTTTTTCGGAAGTATCGATGAAGATTCTTATAATGCAATAAGGGTGCTGCTTGGTTCAGGCCAGCAGTTACCCGAAGCTAAACTAAAATCAATAGGAGGGATTGATATGTGCAAAGCATTGGATGATTTATATCAGGATGGAGTTGACGAAGGAATTAAGACCGGCATTAATAGGGGACTTGAGCAGGGCATCAAAGCATTTATTCTGGATTACCGTGAGGAAGGCTATGACAAAGAAAAGATCCTTAAGAAACTGCAAACCCGCTTTTCCCTTACCAGAGAACAATCAGAAGAATATTTTTCACGTTTTTAATTCCTATAAATTATTGCTATTAAACTCGGAAACGAATATAATGGCGGTGTGATTTTAATTTATTTTTCACAAGGAGACAAAAACAAAATGGGATATGCAGAGATAGAGAATTTCCTGTGGGCCGGGGTTATCTTCCTCACCTTTTTTATAGCCTGCCACACCCTCCCGGAACAGCGGTTCAGTCAGAAAAATAGAATAATATCCGCATGCGTACTGCTTGCGGGTATTGTTGTACTGCAGTCAGGACTGTTCCTTTCCGGTCAGGATGACATGCTGGTGCTTACCCTGCTTCCTCTGACGGCCTACCTTCCGGTTATAATCGGCGTACATACCGCCTCTAAATCCGGCTTTTTTCAGACGGCTGCCGTCTGGACCTTGGGACTTCTCCTGTCCGTAATACTATCCCTTTTTCAAAAGCTGCTCCTCCGCTATTCTATGGCAATACCAGGACTGACCTCCCGGCAGCGCAGCCTGATGCAAACGGCATGCCTTCTTTTGGCAGCAGTTTTGCTGTTATATATCGTTCTGCGCCGTCTTCGTAAACCTTTTCAGACATATGTGCTACATAATAAAACAAACTGGCTGCTGCTCTGCTTTCCGGTCCTTATGATTTTTTTACTGCTTTCCTATTTCAAAAACAGTCCCACAGACGGGATCGTTCTGATTCTGATTTTTTTAACCACTTTATCGGTTTTCCTGATATTGGCAAGGATTTTAATTTATTCAGCCAGAGAACAGCAAATGCAGGAAGCAGAGAAGGCTGTGACTGCACAGTTGGAAATCCAGCGTCAGGAGTACGAAGAAATCTGTGAAAAAATTGCCGCCGGCCGGGCCTACCGGCACGATATGCGCCATCACCTAAGCGTCTTGGAAGAACTGGCGGACAAGGGCAGCCAGCAGGAAATGAAAAATTATATCAGCAGTATTAACGGACAGCTTCAGGCAGCTGAGCAAAAAACCTTCTGTGAAAATATGACGGTCAACGCGGTGCTCTCTTCCTATATCCGTAAGGCGGAACATGCCGGATGCAGTGTATCGGCAGATATACATATCCCTGACGAGATCCCGTTTGACCCTCTGGATATTTGTTCTATATTAGCCAATGCACTGGAGAATGCTGCAAATGCCTGCACGAAAAATATACAGGAAGAGAACCGGCATTTATCTATATTCGTCAGGTTTGAGGATAACCAGAAACTGGTCATTTCCATCGAAAATCCCTGTGAAACCCCTGTTTTCATCGGCAAATCCGGCTTCCCTAACGTTCCCTGCGAAGATGGACATGGGATCGGTTTGAAAAGCATTGAAAACATATCCAGAAAATACAATGGCCTGTTTAGCTGTGAATTTGCTGACGGAATTTTTAGCCTGAACGTCATCCTGTTTGTTCCGACCCCGGCCATTCCCCCGAAGACGGGAAAGAAGAAACATGATAAGGCGGCTGTGGCTGCGATGACAGCCTTACTCGTTTTTTGTGTTACAATAAACTGTATGCCTGTAATGGCTCAGGAGTGGGAAAATATCCCCTTGTTGGGAACGCTGATTCGTGTCGTAAATCTAAAGACCTACGAGTATCGCTGGGGCGGCACTTCTTTTCAAGCAGTACAGCCACTGGTGGATTTTACAAACAGCACTGCCGGGGGCATCATCTCTTTCGATAAACCGGCAGATACGGTTTCTGCACTGACAACCACCCAGGATACAGGAAGCATTCAGGCCGAAGTGACTGATCCCGGTGAAACCAGAAACAGCAATAAAATCTCCGTATCTCAGGCAAAGCCCGGTTCTTCCGGCACATTTTCCTGGGAAGACGGCACAGAGCCCACTGTTCCATCCGTCACACTTGTACCGGAGGAACTTCCACCTTCCAAAGCTCCTTATGAAGAATCTTCAAAGGAACCTTCAAAAGAACATTCTGCAGAGTCTTCTGGAGAAACCGGAAACCTGCCCCCAGCACTTTCCGAAGGTGTCGATGAGATCAACAGCCAGATGGAGGATTACATAAAAGAACTCCGCGACAAATTTCTCTGGTATGTCGCGCGCAAATACAACGGCTATGTCGCGTTGGACTGTACACACACCATCCTGCGTAATGATGAATTGCTAGTGATCCGCTTCGATACTACGATCAACGCCGGTGGTTCCGGCCAGTACAGCCGCAGTTTTGTGCTTGACAAAATAACCGGGAAGGCACTGGAATTGTCTGACCTCTTCCAAAGCGGCAGCGATTACATTTCTGTAATCAGCGAGGAAGTAAAACAGCAGATGGCGCAGCGGGAAAATTCCTATGACTACTTCATCCCCGGCGGCATTTGGGGCGATGAAGAATTGTTTCAGGAAATAGCGCCTGATCAGAACTTTTATATCAATGATCAGAATCAGCTGGTCATCGTGTTTGATGAATATGAGGTTGCGTCCGGCAGAGCCGGGATGCCCGAATTTGTAATTCCGGCGGAGATTCTCAGCCATATGCTTGAGCCCGCCTCTTTCTTAGAATAACAGCGCAGAAAGCGAGGTAAACGGTTTGCTGAAAATTTGTATCTGCGATGACAATGAAGCAGAAGTATATAAAATAGAAGGACTGCTCCGGCAATTTAAGAACAGCCATCCAGAGCTGCCCCTTGTGGCGCAGTCCTTCCGGTCTGCTTTTGATTTACTTGACTGCATTGAAAAACAAGGGGGCTTTGATCTATATCTGTTAGATATTCTCATGCCCGGCATATCCGGAATAGAACTGGCAAAACGTATTCGTGAACGAATGGAAAAAGCGGAGCTTCTATTTTTAACCACCTCCCGCGAATACGCTGTGGAGGCTTTTGGCGTAGAGGCTGCCGGATATCTGATGAAACCGGTACAACACAGCGAGTTCGACCGCGTGCTCTCTTCCTGTATCCAAAGACTCAAACCGGAAGAAAATCCTTCCCTGATGCTGAAAACGAAGGGCGGCCTGCATAATGTACCAGTCTACGAATTAATGTCAGTGGAAAGTATCCGGCACAACTACCGGTGTACAATGGCTGGGGGAACAACGCTGACCGTTCCCGGTACCATTTCATCACTTTTTGAACAACTTAGGGCTTATCCCTGTTTTTATATGCCCCACCGTGCCTTCATTGTAAATTTCAATTATGTAAGCGGCTTAACGGCTTCAGAGATCCTAATGAGCGACGGCCAGAGAATCCCTGTCTCCCGGAACAGCTATATGGATTTGAAAAATACGTTCATGAATTATATCCTTCAAAAAAGCAGGCGTACCTAGCGTCCTCCGCCTCATCCTCTGTGTTCCATTTAAAAGGGCTGCCTTTTCAGACAGCCCTTGATCTTTTATTCCTCTGTTTCTTCTTTACGCTTTTTACCTTTTAATAGGGCAGCTGTTCCGGCTGCAGCTGTCATAAGCATTGCCCACAGTCCGGCTGAAGTTGTATCCCCAGTCTGTACACTACGGTTTGGATCATCCTTTTTGCCGGATGGTTTGTTTTTATCATTGACCGTATAAGTCTTTACTATCGTTCCGGTATAATTGCCTTTAAATGTGATGGTAACAGTCACTTTGTTTCCATCCTGTATCTTTGTTACGTCATAATCCGTCCCCTGTACCAGAACCTTGTCGCCATCTTTGATTAACAAATCATCCAGCTTCGTATCCGCAGTAATTTCCGGTACTTTTATCTGGCTATTTTTTTGAACACTCTTCGGTTCTATTACAAATGAAACAGCTTCACTTTCTGCACTCTCGTAATTATCCGTGCCGTCCACAACCGCTTTCACATACCATGTTCCGGCAGCAGTTGGAACGGTATCTGTGTATGTCCCATCCAATCTGTCACTGTACAGGAAGCGTGGCTGTCCGAAACGGAATCCTGCACTGGCAGCAGAAGGTGTGCCGCCATATGTCCAGCCAGCCAGTGATAACGGTACTGATTGTTCATTCACTGCTTTTGCTACAGTTACTGTGACTTTGATATCTGTTACTGTCTTATAATTGCTGTCAGCTGGCGTATAGGTCAGTGCAAATTCATTTGTTCCTGCATTGCCTACGTTTAATTTCTGATCCGTCCATGTAAACCCTGCCGGAAGTGTAATATCCTTAAGGCTTTGTCCATAGACTGCCTGTAAATCCGTTGGAACAGCGTAGTCAGGCTCTGCCTGTAAAATGTTAAATTCCACAATAGTATCAAGCCCGGTATACTCGGTTGTTGCTACTACACTTGCTTTCATATACCATGTTCCCACTGTTTCGGGTATCTCTGCCGAATATATTCCGGTTCTGGAATCACTGTAGGTAAAGACAACATCCCCATACACTGCATCACCAGTTGGTAAGCTGGCTGTTTCATTATATGTCCAGCCAACGATGGACGGTTCTGTCATCCAGCTATTTGATGCTGTTGATACAGTGACCGGCAGCATACATTCTACATAGTGACCGTTATTGTCATAGCCTGCAACTCCCGTATAATCATAATTCTTATCATCGACTGTGAAACGGGCAGGATAACCCGTGCCAGAAACAGTCAGCTTCTGTGTCCCATCTGTCCATGTCCAGCCATCCGGCAGTACAACATTTGCTAAGTCCTCTTTATATTCGCCGCTTAGATTGTCTGGCAGAGTGATGGCCGGTGCGGCCGCTTTTGCAATCACAAATCCTACAGCACTGCTTTCCATACCCTTGAAATTATCTGTTTCTGCCACAGTGGCTTTTACATACCATGTACCGGCATCCGTTGGTACTGTTCTTGTATATGTGCCATCTTCTTTATCACTATAAGTATATGATGCGGAACCAGATTCAGCCACAGCAATCGGCGTATTTGCAGTCTGTCCATATGTCCAGCCTGTAATTGCAAGCCCACTTGTCCAGCTGTTTTCTGCCTTAGAAATGATAAATTCTTTCGCTTTTGAGCTTGCTTCGTTGTAATTACCATCGGCCGCTACGGCTGCTGTTACTCGGTATATTCCGGCATTTGTTGGTGCACTTGCAATGCTCTCCCAATCGACAGCATTCTTTTTCCACTCCCACGTATAGGTAACAGCACCTGTACTACCTGTCTTTTCAACTGCTGGCTTATTGTCCACAGCACTTCCGTCATAGTCCTTATCTAAAATGTCAATAACAGAAATCGTACTGTCGGCTTTGGAAATGGTAAATTCTTTTGCTATTGAGCTTGCTTTCTTGTAATTATCATCTGCTGCTACAGTTGCCGTTACACGGTATGTTCCGGCATCCGTTGGTGCTGCTACGATGCTTTCCCAATCGGTAGCGTTCTTTTTCTTCTCCCAAGAATAGGTAATTGCGCCTGTACTTCCTACTTTGCTAACAGCTGGTGTGCTGTTGACAGCATTTCCATCATAGTCCTTATCTAAATTTGCAGTAATAGAGATGGCGCTGTCTGCCTTGGAAATGATAAATTCTTTCGCTTTTGAGCTTGCTTTCTTGTAATTATCATCTGCCGCTACAGTTGCTGTTACACGGTATATTCCGGCATCCGTTGGTGCTGCTGCGATGCCTTCCCATTCTGCAGCATTCTTTTTCTCCTCCCAAATATAAGAAACAGCGCCTGCACTACCTGTCTTTTCAACTATTGGCGCATTGTCCACAGCGCTTCCATCATAATCCTTATCTAAACTTTCTGTAATGGATATAGTGCTGTCTGCCTTAGAAATAGTAAATTCTTTTGCTTTTGAGCTTGCTTTCTTGTAATTGCCATCAGCCGCTACGGTTGCAGTTACTCGGTACATTCCGGCATCCGTTGGTGCTGTTGCGATATTTTCCCAATCGGCAGCGTTCTTCTTCTCCCAAGTGTAGGTTACTGCACCTGTACTTCCTGACTTTTCAACTGTTGGCGTATTATTCACAGCACTTCCGTCATAGTCCTTATCTAAACTTGCAGTAATAGAAATTGAGCTGTCTGCCTCGGAAATGGTGAATTCTTTCGCTATTGAACTCGCTTTATTGTAATTCCCATCAGCTGCTAAGGCTGCTGTTACTCGGTATGTTCCTGCATCTGTTGGTGCTGTTACAATGCTTTCCCATTCTGTAGCATTCTTTTTCTTCTCCCATGTGTAGGTTACTGCGCCTGTACTTCCTACTTTACTAACAGTTGGTGCACTATTGACAGCCTTTCCATCATAGTTCTTATTTAAATTTGCAGAAATAGAGATAGAGCTATCAGCCTTGGCGATGATAAATTCTTTCGCTATTGAGCTTGCTTTATTGTAATTATCATCGGCCGCTATGGTTGCTGTTACACGATATGTTCCGGCATTCGTTGGTGCAGATACAATACCTTCCCATTCCTCAGTGTTCTTTTTCTTCTCCCATGTGTAGGTTACTGCGCCTGTACTTCCTACTTTACTAACAGTTGGTGCACTATTGACAGCCTTTCCATCATAGTTCTTATTTAAATTTGCAGAAATAGAGATAGAGCTATCAGCCTTGGCGATGATAAATTCTTTCGCTATTGAGCTTGCTTTATTGTAATTATCATCAGCCGCTACGGATGCTGTTACCCGGTACGTTCCAGCATCCGTTGGTGCTGTTACAATGCTTTCCCATTCTGTAGCATTCTTTTTCTTCTCCCATGTGTAGGTTACTGCGCCTGTGCCTCCTGCCTTGCTCACGGTCGGTGTGCTGTTGACAGCAATTCCATCATAGTTCTTATCCAAAGCGTCAGTAATAGAGATTGTGATGTCAGCTTTGGAAATGATAAATTCTACTGGTGTGGAGCTCGCTTCTTTACAGCTATCATCGGCCGCTACGGTTGCTGTTACCCGATATGTTCCGGCATCCGTTGGTGCTGCTGCAATGCTTTCCCAATTGCCATCGTTCTTTTTCTTCTCCCATGTATAGGTAATGGCACCTGTACTTCCCGTCTTGCTTACAGTGGGTGCACTGCTGACAGGCTTCTTATCATAGGTCTTATCCAACGTTTCCGTAACAGTAATGCTGCTTTCTTCTTTTAACCCAGTAAGGTTTATTTTTACCGTCAAAGTCTTATTAACACCATTCGCTGTACCACAGTCATATACATAGACAATTGGTGTTCCCGCCACATAGTTACTGACAACACCAGTTGTTGAATCATAATCTGCACCACTTGTGATCGAAACCTTATTTTTATCAATACCGGCAATTTTATCTTCAATGATGAATGTGTCCTCTGTGACTTCGAAAGACACTATTGTGTCCGTTGGCATATCTAAGACTGTTAATCCCGCATTTATCCCTAGGCTCAAGTAGGCAAGAGGAGTATCGCTGCAATCCAAGGCCGTTAAAGTGGTATTGTTACTTACATCCAGACTGGCAATGTTAGTGATTTGGCATTGGACACTTTTTAAAGCAGAAGCTCCTTTTACATTTAGAGTTTTCAATTTTCTATTTCTGAAGCACCACAAGGTTTCTAATTTTGCATTGCTGCTGACATCAAGACTGGCAATGCTAGTCTGGTTGCAAAGCAATTTATTTAAATTAGTATTGTTACTAACATCAAGACTGGAAATACCTGCACTGTAGCAATTCAAGCTTTTTAAAGCAGAAGCTCCATTTACATTTAAGGTTTCCAGATTTGTATTACTGAAGCACTCCAAGGTTTCTAAATTAGTATTGTTGCTAACATCAAGACTGGCAATACCTGTACTGTAGCAACTCAAGCTTTTTAAAGCAGAAGCTCCATTTACATTTAAGGTTTCCAGATTTGTATTACTGTAACACTTCAAGGTTTTTAAATTTGTATTGTTGCTAACGTCAAGACTGGCAATACCTGTACTGTAGCAGCTCAATTCTTGTAAAGCAGAAGCTCCATCTACATTTAGAGTTTTCAGTTTTGCATTGTTGCCGCAATATAAGGTTGTTAAATTGGCATTGCCGCTGACATCCAGACTTGCAATGCCAGAGTTCTCACAATACAAGGATTTCAAACTGGAAAAGTTTGCAATACCAACCAAGTCGGTAATGTCTGCATTATTATAAACATTAATAGTCGTTACGGCTGCTATCTCTGCTGCTGATAATATATCGTCACCATTGGGATTGATTGTTGTATCCTCTTTTAAATATTTTCTAAATGCTGCATCCGGGAAATTTTCTGCATTGATTTCCACATCAACTATATTATATGGTACATAGGCCGCTCTCTTCAATAATGGACTTTCCATTATTGGTGGTTCTGTTGGTGGTTCTACTGATATTTCTGCCTGTAATTCTGCTCTTTCTTCTTCCGGCAGTTCCACCGCGACAGAAAGCCGGACTTCCACATAATGTCCCTCTGCGTGATACCCCTCTACCGCCGCATAATCATAGGTTTCATCATCAACTGTTACATATGCCGGATATTCCGTCACATCTGCCGACAGGATTGTGCTTTCATCTGCCCATGTCCAATTCTCGGGCAGTGCGATTTCCTTTAGCGGCGTACCTTCCGTTGCCTGCAGGTTCTCCGGCAGTGCGATGGCCGGGGCAGTTTCTTTCCCTGTTTCCTTCTTCCCGTTTACGTTATCCTGTGCAATGCCCTGCGTTACAGGTGGTTCATTTTCCTGTGCCCTGACAGTAATAGGGTTTACCACAGTGGAAACGCTTAACACGGCTGCCATTGCGACTGCCGCTGTCTGTTTCTTTTTGTTATTCATGTGTTATTTTGTCCCTCTCTTTCCGTTACGTGTGCCTTTGGCACAATCATCCTTTTACTCTGCGATATCAGTTGGACGAATAAGCGATATCATACACTCTCATATTAAAATAAAAAAGCAGAAACAGCCCATCAATCGCATAGAATGTAGCTATTTCTGCACAGAATGTATCATGTTATGCAAACTATTATCGTTTCCTTTGAAAAATACGGGACGGTAATCAACACAGATAACTTCTCACCTAAAAACCCGATAATCCCTGTTTTTAACAACTTTTTTACAAGGACTATCGGGTTTTAAAATTTTATAAATACTGTTCACTTCCTCCAAAGGTTCACTGTAACGGCACTGGCGTCCCCCTGAACGCATTTACCTTCTGATCCAGAACGACCTGCGCCTCGCTCCCCGAATCCAGGACTGTATTCTGTACGGATTCCTTCTCTATCAATACTGCCGTCACATCAAGCGCCGCTAATTCCTCCGTAGTCAGCAGTGCCCCCACCTGCGCAGAGAAGCAGGAACCATCCCCCGCAGACTGAGTCTTTGCGGCTTCTGTTGTTGCGACAATATGGTTGTTCGAAATGTAATTTCCCCTCCCCGCAGCAACGCGGATGATGACAGGCTTTGCCCCTGACGGCTTAATATACTGCTTACCAATGGTCTCTGATATATGATTGCCGATGATTGAATTATGGTCACCGCTGATATACAAAAGGCCATACAGGTCATCGATCCCATTGTCCAGCGCCTGCATCGGGGCCCAGGGCTCATGGTCACGCAGGAAATGGTTGGATGAGACCAGATTTTCCGTGCAATTCTCCTCGAATACAAGCATTCCCGGATAGAACGAGTGGAACCTGTTGCCTGTGACAGACGAACGGGCAACACCATCAAAATGAACGCTGCTTGTCCCACGTGGGAAAATATTATTCGCCGTCACCAGAAGGCCGCCAAAATTCTGGGCATAGATGGAATAGCCTTTATACCCGGCCCCCATCAGGTTATCGGTTATCTTCGATGCCTGTCCTGCTCCCCGCAGTTCTATGCAGCTGCCGCATTCCGCTATGAAATTATCATGTATAGATAGTGCATCTGCATGGTATATCGTAATTCCATGCTCTAAATACACAAATCCCATCCCTGTAATCCTGAAAGAATCCTGGGCACTGGCAATATAAATCCCTGTCTTCCCGTTCGCGTATGTATTTTCCGGGTCTGCTTTTCCAAGACCATCGTCCACAAAATGCAGACCGTCAATACAAAAGTTCTCAAATTCCACAGAACTGATACGCGGGTCGCCGCCGCGTTCCACATAAAACGCCGCTCCCGCCGATTCATTTCCGCCTGCTTCCGGGGAGAGGTCAACCAGTATCCGGCTTCCTCCCGGCCACAATTCGTGCAGGCCCGCCCATTCATGCTCCGGAATATTGAAACGGATATTGGAAGATATAAAGCCATGTCCTGATCCCATAATCTTCAGATAGCTGATATCTATCACAACCTGTGTGCGGAGGTGGTAGTCCCCGGCCGGGATATAGATTGCGGCCCCCGGTTTTCCCCCTCCGTGAAAATCTGTTTCCGTCTGCCTGCTTTTTATATCTGCAATAATGCTGTTGATTACTTCGCCGATATCCTCATACGGATTTCCCACATTCCACTCTGTTACATCGTAATAATTTATACTGGCCATTCACAATTCCTCCTGATTACACACTGTTCCACTGTCTATCTGAAGCACTCCTTCATCCCGTAGGATTCATAGCCGCTGATCACGGCACTGCCCCCATATGCGCGGATTTTCAGTTGATTCTGCCGATCCCCCGCGAATATATTGCTGGAATGATTGTTCTGGTACCGGTCTGTAAAGATTTCAAGGGAGCTCTGGTCTGAAAAAATATGGATATCCAGTTCACTCTTCCCTTTCAGGAACATGGTGCTTCTCGATACGCCCCGGCTCCATCCGTCTGCCTCATTCCGGTCCACGCTTAATTCTGAGTTTTTAAAGTCAAACCGGCATACAGTCTTCTTTCCCTCACCGCACCGTATGATTAATTCTACCTTATCGGCATCCGTTTTCTCAAGATCTATCTTCATCTTCAGTTCAAAAGAAACCCCTTCCCCGGCTTTCAGCTCTTTTTCTTCCTCTGTAACTACAAAACTGTCCTGATATTCAGGGTTCTCCCTTAACATTTCCATCTCCGCAACCGGCACGAACTGCAGTGTCCCATCTTCCATCACGCGCACTTCCCGCGGAAGATTGAAAAAACCGCACCAGCCTTCCTTATACGTCGGGCCCCAGTCCTTCCACAGCGGCATCCACTCCCATTCATTGGACCAGCCGACCATAATCCGCCTTCCATCCGGTGCCAGGAAGGACTGCGGCGCGTAAAAATCAAAGCCCCAGTCAATCTCGCCATTGACATGGTAGTCGAACTTCCCGGTCTCATAGTCGAAGTCACCGACCAGATACACCGCGGTATGCTCTCCTGAACCCATCGGTGAAAATGTGAGGACATATTTATCACCTAATCTATAAAAGTCCGGGCATTCCCACATAAATCCCCATTCACCGCGGCTCTCGGCCAGCACATTGAAAAAGTCCCAGTGGAACATATCCTCCGACCGGTAGAGCAGCGCCAATGCATTATTATCCCGGCTTGCGCCGCATACCATATAGTACATATTCCCGTGTTTCCACACCTTCGGGTCCCGGAAACGGTCTGTCGGAATGCCGTCCGGGGCAGTCAGTACCGGGTTTCCCTCATATTTCTCGAAATGGATTCCGTCTTCACTGTATGCGATGCACTGTGTCTGCTCGAACCCGTCCCCTTCATTGGTAGTTCCTGTAAACATCAGGAACAGCCTGCCGTCATGCTCGATCGCACTGCCTGAAAAGCAGCCGCCCCGCAGATGATTGTCATACGGTTCACTCGGAGCCAGTGCAAGGGGCAGGTACTCCCAGTGCAGCATGTCATCACTAACCGCATGTCCCCAGTGCATACTGTCCCAGAATCCATTATATGGATTATACTGGTAAAAGAAGTGGTATTTCCCCTTATAATAAATCAGCCCGTTCGGATCATTCATCCATCCTGTCTGCGCCATAAAATGATAATGCTGACGCATTTTTCCGTTTTTTATCATCTCTTTCTTAGTGTCTATCTCACGCTGAGCCTTTTCTATATTCTGTTGCATCAATTCTCTGGACATAAGACTCCTCCATTGTTTCTACCCCTTAACGGCCCCGGCAGTCATGCCCTGTACAATATACTTCTGAGCCGCAAGAGAAATAATCATTACCGGGAAACTAAATAAAAACGCTCCTGCACACATTGGCCCCAGATCCAGGTTGTATGCTGACAAAAATCCGGCCAGTCCGACTGTAAACGTCTTTGCGTTCGTACTGGTCAGCAGCAGAGCTACAAGGAAATCGTTCCATGCAAGGAACAGTGTAAATATAAACGCCGTTGCCAGTCCCGGCTTGCAGATCGGCAGAATAACCTTCCTGAATGTCTGCAGACTGCTCGCCCCGTCTACAAAAGCCGCCTCATCCAGCGTTGTCGGGATTCCCTCATAAAAACTGAGCATCGTCCACATAACAAACGGCATGTTGATCGCCGCGTACACGATAATCAGTGCAATTTTTGTATCGTATAATCCCAGATTGCAGATCAGTTCATAAATCGGCACTACGATACTGGATGTAGGGATCATTTTAAGGCATAAAACCAAAACCACCAGAATGATAGACAGTTTTGCACCTGAACGCTGGATCGCATACGCCGCAAGGGAACCCAGAATCAGCGCAATGACCGTGCTAATCAGGGAGACACTCAGACTGTTGAATAAAAACTTCAGTGCGTCCATTCGATTGAGCAGTTCCGAAAAACTTTCTATTGAAAAAACTTTCGGGAAAAATCTGGGTGGAACTGCGATGACTTCTGCTCCCGGTTTAAAGGAGCAGCAAATTACATATATGTACGGGAAAAGCCAGAACACGGTGAGAATCACAGACAGAGTAATCCCCAGCTTTTTTCCGATTTCGCCTTTTTTCTTCACTTTTTTCGCCTCCTATCAGACCACTAGCTGCTCTTTTTCTTCGGATTCCAAAGGCTCTGCATGAATACGAGTGTAAATATTACCAGTACGGCAATGAATACGACTGCCATTGCACTTGCATAGCCAATATCGTTATATCGTGTCAGTGTCTTATAGATAATAATACTGATCGTTTCCGAAGAACTGTTAGGACCGCCCTCGGTCATCGCCCATATAATGTCAAAGGTTCTGGCGGCGTCAATAATTCTCACAGACAATGCCGTCAGCAAAACCGGTTTGATAACCGGAAGCTTAATGGCAAACACCTGCTGGACCATATTTGCCCCGTCTATCTTTGCAGCCTCCAGCATACTGGAATCCAGTCCCTGAAGCCCGGCCAGTATCATCAGCATCATAAATGGTGTGGTGAGCCAGATATCCGCAATACAGCACGCAATCAGCGACCATCTTTCGTCTGCGAGCCAGAGAATATCCGTGCTACTGGATAAAATTCCAACCCTTGTCAGGAGTTCATTCACAATTCCAAAACTGGAACTCATCATCAGTTTCCATGTAAGACCTGCAACTAATGGTGCTATCATAAGAGGAGCCATCATAAACGAACGTATAATCTTGCTTCCTTTATAATCTAATTCAAAAAATAATGCGAACAACAAACCCATAACCGTCTCAATTCCTACGGCAATTACGATATAAAGTAATGTATTTTTTAACTGTTTTAAAAAACCACCGGCTGTAAATGCATGGATGTAATTCTCCAGACCGATAAAGGTCTTATCACCTGTAATCCCAATCTTAAAGAAACTGTCGATTACCATTGTAATAATCGGGTATATCAGAAACGCACCCATAAATACCGCACCCGGCAGAAAGAATAATAATAAGGTTTTTCTTGAAATCAATCTCATTTTCACTACCGCCTTTTTAAACAGAGGGCGCTGCGGGCGTTATCCCTAACGCCATGTAACACCCTCTGCTGAACATTTCACCTGTTTGAACGTGCTCTTTTCACTGTCTTCCTTACTATCTGCCGATTGCTTCAATCTCTGTCTTAGCCGACTCCAGTGTTTCTTTCACATCAGCACCGCCAAGGCTGGACTCTACAACACCTGTCAGAACTTCTTCAATCTGGGACCATGTCGTTACCATAGGCCTTGCCTGTGACTGTCCTGCTTCCAGTGTCTCAAGAACTGCGGTTGTATGCTCATTACCTGCTGTTTTTCCGGCTTCCTCATATACAGATGTTCTTCCGGCGATCTTTAAAGTAAGATTCATATAATCTGCATTGTGATCATACATAAATTCCACATATTTTTTAGCCATCTCTTTGTTTTCAGAGTTCTTCATTACGCATTCGTACCAAGGGCCTGTCGTTGCCCCGACTCCTGCACTTCCGCCGATCATCGGCGCACAGCCTACTTTATCTGCCCCGAGAGCTTCTACTGCAGCCGGATACTGGTGGCTCCAGTTCAACTGCATGGCTACCTTCTCGTTCGTGAAGAGTTCCTGAGATTCCGTTGCTGCTGTTGACAGTGAATCTGCAGGTGTGTAATCGGCATTTGCATTCTCAACCATGAAGTTCAGTGCATCCACATAAGCCTGATCTGTAATGTTTACATTGCCATCTTTATCAAACACAAGCCCTTCCGCCCCTGCCTGACATGCAAAATCAAGAAATGAACATACTGCATCAGAACCGCTGCCGAAAACTGTTGTTCCAAACATATCATCCGTCTTCAGTTCTTTTGCAAGTGTCTGGTATTCTTCCCATGTCTTAGGAACCTTTTCTTCCGGAATCAGGTCTTTTCTGTAAATCAGCACTTTGGCGTTCACCCACATCGGATATCCAAGCAGTTTCCCGTCAATCGTTCCGCTCTCCTGCAGTGTCGGAAGGAAATCACTTGTATCCGCATCCGTAACTTCTTCAATTGCCTCTGAAAATGCCGCCAGCCATACAAAATCCATGCATGCTACATCATGTGCTGCCTGTTTTGCCTTAATCTCTGTGGAAAGCTTGTCATACATGCCTGTATAGGCAACCGCATCCACAACCACTTTACATCCGGTCTCCTCTTCAAAGGATGCCGCCGTCTCATTCGCCAGCGCCTCCGCGGGTGAACCACTTTCTACAAGGACCGTAATACTGTTCGCATCCCCCTTAGACTCCTTTTTGTCTCCGCCTGATCCACATCCTGCAGCCATTGTTCCTGCCATTACTGCCACAAGCATGATACTGAGAACTTTCTTCTTCATCTTTTTCCTCCTTTTACTTTACACATGAGTCAATTTCTATATAATGACCATTTATATGGTTCATCATATTCTTCTTACACCCATAATGTGGAACCCGTTCCATATTATGTAAAAAATATTGTCTTCTTTCGTTTTCTGACTATGGAACCCGTTCCATGTTTATGAAAAAAAATAAGACAACTGCTTTCTATAAATCTATTATATGCCAAACTTTTCATAAGTCAATACTATTTTTTACTTTACGAAATTTTAAGAACTAATATCCAAAAATAGACTGTCAGTTTTGTGCATTTTTTACATTTATATTATCGTTGTCTTTCCTTTACGCAATTCGACCTTAAGACTCACCTGCTTGTTTTTATAGACTTTTCCATTTACAAGACTGCACACAAGTTTCACAGACTCCTTTGCAAGGTCTTCAATAGGCTGGACTATCGCTGTCAGTGCAGGCTCTACCATCTCCGTAATAAACGTGCCGTCATATGCCACAAACTTCACGTCTTCCGGAACTCTCTTATGTCTTCTAATTACTTCATTCATGCATTCAATGACAGGCCTGTCCACGCCAAAAACGCCGTCGAACTCAATTCCTTTAGCGAATACGTCTTCCACGACTTTCTTATAATACTCTGAATCCAGACGGTTCCTGCCCAGCTCATAATTATAAGTCTGTATGTTATTTTCCTTCATAATACGTGTAAACTCAAAATGCCGCTCATGATATGGAGATTCCACTGTTACTTTTCCGCAGAAGTGAAGTACATGCTTACAGCCGTTCCTGATCAGCGTCTCGGCCGCCAGCCTTCCGCCTTCCTTGTGATTCACTGCAATAACAGGAATATCTTCACCTAAATATCTGTCCAGTGCAACAATCGGTTTATGGATTTTCCGGTACTCTTCCACTGCAAGGGAATGTGCCCCCGTAATGACGCCGTCAACGATATGGCGGTTCAGCATATCCAGATATTCCATCTCGGCATTGAATTCCTTCTCCGTCGTACAGAGCATCATCTTATAACCGGCTTTATAAAGTTCATATTCCACGTGGTCAACAAATCCTGCAAAGAACGTATTGGAGACATTTGGCACGAGAACTGCGATGATCCCTGTCCTTTTATGGTACAGGTTCCTGGCAAGTTCGTTCGGCGTATAATCCAATTCTTTCATTGCTGCTTCGATTCTGCTCCGGGTCTCCTCTGACACATACCCACTGTCATTGAGCATTCTTGACACCGTACCAAGTCCCACATTCGCCCTCTTTGCAACATCTCTCATACTCGCCATATATCTCACCTGCTTCTTTTCTCTCTTACTTACATTTTAGTTGCTTTTAGGTAAAAGTCAATCAGAAAACGTACGCCACTTTTAAGATTGTAAAAAGATTATGGAAAACAGTACATCAGGTAAGTCACTATTAGTTTGAAATCCTTATACAATATTAATATCATCAGCAAAAACATTATCCCTTTTTTACAGGGAAGCTTATATGATAATCCTAATTCAAATAAATCTATATAAGGAGAATATATCATGAAAAAATTAATATTTAAAGGTGTGGGTACTGCCCTTATTACCCCTATGAATAACGACTTTTCAATCAATTTTTCTGCTTTTGATGATCTGTTAGACATGCAGATCCGTGAAAATGCAGATGCCGTCATCATTGCCGGAACAACCGGAGAGGGTTCTACACTGACCGATGGCGAACACATAGAGCTCGTACAACATGCAGTCAGGCATGTAAAAGGACGGATCCCCGTGATCGCAGGAGCCGGCAGCAACAACACTGCCCATGCAGTCTATCTGTCAAAGGAATGTGAAAAAGCTGGTGCAGATGCACTACTCCATGTTACACCATATTATAACAAGGCTTCCCAGCAGGGATTATTTCTTCACTTCTCGGCATGTGCAGAAGCAGTAGAGCTTCCTATCATTCTCTATAACGTTCCGTCCCGCACCGGCGTAAATATTTATCCGACGACTTTCAAACGGCTCAGTGAAATTGAGAATATCGCGGCAGTGAAAGAAGCAAGCGGCAATTTTTCCCAAATTGCAAAGATCGCGGCGTTGTGCAAGGATGACCTCGCTATTTATTCCGGAAACGATGACCAGATAACCTCTGCACTGGCCCTTGGAGCAAAAGGTGTGATTTCCGTCCTCTCCAACATTGTTCCGTCAGAGGTGCACACCATCTGCGCCTCATACTTTGAAGGTAATACCAGTCAAAGTGACAGCCTGCAGCTGAAATATCTGGAACTGATTGAAGCTTTGTTTTTAGATATCAATCCAATCCCTGTCAAACAGGCTATGCGCGCATTAGGCTATCAGGCCGGCCCCTGCAGGCTCCCCCTTTGTGATATGTACCCGGCGATGGCTGAGAAACTATATTCCACACTGCAGAAATATGGCCTGCTGAGCTCCGGGAAACGTATGAATTCCGTTACTATACATACTCCAGAAAATTCGGGTTACATCTTAAAACATAATCAATAAGCAGTAGAAACAGGAGGTGCCTTATGAAAACTGCATATATTCTATTCAGCAAACAACTGCCGGAAAACCGTAAAGCGGTTCTGGATTTAATCAAACATTTCTGCCGTGAACATTGTTTAACATACAGAGTCTGTCCGGTTCCTGACTACAGTAGAATTACCATTGACGGATATGATTATAAGATCAGTCTGCTTGAAATCAACGATGCATCCGAACCCACATACTGGATGATATACTGTTCGCTTATAAATAAAACCTGTCACCTGAAACACCACACGGCGGCATAAAAAATATACTTTCATTCAAATTTTACAGAGACGAAAAGCCGGATGGGGGCTCTACCTTAATCTTTACGAGATGGCGCGTGGATCTGGACAGAGTATCCATATAATTCATATTTTTATATCGTCTGATCTGACTTTCCGTAACTCCCATCTCCTGTGCAACCTGGCCGGGGGCTGCATGATACGCAAACATGGCATAAGCACAGGAATTGCGAAGTGCCTCGGCACTGTAGGAAGGAATTCCCGCAATCCCTGTGTATTTCTTCATCATACGGCTGATATACATTGTATTCAGTTTATTTCCACGGCTGTTGTAAAACAGGAATTCATGGCCCTGATGTAAACTTAAATATTTTTCTAGTATTAAATAAACATCTTCTGAAATAAATACAGGTCGCAGACGTTCTGATATATTCAGATATACACCATTGTCATATGCAGTGAAATCTTCTGGACGGATTTCTATAATCTCGGTTGATGACAACCCCATGCGGTGGATCAGGGTTATGATGCAGTAAGACATATAGTCATCCTCCGCCGCTTCTAATAACTTATCTATGTGCTCAATCGGAATGGATCTTGCATGTTTGCTTATCTTTTCAATCTCTTTCATATACGGGTTAAAATAGTTCTGGTAAGCGTCAGGAACCTGATAATGTGACCTGTTTTCACATATGAATGATGCAAAAGAATTCAATTCACGCATCTTTTTCGAAAGCGTGCCCGGCTGGATCAGGCCTTTGCTTATCTTTTCTTTCATCGTCTTGTAGTAGTCTGAGACATCTCTGTCTGTGAGACTAAGAAAATCCTTTTTATACAGATTCATAATCTCGCAGATATCCCCGTGGTAAGATGCCGCGGTCGTATTATTCTTAAAATGTGCAGTGAAATCTGGCCAGATTAATTGCTTTATCTGCTCCGATGCATAGATACTGTTCATATTGGCCTCCCCCTGGCTTGTATGTAGTCCGCGAAGCGGAAAGATTTATTAGCGTTATAAGTATGTTCATACTATAACATATTAAAAAGAGCCTTGTAAAGAGATACTGCCGAATATCTCTTTACAAGGGCTCTTTTGGCAAAAATCTGGTTTTAAACCGTTTTATTTAATAAATCCTACCTGTTTGCATATCTCTTCAATGGCCTTATCTTTCCTCTCATTAAAGATTACCTTATTCTCCTCAAACAGATTACGTCCTTCTGTATCAATGGATACGATCAGCGGCCCAAATTCTTTTACACGGCAGTGCCACAATGTCTCCGGCATTCCAAGATCACGCCACTGGGCATCTATGATCTCTTCCACTTCAGTTGCCGCTACTACTGCATTTCCCGCCGGGAAGACGCAGTGGACTGCCTTATAGTTTTTGCATGCATATTCCGTGTTCGGCCCCATACCGCCTTTTCCAATAATTACCTTTACACCTGTCTGTTCCACAAATTCTTTTTCAAACTTTTCCATACGCATGCTTGTAGTCGGTCCTACAGATACCATTTCAAATTTATCATCCTCTAAAGGGCGAATGATCGGGCCGGCATGGAAAATAGCGGCATCTCTTACATCAACCGGAAGCTCACGTCCGGCCTCAACAAGCCGTCTGTGTGCCACGTCACGGCAGGTTGTCATGCTTCCGTTCAAATAAATAATGTCTCCAATATGTATATCAGACAAGTCTTCAGCGGATATTGGTGTTGTCAGTATTTTCTTTCCATTCTTCATTTCCAGCATTATAAAGTCACCTCCGAATGAGTCGTAATTGTATAGTTAAGATCCTTATCAAAAATGATATGCCCCCGCCTGTGTGACCAGCATCCAACGTTGACCGCAACACCGATTGTAGATGGATGCCTTGCTGTATTCTCAATATGAACACCCATAACAGAATACTTTCCGCCCATGCCCTGTGGTCCGAGGCCGATTGAATTAATGCCGTCTTCCAGCAGCCGCTCCATAGATGCCGCGCGCTCATTTTCGTTATGGCTTCCAAGGGGCCTCATCAGGGCTTTCTTGGAAAGCAGGGCCGCCGTCTCAACGGAAGTCGCCACGCCAACACCCACAAGAAGTGGCGGGCAGGCATTCAATCCATAAGATGTCATTACGTCCATAACAAATTTTGTCACACCCTCATATCCGGCCCCCGGCATTAGAACCATAGCCTTTCCCGGGAGTGTACATCCACCGCCTGCCATATATGTATAGATTTCACACTGGTCACTGTCTGGTACAATATCCCAGAATACAGTCGGCGTACCCTTCCCGACATTCTTCCCCGTATTGTACTCGTCGAATGTTTCTACACTATTATGACGAAGGGGCGCCTCGACCGTGGCTCTTACAACAGCCTCTTTTAACAGCGCTTCCAATTCTCCGATCAGAGGGAATTTTGCACCACATTTTAACCAGAACTGGAGGACCCCTGTATCCTGACAGCTCGGTCTGTTTAACTCTTTTGCCAGTACCTGATTCCTTTTCATTGTCTCATAGATAACCTTAGAAAGCGGGCCATCCTCTCTCTCCGCAAGCTCATCCAGCTTAGCAATAATATCATCCGGCAGTACTTTTCCAATATAAGACACAAATCCAGCCATATAATTGGTAAGCTGCTCTACCTGTTCTTTCTTATCCATATCTTTACCTCCTTGTTTTTGTATTCTGTTTTCATATCACGATCTTTTCCCTTATGGGAAGAATGGAAACGCAATCGGGAGAATAACCATGCTTACAATTGTTGCAATAATAATTAACGGGAATCCCGCCTTTACATAATCCATAAATCTGTACCCGCCGACACCTACCACCATCGTATTAGCCGGCATACCGATTGGTGTTGCATATGCACAGGAACCGCCGATTACGCAAGCCATCAGTACCGCTCTGGGATCTGCTCCCATCCCTTGGGCAATCGAAAGACAAATAGGAACCATAAGCGCCGTAGTTGCCGTATTGGACATGAAATTTGTCAATAAGCAGCAAAGCAGGAATACGGCTAAAGTCAATATGTATGGCGAAGGGTTATCTCCCAGTGCGCCGATTACTTTACCGGCAATCAGTCCCCCTGCCCCTGTTTCCTGCAGGGCCGCAGCCAGAGAAAGTGTTCCTCCAAATAAAAAGATTGTTTTTAGATCTATAGATTTTAATGCATCTTTTTCAGAAATAACACCTGTCAAAATCAATAACAAGGCTCCGATTCCACCGGAAATACAGAGTTTAATACCTATCTTGTCTTCAAAAATCATAGCCAGCAGTGTAAAAATCAAAATTACCAATGATAACCACTGTTTCCATGCCGGGACCTGGCTGAAATCTCTTTCTGTATCGTATGTCCCGTCATCCTTTACATCATTATTAGGAAGCAGCTTATAGCCAATGGTTGCATAGAATATAATTCCTACGATTAAAATGGGAAATCCAACAATGGCATATTCAAAAAATCCGAATTTCAGACCAATCTCCTGCAGTGCACTCTGCGCAATAAGATTTCCCGGTGCACCGATCAGTGAAAGATTACCTCCCATTGCCGCCGCAAATACCAGCGGCATCAGAAGCCGGGATCTTTTATACCCTGATTTCGCAGCAATTCCTATTACAACCGGAATCAGCACGGCAGCCGTACCTGTATTAGACAAGACACCGCTCATCAGGCCTACGATTACCATGATCGCAACTACAAGCATACGCTCAGTTTTCGCAAACCTCGTTACGATGCTGCCGATCTTGTTTGCCATGCCTGTCTCGAATAAAGCACCCCCGACAATGAACATTGCAACGAATAAGATGACATTGCTGTCAATAAATCCCGCAAAAGCAGTCTTAACATCCAGCACCCCTGTTATGACCAGTCCTATACAGACAATCATCGAAGTGACTCCAAGCGGAACCTTCTCAAACACAAACATGACTACCGCAAACAGGAGAAAGAGCAGGGTTATTATAGATGGACTCATTCTTTTACCTCCATTCCTTTTTATAATTGTTTATTACAGACCAGATGATCTTAGTCTTTGGCAAAATCAAAAGTAACAAGACGGCCGATTCATTACGATTTGCTATGCCTTTATTATATCGGCTGTATTTTTATTTGTACATTTATGAAAACTGATACTACTATAAAAAAAAATTAACACAATTTGGAACTTTGAGTATTTTTACCAGAAATATGCTATAATGCAGATTAACAGAAGATGGTTTTTCAGTAAATTTGTTCAAAACGACTATCTAAAAAAAGAAAGGGAATGTCATGAAAATCATTCAGTTAGAATACTTTTGTGCCGTGAGCCGTTATCACAGCATTACACAGGCGGCCCAGAAACTCTATGTAACACAGCCGGCAATATCCAGTGCAATCCGTGAATTGGAAAAGGAATTCTCAATTAGTTTGTTTACCCGTACGAAAAATCACATGACCCTGACAAAAGAGGGCGAGGTCTTCTATCAAAAAGCAAGTGAACTGCTCAATACTATAAATCAGACGTCCTCCGAGCTCCTTGACCTTGGCAGGAAGGTTACTCCGATCCGGATTGGCATTCCGCCGCTCTTAAGTACAATATTCTTCCCGGACATGCTCATCGCATTCCAGAAAGAATATCCTGACATTCCAGTAGAACTGCTTGAATATGGTTCCATCCGTGCCGCCAGCCTTGTACAGGAAGATATACTGGACCTTGCGCTGGTCAATATGAATTTTTATGAAATAGATAAATTGAATTCCTATCAGATTCTTTCTGACCAGATTGTATTCTGCGTGTCTTTTGAACACCATCTGGCAAAGGAAAAGGAAGTATCCATCGGGATGGTAAAGGATGAACCACTCATCATGTATAACACAGACTCCGTGCAGAACACCACGTTAAACTCACTGTTCGAAAGCATTGGAGTAAAGCCGAATGTAATTCTGCAGGCAAGCCAGCTGTATACGATTCAGAATTTTATTAAAAACAATCTGGGAGGTGCCTTCCTCTACTCTTCCATTCTGAAAAATATGCCTGATCTGGCCAGTATTCCTGTCTCACCGGCAATCAGACAGGAAATTGGGCTTGTATGGAAAAAGGGAAAATATATTAACAGCAGTGTAGAAAAATACATCTCATTTACCAGAAAATATGCGGCTGATATGAGATATGTCAAGTAAGTATACTTTTATTAAATGAATAGTGCAACGGCGCAATATACAAGCAAAAGCGCCATTACCATATTAACGGCCTTTGTATGCCTCGAAAGAACCCTGCAGAAAGCAGAACCAAACAGTGCCCACACAAAGGACCCCGATGCTCCAATCAACGTCAGAATAACTGTAAATGCAATCATGGAACTAACAGAATGATACATAGGCAGAATATAAAGGGACATTGCGGTTATTGCATAGATGTAGATTTTAGGATTCGCAAACTGCAGTAACATACCGGAAAGGAAACCTGCCTCTCTTCCGGCACCTGCATCCAAATCCGCAGAACTCCTCCAGACTTTCCATGCCAGATACAGCATGTAAGCAGCTCCCGCTATCTGCATGAACATCTTTACTTTTGGCAGAAGTGAATAGAGCGCTGCACTGAAGGCGGTACAAACAGACATCACTACTGCAAATCCGGCCAGTATACCGATATTAAAACGGATGCTCCGCCTAAATCCCATCCGTATTGCATTACTCATGGAAAGCAGATTGTTTGCTCCCGGTGTGTAGGCTGTAATAAAGCAGTAAATCAAAAAATCATATAAATGAAACATATCTGACCTCTTTCTACATTACACTTTACAATGCGCCACAAAAAACAGTATAATGTTATAAAATGAATATTATATCGCACTTGTACGATATAATGATACATCTCGTACATTATGTTGTCAATAGAAGGGAGTGTTTTTTTGGATTCAATGAATTTAATTGTTGCTAAAAATATTAAGAGACTGCGTGAAGAAAATAAATTAAGCATGGATGAACTCGCCAGACTAAGCGGGGTCAGCAAAAGTATGCTCGCACAAATCGAACGTGGTGACGGAAATCCGACTTTGTCCACACTATGGAAGATTTCAAATGGAATGAAAGTGCCATTTGACGCTTTAACCGTCCGGCCTGAAAGCCCGTACGAAATTGTAAAAACTGCAGAGATTCAACCAATACTTGAAGATAATGGGAATGTGAAAAACTACCCTCTTTTTCCGGACGATGAGAACCGCAGGTTTGCAGTTTACTATCTGGAACTGGATATGAATAGCTATTGGCAGTCGGAACCGCATTTAAAGGGAACCACTGAATTCATTACAATATTTACAGGGAAAATTGAAATTTTCGCTGACGGCGAAAGATTCGTAGTCGAAAAGGGTGAAAGCATCCGCTTTAAGGCCGATGTTGTCCACTCATATAAAAATACAGGAAAGGAAACAGCTGTTCTGCATATGATCCTTTATAACCCCTGACTCTTTTGGAGATTAAAAATGCATACCCCCAGTCTACGGTCTGCCCTTGTCAACTGGGGTATGCATTTGTATTACTGCGGATTCCCATTTACATCTGTAATCACATATCTGTTCCGCCCCTGCTTCTTAGCCTTGTACAAGGCATAATCAGCTGTCTTGTATAGGTTCTCGAAATCCGTGTCCCTCCCTATTGCCAGAGCTACCCCAATGCTTGCAGTGATATGAATTCCGTCAGTCTCTGTGCGCCTTTGCAGCACGTTCACCAGTTCCCCGGCGCGCTCTTTTGCCATCTCTGCCTTGGGAACCGGCATCAATGCAGTGAATTCATCGCCACCGATTCTTCCGACGATATCATTTTCCCGGAACTGGTTCTTAAGTGTATTGGAAAATTCTTTAAGTACCCGGTCCCCAGCCGCATGACCAAAATTGTCATTGACTTGTTTAAAGTAATCGATATCCAGTATGAAGAAAGCAAACATGCTCTCCGGCTGATCATTCAGTATCCGGCGGACATGCTCCTGCGCAGCTGCCTTATTATACAGCCCGGTAAGCGGATCCCTCTGCATCTGCTCCAGCATATACAATTCATGCTTTTTCTGTTCGTCAATATTCTGGCGGTACACCAGCATACGCACCGAATTATCTTCCTGCCACCGGAAAATCTGGGCCGTAATACGCATCCAGTAATAATGTTCACCATCTGTAGTAATCATGAAATCATACTGCAGGTTTTCAATCCCCTTCTCAAACGAATCCAGCACATGATTCGGGGAAAATGTCTGAATATAGCCTTCCCGGTACTCTTCCATGATCTGCTTTTCCGCAATGATGTAAAGAGCTTTTTCATAAGGTATATCAGGCGGGGCTCCCAGGCTTGCAAAATACTGGGCAGTAGCTTCACTGGCTGCCTGATTATGGGTAATATCAATTTCATAGATATTTTCATATAGCTGCTCGGTCGCCTGTTGAAACACTGCCTGATGCACTTTTTCAGCCCTGACAGTCAATTCTATGATCCTCTTGTTATAACGGCGTATCACGGAAGTAATCGTGACCAGCACAAGAACAATAATGACCGCCAGAATCAGTGTCTCCCGCAGAAGCTGTACCATCAGTTTCCTGCTTAAAGGTGTCGTATCATTGTCTATAATCAAAAACCATCCCAGATTCTCAATGAAACTGCTGACTACATAGCCGCTCCTGTTTTGGGAATGATACCACAGATTCTGTGTCTTTTCACGGCTTCCCAGAATTATGTCTTTCAGATCTGTAAAGGCACATCGCCCGAACAGGTTCGTTTTTCCTTCATATCTGGTATGGCTGCCGGAGATCTCTACATTGCCCTCTTCATCCACCAGATAAGCATTCACTCCAAAATCATTCTCATAACTTTTCAGCAGGGACTGGAGGGAATCTACCCGGAATCCCACACCGACCACCCCCATAACTGTCCCCCTGTCATCCATGATACGGCAGTTGATAAAGACAGTCACCTCATTCCCGGCCCCCTCAACCTGATCATTATCGATCTGTATGCCATAATCCGTATTCTGATCCAGAAAATCATAAAACCAGTTATTTTCCGGATCACCTTCCTCTAAAATACGGTCCAGGCCATTATAGTAATAGTAATTTTTCGTTTTAACCGAAGCCAGAAAGACCGAGTCATATTCATATTTATCCCTGTAAGCATTCAAGTAATCCCGCATTTTCCCAATAAATTCCTGTTCCTTAAGATGCTGCTCTTCCCCATCCAGAAACTCTTTCAACAGGCTGTCATTCGCCATAGTCATTGAGATATTGATCGGTTTTGTAAAAATGGAGTCTATCTGATGGTAAATGCCATCTGACGTCAGCATGGATACGTTCTCAATATCTTTTCTGAATATCCCCTGATTTGACTTGTAACTAATGGCAGATGTAATAATGAAACCAATAATAATGACGATACAGACCATTAAGTTAGTACGGAACAAAACATTTTTCTTCATAATAGCCCTCCACCCCCCTCAATATTATAGTGATCTCTCTGCCCACCGGCTCTGCTTCTGCCGGTACATCTTCCTGTCAGCCTCCTGAACCAGTGCCTTCCAGTCAGAATGAGAAGCGCTTTCCGCCACGCCAAAACTAATGGACAAAGGAAATTCCTCTTCGCTCATCGCATGCAGTTTCTCATTGACATTCTCCAGCCTCTCTTCCGCTGTCTTTGCTTCCATATTCCGGAAGAGTACCAAAAACTCATCCCCACCATAGCGGAAGAGAAGGTCTTCCTTATCCCGGCAGGCGCGGCAGAGCTGCCCCACTACAATATTAAGATAACGGTCCCCGGCAAGATGCCCGAACTGGTCGTTGACGTTCTTCAGGCCATCCAGATCCAGAAAACACAGCGTAAAACTTATGTTTTGTTCCATCATGGAGGCAATCGTCTCCTCTGCATACTGCCTGTTATAGAGCCCAGTGAGCATGTCGCGGATCACTTCCTGCCTGAGAAGTTCCTCTTCTCTCTTTTTTTCTTCCAGTTCCTCAAGAATCCGCCGGTTCTCCTCCCTGTAATCACTCAGCTCACAGATCCTTCTCGTATACCAGATTGCAATGTAAAAGCCGGTCGCACAGAACAGGCTGGATTTAATGCTCCAGATCTTTAAAAGCAGGCTGTTATTCGGCGTCGAATACAACAAAAGATTCAGAAACAGATAAAAGAACAATCCGATCATCATCTCCATTAAAAACGTCTGGTGCTGTGGATAGCTTAAGATCAGATTCAAACGTTTCTGGAAAACAGGACGGCTGAAAACATGCAGAATGACCCCCGCAAGCAAAAAGCCCCAGAAGATCGGAATACTCTTTAAGTTACCAACACTGGAAATACGGTTATCAAAATTCTGCAGCGGCTGCTGTATCAGAATCGCAATGACGCTTCGGCAGAAAATATTGACCGCCAGACCGCAGATAATACCAAGGGACGTGACAAACAACGCATTTCTCCACTCGCCCCTGTTAAACATGGCCGTCTCAAATAACAGCAGTACCGCGAAGAAAAGCCAGTTAATCACCAAAGAAAATTCCAATACGCTGCAGACATAGAAAAAGCCATAATTGACCACAAAGCTTAATAAAACAAACCAGCCACTCATACAGGAGTTCTGTCCGAGTCCTTTTGCCAGCCTGAAATAACGCCCGTGAAAATATAAATAGGCTGTTGCCGTCAGCAGCAGTTTCAGCATACACGCTCCCCCTTCCTACCTTGTTCTCGTCTGTTTATCCTGATACATGGCCAAATCAGCCCTTCTGAAAACCATTTCTACACTGTCTCCATCCTCTTCAGCCTTTTCCGGAAAAGTTGCGATACCATAGCTGAACGAAAAAGGCGGCTCAAGATCTTCCGCCAGATGTCTCCTGATCCCCTCCAGGCGCTGCATTGCCCTCTCAGGCATACAGCCCGGAAGAAGCACTGCAAATTCATCGCCGCCGATCCTGGCAAAAATATCTGTTGCTCTCAGGCAGGCACTGAATTCTCTGGCGAACCGGATCAGGTAAAGGTCCCCCGCATCGTGTCCCTCCTGATCATTTATCTGCTTAAGATGATCCATATCAATATAAACGACAGAAAATTGTTCCCGGTTTTTAAGCAGCCCCTCTGCCTGTTCCAGAATATACCGCCGGGAAAAGATGCCCGTCATTGGCTCCATAGCCGTTTTATTCCTCAATTCGGATGCGCTGCGGTCCTGATGTTCAAGTTCCCTCTGTAAATGATAGTGCTCCTCTTCCAAATATTGAACACTCAGAATAGAGTAGAGATGGCGCAGGAAACCGACTAAATAAAATTCCAGAAGCAGCGTGCTTCCGACCAGAAATAAAGGCAGCAGCTTCCAGCTGTTCCCAGATAAGCAAAGTATACTGTCAATCATAAGTGAGAAATTGGCAAACCAGAGAAACGTCATAAAGGGTTTGATTTCTTCGCTGTCCGCTCTGGTCTTTATGACTCCCAAAGGCGTTTTCAATCTGGGAACCAGACTAAACACAAGACTATCAACGGCCAGAGTAACCCCACATGTAGAAATCCGCCAAAACGGCTGCTGTAAAAGCTCCTTCATCGTCGCTTCCATAATCAGGGCAATTACACCAATCAGGATCAAATGAAATGCCATTGTCATCAAATGAGTAAGGTTGACAATAAAGAACTCCATATTCCGCTTAATCCCCTTCTGGAACAGGCGGAATATCTTTCCTGCAAATACCAGACCATACAGGAGCGGTATCGGAAAGTTACAGATGCACCATAGTGTAAGCAACAGCAGGACCGGAAGGGTCATCCATATTCTTTCAGTTACTCCGCCTTTTTGTGTATAACCAAGGGCCCGCATCGCCCTGTAACCCGTTATGCCATATAATAAAGAAAAAAGAACCGGTACAAGCAGACCCCAGCTGAAATATATCAAACGATCCCCTCCTCTCCTGCAGATGTCTTTAAGACATCACTTTATTGGCTTGATGCCATGCATTGGAGTACACGGCACAGTGTGAACAGAAACGATATAATTCATTTAATTATAGTTCAGGACGCATGAAAGTTCAAGTTAATATGTCCTTTACTGTCATCCTTCTGGTCTCCCCAGTCATTTTTATTTTTTCATAAGAAATTCCTAAAAAAATATTTACCTCCATTGTCTATAATAAAGAAAAAATTAAAAGGATGTGACTAATTATCATGAGGGAGAAAATCTTGATTGTAGATGATGAGAAAGAGATTGCAGATCTTGTAGAGTGCTATCTTGATAATGAAAATTATTTTATTCAAAAGTTTTATGATTCTAAAGAAGCTTTTAAATGTATCATGAATCATCCACCGGATCTGGCAATTATGGATGTAATGATGCCGGGGCTGGATGGGTATGAGCTTTGCCGCAGAGTCCGGGAGTCCTTTCATTTCCCGGTGATTATGCTGACAGCAAAAGGGGAAGAACTTGACAAAATAACCGGACTTACCCTGGGCGCGGATGATTATATATCGAAGCCATTCCTGCCTCTGGAGCTAGTTGCACGCGTGAAGGCACAGCTGCGGAGGTATAAAAGGTATAACAGTACAGCCCCGTCACAGGAAGATCAGGTCATTATGGTTTCCGGACTGGTACTCAATGCGAAAACACATGAATGTACCTTAAACGAACGCCCTCTCTCACTCACCCCTACGGAATTTAAGATTTTGTGGATTCTCTGTGAAAATCATGGCGCGGTAGTGAGTGCCGAAAGTCTTTTCAGACAGATCTGGGAGGACGAGTATTTCCGCAAAAATAATAATACGATCACGGTTCACATACGACATTTAAGGGAGAAAATGCATGATTCCTTTGAGAACCCGAGGTATATCAAAACAGTATGGGGGTGCGGATATAAAATTGAAAGCTAAGAGTATGAAATGGGTTAAGACAGCCGCCTTATTCGGGGCTGTCTTAGTATTATGTTACGGAATCTTTTATTTTGGTGATTACATACTAAATGGCAGCTTTGTTGACTGGTTTCAGGACAATTATGTATGGACACATACAGAACCACAGGATACATCCGGTCTTACAATGACTATATCAGAAATCAACTGGCCCAAATTCAAAATGCTGATACTGGAGCTGTTCTGCTTAGGAGCTTTACTTTCAGCCGCCCTTGCAGCCGGTGCAGCCAGATTCTACGGAAAGAAAATGTCAACCCGGACAATCTCAGGGGCCGGCCGGATGATACACAGCTTCATGGAACACGATATAGACGCAGACATGGTGTTTCCAACAGAATATGCAGAAATTGCAGTACAGATGACTCAAATCAAGACAAAAATGGAGCGGAACGCCCGGATTATGAAGGAGGAAGAAGCCCGGAAAAATGATATGATTACTTATCTCGCCCATGATCTGAAAACACCGCTGACTTCCATCATCGGCTACCTGAGCCTTCTGGATGAGGCCCGGGACATGCCTGCACTGCAGAGGGAAAAATATACGACTATTGTGTTTGAAAAATCCCTGCTGCTGGAACGGCTGATACAGGAGTTCTTTGACATTACCCGGTACAATCTCAATCAGATTATTCTGGAAAAGGAAACTTTAGACCTTTCTTATATGCTTGTACAAATGGCAGATGAGTTCTATCCGATCCTTCAGAAATGGAAGAATTCGATTGATTTAGATGTCGGAGAAGGAATCACGGTATATGGGGATACAGTAAAGCTAGCACGGGTTTTCCAGAACATATTGAAAAATGCAGCCGCCTACAGCTACCCGGAGTCTGTAATCAGGGTAAAGGCAGAGAAGGATGATAAAGAAGTAAGGGTTACCATTGAAAATGCCGGGAAAACCATTCCGAAAGAAAAACTGCCAGTCCTGTTTGATAAATTCTACAGGGCAGATGAGGCACGGCAGGGTAATACCGGAGGCGCCGGTCTGGGGCTGGCAATTGCAAAAGAAATCGTTGTCCTGCATGGAGGAAGTATTACGGCAGACAGTAAAAACGAGAAAACTACATTTCTTGTAAGTCTGCCCCAGATATAAATAGAACCTTAACCTTTTCTTAGGAAATCATCAACAGGAAGTTAAAGAATGACGTCCTGGAATCTTATATAATCTTCTTGTGAAAGGCAGGGTGGTTATATGAAAAAACAAAGAAGACAGCCATACCGGAGAAGGAAAAGGAAGGCTTCCCTCTACAATTATTTAGTAATTCTTATGATATTGGTGATTTTACTCACATTTCTACTGGCAGCGAAGTGGTATTTTCAGAAACCGGATGATCCTGTTTCATCTCCGGCAGGTACTTCGCAGATAAAACTCAATAATCTGGCCAGCCCCAATGCAGTACTTGTCAGGCTCAATTCTGATGGAACAGGAGAAATTATGGCACAAAGAAATGCCGCCGAAAGAATCTATCCCGCATCATTGACTAAGATTATGACGGCAATTCTGGCGATTGAAAATATAGACGATATGGGACAACGGCTGGAAGTACCATATGACTTCTTTCCCTATCTCTATGAAATGGATGCATCTATGGCAGGTTTTGAACCCGGGGAGACTGCCACTGCAGAAGCACTTGTATATGGGATCATTCTGGAATCGGGTGCGGAATGCTGTCTGGCTCTGGCAGACCTTATAGCAGGCTCAGAGGAAGCATTTACCGGACTTATGAACGACAAAGCAGAGGAACTGGGAATGACAGATACCCATTTTTCAAATACAACAGGGTTACATGATACAAATCATTATACGACAGTCAGCGATCTGGCAGTTTTACTGGAGTATGCATTAAAGAATCCAGAATTCCGAAAAATTTTCACAAGCAGTTATTATACCGTCGAACCGACTAATATGCACCCGGACGGTTTTACCATGCAGAGCACATTGTTTGAAAACCTCGGGGACCAGAATATAAAAGGTGGCAGAATCCTCGGCGGAAAGACCGGTTATACAGACGAAGCCGGCCTGTGTCTGGCAAGCCTTGCAGAGGTAAACGAAGAAGAGTACATCCTGATTACCGCACACGCCGCAGGTTCGCACGAAACGGAGCAGTACCACATAAACGACGCTTTAACTACCTACGGACAGCTAGAAAAATAATTTCATTATCCTATTGACATCTCTTTCTAAATGGTTTATATTAGCCTTGTAAGGTAGTTAGTTACTCAAGTAACTAACTCGCAAAGCGGGGTGATATATTTGAACATTGATACAAATTCAGATAAGCCCATATTCATCCAGATTGCAGAACAGCTGGAAGATTCGATATTTACAGGAATATTCCCGGAGGAAACAAAGATCCCTTCCACGAATGAAATATCCGCCCTGCTGAATATCAATCCCCATACAGTTCTAAAAGGTATGAATATGCTTGTCGACGAAGAAATCATTTATAAAAAAAGAGGTCTGGGTATGTATGTAAAAGAAGGTGCCGTAAAAAAAATCCGCGGTAAAAGGCAAAGCCAGTTTTACAATCAGTATGTGGCAGCACTGGTTGAGGAAGCATCGAAACTGCAGATGTCAAAAGAAGAAGTAATTAAGCTTATAGAGAGGGGCTATGAACATGAATGCAATCCAAATTAAGAATGTAACCAAACGATATCAAGATGTCACTGCACTGGACAATGTTTCCTTTACCTTTGAGCATGGTAAAATCTACGGATTTTTAGGGAGAAACGGGGCCGGAAAATCTACGCTCATCAACATCATCGCTAACCGGATCTTCGCAGATGAAGGAGAAGTCTTAGTCGATAACCTGCCTGCAAAGGAAAATATGGAAGTACACGAGAAGGTCTTTTGCATGAGCGAAGCTGATTTATATGATACTGGTTTAAAATTAAAGAATCACTTTAAGTGGACGGCACGCTTTTATGATAGCTTTGACATAGAAAAGGCCTTTTCCGTAGCAAAGAAATTTAATCTGGATACAGAGAAAAAATATAAAGAATTATCAAAAGGCTATCAGTCCATCTTTAAGCTTACAATCGCCCTTGCGCTTAACGTTCCATATGTGGTCTTCGATGAGCCTGTGCTGGGGCTGGACGCCAACCACAGAGAATTATTCTATGAATTATTATTACAGGACTACGAGGATAACCAGAGGACCATCATCATCGCAACACACCTGATTGAAGAAGTGGCCAACATTATTGAGGAAGTAGTACTTATTAACGAAGGAAAAGTACTGCTTCAGGAGACCGTTGAGGAGCTTATGAATACTGGATACTGCATATCCGGTCTTTCTGAGGAAGTAGATATCTACTGCAAAGACAAAAAAGTAATCGGATATGATGAACTCGGCAGCCTCAAGCTTGCCTATATACTGGGCGAAAGAGAACGTCTCCCGAAAAACAGCGGTCTGCAGATTTCTAATATCAACCTGCAGAAATTATTCGTCAAACTGACTGAGAAAGGCGGTAATTAATATGAAAAAGTTAGGTACGGTTATCCGGTACGAATGTGTCACTTCATTTAAGTTTATCTGGATATTTTATGCATGTGTATTTGGCGTGATTTCAATTATTTCCCTTCTGGTCTATATTGCCACAGGTGATTTTGAACAGATCGGTACAAATGCACTTGAAATAAATTCTATGATTTATGTGGGCATTCTGGGTATTATGGGATTCAAAGAAGATTTCAGGATGCTGATACAGAATGGATTTACTAGAAAGTATATCTATTTATCCACTTTCTCACTATTTGTCTTTGTTTCGGCAATCATGGCCCTTGTCGATACCATATTGGGAAATCTCCTGCACACGTTGTCCGACAGGTATTTCTCCTTATTTGCCGGACTTTATGGATATGGGCATTCGGTAGTTATAAACTGGCTCTGGCTCTTTCTCGCTTATATGCTAGTCTGCTGCCTGCTTTATTTAACGATCCTTGCCATAAACAAAATTGGAAAGACCGTTTCCATCTATGCGGGAATTGTCCTCGGTTTAACTGTTATTTTGATCATCCCCGCTATCTTCCGGTTTGTCCTTCCGAAAACATTTACACATAAAGCTGCGGAGTTTGCATTGAAAGGACTTGGTTTTATGACTGACGGCTCCATAAACTTTACTGCTCCTGTATTTCTGTTCATACTGCTTGCCGGCGTTCTTAGTATCTGTTCTTTCCTTGTTATACGCAGAACCGAACTCAAAATATAAATAGAAAGGATGAAATCCGATTTAGATTTCTGTCCTTTTTCTATATAAATACCGTGCACCTCTTCGCATAAAAAGTCAGGTAAACCAAAAAGATTTCCGCTATACTCTGTTACAGACAGGCGAAGGAGGAGCACTTATGAAGAAAAGCATGATAGATTTAGAAAGGTTAATAGAAACAAAATATGAAAACACTGCTGGTATTACCGTACTGAAAAATGGAAATACCGTGTATGAAAGCTATTTCAACGGATGCACGCCGGAAAGCCGGATCCATGTATATTCGGTGACAAAAAGTATTGTTTCTATACTAATTGGAATTGCCGTGGATCGTGGCTGCATCAAGAGTATTCATCAGAAAGTACTGGATTTCTTCCCGGATTACAGGGTAAAACAAAGAGAAAAAACAATCCAGAATATCACTCTGGAACATTTGCTGACAATGACAGCTCCGTATAAGTATAAATTCGCACCCTACATAAAGTATTTCACAAGTGAGGACGGAGTAACATTTTCTCTAGATTTGCTGGGTGGCAGAGGAAAGATCGGAGACTTCCGGTACACACCCCTTATAGGACCAGATATTCTATCCGGAATCCTTATAAAAACAGCCGGGCAGTCTGTGTTTGATTTTGCGTCAGAGAATTTATTTTCTCCTCTCGGAATCCATGTCAGCCGCAATATTACATTTCAGTCGAAAGAGGAACAACTTGCTTTTAATAAGGCAACAGATATCAGCGGATGGGTGGCTGATGAAGCGGGAACTAATACGGCAGGATGGGGCCTCACCCTCTCTTTGACGGACATGGCGAAAATAGGACAGCTATGCCTGCAGAAGGGGATATGGGATGGGAGGCAAATCGTCTCCGCCAACTGGATAAACGAAAGTACAAAGGAACACAGCAGGTGGGAAAAAAACGATCTGCCATATGGATACTTATGGTGGGTACATCCGGATGGATTTTCGGCAATGGGTGATGGGGGGAATGTCATTTATGTAAATACAGAGAAACACATAGTCGTCGCGATTGCCTCACTTTTTAAACGCAATGCCCGGGATAGAATCGAACTGATTAAAGAATATGTAGAACCCCTTTTCCTGTAACCGCCCTTGCAGCGGAACTAACCATTTCTCCGGGCTGCCACTATTTCAAGGCTATTTTATGGTAAGGTATTTCTTTACCAATGTTGTATCTGCGCCTTTTGTTTATTATAATATAAAGTCAAAGCCCCCGTAGCGAGCTACTGGGAATAAACGTTTCAGGAGGACAGAATTTTGATTTTATATTTTTCAGGAACAGGGAACAGCGAATATGCCGCCAAAAGGATCAGCAGCATAATAGACGATGAAGCAGTCAGCCTGTTTGAAAGGCTGCGTGACAATGATTTTTCCGAAATAAACTCTGAGCGGCCCTGGATCATTGCCGCACCGACTTATGCATGGAGAATTCCGCGTATTCTGCAGTCATGGCTGGAAAAGACAAGATTATCAGGAAACAAGAATATCTATTTTGTAATGACATGCGGCGGCAATATCAGTAACGCCGGAAAATATCTGGAAAAACTGTGTGCCGGGAAGTCTTTGAACTATATGGGCTGCATGGAAATTGTAATGCCGGAGAATTATATTGCACTGTTCTCCACGCCATCGCAGGAAAAAGCCAGTGAAATCATCAGACAGGCCGAAGAAACCATTGATAAAGCGGCCTCCATCATAAAAAAAGGCAGAACATTCCCACAGCATCCCCTTACTCTTATGGATAAATTAAACAGCGGGATTATCAATGATATCTTTTATCCTATATTTGTCCATGCAAAAAAATTCTATGCCACAGATGCCTGCATTTCCTGCGGAATATGTACGAATGTCTGTCCGACAGCCAACATCCGTCTTGAAAACGGGAAGCCTGTATGGTCGAAAAACTGCACCCATTGCATGGCTTGTATCAGCCGTTGTCCAAAAGAGGCGATTGAATATGGAAAACACAGTATAGGACTTCCAAGATATACCTTCCCAGAATAATCATTACTGTGCATGCCCGCCGGGTGTGCACAGTAATGGTATCTGCATCAGTTTTTGCTGTTCGGCCGTATCCCGGCTATCGTATCTGCCAGTCCTGCTGAAACAAGGGACCCGAGCGCCGCACCATAAGCGGCCTCCTCTTCACATACAGGAATAGTCATCGGCATCCGGAACATCTCCTCTGCGATTTCCCGCATGAGTGCATTTCTCCTGATACCATTTCCGGACCCAACCAGACGGCCGGCTTTTTTGCCTGTCATGCAGCACATTTTTTCATACATCTCGTATAATTCTTCCAGAATTCCCTGTATCATACCGATTGTCATGGCACCGGGATGAAAATTCAGCGGACTGATTCCGGTAATGCTCCCTGTTTCCTCTGGATTATCCCGTGTTCCTGAAAAAGTCGTCCTTATCTTCCATGCTTCATGCTTTCCATATTTCTCTATAAATCTTCTTGCCTGCTCTTCCATCAGGCTGTATCTTTCTTTGCCTTCTCCTGCCGCTTCACGGTAGAACTTTTCTAGCATCGCATAAGCCCTCCCTCCACACAGACTGGACCCGGCCATAAGAAAACTCTGCTTTGTAAAGGGTCGCAGTTCGATGGCCCCCTGTGTTTCCAGATAGCTGTCCGTTCCGAAGGATACCTGGCTTCCTGTCCCGATATTCACGAGAACCGTGTCCGATATATCTCCTGCTGCCCCCAGCACACTGGCCTGATTATCCCCATATGAAGCCGAAACCGGAATGCCCGCTGGAATTCCTTCTTCCTGATTCTCTACCGTCACCCCTACTATGATATGTTCATCCAGTAGTTCCGGCAAATATTCAGGATCTGCCCCTGACTCCTCCAGCTCTTTCCTGTAAAAATCACCCTTCCGAAGATCATAACACCCCCAGCTTGCGGCCATGTCCCGCACGATAAAAGGCATTCCCCGTCCGCAAAGCTTCATCGCAATATAATCACTAATCGTCGTCATTTTCCGTGCCGCTTCAGGGATCATCCCCTTTTTCCGGAGGTAAAAATGTGTCGTCATACCATATCCGGCAGATGCCGCCCCGGCCTTTTCCCGCAAGACCTGTGCATAGGTACGCCCATCTTCCATAAATTCATTCCCGCTGCCGTCCTGCCATGTGTAGAGGGGGCTCACTGCCCCACCCTCTTCATCCACATAAAGAACTCCGTGCATCTGCCCGGTCATGCCGATACTGTCTGGTTTTCCATATTCCCTGATGATCTCCCCTGCGGCCCGGACGCTTAACCGCCACAGTTTTTCCGGGTCCTGAATCCTGTTGAAATCTGATGGCCCTTTTAAAAATGCATTGTGTGGCACGCTCCTGCTGCCCAGAAGTTTACCACTGTCTTTGTCTATCATAATCACACTAATGGTCGTAGTGCCGATATCGATTCCCATTGCACGCATACAAATCCCCCTTCTTTCCTGCTTTATATACATATATCATACAACATGATGTTGCCATTTCCAACATCGTCTGTGTTATTTTGTTAATATTGGTAATGCTGCTATTTTTTAACATGCTAATCTGTAGTCAGTAACAGCAGGTAATATCAGGCATGAAAAACACTTTGCAGGAGAAACTAATAAGCATATACAAAATAAAATACCTTGGAGGCGTAATCATGGATAATAAACCGGAAATATTTACTTTTAATCCCGAGACAGCCCTGTCAGATTTTCAGGCTTATCTGTACGAACGCGAAAATGCAAAAGCCACAATATCTAAGTATATGACGGATATCCGTACTTTTTATAAATATCTGGACAGGAACTATCAGATTGATAAAAAATGTATCGTTGCATATAAGGAATGGCTGGAACCCCAATATGAAGTGACAAGTATTAATTCAATGCTCGTGGCACTAAATCAGTTTCTGGATTTTATGGGTTTTGGAAAGTGGAAGGTAAAAAGACTAAAAGTACAAAAACAGCTATTCATTCCGGAAGCAAAAGAAATGACAAAAGAAGAATACAAGCGCCTTATAGAGGCTGCCAAAAGCCAGAAAAAACACCAGCTGGCCATGAGTATAAAGACACTGGCCGCAACCGGGGCAAGGGTAAGCGAACTTATGTTCTTCACTGTAGAAAGTGTAAAAAAAGGTACGATAACCATTTCTAATAAGGGAAAACGCCGGACCATCTTAATCCCGCAAATACTGAAAAAAGAATTACTCTACTTTGCATCAAAAAACGGAATAGTACGGGGCTGTATCTTTGTAACGAAAAATGGAAAACCAAAAGACAGAAGTAACCTGTGGCGGGAAATGAAAGCACTCTGTGCCGTCTCAAAGGTTCCTGCACAGAAAATCTTCCCACACAATCTAAGACACCTTTTTGCCCGGTCTTATTATAAACTTACGAGTGATATTGCCGGCCTGGCAGATCTTCTTGGACACAGCAGCCTTGATGTGACAAGAATTTATACTGCAAACACAGAAGAAACCTATAGAAATCAGATCCAGAAACTGGGGCTTACACCTGAGTAATAAAAAACCCCCTTAAATGTCTAACAACATAATATTAGTTATGTTGTTAAACTAAGGAAGTCTTTTAGTCAGGCATACATATGAACATGCATTTATATCTTATAATTTATCAGTTTTGTCAAATTGTGTCAAGTTTTAGTTGATAAAAAGCTGCTATAAGGTATATAAAATACAAATCATATTAAATATTTACAACATAACTAATATTATGTTGTAACCTTTTCTATCCCCATTAAGCTTTTTAACAACATAACTAATATTATGTTGTTAAACCATAAAACAGGAAGAAAAGAGGAAGACAATAGAAAATGCCATGACAGAATCAACGCCGCTTCCTGTATCTGCGATCTCAGTCTACACAGAAAGCATCGCCAGAGACAAAGCACGTACTGTCATTCATTGAGTCATTCCGGCCGTTACAGTGCATACCCGAAAGGTGTGACCGTAACGGCTTAAATACGTTCATGCATATAAACAAAATGACGCTGTGTTTAATATAGATGTCCCGGCCGTGATTAATCCCTCCTAAGTATTAATGGCGGCCGGGGCTGGAATAAAGAGGTGCATGAAAGTGAAGATGAATTATCCGGTACATAAACTAAAATATTGCAGGAACTGTCTGAATGAGACCCTTGGAGTCAATTTACAGAGGAAGAATGTATACATCTATTCCTATCCTATGGAATGCCGCTGCTGCGGGGAATCAAAAAATATTGTTTATAAGACCAGATTCCCATATAATATGATTCTCCATTTCAAATTGAAACGCGTCTGGAAAGATTTATTTATTGAAGATGAACTAAATGACTGAATTAGAAATCTAAACATAAAAATTAAAACCTCACAGTGAGGTTTTAATTTTTAATGCGCACATTCAGAACATTTGTTCTTGTTTACATCAGTTGTTTTCCTGATTCATTAGAGTGCTGCCTGCAATCAATACTTTCTTTCCCTGAAATGCAAATCCGTATTTATAGATTCTTTCTTCGCATACCCCCTTTGCTTTCAGAGATGCGGCATAGTCTCTTTCCTCAATCTGGCGCAGTGCCGCCTGAGCAGTCTCATTCAAGTCTTTTTCTTTCATATCCTGAACCTTAAATTCCAGGAGCATAGCCGACTCCTTCCTGTCTTTCGGCTCCAGCATAACGTCATATCTGCCAAATCCACTTTCACGATTGGACGCAATCACATAGCGGTCTTCGAGTTCTACCATGAGTCCAAGTACAAATCCGTGATAAAAACGTTCCGGCTCACTTTCATGAGGCTTGCTTCCACTGTCAAAATAGCTGAATGTTGCAAGTGCGACCCTGTTCATATAAACATTCATTGCACTGATATCATTTTTCAGCAATGCCTGAATAAAATCATTATAGTTTGATGCAGCTAAAGCGAACCAATCCCGCACCATGTTCCGGAACATTACTTTCGTCTCAAAATTTGTAATTGCAAGCGTATACGTCTGGCTCCATCCCCCATACTTTGTCTCTTGGATTTCCGTACTGCATACTTTCAGATATCCGCTTGCAAGCAGCAGGCTCCAAATGGCACTCTCATCTATATCCAGCTGGTTATATACAATCTGCTCATCAAATTCCGTCGTTATAGTATTTCCGGACAATAGCAGTTCAAAGGTCTCCTTTACTTGTTTGGATCCTTTCTGAATTAAACTTGCTATCAGGCTATTACTGCTTGTATTTACCCAGTAGGGGCCCACCCTCTGGTTATCAAGATAACTGATAATAGACCAGGGATTATACATATCCAGCCTGTCTCCAAATCTGAAGCCGTCATACCAGCGCTTTACCTCTTCCTTCCGGTTTGAAATACCATACTCTTCCAGCGCTGCATCCACTTCTGCTTCTGTAAAGCCAAACGCATTCTCATATTTTTCCGACGTCGTTGTTACTACTACAAGATTATTCAGATCTGAAAAAATCGATTCTTTACTTACTCTTGTAATGCCCGTCATCAGTCCGCGTTCCATATAAGGATTTGTCTTAAAGGTACAGTTAAACAGACTCCGGATAAAGGAGGCCAGCTGCTCCCAGTACCCATATAAATAGGCTTCCTGCAGAGGAGTATCGTACTCATCCAACAGTATTAATACCTTTTTCCCGTAATAACGGTGCATACAAATGGACAGCCTTTGCAGAGACATAGCAGCTACCGCATCTGTCATCTCTGGTTTTACATAATTAAAATACTCTTTCTCCTGCTGATTCAGAGAATCCCCCTCTTGCAAAAAACTGCATTTTGCATATAGATTTATCAGAATCTGGATAATTCCATCTCTCGCCATCTCGTAAGTATTGCCTTTGATCCCTGCAAAGCTCAGTGAAATTACAGGATAACTCCCCTGAAGTTCCTGATACTGCTTATCCTGCCAGATATTCATCCCTTTAAAAATATCGGTATTTTTATAATTCACAGAGAAAAACTGTTCTACCATACTCAGCGTCAGGGTTTTTCCGAAACGTCTGGGACGCGTAATCAGTGTAACATCATCTTTCTTTTCCCACCAATCCCTGATGAACATTGTCTTGTCGACCAGAAAAACATTTTGCTTTCTGGCTTTTTCGAAATCCTGTATACCAATTCCAACAGTTCTTGACATAATGGCACCATCCTATTTCATAACATGTTAAATGTGTCGCTAAACTTATATAAAAATTAGTATACCACATTATAACTTTAAAAGGACTATGTTTTTCTTCTTTTTAGTCTTTTGGGGTTTCTGTCAAATCGTGCAATCACAATCCGTTCCTCTCCGCAGTCTCCAGCAAAAATGCCCTCTGCGTATCATCCAGTTTTTTAAAGGGCTTCCTGCAGTACCCGCAGTCGATGCCCTGCATTTTTAAGATTTCTTTGATACCTTTAAATATGCCGACACGACATAAGGCTGACACAACGTTATTTACTTCATTCTGTACCTCTGCCGCCTCTTTTGTTTTTCCCTGCATGAACAATTCTCTGATTTTTATGAATTTACCGGCCATAATATTATATGTACTGCCGATTCCTGCATGCGCCCCCACTGCAAGCGCGCTTAAAAATATTTCATCATGCCCGATAAAGAAATTTTTTTCCGGATACTGATGTATCAGCTGCTGGAGCTGAAACAGGTCATAACTTGTATGCTTAATCCCCGTAATTTTCTCATTAGCCAGAAGGCGTTTAAGATCATCGCCGGCGAATGTGACCGAGGACATCGCCGGAATGTTATACAGAAGTACTGGAACATCAGCAGAATCCGCCAGATCACTATAATACTCCACATATTCCTCCATCGTAAATGGAAAATAGAACGGCGGTACGGAGGAAACCGCCTTTACTCCTTGTTTCTCTGCATGTTTGGCAAGTTCTATGGCATAGTCCGTAGAAAACATTCCTACGTTTACAAGTATGTCTGCGTCATTTCCTGCCGCCTCGCAGACCGCTTCCAGAAGGTACTTCCTTTCTTCCTTCGTAAGCAGGTAAGATTCCCCTGTGCTGCCGCACACATAAAATCCAGAAACTCCTTGTTTTATATTTCTTTCCACAAGCCGCTGGACTGCCCCGGAATTTATACTTCCTTTCTGGTCAAAAGGAGTAACCAGTGCCGTGTATATACCATCAAATTTTTTCAATGTATCTTCCCTCCTTGAACCCTGCGGTTTTTACTTATACTCATTATACTTTTTCATTGCATATCTGAAGATAATAGATTTTTCCTGAGTCACTTCTTCCAGCACAGAGGACATACATTCTCTGCTGTTTCCGCTCATCTTCTTTCCGCCGCCAAAGGGGAGTTCCTGCGCCCTGAAACCTCCCGATCCGTTCACTGCCACCATTCCTGACTTCAGAGCCCCCGCTACTTTCATCGCATCCTGCAGATTATTCGTAATCACCCCTGCACTCAGACCGTAGTGAGAAGCCTCTGCAATTTCAATCGCTTCATCCAGTGTGTCAAATTCAATGATCGGGAAAAGTGGTCCGAATACTTCCATATCTCTCGCAATATCCATATCCACCGTAACGTGATCAAGGACAGTTGGTTCGAAAAAGGCACCTTCTCTTTTCCCGCCGTATACGAGCCGGGCCCCCTGCAAAATCGTATGCTGCACCTGATTTTCAACTTCGGCTGCCGCTTCTGGGCTGATTAAGGTCCCATAATCTGTCTCCATATCCAACAGGTCTCCCGTCTTAATCGTTTTCAACCGTTCCTCTATCAGGCGCCTGACGAATTCCTCCTTCACTGATTTATGTACGATGAACCGCTTCGCACCGGAGCAGCATTGCCCTGCGTTTCGGGTCTTATCCCCGGCCTCGTTGACAGCGAGATCCATATCGCAGTCTGCACAGATAATCAGGGGATCATTCCCGCCCAGTTCAAATTTATAATCGGTAAGGTTCTCCGCCGCCTTCCTTGCAATTTCGATACCGGCTTTTACGCCGCCTGTCAGGTTAACCTGTGCAATCATCGGATTTTCGACGATCCAATTTCCAACCAGGGAACCTCTTCCGGTGAGACACTGTACCGCCTGCGGGGTCACTCCCGCCTCCGCCAGAAGTCCCATTAATTTTAAAACACAGAGTGGATTAGACGTGGCCGGTTTCACGACGACTGCATTTCCCGCCATCAGTGCGGGACCCGCCTTAAACGCCCACAATGCAGCCGGAAAGTTGAATGGGACGATACACGCAATCACACCTAACGGCTCATGTACCGTCACTTGAAGGTCGTCATCATAACCGCCTTCAATGCCCATTGGCATAGTTTTTCCATACTGGTGCTTTACGATTTCGATTGCACTTTCAAATGTCATGTATACGGAGTCAATCTCTCCATAAGAGTCAAATACCGGCTTTCCGGTCTCTAACGTAAGTGTCCTCGCCAGAAGATCCCTGTTTTCTTTTACCAGTTCCAGAAATCTGCGCAGGATTCCTGCTCTCTCACGTATATTGTGGCGATACCATATTTTCTGTCCTTCCACAGCAGACTGGATTGCGAAATCAACATCAGCCTTTCCTGCTGCCGGTACCGTATCAAGTAACTCCCCTGTATATGGATTTGTCACATCTATCGTTTCTTTGTCTGCCGACTCCACCCATTCCCCGTTTATTAACATGTTCATAAATATTTTCACTCCTTATCTGTGATCCTGCACCTTATCAACTGCCTCCATATAGCTTATAAATCCTCTGTCCCACAGCCCACAATCCACAGGTACAAACTTTTCTGTTTCAAAATTATTTTCCACAATCCGCCGGATTTCCCTGAAAGAGCCGATTTCACCGTCTTCTTTCGCCTGTACCAGAAGATTTCCTATGCAGGCGCTTTCAACAGGACCTGTAAATACTGGCTTTCCTATGGCATTTGCAGCAAACTGGTTCAACATCCGGTTCTGGCTGCCGCCACCCACGATACGCAGTGCATCTAAGGAGTGGCCAGCGATCTCTTCTAATTTCCGGAATGTGATGCGGTACTGCATGGCCAGACTTTCATACACACACCTTGCCAGTTCACCGACCGACTGCGGCACTGCCTGACAGCTTCGCTCACAGTAACCCCGGATTTTCCCGGTCATGTTTCCTGTCTGATAGAACTCCGGAGACTCCACATCAATAAAAGACCTGAATGGTTCTGCCGCGGAAGCCTGTTTTACGATTTCATCCCAACTGTAAAAAATCTGCTGACTCTCAAATTCTTTCACCACCTGCTGCAGTATCCACATTCCCATAATATTTTTCAGAAGCCGGACTCCACCGTCCACGGTACCTTCATTCGAAAAATTAGCTTCATATACAGTTTTGTCTATAATTGGCTTCTCTAATTCTATTCCCAGAAGTGACCATGTCCCGCTTGAACAGAAAGCCTCGTTTTCGTGGAGCGGTGCGGCCGCAACCGCCGATGCCGTATCATGTGTTCCTACAGGCACGTACTTCAATTTTTCCAAACCTGTTTCTTCCAGAACATCCGGTACAACATCAAAGTGGACAGTTCCGGGCATCACGATATCCGAATAAATCTCCTCCGGCAGTCCCAGTGAACGCAGCATATCCCTGTCCCATTGCTTATCCCGATGATTGTACATCATAGAAGTCGACGCCATTGTATATTCATGTCTCATCTCTCCGGTCAGAAAATATGCAAGAAGATCAGGAAGCATCAGTAGGTTGGACGCCTCTTTTAATGCCGGGTCCTTGCAGTATTCTCTTTCAAACAACTGGAACAACGTATTTCCATAAATCGTCTGTATTCCGGTCCTGTAAAAAAGTTCTTCCGGTGTTATCTTTTCCTGAATCAGATCAACAAAGGTACTGTCTGCATTCCGCATACACCGGCAGCTGCCAATCAGCTGTCCGGTCCGGTCAATCAGCCCGTAGTCCGTTCCCCATGTATCAATCCCAAGACTAACGAGGTCCCCACCACACACTGCCTTGGCCTTCCGGCAGGAAACCAGAATCTCATGAAACAGCCTGAATATATCCCAATAACATTTCCCTTGTACCGGGACATAATAGTTCTGAAACCTGTGGACTTCCTGAAGCTCTAATTTTTCCCCGTCCAGTTTTCCTAAAATGCCCCTGCCCGTGCTTGCGCCAAAATCCATTGCTAAATAATATTTTGCAGACATTGAAACCTCCCTGATTTATAAAGAAATGAATATATATCTTTTTTATTGTTTTTGTTTCATTTCCTTTTCAAACTCTTCTACCCTTTTCAACCCATAAACGTTTGTGTCATAGTAATCCGAATTCAGCCACACTTTAACCATTTTTACGCCGTCTTCCGGAGACATCATCCACGCCCCGGTACAAAGCACATTTGTATTATTATCGGCACGGGACATTTTTGCCGCAAAAACGTCATACGCAATAGCTGAACGGATTCCCGAAAACTTGTTTGCAGAAATGTTCATTCCCTGTCCGGTCCCGCAAATCAGGATTCCCCTGTCATACTCCCCTGTCTGGACTGCTTTGCATACAGGCTCGGCAGCATCCAGATAATAACCCTCATTGTCCTGATAACTTCCTATATCTTTTACCTCATATCCCTCTTCCAAAAGTGCTTCTGCAACAGCTTTTTTCAGCGGAAAACCGCTTCCGTCACAGCCAATAATCACTGATAATTTCTGACTCATAATGATCCATTCCTTCCATTTATAATATAGCCTGCTTTATCTGTTCTTTACCCCTGCTTTACATGCTGCTTTCGATATATGCGGCCCTCTCCATTCCTTCCACATCACGGCCTGTATACTGGACGAGAATCCATGTCTCAATCATTTTCAGGCACTTTTCGAAGTTTTCCGCGAGCCACACTCCAGTACAGAGTACATTCGTATTATTATCCTGACTCGCAAGGCCCGCCGGAACAACGTCATATGCAAGTCCCGCCCGGACCCCTTTAAATTTATTTGCCGCAATACACATCCCGATTCCAGTTCCGCAAATCAAAATACCTCTCTGATATTCACCTGACTGTATCCCTCTGCAGACAACTTCCGCCGCATCTGAAAAGTCTCCCCCGTCTGCACTTGACGTGCCTGCATCAGTGATGTCATATCCTTTTTCCTTCATTGCTTTTACTAACTCTTCCTTCAAATCATGGGCGCAAATATCGCACCCAATCATTATCTTTATTCCACGGCGCATTTCATTTCCTCCTATTATTTCTTATTAACTCAAACTATCCTGCTCCTCTTTCATGTCAGAAGTCATGGCTTTAATCGCCTTATTCGATGTCTTTGCATAATGAATTGACAACGCAGTGCCCTCGGCAACCTCCAGCTTATCAAACGTTAACAACGGATTATCGCCCATTACCATGATCCCTGTATTATCAAGGGCAAAAAACGGTATATGTTCAATCCCGGCCTTTTCGGCAATCTTGTCCCAGTCTCCCAGCATTTCCTCAAAAGATATATGTGTAAAACTCCTAAGCACCCCGTACGACTCAGGAATCAGGGCTACTTCATATTCCTGCTTTGTTACCGCGTAAACCGATGCATATGCAGGGGCCGCCATAATGATAGCTTGTATGTCCGGATGTTTCTCGTAGATTAATCCATGTAATTTACTGTAGGCATCTGCTTCTTTCCCTTCCTCGCACCGTCCTGTTTCTGCCAGGACGAAGTCGCCTTCATCAATATATGCATTATCTCTGTACTCCGGTGAAATTAAAAATCTCTTTTCATCAACACGGGCTGAAATACACCCAAATCTGGCGTTAAAAAGTTTCTTCAGATTTGCGCGGCGGGCTAAGAGCTTTAGAGTCCTCCTGAGATCCAGTTCTTTCTCTGAATACCCCTCTCTTTTCATCGTCCCCGGTAATTTTTCTGCCTCCAGTTTCTCTGTCATTTCCTTCATTTTCACACTGCTCTGAGAAGTAATTTTATCCTCGGCCTCTGCAATTAACTGGATTCTTGCATTAAAATCAAATTCTTCAATTCTTGCAAATGCATCATACAGGCTGACGCGGCTGGCAAGAAATACAGCATGATTTTTTAGAACAGCAGCATCGTACCCCCGTTTAAAAACATCCATCACGCACTTAACCAGATTCAGTGTACCCGGCATTCCATATTCACACATTCCTGGTTCTCCCACCTCCTGAAATGATGGGAATAACGCCTGTGTCTTTGGCAGTTCATGGACAGCGCTCATTGTAACCAGGGCCGGTGAGTGTGCGTGAATAACAGCCCGCATTTCCGGACGTGTCCTCAGGATTCCTACATGGATCCTGTATTCCGAAGTCGGTTTCCATTTCCCGATTATCGTATCATCCGGAAGAATCCTGACGATATCATCTCTCTTTAAGTCACTTTTATCTATTCCGGTCGGAGATACCCATATGACGCCGTCATCATCCCTTACCGATACGTTCCCGCCTGTCAGTGTGGTGAGATCACTGTCATAGATTCTTTTTAAAATGTTACAGATCTGGTCTGCCGGATGCAGTGCCTGTATTTCTAGCATGTTTCATACCTCTCTTCCCTATCTACCGATTACCTTCAGCAAACAAATACTTCATTGCATGTACCGACTGTGATGCCTGTTCGTCGAGTCCTGCTTCGTCCGCCCATCTCGTCATATCCCTCCATATCCTGCAGCAGTCGCCTAAGGAACCCCCCGCCCTTACAAGACACTCCATCGTTAAAATGCCATCATAATGAATATAGTGCAGCGCATCCCGAAACTCATTTAACGGCAGATGCCCCGTCCCGAGAATGCCTCTGTGGTTTTCCATGAGGTGAAAATGTCCCAGCCTGCCGCCGGCCGTCAATATTGCATTCGTATAACTGGATTCCTCCACGTTCATATGAAAGGAATCCAATGTCATTCCTGCATTTGGCATATCAATCTCATCCAGCATCCTTTTTGCCTGCGCAGCTGTGTTTATAATATGGCTTTCATAACGGTTTACAATTTCTACGTTAATCCCAATGTCATATCCCTTCGCTGCCCCGGCTATTTTCCGGATAGAATCTATGGCAAATTCATATTCTTTTTCATGGTATTTATCATATGGGGCCGTGAACGGGGCATTCAGCATATTTCCGCCAACTGCTTTGATCCCCAGTTTTTCCATTCTGGGAAAAGCCTTTTTATAGAATTCAATTCCTTTTCTTCTTTCCTCCCTATCAAAGGAAGTCAGCCAGGAACCCGCAGGCGGGTCCAGTCCGAGTGCAAGCTCGATATCATAATATTGGGCTGCCTTTGCCAACTCTGTCACGTCATGATCAGAAATCTCGAAAAAAAGGTAGTCTCCTAACTCCAGTGCATCAAATCCTGCTTTTTTTGCTTTTTCAACATATGGCAGATATGATTTACAGTCTAAATCTTTTCTCCAGTATATGTAGTGAATTCCAAATTTCATATTTTTTGCAAACCCTCACTATTCCAGAACGTATCTCAATACGATTGACTTGCTCTGTGTCACCTCATCCATAACCGCTGACAAGCTTTCCCGGCTGTTTCCGCTCATACGCTTTCCACCGCCGAAAGGCAGCTCTGCCGCACGGAAGTTTCCTGATCCATTGATGGCAATGTGTCCTGTCTTCAGCTGTTTTGCAGCTTTCATGCATGTCTTTATGTCTCTCGAGAAAACACCGCCGCCTAATCCATATCTGGAATGATTTGAAATTGCAACTGCCTCTTCAAATGTATCGAATCCGATGATCGGCCACACAGGGCCAAATACTTCCATATCCCTCGCGATATCAGTATCCGGGCTTACATGGTCAATAATCGTTGGCTGAAAGAATGCCCCTGTTCGTTTTCCTCCGTAAATAACGACACCTCCCTGTTCTACGGTTAGTTTCACCTGCTCCTCAACTGTTTTTGCCGCTTTTTCACTGATCATGGGCCCCATTGTCACATTCTCATCCAGCGGATCACCCTGAACTTCCTTGCAGAGGTACTCTTCTATCAGCTTCTCAATAAACTCCTTTTTCAGGGAATTGTGGATGATGAACCGCTTTGAACCGGTACAGCACTGCCTGTTGTTCCGGCACTGGTCACCGGCTTCTTTTACTGCAAGGTCCAAGTCTGCATCCTCAAATACAATGAAGGGGTCGTTGCCGCCTAATTCAAACTGATACGGAATCAGATTTTTGCAGGCATTCTTCGCAATATCAATTCCCACCTCTGTGCTGCCGGTAAAGTTTACACCGGCGATGCGCTCATCCGCCATCAGCCAGTTTCCGATCTCACTGCCCCTTCCCGTGATGCATTGCACGACTGATGCCGGAACACCTGACTCTACAAGCATTTCATGCAGTTTTAAAAGTGTCAGCGGATTATAGGACGGTGCCTTTACAATCACCGCATTACCGGCCGCAAGCGCTGCCCCTACCTTAAATGACCAGATTGCAGGCGGGAAATTATATGGGATGATGCAGGCAAGCACACCCAACGGCTCGTGAATCGTAAACTGAATATCATGGTCATACCCTGGCTCAGTTCCAATCGGCATTGTCTTCCCGTAATAGTGTTTCGCCACTTCGCAGGAGCCTTCAATCGTGTATGCTACAGAATCAAGTTCCCAGACAGCTTCTTTCCAAAACGGTTTTCCCGATTCCATTGCCAGAATCTTTCCTAATTCTTCCCGGCGTTCCAGACACAGAGAAGCAAACTTTTTCAGTTTCTGTGTGCGTTCACGGATTGTCATTTCTTCCCACATTTTCTGTCCTTCGACCGCCGTATCAATCGCCAGCTTAACGTCTTCATATGTCGCGGCTGGAACAGTATCAATCACGGTGCCGTATGCCGGATTCACGATATTTATGACATGTCCGTCGCTGGAATCTCTGAATTCGTTTCCTACAAGCATTTGCATTTTACATTCCTCCTAAAGCTTTTCATCATATTCATTGATAAAATTCATATTTAATTCCAGACCAAGACCCGGTTTGTCCGGAATCGTCATCATGCCACTGACCGGCTCCGGTGCATCCACATAAATGTTTCTTGTAATTTCTTCAAATAAGAGTAATCTTTCAAGAAACAGCGCATTTGTACACGCACTCACGAGGTGGATGTGTATATTCTCCATTGCATGCGGTGCAAATTTTAAATTCCACGCCTGTGTAACCGCTGCCACTTTCAGCATCTCTGTAAAACCGCCCGCCCTCGTCCCGTCGAGCTGCACAATGTCCGCGGCCTGATTGATAACCAGATCCCTGACGCCGTACTTCGTATACTCATGTTCACCTGTTGCAAGCGGCAGGTCCGTGGACATTTTAAATTTTTTAAGCCCCGGAATATCATCGGCAAATACCGGTTCTTCCAGAAACATGATGTCATAGTCCTTGACACGGTTTGCAAATCTGGCCCCCGCTGCCGCATCCCAGCAGTTGTTGGCGTCCAGCATAATCCCGATACCTGGCCCCACAGCCTCTCGTACCTTCCGCACACGCTCCACATCCCTGGACGGACTGTTTCCTCCATTGAACCCAACCTTGAATTTAATCATTTGATAGCCCCGGGATACGAGTTCCTTCATTTCTTCCACTAACTCTTCATCTGAATAGGACGTCCAGCCGCCGCTTCCATATACTGGTACCTCTTTCTTATTTCCACCGAACAGGCGGTAAAGCGGCAGATTCGTTATTTTTCCTTTCAAGTCCCAAAGCGCGATGTCCACCGCACTAAGTGCACAAAACATCAGCCCTTTTCTTCCGACGCCCCGAAGGTACTGGAACATATCTGCCCAGATTACTTCCGTTTCAAACGGGTACCTCCCGATGATTCTGGGGGCGATATTTTTTTCTATCAGCAGCTTTGTTGCCTCTCCGCCGACTTCATGGTATGTAACACCGAATCCCTCTAAACCATCCTCCGTGATAACACGGACAATCGTATACCCTATCGTTTCGACTTTTCTGGTTGCGTCGGAAAATCCGCCTTGTACCGGCATAGATACTAAATGTACCTTTACATCTCTGATTTTATGATTCATCATATATCCTTTCTATCCTCTCTTGGATCTGGAGATAACGTCCATTGCGATTGCAAGCATTAATACGAGTCCCTTCACAATATACTGACTGCTCTGGCCCATATTCAGCAGGCTCATTCCGTTGTCCAGGCTTGCCATCAGCATCGTTCCTATTACCGCACCGACAATCGTTCCTCTTCCTCCTAAGATACTTGTTCCGCCGACTACGCAGCCTGTAATCGCTGTGAATTCGAATGATGTACCCGCTGTTGGCGTAGCCTGTCCGACTCTTCCGAGATAAATTACGCTTGCAACACCTACGATCAGGCTGTGAAGCATATAAATCTGCATATTGATTTTCTCCGTCTTAATTCCTGACAATTTGGCCGCCTCCGCATTGCCGCCCACCGCAAAGACATACCGGCCGAAAACCGTATTGTTGACGACATAATGGAACACTGCCGCAAGGGCTGTTAAAACAACAATCGCATAGGGGAAGCCCTTATAGAAGATAAAGATCCCGGAAACAACAAAGATTGCAGCAACGACTATCACTATTTTAATGATCTTCTTATTCCAGTTTGCTTCGATTAATCCCTGCTGTATTTTTCTTTTTTCACCACGGACGCTTATAACAATGAAGATTACACATCCGGCCAGCGCTATAACAAGGCTTGTAATATGTACGGAGCTTTCACCGAGATTTGGGAGATAGGAACTGCCGAACTTTGAAAAACTATCCGACATCGGTCCAATAGAGGCCCCGTTTCCGACTGCAAGTATGATCCCTTTCAGAACCAGCTGTGTTGCAAGGGTTACAATGAATGCCGGAAGCTTTTTATACGCAATCCAGAATCCATGCCACAATCCTAAAACCAGACTGCATGCCGCAACCACCAATAGTGTTGCCGCGGTCCCAAAACCCGCCTTTACCTGAATCACGGCAGCAATCGTTCCCATGCATCCCAAGGCTGTCCCTGCCGAAAGATCACAGTTGCAGGATACGATTACCAGTGTCATCGTAATTGCGATAATCGAACACGTAACACCCTGCATCATTAAATTGGACAGGTTTCTTGTTGATATAAAGGTTCCATTTGTAAGAAAACTAAACAATGCAAAAATAATAATCAACTCAATCAACAGGCTGTTTTTATATAGCACGCCTGTGATATTCGCTCTTTTTTCTCTCATCAAAAATACTTCCTTTCTTTTATTTCCCAGTAGAACACTGCAGCAGCGTCTCCTGTGTTACCAAGGATTCTTTTGTATCAAATTCACCTGCGATCTTCCCATCGCTCATAACATAGACCCTGTCACTCATATTGATAACTTCTGGCAGTTCTGAAGAAATCATAATAATAGAAATTCCGTCCTTTGCCATTTTATCCATAAGCTGGTAGATTTCATATTTTGACCCGACATCAATCCCCCTCGTCGGTTCATCTAAGATCAATAAATCCGGTTTCGTCAACAGCGCTTTTACAATCAATACTTTCTGCTGGTTGCCGCCACTTAGGTTTTTGGCCAGCTGCAGCACGGACGGAGTCTTAATACTCAGGTCTTTAACTCCCTGCATTGCCTGTTCTGTTTCCAAATCCAGGTCAATCACACCGCCTTTTGAAATCTTATTCAGGCTCGAGAGGGTCATGTTTACCTTTAAATCAGAATTCAAAAGAAGTCCGAACCTCTTCCTGTCCTCCGACAGATACATCAGTCCGCTGTCAATGGCCTCTCTCGGATGTCTGAATCGTTCTCTTTTCTTTCCTTTGAAATAGATCTCCCCCGAACACGGCTTATCCTGCCATGCTCCAAACAGGCTCATTGCAAACTCCGTCCTTCCGGCCCCCATGAGTCCTGAAATCCCAACAATTTCCCCTTTTCTCACACTGATGCTGATCTGGTCCAGCAAGTTTTTTTCGGGGTTTTTCCTCGTCGGCACTGTCCAGTCTCTGACTTCAAACAGCACTTCCTCTCCCGGCGTGTGTGTTTTTGCAGGATAAACATCCGTCATTTCACGCCCCACCATATAGGAAATCATCTTATTTTCATCCAATTCCCCAATCGGCCTTGTCGTAATCGTCCTGCCATCCCTCAAAACCGTAACGGTATCTGAAATTTCTTTCACCTCATTTAATTTATGTGAAATATAGATACATGTCATGCCCGATTCCCTGAGCTGTTTCAATAAATCGAGCAGATTTTTGCTGTCCTGTTCCGTAAGTGAAGAGGTCGGCTCATCTAAAATCAATATATCTACATTTTTATTCAATGCCTTGGCAATTTCGATTAACTGCTGCTTGCCTGTGCCGAGTGTTTCAACCACTGTATTCGGCTTTTCATCTAAATTAACCCGTTTTAACATTTCTACACATCTTCTGTTTTGTGCATCCCAGTCGATATGCCCGTTCTTCACTATTTCATTTCCCAGAAATACGTTTTCGCAGATTGTCATAGTCCCTACCAGTCCCAGTTCCTGATAAATGATAGATACCCCTGCTCTTTCGCTGTCTTTTACACTATTGTATTCTTGCTCTTTCCCGCTTATTTTCATGATGCCGGTATATTGTCCCACGGGGTAAACACCACTGAGAACCTTCATTAGTGTTGATTTTCCTGCCCCGTTTTCACCCACCAGAGAATGAATTTCTCCCTTTTTAACACAGAAGGTAACATCATCCAGTGCCTTGACACCCGGAAATTCTTTCGTAATATTCTGCATCTCTAAAATATAATCTTCCATTAAAATCTCCTTTCATCATAATTGATCCCCCTGTACTATCTGTAACTGTTCAGGACTGTGCTTTTACTGCACAGCCCCCCGCTGAACAGTTACATGACTGGATAAACTGAGATTATTTCCCGGAAATTTCTTCTTCTGTATAAATACCTTTATCAATTAATTCTGTCTGGATGTTATCCTTTGTAATGATTGCAGAGCTTACAATCACATGGGGCATTTCATTGACACCAAAATCAATGGTATTATCGCTCGTAATCTTTTCACCTTTTGCCAGAGAAACTGCTGTTTCAACAGCTGCTCTTGATAATGCATCACTATCTTTATAAAGCGTTGATGTCTGTGTCCCCTTTGAGATTCTCTGCACTGCTGTCAGTTCGCAGTCCATTCCTGTTACCACAACCTTACCGTCCATGCCTACTTCCTCTAATGCCTGAATCGCACCCGATGCAATTCCATCGTTCATGCAGACAAATGCAGTAATATCATTATTCTGTTCTGCAAGTGCGTTCTGTGCATACCCAAGAGCTGCTTCTGCTCCCCAGTTGGTACAGTACTGTTCCATCACAATCTCTACATCCAGGTCTTCTAATATTGACTTTTCGCCTTCAATAATCTTCTCAATACCGGAAGACTTATCACCATGCAGGAGCACTACTTTTCCGCTTACGTCCTTATCCGCCAGTATCTGGGCGATCAGTGTGCCGTTTGAATAATCACTGTATCCTACAAACGCATCTCCGTATGTGTTTTCAAGCTGCTGGTCATATACAAGAACCTTGATACCATCATCCGCTGCCTCCTGCAGTACATTTGACAAAGCCCCTGCATCCACGGCGGTAACCATGATAACGTCCACTCCCTGGGTAATCAGATTCTCAATCTGTGAAACCTGTGTCTGTGCATCCCCGTTTGCAACCTGATAAAGAAACTCAACCCCTAAATCATCTGCCGCTTTCTGGCAGCCATCCAGTTCTCTCTGCCAGCGTTCTTCCTGAACCGTCTTAAGCGAATACCCGATCGTAATCTTTCCACTATCCTTTGAATCTGTCTCACCTGTTTCCGACGATTCCGTCTTATCCTTTGTTTCGGTTCCGGAATTGGACGCTCCGCATCCTACTAATGCACTAAACGAAAAAGCCAATACCGTAATCAACGCTGCCACCCTTTTTTTGTTCATAAATCAAATCCTCCTAAAATAATTTTCTTGTGTATCTCTTGCACACCTTTGTTGTATTTATATAATATCCAATTAACGAAATATATTGAATCGAAAAAAATAACCAATTTCTTGAAAAATATTACCTTTTATATTGTCTTCATTTCATAACTTTTTTAATATTTCCATACAAAAAAGAGGCATATTTACCATATTGTGTAAATTGCCTCTTTCTTATATATGTACTTATTGTGATATTTCAAAAAAAGTGATACGTTTTAATAACAAATATTTTCCACGGTTACTCTTGTGGCTGATGAAACTTCATGTAATACAGTTCTGCTTTTTCCCTGCTCAGGGAAAATATCTTCTGCAGCTTTTCCAGAATCTTTTCTCTGTCGTATCCTTCATCAAGATAATCCTGCATCAATGCCCTGATCCCTTGCTCTCTCCCTTCGTTTACACCATCCTGATACAAATCATCCAATGCCTTACACATATCAATTCCTCCCGACTCCTGTTTTTCTGCTTTTAAACTGCTTTCCGAGCCAAGCAGCACTTTGGCTGCATTATATGAATCTTCGTCGATGTTACTAAAATATTCTTTATTGGAATTCATATAATTCTGTAATTCCGTCTTGCTTTTTCTATATTTTAACATACCAAAAATAATCTGTAAATCTGTTTGAAAACACTTCAGATTTTCCAGCCGTTTAGGTTCAATCAGATTAATTCTATAGTTGGGGACATATGTTTTTAATAAACTATATTCTTTCCTGTCGATTCCGAGAAGTCCATGCAGATCTATCTTCCCATCCCATTTTTCCTCACCATAATAAAAAATGATTGTTATTACAGGATATAGGTGATCTGTTTTTTTCAATCCTGACAGAAATTCAGCTGAGCCCTCCAACTCTTTATTTTCCCTTCGCAATTTCTTAATTTGGCTGACCTGATCCACATAGCTTAACGCATCATACAGCATCCCGCGAACAGGCATTGCGTAATGGATTATTTCATTTTTCTTTGACAAGTTCATACACTCAATACGCATCACCCACTTTTTTGTGTTACTGAATACCATTAACCATTTTCATTTTTCAAACATTGAATACTTGGACGAACATGTCCTTTGGAATGAAATCATAATTTCATCAAGTCAGATATAAAGAATGTTTGAAACGCACCTGTGATTTCAGGTGAACTAATTTTAGCATAACCTCTTTCATATTACAAGCTCAAATTTCCAGATTTTGAGCCCATATTTTAAGTTCTCTCCCCCTAACAATCTATCCTCGTAAGTAGTTTTTCTACAAAATGCAGACCTTAGCTCTACATCTGGATGAACCAGTGAAAAGAAGGGACGGCTGCAATCCTCCCGGGGGAGCACATGCCGTTTTGAAACGCTTAAGCAGGACATAGAAATTCTTGAAGAAAACAGCTGGGAAAGTGGGGAGATTTTGTGATCCCGAATCACAAAATCAGCAGACCCAGAGCGGGAAATCATCAGATTTCCCGCTCTGGGTCTGCTATGCCCCATTTTCCCGGCTGTTTTCTTCTTAGAATTTCTCAGGCCTGCGTCCGCATTTCAAAACGGCATGTACTCCCCCGGGAGGATTGCAGCCGTCCCTTCTTTTCACGTCCCTTCTCGATTCGCAGGCCTGAGCCTACCTCCCCATTTCGCGGACCGAATACCCGAATTTCTTTTTAAAGCACACGCTGAAATAATTCGGGTCCTGAATCCCGACCTTGTCAGCGACCTCATATCCCTTCAGTGAAGTCTGCCGCAGTAATATCATTGCTTTTTCCATGCGGTAATCCAACAAATATTCCCTAAATGTTTTCTTTGTCTTCTTTTTGAATACCCTGCTGAGATAATTGGGATTCATATAGAATGTCTCTGCAATCTTTGTCAGCGATAAATCCGGCTCTTCGTAATGAGTTTTTATATAGTCCTCTATACTTGCCAGCACATTCGCGTGATTTGTTTCATTTACTTTTCTGAATGTTTCAAACAACTTGTCCAGTAAGTTTAGTATGCTCTTCTCCATCTCGAAAAGATCTGTCATCGTTAATATATCAGCAACCATCTTTGTGCGGATTTTTTCAATATTGTCTAAATCAATCTTCAATTCTTTTGCCGCTGTATAAGTTTCCATAATCAGGTTGATTGTCATAAAAATTGCCTGATCCCTTGTCAGGTTCTGATTCACTGCATTATCATAGATATCTTTTAATACCTCCTTTGCTTCGCTGATCATTCCCTGACTGATGTAATCACTGTAATTTTTCATAACAACATCGTGAACCGACTGCTCCTGACTTTGATTTTTCAAAATTTCCTGAAAATAAATGCATTTTCCGCTCTGCCTCGTAAAACTATATTTCAGTGCACTTTTTGCCTCGCGGTAAGATATGGACAGCTGCCAGAGACTTTTATAAAAAGAACCGACTCCAATGCAGACCTGAATAGGAACTGTTTCCGCTATAAAACGGCATACATCCTGACAGAGTCTGTTAAAATCCACATCCTTCTGATTATTGATAATAACAATATATGGATAACTTCTCTCAAATAAAAAGATATGGTCATATCTGGAAAAAAAGTCATCCACAATTTCACGGATCCGGATGGCTTCTAGCAGTTCCTTCTCCGTTTCATATTCGATTCCCTGCCCGTACTCCAGCACGGCGACCTGAAAAATATCCTCATTTAATTCAATATGAAATACCTTTAAGTTCTCAGCCGCGGATTCCGCCTCCGATGAATACACAAGCCGGCTGATTGCCTTTTCCCTTATTTTATTGTAATTAAGTTCAAATTCTCTTTTATAGTGTTCAAACTCCTCATTATGCCGGCGCTGTGACAAGATAGCGTCCCTTACCTTACATCCGACCTCCCTTAAGGCATCTTCTGCAATCGGCTTTAAAAGATAGTCAAAAATACCGATTTTCAACCCCTCATTGACATAAGCAAATTCATCATATCCGGAGATTACCACTACTTTTATCATCGGGTATTTATCAACGATAGTTCTCGCCAGATCGAGTCCTGTCTGCCCCGGCATCCTCACATCTGTAAAGACAACATCCGGCTTTAGTTCATCTACCTTCTCGATCCCCTCTTCCGCGGTCGATGCAGTCCCTACTATAGTGAAGCCTATTTCTTCCCAGTTTACACTTAACCGGATCAGCTCTCTTACAAGCCTCTCATCATCAACAATCAATAATTTTATCATGTAATTCATTCCCCCTGTTCTTTCGGAATTCTTATTTCGATGGTAGTGTAAAGACCGGGCTCAGAATAAATATGAACAAGATTTTCCTGCCCGTAATGCAGTGTAATTCTTTCAGCCGTCCCGTAAATACCAAAACTTTTTTCTTCCCCGTTTACCTCGCCGTTTAAAATTCTTTGAATCGCATCCTCAGACATGCCCATCCCCGAGTCTTTTATTCTTAACACAAGATATCCATCTTCCATCTCCGCCGCTATTGTAATCTTTCCGCCGCCTTTCGTCTTCAGTCCATGATAAATTGCGTTTTCGATAAATGGCTGTAAAATCAGTTTCAGTACCTTTAATTCGTTAAGATCATCTGGAATACGATATTCGATTTCGAAAAAGTCTTCAAATCTATATTTTTGTATTACTATGTAATTTTTAATAATTTCAATTTCTTCCTTTAAACGGATTGTTTCGTCACCTTTATGAAGACTGATCCTGTAGTATTTACCCAGTGCCTGCATTAAAAGGTACACATCCTTGCTCTTCCCCATTAATGCAAGCGCACATACCGAATCAAATGTATTATACAGAAAATGGGGTCTGACCTGGGCATTCAGAACTTTTAGTTCATATTGCCGTTTTTGCTTCTGCTCCCCCTCGATCTGCCTCAGTAAAGAAACTGTTCTTTGAATCATATGATTGAACCCTGTCTGAAGACTGATCATATCCTGATTCGTTTCTAAAACATCTATTTCCTGCAATTGATTTTTTTCCATAACTTTTAATACATGGCTTAATGGTTTTGCAATCGAATTATCCAGAACACTCATGCATAAAAAGATAAAAATTGTATATATAATCAAAATTGCAAGCAGTCCGATATTGAACACTTTATATTGGTCATGAACTACGGCCTTGTCCATCGCAATACTGACAGTGATGGCCGCCGGTCCATAAATCCGTTTATACTCCTGCCCTTCTTTTAACCGTTCAATCGGTTCGGAGATGTAATACACATTTTTAAGTCCGTCCATGATGCTGCAATAAACACTTGAACTTTTAATCGGCTTCAGGATCTGGTCTATGGATATATTACAAATCATCACACCCTTAGGGAGAGATGTTGCCGGCTCCTTAATCAGGCTGACCACAGAAAGAAATCCATCCTCTTTTCCTTCAAAAAATCCGCCGCCACCGAAATAAACCGAACTTTTCCCCTTCTTCGCATACACAGTATGGTACCACGATGCCTCCTGTACCGAATTCATAATGGGGGTATATGTTTGACCCCGGGTTTTATGATAATAATTCCCTTCCAGATCATAAATATAAATAGCATCAATATCCGAATTCAACAAAATTCCGGAGAGTATAGATTGATCCAGATCCTCTTTAAGCTGAGTTTCCTTCGGATTATTCAAAAATGCCTGTATTTCATCCACCGACTCCATCAATTTGGAATAACCCTCGGCCTTTTCCACTGCATTGTTCAGCGCATTCTCAATCTTCAGCCACTCAACTTTTAGATTCGTTTCCATTTCTTTATTCGCATATTTGATTGTTATTCCAAAATAGAATATTAAGAAGAACAATATGATACATAATACACTTAATCCATATACATATACAATCTGCTTACGAAACGCAAAATGTCGCCATTTATTTAACAGATTCTTAACCATAACAGTTCTCCTCCTGCAATCAAATTGTTCATATTTTTCCCAAAGTACTGGATTCTGGACCTTTCTGAATTAAGTGTAATTGTACATCATAATATTTCTTAAATCAATTAGATTATCCCCTTTTGATTTTTCTCTTAAATTTTCGTTTTTTATTGTTTCAAAGCACATACAAAACACCTCCTGCGCTACAGGATTCCATGCATTTAAAGAAGTTGACAAACCTCTGGATCTACAATATAATCATTGTTATATAACACTTGTTATATTCGAGGTGAAAAGATGCCAAAACAGAAAATCACGAAAAAAATGATATTGGATGCAGCCTTTACGCTCCTCCGTACACAAGGGTACGAATCCCTGAATGCCAGAAACATTGCCAGTCAGACCGGCTGTTCTGTGCAGCCGATATATAGCTGCTACTCCAACATGTCAGAGCTGATGGAGGAATTGTTTTTATATACCCAGCAATACCTGACTGCATATATAGAAAAAAACGCAGACAAAAATTATTACTTTGCATCCATCGGGCGGTGCCATATCGGATTTGCCAGAGAGGAAAAGTATTTATTCTGCTTTCTGTTCCTATCCAAATACATGCATGTTAACAGTCTGGAAGATATCTACAGACAATGTGCAAGGCAGGACGTTGCAAAGGATATCATGAAAACGCTGTCTATCAGTGATGCCTCCGCGAAGCAGCTCTATCTGCATATGATGCTGTACACACACGGAATCGCTTCTATGATAGCTGCCGGCGCCGCAGATATCCCGGATGAAGAAATACACAGGCTTGTTAATTCTGCATTCCATGCATTTTTGAAGCAGGCCAAAGAACCCGTAGGAGTTAAGGACCTTTCTGGAATAAAGGAGGAACAGATAAGATGAAATTAATTATCCATGATTTGACCGAAGATACCCTGCAAAAGATTTATCCTGAAATCGCCGCAGAATATATCATTATTTCGGATTGTGATAATATACAGCCCTGTATCGGCTGTTTTGGCTGCTGGCTGAAAACTCCGGGAGCCTGTATCATCAAGGATGCATATTGTGAGATGGGTAAAAACATCGCCATGTGCAGTGAAGTGCTGATTATCAGTAAATGCGTCTATGGCAGCTACAGTCCCTTTATAAAAAATGTACTGGACAGAAGCATTTCCTATATCCATCCATATTTTACATTTAAAAATGGAGAAATGCACCACCAGCAGCGTTATAAGAGAGACTTTGATCTAAAGGTCATCTTCTATGGTGGTGATATAACTACAGAGGAAAAAGAAACCGCCCAGAAACTGGTAAGGGCAAATGCAGTCAACCTTTACTGTACCGTAAAATCTGTGACTTTTTTGGATTCTATACAAGAAATGGAGGCACTGGACATATGAAGATTGCTCTGATAAACGGAAGTCCAAAGGCAAAGGGCAGCGCTTCCGGCCTTATATTAAAAGAACTGCAGGAACTGCTCTCCCCTGAAAATAAGATTGTAAATCTTCACTTTAGAAAAAAACAGCCCGGCAGCAGTGATTTACAACTCCTTAGGAACAGTAATGTAATGGTCTTTGCATTCCCTCTTTACGTTGACTCTCTCCCCTCGCACCTGCTGTCATGCCTGATTCAGTTGGAGGATGAGCTTAAAAATGCTGCCTTTTCAAAGGACTGCACGGTTTATGCCATTGCAAACTGCGGTTTTTACGAAGGCTGTCAAAATATCCTTGCCCTGAATATCATGAAGAACTGGTGTGCCAGAGCCGGAGTAATCTGGGGCGGCGGGCTCGGAGTCGGTGCCGGGGGAATGATGCCTGTCATAAACAGTATTGCTGCCGGAAAAGGGCCCAAGAAGAACTTTTCCGGTGCATTAAATACGCTGTCTGACAGGATTTCTCGTCAGGAAACCATAGAAAATATATGTTTCTCCCCGAATTTCCCACGGTTTCTATATAAACTGGCCGGTGAAATGGGCTGGCGTAAGGCAGTGAAAGACAACGGGCTGAAACGCCGCGACCTGTCGCGCAAACAAGTCTGAGCACCAGACTTGTTACTGTCCGCGTTACTATTGTTGCTGTTTGCGCTCTTATAAGGTGCACGTCATGGTCTAAACTAAGGAGATACTTATGAAACTGGAAGAATTAGTAATTGAAAATTGCAATCGCCTGAATGAAAATGATTTACTCATCTGGAAATATATACAGAAGCATAAAAAGGAATGCTGTGAGATTGCGATTGAAGATCTGGCGAAGAAATGCAGCATTTCAAGGACTACCATATCCCGGTTTACAAAAAAATTGTCCTTCGATGGATTCCGGGAGTTTAAAGTCCATCTAAAGATGGAATATAATGAAGAATTGACTGAATGCGGAGTCATCATTGATGATGGATACCATATTCTTCTTCCAGATTTTCGCTGTCTGCTAAAAAATTCTCTTTTGAAGAAAGCAATTGATGCAGGAACATCCGGCGGAAATTTTTTTGTCTCTCTTCTGATTACAAATCAGCTTGCCCGGCTATTTAACTCAGGCAGACAATGATAGAACAAATATGGTGATTTCTTTAACTCCTGATATCTATTCCATAGCAGACATATCAAAACATATTTGTAAATTTACCGTATAAATTGAAGGATATCTTGCATTATATATAATTTTTATCGTATTAATAAGTTGTAAAGTATATTGTTTTGAATTTTTTCCTGCATTTTGTACCCTAATATTTGTTTTTCAAGCTGATTAAATAATTTATTTGAAACTAATTATAATATAAATTAAATATTTTTGTTTCTTTTTCATCTTAATAATTTACTTGCATTTATTATTTAATCTGCAGTCATCTTTTGTATGTCAAAAATCCTGACAAATTTCTGGTTCCCCTCCAGCCAATCTCTTCTTCCTGTCCTTTCCTTATCTGCAATTCATAAGAAAGTATCGTTTGCAAATACCATCTGCATGCTATATAATTAGAATTTAGATAATTATAACTATAACTATTGAGGTGAATCTAATGGTTGATACCACAAATGAAAGCCAATATGAAAAATGTAAAAAAATGGCACACTTTATCCAGCCGAATATCCACCCCCACATCATGACCACCTATGAAAAGGTGATCAAGGAACGCCAGCCCGGTATATACATTTATAAGAACTATATACGTGATCTGGACCCTTCTGCTTCTAAAGCCCCTTTGTTGGAAGATATCATTGCAATGTCCACTTATATTGCCCTTTCCAAAGAAAGCATTGACCAGGCAATTAAGACATACCATGAAAACCGAAGAGTTTACAAAAGGAATTGGCTTAACAGCATAAAAGAAGAAATCACCTCTCCAGATAAGATGAAGCCAAAAAATCCACAGCTACTGCGGAAATTTGCAGAATCGAAACACATGATGGATGCCCTTGACCGGTCCAATCTGCAGGAACAGACAATCGAAGAAATTATGTTGGAAAAGTATGAGGAATTAGAGAACTGGAGAAGTGATACAACGGCTCCTATTACAGATTTTTACTTTCTTGGAAAGAAACCGGTCAAATCTATTTCCAATGGCTTTGTAAATGATATTACTTTTGAATCTCTTACGATCATTAAGAATTTATTTGGAGGGTCGATTGAGGGATTCAATGTAAAATATCCTACGAATATGTCAGAATATCCGGTCTTTAATTACAGGAGTTCCTGGCTGGATTTTGAGCCCGCCCTGATCGAGAATGAGCTGATCTTTCTAAATCAGTATGAATTTGAGGATGACGATAAGAATGTATTTGGAGATATTAAGGTACAGTACAGCCCTGAGCAGAAACTGCCCGCCACTACATCAAAAAAGGCTATATCCAGAATAGAAAAGGATTATCAGGTCGATTATTTAAAACAAAAGGAGCTGGACATGAAGGATCATGAAATCATGACCCAGTTATTTAACCTGATTAATGGCGAAAACCTGAATGACCAGTATATAAGCTGTGATCTGCGGGATTTTGTAAGAAAGATATTTCATATAAAGGTACCCCGAAAAGTGCATTATGATGATGTAGAAAACAGATTAAAGAAACTTAAGAGTTTCGATTATACCATTACAGTGAAAAGTAAAGAAACTGGCGAAATCGTCGAAACAACGAGTCTTGGACTGCTGAACTATATTAATATCAACTACAAAGACAATATCCTGCAGTTTACACCTTCTGAGCAGTGGAAGCGTACCTATGTCCAGAAAAAATATATCAATATACTGGCCGATTCTTATACTACGATAGCCTCGACCCAGACAAAAGGTATTATGATGATCCTTCAGCAGGAGCGTCTGACAGAATACAGCAAGGGTTCGTCTTCCAAGACATTCAGCCTGAAGTTCTTCCGTGCCCATATGAAGCTGCAGCGTATTGGAAATGCTGCACTGATCAAAGAGCTGACCCACCATCTCTCTATACTGAAAAACGAACAGATTGTTGTAAAAGACTTTGATTTCATCAATAAAAATTCTGCACTGCATATCGAATTTATGGATCTGGAAGACAAAGAATTGTTTGCTTATGAGTATAACACAAAAAATGCCCTGGAATCATCAGATGTAATTGATACAGATTTTAAAGAAATATAGTCGTCTCTGCCCAATAATGCCGTGTACCCCCAAAAAATGCGTACAGCAGCCTACAGAGCCGCCAAAGGACCTAAATCTGCTTTAAGGTTTATGGTCCTTTTTTTCAATACTATTCTTGAATCCTTGCTTCAGACTCTTAAACCCATGATTTAGTCGCTATCTTTCCCTAAAAGCCACCTTAGGCCTATCTGGAATTCGTATATTTCCCTCGTAAATTTAGTCGCTATCTCCCTGATGTCCTTTTCTACATTTAGTCGCTATCTTTGTTCAGTTTCGGTAAAATATACCGGCCAAGCTTGTTTTTCTGCGCCTATTATTTGCATTTAGTCCGTGATTTTGTGCGTATTTTTTTTATTTTACTTCATTCAACGTATTCAGTCCGCTTTTTTGTGCGTATTTTTTTATTGGTGAATATGTGTTAACTATCTCTCCTTTTCTCTTCTGCCCTGTTTTTTTATACCGAAGGAATAATTAGTCCGTAATTTTGTGCGTAATTTTTCAACGAATTTTTCCAACAGACATCTGTTGCAGCCAATTTTGTCGCTATCTTTTTCAAAATTCTTGGTTTTCAATTTTGTCGCTATCTTTTCTTCACAGAATATATGACAACTGGATACCTTTCTTTGAAAGGCCTGAATATCATAATTTTTTTGGTTGAGCGAGGCTTGTATTCTATTCATTATCCATAATTAGTCCGCTTTTTTGTGCGTATTTTTTTATTTTATTCAATTTAGTGCGGAATATAGTGTGTGTTTTTTCGTTTTTTAAAATTTAGTTCGCAATTTTGTGTATGATTTTTTAAGTTTTTTAGTTTAGTCCGAGATTTTGTGCGCATATTTTTTATAAAAATATTTGGTCCGCTTTTTTGTGCGCGACTTTTCTAAATGAAAAATTTTTAAGATATTCATTTAATTTTTTATAACTTATTTAGTCCGCTTTTTTATGCGCGACTTTTTAACAATTATCAATTCTTAGTAATTTAGTCCGCTTATTTGTGTGTATTTTTTTATTTTAACTAAGTAATTAACATTTAGTACGTTATTTTATGCGTTATTTTTTTTTATTTTTTTTCTATTTTTTTTTCTCTTGTTTCCCCTATGTGCCAAATGCCCGTAACCCTTGTATTTTAGGCATTTTTTCTGAATTCTCCTTAGAAACTGTCTGAATTTACACAGGGAGAAAAACGCGTAATTTACGCAATTTTCCATATTTGGTTCGCTATTTTGTGCATGGTTTTCTAATTTTACAAATGCTCAAATATATAGTATATTAAAAAACATGGATAACCTAATTAAAAGTTGCAGCTTCTAATTAAACTATCCATGTCTTGAAATTATAATTTGTAGCTTTTCTCACCAGTTGAGCTACATGTTGCAACACCGACGAATCGTTAACATTATGAGGCTAATGTGAAACCAATTGCCGATACTGTGATAATATTATAGTCTATTTTATATTCTATTTCAAGTATTATTACACTTCTGGTCGATAATTGGTGTTATTGTTGTACCCGGATTTGCTTTTGCATATTCTGTCACAGCATATTGGCCGGACGGGGTGATGAACTTGGAATTGTCAAAATACGCACGCATCGGTAAAGCTCCTCTTATAAAAGCTATTGGAGTACAGGAAAATCATAAAGAAACTTATTATACGGAAAGCCAGGAGCTGGATCGGACAGCATCTGGCTGTTTTGCGTGTCCTAATTACAAGAATATTGATTTCTATGAATATATGCCTGCAGAAATTCAAAAAGAAGCCTGTAATAACTGCAAAAATTGCCCTCATGCCGTATATAAGACTATAACTCATGAGCATGTAAAGTATATAAATGAACGGAATATGTACGGAAACGCCCCCCGGCTGAAGGCTATTGCCCTGAAACTCCTTGTTATCTATCATTTTTCCTGCCCGGACGAACGTGGTTTTGTCCGCAGCCTGTCTCCTAAAGAGCTGGCCTCTTATCTGGGCTGTACGGTTCGCTCCATTAAGAATGCTAACCGCAAACTGGAGAATTATGGATACATTATGTACTGCAATGACGGCTCTAAAAACCGTTTTCATGTTATTCTTTCAGAATACACTACTTATGCACTGAGCGCCAAAGAAGGCGGACGCGGTTATGCAACTTTTAACCGCTGTTTTCTGGACGAGTTGGTCAAATTGCAGGATCTGAATCAACTGCGTGTTTTCTTACGTGCAGCCTTGGATATGGATACAAATCGTAATCCGGAACGTGAATTGATACAGGAAAACCAATATTCCTTCCTTCGCAGCTTCCTGCCTCGTTATTGTAAGCCTAATATCATTAAAAAAGCCTTATCTGCCGCCTCTAACCTCTTTCAGGTTGCTTTTGGAGAAGACGTTATTGCTTTAAAAATGAATCCAGAATGCCACGGCCGGCGTGATTTTGAGAAAAATAATAAGGAAAACACCGATATTATCAAGAAATACATAGAAAAATTAGATTCCGTAATGAAACATGCCAATGCTGCAATCATGAAGAAACAGCCTGTTACAGAGGACGATCTTGATGCATTAAAGCAGGCGGGTATCCAGAGCCGTGCCGGTTCTCTCCGTAAGCTGTATGTTCCTTTTAATCTGACTGACGATGATCTAAAGGACCTTGGCTGTCTGGGCAGTACATATTCTGTAGAATCAGTGCTTGAATGTGTTGGATATGTCTATGAACAGTATCAAAGTAAGTTTAAAATGAGCAGTATTGGAGCTCTGATCCGTACTATCTTAAAAGAAAACAATTCACAAACTGAACTTTTTTATGCTTTTAGCTAAAAAAAGGGGGTTTTTTTGCGCTTTTTTTCAATTATATGGCCTTTTCCTATTTCTAACATCTATTTTGCACCTTAAATATTTGTTTTTTAATTAAAAAAGTTATATTACTGTGAATATACTATATTTTTTTATAATTTATGCGGAAAAAAATCATCTACACCTGCACTTTATCATCTTCATTGGAAAAAGAACGTCTACACTTTAAAAAATTCATCACCATGCAAACATTTTTGTCCACACATAGAAGAAAGCATTCCTTCAAATTTTCATTTTTTCCAGTAATATCAAGGGATTGCGGTGATTTGATTTATCAATTATATCTTTTTAATTATATTATATAACTCTATCTATAAATATATGTATATAGAAGACCTCTTCTTTTCTTCTACACATTCTTTAATAAATAACTATAATTTATTAAGATAAAAATGATTATTAAATGAGAAAGTAAATTGTTATTTTTCTGAATACTTAGTAACACGTATATGTAGATAATGTTAAAAATACTATTTATAGTATAGCATATTATAGACAGTATGAACAGAATAAATTTACAATATTTAGATCCTATAAAATATTAATTAATTTATTATTTTATGAAAGTTCATATCTTAAACAAGTATTTATTATCTTATGACACATTTGTAAAAGGAATACTTATAGCTGACGAGAATAAATATCATTTTAATCATTTTGAGTATAATAAAATTGAGTTTTAAATTTATACTGATATGTAAGTGTAATATTTTACTTTCTGCAGTAACAAATTAAAGTCTGGATTTCTGAAACTTGATGAGTTGTATAAAGGTTAAGGACCTCGTAATCTGATACTTTACAAATTTATTCCTGACAATTTGCTCCATTATTTTTGAATTATAATAGAGTGCATACCTTTGGTAAATTTGCTTTTATTAGTTTATACTTGTTTTTAAACTAGATCTTGTTACTTATACTTGAAATAAATAGATCATATTAAGTCACTATAAGCTTTTATAAAAGTAGTTGTTATTTTTTCGGATGGGAGTATCAGCTTATTTTTTTCCCTTAATCTTATTTATAATGTATGAAGATCATAAAAATTTTATTAGAGTTTTATGATCTTATATTTCCAAAGTATATTAAAAAATAAAATATAAATACAATAAATACTTTAATAGTAAATATATTTAGAATATAGTATAAAAGAATAAGATATAAGTGCATTTAATTTAGTTTAATAGCTTGTAATATATGTTATATTGTAATCTATTTGTAGATTTTAATGAATACTGATGGTGGAAATTTTTTAGAAGTGATTTATTACAATTGCTTTATTATATTATATCTATTAATTAAAATAATTACTTCCTCAATTTATTCTACACTTATATATATTTACATTCTTTATATTGCCGTATAAAACTATTTTATTACTTGTCTTCTCTCTTAACTATTTTTATATTATCGCAAATTGTGAATATCAAAAATTGATTTTTTATAGATATAGTTGATTTATGAATAAAACTAATTGTGCTTATGGAAAAGTAGGGGGGATTATGGATCAATCTAATTACTTTTATTTACTATAAGTATATATTGTGATTTGATTAATGAATTTTTATTTATTAAGAACTTATTTATGATATAATAAAATGAAAATTATAATAATGGATTAAGTGATGAACCTCACCGTGAGGTTTTATGGTTTAAAAGTGAACAATTGTTATATTATATACTTATAAAATACTGTAAAGATATTAGATATGTTATTTAATTTTCATCATTCTTTTATAAACAAAAATAACTTTCTATTTTTTTATAGAATATAAAACAGAAAAGCGTATAAATTAGTTAAGAAATTTACTTTTATAAATAATATATTGACATAAGGCATACTATTATATGAAATAAAAAATATAGAAAAGTTTTAAACTATAATATGTGATAAATGTAGTTAATATTTTTTGTTAGCTAGAATAATGTGAAGAAAATAAAAATCAGAACCTCACCGTGAGGTTCTGATTTTTACAGTATTAGCTAATATAGCAATAAAATAAATGTTAAATAGCAGTTTATAGTACCTATATATAACAACAAACAAATTTAATAACTAAAAAATTAAGACTTACAGTTTAAATTATTTTATAAAATATTAAATGCAAATAATAATAAATAAAGTTAATAGATGCAATTCATTACGTTTTAAATCTAATATAATTACGTATTTAATAACAGTACAATCAAAAATACTAAATATAATATATACATATTATTACCTTTCTAATACAATAATAAATAAGTTATGTATATTCAAAATAAAAGTCGAAACCTCACCGTGAGGTTTCGACTTTTATTTTGAATATATTATTATATCTATTATGGCTCTAATAGTGATCTGGATTAAGTTCATAGGAATTGGCTCTAATTATAAATAGAAGCAAAGATTTGTCGCAGAATAGCTATATTTATATAATTACACTAGAAAGTATATAAATATAGCTATTGACATAAAATACTGTATACAATATACACTTATTCCAATTTAAATATTAATATATGTTATAAAATCATTACTGCATAATAAATACTCGTAAAGTAATAACTTTAAGCTGTTACTTTATATTTAAACTTTTCAATAAATAATAAAAATAATTATTTATTGAAATATCTATAGATATGTGTCATAATAAAAAAAGCTACTGAATTAATAGAAATAAAACGAAAAACCTCACCGTGAGGTTCACGTACAAAAGGAGGCTGTGTTGTGGCATATGTAATAGGCGATTATAACAGAAAAGGTGGCGTAGGAAAGACTAGTTCAATCATTAATATCGCAGCTCAATTCGCATTAGATGGTAAAAAGGTACTTTTAGTTGATGGCGACTCTCAAATGAACCTGACTCAATTTTTCTTTGAGGGAAATGAAGAGGTTTTTGATGATAATGGGGAGATGCGCGAAGGTATTGAAACATTATACGAGATTCTGGAGCAAGATTTGAATATTTTTAATCATATTAAGAGCCTTGAGTTCAGCGCAAGAAGAAAATGGAGGAATAAATTTCGGAAAATAAGTTTAAAACTCGATATTGTATTAGGCAGCGGCGATATGGACTACTATGGACCGGAGAATATAGATATTCTTAAGGAAAAGCTGAAATTAGCAGGAGAAGAATACGATTATATCTTTATAGATTTTCCTCCGGCTCATAACGTTCTGACAATGATGTACCTGATAGCCTGCGATTATATTATTGTACCGCTTCATTTGGCGAAAGGATCAAGTATACATGGGTATAAAGACGTAATCGGAAGATGCAGGGAAGCTCGTGAGGAGTATGGAAACCGTGATTTAGGCGTTTTGGGACTCTTTTATATTAATACGCAGCTATATAAGTCTGATCAAAGTATTTTATACGAGGAAAGTATGGAAGAAGAGACTAAAAATGCTATGAGACTGTTTACTACAACAATACGTCATGATTATGCATCCATGCAGACAAGCGAAAACATGCAAGAACCTTTATGCATATGCAGTGGAAGCAGTGAAATCACAAAGGACTATAAAACACTTGTAAAAGAAATGGAAAAAAGGATAAAAGAGGAAAGGGGTAAGGCAAATGGCTAAAAAAAGTTTGGCAAATCAGACGTTAAAGAAAAAAAGTATGCTGCATAAGGTTGCCAATCTTTCTGGGGAGTTCCAGCATGAAGTAACACAGGAAATGGTTGAGGAATCAAAGGTTTCTGAACTGCCTGAAGATGTAAAAAAAGGAATTCAATATCTACCTGACGAAAAATTGTTGGATGATCCATTAAATAAAGAGTATTATAGCGATCTGGAAGTGGAACAATTATCACTCACGATGAAAAAGTATGGTTTTCAAGGTGTAATACTGGCTTATCCATGCGGTGATGATACATATATGATTGAATCTGGTCATCGCAGACGTTTGGCCGGACGACAGGCTGGTCTTACAGAATTCCCAGTTCTTCTTACAGAACCCCCAAAACATTTATGGGAAAGAAGAATCCGATTGTTAGGAGCGAACCTTCATGGAAGAGGCGAGGGAAGCCCTCTCGAAAAGGCCCGTATTGCCCAGGGACTATATGAATCCCATAAAGATGAAATTGAATTTAAAAGGAAAGAGAATCTACTAACAGACAATGAAATTACAGCATTAAATCAATTGGTAGCACTTGATATGGAACTTACAGATAAAACAGTAGAAAAATACCGAAGATTACTGAATTTAATACCGGAGCTCCAAAGTATGGCGGATTCAGGGAAATATCCGTGGTCCTATCTTGCAGAAGCCAGCAATTTAAGTAGTGAAAAGCAAAACGAACTTGTGAGGCTGATTCTGGAAAGAGAAGAAAAGGGCAGAAATAGTGCTTCAAACGCCTGGATCAAGAATATTATCAGTAAATTAAAACTAAATCAAATGGCTGAAAGCGCAGAAGAGATAACAGAGGAAAAGAGTGTAAGCAGGGTAAGAAGAAAAAATGGTACAAAAGTAGTTATTAAGAGCGCAAAAGAACTGCATGAAGTGCTCGACAAAGATGCATTGTTCAAGAAGGCTGAATTACCTGTGGTTATTGATACACTCGAGAGCCTCAAAAAGAGTATTGAAGCTAAAATCGATGAACTAAGTAATAAAATCTAAAACCTCACGGTGAGGTTTTGAGAGGATAGTATTTGTCTATCCTCTTTTTTGTTACAAAAATTCAAATTTAAAATAGTTCGTTCAGTATATTTTCTTTTTAAAAAAGTAAGAAATCAACTTTATTATTAAAACTAATAAAGCTTGAGATTAACAATAAAGTAAATTTTGTAATTTGGCTAGTAACGTTATGAAAATGGAAAAGAATAGCAGGAGATAAAACAAGCAGGTAGAAGACAAGCTGACTGAATAATTTTCATAAGAACCTCACGGTGAGGTTCTTATGAAAATAAAAATAAGTGTTAAAATAATTAAAAATTTATTATAATAAAAGATGACTTAATAATTTATACAAATATAGTGGGAATGTGTAATTTATAATAAAAAATAAAAACAAATATAAAAGAGAAATTTATTTGATTAGAGAAAAACAAACTGAAATTAATAAAGAAATTATAAAGGTAGATTCTAACTCGATCAAACTGAATTAGCATTTTTTAAAAATAGAAATATATGCTAATATAATGGTAATATTATCTACTATAAATTTACTCTTACCATGAAATTGAAAGGAAGAATATAATATCAATATTTGATTTAAATAAGACAATTACATTTCTGAGCAGATTTCATTATAATTATTACTTTTTTACCAACTGTTAAAAGTGCAATTTATTAACATAAAATCATCTTATAATGAAATTTCCTAAAATATGAAATCGTAAAAATGAAATATGACAGAAAGTGACTTTTAAATGTTTTGGTGAAAATTCCTGCCAGTAAAAGATTTTTTGCGGTAAAGTAGGGATGGTATTCAATCATATGCGACTGGCCGTTAAAATAAAAAACTATAAATAATGCAATTTTATAAAATTCAAATTAATAAACAGGCGCATTATTTATAATTGCAGAGTATTTGAAAAATATCCAGACTCAAGAAATCATATATACACAGTGAAATCAACACTTAATGTAAAAGCAGAGCTGCTCCACATTTCTGAAGACTTCACAAATAAAATGTTATATAGAAGGCAGACATAAAAAATAAAGTTTTAAATAAACTTAAAATAATATTTAATGAATTTAATAATTAAATTATTATAATAACATAGCAAAAATGCTATAAAAACAAAAAGTAATCGCAGAATTGCAATCGAGAAAGCAACAGAAATAAGAGGAAATTTAGGGTAAAAATTAGCAGTAAAATACTAAAAAATTAAAAATTAGCTAAATTAAAAAAATACAAAAATTGTAGTACGTACGTAATACTTTGTAATGTATTACAATAAAATATGGAAATTTAATTGAGTATCATCTATAATAGATTTAGAAGAAATGATTACATATAAATTAGGAGGAAAAATATGAAGGAATTTCAGGAAGGCAGAAAATCAAAGGACCTTACGCCAAAATCTTTTAGAATAGATGATAATACAGCAGAAAAAATAAGAGAAATAACAGGAGAACTTGGTGCAGGTGCAAATACACAGGAAGCGTTTGCCAGAATGATTGAGGCATATGAGATTCAAAAAGCTAAATTTGCACTCGGCAAAGACAGTGAATCAGTAGAGGAGTTTGAGGCACATGTAAATATACTGTCACGTCTCTTTATGGGAATGGTAGAAAAAAAACAGATGCTGTCAGCAACCGTACGAACAGAATATGAGGCTATGCTTACATCTAAGGAAAAAACCATTCAAGGCCTGCAGGAGGAGATGGAATCCCTGACGGAGTCAACTAACGCAGCTCTATCCGAAAAAAGACTGCTCCGGGAGGAAAATACAAGATTGAGTGAAGAGATAAAGGAGCTTCAGAATAAAGTATTAGAACAGCAGAGTGATTTCTGGGACAAGCTGGCTGACAAGGATGCTCTGAACCAGACATTGAATGATTCCTGCATCGAACTGCGGGAAAAGAATGAACAGATGAAGGCTGCAGTTTCAGATGCAGAAAGCAGCCTGAAGGAAAAAGAGAATCTGGTTACTGTTGTAAGTGATCTAGAAAGAAAGATACAGGAATTAAAGAGCCAGATTGAAAGCAGGAAAAAAGAGGCGGCTCTTGAAAAAGAACAAGCATTGCTAGAGCAGCAGAGACAATTTGATGGAAAGTTATCACTGTTGGATGAAGAATTTCAAAAACTGGAAACAGCTATGGAAAAGCAGAAAGATGAAAATGAAAGAACAAAAGATAAGTTACAGTTAGAGATGGATAAGAAATTAATGGAAACTAACAGGCAGTTCACTGAAGCAATGGAAGAAGTTAAGAAAAAGGCACAAAATGAGATTGACTTATATCAGGAAAAATATCTGAAGCTGTTAGAACGGATGAGTAAAGAACGAGAAAATCTATAATAGAAAGCTTTAAGGAGAGAGAGTCCTGGGCTCCCCCTCTCCTTAAAGTAAAAGTTTCGTATAGTCTATACTTCTGATGTACAATGTGCACAGCGCGTTGCATCCAACGGAATCTCGCTCTTGCAATAAGGGCAGATTTTAGTCGTAGGAGCTGTTTCTTCTACTTTTTTTCCTAGGCTGGCTGCCTTATTAAGTGCTTTCATCATACAAAACAGAATAAATGCCATTATGATAAAGTTTACCACTGCAGAGGCAAACGAAGAGGCAAATCCTAATATATCGTTGGCCGTGTAACTTGTCTGGCCGGTTATAAAATTAAGTACTGGATTGATGAAATTATCCGTGAGTGAAGTTACAATTCCGGAAAAGGCACCGCCAATAATGATACCAACTGCCATATCCATCACATTTCCGCGAAGTGCGAAGTTCTTAAATTCCTGCATAAATTTTTTCATATGTATCGTTCCTTTCTTTTTCCTATTGTTAATAAATCTAACATAACATAAATATTCTTTTTATTCTAGAAGAGTGGACTATTTTGGAAAATTAAAATAGTTTTCGGTCCAGGTCAGGTTCATTCTAATCTCTTTTATTTTATCTACTTTATTTTTAATAATCAAACCGGCTGTGTTATCAGTATATTTTTTCATCGGAGAAAGTTTATTCGAAAGCCAGATCGGACCACTGCTATTGGGGGGGGCATTGTAATAATATATAAAAATGCAGTTGAAATATTGTTAAAGATTACCGAAAAAACATCTGTAATCAAATATGTTATTGACAAAAAGAGATGTAAAAACTATTATGATATCAAGTTATGAAACATTATTACAAAACTAAAAATCATAACGCAGAAAGGAGCTATGATGGAACTATTTACATCAGAATTAGTGGATGACCAAGTGATCCGGATCAGTGATATAACGGGAGTATTCCTTTATCTGGTACTGGGAAGTGAAAGAGCCTTATTGATCGACACAGGCTGCGGGATCGGGGATGTAAGGACATATGTCGAAAGCCTGACGAACCTGCCTGTAACAGTAGTCTGTACACATGGTCATATGGACCATGCAGGAGGAGCGGACCAATTTGAAGAAGTGTATCTGAATCATGCAGACTGGGAGTTATCGATCACACATTGTTCCATAGATAACCGGAAGGAATACGCCGATATAATGCGTGGTATATTACATCCGGAAATCACTTCGGAGCAAATGGAGTCCTTGTCCTATAGTAAAATAAGGACAAAAGATTATCAGGATCTAAGAAACAATATGGAATTTGACCTCGGGGGGATTACGGTTCAGCCGATTCCGCTGCCGGGACATACGCAGGGAAGTATGTGTATGCTGCTTAGGGAGAAAAGGGTCCTGCTGACAGGGGATGCCTGCAACCCAAGTGTTTTCTTATTTGACCGGGAAGCACTTTCTGTTGAAGAATACAGGAAAAATCTGGTCCGGTTTTTGAAATATGAAGAATTCTATGACAAAATCTGGATTTCTCATGGAGATGGAAAACCGATGCCGAAGAGACTTTTACAGGAATGTATCGGCGTCTGCGACTCCATCACCAACGGGGCCGATGACAGTATTGATTTTCAGTTCATGGGGATTACATGCAAATCTGCATTTGAGATGTTTCCGAACCAATTAAGGAAAGACGGAGGGCTGGCAAATATTATTTACAATCCGCAGAAGATCAGAAGAGGGAGATAGAAAACGATGATTCGGGAAAATGTAACGGAACAAGGAAATATATATGGGAAGTGGCAGATTACAGAGGATACATGGTGTATCACGGACGGCTGGCATAATTTTGTTTATCTGCTGATCGGGGAAGAAAAGGCTTTGCTGATTGATTCCTGCAGCGGTGAGGGCAATATAAGGGCCGTAGTCGAGGGAATTATAGAAAAACCAGTTATGGTACTAAATACGCACGGGCATTTTGACCATACAGGAGGCAACTCATGCTGGCCGGAAGCGTGGATGACAAAAGAGGCGGCAGTACACGCAAAAGAGCCATTCGGGCCAATACATGAAAAATGGTTCCGTTCGAAGCCATATCAGGATTACAAAATACATTATATTGAAAACGGTCAAAGGATTGACTTAGGGCAGAAAATTGTGGAAATCATTTCAATCCCCGCCCACAGTGAAGGAAGCGTTGCAGTACTTGATAAGAATACACGGTTTCTGTTTACAGGGGATGAGATAGAAAGCGGTCAGGTAATCTGGATTGTTAGAAACCAGTCCGTTTCACTGAAAGAGCTGGCGCAGATGCACAAAATGAACATGGAAAAACTGTTGGAATTCAGGCAAGATTATGATTACATCTGGCCTGCACATAATGGTGTTCCACTCTATCCTGACAGGTATATACAGGATTTTATAGAATTAGACAAGCTAATCATAGAAGGCAGACAGCAGGTGATGGAGGATACGGCAGGATTCGGGTTTCCCGCAGATAATCAGACGATAGTGAATCCATTTCAGGATTATGGAAAATTATGCCGTACGCAGTATGGAACTGCGTCTGTGATTTATTCGGAATCTTCCGTAGTTTATCATAATAAGTAAAAGGATAATAGTGTTTGTGGATTATGAACAGTTGCAGTAATATCAGGAAATGATGGAACTTGAAGAAAATGTTTAAAAGAAACAGGGGGATTTTATATGGAACATAATAAAACGTATACGGAGAATATAACGCTGGTAGAAAAAATTGCTCTGATGCTTGGCGGTATGGGAGGGGTACCACTTTTTGCAATTATTTCGGGATTTCTTACATACTTTTACACGAATGTTATCGGCTTGAATGCGGGTGTAGTCGGAGCAATCATTTTAGTATCAAAGGTATTTGACGGTGTATCCGACTTGATTTTCGGCAATATTATTGATAAGACAAGGACAAAATACGGGGTCTGCAGACCGTGGGTTATGCGGATTGCTTTCTTCGGGGCAATTGGCATTCTGGCATTGTTTACGGTGCCTGACATTGGAACAACAGGGCAGTTTATCTATGTTTTTATCAGCTATAACTTATCACAGACTGTTATCTATACTATCATGCAGTTGTCTGTCATCAGTCTTCCGACCTATATGACCCGTGATACTGTCCAGAGAACCGGTCTTTTTGTCTGGGGCAGTATTGGCCAGAGTATTATGACAATCATCATCACGAGCGTCACATTGAGCCTGGTTTCGGCTTTTGGCGGCGGCCAGAAAGCATGGATCATGGCGGGATGTATTTATGCAGTCATGAGTGCGGTCTTCTTATTTGTAACAGGCTGGGTATGTATAGAGAGAGTAAACCCAGATGAGATTGCAGGAAAAGAAGCAAAAGTTCCTTTCCTGACCGTGTTGAAGAGTATTTTAAAAAACAAATACTGGTTTGAAGTACTTGGCATTGTAGTAGTAGGAGCGGGGGTTTATGCGTCGAGCCTGCAGATGCACACGTATTATGCACAATATATTCTGGGAGACATCAATATTGCCAGCATATTAAATATGGCATATACGATTCCACTGCTGGTTGTCGGGTTCTTACTTCTGCCGCTTAGCCAGCATGTGGGTAAAAAGACTATTATGCTTACCGGAATCGGTATCCAGCTTCTTGGATGTATCTTGATTATCATTGTTCCCAGAGTGCTTCCGGTGCTGATACTGGCAACTGTTATGAAGAGTATCGGGCAGAGCTGCGCGGCAACGATGTACCAGCCTATGCTCGGTGATGCGATTGAATATGGGCAGTGGAAAACAGGCATCAGGAGTCAGGCGGCAATGATGGGGGCAAACGGGGCAGGACAGAAGATCGGGCAGGGCCTTGTTTCAGCAGTACTTGGAGGTGTTATGGCTATGGCCGGCTTTAATGGAACCGCGGCGGTCCAGTCTTCTCAGGCAATCGGAAGTGTGTCGGGATTATTCCTTTTTATCCCGCTCGCATTTACAGTAATAGAATTTATCATTGCATATCTATATGATCTGGACAAACATTTTAGCAGCATTATGAAGGACCTTCAGGAGAGAAACAAATAGGCAGTATCAGTTATGTGGAAAGGGGATAAAATGAAGTATCTAATTACAAGAGCAGATGATTTCGGAAGTGCACTGTCAGCGAATCATGCAATGATTCAGGCAGTCGAATATGGAAACTATATAAAAAATGTTTCCTGTATGGTGGCGGCACCTAGGATAGAAGAGGGATTGGACAGACTGATTGGGTTGAAAAAGAAAAAAGAATTTTGCATTGGCCTGCATGCGGTATTGAATAGTGAATGGGAGAGTATACACTATAAAAGTGTGCTGTCCCCTGAAACAATCCCTTCTCTAGTCGATTCAAACGGAATCTTTGCGTTCCATCCGATGAAGTATCAGGAGAAAATGCCGGATGTGGGGGAAGCGGTTCGTGAAATTTCAGCCCAGTTGGATAAACTGGCAAAACTAGGGGTATGTGCAGACTATGTAGATACACATATGCTGCCGGAGGCGGCTGTGCCGGGGCTGTTGGATGCACTTTCAGAATTTATCAAATCGAAGGGACTGATTGACCAGAGATATTTCTATACGTTTCCGAGGGCCCACCAGCCAGAATTAAGCGGCAGAGCAATGCCGGAAGAGGATTTGGCAGCATACAGGGAATGGTTCCAGACGTTTGAGGAAGAAAAACAGTATATCAATATTCTGCATCCGGCTTTCTATTCAGAAGAAACGGAATTATTCTGCAACAGTGTGCTAACAGGAAACCAGACTGCAAAGACGAGAGACGCAGAACAGAGAGTTATAAACAGCTGGGTTCTGGAAGAATACTGTGAGCGGATGGATATCAAACTGTTAAAATATACAGAAGCGGTACCTCAGGGAGATACTACGATGGAGGCTGTAAAATACTTCTAATATAAAAGGGAGCACTCTGGTTTACAAATTTACCTGTAAACCAGAGTGCTCCTTTTTAGTATAGCGTTTTTTCCCAGTCTGGTTTATAATTAGTTATGAAAATATGTTATAAAACTAATAAATGGAAAGGAACATAGCCGATGGGAGAGAAAAGAAGAGCAGCATTACCATCCAACTTAAGACGTAAGAATTATTTATCCATATTGAATATATTCCGTACTGGCAAGGCTTTGTCGGCAAATGACATTTCGTACCAGACAGGGATCAGCCGTGCCACGGTGATGAAAGCCATTAACAGCTTTATTTCCAAGGGGCTTGTGGAATCCGCAGGAAAAGGGGATTCCACGGAAATTGGAGGAAAGAAGCCGGAGCTGTTTCGATTCTGTATGAATAGATATCTGCTCTGTATTGGATTGTGGAGTACGGAAATGGTTGTTGCACTGTATGATCTGACAAACACACTGATTGCACAGAAAACGGCAAATTATAATATGAAAGACGATGTCCATACATTTCTCGATACGATTCAGAGAGCAGCGGAGAACCTGCTGAATGAGGTGAACAGCGAAAGTGAACTGCTATATGGAGTCAGCCTTTGTCTTGGAGGCTATCTGGATGAAGAGACCGGAGTCCTCCAGTATTCGATCCTGACGCCTGAATGGGGGAAAAAGGTCCCTCTGAGGCAGCTGCTTTCCGAGCGATTTCCAAATGCCGAGATTACAGTGGATAATGTGGCACGAATGTCAGCCTGTGCGGCGGTTCTGGATAATCCGGAGTATCTGGATAAAAGGGTCGCGACCATTTATACGGACATCGGTGTGTCGGCCTGCTACATAAACCGGGGACATGTAGAACATGGTGCCCGTTCCCTGATCGGCGAAATCGGTCTGACTGCAGTGGCACTCAATAGTGCAAAGGCATATGAATCAACGGCACCGGCCCTGTTTTCCACACTTATAAACGATCATACAATCTGTGGGGAAATACTGGAAAACAAGGAGAAACTCAAGACGAGTGTCCTGAGCAGGTATCAGGATGACCTGAGAATAGATCATGTATTTAAATCCGCGGAAGAAGGCGATTCATTTGCAAAAGAGACCGTTCGGAAAACCGCATGGCTGTTTTCTGCTGTACTAAACAATATGATTGTAAACTTTGATCCGGATTGTGTTATCATGCAGGGAACATACTCCCGGGCCGGCGAGTGGTTTGACCAGTGCCTGAGGGAGGGGCTGGAATGCTTCAGCCGGATGACGTCAGCGTCTGGACTGGAAATCATATATGATCAAAGATCCCTGATATCCCTCCAGATGAGCGGGATGACAAAGGTGATGAGCAGAAAATTTTTCTCATCTGAGGAGTGGCTGTGACCAAAGGTAGATAAATGTAACAAAAATAACCAACAAAAAATAGTAAAAAGTAATAAAAATAAGCAAATTACCTAAAAGCAATTGACAATAAAATGAGTAATGCCTATAATAAAATCACAACTTGAGAACGTTCTCAAGTTTTTAATTAAAGATAATTGAGAACGTTCTCAAAAATGGAGAGATGAAAGGGGGAACCAGAATGGAACCCAATATTACAATAGAGGATGTGGCAAAGCTGGCAGGTGTATCAAGGGCTACAGCGGGCAGAGTTGTCGGTGGCTATGGGAATGTATCTGCGAAAAGCCGTGAAAAAGTGATGAAAGCAGTACAGGAGCTGGATTACAGGCCGAATCTTGTAGCACAAGGGCTGAGAGGCCAGAGCACGAAAACAATAGCAGTTATTTTAGGCAGTATAAAGAATAATTACTGTAACAAACTGATTTATGCGGTAGAGAAAGAGGCCCAGAAGTATGGATATAACGTCATTGTGTGTAATACCCATGAAGATATTGCACAGGAAGTAGGGCATCTTCAGAATATGTACGGACGCCACGTGGATGGTGTGATCCTGATGTCGGCATGTAAAAGCGGCGATGAGTTGAAAGAACAGCACAGAGATCTTTATCAGGGAAAAACCCCTATTGTATTTGTGGATAGACGGATTAAAGGGTTGGATTCAAGGGTGATTCAAAGCAATAATGCAGAGGCCTCCTATCAGGCCGCAAAGTATCTGCTGGAGCTGGGCCATCGAAACATAGCCGTACTGGCAACAGACGAATATTCTACAGTGAATGAGAGAATTAAGGGATATAAACGGGCACTGGGTGAATATGGAATCGAATTCAGATCACAGAATCTGGCATTTGCCCCCCATAATGACAAAGAAAAGATACGGCAGGTGACGGCTACGATTCTGGATGCAGAAGAACGGGCAACCGCATTGTATGTGCTGAATAACAGTCTGTGCATCGGAGTTCTGATGGAATTAAAAGAAAGGCATATGTCAGTACCGGAAGACCTGTCACTTCTTGTGTGGGATGATGAAGAACTCAATGAACTTCTGGAGATTACCACGGTAGTTCAGCCGATCGAAGAAATTGGAAAAGTCGCGGTACAGGACTTAATGAGACAGAAAGAAAATATTGCTGATCCGGAAGGCGAGAAACGTGAGGTACTGGATGCTTCCATCGTGTTTCGGCAGTCCTGCAAAGCGTATGAAAAATGCTAATAACACTTTCAGGAGTGTTATAAATAAACAAATTCAAGGAGGAAGAAAAATGGATTTAATTATGGGAATGAACAGCGGCTCATCATTTGACGGAATCGATGTGATTCTGGCAGAAACAGAGCTGGACAGTGACGGCTTTCCGAAGGCTCCCCGCTTTATCTGCGGAGGTTCTTATGACTGGCCTGACGAGGTAACGAAGATTGTAAGAGATGCTTTTGAGAACCGTGTAGATATGGTCGGCATCAACAGGCTGAATTACATCTGCGGTGCCGTGTTTGCAGAAAAGGCGGTTCAGTTTATGAAGGAGAATCATATTGATCCGCTGGATATCAAAGTATTAGGACTGGATACACAGACCATTTATCAGGAACAGCCAGACCATGCGAAAATTGCAGCTATGACGGAGGAGGAAAAATCTGACTGGCTGCACAGGTGGCTGAATGGCCCGTATCCGGCAGGGATGCAGATGGGTGATAATTCGGTTATCGCGAATCTTACCAATATCGATACCGTTACACACTTCAGACCTGCGGACCATGTCTGGGGAGGCGCGGCGGCACCGCTGATGCCGTATCTGGACTTTATATTATTTAGAAAAGAAAAGAATCCGGTTATGACACTAAACATAGGAGGCATTGCAAACCTTCATGTTGCAAGTAAAGACAGAAGGGAAATGTTTGGTTTTGACACAGGGCCGGGAAATGCAGTTTCAAACTACCTTTGTAAAAAACTGACTGGAAAAGATTATGATAAAGATGGTGAACTGGCAGCAAAAGGAACCGTAAATGAAGAAATGCTCGATTTCTTTATGCACCATCCATTCTGGGACAGACCGGTACCGAGATCAGGCTGGGTAGGAGACTATAACGAGGAATACATAGACAGCGTATTGAAAAAGTTTGGACATCTTGCAACAGAAGACATTCTTGCAACGGCATGTGCGTTCACAGGTGCGGCAGTGGCTAAAAGCATGCTTGATAACATTCCAAAGGATATTATTGAGAAGACGGATAAGCTTTATGCAAGTGGGGGCGGAGTCAGAAATCCCCAGATTATGAAAGAAATCCAGCAAAGGATTCCGGGAAATATAGAAGTTACAACCTCTGCTGAAATCGGTATACCTCCGGAATATAAAGAAGCGGTTAAGTTTGCGACCATCGCTTACTCTACAATCCATTGCATACCGGGTAATATTCCAGCAGCAGGCCATGCATCACAGTACTCAATCCTTGGTAAAATAGCTCTGGCACCACGTCATATTGTAGGTGGTCCGCAGCTCTAATTGAATACATAAATAATCATAACATGGCACTAAAAAAAAATCTAGTGGTTTAGCGGGCAATGCGACCTGTCCGTCAGACAAGAAATGGAGAAAATAAATGAGGAAGAAAAGAATAGCAGCTTTGTTCTGTGCAGTATCAATGGCAGTCATGTTAGCCGCATGCACAAGTGAGGCACCCGGAAAAAGTTCCGATGATACAAAGGATTCCAGCCAGACAAAGAATGAAAATGTAAAAACACCGGAAGAAATTACAATAGGCGTTTCGTTTGGGCAAAATGTTCATCCGTTCTTTGTTGCCATGCAGAAAGGGATTGAGCAGGCATGTGAGGATAATCATATAAAGAAGTGTAATATCCTGTCTTCAGACAGTTCCCTTGAGACACAGAATTCACAGATCGAGAATCTGGTTACAATGGGATGTGATGTTATCCTGCTGAACCCTTATGATTCAGAAGGGGTTGTGAATGCCGTAAGCAATGCGAAAAATGCAGGTGTGGGTGTATTCACGATGGATGTTGACTGCGAGGGTTCGACTGCGTTTATTGCATCTGACAATAAAGAAATTGGAAAAATGCTGGCAGAATACGTGAAAGAACAGCTTGGTGATAAAGGAAAAATTGCAATCATAGATGGTATTACGGTTAGTTCCCTGAAGGATCGTACAGAGGGGTTCAAGGAAGCCCTGGAAGGAAGCGGAATTGAGATAGTGGCAGAACAGCAGACTGCACATGCGAGAGACACTGCACTGGCTTCTGCAGAGAATATACTGCAGGCAAACCCGGACATAGATGCTTTCGTTGGTGTCAATGAAAATTCAGGTATGGCAATTTTAAGCGCAGCAACATCTGCAAAGCTGAACCCGCTTATGACAACCGTGGATGCAACCTCTGAAAATATGACGGCAATCCGTGACGGCAAGGTAGCAGTCGGAGTCTCCCAGGATCCTTACCAGATGGGATACAAGGCTGTCGAGCAGGCCATCGCATGGTGTCAGGGAAAATCGGTTGATGAATTTATAGAGGTTCCTGTTGAATATATGAATATTGATAATATTCAGGAATTTATAGACCGTGAAAAAGGATATGGGGTCGAAGTAGATTAATGATTAGCTGAAAGTGTTGAAGAGACCGCCATAAAATGAATTTATGTTATTTTGCGGCGGTCTCTTTGACTATAAATGAAGAGGTGAAGAGATGTCGGATGTAATCGTAAAAATGGAGGGAATTTCGAAGGCGTTTGCAGGTATCAAGGCTTTGGACAATGTGCAGATAGAACTGCGCAAGGGTGAAGTTCATGCACTGATGGGGGAAAACGGGGCCGGGAAATCAACTCTGATGAAAATTATGACAGGTGTTTACACAAAAGACGAAGGCACAATGTATCTCTTGAATGAGGATAGCGGCCGGATGGAAGAAATCGAAATGAAATCACCGCTTATGGCCCAGAAGGAGGGGCTGAGCATGGTATTTCAAGAACTAAACCTGTTGGAGAATATGAATATTGCTGAAAATATTTTTATCGGCAGAGAGCCTGTTGGAAAATCAAAGTTTATCAATAAAGAGGAACTGAATAAAAGGGCATCTCAGGAACTTGCGAAAGTAAAGCTGGATATCCGCCCGGATACTCCGGTTTCCGGCCTGAGCTGCGGGCAGATGCAGTGTGTGGAAATTGCAAAGGCATTATCCTTTCAGGCCAGAGTCGTTGTTTTTGATGAACCGACGGCAAGCCTTTCTGAAAAGGAGTCGCAGGTATTATTTCAGATCATTGAGGAATTAAAGTCACAGGGAGTATGTATTGTCTATATCTCACACAGAATGGAAGAGGTGTTTGAATTATCTGACCGGATCACTGTATTCAGGAACGGAACCTATATCGATACAGTTGAAACGAGCCGAGTAACTGAGGCTGACCTGATCAAAATGATGATCGGACATGATATTGCAGGAAAAAAAGAATGCGGAAGTGCATTTATAAATCAGGACCAGGTTATCATGGAAGTAAAAGATGTAGTGGTATACCCGGAAAGCCGCCCGGTCAGTTTTAAACTATATGAAAAGGAAATACTGGGATTTTTCGGACTTGTCGGTGCAGGGCGGACAGAACTGATGAGGAAAATATTTGGCATCGATCCGATAGGAGAAGGTGAAATTTACATAAAGAACAATAAAGTACACATTACTTCCCCAAAAGATGCGATTTCAGCAGGAATCGGACTTGTCCCGGAGGACAGGAAAGGGCTGGGACTGATACTGGGAATGAGCATCAAGGATAATATGTTGATTTCTAAACTGGGACAGCTGAAAAGCGGCTGGCTGAACCGGCGGGTATTAAAACAAATCACAGGCAGCTATATCAGTGACCTTGGGATATCTCTTCGTAATGAGGAACAGGCAGTTAAAGAATTAAGCGGGGGAAACCAGCAGAAAGTAGTAATTGCAAAATGGCTTGCCATGACTCCTGATATTTTAATTCTGGATGAGCCTACACGCGGAATTGATATCGGCGCAAAAAGTGAAATATATGCATTGATGAGGAAACTGACGGAATCCGGGAAAAGTATCATCATGATTTCCTCTGAAATTGCAGAGGTCATGCAGGTCAGCGACCGCATCATTGTCATGCATGAAGGCAATATTTCTGGGGAGATTACGGCGGAAGAGGTAACGAAGAATAATATAATGCAGGCTGCGTTTGGAGGAATAGAAAATGAATAAAACAAAGAAGATGAATTTTGGAGCATTTCGGGAACTGCTTTTAGTTGGTGTTGTACTTTTGCTGTGTGTTGTATGGACAATTATGAATTCGCAGTTTTTATCTGCCAACAATATTTCCAATATACTGCGGCAGGCATCTTATACAGCAATAGCAGCGGTTGGAATGACGATGGTTATTATTATAGGTGAGATTGACCTGTCGGCGGGATCTCTTGTATGTGCAGCAGGACTGGCCGGGGCGGTTGTTTGTAAGAATACCGGAAATGTATTTTTAGCTGTCCTTGCATCCATTGCAGTAGGGGCACTGATCGGAGCGGTCAACGGTACTTTGTGTGCCATCGGTAAGTTACCTGGCTTTATTGCCTCACTGGCAAGTATGACAGTTCTGAGGGGGCTTGCGTACATTATAACAGGAGGAAATTCAGTTGTATGGAGTAACGAAAACTTTACAATGATTGGTACAGGATATATTATGGGGATTCCTGTCCCTGTTATTATTATGGTAATCGTTATTATTTTCGGAGTGGTGCTTACGACAAAAACAAGATTTGGACGCTATATCTACTCGGTCGGGGGAAATATGGAAGCGAGCCGCTGGTCAGGGATCGCGGTTGAGAAAGTCAAAATTTTTGTTTATATGATTATGGGAATACTAACTGCCATAGCAGGCCTGATCATCACAACCCGTCTGGGTTCAGGGCAGCCGTCGGCCGGACTTAACTTTGAGATGGACTGCATAACAGCGGCGGTTGTCGGAGGAACCAGCATGGCAGGCGGACGGGGAAAAGTCATGGGGACGATTGTTGGAGTCCTGCTGCTTACCGTACTGACGAACGGGATGACGCTGGTGGGGATGAATACATACTGGCAGCAGGTTCTGAAAGGGGTTATCATCGTGATTTCCGTGCTTGCAGATACGAGGGGGAAGAGGTAGGAGAAATATGTAATTGTGATATAAGTCGTATAGAGGATACTGTATAAGGAAGTATCCTCTATACGTTTTTTAATTTTCATAGGTGACTATAAAATTTACTACACACATTGTTAATTATGAGTATTACTACATAGATTCCGGAATCTGGTCATTTGAAATCAATCCGGAGTGCTGTTTCAGCGCAGTCCTGAGTTTCGCAAGAGAAACTTTTTAAGACCCTGCGTTATACCCTGCGCTATTACGAGGCGGCCCCGGGGTAAAAGGACTATTCTTTTTTAGGCAGCCTTCCAAACCGCGGATTAGAAGGGACATGCATCTACTGTAATCATTGCCAGGCATGTCCTGCAGGGGGCTGGTTAAGTTAAATATCAAAGGTATCCAGTTGCTGCAGTTTGTTCCTTTTTTCTTTCCTTTTTTGATCATTCTGTTCGAGCAGAATAGTTACCTTCTGCGCTAGATCTTCTGTGAGGCGCAGACATTCCAGAGCATCGTCTTTATTAACCTCAACGAAGTTATCGCCGGGATATCTGGCATCAAAATAAAAGTCACCCAACCATTTCATGTCTTTCGTAGAAAGGGGCAAGTCCGGATATATTTCTTTTAGCTTATTGGTAATTGCACGGAGGTTATGAGAATGCAGTAATCCTAAAGCTTCTTCTGAAAAAGTGATTTCAAGAACTGCTTTTAAATACTTTTCTGCGGACTGTGCACAAAGGGCGGCAACACCGTTATAGTTACCAAGCTGTTCGCCGACTTGCATTCCTGCCTTGGCATAGCAGTAATCATTGTAAGCCATACCATAATATGAATTTATTTTTGTCTCCATAATATAATCCCCTCCTTTTTTATTTGAGATATGAAAAGACAATCAGATTCGCGGAAAATATTTAAATCGTAAAAAACCAAATCAATATTTTCCTGCTCAAATTCACTGCATAAATCACCACGCAGTAGTCTGTCAGGCATACCGGATGATATTACTAACAAATCAATGTCACTTTTTACGGTTTGTTCCATTCTGGCATAGCTGCCGAATAAAACAATGTATTCCAGATTGGGAATCTTTCTTACTAAATATTCAACTTTTTCTCTTATAAGATATTGTATAGAGCTGTCTAAAAAGGTCATATTTTCATCAATTTTCATATTTGTTATCCTAAATTTATTTTATAAAGTTTCCCGGGGATGAGATACTGCTTTATTATAGCATATTTTATATGGTTAAAACAATCATGTGTCAGCTGAAGATTCAGCGAAGATTCAGGCAGCAGGCTATTCGTTACTGTTCACACAATGCCGTGCACTCTGTTGCACGGCATCGGGCCAGTAAAGTGATAGTCTCAAGGTACTGCTATTTTGACCGAGTTACAGACAGTGGATTTATAAAGATTTATAAAGATAGCAATTTATATTAAGACTGCCTTAATACAGCGTGTTATAATAAAATAACATCGTGAAGGGAGTTTAAAATGATGGAACATACAAATATCATAAAAAAGACAATTGACTATATAGAGAATAATCTGGATAGCCAGTTAAATCTGGATACAATTGCGAAAGAGGCGGGATATTCTAAATTTCATCTGAACAGAATGTTTTTGGAATGTGTTGGCTGTACAATATATAAATATATTCAGATGCGCAGGCTCACTGTAGCGGCTGAAAAACTTGTTTATACGAAAAAGCCTGTAATAGATATCGCCTATGAGGCAAATTACAGTTCACAGGAATCATTCACTTTTGCATTCCGACGATTGTACGGGCATCCCCCGCAGGAGTATAGGGCGATAAACGTCTATACTCCTAAATTCCATAAATTTGAGCTGAAAGGTAATCTCGTTATGTTTTATAAGCCAGCTGTGAAATGTGAGGTGATTGCTGCATGAGTACATTACCGTATGTGATAGAAACAACAAGCAGGGGGGAAAGGAGTTATGACATCTATTCCAGACTGTTATCTGACAGAATCATCTTTTTGGGTGAAGAAGTGAACGATACAACTGCCGGTCTGATCACTGCGCAATTATTATTTTTGGAGGGGCAGGACCCCGGCAAGGATATAAGTCTTTATATTAACAGCCCGGGCGGTTCAGTGACCGCAGGGTTCGCTATATTTGATACGATGAATTATATAAAGTGTGATGTATCTACTATCTGTATCGGACTTGCAGCAAGCTTTGGTGCCTTCTTGCTGGCAGCAGGGACTCAGGGTAAACGATTCGCTTTGCCAAATGCTGAAATTATGATCCATCAGCCAGCCGTATCCGGGGGGATTCAAGGACCGGCCAGCAACATTAAGATCATGTCGGACCATATACAAAAAAATAAGCAGAGATTAAATCGACTGCTTGCAAAAAATACTGGCAGGACAATCGAAGAGATAGAGCGTGACACCGACAGGGATAATTTTATGACGGCAGAAGAAGCGAAGGCATATGGTTTAATTGATGCGGTTATTTCAAAACACGGGTAAAGAGAATAAGGTAAGTTAAAAAAGCGGGGCAGGCGGGGAGAAGTCTTTGACCACAATATCATATGTAAGATACACATTCAGCACTCAGGCGAACCCCCGGGTGCTGAATCATACATTTATGAACTGTTTTATTTTTTAAGGCAGCAGTTTATTCCCGCAATCGTTCAATGACTGTCCCATTATACAATCTTTTTAGTATTAATACAGGAGCTGTGATGCATATAATTATGATGGCTATAACTAAAACCAGATTGCTGAACAGGGGAATGGAAAATGGTATCCCGTAAATATTAAGGTTATAAAATACAGCATAGCTTGACGGGATTCCTGTGAACATGGCCAGAATCAGTGATATGCCGGCATAGCCAGCACCTTCCCCGATTATCATTTTTTGAATCTGTTTTGTTGTCATTCCAATGCTTTCTAAAATTGCTAATTCTTTAGAGCGGTTCTGGATACTTGCGGCCATCATATTTATATAATTTAATATGGCAAGTATCATAACAATGATACCAATACTGTTTCCCAGTATTTTCACCTGATTTTCAGAAACTTTCATTTCGGAATATCTCTCGAGTTTGGAATCATATGATAATGCATGATTTTCTTTTATAAGCTTTAAGATTGTATTTTCTGTCTTTATTGAGTATGATTCGTCATAATCGATCTGTAGGAGTTCTGTTATTACATTATCCATGATTTTCTCCAGATAGGAATTGCTTACGATTAACTCAGGATTATAACCGCCCGCATAATAAGCCGGGCAGTCTTTTATAACAGCACCTATTTCAATATTTTCTTCCTTGTTCGTTTCAGAATTTCCGCGCGGAGTAAAGTTCAGTTTTTTGTGGACTATATGATTGTCTATGTCTACTAAATTCATTGATATGAGAGCAATCTTTCCGTTTTTAAAATCGTCCTTGTCAAGTTTGATTCCGAATTCGCGGGTTAGCTTATCGAATTGTTGCTCATCAATCCCGACTAAGCGGCAGGTAAATAAATCGTCATCCGGGTTTTGTTTGTATGATTTCATATCATCCTCATAATTTCCGGGTGAATATCTTGACTCATATAGTTTTTTGTAGTATTCACCATACATATCTTCCTGATAGGGAACAGAGGCTGCCGCAGATTTTACGACCCGTACATCTTTTACACGGTCCAGACTCCGTATTGTTTCAATCAGGTCATCGGTGATGGCCTGATATTCATCCTCATCTAACATCGTCTGATTCAGGACGCGCAGATCATAGTCATAGCTGCTGTTTAAAATCCATTTTGCGTTATTTATGCGAATTACAACATTTACAACCAGAAATAAGGATACAGCAAGGCTGAGAGAAAGCAGGATGACCACAAACTGCTTCTTATCACGGAGCAGGTTTTGTTTGATCATAGATGTAATATTGCCGCCGCGTCTATGTATCTTTTCTTTTCCAGAAACACCTGCATATCTCATTGCTTCGACCGGGGAGCAGTCCTTCGCCATATTGGCCGGTTTATTACTGCTCACAAAGGTCGTGAGAAGCGAAAATACAGCTGCGATTATGAATACCCCGGGCGAAATCATGACTACGTCTTTTTCGCTAATAGTCGGATTAACAACATGCAGGGCCTGTGGGATAATCAGTTTTGCGATGACAGCAGAAAAAGCCAGTCCCAGAGGGATTCCTTTCAGGGAATTCCAGATAACATGCCGGTAGATCAGTGCCTTTATTTGAGCAGAGGTTGTTCCCAGAGTTTTTAACTGTCCATAATAATGAATATCTTTCGAAATGGATATATACAAGGTATTATAAATGAACAGACAGCCGCTGAAAAAAATAAGAAGCAGCAGACCGAGCAGAGCGGCAGTTACTTTACAGAAGTTAGAAATCGTATCATAGTCCGCATCTATAAATTGGGTTCTGGACAATCCGATCTTATTCTGCATCTGTATGATATCTTCTTTCGAATAAAGCGAATTCCTGAGTGATATTTTTAGCATACCCTGTGTTAAATCCGTCTGTTTAACCCCGGTCTCCTGATAAAATTCTTTAGATACAAACCCCTTTGAAGAACCCGTATAATCGGTGAACCATCCGCTGAGAATAAAATTCTTTTGTGTAACTGTATTGTCTGAAATTTCTGATAATGTCTGGTACATTAAGGGGATGGCAATACCTGTCCTGGGTGAGGAAATCCCCATATCTTTTAAAGCACTTAAAGACAGCATAATTTCATTTTCCTTTTGAGGATAAGTTCCAGTATAGGTTTCCAGTGCAGGTATGGTCTGCTTCTCCCAGCAGATATCGTCCATCCAGAACAGCCGTAGTTTATCTAACAGCCGGTCCTGATACTGAGAAACAACGGCACACTTTACATAAAGCCCGGCATAAGTTACAGTATCCATCCGGCGGATAACGGAAACCTGTTCCTCTGTGGGTTCTGACAACTCGATATCGTAATCCATGCCGGTCATTCTTGTCTGGCGCAGAGAAATTGTGTTCCAGTAGCTCAGCCCCAGAGACAGTACGGTACTGATTAGGAAAGTAGTCAGGAAGATAGCTGTGACAGTCAGCAGATTTCTTTTTTTATTTGCTTTGTAAGTTAATTTTGCAAGTTCTGATATGACTTCTCTATTTTTTACTTTTAACATAAACAGCACCACCCGTTAAAATTTTTCCGTCCTCGAGGCGGATAATCCGATCCGCCATTTGAGCAATTTCATCATTATGTGTAATCATGACAACTGTCTGGGCGAAATTAGTGCTTGATATTTTCATCAGACCTAATACATCCTGACTAGTTCGGCTGTCGAGATTTCCTGTCGGCTCGTCGGCAAGAATCATGGCAGGCTTTGCTGCCAGAGCTCTTGCCAGTGCAGTACGCTGCTGTTGGCCGCCGGATAATTGGCCTGGCATTGCGTATTTTTTCTTCTCCAGACCAAGCAGCCTCAATATGTTTGCGATATACTCCTGATCAGGTCTTATTCCGTCCAGTTTTATGGGAAGGACGATATTTTCATAGACATTCATTAGTGGCAGGAGATTATAGTTTTGAAAAACAAATCCGATTTTCCTTCTGCGGAATATGGTCAGCTCATCTTTGCTCAATTTTGAAATATCTACCCCATCTATCATGATTTCCCCGGATGTTGGAATATCCAGTCCGCCCAGCATGTGAAGCAGTGTTGACTTTCCGCTTCCGGAGGTGCCGACAATGGCGAGAAATTCCCCCTTTTGAATAGTTAAGTCAATGCCGTCCAGAGCTTTTACGGTATTTTCGCCCGTGCCATAATATTTTTTTAGATTTCTGACTGATAAGATTTCCATATATGTGTCCTCCTCGTTACGTTACAATACTTTCTGTAAAACTATCATAACAAAAGCTTCTTTCTCAATTCTTTCTAAAAAGTGACAAAAATGACACTTTTTAAATAATAGAAAAAGAAGCCGGATTAAAAATATTATGTGACTGGACGCAACAAAAAAATATGGAAAACAGTACCCTCATGCAAAGCTGATTCTAGTTTTATATATCCATTCTGCCTTGAAATCACTTCTCTTGCAAGGTAAAGGCCTATGCCAAAGCCCTGCTCACCAGATACATTGGTTCCGCGATAAAAGCGCTGGAAGATCTTTCCCTGTTCCTCTTCCGGAATACCGATCCCCTGATCCCTGACCTGAATACAAATAAAGGAATCATAAGCAGCAGAATCTATCCATACATTTGAACCGGCAGGAGAGTATTTCACTGCATTTTCAATTACATTGCCCAGAGCCTCTTCTGTCCATTTACGATCCGCAAAACATGTATATCCATGATAACTGCAAATGAGGTGGATTTTCTTTTTCAATGCAGGAAGCTCTGCCAGCTGACAGGCTTTCTTTATCATGGTATCCACATCAGTGATTTGCGGGCAAACGGAAATTAGCTCCTGTTCGGTATAAGATGTCCGGATCAATTCTTTCATAAAGAATTCTAGTTTTTCAGCATTTTTTTCTATTTTAGTAGATAGCATCAGAGACTTCTCGTCTGATACATGTTCCTTCAGTAAACCGGTATAGAGTGTTATATTTGACAGAGGGGTCCTGATCTGATGGCTGATATCAGAAATTAGGGATTTTATGATATCTCTTTCTTCCTCTGCCTGTCCTTTCTGGATACAGGAGATTTCTATTATTCGATTTAACCGTACTGTAATCGCGCTGTCCAGTGATTCATCATAACTGGTTTCCAGATTTTGACCGGCGATTGCCTGGTCCAGTTTCTGTAGAAGCACATCATACTGATTCACCATATTCCGCCTGTAAGAACGTATGATAAGTGCAGAAATAAGGAAGCAGCAAGCTAAAAGGAGTACAACTATAATGATATAAAGTCTCATCTATACACTCTCCCACATATATCCTTTTCCATAAATTGTTTTGATAAAAACAGGGTTGGACGGGTCCTCTTCAAGCTTGTCCCTTAACCTGCGTATGCCTACTGACAGTGCATTGTCTTCCACATACTCTGTTCCCTCCGGCCATACCCATTCCAGAAGCCGCTCTCTGGATAAGATCTGCTTTGGATTTGAAACCAGGAGATATAAGATTCTCTGCTCTGTCTTACTCAGTTCAAAAGAGGAACCATTTTTATAAAATTCCATCGACTCAAATCGGAATAAAAAGGTTGGATCCCTGTATTCCTTTGGGCATTCTGCCCCATTTCTTCTGAGAAGTGCCCGTATCCTTGCACGCAGGACCATTAAACTGAAGGGTTTTGTAATATAATCATCTGCCCCGCTCTCCAGCCCCTTCACAATATCCAGTTCCATATCTTTTGCCGTTAACAAAGCAATCGGGAACTTCACATATTTTCGTATTTCACGGCAGAAATCCAGACCGCTGCCGTCCGGAAGACAGATATCGAGAATCAGCAAATCAAAAACGTTGTTTTTCAGAGATTCTCTTGCTTCTGCTATGTCTCGGCAGACTATAAATTCTAACTCTTCGCTTTGAAGTGATAGTACAATACCCTCTGATAAATCATCGTCATCCTCTAAAATCATAACAGATTTTCTGTTTTTTTGTAACATAACCCCACCTCGCTGTCTTAACTATGTTTACAAAACAAAAAGTTACTGCCTTTTCAAAGCCTCATATGCATGTCTTGTAAAGCGGTGATACTGCAATCCGAATTCTTCCTGTTCCAAATAATAAACGTAAGGGTCAATCTCAGGATCGAGGAAGAATACACCCCATTCGTGTTCATCTACTTTTTCGACAGCTACATCATCGGAGAATGCCTTAAATACATTCACGATATCATCCACGGAGTTCCCCGGCTTAAATATTTCATCCAGAAAAGCCTTTAAAAACGGGCTGCCTGCTGTGTTTTCATGAATATATTTTACGCCCGAGGAAGGGACATGGATACAATAGCGGCCTTTTTCTCCGGTTTCTTTTATAGTCAGTGCACCCAGCTCGGGCCCAGTGGATTTGCAAAATTCTACAATCGCATCCGGAAGGTTTCCCGGGGCAGCAGGGAGCAGCTCGAGGAGAGATTCCAGCGGGTAATACAGATTCATATCCTCTTCGCGATAGCCGATTTTTATCTCACATTCTTTTATGTTATCGATGATATTTCTCTTTAAATCCATCATGTATACTCCTGTTCTTTCATTTGATTGTGTACCATCATGTATATAGTCTTTTTCTAATATTATTATCATAACATTAGAAAATCTATTGCTCAATGTATTTCTTGTGTTTAGAGTATGCTTGACAACTATCATGCATTGAAAAAACTGGAGCAGGGCAAGGCGTATTTGCAATTCATTATTCAGTAGCACTATTGACAGCGTTAAGCGAGGTAAAAGAGAAAAATGGCTTTGAGTAAACACAGTTGTAGAAAATAATCCGGAAAATGCGGAAAAATACGTCAAATGTAATAAAATTCCAGATTTTTCATGAAACTAATTGACAATACAAAAAATGCAGACTATACTTGCACTAAATTCAAACCGGCCGGGTCATACAAAAATTGTGGGCTGGATAACGGCGGGCAGAGAATTCATATAACACGTGAACAAGGGCGTTTACTTCTTTTGAGGTAAGCGCCCTTTGTGTATGCCTGTTTTTCAGGGAAAGAGAGGAGAATTATGATGAAGAGAAAGATAATCAGCACAATGATCGCGGCAGCAATGGCGGCCGTACTGGCGGCAGGATGCGGCAGTTCGAAAGCAGCAGGGACTTCTGCCGGGGTGAAGGATTCTTCAAAAACTACAGCAGAACAATCGTCAGAAGGAGCATCAAAAAAGGTATTGAGAGTGGGTATGGAATGTGCGTATGCTCCTTTTAACTGGACCCAGGAAACAGACGAGGTCGCTAATGATGATAAAGCGGTTCCGATATATGGCACAAATTATTACGCATACGGCTATGATGTCATGATGGCTAAGAAGATTGCCGATGGACTTGGATGGGATCTGGAAGTACATAAGGTTGAATGGGATTCTATTGGTATGGGGCTGGACTCGAAGGAGTATGACTGCATCATAGCCGGTATGGGAAAGACGAACGAGAGGGAGCAGGCCTACGATTTTACGGAACCCTATTATTACAGAGATATTTGCATTACAGTCAAAAAGGGCAGCGGGCTGGAGGATATCAAGAAGCTGTCGGATTTCAAAGGAAAGGATATTACCGTGACAACACAGCTTGGTACGGCATGGGTAGATCTGCTGGACCAGATACCTGATGTACAGCTTGGAGCAAATTATGCAACGACGGCGGAATGCTTTATGGCTGTTTCAAACGGTGCAGCGGATGCCTGTGTGATTGATCTGCCGACTTCCCAGTCGGCTGCACTGACAAACGATGACCTGGTACTGCTTGATCTGGATGAGAGAGACACGATTGAAGACCCTACGGGTTCAACCAACGTATGTATTGCAGTACGCAAAGGGGATACGGAACTGAAAGACAGCATTCAGGGGGTAATGGATCAGATTTCATGGAATGATAAAGCAAAAATGGATGAGATGATGGGCGAAGCAATCAAACTACAGCCTGCGGCTAATTAAGTATTTGGGGCAGGATGCTTCTGCCCCCGCATAAAGGAGGGATAAAATATGGGTTCAGGAATCTTGCTTTCGGCGAATCCCGGGAGTTCCTTGGAATGGATGATTTTTCTGGCGCAGAAGTATTCCGGCTTGTTTATAGAGGGGACGCTCAATACCCTGTATGTGGCAGTGACAGGGACGATTGCAGGTTTCCTGCTGGGATATCTGATAGGAATCATTGAAGACATAAAACTGAATAAGGAAGATCACATCTTTAAAAAAGTATTTATTTGGATTCTGAAGGGAATCTCATGGATTTATGTAGAGTTGTTCCGCGGAACGCCGATGATTGTACAGGGGATGATCCTGTATTACGGGCTTTTGCAGGCAGATGTGAAAATCGCATCTGTTACCGCAGGTATTTTAGTTACGGTTTTGAATACGGGGGCCTATATGTCTGAAACTGTCCGGGCGGGGATTAAGTCTGTCGAGGGCGGACAGCGGGAGGGGGCTCTGGCTCTGGGAATGTCGCCTATGAAGGCAATGTTTCAGGTAATCCTCCCACAGGCATTTAAAAACATAATTCCAGAAATGGCTAATATGTTTTTAACTAATTTAAAGATGACATCTGTGCTGAATGTAATCGGCGTATCAGAGCTCTTTATGATGGCGAAAACCGCGGGAGGAACGTATTACAAATATTTTGAGTCATATCTGGTGATTGCCCTTATCTATCTGGTGCTCTGCTTCATCTTTAACCGGCTGTTTATCCTGCTTGAGAAAGCAACGGCAGGAAAGAAGGATTATGTACTGGCAGTGGAATACATGGAAAATCAATAGCGGGGAGTATCTGAAAAATAGAAGAGGAGGCAGCTATGAGCAGGGAATATATAATCAGTATCGAAGAACTGAGCAAGTCCTTCGGAAACCATGAAGTTTTGAGAAAGATTGATTTTTCGGTGGAGAGGGGGGAAGTGATTTGTATTGTAGGGTCTTCCGGGTCCGGGAAATCTACGCTCCTGCGGTGTATCAACCGGCTGGAGCACCAGACATCAGGGAAGGTCCTTTACCACGGCAGGGAAGTGCGGGATGTCCAGAAGGAAGTGAACGAATACCGCTCCAAAGTCGGGATGGTATTCCAATCCTTCAATTTGTTTAATAACATGAGCGTTCTTCAGAATTGTATGGCAGGGACGAGAAAGGTCCTGCACCTGTCCAGACAGGAGGCGTTTGCACGGGCAATCGAACATTTGAAACAGGTGGGGATGGCACCGTTTATCAATGCTTACCCATCACAGCTTTCCGGCGGCCAGAAACAGAGGGTAGCCATCGCCAGGGCATTATGCATGAATCCGGAGGTCCTGCTTTTTGATGAACCGACCAGTGCACTGGATCCCGAGATGGTAGGGGATGTATTAAATGTCATGAAAGAACTGGCGCTGACGGGACTGACGATGATCATTGTGACACATGAAATGGGATTTGCCAGAGATGTATCCACACGGACCATCTTTATGGATAAGGGATATATCGCTGAAGATGACACACCTGCCCGGCTGTTCACGAATCCAAAGAATCCAAGGACAAGAGAGTTTTTAAGCCGGTTTATGGCAGGGTAAGGAGAAGGAGAGGGTGAGATGGAACAATTTGTAGTGACATTTGCCAGAGGATTCGGCAGCGGCGGGAAGGAGATCGCCTCCAGACTCGCGGCAGATCTCGGGATTCATTGTTACGAGAACAGAATCCTGACACTTGCGTCCCAGATGAGCGGACTGGACGAAAATGTATTTACCGAGGTGAATGAGAGGATACGGTCAACCGGCGGTTTCTCAGGCTTCCTGAGGGGGCTCCCGAGATCCAGGCAGTATATTACGAGGAATGATGAATTTGTATCGGATGATACGCTGTTTGAATATCAGAAGAAGATCATCAGGGACCTTGCGGATACAGAATCGTGTGTTATCGTAGGAAAATGTGCAGACTGGGTTCTCAGAGGCAGGGAGAATGTAGTGAGCATCTATATAGAAGCACCACGGGATTTTTGCATTAAGCGGACGGTGGAACATATGAAGGTAACAGAGGAAACTGCAAATGCGACGATTGAGCATACCGACAAGTACCGTGCGGATTATTATAAATATTATACAAGGGGAAATGACTGGAACAATCCGGTTAATTATGATATGACTCTGAACAGCGAAAAGGCGGGTATCGATAATTGCGTACAGATCATTGAGTCTTATTTAAAAATCAAACAGTTGATTTAAGAAGAAGCCGTTTAAAAATATGTAGATTGAAAGGGAGGAGAAACAAAATGAGATTAAAGGATACGGGGCTGACGGAGCAGGATATCAAGAATAAAGTGAAGAAATATATGATTGAAACATATGACAGATTTGATTTTGTGGCAGAGACTGCGAAGGATATGTATATGTACGGAACAGACGGGACTGCTTATCTGGATTTTTATGCGGGAATCGCGGTAAACAGTACAGGAAACTGTAATAAAAGGGTGGTTGACGCTGTCAGGGACCAATGCAAAGACCTGATGCAGACATTCAACTATCCATATTCCATCCCGCAGGCATTGCTCGCGGAGAAAATCTGTACGACAATCGGCATGGACAAAGTATTCTTTGAGAATTCAGGCGCCGAGGCAAATGAGGCGATGATCAAGATGGCAAGGAAGTTCGGAGTTGAAAAATACGGGCCGCACAAATATAATATCGTGACTGCCAGAAATTCCTTTCACGGGAGGACATTCGGGGCAATGAGTGCCACAGGGCAGCCGGATAATGCCTGCCAGATCGGTTTTGGCGAAATGACTCCCGGCTTTTCCTATGCAGAATATAATAATCTGGCATCATTCCGGGAGGCCGTAAACGACCATACGATTGCTGTCATGATAGAGCCGGTCCAGGGGGAAGGCGGCGTTCATCCCGCCACACAGGAGTTTATGCATGGCCTTAAGAAGCTGTGTGATGAGAAGGGGCTGCTCCTGCTGCTGGATGAGGTGCAGACTGGATGGTGCAGAACGGGAAGCGTTATGAGTTACATGAATTATGGAATCAAGCCTGATATTGTTTCAATGGCAAAAGCACTGGGCGGCGGGATGCCGGTCGGAGCCATCTGTGCAAAGGCAAAAGTAGCCAAGGCTTTTACAAAAGGCTCCCACGGAAGTACCTTCGGGGGACATCCGGTCTGTTGTGCCGCGGCACTCGCAGAGATAAACGAACTGCTTGACCGCCACTGTGCCGAGAATGCCAAGAAAATGGGGGATTATTTCTCCGGCCTTCTGGAAACACTCCCGCATGTCCGGGAAGTCCGCCATCAGGGGCTATTTGTAGGAGTAGAGTTCGAGGACGGCGTGAGAGGGGAAGATGTGAAACACGAGTGTTTTGAACGGAAGCTGCTGATTACGGCAATCGGCTCCAGTATCATCCGTATGGTCCCCCCACTGATTGTGACAGAAGAGGAATGCGATAAAGCATTCGGAATTATATACGATGCGGTGATGGCTCTGACGGGACAGGAGGTACAGGCATCGTAGGATGCGGATTATAATTCCCTGCCCCGATTTGTCTTAAAACTCAAATGTTTATCTGGTAACAACACCAAGCTCGGCCAGTTTTTCAACCGTATCTTCATAGGAGGTAAAAAGTATACCGTGGAGGCCGAGTTTTTTTGCATCCTCAACATTTTCAAAATAATCGTCTATAAATACTGCTTCGTCCGGCTCAATTCCGTAGCGTTCCATTAAAGTCCTGTAAATAGCGGGTTCCGGCTTTACCATCTTCTCCCTGAAGGACAGAATGCCGCCGTCAGTATACTTTAAAAAATTTAACTCGTCCTGTGTCTGGTTGTACATATGTTCTGCATAATTAGAGAGGACATAGACGTTCAGCCCTTCCTTCTTCAGTGCACATATCCACGGGATGGCGTATTCAAACTGATGAATACATCTCCCAATAGAAGCGAATACGCTTTCGATTTCTGACTGATATTCAGGAGCATTTTTGATAAAAAGGGCTAACATTTCTTCCGTGGAATATGTTCCGCGGTCGAATTCGTTCCATTCAGGACTCAGGAACATGGCCGTGCTTATGGCCTCTTTTGTTTCTTGTGAATATGGAAAGGTGTCCAGGGCAGCCCTCCAATTATAATCAACCAATACATTGCCGATATCAAAGATAATTGTTTTTATCATATTGTCCTCCTGCAAATAGAATATATAGATTTACTTATTCATTGTATCATTCAACGTATATACAGGCAAATTATTTTTTCATCTTGACTTTGTAAAGAAGAATTATAGTTACTGTTCACACCGTGCCGTGCACCCTGCTGCACGGCATCGGGCCAATAAAGTGATGGTCTCAGGGCATCTGCTTCTCGCCGAAGGCGACTTGAAATAAGCAGATGCCGTTACTGTGCACGCCCGCAGGGTGTGAACAGTAACGAATTATAAATGGCTTTCCAGAGTGTTGACAAAATGATATCAAAATGATATCATTTGAATATAAACAAAGAGGGATATTGGTCTTGATTTGAAAGGAAGGCACTATTATGACTGAAAAGATTCTGGGTACTAAAAAGAATGGTATGCTTGTATTGGTTGTCACGACACTGCTCTACATGGCAGCTGTGGCAGGATGTATTGCTGGGGGATTTATCATGGACGATAAGGGCTCGCCAGTACTGCTGATTGTCAGTATAGTCTGGCTTGTTATCGGATGGGTTCCGTTTTGCGGACTGCGGGTCCTTAAACCCCAGGAGGCACTGGTATTGACACTTTTTGGTAAGTATGTGGGTACGTTAAAGGAAGACGGCTTCTATTTTGTAAATCCTTTCTGCACAAGTGTTAACCCGGCAGCAAAGACGAAGCTGAACCAGAGCGGGGATGTGGACGGAGGAGCACGTAAAACCTTGTCCCTTACTATGAAGAATGATATTCCGGCGGCGGAGGCACCCAGTAAGAAGATTTCTCTTAAAATTATGACACTGAATAATAATCGGCAGAAGATTAATGACTGCCTCGGCAACCCGATTGAAATCGGCATTGCAGTCATGTGGCGGGTGACGGATACGGCCAAGGCTGTATTCAACGTGGATAATTATAAGGAATATCTCTCACTGCAGTGTGACAGTGCGCTTCGGAATATCGTAAGGATCTACCCATACGACGTGGCACCTAACATAGATACTACAGGTGACGGGGTTGCGGACGAGGGCAGTCTGCGTGGCTCCAGTGAAGTAGTTGCATCAAGGATCCGGGATGAGATCCAGCAGAAGGTAACGGAAGCAGGATTAGAGATCATTGAGGCACGCATTACCTATTTGGCTTATGCGCAGGAGATTGCAGCCGTTATGCTCCAGAGGCAGCAGGCTTCAGCTATCATTGACGCAAGGAAGATGATCGTAGACGGGGCAGTGGGCATGGTAGAGATGGCCCTTGACCGTCTGAATGAGAAAGAGATTGTGGAACTGGATGAGGAAAGAAAAGCGGCTATGGTTTCCAATCTGCTTGTAGTGTTGTGTGGAAGTCACGACACACAGCCTATCGTTAATACAGGAAGCCTATACTAAGTATGACAGAGTCAAGAAAAAAACAGGTTCCCCTGAGGCTTTCCGAAAAATTGTACAATGCCATTGCCGCATGGGCCGAAGACGATTTCCGCTCTGTGAACGGACAAATTGAGTATCTCCTGACAGAATGTGTACGGCAGAGAAAGAAAGATGGGAAATATGTTTCAGAGCATTTGGATGAACCTCCGGAACTGGATATAAAATAAGAAAACAGGAAATATAAAAGGTGCGGTTTTTCGCACCTTTTATATTTCCTTATTCAATTACAACAGCATATCCATCCTCAATTTCAGAAGATGTTGTCTTCCGTCCATGTTCTTTTGCAAATTTTTCAACATTCATCTTCTGATGCGGTTCTGTAACAAGAATTTTAACAGGTTCTTTAGTGCCTTTTATAGCTTCCGCCGTCAGCATCAGGGGCTCCGGGCAGGAAAGACCTCTTGCATCTACTTCCTTCATAACAAATACCTTCTTTCATAAAATAAGATTATGCTTTCTCGCGCTTATTTGTAAAGGCGATGATAAAACATGCAGCAATGCATATGATCAGTGCCACTTTTCCATTGAACGGTACAGCACCTGCGACGATTTCCTGTGTTTCTGCGTTCATGGATGTTCCGCTGGCTGCCAGCCCAAAGTTGTGGCAGAGTGCTGCTCCGACGAACATTCCGATTACAGTTACCGCGGAGTCGGATGATCCCTGTCCTGCCAGTATCAGCTGTCTTAGCGGGCACCCTCCTGCCAGGACTGCGGCAAAGCCTACCGCATACATTCCAAGTATGTTCCATAAATGTTCGGAATGTGCAATGATTCCGGGCGTATTGAATCCAAATACAAATCTTCCTGTTGCAATGTTGAAGATCAGCATGACGACAAACAGTCCGCCGATTACAGTCAGCAGGTCAAAGTTTCTCATCAGAATCACGTCACGGATTCCGCCGGCGAAGCACATTCTTGATTTCTGTGCCATTGCTCCGAAAATCAGTCCGCCGACCAGGGACATGATGATTGGGGCGTGAAGGCTTCCCGGGCCAGTCTCGCTTGCTTTCAGCAGAGTGGTTGCTGTGGCAAGGATCAGGATTCCCAGCATCAGTGCCGGAAGCACCCCGCCGCTCATTTTGTTTGTAAGATGGGCTCTGCCAAGGCTGAACCCTTTTTTCAGGGCAAAGACTCCTGTAGCGATACCCAGAATAAAGCCAATCAGTGCTACCCATGCGTTCAGATCGCCTGCGGACATCCTGATAATCATACGCAGCGGGCACCCTAAAAATACAAGGGAACCGATCATGATAACCATACCCAGAATAAAACGGATCATCGGTGATGAGCCCGCTGTGGAACGATATTCCTTCGTAGCCACCGAAATAATAAATGCACCTAATACAAGCCCGATTATTTCCGGTCTTGCATACTGGACAACCTCAGCCTGATGCATGCCAAGCGCTCCCGCCGTATCACGAATAAAGCAGGCGATACAGAACGCCATGTTTGCAGGATTGCCAAAATACGCCAGACAAGCCGCAACAAGTCCGCATACCACACCTGCAATTGCCAGTTTCTTTTTTGAATCTGAAAAATTCATCTCTCTTCCTCCTCGGATGTGTTTGATAATTCACGCACAATGCCCCTGCTCCCCAGGCAGCAGCATATATTGTACATGAATTAGCAAGTACACCCACAGTAATTTCCACATATATCCAGTATATCGTTCATTTTTATGAGAGTCTAATTGAAAACTTACATGTTCAAAGGATCTTATAGAAAAATCCTATAATCCGCGTAAAAAATTAAGAAAACCTAAATCATTTCTAAAACCTGAATCGTTATGATATATAGGGGACGCCCTAAGGAGGTTCAATTGACTCGGGAAGATGAAATTTTCAGGCAGATAAAACAGGGAAATAAAGAATATGTGGATGAATTGGTAAGGATGTATTACCCGGAAATATTCAGGTATTGTATCTGGCATACAAAAAGCTATGCCAATGCAGAGGATGCGGTTCAGGAGACATTTCTTAAAGCAGTGAGGTATCTGGACAGGTATACCCATAAGGGGAAATTCCGTGCTTTTTTATACCAGATTGCAGCAAATACATGTATTGACATGAACCGCAGGAAATATGAGGAGCCAATGGACACAGAAATTCTGGAGACATTTATGGAACCGGCCGGTGTCATGGATGATGTGGAGGAAACAATGGATTTCTTAAGCCTTGCAGAAAACCTGCCGGGGGAGGCAAAAGAAATCATACTGCTCAGGTTCGGGCAGGAACTGAAGCTTAGAGAGATTGCGGATGTGATGGGCCTGCCGCTTCGGACAGTACAGTCAAAGCTGCGGTCTGCAGTCAGACAACTGAGAGAACGGATTATGGAAAAAGAGGCAGCCGCCTCTAAAAAACAACGCAAAAGAAAATTAGCAGAAGGGAAGAGGGGTGAATAGTTTGAAACTTAGCAAAAAAAAGCTGGCTGGAGAAATTAATGCAGAGATCAGGAGGCGTACTCCCGAAATACATCAGGAACATCTGGAAGATACCATACTGCATGCGAATGCCTTGTATGAAAGGCGCGGAAAAAGAGAGCGGATTGGATTCTGGGGACTTCTCCTGCGTCAGGTCAGGTTTATAGGCTGGAAGGTATGGTTTATACAGTTTGTGATTCTGATTATCTTAATACGGATGATCGGCTTTATATTTCTGGCTTCGGGACCCGCGAGGCATATACCTTATGTACTGTGCGCAAGCGGAATACTGATGGTCTGGACAGCAGTACCAATGATTGAGAGAAGTATCCGGTACAGAATGTTCGAAATCGAGAATACGACGCTATTTTCCGCGGGAAGGCTTACGACAGCACGCCTCATAATCATATCAGGCGGGATTTTTGTTATGGCTGCAGCTGTTATGTGCCTGATGACCATAAAGTTTTTGTATTCCTTCAGCGAAGTAGTTTTTTCTTTTATTCTGCCGTTGATGGCGGCATCCGCTTTATTCCTGTATCTGTTCAGGCGGCTGAAGATACAGTCACTTATGAAAGGCTGCAATCTTGCAGGAGGAACCAGTATCACGATTGTATTATTACTGGACAGGGTAAGCGGATATAATCCAATGGATCTGCCAAAAACAGCCGGGTGGATTTTGTGTATTCTCTGCCTGATGCTTAGTATTGTACAGGTCATAAAAATGTGGGAAAAGGAATGTTATGAGGAAATCCCGGAATTTGGTTAAAATGGACAGAAAATATATGGGTTAAACCCCCATGAGGAGGCCAAAATGGAATTAAAAATAGAACATCTTACGAAGAAATACAAAGATAAAACGGCGGCAGATGACGTTAACTTAACCATCACTCCCGGGATTTGGGGGCTGCTTGGTGCAAACGGGGCCGGAAAGACTACGCTGATGAGGATGATTGCAGGAATCATGAGGCCGACATCCGGCTGCGTGAAGTTTGACGGTGTAAACATCGAGAGTCTGGGAGGGGCTTACAGGGATATTTTCGGGTATCTGCCGCAGGAATTTGGTTTTTACCCTGAATTTACGGTACAGGATTATCTGGAATATGTTGCCGCGCTAAAAGGGCTTACTAAGAAGAATACGAGAGATAAAATTGAAGAACTTCTGACACGTCTGACACTGGAAGATGTAAGGCGTAAGAAAATTGTTAAGCTGTCAGGAGGGATGAAGCGAAGAGTAGGTATTGCACAGGCACTTCTGAACGAACCGGAGGTATTGATTCTGGATGAGCCTACAAGTGGGCTGGACCCGGGAGAAAGAGTCCGTTTCCGGAACCTGTTGTCAGAATTTGCCCAGAACAGAATTGTCCTGATCTCCACCCACATCGTGCCGGATGTGGAATATATTGCTTTTCGAAATGCCATTATGAAGGACGGGGGTATTGTTTCAGAGGGGACAACGGAAGAACTGGTCGGAATTATGGAAGGTAAGGTCTGGAGCACAGAGATGCCGCAGTGTGATGTACACAAAGCAGAGCAGAAGGCAAAAGTCGTGAATCTGCGCAATATCAGCGGCAGTGTTGTATTTGTCCGGTATCTTTCCGAAGAAAAAATATTTCCGGACTCAATAGAGGAGCAGCCGCGGCTTGAAGATCTTTATTTATGGCTCTTCCCTCAGGAAGAAGCGGGGAAGGAGGGGGTTAGATGAGGCTTTTATGGCTGGAATTGAAACGGGTACTGAAAACAAGATATGTGCAGTTTGTGTTAGTGGCAGTTATTGGATTAACAGGGCTGCTTTCCTATGCACCGATTAGTTTTGCACGGTACACATATGAAGATTCCAACGGGAAAGAAATAACCGCTAAAGGATTAGATGCTATCCGTCTGGAGAAACAGTCCCAGAAGGCATATTCAGGGACCATAACGCCGGAGCGCATTGCACAGGCGCTGAAACAATATCAGGACTGCAGCAGTAAGTATGAAAACGGAGTCTATGATGAAAATATGCCGGTAAGCGAGTATACGGAAAAGATTGCACCGATCTCCATTTTTATGCGAAGAATGACAGAAGTGTATGCGGACCCGGTTACCGGTATGGGCGCCGATGTTATGGATCTGACAGAAGAAGATGCAATGGGATTCTATGAGCAGTGCAGACAACATCTGACTGACCTGATGAATATGGAACAGAAAAAACATCCGGAGGCGCGGGAAAAGGCCGCGGCGATGTATGATAAGGTTGAGATGCCGTTTTCCTATTATCCCGGCGTGGATAGTAATAATATCGATTATTTGGGGATGGTTGTTTTTCTGATGACGGTATTAAGCGTTGTAATTACTGCGCCTATTTTCTCGGGAGAATACCAGACAGAGTCCGACCAGATCCTGCGCTGCACCAGACACGGCAGAAGACGGCTTGCCATAACGAAGCTGGCAGCAAGTGTCCTGATTATGACAGCTATGTATATTGTCTGTATTGCTATTTACATGATAGTGATAAATACTGCCTTCGGATGGGAAGCAAGGCAGGCGGATATACAGTTCCTCTTCTCGGCGGTCAGTTTTCTCCCGATGACGATAGGGACGCTGCAGAATGCCGTGATTGCGGCAGGATACCTGACCATGCTTGCGACGATATTTTTCACCCTCTTTTTATCCAGCAGGTGCAGATCCGCAGCAGCCTCTTATCTTGCAGGGATCGGATTCTGTATTCTTCCGGTATTTATTGCGAATTTTATGGGAAATAATATTGGCGAATGGATTCGCTGTATCCTGCCTTCGGGCGGGACAGGGCTGAATAACAGCTTCCTGTATGCCCTTCTGGACACCGGCTTTGTATACTTCGGAAATCATGCGTTCTGGATTCCTTATGTCATGATTCCGGCAGAAGCTATAGGGGCAGCTGTATTTATGATATGGACGGTGCGTTCTTACTGCAGGTACTCACAGTAAGAGGCGGAAGATTAGCATGGTGCCGGATTAGGCCGGGAGACATGTATACGTTGTCGCTACTGGCATCTGGTCCGGTATTCCTGTGGAGAACACTGGTATTTCTCCCTGAATAATTTATAAAAGTAACTTACATTTTCATACCCCGTCTGGATAGAGACTTCTGTAATCGGCAGATCTGTGTTTTTCAGCAGTTTTGCCGCGTACAGGAGTTTTTGATTTTGTACGAGATACTTAAATGTATTACCAGTATGCTTTTTGATGTAGTTGGACAGATAGTTCGGGTTCATATTAAAAAACGCTGCTGTCGTTTTTAATGTGCAGGAAGTAAAGTTTTCTTCGATATACCGCAGGATGGGAAGGACATACTGCCCGCTGCTTTTTTCCTTCCTGTTTTTTAGATCATGGCCGTAGGCCCCGGCAAGCTCTAAAAGGATCAGGGTGGTATAGCTGTCAATGTAATCTTTGGAATGGATACTTTTATCAAAATATTCGCAGAGAAATTCCCGGACAAAAATGGGCAGACGGCGGCTTTCTTCTGTATGGAAGAGAATATAGTGGTCTTTTTCCTTCTTATCCTGAAGCATCTGGATAAAAAGTTGTGAGAGATAGCTCTCATCGGAAAAACGGTTGAAAAAATTCTGGTTCAGATAATTTCTGCGGATCAGAAAATTAATCAGGATATCATCTTCCCCGCAGGCCCTGCAGGAATGTGCTACATTGCTGTTAAGCAGAAGGGTCTGTCCCTTTGTGAGCCAGATTTCTTTTTCATGTACGGTAAGAAGTGCATGGCCGGAATACATATAGACAAGCTCTATCCAGTCATGTTTATGTTCCATGACATCTATAAAACGGTCCTGTTTAACGGCCATTACACCATCCACATACCGGAAATTCGTGAGCATTTCCTCGAAAAAATGTAAATTTTCAGAAAGAGGGAAGTCAGACGGCAGTTTATGGTCCGGATCGGAAATATATTCGAGAGGGTCTATTTGAGATAAGGCCGGAAATTTTGAAAGGTTTGTAAGAAAATTATAAAAAGAGGACCCTTTTGTGAGTTCGTTTTCTGTTTTTTTCCTTAAATATGTATCAAGATGAGCGATATTCATAAGTATTATTTCCTCCTGCATTTTATTATAGCAAAATCTGTAGTTTGGTCAATAGAGAGATGTAGAAAAGTGATTAAAATACAGCTCGGAATCTATTAAAATAGTAGAATAAAGGAGGAGCTATGCAATGAACAGTAAAATAAAAAGATTGTTAAAGAACCAGGGAGGAAATTATATTTTCCCGTTTTTCTGGCAGCACGGGGAGACGGAGGAAGTGCTCCGTGAGTACATGAAAGTCATTGATGAGAGCAATATCAAGGCGGTTTGTGTGGAAAGCCGCCCGCATCCCGACTTCTGCGGTGAAAAATGGTGGAAGGATATGGATGTGATTCTGGATGAGGCTAAAAAACGTAATATGAAGGTATGGATTCTGGACGACAGTCATTTCCCGACGGGATTTGCCAACGGGGCGATGGCAGACCAGCCGAATGAGCTTTGCAGGCAGAGTATTTGCTGCCGGACATATGACCTTGCCGGAGTAAAGAATGTACATATCAGCAGGGAAGAAATCAGTCATCCAGATGAATTCCAGAAAACGATGATTGAAAATTATACAATGCAGGAAGAACAGAGACATTTTGATGATGACAGACGGCTGGCTGTCTTTGCGGTGCGTCAGGATCATGCAGAAAATGGGTTTGTGAATCCCGGATACAGAATCAATCTGGAGCCGTTTATAACAGAGGCAGGACTGGATTGGGAGGTTCCGGCCGGAAAGTGGAAGATTTACGCACTGCATTTATCACGGAACTTCGGATACCACAGGTCTTATATCAATATGATGGACCGGGCCTCCTGTAAAGTACTGCTTGACGCGGTTTATGAACCTCATTATGCACATTACAAAGATGAATTCGGAACTACGATTGCCGGATTTTTTTCGGATGAACCGGAATTGGGAAATGGACATATGTACAATATGGATGATCCGTTCGGAAGTCCGAATGATTATCCTTGGAGCCGCGAGCTGGAGGAAAAGCTGAAGGTAAAGCTGGGAGATGATTATGGCATTCTGCTGGCCCTGTTATGGGAGAAAGACGGTGATGCTTGTGTGACGGCAAAAGTGAGATACGCCTTTATGGACGCAGTGACAGAACTTGTGCGGGACGATTTTTCCTGGCAGATCGGGAACTGGTGCAGGGAAAGAGGGGTGAAATATATCGGTCATCTGATCGAGGATGATAACCATCATACAAGGACCGGATCTTCGCTTGGACATTTCTTCAGAGGGCTTGCGGGTCAGGACATGTCAGGCATTGATGACATCGGGGGACAGGTATTCCCGCAAGGTGAGGATATCAGCTATAATGAAGGCCTTTTCCAGCACAGGAACGGTGAATTCTATCACTATATGCTTGGAAAACTGGGCAGTTCTGCCGCTGCAATTGAGCCACTGAAAAAAGGGGATTCCATGTGCGAGATTTTCGGGAATTATGGCTGGTCAGAAGGTGTGCGGCTGGAGAAATATCTGGCAGATCATTTCCTTGTAAGGGGAATTAACAACTATGTGCCCCATGCATTCAGCGCGAAAGCGTTTCCGGACCCGGATTGCCCGCCGCACTTCTATGCCCACGGACATAATCCGCAGTACCGGCATTTCGGGAGCCTGATGGCATATATGAACAGGGTGTGCGAGTTGATCAGCGGTGGGAAACATATCGCGCCGGCAGCAGTCATTTACCATGCCGAGGGTGACTGGACAGGGGAGCATATGACAGCAGACAAAATCGGGCATGTGCTTGCCGATGCCCAGATCGAATATGACTATATACCGCAGGATGTATTTTCGGATATGGATACATATGGCAGCAGGATCGAGGAGAATCTATTCAGGGTAAATACTCAGGAATATAAGGTGGTTATTGTTCCATATATGCAGTATGTTACGAAGGCGTTTGCACGGGCATTAAGAGAAATGAAAGAAAAGGGCATTCCGGTTATTTTTGTAAATGAACCGCCGCATGGAATCTGCGATACGTCAATAGCAGAACAAGAAGCAGACAGAGAAATAGCTGAAAAAATGCGAGATTGCGGCAATGTTGCAGAACTTGGTGCACTGGCTGCATCTCTGGAAAATATCCGGGAAATCATGCTGGTGCCCGCAGATAACAGAATCCGTTATATTCATTATGTCCATGAGGATGGGAGTGAAGTCTGGCTGTTTGTAAATGAAGGAACCGACACTTATAAAGGGGAGATCCGGATTCACAACATGGCAAACGAAGAAGATAGGAAAGAAGCCGCGGTTTATCTGTATGATGCGTGGGAAAACTGTCTGGAGGCCGCGGATTACCGCAAGGGTGTGCTGAAACTGGAGATAGAGCCACTCAAAAGCCGGATATTTATCATGGATGGGACAGAGACACCAGAGGATATGAAAGCTGAAAAGGCTATGTGTACAAAGAAATCCCCGGTCTTTCTTGTGGAGAACAAAGTAGAAAAGACATTTTCTTCTGGATGGGAACGAAGTACATGCAGGAGCATAGACTATCCAGCTTTTGAAAATAAAAAAGCAGTAATACTGCCGGATCATCTGGCGGAAGAAGAACCGGAATTCTCAGGATTTGTACGCTATGAAAATACTTTCATGGCAGCAAAGATGGAAAGGATGTATATGGAAATTACGGATGCATATGAAGGCGTTGAAGTGTTTGTGAATGATAAAAGCCTTGGAATCCAGATCGTTCCGGTTTATAGATATGATCTGACAGAAGCATTGCGGGAGGGAGAGAATCATATCAGAATAGAAGTCGCCACTACTCTGGAGAGGGAAATGGCAAACGTTCCGACTAGCTTTGGACAAATGGCGGAGGCAAAGTCGTTGTCAGGAATCACAGGGGACGTGAGACTTTGGAGTATTGAGTAAAATGGATTATGAAGAACGGTCTTGATATTTTTCGAGATCGTTCTTTATTATGTTATAGTATGAATATTACTTATAACATTATCCGGATGCTTTGGTTTTTCGGAATTATCTGAACAATAATCAGGAATGAATTTCAAGTAATTTAATTTCGTCAAATTGCCTAATTGTACTTTTCCTTACCTCATGCTATACTCTCATCAGAAACTTCGAAAGGTAGTCACCTTTCATTTTTCAATCGGCAGTTCGCCGGTTTACCCAATTAATTAACTTATTAGAACCGCAGAAAACAATGAATCTTCTACATTTTTAAGGTACTTCTGTCTTTTACATATCCATATATCATGATATGATAATAATAAATCAGAATAACTCCTTACATGTGTGCCATTCGTTTTCTGCACAGGAAAGGAGATTTCATTTTATGACCCAAAGCAATTTTATTATGTTACCCACTGTAGACTTTTGTTTCAAGGAACTGATGCAGAACCCCAAAGTCAGGAAGGGCTTTATTTCAGCATTATTGAACCTGTCTCCGGACGAAGTGGAAGACACCGTCCTTCTGCCCACACTGCTTTCGAGAGACTCAGCTGATGACAAATTAGGAATCATGGATGTAAGGGTACTGCTTAAAGACGGAACACAGATGAACATGGAAATGCAGGTCAAATACTTTGAATACTGGGATGAACGCGCCTTGTTCTACCTTAGTAAGATGTTTGACAGCCAGATCCGTAAAGGTGAGTCCTATGAAAAGCTGCAGAAGTGTATCCATGTAAGTATTTTAGACTTCATCCATTTTCCCAATGACAAGGAATGTTACCGCAGGATTCATTTCCGGGATGATCAGACATCAAAACTGTATTCCGATAAAATGGAACTTCAGATACTGGAGCTGAAAAAACTGCCTCCTGAGGTTAAGACCGGAGAAGATGTTCTTGCATGGATGAGGTTCTTCAGTAGCAAAAACAAGGAGGAATTTCAGAATATGGCTAAAACAAACGAATATCTCGATGAAGCATACAATACACTGCTCCAACTGAGTGCAGATGATAAAAAGCGGCTGGAATATGAGGCCCGGGAAAAGGCATTAAAAGATTATAATACCCAGATCAGCAGCGCTGAAAAAAGAGGGCTTAAAGAGGGGGAGGAGATTGGAGAACGCCGTGCCCGTCAGGTTTTTAAACTGCATATGCAGGGCAAATCTCCGGAGGAAATTGCAGACATCTGTGATATCAGTGCAGATAAAGTAAGGCAGATATTAGATTAACTCAGTACCCGCTGGAATCAATGCGATGATAACTTTGATACCAGCGGGAATGCCTTGTTTTGAATTAATATTGTTACAATCAGACCGAAAGTGACCAGCCGAAGTCATCGGAATATATCATTTGTTTTGTCATACCGCCGTCAATGCAGATGTTTTCTCCTGTAATGAATCCGGCCTTGTCTGAGCAGAGATATAGGATCATATTGGCAATATCAAGCGGATTGCCTACCCTGTGTACAGGATGCTGCAGGGCGTCGGGACCTGTGTATTCCTTAAAATCAGTGTCAATCCATCCCGGTGAGATAGAATTTACACGGACTTTTCCGGCCAGGCTGATAGCCAGGGCATGGGTTAAAGCAGATATTCCGCCTTTTGCCGCTGTATAGCTTTCCGTATTGGGCTGGCTCATCCGGTCGCGGGATGATGCAATGTTAATGATGGATGCTCCCGGTGCAAAATATGGCAGAAAGAGCTTTGATAAGTAGAATGGGGCAGTGATGCCTACATGTAAAGCGTAATTGAATTCTTCGTAAGAACACTCATCAATTCCTTTCATTAAAGGAAGGGCATTGTTAATCAAATAATCTATGTGGCCATATTCAGAGATCACTTTATCCTTAAAACGGATAAGTGTTTCTTTATCTGCCAGATCTCCGGTGAAGCAGCTGTTGGCTTCTTTATCAATGATACAGACTGAGGCGCCGGCTTTTCTGAATTCTTCGGCTGTAACTTTTCCAATACCGTTTGCACCCCCAGTGATAACGGCAACTTTATTTTTAAACATTTCAATACTCCTCCTATTAATTATCTATCATGATTGTAAATCTATTTCGTTTTCACAGGATGTCTGATCACGGTTTTTTGTTTTGAAGCCACTGTCTTTCTCGGATCAGATAAGTAGATTTCATGGTGCAGGCGGTGATCACTGAAGTCGTTTTCATAACCGTTGGCAGAGAGGTATTCATCCATAATGGCAACCGTGGCAGGTTCATCATCATATACGCCATAGTGCATCATTTGTACACACAAGCCTTCATCAATAGTCAGATATTCGGCAGAGGAGCAGTCGAGCTTTTTCTTTCTTGCCGCTTCCTGAACCGCCCAGTCAAAATCATCTTTTTTTACGAAATCCGGTAACCGGATCACACTAATCCAGTTAAAACTGCTTTTGTCTGAATAATCTACACCGTCTACATCTTCCTGCCACCAGAAGCCTTCCAGCGGAGGCACGACATATTCAAAAAAACCGTCGATTTTATGCGTTCCTTTATAACTCATTCTTAAGGTATAGGCGACAGCATACAGAATCCCCACTGCCTGTTGGTATGCGCCTCCCTCCTCGTTTGGATTGCCGGTTCCTTGTACAGCAATATAGTTTATTGGCGGAACCATAACGATCTCCGGTTTATTTTTGGGCATGTAAAATTGTTTATACTCTTTTTTGAAATCAAATGCCATTGCGAACACCATCCTTTATATTTTTCTATAGTTTAACATACATAACAGGACATAAGTGTGTCATGTTATGTGAAAATCCAAGTCCGGATGATTAATGTTTCCCAAGCAGAAGCCGGACGGTACAGCCTTCTCCCGGGGCAGACTGGATTTTTACGCCACAATTATCGCCATAGTAGAGCTTCAGACGTTCATCTACATTTGATATATAATGATACCTCATTCTCATCTTATTTATCAAATATCGATTTTAAGTATCCATATCCTTCTGCATCCAGATCTTTATAAGGAATAAACCGGATCGAGGCACTGTTAATGCAGTAACGCAGCCCGCCAAGTTCTGACGGCCCATCATTAAAGACATGGCCGAGGTGAGTATCACCTGCACGGCTTCGCACTTCTGTACGTATCATATTAAAGCTGGAGTCTGTTTCCTCAGTCACGACTTCCGGTACGATTGGTTTTGAAAAGCTTGGCCATCCGCAGCCGGATTCAAACTTATCCTCTGAACTGAACAGCGGCTCTCCTGTCACGACATCTGTGTAGATTCCTTTTTCAAAATTATCGGCATACTCATTGTTGTAAGGACGCTCAGTACCATTGTTCTGTGTCACCTGATACTGGATATCTGTGAGCTTTTCTTTCAATTCTTTCTCGCTTGGCACCGGATAATTCTCCGGGTTAATCTGACCGGAGAGATCATTCATGCCAAGCCCTTCTTCTTCAATAAAGTCATCAGCATCTTGCAGATTGATATGGCAGTAGCCTCCAGGATTATTATCCAGGTAATTCTGGTGGTATTCTTCTGCCAGGTAAAAATTATCCAAAGGAACAACCTCTGTTGCAATTTCTTTTTTATATTTTGCTTTTTGTTCTTCAACTGCCATTTCTGCCGCAGCCTTATCTTCCTCATCTACATAATAGATACCGGAGCGATACTGGCTGCCTCTGTCATTCCCCTGCTTATTAACACTTGTCGGATCTACGACCTTGAAAAATCCATCTAAAAGTTGTCTGGTTGTAATCAGGGAAGTGTCATACATGACTTTGACTGTTTCCGCATACCCTGTGTTGTTGCGGCATACTTGCTCATAGGTTGGGTTTTCCGTATTCCCGTTGGCATACCCTACTTCTGTATCATACACACCGGGAAGTTTCTTAAAGTAGGCTTCAATTCCCCAGAAGCATCCTCCCGCCAGATAAATTGTATGTGCATTTTCTTCATTTACCATAGTATCCTCCTTTTTCGTGGACAGGCTATTCGTACTTTCTTTCGTTTCTTTCTGTACTGCAGCGCATCCGGATAATGCAGTCAGGACAATAGCCAGCATTCCTGCTCCAACAGATTTTACCAAATGATTTTTTATACCATTCATATCGGCCACCTCTTTTGCTTTTTGATACTCATATTTTACAGCCGTCCGGATGAGATTGTAATGGAATGGCTTTTGCATTTTCTTTGATTTCTTTGGGTCCAGATGCATAGATGCTGTGTGTCAATGATAACACCTGCAGTAATATTTTTCAATCGGCTGTTACAGTAATACTGAACCATAACTATTTACGATTTATGTTGCCAGTAACCATAGATAACGATACAATGATCCTGTAAATTAGAGATTGAAGAGGAATAGGATATGAAAATAATTGAAGGGTGGTAAAAGCAATGAAACGGATTTTTTTAGTTGAAGATGATAAGGCAATTGCAAAGAACCTGATGCTTCTGCTTGGCTCGGAAGGATTTACAGTTACTCCGGCTGCGACACAGAAGGAGGCCCTTGCTGTGTTGGAAGAAGGGAAGTTTGATCTGGCGCTGGTAGATCTTTTTCTGCCTGATGGGAATGGATTCACGGTATGTACGGAAATCAAGGAAACACAGGACATTCCGGTTATTTTCCTGACGGCTTCGGGCGATGAGGCGAGTGTTGTCACCGGACTGAACATGGGGGCTGACGACTATATCACGAAACCTTTCCGGCCGCGTGAACTGATTGCGCGAATTAAAACGGCTCTTCGTAAGAGTGGGAGGTCACCGTCGGCTTTTGATATCTGTGGTCTTCATGTCGATACAACGAGTGGTATTGTAAAAAAGAACGGCGCCGAGATTTTTCTTTCTGCTTTGGAATACCGCCTGCTTCTGGTGTTTATCAGTAATCCGCAAGTGATCATTACGCGGGACCGGCTGCTGAATGAATTGTGGGATGCTGCGGGAGAGTTTGTCAATAATAATACACTGACTGTTTATATAAAACGATTGCGGGAGAAAATAGAAGATGATCCTGCCGACCCGCGGATTATCCTGACCGTCCGTGGTACAGGTTATAGATTGGGGGGCGGAAATGTTACGGAATAAAGAATTTCGCCATTTTGCCATTTTGTTTATCATCATGGCTGCTGTTACGGTAATGGCAGGATTTGCAGTCAGCCCTGCAGCAGGAATCCTTGTCCTTATCACAGATGCAGCCTTTGGAATTGCATTTTATGTGTTTACGAAGGCACGGTATAAGAGTATTGCGGAGACAGCGGATCAGATCGACCTTGTGCTGCATAACGCGGACCGTCTGTATATCGGGGAATCAGAGGAGGGGGAGCTTTCTATTCTGCACAGTGAGATCACAAAAATGACACTGCGTATCCGGGAGCAGAATGATGCACTGAGGAAAGAAAAACAACATCTTGCAGATTCGATGGCTGATATCGCACACCAGCTCCGTACTCCGCTGACATCAGTGAATCTTATTCTGTCAATAATAGAAAACAGTTCGGATGAAAATGAGCGGAAGGCTTTACTGCGGGAAACAGAGGAATTGTTTGTGCATATGGACTGGCTGATCACTTCGCTGCTGAAAATCTCCCGTCTGGATGCGGGCATTGTGGTGTTTCAAAGTGAAAATATCGATGTAAGTGCTTTAATCAATTCTGCGCTTCGTCCGTTACTGATACCAATGGAACTGCACAATATTACCTGCCATACCAATGTGCCGGAAGGGGCCGCTATTTTGGGGGATTCCGGCTGGTTATCGGAGGCCGTCCAGAATATTCTGAAAAACTGCATGGAGAGCGCAGGAGATAATGGGACGATTCAGATTGTCTGTGAGGATACACCGCTGTTTACCGGGATTAATATCCGCGACAGCGGACAAGGCATTGAAAAGGAAGACATTCCCCGTCTGTTTGACAGATTTTACCGGGGAAACAGTGATAAAGCGACCGGTTATGGAATCGGTCTGGCCCTCTGCAAGATGATTATTACACGGCAGGGAGGGACCATCACTGCAAAAAACCATCCTGAAGGGGGTGCGTTATTTGTGATTCGTTTCCCAAAGTGACGGATCTCTCACTTGAAAGTCACGGAGATGTAAGCTGAAAGTTCTATTATATGGGTAGTATCTGTTAAGAACCATATTTAAAGGAGGCTCATATCATGGAGTTTTTAGAAATCAAAAATTTATGTAAGGTCTATGGCAGGGGGGAAAACCAGGTTACTGCGCTCGACCACGTTTCGCTTACCATCAATAGAGGGGAGTTTACGGCAATCACCGGATCTTCCGGTTCCGGTAAGTCTACTCTGCTTCACATCATTGGAGGCGTGGATGTACCAACCAGTGGAAAAGTGTATCTGGAGGGGCAGGATGTGTATGCCGGAAGTAATGAGAAGCTTGCTATTTTCCGAAGAAGGCAGGTGGGGCTGATTTATCAGTTCCACAATCTTATCCCAACGCTGAATGTAGTGGAAAACATTACGTTACCGATCCTGATGGACAAACGTAAAGTCAATAAACAGCGGCTGGAGGAATTACTGGAACTGCTCGGACTGGAAGAACGGAGGACGCATTTGCCCAACCAGTTATCGGGCGGACAGCAGCAGAGGGTCTCTATCGGGCGGGCCCTGATGAACGCTCCTGCGGTCATGCTAGCGGACGAACCAACAGGCAGTCTGGACAGCCGGAATGGACATGAGATCATCACTCTGCTTAAGAAAAGTCATAAAAAATACCATCAGACCCTGATTATCGTTACACATGACGAAAATATCGCACTGCAGGCGGACCGTATTATCTGTATTGCGGACGGAAGAGTTGTGCGGGATGAGAGGCAGGTGAGACGGTAATGAATATTTTCTGCAAAGTTGCCCTCAAAGGACTGAAAAAGAACCGCACGCGGACGATTGTAACAATCATCGGGGTAGTTTTGTCTGCGGCTATGTTTACGGCAGTTACTACGTTTGGTGTTTCCCTTCTGGATTACATGGCAGAGGGGGCGGTCATGAAATACGGCAGCTGGGATGTCGGGTTTTTGGATGCCAATGCTTCTTTTGCACAGGAGCAGAGCCAGAACAATGATGTTGAGGAGATAACAACGATTGAAAATATCGGATATGCACCACTGAAAGGCGGGCAAAATCCCGACAAGCCCTATCTTTACGTGGCCGGATTCAGCAGGGAGGCTTTTGACGCCCTGCCCATAACCCTGACTTCAGGAAGACTTCCTGAAAACGGCAATGAGGTTCTCATTTCCGGGAAAATTGCGACAGACGGCGGCGTTTCCTATGCAACGGGAGATACCATTTCGCTTGCTGTAGGAAACCGTATGGAAGGAGAAAAGAAGCTTACCCAGAACGACCCATATACATCAGGTTCTGAGACCTTTGTACCACAGGAAAATAAAACCTATACCGTTGTCGGCATATGCCGGACGCCTGTTTTTGAACAGGACCATTCTCCGGGATATACCCTGATCACAAGATCCGACCAGACCGGTGCAGGGAAAGACCTTAGTTTATTCGTGACTCTGAAGAATCCAAGGCAGGTGTATTCCTATGTGGACAGTACAGCAGCCGGCAGTTCCTATATCCTGAATACAGATGTGCTTCGCATTATGGGACTCTCGAGAAATCCGGGAGACAGGATATTCAATGCATTTATGTACTCGGCCGGTGCCATTGTGATCGCTATCATCATGATTGGTTCGATCTTCCTGATTTACAATTCCTTCAGTATTTCACTGAGTGAACGGACACGGCAGATCGGAATTCTTTCTTCCGTGGGTGCCACTGCAAAGCAGCTGCGCAATTCCGTGCTCTTTGAGGGTATGTGTATTGGGGCCGTAGGGATTCCGATTGGTATTCTGACAGGTCTGGGAAGTATCTGGCTTGTAATTTCCGTCGTTTCCAGAAAATTTTCAAGCCTGCTATATTCGGGGGTTCCGTTAACAATGAGTATGTCTTTACCTGCCATAGCCGGTGCGGCAGCGGTGAGCATCATTACTATTTTAATTTCGGCTTATATTCCTGCTAAAAAAGCAGTCAACATGCCGGTTATGGAATGCATCCGCCAGACAAACGAGGTGAAGGTAGAAGCCAGAGCCATGAAAATATCGAGGCTGGAAAGGCGCACCTATGGTCTGGAGGGAATTCTTGCACTGAAGAATTTTAAGCGAAACAAGAAACGCTATCGCAGTATCGTGATGTCACTTGTGCTGAGCATTGTGTTGTTTGTTTCAACCAGCGCCCTCGTAACAAGTATGCAGAAAGGCGCGGAGCAGACAAAAATAGTTACCAGCTATGACATTGGTTTTGGCACACAGGATATGGATGACAGCGAAATGCTGCAGATTTTTGACAGACTGAAAACTGCCAATGGTGTTACCGGAAGTTCATATCAGGAAGTGATAAATTATTCCTGTGCTGTTAAAGCGGATGAACTGACAGATGAATACTGGAAATCAGCGGGGGTGTATTCACCGGATGAAACGGTGAATCTGCACATGGAAATTCAGTTTCTGGATGATAATACTTATCTGGATATAGTTAAAGGACAGAATTTGCCTGAGGAGGAATATACGGGTCAGGATGCACGAGTGATTGGCGTAGCAAAATTAGGGGACGACAGCGCAGAAGGTGTAGATGATCTTGCTGATATGTTCAGGAATCCAGTCATGAATTTAACCATTGCACCTGAAATAAACGGTGTAGCGGACACAGAAGAGTGGGATCATATCGGGGTCAGGTTTGTTACTATGGTACCCCCGGATACACCTCCGATGCTAAAGGCGGCCGGACAACAGTCTACTTTTTTCTCAATTATAGCTCCCTGGTCACTAAAAGAGAGACTTGTACCAAAGGGTGCATCTGTGGATTCCAGGGTAAAGGGACTGACCTTCCAGTCAGATCATCCGTCACAGTCGGCAGATGAAATGAAAAGTATGATACAGGAAATGAACATTTCATCCGCATATATCATGTTAAATACGGACGAGGTGCTTGAGGAAAGCCGGAATTATATATTTATTGCCAACGTTTTTGCGTATACCTTTATCATCATGATTTCGCTGATTGCGGTTGCCAATGTATTCAATACGATTTCCACGAATATTAAGCTGCGGCGCAGAGAGCTTGCCATGCTGCGTTCAGTGGGAATGCCTGACCGTGATTTTAATAAAATGATGCGCTTTGAATGTGCCTTTTACGGTATAAGGGCCCTGCTTTTTGGAATCCCCATATCGATCCTTTCTTCCTGGCTGATTTGTAAGGGCATGTTGTCGGATGATATCAGATTTGTACTGCCGTGGGGCAGTATCGGAATCAGCGTCATCAGTGTACTCCTTGTAATTTTTGTCACCATGATGTATGCAGTCAGCAAGATGAAAAAAGAAAATATTATCGATGCACTTCGGGATGATATGGCATAAGCCTGTGAAACGTTTTCATGCCGGAAACGATTCCTGTAACAACAATAAATATCTCCAGCCGACCTAAAATCATACCAAACATTTCTACAAGTAATGTAGCAGTATTGGTGTCGGGGCCGGTCAAACCGATAGAAAGGCCGACTGTTCCAAGCGCAGAGGCAAATTCAAATGCGGCCTCTGTCAGGCTGGAGTCTGCCGTCAGTGTCAATAAGAATGTACCAATAAGGAATAATCCAAGGTAACACACCGTAAATCCTGTAGTATCTGCCGCAAGGCCGGAATCAATCGGTGTCTTTCCTTGGGCCCTTATGTAATACGGGGTATCTATACGGCGGGCCGGTGACAGGCGCTTGCGGACATTTGCAGCCGCGAGGCGCAGCATCAGGTATACACGGGTCATTTTCATACCTCCTGCCGTAGAACCCATTCCGCCTCCGACCAGCATCATGAGGATCAGTATGCCAATAGCGAAGTCAGGCCAGGCGGAATAACTCATACTGGAGTATCCAGTGGTGGATAGTGCAGATGAAACATCAAATAGTGACCTGCGGAATCCTTCTGTTATCGGTATGTTAAGACTGCCTGAAAGAGAAAAGGCTGTCAAAGGAACAAATATAAGTAACAGACCAATCATGAAACGTACTTCGCTTACACGGAATGCCTGCTTCCATTTGCGTTTGGTAAGCAGTAATAGTACAGCAAAATTTGTCGTACCAATCAGCATTAGAATAATCGTTATTATTTCAACAGGCAGGTTATTGTACTCGCCAATACTGCCGAGCCTGGTGGAAAAGCCTCCTGTGGAGAGGGAGCACATGGCATGGCATATACTTTCAAACAGGCTCATGTCTGCAAAACAATAGGAAACCGTACCAATTACCAAAAAACCAGAATACATAATAAAAATTGTCCGGGCAGTTTTTTTTAGATTCGGCATCAGTTTATCAGGGTGTCCCTCTGCACTGAACAGACTCATAGACTGCTTTCCGGAAATGAGCATAATCATCATCAAAACAAATCCAAGACCACCGCAGAACTGCATGAAACTTCGGTGAAACAAGAAGATTTTGGGGACAGTACTGACATCCATTACGGAAAGTCCTGTCGTTGTCCATCCGCTGACGGATTCAAATAAAGCCTGCACAACAGACATCTGTCGGGCCAGTACAAATGGGGCCGCACCTGTTACGATACCCCAGCTCCATGCAAAGAGAACCGTCAGGCTGCTGCGCTGCATAGCTGACTGCCTTGCTGTCGTATCAGTGCCGCCTTTTTTGCCCAGGCGGCAAACAATAATTCCCGAAAAAATAGAAAATAAGGCCGGAATAATGAATGACAGCGCATATCTGGCATCCTCCGGATAAAATGGAAGAACTAACAGCGGTACGGAAATCATAATTCCTACTAAAAGCATAAGTTTTCCATAGTCCGAACAGTTTGAAAGATTTTTAGCCATGTCTACTCCCTCCCGGTTAATTCTTTCACCGCGGCAAGCTCCTGACCGTTGCCGGAAATCAAAACAAGCACATCCCCTGCAAGAATTTTTGTGTCTCCGCAGGGAATTCCGATCTGGTCACCGTGCAGTATACAACCGATAATAACCTCTTTTGGTAAATTGATTTCCCATAACTTTTTGCCGGCGGCTGGTGCGGTAGAAGAGATGGGGATCTCTGCAATCTGTACCCGGCCTTTTCCGATAGGAATGACATTGGCCATTTGTTCCATGAAGGCCTGCTGTTCGATAATGTTTGTAACTGCTGAGATGGCACATACAACGCTGTCGATACCCATTGCATAGAAGAAATCTGTTTTTCTCGGATCAGATACCAACGCCACGGTTTTGTGTACGTGAAACCGTTTCTTGCACAGCTCGCAGATAACTAAATTGTCTTCATCCTTCGATGTAAGTGCGATTGCAATTTTATAATCGGATGCATTGGCATCCTCCAGAATAAAAGGTTTGGTGCCATCCCCTTCAAAGACGTTTAACTTATTGATTCCAGCCAGTTTCAGACATTCCTCATGGGAATCATTGATGGCAGTAACCTGATACCCGCGGCCTAACAAGGAAACCGCCAGAGATTTTGCTTTACTCTTGCCGCCGACCAGTAATACTTTTGTTTTCATACGGCTTCCTCCCGAATGTGTGCGGCTGCCTGGCCAAGGAGTTTATCAATCTCTTTTGCCGACAGTATGGCGGGACAAATGGTATCAATTCCGAATTCGCGGTAAATGCAGTCCCTTTCCGGATCATACAGACGGGCAATGACCCGTTCCACTTTGAATATTTCGCGTGCGATCTGCGCCAGCATGATATTTGTGTTGTCATTGTTCGTTACTATAATTACCGCGTTTGCCTGTTGGATACCCGCTTCCTGCAGGACATCGTAATCGGTTCCGTCTGCATTCAGGGTCAGCCCTCCGAAGGAAGGAGAAAGTTTCCGGAATGCATCCTTATCCCGGTCAATGATGAGAACATCAAAACCCTCATCGGACAGTGTGTTTGCCAGATTTGCACCTAAGCGTCCGCAGCCAATGATGATATTGTAAGTTCCATGAACTTTAAAAAGATACTTTTTCATTTCTGTGACCTCCTCTTCATATGTCCGATTCCGCATGAATCATATTCCATGACATAAGTACTTTCTTCCTCTTTGATGTCGCTTTCGTCATATGCGCATTCTCCTCTGGAAAAAAAGGTTCCGAATTTCTCAAGGTTTTTTCGTGCAGGGAGATAAGTAGGATCAAGCGCCCACGCAGCCCGGAAGTGCTTCATGGCAGCGCTGTGTTCACCTTCCTTTTCCAATAATATGCCGATGAGATTATGGGGCTGTGCTGAATGCGGGTATTGACCCATAGCAGTACAAAGCAGCTGCTCACATGCTGTGTAATCTCCCGATAAAATAAGATTCTTTGCATTCGTACACAATGCTTTTAAAGAGTCTGTATTTATTGTTGAACTTTTCATTTTTTCATACATCCTTTCTAAGGCTTATTGATTTTTACAGTCTTATCATAGAACATATACTGTGACCTTGGTGTGAGAGTGAAGATACCTTTGTGAGAATCCTGTGAGAATCGAACGGCTGCAGCGGGTGACTCAGCAGGAGGCACACCCCACGGATTTATATTTTCAGCATCCGGTATCCGACACCAACATGCGTCTGGATATACTGTACCGAATCGGGGGACGGCTCAATCTTTTTACGCAGGGTTCCCATAAAAACCCGCAGGGAAGCTACATCATTATCCCAGGAAGTCCCCCATATTTCTTTGGTAATATATCGGTGTGTTAACACCTTTCCGACATTCTTAGCCAGCACGGACAGCAGTTTATATTCAATGGGGGTCAGATGTAGTTCTTCATTCTTCAGATAGGCACACCCGGCCGCATAGTCGATTTTTAACTCACCATTTTGGAAAACCGCATTCTGGACAGGCAGTACATTTTGTACTGAATTTAACCGGCGTACCGTGGCACGCAGTCTGGCGAGCAGTTCCTCCACGGAAAAGGGTTTTGTCAGGTAATCATCGGCACCGGCATCCAGAGCATCGATTTTATCGGTATCTTCACTCCTTGCACTGACAACGATAATGGGCATGTTGGACCAGGTCCTCACTTTCCGGATAATTTCGATGCCGTCCATATCCGGGAGCCCGAGGTCCAGAAGCAGAATGTCAGGATTATGGGACACTGCCTCCAGAACAGCATCCGCACCAGTAGAAGCAGAGCGGAAACGATAGTTTTGTGTATCTAGTGTTGTTGTTATGAGGCTGCGGACTGCTTTGTCATCCTCCACAACTAAAATAAGCGGTTTACTCATGTAAATGCACCTCCCATGCAGGTAATGTAAATTGGAATATCGTGCCTTGGGGCAGATTGTCTTTTACAGAAATGGTTCCTCCGTGTAAATGGATGATTGACTTGCAAAGTGCAAGTCCCAGCCCGATCCCGCGATGGCTGTCGGTAATTTTTGTACTGGAAGTATAAAACATGTCAAAAACATGGGGCTTCTCTGCATCTGGAATTCCGGGACCGTCATCAGAAACCTCAGTAATCACCTGTTTGTTTTTTATATAGGTCTGAATAGTGATATGAGAACCGGCAGGTGTATACTTGACAGCATTGTTTATAAGGTTAATTACAACTTGAACCATAAGCCGGGCATCCATTTTTGCAAAAGCCGTATCGGCATCTTTTACGAGAATGACATGTTCCTTACTATTACGGTCCGCATGCCGCAGTGCCTCTGCAATGATTTCCTCCATTAACTCCGGTTTCATCTGCAGGCTTGTACTGCCGTCCTCAATTCGCGTAACTGTCAGCAGGTTTTCTACCAGTCTTATGAGCCATAGTGAGTCCTCATAAATGTCGTTATAGATCGGCTTACGTTTCTCCCATTCCATCTGTGCGCCATTCGCCAGCAAAAGATTCGCATTTCCGGAAATAGAGGTTAACGGGGTACGAAGATCATGGGATATGGACCGCAGCATATTGGCCCGGAGCTGTTCATTTTTAGCCAGGACTGCAGCGGCCTGTTTTTCTCTTGCCGTTTTTTCATTTTCCAGTGCCATTGCACATTCTCCAAGAAGTGAAAGAAGCATACTTGTTTCTTCCGGTGTCAGGGAATCACCACACAGTGCGATCCCAACTACCCCATATACATGGCTGCCAATCCTTGTGGCAAGGTAAAGGCATTTTGCATTAGACAGTATGTTTGTGGATGCCCCTGCCCGTTTATTATTCTTGAACACCCAAGCAGCTACCGCCTGTTCATTGACGCTCAGACAGCTGTCATCCATCATGGCTTCGCCAACAGGGAACGAATGGGGAACGAGAGGTTTGTCATTTGTTTTCATATAAAATACAATATCACGGCCCAGCAGGCGGACAAGCTGCCGTGCCGTAATAGTTATAATTTCATCTTTGCCTTCTGCTTTCTGCAGGGCCTGATTGCAGTCGAACATAACCCGGGTGCGGTATGCCGTGTAAGCAAACTGCTGTGTGTGCTGTTTCAGCTTTGCGGCCAGATTGCCTGTAATCAGTGAGGCAATGAACATGATTAAAAAAGTGGCCGGATAGCCGGAATTATAGGCATTCAATGTAAAACGCGGCTCTGTAAAAAAGAAATTAAATACCAACACGCTGGCAACAGAAGAGAAGAGGCTGCATATGCGTGATGTGGTCAATATGGAGTTTATCAATACCCCGAGAATATAAATTGTAATAATATTTGATTCGCTAAACCCGAGCGTATCAAAGATAGTGCCGATGCCGGTAGCCGCAGCCAGCAGCAGGATGCTTTTTCCAAAATCGGGAAGAAGGAAAGGTCCATAGTCTGATGTATTCATAATTTACCTCCTGTGCAGACTTACTCTATCACAGATGCTGTGAGACGGATGTGAGAGAACGTCCGTCCATGTGAGAATCCTGTGAGAATCGAAAAAAGCCGCTTCGATCAAACGAAGCGGCTCTCAATGATTTCCTGCACATTTTTCTATATTTTCCATCTGCTGGATTCTCTCCAGTACCAACGCGGCTTCATCCAGCATGGCAGATATAATATTGTACTCAAAGGTGCCAATTTCCCGCCTTTCTTCCAGTACCATGCCAACGACCGCGGATACATTGTCATCGTCTGCCACTGGAAGATAGATTGCTTTCGCATCCGGCAGTGTATGGGTGGTGCAGCCTGCCCGGTGCCCGTTTTCAAATACCCAGGAGACAACAGCCTGTTCGGCCCGGTTTATGTAGTCACACTTTAAGTCATCCTGCATATTCTTTTCAATTCCGGTTCTCATATAAATAGACGGCTCCTGAAGTTTTCCGTCCTTTTTCATATAAATAATAACGGTGAAATTCATCAGTTTCTGAATTTGTGAAGCCAGTTCGTCACCGATATCTTTTCTGCTTTTTGCGCGCCTTAGTCTTTTGCTGTTCATGAGAAGAATCTCAGTACGGTACGCCCGTTTTGCATTTTCCTCATTCTGCCTCTGTATCTTTGACACAATCCACGAGGTCAGAAGACTGACTGCGAACATCATGACAAAAGTTACCGGATAGCTGGCATCATAGGCTTCCAGACTATGCAGAGGTATTGTAAAGAAATAGTTGAACAGCAGGACACTCAGCACAGACGCCAGTACCGAGCATATATAGCCGGATGTGGTGATGGCAGTCAGCATGACCCCCAGCAGATAGACCATAATAATATTGGCCTCTGTCAGTCCCAGATATTTCATTCCCAGAGCAGCTGCCGTACTTGCCGCCATCATTCCAAGCATAATCAGAATGTCCGGACCTCTTATAAGACCTTCCAGAAATTTACCATTTTTCCTTATTGTATAATGTTTTTGCCCGACTCCGTTATGCAGATCAGGGATAATGTATACATCCAGGTTGGGCGCATACTGATTCAGACTTTCGACCAGTGTTTTTCTCGTCTGGCCAAACAGGATCTTGTGGGCTGTTCTTCCCATGACAATTTTCGTTACATTGCTGACCTTAGCGTATTCTGCAATCTGTCTGGCCACATCCTCTCCGTTTACGCTGGCAATTTTTGCGCCCAGAGTCCTTGCGAGACGCATATTTTCATCTCTTCTTTTTTTAACCTTCTCGTCTGCATTCTGAAGGTTTCTTGTTTCTACATACAGTGCGGTAAACTCAGCATGGAATGCATAGGCCAGCCGTGCTGCAGTGCGTATTACTTTTTCATTGGAAGGTGCCGGTGATATACAGGTCAGTACATGTTCGCCCGTTGAGTAGTCCCCGGAACCAAGCAGTTTTTTTTCTTCCTCTGCAAGGTGATTCACACGGTCAGCCATTCTTCGAAGGGCGATTTCCCTTAAGGCTATTAGTTTATCTTTTGTAAAGAAGTTCTGCAGTGCTCTCTGGGCCTGCATTCCCTGATAGATCTTGCCTTCCTTCATACGCTCGATTAGTTCTTCAGGTTCGATATCCACGAGTTTAACCTGAGACGCCTTATCAAAGACACTGTCTGGTATTCTTTCCTTTACCTGTATGCTGGTAATGCTGGATACATTATCGTTGAGGCTCTCCAAATGCTGGATATTTACTGTGGTATATACATTAATGCCGTGTTCCAGCAGTTCTTCGATATCCTGATATCGTTTCTGATGCCGGCAGCCCTGTGCATTCGAGTGGGCCAGCTCGTCAACGAGGATAACCTTTGGCCGCCGCTTAAGAGCTGCGTCCAAATCGAATTCCCGGATTTTTACCCCCTTATATTCCACCATCAGGAATGGAAGCTGTTCGATTCCTTCCAGAAGTGCTGTTGTCTCCGGACGGGCATGAGGCTCCACGTATCCGGCGACAACATCCACAAAGTTCTTTTTTAGATCTCTGGCCGCCTCCAGCATCGCATATGTCTTCCCGGTTCCGGCCGCATAGCCGAGAAATATTTTAAGGCGGCCAAACTCTTTCATGTGTATCTTATTTTCTTCTGCCTGAAGTTTATCAAGCATTTCTCGTGGACTTGGCCTTTTGTCTTCCGCCATAAGCGCCTCCTGCACTTTTTAGTTCTATATTTCTCCGATTGCTTTTGCAATGTCAAGATTACACTTCAGGACATTTACCCTGTCATGTCCAAATACGCCGAGTACCTTACCTTCTGTATTATTTTCAACAATTTTATCTAACTGTTCTTCACTTAAACCAGTTTCCTCAGCGATAGATGGAATTTGAATTCTGGCTGATTCCGGCGTGATATGCGGGTCCATCCCGGAACCAGAGGCAGTTAACAGATCAGCCGGAATATCGCCTTTCTTTACATCAGGATTCTGCTTGAGAAACTCTTCTACAGATTTTTCAGCACGTTCCTTTAATTCCTCATTGGAAGGGGCAAGGTTGGAACCGCCTGATCCCACTCCTGCGTATGTGCCGTCTTCCTTTTCTTCTTCGGTGTAGGTATTATAATTTACCCCTGATATACGGCCCTGGAAATATCTAGGATCGCCGGAGAAGTCCTGTCCGGAGATTGCGGAACCTGCCGCCTCTTCTGGGTCATTCGTATTTTTTCCGTCCGCGGTAATCAGGCTTCCATTTGCCTGATGCGGAAAGAAGAGCTGCCCTAAACCTGTCAGGGCTGCGGGATATGCAAAGCCACAGACAACAAGCATCAGGACGGTCAGGACGACAGCGCTTTTTAAGTATTTTAAAAATGATTTCATGAAACTTCCTCCCTACATTCCCAGCATCGCCAGAAGCGGTGCTACCAAACAGTCAATAATCTTGATACCGGCAAACGGTACAATGATACCGCCAAGTCCATAGATGCCCATATTCTTAAACAGCATCCGTTCTGCGCTCATCGGTTTGTATTTTACGCCCCGCATTGCAATCGGGATCAGACAAGGTATGATAATTGCATTAAATATAAGAGCCGACAAAATAGCAGACATTGGGGTTGCAAGATTCATAATATTAAGCATCTGCATCTGGGGAATCACAAGTGTGAACATTGCCGGAATAATTGCAAAATATTTCGCCACGTCATTTGCAATACTGAAGGTGGTGAGAGAGCCTCTTGTTATGAGCAGCTGTTTTCCAATTTCCACCACTTCCAGAATTTTTGTCGGGTCAGAGTCCAGATCCACCATATTTGCAGCCTCCTTAGCTGCTGATGTACCTGAGTTCATCGCAAGCCCTACATCTGCCTGTGCCAGGGCCGGTGCGTCGTTTGTGCCGTCACCGGTCATGGCTACAAGTTTTCCTTCTGCCTGTTCTTTCTTAATGGCTTCAATCTTATCCTCCGGCCTGCATTCAGCGATAAATCCGTCAACACCGGCTTCTTTTGCTATAGTTGCAGCAGTAAGCGGGTTGTCACCGGTACACATAATCGTCTTGATACCAATATCTCTTAGTCTCTGGAACCGCTCAACGAGCCCTGGCTTTACCGTATCCTTCAGGTATATAACACCATAGATTACACTGTCAGCCTCCACAACAAGCGGAGTACCTCCTAGCGACGCTATGCGCTCGACAATATCATCAAGATCTTCCGGAATTATTCCGCCCTTTTCAGACACCCGCTCTTTGATCGCATCCGCCGCCCCTTTTCTTATCTTGGAGCCGCTTGCCAGGTTCGCACCTGACATCTTGGACTGTGCCGTGAATTCAATGAATTCCAGCTGGTCTGCGGCGCTGTCATCGATTTTGGTGCCTATAGTGCGGGCCAGCTCCACCGTTGATTTTCCTTCCGGCGTAGGGTCACACAGGGAGGTCAGAACCGCATAGTCAATCAGATCCTCCTTTGACTTCCCATTCACTGGGTAAAACTCTGCTGCCAGACGGTTCCCGAATGTAATGGTTCCTGTCTTGTCGAGGATCATTGTATCCACATCTCCGCATGCTTCTACTGCCTTGCCGGACATCGCAATGACATTAAATCTTGTGACACGGTCCATTCCTGCAATACCAATCGCCGATAACAGGCCGCCTATAGTAGTAGGAATCAGGCAGACCAGCAGGGCAATCATAGTAGATATCGGAATCTGCACTCCGGAATATGTTGAGAACGGGTACAGGCAGACTACTACAATTAGAAAAATGATAGTCAGTCCTACAAGCAGTGTATTAAGCGCAATTTCATTCGGTGTCTTCTGGCGTGACGCACCTTCTACAAGTGCAATCATTTTATCCAGAAAGGATTCCCCCGGTTTGGAGGTAATCTTTATTTTCAACCAGTCACTTACGACCGTAGTTCCGCCTGTAACAGATGAAAAATCTGTCCCTGCTTCCCGGGTGACCGGTGCAGATTCTCCGGTGATCGCTGACTCGTCTACGGAAGCAATTCCTTCGATTACCTCCCCGTCATTGGGAATTACTTCACCTGCTTTGACAAGAACAATGTCATCTTTCTTAAGCTGGGAAGCATTCACGGTTGTCTCAGACCCGTCTTTATTGATAAGTCGGGATTTTGTATCCTGCTTTGTCTTTTTAAGGGAAGCGGCCTGGGCCTTTCCCCGGCCCTCCGCTACAGACTCTGCAAAATTTGCAAATAGTACAGTTATAAAAAGTATGACACAGACAATTCCATTGTACGTTCTTAAATATCCAAGTGATGCGTCATCGCCGAATATTGTCGGGATAATTGTCATGATAAGAGTCAGAAGGCAGCCGGCCTCCACAACAAACATAACCGGATTCTTTATCATATATTTTGGATTTAGCTTCTGGAACGCACCAATAATAGAACTTTTTAAAATGTCCCTTGTCACGAACTTTGATTTTTCTTGTTTCTTAGACATTTTCATTTACATCCTTTTCTTAAAATTTGCTAATACCATAGTGTCAGATGCTCCGCAACCGGTCCCAAAGCCAGTGCCGGGAAAAAAGTCAGGGCTGCGAAGATATATACAATAAATACAAGCAATATTGTAAATACTACATTATCCGTACGCATCGTTCCAATTGAGGCCTTCGTACGTTTCTTGGCAAACAGTGAACCCGCAATTGCAAGCTGTGCGACGATTGCTATATAACGCCCGAAGAACATTACAAGTCCGGCGGTTATATTCCAGAAGTAGGTATTGTCACTGAGTCCTTCAAATCCGGAACCGTTATTCGCCGCTGATGAAGAATATTCATATAGTACCTGTGAAAGCCCATGAAAGCCCGGATTCGTGATTCCTTCCAGACCAGCGGGAACTGCCAAGGCAAGAGCGGAGAATCCAAGAATCAATAACGGGTGTATAATCAGGACAAGTGCTACCAGCTTCATTTCCTTCCCCTCTATTTTCTTTCCCAGATATTCCGGTGTACGGCCTACCATCAGCCCGCAGATAAATACAGTGAGGATGGCGTACATGAGCATGTTCATCAGACCGACACCCTTTCCTCCGAACACACAGTTCAGCATCATATGTAACAAAGGTACCATTCCGCCAAGTGGTGTCAGTGTGTCGTGCATATTATTGACTGTACCTGTGGTGAATGACGTAGTGGTAGTCGTAAAGAGTGCTGACTGGTCAATGCCGAACCGCACTTCCTTTCCTTCCATGCTTCCCATATCCTGGCTGATTCCTGCTGTATCAAGTACCGGATTCCCGGCTTTTTCAGATACAAAGCAGATGGTTAAACCAATGAGGAAGATTACGGACATAGCAGCAAATATGGTTCTGCCCTGTTTTCCAAACAGAGGTTCTTTTGCCGTTTTATCTTCTTTTTTCCTGTCCTGACACATCTTGCCGAATGTAAGCACACATGCGCCCGGAAGAATCATCATAGAGATAAGTTCTATAGTGTTTGTGATAATTGTCGGATTCTCGAACGGTGTGGATGAGTTTGCACCGAGGAATCCGCCTCCGTTGGTTCCCAGATGTTTAATGATTTCCAGCGCCGCGACCGGTCCCATCGCAAAATCCTGAAGTTTACCAGTTATTGTATTTACTGTAATATTGCCTCCGAATGTTTCAGGGCATCCCTGCCAGATTAATATCAGGCCGAATATGAGAGACCACGGGAGCAGAATACGTGTTGTTATACGAACCATATCCTCATAAAAATTTCCAAGATCCTTGCTTTTGCCGGCAAGTCCCCGTAAAAATGCCATACATGCAGCATATCCGGAAGCAGCAGATGTGAACATCATGAAAATGATAACAAGCATCTGGCTCAAATAAGAGAGCCCGGATTCCCCGGAATAGTGCTGCAGGTTCGTGTTTGTCATAAAGCTTATAATTGTATTAAATGAAAGGGTTGGTTCCATCCCTTCTATATGATTGGGGTTTAAAAATAATATATACTGTAATCTTAAAACGAGATAACCCACAAACACCATGACCGCGTTGGTCATCAACAGACTTAATGTATAATCCTTCCAATTCATTCCTTTTCTATTTATACGGCAGACTTTATAGATTCTATTATCTACCCTGTCAAAAAAAGGATCTGCAAATGTCTTTTTCTTAACCGCAATATGGTACATATATCTTCCCATAGGTATAACGGCCAGAATGAAGACTACTAAAGTCAGCGCAATTTGTAACATGACTTTTTTTCCTCCTGATTTTATTTACTTTCATATCTTTATAATTTTTCTGGGTGAACAAGTGCATAAAATAAATATGCCGCCATTAACAGAATAACAATTCCCAGTAATATCATTTCGCGTCTCCTTCCTCTTAGTAGTTCATCTGTCTCGCTATTCGTTATTCCCATTGCCTGTATCCACCTGGCTGCTGCACCAGTTGGTGAAAAGCTTCATTAAGCTGAAGCATACAAACAGTATGGCTATCATAGCCAAATCCATCATGATAGTTCCTCCCTTCCTCTATTACACAACCTCCTCTACTGGTTCAACAAAAGGATACTGCGGCTGCCATAAATTAGGTATTAGTAAAGAGGCCGATAAAATAAAGATGCTATAAAGATGGAAGGCATATAACTGCCGTGGGCATAAAAAAAACAGGCATTTAACTGCCTGCTTTTTTGTGCTTATTCATCTGTTAAACGGTATCCTACTCCGATTTCGGTCAGTATATACCGCGGTTTCGCCGGGCTTTTTTCTATCTTGCGGCGAAGCCCTGCCATGAGGGCACGCAGCGCCTGTGTATCAGTACCGTAGCCGATACCGTATATTTCTCTTAGAATATACTGGGTTGTAAGTACCTTGCCGATGTTTTTGAAAAATAGTGCCAGAAGATTGTATTCCAACGGTGTGACATGGATTTCTGATCCATTCAGGTGGACCAGCCTCTTCTCAAAGTCTATTGATAAATCACCAACGTGTGCTTCCTTTTGTTCTGTATGGCTGCCTGCCTTGTACAGGTGCCGCAGGGCCACCCGGATTCGTGCCATCAGTTCCGTGGCAGAGAACGGTTTAGTCAGATAGTCATCCGCACCATTGTCCAGAGCCAAAGCCTTCTCTTTATCCTGATCACGGGCCGATACCACAATAATCGGCAGTTCCGACCAGCTCCTTACTTTGGTGATTACCTCCATTCCGTCAAAATCCGGTAAACCCAAATCCAACAGCATCAAATCAATCGGCTCTGACACAAGGGTGGAAAGTGCATTTTGCGCTGTACCAGCGGTTTCCACCTGAAAACCGTCCTGCTTCAACGCATAGCAGATAAAGTTGCGAATTTGTGTATCGTCCTCAACAACTAATATTTTTTCATTTCTGAGCGTCATCCTGTTTTACCTCCATTGGTAGTGAAAATGAAAATTCGGCGCCGGCCCCGTCTAAACGGTTGCGGGCAGTAATAGTGCCTCCGTGGGCATTTATAACAGATTCACAGATTGCAAGCCCCAGACCTATGCCACGCTGTGTATCCGTATCTTTTCCGTGTGTCGTATAGAATACCTGAAAGATGCGGGGAATATCTTTTTCTGCGATGCCGCAGCCGCGGTCTGCCACGGAAAAAACAGCCATATTTTTTCCCTGTTCCACCCATACTGAAACAGTAATATCACCTCCGACAGGAGTGTGCTTTACTGCATTGTCCAGAAGATTTACCAGTACTTGTATGATGAGACGGGCGTCCATCGGCACGAGCAGCACATCATCTGGGATATTTACAGAGATATCGTAGTCGGGGCGGCGTTTTGCCATAATTGCAATTGCACTGCCGATTACTTCCTCAACGGCTTCTTCCTGCTTGTCCAGAATCAATTTCCCTTCCTGCAGACGAGTTAAATTTAATATATTTTCAACAAGTGCATGGAGCCAGTCCGCATCTTTAAAGATACCTTCAGCCAGAGAATAACGTTCATCATTCTTTTCAGTCATGCCCATCAGCATTTCACTGGTTCCCATAATCCCGGAGAGCGGGGTACGAAGGTCATGTGAGATAGCCCGCAAAAGGTTTCCGCGGTAACGCTCCTGTGTTGCCTCTTCGAGTGAACGGAGTCTTTCCTGAACACTATGGAAGCGGTCCATTGCCATAGCCGTACTTTCTATCATGGTATGGAGCAGCAGTTTTTGTTCTTCGCTTAACTGCTCATTGATTTCTACAGGAATGCGGACAGTCCCCAGAACAGAATCCTGTCCGTGGATCGGCCAGTCACAAAATTCTTCCCCTGCATAATAGGACGTGCGGAGATTATCAATGTTGTGTCTCAGTTCGGAACCGTTTTTTATATGGCGGCGTACCAGTTCATGCTCATTTTTTTGCTGAATATAGCCCGTCTCGGGAATTCCACTTTCATCAAAGCATAAACACGCAGCATGACAGTTAAAAATCTTACTTATGGTATTTACTGCGACATTTACGATTTCATCTATGTCAGAAGTGGCAGCCAAATGATTAGTAAGCTGGTAAAGGGCAGTAGTTTCTGCTTCCTTTTCTTTCGCCTCTAACGCGTTTTGTTTAACCTTGGATGTCAGTGCACTGGTTATGATAGACGTCAGCGTCATGATTGCAAAAGTGATAAAGTATGTGGGGTCATTTACTGAAAGGGTAAAATAAGGGTCAGTAAAAACATAATTAAATGCAGCGGTAGCTGCAATTGTGGCAATAATACCATATACATAACCTTTTGTAAAACGTGCCGTTAGAATAACTGATAAAATATACACGACAACAATATTTGTTTCCGGAAAACGGAGTGACCGGAACAGCCATCCAGTGACTGTTGCAATTAAGATAAAGCAACACGTAATTAGTGTACAGGTAAGAACCTGTGCTTTCCTACTTTCAATTTTTTCGCTCATTGTACTTACCCCTTTCAAGCATGCATCCAGATATAAGTATAATATCCTTTTCAGGAAGTACAACACCTTTTTTAATTTTTATTGGACGGAGGGCCAGATTTTCCTCAATTCTATCACATACATTCCTTAGAAATTTTTAGTTTATCTAAAGGTTCTTTTTTAAAATTCTCCACAGAGTACTTCTGCTGATACCAAGCCTTTCGGCTGCTTTTGTTTGATTATTATTTTCATCTGTAAGGACTCGTAGCACTATTTGGTAGGTTATCTCAGAAAGTTTGCCTGACAAATCCAATCCGTCCGTAAGGAGGGACTGGTTGTATTTCTTTGGCTCTTTACTGAGCATGTTTTCAGTATTATCCGCAGTAATATAGGGGGTGTTGCAGGTAATGACAAGTTCTCTGACAATGCGTTTGAATTGGGTCAGATTGTTCGGCCAGTCATATTCTTCTAGAATTTTTATCGCATCAGTTTCAAACCCTGTAATCTGCTTTCCTGTCTGCATATTGACCTCATTGATGTAAAGGCTGCATAAGCTTGGAATATCCGCCAGCCGTTCCCTGAGTGGAGGTAATCTCAAAGTAAGGCAGGATATGTGACTTGTAAGGTAACTGAAAAAACTATTTGTTTCAGTGTTATTGGTGGAGTTCAATGAAAATAGTAGGTAGTTCCTTTTTAAAAGGTTAGAGTATTCGATGAACTCGATAAGTGATTCTACTTGAGGTTTCCCAAGTGCATCAATATTGTTAAAGAAGATTGTACAGTTATCTTTAAGCAAAGGTGAATCCGGGCTTGTTGTAAAGGTTTTCCAGTATTGAGAGGATACTTTGCCGCACAGAATGGTATATATTGGAAATCCGTGAAAACGGCTCTCCTGATATAATATAGATGCGGCTTTTGATTTGCCGGTCCCGGGTTCTCCTAGAATAAGAATAGGCTGTGGTGCATTTTGGGCATATTGACTGATTGTATGCTTCAGACCGCCAAGGGAATTTGCACTATTGAAATACGCGTTATAAAAGTCTGGGATGTCAGACCCCCCTTCATTGATTTCTATTGCCCCGCTGTTCATATACTGTGGCATGGGCGAGGACGCAATAAAAATAAAAAGATATTTTTGATTCTGAACTGTCTCTTGTCTGGAAGAAAAAAGGTACATTTTATTATTGATATTTTGTTCAGCAGTAAAAGTAGCAGAGCCCCAAAATGTGGTAAGCATTCTGGAAATATATTTAAATACTGCTGTATTTTCATCTGTATCATCCATAGAACTATACAGTGTATTATTATTTGAATCGAGTATAATAGCAGTCTCTGGTGAAGATGAAAGTGCCTGTGTAAATATTCTTAACTGTTGTTTAATGTGCGTGTAGCTTCGGCTCACTTTTAAAGCCTGGTCAAATGCATTTTCAATACTTTCAGTACCGGAAGTAATGAGGATGGCATTGAGCCCAAGGGAACGAGAAAGGTTATAGACAATAGTATCACAGAGAATAATCTGGCACTTTTTTTGCTGAAGCCGTTCTAATGTGGTCAGAGCGTGCTCTTTACTGGTTACAGTAATAATTTCAGATTTGTACCGGAGTAAATCACATAATATTGCTGCACAGGATGTTATGCCTGAAAAACCTACGATAGCGACTGACTTCCCATAACCCTCTGCAAGTTTAAGACCGCGTAGGATATCATATACAGAAAATGAAATTTCAATGACTGGAATAGTGGTATTTTTAGAAAGCAGCTCCGCAGTTTGACCGCGGGATATGATAACATCAAAGTTTTTTTTATTCAGGTGTTTTACAATATTAACGCCTTCGTTTAAATCCGCCTCATAGACAGTTAATTCTATCGTGTTTCGTCTCTTTCCTAAGAGAAGGATTAATTCATACATCCCTCGATATGGTGCAATTGCTAAGATTTTTGTTTTTTCCATAACCGTCACCCCTTTTTGATTGTTTTAAAATGAAACGAAATATAATAAATAATGATAAATGTATTGAAATGAAACAATAATAATGTAAAACATAACTTAAATTAAAGCTGTAATATCATTATAGTATAGATATGAAACAAAAACAAATGCTTTTTGAAAAGGGAGGGAAAATATGTATAGTCCTATAATTGGGATATCAATGGGAGATCCGGCGGGAAATGGAGCGGAGCTTACAGCGAAATCCCTATCTAAACGTAAAGTGTATGAAAAGTGCAGACCGATTGTAATTGGTGATGCAGAGTGCATGAAGATGGCTTTAAAAGCCATAGGTAAAGAAGAGATTCAAATCCATGCCATTTCTAAAGTGCAGGAGGCAGAGTATTGTTATGGCGCCATAGATGTTTTAGATATGCATCTCGTAGAAATTGGAAAGCATCAATACGGAAAGGTTTCTAAAATGTGTGGCGAGGCATCTTTTCAATATGTAAAAAAGCTGATTGCTCTGGCTATGGAGAAAGAAGTTGATGCGACAGTAACTAATGCAATTAATAAGGAGGCTATTAATCTTGCAGGGCATCATTATTCGGGACATACAGAAATCTATGCGCATTATACAGGAACTTCCCAATATGCCATGATGCTGGTCCATGAAAAACTGAGGGTAGTGCATGTTTCGACACATATTGCACTTAGGCAGGCGTGTGATGCAGTAAAGAAGGACAGGGTATTGGAGGTTATTCGGCTGGCAGATGACGCATGCAGAAATATGGGAATTGTAAATCCAAAAATTGGTATTGCAGGGCTGAATCCACATTGCGGTGAGAATGGTATGTTTGGAAGGGAAGAGATAGAAGAGATACAGCCGGCTATAGAATTGGCTATGAGAGAAGGAATCTGCATACCGGAAAAGAAACCAACCCCTCCGGATACTGTATTTTCTAAGGCATTGGGTGGCTGGTATGATATTGTTGTGGTTATGTACCATGACCAGGGACATATTCCTTTAAAAGTGAAAGGGTTTGTATACAATGAACAGGCAAAGGCGTGGGATGCAGTATCCGGAGTCAATATAACCTTAGGATTACCCATTATAAGGACGTCTGTAGATCATGGTACAGGATTCGGACATGCAGGGGATGGAAGCGCCAATGAAATCAGTTTGATGAATGCGATTGATTATGCAGTTTTAATGGCTGGAAATCAGCGTAAATAGGAGAAATGGCATGGTTGAATTGCTGGTAATAGCGGATGATTTTACAGGCGCATTGGATACAGGGGTACAGTTTACGAAAAAAGGAATTCAAACAAAAATCATAGTAGATTCCAAGTGTCAGTTAAAAAATCAGGACAATAATGTGCAGGTGCTGGCAGTGAACACAAATTCAAGAGCAATGGATCAGAAACAAGCCTATGAAGCTGTATATAAATTAGTTCATGAAGCCAGAGAAATAGGGATTCCTTATATTTATAAAAAGACGGATTCTGCCCTGAGGGGAAACATAGGAGGAGAACTGAGCGCAACGATAGATGGGAGTGGCCAAAGGAGGATGGTATTTATTCCCGCATATCCTGATGCAGACCGTACGACAGAAAATGGTATCCAATACTATAAGAGCATACCCATCAGTGAGACTGCATTCGGAAGAGATCCTTTTGAACCGGTGAAATTCTCTTTTATTCCGGATATCATAAAGCAGCAGAGCCATGTACCTGTACATATAGCCAATGTCTCTGAATTGGAAAAGCTACTCGATACAGTGAGTGAAAAAGAAGTATGCGTGGTTAATTCGAAAAGTAACGAAGATATCCGAAAAGCGGCAGACATTTTGAAAGAAAAGGAAGGGTATAACGTATTTGCAGGGTGCGCAGGATTTGCATCAATGCTGCCTTATATTTTGGGTATGGAAGGAAAATATTTTTTTAAGCCGAGAATGACCACAGGAGTCATTGTATCCTGCGGAAGCCTGAACCCTATAACGGAAAGGCAGATAAAATATGCAGAACAGAATGGTTTTGGAAGAGTTCATTTATCCGCTTTAGGAAAATGGGATACCCAGAGTAAAGGGATTGAGAAGTTTCTGCAGTCAATTTACAGGCAGTATGAAGAAAAAAAATGTGTGATTATAGACTCTTTTGAAGAAGGAAAGGAATTAGATGAAAATACGTTACAGAAGGAGAAGATGGAAGAAACGAGATTTCAGGTAGCGAATATACATGGGCTAATTATGCAGAAACTTTTAGAAACGGGATTTGATGCTACTTATGTAGTGACAGGTGGTGATACCTTAAAAGGGATTATGGATGTCATCGGTTGTGAGAAATTGAATCCTGTCACTGAAATTGAAAAAGGTGTTGTACTGTCCAAAATGGAACTGAAAGGGAGAGAGATTCAGGTGGTATCAAAATCAGGAGGTTTTGGCGGGACAGATATATTTTGTAAAATACGCCGGACGGTAACGCGAGTACGTTTAAGAGGAGGTACGTTATGAATATGGAAATAAGAATGCTGGTAGCCTTGGGGATAGGGCTCATTTTAATGATTTTATTAATTGCCAAAACAAAGCTGCATCCGGTAATGGTACTTATTTTTGTGTCGGCTGGAATTGGTGTCGCGGGGGGAATGGACATAGCAGAGATAGGAGGCGTGATTAAAAATGGGTTCGGCAATACCCTTGGAAGCATAGGCATTGTAATTGGCTTTGGTATGATGATGGGACAGATCATGGAGAAGTCAGGGGCGGCCAGAGTTATGGCAAATACTTTTTTGAAACTGCTAGGTAAGAAAAATGACGATTTAGCATTAGGAATAACGGGATTTGTCGTTTCAATTCCTATTTTTGCAGACTCTGGCTATGTAATTCTTCTGCCATTAGTCAAAGCAATTTCAAAGGCTACCAAAAAGTCTATTGTAACTCTGGGTTTTGCCTTGGGGATGGGGCTGCTGCTCGCTAACGTATGTGTGCCACCGACACCGGGACCATTAGCCGCTGCCGGGATTTTTGAAGTGAATATGGGGTTGTTCATACTTTTCTCAATTGCAATGTGCCTGCCTTTAATCGGTGTATCCACACTATGCGCACGCTATTTTGGAAAAAAGTATTATAGAATACCGGGTAATGAGGAAGGCGAGTTTATTACGGCTAAGAACGGAGATGAAAGGGATGATTCAACAGAGATAGAGAGAGAGGACAGAGAACTTCCATCTGCATTGATATCGTTTATGCCCATCATAATACCACTGCTGTTAATTATGATTAGCAGTATTATTGGTATGGTTTATGGTAGTGGAGGAGAACTGCCGGTTATATTGAAGTTTTTAAATCTTCTGGGAAATCCGATTATCGCAGTCGGTTTAGGAACACTCGCGGCTATATATGGCTTAGTTGGGAGTACGCCAAGGAATGAAGTGATGGACATTATGGAACAAGGACTGAAAGGTGCGGGAATGATATTGTTGGTAACAGGTGCCGGAGGGGCACTTGGAAATATAATCAGTGCGAGCGGGGCAGGAGACTCTATTGCCCAGATGCTGTCAAAAAGCCCGATTCCAGTTATTGTGATTCCATTTGTTATATCAGCTGTTTTAAGGCTGGTACAGGGGAGTGGTACAGTAGCAGTCATAACAGCGGCATCCCTGACAGCGCCTATTTTAATTCCGATGGGGGTTAACCCGATTTTTGCGGCATTTTCAGCCTGCATAGGATCACAGCTTTTTGCTATATTTAATGATAGTTTTTATTGGCTGGTTGTTAGGTCGACGGGGTTAAAGACTGTCAAAGAACAAATCAGTGCATGGAGCTTTACAGAATTTATAACTGCTTTTGCAGGTCTGATAGAAATTTTAATTGTAAACGCAATCTTTGGATAGAGAAAAGAGAGGGAAGCATATGAGTAGTAAGTATGAGGTAAATCAAGAAATAAAAGCGGGAGTTATGGCGTCAATGCCTATTATTGGTGAAATTAATGATGTGAAATTAAGGGACAAGGTGTTGGATGCGTGGGCTCTGACCTTAGAGGAAAATGAATTCAAAAGAATGGAGGAAATACCGGGGCTGCCTGTACTGGGGGAATACTGCAGCCAGCCTAAACATATTACGGCAGTAACGAAAATGGTATTGGGGATGGTGGAATGTATGAATGAAGCTTTAGAAGAACCGCTGAAGCTTGACCGTGATTTGCTTTTGGCGTGTGCAATCTGCCATGATTTGGGGAATCCATATGAGTATAATATCCGGAAACGGAAAAGGTGGGAGGAACATCCTTCAAAAGAGGGATACCCATGCTTAAGACATACTTTCTATGGAGCCCATATTGCGCTGACAGTGGGGCTTCCCGAGGCAGTAGCCCATGCCTGTGCCTGCCATTCACCGGAAGGGCAGTTTGTGGAGCGGAGTTTGGGGACAACAATTTTGTATCATGTGGATGATGCATTTTGGAAAATTCTGAGGTCAGCTTACGAAATAAGCTAGGAAGGAAAGAGATATATTATGGCTAATAAGTCACATTATCAGTTTAACGAAACAAAAAGAGTGGCATATTCTACGATAAAACCTTGGATAAGACAAATATTCTGCACAAATGGATTAAAAGAGGCTGATGCAGAGATTGTAGCAGATTCTTTGGTAACAGCTGACGCAAGAGGGGTATATTCTCATGGGATTCTCAGGACATCGATTTATAGAAAGAGAATACAAAAGGGTTGTGTTGATGTGAATGCTGTTCCGCAAGTGATTGTAGATAATGCTGCAACGATGGTTGTTGAGGGAAATAATGCGATGGGACAGGTCGTAGGGCAATATGCTATGGAGAAAGCAATAGAAAAAGCAAAGGTATATGGGATATCTTTTGTCAGTGCCAGAGGAAGCAACCATTATGGAACCTGTGCCTATTATGCACAGATGGCACTTGCGGAGCAGATGATAGGCATATCAGCAACCATTGGCGGGGGAAATCTTATGGCGCCTTGGGGCGGAACGGATGCAAGAGTTGGAAATAATCCATTTGGTATAGCAATACCAGCTGAAAATGCTTTTCCTGTTGTGTTAGACATGGCCCAGAGTGTGGTTGCCAAAGGGAAAATAGTAATGGCAACAAAAACGAATACACCAATCCCAAAAGAATGGGCATTTGATAACAACGGCAGAGAGACGACAGACCCATTTAAAGCAATGCAGGGAACAGTTAGGCCAATTGCAGATTATAAAGGATATGGGATAGCGGCCACGGTAGGTTTTCTCTGCTCTGTAATTAGCGATGCGGCTATAGGTTTATCATTAAAAGATGTTTATGAAGATTTTTCAGGAGGATTAAATAAGGGGCAAATGTTTATAGCGATAGACCTTGCACATTTAACAGATGTTTCCGCATTCAAAAGACGCATGGATAGAGAAATTGCTTATATAAAGGCTTCTCCGCCAGCAAAGGATATGGAGGAAGTATACCTCCCGGGGGAATTGGAGGCAAGGAAGCAGGAACAGCAGATGAAGGAGGGGATTTTATATCCAATTGAGGTTCTTGATGAAATAAAAGAAATCAGCACTAAAGATAAGGTAAAAATACCGGCAGGAATATGATGCAGCTTGGGTCATAGCGGATATCAACCAGCAGTATGATATCTGCCATGACCTGCCATTAGCAAAGAAATATTTCAAGAACTCCTTGAAACAGGATTCTTTAATTATGTACTTCGCCTGAAAGAAAAAGGTGATCGTAACGCCGGAGGATTAAACTTCCCTCAATTTTATCGCCGAGGCCGCCTTCCTGCGGCGGTTTTCTTCCAGGGCAGCGTAATGTTTTCTGGTTGTATCCACATCGCTGTGCCCGAGTGCATCGGCCACGAGATAAATATCCCCGGTCTCCTTATATAGAGAGGTTCCAAATGTGGAGCGGAGTTTATGGGGGGTTATTTTCTTGTTCGGCACGAAGACCTGGGCATATTTTTCGACAAGATTTTCAACTGCATGGACACTGATCCGTTTTTTCTGGACGGAATAGAAGAGTGCATTTTCATGTCCGGCCAAGGCCTGCGCAGCTATTAACTTTCTGGGGCCGTCAATGTAATCTAGAAGGGCGTCCTCCACCTCCCGGCCAAAGTATAAAACCGCTTCATCCCCGCCCTTGCGGATAATCCTCATGCTTCCTTCGCGGAAGTTCAGATCGTTCAGATCCAGACCGACACATTCTGACACGCGGATTCCGGTCCCAAGCAGGAGAGTAACGATCGCCAGGTCGCGGACTTTGGTCTTTTCATAATAGGCTTTTTTCTGTCCGGTCAATTGGCTTCCATAACTTTCCATGCCGTCCAGAAGAATCGCCACCTCATCCGGTTCTAAATGGATAATAGCCTTATCATACTTCTTAGGCATATCTACCTGCATGACAGCATTATTTTTTAAAAGCTGCTTTTTATAGAAGTAATTAAAGAAACTACGCAGGGAGGAAAGCTTTCTGGCAATGCTGCCGGTCGAGTTTTTCTGTTTGGCAGTTTCAGTCTGATAATATTTTAAATATTCCTGATATTCTTCAATATCATCACTTTTTAGTTGGTCTAAATCATTTAGAGTGATTTCCCATACCTGTTTTCCGCATAAAGAGGGGTTATTCTCAAGTAAAAAATGAAAGAAAACCAGAAAATCATAGGCATAGGAAATACGTGTACGCGGACTGGTTCTTCCTTCAACAGCCCGAAAATAATCTTTCGCATATGGAGGTAACGTCCCTAGCAGTTCCCGTAACTGCAGTGTGTAGTCAATGTTCTTTTGTTCGTGGTAACTTAAATTTTTTCCGCCCATCAGGTCACCGCCTTGTTTCTATTAAATTTGTAATTAGATTCTGATACGTTTTGGAGTAATTATATACTGCATTAACTGAAAATGTCAATGATCTATGAATTAAACAAAGATTTGTTTCATAGATTGAGGTTATTCAAAACGTGCCGTACACTCTCCTGCACGGCACGTGAATCAGTAAAGTCAACGACCTGTAGCTAAATTTATAACGCAGCCAACGGCAGGGGCAAAGAGTTATATTTTCTCATACCGCTCTGTTCCCCACCATCTTGGCGTGAGTTCCTCCAGCCTTACGGTTTCTCTTGTATTGTAGTCAACCATAATTTCAATATCTTTATTCTTTATAGATAACTGCATCAGAAATTCACGTCTGCTGCTGCCTTTTCATATAATTTTTCCCAGATATCCATAGGTGCTTCCTTTCCTATTTACTCTCACTGCCAATCAGAACCTTTTTCCCCTGAAATGCAAATCCATATTTTCTGATTTTATTATCCGGAATTCCCTTTTGGATAAGTGATGCCGCATAATTTTTTTCGTTTATCTGCCGAATTGCTGCCTGTACAGTGTCGGAAAGCTCCCGTTCATCATCCATATCCTGTACTTTAAACTCCAAAATCACAGCATCATCCTCATGGTTTTTAGGTACCAGCATTACGTCATATCTCCCGAATCCACTTTCCCGATTAGAGGTTAATTCATACCGGTTTGCCAATTCTACGATCAATCCGAGGACAAACCCATGATAAAAGCGCTCCGGTTCACTTTCTGAGGGCTTCCTGCCTGTGTCAAAGTAACTGAATGTGGATGCAGAGATTCTATTCATATAAATATTCATGGCTTTTAAATCATCCTGTAACAAAGCCCGTATAAATTCGTTATAATTAGAGGCAGAATAAGCAAACCAGTCCCGTACCATATCGTGAAACATAACCTTGACTTCATAATTGGTAATTTCTAACTCGTAAACATGTTTCCATTGCCCGTAATCCCCCTCGTGGATTGACTGCCCTTTTACCTTGAGGTAACCACTGGCTAAAAGCAGGCTCCATATTGCCCCCTCGTCCAGATTGAGCTGGTTATATATAATTTGTTCGTCAATTGCGGTGGATATGCTTCCACCTAAAAGTAAAGTCTCGAAGGTTTCCTTTACCTGTTTTGTACCTTCCTGAATCACTTTTCTCACAAGGCGGTTGCTGCTTGTATTCGTCCAATACGGTCCGACTTTTTTCTTATCCAGAAAGTTAATGATTGACCACGGGTTATAAAGCTCTTTTTTCTCACCAAATGTAAAACCGTCATACCATCGTTTGACTTCTGCCTTGCGATCCCATAAATCATATTCTTTCAAAGCCACATCAACTTCTGCTTCTGTAAAACCAAACATTTCATCGTATTTTGAAGAAGTTGTTGTAACAATTTCAAGATTATTCAGATCTGAAAAAATAGATTCTTTGCTGATTCGCGTAATCCCGGTCATGATAGCCCGCTCAAGGTATGGATTGTTTTTAAATGTTGCATTAAAGAGACTCCTTGTAAAAGCAGTAAATTCATCCCAGTAGTCTCCGACAAAAGACTCCTGCATGGGGGTATCATACTCATCCAGAAGAATGATTGTTTTTTTCCCGTAATACTTAAACAGATAACCTGACAATCTGCGTAGTGCGATCGTAATTTCGTAATCTTCCATTTCAGCGGATACTTTGCGGAAATATTCTTTTTCCCGGTCATTTAGGATATCACCGTTCAGTAAAAAATCGTTATCATTATATAGATCCACGATAATCTCACATATTTTTTTCCTCATCTGTTCATATGAAGTCTCCTTGACATCAGAAAAAGTAAGTGAAATGACGGGATATGTTCCCTGTAGTTTTTGAAATTCTTTGTCAGACCATATATATAATCCTTCAAAAATCTGACTGCATTCCGAATACTTTATTGAAAAAAACTGTTCAATCATACTCATTGTGAGTGTTTTCCCAAAACGTCTGGGTCGCGTGATCAGAGTGACATCATCTCTGGACTCCCACCATTCTTTAATTAATTTTGTTTTATCTACATAAAAAGTATTCTGCTCTCTTATCTTTCTGAAGTCCTGAAGTCCGATTGCTATTGTTTTTGACATAATCTCATCACCCCGATTTCCATATTTTCATTATTAATGGTAATATTATATCGAAATTATACTATGTTTTATTTGCGAAGTAAACTATAATGCGGGCTGATGAGTTTTTATTCAGCCTTATAAACAGTAAAGTGATTGCGGCTTGTGAAAAAGGAAATATTACGTATAATGGTAATTATAGTTATAGATTGTAAAATCAGTTAGGCGGTGCGGCATGGAACTTAAAAGGGATATATACAAAAAATTACTTGACTGGAAAAATAAAAATACTCATAAAGTATTGGAATTAGAAGGTGCAAGACAGGTTGGAAAAACATACATTTTAGATAAATTCGCCAGACAGGAATATAAAAGATATCTTTATATTAATATGGTTGGCTCAACAGGTGCTGACTTTTTAAAGTGTCTGGATGCAGCGAGCAGTTGGGAGCCAGGGCAGAAACGGGAAGAACATCCGATTCACAAGGCCTTACTGCTTTATGATCCTGAATTTAAAGATGAGGAAGAAATTCTGGTTGTGATTGATGAAATACAGGAATCAGCAGTGGTCTACAGTAGGATCCGGGAGTTTGCAAGGGATTTTAAAGCTCATTTTATTGTGACTGGTTCTTATTTGGGTAAAACGCGGGATAAGGAATATTTTTTATCGGCCGGGGATGTGGATACGCTTACGATGACCACACTTACATTTCCGGAATTTCTGGATGCATTTGGGAAGAGGGATGAATATGAAAGCATCAGTCTGTATGGTGAGTCAGAGCATGTATTATATGATGAATTAAGACAGTATTTTGAAATATACCTTCAGATTGGCGGATATCCGGAAGTTGTGATTACTTATCTGCAGAGTAATAGTATTCAGGAATGTGAAGCAGTTATTGCGAACTTGATACACATTTTTGTGAAGGAATCTTCCAAATATTTTGAAAGCCCTCTTGAACTGGAGATGTTTGAGAAAGTGTTTTCATCAATTGCAGTTACTCTTTTAAAGGAGAAAAAAGGTACAAAGGATTTAACTACAGATCTGACAAAAATTATATTTAAGGAAGAAAGTGGCAGGATATCTAAAAGAATGACAAATTATGCTATAAGCTGGCTGTACTTATCACACCAGATCGGGTATTGCAGTATGAGCGTAGACTGTAGTAATCTTGATATCGTGGATAATTGCAGATATTATTTTAACGATTTGGGTGTGGCAGGGTATTTCCTTAAACTTACAGGAGAGCCGCTTGAAACTATAGAGGGGGTTTTGTGTGAGAATTTCGTATATCTGGAGCTCATGAACCGGATTAGAAAGCGTGAAATTGCGGGGCAGGTACCGTGGTTTGCTATAGATAAGAAGATAATGGTATTAGATTAAATAATGGCACATGATCTGTTGGTACGGGTCATGTGCCATTTTAATTCACAGTGTCGTATACTTTACTTTCAGTTTTCGGTATGCACCATGATTTTCTCCCCTTTGGCATCGCACTTTCCGTTAAAATGAAAACCGAGCTGCTGATACATGGCAATTGCGGCCGTATTGTTATCGTATACGCTCAAATAGATCTGGTCTTTGCCATATTCCCGGCGCAGACGTTCCAGCAGGGCGAGAACCGCGGCCTTCCCATACCCTTTTTTCTGATACTTCCTGTCAATCAGGAGGCGGTCCAGCCACACTTCCCCCTCTGGCTGTAAATCAGCGAAATAACCATACATGGCAAATCCGACCAGCAATTCATCATCATAAATTCCCACTGGTTTCCATTCAGGATATTCATCGGCCTCTGTCAGGCAGTCCCTGACACTTTCAATAAAGCCGGCCTGTTCCGGCAATGTCTGTAATCTTTCTACTTCTCTCCTGTTTGCCGGAAGGACCGGCTCAAAATGTAAATTCATAATCATACTCCTGTTTTCTATCTTATTTTCATAACAAAGTCAAATGCAAACAGGCGCAGGCTGTACAAAGCCTGCACCGGATTTCACTATAGGTCCCGAACCCGCAGGGCACGGATGGCGTTGAGGATTGCAATAATCATGACGCCTACATCTGCAAAGATAGCATACCACATATTTGCGATACCGACAGCACCTAATGCCAGACATGCAAATTTAATTACTAAGGCAAAGCTGATATTTTCGTATACAATGCGGATACACTTTCGGGAAATTTTGATTGCCTTCGATATCTGCATAGGATCATCATCCATCAGCACGACATCTGCCGCCTCGATGGCTGCATCTGAACCCATAGCGCCCATAGCGATTCCAATGTCTGCACGGGTCAGTACTGGAGCGTCGTTAATGCCGTCGCCGACGAATGCCAGTTTTGATTTTTCATTCTTGGCGGAAAGCAGTTCTTCCACTTTGGAAACCTTGCCGGCAGGAAGCAGCTCACTGTACACTTCGTCGATTCCCAGCGTTTCAGCTACCTGCTCAGCCACGCGTTTTGTATCGCCGGTAAGCATGACTGTTTTTTCCACGCCGGCTTTTTTCAATTCTGCAACAGCCGCTTTTGAATGTGGTTTAACAATGTCTGAAATCAGGATATGGCCGGCATATTCTCCATCGATAGCGATGTGTACGATCGTTCCTGCACTGTGGCATTCATAATACGTAATACCAAGCTTTTTCATCAGTTTGCTGTTACCTGCGGCAATAGATTTACCGTCTACCTGAGCGGTAATACCATAGCCGCCGATTTCTTCGATGTCATTCACACGGCTGTGGTCGATTTCCCTGCCATATGCCTTTTGAAGGCTCTTGCTGATCGGATGGGAAGAAGCACATTCGGCCAGTGCCGCATATTCCAGAATCTGTGCATTTTCCAGCTCGTTATGGTGCACTCCGATGACTTCGAATACACCCTGCGTCAGAGTACCGGTTTTGTCAAATACAACACATTTCGCCTGAGACAAAGTTTCCAGATAGTTGGAGCCTTTGATTAATATCCCTTCTTTACTGGCTCCGCCGATACCGGCAAAAAAACTGAGGGGGATACTGATAACCAAGGCACATGGACAACTGATAACGAGGAAGGTTAATGCACGGTAAATCCAGACACTCCACTGCGCAGTTGACCCCATAATCATCTGGACAAGAGGCGGCAGGAAGGCTAATGCCAGTGCACCATAGCAAACGGCAGGTGTATACGCTCTGGCAAATTTGGAAATAAAATCTTCAGACTTTGATTTACGGGAACTGGAATTTTCCACCAGTTCCAGAATTTTTGAAACTGTAGATTCTCCAAATTCTTTTGATGTCCGGATTTTTAATACGCCTGTCATATTGATACAGCCGCTGATGATCTCATCTCCGGTTTTGGCGTCTCTGGGCAGGCTTTCACCTGTGAGCGCACTGGTATTTAAGCTGGAACTTCCTTCTATAATAATACCATCCAAAGGAACTTTTTCCCCGGGCTGCACGATGATTATACTGCCGATGCTAACTTCGTCCGGGTCAACCTTTATAAGTCTGCCATCTTGTTCAATATTGGCATAGTCAGGGCGGATGTCCATCAGGGCACTGATGTTCTTACGGCTCCTGCCCACGGCATAGCTCTGGAACAGTTCGCCGATCTGGTAAAACAGCATGACTGCTATGGCTTCATTGTAGTCCCCGCTGCCGGAGTAGATGGCCAGAGCAAATGCGCCTACGGTAGCTACTGACATCAGAAAGTTTTCGTCAAAAACCCTGCGGTTCATGATGCCTTTTCCGGCCTTTTTCAGGATATCATAGCCGATAATCAGGTAGTCAGCCAGATAGAAAAACAGGCGAAGAAATCCGGAAACCGGAATAAAATTTAATATAACCAGCATGACAGCCGCAATAATTATGCGGGCCAGCATTCTTTTTTGTTTTTTGTTCATGGAAACCCTCTCTTTCAATCTGAATCGCCAGATACGCGGATCAGAGTTCAATCTCGCAGTCAGGCTCTACTTTTTTGCAGGCTTTGAGTACTTCTTTCATAACCTTTTTCGGTTCCTGGCCCTCAGTAAATTCTACAGTCATCTTCTGTGTCATAAAGTTTACAACAGCAGAGTCCACACCGGAAGTTTTGCGTGCAGCGTCCTCCATCAGGTTTGCACAGTTTGCACAGTCTACTTCGATTTTGTAAGTTTTTTTCATAATAAGATACCCCTTTCAATGAATAAATATTTTCAATTATACAATTAAGCACTTGTTTAATTGTTATGACTGAAGTATAATGCAGGTAAGGATTCAAGTCAATGCCCCGAAGGTAATGCCTGCCAAACGGGCTAAAATCATTTCTATTTAGAGCAAAAGAGTAACTGTTTATGGTTCTGAACAGTTACGCAAAAGGAGGTTTTATATGGAGATTATGGAATTACCGCATCACCAAGGAACGCAGGATACGGCGGTTGACTTACGGGAACAGCTCTCCCATATCGATCATTTCCAGATGGTTACGGAAGTATTCAGACAGTTAGGGGACACTACCAGAATCCGTATTTTCTGGCTTTTATGCCATTGTGAGGAATGCGTCATCAATATTTCGGCAATGATGGAGATGTCAAGCCCGGCAGTCTCCCACCACCTTCGTCCACTGCGTGACAGCGGTCTGATCGTCAGCCGGCGGGCGGGGAAAGAAGTATACTATAAGGCGGCAGACACTAAACAGAGCCGTCTGCTGCATGAGATGATAGAGAAAATGATGGAAATCACTTGTCCTGATTAGAGCATGTATAAAGAATGAACGAATAGGTTCTGGAACAGGAGAACAAATATGGAACATAATTTAGAACAAATAGAGCAGGGACTTTCCCTGCTTCATGATGGAAGCCAAATGGAAACCTGCCGGCTTTTCCTCGGTATAGAGTTGTCTTTCTTTACTTTCAGATCTGACCAGCTTACGCTGCCTCACGATGCCCTGGCACACGTTCTGGAAATCAATTACTGCAGGGCCGGACGGATGGGCTGGAAAATGGAAAATGGGAACACAGTTTACCTCGGGCCGGGGAATTACAGCCTGCACACGATGGACGTCTGTGCCAATTCTGTTATGACATTTCCGAATAATTATTATGAAGGATTTGCACTTTGTGTTGATTTGGATCTGCTTTCCAGTGATCCACCGGAACTGCTGGTGGGCACAGGAATCACCGGGGAGTTTTTGCACCAGAAGTTCTGTAAAAGCGGAATCCTGACCTCTTTTGCGGGAAACGCACAGACGGAATCTATTTTTTCCGGGTTCTATGACCAGCCGGATGAATTTTCCCTGCCCTGCCGGAAGTTAAAAGCCTTGGAACTCTTGTTGTACCTTGGCAAATGCAGTGTCTCTGCCAATGAACATCTGGCTGATTATCAGGCCGATCAGGTCGAGATTATCCGGAATATTCACGAGCAGCTCACCAGACACATGGAGCAGCATTTTACAATAGAATCTCTGGCAAAACAATATCTGATAAATCCAACGACCCTGAAGACCGTATTCAAAGCAGTCTATGGAAACTCTATTGCCGCACACACAAGAGAACACCGGATGGAGCGTGCCGCCAGTCTCCTGCTTGAAACGAACGACAGCATATCCCAAATAGCACAGGCTGTAGGGTATGGAAACCAAAGTAAATTTACAGCGGCGTTTAAAGAATACTTTCAGGTACTGCCGACGGAATACCGCAGGCAGCACCGGGGCTAATTATTATTGGGTATTCTATAAGTCCTCTCCGTTACTTTCGATCACCTTTTTATACCAGTCAAAGGATTTCTTTTTGATTCGCTTTAAGGTGCCGTTACCTTCGTTATCTTTATCTACGTAAATAAATCCATAACGTTTTTTCATCTCACCTGTTGTGAATGACACGCAGTCGATACAGCCCCAAGGGGTATATCCCATCAAATCCACACCGTCTGAAATAACGGCTTTTTTCATCTCTTCTATGTGGGCTTTCAGGTATTCAATACGGTAATCGTCACGGATAGTCCCGTTAGTCTCTACCTTATCTATAGCGCCAAAACCATTTTCCACAATAAAAAGTGGGATCTGGTAACGTTCGTATAATTGGTTCAGTGCGTAACGAAGGCCGGCCGGATCAATCTGCCATCCCCAGTCACTTGTTTTTACATAGGGATTCGGGACACTGCCGGGGAAACCGTCGACTCCATTGCCGTCTGATGCTTCATCCGCTTTTACTGCATTTGTCATATAGTAGCTGAGACCGACATAATCCACAGTCCCTTCTTTTAATATTCGGGCATCTTCCGGCTCCATCCTGATATGGATATTTTTCCTCTCCCATTCCGGCCATATATAGGATGGATAGTATCCGCGCACATGAACGTCCCCGAAAAGGTATCTGTCATGCATAGCTTCCACGGAATACATCATATCAGCAGGATTGCATGAATATGGATAAAGCGGCACACAGGCCATCATACAGCCGATCTGAAAATCAGGATTGATTTTATGCCCTTCTTTTACGACAAGGGCGCTGGCCACGAGTTCGTGGTGGACAACCTGATACATGCATTCTTCCGGATGTGGGGAGTTATTGAAAATGACCCCGGAACAGGTATATCCGAATAAAGGGTACTGATAGTTTTTCTGGTTATTGATTTCGTTAAATGTCATCCAGTATTTTACTTTATCCTTGTACCGTTCCATAACCGTCAATGAATATTTTACAAAGAAATCAATGACTTTCCGGTTCGCCCATCCGCCGTATTCCTTTACCAGATGATAAGGCATCTCGAAGTGTGATAAGGTTATAACAGGCTCAATGTTATATTTAAGGAGTTCGTCAAACAGGTCATCATAGAAATTCAGTCCCTCTTCGTTTGGTGTTTCTTCATCCCCCTTCGGGAATATTCTAGTCCATGCAATGGAGGTCCGGAAACATTTAAATCCCATTTCTGCCAGAAGTTTGATGTCCTCCTTATAATGTCCGTAGAAATCAGAGGCCTCATGATTTGGATAGTAATATCCCTCCTGAATCCCGTCTGTAATCCTGCGGTCCACACCGTGGGCGCCTGCCGTAAGTACATCGGCGATACTGATGCCCTTCCCGCCTTTATCCCATCCGCCTTCGACCTGATGAGCGGCAACTGCGCCGCCCCATAAAAAATCTTTCGGTAATGTACGCATATTTTATTCCTCCTAAACAGTCCTGATGACGCTGTCTTTCAGTGCTTCGTGTCTGCCTTTTTCGATCTCGATTTCTCTGTCGGCATCGGTGATAATATAGATGACAGTAGCGTCATACCCTGCCTTCTGGATTTTTTCTTTATCAAATTCAACAAGCAGATCTCCTTTTTTTACAGAGGAACCCTGTTGGACATGTGAGGTAAATCCGTCACCTTTTAGTTCTACGGTATCGATTCCAATGTGGATTAAAAATTCATTTCCGTTCTCATCAGTCAGCCCGACTGCATGCCCTGTCGGGAATACCACAGATGCCGTGCCGTCAAAAGGTGCATAGACCCTGCCCTCTTTTGCCTGGATACCAACGCCCTTTCCCATAGACTCTGATGCAAACACCTCGTCATGAACCTCTTTGACCGGAATAACGTTTCCTGTCACCGGTGAGGCGAATTCTTCTCCGGATTCTTTTTTTACTTCTATATTTTCGGCAGCTATGTTTTCAGCTACAGGTTTTTCTGTCTCGTCTTTAAATCCGACGATAAATGTTAAAACTGCTCCGAGTACAAATGCAACAGCAATAGAAAGCAGAAGTCCGAAAAACTGTGTTGTGTGGCCGGATTTGAAGTATGCTGGAAGCGTTGCGATTCCGGGCATATTGTATCCCCACGATACGGCGTTGAATGCACCTGCAATTGCGCCGCCGACCGCACCTGCAATACAGCCGCAGATCATTGGTTTCTTTAGCCGCAGGTTAACACCATAGATGGCGGGTTCCGTGATTCCAAAGAGTCCGGTAAGCGCCGCAGAGGCTGCTACCCCTTTCATCTCTTTATTTCTCGTTTTGAGAAATACTCCGAGAGCGGCCCCTGCCTGTGAAAATACAGCCGATGCCTGCAGGCCGGTGAATGTATCATATCCAAGGGCCGCATAATTTCCAACAGTAACAGGAGTGATACCCCAGTGTACGCCAAAGATAACAAGAACTTCCCATAATCCGCCTACTACAATACCTGCTATAATCGGGCTTAATCCGTAAAGTGTATTGTAAACCCCTCCGATCGCCCCACCGATTGCATTTCCAACAGGTCCGAATGCCAGCAGTGTGAGGGGAACCATAATTGCAATGGTAAACATAGGGGTAAAAAGGTTACGCACCACAAGTGGAATGTATTTATCAAAAAATTTCTCTATATAAGATGCAATCCAGATCGCCAGAATAATCGGGATAACCGAAGAGGTATAGCTTAGGAGCTTCACATGAATACCCAGGAAATATACTGGTTCTCCGGCATTTACCATAGCAATGTAATCCGGACAGACAAGTGCACATGCAATTACAATACCGATAAACTGATTTAGGCCGAATTTTTTAGATGCTGTCACTGCGATCATTACGGGCAGGAATGTAAATGCTGTCCATGATACAAAGTTCAGAATCTGATAGGTTCCGCTTGCGGTATCCATGATATTTGCTGCAACGAGCACACCCAGAATTCCCTGCAGTATACCGCACGCAGCCAGTGTGTAAAGGAATGGTGCAAAGATTGCGGAAATAATGTCCACAATGCGGCTGACAACGCCGACTTTCTGGCCGCCGCCCTCATTTGCAGTATCTTCATTGACCGTTACCTGACTGATGACAAAACCATAGGCATCCTTCACGTGGTTCCCGATCACCACCTGAAACTGTCCTGAGGCCTGTACCGTAGTAATTACCCCCTGAATTTTTGAAACCTTGTCTTTGTCGACAATGGATTCGTCTTTCAGAATAAAACGTAGCCTCGTTGCACAATGTGTAACATTCTTAATGTTTTCATTTCCGCCAAGCTCTTTCACGAGTTCATCTGCTGTTTTGCGATAATCAATAGCCATCTCTCTTTCTCCTTTTTCCCTTTCCTGCTTCAAATCATTTTTCTGTATCGTTTTACTGTTGCAATTGTACCACTGTATTTTTTTATTATCTACAAAAAACAAAATCCTGAAACATGTATGGAATATAAAACATTTGTTACAAATCTGAAACATGCTGTAACGAAAAAGACGGCCATTACAGCCGTCTTCCAATTGCTTCTATGAGATAAACTACGGGGACCTGTGTTGTTGTATTAATATGGTTCCCCATGTTCTGTTCCATTACATAATAAGAGAGATTGTAGTCAGATATCTTTGCAAGTGTTGTTGAACTCCTGTTTGTAATGCTGATGATTTTACACTTATTTTCCTTGAACTGGTTTACCATCTGGATCACCTGTTCCGTCTCCCCGGAGACAGACAGGGCGATGACTGCCGTTCCGGCGGCTGCATCTACAACCGGAAAATACGGATCTTCAATATACTGGCTGAACTTTCCCAGATTAGAGAAATACCTTGCCCCGTATTTTCCGAGAATACCGGAAGTGCCAAGACCAATAAATATCACCTGCCTGGCCTCTCTCACAATATCAGCTGCTTCGTTCAAATTCCGCTGGGAAGCCTGTGCCCCTGCTTTCTGGAAATATTCCTGCATCTCCTGCAGGTCCTCTATATCCTGTTTTGCTTCGTCTTTTTCCATGTACATCTTAAACTTGACTTTGAACTCTGAATACCCGTCAAACCCCGCCTTTTTACACATACGCATCACGGTGGAGGTTGAAACATGAACTGCCTGCGCAAGCTCACGCACAGTCATATAGACGACTGTCTGCTTATTTTTCATGATATAGTCATAGACAAGCAGCTCCAGGTCATTCAGGGACTTTACAACTTCGTAATTAAATATTTCCATAGCATTGGAATCCCCCCGATAAACTTCTCATTTATAAAGTATTATACCAAGTCAGCGGGAGACGCACAATAGAAGTTTCGGTGTAACATATAAAAGCAAAACTTATTTTGCCCGTTTCTTGGATTCCACATCAAAGATGACTGCCGCAAGCAGGACAGCTCCTTTTACTACTTTCTGCCAGTTAGCATCTACTCCCATGATTGACATTCCCAGATTGATTACACCCATCAATGTAGCACCGATAATTACGCCCGGTATTGTACCGCTTCCGCCGTATGCTGATGCACCGCCGATGAAGCAGGAGCCAATGGCATCCATTTCGTAACTTTCTCCTGCTGTCGGGCTTGCCGAGCTTAGTCTTGCAATTGTGACCATTGCGGCAACTGCGGCCAGAAGCCCCATATTTGCGTATGCAATGAAATACACTTTATTTGTATTGATACCGGAAAGCTGGGCCGCCTTTTCATTTCCTCCGATTGCATAAAGGTGGCGCCCTACAGTCGTTTTAGATGTAATGTACCCGTAGATAAGAACGATGACAGTAATCCAAAGAAGGATATTCGGAATTCCTTTATACTGTGCCAGTCTCCACATGAGAAGCATAATTGCCAGACCGATAACGGCACATTTCATGATATCGCTTCCTAATGGAGTAACGGCATAGCCTTTTTTTACTTTGGCCCTTCTGCCCCGGAATGTAATAATGATGAAGACTGCCGCTGCAAGTATTCCGACAAGGAGACATGTAATATTCAATCCGTCACCGTGGAAAAAGTCGATAATATAGCTGTTAAAAAGCATTAAGTATTTTTCGGGCATAGGCGCGATGGTATAACCGTCGAGTACGATATTGGACAGCCCGCGGAACATCAGCATACCAGCAAGGGTGACTATGAAAGGGGGAATACGACGGTAGGCGATCCAGAAGCCCTGCCATATACCGATTACAAGTCCTGTGGCAAGCATAATCAGTATACTTGCGAATATGTTCATCTTCAGGTTAACCATGCAGGTTGCCCCGACTGCACCAACGATACATACGATAGACCCGACACTCAGGTCAATGTTGCCCCCCGTTAAGATACATAAGAGCATACCTGTTGCTAGGATAAATACATATGCGTTCTGTGAAATCAGGTTGTTGACATTCTGTGGAAGAAGCATTCTCCCTCCAGTCTTCCATGTAAAGAATAATGTTACAATGATTAATACAATTACCATTGTATATTTCTTTAAAAATGCTGAAACATTTGCCTTTTCCATACTCTATTCTCCTTTGCTTGATTTCAGGATCCGACCCATGATGATCTCCTGTGTTGCCTCTGCTGCATCCAGTTCACCGCAAATCCGGCCTTCGTTCATGACATAGATGCGGTCCGACATTCCGAGGACTTCGGGTAATTCCGAGGAAATCATAATCACAGATTTACCGGCTGCCACAAGGTCATTGATAATGCAGTAAATTTCATATTTTGCCCCGACATCAATTCCACGGGTGGGTTCATCCAGAATTAATATATCCGGTTCTGCAAACATCCATTTTGCAAGAAGGACCTTTTGCTGGTTGCCTCCGCTTAAGTTTCCTACATTCTGCTCTACGGACGGGCATTTCGTCTTCAATTTGCCCCTATACTCTTCTGCTACGGCAATCTCCTTATCCTTATCTATCACACCGTGGCTGCTGACTCCCGGTAAGTTTGCAAGAGTTGTATTTACACGGATCGGGTTGCTCAGGATTAACCCGTTCCCTTTTCTGTCTTCTGTCACATATGCGATCTTGTGTTCGATCGCTTCACGCACATTATGCAGCTTTACTTCCCGGCCTTTTATAAATAGCTGCCCGGAAATATCGTTCCCATAGCTTTTTCCGAAAATACTCATGGCGAGCTCGGTGCGCCCTGCTCCCATAAGCCCTGAAATCCCAAGGACTTCACCTTTCCTGACATGCATAGATACGTTATCTACTACTTTCCTGTCAGTATATACCTGATGGTGTACGGTCCAGTTCTTTACTTCTAATGCCACATCGCCAATATTTTTCTGCGTTCTTTTCGGAAAACGGTCAGTCAGTTCCCGGCCTACCATGCCCTGAATAATACGGTCTTCTGTAAATGTATCTTTTTCTTTGTCCAGTGTTTCAATCGTGGAGCCATCCCGGATGACAGTAATCTTATCTGCAACATAGGCAATTTCATTCAGCTTATGTGAGATTATGATGGAGGTCATGCCCTGTTTTTTGAATTCCAGCATCAGTTCCAGAAGGGCCTGGGAATCTGCTTCATTCAGGGAAGAGGTCGGCTCATCCAAGATCAGAAGCCGGGCTTTTTTGGCCAATGCTTTAGCAATCTCTACTAACTGTTGTTTTCCAACCCCAATGTCCTTAATCAATGTCCGGGAAGATTCTGAAAGACCCACCTGCCTCAGATATTTATCTGCCTCACCGTAAGTCCTGTTCCAGTCAATGGCAAGCTTTTTCCCCTGCTCATTTCCCAGATACATATTCTCTCCTATTGTCATCTCGGGGACAAGCGCCAGTTCCTGATGGATGATAACGATTCCTTTTTCCTCGCTGTCTTTAATCTTATGGAACTTACAAGTCTCACCCTCGTAAATAATATCGCCCTCATAGGAGCCATGAGGATAGATTCCGCTCAGGACATTCATAAGCGTGGATTTGCCTGCTCCGTTCTCACCAACCAGGGCGTGTATTTCACCTTTTTCCACTTTCAGATTCACGTTGTCCAGGGCTTTTACTCCCGGGAAAGTTTTGGTAATATTTCTCATTTCCAATAAAATATCTGCCAATTTTATTCCTCCCTTTCTTCACAGGCACAGGCGGACATAACTGCCCGCCTGCCCGTTTACCCACATCACTTATTTGAGATCGTCTTCTGTATAATATCCTGAATCTATCAGCATTTCTTTATAGTTATCGATGGTTACAACTGTAGGATCACAAAGGTAAGAAGGGATGATTCCTGTTCCATTGTCATAAGATTCATTATCATTTGTTTCTGCATCTGAACCGCCCATAATTGCGTCTACCATTTTAACGGTCTGTTCTGCAAGTTTTCTGGTGTCTTTAAATACTGACATGGACTGTTTGCCTGCTACGAGGTTCTTTACATTCGGCTTGTCACAATCCTGTCCCGTGATGATTGGCCATTCGCCGTTATAGTTTGTATCCAGTGAATTCTCGACTCCAAGTGCTGTTGAGTCATTGGAGCAGAGTACCACGTCAAGATTCTTATCTGCATAGTGGGAAGCAAGGATGGCATCCATTCTGGACTGTGATTTCTCTGCAGACCAGTCTTCTGTTGCAACTTCCTCTTTTGCTACCTGTCCTGACTGGACAACCAGTTTTCCGGAATCAATATATGGCTGAAGTACATCCATTGCGCCGCCATAGAAGAAGTTTACATTGTTGTCACCCGGGTCACCTGTGAAAATTTCCATATTGAAAGGACCCGCAGCATTGTCCAGATCAAGGGCTTCTACAATATATTCCCCCTGTTTCTGCCCTACCAGATAATTGTCAAATGTTGCATAGTATGTTACTGCGGAAGAATTCATAATCAGGCGGTCATATGAAATAACCGGGATTCCTTCTTCTTCTGCCGTTTTCAGTGGTGTTCCCAGAGACTCTCCATCTATGGAGCCGATGACAAGTACTTCACAGCCGCCGGAAATCATATTTTCAATCTGTGAAACCTGAGTATCTACTTTATTACTTGCAAACTGAAGGTCTACCTCATATCCGGCTGCCTCCAGCTGTTTCTTCATGTTCTCTCCGTCCTGATTCCAGCGCTGAAGGTCTTTCGTCGGCATTGCGACACCAATTTTTCCGCTTCCGGCCTCTGTCTTTTTTTCCTCTTTCTTTCCTGAGTCAGTACTGCCTGTTTCATTTCCGCTTGTACATGCTGCCAGTGAGAATGCCATTGCCCCCGCAAGTCCGATTGCCATAAGTCTTTTTGCTCTGTTTTTCATAATGCTTCCTCCATTCGTTTCTTGTTTTTTGATAGTTATAATATACCAATACTGCGTCTGGAGATGTTTGTTATCATCTGCACATATTTACCTGATGAGACAGCAAAAAAAGAGACCAGCATTTTTTTGCCAGCCTCTTTTTGCCAGTGCTATCATTAAAAAGTCTTCTTCCTGTTCAGATCCGGTTTACTCTACATTGAGATAAACATCGCTTCTTGGATGGAAGCCGGAATCTACGATAACCTCATCCATATTGTCAGCAGTTACCGCTACCGGGTCCAGACCATAATAGGGTACCTGGTCGCCATTTTTATTTACCTTATACTCGGACCTTCCAATGAGATCCCCGACCAGACTTTCCCCTTTTGCCAGCTTCACTGCGCATTCGGCAGCGATTCTGGCCAGTTCTTCAATTGGCTTATACACGGTCATTGTCTGTGTACCTTCTACAATCCTCTGGCACGCATCCAGATCTGCATCCTGCCCGGTAACGATAACCTTGCCTGCCATCTGGCGCTCACTCAATGCTTTGATTGCATATCCGGCCAGTCCGTCATTGCCGCACATGACTGCATCAAATTCGCGGATATCCTGAAAAGCTTCCGTAACCGCCTGAAATCCATTTTCCGGCGCCCAGGATTTGGCGTTGGTCTCACTGACAATGTTTAGTTTACTGCCCTCTATTTCTGCCTTAAAACCATTCAGGACATCCATGCTGTTTGTATCTGCTTTTGGTCCGCTGATCAGCACGACATCTCCGCCATCAGGGAGTTTTTCCATCATCGTATCTGCCATAAGCCTTCCAACCTTCCCGCTGTCTACTGTAACATATAAATCTGCGCCAGTGCTCTGCAGCAGCCGGTCATAAGAGATCACATCTATCCCCTTTTCTCTTGCCTGCGTGATAACTTCTGACAGTGTGTAACAGTCCACCGGGATTACAACAATGGTATCGACGCCTTCTTCAATAAACTGCCTGATCTGCCGTTCCTGTTTCTTGACATCTCCATTTGCATTCTGCACGTCTACCTGTGCTCCCAGCTTCTTAGCTGTGTTTACAAAAATTTCCCGATCCCTGATCCATCTTTCCAACACAAAAGTGTCAAAGGTAATCCCGATTTTCAGCTCCTTACTTTTTTGATCTTCTTTCTTATCTCCCTGTTTTTCTGCCGTATTGCAGGATGCCAGCAGCATAGCTGCTGCCAGACAGATACTAAGGAGCCGCCATTTCTTTTTATACATCTGTCCTTCCCCCTTCCCGGTACTCAGTCGGTGTCAGCCCTGTCCATTTTTTAAAGATACGGCTAAAATAATTAGGATCACTATAGCCGGATTCATGGCAGATTTCCTTGATACTTTTCTGGCTGTAGCCCAGCTCGTTTTTTGCATATTCAATCCGAAGCTTCGTTACATATTCTATGTAATTGACGCCCTCAGCTTCTTTGAAAAGTTTGCTGAGATAATAAGGGCTTATATTGACCTGTTGCGCCACTGTCTCCAGAGATAAGTCACTGGAAAAATGAGACGCGATATAAGAGAGCGCTTTTTCTACTACATTATCTGTCTTTTCCTGCTGCTTCATGGCTACGTGCCGGCATGCGGCAGACATTTTTTCGACAAACCATACCTTCAGCTCATCATAGTTCTGCAGGGCCATTACAATATCCAGATATTCCTTCCTATCCTCAAGGCGGTAAACAATTGCGCCCTGCAAATATGCAGTCTGCTCCGCAAATAAAACAAATTCCATGACCTTGAGCCTTGCTACATTGTTCAGCTCCTTTGTCGTTTCACGCAGCCATTCCATGAACTCAATTGCACATTTACGCATATTCTGTTCATCTCCTCTGGAAATTGAGGCAAATAACTCTTTTTCGAGCTCGCTCGGATAATTATCTTCGTAAATGCAGCCGACGGACAGATCTTTTGCATGTGTAACTTTCCCGACACCCTGGCGTACCGCCTCCAAGGCCTCTTTGTAAGATTCAGTAGCTGCCCCCCACTGTTTCACCAGACCAATTCCCGCTTTAAATTTTAGCTCGGTCTGCTGCTCAAGTTTACGGAGCAGGGAACGGATATTATCAATTTTTGCTACCCGTTCTTCATAGGACTCCTCCTCTTCATTACATGGCACAAGTACAATGACCTTGTTGGCCATGAGGGCGCCGACAATCCCGCCTGTCATTTCTTTGATGATTTCCCGGAAGATTAGATAATGCTTCTGAAGCCGGATGCCAGCACCTACTGTGTTTGACAGGACCCCTTTACGCAGCTCATCCCCGCATTCAATCACCAGTGCGTAGCTGTAAGCTGTTTCAATATCCAAGAGTCCTCTATATGTGGCCTGTTCTTCCTCTCCGGCCTCTTCCAGCAGCACGCTGTAGATAAATCCGCTTTCAATCATGGGGACAACTGCTTCCAGTTTTTCTTTTACTTTCAGGTCATATCTGGCCTTTTCTTTCCGTTCCTTTACTTTCGCAAGAGCTTTTCTCAGGACGTCAATCACGGTATCTTTTCCGATCGGCTTTGTCAGATATGCCATTACCCCGACATCTATGGACCGCTGTGAATATTCGAATTTATCGTAAGCAGTAATGACGATAAAAATAACATTTTTATTTTCCTTTCGTATCTCCTGCATTGCTTCAATTCCGTTGATACCGGGCATCTGGATGTCCATGAAGATAACATCCGGGCGAAAGGATTCTGCTAGTTCTATTGCTGTTCTGCCATTTTTCGCAGATTCGATCTCACATTCGTTTCCAAATCCTTTGCGTATCATAAACTTTAAGGATTCCTGCACAATCCCCTCATCGTCACAGATTAGTATCTTAGCCATCCATATTTCCCCCTCTTTCTCTAGGAATTGATATTACCGTTTCTGTTCCGCCCTGTCTGCCGGGTCCTATGTAAAACACATCCTGAGTATTATAGTACCTGCGCAGGCGGTTGATTACATTGTCCAGGCCGATACCTGCCGAATCCCTCTCCTGCTGGCTGTGTGCACTTTCTCCGTTCATGATTTTCTCTGCCTTCTCCGGTTCAATTCCCGTCCCATTATCCGTCACTTTAATATAAATATAGTCACCGTCGCTATAGACAAAAAGAGAGATTTCGCCGTCCCCTTCCATGCCCCGGATTCCATGATTTACAGAATTTTCTATTACAGGCTGGAGAATCATGCTTGGCATAGATACATCAAGCAGCCGTTCGTCGATCTGCTTGTTATAATGGATCTCTCCTGAAAATCTGACATTCAGGATGTATACATAATTGTCTGCCAGTTCCAGTTCTTCCTTCAATGTGGTATCCTTGTCCATCATCCTGACATTATACCGGAAGAAATCAGCCATGTTCTGTATGAAAGTACACGTCTGCTCCGCCCCTTCCATCATGGCAAGCTGGGCCCCTGCATTCAGGCTGTTGAAGAGAAAATGTGGGTTAATCTGTGCCTGCAGGTATTTTAGCTGGGCTTCTTTTAAATCATTTTTCATTACCAGTTCGTTTTCAATCAGGCGGTTTTCCCGTTCGTAATTCTCTTTCGTAGTCCGGATGTATTCCCGTATGCTGTCAAGCATCTTATTGCAGGCCTTCGCAACAGTACTGATTTCATCACCTGTCTCCACAATTGGGAAGGTGACCTCCATATTGCCCCGGGCGATTTCATTTGCCGCATCTGCAAGTTCTACCAATGGCTTTGTGATACTCCTTGTCATCACTATCGTCCAAAATGCCGCGACGGCAGCTACTGCGCCTAAAAGTACCACGCTTATCATGACCACGTAGTTCAAAGAGGTCCGTAAAAGGGAATACTTTTGTGAATTCTTTAAAAAGACAGTTGTATTATTGCTGTGGATGCTCGTCTGCAGAAAATCATATAACTGTTCTGCTTCCTGATATAATTCATTATATCTTGTGACATTCCGTCCCCGTTTTGCTGTTACTGCATCTGTGGTTTTATCCAAATAGGTCATAGATATATTGAATATATTCTTCTCTGCCAGCCTGATCGGGTTATTGACGGTCCCCTCATTCAGCCCCTCCAACATATCACGGTATTCCTGTTCATACAGATAATAGCTTTCTAAGGAATCTGAGCTCTTTGTATTCAGGTATTGACCAAGCATATCCTCCAGGTTCAACAGCGTCTCGGATAGTTCATTCAACTGGATATTGCTGCTGTATACACTGTCTATTTCCCGGATTGTTTTATTCAGTCTGAAATAAACATAGATGTTTACTATAAGTACTACAGCCACTACAAGCACAAAAATCTCCAGCAGCTTCATCCGGATTGATTTATATCTCCTGCCTCTTTTCTTATTCATCTTCCTGCCCCGCATAGTCATCAATATTTTCCTGTGTAATCAGCTTTGAATCTACCTGCAGATATTCGCTTACATAACCTTTCTGGAAATAGTCATTAAGACCGTCGATTCCTGCACGTCCGATTTCCTCTGTTTCAATTACAATTGTGGAATCAATGATCCCTTTCTGTATCCCATCGAGTATTTCTGAGGATGTATAATAACCAATGATCGAAACCTTCCCGACCAGGTTATAGTCAATCACGCACTGGCATGCACTTATGGTATCCGCTGCGTTCAGACAGACAATCATATCCGGGCGTTCTTCTTCGCCAAGCAGGATATCCCGGATTGTCTCTTCCGATTCGAATTCCCCGCCACTGCCGGATGCCGATGTGGACCAGACAATTTCTTCACCTGGAACTTTCTTAGTTACATAATCCCGGATGCCGGAATAGAGCAGGTTGGGGGTGGACTCCTCTTCCTTCTGCCCGGTCATGACTGCAATCCTGACAGCCCTGTCTGATGCTTTCTCTACTGTCTGATCCTGTTTGCCAATCAGCTTGACTACCCGTTCACCGTACAGTTCACCGAGCCGGTAATCATTTGCGGTTACAAAGCTTAGTCTCTTGCTGTTTGGATTATCCTCCAGAATGGTAATGACAGGTATCGGCACTTCATTGTCTGCTGCTTCCTGAATCAGCTTATTCGTGTCCTCAGAACCGTCCGCCCTGACAATAATCCCGTCTACTTTCGCGGCGATTGCCATTTGCAGCAGCTCCTTACAGCTATAGTCTGAGGATAGGCCCGCACCAAAATTCTCTACATACATGCTGTACTTTTCGCCCTGTGCTCTGGCTCCTTCATAGATAGAATTCCAGAAATCATCCTTGGAGGAGCTTCCGCCGATCATTGCAATATGGTAATCATAACTTTTTTCTTCCTCTGTTCCATTATCTCCCAGAGAAATTTTCCCGTTCAGCGTTATCTCCGCTATGCCGATTACGGCAGTCACAAGAAGGATCATAGCGATGACCAGGATATGTATTTTTATATTCTTATTCTGAAACTTTTTCATCTCGGGTCCCTTTTCCACGGTTTTTCTTCTATTATATCAATTCCTGATTTCCTGCACAGGCAAATAATTCATACAATTATAGCATTTTTTTGTACTGGTGCAGCAGAATATTGGAAAAATCAGAATTAGTATCGGGGGGCTGCATGGAAATTGTGAGGAAATATAGTATTATTGATGTTATTTACATCTAATTTGTTAGGCTATATAATAAAACTATACATAACTATAAATGAAGCGAGGGGGCTTTACTATGATTTCAGGGAAAAATATGTACAGCAGAAACTCAGATAACAGAAAAGCAAAGAAGTGGTACGAGAAAACAGTATGGATAATCATTTTACTGATTCTTTTTTTCCCAGTTGGTCTATACCTTATGTGGAGATATACTAACTGGAAGAAGCCGGCCAAAGTTATAATAAGTGTATTTATTGCATTTGTAGTTTATTCAGCAGTTACTGCGCCGGGACTAGAAAGCGTGAAACTACAGGCTGATACTGCCACAGTATATGATATTAATGAACAAATAAAAATAGACAAGAACATTACACCGGAATCATATTCTTTGTCTGAAACAGCATTTAAAACTACTGGCGGCAAGATTAAAATTTCTGGGAATAAGATCTTTTTTATGTCAGATGAACCTGGAATATTCGAGGTTTATGCTGAGAGTTCCGGAGTAAAAAGTAATACTGTAGCTTTTAAAATAGAAGACAAAGCAGCTATCGCTAAAGAGAAGTCGGACAAAGAAGCTGCAAAAGCTAAGAAAAAAGAGGAAGAGGCTGCCCAAAAGGCGGAGGAAGAAAGGCTGGCTGCTGAGGCACAAAAGAAGGCTGAGGAAGAACGTATTGCCACTGAAGCGGCTGCACAGGCAGAGCAGGAAAGAATTGCCGCGGAACAGGCACAGCAGCAGGCAGAATTCCAGCAACCGCAGGAAAATATGGTCTGGATATCTGCGACTGGAAGCAAATACCATAGTTATTCCAGCTGTGGAAATATGAATCCAGATAATGCATACCAGATGTCACAATCTGAGGCAGAAGCCAGTGGATATGGAAGATGTAAAAAATGCCATTAACAGTTCAACTCCCAGTCTATGAACATCATGATAGATTGGGAGTAACAGTTTATCCGTCGTCACAGAGAAGCTGAGTCTATGAATGCCGACTCGAATGTTCTTCAGCTAACCGATACGTTATCCCATAGTTATCCAACAGATATCCACATGTTACAAACAAAATTTTGAAGCCAATACAAAGAAAATATATTGTAATCGAATCTACAGTATGATATTCTAAACCTGCTCATGGAAGTTCTATCCATGAAATAAAAGGATCCGTTTATTCAAATGGTCAGGAAACAGACCATCTAAATGGGAATATTCCCCCCGTTTTACCAGACAATTCAAACAAAATACGTTTCGTTTATATAAAGAAGGGGCTTGATTATACCTGCCGTATTTCTTATACTTTATGTATAAGAAAATGTAACTGTTTAAAATCTACAGGCAGTTACCAAGAAACCAAGCCTCTCCTGTGAACGGAACCAAGCACAAAGGAGGGTGCTTATGACAGTAAAAGAAAACAGAGAATACAAGAACAGTATGTTTGTAGACCTATTCTTCGAGGATGCACTGGCGGAACAAAATGATATATCTCTCTATAATGCACTGCATGATGAACCGCTGCCCGAAGGAACCTCGATACAGAAGATACGCGTAGATGATATCCTGTATCTGAACTTCAAGAATGATGTCTCTTTCGGGGTCGGCGGGAAGGTCATGGTGTTCGGGGAACACCAGACTACCATCAATGAGAATATGCCGCTTCGGAGCCTGATGTACATCGGGCGGGCATACGAGAAGATTGTCCCGGTCAGGGACAGGTATAAGAAAAAGCTGGTAGAGCTGCCAAAGCCTGAGTTTTACACGTTCTACAACGGCGAGAAAGACTGGGTAACAGAAAAGGTCCTAAAACTTTCGGATGCATATATAGTTCAGGATGGTCCCTCTATGCTTGATCTGGAAGTAAAAGTGATCAATATCAACCCGGCACAGCAGCATGAGGTTCTGGAAAAATGCAGGGTTCTGAAGGAATACGGACAGTTCGTTGATATATTACGGGATTATCAGGCGAAAGGGGACGGCGATGCCTTCAAACATACCATTGAGCAGTGCATAGATTCCGGTATTCTCGCAGACTATCTAAAAAAGAAAGGCAGTGAGGTGATCAATATGCTGATAGCCGAATATGATTATGATATGGACATCGAGGTACAGCGTGAGGAAGCATATACCGAAGGGCTGAGCCGCGGCAGGGAAGAGGGCCTTAGAGAGGGACGAGAAGAAGGACATAAGGAAGGCTGTAATTATAAGTTAATTGAACAATTAAAAAAGAAACTGTCCAAGGGAAAAAGTCCGGAAGAAATTGCTGATGAACTGGAGGAATCTGTTGAGATTATACAGGAGCTTATTGATTCAATGAAGGAGGACTCCTGAAATCTGAGAGTGTCTGCGGTTGTAATACAAAAGTACATAGCTTCTATCTTTACGAAGCATTATTTAGGAAAATTTGGACTCTCACTAGGGTTTAACAATTATTTTACATCATCTATAGAAGTGGGAGTCTAATCTGTCTTTCATGATAAATTCTTTCCATGAAACAAAAGGATCCATTTATTCAAATGGTCAGGAAATAGACCATCTAAAAGGGAATATTCCCCCGTTTTTACCAAACAGTTCACACTAAAATACGTTCCGTTTATATAAAGAAGGGGCTTGATTATACTTGATTTATTTCTTATACTCTAGGTATAAGGAAATTGTAACTGTTTAATAGCTACAGGCAGTTACCAGAAAAACCAAGCCTCTCCTGTGAATGGAACAAAGCACAAAGGAGGGTGCTTATGACAGTAAAAGAAAACAGAGAATACAAGAACAGTATGTTTGTAGATCTATTCTTCGAAGATGCACGGGCGGAAGAGAACGAGATCTCTCTATATAATGCGTTGCATGATGAGCCGCTGCCCGAAGGAACCTCGATACAGAAGATACGCGTAGACGATATCCTGTATCTAAACTTCAAGAATGATGTCTCTTTCGGGGTTGGCGGGAAGGTCATGGTGTTCGGGGAACACCAGTCTACCATCAATGAGAATATGCCGCTTCGGAGCCTGATGTACATCGGGCGGGCGTATGAGAAGATTGTTCCGGTCAGGGACAGGTATAAGAAAAAGTTGGTAGAGCTTCCAAAGCCTGAGTTTTACACGTTCTACAATGGCGAGAAAGACTGGGTAAATGAAAAGGTCCTAAAACTTTCGGATGCCTATATGGTTCAGGATGGTCCCCCTATGCTTGACCTGGAAGTAAAAGTGATCAATATCAATCCCGCCCAGCAGCATAAGGTTCTGGATAAATGCAGGGTTCTGAAGGAATACGGGCAGTTCGTTGATATCTTACGGGATTATCAGGCAAAAGGGGACAGCGATGCCTTCAAACATACCATCGAGCAGTGCATAGATTCCGGTATTCTCGCAGACTATCTAAAAAAGAAAGGCAGTGAGGTGATCAATATGCTGATAGCCGAATATGATTATGACATGGACATCGAGGTACAGCGTGAAGAGGCATATACCGAAGGGCTGAGCCGTGGCAGAGAGGAGGGTCGAGAGGATAAGTTAATTGAACAGTTAAAAAAGAAACTGTCTAAGGGAAAAAGTCCGGAAGAAATTGCTGGTGAACTGGAGGAATCTGTTGAGACTATACAGGAGCTAATCGCTTCCTTAAAGAAGGACTCCTACTAAAGTCTACTAGTTATTTCTTGCTACCTACAAACAATGCATACATAGATTCCGGTATTCTCGAAGACTATCTAAAAAAGAAAGGCAGTGAGGTGATCAATATGCTGATAGCCGAATATGATTATGATATGGACATCGAGGTACAGCGTGAGGAAGCATATATCGAAGGGCTGAGCCGGGGCAGAGAGGATAAATTAATTGAGCAGTTAAAAAAGAAACTGTCTAAAGGAAAAAGTCCGGAAGAAATTGCTGATGAACTGGAGGAATCTGTTGAAACTATACAGGAGTTAATTGCTTCTTTGAAGAAGGACTCCTACTAAAGTCTACTAGTTATTTCTTGCTACCTGCAAACAATGCATACATAGATTCCGGTATTCTCGCAGACTATCTAAAAAAGAAAGGCAGTGGGGGGATCAATATGCTGATAGCCGAATATGATTATGATATGGACATCGAGGTACAGCGTGAAGAGGCATATACCGAAGGGCTGAGCCGGGGCAGAGAGGAAGGGCGTGAGGATAAGTTAATTGAACTTTAAAAAAAGAAACTGTCTAAGGGAAAAAGTCCGGAAGAAATTGCTGATGAACTGGAGGAATCTGTTGAGACTATACAGGAGCTTATTGCTTCATTGAAGAAGGACTTCCTTCTCTTTTTATTCCTGCGAGCAACAAGCCAAGGTCAAGCCTGCCTGACTTTGGTTGCTACTGCGAGGTATTTGCTTATATCCGGTATAAATGAACTTCCCCTGTGATGCCGCTTCCCCCAGCCGGTGGAACTGCCAGCATTTTCCGGTATCCTTCCAGTAGTGGATAGCATTGCCGTTCTAACGTGGTAGCTACTTCGATCCGCAAAGTATTCTCCCCTTCTCTCCCGGACAATTCATAGATATAGTCAGGCACAATCTGAATCCCTGCGCTGACTCCGTTTAAAAATACCTCCACACCCTCTGCTGCATCAGTAATTATAAGTTTTAAGGCACTGTTTTTTTCAAGGCTGAAATGTGTTTCGTATCTTACAAACCCGGAGAATTCCGGCTGTTCCTCAGCAAGCTTGTCTGGCAAAACAAGTCCTTTGGCGGGTCCGAATGCAGGATAGGATGCCCCCTCGCATGTGGAACGTTTCCAATCTGCAAGAGTAATTTCATTTCCCAAAGAAGCCGTTGGAGCATATAAATTTTCGGTGTACTCTCCGCATACAATAAAAGAACTTTTTAGTGGTACTAGCTTTATATTGATTTTCAGGCCACCGTTCATCGCAGCTGCATCTGCAGTTTCTGCGCGGTTGGACCATGCATCATACAAATATGCATCTCCATAGATTCCTGGCAGATAAATCGCGCCTTCGTACACTTCTGTTCCCTCATTTACGATCATAAAAACCGGAGTGTCCCCCAAAATATGCAGAATGCGGATTCTGTCATTCGACGGCTCCAACAGTGGTGCAGGCAGTTCGCGGGCAGATACGGCATCTGCGAGACTGCCAAGAGGTACCTCAGGGCATTCCAGCAGAATTTCTGGCAGCCCGCCTTCTCTATCACAAAGAGCTGTTGGCTTTCTATCTGCAAAAATTACAGAAAGCCCGGCCTTTTTCAGTTCTGCCAGCCCCAGAGCTGCGGCTTCTGGAATCCGGCGGCATCCGGGAACAATCAGTATGTGATATTCCTGTCCGTTTACCAGAAAGGGGTTCCCTGTCCGGGCTTTGTAAAATTCCGGTTTTGCGAAAACGTCGGCGGGGATCACATGGCAGTCAATCTGGCGGTCATAAAGTACGCGCAGTGGTTTTTCAAACGGCATGGCGTCTTTGTCACACCATTCGGCTTCCCCGTGGTAAAGGATAGCTGCCGGTACCTGATGTTTCCCGGAGCTGGTGATCGTGGCTGCACGATTCATGTAATTCATCAGTTCCCCGAAATGGCGGTACTGTGGATTGTGTCCGTGTGCATAAAAATGCGGCGGGCAGTCCGGGTCCGGGAAGTCCTTCCCGCTAAACGCATGAGGTACGAAGTAGTTAATCCCCCGCACTAAAAAGTGGTCTGCCAGATATTTTTCCAGTTTTACGCCTTCCTGCCATCCGTAGTTCCCAAAGATTTCACACATCGAATTTCCTTTTTTCAGTGGTTCGATTGCAGCCGCACTCTGTGCCAGTTTGGCAAGGCCATAGTGGTAAAATTCTCCGTTTCGCGGCTGACGCATATGATTTACTTTCGGCTCATCTTCTCCCTGCGGCAGTACCTGCCCGCCAATATCGTCGATTCCTGCCATGTCCTGTCCCTCAAGGCCTCTGAAATAATGCCCGAGGCTGGAGCCGGTCCTGCAGTGCTGGCCGTCGTCTTCAATGACATGCCCGATATAAGACACGTGGTGTTTTCGGCACCAGTCTCCGATCTGCCAGCTGAAACTTTCTCTGACAAGGCTGGTCAGTTCATCCATATACACATAATGCGCCAGTGATGTCTCCGAATCCGTTTCCTGACTCCAAAGTGCGGAAAGCTTCTGCTCCCATCCTGTTCCCAGCCGGGCCGCGATTCTTTCCTGAAGGGTTTTTCCCCAGGGCAGGTCCTGGCGGCACCCTAACAGGTTTTCTTTATTGTATAAAAAACCGTTTCCCAATTCCGGCTCATCGGAGAAAAATCCAGCAATTGTATTTCCGAAATCTGCGGCATAATGCTCGTAGTGGGCTTCATATACCGTATCAATTAATAATTTGCAGCTGTCCTTTTCCGTGACATTTATGTAGTCACGATGATACCCGCTGTTATGACTTGCTGTGATAACACTTAACCGGCACCTGCCCGGTGCCTTTTCAAAAGTGACAGTTTCTTTTCGGGCCTGCCCGGTGAGGTCAAGAATTGTGCCGTCTTCCATTCGTGCAGTGACACTCAGAATGATATCGGTATCATGGCTGAATACCCTTGCCGGTGGCTGGTTAAAATACATCGCCTCCATTGCAGAGACATTTTCTCTTTCCGGTGCATCCATTAATCCCTGTTCCCGCAGTTGGATGCACTGTATTCCGGCGCTGCCCGTTAGTTCCAGTGTATTGCAGAATAGATTCTGTTTGCACAATCCATCCACGGCCTGAAGTACAGCGCCGTTGGCAAACCCGGTGGGGAAATGGCTGTCATCCAGTATCCACACTTTCATATTCCGTTTGCGCGCCTCATCCAGAATGATATCCATGTCCTGCCACCATTTCGGGCCGCAGAAATCAGGGTGGGGCCTGCTCTCTATGCAGACTGCCCCGCAGTTTGCCCCGTGTATGGCCGCCATCATTCCGCGTATTGTGCTTTCTGATTCCCCGTGCTGCCAGAAAAAGGGCAGGATATGGTTATCCCAGTTTCCATTTAATATTTTTTCGATAGTCTGATTCATAGATCCTTATACCTTTCTTTGAAGAATACATGATTATAAATGCATCTTTAAAAATTCCGCACTGACTTGCAGGGATTTTACAGGTGATTTATCAACCCAGTTTTTGTGGCTTTCTAAAATCACGGCATCTACATTTACTTTTTTTGCCTGTTCTATTAATTCCTCCAGATTCAGATTGCCATATCCCAGTTCCATGCTGTCGGATTTTAAGATCGGGGTCATGGATGGGCCATGTGCCCTCGTACCCCGGTCATTTATATGGTACAGTTTCATCCTGTTTCCCAGCATTTCCATGAGCGTAATTGGGGAAACCCCGGCCTCCGCCGGCCAGTAGGAATCGAATTCAAAATTCACATATTCCGGATTTGTTTCTTCCGTAATTAAGTCAAATGCCGTTTTTCCATTCTCCACTTTCCGGAATTCACAATTGTGGTTATGGTATAAAAGGGAAATATGATCCTTTTTTAGCCGTTCTCCCGCCTGATTCAGATCTTCTGCCAGATGAAGAACAGCTTCTTTATCGGAATAGTCAAACCGGTACATACCTGTAATGACAATCTTGTCTGTACCGAAATTTTTTGCCTCCTCAATCACAGTTTCTGGTTCTCTTTTTATCGTTCCTAAATCTTCATGTATGCTGACAACAGACAGCCCGGCTTGCTTTACTAATTTGGCCCAGTCGAGGCCGCCGCCTTTTCCTACGGGCATCCCTGCCATCTGGGTCATCATCCGCACGAGAAAAGAAGTCGGACGGATCATAAACCCGTTTAATTCGATTCCGTCATATCCGGCTCTCCTGACCGCATCTAATGTCTCCACTGCCTGCTTTTCATTTTTTGTTACCGTTCCCAGCATAATCTGCTGAACTGCTTTTAATGCCATTTTGTATAGTCCATCTCCCTTCGTATATATGAATTTTATAATAGAGCGTGTTTTTCTGTGTTATTTTTCTCGGGATTATGTTCAATAATTAAAGGAGTTACCGGAATATCGTCCTTTTTTACCTGTTTTTTCATGAGCATATGGTACCGCCAGAGACATATACCAAATGCAATTCCTGCCGACACCCCGTCTGCCACGGTATGTGCTGCTGCGATCCCCGTAAAGCCTAATATCCGGTTCATGAAATATAGGGATGGAATCAACAAAACCCCCTGTCTTAGAAGAGAGACCCCTGTGGCGGCCATTGCATTTCCGGCTGCCTGCAAAAAGCTGGTGCTGAGGTAATAAAAACCGACAACCGGGCTTGCTATGACCAAAAACAGGAGCATGCTTTCTCCCATTGCTATTGCATCTGTGTTCTTTAGAAACAGTCCAATCAGTTCATGTCTGGCAAGAAAGCTTGCAGCAGCTGCAAACAGGCCGAGTAAAAATGTAAGCAGTCCCACCTTTTGCAGGATTTCTTTTAACCGGGCCAGATTGTTTGATCCGTAGTTGTAAGCCATCAGTGGCTGTACACCCATGCAGATTCCCATCTGGATCATGCCGATGATCATGGTCGCTTTACCCGCTGCCGCCATAGCAGCAATGGCATTGGTTCCATAACCTGCAAGGAGCTGGTTGGCAAATGTGGAGGCAAATCCGGACAGCAGTCCGCTGATCCCATTCGGAAGGCCCACGGCCATAATATGAAAAATGACTTTGGGATTTTTGCGGGCGTAAATAGGTGAAATGGTTAAGACATCTGCCTTTTTTATAATATAATAAATATAAAATATGCTGCTGACCAAATTCCCGGTTACAGTCGCGACTGCCGCCCCGCTTACACCCATATGGAACCCAAGAATTAGTATGGGATCCAGAATAATATTCAGTACCGTTCCCGCCATGTTTCCAAGCAGTCCTTCTTTAATCGCACCGTCTGCCCGGAGGATACATGCCATAGCAGTCGAAAAGAGCATAAATGGCACACCAAATGTAAGGGTCTTCATATACGTTTCTGCATAGGGTATGATTTCTTCACCTGCCCCAAGAAAATGCAGCAAAGGCTTTGCACCTGCCGCAATTCCGGCCAGACAGATTATACCGAATATTAATGTTGCCAGACAACATACACTTGAACATATTTTTGCTTTTTCTATGTCTCCTTCCCCGGAAGCACCTGCAATGACAGAACAGCCGCCTACGCCAATCATCGTTGCCACGGCCATTACAAGTGAAAATACCGGCCCAACTACGGATACCGCTGCCACCTGGGCTGCATCTCCCAGCTGTCCGATAAAAAACATATCCGCCATGTTGTAAAATACCATAATGAGTATGGTGATACAGGAAGGCACAGCCAGGGAAAAGACTGCCTTCCATACTGGTTTATTATGAAACAGCTCCTGGCTTTTTAATACCTGCTCATTCATATCTTAAGAACCTCCATAATATACTTATGTTTTTAGACATCTGTTGATTTATTCAACATAATTGATTATAATCATGATAAAAGTTGAAAAACAGACTGATTACATATAAGGTGACAAATTATGACTACGGAACAAAAACTATCCTTTTTTCAGGAATTGATTAATTGCAGTTACCCTTTATATCACTGGGAATATGATTCGTCCATGAACCTCCTGAGTTCTAACTGGACAAAGGAGTTGTTTTCGGGGGACTTTTTTTCCTACATTGGTTTTCACAAATTAATCCAGAAGCACATCAGTGATGGGAATCAGTCACCGGTCATATTGGAGGCAGGCTATAACCTGATATGGATTGCCGGATTCGAGTTCAGGGATATGCAGCTTCACAGATGTTATTTTATCGGACCGGTTTTAAGTGGCAGGGATTCGCATATGAAAATCCGTAAAAGACTCGATTCATATGAACTCTCTGCAAAGCTGCGTTTTACTATTTTTAAAACATTTGAAGAGATCCCGTCCATCCCGAACAATATCGTAACACAGTATGCGGTCATGCTTCATTATTGCCTGAACCATGAGAAAGTTGTTTCTGGTGATGTGAGGTATCTTAATCCTTATGCATCAGATAAAGATACTGCAGTCCGCACGGACACTTCCACGCATACAGGAATCTGGGTGAATGAGCAGAAGCTTCTGAAAATGATTTCGGAAGGGGACCCCCATTATAAGGAGGCCCTTCAACAGTCCTCGTCGCTGAGTTATGGAGTCAAAGCAGAGTTTGGGGATCCCATACGCTCACATAAGAACAACAGTCTTGTTTTGCTTACTCTATGTTCCCGTGCATGCATAGAGGGGGGCCTTTCCCCCACAATTGCTTATGATTTAAATGACTACTATGCAAAAAGGATTGAGGAATGCAAGTCCTTAACCGACACTACAAATCTATGCTCGGAAATGCTGGAGGATTTTGTGGCACGGGTGCGTGAGGCGAAAGAACAGGAATCTGTCTCCGGTCTGATCCAGAATGCCTGTGAATATATCAAGAACCATCTGACAGAGCCTCTTTCCATAAAGGTTCTCGCCCACAACACAGGATACTCGGAATATTATTTCTCCCATAAATTTAAAAAGGAAATGGGATGCAGTGTGAATGACTATATATTGCAGAACCGGCTGGAACAGGCAAAACTGCTTCTGGCAGGAACGAATGACAGTATCCAGACGATCAGCGATAACCTTTCCTTCAGTAACCGCAGTTATTTCTACACTTGTTTTACAAGACATGTCGGCATTTCACCGAGTGAATACCGCAGGAAAAACGGGAAGCTTTGAGGGGCTTCCCGTTTTTCCTACTCACCTTTGATGGCTGCCTTTTTTTCAGTAATTCGTTTTTGAATATCTACCATATCCGCTTTCGTTAAATGGCAGAATTTCATAGCAATCAGGGTGAATATCCATCCAAGGATCGGCAGGCCGAACATGATGATTGTGGTCACCCAGAAAATCTGTGGTGTTGAAGCATCTCCGGGCTGGGCATTGTCGAGGTATACCCAATCAGGGCAACACAGCCTGTTGCAATGACAGCAGAGAATGAAGAAACAATTTTGTCAATGAAGCTGTAAATACCTGTGACAACCGCAGGAACGTAGCGTCCGCTCCGGTCCATTTCGTAATCGATAATATCTGACATAAATGAGGTACCCGCTGTTGTAACACACATATTCGCACCATTTTTTGCCAGAGTCAGAATTACATAGAGGATCATGAAAATACCCATGTCGGCGATTTTTTTCGGGTCAATCACAATGAAGAATCCCCACATGACCACACTGATCACGATACAAATCCGGGTCCAGCTTACGATGGTAATCTGGCTGCCGTGCTTTCCTGCATATCTGGCCCCTACGACGGCAAAAAGAAGGGAAGGAAGCATCCCGATTACACTGAGTATTGTTGCAAGCCCCATATTTCCGATAATAATTCCGTTCAGCATAGTTGTTATGATTGCCTGAGAAGTTGTCTGCTGGGCAATCTTGTCAGAAGCCGAAGATATGATGTAGCACTGTAGCGGACGGTTATTTTTCAGGATTTCAATCATGTCTTTGAGCTTAAGGCTCTCTTTTTTCTTCATGAGGCCGGTAAAGTTTTCCGGTTTATCATATTCAGAAACACCGATGCATACGAGAACGACACCGACTGCGGCAACTGCCAGGCAAAGCTTGCAGGCACTTGCTAAAAACCCGAGATTGTATGTACCGCCGAACTTCGGGAGAAGGACCACGTTTAACACAATACTCAGTACCATTGGAAGAAGGTAATTCAATGCCGTTGACCAGACACTGACCGTGGGGCGCTGTTTCGGGTCATTGCTGATTAAGGGGTTGATGGTGAGTGCAGTCATATTGGCAATTGTGTAGCCAATGATGTATACAATGTAGCACAGGGTAAACGCGACAATTCCAAGGCCTTTTCCGGCGCCCCAGTTGTACATGGTCATTAGGGCAAGCGCTTCAATAACAAAACCAATTATTATTAGAATCCTTATTTTGCCAAACCGTGTGTTGACTTTGTCATAGATAAATGCAAGGAGCGGGTCGGTTATTCCGTCAAGGATACGCGTCCATGTCAGGATAACGCCCACAACAGCGGTGCTGATCCCAAAGCCGATACTTGCCGTGTAGCTTGCCAGCCCGATGAGTGAGTACATGCTCATTCCGATAAATGCATTACATGCAACTAAAATAATCTGCCAGAGTTTTGCCCGGCGGTACTGTACACCGTCAATCTCACTCTGCGTAAGTTTTTCTTTCTTTGCCATGATAAATAAATCCTCCGTTTCCCTTGTTCGTGTCTGTAACTATGAATTTACTATAACCGAGATATGGAAAAGATGCAGTTTAGAAATTCGCAGAAATGTTTGGAAATTAGAGAAATGTTATTAAAATAAATAATCCGCATGTTTCGTGACCTTGCTGGTCGGAAACATGCGGATGAGTCACGCGAGATTATGGGGATACCACGTTTTTTTACAGCGGTAAATCCTTCTTTGAAAATCTGACTGCTCCAATTGCATAAGTGACAATTGCGACGGCAAGTAAAATCAAAAGCTTCCATACAAAGGCTGTATCCACGCTGCCGGTTCCGACGGTTGACAGGGCATCTACGTCATAGAGGCCGACCAGAGTCAGTTTATTAAATACGCTGAGTTCTTCGACACCCATGCCGGTATTGACCATGTTCTCAGAACCAAACAGGCCGATCATGGATGCAAGGAAGAACCAGACTGCAAGGCCACCGCCAAAGGCCATTGATTTCCTGCTCTGGGAGAAGATGCAGCTTCCCATATAACACAGTCCGCATACTGCTTCGACCAGAATATACATTCCGCCGAACAGGGCAAGAATTCCAGGTACATTTACTTCGTCGTAGAATAAGTATGTGGTTCCTATTCTTGTTGCACATACAATGGCGATTATCAAAAGCGGTACAATAATCATAAATACCATTTGTGTGATGGCTACTGCCGAGCGTTTGGTCGGTGTAGACAGGACATAGGCCATAGAGCCGCGGTCGACCTGACTTGAAATCAGGGAGTTAGCCAGAATGACGATAAGAATAAAAATTGGAAGCAGGCCCATAGCCGTGTAATACATCTGATTCATCATGGATGCCGGGTTCATTTCGCTCATTTTTTCAACCATATCCGAAGAAACACCCATCATGTCGAGTGTGACGGTAAGCATTTCTGAAATCGTCAGTTCTTCCTTATCAAACACGCCATTCGTTTGATTTAAGGCATATACATATTCAAATTGCTTCACATATTTTTCAAGGCTGATATCAGACTGTGACAGTCCGTCAATGGCTTCCTGAAAACCTTTCGTGCTGAGATCCATGTCAGCCTGCGCATTCAGCATCTCAAAAGCAGTCTCATATGCAGCTTCATTGTCACCGCTTATAAAATCATCGTAAGACAGCTCCTGCTGCGTCATTGTGTCATAGGTTGCCAGCGCTCCGAGGCAAGTATAAAAGTTTTCCTGATATTCTGTGACATCGACATCGGATTTTTCTGTTGCCATCATGCTCATGGCATAGTTCATGACATTCCCGAGAAGTATCATGATAAGCAGGATGGCGACGCATAATCCCCAGTTGGCTTTGATGGTCTGCCCCATTAAGGGCTTTGAAAAGAATCGAGCTGTTTTTTTATTTGTTTCCATTTTGAGTCAGTCCCTCCTTGTATGCTCTCATAAACTGCTGCTGCAGTGAGAGATGAATTTCCTGTAAATTTACAATCTGGTAGTTTTTGAGCATATTGAATAAAGTGTCCAATTGTTCAACAGAGCATTGAACGGTGCAGGTATTTGCATCTGTGCCAGCGGCTGAAAACGGAGCCGTTTCTATAAACTGCTGTTTCTGCGGTATTTGCTCAAATTCTATGATAAAATCTTTCATGGCCGGATGGCGTAAATCATATAATGAGGTGGTCGCAATGAGATGTCCGTCCTTTATCATTGCGACTCTGTCACATACGGATTCAATCTCCTCAAAAATATGGCTGGACATAAAAATGGTATGCCCTTTTTGCTTCTCCTCACGAATCAGCTCCAGAAACGCCTCCCGCATCAAAGGGTCAAGCCCTGTGGTCGGCTCATCCAGCACGAGAATCTGCTTTTCACCCATCAGTGCGGCAACAATGGCTGTCTTCTGTTTCATGCCCTTACTCATCCTTTTCAGGTTGGCAGTGGGGTCCAGCTGCAGCAGTTCGATGATATGATTCATGTATTTAAAGTCTGTAACTCCGAGATATTTCGCCTGAGATTTTAGAAATTCGGTACCTGTTTTCAGCGCCGGAAAAGCAATTTCTCCGGGAACATAACTGACATTTTTCATAATATCCGCAGAACTTTTCCATGAATCAAGGCCGCCAATAGTTGAACTGCCGGAATCAGGCCTTATAAATCCCATCATATTACGGATTGTCGTGGTCTTCCCGGAACCATTTGTTCCGACAAAGCCGAATACTTCTCCTTTGTGAACTTCAAGATTTATATCAAAAACACCGCGGCCTTTGCCATAGTCTTTAGTCAGTCCGTTTGTTTTTATAATGACATCGCTCATCATTTCACCCCCTCGAATACTTTATCTTCATGATAAAACTGCATAAAATAATCTTCCAGCGAAAAGGGGAACTCTGTAAAATCACTGACATGATATTGGGAAATATCGGCAAGGAACGGTGTGATTTCACTTTTTTTCAGCTGGATTCTGGCGCGCAGCTTTCTTTCGTTTATGGAGGTAAAATGATAATGATGTCCGGTGAAGTCCTGCCACTGCTTTTTATCCTGAAAAGTAACCCGGTAGATCTTGTCGCTTTCTCTTTTCAATACTTCAGGGTCAAATTCAGAAACAATTTTTCCATCCCTGATGATTGCAATTCTGTCGCAGGAAGCGTCTACTTCATGGAAAATGTGTGAGGACAAAAATATAGTTTTCCCTCTCTTCTTTTCTTCCAGAATATACTCAATGAAGATTTCCTGCATAATAGGGTCAAGCCCGGACGTTGGTTCATCTAAGATTAATATTTCGGGGTCGTGTAAAAATGCAGTAACAACCGCAAGTTTTCGCTTGGTTCCCAGACTCATCTGCTTTAATCCGATATTAGGGTTGAGTTCAAACTTTTTCAGTAATGTATTCAAATAAGATGCATCTGTAACACCTCTCATTTTCTTTTGCATTTCTAAAAACTGTGTACCGGTCATTCCGTCCGGCAGTGCAATTTCTCCGGGCAGATACCCGACTTCGTGCTGAAGCTCTGCGGAATAATCCCAGCAGTCGTTTCCGTTGATAGTTGTTTTCCCGCTCTGTGGTTTCGAAAACCCCATTAAATGTCTAATGGTTGTGCTTTTTCCCGCCCCGTTCGGTCCGAGAAATCCGAAGCACTCTCCTTCATCTACATGAGCAGATACATCGAACACACCTCTGCCGTGTCCGTAGTCTTTTGTCAATTTGTTGACTTCTATAACTGACATTCGTATCTCTCCTTTACTTGTTTTATGCAACAATACGTTGTATGATGTGATTATAAATAAATCAGTCTGCTTTATCAAGCAACAATGTTGAACACACTGTTGCTTGATGATGGAAGATAAATTATGTAGAATTTTTAGCAGAGAGGAGTGTGTGCCATGAAAAAACAGCCGGAAGTAACCGCGGCCACAAGGAAAAAGTTAATGGATGCTTTCTGGACAATCTATAAAGAAAAACCGATCGAAAAAATATCAGTATCCGAGATTACAAACATGACCGGAAATAACAGAGGAACATTTTATCACTATTTTAAAGATGTCTATGCGGTTTTAGAGCAGATTGAAGATGATCTGATAAAAGAAGTGGGCAGGGATGTAAACAATTTTTTAAGTGGCCATTCTTTTGAAACGAATTCGCGGAACCTCGATTTGCTATATTCAATCAGTATGCCGATTTTTAAGAAGCATGAGGAGAAAATTTTCACCCTGCTTGGCCACAACGGGGATCCCCAATTCAAAAATAAGTTCCGGGAAAGCTTCCGGGCTATGCTGATCCAGTTCTGGAATCTGCCGGAACAGACCCAGTATCTGGAGTACCTGATGGAATACACTTATTCAGCGATGACGGGATTAATGGCCAAGTGGTATGAAAACGGAAATGACCTGACAGATGATGAATTCTTCAAGATGGCACAGGGGCTGGTTGCAAATGGAGTTCTGGGGTTCTCAATCGGACAAGCTGGCCTGCCGGGCCGAGGACTGCCATTGCCATAAACTTACGCAGTACATCGCTGTCTTGAGCGGCATGGACATTCCAAACCATCTGGAAGTTTTCGACCCCCGGGTATAGTTTGTAGAGTGTCTCCTCGGGGAGAATAAAGAGTGACGCCAACACACCGGTGGCATCCCGGCTTCCTTCCTTCACAATTCCCATAGCATTCAAATCCATATCCTGTCCGCCGTAAGTTTTCAGATGGAGCACATCGCCTATTTGGGGCGTATAGTCATAGCCGGACAGGATACGGTCGCTGCTGTCCGAAATTAGAATACCATTGCCCTCTACTAATGCGTCGTAGTCCGCAGTTCCTGCGGCAATCCGATTTTCCGGAATCTGCTGGCCGAATTGTTCCCTCGTCATGCCGGTTATGATGAAGGGGTCCGCCTTCCCTGGCAAATCAATCTCCACTGTGACAGCGTCATAGGAGGTAATTGCATCAACATCCGGCAACGCCAAAATCTGCTCACGCAGGTCGTTATAGAGTGGATTGTCCAACGCCTGCTCCGGAATCTTCTCCATGTCTACGGCATCCTGCCAGGAAATCATATAATTGCTCCCATCCCCCATGAACTTCGTCGTCATACTATCAAAGTTGATGGAATGATAGAGCGTCGCCAATGACCTTTAAGCGGCCATATTCTTTCACCATACTCTTGACCGAAATATAGAAAATGTTGTAAATCACGATGCCACAGGCCAATAGGATCACGAAAGCAGCAGGCAGGGCATACCCGCCTGCATTGTTGCGGAAACCCTCCATGTTAAAATAATTGGAGCTGAAGAAAATCTCTTGCTCCGGGACTTCCTGCGCCGCGAGACACGTGAGGATAGCCTCCTTCAGATGGTCTGCATCCATCTGCTCTCCTCCCCGATAGCACATACGAAACTCAAATTCAGGTGCCCCATCGAAATACGCTGTTACAAAGGCTTTTGAAACGATAACCTCAAACATACGGGAGAGATTCCCTGTTTGAAGAATGCCCGTTACCGTATAGGCCTGTTCCCCGCACCCAAGGTCGAGTTTGAGCTGTTGCCCGGTTTCATGCGGCAGATGGAAATAATCTAAAAATGCACTTTCCACCAGAATCTCATGCTCGCCTTGTGGCATTTGCCCCTCAACTGCGGGCTTATTCCCCAAAACCATCCAGTTGGTGTCGGCATAGAGTACACTAAGAACGCTGTCCTGATAACGGAAGATTGGGAAAGTACCTGACAGGCCCCAGCGCTCTACTTCCGGCTGTGCGGCCAGATTGTCGATCCGCTCCTGAGTAGACTTCTGTATCATGACTTGATACTGCCCGCGGATGTCCCGCTCTACTTTCGCTTTCTGTGTAGCAGCAAAAAAACTTAGCCCCGCCATCAAGGCAACCGCAAGGGCGATGGTGCAGCAAATGAGCAAATTGCGGAGCTTTTCAGCCGCTAAACTTTTTTTTGCCAGTTTTTTTACAATGCGGCTTGTATCATTGTCAAAAGGTAATGTCATGATGTCACCTCCTTTATGGACATCATATCACGAGAAGAGGCATCTTCGCTTGACCTGCTCTGCCCTTTATGAATTTGTTCAGCTTATTTACCGTTTAAGCCAAAAGTTTTACATAGATCTCTTTTTCCGTGTCAAGCACAAAGCCGCAAGACAGTAGCAGACCGCAGGATGCCTTATTTTCTGGCTCCGGCTGCACCACAATTCTTTTAGCGTCAGGGTGGAAGGCAATCCTGTCTGTTAAGTCCGTCACAATCATTTTGCCAAAGCCATTGCGGAGGCAGTCGAATTCCCCAATCATATAGTCAATACTGTAAGACCCACCCAACGCTGTGTAGCCTCCCCAGAGCTCATCGCTGTCTTTGCAGGCGTAATACTGGCAAAAACCGATAGGCTGACCTTCATGCTCCACAATAAAGTGGTGAATCCAGCAAAACTCGCCGTCCTGCTCCTCAACTTCATGGATCCAATCCAGTGGATCGTGGTACCACCTGGCAACGTGTGGCGTATACAGCCATTTCTTGAAAACGGGCAAATCCGTCTGTTCCATTTTTCTAAGTTGTATCATATCTTCCTTCACAACCTTTCTCATCTTGTCTTACTCTGTTGTACGCCTTCATTACAAAGTTTCGGTAGCTTCCTGATTTTTTATAAAATCATATGCAAAAGATACTGCTTCACACGTAAGGTTTTCGCACATATGCGGTGGGTCGTTATCTGTAAAACCATTAGGGCGCAAATGGTAACAGCTTAACGAACCAAACCGTTGCGTAAACGCTTCTGCAAAATTGTAGCAAACAGACACAATCGTTTCCTCATTTTTTCCAAGCTGACTATAATAAATCCCTATAAACATTAAGCCACCCTCAACCAACCCACATTGTGCCCTGAATCCTCCTGCACCATGTAAACCAATGGTTGATAGGAGTGTTTGTGCATTATATTCAATATTAAAGAGTTTTCCCAAGCAAATTAAGATAGTTCTTGCGCAATTTATATCGTTATTCCAATATAGCTCATGTACTTTCTCTTTTATATTCATTTTACACG
>NZ_QGDL01000007.1 GCF_003149245.1 Faecalicatena orotica | reverse complement strand
CTGCTCCATTTCAGACTGCTGAAGAGATCCCTGAAAAGCCCCTGTACTACAGAGCAGCTGCTCCAGATACTGAAAAGCATGAATTTTGCCGATATAGAGGAGCAGGGTTTTATGCCGTTATATGAACGGCAGACCATAACGGATGAGCTGCATGAAGCATGCGGCTTCCGGACAGACTATCAGTTTTTAACCAAGCGAAAAATGAAAGAGATCCAGAAAAAAAGCAAGAGAAGATAAAACATTACTATATACCGCACACAGGGTACAAAGTGCCACAACCCGCCAATTTCCTAGGATTGTGGCACTTATTTTTTCTCACATGTGTCAAAGACGAGATTATATCATAGAATCCTGTAATTTTAAAACACAAAAGTCTTCCAACGAAAACAGACATCTAGCGAAACAAACGTCATACAAATGTAAATACAAAAATAGCGGGTATCTGCCTGACTTTTCTGCCGGCAGATACCCGCGCGTATCTTTTTCTGACAGGTCTGTCCCCTGTCCATTCTGTTTTCGCTTTCATTTACCTGTTGTTTTTCATTACAATTTTTCTATAATCATCCGTTTGTATCCCAGAAATTCCTCCGAGAGATTGAAATCCCTCCTCCGGGGTTTTGGTTCCTTTATCATGATTTCTTCTGTAATTTTTCCCGGGACCCCTGTCAGAAGATAGATCCGGTCCGACAGCAGGACTGCCTCGTCAATATCATGAGTGATAAACAATGTGGACATCCGGATCTTATCCATGACATCCAGATACCACCTGTGCATATCGCTTTTCGTCAGAGTATCCAGTGCGCTGAACGGTTCATCAAGCAGGGCGACATCTTTCGAAAACATATAAGTCCGAAGAAGAGCTGCCCTCTGTCTCATTCCTCCTGAAAGCTGATGCGGATATTTCTTCTGCGTTCCTTCCAACCCGAATTCTTCAAAATAAGGGCTCACTTTCTCCCTTGCCGCTTTCTTTTTCTCCCCTTTGATCAGAAGCGGCAGTGCCGCATTATCTTCGATCGTACGGTAGGGAAGCAGCAGGTCCTTCTGCAGCATATAGCTGATATGGCCCGGCTGTCCTGTGACATCCTGCCCGTCAAGCAATATCCTCCCCTTATCCGGTATATTCAGACCGGAAATCACATTAAACAGGGTCGTCTTCCCTCCGCCGCTAGCTCCCAACAGGCAGACCAGCTCGTTCTCATGCAGTTCTATGGAAATATCCTCAATAATGTTCTGCCCTTCATAGGACATTGTCACATCTGTTACTATCAGTTCTGCCATTTTCTACTCCAGATAATCGTTATTAAAACCTGTGTTTTCAGGGATTTCCTCTTCTGACAGGCCGTTCTCATTGATCCAGTTGTAGTAAGCATTCCACCTTGCAGGATCGATATATCCCCACTGGCTGACTTCTGCTTTATACTGGTCCTTCATGTATTCCTGACTTGCCTGTACGAGGTCAGGATCAAGCTCCGGCACTGCCTTGCACAGGATGTCGGCGGCGTCTTTCGGGTTCTCGATTGCAAATTCATAGCCTTTCTTTGCCGCAGATAAAAATGCCTTCGTTGTATCCGCATTTTCTTTCATCCATTCACGGTTTCCAATGATGACCGGTGTATAAAAATCAAAGGCACTGTTGATGTCTTTAAATGCAAAATAGTCGGTATCCAGACCTGCAACTTCTGTCGCAATCCCCGCCCATCCATAGAAAATCCAGATTGCATCCACAGATTTGCTTTGAAGTGCTGACACCTCATCCGTCACGGTACTGGGAATCAGTTCCACTTTGCTGAAATCTCCGCCGTCCGCTTCAACAACATTTTGCAGAGTAGCCTTTTCCAGTTCCAGATTCCATGTGGCATATTTCTTGCCTTCCAATCCCTTTGGACGGTCCAGACCTTCCCCTTTGCGGGAAATAATACCGGATGTGTTGTGCTGTAAAACCGCCGCAACGGCTTCGACCGGAAGTGCATCATCCCCGGTAAAAGCAGGCATCAGGCTGTCCTGAAAGGAAACACCGAACTGTGCTTTTCCTGACGCAACCAGAACTTCCGCCCCGTCCTCCGGAGGCTGCACGATCTCCACGTCAAGTCCTGCATCAGCAAAGTAGCCTTTTTCCTGAGCCACATAGATACCCGTGTGATTCGTATTCGGAGTCCAGTCAAGCACAAAAGTAAGCTTTGTAAGGTCTTTATCTGAACCCTGATCCGATTTCTTTGTATCTTCCGATTTGCCGCTGCATCCGGCCATACTGGCAGTCAGCGCAGCAGCGAGTAAAAGCGCTAAAATTCTCTTTTTCATAAACCATTTCTCCTCTATTTCGTTTCTTCCCAGGGCATGCATTTTTTCTGAAGCAAATTGACCAGCTTCATCAGAACAAGACTGATTACCGATATCAGAAAGATGACTGCAAACATCTTATCAAACGAAAATCCTTTCTTTACCCTGATCATATATACTCCCAGTCCGTTAAATCCTCCCAGCCATTCAGAAATCACCGCTCCGACTACTGCATAGGATGCAGAAATCCTGAGGCTTGCAAAGAACTGGCTTAAGGAACCCGGAAACTTCACAAACCAGAATGTCTGCATCTTTGACGCACCCATTGAACGCATCAGATTAATCGTATCCCTGTCCGCCGCACGGAATCCATCCAACAGGCTTACGGTGATCGGGAAAAACGTCACGATGACGATCAGAATTACCTTCGGCAGCATCTCATATCCGAACCACAAAACTAAAAGCGGTGCAATTGCCACTGTCGGAACCGTCTGCGTCAGGACAATCAGTGGATAAAATGCCTGATAAACCTTTTCAAACCGGTCCATTAAGACGGCCATCAAGAACCCGATCAAAACCCCCATTGCAAGACCTACAAATGCTTCGATGAGCGTTACCTTCGCATTGCTCATCAGTACCGGGAAATCAGATACAAAAGATTTCACGACATCTATCGGTGAGGGCAGCATAAACTTTGAGATCAGGCCGGTCCCGCTGGCTGTCTGCCAGAGGGCTAAAATCACCAGAATGGCGAATGCCGGCCAGAAACTGGCTGACCAGTTCCTGCCCTCTTTATGCGTGGTGTTTTGTGACTTTCTTTTCAATGGTAAGCACGTCTCCTTCCGGCTTGTAGGATACTTTGATATAAGCCGCTACCGATGGTGCGCCCGCGCGGATTGCAATATGCTGGCACTCTTTTACAATATCCATCAGTTCATCATAATCTCCCTCTATTGCTGTTTCAAACGGTCCTACATAATAGTTCAAGCCGGTGCTTTTAATATAGTCAATCACCTCATCGACGATACGGATCAGTTCCTCATCATTTGCCGCCTCCGGCAGTGTCTGGATTGCTACACTTGCATTCATACTTTTTTCCTCCTGATTTTGAATTTTTCTGACATGTCTTATGGCACATCTTGGAATTAGGTATCCTGAAAACGAAAAGAAAACCCCGTCAGATATGTCTGGCGAGGTTCGCATGCTTCATATGTCTTATAAAACTTCTTTATTCTATAAGTATACTCTGTATATCTACTTTCCTACGCTGGCATTATCCAGATCAGGTATACGGGTTAAAGGTCTGTTTACCTTACTCTCAGCCGGTTTACACCAGCACCCCTGTCTTATTTAATTCCACATTTAGTTTATCCTGTAACACTCCTAATGTCAAGGACAGATAAAAAATTCCCACGATTCCCTTCCCTCACAGGATGACCGAAGTAGTTGTCCCCTCTTCCTTTGAGGACCTGTAGACCAGTCTCCAGCCATGCACGCCTGCTATCTCATGGCACAGCCCGATTCCAAACCCATGCCTGTCCGCATATTCCGGGTGGAGCCCCTGAACCCGGTTCATCTGCCTTAACTTCTTTTCGCTGATTGGTTCCCCGTCATTCCAGATGATGATATCCTGTTTATCTGCCGTAAGCTTTACATGTTCGCCTGCATTCACCGCATTATGTACCAGATTTTCCAGCATACAGCGTATTAAAGTCGGGTCCCCCTGTACCGTTTCTATCCGGCAGTCCACTTCCAGATCCGGGTACAGCAGTTTTATCTGGTCAAGCAGTTCCTTAAGCCTTACCTTCTGCATCTGTACACGTCCTTCCCTCATACCACCCATAATCAGAAGCTTCTCAACGATATTTCCCATATTGAGCGAGCTCTCTACAATCTGCTGTGCAGCAAAAAAACGGTCTTCTTCGCTGAGATTCCCCATCATCAGATATTCTGCGTATCCCTGAATTCCGGTCAGCGGTGTTCGCAGTTCATGGGCAATCTGGCTGACCGGCCGGTTAATACGCTTCATTGTCAGGTACAGCATAGTCCCTATGACTGCTGCAATCAGGACACTCAGAAGCATTATCTGTATGATGCGCTGCTTCTGTGTATCATTGAAAGAAGCCATGCTTTCCATATAAGAGATGTGCAGAACTGCACCGCCTGACATTACAATGCTGTCCCGGATCAGGATATAAGGTGTCCTTCGCCAGGTAACCACCTGCAGTCTGCCGCTGTCCGCGGCATCTAAGGGAATATAGTCAACCACCTTTTCTTCATCAATTGACACACTGATTTTAACCCCTGTGGCCAGATATCTTTTGGCCGCATCTTCTATCTTTTCCTCCAGCTTTCCCCTGTCAGTTTCCTGATAGCCAGACAGCATGTAGGCAATCCCCTGCTCCCCCGATACAGCCCGGCTGATCCAGTCTTTAAGTTCACTGCGGTACAGAACAGCATGGAGGGCAAGCAGGCTTCCCTCTATAATAATCAGGAAAAACAGAAATGTAACAAGAAAATTCTTTTTCCATAGCTGCATCTTAAATCTCCAATCGGTACCCATATTTAAATATCGTTTTTATCTCCCTCTCCAGCCCCAGTTTCTTGCGCAGGCGCCGGATATGGACGTCAACAGTTCTGTCATCCCCGTAAAAATCCATTCCCCATGCCAGATCCAGAAGCCTGTCTCTGGAAAGCGCAATATTTCTGTTGTCAAGAAGTACCTTCAGCAGTTCATACTCACGGGAAGTCAACTCTACCGTTTCTGCATTTTTCGTAACAACAGCCTTCGCCGTATCCACTTCCACATCCCCGATCCGGTACAGCGTCTGCTCCTTATGAGAACGGCGCAGCGCTGCATGTATACGTGCCGTAAGCTCGTCCATTGCAAATGGTTTTACAATGTAGTCTTCGGCCCCGCCGTTCAGCCCCTTTACCCTGTCGGAAATCTCGCCCCTTGCAGTCACGCAGATGACCGGAATCTCCCTGAACTGCTTCAATAAATCAAAGCCGCTCATATCCGGCAGATTCATATCCAGCAAAATCAGATCCGGTGCTTTTTGCTCTACGGACCTCAGGGCTTCCCGCCCCTGAAAGGCGGAAAACCCTCTGTGTCCTGTCATTTCGATTGTACGCCTGATTAATTCATTGATGCTTTTGTCATCCTCGACAATTAAAATATCTGCCATAGGCGCCCCCTGTTTTTATGTATGATTCGTAAAACTATTCATGAACTCAGAACAGTTACTAGTATCCTAATGCTTTCCCCCCGCAGCCGCATCGACGATTATCTTTGTCAGATCTTCTGCCGAAAAATCAGATATCACTGCCTTATCCGGGTCAATCCCCCTCTTTCTGCAAAATTCTCCGATTGCATTTCTTGCATCCTCGAGCTGGTTCGTATCTCGTATATGGGCTTCCAGTGACCATTCCACGATCTTATAACCGTCCCTTTCGGCATTATCTTCATACAGTGTCGATGCCCCCAGGTATTTCAACAGCCACAGTGCCTCCTCGTAGGCAGAGATTTCACCCTTAATATCTTTTACCTTCGCGGTATCGTAATTCAGATTGTATTTCTCACATACCTGCTTTGCAATCTTCTTGTCAAGCTGGTGCTCTTTATACAGTCTGTTGTTAATTCGGTCCTTCTCTTTTTCTGTCCCGTGGTCTGAAGTATCAAAAGCCAGATTCCCAATTTCAATCAATTCCTCTGCCGTTAAATCAGAAACTACAGACTTGTCCGGATTAATGCCGTGTTCCCCGCAGTATGCTTCTATCACATCTTTCCCTCCGGAAAATGCATAAATCTCACAGATATACATCTCGAGTGACTGCACAGGACCTGCCTTACCATCCTTAATACTTTCCTCGAGCAAGGGGGAATTACCTAAATCTTTTAAAAGCCTCAGTGCTTCCGCATAAGAGGACATTTCTGGTGTGATTTCTTCCAGCGTAACCGTATCATAATCCAACCCGTACTTTTCACATACCTTTGCGGCAGTCTCCTGATCCTGATTATACTCTTTATATGGTGCATTCTGATCCCATACTTCATAATATATTTTGACTATATCTGACGGCTCATCCATTTCTTTATCTGCCGCCTTTACAATCTCACTGACAGCCAGCGTGTTCGTAAGTTTCATTCCGGCACCCAGCACGGCTGTCATGCATACAACCAGACCTCCCGCAATAACCGCAGCCTTGTACTTCCTCCATATCTCTTTCATAACCCATATCTCCTTTCTCCTGTCATAATGCCGTATAAACCGGTGAGTACAGTACTCTTTTGTTACTATTGTTCCTTACACACTCATCATAAACAGGAGATGTTGCAGACTTATTACAGATGGATACCGGCAGGGCTTTTTTCATAATAAACTGGTTTATTTAGAAAGTAACACAGCAGCTGCGCCGCTGTGTTACTTATTCAGTATAGCATAATATAAATACTTACACTATGTGCCCTTTTACGATTTATTGGCAGATATTTTATAAATCCCTGTTATTTTTTCTTTCTCGTCCAAAATCTACCTCTCCGCTGTTCCTGTATGCTTCTCTTCCTCTGAGCTGCATGACTGGTTACAGCAGCAAGGGGGCTTCGGAAGACAGGGCAGTTTCGGTGGACATGGGGGACACGGCGGCTTTGGCGGGCATGGCGGTTCCGGCGGACACGGCGGCTTCGGCGGGCATGGCGGTTCCGGCGGACACGGCGGCTTTGGTGGACACGTCGGCTTCGGCGGACACGGTGGTTCCGGCGGACATGGCGGATACGGCGGCCTCGGTGGATATGGCGGATACGGTGGTTCCGGCGGATATGGTGGGTATGGCGGCCTCGGTGGATATGGGGGATACGGTGGTTCCGGCGGATATGGTGGGTATGGCGGGTACGGTGGTTCCTGAAAATACGGCGGTCTTGGCCAATATCCGTTATACGGAGGATACCCGCATATACATGGCGGATAAGGATACATTCCGCCCCCCTGATTTGAATTACTATTATTATTGTTATTATTATTGTTGTTATTATTATTTGAAGTATTATTATTAATGTTTATCCCCGGTCTGCAGGATTTCTCTTTTACTTTACCTGCTGCCGCGCATACACAAATTTCTGCTGTAACTGTAACTCTTTCATTAAGCAGCCCGGTTCCAATCGGCTGATAATTTGGTGAACTCTCAGGCTTCATGGTAACCACACGTGTTACATCTGTTGTAAATGATGCACTTAACGTAAAGCATATATAATCCTTCATCGTTCTGACAGCCAGATAAAATTCGTCTCCTATAGACGGTGCTTCGATACTATTTCCACAGAAATCCATAAATACTGCTGAAAAATCATCCTGGCATGTGCATAAAGGTTCTATCGTAATACTTGGCTGCCCAGTCAGTCCGGACTGAAGTCTGAAAGGGCCTATCAATAGTCTTCCACATACTGTCCTTAATTCATTCGGACAGCCTGAAAATACCAGATATGGTACGCTTACATCTGATGGAATTTCTCCCGTATTGCAGCAGTCAATCCCTGTATTTTTGCAGCAGTTCTGGTTTGCCGCCTTTGGGGGCGCCGGTACTGCTGCTGAGTCTGCAAATTCTCCTGCAAGTTCCAGAAGACGCAGGACGGCAGCACGCATTCTTGCCGACTTCGGATGTGCTTCATCTGTAGTACAATCTAAAAAATATACTTCATCAGGCGCAATCTGCCCCAATAAAACCCACAGGGCCACCTGAACAGCAGCGTAGGCATCATTGTCATCCAATGGAGGGTTTGCTGTTGGGTCTACCCCCGCTAGTGCAAATGTCTGTGCCGCGCTGACCGTTGGAAAAGTATTTGCCAGTATCCAGGCAAGCATCTGCTTTTGTCTCTCCGTGGCTGTTTCGAAAATAGATTCAAACGGAGCACTTACATAGGGAATATCCCCATATGGTCCATCCGCAAATTTATCCAGACAATATGCAAAACCCGTCGTTCCATTTTGAGTCAGTCTGAATTGAAATATATTGTTGTGATCCGGCCGGTCCAGATGATATCTGGATTCTGTAGTAGAAGGCAGTGAACAGTAGTTGCGCACTTCCGGATCACCTGTCGCAGTCCCTGTCAGATCGGTACCAGGGTAAATCGTAAAAGGACGCGATACGATCCGGACAGTCTGCTGATTAATGACTTGTATCATAATTTGATCTCCAGTAAATTTATTCTTATGATACGGTATGTTCGGTATTCAGATATGTTCCAACTTCATGAAATCAGTATTTAAGTAGTCATAAAAAATAATTTAGGAAATTAGTTACCGTATGATTTTCTTTTGCAAGTCCTTTATCTCTTTCTCCGTTAAAGTAGTCGCTACCGCTTTAACCTGTTCCAGAGGAATCCCATTAGACAGCATCCTTTTTACAATCTCCATTTCATTTTCTTTAGCGGCTTCCTTAGCCGCCTTCTCTGCTGCCTCCGCAGCCACTTTTTTCCCATACTCAATCTTTTCTTCCTCAAATAATCTTGATACCTTCGTCATCATAATCCAATCCCTCATTTCCTTAGAATCTTCGTTATCTATTACCTTATCTGCAAATACCAGTATACCAGCGAGTATGAATACCTGCTCCTGTTCGTCCTCCAGCTGAAACTGCAGACAGCCAATATCCAGATTCGGCCTTGTCTGTCCCGGAGCTATGTCCGCCGTATAAATCACGATCATCCGGATTTTACGCATGATATTGTCTTCAGTCATACTTCTTTTTAAAGTACGGATAATATAATTCAGATACTTTATCTTATCCGCATCTGCATATGAACTCTCATAATCGACCAGTGCAAGTGAGCCATCCTCCAGTAAAAACAGGTTGTCCAGCCGCAGTTCGTTTGCCTCTATCACAGGCAGGTTTGTGGGCAGTACCTGTACAATCCGGGGCACCTTCACCCCATATGTAGCAAAAGACTTGTCTGAAAAATGCTCAGCCAGATACTTTGCCGCAATATCTTTGTTCTGATACGCAACATGATTTTCTTCTGACATAAATGTCCTCCTTCTTTCCGGTGGATATGCCAGATGACACGTTAGACGTACTCTTCTATTTTTATTATATATGCAGTTCCATACCGTTTCAATCTAGTATTACCATACAAAAAGTCCGAAATTTTATATGATAACATAAAGCAGAGTACATTGTCTGGACACTGACCAGATCCACCTTATTTAATTTTTAGTTCATCAAAACTGGTAATTTCCGGCTGAACCACCAAGGAAATCAGATTTATCTTCTACACCATGTAAAAAATAAGATTCAGACCTAAGAATTTTATGAATAAAACGGTCCGGGATTTTGATGTGAAGTCAGTATAGCACTGCCTGATGTTTTATACAAGACAAAGTTTCCGCTATTGGATGCCCTGCATCAAATTGAAGCAGGCTCAACAGCGGAAACCATATAGCTTGCAATACATTTCATGTTCAAGAAATCAACGCTTTTTCAGATAACAGATACACAGGATTCCTCCTGCCAGACTGCATACAGCCAGCAGTATAAACCCGTATCTTAACTCACCGGCTCCTGCCAGTTTTCCAAGAATGAGTGGAGACAAAACTGCCCCCATCCCGCAGCCGGCAGACATGATACCTGCTGCCATTGCCGCTCTTTCTTTGAAATCCTCCGTCGCAGTCCCCATGAGATTAGGCCAAAGTGTCCCAAGTAACAATCCCAGAATGGAAAACAAAATCACAGCCGATTCTGCCCTTTCTGTCATAGAAATCCAAAACAGAACAGGTACTGACAGAAGGAAACAGGATGGAAGGAGGAACCGCCTGTACCGATACAAAAGTCCCGATGCGAAACGGGACGGGACCATAAAAAGCCAGAAAGATGAAACTGCCCATGCAGACAACGTCGCCCCTCTTAATTCGATCTGCATGTAGGAATCAATATAATAACTGACTCCAACTTCCATGCCTCCGTAAAGGAAAAAAGAAAACACAAGCAGGAAAAAAATGGGCGGGAACTTTACTGCACTACCTGCATTCACATTTTTTTTAACTGCCGGCGCTGCTGTTTTAATATCCGGCAGCTTGCTGCATAGTCCCTCACTTATACAATGGTTTCCACTGCTTCCCTTTAAAAGTAAGCAGCCCCAGAGAACGAGAAATCCAATACCACAGATAATAAACAGGATATTCCAGCCTGCTCCCTGCTTTGCGGCCCATGATATCAGATGGGGCCCTGCCACTGCCCCAAGGCTGAACGCACCCTGTACAAGGTTCAGATACAAACCCGCTTTTTCCCGGTACTGCTCCGTCAAAACAGCCGAAACCAGGCTTTCACACACACTATATCCTGAACCGATCAGAAAGATTCCCGGGAGAAATATCTCATAGGCATGTGCCGATACAACAATTCCACATCCGACAGCAAAGACAAGGCAGAATATGCGGAGAATTCTTATCTTCCCCGCACGTTCTGCCACCATTCCAAACAAAAACGGCATCATAATTATCGCACTGTACTGTGCCGCAACCAGACTTCCATTCCCGGTTCCTGACAGGCCGAAGTCCTCCGCCATTTTAAGCAGTGAAATCTGGAATCCGCCGGATTCAATTCCGAGAAGAAACAGTAGTACCAGTGATATCAGAAATAGTTTCAGCTTCTTCATCTAAACACTGTAGCCGGCAACCGGATAGTATGCCATGTCTTTCCTTCTGTCAAGACGGCCGTAGACCGCCACAACTGGTACACTGCTGTTTACAATGACCGCAAACTGCCCCGGCCTGATCTGGTATTGTTCTTCCCCCAGTGGTTCATCCATACGAAAACAGCAGACACGTTTTGCCGGTACATTCAGCAGAATCCCTTCTTTTGGTTCCTCAGCTTCAAAGAGCAGGTCCAGCCTGATCCCGGCATCCTCTTTTCCCGCATTCACAATCATCAGAGCCTCGTGACCGAAAGGCTCCTCCTCACCTCTGGGCGGAAGATCTCCGTCAGCAAACACCCATGTCTTTTTTCCAATCTCCATTTTCATTCCCTCCTATTTTACATCCTCTTCAAACCATGCATCCAGTTCCGGGCAAAGCGGTCTGCATCCATCTTCTGTGATTGTATAAACAGTTTCGATTCTTGCCCCATGCAGTGTTGGATGTCCGAAGAAACTCACATCAACACATACCGTCATCCCCGGTTCCAGTACATCTTCAGAGTTCGGGCCGTAGAAAGGAGCCTCTGCCTCCATCAGTCCGATTGTATGTGCAAACGGGCAGACGAGATAGGGAAGGAGCCCTTCCTCCTGAAAGATCTCACGTCCGGGCACATCAATCTCTTTTCCGGATACTCCGGGTTTCAGCATGGCCTTCGTCGCCCTGAGTACCTTCCTCAAAACATTAACCGCCCATTTCTGTTCCTCCGTATACGTACCTGATACGGGCACCGTTTCTCCAAATGTTCCCGCATAACCATTGACTCTCGGCGCAATTCCAAGCATGACCCATTCGCCGTCCTTTAATTCCTTGTTGATCGCAGTCGGTACCACAGCGTTGGATCTTTCCCCACTTCCGACAATCGTTGCATATGCAAAGCTGTTTGCACCATTTTTCCGGCATACATACTCACCGGCGGCTGCAATCTCGTGTTCATATGTACCCGGTTTTACTAATTCCTTCATTTCCAGATACGCCTGGTATGATAGTGCCGTCGCCTGTCTTACGTTATCCAGTTCCCACTCTGACTTATGGGAACGCAGAGCCTCATATTCATCTGTGATATCCACCAGTTCCACGCCTTTGAACCCTTCTGCAAACTGTGTGTAAACGGCATGGGGAATCACAGTCGTCCCGACGACGCCAATCCGCTTTAATGAAATTCCTTTTCCGTTAAGTTCCTCGTATAACTTTTCAAAATCTATAATGCTGGCATTTGGATATTCTTCATCTGGCACCATAAATACCGTAAAATTGCGTGTTTCCCGCACTGCACTGCTCATCTTTGCAAACGGCTCGCTTTCCGGACCACCCAGCAGGATTGCTTCTCCCTTAGCAGGGAGAAAAACTGCTCCCTTTTCAAACTGCGGGCACCAGCCTGTTACATACCACCCGTTCGCAATATTCAGTTCATCGTAATAAATCAAAGCAGCATCAAGCCCGCCTTCCTCTAAGATCGCGCGGACCTTTTCCATTCTTCTGTCTGTTTCTCCCTGATTAAAATATGACATTACAAAACCTCCTTTTCTTCTCCCTGATTAAAAAATACCAGTTCCATCGGCCATTCTTTCCTGCCGGCTGTTTCCTCAATATAGACGAATTCCTCCATCCTTTCCCTCCAGTCTGCGTAGACTTTACTGGAATCAAGAACTGCCTGCATCCTTTCTTCATCGTCTGTCTCATAATAAGCAAATAGCTTCCTTCCCAGATTCCAGATGGAATAATTCCGGATTCCCGCCTCATTAAGCACTTCACGCATTTCAGGCCATATGTTTTCATGTGCCTGAATATAAGCCTCTCTCTTATTCTCTCTTACTTCAAAATATATTCCAGTTCGTTTCATCACTTTGCACCTGCCCTGTTTTAACCGTATCTCTCCCCGGCTAGAACCACATCCATCCCAGAGATTCTACCCCCAGATAAACCGGCCTTTCTTGTTTCTTGTCAGGGTACAGTCTGTTTAATATGCACCTCTTCAGTTCATGATAAGGAATCATGCAGGATGCTGTTCCCGTCTCCAAAACCGGGTTCACATCAAAATAATTTTCACGGATAATTTCAAACTCTCTTTCATTATCCAGATACATTCTCCTTAAGCAGTCCTGCTTTTCCTCTTCCGACTCTGCTTCCTCAAACTTCAGTGACTCCAGAGCCATATCATATATGATTCTGCTGCGCATCACAGAAATTTTCCATTTCTTAAAGTGCAGTGCAAATTCATAATGTCTTTTATCAGAACGTAATTCTTCTATAATATGATCCAGCTTCTGCATGAGATCCGGATAAAGCCTGACAGCCTCCTGAATCCGGGGTATATCTCTTTTTTCAACTTTATTTTTTGCAAATGGGAATTCCAGTTCAAATATGTTCAGCTGGCTCTCGTGTATCGTAAACATGTTTGTCATAACGAAATAAATGTCATCCGCCAGATCCCCAAACACGGTCTCCAAAGCATATCTGTAAAATTCCTCTGTCTCTTTTTCACCGCCCCAGCCATAATATGCGTGGGCAAAGAAAGCCATAAAAAATCCATACCACTCAAACAGGTACCCATTGATCCCGGCCGCATGCATCCTGACAGACCCCTTATGCTGCCGGATATCCTCGTCAATATACTGTGTAATTGGTTCCTCTTCACAGCGCAGCCCATTGCATTTCAGCGGACGGATCAGTCGTCCCAGACCGGCCGCAAATCCAATTGCCTCGGTATCTCTTGCACGTATCCTTTCTCTGCCGAAGGCATGAATCCACTTCTCAAACTCACTCTCCTCAACATATTGTCCCGGTGCCCAGAATAATACGACATCATCCGGAATACTTGCCTTCATTTTAGCAATCAGTTCCTCCGGGCGCACAAGCGGAGGCTGTCTCCACGCCCGGATTCCAATCGTAATATCCGGCTTCGCTGCCTTTAGTTCCTCGTAAAGAATCTGGAGCAGCCAGGTATTTGCCGCATGGAGTGTCTCTTCCGGCGTACTGCATCCTTTCCAGAATGTTTCCCTGCACCTTTCACAGTTACAATACCAGAATGCCTCCTCGCTTTCCTCAAAATCAATTCCGTCGAATCCCTGTGAGACAATACTTCTCATACTCTTCTTTAAATACTGGACCGTCCCCTCATCACTAAGGCACAGACTGTCAAAATCATTGATAAAATGGCTGTCCTTCTGCATTTTCATCCGTTTTTCCTTATGGGCATTCGAGTATCCCCCGCTATAGCTGTTCAGCCCAATGTACGCATAGAACCGGATCCCAAGCTTATGCCCGTACTCGATCAGCTGCGGCAGGAACTCTTCCGCAAGATTCGGATGCATATATTCGACCTCCACCCAGTTTTCACTCTCCGGATTCCACAGCTTCATCTTAAGTCCCCGAAGTTCTGCTTCCGGATACCCCTCCATACGAAACGGCCAGTAACCGTAAAGGCACATATTGAGCTGGTTCATCTTATAATCAGAACAGATATCCAAAAACTGTTTCCATTCCTTCAGGCCCCAGAGCTGCATATCAAAGCCGAATCTTCCGTAACCGGCATACCATGCAAAAGTCACGGACAGGCTTCTGTACTCTATGGAAGGCCAGTCTGCTGCACATATCTGCGGCAGATAAAACTGCTCACCGCCTTCTAGCAGCTGTTTCACCGTGGACAGTGCATATGCAAAGCCTTCCTGTGTATCTGTAAAGATCCGCACCTCGTCTTCTGTAATATCCAGCAAATACCCCTGCCTGGAAAAGAGCTCTGCCGATTCTTCTGGTATGCTTCCTTCCATTTCGTGAAGCTCCATACACACATCCGGGAGCTTTCTGGCATCTTCCAGATTCCTTAAGATTATCCTGATAGTATCATGCCCGCACTCCAGCTCCTCATAATTCCACAGCTTTAAGTGTAGAATCTCTTCTGCTTCCTTCCCAAAAGGTACCCCGGCAGACAAGGAAACTCCTGAAAATGATTTTGTATACCCCCTCTTTTTCCTGATCTGCTTTACTTCCGGGATTATCTGTTTCATGTTCTCACCTCCGCTTCTTCCATAATCTCTTCCCATGTAATGTCGTTATTAATCGGATACACTCGTTTCTTCAGATTCTGATAATCGATCTGTGTAAAATCATTGCTGCTGATTCCCGGCGTCATGGCAAAAATAAAACGGTTTGATATTTCCCTTAATTTCGGAAACAGATATCCCATCTTTATCACAACGACCTGATAGTCTTCCGGCCGTATGCCCATTTTTTTGAAGTGTTCCGGTGTCGTAAATGCAGCACGTGCATTTGTGAGCACAATATCCGTATTCCCACAGCTCACTAAGACCCCCTCACCAACCTCATCTCCTGCCCAGCCATAGACGATTCCTTTTTTTCTCAAAATAACCCGGCATGGCGTTTCTATTTCCTGTTTCTCACACTGTCCACGGCATAACACGATATCCCGGCTTTCGCCTGCTTCTGATTTCAAAAGCTCATCGACCGCCTTCCGGGCGTGAATCCCGCAGACCAGGACGCCTTTCTGGTTTTGTTCCAGATATTTTCTCAAAAGAAGAGTTCCCTCCCCGTCTGCCCCGGCCGTTGTATTGTCCCCGGAATCTGTGACAAAAAGAACGCCCTTCTGATTCTGAAGTGACTCTTCCACTGCCTGATCTGTGCTCATTGCCTGTTCAATCTTAAGATTCTCCTTTCCATCCCAGAAAGTCTTTGCGAGCTTTACTGCCGCTTGAAAACATTTCTGCCTGTCTGTACCGGAAACCACTGCACAGTTTCCTGTATATGGGGAATCATACCAGGGCTGTCCGTTGAAAAATGCGCAGGATATCACCTCTTCCGACGCATCCATATGTTGTAAATATTTTGTGATAGTAACAAATGGTTCTTTGTCTGTTGTCGCGGCATCCCCTCCTAAATATGGTACCCGGACAAATACCGGTGCCGGGCATATGTGCCTTTTGATGCACTTCAGCAGTGACTTTGCGGCCCGCCTCTCCGTATCATCATGGTCGACATGAGGGGCTGTCCTAAATCCCTGGATGGCATTGACAGCTTTAATAAATCCGTCAGAAAGATTGGCATGATAGTCAAGTGCCACAGATATCGGGACCCCGTCACCAACCACTTCACGGATCGACTTCACAAGCTGCTCTTCCCCGCTCCACAGTCCTTCTACATACATCGCCCCGTGGAGATACAGGTAAATTCCGTCTGCGTCTCTGTTTTTCTGTATGAGTTCTATGAAAATTGTACGGTAATGCTCAAATGCTTTCCGAGATACCATCCCGCCCGGCAGGGCACTTGCATAGAGCAGCGGGACAACTTGTGCTCCTGCTTCGCAAAATACCGGGGTAGCCGCCATCTTTTCAAGCAGCGCATCCCCTGTAAAAACCTCAAAATCTTCTGTTTCTGTTCTTTGTCTGCAAAACGTATTTGCTTCACATTGAAACGAACCTTCCAGTATTTTCATCTGTCTTTTCCTTTACTGATTCTTTGGGAGTGTCATAAAACCTTCTTTAGTTTCCTGAACGAAGATCCATGAATTTCTGTGCCTCTTCCTTCGTGCTGACTGGTACATAATCCGCGAGTATTTCTTTCTTCGGGGCATTTCCGTCCAGTATGCTTACCATCTCTTCTACGGCAAGCTTGCACTCTTCCTCGCAGTAATCAACAACGGTTGCCGCCATTTTCCCGTCCATAACCGCCTGAAGTGCTTCAGCATCTCCGTCAATCCCGACAATCTTAATCTCTGTCCTGTTTGCTGCCTGACACGCGTTTAACGCACCTAACGCCATCTGGTCGTTATGGGCTACGATCGCATCGATCTCTCCTGCCGGATATTTTGCCAGCCAGGCCTCTGTTACAGCCATCGCCTTATCCTTTGAGAATTCTCCTGACTGTGACTCTACAAGTTCAATGTCAGGATAGTTTTTCAATTCCTCTGCGATTCCCGCTCCTCTGTTAATCTGTGCCGTATGCCCGATAACGCCCTGAATTTCAAACAGCTTTCCTTTTTCATCTATCGCATCTGCAATCAGGTCCATTGCCATAATACCGGAGGACTTTACGTCTGTGCCTACGAATGTGGCGTAATCTTCGTTTTCCGTATAAGAGATAAACTCGACCAGAGGAATTCCGGCATTTTTACATGCCTCCACTGCGGATGAACTTCCTTCAAAGCTTAAGCAGTTCAGAAGAATACCGTCTACACCCTGTGCAATCATTGTATCGACGTCACTGAGCTGTTTTTCCACAGAATCCTCGCTGTCCACCATGACAAGTTCTACCTGGTCCATATCATCATCCAGTTTATTGAGTGCATTTACCATGTTTTTAATAAACTCATACTTCCAGGCCTGTGTGGATACACCGATCTTATACACCTTTCCACTGTCTGGCCCGTCCTCACTTTTACTGTCCGTACCTTTGTCATCCACGCTGTCATTTCCGGAATCCTTTGAATTTCCACATCCTGCCAGCATTGCCATAACCATTGCTGCACAAAGCAGCAGACTCAATAATCTCTTTTTCATAACACGGCTCTCCTTTTCTAATTCTTCTTTGTTTTCATGTCCAGTAACACTGCGACGGCAATAATGATACCCTTGATAATCTGCTGATAGTAGGACGACACTCCCATAAGAATCAGTCCGTTGTTGAGAACTCCGATTATCAGTGCGCCAATTATTGTTCCGCCTATCTTGCCAACACCGCCTGTCATACTTGTCCCGCCTACTATGACGGCCGTGATCGCATCCATCTCATACCCCGCTGCTGCAGTCGGCTGTCCGGATGTAATTCTCCCGGCGAGCACGATTCCTGCAATACCACACAACAGCCCGTTTAGTACATAGGTACAGAATTTGACCCTCGCTGCATTAATTCCTGAGGCAATCGCAGCATTTTCATTCCCTCCCACAGCATATATATGGCGTCCGTATTTTGTTTTGTTCAAGACAATCCAGATCACAACGGCCACGATAAAAATAACAAGCACTGGTGTCGGGATACTTAAACCGCCTGTCTTATTCGGGTCCCAAAGATATCCGTTGCCGATCTTGATATAGGCAGCATTAGATATCGTATGCGGAACACCATCCGCAGCCAGAAGCGCAATGCCCTTTGCAATGGACATCGTCGACAGAGATGCAATGAATGGGGCAATCCGCATCTTAGCAACCAGAAGTCCTGTCCACATGCTCATTACTGCCGCAGCAATAATCCCGGATAACAGAGCCGGCAGCAGCAGATCCGGATATTTTTCCAGAATCATAGCTGACACCACTCCCGCAATTGCGGCCAGCGGCCCGATAGAAAGGTCGATTCCCCCGGTGATAATAACCAGTGTCATCCCGATTGCCAGAATGCCGTTCGTGGAGATCTGCCTGAAAACTCCTATAATATTGGACATTGTCAAAAATGTCGGGGAAGCAATCGCAAATGCGATACACATCAGGAGGAATATGCCCATTAAGGCATAGCTTCTGACATATAATGCAATATTCTCATTACTTAGTACCGATTTCTTATTCTTCATTATTCACATACTCCTTCCCGCCCAAAGCACACGCAAGTATCTCATCCTGAGAATATTCACCATACCGGAATTCTCCTTTGATCCTGCCTTCTCCCATTACCATGATCCTGTCACTCATCCCCATCACTTCCGGAAGCTCCGAGGAAATCATAATAATCGCCATTCCTTGTTTTGCAAACTCACACATCAGAGAATGAATCTCTGCCTTTGCCCCGACATCAATTCCGCGGGTCGGCTCATCCAATACCAGAATCTTCGGGTTTTGTATCAGCCATTTGGAAAGCACAACCTTCTGCTGGTTGCCGCCGGACAGATTGCCCGCAAGCTGATTCATACTGCTCATCTTTACTGATATCTTCCCTGCAATATCCTTACACTCTTTTTCTTCTTTCCGACCGTCAAGAAACAGCTTTCCTGCAAACCTGTCCAGATTTGGCAGAGCTATATTTTCCCGGATCGACCTGCAAAGCACCAGTCCATACTCTTTCCTGTCCTCTGTCACCATCGCAATCCCCGCCTCGATTGCCTGATGGGGATTCTTGATATCCCGTGTCTTTCCGTCTACAATGATCTCACCGCTTTCATAGGAGTCCATACCGAATATGCTCTTAAATACCTCGCTTCTCCCTGCACCGACCAATCCGTAAAAACCAAGGATCTCTCCCTTTCTGACATGAAATGAAATATCAAAAAAACGCCGGGAATTAAAATGTTTCACTTCTAACACAGGTTCTTTAATCTCCACAGGTACTTTTGGAAAGATATTGGAAAGCTCACGTCCAACCATCATATGGATCAGGGTGTTTTTATCAATCTCACCCACTCTCTTTGTATCAATATATTTTCCGTCCCGCATGACAGTAACTGTGTCCGCGATCTCAAATATTTCTTCCATGCGGTGTGATATGTATACGATCGAAACCTGTTCCTTTTTTAACTCCAGAATCTTTTTGAAAAGAACTCTTATTTCATCATCTGTCAGTGAAGAGGTAGGTTCATCCATGACGATTAGCTTTGCCCCTGATGAAACAGCCTTCACAATTTCAATCATCTGCATCTTTGCAAGGGAAAGCCCCCTCATCTTTGCACCGGGCCTGATATCCAGCTCAAACTTCTTTAAAAGTACTTCAGCTTCCTCCTCCCCTTTCTTCCTGTCCACAAAAATGCCCTTTCCCCTTGTAAACTCTCTGCCAAGAAATATGTTCTCTGCCACTGTCATGTCTCTTACGGGATTCAATTCCTGATAGATCATTGCAATTCCTTTTTTCAGTGCCGAGGCCGGATTTTCCACATGGATCTCCTCTCCGTTGAACCAGATATGCCCCTTGTCAGGCGTGAGCAGCCCATTTAGTACTTTCATCAGCGTTGACTTGCCTGCACCGTTTTCTCCCATCAATGCATGAATCTCTCCTCTTTTCACGGTGATTGCGGCTTCATCCAGTGCCCTGACCCCGGGAAATGCCTTACAGATCCCTTCCATCTTTAATAGCTCTTCTTGCAAATTCTTCACCTCATTTTCCCTTCCTTTTCAATTTCTGCAAACGTTTACATATTTTGGTAAAAAATTTTGCTGGAAAACGTTTATGGAGTTGATCCCCCATAAACGTCCTCCGGCATCCCTTTCGCTTACCTCTTAAATCAGCCCAAAAGCAGGAAACCGTTATATCTTCTTTACACTTTGCCCCACTACAATAGACGGTCTTAAAAGTATCTGCTGCGGCACCCGCTTCTCCTCTTCCTTTTCCTCCAGACGCTTAAGAAGCAGTTCTCCTACCCGGCTGCCGATCAGATTCTCAGGCTGCCGTATCGTCGTGATACTCGGACTGATCAGCTGAGCTTTATCCTGTACATCAAAGCCGACCAGTGAGATGTCTTCGGGGATACGGAGTCCATATTCCCGAAGTGCTTTAATAGCCCCAAAGGTCATCTTTTCAGACGTTACATAAACAGAGGTAAACGGATGCTCCTCAATGTTCTGAATTAACTTTTCCATACACCTGAATCCGTCATTCTCCTTATAATTCCCATACTGTATCAAATGTTCGTCCACAGGCACCGCCCGTCTGTTGAGAGCGTTCAGATATCCTTCACGCCTTGCAAAACCAGTCGTCTCCTTCACGGAACCGATAATCGTGGCAATCCGCTCATGTCCCTGTTCGAACAGATAATCAACCGCCATGCTGCTGGCCTGCACATTATCAATCGTAACCGAGTCAATCCCCTGAAGTTCCGGTATATTATCTATAAAAATTACAGGAAGGCTGGGAAGGTACTTCTTCACATTACATCCTGAAAGATCTACTGTTGCAAACACCAGGGCATCTATTCTTTTCTGCTGGAGAAGTGACAGATATTTCTCTTCATTCTCTTTCTTCTCGTTTGTGTCGGCTACGATAATCGTATATCCCTTTGGTGAAACAATCTGGTCAATCCCTTTTATAATCTCCCCAAAAAATGCCTCGCAGATATCAGGAAGAATAACGGCTATAGTCTTGGTGGACTGAAGCTTCAAAGAACGTGCTACTTCGTTGGGAACATAATTATATTCTTCCAGTGCTTCAAGTACCCTTTTACGGGTCTCTTCCTTCACATACTCTTTATTATTAACCGCCCTCGATACTGTCGCAACTGACATATTTAATTTCTGGGCGATATCCTTTAACGTGCTGGATTTCATAAGTTCCTCCTCTTGCAAACGTTTTCTGATAACGTTTACAATTTGAGATTAACACCTTTTATTTTATCTGTCAATACATATCCCCTTTAAGATTCTTTTTTGTAAAATATACACAAAATTGTCGTATTATTTTCTGTTATTTTTCTTTTACTTTTGTTATTATCTAATATTTGTATCTGCGACAGATGCACATCTGTAAATAGTAACGCCCCACATCAAGTATATGGGGCGCATACATTTATACACAACTTAACTATTAATTTCCTTTTGCAAGTCCTTTATCTCTTTCTCCGTTAAAATAGTCACTACCGCTTTTACCTGTTCCAGAGAAATCCCATTAAACAGCATCCTTTTTACAATCTCGATTTCATTTTCTTTAGCGGTTCTTGGCAGCTTTTTCAGAGTCCTCTTTTGCCTTCTTAGCGGCCTTCTCTGCCGCCTCCGCAGCTGCTAGAGCTGCCTTCTCTGCAACCTCCGCAGCCACTTTTTTCCCATACTCAATCTTCTCTTCTTCGAATAATTTCGATACCTTTGTCAGCATAATCCATTCCCTCATTTCCTTAGAATCCTCGTTATCTATTACCTTATCTGCAAATACCAGTATACCAGCGAGTATGAATACCTGCTCCTGTTCGTCCTCCACCTGCTTCGCCAGATCGAAGCAGCGCCGGATACACGCTTCTTTCTCTTCCTTTCCCCGATGCGTCAGCGGGAGGATTATAAACTGCATCTGTTCCTCCGCCGTTAAAGGGCCCGCTACAGTTCGTTTGCCTCTATCATGTCTTTGTTCTGATACGCAACATGATTTTCTTCTGACATAAATGTCCTCCTTCTTTCCGGTGAATATGCCAGATGACACGTTAGACGTACTCTTCTATTTTTATTATATATACAGTTCCATACCGTTTCAATCTAGTATTACCATACAAAAAGTCCGAAATTTTATATGATAACATAAAGCAGAGTACATTGTCTGGACACTGACCAGATCCACCTTATTTAATTTTTAGTTCATCAAAACTGGTAATTTCCGGCTGAACCGCCAAGGAAATCAGATTTATCTTCTACTCTATGTAAAAAATAACATTCAGACCTTAGAATTTTATGAATAAAACGGTCTGGGATTTTGATGTGAGGTCAGTATAGCACTGCATGATGTTTTATACAAGACAAAATTTCCACTATTGGATGCCCTGCATCAAATTGAAGCAGGGACAACAGTGGAAATCAAGTTTTCACCATTCCCTATTTAACAGCATATACTCTTATTCTGCGAAATGTTTCAAAACAACTACCATCCTTCTGTTGTGTCTTTTTAATCATTTCTTCAACTACTTCTTGTCGAAAAGTATTTTTCAAATCATCTGGAAGATATTGTAAAAACGGAACAATGCTAGGCTGGTCTATCCATTTTATCATTTCAGAAGAATCTGAAAAGAATCTGTCTCTATTTATTTCAGAAATTGAAGTATCAGAAAAGCCAATCGAAGAAACCAGATTTTCATATTCAGATAATGATGGCATATACCACGGCCACTCGAAATTTTCAAAATTTTGTGTATATCTTTCATCTTTTATTTTATTTTGAACAACCTCAAAAAAATTAGAACAATTACCAGAAGCTCCAAAGTCCCATAATATAACCCCATTCGTTTTTAATGCTTTATAAGCTTTTCTTAAAAGTTTATTATGGTCTTTTATCCAATGCAATGCAGCATTAGAAAAGATAATATCAAATTTATCTGCAAAAGACAGATTGTTAATATCCATCTGTATAAACTCTAGATTGATTTTTTTAATTTCTTTCGCTGTTTCAATCATTCCTGTGGAAGCATCAATACCTATAACTTTTCCATTAGGCACAAATGATGATAATTGTTCTGTAAGAATACCATCTCCACAACCTAAATCTAAAATAGTTTCATCTCCTTTTAATGCTAACTGGGAAATCAATTCTTTTCCCCATTCTTTTTGATGTTTAGACGATTGCTTATATTTCTGACCATCAAATTCAAATATTTCCATAATACATCCTCCTTGTTTTGATTGAATTATACTATTCACAATGATATAATTCAAATATATGGTTTTTATATAATATATAAATCAAATTTATAGGAGAATATATGGATACATTTGATAATTTTTCTAAATATAAAATATTTCTTTCTGTTGCAGAGAATAGCAGTATCTCTAAATCTGCCAATCAACTATTTATATCCCAGCCTGCTATAAGCATTGCGATAAAAAAACTTGAAGATAATCTTAATACCACGCTATTTATAAGGAAATCAAAAGGTGTCGAATTGACAGAGAGTGGACGAATATTATATGACAGTGTAAAAAAGGCATTTAATATACTGTCAGATACAGAAAACAGCCTCAGATTCCCAGAAAGTACAGGACAATTACGAATTGCTTCCAGTAACGTATTATGTAAATATTTTTTAATTCCTTATCTTAAAGCATTCATCTATTCATATCCAAATACTGATGTTTCTATTACCTGCACTTCCTCAGCAGGAGCGTGTGCAATGCTTAATGAATGCAGCATAGATTTAGCTCTGGCAGCAAAGCCCGAAAATATAGGTGATGCCAATTACTATTCTCTGGGAAAAATTGAATATATATTTGTTTGTACTCCCTCATATTTTGTCAGATTGAATTGCAGGAATGATGAAATATTTGAATATGGAAACATCATGCTTCTTAATAAAGATAATATTTCCCGCAGGCATATCAACGCATATTATGCCCGAAATAATATATATCCATCTCACATTCTCGAAGCGAATGAAATGGACGTATTGATTGAATTTGCTAAAATGGGCATAGGAATATCTTGCGTTGTAAAACAATTTGTTATGTCTGAGTTAACATCTGGAATTCTAACAGAAATAAAACTGTCGAATCCAATCCTGCCTCGTGAAATAGGTTTTCTATACAACCGGTTAAAACCTTTTAATGAAAATATCCGGAAATTTATAAACACAGGTATTAACAGCCTGGATGACGTTACCGGGTGCATCTGAAAGGAGTAAACCAGCCGGTTATTTTGTGAAAGATTTCCCATGCGTAGAATTGAAACTCTAAGACAAGTCTGCTATAATGGAGAAGTATTAAAAAGAGCCGTAAAACGGCAAGGAGGGTACATATATGAAAGTCATTGAAGGTTATATGCCGTATCTGGGGTACAAGACTTACTACCGCATCGTTGGGGAATGCAAAGGTAACAAGAAGCCGCTTGTTTTACTGCACGGCGGTCCTGGCTCCACACACAACTATTTTGAAGTACTGGACAGACTTGCTGAGGAAGGACGCGCTATCATCTCCTACGATCAGATCGGCTGCGGTAATTCTTACGTGGACGGACATCCGGAGCTTTGGTGCTCAGAGACATGGGACAATGAGCTGATCGAGCTGAGAAAGCATCTCGGACTGGACGAAGTGCATCTGTTAGGACAGTCATGGGGCGGAATGCTGGCAATTGAATACCTCTGCGATTACAAACCAGAAGGTGTTAAGTCAGTTATCCTTTCCAGTACACTTCCGGCTGCTGAGCTGTGGGCTCACGAGCAGCACCGTATGATTAAGTTCATGTCACAGGAAGATCAGGATGCGATCGCAAAGGCTGAAGAGACAGGTAATTTCGATGATCCTGCATATCTTGCTGCTAATGAGAGATTCATGCTGCTCCACTGTGCAGGTGAAGTGACAGAGGATTCTCCGGAATGCCTGCGCCGCCCGAAGAAATCCGGTACAGAAGCTTATGTTGCGGGATGGGGACCGAATGAGTACAACCCGACAGGAAGCCTCGGCGGATGGGAGTACCGTGATAAGATTGGTGATATCAAAGAACCTGCCCTGATCATCAACGGAACAAATGACCTTTGTACACCGTTTGTAGCAAAGACAATGTATGACCTGATCCCGAACTCCAAATGGGAGCTGTTTGACGGATGCAGACATATGTGCTTTGTAGAAGAAAATGATAAGTACTGCAAGCTCGTTAACGAATGGATGGAGAAGTACGACTAATCAGTGATCTGATTGGGACAGCTTTTCAAAAAAGAACGGGAACTTTCACCTAAGACTATATGGTGTAAAGTTCCCGTTTTTCTTTGTTTTTAGAATACCCGGTATTTATTCATTTAAACAAATACCGGATAACTTTCGGCCATGACCGTTACGCATTATGCCTGCATTTCATCTCTTACTTCTATGAAAGATTTTACAATGTAATCAATATCTTCCTTCGTGTGAGACGCGCATACCTGTGTCCTGATTCTTGCTTTTCCTTTCGGTACTACCGGATAAGAGAATGCTACTACATAGACTCCTTTTGCCATCATGCGGGACGCCATCTCGGTTGCCTTGCGCTCGTCATAGAGCATAATCGGCACGATCGGGTGTACTCCCGGGATAATGTCAAACCCAGCCTCTGTCAGCTTCTCACGGTAGTATGCAGTGACTTCTTCCAGATGATCTCTCAAAGAGGTATCCGCTTCAAGGATTTTGAAGACTTCCATACTTGCCTTTACGATCGCCGGTGCCAGAGTATTGGAGAAGAGGTACGGGCGGCTTCTCTGGCGGAGTAAGTCGATGATCTCTTTTCTTCCGCTTGTGTATCCGCCTGATGCCCCGCCTAATGCCTTGCCGAGCGTTCCCGTGATGATATCAACTTTATCTGTCACCCCGCAGTACTCTGCCGTCCCGCGTCCTGTCTTTCCGACGAAGCCTGCTGAGTGGCTGTCATCTACCATGACAAGTGCATGGTATTTCTCTGCTAATTCGCATACGCCTTTTAAGTCGGCAATGATGCCGTCCATTGAAAATACACCGTCTGTCGCAATCAGCTTGATTCTCGCGCCCGCTTCATCGGCTTCTTTCAGTTTTGCCTCCAGGTCTTCCATGTTGTTGTTTTTATAACGGAAGCGTTTTGCCTTGCACAGACGTACCCCGTCGATAATGCTGGCATGGTTCAGCTCGTCACTGATGACCGCATCGTCCGCTGTCAGGATCGTCTCGAAGAGACCTCCGTTGGCATCAAAACAGGAGGAGTACAGTATCGTATCTTCCATTCCAAGGAAATTGCTGATTGTCTTTTCCAGCTGTAAATGGATGTCCTGTGTTCCGCAGATAAAACGTACGGATGACAGGCCGTAGCCTCTTTCGTCATATGCCTGCTTTGCAGCTTCGATAATCCTCGGGTCGTCGGCCAGTCCAAGATAGTTGTTGGCGCACATATTGATTACTTTTCTGCCGTCTTCCAGACTGATCTCTCTTCCCTGAGGTGAGCAGAGGGGAGTTTCATTCTTTAACAGACCGTCGTCTGTAATTCCTTTGATCTCGTTTCTGTAAATGTCTAATAAGCCGTTCTTCCATTGTTCCATTTCCAAAATCTCCCTCTTTTATTATCGTTCTTCGTGAATATGGGTCCAGTCCAGGACTACCTTGCCTGAATTGCCGCTGTTCATGGCTTCGAATCCTTTTTCGTAATCACGGATGTCGAATCTGTGTGTAATGATCTCGCTGATGTCAAGACCACTCTGGAGCATGGTCGTCATCTTATACCATGTCTCCCACATCTCCCTTCCGTAGATTCCTTTGATTGTCAGCCCGTTGAAAATGACCTTCTCCCAGTTGATGCGGGCATCTGCCTTCTGAAGTCCCAGAAGCGCAATCTTTCCGCCGTTCTTCATGTGGTTGACCATGTCATTGAAACCGGCCTGGTTTCCGGACATCTCAAGCCCTACATCAAAGCCCTCTTTCATACCGAGTTCATGCTCTACATCTTCCAGCTTTTCTTTCCCAATGTTCACAGTTCTGGTTGCACCAAGCTTTTTCGCAAGTTCCAGACGGTATTCGTTCATGTCGGTCACGACTACGTGTCTGGCTCCTACATGTCTGCTGATTGCTGCCGCCATACAGCCGATCGGTCCGGCTCCTGTGATTAACACATCTTCCCCAATCATGTTGAACGCCAGAGCAGTATGTACTGCGTTTCCGAGCGGGTCAAAGCAGGAATATAACTCTTCCTCAATGGATGAACTGCATCTCCATACATTCTTCGCCGGTATTACCAGATACTCGGCAAATGCTCCGTCGCGGTTCACGCCTACGCCCTGCGTGTTCCTGCACAGATGCGGCAGTCCTGCCAGACAGTTCCTGCACTTCCCGCATACGATATGGCCTTCCCCTGAGACCATCTCGCCGATCTTAAATCCTTCTACATTCTCCCCGATCTCAACGATCTCCCCGACATATTCATGTCCGGCCGTGAGACCGATCGGAATTGTGTTCTGTGCCCACTCGTTCCAATTATAAATGTGTACGTCGGTTCCACAGATTGAAGTCTTATGGATCTTAATCTTGACATCGTTCTTCCCTGTTGCGGGGATCTCCCGCTGTCTGAGCCACAGACCCTGCTTCGCCTTTTCCTTGACCAGTGCCCACATCAGATTTCCATTTTGCTCCATTTGAAAAACACCTCTCTTTCTGCAAATTGCCTCTTTTATGAAAATACTCCGGCATCCTGCCGTTTATGTATCCCCTTCAGGCAGTCTTGCTACGCCCTATATTATATCACGAATCTTTTTCCCGTGAAAGACTTGATAAATGATTCTGTCCGCTTTCTATCCGCGGATTGGTTCGAATATTGGTTCCTCTTCCTCCAGTTCGATACATACCGCGTATTTTCTCCCGCGTTTCAGGTCAGCCGGGAGGTCTACCTCAACCATACTGTCTCCTTCGCAGATTTTTCTTGCACGGCATACAAGCTTCTGCCCATCTCTGACCAGATATGCACCCTTTACCCTGTTGGCAACATTAAGAAGTTCAATCCTCATCTGGGGCCTTAACACATGTACATAGAGTTTATGGTCCTTTCGGGTAAGCTGGGCCCATTCCAGATCGTACGGGTACAGATCGACACGTTTCGTGCCGAAAATGGCTTCTGCATTCTCCCTGACATATTTTCCTACTTCACTTAGAATCTCACAGGATCTTTCCGGCACCTTACCTGTCCCGTCCGGTCCGATATTCAGCAGATAGTTGCCGCCCCTGCTTACAATCTTTAAGAGGAGCCTCAGGATATCGTCCGGCTCTTTCCAGTTCTCGTCATCTTTGTTAAATCCCCATGTGTCATTCAGTGTAGCCGGTACTTCCCAGTCACCTTCATATGTGAGCCTCGGAATAAAATTATCTCCGGTGGAAAGATATTCTCCCAGGCCGTTTCCGATTCTGCCACTGATAATACATGCAGGCTGGTATGATTTTACAAGTTCGATGAGCTCCCGGGATTCTTCTTCTTTCATATCCATAGGAGTATCAAACCAGAGTATCGAAATCTCCCCGTATTCTGTAAGCAGTTCCTTTAACTGGGGAATACACTTGTTGTCCATATACTTTCTGAAATTCTTATGACTGTTATCTTTGCCGTATGCATATCCGTCCGGATCATCCCAGTCCTGTGCCTGAGAATAATACAGACAGAACTTCATGCCGTATTTCCTGCATGCAAGCTGGAATTCTTTTAAGACATCCTTTCCGTACGGTGAAGCTTTCACAACATTGTAATCACTGCATTTGGAATCCCACATGGCGAATCCTTCATGATGTTTTGACGTGAACACCAGATACTGCATTCCCCATTCTTCCTTCGCACGCCTTACAATATCTTCAGCCGAGAAATTCTCCCCGCGAAACGACTTCGCAAGCTCCCTGTACTCTTCTGCCGGAATGTCAAGATAATTCATGATCCATTCCGCAATATGCTCTGTCTTCTGGCCTTTGTGCTCCCCTCCCAGAAGGGAATACAGTCCCCAGTGTATGAACAGGCCGTATTTTGCATCTTTAAACCATTTCTGCCTCGTGTCTTTCATGCTTTCTTCCTTTCTCTCCATTTCACCACTTTCTGCCCGCCTTACTCCGGTTTTACATGTCCGGGCGGCGCTCCTAACTTGTCATACCGGTTGAGTGGTCCAACCAATTGTTCTATAAAGTTATCATACTCATTGTTTGTTCTTTTGTCAACATATTTGCCCTCATTTTTCCTCCATTTTTCTGTCCCGTGAGCCCCTATTTTCCATGATCAGAGTCTGGTCGATCAGAAGAATTTCATCACATGCCTTTGCTGCGGCTTCGGTATCCTTCCGGCTGATCGCATCCAGCAGTTCCCGATGCCTTGCAACTGTTCTTAAGCACAGCTGTGTGGACTGCGGCAGGATGCTGTAATATTCATCAAATGCCTCTATCATTTTTTTAATCATCTGGGCCAGCATCTTATTTCCGGAAAGTTCTGATAAACGGTAGTGAAACTGTTTATCCGTGTCAGATTCAAAGACACCCCTCTGGCTGCCGTCCTCTATCCGGCCAAGCAGGCTCTCCAGTTCCTCTAAGTCTTTTGCAGCTACACGCTCTGCAGCCAGACTGATAGCGTATTTTTCAAGCTCGGTTTTAATATTCAGCATTTCCAGATAGTTGATCTTAACAGATTCCAGATACAGGGAAGATTCCTCCTCGACGTGTGCAACATAGGTCCCGCTGCCGATCTGTGAAGAGATGATCCCCTGGTTCTCAAGAACCCTCAGTGCCTCACGAACAGTGTGGCGGCTGGTCTGGAAGCTTGCCGCGAGCTCCCGTTCAGAAGGGAGCTTATCCCCCGGCATCAGGTGGTTATTCTTAATATAGTCTGAGACTGCATCTGCTATCTTGGTATACAGCAGGTCTTTGGATACCGGTGTAATTAATGAAATCCCATTTTTCATGCATGCGTCCTCCCTTCGTCTTTCCCACGGTTATTATACAGGAACATCAATACTGCCATCACACAGATCACAGCATACCCCATCCAGCTTAACACGTCCGGAATCTGTCCGAACACGAAGAATCCCAGCAGTGCGGAGAATACAATCTGTGAATAATCATAGACGGAAATCTCCCGTGCCGGGGCATGGAAGTATGCCGCCGTAATGCTGAACTGCCCGCCTGCCGCACAAAGACCGGCAAACAGCAGATAAACAAGCTGCATGGCGCTCATCGCATGATACTGGAAAATGAGGAACGGCAGCGTTACAACACAGGAAAATGTGGAGAAGGTGAATACGACAAACGGTCCCTTCTCCCCTTTCTCACCCAGCAGTCTGACATAAGTGTATGCCAGTCCGGCCGTGAGCCCGCCTAAGAGTCCGACCAGTGCCGCCGGGGACTGGAAAATATGTGCCGTCGGCCTGATGATCAGAAGGCTTCCCAGAAACGCCCCGGCCACAATCAGAATCTGCGGGGGTTTTATTTTTTCTTTTAATATAAAGAAACTGAAGATGATGACAAAAAACGGGGACATCTTATTCAGCATAGAGGCATCTGACAGGACCATCCTGTCAATCGCATAATAGTTGCAGAGTATCCCGACCGTCCCTGCTGCGGAGCGTAGAAACAGGTACTTGATATTTTCCCGTTTTCCGGAAAACCAGACCCTGTCCTTTTTTAAGATGGCGAATGCAAAGACAAGCGCCACCAGATTTCTGAAAAAGCTTTTCTGTACGGACGGCAGGTCACCTGACAGGCGTACGAACATATTCATAAGTGCAAAACAAAAAGCGGATAATACAATGTAAATAATTCCTAAATATTTTTTCTTCATATACCGTCTCCCACTCAATAGTCTGACCGGCATTTTCGGAGCCGATATATTATTATATGTTCTTTTTTGAATTTCTGCAACCCATTACAAAGGCATGGTCCAGAGGCCCGCTTCCTTTTCCTAAGTCAAGCATGGCCCTAAGTGCGCCTGACAGGTATTCTTTTGCCCGTTCAACAGACGTCTCCAGATCATATCCTTTTGCCAGATTTGAGGCTATCGCGCTGGACAGGGTGCATCCTGTTCCATGTGTATTTGGGTTTTCAATCCTTTTTCCAAAAAACCACCGTGTCCCGTCCTTCTGATACAGCAGATCATTGGCATCGCAGGTCCTGTGGCCGCCTTTTAAAAGGACCGCGCATCCGTACCTGTGGTAAATGATTCCAGCAGCGTGCACCATGTCTTCTTCTGACCGGACCGTAAGGCCGGAAAGGACCTCTGCCTCAGGAATATTCGGGGTAACAAGTGCTGCCGCAGGGAGCAGCTTTTCTTTTAAAACAGCTTCTGCGTCTTCATCGATCAGCCTTGCCCCGCTTGTTGAAATCATGACAGGGTCTGCGACGATGTTACCGGCCCGGTATTCCTTCAGTTTTTCTGCTGCTGCTTCTATGAGCCCTGCAGTGGGCACCATCCCGATCTTTACCGCATCCGGCCGGATGTCCGTAAAAATGCAGTCGATCTGTTTCTTCAGAAATTCCGTCTCCACCACCATAATTCCTGCCACACCGGTCGTATTTTGGGCCGTCAGCGCCGTGACCGCACTCATGGCATATACCCCGTTTGCCAGCATCGTCTTAATATCCGCCTGTATGCCAGCACCGCCGCTGCAGTCACTCCCTGCGATTGTTAATGCGGTCTTCATAGCCGTACTTCCTTTCTTATCCTGTCCGTTTCTCATTGGTTTACCATCTTTTCAGACAGCCGTTTGAGATTTCTGGCGGCCTGTTCAATATCCGGCCGGGCAAACAAGGCGCTTACCACCGCGATTCCACACAGCCCGTTTCCTGCAAGCTGAAGTACATTGTCCTCCCCGATTCCTCCGATTGCAATGACAGGGATATCCACGGCTTCACAGATTGCCTTTACCGTGTCTCTTTTCACCTCTACGGCATCTGCTTTCGTGTTTGTCTGAAAAACTGCCCCAACCCCAAGATAGTCTGCCCCGTGTTCCTGCGCCCGCAGGGCCTGTTCCACAGTCCGGGCCGTCACCCCGATGATCTTGTCCTCCCCCAGTATCCTGCGCGCATCCAGGGCATCTATATCCTTCTGGCCGACGTGCACGCCGTCTGCATCAATCGCAGCTGCAATATCTGCATGGTCATTGATCACAAAGGGGACCTGATAGTTCATACAGACCTCCCTTATTTCTTTAGCCTCTCTGATAAAAGCCTCCTTATCCAGATGTTTTTCCCGAAACTGGATAAAAGTAACTCCCCCTTTTATGGCCGCCCCGACCTGTTTTGCAAGCGTGGCGTCCCCAAGCCATGTGCGGTCAGTCACCGCGTACAAAAGCATGCTTTCCCTGCGGCACCTAGTCTTCTGCCCTTTAGCTGTTCCCAAAATCCTTTTCATACAATTCCTCCTTAATAAAAAAGCAGATATACCAAAACAGGTATATCCGCAAAGTCTGCTTCCATATCTCCCTACGTTGGCATTATCCAAATCAGGTTACGGGTCTAAGCAATACCAGCTTACTCTCAGCCTGCTTACGCAGGCTCCCCTTTTTCATATCATCGTTCTTAATTATACACTTTCCATCAATATTTTCAACCACAGACTCAATAGTTTTTTAAGATTATGAAACTCTGCCTGCCTCTATTTTCATTTCACACCGGTTCGAAAGTATGATATAATATCAGTCAAAGCGAATTGCAGTAGAAAGGAGGAGCATTCATGAATGAGCCAGGCCAAAAAGTAAATAAGTCCGGGCATATCTATTTGGGAGTCATCCTGCTCACCCTTCTTATATATACTTTTTCAATCGTGTCCTCCTGTTTACAGAATGATGCACCATACAGCCGGTTTCAGGACTCCGGAATTCGTTCTTTTTCTGAAGACTGGTACATTGCCGACAGTTCAGGAACTATAACAACAATTCCCGAGATCAGTAAATGGAAAGAAGATTCTCAGGGTCCCGTGACATTTTCTAAAACACTGCCGGAGCTCACGGACTATGACTGCCTTTTCATTGAAGTGAACTACACCTATATCAAAGTATTTGTCAATGATTTATGTATCTATGACTATTCTGCCGGCAAGATTAAGGCGCCATCAGGTATGACAGGACATTTTACTGCCCAGATTCCCCTGAATACAGACATGGGCGGACAGACCGTTTCGATTGAAGTCTATCAGCCTTACAAGCTTCTTCAAACCGGCTTGAATTCCATTAAACTTGGCACGGGGAGCGCTTACATCACAGACTATCTTTTTTCTCATATAGAATTGATTATAAGCCTGTTTTTTATGCTCATTACCGGCATATTCCTGCTGGCCCTTTATCTGTGGCAGAAGAACAGAGGCAGATGGGAGGGCTGCAGCATGCTGCGTCCCCTGGCATTTCTTCTTTTATTATCTGTAATCTGGGTTTTCACAGATTCCCAGCTACCGCAGTTATTCTGGAAGAACCCGGTCATTGTATGTGTACTTTCCTTTTATAGCTTTATGTCTCTGCCAATTCCTGTATTTTCATTTGTCGGTAAACTTTGCCCCGATAAATATGGCATACTGACCAGAGTACAATTCCTTCTGCTGCTTAATATAATGGTACAGGGTGTTTTATTTTCACTCAATATCTTCAGTTTTGTAGAAATGCTCCCTGTTACACATTTCCTGATTGTATTCAGTGTAATTGTACTTCTCATATTCCTGTTGAAGCGTTACAGGAAGGACCGGTCTCCATACGCCCGGCCTATGCTGGCAGCTCTGATCGTGCTGATCGTATCAGCCTTACTTTCTCTGATTCAGTTCTACATATCGCCCCAGACGGACAACAGCCGGTTTCTGCGGTATGGCTTTTTAATGTTTATCGGAATCATGGTTTATATCTGTATCCGGGTTATGCTAGCCTTCATGCATGATTACACAGAGCACCAGATTCTCAAGGATCTTGCTTATAGAGATTTCCTCACCGGGGTTGAGAACCGTCTTGCGTTTGAAAACCTGATGGACGAAATGCGGGGGGTTGATACGCCTGTTCCTATTTCGCTTTGTTCCTTTGACCTCAATAATTTAAAAGTTACGAACGATACCTTCGGACATAAAGCCGGCGACATCATCTTAAAGGCGGCGGCCCTGTGCATTACAGATACTTTTCAGGGACTGGGACGGGTCTTCCGCATAGGCGGAGACGAATTTGTCGTGGTCATTCAGTCCCCGGGTGTGGATCTGCCCGGCCTCATTGAGAAACTAAAAGACCGGATCGACAGGGAAAATGAAACCTGTGAATTTTCCTTTTCCGTTTCTTCAGGCTATGCATCATCTGAGGCCGCCTGTGGGAATGCCATGAATCTGCTGTTGAGGAAATCAGACATGGAAATGTACAAGGATAAGGCAGTATACCGGGAGCAGATACACAGGTGTATTGATGAAAATTAAACAGTAATGCAAAGGCCCCGGATACGCTCCGGGGCCTGTTTTATATCTGATTTAACTTCTTGTTCCTTGAAATGCATCTTCCTAAGAGCTCCATCATCTTATCTACGTCAATCGGTTTTGATAAGTGTCCATCCATACCGCTGTCCATTGATTTTTTCGTATCCTCATCAAATGCATTGGCAGTAAGTGCAATGATCGGTATTGATCTGGCATCCGCCCGCCGGGATGTCCTGATCCTGCGGGCAGACTCCAGACCGTCCATTACAGGCATACGGATATCCATCAGCACGGCATCGTACGTCCCAGGCTCTGCCCGGCAGTATGCCTCCAGCGCCCCAAGTCCATCAGATACACAGGTGACTGTGAATCCATGCATCTCGAGGATGGTCTTTGCGATCTCACTGTTCATTTCATTGTCTTCTGCTAAAAGAATATGGCATCCAGTAAAGTCCATAACCGGACCCTGCTGCTCATCCTGTTCATCCGTTTTTTTCTCTTCTTTTGCATAATCCAGTATCAGGGTAAAGAAAAATTCGGATCCTTTTCCAACTTCACTGCGTACTTCCAGTGTCCCGCCCATCATCTGAATGAGACGGCTGGATATGGAAAGGCCCAGCCCTGTCCCGCCGTACACAGCCGCCGTTGCAGAGTCTGCCTGTTCAAAGGCATTGAAAATACGCGACATCGCTGCCTCTTCTATTCCGATGCCGGTATCTGTCACGGAAAAACGCAGCACCGCTTTCGGCTCCTCTTCCAGTGTCTCTACGCGCACAACTACACTTCCCTGATCTGTAAATTTAATTGCATTTCCGATAATGTTGACCAGTACCTGATTCAGCCGCAGGCTGTCCGCTGCCAGACAGCATCTCTTACGATATTCATTTTCAAACAGCAGAGACAGATGCTTTTCTGCCGCCTGCACACGGAACATGGACTCCAAATTCATAAGCAGTTGGGGCAGATCCACGGCACTATAGCCCAATTCCATTTTGCCGCTCTCAATGCGTGACATATCCAGTATGTCATTAATAAGCTCGATCAGGTACGTGTTGGCCGATTCGATTTTCTCCAGGCATTCCCGCGTCTTTTCCCTGTCACCGAGCACACTTTTTGCAATCGTTGTCATGCCGCTGATCGCGTTCATGGGAGTCCGGATTTCATGGGACATTCTGGAAAGGAAATCCGTTTTTGCCTGACTGACCGCATCTGCTTTTGATTTCATGATAAACGACGGGACAATCTTGACCAGTTCTTTCAAAAGCTTTCTCTGCTCTTTCGTCCACTCATACCCTTCCTGATCCACCTCGAAGCTCATTGAACCCGCATACTCCCCGTAATTCCAGATACCCGCATGAAGGCAGGATGGAAAACGGGAAATTCCCTCTCTTACATTCTCCTGAGCCAGACCATCCTCATCATACATATGTGCACAGATATCAAAGTCTTCTTCCGAAGCATAAAAATCCTGCCCCAGCTGGAGGTCAGCCCTGTTACGTGCCCACTGGTAAGAAAAGTGATAGCTTAAATAAGCTTTGCTTGCCTCAATAATCGAGACCCTGTCGAAATGATAAGTCTTCCCAATTCTCGCTAGCAGCAGGAAAACAGCGTCATTCAGGTTCTTCGCCTTTCCCAGCAGATCGAGAGCAAAGGATACCAGATCGGCTGAAGCAGCAGGCCCTCCCGCCTCAATATCATTTACCAGATGTTCCTCTGTGTACAGCTGCGTTAAGAAAACCCCCAGTTCATTGGACGTATCCAGATAACATGCCGCCTTGCCCCTGTCATTTTCCTTTACATATTTCAAGGTACTCTCTGCACACCGGTAAAGCCCGTTGTAATCATCACAGACTTCGGTACTGCACATTCCGATGCTGACTGATACATGAACGTCTTTTTCCGTGTTCGTCAGGATATTGCGGACCAACCCTGCGATGCGCGGGCCGTTGACAGTGGCCTCACACTTATTGCTGTGTTTATAAAAAAGCATAAACTCGTCACCGCCAAGACGAACCTGAATATCATCCGGCCCGCTCTCCGCACGGAGGATGTCCGCGACCTCCTGCAGGATGGCATCTGCAAAAATACTGCCTTCCTTATGATTGATATCTTTGAAATTGTCCATATCAAGCAGCATCATGACCCCGTGGTCACCGGGTTCTCTGTTGTTTAAGAAGTCCAGAACACAGGCAATGCCGATTTCTTTTTTGTACAGCCCGGTAAGGCTGTCCCTTGAACGGGTCTCCAGAAGGGCCGCCTCTACTTCTTTCTGGCGGGTGATGTCCTCTACAATCCCAATCACAAGTCTGGGGGTTTTGTCTTCCTCACTTATAATTACAGACATGGTCTCCCTGCACCAGAAAGAGCCGTTCCTCCCCCGGAATTCACAGGAAGCTGTCTTAGCCCCCTTATGAATCTTCTCGTACATCTCATAAAAAGCAGGTCTGAATTCTGCGTCCACCAGATCCCTGGCGATACTCTCAGGCATATTCTCGTAAAGCTCCTGACACTGGTACATTTCGCATGTTCTTTTCGGTACCACACATTTTTCTGTCTCGGGATAGTAATAAAATTCACAGGTGGTCGTATGTTCCAGTGCGAGGTGGATGATCTCATTGCTGGCTTTTACCTGCTCCGACAGCCTGCTGCTGCGCAGTTCCGCTTTTTTCCGGGCATCAATATCAAGATATACACTCTGGATATATACATTGCCTTCTTTATCTTCCAGCACCTCCGCACTTCCGATGATCCAGCAGGGGGTGCCATCCTTCTGGCGTACCCTGTACTCGTACCGCCTCATATCTCCGGGCTTCTGCAGGCCGCGTGCCTCCCGGAGAACCTGGTCACGGTCCTCCTCCACAACCAGGCCCGCCAGATCCCACTCTTTGATCTTCCAGAATTCTTCTTCCGTATAACCGAACAGACGGACGGCCTCCCTGTTCGCCCTTATGAAAACCACCCGGCCGTCAGTGAGCCGGTATTGTACGATCCCGCACAGGACTGACTGGAACAGATGGTCATACTGTCCTGCCTGCCGTTTCTGTTCTTCTGCCTGCTCCTCAAGGCGCTGCCTCGACTCTATTTCCACAGTAATGTCACGCACTACACTGAGGCAGATATCACGCCCGTCCTCGGAGCGCCCCAGTTTTCCTACATCATTCACCCAGATATAACTGCCGTCCTTTTTCCGCATCCGGTACTGCACTTCATAAGGCCTGTCCCCCAGACAGGCATCTGTCACAATACTTTCAACCAGCCCGCGGTCCTCCGGGTGTACACAATTAATCAGTTTACCATCAATAGCTTCTGTGTACTCTTCATATGTATATCCCAGATAATCCAGCAGAAAATCATTGATATAATAAAGAGGGAAATCCGGCGGCTCCATATAGGCACCCATCATTCCCCCGGGGATGCTCCTTCCTATAATGTCAAGTGCCCTGCTCCCCAGCTGGTATTCCATCTCGAAACGGCTGAGACCTGAGGCCGGGAAGAATTCCCCTTCCTCCTGCCGGCTGTCAGGGGTTGACGCATGAACCGCTGCAATCCTGCATTCTTCATCCTTCTGTGACACACAGACCGCACTGACCCGGAACCAGATTATATCCGCGTCCATTTCGTCCGGATATACAGATGCTGTAAGCAGAACTGCGGCACACCGTTCTGAGATCAGGACCTCTTCCAGACTTTCATATTCAATATGGCATGATCCCGGTGCCTGTGAGAACTCCATAAGCAGAGCCTGCTTTGCCTGTTCCCTTCCGTAAACCATTTCCGACCTGCCTGTCCCGACCCACTGTACCTCTTCTGTCAGGCAGTCCATTGTTGCTTCTATATCTCTCTGGGTCAGATACGCGTCGAAAAACCTCTTGACCGCTCTGACTGCATCTCCCGGCTGGATCATATCCCCACCTCTTTCTCAGGCTGGCTACAGCCTTGTTTTTCTGACTTTACGTATCTTCCCCTTGATTGGTTTCGCCTGCAGACATTCTAACACCTGATTTCCTTTCCCGTTCAGAACTTCCACATAGCTTATGCTCTCCCTGATATCCACAATGCCGATATCGGACGCCTCCATCCCCTCAATACTACAGATCGTCCCTACAATATCTCCGGCACGCATCTTGGATTTACGACCGCCCCCGATTGACAGGCGGGTGATCCCTTCATTCAGGGCAGCTCCTTTTTTGGGCTTTGCTTCTGTTTTGATACGCTGGGATTTCCAGAATGCTTTTTCCTTTTCTTCCCCTGCCAGAGGCGCCTTAATTACCGGAAGCTCCCTCCCTGTATACTTCTCCACCTGTTCCAGCATCCTTCTGTCATCAACAGTCACAAGGCTGACGGCCGTACCGCATCTGCCATTTCTGCCTGTCCGGCCGATCCGGTGCACATAGGTTTCCTTCCCGGTCGGGAAATCGTAGTTCACCACATGGGTGATCTGTTCAAAATCAATCCCCCTTGCCGCCACATCTGTTGCAATCAGAAAACGAAAACAACCCCTCTTAAATGCGTCTACTGTCTTCAGGCGCTCCCTCTGCTCCATCTCGCCGTGCAGCATCCCACAGAATATCCGCCTTCTCCGGAGCTTCTGGAAAAGGACATTTGTCATCTCCCTTGTACCGCAGAAAATCATGCAGCTCTGCGGGTTCTCGTCGATAAGGACATCAAGCAGGGTTTCATACTTGCGTTCCTGGTCTGTCTCATACAGTTTCTCAGTAATTACTGGTTCCTGCTCATTTTCTGCTTCCTGAAACACAAGATCTGCATCCGGGATATATCCATCGGCAAGTTCCTGAATCTCCGGTTTCAGTGTTGCAGAAAACAGCGATACCCTGCAGCCTGCCGGGACCAGAGAGAGAATCTTCTTCACTTCATCTATAAATCCCATGTCAAGCATCAGGTCCGCCTCATCTATTACAAGCCATTCTACTTTAGCAAGCTTCAGACTCCCTCTTTCAAGGTGATCCATCATGCGCCCGGGCGTCCCTGTCACGATATGGGACTTCTGGCGCAGCGACCGGATCTGCTTGTCGATGGGAAAACCGCCGAACACTGCCACTGACTTCAGACGCTTTTTTCTTCCGATATGGAACAGTTCCTCGCTGACCTGAACTGCCAGCTCACGGGTCGGTTCCAGTACCAGTGCCTGGGGTGCATTTTCCTCCCACCTAATGTCTTCACAGATAGGGATGGCAAACGCGGCCGTTTTCCCGCTGCCTGTGGGGGCTTTTACGATAACATTCTTCCCCGCAAGCATAGGCGGAATCACTTCCCTCTGTATTCTGGTCGGTTCTCTGTATCCCAGACCGCTTAGTGCTTCCAGAATATCTTCTGAGAGCCTGTAATTGTTAAATTCATTTGTCATTCACTTTTTCCTTCTTCATTCCCGGCACTGCTCCTTCCTGCATGGATCAGTTCAGGAATGTTTCTATGATTACCGCCTCTGCCTCTTCCTCTGACAGTCCGAATGTCATGAGCTTTGTCAGCTGCTCACTATTGATCCTTCCGATCGCGGCCTCATGCACGATCTGGGCATCTACATGATTCGCATTGATTTCCGGGATCGAGCTGATCCGGGCCTGATCCATGATGATGGAATCACACTGCACATGGGCGTGGCACAGGGCATTTCCGACTGCCTTCGGGTGGAATACCTGTCTGGATGTCCCCCTCGCAACGGATCGTGAAACGATTCTGGCTGAACTGTTCTCACCATTTAACTGCACATCCATATTCGAAACCGCGGTCTGTGCCCGGTGCGTCATAAGCTTCTCTGTTACATACAGCTTCGCTCCCTCTGCCAGTTCGATAAAGCTTTCCCGCTCTGTGGAATCTACGCCTTTAATCTGCGTGGTCTCCAGCGTAAATACTGAATTCTCGCCCACATAAATCTTGGTGACAGGGTTCAGCACCTTATCCCCGCTTCCCGTTCCTTCCGCATAATGGTTCTCCACGTATTTCACATTCGCGTTCTTCCCTACATGGAAGGCGTGTATTCCGTCATGGCGGCTCTCGCTGCATCCGTCGTTATGGATTCCACAGCCGGCCACGATTGTGACGTCCGCCCCGTCTTCTATATAAAAGTCATTATAAACAACATCCTTCATGCCCGGCTCGGACATAACGACCGGTATGTGGACCTGCTCCTGTTCTGCCTCCCCACTGATATAAATATCAATCCCCGGCTTATCTTCTTTTTTTACGATCCTGATATGGCGGCTGTCACCGTGGCACACTGCCATGCCGTTCAGGCGGAGGTTAAAGGCCCCTTCCTGTTTAAAACCATAAGAATCAATGACTTTGAGTACGTTTTCCGCTACTTCATTCAGCTTCACAGATCTCACCTCCCTTTTGCATGCCGCATGTGCATGACTCTGCCTCCTGCCCGAAAAGCTGCGGCATGACCGTCTTGGCAGCCCCTATAGATTCTACCTTTCCGTCTGAAATGACCATAATACGGTCAGCCATCTGGATGATACGCTCCTGATGGGAAATCAGGATCAGGCTCTCCTTCTTGGCTTTGTGTATCTTCTCAAAACGTTTGATCAGCATGGAGAAGCTCCATAGATCGATTCCTGCCTCAGGCTCATCAAAGATACAGATGTCGTGTTTCTTTGCGAGTACCGTCGCAATCTCGATTCGCTTCATCTCCCCGCCGGAAAGCGTCGCATCCGCCTCCCTGTCAATATATTCCATCGCACATAATCCCACGCTGCTTAAGAGTGAACAGCACTCATCCTCGGAAAGCTTTGTTCCTGCCGCCAGAGATAAAAGCCGTCTTACGGTCATCCCCTTGAAACGCGGCGGCTGTTGGAATGCGAACCCCATGCCTGCTTTTGCCCGTTCATTGACCGACATGTCCGTAATATCCGTCCCATCCAGATAAATCTTCCCTGCCGTCTGCCTGTTGATCCCCATCAAAAGCTTAGCCAGTGTGGACTTGCCGCCCCCGTTCGGGCCGGTGATAACGAGCATCTCTCCGTCTTCCACCGAGAAGCTGACATCAGAGAGAATCTCAGACTGCCGGCCTTCTTCGGATACGTCATATGATAAATGTTCTACCTTTAACATCTTTGCACTTCCTTTTCTCCATGATAATCACAGTTTGGCTTCCAATTCAGAAAAACGCCTGAATAAAGCCTGATAAGTATCTGCGTAGATACTTCCGCGCCTCCAGATAAATGTAAAATCATGGCTGATCTGAAAATCCTTTAGTTCAATCTGCTTTAATTCACCGTTTTCCAGTTCTTCACGAACTGCGACTTCATATAAAAATGTAATCCCTAAGCCCTCTTTTGTCAACTCCTTAATCGTATGGAGGCTCCCTATTTCCGCTGTTTTCACGAAATCTTCCACACAAAAGTTCTTAGAGTCAAGATAGCGTTCCAACACCTCACGTGTTCCTGATCCCGGCTCCCTAAGAAGCAGCCTTTCGTCAAACAAGTCCTCCAGTCTCTTCACCTTTCTGTGAAATGGATAAGACGGACTGCACACTGCGATGTAATCTTCAGTTGAATAATGCAGAAAATCATATTCACTTTTTTTAAAGAACCCCTCTACAATTGCAAAATCGATGTCTCCGTGGTCCAGTTTGTGGAGCAGCTCCTGTGTATTCGCAACCTCCATGTGGAGATGCGCATCCGGATACACGCTGAGATACCGCTTCAAGATCCGCGCCATAACGATCTCCCCGACCGTCATCGTGGCGCCGAACCGGATATCCTGAAATCCTTCCGACAAATGCCGGATCTGGTTTTCCAGAGAAATCTCGTCATGCATCATAGTCATAGCCGCACTGCGCAGCATCTCTCCGGCCGGAGTCATCTTAAGCTTCTTCCCCTCATAGCGGAACAGCTTGACCTGATAGTGCTTCTCCAGATACCGTATATGCTGCGATACAGCTGGCTGTGTGATATTCAGTTCTTCTGACGCCCTTGTAAAATTCATGCACTGGCATACGGTCAAAAATGTCTCCATCCGGAAATCCTGCATAGTTCCCCCTCGTCTCACTGCTTTTCTATTTCTATCATAATATATTTTTATGATAAAATAAAGATATATAATTTTATTTTATAATTTTTTTATGCTACTATAAGAACACGGCAGGATACATCCAGAATTATCCAGTTTATGCATATGGTTACTGTATACCATCAGCTCAACTGCCGCGAAATTTAAATGTTATCTTAGTAAGAGGAATGGAGGATATTTATTATGAACTTTTTGAAAAAGAACGGACCGGGGCTTTTGTTTTGTCTGATGATTGCGGTGCCATCCTGGTTTTTAGGAAAAGCGGTGCCGGTCATCGGAGGTCCTGTTTTTTCTATATTAATCGGCATGGTCTTAACACTTCTGATCAGGCAGAAAGATACCGTACAACCGGGTATCACCTATACTTCCAAAAAAATTCTGCAGGCTGCCGTCGTATTTCTGGGATTCGGCATGAACCTGACAGAAATCCTTGCAAAAGGGCGGCAGTCACTGCCCATCATTATCTGCACAATCAGCACATCCCTGATTATTGCCTTTATCCTGTATAAAGCTTTAAAACTGGATCCGAACAATGCCATCCTTGTCGGAGTCGGCTCCTCAATCTGCGGTGGTTCGGCCATCGCGGCAACAGCGCCGGTCATCCGCGCAACAGATGAAGAAGTCGCACAGTCTATTTCTGTCATCTTTCTGTTCAATGTACTGGCCGCTTTGATCTTTCCGACATTGGGCGGGCTGCTCCACATGAGCAATGAAGGCTTCGGGCTCTTTGCCGGAACCGCCATCAATGACACCTCTTCCGTCACCGCGGCGGCTGCGGCATGGGACGGCATTCATGCAAGCCATACACTGGAAGCTGCCGCAATCGTCAAAATGACAAGAACTCTGGCGATTATCCCGATCACCCTTGCCCTTGCCATCTATGGGGAAAGAAAGGAAAAAAAGACCGAAGGATCTTCCTTCAGTCTCAAAAAAACGTTCCCGTATTTTGTCCTGTTCTTTATCCTTGCGGCTGTTGTAACGACCGTATTCCATCTTCCGGTCAGTGTCACAGCGCCGTTAAAAGAACTGAGTAAGTTCCTGATCATCATGGCGATGGCAGCAATCGGACTGAATACATATATTGTCACGCTCGTCAAGACCGGGGCAAAACCGATCTTCACCGGGTTCTGCTGCTGGGTCGGGATTACCGGGGTCAGTCTGCTGATGCAGCATTTCATGGGTATCTGGTAAAATTTCTGCATAAGAGAAAGGCCGGAATCAGACGTTATTGTCTGAATCCGGTCTTCTTTTTATCTGTCAGCTTCATGATCTTTTTGCTTATTATTGTACGGTAGCAATATCAATCAGGGTCAGTTTTTGGATATCTGTATTCTCCAGACTTGTAATCAGTGCCCTTGCCGTATCCATTGCAGTCAGTACATTTACACCTGTCTCGATTGCATTTCTGCGGATCACGAATCCGTCTCTTGAATGTTCCGCGCCCTGTGCCGGTGTGTCGATGACAAGATCGATCTCATGTCCTAAGATCAAATCAAGCAGGTTCGGGGATTCCTGTTCGATCTTGCGGACCGGAATCGCCTTGACTCCGCCCTCATTCAAAGCTTTGGCAGTACTCTTCGTAGCAAAAATACGGTACCCGATCTTTTCGAATCTGCGTCCGATCTCCACAGCCTCTGGCTTGTCTTCATCACGCACGGTCATGATCATGTTCTTGTATTTTGGCAGGTTAATTCCTGCTCCTAAGAATGCCTTATATAGTGCTTCGTCGAACGTCTTTGCGATACCTAAGCATTCTCCCGTTGATTTCATCTCCGGTCCGAGACTGATGTCTGCACCGCGGATCTTCTCAAAGGAGAATACAGGCATCTTGACCGCCACATAATCTGCTTCCCTCTGAAGTCCCGGTGTATATCCCAGATCCCTGATCTTACTTCCGATAATCACCTTCGTCGCAAGGGGTACGATCGGGATTCCCGTCACCTTGCTGATGTAAGGCACAGTACGGCTGGAACGTGGGTTTACTTCGATCACGTATACATCCTCTTCCCCGCATACGATGAACTGGATGTTGATCAGTCCGACCACGTGGAGGGACTTTGCAAGCCTTCTTGTGTATTCGGCGATTTTTTCTTTTGCCGCACTGCTTAAGCTCTGTGCCGGATACACGGAAATGCTGTCACCGGAATGGATTCCTGCACGCTCGATGTGTTCCATGATTCCCGGAATCAGGATGTCTTCGCCATCGCATACGGCATCTACTTCGATCTCTTTGCCCTGCAGGTATTTATCTACGAGGATCGGATGATCCTGTGCAATTCTGTTAATGATTCCAATAAATTCATCAATATCATGGTCATTGATGGCAATCTGCATTCCCTGACCGCCAAGTACGTAGGACGGCCTTACCAGTACCGGATAGCCCAGCCTGTTTGCAACTTCCTTTGCCTCCTCAGCTGTATATACGGTTCCGCCTGTCGGACGCGGGATCTGACACTCTTCCAGAATCTCATCGAACAGCTCCCTGTCCTCTGCCTTGTCTACATTTTCGGCAGAGGTCCCGAGGATCGGAACGCCCATCTTCATCAGGCTCTCTGTCAGCTTGATCGCTGTCTGCCCGCCGAACTGCACTACCGCGCCGTCCGGTTTTTCCAGATCCACAATGCTCTTGACATCTTCCGGTGTCAATGGCTCAAAGTACAGCTTATCAGCGATATCGAAATCAGTGCTCACGGTCTCCGGATTATTATTTACGATGATCGTCTCATAACCTTCTTTCGAAAATGCCCATGTACAGTGAACGGAACAGAAATCGAACTCGATTCCCTGGCCGATGCGGATCGGGCCTGAACCAAGTACAAGCACCTTCTTCCTGTCCCTTGTCTCTTCTACCTCATTCTCTCTTCCATATACGGAATAGTAATAAGGTGTCGCTGCCGCGAATTCTGCCGCACAGGTGTCTACCATCTTATAAGCAGCCACGATTCCGTTTTCATGGCGCATGTTGTGTATCTGCGTCTCTGTTTTTCCTGTCAGTTGTGCAATCACATTGTCCGGGAATTCGATCTTCTTCGCCTGTTTTAAAAGCTCCGGAGTAAGCTCCTGCGTTTTCAGGGCCTGTTCCATTTCCACAAGGATGGCTAATTTATCAATAAACCAGTTATCAATCTTCGTGATAGCGTGAATGGTCTCATAGCTGATGCCACGGCGCAGTGCCTCCGCGATTCTCCAGATTCGCATATCATCCACAATCGCAAGCTCCTCTGTCAATCCATCCACACTCAGACCTGTGAAATCATATGACATCAGGCTGTCCACATGCTGTTCCAGTGATCGGATAGCCTTCATCAATGCGCCCTCGAAGTTGTCACAGATACTCATGACTTCCCCTGTCGCTTTCATCTGTGTGGTCAGTGTCCTCTTGGCACTGATAAATTTATCGAATGGAAGCCTCGGGATCTTGACAACACAGTAATCCAGCATTGGCTCAAAGCTTGCGTATGTCTTTCCGGTAATCGCGTTTTTGATTTCATCCAGCGTGTATCCCAGTGCAATCTTTGCCGCTACTTTCGCAATCGGATAACCTGTCGCCTTGGATGCCAGTGCGGAGGAACGGCTTACACGGGGGTTTACCTCGATAACACAGTATTCGAAACTCTCCGGGTGAAGTGCATACTGTACGTTACACCCACCGGTGATATTCAGCTCACTGATGATGTTCAGTGCGGACGTACGCAGCATCTGGTACTCTTTATCCCCCAGTGTCTGGGACGGAGCCACAACGATACTGTCCCCTGTGTGTACGCCGACCGGGTCAATATTTTCCATATTACAAACGGTAATGCAGTTTCCATTGGAATCACGCATCACTTCATACTCGATTTCCTTCCAGCCGGCGATGCAGCGCTCTACCAGAACCTGTCCCACGCGTGAGAGGCGGAGTCCGTTTGAAAGGATCTCTACCAGCTGTTCAGAGTTGTCTGCGATACCGCCGCCGCTTCCTCCTAATGTATAGGCAGGACGCAGTACGACCGGATAGCCGATCTCATTTGCAAATGCAAGGCCGTCCTCGACATTTTCCACGACCAGAGAGGCTGCAACAGGCTCGCCGATCTTCTCCATTGTCGCTTTGAATTCCAGACGGTCTTCGGCCTTCTTGATCGTCTCTGATGTTGTTCCGATCAGGCGTACATTATTTTCTTTAAAAAATCCTGCCTCATCCAGCTCCATAGCAAGGTTCAGGCCTGCCTGTCCCCCGAGTGTCGGGAGCACGCTGTCAGGCTTTTCTTTTTTAATCAGCTGTTCCACAACTTCTACGGTAAGCGGTTCGATATATACACGGTCCGCGATGTCCTTATCCGTCATGATGGTAGCCGGGTTGGAGTTCAGAAGAACAACCTCGATTCCCTCTTCTTTCAGGGAACGGCACGCCTGTGTTCCGGCGTAATCAAATTCTGCCGCCTGTCCGATAATAATCGGACCGGAACCGATGACTAATACTTTCTTTATACTTTTATCTCTTGGCATTATTTCGTTCCTCCCATCATTTCTATGAATCTGTCAAAAAGGTACCCTGAATCCTGCGGTCCCGGGCATGCCTCCGGATGGAACTGTACGGTAAAGATATTCTTTCCCAGATATTCCAGGCCTTCATTTGTCCCGTCATTTACATTGGTGAATGCCGGCACGGCCACATTCTCATCCACACTGTCTGTATCCACGACATATCCGTGGTTCTGGGATGAAATATACACGCGGTTTGTCTTCAGGTCTTTCACCGGGTGGTTTCCTCCCCTGTGTCCATACTTCAGCTTATGTGTGGACGCACCCGTAGCAAGAGCCATCAGCTGATGTCCCAGACAAATAGCAAAAACAGGAATATCTGTATTGTATAATTTCTTGATTTCTTCGATAATAGAAATGCAGTCGGCAGGGTCTCCGGGACCATTCGAAAGCATAATACCGTCAGGATTAGCTGAAATGATTTCTTCAGCAGTTGTGCGGGCCGGATAAACAGTCACTTCGCAACCACGTTTATTTAAAGAGCTGGCAATGTTATTCTTTGCGCCTAAATCAAGGAGAGCAACTTTTTTCCCGTTTCCTTCGAGAACATATTTCTCAGAACATGTCACTTTGGAAACAACATCCCCTACCTTGTAGGCCTTCAATCTCGGAAGGATCTCTTCCAGGTCATAATTCTCATTCGTCGTGATCATCCCATTCATGGTACCCTTTTCTCTCAGTATCTTGGTGAGTGCACGGGTATCTACATCTGCAATTCCCGGAATGTCCTGCTTCTCAAGAAAATCCTGTATCGTACCTTCACAGCGGAAGTTGCTCGGCACACGGGATAATTCTCTTACAATATAACCATCCGGCCATGCTTTTTTAGATTCCATGTCGGGCGTAATCCCGTAATTCCCAATCAGCGGATAGGTCATGACGACTGCCTGTCCCGCGTAAGAAGGGTCGGTCAGTACTTCCAAATACCCAGTCATAGAGGTATTAAACACGATTTCACTAATCATCTCTCTCTTCGAACCTATGCTTATTCCTGTAAACACGGTTCCGTCTTCTAATATCAGAAACGCTTTCATATGTTCACCTATTCCCTTCATATTTTACAAAACAAAGGCACTCGTGGAGTCTTCTTGTGTCCAGAGCGCCCATGTGCTCAAATTGTAAAGATTATACTACAATTCAAATCATATTTCAACATTTTTTTTACGTGGATTATTTCCATGCTGTTCCTGCGTGCTATTCATAATTCCAGTAAATTGTTATTTTGTCCATTACCGCATCCTCGATATACGTATACTGCACAGACACCAGCCCGTAATAATCCAGCAGATTCTGCACGGCCCTCTTCACCAGGTCATCCAGAACCATGTCATGGGCCTCCTCATAGAGACTGTCGCTGGCAAACTTACAGGTAAAAGAACTCTCCATATTATAGATAGAATTATTCATGTCCAAAAGGAGCTGGTCCGGGTCAAATGTTTCATAATACATGCCGTTCAGTCTGTAATAATTTAAATCCATCGAATTGCACTGGGGATATGTGACAAAAGTATCCGCCGTATGGTTCTTCATGATCTCCGCATCGCTGCAGCACAGATAATCATAATTGATGCTCTGCTCCGGGGGCGCTTTGCCACCCTCAGCCTCGATAAAAACAGGGTCTCCGAAAGTAACATCCATTTGATAGTATTGCCCGCCGCAATTCACGATATTCCATGCATGTGCGCCCTGACCTGGGATATTTCCTGTTACATAAATACATTCTATGCCAAGCCTATTAAGCAGGTACTGGGCCCCCCGGGAATACCCGGCGCAGACAGACGATTTGCCTGCCAGTGAGCTGTAAATCGTCTGGTTATCCGGAGCATCCAGATTATAATCCACCGTGTTCACGAGATACTCGAAAACATATTTGATCTTATCATATTCAGACATGTCCCCGCTGATCCCCGTAAAACATTCCTGCACGGCCAAATCTATTTCCGCCTGCTTCTGGTCCTTTTCCCCGCCCGTATAAGTATAGACCGGCCGGACCTCGGAATACGCCTCGTAACCTGTCATCTGCATCTCCCCGCTGCACCAGAACAGCTGGGGCATATCACACAGGATGTACCGGCTGACCGTCTTGACTGCCTCCATATCCGGGGTGTGCATATATATCACATCCGAAGTATCCATCAGCCCCTGGTACAGCTCTTTATACAGCGCCTGTTCCTCCTCATTCAACTGCCGGTAATAATACCCGCCTGAAACATCCTCTTCCTGGACACTGACCGCCTCAAAAGGCACCCCCGCCGTCCCGGATGCCTTCTCCCTGACCGTCTGGATCACTTCCCCCGTAGATGCAAAAATGTCCGGGAGAAGCCTCTTTACAACTCCCCCCAAGCCCGCAAAAATACAAACTACCATCAATATGGCCAGAAACACCGGCCATTTCCTTCTCTTCCTTCTTCTCGCCATATATTTACCCCTTCCCGGACCCCCGCCTTCACCGCAACAAAACGCTGCCTGCAATCATTATAGTTCAGGACGTAATAAAGTTCAAGTTTACTACGTCCCTAATTGAGTTTTGTGGTGTACCAGAACGCTTTCAGTGGTGTACCCATTTGTAGTTTTTTATTATTTTTCCACTTTTTATTCTCTATAATGTGTCAATTATCCACCTTTCTTAACAACTTTTTAATTTCCTCTCTGTTATTTTTATGTTATTATACTGTGAGGGGGTGATACCAATGATGCATGTATTTTATTGTATAAAATGCAAGAAATACCACTATACCAATAATAAATCGCACGCTCTTTGCTGTGAACAGCCCATGTATTATGTAGATGTAGATTTCACAGAATTTGTCAGGATGAATAAGAGTGAACGAGAGAATTTTCTGCAGCTTTATTCTTTGGCAAAATAGGACTATCGTTTTACTTTTTCACCCTTTTATACATATTCACACTGCTTTTGTACACAATATATGAAAAAGGTAAGGTGAATGATTATGAGAGAAATCAAACTGCCCTCCAAGGCTACAGAAGCGAATGTATACGATGATGATAATATTCCGGAGATTGACCTGCCCGGGAAGAATGGTCTGAAGAATATCATTCCTGATGAAGTGCCGCCAAGGGAGGGGCCTGGCGGTGAGTAGTACGCTCCCGCATGTTCAGGCCGTGTAATTTAAAAAACCTGAAAACGGATGATTTGAAAATGTTCCGTTTCCAGGTTTTTTCTTAGTTGTGTTTAAGAAGCCATAACACTCTTTTACACTAATTCTGCTATTCTTGATACTCCAACGTATATCTCGGATATTTTGTACCATGTCCGGTAATCAACTGTTCCTGTCTGTGGTAATCCGAATACGGACTGAAATACTTCTACGGATGCTGCCGTAGCCGGGCCGTATATTCCGTCGGCCTCTATTTTCGGAATTGCGGGGTATGCCCCTGCTATGACATTTAACTGTTCCTGCATTTGTCTTACTTTATCGCCACTGGATCCTATCTCAAGGGTATATCCCGGCCATGATGACGGGATTCCGGATATCTCCTGGGCGGTGTTGATGTACATGTCGTCCCCGTAATAGTATCTGAGAATTTCGATCGGGGTATACCCCTGGTCACCAAGGGCTTTTGAACCCCATTGTGTCATCCAGTTTGGACAACTTACCCTCCGGCCGTCACAGTACTGTGTCAGAATCGGCTGTCTTACATTTGGGCGGGACAGATAGTCGGCAAATAACTCATCTACAATCACGGAAATCGTATCAAATACGTTTCTTTCCGGTATCCATTTGTGGTCGAATGCAGTAGAGGATGTAATTGTAAAATCGTATCCTTTGTTCCTGTACCGATTCGTTATCGGTCATTCGGGATTGTGTTAGGAAGTTATCAAGGTTGATTTTAAACCGGATAACCACCTCATCCTCTGTCATATCTATACGCTCAATCAGTTTATTAACAAGAACACGCTTTGTAGGTGTATCCGCACTTAAAAATATTTCCTGCCATGTAGGAATTTTACTTCGGAGGGTTTCCCAATCATCAATGGATACCGTAGTATTTTGTAATTCCGTTTCTATCTGTTCTACAATTTCTGCCTGTTTCTGTTCATTCTGCTTTTGTTTTTCTATGTTATGTACTAAATCCTCAAGAGATAGGATATAAGTACCTGTCATAGCTTCTGGAATTTTATCTTCCATTATATCAATATTCTTTTTAATAGTATCAAGCTTCTGCTTCTCCTGCAATAGCTTTCTTTCCTGCTGTTTCTTTTCTTTATTTTGGTTGTCCATAATCTGTTCAAATACATTTTCATTTTCCTGTAACTTGCCAATATATTCTGCAAGGGCTCCAAACACAATCGGTTCAACCTTATCTGCCCGAATCTGTTTCCAAGGTTCATGGGGAACCCCCTGCCATACATTCTGACACTTATAAATAGCCTTCTTGGATGTTCTTCTTTCTCCTGTAGCTTTAATTGTCCAGTAGTCATATTTTGTTCCATTTGTCATTTTACGTCCGCAATAACCACAATAAGCTACATCAATCAGAGCCAGCATTCCGTCATTTCTTGAAATTACAGTAGCTCCTTCGTTCTTTGGATTTTTGACATACTTTTTAGCTCTCTCAGTCCTCTTGATTTGAACCTTTTCCCATAATTCCTGTTCTATAATAATATATTCTTCGATTTGTATTTCCGAATAGGTCCAATCTTCTCTATTTAAACTGCGATGTTTCCCATTTAAAGATTGACGCCTGTTATATGTGGGATAACCTGCATAAATTGGATTTGTGAGTATACTGGTGATTGTTCCACTTTTCCATACGTCGTTTGGCGCCATTGCTCTATATCTATCATCTTCATTCAGTGTACTTGCAATTTTTCCAGAACCAAACTCTTTGTGAAAAGATAGGTTATAAATGTATTTCACTACCTCAGCTTGTTCAGGAACTATAACAAGTTGATTTATCATCCGCTGACGTTTGGTTATAATATCGGAAAGTTCAAATCTATAACCATAAGGGGCCTTCCCACCTAAAAATCTCCCTTGCTGAACCAATTTCTGTGCAGTATCTCTTACCCTGAGACCAGTATCAGAACTACTTTTTTGAGCCATCCCATAGCGCATGGTCAACATCATTAGTTCTGTAACATCATTTGGGTTTTGAGGGGTAATCATTTTATCCTTGACTGTATAGACATCAACTCCAAAATTTTTTAACGACATGATATAGACAGGTACTTCAAACATTCTTCTTCCAAGCCGGTCATCTTTATAGGCAGCCAATATATCATATTCCCCATTTTCAGCATCTCTTAATGCTTCTTGCAGGACATCTCTGTCAGTGATAGAATTTTTATATCCACTGTTACTTCCCTCAAAATATTCCTTGGAATCCAATATCCAGTCAGAATGTTGCCTTATATCTTCTATAACAATCTCTCGTTGAATACCTAAGTCACCATCGGCTTCTAACTGTTGGTCTGAACTTACACGTAATAATATTCGTACTACCTTTTTCTCCTGTTGTTTTTTCATGATTTTTACACCCTTTCTTAAATGATTTTTGAATAGAGCAGAGGAAAATCCTCTGCTCTATGATAAGTTATGAAATTTTCATCATTTGTTCTTGAAGAAGATTTGATAAAATCTGTTTAATCTCTTCATGTATAACTGCTTCATCATCCGAATTATCGGGAAATTCAATAATAACCTTGAATCCCTCTCTTTCTGCTTCTAACTTCTTATAGATTGATTCTGACATTGCCTGCTCCGTTGGTTTACTGCTTATTACATAAATATTCCGAGCAGACTTGTCACATTCATTTATACCAGAGCCAGAGTATTCGTCTGGATTTCCGGGGAGAGTTGTTATTTTAGAATCCATAACACACCTCCAAACTCGCACAGCTATATACCTTATGATGTGATAAGCGGAATCCCTTTAAGTAATATGATGTTATTATATGTTCTTTCCAAGGGAGAAATAAAGATAAGTTTTTGAAATGATTCCTTTTCATAGAGCACCTCCAATAAAAATTATTGTTGATGCCTTTAGTTTTGCGGAGAACCGCAAGGAGAAAGACAATCTGAAATGGTCCTTATAATTTTTTCTGTGGTTTTGAAATTCTGTTGTGTATTAACTACTATCAAACATATTATGACACCGTCCTTTTTTTACTTAATAACTGTATTCATTGTTATATTCGTACAAGTTTGTATTTAGAAGAAAAAAGACCTGAAAATTTGTATTTCGTCATAATGCACAAAAAACCACTTTGAAACGAATCTCAAAGTGGTTTTTTGTTGATAATCATCAAATATGTTATTCTTAAATCTGAGTAATATAACACCAAATATATTTTACAAATAATCCTTATATTTGCTTAGTATGCTCTCCCTTATTGACACAAATACCGGAATATATTCCTTCAGGATTCTTGCCGCCAGTTCTTTTGCCATATTTCCATTATATACATGGCTTGTATCATTTCTGTCTTTCAGCATATGAAGCCAAATAGTTTCATCCATAAAATCAAATATGCGATAGGCTTCTTTAATAATATCTCTCGGTGAGCCTGTCTTTCCAATTGAACTGCCTTCATATAGAACTAATTCCTTCAACACTTTCCATCCAAGTTCAAATTGAACGGAAAACTTATCTATAATACCTGAAACAATAAATTCATTCTGAATATCTTCTTTATATGCTTTCTCCAAAACAGCCAAATTGCTACAATAATTATCGAATTTTCTCATATAATGTAATTCCATCCTTTCTGATATTTTTCAATAATTCTTCATCTGCTTTTGACATATCTACAATGTCATATTGCAACAAGGTATCTGTTTTCTCATCCACATCCAATGCAAAGTCCACGATATTCTTCCCCTCTACCGCTAAATCAATATCACTTTTTTTCAGATAATCCCCTCTGGCTCTCGAGCCAAACAATATAACCCGTGAAAGATCATAAAACTTTGCTAAATCTATAATTTCTTCTAAAACTTGCTTGCGTATTCCTGTTTTTTCTGAACACATAACATTTCCAATCTATCTGTTTTTTACTATTATACACAAAAGAACCTCTAAATTCAACAAGCGTCACTTTAAACATCCTCTACCATGCTTAAATATTTGTAAATCGTAGGATAGGAAAGAGAACATAGCCGTGAGAAATCTTTTTTATTGATTTCACCTTTTTTGTATTTGGGGTAATGCTTATAGAAAACACTTGGAATATTGTCTACAGTAGTAACCGGTCTGCCAATAATCTTTCCTTTAGATTTTGCATTTTCCATTCCGCTTTTCACCCTCTGACTTATCATATTCCTTTCAAGTTCAGCAAATACTCCCATCATTTTCAACATTCCCTCTGTCATGGGGTCAAGTTCCTTACTGCAATCAACTACGAAACTCCCTATAATTAATTTAATCTGTTTATCTTTTGCAAGTTCTATAATATCACAAAGTTGTTTTGTACTACGGGTTATACGACTGACCTCTGTGGTAAGAATAGTATCACCGTGTTTCACTACATTTAATAACTTAAAGAGTTCCGCCCGGTTCGTCTTTGTTCCGCTTTCATACTCCAAATATATAGTTTCCTCTGTAGCACCTAATTGTTTTAATTCCCTAACCTGTCGTTGGATATCCTGTAATTCCTCATTTGTTGAACATCTGGCATAACCGTAAATCATTTTACCACCTCATCTTTAGTTAATGTTTACGTATTATAAGATATAAACGAAAAGGGGTCAACTGTTTCTTTTATATATAGGGGATAAAAAACAACCGCAATCGGATATGATTACGGTTGTTCTGGATTCTTAAGAAATATAAACAAAAAGAGATGTTTATTTTTATAGCAGAAAGATTTCTTGTAATAATTATGTTTGTTGAATTATCTGCAAAATTCAAATAGTCTATAATAACTACTTTTTGTTATGTGAGAGATACTCTTTGAAAATCAATATTACATCCATTGAGACCAAATGCAGATTTTATTGCCTTTCTCGCTATCAGATTATTATAGATAGTTTCACTGCAAATAATATAAAAGCATTGTGTTCTTAGATCATAGACAACACTTCCATGTTCATATACATCATATCCAAGAGCATAAACATGTTTTTGTTCTTCCTCATTTTCTATATAATCTTCTACAACTTTTCTCCACAGGGTCATATGATTGTCAGACATGCTGAATTGACGGTATGAACCATTTAATACAGCGTCATTCAAAGAACAATATATTCCCCATACCTGCCCATTGTCCGTATACCACCAGTTTCCAACACAGGGGGAAAACATTTTTACATTACTCTTCATTTTTACACTCCCTTATAACTAATTGTGTACCGGAACAGTCTAACTGTTTTAAAGAAGTACTCTTACTGACATCTAGTTCTTTTAGTTTTGTATTATTACATTTTAAACATTCCAAAGAAGTATTTTTGCTGATATCTAGCTCTGCAATTTCTGTCCAGGAACAATATAACTGTTTTAAAGAAGTATTCTTGCTAACATTTAGCTCTGTGATTTTTGTATCACCACAGTCTAGACATTCCAAAGAAGTATTCCTACTGTTATCTAGTTCTTTTAGTTTTGTATGATTACAGTCTAAACATTCCAAAGAAGTATTTTTGCTGATATCTAGCTCTGCAATTTCTGTCCAGGAACAGTCTAGCCATTCCAAAGAAGTATTTTGACTGACATCTAGCTCTGTGATTTTTGTATCATCACAGTATAAATTTTTCAAAGATATATTTCTGCTGACATCTAACTCTGTAATTTTCGTATTGGAACACTGTAACCTTTTTAAAGAAGTATTTCTACTGACATCTAGCTCTGCAATTTGTGTCCAGGAACAGTCTAACTGTTTTAAAGAAGTATTCTTGCTAACATCCAATTCTGTTATATTTGTATCACCACATTTTAAAAATCCCAGAAAATTATTCCTACGAATATTTAACTCTGCAATTTCAGTTTCTGGACAGTATAACTCTACCAAAGATATATTTCTGCTGACATCCAATGCTATGATTTTTGTACCACTACAGTTTAGGACTTCCAAAGAAGTATTTTTGCTGACATCTAGCTCTGCAATTTGTGTCCGAGAACAGTCTAGCCATTTCAAAGAAGTATTTTGACTGACATCTAGCTCTGTGATTTTTGTATCATCACAGTGTAAATTTTTCAAAGATATATTTCTGCTGACATCTAACTCTGTAATTTCTGTATTAGCACAGTTTAAATTTTCCAAAATAGTATTTTTGCTAACGTCCAGTTCTGAAATTGCTGTGTTAGAACATTCTAAACATTTTAAAAAAATATTTCGGCTAATATCCAACTCTGCAATTTCTGTATAGAAACAGCCTAAATATTCCAAAGAAGTATTCCTGCTGACATCTAACTTTTTAATTCCGGTTAGAAAACAGCGTAACACTTTTAAAGATATATTCTCCCTAATATCCAATTCTACTATTTGTGTTTCTGAACAATCTAAATATTCCAAAGAAGTATTCCTGCTGACATCCAATCGTGCAACTTTAGTTCTGGCACATTTTAAAGTTGTCAGAGCAGGAAAATACTCGATTCCATCCAAACTAGTAATCTGGTAATTATCTTTAACATTAAATTCCGTTATTGAATTGATTTCATCTTGTGTCAAAACACCGTTATTATCTTTGTCAAAGTTTGTGGTTATATAGTCTCTGAATATTTTGTCTGGAAAATTTTTTGCATTAATTTCAACGTCACCTTTTGTCAAGGTACTGACATTATTCTCAACAATAAAACTTTTTATCTCTTCTTTTCTTCCCTTAGTTAATTCACTCAATATCACATACCTCCTATTTATTTCAAGCTTGCGACACTTCTATAAAAGACTTGAAAGCCCAATCCAGAGAATCACAATAGTTTTGATTTATGGGGACTTCTTTCAATTTGTTTCTTACAGCATATTGAAATTCTATATACTCTGGATATTCCCAATATTCAAATGGCTGTGTTTTCCCCGGACAGAACCAATCCATCTGATAACTATACGCCTTATCATGTTTTAACGGCGCATATTTCAGATTTAAGCCATGCTGAAATCTATTTTTATATCTGGTTGTAGCCGCTTCTAACAAATATTGCTCTACCGGAACATGAAAATATTTTCTAGCATTCTTAATATGTAGATAATCTGCTTCAAGATTAGAAGAAATAACAACTAAATTCATCAATGTTAGATTCAGCCATCTTTGCGCTATTCCATACGATTGTCCACCCACTCCACTATATATGTTAATGATTGCTTCACATATTTCATTATGTTTTCTGTCAAATAACTCTTGATTTTCATCCTCATTTACGATTTCTTCTATTAATCTTGGAATCATATTAGCCAGTAACTTCTCAACTTCAAACTCAAACGTTCGTCTGTCATCTACAGATATATTTTTCTCGAATGAAACCCTTCTGCAAAATTCCAGATAAGATTTTTTCGCAGCCCTTACTATGATCTCTGAACAGGTAGCATTTTCTTTTATGCCGTAATGAGAGTATAATAAATATTTATTTTCAACCATCATAATCCCCCTTTATTTTTCAACATGTTTTCTACAAATCTGTCTGGCAACGCATATACTACACTTGGGGTTAATTACTGTACATACTTCCCCATAACCTTTTGAGCAGTAAGACCATAGAATATAATCAACCTCTGCCACAGATTTTCCTAATTCATCTGCAATATCTTTGACTATATCAAAGGTTTGAAATAATGGAACTATTTCATGTTCTGAACAAGCTAGTACATTACTTCCTAAAATTCTTCGGATATGCCTGTCAGGTTTTGCCATGTCATAACCTACATTACGCAAATATTCAGCGTTTAAGGCTTCTCCCATTTCTACCATTTTATTCACACTGTCGGAATCGGAAAGTGTTTTTATCAATGTTTTGTATGAACTGTCTTTATCAATAAATCTTTGATAAAAACCGTCAATACTATCGTATTCTTTTTCTAACTGCATTAACTTCTCAATGTTTGTATGTATCAATCCGTTCATTTGCTTTTTTGTACTCTGACTTGCACAGTGAAGATGCTTTACTTTATCACTTAATTCTTCTGGAGAACATTCCAATAGTATCTGAGGATTATATTGATGAAAGATTTCATCTATTGTTTCTATTTTTCCGGTCAATATATCAATACTATTTTCAACCCGTTCCCATGCAATCCCTGAACTTAACATTGCATACACCATCCCTCGGATGTGGTCGCTAATGGAAAATCCCTCTTTTCTATCTCGCCTATCTTTTTGGTGTTTAATATACGTATTTTCCCACAATTTTTTCTCTTGAATCTGACCATCCTTTATTAATAGATTTGTTCGTAACTGAATATCCATTTGTTCGACTATTTTGCTAATATTCTCTATGTATGCTCTCATTGTGATTTCCTCTCTTTTGTATGATTTTTAAAAAGTAAGATATGTTAATTATATTCTATAACTCGTATAGTAGTTTGTCAACTCGTATAGTAGTTACTAGGGAAATTACAATACCTATCAATTAAAATGTGAGAGAGATAGGAGGTAAATGACATGAGTTTTGGCAATAACTTACGTACTTTGATTGAAGAACGGAATATGACGCAAAAAGAATTGGCTACATATTTAAACATAGCTCCGTCTACAATGGGAAGTTACGTTCAGAATACACGTGAACCAGATTTTTCTACTTTAAAACTATTAGCAGAGTATTTCGATGTTTCTATTGATTATCTGTTAGATCACTGTACGAAAAAAACTAATACACATCAAGAAAGTGAATTACTGCGGATTTTTCGTTCTTTAACAGAAGAACAGAAGTACATTTGTATTGAACAATGCAAAGTCTTTGTACGGATAAATCATCAGGAAAAAGAAATACAAAAAATATCATCATAGTAGATTTTCACAAACGAAATATATAGGTTGATAATTATACATTGTTTTATAGATAAACACCCATCAAAATCTAGAAATCCCTATAAAAACCTTGTATATATGCAGAGCCATTCTAAGACTGTTTTCATTTTGTTCAGCGTAAGTATTCTGAAACTGTCAGATTACCATGTAGAACAAAGGACATCTAACCTAGATGAAAAGAACATTACTTGTGTGGAGAATTACCAAGGTAATAGCATAACAGGGTTAAAAAGGAGATTACGCCTAAGAGAAAGGGATATCTACTATGAAACAATTACTAACTGAAATCAACACCTAATATTATTAGATATATATTAATACTCGCTAATACTATGTGTAAAGGTAGTGAACATATGGGAACAAAGAATGATAAGTCCTGAATTGGTAAAAAGAATACCGAAAGAAATGTGATTTGAGCCAGAAGGAACTTACGTATTCTTTACATCAAAAACACTACAAGAAACAGCCGTTGAAATCGTAATGCTTTCGATTTTAACGGCTGTTAAATCTCTATTTAGGGGAGCAAAGATCATATATTGCTTTAATAAGTTCATCATACCCTGAGACCAATGAATGTTCAAATATCCTTAGTGATGGAACTTCTTCAATTGCTAGTATCACTTCCATAAAATAGTTTTGTGCTTCTAAAATATCACCAAGTACTTCATCCTTGTATCTCCAGAATTCGATGGAATCCCTGAAATCTCTTTCTTCGACTCTTGCATTATTTTTTTTCATTATTTTTGACATTATTATGTCCCCCTTTTATTTTTTAAAAAGTTTTTTTATAAATTCTGCAATGCGGTTATCTCCTGTTGATTTGTTTACTTGAGAAACAAGTTCATATTTTACATCACGAAGAGATTGTGTAGTTACTATATCTGCATAATAATTTAACCACCCCCTTATGACCAATTTTAAGGAATTACATAACTTCCACAGTATTTCATCAGGTATCTTATCAAAATATACCTTTGATACAGCAGACAAAATACAGTCCACTTTACTCATTAGAGAAGTTACACTTTTCCTTGCTGGTACACAGACTACTACTTTATTTTCTCGGTATATCTCAAATCCGAGAAAAATGATTCCATTTTCCACATGGGAAACCATAGTTTTCTCCTGTGAGAGTTGTAAACCACGCTCCAACAAGAAATGCTCAATCACAGCGACAACCGATTGTACCAAAATTTTTTGGCTATCAGCAACGATGACAATATCATCAGCATATCGAATCATATATAGAGAACTGCCAAAGTGGTCATCAAGGCAAATTTCCAACCCATCAAGAACCATATTACAAATGACATTAGATATACTCCCACCTTGCGGGACTCCTTTTTCAGTCGGATGATATACCGAATGGCTCATATATCCACATTTCAGAAATTTAAGTAATATTTCTTTATCCATAGGGATATGTTTCATCACCCATTCATGGCTTATATTATCAAAACATGATTTAATATCTGTTTTCATAACCCATTTAAGATATGGAAAGTTCAATAGTATATCAATATATCTTACAACTGCATCTTTAGCAGAACGATTCAGACGAAAGCCATAGGAATCCATATCACCTGTAAACTCTGCGATTGGTTCCAATACAAACTTATATAAAGTCTGCATAGCTCTGTCCTTCATCGTAGGTATACTTAGAGGTCGCATATCTCCATTGGACTTCGGTATGAATATCCGTTTCAATGGCATAGCCTTATAACCCCTACGGGATAAATTGTATATTGCATCAAATTTCTCCTCAGGAGTAATCCATACAACATTATCAATTCCGGCAGTGTATCTGCCTCTATTAGAAGTAACTATTTTCACCGCTAAGGCTTTAGCATAAAACGAATGTATTATCATATTCTGCAACAATGCAACTTTATCAAAATCATCGTTCCCAAAAGCCACAGCAATACGCTTTTGCAGCTTTTTAACCTTTTGCTCTGCCATTTTGAAGTTAATATCTTCCCAACGACTAGCTTTGTCAGGAGTAGTATACATTTTCATGCTCTTTTTGCTTATCTCCTTTCAAAAGTTCTACTCAAACGTCTGCTGATTATACATTTCGTATCGGTGGTCCTCGTACATTTGAGATAATATTATGTGAATTACATCTGTAAATCAAACATGTCACCTCCCTGCTCGTGTTGCTTTCATTACTGTTAACGAGTCTGACTATTTGAAATATTGTCTGATAATTCAATGTTTTCACTATATTGCACAAAAAATAATCCGTTTTACAGCTTAAACGAACTGAAAAACGGATTTTATTGCCATGAAACGCATAAATATTTGTGAAAATTGCACAACGTGAAAATTGAAAGAAAATACCCTTTTAAGAGAAATTAGAGGGTATTCTTATTTATATTCGATAGAATATTTAGATTTACTTAATATCTTGATAATCAATTCATTGATAATCAGATTCCGGCAACTGTGCATGAGCATATAGGAAGCCAGACCATTAGATGTATTTATTTCTGGCTGTTTTACTACCTTACTATGACCCTGAATGACCTTATACGGAGTGACCACTCCGTGTATACGCGGTTCAATGTAAAGGACATAATAGCCAGCACGTTTGCCCGTATGGTGTCGGCAGGCCAGGTTGCGTAGATCTCACTGGATGCGACATTTTTAATATAGTCCTTATATTTTACATAATAGTTCTGTGCCGTGGTGTCTCTCGGAGATCCGTCGTGGACAACAATATATTCAGGCACAACGACCCTGCTCAGCACGATCTCCCCGGTCTCATTGATCGGCTTGATCTCCTCCTCCGCTATCTTCGGCGGATACTCTCCGTACAGGGTATGTGCGGGAATCACGAACACTTCCTCATTTTGCTGCTGTTCGCTCGGACGCAGCCTTACATTCTGTATTGCCTTCACTTCCGGCAGAAGCTCTGCGCCTGATATACTGACTGGTTCAAATCCCGGTGCGCTGACATCAAATGTGTATTCGGCATATGGCATCTCTTCAATAGATGGATTCAGACTGTATTCAAGAGGCGGCGTAGCCAGTTCCACTTCTTCTGTCTGACCCGATGCATCCGTGCTCAGCTGTTCTAGTGTACTGTCCGGCACTCCTGTATATGATATCGTGATACTAGCACCCGATACAGGAAAAGATGTAATGTCCGATGTCACATTGATCTGCAGCCGTCCTTTATCTACGGCGTTATTCTGCATTGCTTTTATAGAAGTCATAGATTTCCTCGCAAAAATCATTTCTATTATATATATGCAGAATCCCTTCCCATGATTACAAATTCAAACAATCCGGAGCCCTTTCATCAGAAAAGGTTCCGGATATCATTAAACATAACTACAACCATGAGTATCATCAGCAGTGCAAATCCCGCAAAATGTACCATACCCTCTTTCTCGGGGGGCACTCTTTTGCGCCGCACAGCTTCCACAAACAGGAACACAAGCCTTCCGCCGTCCAGTGCCGGGAGCGGGAGCAGGTTCATAACCCCTAAGTTGGCTGACAGCAGAATCGCGATGTTCAGAAGGTTCAGCACCACGGCCTGCCATCCTGCCGGGGCGGATTCTTTATAGATTCCATCCACCACGTTGACGATCCCCACAGGGCCCGACATCTGCTTAATGCCCACCTGACCCGTCACAAGCAGCTTCAGACAGTCAAACGTATAGTCCACCCAGTAGCGCAGCGTATACGCCCCGTACTGCACGGATTTCAGGAAACCGGCTTTGGTATACTCTCCGGTCCCCCGGATTCCGAGCCTCTTATTAGCATCACCCTCCAGCTGCCTTGGTTCCACTGTGACAGTATGTTCCTGACCGTCTCTTTCGTAAGTTACAGTAACTGAATCGCTGTCTCCATTCATCAGATTAAACAGGGTCACTTCCTTCCAGAGGTGGATGCTCTTACCGTTCATCTCAGTAATGACGTCCCCTTCCTTCATTCCCTGTTCCATCGCCGAATACCCTTCATCCACCCCTGACAGTACAGGTGCATCATATCCGATCCATGCGACCATGATGATGGAAAATACCAGAGCCATGATGAAGTTGAATACAGGGCCTGCCGCGATAACAGAGATTCTGGCCCAGACAGACTTCGTATTAAAGCTGCCTTCCGACTGGTCATCCACATCATCTTCACCCATCATGCACGCCCCGCCAAACGGCAGAAGCTTCAATGAAAACTTTGTCCCCCCGATTTCCCTTCCTATGATTGTAGGACCTAGTCCCAGTGAAAATTCGTCCACGCGTATTCCATTTAACTTTGCCAGGGTAAAATGCCCCAGCTCATGGAATATAATAATCGCACTGAACAAAAGTATTGCTAAGATTATACCCATAAACTACCACCTGTTTTTAATAAATTCATATGTTTCCTGTTCTGTATTTAGTATCTCTTCCACGGACGGATTCTCAATTATTTTATGATGTTCCATACAAGTCCCGATAATTTCAGGAATCTGCAGGTAGCGGATCTTCCTGTCCAGAAACATAGCCACGGCTTTTTCATTAGCGGCATTGAGCACAGTTGGAAGTGAACCTCCCCGTCTGCCCGCTTCAAATGCCAGCTTCAGTCCATAAAACGTATCCATATCCGGCTTTTCAAACGTAATCTGCGAGAGACTTGAAAAATCCAGCCTGTCACCCGGCAGGTATCTCCTCTCGGGATAATAAAGTGCATATTGTATCGGAAGCTTCATATCCGGCGTTCCCAGTTCGGCTATGATTGCCCCGTCCTCGTATTCCACCATCGAATGGATGATACTCTGCGGCTGAACTACCACTTCCACCTGGTCGGCAGACACATCAAAGAGCCACTTCGCCTCAATCACTTCCAGCCCTTTGTTGACCATTGTAGATGAGTCAATCGTAATCTTCCGTCCCATCTCCCAGTTCGGGTGCTTCAGTGCATCCTCAACCTGAATGTTTTCAAGTTCTTCCCTTGTCTTCCCCCGGAATGAACCTCCCGATGCCGTCAGCAGGATCTTGTGCAGCGCCTTCCTCTGTCCGCCCTGCAGGGACTGGAAGATGGCACTGTGTTCGCTGTCCACGGGCAGTATGGCCGAACCATACTCCTTTGCAAGCGGCATAATAATATGACCGGCCGTAACCAGTGTTTCCTTATTCGCCAGCGCGATATCTTTTTTTGCCTTGATTGCCTCAATGGTCGGCAGAATCCCGATCATCCCCACGATCGCCGTCACAAGAATCTCCGCATCCGGCTGCACTGCAGTTTCAAGAAGTCCGTCCATACCGGATAAGACCTTCACGTCCAGATCGCGGACTTTCTCTTTCAGCTCCAGAGCCTTCTCCTCGGACCATACCGCCGCAAGCTTCGGGGAAAATTCCCGGATCTGCTGTTCCAGAAGTGCAATGTTGCTTCCCGCAGCCAGCGCAGTCACCTCGATATCCCCGTTCTCCCTTACAACCTCCAGTGTCTGGGTCCCGATGGAACCTGTGGAGCCAAGTATTGCTATCTTTTTCATCTCAAAACCTCTCTTGTCTTCTACAGCAGCACTGCCAGATAGTAAATGATCGGCGCCGTAAATATTACGCTGTCAAATCTGTCCAGAATACCGCCGTGTCCCGGTATCAGTTTTCCGTAATCTTTAATATCGTGGAACCTCTTGACCGCGGATGCCGCCAGATCCCCAACCTGTGAGATCGCGCCGCCGGCCGCCCCGATGATGGCATATCTTACAATACCGGCTCCGGCATTCCCCCACTTATTGATAGCCAGCGCATAGAGCACTCCCAAAAGAGCCGCCCCCGCGATACCGCCGATACCGCCCTCAATGGATTTCTTCGGGCTTAACTTCGGAGCCATCTTATGTTTCCCAATGAGCATCCCCACGCAGTATGCACAGGTATCACAGCCCCAGGAGCAGATGAATACCAGCCATACGGTAAAGACGCCTCCCGGAAGTATCCTTGTCTGGTAAATATAGGACAGCATCACTGCCACGTAGAACAACCCAAAAAATGCGGCCAGTATCTGTTCTGTCCGGTACTTCGGATAAGAAAATACAAGGACTCCCATCATGCAGATTAAAAACGCCATGAACAGCAGCAAAAACCAGTCTGTCGTCTCCGGCAGGACGGGCTTCAGAAAAATGAGCGCATAGTATGCCGCCGCAAACAGATAACCACAGATTCCCGGTGCTTTTGTATGGATATCAAAAACCTTGTACAGTTCTGACATTCCGATCAGACTGATGATGAACAATGTCGCAAAAAGGATGCTGCCGCCGGAAATAACTGTAAAAAGAGCAATGATCACCAGAAGTATCCCACTCAATAACCGTGTCTTAAACATCCCGTTCCTCCTTTATCCCTCCGTAACGTCTGTCTCTGCTATTATACTGCCCGATAGCTTTGACCAATTCCTCTTTTGTGAAATCCGGCCACAGAACATCTGTAAAATAAAATTCCGAGTAGGCCAGCTGCCAGAGAAGGAAGTTTGAAAGCCTGAGTTCCCCGCTCGTCCTGATCAGCAGGTCCGGGTCCGGAATCCCGTGGGTATCCAGATACGTCTCATAAAACGTCTCATCGATGCCCGCCGGATCCACCTTTCCATCGGCACAGTCCTGTGCCAGATTCCTGACTGCGCGTATCATCTCATCACGGCTTCCATAATTAATCGCAATTGTAAAATTCAGTCCGCCGTTATCTTTACTCGCTTCTTCCAGTTCCTTTATTCTTCCCTTAATGTCATCATCCAATGCAGTAACATCCCCGATTACACGGATTTTCATGTCATTCTTCTCTGCAGTCTTCAGACAGGTCTTCATATAATTGCGGAGCAGTTTCATAAGAGCATCCACTTCACTTTTCGGACGGTTCCAGTTCTCTGTCGAAAAAGCATAGACAGTCAGATATTTAATCCCCATCCGCCATGCCTCCTCACAGATGCGCTCTACATTCTTGCTGCCCTGTGCATGACCGTAATTTCTCGGCATCCCCTTGGACTTTGCCCACCGGCCGTTGCCGTCCAGTATGATTGCCACATGCTGCGGTACATTCATTGATATATCCTCCTAAAACTGTATGTTTTTTCAAAGAGCAAAAGAGGGGCTGCATATTACAAGCCCCTCTTATTCTCTGACTACTCTCTAAACAGTAAGTACTTCTTTGGATTTTGCATCGATTGCCTTGTCAACCTTTTCGATAAACTTATCAGTCATCTTCTGAAGGGAATCTTCCATATCCTTGATCGCGTCTTCGGAAACCTCGCTGCCTTTGAGCTTCTTAAAGGCTTCATTACCGTCGCGGCGGATGTTGCGGACTGCAACCTTGGCTGCCTCCCCTTTTTTCTTAACATCTTTTACAAGTTCTTTTCTGCGTTCCTCAGTCAGTTCCGGGAATACCAGTCTGATCGTGGAACCGTCGTTCGTCGGGTTGATCCCGATATCAGACATATTGATTGCTTTCTCGATCGCCTTTAACAGGCTCTTTTCCCACGGCTGAATCTGGATCAGGCGCGCCTCGGGTACAGAAATATTGGCTACCTGCTGGATCGGTGTCGGTGATCCGTAATAGTCAACTACCAGCTTGTCAAGTACGTGCGGATTGGCGCGTCCGGCCCGGATCGTAACCAGTTCGCTCTCCAGACTTGCCAGTGTCTTAGTCATCTTCTCTTCGTATACGTTTAATCTTTCATCCATGTCTTATATCCTCCTTATACTGTCACTTTTGTCCCTGTAAATGTCCCACTCATCGTCTCAGCAATACTGTTCTCTTCATTCAGCCCGAATACCAGCATCGGCATCTTGTTCTCCATACAGAGAATAGATGCGGTCAGATCCACTGCCGCAAGTTTCTGGTCAATGACTTCCTGAATGGAGATCTCATCATACTTCTTAGCTTCCGGGTTTACCTTTGGATCACTGTCATAGATTCCGTCGATCGCCTTAGCAAGAAGCATGGCATCTGCCTCTATCTCGATTGCGCGGAGCACGGCGCCTGTATCTGTTGAAAAATACGGGTGTCCCGTCCCTCCTGCAAAAAAGATAACCTTTCCCTCTTCCATCGCAGCCACCGCTGCGTCCTTGGAAAACAGAGATGTAAATGCACCACATACAAATGGTGTGAAAACCTCTGTCTTCATTCCCACATGCCTGAATATATCTGATACATAAATACAGTTCATAACCGTGGCAAGCATCCCGATCTGGTCCGCCTTCGTGCGGTCTATTGTCTCACTCGTGCGCCCTCTCCAGAAGTTGCCCCCGCCGGTCACAACCGCTACCTGAATTCCTTCATCGGCAAGCTGTTTTACCTGCTTCGCAACATCAATGCAGGTAGCCTCATCAAAGCCTGTCTTCTTATCTCCTGCAAGTGCTTCTCCACTCAGCTTTAACAATACTCTTTTCATATGTCCTAGCTCCTTCAAATTCTGTAGTTAGTCTGCAGCTGTTCATAATTCTGGACAGTTACAGTTATTCTAAAATGAAGTATAACATAACTTTTCCATTTTGTCATGCACATATCCGGCATCTCTTTCATCTGTCATCGTTGTCAGCGTATCCCCCGCCATCAGCTTCGTCCTGCCCTTCGGTATCAGCTCTTTTCCGCCCCGCTCAAGCGCAACAAGAAGGCAGTTATCCGGCCATGTAATGTCCTGTACCATTTTTTCTTCCAGTACGGAACCATTCATGATGACAAAATTGCTCAATACCTTCTGGCTGGACCCTTTGATGCCTGCCTGATTCTTTTTATGGCTCTTCAAAATCCTGTCGAGCAGGCTCTCGTAGATCGGCTCCGACTTCAGCAGTGTCGCGATAATATATGCGGTAACCGACACAATCGCAAGTGAAAGCATCTGGCTGACCGAACCGGACATCTCAAACAGGAGAATAATCCCCGTGATCGGGGCACGCACGATGGCCGTAAAATATCCTGCCATCGCGAGCAGTACAAAATTATTGATGTATACCGGGTCCAGACCGAAAAACTGTACCCCTGTCATGGCAAAAATACCGCCGATCATAGCCCCAAGAATAAGCAGTGGGAAGAAAATACCGCCCGGTGCGCCGGAACCGAAACTGACCGCCGAAAAAATGAATTTTACAATAAAAGTCAGGACAACCAGTCCCAGAACCATCTCCCCATTCGTGAGTGAAACGATCAGTTCGTGCCCGCTGCCTAAAACAGACGGCATGAGAAGCCCCAGCACCCCTGCCGCGGCAAACGCGATCATCAGCCGGGTTGTTTCATTCAGGAATTTCGGCTTTTTATACAGGTCCTGCGCCTTTAACATGGCCCAGTTATAAAATGCCCCCATGACTCCCAGTATGGCTCCCAGAAGGATCAGCATCCAGTAATAACTCTGCGGCAGCACATAGTCAAGCCTAAACTGGAACACCGGGTCCAGACCAATGATATAGGATGAGATATAATCTGCTGTCACAGACGCCGTCATGACGGAGATCAGGATGGACATCGAGAACCCTTTATGGATCTCCTCCAGTGCAAACATCATCCCGGCGAGCGGCGCGTGGAAAGCCGCTGCCAGTCCTGCACTGGCGCCGCATGTCATCAGGTATTTTTCCTCCGTCTTCCCCCGGTCAAGCAGTCTGGAGATTCCCTGCCCGGTCATCGCCCCAAGCTGGATAGACGGGCCTTCCCGTCCCAGGGACAGTCCGCCGAACAGACATAAAAAACCACCGATAAACTTTGCCGGAAGCACTTTTTTCCAGTTCTGGGCCAGTTTCCCTGTTACTTCCCCCTCAACCTGGGGAATTCCACTACCCGAGATCATCGGTTCCCATTTTACAAGCCGTCCCACAATGAATGCCATCAGCATGAGTACCGCAAACCAAGCCGCAATACGCAGCGGGTTCCCTCTCACATAGGAAAGAATCTTTTCCAGCCAGATTCCTGCATAAGTCAGTGCAACGCGATACAACAGCACGATCAGGCCGCCGACCGCGCCTACCAGAAGCCCCTCACTAATCAGAATCACAGGAAAACGCTGCGCCCTCTTAATCGTATGTGAAGTATCCTTCTTCAAAATATTTTCCCCCTAATCTTTTCCTAGAAACCTGCTTTTACAATACCTGTACCCGATGATGTCCGGGGAAAGGATTTTCCCCGCGGCATCGTCAGATGAACATGGAGAGCAGAACCGTCACGATCCCGCAGATGCCGATTGCAAGACCACTCATTGCACCCTCTATTTCCCCGATCTCGATCGCTTTCGACGTTCCTACGGCATGGCTGCACGACCCGATTGCCAGGCCGGCCGCCACCGGGTCGGACACACGGAACAGTCGAATAAGCATGGGGGCCATAATGCTCCCCAGAATGCCTGTAAAAATAACTGCAACGACCGTAATCGGAATAACGCCTCCGTGGGCCTGCGCCACGCCAACCGCAATCGGTGTCGTGACAGACTTCGGAAGCATGGACATCGTAAGGCTCTCATCCAGACGAAACAGTCTGCACATTACATATACGCTTCCCATAGACGCAAGAGAACCTGCTATACATCCTACTATAATAGGAAGCCAGTATTTTTTCAAGACAGAAAGCTTCGTATAGATAGAAACAGCGAGGCATGCCGTGGCCGGTGCGAGGAACATGTTGATGATCTCTCCGCCTTTATTGTAGGATTCATAAGGAATTCTCAATACGAGCAGTACTCCAATGGTAAGAACGATCGCAATAATCAGTGGATTGCAGACAGCTGATTTTGTTTTCTGCTGCAGCTTCACCCCAATCCCGAAGGTAATGACACTGAGCGCCACGCCAAAATAGGGGGACGTATATAAAGCTTCCATCACTTCTTCCTCCTGTTCATAAGTTTTATTGTAAATGTGACGCTGAATGCTGTCACCGCAAATGTGATTACTGTTGAAACAACACAGATAATAATCAGTTTGACCGCACTGTTTTTAAGCAGGTCAAAATAGTTCATAATGCTCACTCCTGCAGGCACAAAGAAAAACGCCATATTCCCCAGCAGGAAATCTGATTTTTCCTGAATGTGACTGATCTTCAGCACCCCTGTCATCAGGCACAGGAACAGGAATATCATGCCAATCACACTGGCGGGAAAATCAAACGGCAGGAAATGTGCTATGACCTGACTCAGCCAGCAGACTGTAAAAATAATACCGATTTGCTTAATAATTTTCATTCCTCAGACTCTCTTTCGTTTTATATTTAAGTATGATGCCGGCGGATCGTAAATATAGTACATGACTGTGTTCACGAACAGTACTTAAAATACACCTGTAGAAAGGAATTGTCAACTTTCGCTTGCTTTTCGTATGATGATTGATTATTCTTTCTATAATAACTTATTTTTCTGATTTATTTATCGTGGAGGGATGGCTATGAAAATTATTCGGGGGATCGAATTAAAACCGGGAAGCCAGGAAGAGGTTCTCCCTGATTTTTCAGAAGATTTTCCTTATATTGCATCACGTGTTGAACTGGACCGCTACATCGGCGGTTCTGCTCCGTGGCACTGGCATAAGGAAGTCGAACTTTTTTATGTAGAACAGGGAACTGTGGAATATAACAGCCCCGGCGGAAAGACGCTTTTCCCTGCCGGCTCAGGAGGTTTCGTCAACTCCAACGTCCTGCACATGACCCGTGTCGGAAGCAAGTCAAATGTAACTGCCCTGCTGCATTTATTCGATCCGGTTCTGATCAGCGGATCAAAGGGCAGCCGCATTGACCAGAAATACGTCCTGCCGCTGACCTCCGCCTCCCAGATGGAAATCTTTCGTCTGTCACCAGAGGTCCCGGCACACAGCCACCTGCTTGAAATGCTGAAGGGATCTTTTTCGCTGGACGAGAAGAGCTATGATTATGAGCTGCATCTTCGCACCATTCTTTCAGAAATGTGGTGTAAGCTGCTTGATACGGCCCGCCCGCTGATAGACTCTGGTATAAGGAGCATGCATTCGGACAGAGTGAATGATAAGATTAAGGCCATGCTGATTTTTATTCACGAACATTATGCTGATAAAATCACCGTCGCAAAAATTGCCGGAGCTGCTTTTATCAGTGAGCGCGAGTGCTTCCGGCTTTTCAGAAACTGCCTGAACACTTCCCCCGCAGAATATATTCTGGAATACCGTATGCAGAGGGCCTGCTATATGCTGGCCGGAACGGACGAACCGGTTACCCTGATCTGTCAGCTTTGCGGGCTGGGAAGCAGCAGTTATTTCGGAAAGGTCTTTCGTGAACGCATGGGCTGCACGCCGATGGAGTACCGCAGGAAAATGGCGGAATAATGATATGATTGTACAGTAATTTGATATCTTCCTGTTTTTTTATGCACTATAATGATATTGCAGTAAAAGATATGGATAGGAGGATATGAATATGATCATTATGAATATTATTAATATGAAATCATTTTTAGAAACTGTAAACGCATGTACCGGATCCGTCTATATGGTCTCGCAGGATGGCAAAAAGACTGATATCAATAAGAAATACGGCATCCAGAAGCTCCTGCTGTCAGAGCATGAGAAAAACAAGAGATACACAACAATCTGCCTCGATATCCCGGTTCCAAGGGATTACATAGATGTTGTAAACTATTACTCCGGTGACTGCTGAAGAGACCGGTAAATATTTCTACTTTATTTCCCCAAACTTATTGACATTCTGCGAAGGATGTTTTATGATACATATGTTTTCACACTTTAAACAGTTAAAATTTTACAGTGCGAAGTCATTGTAATTGGGAGGAAATAAATATGATCATCGTTTTAAAACCACACACATCGGAAGATAACGTTAACCGTGTAGAAAGCCTGATTAAGAAGCGCGGACTGGACACACACATCGTCAGAGGCGCGGAGATGACGATTATCGGCTGTATTGGGGATACAACCGCAATCGACGCGAAGCTGTTTGAAGTCGATGCATCCGTCGACAAGGTTATGCACGTGCAGGAACCTTACAAACTTGCCAACCGCGCTTTTCACCCGGAGGATTCCATCATTGATGTATCCGGCGTCAAAGTGGGCGGCGACCACCTTGCCCTGATTGCGGGCCCCTGCTCTGTAGAATCCCATGATCAGGTTCTGGAGATCGCAAAAGCGGCAAAAGCATCCGGTGCCAATCTGTTAAGGGGCGGTGCCTTCAAACCAAGGACCAGCCCGTATTCTTTCCAGGGACTGGGAATGGAAGGTCTTGATATCCTCTGTGCAGTAAGAGAAGAAGTCGGTCTTCCTATTGTAACAGAGTTGATGTCTCCTGACTATCTGGATGTGTTCAACGAGAAGGTTGACCTGATCCAGATCGGTGCCAGAAACATGCAGAACTTTGACCTGCTCAAACAGCTCGGGCAGCTCGACCGCCCAATCCTTCTGAAACGTGGTTTAAATGCAACCTATGAAGAATGGATTATGTCCGCTGAATATATCATGGCATCCGGTAACGAGAACGTCATCCTCTGTGAACGCGGAATCCGTACCTTCGAGACTTATACAAGGAATACTCTGGACTTACAGTGCATCCCTGTCCTGAAAAAGAAGACCCATCTTCCGGTCATCATAGATCCAAGTCATGCCGGCGGAAAGTGGTGGCTCGTAGAACCAATGGCAAAGGCTTCTGTGGCAGCCGGGGCCGACGGACTCATGGTCGAAGTACATAACGACCCGGAGAGTGCACTTTGCGATGGGGCCCAGTCATTAAAGCCCTCAAATTATGACCAATTGCTGAAACAAATCAAACAAATTGCTTCCGTGGTCGGAAAAATCGTTTAAATAACTTGCAGGGAGCCATTGGGGTCAGACCCTTCTGCAAAGGGGTCTGACCCCTTTGAACACCGTTTTGTATAAAAAGGAGAATATTCGTGGAATTAAAAGTTAATTTAGATAAAAACAGCTATCCTATTTATATTGAATCTGGAATTCTTGAGAAAGCGGAACAATATATCACACAGGTCTTCCGTGGAAAGCGGATCATGATTATTTCGGATGACCATGTCTTTCCCCTGTATGGACAGAAACTGATTCAGGCACTGCCGTCTTTTGCGTGCAGCCATCTTGTTCTTCCTCATGGTGAAACGACAAAAAGTTTTAAGACGCTTCCCCTGATATATACGGCTATGCTGGAGAACCAGATTACGCGAAGTGACCTTGTGATTGCACTGGGCGGCGGCGTTATAGGCGATCTGGCAGGTTTTGCGGCATCCAGCTTCCTGAGGGGTGTAAAACTGGTACAGATTCCGACCTCCCTCCTTGCACAGGTTGATTCCTCTGTCGGGGGGAAAGTGGCCGTTGACCTTCCTCAGGGCAAGAACCTGGTCGGTGCTTTTTATCATCCAAAACTTGTCCTGATTGATCCGGATGTTCTGGATACTCTGCCGGAACGTTATATTACTGACGGCATGGGCGAAGTGATCAAATACGGATGCATCCGGGATGCCGCATTATTTGAGACATTAAACAGCCGCCACTCTTTCGAAGACTTGAAGGACCAGCTCTCTTCCATCATTTACCGCTGCGTGGACATCAAACGTGCCGTGGTGGAAAATGACCAGTTCGACACCGGGGAGCGGATGCTTCTGAATTTTGGACACACACTGGCGCATACCATAGAACAATATTACCACTATGAACGCGAAAGCCACGGGGAAGCTGTTGCTATAGGAATGTACCAGATCACCAGATTATCTGAGAAAGCCGGACTTTCCGTGCCAGGTGAGGCCGAAAGGATACGAAGTGTACTGAACACATATGGGCTCCCCTTCCAGTGCGGGCTGCCTGTGTCTGACCTGACAGATGCCATAAAACTGGATAAAAAAAATCTGGATAATCATCTGAATGTGGTTCTCCTCCATAGCATTGGTGACAGCTATGTTTACCCGACTAACCTTGATTTTTTCAAAACAGCAGGAATGATTTGATATGAATACAGAAAATGAAAACATACTCCGTCTCGGGGTTCTGGGTGAAAAATTAGGGCACAGCCTTTCCCCCGAGATTCATTATGACTTACTGAAACAACAGAATATCCGGGGAATCTACAAGAAATATGAGATGGATGAAAATGAAGTCCTTCATATATTGGACGTCATGAAAGAGGAAAACATCATCGGAATGAACGTAACCATGCCCTACAAAGAAGTGGCTTACCACCTTGTGGACATACTCGATCCACATGCCAGAAAAATCGGGGCCGTAAACACCATTTTTATGAAAGACGGCCTTTTCTACGGATATAACACAGACTACATCGGCGTAGTCAGCATGTTTAAAAAGGCCGGGGTCAGCCTGTCCGGGAAAGATATTGTCATCCTCGGGTCCGGCGGCGCCGCAAAAGCCCTGATTTACGGTTTCCACATGGAGGGGGCCTCCAACATCACTGTCGCCGCTCGCAACCATGAGGCAACACAATATCTGGAAGACCTGTTCCCTTATATACACACCTGTCATCTGGATCAGGTTCCTGCGGGGGACATTCTCATCAATACCACCCCTGTCGGCATGTATCCGAATGCCGGTGAGAGCCCGGTAGATGCTTCCGTTATCAGACAATTCAAGGCTGCTGCTGATATTGTGTATAATCCTCTGATAACAGAATTTTTGAGAATCGCAAAAGACGAAGGCCTGCAGATCGTTACCGGACTGATGATGCTAGTCGATCAGGCGATTGGATCAGAAGAAATCTGGTTTAATAAAAAGCTGGATTACAATATGGGAAATCATATTCACGACGAATTAGCAAAACAATTCTGACAATGGCGCGCAAAGGGGTCAGACCCCTTTGCGCGCCATTGTCAGAATTTTCAAACGATCTCCCAGGGATTTTTAACCCCCTTCTCATTCATACAACAGCTCTCTATCGAATGCTTCACCATATCGCTCACCGCCTGGTCCGTATAAAAAGCCATGTGCGGGGTTACGATCACATTCGGGAATCCCCTGAGTATATACAGGTCCCGCTTGCTCAGGATATCTGACTTTCTGTCATAATAATACATACCGAACTCATCCTCGATCACGTCCATAGCCGCTGCCCCGATTTTCTCAGATTCCAGCGCGTCAATCAGGTCCTTTGTATCGACCAGCCCGCCTCTGGCAGTGTTAATCAGCACGGCGCCGTCCTTCATCTTATTAATTGCCTCTGCATCAATCATATGGAAATTATCATCATTCAACGGCATGTGAAGGGTAATCATGTCACATGTCCTATAAAGGGTCTCCAGATCTACATATTCTGCATATTTTGCAGCACTCTCATTTTGATGATGATCATAGGCGTATATCTTACACCCAAAGCCGCTCAGGTCGCGGATCACTGCCTGTCCGATCCTTCCTGTACCGATCACACCGACCGACAGGTTGTGCATTTCCACGCCCTGTATCCCGGGAAGGGAAAAGTCGTTGATCTCCTCTCTCTGCATGATTCGTTTCATCTTGCGGACCGCCATCAGCATCAGCATAACCGTATAATCAGCAACACACTCAGGCGAATACGACACGTTGCTTACCTTCATGCCATACTTCTTTGCCGCCCCAAGATCGATATGGTCATATCCAATCGTCCTTGTGGAAATCATCCTGACGCCCAATTCGTGGAACTTCGCCATCAGTTCCTCATCGATCTTTGTCGTTATGATACTGATATATTCATATCCTGCCGCAAGGTGCGCATTCTCCATACATGGATCATCATGGCAGATGCCAAGCTCCACCTCATATTCTTTTGAAAATTTCTGAAAAAACACTGCTTCATCAAATTCCCTGTAATTATACACAAAAATCTTCATCTCTTATCCCTCCCTGGAGTGTGTTTGATTCTAGTATTCTACATCAATCCATAGTGCCTGACCGCCCGGGCAATCCCGTCTTCTTCCACTTTTGCCGTCACATATTCTGTATAGGGGTCCAGTTCTTCTGCATGGTTCCCCATCGCAACTGTATGCACTGCATATTCAAACATAGATATATCATTCGTGCTGTCACCGAACACATACGCCTGCTCCCGCTCCATTCTGAATTTATTCATTATAAACTCACATGCCGTTGCCTTAGAATATCCTTTTTGAATACACTCATAAGTATTTTCGCCCCGGTCAATTGGTTCAATGTCCTTCTCGATAAACTTGAAAAATGCCTCCTTATCACTCTTTTTATCCGCGTAGACAAACAGCTTGTCGTAGATAAAATTTCCTGTTTCCAGATACGTTTCCATCCCCAGCCCTTCACTTCGAAAGTATCTTTTTGAACTTTCGAGCCTGTCAAACCGGGAAATCCGTTCCGGCAGGTAAACATCGTCCACTGCCTCTATAATCCCTTCAATTTTACATTCCATCATCTTCCGGATGATTTCGCGCCCTCTTTGTTCCGGAATCGAACTTGCAAACAGAATCTCATCCTGATACGTCAGATATGTTCCGCACCCGCATAAAAATCCATCAAACGGAAACTGTTTTATTTGCGCCGGAATACTGCATAGTGTTCGTCCTGTATTAATAAAAAGCAGATGCCCCGCCTTCTTTGCCGCAAGCATGGCATCCAGAGCGCTCTGTGGTATTTCCTTCGTAATCTCACTTAATATCGTACCGTCAATATCAAAAAATAACGCTGCCTTCTTCATAAATATCTCCTGTCATCCTATTTTCTTTCATTTTTTAATCTCACTCTACCACTTTAACACTATTTCCGTAAAAAATCCATTTCTATACCGCACAAAAAATTCCCGATTCCTCCCATTACTTTACATATTTGCCTCAACCGAAAATATTTCTGTGATTCCGACATATACTGTAGAGAATAAGATTCTGGTGATAAAATGAAAATCAATCTGAAAAATCTGGAAAAGAAAACGCTTTTAAAGAAAGGCGCGAAAACACTGCTGCTGTTTGCAGCCGCTTTCCTCGCCGGAACTGCCGCCGGTAAGGTGCAGGACCACTTCTCTCCCGATGCCGCCGAAACAATCACCTCGGCCGATACCATTCCTGAAGGCAGCGCCGCCTCTGCAGAGATTGCTACCTCCGCGGACGGAAACTGGGGACTGAGCTTCCAGCAGGAGGGACAGCCGCCGGTCGCCAACGCAACCTCTGAGGAATTGAAAAAATACGATGCATACTATACTGGAAATGCAGATGAAAAAGTCATCTACCTTACCTTCGATGCAGGCTTTGAAAACGGAAATATGCCCGCAATCCTGGATGCACTGAAAAAACACAACGTCTCCGCCACATTTTTCGTCGTCGGCACATTCATTTCAACAAACCCCGACCTCGTAAAACGGATGACGGCAGAAGGCCACACCGTAGGAAACCATACATACCATCACCCCGATATGTCGCAGATCTCGACCAAAGAAGCCTTCCAGAAGGAGCTTGGAGATGTAGAAGCCGCATACAAAGAGGCCACCGGAGAAGAAATGACGAAATTCTATCGTCCGCCGCAAGGCAAATACAGCGAATCAAACCTGCAGATGGCAAAAGACCTGGGATACAAAACATTCTTCTGGAGCCTCGCCTATGTCGACTGGTACGAAAACGACCAGCCCACCAAAGAAGAAGCCTTCGAAAAACTCCTCGGCAGAATCCACCCCGGCGCAATCGTCCTGCTGCACAGCACCTCCAAAACAAACGGGGAAATATTAGATGAACTGCTGACCAAGTGGGAAGAAATGGGGTATACCTTCAAAACACTGCAGGAACTGTAAAGGGGTCAGACCCTTTTGCGGTCCGTTTTCAGAATAGTCACAAAAAAGCAGCGGCCGGACTCTTGAAAGTCTCTAACCGCTGCTTTTTATTGATTCTGTTGTTCATACTGTATGTACAATTATTTTTTCTTTCTGTTTTTGAATCCCTCTACGATGTTCACCATCTCTTCTGACGGATTAGAGATGACTGCTGAGTTGAATACTTTACACGGCGGAGCCACTGTTACGCTCTCCACTGCGGCGCTCACTGCCGATACGCTGCCGCTGATAAAGATCAGGGCATGTCCCCCGCACTTTGTATCCTGTGTCTCGTATGATACATCTGCTGCTTTCAGCATCTGGTCCGTCACCAGCACAGCATTAGCTTCTCCCAGAACTTCTACCAGTCCATATGCTCCATATGCCATAACTAATACCTCTTCCTTACTTATTAATCGTCATTGTGATTGCTGGTTCTGCCTCTGCCAGTGGTGCTGCGATCACTGTATGCGAAACAATCTTTGAAATCGGTTCTGCCACTCTAAGTGCTGCTTCCATTGCCGCTTTTACATTAGAAACATTCCCACGCAGCTTTACGCATGCGCCCGCTCCCAGACGGTTCCTCTCCACTGCCTGGATCTTCACATCCGCAGCCTTGGCTGCCGCATCTAATGCTACAAAACATGCACACTCGCTGTCCAGCTCAAATACACCTATCGCCATACCTTCATACTGTCCGGCCATAATTTCCTCCTGACTGCAGAACAGCTCTTCCCATTACTGTTTTTCTTCTTACTGCCCTGCTAATATTTTTATTATATATAACTGTTCAAACGATTTCAACTAAAAACGGATGATTTCGACGCTTTTTCTGATTTCTGATTTTGATCTTCTAATTTGGATGCTTTCTTCATCTTGTAAAAATAGTAAGGCACCAGTGGGATCAGCGCTGCAAGCCATGCCGCCGGGTCAGAGAGGCAGACTCCAAAGTAACTCGTCCTCCCCGCGAGCACGGCCACAACCGCAGCACGGGCCGCAAGTTCGAATACACCTCCCAGCATGGGCACAAGTCCGTATCCCATGCCCTGGAGCGCATTCCGGTACACGAAAATGCTTCCCAGAAACGGATAACACCAGAACACTGCCATAAAATATGTAACCGCCGCATCGATCACTCCCGTTTCAGACGGCGATACGAACATCAGCACCAGATATCTGCCGAAAAAGAAAATAACTGCCATCAGAACTGCACTGCTGACCAGTATCATGATCTGTGTATACAAAATACCTTTCTTCACCCTGTCCAGCTTTCCTGCACCCCAGTTCTGCCCTACAAAGGTCGCCGCCGTAGCTCCAAACGCAACATAAACACTGACAACCAGATTCTGTATCTTTGCTCCCGCCGCAAAACCGGCTATATAAACTGCACCGTAAATATTAACAGCGCCCTGGACAATGATCGTACCGATGGCGGTAATGGAAAACTGGAGCCCCATCGGAATCCCAAGCGCCAGCAGCTTTTTAATGCTGTCCCATGATATCCGGAAATCCTCCCGTTTTAAATGCAGGATATGAAACTTCTTCCTGATATACAAAAAACATAACAATGCCGATATTCCCTGTGCGATCACGGTTGCATACCCGCATCCGACAACCCCCATATGGAACCATGCAATGAAAACAATATCCAGAAATATGTTGATCATGGCAGAGATAATCAAAAAATACAGGGGCGATTTGGAATCCCCCAGCGCCCTCATCACGGCTGCAAGGGAATTATAGGCCGCCGTCACGATCAGTCCTGTATAAATCACTGCCATGTAACCGCTCACATCCGGCATCAGCTCCCCCGGCGTATTCATCAGCCGCAGGATTGGTTTATTCGCCGCCAGAAGACCCACGGTCATAAGGACCGTAATCCCGGCCGTCAGATAGACAGACATCGCCGTAAAATGCCGCATCCGGTCATATTTGCGGGCACCGAACCACTGAGCCACCAGAATCGCAAATCCGCTGCTAATCCCGCTGATCCATCCCGTAACCATAAACATCAAAGAGCCGGTACTTCCGATCGCTGCAAGCGCATTCACCCCGAGGAACTGTCCCGCAATGATAGAATCCGCAATATTGTAAAACTGCTGGAATACATTTCCTAAAAACATGGGGACCATAAACCCGATCATCAGCCTGACCGGGCTCCCACTTGTCATATCACCTGATTTTTTAGCGCTCATCTTTCTGAGCCCGCCTCTCTATCAGCTGCCCCGCGATGCTCACCGCGATCTCGGCCGGAGTTTCAGCGCCGATGGAAAGGCCGATGGGCGTCGTAATTCTGTCGAGATCAGCATCCGTGAAACCCATGCCCCTCAACTTTTCAAACACGCCTGCCTTCTTATGCCTGCTGCCAATCACCCCGATATAATACGCCTGCGTATGGAGGACCTGCGCCTGTACTTCCAGATCATCCTTGTGCCCCCGCGTCATAATACAGACATAATCCGATGCCCCGATATCCACATAGTCCGCGATATGGCTGTTCTCAATCAAAAGCACTTCCTCCGCTCCCGGAAATAACTCCGGGCGGCTGAATTCTTTCCGGTCCTCCAGAACAACGCAGCGAAAATCCACAGACTTCAGCACCGGGACAAGCGCCTGAGAGACATGGCCCCCACCGAATATATAAACCCTTCCCGATTTCATCATTTTTTCACAGTAAAAAATCCTGCCCCCGGCCTCAAATTGTTTCGCCTTCTCCCCGAGACTTTCGATGACAGCATCGGGCACCGGCTGTCCAACCAGTCCTCCTGTCTGCGCATAAACTGACATGGAACCCTGTGCCCCCGCCGAAAGTTCATTGATGATCCAGAATTCTTCCCCTGTCTGGTACAGTGCTTCTATATGCTGCATAAGCGCAGTATTCTGCGGTTCAGCGGCAGAAAGAAACTGAAAATACACATCTACATCACCGCCGCAGATCATGCCAAGGTCCTGAACTTCATTTTTCTTCAGGCTGTAGTGCTCTGTACGTGAATCCTTTTCGGCAAGAACCTCCAGCGCCGCTTCCTCACTGTAATACTCCACAGCCCCTCCGCCGATCGTGCCGCCGATCCTGCCTGCAGATGTGACCAGCATACGTGCACCTGTGCCGCGCGGTGTGGAGCCGGAACTTGCAATAATCGTCACAAGCACCGCATCCTGCCCCTGCCGCAGAGTTTCTTCTAATAATTGAAATAGTTTTTTCATGCTGTCAATCCTTTTCTTAAAATTTATAACCTTCACTATTATAACCGATTCCCCGGTAAATTGCACCCACAGAATTATTGTGCACACTCAGCGTGCACGGCACGGGGTGAACAGTAACTCCGAAGATTCATATTACCAGAAATGGTAGTCATCCCGTCTTGATTTTCCGACACATATGTCGTACAATAAATTTACAGACACAAGTGTCGGTTTTTCAAAAAATAATCCAGGAGGAAATCAAGTGAATAAAAAAGGTGAAGCAACCAGACAGACAATCAAAGAAAAAGCTTACCTGCTTTTCGCAGAAAAAGGATTCAAAGAAGTCACCATGAAGGATATCTGTGAAGCCACAGGTTTGAGCCGAGGCGGACTCTACTGCCACTATACCGGTACCGGGCAGATTTTTTCAGAGATCATCCATGACCTTATGAGCAGGCAGGACCAGGATTTCCAAGAAAGACTCAACAGCGGCATATCTGCGGTTACGATTCTGGATGAAGTCCTGAACCGGTATCAAATCGAGATGACCGACAGTGCGGCTTCTTTGAGTGTGGCAATCTTTGAATACTTTAGTATGCAGGAACATGGCACAAAAGAAAACAGCATCTATGAACAATACCTGCTTTCCTCTGAAATGTGGCAAAGTCTGATACAATACGGGATCGACAGAAAAGAATTCTATCCGGCCGATGTCCGGGCCGTCATCGACCTGCTTCTGTTTTCCTATCAGGGCGTCAGGATGTACAGCTGCCTCATGCCCATAGACGAAACAATCCCCTCACGCATACTGGGGGAAATCCGCAAAATCTTAGTCATTCCCAAGGAGGACGTATAATTATGGCAACTATATTCCAGCATTACGACGATACAAGGCAGGCATACATCAATCCACAGGATTCTACCAAACCAATTCCCGGCTTTCCAAAGAGGTGTGTCACAACATTTTCAGAAAATATCATTCAGAAATTTGCCTCCGTGAAGGGCGTACAGGTCATTACAAACTTATACTCGGCGAACGGCATTCTCCCCGTCTATGAGATAAACTATGCTGGACACCGGATCGCTTTCTTCCTCTCACGGGTCGGTGCACCTGCCTGTATAGCAGGTCTTGAGGAAATCATCGCATTAGGGGCCGAAAAACTGGTGATGTTCGGCTGCGCCGGAATGCTCGATGACACCGCCACGCAGGGGAAACTCATGATCCCAGTGTCCGCTGTCAGGGATGAGGGCACAAGCTACCACTATCTGCCCTCCAGTGAAACCATCAATGCCGACCCTCATTCCGTTGAAGTCCTAAAGGAATGCTTCTGCAGGAAGAACGTTCCATATGTAACCGGAAAAACATGGACCACCGATGCCATTTACAGGGAGACTCCTAAACGAATCGAAGAACGAAGAAAGCAGGGCTGCCTGACCGTAGAAATGGAGTGCTCCGCCGCCCTCGCCGTCACACAATTCAGGCAGGTTCCGTTTGCCCAGTTCCTGTATGGGGCCGACAGCCTGTCCGGGGAACACTGGGAACCTAATGACCTGATAGAATATGGACTAAAAGGTGCAGAAATATACATGACTCTCGCTTTTGACTGTGCACTCTGTTTATGATATGTTTAAGAAAAAGAACCTGATTCAGTAGGATTTAAAATGCCGCCTGTGAGGACCTTTACATATTGATCCTCACAGACGGCATTTTTCAATCCTAATCTTTTAACACACTCTGGCCTTACAGCAGTTCTGCCCTGAGTTCCTCCGCAGATTTCATGGAAAGCATTCCCGGAGCAATATCGAATACAGTCCTTCCTCCCGCTTCCCCGTTCTTAGCTAATCTGTAAGCAGCCCTCGCATAGCATACAAGGACACTGGATGTAAATTCCGGATTAGAATCCAGTTTCAGGGAGTATTCGATCACATTTTTATTTCCATCACGTCCGGTCTCACCGCTTCTGATCACGAATCCGCCGTGAGGCATCTTGCTGTGGTTCGCCTTCAGCTCTTCTTCCGTGATAAATTTAACCGTTGTGTCGTAATCTGAGAAATAGTTCGGCATATTCTTGATTGTCTCTTCGATCTCCTTGAGGTCTGCACCCTCCTCGGCTACCACATAGCATTCTCTCAAATGCTTTTCTCTTGTTGTCAGCTTCGGTCCACATCCGCTGCGTACCTTCTTCACTGCTTCTTCAACAGGCACAGTATATTGAATAGCATTCTTCACACCCGCTACACGGCGGATTGCATCTGAATGTCCCTGGCTAACGCCCTTGCCCCAGAATGTATAGGTATCTCCATCTACAAGGATAGACTCCGCGTAGATTCTGTTCAGGGAAAACATTCCCGGGTCCCAGCCTACAGAGATAATTCCGATATTACCACCCTCTTTTGCAGCCTTGTCCATGTTTGCAAAATACTCCGGAATCTTCGCATGAGTATCAAAACTGTCGATTGTGTTGAAATTCTTAACAATCTGTGGTCCGATCACCGGAAGGTCTGTCGCAGAACCCCCGCATAAAATCATAACATCAATCTCATCCTTCATACCGGACATATCATCCATATGTACCACCGGCACGCCTTCTGTAAGAATCTTTACAGACTCCGGTGCACGTCTTGTAAAGACTGCCTTCAGTTCCATATCCTCATTGCGCTCCACTGCAAGCTCCACACCACGTCCGATGTTGCCATATCCCACAATTCCAATTCTGATTTTCTCCATCGTATATCCTTCCTTCCAATCTTCATATCACAAGTTTTAACCGATAATTAGTATAACATATGAGGGCGTGATGCACAATTTAAAATTCGTAACAGATTTTACATGTAAAATTCGTAACAGATTTTACATGCTCCAAAATCTTTTTTGTCACTTTCCTGTCACTTTCCCAAGCTAATATGATATCATCGTAACTGACCAGAACCGGCCAACACCATCGCCAAAAGCGATTTGTAAATCTTTTCGGCGTACCTGTTCCTGTTCTGGCCGGATACGTGTTATGAATCTGGAAAGGAGTTAGAAACTATGGAAATACTGCGCTGCAGCCATCTTACAAAAACTTATGGAAGTGGTTCGAATACCGTATCCGCCCTTGATGATGTCAGTCTTTCTCTCGAAAGGGGGAGCTTCACCGCCATCGTAGGGGCATCGGGTTCCGGGAAATCAACCCTGTTACACATGTTAGGAGGGGTGGACCGTCCGACCAAAGGAAACATATTCATAGAAGATACTGATATCTCTGCACTCAGTCAGGAGCAGCTTGCCGTCTTCAGGCGGCGGAAGGTGGGGCTTGTTTACCAGTTTTATAATCTGATCCCCACCCTCAATGTCCGGAAAAACATTCTGCTGCCGGTCCTTCTGGATAACCAGACGCCGGATGAGGAACGATTCCGCCATCTTGTCTCCACGCTGGGTCTCACGGAACGTCTGACACACCTGCCAAGCGAACTCTCCGGCGGACAGCAGCAGCGTGTCGCAATCGCAAGAAGCCTGATCTACCGTCCGGCAATCCTGCTGGCTGATGAGCCTACCGGCAATCTGGACAGAAAGAACTCAGAAGAAACCATCGACCTGCTGAAGCTTTCCAACCGGCAGTACGGACAGACCATCCTGCTGATCACCCATGACGAAAAGACCGCCCTCAAGGCAGACCGCATCATTACACTGGAGGATGGAAAAATCCTGCATGACGAGGTGGTGTCCTGATGAAGATTATACGAGAATATGTATGGGATACATTAAGGCGGAATAAAAGAACGAGTCTGGCCATTATGACGGCTCTCTTCCTCATGACCACGATGATGTCCTGCTTCAGTGGTTTCGTGTATACGATGTGGACCGATTCCATCGCCCTGTCGGTCAACGAAAACGGAAACTGGCATGGGGAGCTGTTTGACAATACAAGTGCAAAAGACCTTGAATACATTAAAAATTATGCATCCGTATCCGCGGTACTGCTCAAAGGAGCCTGGGAAGCCGCAAAGCTGGAGGATGAAGGCAGAAGAATGTACCTGATTACACGCGGGGCGAATGAGGAATACTGGAATTCCATGCCGGAAAAAAGCACCGTCATTGAAGGGCGTATTCCGGAGGCCGAGGATGAACTTGCCCTTTCAAAACAATACTTCGATGACCACCCCGAGGCCTCTCTGGGAGACACGCTCACGCTTCCTGTAGGCCAGAGGATCTATGACGGCAGGGTGTGCATGGAAACAGATATATGGCGTGACGGTGAGACCTTCCGCCAGACAGGGACAAAGACTTATAAACTGGTTGGAATCATGGATGTCGCTACCTCCTCTTCTGTTCCTGCCTATACAGGACTTGGCTTTCTGGACGAAGAAACGATTAAACCGGAAGACAATATTACCGTTTACCTGCGCTTTGACTCAATACGCAGCACATACAGGGAGCTTCCCGCCCTTGCCGAATCAATCGGATACCAGAAGGATGAATATGGAAACTATAACCTCAGATATAATACAGACCTGCTCCTGAAATATGCAGTCCTTCCGCCTGACCAGATTATAAGCATCACCAGTCTGAACATCCTGGCCGTACCTCTTATGTTCCTTGTACTGGCTGCGCTTCTGATTGCCGTATTTGTACTGGTCATTCACAATGCATTCGCCCTGTCTGCAAATGAAAAAATGACGCAGCTCGGTACACTCGCAGGGATAGGGGCTTCCCCGAAACAGATCAAATCGGCCGTATCCTCTGAGGCAATGATGCTCCTGATCATTCCGCTTCCGCTTGGCCTTCTATGCGGCTGGCTGCTGGATATAGAATTATTCCGCCTGATCAATGCCGCTAATGACATCGGCAGGACGGCTCCCGACATTGTACTGACATTTGGGATTCCCGCGGTTCTGCCCGCTGCGGTACTTTCCATCATTACGGCATGGTTATCCGCCAGGATACCTGCCAGAAAAGTTGCCAAAATGATGCCTGTAGAAGCACTGAGACAGGTGGAGACACTGAAAGGGAAGAAAATCAGGCAGAGCCGTATCTCCGGCCATTTTGGAATCAGCGGTGAACTGGCCTCGAATGCCCTGACAGCACGAAAAAAGTCTTACCGGACTGCCACGATTTCACTCTGTCTCTCCTTCCTGCTCCTGACTGGGTTTTTATATATTTTTACTGCCCAGAATGCGGCAAGAGAAGTGTATCGGACACAGGATGAAGCAGAAGGGCATATTTTTCTGTCTATCAGTGACGGCAGGGCGCCCGAGCAGAAGGCGCTTGATGAGTTGAAGGAAGTTCCCGGCGTACAGAAATATGTATTATATGACCAAATGCCCTGTGCCACCTGGATTACACCGGATCAGGCCTCCGATGATATTGAGACCCATTTGGGGGGATTTGATAAGATTGTCTCTGAGAAGAAGTATTCACCAATCGAGAGGGACGGGAAATACCGGATTTTTTCTACACTGATCGGTCTGGAAGACGATAGTTTCCGTGAATACTGCCGGCAATTGGGGATCGATCCGGAAGCATACTATGAAGATTCCTCCAAAGCAATTATCTATAACCAGACCGCTGATCCATACGCCAGCACACGCAGGGAGAATGTATACCGCGAGATGCTGAAGCTGGAAACTGGACAGACCATCCCATTTACAGAACGGGCCTATGATGAGGACACCGGGGATTTTGAATTCCAGCTGACAGCAGGAGATATTGTAACAGAACTGCCTTCCGAGGGACTGGGCCTGTCCAGATTTACGCTGGCAGCAGTCATGCCTATGGAACACGTAATGGATCTGGCGGCCTCCTGTAGTGAAAAGAGACGCCTCAGGGCAGCTTCCGTATATGGGAATTTTATAACAGATACCTCAGGGGGCGTTTCCTATCCGCTGATTGAGAAAACGACCTCCAGAATCCGGGAGATTGTGGGACATTACTATGGGAGTGGTGACTATATGCTCTCAGATCTGGCAGAAAAAGAAGAAATGAGTAAGGAGACAAACGGTGTGATGGCCAAAATCGTTGCTTTTCTGACCGGGCTTCTTGCATTGATCGGCCTCTCCAACATCTGGGCAAGTATCTCTGGCAATTTAAGACAGCGAAGCCGTGAATTTGCCATGCTGAAGTCGGCAGGACTATCACCCGCACAGCTTTGGCGGATGCTGTTTCTGGAAGGCCTGACCCTCGGGCTGAAACCCCTGCTCTACAGCCTTCCATTCCAGATCGCCATTCTGGCAGTCTTTCTGAATATAAACGAGGTCAGTATACTGGAATACCTGCCTTATGCACCTTTCGGGGCACTGCTTGGATACACCGGATTAGTCCTCCTCGCAGTCACCGGAGCCTATTATACAGGCGGCAGAAGAATTCAAAGGCAGAATATCATCTCTGCAATCAAGGATGATACCATCTGACACCTATTTTTTATAGAATCTTATACAGAACCGGGCATGTCCGTCAGCAGAGTTCTCTGCACGGATCTGCCCGTTCTGTTCTTCCAAAATCAGTTTGGTAAGCGCAAGCCCGATCCCGGCGCTGTCTTTTCCGGCACGTTCCCCCCTGTAAAACCGTTCAAATAAATGAGGCATGTCTTTCTTGGAAAAGCCGGTGCCTCCGTCTTCAATCAGCAGCTCCGTATATAACGGATTCTGCTCATAGTTTATGCGGATCACTCCGCCTTGTGGCGTATGCTCCGCACAATTTTTAAATACATTTAAAATGGCCTCGGATGTCCACTGCATATCTGCATTTATCCAGATTTCCTGCCCGCTTTCCGGCGGCCGGACATCCAGTTTTACCTGCCTTTTGTCCAGCATATCCTGAAGCGGCTCTTTAGCGGCATCCAACAGGTCTTCCATGTCTGCTGCCTCCATATGCAGCTTAAGTGTATGGGAATCCAGCTTCGCAAGTGCCAGAAGTCCGTCTACCAGACCTTTCAGCCGTTCGACCTGATGCTTCAGCCGTTCAAGATATTCCTGTTCTTCCTTCTGGGAAGGTTCCAGTAATTCCGTCATCAGCGACATAGACGTAAGCGGCGTTTTTAACTGGTGTGCAATATCGGCAATCCTCGCTGCCAGTATTTCATGGTCTTTCACTGCCTCTTCTTTTGTACCGTAAAGTTCGGCAACGGTCTTGTAAATCTCATCTTCCAGATGGGAAAATGCATCCTCTTTCCGCATGAGTACGGCCGCCCTGCCCTGGTCTGCCGCTTTTAAGTAATTGGTCAGTTCTGTAATTCTCTCTGCCTGTTTCTTCTTACGTTTTCCTTCTGCAAAAAATACGATGCAGCCCGCTGTCTCAAACAGTACCAGATTGAGCATAAGAGTGAATGGAAGATTATCCGTAAACCTTCCCAGCCTTCTGTATCCATACCTCTTTAAGTATGCCCGGGCGCTGCTGCCTGCTTCGTCTCCTTTTCTATAGGCATCTTTCAGTGCCTCCGGAAGGGACCCCTCCCTTTGAACTGCTTCTGCCAGATTTGCCGTCATGTTATATTCGTGTGCGCTTAAAAATGCAGCTGTCACGAAACCTCCCGCGAAGACGGGGATGAGCCAGAGTATGAAGGAGATCAGAAATGCTTTCATTCCCCGCTGTTTCATGCTTTATCCTCCATCCTGTAACCGATACCGCGTATCGTAACGATAAGCTCTGTGCCGGACAGTTTCTTCCTCAGCCGTTTTACAGTGACTGTTAGTGTATTATCATTAACGAAATTGCCTTCCGCATCCCACAGTTTATCGAGTATCAGATTTCTCGGCAGAGTCCTGCCCTTATTCTCGAGCAGCACGCACAGAAGGCGGTATTCCAGAGCCGTCAGTTCCACCTCGTCCCCGTTTATGCTGACCTGCATCTTATCCTTATCGAGACAGATGTCCCCGCACGACAGCAGGTTCTGCTTTTCTTCCGGCACCCTTCTGAGTACGGCTTTCATCCTCGACTCCAGAACTTCAATATGGAACGGTTTCGTCACATAGTCGTCGGCCCCCATATCCAGCCCTTTCGTAATATCCCGGACATCATCCCGGACCGTCAGGAAAATGATCGGAGTCTTAAATCGTTCCTTTACCCATCTGCAGAAATCATAGCCGCTGCCATCCGGCAGATTGAGGTCGAGCAGGATAAGCTGAAACTCATCGGAAACAGCCTGTTTCCCCGCTTTAACCGTGGAACAGGCTGTACACATATATCCTTTTCGTTTTAATGCTGCTGTAATGCCAAATGAAATTGTCTCATCATCTTCGATTAACAAAATTCTGATCATATGCCCTCCGGATGATACTGACGGTTTTCCTATTCTTTCAGAAGTTTATTCGTTTTCCACTTCCCGCTCCTGATCCGCAGGAATGAGAAGATCGCACCGATCCCCCATCCAATCGGTATTGACCACCAGATTGCACTGGAACCGATGAAGTGTGCCAGCAGGTACGCGATGATGACACGTGCAACCAGATTGGACATGGAACTCAACATGAATGCCCCCATATCACCGGCTCCTCTTAACATTCCGTTTCCTACAAACATGAATCCCATCAGCACATAGAATACAGATACCGTTTTCATATATTTCATACCATATGCCATTGCACTTCCGGCTGAACCGGCATTCAGGAAAAGCCCCAGAAGGTTCGGTCCGAACAGGAAGATAACACCTGTAATAATAACAGAAAAGATCAGGACCATCAAGAGGCTCGCCTTATAACCCTGTATCACCCTGTCCTCTTTTCCCGCCCCGATATTCTGGGCCGTATAACTGGACATGGCATTGGAGAAGTTCATATTCGGCATCATTGCCAGTGTATCTATCTTTGTAGCCGCCGTATAGCCTGCCACGAATACCTTGCCGTAAGAATTCACCAGCCCCTGCATCAGCATCATGCTGATGGAAACGATGGACTGCTGGATCATGGAAGGCACACCGATTTTCGCAATCCTCTTCGCCGCAGCCCACTCAAAAAGCCCCGGTTTCTGATCTGCATATGCGGGTTCATTCTCCATCTTTCTGAGCCTCCTCATCAGCACGGTAAATGAAATGACCGCACACAGTCCCTGTGCAATCAGAGTCGCCCATGCAACGCCTGCAACCCCCATACCGAATTTAATAACAAAAAGTAGGTCCAGGCCGATGTTTGTCAGTGCAGATACCATCAAAAACTTCAGGGGTGTGTTGCTGTCCCCGAGTGCGTTATAAATACCGTTCAGTGTATTATATAGAAAAAGGAAGACTGCCCCGCCGAAATAAATTCTCAGATATGTCAGTGAGTCTGCCAGAATTTCCTGATTGGTCCCAAGAAGTTTCAGAAGCGGCAGTGAGATTATTTCTCCTGCTGCCATGATCACAAGTCCGATGACACCCAAAGCAATCAGCGCCGTGTAAATCGTCGTCTTCATCTCTTTGATCTGTCCCGCACCAAAAAGCTGGGAAATAACAACTGTACATCCCATTGACAGCCCTGCTGCTACCGCTACGGCCAAAAATACAACAGGGAAGGAAGAACCAACCGCCGCCAGCGCATCCTCACCGACAAATTTCCCGACCACCATCGAGTCGACCATATTATAAAGCTGCTGGAACAGGTTTCCCAGTACCATCGGCAGTGCAAAGAAAAACAGCAGCTTCAAGGGTCTGCCGTTCGTAAGATTTTTAACCATTTTTCTTTCCCCCATTTTCTTTTTTGTATTCCAGCACATTCTGGGAAATACGTTTTATGAATTCATGATTCTGTTCTCTTTCTTCATCTGTAAAGCCTTCATAGCAGATGTCGTCCCATGCCTCGTAGATCCTGCAGATAGTGCCGTATATCTCGTTCCCTCTTTCCGTCAGTGAAACAAGCTTCTGCCGCCGGTTCTTATCATTCGTAATCCGGCAGACAAGCCCCTTTTCCTCCAGCATATAGATCGTACGTGCAATCCTGCCCTTATCGATATCAAGGGCCTCTCCCAGTTCCTCCTGCCTGCAGCGGCGGTCTTTCAACAGACGGATCAGTCTTCCTTCCAATGGAATCAGCCCGAATGCTTCCAGTTCACTGCGGATATAGGCCAGCTCGCTGCGTCTGATGATGCTTACATAATAGTTATTCATATGTACTCCTTACATGTGCCATCGTATTCGAGATTAGCATATAATAGTTATATAATACAACAGTTGTACAGTACAACTATTATATGCTTATGGTTACAGGATGTCAAGAAAAAAATAACTGCATTTTGGGATAAAATATGAAAAAAAGAAGTTGGTTACTATCGCACCTTTTCTGACGCGTGCAATTACGCATGAACTGAATTGAAATAGATGGCAGAGATTACAGAATCAGTTTATATCAGGCATTCTGTACAGATTCTGACGGTAATCTGCCAGCTGAAGGAAAAAAGGGACTTGCAGAAAAAAAGTACCACGGATAGACGCGGTACTTTTTTATTCAATCTGAGCCGCAGTATAACCGGCTCTCTGTACAATCCGCTTCAGTTCCGCATCGTCTTTTTCCTGTTTCATCAAGATCGTGCCATATCCCGAAGAAGAATCCACCTTTGCCCACATTCCGTCAATCTTGTTAAATGCATTCTCAATCCTCCTCGCACAGTTGGGACATGTCATTCCTTCAATCCTGATTTTTTTGACGTAGGGATAATGATCCGCATTCTTATCCGCCGGTTTCACGCTCTTCTCTGTCTCTCCGCCGCCACAGCAGCCGCTGGACAGACGCTTTGTATAACTTCTGATACCGAATATGCAGATAACAATGATGACGATACATATAATCGCAGTTGACATAATCTATCACTTTCCTCTCTGTATTTTGTTAGTTTTAACTAACTACATAATACTCCAAATGCGAAGAAAAAGGAAGCCCTAATTTTCTTTTTCTTCGACATGGAACCTGCTCCTTGAATTTCCTATTCAATTTTCCGTAATTTTGTGCTATAATAGTTAAATAAGCTACGTCTGACTACTTTGCCGCAGTTGTCAGGGTAGCTTTTCCTTTTGTTAATCAGTTTCAGAAAGTAAGGGTGAAAAATGTATCAAATCAATGAAATCGTAGTTTATGAGAATGGTGACCTGTATACAATTAAAGATATCGGTGTTCCCGATTTTATCAAATCAGACCGAAAATATTATACACTGGAATCTTTAGAAAATTCCAAAAACGTAGTCTATGTAACTTTAGAGAATGAGGATAAACTCCGCACCGTGATTTCCCGTGAAACCGCTGCCAACTGCCTTGCAAAGCTACCCGAGATCGAAGGACAGTATAACCCGAATGCAAAGGAACGAGACAAGGAATATCTCGATGTGATCAAGAACGGCTGCTGCCTGACACGGCTCAAGATGTTCAAGGGAATCCTTCAGGAGAAAAACAGGCGTGTCGGAACCGGAAAGCACCTCTGTGTCAGCGATGACCGCTACCTGCAAAAAGTCGGGAAATTAATCGACTATGAATTTTCAGTTGCATTGAACGTACCGATAGACCAGCTGCACGGCTGGATTGAAGATGCATTATAAAAGATTAAAGACTTTAGCCCGTTGTCTGTGAAAATAAATTTTCAGAATTTTCAAAATTTTCTTGACATTCATTTATTTGTATGGTAAAGTAACAACAGTTGTTAATTTGAATCGAAAACCGGAAGGGCAATGAATCTTATTAATTCATTGTCCTTCTTTTTTTGTTCGGTTAATACAAATATTAAAATGGAGGTACTGATTATGAATAACGGTACAGTAAAATGGTTTAATGCACAGAAGGGATTTGGTTTCATCACAGACGACAATTCAGGAAATGACGTTTTCGTTCATTTTTCAGCAATTGTGTCTAATGGATACAAAAGCCTTGAAGAAGGTCAGAAGGTAACATTTGATACAGAGACTGACCCGAAAGACAGCAGAAAGCTGAAAGCGGCCAACGTTTGCGCTGCATAAGAATTTTTCTATAGAACCAATAGTTCCAAACATATTTTATTCCGGTGTACGATTATTATCATCCATTTGAATATTTGTATTTTGAACCATCACGTTTTATGAAATCAAAAAAGCACTGAAACACGGAACACGGGCGGGGGAATCATCCCCTGCCGCAGAAGTCCGGTGTATCAGTGCTTTTTAAGTGTTCAGGATAAATTTTTCTATCATCTCTGCGATCCCGTCCTTTTCGTTGGATGCAGTGATATATGCTGCTTTCTTTTTGACTTCTTCGGGTGCATTTCCCATCGCTACGCCAAGGCCTGCGTATTCTATCATGGACAGGTCGTTGAAACCGTCTCCGACTGCGATCATTTCTTCTCTTCTTATGTGATACATCTCTCCTATTTTTGCCATTGCCGCCGCTTTCGACACTTTGCTGTTGAAAAACTCCAGAAACACGGGTTTGGAGGTACAGTACGTGACATTGTGAAAATCACATGCGGCCAGTTCATCCTGCCACTTAAGTAAGGACCCGGCATCATCGTACCACAGGATCTTTGTGATCCCCTGCTCTAAAAGTGCCTCCTCATCCTCAATCAGCTCCGGTTCCACCCCTGAGAGCTTCTTATAATCATGAATCCTGTCATTTAACACATTCCCATACAGCCGGTTCGCAGACCAGACGCACATCGTCGTCTCGAATTCCCTGCCCGCCTTCAGGATCTTCCGGGCATCTTCTTTTTCAAGTTCCTGCTGAAACAGGATCTTACGGGTATCAGAAAGAACAATCATAGCCCCGTTATAAGTGATAAACGGAGCTTTCAGGTTCAATATAGGCTGATAGATTTCGACCCCCTGTATCGGGCGGCCTGTAGATACCGAGAAAAGAATCCCCTTCTCCGCCGCTTTTTTGACCGCCTCCAGTGTGCGCGGTGTGATTTTCCCGGACTGGTTCAGCAGTGTCCCGTCCATGTCCGCCGCAATAAACTTATACCCCATCTTTGCTTCTCCCCTGATATGCCTGATTAAGTAGTTTAGTATTTCTAATTTATGTAGTCTTACGTCCCTTATTTTCGAAAAGCAGCCTCTTCTGCATATTTCATCAGCTGTTCCATATCACTATAAGTCAGCTTATAATATTTTTCAAGGAGTTTCAGCTCTTTTGTAATCGTTGTATTGCTCACCGTCCGGTTGTCTGTATTGACTGTCACCGGTATCCCGGCCTCCAGAAATGAAAGGAACGGGTATTCTTCCATAGATTCCACCGCATGGGTCTGCAGGTTGCTGGTCGGACACATTTCAAAACAAATCCGTTTTCCGGCACAGTATTCTCTCAGCTCCTTATCTTTCCCGGCCGCAATGCCGTGTCCGATACGTGACGCGCCGAGTTCCAGTGCATCCCGGATGCTTTTCGCACTGCCGCACTCTCCTGCATGTATCGTAAAAGGGATTCCAAGACGCTGCGCTGTCTCAAACATCTTCGCCTGCCCCGTCACCGGAAATGATGTCTCATCACCGGCTAAGTCAACTGCGCAGACACCGGCATCCATATATTCCCTTGCTGTCTTTACCAGCTCTACATTTTTCTCCACAGCCATATGCCGCATCCCGCAGAGAATCAGGCCGCAGTCCACATTGTAAGCCGCCTTCCCCTCTTCCATTCCTTCGATGGCGCCCTCGATAATCTCCCTTGCAGAAAGCTGTTCATGGACGGACAAGAGCGGGGCGAAACGAATTTCCATATAAACAACGTTCTCCAGAGACGCATCATGGAGTACTTCCCTGACTGCCGTACGGAAATTTTCTTTCGTAATCAGGCATGACAGCGGCAGGTCGAACTTCATCAGGTATTCCTTCAGACTACGGCAGTCCGGCTGCACCTGAAGGAGGCTTGAGAGGGCGGCATCATCCGGCAGGTCCCTTCCGGTCTCACATGCAAGTTTCCGGATGGTCACTGCACTGAGGGAGCCATCCAGATGGCAGTGCAGGTCGTATTTCTTTAAGTTTTCTATTGTATTCATGTAAACCCTCTACTTTAACTGATCCAGTATGGATGTCCCTATGGTTCCTTTAGGCATCTTCACGCCGAAATTGTCGGCAACGGTTGCCCCGATCGCAGCAAATGTATCTGTCTCCGGCAGTTCCCCGCTCCCCTCCATTGATTTGGAGTATGCAATAAATGGCACTTTTTCCCGTGTATGGTCGGTTCCCGTGTAAGTCGGGTCATTGCCGTGGTCTGCAGTAATGATGAGCATATCGTCTTCCTTCATTTTGTCCAGAAGGATTCCCAGCTTTTCATCGAATTTCTCTATCTCACGGGCATATCCCTCCGGGTCCCGGCGATGTCCCCAGAGGGCGTCAAAATCCACCAGGTTTACAAAGCACAGTCCGTTAAACGTTTCTTTTTCCGCGATCTCGATAGTCTGGTCCATCCCGTGCACAGAGCTTTTAGACTTCAACGCCCTGGTGATGCCTTCCCCTGCGAAAATATCATTGATCTTCCCGATGGAAATAACATCGAACCCGTGGTCCTCCAGCGCATTCAGGGCAGTCTCACCGAAGGGCTTCACTGCATAGTCATGACGGTTGCTTGTTCTTTTGAACTCGCCTTTCTTCTTTCCGACATACGGCCTTGCAATCACGCGCCCTACCTTCCATTCGTCCCGCATGGTCAGTTCTCTTGCGATCTCACAGCAACGGTACAGTTCTTTCAGGTCAAAGGTCTCCTCGTTTCCGCAGATCTGGAGCACGGAATCCGCTGACGTATAGACAATCATATGCCCGGTTGCAATCTCTTCCTCGGCCAGTTCCTCCAGAATCTCCGTCCCGCTGGCGCTCTTATTACCAATCACTTTATGTCCGGTCCTTTTCTCAAGTTCCTCTATCAATTCTTTCGGGAAACCTGTTTCCGTGAACGTTATAAAGGGTTTCTCTGTCTTTAAGCCCATGATCTCCCAGTGTCCGGTCATGGTGTCTTTCCCCTTGCTGATCTCGTTCATTTTCGTATAGTATGCCAGCGGATGTTCTGCCGGGGGGATCTGCCGCATAGGATGCAGATTCCCGATCCCCAGTTTTTCAAGATTCGGGATGCGGAAGGTAGCCACACTCTGCGAAATATGCCCCAGAGTGTCGGCCCCTGCATCGCCATAGTCTGCGGCATCCTGAGCGGCACCGGCCCCAAGGGAATCTACAACAATTACAAAAATACGCTGATATTTACTCATAGTTAACCTCTTTTCTGTAATCTTTCCATTTCTTTACGCCAGAGCATCCGGCCCGAACCCCATCGGGAGCATTTCCCGAAGCGTATGGATCTCATAATGCGCTGTGTCCGTGGCGAGAATAATCCGGAATTCCTCTGGCCTGCAGAATTCCATCATCACCTGCCTGCACACGCCGCAGGGAGGGGTCAGTTCTGTCAGAACGCCGTTTTTGCCTCCCACGATGCAGATCGCCTCGAATTCTTTCACCCCTTCGCTCACCGCCTTGAAAAAAGCGGTGCGCTCGGCACAGTTGCACGGTGTATATGCCGCATTTTCTATGTTACAGCCCTGATATACGTTCCCGTTTTTTGCCAGCAGCGCTGCGCCCACCTTAAAACCAGAATACGGTGTGTACGCATATCCCATCGCGTCTATTGCCTGTTCAATCAATTCTTTAACCGGCAGCATTCGCTCCACTCTCCTTTGCCAGTTTTATGATGCGGCTCGTTCCCAGCCTGTCAGCGCCGAGCCCGATGAACTTCTCGGCATCATCCAGACTGCTGATGCCGCCTGCTGCCTTGATCTTCACATGCTCCCCTACGTTCACCGCAAACAGCGCGATATCCTCAAACGTGGCCCCTGCCGTGGAGAAGCCGGTGGAAGTCTTGATATAATCCGCCCCCGCATCTGTTACGGCCTGACACATTCTGACCTTCTCTTCATCCGTCAGGAGGCAGGTTTCAATGATCACCTTCAGGACCTTGCTGCCGCACACTTTTTTCAATTCACGTATCTCTTCCTCCACAAGGTCATATTTTCCATCCTTCACCCAGCCAATGTTAATAACCATGTCGATCTCATCGGCTCCGTTGTCCAGTGCATCCTGTGTCTCGAATATCTTTGTCTTTGTGGTCTGGTACCCGTTCGGAAATCCGATCACCGTGCAGACAGCCATCTTATCCTTCACGTACTCCTTTGCCTGTGCCACATAAGACGGCGGGATACATACGGATGCCGTACCGTATTCCACTGCATCATCGCATATTTTCTGTATCTCTGCCCACGTTGCCCCCTGAGAGAGCAGTGTATGGTCCACACATTTTAAAATCTCTTTTATATCCATTTTCATCCTCCTGACTGCGGGAAATTACTATTTGCCCGAAATATTAAAGTATACTGTGAACACCCTTCCGGTGTTCACAGTAACAAACGAGTTACTCATAAGTTTATATGGCAAGGGCAATCTCCATCATTTTGCGGAAACCTAACTGCCTTTCTTCGGCGCTTAATTTTCCTTCTTTATAAATCAGATCCGAGATCGTCAGCATGCAGAGCGCTTTCTTCCCAGCCGCCGCGGCATTCATATACAGGGCCGCCGCCTCCATCTCAACCGCAAGTACACCCATGCTGCGCCATTTATCATTAACCGAAGCATCTGCATTGTAGAACACGTCAGAGGACAGCACATTGCCGACTGCCACCGGTGTTCCCTGTTCTTCCGCCACTTCCACGGCCCTTCTGACGAGCCCGTAATCCGCGATGGGGGCAAAGGTCCCCGGCAGAGCGTACTGGTAAGCGTAGTTGGAATCTGTGCAGGCCCCCATGCCGATCACGACATCCATCAGGTTTACATCGTCCTGAAGCGCCCCGGCAGATCCAATGCGGATGATCTGGTCCACATCATAAAAATGAAACAGCTCATAGGAGTAAATGCCGATCGAAGGCATCCCCATACCACCGCCCATGACGGATACTTCTTCTCCTTTATAGGTTCCTGTATAGCCGAACATATTGCGGACCGTGGTAAATAAGACCGGGGTCTCAAGATATGTCTCTGCGATATATTTCGCACGAAGCGGGTCTCCCGGCATCAGTACCTTTTTTGCAATCTGCCCTTTCACAGCACCATTATGTGCGGTTGGTGTCATTTCCATTCTATTTTCCTCCCAAATCTTGTTTGATTAATTCTCTGACAGCCTCCACTGCCACGCGGATTGCCGCATCCGTATCGTGCACAACCGGGTTATCCAGTCCCTGCTTCGCCCTCTCCTGATTGGCAAGGACAAGGAATACGGAACCCGCACGTACTTTTAGATAGCTTGCTACGATAAATAACGCGGCAGACTCCATCTCGGACGCCTTACAGCCAAGCTTTACCCAGGCATCCCATTTATTCATCAGCTCATATCCTACCGGTTTGGTTTCCGGTGAGTGCTGTCCATAGAAGGAGTCTTTGCACTGCACCACACCTACATGGTATGTCTGATCTAATTTCTTCGCCGCACTGACAAGTGCGTTTGTTACATCAAAATCCGGAACCGCCGGAAATTCGATCGGCGCATATTCCTTACTCGTACCTTCCATGCGGATAGCCCCGTTTGCAATGACTATATCTCCGCTCTTTACATCAATATCCATGCCCCCGCTCGTGCCGATCCGGATAAAGGTATCCGCACCGGACATAACCAGTTCCTCCATCGCGATGGATGCAGACGGTCCCCCGATTCCGGTCGAGGTCACACTGACCTTCACGCCGTCCAGTTCCCCTGTGTAGGTAACATATTCACGGCTGTCCGCCATCAGAACGGGATGGTCAAGATATCTGGCAATCAGCTCACATCTTTTCGGGTCCCCCGGCATGATGACATATTTCCCCACATCCCCTTTTCCTACCTGAATGTGGTATTGTTTTCCTTCTTTTTCTGAATAATTAATCATCCTTACATGCTCCTTCCTATACTTCCACTTCATCAATCTTTTCGGAAACGACCGCTTTGATTCTCTGGTACTGGTCCCTGTCGATCACGATGGTTCTTCCTTCCCTCGAGATATACCCGTCCTCCTCCATCTTCTTCACGCAGCGGTTGATGGTCTTGATACATAGTCCTGTACTGTTGGAGAGATCCTTTCTTGTGAGTCTGATCCTGCACACCTTATGTCTCGCCGACTTCTGGTAAATCTGCATGAACAAGAGAAAAAGCCGGTCCGCCCCCTGTAAGAACAGGAAAAGGCGTTCCTTCCTCACCTGCTCGAGCAGATACACACTCATCGCCTTGACCTGCTCTAACACCGCATGGATATCCGTCAGCATCCATTTGGCAAACTGGTCCTTGGACACCCGCAGGAAACGGCAGTCTGTCTCTGTGATCAGGGTGGTCTTGTACTCCTCATAACCCATCAGGAATTCCATTGCACCGAAGACTTCCACCGGATAGAACCGCGCATAGTCATAGGCGATTTCCTGCACACGGTAGTCTGTCGCCTTGACCACGCCCTCTACAAGGATATATACCGTATCCACATAAGCATTCTCATGAATGAATGCATTTCCTTTTTTTATGCGGACAATCTGAAATGCCTCCAAAAGCCATTTTGGTGCATTCGCCAGATAATTATTCAGGTAGTCTCTCTCCTTCGTATGCAGTTCATCGATCAGCTCAACAACTTCATTCATCTGTCTCTCCTTATTTTGTCATTTACTGTTATACCCTATTCTACCATCTGAAGTTCCAAAAAGAAAGTGCCCCGGCAGTGTTACCTTGCCCCCTTTTCGTATGGCTGTCCACTTGCCTTTGGTGCTGCGGAACGACCAACAAACAGGATCAGGATGATGATGGTGATGATATACGGAAGCATGGCAAGTATTTCGGAAGGAACCTGGAAAGAACCGCCTCCCAGTATCACTGTCAGTGCCTGTGCCGCACCAAACAGGATGCAGGCGCCGTAAGCACCGTGGGGTGTCCATTTTCCAAAGATCACGGCCGCAAGGGCGATGAATCCCTGACCGCTGATGGCTGTCGGTGTAAACTGCGGGATAATCGCGAGCGTCATGGATGCGCCGCCGAAACCGGCAAGTATCCCGGAGGCTATGACGCACAGGTAACGGATTTTATAAACATTGATCCCCATTGTATCTGCTGCCGCCGGATGCTCTCCAACGGAACGGATATGAAGGCCCCATTTTGTCTTGTAAAGGAATCCCCACAGCACAACTGCGAAGACAAGTGCAAGCACTACGGTCACATCTACGTTCAGGTTCTTCAGTGCGCCTGTGATACCGGCACTGCCGAACAATTTCGGAATCTTGTTTGTAACCGGCACGGACATCGTCGCCCCGTCGAACAGCAGGCGGCAGAGGAACAGCGCCACGCCGGGTCCGATCAGGTTGATTGCAATACCGGAAATGGTCTGGTCTGCCCGGCATGTGATGGATGCAAATGCATGCAGAAGTGCAATCATCCCGCCTGCAATCCCTGCCGCAAGGAAACCGCCCCATGCGCTCCCTGTAAAATAGCCAACCGTTGCACCCGTAAATGCGCCGATGGTCATCATTCCCTCAATACCAAGGTTCGTCACACCAGAACGCTCGGAGATCACGCCGCCCAAAGCCGCAAACGCCAGCGGAGTGGAATACATCAGTGTAATGCCGATAAATAAGGTGATACTACTTAGCATGTTTTTTCCCTCCCTTAGAAAATCTCTCCACCAGCGGCGGAATGATATGTGTCAGTGCCACAAAAAATACGATAACGCCGATGACAATGTTAATGATCTCGGATGGTGCCCCAACTTCATACTGGAGTGACTGTCCGCCGTACAAAAGGCCTCCAAACAGCAGTCCTGCGAAAATGCATCCAACCGGTGAACTTCCTGCAATCAGACAGACGCCAAGGGCGTTAAATCCTGTGTTTTCAAAGGCCGCCAGTGTGGCAATCCCGTGGGGGGAGTTGCCCGTAATATAAAATGCAGCCGCCAGTCCGCAGATTCCGCCAGAGATGACCATAGAATGAAGGATATTTCTATTCACGTTGATACCGGTAAATTCTGCCGCATACCGGTTGGCACCCACCGCTCTTAATTCGAATCCCTTCGTAGTTTTATATAGAAGGAATGAGACAAGCACTGCCAGAATAATCGCTGCGATGAAGCCTGCATTCACGTCTGTCTTCAGAATGGTATCTTTCAGAAAATCACTGCTTAAGAGGGCTTCCTTCCCTTCCTTTGTCGTCTTCCATTTACCAAGAATCATGGTATAACTGGACTCGTTTACCGGGTATGTACCGATCGTATCCGGTTTGTGGAACCGTTCCAGGTTGCAGATCCAGTTGGAAAAATACAGTGCAATCCAGTTAAACATAATACTGGTCAGTACCTCGTGAATCCCAAATCTAGCCTTGAGGAACCCTACCAGCCCGCCGAATACGGCACCTGCAATTACTCCCGCTGCCAGTACAAGCGGAATCTGGATCACGGCCGGGAAATCACAGACGATCCCGACTGTTGTAGATGCCACGCATCCCATGATAAACTGGCCTTCCGCCCCGATGTTGAACAGGCCGGTCTTGAAAGCAAATGCGACACCAATCCCTGTCAGGATCAGCGGCGTACTCTTGATGATGACATTTGATATGTGCTTCGGCCCGGAAAAAACTCCCTGTATCAGCACACTCAGGGAATGAAACGGCGGATATCCGGCAATGGACAGAATAATCCCCGCCACAAGGAAGCCGCACAGAATGGCTATGATCGTCATCGTAAATGGTTTTTTCAGTATTTTCGCTGTTTTATCCATGATTCTTTCCTCCTGCCATCAACAGACCGATCGTGTTTTCATCCACAGTACCCTGTGCAAATGTATCCTGAATCTTTCCGTCATATATGACTGCGATTGTATCAGATACATTCATGACCTCGTCGAGTTCAAAGGAGATCAAAAGCACGGCTTTCCCCTTATCCCTCTCCCGAATTAGTGTCTTATGTACTGTCTCGATGGCCCCTACATCCAGTCCCCTCGTAGGCTGTACTGCGATCAGCAGGTCCGGGTTCATCGCGATTTCACGCCCGATAATTACCTTCTGCTGATTCCCTCCGGACAGTCCTCCCGCCCTCTTCGGTCCGCAGTCCTCCGGGCGGACATCGTACTCTTTAATCAGCTTCTTTGTAAATGCTTCCATTTCTTTCTTGTTCAGGATTCCCTTTTCCGAAAACGGTGCGGTTCTATACTGCTCCAGGACTGCATTCTCATTGACCGTAAAGTCCAGTACAAGCCCCCGCTTCTGACGGTCCTCCGGAATGGTGCTGACACCGCTGTCTATGACCCGCCTCGGCGAGGTGTTTTCGATGTGTTTTCCGTTAATCAGAATACTTCCGGAAACAACCGGGGCCAGACAGTTGACCGCCTCAATCAGTTCCTTCTGCCCGTTGCCGTCTATGCCTGCGATTCCGACGATTTCCCCGCGCCTTACCTTCAGGTCCAGTCCCTTGACTGCGTCCAGCTTCCGGTCATTTTTCACAACCAGATTCTGAATCTCGAACACGACTTCGCCCGGTTTCGCCGGTGTCTTGTCCACGACCAGATTTACCTCATGGCCAACCATCAGGGTTGCGAGTTCATTTTCGGTTACATCCTTCACCGGGATAGTATCAATGTATTTCCCCCTGCGGATGATTGTACAGGTATCCGAGGATGCCTTAATTTCTTTCAGCTTATGAGTAATAATAATGATTGCCTTGCCGTCCTTTACCAGATTATTCATGATCGAGATCAGGTCCTCGATTTCCTGAGGTGTCAGGACGGCCGTCGGTTCGTCCAGGATAAGCAGCTGGGCGCCGCGGTACAATGCCTTCAGAATCTCAACTCTTTGCTGCATCCCGACGGAAATGTCACTGACTTTTGCATCCGGTTCGACTTCCAGGCCATACTTATCCACAATCTCCAGTATCTGTTTCCTGGCTTTCTTCATATCCACGAATCCCGCATGGGACGTTGTTTCATTTCCCAGGATGATGTTCTGCGTCACCGTGAAATCGTCTACCAGCATGAAGTGCTGGTGGACCATTCCGATCCCGTGTTCAATCGCTACATTCGGGTTTTTAATATCTACCTTTTTTCCGTCTATTAAAATCTCTCCCTCATCAGCCTGATACAGACCGTAAAGGATATTCATCAATGTACTTTTCCCTGCTCCGTTTTCACCTAACAGAGAATGGATGCTGCCCTTTTTTACATTCAGTTCCATATCCTGAAGTGCATAGAAAGAACCGAAGCTCTTCGTGATCCCATGCATCTGTACCGCGTATTCGCTGCTTGCCCCAGCCATACCGTTATCTCCTTTCGCCTTATCCTACTTTGTGATAAATGCCTCATATTCATCTTTTGTAGAAGGTACTTCAATTTCCCCGCTCTTGATCTTCTCGCCGATTTCCAGAGTGGCTTCATATACGCCCTCCGGCATGTTTTTATGCTCTTCTGAGATACCGACACATTCTTCTTCCAGTCCGAATGTCAGTGTCTGTCCGCCGATCTCTTCTCCGTCCATTGCTTCCATAGAAACTTCTTTTACTGCTTTTCCAACCAGTTTCAGGGCAGATGTCAACACATTATCCGGTGCAAGATATGCCTGGTCCCTGTCCACTCCGATGACCCATTTGCCTGCTTCTTTTGCCGCTTCGATAACGCCTGTCCCGCTTCCGCCTGCTGCATGGTATACAACATCACAGCCGTCGGAATACATCTTGCTTGCAATCGCTTTTCCTTTTGCCGCATCGCTGAAGCTCTCTGCATACTGAACTGAAACCTCAATCTCTTTGCCCAGCTCTTTTGCCGCATACTGTACGCCGGCCTCGTATCCATACTGGAACTGGTCGATCAGGCCAGATGAGATACCGCCTACGAACCCAACCTTATTGCTCTCTGTCGTTTTTCCTGCCACATAGCCTACCATGAAGGACGGCTCCTGTGCGCGGAACATAACACCTGTCACATTATCCGGGGTTTCCTCATAGGAGTTGTCCACAACTGCATATTGGAGGTCCGGGTTTGAATCTGCCGCTTCCAGTACTGCATCCGCACACGCATACCCGATTCCCCAGAGAAGTGTTGCCCCGCTGTCTCCAAGACGCTCCAGATTTGTTACGAAATCAGATGCCTGCTTTGATTCGATATAGTTTACATCGGCGCCTGTCTCTTCGCTTAACTCCTGAAGCCCCTCCCAGGCCGACTGGTTGAAGGACTGGTCATTGATTCCGCCCGTATCCGTAATCATTGCTACGGAATAATCGCTCTTCTTATCCGATGTCTTGCTGTCAGAAGTCTTCTCCTCTTTGTCCTTTGAACCTCCGCATGCTGCCAGTGAAAGTGTCATCGCTGCTGCCAGTCCGATTGCCATTGCCTTCTTGAATTTCATAATCTTGTTTCCTCCTTAAAAATAGTGGTTTCTTTGTTTCCTGTACTGTCTCAGACAATACGTATATTCGAAAAGCCGCAGTTTACGGCAATTCCTCTCCATTTTTCCATCTGTTCACCAGATGGCATTTCCTTATCTTTTAACGCGGTCCTGACTCCGTGGCTGCGGAATGCAATAAGCTTTAATGTGAAATCATCCAGGTGTTCCCGCACACTCCCTGCAATCCCCCGGATCACGGCTTCTACATCTACCTCCGGCTCCAGACATACAATACGCACTTCTTCGAGCTGGTGCCTTTTAGCCAGATAAATGAGATTTTTCTTAACAGTTTCATTGCTGCTTCTTGTCAGACTGTAAAATACATTCTCATCCCATGCCTTTACATCCAGCATAACTTTATCGCATACGTCCATCAGGTCCGGATACCTGCTGAAATCCACACAGCCATTGCTGTCGATGTAACAGGTCAGTCCTTCTGCCCTTACCTGTGTAAACAGTTCTGTCAGAAACTCAGGATAGAGTGTACATTCCCCGCCCGACACGGTAATCCCCCTGATGAAGGGAAGATTCTTCTTGATCTCACTGAAAACTTCTTCCACCTCCATAAGGTGTATTTTGGGTGAGGAAAAATACGGACAGACCCGGATGCATGTATCACACTGCACACATTTTTTCTCATCCCAGATCACGGGAAGCCCTTCTAAATCCCGCCCCTTCTCCTGAACCAGACTCAACGCCTGTACCGGGCACTTTTCCACACAGATGCCGCATCCGGTGCACATTCTCTGTGTCTCCGGGTTATGGCAGTAGGCACATGCGATGTTACATTTCTGCAGGAAAACGGACGTCCGGTTTCCCGGCCCATCCACCACGCTCAGTGGGATGATCTTGTTGACCGGCGCCCTCAATTCGACGACCTTACCTTCCTGTTTTCAAGATGCGCGTTGCGGTAATTATCTCCGCCTAAGTAGACTGTATTCTGAAGGACCGCCTCGCCCTTATAGTAATGTTCCATATCACTGCGTTTCACAAGGTAGCCTGTGATCCGCACCAGATCGCTGTCGGATGCATAGAAGCTGATGTATTTATCGCCCAGTTTGAACGCGCCTTTAACGATATCCAGCACCGCCGCGGGATTATTGCGTCCGGTTGGGTCAAAGGAAAAGATGTCTGCACAGCCTGTCGGGAAAAACTTATGGAACCTCGCGCTGTGGCGGAGGTGGTCAAACATGCTGTCCGGTTCTGCACCGACAGGTATTCTGACGCCGGAGGTAATTCCGTGGTCTGAGTCGATACCGACCTGCGCATGCAGGGCAAAATGTCCGTGGAAGATTTCGGAATATAGTGCCTCGGAATTCTCGGCATATTGCGCGATCACGTTCATGATCTCCTCTGCCAGATCATCTGCATCCGCATCATGTCCATATGTCTTGTTTTTATCATCCATCAGCATGTTCGTACATTCTGCCAGCCCGACAACACCGAACATTGCCAGAAATTTTTCTCTGTCTATAAAGCCCTCGCGGGACAAAAAAGAACTTTCAAAGAAATTGGACCGTTCTACAAGGAACCGTATCCTCTCATTCATATAATCTCCCATATGCCTTAAGCAGTCCGGCAGAAGTTCTTTCAAGAAATGTTCCCTGCTGTCAGCCTCCTTCGCCAGCCTCGGCAGCACGATCCTTGTCAGTGTGTAGGAGCCTCCCCCGATCGGAAGGATGTTATAGCAGCTTGAAATCCCGTAATCCCCATAAGTATCTTTATGCATCCTGTGATTGCAGATCGCGGGGTTTGCACAATACAGGGACGTATATAATGCCAGTTCTGCATAAGCGTCCGGTGTGATATCCGGGTCATATTTCAAGGTCAGGTTCGGCACTGCGTTCTGCAGGTCTTTTTCCAGCGTCAGGATGATTTTACCGGCCCGCGTCTCTTCCGGTCCCAGATTCGCATGACAGAAACCGTCTGTAATCGTCCGGTCCAGATAGATCAGGAACAGCTTTATCTTTTTCGCCGCCTCTTCGTCTGATACCCCGTCCAGGAACGGTTCAATCAACTTGTCTATATTTCCCAAGAATACCGGGTAGCTCGTAATTGATGGCACATGCCGGTAAAAGATCATTAGGAAGGAAAGCAGTTCATCCAGATCTTTCGGCGGTTCCAGCCTCAAAAACTGGCAGCCCTCTCTGACCGCTTTTTCATAATCCGGCATGATGTAGCGCGGACGGTACGGCGCATGTCCCTCATCCAGATCACAGATGGCCCCGGTCTCCATGTAGTGCCTTGTCTTTTCCGGTATGTCTAAAACATCCAGACTATTCTCTGCCGCATGGGCAAGTGCAACTACCTTTTGTTCATAAGTAAGTCCCTTCGATGTCACAACCTCGAATGCTGTGCTCATAACGTATCACCTCTTCATAAATTTGTCGGCCGTTTCAAATATGCCCTGATGTACTTTATCTTTTTCAGATAAGCGCTTATGTCTCATTTGCTTACGCCTCATAAGCAAATTATATCGGCTTGTCCGTCTGATTAAAGGACTTATGTCCTGTTTTGAAAAATCCATATCCATTTTGTGAAAAGTAAACGGTATTATCAGGCATTTTTTAGTAATAACGCCAAATAAAAAGGGACTTGTGTCCTATTTTATCGCATTTTTGCTTTAGTAAAAACGCACAAAAAGGACTTTCGATTTTAAAAAACGAAAGTCCCCGAAAATATCACAATATTGTATTTAACTATGGGATGTTAAAATGGCACACCTAATTCTGCCGTTTCTCCATCATCAGATTCAGCGCCATTGCGAAGGCAACAATCAGTCCTCCTGTAAAGGTCGTCTTCGAATATGTATTCATGAAAAACAGGTCGATAATGATCCCCGTAAATACCTGCGCTACAAACGTCAGCAGGGTCAGACGGAATGCCGGCAGTGCCGGGACGATAATGTTGCAGAGGTATACGGCCATAACTCCCAGCATTCCTCCCATATACATCCACGGCCTTGTGCCTGATAAATCCAGTGTGTATGCCGGCGTGATACCCGCGAAAAGCAGTGCCGTAAAGGCAGATACAATCAAACCTGCGAGGTGGTTGACAAAGGAACTCTGCATCTCACCGATCTGCTGTGCAAGGCGGGCATTAATTGTTCTCGAAAGCACTACGGTAATGCCGGAAAAGAGAGAGAAGATGACCGCCAAAACCCCCGTTGTCACGGAATGGTCCAGCATGATGATGATTCCAATTATGGAAAAGGCAAGCCCTGCAAAGACTGATTTCCGAAAAGGACATTTTTCCATTCCAAAAAATCCGAAGCTGTCGATCACCAGAGATGCCGCGGTCTGCCCCAGTAAACCGAGTGCAATGATGCTCGTCATGCTGATATGCCCGTAGGCGAAATTGTTAAACACAACCGTCATGACACCAACCGCACCGCCTGCATAGATCCACAGCGGATGGAATATCTTCCCCGGTATTCCTGCCTTCTTCCCTTTACACACCAGAAGGGCAAATACGGTGCCAACCGCATGGACAATCACCGTCGCCCAGAAAACACCAAGTCTCTGCGACAAACTCCCATTAATAGAAACCATAACTGATATTGCCAAACCTGAAAGAAGAGCTAAAAAGTTGTACATTACCTTACCTCCCGTACTGATACTTTATAGATTCATTATAGAATTAGAATTGACGTTTACATATGACATATGTCATAGTAATCATATGATGCCGGGAAAAAAGAATTTTGACAAGAAATTTAAAAACATTCGGATTGATAAAAGCGAGGTACGGAGAATGCAAAGAAGGCCTTTAACTGAAAAACATTATGAAAAATTAAAAGAATTCGCTCTGTCTGATCTGCCGCTGGAAGCATGTGTTTGTCTCAGCTATGATCCGGGTGAAATACTGATTCAGGAGGATATGCCCATAAAATATCTATACCTCGTCCTGTCAGGCAGGGCAAAAGTATGCTCTACTACTCCAAACGGGAAACATCTCGTCTTATGCTATTATGTGTCTAAAGGGATACTTGGGGATGTCGAACTGATGGCAGATGCAAATACTGCAACTGCCACCGTTATCGCCATCACCGAATTTGAATGCATAGCAGTCCCTTACCAGAGGAATGCTGCAGCATTGAGAAATCATGTAGAATTTTTAAATATTATCGGGAAAGAGCTCGCTTTTAAACTAATCACGAGTTCGCACAGTCTGATCTCCGCCTCTCTGTGCACCGGAGAAGAAAGACTCTGTTCCTATATCCTGCACGCGTCACACAATGGAATCTTCCGTGATACCCTGACAGATACCGCATACTCCCTTGGCATGAGCTACAGGCATATGCTGCGCCTCTTAAACCAGCTCTGCTGCGAAAAAGTACTGGAAAAATCGGCCTGCGGATACCACATTCTAAACCGGGATGTGTTAATCAGGCGGGCGGGGAATGAGGGGGGACTTTGACTCACTCAATCTTCCCGTCCAGATAGGAAATCAAAATATTCTGTGGGTTTTCATAGTAAAAACAGCTTAACGGTTCTTCTCCTCCAGAACCTTAATTCCTTCCAAAAACATCCAGCATATGGGTGTGGGGATTCCCTCTTCTTTCCCCATTTTTACCATGCTGCCGGCAAACATCTCGATTTCTGTCTTTTTCTTAGCCTCGAGATCCTGCAGAGTTGAAGGCTTATTCTCATACGGAATCCTGCATATCGTGTCATACTGCCTGCGCATCTGCTCATCTGTTATGATAATTCCCTTTGCCTTTGCAACTGCCTGTACTTCCTTCATGGCCGCCCAGCGGATTTCATTGGCCGGCTCACTGTCCCGGAACATCCCGAATGGGATTCCGAGCAGTGCACAGGTCAGGTTCTCACCGACATTGCACATGTATTTAAACCAGAGCCCCCACATCATATCCTTCTCTACCTTATAAGGGATATCACACCTTTCCATCAAATCAGAAACAGCCTTTACACGCTCTGTCAGAACTTCATTCTTTGCTTCTCCGAAGTACACTTTGCCCCAGTATGGGTCGAAATCTGCTTTCCCATTCCTCATCACAATTGACATCCGCATATAAGAATAGAGGACATGCTCCCAGCCGTAAACAGCAGCGACCCTCTCTTCGCTTTCCACGCCATTCATCACACACAGGATCTGGGTACCATCCCCGACAAAATTACGGATATCTTCAATGGCCTGGTCCAGTCCCATGTCCTTTACCGCCATGATGACCAGATCTTTTTTCGTTCCTTCCTCAGGTGTACAGACCGGGAACCGGTAATTGACTCCATTCACGGTTACGCCCTTATTCTCCAGACGCTCTTTTCTTTTTTCCCGGGCAATGACGCAGAAATTCTCCCTGCCCAAATGTTCCTCCATACGCGGGGCGAAGAACACGCCCATTGCGCCAAGTCCGATTAATGCTGCACTTTTCATTTCCATATTCATTCTGCCTCCTTTATTCCCGTGGGCAATGAAGCGGCGCGGGATATTTAACTTGCTGAAAATAGTTACCATGAACACTAGATTCGGAAATACCTCACCAAGTGTAAATAGTATATCATAAATACTAAACTCGTAAAATACCTCGTTAAGTATTTAGATATATATCTGTTTATACGTTTCCCGTAAATAGAAATTTTTTTACTTGACGCATATATCTGTAACTGCTATAATTACAGTATGAACTGTATTTATTTCATTTACAGAAAGAGGTGACCATACCATGAAAAAAAGAATCTTCCTATTCACGATTCTGACCTGCGCTGCCCTGATGCTGAGTGCTTGTCAGAAGTCCACCGGTGCTGATGATACGAAAAAGGATGCCCCAGAAATGACAGAGGACTCCTACGCCTTTGAAAACTTCAAACTTCAAAGACTGGATGGAACAGAAACCGATTTAAACAGCCTTCTACAGAAAGCAGAGCTTACCGTCGTCAATATATGGGATCCGGCCTGTGAAACCTGTCCTGATGAAATGAAAATTTTTTCAGAACTATCCGGACAGTATTCCGGCAAAGGGATTCAGGTAGTCGGTATCGTCCGCGGAGTTACGAAAGAAAAAGATGAAGATGCACTTGCAGTAATTGCCGATACCGATGCACATTATATTCATCTTCTCGATTCAGATGAATTAGACAAACAGATACTGGACCAGTTTCCTGATACACCGACAACAATCTTTATCAGCCGCGACGGCCGGCAGTTGGGAACAGCATATACAAAGGCCGAAGATAAAGCATTCTGGGAAACAGAATTTGAAAAATATCACAGCCAGGTATGTGAAAATGACCATCCGGCAGACTGTGCGGTTGGCTGAACGCCGTGGTAGCAGCAGATTGCTGCTTCGCGGTAAAAAGCCGGGAACAATCATCCTTTGATTTTTGTTCCCGGCTTTTTAATTCGTATTATACAGATACGATTCCGACTGGTCAGGCCGTCTGCAAATCTTCCTGCCCTTCATTCTGTCCAATGAGCCCGTACAGATCCTCAATGGACAGCTCATTCGCCTTCATAAAATTATAAAGCTCACCGAGCTCTTCTTCCCGCTTTTTATTCTCAAGCTCTTCTTTCTGCTGCATCAGAACATCCAGCTTGTCCTGCAGTTTATTTATCTGCTCTTCCAAAGCATGGATCTGGTTGTCTAATGATTTCCTCTGTCTCGCCATATCTTTCTCTCCTATCGCTAATTTTTACGTTATTTAACGCTCTATTAAATTATATGGCCGGGCTTGGGAATTTATTCCTGTTTTTTTCCAGATTTATTCTTTTGTTCTCTGGTTCATAACAAGTTCTTTGATCTCGCTGTATTTACCTGTTACATAATCGTAATTCTCCCGCTTGTGGGGAAGGGTGCAGTTCGTACAGTCCTTAACCCCCCTGTCCGTATACCTGAAATTACCTCCACATCTGTCCCCTAATGCATATAAGGGGCAGTAGCAGAACAGGCAGTTAAAATTATCCGGGTCATTCGTCTTATGGCATGGAAAATATTCACATTCCTTATGGCTGAAAAATGAATATTTCTTTTCTTTTATATTCTTATCTTTCCGGGACATATTTTCATCTCCTTTAGAACACTACTATATCACTGTTTATACGCAGATGCAAACCAGCTTTTGTTACTGCTCCATTTTTACCTAAATTTGTTTGACACTCCTGCCCCCGCATTCTACAATGAATGTAGTAGTTATTTTATAGAAAACGGAGGTGTTGTTATGTTACATGAGGTAAACTTTTTATCCTTCAACAAGCGCGACGAGGTACAGGGCTGGATCTATGTCCCTGCTGTAAAACCAAAGGGCATTGTCCAGATTATTCACGGATTTGGTGAACATTCCAGACGGTATCTGCACATGATCGTAAAATTTATGGATGCCGGTTACATTGTAGCTGCGGATGACCATGTTGGACACGGAAAAACCGCGATGGACAGCGGAATCTGGGGTGACTGGGGTGATGCAGGCTTCCATACCATGATGGAGGATGAACACACCCTGAAAAAACTGGTATGCGAGAAATACCCGGATCTTCCATACTTTCTTTTTGGACACAGCATGGGGTCCTTTATTGCAAGAGATTATGCCGCAGCATACGGCGATGATCTGGCCGGGGTCACAATCTGCGGGACTACCGGAACCTTCCGCGGGGCTTCCGAAGCCGCCGTACTTTTAAAGAAAGCTGTAGATGAAGGACTCGGAAAAGATTCCAATGCTGAATTTACAGGGGCTCTGATGGGGTGGATGTGCGAACGCTGTGATGATGTCACGATCGGAAATGAGTGGATCTGCGCAGATCCTTATGTACAGAGGGATCATGCAGAAGATCCTTTTGATGCCTTTACAAAGCCAACCAGCAACCGCTCCCTTTATGATTTTACACAGATGATGGAGGCAATTAAAGGTACCGAATGGGCTGAAAAAGTGCCGAAATCACTCCCGGTTTATAATATCGGCGGTGATCAGGACCCGGTCGGCGAATATGGAAAAGGAATCTATGAGGTATCAAACTGGCTGTGGGATACCGGGCACCGTGTTACGACCAAAGTATATTCCGGCTACCGTCATGAAATCCATAATTATGCCGCCATCAAAGACGAGGTCGAGGCTGGAATCATTGAATTTATGGATGGAGTACTTGAGGATTAGCCAATTGTAAACCAACACTTTATCTATACAGATGCCGTACTACAGAGAGCGCGGCATCTGTGCCAGAGTGTGTTTGATAATTCATGTATACGGATGATTGTCCCACTTTGCGAGATATTTGAGCCAAATTTTTGAGGCGTAGTGGTTCTACGTTGATAAAATTTGGCTCAAATAGGGCGTGAAGTGGGGCGGTCAGACGTGTACAATGAATTATCAAACACACTCTAATAATAACAAGTGAAATGTGTATTGGTTTTGCAAACAGCACTTGACTTTTCCCTTCCCCTCTTTTACACTTATGCATACGCAGATGATGGTTCTGTACATGGTAACTATCACATAGCATCTTAATAAGCAATCTCAAATAATCTAATAGATCTTTGAGTCACCCCTATGATCAGGGAATTTTTCAGAAATACACAGCACCCCTATATTTTGCAGTAATATACCATTGTCTGCCCCCATATTTTTTGCTATAGTAAAATCAGATAGTTTCTCTGTATAGTTGCATAGAAAGGATACTATATGGACAACACAACCAAAACAGTTTGGCAGGAGGAGCCGCCTGCCGCTGTACAGCACGAAGATGCAGTCTTAAAGACAATGATGCATTTCTTCGCAGACGATAAAGCGTTTCCGTTCCTACGAAGCACTCGCCAGTTACCAGTACCATGTCTCCGTGACCACTTATGTATTGTTTTCCGGATCGATTCGGCATCCTGTAACTGAATTTACAGAAGGAGTGAATACATACCGGGTCATCCCCATTATTATGCGGGAAAAGAGTGCCGACGAGCTGATTGACAGACTGGAAAAATGTGTGGCAGAAGATGCCCCCCCTGAAGCGTGAAGACCTTGTAATGCTTCCCCTCTGCCCCTTGATGGGTGGAACAATGCCGCAAAAGGACAGGATCAGGGCTGCATTTGCAATTACCAGGGAGGCAACAACAATCAATCCTGATGAAGTCAGGAAAATCGAGGCGGTGATCTATGCTATGGCAGACAAGTTTTTAGAATCAATGGATATCGAGGAAATCATGGAGGAAATAAAAATGACCAGGATAGGACAGAAATTAGTAAGCGCGGGGATTGCTGAAGGCCTCGCTGAGGGTATCGCTGAAGGCCACGCCGAGGGCATGCTTGAGGGGGAAGAAAGGGTCAACCGTCTTACACTTCTTCTCCTCGAAGATAAAAGATATGAGGATATTGAGAAGGCCTCGAAAGACAGAGAATACCAGAGGCAGTTGTTTAAAGAATTTGGGATCTGACGTAGTGATTCCTGAATATTCTGCATATCCAAATTCCTGTTATCATAGATTGTATACTAAATACATCCATTAACAAGGAGTGTTCTAAATATGCAAAATGAGAATAAAGAGAACTGCTGCAGCGGCCACGATGCCGTCCCCAGACAGCCGAAAGAAAGTTTTTCTGCACCCGGCCCTTATCCTCCCGTGCGGGTCTGTGAGCGCAACAGCCTTTACGGAAGAATGATGCTGGATAATATGGGAGGGCAGCATTCGGAAATGACTACCATAAGTCTCTATCTCTATAATAATATGCTGATTGATGAGAATGACCGGATTTCCAATATCTTCAAGGGAATCAGTATAGTAGAGATGCATCATCTTCATATTTTCGGGGAGATTGCAAGGATTATGGGTGAAGCGCCCAGACTCTGGACACACCGCGGCAGCCGGATGGTCTACTGGACGCCGGGATATAATACTTACTCCGTAGAATTAAAGCCCCTGCTTGTAAACGCAGTGAACATGGAAAAGGGCGCTGTACAAAAATATCAAAATCAGTGTGCCCGGATTGAGGATAAGTATATTGTGGAATCTCTTAAGAGAATCATCGAAGATGAAGAACTACATATCAGAATCTTCGAATCGCTCTATGATGAGTATTGCCGCTAGAAAATCTTGTGGGGCAGAACCGTATCGGTTCTGCCCCGTCTGCAGTCTTCTATTTCAGGGCTCCCTCCAGAAATTCCACGCATCCTTCTATTCCCAGCCGGCTGCTGTCCAGCACAACATCATAGCGGCGCAGATCATCCCACTTCTTCCCTGTATTTGCAAAATAGTAATTTGCACGTTTCTTATCGAACTTCTTCATGGTACTTTCCACATCCCCTTCCGGAATTCCATATTCTGCTGCTATCCTTTTTTTCTTATCCGGAAGTTCCGCATGAATGAAGACATTCAGCACATCATCCCTGTCCTTCAGCACTTCTGATGCACAATGTCCAAGAAAAATTGCCTCTCCCGCATCTGCCAGCCTTTGAATGGTCTTCTGCTCTTCCAGAAAAATACGTCCCTCATTGGACAGCATATTTACATTACCGTTCTGTACCTGGCTCATCATATAAAGAGAATACATCAGGCTGTTTGTGGCTGTCTCCTCATATCTCCCGATTCTCTCAACGGAGATATTATATTTCTGAGAAACCATTTCCAATATCTCAATGCCGTAACAGGGGACCTTGCTTACCTCCGAAAGTCTTCTTCCTACCTTTGTTCCTCCGCTTCCATATTCCCTTTCAATTGTGATAAAACTGTACTTCATTTCACTTCGCCTTCCTTTTTGCCTGCCCCCAGTTGACAGGAACACACGCCTCAGCTAAGGGTATACTTTCTGTTTTATAGGTGTAACTATTCTTATAGTTTATACCTTCTTCCGGTCATTTTCAACTCGTAATCTATACTTTCCTTTAGCACCGTTGAGGTACATTTGAGGTTGAACGTATAGAATACAGTAACAGAATTCCCTGTGCCATGCTGCCCTCATATAACTTCTTTTGGAAGAAATGTCCAAACTGTGATAGAATAAAATTCGGAGGTAAAGAAGATGTTTCATATTTTAGTAGTAGAAGACAACAAAGAATTGCGGGATCTTTTCTGTACAGTTCTGACCGACAACGGTTATACTGCAATCCCCGCAACAGATGGAATGAATGCGTTTGATATTCTCGATCATACTTATGTAGATTTAATCATATCCGATGTCATGATGCCTGTTATGGACGGTTTCGAAATGATAAGAGCGGTGCGGGAAGCAAGGTATACGATGCCGATCCTCATTATAACCGCGAAAGAAGATCCGGCAGATAAACAGGAGGGGTTCCGGTCTGGCACTGATGACTATATGGTCAAGCCGATTGATGTAAATGAGATGGTCTGGAGAGTAGAGGCACTTCTGCGCCGTTCACAGATTGTCAGCCAGCGTAAGACCCAGCTCGGCTCGACTGTATTTGACTGCGATACATTGACCGTCCGGTGTGGTTCCTCGGTAACTGAGCTGCCCCAGAAGGAATTTCTCCTGCTCTTTAAACTGGCCGCTTCGCCCAACCGGATTTTCACACGCAGACAGATTATGGAGGAAATCTGGGGTCCTGACTCTGAAACAGATACTCATACTTTAGATGTCCATATCAGCCGTCTTAGGGAAAAATTCAAGAGCAATCCCGATTTTGATATCGTGACGGTCCGTGGACTCGGTTATAAGGCGGTGAAAAAGTAACATGAATAAACATACATTTAAAGCCACCGTCATGTTTTCTTTTTTAGTATTTATCATACTCACTATTACTATGACATTGATGGGATTCTTAGCTATTACCTTACTCAATCTGGGAATCATCCAGGATCCCATGACCGGTCTGATCCTTCTCATATCTGGTGTGGTCAGCGTAATTCTGGGAACCATTTTTTCACAGTTTGCCGGGAAACGGCCTTTAAGGGCAATTTTCTCCATTAATGAGGCAACGAAGGAAGTGGTAAAGGGAAATTTTAACGTCCGGGTAGATGAAGACACCCCTGTCACTGAATTAAGCTCTATGGCCCATAATTTTAATGTTATGGTAAAAGAACTGGCAAATACAGAAATCTTCCGGAAAGATTTTATAGAAAATGTTTCCCATGAATTTAAAACACCACTGGCTGCCATTGAGGGATATGTGACACTCCTGCAGAAGAAATCCCTGTCCGAGGAAAAACGGGCGGAATACACGGAACGAATCCTCTTCAATACAAGGCAGCTTTCCTCACTGACAGGCAATATCCTCCTGCTGGCGCGGCTTGAGAATCAGGAAATTGAGGTTAAAAAAGAAAGCTATTCTCTGGACGAACAGCTTCGGGAAGTCATCTTACTCTTTGAAACACAATGGACGCAAAAAGAACTGGATCTGGATATCGACCTGTATTCGGTGGATTACAGCGGCAACAAAGAACTGCTCATGCAGGTATGGCAGAATATACTGGGTAATGCGATTAAATTCGTATCTCAACAGGGACAGATACAGATTCTTCTAAGAAAAAAGCAGAAAAACATTATAGTTTCCATTGCAGATAACGGGGTCGGTATGGATGAAGATACAATAAAAAGAGTATACGAAAAGTTCTATCAGGCAGACGCCGCACGTACCGGGGGCGGCAATGGCTTAGGGCTGACTCTGGCAAAACGGATCGTCGACCTGCATAACGGAACGATCAAAGTTTCCAGCAGGGCCGGGGCCGGCACTATTTTTACAGTAACGCTCCCGGAAGAAATACAGCAGGAGTAGTAATACCGGATTTTATTTTTATAAATCAAGCTTATTTACTTCAAGCTTTTTGTCAAAGTAAGAAAACATAATATCAACACCACCTATTAAGAGTTAAAAATGGAGATCACAGCTATTCTGTGATCCCCTTTTTTAATTAAATTAAATATGCATGAAATATATTAAACAAATATCCGACAATGATAATCCCGACCGTGCAGATAGCAATAAACAATGCTAACAGCTTAGGCTTTACTGCTTTCTTTAACATAATCATAGACGGCAGGCTTAAAGTCGTAACTGCCATCATAAAAGCCAGAATTGTGCCTAACTGCGCGCCCTTCGCAAGCAGCGCCTCAGCAACCGGTATGGTGCCAAAAATGTCCGCATACATCGGGATACCGACTAATGCAGCTAATATGACGCCAAACGGGTTATTGCTTCCTAAGACTGTTTCCACCCAGCTTTCCGGTATCCAGTTATGAATGACCGCCCCGATTCCGACACCTGCTAAAATATAGGGGAATACTTTTTTAAATGTTTCTGTAACCTGTTCTTTCGCAAACTGTATTCTGTCCCTTTTTGTGAGTGCAGGAGTATTAATATCCACACTGCCTGCGCTCCTTATAAATTCTTCCACATACTTTTCCATGTGCATTTTTTCAATAATTGTCCCACCGGTAACCGCAATCACTAACCCAATCAGTACATAGGCAAAGGCAACTTTTGCGCCGAAGATACTCATAAGCAGGACAAGGCTTCCCAGGTCTACCATAGGGGAAGATATCAGGAATGAAAAGGTAACGCCTAAAGAAAGTCCGGCATTTGTAAACCCGATAAATAAAGGGATCGAAGAACATGAACAAAAAGGAGTAACCGTTCCCAGTAAAGCCGATATAATATTTGCCCCTGTCCCGTGAAACCGTTCTAATATTTTCTTACTTCTTTCAGGCGGGAAATAGCTTTGTATAAACGAGATGAAAAAAATTAACAGACATAACAAAATAGTGATCTTAATCACATCATAAATAAAAAACTGAATGCTCCCCCCTATGCGGCTTTCGATGTCCAGCCCCGAAGCTGACAGAAGGCCGCCTATTAAACTGTTCAGCCATTTCATACCTAATATCTGGTCCTGAAAAAATAACCATATATCACTTAAAATTGTCAAAAAAACCCCTCCATTCTTTTTATCATATAATGTTGGGGTCAAAAGGTATTTTGACCCCTGATGCTACGGATTTCTCCGCACTTCGTGCTCCCAAAATCCTAAAAACATTCGAAATCCGCCCTAATCGGGCTACTTTCTCATGTTTTACGGGTCCCAAAGTCATCCAATTGCATGCGAGCATGCATTGTATGACCTTTTGACCCTGGCATCAACACATCAATTTTTTTTGATGTATTGAGGATATATAAAAGCCATCGCACGATGACTTTTATACACCCCCAAGGGTACACAATGTTCTAACTATGCCTGTATATCCGGCGTTGTCAATTCTAAAAGGCGCTTTGCAGCGTACTCACTTCCCTTTTGATTCAGGCTGTAGTGTGTCCATTTCCCTTCCTGTCTGCCTGTTACAATACCGGATTCACAAAGTATTTTCATATGATAAGATAAAGCCGACTGCCCCATGTCCATACACTCAATTAGGACACACGCACACTTTTCCCCGCCTTTTAAATGTTCTAAAATAGCCAGTCTCTTTTCATCACAGAGTGCTTTGAAAATTTTAACATCTTTCGAAAAATCTGTCATTTCCACTGTCCTTTACATCAAATTATTTTGATATGACTATCATAACCTACATACCTCTTCTTGTCAATACTCAATTACTCAACCCGAAGTGCCGTCACCGGGTCATTCTTCGCAGCCTTGCTGGATGGGATCAGGCCTCCCAGTATCGTCAGCAGCACGCTGAGCAGGATCAGTATGACTGCATACTGTACGGGCAGAACTGCGCTGATGGATGAATTCCCTGCCAGATGGTGGATTAGTGCATTCCCCGGTATCAGGATCAGAAGTGTCAGAATGATTCCGATCCCTCCCGCACAGAGGCCGATGATGAAGGTTTCCGCATTAAAAATCTGGGATACATTCCCCTTCGATGCCCCGATCGCACGCAGGATTCCGATTTCCTTTTTCCGCTCCAATACACTGATATATGTAATGACTCCGATCATGATAGACGAAACTACGAGAGAAATCGCTACAAAAGCGATCAGCACATAGCTGATGATGTCGATAATGTTCGTTACAGAAGACATCATTGTCCCTACTATATCTGTGTAGGAAATAACCTGCTCATCTTTTCCTTCTTCCTCCATGCGGCTGTTATAATCATCCAGAATCTGGACTACTTGTTCCTTGCTCGCAAAATCCAGCGGATAGATATTGATCCCGGTCGGCTGGTCGAAATCCACGTATCCCAGTTTTTCCAAATTTCCTTTATAAGTGGCTCCTTCCGTGGTCATGAAGGACATCAGAAGTTCTGACATTTCATCCTGATCCATATTCATCTGAAAAGCCTTTGCAAACGCTTCCTCGTCAATCTGCATGGCATCGCCCATTGCACTCTGAAGCTGGCTACCGATCTGGCCCATGACTGACTGCATGGCGCCTTCGATGCTGCCACTGATCTGGTTTACAATCTGCTCCATCAGGGATGTCATCTGCGTCTGAAGTGTCTGTGACATTGCCTCTGTAAAGCTTCCCATTGTTTTTGTCATATATTCCTGAATAACCGTGGATATCTGTGTCTCCAAACTGTTCATATCAACCATACTGTATATTCCGTCCGAAAGCTGCTGTCTGCCCTCTGCTGTGTTCAGATATTCCATAAAGTATTGTCCCATTAAGGACGGGTCCGGCAGGCTGTTGGCAGCCGCATACTGCTGATAGCCTGCCGCCAGCTCCAAAGCCAGCTTCTGCAGCTGTTCAGATGTGACCGTCACATCGATATTGCTCTGGAAAATTTCATTTCCCCACCGGGTAAGGATTTCCTGTGCTTCTGCTGTCTGCAGATACTCGATCAGGTACTCATCAAACAGGTCGGGGTCCGTATACCCCTGCCTGGCTGCATATGCCTGATAACCGGCCATGATTTCAGAAAACATTGCCTGAAGCTGCTCTGTAGAAACGGTAACACCCCCGCCGTTTTCCTGTATCATGTCTTTTATATTTTCTGTTAAGACCGCCTTCGCTTCCTCGGATACCAGATAAGTATAAACTGCATCGTTCAGTTTCGTGTAGTCTGCCTGTGGATTCCCTGCAGTATAGTTCTGGTAACCTTTCAAAAGCCCGCCCACCATTTGTTCCAGATTGTCTCTGGAAACAGTCAGATTCAGTCCGTTCAGCAGACTTTCCATGCTGAGGCCTTCCATTTCCGGAAGGTCCAGTTTCATATCCCCGAAATTCATCATTCCGGACAAATCCAGTGAATTTCCATCCATCTGGAAAGCCCCGGACAGGTCCATCGAATCAGAGAATCCGCCGGACAGGGCGTCTTCATTAAACTTAAAGGCATTCTGTATGGCATTCGTATCTATTGAAAAAAGAGAATCCATATTCAGGGAGTTCTTGTTACTGTCCGTATCACCGAACGGCTCGTTGGTAAACACATTTACATCCGTTTCTGCCATCTGCTGCTGTACGATCCTGCTGTTCTTCGCCTGCTTTGCAGTATGCTGTGTCAGGGAAACCGTGTATCCGATCCCCGGCTTAAGTGCGGAACCGTTTGCCCCCTCTGAAAGCTGCACAATACCAACCACTTTAAGCTCTTCCCCGTTTTTCACCAGTGTGCGCATATAATCCTTGTTATCGGTCTTATCCGTCCACACTTTATGCTCACTGTCATATTCATAATAATCTGAACTGTTTACCAGCTTGTAGGTAGTCCCCAGAATATCTTCATAAGTATAGGAGCCCATATTATCGGGTGTATTGATTGTCTCCTCATCAATAAACTGCTGAATCATTTCATCCAGTTCCATGACATCTCTCAGCCCCAATGTGTAGAGCATTAAGTCACTGATGCTACCGCTGCTGTTTAGAACGACAACACATTCCTTGTAATTTTCCGGCCAGTGCCCGGCCTTTACATCGTACTGGTCTTTATACAGAGAGGCATTTTCCGGCATTTCATAGAACATATCCGTGCTCATCATAGAGGACATCATACTATTGGAACCGGAGGCTGAGCCAAATCCAAGAGAATCGAAGGATTTATCCGGATTGACCTGACGGATCTTATCTCCATCCTCACGGTAAATCTGGGGGACACCATTATAAGAGTATTCGATGGCTTTTGTATATGGCTCTATCCCGCTTTCACCGCTGTCCAGATAATTCTTCAGAGATTCCAGGTCATTGGAATTCATCGTGGAAAACATATCCGTCACCATCTGCACCACATGGATATCACCATCTTCTTTTTTCCCGCCTCCCCCTGAATTTCCGACCATCAAAGCTGAAATGTCGAAACCAGTGCTTTGAATCTGGAGGGGATATTCGGAAAGGGTCTCCTCCTCCACGGACTGGATGTAGTCGTTTGCCCCCGTGGAGAGCGACAGTATCAGTGCAATTCCGATGATACCAATGGAACCCGCAAAAGCGGTCAGCAGTGTCCGGGCCTTTTTTGTCCGCAGGTTGTTAAAACTCAGCGAAAGTGCCGTCAGAAATGACATGGAGGATTTCCCCATGTTCCGGTGTTCCGGCTCCTCCATGCTATCTTCATCCAGCTCATACGGATTGGAGTCCGAGCGGATCGTGCCGTCCTTTAATTTTACAATCCGGTTTGCATACTGGTCTGCCAGCTCCGGGTTATGTGTAACCATTACTACAAGGCGGTCTTTTGCCACCTCTTTTAAAAGCTCCATGACCTGAAGGCTGGTCTCACTGTCAAGTGCCCCGGTTGGCTCATCGGCCAGCACGATATCCGGATTGTTTACGAGCGCCCTGGCAATGGCAACCCTCTGCATCTGCCCGCCGGACATCTGGGTCGGCTTTTTGTGCAGCTGCTCCCCGAGCCCTACCTCTTCCAGCGCCTCGCGAGCCCGTTTCTTACGTTCGGCCTTGCTGATTCCGGAAATGGTCAGTGCCAGTTCCACATTCGCCAGTATCGTCTGGTGGGGAATCAGGTTATAACTCTGAAATACAAAACCGATGGTATGGTTTCTGTAGGAATCCCAGTCTCGGTCCTGATATTTTTTCGTAGAAATGCCGTTGATAATCAGGTCTCCGCTGTCATAACGGTCAAGCCCCCCAATAATATTTAGAAGTGTTGTCTTTCCCGAACCACTGGGGCCTAAGATTGCAACGAACTCATTATCTCTAAGATTCAGGCTGACTTCATTCAGGGCCGTCTGTATCAGGTCTCCCGTTTTATATTTTTTGCTAATACTCTTAATCTGCAGCATGTTATTCACTCTCCTTGTCTTACCAAAGATACATGCCCAACCTCAACCTAACCTCAACTTACAAGAACCGGTCATATTTTTTCAGTTTTCCTTCTATTCCGCTGCAAAGCTCCTGTCACGCACCCGCCTCGTTCAGAAGTCTCAGGAACTCTTTCGGCATGGGAATTACAATCTGGAGCATGAAGATCCCGTTTTCAATGTCCGCGCACATCGTACCACCGTATTTATCGGTAAGATGTCTCATACTCTTCATCCCGAACCCGTGGTTCTCACGCTTTCTCACCTTCGTAGAAACCGGCAGCCCGTCCTGAAACTTTAGTTCGCCCTCCATGTAGTTGTTTGTCTGTATGCACAAAAAGCCACCCTTCGCAGATATGTTGAGGCTGACAACTCTTTTATCTGTATCCTCATATTTACTGACACATTCGATTGCATTATCTAAAGCATTCCCAAGAAGGGCATAGATATCCAGTGTATTCATGAAATCCAGAGGTTTTGCATCGACAATGCACGTCAGCCGGATCTTATGTTTTTCACAGTACAGGCTCTTCTCGGACAGGATTGTATTCACAACTTCATTACTCGTCTTTACTACCGAATCGTAAAACATAATAGACTCTTCTACTTCTTCGATATACTTTCTGCGTTCCTCTTCTTTCGTGTCCTTCAGTCCCTGCAGCTGGTGCTTCAGATCATGGCATTTCTGGTTAATGATATCAATATTCTCCTTTGAAAGCGCATACTGTTTCTGCCGTTCATAGAGGAGCTGCCTGACTACTTCCTTCTCCTTGTTCAGGGCGCTGATCCGGTAGACACTGTACTGGACAACCAGTACCAGAATACAGTTAAATACATCCGTAAGAGCACCCCGGTAATTCACCCCGGCAGGATAATCCTCCCCACGAAACAGGTTTTGCCCCATGAATGCAGATACAATAAGCATGATAAGCATCAGCGCAAAGTAGAAAATGGTAGAAGGTTTGTCTTCATAAATAATTCCTTCCAGATCTTTTAACCTTGATGCAAAAATTTTTGCTAAGAGCCAGTACCATGCCGCGCAGGTAACAATGCATACCAGTGCATAGAGTATAAGATGGTCCGGCAGCCCGGGCCAGACCCCCATTGCAAGTATCTCATTCACGACAACATATTCAATGTGCTGTGCCGAATAACTTGATATTCCCAGGAACATAAGATCACTTATCGTGATTTCATAAGTCAGCCTTACGAGTACCAGACTCAGAAACAGCAGGAATATGTACCATGATACATGCAGGGTATAGATTAACATCTTGATGTCTGTGGACACCGCCAGTTTCTGGATCGGTACAAAGCTGACTGCAGTCAGAATAAGGAGAAGGCTTCCTGCCAGATTAATCCTTCCGTGGTCCTTCTTCCTCTTTGCGAAATGAAACGTAAATAGTTGTTCTGCTACAAGCAATTCTATGATAAAACGCAGTTCTTCAAAAACATCCAAAGCACTCATTAATCCATCCCTCCTACATATCTGGTAAATGCCATCATGAATTCCGTCTTCTTGTTTCTGCTGATCTGCAGTTCATCACCGGCTACTTTCACCAGATTCCCCGTGATTGACTCTACATACTTCAGATTTACCAGATAACAATGGTTACTTCTGACAAAATGATATTCCGCGAGCAGTTCGTCCATTTCTTTTAGTACGCCCCGGACGGTATAGTTCCCTGACACGGTATGGTACACGAGATAATGCCGTATGACCTCGACATAGTAAATATCCCCCAGTGAAATATGTACGACCGAATCCGGCGTATTCAATACAAGACGTTTCTCCTCATTACGTTTCACATAGCGCAGGGCCTTTGCCAGCTTCATTGCAAAATCCGGATAGGAGACAGGCTTGACTATAAAATCTACTGCTTCTACCTCGTAGCCATTGATTGCATACTGCGCCATGTTAGTGATAAACATTAAAACGACCCTTGCGTCCATCTTCCTGAGTTCCCGGGCAGTTTCGATACCATTTAGCCCCGGCATCTCGATGTCCATCAGGACCAGGTCGTAATCTTTCGTATACTTTGTCAGAAAATCATTCGGATGATGGAATACGGACACCTGGACCGGCATCTGCTTTTCCTCTGCAAACCGACTGATATAGTCTGACAGCAGCTCTGTCATTTTCTTTTCATCATCCACAACCGCCAGTTTCATTCCCTTCCCTCCAGTACGTCAAATCGAGGGTATATCCGGCCGCGTTATGCCGCGCACCGGACATGCCCTCAATTATTTATCATCTATTATCCGCAGATTCCATATCTTATTATTTAGAAAGATCCTGAATTTCTGCATTTGACTGCTTTTTCTTTAAGAGTCGTCCTGTCGTGATGACCACTACACACAGTACGATAATTCCTGCTGCAACATCCAGTGCCACAAGCAGCTTCATCCAGAGCGGCATAACGGACACAATCCTGCTTCCTGCCGAAAGGCCATTCATGGCATTGCTGTTTGCCACTGCATATGCGATATGTCCGGACGCTTTCTGCATATTGCCTATAACCGTTGGTGTCATCTCGGCATCGGAGAGCTTCCACAGGCCGGCATCCGTATTCAGCCACAGGTCAGTCCCCGCCTCAAGTCCTTCCCTTAAATCTTCATAAGCAAATACGTCAAATGATGCCTGATCCGTTACAACGAATCCCTTGAATCCCCATTCCTCCCTCAGTGTAGAGGTCATAAGCCCGTAATGGCCGCCCGACCATCTTGCACCGAGACGGTTCATAGATGCCATCATCCCCAGTGCATCTGCATCGCGGACAGCAATCTCAAACGGCCGTAGGTACAGTTCCCTGACAGACTGCTCATTCGCAAACATGGCCCCGCCGGTTCTGTTGCACTCCTGATCGTTTAATGCAAAATGTTTAACAGTAACGATCACGCCTTTTGACTGCGCACCTTCCACTGTCTTGGCCGCCATCTTTCCCGACAGGAAGCCGTCCTCAGAATAGTATTCGAAATTACGGCCGCTGAATGGGGATCTGTGGATATTGCAGGCTGGTGCATACCATACCGTTACCCCGAGGCTGATGCTGTCTTCCCCGATGCACCGGCCAAACTCCCCGGCCAGCTCCACATTCCAGGTAGATGCGATCACAATCTCCGGCGGATATGCCGTCCCGCTCTCTCCGCCTACTAAGGCGCTGGATATCCCCGCTGTCCCGTCCTTGTCTGTCGTTGCCGGAAGCTGTATCGAATCAATCTGCTGCGTAGCGTAGCCCCCGATCCTGACGAGGCTGTCCAGTTCGCTGACGCTCATCTGACGGATCAGAGTATCCCATGCACTGTCTTCCGGGTCCAGATCCATTAAGGCCGCTGTGTTCAGCCTGCCTAGTTCTTCATCAACTGTATCTGTTACAGGTTCCGTCGCATCCTCATCCTCTGTATAGGAAATTTCCAGGTCTGCCAAAAGTCCGTCCGGTGCCTCCCATGTACCATCTTTATATGTCTCCGGCCATGTGCCGTCCCAGTCGCTGCGGCTAAGATACTGATAATCCGGATCATAATAACGGATATCAGTGCTCTCAAACTGATTCGTAATCTCATTTCCCGTTGCCGCTGAGCTGGCATATGTCTCTGTATCAAGCTCCTTTACTGTAACCTCCGCTGCAAAATCAGCATTTCCGTCTTTATCCATTCCGTCTGCTGTGCTCTTTCCCTTTGCAGCGAGAATGTTATTTAATGCATTGTGAGAATCCGTACCTGCCGCGAAATAGTAGCTTCCCGCATCCACAATATACGTTCCTGCACCCTTTGCATCATACGCTTTCATAAGTTCTTTCGGAACGCTGACAGTCACCGTTTCCCCTGCTCCCGCTTCCAGTAAGGATGTCTTTGCGAACCCTGCCAGTTCTGCCGCAGCCTTCTCTATCCCGTTTTCTTTATCATATTCTGTGTAAGGGGACTGCATATAAATCTGGACAATATCCTTTCCTGCCACATCACCTGTATTTTTCACTTTTACGGAAATCTCGTAAGTATCCTCCTGTTCTTCCATCTCGAAATCTGACCATTCAAAGTCAGTATATGAAAGTCCATATCCAAACGGATACTGCACGGATGCCGTATAATCATAGGCCTTGGGATCTTCATTACCCAGAACCACATCCTCGTATCTTGTCTCGTAATAGAGATATCCTACATAGATCCCCTCTCCATATACGAGATACTTGTCTCCACGGTCCACGCTGCTGTTCGCAATCGTGTAATCCCCAAAATTAGCCATGCCCGGAGCGCTCGTTGTGTCATAGGCATAAGTGTCTACCAGTGCGCCTGACGGATTTACCGCGCCTGTCAGCACATCTGCCACAGCATAGGAACCTGTCTGGCCCAATGCACCGGCCCAGAGAACCGCATCGACATCGTATTCTTCCAGTACGCCTAATTCCATAGGATTCGATGTATTGAGCACTACGATTACCTTCTCAAAGTTGTCTGCCGCCATCTGAAGCATATCCCTCTCATTGCCGTCCAGCTGGAGGTAATGATATCCTGTGTCCATTGCTTTTGCGGAATGGTCGGATACCTCGCTTCCCGTGCGTCCGATCATGACAACCGCCGCATCGGCAAACTCTGCAAAGCTTCCCTTCACTTCCTCTGTGTAAACATCTGCCGGGACCTCATTGACCGTAAATGCCCCGACTCCGTAAACATCAGGCTGTGTCTTCCTGTAATCCTTTCCGGCACCCGTGTCATAGAAATCCCACAGGGTGTCATTCAGTGTCAGCCCCCTGTCGGTAAAGGCATCCTTAATGTTAACTGCCACAGATGTATCAATCGTGCTGGCTCCTCCGCCCCCGTAAACCGGGTCCACGCTGTCCTGTCCGAACAGGCTGATCTTCGCACCGTCCCCAAGCGGAAGCGCCCCATCCTGGTTCCTAAGAAGCACGATTCCTTCTGCCTCAAGCTGTGTTCCCAGTTCCTCCAGATGAGCCTTACGCTCTTCTTTGCTGTCAAAATCACTGACAAAGTGTTCTGTCTCCTCACTCTCCGACGATACTACCTTCTGTGTCGGCTGATTAAAATATACAGATATCAGGTTCTGATATTTCAATGCATATGAATTGCCGATAACCAGCCCGATAATGACAGCCGCACATACAATGTAACTGACTGCTGCCGTTACTTTTGAGATTGGTTTTTTTCCCTTCATCTCTTTTTCCTCCCTGTCTTATAATTCACGGAAAGAATATCACAAAAAAATGAAGGTGTTTTCATTCTGGCACATCTTGTATATCTGCTGGCATATCTTGTTCGAAGTCTCTTATCAGCCCACTTCCACTACGCCGTCTTCTTTCACCGTAATAGTCATGTCATCCTTCACATACTCTAAAAATGCTTCTCCCAGTGAATCCACCACCGGCATCGTTACATCATTCAGCCACACGTCCGCCAGGATTGCCCCGGCCCCGGCCAGTGAGTCGATCGGTTCGGAAAACAGCATACACGCCGGCTGCCGTTTCATGGAACAGGCACAGTAAAGAACAAGCCCTCCTGTAGTGGAACCGATGGTTCTCGGCAGGCAGAGTGCCCTGCCCGCCATCTGTTTCCCGTATAAGTCTGTGTTGTTCTGGTCCCCACAGGTTGCCTTCTTATCGCCAAACTGCAGTGCTTTTTGGAAAGACGCCAGTGTATTGAGTCCTTCATGGCTCACAAGCGCCTGTGCAGTCATATTCCCCGGGGTCACAACCCTTCCCTGAAAACTCTTCATCATATCTTACCTCCTTGTTCACCTGGTGATCTGTTCCAGAATTTCCTCATCCGTATAGTATCTCGCACTCGTATAGGTACGGAGCTTATTGCTGGAAGTTATGACAGGCATACTCGTACTCAAAGGATTATTCATATACATAAGGGGGCAGATGTAAGATAAGATTACCCCCGTCTTTTTCAGCCGCGCCGCATAAGGCGTCTCTTCAAACTTTTTCAGTACCGCCGGGGCAGCCGTAAATACGGTAGGGATCACGACTTTTTCATTGCCGGCTTCTTTTAAGCCCCGCTCCACCTTTTCGGTCCAGTTAACAAGCTGGTTCAGACTCATGTGCGGACACCCCATGAAGCACAGCTTTGGCTTTGCCTCTTTGTTTTTCCAGATGACCGGATAGCTGTCATAGACCCTTTTCAGTTCCGCATCGTCGATGACATATACATTCGGATTCTCTTTCAGCAGTGCCTTCTTTTGCTGCACTGCCTCCGGGGTGATTCCCTCCACATGGTACAGCCCCACTGCGCCGTTGGAAGCCGTGGCCGCCCCAAAATCCTTCAGGTATGTCCTTGCATCTTCGTCCAGTTCCCCGAGCCATTTGTCCAGTCCGACAATATAAGGGACATCCTCCATGACCTTCATACCGACTGCCGAGCCTAACAGCTGTGCTTCTGGTTTCTCTGTCGTCTTAATTTCAATGATCCAGTCCGCCCTGCGGCCTTCATCCGTCAGCAGTCCGAAATAGGGCACATACCCCACCACGGATCCCATCAGGTCGATAATACCCGAATTACGGTTGCATCTGGCTCCCAGTACGGAATTCGCATATACGACTGCCGAGGACTCTGACCAGGATAGAATGTCTCCCGGCTTCGGTGCATTTCCTACCTCGTCCATATAGCAGGTACACGTAAAGGCGTCCCTTTCAAGCAGCCCCAGCTTCCCTAATTGGTCCTCATAGAAATCCTGTTTACTGTACATAAAGTGGTTGAAAACAATATTCTGTATGAAAGAGCTTGGTACATTCCTGTCTAACGGCCTCGGGTCTGCGGTGAATTTCTGTGAGGACACACACCCTGCATCAATCAGTTTCTCCATCAGGTCATATACAGGACCCAGCGCCTTCAGTCCGAAGGAGGTAACCAGATGGTTGTATTCACTGGTAATCGGGACCATCCTGTCTGCCCCGAACAATTCCCCGTAACGGATCATGGTCTCCATAACCTTTGCCATAACCTCGCCTTTGCTGCCGTTTAAGATTGCTTCCTGCTCCTTCGACAGTTTCATTTTATACTTTATCATCGTATCCGGCCTCCCATCATATTTTCATTGCCGTCTCGTACGCGCCCCAGATCACTGACCTGAGATTGCCTACATTCTTACAGTCACCTACCAGATATGCCCCTTTCTTATCCAACGGATCTGGTATATATCCCGCAGAGCTAATGACCGAATCACATGCGATCTCTATGTCTTTTCCATCCTTGGTCCGGCAGATTACAGAACCTTCCTTTACCTCTTTCAATGTCGTCTCCAGATAAACCGGGACCTTGTGGAGTGCAAACCATTCGCGCAGATAAGAACTGTTGGCAAGACAGACACCTGTCTGGGAGATCAGGTCATCCTTCATCTCCACAATGACCGGATTCTTTCCCATCAATGCCAGTTCATATGCGATCTCGCTTCCGGTCAGCCCCCCGCCGATCACAGCCACCGTGTCACCTGCTTCTGCTCCGTTTAAGAAGTCACATGCCTCGATCATACGCTCATAACCGGGCACATTTTTCAGAAGCCTCGGAACAGAACCCGTGGCAATAATAACAGGGCCGTCCTTAAACGTTTCCGTATCTGTGACTTTGTGGTTCAGATTCACTTTTACACCCAGTACCTCCATCTGGCGTCTGTACCATGCAAGCAGGCTTCTAAGCTTCTCTTTATAGGATTCCGCACTTGCCGGAATAAAAGTTCCCCCAAGGACACTGTCTTTTTCATAAATAACCGGGTCATGCCCCCTGAGTTTTAATACCCTTGCCGCTTCCATGCCTCCGATACCGCCGCCGATAATGGATACTGTCTGGGGCTTTGATGCCTTATGAATATAGTGTTTATCCCACTGCATCGTCTCTGCATTAACCGCGCATCTTGACAAATGCAGGCTGTCGGAAAGTTCCTGGTCATTTGCAACGCCCTTGTAATGGCACATGTTAAAGCACCCGTTATGGCATAAAATACAGGGTCGGATGTCCTCTTCCCTGCCTTCCTTCATCTTTGTAACCCACTCCTGGTCCGCCAGAAACTGCCGTGCAAACCCTGCACCGTCGATTTTCCCTGCGGAAATGGATTCGGCCGCAGTGTATGGTTCCATCCGGCCCGCACATACAACGGGGATATCCACGAACTGCCTGATGTGCTCCACATCCTCCAGATTACAGTTCTCAGGCATATAGATCGGCGGATGTGCCCAATACCATGCATCATATGTACCATTATCACAGTTCAGCATATCATAGCCAGCATCCTGAAGATATTTCACAGCCTTTTCGGACTCTTCCATATCTCTTCCCGCTTCTACGAAATCCTCGCCCGGCAGGGCCCCCTCCCGGAATCCCTTTGTCATGGAACGGACACTGTATCTTAAAGATACCGGGAAATCTTTCCCGCATTCTTTCTTAATGGCCTGCACGATCTCCACCGGAAAACGGTAACGGTTTTCGAAAGAGCCGCCATACTCGTCCGTGCGGTGGTTCACATATTTGAGGGTAAACTGGTCCAACAGATAGCCCTCATGTACAGCATGGATCTCGATGCCGTCCACGCCGGCATCCTGAAGCAGCCTTGCACATTTCGCAAAAGCTTCTACATATTCATGGATTTCCTCCACAGTCAGCTCTCTTGACGGCACCTTATCAGACCACCGGTTCGGTGAAGGGCTGGCTGTCGCCGTAATCTTATCCAGATCCATAAACGGTTTGGAGACTACTCTTAAAAACTTATTTGTGTAAAGAGTCTCCATCAGTCCGCTGATCGTAAAAGAGCGTCCGAAGCCCGCCGTCAGCTGGATAAACAGCTTTGCCCCCGTCTTATGGAATTCTGGGAGCCATGCTTTTAAATCCTCATACATCTTTTTGTTCTTATAAAGCCACTGCCCGAACATCGGGTTGTAGACCGGCTGGCACCCCGGCAGCACCAGTCCGGCGTTATTCTTTGCCACCTCCATGATAAAGCGGGCCCCGTCTTTGTCAAAATGGTTCTTCTCCATCCACCCTAAGAGATTCGTCCCTCCCATAGAAGTTAAAACAATGCGGTTCTTAATCTCACAGTTTCCGATACGCCACGGCGTAAATAAAGGTTCAAGCCTTGGATCCATCCTCATTCCTCCTCTTCCTGTGCATTCCTTTTCTGGTATGAAGCTGCATGCTTCGTGTTATGTCTATTGTAACATACACAGTCAGTATCTGCACGCCTATAAGAACAAGATTCCCTATGACTGCCTGCAGCCACCGTGTCCATATCAGCTGTTCCTGCCAGAATTCCTGATGCCTCGAAAGCTGCTTTACCGCATCCGCCTTCTCCCTCCATAAGTTTTCGTAAAATTCAAAATCTGACCAGTAAGTAGGGAGATACTCTCTCCCTAATCCTGAAAAACGTATTCCCATGATCAGAATCAGGACAGCAAATACCCCTCCGGTTACCAGAAACAATATTTTAACTGGCCGGCTGGCAGAAAAACCGATTAAAAAGCATATCATGAACCATGTCACCGCCAGATTCAGGGCAAACAGAATATACGCGGATGAGAAGTAGAACTGTCCGTCAATCACTTCATCCGCGTTTCCAAAATACATTTCCAATGTTTTGATGCTGTTCTTAACAGACTGCTTTGACGATGCTCTGCAGACCGCGATCCCGTCAAAGGCAGCCCCTTTATCTGCCGGGATGGCGCAGACCATCCTGCCGCCTGACAGGATTCCTGCAACCTGATATTTTTTCCCGTCCAGTTCCACAATATTTCCCACAGCATCTTCTGTCCCAAATAAACACTGTGCCGCTTTCTGGTCCAGCAGGCAGGCATCCTCCTCATCCTGAAAGAAATACCGGCCAAGGCACAGCGTCACCCCAAACACTGCCTCCGGCTGTCCTTTGATACGATAGCACTTTAACTGCTCTCTTCTTCCTGTGTTCTTTGCTGCTGCCGCTGCCTCACCGTCTGATTTCCACACGGCCGCCAAAGAAAACTCTTCTTTACTGCGGCTTTCCATAAAGGCATCGAATGCCCCTTCCGAAATAGTTCCCTCCCGGAAGCGCATACTCAGGTGTTCAGAAAACTCCTCCTGTACAGACATGCGGCTGAACAGCCAAAGATCCACCAACAGTAGAAGTGCTGCCAATATCAGATAACATATTAGTTTTCGTTTTCCTTTATCCGTACCTGATCACCCTCCTCTACATATTTGTCAGAAGATACTATGATTTGGCTGTCTCTTTTAAGACCGCCTTCAACTGCCGCCTTCTCACCGTCTTTTTTTATCACGTTTACATTCACCTTTTTTGCTGCCTGAACAGTCCCAAGCATGCCGGTTTCTTCTGAAAGGACCAGACAGTAGTAGCCAGATGCACCCTCCCGGAGCGCTGACTGGGGAATGATCTGGTCAAACTCTTCCTCGGTTTCTATCTCTGTCTTCCAGATAAAAGTTTCATTGTATGCCGCTACCATACCGTCCGGAAGGGAAGCAGACCAAAAAGTAACCTCTGCGGCCGGATCGCCTCCGGCGTCTGCATTGCCAGTTTGGCCGGAAAGGATTCCCGTGTTCTCCCCGTCTCTGCCCTGCGCAACTGACTCAATCTCTACTTTATATTTCTCTGATGAAGAAGTTTCAATTTCCACCTGAAGTCCTGCTGCCAGTACCTCTTTCTCCTCTGAACCGGCAGTCCCCTGAAGGCGCCATCCGCTGTTTCCAACCGTCAGCATCTCTGTCCCTGTGGAAATACTCCCTTCCTGCACGCCTGATTTCAGTATCACACAAGTTTTTTCTGCATAGATTTTACCGTCGGCAGCCTGATATTCCTGTAGCTTTTTCAGTTCTTCCTCTGCCTGTCTGATCTGGATGTCCAGATCTTTTATCCCCAATTCAGCAACCTCCCTGGCATTTGCATCGTTTTCTTCCTGTGCCGCATCCTGCTGGCAGGCTAAATCATAAGCATTCCGGGCATCTGTCACCGCCTGTTCCAAAGACGCTGCTTCCGCCTGAGCACTTTGCACTTCCTGATATAGCTGCTGTTTCAATTCTTCGAATTCCTCCGAATCATAGGCATACTGGGCGTCTGCTTCCTTCTGCCATGCCTGTGCGAGACGGTCTTCGGCAGACTTAAGGGCAAGCGCTGCACTTGCAGAAGCCGGTACCCTCTGTGTCTCCCTCGTGGAAATAAGCTGCTGTTCGCGCCTAAGCTTAAGCTGCTCGACCTCACTTTGTTTCTGCTCAATAGTCTTTAAGAGATATTCCCCGCGAAACTGTACAAGGCATTCGCCCCTCTTCACAGTACTCCCTTCCTTTGCAGCTTTTTCTACCTGCTGGCCCGGCCAGAGGAAAATCTGCTCTTCTTTCTCAGGCACAATCTTCCCGCTCCCCGTATAGGAATAGGTGAGCCGTCCCCTTCTTACTTTGTCCACGTTCACCTGTGCAACCATCAAAGATGCCGCCGCCCTTGCAATAATAGTACATACCGCCATTGTGATAAAAAATCCGGCCAGAATGCGAACCGCAAGTTTTTTCTTTTTATCCATATTCTGTCTACCCCTTTAGCCCTGATGCAGCAATCCCCTGTTCCAGATAATCCTGTCCAAAGAAAAACAAAAGAAGTGCCGGCACCAGCATAATCATAGAAGCTACAAACGCAAGAGAAGCATTTTTCTCCATAATCTGCGGCAGATACAGTGACATTGGCCAATACGCCGCTGTCTTTAAATACGTCATGGGCTGCTCAATCGCGTTCCAGCTCTCCAGAAATCCTAAGATGAGGATTGCAAAGATCCCCGCCTTTCCCAATGGCAGTCCTATGGACAGGAAAATCCTGAACTCGTCCGCCCCGTCCACCTTCGCCGTTTCAATGATCTCTCTCGGAACTGCTGCAAAGGTTTTCCTTAAAATGAAGACCGGAAGTGTGGAAAACATTCCCGGCAGGATGATTGCTGCAAACGTATCCATCAGATGTATTTTGTTTAAAACCAGATATCCGGAAACCATCGTCACCTGAAACGGCAGGATCATCAGAAGCATATAAAGAAACCACAACACATTCTTTCCCGGGAACCTGAAATTGGCAAATGCCCATGCGGCCGGGACTGCCACAAGAAACTGCCCCAGCAGGATTCCCCCCGTCTGTATGCAGGAATTCCAGAAAGATGTAAAAAACTCCGGTGAATCCAGAAGGATCTGCACGTATGCACGAAGCGTGGGATATGCAGGAAAGAACCTGAATCCCGCCATCCCTTTCATCCCTGACAGAACTGCACCGCACACTTCCTTGAGCTCTCCGCTTCCCATAAACGAATAGGATACGATCAGGAGCAGCGGCGATACCATGATAACCAGTACTAAAAACAGGAACAGACCTGTCACACCATCAAATAACTGCCTCTTCTTCCTTCTTACGCCCCCGCTATTTCCTTTGCTCTTCCTTTTTCTCCCGGCAGTTCTTCCAAAATTCCTCACCGCTTAAGATCCCTCCTATCAACAGCACCAGCATCACCGCTGCGGCTGTCATTTTCTGGATATCCAGACTGGTAAACCAGTTGTTAAACAAATGCTGCAGCATATAGATGCTTTTGTCCGGATAATCCCCTGAGAGCAGGTATGCTTCACGAAAGACACGGAACGCATTGATAAAGGAGAGAAGTCCCGTTACGAATATCGTCTCTGCCAGCTGGGGCAGGGTGATATAGCGAAAAAGAGCCCACCGCCCTGCCCCCTGTACCTTAGCCGCATCATACTGCTCCTTCGGTATTGCACTTAACCCTGCCAGCCACAGCACCATGTCATATCCAAGATTCTTCCACACGTAACAGGCAATCAGCACCCAGAAAGCACTGTCCGAAGAGAGCCAGTCCGCCCCTTTCCCTCCAAACTGCCTAAGGAACAGGTTCAGCCAGCCATGCCGGTCGAATATCATTTTAAAGCAGACTGCCACAGATGCCACCGGCAGTGCCATCGGAAGCAGGAACCCTGTCTTCATAAGTTTCTGGTATGTTTTGCTCTGTTGGACGAATACCGCAATACTAAGGGACAATGTAAGAAGCAGCGGGATACAGACCAGAATAAACTTCGCTGTATTGCCTGCCGCCCTTTGGAAAGCTTCGTTTTGAAGCACAGTCCGGTAATTCCCAAACCCTACAAACACGTGTCCGGATGCCTGTAAAAAGGAGCGCCGGAAGACATCCAGAAAGGGAAGGAAGACGAACCCTCCCACTCCCAAAAGACTTGGGAGCAGGAACAGGTATGCCGTCCGGTATTCTGTCTTCTTACTCTGCGAGATAGGTATCCGCCTTCTGCGCAATGGTCTCAACTGCTTCATCCACATCGATACTGCCCTCCAGATATTTTTCCGCGTTCTCCTGATAAATGCCCCATACGGCACGGTCCTGTATCAGAGGTTTGGTCAGTGTCCGGCTCATGTCAAGCAGGCCCCGAAGTTCTTCCTCCGTCACTGCATATCCAAATGCAATAAACTCCATTTCTCCATCTTCTGTTTCAAATCTCCATCCACTGCTAAGTGAATTCATATATGTACTATCAAGTTCTTCCTTCAGGCCGTCCATTGAATCTGCCAGAACCGGAAGTCCCTCTTTCTGCTGCACCGACTGTACCTCTTCGGACAGCAGGAATTTTAGGAATTCCTCTGCCAAATCCTTCTGGGTGCTGTTCTGGTTCACTCCCACGATACCGACCGGATGATACAGATTCTGGATAGATACCGGGGACAGGCTTAGCTCACGCATAATTCCATAAGGGAAGGTCATGCCGGGCACACTGGAAATCTCTGCGGTTTCTGCTGTATCCGGATGCTTTATAATCCCAAATTCTGCCCAGCTGGTGAATACCCCCGCGGAATCCTTGTACTTCTCTGTAATACCGTTTCGTTCTTCGAATTCTTTTGTCCCTGCATTTTCACAGATCTTTTCTTCCAGTTCAAGGAGCGTCCTTAACTTCTTCTGATCGACTTTGCCGTTTGTTTTCACAATCTCTTCGTGATATAGCTGAAAGAGAAGATCTCTGATGTACCAATGGTCAGGAAAGCTAAAAACAGTAGCATCGGGCTTTTTGTCCAGATAACGTTCCAAAGAATCAATTGACTCTAATGCCTCCCGGACTTCCGGGCTTCCATACATAATTGGAATCCTGAATTTTATTGGCAGGGCATAAATCCTGCCATCCTTCTGCGCCGTATTTTCTAAAATGTTATCCAGATAGGAATCTTCGGCTGTCAATTCCTTCGTGAAGTCTGTCAGGTCCGCCAGTGTCCCTTTTTCTATATAGGCATCCAGGGGCAGGCCATCCATAAGCAGCACATCCGCGCCGTTTCCACTGAGCAATTCCGTATTCAGTGTCCGGATATCATCTGAAGTTACTTCGCTGTCCTCTTTGCCTGATGTATGGAAATCTACCCTGACATCCGGGTTCTTCCTCTGGAATTCCTGAATCCCCTGACGAACCGTATCATTGTCCGACAAGCCAAACACAGTCAGTGTCTTTTCCGGTACTGCTGAGATATCCGGATCATAAACATAATGCTTCAGGCTATAATCATAGTCCTTATTCTGCCCGTAAAGCACATAGAAATCATCATCACTACCCATGATTACGGAACCGGCCCTGTATTTGGGCTGTCCCATCATTCCCATGCCGCCGTCCATCATAATTTCCGTCATGTCACTGCCAATCTGGCAGCGGCTGATTCCTTTTTCGGAGACAGCATACCAATTGCTGCCATCACTGCATAATGCAGGCCATTCACCCTTTTCGAATGTTAATTTACCTTTTGTTTCAAGGCTTTTGGCATCATATATATTGCAGATGCCATCCTCTGCCTGGACTGCTATGCTTCCGTCCTTTCCTTTTGCAAGCCTGCCATAACCGGAAAATACATCGCCGTAATAAGCAGAATCCACCTCCATAATAGTTTCCAGTGTATCCGGTGAGATGACCACGGCTTTCAAATTATTCAGATCATTCATCCAGTAGTTTCCTTCTTTGTCTATCACCATATTGGTAATCGCCATGTACTGGTTTCCCGATTTCTCTGTCACATAAGGGATATCGAGAATCTCTCCCGCACTTCCTACTTTCCCGCGGCATATAATGTCCGGGGTCCCCGCAGTGCCCTGCATGATTACCACCTGTGTGCCATCATCAGACTCCTGTACATCCCGCACCTTGCCAATCGTCGGCATTCCTTCATCGTGCAGTCTGCTGAACCAGTCAAGGTCAGTCTCTTCCCATTTTCCATCCACATATTCGTACCGGGCGATTTCCGCCCTCAGGTAGTTGCTTGCAAACAACAGCGGATTGCCATCCTTTGACTGTAAAAAACTCATGAACTGCTCCTGTCCCTCCTTCACTGGGAATTCTATGTCCTTTTCAACATACCGCCCTTTTCCGGAGGATTTCTTTTTACCATCGCCCTTACAGCCTGTAAGCCCCCCGGCTGCCAATGATAAAATCAACAAAAATACAATTGTATATTTCCACATATTTTTCATAACACCCCTCCTTACATTCTTTATTATCTATCATACAGAAACTATCTCAAAAAATCTTGAAAGCCAGATTCTTTTTTTTAAGATTTTTTTGAGATTTATCTGCTATAATGTTTTTATTACAGGACGAGGGGGACTAATTATGCACATTTTGATCATAGAAGACGACAGAGAACTCTGCGATGCCCTTAAGCTTCAGCTAAAAGCCAGAAACCATTCTTCTGACTGCTGCCATAAGGGAAGTGATGCTTTATACCATGCCCTGAACGGCTCGTACGAACTGATCCTGCTGGACAGGATGCTGCCTGAGATTGACGGGCTGTCCATCCTGCGCGCCATACGCCAGAACCATATCACGGTCCCGGTAATCCTGACTACTGCGTTAGATACTGTAAACGACCGGATCGACGGGCTGGACTGCGGTGCCGATGATTATCTGGTCAAACCTTATGCGATTGAAGAACTGATGGCGCGAATCCGCGCTCTTTCCCGACGCCCGGCCATCCTTTCCGAGCATCAGGACCTTGCTTTTAGCGACCTTTCTTTTACACCGGATACCCGGATTCTGAAGTGCAACGGGCTGGAACTGCGGCTCTCCGGCCGGGCTGCCCTGCTGATGGAATACTTTTTACGCAATCCCGAAAAGACACTGACAAGGGAACAGATATTCCTGCGGATCTGGGGCGCGGATACTGCCGTAGAAGACGGGAATTTAGACACTTATATTTATTTCCTGAGAAAACATCTGAAGACATTGCACAGCGAGACGGTTATATCAACCATGCACGGCCTGGGCTACCGTCTGGAGGGACCACATGTTTCGTGAGTTTAAGAAAAACCTGATATTTTTATATACGTTAAGTACGGGCCTGATTCTGACCCTGATTGTTGTTCTTACGTTTCTTTTTTCACTGGTATCGCTGGAAAACAAACGGCAGTCGCTGTTTCAGAATCATCTGTTTACGCTGACTTCCAGACTGCAGACAGATAATACGGTTACCGATTCCTATCTGGCAGAAATGGAAACGCGAAATGAACTGATTATTTATATCGAAGAAAACGGGACCCCCCTGTTCTTCCCCGGTACATATGAAACCACCAAGAACCGGGATTTTCTGCTGGAGCAGGCTGGCAGACAGGCCGAAAAAGAAGGAATCTATGCGGATTCCCTGCCAGTCTCCTCAAACACGTTACAAAGCTCTGTCTTTCGTACAAAAGGACAGCACCATGATACATGGCTTGGCAATGTGCTGGTTATCCGCACAGATTCCAGTTATAAAAAGCTAATCCTCTTATCCGATGAAAGCGGGGAACATTTCCGCATCCTGATTATGGGGCTTTTGTTTCTGTTGGCAGACTGCATTGGAGTCTTCCTGCTCTATCTGGCCGGAAGGCGTTTTGTCCGCCGTGCCTCAGCACCCTTGGAGGAAAGTTATCAGAAACAGCAGGACTTTGTGTCAGCGGCCTCCCATGAATTACGCTCCCCGCTTGCCGTCATTCAGGCAAATGCTGCAGCCATTGCGGATGCCCCCCTAGAAATGCCACGGCTATTGTCCGTCATACAAAAAGAGTGTGACCGGGGCAGTTCCCTGGTTAAGAATCTTTTGCTTCTTGCAAATATGGATTCCAACCACCTGACAATACAGAAAGAAAACGTAGAAATTGACGAATTACTCCTGCATCTTCTGGAGCTGTATGAACCTGTCTTCCATGCAAAGAACAGCAGCCTGCTGCTCGAGCTCCCGGATATGGTCCTGCCCCGGATAAAAGCGGATCCGGCACTCTGCCTGCAGATCTTCACCATCCTGTTGGATAATGCGGCTGCTTACGGGCTTGAAAACAGCAGGTATCCGAAGATTTTACTAAAAGCAGAAACCTTGCAGGGCCATGTTTCTGTCTCCGTAGTTGATTACGGAGCCGGGGTACCGGAAGAAGAAAAAGGCCGCATTTTTGACCGCTTCTACCGTGGCGACAAGTCCCGGAGTAAGAAAGAGCACTTTGGACTGGGTCTCTCTATCGCTTCGGAACTTGCCAGGGTTCAGGGGGCCAGGCTGAAGGTGGAGGATACGGACGGGGGCGGGAGTACCTTTACCGTCGAATTTTATGTATGATATACTGCTTCGCCGTTTAGATATACTGTATTGACATTTTCAAGTGCAAGGATATCTTTCGACGCGTCTCCGTTTACAATCAGCAGGTCTGCGTACAGCCCTTCCTTCAGTTGTCCCACCTGGTCCTCCATGCCAAGGACCTTTGCGCCATTCATAGTTCCTGTCTGGATTGCCTCAAGAGGCGTAAGACCATATTCTGTCATATATGCAAGTTCCTTTGCGACAAATGAATCTGTCCGCCCGGCTGCCGTAATATTATCCGTCCCGGCGCCTACGAGCACCCCCATGTCATAATACTCTTTAAAATGATCTTTATACATATCGGCCGCCGCCTTGCAATAGTAATACTCTCTCGGTTTTTCTTCTATATTTTCGTACTTCTTTTCCAGATTCTCATAAATGACTGTATAGGGGAGGATCGTCGGGGTCCACGCAATTTTCTTACCGGCCATCTCCTGTATCTGTTCCCTCGTAACAAAAGTTGCATGTTCAATCGTATCAAACCCGGCCCTGATACACATACCAATGGAAGGCTGTGTCCCGGAGTGCACGGTTATCTTAGCCCCCAGCCTGTGGCATTCCCTGACCGCCGCATCCAGTTCTTCCTGACTGTACTCGCAGAGGTCTGACCGGTGGCTTGTCATGATTTTGATCCATTTGCTGCCATGCTTGATCCGGGTCCGGATTGCCCTTTGAAGTGCAGCAATACCGTCAGTCTCTTCCACGCCTTCTCCCAGTCCAAATGAGCTCCCGTGCCCTCCCGTAATGCACAGTGCGCTGCCGCAGTATTCCATCCTCGGAATTTTGAAAAATCCCATCCGGGATGCCTCTTTCATCGTCATGCACACCCCTTCCGGAGAACCCACGTCCCGAAGTGTTGTCACACCGCGTTTAAATGCATCCTGTGCATACTTTTGGGTAATATATGCCATCATGTAATCGTTCTGCATCTGGGGCGCCGGCCTGCACCCCCAATGCCCCAGATGTGCGTGTAAATCAATCAGCCCCGGAAGCAGCGTACTTCCCGGATATGATATGACTTCTTCTCCCGGATATGCTGTCTTTACTGCTGAACATGTTCCAATCTTCCCTATTCTCCCGCCCTCATCTATACGGACAGCGGAATCTTCTAAAACGGTTGCACCGTCGCCGGTCACAATTTTATCTGCTGCAATGATCATACAGAATCCCTCCTGTTTTGTTTCTCAGAATCAGATTTTTCCTTTTTTATACATCCAGAGAGCAAACGCAATTGTTCCGAATGTTCCGACGAGTGATGTCACATAGCTCGGGTTTGGGCCGAGGAAGCTGAATACGCCCTTCTTTACCATGAAACAGAATGAAATCCCGAGCAGTAATGCAACCGGTACGATCTTCGGCTTTGTCATGGCGAACTGTACGAATACGGCTCCGAAGAGTGCGGGCAGCAGATAGTTAAATGCATCCAGCACTCCCTGGGGGAGATAACTCATAATAACGCTGCTGAGGATTGCTCCGACTGCCAGTACGGGCACATTAACAAACACAGACGTACAAATGCCAAGTGTTGAAATGATGGAGCCTTCCGGCGTCCCCTGCTCTACCCCTGCTTCTTTCTGTGCCATAACCGCACAGGGCACACGCATATTCGATGTATTTCCTGCAACAACATTGATGTAAGTTCCCGCCGAACCTACAATCGGGAAATTGGAAATCGGTTCTACAAACCATACAACCCCGATCGCACTTGCGATGGAAAGCCATCCTGTCAGTACTGCCGCCCAGGGGATTTCGATCCCATATACAAGGGCAACAAGAATCGCAGGGATAAAGCAGAAAACAACACAGATATAGTTGCCTATTTTACCGCTTTTATGGATTCCTTTTAAGTAACTGTTCTGATAAATATCCTCTCTTACCTCTTCTGGTTTTAACATATTTTTACCCTTCCTTTCTATTCTACAAAAGTGCCGTGATAATCATTGCCGGGAAAATCGCGATTGTCAGGTTCCATTGTGAAAGCCATTTGATGTTTTTTGTTTTCGCAATGATGCACGCTGCTGCCATGATTGCTGCACCTAACAGACAGGATATTGTTGTCTTATCTATTGCCGTCAGGTAGGTTGCGTTGTTTGCGCCAAGCGCACCAAGCAGGGCTCCTGTTGAAATAACAGGTAATATGGACCTTCCAACTTTTTTTACAATTTTATTCTGGATCTTGTCCATCTTATCAGAAGCAAATGTTCCAAACAGTACCCAGGGAATAGAACCTAAAATCATAACAAGGAGTGCGGCCATGAATCCATTCTCCGTCATCTTATCGACACCGACCTGAATTCCCGTTGCTCCTGCACCAAACCCTGCCGCCATCAGCTCGAACATGGAATTTCCTACAAAGGACAGCCTCATGAATGCCACCGGCCCCCCCATGATTGCCATGACGGCAAACATTCCTGCGAGGCAGGCGATAGACGGTCCGATTGCCGTAATTGCACTTGTTTTGATCGCAGCCTTTAGCTGGCTTTGCTCCAGCCCTATCTCCTGTCCTGTTTTATAGGACTTCTTCCATGTCCTTCCGGCCAGAAACAATAAGAATAACACCGGCAGTCCGCATCCCAGCCACATAAGCGGGCTGTTCAATTGAGTTAAATCCATTGTCTTCATACTTTATTCCTCCTCTTTATCCTTTAATAGTTCTTCTTTTGCTTTTTCAATAAGTTCTGGTTTGTTAAATAAATCCATTCCTGTCATTGCCAGTGCCGTTGCCGCCCTGACTGCAATATCTGCACCGCGTTTTCCCCCACAGGCTTCTGCAAATGCTTCTGAGTGCGGGATTGCCGGGCTTCCAACTCCAATCATGATCTGGAAGGTCGGGATTCTGTGTGAAATATTCCCGACATCACTGGACCCAAGGCCTTCTGATGCATTTCTTACATCGATTTGTTCCCCCATATCCGCCATATTTTTTTCAGCCAGCTGAAGAAGTACTTCACTATTTTTCAAATTCATGTAAGAAATACCGATCTCCCGGATGTCCACCGTACACCCTGTAGAAAGTGCAGCGCCTCTGGCACAGTTTTTTACACGTTCTACCAGTTCCTCTAATTCCGCCTTCGTCTTCGCCCGGATTCCAAACTGCGCTTCCGTGAGGTCCGGAATCACGTTTGTCACTACACCGCCCTGTTTTATAATCCCGTGGATTCTTGTGTCTGGTTTTACGGTTACGCGCATCCCGTTTACATTGTTGAACATCTGTATCACGGCCTCGACAGCACTGATGCCTTTTTCCGGACAGGCTCCTGCATGGGCTGCCCGGCCGTGGAAGGTAAACGAATAAGCGCTGATTGCAAGCAGAATATCATTGATCACAGTCTTATTACCCGGATGGAACATCATGGCGCAGTCGATATCATCCATGACCCCCGCCTGGTAGAGGAGCTCTTTTCCGCCCCCGCTTCCTTCCTCTGAAGGTGTACCGAGCACAACGACATTCCCGTCATATTCCCCCATAGCTTCCGCAAGCCCTGCGCCTGCCATCACCGCAGAGGATGCGATAATATTATGGCCGCAGGAATGTCCGTTGGGAAGTGCATCGTATTCACAGAAAAATCCGACTGTCGGTCCCTGCCCTTTTCCTTTTCTCTCTGCACGAAACGCAGTCTCAAGCCCTGCCACACCCATCTCTACTGTAAACCCATGTTTCTCCAGAAAATCCTTCAATGCAGCACTTGCTTTGTATTCGTGAAATCCCAACTCCGGATTCTCAAAAATGTACTCACAAAGCTCCGTGATTTCCTCTCTGTTCCTCTCAATTACTTCCGTTATTTTCTCTTTCTTATACACGGCTCTGCCTCCTTTCCTCTTCTTCCCTGTAATATTCGGCAATCGGCAGGTGGTCTGCCGGAAGCCCCAGCCTTTTCAGTGCGGAATAAATGATAATCTGGTTCACCGAAAATAACGGCAGCTTTATCAAAGATTTCAATTCCTCTATAATAGGCCGCAGCTTGTAGGTGGGACTGTCGAAAAAGACTGCCTGTGCCCCCCTGAAATCTTCCTTTCTTGCCTTCTCGAGAATCAGGGCGCTGTCAACCTGGTCAATTCTCAGTCTGTCTTCACTAGGCTCGTCAAAAATATTAATAAGGTTTGTAACTTCAATATCATGGTTACGGAAGAATAATTGCTCCAGAAGCCCTAATTCCACGCCAAATGCCGAAACGATTGCGATCTGTCTGATTCCAAGTGTTTTGAAACACTTCTTTGTCTCCAGAGCAGGCACAATGACCGGACGGCCGCTTCGCTGTTCCAGTATATTTACAATTTCATAGCCCTTTATCGCACTTCCTGTGAGGCTGGGTACGATGATGATATCCGGGTCCTTGTCTATAAATTGATCCAATGCACCCGGGAGTGCGTCTAAGAACCCCATCAGACCATCGTAGGAGACTAGCTCCAACGGCGCATAAGCCATAACGATTTCCACATTATCCGGAAATCCGACAGCAAACTCTTCTTCCATCACCGAACTTTTCGTATTCCTGACATTGATCACTCCTACTACATACTTTTTCCCGCTCTTTTCCATATAGTTATTTTTCTCCTGTCTCAAGATATCTGTTGATTTCCTCCGGCTCCATCCCACTTAAACCGAAATATGCAGCGGTCCTCCCTAATTGGTAGAAGGGTGTCTCATTGAGTGACGATGCAATGGCAAGCAGGCCCTCACACAGCGGTGTTTCAATGCCATACTCTTTTGCCAGAGATAAAAGCAGGCTGTTCCCTGCATATGCATCTTCTGTAATATACCGGTGATGGACACTCGTCGGGCCTTCCAGCCCCCTGAATATTTCCAGCTCCGGGTGCCTGTCATATTCCATGAGGGCTTCTATCTGCCCGACAGCCCGGCCCATCTCATAGCCCATTTTTTCCATCACCAGTGCCTTTTCCTCTTCCACGCCACGGATAAGTGACGCAACGGAAGGACACAGGCCGTCTCTGTAGAGGCGGAAGTCCTCCATTGTCTCCATCTTGGTGATTCCCAGTATGCTTCCCGCAAGATGGATAGAAGTATTGGGGGAGTTTAATGCCGCTTCAAATACATTCTTCACGGGATGGCACGGGTAAACGTGATTCATTGCTTCGATAAACTTATCATTATCCCGTGCCGGGAATGCAGCCATCCCTTTTTCCTTGTATGGGAATGCACTGATCAGTTTTCCGTCCGGAAGCAAGCGGCACGGATAAATATTCCCCTGCATTTCCCCCACTAACACATCCTTGTCCCCTATCTTATTCTTCAGTATGACAGAGGCGCAGTTTCCGGCCGAGAAGCAGACAACTGTCCCGTCTTTCAGATAAGGAACCGCTAAATCCATAAACTCTTCCTGCCGCTGTGCCATAGCTCCGATCAGGATATATTCCGGGTTCTTCATTGCTTCCGCAATATCCGTCGTAATCGTATGTATAACCGCTTTTCCATTGGCCGCATTCCCGGTAACCTCTATGTATCCCCGTTCTTTTATCTCTTCAATTCCGGCCGCATGTTCTTTAACCTCAAACAAAGTGACATCATGTCCTTTGAGAGACAAATCGGCTGCCATCATAATTCCGGTTCCGCCGCCTCCCATTACAGTAATTCTTTTCATGAGCTTCCCTCCTTATATTGTCAGATCAATTTTCTTTAGACGTCTATACCAGCAGCTCATGAATCTTTGACATATCATCTACATTTTCAAGGTTCAGAACAAAGTCAATGATTTCCTCCGTCCGCTCTGGAGTCAGTGTAAAGGAAGCTTCTCTGCGGAATAAATCACAGAACTCATCTAATGTAAGCATATCCAGCGGATGTCCTTTATGCGTTCTCTGCGTCTTCTCATATACGGTGCCATCTTTCATTGTCATCGTGACTGATTTCTCCGGGTGGCTGCCACTCTGAAAGATATGGAAACATTCCAGCAGAGTATCTTCTTTATCCGGTCCTGCCTTTACTTTTTTGGCATATTCTATTAACTTAGGATCTTTAAACATCTCCGGTGTATACCAGTTCGGACCCGGCTTAGGATCCAGAAGCATCGCTGCAATAACGTAAGGAATACTGAACTGTGCCTCCATCAGGCTCTCAAATCCTTCCTCATAGAAATGCATGCGGTATTGTGTCGGAGGGTTTACCACGATTTCTGCAATATCATCTGCATGGATGTGGTTCTCTTTTACAAGCAAATCCACTAATTCGACAGGAGTCTGCACCCACATATTTGCAGGCCAGTGCTTCACGAGAATATCCATCATGTAGAACCTGTCATCCAGATTGCGGTCCAGCCATGTCCTGTCTACTGCTTTTGTAAGCTGCTCACAGTATGCATTGGGAATATCAAAGCAGTCCATCAGGTTTGCTACACCATTCTGGGCACACATTGCCGCAAGAATCCCGTTCTGTGCAGTAATTCCGTATTCATAGTGGTAAGCGTTGCTCATCGTTGCCTGCTGGAGGTTCGAAGGCATTTTCGCAAACAGGACGCTTGCACCAAAGGTCTGGTTCATCTCCTGTTTTGTTAATCCCATCAGCTTTGCCGCAGGCGTGGATGCCGCGAATATCTGCCAGTTGGCTATAGCCCATCCTTCATTGTGGTCGAAATCATCTGCCGGCTGTACTGCCATAGAAACCCTTTGGTAAACCTCAAGTGCAGCTACCACTGCCTCAAGGTAAGCTTTTCCGTCCTTTTTCAGCCCCTCGGCAACCGCCATCGCCGCCGGGATTGCCCCGGCATTCGGATGTCCGGCCCATGCGCAGTCTTCCCAGTCCAGCATGTCGGATAATGTTCCATTCGCAAATGCAGCACTGGCCATTGATAATTTATCACCGCCAAGCCAGACAGAAGCCTCTCCTCCCTTTCCTCCATTGGCAGCCTCTGCCACTTTTACGGCTGCGTCTGACAGTTCGATTGGTTTTGCTGCCAGCGCAACACCCAAAGTGTGCAGGGTCAGCATTTTGGCCCTTTCAATTACCTCGGCGGGAATATCCCCGAACTTCAAATCTACCGCATAATCAGCCAGCTTTTGTGTGTAATCTGTTGCATTCGCTGCAAAATACTTTCTTCCCATTTTTCCATTTCCTCCTCTTATGATAAATCAATTACTTTCCCTATATTCTGTTCTTCCGCCCGGCGGTAAATGATATCACCCACTGCTATATCAAGGGCACCCATCCCCATGTGTGTATACACAATGATCTCGTCATCGTTTTCTCTCCCCGCACATTTTCCTGCAGCCACTTCCCCAAGGTCTCCTGTTACGTTTTCCATGCTCAGGTTGTACGGTGCAAGATACGGTGCTTTAATAATCTGGTGGTAATCCGTATCCTTTGAGCCGAGGAACCATTTATCCGCCCTTCTGGAACATTCCGGATCAAGGTCGTTGAAGGAGTACAGGCCGGATACAAAGCAGCCTTTCTTCAGCCAGCCAAACATGACAACCGGTTTTCTCGCCGTTGTCACAAGCAGAACAATATCTGCCGGTCTGACGGCGTCTTCTGCATTCTCCCATGCTGTGATTTTTATCTGGCTTCCAAACTGTTCTTTTACATTCTCCAAAGCGGCCGGATTCCTGTCACATACACGTAATTCTTTTAACCCGGGGAAAGCATACAGAAAGCTTTTAATTCCCGCTATTCCTTCTGCCCCGCATCCGACTACAGCCAGTATCTCTGAAGACTTCTTCGCAAGATACTGTGCGGCAACGACTCCGTGCCCTCCCGCCGTACGCATCGTAGTAATCGCGGTCGCCTCGATAATTGCATATGGCTGGCCATTCTCTTCATGGCTCAGAATCAGAAGGTTCCCATAGGATGAGGGGATCCCCTCCTGTTGGTAGGTGTACATATTCACCCATTTCATCCCTACGATGTTTTTTTCTTTCAGATGTGCAGGCATTGCAATCAGCATGTTTGCATTTTCCTTCCCCATCCAGATCGGCTCTTTTACCGGATGGAATATCCGCCCGTTCCCCAGAGCCTGAAAGGTAGAGTCTACCGCCTCCAGAACGTCTTTAGGAGATACCAGGCTTTCTACTTCTGTTTTAGAAATCATTCTTACCTTAATTGGATAACTCATAACTTTTATTTCCTTTCTTTTTATTCTTATTAATCTATATAGCAATCTTTGTGCCAACTTTTCTCTTAACTTAATTTTTCCTTATAAATATGGCGTTTTTTTCTTTTAAATTGACAACTCATTTTTACGGATTTATAATCAGTATTATAAAATGATATTAATATCAAAGGTGGCTGATACTAATGAAGCAATATACCAGAAAAGAAAAGATTTATCAGGCAGTGCTGGAAGCGACTGCCCAGTTTTCCCCCAAAAACCCGGAGATGAATATAGAATCCCTGCATATTAGTTCTCTTTCAGAGAAAACTGGAATCAGTCCGAATAATATAAGTATGGAGCTTGGCCGCCTTTTTTCCGACGGACTTGTCATGCGTATCAAAGGCCGTCCGGTTATCTATTTTAGTATTTCAGTGTTAGAAGAACTGTTAGGCAGGCAGCTTCCTACATATGAATTCTCTTCAATGGACGCTTTCTGCGATTTTCTGGATCCCCCCTCCCCATTATCTGAAGGGCAGAATGGGGACAGCTGTCTCGATGCATCCGTGCTGTCTGATTTCGATTCTTTAGTCGGATGCAGAGGAAGTTTAAGCGCCCATATTGAACAGGCAAAAGCGGCTATTTTGTATCCTCCCCACGGACTCGATACACTGCTTACCGGGCCGACCGGAGTTGGTAAGAGCCATTTTGCGAATTCCATGTTCGATTTCGCAAAAAAAAGCGGACGTATCTCACCGTTCGCTACCCTGATTACTTATAATTGTGCCAGTTATGCGGAGAACCCGCAGCTCGTCATGTCGCAGTTGTTTGGTCATTCAAAAGGGGCATTTACCGGAGCCGATTCCGATAAACCGGGACTTGTCGAATTGGCTGATAAAAGCATTCTTTTCCTTGACGAAATCCACCGCCTGAACCCGGAAGGACAGGAAAAATTATTCCTGCTTATGGACAAGGGGATTTTCCGGCGGCTCGGAGAGACGACAAGGACAAGACATGCAGATGTCCTCCTGATCTGTGCCACGACTGAAAGCCCCCAGAGTGCGATGCTCAGTACCTTTCTCCGCAGGATTCCGGTGCAGATCAAGCTCCCCTCTCTGGCGGAACGCTCTGTCGCAGAACGCCTGCGGCTTGTTTTATTCTTTTTCTGGAGGGAGGCAGTCAATCTAAAGAAAGAAATACGGATAGACCGCAAGATTATCAGTACGTTTGTACATTATGACTGTCCAAATAACATCGGGCAGCTTTCTACTGATATATGCCTGACCTGCGCAAATGCCTATTATAAACACCTGCTGCAGCATAAAGAACATCTGGAAATTGAGTTTAGCAATCTGAACCAGAATATTGCACTCTCCCTCTTCACAGTCGGCGGGAGCAGTAAAATATTAGATACACTTCTTAGGGATATTCCGATTGTGATACGGTATAATTACACACTTCAGGATATATTGGATAAATATTTAGTGGCATAAAACAAGTCCGTAACTCCATACAAAATGGGCAGGTCCCCTCATTCATGAAGGGCCTGCCCGCTTTTTAGCTATGGCTGTACCTATTATCCGCAGTCTTTTATCTTTCTTTCAAATGTTTTATAAATTTCTCCTCCGGCATCGGCTTTGCATAATAATATCCCTGTATATAATGCACACCTGCGGAAGAAATCAGCTTTTGTTCCTCTTTATTTTCCACGCCCTCGGCAACTACCATCAGGTCATTCACCCGTGACATCTCTACAATCGATTTCAGCAGTGCATACTGCTTTTTATTTGTCAGTATCTGCTGTGTCAGTGAACGGTCGATTTTGACGATATTCACAGGAAGATTTGATAAATAGTTAAGGCTGCTGTAGCCTACCCCGAAATCATCCAGAGCGATATTAATCCCTTCCCGGCGCAGCCGTTCCAATGTATCAGCCGCACGGTCAATGGACTGGATCAGAACGCTCTCGGTGATCTCCAGCGTAATGCGCCGTGGATCAACATGGGATGCTTGGATCAGCTGCAGCAAGTGCTCTGCGCTGTTCCCAACCAGAAGCTGCTGCACAGACAGGTTGATACTCATGCGGTTAAGCCCCAGCGATTCACCATAGTCCCGCATAAAGGAGCAGGCGTGGGCCAGCACATAATCGCCAAGTTCTTCCACCAGTCCATTGCGTTCGGCAAGCGATATGACCTGAAATGCAGAAAAATAGCCACCCTTGCCGTCCCGAAGGCGGACAAGCGCCTCGGCTGCCTGATAACTGCCTGTTTCCAGATACATCAGCGGCTGATACCACACTTCCAATGTCCGCTGCTGGATTGCTATACGCAGCCGGTGTAAAATATCTGCCTCTGTACGCACCATATCGTCCAGTTCCGTATTATAGATCACAATATTTCTGCCTGACGTTTTAGAAAAGCTCATGGCCGACTGAATCCGTTCAAGCAGAACACCGGGCGTTCCCCCATATAACGGATACTGACAGACAACAAGGCGGATCTGCAGGGGGATAGACAAATTTCCCGCCATGACAGGGCGTGTCAGTGTCTCATGGAGATGTTCCGCAAAAGAGTCCGTTTTCTCCTTGGAAAGTGAAACTCCCAGAAAGACATCACCGTTAATACGATACAGGTATGAACCAAAAGTCCTTGACATGCGCCTCAGTACTTCATGCAAAATGTCATCACCCACATCCGCACTGAATAGTTCGTTATACTGGCTGAAATTACAGATATCAATACAGAAAAGACTGAACGATCTCTTAGGATCATAGGAAATCAGCATATCTGTATCCCTGAAATATTTCGACCGGTTGCCGACGTTGAACACCGGATCAAAGTAAGCCAGCTGTTCCACCTGTTTGTGGTAACGGTTAAAGGTCTTGGACAGTTCCATCATATCGAGGTCTGTGTACTCGTCAAATATGACATCGTCTTTCCCCTCAATGAGCTGCTCGCATTTTTCAGTCATCATCCGTATAGGGGATTCCTTTCTTATCTCGTCATAATAGGCATGAAACAGTGCTTCCATTTCTATCCCCGCCCGTCCTTTTCCTGCCTGGCAGGACGCATATTGATAACGGGCCAGAAGGAAGTTCTTCTCAGCCCCGATACGGACCTTCAGCAGGAGTTCCAGAGACAGTCCTTTTGCAAATTCTTCCTGCTCTGTCCCGCTCATTTCATCACGGACAGCAAGAATGAAATTTCCTGAACCCAGATATCCTGCCAGATACGGGCTGCGGATATACTCATCCAGACGTCCGGGAATGCTTTTTAGAAAAGCAGACTCTTCTTTCGTTCCGATCAGTCTGGCTGCCTGGCTGTAACCTTCTATGGAAAAATAAAACAGTATGACAGGAATGCGTCCGCCAGAAAGCCATCTGTCCAGCTCCTTAGTGAATCCTTTCTGATTATAAAGTCCCGTAGCTTCATCCATTAATTTGAGTCTTTTCAGGATGCGTTCCCTGTCAAAATGCCGGTAAACCAGATAAGCCAGCACCATCAGGAGACCTGTAAGCACCGCACATACCGCCGCAAGGCCTCTCTTCTGCACCGGGCTCATCCAGCCGGTGGCAGGCTGTATGCTGAGATTCCATTGGCTGGGCAGATAGAAGGTAATCTTTTCTGCCTCTGAAAAATCGACATGATCCCCTGTACTTGCAATGACTTCCTTGGCACCTTTCTGCGGTTCTACCCTCCAGAGTTCATAATCATATCCCTGGGCGGATAAGCTGTCCAGAGCCAGCTTTTCCTGTACATAATCCCAATTCAGAGCTACGACAGCCTCCCCCTTATAAGCCCCGTTATCCAGAAAAGGCTGCAGGAACAGAAACACTTTTTGCTGTTCTGAACCAATCTCCAGCGCACTTGGCCCTTCAACAACCAGCTCTCCGACTACTTTAGCAAGTGTATAGGCGTAGGAAAAATCCTTCAGGTCCCGCCCGACCAATTCAGCACACTCCTCTTCCGGCAGCGCACTTACAAGGGTATCTCCCTCAAAAAGGCCGACAAAGCACACCTCTTCCCGCTTTAAAAGTGGTTCCGACGCAAGATTGAACCATTCCGTTTCTTTGCTACCTGACACAAGGGCCATTTGTGCCAGGGAGTCCGCCTCATTCATGGTTCCCTGCAGCTGCAATATAATCTTGTCATTATAATGATATAAAATATTCTCGGCTTCCCTTTGCCGTATACTGATCATTTCGCTGCGCAGATACATTCCTAGTACTGTGACCACGGCAAAAATAAACAACAGCACACCGGCAAAAGAAAAAATCCGCCTTCTGCTATACTTCTTCATCCTAATCCTCAATTCTGGTGAATATGATAGTATCCCTTACCATTTTGCTTCACATGGTAGAGAGCCTCATCTGCTTCGAAAATCATACGTTCCAGCTCTATCCCCGGCTGGTATACCGACACACCTATACTGCACTGTACCGGAATATTCTGACCTCCGGACGGAATTTTAGACTGGAGACGCAGAATCAGCCCGTCGAGTACGTCGCGCAATTCTTTTTCATCATCCAGACTGGTCAGAAGCATGACAAACTCATCCCCGCCATAGCGCCCTACCACACCGTCATACTTCTTCTCGTACTCCCTGAGAATGTATCCCACACTTTTCAGCGCGATATCACCGCCGTCATGCCCACATGTATCATTGATGTATTTCAGGTTATCCATATCCACAAAAAACAGGGCTTTTACCAGCTTCGGATCTGCATTTTTCAATTGCGCTTCCGCTTTATTGAGAAACACGGTACGCGTAACCACGCCGGTCAGGCTGTCTGAGAGGCCGTCACTGGTCAGGCGGAGAATTTCATTAAAATCAACATTTTCGGGCCGTTCATTCTGATAAACCCTTTTTTCCAGTTCTTCCATCGACTGCACCAGCATTATTACAACCTGCATCTGTTTCTCTATATAGCGCTTCAGGAACAGCAGCAGAATGATACAGGCAAATACCGCCAGGCATACTACAAACAGCAGGGAGGGTATTATTTGAAAAAATACATCGCCAAAGCTGACTGAGCATAAGATGTCCCAGTTTGTGTTGTCTACACGCTGATAAGCCGTATAACAGAGGTCCCCGTCATGGATGCTCCAGTACCCGCCGGTCTGTGCGGCAAGCAGTTTCTCTTCCAGTTTATCTGATGTTGTGCCCAGCAGTTTATCGTCCCGAAGTGCCTCCATTACCGGGTCACCGTAAGACAGGTCCGTGGTAGCGGACATAACCTGTCCCTGAGATCCTAACAGAGTCGCATTGGCATTCACTTTTCCTGCCGACTCTTCCAATATCTGCACAATTTCATCAAAATAAATGGCAGAAAAGAGGGCGCCTGTTATATTTCCATCCTTATCAATCAAGGGAACTGCCACCGTATAGTTCAGAGTCTCGCCGTCCGCACCTGCCGCAAAACTGTCTGTAACCTGCCGCTGCCCCGTGGAAAACAGGCGCTGCATATAGTCTCTGCTTGCAAGGCTGGCCGGTTCAGCCCCATCAGAATAAACCAGAATATCCTCATCTACATAACACATCATCATAAAACCAAAATAGGGGCTCATCTGATCCAGTCTCTTCACTTTAACGATAGGCTCTGTCTCAGAATCATTAAAATCCGGAAAACTTGCAAGAGCTTCTAACAGGTCGACTGCACCGGTAACTCTCTGTGATATTTGTGCCTGAGCACTGCTTAATGCGGCTTTTGCGTCTGACTTCATACGGCCGGCAGAAAGTATAGCTCCCCCCGCCATGATGAAAACCATAACCAATACACAAAATATTACATTATAACGTATAATTGGGAAAAACGATACCTCCCACTGGCCACCTTTGCCATTATTTTTCTTTCGTTTCATTTCTTATACCGGATCCCCTTTCACCCTACTTCCATAACGAGCTTCCATCATAAACTTCCATCGCAGCCTCATAGTATCCCAGTCTTTTACATTCCTGAATAACTAAGCTGCGGATGTCCTCAAACAGCAGATATGCCTTCCCTGGAAAAACTTCCTGCCTGCCTTCGCTAAGTGTATCCAGTGCTTCCACACATTGCTCGTGAATTCTCGTGTTAACAGGCGTTTTATTCGTATCAAGCAGGGCCGGAATACTGCGTCCGATCCTGAAGTTCCTCTGCAGCAGTTTATAGATTGCCTGAAATGCATTGATTCTCAGATGCTCTGTTATGAAATCCAGCAATATGGCAGGAGTACGCTCATACAGGTATTCTTCATTCCACAACTGGTCCATTTTTTCTTTTACTTTTGTTATTTCTTCCTGCCTGATATTCGGAACCGCGCAGGCTGCCGCCCCCTCAATGGTTAAGACAAGCAATTCCAGACTGTCCAGATAGCGCCGGACATGGTAAGCAATTAAATCTGCCGGAATCTGGATCTTCCTCAGTTCAGCCAGATCCATCTCCACGTAGATTCCATTGCCGCGGACCGTTTTTACAATTCCCCATTCCTGCATCAGCTGTATTGCCTTTGAGGTTGTATCCACACTGACATTATAAATTTTCTGCAATTCCAGATGGGAGGGCAGTTTATCCCCCGGCAGGTAACGCCCCATTGCAATCAGGCTGAGCAGATCCATGTACACTGCCGAATACCTCAATTCGGCGCCCGCCAGAGGTTTTTCCAGATCTTCCCTTCCGAAAATAACAGCGGAATCGGCCGGAACACGAAATGCGGGCTGTTTTGCATATGTAAGTCCGTACAGTTCAGACAGGTCGTCAAAATAAGCACTTTCCGATGGATCCCCCCGCTCTATGATCTGCAAAAAAGCATCCAGCTGTTCATAAAGCCGGCTCCTGATTTCAGCCGTGTCTTTCATCGGTTTCAGGTCTTCAAGCCCCAGACTGTCTACCGTGCTCAGACTCAGATTATTTTCATTGCGTGCTATAAAAAATCTTAAAAATCGTTTCGTCTGTACCCAGAACTCTTCCCCGTTTTCTACATCTAAATTTTCCAGAATCCTGCGGGGTATTTTCAGGTCCTCCTGCTCACACAGCGCAATCCCGTTTTTTATCACCGGGTAACACAGCAGCACACCGGTCTGCAGGAGGTCGTTTGTAATCGTTGTGTCGATTTTCTTCATCGCAAGCTTTGTTACCTGATGTTCATGGGCATGTCCCCTGCTCACAACGGGCCTCTTTCTCTGCTGTGTCTGAATCAGGCCCTCTTCCTCCAGCTTTGCAAGTGCATGCCGGATTGTTTTCTCCGAAGTTTGAAATTCCCTGCTCAGGACCTGCCGTGACGGAAGGCTCGAACCTGCCGGCAATAAGCCACACTCAATTTTATTTTTCAATATCTGGAAAACCCGCTCATATTTCATGCTATCGTAATTCAAAATGATACTCACCTTTCCTATTCTTCCACATTATATGTGTCAAATGATATCATTCTTTTTTTGATTTATCAACAAGTGCATCCGCATATGTGCGGCAGACATCCTTCATAACGAAAGGCTTTGCAATATGTGCATTCATACCAACATCCAGACATTTACGGATGTCTTCCTGAAATGAGTTGGCCGTCATTGCAATAATGATAACGCTTGCTGCATCAGAGCGGGAAAGTCCGCGGATTGCGCGTGTTGCACTGTATCCATCCATAACGGGCATCTGTACATCCATTAAAACCAACTGATACTCCCCCTCATCTGATCCTGAAAATATATCGACAGCCTCCTGGCCATTCTGGGCCGTTGTGACAACAGCGCCTGCATTTTCAAGCAATTCTACCGCAATGTACAGATTAATTTCATTATCTTCTACAACCAGTACCCTGACACTATTTAATATGTCAGGCTCCTCCTTTGCCGGAAGAGACTGCTGGCCAGTTCCACATGCTTCTCCATCGCTTTCCTGCATTTCCTGTGCACAGGTGAACGGCAGGTCCACCCGGAAAGTACTGCCTGAACCGGCCTGACTGGATACTGTTATGGTGCCGCCCATCATCTCCACAAAGTTCTTCGTAATAGGAAGGCCCAGTCCGGTCCCACCATACTGGCGGGAAATTCCACTGTTTTCTTGTGTAAATGTCTCAAATATACGTTCTATATTCTCCGGAGTAATCCCCCGGCCGGTATCGCGGACCTCAAACCTGAGCCATAAAACTCCCGCTTCACGACGCAGTTCCTCGGCAGTCAGGCTCACACAGCCATTTTCAGGCGTAAATTTCATTGCATTTGAGAGCAGGTTGGTCAGAATCTGGTTGAGGCGGAGTTCGTCGCCGATCAGGAATTCTTCCAGTTCTCCCCTCATGTATATCTTATAAGAGATTTTTTTACTCTTCGCCTGCACATAAAATACCGTTGTCAATGCCCGCAAAAGCTGTCCCAGATCAAATTTTTCTCGATGCAGTTCAATCTTTCCACTTTCGATTTTAGCCATGTCAAGGATATCGTTGACCAGAGCAAGCAGGTGCCTGGAAGAGAGAGTGATCTTCTCAAAACAGGTACGGATACGCTCCGGTTCCCCAATATGGTTCTTTCCAACTTCGGTCATGCCGATAATACCGTTGAGCGGTGTTCTGATCTCATGTGACATCTGGGACAGGAAGTCGCTTTTTGCCCTGTTTGCCTTCTCAGCCCGTTCCTTTTCCTTCAGCACAAGTGCACTACTGCGTTTTTCATTGCGCCTCAGCAGTAAAAAGAACATAATAATTGTAGCCAGAATAACAGAAAAAATTCCTACACCAACCAAAAGCATAAGGTGGCTTAAATATGATATCTGATCATTCACCGTCTGATATGCCATACTTGTCACAACATACCAGTCCGTTCCCGGAAGCGGCATATAATAAAGGTACTCGTGACTCCCCCCGACACACAGCAGTGTCATGCCGCTTTCCCCCGCATTGACTGCAGTATAGAAAGACTCCAGGTCATATCCTTCGTCGAAAGCCGCCTTTTGTTCATAGATTGTGAATAAATTGGTGCCATATGAACCTGCTTGGGAGAAAGTACTTTTAAGTACAAAATCTCCATTCCGGGTGATAATATCTGTATATGAATTTGTTTCTTTCTCGCTGTCCAGCCCAAGCTTCGCCCCAATATCCGCGGTATGAATCCCGGCAATCACGGCAACCAGTTTTTCCTCCCCGAACTGTATGGGGGTGATAGACGTCCCAAGCAGAAGTGTATTACTTTCCCAGATGTTTTCGTTGACGGAAACAAGCGCCTCGGAGCCGCTTATTAATTTATCCAGTGCCGAAATTTTCGATATCACGGGAACCGTACCCTCCTGGGAATAAGCAATCCCCTTATCTGTAATCAGTGCAATATGCGTAAAGCCGTTGTCAGTCCGAGCCTGTTCTAAAAAGTGCCTGAGACGTTCTTCTTTCTCCAGATCAGCTTCTGTAACCGAAGACGCAATAGTACGGATCTGGGAAAACTGACTTTCCAGATTTGTCTGGAAATGACTGCTGATCTGCACAGTCATTTCCTTCAGGTAAACCTCACTGATATTCGTCACGGTACGTTCCGTTTCTTTTTTAAATACAGCAGACGCAAACAGACATAAAAGAGAAACAATCAGAATCAGTACAGATATAAATACAACCGGTCTGTACTCTTTCTGTTTTTTATGTTGCGTTCCCAATAATATTCCATCCTTTCTGCATGACAAATTTGTTTATTTATCCTGTGCCAAATCACAGATCCGCCCTTCAATCCCTGCATCAACAGCCGAATCACTGTGCTGTTCAAAATAAAGCGCCATAGCATCTCTGTAAGTCAGCCATGTATCTTTTACCAGAGTTACACTGCCCTTCGGGACAGCATCATCATAGTAATTCAGCATCGTATACCCGTCTCCGTTATCTTCTGCGTAGCCGGCTGCCCCTGCCATATAGTCCGTCACCGCCACCTGATAGTCCCCATCCAGATCCAGACTGGTTCCATCCGGCATCTCCACACTTACCAGCCTGCTCCCGGCCGGTTTGCTGCTGTCAAACGTATACTGAAGCCCTGAAATCTGCAGGAAACGTCCTCCAGGAAACTCATCGGTGCAGACTGCCAGCCCGTTTTCCAGCATATCCCACATAGTCTGCCCGTTCATTTCTAAAACAATAATCTTATTATCAAAAGGACATACTGCTGAAAGGTCCCCTCCATATACCACGCCCTCATAAAAGCTGGCCCGGATTCCGCCGCCGTTAACTACTGCAATCTGGGCATTGGAAGCTTCGAGAACACAGTCTGCTACGAAATTGCCAATCTCTGTTTCCCTCCGTCTGACATTGAAGTTCTCCATCGACAGTTCATGCTCCATCTCTCCTATGACAGTAAAATCATACCCTGATTCGGCCGTACCCTCATAATAGGACTCATCGACCGCATGAAGCGCTTCCTCTACCGACTTTTTCCCTGCAAGCACATCTCTGACGCATCCTCCAAGATACTCCACTGTCTTACTTGGAAAGAGGACATTATAAATATATCCAGATTCCACATATCCCTCTACACCGGCCGGAATTCCTCCCTCCGCCTGCTCATAATCTAACAGGCAGGATATCCCCGTTCCCAAATCCTGATTCAGGGCATCCTGTCCCTCAGTCGTAGAGAGGATAGATAAAATACGTTTGCATGCATCCTGTTTTTCTTCGCTGATGGCATTATTAATCCCCATAAGGGCTGAGGGCGCAAACAAAAACCACGGTTCATTACCTTCATCACTGAAAAGAGGAAGCATGCGGTAGGAATACTCTCGTGATATGCCTTCCTCCACTGCTTTTTTGTTCTCTGCAACACATTCATAGTACATGGCAGAATCACCAAAAGCTGCTGCAAGGGTCCCATTTCCCAGCCGCCTCTGACAGAGAACCAAATTACGCTGCCGTGCTATGGCCGCGGAATCCATCAGCCCGCCTGCAACCAGTGCATCTGTCAAAGCGAAGCTTTTCTCCCAGACTCCGGCAAAAGCAGCCTTTTTGTCCCTGAAATCGGACAGCCACTGTACTCCCTCCATTTCGCCAAGAAAATCGGGTACCATGCAGCCTACAAAGAACATGCCTACCGATGAATTATAGTCACTGAAAATAGAGAAATTAATACCGTCCTCACCTAAACCCAGCCCCTTTTCTTTTAATTCGGCCAGTGATGCTACCAGTTCATCATTCGTCGACGGAAGCGTAAGTCCTGCCTCTTCAAAGAGAGTTTCATTGATAATATATCCGCTGTATACACCGGGAAACGGGATCAGATAGGTCTTCCCTTCCAGCTTCAGGGCATTCATAATGGTACCGTCATAAACTAAACTGGTCTTAGTATCACTTAAATCCAACAAATACTTTTGCACCTGATTACTATCAGGATGTGCCGCTATTACGAGGTCCGGTCCTTCCCCCTTTTCCAACCGCCGGATCTCTTCACTGGGATAGGGTGATATCTCTACCTGCAGGTCAATGTCTTCATATGTAGATTCCACCAGCTCCTCTACATGTTCAAAGTTGTTGGAATAAAGAATTTTTATGACTGTTTTTTCTTTCGGGGCCTGCGAGGCACAGCCTGCCAGTATGCCGGTCAGCATGGCTGCACTTATCGCACCTGCGATCCATCTTTTTGTTCTGCTGCACATAATACTTCACCCTTTCTTTCCTGTTCAGCACTTAATTCTGCATGATATGGCAGCAATATTGTCCGCATGGAATCCTCATAGAAGCGGTACTGGTTTCTTCCGGCCTGTTTACTTGCATACAGAGCCTGGTCTGCATGAAAGAACAATTCTTCATATGTCGTACCGTTCTCTTTCGCTAAAGCAATTCCGATGCTGACTGACACATCCACTCCATCATAAGACCCTGATACGGTATGGAAGACACGTTCTGCCAGCCTGCCTATGTGCTCTTTGTATTCTACATATACTAAAAATTCATCCCCGCCGATGCGTGCCACAACATCTGAATTACGCACACTCTTCTTCAGCCGTGAGCCAACAGTCTTCAGCATCTTATCTCCGTAAAGGTGCCCGTACTGGTCGTTTACACTTTTAAATATATCCAGATCTACAATCATGAGGGCCGCTTTTTTCTTCTTCAAACAGGCGAGATGCTGTTCAATTTCCTTGCGGGCATAATTCTTGCCGAGCAGTCCGGTCAGATCATCATGCATAGCCTGCAGGGCCAGCTGGTCCAGTGTATTCTGTTCCTCATCATTGTCAACCAGTTTGCCGATGATCTTTGTGGGAGGAACATTCTCGTCCAGCCCCCAGATCGGACGGACCACCGCCTTATACCAGCGTCGCTCCCCTTTGATTGTCAGGCGGTAAACCTCACTGACGATCGGTTTGTCCGGCGTCACCTGTTTCAGGCGGGAATGCAGGTCCCAGAAATCCTCTTCGGCAAATATCTTAAATAATTCAGGAGAATTTCGCGGATGGGGCACACTTTCCGGTATCCCTGCCTGAGCAGCGCCCCATTCAGAAATAATCAGTGTATCAGATCCATAAGTATACTCGAACTGTATCTCTCTGGTCAGGGAGGCATAAAACTGGTATTTTGTCCTCTCCTGTTCCAAAAGATCCAGTGTCCTGTCAGAAACTCCGTAGTTATTGAGTCCCTCATATGTCAACTCATGTATCTGGTCCCTTGTTATTTTTCCTGCCGAGCGAAGTTTTACCTCGCTTTCCAGATGATCCTCCACTGCTTTTAATGCATCCAGCAGGACCGGATTAAATACACCGCATTCACCACTGAAAATCATTTCCAGTGTCTGTTCGTGGGAGTAAGCCGGCTTATACACCCGTTCACTTGTCAGGGCATCATATACGTCTGCCAGAGAAACAACCTGGGCCGCAATGGGAATCTGTTCCCCTTTCAGACTGTCCGGATACCCTCCGCCGTCATACCGCTCGTGGTGCCAGCGGCAGATGTCTCTCGCCACCTGTACCAGTTCTTCATCCTGATAGTAGGTAAGGTCTTCCAGCATCTCGGCCCCGATTACGCTGTGGGTCTTTATGATTTCAAATTCTTCTGCCGTTAATCTGCCCGGCTTGTTCAGGATTTCTCCCGGAATTGAAATCTTCCCGATGTCATGGAGGGCTGAGGCATTCGTCATAAGTGCAATCCTTGCCGGTGTTAAATGATACTGGCTGCATGTCCTTTGCAGCTGCCGCAGCAGCAGTTCGGTTATGGTACGGATATGCAGGACATGGAGGCCGCTTTCGCCGTTTCGGAATTCAACTATGTGGCTGAGGATATCAACCATGACCACATTATTTTTTTCCTTCTCTAATATCTGATCTGTAACGATATTCTCCAGATACTTCTGTTTTGCATAAAGTTTCACCGTATTCTCAATACGGTGGCGTACGGTCATCTTATGGAACGGACGGCTGATATACTCCGCCGCCCCCAGATTATAGGCATGGTCAATATAAGCAGCTGATGTTTCGGAAGATACGATAATGACCGGAATATTATTGAGCATACCGTCACGGTTCATAATTGTCAGTACATCAAATCCATCCAGCTTTGGCATCACAATATCCAGCAGGACAAGAGCGATTTCAGAATGGTACCTCTTCAGATAATACAGGGCTTCTTCGCCATCGCAGGCCTCCAGGACCTCATAGTCCGGAGTTAGTATATCTGCCAATATGGCCCGGTTAATTTCCGAATCATCGGCAACTAGTATTTTTGTATTCTTTGTCATTGTTCAATGCCTCCCGGTATCTAAGAATCAAGCACTTCAGACAGAACGGTATATGTTTCCTTATATACCTCTTCTAATTCCGCAAAAGATGGCTGAATGTTGCTGTTATATCCCCTGCTGCGTAAGGATTCTGTAAGTACAGATGCCTTTTCCGCCAATATTGTAAGTCCCATGTTCAGTGCAATTCCTTTCAGAGTATGAGCCGCATTAAAAGCAGATTCATAATCCTCTCCCTCCAGCGCCATGCAGATATCTGTATAACTCTCGTCCCTGACTAATAAGCTAATCAGCCGCAAAAGCATATCCTCCCCAACCCGATATGTCAAATCCACATAATTCCCGCCCAGTTTTTCATAGGCTTCTTTGACTGTCATAAATGATTCCTTTCTACACATTATACTGAGTAATATATACCCGGCATGTGAAATACCAATAAATTTCCGACAAGTATCCTGATATCAGGCATGACAAATGCAGGATCCAATCTTGGTTCCTTATCCAAATAATTATAAAGTAAAGTACCTTATTTTGCAACTAAAATAAGTGATTTCATGATTTATGTAAGATTACTATGTTATTATTTATTTCATATCAGTAATGTATATATTTTTATGATTATTATATAAAAAGGCAGAAGCCGCCGCTTCTGCCTTTTCCCACACATTATTTTATTCTGCTGATATCGTATGTTTTGCTTTATCCCTTTCAGTCAGGCGTTTTCTGACTCCTTCCATGTATCCCGGTTTGTCCAGATTATAGATTAACAGTGGAATAATTCCAATGAAAAAGACAATACCCGGAAGCAGGTTAGCTGCCAGATTAATTCCTTTCTGGATATGCGGGGTCATCTCCACACCGCCTGCATATCCGAACGCCCCCATGACTAACAAAAACAGAGAGTTCGCGATTGCTGTAGCCACCTTGATTGCACAGCCCTGGAATGAGAAAGCCATTCCATCATTACGATATCCATATTTGTCATCAAAATCATCGATTGCATCAACCATCATGCCTGCCCCGCATGGTCCTGCCACATAACCCAGTCCATAAACGATCAGAATCACAAAGTCAAACACAATATTCTCATACGGGCCTACGAACAGGACAATCAGCGCGCCTCCCTGAATGATCATGGATAGAATCCCTACATTTCGCTTGCCGAACCGGTCGATAATTTTCGGTGTAAATGGCATAATCAGGGTTCCGACGATCATCTGCATCATCATAAATACGGTTACAAATGTAAAATTCTGTACGCAATATAAATAGAAGTAAACGGCAACAGAAATACGTCCCAATATACCAAACATATTGAAGAAACTGTAAAGCATCGCACATACCAGATTCTTGTTTTTAAATACCAGTTTCAGACCTTCCCTGACTTTTCCCTGACTCTCTTTCTTCACCGTAATCCGCTCTTTTGACAGAACTGCAACTGCCCAGAACATCGGCAGGGCGATAGCCGCCAGTAAGACAGCCGTGGCCTGGTACCCTGCGGCCTGGTCTCCCTTTCCAAACCAGAGAACCAGTTTCAGTACAAAGAGGTTCAATACGATCTGGCCGATCGTCATACCCATCATCTGTGCTGCATTCAATTTGTTAATTTCCTTTGGGTCACGCGTCATAACAACCGGCAGCGCCGTGTACGGCACATTTGTCATTGTATAGGACATACCCAGGCCGATATATGTAATATAAGCATAAGCCAATTTCGCAGGTCCGCCAAATCCCGGTACGGTAAACGTCAGAACTGTGAATATTACAAGGAAAATCGCCCCCACGAAAATGTACGGTCTGAATCGTCCGTATTTCGTGTGTGTACGCTCCATCAGAGTTCCCATCATCGGGTCATTGATTCCATCCCAGATCTTGGCAACCAGCATTAACAACGCAACTGCCCCTGTTCCCAGGCCGAATACATCTGTATAAAAAATGGAAAGATAAGTACTGACCATTGTCCATGATAACTGGGACGCAAAATTCCCCAGACCATATACAAAATAGTGCTTTGCAGTTAACGGGGCCATACCATATTCATTCAAATTATTTTCTTTCATCTTTATCTCCGCTTCCTAACATAGTGTTTAAGTTTTCCTAATGCTGCCTTACATGTTTGCGATTGTTTCCTCGAATCTCTCGTATTTTTCCATCATCTTCGGAAGCACATCTTTGTTAGCAACCAGTTTCGGAACACAAACTTTTATCATATTCTGAATTTCATTGTAGTGCTCGTAAATTCCAGTGTTTGTATACCTTGCCCTTGCAATCTCTTCTTCTGGGAAATCAACCTTTACTTTGTCACCTTCCACAGAAAGTTCACCCCAGATTCCACAGATCGGGCACTCTACTTTTGTAGTGCCGTTCATACTCAGAAGCGGATTATGGCATACCGGGCAGACCCCTTCATCGCCAACCCATTCCTCACATTCATCATAAGGCTTTCCGATAGACCGGGCAACTGCATCTCCCAGTTTCGCACACTGCTCCATCAGCGCCGGGTCAAACAATGGGTGTCCCGTTCTTCCCTGGTCATAAGCGTCCACATGTCCTACACATTTCATACAGAAAGAGAATGAAAATAAATCCAGCATAGGCAGTCCCAGTGAAACCCAGTTGTGTGTCTGTGCCCCTCCTACGGAAATGTATCCCACATAACGGTCCTTAAAGTACCTCAGATCCAGAAGCTCGTCCTCAGACTTACCTTCTGCAATACGCTTCTTATTCTCTTCCAAAAGTGCCGCCCTGTCATGTGACGGGCCAAAACGGTCCACAAAATTCTTAAACTGTCCTACGATTCCAACTGCATAAACCGGAGCTGCAATAATAATACCATCTGCATCCAGACACGCCTCTTCCAGAATATGGTAATCATCCTTCATACAGCAGTGAATCTCCCGTTCCCCCTTGTCACGGTTACGGCTGCAGTAATCACATGCCCGGCAGTGTCCGATATCCATACGGATCGTATTGATAAACTGCACATCAGCACCTGCCGCTTTCGCTGCAAATAACGCCTCTTTTACCATCACATCGCTGCGCTGGTTTTTTCTTCCAAAAGAAATACCCAATACCTTCATATTTTCCCTCCATTTGTAAATTTTCTTTGTATCTCTACTCTACACTTTTTTGCATAATTCCGCTTTTCTGACACTCCTGTATCAAGGGGAGAATTTTTGCCTTTATTTTCAGCCCCCATCAGGAACAACAAAAAAAGAAGAACATTTTTTGTTCTCCAAATACGGGGGCAGGACTGAGCTTTTTTCAGATAACAGAGTGGGGCGCTGATGACGGGATGGGGGATGCTCCTGCGGGGGCCTGTGTGCTGCTTCTGCATCCTGAACGCGTGCTAAGAAGCTGTAAGTGAAAAAACGGGAAAAAGGAAGGTACACCCCGCCATCAGCTGGCTCATCCAGTCAGAAGGAAAAACCTCATTCCTTCGAAAGTGCTTCTCAAATAATTCATTCATCAAAGTTCCTATGACGTATATTATCAAATACCCATTGCCTGTACACTGCATATGGTTTCAGCTCCCTCCTAAAAACGAAGCGAGCTATAGCTGGATGAACCAGCTTCATGAGAGGATGGCCGGGAAGGGCACGGGGCTTTGCATATGCGGTTTCGATTTGCTAAAATGAGCTTACTGCTTCTTAATCAAACCATGCCGGAAATATGAGAGAAAACTTGATCACCAAATCAAGTTTTCACAGAACCCAGCGCGAGAAATCATCAGATTTCTTGTGATGTGTTCTGTGTGCTCATATTTCCGGCATGGTTTGATTTAGAAGCAGTTGGCTTATGGAGTGCAAATCGAAATGGCATATGTAAAGCCCCGTGCCCTTCCCGGCCATCCTCTTATGAAGCGTCCTCCCCACCCGACAACCGCGCCCTTTTTATAAGCTGTACTGGTATTGTATATCCAACATTCTGATTTCCTGTGCTTTGAGCACGTTCTCGATTTCCAGCACCCCGTCTTCTACCAGTACGGTTCTCATTATAATTGACGGTATGGCACTGTTTTTCAGATATTCCAGTTCTTCTTTGGCGAGTCCTTTTGTATAGTCCATCTGTTTCCAAAGATCCTGTACACTTCCGTTCTCTTTGTTGACATAATGCATTTTTACGATATAGCTGCCGTTTTTCACATTGCTGATGCAGAATTTCCTCTCGAGCGGGTCCATGTCTTCCATGTAGTTGTCCAGCTCCCGGACCTTGATCTCGTCTTCTTCCGTAAATACATATCTGGAAGAAAGTTTTTTGAAATTATGGCAGCCAATGACATAGCGCCCACGCTTATTTGTTGTTACGATAGCGTTTTCATCCTTATAGATGACATAAGGCAGAAGCCGGTTTATGAAAGAGAAGGCGTAGAATGATGGCTTGCGGATGCCGTCCCTGGAGATCAGGCCTGAATCTCCGTTTAGTATGGTATTTGTGTCATAGTAATCGGAATACAGATCCAGCGCATGCCAGTACGCCATAAAATCTACTGTACCTTCCATGTCAATATAGTTTTTCAGGATATAGGCCCCCTGTTCGCAGCTGTCGTTCAGGACGTTGCGGTTGGAAATGGTAAAATTCCATTCATCAACATGAAGCTCTATATTCCCAATTCCGCTCTCATCCATAGCATTCTGCAGGATATCAATCTGATTCTTCATATATTTGCTGTCGATTGATTTTCTGCCATATCTTGTCTCATGGTCTGTAACTGCAATATACTGGAAGGAACAGACAGAGAAGAAATCCGGGGTGATGTTCCGCTGTTTCCATAAATTTAGTATATTACTGCATACGTCTAACTCATACCCGAGTATCAGGCTGGCACCCCCGACTCGGATGTCTGGGGAAATTTCTTTCAGTGTCCTGTAAATCATCTCAAAATATGGATAATATTTCCCTTCAGCCTCTGTCATATTGAGCTGTGGATCATTCCAGTATGCAAAATACCAGCTCTCCAATTCTTCTATCCCGTACCGGTTAACCAAATGGGTACAGAGCTGTTTCATGATTTCTTCAAAAACACTGTACTGATAGATTTTCCGTTCCTCTTCCTGTCCCTTAACGCTCCGCTCCGGGGTATACATAAACAACGTCGGCTTATGTCCCAGTTCGAGGTATGGCTTCATGTGGTTCTCAACCATAAAATCCAATACCAGATCCAGTTTTCTGAAATTGTAGCCTTTTTTCTCGAGAAAACAATGTTCCTTTGAGAGAATATTCCATATTTTTACATATTGGATTCCCGTCGTCTGCTTCAGTTCTTTAAGCTGTTCCTGTACATCTGACTGCAGGATGGTGTATGCATCCCCAAGCACGACTGCTTTTCCAAAGTCGTTGGTCTTTCCGGTTATCACGGCAGCATCCATATGGCATATCCGGGAATCACTGATTTCCGCCTCGTCTTCCTGCCTTTTTAATTTCAGGTATTCAACAATCTTGAGTTCTTCCTCTTTTGTAAGTTCCCGCCTGTCCCGCGGTGTGGAATTTTCCTCCTGCATTAGCTTCCGGTATTCACTGGGCGACTCCCCGTGTACGTCACGGAACGCTTTGGTAAATGCGGCAGAAGTAGGAAATCCATTGTCCATTGCTATATGAGTAATATTCTTTTTGGAGTACAGAAGTTCATCTACGGCGTGAAACAGGCGTACATTGTTCAGATATTCCATAAATGTCAGGCCGAGGTGTTTCTTTATGTATTTAGAAAGATATGCATTCGAAAGAAACAGCCTGTCTGCCAGATCGTTCAGGCTGATCTGGCTCTGGTAATTTGCCTGAATATAGTTTTGAATCTGCCGTATCCGGACGCGGTCCTGAGAATCCTCTACATTCAGACGGATGTCGTCTGACTTCACGAGGAAATTGCCTGCAAGCACATACAGTGTTTCATAATAAAGGGCATTCATGCGGAGTGCATCCTTATTTTCCTGTTCAAAATAACGGTCTATAATTTTGTCCAGAAGTATTCTCAGTTCCTGAAAGGCTTCATTCTTGTCAATAACCGAATTACACCAGAAAAGGAGCTGCATGGATCCAAGCTGTTCCGCCAGCAGATGGAAGTCTATCTCAAATCTTGCCATCAGCAATTCCCCTTTTGCTGCCAGGGTATGGCGTTTATTGGCATTGATTAAGAGAATATCCCCTTTTTTCATCTGGTAAACTGCATCATCTATCTTCACCTCAAAATGTCCGCTCAGCAGATAGAACAATTCCGGATCCTGATGATAGTGGGTACATACCTCCGGCTCTGTCAGAAAATAAAGCTGCATCAATTTCCGCCTGTTATCCATACTTTACTCCTCGTTTTCGTATATCACATTTTAGTTTTCATTATATATCTGATTAATCGTAGTATCTCTATCAATCATCTTATTTTATATTGCACTTATTTTCAAGCGAATTCTTAAAAACGAAAACCAAATAATTTTATATCCTAATGTTTTTTAAACTTACCTACTTTTGTTAATCTGTTCGGCAGCTTCGGTACCTTGCCCGTTGTCCGGATAATTGCCCCTGCATCGCAGGCATCTATACATTTTCCGCATTTATCGCAGTCGAAATCGTCAATCATATGGATGTATTTCGGCTTTCCTTCGATACAGTCTTTTGGACATATATCCGCGCATTCCCCGCAGCCTTCGCATGCTGACGGATTGATATAGATATTGACGAAAGAACTGCACACACCCGCCGGACAGTTTTTCTTCTTGATATGTGACTTGTATTCCTCTTCAAACAGTTCCACGGCCCAAAGGGCTGTTTTCGAGGATTCCTGTCCCATCGTACAGGGCGTGGAGATTGTCATTGCCTCACCGATTTCCTTCGTCAGGTCAATAAATTCCATCTTTCCCCTGCCTTCCGTGATTTCCTTCTGCATATGGTGCAGCTGGAGCAGTCCTTCCCTGCAGAAAACACATTTCCCGCAGCTTTGCTTTCTGGATGCGGCAAGCTGCTTCTCTGTCTCACATACTACGCATTCCTTTTCTGACAGAATGTTCAGGACGCCGTTATCGATTCTTGCTTCCTCCACCGTCATTTCTCCCTGTTCGGGCAGATAATACCGGTATCCTGCCTGGATTGCTTTTGCTTCCCCCATATCTGCAAGGTCCGATATTTTCGTGCTGCATGCGGCTTTTTGAAGGTTCCCTCCATTAACAGAGACATAAATTCCTTTTTCGTATGTATCGAGGAACACCTCTGCCAGCTGTGCGGCCGTCACAAGATGAAGCAGTACACAGCCCTTTGATTCACGTATATTCACAAGGCCCGTTACGACTTCGATCCCATACTTTTCTGCCGCGGGCTTCACTGTCTCAAAAAGCTGAGCCTCATATTCCGGGATATGCAGAACCTTTTTATCAGCCCCGGCAACGTATGCGGCAATGGAGATTCCCTCCATTACCTTCTCCGGCTCTGAGCGCAGAATTTCCAGAAGTACACCGGATGTGTCAGCATTATTCAGTGCCGCCACGACTCCCGGTTCTTTCTCTTCCTCCCTGCACTCCTTAAGGGCATTTTCGAAACGGCGGGTAAGTGTTTCCCGGCACAGGCCATATTCCTGCAGCCCTGAAGCTTTTATTTTCTCAATTACCTGTTCTTTACTTAGTCCTACGGCATTTTCTAAAGCACTCATATCCCTAGACCTCCTTACTCTCTGCAAAATCGCCCCACAGGCTTGGCCTGGAAATCTGAAGACGCAGGTCGCACTGCAGACAGCGTCCGGCTTCCGCACAAATATCCGACTCACAGATTCCGTGGTCAAATGGGCCAAAATGGCTGCCGCGATCCTCAGGCGGATCGATTGCCGGCTGTTTCCTCTGTGCATAGCCGAATCCCGGGCACTGGCCGATATAAGGTTCCGGTTTCTTTACGGGTGCAAGAATTTCAGAAATATCCCCGTCTCCTCCCAGATACCGGTCGATCTGGCTTGCTGCTTCTCTTCCTGATTCGATCGCCATGATAACGGATTTTGTCCCGTAGATTGCATCGCCCGCCGCGAAGATTCCCGGAACCGAGGTTGCTTTGTCCTGTTCCATATCATTCACTTTGATGCTGTTGCCCCTTCCGAGTTCCAGTCCGGCTTCCTCTGTAATGTCCGGTCTCTGGCCGACCGCGAAAATAACGGTGTCCGCATCAATGTGGTGTTCAGAGCCTTCTTCTTTTTCGATGATCGCACGGCGGTTCTCATCAAAGGTAAAGGACTTCACATTCATGAAATCAACCCCGGTCACATGGTCTGTTCCTGTAATCCGCTCGAAGGTCTGGGCCGGATGTACAAAAATGCCTTCCTCCTGTGCCTGTTCGATTTCTTCATCATCTGCCGTCATCGCATCCCTGGCTTCCAGACATGCCAGATGGATTTCCTCTGCGCCGAGCCGCTTTGCAGTTCTTGCACAGTCAAACGCTACGTTTCCTCCGCCAAGGACAATCACTTTTTTCCCGAGGCCGGTTTCATTTCCGAGGCTTACGGCACGCAGGAAATCTGTATTTATGATGACTCCGTTAAGCCCACTGCCCTCCATAGGCAGGCGTACGCCTTTATGCCCGCCGATTGCCATGAGGACGGCATCGTATTCCTTCAATAATTCTTCCGGTTTCTCTACCTTTGCATTCACTTCGATCTGTACGCCCTGATCCTCAATCACCTTTACTTCATCCGCAATGATTTCTCTTGGCAGACGGTAGGACGGGATTCCATAGGCCATCATGCCGCCGGGAGTGGGTAGTGCTTCTTTTATGGTTACGGCATGGCCCTGTTTGCGCAGATAATAGGCCGCTGTCAGGCCCGCAGGACCTCCGCCTGCAACACAGACTTTCTTTCCTGTATCAGGCAGTTGTTTTCCTTTGCCCTTCCATAAGGAACCCGTGTCATGCTCTGCCGCATACCGCTTGATGTCACGGATGGACATTGCTTCATTGACTTCTTTTCTCTTACACTCCAGCTCACAGGTATGGGTACAGATATGCCCCAGCGCGTTCGGGAACGGCACTTTCTCGCGGATGACCGCTGCCGCCTCGTCGTATTCGCCGTTTTTCACATGGCGGATATAGCGGGGGATGTCTGTATGGGCAGGACAGGCGTACCGGCACGGCACAACCGCATCCTCTTTCTTTACTTCCTGATTCAGCACCTTGTCCCGGATCGTCCCTGTCGGACATACTTCCACACATGCACCGCAGAAGCGGCAGTCTGCATCTTTCAGCAGTTTATCGTGGAGCGTGCCCACATAAGTTTCCATTTCCTTTTTCTGGTAATTCAGGACCTTGACTCCCCTCAGTTCATTACATGCCCGCACGCACCTGCCGCACAGTACACAGCGGTTCATATCGTGCAGGATCAGCGGATTCTCTTCTTTGGGACGGAAACCTTTCGTACGCATCTTAAGCCGCCCGGTTTTCGGTCCGATATACTGGATCAGCATCTGGAGCTCACAATTACCATACTTCGGGCAGGTGGAACAATCTTCGGGATGCCCCGTCAGTAAAAGTTCCAGAGCCAGCATCCGAAGCCGCTCCACTTCCGGCGTTTTCGTATGAATCCGCAGCCCGTCTCTCGCTTTTAGTGTGCAGGCCGTTGTCACCTGGTCTTCTCCTTCTACTTCAACCACACACATCCTGCATGACCCAAGCGGGCTCAAATCCTTGTGGTGGCACAAATGTGGAATATAAATTCCTGCTTCCAATGCACATTCAAGCACATTTTTATTCTCCGGCACGTCCAGCGTTTTCCCATCTATGGTAATGACTGCCATAACACAACCTCCTCTACTTTGGCCTGATTTTCTGCTAACAGGGCTGTAAGACATCCCAGTGTTCCGCCAGCATTTCATTCTCCAGCCGGTATATATCTACTACCCTGCATCTGGTGCTCCCGTCTTCCCCTACATTTTTCAGATAGACCGCCACCATATCTCCTTCTGCGATCATCATCTGGATATTCAGACGAAATTCCGGATGCTCTTTGAATTTTTCTGCAAATGCGCGCTTCAATCCAGCACGCCCCTGCTCTACGCCGGGATTATGCTGGATGTAGTCTTCCCTCACATATAAATCTGCTGTTTCTATCCGGTGCAGGTTAAAAAATTCTTCATAAAACTTTCTGATTACTTCTTTATTCTTATTTTCCAAGGTCTTATCCCCAATAATTTCTTAATCTTCATCCTCTACAAATTCTGCTGCACTCATTCCGGCAATTCTTCCGGTATTGACTGCAAATCCCATCGAGTTGCCGGGAAGCAGGAACATATAGCTGTCATCATAGATGTTGCAGGCATCAGCACCGGCTGCATAAAGTCCCGGAATTGCCTCAAATTCTTTATCACATGCCTCACAGTTTTCATTGATTCTGATACCGCCGACTGTTCCATATCCGCCCGGACGGACTCTCGCCGCATAGAAAGGCTTCTTGGTGATAGGCCTTAAGTATCTCCTCTCTTTAAAGAATTCTTCATCCACACTGTCACAGAAATCATTGTATTCTTCCACGGTCTCTACCAGTGTTTCTTCGTCAATTCCTGTCATCTGTGCTAATTCTTCTATGCTGTCGGCGATAAACAGTCCTTCGTTTCCATTCTCCTGCGCCATCTTTACGCCGTCTGCAAAATCGGATACATCCGGGTCCGGACGAACCAGACATACATTGTCCACACCGTTCTTTATGTAATATCTTACAATGGAGGAGTCCACAATACTGAATGCAACTTTCCCCTTCTGGTGGGATACTACATTAGAGAGGTAGGTGGAATTCTGCATGTGGTCTTCATTCATGATTCTTTTTCCCTGAATGTTTACAAGAAGATTTGGCTGTCCCATCACATTTGCCACACTTCCCGGAAGGTCGTCAATGCCTTCGATGCTTGCTGCCTGCTCGATTCTGACAGGAAGCTTGTCTGCACCTGCCTCCCAGGCCATCTTCAGCCCCTCTCCCATAATTCCCGGGATAGCGAAGTTAAACATGTCAACACCGTGTTCATATCCGGTCTCCTCTTTGATGAACTGTTTATTACATCCTGCACCGCCTGTACAGATAATCGCTGCCTTACATGTAATCTCTACTTCGTTTCCGTCTTTATCAGTTCCGAGTACGCCTGATACACGGCCGTCTTCCATCAGAATTTTCTTTGCCGGTGTCTCAAGGAGTATCTTCACGCCAAGTTCCTGTGCTCTGGCATATAACGCTTTATTCATAAAAGAAGCCGCACGCGGGCCAATGCCCTGGTCTGTCTTAACGATGTGCCATGTTGCCTCGGACTTCGGGAAATAACGGAATGCACCTTCGAATTCAACGCCCATGTCCTCCAGCCATTCAATCGTCTCTGCAGACTGCTCAAAATACCGTTTTACCAGCCTTGCATCTACGTTATAATGTGTATATTCCATGAACATGCCAAAGGCTTTCTCCACACTGATGTCTACCATCTGCTGTTTCTGGTACTTTGTACCGATTCCCAGAGGTCCCATCCCCATATTTGCCGCTCCGCCGACTGCAGCCGCTTTTTCCATTACAATGACATCCGCGCCGTCTTCCGCTGCCTGTACTGCTGCCGATAATCCTGACGGGCCTGCCGCGATTACAACGATCTGGGTTTCATAATTTGCCATAATTTCCTACCTCACTTTTTCTTTCCTAATTTTCTATTCTTCAAATGCGATTGCCTTCCCGGTTCTTGCAGACTCTCTCACACTGTCCATAACGCGGAGCACGCGTCTTACCTGTTCCGGCTTTACAACGATTTCTTCTTCCCCATGAAAAGCCTTCAGAAAATGTTCAAAATAATTTCTGTGTGCCACATCCGTCTCCGGCAGTGCCTCTTCGGACAGCAGCCCCGGTGCCGGAGGGCCGAAGCTTCTGGTCGGACCGGCTGCCGTCATGGTAATCTTGCCCGGTACATTCTCCAGAAGATGGGCTGTACGCACAATCTTCCCCTCACCGCCAAAGCCGTCTATCATCGCAGATCCTGTGTTTCCCCCGATGAACCATGCACGCTTCGGGGTCAGATAATAGGTACCAAGCTCGATTTCCGCAGTCACCCCGTTTTTAAATTTCATAATGATCTTAAAATAGTCATCTACCTTTTCATTGATTACGTTCTGTACATCTGCATACAGCGATACGATTTCGGATTTCACCATATCCAGCATCTGGTCAATTAAATGAACGCCCCAGTCATAGAGCATGCCGCCGCCCATTTCCGGATACACATGCCAGTCATGCATGTTCCCGTTCACACCGTAAAGCTGTGATTTGATAATATACATATCTCCTACGAGCGCCTTGTCATAGACTTCCTTCATAATCCGGTAATCTTTATCCCACCGCCTCTGCTGGTGGACCGTGAAAAGAACATGATTTTCTTTACAGGCTGCGACCATCTCATCGAATTCGGCCACACTCATCGCTGCCGGTTTCTCGCATATGACATGCTTTTTCGCAGCGGCGGCTTTTTTTACCATCTCGGGATGGCTTGGGTTTGGTGTAGATATCATGACTACGTTAATATCCGCACTTTCCAGCATTTCGTCAATGCTGGCATAGGTCTCTACTCCTTCCGGCGCATCTTTGAGCTGCTCCGGATTGGTATCTGCAACTGCCACCAGATCTATTTCATCAAATGTAGCCATCATATCCGCATCGCAGTGCCCCATAAATCCAAAACCGACAATCCCCAATTTCATCTTTTCCATCTGTTTCCCTCTCTTCCGCTATATGCAAATGTATAAACCTGTTTCCTTCCCGCTTTGGAAAGACATATTACTCTTCAATCGCCCTTCTCAATGCTTCCTGATGGCGGCGTACCTGCTCGATGCTGTCCACTCCGATGTCGCGCAGATGTTCCCCGCCCTCATACTCGGAACTTAAATATCCTTTATATCCGGCTTTCTTAAATGCTTCCACGACCTCCGGAATTGCAACTGCAGTCTCCTGATAGTCCTCATGCACGTTATAGAATTTTGCATGTGTATGATAGATGTAGTCAATGTTGTCGACCAGGTCCTGGGGACTTGACCAGGAATAAGTAAAGGAAGCACCCGCATATGCCTTGTCGGCCGGACCTCCGCCTGCCTTTTCTACCGCATCCATCATTTCCTTCATCCCGTTTGCCATGCGGTACTCCATATTCGCTTTTCCGAGGTTCAGGTCATATTTGATCTTCACAAACCCTTTTTCTACTCTCTGCGCATATGCCTCGTCTACAATCTTAATGCATTCCTCGGAAGCTCCCTGCCTTCTTGCTTTATCACGCAGCACATCCGGGATATTCCTGCAGAAGATACCTGTGTCAGGGATAAATCCGAAATATTTCGTGCCTGTCCGGTGAATCATTTCCATATACCCGTCTGCCCATCCGGAATTCAGGGAAAACGGCGCATGTACTTCCAGACCAATCCTTACGTTCTTTTCCTCCGCATATGCAAGACTTCCCTCAATCACATCCATCGGTGTGGAAACCAGTGTACGCAGATTGTGAAAACCAAGCAGAGAAGCCAGACGGATATCCCGTTTCATCATATTAATCTGCTCTCCCAGAGAAAGCATGCGGTTGTCATAAATGTGGTTTTCCAGAAACGCATCGTAGCAGGACGGTTCCAGATTATATTTCTCCAACCATCCAAACCACTGGTCCCTGAATTCTTCCGTCTCAATCGGCAGCGGAAAACGGCGGATCATCTGCTCTGCGAGAAGTTCTACTCCTGTCGCCCCCGTTTTAGCAGTTTCTCTTAAACATCCTTCCAGATCTAATTTTCCATCATAGTATTCATCCTGATAACTATAAAGGGACACACTTCTTTTTATATCACAGCCCATTACCCGTTCCTCCTATTCAATCTCAAAATCTGCTTCACAAACCGCTTCTATCTGGAACGGCATGTATGAAGGGTCGATCACCTGTACCGCCCTGATGTGGTGCTTTCCTTTAGAAAGTCCGCCCTCTTTCAATACCGTAACCTGCGCATAGTCACCAAATTCCCAACGGTAATCAGAATCCACTACTGTACGCATTTCCTCAAGCGTAAATGTCTCGCCGTTCACCGTAAACCGGATATCCTCTCTTTTCGCATCCTCTCCATCTACATTCACCTTGATATCTCTTACAATAGAAAGCGTAATGCCGCGGTAATACTGCGCTTTAAACTGGAACTGGTATCCCACAGCCACTCCGTCTTCTGTTACATTCTGAAATCCCTGCGGATTATAAATCTGTCTGCCGGCCATTTTAAATCCTCCCTAATCGAAAAATACTTCTTTTCCTGTCTCTGCTGATTTGTAGATTCCTTCCAGAATCTGTGTTACGACGTATGCCTGCTCTGGCAGAACAAGAGGGTCTGTGTCATTGATGATTGCATTGAGCCACTGCTCCTGCTCGCGTACGGCTTCTGCTGCTGCCCCGCCCTCGAAGAAATCGACAACACCTGCCGGTGAAATCGTTTTTTCCATCAGCTGGTTGTGCTCTACTGTGTTATAAATCAGCTCATCCTGCGGATAGCTCCCGCCATGATGGATCTCTGCGCCGCCCTTTGTCCCGCAAAGGGTTGTGGATGCCTCCATAGATTTTAAAACGTTCAGCGCCCATGACGCCTCCAGATAGATCGTAGCTCCGTTTTTCATCTTTACAAGGCCGAATGCAGAGTCTTCTACTTCAAATGTTTCCGGGTCCCACGGTCCGAATACATTTCCTGCCGGTCCGTCTTCCTGACGGCCAAGTTTGTAGAATACCTGTCCGGATACAGACTCTGGCTCATAGTTGTTCATCATCCAGAGGGTGATATCCAGTGCATGGGTTCCGATATCAATCAGAGGTCCGCCGCCCTGAAGCGCCTTGTTCGGGAATACGCCCCATGTCGGTACGGCTCTTCTTCTCAGTGCATGTGCCTTTGCAAAATAAACCTCTCCCAGCTCCCCTGCTTCACAGGAGGCATGCAGCGTCTGTGTATCATCACGCAGACGGTTCTGATATCCAATCGTAAATTTCTTTCCTGATGCTTTCCATGCCTCAATCATCTGCTTCGCGTCTTCTGTGTTGTGTGCCATAGGTTTCTCACACATAACGTGTTTTCCTGCCTGGAAAGCCGCAACAGTAATCGGGCAGTGTGCTACATTTGGTGTACATACATGTACCACGTCAATCTCAATTCCGGTATCTGAAAGCATCTCATTGTAATCGGTGTAAACCTTTGCGCCTTCTGCACCATATTCCTTTGCCGCTTTCTCGGCACGCTCCGGGATAATATCACAAAATGCAACTATTTCCGCCTTATCTGCCTGTGCCTTTAAGGAAGGCATATGTTTCTGATTTGCAATTCCACCACATCCAACAATAGCAATCTTTAATTTTTCCATAACTCATTCTCCTATTCTTAATTTGTTCCCGCACTCATCCGGCCTGCACGCGGCCTGCTGCGGGGGTTATGTCTTACCTTGCCTTTATTATAATCACACAGTCTGTCGAAAACTTTCCTTGAATTAACCTATACCGTTACCGGATTTAGGCTAATTTTTTCCCTGAATTTTTTCAGGACAAAAAAAGCATATCTTTTTTTGTCCTGAAATAGCTGCTGTATACATAGAACTGCACACCAGTCAATTGTTGTCCTATCTTACTTCCCACAAATCCCAATCCTGTCCCATCATTTCCGGTTTCTGACAGGTTGTTTTCATCTCATAAACCGTATTCGTTTCCGCCGCTGTTTCAAATGCATTTAATGCCTCCACAACATGCAGGGAGATTTCAGAAGACAGCCTGCTTTTCCTTCCATCCAGAAGAGCCTGTGCCATATCAGACACACCCAGCCCCCGCATGTTTCCGCGCGGATCCGGGTCTGATGCAAAAAGCGGCTCCTGCTCTGTAATACAGGACTTCTGGTTTGTCATCATCGCTATAATTTTTGCCGGATGCGGTTCTGTGACAGCTCCTACGATTCCTTCCAGTTTCTTTCCGTCGCAGAACTTCACCTGCCCGCCAAACATATTCGGGTCCGGAACGGAAATACTTCCTTCGCTTCCATAGATTTCCATACATGGTAATTCCGAATTCCACACATCAAAACTCATATTTACATTTCCGACTGCCCCGCACACGAATTCTACTATTGCCGTATAGTGTGTCGGTACTTCCGACTCCTGCTGCATTCCTAAAACATTTCGGACCGGCCGCCCCTTTATGGCAAAACATGATATCTTCTTGATCGGTCCCAGCAGCGCAACTAATGTAGTGATATAGTATGGTCCCATGTCGAACATCGGTCCGCCGCCTTTTTTATAGTAGAACCCCGGAGCCGGATGCCACAGTTCGTGTCCCGGACATGTCATATTGGCAGTAAATCCAATCGGTTCTCCAATCTTTCCTTCTTCCATCAAAACCCGGCATGTCTGTGCCCCTGCCCCTAAAAATGTATCCGGTGCACTCACCGCCTTCAACCCTTTTTCTTTTGCAGTCTCCACAACCTTCACTGCATCTTCAAATTTCAGGGTTAAAGGTTTCTCACAGTACAGATGCTTTCCTGCATTCAGGATCTGCATATTCACGTCATAATGTGCTGCAGGGATTGTCAGGTTTAATACAATCTGTATCTTCTCATCTGCCAGAAGTTCCTCTACTGTACATGCTTTCGGAACATTATACTTTGCCTGGGTCATCTTAGCTTTCTCAGGAAACATATCCGCAACTGCAATCAAATCCAGATTCCGATAATGCTGTGTAATATTCGTAAGATACACGTCACTGATTGTTCCGCACCCGATTACGCCAATTCCAATTTTCTTCTCACTCATATTATTACCATCCTTTTATTCATAGATTTTTCCAAGCACCTGTTTTACATAATAGGAAGAGAGACACATTGCTGCCAGATAATCCGGCGCGCCATCGTCTTCAACTGTACACCAGCCCTTGAATCCATGTTTTTTGACAAGCTCCCACAATTCTTTTAAGGGAAGCACTCCCTCCCCCGGCTCCCAGAACCAGCGCCAGCCATCATCACAGATTTCTACATCCTGTCCATGCCTTGTTTCATCCGGCTCACCGTGTGATGCGGTATCCTTCAGGTGGAATGTACAGATACGTTCTGCATATGTATCGTAGAAGTTTAAAAGGTCATCCCCGAGCAGTGCAATCTGTGCGGTATCCAGACAGTAAAAGACATACCGCGGATCTGTCATCTCCAGAAACTTCCTGTGGTTTTCTTTATTTACCGCGCAGAAGAATTCATTGTGGAGTCCGATCTGAATCCCATGATCGACTGCGTAACGTCCGATTTCATTTATCACCTTTGCAGAATTCTTCAGGTCCTCATCGCCTAAAGGCCCCACCCCATAATAATTTCTCGCCGGGCATACATTCAGATGTTTTCCCCCAAAGGCGTGCAGTGTGTCGATGGCATCTTTTCCTGCCTGAAGCACTTCATCATATTTCTCCGGAATCTGTGAATCGTCACAGCCGTGGAACATACCGCTGACTTCTATTCCGTGGTCTTTTGCAAATGCCGTGAATTCTCCCGGTGTCCCGAACAGTCCCAGAATCTCATTCAGGTCCCACGGTGCAATCTCAATCCCATCGTATCCTGCTGCTTTGTGGTAGCGGAGAATCCTGTCCCAGTCCTGATAGTAACAAATATTGGATTTATCCTCATAATAATAATCTCTGAAGTTATCAATCTGTTTATATGGAACGGTTTTCCAGTGGCTCATATGTGATAATTTAATATTTGACATCATTCCCTCCCGCTTATTCCGATAATTTGTTTTGAATGTAGCAGCGCGTCCTCAAAAGAGAACGGTATACATCATTGGAATCTTTACAATTATATATGACTGTTTTGTCATACCCTGCATTTTCCAGCGCCGCTAATACCGCGGGTAAATCTACGCTGCCTTTCCCGATATCGCAGAATACCTTTGCAGCAGTTTTTGCCGGATATTCCGGCAGGGGCTGCAGATAAGCCTCCTGATCGTCTGTAAAACCGGTGTCGGTCAAATGTACGATACCGATTTTTTCCTTATTTGCAGCAATAAACTTTGCAGGATCTGTGCCGGCTATCTTAAGATGTGCCGTATCAATGTCAAGATAAATCTCTTTTCTGCACTGTTTCAGGAATTGCAGTACTGCCTCTCCCCGAAGCAGTCCCCAGTATTCATTTTTCAGACACAGCTTTAAGCCTTCTTCCCCTGCCATTTCTGCAAGGCTGTCAATGACGCGGGCAGTCTGGCTTAGGAACTCTTCTTCCCCATGTGAAGATCCTTCCATCAGTTTCCTCACGGAATAAATGGAGGGTGAGGCAGTCAATACGATTGTCTCTGCGCCCGCTCCTTTTGCAAACTTTATTGCTTCTTCTCCAAAATGACCGAAAGCGCCGAGATACATCTTAAGGTTTCCCTGACAGAAGAGAGATGGATCAAGGTGTACACTGCTGATTTTCTCAATTCCGTTCTTCCTGATTTCTTCCATATATTTCTGCATGGTCCCGTATTTCACCGTGACAGACCGCAGTGTCCGGGGGATTCCGGAACGGCCGCCGAAATCCCATTTTGGCTCATATGGCACTTCTACAGAGGTAAATCCCGCCGCAGCAATCAGCTGGTATAATTCATCCCAGTAATACTTACTTTCTCTCTGATTCCGATTGGGCATTTGATGATTCAAATCCACAGTTTCTGTGCTAAAGCAAGCTTCCATTTTCATGTCCCCCCTACAATTCTTCCTGCATTGCCCTGAACTTCTCTACATACTCGTCAAACCTCGGATAACGGTCTTTTCTGCCCTGCTCCACCTGATGCTCCAGCACACCTGTAAATTTCAGGCGGCTGCGGCTCTGTTCCTCTTCTGAAAACTCGACGCAGACCTTTGTGCCATCCATTTTCAAAGTGCCGTAAATACCGCAGACCGGGCAGCAAACCTGATCTGTCCCGTTCAGTGTCACTTCTTTGCAGTGGCAGACCGGACATACGCCGGGATCGGATTCCCAGGTGATTTCACTGTTTTTCAGATCCAGTGCTTCCACAATCCTTGTACCCATATGTTTCGATTTCTCTAATAATTTCTGATGGTTATCCGGTACATATGCCCCGTAGGCATCCAGCTGGTCGACTACCTTCATATTCAGGCTCATACCGAACAGGTTCATACCCGGAATTCCATAAGCAACCCAGTGCGGGGTTGTCGCGCCGCCGACGGATATATAAGACACGAGATGGCGTTTCAGGCAGTCCGGATTTAGTTCCTCGCCCCCTGTATCCTTGCGGAGCTCATTCTCAAAAAGCATATATGCCTTATCATGGGCAGGACCAAAGCGGTCTATGAAGTTTTTCATCTGCCCGGTCGGTGCCAGCACATACACGGGCGCCGCCACAATAATCGCATCCGCCGCAAGTACGGCATCCGACAACATCTCATAATCATCCTTCTGGCAGCATGTAATCTGCCCTTTTCCGCTCTCAAGCACTCTGGAACATGCCCCGCAGCCAATGCAGGGTTTAATCTCCAGCTTCATCGTATCTATGATCTGTGTTTCGGCGCCTGCGCACTTTGCCGCCTCCACTGCCTCTGTTAAAAATTTCTTACAATTTCCGTTTACCCGTCCAAAATTCAGTCCCAATACTTTCTTCATCTTAAGCCTCTCCTATTCATATAAATGACATGCAACAAAATGGTCCTCTTCCACTTCTTTGAATTCCGGGCTTACTTTAAAGCATCGCTCCGTGGCATTTGGACATCTGGAAGCAAACCGGCATCCCTCGGGTGGTTCAATCGGAGATGTAACTTCTCCCTTCATAACCTGTGCTTCCTTCCCTTTAAAAGCGATATCCGGAATCGGAATTGCGGACAGCAGTGCTTTTGTGTATGGATGGAGCGGGTTCTCAAACAGCCTGTCTGAACTGGTTTTTTCGACCATTTTCCCAAGATAGAGAACGAGAATCTCATCGCTGATATGCTTGACTACAGAAAGATCGTGAGTGATAAATATGTAAGTCAGTCCCAGTTCTTCCTTCAGGTCCATCATCAGGTTCAGGATCTGGGCCTGGATCGATACATCCAGTGCGGACACCGGCTCATCGCAGACGATAAATTTCGGGTTTAACGCAATGGCGCGGGCAATACCGATTCTCTGCCGTCTTCCGCCGTCTAGTTCATGCGGGTAGGTATTCACATACCTGTCGTCCAGTCCGACAATCTCCATCAGTTCGCTGACACGCTCACTCATTTTTTCCTTGCTGTTGTAAAGCTTATGTATTTTCAAAGGTTCTTCAATGATCTGTGAAACCGTCATTTTCGGGTCCAGTGAGGAAAACGGGTCCTGAAAGACAATCTGCATCTGCTTTCTCAGATTCAGCATTTCCTTATCTGGCAGTTTTGTAATATCCTTCCCGTCAAAGATAATCTGCCCACCGGTCGATGGAAGCAGCCGCAGTATTGTTCTTCCGAGCGTGGATTTTCCACACCCCGACTCTCCTACAACACCAAGCGTCTTTCCTTCCTCGAGCCGGAAAGTTACATCATCAACCGCATGCAGCATCCCACGGGGAGTCTCAAAATATTTCATTAAGTTTTTGCATTCAAGCAATATTTTCTTTTCACTCATATTTACATCTCCTCCTCATGAATCTGGTGGCATTGAACCATATGGGTCTCTTTCTGTTTTTGCGGAGGTGTGTCACCCTGGCTGCATATTTCCGAGCATTTCGGACAGCGCGGATGGAACTTACATCCGGCCGGCAGTTCTGACGGATGGGGTGTCAGTCCCTTAATAGGTGTCAGACGCTCGGTGCGTTCAGTAATATTGGGAAGTGATGCAAACAGCCCTTCCGTATATGGATGATGTTCTCTGCTCTTGTCAAAAATATCTTCCAGTGTACCACTCTCTACAATTTCCCCTGCATACATGATCGCAACCTTATCACAAAAGTTTGCCACGATTCCCAGATCGTGCGTAATCAGGATAACGGAGGACCCCAGTTCCTTCTGCAGGGAACGCATCATTTTGATTACCTGGGCCTGAATTGTCACATCAAGTGCCGTCGTTGGTTCATCTGCTATCAGAAGGTCCGGATTACCCGCAATCGCAATAGCTATCATAACCCTCTGTTTCATACCGCCTGAAAATTGGTGCGGATATTCGCTTTTTCGTTCCTTCGCAATCCCTACCATCCTCATGATGTCGTCTACCCGTTTGTTTACCTCGGTCTGGCTTATCTTGGGATTGTGAATCTTGATCACGTCGGCGATCTGGTCCCCTACCCTGAATACCGGATTTAAGCTGGTCATCGGATCCTGAAAAATCATAGAAATCCGTTTTCCCCGTATATTCCGGTACTGCCTTTCCTTCATCCCTGTCAGTTCCTGGCCGTCAAATATGATTTTTCCTTCTGTCTCTACCGCATACTTCGGAAGCAGGCCCATAACAGAAAGTGCAGTCGTCGTTTTCCCTGCGCCTGTCTCCCCGACAAGTCCGAGGACTTCCCCTTTATCCACAGAAAGATTCACGTGGCTGACCGCTCTGGAGATCACCTTATCGGTTGTAAATCTGACGCTATAATCTTTAATTTCTAGTAATTTTTCTCCCATTTTACGCTCCTCCTATGCTCTGCCTTTCAATTGCGGGTCGAGTGCATCACGCAGGCTGTCGCCCAGTGAGTTAATGAATAAGGCTGCAAGTGCCAGAACAAGTCCCGGTACCAGAACCATGTACTGGTTGCGCAGCATGTAGCTTAAGCCGTCAGCCAGCATCGTTCCCCATTCAGGAGTCGGAGCTTTTACACCGAGGCCGACAAATCCTAAGGTTGCCCCCATCATGATATTCATGGATACCTGTGCCGTACCATTGATGATAATAACGCTCGCCAGATTCGGTATCATATGCCGCATCATAATATATCCGGGCTTTGCACCGAGTGCAACCGCCGATTCCACATATTCCATTTTTGCAACACCTAAAGCCACACTTCGTACCATTTTCGTGTGCATGGGCAGTCCTGTGAAAAACAGGGCAAATACAAGCTGGGGAATCCCGTTTCCGAGTGCGGCACAGATAGCCAGTGCCATGACCAGACTTGGAATACAGCTTACAACGTCAATAAAACGCATGATGAGGTTATCAACCCATCCGCCGACCGTGGCACATAAACATGCCAGAAAGGTCGAAATAACAATAGATGCACCTGCTGAAATCAATCCGATCTCCAATGCAGTACGTGTACCATGAATGATTCTGGCAAACATGTCCCTCCCGAAGCCGTCCGTTCCCAGTATGTGTCCGGCCGTTCCCGGTGGCAGGAGCTTGTCCGATGCGACCTGGGTAATTGCCTTGCTGTAAGGAACAATCAGGTCTGCAAAAATTGCAACAAGAACCAGTACTGCAACAACCGCGAGCGATACCACGGCGATCGGCTGCGTCTTCATACGAGCCCATGCCTCTGCCATCTGGCCGCGTTTCTTCATCCTTTTTCTTCCATCTTTTCCCGTATTAGCCATCAATTCGTACCTCCTGCCGTGCTGATTTCTTTTTTCACTTTCTTCTTCCCGGCAAAGCTGCTCCTGATTCTCGGATCCACAACCGCATACAGGATATCAATAATCAATTGTGCACCGATCGTGAATAATGCCAGGATAATCGTACAGGCAAGTATGACAGGCATATCCCTGTTATTAATTCCCTCCAGTACCTTATATCCGATTCCCGGGAATGCAAATACCTGCTCTATCATGACCGCACCACCGATCATGGATGCAAAAGTACCACCAGTCAGGGTAATGATCGGAAGCAATGCATTTTTCAGTGCATCCCGGAAAATAACAACGCTTTCTTTCTGTCCCTTGCTCCGGGATGTCCGCACATAGTCCTGACGGATACAGTCAAGCATCGCACTGCGCACCTGCCGCAGGTAGTTGGCAAGATACGGGAGCAAAAAGGTAAATACCGGCAGAATCCAGCTCTTCCAGCTCTTCATTCCAAACGAAGGCAGCCAGTGCAGGTTTACTGAAAACACAAGGATGAGCATCAGTCCGAGCCAGAAACCGGGGATTGACCCCATAAATTTTGCGGCAATATTTACAATATTGTCATACACCGAATACTGCTTCACCGCACACATGACCCCCATAGGAACTCCGATCAGGATCATCAGCAGTGTTGTCACACCGGCTAGTTTCAGGCTGACAGGAATTCTGTAAAGCACTTCATCTGATACAGCCGCTTTGGATTTGTAGGAAGTTCCGAATTCACCCGTAACGGCACTTTTCACCCAGTTTACAAACTGGACCGGTTTTGGTTTATCCAGGCCAAACCGCTCTGCCATCTCATCATAGTCCTCCTGTGAATATTCAGCCGGCATCATCATCAAGACCGGATCCGCTTCTGAAAGATTGAGAAGAAAGAAAACAAACATCGCAATAAGCAGAAGCAGCACAGGTACCATCAAAATTCTTTTTATAATATATTTCGCCATATATGGTCCCCCTAAATCATCTGATTTAACATTACTAATAAGAAAGGCAGGAACCTGCAGACCCAAGCCCACAGGTTCCTGCCGACGTTTCCTCTTACATTCAGCTGTCCGGTGCAGTATATATATCACATTTCAGACAGTCCTGAACTGTTGCATATTAGTCTTCAGCAACCCACAGATCGCTAAACTGGATTTCAGCACTGACTGGTGATACATATGCACCGCGGATTTTATCAGAGAATGCATAACCTCTGATTACCTGAAGTCCTCCAAGTGCCAGACACTGCTCCTGTACCAGATTTTCAAGCTCTGTCACATTTTTAAAATATTCATCTGTCGTAGTTGAAGATACTACCTTGTCATAAATAGCAACTGCCTCATTATAAGCTGCCTCATCCGCATCTTTTAAGAACATACAAGGCTGTGTTCCACCTTCCAGAAGTCCCATTGTAAATGGTGTCAGCGGTGAAGTCGGATCGTACCCATTGTGTACCGGGAAGCAGTCATATGTACCTGATTTCAGCATACCGTAGCATGTAGCACCGTCATAAGTTACTGTATCAATGTTTGTAAGGCCATGCTCATTAAACTGTGAAACCAGAGCAACTTCTAAATCTGTAAAGTCCGGATCTGCCAGAATTGTAAAGTCAATATCTTCCGGTTTATATCCTGCTTCATCCAGCATCTTAAGTCCAAGTTCCGGGTCATAATCATATTTTTCTGAATATTTTGGTGCCTCGTCTCCTGTAAAATAGCTGTCCGGATGTGGGTATAATCCGTCATACACCAGTTCAGAAAGCGCATCCCAGTCAATCATATGACAGAGTGCTTCACGTACTTTTATGTCCTTTAAGCAGTCTACGGTACGGCAGTTCAGCCAGAACGGATTTTCGCGGTCTTCGATCAGGGCCAGTGTAATTCCGTTATCCAGAAGGTTATTCATAACTTCAATATCCACGGTGTTCATACAGTCAAGCTCGCCGTTAAGCAGGCCCATCATAGCTGTATTCTCGTCCGCAATGATATCGATTTCGCATGTTTCAATATGAGGTGCACGTTCTTTATTCCAGTAATCTTCCCTTGCCTTCAGAACGAATTTCTCGCCGGTTGTATATGATTCAACATAGTAAGGTCCACATCCCACTGCGCTCCTGTTATCTTCCGGTCCGTACTGCTCCAGTGCTTTGTGGGAAACAACGCCATAGATGTTCTGTGTCGGCAGTTCATAGATAAAGGTCGGGTTCGGTGCACTTAAGGTAATCTTCAGTTCATAGTCACTGACTGCCTCATAGCTTTCCACACTGGCAAATGGGCGTGGCTGATATGTCTCCATAACGTCCCATGTAGCAATAAAATCCTGTGCCGTTAAGCCTGACCCGTCAGAAAACGTAACGTCATCCCTCAGTTTAAAGTCCCATACAAGTCCATCGTCTGAAACTTCATAACTTTCTGCAATATTACAACGGATGTCATTCACATCCCCTCTCCACTTTACAAGCAGGTTGTCATAAATCTGATAAGAAAGGACCGCTGCACGGTTATCCATCCACGGTGTATAAATCGGAATGTCATAGTTTGTCCAGTGGTTATAGGTTGTCCCTTCCTGCACGCCCTCCGGCGCCTCTTCTCCCTCATGCCCTGTTGCGTCTACACCTGCCTCGTTGATTTCGATGTCACTTACAGATGCCGGCTTTTTAGACTCCTCACCGCTCTTTGCACTGGTCTCCTTTGTGTCTTTTGAAGATCCGCATCCTGCCATTGCCACCACCATCGTAGCTGCTAATGCACACGCCAGAATCCTTTTTACCATTTTCTTTTTCATACTGTTCCTCCTTTTTTTGATCTTATATTTGTGCTGCATGATAGTTATATTATATTTTTATTCTGATTTTATTTCTTCCCTCCCTGCGCTGTTTTTCTATTGACTTTCATGCAAAAGTCACAGTCACTATTACTTGCAGCATCAAAAACAATAGGTTCATTTTTGATATGTATTTTTATCGCAACATCTGTTTCCTATTTATGGCTTTTATATTGATAATCTAACTTTATAAGCCTGATTTCATATGGCTGTAAGTCGATTTCAAAATTCAAAATATTCTCTGTTGATTCAATCTCTGTGATCTTAATATGGGGCACTGTAATCCGGTTCAGATAATCACTCTCACTTCTGGACAGATTCTTCTTTTTCCCCATCTGCGTCCACAAATCCTGCACACTTCCATGTTCTCTGTTAATAAAACTAGATTTCATCCGGTAGATTCCCGGCTTTACGTTATGGATCTGTACCTTCAGCCGTATGGGTTCCGTATTCTCAAACAACTCATCCACATCCTCTATGCGGATTTTATTTTCCATTACAGTCCTGCCGTGATAGCACAGTCTTTTACTGTTATGGCACACAAGCGTATAACGGCCCTTTTCATTTGTAGTAATCAGCAGATTCTCATTTTTTCCCAGCATGCCTGTATGCAGTTTATTCATAAATTCAAAGGCATAATAGACTGGTTTCTGTATTCCGTCACAGGTAAGCATTCCGTTGTCACCGTTCAGCGCCGTTTCTGTATCATGGTACTCTGTCAAAAGATCTGTCGCATGCCACCAGCCCATAGACTCGACCATGTTCTCTGCCTGTATCAGGTTCTGCATGACGTAAGCACCCATCGCACAACTGTCATTGAGCACATTACGGTTTGAGATCGAATAATTCCACTCTGTCACGTAGATTTTCTGATCTGAGAAACCATTCCGGTCTAAGACCTCTTTCAGCAGTTCTACCTGATGGTTTGTATACTGGGAATCAACGGACTTTTTTACATAATATTTCCCGTCCTTTTCAACTGTTACATAACCGAAACTGTAGACACTGATAAAATCCGGTTCTGCCTCCGGAATTTCCTTCCACTTTGCAAACAGCTCATCATACTGGTAATTCTCATACCCCAGAATAATTCCCGGGCCGCCCAGCCTGATTTTTGGAGAAAGTTCCCTGAGCAGTTTCTTTGCCGTGGGAAAACACTCGAAAAACGTATCACTCTTTTGCGGGTAATGTGTGATATCCCTGCGCATTTCAAACCGCCATGTTTCAAATTCTTCCAGTCCGTACCGGTTAATCAGATGCATAAACCATCTTTTCAGGACATCCTCATATTCTTCCAGCGTCTGGAATAAAATTGTATCCGCTTCCGAGTAGATCTGTTTCTCTACCCTTTCCATCAGAATCACCGGCTTATACCCGATTTCGATATGGGGAATTAAATGTATCTCTAAACAAAAATCCAAAATGCGGTCCAATTGGGTAAAGTTAAGCTGTATATGCTCCTCGTCATCTTTATAAACAAGCTGTCTGAGCATGTTCCACATCCGGATATATTTAAAATTCAGTTTATTCTGTAAAAAATGTATCTGGCTTCGTACATCAGAACGCATTAGGTTCGTAATATCACCCACGTTTAAAATCTCATTACATACACTTTTCAGCGGTCTGATCTGGTCTGCATCTACAACAAGAAGACTGTGGTCCTGTAGGCTTTCCTTCTTCAGGTAATTCTTTTTCTGCCTGATGATCTTTTTCAATTCCCTTTGTTTTTCTTTTGTCATTCGGGTCATCTGACCATCATCTACATTTGTTTCATTCGCTTTGCTGCGATACTCAGACGGTGTCATCTGGTAGCAGTCGCGAAATGCTTTGTTAAATGCTGTAGGTGTTGGATAACCGTTGTCAATCGCAATATTAATGATTTTTTTATTGGAATACACAAGGTCATCTACGGCGTGGAAAAGACGTACATTGTTTAAATATTCAAGAAAACTAATTCCAAAGTTCTGTTTTATATACCGGGATAAATGTGCACTTGACAGATGCATTTGTTCTGCCAGATCATTCAGGCTTAACTGTTTCTGGTAATTCGTCAGTATATAATTCCTGATTTCAATCACCCGGGCATCTTCTTCATTGTTCAGTAACGCCGCTTTCTTCATCTCATTCCTAACCAGGAAGTTACTTGTCAGCAGATAGAGCATCTCATTCATCAGGCTTCTGATACGGAACGCATCTGCTTCTGCCCCGTCAAAATACAGACTCAGAATCTGATCCATGATCTTCCTAAGGAGCATATAGCTTTCTTCATTATCCGTTACTGTGTTGCACCAGAATAAAAGCTGGTTTGTTTTCATGTACTCTGTCAGTATCTGGTAATCAATGAGAAAACGAAGTCCCAGAACCGAATTTTTCCCACTTTTGATCCAGTGCTTTTTGTTCGTGTTGATCAGGATAAAGTCATTTTCAGAAAGTTTGTAACTTTTATTATCAAGCAGGATCTCAACATCCCCTTTTAGAATATAGATGATTTCCAGATCCTGATGCAGATGCGTCCTGCTTTCCCGGTCAGTAATAAACTCCAGATGCATAATTTCTCTCATCAGCAATCCCCGCTTCCTAAAACAGTGCATGAATGAAGTTCATTATTTAATAATTTTATAGTAATCCGGCTTTCTTTCGATTGGTTCCGGGAACCCGTTCTTCGGATATCCGAGGATACAGGACCCGACACCTATGTACTCGCCCTCATATCCGGCCTCTTTGAGCAGTTCCTTTCCCAGATCAGTCTCAAAGGTTTCATAAATCCGGTTGATCCAGCGTGAACCAAGGCCAAGGGCATACGCTGCATTAAACATATTTCCGAGGCACAGGCTTGCGTCCTCCACCGGATTGCCAACTCCCTTTTGGGCTAATACAAGAATAATGGTAGGCGCACCGTAAAATACATCAAACCCTTCCGGAGCCCCTGCAATCTCCGCATTTAATTTGCAAAGCTTCTGAATCCATTCCGGATTCTGTACTGCAATAAAAATGGGTGACTGTTTATTCCCCCCGGACGGTGCATTCATCCCGGCCTCAAGAACAGTAAGCAGCTCTTCATCCGTAATCTGCTCCTTCTTGTACTCCTTTACACTCCGACGCATTTTGATATCAGCTATGGTCTCTTTCATGTGCTTCTTCCTTTCTATTCGATTCGATTTGTTGACTAAATTATAGTTCAGGATTTCCCTTTCTCTCAAACGCCGTTTTGCCTCTTATATATGGCAAATAACGGTATCCGGCAACAATTTCCTCATGAAGTATACAGTAGTAAATTCCAGTTCCATGTGATAGAATTAAAGAAATTAAAAGATGCAACAGAAGCAGAAAAAGAACAGGAACCGGAGCTTTACAAATGGGCAAAGGTTATTGCGGCAAAAAGCTGGGAGGCGATATGTATGGAGACCAAAGGGAATTCCTATATGGAGGCAGCAAAAGACGAATTGGAGAAAATAAACCAGGATGAAAACGAGCGCTACTTATACCTGCGCCGCGAGATGGCTATCAGTGATGAAATAAGCCGCCTGCAGACCGCTGTAAACCAAGGGCGCAGAGAGGGGCTTGAAGAGGGAGACGTTCTAAAATTAATTTCACAGATAAAGAAAAAGTATCTTAAAGGAAAAACATTAGCAGAAATAGCAGAAGATTTAGAAGAATCTGCAGATGATCTTGAAGAAATTTATAATGTTGTAAAGGCAAACTCACAAGATTCCGATGATGTCCTTCTAAAACGAATCAGGCAACCGGATGAGGAAAAACAGCTCTCTGAATATCAGATCAATTAAAGTTAATACACATACACTGGATATAGTTTTGATTCTCTCTGAACGGCTTTACCTGCTGAACGTAGAAGAGAACGGAAGACAAACAGGTTATATGCTTCCTGCTGTCCCCGTTCTCTTCTCCCGTAAGTTGGCATTTTTGATAAATTCTGTAATTTTTCGAAAGTCCCCCCCCCTAGTACTAGACTACCTGTACATCGTTAAAAACGATAGGGGGTCTTGCGTCTTTTTCTGTAAAGCTGTATGTAAATCTCTCCAGATGCAGCCCCTCTATGTGTGCTGCATAAAATGCAGATGCACTAATCTGGCCGATTGAAAAGTATTCAGGTCTTTTGCCTTCGAGTTCCGGTATGCTGTCTGGTATGTCTTTCCAGCCTCCGGGCGCGTGATACGTAATATCATCAAAACGGATGTTTTTTATTTTCCTTTTTCCTGTCCCCAGAACGATAAATCCAGCTGCCGGGTCTGATTTCATTGTATGGTCACTCTCAATCACTATATTTTTGAAATATACTCCGTCAATCCCACGTTCACCATCGTGGGGACTATCATCCAGTACCCCCATCCTGCAATAATTCGATGTTACAAATACAGGTCTGGGGACATTTTTCATCAGCAGACTGCTTATCATAATATTGTGGATTCTGCCGCCCTCAGCCGCCTGAATCTTAAGTCCGCTGCATAAGACATCGTGGAAGATGCAGTTTGATATTGTCACATTTTCTATGTCTCCGCTGTTTAAAAGACCAATGCGGACTGCTGCCCACCTGCTTCTCATAATACAATTATTGATCACAAAATTTTGGCTTACCCTTTCCGCCACTGAATTCTGAATACACAGGGAATCATCGCTGGTATCCAGCATACAGTCTGACACCCGGACATCGCGGCAGCTGTCGAAGTCCAGCCCGTCACCATTAAAGTGTCTGCTTATGATACTGATTCCGGATATCCGGATGTTTTCACATTCAAGAAACGCCGTACTCCATCCGGCAGGCATACGAATATTAAGATCATTCATCCTGATATTCTTACATCTCAAAAAGCGAAACAACATCGGATGCACTATATCAGGATTTCCTTCCTCATAAAAGGCAGCCCCATTGCCGTCAATTATCCCGCCCGATATCCTAATATTTTCCGCATCCTCCGCATAAATGAGGCATCTGTCCAGAAAATGCTCTCCTGCATACCTATTATAATGTGTCTTCGTACTATAGCTTTTAATTTCCGGGCTGCCCAGCAGTACCGCACGTTCACTCAGCCGTATATGCAGGCCGCTCCTTAAGAATAGTGTCCCTGTCAGGTATATACCCTCCGGGAAATAAACTTCTCCATCCGCTGCTGCCGCCTGGTCTGCCGCGTGCTGTATCGCCTGTGTATCGTCCTGTATCCCGTCCCCTGCCGCTCCAAATAATTTCACATTTTCCATAGTCTCTCCTCACTGGTCGTATTTATTGTTCTGTCTGTATTCCTGTCATTTCTATTCCAGCTATATCATGAAAAACAAACGGCACCCTGACATCCCTTTTTTCACAAGAAAAATGCAGACCGGAAAGCACCAGTTTTTCTACATGGGCCGCATACATGGCATAACATGGCATAATCCCAAATATAAAATATTCCGGATATCTGTAGTCTGCATTTTCTGTTAAATGCAGGCTGTATGCCGTATCTTCATACCCGCCCTCATATTGAATGTCCCAATCCCTGCATGTCAGCCGGCCTATCTTATATTCATCCAGTCCCTGAACCTGAACACAGGAATATCTTTCGCCGTCGAATACGGGCACTTCATGAGGCTTCGGTTTTCCCTCGGCGATTACTCTGGCCCTGATTCTTTCAAAGGTAATACGATCAATTCTGCCGGGACTTATGTTTGTTTCTTTTTTCGTCTCCCACCCTGGAAAATGACACAGCCTGATTTGAACTGGTCCTGTAACTTCGTCCATCACCAGATCGTGAAAATATAGATCATGAGCATAGCCGCCCTCCCCTACCTGTATCTTTACAGCGCATCCGTAAGTATGATGAATGTGGCAGCCACAGACTTCAATCCTGGTAAACTCTCCATCTGAAAAAGGTCCGATCCGTATTCCCGCCCATCTGGATGAAATATCACAATTTCTGATCCTGACTCCGGCGGCGCTTCTGTTGAGGACGACCGCATCGTCTCCACAGTCCAGCCTGCAGTTCTCGACCATAATATCTCTGATCACGGAGAAATGAAACCCGTCTGTGTTCTGGTTCTTTCTATTAATGACACTGACGTCCCGAAACTCCACTTTTGTACATTCTTCTGTCAGCACTGCAAACTGGGCGGCATCTCTCAATTCTAACTGTTCTACTTTCACATCTGTACAGCCTTTCAAATAGAGCAGGCTGGGCCTTACTTTATATTCCCTGACTGGTGCCATATCCTGATCATCCACACTGTATGCCTCCAGTCCATATGGAAAACGATCCCCCTGACCGGATATCCGGCCCTTTCCCTTTAGCACCACATGTACCGCATCTCTTGCAAAAAAGAGACTCTGCCAGTAATTCTGCTTTGACTGGTGGCTGTATTCATGAACCGTATACTTCGCCAGGTCATCACTTCCGATTATTTCACTGCCTTCTGTGAATTCTATCATCAAATTACTGCACAAATGTATCGTCCCTGTATAATATTTTCCCGGTGCAAAGACTACCCTGCCTCCCGTTTCCCTGCAGCTATCCACCGCTGCCTGGATTCTCCCCGTATCATCTGTACCCTCTGGTTCAGGTACGAGCAATATTTCTTTTTTTATATTTATCATTCTTTTAACCCTCCCAGACTCATTCCTTCCACAATCTTATCCTGCATAAACATATAAAAGGCAATAACCGGTATGGCAATAATTACAATGGAAGCATACAAATGGGGCAGGTCCAGACGGTTCTGTGTCAATCCGAAGAATGTCGGCGCAAGGGTAAGTGTATACTTTTCCGGACTCGTAGAGAAAACCAGTGGTATCTGGAAATCATTCCACACCTGTATAAAAAGTACTACAAGGACATTTACGACTGCAGGCTTTGACATCGGCAGAATAATAAAGAGGAATGTTTTCAGATCCGTACTCCCGTCTATTGCGGCTGCTTCTATGTATGTCTTCGATATCCCGTCAAAATTGCCCTTGAAGATTAAAATTGCCAATGGAATATTCGCCGTTGCAAGCAGAAATATCATGGAAATATAGGATCCGCGCAGGCCAAGGCTTTTCATCAGCAGTGAATTGGGAATTAGTGTGGACAGCATCGGGATTGCATAGCAGGATAATAGAAGGACGAAGAAAAAATGTTTCCCGCGAAAAACCTGCTTTGAAAATGCGTAAGCAGCCAGTGTTGCAGATACCATAACAATCAGGATCGTTCCGCCTGTCACAATCACACTATTCAATATCATTTTCGGCAGAATCATTACTTCATTGATTTTTGTGGCAAATACATCCTGATAATTCTGAATCCCGCCATTTTTCAAAGAGATCTGTACCGTTGACAATACTGGAATAATCCAGATCGCAGCGACAGCAAACAATATCACTTCAATCAGTAAATTTTTCTTCTTTGCATTACTCATAATTCTCCCTCTTCCTTACCGTTCCCCGTAATTTTCAAAATTCCCGCCGACATAAGAGTTGCCAGAATAATAATGATAATTGCAACCGCACTTGCCAGCCCGCTGTTCGACTCTCTCATAAACTTCCTGTAAAGATACAAAAGCGGGAATTCTGTGGAATTGGCCGGTCCCCCGCTCGTCATGATATAGGCCAGATCAAAGAATTTCAGACACCCAATAGTCCCCATCAGCAGGATAATCACATGGATATTTTTAAGCAGCGGGATTGTAATCTTGAAAAAACTCTGCCAGAATCCTGCCCCGTCTATTTTAGCTGCATCATAGATATCCTTTGAAATCCCCGCCAGACCTGCCCTGTAGTATATGATTCCCATACCCGCCCATTGGTAAATATTGGCTATCAGAATCGCATAGATAGCGTACTTTGGGTCTCCAATCCACATCCTCTTCAGATTTGACAGCCCGGCCGATTGTAAAAATGTGTTCAGGGCTCCGAAATTCGGCTCGAAGATATGCGAAAATGTATACCCGATCACAACAGATGACAACACAACCGGAAAAAAGTACACTGTCTCCAGAAACCGGTGCCCTGCCAGTTTCATATTAAGCAGAACCGTGAGCAGCAGCCCGATACTCATCTGGAAAAACAGCGTCAGCACCATAAAGAAAATGCAGTTTTTCAAATCATTCCTGAAAACTGTATCCTTCCATAAAGCTGCATAATTCTGGAGTCCAACAAACTCTGCCGCACTGAAATTCAGCCCCTTCCATTTTGTAAAGCTGGATATCAGGTTGAAGAGAATCGGATAAATCAGAAAAACACTAACGAATGCAACTGCAGGCAATATATATAAATATGAATTCCATTTATTTTTTCTCATCCATGCCACCTTCCCGTTTTTACCCGGATATCAGGAAGCTAAGGACACTGCTTCCTGACATCCTTTAAGACCGCTGTTACCTCACTGCATCTGCGGTATCCTGTATTTGTTTCAACGCCTCATCCACGTCCAGACCTGAACGCATAACCGAAACAACAGCCTCACCTATTTTATTATCCAGTTCAATATTTAATGTTGAACGGAGAACGGATGGATTTTGATTCAAGTCATCCAGTGCCTTCTGATAAGTCTTCTTTGCCTCCTCGGATTTCATATTGCCGACATCAATCGATACAGATTTTGCTGCTGGGACACAGGCCATGTAATTCATCCATTCATTTGCTGCTTCTCCCTGAGTCCATTCTTCCAGAATCTTCATTGCTTCCTCTTTATGTTCACATTCGTTGCTGATGGCATATCCGAATGAAGTATATTTCTGCATACAGGTTTCGGCGCCCTGCACATTGCGCATGGTAACAACACCCATCTCATCATTTTCCGTAGGTGTCCCCTTTAGGGAAGTTCCCATCAGATAGTTGCCAAGGTACCATTCTCCTGTCAGATAAGCCGCACAGTTTCCATTCTTCAGAGCTTCATCACATCCCGGATAAGCATCCAGTCCGAAATTCTCTTCTGCCAGAATCCCATCATCATACATTCTCTGGAGCTGGTCAAATGCTTTTACGAAGGCATCATCTGTAAAAGACGCTTTTCCTTCTACTGCATCCTGAACAATCCCCTGCTGATTATTTGTTGCAAGCCAGAGATAGAAATAACCCAGATTCACATCTTCTTTTGCTGCAAATGCTACTGGCAGTATAGATGAGTCTTTCTCTTTGATTTCCGCCGCAAATCTTGCCAGATCCTCATATTCCCCATTTGGCGGTTCGACTCCCAGCTTATCGCAAATTGTTTTGTTGTAGAAAATATACCAGAGCCCTGTCACATCAGACGGCATCATCTTCAGTGTCCCGTCTGAGGACACACCGCGCAGGTCATCCAATATGCCGTCATTATATTGGTCCTCCCAGCCATCACCCAGCACATCCTTTGCCAGATCATCCAGTCCCATATAATAATCCTCAAAAGTCGCAATATGGTCTACATCCATCGCAACGATATCCGCAGCATCCCCCGCTGCCGAGTCTATCGTCAGTTTATCCCAGTAATCAAACCATTCCAGTATCTCCACCTGTATCTCGATATCCGGATATTTTTCCTTCACCACAGGAAGCATCTTGTCATTCATCATCTGCAGCTCAGGCTGCCACCCCATAAAGGTCAGTTTGATTTTCCCATCACCGCCTCCATCCTTCTGAGCCTTATCCCCGTCTGATTTTCCACATGCCGCGAGCCCTGTTACCAGCATAGCCGCGCACAATAAAACACTCAAAATCCTACACTTTTTCATAAAATTCTCCTCCTTTACCAGTGCTTATCCAGTCCCATTACCTGAAGATCTGTTACCTTCAGTATTTTGGGCTTATTCTCCTCCGTTATAAGGCAGTATGGCTCCGGGCTGATCGAGAATGCATAAGCCTCTGACTCTTCCAGGTTTTCCGGCAGTATAATTTCAAGCTCATTCCCTTTCTGCCGCCATTCCAGTTCCCGGTTCGCTGCCACACCCCTGATTACCGTATTGTCCTTCGCATACAGATACGGTATACTCAGGTTTCCTGCCGGACGCTCAAGAGCAATCGCATAAACCGTATCCCCCTTTTTGGTATACCTGATGGGGATCTCGTCTTTTGTTGTTGTTCCAAAATGTACCCAGTGGCGTGTGCCATAGATAGCCTCTCCGTTTTTCTTCAGCCATCTGCCGATTCCAAGCAGCCGGTTCTTTTGTATATCCGGTATTGTTCCGTCTGCTTTCGGTCCGACATTTAATAGCAGGTTGCCGTTCTTACTTACATTATCTACCAGAATGTGCACAAGTTCTTTCACACTGGCATAATCTTCTTCGCCTTCCATCTGGTTATAGCCAAATGACCGTCCGATCCCTCTCGTCGTTTCCCAGTAAAATTCAGGAATCCCATCCATGCTTGCATATTCCGGCGTCATATAGTCTCCAAGAAGCCGCTCATTATCAACCTTTCCCCACCTGTCATTTACAAGTACCTGTGCCGGGTCCTTTGCCTGATTATAAAAGTAGGAAATCATCTCCTCGCTTCTCCATAGCTCTGCCGGAACCCTCTGTCTGGGCACCGCATACTCTGCATCCGGCCAGAACAGGTCCGGATGATATGTATCGATCAGTTCCTTTGCCTGCGCATGGATATAATCCGTATACGGAAAACTCGGATAATGTGAGTAATAGACATTAAAACACCATGTAAAATATAACCCGAGCTTCAGATCACGGCTTCTCATTGCCTCCGCAAATTCCCCGACAAGATCCTTATGTGGTCCCATTTTGAATGCATTCCTGTCCGAATATTCCGTAGGCCACATAGCAAAATCGTCACTGTGTTTTGTAACCATGACTGAATATTTTGCCCCTGCCTCCCTAAACAGGTCTGCCCATTCCTCTGCATGGTAATTTTCAGCCTGAAACATCGGTATAAAGTCATCGTAATGAAAATTGCTCCCATACGTCTCTACGTGGTGTTTCCAGAAAGGACTGTTCCTAAACCTCATACAATACAGGTAAATCTCTGCATACGGGTGAGTCCCATGCAGTTTCGTATACTGGTCGATCTGGCAGTCATTGGTCGGCGCCCATGCCGGCACAGAGTACACACCCCAGTGTACAAAAATACCAAACTTTGAATCCTTAAACCATTCCGAGGGCTCATGCTGCTTTAAAGATTCCCAATTCGCTTCATAACTCGTTTTCTTTTGTTTTTCTTCCATTCCTTTACCTCCTTTTTTATTTTAATATATATAATTTTAGTAAATTTGTCAACACTAATTTTACTAAAATTATCATTCTTTCTGATCCAGTGGAAATATTCACCATTATTGAATTTATTATATTTTACATGTATTATAAACTATTACACTTTTTACTAAAATTTAGATTTCCGAAAGAACCCATTGAAAACCAGAAAATAGTATGTTAATATAGCTTTATAGATTTTAGTAAAATGCTTATCACCTTTGGGTATAAGCAAAAGGATGGTTATAAAATGGCGGTTAAACTAAGTGATGTAGCCGAGAAGGCAGGCGTTTCCCTGACCACGGTTTCGAGAGTTATAAACTATGATAAAACAATGAACGTTTCAAAAGAAACAGAAGAAAAGATCTGGGAAAGTGTACGAGAACTCGGCTATAAGGTAAAAAAACGGAAAACCAAGTCTCAGACTAATTCACGGACAAAGAATATCGGTTATATCGTAACCAAAGACGAGCATTCCTTTGACGACAGTTATTTTTCCGATATTATCAAGGGAATAGAGTCGGAATTGATTGCGCAGAAATGTAACTTAAGCTTTGCGCTTTCAGCAGAGGAATTTTCTGATTCCGCAGTGCGTGAAAAGGGAGAACCCTCCGCCTGTGACGGTGTTATTTTTATAGGTGATGTTCCCATAGAAATATACGAGTATTTTTATGAAAAACAGATTCCTGCTGTCGAGATGTTCCGGGGATATGGCAGATTCCAGAATGACAAGATATCCCTCAATTTTGAGAGTACTGTATACTCCATTATCCAGCGCCTGATTGATCTGGGACACAGCCAGATTGTTTACATCGGAGATATCAGCGGTTACACACCTGATAAAATACGTATTCTGGAATATGAAGACCGCTTCCGCGGATATGCAATGGCCATGCTGGCCAACAACAGACAATTGAACCCTTCCCTGCTGCTCAATATTAATTGGGATATGGAGAACGCCTACATGGAAATGAAAAAGTTATTAACCTCCACCGCTGATATTACAGCAGTGTTTGCGGCGAATGACAGAATGGCTATCGGCGCCATGAGAGCAATCCAGGAACTCGGATACTCTATTCCTGAGGATATATCGATCATTGGGTGTGATAATATAGAATTTTCACAATATGTGAACCCCCCCCTAACAACCATCTCCTACCCCCGTGAGGAACTCGGTCAGGAGGCCGTCCGGATCCTGCTGGATAAACTGCATTTAAAAAGTCCTGTAGATAATCCTTGTATCCGAAACGTCATATTCTCCACACATATTGTTGAACGCAAAACAATTGCACCTCAAACCCTGAGCATCGTTTAGGATTCTCCTCAGTGCAAGGGTTCTCACTACAAGTCGGATGAGCCCAGCCTGCAGGGGAAGGGGGGCGGAGGGCAGCGGGAGTATCTAACCTGTTTGAAATGCATAGAGCAGGCTTAGCAGCAGTTAGTGAAAATACGCAAAACCAGCCGGAGAAAAGTTAATTCCGAATTAACTTTTCAGTACGCCTGAGCCGTCTAATCATCAGATTAGGCGGTGAATGCGTACGGTTCCGGCTGATTTTGCGTATTCTCTCTTATTGCTGTTTAGCATAGCGGGCAGTCATTCAAACAGGTCAGATACTCCCGTCATCCTCCGTCCCCTTCCCCGGCAGGCGCCCTCCTCCACTAAATTCCTTCTGTCAGTTCTGCCATTTTTGCCAGTGAAATATTATCATAGTACGGCCACACGGCAAATCTTTTTTCTTCCTGTATATCCGGATATGGAATGGTAACCTCCCCGCAGCACGCCCACTCGCATCCGCGTGCAAATATGGAGACGAATTCCGGTCTGCGTATGGTATCTATTCCGTGGCCGATAAACGGGACGAAAACACGTCCCTTTCCATATGTATTTTTCCAGATCACCGGGTGATCCTTGTTCAGATTCTCCAGCTTTGAAAAATCGATATTCTGATAGTCTTTCGCCAGATGTTTCTGCATCCGGTTCAGGTCGTAGTCCTCCTCACCGTCATAAACAGTAGCAAGGATATCCACCTGATTCCCCTCAAGCCATTTGATATTTACAAATAAGTCATCCTGTGCAGTATACCAGTAATCGGGTACATCCTCACAAATGGGATCGCCCTTTACGGTGTCTACTCTAAATGACAGCTTAGGGTTTTTACGTCCTCCATTGGTAAACTTAAAAGCGCCGCCTATCATCTTCACAAATTCATCAGGGAATTCCTCTTCCTGTGCTATCGCGGATGAATGATAGATAATGATTCCGCCTCCGTCTGCTACAAACTTACATAGAGTTTCTACTGCGGTATCTCCCAACGGGATATACGGAGCCTTTACGTCAGCTTTCCCATCATAATTGAACAGAACAGCGTCATAGCCTTTTAATGTTTCTGCTGTCGCGCCTCTGAATTCTTCTGTAATCTTTACCTGGAATCTGCCTGTTGACTCCAAAGTCCTTTTCAGCATTCTGTTGGTTTTAGGGTCATGCTCCGAGGTTACAATTCCTGTAACAATCAAAATTTGATACATCGTTTTACTCATGGCTGCTCCTTTTTGTTTTCAGAAATTTGTAAGGTCTGCGCAGTAAATACGCAGACCTTCCTGTACTGTTGTTACTGTTACATTATACTTCTGTCCATACGGCGTCATTTTTACTGCTTTTCACACAAGCCTGAATAAACTTAACGCCTTCAATTCCATCATCTATAGACGGGAAATCATAGTCATAACCGCTCAGTTCCTCACCGTTTTTCAACTTCAGGATACTGGAAATCCAGACTCTGTAAATATTAGCAAATGCTACGTACAATCCTTCCGGGTGGCCGGACGGAATTCTGCTGACTTCGGCTGTGCGCTCTGTGACATATCCCATACCACGGTTGTAAATCTGTGTCGGCTGTCCTTTCAGGGTCACATAAAGAATATTCGGATTCTCCTGAACCCATTCGATTGCACCCTTTGTCCCGAAAATTCTCACTACAAGGCCGTTCATATGACCTACGCATACCTGTGATGAACAGAATACACCATGTGCACCATTTTCAAACTCAACAAGAATGTTTGCATTCAGGTCCAGCGGCTGTCCCCAGTAATCCAGTTTTGCCGCAACTCTCTTTAACTTTAATCCGGTCATATAGCTTACTGTATTTTCGATATGTGTTCCAATATCACCCACACAGTTTGAAATACCTGCCACGGCAGGATCTTTTCTCCATGAAGAAAGCTTTACCATCACCTGGTCTCCGGCACCGATATCATCAACCAGATATTCCTGAAGGTATTCTGCGTTTACATTGATCACGTCACCGATGTATCCGCTTGTAATCAATTCTCTCGCTTCCTTCACCATTGCATTGCCTGAGTAAGAATAGTTCACACAGAACAGAAGGTTTTTCTCTTCCGCAATTTTTTTCAGTTCTTCTGCCTGTCCGATCTCAAAACAAAGAGGTTTTTCGCAGAGTACGTGGATTCCATTCTCAAGGAATGCTTTTGCTGCTTCATAATGAACATCATTCGGAGCCGTTATCGTCACGAAGTCGATTCCGTCTTCCCGCGAGCCTTCTTTTTCAGCCATCTCATGAAAATTCTTATAAGTACGTTCATCATCTACCTGATAAAACTCTGCACATTCTTTATTCTTAGCCTCATTCTGGCTGAAGCATCCAGCCTTTAAAAAGGCTCTCCCGTCAAAATCAACACCGACTCTGTGCACGCCCCCTATAAAAGCTGTGAGGCTGCCTCCTACCATTCCATAGCTTAATGTTTTCTTCATCCTTAACCTCCTTCACCGCTATTTATTAGCAATCGCTGCATCGAAAGCAACATCTGAAGGTGCAAAATCTACTTTCCGGACAAACTCCGCTGCTTCTGTAGCACCATAAACTCTTTCCATACCTGAGTCTTCCCACTCTACAGAAAGCGGTCCCTGATAGTTATATGCGTTAAGCACACGTATAATATCTTCGAAGTTTACATCTCCATGACCTAAAGAACGGAAATTCCATCCTCTGCGCAGATCGCCGAAGTCGATGTGGGAACCAAGCAGTCCGCTCTTGCCGTCTAATGTAACGGCTGCATCCTTCATATGTACATGATATACACGGTCAATAAAATCATTTAAGAATACATGTGGTGTAACGCCCTGCCAGATCAAGTGGCTCGGATCGAAATTGATTCCGAATTCCGGACAGTCAGCGAATTTCTCCAGTAATCTCTTTGTTGAATAATAATCAAATGCAATTTCTCCCGGATGTACCTCGAGCGCAAACTTCACATCATACTTCTTACACTCATCCATGATAGGTTTCCATAAATCATAGATTTCCTGATATCCGTCCTCGATCATCTTTTCAGTTGTCTGTGGGAAAGAGTAAAGATATTTCCAGATTGGTGATCCCACAAATCCCGTGATAATATGAACGCCCATCATCTTAGCTACTTTCGGTGCATTAAGCATCGTCTTAACTGCCCATGCACGAATCTCATCCGGTTTTCCGGCCAGCTCGGCCGGTGCAAAATTATCAAGTCTCGGATCATCATAATCTCCGACGCACTGTCCTATTGTATGAACAGCGATTGCCTTGCAGATAAGTCCGTTTTCCTTCAATGTGTTTAAAATCCATTCCACATAGTCCGGGTCTTCCACTGCACGGTTAATGTCAATATGACTTCCCCAACATGCAATCTCTAATCCGTCATATCCCATCTTCTTTGCTAACACACACATCTCTTCAAAAGGGATATCCGCCCACTGTGCCGTCATCAACGTAACCGGTCTTGCCATAACATTTTACCTCCATTTTATAATATTTAATTAATTGCAACATAATACGTTTTTTTATATCAATACATTTTATTAAAGGATCATTTAAATAGCCTTCTATACAATCCGCATAGCCAATACACATCCACTGCGCTTGAGCTTAAGGGTTCCTCCAGAGAACAAGACTTTCCTGCTGACTGGAGGAACCAGCCTGCCGTGGAAGTTGACGGGGCGCGTAAGGATGGCATATATCCTATGGCAAATGCTTTTAGTAAGCTTTAGCAGCAGTTAGAGGAAACACGCACAATCTGCCGGACAAAAGTTAATTTCCAAATTAACTTTTGAATACGCCTGAGCCGCCTAATCATCAGATTAGGCGGTGAATGCGTATGGTGCCGGCAGATTGTGCGTGTTTCCTCTTACTGCTGCTTAGCATAACGGTCAGCATTTTCCATAGGATATATGCCGCCCTCACGCACCCCGTCAACCTCCACGGCAGGCGTCCCCACCCGTTCACAAGTCCCCCTTGTTCTCTACCCCTCTTCTACTTCGTCCAGCTCAAAAAATACGACTGTCACTCCATCCTTCTCTACAAAAAGCGGATGTACCGGCAAAGGCAGCAGCGGTCTTAATTTCTTTGCTTTTTTCTTGCTTATGCCGAAAACCGTAGCATTAAACATAACCCCTTCTTCCAATTCGATAAGTCCATACCCATATGTACCAAGGCTGGCATTCCAGGGGTCTGCATTTAGAGTGGACGGTAAAATCATACTGTGGAATTTTCCCTTCCCGGATAGTTCCACCCATTCCGTTTCATGATATCCACATGTATTACATGCATATCTCGGCGGATACTCGATTGCACCGCACTCTTTGCATTTACGTCCGTAAAGCTTATGTTCCGCTAAACCCTGATAGAATTTTTCTACAATTTTTTCTATTTTCAACGTCTTTCCCCCCTAATCCACTGTTCTAAGAATAGGAATACGACAGTTCTGTCCGCCGCCGAAACCACGGAGCATTGCCGTCTTTGGCTGATTCTTGACCTGATGTGAGCCTGCCTGGCCGCGGAGCTGAAGAACTGCCTCGTAAACATCTGCCATTCCGGATGCGCCATAAGCATGTCCATAGGATGTGCGTCCTCCATGCGGATTAATCGGGCGGTCCCCGTCAAATGCAGTACGCCCTTCCATTACCCATTTCCAGCCTTCTCCTTTTGGCAGGTAACCTACTTCCTCGGCTGCTAAGAGCTGTGAACAAAGTACAAAATCGTTCACAAGAAGAAGGTCTATATCTTCCGGTGTCAATCCAGTTGTCTCATATACCTGACGTGCTGCCTCTTTGGTAATCTCCATCTCATTATGCGGCTGCATTAATTCCAGACAGGACGCGCCAATGCCCAGGACTTCTATCGGTTTCTGCTTAAACTTCGATGCCATCTCTGTCGGGCATACAATGACACACGCAGCGCCGTCCGCACTTGGTGCGTTTCCTGTAACTCTGAGGTACTGTGTTGTCTTAGGATTAAAAGGTGACCGCAGATATTCCATAGGATCATCAAAACCATACTGTTTTGCGATTTCCTCGAACGGAGTGCGGAGCATTGCCAATGGATTCAGCGCAGCCGCCCTTCTTCCATGATAGGACATCGTATTGAGGACGTCGTCAATCTGCGTCTCTGTCAGGCCATATTCGTCCCGATACAGATCCATCCAGTCATCCTGGCCGATATGCCCGCCGCCTAACGCACGCGTATATGCACGGTCCATAATGGCTTCCAGATCCGGGATTACATCCTCTGTCGTTATCGTTCTGCGTATATGGGCAGGCTTACCCATCACAGGCAGGCCGCATGCCATTTCAACACAGCCGGTTAACACAATATCATGTGCACCGCTCGCCACATCTTTCACGGCTTCTTCCAGCCCTACATAACCTGAACAGCATGCTTCAGAATGATGAACCGATCCTTTCCCCCGCATCCCGAACCACTCTGCAACCTGCATATTTGGCGTTGCTGCGAAATTAAAGAACTTAGGATTTGCTGATCCGTGATAAAAATAATCAACATCTCTCGGCTCTAATCCGGCATCTTCCATCGCCATCAGTGCAGCATGACCGAAAAACTCTCCTTCTGTCAGCCCTTTCATGTCCGGGTCTTCATCTATATTACAAAATGGGGTTGCACCAATCCCAATAATGGAAACACTGCGGGCATACTTGCCAAGTTTTCCCTCTACCATATCTACTGCTCCTTCCTGATTACTGTTTACCCCCTGCGGTATACACAGTAACCCTTCCTTCACTTCTGATGAATAACATTCTATATTCTATTTTTTTACGCTCTTTCTTTTTCCATCTTTTTTCCGGGCAGGCACCGCGGCTACTGAGTTCTTAAATAATTCCGGAAGCATTTTATGCAGGCAGAGTGACCTTGTTTCCAATGCCGCGCCGTATGCATCATCATAATCCCCGTATATACTGCAGTGGATTCTGATTGTCTGGCCGCTCTCGGGTGACAGGGCACTGATAAAATCGTTTAACTTCTCTGTGTATGGTTCAATATACTTTGCCATTTCCCCGCCGATTACAATATCCACTTTAAAAATAGCATAGATATTATATATTGCTATCGCCAGATGGTGCAGATAAGAATCCCAGAGCTTTTCATATACAAGGCTGCCTTTATCAATTTCTTCAAACAATTCCTCGTAGCTGCTGATCGGAAAATTTTTCTTAAGTATTTCAATGATCGTACTTGCGGAGCATAACCCTAAAAGACTGCCTGACGACTCATATGTCAGCTTCTTCTTATCCGGTTCTATAATCATGGAACCGATATCCAGACTTGAAACTTTCAAATTAAAAATACTTCTGTCGTGAATCAAAATCCCGCTTACACGCCTGCTTAGCAGGATAAAAAAATTGTCCTCAACGTTCGTATTTGCAAACACCTGTGCCATCGCTGCCAGTCTGCAGGAATCCCCTATTGCCACATGCTCCCCAAGAATCCGGAATATACTCTCGAGGGATACCTCAGGCACCCCCAGAGTATAGGTATCGGAAATAACTTTTTGTTCATAATCCACAAAACCGGGTAACGCAAGTCCCACTCCACATGGGATCGGCGCCCTTTCCTGCATCCCTTTAATCAGACTGTCAATCTGGCGCCAGTATTCCTCGTTTTCTACAAACTGGATATAATGCTTTTCCTTTTCATGGATATGGCCTTCAAAATCAATCAATAACACGTATACCGTATGCCTTGCGATGCTTACTCCGATGGAATACTGGTATTCGGGGTTCAAAGACAGCTGAACAGGTCTTCTTCCTCCGGAAGATTCTCCTGTCCCTGTTGTCATTACGATATCACTGCCCTTCAGGATGTTCATGATATTTGATATCGTTGGTACACTTAATCCTCTTTTTTGAGCAATCTCCGTATTCGTGATCCCCGGGTTACATTCAATTTCATTGATGATATAAAACGCATTCTGTAAACGTATTTCCATAGTATTAGCAACTTTCATATTTCATCTACCGTCTTTCTTTTATAGTTTTTTAAAGTATTACTAAATACTATTTTAACACAGGCCCTGCTTATTTTCTATCATCTGTCTTAAGCTCAAGGTAAAGAACCTCTGAAGGAGTCAGCTTCACATCCAGAGCACCGAGTGAAGACTCAATCTCGCTTCTGTTTGCAGCCCCGATGATCGGGAACGCATTGAGCGGGCTGTCGAGTACGTAAGCCATCGCTACCTGTGGAATGGAGCATCCCTTTTCTTCCGCAATTTCCTTGCAGCGGTCAAGTCTTACGAAGTTCTCTTCATAGCAGTATCCGATGCGGCAGAACATATCAATGCTCTCCGGATCGTTTGCAAGCAGTTCTCTTGTAATTCTTCCTGAGAATAAACCTCTTGCCAGTGAAGAATATGCCAGTACCGGCATCTGATTCTTTGTATACCACTCCTGTGCGTCTGCATTTTTATTGCCTGCGATAGTAACACATCCCGGTGCGAACGGGTTCTTCACCTGCTCAGCCAGGCTGAAGTTTGGAGAGGAGACTGACATCGGCGTGAGATTGTGTGCATAAGCATATTCATTTGCCTCTTCCAGACGCTCATGGGTCCAGTTAGATCCCCCGAAAATTTTGATCCTGCCTGCTGCTTTATGTTCGTTGAGCTTCTCCACGATCGGTCCGACCGGAAGCTTTGTGTTATCTCTGTGAAGCAGATAAATATCAAGATAATCTGTCTGAAGCTCTGCCAGTGTTTCCGCAAGGTCAGAGTCAATATCGTACGGTGTCACTCTTTCACGGTAGTCTGTAGGATGTGCTCCCTTTGAAAGAAGCACAATATTCTCGCGTACTCCGCGGGACTGGATCCATTCCCCGACTGTCGGCTCAGAATCATATGCCCTGGCAGTATCAATTGCCGTGATTCCAAGATCATATGCCGCATCTAATGTCTGAAAATGTTTTTCTTTATTATCCGGGAACATTCCGAATGTTCCCATAAAAAACTTACTTACCTTTTTTTCTATTCCGTCAAACTTTACATATTCCATTTTCTCATTTCCTCCCTTATCACGTTCTATTCTTCCGGCAGCTTGAAGTTAGCGTCGAGGCCGCCCTTCTTGTCCTCATTGTATACTTCGAGGTATAATCCCAATTCCTTGTGGAGGTCAAGATACGCAAATTCCATTCCGATCTGAGGATCTTTACATAAAAGCCAAGGATCTCTTCCTGTAAGTTTCTTGTGCTGCTCAATCACTTCGCCAAAACTGTCTCTTGTAATCAGTGCAATGTGGTGCATCCCCGGGCCATGCTCGTCTAACCATGTTTTATATGGGCTTTCGCTGATTGGCTGGATCAATTCGATTTCGAATCCCCAGCAGTCACAGAATGCCATAATTGTCTGAAGTCTGTCCTTTGTTCCGTTCATAGAGAAATCCGGGAACTCATTGGAATCTAACGGGCTGACTCTCCACGGACCTACGCCGTATTCCTCATAGTGTTTGATTGTTTCCTCCACATTCTCAACGATAATTCCAATCTGTAAAAATTTTGCGAACTGTGTATCCATTTTTTCTTCCTCCTGAAAATCATTTATTTTATATTTCTGTTCAAAATAATGAACAGGTGTTTCTTTTTTTGTTTGATTTAATTTTATTTGTATATCGGATCAAGGACTGTGTCGATATAATTCTTTGTCAGCAGGATGGTTGCCAACGGGTCCGGTGTTCCATCTGACTCGATTCCAATCCAGCCTTTGTGATTATGCTTTTTCATAAGTTCCCACAATCCCTTGAAATCAAGCACACCACCGCCCGGCTCCCAGAACCATCTGGCTCCCTGCTCATCGAATTCCGCTCCCGCCCCAAAGCGTTTCTCATCCGGAGCGTTTACATAGGTTGTATCTTTGATATGGAAATACTGAACCCTGTCATGATATGTATCATAAAAATGCAGGATGTCCTTGCCCATAATCGCTACCTGGGCTGTATCGAGGCAGTAGTAAACATAATTAGGATCTGTCATTTCCAGAAACTTCTCATGGTCGTATTTGTTGACTGCACACCAGAATTCATTGTGAATGGAAACAGCCAGCCCCTTCTCGGCACACATGCGTCCCACTGTGTTCATACACTCTGCAACGTTCTTTAACCCTTCCTCATCAAGAGGTCCTGTTCCGTAATACTGTCCTGCCGGCTGTACAATGAGATTAATACCGCCGCACTCTGCGAGTGCATCAATCGCCTGCTGTTCGTATGCAAAGATGTCCGGGTGATTTCTCTTATCCTGAGAACCTACGTGATGGGAAAACATACCTGTAATTCTCTCGATTCCCCTCTCCAAAGCAAATTCTTTGAAGTTCTTCATCGACCCGAATGCATTCACAATGCTTGGGACCGAGAATACCATGATTTCAATTCCTTTGAAGCCTGCCCCGGCAAAATACCGAAGGATCTTATCCCAATCCTGATAATAATAGGCTGAACCAAAATCTCCCATATACCATTCATTGAAATTATTAATCTGTTTGTAATTGATATTGCCCCAGAGATTAGTCATGTATGTATAGTTGATGTTTCTGTTTTCCATTACTGAACCTCCTTCGCAGCGTAATTTTTTTCAAGATTGTTCCAGAATGTTCTCATCCTGAGTATTCCTTTTGGAATATCCAGGGAATATTTAGAATCCAGAATGACCGGACCGTCAAAATCTGCTTCTTTGAGAATTGCGTAAAGCTTCTCAAAATCCATGTCCCCAAATCCCAGATCATAATACACCCTCTGCAGGCGTCCGTCCTGCGGGAATTCCGGTGAAATCGTCTTATATACATCTGACTCATCCACGAATTTTGTATCTGTAAAGCAGACTGCCTTTGCCTGCCCGGCATACTTCTTAAAGTAAGCATCAGGGTCTGCACCGGCAATGTGCAGATGTGCAGGGTCCGGAGCATAGGATACAAGTTCCTTGTCAACTATTTTCATAAACGCATCAATTCCGGTGCCCCTCATCAACGTCCAATACTCATTGCGAATGGCAAGATTAATTTGGTTCTTCCGGCAGTTTGCGCCGATCCGGTTCATACATTGGGCAGCATCAGCAAGGAACTTCTCTATCTGATTCTCATCACCGTTAAATGTCTGATTCAAAAAGCCAATCCCCGGTGTCGGTGAAACAAGAAGCGTGCTCCCTTTCAATTCCTGCAGGGCTTCTACCGTGTCCGCCGCATGGTCGTAAAACTCGTCAAAAAACTTCTCAATGGGGAGCCCTGTCTCAAAAAGACTATTAAACTGGCTCTGGGCAGAAATGGTAATGGCTTCCACATTTTCTACACCTTTGTCATTTAAGTAACTCAGATACCCCTTTGGCGAACCAAAGCGTGTCCTGATTGATGCTGTACATATCGGTGCACCATTTCTTGACACGTTCTCTGTATTAGGAACCATAGGAATCATGATAGATGAAAAACCTGCGGCCGGAAACATATCCGTTATCTCATCCCAATACCATTTCGCAGCTCTTAAAAAGGCGCCTGGTCCGCTTGTGTCGGCATTTACGATGCCAAAACTTGCAACAGCTTTCATTTTTTACCTCCTTTGAATGAATCTTTCTATCTGTAGAATACTGCATGTTCCCTCTTGTGTCAACACTAAAATAAAGACTTTTTTTAATATTTAAAATAAGTGCTAAATATAAGGGATTAATTATGCTTTATCTTATAAATGCAAAGGAACAGAGAGCAAAAATCATAGTGGGATTTTTGCTCTATTCTTCATCAGACACAGTAACCCTCCAGTTGCTAAAAACAGTACGAAAGGTTATAATTATTAAGAAAAAGAACACGAAAGAAGGCAGGAAAAATGAATGTCTTGCAGAATCTAACAGTATTTTATAATCAATTGGCTCCTGACAGCACTTACCGGAATGTCTGCAGGGGCATTCTGGAACATTTGAATGAAGCGGCGGAGGGTACTGTTTACGACTTGGCTGAGTTAACGAATTCATCAAGAACCACAATATGGCGTATGATACAAAAATTAGGATATGAATCTTTTACAGATTTTCATCACGAGCTGAAACGGGCGGTGAAAAATTATACCTATTATAACCGCATTCTCCCGGCAGAGGACTGTACAACAGCACATAATGTAAAGAATGCCCTCTTATCCCAGATGTTTGGTGCTTATGAATCAATGAAGGCAGATTTGGATGCAGGAGCTGTAGAAGCAGTTGCAGAGCGGTTATACAGTGCTGACAAAGTACGCTTTTATATGCCCTTCCAAAGCAGTTCCATTTATTCCCTGCAGCAGAATCTGGCAATGAGCGGGGTTGAAACTGCCTTTTACTGTCTGATACCGGAATTATTGGAAGACAGCAGGCAGCTGACAGAGAACAGTATTGTTTTTATTAATACAATTGAACATGCGGAGACTATGGATTTAAAACCTGTGTTTGAGAGTATCAAAAAACAGAATGCTGTCATACTTGGACTTACGTTAAGTAATTCAAAATACAGGGAGTATATTGATCAGGAATTATTGGGAGACGAAAACGGGAAGATTGTTGAAAGGCTTATGGCCTTCGATATCTATTTCTACATGCTAAGCGAAATTTACCGCATGAAATATATCATGGATTAAACACATCATTCAGATAAAAACGGGAGTTGGTTTCAAAATTGAAACCAACTCCCGTTTTTTGAAACTCTTGTACCGTGCAAGAAAAAATGTAACTAAATTCTGTACGCATAAAAAGTTAAACAGCAATATGATAAATGCATGAAGTCAAGCAAATAAGGAGGATATTAGAAATGAAAGGTTACAGTTTATGCATTGATCTTCTATATCTGGAATTTGGTGAACACGGCCCCATTTTTTCAGATACAGAAAAGTTACTTGCCGGTATGGAACTGGCAAAAAAGACAGGCTTTCAAACCGTGGAGTTCTGGGACTGGGCAACAAGAGACTATGAAAAGCTTTTAGCTAAGAAAAAAGAATTAGGTCTCAACGTAGCAGCAATCTGTGCGAAAGACAGGGGCACACTTACCAGACCTGAGACATTTGAAACTGCAGTCCGGGGAATGGAGGAAAGCATTGAGGCAGCCAAGAAATTCAACTGTCCGAATATCATCATTACAGCCGATCCTAACCCGGAATTAGCCCGTGATATCTGCCACAAAAATATTGTAGAAGGTTTAAAGCTGCTCGCCCCGCTTGCCGAGGAGGCAGGAATCACACTTGTTCTGGAGCCAATCTCAGAGGGTTCTTATTTTACGGATTCAAAAGAAGCATTCGAAGTTCTGAAAGAAGTCGGAAGCAGCCATGTAAAGCTTTTATATGACATTTTCCACTACCAGCTTATGGAGGGGAATATCGTCCGTACGATCGAAGACAATATTGGCCAAATCGGCCATATACATGCAGCGTCCGTACCGGGTAGAAGTGAAATCATGGATGGGGAACTGAATTATGAGCATATTCTTAAGGCAGTAGAATCCAGCAGCTATGACGGCTTCTTTGGGATTGAATATCTGCCGCTGATGGATAAAGAAAGCAGTGTCACAGCATGTAAGAATTATATTGAAAATGCATTAAAGTAAGGATAAGAAAGAGAGGATACTACTATGGGAAAATTAAAGATTGGCGTTATTGGTATTGGAGTAATCGCAACAACAAAACATATTTCGAATTTATTAACAAGAGAGGATATCGAAGTCACAGCTTTATGCGATGTTGATACTGAAAAGTGTGTGAAGGCCAACAAGGATTTCGGACTGCATGCAAAGATTTACACAGATTATAAGGAATTATGTGAGAATAAAGAATTAGATGTTGTCCATATATGCACACCGAATCCACTTCACTGCCCTATGACATTAGAAGCCTTGAAAAACGGAAAGCATGTACATTGCGAAAAACCAATTGCATGTACATACGCTGATGCACAAAAAATGATCACCGCTGCAAAAGAAGCAGGGAAAAAACTGACTTCAGGTTTACAGTGGAGATATAACGCGGCACCGCTAAAGATAAAAGAAATGGTTCAAAATGGCGAACTGGGAGATATCTATTATGTAAAATCGCAGCAGTTACGCCCAAGAAGGCTTCCCGCTTATGGTGTTTACACAAATAAAGCCTTAAACGGCGGCGGTGTTTTGATGGACGGGGGCCCTCATTCGATTGATCTTCCAATGTGGCTTACTGACAATTATGAGGTCGAAAGTGTCCGCGGGGTTACATTTGATAAGATGAAAGATTTCCCAGAAGGAAATGATCTCGGCCCTTGGGATCCGGAAAACTTTGATGTAGAAGATACTGCAATGGCAATGATTACCATGAAAAATGGTATGATGATTTATATGGAGACAGCCTGGATTACGAATATGATGCAGGAAGCGCCGGGTGTTATTGCCTCTATTGCAGGCACAAAAGCCGGCGTGGACATGGTCGGACCTACTTTTGAATGCTCTGTCCGTACAACGAAAATCGTAGACGGGAAACTTACTACGGAAATTAAAAATCTAGAAGAACCAGTTGATATGAATGCATATGATATTAACCATTGGATTGATGCGATTCAAAATGGCGGTGAACCGGCAATACTTCCTGAACAGGCAGCGACCGTAACAAGAGTTATCGAAGCCATTTATGAAAGTGCTGCAACAGGAAAAACAATATTCTTTGACTAATTACTACAGCTCAGGCATGTCTGAGCTGTTATTATCGTTATCCCATAGTTATCCAACAGATATCCACATGTTACGAACAAAATTTTGATGCCAATGCAAAGAAAATGTATTGTAATCTAATCTACAGTATGCTATTCTAAACCTGCTCATGGAAGTTCTATCCATGAAACAAAAGGATCCGTTTATTCAAATGGTCAGGAAACAGACCATCTAAAAGGGAATATTCCCCCGTTTTTACCAAACAGTTCACACTAAAATACGTTCCGTTTATATAAAGAAGGGGCTTGATTATACCTGCTGTATTTCTTATACTTTATGTATAAGGAAACTGTATCTGCTTAATATCTATAGGCAGTTACCAGAAACATTAAGCCTCTCCTGTGAGCAGAACAAAGCACAAAGGAGGGTGCTTATGACAGTAAAAGAAAACAGAGAATACAAGAACAGTATGTTTGTAGACCTATTCTTCGAAGATGCACTGGCAGAAGAGAACGATATCTCTCTATATAATGCGCTGCATGATGAGCCGCTGCCCGAAGGAACCTCGATACAGAAGATACGCGTAGACGATATCCTGTATCTGAACTTCAAAAATGATGTCTCTTTCGGAGTCGGCGGGAAGGTCATGGTGTTCGGGGAACACCAGTCTACCATCAATGAGAATATGCCTCTTCGGAGCCTGATGTATATCGGGCGGGCGTATGAGAAGATTGTCCCGGTCAGGGACAGATATAAGAAAAAGCTGGTAGAGCTGCCAAAACCTGAATTCTACACGTTTTACAACGGCGAGAAAGACTGGGTAACAGAAAAGGTCCTAAAACTCTCAGATGCCTATATGGTTCAGGATGGTTCCCCTATGCTTGACCTGGAAGTAAAAGTGATCAATATCAACCCGGCACAGCAGCATAAGGTTCTGGAAAAATGCAGGGTTCTGAAGGAATACGGACAGTTCGTAGATATCTTACGTGATTATCAGGCAAAAGGGGACAGCGATGCCTTCAAACATACCATCGAGCAGTGCATAGATTCCGGTATTCTCGCAGACTATCTAAGAAAGAAAGGCAGTGAGGTGATCAATATGCTGATAGCCGAATATGATTATGACATGGACATCGAGGTACAGCGTGAAGAAGCATATACCGAGGGACTGAGCCGCGGCAGGGAGGAAGGGCGTAGTGAAGGGCGTGAAGAAGGTCGTGAGGATAAGTTAATTGAACAGTTAAAAAAGAAGCTGTCTAAAGGAAAAAGTCCAGGAGAAATTGCTGATGAACTGGAGGAATCTGTGGATACTATTCAGGAACTTATGGCTTCATTGGGGGAAGACGTCTGAAGTTTTATAAAGTAAAAATCGGACTCCCACTAAGACTTATTTATTATTACTTACCATCTGTGGAAGTGGGAGTCCAATCTGTTTTCTATTCCACTTCTGCTTATAGTAATTCTAACCATGAAACAAAAAGATCCGTTTATTCAAATGGTCAGGAAGTGTACCATCCAAAAGGGAATATCTCCCCTATTATTACCAGACAATTCACATTAAAATCCGTTCCATTTATATAAAGAGAGGGCTTGATTATACCTGCCGTATTTCTTATACTCTATGTATAAGGAAACTGTGGCTGTTCAAAATCTACAGGCAGTTACCCAAAAACGAGCCTCTCCTGTGAATGGAACAAAGCACAAAGGAGGGTGCTTATGACAGTAAAAGAAAACAGAGAATACAAGAACAGTATGTTTGTAGACCTATTCTTCGAAGACGCACTGGCGGAAGAGAATGATATCTCGCTATATAATGCACTTCATGATGAACCGCTGCCCGAAGGAACCTTGATACAGAAGATACGCGTAGACGATATCCTGTATCTGAACTTCAAGAATGATGTCTCCTTTGGGGTCGGCGGGAAGGTCATGGTGTTCGGGGAACACCAGTCTACCATCAATGAGAACATGCCGCTTCGGAGCCTGATGTATATCGGGCGGGCGTATGAGAAAATTGTTCCAGTCAGGGACAGGTATAAGAAAAAGCTGGTAAAGCTTCCAAAGCCTGAGTTTTACACGTTCTACAACGGCGAGAAAGACTGGGTAAATGAAAAGGTCCTAAAACTTTCAGATGCTTATATGGTTCAGGATGGTCCCCCTATGCTTGACCTGGAAGTAAAAGTGATCAATATCAATCCGGCCCAGCAGCATAAGGTTCTGGAAAAATGCAGGGTTCTGAAGGAATACGGACAGTTCGTTGATATTTTACGGGATTATCAGGCAAAAGGGGACAGCGATGCCTTCAAACATACCATCGAGCAGTGCATAGATTCCGGTATTCTCGCAGACTATCTAAGAAAGAAAGGCAGTGAGGTGATCAATATGCTGATAGCCGAATATGATTATGACATGGACATCGAGGTACAGCGTGAAGAAGCATATACCGAAGGGCTAAGCCGCGGCAGGGAGGAAGGTCGTGAAGAAGGCCGTAGTGATAAGTTAATTGAACTCTTAAAAAAGAAGCTGTCTAAAGGAAAAAGTCCGGAAGAAATTGCTGATGAACTGGAGGAATCTGTGGACACTATTCAGGAACTTATCGCTTCACTGAAGGAGGACTCTTAAAACTATGTAACAGTCCAAATTCCTAAACTGTTACGAGGTGACTGTTCACAAACACGCCTGTAAAAAGTAACGTTACGAGACTAAACTGTATAAACAGGAAGTCCGCCGCATCTATACAACAAAAATAGAGATGCGGTGGACTTCCTGTTTTGATTAAAAGTCAAACCCTTTAAACTTACATTCTCCACTGTATTTTTTCAGTTCTTCTTTTCCACTTAAGACCCTGACCGTTCCTGCAGCCATAGCCTCCATTTCGAACTCGCCCGGGTATGCAGTTACCGGTGCTATCCATTCACAAGTGTCTTTAATCTGTGACACAAGGTCTTCGTTATAGACCATTCCGCCGCCAAGCAGAATCCCGTCGATTCTTCCATGAAGCACTGCCGCCATCGAACCGATGCATTTCTCAATCTGGTAAATCATGGTATTCCACAGCATCGCTGCATATGGATCGCCGCCTTTTGCACGGCTGCTCACCTCTAACGCATCGGAAATGCCAAGGTGGCTGACGAATCCGCCGCTTCTTGTGCAGAGCTGTTTCACTTCTCCCAGATCCTTGTCTCTGCAATATTTCAGGATATCTGATACCGCAATACTGCCGCATCTTGTTGGCGCCATCGGGCCTTCGCCCCCGACAATGTCATATCCGTCTACCATCTTCCCGCCTCGATGGGCAGAAATCGAGATTCCGCCGCCGATGTGGCAGACGATAAAATTACAGTCTTCATATTTTTTATTCATACTTTCTGCATGTCGGATTGCAGTCTCTTTTAAATTCAACGCATGTAAATGTACGGTCCGGTACACGCCCTTAATCCCCGTCATTCTTGCGAGGTCCTGCAGTTCATCGACATCCGGTGGATTCACCACATAGGCTTTTGCATGGTATAGCCTTGCATATTCATGTGCAATCTGCGGTCCCAGCATCGCCGGATGCTGAACTCCATTTGCACCGCGTACTGCATGATCGAGAACAAGGTCATCCACCTCATAGGTACCTCCGTCCATTGCAAGCAGTCCGCCGCCCCGTCCGACAAATGCGGTGACCCCGTCAAGTGAAATGTTGTTTTCTTTCAATAGCGTGTCGATCGTTTCTTTCCGGTATTCGAGCTGATCGGAGATTGCCGGATACTGTGCCAGCTTTTCTGCTGCATGGTTAACATTCTTAGAAAATACTTTTGTTTCATCTTCAAAAAGTGCAATCTTAGTGGATGTAGATCCCGGATTGATTGTAAATATTTTAAACATACTTATTCTTCTCCTTTTAGATAAAAAGCGCCGCAGCAATGCGGCACTTTTTTAATAATACGGAAATAATTTTAAACGGTTATTACCGGACCTGTCTGGTTTTTCAAGGGTAACTTCGCCTGTCCCGGCCCACTCTGCACCGCGGACAAGCATCGTAATAAAGTTAAAACGGTCAAGAGCCTCCCAGTGTCCGATGGATGTCACAAAGACACGGCCTCTGCCATATTCATTTGTCCAGATTACCGGTGTATACTGGTTGACCCCTTCCATATTTTCAAGCCTTCCGTCCGGAATATCTACCGGGTGGTGCGGCGGTGGAAAACCTGAAACCCTGTAATTTTCAACGTCGTCAAATATAGCTGCCAGTACATGAACGTTTGCTTCAGGATGAATGATCAGATGTGTAAATAAATCATCGAAAACATTCATCCATTTCTTATCAATTCCTTTTGTTACAGGGTGGTTTTCATCCATTGTTTCCACGAAATGGTCATCTTTCGGACAGCGCCTGCACCCTTTTTCCATTGCACAATAGCCGCCCAGAAGTTTTCTCCATTCGTCCGGCCAGTCCGCATCCACCCAAACGGATGAATGATAGAATACGATTCCCTTTCCTTCTGAGACAAAATCATAAACCGCTTTTTCGCTCTGTTCCCCAAACCTCTGTGCCTTGTCTGTAGGCCATGTTTTCCCGTCGTAATCTATAAATATTACGTCGTATGGTTTTAAAAAAGCGGGTGTAATATTACGGAACTCTTCTACAATCGCAACCCGAAAACGGCCGGTCGCCTCCAGAAGCTCCCTCAATCGCTGTGTAATCAGCCGTCCCTGATGCTCTGCAGTCAGCAGGCCGGTTACCAGAAGCACATTTAATTTTTCCAAGTCCTTCTCCTCCTCTACTCATCAAGTTCGAAGAAAAGAGTCGTATATCTTCCCATATCAAAGAATACAGGGCGGACTCTCACTGGAAGTTTATCGGAAATTTCCCGTGCTTTTTTCTTATTAATTCCAAGGATAACGGCATTCATTTCCGGTCCCTCATCGAACTGGACTTCTCCGCAGACATATTTCAGTCCTCTGTCTTCCAGTTCAAGCCTTGCGTTTAATGCTCCTGTAAATACAAATGTTTTCAGCACGCCCTTTCCCGCCAGCGTTGTCCACTCTGTATCGTGATAGCCGCAGGAATTGCAGGCATGATGCGGGGGGAATTCAATTGCTCCACATTCCTTACATTTTTTTGCATAAATGGTTCCTTCCTGTAAGCCGTTCCAGAATTTTTCCACTACATGCTCCGGATTCCAAAATTCTTCCGTGCTGATTCTATTCTGATCCATCCTCATCACCCCCTAAAAGTTAGCTCTTAAGATTGTAGCCCGGACGTTTTGTGCTCCGCCAAATCCTCTTAAGAAAGTATGCTTCGGTCTTTTTTTGATCTGACGTTCTCCGGCCTCTCCACGCATCTGTGTCACTGCTTCAAATACATCCGCCATTCCAGATGCACCAAATGCATGTCCGTAAGAGGTACGTCCGCCATTTGTATTCATTGGCTTGTCACCGTCATATGCCAGCCGTCCGTCAAGAGCATATTTCCAGCCTTCACCCTTCGGTAGATAACCGATCTCTTCTGCCGCAAGGAATGCCGAGGAACCGATAAAATCATTGACGTACAGTAAATCCATATCATCCGCAGTAAGTCCTGTCGCTTCAAAGACCTGGCGCGCTGCCTCTGCTGTCGCTTTTTTCTCCAGATGGGGCACGATTGCATCCAATACGGAAGCCCCCGTCGCCAGTACCTCGACCGGTTTGTCACAGAACTGATGTGCAATTTCTGTCGGCACTACGATACAGCAGGCCGCACCGTCCGCCACGCAGGAATCACTGGAAGTCCTTAAATACTGCGTCATCTTCGGATTGTGCGGGGATCTCATGTATTCCCAGACATCATCATATCCGGCGTCTTTTGCAAGCTTTTCATAAGGAGTCCTGCGAATCGCCCGGGGACACAGTTCTGCCGCCCGCCTGAAATGATACGCCTGATGGTTCAGCACATCATCCACCTGTTCCTGCGTCAGTCCGTTTTCTTTGGCATAGAAGTTGATCCAGTCATCATGGTTCATCCCCGGCCCGCCGCCTAAGTATCTTCCATAAGCCCGGTCAAAAATAGAGTCCAGATCCGGGAACAATACTTCTGAAGTAAGCGCCGTACGCATATGGTCCGGCGTGTTGCCGTCCGGCATACCGGTGCCCTGTTCACTGCAGCCGGAAAGAACGACCTCATAGGCGCCGCTTGCCACCGCAAAGACAGCCTCCTCGAGTGCTATGTATCCTGTACAGCACCCCTCCGAATGTGAGATGGAGCCTTTCCCTCTCATGCCAAACCAGTCGGCAACCTGAAGGTTTGGTGTAATACATCCGTTTAACACGTGCGGATTTGCAGAACCGTGGAAGAAATACTGAACATCCCTCGGCTCCACATGCGCATCTTTCATTGCATCCAGAGCCGCATATCCAAATAACTCACCGTTTGTAAGCCCTTTGTACTGAGGATTGGTAATCCCGTTAAAAAACGGCGTTGCACCGACTCCAACGATGGACACACTCCTCATATTTTTTCCAATTTTCACATTATGTACCACAGTACCACCTCTTACATTTCTTCCATTACAAAGTCTGCCAACTCTCCGATTGTCTTATAATTTCCGAATCTTGCAACCGGGATCATGACATCAAAGTCATTCTCAATAGAAGCACTCATGGCTACCCTCTGTGTAGATGCAACGCCCAGTTCCTCTGCAATGTTTGTGTTTTCATTGATATTTGCCGCATCTGCCTGAAATGCCATTGCCGCATACTCGATCATCTTTGCTACTACTTCTTCTCTTGTCATAATTCTTTCCTCCATTTTTCATCTTCGTTATTTAAAGTTACTATCTCAATGTCAGCCGGATTTTCTGTGGCACAGGATATGAAATAATCGTCAATTCTGGTTGTATACAAACTACAGCACTTTTCTGATTCTTTCGCCTTGTCCCACCCTTCAGCGAATCCGACCCCTTTCAGTTTGAGCCTGGCCTCACACTGGGTCCACATTTGAGTAAACCTCTCATTCCTTGCCAGACCCTCTGTTTTATATAATTCTTCTTTTTGTTTTGTATGGAATACCTTCTTAACAGTTGCTTCATGGAATGGCATGACTTTTTCAATATCAACACCGACCTCGTAATCCGCGATTGCAAGCACAACATAATCCCCACTGTGTGAGATGTTAAAACATGTCTCTGCCGATGCAAGGGAAGGTTTATCATACATGTTGTAAGTAAGCTGTTCATCTTTACTGATGCCAAGGTAGTGTTTCAGCAGATATCCTGTGACAAGCTCCTGAAGGGCATCCTTTTTAATCTTTGATGCTTTGTGCTTCTTCACATAACAGGGTGCAGCCTGTGAAAGTAAATATGCTTCCTTTCCTTCAGCAAGCCGTGCATCTGCGATGATTATTTTCACACTCTCCGCCATCATAACCCCGTCCCTTCAGTTTCACTAACCTCAAAATATGTTATTTGTTTCCCGCAGCACGCACTGCACTGATCACAATGTTTCCTTTGATTTCTGAAACCGGCGCCCCTCTTGAGCAGTCGCAAACCACCTTGTTAAATCCCTGCAGCATCGGTCCGTACGCATCCGCATGGCCGAATGTCTGAATTAATTTCACGGCCGTGTTGCCTACATTCAGGTCCGGCCAGATCAATACGTTGGCTTTCCCTGCAACTTCGCTTTCTCTTAAAACCTTCTTCGCTGCAACCTCTGGTTTGATGGCGGCGTCAAGCTGGAATTCCCCGTCTATTTTTAAGTCAGGGCGTTTTTCCTGTGCGATATGAAGTGCTTCCACAACCTTATCAACCAGCTCGCTCTGGCCGCTGCCAAGCGTAGAGTAACTAATCATCGCGCATCTCGGCTCCCAGTCCAGCAGGCTCTTTACTGTATCACAGGCAGAAACTGCTATATCCGCAAGCTGCCCGGCACTCGGATTCGTGCACACCGCACTGTCGCCCACCGCAAGAAGAGTCCCTTCGCTGCCTTCAAATCCGGGAATATCACAGAGTCCGATACTTGATACGGTGCTGATTCCCGGCTGTAAGCCGATGATCGTCTGCCCTGCAATCAGCACGTCACCGGTTGTATTATCAATTCCGGCAAATGTCACATCCGCTTCCCCCACAGCCTGCATCACCATCGCAAAATACAGCGGATTCTCCATACGCCTTCCAACAGCCCTCTCCTTAAGAAGCGTTCCCGGAAGTGCAACATAATCAGCAATTAATCTCTGTCTGTATGTTTCTTCCTGAATATCAACAATCGTAAATACTTCTGTCTCATATCCTCTTTCTTTACACAGCGCGTTTAATTCAGCCGCATCACCTACAAGGATTGGCCTGATAAAGCCTTCTTTTCCAGTCTCATAGGCAGCCTGCATCATCTTTTCATTTGCCGCCTCCGGAAAAGCTACTCTCTGAGGATTTACTTTTGCTTTTTCATAAATCTGGTCCAATACTCCCATAAAAATCCCTCCGGTTCTTACACGGCCTGGTCGGCTTTGATCAGCGCCTGCATAGCGTCGACAGCCTCCTGCGGCATTGGTTCATAATTACCAAGAAGTCTTGCATAATACTCTGTGATTGCCATTTCCTCTGTATATACTGTAGCTGCCATCGCCGCCTTCATATCTTTTCCACAGCAGAACATTCCGTGGTTCTTGATTAAGCAGGCTCTGCCATCTTCCCCTAAAGCTTCTGCGACTTTTTCTGCCAGATCGTTGCTTCCCGGCATTGTGAAAGGCACTACCCGAACCGGCACGAATTCACACTGCGGCGGTGTTGTTGCCTTAATTTCACCGTCTCCCATTGCCATGATTGTTGCGAACATTGCATGAGTATGTACGGTTGCTTTCACATCCGGTCTTGCACGCAGAACAGCAGTATGCATCGGCACTTCTGAAGATGGCTTGTAGGGTCCGTCCAGCCATTTGCCGTTTAAGTCTACAATTGCAATGTCTTCTGCTTTCATTGTGCTGTAAGCAATACCGCTCGGGGTAATTGCAACAACATCCTCATCGTCATCACGAAGCGCAATGTTCCCTGATGTTCCTTTGATCAGCCCCTGGTTTACTGCATCTAAAATAGCGTCTAATACAATTTTTCTAATTCTTTCATATTTCATCTCTTTTTTTCCTTTCTTTTCTTCCTTTTTATCACACCCGCAGTGCTGCGTAATATGCCTGGTTCGTTGCCTGATAAATCTGTCCCACATTACTGCAGTCTCCTACAATGTAATATTCATCTGCACATTCGCAGAGTGCATCTACTTTGTCATACGGGGATCGGAATCCCAGTGCACAAACGACAGAGTCTGCTTCTACCACAAATTCTTCCCCGTCACGTTCACACAGAACCCCTGCCGGAATGATTTCTTTTACTTTGGTATTCACATAAATGTCGGCAGACTTTTCTACCTCTGTCATCAGTCCCCCGCGGTAAAAGGAATTGACTTCCTCTGCCACTGCAGGCTTCATTTCGATAATCGAGCACTGTTTCCCTTCATGGCTAAATGATACTGCCGCCTCACTGCCTACCAGTCCGCCGCCCATGATTGCCACTCTTCTGCCCAGTTTTTCCGGTTGTAATTCCGCGTCAACCGCCATGATCACATGAGGAAGGTCAATGCCTTTAATCGGCGGGCGCAGTTCGTTCGATCCAATCGCCACAAACAATGCATCCGGAGCAAACGCTTTTACATATTCAGGTGTCACTTCCGTATTCAATACTACCGTCACACCGGCTTTTGCTACGCGCGCCTCAAGTACATGGGCAAATTTCAGAATGTCTTCTTTAAAATAAGGTGCTCCTGCCGGATGCAGATTGCCGCCTAATTTTCCAGCCTTATCCACAAGTGTCACTTCGTGGCCGCGCTCTGCCAGCGTGACAGCCGCCTGCATGCCTGCGGGCCCGCCTCCTGCTATCAGAACCTTTTTCTGTTTCTTTGGTGCTGCCTTTCCATATTTAGCAGGCAGCTGCTGCCCCATTGTCGGATTCACAGTACATTTCAAAGTCTCGCTCTTAGATGTCTCACCAAAACATTCATAACAGCGCAGACATGGGGTAATATCATCAGCTTTATCTTCCAGTGCTTTTTTAGCAAGGTAAGGATCTGCGAGAAGTGCACGCCCGATCTCCACGATATCTGCCTGCCCGTCTGCTATAATCTGCTCCATCTGGGCCGGATTATTTAAAGAACCTACACAGGCAACCGGTTTATTCACCTGTTTCTTTATCTCTGCCGCGAGATATACATTGACGCCGCGGGGATAGAATGCCGACGGGTGTGTCCTGCAAAACAGTGCAGGGTCTTCATGGTTTCCGCAGGATACATTATACAAATCAACCTTGTCCTCTACCATTTTGGCAACTTTTATGCAGTCTTCCATTCCAAGGCCATTCGTACTCAAATCATCTCCCGAAATACGGATTTCAATCGGGAAATGAGGTCCCACGCCTTCTCTTACTGCATCAAGGGCCATAAGAAGAAATCTCGCACGGTTCTCCAGAGAACCACCGAATTCATCCGTCCTCTTGTTAAAGGCCGGGGATAAAAACTGAGAGAATAACCACCCATGCGCCGCATGGACCTGTACCATATCAAACCCACAGTCCTTGCAAAGCTTTGCACTTGTTTTATAGGATTCTACGATTTCAAAAATCATCTCTCTCGGCATTTCCTCTACTTCGCCCGCAGGCATTGTCATCCGGCTTGGTCCATAAGCAACGGCCGGACGGTCCTGATCTCCTCCGACGCTTGCAAGACCACCATACATACCACCGTGGGAAAGCTGGATATTAGCATAGGCCCCGCCATTGTGAATCGCCCTTGCAACCTGCGCCATCCCCTGTTTTACCCCGAAAGAATCCAGCTGAAGCTGCTTATTATGTGATTTTCCCGTTGCAGAATGTACAATCGCTTCTCCATAGGTAACCACACCTACCCCGCCTTTCGCCTTTTCTTCCAGATATGCTGTCATTTCCGGTGTGAAATGCCCTTCCGTTGTAATCATGCTCGGGCTTGTCGGCGCCGCGATGATCCTGTTTTTCATCCGTATGTTTCCGATTCTGACCGGCTCAAACAGATGTGGATATTTTTCTTTTCCTCTAGCACACTTTCCTGCCATATCTGCCTCCTCTATTTTCTTACTTTCCAGATATACTTTCTCGGTTCTCCCTTTAAGTACGCAATGACCTCGTCACCCATCATGGTTCCTGACCAGTTGTCAACATCCGTTGTAAGTCCGGCCATATGCGGTGTACACACAACGTTTCTCATAGAAAGCAGTGGATGGTTTGCCGGTACCGGTTCTTCCCAGTACACATCTATCGCGGCTCCGCCAATCTCTTTATTCTGAAGTGCCTCAACCAAATCCTTCTGGTCAATGACTGCTGCCCTTGCCGTATTGATTAAATATGCAGAAGGCTTCATTTTGGAAAACCATTCTTTGTTTACCATTGCCTTTGTGGAAGGCAGAACCGGCAGATGGATGCTGACCATGTCACTTTCAGAAAGCATCGTGTCAAGTTCCACAGCCTTCGCCCCGTCGGCTTCCACCCTGTCGGCCGGCATATACGGGTCATAGGCCAGAACTTCCATGCCGAATGCAAGGGCCCTCACTGCCACTTCACGCCCAATTGCGCCATATCCTGCGATTCCCAGTTTTTTCCCGTATAATTCAAAACCAATCCCGTAATCCGTAAACGGATGATTCTCATCCAGCGGGCCAAACGTAACATTCTTTACATCCGGCACATCGTAAATATTATCCTTCGCAGGACCGGTATGCTCACCCTTCGACAGACCGGTACAGCTCAGTGTCAGGTTCCTTGCCGCCGCTATCATGAGTCCCATGTTAAACTCCGCGACTGCCACACGGTTTCTTCCCGGTGTGTAAGATAACTCCAGACCTGCCGCCTGAATTGCATCATGGTCAACCGTTGCAGGCGTTCCTTTTGCAACCCCCATAAACTTCATCCCGGATTCCGCCCAGGCTGTAATTGTGTCTGCACCTGCGTATTCATCACCGAGTACTACGATTTCATGCCCCATGCATTCCTCTTTTGTCATATCTTCTGTTACGTTTCCTTTGCCATGCTTTAATTCACCGCAAATCGTGATTTCACACTGCTCTTTGATGATTTCCATCTGTTTTTCCGGAATGGATGTGCATAATGCTAATGTTTTTTTCATATTTTTTCTCCTCTTCTTTTATTTTCACTGCGGCATGTAATCAGGCATCCAATCAAAGCCGAAACAGCCATGCCTGCTGCCGCAATTTTAAACACATTTGAAGTACTTATATTTCCAAAAACTAGTTTTGATATTGAATTTAAAATACTTGGCGATACTAATTGGCCAAAGCTCATTGCACAGGTGAAGCACGCAGATGCCATAGCTGTCGCAACCGGTTGAACGGCATTCGCCACCTCCACCATCGCCTGCGGGATAAACATCCCCTGCGAGAATCCGCAGAACACCGACGCAGCTATGAGGACCGGCAGATTGGACGGAAAGAGTATTAAAAGGACTGCCCCGATCAGAAAGCTTATCATTGCTGCCGGAAGAGTCGCCTGCTTCGTCACCCGTACAACCCTGCCAAGAATCAGCCCCATGACGATCTGTGCCCCCGAGAAAATCCCCGTCAGGATACCGGATACTGAACTGTCCCCTGCCAGTGCCTCACTTATGTGCATTGCGATGTTCGTCGTAAATGTAATCAAAAACATAAATTCTAAAAATCCGAGAAATGCAATCTGGAATACCCGTTTATTTAACCGGATTCTCTCCGTCTTTGTTACCTTAGCCGTCCCCGTATCGGGAAGCATAACTGCAAGTACGATGAAGGAAAGAAATCCTATGATATTTGTTATGTAAGAGTAGGTAAATCCAAAGCTTCCCAGCTTCCCGCCCGCTGTCGTGATGATTACCATCCCCATGCCGATGCTCGCCGCCTGTATTCCCATGACGGAAACCCGCTCATTCCCTTCAAAAAACTCTGCCACAACGGCTGTGTTCAAGGTACAGGCCAGTCCCAGTGCAACTCCGTACAATGTACGCGATACGAATAGCAGCCAGAAGCTGTCCGCCAGATATGGCAGAAATCCGGTAATGCCTGCGACCAGAGCGGCAAAAAGAAGCAGCTTTTTCTTACTGATTTTTACCACTAATCCCCCGGAAACCAGCGCTACAATCATAGAGAGCAGTGCCGGCGCCGTAATCAGCATCTGTACCAGCGACACATTGATATCGGAATAATGCTCCTGTATCTGCCCCAATACCGGTGAAACACAATACTGCAGCCCCTGTATGAACGAAATTGCCACAACAGCAAGGATGATTTTCATTTTCTGTGATTTATTCAATGTCTGCATTCCCTTCTATTGTATGTCTTCCTTAATATGCTTTCTTCAAGATGCCAAGGATATCTTCTTTTGTAATGTTTTGTCTCGGATTAAAGCCAAGGACCGGCTCGTGAAGAACATCTTCAGCCAGCATCTCGAAATCCTCTTCCCTGATCCCCTGCTCTGACAATGTTTTGATGCCTAATTCTTTCGTAAGCTTTAAGAGCTCGTCTGAGAGAAGATATTTATCGGTATCAATATTCCCTGTTACAGGAAGATCAATCGCTTTAGCCAGTTCAACCATTTTCTCCGGACAGCTTTCCGCGTTAAAAGCCATAACATACGGCAGAACCGTTGCATTTGCCATCCCGTGGGCAAGTTGGAAATGTGCACTTAACGTATGGGCAATCCCGTGTACCAGCCCCAGGTTTGCATTGGAAAAACCAAACCCGGTGATGACGCATCCAAGCATCATCTGTTCCCTTGCCTCCATGTTCGAGCCGTCTTTCACGGCCGCCGGCAGATTACTGTAGATGATTTTCAGTCCCTGTAAGGAATGAAATTCCGTTAACGGGGTCGCCATATTTGAAATATAACTCTCAACTGCATGTGTAATCGCATCCATTCCTGTCGAGGCGGTTACCGATGCAGGCATCGTCTTTGTGAACTCCGGGTCAATGATGACTTTGGATGGAACAAGCTTATTGTCGATGACTACATACTTTAGCACTTTTTCCGTATCAATCAGGGCGCTTACGTTGGTAATCTCACTGGATGTCCCTGCCGTAGTCGGAATTGCGATTAATGGAAGTAGTTCATTTTCCACCATGCCGATTCCGCCGTATCTGCCGATCGGTCCGGGATTTGTCATCAAAACATCAATCGCCTTTGCAAGGTCAATACTGCTTCCCCCGCCGACTGCCACGAATGCGTCTACATTTTCACGCTTCGCAATCTCAGCCGCTTCTTCCACGATTTCATTCGTAGGGTTTGGAATCACCTTATCAAAAATTACAATATCCACATCCGCTGTTTTCAGGTTTTCAAGCACGGTATCTGCAATACCTGCAAATTTTACCCCGGCATCATAAACAAGCATCACTTTCTTTGCTTTACAGCCCTTTACTACTTTCGAGAGTTCTTTTACAGAGTCTCTGCCAAATGTGATATCGCTTTTTACAAAAAATTCAAATGCCATAGTCTGTCTCCTTTTTCTGGTATCATTTTTTCTAAGTACAATGGTAACTATTTTCCCGCTGTGTCTCAAATCCACTTTTTCCTCTTTAAAGAGGAAATATTTTCTGTTATTATAAATCTGTAATCTCTGTTCAAACCTATGGGCAGACACACTGTAAGTCCATGAAAAGGAGTTTTATATGGAATCTATCACATTGTCTTTAAGGCAGCGCAAGCTTTTGAACCTGATACAGAATCAGACCTCACATATTACCGGACAGACATTAGCCAAGCAGCTCGGTGTTTCCCCCCGCACTATACGCAACGATATTGTTGAAATCAATCAGGCCCTCACTGCCTGTGGCGCCAGAATATCTGCCGAACGTAGCAAGGGGTACTTTTTAGAATGCCCAGATATGAAGTCCTTTCAGGAGCAGTTTAAAACAGACGACATGTTGTCAACCAGAGAGGACCGTATCCGGTATCTGACTTTCCAGCTGTGCCTGTCAGAGGTCCCATTGAACCAATATGATTTGGAAGATGAAATGTATGTAAGTAAAACCACACTGGACAATGATATCGCGACACTGAAGAGACTCTATGTTCTTTCCGATCCCCATATAAAATTAAAACACATTGACAACACATGGGAATTCGAGCATTGTGAGTCAAAACGCCGTGCAATATTAAACCAGTTGTTCCACGATGACTGGAATTACAACACCACGGGAAATGCCTATTACAATTATCATTTTCTGGATGAAGATATCATGAATCTGATTATGCAGATTACTGCCAGACATTTATATAACTGCCATTTCCAGATTGAAGATGCAAATCTGGTATCACTTAATCTTTCACTTGCGATTATGTATTACCGTATGCTGTCCGGACATATTCTGCCCGGGGAGCCTGCTTATACGGATATCAATGACAACGTATTCAGCCTGTGTACGGATATATTCGATTCTATGGAAGAGGTATTTTCCTGCAGCTTTCCTCCTCAGGAGAAACAGGCCATTTACCGGCATCTGTGCGACAGCCATTTACTGGATGCATCAAAATTGAATTTTAAAACGGTGGCCGATTATTTTGACCCGCTATTTCTTGAAATGGCAGACTGCTATTTAAAAAAAGTCCGCGCGACCTTCCATATTGATTTTTCTGATGATGAAGATTTCTACATTACACTTTTACAATATCTTCGTTACCTGAAATCACCCGGTCATATATTCAATGCACAGGGGAATATCAATCTGATCCGGAAGAATCTTCTGGTTGACTCTGAAATCGCTTATCTGATGCAGCCGGTGGCGTTGGAATATCTGGGTTATTACCTGAATGAAAAAGAGCTGATTTATCTGACATTCTGTATTTCCGGCGCTCTGGAAGGTTACTGGACATGCCATCCGGAAAACCGCATACGGACCGTCATCTGCTGTCACTTGAATCTGCCGGCGATCTGGGCGATTAAGAGAAAAACGCTGGGTGCCTTCGGCAATTACATCAACATCACTGCCCTGCTGCCCGTGAATGCACGAAGCGCCTTTAATTTTCAGAATACAGACCTCGTTCTGACAACCGTCCAGAAAAAGATAACAGATCATCCGGGCACACAGGTTTTACGCATCTCCCCTGATATGCTGCCGGAGGATTATTTCCGTATTCAGAAGGTAGTATCCGACAACTGCATGAAGTTCCTCTTTAAGAACCAGCCCCAGTCCCTGTCCAGTCTCCTGCCTGACGCCTACTGGCATGAAAACATAAGCGTAACCGAAAGATTTCCGGTTATCGAATACCTGTGTGAAGATTTTATCCGCGATGGACTGGTAACCTCTGAGTTTCTGGAGGACATCTTAAGAAGAGAGTCCACTTACACATACGGATTCCAACCCGGGGTATTATTTTTGTATTCTCTTAAACCGGCTGAAAAAACACAGCTTTCAGTCGCAACCTTAGAGCACCGAATCCTGTGGAAATCCAACAAAATCCGGGTTATAATCATGGCCTGCTTCGACGCGTCAAGCCAGCCATTACTCCTGAAGCTGCTACAGGAAATATATGTTGAACATGACAATACTGACTATTTCCGCAGGGTACATACCAAAGAGGAATTGTTAAACTTTTTCTCAACCCCAAAAAACTGCGAAGAGTGAGGGAGCGAGTCTTCGCTTTGAAGACGGAATGGGGGACACCTGTGGTGGAATGGGACGAAGCCCTGACGGAAGCATGGGGCCTGTTTGAATACTGTACGTTCGCTAAGCAGCAGTAAGAGGATACACGCAAAATCAGGCGGCACCGCCCGCATTCAATACCTAATCTGATGATTAGGCATCTCAGGCGGTCTGAAAAGTGAATTTGGTAATTCACTTTTCTCCGTCTGATTTTGTGTGTATCCTCTAACTGCTGCTAAGCTCACTCTATGTATTCCAAACAGGCCCCATGCTTCCGTCAGGGCTTCGTCCCATTCCACCGCAGGCTGGTTCATCCGGGCGGCAGGAAAGACTCATTTCCCTGTAGGGACTCAAACCCGTATGCAGCTGATGTGTCCTTACTATAATTTACTTTGCAGATGGCAGTGGGATGTATGCTCTCTATCTTCGTTCAGCTGTCAATGATGTTAGGTATATTACCTAAAGGCCACTTGCAGATATGATTTAGAACGGGCAACCCATACAAATACGCTGCATCTGGTTCGGAATCCCCTCTGGGGAACGGGTCTTTTCCTGCCAGCTGGATGCACCAGCAAAGTGAAAGACGAGTCTGCCGGGCATCGGGGCCTTCCCTGCTGTTTCTAAATCCATAAAGTGCACTTAGAGCCCGTTAGGGAAAAATCGGAGAAAATAGAGGGCAGAATTTGATGTCCGCATCAAATTCTGAAGACGCCTGCGGGGCAAAATCATCAAGATTTTGGCCCAAATGCGGCTGGTACCTCTATTTTCTCCGATTTTTCCATTACGGGCTCTAAGTAAACGGTCAGGATCTAGAAACAGCAGGGAATGCCCCGATGCCCGGCAGACTCGCCTTTCGCTTTGCGTCCCCCCATCCGTCAACAAAACTAAAGCCCGTTAACTTATATCCCAGGGATGGAGTACCACCTTGATTGCGTCACCTGATTTTGTCAGCTGGATCCCTTCGTTGATTTTATCCAGAGGCAGTATATGTGTGATGAATTTCTCCGTCGGGAACGTCGGTGAAATCGCAAGCTGGTATGCTCTCTTAGACTGGCTGTAGGAGGCCCCGAAATGTCCTTTTATCCAGATATTGTTGTAATGGATCAGATTGCAGTCCAGTTCTGTCATGGAGCCTTTCGGGACTCCGCCGAAGAATACGACAAGCCCGCCTTTTTTTACCATGTGGATGCTCTGTGTCTGTGTTGCATTGGCAGGCGTGGCTGAGATGACTTTGTCTGCACCTTTTCCGTTTGTCAGCCGTTTGACAGCCTCAATGGGATCTTCCACGGAACTGTTGACGGTAACATCGACTCCAAACTGTTTTGCCATTTCCAGACGTGTATCGTTCAAATCGATCATAATGACTTTCTGGGCGCCCCTGATCTTTGCCAGCTGTGCCATGAAACATCCGATCGGACCTGCGCCGATAATAACCAGCACATCCGGATATTCCACCTTTACGTTTTCAAGACACGCAAAGACAGAGGTCAGTGGTTCTCCAAGACTCGCCGCCTCGAATGAAACATCCTCAGGAATCTCATAGATTCCGCCCCTCCGGATTTTTTCCCCTTTTACTGCCACGTATTGTGCAAAACCACCGGTTCCCGCAAGAGAGGCTACCTCTTTGTTGGAACAGTTTTCACTATGACCGCTGATGCATTCCTCGCATTCCATACAATAGGTTCCCGGAAATAAAAATAAACGGTCTCCCGTCTGATACTTCGTCTCTTCTTCGCCGACCTCATCCACGACACCTACTATTTCATGTCCATAAATAAACGGGTAGTTTCCTTTCCTTGAGTCACTTGTCAGATTCCGGATATCGGAGCCGCACAGGCCAACCGCCATGATTTTCAATATAAGCCCGTCCCTGGGACACGCCGGTTTTTCCACAGATTCCACCCTTATATCATTCGGTCCGTACATCACTGCCGCTTTCATTTCCATATTATCTTCCTCCTGTCATTTTCTGCTTACAGTATAAAATTGCATCCCCGCAGAAGCAATTTTTATATTGCCGTTTTGTTACGGCAATTTGTGTTTTGAGAAGTTGATACTCACCTGTTAACATTATTTATAGTATGATGCACACTATATTTTTAGAGGAGGTACACCCTATATGAGTAATCCAGAAAACTGCCTGATCGGCATTGACTTGGGAACAACCAACGTAAAGGGTATTATTTTAGCAGATGACGGGACAGTAATCGCCTCGGCGTCAAGGGAAAACAAACTGCTGTTCCCCGGACCGGACATGGTGGAACAGGATGCAGCACTCTGGTGGAGCAATACCGTAGAAATCCTGCAGGAAATCACACGGAAAGCCGGACCGGAAGTCGTGAGGAAGATCCGTGGCATCTCTGTAAGCTCCCAGACCGTCACTATGCTTCCCGTAGATAAGGAAGGCAGTCCCTTAAGGAATGCCATGATATGGATGGACAGCCGTTCTGCTGCAGAACTGCGCTATATCATAGATTCCATTGGCTTTAACAGGCTCGTTTCTATCATTGGTGCACAGCCGGATGTTGCTTTTCTTCCTAATAAGATCCTGTGGTTCAAAAAGAATGAACCGGAACTTTTTTCTAAGACATACCGGGTGCTTCAGGCAAGTTCCTATATTAATTATAAACTCACAGGCCAAATGACGATGGATATCGATCAGGCCGTGCGGTGCCAATGTCTGGATCTCCAGAATTTAAAGTGGTCCGAAGAAATCCAGAAAGTAATCGGATGTGATCTGGATGCACTGCTCCCTGCACCAAGCCTGACAACTGAAATTATCGGGACTGTTACACCACAGGCAGCTGCGTTAACCGGGCTGGTCAGCGGCATTCCGGTGGCTGCCGGCGCCAGTGATGCGATGGCTTCTATGTACGCAACCGGTTTGAGCAGACTCGGTGAAGCAGGGGAATCCTCTGGCACGACATCCCTTGTGTTTGTAGGAAGTGACCGGCGCAGCGCGACAGATATCCCTGTCGTAACCAAGCCATGCTCCATAGACGGAATGCCTTACGTCTTTGATGCACCGATTAATACAAGCGGAGCCGCGCTGAAATGGTATCTAGATACCTTCGGACAGCCAGAAAAGGACTACGCAGCCGCACACGGGATGAACGTATATGACCATATCAACCAGCTTGCATTAAATGCCGCACCCGGCAGCGGTGGTGTTCTTTTCTTCCCCTATCTGCTCGGAGAGCGGGCGCCGCTCTGGAATTCCCATGCGCGAGGAATGTTTATCGGCATGTCTCTCGACACAACAAAGGATGAAATGCTCCGCAGTGTTTTTGAGGGAACCGCTTTTGCCCTGCGCCATGTTATGGATACGATCAAATCCGCCGGCGGAAAAGCAGACTGCCTGCGCATTACCGGGGGCGGAGCCAAAAGCCGTACATGGTCCAGAATCAAAGCCTCTATGCTGCATATGCCTGTGCACATTCTGGATGAGAAGTCCGGAGATGTTCCTTTCGGCGATGCCTTGATTGTGGGACATTCTATCGGAGTCTTTTCAGACCTTACTGCAAGCATTGACAAGCTGATCCGGGTGAAAGAAGTCATTCAGCCTGATGAAGAATGGGCTACGGTTTACGACCGGCTCTATCCTTATTATCTGGATATGTACAAACATCTGGATGAGGATTTTATAAAACTGCGGAAAACCATGCAGGAACTGGAACATGATGGAGAGAAAAGATGAATTATGAAAAAACGAAACAATTAACAAAGAAAAGGTGGGCTGTCTTAGTTGCCAGCTGTATGATTAATCTTTGTATCGGCTCCCTATATGTATGGAGTGTCTTTGCCGCGCCAATGGCAGATTATTTAAGCTCCGTTACTTTATCGGCAATTACAGCTTCCGACCTCGCAATTGTATTCACGATTGCGAATTCGGTAGGGCCGGTCACACTCATTTCAGGCGGTATGATTAATGACAAATTCGGGCCAAAATGGGTTGTCTTTTTAGGAGGACTGCTGTTTGGAATCGGCATGATCGGGTCCGGGTTTGCAAAAAGCATCCCATCTCTTATGGTAAGCTATGGATTAGGATGTGGTCTGGGGATGGGACTTGTATACGGATGCACCATCAATAATTCTGTAAAACTGTTTCCTGACCGGCGCGGTCTGGTCGGCGGAATTGCAACGGCTTCATATGGGATCAGTTCTGTTGTGATTCCTCCGATAGCAAATGTATGTATTCACCGCATGGGAATCATCCCTACTTTCAAGTTGTTAGGTATTGTATTTATTTTAGTTATATGCATCGGGGCATTTTTTATTGAAAAGTGTCCGGAAGGTTTTGTACCTGCTGGATATGAAGAAAAAATGGCTCAAAAGAAGAACGGCGGAAAGGATAAAAAAGAACATACCAGAATACAAGAAGAAAAAAACTGGCGTCAAATGTTACAGGACCCGGTGTTTTACATCATGATCACAATGCTGACCTGCGGGGCTGTATTTGGCTTAATGACCATCTCACAGGCCTCCCCTATCGCCCAGCAGATGATCGGGATGTCAGTTATGTCAGCCACAACTGCCGTTTCCGTCCTGGCACTGTTTAACACTCTGGGAAGAGTTGCCGCCGGGTATCTGTCGGATATCATCGGAAGGATTAATGTTCTCACGATTATGCTCGTTTCATCCATACCGGGACTGCTTTTGATCTGTACGTCCGGGATTGGCGATGTGGTAAAATTCTATATCGGGGTATCTATAATCGGACTTTGTTTCGGTTCCTTCATGGGCGTATTCCCCGGATTCACCGCGGATCAGTTCGGCCAGAAAAATAACAGCGTAAATTATGGGATTATGTTTATCGGATTTGCATTGGCAGGTTATTTAGGGCCTACGATTATGAATCAGGTGTATAGCGCGTCTGGAAATTACAGCTTAGCATTTGTCATCGCCATTGGGTTAGCAGTTTTGGGAATATTACTGTCCCTCTTATACCGGAGAAAGACCCGTTAGCCCCTGTGTACCTGAGAAAGTTCAAGTATAGGAGTGAAACTCATGAAAGTATTAATTATTTATTTCTCTCAAAGCGGGAATACACGCAAAATTGCACACAGCATCGGTGACGGCGCCAGAGAAGCAGCATCACGGGTTGATGTAAAAAGCATTAAAAAAGTTTCTTATGAAATGCTGGAAAATTATGATTTAATTGGTCTCGGAAGCCCTGTCTGGAAAGCTGACCCGCCGAATATCCGCAGATTTTATAATAATGCCCCTGACCAAAAGGGCAAACATATTTTTTCATTTTGTACACATGGCACAATGCCGGGGTTTTATTTCCCGGTTGTGCTCCCAAACCTAAAGAAAGCCGGTTTTACAGTTATCGGAAACAGGCGGTGGTATGGAAACGTCGTAATGCCGGGCATGCCTGAGCCTTATTACACTGCCGGGCATCCTGATGCACAGGATCTGGCAGAAGCCAAAGCATTTGGCCGTGAAATGGTGGAAAGGAGTCAGCGTATTCACAATGGTGAGACAGATCTCATCCCACCAATGCCGGAAAATGACGTTAACAAAAACCAGGCCGTTGCAATTGTAAATATGCTATTAGAATATGGGAACCCTCAGGGAAAAATTGTGCGTGATCCGGAAAAATGTATTTATCCCAAATGTACACGTTGTATGGATAATTGTACGATGGATTACATTGATTTATCATGTGAACCCCAAAAGTTTGGAAGCGAGGGCTGCTGCTGCAACGACAACCATGAATGCGCATGGTGTTTCATGATTTGTCCGACTGGTGCTATTCGCCTGGAACCTAGTATTGAAGAACATATCAAGCCTCTGATTGGCGTTCGGAAAACATTATTCGAAAGCATTTTGGATGAAGCCGAACGTAACGGCGAATTCAGAAGACTAATTCCCATTGAAGAGGTTGGATTTAACACACCTTATTGTCTGGCACATCCGGACAAACCACATTTTAAAGTACCGGCAAAACCAGAGGAATAAAGGAAGAGACTGCTCGGAAAAAATCGCTATATGCGGCTTTTCCGGGCAATCTCTTCATATTCCTTCTCTTCTATTTTTCTGTGTTCCTGACCTCACTGTCAACTACACTCTTCCCTCTCCACTTCCCTCTTCTGTAGAAGTAAACACTCATGACTGCCCCCATAATTAAGGATAGCGTCAGTGAAATAAAGATATATTCCTTTCTTCCCTGTGGGTATTGTGCACTTTTCGTCAAAAATATGAGTAAATATGACAGCGGCACGCGGATAAACAATGTCATTGTTATGGCTATCCACATTGGTGTGACCGTGTCTCCTGCCCCCCTCATAACACCGGTTAATCCCTGTACGATTCCCATTGCAACATAGCCCGGGGCAAGTATCATCATCATTTTCATACTCGTAGCAATCAGTTCCTCTGTGTTTGTAAATATCCCCATAAGGTTCCTCCCGAAAATCAGGATGGAAACCGTGATCACAGAAGTTGTTATGATTGTCATCAGCGTCCCCTGTCTGGCCCCCTGCTCAACCCTTGCCTGATCCCCGGCGCCCACATTCTGCCCCGCATATGTCGTCAGTCCGTTTCCGAAGGATTGGTTCGGCAGCATCGCGAAGCCGTCCACACGCATTACCATCACATTCGCTGCAATAAATAATTCACCGAAACTGTTTGTCAATGACTGTACCAGCAGCATTGAAGTCGCCAGAATAGCCTGTGACACTCCTGAAGGAAATCCCAGCCTGATAATATCAATGGCAAATTCCTTCTTTAATTTCAGATTCTGAGGTTTAATATCAAACAGTGTATCCATCCGTTTTAATTTGAGAAAGCATAATAGTCCGGAAATCCCCTGTGCAATAATGGTTGCATAGGCTACCCCGTCAACTCCCAGTTTCAGCACAGAAACAAAAAACAGGTCTAAAATAATATTAATCATGCTTGAAATTAGCAGATAAATTAATGCGGAAACAGAATCACCTAATCCACGCAGAACCCCGCTGAGTATATTAAAAAAGGCCAGCCCTGCCGATCCCAGAAATAAAATTCTCAGATAGGATGTGCACCAGTCAATGATGCTGTCAGGCGTATTTAAAAGTTGCAGCATCGGCCTGGCCAGAAGCGTGGCTACCACCATGATTAACAAAGATGCAATAAATGTAAGCGTAATACAGTTGCCGATTGTATGTGAAAGCCCGTCGCGTATTCTGGCTCCCAGATACTGGGATACCACTATACTTGCGCCTACACTGATTCCTACAAATAATACAATCAGAAGATTCACGACCGGTCCCGCCGAACCGACGGCCGCCAGTGCGGAATCCCCAATATATTTCCCTACCACGACGCTATCCACTGTATTGTACAATTGCTGCGCAATATTTCCCAGCAGCATAGGAATCGTAAATATCCCGATCTTCTTCCAGGGCGTCCCTTTTGTCATATCGACCGGCCCGAATAATTTTCCCATGATGGATTCCCCCTTTTTAACCCTCATTATATCCCGGAAAACAAATAAAAACTTTCCTATGCTTATCCTCCTCATATACGATTTTTCGTTATATCCTGTCGTCAAAAAAACAGAGAACGAAAATCAGGATATGATTTTTGTTCTCTGTTTAACTTAATCTTTTTTCACCATATCGGTGATATATACCCGAGCTGAATTGCTTTAGTCACAGCTTCCACGACAGAAGAAACTTCTAACTTTCCAAAGATATGCTGCAAGTGATTTGAAAGAGTCCTCTCACTCATATATAATTCCCCGGCAACACACTTCCGCGTTTTTCCGCTGCTGATCAGCCGTAAGATTTTCTTTTCCATACTCGTTAAATCCTCAATAATAATGTCCCCATTCTCTGAGGGAAAACAAGTACCACCACGAAAAACATGAATCAGCGATGAAATCAAATCATCGGGACTGATGTTTTTATTCAGGAAACCACTTAAACCCGCTTTTTTCGCCTCATGCCTGTAAACGGGAAGATCATAACCCGTGAGAACCACGATTTTTACTGCAGAATTCTCTTTTAACAAACCTGCCGCTATTTCTAATCCATCGGCATCACTTAAATTACCGAGGTTAATGTCCATCAAAACAATATCTATGCTTTTATCACTGATCATCTTTTGCAGACTCTGAATGTCCTGCGTTGAATAGAAATGGTCGATTTCATCATATTCATCCAGGGCAATCGAAAGACTTCCTGCAAAAAGTGTATGGTCATCAACTAATAAAATATTGATAAGAAACATCTCCTTTCATTGGTATTGAGATATGTACCCTGATGCCATGTGGCGTGTTATCCGATATCGTCATCAATCCGTCCATGTTATTTACCTGCTCTTTCACGGAAGCGATCCCCTTGTGCTTTGCTTTATCTGCTGTAATCAGCGCGTTTGCCCCGGCATTCCCGTCATCGCTGACAGATAACTCTATAGTCCCGTTTTCCAGTGTAAGCATTACCCATACCTGGCTCCCGTCAGAATGCCTGAAGGCATTTGTCAGAAGTTCTTTGAGCATCCGGTATATAAAAACGTTGTATGGCTCAACTAAGAATAGGTTTTCAGGGCAGTCAAAAGAGATCTGCATGTTCCGCCCGGGGAACGACTGCGAAACAGCCTCTATTAGATTTTGATAATTTTCCTTTGCAGTCAGGTTTTTCAGGATAACGGGATGGTAATCCTGCATCTGGCTGCGGATATGATTATTCAGGCCATCCAGTGTTTCAATTATCATATCCTGCACATCCGGACGATGCACTTTTGTCATCATATTTTTCACAGAAAGAAGGTCCTGCAGTACATCATCGTGCAAAAAATTGGCGAATTCCGCTTTCAACAGCTCTTCCTGCTTAAGCTGCCGCAGAGCTTCCCCATATTGGCTTTCCTTGATTAACCTGCTTTCCCCCTTCCTTAAGTTATAGCCTAAAACGATATTACAGATATAAGTAAAAGAAAACAGGATATTTACGGCAATGCACCATTCTCCATAACTGCCGCCTGTAAGCATAACTGCCAGCCCCGGAATAAGAAGAAATAAGATTATCATTAGCGTCAACTGCTTTTTACTGAAAATCGTAGAAAGTGGACTGCCGCTGTTCTCTTTCAGAACAATTCCATGAATGCTCATTAAGAACAGAAGCCCAGGCAGGTATATCCCGAAATTAGAGATATGGCCATGTACATCCAGAGTGGCAAAATAATACAACAGGAAAAGGAACATAATCACTGCTGCTGAAAATGAGAGGCTCTTCCATTCATTTTTCAATACAAAGGCAGCTCTTTTCCAGTGATAGATAACGATAAATAAAAAGCACAGGCAGCTTAATAAAAACTGTATTCCATAGAAACATGCATATACCCTGTCCGAAATGCAGATGCCGGCAAGTGAGCCGGTACAGGCTGCCAGGAGCACCACATGCACCGCTTTCTGGAATTTATATCCGCTTCCCTGAAATAAAAACATCAGCACAAAACGGATTGACACATACCATATCAACGGGCTTAGTGCGATAAAAATGAAGCCTTCTGCCGCACTTTCCGAAAAAGACAGAAGTATATACCAGCTGTCTAAAGCCAGAAGCCCGCAGAAAAGCGTAATGACTTTATTATCTCTGATGTTGCACGCGCTGATATACGTACTATCTATGAGCATGAGTGACGAAATAAGAATCGCCACACTACCTTCAATTATTGTCTGTCCCCTGCTGACCTGGTGGGCCATGTAAAGGATAACCAAAATGTAATTCAACCAGAACAACAGCCTCCCTATTGTATTTTTCATTATCACCCTCCTTTTAGATATCTACTATTATAGCATCTTTTTGCATACCATTGTACAGCAAGTGTGTACGGTAAGGAGGTAATAGATCACATAAATGAGTGCTGTCACAGCTATGGCGATAACAGCCGGAACATACTGGATGAATGCATTTCCAAGCAGGTTCTGCATCAGCCCGGCCTTATACACGATGACTGCAAAAATACAATCCACAAGGCCGAGTATGAACGGTATGCCAAAAAATGTCATCACTTGTTTCCTGATGATTTTCTGAATGCTCCGGATGGAATATCCCATTTTCATCAAGATTTCATAATCAGATTTTGTGTCGGAAACGGCAGATATATTGTTAAAATACAAAATACTTCCGGCAGCTATGAAAAACAAAACGACGAGAAAACCAATCAGCAGGAACGTCGAACTGTTCAGCGAAAACAATTTATTTACCCTGTGCGAGTATCCCTGCAGATATGGGCTGTTCCCAAGCATATCGCTGATATCGGCATACAGTGCTTCGTTATCTTCAACAGCTTTCCCATTGATGCTTAAGATCCTTGTGGCCGGTGAGTCTGTCAGCTTCAGGCGCCCGTAAATCTCATCGCTGACGATCAAGGTTCCGATACTGTTTGCAAAAGAAACCGGATTGTTTAATGTAACCTCCCTTACAGTCAGCGGTACTTCACCGCCATCTATATTCAGGGGGTAGATACTGCCCGCCTCGGAATTTCCGTCTCCATCAGGCTGGTATTTGACTAAAATACATTCCATGCTATTTATCCCGTCAGGAATATCTGTCCTGCCCTGCGCCTGTAAAAGTGAAATAAAGTCTGAATAAGAGATGCATTCAAAACCGGCTTCCCTCAGTATTTCTTTGTTTTTGGCATCCCCCATTGCAGTACCGATACTATACTCCACGGGAAGCTCTGGTGCAGACGATGTGACTTTATAAATATCTGTCTGAGAAAAAGTAACCTCATTATCATCAACTGCATAATTATGGACGATCTGTCTGGCCGCATCTATCTGCGTTTGATCTTCCACCCTGAACTCGATTTCCGACGGGGCAACACGGGACACAGCGGCAATCGGATAATAGATTGTCAAAGCCATAATGCTAGATACAGATAGGGCTGCCGCAGAAAGCAGTGTAAGCATAACCAGAGTTCTTGCATTGGAACGGATACGGTAGATAAAGTTTGGTGTCGTTATGATTTTCGTTTCAGTGTAAAACGACCATTTATTATTCTTACTTTTCTTCATCACATAAGGAAGGAATGATGAGATAAAGAATATTGTGCCGATCACAATGAGCATTGCCGTCAGCATGCCGACAGAATAAAATCCGGCGGAAATCCAGAGGGATTGTGAACCTCTCAGAATATCCAGCGCCAGAATGTAACCCGATAAGGTCATTACAAGCCCGAGCACAGCAGGAATACAATGAAATTTCATGCCCTTCTCTGCCTTCTTTTCAAAACGTATCATCTCCATAAGAGAGCTTTTAAAAAGAAATCTTCCGTTTGAGAGACACAGGGCAAACATAACCAGCAGGAAAAATCCTGCAGTTTTTATGATGGCATGGATATTAAAAAGTGGTATCTGTGAAGTATCTGCTGAAAGTTTCAGAAGACGCGTAATGCCCCATACAATCCCTTTATGGGCGATTGCTCCTGAACCGAGTCCAACAGCAAAAGCAAAGCAGCCGATTATTATATTCTCAGCAGTAAGCAGGGACAATATCGTCGTTTTCCGATACCCCAGCAGTAAATAAATACCAAGTTCCTTTGTACGGCGTTTCAGAAAAAAACGGTTCGAATAGGACATATAAAATACCACAAATGCCATTAAAAAAAGCGAGATGGTACTGCACATCGACTCTACCCGGCCATCCGAAGATATTTTATCAAGCATTACATCGTTCACGGAAAACGATGCAAAAGCAAAGAAAACAGTAACTACAAGGGCCGCTGATAGCAGGTAGAGGGCATAAAATGAAGCATTTTTCCTTAAATTTTTGACTGCCACAGATAAAGTATTCATTGTCCTGCCCCCTTATCTTTCCGTATCCAGTTTTGCGTTTTCTGCAGTTATCTTCTCATAAAATTCATGCCTGCTGCCGTTATGTTTATGCAGTTCCCTGATAATACTGCCATCTTTGAAAATCAAAATACGGTTTGCAAAGCTTGCCGCGTAAGCGTCATGGGTAACCATCAATATGGTCGTATGAAGCTCCTCATTAGCTTCTTTCAAAGCAGCCAGCAGATCTGCAGCCGAACTTGAATCCAGAGCGCCTGTCGGCTCATCCGCAAACAAGATGCGCGGATGTTTTACAACAACTCTTGCCGCTGACGCCCTCTGCCTCTGTCCTCCGGACAGCTCATTGGGATATTTGCCCAGTTGTGACGCGATTCCAAATCTTTCTGCCAGACTTCGCACCATATGTTCGATTTTTTCTGGCGGCAGCTTTTGAAGAGTGAGTGGAACAGATATATTTTCACGGATCGTAAGACTGTCAAGCAGGAAATATTCCTGAAAAATGAAACCCAGATGGTCTCTGCGGAAATCGGCGGCACTTGTCGTATTGAGCTTCTTCAAATCTACACCGTCTATCCGGATCTCTCCGCTTGTAGGCGTATCAATCGTCGAAAGCACATTGAGCAGGGTAGTCTTTCCGGAACCGGATGCACCCATAATACCGATAAATTCGCCCCTGCCTATACAAAAAGATACCTTGTTTAAGCTGGGGCGCTGTGCCCTGGCATAAATTTTTGTTACCTCTTTCGCTTCTAACAATATACTCATAGTAACCTCTCCTTTTTCATTTGGTACCTGTATTGTACTCCTGTGGAGAAAGAAGCGAATGAGTAAATCCGGCAATGTTAACAGCCTAGCTGGAAAAACCTAACCTATCATTAGCTGTTTATCTATTTTTATTGCAAAGTACACAGTGATTATTGTAGTAAAAAAGTCTGCCGCCGGCTGAACACTGATCACCCCTGCCAGTCCCAGAATTCGGGGCAGGAAAACAATTAACGGAAAGAAAAAGATTCCCTGCCTGCCCAGACTTAGCAAACTTCCAACCAGACTTTTACCAATTGCAAGGTACAATGATGCATATACCATTTGAAAGCCAAACGTCATAAACATAACTGCGTTCATTTTAAGTGCCTTACCTGCCAGCCGGATCATCTGCGTATCTGTTCCGAAAAGGGAAACGATTGGTGTTGAAAAAATAATAAGTACAATTCCCGCGATGATACAAAATCCGGTAGACCATACCATACAAAGGTGAATGGATTTTTTTAATCTTCCAAACTGCCCTGCCCCATAATTATATCCGGCAAACGGCTGAAATCCTTTCAGAAATCCAAATACTACATAGGTAACTACAGTCATAATCCGGGTAACCGCTCCCATTGCCGCAACTGCATAGTCTCCATACAGTTTCGCCGACATGTTAATGGCCCCCATTGAAGCACTGGCTAAAAGTTGAAATAGTAGTACAGGTATGCCAATTTTCAGAATTTCCACGTAGATCGTTTTAGAAAATTTAATCCTATTAAATGAAATTCTTAAAACTCCTCGTTTTTTTACGATGTATCCAATATAGAACAGCATATTGATACATAAGGAAATAACAGTAGCGATAGCCGCTCCCTCTATGCCTAATTTCATTCCGTAAATCATAACCGGGTCCAGAATGACATTCGTAATGCTTCCCGTAAGCATTGCTATCATTGTAAACTTTGTTGCTCCCTGTGCCGTAAGCAGATTGTTCATTGTAACTGTGAATACATTTATGATAGAACCTGTTACATAAATCCGCGCATATGCCGCTGCATAGGGTAAGATTGTATCTGTTGCTCCCAGTGAAGTAAGTACGGAATCCAGAAAGATAAGAATTCCTGCAATCACTATGGCACCTGCCAGTATACTTGAAAAAAGTGTTGTAGATGCTACTTGGTCCGCCTGTTCCTGATCCCCTTTTCCAAGCAGGCGTGATATGTAGGAAGATGCACCCGCTCCAAACATCATTCCCAAACCAATAACAATCTGGACGATTGGAAACACTACAGACACGGCGCCCATCTGGCTTATTCCCAGACCGCCTACAAAATAAGCATCAATGGCATTATACAATGCAGAAATAAGCATGCCGATCATTGTAGGTATTCCCAATTTGATAAGTGCAGTTGAAACATCCGCTTTTTGTAATAAATTGATTCTTGTTGAGTCTTCTTTCATTATAATATCCTCCTGATATTTTATTTATATTAACGGCAAAAGGTAAAACACTTATGCCAGATAATATCTAAACCACGTGAACACACACTATTGCTTCATATCGTGTTCCCGCCTCAATATTGAACATTAATTCAATATTGTTCAATAAAAAAAGGAACCAGCCTTACAGACCAATTCCCGATAAATACATTTTCGATAATTTTTGCAGTATCATAATCGCCCATTCCTTTCCTTCATAATGATACATAATTTGCATTAAGCCATCTGCAAAGTTACTTGCAACAATATGGATAAAAACTGCATCTGCAATTTCATCTCTGCGATGCCTGTTTAAATGACTTTCTATATCCAGTACAAACCGTTCTTTCTCCGGTGCGTATTTTGTCCCCTCACTTTTATCCATTAGGATGATAAATTCCTTCCTATGTTCAAACAACTGAATCAAACAATCTGTCTCGGCCCGGCTCAGACCATATATCTCACCCTCATTATGTGTATCATCCTTTGTATTCAATACCCGTTCCCAGTCATACCGGACCGGACTTAGAACAGCATTAAAAAGTGCCTCTTTATTTTTATAATAGGAATAAATGAGACCCGCCGGTATTTTAGCTTTCTGTGCAATATTCCGCATAGCGGCTGATTTATACCCCTTCTCATAGAATTCTTCCAGAGCAGCTTTTAGTATTCTTTTATTTATATCTTCCTTTAATACCTGCGCCATCTCGCCCTCCATAATTGAACTTTTGTTCAATTATATTCTCAATATCTCTATCTGTCAAGCTTTTGACACAGTCAGTCTTGCCTATTTTCTTCTTTCTTGTTATCCAGTTCAGTTCCATACTTTCCAAATCTCAGGGCAGTACCCTACCGTTGCCTGCTTACCATTCCGGACGATTGGCGTCTTCAGCACCTTCTGGTTTTCCAAAACCTTGTCATCTTTATCTTCGTCTGCGATATATTTGATCAGTGCCAGAGCGTCCCTGTCTTTGCATTTTTCATCCAACATGGCATCCAGTCCGCCTACTGACTGCTTTACGCTATTGTATTCGCCCTTACTCATTCCTTTTTCTTTCATATCAATAAACTGATACTTTATATTCCGTTCTTTGAAATAGCGCATGGCCTTCTTCGTGTCAAAACATTTATTTGTGCCAAAAATCTGTATTTTCATGTTAATCCTCCTGCTCTCCCCATTTGGCAATCTGTTGAAACTTAATCGTCAGCTTTCCTTCATAGATATTTACCGGAATGTCCGCGTCAATCGGATAAATCACAGGGGAAGCTTCACGCTGGAAAAAGTACACCAGTACCCTCTTCTTATAGGGGTCTACAATCCAATATTCCCGGACACCTGCCTGTTCATATTTAAATAACTTGACGACATGGTCCCTTCTCTTGGTTCCCGGTGAAATAACCTCCAGAACAAAATCCGGCGCTCCCATGATATTACGCCTTTCAATCTGATCAGGCTTACACACAATAATCACATCCGGCTGAATCATGGTCTTTTCATCATTATCAAGCTGGACATCAATCGGAGAGATAAACGGCGTACATGCACCTCCCTGATCTATGATATAGTTTGCAATCTGGCGGTATACCTCGCCTGCTATCAACTGATGGAAGGTCGTAGGTGCCGCCATATCATAAAAATATCCGTCTATCAGCTCCACTCTCTGCTCCTCCGGCAGTGCGCGGTAATCCTCTATGGTATACATACCGGGCTTTTTTTCCTCCCCGTAAGCCGCGCAGCTCTCCATCACTGCCATCGGTTCCTTAAATATCCCCTCAAGTGCAGTAAGTATATCATACCTTAAACCTTTAGTTTCCCCATTAAAAATCTTCTGTACCGTTCCAAGCGGAACACCTGATAAATCTGCAATTTGGGCATAAGTATATCCCCGCTCCTGCATCAACTGTTTCATTTCCTGAATAGTCATAATGCTCACCTCCTGATCTTTTCTTTATAAATCTAATATCTCCCGAATCTCCATCCCAAGTTTTTCTCCCTATACTGATAAGTATATTTTATTATACTAAATAAACTGGTTGTTTTCAACTGTTAAGTATACTAAAATATACTTATTAGTATAGATCAATTACGGTTCATACTGCCAAACGTATCCGGAGCAGATAAACTGTAATATAGATGGGAGTGAAAGCAATGGAACAGCAGGATTTGAGTAAAGTGGGAATGGAATTGAAACGGCTCAGGATAGAGCATTCTTATACGCAGGAACAAATAGCCAATGACCTTGGCTGTACGGTATCATTTATCAGCAATATTGAAAATAACCGCGCTAAATTAAATCTTCGCGTTCTTTTATATTACGCAAAACTATGCAATGTAACTCTGGATTCTATCTTAAATGCCGGGGAATACACCGGGGATGCTGATACAGACGAGAAAAAACGCTCCGAAGCCCGGGATGCCGAGCTTTTGAATATTGTGCATCAGTTTTCTGTGGAGGAGCAGGATAAGATGATAAAGATTTTGAAATTTATAAAAGATATGTAAAATACTATTGAAAAGGAGGATGTCGGTTAATACCGATTTTTAAGCCCCTTCCCACAAAATAAGAATATCCTATGAAGTCTTGTGCCTTTGGGCATCTAAGCTTTCATAAGATATTCTTGTTTTTACTATGGCTTCTAATTTATATTCCAGCCCATCGCATACATCATAAATTTTTTATACACTTTTCCAGCGCCCTATTCCTTCATGGAATCTGGATGATGTCCTGATCCCGCAAAGTATTCCATTGAGTTGATTACATCCATATCGTCCGCACTCAATTCGAAATCAAATATTTGAATATTTTCCTTAATTCTGTCAGGTGTTATTGATTTGGGCAAAGGAATTACCTTGTTTTGTACAGCCCATCTCAGACAAATTTGTGCAGCCGTTTTATTGTATTTTTTACCAATCGACTTTAAAACTGCATTATCAAGCATCCAGCCTGTTCCAAGCGGACTATATGCCTCCACAACGATGTTGTATTTTCTGCAGAAATGAACAGTCTCTTGTTCCATTTGTCCCGGATGGAACTCAATCTGGTTTACCATCGGCACAATTTCCATGTCCATTAATGCCCTTAAATGATGCGGCATAAAATTAGATACGCCTATTGACTTTACCATTCCGGCTTTATACAGGTCTGTCATTGCTTTCCATGTATCCACATTAATCTGTTCCCAATTCTCATAATTATTAAAAGAAGCTGGCCAGTGTATGAGATACAAATCAAAATACTCCAACTGCATTTTCTTTAATGATTCTTTACATGCCATGAGGGTTGTTTCATATCCGCGGTCCGTATTCCACACTTTTCCTGTAATAAATAATTCTTCACGGGGAACTATGGATTTCTTTATAGCATTACCGACACTTTCTTCGTTCTTATAAATCTTCGCAGTATCAATATGACGGTAGCCTGCTGCAATTGCTGTTTCAATTGCTGTGTACGCGGCCTCATTATCTGGAGTCTGCCATGTCCCAAACCCAATGCAGGGTATCTCTACTCCATTTTTCAGAGTAAATGTATCTGTTGCCTTATTCATTTTTTTATTTCCTTTCCCCATCGATCGCAAATGTAATTGGCTGAAATACTTCTGCTTCATCTATCTTATACGCTTTTTCCCCGGTTACCTGATATACTTCCACACAATTACTGTCTGTACAGCTTACAAGTAAATAGTCTCCAATAAATTTTAAATCTCTTGGCGTTTTACCACAAGAAAATTCATACTTAATATCTGGTATGCCATCGTCACATATCTCTGAAACAACAATTACATTTTTTCCTCTCAATGCCGTACATAAAAGTTTCTCATCTTCCCGAATCGCATGACCGCCACTGAAAACTTCCTTTTCATCCGTCATTTTGATTTCTTTTATTATTGCAAACTCTTTTGTGTCTAAAACAATAATTTCATTTGTAAGTTCTGTGTTAAGATATGCTTTCTGATGGTGCTGTGAAAAAGCCAGCAGACGAATATTCTTCTCTGCATATTGGGGAAAATTAATTACATCTTCTATTTCCAGACCTTCATCTTTATATACATAAATCTGCTGTAAACTATTTTCTACAGATATGCATCTTCCATCTTCCATGTGGTGAATGAAGTGTGATTTTCCCGCCTTCTCATATCCCTCCCTTTTATGTACAACTGTTTTTCGGATTTGATCTGCTGTTAAATCATAAAAACTATCTGCTCCGCTTTCATAACTGGCAAGCAGGAATCCTCCTTCTGCCGGAGAGGCAAAGCTATAAAATAAATCTGTCGCGACTTCCCGCATTTTTATGCCGTTTTTTCCATAGAAATCCAATGTTGTTTTCTCCGGTCCCTTTACTGAAACAATCAATTGATCTGGTAAATCAATTACCATATTTGCTTTTCCATTTAAGGGGTAAGTGCTTTCTTTCCGGATGCTTCCATTCACTCTGTTAAATACTAATCTCACAATACCTTTATCTTTTTGTTCCGCATTTCCATATGCAGTCAGATAAAGCGCCATCTGCTCCCTTTCCATTATATTCCTCTCATTATATATCTTTTATGAATTCACCCATGCATTCTTTATAACGGGCAATTGTTTTGTCACACCATTCATCAAATTGCGGATCTGTAACTTTAAGCTGTGGATTTTCATCCATATAATCCAGAAACATTTTAAGACCTGTGCGAATGTCTATCTTTGGAGAATATTCCGGACAAAATTGCTTTGCTTTTGAAATGTCAAACAAACATGAAAAATGCTTGTCCCCATGAATAGAGCCTTTCCAGCCATATACTTTAGATTCATCCAAAAGATATGTGCTAATATATACTGGTTTATATTCGACACCAAGTAAGTCAGCCAGATTCTGATAAATCATGTCCCAGGTCATGGGCTCTGGATTCATCACCTGAAATATCTCTCCAATTGCTTCTTTCCGGCCTACCAAAGGACAAAACAAAGGTGCAAAGTCTTCTGCATGAGTACTCGCCCACAGCCCCTGTCCATCTCCGTGAATAATGACCTCTTTTCCCTGCAGCATACGCTCAACCACACTCCAGCATGACTTTCCCTTAATGCTGAGAGGAATTCTGTTTTTGGAATATGTTTGAGTAGGCCTTACAATTGTAACAGGGAAACCTCTTTTACACTCATCCAAAAAATATTTTTCTACAGCTTCTTTGTTCTGGCCGTAATCATAGTACTGGTTTCCATATGGCATAGACTCGTCTACCAGACAGTTAAAACGATGATCCAGTGCATCTACAGTACTGATTAAAATAAACTGCCTTGTATGATTTTTAAAAATATCTGTGCTGTTTCGGGCATCTTCTAAATTCATAATAATAAAGTCTATTACTGAATCAAAAGACATGTCCTTTATTTGTTCCTTTACATCATCCGGATTTGCTTTTATGTCAGCTTTGATGTATTTTACGGTATTGGGCAGTCCATTCGATGCCCCTGTTCTTGTAAGAAGGTACAATTCTACTTCTTTATCTTTTGCCAGCATTTTGGCAACCGGTTCCGATATAGTTCCTGTTCCGCCAACAATAAGTACTTTTTTCATTTCAATTACCTCTTTCTATTAATTTTATTTTTCACATTATGACTAAATTAATCACAGGAAAATTTAATTCCGGCCCCTTTTCTGGCATCTTCCATCACCTGCATGACTTCAATGACTTTATCCATCATTGCATAACATACATCATATTCATCTTTCTCTACAATTGGCAGGATTCTCTCATATACATTCACAAAGGGTTCACCCAGAGGCGCTTTGTCCAGACATACTGGGTCTGCCCCGTTTAATGTAAGTTCAATCTTGTGACATTCTCCCGGATGGGAATGCATCACAATACAGCCCTTATCTCCCTGTACCATGCAGCATCCCGGGGACGCCGAGTCTTTAGCCGAAGTACATACAGCTTTAAAGCTGCCGTAATCCATAACCAATATTCCAGATGTATCAATGCCGTTATATCCTATATTCGGGAAGTAAGCTGTCTTTTCCGGTACACCGGCAAGTCCCATAACCCAATGAATGCTATACACACCAATATCATATAAAGCGCCACCATCCAAAAGTGGATTAAATACCGGCAGTACTGTTCCATTTAGATAACCAGCATATCTGCGGGAATACTGTGAGAAATTACACTGGATCAGCTTAATGTCCCCAACCTCCGGTAATCTGTTCTTAATTTCATCATAGTTATCCGAATACCAGGGCAGAATTGATTCAAACACATATACATGATTTTCTCTGGCTGCATCCAGAAGTTCTTTCGCCTGCTTTGCCGTTGACGTAAATGGTTTTTCACAAATAACACTTTTGCCCGCCTTGATTGCCTTCAGCGAATACTCGTAATGCAATGAATTGACAAGCCCAATATATACAAAATCAAAACTGTTATCTTTTAAGAACTCATCATAGTCTTCATAAATATCTTTAATGCTATAATCTCCTGCAATGTTTTCTGCCACATCACGCTCTGCATCACGACACCAAATGGCTTTCGCTTCTATGTTCCCGACCTCGTTCCATACGTTTTCCAGAACATAGCGAACTATCATTCCAGAACCTGCAATTCCAATTTTCAATTTTTTTCCTCCTAAAACCTGATGTATAATATATTTAGTTTCTGATCATCTTATATAACTCTTTAAATTCCTCATATAGTATTTTAAATGTTTCGGCGCTATTTAACTGATCTTCTGCATGAATCAGAAGCAGACTCTCCATTTGATTCCGGGGTACCATATTTTCCATACCTATCATTGAAAAATGGACACTGTGTGCCTGATCATACATCTTTGTAGCATTTTCATAAATCTCATTGGCTTTTTCAAACTTTCCTTCCCGGGAATACTGAATTGCCTTCACATATTCAGATTTTGCACTTCCTCCATTTGTGATCAATGCCATAACATTATCTTCAAATGTTTCTAGTCCTGTTTCTAAACTATTCTGCTTTTCCATACTATTAACCTTTCTTTTCTTCCAGGAGACGTAAACCAAATTTTACAACCCCTTCACCGTCCAGACGGCCATAAGACTGCATCGGAATAACCTCAATAACTTTATCCGGAAAAGCCGCCTGAAGTTTTTTCTTTTCGAATCTAATCTGAGGTCCCAGCATCACAATATCAAAATCCATTTCTGCGGACATAATCTGGGAGGTTGTAGCAGCCTTTACCTCCGCATCAACCCCTGCATTGGTTATGTAGCTTCTCATTTTTTGCATCAAAGCACTTGAAGACATCCCCTGTGAACAACAAACAATGATACGTACCATAACGTTTTCCTCCTTTAGTCAGCAGAATTTGATGCAACGTCTGCTTTATTAAGCTGTCTTTCGTACATTCTCACAAAGAGCAGCCAGATTAAAATATCACATACCAGACAGATAAGTTCCATAATTACGGCCCGAATGTCACCGTTACTTGCAATATATCCTTTGAAGAATGCCGGTGTAGACCATGTTATCACATTTGTAAACACTGACATAAAGCCTGCTGCTGTTGCCGCATATGCCAGAATGATATTAAATAACGGGCAAACAATAAATGGAATAATTAAAGTTGGGTTAAATACAATCGGAATACCAAATGATAATGGTTCATTAATATTAAATATATCCGCTATTGCAGAAAGTCTGCCCACTACCTTTAACTCTTTTCTCTTAGAAAGGAACATCAAAACAATTAATAATCCGAGGCAGGCGCCCGTACCTCCCATTTGTCCAAATGTTGTTACAAATGAATAATTGATTATCCTTCCCTGATCCATTGCCGTAACAAATGCGGTCTCAATAGGAGCCACGACGGCACCGGGATGAATCCCGAATGAGAACAGGATTGTCTGTACCAATGTGTAAATAATCGCACCGGGAAGTGTTGCTCCAACACTGACAAGAGGCTTCTGTAAGATATCACAAATCAATGCAATTGCTTCCATTCCTGTTGCAACTGATAATACAGTAGCAATCAATGAGTATAAACAAATTAGAATGATGATGATAATAACTGTATTGAATGAGTTTTTAACTGCTTCTGGAACGTTATCGCCTACATTAATTCTTAACTTCTTATTTTTTGACAGCTTTATAAACAACTCTGAAGATGTTAACCCGATGATCATTGCAAGTAATGCTCCCTGCGTGCCAAAATAATCATATCCGCCTGCTAATGGTACGAAAACAAAGAACAGCGACAGACTTGTAATTGACAGAATCAATGGATTGTAATACCCCCTCTGTTTTCCCATAAAATACGGGATCATGATTACCAGCATTAATGACATCAGACTAATGGTGCCGGTACTGATGCGGGTAAAAAATGTTCCGATGTTTGTCAGTGTTTCCGGATCCATAAATTTTCCGATTATACTTGTCTCAGTAAACAAAATTGCACCAAAGAAAGTTGATATTCCGGCAATTGCCAGAAATGGGATCATGGACATCAATGCATCTCTGATTGCCAGAAGATGGATTTCATTGCCGATCTTCCCCAATATGGGGTCTAGCTTTTCGAATATCTTATCTATTTTTTTCATTCTCTTCTCCTCCGAACCTTGCCGGTTCAAATTGATCTTACAATACTCATCAGGTTTTCATACGTTTGGCTTTTTACGATACTATCAATATTTTCCTTTGTTAATGCCAGCTTAAAGAAATCACTATAAAAGTTCTCCATATCATCCATATCATTCTGTGAAATCGAAATCAGGAAAACAACTTTAACTTTATCTGTTTTATTCCAATAAATAGGATTCTTTAAAATAGCAACACAGATTAATGTTTGGTCTGTAACTGTATGATGTGGGTGAGGTACAGCCACCTGTCCCCCCATTGCAGTTTGAAGCAGGCTCTCCCGTTTCATTACCAAATCATAAAAATCCTCTGGTACGTCTACTGCTTTTGCAATATGGTTACATATTTGCCTAATCACTTCCGATTTGTTTTCAGCCTCTACTTCTGTAAGAAACAACTTCTCTGAAAAATATTTTTCTATAATACTTGCAGGCTTTTGAAGTACGGTGCGTATGTCCCCCATTTCTGATTCATCCGGGAAATACTCTACCTTATAAATTGGTACGGGAAGACTTATATCTAATGGTACAGTTGAAAACACATAGTCAATTTTACTGAAATCATAGTCCCGCAGGTCAGAATAATCACATGTATATGCCTGTTCAATACAGTCTTTAAAAAGTTCCTGAAAACGGTATTTTAAAAACCGTGAGAAGACATTCCCTGCTGCACAAACCAGAAGAATATTTTTTCTATTGTCTACTTGCTTTTTATGTTTATCTATGGCCAGCTGCACTGCAATCGCAATGTAACCGAGTTCATCATCAGACATCATCCTGTCATAATGTTTTTTAATAATATGGTTCAAGCCCGAAGCAATGCTCCATGCAAACGGATATTTTTCTTTTACCTCCTCTAAAATCGGATTCTTAATCATGGTTCCATATAATAACCGCAGCCTTAAGGGGATAAGGTGTTTTACCAGCATCATATAGAAATCCAGATCTTTACGAAAATCCAGCCCATATGTTTTATAGATACTGTCTAAAATCTCCGTTACTAATAAATTAATTTCCTCATTAATTACCAGACTTCCATTATTTTCGTAGTATTTTTTATCCATTATATTTAACGCTATGTAATTTATCTCATCCTCTGGAAATAGAAGCTGGTATTCTTCTTCCAAAGCTTTCACACACTCTTTTGCCGTTTGAATATCGTGCCTCAATTGCGAGTGCATACTGATTTCGAATCTGGCCGGATCCATTTCTACTAATTTTCCCTTTTTCACTCTGTCCACAGTAATTTGAAGACTGATTAAGAATGAAGTTAAAGCCATTTCTGACATTTTTACCTCGTTCTTTTTGAATACTTTATCTACCGCCTCTATAATATTCTTGTCTATAGCAGTAAAATCATTCTCACCCGCCATTGAAGAAAGGCACCTTCGGATATCATACTCCTTTCCATCAACCCGCATGCCATAGTGCGGTTTTCTTATTATGTTAAGATCAAATTCATGTAAATAATGTTCCGCCTCTTTTAAAGATTTACTGACTCCTTTCTGCGATATATATAACATATCAGCCAGTTCTTCTACCTTGAGGTACTCTTCTGTATCAATAAATAATCGGATTAAAAATTCAGACCTATTCTCTGTGTTTGCTGCATCTATGATCTGATTAACCTCCAGAAATTTTTCAAACGCAGCATTTTTATGCACAATTAAAGAATATCCCTTTCCTGGTTTTGCTGTAATCTCAGCCCCATTCAGCACAATCTCATCATTGAGCAGTGCTATCATTTTTCGGGCCGTTTTATTACTGACACCCAAAATCCCCTCTACTTCCCTGCTTGTTATACAAGGCTTTTTCAGCATTTTATTTAAAACCCTAAGTTCCTTTTTGGATGCCATTTGTAAGCCTCCCCATCTTTAATCCTATGTTATTAGTACTAATAAACTTCTTCCACTAAAAAGTACGATCGTAATATCCTTTGTGTTACTTATATTATATTCGTTTCCTCCTTTTGTTTCAATTTCGTTTTTTACCGTTATAAATGCGGTAAGAAACATCGCTGCTGATTAATTATCCTGTAAGTACAATAGTTATTTTGTTTTATGGTAACGGTTTACCAGAAGCAAGATATAAATCAAACCAATCCTGCCTGGTTAATGTAAAATTAAGTGCGTCAAGAGAATCTTTTAAATGTTCCGGATTCGTTGTGCCAATCGTCGGAATAATCCCTGCCGGATGTTTAAGAAGCCATGCAACTGCAAGGGCATTTTTATTAGTATGGTACTTTATACAAAGATCATCCATTACCTGATTCAGTTTCTCATAACCCGGATTATCAATAAATATCCCCTTATCTCCCTGTACAACACTGTATGCCTCAATTCTGATATCATTTAAACGGCAATAATCCAAAAGTCCCATATCATAATTCACTGCATATTCAGATCTTGTATTAACATTAACTTCAGAATCTATCATCAATGAATGTACAATAGAAAACTGCAGTTGGTTAAATGCAATTGGCCTCTTACAGTGCTTCTGAATTACAGCTGCCTGTAAAGATGTAAAATTCGAAACCCCAAAATTATGAACTTTTCCCTCCCCATAAAGCTGTTCAAATGCCTTACCAATCTCCGCCGGATCATAAAGTGGATCTGGTTTGTGAAGTAAAAGGACATCAAGATAATCTGTATTCAGACGTTTTAAAGAAGCATTGACACTAGCCAGAATATATTCTTTCGATACATTATAATTCTTTTCTTCATCCGTAGATACTACGGCACATTTAGTCTGAAGTATCATCTTCTCTCTGATTGCAGGATTCTTTTTAATGACCTCTCCTATCAGTTCCTCCGCCAAACCATGTCCATAAATATCTGCCGTATCAATCAAATTAATTCCTAGATCAAGTGCACACTTAATCAAGTTTTCAACTTCTTCCACGTTTTTGCCAACATAAACTTTGTTACCATTTTCATCTATCTCTTTACGGACTATTCTCATTGTACCTAAACTAATCTGGGAAAACTGCCGGTCAGAGCCTTTTACTGTTACATACTTCATTTTTTATCCTCCTAAATAATTTCGCCGTCCGAAGCAATCACTTTTTTAAACCATTCAAAGCTTTGCTTTTTGCTTCGTTTATATGTCCCTCTTCCTTCATTATCGCGATCCACATATATTAATCCATACCGCTTCTCCATTTCACCTGTTGTGAAAGATACACAATCAATACAGCCCCATACTGTATATCCCAATAATGCAACCCCGTCTTCAAGAACAGCTTTTTTCATCTCTTTAATATGTGCCCGTAAATACTCAATGCGGTATTGGTCTTCCACCGTACCATCCGGCTTCATATAGTCAGCAGCGCCAAAACCATTCTCTACTATAAATAAAGGTTTTTCATACCTCTCGTACATCATATTTAATGCATATCTCAGTCCTTCCGGGTCAATCCCCCATCCCCAGTCTGAAAAATGGATAAAAGGGTTTTTAACAGAATGAGAATTCGTTGAGTCTACTGCTTTAGAAATATCTCTGCATGCAGTAGAATCTACCGTATTGCTCATATAATAGGATAATCCTATGTAATCGACACACCCTTCTTTAAGAATCTCAAGATCTTCCTGCGTTATATCAAGTTCATAGCCCTTTCTTTCAAACATCTTCTTTGCATAATTGGGATAGTGCCCACGGCACTGAACATCACAGAAAAACCATTTATCATGCATTGCCTGAACCTGTAATACCATATCCGCCGGTCTGCAGGAATATGGGTAAACCGGCACCATAGCAATCATATTGCCTATTTGAAACTCAGGGTTAATCTCATGGCCTGTTTTCACTGCCAGCGCACTTGCCACAAGTTCATAATGTGCGCATTGATACATGGCCTTTTCCGGATTTTCATATTCCTCAAAATGTACCCCCGAATTAGTCCATCCGAATATATCGTTCCTGTAATTCATCTGGTTATTTATCTCGTTAAAGGTCATCCAGTATTTCACTTTACCTTTATAACGTTCAAAGCATGTCCTTGCAAATTTTATAAAACAATCAATTGTCTTTCGATTCAAAAAACCACCGTATTCTTTTGCAAGGCAATATGGCATTTCAAAATGAGATAACGTGATTACCGGTTCGATATTATATTTTAGCAGTTCATCAAATACATCATCATAAAACTGAAGCCCCTCTTCATTTGGATACTTTTCAATACCTTTTGGAAAAATTCTGCTCCATGCTATGGATGTTCGAAAGCATCGGAAACCCAATTCGGCAAGCAATGCAATATCTTCTTTGTAATGTGAGTAAAAATCAATTCCCATATGGTTTGGATAATACTCCCCCTCAATCACCCCATCCGTAATTCTTCTGGGTCTCCCGGCACTTCCGGCGGTCATTACATCGGCAACGCTATACCCTTTCGAAGTATTTATTACACCGCCTTCAAACTGGTGTGCCGCCAGCGCCCCTCCCCACAAAAAATCTTTATTAAGCCTTGTCATCTGCCGCCCTCTATAACGCTTTCTATAAACCTTAATACGGGGGCATTATACTTAGGAGATGCGTAGAAATCAATTCCATGAATTCCATCTTCTACTATGTCCGTAACATGTTCTACCTTTTTTTCAGCCAAAGCCCTGTCGAACTCTTTTGTATATCTGTATGGGATGGTATCATCCTGTTTTCCATGCAGAAGATAAAACGGAGGTTCCTGTCCACTGATATTTTTTAAAACAGCATATTTCTCCATTTCCTTGAGCAGACTGTCTCCCTCCGCCCGGAAAGTAACACTGTCATTTTCATACCCGTCTACCATTACATGTTCATGATGTTCTTCCTTATACAGGTAAAAATCTTTCAAATCAATCGGTGCATAAAAGCTGACGATCCCTGCAGGTTTAAACTGTAACATATGGGAACAGCTCACCGTAATATCATCAGCAAGGTACGCACCATGACTCTCCCCCCATAAAACAATTTTTTTGTCATCAATTTCCGGACGTGCCGCCAGAAAGTTAAATGCTTCTATGCAATCCATACGAATTTCCGGATATGCTGCTTCATCATTGAAACGATAGTTAATACTGGCTACTGCATATCCATACAGAAGACAGTTTAAAACATTTGAAAGATGACGCTCTTTGCTGCTCTTAAAGAATGCACCGCCATGAATAAACACCACTAACGGGTACCTTTCCCTTTTTATAGTCGGAATGTATAAATCCAGTTTATTTTTTCCAGAGTGCGCAGCATACGGAATATCAAATTCTGCTGTTCCATCACCCCCAATATTGTATTGCTGATTGACTACTTCATATATCTTTAACTCCATTTTGTCCTCCTTGCTTTAATAGACCGAAGCATACATCTCTTTTAGTTCCTTCAGACCGATTCCCGTTCCTTTTGTTACACGCCCCTGCCTTACTAATTCTTCCGCAAGAAAATCGACGTCAGATTCACTCTCGGCCCCGATTTCACGCAGACTTGCAGGAAGACCTACACTCTTTATGAAGTCTTCCAGAGCCGTGATCCCTTTCATTCCGGCTTCGTAATCACTTAATCCAGTACAGTCAATGTGGAATACATTTTCTGCAAACTGCCTGTACTTTGCAGGATTAAGCCTGCACATATGCTTTCTGAACGGAGGTACCACTACTGCAAGTCCTGCCCCGTGGGCACAATTATATCTGGCACTTAAAATATGTTCCATCTTATGCTCAACACGTTCACCATGACCCTTTCCCATATCTGCAATTCCAAACAATGCCTGCTGGGCAGCCCACATCAGATTCGCCCTTGCCTCATAATTATCCGGTTCCTTAATTGCCCGCGGCAGTTCCGTAATAACAGCACGGATAACAGCCTCCTGCATTCCATCCTGAACAGGCATATACTGATCAGCCTCAGCAAAATAATGTTCAAAAACATGTGCGATCGTGTCAAACGCGCCGCTTGCTGTCTGGTAAGCATTCACCGTAAATGTTAATTGAGGATCACAAACTGCAAACTCCGGAAAACATGCAGGACCACCGTTTTTACCAATCTTTTCACAGGTATCAGGATTTGTAACTACAAAGTTCTGATTCGCTTCACTTCCGGTTCCAGCCAGTGTAACCACTGTTGCTACCGGGAGCATTGCCTCAGGGAGCTGATCATGATTCTTGAAAAAGTCCCAGACATCCCCATCATAGACAGCCCCTGCCCCGATCATCTTAGCACTGTCCATAACACTTCCACCGCCGACACCAAGAATGAACTCTACTTTCTCTTCGCGGCATTTTTGTATATATCTGCGTATAGTCTCAATCGTTGGATTAGGTTCGATCCCACCCATTTCAATTACATTTTTATCTCTGAGCTGCTCCATTACCTTGTCAAAGATTCCATTTTTTTTGATACTTCCGCCTCCATATAACAACATGATATTCTCTCCATAATTTTCTAACAGACTATGGATTTTCGCTATACTCTCTCTGCCAAAAATAATCCTTGTAGGATTGTAATATTCAAAATCTAACATACCTGTCCCCCTTTCAATTCATCGTTTTTTGTCTGGATAAACAATATTGTCCGGTCCAAAGTGCTGCAGTATTACCATTGGCTCTGTTTTGGAACGATTATGAATTTCTACACCCTTTTCTGCACGCTTTTTACACACAAAATACTCATCCGCTGTCTGTTCACCTACACGCATCATGTTCACTGACTCAGCATCAAATGAACCAAATGTGCCAAATCCCTGAATCAGGATACAGCCGTAAGCTGCTGCATCTTTTAATACAACTTTTGCGTCAGGCATCACTGTTACTTCTTTAGCCGTTATATAATCATTGCCATAACAAATCCACTTTTCTGTCAATCTGGCCTGTGTCTTCGGTAATTCCACTGGCGGCCTGAAATAATGCTCTTTGAAATTTTCATCATGATTTTTATCCCAGTCTATTGCATTCATGATATAATCCACTTTATTTTCTTCTTCCGGAGGACAAATATCGTACAAATATTTTTCATCAAATATTTCACCGCTTACGACATTTTCTAATACACAATTCAAATCTGTCCCCCACTGTGGCTCGTATGTTAAAAGAGAGCCCGGAGCATGGAGTACTCCGGCCGGAACATACCACCCTGCGCCGGCTTCGATATCATACGCTCTCGATAAATTTGTTATCTTTGTATCACAATCACTAAAATTCTCAATACAGCGTCTCACATCTTCCTTTGTTACTCCCAGATTAAATCCGAAATATGTAGAAGCCCTTTTTCCTTTATAATTATTAAGCTGCGGTGGAAAATAATAGCACTCTGGTTTTGCTTCACATCCAACCCTTGCTGCAATCTCCGTTTTGGGATGGAAATGAAAATATAATGGGGTTTCATAATCAAAAAACTTAGAAAATACCGGAAATGTTCCATATTTTTTTTGTAATTCCTCACCAATTAATTCTTCCCCCAGCTCCACAATCGCTTCTTTTAAAGTAAATTTTTCTCCATCCTCAGCTAAAACATAGCTTATTCCCTGACTCGGATTATCAGGATTTTTCACCCGTGTACCATTAACCGAGCAAAGCCAGCGTTCCATAATTGTTCCTGCTTTTAACCCAAAAGCATAATAATCATTTGGGTGAATCTTAAGCCTGCGCCCCGGCATACCAAACTTTATCGGAATAAAATTTGGTATCATGCGGAAAATACCGTTTCCGCTCTCAAAAGTATTATGGATAATCTTTCGCATATACGACCCCCTTTTTATTTTTTACTAATTTCCTATTAGTATATATGCATTATAACTTTTGTTTTTTTCATGTTCCATTTCGACTTTTACCATATTGGCTATGGTAAATTATGTTCCAGAATCTTTCCAACAAAAAGGACCGGTTATACAAACCAGTCCTTCCATACCATCTACTAATCTATTAAAATTGTGGTGCTATTGCGAATACTGCTTTTGCCGTACCGGCATAATAGTTAATAATCTTATAGTCTTCACCTTCCGGAATGAACATAAAATCACCCTGCTGCACAACATATGTCTCTTTCCTTTCTTTCAGGAAAAAGGTGAGCGTACCCTCTGCTATATAAAAAACTGCATCCCCTTTATGCCGGTCGTATTCCGTCTGCCAGGGTCCGGCTCCGCCTGAAAGAATTTTAATCGTACCAAACTGTACCAGATCATTGCTGCACCATATGGAGAGAAGTGCAGGCGTTCTTTTTCCACTAATCATCTTTAATCCGTTTTCATCGTTCAGTTTATAGAACAGTTTTGCCTCCCTGCCTTTTGTTCCTTCTACCGGATAGAATCCGATCTGATCTTTTACATCTTTCACATCAATTACCCTCTTTCTTCATGTTTATATAATTTCATAGCGCCTGTATATTCTAGTGGAATCCCATTTGAGTCATCCCACGCTTTTGGTGCAATTACATATAACATAAAGGCCTCTTTTTCACCAAAATTATATCCAATGTGAGGGCAGCCTTTAGGCATCAAAATTCCTTCTCCCTGATTCACCTCAACAACTTGTCCGCTTTCCGGCTGGAACATAGTAACCTGTCCTTTAAGTACATAATAGATTTCATCTCCCGGATGAATATCGGCAGGTGCAAAGTGTGATCCCGGCGCCAGCTGATATTCTCCTACCGTAACTGAATCCGTACTCACAATGAGCCAGTTTAAATCACTTGTTTCTGGTGCTTCTTCTGTATAAAGAAACTGCATCAGCTCACTCTGTTTCATAACACATGGTCTTTTTTCCTCTTTTTTGAAAGGGTATTTACATACCCAATCCGGTGCATTTGCCATTTTTTTCTCCTTTTCATTTTACTTACCAGATTAAGACATTCTTAATCAGTATAATTTATAAATTTCTTAATAATATTTATAAATTATACATTACATTTTTTATACCATTCTGTCAATATTTATTTGTTTACACTAATATTTTTATTACTTTTCAACATTTCTAAGTCCATTTTTTTGTCTATTATTATAGATCATTTATTTAAAAATGAGTAATACGTAAAATCAAACCACCAAATTTATAAACTTGTGCATTAAAAAAAGAACCGGCAGATCATGATTTGCCAGTTCTTTACTTAAACACTTTATTTATTCATATTTCTTACTGAATCTCTTTCAATCAGATTCCCATTAATTTCTATTTTTATACAGGATTCCCTGCCCTTTTGAATTACATAAATCAGCTGCTCCACGGCTTCTGCCCCAAAACGCTCTTTAGGCAGACAAATCGTGCTTAACTTAGGATCTGACAAGGTACAGACAGGTCTGTCATCATAACCTATAAAAGAAATATCATCCGGTATCTTATATCCATGCTTTTTAACCGCCTGCATTGCCCCAATGGCAACAAGGTCATTATCTGACATAAACGCCGTAGGCAGCTCTTCCCTCGGGATTTTCTCCAAAACAGATGCCATCCCGGATTCCGCCCTCTCATGGGGATACCCTATATCAAAGCTATAGCGCTCCATCCCCGAAAGGCCAAAACTTTCCATTGCAGAAAAAGCATACTTTCGTCGTTCTATAAAACTCCTTATATCCAGTCCGCTCCCTAAGTACCCAATTTTTCTATGTCCCATCTCATAAAGATGTTTCACAGCAAGATACGTTCCCTGTTCATTATTGGCTTTTACTGAATTAATCTGCTTATCAATAAAATAGTTGTCAAACAATACAAATGGGATCTGCAGGCGCTCAAAAAAGGAAACCTCTTCTTCCTGCATTTCTGTCGCAAATATAACATATCCTCTGCAATTGGCATCTTTAATATATTGTATCTGCGTATCAATCTCTTTCCGGTCTATATTTATGACCGAGAGATTATAGCCATACTGTCTGGCAGTAAACTCAATCCCATCCAAAATCAATGGAAAAAAGGAATTCATTCCCAGAAGATCACCACTATTTTTGTAGATTACAAAACCTATGGTTTTATTCTCTTCTGAGCCTGCCTGTTGTTCTTGTACCAAATAACCGTAGCCGAGAGCATTGATTCCCTGTAATACTTTCTTTCTTGTTTTTTCACTAATTCCAGGTTTTCCATTTAACACAAGAGAGATTGTCGCTGTAGATACCCCCAGCTCCTCTGCAATGTCTTTCGCTCTAACGGCCATTTCATATACCTCCGGCAATATTATGTATATAATTATAAATTTATTTTATAAATCAGTCAAGAAATTTATAATATTATATTATTTCTTTATCATACTTACACAGAGGAAAAATATTCCCGTATCCCGTCAATACATTCTCTTCTTTCAATCCCGTTATGATCTTCTTGCCTGCCAATAGGTGTTGCAGCGGCAGCACCAATACGATTTCTTCCTCAAAAAGCACTTCAAACCGAAGACCACTAAAACCGGATTTCTTACGTCAAAGAGTTCTTCTGCCCGTCCTTCTAATGCCACAACCCCGATATCATTCTCTTCCATCCCATTTTCTCTCCACTGAAAAATATGACATTTGATATCCAGATTTGTCTTCAAAAAAAGACAGTATCGGAACATTTGCCGGTGCTTTTTCTAATCTCGGTTTTTTTGAGATACCTTTGATTATTGCCTGAATAAGTGATGGTACCGTGTTCTATATTGCTGGCTTTATTGCCCTTTTGAACCTGTTGCAATGGAGTTACGGTATATCCATCCTGACGGGTCAAAAAGGGCGCATTACCATGAAGTACTTCTGTGAGAACGCACCGCAGTATCACATCGCCTGCGCGGGTTCTTTGTTGGGCATTGCTTTGGCAAATCCTACCTCTTTCCTTGTGGGAAAGGTCAACTTTATGCAGATTGCCCCTATGACCTTTGAGGAGTTCCTGTTAGCTAATGGTGATGATAATCTGGCGGCATTTTTAGAAAGCTTGGATACCATTGAACCAATCCCTGATGCATTCTTCAATACTCTTTATAAAAAGCTCAAAATGTACTATGTAACCGGAGGTATGCCGAAATCTGTTTTAATGTGGACAAAGGCACGGGATGTCCCTGCCATGCAGGAAACCCTGCAGCGGCTGGTAGATGCCCGCCTGATGCATAAAATCTACCGAAGTTCTGCTCCCGGCCTTCCTGTTGCTGCCTATGACGACCTTTCAGCTTTTAAGATTTACCTTGTGGATGTGGGGCTGCTCCGGCGTCTGGCACATCTGGCTCCTACTGCCTTCGGTGAAGGCAGCCGCCTGTTTACAGAGTTTAAGGGGGCACTGACCGAGAACTATGTGCTTCAGACCCTGGTCACACAATTTGAAGTCGTACCCCGGTATTGGACACAGACAAATCCTCCTTATGAGGTTGATTTCCTGATTCAGCGGGAAAACGATATTTTCCCTGTAGAGGTCAAATCCGAAACCAATATCACTAGCAAAAGTCTTAAGAAGTTCAAGGAACTGTTCCCGGATCAAGTAAAGCTCCGTGTCCGGTTCTCTCTGGATAACCTGAAACTGGATGGTGTTATGCTGAACATTCCTCTGTTTATGGCAGGTCAGGCAGACCGGTTAATTGGGCTGGCGTTACAACAGAGATACAATTGATAATAAATTCATTAAGTAATCGTTTTACGAAAACTTGCGAAGCCTGTACCCAGAGGGAGAACCTTCGAGTCTCTCCCTCTTTTATTTAGGAGAAAACATACCTCAGATATCTCTCACACATTTTCATCTCTTTTTTCTCAGACAAAACAAGAATATCCTCCATTTTCACCTCAAAAATAATCGATAAAATCACCAGATTATCCACCGTAGGCAATGCAGTTCCATGCTGCCACTTATAAATTGCCTGTGGTGTCTCAAAACCGAAAATAAGCTGTAGCTCCTTTACTGACAGCTTTTTCTGCTGTCTCAATTTTAAAATATTCTCCCCTGTCCTCACCATATCAATCATTGGAAAACCTGACATGGCCTCTTCTCTCCTTTCTGTGCCGGTCGTCAGACTGACACAGAAAAAAATCAGTCTGACGCCTTAAAATTATAAATTGGTTTCATAATATCAATAATATCTACAGAATCCCGAATCACATCAATAATGTCTTCTAAAGACTTATACGCAAATGGAGCCTCATCTAATGTTGCTTCATTGACGGAAGTCGTATAAATTCCTATCATAGCATCTTTATATGCTTCCAGACTCAGTGTTGCTTTTGCCTTTGTTCTAGACATCAGACGCCCTGCACCATGAGGAGCCGAAAAGTTCCATTCCGGATTTCCCTTTCCTGCTGCCAGAATACTTCCATCCCGCATATTAATCGGAATCAGCACCTTTTCCCCTTTATGTGCCGCGATTGCTCCTTTTCGCAAAATCATTTCATCCACATCAATATAGTTATGAATCGTATGGAATACGTCTTTTCCTTCCAATCCGCATCGATCAAGTAATATCTCTGACAATAATTCTCTATTTCTGAGGGCAAATTTCTGGCAAATATCTACATCATGCAGATAATCCTCTAAGTAACTTCCATACACATAGCAGAGGTCTTCTGGAATAAACAATGGTTTATTCTTCCAATGGAGCTCTTTCAATGCCTGCTGGATTTCTTTTCTTCGCCCTGCTGCTTTGTATTCTGCAATCAGCGCATCTTTCTTTTTAAAATATTCCTCTTTCCCCTGATGTAATTCGATGGCAAGCTGCTGATAAATCTCAGCCACTTGTTTCCCAAGGTTCCGGCTTCCTGTATGGATCACAAGATAATTCGTCCCATCTGCTGCCCGGTCAATCTCAATAAAGTGGTTCCCGCCTCCTAATGTCCCAAGGCTTCTCCCGATCCATTTTGTTTTTTGTAAAGAACGGTAACATCGAAGTTCCGTCAAATCAAACCTCTCCTGCCTTCCTTCCCAGGCATTTTTCCCAGATGGAATAAAATGACATGCTTCATCAAATTTTCCCAGATTGATCTCCTGTTTTCCAAGATTCACCGTATACATTCCACATCCAATATCTACACCTACAACATTGGGCACTGCTTTCCCATTTACAGTCATAGTCGTTCCAATCGTACAGCCTTTTCCTGCATGGACATCCGGCATAATCCTGACACGGCAGCCTTCCGTAAAATCCTGATCACACATTCTGCGGATCTGTTCGATTGCTTCTTCCTCAATAATATTTGCGTAACAAACAGCAGTTGTCTTTGCACCTTTTATCTCTAACATCGCTGCGCCCTCCTCCTTCTCTACATAAAATAGAGTTTCGCTTGCGAAACTCGCGCCTGCGGCGGTCGCATCGCGACATCTGCCTTATACGCCGCAGTGCGCATCCCCCGGAGGGCTTTTAATTTCATAGGACGTACTTTCCTATGAAATTAAAAAACCGCCTATCCATAAGATAAGCGGTCAATAAACATATCTATTACACCTGATTTCAGCCCTGACGCTTCAATCTGCTTAACTTATCGGAACACACAAAAAGGAAACTATGTTCTTTATCAAGACCATAGCAGCGTTCACTATTAAACAGATTTACATTTATCATTGCTGTCATTATATTTGCTTCCTTTCTCCGGACTTTCCCTGTCCGCTTTTCCTTGTTCTACATCAATATAACACATGAAAACCGATTTGTCATTATACTGTTAGTATAAATTTTATCTCCTATTTGAATTAAGGTTTTCACAAAAGTCACTTCATTGTTTACCGCCCCTTAATTGTACTGCCTTCCCTTCAGTAATCCCATTTTCATTAAATGCGTCTACACGGACATAGTACTCTCTACCCGCTACCAGTGCACCCACAATTTGTTCTGTACCAAAAACCATAAAGCTATGATATAGTTTTTCCGGGCTGCTTCCCCAGAGAATATTATAGCCAACCGCGTTTTCACCCTGTATCGCCACCTTCATATCCATATCACTGATCCGCTCAGCCAGAAATTCCGGTACAGCCGGCTTCTCCCCATTTCCTGTTCCAAAGACACGCAGACCTGAAATGCAGGATTTTTGTGCATAGGGAATTTCATATATTGTAAGTCTCAGGAAACGTACACAAATTCCGTCTTCTCTGATAACCAGATCATGTGGCAGGTCTGTTCCGGCCTGGGACTTATCTTCAACAACAAAATATGTTTCTCCATCCAGTGACCCTTCCAATTTCCAGCGGGTAACATAATCGGCTTCATCAATATAGCGCGCCTGCGTTGTCCCCCGGATTTTTCCCGGTACCGGTATATCAATTTTGTCATCTGCAAAATTAATCTGAACCGCATGAACATCGTATTCCTCTCCTAAGTCCAGCTGCAGCCACTCCCCGGGATCTGCTGTTTCAGCGCGCCACCATGTCTGTACGTTTTCATCCGCAGCATACATGGGTTCCCTGCCTTCTTCATATGAGGATGCCTCTGCCTTTTTCTTATAACTCAGCAAGTACCACTTCGGTTCCTCCCACGGGTCTGCCTTCCCTTCTCCCACCGCTGCCGGCCAGTCTCCATAACGCTGGTTGCAGAAAAGTGCCCCGTCTTCGTCAAACCCGGCCCTCCAGAGTCCGACACGACGTTCAAAATCGTGATTGATGCTAATCTGCATGGTAGAAGCATGCCACAGGTTCCCCTGTATATCCTTCATTGTTGATCCATGTCCGGCCCCTCTGATGAATCCGCCCGGTTTATAAGAGTATGGATTATTTTCCGCCAGTTCAAATGGACCCAGCGGACTGTTACCCACATACACCCCATCCGCATAAATATTGTACTGGGTTCCCGGACACGCATACTGAAGGTAATATTTTCCCTGATACTTGTCCATCCATGCCCCTTCAATATACGGCTTATCACTGAGCATCCCTTTGATTAAAGGTATGTATTCATCAGAGGTGTCGGCTGCCGAGGTCCCCTGTGCCTTTAAAAACTGCTGAAAAGCAGCCTCTGTCTCTTCGTCACTTTTCGGCGGCTTACTGTGGTTTTCCCCTGCGCGCTCATACCCTTTACTCCATGCATCTCCGGTAATTAATGTCTTCCGTTCACCAAGCGGATGCATGGTAACCGGATCCAGTTCCACACCCCACAGAGGCGTTACATTGGAACAGCCCCAGTAAAAATATAGTCTCCCATCATCGTCACAAAACAGGTTAGGGTCCCAGAAATCAAATGTACCCTCTATTTTTTCATAGGGCCCCTTTAGTATATCCTTTGTCCGGTAATAATCACACACTTCTCCACGTCTGGAAGCACAAAAATATACATACTCCCCCACTACCCTGGCATCCGGCGCATAATCATACAAAGGCAGTTCTTCCGGCAGCCTGTGGCTCTCCCAGTGGACAAGGTCCTTGGATACCCACACGCTTAATTGCATGGATGCAAAGATATAATAACTGCCCTGAAAGCATATCATAGAGGGATCCGCAGCCTCCCTTGCGACCTGTATCCCTTCTCTGCGCGGGTCATCATTAAACTGGTAACGGTAATTCATATTAATGGGATTGCAATAATAATTCATATTGAAGCTTCCTTTCTAATTTTATTCTCCCCTTTTAATCTGCTGGAGCATACGGTTCAGTCCTTTTACCTGCTCCTCTGTTATGCTGTCTTTCATGTGTCCCAGCATACTCTCCAGAGTCATTCTGCCCATCATGCGGACCAGATTTGGGTTATCCTTTACACTCTCTGCCACATCTCCTCTTGCCCCGGCTCCCTGCTGCATCAGCTGACCTAAAATCACCCCGGCTTTTGGACTTGCCTGTAGTTCTGCCATAGTATCCTTAATGGAATAGAAATCTGGTTTGTATTCCTCATCGTCAAACCAATTGATTACATCTTTTATCTCCCCCATCACATAATCCGGATTAGCCTGCTCTGCTTTACGGATGTGAATGGTATCCGAACAGTTTCCTGATTTTGCTGTAATCTCATGATCCGCAGAGATTGGAACTGTGAAGCAGAAGATCCGGCTGCCCTTCTTTGTATCAAACAGGATACCGTCCACATACAAAGATACCTCGTCCTGATTGGAATATACTTTTACCTCTGTATTTTCTTCCGTCCGGTCTATATAGCGTCGTCCGCAGATATGGACGAAAGCATCCTCTTTATTCCAGTAAGCCTTGTACAGATAAAAAGCATCCTTTTTCAGTTTCCGGTCCATCGACACAAGACCTTTCTGGTTCACGCCATGTTTGCCGCCTTCATCCCGTCCGTCTGCCGCGAAATCGAACATATTCCACACATGGGTCGCCCAGAGATATGGGCGTTCTTCAATCATCTTCAGAATGTGTTCATGGTAAATTGTCTGATATGTCTCAGAATAATCGCCATGAGTTGGTGCAGTACTGTGATACTGTGGGTTCGCATCAGCACCATATTCCGAAAATCCAATACAGCGGTCCGGATACTTCTTATGATATTCATCGAAAAATTCATCGTTCTGCTCCAATTCACCCAGATACCAGCCAAAATAAAGATTATAGCTGTTCACATCCGGAATCTCAAGAAGCGGACTGTCCGTTTCCTGCATGAATACGTTGGCCATCGTGGTAAAACGTGTCTTGTCTAATTCGTGGCACAGATCATTCAGGGCCCTGTGGTTCTCAAGCAGCGTCTCATTCACCGGACTCGCCGCCGTAATCTCATTCGAAAGTCCCCAGCATACAATGGATGGATGATTGTAATTCTGAACCACCAGTTCCCTCATCTGGCTTAAGGTATTCCCCCGCCCGTTCTTTAAGAAAAGTGTGATAAAGGGAATCTCAGCCCATACGACCATCCCGTATTCATCACAGAGGTCATAGAATTCCTGTGCATGCTGATAATGCGCAAGGCGCAGGGTATTCGCCCCAATTTCTTTGATTATTTCCATATCCTTCCTATGCATGTCCAGAGTCAGTGCATTTCCGGCACCTGCCCGGTCCTGATGACGGCTCACACCGCGGAGCGGATATACCTTTCCATTAAGCACAAATCCCTTTTGCGGGTCCGCATAAAAGCTTCTGCACCCAAACCGTGTCTCCACGGCATCTCCGCTTTCCAGTTCTGCCTTTGCAGTGTATAAATACGGATCCTTTACACCATCCCATAGATGGACATTCTCCAATGTAAACACTGCCGTTGCCTTCCCATCAATCACTTCTGCAGTCTGCTGCCGAGAATCCTCCCCGGTAATCGTAATGGCAACCGGGCCGTCGCTTCCTTTTACCCATGCTTCAACTGTGACAGTCGCTTTTCCGGTCGGTACCCTGTTCTCATCGCAATGTACTTCCGGAGTAACCGCGATTCCATTCCCGCCTGCATAGTCCAGATCAAAGTGTGCCTTCGGAACCACAATCAGATTCACCATTCGGTAAAGCCCGCCATAAAATGTAAAATCTGCTTTCTGCGGATATACATGATCATTATCATCATTATCCAACGCAACTGCCAGGTCATTTACTTCCTGTAAATGTCCGGTGACGTCTACACGGAATGTAGAATATCCGCCTTCATGATGCGCTAATTTCTCACCGTTCCAGAACACATCGGCAGTCATTGCGGCGCCAAGGAATTCAAGGTACACATGATCGTTTTCTTCCAACACAGGTTTCTCAATTTTCCTTGTGTACCAGCAGGTCCCTCTGTAATAATCATTACCGCCGTCCTGCCCGTCCACAGCGTTCCATGTATGCGGGAGGGTGACTTCCATTCCCTGCGCATTTACAGCTTCTTCCGGTGTTCCGGCTGTTTTCACAAAATTCCAGGCTTCTTTCAATTCGATTATCTTTCTCATTTTATTTTTTATCTCTCCTTTATCAGTTAAAAATCCCATCATTAAATAGTGAATCTAATCTGTACGGACCGCTAAGACCGCAATCCCCTCTTTTCCGGGCATCTGGAACTCAACGGTCCCGCCTGCCTCTTCTAACAGTGTCTCCCTCGTCATATTCCAGACATCAATTACTTCGATTCGGTACTTCTTATCCTTCGGCAAGTGAATGGAGGATACCCTTGCGCATTGTCTCGCATAATACTTAAGGAATACTTCTTCTCCACAGCACCCTGTATATTTTGCATCTTTTATTTGAAGTATTTCTCTGTTTTCTTCGTCCATAGAATCCATCAGCTTGAAATACGGATGTTCCTCCACGTCCCCCATCTTCGCTTCCTTCACCTTCTCAAAATCCTCCCAGAATGGTTCTTCCCAAGGAGTCATATAAGAAGGAAGACTGTACATCAGATCTTTTAAGAAAGCAATCCTCTTTGGACTTTTTCCTTTGAGCTTTCCGCCTTTCGCCCACCATAAGACATCCTGATCGTCTAAAAATGTCTCGCCGTGGGTCGCATATGCCCCTTTCACACAGGCACACCAGAAGCGGTTCACCATCTCAAACCCGGAAATATTGCCCCATTCATGCTGTAAATTCCCCTCGTAACAGCACTCATCGTAGACTACAGGTTTTTGGAACCGCTTCTGCCATTCATCAGCTTTGTACATCGCAATTGTCTGTACACAGCAGTGCGTCACCGACGGTCTGGAAAAATTATAAAGCTTCAAACAGTTATGGCTGCTTAACAAATGCCGGTAGGGGTCCCCTTCGGTGATGAAGCCTTCAATTCGATACCAATCTTCTATTGTACGGTGGAACATAATATCATACTCATTTGCTATACTCCACCATATATACGGGTAGGCCGCAAGCCTTCGCATGACATAGTCAAGATATACCATACACTCTTCCATATTTAGAAAAGCAAAGCCCCAACGGTCATATGGGTGAAAAAGAATCAGGTCTGTTTCGATCCCCATCTCTCCCATTTTCAAAATAATTTTCTCAAAACGTCTCCAATAGGCAAGGCAGGGATGGTGGACATCCCACTTCCCTTCAGTGTCTTTCTCAAATGGATAGAATTCAGGGTCATTGTGATTGTAGTCATAATGTTTTGGGAAAATACAGTGCCGTACTTTGTTAAAGGGTGACTCCGCCAGTGACTCCAGCGTCTGTTCAATCATGTCTTCCGTCTGGTGTGCCAGTGCATAGACAGTAGTCCCGAAAGGAAGGTATTTCGTTCCGTCTTCATACTCAAAATGCGTCCCCACTGCCCGTATCATGCCGTGGCTTATGTCCGATGCCGTACATTCCTCTGTACCCTCTGCCTGTACAGCCCCCTCTACTTTCCATCTATAAGTTCCTATCCGCTGCGGCAGGAAACGCACTTTATAAATTCCGTCGCCGTCATAAAACCCTTTTACCGTTTTTTCATCATCTCCGCACCGAAATATACCGGTAATATCTGTCTCTGCCCAAGATCCTTCCGGTTCGGGCCCACTAAAAGTCAATTCGAACATTTCATAACACTTCATATGTATTGTCTCCATCCTTTTCTTAGTCAGCCAAATCTTTTTCTTATACACAATGCGTATTCACCAGTGTACAGACAGATCCTGCCATTGGCACATAATTATTCTAATATTTCCGGGTGTTTCCACTGTATTACATTTTTACTTCCCGCTGAAAGGGCCCCATCCACCGGAATTGCTGCCCCGGTAATATAACGTGCCATCCCGCTGGCAAGGAATAACGCAAGGTATGCACACTCCTGTGGCTCCCCCATTCGGCCTGCCGGACAGTCCTGGCTGAAAAATGCCATTGCCTGCTCCGGTGCATCGCCAAAAATGCTTGTTTTCGTATACCCGGGACAAATTGCATTTACGGTAATATTATGCGGTGCATAATCTAATGCTGCTGCCTTAGTCATTCCTATTACGCCGAACTTTGTAGCTGTGTAAAGTGACTGTCCCCGCTGCGGCATAATACCGGCAATAGAAGCTACATTAATCAGAAATCCACCCTCGCTGTGTGATCGCAGAATTGCTTCCGCACCATATTTCATTCCGGCAAATACTCCCTCACTATTCAAGCCAAATATTTGCTCATACTCTTCTATTCCATATTCATGCAACGGTGTTCCACCCTGCCCGATTCCTGCATTATTTACAATTCCATCTAATCTTCCATAATGTTCCACAGTCTCATCAATCAGTTTTTTTATCTGTACTGCACTGCTGCAGTCGGTCTGGATGAATATAGCCTCCCCGCCTTCTGCACAAATTTCGTCTGCAACTGCCTGTCCCTGTTCCTTACTGCGTGCTGCACAAACCACCTTGATACCATTTGCCCCATACATGAACGCAATGGCTCTTCCAATTCCACGGCTGGCGCCAGTTACAATAGCTACTTTTCCATCTACTGTGTCAAATGAAGCTTTACTCTTGCTCTCAATCATCTCTATACCTCCTGCATGTTTCTATTCATATGTAAACAGTTTTACCCTCAATAGTGTCGGGCTGTTATATCGCATTGCCGCCACTTCGTCACCATTAAGCCTGCGTCTCATATGCCATCTGCCTTCCCTGATCTCCCCTTCTTCCAATGCCAGTATATCAAGATGGGGTTTCTTTGGATTTGCAGAAAAAGGAGCTACCATACACCCATTTGCAATAAGATAGAATTCATCCTCATCCACTTTCACCGCAAGACATACACCGTCTTTTCTCGTGCACAGAGGGGAATCCATCATAATCTTAAATCCATACTGTCCAAACATCATCATGTCCTGTTCCGGGCGTTCACTGATTACTGCCTGCAGGTTCTCTGTGCCATAACGAGATACAAGCACCGGCATCATCGAATGCAGTGTCCTGTTGTACCAGGCATATTCTTCCTCGTTCTGAGGCGTGCTTAGCAGAGGGTCAGAAGTATCCACACCGAAAAGATAGCTGTCTGCTGACGTAAGTGTCTGGCCCAAATCCTCAAACCCAAATGGTGCAAACCCGGCTGCATGATAATGGCCAATCACAAAAACAAGGCGGGGGCCGGCATGGCTATGGACTGCTGTTTCCGGGATAATAAGGGGATTTCCAAGTTTTGTATACTCATCACAAACTTCACAAAAGTTTTGTACATAAATGTCCGGGGCGAATACATCGATATGAGGGGCGCAGTATTTCCACACTTCCATCATCTTCGCTACCGGTCCGCCGCTTGGATACATGCCTGCCTCCTGCCCTTTATCGAGCCACGCATTCACCATCATCGGCAGATTGTACTCCTGCTTTCCCGCCGCTGCAACACGGTCTATATATTTTGCCACCGAATATGCCTGAAATATCTCTTCCGCTGCCAGTCCAAACACATCTTCCCACGACCCGGCTTCTTTTCCGGCCTCAACTGCAGCTTTGACCTCTGGATTCATTTCAGTAACATTTTGTCTCATATACTCTGCAAATTCAGATGGAACCTCTTTTTGGAAAAGTTCTTCTGCATAATCAGAATGCTCCCTTGCTGCCCCCTGCAGTCCTGATTCATTTTCCACCTGCATCATAATGACTGTATGCTCTTTCTCATCTACTTCCCGGATATGCCGCATCAGCATGGCAAACGCCCTGCTGTCCGCTTCTACGGTTGCTTCACAATGACTGGACAGCGTTGTATAGGGCATGCCATAGAAATTTGCAAGGTTGGTTTTTTTCTTTCCTTTTTGTACCTCAGCACGCCAGAAACGCTGCGGATTACTTTTCACCCATTCTGGTGCATAATAGCACTGTGCATTTTTCCATGCACCAAACCACAAGAAACAAATATGCATCCCATATCCTCTGGCCTGCCGGATTAAACCATCTACAAGCGTGAAGTCAAATTCCCCTTCTGCGTGCTCCAGCATTTCCCACGTCACAGGCAAAAGCAGCGTATTCATTCCTAAGTTTTCCGCTTTCTGCCAGATGGGCTCCATCACCTCCACTGATGACGAATTCGAATTGTGAACCTCTCCTGCCAGCATGATAAAAGGCTCTGAATTAACCTGAATAATTGATTGCATTTTAGACATCTTGAAACCTCCATTCAATCTTCTGCTACTGCTGTAAATATGTGTGAAAACAAACCGGTACATCATAGAATTAACCTTTCAAGGGGAGATTCTATAATGTGCCGGATTATTTAACAGTAACTATAATTATTATAAACGAGATTTTTTTTTACATAGTGCGGAATTTAGGAAAAATGTTCAAAAAATGATGAACATTTTTAAATACGTAATTTTAAACGATTTTCAGCGGTGCCTGAATTTTATTGTCGGTATTTCTAAGATTTTTAATTATACAGTAGTAGATTCTGCTGTTTTCTTCCTGCAATAAGGCGATCCCCTTTCACATATCCTTCCTCCCTGTTTTGCAGCTCCTGAATCAAAATTTTCCTAAGCTCAGAGATTCGTTCCTGATATTCAGGTTCCTGAATCCCATCATGAACTTCAAACCTGTCTTCTTCCAAATTAAAATATTGTTCTCTCCCACTTTCCATAAACCAGATATATTTATCCTTTTTTGTTACAATATACTGATTTCCTATCTCATATTCACCCCCAAATCCACTATGTTCTCCATGAATATATTTTCTTTTTCCACGGCTAATATCCAGCAGATCTTCTCCATCTGCCAATTTCGGAATATCTCCCCCTGCCAATTTCACAATAGTCGGCAGAATATCCTGAAGTTCTGCCAGATCATCTGATACGCTCCCCCATGTATTCTTATCCGGCAGACTGATGAATAACGGAATGTTAACACTTCCCTGATAAGGGCGCACCTTGCGGAATGTATAATGATCACCAAGAAGCTCTCCATGGTCCGATGTGAAAAGTATCACAGTATTTTCAGAAATCCCATATCGGTCTAATGCCAGCATAAACCGGCCGATTTGATTATCCACATGTGAAATGCATGCATAATATCCCTGCTGCGCTCTTTTTACCATCTCTTTATCCACAGGACCCGTATCAGAATCTAAGATAAGCCCCTTTTCTTTCAAATTCTCTTCATCTGCCCAGTCCCCAACTACAGGGGACTTCAATTCCATATTCTCATACATATCCCAAAAACATGGCGGTGCATCAAATGGAGGATGGGGACGTACATATGACAAATACAGGAAGAAAGGCCGATTCGGGTCTTTTCTCCTCAGAAAATCAATTGCCTGTTCTGTCACCCAATTCGTTGGATGCAGATTCTCTTCATACATCCACGGTCTGGCCACCCAGGAATTGCTGTCTATTCCTACATCATACAAATCTGCTGATATACCTTTTTTCTTTTTCAAGTCATAAAAATAATCATCACAATTTTCCTGATGTTCATAAAATGAAAGGCTCATCGCTCTATTGGCAGTCAAATTACCGTCATGCAGTATTACATTGTGAAATCCCATATAATTCCTTTGGGGATGTACATGCATCTTTCCGACTGCCTGTGTATAATATCCGTTTTTCGCCAATTCTCCTGCCAGTGTATGAGGATAGTCCCATGTAATCCGATCCTCGTACCCTACACGTCCATGATGTTCCTGCTTCATTCCCGTAAACATTGCCGCACGTGCCGGAACACAGGAAGGACACGCTGAATAAGCATTCGGATATCGAATTCCTTTTAATGCAAGAGTATCTAAATTAGGGGTTTTAACATCTTTATGCCCTGCCACAGACATACAGTCTCCCCGCATCTGGTCAGTCATTATTAAGATAATATTGGGTCTGTTCATCGAAATCTCCTCGCTACGTTAAAACTGCCATCATCCTTCGTTCTTACCGCATTGTAAAGACACACTGGTTTCCCTTCTTCAAAATAAATTTGCGGGCGTTCCACATTTTGATAATACTCCACCCCATCCTCCCATTCAATTTCAGTTGAGTAAGCCGCTCTTTTCTCTCGCCAGGCAAATTTCTTCATATCAGAAGACTCTAACACCACAGCTTCGTCTGGCTTTCCTGCCAGTTCACCAGTCATGTCTTTTGCAAGCAGGTGATAGTTCCCTTCTTCTTTCCAGATAAAGGGGTCTTCAATATTATACTGCAGCAAGGGATGGCCCAATATCCTCCTGTAGGGTCCAGCTACCTTCTCCCCCTCTGCGAGTCCCAGCTTCATCACAATGTCTGGAAGCCGGTCTTGTATCAATGCCTTATAGACCATGTAGATTTTTCCATCCTCTGCCCAAACGGAAGGGTTCGTCACATAGGTACTATCCCATCCACTTTCACTGATGTCTAAGATTGGATTTTCTTTAACAGGCCGAAAACCTTCTATTGGGTTTTCGGAAACAGCAACCCCGATCCTCTGATTATAACGGTAAACTTCATAGTCATCCGGCAATACACAAGTCCGACCATCCACATGATATCTTGTCCCTACATAAAACAAATAATATGTATCTCCCACCTTGCATACCGTAGGATTATGTAAAACCTCCGATGACCACTCCTGCTGTTTCAATTCCTCCATCTCGCCCAAAATCTTAAACGGCCCCTCCGGTCTGTCTGAAACGCCTTTAAAAATAGTTGAGTGCTTTACCCACCCCTGAAATTTATACTGTTTTTCCCAACCGGAAGCAAAGATATAATATTTATCCTGATATCTGCATACAGAAGCACCCCATATATACCAGCCTTCTTTCCTAAGCACACACTCCCTTCGTGCCGGTGCAAGTCTTTCATATACATTCATTCTGTCCCCTCCCTACTCTTTAATACCACCCATTCCAACGCCTCCGATAAGCTGCTTCTGTCCAAGAAGATAGATTAGAATAGTTGGTACCAATACAATAATCAACGCCGCAAATAAGGCACTCCAATCTGTTGCATATTGTTGTACTTCATACAGATTTGCCAGTCCAACCGGAAGCGTTTTCTTCTCTTCGGACTGAATAAGGACAAGTGCCAAAGGATATTCATTCCAATACGCCATTGCTGAAAGCATTCCCACGGTAACAATCCCCGGTTTTGCCATAGGTATAATAATACTGATTAAAATTCTGATTCTGCTGCATCCGTCTATTTGCGCCGCCTCCTCATAAGCAATCGGTATCCCCTTCATAAATCCGACCAAAAGAAAAATAGAAAACGGGAAACGAAAAACGGCATAAACCAGACTCATAGCAGTCAGATTATCCAATAAGTTCATCGTATTTAATTGTAAAAACAGTGGCACCATAATATAGGTGGCCTGTATAAAAATGCAGCACATAAAAAAGTTCAGTATTATTTTGGAGCCTTTGAACTTATACCTTGCCAGAACATAGGAAATCGGTATCACAAACAGTAATGTCAAAGCAGTTGCTGCAATTACCACATACAATGAATTCAAAAAATAAGCTCCCATATTGGCCTTTGTAAATGCTCTGACATAATTATCTATTTCAATCCCTTTCGGGAAATCAAAAGGAGCCGTCAGAAATTCTGTATTACTTTTAAACGAAGACCACAGATTCCACATCATCGGGTATAAAAATAAGAAAGCGAAAAATATAAGGCAAACTCTGCTGATCCATTTCTTTACTACGCATTTCATCATAACTACTCTCCTATTCTCTGTTTGTCAGTCCTCTGGAAATCACCGAAAGACTAATTGAAATAATCAGCGTAAATATTGCAATTGCCATAGCATAGCCAAAATTAGAATTTGTGAATGCCTGCTGATACATGTATTGGAGCAATACCGTTGACGTCCCAGATGGTCCGCCCGCTGTCATTACCTTTGAGAGAATAAAGCTAAGTGCCAGTGTCCCTGATAAAGATAATACATAAGTAATCCCAATAATATTTTTTAGGAGAGGCAGTATAATCTTAACTAATTTCTGAAATTGGCCTGCTCCGTCAATCGTTGCTGCTTCCATTATGTCTGGCGATATCCCGTCTATAGCAGCAATATGCATTACCATATAGTATCCTGTTGACTGCCATACTAACGTTACCCCAATACACCACAGTGCAGTCCTTGAATCGCCCAGCCATGCTAAAGCTAGTTGACCTAAACCAACTTTTGTAAGCATATTGTTGAGAGATCCCATTGTCGGGTTAAAAATAAAAGAAAAAATAATACCAATAACCGTTAAGGAAATGATACTCGGCATAAAATAAATTACCCGGTAAATACCCCTCTCCTTCAACTTTGTCTGTGTTAGTACAAAAGCAAAAATAAGCGCTAAAATGACCGTAATTAATGGTATAACCGCCATGAGCTTTATAGTGTTTTTTAGAGATAATATAAATAAAGAGTCTTGAAACATATATATATAATTCTTCAGGCCTACAAAATCATAAGAACCTCCCATACCCGTGGAATTTGTAAATGACAGTCTGAATGCCTCAATTGTTGGCATAATCATAAATAAAACCATCAGTGCAACAGGGGGTACGACACTGAACGCAATAAAAAATACCGGTATTTTAGTTTTCATTCTTTTTTTGTTCATACACTGCTCCTTCCTTCTTAAAAGAGGCCGTACAAACGGCCTCTTCTTACTCCCCTATTTTAAGCTTCTGATTTCTGCAAATGCCTTTTCAATACTCTGCATCCATTCTTCAACCGTCATACTGCCATCTATAACTTTTGTAAAGCATTTGTGATACAATTCCTGATTCACATCCACATTACATCCCTGTGGCAATGGTGCTGTATAAACAAGCACTGCTTCCGCATCCTCATATGCCTCATACATATTATAGACCTCATCATCTAAGATATCTTTGCAGATTTCTTTCGCGTCCTTCAATGCATATAATGCACTTGCATGCTCGGCCAATGCTTTAACAGAATCATCTGTATATAAAAATCGCAGAAAAGCCTTTGCAGCTTCTGGGTTCTTTGCTTTTGCCGGAATGGAGAACTGCTCACAGCTTGAAGCAATATATTTGCTGTCCCCTTCTTTCATAGAAGGCATTGCAATCATTCCAAATTCAAATCCTTCTTCACGCGGGGCATCTTTCATTTCATTCACCATCCATGCACCAGACGGAATGAAAAGAGCTTTTCCTAACATCATTTCTGTCTGAGATTGTGTGTGATTTAATGCCACAGTACCTTCCAACAGATATCCCTTTTCAACAAGTTCAGGAATCACCTGTAGATATTCAATTGTCTTTGCATTATCCGCATAACCCTCCTCATAATTAGAAAATGCATTGACAGCCTCACTGCCGCCGTTTTGTGCAACTGCCGGGAAAAGAATGTTTCTCATATACTGCGGATGGATTCCCGGATAAGCAAGTAATGCCCTGCCTGTAACTTCCTTGTCGCCCACCATATAAGTATCATTTTGGGCCGTCTCGCCCAATGCCATAAACTGCTCCCAAGTCTCCGGCAGCTCCCATCCCTTCTCTTCAAACAGTGCTTTGTTATAGACTAATCCCATTGCACCACTGTCAAAAGGCGCAAGATAAATTTTCCCGTCATCATAGGGGGATGTCGCTTTGCTGCCTATAATTCCATCCAAAAAGCGGTCTTTCAGCGGCTGTGTATCACCCTCCAGCGTTTCCTCAAAAATATCTGTCAAGTCCAGCAATGCCTTCTCTTTGACAAGTGAATCCATAACACCGCTTGCTTCACCCATATTCAAAGAAATAAAGTCCGGTACGTTTCCTGCTACAATCTGAGGTTTAATGATTTCCCCAATTTTAGGATTAATATTCATGTTTACCTTAATCTCAGGGTACTTTGCTTCAAACATTTTCACAATCTCGTTCCAATAGGCATCCCCCATTCCGCCTTGAAAGACAGCGATATTAAGCTCTCCTGAAACACTGTCCTCCTCCGTACCAGCTTCTGTCTTTACTTGCTTCGTATCCGAATCTGCTGTTTTCTCCTCTTTTCCATTACCACATCCTGCTAAACTGGTAATACATAATGCAGCCGCCAAAATAATTGAAATCTTCTTTCTCATAGGTATCTCTCCTCTACTTATTTTATAAATTTAATTTATCATTTTTCACTTTCGGTTTACATGAAGGATTTTCACTCTTTTTTGTACATTCTTCTTTTTCTTAACTTTTTATGGACAATCTTCATATCTAATCTTAAGTTTGTCTCTACCTTTTTTTTATGAATCATGTATAATATTTTATGAAACCACATTATTTCATAACGTATCTGCTCCGGACATATAACAGATACCTAATACAAAATGTTAGGGTGATATCATTATGACAAAATTTATTTCTCTTATAATAAAGTATACTCGCCGTTTGAACATTAGCACACGTTTAATCGGAAGCTTTTTTCTGATCAGCATATTACCGCTTTTAATCATATCGCTCTATTTTTACTCAGCCTATTCTGATGCCGTAACAGATAAATTGGGACAGGCTAACCTCACAGCCCTGCTGCAAATCAGTAAGACTATTGATGCTACCTTGGAAGATTATCAATATTTAGGTGGAAAACTGAGTATTGATCCAACGATACAGGACTTTCTTTCTAACGATACTGTTCTGTCCGAAAAAAAACAGGAGATTATCAGCCGCCATATGAACAGTCTTATCAGTGATACAATTGTATACCCTCCCTTTATGAAAACCATCAAAATATTGGATAATCACAATACTTTTATTTATGACATGGGATACGATGATATCTCCTTCTCTGCCTATCAGGATATTATGGATAAAACTGACCAGCAAAAACCAGATGCCAGCTGGTCCTATGTCAACACATTTATGGGGCAGAAAATTATCATTCTGGGGCATAGAATTAATAGTACGCAAAACATGAACACACCGCTTGGATATACTTTACTATTTATCAGCGAACAGATTTTTACAAATGACATCCTGTCCGCTGCAGATTTAGGCAATGATTCTACTCTTGTTATATTAAACACAGACGGTACTGTCCTGACCTCGAATCATGAGGCCATTAAAAGAAACGAGCCTTATTATAACAATGAAATTTTGGATGAAATCTTAACCCATAACCCCTCTGATATACGTGATAATTTTTTTACTTATCAGAACAAGGATGCCCCTTATCTCGTGGTCTATACCAAAAACAAGACACTTAATTCCTATATCATCTCTTCTATCCCCTTTTCCTATATCCGGGAAGAAGCATATAAAATTATTCCTACCGTTGTCCTGTTTATTTTATTGATTTTGGGTATCTGTATATTGCTAAGTACACTTTTATACCATACTATAATGCGCCCCATACACAATGCAGTAGATGTATGTAAAGATATCCGTACAGAAAACTTTTCCTCGCGCATTGAGATTGATGCAGACGATGAACTGGCCTTTCTATCCATAAACATCAATCAGATGTTAGATAAAAACCAGCAGCTGCTGTCCTTAATTAAAAAAGACGAAGAGCGGAAAAGAGTCTTAGAAATTCAGATGCTGCAATATCAGATTAACCCTCATTTTTTATTTAATACACTCAGTACCTTGAAGTGGATTGCTGAACTCAATCAAGTACCTGTTTTAGAAGAAATGATAACTTCCTTATCCGAAATCCTAAAGAGTTCTTTAATTAACAATGAGGAATTTGTATGCTTGTCAGAAGAAATACGCATACTAAACTATTATATCCAAATCCAGAAAGTCCGGTACCTAAATAAGTTTGAAGTGCAATATGAACTTCCCCCTGAACTCGATGATTTCAGGATTCCACGTTTTATCCTTCAGCCTTTAGTAGAAAATTCAATCTATCATGGCACTTATAATAACGGTAAAATGATTTTAATTACTGTATCTGCCTTTTGCAGTAATGGCTATATGCTCATCACCGTTTCTGATAACGGAAAAGGCTTTGATTCTGACCGCCCTCGCGAGGATAAGAAAGGCCAGCGGATTTCAATAGGGATTCAAAATGTGCAAGAAAGAATATCAAGAATTTATAAAGCACAAGGGAACTTTCAAATCAAAAGCAAACCTGGGGCAGGAACCTGCTGTACGATTACTTTGCCTGCCACCCAGCCACAGACACTTAAAAATATTGGAGGTAGTTATGTATCAGATACTAATAGTTGATGATGAACCAATGGTTAAGATAGCATTGAAAACGCTCCTAAACTGGGAAGAATTTGGTTTCTCCATCTGTGCCTCTGCGTCTGACGGAAAGGAGGCCCTTTCCCTCGTCAAAAAATTTCAGCCGGACATCATCATTACAGATTTAAAAATGCCGGTTATGGATGGTCTGGAGTTAATAAAAGCGTTAAAAAAACAAAGCTATCCGGGTAAAATTCTCGTACTGAGCAACTATGGAGATTATGAATATGTTCGGCAGGCATTGAAATCAGGTGCCATAGACTATATGTTAAAAATCAGTTTGAATAAAGATGATCTGTTAGAACAGCTAAAAAATTGCGCTGACTTATTATCTCCCATACAAAACACAAGAGAAAGCTCCGTTTATGACCCCTCATTTAACGAGCTTCTTTTGAAAACCTATTTTACGGACACAGATTTCACTTATGAAAAGCTGAGGAACTACCAAATTCAGGAGAACTCCGCCTATTATATTTGCTATATTACACAGCCCTTCCAAAAAAAATTCACAAACAAGAGAGGAGAAATTCTGTCACCTTCAATTATTAAGAACCTTCTTTTGGAAAATTTCAATTATCTGCCTTCTGACAGTTTTATACAAATGAATATCAATAGCTTCATTATCCTATACCCTGAGAAGACAGCCGCGGAAACAGAACTTACCGTCTGGGAACTAGGTCAGCATATATATAGCTGTTTCTCACAATTTTTATCACTTTCCCTCTACATTATTGTAACAAGAACTGCCCTGCATCTTGAAAAGCTTAAGGATATTGGTTTCAAATGCGCTGAAGCATCCCACTCTTGTTTTTATGACAATTTCTCGCCTGTATACATTGATGAACTTTCTCTGCAACACTTTTTTAACTTTATGGATTACCGTTCCTTTGCCTCTGAACTGCTGACGTCCCTCTCAAAGAGTGAGCATGCAGACTCTATCAAGGATTTTGATTTATTCATGGAAAAATGCAAAACCGAAAGAATACATCCTGAGATATTAAAAAGCTATATATACAGAATGTGCAGTTATATGGAGCTTACGCTTTCTGCCTCAAGCTATATAAATTTAACCGAACTCCAGACTTCTATCGAAACTTGTACTGATTTAACCGAATTAAGTCTTGTTTTATATGAATTTTTTACCCAAATACACAGCTTTATCAGAAATGACACTCGCTTTTATAAAAAAGAAGTAGTCGAATGTATTTGCTATATCCAAAATCACTATCATGAAAAGATTACATTAACTGAGCTTTCTGCTTCCATCGGAATCAGTGAAAACTATCTATGTAAAATCTTTAAAGACGACACAGGTACTAGCATTGTACAGTATATTCACTCACTGCGTATGGAGAAAGCCGCTGCCCTTATTTCAGAAAACAATCTTATGCTTTGGGAGATAGCAGAAGCCGTAGGCATTAACGATCAGTTTTACTTTAACCGGCTTTTCAAGAAGATTTATGGAATGACACCATCTCAGTATAAAGAGTTAAAAAAATGTAAAACAAATGATGGACTTAAAACTGTTCCCGATTTTAACAAATTCACCAAAGGTTAAATTTTAGGGTTAATACAACTTTATCTAAGTAAATATAACCCATCTAGCCCTATTTTTCAAAAAAATGAGAATAGGGCTGTTTTTATGTTATGCTAAACTTGAATGTCTAAATCAGCAAAATGAACTAACTTCAATATAATCAAAGCAAAATTATAAGATAACCATTCTATGTCTAAGCGATTACCTGCAAAATACGTATTTTTTTTATATTCCGGATATCTAAAATATTCAACATTTCCACCCTCAATATACTTGCAAAACTTTTCACAAAACACATCCACCCAATCCATGTAACTTTCATTAATATCATATTCTATGAAGAGTAAAGCAGATAACTCCCCTAAATCGTGTGTTATATTTATTTTCCCAGTTTTTTTTAGTAGTAAATATTTAAAGCCAATTTCTATTGCCTGTCTCCCAACATAAATTGTAGCTACTGAATTTGGTAATAAATCTACAAGTTTATCAAATACATTTATATATTCCATCCAATAATTTTTCCATAATGATATTCTATCATCCTTTTTGAAATCCTTTTCTGTTCCATCAAAAGACTCTATACAGTCAACAACATCTTCTATTTTCTCCTTAGATGATATACTTTTTCTTCTTGAATTCTTTGCCAGATTCCTACTATCAATATCATTAAATATCGGTGATTTATCATAATTCACATGCGCTACTGCAAAAGCACCATCAAGCTGTAAATCATCTTTATAACTCAATTCATTCCTCAATGTCTTAAACAAATTCATGTTAAACACCTCCATACAAATAACAATTTATTGCTCTAATATGAAATATGAATCATACTCTGTCCCATCATGCCCTATTAGTTTCTTTTTTGAAAGTATTCAAACAAAACTTTTCAATGCTGAAATACGTTCTATCGCTGATGATATCGCCTTTGTAGCAATTTTATCACAGTGAAAAAGCATATATGTGGGTTCGATTATCAATTTTAGAATTTTAACAATCTCATTTGAAGTTTCATAATCACTCCGAATATCATGTCTAAGTAAGCCACATTTTGTTATATTTCATCACTTGTAAAAAAATAACGCAGATAAATGTTTCCATTACCTACGCCATTTTTTTGATACGCTTTAAAGAATCTACTATATTTTTAAAATCAAGGGCATACTGCTTTCGCAATATGCCCTCATATTCACAACTTCCTTTTCTGTCTTTAAACAAAAGGCAATTTTCTCATTAAGGGGTTGGCTAAAATTAGTTACCCATCTGGGCAGCCACTTCAGCAGCAAAGTCCTCCTGTTTTTTCTCAAGACCTTCTCCTGTCTCGAAACGAACAAACTTCTTAACAGTTACGTTAGCGTTGTTCTCTTTTGCTACTTTCTCTACATACTTAGCAACTGTCAGGTCGCTGTCCTGTACATATGCCTGGTCTAACAGACAAACTTCTTTCAGTTCTTTGTTCAGACGTCCGATGATCATCTTCTCGATGATGTTTTCCGGCTTCTCCGGATTCTCTTTCTTAGCCTGAGCTAACAGAATCTCTTTTTCGTGATCCATGTATTCCTGAGATACTTCTGCACGGGATACATACTTCGGATACATGGCTGCAACCTGCATTGCTACGTTCTTTAAGCATGTTCTGATTTCGTCGTTTACTACATCAGTTTCTGCTTCAACAAGGACACCAATGCGTCCGCCGCCGTGAATGTAAGAAACCACACATCCGTCTGTTACAACTTTTTCAAATCTTCTGATGTTTAAGTTTTCACCGATAACTGCAACTTTTTCTACCAGTGCATCTTTTACAGTCTTAGATGTATCCTCTGCCCATGCTTCAGCCATAAATGCATCCATATCCGCTGCATCTGAGTCTGCTGCCTGATTTACCACTGCTTCTACGAAGCTCTGGAAATCTGCGTTCTTTGCAACGAAGTCTGTCTCTGAGTTTACTTCTACGATTGCTGCCACTTTATCATCTTTAACGACTGTCTTAACGATACCTTCTGCTGCAATTCTTCCTGCTTTCTTCTCAGCTTTAGCCTGTCCGTTCTTTCTCAGGAATTCGATTGCTGCATCCATATCTCCGTTAGTCTCTGTCAGAGCCTTTTTGCAGTCCATCATTCCTGCGCCTGTCATTTCTCTTAATTCTTTTACCATTCCTGCTGTAATTGCCATGATTCATTCCTCCGTTATGATTATTTATGATATTTCTAATCCCTTATTGCAAAAATGCTTCAACCTGTATCCACAGGCTGAAGCATCTTAAGTCCGTAATTACTCTGCTTCTACAGTCTCTTCAGCTACTGCTTCATCTGCAGCTTCTTCATAATATTCTTCGCCTGCTGCTCCCTGATTAGCCTCAATTACTGCATCAGCCATTTTGGAAACGATTAATTTAACAGCTCTGATAGCGTCATCGTTACCCGGGATTACGTAATCCAGTTCTTCCGGATCACAGTTTGTATCACAGATTCCGATCAGCGGGATTCCCAGTGTATGAGCTTCCTGAACACAGATTCTTTCTTTCTTAGGATCAACGATGAAGATTGCATCTGGAACTCTCTTCATTTCTTTGATTCCGCCAAGGTTCTTCTCTAACTTAGCCCATTCTTTTTTCAGTTCGATTACTTCTTTTTTAGGAAGTACGTCGAATGTTCCGTCTTCGGACATTCTTTCAATATCTTTTAAACGCTGTACTCTGCTCTGGATTGTCTTGAAGTTAGTCAGCATACCGCCGAGCCATCTTTCATTAACATAGAACATACCGCAGCGTTCTGCTTCTGCCTTAATTGCATCCTGTGCCTGTTTCTTTGTTCCTACAAACAGGATTGTTCCACCGTTTGCAGCGATATCTGCAACTGCCTGATATGCATCGTCAACCATTCCTACAGACTTCTGTAAGTCGATGATGTAGATACCATTTCTCTCTGTGTAGATGTAAGGAGCCATCTTAGGGTTCCATCTTCTTGTCTGATGTCCAAAATGAACACCTGCTTCTAAAAGTTGTTTCATTGAAATAACGCTCATGTTTCTTTCCTCCGTTTGGTTTTTAACTTCCGTATGCTTTTACTCTTCTTTGAGACCGGACTGTTTAATCAGCACGCTGAAACAGGCTTAGGCACCGTCAAAGATATCCGCATACGTGTTTTTTTGCAACGGTTGTAGTATATCATAGAAAATACTGGAATGCAAGGCTTTTCTGTAGTATATTGTCTGTGTTATGCTAAAGGTGTGAAATATGTCCGGGCATACTGTTTCCGGGCATATTACATATACTGCAGCTCAATAATAATACACCTTATGGAGGTAAGATATGAAATTTACATTTGCTCACAACAATTTAAATGTGTACGACCTGGAAAAGTCATTAAACTTCTACAAAGAAGCTCTCGGTCTGGAAGTTTCAAGCACGAAAGAAGCTGATGACGGCAGCTTCACCCTTGTATACCTAGGAGACGGCACGACACCGCATCTTTTGGAGCTGACATGGCTGCGCGATATGGACCGCCCGTATGAACTTGGTGACAACGAGATTCATCTGGCATTCCGTGTAACTGACTTCGACGCAGCTTTAAAGAAACATAAAGAGATGGGCTGTGTCTGTTTTGAAAATCCTGAAATGGGAATCTACTTCATTGAAGATCCCGATGGATACTGGCTGGAGATTGTTCCTGAAAAATAATGCCATATGCCAGAATCTCTATCTTTTGTCAATAAAAAAGCGGTAAAAAAAGAATCCCACATTGTCTGGGATTCTTTTTATTGCTTTATTCTTACCAGTATCTTACATATGCTGAAGCACGTACTGAGCTGACACAAATTGTTGTTCCCGGCTGCTGTGCTTCAATCATCTGGCCGCCGCCTATGTAAATCGCCACATGTCCGGGTGTCCATGCGATATCTCCCGGCTGCGGATCGCTTACCGGCATTCCACCTGCCAGCTGTGCAGAGTCCACACGTCCAATAGAGATTCCAGCCTGTGCATGGCACCACTGTGTAAGTCCTGAACAGTCAAGTCCGACATATGGTGTTGTTCCGCCCCATACATAAGGAACTCCGATCTGTGACCATGCTGCATTTACAATTGTCTGTGCAGCACTTGTATTACCCGCACTGCCTGAACCACCGCCTGAGTTTTCCGGGGTACTTGGAGCCTCTGGTGTCTGATTAGAAGTACCTCCACCATTGCTTTCTCCGCCTCCGGTGTTGTTATTATCAACAGCTGACTCATTGCCGTTATTGTTAGTGTTCGCGTTATTACTATTATTGTTGCTATTGTTATTATTGGAATTATTCTTTGCCGCAGCTTCCTGAGCAGCTTTCTCTCTTGCAGCCTGCTCCTCTGCTGCTTTTCTTGCTGCTTCCTGAATCTGTGCATCCAGATTGGCAACCTCGGCACTCTTATTCTCAATTGTAGTACTTAATTCAGTCTGCTGGGCTTCATATTCTGTCTGCATGTCCTCAAGCTTGTTCATGTCTTCTTCAAGTGTGTTCTTTAAGTCCTTTACTTCATTGACCGTCTCAACATACTCGTCCAACATCTGTCTGTCATAACTATGTACTTTCTGGGTATATTCAGCCTGGTTAAGCATCTCTGCGATACTGCCTGAGCTTAAGATTCTCTCTACGGCTGTGCCGTCACCCTCTTCATACATATATTTAATACGAAGCTTCATGTCTTCATACTGCTGTGCTTCTTTTTCTTCCGCTTCTTTCAACTGCTTCTCAGCCTTGGTGATCTCTTCACCTTTTGTAATCAACTGATTCTGCAGATCTGTCATCTTGGACATCAGTTCTGACAACTGTGACTGCAGGCTGTTTACTTCACTCTGTACAGCACTCTTCTTTGATTCCAGACTTGATGTATTTGGCGCAGCAAATACAGGCACAGCTACCATAGAACATGTCATTGCTGTTGCCACTAACATATTAAGTACTTTTTTTAATTTCATAAATTCACCCATCCTTAACTTATTTATTATCTATGTCCCCACATATATGTCCTTACTATACAATATTCTTCAGCATTTTTCAACAGGATTTATTGAAAAATAACATAATTTGGGGTTATGTAATTTTCATCTTATGTTCATACAAAATGAATTATAAAGGATAAGTGAAAAAAATGCAATATCTTTTTAACATTTGCGTAATATTTTAGACTTTAATATTACTTTCTGGCATACCCGAAACTGTTAACAAACTGTTTCAGAGCTTTTTCTTCCCTGCTATTTCCAATTCCGTGCTTTTTCACATAATTTTTCACCTCTCTGACATCATTTTTGTTAAATTCCCAGATTTCTCCAGTTCCGTTTTTACACTCCCATGTACCGGTTATTTTTTCTTTGTACACAGGGTCCTTGTACCACTTGGAATCAGCGGACAGACCGCCATTTTTATCATTACCTGAATCCAGGTTTTTTTCATAATATTCCTGATTGATAAACCTTACATATTTTACTGGTTCCGGCTTTACCACTTCCCCGTCTTTTAAAATATGTACCGTACACTGGCGGAAGGTTTCTTTCCCTTCACCACCGGGCCCCATACTGTCTTTTACACAGTAGGTGACCACCACATATCCTGATTCTTCAAATGTTACAAAATCTTCCGCATGAAAATCCAAGAGCTGTAAGTTTTCCTGAATTTTTCCGGGATACAGTTCATCATCTTCTTTATCTTTCGCCTTTACCCTTCCCGCGAAAATAGCATCCCTCAGAAGAGTTTCCTCCGTTATCGCACCAGCTTTTGCCTCTTCCAGAGTAAAATACCAGTCTTCTGTTTCAATTTCTGGGAATTCATTATATTTTACCTTTACAGTCCATTCATATTTTGTTTCATTCCCGAAACTGTCTGTGACAGCATATTTAATTTTATGGACAGCCGGTGAATCCCCGGGGTCCATCTGCATAAACCATGTATCCAGCGTGTAATCATCGGGCATGTTCGTCTCCCACGTGTCTGTCTGCCCTTTTTGTTTTTCCCCGCCGGATAATTTGCCGTCTGCATATTTTATCTGGAGGATCCTGATGCTTTCGGAGATATCGCCGTCTTCCCGGTCAGCAGCCTTCATATTTTCCAGAAGCATCTTTTTTGTAACTTCTGTCCCTTCGTAAAACTCTGTCACACCGTCCGCCGAAATGACAGGTGCTTCATCCCACACTGCATAGAGGGTGATCTCCTGAAGGAATTCTTCATTTGAATAATTGCTGCCCTGCTGCTCTGCTGCCAGTCTCAGCAGATCTTCATATGAAAGGATAGATGTCTGTCTCTCAGGAAAACGCACTGTTTTTGCCGGTGCATCCGATGTAATATCCCACCCTGCAAAGGAGGACTGTTCTCTCTCATATTGCGTAAATTCCGCATTCTTCCGGACAGTGTACCCGCGGCCCGCTGTACAGTCCTTCCATGTCACATAATCTGGCTTTACTTGCCCCTGCACGTTTTTATTACTGGCATAATTTATCTTAATTTTCGTCTTCCAGACCGCATATAATGTAATGTCTTTATTCACGGAAGAATTGAGTTCAGCCCCGGGCTGGTATTGTGCCGTGTCAGCACTGCTGTTTTCCGACCAGCCTCTGAATTTTACCAGATCCGAGGATGGAGTCAGAGAAGAAAGAGATCCGGTTTCATACCAGTACTTATCTGTCTCTCCCGGCATATCCTTAATGTCCGCATCAATATTCTTCTGATAACGAGCTCGGTATCTTGTACTCAATACAATATCTCCGTCAGATGCACCGGACCGGGAGTCCTGATAGTCTCCGGGGCGCAGACAGTAACTGCCGTTAGGTGATAAACTAAACTGCCGGAAACAAGTACTGCCTTTTTTATTGTCGCAAGCATATTCCGCGGCCTTTCGGCCGTTCCTGTAATCAGCAGGTGTCAGTACTGCCGCGTGCTGTCCGCCCAGCCGCCCTGTAACAGATATGTACTTTCCTGCACACAGGTAAACATCGTTCCCTGTATCCACAGCGCCATTACCACTCATTTTCATTGCTGCGCCATTGTGATAGACTCCTTCCCCACTGCCGGCTGTATTGCCACGAATCGTTCCGCCACTGAGCTGCAATGTACTTCCTGCCTGAAGGCAGATTCCGCCTCCTGCACCTGCTGCACGGTTTCCGGTCACACTGCCTCCCGACATGTTCATGGTGCCATAGTTCTGAATTCCGGCGCCGTTCTGCGCCGTATTGGAATAAACTTCACCCCCGCTGATGTTTAAAGTGCTTCTATTTATAATGCCGGAAACAGGGTTCTCAAAGATACTCCCTCCCGTGACTGATGCCGTGCCTCCGCCTATTACTACGCCGCTTTCTGCATTGTTATGGATACGTACAGTCCCTGTAATTGTCATCTGCCGTCCCTGCGTGCTGATGCCATTCTTCTTGTTATGATAGATTTCGCCTCCGCTGATCTGAATAGTCCCCTGACCGTTTATATTTCCGACACCGGTTATGTTATCATGAATTGCACCCCCGGTCATGGTGAACGTACAGCTTCCTTCACCGACATGCACTCCACATTCCTGATTATTATAGATTTCGCCGCCGTATACGTTGATCGCTTTCTGTGAACGCATCCCGTCATACTTGTTGCCGTATATTTTCCCACCATAGATATTGACCGTACCGAGTGTAGCTATACCGTGTGAACCATTATTATAAATCCATGCGCCATCGTAAACATTTGTCGTGCCTAATTCATTCCATACTCCATTTCCCCGCGAATTTGTGAGTCTGGCACCGCTCTTTAGGTAAATAACTGCATTATGGCTGCTGAGAACGCCCGAACTCCCCATTTTGTTCGCGTCAAACGTGATCGTGTACCCGTCTTTCCCGCTAATTGTCCACGTAGGGTTCCCTGTTCCCTGAGGAGTACAGATAATCCCAGCAGGTTCCAGTTTTGATTCATTGAAAGTCACCTTCACATTCTGCCCCTCAGGATATATGGAAAATGACTTGGTTGTCACAATATGCGTGGCCTCACAATTACGCAGGACATAAAGAGTTCCTCCATTCGGAAGGGCATTAAATGCACTGTTGAATGTTGTATAATAAGTACTCCCTATTCTGGCAACTGCATTAGCAGGACTTCCTGCCCGTACCGCCCCCATTATACCCGATGGTGCAGCTCTCATAAACGGTGTTTTATCCTGCTCTTTTGATTCCTCTTTCTCATCTGGTTTCCGCGCCTCTGCGTACATGCTGTACAAAAGAACTTTCACTTCCGCTTCAGTCTGCCCGGTGCTGTCCTCTTCCCTTTCTTCCATACATTCAAGCAGCCGGATCAGCTCAGTAATGTTACAGTCAGTCTTTGTTTTTAGGTATGCCGCATAGCCTTCAAAATCATTAATTTCTCCTCCATATGCTTCGATATCACTGTCATTCGCCATTATAGTTTCCCGAAATATGGCAAATGCTGATTGTTCCCGGGATTTTTGCACGTCCACGTTTTCTGCTTCCGGACCTGCATTAGTTTCATACTCCTCCGCGGGGCTGCTTTCAGTTCCTGCTTCTGTCCCTGCATCATTCTGATTATCCGCACCGGACTTAATCTGGTCATTTTCCACACATTCTTCCATATCAGCATCCGGATGTTTTGCAGTTTCATCCAGCCTGTTGATCAGCTCCCCGTAAAATCCCAATTCTTTCTCAATCTTTTCTTTTATGCTGTCCTCATCCTTTGCAGAGTTCCCGCCTTCAGCCTGTATACAATCCTGAACTGTTTCCGACACCAGCGCATACCTGTACAGCATCATCAGCCCGTACAGTTCATCTTCTGAGAGCCTCTCCATAAAGGTATCCCTTTTACCGGTATCTGCATTGGCTAATATAGAAACAACATCCTCTTCCCTGAATAGCTGATACACGGCCTCATGATAATCATAATCCGGATCCTGAAAAATCTCTTCTGCAGGAGTCATCTGTGCCTCACTGATTATCGGAAAGCAGAGACCAGAGATCAGGAGCACAATAATTAACATAATGATTACTTTCACCCTTTTATTCATATCACTTCCTCCGTCTGGTAAACAGCCTGCAGTACGATTTCTTCCGTGACACATATGTCACTGATGTTTTCCCTGTTATACAGTATCCCTGTATGGTCCGCAGGTTTCACCATCCGCCACCCGCGAAATCTCCGGCCCTCCTTGTCCATGTTAATGTTGGGAAGGGCTTCCGCCGTCAGATTGTCACCACTGTGGATACTGATCTGCTTAAGCACATAGTCCTTCTCTTCTTCACCTTTATGCTCCGCGTATCCTGCCTGAAATGACACATGGTAAAAGATATCTTCCTTTTCCACAAGGTCTTCCAGAATTACGGTCTTCCGGCAGGATATCTTTCCATGTCCTATCACCTGCTTGTAGGTTTCCTCTGCCCGGACATCCAGAAGTCCCTTTTCCACATCAATATCCAGAATTTCTATTGTATAGTCTGAGTTGCTTGTTGTTTTCAGCAGAAAGCCCTGAATGAAATCTGCTGCCAGTTCACCGCTTCCGTCCTCTTTTTCAATATGGTACACCGTATTGACTGTCAGAATCTTCATCGACTGCTCCATCGCCGCTCCCAGACTGTTGTCAAGTTCATTTTTCCGTGTTGTCCTGTCTTCTGCCGTTTGAATGGCAACTCCTGAAAATATCAGGATGATTACCAAGAAAAAGCCTATGACGGCATTCTTCATAAATCTGATTCCTCCCTGTTATTATCTGGCATAGCCTACTATCTCATGTTTTAAAAATAAATCCAGCATAGGAATGGTATAATCATATGTAAGCGTTACTTTCGCATATTTCCCGCCGCCGGCAGTCACAAGCGGTTCGACCTCCAGACCCGCATAACCGTTTTCTTCTGCTTTTTCCTTACAGCCGCGTATCACAATTTCCGAAAAATCACCAGCCTCCACTTCCGCGATCACAGCTGAGTGATAATTCTGTGCCCTCTGCGTATTCAAAGATGCCGTGATATACGCTGTGCTGAGTACTGCCATAAAAGCAATCATGATCATTCCGATCATTGTTTCAACCGCACCTTTCATCTTCTCTCCTTTCAGTCTGCAATAAAGCGGTACTCTTTTTCCTTTGCCTTCTCACTGGCGAGGTAGATTTCTGATGCCCTGTATGTCATTCTGTATTCGCCCTGTAGTCCGGGTGTAAAATGCTCCGGCTCCGTCACTGCCGTAATATCCTGCTCTCCGGGTGCAATGATTCTCACGATAGAAAGTTCCACATTTTCCCCGTCTTCATTTTTGGCCGTGATCTCAAACAAGTCACGGTCAAGCAGGTTATACTCCGTTCCCCTTCTCAGCTTCTTCACTCTGACGGACAATTCCGGGAGTGCTCTTGAGGCGATCGCGTTTGCAGCTGCAAAGGTATCTTTGTTCCCTATCGTCTCTGCAGGGCCTGTGCTTGCGAGCATTCCAAGGAATCCGTCTTCTCCCTTCCCGAATAAAAACAGCACCATCCCCGATAAAACCAGCGCAAGAATGATCACTTTTCCATATTCACCAATCACCGCCTTCAAGTTATGCACCTCCCTTTCGTCCCGGCACTTCTCAGCTGCACAGGGTCCCGATCCCTTCTGCAAAGATGACTGCAAGGCGGCTTAAGCCCCCGTCCGGGTCCAGCAGGCCGGACATCACCCCTAGAAACAAAAGCCCCATAAAGCATGCCATCATAATCCCGCCATATTCTTCTATAAACTCTTTCATATCTTAAACTCCCATCACATATCATAAAACAGTTTTTCTGCCTTCTATATACTTGTTTCACAAAGCATCCTTAATATCTCCCACAGGCCTGACATAACTGCATACCCTATGAGCGAAACTGCAATAATGCCCCCGTATTCCTCCAGAAACTCTTTCATATGTCCTCCTTTCATGCCACACTATTCACTGCGGACAAAATATAAACTACGACAAGTGCCAGATCGGCCAGCATTTTTACCACTCCCGTGATCATCGGGAGCAGAATTAAAAAACTGATGCCTGCGATCTCATCCTCGGCCCTGATTCTTTCCGCCTTGTCCGTCATGGCCGCATTGCGCTCTACCAGCGGGGCGATCTGCCTGCTGATATCTGCGGCGCCAAATTCCGCCATTGAGTATAGAACCTTCATTGCAGATGTAATATCAGGAAGGCTGACCGGTTTCATAAAGCCCAGATAAGGCTGTACCGAATCCGGCTCCCTCTCAATCTTCTGGAGCAGTGTCCCTAATTCCTCCTTAAGAAGTTCCGGGGCATTTGCGATGGATTTCGCCAGTGAGACATGTACATTGTCCGTCTGGAGCTGGAGGGACATGCTCATCAGCCACTCAGGAAATGCTTTTTCCACTGCCCTTGTCACATGTTTCAGAGACACCCTGTACCTTCGCCCCGGCTGTGTCGCTATGAGAACCGCAAAACCTGTCAGAAGCCCGGCCGGCAGCATCTTTCCCTTCAGCCCCAGGTACACTATGAACGGCAGGACCAGTCCCGCCTGGAAATATCCTTTTTGTCTTTCCCTGACCAGATTTCTGTGCATCACATAATCGTACTGTCTTTTCACTTCTTCATATTCCATGCCTTCCTCACCCAGAATAAGGCTCTTTGACAATTTCCTCTGGGCAATATACCAGATCAGCATGTTCAGAAGTATTGTCAGTGTAGTCACTGCCTGTGAAATAACCTGATCTGTAACCGCAAACCCCTTCGGAAGCATGAAGACAGTCATACCGCATATGAAAAAAGACAGCCCGATCCCGATTGTGATCTTTACTTTAACACTCTTCTTCTCCCTCTGCAGTTCGTATACCCGGTCAATCCACAGCTTCCTGTCATTCAGGAGAATATCGGCCGATGCATCGAAGTCACCTCCCACTTCTTCTGCATTGATCAGGAAGTCATGGATTTTATAAAGCCTTGAACATCCATATTCCTTCTCTATAAATGAAAAAGCTTCCCGGTAAAGATTCTCTTTCGCATCTGCGTTCTGGATATAACGTATCGCGTCAGATATGGCATCATACAGCCTGCTTTCTCCTTTCTGGAACAATGCAAGTGTATCCTCCAGTGAAGTCAGGATCTTAGCCCGCCGCTTAAAGGAATACAGGATCTGCTCCATGTAAGCTGTAACGTCTTCAAACCGCTTCTGCTCATAGGCATTCCGGTATGTCATAATAAAAATCCCGGGGATAAAGCAGACTGAGGCGACGCTGATGATCAGTACACACGGCACCTTAAGTCTGAAGATCCAGGTAAATGCAGCAATACATCCGAAAAGCCCCAGAAGATACTCTGCATACTTCCGTACAGAAAAACGGTATCCTAACCGGTGCACCTCCTGTCTTGCATATCCGGGATTCCAGTACTTAACACGCCCTTTTTTTCTACTCTTTTTCATTCTCTCTGCCTCCAACAGATTCTTTCTTATGTACTCCGGACATTTTTTTGTTCAAATGGGTCATTTATATTCTCCAGCCTGAACTTTTTTCTAAGATTAACCGGTATTTCTTTCGAAACAAACCTGCCGCCTTCCACAATCAGCTGCGCAATATTTTCTTCTCCCACGCGGTCGAACAGGCATATCTGATCAATGTATCTTACCACTTCCTTATTTTCAGTCACCTTCTTTCTGAGCAGAATCCCGACGTTTAAAAAGCTGTAAATATCATTCTCAAGTCTGGATGCGGCATAACTGTCCTGCATCATATTCTGGATCCTGTCCGGTATCTTTCTCGTATCATCTGTGTGCAGTGTGGTCAGTCCGTGGAGTCCCGTAGAGAAACATTCCAGCAGGTACTTTACCTCAGCCGACCTTGCTTCTGAGAGCAGAACCCACTGCGGGTTCTGCCTCAAAGCCGTCTTGATTGCCTTTGTATAGGGGAACAGTTCACTGTCAACCTTCAATTCCACACAATTTGCCCCGGGATTGATCTCCCGGTAGTGTATCTCCAGGTTATCCTCGATGGTCATCACCTTTTCTTCTTTCGGTATATACTGTGTCAGGAACTTCAGCAGTTCCGTCTTTCCCGCACCCGGGCGTCCGCAGAAAACCATATTCATTCTGGCCTTCATGCAAAGGACCAGAAACGCCAGAACCTCTGCGGAACAGTACTGTTCCCTCAGCATCTTCTCTTTTGTCAGCCGCATGACCGCCGGTGTCTTGCGGATCGATACCGCATACCCTGTATTGGTGGCACTTGGATGTATAATGGATATCCGTAAGATATCGGTCTCCGCCTCCAGCACATTGTTAAACTTGTTTATCTGCTCACTCACTACATTGGAAACCCGGATGCTGAGCTGGCTGACGAATTCTTCTGTCAGATGCACGGGCACTTTATAAATACCGTGTTTTAAATGCTCTACCCATACATCCTTCCCATTATAGTTAATATCCGTAATCTCTTCGTCCCGCACATATTCAAGAAGCGGTCCGAAGCTCTCATCCTTTAAATTCCATGCTTCCTTTGAAACCCTCATCCAGCGCTCCCCCGTCTATCATCCGACAACGGATGCTGTTGTGCCGAGTGCCGTTGTCAATTTCCCCACTGCCTCAATAATGCCCGCCTTAATGCTGTTGCCAAGCGGTGTTGCTGCCACTACAATAATCATAATTACGATTGCCGCTACTACAATAACTCCATATTCTTCCATAAATGTTTTCATATACATTCCTCCTGTTCATTTAACCGAACCGGATATTCAAAATCCGCTTCGCTGTCTGTTTATAAACTCACCTTTACATTTTTCAATTACAGGTCCTGTGAACGGACAAACTTTAACAGATCAATACGCACCACCGCCTTTCCAAAATATCTATCTGCAGGTATAGAGAAAAAACGCCGTCTGCTAAAAATGCATCGGCACATATGCCTGCCAAAGCATCGTTTTCCCTTTACTTACGGGCTTAACCAATGCTTCTTACCAAATAAAGTACGAGTATCTCCGGAGACGATCCGAAAAGAATTATTACCGAATGATATATCTTTACAGATATAAGAAAACAAACGATATCAATTAAAACAAAATGTAAAATATGAGAGAAACTCTCAAAGCCGAAACAGTGACAATCAATACACTGTTTTGAAAATAGTAAATTAAGAACTTTAGATTTATTTTATACACCGTATAATATCATATATTATATAGTATGTCAAGTACAAAAACTTATATAAATTTTATGCTATAAAATATTTTCTCTGACTGCTTTTCACTGCACTGGTCATATTCTTAATATCTCATAAAATATCTGAATAGCCCTATAACCCGCCTTTAATTCACTAGCATGCTATGCAAATCTTATTAAAAAGCCCAAAAACACTGTAATATTAAAATACTAAACATGGAAAATTAAAGATTCCAAGATCCCAAAAGAAATAAAAGATAAATCCTTGATACAGACTTTTGTTCTGTCTGTGTTAATAGATTACTCCCAGATCCTTCAAAAGTCAAGCAAATTTTTCTGCACTTTTTGCAAACCTTTTGACCGGAAAATCTGATTGTAAAAACAGACACAGGACTTCGTAAAAAGTCCTGTGTCTGCCTCAAAACATACCCTAAAACATATTCGTAACATCCGGCTCCTGCTTAGGCACTGCCACATCCGGCTTTTCATCGATGCGCTGAATCAATACAAACATCACCGAACCTACAAATGCACAGACTACTGTTGTGATTCCCATCCTCATGGCCCTGCCTGTAAGCCAGGTAAACACCCCTGTATTCGTCAGAACCAGAGAGACCATATTCACTAAGATATGCAGAACAACAGGGGCCTTGAAGGACCCAAATTTCTCGTATACATAGCAGAGCAGCATCCCCAGTGCAAAAGTATATAAAAACTGTACTATATTCCCGTGTATAATACTGAATAAGAGTGTCGAATACAATGCGGCTTTCAAAAATCCGCCCTGTTCCCTGTACCGCTTATAAAGCACACCGCGGAACATCATCTCTTCCGCTATCGGCATGATAATTCCCAAACAGATAATCTGGACCGGAATACCTGCCGAGTAAAAAGTCTCCGACGTTTTCTGATACTCGGTACTGAAAAACGCCAGATTGGTCATGAAGCTTAAGCAGTTCAGACCGATGCACACTGCAACGCCTATCCCGATGATCTCTGCATATTTTAAGATACCGGCTTTTTTATTTAACGGGATCTGAAGTGTGCGCTCCATTTTCCGGTCCGCATGGAACAAAAACCATGTCAGCGGTATCGTACACAGAGCCCCGAATGCCAGGATCTCAACCTGATATCTTACGACAATCTCCATTAACTTTTCGGTACTTTGCATGGTCAGCTCCATAAACTCATCCTGCGTGGATGCGCCTGCTGCCAGCGTATTTCTCATGATCTCACCAAAATGCGGGGCCATCACGAAAAGCTCTGCGATGATCCTTCCTGCAAATTCAATCAGCCAATACAAAAGAATGGGGCCGGTCAGTCTCCAAAACTGCTTTGCCCCCGGATTCTTATTCATTCGTCTGTTTCCCTCACTTTCTTCTGTATCCACACCCTCACATCGCTTTCTTTCCCTTTTAAGGACCCCTGCACCATCTCCGGCTTTCCGCCGCCCCGTCCTGAGAATGCCTCATTCAGGCCTTTTGCCAGCGGGCGGACATCCAGATTCCTGCTGCCAATCACATAACGGTACTCCTCATCCCCTGTTTCCACAAAAACAGCACAGCCTTCTTTTCCTTCGGCCAGAACCAGGTTCATAAGGATTCTCGGCCCTTCACCCTCAAGGCCCTGTTCGAAAAAGCATACAAATGCTTCGTCCTTTGGGATTTCCTTTGCCCTGTACATAAGCAGCTGCTTCTGGCTGTCCGAAAGCTTCTGCTTCATCCGGCCGTTCTCCTCTTTCATATGTTCCACAGCCTGCGCCACCTGATTCTCCTTCGCGCTCAGATTGGCAGAAATACTTCTCACCTGCTCCTCCTTCTGCCGGTAATCCAGAAGGGCGCGGAATCCGCAGAGCATAGTCACCCTGACGCCGCCTTTATAGCGCTGCACATTTGCCAGCTTAATGACACCGATCTCCCCGGTCCTCTTCACATGCGGCGCACAGCATGCACACACATCATATCCCGGAATCGTTACAATCCTGACCTGTCCCTCTATCCCGATCTTACTGCGGTATTCCAGATCTTTCAGTTCTTCTTTTGAAGGATAGCTGACGAGGACATCCAGATTTTTCACTGCCGCTTCATTGGCTGCCCACTCGATTTCCCGGAGTTCTTCTTTTGTAATCTCTCCGTTAAAATCCATCGTACAGTCCTCACTGCCCAGATGGAATCCCACATTATTATATCCAAATCTTTCATGGACAAGTCCCGAAACTATATGCTCGCCAGTATGCTGCTGCATTTTCATGAAACGCATATCCCAGTCAATTACTCCTGTTACATCCGTGTTCTCCTCAACAGGCGCTTCTGTCAGGTGATAAAGGATACCGTCCCTTTCATGGACATCCCTGACCCTGACCCCTGAAAGTGTGCCCGTATCCGCATACTGCCCGCCGCCCTCGGGAAAAAAGGCAGTCCTGTCAAGGACCACCTCATACTCTTCCCCTTTCGGCTGACACTTTAAGACCCGGGCCGTAAACTCCGTCATATGACTGTCCTGATAAAATAACTTTTCTGTCATAATCTTTCTCTACATCCTTTCCGGTGCCTCAAATCCGAGCAGGCCGATACATGTTTCCAGAATTTCTTTTACAAGTTTCAGGAGTGCAATATATCCTGCTTTCCGTTCCTCGTTCTCCTCTGTCAGAATCTTTGTTTCATGGTAAAACTTATTAAATGCATTGGCCAGATCATAGATGTATGCGCAGAGCCTGTGAGGTGCCGTCTCTTCGTATACTGCCTCTATCACATCGTTGAACTTTGCGGCCTCCAGCATAAGTGCCTTTTCGCAGTCACTGGACGCATTTTTAACAGAAAGCTGTGTAAGCTCTCCGCCGTTCTCCCGGTATTTATTTAAAATGGACTTGATACGCACGATCGTGTATAAAATATAAGGCCCTGTATTTCCTTCGAAAGATGTAAAACGGTCTACATCAAACACATAATCTTTCGCTGCCTGGTTGGACAGGTCACCATACTTGATGGCTGCCAGTCCCACGATCTTGGCCGTGTTCCTTGCTTCTTCCTCTGTGACAGTCCGGTTGTCCATGATCTTCTTGTACATCTCATCATTGATTTCCCGGATCAGGTTCTCCAGACGCATCACACCGCCTTCCCTCGTCTTGAAAGGCTTGCCGTCTTTCCCGTTCATCGTACCGAAACCGAGGAACTTAAGTGCCGTCTCCTCACGCACAATACCCGTCTTCTTTGCACAGCGGAAAACCTGTACAAAATGAAGTTCCTGACGCTTGTCCACAATATAGATCACTTCGTCCGGACGGTACAGCTTTTCTCTCTCTACCAGTGTTGCAAGGTCCGTTGTATCATACAGCGCGGCCCCGTCTGACTTTAAGATCATACACGGCGGAACTTCCTTCTTATCATCTTCTTCCTGCACATCTACCACAAGTGCACCGTCATCATAGTGGGCATACCCTTCACTTTTCAGTCTTTCCACCATATCAGGGATATATTTCTGTGCATCCGCCTCGCCTTTCCAGAGGTCGAAGTCAACATTCAGATTCTTATAATTCTTCTTCAGGTCAGTCACCGAAACATTCATGATATGATTCCAGATCGCACGGTATCCTGCGTGCCCGTTCTGGAGCAGGAACGTTGCCTTAAGTGCTTCATCCCTGTAATCATCATGTTCCTTTGCATATGCACTGGCCGTCGGATATATCTCTTCCAGTTCGCCGATCGTAAACGGCGCTTCCTCTGGATATTCACCCTCAAAGGACTCATCAAAGTAAGGAAGCTCCGGTTTTCTTTTTCTCAGTTCTGTAATAATTAACCCCATCTGGTATCCCCAGTCGCCCAGATGGATATCTCCGATTACTTCGTTCCCTTTAAATCTGGCAATACGCTTCACGCTCTCTCCGATAATTGCTGAACGGAGATGCCCGACATGCAGGGGTTTGGCCACATTCGGCCCGCCGTAATCAACCATGATTGTCTTTGGATTCTTTTCCTTCTCCACACCTAAGTCAGAGTCCGACGCCATCGCGTTCAGATACTGCGCCACAAAAGAAGGATCTGCCTTCAGATTGATAAATCCGGGATTGACAGCCTCTGCCATTTCAAAACAGGCACAGTCCTTCAACCCGGCCACCACATCATTCGCAATCATGATCGGCGCCTTTTTATAAGTCTTTGCAGCTGCCATTGCACCATTACACTGATATTCACACAAATCTGGTCTGTTGGACAACGTCACCTTTGCAAAAGCCTCATCATATCCGGCTGCCTGAAAGGCTTTTTTCATTTCTATGGTAATAAGTTCCAGTAATGTATTCACTTTTATTTCACGCTCCGTTCTATTTTTCATGTATAATTAAGAAGTACTGACAATACAAAATTATAAATCCAAATCCCTATATATTCAAGTTTTTTTATCATACTGCATTTTACTCTATATCAATTGTGGAAAAGTCAACTTCAAAGTCCTCATAGATCCCCACTTTTACGGAATCCAAAAAGGTGTATTCACCCGTGTCTTCTAATTCAAAATTCCAAACCATGATACGGTTCTTCTCAGGGTCAGCAATCCAGTATTCCCGGACTCCTGCTAAGCGGTATTTGAATAGTTTTATAGAATAATCCATGCGCCTGCTGCCCGGCGAGACAATCTCAACCACCCAGTCCGGTGCGCCTGCGCAGCCTTTATCATTGAGCTTGTCCGGATTGCATATTACACTTATATCCGGCTCAACATAGTTCTTGTCATCTTCATTTAGAAATACGGCAAATGGGGCAGGATAGATTTCACAGTTTCCATCATGAGACTGTATATAATTTGAAATAGTACTTATAAAAAAAGCCACTAATTTTTGGTGTCTCCTTCCGGGCGGTGACATATAATAAATCTGCCCATCAATCAATTCTGCACGTACACCGTCAGGCAGTGTATAGATATCTTCCACTGTGTATTCTTTATTCTGGTTTGGCAATGGCATTTTGCAACCCTCCTTCATGTTTTTTATTATATCTGATTAAAGAGTATTATTCAATGTTTCCTTGTTTTTCTCGTGCCGCTGTTATAAAATAGTGATACTGTTCACACCCTACGGGCGTGCACAGTAACCGTAAATCCACATAAAGTGGGATTTTTTATAAGAAGGAAGGTAATATTCATGAAAATAGGATCACATGTAGGGATGAGCGGTAAAGAAATGCTGCTCGGTTCCGCGAAAGAAGCTGTTTCTTATGGAGCAGATACATTTATGTTTTATACAGGGGCGCCCCAGAATACGCGCCGTAAAGATATCAGTGAATTGAATATCGGTCCGGCATGGGAATATATGGGTGAACACGGCATCGATGAAATCATCGTCCATGCCCCATACATCATCAATCTCGGCAATGCCGTAAAGCCCGAGACTTTTGAGCTCGCCGTTGAATTTCTCGATAAAGAGATTAAACGTACCGTTGCCTGCAGAAGCCACATCCTGATCCTCCATCCCGGCGCACACGTCGGTGAGGGGACAGATACCGGCACTGCACAGATCATCAAAGGACTGAATGAAGTCCTGACGAAGGATACGGACTGTTTCATCGCGCTTGAGACAATGGCCGGAAAGGGTTCCGAGGTTGGGCGCTCATTTGAAGAACTGGCACGCATCTACGACGGGGTCACATATAACGAAAAACTCCGGGTATGTTTTGATACCTGCCACACAAGTGACAGCGGGTATGACATCGTCCACCATTTCGATGACGTCGTTCAGGAATTCGACCAGATCATCGGAAAGGACCAGATCGCAGTTTTTCATATTAATGACAGTAAAAATGTTCCCGGGGCCGCGAAAGACCGTCATGCAAACATTGGTTTCGGCGAAATCGGCTTTGATGCAATCAACACCATTGTACACCATAAAGACTTTGAAAACGTGCCCAAGATTCTGGAAACACCCTATATTCCGTCCCCGACAAAGGAGAAGAAGTCTTATGCCCCTTATAAGTATGAGATCGAAATGCTGCGAAAAGGTGTATTTGATCCGGACTTATTAAACAAGATTATCGCAGATCATGAAAAGTCTGCTGACTGAGGCTTGACATCTGCACACCCTCATTGTATGATTGTATTATATAGTTAGTACAGTCGTAGATTTATAAGCAGCAACGGTGTGCGATATCTCTCCGCAAAAAAGATATGATGAGGTATCGTTTATTTTTGTTGTACATTATAGAAAAAGAGGTGACTTAGATGCCGTGGGATTTAGATAATGACCGTCCCATCTACCTGCAGCTCATGGAACGGATCCAGCAGGACATCATTGCCGGCACATACAAGCCGGGAGACAAGCTTCCTTCCGTACGTGATCTGGCACTGGATGCCGCCGTGAACCCGAATACCATGCAGAAAGCACTCTCCGAGCTGGAGAGAAGCGGACTGGTATATTCACAGCGGACCAGCGGCCGGTTTATCACTGAGGACAAGAAGATGCTGAAGAATATGAAGCTTGAACTGGCATCGGAGCACATCCACCAGTTTCTTGAGAAAATGGAACTGCTTGGATTTGAATCCGGGGAGACTTTAGAATTGATTCAGAAAGCATTAAAGGAGGATAAGTAAATGAAACCACTTCTGGAATGTCAGGGATTAACTAAAAAATATAACAACTTCTATGCCCTTTCCAATCTGGACCTGACTCTGGAAAGAGGCCAGATCGTAGGCCTGCTCGGCCCGAACGGCAGCGGCAAGACAACGCTGATCAAGCTGATTAACGGACTTCTTATTCCCACTGACGGCCGTGTCATGATTAACAGTCTGGCTCCCGGGGTCGAAACAAAAAAACTGGTATCCTATCTGCCTGAACGTGGATATTTAAATGATCACATGCGGGTAGACGAAATCTTATCCTATTTTGTAGACTTCTATGACAATTTCAGCATCGAACGTGCAAATGCCATGCTGAAAGATCTGGAAATTGACACCCATGCCCGCCTGAGGACACTTTCAAAAGGAACAAAGGAAAAAGTCCAGCTTGTCCTTGTCATGAGCCGGGATGCAGAACTCTACATACTGGACGAGCCGATCGGGGGTGTCGACCCGGCGGCCAGGGATTATATCCTGCACACGATTCTGACGAATTACAATGAGAATGCAACAATCCTGTTATCTACACATCTCATAACTGATATTGAAAACGTGCTGGACAGGGTAATCTTCCTTCAGAACGGACAGCTTACCCTGAATGCAACGGTTGACGAGATCCGCAGCAAATGGGGCAAATCTGTAGATGCTTTATTCAGGGAGGTATTCAAATGTTAGGGAAATTAGTGAAATATGATCTGAAATACGGAATGCGCATTTTCATTGTACTGCATGCCATATTGGTGACTGCCTGCATACTCGGACGCATTCTTTTCATGAATCAGCTGGACTTTAATTTAAAATTAGAAGCTTACCTTTCCCCACTGATTTTATTTTTCTCCCTGTTCCTCCTTTTGTTCACCGGTATTGGATTTGGCATTAACATCCTGTTAGTTGCCCGTTTTTATAAAAACCTGTATACAGATGAAGGATATCTGACATGGACCCTTCCGGCAACGGCAACCCAGCAGTTGTGGGCAAAGATTATATCCGGAATCATATGGGAATTTTCAAGTGTCCTGATCTCGGCCGCATCCTTACTGATACTGGTAAGCGGCGACAATGTGACGGAGGCATATGCACAGGTGGCCGCGGATGTTACGAAGTCTCTCGGAATGCCGATCACACAGTTTGGTATCAGCCTGCTGATTTATTCCCTGTTCGGCACCCTTGGCAGCATTGTCATGCTTTACCTCTGTGTGGCAATCGGGCAGTTGTTCCCGGGCCACCGCATCTTATGTGCGATTGTCACTTATTTTATACTGTCAGCCATAATACAGGTCCTCTCATTTTCACTGATGTTTGCATTTAATATAGGGCCCGGCACGACAGCATATCTTGCCAGTCGTGGAATGCCAGCCACACATTATATGGTAACTTCTTTCAGACTGGGAGGAGTCATGTCAGCCATCATTATGATAGCAGCCTATTTCGGTGTCCAGTATATTATGAACAAAAAACTAAATCTCAGTTAAAAAAGAGCCTGCAGGTGGATTTGAGTCAAATCAAACCCCATCCGCAGGCTCTTCCTTATTCCAATATCTCTTTAAAACACTATTTGGACAAGAACCATATACAAAACAGTTCCCGCCCCAATGCTTAAAAGGTTATTCCTTTTCCATACATGGAGAACCACGACAGCCAATACGGCAATCAGTTCTGGTAATCCATGAGGAGCTGCCATAATCTGCGTGTCTTTCAGGCAGTATATGACCAGCATACCTATCACAGCAGGTGTCAGGACCTTTCCCAGGTACTCAACAACCTTTGGTATCTCTTTCCCTTTCGGGAAAACAAGAAACGGAACAGCCCTTGTGGCAAACGTCGTTGCCGCCACTGCAAGTATGATCAGTAGAGAAGTCACTGCATTTACCGGCATGTCTCCACCTCCCCTTCATTTCCGTGATCCGTATCCCTGTCCAGCCGCTTCTTCATTACAAACAGCACAAGGATACTCAATATCATGGTCGGGAAGACAAAGCTTGCGCTTCCGAATACCTGCAGGCACAGCAGGGCACTGATCACCCCGATCACTGCCGGAATCCGGTTCCTTGCCTCCATCCACTGTTCCACAAATATTACAACAAACAAAGCTGTCATCGCGAATTCAATCCCTTCTGCATTGAACGGCAGGACACTCTTCAGGATCCCCCCTATTGCAGAGCCAATGACCCAGTAACTCTGATCCAGAAGTGAGATTGCGAGCAGGAACTTGTCCTCCTCCACATCCTCGGGCACCTTCGTTGTACATAAAAGCGAGTATGTCTCATCCGTCAGACCGAAAATCATGTACCAGCGTTTCGCACCCATTCTGTGGAACCGTTCCAGCAGCGACAATCCATAAAAGATATGGCGTATATTAACCATCAGCGTCATAAAAATCACCTGTATGAAGGAAATTCCGGGGACAAAAAAGTTAACCGCCAGATACTGCCCTGACCCGGCATACACCAGCAGGCTCATTAGTACGGCCCACCAGGCTGAATATCCTTTTTCCGCATACATGACCCCAAAAGCAATCCCGATAAATAAATATCCCGTCAGCACCGGAATCGTATAAGGGAATGCCTTTTTAAACGCTTTCTTATAACCTGACATCTCACTCATTCCTTCTTGTATATATTAACATTTGTATCTTTATAATGTTGGGGCAAAAGTCATCCCGCCCCCTGATAAGTTTCAGAGCATAAAAAATACACGTCTGGGCGGAGTCGAACCGCCGCACATGCCTCCGGAGGGCATTGCTCTATCCACTGAGCTACAGACGCATAATCGGATATGTCCTGCCAGTCTTAAATCATCCTCAACAGAACGCCTTATAATCCTAGCACAAATTTTCCAAAAAGTAAAGACTAAAGAAACAAAAAACCAGAGTCGTAAATTATTTTTCTAAATCCTACCCTGTTCATCCTATGTAGGACTTAGTCTTGGATAAGTAGGGTTTACTCTTGCATATGATTCCTTCTAGCGGTATAGTTCTATCAGTTGTCCAAACCGGCGGCATAAGGAGGATAACACTATGTCAAAACTTATACCAGGGAATCATAAACATCTTACAATCGAGGACCGTCGCTATATTGAACAATCTCTAGATGAAAGCAAGTCTTTTCGTGAGATTTCCAAGTACCTTTGTAAGGACCCGTCCACCATATCCGATGAAGTCTTTAAAAATCGGGTTGCTAACACTTGGAATAAAGGCAGCTTCAACAACCC
>NZ_QGDL01000006.1 GCF_003149245.1 Faecalicatena orotica | reverse complement strand
GAGGGGAAATCCAGTTTTCTGTTTCTGGTGAAGTCAGTTTCAGGGTGTTTTGAAAAGTTCTCGGGATGGAGCGCCATTCCTGAAATAATTTCTAAGAGATTGTTTTTAACCTGTTTTGCAAATGACATATGAGACCTCCTTGTAGTCAGACAAAAGATATAGTTCTGATTACAGGGGCCGCTCTTGTTGCTGTCACACCAGCAACGAGAGCGGCCGCACATTTTGGGCTCTGTGTCAACCTTTAGAGGTGATTTTTTTTAAATTTAGGTTAGACCCTTATTCAGGATTTAACCTCGTAACTTAACTAACTGACATTGGGTGTGAACAGTAACGAAAATAATTCATTTGAAAGCATGTTAGAATATAGTTTCGATGAATGACGGAATAAAACCAAGAATAATCTTTAAGGAGAACTATGGGGAAAAAAGAAGAACAATCAAAAGAAGTGTATAACAGGATGGCTAGAGAATATGATTCATCACAAGAGGGAAAATATACCAGACCTCATAAAACAGAGTTAGTAAAGCAGGTGGAGATTAAGGACGGGGATGCCATTTTAGATGTTGCCTGTGGCAATGGGGTATTATTAAATGAACTATCCAAAAAAGCGAGAGTTGTTGCAGCCGGAACTGATATATCTAAAAACATGGTTGCTATTGCAAGGGATAGGTATCCTAATTGTGTCTTTGCAGAGGGATCAAGTTTCCCATTGGACTTTCCAGATAAAAGCAGGGATGTTATAACCGTATCTTGTGCATTTCATCATTTTGAAAATCCACAGGGATTTGCAAACGAATGTATGAGAGTTTTGAAGGCAAAAGGAGCAGTTTACATGGCAGAACCATATTTTTCACCAATGGTACGCTGGATTGCAAACTACATCGTATTTCCCCTTTCACATTCTGGAGATGTCAAGGTATACAGCCAAAAAGAATTGTATGATTATTTTGAAAAAGCAGGCTTTTCAGAGATAGAAACCTATATAAAAGGCACCGTGCTATTCGTATCTGCAAAAAAACTTCTGAATGAGAATCCATAAATTGGCGTGGCTACATATCAGTTGAGTGCTTCTTATGTAAAGTTTTATCAGCCTTTTTGTATGCGGGAAGCTATCTGTAATAATTCTCAATGCCGATACCGATAGTAGCCCAATAATTTGCTGTCCTCATTTCATATTCAATCTCGTCTGCCTCCATCGGTTCTCCGTCCGCCGCAGCGTTTGCTATCATTTTCTGAATATCTTCCGGAATGGAGGGGCGAAACACACCAACACTAATATTTAAAAACCCGTAACAATATCCGTTTTCGTGATCATCAATATCACCACGATTCTTTTCGCTGAGAATATTGTATAACTGATCTGCTTCGGTTTGGAACGCATAAACGCCATATATTTTAGGCTGGATGTTTCCGTCAATTCCGGCTAAAAACTCAATAAATGTTACCCTGTCATTATTGTCAAAATCAAATCTCAGCTCATTATGAAAATAGAACAAAGAATTTTCATGTCTTCCATAAGGGACTCCCAAGAGACTTTCGACATCTTTGCGTGAAGCTGAAAGGGGGATTGTTACATCATTAAACTTAATACCTTCTAATGGGATTATCTCTATATTGTCCATATCGCTTTTTGCTCCTATTTAATTCATTTCTACAATAACAGAACCTTCCATTATTGATTTTTATGGTAATTTGCTCTCTCCATACTTCTTCTTGATAATAAAGATACATAACAAGGTTCGTAGCAATTTTCAAAAATGCCATACCATTTTTACGTAACCCACATTCTTTTGGGTAAACTTTTTTAATATCATCAAATCAAACTGGGATTTATCTAATCATTTTGAACATTCCCGGACCATCCCATTCACAAGGTCTTTCTTCAAATCCCTTTTTCTTATAAAACAAGAGTGCATCTTTCGTACTGATCAATTCTAAACTGACAGCCCAATCAGGATTGATATTTTCTCTTATATAATTTTCTAAACATTCTATTAGCAACGTTCCTACTCCCATTGCCTGATAGTCTGGTATTACAACAAAATCTTTGATATAAAATGACATACCCCCATCTCCAATCAACCGCACCATTCCTATCGGCTGTTTTTTATCATAAGCTGTAAATGTTGCAATAGTATTGCTCAAAGCCTTTTCGACTTGTCCAATACATGGCGCTTCCCATCCAACTGACGTGTATAAATCCAGAAACAGTTCTGGTGATAGTGTATTTATTCTCACTTCCATAACTACTCTCCTTTAATTTATGGATACAATCCTTTAACTTAGTCAAAACGTAAGAGGGTTTATAAACGCTATCTCTCCATATTCAAATTTTCCTTACCACAAACTGTAAGTTATTTTACTGATGTTCTATAAATCCAATGATTGAAAAAATTAATCCAACGACACCTATTCCGATAGCAAGCAATCCCATACCCGATGAAGAAAGAGAAATTACAATTGCAAAAAGTAGTATTGCAACGCCTAATCCAATTTTTTTCATTATGAATCCTCCTCTACAACTTCTAAGTTTTCTGGACAAACTGTGAATTATCATTTAATTATCTTTCTCTGCACTTAATTCCATAACTTCCCCGGCTCCCATTCTCGTATCCTCGATATATTTCATATGTTTTCTCATTTATTATAACTTCATCATCACCATTAAAAGAATAGGAGTATCCATTTTCCTCACAGTATTTAGAAATTGCCTGTTGCGCTTTTGCAACAGTCGGATAAATACCGCCATTTTCATAGGGCACCCCAAAAGAATTTTTAAACATCTTAAACATAAAATCCCTCCTACCGTTCATTTGAATAATCATTGAATCCCTTCCTCAAGTTTAGACAATCGGTCACAAACATTCAAGTTGTTATTCAGCATTTCTTATTTTTCTGATATTGTTATTCATTAAATGCCTTCCCAAATTTCTATACAAGAAGCCTTTAAGTACTGACAGTTCTTGATTATGATCTTTTAGTAACTCATCCGGACAATCATAAATTCCGAAGTCATGGTTAATGCCCTCGCTCTGAATATAGGTATCGTTTCGATCAAAATCAATTACAGGATTATGAAAATCCTTTACAGCAACACCATACCCGCAAAAGGCACCTGAGCATATTGAGTTTATACGTTGTAATTGTGAAAGGTATTTTTTATCTAATATAAATGCCTCTAATTCATACCATATCCCGTCCAAATATACCTCGACCCAGCTGTGTAAAATATTTTTGGGAGCGTTTTTGTATACAAGGCCTGTCATTGCCCCTTTTTGCAATTTCTTATCAATTGTAAATCCATGCATACGACATGGAATATGAACTCCGCGGAGCAGGGCCATAAATAATGTTCCCTTTGTATTACATTGCCCATACCCATCAGACAACACTTTTGACGCGGGGATATGATCATCTATATTGTAACCAAATAGGATTTCATCACGAACAAAATTGTATATCTTCTTTATGCGATTGTACTCATCTATATTTTCCCATTGCCTGTCCCTTATTAATTGCTGAATATTTTCGGCAGAAAAGTTTAACAAAGAGGTTTCTTTTAAATATTGTTCCATCAGTGGACTCCCCCATAAAATCACATCATTATTTAGCCAAAAACATAATTTGTTTCTTCGTTTCGGGCTTTAGGTACTTTGCCTTTTCCTGTAGTAATTCAATAATTGTTTGTTTATCATTTTTAGAGAGAACAGCGTAGGAACGGTTATATGTAAATATCCATCTGCTGATTTGTGTTTGACATAGATTTTCTAATTTCTCACAGCCACTGCCAAGGAGCATAAGAGTATAAATCAGCGATTGCCATTTACCGCTCAAAAACAGAAGAGTGGCGCATTTTATTTTTGTGTTCTCATTTGATGAGTTATTAAGGATTTCTGATACTTTTTCAAAATCGTACTCTCTATTCTTTTTGAGCAGTATCGCTGCTGTTTTGACTATGCCAGATTTATCTGCGGCCAGCATATCTGTTATATTAGCCAGATATTTTTCTGTATTTAACCGCATTAATGCCGTCATTGCGGCACGAACAACAGAAACCCTGTCATCTGCTAAATACTTCTCAATAAGTTCACAGTCTTCGGCAGATCCAACTTCCCCCAGTCCATAAATACTAATTGATGTATTTACATAAAGGTGATTCAAATAAATTTGGCGGATGTCCACCTTTGTATCACTCAGGGAAATAAGATTGCGGGAGAACGCACGAACCTGTGCATTTTTATCCATTAGCATATGTTTTGCAATATCAAATAAGTCATTGGAGTGATTATCAATTAAGTACTGTAATGCTAAGATGCGATTCGGCGGATACTTATCCTTCAGAAAGCATTTGCTTAACTCCAGTATTTCGGTGCTGTCTGCATTTGTTTTTAGTAATTTCTGAAAAACCGTTTTTCGTAGAAAGGGGTCTTTTTCATGAAAAATGTAATCCATCAGGTAGTCGTTATCTATTTTATCCAGATGATTAATGATTGATATACAAAATTTTCTTGCCCTAAAATCAGTACTGTTTAACCCTCGTTTTATCAATTGGCCGTTGATCCGAAAGAGATTGACTACAACCGGCAGAATAGTATCATACCCGTACCGTGTGCTCCTACGTAATTTTTCCATAAGGGGAAGCGCATGAACAATTTCCTCTTCACTGGAATATGCCAATATCTGGGTAAACACATTAAATGCCGCCTGACGCACTTGACAAACCCAATCATTACACCTTAGAAGAATAAAGGGGAGGGCATCCTTATATTTACCCAAAGCGTAGATAGCCTGTTCTCTGATATATCCGTTTGGATGAAAAGACGCAAAAACAAAGACTGCACGTTTTTCATCCTCTGACATATGTTTTGTAACAAAGCTTTCCACGTTTAACTCTTTCCAGTTGATGCTCCATTCCATTGAAGTTGTCTGTCGCATTTGCTTATCAATTCTGTAAATATCATCAAAAGAAAGTTTATTTAAAAATTCGCATAGAAAGTTTGCGGCGGCCACTTTGTGATTATCGGAATTCTCAGCAAGAACACAAAAAATTAAAGGCAGATTATGCAGTGCACCTTCTGATGCCAGAGCAATGTAAGCATTTAAATTTGAAGAATAAAAATCAGTTTTTTTATGCAAAAACATTGTTTTAGCACCTCCCGGTTATATAAATAATTTCCGCCCGCAACTTTCATTTGGCTAAAGGCAACTGGCTTTTCAGCAGCCATTTTTAATGCCTGATGTCAGCGCTGAACCACATAACGATAATGCGGCATATCTACACCCTTGTAATGCTTTGTCCATGTGCCTGCCATTGTCATCCCGTTTCTTATGGCTACGTTTTGAGATGCTATATTTGTATCTCTGATGATAGAGCAAACTTCTTCTGCTCTTAATACTTCAAACGCATACTTTTTACACGCCTTTGCCGCTTCGATGGCATACCCTTTATGCCAATATAATCTCTCGAAAAGATAACCTATTTCAAGTACCTCCTCATCCTTCCAAGACTGCATTGTAAGCCCGCATTGCCCGATCATTTCATCGGTCTCCTTTAAAACGACTGCCCATAAACCAAATTTCCATTTTTGATAACGGGAAATTTGTCTATCGAGCCATTCTTGGACTTCCTCATCACTGAATGGTCCCTCATATGCGTACATTGTATCTTTATCTTGTAAGATTTTACACAATGATTCTAAATCAAATTGATTCATCTCACGCAGATATAATCGTTCTGTTTCGAGTATCATATTTCCCACCCCAAATCCCGATTTTCGCTTAGTCTATTCTTTCCCAATGGATTCTGTCATTTATCCAGTGTAAGCATTTTCTTCAGTATTTGAAAAATTTTGTTTATCTAACCATTCTTGTTCTTTCACATTCTCTGGAATATCAATTCTTTCTATTTTAAATATGACTGGTCTTGTCCCATCATTGCAGCAAGCGATCATCATTCTTTCGTCATTTGTCCAATTATGCATAATTGAACCTCCTTGTAATGCTGTATAAACATATCTGCTTATTGCATCCCACGCTTCTCCGCAAAACTTTCCATTCATTAATTGATAAAAGTCATCTCTTTCAGGTGTTCTTTTTAATATAAAAGTATCTCCCGCTTTAAAACAAGGACAAGGACCTGATTTTGGATTAGCAAGATATTTCTTCTGATAATCCGAAAAAACTTTTGTTTCCAATACTGTTATTTTGCATTCATGTTTCATGATTTTTTTACCTCACTAAATTCATAAATTTCTTTTGGATAAACTGGGATTGACGCACTGTAGATTATCCTCATTTTACATACTACATTTGAAATGCCGTTATCCAAAAACATATTCCGACTATAAGTGAAAGCGGAGTCATAACATATTTTTCTTTCCTACTTTTTGAAATCATGTTCATAATAGTATTCAAAGATAGGTAAGCGGCAAAGAAGAAACAAATATATTTAGTAACCTTAAAAGACAACCACAAGGAAATAAAACCTCCGGCTTGCAAAACAATTATCATTGCAAAAATTTGGACAGCAAACGAAATGACTGCCATAACTCTAAATTTCTTAGGTAAGATTTTATATTGTCCACCCATTGTAAATTCGCCCAAAGGCAAACCGCAAGCAACAAGAACTGTCATAGTTGCTATAACTCCAAATAATACTGCACCTAATATTGAATACATAAATCAATATTCTCCCTTCGCAAAATACAAAAAATTTCAGTTATAAATTCAAATTTTCCATCCAGCTATACTGGATGGAAAATTTGCTAAAGCCAGATCGCTTTCACAATTAACCATATGACGACAACCCAAAATAGAATGATAGGGACTGCATAATACCACTTTTGGGGTTTACCATCTTTCCACAAGTCAATAGCAAGAGCAAGATTCTTCTCCCAGACGGGTTTTGGAATAAAACGTATCGTTAAGGCGATAAAAGCAGGAAGCAGTATAAGGTCGTCCAAATACCCAAGCACCGGAATAAAATCTGGTATTAAATCAACGGGAGAAAGTGCATAAGCAACCGTTATCGCCGCGAAGAACTTTGCTATAAGTGGAGTTTCATTATCCTTTAATGATAAAAAAACAGCAGGTATCTCTGCCTTTAATTTTTGTATCCTGCTTTTTAGATCCATCGTTCTCCTTCCTACAACTTCAAATTTTCCCACTACAAGCTGGAATTTGATAAATACTATGCTGACTAATATTTCTTGAAGCATTCCTGCTAAAAATTAGGATAAAGAACTGGACACCTCATTTCTTTTACTTTCTAATTTTCTTCCAATTATGTCAAGTACTCCAAATATAATCAGACTGACAAGTACTGCCCATAATACTACTGGCTTTACGCTTTCTGTTAAATCTCCAAAAAGCAACATTAGCATAAACTCTGTTCCACCTAAAAGTGTAGAAACTTGAATAATCCTAATAATATATTTCATGCTTATATCTCTCCTTTCATAACTGAAACACTTAATTTTACAACTTAAAATTTATAGATTATAACCAAAGATGAATATGTCCACCTTTGTATAACCTTGGGAAATAATATTGCGGGAGAACGCACGAACCGTACATTTTTATCCATTAGTTTATGTTTTGCAATATCAAATATGTCATTGGAGTGACTATATCAATCTATATTAATCCAATATCTTTGTTCTGTTTTCCCTTCATTTTGAATTTCATTTTCCAAAATTCCACCATTGTTTTGAATGGACTTTGCAGAGCCGGTATTATTTTTGTCACATACCATCAGGACCTTATGGATTCCAAGTGCTTTGCATTCTTCCAATGCTAAAGCAATCATCTTTGTGGCATATCCTTTTCTTCTTTCAGATGGCCGGATTCCATCACCGATATGACCTCCAAATTGTAGTAAAGAATCATTCAAATAGTGGCGAATATTCACGGCACCAATCATAATATTTCTTTCTTCATCCAGACAAAAAAATGTGGAAGAAGGAACTTTTCCTTCTTCAGCCTTTATATAATCTAAATTTGAAATATAGGATGTAAAATCGTGGTAGTCATTTTTGAAGATTGCCATAGGAGAATGATTGGCAGATACATGGTTATTATTATACTCAATCCATTCTTCCAGCATATTTACAATTAAATTTTCATATTCAGCACTTGCCTTTACTAATCTTAATGCCATAAATTATCATCCTCCATAGATTTTATTTTTTCAAAACTAAAAACTTAACCGGTTTTTTGAATGTCGTTTAAGCCATATTTTTGGGATACAGATAGAAAACAAAACGCAATGACCGTACCAATAACGCCATACACAGCATCTACTATATCAGGTGTATTCATAAATCCCATAACGGTTTCACATATAATATTAGCTATAATAATTATTATTCCTAATAAGGCGACCCGTTTAAATTTTATTCCCTGTAAAGTCCATGTAAAGCCGATAGCCAGATAAACTATCAAACTTAATGATAAATTTGAAATATGGGAATTTATTTCTTCATTGATAACAACTATGTGGCTGTTGAAGGCGCTTATCCAGCGTATAATCGTTAAAAGCGCTCCTAATAAAATTAAACTGTAATATAGAATGTTAGTTATTTTCTTTGGCTTGAACTTGTAGTTTATGTTCATGTGATTACATTTTGCCCTTTCATAAATTTTAAGTGTATAAAATTCCTTTTGTCATTGACATCATTATACCATGTAATTTTCCATTGTTCTATTTATATCAACGTTAATTGTATGGTATATTCCAAAGAAAAATATTATAATATGCTTACAGATGAAAACAGGACAGAAAAAGTAAGACGGGATTTTGAGAAAGGGGAATATCGTTATGAGCAGAAGCCACGGGGCTGGTGGAAAATTGGAGATAAGGAACATAAAAAAATTGTCAGATTCTAATGTGATTATAAATGTAGTGTCTAAAACGGTGAAAGAAGTATATCCTAGATATTATCCGGGAGAGGTGGTTACTTTTTTCCTGCTGTTCCATAGTGAAGAGAAAGTCATGAAGGATATTGCTGACGGAAATGTCTGGGTGCTGGTACATGATGGGCAGGTTATAGGGACCGGAAGCATAGAAGAAAACCATATCACCAGAGTTTATATACTTCCTGAGTACCAGGGGAATGGATATGGAACCTTTTTAATAGAGAAGCTCGAAAAAGAGCTCGGAAAAAAGTATGACAGTGTGCTGGTCGATGCGTCACTGCCGGCATGCTGTTTATATGAGAAATTGGGGTATCGTACAGTAAAGCATGAGCGGATGGCTTTGATGAATGATGCTGTGCTTGTTTATGAAGTGATGGAGAAGAGATTGGACGGGAAAGATGCCAGAATATAAACAGGAACGAATCCCTCAAATAGTCCCAAAAAGGAACGGATCAGTGGATTCGTTCCTTTTTTGTGCATTTACCCCTTGTTAGCATGAAATTAGAAAGTAAATTCGGTAAATATGCTTAAAAGTAAGGGGGATGAGATGGAATTATACGATGAAATTATTCGAAACACGAGAGAATATTTATCGGCATACACACCTCGCTGTTATCCGTACGATGAGAAGCAGTGCTGGGAGGAGACTGCTTCGGGGGAAATGGTCATGCTGCGTGATGCCGCTTTTGAACTGGGCGGGGGTAACTGTGAATCTGTCAATTACACATGTGTGACTTCTGCTTTGGATGGAGCCGGGAAAAATGAAGTGCTTCTTTATGGGCCGGAATTAAGTGAACTGAAGGGGGATGTATCGTTTGCGAGGATTGTTTTTCTTACTGCTGATCCGTCGGTTTGGGAGGGACTTGGTGAGGAGGCGGCTTATCGGTTTATCCGTGATCTGGAATATGTCAGGTACCACGTCTATCCGAGGGGATATATGGTCAGAACATCGGCAAAGAGCAGCAAGGAGCAGGCAAGAGTCAGCAGGGAGGCTTTGAAAGCGGGGATTAGTTTTGAAAAGCTTGGAGCTGTATATATCAGAAAGTACCTGCAAAATCCGGGAATACAATCTGTACAGGTTCTGTTTCTGACCGGACTGTATTCGCTTGTACCGTTTCAAAAGGAGGCAGGGCAGGCGGAGGCGGTGACAGAAGCATTGAACCATATTTTAAAGGGGATGCCGATGAACTGCGGAACATGTGATTTGAAAGTAATCTGTGATGAAGTGGAGGGGATGCGTGCACTGCATCAAAAGAAGCGGTAGAACAATAGTGCGGATTAAACAGGCAAAGGAGAGCAAAATGGAAGGAAATGCAAAAGTAATAGCCGTCACAGGTAAAGGCGGCGTGGGAAAGACCTCTCTTGCGGCAGCGCTCGTGCGCAGGCTTACAGAACGGTATCCGGAGGCAAAGGTACTTGCGATTGATGCGGACCCGGCAGTGGGGCTTGCGACAGCCCTTGATGCAGAGGTTAAGGAGACACTGGATGATATCCGTCTGGAGATTACGGACGGGGTATCGGAGAAACTGAAGGAAACACAGGATATCCTATCGGAGGCGAAGTTCCGTATTCTCGATATGATGGATGAAAAAAACGGGTTTGCGTTTGTTGCAATCGTAAGGCCCGAATCGTCCGGCTGTTATTGTGCCATTAATTCTTATCTCAGGGATGTAATTTCCATGCTGGCGGGGCAGTTCGACTATGTGGTGATTGATGGGGAGGCCGGGATCGAGCAGGTGAACCGGCGCGTCATGGAACAGGTGACACACCTGCTTCTCGTAACCGACCAGAGCAGGAAAGGGATGCAGGTTATCCAGACGATCAAGGAGGTTGCGGACCGGCTCGTGATGTATGAGAAGCTGGGGGTTGCGGTCAACCGGATTACACAGACCGTTATTCCAATGGAGAGCCCATTTCCGGATGAACCATTCATACAGATTAAAAATGATGAGGCCCAGATTGTGAATGATATTCAGGGGAAAAGTGTATTCGAACTGCCGGAAGATTCCCTGCTGATGAAAGGGGCGGACGAGATTCTGGAGGCATTGAAACTGTAACGGGGATTTACATGAACAGAAAAGGGAGGCGATCGTATTTATGAAAGATTTGAAGCATCTGTATGATTTGGAGCAATTGCTTCAGGAGTGCAACAATGATCTGGTGAAAGAGGCGTGCGAAAAGGGACAGATTGCGGTCGGGGACGTGTGCAGTATGATACCGGAAGTACTGCTGAACCTGCCCGGGTGTTTTTCCGTGCGTTTAAGGGCACCACGGACCGGATCTATAGAGATCGGGACATATTACATGACGAGTCTACTGTGCGAGTACTGCCGGGCCCTTGTGGAACGTGCGGTGGAGGGCGGCTATAATTTTCTGGACTGTATCATTGCACCGGATGCATGTGCGGCCATGAACCGCTGTGTAGAAAACATGGAACTTTTGAAGACCTGTGAGAAGGAGAAGTTTTTCGTTACATATTCAGACGTACCGATGAAGTCGGATGAAACGGCGCTGAAGCATTATGTAAGGCAGATGCGGCTGCGTGTGCTGGAACCGCTCCATGATGTGTATGGCATCGATGTTTCGGATGCGGCGCTTCTTGAAGCAGTGGAACAGCATAATAAAGTATGCCGTCTGATCCGTGAACTGGGAGAATTCAGGAAGGAAGAATACCCCCGTATAACGGGCTACGAGTTCTACATATTCTGTCTGGCGACTTACTGCTGTCCGAAGGATATGCTTCTCCCGATTCTGGAAGAGACTCTGGAGGAAGTACGCGAAAGAGAGCCGGATCAGGAGAAAACTTACCGGATCAGGGTTTTGCTTGCAGGATCTGAGATTGACGATCTGGATTTTATAAAACTGATTGAAGACAACGGTGCTTTGATCGTGGCAGACAGACACTGCTTCGGTTCTTTTCCGGGGCGGGATGAAATCAAGATTTGCGAGGGGGAAGACCTATTGACCCAGATCTGCCGCCACTATATGGTGACCGGACAGTGCCCGCGTTTTATGAATACAGAAAAGGTGGAGGAGCGCAAAGATTATGCAGACCGGCTTGCGAAAGAATATCATGCGGACGGGATCATTTATGAACAAATGAAGTTCTGTGATTACTGGGGATATGAGAGGATGGCGGCGAGCCATATCATGCATGAGGAATATGGGTATCCGGTCCTTTCTATTGACAGGCCGTATGTTGTGGGGAGCTCGGGACAGCTCCGTACCAGAGTGCAGGCATTTGTGGAGAGTGTGGAAATCAAGAAGATACAAGGAGGGAGATAGATGGGCAGGAAGATCAACAGTGAAAAGCTTGGCAGCCTCTACTACGGAAAACGGACGAAGAAACGCCGTGAATGGCGAGGTGCAGCGGATACATGGTATGACTATACGCGCTGGCTGAAAAACTGGTCGGTGATGGCAAAATTTATGGCAAAACCGGCCAACTTAAAAGGCTTTTTCCGCTACCGCTGGATGGGGAACTATCTGGCTGTACCGGATTTTGTGGACCGCCATACAGAGGGACTGAGGGGCCCGCAGCTGCGTATCGCGCATCAGGAATTTGATTTTATTGTGGAACATGTCTGCGATACGATCAGTGATTTGTTCAGGGCCGACCCGAAATGTGGTAATGACGAAGAGTTTAGCAAAAAGCTTGTCGTATTCGATGAAAATATGATGTCGCAGATCATGAACGGTTTTCCAAATCTGAAAATGGTCTGCAGGGAGATTCCGATCGTCTACACCCCTTCCACGGTAGCGCAGGATGGTGTCCTTCATTATATTGATGTAGCAGAAGAGTTTGGACTGCCTTCCGATGTCTGTCCGATGCCGGCCGCGGAGCTGGGCTGTGCGATTGATGATGACTACCCGCTTGTTGGTGTTTGTGCCGTGAACTGCAATACAACCTGTGACGGCAGTCTGATGGGGAACGGTGTGGAGGCAAGAAGGTTCAATATTCCGTCGTTCCAGCTTGCCGTTCCAATCCGGCATATGCAGCAGAGCGTGCAGGAATATGGTGCGGAAGAAGTAGCAAACTGCATCCGGTTTATTGAAGAACAGACAGGTGAAACGTTCGACTGGGATCATTACTTCAAGTGTATGGAAACATTTAATGAGGAGACGAAGCTGTTCCGTGAGTGGCTGGATATTTCCAAAACGAATCATCCGCAGGTGATCGGGAATAATGTGGCGCTGTACCGGGATGCCTATTATCAGGTGGGAGGCGGCCGTGATCCCCGTTTCCTTGAGAATGACCAAAAGATCACGCAGCTGGCGTATAAAGGATATGAGAAGAAGGTTCCCTGTGTGTCCGAGGTTCGTCACCGTGCGGTGTTGTGGGGCGTTCAGGCACAGTACTATACGGCATTTCCGATCTGGCTGCAGAACTGCTGGGGCATCCTTCCGCTGATCGACATGCTGAGCCTGACCTCTACAGAGCTGTACAGCACCACGGATAAACAACAGGCTCTGTATGACATGGCAGACCTGTACATGAAGATGAATATGAGAAACCGCTCCAACGGTGGATATGAAGTCGGTGTGGATGATCTGTGGCGGTTTTGTGAGGAATTTCATGCAGACATGGTCATTATGTATGAACATATCGGGTGTAAGGCAATGGCAGGTTACCACGGAATCTTCGAGGAGCAGGCGAAAGAGCGCGGGCTGCACCTGATCTGGGTGACACACGGCCTGATGGACCCGAGAAAAGCGGGCCGCAAGGATATGCGTGACGAGGTGAACCGTTATATGAGGACGGTGCTGAGAGAGGAGCCGCTGGATGAGTCTCTGGAAGAGTTTCAAGATGAAAACAACTGGTAGAGAGGAGCTGACAGGTGATGAAAAAATATTTTGGCGGTTGTGATGTTGGTTCAACCTATACAAAGTGTGTCATATTGGATGAAGACGGAAATATGGCTGCCCACACGACGATGAAAAGTAAAATGAATTCAGAAAAAAGTGCGCGCGCGGCAATGGAGGAGACTCTCGCACAGGTGCCGGGGCTCGATTCCCCGGAGGATCTGGCCTATCTGATCGGAACCGGATATGGGAGAAATAAAGTGCCCTTTGCACAGGAAAATATCAGTGAGATCAGCTGTCATGCTATGGGTGTGCATATGACGGACCCGAAAGTCCGGGCTATCATCGATATCGGCGGGCAAGACATCAAAGGAATCGCAATTGATACAGACGGAACAGTAAAGAATTTTGCCATGAATGATAAGTGTGCGGCCGGTACCGGGCGTTTTTATGAGACAATGGCAAATGCATTCGAGATGTCACTTCCGGAGTTTTCGAAACTGTCCCTGACAGCCAAAAATGTGATTCCGATTACGGCCCAGTGTACCGTATTTGCAGAGAGCGAGGTCATTACACTGGTGGGAGAAGGGAAACCCATGAATGAGATTGCAGCCGGAATCCAGCGTTCTGTTGCAAAGCGATGCTTCATTATGGCAAAGAAAGCCGGAGCCACAGACAGCGTGACACTGACTGGGGGCTGTGCAAAAAATGACGGTCTGAAGAAGGCGATTGAGCAGGTTCTGAAACTAAAAGTAGTAGATCTAAAGACAGACCCGCAGCTGATGGGGGCACTCGGGGCGGCTGAGTATGCAAGGCAGAAAGGTCTGGCAAAAGGGAAAGGAAGATGACGATGAAGAAGAGAGTCTGTAAAATATTGAAAACGGTAGTTGTTGTTTTTGCAGTGCTGTTCGGGCTCAGCCTGATTGTATACTATTTTAATCTGGACATGAAACTGGCGGCCGGGATGCAGAAGATCATGGATAAAGTGTATGACAGCAGGAAGAGGGACCGCCGCCTGTAGGTATGCCGGGGAATGGAATATTTCAAAACGAAAGGAGTTAAGTTATGAGACCGCTGATTATGAAACTGGCCACGAAGATAAGTGTCGAAGCCAAATCGTATACGGGAATCACGGTTCATGATCCGGAATACAGGATACTGGAACCGGTGGTGACGGACGAGATGGCGGAGGTGGCGCTTGCGGCGAAGGTGCGTAAGAATATGACCGCAGATGAGATTGCCCCACGCTGTAAAAAACCGCTGGAGGAGACGAAAAAGCTTTTATGGGATCTGGCCGTGGCAGGTGTGATGCGTGTACACCATGCAGACGGAACGGATTACTACATGCTGCCGATCTGGGTACCGGGGATCATGGAGATGATGGTTGCGAACAAAGAGCAGGCAGAGAAATATCCGGTGATGGCGGAGTGTTTCGAGGAATATACCCGCAGACGGACCAAACTGCTCGGACCAAATGTTCCAGTTGGAAAAGGACTGATGCGTGTCATACCCGTCGAGGAGGCAATCAACGGGGACAGCCATGCCGCGGATTACGAGGAAGTATCGTCCTACATAGAAAAAGCCTGGCGGCTGTGTGTGTCTGACTGTACATGCCGGCGCTCCAGAAGGCTGATGGGCGAGGGCTGCGGCCATCTGGAGCAGGATATGTGCATCCAGCTGGACGAGGGGGCCGATTATTTTATACGCACCGGTGTAGGGCGTGAAATTACGAAAGAGGAAGCCTATGAGATCTTGAAGCGTGCAGAAGAGAACGGGCTGGTGCATGAGATACAGAACCTGGACGGTGAGGGGAAGACGGTGGCCATCTGCAACTGCTGCACCTGTTCCTGTTTTTCCCTGCGTGTTGGAAAGTATTATATGTCACCGGATTTCAACAGATCTAACTATGTTTCCAAGGTAGATGTGGATAAGTGTACAGCCTGCGGCCAGTGTGTGGAAAACTGTCAGGTGAATGCACTCCATCTGGGAAGAAAACTGTGTGCGAAGACCCCAATCCCGGAAAAAGAAACCGAGACGCCCCACGACCATGTGTGGATGCTGAACAAGAAACGATGGAACCCGGAGTTCCGTTTTAACAGGGATGAGATTGACGAAAATGGAACCGCTCCCTGTAAAACCAATTGCCCGGCTCATATTGCCGTACAGGGTTATATCAAACTTGCCGCGCAGGGAAAATATATGGAGGCGCTCGAGCTGATCAAGAAAAACAATCCGTTCCCGGCGGTTTGCGGACATATCTGCAACAGACGCTGTGAAGATGCCTGTTCCCGTGCAGATGTGGATGAACCGGTAGCCATCGATGAGATTAAGAAGTTTATTGCAGAGCAGGAACTGAAGGCAGAGACACGCTTCATTCCAAAGATGCTGAATCCGCAGGGAGAAAAATACGGGAAAAAGATCGCCGTTATCGGCGGGGGCCCTGCAGGGATGAGCTGTGCGTATTATCTTCAGATACGCGGATATGATGTCACCGTATTCGAGAAAAATGACCGGCCCGGCGGTATGCTGACAATGGGGATTCCCACGTTTCGTCTGGAGAAGGATGTGGTGGATGCAGAGATCGAAGTTCTGCGTGAGATCGGCGTTACATTCCGGACTGGAATTGAGGTCGGCAGGGATGTGACCATTAGAGAACTGCGGCAGCAGGGATATGAGGCGTTTTATCTGGCAATCGGCGCCCAGGGCGGCAGAAAACTGGGCGTGGAAGGCGAAGAAGCCCGGGGCGTGCTGTCAGGCGTTGCATTTCTGAGAAATGTCAGTCAGGATGAAACGACAAAACTGGAAGGCAGGACGGTTGTTGTCGGCGGAGGAAATGTTGCCATTGATGTGGCGCGTACGGCGGTCCGGGCCGGAAGCAGTGAAGTGGCCCTGTATTGTCTTGAGAGTGCGGACGAAATGCCCGCACAGAAGGAAGAGCAGGAAGAAGCAAAGGCAGAAGGAATCTCATTAAACTGTGGCTGGGGACCAAAGCGGATACTGACAGAGGATGGAAAAGTGACAGGGATAGAATTCAAGCGCTGCACGGCCGTGTTTGATGAAAACCACCGTTTCAGCCCACAGTATGATGAACATGATACAGTTACGATAGAATGTGAGAATATTCTTGTCTCCATCGGACAGTCCATCCAGTGGGGGACCATGCTGGACGGAACCCGGGTCAGGCTGAACAGGAATCAGACAGTAATGGCAGATGAGAGGACTTATCAGACAGGAGAGCCGGATATCTTTGCCGGAGGTGATGCATACACAGGACCAAAGTTTGCCATTGATGCTATTGCGGCAGGAAAAGAAGCGGCCGAATCTATCCATCGGTACGTACAGCCGGGACAGAGTCTGACCATCGGGCGTCCGGCGGGCAAATACCATGAATTAGACAAAGAAAATGTGGAATGGGACAGCTTTGACCATGCACGGAGGGAAAGACCATGTGCCCCGGACCCGGAACAGGCAAAGCATACGATGAGAGACCTGCGAGGAACATTTACCGAGGAGCAGGTGAAAAAAGAGACAGAGCGCTGCCTTGGCTGCGGTGCAACCGTGGTAGATCAGAATATCTGCGTAGGATGCGGCATCTGCACGACAAAGTGCAGGTTTGATGCGATTCATCTGGAGCGCAGATATGACGGGCACGAAGTTCCGTATGAGAAACTGATTGTCGGACACATGGCACCCACACTTGTAAAGAGAGGGGCAAAGATTGCAGCAAGACAGGCAAAAGAACTGGTGAAACGCGGGTGATTAATCATGCATGAACTTGGAATTGTACTTAGTATTGCAGATAAAGTGATGGAGGTTGCACGGGCAAACCAGCTGACAGAGATCAAAGCCATCACCATGCAGATCGGGGAAATCAGTTCTGTGATCCCGGAGTATCTGGAGAAATGTTTTCCGGCGGCAGCAGAGAGAAATCCTCTGTTTGAGAATACAGAATTGAAGATCGAAATCCTTCCGGCAAGATACCTGTGCCATGTCTGCGGAGAATCCTTCAGCCTTGGGGAATTTGAGGAGGCGAAAGGATGCCCCTCCTGTAAAGAAAATCAGTTGCTGGAACTGCTGACCGGGAGGGAGTGTTTCATAAAAAATATCGAAGCATGGTAGATGTCACTAAAAAAATACCGCCTCTGGAGTTTATATCCAGGGGCGGCTGTTGTTTATATCAACCCATGTATCTCTCAGGTATTCCGGCATTGCCTCATAAAAGATCTCAGCCATGTCCCCGGGCGTCAATGCATCCATATCGTTAAGCCATTCCTGAAGAATCCCCACACAGCCGTGGCAGTAGTGGCTGATGGAATAGCGGTCGCGGACCGAGAGCTCACTTTTCCCTGTAGTAGTCAGGTAACAGTTTGCAACGATTCCAAAGGAATAGGAATATAAGAACCCGGAGTGTGCATTCTGGCCCGATGAGCGGAAGGCCCGGCGGTAATAGCGGGAATCTTCCGAAATCCCCCTGAACATGTGAAACAGGAACTCTTTCCAGCTATGACAGACCCTCTGTCCGATCAGGCGCTCGGCAAGAGCCATTGAATTGAAGTTCAATACATCATACTTATCATGAAAATGCCGGTAGAACGTGGATTTGGACACACCGCTCTGCCGGATAATCATTTCTACCGTGATTTTTTCGAACGGTGTGTGATCCAGCAATTCATTAAAAGCATTGAAAATACGCTGTTTGGTGTATGAGCTGTGATTCATGGCGGCCCTCCTCTTTCCTGTATCGGATACATTCTAATTATAAGCGAAACTTTTTGATCTGTAAATAAATGAAGGAAAGATGCGATTAAGTACAAATTCAGTGAAAAGCACTTAACTATAAATTGAGGTTAAGTGAAAAAGACATTATACTACTTAATAGAGCTTATATTTATAGCAAAAGACGGAGGAAATGTGTATGAAGTGTTATGAAATGTTTGAACTTAAGTTCAGCGGGCCTGCACCAGAAGGGTCCCGGGCGGAGGCAGATGTTGCCGCTGTTTTTCGGTGCGGTGATGATGAAAAAACGGTAAAAGGGTTCTATGATGGTGACGGGATTTATAAAGTGCGTTTCCTGCCACAGCAGACAGGAACTTACAGTTGGAAAGTGGAGGGTGTTGTACAGGCGGAAGGTACAGCGGAATGTACGGCATCGGACAAAAGCCACGGTATGGTCCAGGCAGTGGGGACTCATTTTGAGTATGAAGACGGAACGAAGTACCTTCCTTTTGGCACCACCATTTATGCACTGGCACACCAGACGGAAGATATCATTACACAGACGCTGGAGTCACTGGAAAAGGCTCCGTTTAACAAAGTAAGGCATTGTATTTTTCCGAAGCATTATGACTACAACCACAACGATCCCGAATTTTATCCGTTTGAGAAAGACGCAGAGGGGAATTGGGATGTACACCACCCGTGTCTTGCCTACTGGAAACATTTTGAGGAAATTGTTACGAGAATGGGAGAGATGGGGATTGAGACAGACCTGATTCTTTTTCACGCATATGACCGGTGGGGCTTTGCCTTCCTGAATATGGAAGAATGCAGGGTATATCTTGATTACGTCATGCGCAGGCTTGCGGCTTACCCGTACATATGGTGGAGTATGGCTAACGAGTATGATATTATGTTCAACCATACGATAGAGGACTGGTATGAGATAGAACGTATCATCACCGAAGAGGACCCTTACCACCATCTGTTAAGCAACCATAACTGTATGAAGCTTTATGACTTTTCCAGACCGGCAGTGACACACTGCTGTGTACAGACAATTGCGATGTATAAGGCTGACGAATGGCAGAAGCGCTTCCGGAAACCTGTCGTTTTTGATGAGTGCTGCTACGAAGGTGATTTACAGCATGAATGGGGCAATATTTCCGGCTTTGAGATGGTGAACCGCTTCTGGTGTGCCTGTGCGAAAGGAGCATATGTAACCCACGGCGAGACCTTTATAGACGATCAGGATGTTTTATGGTGGGCGAAAGGCGGAAAGCTGAAAGGAGAAAGTCCAAAGAGGATTGCATTCTTAAAAGATCTGATGTATGGCCTTCCTGCTTACGTGACTCCGTGGGATGAGCCGGTCTGGGAGGACTTTGAAAATGCTACAGAAAAAAAGACCGGCAGCATGGAGGATAATCCATTTTTCAAACTGATGGGATCTCTGGATGGAGAAAACAGAGAGATTATTCAGATGAAAAATGCGCAGTACAGCGGGTGCTGCGGGGAGGAAGTATTCCTCAAGTATTATGCGAGACAGTGCGCGAGGGTCTCTTCCATCCACCTGCCAAAGGATAAGAAGTACCGGATCGAGGTGATCGACGTCTGGGATATGACGAGGGAGACACTAATTGAAGAAGCAAGCGGGACCACACAGCTTCAACTGCCCGGGAAAGAAGGGATTGCAGTTTTAGCGGTCCGGAGATAAAAATGTACCAAATCTCTGGTTGGAAAGAGCGGACAAGAAATGCTATAATGAAGAAACAAAAGTCGATACGAGGTATGCAGATGGAAGAACCAATCTTTAATATAGCTGTTTGTGATGATGAACTGCCGGACAGAGATACTATTGCAGATATGACAAAAGAGGTCTGTGATTTAGATCAGATAAATGCGCAAATATCCTGTTTTGGAAATGCGGAAGAACTTTTAAAAACAATGCAGGAGGGGAAGCAGTACCACATGCTTCTGCTTGATGTTATGATGCCCGGACAGGACGGCATGGAACTTGCCCGTTATCTCAGGGAGGATAAACGCAAGATTCCCATTGTGTTTATTTCCAGTAACCGGGAGATGGCCCTGCGTGGATATGAAGTGGCTGCTGCCCGTTATCTGGCAAAGCCTGTCGATAAAGAACGTCTCAGGGAAGCGGTGTCATTTTGCTATGAACAGGGGAGAGATAATGAAGAAATGCTTGTTCCTTTCAATGGCGGAGTGAGGAAAGTTGCGCCCAAGGAGATATATTACATTGAGATTAAAGGCAGGAAGACCCGGATTACACAGGAAAAAGAGGAATGGGATACGCCTCTTACTATGGAAAAACTGGAAATGATGCTTACCGGCCATAAATTCATCCGGTGCCATCAGAGTTTTCTGGTGAACTGCCGCTATGTCAGGATACTTTGCACCTCCCATCTGGAGCTTATGGATGGAAGATGCATACCTGTCAGCAAACACCGCATAAAAAAAGTGCGGGAGATTTTTTTTCAATACATGGAGCATTAAGTGTATTAGGCCAGAGGGATGACTATAGAAACTTTATAGTGATTTTCATCCTGTTCCACGGACACCATTTCACCCCAGCGTTCCATAATCTGTTGTATAATTTTCAATCCATACCCATGTGCGTGCATGGGTATTTTTTTATAATCTGCTGTTTTTGCACACAGAGAGTTTTCGCAGGAAAATACAAAATGCTGATCTTTCCTGTGGAAATCCAGCTTGATATATGGATTTGTAATACCCGGTACTGATGCGGCGCTGATGGCATTGTCAAGGATGTTCATCATAAGGCAGCATAGTTCCGTATCTGTAAGGGGAAGTTTTTCCGGTGCATCGGAACGTACAATTTCTACGGAAATGTCTTTGCCGGCAGCGGTACTGAGTTTTCCGTTAATGATAATATCCAGCACGGGGTTTCCGCTCGCCACTACGGGACGCACATTCTGTACCTGTTCAACCAATTCATCCAGATAATCGTTTATTCTTTCCGGCGTTTCCTCTGCCATTGAGCGGAGCATTTCATAGTGTCTGGACATATCATGCCGGAGCATCATCATTTCTTCAGACTGGCGGCGCAGGTTTTCATAGCTTTCCAGCGCGAGTTCATTTCTGGCGGAAAGAATAGCCGTTTCTGACCTTCGGACCGTTTCCTTCTCCAGAATTTCTGTAATCATGGCAAAAATACTGCAGATCAGGCATAGATACCAGACCAATTTTAAAGAAAAAATGGGTTCCAGCCGGGAAAAATCTCCTGCAAGCCGTGATAATACCTTATTAATATAATCAGGCTGAACCGGAATACTGATTAGTATAAAAACTATGTATCCGGAAATAACCGCCAGGGCAGCATGGGAAAATCGCCGGAAAAATGTATTGCCCCTGTGCCAGAGGAAAAAGGAACAAATAAGCAGTACCGTCATAGCCAGCAGACCAGAAGTTTGTGGGAAAAGCACAAAGAACAGATAAGTGTCTCCATAGGGCAGAACCCTTCCGGTTTGGACAATGGCGCTGAAAATGGCACTCGCCCACTGAAAAGCGGTTATAATGACAAACAATGGACGCAGACGTCCTGCATAGAATGTAAGAAAAGCAAGCAGGGCACCTATGGCCAGATAGAAGGACAGCCTTGACAGGTCGATGGGGACTTCCCCCAGATATTGAATGACAAAATCTGCCTGTATCAGTACGCTGCACATAAGGAAAAATATAGTAAGTGTAAGGACCGGCAGTGAGGGCAGGAAGGTTCCCAGAGAAGCATACCATACAAATGCGGCCAGCAGAAACAACTCCAGAGCGAACAGGAGCACGGCAGGAATCATGGTTTTTGCGGAAGAAGCAATCAGTCCGCTTTCATAAGAATATCCGCAGTATAAAGTAACATCACAGGGATAAACGGTTTTGCTATCTGCCTGTTTTTCGGATAAAGAGCTGCTCGACTGCGCAATGGTAAGTGTGCGTCCAACATAATCCAGAGGCAGTGACACAGTTACCGGTTCCGCCCGGTCATACTCCAGCATAGGCAGCTTAAGGCAGCCAATCCGGTTATCCAGCTCCGGGCAGTCTGTATAAACAAGAGTATCATCCAGAAAGACACTGATGGTCCGGTTGACGACGCCAATCTGGAGGGTAGGGCTATCGAGATCTTCTGTCAGTTCACGGGAAAAATAAAACGTCTGTCCGCCATAATCAAGTCCTGTATAACCTCCGATACCATCGGACGTTAATTCTTTCCGATCCTCTCCGTTTTGGATATAAACGGTCCAGTCCTTCGCACCTTCTGATATTCCATCCTGTCCGTCTTCCGTAAAAAAGGAAAAGTCATAAGATACATCTTCCATTGGCCAAGTATAATAAAAGACCGCCAGTACAGACGGGACACATAAAACTAAAGATAAAAACAATGCAATGATTAATTTTTGTAATTGCTTCATCTGAAAGCCCTCCCTCATATCATGCTGGATTTAGTGTAACAGGATTTTTTAAAGAATGTCAATGGAGGTGAAAAGAATTGACTGACCAGTTTTGTCATTTTTTCGCCCTGCTTTGCAGATCCGGTGGAAAGTGACTTCTGATTGCATTAAAATTATAAAATATGCAAAGAAATATTGACATGCAGATAGATAGGAGAGGTGCATGATGGAGAATAGATTACCGGTAATGAATGTACATATGTTTGGGGAATTTTCGTTGGAATACGGCGGCAGGCGGATTACTTTCGGGCAGGCTTCAGACAGCCGGGCCGTGAAGCTGCTTCAGATACTGCTTTTCTGTGGTGATAAAGGGATTTCACGGGTGAAATTGCTGGAAGATATGTATGATCGGGATGAACTGGCGGATGTGTCCGGCGATCTCGAGGGGGTATGCCGGCGTTTGAATGAGATGCTGGTGAAAGCCGGGCTTCCTGAATATGAGTATATTAAGATAGAAAATGGGGCTTACCAATGGCAGTCCCCAATGGAAATCCGGACAGATACACAGGAATTTTCTGACTGGATGGAACAGGCGTATCAGGAGGACTCCCCTGCAAGGATAGAACTCCTGCGAAAGGCCTGTGAAATCTACCGGGGGGAATTCCTTCCAGGAGGTTCCTCAGGAGCGTGGGTTCTGGTTGAATCTGTAAAATACAAGAAACAGTATACCCGTGCCCTGAAAGAAGTATGCGATCATCTGATGAAGCGTCAGGAATATGAGGCAGCCCTAAACCTGTGTACTGCAGCCAGTAAGATATACCCGCTGGATGAGTGGCAGGTGAGACAAATTGACTGCCTTATGGCCCTAAACCGTTACAAGGAGGCCATGCAGATCTATGAGGAAACAACGAAGCGAGTGTTCGAAAAGCTTGGAACCAGTCCATCCGACAGGATGACGAGCCGATACAGGGAGATGAGCAGCATGATGGGGCTCAAGACCCGGAATATCGGGGACATCAAATGCGGTCTGGATGGTGATTACGAAGAAGGCGCACTTTACTGTACCTTTTTCGGCTTTAAGAATAACTACAGGCTCGTGAGACGAATGATTGAGCGTAACGGACAGTCGGTCTACCTGATGCTCTGCACCATTACGGACGGAACGGACAGACTAACGGAGGATAAAGAGCGTTTGGAGGCCATGTCGGATGAACTATACGATTCCATTAAATTTTCTCTGAGAAGAGTTGACTTTTTTACAAAATGCAGCCCCACCCAGTATCTAATCCTGTTGGTGGGAACCAATCAGGAAAATACACAGATGATATACGAACGGATCTTGCGCCGGTTCAGCAAAAAGCACAAGTCATGGAAAGAGTATCTGGATTTTTATGTTTCTACTATCGACGATGTAGAAAGAGACAATTCCCGGATCAGTTTTCGGGGAGACAGCTTCCTGTGGGATTAATCCAATCCTCCTTTTTATATTATACAGAACTTCGTTCTATCAGCTGTGTGGCAATTTCGATCTTGACAGGCTTGGCTCCCTTTTCATTCAGGATGGTGACCAGCCGGCGTGCCGCCATCTCCCCCATATACTGCTTGGGCACGTGGATGGTCGTAAGAGATGGCTCCACGATCCTGCTTAAGGGGATGTTGTCAAATCCTACGATAGAAATATCGCCGGGGATCGAATAGCCATACTCTTTAAAAGCTTTCATCGCTCCTACGGCAATGAGGTCATTGTCTGCAAAATAGCAGGGGGCCAGTTCTTCCTTGTTTTCGAGTATTTCCTTCATATCTGCATAGGCACCGTCAATGGAAGGCGTGAGCATATGTACGATACTCTTTGAAGAGGCCATGCCATAGGATCGGACCGCCTTGAAAAATCCGGAGTTTCTCTCCGCAAAATTTCCGATTGGATAAGAGGACCTTAAATATCCCGGCTGTTTCTTTGTCTTTTTAATCAGATGCCTTGCAGCCAGATAAGCGCCCTGTACATTATTGATCAGTACATAATTACAGTCGACAGTTTCAAAATAGGTATCTAAAAGTACAAAAGGCACCGGCAGTTTTTGAAAAATAGCCAGGTCCTCCGGAGCCATTTCTGTCCCGAGGAGTACGATCCCGACGCAGTCGGAATACTGGATTTCTTCCAGCTGCTCTTCCACATCTCCTTCATCTCCGTAAATATAACTGATTTTCACTTTATATCCCGCTTCTTTGCATCCGAGTACGATTCCGTCGGAAAGTTCGGAGAAGAACGGGGTATCGGCAACGACGGCCCCATGTTTCTTATATAATACAAAATAAATATTTCCGGTGACATTGTGTTTTTCTGATATACGAGAAAAATCATAACCATATTCAACCGCGGCGTCCATAACCATTTTGCGGGTTGCCGTGCTGACACCCGGCTTATTGTTCAGTGCCATCGAGACGGCAGCTGCGGACAGATTCAGTTTTCCGGCAAGTTCTTTTGCTGTAATTGTCATAAGAATATCCTTCCTTTTTTCCAAATCAAATGCTGTAACTTCATTATGAACTCTTTCCTTAATTATTTCAATGCTTAAGTTAATAATTAAGTTAATTATGCTGAATAATTGGATGAAATTAAGCTTTGCGAATTATATACTGCAAGTAACAAAGAAAAGCCACTCACCTGTTCATGGAACAGGACGTTGTTAAGGAGGAAGTAAAATGAAGAAAATTAAGTTAGGCTTTGCACCGACAAGAAGGAGCATCTTCAGTGCACCGGATGCGGTTAAGTTCCGGGGGCTGACAGCAAAACGTCTGGAAGAGCTGGGAATTGATTTCATAGATATTACAGATATCAATGAAGAAGGGCTTTTGTATGACGATCATGATGTCGAGAAAATAGCAGCCAAATTTATTGCAGAGGGTGTTGATGGCCTGATGCTGCCTCATTGTAATTTCGGTACGGAGTATGTCTGTGCAAGGCTGGCGAAGAAACTGAATGTCCCGGTTCTCCTCTGGGGACCGCTGGATGAGCGCCCGGAACCGGACGGAACAAGACTCAGGGATACGCAGTGCGGTTTGTTTGCAACGGGAAAAGTACTCAGGAGATTCCAGATCCCGTTTACATATCTTACAAACTGCCGTCTGAATGACCCGGTATTCGAGCGGGGCTTAAGAGACTTTCTGGCGGTCTGCAATGTAGTAAAAACGTTCCGTAATATCCGGATTCTCCAGATTTCTACAAGACCGTTTGATTTCTGGACAACGATGTGCAACGAAGGAGAGCTTCTGGAGAAATTCAATGTCCAGCTGGCGCCGGTACCGATGACAGAGCTGGTAGAAGAAGTCAGGGCGGTAAAGGCAGAGAAGAGTGAACTGGAAGCGATGACTGCATACATCCACGAGACGATGGACGTGCAGATTCAGGAGCTCCAGACAGAAAATGTTGCGGCGCTCGCTGTTGCCATGAAGCACCTTGTAACAAAATATGGCTGCCAGGCTGCGGCAATCCAGTGCTGGAATGCCCTGCAGACGGAACTCGGGGTAATGCCGTGCGCAGCCAATGCGATTTTAAATGAAGAAGGAATCCCGGTTGTCTGTGAAACGGATATCCACGGTGCGGTTACTGCATTGATGGTTGAAGCGGCAGGCATGGATGAGGCGAGGGGGTTCTTTGCGGACTGGACAATCAGACACCCGGATATTGCCAACGGGGAACTGCTCCAGCACTGCGGACCGTGGCCGGTTTCTGTTGCAAAAGAAAAGCCAAAGCTTACCTATCCGCTCGCATTTGATCATCCGGGAAGTCTGACGGCAGAGGCAAAACACGGTGATGTAACACTCTGCCGGTTTGACGGGGACAACGGGGAATACTCCCTGCTCCTCGGAAGAGCAAAGGGCGTGGACGGCCCGAAAGGGATGGGAACTTATCTCTGGGTTGAAGTGGAGAATATCAAGCGTCTGGAGGCGAAGATTGTGGAGGGGCCATACATTCACCACTGTGTAGGAATCCACAGAGATGTTGTGCCGGTGCTCTATGAGGCTTGTAAATATATAGGTGTAAAACCGGATTTGTATGATCCGATTGAGGAAGAAGTAAGGGCATATCTCCGCGGAGAATGATTCTGCTGCCAAGTTTGGAACAACGCATAAATAATAGAAGGAAAGGTGAAATTAGAATGAATTTAAAAGCATTGGCATATAAGCTGAGAGAAGACACCGTAGATTTGATCCGTGCGGGAAAGGCAGGACATATCGGCGGGGACATGAGTGTGATGGAAATTTTGACAGAGCTGTATTTTGACCAGATGCATATTGGCCCGGAAAACATGGATTCACCGGACAGGGATTTATTTGTCATGAGCAAGGGACATTCTGTAGAGGCTTATTACTCCGTTCTGGCAGAAAAAGGTTTTTTCCCGAAGGAGCAGCTGCACAAAGAATTTAGTAAGTTTGGATCAAAATTCATCGGACACCCAAACAATAAACTGCCTGGAATCGAAATGAATTCCGGCTCCCTCGGACATGGACTTCCGGTCTGTGTAGGGATGGCAAAGGCAGGAAAAATGGATGACAGGTCTTACAGGGTCTATACCGTTATGGGCGACGGGGAACTGGCGGAGGGTTCTGTGTGGGAAGGCGCAATGGCGGCAAGTCATTATAAGCTGGATAATCTCTGCGCGGTGGTTGACAGGAACCGTCTGCAGATTTCAGGTGGTACGGAAGAGGTAATGGCGCATGATGATCTGCATGAACGTTTCAGAAGCTTTGGCTGGCACGTAATCGATGTGGCCGACGGCAATAATATCGATGAACTGAAAGCGGCTTTTGAAGAAGCAAAGACAGTGAAAGGAAAACCGACTGTCCTGATTGCTAACACGGTAAAGGGAAAAGGTTCCCCAATCATGGAAAATAAAGCGGCCTGGCACCATAAAGTACCCACGGACGAAGAATATACACAGATAATGAAAGACTTAGAACAGGCAAAGGAGGCAGCAGAATAATGGGAAAAATAGCAAATAAACAGATGATTTGTGAAGTATTGATGGAACATGCGGTTCAGGATAAGAGTATTGTGGCCCTGTGCAGCGATTCCAGAGGGAGTGGTTCTTTTACTTCGTTTGCAGACCAGTATCCGGAGCAGTTCGTGGAAACCGGGATTGCCGAACAGAACCTGGTCAGTATTGCGGCAGGTCTTGCAAAATGCGGTAAGAAAGCTTATGCAGTTTCTCCGGCATGTTTTTTGTCTACGAGAAGTTATGAACAGTGCAAGGTGGATGCCGCATACTCCAATACGAATGTGAAGCTGATAGGCATCAGCGGCGGTGTCAGCTACGGAGCTCTCGGAATGAGCCATCATTCTGCACAGGATATCGCGGCTATGAGCGCAATCCCCAATATGCGTGTCTATATCCCGAGCGATTACCTCCAGACAAAGGCACTGACAGAAGCACTCCTGGAGGATGAGAAACCGGCGTATATCCGTGTCGGAAGAAATGCAGTAGATGCGGTATATGAGGAAAATAACGTGCCGTTTGAAATGGATAAGGCTACATTCGTGACAGAGGGCGAAGACGCAGCGGTTATCGCATGCGGGGAAATGGTTGGTCCTGCAAAAGATGCGGCAGAGCTTCTTGCGAAGGAGGGCATCCATGTGTCCGTGATTGATATGTACTGTGTGAAACCACTGGATGAAGCAGCGGTAATTAAGGCGGCATCTGGCGCAAAGGGCGTGGTTACGGTGGAAGAACATGCACCCTTCGGAGGTCTTGGCTCAATGGTTGCACAGGTAGTCTCAAGGGAGTGCCCGAAAAAGGTATTGAATATGTCTCTTCCAGATGCCCCGGTTATTACAGGGACTTCAAAGGAAGTGTTTGATTACTACGGATTAAATGCACAGGGGATTGCAGCCAAAGTAAAAGAAGCGATTGCGTAACCGGCTGCCGGCATATTACAGGAGGCAAAAATGCAGGATCAATATATTATCAGTATAGACCAGAGTACACAGGGCACAAAAGCTTTACTGTTCAGCGGCGGGGGTAAACTTCTGGAGCGCTCTGATTTATCCCACAGGCAGATTGTAAATGAATCCGGATGGGTGTCCCATGACCCGGAGGAAATTTATCATAATACGGTCCGTGTTGTACAGGATCTTCTGGAGAAAGCAGATATTGACAGGGAAAAGGTTGCCGGGGTAGGAATCAGTAATCAGAGGGAAACCTCTCTGATCTGGGATTCTATAACCGGGAAACCGGCGGCAGATGCCATTGTATGGCAGTGCGCCCGCGCCCAGGGTGTCTGCGAAAAAGTGGAGAAGGAAGGGCATGGAGAGCTGATATGCAGAAGCACGGGGCTGAAACTTTCCCCGTATTTCCCGGCATCCAAGTTTGCATGGCTGTTGGAAAATACAGTAGGAGCGAAAGAAAAAGCAGCAGACGGGAGACTTTGTTTCGGGACCGTTGACACGTGGCTTGTATATAAACTGACGAACGGGAAGGCTTATAAAACGGATTATTCTAATGCATCCAGAACCCAGCTGTTCAACATCCATACATTGAAATGGGATGAAGAAATCTGCTCCATCTTCGGTATTTCGTCGGACAGTCTGGCTGAGGTATGTGATTCCGACAGCTGTTTCGGGATGACAGATTTCGGAGGTGTGCTGCCTCATGAAGTCCCCATCAGCGGGGTTCTGGGAGATTCCCACGGAGCCCTGTTCGGGCAGGGGTGTCTGGAACCGGGGATGATGAAAACGACCTATGGCACGGGTTCTTCTATCATGATGAACACAGGTGAAAAGCCTGTCATGAGCACACATGGTGTGGTTACCTCTCTGGCATGGAAGATAAATGGGAAAGTGAATTATGTGCTGGAGGGAAATATCAACTATACCGGGGCGGTCATCAGCTGGCTGAAGGATGAAGTCCAGTTAATCAGCTCACCGGGAGAGACAGAAGGCCTCTGCAGGGAAGCAGAACCAGACGATGAACTCTATTTCATTCCGGCGTTTACCGGACTCGGGGCGCCCTATTGGAACAGCTGTGCAAAGGGGATGCTGAGCGGGATCACAAGAACGACCAGACGGGCCGAAATCGTCCGGGCATGTACCGAATGTATCGCATATCAGATCATGGATATTGTTCAGGCCATGAGCCAGGATGCCGGGCTGGATGCAGTACAGCTCAGAGTCGACGGCGGACCTACAAAAAACCAGTATCTAATGCAGTTCCAAAGCGATGTCCTGGATGCCGAAGTACTTGTGCCGGATGCTGAAGAACTGTCCGGGATCGGCGCTGCCTATGCGGCGGGAATCGCGCTGGGGGTATTCGCCCCGGATGTGTTCGAACAGATGAAGAGGGAAAGATATACACCGAAGATGACGGCAAGAAGAAGAGAAAAAAAGATCACCGGCTGGAAAGAGGCTGTGGGGAAAGTGCTGTAGACAGCTATTAATTGATAAATCGCCTTCATTATGCTATGGTTTATGTAAACACTTTTGTTTATATGAAGAGGATGCATTATGGAAGAATACCGTCACGAGTTTATTGATAAAAATGAAATGCTTGACCTGCATCTGGATTTCTTCATTGATCCCGGGCAGACAGTAATTAATAAGCATTTCCACGACTGGATTGAGATTGTTTATCTGATCCACGGGGATCTGGAGATTCAGGTGAATAACAGGTCAATGAAGTTAAGAGAGAATGATTTTGTCGTGATCAACCCGATGAGTATTCACTCGACACGCTGCATGAACGGGAATACGGCGATTCTGCTTCAGATTCCGACATCGTTTCTGGAGAAGTTTATGCCGGATATCAGGGATTTTTCGTTTGCCGTGGATCTGGAGTCAAAAGATCCAAGGGTGCAGACTAAACTGGCTAATATCCGCAGTACACTTCAGGATTTATGGATTAATTATCAGTTTCAGGCGGAAGGGTACGTTTTTCGGTGCTACAGCCTGATCTTTGAGGTGATTTATATTCTGATCCACTCGTTCTCTTACAAAGTAGACCGAAAGGAACAGCAGAAAAACCAAAAGAATCTGGAACGTATCCAGGAGATTATGGAGTATGTGGAGAGTCATTATACGGAGCAGATTTCGATTGCGGAGATAGCGGGAAAAGTGGGACTCAATGAGATTTATTTCTCCAGATTTTTTAAGGCAAACATGGGGATGACTTTTCTCGAATACCTGAATATGGTAAGACTGGAGAAGATTTATGTGGATCTTCTGAACACAAACATGCCGGTCAAAGATATCCAGATAAAGCATGGATTTTATAATGATAAGGTTTTCCGCAGGATGTTCCGCGAAGTATACGGATGTACTCCGCGGGAGGCAAGAACACAGTAGCATGGTGTAGTAAAGTAAAAATATGGGTCGATACAAAAAAGTTTGTATCGACCTATTTTTTCGTTTGTTTACATCCTTATATCCGGCCGCCGGAATTGCTAAAATATAACCATAAAAGGAAATGAAAGCTTACGGGGCCCTGAAGCTTAATTACCTGCCTGATTAACAGATGAGAGGAATTAAGGAGGATTGTTCTGATGGAACAGAAAAAGAGAAAAGGATTACCCATTTTTGAGCGTTTCGCGTTTGGATGCGGAGACGCGGGATGTAACATTATTTACACGGCAATGACAGGGTTTCTGCTTCTGTATTATACAGATTATGCGGGTGTGAATGCAGGGGCTGTCGGTATCATCATGTTGGTTTCACGTGTTTTTGACGGAGTCAGTGATCTGATTATGGGAAATATTGTTGACCGGACTCATTCCAGATTTGGTAAGGCGAGACCGTGGATTTTAAGGATGTGTATTCCGTTTGCACTTGCAGGAATCCTTCTGTTTTCGGTTCCTGCAAGCTGGGCTTCCAATGCGAAGCTGGTGTACGTGTTCATTACATATAACCTGGTTTCTACGGTGATCTATACAGCCATCAATGTGCCATATTCTTCTTTAAACGCACTGATGACGCAGGACCCATATGAAAGAAGCGTGCTAAGTATATTCCGTAATCTGCTTGCAACAGCAGGGTCACTTTTCATCAATACATTTACATTAAGATTTGTAGAATTTTTCGGGGACAATGCAGCGGCTTGGAGCAAAACATTCGGGGTGTTCGGGCTGATTGCGGTTATCCTGTTCCTGATTAATTTCGCGGGATGCAAAGAACGTGTAAAGCCGGCGGTAAAAGACGGGGAAGAAAAAACAGTTCCAGTCAAGGAAGGGTTTGTTTCCCTCCTGAAAAATAAATACTGGATTATTGTAACGGTCATGCTTGCTCTGATCTTTGTGTCTATGGCGCTGTATGGCGGGGCAACAGTTTATTTTGCAAAGACGGTGCTTGGAGATAAGAACCTTGTTGCGCCAATCGGGAATGCAGTCTATATCGCGCAGATCGTGACAATGTTTATCGTGGCTTTCTTTGTAAAGAAGATGGGCAAAAGAAATGTTATGATAGCGGGATGTGTATTGAACATCATAGGTTTTGGCCTGATGCTTTTGACGGATAATTATGTACTGATTATTGCATGCAGCGTACTGCGCGGTGTTGCTTCGGCGTGCATGGGTGCGACAATGTGGGCGATGGTTTCCGATACGATTGATTACGGCGAGTGGAAGACAGGCAATCGTACAGAGGGCCTTGTAAACAGTGCCTGCAGCTTCGGATATAAGATCGGCAACGGGCTTGGTTCTGCAATTCTGGGAGGTATTATCTCGATGGGCGGTTATGTGGATTCGGCTGCGGTACAGTCGGCAGGGGCGGTTTTCTCAGTAAAACTGGCGTTTGCAATTATCCCGATTGTGATCTATGTGGTCATCATCATTTTACTGAAAGGCTATAAACTGGATCAGGAATTTGACGGGATTATCGAGGATCTGAAGAAACGGGCGGAAGCTTAACATAGAAAGACGAGGTTGAATGTGATGTATATAAAAGGTGTGAATTTAGGAAACTGGCTTGTACTGGAAAAGTGGATGAATCCGGCTTTGTTCGAAGGGACGACGGCAGAAGATGAATATTACCTTCCCAGGCAGCTCACAAAAGAAGTCTATGAGGCCCGGATCAGGGTACACCGCAGTGAATATATTACGGAACGGGATTTTGCCATTATCAAGTCTTACGGAATGAATGCAGTGCGTATTCCGGTCCCTTACTTTATCTTTGGTGACTGCAAACCGTTTATCGGCTGCATTGAGGAACTGGATAAGGCATTTGGCTGGGCGGATAAGTACGGGTTGAAAGTGCTGATTGACCTGCATACAGTGCCCGGCAGCCAGAATGGTTTTGACAACGGCGGCCTTTCCGGGGTGTGTAAATGGGCACAGCAGGAAGAAAGTGTGGAGTTTACCCTGAACCTTCTGGAAAGATTGTCTGAGCGGTATGCTGACAGGGAAAGCCTCTGGGGAATCGAGATTGTGAACGAGCCGCTGACCGCAGCGGTATGGGACACGTTTCAGGTTGAAGAGCGTTATCCTGCCGTAGATGCAGAAATGGCAGCAGGCAGTGCGCCGGTATCGTTTGAGTTCCTGAAAAAATTTTATATAGAGGCCTACCGCAGAATGCGTCGATATCTGCCGGAGGATAAGGTGATTGTATTTCATGACGGCTTTGATATTTATGCATGGAAAGACTTCATGAGGGAAGAAGAGTTCAAAAATGTCGTGCTGGATACACACCAGTATCTGATGATGGCAGAGAGTGATGGATGTCCTCAGAATAAAGATGCCTATGTGGAATATATCAAAGAACATTATGAAAAGGCAGTGGATGAGATGCAGCAGTATTTTCCGGTTATATGCGGAGAATGGTGTCTCTTTAACTCACAGGCATGCGGATGTGATACAAAGGGCGGCCAGTCTGTTTTAAACGGTATCGAAGGGGCAGGAGAAGAGACCTATAGTGAGGAAGAAAAGAAAGAGATTTACCGGGCAGTGGCAGAGGCACAGCTTCAGGCATGGAGAAAAGGCAGCGGTTATTTTTACTGGAATTATAAGCTGCTTCTGGATACAGTCAATGAAACAGGATGGATCGGCTGGGATGCGTGGGATTTTGGAAAGTGCGCTGCACATGGCTGGTTTCAGGATGAAAAGGAGGGCGAATTATGATACAGAACCCAATCTTGCCGGGATTTAACCCGGACCCGTGTATTTGCAGGAAAGGGGAAGACTATTATCTGGCGGTTTCTACATTTGAATGGTTTCCGGGAATCCCGGTTTACCATTCCCGCGATTTGAAGAACTGGGAGCTCTACACACACGTTTTGACAGATGATGTGCAGGTTGACCTGAAGAAACTTCCATCAGCGAAAGGAATCTGGGCGCCGTGCCTGACATACTGTGAGCAGGAAGATCTGTTCTATGTTGTGTATGGTGTGATGAATTCTATGAATGCAAGGTATTTTGATGTAGACAATTTTGTGGTGACGGCAAAGGATATCAAGGGGCCGTGGAGTGAACCTGTTTATCTGCATTCGTCAGGATTCGATGCGTCCATGTTCCACGATGATGACGGCAGGAAATGGGTCGTGTCACTGGAGTGGGAAACGCGCGAAGGCTATGAGAAACCGGGGGCAATCTGTATGGTGGAATATTCTCCTAAACAGAAGAGCATCCTCGGCTATCCGAAGAGAATCTGGAGCGGCGGAACGGACAGGGGGTGCATTGAGGCACCACACCTGACAAAACGAGGCAGATATTATTACATCATGTGTGCTGAAGGAGGAACGGGATACAATCATTGTGTCACAACGGGTAGGGCCAAACAGGTCTGGGGACCATATGAAAAAGATCCGAAAAATCCGATCGTGACATCGGTTCCCGGGGAATCCTATGAAAGGCATGACCCGGATCATCTGAAACCGAAGTATTATAATCCGGAATCTGTCCTGCAGAAATCAGGTCATGGAAGTTATGTGGAAACGCCAGATGGCGAGGTGTATCTTGTCCATCTCACGTCCCGGCCATTTGTACCGGAGCTGCGCTGTACTCTGGGGCGGGAAACCGCGATCCAGAAGATGATGTGGACAGAGGATGACTGGCTTTGTATGGCGGACGGCAGCAATCTGGCGAAGCTGGAAGTGCCGGAAAGCAGCCTTCCCGAATATCCGGTGCCGCAAATCCCGGATTTCGATGATTTTGATTCAGAGGAACTCGGTATCTGGTATTATGCACCGAGGATCATGCCTCAGTCATTTGCAGATGTAAAAGTAAGGCCGGGATATGTAAGACTCCGGGGACAGGAGTCCAGAACGTCTCTGAATAAGGTCAGTATTCTCGCGAGAAAACTCACAAGCGTGCATGCAAGAATCACGACAAAAATGGAGTTCGTCCCGGAAGTCCACCAGCACAGTGCCGGGCTGATCCTATATTATGACAACATGAACTACATCAATCTCAGAAAATATTATAGCGAGACACTGGGGCAGAGCGCGCTTTCCATCATTCATCTGGAAAACGGGGAGAAGACCGAGTTCCTGAATACGAGAATCCCGGTGGAGGATGTTCCCGTATACATGAGACTCTACATCCAGGGCAGGGAATCCTGGTTTGAGTGGAGCTGTGACGGAGAAAATTATCAGAAGATCGGCCGAAAATTTGATACGACGAAATTTTCTGATGAATACTGTAAATACGGCGAATTTACAGGGACAATGGTGGGAATAACATGCGCTGACAGGGTGCGGCACCAGCACTATGCGGATTTTGATTTTCTGGAGTATATAGATTTGGGCGAGGGGATTTAACTAATACAATCTTGAATAAAAGCAGAAAATACGAAAATGTCCCCATCCCCCTATACTCCAATGAGTCCGAGCTGCCTTAAAGCCTTCGGAATCCCTCCATGTTCCATAGTATCCGTGACATAGTCAGCCGCTTCGGCCAGTTCCCGGGAGGCATTGCCCATAGCAACCTTGGTGTGGACGACTTCGAACATCGACAGATCATTATTGCTGTCTCCGAAAGCGTAAGTATCGGCCTTATCAATTCCCAGTACACCGCAGATGACGGCGATAGCCAGACCTTTTGAACAACCTTTTGTGATGAATTCAATCGTTTTTCCTACAAAATCGCCTTCATGGCAGATATAATCAAAGATTGGTTCCAACTCCCGGCAGGCTTTCTCCACCTGACAGCCGGGAGTTTTTTTCGCACTGATTTTACTGAAATGGAGCCGGTCCTCGTTCCCACTGATCGGAAGAAGTCTGGAACCAAGTTCCTTTGTAATCAGGTCAGCATACCAATCTACATCAGTCGTATATTCGTCCTGATCATAGTACATATAATCTGCACCCTCCAGAACAGGAACGAACCCGCATTTACGGAGCGTGTCCACGGAAAATCTGGCATCAGAAGCGGAAAGTTCCCTGTGGAAAATACAGTTTCCCTCATATTCCATATAGGCTCCGAGATTGGTTATCATACCCGAAAATCCCAATTCTTCCACCTCTTTCGGGATGAAAGCCCGGCTTCTTCCGGTGCATAAAAAAGCAAGATGGCCGTTTTGGGTCAGCTTTCGGATGGCCGGCTTTATGTCGGATGGGACTCCTTTTTCGATATCTAAGATTGTTCCGTCTGCATCAAAGAAAACACATTTTCTCATAAGAATATCCTCACAATTTATAATAAGCACAATACTGAATTTATTTTTATAAGTTTAACTTATCAATGCAAAAATTCAAGAATGCCGTAAAATCAATACTTTGACGGTGTTTTCCTGTCTGAAATTATCCGGTTGCCACCGATTTGCCACCATTGAACACGAAAAGGCGGTTGAACAATAAAAGAGGGCTGAACACGTTGAACAATATACGTTTTCAGCCCTATTCTTGCTATTATGAAGTTTTTTGTGTGAGGTTTTCAAAGATACCAACAGTTTCTTCAATTTGGCTTTCGGTGTTGTGGGTGTATATGCTCATTGTAATAGTTACATTGGCATGACCTAATCTTTCCTGTACGGCTTTCAGCGTTGCACCGTTTTCAATTAACATGGTGGCGTGTGTATGCCGCAAGGAATGAAAATTGAATTTGATACCTTCTTGTTTGGTGTACCTTGTACAATCATGTGTCATTGTATCAGCCGGGAAGAATTTCCCGGTGTCTCTAATGCACACCATATCAGCCAAAGGAAAAGAACAACCTTCTGAACGCTTATGTGGAATAAGGTGATTAACCACATCACCGTTTTTATTTATGGTTTCCTCAATATAGTTTTCAATGAAATCTTGACCGCCCTTCATGCGGTGAATGTTCTTTTGCTTCTTTGCTTCTTTCAGTACCCTATAGAGGGTATCACCAAATTTTATAACCCGGTTAGATGATATTGTTTTTGGAGAATTGAAGAACCACGGTGAATCATTCTTTGCCGGGGCTTGTTCTCTAATCAAGGTTTTGTTTACCGATATAGTCCGGTTGTTAAAATCTATATCATCCCATGTTAAAGCAAATACTTCATTAATCCTCATTCCGGTATAAAAGCCAATCATAAGCGGTATATAATGCGGTGTGCTAACATCAAAGTGTTCTGTAATCTTCTGGAAGTCTGAAACCGATAAAACATAACGAGTTTCTTTCTTTGGTGTCTCAAATTTGGGAAGTTTCACTTGAATACATGGGTTGAACTGGATATATTGCAAAGGATTCACGGCATAAGTTAAAGCACATGATAAGGTATCACGGTACAAAGCAATAGAACCTTTGGAATATCCTTCAGCCTTTAAATCGTTCAACCATTTTTGAACAACGGCGGCGGTTATGGATTTCAAACGGTATTTTCCCAATTCCGGCTTAATGTGATTTGCAATAATTTGACTGTATGAGCGTATGGTATTTGATTTGCAATTCACATAACAATAATTTTCCATCCAGTAATCAAGGTAATCTGATAAAGTTACTTCCGATGGGGTAAATACCAATCCGGCGTTGTTGTATTCGTTGAGTGCTTCAGTAAGTGCCGCTTCCGCTTCCTTTTTGGTAGCAAAGCCGCCCTTCTCTTTCTTTTGCCGCTTACCGTCCACTTTTCCTAGGTCAAAATAATATGACCATGTTTTGCCACGTTTTCTAGTTCCACCTTTCATAAAAATAACACATCCTTTCAAAAAATGGTGCATTTAATAAAAGGGTATGCTATACTGTAATTGTCTTAGGGTATCGCATAGCCTTTTATTAGGTTTATGGGTTACATCTATAAAAATCCTGTTTCGGTTGCCGCCGGGACAGGTTTTTTATTGCGGTTATTTCTGATTCTTGATTGCTAATTTAATGTATTTTACTGTTTGTTCGTCTGTATCGGCTTCAGCTTGTTTTCTACAATCTTCCACCAAAGCAATTATATCTTGTGCGTCAAGGCGGCAAATCGTACCTTCATCAAAGGAACAGATTTGATATACACCACTTTCAGAATCGTGTTCATCTTGTGGTTCAACTGTATAACCAGCTTCATCTAACCAATCACAGGCTTTAGAAAAATTGAAATCCGTAATATCTTCATCAATCCCATATAAATTATATGGTGACGTTTCTAATTTTTCCGCAATCCTTTGAATCATTTCAAACTTGGGTTCTCTTTTGTCCAGTTCGTATTGTTGAATCGTTCCGGTTGCGATTCCCAATTTTTCAGATAATTCTTTTTGGGTATATCCGATTTTGATTCTATAGAACTGAATATTTTTTCCTATACTCATAATATTTCACCTCAATTTTGATTGTATCATGTATTTTCAGATAGCACAATCAAAATGAATATCAAAAAACACTTGCACAATCAAAACGAGTATGATATGATTATAACACATTCAAAATGAATGTCAACAGAAATAGATGAAACGTCTACAAAAAACAAGCGAAAAGGAGAAATCATTATGAAATACGGATACAGAGAGATTAGAAAAATAGGTGCTATGGAATTGAGAAATTTGTGCATTAAAAGAAATTGGTACACTTGCGGAAACAATGAAGAATATTCACATCTACTTGGAGATTTGGCAGAAGATAAAGAAAACATCACAACAGACGATATTATAGAAATTGCACAAGATATTTACGAACACAGCAGTAAAGAAAGCATGATTGATTTTGAATTTGAAGATATATGTGCTGAAGTTGCACTTACATCATTTACATATTTTGAAAAAACTAAATAACAGCCGAAACACCCCCATTAAGGGGTGTCCACCGGGAATAGCCGCCCGGTGCTGATGATGGCAGGCTAAAGAATGATTTTAACTATGCAAATTATGATAAAGAAAGAAGGTGTATGAATGATAGTAAACAAACAGAAGTTACAAATTGCAATGGCTAACCGTTGTATGAGTTCCAATGATTTGCAATCTAAGTCTGAATTACCACGTGGAACATACATAAATGTTGTCACTGGTAAGAGTGTTAGACCTGTAACCCTTGGGAAGATTGCCAAAGCCTTAAATGTACCTGTTGAAGATTTGATTGAAATGGATGGTGATTAAATGAGATACCGCATTGAATACGCTGGTGGCAAGTGCTGTAATTTCGCCAACAGTAGGAAGGATTTGATTGACTGGTTGAAGTTGCTGAAGGATGAAACAATAACTGATATTCGGAAATTGTACAAAAGCGGCGTATCTGATTCAGTCATGGAAAAGTACAGGCAATATGTTAAACAGGATTTTTAAGATGTACCTAAGACAAAATAAATTACAGGAAGGGGTGAGAAAAGATGGAGTTAATGAAGTTTCTGAAAGAATCGGGAAATGTTCTTTTCCGGGGGTATTATCCGGGCGGCGGTAAAAGTGACAAGCTGGAAGAAGATTCTAAGGTAAGACGTGGAAAGACCGAACCGAAAGAATTACAGGAAGCAATCGCAAAATATCCGTGGTTACTTGGTGCATTACATCAACACATAGTTTTGGTTGATTATGATAAGCCGGAAGCATTCCAATGTAGGCTGAAAATTGCTAAAGCAAAGAAGGAACATTGTGTTGTGATTGAATCAGAAAGCCGGGGCGGTCATTTCTATTGGTTCGATAGAAATTATACAGTTCAAAAGAGTAATGCCGGGAATGTCACCTTATTATCTTTAGACCATGTTGATTATAAATGTGGTTACAGAATCATAAAGGCTACAGGCGAAGTAAAAGCGGCTGATACATACGGTACACTTTCAAAAAATGATAAATCATTAAGAAAACTGGTGTACTGTAATGTTAAAACTGATAACACTTTAGATGAAATACCCTTTTATGATTTGCGGTTATCTGAAGATAGTAAGAAAACCTATGATTTTCTTGGAATGGGTAACGGTGACGGTAGACAGGAAACATTGTTTAATTATATGATTCCGGTAAAAAAGAACGGCTTCAGTTATGAGCAGTTCAAAGAAACCGCTGAACTGATTGAACAATTTTTATTTTCCGTACCGCTTGGGGGTGAATTTGATAACGCTATTCGGCGTGAAAAATGGGATTCAATCAATACTGCTGAATCACAGTTCCTTGGAAACGGCAATTTCCAACATAACAAGTTTGCGGCATATCTGATTGACAAGTACCACATTAAGAAAATCAACGGTCAACTTCACGTGTTCAATAACGGCGTGTATCTTCCGGGCGAAAGTGCTATTGAAAATATCATGTTGGATGAAATAGACAGCCTACGGAAACGCCAAAGAATGGAAGTGATAGACTATATGCGGATTCGTTGTAAAAATTATGATATGGGCGATTTTAATAAAATTGCTTTCAATAATGGCATTTATGACGTAACTACAGATAGCCTTGAACCGTTCAACCCGGCGTATATCATCACCAATAAAATACCGTGGGATTATAACCCGGAAGCGAAATCTGATTTGGTGGATGAAGTTCTTGATAAACTATCATGTAATGATACAAGTATCCGCTATTTGCTGGAAGAAATCGCCGGGGCTTGCCTATATCGTTCAAATACTTTGGGCGGTGGTCAAGCGGCAATATTAAAAGGTGATAAGCATAACGGAAAGAGTACCTATATCAGCATGATAGAAAGTATGCTTGGTAATGATAATTATTCAAGTTTGGATTTTGCCGAATTGGGGGATAGATTCAGAACGGCTAACATATTCGGAAAACTTGCAAATTTGGGTGACGATATATCAGACAAGTACAAAGATGATGTATCACTATTCAAGAAAATAGTTACCGGGGAAACAATAACCGCCGAAGAAAAGGGGAAACCACCGTTTACATTTAAGCCATATCCCACTTTAATATTCAGTTCAAACAATATTCCTAAGATGAATGACCCGACCGGGGCGGCATTAAGAAGATTACTGATAGTTCCACTCAATGGGAAATTCACACCGGAAACGCCGGATTATGACCCGGCGATTCAATATAAGTTGAAGAAAAAAGAGTGCGTTGAGTATTTCATACAGCTTGCATTGGACGGATTAGCAGAAGTATTAAAGCGGAAATCATTTACCGTTCCTAATGCGGTACAGGAAGAAAAAGACGCTTACCGGATAGAAAACAATCCGTTGCTATCATTCATTGATGATTGCAAAAATGATGCCGGGGAAATCGAAGGAATTATAAATGAACCTGTAGCAGAGGTTTACCGCCGTTATACCGTATTTTGTAGCGAAAACGGACACATGGCATTTAGTAAAAATATTTTTGCAAAGCGTGTAAATCAAGAATTGGGAACGGAAAGCAAACAAAAGAAGATTCAGAAGAAAAATGTGAAAGTGTTTGAGTTAGTCACAAAGTAGCGGTTGGTAGCGGTTCAGTATCGGTTAAAGGTAGCGGTTGAAACCCTTATAAAATAAGGCGGTAGCGGTTGGTAGCGGTTATAGATAACTTCTTTATATAAAAATAAATTATTCTGCTAAAAGAGAAAATTTTTATAAAAGTAAATATATATATATTTAACCGTTAACCGCTACCTAACCGCTACCCGATACCCACACCCGAAAATAAAAGGTAGGTGAGAAAGTGAAGAAATACATGATAATCATGGGAGATAAAGAGAAATTCAAGTATTTACAAATGGGAGTACAGGAAGAAACAGGAGTTAATGAAGTAGTGGCAACTTGTAATAAATCATATGCGGACATGAAAGTGATTGCAATTCTTAATATTTACAGGTTCATCAATCAGCCTGTTATTGATATGTATTACCCGGAAACAATGAATGATGATGTATTAGAAGCACTAAATACATTATTTGATTCTGATTTGTTACCGCAAGGCTTCAGATAATCACAACTATGCAAGTAACCTATAAATAAAAATCCCGGCTATTGGCGTAGCCGGGGAAGATTCAAGCCGGAAACTATAAAAACCCATACATAGTATAGCAGATAACCCGGCAGAAGGGAAAGAGATATTATGACGATTACAGAAGAAATGATTTGTGAAATGGATGAAAACAACATGAAGGCAAAGGCGGTATTGAATATGTTAATAAGAGCATGGGAAGAAAGTTCAACAGAATCCAGCGAAGCGGAAATAATGACAACAGTAGAAGCGGCACTTACTTTTATACAGGCGAACGATAGCATATTATCAAAGCGGTAAAAAAGTTAAAAAATGTCAATTAATCGGGGGTTTTTACTTTAGCAAATTTTAATGAATGGGGGTTTTTGCCATTTGGATAAATTGTGATAAAAGCCCCCATTTTACAGGCAATCAAAGCCCCTGTTTTTGGCTTCATATGGCTTCATATAACGGTTTTATTTGGAAATGTAGATTAACCTATGATTGATGTGGTATTTTCTCATATGGATTAAAGCAAGGGGGTTAATTTCCAAAACAAACAAATGGGCGAAACGTTCGCTTGCGATTTTCCAAAACAAAACAAATGAAACGTTCGTTTTCCAAAATACGAATACCGAACGTTGGGCGATTTTCCAAAAACTCAAATAGGCGAAACGTTGCACCCTCAATTTTCCAATAAATACAAATAGCGAACGTTGAAACGCCGATTTTCCAAAACAACTCAAATAGGGGTGCAACCCTTATTTTCCAATAAAGACGAATACCGAACATATCACTGAAAAGCCTGTAAATAGGGGGCTGGAATATCCCCCGGCGTTGCACCCCGAACATGAAAAAGGGTGCAACGAAAAAATGAAACGTTCGCTTCATATCGGGGCGAACGTTTCACAATATAGCGAACATTTGAAAGTTAATTTTCAAAAGGAAGGGGTACACAATGCGAACATTAGAAGAACGATTATGGAGTGATGAAGATTTCTGGAATGGAATAAAGGCGATTACAGATTTGGGAAGGATTACGATTGTTGCATTGCATATTTACGGCGATAATCCAGCATTTCCAGAAGGAAGGGAAAGAATCTTTGTTAGATTTATTGGTGATTCCGGTAACATAGTTGAGATACCAGCACCGGAAGAAATAAAAACCTATGAGAATTACAAACAATGGTATTTGGTTCAAACAGCATTGAACAAAGTTCATTTACAGCACCAGCACCGGGGCAAGAAACACGTTCCCTTTGTGGTGGACTGTATGCCCGATTTCATCTCGATTAACGCCACAAGGAAGATTGCACCATATACCGGGGTAAACTGGATAAATGAAGCACGTGCAAGGTTATATGACCATGTAACGCCGGAATGGCTTCTATAGGGGGGGATGGTATGATAAAAATAACCGCTTCAGCGGATACCGAAGAGGAATTGATACAGTTTATTGACAACGCTTATAAAATGGCGGCTGATTCTGGAAAGAAGATATATAACATAAAAAGACCAAAACAGAAAAACGGTAAATTTTTCAAGGGATATTTTCAAGTTGGCTATTTGTGTCAAAATTCTATTGACGGTGAATGAAGAATATGATATGATATATATGTTCTACAGCACGTATAACATAGGTGAAACATCATAAGTACCGCACCGGAAACGGTGTAAGTTCTTTCAAAGGGCGTGGGAAATGACTTTAATTAGTTGTTTCCTACGCCCTTTGTTTTGAGAAAAAATAAGGAAAGTGAGGATGAAGAAAATGTATGTAAATCCGTTTTGGTTTGGAGTTTTGGCAACTGTAGGGGCTGAAATTTTGGCGATTATTGTAGTCGCATTTATTCAGTACATGAAGGGAGATAAATAATTATGATTACTTTAACAGATGAAGAATTACAGGAATTGAGAAAAGAAATTAAAAGTGAAATCATGGAACAGATGAAATTGAACAAGCTGGATACACTTCACGAAGATGTTCAGCAGATGATTGAAACCGCTACGCCGGGAAAAATGACAAAGGCACAGGTGATTGAAAAAATTGCAAAAACACGTGACCCGGACGAACGTAGAAAGTTAATTACTGATAATATGGAACTTTTGGAAGCATAAACAAGGGGGTAACGGTATGAGTGCAAAAACAATAATGATGAAAAGAGGGAAAAATGATTTTTTTCCTTCTGAACAAACATTTGACGTAATTACAAATGATATTGGCTTGAAACAAGTTCGTATCAATGGAAACTGTTTCATTGTTCCGCAACCAGTAGCAACATTCATAGATAATATGTTTGATGTTGTAAGTGATTTGGAAGAACAACTTGATAAACAGGCGTTGTTGAGAAAAGAAGATTTAATGAAAAAAAGTGTATCTATTGCCGCCGGTTTAATGGGTGGGAACGAAAGACGGATAAGAGGAAAAAATCTATTAAAAAAAGATTTCCATGATTCAAGTGACGAAGGTTATCAAGAATTTTATACTGATGTGATTAAACGGATTCAAAATAGTATAGAAGATATTTGGACACCAAAAGAACGTGGTGAAACGGTAGAAAAGGTTGAAATAAGCCCAAATAATGCAAAATGGCGTGATTAACTTCACGCCTGTTTTTCTATGAAGAAGGTGATAGAACATGAAAGAATTATTCACAATTAACAATGATAAATATTCATTGCAATACAACATGAATATTGTAAGTAGAATTGAACAAACGTTAAATTGTTCAATTCCATATTTGATATCTAAAGGGGTGTACAATAGCCGCCAACTTCAAACAATGTTGGCGTTCGGGTTAGTAGATTCTGAAGGAAAGCATATAAGCATAAAAACCGCTATGACAATCGCCGGAAAACTGATAGCGGAAAACAAAGAAAGTATAAAACGTATGGTTGTCGGAACGATTGTTACAGATATTCCATTTACGGTAAAGGGTGGGGGTGATTAGAATGGCTGATTATACACTATCGGCGAAAATTACAGGTGATTCAAGTGGTTTTGAAAGTGCGGTTAGTAAAAGCCAATCCTGTATTGAAAATTTGGGCGGTAAGTTCGATAAGTTATCTTCTAAACTTTCTTCAGTCTCTAAGGCTTTTGCCCCATTAAGTGCGGCGGCAAGTGCCGCTGGTGCGGTTGGTGTAAAAAGTTTTGCAAGTTTTGAAGAAGAAATGTCAAAGGTGGGTGCTATATCCGGTGCAACCGGAAGTGATATGGACGCACTTACCGAAAAGGCTAAAGAAATGGGTGCGACAACGAAGTTTTCCGCTACAGAATCGGGACAGGCTATGGAATACATGGCTATGGCTGGTTGGAAAACCGAAGATATGTTACAAGGTATTGACGGTATTATGAGCCTTGCGGCGGCTTCCGGCGAAGATTTGGCAACTACTTCTGATATCGTAACCGATGCACTTACAGCCTTTGGGTTGTCGGCTTCCGATTCCGGGCATTTTGCAGATATTTTAGCGGCGGCTTCATCCAATGCGAATACCAATGTATCAATGATGGGCGAAACATTCAAATATTGTGCCCCTATCGCTGGTGCTATGGGCTTTTCCGCTGAAGAAACAGCCGAAGCAATAGGATTGATGGCGAATAGTGGTATTAAGGCTTCACAGGCTGGTACATCACTTAGAACCATTATGACGAACTTATCCGGCGATATTAAATTTACCGGAAAGAACTTGGGTGATGTAACCATAGCCACAAGTAACGCCGATGGTTCAATGAGAGATTTGAACGACATTTTGGGAGATTGCCGGGCGGCGTTTTCCAAAATGACAGAATCAGAGAAAACAGCGGCGGCAGAAACCTTAGTTGGTAAAAATGCTATGAGTGGCTTCCTTGCCTTGATGAACAGCGGCGAAGGAGATATTGAGAAGTTAAGGGGTGCAATCGCCGGGTGTACAGACGAAACAACCGGATATAGTGCGGCGGCTGATATGGCTGAGAAAATGATGGATAATCTTTCCGGTAAAGTTACTATCATGAAATCAACCTTAGAAGGTGCGGCTATTGTAATCGGCGAAACCCTTGCACCGTATGTAACAACGCTGGTTGAGGGTATCACAGACCTTGCCAACAGATTTATAAATTTAGACGAAGGGACGCAAAAAACAATCGTTGCTATTGGTGCGGTGGTTGCGGCAATCGCCCCGGCGTTACTGATTATGAGTAAAACATCTGATATCATGTCGGCACTATGTACCGTTATGGCGGCGGTGGCTTCCCCGGTTGGTATTGTGGTTGCGGCGGTAGCGGCTTTGGCGGCTGGATTCGTGTACCTTATGAATACCAATCAGGCGTTCCATGATAGGGTTATGACCGTATGGGACGCTGTAAAGACAAAGATACAGGGTGTGGTTGATGGCTTATCCGGGATATCGTTTGATAATATCTTTTCCGGGTTGCAATCGGCTTTTGATACAGTAGCCCCTATAATCGGGGGTGTGATTGAAGGTATTGTTGGTGCGGTTCAGAATCTTCTTCCGGTGTTCAACAATATCTTTGGAACAATTAAAACAGTAATCGGTTATGTTGTGGAAGCGTTCAAGGGCTTCTTTTCCGGCTTAACTTCCGGCTTTTCTTCCGGGCTTAGTGGGGCAAGTGGTTTTTCTTCCGGGCTGATATCGGTTATTGGCTTGATATCGCCGCCGCTTAAAGCGGTTATTTTACTGTTTCAGAATTTCGCACCGCAAATACAGGCGTTGGTTACCGCTATCGGTTCAAGCCTTGTACCTGTATTTACTACACTTGGAACAACAATAGGCGGTATTGTATCCGCTGTACTTCCGGCTATTCAGTCGGCTATGGCTAATTTGATTCCGGTTATCGCTAGTATCATTTCAGCGGTTACCCAGATAATTACAACGGTGCTTCCGGTGTTTATCAGTCTGATAAATCAGTTAGCCCCATTTCTGGTACAGATAGCCCAGATGATAGGGCAGATTGTAGCGGCTTTAGCCCCTATGATTGCACAACTCATTGAAACGCTATTACCAGTAATCACGAATATTGTAACCGTGGTAATGAACGTGATTACCGCAATCATGCCAGCATTGATAGCAATAATCAATGTGGTAATGGCGGTAATACAGGCGTTAGTACCAATTATCACAAATATTTTATCGGTGGTGGTGTCGGTTATATCCGGTATCATTTCCGCTATTAACCCGATTATTTCATTTATCGGGGGTGTAATTTCCGCTATTATGGCGGTGATTTCACCGATTGTAACATTTGTGTCAGATATTATAGCAACCGTTATTAAAGTGATAGGTACTATAATCGGCACAATCACAGGCATATTTGCAACTGTTTTCAGTATCGTATCCGGTGTGTTCTCTAATATATCGGATTTCATATCAACTACGATTTCAGCGGTATCAACCGTGATTTCAACGCTTACAGGTATCGTAGGTGGGGTGTTCAACTCTATTTATTCTACGGTATCAAGCGTGATGCAGAACGTAGGTAATTTTATACAGGGTATCTTTACAGGTATTCAGTCCGCTTGGAACGGCTTAACAAGTTTCGTGTCCGGCGTGTTCGATGGTGTGGCTTCCGCTGTATCCCAACTGGTATCACAGGTTAAGGGATTCGTGAACGGTGTCATAAGCGGTATCAATAGTGCAATCGGTGTGATTAACATGATACCGGGTGTTTCTATCGGTTCAATACCTTACCTCTTACATGGTACTGAAGATTGGTCTGGTGGATTTGCCCGAATGAACGAAGGTGGGCGTGGAGAATTAACCTACTTACCGGACGGAACACAGGTAATACCACATGATATATCTATCAAGTACGCAAGAGAAGCGGCAAGGGCAAACGTAGCCGGGAACGATACACAAAGTATTGATTATGACCGTTTAGCCAGCACTATGTTAAGTGCCTTATCCGGTGTGAAGATTGAACACGTTTCCACGCTGAACGGTAAGACCGTAGCAAGTGAATTAACGCCGCTGATTAACAAAAGATTAGGAAAGCAATACAACAGAGAAGAAAGAGGTTAGAATATGGGCATAATAAATGTGAAATTTAATGAGCATGAACTTAATACTCTTGCTAGTAAACTACAGCAAATGAACAGTATCCGGTTCGATGGGGTTGTTAAGAAAAACATCACAGAAATATTCAATCGGTCAAAAGATAACAACCCGGCTACTGGTGGTACGCCTGTATCAACGGAAGCAACTAGACCGGGTGCACCACATGGCGAGTTACGACTTTCAGCCGGATTATCGGGTGACGAAATGGGGTACTTGAAAGACTATGCACCCCATGTTGAATATGGACATAGAACCAAAAACGGCGGCTATGTTCCCGGTCAGCATTTCTTACAGAATAATGTAAATATTCAAGGGGAAATTTACAGGAAGGATTTGTTGGACGCTATTAAAAGAGGTTAGTTATTACCAATGCCGGGGGCAAGTCCCCCGGTTTACCAAAGGGGGTAATCGTGATGCAAAGGAAAATAAATCCCATGTATATTATGGGAATATGTCCGGCATTTTCTGAAATCCAGAACAACTATAAAAATGAAATATGTTGGATTGCTCAATTTTCAAAGCTGATAAACAACAATAAAATGGCTGATTTTTTATATTCTGAAGCCAAAGAATTACAGAATGTAATTATAGAAAGCCAAAAAGAAAAAGAAGTATTGCAACGCCGGATTGATAAAATCAAAGGGAATGATTTCATGAAGAAAGTATTGAAAATGTGGTATATGGACGGTATGAACCATAATGAAATTGCTTCAACTTTGAATATAGGCAAAGCGTATTCAGAAGATTTGAAATGTGATGGGGATGAACTATTAAGAATACTGTATTAAAGGCGGTGAAAGAATGTCAAATGAAGATATTGTATTAGAAATACAGAATAATATAAATGTTACTGATAATTTGGCACGATTATATGAAATGAATCAAGGCTTGATGAAGGTAATTATTAAACCTTATCTACGGTGTTTTGATGAAGAAGATTTAATGCAAGAATGTTATTTCGCTTTATATGATGCCGTGAAAGCCTTTGATTATCAACGAAATACAAGATTTTCCACATATTTAGTCAATCATGTTCATTGGTCGATGGTTCAATATTTCGCAAATAATAGACATATGAAAAAAATACCGGATTACGCCTACCGGGAAATACGCAAGTACCACAAGTATAAAAATGAATTTAAAGAAGAACACGGTTACTACCCTAGTACCAAAGAAATTTGTGATGAATTGAATATAGATGTTGATAAAATAGGTACATTGGAACGCCTTATATCAGAACGTGAATGTACAAGTTTGGATTCAACAATAACTGATTCAGATGGTGAAGTGCTTTCTGTATATAATTCATTGGATAGTGGTGTTAATGTTGAAAATCAGATTTTGGATTCTGTTTCTAATGATGAATTATGGAATGAGGTTAATAAGCTGGATGAAGAACAAAGAGATATTATCATTGCACATTTTAAGAACAATGTTCCATATTCTGAATTAGAAGAAAAGGTAAACCGAAACAAATTGTATAGGCTTCTTAGGGCGGCATATTCGGTATTAAAAGAAAATGATTATGTACGTGCTATTGCGGAAAGTTACGGCTTTAATTCTTCTGATGCGTACCGGGGTGGCGTGAGTTCTTTCAAAAAATCCTTTACATCTTCCACAGAACAGGCGGCATTAAGAAACATAAGAATTGAAGAACAATTAAATAAAAGTCAATCCTTATATGATTCTATTATGTCTTTGGTGGTGTAATATGGATGCAAAGGAATATTTGCAAAATGTTCAAAAGTGTATTAAACATTTGGACTATTTAACCCGGATAATAAAAAAGAATCATATAAGAGAATCAGAAATATTGGAAGATGTAAAAAGTATCATCAATCTACGCTTAAATACTCTTTATCTTATCCATGCATTGCCGAACCCAAAGCACGTACATATTTTATATAAAAGGTACATCATTGGGGATTCATGGGAAAGAATTTCTTTAGATATGGGGGTAGGTGTAAATCATTTGTGCGAATGGGTGCAACCTAGAGCGTTGAAAGAGTTTCAAAGCACACACGAAACTATGCTTAAAAATGTACAATTACCAGAATTGAAAAAGTACGGTAAAACGGTTGTATTGAGCATTGATAGAAAACAAGTGAAATCTGATTATTTGGCTGGTATGCCGTATGTGGATATTTCCCGAAAATATAATTTATCACTCAATACATTAAAGGGATGGATAAAGCGATATAAATGGGCTGAAGAAAGAAGGAAGTGATTGTATCACCGTTTCTAAACTGTTATAATGACAGTAAAGGAACGGTGATTTTCTTTTAAGGAAGGTGAAACCCTATGAGTATAGCAAAGCCCCGATTTTGGGATTATATAATATTTGACGATGATTGTAATATTACCGGAATAGAACCGGATACCCCGGAAGATATCAAATCGGAATATGAAGAATGGGTGAAACAGAAAGAAACCAACAGGAAAGCCGGAATTAAAGTATGAGTAAAAATTTGATAGATGCAATGAAGTTATACAAGAAAACTTTCAACGATGATTTCCCAACGATGCCTTTAGCGGAATCACGAACCGATGAAGAATTGATTGATATAATCAATGCGTGTGTGGAACAGAAGAAAGATGTATATGACATTGGATATTTACGGTTGGAAGATGTTCAGTATTAGGAAATCCCCACAGGAACGAAAACAACCGCTATATGACGCTTATATGAGGTCACAGGCGGTTGTTTTGTACCTCATTGAAAGAAAGGATGAAAAACAAAATAATGATTGAACCAGCCGCACCACCGGCAACAACCCCGGCGGCCGATATTGTGATAATAAATCAGTTTCCCGGCAACGTCAAGCGGTTTTTGAAATTGCTTCATATAAGCGTTTTAAGCCTTCATGTGCAGAAATACCAACACATTATGTTTTAGCCTGTATATGAGCAATATATGAGGTGTGAGAACCAAAAGAAAGTGATAAGATACCAGTGATAGAAGGTGATACTAATGGAGTTTTATAAAAATAATCCAACTGATAAAATATGGTGGCTGGAAACGGAAGCAATAGGCGAATGGCTTTTCAGTTTTGACAAAAAGACGGTGTTTAATATGTTCCGGGATTATCCCCATAAATTAACACCAGAACAAAAGGAAATCTTTGATGAAGAAAATCCATATTGGGCTGATTTCTTCAAAGAAAGACAATAGCATTTTTTGAAAGTTAATTTTCAAGATTATTTTATAGGGTGGCATTTGCCACCCTTTTGCCACCTTTGGGAGAGGTTCGCAAGAAACCCCACGAACACAAAACTATTAAACAAGTTGAAAGAACGCCGTAAAATCAACACTTAGAAAATCTTATGAACTCTAAGGAACACCCGAAAAATTGAACTCGCATTAGTTTAACATATCAGCAGACACGAGTACACTGGATTATGATATACTATTCATAGAAATAAAAACTGGCTGCGGTTCTATAAAAAGTGTTTAGAAAGGAGAAATGCAGTATGAGTGATAAGGCAGAACAACTGAAAATTTTAAAAGAAATCTTCAAGGAAGATTTCGAAGAAATTGATGCCGGTGTCCGAAGCGGAGGGGATACTACATTGTTTGAAGTAACGAGTATTGAAGGAGTGGCGATTCCGGATGGGCTTACCATTATCGTCAATTTTGATAATGGTAAAAAGCTAGGCTGGGCCGGACCAAGCTCACCTCTCTACACATCTGAACGTTTTGACGAGCGGTTTAAAGGGAATCTGAACATATTTGTTATGAAAAAAAAGAAGGTCCTGAAACAAATTCATACAACTTATAATCAGGAAACCTTCAAAAAAAGGACAGATACATATAGCTTTCAGGAAATATTAGATTCTGTGGAATTCTGATCATGACTGCTCATAACCTCACAGCTGCTTCTAAGGTGCATATATTATTATTGAGACTTTATCTCATTTCCCCGAAAGGAGAATCACTATGAAGGAGCAAGAAAAAAGGAGTATGAGTAATCCAGAGAATATGTCTGTGCCCTCAAATATAGCTGCAAATGCTGATGAGCCTGACGCGCCGCAGAATCTGATCGCGGTGGCTGACGGTCCGATAAGAATCAACACGTCATGGGACGGGGCAGCCGGAGCTGAACTGTATAAGGTGTACCGCAGTACAACGGTTTCCGGCCCATATGAGCTGGTTGGGCTGACGGCAGCAACGTCATACACGGATGCAGGCCTGACACCAAATACCACTTACTATTACCGGGTGTCGGCCACGGCGGGCACTACAGAAGGGGCTTTGAGTAATATCGCGTCTGCCACCACGGATGCCGATGTACCAATGCCGACGAATGTAATAGCTACACCGGTGAGCCAGACGCAGATCAATACGACGTGGAACCCTGTACCGAATGCTATGGCCTATGCAGTTTACCGCAGTACGACACCGGACGGGACATACCAGTATGTTGGCACGGCTTCCGGCCCGGCCTACAGTGATACGGGACTGACGCCGGGAACGACCTACTATTACCGGGTGGCTGCCATTGTCGGCGGAGCGGAGGGAACTCCGAGCGCATACGCGGCAGCGACTACCTACCCGGCAGTCACCGTGCCTCAGACGCCGGAAAATGTGCAGGCGCTGGTGTTAAGCTGTACGGAGGTCCTCGTCACATGGGAAGCATCTGCCGGGGCGGAAGGGTACTATGTGTACCGCAGTGAATCTGCCGTAGGCCCATACCAACTTATAAGTATAATAGGTTCACTATCTTATATCGATACTGGACTTACACCATGTACCACTTATTATTATTACGTACAGGCGTACGCTGGCACCCAGTTTAGTCCACAGAGTGTACCAGTCAGCATAGAAACACCGTCATGCGGGACGCCTGTTGAGCCATGCAGGCCATGCTGCTGCCCACGCTGTGGGTGCAGTCCGTGCCGCTGTTCCAGAGAACAGCATCACAATCCATGCAGCCGGTAAGTGATAGGAAAATATTAAAAAGAAGAAACGTCCGGGTGAAAACCTGGGCGTTTTCTTACGTCTGTAAATCGAAATTATAGACAAAACCTATAAGTATCATTGTATATGCCAATTATTAATTAGTGAATAAATAAGGACAATGATAAAATATAAACAGACTGTACAAGGCCCCGCAACATACCGGGGCCGGAGATGATTAATTGGAGGACTTGAAAATGGAAGTAATTAAAGATCTGCCGGAAGTATTTGAGGAGTTTGCAGAACAGCGGAAGAATTCATTTCTGACTGTCAAGGAATTAAAGGATAAGGGGATTCCGATTGTGGGGGCTTACTGCACCTATTTCCCACAGGAGATCGCGATGGCAATGGGCGCTGCCACGGTAGGGCTGTGTTCCACATCAGATGAGACGATTCCGGTGGCTGAGAGAGACCTGCCGAAGAACTTGTGTCCGCTGATCAAATCCAGTTATGGATTTGCCATCACAGATAAATGTCCGTTCTTTTATTTTTCAGATGTGGTAGTAGGGGAAACTACCTGTGACGGAAAAAAGAAAATGTATGAGTACATGGCAGAGTTTAAGGATGTATTTCTCATGGAACTGCCGAACAGCCAGAGGGAAGAGGGCCTTAAACTGTGGAAGAGTGAGATTATCCGTTTCAAGGAGTATTTAGAGAATAAGTTCGATGTGGAGATAACTGAGGACCAGATCCGTGATGCGATAAAGGTTAATAACGCAGGCAGGCGTTCCTTAAAAAGGCTGTATGAGGTCATGAAGCATGACCCTGCGCCGATCAAAGGACAGGATTTGTTTAAGGTGCTCTATGGCAGTACGTTTAAGTTTGACAGAAAAGCAATTCCGGCGGAGGTCGATGCACTGGTTGATAAGATTGAAAAAGAGTATGCCGAAGGTATCATGCAGGAAGAGAAGCCCCGTATTCTGGTGACAGGATGTCCGGTGGGAGGCGCTACGGAGAAGGTTATCAAAGCGATTGAAGATAACGGTGGTATTGTTGTTACCTATGAAAACTGTACCGGGGCAAAATCCATTGACAAGCTGGTAGATGAGGACAATCCGGATGTGTATGATGCACTGGCGAGACGTTATCTGAATATCGGATGTTCTGTCATGACCCCGAATCCGAACCGGCTGGAGCTTATGGGACGCCTGATTGATGAATATCAGGTCGACGGAGTTGTGGAAGTGCTGCTTCAGGCCTGCCATACATATAGCGTGGAATCAAAAGGAATCCGTGATTTTGTAAATGAGAAAAAAGGAATCCCGTACATCAGCGTTGAGACAGACTATTCCCAGGCTGATATCGGTCAGCTGAACACAAGGATTGCGGCGTTTATAGAGATGTTATAAAGGGCTGTCCGGCAGAGACGATGCATCGTTTTGGGCTGATATATGGTAAACCTGTAAAGGACGGAAGGTATAAGAGGATGGATTATGTAGGGATAGATATAGGTTCTACCGCGTCGAAGGTAGTGGCAAGAGGTGGGAAAGATCTGCATTTTACCCTGCCTACGGGATGGAACAGCAAGGAAACAGCAATGGTGATTGAAGACAGACTGCGCGAGGCCGGTGTGGATGTCCGTTCGGATGCGACGAAAACAATCGCGACAGGCTACGGGCGTGTGGCTGTTGATTTTGCCGATTATGTGGTTACGGAAATCACCTGCCATGCCAGGGGAGGCATTGAATTTGCAGGAAAAGACTGTGCGATCATTGATGTAGGGGGACAGGATACAAAAGTGATCCTTGTCAGACAGGGAATGGTACAGGATTTCCTGATGAATGACAAGTGTTCTGCGGGTACGGGAAAGTTTCTGGAGATTATGGCAAACCGCCTTGGTATTACTCTGCAGGAACTATTTGATATTGCGTCACAGGGAGATGTTCTGCCGATCAGTTCCCTCTGCACAGTGTTTGCAGAATCAGAGATTATCAGTTACATCGGTGAAGGAAGAAAAAGGGAAGATATTGCAGCGGGTGTTGTAGACTCCGTAGCGGCGAAAGTAGCCCAGATGAGCCTGCGCCGGGAACTGCCGGAGAAGATTATGCTGACAGGGGGATTAAGTGAAAGTACATATTTTGCAAAGATCCTGTCAGATAAAATCGGAAGAAAAGTAGAGAATACGAGTCATGGAAGATATGCCGGGGCATTGGGCGCGGCAATTCTGGCAGAAGAAAAATCAAAGAGGAGAGCAAAGAAAAATGAACATTAAGAACGAGGCAAGTGTCGATAAAATAAGAAAGGATGCCGAGGATTATTTCAGAGGGGGATACTTTTGCTGTGAAGCTGTTATGGCGGCAATCCGGGATAATTTTGAACTGGATGTACCAAAAGAAGTGATAGCAATGGCAACCGGTATGGCGGTTGGCGCCGGGCATTCGGGATGCATGTGCGGAGCTTTGAATGGCGGAATCCTTGCATTGGGACTGCTTTTTGGCCGCACGGAGCAGAATGGGCCGAAAGACCCGAAGGCGGTTAAATGTATGGAACTGACAAATGAACTCCACACCTGGTTCAAGGAGGCAAGCGGGAAGAATTCTGTCTGCTGCCGTGTATTGACCAAAGAATTTGATATGGGGAAAGGGGAGCATAAAGAACAGTGTGTCCGTTATACAGGACTCTGTGCAGGAAAAGTGGCAGAAATCGTAATACGTGAGTTCGGACTCACCAATACCGATGAAGAGACAGCATAGGGATACATAATAAGAGGAACAGGGAGAGAGGGAATGAAAGATAAAATACATAAAGTACCACTGCCGTTGTGCGGTGTCATGCTCGGATGCGCGGCACTTGGCAATCTGCTGCAAAGTTATTCGGAAGGACTTCGCTATATCTGCGGGATCGCCGCGGCTTTTCTGTTTATACTGATTCTGCTGAAACTGATCCTTTTTCCAGAAATGTTCAGGGAAGATATGAAGAATCCGATCATGGCAAGTGTGTCTGGGACATTTTCAATGGCACTGATGATTCTCAGCACATATTTAAAACCATTTATCAAGGGAGGCGCTTATTATATCTGGCTTTTTGCACTGGCGCTGCATATTGTGCTGATCGTCTTCTTTACATTCCGGTTCATCGTGCATATACAGATGCTGAAAATATTCGCGAGTTACTATATTGTATATGTCGGGATTGCAGTGGCGGCGATTACTGCGCCGGCCTATGAAAAAACGGGGATTGGAAGTGCGGCATTCTGGTTCGGGTTTGTGTCACTGATCGTGCTTTTGATACTGGTGACATACCGATACGCAAAGTTCAGGCAGATACCGGAACCGGCAAAACCGTTGATCTGTATCTACGCGGCACCGGCCAGCCTGTGCATTGCAGGCTATGTGCAGTCCGTGGCAGTCAAATCAAAGGGATTTCTCGTTGGAATGCTTATCCTCGCCAGTATCCTGTATGTGTTTGCACTGGTAAATGCGGTGCGCTTCATGAAAATGCCGTTTTACCCAAGCTATGCTTCATTTACGTTTCCATTTGTGATCAGCGCCATCGCTGTGAAACAGGCCGCAGCCTGTCTTGGCAGCCTGGGGCTGCAGGTGCCGGGAATACAGATTCTGGTGCTGGCAGAGACCGTGATTGCGGTGGTTCTTGTCCTGTATACATTTATCAGATTTATGCAGTACATTTTTGTGCCGCAGAGGAAATATAGTATACCGGAAAAAGAACCGGCCCAGTAATCAGCGGATACTTTTTTCAATTTCGATGATTCTGTCATAACATTTCTCAAAGAATATCTGATAACCCGCGCAGAAGTAATTTTCATACAGCCCGGTGGAGGGATTGAAATCCCGGTTCCGCTGACAGCCGCCCCGGCAGAGGCGGCTGTATTTGCATTCTCTGCACTTTTCATTCAGTTTTAAGGAGCGTTCAACAAATCCGATCGCTTCCCGCCTTTCATTGATATGATCCAGCCGGTGTTCATTAAAATTACCAAGGCAGTATTCGTCCAGCATATAGAAATCACACGGATAGACGCTGCCGTCTGCTTCGACAACATTCTGAATTCCGCAGGAACCTCTCTGATCACAGGATTCCGCCATATATCCGGCGGCAAGTCCGATATAATTTTCAAACTGCCTGATATAAGGCTGGCGGCCATACTTAAGATCTTCATACCACAGGTCGAATAAATCTGTGAGGAACTGTCCGTATTTTTCCGGTGTGAGAGAATAAGGCGTCTTCTCATGACCTTCATCCAGAGGGTCGAGACAGGCGATATACTGCTGGTAATTCCAGCCATGTTTCTGATAATCCCGGTAAATCTTTTTGACATTATCCGCGACTGCAGGTGTCACGACCGTCAGGATATTATATTCCACCTGAAATTCGTCCATCAGCCTTGCCGCCTCACTGGTCCGGGCATAAGTGCCCCCGCCGTTTTTTGTATGGCGAAGCGAGTCATGGATATCCTGTGTGCCGTCTAAGGAAAGACCGATCAGAAAGTTATTTTCCCGGAAGAAACGGCACCACTTTTCATCGATTACATATCCATTTGTCTGCAGGGCATTGTGGACCTGAATCTGGTTTTTATTATACTGTTTCTGATAGTCCACAGCCTTTTTGAAAAAATCCAGCCCTCTTAGGGTTGGTTCCCCGCCCTGAAAGGCATAGCTGATCATTCCTTCCGCACGCAGCATAGTCTTGCGGATGACATTTTTTAATGTTTGTTCGGACATGAATCCGAAAGATTCCTGAGAACGTTTTTGTGCCTCATCACAGTAAAAGCAGTAGTCACAGGACATATTGCACATACTTGAGGAAGGTTTGATTAAAACACTGACAGCAGGCATCGTAGATTCCCCTTTCAATTTAAGATAACTTCACCGAACCGATATATTCAGATTCAGATGTGTATGACATGAGTGACGGTATAGTAAGATACTTCGAGTAAACCACAAAGTACCATGACCAGAATTGGATTTAATTTTACCTTACGCAGCAGCACGACTGCAAGGATAAAATACAGGACCATACGGACAGAAACATTTTCCCGGGTAAAGGAGATCAGGCCGTTTACAAAAAATGCGGAGATTATGATGGTAAGTCCGGCTTTGGCAATCATGGCTACCACTGCGGGCCGCAGCGAGGCAAGTGTCCCCTGAAGGAGGGAAAGATTCCTGTATTTGGTATAGATAAAGGCGAGGAGTGTGACAAAAATACAGGACGGGAGGATGCATCCGAGTGTTGCTGCGACGGCACCTGGTGTCCCGGCAATCTGTGTGCCCACGAAAGTCGCGGCATTCACGGCAATCGGACCGGGGGTCATCTCTGCAATTGTGACAAGGTCCGTGAACGCATTCATAGTCAGCCAGTGATTGAGTGTGACGACCTGTTCCTGAATAAGAGGCATGGCCGCATATCCCCCGCCGAAGCTGAAACAGCCAATCTGGAGAAAGCTTAAAAACAGTTTGAGATATATCATCCTTTTGTCCTCCTCTTTTCTTCCAAAACTGTGCGAAGCAGCCCGAATACTGCAACGGCGATGATGATAAGAACCACATTCATACCAAAGAAATAGCTTGCACAGAAACTGACAAGCATAATCACGATATTGACCCAGTCTTTTGTTTTAACAACGTTTCCACCCATATCATAAACAACGGAGGCGATGACTGCCCCGACACCGGCCTTCATGCCGCCTAACAGGGCTGCAATATACGGATTTGTCCGGAATGCATCATAGAAGACGGAGACAAGCGAAAGGATGACCATAGGGGGAATAACAGCACCCAGCACGGACACAAGAACTCCGGGGATTTTGCAGAGCTTATAGCCGATGACGATAGCGCCGTTCACGGCGATGGCTCCGGGGGAGGACTGTGCAATTGCGACAAGGTCCAGCATCTCCTCCTCATCGATCCAGTGGTAGTGGTCTACGAATTTATCCTTCAGCAGAGTGACAATGACATAGCCCCCACCGAATGTAAAGGTACTTAAATATAGGGTTGCAAAAAAAAGTGTGGTTAAAATATGTTTTTGGTTCTCTGGTTTTCTTTCTTTTACTGTTGTTTCTTTCATAAATGAAAATCCTCCCTCTGTTACTAACAGTATATCGTGCATTGATATATAAGGCAAATAGTATTATTATATAGATATATATAATGAAAATATTATGAAAAATGTGAGGCATTACTATGACATTGAGACATTTAAGAATCTTTGCTGCTGTCTATCAGGAAATGAGTATTACAAAGGCCTCCGGGAAACTGCACCTTGCACAGCCAAGCGTCAGCCTTGCCATAAAAGAACTGGAGGAGGCATACCATATAAAGCTGTTCGACAGAATCAACAGGAGACTGTTTATAACGGAAAAAGGAGAAGCGTTTTATACCTATGCCTCCCATATACTGGATCTGTTTGATGAGATGGAGAATTGTATGATAGCCCCGGATATTCCGGTCGGGATTTCATTAGGATCGAGTATCACGATCGGCAATTACCTTGTGCCGCAGACCGTTGCCGCATTCCGCAACAAATACCCGGCGTGTGAAGTGACAGTAAGAATACAGAATTCACAGCAGATTGTACAGGCGGTTCTGAAAAATGATCTTGATCTGGGACTGGTGGAAGATAAAGTCAGACATGACCAGCTTGAGGCGGTACCGTTTATGCATGACCGGCTTTACTTCATATGCGGGAAAGACCATCCGCTGGCGGGCAGGAAGATGCTGACACTAGAGGAGATCTGCGCCTATCCGTTATTTTTGAGGGAACCGGGAAGTGCGGGCAGGGAGATCACGGATGGTTTATTAAAGGCACACCAGAGCAAGCCCAAAATCTCATGGGAAAGTGTCAGTAATCAGGCACTGATACGGGCGGTGGAAGTAAATCCGGGGATTTCAGTGATGTCGGAGAAACTTGTTGAGGAGGATGTGAAAAATGGCAGGATTGTGATACTGCCGTTTTATCCAGATGCATTTGAAAGAAGCTTTACTTTAATTTACCATAAAAAGAAATACATAACAGGAGCGCTCGGGGAGCTGATTCAGATGTTTAAACTTTCATGGAGGGAATGATGATGGATGCAATCGAAACGAAAATATATTACCTGATCTGCAGCCACGAGGGTATTAAAGCAAAGGATATCGGTAGATATACAGGGCAGCCGAGAAAGGTAATCAACCATTACCTTTATAACTCCCCCTATATGAAAGAACTTTGTTATCAGGATAAAGACTACAGATGGCACGGCATGATACGGCAGTGTGTGCCACATTACGGTCTGGAGGAGTTTAGCGGTTATTACAGCTGGGTCCGTGAATTTCTGGATACGGATTACGAGGAATTTCTTCAGCACCTAAAGCGGGGTTGTACCCAGATTGGACGGAACCTGAATGATACGAGGGGGCTCTTCCATTCTTTCGAAGATACCTACAATACTATGCAGAACCTGTTCGGAGATTTGATGATGCATGGAGTCGGTACTTCAAAATGGGAGAAGTGGGAAATCTTATTTGAACTCAGGATTAAGCGGGCCAGATACATAAGGATTTATGCGGATGTGATACTGATTACCAAAGAGAAGGTGTTTTCACTGGAATTCAAGATGAAGGATGAGGCGCTTGAGGAAGACATCAGTCAGGCAGCAAAATACTGTGAGTATCTGGAAGTCCTGTTCGGGCCTGCCTATGATGTCATACCGGCACTCGTCCTGACTCAGGGAGAGGATATTTATGGGGAGGCCAATCTGGCAGGCTCTACTGCGATAGTACCGGTGTGTTCAGGGGACAGATTGTTTCAACTGATAAAAGAATACTGCAAAGAGACTGCCTGACTTCGTTAGTTAAAGTTATACAGATAATGATTCCCCTCATTATCACTGATATAAATTCCTTCTATTGGCTCCTCCCCATTCATAATCTGCACCCTTGAGGCTTTGGATGCCGAACGGACTTTGCTGTAATTAAGCTCTTTTTTTATACCTTCGATATTCTTGTGCATATCAAATAAATATGGCGTTTCTACTGCACGTACCAGTGACAGGCTGTCGCCGTCGTATGATATGACGGCATAGCCGCATTTCTGGTTCTCAGCTGAAAATGTACAGATGTATAAGGAATCTTTCTCCATATCAGGATTCATGTCCTTATCTAAAATAGTATATTTGGCAAAGGTATCGTAATTCCACTTTGGATTTTCGATATCACCGAGTTTGGCGGTCCATCCGCTGGCAAGGTGTTTAAAAATGGATTTATTAAACATCTTAAACGCACGTGAATCCTGTGCTTCATAATAAGAATTAAGTAAAGCCTCTGTCCCGGAATTTTGCTCAAATTTCACACTGCCTTTTGCCTTCTCTCCGGTTACTGTGACCTTGTATGACCCACTTTCTTCAATCGGGACTTGAAAGGTATCGGAAGAGACAATATTTTTCTTTTCATAGACCGGATCATCCTTTTCCTTCTGGATTTTTACGGATAACTGTCCACTGTCGATTACAAGTTCTGCATTGATGACATCCCCTTTTTCCATTTCAAGTAACTGAGAATCTGTACCGTTAAAGATACGGTATTCCATGAGCAGATGGCTGTTATCCCCGATTCGGCTGCCGCTGAAGTTGGAGTCCCGGCAGGCAGTCAGTGAGAATGCAGTAAGTATTGCGGCGGACAAAAACAGGTATTTTTTCATAATATTTCCTCCTCAGCCTGAATCATACGCCTGTTTTCTAAAGAAGATGGGTGGGAATAACTTAAAAATTCCTTAAGGATGATAATGGAAGTAATAATATGGCAGATTTTGGAGTATTTGATGGATCTATGATTGACAATTGGTCATAAATATTTAATAATATGGTTAGCTGTATTACAGCATACAAGAAACACCTTTCGAAAATAAGCAGTATAAGTAGATACGACACTGCTTATCTATGAAGGAAAGGGAATCAGATATTATTAACCAGGAGGTATTGTCATGGGAATTAAGCCTATTAAGAAGGTCAATGTTGGTGAACAGGTATTTTTTCAGTTAAAGAAGATGCTGATAGATGGGGAATGGGGGCCGGGCAGTAAGATTCCATCAGAGAATGATTTAGCAGATTTATTTGATGTGAGCAGGATCACGGTCCGGCAGGCCCTGCAGAAATTAAATGCATTGGGGTTGATAGAAACGAGGCTCGGAGACGGCTCTTATGTAAGAGATATTAATGTCGGGGACAGCATGAATGCTTTGATTCCGGTTATGTATTTAGGCGAACAGACGGCAACACAGGTTTTTGAATTCAGACAGATTATAGAAACGGGCTGTACACGTCTGGCGGTAAAGCGGGCAACAGAAGGGGACATTGAAGAATTAAAGAACATTTTGGTGAAAATGACCAAATATAGAGATAAATCCGATAGTAATAATTTCAGTAAAGCAGATCTGGAGTTTCACTTAAAGATCGCCCAGATTACAAGAAATGCACTTTTTATAAAAACAAACAGTATTCTGCAGGATGTTTTAGAGCAGTCGATGGATGCCGTAATTGATAAGATGGGGTATGAGAATGGTCTTTACTATCATGAACAGATTATAAAGGCAATTGAGAGCCGCGATGAAGAAAAGGCTGCCGAGATGATGAAAGAGCATATTGAAAAGAATTTAGAGTATTTTAAATGAAAGCGGAAGTGATAACGACAAACAATGATTTATATATATTGCACAAAAAAATCTTTCGTTTAAGAAATATATTGAAAAAAACGTAAATGTATGTTATATTTTACCCATAGATGTAATACAGGTAACAACTAACAACAATTGAGCCACAGATGCAAGCTCCAGATCGAAGTATAGGAATTAGGCAGACATCAAATTGGGCTCACAGAAGATGGGAGGGATTATTGTAAATCTGGAAACATGTAAGGATACTGTAAAAGTGCAAAAGGAGGAGAAAAGGAATGAATATTAAAATGAAACGTATCTTATCTTGTTTAATGGTTATTTGTATGGTATTGGGATTATGTGCATGCGGAAAAAAAGGGCAGACGGAAGAAAAGGAGCAGGGGGAACTGGCAGATGCCGGATATGATATTGATGCGATGGAAGTCGAAGAGACGACTGTAAAGTTATATCATCGTATCAACGCTGATGGGGGAGATGCAGAAAGTGAGTATTTCATCAGGAAAATAAATGAATGGAATGAAGAAGATAACGGCATTACAATTGAACCGGTCTTCATTATGAAAGAAACAGACTATCTTGACAGATTGTCTACAGACATTGCATCAGGAGATGCGCCTGATATTTTTATGCAGTATGGGGGTACAAACTGTCTGGATTACGTAGAGTCTGATATTGTATTAAACCTGGAACCTTACTTTGATGCAGATCAGGATTGGTACAATGGTATTGTTAAAGCAAACTGGAACATGGTGGATTATGAGAGGTATGGGCATGAGGGGATATACGGTGCTCCGTGGTCAGCGTTTGAACTGCTTTTATACTATAACGAAGAGTATTTAAGCAAGTGCAATCTGGAAGTTCCCAAGAGCTGGGAAGAACTGGAGCATTGCTGCGAGGTTCTGAAAGAAAATGGATATCAGCCATTTTTAGTTGGTGAAGCTGATAACTACCGTTATGGGCATCTTCTGAGTGCTATGGCTGTAAAATCATATGGACCGGATTTTGAGAATCAGTTAGCTGACAGGAAATATACTTACGAAAGCCCGGAAATAGTGAAGTTAATTCAAGAGATTAAGGATATGCAGGACAAAGGGTATTTCGGAGAGAATGTATTAAGCGTTGATGTAAATGCAGAGCGTTCCTATTTTGGGGCAGGGGATTGTGCGTTTATGATAGATTTATCCAGAGGCGGTGCGCTGCTCTCTGATTCAGAATGCTTTAAAAACCAGACGATTCATGCAGCTAAGATCCCATATTTCGATGCAAAATATGAGAAAGATAATATGGGTGGGGCATCCCAGAATTACTTTGTCTGCACAATGAATAAATCTGTCAATCAGATTAAGGCATCCCTGAAAGTAGTAAAGTGGCTTACAAGCCAAGGATTTGTGGACGAGCTGGTCAAGGAATATGCTAATACATATTCAGTTATTCCTTCAGAAGGAATCATTGACAATTATATGTTTGATGAATGTAATGAACTGATGTCCCAGACGGAAGCTTATGTTGCTGAATTGGCACAGGCAAGTACAAATACTGCGGAACTGACCGTTGTAAGAAATGCACTCCAACTGTTGGGAAGTGGTTCATCGGCGGAAGACGTCAGTAAAGAGATTATGGATAACTTAGCAAACTACGAGTAAGCAGATAAAGGGCCCGTGCAGTTTGTCTGGTATTAAGGCGGTGCGTGGGCCCCTCAAAGGAGGAAAAGGCATGAAAAAGAAGGATTATTGGATTGCAGCCATATTCTTGCTTCCGGCGGTTTTATTATTGATTGTATTTGTTATTTATCCGATTATCAGCAATGTGATTTTATCTTTTCATTCTTGGAATGGGATTTTTAGTGCGAAAAGGACGTTTGTAGGTATGGAAAATTATCGGGTAATCCTTTCAGACAAATCATTTTGGCGCTCTCTGACAAATGCGGGTATCTTTCTGTTCGTTGGGTTTCTGATACAGATGCCCTTATCGTATGCGCTGGCACTTCTGGTAACAGCTAAAATAAGAGGGACAAAGGTTTTCAGAACTGTTTATTACCTGCCGGTTATACTGGGAACAACAATCGTGGCAGTTATGTGGAAGAATCTGATAAATCCTAATTATGGAGCCATCATAGAGATTCTGAAAAGCCTCGGATTAAATTCTCTTGCTTTTGACTGGCTGAATACGCCCGGTCTGAATGTCTGGATAGTCGCTTTGGTGAACTGCTGGAAGTCTGCCGCATTTAACATGCTGATTTTCTGTGCAGGTCTGGTTACCATCCCGGATGCACTCAATGAGGCGGCGGTAATAGATGGATGCACTACTTGGCAGAGAATCCGTTACATTACCCTTCCATTAAGTAAGAATTCCTTTAAGGTATATTCTATCCTGTGTATTACAGGCTGTATCAAGCAGTTCGATATGATTTGGGCAATGACAGGCGGCGGACCGAATGCGACCAGTTCCACTCCGGGAATTTTACTTTATTTGAATGCGTATTCATTTAAACTAATGGGCAGGAGTGCGGCGATTGCGATTATTTTATTAATATTGGGCGTTGCATTAAGTATTTGCTGTAACAGAATCTTCAGACAGGAAGAGTATTGAAAGGGGGGGACGGTGTGAAAAGCAGAAAATGGAAGAAAATAATGTTATATGTGGTTGCTGTAATCTGGCTTCTTGCAACAATAATCCCACTGCTGTATGTATTTATTTCATCATTTAAGACGAATGACGAGATGTATAGAAGCGCATTAAATCTTCCCATACAGTGGAAAATAGAAAATTACGCAGTAGCAAATGAACTGGGGCACTCATTTCGTTCCATCGGGAATTCACTTCTTGTCGCGATATCGACGACTATAATAGAAATAATTGTCGCGATGATGGCCGCATACGCAATTTCAAGAAAGCGTCATGTGTTTTTTGCCCGCCACGCGTATATGTTGTTTGTGATCGGGGTTATGGTTCCGATACATTCTACTTTAATCCCTATTTCCTCAATGGCCGCAGACTGGGGGCTGAAGAATAACTTCGGATACCTTGTTCTGGTTTATGTCTGCTTTAACCTCGCACAGGGAATCTTTTTGTTTACAGGTTTTCTGGATTCGGTGAGCAGGGAAATAGATGAGGCGGCAATTATAGATGGGTGCAGTGACTTTAGGCTGCTCAGGTCAATTCTGCTGCCTATTTGCAAACCAATCATAGCAACAGAGGCAATCTTTTCATTTATTTATGCATATGGAGAACTTGTATTTTCCCTGACATTGATTTCAGAGCCGGCAAAATATACGGTTCCCCGGGCAATGCTGTCGTTCTGGGGTGAATTCTCAGCACAGATGGGCCCGCAGTATGCTTTTATAATTTTATCTGTTATTCCGGTAGTTATAATATATGTACTGTTCCATAATCAAATTCAGAGCGGAGTTATGTCCGGGGCGATTAAGGGGTAAGAGGAAGGAGTCTTGAATGAGAAGTGATAATTGGTTTAAAGATGCAAAATACGGTTTGTTCATCCATTGGGGCATTTATGCTGCACTAGGGGGAATATATCAGGGTGAGAAGGTACCATATGGGGCAGAGTGGATCATGAGGAATGCACGGATTCCCGGGAAAGAATACCGCAGATTAGCGGAGCAGTTTAATCCGGTAGATTTTCATGCAGAAGAGATTGTCCGGAAAGCAAAAGAATGGGGAATGAAGTACCTTGTTTTTACGGCCAAGCACCATGATGGATTTGCAATGTATGATTCCAAAGTATCAGACTATAACATTATGAATACACCGTTTGGGAGAGATCCTTTAAAAGAACTGGCAGATGAATGTCAAAAGCAGGGTATGGTATTAGGCATTTATTATTCCCAGATGCAGGATTGGGAAGATGAAAATGGATGGGGAAATGACTGGGATTATAAGAAGGATGAAGAAAAAGACTTTGAAAAGTATTTTTACGGAAAAGTCGAACCGCAGGTAAGGGAACTGCTGACCAATTATGGAGAAGTAGGCATTATGTGGTTTGATACACCTTATGTGATGCCTGTGGAGCTCTGTAAGGAGCTGAAAAGATTTGTAAAAGATCTGCAGCCGGACTGCCTGATTAACGGGAGGATCGGATATAAACTGGGTGATTACAGGCAGATGTCTGATAATGAAATTCCTGTTCTTTCTTTCCCGGGAGCATGGGAGACGCCGATGACCCTGAACGATACATGGGGGTATTCGAGTATAGACCATAATTGGAAGTCTGCAAAAGATGTACTCTATAAACTTGTTGATGTAGCAGGTAAGGGCGGAAACCTTCTGCTGAATATCGGGCCGGACGAACGCGGCCAGATTCCCCAGAAGAGTATCGAAGTATTGGATGAAGCAGGCGAATGGATCAGGGTAAACGGAGAAAGTATCTATGGCTGTAATTCCAGACTGGACTTCCAGTATGAGATACGTTGGGGGAAAATAACAGGCAAGGATAAAAAGCTGTTTCTGCATGTCTTTGAATATCCGGAATTTCCTTATGAGATACTCGTTACGGGATTGAGAACAAAAGTGACAGATGTATACATGCTTGAGGATAAAAGACAATTAGAATTTTATCAAAGTTATGAACCGGCAAGGGATGAATACCGGTTCAGAGTGATACTGCCGGAGACGGCGAAACTGAATAAGGACCTGGTTATTTGTGCCGAATATGAGGGAGAAATAAATATCCAGAAACTCGATTAAAAATAAACAGATATGTATTACAGCAGCTATCATACTAAAGGGGGCTCAGAGATGGAATATAGTAAAGAACTGATAAACAGACTTGAGGAAAAGGCAAAGACTCTAAGGCGGAATGTTGTAGTAAGCATCGGCGTAGGAGTCGCAGGGCATATAGGGGGATCTAATTCTTCTGCGGATATTGTTGCCGCACTTTATTTTTACAAGATGCACTATGACTGTAAGAATCCGGAAATGGAAGACAGGGACCGTTTTTTACTGAGTAAGGGACATGTGGCGATTTTACAGTACGCCGCATTGGCGGAAGCTGGTTTCTTCCCTGTCGACGACCTCAGGCATACAAAGGAAATAGGCTTTTACCTGCAGGGGCATCCTGACGTCAGGAAAACACCCGGTATCGAGGCCGGGACAGGTTCTCTTGGCCAGGGGCTGTCCATTGGCCTCGGAATGGCACTTGGAATGAAAGCCGACCATATTGACCGGAATGTATATGTTCTGATCGGGGACGGAGAATTGGGAGAAGGGCAGATATGGGAAGCTGCGATGGCTGCAGGTTACTACAAAGCAGGGAATCTGATCGCAATCGTAGATAAAAATAATCTACAGGCAAGCGGGGCTGTGAGAGACAGAATGAATTCGAATCCGGTTCCAGATAAGTGGAAAAGTTTCGGTTGGAATGTAATCGAGATTAACGGGCATAACATGGTGGAAATCCTGACAGCTTTGGATCAGGCAGATCAGGAAAAAGGAATACCTACAGTTATAATTGCGGATACGGTAAAGGGAAAAGGAGTCAGTTTTGCAGAGAATGTGGTAGGTTTCCATAATGGCATGCTGACAGAGGAAACTTACAGGCAGGCATTAGCGGAACTGGCATAAAGGAGGGGCATATGAACTGTAATAATCAAAGGACTGCCTATGGGGAGGCATTGGTCGAACTGGGAAGAGAGAATAAAGACATTGTTGTACTGGATGCTGATCTGGGAGGCTCTACGATGGGGAAGATGTTTGAGGCGGCATATCCGGAAAGACATTATGAAATGGGTATTGCAGAGGCCAATATGACCTCGGTTGCAGCCGGGCTGGCACAGACCGGTAAAATACCATTTACAAATTCATTTGCAGTGTTTGCAGCAGGGAGGGCGTACGACCAGATCCGGCAGACAATAGCTATTGGTAAATTGAATGTTAAAATCTGCGGTTCTTCTTCCGGACTATCTGATTTTGGGGACGGGGCAACACACCAGTCGGTGGAAGACATTGCAATTATGCGTGCAATACCGAATATGACCGTATTGTCCCCGGCAGACGCAAATGAAACAAAGGCGGCAGTGAAAGCAATGACAGAACTGGAAGGTCCATGTTACATAAGATTAAACCGCAACGATTATGAGAATGTTACAGACGAAGGAAGTGAATTTAAGATAGGCGAGCCGGCTGTATTACGGTCAGGCAGTGATGTTGTTATTTTTGCTACAGGCTATATGACAGGGGTGTCAATGAAGGCGGCGGAAGAACTGGAAGGGCGGATTTCTGTAAAGGTAGTAAATATCAGTACAATAAAGCCTATGGATGAAGAGGCGGTCATCCGGCTTGCAAAGGATTGTAAAGGCGTTGTCACGGCTGAGGAACACAGTATTGTGGGCGGATTAGGCAGTGCAGTGTCAGAGGTATTGAGGAAGGAATGCAAGCCAGTCGAATATGTGGGAATCGAAGACAGCTTCGGCTGCAGTGCACACAATTATCAGGAACTGCTCACTTACTATGGATTGACAAAAGAGCATGTTATAAAGGCAGTCGAGTCAATATATGAATGAGATGGTTATTCAGACGAGGAGGTAACAAAGTGAAAATAGGATTTATTGGATTAGGTATTATGGGAAAGCCTATGGCCAGAAATCTGATGAAGGCAGGCCATACAGTTATTGTGTATGATATCGTGAAAGAAAATACTGAGGTTATGGTGGAAGAAGGTGCGTCAGAGCGCAATTCTGCCAGAGAGGTGGCAGAGGAATGCAAGGTGATTATTACGGTTTTACCTAATTCACCTCATGTACGGGCCGCGGTTATGGGAAAAAACGGTGTTCTGGAAGGGGCATCAGCGGGAAGTATTTTAATTGATATGAGCTCTATCGCGCCTCAGGTATCGAAGGAGATTAGTGAAGCGTGTGAAAAACAGGGGATAGAAATGCTGGATGCGCCCGTATCCGGCGGTGAGCCCAAAGCGATAGACGGGACATTATCAATTATGGTGGGCGGAAAAGAAGAAGTTTTTAAACAGGTGTATGATATTCTCATGGCAATGGGGGGAAGTGCAGTTTATTGCGGGGAAATAGGTGCAGGAAATACAACAAAGCTTGCCAACCAGATTATCGTTGCTTTAAATATTGCAGCGGTGTCAGAGGCATTTATGCTGAGTACGAAGGCAGGCGTTGATCCGGACAAGGTATTTAACGCGATCAAGGGCGGCCTGGCAGGTTCTACTGTTATGAATGCAAAAATACCAATGATTATGGAGAGGAATTTTAAGCCGGGCTTTAAAATCGACCTGCATATAAAGGATTTGAATAATGCCCTTGATACGGGGCACGAGATAGGAGTTCCGCTCCCTCTGACGGCAAATGTAATGGAAATGCTGCAGAAACTTCATGCAGACGGACATGGACAGGAAGACCACAGTGCGATTGCAAAATATTATGAGAAAATCGCAGATGTCTGTGTTGAGTCTGAGAGGTGAGCCAGATGATGAATATAGGAGAGAACTTACAGAAAATGTTTTCACTAGAGGGCAGTGTTGTTGTATTTACAGGAGCTGCCGGAGGAATCGGGAGTACCATTGCAGAGGGGATGGCACTTGCAGGAGCGCGCGTGGCACTATGTGATATTAATCAGGAACAGCTGGAACAGGTTCAGAAAAGAATAACAGAGGCAGGCGGGGAGGCCTCATGCCACAGGCTGGATGTTACCGATAAGGATTGTATTGAAGAATGCATTGTCGGGATCGGCCGTCAATATAAGCATATCGATATTTTAGTCAACTGTGCCGGAATCAATAAGCGAGAAGGATTTATGGATGTAAAAGAAGAGACATATGACCGCATTATGGATATTAACTTAAAAGGTGTCTTTCTGGTTACACAGTCTGTAGCGCCATATATGAAAACACAGAAAAAGGGCAGTATTATTAATATAGGCTCACATAATACAGGCAGCATCTTAGGAGGCTGTTCCGTATATGGAGCAACAAAATGCGGTGTACTGTCTATGACAAGGTCAATGGCAGTTGAATGGGCAAAATACAATATCAGGGCAAACTGCGTCAGTCCGGGCCATATTCAGACCCCGCTGACAGTGCCGACATGGGAGCACCCCGGGCGTTCAAAATATTTGCTGGACAGAATTGCACTGAACAGGCCCGGCGTCCCGGAAGACATTACGGGAATCTGTATCCTGCTTGCATCAGATGCATCGGCATATATTACCGGTGCGGAAATCAGAGTTGACGGCGGATGCATTGCGGGAGGACAGCCTTGGGATTATGATACGGCATTTTAGGTTTAGTATAATGGTTCGAAATAGTTCTTGCATAACAGTCAGTAAAGATGTATAATGACCAATAGAATAGAGAAAATTCTTCGGGGTCGGGTGTAATTCCCAACCGGCGGTATAGTCCGCGACCTGCTATTTTCGGATAGTGGCTGAACTGGTGCAATTCCAGTACCGACAGTAAAGTCTGGATGAAAGAAGAAATTTATGCCATCAAAAGCGTATTTTTTAGCCCCGGATAATATCCGGGGCTTTTCTTTTGGGATTTTTTGGAACACAGAAAATTCTGTTATGTACGCGGCCGACATGATTTCCGGGAAGATTTTCTTTCTTTTCAATTCAATTTTTTTAATTAAAGGAGAGAAACGACTATGAGCACAGAGACAAATGTAGTATCAAGGACACAAAGTAAAATTGGCGTCCGCACAATCGCACAGATCAGCATGTTATCCGCAATTGCAACAGTATTGATGCTGTTCGAGATTCCACTGCCGTTCGCACCGGCATTTTATGAGATCGACTTCAGTGAAGTTCCGGTACTGGTAGGCTGCTTCGTCATGGGACCTATGGCAGGTGCCGTGATCGAGCTGGTAAAGATCCTTCTGAACTTTATTATCAACGGCACGATTACAGCAGGTGTCGGCGAGATCGCAAATTTCCTGATCGGGTGTGCATTATGTGTTCCGGCGGGATTGATTTATAAGAGGAACCGTACAAGAAAGAATGCCATTGTGGGAATGGCTGTCGGCACTGTATTTATGACGGTAATTGGATGTGCACTGAATGCATATATCCTGCTTCCAACTTATGCCGCGGCATTTGGAATGCCGATTGATTCATTAGTGGAGATGGGGACGGCGGTGAATGCACATATTACAAGTTTATCCACATTCGTATTCTTTGCAGTCGGACCATTTAACCTGCTGAAGGGTACACTGGTTTCCCTGATTGTATTTCTGATTTATAAGAAGATCAGCCCGATCTTTAGAATGAGATAAATAAGAAGATACGAAAGACACTGTCCTGAGCGGAATGCCCGGGCAGCGTCTTTTCTTTTGTCCAATATCCTCTTACCGATGCCCAGCGACCTTTGGCCGTTTATGAGTAGACAATTATAAAAAACTCGGATAAGATAAAGAAAAAGAGGGAAGACATTATTACTAAACGGTACGGCAGGAGGGAAATGGAATGAAGGTGGAAATAGAAAAGATAGATAAAGAGAAGCTGGAGACCGCAAGGCTGATGGTACATGAGGAAGATGAAAGTATCAGGAGGTTATCCGGTTTTATAGAGCGGGAGAATTATAAACATATGCTTCTCTCCTGTTATAAGGATGACGAGATCCATCAGGTGAAATGCAGAGAGATTTTTTATATCGAATCACTGATGGAGGTACAGTACATCCATATGAATGGGGAAATCTACTGTACCAGAAAGCGGCTGTATGAATTGGAAAGGATTCTGCCGGTGGAATTTGTGAGGGCATCGAAGTCGGTTCTACTCAATACGGCAAAGGTGGAACGCTATAAGCCCATACCGGGCGGGATTATGATGGCGGAATTTGAGAATGGTGACAGTACTTATATTTCCAGAAAATATTTAAAAGGCCTTCGGGCACAAATTAAGGAGGGATTGTTATGAGAGCGCATGGAATATCAGAAGAAACAAAGGAAAAAGTACTTTATGGATGCTTTTTTGGGTTGGTTTTATTTGCCAGCTCGGCAGTGTATCTGAGTTTTTCAAAGGATACGGCTGCGATTGCAGGAATGCTTAAGTTTGTCCCTGCTGCATTGATTGTGTATCTGCTTGTGGGAAATTTGTTTATCTGGCTTTATAACAGGCAGGGAAACAGAAAAATCAGTCAATGGTTTAACGGGGCAGCAGCGGTTTACTGGATTTCGATTTTTGCAGGTTTTTTTGTTTTACTGTCGATTGTTTTACCGGGCGTTCTGCGGAATATCGTACTGGTGAACATTGCGGTGGCTTTTGTCTGCTGGTTAGTGGATTATCGTTCCTTTAAGAAAATAGCGGAAGAATTAAACGGGGAAGTTGTGAAAGGGCGGTACCTTGTTGTGGATTTAGAGGAATGCCCCAGAAGTGTGGATGCATTTTGCAGGGAAATAGAAGATTACTGCAGAAAGAACAGGATCACGCTGGAGTTCATTACGAGGGGGAAGCCCGCGGTAGTTAAGATGGACGGTCAGACATACCATGTGGAACTGGATTCCTTCTATTCCCAGTTCGGACCGATGTATGCACTGAAATTTGGACAATATTATAAGAAATAGGCATCTGCCTGTGACTCAGTAGAAAAGCAAAACACACCTCCGGCCTAGTAACCGCCGGAGGTGTGTTTATTTCATATCTTGAATTTTTTCATTCGGTAAAAATAGTAGATGATAAATAGGACTGCCGTAGAAATCCATGTAACCGGATAGCTGAAAATGATGGCCGGAATGGTCGGTTTAATCTTGAGCGCGCCGATGATCCATACCACTCTCAGCAGGCAGATCCCACACATCGTAATAATCATCGGGATTACAACGTCACCGATCCCCCTCAGGGAACCTGACAGTATTTCGATGATTACGAATACGATATACCACGGTGTGATAAGCAGGAGCATTTCGGAGCCAATCCGGATTACTTCGGCATCATTCGTAAACAGGCGGAACAGGAAGGTACGGGCCACAATGAGGAACAGCACAAGTACTCCGGACATAATAAAATCAATGCCAAGGCAGACGCGGGTGCTCCGTTTGATACGGTCCATTTTTTTTGCACCGTAATTCTGCCCGACGAAAGTGGTGATTGAAATTCCGAAAGCACTGCTGACCATCCAGAATACAGCATCCAATTTCCCGTATACGGACCAGGCTGCCGCAGTATCTGTTCCAAAGTCATTCAGGGCGGCCTGTATGATTACATTTGTAATGCTGTACATTACGGACTGGAAACCGGCGGGAAGCCCGATGTGAAGCTGGGACTTCAGTACGGATTTGTGCAGCCGGATCTGCCGGATAAAAAGCTTCAGGATGCCGTCGGAAATCATGAGCTTTCGCGTGACAAGCACGGCGCTGCAGGCCTGAGAGATTAGAGTAGCCAGCGCGACTCCGAGAACCCCCATGTGGAATACTACAACAAACAGAGTATCCAGTATAATATTCATTACACAACAGAAAATCAGGTAATAAAGCGGATGTCTGGAATCCCCGACTGCGCGCAGGACGCTGGACCCCATATTATATATGAAGACAAATAAAATTCCGGTAAAATAAATACGCAGATACATCGTAGAGTCCGCCATGATTTCTTCCGGGGTATGCATCCATTCGAGCATAGACGGAGCCAGTACGATCCCGAGTACACTAATGACGATACTTCCGGCTATCGAAAAAGCATAGGCAGTATGCAGGCTCTGACGCACGGTGCGTTCGTCCTGTGCCCCAAAAAACTGCGCAATCACGACGGAAGCGCCGGAGGACAACCCGGTAAAAAAGCCGACGATCAGGTTGATAATCTGGGTGGAAGACCCTCCTACACTTGCAAGGGCTTCTTTACCCACAAAGTGTCCGACAATAACCGTGTCAATTGTATTATAAAGCTGCTGGAAAAAGGTTCCGAATACAATCGGAAAAAAGAACAGAAGAAGCTGCCTCCAGATGACTCCTTCTGTGATCTGATTTACATTTGAATTTCCCCGTCTCATTTCTAAAGCCTCACTCTAAATAAAATTTTTCTTTTGCAGATGAATCCGCCTTTATGAATTTCACCTTTGGCGGACACCGTTACTGTGCGTCCTGAAAGGGCACGGACAATAACGATTTTATGTGATATGGCTACTATATCATGAAAAATATCGGCTGTCGATAGATTGTTTCCGGATTGACAGCGATCAGTAAGCAGTCATGTAAATCCGAAAATAAATTTAGAAGAAAAATACAATAATGGAAGAGAATGCAAGGATGTGATATTATGAAATAAGATTAAAAAGGAGGACAAAAGATATGCCGCGAATGAAAAGAAGAGACAGGGAGATAGAAACACGGGAGGAGATGCTGCATGTACTGGATACATGCAAGGTGATACGAATCGCGATGTATGATGAGGATGGAATCTATCTCCTTCCAATGAACTTCGGATATACATATGAGGGAAAAGAATTGATCTTCTATCTCCATGCCGCTCTGGAAGGAAAGAAACTGGACCTGCTTCAGAAAAATCAAAAAGTAGGCTTTGAACTGGACTGCGACCATGAGCTGATCGAAGGAAGAGTTGCATGCCAGTATGGCTTTCGCTATGCCAGTATTGTCGGACAGGGAAAGGCGGAGATCATAGATGATCCAGCAGAAAAAATCAAGGCACTCAGCATATTAATGAAGTGCCAGACAGGAAAGGACTTCGAATTTAACGAACGACTCGTATCAATTGTGTCAGTCATTAAGATTACAGCAGAAGAATTCAGTGGGAAGCGGAGAGAATAATCTGTAAATTTACATTTGTTTAACCGAAGTTTGAACTGTATTTGATTGTTTCTTAATACTGATATTGCTATAATTTCAATGCTATTTATAACGGATGCTACAGGCCGGAGAAAGATTGAGAGGAGAATTTTTACATTATGAAGAATTATAAGTTACTGACGCCGGGACCGCTGACGACCACAAATACCGTGAAGGAGGAGATGCTTTTTGACCACTGTACCTGGGATGATGATTATAAAGTAATTACACTTGAGATTAGAAGGAAGCTGCTTGAACTTGCGCACGTATCGGAAGAGGATTACACAGTAGTGCTGATGCAGGGAAGTGGTACTTTTGGTGTGGAGTCTGTGCTGACCAGTGTTGTCGGAGATGAGGATAAGCTGCTTATCATAGCAAACGGTGCTTATGGCGAGCGGATGGAAGATATCGCGAAGCACGCAGGAATCCCGTATATGATTCATCATGAGGTATACTATAAAGTGCCGGATGCGCAGAAAATTGCGGAAATACTTGATCAGAATCCGGACATTACACATGTATCTATGGTTCACAGTGAAACAACATCTGGGATTCTCAATGATATTGAGGCTGTATCAAAGGTTGTTAAGGAAAGAAACAGAACCATGATCGTCGATGCAATGAGTAGTTTTGGCGGTGTGGATATCCCTGTTGGGGAATGGGGAATTGATTTTATCGTCAGCAGCGCGAATAAATGTATTCAAGGTGTGCCGGGATTTTCATTCATCATCGCCAATAAACAAAAACTGGTTGAGAGTAAAGGTAAGGCGAGGAGCCTTTCACTGGATCTGTATGACCAGTGGGCGACGATGGACAAAGACGGAAAATGGAGATTTACATCACCAACACATGTTGTACTTGCATTTTCACAGGCACTTAAAGAAATGGAAGAAGAGGGAGGCATTCCGGCGAGAAATAAGAGGTATACGGATAATAACAAACTTCTTATTGAAAAAATGGCAGAACTGGGAATACATCCTTATATAGAAGCAGAACATCAGGGGCCGATCATTACGACATTTTTCTATCCGGAGAATCATAAATTTTCATTTACTGACATGTATACATACATCAAAGACCGCGGATACGCCATTTATCCGGGGAAAGTGACAGAAGCCGAGACTTTCCGTATCGGTAATATCGGTGAAATTTATGAAGAGGATATTTTGAAATTAATCGAAATTCTTACACAATTTTTAAAGGAAAATAATGAGTAAAACAAGGAGATACGTAATGAACAGAAAAATTGAGGCAGTCATATTTGACTGGGCCGGCACCACGGTAGACTACGGTTGTTTTGCGCCGGTACAGGCTTTTGTGGAAGTATTCCGTAAAGCGGGAATCGAACCTACGATGGAAGAGGTAAGAAAGCCGATGGGGATGCTGAAAAGGGATCACATTAAAACAATGCTGGCGATGCCAAGAATCCGGGAGCAATGGATTGAAAAATACGGGCAGGAGCCGGGGGAGCCTGATATAGACAGGCTGTACGAGTCCTTTGAAGAAAATCTGATGGGGATTCTGGACCAGTTCGCAAAGCCAAAGCCATATGTTCTGGAGACTGTGGCTAAGCTGCGTGAGAAGGGCATTAAGATCGGTTCAACAACAGGCTATACCGACGAAATGATGGAGGTTGTTGTGCCAAAGGCAAAAGAGGAAGGCTACGAGCCGGATGCCTGGTTTTCACCAAATTCTGTGGGAAATGCCGGAAGGCCTTATCCTTACATGATATTTAAAAACATGGAGGTTCTTAGAATCACATCCACAGCTAATGTAGTAAAAGTAGGGGATACCGTATCCGACATCAAAGAAGGAAAAAATGCGGGTGTATTTACTATTGGAGTGATCGAAGGAAGCTCAGAAATGGGACTCACGCAGGAGGAATACGAAAGACTTCCCCAGAGCGAGAAAGACAGTCTTGTTAGAACTGTGGAAAAGACATATAAAGAAGCAGGGGCAGATGCGGTCATTCGGAATATGAGTGAGCTTCTGGAAGTGCTGGTGATTGACTAAAAATGAGAATATTCTGAAAATGGAGTGCAAAGGGGTCTGACCCCTTTGCACTCCATTTTCAGAATATTCTCATTTTTTTCGTACCGGACCGCAGGAATTTATTGGGTGGAATAAAAGGAAATAAAAAAGTTGACAGATCCGATTTTTTGTAGTAGAATGCGTTTTGTAACAAATTTGTAATATCTGTAATAAGTTTGAAATGATAAGCATATATTTTATTACAAGCTTATTACAAACACGTAAAGATATTGCAACAAATCAGGAGGGTATAAATATGTTACAGGGAAAAAAATTTATAAAGGTATTGTCGGCGGTTACCGTATGCACGATGTTTACTGCCGGGTTTACAACGCAGGCGGCTTCTTCGATGCCGGAAGCGTTTACAATTGATACTGTAGATAAAGGGGAGAATACAGAAGCAATTGGCAGGATTCCAGCATTGGAGATGAAAGATACGAAAAAGGCTGCAACAGATGCAAAAACAGCTTATGATGCGGAACAGCGCAGGATAAAAGAAGAGCAGGAAAGAATCGCGGCGGAGGCACAGCGTGCTGCCGAGGAGGCCCAGCGGGCGGCGGAAGAGGCCCAGAGAGCGGCGGAGGAAGAAGCGGCGCTCTCTGCGGCGGCAGAGGCGTCAGCCATGCCGGTTGCGGCGGGGGATCAGGAGCTTCTGGCATCCATTATCTTTTGTGAGGCGGGAAACCAGCCGTATGACGGACAGGTTGCTGTTGGAGCCGTTATTATGAACCGCGTGAGAAGCGGTGTGTATCCGAACAGTGTTGCTGAAGTCATATATCAGTCAGGACAGTTTGGACCGGCTATGACGGGCTGGCTGGACAGTGTGCTTGCAAGTGGCGGATATACTGACACTGCAATGCAGGCAGCAGCAGATGCGATTGCAGGAGCGAATCCGATCGGGGACTGCCTTTACTTCGGAAACGGAGACTGGGGAATTCAGATCGGGGATCATTTCTTCCACTAATTCTATAAACAAAAAATCCGCGTACGGGCCGGCAAAGGGCGTACGCGGATTTTTTTCATAAAGGCCATAACTAAAATTTTATATCAAATTTGGAAAATGCGTCCGCAAATGCATTATTAATCGGTTCCTGAGCTTCTTTTGCCTGTTTTTTCAAATAGTTATTCACATCTTTCTTATTCGCACCTTTTCCTTCTTTGCTCCGGCGTTCCTGAAAAGCGCTGAGCTTTTCTTTGTGCCCGCAGGAGCAGATGAAACGCTGGCCATCCCCCTTGCCTGTAAGTTCCATCTTCTTGTGGCAGACGGGACAGCGGGCATTGGTTTGTCTGGAAATGGTTTCCCTGTGTCCACATTCACGGTCCTGGCAGACAAGCATCTTTCCGTGTTTTCCATTGACTTCGAGCATGTATTTACCGCACTCCGGGCATTTGGTGCGTGTCAGATTATCGTGGCGGAACCGGCCCTCGGCGGTCTTGATTTCCTGTATGAGCCTTTTTGTATAGCCTTCGATTTCGTTCATGAAATCCTGGCCGGACACTTTTCCTTTCGCAATCGCCTGAAGCTTAAGCTCCCAGTCCGCAGTAAGTTCCGGGCTCTTGAGGTCTGCGGGTACGAGATCCAGAAGCTGTTTTCCTTTTGACGTTATATGGATCTCATTTCCCTTCTTCTCCATCAGGAAGCTGTTGAACAGCTTTTCAATAATATCAGCGCGGGTGGCGACGGTTCCAAGTCCTCCGGTCTCCCCAAGTGTACGGATGAGTGTTTTGTCTTTGCGCTCCATATATTTTACCGGATTTTCCATAGCACTAATCAGGGTGCCCTCTGTAAAATATGCAGGCGGTTTGGTCTTGCCTTCCGTCACTGTCAGGCTCGTTACATCGAGGGTATCTCCCTTTTTTACTTCAGGGAGTGTCTGTTTCACAAAAGAATCCTCTGCATCGTCATCGTCAGGATCTTCATAGCCGGATTCATAAACCTCCCTCCAGCCGTGCTGCTTTATGATATTTCCCTTCGCAGTAAATGTTTCCGATCCGATGGTTCCTTTTATCACGGTTTCTTCATACTCACAGGCCGGTGAAAGGACGGCGAGGAAACGCCTCACGACCATGTCATATATTTTTCGTTCTTCGTTTGTCATATGGTCGAGCTGGACGAATTGCTCTGTCGGGATGATTGCGTGGTGGTCGGATACCTTTGCATTATCGACGAAAGATTTGTCGGCTTTGACCGGCTTCATGGAAAGTCTTCCGGCCAGTCTGCCGTACGGGCCTACAGCGCACGCCTTTAAGCGCTCATTTAACGTTCCCACCATGTCACTTGTCAGATATCGTGAATCCGTACGTGGATAGGTGAGCACCTTATGGTTTTCATAGAGACGCTGCATAATATTGAGCGTTTCCTTTGCGGAAAATCCGAAATGCTGGTTCGCCTCCCTCTGCAGGGTGGTCAGGTCGTAAAGGGCGGGGGAGAAGGATTTCTTCTGCTTTTTGTTGACTTCCACGATAAGAAGCGGGCCACTGAGCTGTTTATAAAGATTCTGGATGCGGTCACGGTCAAATGTTCTTTGGGAACCGGATTGTGCGTCGATCCATACAAAGCTGATTCCCTTTGCCAGTGCCTTCATTCCGTAAAATGTTTTGGGTTTGAAACTGCGTATTTCTTCCTCCCGCGCCGCAATCATGGCAAGCGTCGGCGTCTGCACCCGTCCGCAGGATAACTGTGCATTATATTTACAGGTCAGGGCACGGGTGGCATTGATGCCTACAACCCAGTCAGACTGTGCTCTGGCAACAGCGGCTTTATAGAGATTATAGTATTCCTTACCGGGCTTTAAATGCGCAAAACCCTCACGGATGGCTTTATCCGTGACTGAGGAAATCCAGAGACGCTTCAGTGGCTTTTTGTTCCCTGCTTTGTCCAGAATCCAGCGGGCAACAAGTTCACCCTCGCGGCCGGCATCTGTTGCAATAATGATATCAGAGACGTCTTTTCTGTAGATCAGTTCCTTGACTGCAGTATATTGCTTCCCGGTCTGTTTGATGACTACCAGCTTCCAGTCTTTGGGCAGCATGGGGAGCGTGTCCATATTCCATGTTTTATACTGCTCGCCGTATTGTTCCGGGTCCGCAAGCGTGACAAGGTGGCCGAGCGCCCATGTTACAATATAATCCGTTCCTTCTATATAAGAGTTCGTTTTTTTCGTACAGTGGAGAACACGTGCTATGTCCCTCGCTACAGATGGTTTTTCAGCTATTACTAGATGCTTCATTAAAAATCTCCTTTAATTCAAATATGTTGAGTCGTTTTGTATCCTTATATACTATGAAATCCTTTTCCGATAATTTCACTCGTATTGGATATGAGGATAAATGCTTCCGGCTGGTTTTCCTTGATGAAGTTACGAAGCTTTATAGCCTGCGGCCGGTTGAGCGCGGTAAAGATGATATACTTATCTTTACCGGAAAATGCACCCTGTGCCAGGCATACGGTGGCACTGCGGCCAAGTGTATGGACGATGAAGTCACAGATTGGCTCAGGCGTATCGCAGACTACATTAAAATATTTAGAAAGGTTAAAGCTTTCAATAAAGTTATCGATCATGAACGAGCGAATTGCAAGGCCGAGGAAGGAATACAGCCCTGTTTTAATGTCAAACATAAAGCAGCCCGCCACAGTAATCAGGATATCAGTTACGAGAAGTGCGCGGCCGATATCAAAGCTGGAATACTTTTTCAGGATCATGGCAATGATATCGGTACCTCCGCTGGAAGAACCAATATTAAATAAAATTGCAGATCCCAGAGAAGGAAGTGCGATTGCAAAACACAGCTCCAGCATGGGCTGGTCGGTCAATGGATGTGACATCGGATAGACACGTTCGAGAACAGATAGTGTGACGGAGAGAAGAATACTGCAGTATGCCGTTTTTGCGGCAAATTTCTTTCCTAACACAAGAAAGCCAATGACCAACAATATCATATTCATGACAAATGTAAAGTCACTGGCAGACATGAATCCGGTCTTGGCAACCAGGACAGCGAGACCTGTTATGCCTCCGAACGTAAAATTGTTTGTAAACTTAAAAAAATAGGTTCCGACAGACATGATCAGTGTACTGCCTGTTAATAATAGAAAATGTTTCACTTTTCCGTTCATTTGTATAATCCCCACTATATACATTATTTCGGGGAGCCATTGCATCCCCTGTAAACCTAACCGCATTGTAACGCCGTGAATATCAAAAGTCAACGCATTAAGAAAAGATAATTGGAAATACTAACACTGGATTATGAGGAAGCAGGAGGAAATAAATCTATGTATCAGTATTTAGCGATTCGGGATGTTTACGCAAGAGAAATTATTGATTCCAGAGGGAATCCTACGATAGAAGTAGAAGTGTTGGTCGGTGAGGACACTGTGGGACGCGCCGCAGTCCCGTCCGGGGCATCGACAGGAATGTATGAGGCTGTGGAGCTTCGTGACAATGAAGACCGCTATGGCGGGAAAGGCGTGCAGCGTGCTGTAGAACATGTGAATGACCAGCTCGCCAGGGCGGTTATCGGGATGAACGTGTTTAACCAGACGGCTCTCGACAAGGTTCTGATCAAAGCGGATGGAAGCAAGAATAAAAAGAACCTTGGTGCGAATGCGCTCCTCGGTGTGTCCCTGGCGGCGGCAAGAGCAGCGGCAAATGCATTGAAAGTACCGCTGTACCGTTATCTCGGCGGTGTTAATGCACACAAGCTCCCGGTGCCGATGATGAATATCTTAAACGGTGGGGCACATGCGGATAATACACTGGATATTCAGGAGTTTATGATCATGCCTGTCGGAGCATGCTGCTTTAAGGAAGGACTCCGCATGTGTGCGGAGATTTACCATTCATTGAAGAACCTGCTGAAAGAAAACGGACTGAGCACGGCAGTAGGCGATGAAGGAGGTTTTGCACCGGACCTGCCGGATGCAAAAGAAGCCCTTCGGTTTATCAGTGAGGCTGTAACAAAGGCTGGTTACAAAATGGGGGAAGATATTGCGATTGCCCTCGACGTTGCGGCATCCGAGCTGTATAACAAGGACTATAAAAAATACGAATTCCCCGGTGAGAGTAAGATGCAGGGACAGAAAATTATCCGTTCCGCAGAGGAACTGATCGAGTATTATGAAGACTTATCACTGGAATTCCCGATCCGTTCGATTGAAGACCCTCTTGATGAGGAAGACTGGGACGGCTGGGAACTCCTTACTACGAGGCTGGGGAATGAGATACAGCTGGTCGGGGATGACCTGTTTGTCACAAATGTGGAGAGGCTGAAAAAAGGGATTGAACAGAGTGTTGCCAATGCAATTCTGGTGAAAGTAAACCAGATTGGAACACTCACGGAGGCAATTGAAGCGATCGAAATGGCACAGAAAGCCGGATACAAGGCGATCATATCCCATCGCTCAGGGGAGACAGAAGACACAACAATAGCAGATATAGCGGTCGCATTTAATACCGGGCAGATTAAGACCGGGGCGCCCTGCAGGACAGAGCGTGTTGCTAAATACAACCAGTTATTGAGGATCGAAGAAGAATTAGGAAAATAAATTTGGAGTTAGTTGGCAAGCTTTAGTCTTGGCTGGGAAAGGGGACGCTGAAAAACCGGGAAGCCAGCCCCACGCCGGGAGCACCTGTGCTGTTTTAAAGTCCACATCATTTACGTAAGAGCTCCTAAAGACAAAAACAGAGAAAATGGCGGTCCAGCGACATGCACCCCAAAATTTGATAATTTCGGGTTTTAAGTCGCTTCAGAATTTCCCGTGAAACGTCAAATTCTGCCCGTCATTTTTTCTGTTTTTGTCTTAAGGAGCTCTAACGTAAACTTTAGGGCTTTTAAAACAGCACAGGTGCCCCCGGCGTGGGGCTGGCGTCCCGGTTTTTCAGCTGCTGCATCCGGCCGAGGGGATAGAATGCCCACTGGGGAGACTCTAAACGGGGGCAGCGTATCAATTCGCGGGATGGGGCTTAACTGGCGGAAGATGTAATTAACTTGACATACGATGTCATGGTTTATCTGCTATAATGTAATTAAATGTTATAAAAAGTTCAGTATTTTACAGCCTTATGGTAAAATACAGTATTCTTGCGGTTTTTTCCCCGCATTTGAAAATTGGAGGGGGTACCCGAAAATGGAGGTGATTGATGTTATGAATGAAAGCAGGCTGTTTAAGATCGTATACTATTTACTTAGCAAAGGACATGCAGCAGCGCCGGAGCTGGCAAGGGAGTTTGAAGTGTCGGTCAGGACGATTTACAGGGATATCGATGCCCTGAGCAATGCGGGGATTCCTGTTTATGCCGAGACAGGAAGGAACGGCGGAATTTACTTATTGGATAATTATGTACTTGATCATGCTTTGTTATCGGATCAGGAAAAGCAGGAGTTATTATCCTCATTACAAAGCTTGTCCGTTCTGGACCATGTCTATGAAAAGGAAATGATGACTAAGCTGTCCGCGCTTTTTCAAATTCAGTCTGATAATTGGTTTGAAGTAGATTTTTCACGCTGGGGAAGAAAAACGAAGGATAACGCCAGATTTGAAAAGCTGAAGGATGCCGTTGTAAATCATGAGACAGTATCCATCGTCTATGCAGGGGCCTCCGGTATGAGATCAAAAAGAGAAATCAATCCTCTTAAGCTTCTATATAAAGCAAAAGAATGGTATGTAAAGGCATATTGTACAGAGAAGGAAGACTTTCGAATCTTTAAGCTGAACCGTATGATTGAACTGGAACCGACAGGACGGCGGTTCATTCCTGTCCCTTTTCCGGATTGTGAGGATGCACAGAATTTTAGTTACAACAAGATCATACTGCGTTTCCCAAAGAACATGGCATACCGGGTATATGATGAGTTTGATCCCGGAGAAATAGAGGAACAGGAAGACGGGACTCTTATTGCCGCAGCAGAAATGCCTGAGGATGACTGGCTTACAGGCTATCTGCTTTCCTTCGGGGCACAGGTGGATGTAGTAGAGCCCGCATATCTGCGTGAGGTCATCTCAAATGAAGCAAAAAAGATATTCGAAAAAAATAAACCATGACATAAGATGTCAACATATATGGATTATACTGAAGTTGTAAAATAACAGCAAATCAAATTAAGTAGACAAAGGGAGACTGGTATGGACGAACAATTCGTAAATATAACCGCGGATAATCTTGAGAATGAGCACCTGTGCTGTGCAATAGCGGATAAAAAGCATCAGGGTGGCGTAGCGGCTAAAAAGCAATGGCTGCAGGAGCGGCTTGCAGAGGGACATGTTTTCCGCAAGCTCGATACAAAGGGAAAAGTATTTATTGAATATGCACCGCTTGAGACGGCATGGGTCCCGGTGTATGGAGCTAATTATTTGTATATTTACTGCCTTTGGGTATCTGGGTCATACAAAGGGAACGGGTATGCCAAATCACTGTTGGAATATTGTATCAGTGACGCAAAGGCACAGGGGAAATCGGGGGTCTGTGTACTCAGCTCCAAAAAGAAAAAGCCTTATCTGACAGATAAGAAATTTATGGCGAAATTTGGATTTGAAACAGTGGATACTGCTGCAGGTGACTATGAGTTACTGGCACTGTCGTTTGACGGGACGAAACCGCATTTATCTGAGCGTGCAAAGAAAATGGAGACGGAAGAGAAAGAGCTGACGATCTATTACGGCATGCAGTGCCCGTTTATCAAAAACAGTGTTTTACAGGTAAAAGATACATGTGAAAGACACAATGTACCGTTAAATCTGATTGCAGTGGACAGTCTGGATAAGGCAAAAAATGTACCCGGAATCTTTAATAACTGGGCGGTATTCCGGGACGGGAAATTCGAGACGGTTCAGATGCTGAATGAAGGCGGCATCAAAAAAATGTTGGGGCTGTAGGCTTTAATCATAAGATGAAATATTGACCGACGGTGTATTCAGGGTATATGATATAACAAAATCACCGTAAAGGACACCCAGTTTATGTCAGAATATTTTCAGATTTATTTTATTGAACAGGTCTACGGAAAATCCTACATAGTAACCCAGCTTGCCTACATGGCGGCTGCCATCCTGATGCTGAATGATATAAAACTTTCTATAAAAGGAACCTTAAAAAAGGCAGCGGAGACTGCAGTATGTGCTGTCGTGATGTTTCTCCTGAACAGCGTCATCTATATGCTGATCGGTTCAACGAGTAAAGACTGGCTCTCTTTACTCGTTTTTCTGGTGTGTTATGCCGTGTTCCGGAGTAAGTACCGGCTATCCACCAGAATCGTGATGTGCAGCGTATACTATTCGGCGGCATTTCTCAATGTAGTTATCTCGGAACCCTGGGGGGATTTTTTTAACGGCCTTGGATATTCATCATACGGATATCTGGGGATAACGGCTATTTTAAGTATCCTGCTGTTTTTCTTCATGGCATGGTTTTTAAAAAGATTTTCAACGGAGTCTTTCTCTTATACACCTAAATCAGGAGTGATCCTGATGGTGGCAATCTCCGCCCTTGCAGGCATCTCACAGATTGCGTATGCCCTGCTGGCTGAAACACTGTTGAAAGGGACCGTGGCATACAATGTGATTATCAGCCTTAGTTTCTGGCTTCTGGAACTTCTGGGGTATTATATGTTCTATATGATCTCCAGAGAATATGTGCAGAATATGGAATTGGTGGCGATGCAGAGAAAGGCGGAGGTCGATCATGAGATGTATGAGGCCACCAAAAATATATATGAGGAAATGAGCACAATCCGCCATGAGATTAAGAACCATGATATGTACCTGAAGGCACTACTTGAGAAGAAAGAGTATGACAAGCTGGAAGACTTTTTAAACAACAGTTTTTCCCAGAATGCAGAATTGTACCAGTATGTAAACTGTGGCAATACAGTAGTGAATACCATTGCTAATTATGAGGCGTCTTCTGCCAGATCGCATGGAATTACGCTGAAAACCAGAATTATCATTCCAGAGAGACTTCCGTTTAAAGACGCAGAGTTATGTAGTCTTTTGTTTAATCTCCTGAACAATGCGATTGAGGCATGTGATGCCGGGAAATTCGACCGGCCGGTTATCACTCTGGAAATGGAGGCAAAGGGAGCTTATCTGTTTATTACCGTAAAAAATCCCGTGGACGACAGTATGTCCGTAAAAGAGCGGCTGAAGCTGGAGAGTACGAAACGAAATAAAAAAGTGCATGGTTACGGTACAAAAGTAGTAGATATGATTGCACAGAAGTATCATGGTCATGTAAAATACAAGGTAACGGATTCCGTATTTACCGCAGATGTGATGCTGCAGATGGAAAAAGAAGCGGCCATAAGGCAAAAGGGAGAGTAAGAGTGGAAAAACTGAGAATTGCCGTCTGTGATGACGAGACATTTGCCCTGGATGTGATCAAAGAGGCTATTGGGAAGGTACTGCAGGAGAAAAAAGTGCAAGGGGAGGTCCGTACCTTTATAAACGCGGAAAGTCTGGAAAAGAAGATGAGGGAGGTTTCCTTCGATCTGCTTCTTCTGGATATTGATATGCCTGTTGTGGATGGAATTGCATTTGGAAAGAAGCTGCGTGGACAAAGGAATAAGGTCGATATCATCTATGTTTCCAGCAGGGAGGACAAGGTGTTTGATTCCCTCCGGGTTAACCCATACGGGTTTATCCGTAAGAATCATTTTCTGGAAGATATCCCGCAGGTCCTCGGCGGGTATCTGGATCAGAGGGAAGACGGAAAGGAGAGCCGGGTTGTACTCCAGCTGAAGGACCAGACCGAGACGGTCAATATAGAAGATATTTTGTTCATTGAGGGGGCCAGGAAATACCAGCAGTTCTATATAGCGGGCCGGGAGAAGCCTCTTGCAGTCAGAAAGCAGATGCAGGAGCTGGAGGAAGAATTTAAGGATTATGGTTTTATCCGTATCCATAAGGGATATCTTGTGAACTATAAACACATCCAGGTATTTAAAGAGAATGATGTGGTTCTGGATAATGGGATGAGCCTTCCGATGAGCAGGCGGAAGGCAGCAGAAGTGAAGGATTATTATATGGAACTGATGAAGAATGAAGGCAGCATAATTTTCTAAGGAAGATTATGCTGCTTTTCTATGAAAAAAATTTGTCATTGTCAAGTGCAAATCATACCGTTATGTGTACCAGTTGTACCGGCTGAATTTGTTTTTGTACCAGCTAAAATCCGTTGGTGTCAGAAATATTGCGTATGTGTTTTACATTTAATATACTCTCCTCATCAAGTAAAGAAAGGAGAAAAACGGGTGGAAAAGCAAATGAAAAAATGGATGAGGAGGAAACACAATGAAAAAATGGATGCATCCTGTTAAAAAGAAATTCGGAGTCATCGGCTCCATTGCAGTGTCGCTGCTGATGATTATCATGATCGTCGCAAATATCGGTCTGTCACGGTATGCAGATACGATCACATATTACTGGAACCTGAATAAGCAGGTGACCGGGGGAAACAGTTCAGAGGCATCAGAAGAAGAAAAGACGGCCACCTTTAATGAGGCACGTGATATTACGAAGGAAGCAGCATCGGAAGGGGTGACGCTCCTGAAGAATACGGACAATGCACTTCCGATGGATACCGACAAAATCAATGTATTCGGGTACCGAAGCGTCGATATTGTATATGGCGGTGCCGGAAGCGGGACCACAAGCGGAAGTGCGGAGAATGAGACCTTGAAGGAATCCTTTGAAAATGAAGGGCTTACGATTAATGAGGACCTTTGGGATTATTATTCCGGGAAATACACGGAAAGCGCGGAGTGGGATGTCTTTAATCCGGACGGCGCAGATTTTTCTGTTTATGACAGCAAGTGTACGGATGTGTCCGGACATATTGATACAGCAAAGGAATTCAGCAATACCGCGGTAGTAGTTCTTTCACGTGTAGGCGGAGAAGGACAGGACTGCCCGCTGGATATGAGTGAGTATACAGATGTGGGCGGTGACGAAGGGAAACACTATCTGGAGATCCAGAGCTGTGAGCAGGAATTGCTGGATCTGGTGAAAGGAAACTTCGAAAATGTAATCGTATTGATTAATTCCTCTCATGCAATGGAACTTGGTTTTCTCGAAGACGAAGGGATTGACGCGGCACTTCAGATCGCGGGACCGGGGGCAACCGGCCTGAGAGGTGTTGCCGATGTTCTGATGGGAACCGTGAATCCGAGCGGCCATCTGGTTGATACCTATGCATACGATTTAAAGAGTGCTCCTTCCTATTATAATATGGGAGACTGCACTTACACGGACTATGATACAAATATGTCCAATAAATATTTCTATTTCGAGGAAAATATTTATACAGGCTACCGCTGGTATGAGACGGCAGCAGCGGACGGCACTGTGGTTACAGTCGGGGATACAACCTATGATTATAAAAACTATGACAGCATCGTACAGTATCCGTTCGGATATGGACTAAGCTATACTACCTTCGACTGGAAACTTATGGATTCACAGGTTGACGGGCAGGGGGGCAATATTACCTGCAAGGTGGAAGTAACCAATACAGGGGATACGGCCGGCAAAGATGTCGTCCAATTATACTACAGCGCACCGTATACAAAGGGTGGAATTGAGAAATCGGCAGTAAATCTGGGAGCGTTTGCCAAGACAGATGAACTTCAGCCGGGTGAGTCCCAGACACTGGAACTGACAATGGTATTCGATGATATGGCATCCTTTGATGAAAAAGGAAATGGATGTTATGTGATGGATGAAGGTACTTATACATTTACACTGCGTACAGATGCACATACAGTAAAGGAAGGACAGAGCTTTACTTATGATCTGGCCGGACAGATTATTTACAACGAGGAAAACGACGGCAAGAGATCTACAGATGAAACGGCGGCTGTAGTGCAGGATGAATTTCAGGACGCAGCAACACTGGAGACAAACATGACCTATTTAAGCCGTGCAGATTTTGCCGGAACATTTCCGAAGGTGGAAAGACGTCTGAACCCGACTTCTGTTCCTGAGGAAGTCAAGGCAAGATTAGAGGCTAACGGCCCCGGATCTTCAGTTATGGATATGGATGATGATTCCGTGGAAATGCCTGTACTTGGGGCAGACAACGGATTGACGATCAATGACATGATCGGTCTGGACTATGACGATGAGAAGTGGGAAGACCTTATGGACCAGCTTACGTTAGATGAGCTGACAGTACTGTGCGGAAATTCCGGGTGGTCCACCCCGCAGATAGACTCCATAGAAAAACCAGAGACGGTCGACATCGATGGCCCCCAGGGATTAAATGGATTCAGCTTTAATGATCTTGGACTGAAAATGAACACATATGTATCAGAAGTCCTGATGGGCATGACATGGAATGTGGAGCTCGTTGAAAAAATGGGCAGCATCTATGGGCAGGAAGCAATCAACTGGGGAATTGCCGGTTTGTATGCCCCTGCGATGAATACACACCGTTCTCCATTCGGTGGAAGAAACTTTGAATACTTTTCAGAAGACCCGACCCATGCCGGTATGTTTGCGGCAGCAGAAGTGTCAGGGCTTCAGGGGCAGGGCGTATATGTATATGCGAAACATTACCTGCTGAATACACAGGATACTAACCGGGATGGTGTCGCAAACTGGTGCAATGAACAGGCACTTCGCGAGGTGTATGCAAGACCTTTTGAACTCGCAGTGAAACAAGGGGAATGTACCGGACTTATGACGGAACTGGGACGAATCGGAACCTCATGGAGTGGTGCAACTTATGCATTATGTACCGTACTTCCACGTGATGAGTGGGGGATGAAGGGGAAGGTGATCACAGATGGTGTAGGACCGGGAGGTTCCTATTACATGCTCCCTGACTATGCACTCCGGGCTGGAAATGACATGATGCTGACAAAAGCCAGCGGTGACTGCGGCTTTACGTCTGCCACATTGAAGAGCGGTTATGGTGTAACAAAAATGAGAGAATCAGCAAAGAATATCCTGTATGTATATGCAAACAGCGAGGCACCGAATATGTATACATACGAAGGCGGATTCTCAAACTGGATGTGGTTCTGGATTCTGGGAGATGCCATACTGGCCGCTGGAATGATCGCGCTCTTTATGTGCCTGCCGTTCAGGGCGTGGTGCTGCAACAAGAAAAAGGAGGATGACAATGAGTAAAGTAACAGGGAAAAAAGCGAACGAACTGATTCACAATAACGGACTGAACTTCATCTGGCTGGTTCTGCTGCTGACAAGCGCATCCTTTGGAATTGTGTCACTGGCTATTATGATTCTGGCAGTGGGAGACGTGCAGATATTAAGCTGGTCCATCGGATATATACTGACATCCGGAACGAACGACGCGGTACGTATGCCAAGCATCATAGTAACCGTGATCTGTGCTGTGATATTTATATTCTGCCTGTTAAAAAACAAGATTATCAGGGCGGTTGTAAAATAAGCTTCTAATGTGGCAGGAAGGTCAAAATGCTGGGAAATCTTCAGGGTTTCTCAGCATTTTTTTGTTTTTAACGAATCCCCAGAAAAATATCCCGGTATTAGCCTGAATTGAATATGCAAAATATTATAGTAAATATTAGTTAAAATAATAATTAAAATATTGATTTAAATAGTACTGCGTTATATAATAAGAAAAAAAGGAGATAACAATATGAGCCCAACATTATTAGATTTTGCAGAGAAACTTGTGCCTGTTTCGGACTTTAGTCAGGGAAAAGCCGGTAAGATATTTAGTGATGTCGCTGAAAATAATAGTGAATACATCGTTTTGAAGAATAATCAGCCGACTGCAGTAGTAATTTCTGTTGCACAGTATAAAAACTTACAGACACGACTTGCAAAATTTGAGAGACTGTTAGAAATGGCCGAGAACATTAAGCTTCTCAGACTGGCAGAAAACAGGCAGGACAGCCATACCACAGATTTTGAGTCACTGGTAGAAAAAGAAGGATTTTCAATGGAAGAATTAACCGCGATTTCGGAAAGTGTTGAGATTGAATAATGGCTTGGAAGATACGGATTACTGATGAAGCGAAAAAAGAATATGAAAAGCTGGACCGCGGTATCAGGAAACAAGTCCTCGCAGGAATTTTAAAAGTATCGAAAGCACCGCTGCCCAGTCCGAATGGATATGGAAAGCCATTGAGAAACAAAAGAGGAAATAACCTGACCGGCTTTTTTAAGATCAAATACCGGGGAATAGGCATCAGGGTTGTATATACACTAGTGCCTGATAAAATTGTAATGAATATTGTAGTGATTCTTGAACGGGATGATAATTACTGTTATGATCTGGCAGTAAAGTTATATGAAAAATATGGAGATAATTTATTTCAGGATATATTTGCGACACTGGATAAATTATAATTAAGAGTATCGTGAAAGTATGGTAACAGTTCAGCCATAGGCTGAACAAAAATAAACTTTCCGCGTTAAGCAACACTGTATTATAAGTGCAGAAAATGAAAAAAGTTGCTGCGTGAGGATAATGCCCGTCTTAAAAGTATCATCAATCATGACAGTTCCAACACCTCAAATCCGCCTTCCAGTGACAAGAAAGGCGGCAAGCCAGTCAATACTTATAATGGGCGGGAAAAGACCGGCCGCAAGGCAGGCGGGCAAAAAGAACATAAGGGTACGACACTCACCAAGGCGGAAGTAGAGGAAAAGATAAAGTCAGGAAACTGCCGAAACCGCATTTATCTGAGCGTGCAAAGAAAATAACGATTGTAATTGATGAATTGGTAAAAAAGAATATAATATAGATAGAAAAAACAACATGTGAATTGCTATATACAGAGGAGCAAAATATGGAAGAACATAAATTAGTTGCAGCAATTGAATTATCTCCTGTTGTGCAGGAAATCAAAACTATTCTGGATAATGCTCGACAGAATGTAGCTGTTAATGTTAATAACGAATTGTTAAGTTCTTATTGGAAAATGGGTGAAATCATTGTTCGGTATGAGCAGGATAATAACATAAGAGCTGCTTATGGTGAGCAGACTCTTAAGCAAATGTCTAAGGTACTAACACAAGAATTAGGCAAAGGATTTTCACGTTCAAATTTGCAGAATATGAGGCAATTCTATTTGAACTATGAAAAATGCCAGACACTGTCTGGCAAATTGAGTTGGTCGCATTATTGCGAGTTGTTATCTATTTCCGATAAAGATAAACGCAGTTTTTATGAAAAAGAGGCAATAAATGCGGGGTGGTCTGTCCGTGAATTAAAACGACAAATTGCTAGTTCCCTGTTCGAAAGATTATTACTTTCAAACGGAGAAGCTAATAAAGAACGGGTACTGGATTTAGCATTAAAAGGCAATGAAATCACCAACCCTTCGGATATTATCCGTGACCCATATGTATTTGAATTTCTGGGGTTACCGGAAGATACCTCTTTTTTAGAGAGCGATTTAGAACATGCATTGGTACAGCAAATTGAAAAATTTTTGCTTGAACTTGGACGAGGATTTATGTTTGTAGGCACGCAACAGAGAGTTACATTTGCAAACCACCATTATTATGTAGATATGGTGTTTTACAATAAAATTTTGCGTTCTTATGTTCTGATTGAACTGAAAACCACAAAGCTTATGCCAGAAGCTGTCGGACAGCTCAATATGTACTTGAATTACTACGCAAACGAGGTCAATGACGCAGATGACAATCTGCCTATTGGCATTATCCTCTGCACTGATAAGGGAAATTTTGATGTGCAGTATGCTCTTGGTGGCTTATCCAATCAGATTTTTGCTTCTAAGTATGTGTTGTATATGCCAAATAAAGAACAATTGATTGCACAAGTGGAAGCGGTATTAGAAAAGTGGCACAGGGATATCTAAAACTTGGAAAAGTTATTGCAAATACTTCCCATCTGTGGTAAGATAATCGTGGTTTATTCACAGGAGGTGGAGATTGATGGATATTTTAAAGATTATTTTGACGATTATATTTGTTATAGATTGTATTGCACTGTCAGCAATTATTCTTCTGCAGGAAGGTAAGTCGGCAGGTTTGGGAACGATCAGTGGTGCAGCGGATTCCTACTGGGGACAGAATAAAGGACGTTCTATGGAAGGCGCTCTTGTAAAGTCCACGAAGTTCCTTGCCATTTTATTTATGGTTCTGGCACTGGTTTTGAACCTGGGTGTATTTAACTAAGAGGATAAGATGATGAACACTCTATAAAATATAGAGTGTTTTTTCTTTATTATATAATATGATGATGCCAGGATCAAAGGGTCATACAATGCATGCCGCATTTAATTAGACGACTTTGGGAATCTTATAAAACATATCATTAAGAAAGAAGGTGAGAATTTGGACCAGACATTTGAAAAGAGAAAAAAAGTACTGTACGATTTCATTTGTGATGATTTTTATATACCGATGAAGATAAAAGAGATAGCGATCGTGCTTCAGATTCCGAAGGAGCAGAGAGGGGAACTGAAGGAAGTTCTGGATGCTTTAGATGCAGAGGGGAAGATCTATGTTTCTAAAAAGGGAAAGTATGCAAAAGGACAGGCGAAGCGCCTGACAGGAACGTTTCAGGCGAATGCCAGAGGTTTTGGTTTCGTACTTCAGGAAGGTGAGGACGAGGATGTCTTTATTTCGGAAGATAATATAGGAGGCGCGTTCCAGGGGGATGAGGTCGAATTCATTATTACGAAATCTCCGGACGGAAAAAGGAAGGAAGGCAAGATTGTCCGCATTCTTTCACACGGAACAACGAAGATTGTGGGCCTTTATGAAAAGTGTAAGAATTTTGGCTTTGTAAGGCCTGATAACCAGCGTGTGCTGAAGGATATTTATATTCCGGAGGGTAAGGAAAAGGGAGCCATGACGGGTCATAAGGTCGTGGTGGAACTGATGTCCTACGGCGGTCAGGATATGAAGCCGGAAGGGAAGGTCATCGAGATTATCGGACACATCAACGATCCGGGAACCGATATTATGTCCATAGTGAAAGGATATGACCTCCCGGTGGAGTTCCCCGAAAGAGTGATGAATCAGGCTGAGCGCGTGGGCAAAGAGGTATCGGAAGCGGACATGGCAGGAAGAATGGACCTGCGTGACTGGCAGATGGTAACCATTGACGGAGAAGACGCGAAGGATCTGGATGATGCAGTTTCCCTGACCTTGGAAGACGGCAGCTACAAGCTGGGCGTCCACATTGCCGATGTGACGAATTATGTTCAGGAGAAGAGCGCCCTGGACCGTGAGGCATTGAAAAGAGGGACAAGTGTTTATCTTGCAGACCGGGTGATCCCCATGCTGCCGCATGTGTTATCTAACGGGATCTGCTCCCTGAATGCAGGTGAGGACAGGCTGGCACTGAGCTGTATCATGACGATTAACCAGAAGGGCGAAGTCATTGACCACGTGATTGCTGAGACTGTGATCAAAGTGGATGAGCGCATGAGCTATACAAGCGTGGCAGAGATACTAAAAGAACAGGCAGACGATAAGCTTCCGCAGACGGAAAGCGAAAAATACAGTACATTAGTCCCGATGTTTATGAAAATGGCGGAACTTTCAGGAATCCTGAGGGAAAAGCGAAGGAAAAGAGGGTCCATTGATTTCGATTTCCCAGAGACAAAGATGGTGCTGGATGAAAACGGCAGACCGATAGATATTAAGCCTTATGACAGAAACGCCGCGACTAAAATGATTGAGGACTTTATGCTGATGGCTAATGAGACCGTGGCCGAGGAGTACTATTGGAGGGAACTGCCGTTCCTTTACCGTACACATGAACAGCCGGACGAGGAGAAGATTAAGAAGCTGAGTCTGTTTATCAATAATTTCGGCTACCACATCCATGTGGGCAACAGCGAGGTAAAGCCAAAGGAAGTACAGAAGCTGCTCGGAAAAGTCGAAGGAACACCGCAGGAAGCGCTGATCAGCCGCCTTGCACTTCGCTCCATGAAGCAGGCAAAGTATACACCTGAGAATACAGGGCATTTCGGGCTGGCCGCAAAGTATTACACACATTTCACGTCACCGATCCGGAGATATCCGGACCTGCAGATTCACAGGATTATCAAAGAGAATCTAAGGGGCAGGATGAATGAGGACAGGATCGGCCACTATGAGAGTATCCTTCCGGGTGTCGCAGCTCAGGCCAGTGACAGGGAGCGAAAAGCAGAGGAAGCAGAACGCGAGACAGTCAAACTGAAGAAAGTAGAATATATGCAGGACCGGATTGGAGACGTGTTCGAGGGAGTTATCTCAGGCATTACCAAATGGGGTGCATATGTGGAGCTGGAAAATACAATCGAGGGTCTTGTACATGTCACCAATATGCGTGATGACCATTACGATTACAGGGAAGATCAGTATGAGCTGATCGGAGAACACACAAGAAATGTATACAAACTGGGACAGAAAGTTATGGTGCGTGTGCTGGGTGCAGACCGGCTGCAGAGGACCATTGATTTTGAGTTCTGCGGGGATGATCAGGAATATGACGGCTAATTATTAAAAAAGACGCGGGGGAAGTGCTATGGCTAAGACAGAAGGCAAGCTGATTGCCAATAACAAAAAAGCATACCATGATTATTTTATACTGGAGAAATATGAGGCAGGGATCGTCCTGCACGGGACAGAGGTTAAGTCGCTGCGTATGGGGCAGTGCAGTATCAAGGAGGCGTTCATCCGTATTGAAAACGGAGAAATGTTCATTTATGGAATGCATATCAGCCCGTACGAAAAAGGAAATATTTTCAATAAAGACCCGTTGCGTGTGAGGAAACTTCTTCTTCATAAGAATGAGATCAATAAGATATTCGGCAAGATGAAGGAAAAAGGAAATACACTCGTGCCGCTGCGTGTTTATTTCAGCGGCAGCCTTGTCAAGGTTGAGCTTGGGCTGGCAAAGGGGAAGAAGCTTTATGATAAGCGGGCCGATATTGCGAAAAAGGACCAGAAACGCGAGGCGTTGAGAGACTTTAAAGTGCGGAATATAGGATAGACGGCGGACCGGGACCGGGCCGCGTAAGGAACTGAAAGTAGTACAGGATATCCCGAGGGGGCCTGTACTGCTTTTTTTATGCATAATAAGTTCATGTATAAAATTATGACCATTCGTCATTTTAACAATAGATTTTCTGTCCTGCTTCTGGTATACTTTACCTGATACATTGTCACACGGCAGTCGCGACAGTGGCATATACAGTTGTGTACGGCATTGTACCGGTTAAAGACAGGAGGTTTACCGGCATGAAGAAATCATTCCAGATTTTTAAAAGAGATATACAGCGGCTTTTCCGCAACAAAGTTGCTATGATTGTAATGGCGGGCGTTTGCGTCCTTCCATCCTTGTATGCATGGTTCAATATTGCAGCCAATATGGACCCGTACAGCAATACCCAGGGGATCAGGGTGGCAGTTGCGAATAATGATAAAGGATCAAAAAATGAGGTGCTGACCCTGAATGCAGGAGAAAGCATCGTGGATAACCTGAAGAAGAATGACCAGCTGGGCTGGACATTTGTCGATGAAGAGAAGGCAGTTAAGGGGGTCAGGTCCGGGAAATACTATGCGGCAATTGTGATACCTGAAGATTTCAGCAGTTCGCTTTTAAGTATCATATCCGGTAAGCCTAAGAAACCGGAACTTTCCTATTATATTAATGAAAAGAAGAATGCGATTGCCCCGAAGATTACAGATACCGGGGCCGGTACTGTGCAGCAGGAGATTAATGGCACATTTTCTTCCGTAGCAGCTGAGACGATATCGAAGCTGATCCGGTCATCCGTGACAAAGATTTCGGGTGATATGAATCGTATGGATACAGACGTCATGGCTATGCTGTCTGACGTTCAGGATAATCTGGGACAGTACCAGACGGTGCTGAAAAATTTTCAGGATACGGCAGGGAGCAGCAATTCTCTGATACAGGATACACTTGCCACGTTAGATGAAGTAAAGTCGGCGGCAGATTCCGGTTCCCGGGCATTTGAAGATGCGGCGTCGGTATTGGAGAACAGCCGTAATTCAGTGGGAGATTTTTCACTTGTATTTTCCCAGAGCCTGTCCGATGGGGAGGACCGTCTGAACCGCATTTACGGGTCTGCCTCCGATAAACTGAGTTCTCTGAAAACACAGGCAGATACTATTAACGGTGTGATTGGCAGCGGGATAGATTCTGTAGAAAACCTGTCAGAGATTAATGGAAAACTTTTAGAGGAGCTTTTACAGCTCAACGACAGTCTTCAGGAAAAGCTTCCCGGTGGCGTCGCGGATGAGGCAGCAGGTACGGTCAGTCAGGCTATATCCGGACTTCAGGACAGGAACATGGAGTACCAGAATCTTCTGACCTCCCTGAAGGAGGGGAATGCGAATATTGCCGAAGCGCTTGATACCGCTGAAAATACAAAGAAAACGTTGGAATCACTTGTATCCGGAAGCCGCCAATCCATGCAGGACTACCGTGAGACCTTTGACCAGACGCTTTTGCCGCAGCTTAACCAGTCACTGGATTCATTCTCAACAGTGAGCGGGGGCTTGTCTGCCACCTTGTCCGGCATCCCTTATTCTGCGGATCAGTTGAAGGAGATTTTAAACCAGCTGGACGAAAGCCTGGATGACAGTCTGGAAGCTCTGAGCCGGACCGGGGAGGCAGTCTCTTCTCTGGACGGGCAGATTGCCCGGATTTCGACCGACCTTAAGGTGCTTCAGGGTTCGGACGCTTACCAGAAGTTTTTATCACTGGAAGGATTGGACGCCGATTCTATTGCAGGATTTATGGCATCCCCTGTTACGATCCGGAGTGAAACGCTTTACAGTGTGAAAAATTACGGATCATCCATGACGCCGTTTTATACGAATCTGGCGCTCTGGGTAGGGGGAATCGTTCTGATTGCGATTCTGAAGCTGGAAGTGGACCGGGATGAGATGGTTCCTAAATTTTCACCGGCCAGCGCCTATTTTGGACGATGGATGCTGTTCATGGTGCTTGGGCTGATTCAGGGGCTGATCGTATGTCTGGGGGATTTATGGCTTCTAAAGGTGCAGTGCCTTCACCCGGCGGCATTTGTGGCAGCAGGAGTCTTCTGCTCCTTTGTCTATGTAAACCTGATCTATGCATTGTCAATTGCATTTAAACATATCGGCAAGGCACTGTGCGTCGTGCTTGTCATTTTACAGATTCCCGGTTCAGCGGGAACGTATCCGATTGAGATGACACCGGCATTTTTTCAACGGCTTCATCCGCTTCTTCCGTTTACCTATGGAATCAATGCCATGAGGGAAGCGGTTGCAGGGATGTACGGGTATGAGTATATGAAAAATCTGCTGTGCCTCGCGCTTTATCTGCCGATTGCCTTTTTGATAGGACTTGGATTCAGGAAATTGCTGATGAATCTAAACTATCTGTTCGACAAGAAACTTGCCGAGACGGACCTGATGATTTGCGAGACAGAGGCGGTTAATCAGGAAAAGACGCAGGTTTCCCTTGTCATTAAGGCGCTGATGGGAGAGGAAACACTGCGGGAAGAACTGGTTGCGAAGGCGGCAGCTTTCGAGGCGGGATATCAGAAGCAGATACGCATCGGCTTTGCAGCTATGATCATTCTGCCGGTGATTTTCCTGATCCTGATGTTCAGCATTGAATCCAAGATTGTATTTCTTGTGCTGTGGATTGCCTCCATTATCGTGATTGCCGTATATCTGATCATTCTGGAATATATCCATGAACGCTTAAAGAGGGAGACTGAACTGGGGGCTCTTTCAAGAGAGGAACTGCTAAATGCAATGAAAGGGAGGGATGACGAGTGAAAAACATACTGAATATTTTTAAACATGATGTACAGCGTTTTCATAAGAACGTCATCGCATGGATCGTGATTCTGGGAATCACGGTTGTCCCGGCCCTGTATGCGTGGTTTAACATTGCGGCAAGCTGGGACCCTTATGAGAATACTAAGGATCTGAAGGTGGCTGTCGCGAGTGCCGACAAAGGCTATGAGGGCGAATTGCTTCCGGTCAGGCTGAATCTGGGGGATAATGTACTTTCGGCGCTTCGGGAAAACGAACAGCTGGACTGGACCTTTACGAACCGGGATAAGGCCCTTGACGGCGTGAAATCCGGTAAATACTATGCGGCCATTGTCATACCGGAGGATTTCAGCAAAAATCTGATGAGCCTTTTTTCCAGTGATGTCACGAATCCGGAGATTATTTATTATTCCAATGCCAAGGAAAATGCGATTGCACCGAAGGTCACGGATAAAGGGGCAAGTGCAGTCCAGACACAGGTGAAGGAAGTATTCATAGAAACGATTTCGGATACCGCGCTTTCGGCCATGCAGACTGTGGCAGATACTGCCGATGCAAAGGGGACAGATTCCATAGTGGCGGCCTTGATTTCCAATCTGGAAAAGATGTCCTCCGATCTGGCTGCAGCTTCAGGGACGATACAGGCATTTGCGGCAATGACAGACTCGACACAGCAGATGCTGGAAACAACGGCTGCATTCTTAAAGCAGTCAGGGGATCATTCCGACAAAAGCCTCGAAACGCTGGAACAGACAGAGACGGCTTTTTCAGATATGCGGGGGGCGGTCTCAGGAGCGACGGACGGCATTAATCGGGCACTGGCGGACAGCGGAAGTTATTATGAGCAGATTGAGTCTGCCATACGGGATGCCCTGTCCGCATTGTCATCGGATACATCTGCGGCGGCAGATACACTGGATACGCTGGCGGGAAAAGTAGGGACGATGATAGATGCCTATCAGGCGCTGAGTGATACGTTTTTGGCACTGGGGGACGAACACCCGGAACTGGCACCGCTGACGGGCAAGATCACGGGACGCATGAACGAGTCTATTTCTGTGCAGGAGACCCTGCGTGACCGGCTCTTAGGTACCGCCGCTTCCATAAGGAACCACGGGGAAAACGCAGCAGGTTCCCAGGAAGAACTGAACCAGCTGCTGCAGCAGAATGCCCAGAGTCTTGCGGAGGTAAAAGCAGATTATGAGCAGAATGTAAAGAGTAGTCTGGATGGACTGTTTGGCTCACTGGGGGATACAAAAAGCAGTATATCCGGACTTCTGAAACAACTGGATGACAGTGCCGCGGGTGTCTACAGCCTGTCAGGCCCGGCATCCTCCGATCTGTCGCAGATAAAAAAGACGCTGGATACGTCAGGTGAGCTGCTTGACCAGGTATCGTCCAGACTGTCAGCAACTGTGGACCAGCTGAAAAAAGTCCGGGACAGCGGCGATTTCGGAACACTTGAGAATATCATCGGCGGCGATAAAGACAGCATCAGTGCTTTCCTTTCTGCCCCGGTGAATCTGGCGACAGAGAAATTGTACCCAATTGAGAATTACGGCTCTTCTATGGCGCCGTTTTATTCCACACTTGCTATCTGGGTGGGAGGGATCGTGCTTGTCGCGATGCTGAAGGTGACGGTATCTCAGGAATCACTGAGGGGAATGAATAAAGTAAAGGACCATCAGATGTATCTGGGACGCTACATCCTGTTTCTGATCATCGGCCTTATGCAGAGCGGGCTGATCTGTCTGGGAGACCTGTTTTATCTGGAAATTCAGTGCCGGCATCCGTTTTTATTTCTGCTGGCGGGATGGGTGACCAGTATCGTATATGTAAATATCATCTATACACTGACGGTTTCTTTCGGAGACATCGGGAAAGCGATCTGCGTCGTGCTTCTCGTCATGCAGGTGGCGGGCTCAGGGGGGACTTTCCCGATCGAGGTGGCACCGGCATTCTTCCGGAAAGTCTATCCGCTGCTTCCGTTTACACACAGCATGGCGGCTATGCGGGAATGCATCGGCGGGATGTACGGTATGACTTACATCAAAGAACTGGGGGCGCTGGGGATCTTCCTGATCTTATCCCTGATACTGGGACTGGTACTGAGAAAACCGGTGATCCGCCTGAATGAAGCATTTACGGAAAAACTGGAGAGTACGCATTTAATATAAAGCAACAGGTTGTTTTAAAAATCAAAAAGAGCAATACCATGCCTGACGGCTGCGGTATTGCTCTTTTCGTCATTTTTTCTAGAGATATCCCCGTTTTTCAAGTGTATTGAGAATATTCCGCCCTTCTTCTGTTCCTTCGATAATTCTTCTGGCACGGACACTGTCCCCGATGTTGACAATCTCGATTTCATTCTCATCATCGAAAGCATCCCTGATATTCTGGAGGATCGGCTGGCTTGCTTTCATTCCCAGACAGACAAATCCATAATCAAACGGCAGTTCTTCAAGGCCGTCTTTTGTTTCCACGAGGAAGGAATCAGCCCGCACTTCTTTGAGCGCCGTGTTTGGCATCTGACGGACATGGTGCTGTTCCATCAGCGCAAAAGTGCCTGTTTTGGAGACCGGGTCGATTCCGTTGCCAATCACCGGCATCATTTCCACGATGCTGACTTCGGCGCCTTTGGGGGCAAAGTATTCTACCACATCCAGTCCGACGGCACCGCCGCCGATCACAACTACTTTTTTTCCGGTAAGATCCTCCGGATATTCGCCGATATGGCGGATCATATTCAGGATAGAGGAAACTTTCCCCCCTTCCTTGTCGATATGCTCCATCAGCCCCGGGATCGGCGGGAGCAGGGGGGTGGAGCCGGTTGCATTTACAATGATGCTGGGCTTTAAGTTGCGGATAAAGTCCACAGACGCTTCCGTGCCTGTAAATACAAACAGGTTTTTCAGTTTGGATGCGCGGTGGATCAGGTAATTCGGGAAATCGGCCAGCCGCTTCTTGTCAGGAATCTTTGAGATTTCCGCAGCCAGTCCCCCGAGGTAAGGTTTTTTCTCGATCAGGAAGGTGGTGCACCCGACTTCCGCCGCGGTGCATGCTGCTTCCATCCCGGCAGTTCCCCCGCCGATTACAACCACATTGCATGGCCTGCTGACGTGCTGTTTTTTATAGATTTCCCCGTCAGGTACTGCAGGGTTGACAGTACAGCGGATCGGACGGTTAATGCCGATACGGTTGCCTGCACAGCCGATGTTGCAGGAAATACATTTACGGATATCACAGATGTCGCCGAATTCTACTTTATTGACCCATTCCGGATCGGCAATCAGGCCGCGCCCCATACCGAGGATATCGGCGTCGCCCCTTGCGAGGATATCTTCTGCCACCTTCGGGTCACGGATATTTCCCATAGTAACACACAGCTTGCCGTATTTTTCCTTCACGGCCTTCGCCATATAGGAACGCCATCCGTCAGGCAGGAAATTGGCATCAATCTGATACTGGATGGATGCGTTCAATCCGCAGGAAACATCAATCACATCTGCTTCCTCCTGAAAATACTGGAGATAATCGAGCGTGTCTTCCAGTGTATTGCCGCCTTCCAGAAATTCATCTGCGCTGATGCGGAGGAAGATCGGGAAGAACGGTCCGACCTGCGCACGGACTTCTTCCATAACCATACGTGCGAATCTGGCGCGGTTTTCAGCAGAACCGCCGAATTTATCTGTCCGGTGGTTATACAGTGGTGATAAGAACTGGCTGATCAGATAAGAATGTCCCGCATGTATTTCGACCGTATCAAAACCGGCGATCTGTGCGCGTTTTGCCGCCTCTCCGTATTTTTTCACAATCCTTAAAATCTCTTCCTCTGTGAGCGGTCGCGGAATCTCCCCGCCTGCCTTGGACGGAACATCGGAAGAGGACACCGGCTGCATATTTGTACGGGCAGACTGTGCGGAAGCCCCCGCATGGTTGATCTGGATGCCGATACATGCGCCGTGCTTATGTACCGTCTCCGTCAGTTTAAACAGTCTTGGGATATAGTTGTCATGGTCGATCCGAAGCTGGGTTGTTCCGTTGGAACCTTCCGGTGAATCAACACTGGCGTTCTCTACCATAATAAGGCCGGTTCCGCCCTTTGCCCTCTGTTCATAATAATTAATATGGAGAAAACTCATCTCTCCGCTCTGCTCACCATAATTAGTCCCCATCGGTGTCATCATAATACGGTTCTTCATAGTCATGCGACGTACGGTGAGAGGTTCAAAAATATGTCTGTAACTGCTCTTCATAAAATAGGACCTCCTGTAATCCAGATATAATAGTAAAAGAGAGGTTGTTTGATATATCATTAACAATCTGTTTGTGATTCGTATTATAGGGAAAAATAACTCATTAAACAAATGCATGTTTTTAGTGGAAACTATAGATAAAAACTATGAATTGTGATATTTTGTATAAAAGGACATAAGAGGAGGAGATTGTTATGAATCTGAACCAGCTGCATTATTTTACGGCACTTGCCCGGATGGAGCATTATACGAAGGCTGCGGAGGAACTGGGGATTACCCAGCCAAGCCTGAGCCATGCGATGAATTCTCTCGAGAAGGAGCTGGGGACGAAGCTGTTTGAAAAACAGGGGAGGAATGTGGTCCTGACGAAATATGGGAGGTTTTTTCTGAAGTATGTGGAAGAGTCTCTTCAGATTTTGGATATGGGAATCAAGAAAACGCGTTCCATGACCGGACAGAATGAGGGCAGGATAGAGCTGGCCTATATTTATACTCTGGGAAGTGAATTTGTCCCCCAGCTTGCGGGGGATTTTATAAGGACTTTTGAGGAGATGAAAGTTACATTTCACTTTACAGTAGGAAATACCTACGAGATTATCCAGGGACTGAAAGAAGAAAAGTATGATATTGCATTCTGCTCTATGCTGGATAAGGAGCCATCGATCCAGTTCACGCCGGTCGGGACACAGCGGCTTGTGGCAGTCGTACCGAAAGGACATCCGTTGTCGGAACAAAAGGCCGTAGACCTTGAGCAGGCGGCCGCCTATCCGCAGATTTATTTCACGGAGAACAGCGGTCTCCGCCCTGTGGTAGACAAACTGTTTGAAAATGCACACCTGATACCAAAGATTGCATATGAGATAGAGGAAGACGGGTCTATGGCCGGGCTGGTAGCCCAGAATTTCGGCATTGCCATCATGCCGGATATTCCGGTCCTGAAACAGCTGAACGTGGATGTTCTCGACATCCGTTCTCCGCAGCAGGTCCGGTATATTTACATGGCACAGGCAAAAGAAAAATACCAGGCCCCTGTGGTCCGCCGGTTTGCAGACTTCGTAAAACGCCGGCAGTTCGTTTAGAAAACAAAATTAGCCAGATAGAACAAAAGGAACGTGTGAGCCGGATAAAAAATATAGAAAAAATACTTCATGCTGGGGCCCTTCTGCTGGTTGAAACGCAGCATAAACGGCAGGGCCAGTATCATGAAACACTGAATGGCCATCCCGCCCGCCAGCATTTCTGCGCTGAACTGGTACAGGCAGAATAGGGTGTACATGGCACAGAACAGCTCCCTCTTTTCTTTCAGGTAGTACATCAGCACTCCGAGTACGACAAATTCAAACCCGTACTCGTTTAACGCCAGATTTGGTATGATCCCGGTAATCGTGTCCCCGCTCATATCGCGCAGGAAAGGTAAAAAGTTCGGCAGGCTGTAATATAGGACCTGTACTGCGAACATGATTCCCACGGCCAGAAACCCTTTGCCGGGAGCTTTTTTAAATAATTCGATCGTGCTGATACAGACGCCGACAAGGAACATGGAAAGAAAAATATTATGATTTCCATAACCTGCTGTAGTGGCGAAATGAGCGTCTATGGCGTATCCGAACAAGGTCATGAATACACTCATAAGATACAGGCGGATCAGGTATTTTGTCCGGCTCCTCGTATAATGATAGCCCCAGACCATACAGAATAAAAACAAGGGGTAAGATATTCTGCCAAGCATGCGAAGCAGCATAGGCGTCCCCTCAAAATAATATCCGATATGGTCGATGACCATAAAGCAAAGAGCGATCATTTTTAAAACAAAAGTACTCATGTAAAAACTCCTCTGATCCGGCGGTGAATTCTGCCCTAATTGTGTCTAAGAAAATTTTACCATCAGTAAAGCCGCAGGTCTACTTAAGAAATCCTTAATAATATCTAAGAGGTTTGTAAAGAAAAAAGGCACCGTTATAAGTGGGTGCCTTCTTTGCGTATAAACTGGATAAAATTCTTGACAGCCGAGATCAGGTAGTGTTCCTTCTTGTATGCCATATAAACAGTGTGTGTGAAACCTGCCCCGGAGAGCGGCAGTACGCATACGTTTCTTTCTCGTATCAAATCCACATCGGCTACGAGTGCGATTCCGAAGTCTTCCGCGACAAGAGCGGAGATTGCGTTCTCATCGGGAGATTCACAGATGATATTCAGGGAAAGGTCATGGGTCTGGTATATGCGGTTCGTAAACTTGCCAAGGCCGGAAGTGCGGTCGTATCCGATGATCGGGTAACGCTCCAGATCCTTCAGGCTGACGGAACCTTGTTCCAGAAGAGGGTGGCCAGGCGGCATGATGACGACCATCTTCTGGTTAATGATAGGAACGAACTGAATATCCGGCTCATTTTCCACATAGGAGCCAAAGATGACATCATACCGGTCGGCCTTCAGTCCGTTGATCATATCCCCGGTGTGACTCTGGTGAAAACTGAAAGTCACACTGCTGTTCTTTTCTTTCTGCAAAAACTTCCGCACCATATGCGGGATATAGCGTCCTGCAAGGGGGAACACATAGGCGATATCCACATGCCCCTCGTTCCCTGAGAGCTGGCGCATTCTTTCGGCTGCAAGGTCTGTCTCATGCAGGATCCGGTCCACATGTTCCAGAAAAATCTTCCCGTATTTAGTCAGCCGGACATTCCTCCCGGACCTTTCAAATAATATAATATCCAGTTCTTCTTCCAGAACGGCCATTGAGCGGCTCAGGCTCGGCTGGGAGATATTCAGGTCCGCGGCTGCCTGGCGGAAGTGCTGGCATTGGGCAACCTTCTGAAAATAAAGTAGTTGATTGAGTGTCATGAGCAGGCCTCCTTTTTGTATATATTTTATCATAAATGATAGCTTAAATCTATCAAAAAAGTAAGAAAGTTGTATTAGAACTATCGGTTGTGATGAACTATAATGTGATTAAAGAGGTTGTTTAATAATTAACAAACAAAGTTGAGGCAGAAGTAAAAGAAAAATGAGATAAGAATAAGGAGATTAAGAAAATGGCAGAAAGAATTACAGGACATACTGAATTAATAGGTTTAATGGCGTATCCAATCCGTCATTCAAGTTCACCCGCTATGCAGAATGAAGCGTTTGCAAAACTGGGGCTGGATTATGCATACCTCGCATTCGAGGTAGACAATGATTCACTGGAGGATGCTGTCAAGGGTCTTCGTGCGTTAAAGATGAAAGGTTCCAATGTATCCATGCCGAATAAAACAGTGGTACATAAGTATCTGGATAAGTTATCACCTGCGGCAGAAATGTGCGGGGCGGTCAACACGATTGTCAATGAGGACGGTGTGCTGACAGGGCATATCACAGACGGAATCGGTTATATGGAAGCACTGAAAGATAACCATATAGATGTCATAGGAAAGAAGATGACGATTGTAGGGGCTGGCGGTGCCGCAACAGCGATTGAAATCCAGGCTGCCCTGGACGGTGTAAAAGAAATGTCCATCTTTAATGTAAAAGATAAATTCTGGGGAAATGCCGAGGAGACTGTGCGCAAGATCAACGAGAACACTGAATGCAGGGCAGCGCTCTATGATCTGGCGGATTTGGAACTGTTAAAGAAAGAGATTGCCAACAGTTATCTTTTTGCAAATGCAACCGGTATGGGGATGAAACCGTTGGAAGGGAAGACTTATATTCCGGACAAATCATTCTTAAGGCCGGACCTGATCGTGACAGATGTCGTTTATTTCCCAAGAGAGACAGCGCTTCTTAAGATTGCAAAAGAAGTCGGATGCAAGACGATGAACGGACTCGGCATGATGCTGTTTCAGGGGTCTGCGGCCTTTGAACTCTGGACAGGCCAGCCGATGCCGATAGAATATATGAAAGAAATACTGGATATTAAATACGAGTAAGTAATACGATAACCATTCGCTGAAAGGAAAGAGAGGAAAAACAATGAGTACAGCTGTAAGCAAAACAGGCAGAAAGTTATACCCGAGTGCATTTATACTATATTTAAACTATTTCATCCACGGAATCGGATGTTCCATCTTAGGACAGCAAGTCATGAAAGAGGCACTGGCCGCACAGTGGGGAACAGCGGACGACGCGGTCACACTTGTGGCTGCGGCATTGGGACTCGGTCGTTTGATCACGCTGCCGTTTTCCGGACCGATCTCCGATAAAATGGGACGCCGTGTCAGTTCCCTGATCGGGATATTCTCCTATGCGGTCTTCTTCTTCGGAGTTGCATATTCACCAAACATGCAGGTCGCATACGCGGCAGCGATTCTCGGAGGAGCCGCGAATTCATTTCTGGATACGGGTGTGATCCCGGCCTGTGTAGAGATTCTGGAACCTCGTTCAGGACTGGCAACCATGCTGACTAAGTTCTTTATCTCCATTTCACAGCTCTTACTGCCGTTCATGCTCGGATTTGTGGCAGCGGCAAATATGTCATACAACACGATTTTAATCGCAGCGGCGGCTGTAATTCTGGTGATCGGTGTGTTAACCTTTAAGATACCGATGCCGGCACAGGAAAAAGCAGCTGACGGAAAGAACGAATCTTTTATACAGAATCTGAAGCATGCAAAGTTCGCCCTGGAGAGTGTGGCCCTGATTGCAATTGGATTTACCTGTACTGCAACATTCCAGCTCTGGCTGAATTGTGCGCAGAAGTTCGGGACAGAGATCGCAGGCATGAAAGATGCCAGCATTATGCAGACATGGTATTCCGCAGGAACAATTGTAGCAATACTGCTTACTTCCGTACTGGTAACAAAATTTAAACAAGTTCGTTTCCTTGTAATTTATCCGGCAATTGCCACAATGATGCTGATCATCGTATATATTGTAAGAACTCCGATGATCTGCCAGATCGGTTCCTTCGTGATAGGATACTCAGCGGCAGGAGGGGTGCTCCAGCTGGCTACGGCGACAGTTAACGATCTGTTCCCGAAGATCAAAGGTACGATTACAAGTATCATCATGATCGCATCCAGCCTTTCCAACTATACGATTCTTTCCGCGGCCGGAAAGGTAAGTGCATCCAGCGGTCCGCAGGCAGTCATTACAATGAACATCATCATTACAGTAATTGGAGTAATTCTGGCGTTGTTTGTCAACATGCGTTATGGTAAACTTGTAGATAAAGTTGAAAATTAGTGAGTAAGTTGTGGATAACTTAGAGTGCAGATAAAAGGAGAATGATTATGAATCCAGTAAAAGTAAGAAATGTAGAGATAGGTACAGGAATCCCGAAAATATGTGTTCCGATCGTCGGTGTGACAAGAGAAGACATCTTAAAGGCGGCCCGTGAGATTAAAGAGCTTGGTGCTGACGTCGTAGAGTGGCGCGTAGACTGGTACGAGGATATCTTTGATGCAGAGAAGACAGAAGGCACCATGAAGCAGCTTCGTGAGGCACTGGGGGAGATCCCGCTTCTGTTTACGTTCCGTACTTCCAAAGAGGGAGGGGAAAAGGCAATTGAAACAGATGTTTATGTAAAACTGAACCAGGATGCCGCGAAATCGGGCTATGTCGATCTGGTAGATGTGGAAGCGTTTACGGGGGATGAAGCAGTGAAAAGTGTTGTGGAAACGGCCCATGAATGCGGGGTAAAGGTTATCGCATCCAACCACGATTTCCACAAAACACCAGACCAGAAGGAGATTGTTTCCCGTCTGTTAAAAATGCAGGAGCTGGGGGCGGATATTCCGAAGATCGCAGTCATGCCGCAGAATAAAAAGGATGTGCTGACACTCCTTGCGGCAACGGAGGAAATGGCTTCCGATCATGCAGACCGCCCGATCATCACCATGTCTATGGCAGGTACTGGTGTTATCAGCCGCCTGTGCGGGGAAGTGTTCGGTTCTGCCCTGACGTTCGGGGCGGCCGGGAAAGCATCTGCGCCGGGACAGATGGAAGTAGAAGAACTGAGAACCGTTTTAGGTCTGCTGCATAAGAGCTGGAGAGATTAAATGAAAAAGATTTTACACTGGCTGAATGAAAATTTAGAAGAAACACTGATGGTGCTGTTCCTTGCGGCTATGACAGTCATTATGGGGATTCAGGTGTTCTCGCGCTATGTGCTGGGGGCCTCTCTGTCATGGTCTGAGGAGCTGACCAGGTATATTTTTATCTGGGCAGGGTTCTTAAGTGTCAGCTATTGTACGAAAAAATGTATTTCTATCAAAATAGAGCAGTTTGTAGCGCTTTTTCCGAAAAGGGGGAAGGCGCTGTTTAAAGTCGTAAACCATACGCTGGAATTGGTATTGTTCCTATATCTCATCCCTTTTGCATGGCAGTATCTGATGTCAGCCGTCGCAAGCGGACAGACAAGCCCTGCTTTAGGACTGCCCATGTATTATGTACAGGCGGCGCCACTTGCAGGTTTTCTGCTGACAGCTTTCAGGGTGCTCCAGCGGTTGATTGTAGAATGGAAAGTCGTACTGGGAATGAAGGAGAAAGGAGCATAAGATGCCGGCAGTTGTTGTATTTATCATTTTTGTTATATGTCTTGTAATCGCAATTCCGGTGTCTATCTCACTTGGAATCGTATCGGTCCTGCCCGGGGCTTTTGACGCCTCTTTTACGGCAGGTGGCACCTATGTAATCCGGTCCATGCTTGGTGGTCTGGACAGTTTTCCGCTTCTGGCGGTTCCGATGTTCGTTCTGTCCGGTATTATCATGGCGCGCGGAGGGATATCCAGAAAACTTTTCGACGTGTTTGCATTTTTCATGGGAAAACGCACGGCGGGGATGCCCTGTGCCGTGATTGTAACCTGTCTCTTTTACGGGGCCATCTCCGGTTCTGCCCCGGCTACGGTTGCAGCGGTCGGGAGCATGACCATACCGATTCTCACCGAAATGGGCTATGACAAGACGTTTTCTACGGCGGTCGTGGCGGTTGCGGGGGGACTTGGCGTCATCATACCGCCGAGCATCCCGTTTATCATGTATGGAATGGCTTCGGGCGCCTCTGTCAGCGACCTGTTTCTGGCAGGTATCATACCGGGACTGCTTATCAGTGCGCTTTTGATGTTTTATGCTGTCTATTACTGTAAAAAGAATGGGGAGAATCAGGAGAAGAAGCAGAAAATGGTGGGGGTACTCCATGAAAAAGGCCTGCTGCATGTTTTGAAGGACAGTTTTTTTGCACTGCTCAGCCCGGTGATTATTCTTGGCTGCATTTACAGCGGAGTTGCATCCCCGACAGAAGCTGCGGTGATTTCTGTCTTTTATGCACTGGCAGTCAGCATGATCGTGTACAGGTCCATTACAGTGAAAGACATATGGGCGATCATGGTCGAGGCAATCCGGACATATACGCCGATTCTCTTTATCCTGGCGGCTTCCGTGGCATTTTCACGGGTACTGACGCTGATGCAGGTGCCTCAGGCAGTCAGTGCGTGGATACTGGAACACTTTACGAGTCCGGTCCTGCTTCTGCTTGTAATTAATGTATTTCTGCTTCTTGTGGGAATGGTGATGGATACGACTCCGGCAATCCTGATCCTGACGCCGATCCTGCTTCCGATTGTGACAGAGATCGGCGTAAACCCTGTGCATTTTGGCGTGATTATGGTTGTAAATCTTGCAATCGGATTTGTGACGCCGCCGATCGGGGTCAATCTGTTTGTGGCAGGTTCTCTCACAGAACTGCCGATTATGGAGATTGCAAAAAAGGCAATGCCGATGATCGTATATTTTCTGGCTGCACTGCTTGTGATCACGTTTGTCCCGGCAGTGAGTCTGGCGCTTTTGTAGCGGGAAGGGAGTAGTAAAAAGAGTATGAAACGATGGAAATGTCTTCCGGCATTCTCCCGTGCGGCAGGTGTGCTCCTGACAGGTGTGCTTTTTGCGGCGGTATTGACAGGATGTTCAGAGAACAAAAATACAGAACAACGGTTTGCTTATCCTCTTGCGACCGGAAGCCCCGAGGATACGGTCACCCAGATATATGCAGAGAAGTTCGCGGAGGAAGCAGGCCGGTTAAGCGGCGGCAGAATTAAGATCCAGGTCTACCCGAACAGTGTTCTCGGAGGCGACAGAGAACTGCTGGAAAGCTGCTATGACGGGGATATCCCGTTTGTCGTCCAGAATACCGCCCCTCAGGTGAACTTTATTCCGGACACGGCAGTCTTCGATATTCCCTGTGCATTTGAAACACTTCAGGAGGTACGCGAAACAGTGGATGAGGAATCGTTTATGGAGCTGATGCGTAAGTCCTACCGGGAAGCCGGATATGAACTGCTTGGATATTCCGACCAGGGCTTCCGGGTCATGTCTACCAATAAGGCAGTGGAGAATTTTGCGGATTTTAAAGGCCAGAAGATCCGGACGATGGAGAACAGCTACCACATCGACTTCTGGAAGTCTTTGCATGCTAATCCGGCACCGATGAGTTACAGTGAGGTGTATATCGGGCTTCAGCAGCATACCATCGATGCACAGGAGAACCCGTATGAAGTCATCGTGTCCAACAGGCTCTATGAACAGCAGGACTATGTGGTCGAGACGAACCATCTGCCGCACCTGATTTCCCTGATCGTCAGTGAGGAATTCTATGCAGAACTTTCCAAAGAAGACAAGGATATCCTGACCGAAGCACAGAGACGTGCACAGGAATATTCCCGGAATGCTTCAGATGAACGGATTGCGGAGAAGATTAAGGTAATCGAAGAGAGTGGGACGAAGATTATAACGCTGGATGAAAGTGTTCGCAAAGAGATGATCGATGCGTCGCAGCCGGTTTATGGGGAGATCGCGGAAGTAGTATCGGAAGGGGTGCTGGATGCATATCTAAAGTAAACAGAAACGAATTTGGGAGAAGCCGGAGTTTTCATGTCTAAACAATTAGATATGAAAACTCTGGTTTTTACATTTTATGAGAGTAATTATTGACATGTGTGAATAAAACTGTAAAGATAGTAAATAGAAACGTATGCAGAAGGTATAGATTCACCTTGTTGAAGCAGTGGCCTCAGATAAGGGAAGACAAGCAGGATAACAATACAGGAGGTGCGATAATGAAAGAGTTAGAAATCGGAAAAAGTGGAATCAAAGTGCCGTTTTTAGGCCTCGGGACATGGGCAATCGGAGGCGGCTCCTGGTGGGGGGACAATGAAGAACAGGAGTCCATATATACCATACAGGAGGCCATAGACAGAGGCATACGCTGGATAGACACGGCTCCGGTCTACGGCCTTGGTTACAGTGAGAAGGTAGTTGGCAGGGCATTGGAAGGCAGACGGGACAAGGTGATACTTTCTACGAAGTGTGCACTCGAATGGGATCATGAGACACCATGCTTCCATAAAGAGGTGGACGGCACAAAGGTCTACCGCGACCTGTCTAAAAAAAGTATCATGGAAGATGTGGACAGAAGTCTGACCAGCCTGAAAACAGACTATATCGATATCTGTTATACCCACTGGCAGTCACCTGACCGCGCACTCTACCCGTTGGAAGAAACGATGGACGCCCTGATGACTTTGAAAAAGCAGGGGAAAATCAGGGCAATCGGCGCCTCTAATGTGACCGCACAGGACATTGAAGAATATTGCAGTTTCGGGCAGCTGGATGTAATACAGGAAAAATACAGCATTCTGACAAGAAGGGTGGAAGCGGAACTGGATCCGGTCTGCAGGAAGTATGGCGTGTCCATTCAGGCATATTCCCCTCTGGAACAGGGGCTTCTGACCGGAAAAGTAACAATGGATACAGAGCTCTCACCCGGAGATGTCCGGAATTACAATATATGGTGGGAACCTGGGAACAGGTTAAAAGTGCTGAACATGCTGGAAGGTTGGAAACCCTATTGTGAGAAATATAACTGTACCCCGGGAAATCTGACAATCGCGCTTACATCAGAGATGCTTGATGGGGTCCACGTACTGTGCGGCGCCCGGAAAACCGTTCAGGTGCAGGATAATGTAAAGGCTATCAATCTGGTGCTGGAGGCGGAAGATATCGAACAGATGAAGGCGGATATATCATGCATACTGCGGGATTGACCAGGGTGGAGGCAAAAATCTGTTAAAAACAAAAAGGAGATGTCTATGGAAAAAGATGAAGAGGGGTCCTGCCATATTTTGTTAAACGTTATATTGTGGATATTACTATTAATATCCTATTTTCTATTTGTTTTTATTGTAGATGGAATATTAGGTATTGGATTTAGAGACCAATGGAAAAGAGTAAAAAAATGGTTTAAGAAACATACAAATTTAAAAAGCCATTTTCTATTTGATGATTAATTTTTGTAGTTTACTTTAAGAAAACCTAAAAATGGGGAACAGGCGAATATTCGCGGTTCCCCGTAATAAAAAATTATATGAAGGAATTATGTAGTAGAAATGAGGTACTTTTTAAATAAATATAGTGGTACATTTTTGCTTTTTGTGGTATTCGAACAGATAATAGTTGCTTTTTCTACTTTTTGTATGATTAAACTAGGAACAGGAATTACAGATGAACATAGTTTAATATGGTTTTGGGAGTTTGTAATATCTCTTGTGATTGTTTTTGTTCCAAGAATATTTAAGCAAAAATGTATGGTAAAGGCAAAATATGCATCCTTTAAATGCTATGTTTCTTTATATGAAGAAAATTTGTATAATTATCCTTATTTAAAAACAAATCATGAATTTTGTAAAAGGAGGCAATCTTTTTTTCATAACCAAACATGGCAGGTCATTGAAGAAACATATGCTTTTGTGGGAGATTTTTCTGCAACAGTTCTAAATGTTCTGTTTAATATCTTAGTAATAGGATTTTCTTTAAATATCAGATTTATTGTGGCATATATTTGTTCCGCATGTGTTATTGCGGCTGGCCTGTTTTCAACAAAAAAAATTATTGCAAGAAAAAGTGATGTTGCACAAGTTACTCAGAGCAGTGTGCAGGAAGCAATGTTTGATGGATGGGATACGCTTTTAATTGGCAATCGTTATAACTGGTCTCAATGGATGCAGTCATTTAAAGCAAAAACGAAAGATGCTGAACAAGCAGAAGTGAATTATAATATACTTAATAACTTTTTATCTTTTCTCATTATGGCTGGAAGCATTATACCTATAATTATTGTAACTGTAAAAATGATTTTGAATAATTTGAATAGTGTAGGTATGTTAACGGCCATACTTGTAACATTGCCAAGACAGGTTAGTAATATACAATATTTAAGCATTGTGATTGAATATCTTACAGAACTTGTTGGGATTAAGGAAAAGATAAATAATATTAATGATGCTTTGAAAAAAGTAGAACATCCTGAAAAATATTATGGAACAATACAATGGAATAATATTTCTTTTTTTATTTGTGGAAGAGAAAATATATTTTGTAATTTGGAAGAATGTATGAACTTTTTAGCAGAACGTGTAAATAATGGTGTACCCGGACGCTTGGTTATAAAAGGAAAAAATGGAAGTGGTAAAACTACATTACTAATGCTAATAAAAGAATATTTCGGTAACGATGCATATCTTTTTCCAAATCATACGCGACTTTACTTTGAGAAGAACGATGTGAAAGAATATTCTACTGGTCAGAGATTTAGAGCGAACATAGAAGATCTTATTAAGAATAATATTCAAAGTCAAGTGAAATTAATACTTTTTGATGAATGGAACGCTAATCTGGATATACGTAATCAAGCAGCAGTTTCAGAATACATAGATCAGTTAGCAACTACATTAGTGGTTGTTGAAGTGAGGAATAGAGAATTGTGATTTTATAATGTAGTAGAAAAAATATGAAAGCCTTTAAAAATGGGGAACAGGCGAATATTCGCCGTTCCCCGCAATAGTGGACCTGGCGGGAATCGAACCCGCGTCCAAAAACCTATCCCATGTACTTCTACTATCATAGTCAGTTCTTTGTCATTCCCTCTGCCGTACGAAAACTAACATCCTTACGGTTTCAGTAGCTTCATGATACGCCTACTGGCTCAAAGCTTTGCCAATATCGTTTCCCGCATAGTCGGTGCCAGATTCCCGGGGTGCGGGTACCCCGGGGCTGACATGCAGCATTTAGGCTGCAGCTAATTCGAAATTATCGTTAGCGTTTAATTTTAATTTTGCGATTTGACGCATCAGCCTGCGGATAGCTTCTCCATCTTCAAGATCCCTGTCGAAACCAGTACAAGCCCTTAGATGTTTCTGCATATCCATTCTATAGAAAAGGTCCCGTAAAGTCAAGGCATTCAGGGAAAATTACATTTCTTTCCTTAATGTGACAATTTTTAGAGCGTTACAGTTTACCTGAATTTTACATAAAATAGTGGTTTCATGAACAGAAATGTGTGATAGTATGTAAAAGGATTTACTTTGCGTTATATTTGTTGAACTATTATCCTTATATAAGGTATAATGATGTAGACAGTATGAAGTTTTTGGAATGAAGTTCTGTCAAGAGGGGGACAACTGAGAATAGAAAGCTGTGGATACTGCTCACATGCCGGATATTTTTTACATAGCATGAAGATGTCGCGAATAAGGGCATTAAGTGCTTACAATGATAATAATAAGAGGAAAAGAGGTCTTTTACTATGCCAACAACGTATGCACATTACAAATTCGGAAAAGATGTAATCAGCGCCCTTCCGAGACCGCTTGAGACATCGGTTGAGAACAACAGGGCACTGTTTGATATAGGGCTGCACGGGCCGGATATTCTGTTCTATTATAAGGCGCTTTCTGAGAATCCGGTGAGTGCGCAGGGGTATGCACTCCATGATAAGATGGCCGATGAGTTTTTCAAAAATGCAGTGGATGTGATCGAAAAGTCTGAGAATCCTGCGGCGGCAAGAGCTTATATGTATGGTTTTATCTGTCATTTTGCACTGGACAGTGAGTGCCACAAGTACATTGAAAAGATGATTCAGGTCAGCGGAATCAGTCATTTTGAACTGGAGATGGAGTTCGACCGTTATCTGCTGACAGAGGACCATATCAATCCTCTCACATATCTTGGGACGAAGCATATACATCCGGATATGGAGAATGCGAAGGTTATCGCTCCGTTTTTTGACGGACTGGAGGCAGAGACGGTGAAGAAGGCATTGAGCTCCATGATTACGTTTCATAAGCTTCTGATGGCACCGACCAAAGGACGGAGAAAGGTACTTTTTACGGCGATGAAGGCGGCCAGATGTTATGATTCCAAGCATGGCATGGTCATGAGTGAGGAGCCGAATCCGGCATGTGCAGAGTACTGCCTGCTTCTGAAGAAGCTCTATGCAGGAGCGGTGCCTCTGGCCGCAGGACTGATCATTCAATATCAGAAGACACTGTTTCAAAAGGCAGAACTGCCGGGACGGTTCCATGAGACATTCGGTGCCGGAGACAACTGGGAATCACTGCCGCTATAGGCGGGGATGACCGGAAGCATTTGTTTTTCAGGAAGACTCAAATGATGTGAGGGGGAAGGCTATGAAATTTAAAATGACGGCTTTGGAGAAGAAGTGGGTACTGTATGATGTGGGGAATTCAGCATTCGTTATGCTGGTAGCAACGATTTTCCCAATTTATTTTAACCACCTTGCCGATCAGGCGGGGATATCATCAGTCAATTATCTGGCATACTGGGGATATGCAACATCGATCTGCACCCTGCTTGTTGCAATTTTGGGTCCTACACTGGGAGCTGTTGCGGATACGAAGAATTACAAGAAGGTTATTTTTTCTGTCTGTCTGGGTGTGGGTGTCATAGGATGTGTTGTTATGGGGTTTATATCCTCCTGGATCTGGTTTCTCGGTATTTTTATTCTGGCTAAGACAGGATATTCCTCCAGCCTCATTTTTTATGATGCCATGCTTACAGACGTGACCGAGCCGGAGAGGATGGACATAGTATCCTCACAAGGGTTTGCATGGGGATATATCGGGAGCTGTATTCCGTTTGTGGCGAGCCTCGGGGTGGTACTTGGCGCAGGAAAGCTCGGGCTTGGGATGCAGACGTCGATGGCCATTGCCTTCCTGATTACGGCGGTATGGTGGCTGCTGTCAGCCTTTCCACTGCTTGGGGCTTATAAGCAGAAGTATTTTGTGGAGACAACAGAACATATTGTGAAGAACAGCTTCAGCCGTCTGGGGCATACATTTAAAGATATCGCGAAAGAAAAGCATATTCTTATTTTCCTGATTGCATTCTTTTTCTATATTGACGGCGTTTATACGGTAATTGATATGGCTACGGCCTATGGTCAGGCACTGGGGCTGGATAGCACGGGGCTGCTGCTTGCACTGCTTTTAACGCAGATCGTTGCTTTCCCCTGTGTACTTATTTTCAGCAGGCTGTCCAAGAAGATATCATCCACAACGATTATCACAATCTGTATTGCGGCATATCTGGGCATCGCTATTTATGCATACTGGCTGGATACGCAGCTTGATTTCTGGATACTGGCAGTGCTTGTGGGTATGTTTCAGGGGACGATTCAGGCCCTGTCGCGTTCCTATTTTGCCAAGATCATTCCGGCGGAAAAGTCAGGAGAGTATTTCGGTATCTATGATATCTGCGGGAAAGGGGCTTCTATATTCGGAACTGCATTTGTATCTGTATTGAGCCAGCTTACCGGCAATGTGAATATCGGGGTGAGTGCGTTATCTGTCATGTTTTTGGTGGGACTTCTGCTGTTTCGTAAGGCTGTAAAGGCTAACGGGCAGCTTACAGGGAATTAAATCAGAGACGGAGGATATTCTGCCTGATCTGGGGACCGGCTGCTAATTGAAAATAAAAGAATTTAGAATCAACCGTTTAAATAGCTGAACGGTTGATTTTTTTGCTTAAATTTTTTATTAAATAATAACGAATTCACACTCTCTTTTGCAGCGGTTCATGTTATAATATCAATATTTAACGGGGGAATATCAGACAGACGAGGAGAAGCATTATGAATGATTTCGTAAAACTTGAAGAAATAACGAAAGTATACAAAATGGGGGAAGTGGAAATCCGCGCAGTAGATGGCATTAACTTTGCAATCAACAAGGGGGAATTTGTCATAATCGTAGGTCCCAGTGGTGCCGGAAAGACGACGGTACTGAATATTTTGGGCGGAATGGATACGGCCACGGACGGCAGGATTACTGTCGACGGGGAGGATATCACAGGTTTTAATTCGAGACAGCTTACGGGATACCGCAGGAATGATATTGGTTTCGTGTTCCAGTTTTATAATCTGGTGCCGAATCTGACGGCACTGGAGAATGTTGAGCTTGCCCTGCAGATTTGTAAAAACCCACTGGATGCAAGAGTGGTTCTGGAGGAAGTAGGACTTGGGGACCGCCTGGATAACTTTCCTGCACAGCTCTCAGGCGGGGAGCAGCAGCGGGTATCCATCGCCCGGGCACTGGCAAAGAACCCGAAGCTTCTGCTCTGTGATGAGCCGACAGGGGCGCTGGATTATAATACAGGGAAATCTATCTTAAAACTGCTTCAGGACATGTGCCGGGAGCGCGGCATGACAGTGATCGTTATCACTCATAATTCAGCACTTGCACCAATGGCAGACAGACTGATCAGGATCAAGAACGGAAAAGTTTCAAGCATGGAAGTGAACGAGAATCCGAGATCAATAGACGAAATTGAATGGTAGGGCTAAGATATGAGTAAGAAGGCACTGAGAAAAGATTTTTATATGGAAATACGCCGCAGCCTCGGGCGTTTTCTTTCTATATTTTTTATTGTTGCAATCGGGGTTGCATTCTTCTCCGGAATCCGCTCTGCGGAGCCGGATATGCGTCTCTCGGGCGACGCTTACTTTGATGAGAAGAATCTGATGGATATTAAGGTAGTCAGCACACTGGGCCTGACAAAAGACGATCTGAAAGCGCTTCAGGAGGTCGACGGTATCCAGAAGGCTGAGGCCGGTTATTCAACGGACGCGTTGTGCAGTGTATATGACAGCAAAAAGGTAGTACATATTACATCGCTTCTTCCTTCCATGAATGAAGTAACTGTGGAAGAGGGGCGGCTTCCGCAGAAAAGTGGCGAGTGCGCTGTGGATGTGGATTTCTTATCTTCCAGTGAGTATAAGATCGGCGACAAGATTACATTTACATCCGGTAATGACGATGACATTAAGGATACGCTGAAGAATGACACTTTTACAATTGTGGGGAGTGTGAGCAGTCCGTGCTACATTTCTTTCCACAGAGGCAGCAGTACGATCGGGACAGGTTCCGTCAGTGGATTCGTTTGTGTCCCTGAAAGCAGTTTTGATATGGATGTGTATACGGAGCTGTATGCAGCAGTCGACGGGGCGAAAGAGCTGACTGCATTTACGGATGAATATGATGACAGAGTTGAGGCTGTGATGGATGAAGTCGAGAAGATCCGTAAGACGAGGGAAAATGCCAGGTACAAGGAAATTGTAGATGAAGCCAATGAAAAGCTGGACGATGCCAAGAAAGAATTAGACGATGCCAGACAGGAAGCAAATGAGAAGCTAAATGATGCAAAAGCAAAGCTGGACGACGGCAGAAACAAGCTGAATGATGCAAGGACCGAGATTGCAGACGGTTATGCAAAACTGGAAGATTCCAGTAACCAGCTGAATGAGAAGCAGGCAGAGGTAGATCAGGGCTATGCAGATTTAAATGCACAGACTGATACGTTGAATGAAAAGATTGAAGAGCTGAACCAGGCGAAGGAACAGTACGCCGCACTTGTTTCAAGCGGGATGACAGACCCGCAGACGCTTGGGACGCTTCAGGTGATGGAGGCGTCAATAGCCGAAGGTGACCAGCAGATCGAGGCTGCCCGCGCCCAGATTGAGGAGGCAGCCGCCCAGCTCAATGACGGACAGCAGCAGATCAATGACGGATGGGCTCAGGTTGAACAGGGACGTAATGATCTTGCTGATGCAGAGAGTGAGATTTCCTCAAAAGAGCAGGAATTAAATGACGCACAGAAAGAGTATGACGACGCGAAAAAAGAAGCGGACACGAAGATTGCGGATGGCGAGAAGAAGATTCAGGATGCAGAAGATGACATCAGAAAGATTGACCATGCAAAATGGTACATCTATGACAGGAGCACCCTGACAGAATACACAGGGTATGGGGAAAATGCAGACCGTATGAAGGCGATCGGCCAGGTATTCCCGGTATTGTTCTTCCTCGTGGCTGCACTGATCAGCCTGACAACCATGACACGTATGGTGGAGGAACAAAGGACTCTGATTGGTACGCTGAAAGCACTGGGATATGAGCGGCATTCGATTGCCGGGAAATATCTCGGCTATGCCTGCCTGGCAACCGTCAGTGGAAGTATTTTGGGAATTCTGATTGGTGAGAAAATACTTCCTTATATTATTATTACTGCATACGGGATAATGTACCAGCATATGCCGAACGTCGAGATCCCGTATAATATGTTCTACGGTCTGACTGCATCGGCAGCCGCGCTGGCGTGTACGCTGCTTGCAACGATTTTCTCCTGTTTTAATGAGATGAGGGAACAGGCGGCAGAACTGATGCGCCCGCCGGCACCGAAGCAGGGAAAACGTGTATTTATGGAAAGGATTCCATTTATATGGAAGCATCTGAGTTTTATCTGGAAGGCAACCGTAAGAAACCTGATCCGTTATAAAAAGAGGTTTTTCATGACCGTTTTTGGAATCGGCGGCTGTATGGCACTGCTTTTGGTCGGATTTGGACTGAAAGACTCAATCTTTGATATTGCGGTATTCCAGTATAATGATATTCAGCTCTATGACGGAAACATCATTCTTGATGAGGATGCATCCAATGAGCAGAAAGAGGAATCCTTCGACATATTGACATCCGACTCACGGGTGGAAAGCACGGCGGAGAACCTTCTCCAGCAGATAGAGGTCAGCCACGGCAAGGTAACGAAGGATGTATATCTGAATGTACCGCGCAATGTGGAGGGATTTTCAGATTTTGTCGTGTTTAAGAACCGGATTACGGGTGAACATTATAAACTGGATGACAAGGGCGCCATCCTGAATGAAAAGATGGCAAAAACACTGGACGTAAAAGCCGGTGATACTATCAGGATTAAAGATGATGATAAGGGTGAGATTGAGGTCAGAATAGAAAATATATGTGAGAACTACATGGGGCATTATCTCTATATGACACCCGGATTATATGAGGAACTTTACGGGAAGGCCCCGGACTATAATTCGATCTACTATAAAATGAAGGCCGGAAAAGAGGGCCAGATAGAAAAGGTTGGAGAATCTATTCTGGAGACGAAAGGGGCTTTGAGTGTCAGCTATACAAATACACTTCAGGACCAGTTGGACAGCATGCTTAGCAGTCTGGATATCGTTCTGATTGTACTCGTGATTTCAGCAGGAATGCTTGCCTTTGTCGTACTCTATAATCTGAATAATATCAACATTACGGAACGGCAGAGAGAACTGGCCACATTAAAAGTACTGGGATTTTATGATAATGAAGTATCGGCTTATGTGTACAGGGAGAATATCATCCTGACTGTGATTGGTGCCCTTTTCGGAATGTTCCTTGGAAAATTGCTGCATCAATTTGTCATCGTAACGGTTGAGATTGATTCGGTGATGTTCGGCCGGGAGATTGATCCGAGCAGTTTTGTTTATAGTTTTTTGATTACAATCGGATTCTCGCTTTTTGTTAATGCGGTGATGTATTTTAAACTGAAGAGGATCAATATGGTTGAATCTTTGAAAAGTGTGGAATAAAAGTTACTGTTTATGCCCGCAGGGCGCGTATTTTCACAGTTTTGCCATATTTACCTGTTATGATACAAAAAGTAATAAACAGAGTAATCATGCGGATAGGAGACGATCAGGATGGAGAAAGTCAAAGTTTTAGTTGTAGATGATGAAAGCAGGATGCGTAAGCTTGTGAAGGATTTCCTGACAAGGGAAGGATATATTGTGCTGGAGGCCGGAGACGGCATGGAGGCTATGGATATTTTTTATGAGGATAAGGAAATTGCCCTGATTATACTGGATGTTATGATGCCAAAGATGGACGGATGGCAGGTTTTAAGGGAGATCAGGGAGCACTCTAAGGTGCCTGTTATTATGCTGACCGCACGTTCCGAAGAACGGGATGAACTCCAGGGATTCGATCTTGGAGTCGATGAGTACATTTCAAAACCGTTTAGTCCGAAGATCCTTGTGGCGAGAGTGGAGGCCATTCTCAGGCGGACGAAAGGGATTGAAGCCTCAGATGTGATAGATGCAGGCGGTATTATGATAGATAAAGCTGCACACATCGTTAAAATAGACGATAAGGCTATTGACTTAAGCTACAAAGAATTTGAGCTGCTCACATATTTTGTTGAGAATCAGGGCATTGCACTTTCCCGGGAGAAGATTCTGAATAATGTATGGAATTATGATTATTTCGGGGATGCCCGTACCATTGATACCCATGTCAAGAAGTTAAGGAGCAAGCTCGGCGATAAAGGGGAATACATTAAGACCATCTGGGGGATGGGATATAAATTCGAGGTGGAAGCATGAAACATTCCATAAGACGGCAGATGATGGTTGTCTTTGTCGGTTTGATTGTGTTTATACTTGTGCTGATGTTTGTCGTGAACTCCGGGTTTCTGGAGGAATACTACATCGTCCATAAGCAGGCGGACCTGACGAATATGTACAGCTCTATCGATAAAGCAATCAAGCAGAACGAGATCAGAGATGATTCGGTGACGGAGAAGCTTGGGAGGCAGACAGAGAAGAGTAACATCTCTGTTATAGTCGTGCAGACTGACGGGTCCATCGTGTTTTCCACAGTAAGGGACGGGAGCAGCCCGCTCTATGTGAAACTGCTGGCGTATATTTTTGATAAAAACCAGGATAATGGCAAGACACTGAAAAGTACGGATAATTATAAAATCTATAAGACAAAAGATTTCGTGAATGGTACGGAATATCTTGAGATGTGGGGGAATATGTCTGACGATTCTATATTTGTCATGCGGAGTCCTCTGGAAAGCATCCGGGAGAGCGCCGATCTGGCGAATAAGTTCCTTGTTTATATGGGGGCAATCGCTATCCTGCTTGGTGGGATTCTGGTATGTTTTTTCTCAAGAAAGATAAGCGAACCGATCAAGGAACTTGCCATCTTGTCACAGCGTATGGCAAATCTGGACTTTGATGCCAAATATACAAGCGGCGGTGATAATGAGATCGGAGTCCTGGGCAGGAACTTCAACGTGATGTCCCAAAGGCTGGAAAAGACGATATCCGAGCTGAAAAGCGCGAATAACCGGCTTCAGAAGGATATTGAACGGAAAGAAAAACTGGAAAATATGCGTACGGAATTCCTCGGGAATGTTTCTCATGAACTGAAAACACCGATTGCGCTGATTCAGGGGTATGCGGAAGGGCTGAAGGAAGGCGTGAATGACGATCCGGAGAGCCGTGACTTTTACTGTGATGTCATCATGGATGAAGCAGCGAAGATGAATCAGATGGTCAAGAACCTGCTGATTCTGAACCAGCTCGAATTCGGGGATGATGACGTGGAATTCGAACGGTTTGACATTGCAGGGCTGATACGGGGGGTACTCGCAAGCTGCGAGATTTTAATACAGCAGGCAGAGGCGACGGTCGATTTCATTGCAGACGAATCGGTTTGTGTATGGGCGGATGAATTTAAGACAGAACAGGTAGTGCGTAATTATATTACGAATGCGATCCACCATGTTGAGAACGAAAAGCGGATTGAAATCCGGGTAACATCAAAGGAAGAGACTGTAAGAGTCTCTGTATTTAACAGCGGCAAGCCAATACCGGAGGAAGATCTAGGGAAGCTCTGGGATAAGTTCTACAAAGTGGATAAGGCCCATACCCGGGAGTATGGCGGGAATGGAATCGGGCTCTCAATAGTTAAGGCGATTATGGAGTCTTTTCATCAGGATTATGGTGTCAGAAATTTCGAGAACGGGGTAGAATTCTGGTTTGAACTGGATTCCGGGAAAATGGAACCGGTAAGTAAAAAATCTTGAAAAACGTAAGGAAATGCGTTAAAATGCTACTATTAAGGCATACAACGTGCCAACTGGCAACAGTCGGTATATTGTATGCCTTATTCCACGATCTGGATACGGTTGACACAGCCCCGGTGCCTGTAATCGGGACCGGCAATACGGACACGGATAAAAGGGGAAAGGATGAAAACTTATGATAGCAGTAATTGATTATGACGCGGGCAATATAAAGAGTGTGGAAAAAGCACTCCTGCTGCTCGGACAGGAAGTTGTGATAACGAAAGACCGGGATACGATTCTCAAGGCAGATAAAGTAATCCTGCCGGGAGTAGGGGCTTTTGGTGATGCTATGGCGAATCTGAGAGAGAGAGGCCTTGATAAAGTGATTCATGAAGTTGTGGCCAGGGAGATTCCGTTTCTTGGAATCTGCCTTGGACTCCAGCTTTTATTCGAGCAGAGCGATGAATCTCCCGGCGTAAAGGGACTTGGAGTTCTGAAAGGAGAGATTCTGCGTATTCCGGATCAGGAAGGGCTGAAGATTCCGCATATGGGATGGAACTCACTGGAACTTAGTGGGGATGGCAGACTGTTTCGGGGAGTGCCGGAGCAGTCCTATGTTTACTTCGTGCATTCCTATTATCTGAAGGCGGAGGATGAGAACATCGTGAAGGCTTCCACGGAATACAGCACCCATATCCACGCTTCCGTTGAATCGGGAAATGTGTTTGCCTGCCAGTTCCATCCGGAAAAGAGCAGTGACGTAGGCTTAAAAATACTGAAGAATTTTGTGGAACTTTAGGAGGAAGGGCGATGTTTACAAAGAGAATCATTCCATGTCTGGATGTGAATGCAGGCAGGGTTGTGAAGGGCGTTAATTTCGTGGATTTAAAGGATGCGGGGGATCCGGTTGAGATTGCAAAGGCCTATGACAAGGCCGGGGCGGATGAACTGGTATTTCTTGATATTACGGCGTCCTCCGATGCAAGGGAGACGGTTGTGGATATGGTCAGGAAGGTGGCGGAGTGTGTATTTATTCCGTTTACAGTAGGAGGCGGAATCCGTACAGTAGAAGATTTCAGGGCGCTGCTTCGTGAAGGAGCGGATAAGATTTCCATCAATTCTTCTGCAATCAATACTCCGGAACTGATCCATGACGCAGCGGAAAAGTTCGGCAGCCAGTGTGTAGTCGTGGCAATCGACGCGAAGAAGCGGGAGGATGGCAGTGGATGGAATATCTATAAGAACGGCGGCCGGATCGATGTCGGTATAGATGCAGTCGAATGGGCCAGAAAGGTCGAAAGCCTCGGAGCGGGAGAGATTCTGCTGACGAGCATGGACTGTGACGGCACAAAGGCAGGCTATGATCTGGAACTGACACGTACGATTGCGGAAAATGTTTCGATCCCGGTCATAGCATCAGGCGGCGCCGGCAGACTGGAACATTTTAAAGAAGCGCTGACAGAAGGCAAGGCAGATGCCGCACTGGCAGCTTCACTGTTCCATTATAAAGAACTGGAAATCAGGGAAGTGAAGGAATACCTCCAGAAGGAAGGCATTTCAGTAAGGCTGTAGAGAGCCTTCGATTAATTAAACATAAAAGATAGGAGTAAATGAACATGGCTGGGATAAATGGCGATTGGTATGAAGCACTAAAAGATGAATTTAAAAAGGATTATTACAAGAACTTATTCCAGACGGTGAATCAGGAATACCATACCCGTCTGATATTTCCGCCCGCAAATGATATATTCAATGCGTTTCATCTTACACCACTTAAGGATGTAAAAGTTGTGATTCTGGGGCAGGACCCGTACCATAATAACGGTCAGGCACACGGGCTGTGCTTCTCTGTAAAAAAAGGTGTGGAGGTTCCGCCGTCACTGGTGAACATTTATCAGGAACTTCATGATGACCTCGGCTGCGAGATCCCCAATCACGGCTGTCTGACAAAATGGGCCGAACAGGGTGTGCTGATGCTTAATACCGTTCTCACGGTTCGGGCACATCAGGCTAACTCCCACAGGGGAATCGGCTGGGAGGAATTTACGGATGCAGCGATTAAAGTACTTAACGCGCAGGACCGGCCTATCGTGTTTATTCTCTGGGGAAGCCCGGCGCAACGGAAAAAAGTGATGCTGAATAATCCAAAGCACCTGATTCTTCAGGCCCCCCATCCAAGCCCGTTGTCTGCATACAGGGGATTCTTCGGGAGCAAACCGTTTAGCCAGACGAACCGTTTTCTGGAGGAGAACAATGTGGAGCCGGTAGATTGGCAGATTGATTAAAAAGAAGGGGATGCGGCACTAATTACTTCGTGCTGCATCCCCTGTGTGATTTATCCCACATGCCGTTCATATTTTTTAAAGTCTAAAATTTCTTCAATTTTCTCGAGAATAGGCTGCGGAATCGCATAATCGCTTGCAGACAAGTTGTTTTGCAACTGCTGCGGTGAACTTGCCCCCGTGATGATGCAGCTGATTTCTTTTTTCTGTAAAATCCATGCCATTGCCAAAACTGCCAAAGGAATATTCAGTTCATCGGAAATGGCCGTCAGTTTTTCTACAATTTCAAAGGTATGGTCTGTCAGAAGGTTTTCAACCTGGTAATCCGCCTGGTGGACAGCTCTGGAACCGGCGGGATATGCCTGGCCGCGTTTGTATTTTCCGGTAAGGATGCCCTGTGAAAGTGGTGAAAAAGATGTGATTCCGATACCATATTTTCGACAGGTATCAAGCAGGGAATGCTCAATATAGCGGTCCAGCATATTATATTGGGGCTGTATCACTGTAAGGGGATACAGATTGTAACGTTCAATAATCCTCTGGGCTTCCTCGATTCTGTCACTCCCCCATTCCTCACTCACACCATAGTATAAAATTTTACCCTGAGAAACAAGGTCGCTCATTGCCCGCAGTGTTTCTTCCATAGGAGTCCCGGTGTCATAGCGGTGGCAATAATATAGATCAAGATAATCCAACTGCATATTTTTTAGGGTAGCAGAGCAATTTTCTAAAATATGTTTTCTGGACAATCCCCGGTCGTTGATGCCGGCTCCGGTGGGAAAATACACTTTGCTGGAGATAACAAGTTCGTGGCGCGGATAATCCTTTAATACCTGCCCCAGAAAACGCTCGGCTTCCCCGCTGCTGTATGCATCTGCGCAGTCGAAGAAATTCACACCGGAGTCAAAGGCGAGCTTTATTGTTTCTCTGGCTGTTTCTACAGCAGATGGATGGGCCAGATTTGTCATCCAGCTTCCAAGAGCGATTTCACTTACTTTTAAACCACATTTACCTAAGTTTCGATACTTCATATTTTGATTTCTCCTTTTTGAATATTTATTTTCTTTACAAATCGTATCATTTGAAGTAGACTTTAAGTCAACAGCATTTTGAAATGTTATGCTTTTTCTGCTCAAAATTATAGTTTAGGAGGAGAATATGAAGCAATACAGTATCAGGGTTATATCGGAAATTACACAATTTCCTGCGTCGACACTTAGATATTATGAGAAATTAGGCCTGCTTAAAGGTGTAGAAAGAGATAAGAATGGATTGAGGATTTACAATGAGGTTCATTTACAGCAGCTTAGAAGTATAAAATGCTTTAAAGACTGCGGAATGTCCCTCGGGGAGATATGTAAATTTTACAAGTATGAGAATGATCTTGAAGGCAATATTGAGGAAATTCTTGATCTTATTCTGAATAGTGAAAAAGAATTAACAGACAGAATCGGCGAAATGCAGGAACAACTATTGCATATACAGCATAAAGTGCGTTATTACCAAGGAATAAAGCATGCAATTGTCCATCACGAAAAATGGGGAAGATTTGAAGATTATGCTTAATTTGAAACTAAGCCTTAAAATTTCATTTTTACTGAGTATCATTATTTTTTTCAGCATATTTGTGTATTTAATGATTTATATCCGGCACTATCAACAGTATGAGATTGAAACTGTCGGACAGGAGAACATTGCCACACTCCATTCAATTGATACATCTTTGATTACTGTATTTGAGAATGCCGATAATTATTCTAAATTGATCCTGGCGGACAGTGTAGTTCAGGACCAGATGAAAAGTGGAAATATCGTATCAGATTTTAATAAACAGCAAGTTCTGATCAGCCGAATTTATTCGGTTATGCAGTTCTCGGAAAGTATCGATACTGCCTGGCTGATTGACCGTAATGGACAGAAACTGACTGTCGGCGAGCATGCTGATTCTTATTCGGAAAATACAACAGAGTATGACTGGCTAAAAGATAAATATGGCAAGGTCCAACTGCTCACAGAAAAGAGAGAGGGGCAGAATTATTCCGTGCTGGTAAGGCCATTTAATGACCTGAATACTTTTGAAAGCCGTGGTGTGATAGGGGTACAGATTGATAATCAAAAAATAAAATCACTTATTTCAGAGAGTGTTATTTCTGAGAAGGATGGGATTATCATTTTAAATGAAAACAACGATGTAATTTTCAAAGAAGGAGACCTTAGCCCGGCTGACAGTATTCTGCAGACTGCCAGTGAACTGGAAACTTCGGATGGTGAACTTCTGCGTCTGGAAAATATTGATAAAAAGCCATTTTTTTTATCAGGAATTATTAATTATGAGAAGGGCTGGAAAATCATCAGGTATTCTCCCGTAATAAAAACGGATAGTTTTCAAAAAATCTTACAGTTTAATATCATCCTCATCATTGCACTTGGAATTTTGATTATAGGAATTTCGGTCACAATTGCAAATATTCTGACAAGACCGGTACAAGCCCTGCTGGACAGAATGAAAAACGTGGAACACGGAGAACTTACCAAAATCAGTGAACGGACATATTTAAGCGAATTCCGCGTATTGTTTGACGGGTACAATAAGATGGTCGATGAGATCAAGCGATTGATCCAAGAAGCTGTTTTAAGGCAGAAGCGCATTCGGATTGTAGAAATGAATGAAATGCAGGAATTAATGAAGCCACATTTTCTTTATAATACGCTGGAAACATTAGAGGCTCTTATTCTTACGGAAAACATGCGGGACAGCGCAAAACTTGTCGAGGCACTTGGTGATTTTTATAGAAAATCAGTCAGTGGCGGCCGGGAATTTCTTTCAATCAGTGAGGAAATACAGATTGCCAGGGATTATGCGGATATCCTTAAAATAAGGTTTGGGGAAACCTTCAAATTTGATGTCCGTCTGGATGAAGCATGCGCTAAGTACAATATTCCAAAATTGACGATTCAGCCGCTGGTAGAAAATTCGTTTCAGCATGGAATCCGGCAGCGGAAACAATATGGGTACATTCAGGTTTGTGTTGAGAAAATTCAAGATAAGATACATATCTGCGTGAGAGATAATGGGAAAGGAATCCCAAAAGAGGTTATGGATGAGATATCTTCCTGCAAAACATACAGCGAGAAGCGCAGTCTGGGCTTAAGGGGAACCATCCAGAGACTGAGCCTTTTGTATGAAGATGCGTTTTCATATGAGATATTAAATAGCGATATGTCAGAGATACATATTTATCTGGAAAGCGATGTTTTGGGGGAATATGAATTATGGAAAAACTGAAGGTAATTCTTATTGATGATGAAATGCTGATTAGAAAGCTAATCCGCATGAAAATGAACACAGACAGGTTAAATCTGGAAATCATAGGAGAATATTCAAACGGAGCCGATGCATTTGCGGATATTCAAAACGTCAGACCGGATATCGTTATCAGTGATATTTGTATGCCGGAGGAAGACGGACTTTCATTCAGTGAAAAGTGTGTGCAGATCCTGCCGGAAGTTAAGATTATACTCGTAACGGGCTATGATGATTTTGAATACGCCAGAAGAAGTATCAAAGTGGGAATTTTTGACTATCTTTTAAAGCCGGTGCAGGCAGATGAACTGAACTCTGCCCTTGAGCGTGCCACAGAAGAAATTAGAAAGCTTCGCGAGCAAAAGGAAAAGCATAACCAGTTCCGGGATGAAATAGAAAAACATAAAACGGCCTTTCGGGATATTTATATTAACAAGATTTTAGCAGAAGACGATATAGGAGAAGATGTAGAAGCCAAACTTCTGGAGTATGGAGTAACCATTGACAGAACAGGTTGTGATAAAGTCAGAATTGCGGTTCTGGTCGTTCAGGAAGGTTTTTATGAAGTGGCTTTGATTGCCCAGGTGCTGGATGAAGCGAGTGCATTTTTTGAAAGCGATGAGGGGGTTGTTGTATTAAAAGATCTGTGGAACCGGATTGTGATTATTTCTGATAATGCAGAAATTCCTTTTGTGGAATGTATAGATATTTTAAAATTACTGATCCGGACAAAATTGGGATGCCATCTGTTAGCCGGAGTATCAGAACCGTTTGAAGGGTGGGGGATGCTCCGCGCGGCATATCTGGATGCACTTGCCTTTATACGGGAGAAACGGCAGGAAGAGAAAATTGAAGGCGCGAAAGCGCTGCCCGGATGGGAAGAATTAAAAGAAGCAGTCCAAAATGGCAGCATGGAAAAAGTACAGGAAATCGTGAAAGACTGTATTCCGGATGAAGAAGATCTTTATGAACTGCGCAGAAAGATACATATGAGCTGCCAGAAACTTTGTATTGATTTGGAAATCAATCAGTGTGGCCTTGTGTTTGATAAAGAGTTGTCCTGGTGTTATACGGCAGAGCATCTGAAGTACTGTCTGGGGAATATTGCGGTAGAAATAGCTGTCAGAAAAAAAATCGAACGTGGAGACAGCAATGGAATGACAATACAGAAAATATTGCTGTTTATGCTCAGTCAGATTGACAGGGAAGAATTGAGTTTAAATTATTTGAGTACAGAGTTTTCTGTCAGCAACAGCCATTTGAGCAAGATGTTGAAAAGTTTTACAGGAAAAAAGTATGTAGAAATACAGTCTGACATGAGGCTTTTGAAGATGCTCGAGCTCATCCATACAACGAATTTAAAAGATTATAATATTGGCAGGCAGATCGGAATACAGGATGCCCATTACCTGAGTATCTGGTTCAAGAAAATGATGGGGTATTCGATAACAGAATATAGAAAATTGATTGAAACAAAATCAAAATAATGAAATATTGAGATGAAAAAGAACAAGAAAATGAAACATTCCTGAAAGGTTTATGAATGTATTTGCTTGTTCTTTTTCATTATAATTAATTATACAAGAACAAGCTATCGTTCATAAGGAGGTAATGAAATGAAAAAGGTAATGAGAAAGGTGGGAGCAATGCTTCTTGCAGCTTCCATGACAGTTTCGCTTGCAGCCTGCGGTTCATCAAAGGATGAATCAGGTTCGGCAAAGGATTCAGATGGACAGATCACACTGACAATCTGGCATCAGTCGGTGGCAGACACAGATCCGGTAAAGAAGATTATCGAAGATTCTGTAGAAGAATATCATGAGCTGCATCCAAACATAACGATTGAACAGGATGGTGTTACGGGAGAACAGTATAAAACGAAGATTAAAACTGCATTTGCAGCTGGAGAGGCACCGGATATCTCATATATGTTCAGCGGGGGAAGCTTTGTGAAGCCTTATATTGATGCGTCATATCTTCTTCCTATCGATGATTATGTGAGTGAAGACACCTTAAATAGTGTCCTGCCGGGTATGCTGGACGGATGTACGTTTGACGACAAGTTATATACACTTCCTACAGTAACGTTTCTCGCAAACCTGTACTGCAATACAGAAATGTTTGAAGATGCAGGTGCGAAGATCCCTACAACATGGGAGGAACTGCTGGATGCAATTGATAAACTGAATGCAGCCGGATATACCCCGATGATTCTGGGAGAAAAAGACAGATGGCCGGGTATGTATATGTATGATATTATTTCCGCAAGAACTGCAGGGAATGCAGGACTGGAAGAAGCATTTGGCGATCCGTCAAAATTTAATTCCAAACCGTTTATAGAAGCGGCAGAAAAGCTTCAGGAACTGGTGAATGCAGGCGCTTTTAACAAAAACATGATGAGCATGAGCTACGATGAAATGGTGGAAGGTTTTGCAGCAGGACAGGCAGCAATGCTTTATCAGGCAAACTGGGTACATCCATCCATTCAGGCAGAGGATTCACCGACAAATGGTAAGGTGTCTTGTATTGCATTCCCGGTAATTAAAGATGGTGCAGGCAGTATCACAGAATTCTCCGGCGGCAGCTCAGACGGATATTATATCAATGCGAATTGTGAACATCCGAAGGAAGCAGTGGAATACCTTGAATATTTGAGCAAGAAGATCGGTCAGGTTGGGTATCAGCAGGGAGCAGGACTCCCATGCTGGGATACAACAGGTGTGGATACTTCAGGGCTTACACCACTGGATACCGAGTCTGCAGGCTTGATGGAAACAGGAACATCTTATATTTCATGGTGGGATAATATTCTTTCATCAGAAGATTCTGAAACTTATAAAGATTTATTGGCTCAGCTGATCGGATTACAGATTACTCCAGAGCAATTCTGCGAGAGCATGTCAAAATTGAGCCCTTCAGATTTTTATTAAAGATTAAGGTTCATAAAAAGGGGCTGCATTTCATTGTAGCCCCTTTGCTGTAAGGAGAGCATTGAAATGCAAAAAATATTATCAAATAAAAAGGCAATCGCGTTGTTCCTGTTTCCTACCATGTTTTTGATGGCTGTCTTTGTTGTTGTCCCGATTTGTATGTCAGCTTATTATAGCCTTTTGGATTGGGACGGTATCGGAAAGGGGACGTTTATAGGCTTTCAGAACTACATAGATTTGATTGCAGATGAAAGATTTTTAAATTCCGTTAAGAACTCATTACTCTACGCCGCATGTTCCCTGCTCATCCAGCTGCCGGTTTCTCTGATTCTGGCAATTATTGTGGCAAATGTACGCAGGGGAGAAAAGATATACCGCACAACCTTTTTTATACCTGTTATTATTTCCAGTGTTGTAATTGGACAACTGTGGCAGAAAATATTCAATGGGGACTATGGCCTGTTAAACGCCTTCCTCTCCCTGCTGGGGATACCGGGGCAGGATTGGCTGGGGCAGGAAAGTACCGCACTGGCAGCGGCATTTATTCCAAACCTCTGGCAGTATATCGGATACCATATGCTGATTATGTATGCGGGAATTAAATCTATTTCCCCCGATATCAATGAAGCTGCAAGGATTGACGGGGCGAACAAAGTCCAGATTGCATGGAAGATTACAATACCATTGTTGAAGCCGATTTTACAAGTTTGTGTTACCTTTTCTTTGATTGGAGCTTTGAAAATATTCGACCTTATCTACGTTTTGACAGGCGGCGGCCCGTTCTTTTCAACAGAGGTACCGACGATTTATATGTACAAAACGATTTTTGATTCATTTAGATATGGTTATGGAAGTGCAATCGCTATCTTTGTAATTATTGAGTGTATGATTCTTACGTTTGTGCTTCGTCTATTTTTCAGAGATAAGGAGAAGTATTAATGAATAAAAAAATTACAGGCAGGGCGAAAAGTTGTGTTACACATGTTTTTCTGATTATTTTCGCATTTATTCAGGTATATCCGCTTTTTTGGCTGTTTGAGTTTTCGTTAAAAGACAATAGTGAGATTTTTGGAGGGAATATAGCGGGACTTCCAAAGCACTGGCGATTTGGAAATTATGTTACGGCTTTTTTTAAGGCAAATGTTATAAAGTATTTTTTAAACAGTGTGCTTGTTACGGGGATTACGATTGCCGTTACTCTTATTGTATCAGCGATGTCGGCATATGCGATTTCACGAATGATATGGAAAGGGAGAGAGACAACATTAAAGATTATATTGATGGGAATGATGGTACCGATTCATGCGGCATTGCTGCCATTGTTTATTATTTTGAGTAAAACCCATTTATTAAATTCCTATGCTTCACTTATTATCCCGTATATCGCGTTTGGTCTGCCGATGGCGATTTATCTGTTTACAAGTTTTATGGAATCATTGCCAAAGGAGATGGAAGAAGCCGCTGCAATTGACGGATGCGGAATTTACAGGATGTTTATGCTGATTGTTTTTCCATTAATCAGACCGGCAGTTGCGACAGTAAGTATTTTCACATTTATTTCTTCATGGAATGAATTGATGTTTGCAGTTACGTTTATCAATAAGGCAGAGTTCAAGACTCTTACAGTAGGTATCATGTCAATGGTAGGAGCGTATACAACAAAGTGGGGTGAAATCGGAGCAGGCTTGATGATAGCGACGATTCCTACAGTTATTATGTATTTATTATTGAGTGAACAGGTACAAAAAAGCCTCGTTGCAGGAGCAGTGAAAGGATAAGTAGTATGACAAAGAATGCGAAATTGACAATATATGCGGACCACACAAGAAATAAGATTAGCAAACATATCTTCGGGCATTTTATGGAGCATGCAGCAGATGTTATTTACGGGAGTGTGTATGACCCGGACAGCCCGATGGCAGATGAGGATGGATTCCGAAAGGATGTGATTCAGGCGCTGAGGGATGTGCATGTTCCGATGCTGAGATATCCGGGAGGAAATTTTGTTTCCAATTATCATTGGGAAGATGGAATCGGCAAAAAAGAACAAAGACCGAAGAAATTCGATTATGCGTGGGTTGCAGAAGATGATAACCGGATGGGGACAGTAGAGTTTATCAAACTCTGTGAAAAAACAGGAGCCGAACCATATTTATGTGTGAATATGGGAAGCGGAACTGCCGAAGAAGCGATGAACTGGGTGGAATTTTGTAATGGTACGGGGGATACGAAGTATGCAAATATGAGAAAAAGTCTTGGGTACGAGAAGCCGTTCCATGTAAAATACTGGGGATTAGGAAATGAGCTGTATGGAGACTGGCAGTTCGGTTCAATGAATGCACAGGATTATGCAAAGAAGGCGCTGAATTTTGCGAAAGCAATGAAATGGGCAGATCCTTCTATCAAATTAGTTGCCTGTGGGTATGATCTGGGGAGTGACTGGAATTATGAAGTTGCACGTGTTTTAAAACCGCTCATCGACCATGTGGCGATCCATCATTATTCGATTGGTTACGGCATTTTTACAGATGAAGATTATAATCAGTGTATGTATATTCCAGATTATATTACAAAGCTCACAGAGGTTGCCCGGGCATCTATTGTATCAGGCACAAATGATGCATTGACGAACATTAAGGTTGCCTGGGATGAATGGAATACCTATGCGTGGGATTTCGAGAAAGACGCGGATGATACCAGATTTACCCTTAAAAATGCGATTTTGACGGCAGGGATTTTGCATTCATTTATCAGAAGCAGTGATATTGTAGAAATTGCAAGTTACTCACCGTTCGTAAATGTGTGCGGAGCCATTTCCGTTAAGAAGGACCATGTTTTGAGACGAGCACAGTATTCTGTGTTTGAGCTGTTATCAAAAGTATTCGCGGCATGTGACTGTTATGTAGAAACCCGTATGGAAAGTGAGCAGTTTGAACTTCCAGAAGTAATTGATTATTCGAACCGGATGGCTGAAGCGAAATTCTCACTTGACGCGAAGAGTGAAAAACGTATGGTAAAGACCAGCTATATCGACTGCGTGGCGGCAATGAATGAGGATGGTACGAAAATGGCGGTATCTCTCATTAATAAAAATTTAGACAAAGATTATGAGGTGGAATTATCCGTGCCAGGCAGTAATGCCGTGTGGGATCAGGCCTTATGTTATCAGATTTATCACCCGGATTTCAATGCATCCAATACGTCAAAAGAACCGGAAAATGTTATTGCAAAAGAGGTAAAGGATATATTGAAGGCTGGAAAAATACATTTGGACAGACATTCCATCACCGTATTTACAGTCGATCTGGAGAACAAGGACAATGATTAAAATCACAAAAATTAAAAACGGTTATGTCAGGGGATCTGCGGCAGCAGATCCCAGAATTATATCTTTTAAAGGCATTCCATATGCCTGTCCCCCAGTCGGGGAAAATCGGTGGCGGGCGCCCAAACCTTGTAAGAACTGGGATGGTATCAAAGAGTGTCTTGAATTTTCACCAATACCAATGCAGAGTATCCCCGGCTTAAATAAGGAAAATATCTATACGAGAGAATGGAATGTAGATAGTGAAATTCCCATGAGCGAAGATTGTTTATATTTAAATGTGTGGACTCCGGCTTCTTCCCGGGAAGATAAACTTCCAGTGTTTTTCTGGATACACGGGGGAGCGCTCCAGTGGGGGAACAGCGCAGAGATGGAATTTGACGGAGAGCGCCTGGCGCGCAGGGGCATTGTTGTAGTTACCATTCAATACCGTTTAAATGTATTCGGATTTTTTGCACACCCTGATATGATGGGAGAAAATGTGGCCGGAGAATTAAATATAGGAAATCTGGACCAGCAGGCCGCCCTAAAATGGACAAAGGAAAATATCCAGGCTTTTGGGGGAGACCCGGACTGTATAACAATCGGGGGACAGTCTGCGGGCGGAGGAAGTGTCCTCACCCAGTTGAACTGTCAGGAAAATAAAGACTGCATCAAAGGGGCAATTGTTTCCAGCGGGATATTCGGAGATCCGTTTCACGACGAGTTCTCGGTTACTCTGGAAGAAGCAGAAGAAAACAGCATCAGGTTTTTAGAATTTCTCGGAGTTTCTTCCGTGGACGAAGCAAGAAAACTTCCGGCAGAGTATATAAGAGATAAAAATGATCAATATGGAAAATTCTGGGTGACTGTGACAGACGGGAAGTTTCAAAAGGATACATGGCGCCACAATATCCGAAAACATAGTTTCCTCGATGTTCCGGTTCTTTTAGGATGGACGAATCATGAATTTTTGAGAGGGACGGTGAATTCTATAGAAACAGGTTCCAGAATGTTCTGTTCCATAGAGCATGACGAAGGGTATACATATCCCAAATATGTCTATGAATTTGGGGCTGAAATACCGGGGGAAGATGATCCCGGGGCGTTTCACTCATCTGATTTATGGTTCTTTTTTGAGACACTGGCAAAATGCTGGAGACCGTTTGTTGGAAAACACTATGATCTCGCAAGACAGATGTGTAACTATTGGGTGAACTTTATTAAGACCGGAGATCCAAATGGAGAGGACAGTACAGGGGTGCCGATGGAAACATGGCATCCGTTTGATCAGGCCGCTTCAAATATCATGCATTTTTATGATATGCCAAAAGAAAAAAAGAAACCAGAAACAGAAATACAAAAGAATTACATCGATTATTTAAAGAGAGTATGATAAAGATGACAGAAACGAAAAAAAATCCATATGAATATTTGTGTCATATTACACGGGTTAATTTCTACAAGCGCGGCTTAAATTATATGTCTGGTGTATATTATGCAGACGAGCACCCGAGGCAGTATATGGAGTGTTTTTATAAGGAAGGCTGTACAGACATGCCAGTGATCATTTGGATACATGGCGGAGCATGGGATGATGAATTTCTTACAGCATCCTACCGGCCGGAGGAAACACTTGCAAAATTGGCGGAGGCGGGGTTTTTCATTGCATGTCTGGAATACCGCCTTACCAGACATGCTGTTCTGCCGGCATGTTTGGAAGACTGCAGGATGGCAGTCCGGTACCTGAGGGAACATGCAGAAAAATATCATATCAACCCGGAAAAAATCGGGCTTTGGGGTGAATCGGCAGGGGCGCACATTGCGTGTATGGTTGGGAGTGATTACAGTGGATGCGAAATGCAGCCGGTACAGTGTGTTGTTTCTTTTTACTGCCCGTCAAATTTAAAGACATTAGTGGAAGATATGAACCATGAGCCTGGATTTGTTGTGAATGTACTGCCGTCCCCCAAATTGGAGGAAGAAGAGGTAACAAAGATTCTAAAAGAGATGAGCCCGGTCAGCTATGCGCATAAACAAGGTCTGCCTCCAATGCTTTTGTTCCACGGAGCGTGTGATGAGGTTGTTTCATGTAATCAATCTATAGAATATGCGGGCAGATTGAGAAATGCAGGGAATGAGGCAAAACTAGTCATTGTCCCGGGGCAGGGGCACGGATTTTTTTCAGGAAGTAAATACTATGATCAAGTGATAGATTTTTTTTACCAAAATTTGTCTGAATAAACGGAGGCTGTATATGAATAGAAATGAAGCAAGAAAGAGGGCGCAAGAGTTAGTTGCCCAGATGACGGTAGAGGAAAGGGCTTCTCAGTTAAAATTTGACGCTGATGCAGTCCCACGCCTGAATATACCGGCATATAACTGGTGGAATGAAGCACTGCACGGAGTTGCAAGGGCGGGAACTGCCACTGTTTTTCCGCAGGCGATCGCTCTGGCGGCAGCGTTTGATACCAATATGATGGAAGAAATCGGAGATGCAGTTGCTGTTGAGGGTCGTGCAAAATATAATGAAAATTTAAAGCAGGGTAACAGAGATATCTATAAAGGGCTTACATTTTGGGCGCCAAATGTGAATATATTCCGTGACCCCAGGTGGGGAAGGGGACATGAGACATACGGGGAGGACCCATACCTTACATCCCGCCTCGCAGTCCGTTTTATTAAGGGCCTGCAGGGGAATGGTGAATATTTAAAAACAGCAGCGTGTGCAAAACATTTTGCAGTTCATTCCGGCCCGGAAGAAAAGAGACATTTTTTTAATGCTGTTGCTTCCAAAAAGGATATGGAGGAGACATATCTTCCGGCCTTTGAAGCTTGTGTAAAGGAAGCTGATGTGGAAGCAGTGATGGGCGCATATAACCGTACAAACGGAGAACCGTGCTGTGCAAGTGAAACATTAATGAAACACTACCTCAGGGGAAAATGGGGATTTCAAGGGCATTATGTTTCTGACTGTTGGGCAATCCGCGATTTCCATGAGAACCATAAGGTGACAGAACGCCCGGAACTGTCAGTTAAAATGGCGCTTGAGGCAGGATGCGACCTGAATTGTGGATGTACCTACCAGAAGATATTAAATGCATATCAGGAAGGGATTATAGATGAAAAGTACATTACAGAGTCTTGTGTGAGATTGTTTACAACCCGTTTTTTATTAGGCATGTTTGACAAGACAGAAATGGATGATATCTCTTATCTGGAAGTAGAGTGTGACAAACATATACGGCTCTCTGTAACAGCGGCGCAGAAAAGTATGGTATTACTGAAGAACAACGGTATTTTGCCATTAAAAATGACGGATATTCATACGATTGGCGTGATCGGGCCAAATGCAGACAGCAGAAAAGCCTTGATTGGAAACTATCATGGAACATCTTCTGAGTATATCACTGTCCTTGAAGGGATTCGGCAGGCGGCAGGTGAGGATGTGCGCATTTTATATTCAGAAGGATGTCATTTGTGGAAAGATACAGTCGAGCACCTTGCAGATCCAAAGCAGCCTGACCGGCTTGCGGAAGCATTGACAGTAGCTGGTTATGCAGACGTAGTGATTCTTGTTGTCGGCTTAGATGAGACTCTGGAAGGGGAAGAAGGAGATACCGGAAATTCGGATGCGTCAGGGGATAAGCGAGATTTAAGTTTTCCGCCGTCCCAGAGAAAACTTATGGATGAAGTGTTAAAATGCGGGAAACCTGTTGTCGTGCTTAATATGACGGGAAGTGCAATGGATTTAAGAACAGCAGACAAGAATGCGGATGCAATTCTCCAAGTGTGGTATCCGGGCGCAAGAGGAGGAAAAGCAGTTGCGGATATCCTGTTTGGCAAAGTATCTCCTTCCGGCAAATTGCCGGTAACTTTTTACAATGATATAGAAGATCTCCCGGATTTTGAAGATTATTCTATGGCGGGCAGGACTTACAGATATTATAAAGGAGATGTATTATACCCATTTGGCTATGGACTGACTTACGGAAAATGTGCAGTTAAAAGTGTGGCTGTGGAAGTAAAAAAATCTGCGGAAGGTGTTTTTGACGGAGCAGAAATATTGGCGGAAGTTGAGAATAAAGGTGACGTGCCGACAGACGAAGTGCTGCAGGTTTACGTGAAAGATACATACACAGAGTTTGTTCCCCCGTCTGCTTCGCTGGCAGCATTTTCGAGAATTCATCTGGATGCAGGGGAAAAGAAAACAATCCGTGTCAGAGTTGACAGAAAAGCATTCACCAGTGTGGATGAAAATGGAAATAGAGCACTGTATGGCAGTAAATTTGAGTTATATACAGGATTTTCCCAGCCGGATAAAAAAAGTGAAAAACTGACAGGATATTCCTGTAAGAAAGCTTTAATCACAATATAGACAGAAATTAAGCCCGGAAACAGGTATGGTTCCAGGCTTATTTTTTATGGTGGGAAAGGAGCTAAAAAAGGTGAGGAGATTAGCTCCTTCATTAAGTAAACTACTGAAAGAGAAAAAACTTACGGAATATTATAAAATATTATGCCTGACTGACAGATAATTTCAGCAGTATAAAGATTGTTGTAAAAATTAAGGAAATCTTAATAAATTACACAGTTAAATATTCTAATTACATAAGTATGATGTTAAAATAGAGTATACTTATTAGCCTGTTGATGTTAATTGGGCATATATGCGGGGCGTGCTGTCAGACATGCCCTGCATGCATGTCTGCAGGGCATAGGGTATACGGCACAATATGAAGGAGGGACACCGTGAATAAGGTCATTGAGGTAAAGAACTTGTATAAGCTGTACAAGGTTGGCGATTCGGTGGTGCGGGCGCTCAATGGAGTCGACTTTGAGATAAATGAAGGAGAATTCTGTGCAATTGTCGGAACATCCGGTTCGGGAAAATCGACACTTCTAAATATGCTCGCGGGTCTGGAGAAGCCGACAAGAGGTGAAGTAATTATAAACAATGAGCACATGGAGCATTTAAACGAAGACGGACTGGTCAGGTTCAGGAGAGAGAATATCGGATTTATCTTTCAGTCGTTTAACCTGATTGGAACGATGAATGCACTGGAGAATGTGGCGCTTCCGTTAAGTTTCCGGGGAGAAGCAAAGAGCAGCCGCCTGAAAAAGGCCAACCGGATGCTTGACCTGGTCAGCCTGAAAAAGCATAAGAAGCATCTGCCGAACCAGATGTCCGGAGGGCAGCAGCAGAGAGTTGGCGTGGCAAGGGCACTTGTCGTAGATCCTAAGATTATATTTGCAGATGAGCCGACCGGGAATCTGGATTCACATACGTCAGAAGAAGTAATGGAACTGATGCAGAAAGTCGTGCGTGAGCAGAAGAAGACACTTGTCATGGTTACCCATGATAATCATCTGGCTACATATGCAGACCGTATATTCCATATTATAGACGGGAAAATCGTAAAAATAGAAGATAACCATGAAAAGAGGGAGGAAAAGGAACATGAGACCATTTAAAAAAATTGCGGGGATCGCGATGAGCCTTGCTTTGACAGCAGCGATGATACTGCCGGCGGGGGTACGTGCGGAGGATACGGCTACAGATGCGCCCAAAATAGTGATTTCTGTAGGAGATGAACAGAAGACCCCGGAGTTTAAAGCGGATGAAACAAAAGACCTTGAGATTAGCCTGAAAAATCAGGGGATAGCAGATGCGGTAAAAGTCAGGATTGCTCCTGTCATAGAGGATGCTAATACATGGCCGTTTGTCGTAGAAGATATGAATTATGAACGTACGGTAGAGACTATTACGGCAGGCAATGAAGTAATGGTTAAATGGGAAGGTTTGGCAGTTCGTCCGGAGGTGGAAAGTAAGTATTATAAACTTCCTTTTAAGATTACATATGAGGACGGTGAAGGCAAACAGTTTCAGTTAGACCGGTATGTATTTGTAAAAGCCGTTGCGGCGGATAAACCGGAAGAAAAACCTGAGGAGCCAAAGCCGGAAGAAAACGGGGAACCGGAAGGCGGAGAAGCCGGTTTTTCAAACAGTGACCCTGTCGTTTCAGGCGGCGGGGGCGGTTCAGAATCCGGTAAGGATGCCGTACCGAGGGTCATTGTCACCGGGTTCAATACAGATCCGGGGGCAGTGAATGCAGGCAGCGACTTTAAGCTGATTATCCATTTGAAGAATACTTCTACAAAAACGGCGGTTTCCAACATGCTGTTTGATCTGCAGGCACCGTCATCAGGGACCGAAGCAGCAGCGGAGGCACCGGCATTCCTGCCGTCATCAGGATCCAGCTCTATTTATCTGGACTACATCCCGGCAGGCGGGACACAGGATATCTCCATTGCATTGAATGCAAGGGCAGATTTGGTTCAGAAGCCATACAGTATTGCAATGACGATGAAATATGAAGACAGCAATGCTACACAATATGAGAGTTCTTCAAGTCTGGCGATTCCTGTGAAACAGGCGGCAAGATTTGAATTCAGCGAACTCGAGATTGCACCTGAGGCAGTAGCGGTAGGCGAGGAGGCTAATATTACATGCAGCCTTTATAATACAGGCCGTATTAAATTATACAATGTAAAAGCAAAATTCCAGGGGGATGGAATCGAAGGTAAAGATGTCTTTGTCGGAAATGTGGATTCAGGTGCGACAGGTTCTATCGACGGAATCGTTACAGCTACACAGGAGATGGCGCCGGACCAGAAGTGTAAGATGATTGTCTCATACGAAGATGAATCTGGAAAAGCATCAACCGTAGAGAAGGAATTTTCACTGACGATCACACCGGAGCAGGCACCGATGGATATGTCGCAGATGGTTGATATGCCGGCTGAAAAAGGATTTCCGGTTTTACCGGTTGTAATAGGAGCCGTTGTAGTTGTGGCAGCGATTGTCATCTTGATTATCGTACTCAAGAGAAGAAAGAAAAAGAAGGAGTCTGTAGAAGAGGAGGACTTGTTGGATGAGGTGGATCGATTTACTGAGGATGAGTAGTGGCAACCTCAAGCGAAGAAAGCTTAGAACTTTTCTCACCATCCTGGGAGTCGTTATCGGAACAGCATCCATTGTGGTCATGATTTCTCTGGGGCTTGGAATGCAGGAGTCCATGTACCGTGAAGTCGAGCAGTCCGGCGGAATTACGAACCTGACAGTCACGGGAAAGCAGACAGAAGGTTCCATGTATTATATGTCTTCCGGTGATTCCGACCAGCAGGAGCCAAGTAAGTATATTACGGATGATGTCATTAACCAGCTAAAGCAGCTGGAGCATGTAAAGAGTGCAAATCCAATTCTGGATGTCAGCGCGATTGCATTAAAAGGCAAGTACATGGGATATCTGCAGCTGCGTGGGATGACGCCGGAAGCACTTAAGGAGCAGAATATAAAACTGGCTGCCGGAGGAAGGCTTCCAGACCCTGACAGTGCCAATCTGGAACTTGTTTTTGGAAATGGCGTTCTTACCAGTTTCTATGAGAAGACAACCGGTAAGGGATACTGGGAAACCGGGGAAATACCGGATGTGGATCTGGCACATGACCAGATGTTTCTGATTCTGGACCAGGATGGCTATTTTCAAACACAGAATCAGGGTGCCGGGATGTCGGCAGGGGGCGGTGAAGGAGGAGCGAATCAGACACCGGTTAAACCGCCGAAAAAATATGTTGTCCAGTCCAGCGGAGTAGTGGAAGGGGATATCGATACTTATAATGCTAATTTTTACTATGTTTACTGTGACATAGATAAATTAGAGGAACTGCTGAAGAAAGAGTTCCGCGGCAGAGTAATTCCCGGACAGCCCAGCACGAAGTCAGGCAAGCCGTATAAACAGTTTGTATACAGTTCTGCAAGCGTGCAGGCGGAAAATCTGGACGATGTGGATGAACTGTCCGCTACGATCAGAAATATGGGATATCAGGTTACAACGAATGCAGAATATATGGAGAGCATGAAAAAGCAGTTTGCAATGATTCAGGCTGTTCTCGGGGGAATCGGGGCGGTATCTCTATTCGTAGCTGCAATCGGTATTGCAAATACAATGATGATGTCGATATATGAACGTACAAAGGAGATCGGTGTTATAAAAGTATTGGGATGCGGTCTGAAGAATATTAAACAGATGTTTCTTATGGAGGCGGCATTTATCGGGTTTATAGGAGGTGTAGTGGGGAATATCCTAAGCTTCCTGCTGTCCTTCATTATCAACTTCCTGACGCAGAGCGGCAATGCGATGGGAATTGACGGAAATATTTCCTATATCCCGCCGTGGCTTGTGCTTGCCTCGATGGCATTCGCGGTGTTTGTGGGAATGGCAGCCGGGTATTTCCCGGCGCTGAGGGCGATGAGACTGAGCCCGCTTGCAGCCATACATAACGAGTAATAGAAACGAAGAGTAAGGGCGGTTTTGTTCCCTTACTCTTCTTCTATAATCTGGATTTCAAGGTAATCGAAATCGATGGAATCTACAAAATTATCCTGGTAAAATCTTGCTTTGGCATGTTTCTTGAAGTCCTTTATTGTCTTATCGAGCCAGATTGGTTTGCTCAGATCAAATTCATAGCAGATTGCATCGAGTGCATGAAATACTTTATGTGTGCGTGTGTCGTCCGTGTCATCACAGATGACCGTATCACGCAGCATTCTGTTGTCTTTAAATTCTTTACCCCATAAACGGAACATAATTCGACCTCTTTCTTGGATTGGATAGTTACCAGTATATCATTCTTCGAAAAGCTTGTAAATGTTCATATTTAAAGTTGACAAAAAAAGTCCAGTATGCTAAAATTTTAACAAAAGATGAGAGGTGCTTTCATGCTTTTAACAAGAGAGAATGATTATGCGATCCGTATGCTTCGTTCCATAAGAGACGGGGAAAAGCATACGGTAAAAGAGATATGTCAGGCGGAAGAGATTCCGGAGGCGTTTGCTTATAAGATATTGAAGAAGCTTAGGAGAGCCGGCCTGATTGAGGTTGGGCGGGGTGCTTCGGGCGGGTGCCGGCTGAATCAGCCGCTTGAGGAACTGAATCTGTATGATGTGGTGACAGCAGTCGATGAGGAGCCTTTGATCATGCCATGCCTCAGAGAAAGCTGCAGCAGGAATTCCGGTGGCAGCAGGTGCAGGGTACATACGGAGCTCGCAAAGATACAGGGCGTATTGATGAAGGAATTAAGGGCACGGAAACTGTCAGACCTTTTTTAAACTGCAGAGATGATTTAAGGAAATAATCCCTCTTTTTCGGAGGGAAAATTTTATAAAACAAAGTGGACTAAAATTATCAAGTATTGAGGAGGTACAACTATGAATCAATGTTATGGATGCACTACATGTAAGAGCGCTGATAAGCCATTAGAAGGCTTTATTGCCGGACTGCCGATGGAGACGTCCCACCATCGTGTGGAAGGACAGAGCACGAAATGTGCATTTGGGCTTCAGGGAGTCTGCTGCAGGCTCTGTGCTAACGGGCCGTGCCGCATCACACCGGAGGCCCCGAGAGGAATCTGCGGGGCAGATGCTGACACAATCGTAGCCAGAAACTTTCTGCGGGCTGTCGCTTCCGGTTCAGGGTGTTACATACATGTCGTTGAAAATACGGCACTGAATGTTAAGAACGTTGCAAAGTCAAAAGGTGAAATCAAAGGACCGGATACCCTGAACAGGCTGGCCGCGATTTTTGGCATTGAGGAAGAGGACATCCACAGGAGGGCCGAGGCGGTTGCAGACGCAGTGCTGAAAGACCTTTACCTCCCTGAATATGAGAAGATGCAGCTCACGGAAAAAATGGCATATGCTCCGCGTTATAAGAAATGGAAAGAACTCGGAATTCTCCCGGGTGGTGCGAAGTCGGAAGTGTTCCACGGAGTTGTAAAATGTTCTACAAATTTGAACTCAGATCCGGTCAATATGCTGCTGGACTGTTTAAAACTGGGGATTTCCACAGGAATTTACGGGCTGGTACTGACGAATCTTCTCAACGACGTAGTGCTTGGGGAGCCGGAGATCCGTTTTGCACCGGTTGGACTGCGGGTCATTGATCCGGATTATATTAATATTATGATTACGGGACACCAGCATTCGATGTTCACCTTCCTGCAGGACCGTCTGACGGATGAGGATGTTGTAAAGAAGGCAGAAAAGGCCGGGGCGAAAGGCTTCAAGCTGGTCGGGTGTACCTGTGTAGGACAGGATCTGCAGCTGCGCGGCGCCCATTATGAGGATATCTTTGATGGTCATGCAGGCAATAACTATACAAGTGAAGCGATACTGGCAACGGGTGGGATTGATGCTGTTATTTCGGAATTTAACTGTACACTGCCGGGGATCGAACCAATCTGCGATGAATTAAAGATTAAGCAGATATGTATTGACAATGTGGCGAAAAAGGCAAATGCAGAGCTGAAGGAATTTGATTTTGAGAACCGTCCCGCTGTGACAGAGGAGATTATTGATGAGGTGGTTGCGGCTTACAGTGCACGCAGAGGCAGCGTACCGATGAACCTGATGAAAGAGCACGGTTATGATAACACGCTGACAGGTGTCAGTGAAATCTCCCTTAAGAAATTCCTTGGCGGAAGCTGGAAACCGTTGATCGACCTGATTGTATCAGGGGATATAAAGGGTGTTGCCGGCGTGGTTGGGTGTTCTAACCTGACTGCAGGCGGGCACGATGTACTGACGGTAGACCTCGTGAAGGAGCTGATTGCGAAGGATATCATTGTCCTGACGGCCGGATGTTCTTCAGGGGGAATTGAGAACTGCGGACTTATGACACCAGAAGCGGCAAAATATGCAGGGCCTAAGCTGAGGGCTGTCTGTGAGAGCCTTGGCATCCCGCCTGTATTGAACTTTGGACCATGTCTTGCAATCGGCCGCCTTGAGATCGTAGCAACTGAACTGGCAGAAGAACTAGGCGTGGACCTTCCGCAGCTGCCGCTTGTACTTTCTGCGGCACAATGGCTGGAAGAGCAGGCGCTGGCTGATGGGTGCTACGGACTATCACTCGGGCTTCCACTGCACCTTGGGCTGCCGCCATTCATGACTGGAAGTAAGGTGGCTGTAAAAGTGCTGACAGAGGATATGAAAGAGCTGACCGGGGGACAGGTGATTATTAACCCGGATGCAAAGGAATCTGCGAAGATTCTGGAAGAGATTATTCTGGAAAAACGCCGGGGACTTCAGATTTAGAAAGGGGCGGTAAAAATGAAACGTATCATGATCGATTATGAGAAATGCGACGGCTGTAAGAACTGTTCCGCCGCCTGTATGCAGGCGCACAGGGAAACGCCGGGGACGATATATGATCTGGATTTGACAGACCCTAAAAATGAGTCCCGTAATTTTATCCTAAAGGATGCAGAGGGACACTACAAACCCTTGTTCTGCCGGCACTGTGCTGACCCGGAATGTGTGAAATCATGCATGAGCGGGGCGCTTCGCAAGGATGCGGAAAGCGGACACGTGTTTTATGATGAAACCCGGTGCGGGTCCTGCTTTATGTGTGTGATGAACTGCCCGTTCGGCGTTTTAAAGCCGGATCAGGTGACGAAAAGTAAAGTGATCAAGTGTGATTTCTGCGTAAACGCGGGAGGAGAACCATCCTGTGTAGCCTCCTGTCCGAAAAAAGCGATTTATGTAGAGGAGGTGTAAAAGTATGAAGCATGTGATTATAGGTGCCGGTGTTGCCGGTACAGAAGCCGCGAAGACAATCAGGGGGCTGGACGAAAACGCCGGGATACTGCTGATTTCCGCGGATACACAGATTCATTCCCGCTGTATGCTGCATAAGTTTATCGGAGGGGAGCGCGATGAAAAGAGCCTGAATTTTACGGAAGATGATTTCTTTGAAAAGTATCGTGTTGACTGGGAAAAGGGGGTCCGGGTCGTAGAAGTCTGTCCCGGTGAGAAGGAAATTCATCTGGACACAGGAGAAAAAGTGGGGTATGACAGGCTTTTGATTGCGAATGGCGCGGACAGCTGTATTCCCCCTGTGGGAGATTTAAGAAAGGCTTCCAATGTGTATGGGCTGCGGAATCTTTCCGATGCCCAGGATATTGTAAAGGAAGCAGAAGAGGCAGAAAATGTGCTAATCATCGGTTCCGGACTCGTTGGGCTGGATGCGGCCTACGGACTGCTTGAGAGGGGGAGGAGAGTTACCATTGTAGAAATGGCCCCCCAGATTCTGCCGGTACAGCTCGATGCCCACGGCGCCCAGAGCTATCAGGAACTCTTTGAAAAGGCCGGTGTCCGTTTCCTCCTTGGAAGGCGGGCCAGTGAAGCACAGTGTGGTGAGGACGGCAGGATTCATGAAGTCGTTCTGGACAACGGTGAAAAAGCAGCATGCGATATGATCGTTGTCGCAGCCGGTGTCCGTGCATCAACCGGGTATCTCGAAGGCAGCGGCATCATGTGTGAACGCGGAGTATGCGTGGATTCCTATTTGCAGACAAACCAGCCTGACATCTATGCGGCAGGCGACATCACAGGCCTGTCAGGAATCTGGCCGAATGCAGCCGATCAGGGAAGAGTGGCGGGAAAGAATATGTGCGGTCTAAAAACAGAGTATGCAGACCGCTTTGCCATCAAGAACACGATCAATTTCTTCGGACTTTTAAGCTTATGCGTAGGAAGAATCTGCGAGGAAGAAGGTGATGAAATACAGGTAAGAGAAGATAAAGAGCATTATAAGCGCGTCATCCTAAGAGACGGAAAAGTAGAGGGAATCCTGCTTCAGGGAGATATCTCACATGCCGGGACATGGCAGTACCTGATCAAGAACCACATAGATATACGAGGTACCGGAAAAGATATATTTAAAATCAATTATGCCGACTTCTATCAGGTAGGAGACGGCGGAAAATACGAATGGGCAATTTAAAAGGAACCTTAAATATACCTCTGAATTTGGAAATTTATGCATGACAGAGGTGTGAATAGGGAAAGCTAATGTAACTGTTCAGTACAGGACTGTGCATTTACAAGATAACATGAAAGAAATAGGAGGAGTTTGAAATGAAAAGATATGTATGTGAACCATGCGGATATGTATATGACCCGGAGGAGGGTGATCCGGACGGGGGAATCGAGCCGGGAACCGCATTTGAAGATATACCGGATGACTGGGTATGCCCGATCTGCGGACTTGGAAAAGACGTATTTGTAGAGGAAGAGTAGAGAACATTAAGAAAAAGGCTGTGCATTGAAATGTACGGCCTTTTTTGATAAGATGAAAAGGGGTCAGACCCTTTTGCGGTCCGCATTCAGAATTTTCAGATAAAAGGAGCATAATATGACGGATATCTTGATCGTTGAGGATGATTCAGCATTAAATGAGGGAATTGTTTTGGGTCTTGGAAAAACTTCATACCGTTTCACCCAGTGTTACACGCTGCATGAAGCGCGTTCTGCTGTACAGGGGAATGAGTTTGGGCTTGTTATTTTAGATATTAACCTCCCCGACGGGAATGGATATGATTTCCTGAAGGAATACCGCCAGTCGTGCTCACGGCCGGTGCTGATGCTGACGGCGAATGACCTGGAGGTGAATGAGGTGATGGGGTTTGAACTGGGGGCGAACGATTATGTGACCAAGCCGTTCAGCCTTGCAGTTTTGAGAGCGAGGATCGAGAATCTTCTGCGGCTGTCTTTTTCTGATCATGGCAGAGGGCGGTATGAGGATGGGCATCTCTTGCTGGATACGGTAAAAATGGTTTATAAGAGAGACGGACAGAGTCTTGTATTAAGCAGGACGGAGCAGAAGCTTCTGCAGGTCCTTTTGGAGAACCGGGGAAATACCATACCCCGGGATGTTATGATAGATAAGGTATGGACAGACGGAATGGAATATGTGGATGAAAATGCACTTCCGGTTGCAGTCAGCAGGCTTCGAGCAAAGCTGGAAAAGGAACCTGCAAACCCGGAACATATTTTGAACGTATATGGAGTAGGGTATGTCTGGAAATAGAGAGGCGGGAATATAGATGGGGCTGCGGTTTAGGAAAAATACTTATGAAACGCTGAATATGATGCTGGATGAGGCCACTTCGGGAAACTTTCAGGAGTCTGACTATGACGAGAGCGAACTGTCCAAGCTGGAGGTAAAGTGGAAGCGGTTTCTCGGTGCATCTGCACTCAGCAGGCAGAATGTGGAGAAGGAAAAAAAGGCTGTCAAGGAACTGGTTTCAGATATTTCACATCAGGTGAAGACACCGATTTCTAACATCCGGCTCTACGGGGAAATTATTGAGGAAAAACTGGAAGGAGAAGACAAGGAACTGGCAAAAAGACTGATGGCCCAGACAGACCTGTTGGAATCCCTGATTCAGTCCCTTGTCAAGATGTCACGTCTTGAGACGAATATTATACAGGTATCCCCTCAGAAGCAGCCGCTTAAGCCGATGCTGGAAGAACTGGTCCTGCGCGGGAAGGAGAAACAGGTGAAACGGGGAATCCAGATTGTAAAGAAGGGATGGACCGATGAATGTCAGGCCTGTTTCGACAGAAAATGGACATCAGAGGCCGTCTATAACATTCTGGATAATGCGCTGAAATACACAGAAGAGAAAAGCTGTGTGACCGTAGCCATCAGAGAATATCCCATGTTTGTCAGTATCTGCATACAGGATGAGGGACCGGGAATTACGGAGGAAGAGATCCCTAAAATCTTTCAGCGGTTTTACCGTGGAAGTCAGTTTCAGGAGAAGGAAGGCGTGGGGCTCGGCCTGTATCTGGCGCGGGAGATTCTGAAAAAGGAACACGGTTATATCAAAGTAAGCACGACGAACCAGACAGGTGCGTCTTTTGCCGTATATCTGCCGCGTGAAAACTTTCAGAACTGTTAGATTTCGGAAAGAGTCTGGAAAGATTCATATGTTAAAGTCTATTCATAGAAGTGAATAGGCTTTTTATTATTTCATAGGAAAGTACGTCCTATGAAATAATAAACCCTCCGGGGGATGCGCACTGCGGCGTATAAGGTAGATGTCGCGATGCGACCGCCGCAGGCGCGAGTTTCGCAAGCGAAACTCTATTTTAGCGATTTCTAAAATTACATGAATAAAAAGGAGGCAGAATATGAACGGAATATTGAGAACAGAGGAACTCAAGAAATATTATGGATCAGGTGAAAATACAGTAAAAGCATTAGATGGCGTCAGCCTGTCTGTCATGGAAGGAGAATTTGCCGCAGTTGTCGGAACTTCCGGAAGCGGAAAATCAACCCTGCTCCACATGATGGGAGGTCTGGACAGGCCTACATCGGGAAAAGTATATGTGGATGACAAAGACATCTTTTCACTGAAGGATGATGCGTTGTGCATTTTCCGGAGACGAAAGATTGGATTTATCTTTCAGAACTACAATCTGGTACCAGTACTAAATGTGGAAGAAAACATCACACTCCCTATAGAACTGGATGGAAATAAGGTGGATAGAAAATACATCCGTGAGATCGTACAGGTACTCGGTCTGGAACAGAAATTGGACAGCCTGCCGGGACAGCTCTCAGGGGGCCAGCAGCAGAGAGTGGCGATTGCACGGGCACTGGCCGCAAAGCCGGCTATCGTACTCGCGGATGAACCGACAGGAAATCTGGATTCCAATACGAGCCAGGATGTACTGAGCCTGATGAAAGTGACCAGCGACCAGTTCGGACAGACAATCGTCATGATTACCCATAATGAGGAAATCGCACAGATGGCTGACAGGATTATCCGCATAGAAGACGGAAAGGTCAGAAAAGCAGGACAGTTCAGCGACATACCGGATGACCGCATTCCGCAGACAGGCAGGCGCACAACATCTCGGCCGTCAGGGAAAACAGAAGGCAAGGGTGGTGGATACCGTGGCTAGAGTGAAAAATAAAAAGATCATTAGAAAGCTTTCAGCCCGGACACTGGGGGCCCGGAAAAAGAAAAATATCATCAGTGTGCTGGCAATTGCCCTGACTGCCGTCCTTTTTACGACGATCTTTTCCATTGGGGGCAGTATCATGCAAAGCAGTACAGAATCCAGTCTGCGCCAGGTCGGGGGAAGGAGCCATGCAGGGTTCAAAAATTTTACATGGGAAGAATACGAAACACTAAAGGAAGATGGCAAAATCAGAGATTTATCCTACAACATCGTAGTAGGTTTTACTGAAAATCCAGAACTAAATAAAATACAGGGGGAGGTCCGGTATTTCGAAGATCAGGATGCAAAAAACAGTTTTTCTTACCCGACAACAGGAAAGATGCCGGAGAAAATAGATGATATTGCGATGAGCACCATTGTATTGGACGCACTGGAGATCCCGCATAAATTGGGGGAAAAGGTAGAACTTCAGATCAGGGTCCACGATGAAGTAGTGGAACAGACCTTCCGTCTGTGCGGATACTGGGAGGGAGATAAAGCACTTCGTGCACAGGAAATACTGGTATCCCGTCAATACAGCGATAAGACGGCCCCGCTGGAAACGACCCCCTTTTATGAAGCGGAAAATAGCGGGGATTACAGTGGTTACATGAATCCCAATTTTAACTTCAGCAGTTCCTGGGATATCGAAAAACAGATGCTTCAGCTCTGCGAGCGATGCGGATTCGATACGACAAAAGTAGACTATGGTGTGAACTGGGCATATGGATTCTCCTCGGTCGATCCAACAACAGTGATGATGCTTGTAGTAGTTATGGTGTTGATCATGCTGTCAGGCTATCTGATCATTTATAACATCTTCTACTTGAATATTTTTAGTGACATCCGTTTTTACGGCCTGCTAAAAACCATTGGTACGACGGGAAAACAACTGAAAAAACTCGTGCGAAGACAGGCATGGATGCTGTGCTTATTAGGAATTCCCACCGGGCTGCTGCTTGGTTTTCTGACGGGCAGGCTGCTGGCTCCATCGGTACTCAGCCTTTTAACAAATGATGTACAGATCTATTCTGCAAATCCGCTCATATTTATAGGGGCCGCTGTTTTTACAATCGTAACTGTTTATATCAGCTGTATCAAACCATGCCGGATCGCAGCAAAGGTATCACCGGTGGAGGCTGTGAAATATACAGAAAAACAAAAAAAGGGAAAAAAGAAGCGGACAAAAAAAGCATCCCCATTCCATATGGCGATGGCCAATGTTAAACGGAATCCTAAAAAACTGGTTCTTGTCGTTTTATCCCTGTCCCTGAGCCTGATACTCCTGAACAGCGTTTACACGATGGTGAAGGGGTTTGACATGGATAAATACCTGTCTACTTATATGGTTTCAAATTATATGGTTACAGATGCGTCCATGACAAATTTTGGAAGCCAATATACAAATACGGCAGGCGTTACAAAGGAATTTCAGCAGGAACTTGTGAAGCAGGATGGTGTGAAGGACATCGGAAACATATATATCCATACTGAATATCATTCTTTTTTGGATACTGAATGGAATAATATGGAGACCTATATGCAGGAGTACAAAAAATTCTTTTCCAATCAGGATGTCGCCGGCGAAATCCGGCAGATGAGGGAGTCAAAGGCCAGTAACATCGATATATATGGCGTAAATAAGGAAGCAGCAGACAAGATAAATCTGGCAGATGGAAAGCTGGACTGGGAAAAATTTAAGACTGGGAATTATGTGATTGTCAATTCATTTGAATGGGGTGACCACACCAGTTTTGAGCACCCGTATTTGAATATAGGAGATACAGTTATGCTGGAATCCAGCAGCGGAGAAAGTAAAGCTTATGAGGTAATGGCCGTAGGAGAACTTCCATATGCCCTGCAGTCACAGTGGTACCATTCTGCTATGCCAGTCGCTTACATCATGCCGGATACCGAGTTCATGGCCCGGTATGGGGAGACGCAGCCGATGAAAACGATTTTTGATGCAGAGGAGGGAAAAGGGGCAGAGATTACTTCATGGATGAAGAACTACTGTGAAAAGGTTAATACGGATCTGGACGGGAAAACGAAGGCAGATTACGTGGCAATGTTTGATAATCTGAAAAACGTGTATGCACTGGCCGGAGGATTCTTAAGCTTTATCCTTGCACTGATCGGAATACTGAACTTTGTAAATGTAACAATCACCTCGATTCTTTCACGGAAGAAAGAGCTGGCTACGCTCGAAGCCATCGGTATGACAGGGCAGCAGCAGAAAAAGATGCTGCAGTTTGAGGGGCTGCTATATGCAGTGCTCACCCTGCTGGTGACCTGTACTGTGGGAATGGCTGTCGGTTATGTGATCGTAAATGCCGTAGCCGGGCAGATGGCAATATTCACATGGCACTTCAGGATCCTGCCGGTTCTGCTATGCACACCGGTACTGCTGCTGATATCTGTCATCGTTCCGATACTAAGCTATAAGGGAGCTGTAAAGAACACAGTCGTAGAAAGACTGAGGATTGCGGAAGATTAAAAGCCCCATGATTCATATTCTGTTTATGGAGTACAGATATATTTTATACTCTTAAGATTATCTTTAAAAAGAATCATAAATAGTTAATCTGATGCTCACAGTCATGTCACATTTCCTTTGTATAGTTATATACATCAAAGGAAAACAACCTTTTGATTTTTGAATAGATAGCATAAATTTCATAATTTTCCCTCCCGGGGCTGGAAGTGATTCCAGCCCCTTTCTCCATGTTACAGCCCCCTCAGGATTCTTTGACAAACACGAATGCCCCATGCTAAAATATGTACGGGCAGAAGAGAGGAAACAGGGCGTATATCCGCCCGGTACATCGGCTGACGATTATCTGCCTGTTACTTAATTATGCGGTGTATCAGTATAATGAAATGTGATGGAAAATATATTGATTATAGAAGACGATGAAATGCTCAATGACGGCCTGTGTTTTAATCTCCAGAGGGCCGGGCTTCATCCGGTCCCGGCATATAACTTAAGACAGGCCCGGGCATATATGAAAGAGCAGGAGTTTCAGATGTTTTTGCTGGATGTAAACCTGCCGGATGGTGACGGGTTTCATTTTTCAGAAGAGATACGCAGTGGGAGTAGCGCGCCTATTGTATTTTTAACGGCCCACGATATGGATGAGGATATGATACGCGGCTTTGAGGCCGGTGCTGACGATTATATTACGAAACCTTTTAACATACGGATTGTGCTCCAGAGGATTCAGGCAATCCTGAGGCGCTGTGAGCCGGCAAAGGAGGAACAGGTACACAGGTGCGGCAGTCTTGAGGTGGATCTTGAGAACCGGACCGTGTCAAAGAACGGGGAAGTACTGACCCTTACTCCGACAGAATTTAAGCTGCTTCAGGTATTCATAAGGAATCCGGGGCAGGTCCTGACAAGACAGGTTCTTCTTGACAAACTGTGGGATCAGGACGGAAACTTTGTGGATGAACACACACTTACCATCAATATCAGCCGTCTCAGGGGCAAGATCGAGGATGATAACAATTCCTATATCAAGACTGTTTACGGCATGGGATACCAGTGGATGGAGGAAAATAAAAGATGACGATTAGTCTGGGAGCGGCAGTGGTGATTCTGGCAGCAGGCATGTCGGCGGCAGTGGTAATAAGCTTTCTGGTATTCAGGAGAAAGTACCGGAAGCTGACGGGGTATATCGGTGATACGCTGGACGATATGATCTCCGGGAAAGAACCATCCAGAAATACGGACCTTGAAACGCTTTCATCCAAGCTTGCGATGAAGGTGGAGAAGCTGGGGGAGGTCACCAGATTGTCCGGCGAACAGAATCTCCGCCAGAAACAGGAGATACAGGGAATGGTGTCAGACATTTCTCATCAGCTGAAGACTCCCATTGCGAATATTATGATGTACAGCGATACGGTCAGCATGAGCCCGGATCTGGGGGAAGAGGACAGAAGACTCTTGTCGGTGATGGAAAATCAGGTAAATAAGCTGGACTTTCTGGTACGTTCACTCGTGAAAATGTCACGGCTGGAGAGTAACCTGATTACATTGAAAAAAGAAAATACGCCTCTGTTCCAGACCATATCCGGAGCCGTATCGTCTGTACTCCCCAAAGCCGAAAAGAAAAGGATTGGACTGGAAGTGCACTGTCCTGAAGCTCTGAGACTTTTTTATGATCCGAAATGGACGGAAGAAGCGATATTCAATGTATTGGACAATGCAGTGAAATATACGCCTGATGGAGGAAAGATAATTCTTGATGTAGATCACCGGCAGATGTACACGCGGATCAGAATCCGTGATACCGGAACCGGCATAGATCCGGAACATATCAACGATATCTTTAAACGGTTTTACAGGGAAGAGGCCGTTCGTAAGGAAGAGGGCGTCGGAATCGGCCTGTACCTGACAAGGGAGATTTTGATGAAGCAGTCTGGATATATCATGGTAGAGTCGAGGAAAGGCGAAGGCAGCACATTTTCCCTTTTTCTTTCAAATGAGAGGCCTTAAAAAGGCGGCTAAAATAGTTTCCCATCCCGGGAGGCTATTTTTTTCACACTTTTGCAAAATGAAATGTTACAAAACTGATACCTTTTTCTCTTTTTATGAGAGGGTCCTGTAACATTGTGATGATAGGATTGGATTATAGAAAACAACAAGACAATGAAGCAGGGATAAGGAGAGAACGATGAGTATTTTAAAAACAAAAGGATTGAAAAAATATTATGGCAGCGAACCATCTATTGTTAAGGCATTGGACGGAGTGGATTTAGAAGTGGAACAGGGGAGTTTCGCGGCGGTCGTGGGAACAAGCGGAAGCGGTAAATCGACACTTCTCCATATGCTGGGCGGTCTGGATAATCCGACAGAAGGCAGTGTCATGGTAGCGGGAAGGGAACTGTCAGAGATGAATGACGATGAACTTACGATTTTCAGGCGCAGGCAGATTGGATTCGTGTTTCAAGCCTACAATCTTGTACCGGTGCTCAATGCATATGAGAATATTGTGCTTCCGATCGAACTGGACGGTAATCAGGTGGACCGGGACTATGTGATGGAAATCGTCAGGATGATCGGGATGGAAAAACGTCTGAAAAACATGCCGAACCAGATGTCCGGTGGAGAACAGCAGCGTATTGCGATCGCAAGGGCCCTTGCGGCAAAGCCGGCGATCCTTCTGGCCGATGAACCGACGGGGAATCTGGACAGCCGTACAAGCCAGGATGTGCTAGGCCTTCTGAAGACGACAGGCGCGCGGTTTGGACAGACAATTGTCATGATTACGCACAATGAAGAAATCGCCCAGATGGCAGATACGCTGATACGCATCGAGGACGGGAAGATCAGAGAAAGCAGGTGGCAGTAATGAAAATGGACCGGAATGTAAATAAGACTGTGATCCGCCGGCTTGCGAACAAAAGCATGGAAAACAGCCGTACAAGGAATCTCTTTACATGTCTGACGATTGCCCTGTCCGTGGCATTGGTGCTGACATTTATACTATATGTGTTCGGGAGTTCTAAAGAGAAATTAAGACTTCTGGAAGATACGGCCCAGGTGTCTTATATGGACATTACACCTGAGCAGGCAGAACAGCTCAATACGGATGGCAGGGTGAAATGGGCGGCGGCAGACAGCAAGGCAGGCAGCGGAAAGGTAGGGAATAACCGTCTTCTTGTGATGTATCAGGATGAGACTTTTATGGAGCGGGACCAGATCGAATACACAGGAGAACTCCCGGAAGAGGACCATGATATCATGCTGCCGGCAGATTATATTGAGCAGCTTGGACTATCCGTTCAGCCGGGGGATACTGTATTACTCGACCTCGGAAACAAAAAAGTCAGGAAATACCGGGTCACGGCCATTGTAGATACGCCGTCAAAAGCGAAAAATAGTCACAAGATTTATGTATCACTTCCCTGTGCCATGATGCTCAAAGGGGAAAGCGTTCCGACAGTAAGTGCGTCCGTTAATATGAAGGGCGCTATGGATATGGATCTGAATACAGCCAGACAGAGCGCTCTGGAGATCGGGAAGGCAGCAGGAATACCGGAAGACCAGATTAAGGTAAATGACGGTTACTTCGGTCAGGCAGGTGTTTCGAGGCTTACAACAGGCAGCATCATTACTCTTGTTCTGGTGGCACTGCTGATACTGGCAGCGGCAGGCCTTGTCATCCATAATATTTTCTACATCGCAGTGGCAGGTAAAGTCCGGGAATACGGACAGATGCGTACACTCGGTATGACGAGGCAGCAGGTGCGTACGCTCGTATCGAGAGAAGGAATGATTCTGGCGCTGAAGGGGATGCCTTTTGGTATTCTGCTTGGAGGTGTGATGGGATATGCCCTTGTCCCGAAAGGCTGGGATACGTTCACATTTTTAGGGGCAGCACTTGTCTGCCTGCTTCTGGGAATGGTTTCCGTTGGCATTTCTGTCAGGAAACCGGCTAAAATTGCGGCGGCAACATCACCGATTGAGGCGCTTGGATATACCGGTTATACAGAAAAAATGAAGGAATCCACGGTACTGAAACGCCGGCTGACACCTAACAGCCTGGCAGGGATTAACTTAAAAAGGAACAGGAAGAAAAGTATCCTGACGATGAGTTCACTTGTACTTGCAGGAGTACTTTTAGGGACGATTGCCACTTTCATCGTATCTTATGACCCCGGAGCTTCTGCGGATAACTTTTTCCCGGAAGGAGAATATCAGCTACAGCTGACTGCGGAATCTGGTTATGATAACAATGATACAAGTCTTGAAGGGCGCGTGAAAGCCTATGCACAGCTTCAGGCAGAAGATGTGATGGGGGAGGGCCTTAAGGCGGAACTGGAGAGCATAGACGGCGTGATATCTGCGAAACCGTGGAAATATCTCACGATAGCCGCAAATATGTTCGGGGAAGAACAGCAGGAAGGTGTCAATGGTTTTACAGAAGCAGATTTTGCATTACTCAAAGAGATGGACTATGACGGGCCGGAAACATATGACGAACTTCTGCACGGACCGGGAATGGTTGTAGAAACCGAGAGCAATAGTAACTTTAAAGAACATCCTATTAAAAGAGGGGATACGATTTCTGTAGTTTACTATAATCAGACAGGCGAGAGGATAGAAGAGAATGTGCCGGTACTGGCGACGATTAAAATGATTTCCTGGAACAAGAAGAATGTTGAGGAGGGACGCGATGTAAGACTTCCGTTGTCTGTCATGGGAAGCACCCTGCTTATGCCCGCTAAAATGCTGGACCAGTGGACTATGATGAATACAACCTACGGCTATGAAATCGCTGTGGAACCGGAGGCGGAAAAAGCGGTGGGCAGAGAGCTTGACAAACTGTTTGGGGCAGAAGAAAATATGTATCTGTCATCCAAAACCGAAACACGGGAGTATCTGGAGAATGAGAGTTTCGCCATGAAAATGATTCTCTATGTGCTGGCTGTATTCCTCGTGGCATTTGGTGTGATCAACCTGATGAATACGATCATGACCAATCTGTTTACCCGTAAAAAAGAACTGGGAATCCTGCAGGCAGTCGGAATGACGAAGGAGCAGATAAGGACTATGTTAAGCAGGGAGACCTTGAGTTATGTCGGTGTTTCCGCCATATGTACGCTTGTGTTCGGCGGGGGTCTCGGATACGGCCTGGTGCGTGCATGTATACAGCTGGGACTGGGGGTAAGTTATACTTTCCCGTGGATACCGGTCCTTCTGTACATCGTACTGCTGGCGGCTATGCAGCTGATTATGACGCAATATGGCGTGAAGATGCTTCAAAAAGAAACATTAGTGGAGAGAATGAAAGAAACAGATTAAATAAAGGGCTGTGCAGTATCCTTAAGGGAGGACTGCACAGCCTTTTACATGAAGCTTTTTTAAGGTTTTTTAAGTGTGAAAAAAAGTGACTTTTCAAACGGTTTATGATAAAATGGCGGGGAGTGACAAGACAGATGTAAGTGCAGGAGGAACGAAGGGATGAAAAAGTTACTGGACAGGATCTTTATAGACGGTCTGGGCGGAATGGCCCAGGGGCTGTTTGCTACTTTAATCATAGGGACGATTATACAGCAGATTGGTACCTTTATGGGCGGGTCGACAGGAAATATGATTTTTGCCGTGGGGAAAGTTGCGGCGGCTATGACTGGTGCCGGGATAGGTGTCGGCGTGGCAAGGAAGCTGGATGCCAGCCATCTCGTGATTGTGTCTGCGGCCACGGCGGGAATGACAGGTGCCTTTGCGAGTAAGCTTCTGGCGGGGCAGGTGATTCAGGACGGTACAATGGTATTTGCGGGCCCCGGAGAGCCGCTGGGGGCTTTTGTGGCCGCATACATAGCGATAGAATGCGGAATCCTGATTTCAGGGAAGACAAAGCTGGATATTATCCTCACACCGCTTGTGTCAATCGGGACAGGCTCTGCTGTGGGACTGCTGTTGGGACCTCCGATTTCAAGGTTTATGAACTGGCTGGGTTCTCTGATTAACTGGGGAACAGAACAGCAGCCCTTCCTGATGGGAATTATTGTATCGGTGCTGATGGGAATGATTCTGACACTGCCGATCAGTTCAGCCGCGCTCGGGATTATTCTGAATTTGTCCGGTCTTGCGGCAGGCGCGGCAACGATCGGATGCTGCTGCAACATGGTCGGATTTGCAGTGGCCAGCTTCCGGGAAAATAAAATCGGCGGTTTTCTGGCGCAGGGAATCGGAACCTCCATGCTGCAGGTCCCGAATATTGTCAGAAAACCGATTATATGGCTGCCGGCGATACTGTCCAGTGCGATACTGGGCCCGGTCGGTACGATGGTGCTGCATATGACCAGCAACGCGACAGGGTCAGGTATGGGGACGGCCGGGCTGGTAGGACAGATTATGACATGGCAGGTTATGACACAGAATGAGGCCCAGCTGATCGTATTAATAAAGATACTGGTGATCCAGATATTATTGCCGGCATTTGTGACACTGGGAATATCCGAGTTTATGAGAAAACGAAAGTGGATCAAGTTCGGGGATATGAAACTGGAATTGTAGGGGAATATGGGTGCAAGAAGAGTTACGTATGCTTTCTTTTGCTTATGGTACATTATCTTTTCCAGTTTATTCCTTGCCTTTGAATTCTTAAAAAAGAATGAACTGGCTGACATAAAGCACGATTTATGATATACTGAAAAAGGCTGGGAAAGGGGGATTTCCGACGTGAGAGGAGAGCAACAGATGCATGACGCTATCAAGAATTATGAAGACGTAGATAGCTGGAAGACGGTTATTTTTCTATACAATGCTGCATTAAAAGAAGTAGGGACAAAGCTGGAGATTCTGAATGATGAATTTCAGCATGTTCACCAGTATAATCCCATTGAACACATCAAGACGAGGATCAAGACTCCGGAGAGCATAGTCAAGAAGCTGAAGAGATACGGCTATGAGACTTCGATAGAGAATATGGTAAAGTACATAAATGATATTGCGGGAGTCAGGCTGATCTGTTCGTTTACTTCAGATATTTACCGTCTGGCGGAGATGATCGGGAACCAGAGTGACCTGAAGGTGCTTTCTATCAAAGACTATATTAAGAATCCAAAAGAAAGCGGCTACAAGAGCTATCATATGCTCGTGTCAGTACCGATTTTTCTTTCCGACAGTGTCGTGGATACGAAGGTAGAGATTCAGATCAGGACAATTGCAATGGATTTCTGGGCAAGCCTGGAGCATAAGATTTACTATAAGTTTGAGGGAAATGCTCCGGATTATATCAGCCGCGAACTCAGGGAATGTGCGCAGATGGTCGCCGAACTGGACGATAAGATGCTGTCATTGAATGATGCCATTCAGGCATGTCTTCTGAATGCCGGTGATAACACAAGCGGTAAAGATAAGCTGGAAGAGATAGCGGAGAATGTAATAGGAAATAAGCGGGCACAGAACAGTGTGCATTTTGTAGACGAAAAGTAAGCGAAATTAAGGGCCGGAACAGGCAGGACTGGGAGAAGATTTCCATGTTCTGCGGTTCCGGTTTTTTCTTTATAAAATATATCTTTTTTCATGAAATTCTATTGACAAATCGGCTTCAATGTGATTATATGAACATATGAACAGTTATTCATATGTTGCTTATGATGGAGGGATAGATATGGCACAACAGGCAGTTAATAGAAAGGTTTATCATGCGCATCCTGAATGTGGGTGCGGACATGAGCACCATCACGGGGAAGAACATGAACACGGCCATCAACATGAACACAGCTACCACCATGAACATGGGGAGGAATGTGGGTGCGGGCATGAGCACCATCATGAGGAAGCGCATGTCCACGGTCATCACCATGAACATGGGGAAGAATGCCACTGCGGGCACGATCATGGGGAACATGACGGGCATGTGCATGAGGCCGTGGAACGGCGCCAGGTAAATCATGCATTTGACAACGTCAAGAAGCAGGTATACATTTTGGAAAACCTGAGCTGTGCGAACTGTGCGGCAAAGATGGAGAGAAAGATTCAGGAGCTTCCCCAGGTTGATTTTGCAAACATTACTTATGCAACAAAACAGCTTCAGGTAGTGACGAATACGGAGGAAGAACTGCTCCCTGTTTTCCAGGAAATCTGTTCTTCAATAGAAGGGGAAGTTACGGTATCTAAAAGGGAAAGAAAACCTGTGGCTAAAGAAGAGAGAAAAGCAGGAAAATTCAGTGAAAACAGGAAGGATTTTGTGGAGATCGGTCTTGGGGCGGTTTTCCTGATTGCCGGAAAACTGACAGAACCGGTAAATGGCTATCTTTCTTTTGCATTGTTCATCCTTGGATATCTCATTCTGGGAAGGGCGGTTTTATTTACAGCTGCTAAGAATCTCGGCAAAGGGCATGTGTTTGACGAGAATTTCCTGATGAGTATCGCCACGCTGGGAGCGTTGGTGATCGGGGATTATGCGGAAGCAGTGGGTGTTATGATGTTTTACCGCGTAGGAGAGCTTTTCGAGGAGATTGCGGTGGCAAGGAGCCGCAGCCAGATTATGGATGCTGTGGATATGCGCCCGGAAGTGGTAAACAGGATGAACGGTGACGATGTTGACGTGATTCCTGCGCAGGAGGCTGTCATCGGAGATGTTCTTTTGGTCAGGCCCGGAGACCGGATTCCGCTGGATGGTACGATCGTGGAAGGAGAGAGCCGGATTGATACTTCACCGGTAACAGGTGAGCCCGTACCCGTTGCTGCAAAAGTGGGAGACAGTGTGACATCAGGCTGTGTGAATACATCGGGCCTGCTGAAAATCCGTGCGGATAAGGCACTGGAAGATTCTATGGTTACCAGAATTCTGGATTCTGTAGAAAATGCGGCGGCAAACAAGCCTAAGATTGACCGTTTTATTACAAGATTTTCGAGAGTGTATACACCGTTTGTAGTAGCACTTGCTGCTGCAACGGCCATCATTCCGTCCATCGTAACCGGAAACTGGAATTACTGGGTATACACAGCGATTACGTTCCTTGTAATCAGCTGCCCATGCGCACTTGTGTTAAGTGTACCGCTGGCATTTTTCTCGGGAATCGGAGCCGGATCGAAGAAAGGGATCTTATTCAAGGGAGGCGTGGCTATCGAAGCGCTTCAGGGTGTGAAAGCGATTGTCATGGATAAGACGGGAACGATTACCGAGGGAAACTTTGTTGTGCAGGACATCGTTCCGGCGGCAGGCGTAGACAGGGAAGAACTGCTTAAGCTGGCTGGCAGCTGTGAACTGACTTCTACCCATCCAATCGGAAACAGCATTGTGACTGCGGCCGGGGAAAAAGGGATTGAACTGAAGAGGCCGGCGGCAGTGAAAGAGATTTCTGGAAAAGGAATCAAGGCGGAATTACCAGAGGGTACGGTATTGTGCGGAAATAAAAAACTGCTTGAAAACTACCAGATTGATCTGGCAGAGTGTGAGGATACCACATATGGCACAGAAGTTCTGCTGGCGTTAAATGGCAGGTATGCAGGAAGAATTGTGATTGCCGATACAATCAAGGCGGATGCAAAACAGGCGGTTGCGTCACTGAAAAGGCTTGGCATCCTGACGGCTATGCTGACGGGCGATGCACAGAAAAGCGCGGAAAGTGTCGGAAAAGAGACTGGGATTGATGAAGTGCATGCAAAACTCCTGCCACAGAATAAGGTGGAAGAATTGCAGAAGATCCGCTCAGAACATGGAAGTGTGATGTTTGTCGGCGACGGCATTAATGATGCCCCGGTACTTGCGGGGGCGGATGTGGGTGCGGCAATGGGCAGCGGCGCGGATGCGGCGATTGAGGCGGCAGATGTAGTATTCATGACCTCTTCTATGGAAGCGATTCCGCAGTCGCTGAAGATTGCAAGGACAACCGGTGTGATTGCAAAGCAGAATGTAGCCTTTGCCCTCATAGTCAAGGCACTTGTCATGATTCTGGGACTTGCGGGCATGGCGAACATGTGGATGGCCGTATTTGCGGATACAGGGGTGGCTATGATCTGCATCCTGAATTCGATCCGGGTACTTTATAAAAAGTAAATTGCAAAAAACGAAATATACGGGTGCACAGGGCTTCCGGCAGAAGGGGTTATTTCTTCGGCCGGGAGTCATTGCTATATTCGGGAAGGTCTGTATATTTTTATTCATTTAATGGGGTATTGCTGCCCATTTAAAGTCGCCTGCGGCAGGGTGCAGCGCTTGACCTGATGGTGGATTTCACGTATAATAAATTCTGAACTTGAAGGGAGATTCCATATATGGAAAAAATAGAAGTAGAACATTGTGATTTTGTTCATGTACATGAGGATGTGGTGGAGAAGGTTCAGGCACACATGCCGGAGGCGGAAGAACTTCAGGATCTGGCAGATTTTTTTAAGGTGTTTGGAGATTCTACCAGAATCAGAATCCTGTACGTACTGTTCCAGTCAGAGATGTGTGTATGTGATCTGGCACAGACGCTTAATATGACACAGTCTGCGATCTCACACCAGCTTCGTGTACTTAAGCAGATGAAGCTGGTTTCGAACCGGAGGGAAGGAAAGACTGTGTTCTATTCGCTTGCCGACGGGCATATAAAGACAATTATGAATCAGGGAATGGAACATATCAGAGAGTAAGCACGGGGATATAACCTGACAGCATGCCCCGTATAAGACAGCATGTAAGAAAAAGAGGGGGCCGCAATGGCAAAAGAAGTAAAAAAGAAATGCATTGAAATCGGGATCGGTCTGGTTTTATACATCAGTGCATTATTGGCAGTCAGACACTGGGATCTTTTTGGGAAGACAGAGCTGATATTGTATTTACTGCCGTATCTGGTGGTGACGGTTGGGATTTTTCAGGATATGGCAAAGAACTTCAAAAAACTGCATATTTTTGATGAGAACCTATTGATGCTGCTGGCGACGATCGGGGCATTTATTATTGGAAAATATACGGAAGCTGTAGGGGCGATGCTTTTTTTCCAGTTTGGAAAGATGGTGGAAGTGATTTCTCTGACAAGGACGAAGAAGTCGATTGCCAGATTTATGGATATCCGTCCTGAGTATGCAAACCGCAAGACACATGGCCGTGAAGAAAAGGTACATCCAAGGGAACTTAAGCCGCGTCACATTATTGTGATCAGGCCCGGGGAGAGGATACCGGTGGATGCGGTTGTTACGATGGGAACAAGCATGGTGGATACTAAGGCGCTGACAGGTGAATCAGAGCCATGTGAAGTAAAGATCGGAGACAGGCTTTACAGCGGGAGCATTAATATCAGCGGTGTGCTTGAGGCACGTGTATCAAAGGTTTATGCGGATTCCACCGCATCCAGAATTATTAATCTGGTGGAGAACGCGAATAATAATAAAGCGAAAAGCGAGAACTTTGCGGACCGGTTTACGAGGTTTTATACACCGGCAGTTACCTTGCTCGGGATTCTTGTCATGATCCTTCCTCCGATGATGATATCAGGAGATGCGGAGACGTGGGTATACCGCGGTCTGATTTTTCTTGTGGCAGCCTGTCCGTGCGGACTGCTTGTCTCTGTTCCGCTTGCGTTTTTAGGAGGGATCGGGGCGGCATCCAGACAGGGGGTGCTGATTAAGGGGAGTAATTTTCTGGAAGCACTCTCAAAGACAGAGACTTTCGTATTTGATAAAACCGGAACACTGACCGAAGGTGTTTTCCATGTAAAAGAGATATGCCCGAAGCATATGGATGCGGATGAACTTCTCGAGCTTACAGCATATGGGGAAGCATATTCAAACCATCCGATCGCAGTTTCGCTTAGGGAAGCCTATGGAAAAGAGATCGACGGCAGGAGAGTGGAAACGATTAAGGAGTATTCTGGTTTCGGTGTCAGGGCCTATATTGACGGGAGACAGGTCTGCATCGGCAATTCGAAGTTCATGAACCGGCAGGGATTATTCTATCAGCCGGTGCAGGCGATTGGGACTGCCGTGCATGTAGCTGTGGATGACCAGTATGAGGGATATATCCTGATAGCGGATGTCCTAAGGGACGATGTGAAGTGGACGATCCACTGGCTGCAGAAGCACCAGCTTGAGGCTGTCATGCTGACAGGGGACAATGAGCGGGTTGCAGATGATGTGGCGAAGCAGCTCGGGATAGATTATGTCTATGCGAATCTGATGCCGGAAGAAAAGGTGGATCAGGTCAGAGAGTTCATGGAAAGCCAGATGGAAGAGGAGAAGCTTGCGTTTGTAGGGGATGGCATCAACGATGCCCCGGTACTGGCGCTTGCTGATATCGGCATCGCAATGGGCGGTCTGGGAGCGGACGCTGCCCTGGAAGCGGCGGATGTGATACTGATGGAGGATGAACCCTCGAAGATCGTGAATGCCATTAAGATATCGAAAGGAACCATCCGTGCCGTGAAGCTGAACCTGATATTTGCAATCGGGATGAAGGTAGTTCTGCTGCTGTTAGCGGTTTTCGGATATGTAACCATGCAGAATGCGATTATTGCCGATATGGCAGTGATGCTGATTAATATATTGAATTCTTTCTGGGTACTGAAGTACCCGGAATAAGAGGAGAGCTATATGAAAAAAGGGATTGTTTGTATGATTCTTGCTGCTTTTATGCTGACCGGCTGCAAGGACAAGTTAAATTATATAGAGCAGGGGACGCAGCAGATGGAGGAGCAGCAGTATGAGGAAGCCGTATCTTCTTTCCAGAAGTCTTTAGAGGAGAAGGAGGATGCCGCGGAAGCATACAGGGGGCTTGGCATGGCCTATTATGAGCAGCAGGATTATGAGGCGGCGAAAGAAGCGTTTCAGAATGTTCTGGACAATGAAGGGGATGAAACCCCGACACTCTATAACTTTATCGGCGTATGTTCCATGCAGCTTAACGATGTGGAAGGGGCGCTGGATGCATTTCAGAAAGGAATAGCGCTTTCCGGGGAAACGGGCGGGAAGAAAGATGAGGATGCCCCTGATTATACCGAGGTTGTCCGGGAAATGAAGTATAACGAGATTGTCTGCTATGAAAGGCAGCAGGATTGGGAGACTGCGGGGGCGAAGGCAGAGGAATATCTGGCTGCGTATCCGGATGACAAGGATATGCAGAAGGAAGCAGAATTTTTAAGAACAAGATAGTTGCATTCTGGGAGTTTCATATGAAATATAGTTATAGGATTACAGATTACTGCCACCGGTTTCTGGAGCAGTATATAGAACCGGGGGATATTTGTGTGGATGCCACTGCGGGGAACGGCAATGATACAGAGTTCCTCTGCAGGCTCTGTGGGGAAGACGGCATGGTATATGCATTTGATATACAGGAAGAGGCGATTCTTGGCACAAAAGAACGGCTGGAGAAATGCGGTTATGAAAACAGATTCTGCCTGATACATGACGGGCATGAAAAGATGGGAGAATACGTGAAAGAAAGCGTATCTGCCATCGTTTTTAATTTTGGCTATCTGCCGGGGGCGGACCATGCAGTCGCGACAAAGCCTGACACGAGTATCCGTGCGGTCGGGGAAGGGCTTAAGCTTCTGAAGAAAGATGGGATCATGAGCCTGTGTATTTACAGTGGGAAGGATACAGGGTATGAAGAGCGGGATGCTTTACTTTCCTATTTAGAGTCTCTGGACCCGAAACGCTGGCTGGTCATTGTTAACCAGTATTTTAACCGGAAGAATGACCCCCCGCTGCCGGTATTTATTATCCGGTTAAAATAGACGTTACTGTTTACAGGTTTGCCTGTGAAAATAAAAATTAGGGTGGTATTTTTTAAAAAATGAATTATAATATAAAAGGAAAACTGTTACCAAAAAGTTAACGGTTAGAATACAGTATGATTAGGAGTGGGAGAAGATGACAAGTGAATTTTCGGTTGCAGTGCATGCCCTTGTATTTTTAAATCACAAAGGATGTGTATATTCCAGTGAGGGACTGGCAGAAAATATCTGCACGAACCCTGCAAGAATACGCAAGGTTATGGCAAAACTAAAAAAGGCAGAGCTGGTAGAGACAAAAGAGGGGATCGAGGGCGGCTATCATTTTGTAATGGACAGCAAAGACGTGACGCTATATATGATTGCAGATGCGCTGGACTTTACCTTCGTATCATCAGGCTGGAAAAGCGGCAGCTCCGAGATGAAATGTCTGATAGCTTCAGGAATGGGAGGACTCATGGAAGAAGTCTATGAAGACTTGAACCAGCGGTGTCTGGCGCGTTTGAAGGAAATAACCATAGCAGATCTGGATAAAAAAATATTCAAATCTTGAGAATATTCTGAAAATGAAGGGCAAAGGGGTCAGACCCCTTTGAAAAGGTTAATATATGCCGGTATATGAAATGCAGGAACAGGAAGAACGTATGGTTCTTGTTGGTATTCAGGTGAATGAGTATGAGAAGACGGAGGAATCGCTGGATGAGCTGGCGGAACTTGTGAAGACCGCGAATGCGTCTGTGGCGGGACGGCTGATCCAGAAGAGGGAGGCAGTCCATCCGACTACTTATGTGGGAAAAGGCAAGATTCTGGAACTGAAGGAGCTGCTCTGGGAGACGGAGGCGACGGGGATTGTCTGTGACGATGAGCTGAGCTCTGTGCAGCTTCATAATCTGGAGCGGGAGCTGGAATGCAAGGTGATCGACAGAACGCTTTTGATTCTGGATATTTTTGCGGCCAGGGCGACCAGCAGCGAAGGAAAGATTCAGGTGGAACTGGCCCAGTTGAAGTACCGGGCGGCCCGCCTTGTGGGGCTCCGGGATTCGCTGTCGCGTCTGGGCGGAGGGATCGGCACGAGGGGACCCGGGGAGAAGAAGCTGGAGATGGACCGGCGCCTGATCAGGGGGAGAATCGGCAAGCTGAAAAGGGAACTGGAAGAAGTCGAGCAGCACAGGGAACTGATCCGTACACAGAGGAAGGATTCCCACATGAAAGTGGCGGCGCTTGTCGGCTATACATCTGCCGGAAAGAGCAGTATTGAAAATGCATTGACTGATGCCGGGATCCTGGCAGATGCAATGCTCTTTTCTACGCTGGATACCACGACAAGAGTGCTGGAACTGGACAAGAAGCAGGAGATTCTTCTGACGGACACGGTCGGGTTTATTAATAAACTCCCGCATCATTTGATTGAGGCTTTTAAGAGTACGCTCGAGGAAGCAAAGTATGCAGATATCATCATTCATGTGGTAGACGCATCCAATCCCCAGATGGATAATCAGATGTATGTGGTCTATGAGACACTCAGGCAGCTCGGTGTGGAAGGAAAACCAGTTGTCACGCTGTTTAATAAGCAGGATAAGCTTGAAGGGACAGGTAATTTCCGGGATTTTCAGGCGGACTATTCGATCCTGACTTCGGCGAAGACGGGACAGGGGCTTGAAAAGCTTAAGGAAGTGCTGCTGGAGATTATACGGAAGGAGCAGATCTATATAGAAAGGCTGTATCCGTTTACAGATGCAGGTAAGATTCAGCTTATTCGTAAGAATGGACAGCTGCTGGAAGAAGAATATGTGCCTGAGGGGATTTCCGTGAAGGCATACGTTACAAAAGAAATTTATGGAAAGATTTGAGAGTGATTAAATGAGTGAAAAACAAAATCCACTGGCATCAGCGCCTCTCGGAGGGCTGATTGCCAAGTTTGCAGTGCCGGCAGTGATCAGTATGCTGGTGAGTGCATTATATAATATTGTAGATCAGATATTTATCGGACAGGGCGTTGGTATGCTGGGAAATGCGGCAACCAATATTGCATTTCCGGTTTCCATTATAGCAACGGCGACGGCACTCCTCCTTGGAATCGGAAGTGCATCCAACTATAATCTGGAGATGGGGGCCGGAAAAGAAAAGCGGGCCAGCGAGATTGCCGGAACAGGGCTTTCGATGCTGGTTATTTCGGGAACTGTGATAGGTGTGGTCATACTGCTATTTTTGGAGCCGCTCCTTCACGTCTTCGGCGCCACAAAGGATGTCCTGCCCTATGCGTTGGATTACACGGGCATTACGGCACTGGGACTGCCGTTTTTTGTACTGACAACCGGGGGCAACCATATTATCAGGGCCGACAGAAGTCCTACATATTCTATGGTATGTATGCTGACCGGGGCGATCCTGAATACCATACTCGACCCGGTGTTTATTTTCGTATTCCACTGGGGAATCAAGGGGGCGGCAGCCGCTACGATTATCGGGCAGATTGTTTCTGGGCTGCTTGTCATTTTATACTTTGCAAAGTTCAGGAATATGGAACTGAAAGCCTCGTCATTCAGGCCGAAAGGAGAATATCTGAAAGCGATTGCCGCACTGGGAATGGCCTCCTGTTTTAACCAGATCGCAATGGCGGTTGTCCAGATTGCGATGAATAATACGCTCCGCCACTATGGCGCCTCATCTGCCTATGGGAGCGATATCCCGCTCGCCTGTGTGGGGGTAATTTCCAAGGTCAACAGTGTATTTATGGCAATCTGTATCGGTATATCACAGGGATGCCAGCCAATCTGGGGATTTAACTATGGGGCAAAAAATTATAAACGGGTGCGGGGAACTTACAAGAGGGCCGCTGTTTTGTGTACTGCAATCGCAACCTTGTTCTTCCTGTGCTTTCAGATTTTCCCGAGACAGATTGTCAGCATATTCGGAACCGGAAGTGAAGCGTACTTCCACTTTGCGGACCGTTACCTGAAAATATTTATGTTTATGACGTTTGCAAACGGAATCCAGCCGATGTCATCCGGATTCTTTACTTCCATCGGGAAGGCCAGACTGGGAATCGTGATGTCCCTGACAAGGCAGGTACTCTTCCTGCTTCCGCTGATCTTAATATTCCCTCTCTTCATGGGGATCGACGGTGTTATGTATGCGGGACCGATTGCAGATGCAGCGGCAGCATCGCTTGCTGTTATATTTGCGGTGAGAGAATTGAGGAAAATGAAATAACTACCGCAGATAAGGGACGGAAGGTGTTTCTGGATAACTTCCCAATGATATGAGCAGTTTAAGCCCCGTCTCACGTGCGGTGAGGACTGCATTTTTCACTGCGCTCGCATCTCCTGTGACTGCGACGATGACCTCGTTGGAATGACTGGTGCCCTTGTCGGGAGTCATATACTTGATAATCTCCACAGGGGAGGATTTCACTGCAAGGTCAGCCATTACAAGCCCGATAGCAGCCGGAGATCCGCAGAAGAAACCAAAAGCCTTGCCGACCGGCGCATTGAATGCCATATTCAGCGCCTGGCCGGCATTTGCAGAGAATGTAAATTCCAGATGCCCGGCCTCGCTTATATAGAGTTCTCCTGCATATTTCCCGGTATATTCGAGTGCAATCTCCACGGCCCTGCGGACATCGGAGACATTTTCACCGCCGATGATGATAAAGTTGCCGTGGCCGCCCCATCCTTTCGTATCTCTCGGGAGTTCGATGGATACGACCTCGGTATTGGTGGATTTTACTGCTTCGTCTACAGCGTTGATCTGCCCGGCAGCGCCCGTACGGGAGCTGATCAGCCCGAGACTCGGGTAAGACGTTGAGAGATTCATCTGCTCTTGCAGGGCAGGCGTAACTCCCGGTATGACAAGTCCGATCGTATCAAGTACTGTAGTACCGACAAACTCTGTCATGGTACAGTCCACAGGTATTCTTTCGATATCTTTTACTTTCAGCATAAAGAAACTCCTTTTTATAATTCTAACGTGTTAAATAAACCCTCCGTCCAGTCCGATCACCTGTCCGGTCATGTAATTATGGTGTTCTGCCAGATCGATCACCAGTTCTGCGACTTCTTCCGGGGTGCCGAACCGTCCCGCAGGCACCTCATCCATAAGCAGCAGGCGGTCTTCTTCTGACAGCTGTGCATTCATGGCAGTGTCAATGACCCCACAGGCAATGGCATTCACCTGGATATTGCTTGGCGCCAGCTCTTTTGCCAGTGCTCTTGTCAGCCCGTTTACGCCGGATTTTGCAGCCGAATACGCGGCCTCACAGGATGCGCCGGAGGTTCCCCACATGGAAGAAATATTGATAATCCGGCCGGATTTTTTTGATACCATATAAGGGACTGCTGCACGGGAGCAGTAGAATACAGAGGAAAGATTCGTTCCCAGAACCGTCTCCCAGTCAGTGTCTGTCATATCGGTCAGCAGGCCAATATAAGCCACGCCCGCATTATTGACCAGAACATCGAGTCCGCCGCAGGTATTGCTGATCTGTTGGAAGATGCACGCTACCTCGGATGACCGGCTGATATCACCCGGCACACACTGGCACATACCACCATGTGAAAGGATTTCATCACGGACCAGATGAAGTTCCCCGAGGGAACTTTTACAATTTATAAATACCTGATAACCATGCCGCGCAAATACAAGGGCGCAGGCCTTTCCGATTCCCCGGGAGGCCCCTGTTACCAGTACGGATTTGTTTTTCATAAATGTCTCCTTGTGATTCATGGGATTCTTTTGCTATTATATCTTATCCGTGAAATTTTGTATAGCTAATTTCCCTAAAGTTTTCCTGGTTTCGGGTCTGTTTGAAAGCACGATGGGAAAGAGAAATGTTGTTGTGATTCGTCCTGCCGTGTGTTATGATTTCTTTATAAATCGGGTTTTTCCCGATGTGATTACGAGAAAAAGAGGTAGTACCAATGTTATCTAAGTTCAGTGTGAAGAGACCGTATACAGTGGTTGTTACTGTTGTATTGATTCTGATTCTGGGATTTGTGTCTTTCGATAAAATGACGGTGGATCTTCTGCCGGACATGAATCTCCCTTATGCCATTGTCATGACTACATATCCGGGAGCCAGTCCCGAGGAGGTGGAGACTGCGGTTACAAAGCCGGTGGAACAGGCGATGGCTACGATCAGCAACATCAAGAATGTAAGTTCATCATCAAGGGAAAATGCATCCACAGTCATTTTGGAGTTTGAACAGACAGCCAATATGGACTCGGCCACGATCGAGATGAGGGAAAGTCTGGACCAGATAAGCGGCTACTGGCCGGATACAGTAGGGAACCCTATTATTATGAAACTGAACCCTGCCATGATGCCTGTCATGATACCGGCCATCAGTGTGGACGGGGCTGAACCGTCAGAGACGACAAGGATTATAGAGGAAGAAGTCCTTCCGGAGATTGAGAGTCTGGAAGGGGTTGCGTCAGTCAGTACATTCGGAGATGTGGAACAGACAATCCGTGTTACGGTAAAGGAAAATAAAGTAAGTAATGTAGACAGCTCCATTCAGGGGCAGCTGGACAAGAAGTTTAATGAGGCATCCGACGCTCTGAATCAGGCAAAAGCGCAGATGGAAAGCGGAAAAGCGCAGCTTGAAGACGGGAAGAACCAGGCTGCCGGACAGATGGCGCAGGCAGAGGAACAGCTAGCTGTGAGTGAATCCGAACTGGCACAGGGAAAACTGGAAGTCAGCACGAAGATGAGTGAACTTGAACTGGCGGAGGTGGCACTGGAACAGTTTCAGGCACAGGTTGATGCCAGCGAACAGGCATTGCTTGAACAGAAGCAGGAGCTGGAAGAACTAAATGCAGGCAGAGAGCAGATCGAAGCAGAATATCAGCAGGTACTTCAGGCAATCGCGGAAAACGGAGAAACTTCAGAACTTCAGATTGCGAGGGCGGCTCTGGCCGGGAAACTGGCCCTTCTGGAGCAATACGACCAGTCAATGGCAGTTATCGACCAGGGACTGGCCCAGGTTGCGGAAGGCAGACAGACGATAGCGGATAAGCAGGCGGAACTTGCACAGGCAAAGGAGATGCTGACCCAGGTGCAGGACCAGTTAAATGCAGGAACCCTTACACTGGCCCAGGCGAGGGCACAGCTTAGCAGTGCACAGCTCGAAGGTGCACTTCAGATGAGTGAGGCTTCTGCACAGCTCGCTGTCGGTGAGGCTGAATTAAAGAGCAGGGAAGAAGAACTGAAATCTGCTAAAGAGCAGGCGAAAGCAAGTGCGGATGTCAAATCCATGCTGACTGCGGAGATGATACAGACGGTACTGACAGCGCAGAACTTTAACATGCCGGCAGGGTATGTAAAGGAAGACGGGATCGATTATTTAATCCGCGTCGGAGATAAATTTGATTCAATAGAGGACCTGAAGAATCTGGTTCTGGTTGATATGGAAGGCATTACCCCCATCAAGCTTTCAGATATTGCCGATGTGGAACAGACGGATAATGCGGCGGACACATATGCCAAGTTAAATAAAGAGAACGGGATCCTGCTCCAGGTGCAGAAGCAGACCGGCTATTCTACGGGGGATGTGACAGACCGCATTCTGGACAGGTTTGAACAGATCCAGAAGGAAAACAAGGATATAAAAGTGGTAGTCCTGATGAACCAGGGCGTGTATATTGACATGGTAATCGGGTCCGTTCTCCAGAATCTGGTATTCGGTGCAATTCTGGCGATTCTGATCCTGCTGCTGTTTCTAAAGGATATCAGGCCGACTTTTGTAATTGCCTGCTCCATCCCGATCAGTATACTGGCGGCCATTGTCCTGATGTATTTCAGCGGGGTTACGATGAATGTGATTTCACTTTCAGGACTTGCCCTCGGCGTAGGGATGCTGGTGGACAACTCGATTGTTGTCATTGAGAACATTTACCGGATGAGAAATGAAGAACATGCCACAGCAAAGGAAGCCGCAATCAAGGGTGCACAGCAGGTAGCAGGTGCGATCATGGCATCTACGCTGACGACGGTGTGTGTATTCCTTCCGATTGTATTTACGGAGGGTATTGCAAGACAGCTTTTTGTTGATATGGGACTGACCATCGCATATTCGCTGCTAGCAAGTCTGGTCGTTGCACTGACGCTTGTGCCGATGATGTCGGCCGGACTGCTAAAGAGAACAGAGCAGAAGGAATCCGGATTTTTCCATCATTTGAAGAATGGTTATGAAAAACTTCTGCGGAAGGCACTGCGTTTCAGGCCTCTTGTCCTGGCCGGGGCACTGGCGCTGTTTGTCCTGAGCGGGGTTCTGGCAATATCCAGGGGAACTGCTTTTATGCCGGATATGCAGAGCACACAGATTAGTATGTCGATCACGACACCGGAGGGAACTTCTCTGGAAGATACGGCGAAGGCAGCCGATCAGTTTACTAATCAATTAATGAAACTGAAAGATATTGGTGATGTAGGCGGCATGGCTATGAGTGGCGGAATGATGGGCGGCGGGAACACTGTCACGAATCAGGTGGAATTCTATGCCCTGCTGGCCGAAAAGCGGACAATGTCTGATGAAAAACTGCAGAAATCAATAGAGAAGATTGCAAAAGAGGAAGGTGTCGAACTCTCGATCAGCATGTCCGACATGGATATGAGTGCGCTTGGTTCTTCCGGAATTTCTGTCCAGATAAAGGGCCGTGATCTGGATCAGCTGCAGAGGATGGCAAAAGAAATTGCTGAAATCGTGCAAAATGTGAAGGGAACAAAGAATGTCTCGGACGGTTTGGATGAGACGACGGAGGAACTCAGGGTCGTTGTAGATAAGAAGAAAGCGATTTCCCATAATTTAACTGTCGCCCAGGTGTATCAGGAACTGGCAAAGAAGCTGAAAGACCCGGCTTCTTCTACCAGTCTGGACCTGGATACGTCATCCATCGGTATTATTGTGGCAGAGCAGAAGAATCAGGACCTGACAAGAGAGTCTGTCCGGGACCTGAAACTGGATGTGACGAAGCAGGATGGTTCAAAAGAACAGATTGCCCTGAAGGATATCGCTTCGTTCGAGACAGGCTACGGGCTGCAGTCGATCTCGAGGGATGCACAGAGCCGGTATATGAATGTGACGGCGGAGATTGAAGAAGATGACAACATCGGTCTGGTGAGCGGGCGTGTGGAAAAGGCCTTGAAGAATTATAAGCTGCCGGACGGTTATACGATAGAGATGAAGGGAGAGGACGAGACAATTAATGAGACAATGACAGAGCTGTTTAAGATGCTCGGGCTTGCGGTTGTGTTTATGTATCTGATCATGGTTGCCCAGTTCCAGTCTTTAAGATCTCCGTTTATTGTCATGTTTACTGTACCTCTTGCATTTACGGGAGGTCTGTTCGGATTGTGGATGACAGGAAGTCCGGTCAGCGTGATTGCCATGATCGGTTTTGTAATGTTATCCGGAATTATTGTAAATAATGGTATTGTGTTCATTGATTATACGAACCAGCTGACTGCATCGGGAATGGAGCAGAAGGAAGCTCTAGTGGAGGCCGGAAGGACAAGGCTGCGCCCGATTATCATGACGGCCCTGACGACGATCCTTGGGCTGTCGACAATGGCACTCGGGTTTGGTTCAGGGGCGGATATGGTTCAGCCGATGGCGATCGTAACAATCGGCGGTCTCATATATGGAACTGTGTTAACACTGTTTGTGGTACCGTGCATCTATTCTTTATTCCATAACAGGGAAAAGGCGAGATTGCGGGAAGGCATTGAGGAGGAGCAGGAGAATGATTGATGAAGCCATTGAATTTGCAGCAAGAGCACATGAGGGGCAGTTTCGGAAAGGGACGAAGCGGCCGTATATTGTGCATCCGATTGAAGTGGCAGATATTGTGGCAACTATGACACAGGATGAAGATATCATCTGTGCCGCGGTCCTTCATGATACGATCGAGGACTGTAAGGGAGTAACGGAAGAGATTTTACAGGCAGAATTTGGGGAACGGGTGGCTGCGATGGTCCGGCAGGAAAGTGAGGACAAGTCCAAAACGTGGGAGGAACGGAAAGGGACTACGATCCGCCACCTGAAAGATGCGCCGATGGAAATAAAGATGATCGGGCTGGCTGATAAGCTGTCGAATATGCGCGACATTGACAGGGATTATCCGGCAGCGGGAGAAGATTTGTGGAAGAGGTTCCGCATGAACAGCAAGGCTGCAATGGGATGGTATTATAAGGGGATCCGGGATGCCCTGAAAGAGGATTTCAAAGGGATACCGGTTTTCGAAGAATACTGTGCACTTGTCGAGAAAAACTTCGGCAGTGAACCGGCTTCTCTGGAATGGTAGAAGAAATCAAATCAGTGTTTTTTAAAATAAAAATGATCTGGGGGCAGATAAAATGAAGAAATGTATTTTGATGTTGGGGACAGGCGGGACGATTGCCTGTAAACATACGGACGGAGGGCTGAGTCCGGCTATCACATCTGAGGAATTAGTGGGGTATATTCCGGATGTAGAGGAATTTTGTGAGGTACACACGGTCCAGGTATGCAATGTGGACAGTACGAATGTGACTCCTGAGCACTGGAGCATGGTGAGCAGGGCGATTGAGGAGAATTATGAGAAGTATGACGGGTTTGTGGTGTGCCACGGTACAGATACACTTGCCTATACAGCCGCGGCGCTGTCCTATATGATCCAGAACTCCAGAAAACCTATCGTCATAACCGGGGCGCAGAAACCGATCGATGTCGAGAACACGGATGCAAGGATGAACCTGCTGGACAGCTTCATCTATGCAGCGGATGACGGATCCCGGGACGTCAATATCGTATTTGACGGTAAAGTGATAGTCGGAACAAGAGCCAAAAAAGAGCGTGCAAAAAGTTACAACGCGTTTTCCAGCATAAACTTTCCATATCCGGCGGTCATTCAGGACCAGAGGGTGATCCGTTACATTCCGCCGGAGGATTATAAAGGCGGTGTACAGTTTTTCCATGAGATGAATAACAGCATCTACGTGCTGAAACTAATCCCGGGACAGAATCCTGATATTCTGGAGTATGTATTCGATAAATACCAGTGTATCGTAATCGAGAGCTTCGGAGTAGGCGGTATCCCCGAATATCTTGTGACAAAATTCTACGAAGTCATGAAAGACTGGGAGTCCCGCGGCAAACTGGCAATTGTTGCAACACAGGTCGTAAAAGAAGGCAGTAACATGATGGTATACGAAGTTGGGAAAAAAGTGAAACAGGATTTCGACCTGCTGGAGACATACGACATGACCCTTGAGGCAACCATTACAAAAGCCATGTGGCTGATGGCCAGAAAGCATGACGGGTATGAAGAGATGAAGAGAGAGTTTTACAGGATGATCAACCATGATATAATGGGAAACGGACAAGCCTGATTAAAGTTAGGCGGATATAACTTAAGAATATTCTGAAAATGGAGAGCAAAGGGGTCAGACCCCTTTGAAGTTCCCGCGGAGGTACGAGATGGATAAGACGAGAGTGATATGTTTTGCGAATAACAAAGGAGGAAGTGGGAAGTCCACGACATGTTCGAATGTGGGCTATGGACTGACCCGGCTTGGATATAAAGTGCTTTTGATTGACGGGGACATGCAGCTGAATCTTTCCCTCTCGCTATTTGACGAGGACCAGGTGCTGGCGTTTGCACAGGGGGAAAAGAATCTTTACGAAGGAATCAGGAAGCAGGCTGACCTTACGGATTATATTGTGCATTCACCATATGAAGGGCTGGACCTGATCCCGTCATCGACGCTGATGAGCTCCATTGAATATGAATTATTTACAAAGTGGCAGAGGGAATACATACTGAGAAAATGCCTTGCAACGGTTAAAGAGGCGGGAACATATGACTATATTCTGATTGATGCCCCGCCGACGCTGGGGGGATGGGTCATGAACATCCTGTGTGCGTCGGATGAGGTGGTGATTCCGGTAGAATCGACTCCGTGGGGACTTTTCGGGCTCGGGAATATGTTTGAATTTCTGGAAGAGGTAAAACAGATTGCTCCTGAATTAAAACTGGGCGGGATTGTGATCACGAAGGTGGATACAAGGAAAAATTATTTTAAGCAGACACTGGATAGCTTAAAAGAGCTGGAAAATGTGAAAGTTTTTGATACATATATCCGTGTAGACAGTGGGATTGAATGGTCCCAGGACAATAATGTGCCGATCATGGCATATAAGAAGAGCAGCAGAAGTGCTGCGGAATATATGGAACTTGCAAAAGAAATCGCAGAACAGAAATAGGTGAGTAGATGCATCCGGAATTGATCAAAGAACTGTCAGTAATCACGGAGGAAGAACAAAAGATACTGGATGGGAAGGACGGGATCGATCCACATCTTTATACAGAGAAGAAAGAACTGATTGTGGATTGTGAGAAGCTTTTAAAAAAGGGAAAGCTGATCCAGGTCAGGCCGCATACCCGTTTTGTCCGGTTTCCGAAGCACCGGCATAACTATGTAGAAGTAATCTATATGTGTCAGGGCTCTACGACGCATATTGTGGATGGGGACGAGGTGGTTCTGGAAGAAGGGGACCTGCTCTTTCTGAATCAGAATGCCGTGCAGGAGATCCTTCCCGCCAGAGAGGAAGATATTGCCGTAAACTTTATTATCCTGCCGGAGTTCTTCAACATGGCCTTCTCCATGATGGGGGAGGAAGAAAACATGCTGAAGGAATTTCTGGTCGGGACTTTATGTGGGAAAAACGAGATGACGTCATACCTTTACTTCCATGTGGCTGACATACTCCCTATTCAGAACCTTGTGGAAAATATGGTATGGACGATCTTTTATGACCTTTCGAATAAGCGCAGCTGCAATCAGATCACGATGGGGCTCCTGCTGCTGATGCTGTTAAACCACATGGATAAAATGGAGACTGGCAGCAGCCGCTTCGATAAGGAATTGACCGGTGTGGTGCTCAGTTATGTGGAGGAGCATTATAAAAACGGCAGCCTTTCAGAGCTGGCGGAGATGCTGGGCTATGACGTATACTGGCTGAGCAGGGAGATCAAGAAACGGACAGGAAAGACATACAAAGAACTGCTTCAGGCAAAACGGATGAATCAGGCGCTTTACCTTTTGAACAGCAGTACTTTGCCGATACTGGATATCATCGAATCCGTCGGTTATGACAATACCAGTTATTTTTACCGGAAGTTTAAGGAAAAGTACGGGATGAGTCCAAAAGAATACAGAGAAAAATGACAGAGGCAGGGAAAAAGATGACTCACGCAAATTATACATGTGATCTGCACACACATTCGACGCGTTCAGACGGGGCGGACACGCCAAGGGAAGTAATCATGCGGGCAAAAGAAAACGGTGTAAAAATACTGGCGCTGACAGACCACGATATTGTTCCGGATGATACAGACATAGATGCAGCCGGGAACAGGGGGAGCCTGAGTGAATATGCGTCTTCCCACGGTGTTACACTTTTGCTCGGAACAGAAATTTCCTGTGATACGGATGTGGATGATGTACATATCGTCTGTCTGGGCTGTGACTGGCAGGATAAATGGTTTAAGGAACTCGAATATGATGTTGCTATATCGAGAACAGAAGGATATAAAGAACTGGTCAGACGCCTGAATGAAGATAAAATAGCTGTCAGTTGGGAAGAAGTACTGTATAACGGCGGCCATCCGGTGGAGGAGGATCATGTCCTGAAAAAGATGATTTTCGAATTGATGGCGAAAAAGGGATATACAAAGGACTGGAGTGAGGCAAAACTGCTTGTAAAGAATACAAAGCGCTATCAGGTAAAACGGAAGAAACCGGATCCGAAGACTGTCATTGAAATGGTCCACCGTACCGGCGGCATCGCCATTCTGGCCCATCCGTTCCTGATCAGCAGCCGTGTCATGAAAGATGGAAAGGTGACAGAACGCAAACGGTACATAGACGATCTCGTAAAAGCAGGGCTGGACGGGATCGAGGCATGCTACACGTATGATAAGACGAGCTATGAAGGTACTATGAATAAAACGGAAATAGAGACTTATATACGAGAGACTTATGGCAGCAGGGTACGGATTCTGTCAGGAGGGTCGGATTATCATGCAGACCAGAAAAAAGGTGTGGAAGACCCGCGGTATGTGGGGGAATGCGGAGTTACGGAAACATATTTTTACGAAAACGAGCTGCTGGCCGGACTGCTCAGATCAGGAAAATAGAAAAGGAGATAACATCTATGAAGTATGGGATTTATTTTGCATATTGGGAGAAGGAATGGGATGCAGACCAGGCAAGCTACATTAAGAAGGCAAAAGAGCTCGGTTTTGATATACTGGAGATTTCCTGTGCTGCATTGAAAGATATCAGCAAGGCCGGTCTGGACAGATTCAAAGAGACTGCGAAGGAATATGATATGGTCCTGACGGCAGGATATGGCCCGGCGGCAAATGAAAATCTCGCGTCTGCCGATGAGGCGGTCGTAAGACATGCCATAGAATTCTATACGGACATACTGGGAAAGCTGGAATATCTGGATATCCATACGCTGGGTGGCGGGATATATTCCTACTGGCCGGTTGACTATTCCAGGCCTATCGATAAAAAAGGGGACTGGGAGCGGAGCGTGAAGAATGTGCGCACAGTTTCCAGAATCGCAGAAGACTGTGGCGTAGATTACTGTCTGGAAGTATTGAACCGGTTTGAAGGCTACCTGCTCAACACAGCGAAAGAAGCGGTACAGTTCATTGAAGAGGTGGGCACGCCTGCCGTGAAAGTGATGCTGGACACTTTCCATATGAACATAGAAGAAGACAGCATGCCGGATGCGATACTGACTGCCGGAGATAAGCTGGGACATTTCCATGTAGGTGAGAATAACAGAAGAGTCCCCGGCAAAGGGAACATCCCGTGGGCCGAGATCGGCAAGGCGCTCGACAGGGCAGGCTATCAGGGAAATGTCGTGATGGAACCGTTTGTCCTTACCGGCGGATGCGTTGGAAGTGATATAAAAATATGGCGCGAAATGCTGTCAGACACAAGTCTGGAAAAACTGGATGAAGACGCGAAAAATTCGGTTCAGTTTTTGAGGCATGTGTTTGGAAGATAGTAAATGTGAAATAACAGCGGGTTTTTAAGGGCTGCCTATGTGCAATAGCATGCAGGCAGTTTTTTTATTATCTAAATAAGAATGTACATTCAACAAAATGGCGAAATCACACAAAGAAAAAGTAATACAATACGAAACCTGTATGCTATAATTATTTCAGATAAGGAGGCTGTTATGAAAAAGTGGGGGTTAGCGATCATCGGAATTATCTTAGCAGGTATGACTGTGTGTGGAGTTCTGGGAAAATATGAAAAAACAAAGGCGGAAGATCATGAAAATGTGCAGATCACGGTTTCTTTCTGTAACATAAAGAACCCAAGGACAACGGCCATATGGAAGGATGTTCTCGAGAATCTTGATCTTGCTCATTTTACAGTAGAGTGGAGAGATGCGGATTCAGATATGGAGAAACAGCAGACAGATATTCGGGAGTTGATGGAGTACAGTCCTGAATATCTCGTTGTAATGCCCGTAAAAACAATTGGTCTGGAAGAAGAACTGCGGAAAGTTTCAGAAACAGATACGAGGATAATTTTACTGGACCGCAGCATTGCAGGATCGAATGAAATTCCGATTCTGGCAGAAATAAGAACTGACCAGCATTGGGAAGGAGAGGTTTGCGCAAATCTGCTGAATCAGTATTTTGCCGGCAGGGAAGGGCAGATTCTTGAATTGAGAGGGGAAAGCGGTTCCTCGATCAGCAGAGAACACAGTACGGGTTTTAGAAATCAGCTGAGGGAATACGAAAATCTTGAAATCAAAGGCAGTATTGAGGGGAACGGGGACAGAGGAATTGCGCGCAATAATGTGATGAATTATCTTCTGAACAGCCCGGGGTCTATAGATGCTATATTTGCAGACACGGATGAGGATGGCATCGGGGCTGTCAGCGCTCTGGAAGAACTGGGGCTGCGAGGGCAGATTCCGGTGGTATCCATAAATGGAATCAAGGACATAAAGACTGCGATACAGGCAGGCGGGTATTTGGGAACCATAGAAGCTGTTCCCTATATGGGGAAAATACTGTCTGAACTGATCCAAAAAGACATGCAGGGAACAGAGATCAGTTATGAGAATATTTTACATGGAAGTATATTTACAAAAGAAAATCTGGATGAAATGCAGGGGTACTGATCTATGAAGAAGAAATCAATTCGTGATAAACTGCTGAAAAACTTTGCGTTGTTTTCCTTGATCCCTGTTATCCTTTTTTGTGTTGTTATGCTGTTTTATATTCTGGTGAATGTACAGGAGAAGAGGAAAGATGAAATATGTTCGACACTTGGCAATCAGGCGGACCAGATAGATAAGATTCTCCAACAGGCGTATCAGATCGGGCAGACGGTTGCAGACGATGAAGCCGTGAACCAGATATTGGCAAATAAGTTTCAAACTGAACAGGAGCAGCATGCCAGTGAAATAAAACTGAACAGTTTGCTGCTGGGGACATCCGGGTATTTTGATGGTTCCGTAAAAGTATATATAATTGGAGAAAATGGCGGTTTATATAAAAATAGCCCGTACTCTCTAAAGGAAAAGGAGTATACACAGGAAGACTGGTATACGCTTGTAAAAGAGCAGAAAGAATCTCACTGGTTTGAGCTGCACAGTGAGTCATATTTTGCTGAGACTGCTGAAACGGAATTTATTTCCCTCGGGATTCCTGTTTCAGAGGCACGGACCGGGCGTATTCTGGGCTGTGTCATGGTAGAGATCGGGGTATCTGATATTCTCAGGAATAGTCATTATGTGGAAGACGGCGGTGAATTATATCTGTTTTATCCGGATACAAAATTCAGGATTGTAGATGAGAAAGTAGAATTATATGATAACGACAGGTTAACGTTGATTCAGAAAGACGGACTGGCAGAACAGGAAGAAGTAGAACAACTAAGGCCGGAGGTTCTTAAGACCACGAAGCTTCTGACATATTGGAAAAAAGACTTCCCCCAAAAGAGCTTTGGCGCTGTGTCAGGATATATGACGGCATACCAGCAGATGGATGTGAATGACTGGATTCTGGTTTATTTTCTCCCACAGGTTAATTATTACCGTCTCCTGATTGTCGTGGTGACCATTTCACTTTTTGTGACTGCACTTTTGATCGTGGGAAGTGTGTATGTATCGTATAAGGTTGCCGGAAGTATTACCAGGCCTATCTTGTCATTAAAGGAAAATGTAGAGAGAGTACAGGAAGGGGATTTTGAAACTACGGTGACCTGTGAAGCAGAAGATGAAATTGGGGAGCTGGGGGCACAGTTCAATGAGATGGTCGTGGAAATCCGCAATTTGATGGATCGTATCCGGACGGAGCATGAACGACAGAGGCATTACGAACTGCTGCTGCTCCAGGCACAGATAAATCCGCATTTTTTATATAACACACTCGATTCACTGATGTGGCTGATCCGGATGAAAAATCAGGAGGATGCAGAAAATATGCTGGATGCACTGACACGTTTTTTTAAGACCGGACTAAATAAGGGCAGTGAGCGGGTGGCAATTAAAAATGAGATATCCAATGTAGAGAGTTACCTGACAATACAACTGATGAGATATAAGAAAAAATTGTCATTCTCAATCTCTGTAGATGAAGAAGTAGAGTCGTACATAGTTCCCAAATTGATTCTCCAGCCTCTGGTTGAAAATTCCATTTATCATGGAATTAAAGGAAAAGATAAGGGAGGGAGCATCGAAATAAAAGGCACGAAAAAAAATGGAAGGGTGATCCTGTGTGTAGAGGATACCGGATTGGGAATGCCTCCCAAGCAGCTGGGGAAAATCCAGAGAATGCTGTCGGAAGGTATTGTGGAGGAGTCTGACAGTTATGGACTGACAAATGTAAACGAACGGCTGAAGCTGTTTTTCGGAGAAGGCTGTATCATGAAGGTTGACAGCACAGATGGAGTGGGAACGAAGGTGTCCATTGAGATAAGAGAGGAGTGTATGCATGTATAAATTGGTGATTGCAGATGATGATGAGATCCAGCTTCAGGGCATGTGCTGTGCATTCCCGTGGGAGGAACTGGACATTGAGGTGGCCGCGGGAGTGGATGACGGAGATAAAGCGCTAAAGGCAGTTGTAGAGAAGCAGGCTGATGTCCTTCTGACAGATATTAAGATGTCCAATATGGACGGACTTAAGCTGACGGAGCAGATACGCACTCTGTGCCCGGATACCCGTGTCGTGATTATGAGTGCCTATGATGATTTCCAGTTTGCCCAGAAGGCACTGCGGCTCGGGGTGGATGACTATCTTTTGAAACCAATTGACCTTAAGCAGATGCGCGAGACAATGCGCCAGATTGTGTACCAGAAGGAAGAAAAGAAGAGAAATGAGCAGATACAGAAGAAGAGCAGCAGGCTGGAAGAAATGGTAATGGAGGACGAGGGGATTCTGGAGGAAACATTTTTTCAGAATGTCCTGAACCAGAAATACACCAGAACAGTCTGCAGTAAACTGGAGGAACCCTATCTTAGGGGGGCTGGGCAGAAATGGCTGGTAGTTGAGGCACTGTTTGACCATTCTGAAAAAGAGGACGAGTATAGGAAGATACTCGGGGACGCCGGCAGGGAGAGAGGGTTTAAATATATCCACAGTTTCGGACATCACTTGTTCTGCTGTCTGTGTGATGAAGAAACGGCAGAGCAGGAAGTATCCAGTTTTGAGGAGGACTGCCGAAACAGGATGAAGGGTGTGGATGCCTGTGTGCCGGTCACGTTTATAGCAGGACCGGCCGTCTCAGAGCTCTATTACCTGAGTCTGTCATACGAAAAGATCAGACAAATATGCAGTTACCAGTTCAGTGAGGGGAAAGATAAGAATCTTTCGGAAAAGGATCTGGATAAATATTTTGACCAGAACCATACTGTGAACAAAAGCCTGGTGGAATATCTGGCAAAATTAGTGACGACAGGTTATACGGATATGCTCCATGAATATGTAGGGAGGCTGAAAAATAATCTGAGGTATACAGGCAGTGATTCGATTTTGATGCTTTCCTTTTCTGTGAGCTCGATTCTCGGTGAGATCAGGAGGATGCCTCAGTTTAAGGAAGAAGAGGAGGAACTAGATGCGCTGTATTACCGGATTATCAAGCAGAAAACACTGGATGATGCAATGGAGCTTTTAGAAGCAGAGTTAATAAGGCTCACTGAAAATGTGAAGGAAAATGATCCGGCCGGTGTAGAACAGAGCATTGTAAAAGCCTGCGAATATATAGAAGAACATTTTTCGGAGCCCGGACTACGGATCGGAGATGCTGCGGCCTATGCCGGGCTGAGCCGGAATTATTTCAGTACCGTGTTTACAGAAGTGACAGGGGAAAGTTTTACAGATTACCTGATCAAAAGGAGGATGAAAGAGGCGCAGATTCTTCTTATGAACCCTGATTATAAGATTCAGGAGATCGGTTATATGACGGGTTATGATAATCCCGCATATTTCAGCGCGGCATTTAAAAAGTTCACTGGAGTAAGTGTATCACAGTATAAGAAAATGATAAAAGGCATGGGCAATCGCTGATTCAAAATCATGTAATGGCTATATCAGAGGATGGTATAGCCATTTTCTTATTATCATAATCGGATTATATCTAAAGTTTATAGTATCATATTGGATTATCAAATGGACAGACTAAATTTATAATAAAGATATCTTAATTGGAAGGAGAAAAATATATGAAAAAGAAAGTATTAAGCGTATTGATTGCAGCTGCAATGGTTCTCACAATGGGAGGGTGCGGACTCGTAAAAACTTCGGATGATGCCCCGGATAAGGGTGGCACTTCGACTAAAAAGGAAGAAGACGGCGGGACAATAAAAGTAGGTTACACGGTCCAGAGTATGGAAAATGCTTATTTTGTATCCATTGTAGAAGGAATGAAAGCAGCCGCAAAAGAGAAGGGGATTGATCTCGTCGTCGCAGATGCGGCTGCGGATGCCTCCAAACATATCAGTCAGATCGAAGACTTTGTTTCTCAGGGGGTTGATGCCATTATCATTAGTCCTGTTGATCAGGAAGCACCGGCAGACGCAGTTAAGAAGGCTCAGGATGCAGGGATACCGGTCATCAGTCTGGATCAGGAGGTGAAGGGATCGGATGCGTTTTTCGGTATTGATGAGGAAGAATACGGAAGGCTCGGAGGAGAACTGGCAGGTAAGTGGCTGAATGAAAAGGAGAGTGATGGTACGATTGATGAGATCGTCAATGATGCGGATGAGATTGAAGTAGTGGTTGTGCGCTATGACCAGATCCCTTCCGTAATCAAACGTGCCGAGGGGCTGAAAAAGGGCCTTGAGGATACTTACACAGGCGATAAGAAGATCAACTATGTGTATGAGCAGAATGCAGCAGATGCCGATACCGGATATAATCTTTCAGAGACGGCCCTGACGACAAATCCAAAAGTTTCCATGTTTATCTGTATCAATGATTCTTCCGCACTTGGTGTGTACGAATCATGTCTGACACACAAGGAGCATACGCCGGACAACACATGCATCATTGGGCTGGATGCTTTGCCGGAAGCACTCAAGCTGGTTTCACAGGATACGATGTATAAGGGAACCGTTGATATCAAGCCCGCAGAAAAAGGGGCAGACGTATTGGATCTGGTGAAAGATGTACTGGAAAATGGACCGAAATCAGAAATGATCGTCTATGATATGAGCCAGGTAACAAAGGATAATATCGGTGACTACGATATCGAATAGTATAAGGTGAAAGGTCGTTAAAGATGGAGCAGAATATACTGGAATTAAGACATATTACAAAGCTTTATCCCGGCGTTGCAGCCCTCGATGATGTCTCCCTGGGATTTTCCCGGGGAGAGGTCCATGCCATAGTCGGTGAAAACGGCGCGGGCAAGTCAACATTTATCAAAGTGATTACGGGAGCTATCCAGCCGACAAAGGGGGAAGTGGTCTTTGAAGGAAAAAAGATAGAGGATAATTCGCCCCAGAAGTCAATGGCCCTGGGAATAACTGCAATCTATCAGGAACTAAACCTGCTGAAACATCTGTCGGTTGCAGAAAATATTTATTACAACCGATATAAAAAGAAAAGGGGGCTGATTGATTTTGCGGCGCTGGAAAGGGATGCATCGGAGGTGCTGGACAGGCTGGGTGTGCGTATAGACCCTAAAATGCTTGTAAAAGATCTTACAGTTGGATATCAGCAGCTCGTGGAAATCGCAAAGTCGCTTTCCCAGAATGTAAAAGTAATGATTATGGATGAGCCGTCGGCAGCTCTTACGAACAATGAATTGGAATATTTATTTGAAATTGTTAAGACGCTGAAAAAAGAAGGAATGGCCATTCTTTATATATCCCACCGAATGGAAGAAATTTTTGAATTGTGCGATAAGGTTTCTGTTTTCAGGGACGGACATTATATCAGGACAATGAACATAGAAGATACGACGCAGGAAGAGTTGATCCGGCTTATGGTAAACAGGGAATTAAACGATACATTCCCGGCGTTTGTCCCGCAAAGGGGAGAAAAAATACTGGAAGTGAAGAACATTGCTACAGAGCTTTTAAGAGGTGTTTCTTTTGAGGCATACCGGGGTGAACGTCTTGGATTCGCGGGACTGGTCGGAGCAGGACGTACCGAGACGGCACGTGCGGTATATGGTGCGGACAGAATCCTGCAGGGAGAGATCTATATCCGGGGAGAGAAGACAAAAATACAGTCACCCGAAGACGCCATTAAACATGGAATCGCATTAATTCCTGAGGACAGAAAACAACAGGGACTGTTTCTAAACATGTCAGTGAAGGACAATATAAGTTTTGTTTATGCCTCCAAGATTACGAATGGACTGGGGATTATCAACAGAAAAAAGGAAGAGGAAATCTGCGGAGAGCAGATTGAAAAATTAACGGTAAAAACGCCCTCCATGCACCAGTTTGTGAAAAACCTAAGTGGGGGCAACCAGCAGAAGGTTATCCTTGGAAAATGGCTGCTGATGAATTGTGATATCATAATTTTCGACGAACCTACACGCGGGATTGACGTAGGGGCAAAGCAGGAAATTTATGAACTGATCGATGAACTCGCAAGACAGGGCAAGGCTGTCATACTCATATCTTCAGAACTGCCGGAATTAATGGGAATGTCGGACCGCATTATAGTCATGGCAGAAGGCAGAATTTCAGGCGAGTTGGAGAAATCAGAAATTAATCAGGAAAAAATATTGGAATTAGCTTCAAAAGCACAGGAGGTCTTGGCATGAAAGAAAAGATAGATACAAAAGTAAAGAAGATTGAATGGAGTAATATGGGGATTATTATTGCACTGATCGTTATGGTGCTGTTCTTTTCTTTCTCGACCGCTACATTTTTAACCCCGAATAATCTGGCCAATATTGCGCGGCAGATTTCGATCGTCGGAATCTGCGCGCTGGGAATGACGTGTGTCATCCTCACAGGCGGCATCGACCTGTCAATCGGATCTTTGATTGGTGTAGTGGTAGTGACGTGTGCACTGCTGATGAACAAAGGGGTCAATCCGTTTCTGGTGGTCCTCGTTGGTTTTCTCATTGGCGCCGTTATCGGAATCATAAATGCAACATGTATTACATACCTAAAAATCCCTCCAATTATAACGACGTTGGGAATGATGATCAGTCTGAGGGGTGCAACCTACCTTATTTCCGGAGGTATGCCGATTTATGGAATCCCGGAAGGGTTTAAAATTCTCGGACAGGGAAGCATCGGGATCATTCCGATTTCAATGATAATCATGGTTATCGTATTTATCTTCGGTTACATTATGCTGAATAAAACTGTTTTTGGCAGGAGGATTTATGGTATTGGAGGCAACGAAGAGACAACCCGGCTGTCCGGTGTAAACGTAAAAAAGGAGATTTATAAAATCTATATTATGGTTGGCCTGCTCGGAACGCTGGCATCTCTGATACTGATGTCCCGTGTAAATAGCGGACAGCCCAGTGCCGGGGATGGTTATGAAATGGATATTATCACGGCCGTTGTTTTGGGCGGCGTCAGTGTCAGCGGAGGAGAAGGCAGGCTGTCCAAAGTCATCGTGGGGGTTGTTTTTATGGGAGTCCTTGCCAATGGAATGATGATGCTGAATATTAATGAATACTGGCAGAGGGTTGTGAAAGGAATTGTACTGATTGTGGCCGTGGCCGTAGATATCAGGTCAAGGGAGAAAAAGGCGAAATTAAAAACAGCCTGATTGCGAAGGGAGCGCTGATATGAGTGTAACGAATTTTTATGATCTGGATCTGGAAACAAAGCCGGATTTTGTGCAGTGTATGAAACGCATTTACGCGTGGTATGACGGGGAAATTATCGATCGCGTTCCGGTACGGTTTTCCGCACATAATGAGGAATATGATGTAACAGACATAGGCGGGGGATGGAAGAACCTAAGGGATAAATGGTTTGATACCGAATATCAGGTGAATCGATTTATCAGTGCTTTAGACAGTCATCCGTGGCTGGGAGAAACATTCCCCATGTATTATCCGAATCTGGGCCCTAATTTTTTCGCGGCAGCTATAACGGACAGCGAATTAGAGTTTGGGGAGGTGACATCGTGGGGGAAACCACAGATATTAAAGGAGGAGGATCTTGAACGGATCGCTTTTCGCAGAGGAAATTCCTACTATCAGAAAATAATAGAGATGACCAAGTATGCTCTGGAACGCTGTGACAACCGGTTTATGGTGGGATATACGGATATGCATCCGAGCCTCGACTGTGCCGATGCACTGCGCGGAACGGAAGATTTGTGTATGGATATGTTCGATGAAGAAGAATTTGTCACTGCTCTGACAGAGAAATGTTTTCAGGCATTTTTTCCAATGATGGATGAATTCCACTCACTCCTGAAGACTAAAAACCAATTATCAGTATCATGGATGAACATTCCCTCCTATGAATCCATGCATATCCCCAGCTGTGATCTGGGAGCCATGATTTCCAGGGACTTTTTTAATCAGTTTTCACTGCCGTATATTAAAAAAGAGGTCAAACATTTTCGCCATAATATCTTCCATCTTGATGGAAAGGGCGTTGCAAACCATGTGGATGAGCTTCTGAAGATAGAAGAAATACAGGCAGTCCAGTGGGTGCAAGGAGTGGGAGATGATAAGCCCATTATGCAGTGGGTTGATTTCATTAAGAAGATACAGGAGGCGGGGAAAAGCATCGTGGTTGATCTGGAGCCGGAAGGGCTGGAAGCGTTTATGGACGCAATGGACCCGCGGGGGATATATTTGTGTATACCAGAGAAAGAACCGGAGCAGCAGAGGCGGATTATGGACCGGCTGCTGAAGTGGAAATAGAAGAAGTGAGTTGCAAATAAGGACGCTGTTTTAAATAAATAGCGTCCTTTTTTTGTCCTCTTCTACCAATTATAATAAGTGTAGAATCGAGAAGATATGAAGGAGGCACAAAATGGAGAAATATTATTTAGCCGTTGATATTGGGGCATCTAGCGGACGCCACATGCTCGCTTCCATGAAGGACGGGAACATGCAGCTTGAGGAAGTGTACCGGTTTGCGAACGGAATGGATAATAAGGACGGTACATTGTGCTGGGATGTTGAGCGTCTGTTCCGGGAGATAAAGAACGGTTTGAAGAAGTGCAAAGAAATCGGAAAGATTCCGGTCTCTATGGCGATTGACACATGGGGAGTAGATTATGTGCTGCTCGACAAAGACGACCAGATTCTTGGAGATACTGTCGGCTACCGTGACAGCCGCACGAACGGCATGGATGAAAAAGTATATGAGAAGATATCACCCAAAGCCCTGTATGCAAGGACCGGAATCCAGAAGCAGATTTTCAACACTATCTACCAGCTAATGGCGATAAAAGAGACACACCCTGAGTACCTTGAACAGGCAGAATCAATGTTGATGATACCGGATTACTTCCATTTCTTATTAACTGGTGTTAAGAAGATGGAATATACCAATGCGACGACAGGACAGTTGATTGATCCTAAGACAAATGACTGGGATTATGAACTGATCGAAATGCTTGGTTACAATAGAAAGATGTTCCAGCCTGTTTCGATGCCGGGAACAGTTGTAGGAAATTTTACCAAAGAGATTCAGGAAGAAGTTGGATTTGACTGTGAGGTGGTCCTGCCGGCAACACATGATACAGGCTCCGCAGTACTGGCGGTGCCGACCAATGATGATAATGCCATCTATATCAGTTCAGGCACATGGTCATTAATGGGGATCGAGAGAAAAGAAGCGGATTGTTCAGAGGAGAGCATGAAGGCAAACTTTACAAACGAGGGCGGTTACGACCACAGATTCCGTTATCTGAAGAACATCATGGGATTGTGGATGATACAGTCCGTGAAAAAAGAGTTTGAAGAGGACTTATCCTTTGCCGAGATCTGTGACAGAGCATCGAAGGAAACAATTACTTCTATCGTAGATTGCAATGACGACTGCTTCCTTGCACCGGAGAGCATGATTCAGGCCGTACAGGACTTCTGCAAAAAGACAGGCCAGCCGGTCCCGAAGACCGTGGGCGAGATTGCTGCAGTGATTTACAACAGTCTTGGAAAGTGTTACGGAGACACAGTCAAAGAGATAGAAGCAATTACAGGCAATACATACGATACAATCTACGTTGTAGGCGGCGGTGCAAACGCAGGATATTTGAACGAATTAACTGCAAAATACACACAAAAGAAAGTTTCCGCAGGTCCTACCGAAGCAACAGCAATAGGGAACATGATCGTACAAATGTTGCATGACGGCGTATTTGCGAGCCTTCCGGAAGCAAGAGTATGTGTGGGCAGGTCATTTGACATAAAGAACTACGACGAAAAAGGAAAACAATTCTGAAAACGGAGCGCAAAGGGGTCTGACCCCTTTGAAAAATAAGGAGGATTTATGATGACGACAAGAGAAAGATATGAATCAGCAAGGGAGATTTATGCAAAGCTGGGGGTGGATACGGACGCTGCGATTGAAAAATGTAAGAATGTGCCTGTATCACTGCACTGCTGGCAGGGGGATGATGTGACGGGATTCGATCATGACGGTCCTCTGACAGGAGGAATCCAGACGACCGGAAATTATCCCGGGAAGGCAAGAACTCCAGAGGAGCTGCTTGCTGATATGGATAAGGCTATGAGCCTGATGCCGGGAATGAAGAAGATTAATGTGCATGCAAGCTATGCGATTTTTGAAGATGGTGAGTTCGTTGACCGTGATAAACTGGAGCCAAAGCATTTCCAGAAATGGGTTGACTTTGCGAAGGAAAGAGGAATGGGACTGGACTTTAACCCGACCTTCTTCTCACATGATAAAGTGAAAGACGGACTGACTCTGTCAAGCCCGGATGAAGAGACAAGAAAGTTCTGGATCGAGCATGGAAAAGCCTGTATCCGGATCTCAACATATTTTGCAGAGCAGACAGGGATTCCTTGTGTCATGAATATCTGGACAGGTGACGGTTATAAAGATGTACCGGCAGACCGCATGGGACCAAGGGTTCGTTATAAAGAGTCTATTGACGAGATTCTTTCTGAACCATATGATCCGAAGATGGTGAAACCTTGTGTAGAGTCCAAGGTATTTGGTATTGGTGTGGAAGCCTATACAGTTGGATCTGCTGAATTTGCTTTAAGCTATGCAGCTGCAAATATGGATAAATGCCTTCCTCTGATGGATAACGGACATTATCACCCGACAGAAGTTGTTTCCGATAAGATTCCGGCGCTGCTTACATTCTTCCCGGAAATCGCACTCCATGTCACACGCCCGATCCGCTGGGATTCTGACCATGTAGTTCTTTACGATGATGAGACAAAGGAAATTGCGCAGGAAATCGTGCGCTGCGATGGTCTTGATCGTACATATATTGCACTGGATTACTTTGATGCATCCATCAACCGTGTATCTGCATGGGTAACGGGATTCAGAAGCTTCCAGAAGGCACTCCTGAATGCTCTGTGTACTCCGAGCGCAATGCTTAAAGAGCTGCAGGATACAAACCAGTTTAGCAAGAAGATGGTTATGATGGAAGAATGCAAGACACTTCCAATCGGGGATATCTGGAATGAATATTGTGCTCAGTGTGGTGTAGATGCAGAAGGATGGTTCTCAGAAATTGAGAAATATGAAACAGAAGTGCTTTCAAAGAGAGCATAAGCACAATAAGATGCTGCAAATACTGCCAAAAGGGGTCAGCCGCCCTTTTGAATATATATTGGATATGAATTGTCCAATAGACATAACATATATTTTTCAATTTTTCCTCCAAAAAAATAGAAAAATAATACCTAATCCGAGAAATGCTTCAGCCACACGGGCTGAAGCATTTCTTGTTTTCTTTAAAAACATTGTCATATCTGATATACTTGAACAAAATGGAAAGGGGAATGACATGAAAAAAATGTTACTTGGAATTGCGATGCTGCTTTTCACAATCATTCTTGCGTTGATTGGGATAAATGACGGGATCTGTATTGCGGCCGGATTGTTTGCGCTTGCCTTAACAGGGGTTGGTTATGCTGAACAGGAAAAGTAAATAAGATAGCTGAGAGAGCGGTGGATTATAATATTAAGTTATAAACTGCTTGACACATGATTCAGTAGATTAATGATAAAATTATGTGCTATTATAAAAGAAAATCAAAACAAGTAGGATAAGGTGATATTTCTTAATAGTATTTTTTGAGGAAAACACTGAAAAAGAAGGGAAGATGAGTATATGAAGGGGAATGAATATCCCGGGATTAACATGGTAAGAACCGGCAACTGGCTGCGGTTTATCTGCAGATCCAGAAATATTGCGGTGAAAGATCTTTGCAGCCTTTTGAGACTGGGTTCACCGCAGTCTATTTATGGCTGGTTTGCAGGGAGGACACTGCCGTCACTGGATAATTTTTATGCGCTCAGCCAGATATTCTGCACGACACTGGATGAACTGATCGTGAATCAGGCTGAAGCTATACCGTCAAATTTTTGCAAAAAAGTAGGGCCCCAGAACGCAAGGTTCGTCCGGTACCGGATAAAGTTTGCGCTTTGAGCACCCATTCTGATTTTGTTAACGTTCCAGAAAGCATTTGAATGCTTTCATGGAATAATTCATGATCAATGACTCAGGCATTCCTGCAAGCTTTGCGAGCTCTAAGGCATAACTGAAGTCTCCTACATGCCTGGTTCCGTGGCTGTCGCTTGCCAGAACGACCGGATAATGAAAGTGTCTGCACAGATTCAGGATCATCAGGTCGTTGAATCTGGTGTCGCCGCGATAGCCGTCGGGACTTAGGGAACTGTTATTAATCTCCAGAAGCACGTCATATTTCATCGCCGCTTTTACAATCGCAAGATAGTCGACCGGATATTTCACGTCGTCACAGTGTCCGATGATCCGGACGTTGGGATTCTGCATCGCAGCGATATAGGCTGCTGTATTTTCTTCTATAGTTCCCGGTTTTTTAACTGGTTTATGGATGCTTGCGATGGCATAATCCAGCTTTTCTAATATAGTATCATTCAGATCCAGCTTCCCTTTATTATCCAGAATATTCACCTCTGCACCATAGAGCATTTCGATACCGAGCCGCTTTTTCTGTGCATGCGCAAGGCTCCTGAAATAAGAGACCCTTCCGCCTCCGAGCGTAGCGGGGCCGTGATCTGTGATTCCGAGCATTTTTAAATTATGTGCAGCGGCGGCTTTTGCCATATCGGTGATTGTGGCAGTAGATCCATGTCCGCTGGCGATTGTGTGGGTATGTATGTCAAATTCTAACAAAGACATAAGATTCAGGCCTTTCTATATTTATGCAGCCAGTTCCATATATTCAGTGGTCTGCAGCAGCAACGTTAATTGTGTCTTATCTATTCTGTATGAGATATCATAAAACCTCTAACATATAGTATGCGTGATTTGCGCTGTTTTGTCAATATAAAGTGAGCCAGAATCTCATACAAAACAAATAAAAACAACAAATAGTATGTTGGGAAGTGTTGGGTTCACGTATATAAATTATGCGGCAAGTGTTGTTTTTTGTTGACTTAGACAGGCTATAATAGTATAATGGTAACAACTGGGTGGAGAAGCATTACGGCCAATGCAGGTGTATACTTTGCGGGCAGAAACAGGGGCTTTTCCCTTAGGACTATAGAACATATAAGCACATCCTGTTTATATGGAAGAAAGGAGTGACAGGGCAAATGGGATTATATACCTATGACAGTACAGATATACCAAAGTCAGAGCGTATTACAAGGCTTGTTGAGAATCTGTATGCTAAGATGCCGGAGATTGAGTCAGCGAGAGCTGTATTGATTACTGAGTCTTACAGACAGACGGAACAGGAACCTATGATCATCCGGCGTGCAAAAGCATTTCAGCATATTCTGGAGAATATACCGATCATCATTCGTGATCTGGAGTTGATCGTAGGTAGTACGACGATTGCTCCGAGAGGATGCCAGACTTATCCGGAATTTTCTTATGACTGGCTGGAGGCAGAATTCGACACAGTAGAGACGAGGTCAGCAGACCCGTTCTATATTGCTGAGAAGACAAAAGCTGAACTTAAGGAAGCGAATGCGTATTGGGCAGGAAAGACAACGAGTGAACTGGCAACATCTTACATGGAGCCGGAGACGCTGTTAGCCATAGAACATAATATCTTTACGCCGGGCAATTATTTTTACAATGGTGTAGGCCATGTGACGGTAAAATACGGTGAAGTTCTTTCGATCGGATTTTCGGGGATTAAAGAGAAGGCACAGGCAGAACTCGCGAAGCTCAGTCTGGCGGACGGAGACTATCAGAAGAAGTCGAGATTTCTGGAAGCCGTGATGATCAGCTGTGATGCAGTGATTACATATGCAAGACGTTATGCGAAGCTGGCACTGGAAGAAGCAGAAAAGTGTTCTGATATGACACGCAGGAAAGAACTGCTCCAGATCGCACAGAATTGTGCAAATGTACCTGAAAAGGGTGCATCAGGATTTTACGAGGCATGCCAGTCATTCTGGTTTGTGCAGCAGCTGCTTCAGATCGAATCCAGCGGACATTCCATTTCACCGGGAAGATTTGACCAGTATATGTATCCTTATTATAAGAAGGATATCGACAGCGGCAGGATTACAAGAGGATTTGCACAGGAACTGATGGACTGCATCTGGGTGAAGTTAAATGACCTGAACAAATGCCGTGATGCTGTTTCAGCAGAAGGGTTTGCAGGCTACAGTCTGTTCCAGAACCTGATCGCCGGAGGACAGAATGAGGAAGGCGTAGATGTGACGAATGATCTGTCATTCATGAGTATACAAGCTTCCGTGCATGTATTTCTTCCACAGCCGTCATTATCCGTCAGAGTATGGAACGGGACGCCCCATGAATTTCTGATCAAAGCGGCGGAACTGACCCGTACGGGTATCGGGCTTCCGGCATATTATAATGATGAAGTTATTATTCCGTCACTGGTAAGCAGGGGGCTGACACTTGAAGATGCCAGGGACTATAATATCATCGGTTGTGTAGAGCCGCAGAAGTCAGGCAAGACCGAGGGCTGGCATGATGCTGCGTTCTTCAATATGTGTCGTCCGCTTGAGCTTGTATTCAGCAGTGGAGTGGACAAGGGTGTGCAGATCGGGCCGAAGACAGGCAAAGTAGAAGACATGAAGACCTTTGAGGAATTCTACCATGCATATAAGATTCAGATGGATTACGCAATTAAGCTGCTTGTAAATGCCGACAACGCGATTGATATTGCCCATGCCGAGAGATGTCCTCTTCCATTCCTTTCTTCTATGGTTGATGACTGTATGAAGAAGGGAAAGACAGTTCAGGAAGGCGGAGCTGTTTACAACTTTACCGGTCCTCAGGGATTTGGTGTTGCAAACATGGCAGACTCGCTGTATGCAGTCAAGAAGCTTGTTTACGATGAGAAGAAGATCAGCATGAAGGAACTGAAGGAAGCGCTTGCAACGAATTATGGCAAAGGATTAAGCAGTGAGGATGTGGCAGGAATTACTTCAGAGATCGCGGGAAGTATGAAGGAAGCCGGACAGGCAGTAGGCGGGCGTGAGATTGCCGCAATACTTAAGACTGTTGTTGCTGCATCCGAAGCGCCGGAAGTGAAAGCGAACGGAGAAAGAATCCTGAAGCTGATTGAGGAAGTGCCAAAGTTCGGAAACGATATCCCGGAAGTAGATGCGTTTGCAAGGGATGTTGCATATACATACACGAAGCCACTTCTGGATTACAAGAACCCAAGGGGCGGTATGTTCCAGGCGGGACTGTACCCGGTATCAGCCAATGTTCCGTTGGGAGCACAGACAGGGGCTACACCTGACGGACGTCTGGCACATACCCCGGTAGCTGATGGTGTATCACCTTCGGCAGGGAAAGATGTGAACGGGCCGACGGCGGCAGCTAATTCCGTTTCCAGACTCGATCATTATATAGCGTCAAATGGTACGCTGTTTAACCAGAAGTTCCATCCATCCGCACTAAGTGGAAGAAGGGGACTTGAGAACTTTGTCGGACTGGTCCGCTCATACTTTGATCAGAAGGGAAGCCATATGCAGTTCAATGTTGTGAGCCGCGAGACACTTCTGGATGCACAGAAGAATCCGGAGCAGTATAAGCATCTTGTTGTGCGGGTTGCCGGATACAGCGCATTGTTCACAACATTGTCCAAGTCACTTCAGGATGACATCATCCGCAGGACAGAGCAGGGATTCTGACAGGAAACAGAAAGGGAAAAGCAGCATGGATGATTATTTAAAGACAAAGGGCCGTATCTTTGACATACAGAGATACTCCATCCACGACGGCAACGGAATCCGTACTATTGTTTTCCTGAAAGGCTGCGTCTTAAGGTGCCGCTGGTGCTGTAATCCGGAATCTCAGAGGTTTGAGATTGAGACCATGCTTGTGCAGGGAGAGAAAAAGACGATAGGAAGAGATGTTACAGTCGCCGAAGTCATGGAGACCGTGGAGAGGGACCGGACGTATTACCGCAGGACCGGAGGCGGACTCACCCTGTCAGGTGGTGAAAGCCTGTGCCAGCCGGAATTTGCCGAAGCCCTGTTAAGAGCGGCGAACGAGGCAGGTATCAGCACTGCGCTGGAGAGCATGGGGTATGCGGACTACTCCATTATAGAAAGAATCCTTCCATATTTAGACCAGTACCTTCTGGATATCAAACATATGAACCCGGCTAAACACAAGGAATTCACCGGACATTCAAATGAATTAATGCTGGAGAATGCGATGCGTATTGCCAGATCCGGCATGACAGAACTCAGTATCCGCGTTCCGGTTATACCGGGGTTCAATGATACTGTGGAGAAAATCAGAGATATTGCAGAGTATACAAAGGCTCTGGGAACTGTAAAGCGGCTGCATCTGCTGCCGTACCACAGGCTTGGCCAGGATAAATATGAAGGTCTTGGAAGACGGTATCTGATGGGAAACGTGGAACCGCCCTCCAACGAAAAGATGGAGATGCTGCTTGATGCTGCTGTTAAGGCGTCGGGAGTGGAATGTCAGATAGGAGGTTAATGGAAATGAATCATGAACAAATGCCGGAACGAATTGTACAGGAACTCGTCCCCGGTAAAGAGATTACAATCGCCCATTTGATTGCAAGCCCGGATATCATATTATATGAGAAGCTGGGACTCGACCCAAGGGTGGAGCACAGTAAGTCTGCAATCGGTGTACTGACGATCAGCCCGGCCGAGACTGCGATCATAGCAGCCGATATAGCGACCAAGGCGGCGGGAATCGAGCTTGGTTTTGTGGACCGTTTCAGCGGTACACTGATCGTGACAGGGACGATTTCCGAGGTGGAGGCATCTATCCGTGCGGTTCTGGATTACGTCAGGGATAAGATGGGATTCTCCGTATGTGAGATCACAAGGACTTAAATATATGAAAAAAATTGTACTGATGGGCAGAAGTGAGTGTGGGAAAACCACACTGACCCAGGCATTAAAGGGTGAAAAAATCCAGTATCACAAGACCCAATATGTAAATAACTTCGATGTTATTATAGATACTCCCGGCGAATATGCCCAGACAAAGCATCTCGGATATGCGCTTGCGCTGTATTCTTACGAGGCTGATGTTGTGGGATTGTTATTATCCGCGACTGAGCCGTACTCTCTATATCCGCCCTGCTGTACGTCCATGTGTAACCGTGAGGTGATCGGCATCGTGACAAAAATCCACGATAAGAAGGCAGATGTAGCACGTGCAGAGCGCTGGTTAAGGCTGACCGGATGTAAGAAGATCTTCTATGTAGACTCTAAAAATTACGAAGGAATCCCCGAGATTCTGGAGTATTTGAAGGAGGACGGTGACGTACTTCCGTGGGAAACGTAAAGAGGATGGGGAAACTGCGTAAAAACAACAAATCCAACACAGAAATAAGTTGACTGTTGTGGGGTTATGTGGTAATATCGAGTTAGAAACAACATAAAACAAAAAGTTTTGTTTTAAGAATCCAAGGAGGAAAAAAGGATGCAAAACGAATACGAAATCAAAAAAGAAATGTGTGAAATCGGTAAGAGAGTGTACAACCGCGGTATGGTTGCTGCTAATGATGGTAACTTCTCTGTAAAACTGAATGACAATGAGTTCTTATGCACACCTACAGGTGTCAGCAAAGGATTTATGACTCCGGAATATATCTGTAAAGTAGACGCAAAAGGGAATGTACTTCAGGCAAACAAAGGGTTCAGACCTTCATCTGAGATCAAGATGCACATGCGTGTTTATCAGGAGAGACCAGACGTTAATTCAGTAGTACATGCCCATCCGCTGTATGCTACAACATTTGCTATCTGTGGCATTCCTCTGACACAGCCGATTATGCCTGAGGCTGTAATCGCTCTGGGATGTGTTCCGATCGCTAAATATGGTACACCTTCTACAATGGAGATCCCGGACGCTGTATCTGAGCACTTACAGTATTTTGATGCAGTTCTGCTTGAGAATCACGGAGCACTTGCTTATTCAGATTCTCTGCTGAGTGCATATCATAAGATGGAATCCCTGGAGTTCTACGCACAGCTCTTATATCAGTCAAAGATGCTCGGCGAACCACAGGAATTCAACAAAGAACAGATGGACAAGTTATACGAAATCAGAAGACAGATGGGACTTCCTGGAAAACACCCGGCAAATGTATGCCCGAATGCAAAAGCAGGCAAGCCAAGCTGCCACAGCTGCGGCGGATCATGCGGCGCTGCTGCACCGGAAGCTGCTACGGCAGATGCTGACTTAGTTGCATCTATCACAAAGAAAGTAATGGATCAGCTGGGACTGTAATTTCGAATACCAGGCGTTGATCGAAATAATAGGGGACTGCTATGAATGAACAGGATATTACCAATGCCGTGAAAGCGGTACTGGATCAGATGAAAGATAATGGCGCACATCACCATGCGGCCGGACATGTCTGTACATGCAAGAAGCATAAGATGACATTACAGGCAGCGAATACCTTAATCGAAAAGGTAAAAGAAAAAGCCGCCAGTATGGGAGTAAACGTGGTAATCGCGGTTTCCGACCAGGCAGGAAGGCCTGTTGCCGTGCAGTGCATGGATGACGCCTACATAGCAAGTTTTGATATTGCAATTAATAAGACATTTACTTCAGCAAGCCTCAAGATGTCGACGGAAGAGCTTAGCCACTTAAGCCAGCCGGGACAGCCTTTATACGGCATCCAGTTTACGAATGAAGGTAAGATCGTAATATTCGGAGGCGGAGAACCGTTGGAAGCGGGCGGGAAAATAATCGGAGCATTAGGCGTGAGCGGCGGTACAGCCGAACAGGATACCGCAATTGCGGCTTATGGCAAAGAGGTTTTCAGCCAGATGTATGAAGTCTAATGCAGGAAGAAATAAGGAGGTATTAGCGTGTCTGTAAATGAACAGATGGTCCAGGACATTGTTCAGGAAGTTATGGCAAAGATGCAGATCGCTTCTGATGTAACAGGAAGCCACGGCGTATTTGCTGACATGAACGAGGCAATTGAAGCGGCTAAAAAAGCACAGAAGATTGTCGGCAAGATGTCTATGGACGGCAGAGAGAAGATAATTTCAAATATTAGGAAGAAGACAGTAGAGAATGCTGAGATTCTTGCACGCATGGGTGTTGAGGAGACTGGCATGGGAAATGTCGGACATAAAATCCTGAAGCACCAGTTAGTTGCTGAGAAGACACCGGGAACGGAAGATATCACAACAACTGCATGGTCAGGGGACAGAGGACTGACTCTCATTGAAATGGGACCGTTTGGCGTAATCGGAGCAATTACACCATGTACGAACCCGAGTGAGACTGTTCTTTGCAATACAATCGGTATGTTAGCCGGAGGCAATACAGTCGTATTTAATCCGCATCCGGGAGCAATCAAGACTTCTATCTATGCAATCAACATGATTAACGAGGCTTCTATCGAAGCAGGCGGACCTGACAACATCGCCTGCACCGTTCAGAAACCGACGCTGGATTCCAGCAATATCATGATGAAACACAAGGATATACACCTGATTGCTGCAACAGGAGGACCGGGAGTTGTAACAGCGGTTCTTTCATCAGGTAAAAGAGGAATCGGCGCAGGGGCAGGAAATCCTCCGGCACTTGTAGACGAGACAGCAGATATCCGCAAGGCAGCAGAAGACATCGTGAATGGCTGTACATTTGATAACAACCTTCCATGTATCGCTGAGAAGGAGATTGTTGCTGTAGATTCTATCGCAGATGAACTGATGCACTACATGGTATCTGAGCAGGGATGCTATCTGGCTTCCAAAGAAGAACAGGATGCACTCACTGCAGTTGTTATGAAAGACGGCAGACTGAACAGAAAATGTGTAGGAAGAGATGCAAAGACACTCCTTGGTATGATCGGTGTAACAGTTCCGGACAACATCAGATGTATTACATTTGAAGGTCCGAAGGAACACCCACTGATTGCTACAGAACTGATGATGCCGATTCTGGGTGTTGTGAGAGCGAAAGATTTTGACGATGCTGTTGAACAGTCTGTATGGCTTGAGCACGGCAACAGACACTCTGCGCATATCCATTCAAAGAACATTGACAACATCACAAAGTATGCAAAGGCGATTGACACAGCAATTCTTGTAAAGAACGGACCGTCCTATGCGGCAATCGGATTTGGGGGCGAAGGCTTCTGCACATTCACAATTGCCAGCAGAACCGGTGAAGGCCTTACGAGTGCAAGTTCATTCACAAAAAGAAGACGCTGCGTAATGACAGACAGTCTGTGCATACGTTAAAATAAGGTGATTGTCTAATACAGGAGGAAATAAAATGGAAATGAATTCTGCAAATGTAGAAGCAGTTGTAAAACAGGTACTGGAAAGTATGCTGGACAAAAAAGCTGCTCCTGCTGCAAATACAACAGCACCGGCAGGTGCAATACCAAAAACTGCCCGCGTAGCTATGCTGACAGCTTTAGAGCACTATGACATCAAGGAATATCCGATCCCGGAAGTCGGTGACGGAGACATTCTTGTTAAGGTAGAAGGATGCGGCGTATGTGGTACTGACGCCCACGAATTCAAGAGAGACCCGTTCAGCCTGATTCCGGTTGTACTTGGACACGAAGGAACCGGAGAGATCGTTAAGATGGGTAAGAATGTAAAGGCTGACAGCGCCGGGAAAGAACTGAAGGTCGGAGATAAGGTTGTTACCTGTATGATCTTCAAAGATGATCCGGATATCACAATGTATGACCTGAACAAACAGAACGTAGGCGGAGCTGATGTATATGGACTTCTTCCGGATGATGACATTCATCTGAACGGATGGTTCTCAGATTACATACTGATCCGTGAAGGCTCAACCGTATTCAACGTTAGCGACCTTGACCTGAAATCCAGAATCCTGATCGAGCCTTGTGCAGTTCTGATCCACGCAGTGGAGAGGGCAAAGACAACAGGAATCTTAAGATTTAACAGCAGAGTAGTTGTACAGGGATGCGGACCGATCGGTCTGATCTGTATCGCAGTACTGCGTACAATGGGGATCGAGAATATCGTAGCAGTTGACGGCGAGCAGAAGAGACTTGATTTTGCTAAGAGAATGGGCGCAGAGAGATCTGTAAACTTCAAGGATTTCAAGGGCATCGAAGCTCTGGCAGATGGTGTGAAGGCTGCATTTGACGGACATCCGGCAGACTTTGCATTCCAGTGTACAGGTTCACCGGCTGCACATGCTAATATCTATAAGTTCATCAGAAACGGCGGCGGACTTTGCGAATTAGGATTCTTCATCAACGGGGGAGATGCAACAATCAACCCGCACTTTGACCTGTGCTCTAAAGAAATCACACTGGTTGGTTCATGGGTATATACTTTAAGGGATTACGCTACAACATTTGATTTCTTAAAGAGAGCAAAAGGAATCGGCCTTCCGATGGATGACCTCATTACACATGAGTTCCCACTGGATCAGATTAACGAAGCTCATCAGACAAACCTGAAGATGGAAGGTCTGAAGATTGCTATTGTGAATAAATAGCAATTGTCCCAAGAAGGAGAATTAATATGGGAGAAGCAGTAGGCATGTTAGAGGTATTCGGGCTGGCAACAGCTTATGCGGCGGCAGATGCCGGTTGTAAGGCAGGCAATGTAACGCTCGAAACCTTTGATAAGAATAAACCGGCGAATGCGGATGAATTACCTGTTCCACTGATTGTCATGGTTAAGTTTCGTGGAAGTGTATCCGATGTGCAGGCCGCATTGGAAGCAGCGAGAGCAAGGGCAGAACAGCTTGCTGGAGTTGTGAACGAATATGAAATTGCAAGACCGACAGAGGATACAGAGAAGATGCTGAAACTAAGCGGTTTAGATAAAGGGAAACCCAATAAAATCTATATAGAAGAAGTTTAGGAGGAAATATAAAATGGCACAGCAGGCATTAGGAATGGTAGAAACAAGAGGACTTACAGCAGCAATCGAAGCAGCAGACGCAATGACAAAAGCAGCTGAGGTAACATTAGTAGGAACAGAGAAGATCGGATCAGGACTTGTAACAGTTATGGTACGCGGAGATGTTGGAGCTGTTAAGGCAGCAGTTGAAACAGGAGCTGACGCAGCAGGAAGACTTGGCGAATTAGTAGCAACACACGTAATCCCAAGACCGCACAATGATGTTGAGAAAATCCTTCCTACAGTATAGGAACTGCGAAGAGCACATATTTCCGGAAACAAACGGGAATGGATCGAAGAAGTAAAGGAGCAGTCTCATGGGACAGGCGTATGGATTTTTTGAAGTTCCAAGTGTGACGGGAGCAGTTGTTGCCATTGACATTATGTGCAAGACAGCAGATGTACAGCTCGTTACCTGGGAGAAAAAGTTAGGTGGAAGACTTGTAACAATCATCATCCGCGGAGACGTATCTGCTGTAACCGGGGCCATTGAAACTGCCGCAGCAAACGGAATTAAAAAGCCTGTAGCGCATGTAGTGATTGCAAGTCCTCACGAGGAGATATTAAAGCTTATCAATAACAGCGCGAACAGGGTAAGTTAGGAGGCAGTCAGATGGCAGAAGAGAATAAACCGACAGGCGCAGAAAACGCTGAAGGTTCCCAGAAACCAGCAGGGGCAGCACGAAAGAGCACTGCTAAGTCAGCCGGAACTGCGAGAAGTACGGCAAAGAAGACAACCGGCACTGCTAAAGCTGCATCCACCAAAAAAACGACTACAGCTAAGGCACCGGCTAAAACGCTCCAGAGAGTGAAACAGACGGCGCAGCAGGCGGAACAAGTAGAAGAAAAGATTCAATTAAAGGAGGAAAAAAGAATGTCACAGGAAGCATTAGGAATGGTTGAAACAAGAGGTTTAGTAGCATCAATCGAAGCAGCAGATACAATGCTCAAAGCAGCTAATGTTGTTTTAGTTGGAACAGAGAAGATCGGTTCCGGTCTTGTAACAGTAATGGTTCGCGGAGACGTTGGAGCAGTTAAATCTGCAGTTGAATCTGGTGCAGAAGCAGCAGGCAGACTCGGAGAATTAGTAGCAACACACGTAATCCCAAGACCGCACACAGATGTAGAGAAGATTCTTCCAGCAATCAAATAATTCGTTTTGGCAGTTACAGGGCCTTACAGTTTGTCATTGGCAGGCTGTAAGGCCTGTAAATACCACAGTATGCATGAAAAAGCAGGACTCTTAAAAGAAGGAATTCGTTTCATGCATGCAAGTGAGGAGAATTGATATGGACAATAGTAATGTAGCATTGATTACCAAAATGGTACTGGAAGCTGTCGAGAAACAAAAGGCTTCTGAAGATAACGGATACATGGTGCCGATTGGTGTGTCTGCAAGACATATCCATCTGACACAGGAGCATGTAGAAGCTCTGTTTGGTCCGGGATATCAGTTAACAAAGAAAAAAGAGCTGATGGGCGGACAGTTCGCATCCAACGAACTGGTTACTATTGTGGGCCTGAAGCTTAGAGCAATAGAGAATGTCAGAATTTTAGGACCTGTAAGAAGCAAATCACAGGTAGAGGTTTCAGCAACTGATGCGATCCGCCTTGGTGTTAAGGCGCCGATCAGAGAATCCGGTAATGTTGCAGGTTCAGCAGCAATTGCAGTAGTTGGGCCGAAAGGCGCAATCTATCTGGATGAAGGGTGCATCATTGCCAAGAGGCATATCCATATGCCGCCCAAAGATGCGGCTGCTGCCGGAGTACATGACGGTGACGTTGTGTCTGTAAAGGCAGATAACGAAAGAGGAACTGTTTTCAATCATGTGCAGATCCGTGTGGATGACAGCTTTACCCTCGAGATGCATATCGATACTGATGAAGCGAATGCAGCTAAGATTGCGACAGGTGATACAGTCAGAATCATTAAATAAGAATGGAATAAAAGCAGTACACTGACACATTGGCATTTTTCCTGCCAATGTGTCAGTGTATAAAAAAAGAAATGTAAAGTCGCATGAGGAGGATGTTATGCTGATAGGTAAAGTTAAAGGAAGTGTTGTCTCGACACGCAAATGTGAAAATCTGGTCGGCAATAAGTTTATGATTGTGGATGTTTTGGAACATATGCAGACCGGTGCAAAACAACTCATTGCGATTGATAAGATTGGTGCTGGTATAGGTGACTATGTATTAGTGGCACAGGGAAGTGCTGCGAGAATCGGTTCCGGAATGCCGGAGGCACCTGTTGATGCAGCGATTGTTGGAATTATTGACGATGGAACAGGACTGGAGTAGTGAAATGATGGAAATGAAAGAATTAAGCAGCATATTGCAGCAGAACGGTATTGTTGGTGCAGGTGGTGCGGGCTTTCCTACTTATGCAAAGTTAGATGAACGTGCTGAGACAATCATCCTGAACTGTGCAGAATGTGAACCACTCTTAAGATTACATAGACAATTACTTGAAAAATATGCACAGGAAATCGTTGAGACCTTCCATATGATGGGGCAGGCTGTAGGTGCAAAAGAAGTAGTTATTGGTATAAAAAAGGCTTATAAAAAGACGATTGAAGCGCTGAATGAGGTAATCGGAGACTATCCGGAGGTCAGACTGGGACTGCTCAATGAAGTGTATCCGGCCGGCGATGAAGTCGTACTGATTTATGAAGTGACGGGCAAGGTTGTAAGGCCCGGAGGACTTCCGATAGAAAGCGGAGTGGCCGTGTTCAATGTTGAGACTGTATATAATGTTTACAGGGCTCTGAATCAGGAGACTCCGGTTGTTGATAAACTTGTTTCTGTTGTGGCGGAAGTAGAGAATCCGGTAACGGTGCGTGTTCCGATCGGAACGACAATCGAGGAAGTTGTAAGACTCGCCGGAGGTGTGACAACAAAAGACCCTGTTTATTTTATCGGGGGCCCGATGATGGGATTCATCGGAAGCGGGTCGCAGCCGGTTACGAAGACGACAAATGCCGTCCTCGTGCTGCCTGAGGACCACCTGATTATCCAGAAGAAGAGACGGAAGTCATCCATTGACTTAAAGCGTGCGGCAGCATGCTGCTGCCAATGTACGATGTGTACGGACCTGTGCCCGAGAAATCGTCTCGGACATCCGATAGAGCCGCATTTATTTATGCGAGCGGCTACCTGTAAAGATTTACAGGAACCAAACATATTTATCAATACCATGTTTTGTTCTTCCTGTGGTCTGTGCGAGATGTATTCCTGCATGCAGGGATTGTCACCGAGATCATTAATGGCGGAATACAAAGCAGGTTTACGTGCCAATGGAATCAAACCGCCGCAGGGTGTTGTGCCAAAGCCGGTGGGAGAGGAAAGAGAGTACCGTAAAGTTCCTATGGAACGGCTGATGGCCAGGCTTGATCTGACGAAGTATGACCGGGAGGCTCCTCTTGACGAGTTTGCGGTTCCGGTTAGAAAAGTCAAAATACTCCTGAGCCAGCATATCGGGGCACCTGCATCTGCAGTTGTAAAACGCGGCGACAAGGTGGCAAGAGGACATTTGATCGCTGAACCTGCCAAAGGCTTAAGCGTGGGAATCCATGCGAGCATTGATGGTATCGTAAGCGATGTGAATGAGAAATATATAATCATAGAAACTCAGGAGGGACGTGCAGGCAATGAGTAAGGCAATTGGAATGGTAGAATATAAGACTGTTTCATCGGGTGTAGTAGCAGCGGATGCTATGGTAAAGACTTCTGAAGTAAGCATCATAGAGGCTCAGACAGTATGTCCGGGTAAATATATTGTTATTATTTCAGGAGATTTAAGCGCCGTGAATGCAGCCATTGAGACATCGAAGACACTGCATGGAAAACACCTGATTAACAGTTTCGTACTCGGCAATCCGCACAAATCTATTTTTCCGGCGATTTATGGAGCTACGAACATCGAAGAGGTATCTGCACTTGGTATTATGGAGACATATGATGCGACTTCCATTATCGTTGCGGCAGATGAAGCAGCCAAGACTGCAATCGTAGATCTGATCGAACTCCGTATTGCAAGAGGTATGTGTGGTAAATCATACCTGATGCTGACAGGTGATGTGGCAGCGGTAGAAGCGGCTATAGAAAGGGCGAAGGCTGCAGTTGCAGATGAAGGAATGTATCTTGACTCCTCTGTAATTGCACATCCGGATGCTAAGATTCGCGAAGTAATTTTGTAATTTACGGTGAAAGTCTGGGCGGGAGGCAGTGCTATGCTTGCAATAGAAAGACGGAATGAAATATTAGAGAAACTACAGGCTGATCGGCGTGTAGTGGTAAGTGAATTAAGCCAGATTTATGATGTTTCTGAGGAGACGATCCGAAGAGATCTGGAGAAACTGGTAAATGACGGGTATGCGATAAAGAGTTACGGCGGGGCCGTCATCAATGAAAATGTAAATATTGATTTACCGTTTAACATCAGGAAGAATCACAATGTGATAGGCAAACAGCGTATAGCAGAGCTGATAAGCTCCAGGATAAAAGATGGGGAGAGTATCATGCTGGATGCCAGCTCCACAGCAGTGTATGTTGCCAAGGCATTGAAAGGAAAACGGAATTTGACACTGATAACTAATTCAGTAGAGATTATCATCGAACTGTTTGATGTGCCGGACTGGAGTGTGCTGTCAACAGGCGGTGTTTCCAGGGAGGGGTCTTTTGCCCTCGTAGGTCCCCAGACAGATAAAATGCTTCGTTCCTATCATGTTGACAGAGCTGTTATATCCTGCAAAGGTTTCGACCTTGCATCCGGTCTTACAGATTCTGATGAGCTTTTAGCGAATAATAAGAAAACGATGCTGGATGCCGCCAAGGAGAAGATCCTTGCAGTGGATTCAAGTAAGTTTGACAAAACGGCGTTTACAGCAGTTGGTATGCTGGAAGATGTAACCACCGTTGTTACTGATGAAAAGCCGGCGGCCAAATGGCTTCAGGCATTCAAAGAGTTAGGGATAGAGTGCATCTATCCGAAGTAGAGGAAGGGCACTATGAAGAGTTTTGATATAAAGACTAAAATATACTTTGGCGACCAGGCACTGGATCGCCTGACTGAGATTCCATACAGAAAAGTACTGATTATTACGGACCCGTTCATGGCACAGAGCAGTAGTCTGAATCTGATCTTAGATCCTCTTAAGAAGGCAGATATCCAGTTTGATATCTTCAAAGAGGTAGTGCCGGATGCACCGATCGACAAGATCAGTGAAGGCGTAAAGAAGATGCTGGAGTACAGGCCGGAGGCAATTATCGCTGTTGGAGGCGGTTCCTCTATTGACTCCTCCAAATCAATCCGTGAGTTTGCACTCCGTGTAGATAATTACGGGGAGGTTGGCCTCATTGCGATACCGACAACAAGCGGTACCGGATCAGAGGTTACTTCTTTTGCAGTTGTCTCTGACCCGGCCGAACAGATGAAATATCCGCTTGTATCCAGAGAGCTTACTCCGGATGAAGCGATTCTGGATGCAGAACTCGTGAAAAGTGTGCCGCCGTCAGTTACGGCGGATACCGGTATGGATGTGTTTACACATGCCCTGGAGGCGTGCGTAAGTACGAACCGGAATGACTTTTCTACAGCACTGGCAGAGAAGGCGATCGAGATATGCGGAGTTTTCCTGCTTCGTGCATATCTTGACGGCAACGATACCCATGCGAGACAGAAGATGCATTCCGCTTCCTGTCTGGCAGGTCTTGCGTTCAATTCCGCATCATTGGGAATTAACCACAGCATGGCACACCAGCTCGGGGCAACATTCCATATCCCCCACGGACGTGCAAATGCAATGCTGCTGCCGCATATCATTGAGTTTAACAGTGATATCAACAAACACAGCAAGAGCCGTACAGAGTACCTGCCGGCTGTAAAGCGGTATTCAACAGTGGCACAGCTGCTGGGACTGAGCAGCTACAATAAGATCATGACTGTCCGTTCACTTGTCAACTGGGTACAGTTTATGCTCAAAGAGATGGACATCCCGCTGTCAATTTCACAGATGGGGAAAATCGAGAAGGAAGATTATTTCAACGCAATTGACCGTATGGCTGATGCAGCACTGGCTGATGCATGTACGCCGACGAATCCGCGTGTTCCGAGAAAAGCGGATATTGTCCAGATTTATAAGGATCTCTGGTAAAAGCCAACATATAGAATAAACTTAATACGTTTGTAACAGGGCTCCCTCCCTGTATACAAAAAATGCGGGTCCGTCTGAGATTTTACGGACCCGCGTTTTAACTTCTCCAGGCTTTCCGGTAAACGAGAGGCGTCTGTCCTTCCCTCGCCTTAAAAAGATTGATAAAATGCGTCACATTATTCATTCCGCACTCAAAGGCGATTTCACCGACCGGAAGCTCTGAATATTTCAGAAGCTCTTTTGCATAGGTGATTCTGGCAGTAATCAGGTATTCGTTAATCGTAACTCCGATATATTTTTTAAATTCCTTCAGGATATGATAGCGGCTTCTGTGTGTCATCTCCTCAAAATATTTCAGCGACAGGTCCGTTTTGAAATTCTTATCAATCTCCCTTGCGATTTCTTTTATATAATCAGGGATGAGGAATGTGTCTGCATTGTTGGTTGCGGTCAGAACAAGTAATTCCGTAAGAATCCCGTTGATTAAATTAGAAGTTACAATCTCCGTAGTCAGGTTTTTCTTTTTGTGCAGAGAGATCATTTGCCGGAGAGTGCGGTCTATAAGGGAGTCATCCCTTAAGTCCAGTATCCTGAACCCATTTCTTGTAAATTCTTTATAATACCCGAGAGCACTGTTTCCGTTAAAATGAATCCAGAGGATCTCCCAGTCCTCGTCCTCACCGGTCCAGTACATGTGGTGCTCCTCGCAGTTAATGTAGAAGCACTGCCCCTTTTTCAGCGTGTATGTATTTCCTTCATATTCCAGAAACCCTTTGCCGGAAACGGTATATACGATAAGGAACGAGTCCAGATTCTGACGTTCTGAAAAGTATGGGTGGCAGGTCTTGAAATAACCAATCTCCTGTGTATAAAAATACGTTGTTTTGGCGGTTGTACCGGGAGTTAGGATCAGCCGGACGGAGTCTTCACTCCATGTATGGGAACCGCGCTCTAAAAGTTCTGTTTTTGTCTTCATAGTATCACCACAACATTCTGTTATTTTTGGGCAATTTGCTTGGATGTAATTCCAATTTTACAGGATTATAATGTGTTTGTAAACAAAAATAAAAGAACGGTCAGGAGGAGATATAATGATGACAAGAAAAGAAGTAAAGAAACCACGGATAGGTATTTACTCTATGGGGCTGAAGCATTACTGGGGACAATTTCCCGGTTTGCGCGAACGGCTGATTGAGTATGGGGAATTTATTGTAAGAAGTATAGAAGATTTCGGGGCGGAAGTATACTATTATGGCCTTGTTGACTGTGAGCAGGAGGGACAGAAGGCTGGCTGCTACTTTAATGAGAAAAATGTTGATTTGATTTTTATCCATTCGGCAACCTATGTGACAAGCGCATCGATCCTGCCGGTCCACCAGATCTGTAAGGCACCGGCTGTCGTACTGAACCTGCAGCCTGCGGCCAGAATAAATTATGAAAAAACGACGACCGGGGAATGGCTTGCACACTGTGGTGCATGTCCGGTCCCGGAGGTATCCAATGCTTTTAACCGTGCGGGAATCAAGTACCATGTTGTGAACGGACTGCTTGGTCTGGACTACACACCGGTTATTTCCATGACGGACGAAGTAACAGCCCGTCGTCCCGAGGCGAAGCGTGCATGGAAGAAGATTGAGGAGTGGGTGCTTGCAGCGAAGGTAAAACGCAATCTGGAGGGGGCAAGATTTGGGTTCCTTGGCAATACATACAGCGGCATGCTGGATATGTACAGTGATTTTACCATGTTTCAGGCCCAGACAGGTGCACATGTTGAAGTGTTGGAGATGTGTGATCTGGACAGGATGCTTCAGAGCGTGACAGAGGAAGAGACGGAAGAAAAAAGAAAAGAGATTGAGGAGTTCTTTACCATCAGCGAGGATGCCGCGGCAGACCCGCTGGCACAGAAGCCGACAGAAGAACAGATGAACTGGTCTGCTAAGATAGCGGCTGCGCAGGAGAAAATGGTGGAAGAGTTTGATCTGGATGCACTGACATATTATTATCACGGCGCTCCGGGCAATCATTATGAAGACATGCAGGGCGGCTTTATAGTTGGTCATTCGCTTCTCACCGCAGAAGGGATTCCATGTGCCGGGGAAGGCGACCTGAAGACATGTCTCGCCATGAAAATCTGTGATATCCTTGGAAAGGGCGGCAGTTTCTGTGAAATTGTGACCGTGGATTATGAGGACGGCACAATCCTCCTCGGACACGACGGCCCGTTTCATTTGGAGATTGCAAAAGGAAAGCCAATCCTGAGAGGCATGGGGTTATATCATGGGAAACAGGGGACCGGGGTATCTGTAGAGGCAAAGGTAAGAGCGGGGGATATTACAAACCTCGGCTGTACACAGACAATCGACGGAAAACTCAAATTCATCGTCACGGAAGCGGAGTCGACAGACGGTACGATCATGACGATCGGCAATACCCAGACGCCTGTAAAGTTCAAAAAAGATCCGGATTCTTTCATGGATGAGTGGTTTGCAGAGGCACCTACGCATCATTTTGCCATGAGTGTGGGGCATAATGGATCACTCTATGAGAAAGTTGCAGAGCTGCTGGAAATACCAGCGGTGGTACTAGATAAATAAGTCACAGGAAAAACTGCCGCAGGAAGCCTGTTATACGTTAAGCTTCCTGCGGCAGTTTTTCAGAATATATTACAGCACCTGCCTGCGGTATTCCTCAGGCGAGCACCCGAACCGTTCTCTGAATTCCGTAAAAAACAGCTGCGGATTGTCATACCCGCATTCTTTTGCAATCTCATAAATATTGATTTCCGGCCTCGTGAGCAGCGTCAGTGCCTGGATAAAGTGGCTTTCCTTCAGGGGGTCTTCGGCTGTACCGTCCGGCGAAGCATCGATCAGTCCATCTTCGGGATAGCGCGCCGGGATGCGGATCTCGACATCAGTGCCTGCACCGTAGGTGCTGGAGTACTTCAGGCCATATTCCGGCCCGTACATTAACTGTAGGCGACGGTGCGTGTTATATACGGCGATGTTGGAGCCCTTGCCGCCGGATGAACCGTTTCCTGTTAAAATATTCTCCAGCTTTTCTTCCGGCATGCCAATTCCGTCGTCGGATATCAGAATTACGATATCATCCTCATCAAGCCACCCTGTCAGAACGATGGTCCCCTGTTTCGACTCTTTTTCCAGTATCCCGTGGAGAATACAGTTTTCTATAACAGGCTGGAAGGTCAGTTTTGGTATGGAATAATCCAGAAGATTATCCGGTATATCGATCAGGAGGTCAATCGTATCATGAAAACGCATATTTTGTAGTTGTACATAGATAGATACATGTTCAATCTCATCGTTTATTGTGCTCAGGCTCTTTTTGCGGCTCAGTGTCAGCTTATAGAAACGTGACAGCTTTTGTATTGCAGATGTGACATCAGCGGACCGCCCCTGTTGAGAGAGCCAGTTGATCATATCCATTGTGTTGTACAGGAAGTGTGGATTGATCTGTGACTGCAGGGAGTGGAATTCTGCGATACGGAGATCCTCCGCCGCTTTTGCCTGATCCTCCATCAGCTGGTTGATGACCCGTGTCATGTAATTATAGGTAGATATCAGGTCCCCGATCTCATCATGCGTGTCCGCGGCAGGCAGGGCCACAGGCGGTCCGATCCGGGCTTTAGACATCTGGTTGATTACGACAGAAAGCCGGTTAGTGATGGAATGGGAGAGCAGCGTCGCAATCAGGAAAGCAATTAGGATACATGCCACATAAACAAGGATAAAGCCTGCCATTATATTGATACTTTTCTTCATCATGGGCTGGGACGGCATGGCGACAACCATGTACCAGTCCGTATTCCGTATACTATAGAAACCGGCGTATACGTCTTCATCCAGAACACGTTTCAGGATAAAGTTGTTAGAGGACATAAAGTGTTCCTGTACCTCATCGTAACTGAAGTGATAAGTCCCGGAGAGCGCCTGATCCGAGGTGGCAACGAGGCTGTCTCTCCCGTTGATGATATATGCCACATTGCTGCTGGAAGAAAGATTATCCTTAAGCATTGTATCGAAGTGCTTCTGTGAAAAATAAATGGCAAGATAACAGGGGGTCCTTTCACCCTCATAAATAATCGTTGATTTTGCAATGTATGCCATGTCCCCGTTATGCTTGATCTCGTAAGAGCCAAGATAGAAGGAAGGGCAGAACAGTGCATGGAGCGAGGGACTTCCGTTGAAGATCCCGTACCAGTACGTCCCCCATGCCTGATTAATGGGGAGGACTGTTTTACAGACCGGGTAGTTTGAGAAAACGGGATCTGTCCTTGGTATATCGATATATAATTTCACATCAGTAATCAGGTCCAGGTCGATAGTCTCATCGAGTGTATCCAGGAAGGCATCGGCTGCATCCGAGGAGGCAAGTTCATTCAGGCTCTCCGTACGGTGCGCGCTTACGACCTGATGGTAAAAATCTTCATTTTTAATCTTATCCAGTGCATTCAGAATCTCTGTGACACTCTCTTCAATCATAGGGGCAGTCTGCGTGGCGGCATCCTGCTCTGTGCGGATTGTATCGGCTATGATCATATCATACAGTTTTGTGTAAAAAAATATTGCCAGTACAATCATAGGGATGGTAGCGATCACAAGGTGTGTAATCGTAAACTTGGTCTGGAGCTTCAGACTTTTATATATGCTGCTCATTTTCCGGGCGATTAATCTCATCCTAACATCTTCTCTCTGTATTTTGACGGGGTAAGCCCCGTAAATTTCTTGAAACTCTTGCTGAAATAATTCCCATTGCTGTAGCCTACTTTCGAGGAAATATCCGTGATCTGGTAACGGGCGTCAGCGAGGAGCTGCATGGCCTTCTCCATCCGGTACTCTGTCAGGTACTGGTTCAGCGTTTGTCCGGTCTGGCTCTTGAAATAGGTACAGACATAGGAAGCGGAAAGAAATACATGGTCGCTGATTTCCTTGATAGAGAGCGCATCGTTGGCATAATTCTTGCTAATATAGTCCTTAATCATGAAGATCGTGGAATCCTCCGGTACATAGGAATGAATATTCTGGAAAAATAATTCTGTCTTAGAGACAAGCATCTGGTGGAGTTCCTGATACGTGAAGCATTTTTCCAAATGTTCTATAATGCTTTCCTCGGTATTGCCGTCCGCTAAATCATAGTTGAGCTTCAACACCTGACGGCTGTCATTGATACATATAAACAACTTATAATAAATATCCTTTACCTGGTTGGGCAGAAAAATCCGGTTCTCAAAATAGCACTCATAGAGGCTGTTAAGCAGCTGTGTGCAGGTATCCTGATCCTTATTCAGCAGCGCCTCCTTAAAAGATGGAACGGCACTTTCCGTCAATTCGAAGGCCGACGGGGCCGGTGCAGATTTTTCCATGCTGTCGGATGATAAGAGTGTGCCCGGACAGAAGAAAAAACTGCTTTGGAGCATAACAACCGCATTGGTGTAGGAATGGTATGTCTTACTGATTCCTGTGACTGTATCCCCGCGGCCGATGAAAAAGTCTCCTAATTGTGAGAACTGGTCCTTCAGGTAACTCTCCACAGCCGACAATGCAACAGGGGACGGCAGATTGTTCCCCATTATATGGAAAACGTGGTAAACAGCATGAATCTGGATGTAGAATACCTGAAGATGGTAATGGGTCAGATAATCTGTAAAATCACTGCGTATGTCATGGAGCAGGGTGCTGTCGGGATCATTTGTCTTTAACTTTACGATGTATGTAGTGAAGCTGCTCCCGGGCATCAGCCTGAGGGAAAGTTCATCGGCAAGGTCTGTGATCTCTTCCTCATTTTCTTTATAGGGCTTCGTCAGAAGCAGTGCGAGCTGGGAAGCCTTTTCCAGAGAATACAGGTTTTCACTCTGACGTGTGCGGAGGTTCTTCTCATGCCTCTGGGCCGCTTCGAGTACAGCCTCTTTGATCTCCAGAGGATTTAGAGGCTTTTCAACATAATTAACAGCCTTCAGCTTAATAGCGGCTTTTAAATATTCCTTATCAGAGTAACCGCTCATGAAGATCACGCTTGTATCGGGCAGAATTGATTCGAGACGTTCTACCATCTGAATGCCGTCCATGCGCGGCATACGCACATCGCTCAGTATGATGTCCGGTTTCTGCAGGCGGGCAATTGCCAGGGCGTTGATGCCGTCATCCGCCTGGAAAATCTGTTCGACCCCAAGGGATTCCCAGTCAAGGGAAGCGATCAGGCCTTCCCGCGTCAGTTCCTCATCATCGACGATCAGTAGCTTCATTATACAAAGTCCTCCTTTGTGAAATGGGTATGATACCGTATGTTTTCATTCTAACAAACTAATCCGTCAAAATCCACATAAAAAAACCTGAGACAGGAAGACAAAAATAAATTACCCACAATCGAAAAATTTTGCTGTTTTAGAAAAATTTTACAGATGATACACTTATTTCAACAAGGAAACATCAATGTTAGTAAGCTTGGTTTGATGAGCGAAGGAGGGAAACACGGTGTCTGAATACGTTTTGGAATTAAAAGGTATTACGAAGATTTTTCCTGGTGTAAAAGCATTGGACAATGTGCATTTCCAGCTTAAAAAAGGGGAAGTCCATGCACTGATGGGCGAAAACGGAGCTGGTAAGTCCACATTTATCAAAGTAATAACCGGTGTACATAAAGCAGAAGAAGGCGAGATGTTCCTGGACGGCAAGAAGGTAGACTTCAAGGGTCCAAGGGATGCACAGGCGGCAGGGATTGCCGCGGTTTACCAGCATCCGACATCTTATCCGGACCTGACGGTGGCCGAGAATATCTTTATGGGCCATGAGATCATTAAGAAAGGTATCATTCAGTGGAAACGCATGAACGAGGAGGCGGCAAACCTTCTGAAACAGCTGAATGCGGATTTTAAGCCGACGGATGAAATGGGAGCCTTAAGCGTGGCACAGCAGCAGATGGTTGAGATTGCGAAGGCACTCTCCACACATGCGAGAATCATCATTCTGGATGAACCTACTGCGGCGCTGACAAAGAATGAGTCAGAGGAGCTTTATAGAATTGTTGATAAGCTGAAAGAAGACGGTGTATCTGTTATTTTCATTTCACACCGTTTCGAGGATATGTACAGGCTGGCAAGTACAGTTACGGTATTTAGGGATTCACAATATATCGGTACATACGATGTAAACGGAATCACGAATGCAGACCTGATCAAGGCAATGGTTGGCCGTGAGATCAAGGACCTGTTCCCGAAACCGGAGGTCCAGATCGGGCCGGAAGTGCTGAGGGTGGAAGGACTTACAAGACTTGGTTATTTCAAGAACGTATCCTTCAATGTCCATGCAGGCGAGATTGTGGGACTGACAGGACTGGTAGGTGCGGGACGTACCGAAGTCGTGGAAAGTGTCTGTGGGATTACAAGGCCGGATGATGGAAAAGTCTTTCTGGAAGGAAAGGAAACACATATCAAACAGCCGTCAGATGCCATGAAAAAGGGAATTATCCTTCTCCCTGAGGACCGCCAGAAGGAAGGTCTGATCATGACATGGGGACTGGGAAGAAACGTAATGCTTCCGACGATGGGCAAGCATGCAAAACATGGATTTAATGACGAGAAGAAAGAACGCGAGATAGCAAAGAAACTTCTGGAAGATGTAGATACAAAGGCGGTTACGATCTTTGATCCTGCAACCTCCCTTTCAGGCGGTAACCAGCAGAAGGTAGTCGTAGCCAAGGCACTCGGCCAGGAAATGAAGGTTGTCATCATGGATGAACCTACGAAGGGTGTCGATGTCGGCGCAAAGGCTGAGATCTATCAGATCATGGGAGATCTGGCGAAGCAGGGATATGCGATTATACTGATATCCTCCGAGATGCCGGAAATCCTGGGAATGAGTGACAGAATCGTAGTGATGTGCGGCGGAAAAGTAACTGGTGAACTGAACCGTAATGAAGCAACTCAGGAAGGAATTCTTGAGCTTGCGATGGAAAAATCAAAATAGAGGAGGGAATGGGAAAGATGAAAGACAATAAATCTATCTGGAAAAAAATTACCGGCTCCCGTGAAGCAAGTCTGCTGATTGTTTTGATTATCCTCTGCGTGGTCATTTCATTCAGGAGTCCTTCATTCATGACATTAAAGTCGATTACAGATATGCTTAAAAATAATGCAGTCATCATGATTATGACACTTGGAATGCTCGGTGTACTGCTGCTCGGCGGAATTGACATTTCAATTGCTTCAACACTTGCTTTCTCAGGAATGACGGTCGGAATGCTTTTGAAATATAACATCGTGGAAAATGCATTCCTGCTCTTCCTGATTGCGATCGGGCTCGGAGCACTGTGCGGACTGGTTGTGGGGCTTGTTATAGCAAAAGGAAAAGTACTGCCGATCATCGCAACGATGGGATTTATGTACATATACCGGGGGCTCGCCTACCTGATTGGGAACAGCCAGTGGGCAAGTGCCGAGAATCTGGGAGAATTCAAGAATTTTGCCCTCGGCAAGGTTCTGGGAATAAACAATGTAGTATTGATTATGCTGCTGTGTTATGTTATCTTCTTCATTGTCATGAAATGGACAAAAATAGGAAGAAAAGTATATGCAGTAGGAAGTAACCGTGAGGCGGCTGCCATTTCAGGTATCAATACTTCCAATGTGGAACTGATGGTCTATACAGTAATGGGAACACTTGCAGGTCTCTGCGGTGCGCTGGCAGTAGCAGTTTATTCCTCCGCACAGCCAAATATGCTGTATGGAAAAGAGATGGATGTAATCGCTGCCTGCGTAATCGGCGGCGTCAGCATGACAGGCGGGCGCGGAAGCGTTGTAGGGGCATTCTTAGGTTCCCTGATCCTGGCAATTATCGCAAAAGCGCTTCCTCTTGTAGGAATTGACTCTATTGCCCAGAATACTGTAAAAGGTGTAATCATCTTAGTCGTTGTTATCCTGAACGTCGTTACACAGCGAGTAATGGATAAAAACAATCTGAAGGGAAGGGAGATGTAATTATGGCTGGAAAATCCGGAAGAACAATATCCAATGTGCCTGAGAAATCATGGAAGAAAACAGTCTTAAGCTGGGAAGGCATGCTGGTCCTGTTAATTATCCTGATCAACATTTTTTGCGCAAGCATTTCCCCGAGTTACCAGCTTGCCAATGTACTAAGAGAGATGCCGAAGTATCTGACCGAAGTATTCCTGATGCTTCCGATGGCATATATCCTGATCCTCGGTGAGATTGATATTTCCGTAGGTGCAACCGTCTGCCTTTCTGCGACGATGACCTGCATGGTCTGCAACAAAGATATGCCGTTTATCGTGGTTGTCCTGACAGCGCTGCTGGTAGGAACAATATGCGGGTTCATTAACGGCATGATCCTGACAAGATTTACTGAACTGCCTCCAATGATCGTTACACTGGGAACCCAGATTGTATTCAGGGGAATCGCAGAGATCGCCCTCGGCAGCGGCGGATCTATTTCCTTAAGCAACACAGACGGGTTCCGCATGATCGCCGGAAAAGCGGGTATGATTCCATACATCCTTTTCGTAGTCCTGATATTTGCGGTTATATTTACACTTGTCTTAAGCAAGACGACATTTGGAAGAAGTGTATACGCGATCGGTTCAAACAGACTGGCTGCTTATTATTCAGGAATTCATGTACAGAACATAAGGCTGATCATCTATACGGCAATGGGATTCATGGCCGGGCTTGCAGCACTGTTTTTGACATCTGTTCTCTACGGTGCAAATACGACGACCGGAAACGGATTCGAGCTTGATGCGATTGCGATGGCAGTATTCGGCGGTATCTCAACGGCCGGAGGAAAAGGAAAGTTACAGGGCGGCATTATATCAGCATTCATCATCATCTGCCTTAGAATCGGTCTCGGACAGATCAACATGAATCCACAGCTGATCCTGATTATATTAGGTGCCCTGCTCATTCTGGCAGTATTACTGCCGAATATCGGCGGAGAAGTAAAGCTGAAGAAAAAAACGGTTTCAGCAAAATAACTATAATACAACTTTATTATGATACCAGGCACCGGGAAGCGTGCTTTGTATAAAACAATATTCCAAGGGAGGAAGTAAGCATGAAGAAAAAAGTTTTAAGCGTACTGTTATGTGTAGCTATGGTGGGAACTCTGGCCGTTGGCTGTGGTTCAAAGGATGAGGGCTCAGACAGCAAGGCAGATGCAAAGACGGAGGATACCCAGAAAGATGACGCTGGCGATTCCGGAAAGAAGACTTATGCTATCGTAACAAAGGCAGCAGGAAATCCTTACAATGAGAAAGAAGCAGAAGGATTCCAGGAAGTAATCGAAGCTGAAGGCGGAGAATGCATCGTGAAGCATCCGGAAGCTGCAACAGCTGATGCACAGGTATCTGTTATTCAGTCACTGATCTCTCAGGGTGTTGACTCTATCGCAATTGCAGCAAATGATGAGAATGCTCTTCAGGCAGCACTGGAAGAAGCTATGGATGCAGGCATCAAAGTATCCTGCCTCGACTCAAAAGCAAACGCTGACAGCCGTCAGACATTTGTAAACCAGGCTGGTGTTACTGAAATCGGCCAGGCTCTGATGGATGCAGTTCTTGACATCACAGGCGGAGAAGGACAGTGGGCAATTCTTTCAGCTACATCACAGGCAGCAAACCAGAATGCATGGATCGATTCTATGAAAGAGATCATGAAAGACGACAAATATTCCAAACTGGAACTCGTAGAAGTTGCTTACGGTGATGACGAACCACAGAAATCTACAGACCAGACACAGGCTCTGTTATCCAAATACCCAGACCTGAAAGTGATCTGTGCTCCTACAACAGTTGGTATTAACGCAGCAGCAAAAGTTCTTCAGGATGAGAAATCTTCTGTAAAACTGACAGGTCTTGGATTACCTTCAGAGATGGCAGAATATATCGGCGACGATGATGCACATTCATGCCCGTATATGTACCTGTGGAATCCGATCGATGTTGGACGCCTTGGCGCTTACACATCAATCGCATTAGTTGACGGAACAATCACAGGCGCAGCAGGAGACCAGTTTACAGCAGGAGACATGGGAGACTATGAAGTAGTAGAAGCTGACGACGGCGGAACAGAAGTTATTCTTGGCGCACCATTCAAATTCGATCCAGACAACATTGGAGAATGGAAAGACGTATACTAAAATTTACTCCTCATAAATAATAATTAATATGGCGGGCCGTTAAAGGTCCGCCATATTAATTATTCAACACAGACCAGTCTGTAAACTGGACAAAAGCGGGCGATGATGATATGTTTAAATCAGAAAAAATTATAGGGGGCCGCGGCCGAAAGGAGAAAATGATCATGGTAAGAAAAAGCTTTAAAATGAAATTATATCCGGGGATGGAGAAGGAATATGAGAAGCGTCACAATGCACTCTGGCCGGAGATGAAGGAGATGATCCATGAGTACGGCGGATCTAATTATTCCATTTTCCTGGATACGGAAACGGATATACTCTATGGCTACATCGAACTGGAGGATGCAGAAAAGTGGGACAAGAGTGCGGATACAGAAATCTGCCGCAAGTGGTGGGATTACATGGCAGATATCATGGAAACGAATCCAGACAACAGTCCGGTCTCTGTAGACCTGATGCCTGTTTTCCATCTGGATTAACATACCGGGGATGAAGAAAAAAGCAGCCGGCAGAGCATAACAGAAGCTCTGTCAGCTGCTTTATTATTTCATAGGGTGCGCCAGGTATTTCTATACGGATTGCACAAAAAAACAGAAGAAGAAATAGAACATATTACTAAAAATGAAATTCCCTTCAACTAACAATTGACTTTTCCGGAGAGCAGAGTTATTATAAAATCATAAAAACCGAAACGTTTCGGTTTGACAAAAAGGAGGATATTACATATGCCATTAGTTACATCAGAACAAATGTTATTGGACGCACAAAAGGGCGGTTATGCAGTAGGCGCTTTTAATGTGGAGAACATGGAGATGGTGAAGGCCGTGATCGCAGCAGCAGAAGAACTGCGCGCACCTGTTATGCTTCAGACAACTCCGTCTACGGTGAAGTATGGTACACTTGAGACTTATTTCGGAATCGTTGCAGCAGAAGCTGAGAAAGCTACTGTCCCGGTATGTCTTCATCTTGACCACGGCAGCAGTTTTGAACTGGCTGTACAGGCAATCAAGGCGGGATATACATCTGTCATGATCGATGGTTCACATGAAAGCTTCGAAGATAACATTGCAGTGAGCAGGAAGGTTGTGGATGTAGCTAAGGCATGTGGGATACCGGTAGAGGCAGAACTTGGCAAGGTCGGGGGCAAGGAGGATGACCTCGAGGCAGAGGCAGACACCAACACAGATCCGGCAGAGGCAAAGGAATTTGTAGAGCGCACAGGGGTTTCCTCTCTTGCAATCGCGATCGGCACGGCTCATGGATTCTATGCGGGAACACCGGTCCTTGATAAAGAGAGAGTATCCGAAATCAAAAAAGTTGTTTCCGTCCCACTCGTACTCCACGGTGCATCAGGTTTAAGTGATGAGGATGTCAGGGAATGTGTACAGCGCGGTATGTGCAAGGTGAATTTTGCTACAGAACTTCGCGTTGCATACACAGACGCAGGCAAGAAGCTTCTGGAAGAGAAGCCGGACACCTTCGATCCTAAGAAGTTTGGCACTGTAGGGATGGAAGCTGTAAAGAAACTGGTGATGGAACGCATGAAAGTGTGTGGATGCGACCACAAGGCATAGGTATGGCAGCTACAATCAAAGATATAGCAAAGAAGACGGGACTCGGACTCGCAACAATCTCTTCTTATTTAAACGGGGGAAATGTCAGAGAAAAGAACCGCATCAAAATAGAGGAAGCCATAGAGGAACTTCACTTCGAGGTAAATGAGGTTGCCAGGGGGCTCAAGACGAACAAGACAAAGATCATCGGAATTATCATTCCGGAGCTAAACAACATTTTCTGTGCAGAGATCATCACAGAAGTAGAAGACCAGCTCAGAAGCCAGGGATATGCGACGATGATCTGCGACTGCCGTACAGATGAGAGACGCGAGGAAGAGGCGGTAGAATTCCTGCTCCACAGAAGAGTGGACGGACTGATTATCATGCCCTCCGGGCGTCAGGGGAAATATCTGAACCGTTTTACGAAAGCCGGTAAGCCGGTGGTCGTGATCGACAGAAAACTGGACGGAGTCGACTGTGACAGTGTACTGGTTGACAATGAAGGGGCGGCGCGTGACGCGGTCGGGAGGCTTTTGAAAGCCGGACACAGGAAGATCGGTATGATTGCCGGCCCGAAGGATATCTACACAGCACAGGAGAGGTACAGAGGCTACTGCCTTGCATTGAAAGAAGCAGGGATAGAGCCGGAGGCGAGGTTTGCGGCGTGGGGGGATTACACCATCGAAGGCGGCGCGTCGGCAATGAAAGAACTGGTCACTAGAAACTCGGACATGACGGCAATCTTTGTATCGAACTACGAAATGACGATGGGGGCCATCATTGAGATCAATGAATTGGGAATCCGCATACCGGATGAGCTGTCTTTCATCGGGTTCGATAACGTGGAATTTGCAAAGGCAAGTATCCCGAAACTGAGTATTGTGACGCAGCCTACGGAAGAGATCGCCCGGCATGTGGCGGCGCTGATGCTTAAGAGACTGGAAGAATCTGGGGATACTGACGGGCATCAGGCTGTGAAGCTGAAAACAAGCTTTGTGGAAGGAAAATCGGTATAATAGCCGCGTGGGAGGTTAGTAATGAAACAATATTTATTAGGAATTGATATAGGGACGAGTGCATGTAAGATCGCCGTTTTTAACAGGGAAGGGCATGTGATCGCATCTGCAAATGGCGATTATCCGGTGTATTACCCCAAACCAGGCTGGGCAGAGCAGAATCCCGAGGAATGGTGGCAGGCAGTATGCTCTGCTGTCAGGGAAGTACTGGAAAAGGGTCAGATTTCAGCAGGGGAGATTGCTGGTATAGGAATCGACGGACAGAGCTGGTCGGCGATTGCGGTTGACAAAGACGGCAATGTGCTGACGAACACACCGATCTGGATGGATACAAGGGCCGCAGATATCTGTGAGGAGCTGAATGAAACAATCGGTTCAGAAGAGATATTCGGGCTTTCCGGGAATTCACTCCAGCCATCCTACACGACGGCAAAGATTATCTGGTACAAGAGGAACCTGCCTGAGGTGTATCAGAATACATATAAGATACTCCAGTCAAACAGCTACATTGCCTATAAGCTGACCGGAGAGATGACACAGGACATGTCCCAGGGATACGGACTTCACTGCTTTAACATGCATACCGGAACATGGGATGAAGAGATGTGCAAAAAGCTTGGAATCCCAAGAGAACTTCTTCCGGAAATCCATCCCTGCCATGAGGTGATCGGCACCGTGACCGGAAAGGCAGCAGAGGAAAGCGGGCTCGCGGAAGGGACACCAGTCGTTGCAGGAGGACTTGATGCGGCATGCGGTACGCTCGGAGCAGGCGTGATCCATCCGGGTGAGACGCAGGAGCAGGGCGGTCAGGCAGGTGGGATGAGCATCTGCACAGACAAGTACATAGCGGATGAAAGGCTGATACTCGGCTACCATGTCGTTCCCGGACAATGGCTCCTTCAGGGGGGCACGACCGGAGGCGGCGGTGTCATGAGGTGGCTGGAGCAGCAGTTTGGTGATTACGAAAGAGAAGAAGGGAAGAGACAGGGAAAAAGCTCTCTGACCTTATTTAACGAGATGGCCGAAAAAGTAGCCCCGGGCAGTGACGGCGTAGTATTCCTTCCTTATATGTCCGGCGAGCGATCACCTATATGGGACCCGGATGCAAAAGGCGTCTTTTACGGACTTGATTTCAGCAAGACGAAGGCACACTTTATCCGGTCTGCGATGGAAGGCGTTGCATACGCACTGAAACACAACCTGGATGTGGCAAAAGAAGCCGGGGCAGAAGTGAGTGTACTGCGGGCAATGGGCGGTTCGGCCAACTCACTTCTATGGACACAGATCAAATCCGATATTACCGGGAAACCGATTATCGTACCGTCATCCGATACGGCAACGACGCTAGGGGCAGTAATACTGGCCGGTGTAGGCGTCGGGATGTATGAAAGCTTTGAGGAGGCGGTTGCGCTGACAGTGGAAGAAAAGCGTAAGCATGAGCCAAATCAAGAGAATACCGGGACTTACGGGGAGAATTATCAGATTTATCTGGAACTTTATCATAATTTAAAAGAGACAATGAAAAAAACAGGAGGCAGGTAAGATGAAAGCAGCAGTTGTATGTGCAAACGAGGATGTGCAGTATCTCGAGTATGAGGAGCCGCAGGCAGGACCGGGAGAAGTGAAAGTAAAAGTAAAAGCTTCCGGAATCTGCGGTTCCGATATCCCGAGAGTTCTCCACAATGGAGTACATTTCTATCCCATCGTTCTGGGACATGAGTTTTCAGGCGATGTGGTTGCCGTAGGAGAAGGCGTGACAAAGGTTAAGGTCGGAGACAGAGTATCCGGAGCGCCGCTTCTTCCCTGTATGAAATGTGATGACTGCCAGAACGGGAACTTTTCCCTCTGCAAACATTACAGCTTCATCGGCTCCAGACAGCAGGGAAGTAATGCAGATTACGTCGTGCTCCCGGAGCAGAATGCGGTCGTATTTGACAAGAGTGTTTCCTATGAGCAGGGTGCCATGTTTGAGCCATCCACAGTCGCGCTGCACGGCCTTCTCCAGAATGACTATCAGGGCGGACAGTATGTGGCGATTCTGGGCGGCGGAACCATTGGGATGTTCACCATGCAGTGGGCGAAAATCTTTGGCTCCAAAAAAGTCGTCGTATTCGATATCAGTGATGAAAGACTGGAACTCGCGAAACGCCTTGGCGCAGACGAAGTGATCAATACGACAAAAGAAAATTATATGGAAGAGGCAATGGCGGTTACCGGCGGAAAGGGCTATGCTTATGTATATGAGACGGCGGGACAGGCGCCTACGATGTACATGGCATTTGAGCTGGCTGCAAATAAAGCCCATGTATGCTTCATCGGCACCCCTCATGTAGACCTTACGTTCACACCGGCAATGTGGGAAAACATGAACCGTAAAGAATTCAAACTGACCGGGTCATGGATGTCATACAGCGCACCTTTCCCAGGAAAAGAATGGGAACTGACGGCACATTATTTTGCAACAGGACAGCTGAAATTCGATCCGGGCTTCATCTTTAAGAAAATGCCGATGAGTCAGGCACAGGAAGCGTTCCAGATGTTCAAGACGCCGGGGCTTGTAAAAGGGAAAGTCCTGCTCATGAATGAAGATTAGGAGGTTCGGGCATGATACTGACAGTAACCTTAAATGCAGCGATTGACAAACGCTATGTGGTTGAGGAATTTAGGATAGGTGAAGTCAACCGTGTAAAGGAATGTGCCTATACACCCGGCGGAAAGGGCCTGAATGTGTCGAAACCGGCAGCAATAGCGGGAGCCGAAGTAGTGGCGACCGGATTTGTCGGAGGGCATGCAGGTAATTATATAGAAGATTCTCTGAAACCGTTCCATGTAACAAGTGCATTCTATCATCTGGAGGCAGAGAGCCGTTCCTGTATCAATATATGGGACGAGGCAAACAAGGTACAGACTGAATTTCTGGAGCCGGGATTCACGGTGACAGAAGAGGATTTTCAGGGATTCATGGAAACATTTAAAGAGCTTGTACAGAAGGCCGATGTTGTATCCATGTCCGGGAGTGTCCCGAAAGGCCTGGACGGCACAGCATACCAGAGGCTTGTAAAAATCGTGAAGGATGCGGGGAAAAAGGTGATTCTGGATACGAGCGGGAAACTGCTTGAGATGGGGATCGAAGCCTGCCCGACCATGATTAAGCCGAATATCGATGAGATTCGTATGCTGACGGGGAAATCCTGTGACAACATGATGGAAATGATAGAGGCGGCAAAAGAAATCCACAGGCGGGGAGTAGAGATTGTTGCAGTTTCCCTCGGAGGAGACGGCTCCTTCGTCGTATGTGACGAGGGGATCTATCAGGCAAAAGTGCCGAAGATTGATGCGGTCAATACCGTGGGCTGCGGAGACTCCATGATTGCAGGCTTTGCCCTTGGCCTGAGTGAAGGTATGGGGATTGAAGGCATCTTACGCAAGGCAAGCGCGATATCGGCGGCAGCGGCGTTAAGAGAGGAAACCGGATTTTTCGTAAAGGAAGATATGGAAAGAATCTTCCCTGAAGTTGTGATAACAAAATTAACATAAAAGAAAAAAGGAGATATGATTATGGGAACATGTATTAACCCGGCAGATGTGCCAAAAGTAAAGTTTTACACAGGAGAGGAAGTACCATGCGTAGGTATGGGAACATTCGGATCAGACAGATTCACGGCAGAGCAGGTATCAGCTGCAGTGGCAGGCGCAATCCGCTGTGGATACCGTATGTTTGACTGTGCGGCATGCTATGGAAACGAGGACCAGATCGGGGAAGTTTTCAAAGCTGCATTTGATGAAGGCGTTGTAGAACGCAAGGACCTCTATATCATGACAAAAGTATGGAATGATATGCACGACAGAGTGGAAGAATCCTGCAGAAAGAGCATTGCAGATTTACAGTGTGAATACATCGACCTGTTCTTCATTCACTGGCCTTTCCCGAACTATCATGCACCGGGATGTGATGTAGATTCCCGCAACCCGGATTCCAAACCATTTAGTGTAGAGGAATTCATGAGTACATACAGACAGTGCGAAGAACTGGTAGAAAAAGGCCTGATCCGCCACATCGGTATTTCCAACATGACAATTCCGAAACTGGAAGCTGTTCTGCCGGAAATGAAGATCATGCCTGTAGCATGTGAGTTGGAACTTCATGTATGTTTCCAGCAGCAGGAATTATTCGATTATCTCGTGGCACACAATATCCAGCCAATCGGATTCATGCCGCTTGGATCACCTCAGAGACCGGAAAGAGATATGTGTCCGGAAGATGTTGCTGACCTGCAGACACCAGAGATGAAAGAGATTGCACAGGCACACGGAGTGCACCCGGCAACAATCGCCCTGAAATGGGCACACCAGAGAGGCCAGATCCCGATTCCGTTCTCAGTTCATGAAGCAGAGTATGTGAGCAACTTAAAATGCATGACAGAAGATCCTCTGACAGACGAGGAAATGGCTAAGATCGCGACACTGGAGAGAAACAACAGACTTGTTAAGGGTCAGGTATTCCTCTGGGAAGGCGCGAAAGACTGGCATGACTTGTGGGATGAAGACGGAGTAATTGTAACTTTATAAGTCTGAATATAAATAAAAGCCAGCACGGCACTCATTACCGTGCTGGCTTTTATTTTTGATTTCTGTTGCTTCTGATATCCAATTGTAATATGATAGAAAAATATAGAGAATATCAATATAATACTATGGTTATACAGGAGGCTGAGGGAAGGAAGGTTTGGACCATGTATATTTTATACCAGCGGCTGGCTACTCTGATTAACGGAGAAGATGCGGATACCACAGAATACCATATTGCCAGTGTGATGATGGAGAATATGGACCATATTGTTGAAAATTCGATCGGGGAGATTGCGAAGCTGTGCAATGTTTCGAAATCCACGATCTCAAAGTTTGTCAGGGGCCTTGGCTTTGAAGACTATACGGATTTTAAGTGGGCCGCTATGGGCGAGAAGAAAAAGGAGATATATACAAAGGACGGAAGTACGATTAATATTACGGATTTTATCTGCCAGAACGGAGTGAATACCTATATGGATGTTCTGGCGAGGGATATCCGGCATTTGTTTGAAGGGGCCGATTTCCGCAAGATTGATGCCCTTGTCAGGGATATCCATGAGTATAAGAAGGTTGCTGCTTTCGGAGAAGTCTATTCGGAGACAGCGGCTTTAAACTTCCAGTATAAGATGTCGCTATACAGAAAGTTTGTCTATACGACCATTGACGATATGAAACAGACCCGGTATATTGAAAATGCAGAAGAAGATACAGTTCTTGTTATTTTCTCGAATTCCGGCAGATATATCAATGTATACTCCAGACTGGAGGGCTGCCCGAAGAAGACCTGCTTCGATAAAACAAAGGCAAAGGTAGTACTTGTTACATCCAACGAGAAGATGCGGGATGATCCGCGGGTGGATGACTGCCTGATTCTGGATTATTCTGACAAGGTACAGAACCACCCCATTCTTTACCAGCTCCTTATAGAGCAGATTGCATTGAGATACCAGCAGATCTATGGTTTCCCGCAGGAAAATACAACAGAAGAAACAGAAATAAAAAGATGATACAAGAGAGAAATTACTGAAGGAGTTTCCAATATGCGAACTTTTCAGGAGTTTCTTTTTTTGTTGCTATAATACCAATATAAAAAGGAGAGAGGAGAGGTGAGGATGAGTAAATTGTGGTTTCAAAAGGAAGCTGAAAACTGGAATGAGGCGCTTCCGGTCGGAAATGGATTTCTGGGCGCCATGTTTTTCGGCGGGACTGCATCTGAACGGATACAGGTGAATGAAGATTCTGTCTGGTCCGGTGGATTTATGGACAGGGTAAATCCGGATGCAGGGGCGAATCTGGATAAGGTCAGAAGACTTTTGGATGACGGGAATGTCAGAGAAGCCGAAAAACTTGCGGCCAGAAGCATGTATGGAACATATCCGCATATGCGCCATTATCAGACGCTCGGTGATGTCTGGATTGATTTTGCGGACATGCAGGACGGGCATCAGCTGGAATATACGAAAGACCATTTTCCGGTTGTTAAGATACAGGAGAAGGAAGTCTCGGACTATGAAAGATATCTGGACCTGGAAACGGCCACGGGAGGTATGTCCTACCGGACGGAAGGCGGGACACACGTAAGGGAGTATTTTGCATCTTATCCGGCAGAGGTGATTGTCTGCAGAATCAAAGCGGACGGGAAGAACCTGCTGAATTTCGAGGTGTCTGCGACAAGGAAGGACAACCGGAGCGGCCGGGGCGCTTCTTACTGTGACGGTGTCTGTGCACTGGATGACCGGACGATCTGTCTTCATGGCTGGCAGGGAAACCGGGACGGAATCGGGTTTGAAATGGCTGTTCGGGTAGAAGCATCGGGCGGAACCCGGTATAGTATGGGCAGCCGTATAATCGTAGAAGGTGCGGCAGAGGCTGTACTTTATATTACCGGCAGGACGACATACCGTAGCGGCGATCCCCATAAGTGGTGCATAGAGGCTCTCGCGCGTGCATGTACGCGGGGCGTCAGAGAACTGAAAGCGGAACATGTCTGTGATTACCAGAAATATTTTAATGCAGGCAGACTGTACCTGAAATCAGACGACGGGGGGAAACAATATACAGTACCGGAGCGTCTGGCAAGGATGAGGGAAGGCAGTTCGGATATCGGACTTATCAATATTTACTATGATTATGCTAGATACCTGCTGATTAGTTCGAGCCGGGAACACAGCCTCCCGTCAAATCTTCAGGGAATCTGGAATGAAGAATTCGAACCCGCATGGGGGTCAAAGTATACGATTAATATTAACATAGAAATGAATTACTGGCTGGCGGAAAAAACAGGCCTTTCCGCCCTCCACCTTCCGCTGATTGAGCATTTAAAGAAGATGCATGGACACGGGAAGGACGTTGCCACACGAATGTATAAAGCGAGGGGCTTTTGCTGCCATCACAATACAGATATATGGGGGGACTGTGCACCGCAGGACAACCATACAACCTCGACGATCTGGCCGATGGGCGGGGCATGGCTCTGCCTGCACCTGATCGAACATTACCAGTATACAAAGGACGAAGCATTTATTCAGGAGTATTTTAATATTTTGAGAGACAGTGTTTTGTTCTTTATGGATTATATGGTTCAGGATGCAGAAGGTTTTTGGATCACCGGACCTTCCAGTTCTCCGGAAAATATCTATCTGAATGATAAAGGAGAATTCGGCTGCCTGTGTATGGGGCCGACGATGGATATTGAGATACTGCGGGAACTGTTCAGTGGTTTTCTGGAAATCTCAGCCGGCCTTGGAGTGAAAGACGAACTGTATGCAGATGTCGAAAAGCATCTGAATGGACTGCCGCCTTTAAAAATCGGGAAACATGGCCAGATTCAGGAGTGGCGCAGTGATTATGAGGAAATAGACAGGGGGCACCGGCACATTTCCCAGTTGTTCGCCCTTTACCCGGGCAGCCAGATCAGGATAGGCGGTGCGCCCGAACTTCTGGAAGCGGCAGAGCGGACGCTGGAGAGACGACTTGAATCAGGAGGCGGACACACAGGCTGGAGCAAGGCATGGATTATTTTATTTTATGCACGGCTGGGAAAAGGAAAAAAGGCATGGCAGAACCTGAAGGAACTGCTAAGCCATGCGACTCTTGATAATCTGCTGGATAACCATCCCCCGTTCCAGATAGATGGTAACTTTGGCGGGGCTGCAGGTATTATGGAAATGCTTGTACAGGATTTCCGGGAAGAGGTATATCTCCTGGGGGCCCTGCCGGAAGAACTGGAAGAGGGAAGGGTAACCGGGGTTCATTTGAAGTGTGGCTGTGTGATAGATTTCACATGGGCCGGCGGGCATGTTGTGGAGGTTAAACTTCACGGGCTGCGTGACGGAAGTGTACAGATGATGGATGAGAACAGGAAATCTGTGAAGATAAGTTTTAAAAAGAATGAGGATAAAATCATAAAATTCTAATGAAAGGGTGGATAAATAGAATGAAATATGAAGCAATGATCAGAGAGATCATCACCAAAATAGGCGGAAGAGAGAATATTATCAGTGCATACCACTGTGCGACAAGACTGCGCTTTAAACTGAAAGAGGAGTCAAAGGCTGATGAGGCAGGAATCAAGGAGATCGAAGGTGTTCTCTCTGTAATCAAAAGCGGAGGTCAGTTTCAGGTGGTCATCGGGCAGCATGTTGGTGACGTGTATAAAGAGATGACGGCAATGTACAGTCTGGACGGAGAAAATACAGAACTCAAAGATGCAAAAGAGTTTAAAGAAGAGATGAAGGATAAAAAAGTAAGCAGCCGTCTTCTGGACACGATCTCCGGCGTATTTACCCCAGTGCTGGGAATGCTTATGGCAACCGGTGTGATTAAAGGAATTCTGGCGCTACTGACGGCAACGGGTCTTCTGTCAGCCGGGGATGGTACTTACCAGATTCTGAATATAGTGGCAGACAGCTTCTTTAACTTCCTGCCATTATTCCTCGGGTATACGGCAATGAAGAAGTTTGGCGGGACCCCGTTTATTGGCATGGCAATCGGTGCTTCACTTGTATATCCCTCCATCGCTGTGATTATGGCAGGGGAACCGTTATTCACCGCATTTAGCGGAACGATATTCGAGTCACCGGTATATGTGACATTTCTCGGAATCCCCGTGATTCTGATGAATTATGCAAGCTCTGTTATTCCTGTTATTATCATCTGCTATTTTGCGGCAAAAGTGGAGAAGTTCCTTGCAAAGAGGATCGGGGACCTGCTTCGTTCCTTCCTTGTCCCGGCACTGACACTTATAATCAGCGTGATTCTGGGACTGCTTATCATCGGACCGGTTGTAAGCTTTATCAGCAGTCTGCTGGGAGCGGGCATGTCGGCGCTGTTTAATTTAAATGCGACCATCGCAGGATTTTTGTATGGTGCGCTGATTCAGGTATGCGTCATGTTCGGGGTACACTGGGGATTTGTTGCCATTTCAATCAACAATCTGGCTACGCTTGGTTTTGATCCGATTACCATTGCAGGGCTCGCATCTGCATTCGGGCAGGCAGGGGTCGTATTAGTCATTCTTCTGAAGACAAGAAATAAGAAACTGAAGTCCATATGTGGGCCTGCGCTGATTTCTTCCATGTTTGGAATCACGGAACCGTGTGTATACGGTGTGACCCTGCAGTATAAGAAATCCTTTTTACTGGCCTGTATCGCATCCGGATTCGGTGGTGCGATTATCGGTGCAGCAGGGGTAAAACAGTATATTTACGGAGTGAACGGCGTGTTTGGCTGGCTCCAGACCATTAATCCGGCGGTAGGATTTGATTCCACGACGGTTGCGGCGATCATGGCCTGCGTGGTAAGCTTTGTTGCGGCAATCGTATTGATGCTTATTTTCGGCAAAAATGTGATTCAGGAAACTAATAAATAAAACACTATGTGCAGTCTTTCTCAATCTGGAGGGAGGCTGTACTTTTTTGCAGATGTTTATATGGAATCTCATGCCTGAAATACAGGGCCGGAAACCTCAAGGCTGACCTCAAGGCTGACCTCAAGGTTGAAAAAAATCTTCCACAATCTCTTTGGGTGATGTATACTATTCTTAGTATGTCGTTTAATTTGTTTACACGGGAGGAAACAGCAGTGTACAAGGTATTACTGGTAGATGATGAAATTCTGGTGCGTGAAGCGATCAGTGCCAAAATAGAATGGAATAAGCTTGGATTTGAACTGGCGAAGGATTGTGAGAACGGAAAAGATGCAATAGAGTTTATGAAGGAGAATCCGGTGGATGTAGTGCTCACGGATATCTGTATGCCATACATAGACGGAATGGGGTTAAGTAAGTTTGTATATGAGAACTTTCCCCAGACAACCATTATTATTTTCAGTGGTTACAGTGATTTTGAATATGCGAAAATGGCAATCCAGTACAAGGTGGCCGAGTATATTCTGAAGCCCGTTACTGCGAAGGAACTCTCCGAGGTTCTTGTCAGGATTAAGGAGAAACTGGACAGTGAGCGCCAGCAGGAACAGAAGATGGATGAACTAACGAAAGTTTACCACAGCTATACAAAGAACGAATCCCTGATTATTTCCAGAACACTGTCACGCCTTGTAAAAGGGACACAGGAAGTAGAGACGAGCCTGAAGGAGCTGGAGGAATTCGGGATCTCGGTGGAGGGGGATTCCTACCGGGTGGCGGCGGTGGATATTGATGTTTATTCAGACCTGTATGAGGTCGATGACGAGTTGAAGAAGGAGAGTGCACTGATGTCGTTTGTGGTGGAGAATATCTCCAGTGAGATTGTCGGGAACCACAAGGCCGGTCTGGCATACAGGGATTCGGATAACCGGGTCTGCCTTCTTTTCCATACAAACAAACCAAAGGAGTTTGCAGCCGAGGCTGTGAAGATATGCAGCGAGATTAAAGAGACCGTATACGATACGATGAAACTGAGCATTTCGATGGGAATCGGGAAGTATGTGAATTCTCTGGATGAGCTTTATAAGTCATACGATTCGGCGGCCGAGATGCTGAAATACCGCTATACAAAAGGCGGCGGGGTGATCTTCGACTGTGAGAAGGAGGTCATGGCCGGCAATCCGATGGAGCTGGAGCAGGATTTTAAAGATATTGCCTCAGCACTGCGCAGTAAGGACGAAAAAACACTGACAGATACGATCAATCATATTGAAAGCTGGATGAAAACAGGTTATGTACGCAGAAATAAGTGCGTGGCATATCTTCACCAGGTCCTGCGCATTATTTATGAGACAGTGTTGGAGACGGAGGAGAATTTCCAACTGGACGATTCTGAGATTTCGAATATTACGGACGCCCGCAGTATTGAAAAGGCGGTCGGCCTGATACGTGATTATGCCGCAAGGGGGCTGGAAGCCGCCCTGGCAGCAGGACAGTCCAGTGGGGAACGCCAGGCAGTCATGGCGATAGATTACCTGAAGGAAAATTACAGCAATCCGGATCTGAGCCTGAACCATATCTGTGAGTATTTGAACATCAGCACAAGCCGTTTCAGCAGTATTTTTAAGGAAACAACGGGCAAGACGTTTACGGAGGTACTGACAAATATACGCATGGAGCGGGCAAAGCAGCTTCTCCGCCAGACAAGCCTGAAGAACTATGAGATTGCAGAAAAGGTGGGGTTCAGTGACCCTCACTATTTCAGCATCGCATTTAAGAAAATGACCGGGAAGACTCCGAAAGAGTATGCCAGGGAGAATTAGACTATGAAAAAGGAAAGGGAAACCAGAACATTATTTGGCAGATTCAAAAGTATACAGAGCACAATGATGGTTTCATTTTCTGCGCTGATGGTGATTGCCGTACTTATTTTCCTGTTTATTGCCCTGAACTATACGAAGAATTCGATATATGAGAACTCCATCAACTACACGTCCCAGATTATCAAACAGGTGAATTATGACATTGATTCTTATGTGAAGTATCTGGAGAATATTTCGTTTATTGTCTCCACAAGCAGTGATGTTTCCAATTACCTGTACAATGAGGGGCAGACGGATATGGAAAGAGAGGAGGAAAAGGAGCGGATTCTTTCTCAGTTCAAGACGATTATGGACAGCCGCAGCGACATCTATAATATTGCGGTTGTAGCAAATAACGGGCGCAGCATCCTCAATGACGGGGAGGATGAATTCACGGAATACATTAATGTCAGGGATCAGGACTGGTACAAGGCTGCACTGGAGGCGAAGGACGGGACGGCAATCTCTTCTTCCCATGTACAGAATGCAATCAAAAGCAGCTATAAATGGGTAATCACACTGAGTAAGGCGCTGATTAATTACAATAATGCCCAGAATGAGGGAGTATTTTTTGTCGACCTGAATTATACGTCTATCAGTGAGCTCTGCAATAACAACAATATAGGTAATAAGGGATATATATTTATTCTGGACGAGGATGGCAATATCATCTATCATCCTAAGCAGCAGCTGATGTACGGCGGGCTGATCACGGAAAATGTGGATGATATCATGGCCTGCAAAGAGAATTATTTTAACACAGGCGACAAGATTTATACCATTTCAAAATCGGATAAGACCGGATGGACCGTAGTGGGGGCGGCAAACACTTCTGAGCTTCTGAAGAATAACAAACAGGCGCAGATGATGTACCTGCTCGTGGCGGCGGTGCTGCTTCTGGGGGTTATCCTGATTTCAAGCATTATTGCCAGAGAAATCACAAGGCCGATCCGGCAGCTTCGTGATTCCATGAGCATGGTGGAGGAAGGCCAGTTTGATAAGGCGAATGTGGCAGTTACGGCCAAGAATGAGATCGGAAGCCTGAGCAAGTCTTTTAATGTCATGACCGAGCGTATCCATACCCTTATGGAACAGAATGTATATGAACAGAAACAGAAGCGGAAGAATGAAATGAAGGCGCTTCAGGCGCAGATTAACCCCCATTTTTTGTATAATACTCTGGACTCTATTATCTGGATGTCTGAGGCGGGACAGAACGAGGAAGTTGTCCTGATGACTTCTGCTCTGGCAAAGCTTCTCAGGCAGAGTATCAGCAATGACAGGGAACAGGTCACGGTTGCGGAGGAGATTGAATATGTACGCAGTTATCTGACAATCCAGAAGATGAGGTATAAAGATAAACTGGAGTATTCCATAGAAGTATCACCGGAGATTAACCATATCATGATCATCAAGTTTGCCCTGCAGCCGCTTGTGGAGAATGCGATTTACCACGGCCTGAAGTATAAAGAGACAAAGGGAAACCTGAATATCAGAGGGTACGAGCGCGGTGACAAGGCGTATATCACGATTGCAGATGACGGTGTGGGAATGGATGAAGATGTGCTGGAACATATTTTTGATGAGACAATGAAGGAGCACAAGTCAAACGGTGTAGGGGTACCGAATGTACAGAAGCGGCTGCAGCTATATTACGGGCCGGAGTATGGGATTTCATATATCAGCAGAAAGGGGGTAGGGACAGTGGCGACTGTCACAGTGCCGCTGAACAGCAGAGTGGATGATGAAGAGACAGACAAGTAAAAAAGTGTTGACAGGGATCTTTTTATTTTGTATATTTGCTTCGATTCTGGTGGTCGCATACAGCATGTTTATTTCCAGAGACCAGGAAAAGCAGATCTATAATATTATCATGGTGCCAAAGACGATAGACGATACAAACGATTTCTGGACATCGCTGATAGCCGGGGCAGAGCTGGGAGCTGAAGAATTCAATACAAATCTGGAAGTTCTTGGCGGTAAGTCGGAAGTGGATATAGCCGGGCAGATCGAGCGTATTGAAGAAGCTATCAAAAAGAAACCGGATGTGATGCTTGTAGCACCGTGCAGTTATTCGGAGACGACGGAAGCACTGCAGAAGGTGGTTGATAACGGAATTAAACTGATTCTGATTGACTCTGTGATCGATAAGGATATTGCACAGAGCGTCGTGGCAACCGATAATTATCTGGCGGGAAAGCAGCTGGGAGAGTTTGCGAGAGGGCTGATTGATGAGAATACGCAGATCGGTATCGTTGCCCATGTCAAGGGTGCCTCCACGGCCATCGAGAGGGAGAACGGACTGCGGGATGGTCTGGGGAAATATGAACCACAGGTGAAAGACGTCGTATTCTGCGGGTCATCTTATGATAAAGCATATTCCCTGACACTGGAGATGCTGGAAGACTACCCGGATCTGGGGATGATTCTCGGAACAAATGAGTATTCTGCGGTCGGTGCGGCCAGAGCGATCAAGGATTTAGGCCTGACCGGAAAAGTGAAAGTAGTAGGATTCGATAATTCAGTAGAGGAAATCCAGCTCATGGAAGAGGGCGTCTTTCAGGGGATTATTATTCAGAAACCGTTTAACATGGGGTATCTGGGGATTGAGCAGGCGGTGGATTTAATGAACGGCAAGAACATCGAGAAAAATCTGGATTCCGGCTGCAAGCTGATCAACAGGAATAACATGTACGAGGAAGAAAACCAGAGGCTTTTATATCCGTTTACAGGGCAGCAGTAGGTGTGATTTTGGGATGACACAGTATGAAAAAAGGTTAAAAAATTACCGGGTGTAATTTTTTAACCTTTTTTAGTAAGATTTTCAATTTTCAAAAATAGTTCTAAAGAGTATACTAACAACATAAAGTTCTTAAAAAGTTCTTAAAAAATTCACAGAATGTTAAAGAATTTTATGAATTCGTATTTTAATAGCAATTGAGACTATGGGTTCAGAAAAGCATTATTCTTCGTCCTCTTTCGTAGATACAGCAGGGTTAAGGTAAGAATATTGAAGGGCTTTCTGAGTATCTGTAGTTACTGCGCTTAAGATGATGTTTCCTTCATCCAGATACCAGACGGAACCATGATTTGTAGAATTTTCTGTGTTATAGCCGCTTTCACCGTGAGCTTTTTCGAGTTTTTCGTGAATGGTGTCGTAGGTTTCTTCCAGATCATCACTCAGGTCTGCACTGTAGACCCACGCTACACACATGAGTTTTTCATCGCCATCATACATATACTTTACCGTTCCTTTCAGGTCAAGGTACTCTTTCGGATAAGCATAAGTGGTTCCGCCATATATGGAATCATAAGTATTATCGCTGGTTCCTTCAAGTTCAACCATATCATCAATGGTATCATCCCAGGTGATACTGGTAAACGGAAATTCAACAGTCTTTCCAGAAGAACTGCATCCGGTAAGGACCGAAGAGAAAAGTATAAGAGTAAGGACAACAGCAACGATTGAGCGTAAGTGCTTCATAATAACCTCCTTTAGCTGATTCGCTGTAAGCGAACCGCGTTGAATAACGACATTATAATGATTTTCTGATATAAATGCAAGAACAATTTGCGAGGTTCTTGTGTTTATATCAGAAAATGAGCGGTATTTACAAGTAAGCTAAAGCTGGTTGAAATGTAACAGGAATATATGAGAGGAGGAACTGGTATGTTAAGAAAACTGGCAGCAGCAAAAGGCAGGGCAGGCACGGGATGAAACCGTGACAGCCGGTACAAAAAAGAATAATTACGAAAAACAGCTAGGCTGAAGAAGTAGGAGGAAGAAAAGTGGGAAAGATCAAACAAAATCCTTTTGTGAAAAAGGTAGGGTTTAACAGAATCGTGTTATGCTTTGTTCTGATTCTTATGTATGTGTTCTTCTGCGTGATGACGCAGGGGGCTTTCACAGGAATGGACAGAATCATGAGCGCCCTTAATTATGCATATTTTCTGGGTTTTTTATCATTGGGGGTTACTTTTGTAATAGCAACAGGCGGAATTGATTTCTCTATCGGACCGGTGATGTTCTGTTGCGCCCTTGTATCAGGTTTTAGCTTTGTACAACATGGTGTGCCGATGGCGGCTGCGATGGTAATCAGCATTCTGGTAGGACTTGCATTCGGTCTGTTTAACGGTTATCTGGTTTCATACTGGTCGGTGCCGTCATTCATTACTTCAATGGCGAGTATGAATATTGCAAAAGGTCTTGCATCTGTATTTACAAAGACACAGTCTGTAAGCTGGCCACAATCGGCAGCAGAGGGCGGATGGTACAGGAATCTAGTTAAAATGGGCAGTATCCCGGTAGGCTTGATTATTTTCCTCGTAGTAGCAATTGTCTGTGCAATCGTCCTTAATAAGACAAAAATGGGACGATATATCTTATCACTTGGAAGCAATAAAGAGGCAGTAAGGCTTTCCGGTGTTAATGTGAAGAAATGGGAAATGTCAGCATACATAATCTGTGGTCTTCTGGTCGGAATGGGTGCACTTTTCTATGTGGCTGCATTCACGACAGTTCAGCCGGGATATGGAGATCAGTATAACAACGAGGCAATTGCAGGATGTGTAATGGGCGGAACGTCTATGGCCGGCGGCCTTGCTTCTATCAGCGGTACTGTGATCGGCGTGTTTATCATCGCCCTGCTTCAGGAAGGTATTCTGGCTCTTGGCTTTAGAAAGGATTATCAGCTTATCATTACAGGTATTATTGTTATTGTTGCAGTATTCAGCGATGTTGTTTCAAGACGCAGAAAGAATTAATGTGGATATATCGAGGCGATGATACATGGAAATCTGAGAGTGAAATAGAAAGGCAAGGGTAAGAGAATGGGCGAAGTTATATTAACAATGAAAGAGATTGATAAATCTTTCCCTGGTGTACATGCACTGGACCACGTAAATCTGGAAGTCAGAAAAGGTGAGGTCCTTGCACTGATGGGAGAGAACGGTGCCGGGAAGTCTACATTGATGAAGGTGCTGACTGGTATCTATACAAAGGATTCCGGTACAATTACATATGAAGGCAAAGAAGTAGAATTTTCAAACACAAGAGAAGCACAGGAGGCTGGTATTGTTATCGTGCATCAGGAATTGAATATGCTTGGACATCTGACTGTTGCACAGAATATCTTTATCGGGAGAGAATTTAAAAAAGGCATCCGCATTGATGACAAAAAGATGAACGAGGAAGCACAGAAGCTTTTTGACAGAATGAACATTGATATTAATCCGAAGGAAAGGATGAGCAACCTGACAGTAGGTAAACAGCAGATGTGTGAGATTGCAAAGGCGATTTCCCATGATGCGAAGGTCATTATTTTTGATGAACCTTCTGCAGCGCTGACAGAGACGGAGATTCAGGAACTGTTCAAGATTATCAGGGATCTGAGAGAGAAGAATCTGGGAATTGTTTATATCTCACACCGTATGGATGAGATAAAAGTAATCACGGATCGTGTTACGGTCATGAGAGATGGTACATATGTTGGAACTCTGATTACAAAAGACAGTACAAAGGATGACATTATCAACATGATGGTTGGACGTGTTATTTATGAGGATCCGAAGACAGAAAGTATGGTGCCAAAGGATGCTCCGGTTGTATTGAAGGTTGATAAGCTGAATGCTGGCAAGATGGTACAGGATGTAAGCTTCGAACTGCGCAAGGGAGAAATCCTCGGATTTTCAGGACTGATGGGGGCCGGACGTACAGAGACGGCGCGTGCACTGTTTGGTGCAGACCCGATTGACAGCGGGGATATCTATATCAACGGAAAGAAAGTAACAATCAATAACCCTCAGGATGCAGTAAAGAACGGCATCGGTTATTTGTCAGAGGATAGAAAGAGATTCGGAATCGTAGTTCAGAAATCAGTTGCAGAAAATACGACGATGGCAACTCTGGAAGAGTACATGAGTGGTATATTCATTGATAAGAAAAAGGAGAAAGAGGTTGCACAGAAATATGTAGAGTCACTGGCAACCAAGACTCCGGATGTAGACCAGCTTGTAGTGAACCTGTCAGGAGGTAACCAGCAGAAGGTTGTTATTGCTAAATGGCTGACAAGAGACTGTGATATCTTGATATTTGACGAGCCTACCAGAGGTATTGATGTTGGTGCTAAGAGTGAGATTTACAAATTGATGAATCAATTGGCGGCAGATGGAAAAGCCATTATAATGATTTCTTCTGAAATGACGGAAATATTACGTATGAGTGACAGAATCATCGTAATGTGTGAAGGCAAGAAGACAGGTGAGCTGGATATTTCCGAGGCAACTCAGGAAAACATCATGAATCTGGCTACACGAGAGATAGAGTAGGGAGGAAAATAAGATGGCAAACAAAAAAATGAAGACAGCTGGCCAGAAGTCGATAATTGATAGAATGGGCGGACAGAAAGTCATTGTTATTCTGGTCGTAATCATACTGTTTATCTTCTTCTGTGCACTCAGTCCGAACTTTAGAAAGTATACAACATTTGTAAGTATACTGGATTATTCATATTACATCTCACTGATGGCGATCGGGGTAGCATTCCCGCTGATGACTGCAGGTGTTGACCTTTCCATTGGTACAGGTCTGGTATGTTACTCATTAGTTGGCGGCTGGCTTATCGTATTTCAGGGATGGCCTACATGGGCAGGTATACTCGCAAGTATAGTATTTGGTATGGCAATGGGGGTTGTGAATGGATGTCTTGTTGCTTTGATGGACTTACCACCATTTCTGGCAACACTTTGTACTTCAATGATTACAAGAGGACTTGGTTCCATCATCTCAGGCGGTTTCGGAATATCCTGGCCGGCAGCTGCTGCTGAGGGAGGCTGGTTCAGAAATATTTTCAAGATACAGAGGAACGGTCTTAATATTCCGATAGGTTTTTTATGGATTATCCTCATTGTAATTATCATGTCATTTGTACTGAACCATACAAAGATTGGACGATATACACTTGCAATTGGCAGTAATAAGGAAGCGACAAAGTTATCCGGTGTTAACGTGAAGTTCTATCACATCCTTGCATATGTGATTTCTGGATTTTTCGCAGGTCTGGCAGCAATCTCCTATTCAGCCATATTTGCGACAGTTCAGCCGGGAAGTGGTGCCGGATTTGAGCTGGAGGCTATCGGCGGAGCTATTATCGGTGGTGTGTCCATGTCAGGTGGATTCGGAAGTATCTCAGGAACTCTGGCAGGTGTATTCGTTATTTGTCTGTTAAAGACAGGATTGCCGTTTATAGGCCTGACGGCGAACTGGCAGCAGATCATTACAGGTCTTGTATTGATTGCAGCTGTACTTGTTGATATTCTTAAGAGAAAAAGCGAAAATTAATCGTTCCAGAGGAAAGCAATAACCGTGCAGGGGATGTAGGAAACGGGCCTTCACGGTGCGAACTATGATAGATAGCAATCGGAGTGATTGTTACTATAAATAATCTAATTATGTCAGGAGGACAAAAATTATGAAAAAGAAAGTTTTGGCAGTGTTACTTTGCGGATGCATGGCAGCAGGATTGATCGCAGGATGTGGCAGCAAGAAAGATGAAGCACCAAAGGAAGACACAAAGACTGCGGATGAAGGTTCTGATGCTGAGGGTGACAAAGGCGGAGAGAATGGTTATCACTTCGAAGTTGTTGTAAAGAGCTTCCAGTCATCATACTGGCAGGCAGCCGTTAAAGGAATTGAGCAGGCAGAGGAAGAGTTAGGTGTAACAGCTGACACAACAGGACCGAATAATGAGTCTGATATTGCTGATCAGGTACAGATGTTAACAAGTGCAATCGGTAAATCACCAGACGGTATCGCCCTTGCAGCTTGTGACCAGAACTCAGTGCTTGAGGCTCTGCAGACAGCTCTGGATAAGAAAATCCCTGTAGTTTGCTTCGATTCAGGCGTGCCGGATGCTCCGGAAGGCTCTGTTTACGCTACAGTAGTTACAAACAATGGTCAGGCAGGTTCTATCGCAGCAGAGAAAATCTATGAATCAGTAAAAGATAAAATTGCAAAAGCTGACAAACCAGTCAGAGTTGGTGAAGTTAATCAGGACGCTACATCAGCTAACATCACAGAGCGTGGTATGGGATTTGTTAACAAATTTATCGAACTTGCAGAAGCAGACGGAAAGAAAGTTGCAGTTGTAGGTAATGACTACTATGTAGGTAAAGTTGAGAAAAACAACGACGAGAAGTCAGCTGACATCATCATTGAGATCGCAGTACCGGCTCAGACAACAGTTGAACTGTGTGCTACAGAAGCTTCTAACATCATGAACAAAGACGATACAATCGCTATCTTCGGTTCTAACCAGGTTTCTGCAGAAGGCGTTTTAACAGCTAATCAGAACTTAAATGTATTAGGATCTGACCCGGAGAAGAACATCATCGCAGCTGGATTCGATGCTGGTTCAACAATCAAAGCAGCTGTTGCTGACGGAACATTACTTGGTGCGGTTACACAGTCTCCTCTGATGCAGGGTAAATTATCTATCGAAACACTGACAAAGATCTGCAACGGTGAAGAAGTAGAAGATATCGAGACAGAGGGTTACTGGTATGACTCTACAAACATGGATGATCCTCAGATCTCTCCAAACCTGTATGACTAATCATAACAGAACGGATAATCACAAATAATTAAAAAAGGAACCGGGAGTGTCCCGGTTCCTTTTTAACATATGATCTGATATAATATAGGACAATAAGGTACATGCAATCCAGTACCGGAATGAAAATGAAAGACACAGGAGGAATCATATGCTTCAGGGTATAGAAACGATTTTTAACAATAAGGAAAAGATGATCGGCCATCTGAAAAAGAAGAGCTATGAGAAGAATACGGAGCTGTTTAAAGAGGAAAACGGCCACTTCTTCAGGGAAATGGCCGAGTATGTAGGGCAGGCCGAAGATAAAGAGAAGGCGGCGGAAGAGATCGGGGAATGTCTGGTGCAGGCAGTAAAAGAGCACCTTTCTAATAAGAAAGGAAAGGTTGAGGCCCGCACCCAGGTGGACCTGAATTTCTTTATGATCTACTATGTCTTTCCTACCATTCTGGGGATGGAATGTGAGGACCCCAAAGTGATCGCGGAAGGGATCCGCAGGGTCTGGGGGAAAAGTTTCAAGGAGAGCGACATAAACTATACGGATTACGAAACATTATACGGAGCCTTCCGGGAAAAGATATTCGGAATTTTTTAATTTCATTTCAAATATTGTTTCGGAGTCGTGCCTTTGTATTTTTTAAAAGTTTTGATAAAGTAGCTTAAATCATTGAATCCGGAACTGTATGCCACCTCTGTTATGGACTGGTCTGTCGTCATGAGCTGGTAGCATGCCCGCTCTATGCGGTAATAATTGAGGTAGTCTATCGGCGTGCGGTGTGTCATCTCATGGAAGAAACGGCAGAAGTATTTAGGGGACATATCCACACTGCCTGCCATTTCTTCGAGTGTGATCTGCTTATTATAGGAAGATTCCATGAATTCAAGTGCGGTTTTTAGTTGTATGATACGTTTATGGTTGCGCGGCGGCTGGGCTGGTGCAGGGTTGTAGTATTGTTTCGCGAAAATAGTGCCGATTACCTGGTAAAGTGCTCCAAGGACGACAAGCTGGTATCCATCCTTTTTAGAGGCAATCGCGTCGAACAGTGACCAGACCGTTTGGTGGATATCGTTATGAGATTCAGGATAGACAAAGGCTGGCTCCACTTCGTGGTCAATGATTTTACGTATGAGCTTGCAGCAGGAATCGTTTTTGTTCATAAGCATATTCATATCAAAGACGACACATTCATAGGTGCAGTCACGGGGAAGTCCCGAGTGCACGGAACCGGCAGGGATAAAGATGGCAGAACCCTGCTCAACGGTGTATTCCAGCTCATCTATGGATAGTTGGAAGGTTCCTTTGAGAACCCGCACGATTTCAAATTCCACATGCCAGTGCAGTGCCATGATATATTGTGGGTGCGTGGGGGTGATATGGTGGTATTCAAAGGGAAAGTCGACAGTTCCCCGCTGCCAGCTTTCGCGGTAATTGATATATTGCATAATTCTCCTTTATGTGAATATTGTTATATTTTTTACTATTATAGCACAAGTATATTTTCCGGGACAATGATAAAATGAAATCAGTGGCGAGATGAATGTGGCTATGAAAGGAGGAAGACGTGTGAGTAGTGAGAAGAAACAGGTACTTGCTTTTGACTTCGGGGCATCCAGCGGACGTGCGATTCTGGGAACTCTGGAGGACGGAAAGATACATATGGAAGAAGTTTACCGCTTTTCCAATGATCCGGTCATCATCGGCAAGACTATGTACTGGGACACACTGAGACAATTTTTCGAGATTAAGCAGGGAATTATCAAGGCAAAGCAAAAAGGCGGTTTTGAAAGTCTCGGAATCGATACATGGGGAGTTGATTTCGGACTTCTGGATGAACACGGGGTACTGCTTGAGAGTGCCGTGCATTACAGGGATGACAGAACACTCGGAATGCAGGAAGAGGTATTCAAGGCAATTCCGAAAGATGAGCTGTATGATATGACAGGAAATCAGTTCGAGAACTTCAATACGGTATTCCAGCTTTATTCCCTTGTGCAGAAGAGACCGTGGATTCTGGAACGTGCAGACAAGCTTCTGCTGACTCCGGATCTGTTCAACTATTTCCTGACAGGTGAGAAGAAGGCAGAATATACTATGTCTACGACGACTCAGCTGATGGATGCAAGGAACAAAGTATGGTCTGATAAAATAATGGATGCACTTCAGATTCCAAAAGAGATCTTCCCTGAAATCGTGCCGAGCGGTACGGTGGTAGGAAACTTAAGCGATGATATCTGTGAGGAACTTGGAATAAAGCCGGCCAAGGTTATTGCAGTGGCCAGCCATGATACACAGAGTGCCGTTGTGGCGGTTCCGACACAGGAAGAAGATTTTATGTTTATCAGCTGCGGAACATGGAGCTTATTCGGAACAGAGCTGAAGGCTCCGGTTATTGGTGAAAAGTCACTGGAATGCAACGTAAGTAACGAAGGTGGTTATGGAAATACAACGACCCTTCTGAAGAATATTATTGGTTTGTGGCTTGTACAGGAGAGCCGGAGACAATGGATCCGTGAGGGACAGGAATATTCCTTTGGTGAGCTGGAGCAGATGGCTATGAAAGCAGAGCCGTTCTTAAGCTTTATCGATCCGGATGCACCGGAGTTCGTGCCGGCAGGCAATATACCGGAACGTATCAGGGAGTTCTGCAGAAGGACAGGGCAGAGGGTGCCGGAGACGATCGGAGAGATCGTATGCTGCATCAACCAGAGCCTTGCACTGAAGTACAGATATGCCCTGGAACAGATTGAATCATGTACAGGAAAGCATTATCCGACCATCCATATGATCGGCGGCGGTATCCAGAGTAAGCTTCTCTGCCAGATGACAGCGGGAGCGAACGGACGCAAAGTAATCGCGGGACCTGTGGAAGCGACGGCATTGGGCAACATAGCCGTGCAGTTCATGTCACTTGGGGAAATCAAAGACGTGAATGAAGCGAGAAGGATCATTGCAGATTCAGAAACGACATATGAATATATTCCGCAGAACGAAGAAAAGTGGAATGCGGCATACGAAAAGTTTATTACCATTCTAAGCTGACCAGCCTGGAATGTGAATGGATATTAACTCATTAATCAAGAATAAGGAGGAAACAAACTATGGCAAAATCAAGACTCATCGGGGACTATCCAGTAATCGGAATCAGACCTACTATCGACGGACGCAGAGGTGTACTTAAGGTACGTGAATCTCTGGAAGAGCAGACAATGAACATGGCTAAATCTGCTGCAAAACTGTTTGAGGAAAACTTAAGATACTCAAATGGTGAGCCGGTTAAGGTTGTTATCGCTGATACAACAATCGGACGTGTTGCAGAAGCAGCTGCATGTGCTGATAAATTCAAAAAAGAAGGCGTTGACATCACTTTAACCGTTACACCATGCTGGTGCTACGGAGCAGAGACAATGGATATGGACCCGCAGACAATCAAGGCTGTATGGGGATTCAACGGAACTGAGAGACCGGGAGCCGTTTACCTTGCATCTGTTCTTGCTACACATGCACAGAAAGGTCTTCCTGCATTTGGTATCTACGGACATGATGTCCAGGAAGCTGATGATACAGAGATTCCTTGCGATGTAAAAGAAAAGTTACTGAGATTTGGACGTGCTTCTGTTGCAGCTGCAACAATGAGAGGTAAATCCTATCTGCAGATCGGTTCTATCTGTATGGGAATCGGCGGATCCATTATTGATCCTGCATTTATCGAAGAGTACCTTGGCATGCGTGTTGAGTCTGTTGATGAGGTGGAAATCATCCGCCGTATGACAGAAGGCATCTACGATGAGGAAGAATTTAAGAAAGCTCTTGCATGGACAAAAGAGAAATGTATTGAAGGATTCGACAAGAACCAGGAAGATATCCAGAGAACACGTGAAGAAAAAGATGCTGACTGGGAATTCGTGGTAAAGATGATGTGCATCATCAAAGATCTGATGAACGGAAACGAGAACCTTCCTGCAAACGGAGAGGAAGAGAAGGTTGGACACAATGCACTGGCTGCTGGATTCCAGGGACAGAGACAGTGGACAGACTTCTATCCGAACTGTGACTTTGCAGAGGCTATGCTGAATACCTCTTTTGACTGGAATGGAGCAAGAGAGCCATATATTCTTGCTACAGAGAACGATGTACTGAATGGACTCGGAATGATGTTCAGCAAACTCCTTACAAACTCAGCACAGATATTCGCTGACGTACGTACATACTGGAGCCCGGATGCTGTCAGAAGAGCAACAGACGGATACGAGCTTGAAGGACACGCAAAAGAAGCAGGCGGATTTATCCACCTGATCAACTCTGGAGCAGCATGTCTGGACGCTAACGGACAGGCAAAAGACGCAGACGGAAACGGATGCATGAAGCCTTGGTACGAAGTGACAGAAGCTGATCAGGATGCAATCCTGAAGGCTACAACATGGAACTATGCTGACTTCGGATACTTCAGAGGCGGCGGCTATTCATCTAGATTCGTAACAGAAGCAGAGATGCCTGTAACAATGATCCGTCTTAACCTCGTTAAGAACTTAGGACCAATGCTTCAGATCGCTGAAGGATGGACCGTGAAACTTCCTGATGAAGTTACAGATGTTCTTTGGAAGAGAACTGACTATACATGGCCATGTACATGGTTTGCACCAAGAGTAACAGGAGAAGGCGCATTTGCATCTGCTTATGATGTTATGAACAACTGGGGAGCTAACCACGGAGCAATCAGCTACGGACACATCGGGGCTGACCTGATTACACTATGCTCTATCTTAAGAATCCCGGTAGCTATGCACAATGTACCGGAAGAAAAGATCTTCAGACCTGCATCATGGGGCGCATTCGGACAGGATAAAGAGGGACAGGATTTCAGAGCCTGCCAGGCTTACGGACCAATGTACAAATCTATCAGATAATTGATATTGAGAGAATGATACTGTCATTCATATCTGTCAGACAACAGAGAGTGCCTATGATAAATAGGCGCTCTTTGTGTTGAAAACGAGAAGGAGGATACAAACATGTTAAAAGGAATTCCACAGATTTTATCACCTGAATTATTAAAAGTTTTATGCGAGATGGGACACAGTGACCGCCTTGTTATCTCCGACGGTAATTTTCCGGCAGAGTCTATGGGAAAAGACGCAATCGTGATCCGCTGTGACGGACACGGCGTACCGGAGATTCTGGATGCGATTCTTAAGGTTTTCCCACTGGATACGTATGTAGAAAAACCAGTGAACCTGATGGAAGTTATGCCGGGAGACGATGTTGAGACACCGATCTGGGATACTTACAAGGAGATTATTGCAAAACACGATGACAGAGGCGCTGAGGCTGTCGGCAACATCGAGAGATTTGCATTCTATGATGAGGCAAAGACTGCATATGCAATTATTGCAACAAGCGAGAAGGCACTTTATGCGAATATCATGCTCCAAAAAGGGGTCGTTGTCGAATAAATCCGTAGGCATCAGGGGTCAAAAGACCTTTTGACCCCAACATCATTTTATAAAAAGATTAAATGTAAAAGGCACCCACGCATAGTGAGTGCCTTTACTGTCCTCACGACGAAAATACTTTTTAAAAGATTGCCTCACAGCGTATATCGCTTCTTTCTTCTGTACACAATGCCCGGTTTTATGTACTAAAAACGTGAAAAATATTCTTCTGATTGTTCTCTGGTAAGGGAAAAGCGGGTTTGCAGTTTCATAAGGATCTTTTCTTTGTCATAGCCTTCCTCACGGTAATCCAGAATAAATGCTTTAATACCTTGCTCTATGCCCTGCTGTATTCCTCTCTTAATGCCGGTCTTAATTCCCTCGTCAACTCCATCCTGATATAAATCATCTAATGCTTTGCACATATCAATCCCTCCTGATTTTAGTTTCGCTTCGGGTAACTGCTGTCCTGAGCCGAGCAGCACCCTTATTGCGTTATATGAATCCTCGTCCATATTGCCAAAATAATTCTTGTTAGTCTGCATATATTTCTGCAGACATTCTTTACTTTTTCTATATTCTAACATGCCGAATACCAACTGTAAATCTGTCTGAAAACATAAATTATTATTCATACGCCTTGGATCAAACAAATTTATCCGGTAGTTGGGAATATATTTTTTTAACAGTTCATATTCTTTTGCGTTAAGCCCTAAAAGTCCATGCAGGTCCTGTGCGCCGTCCCATTCTTTTTCACCATAGTAAAAGACAACAGTAATAACGGGGGTGAGCCGGTCATTTTTCTTGAGGCCGGACAAAAATTCAGAGGAATTTTCCAATTCCTTGTTTTCTCTTCTGATTTTTCTGATCTGGCTGATCTGTTCAGTGTAGTTCAATGCATCATACAGCATTCCCCGGACAGGCATGGCATAGTGGATTTCATCCTGGTTTTCACATGCCAGTACCACGATCCTTGTCCCGTCTTCTGCCACCATCATGATGTCACGGTATCTTTGAACCGTGAGGTTTTCACCGTTTGGATTCCGTAAAACGAGGGTCTGTTCCGGGTTACTTTCCGTTAAGTGATTCGGCAGAAATACCTGTTTCCCCTGAAACAGGGAGCCGTTGATCAAATCCGCAAACCGGCGCTTATCGGAGAGCCAGCGTTTCATATAAATATCATTTTTTCCCATATGTAATTTTCTCCTTGTCTGTTTTTGGATATTTCAAAATGAAGTGAGTGTTCCCAAGACAAGTTTATACTTTCAATAGACATCACCAGCCTTTATTGTTTGAATTTTTTAAATGATTGTTGTTTGTCCGATGTTGAAACATGGATTGTTGGAATGATTTGATTAGATTCTAAGAATGTATGAAATACACCAGATCTTTTCAAGTACATATACCCTATCATAGAGTACTATTTGAATCCATAAAATTTGTATGAATTTTATACCAAAATTTTGTAAAGTAAGGAGGCGTGCCTGAGAACAATAACCAGTAACCTTTTTCATCCTACGAAATACCTCTGATAAGTTGATCTGTACTTGAATCGGCATAGGGATGATGCTACAATAATTTATAATTGGCGGGGCAGTCCGTTTTTCTGGCGGTTACCGGGATTTGATAGTGGTGGTGTTTTCGGAGAATGAAGGAGAAGAGGGCAGGGATATGACTATTACAGAGATTGCTAAGATGGCAGGGGTATCGGTTTCTGCGGTATCCAGATATTTGAATGACGGTTATATCAGTGAGGAAAAGAGAAAAAAGATTAAAGCTGTAATTGATAAGACGGGGTATAAGCCGTCCAAGCAGGCCCAGATTTTAAGGACGAAAAAGTCGAAGGTTATTGGTGTGATTCTTCCTAAGATTAGTTCTGAGTCTATCGCGAGGGTTGCGGACGGGATCAGTTCAGTCCTTTCTAAGGCAGGCTACCAGATGCTGCTTGCAAGTACCGAGAATAGTCCGAAGAAGGAGCTTGAATATTTGAATCTGCTGCAGAATAACCCGGTGGATGGGATACTGTTTTCTGCATCTGTTTATGACAAAGCCCATCAGGAGGCGCTGAAGAAGATGCAGATTCCGGTGGTGGTCATCAGCCAGCGGTTTGACGGCCTTGCCTGCGTTTACCATGATGATTACGGGGCGGCAAAGGCGATGACAGAGCTTCTACTGGACAGCGGGAAACGAAATGTGGCCCATATTGCCGTCACACAAAGTGACGAAGCTGCCGGAAAGAGCCGGACGCAGGGATATCGGGATGCCCTGCAAAACAGGGGGATTGAGCCGGCAGAGAATATGATTGTAACGGCTGGATTTACGATGGATGCGGGTTATGACTGTATGAAAAAGCTGCTGAAGAGGGCGCCTCGTCTGGATGCTGTATTCTGTGCGACGGATACGCTGGCTGTGGGGGCTATGACCTGTCTGCGGGACATGGGGAAAAAAGTACCGGATGAGATAAGCATTGCGGGGGTCGGACATAACAGGATGTCCAGAGTAGTGACCCCGAAGCTGACAACAGCGCATCTTTTTTACAAGACAAGCGGCATAGAAGCTGCCAATATGCTGCTTGAGATGATAGAAAATCAGGATCATGTGGCAAAGCAGACGAAACTGGGGTATGAAGTAATAAAGGCAGAGAGTGTTTAAAAAGGCAGATGTATAACGGCAGGGACCGGGAATTTCATAGAAGTGTAATGCTTCTACGGAATTCCCGGTTTTCTATTTGGTAAACTGGCAAATGATTTGTGGATTATATACAAAAAATATAAGGCAATTTTGTATTATCTTCCTATTTACAAATCTAGAAAAAGTGATAATATATAAATATAAAGTGAAAACGATTTCACACAGAAAAAGCATATAATGTGAAAAACATAGTGAAATCAATGAATTAATAACTGATAACGTTATCATAAAGGAGGAAGTTATGGATTACCAATCAATCGCCAGACAGATTTTGGAGAATGTAGGCGGGAAAGAGAATTTAATTTCAGCGGCTCACTGTGCCACAAGGCTCAGACTGGTCATTGCTGACAACGAAAAGTGTAACAGCAAGGCAGTGGAGAATATTGACGCAGTGAAAGGAGTATTCTTTGCATCCGGCCAGATGCAGATTATTCTTGGTACAGGGACTGTCAACAAAGTATACGATGAGTTCATTAAGATCGCCGGTATATCCGAGGCGAGCAAAGAAGATGTGAAGAGGGAGGCCGCGAAGAAAGCGAACCCGTTCCAGAGAGTGATCAAGACGATCGGGGACATTTTTGTTCCCATTATACCGGCCATTGTTGCAAGCGGATTTTTAATGGGAATTATGGAAGCGCTGAATTTCATGGTGAATAACGGCTTCCTGAATATTAATACAAATGGTTCTATTTACCAGTTTGCAGTATTGTTCAGCAATGTAGCCTATGTGTTCCTGCCAATTTTGATTGCATTCAGTGCGGCGAAAGTGTTCGGTGCGAATCCGTTTCTCGGTGCGGTCATCGGTATGATTATGATACACCCGGACCTGCAGAATGCTTGGACCGTTGCTACGGAAGGTGTCCAGAAGACGCAGGAAGTATTCTTCGGACTGTGGAAGGTTGATATGGTCGGCTATCAGGGTCATGTCATCCCGGTTATCATTGCTGTATTTGTCCTGAGTATCATAGAAAAGAAGCTGCACAAGATCGTACCACCTATGTTTGATCTGTTTGTTACGCCTCTGGTCAGTGTATTTGTAACAGGGTACCTTACCCTTGCAGCGATCGGACCAGTTTTCGTTTTCCTTGAGAACGGCCTGTTAAATGGGATTCAGAGTCTGCTGACACTGCCATTTGGAATTGGAAGTTTCATCATGGGAGGTGCCTATGCGACAACGGTTGTATCCGGCATCCACCATATGTACACAGTCATAGACATCGGACAGCTTGCCAAATACGGACTCACATTCTGGCTTCCTCTCGCTTCTGCAGCTAACGTGGCACAGGGTGGTGCGGCTCTCGCAGTTGCATTGAAAAGTAAAAACAAGAAGATGAAATCTGTTGCCCTGCCATCTGCATTAAGTGCATGCATGGGTATTACAGAACCTGCCATTTTCGGTGTAAACTTACGCCTTGTCAGACCATTTATTGCGGCATCAGTCGGAGGTGCATGCGGTGCGTTATATGCATCCATTGTAAATCTCGGGGCAACAGGAACAGGTGTTACAGGTATTTTCGGAATTCTTCTGCATCTTCACAGCCCAATTCACTATATCATAGCGATGGCAATCGCATTCGGTGTGGCTTTTGTGTTGACAGGAATTCTGGGATTTAAAGAAGAGACGGATGAATCAGATGCTGTGACGGAAAACAAGGAATCCGATAAGGCTCTATCTGTAGAGGAAACTGTTACAGAGGATCAGACAGAGGAGTCAGTCACAGTTCAATCAGGCAATAATACAGAAGAATTTACGTTTGCCTGCCCGATTCAGGGTGAGGTGATACCACTGTCAGAAGTTCCGGATGAGACATTTGCATCAGGCGTGCTGGGTGACGGTGTTGGTGTGAAGCCGGAGGAGGGGAAAGTATATGCTCCGTTTAACTGTACAGTAGCCACGGTTTTTGATACAAAACATGCTATCGGCCTTGAAACGGCAGATGGTATGGAACTGTTGATCCATGTAGGTCTCGATACGGTCACATTAAATGGGGAACCATTTACAGTACACGTGGAAACGGGCCAGCAGGTGAAAAAAGGGGAACTGCTTGCGGAATTTGACATGGAAAAGATCCTGAATGCGGGACTGAAAACTGTCAGTCCGATTATTATCACAAACCAGGGAAGCTATCAGGAGGTCCATATCACACAAAGATAAGGAGTAGCCGGGCGGTATTTAAAATGAGGATTTAGAATAGAGGATGGTATTTATGGCAGGTATAAAAGGGAATGATAAGTGGAGGCTGGGATTCCACCTGATGCCTCCAGCAGGCTGGCTTAACGACCCGAACGGACTGTGCCAGTTCAAGGGTGTCTATCATGTGTTTTTTCAATATGCACCGGATGACCCAAACGGCGGAATGAAGTACTGGGGACATTATACGAGCCCGGATCTCCTGAACTGGAAATATGAGGGAATTGCACTCTCTCCGGAGGAGGACTTCGAAAGCAATGGAGTATATTCCGGATCAGCATTGATTGCAGACGGGAAGATGAACCTGTATTATACGGGAAATGTAAAACTGAAGGGTGACTATAATTATATCACAGACGGACGTCAGGGAAATACGGTACTGGTCAGCAGTGAGGACGGGATTACGTTTGGCAGAAAAGAATGCCTGATGACGAATGCAGATTACCCGTCCGGTCTCACATGCCATATCCGGGACCCAAAGGTTGTGACCGGGAAGAGTATAGGTAAGGATGACGAAAACTATTACATGTTTCTCGGTGCAAGGACTCAGAGTGATGTGGGAGAAGTGCTTGTATACAAAAGCAGCGGCCTGAGAGACTGGGAACTTGTCAACATCCTGAAATCAAAAGACCCCTTTGGATATATGTGGGAATGTCCGGATGCATTCACAGCCGGAGGCAGGAAATTCCTGAGCGTCTCGCCCCAGGGTGTGGAACAAAGTGGTGTGGATTATCAGAACCTCTATCAGTCAGGGTACTACGAGCTGACAGGAGAGTTTGATCAGTCATATGAATTGAAGAATTTCAGGGAATGGGACCGGGGGTTTGATTTTTATGCCCCACAGACGTTTCTGGATGAAAGCGGCAGGAGAATCCTGATCGGCTGGGTCGGAATGCCGGATGAACCGTTACAGTCGAATCCGACGGTGGAATGGGGATGGCAGAATGCCCTGACAGTGCCGAGAGAAATATTGGAAAAAGACAGAAGGCTTTTACAGTATCCGGTAAAAGAATTAGAAAGACTCCGTCAGGAGGAACGAATATTGGATATGTCAGAGTCATCCGAAGAAATGGAAACATATGATATAGAAGTAACTGTATTAAGTAAAGACATTACTATAACGATTAGTGACGCAATCGACCTTACTTACAGCAGTCAAACCGGACAGTTTGGCATTTCCTTCCGGCAGGATAAAAATCTGGGATACGGAAGGGGCGGCCGTGCAGTCAATATAAAGGAATGCCGGAATATCCGGGTTCTTGTGGATACCTCCTGTATAGAAATATACCTGAACAAAGGCGAAGAAGTATTTACAACACGCTTTTATCCGGAGGGTGGAAGAAGCTGCTTCAGCCTGTCGGAAGGTAAAGCAGAAATAAAATACTGGAAGATGGAAAAGATGGCCGTGGCCGAAATGTGATATATTTTTTATGCTCACGAAATTTCCTCATACTTGCATTTTTTTTGCATATATTGTAAAGTAATAGGAACTTAATCTTAGGACAAGGGTGAGCGAATGGAATTTAAGGATTTTAATAAAGATAAGCTAAAAATATGGCTGGAGATTTTCCTTGCAGTTGTACTTGTGGCAGTAGTGGGGATCGCCGGGAACAAAGGTGTGTTTGACAAAAAGTCTGCCAAGGCGGCAGAAACGGTTCAGGCAAAGGAAGCCGAAGCACTTAAAAATGCTGAGAAGGAAAATGAGGCGGCTAAAACGGAAGGCACGGCGGACAAGGATGCATCTGGGGAAAAGAACGAAAAATCAGATACAGGTGAGACAGAAGAAGTGATAGCAGAAGGCCAGTACCCGATTATGGGTAAGAGTTCTGTCACTGTAGAACAGATGGTGGATTACTTCAACTCCAGCGGTGAAAAGTACCCGGAGAGTGCACTGGGAAAAGGCGGGGCCGACAGCATAGAGACTTTCTGCCAGATGTATTATGATGAGGCAGTAGCAGAGGGCGTACGCCCAGAAGTGGCTTTCGTACAGACTATGAAAGAGACCGGATGGCTCCAGTATGGCGGGGATGCATCCATAGAACAGTTTAATTTCGCCGGACTCGGCACAACAGGCGGCGGGGTGGCGGGAAATTCATACCCTGACGTAAAGACAGGAATACGGGCCCAGATCCAGCATCTGAAAGCATATGCGACGGTAGACTCGCTGACACAGGAGTGCGTGGATGACCGCTATGAATATGTTACAAAGGGATGTGCACCTTATGTAGAATGGCTCGGACAGCAGGAGAACCCGGAGGGATATGGATGGGCCACTGCGGATAATTATGGATATTCCATTGTAGATATGATTTCAAAATTAAAAGAAATGAAGTAAAACAAAAGGGGCATAACTTCTTATTTAAAAGATAAAAAGTTATGCCCCTTGATATGGAGTATACGGGATTCGAACCCGTGGCCTCAACAATGCGAATGTTGCGCGCTCCCAACTGCGCTAATACCCCATGAGAAAAGTATAACACTTCTGCACAGAATGGCAAGTATGAAATAGACTCTAGTCCTGATTTGACTGCAGTTCCTCGATTAACCTCTCAATAACAGCAGGATCCTCCTCCAGCAAATCTGCGATTTGTGCGGTTGAGCAGCCTTTTTTCAACTTTTTCTGTATTTGGATTTTTAAATGAGCGATATTTCCATCTTCAAAACCATCTTCAAAACCACTTTCGTAGCCCTCATCATATCCCTCTTTACGCAGTGCTTCAAAGTGAAGCTTATCATTAAAATTAGAGAGTATCATGTCCATCACCTCGTTACGGTTCTTTCTGAGAATATCAGCCAGTATCCCCTCTTCTATACATTCATCGACCGCTCTGTTCACGGCATCTTCTAGATTGTAGTTTCGATCCAGATATCCCCGGATGCGTGCAATGAAGCTGGCATACTCGTTGAGTTTCTGGCAGCGTCCCATCAGTTCTTTATTATGTCCCAGATTAACGTTCAGCATTTTGGCCCGGCACTCCAATGCAGGAATCTGGCCGTCAGGTAAATCGTAGAAGGCGTCAGACAGCCGTAATACCATCTCATCGGGGGCTGAATCTAATCCGTTATAAAAGATGAGATAGACAGGTGTCGGCAGGGAAATTAATTTATTTCCATAAATGTTAATCTGTTTGGAATCCACATAGGCCCTCAGGACGTCTGAAAAATAAAACAGTCCCCTAAGCGGCATATTTGGATTCAGTGTGCTTTGATGTTCATACAGGTTTAAAACATTGGCAATGAGAAAAGACAGATCATTTTTCATACCAAGGTATACTGCATCGCTGATTGTAGTTATGATCAACTCATCTGGATTTGTGTAACAGGTAGAGTTATCGCGTTGTATAAAGCAAGAAGGTCTTCCTTATTATGAAAGATTAACCGGAAGAGCTGATCTTTATATGTCCTGTTTATTCGATACTTGCGGCTGAATTTCCTGAACCTTTTAATTAATACGTTTTTCATATGTTCTTTCCTTTCATTTTAGCATAATTAGATTGGGAAAAATAGCAGTTTTCACCAGATACTTAGATAAAAAATTTTACTAAAAGCATTTTACGGTTGCTGCTCACTCCCCAGTCTATCACTACGCTGATAGGCTGGGAGGAAGAACGTAAAGTAGCCAATAAGCCTGCTCCTCGCCGTAGGCGACTTTAAATGAGCAGGCGCGTTACTGTTTACAGGCTTGTCTGTGAACAGTAACACTTTACGTTAAATAATATTTAAAAGCAGTAAATAATATGTTAGTATAAAAAATATAACATTTGATATTAGCTTTTTGACGATAAGAAAGGTATTCATATGATAGAAAGAACAGAAGCAAAAAAAATAGATAGAGTTAAAAAAATTTATTTGTATTTGAATTGCCTGTTTGAATTTTATGCTGGAATTACTGGAGCAACCTTTATACTATTCTTATACAGTAATCATCTTGATACAATGGAAACGAATACCGTTGTTGCTGTTTCTCTTATTACAGCGTTCTTTATGGAAATACCAACTGGAGCTTTGGCTGATTATTTAGGCTATGTAAAAACATCAATTCTTACGGGGATATTATTATGTATCACGAATATAATTTTTCTGTTTTGTAATACAATTACGTTGTTCGTTGTGGCTCAAATTTGTCTAGGCATAGCCTGTGCATTTGAATCAGGAACATTAGATGCCTGGGTTATAGAAAATACGTCTCAAAAAGAAAGTGAACATATTTTTATAAAAAAGAATAAATACATTTCTATTATAATGATCGTGGCTGGATTTATGGGTGGTATTATTGCAGATTTTTGTTTGAAGGGAATTTTCCTGTTTGCATTAATAGCATCTTTAATATTTGTCGGCCTTAGTGTTTTTATTATGCCTAAGTTACAAGGGAGCTTTGAAAGAGAACAGAAATATAGCATTTTGGATAATGTTAATGGAATGAAAAAAATTGTTAGTGATAGTTTTCATTATTGCATTAAGGACAAAAGTATCAGAAACATTATTTTATTCAATAGTGTTTTGACATTTGCATTTTCGCCAGTATTTGTTTTTTGGTCGCCGGTTTTGTACAATTTTGAATATGTCAACTATACTTTAATAGGTATGGCATGGGTTTTTATGCGGGCAGCTATGTTAGTGGGAAATATTGTATTGGAAAAATGGCTGCGTAAATCATTTCTTACACTTTCTGCAGTTTCTGTTGCCTGTGGCTTGTGCATTATAGGATTAGCATTTTTAAAAAAATTTTGGTTATTGTTTCTAGGTATACTATTGTTTGAATTTCTATTGGGTTTAATTTATCCACTTAAAGAAACCGTTTTAAATGTAGGAATTGAGAGTACCAATCGTGCTACTATTTTATCGTTTAATTCATTAGTTGCAAGTTTATTTAATTATGTCTCCATGATTTTAATGGGAAAATTAGCAACAATTTTCACGATAGAGATGACGTGGATATGTAGTGGAATTACACTTGTCATTATATCAACAGTGATATTAGTTCCCAATATCAAAAAAATGGCATGAGACCAGAAGGCTGTCACCGATATTAAAGAAAGGCTTTAAAAATGAAATTAGGTGAAAAGATTGTAATTGTAGGTTCGTGCGGAAGCGGGAAGACAACGCTTAGTAATCGTCTTAGTGAGATTAGCGGCATAGAAGTTATTCATTTGGACAGAATATATTGGCAGGCTGATTGGATAAGTATTTCTGAGGATGCATTTAGAAATGAACAGATAAAACTTTTAAGAAAAGCGCGGTGGATTGTTGATGGTAATTATGCTTCAAGTTTTGAACTTAGACTGACGAAAGCAGATACTGTGATTTTTTTGGATTATAATAGATACATATGTATTTGGAGAGTGCTGAAACGCTGGATGAAATTTCGGGGCAGATTAAGACCAGATGTGGCGGACGGATGCTATGAAAAGATGGAGTGGGATTTTTTGAAATATATTTGGAGGTTCCCCAAGGATACAAGACCATTAATGCTAGAGCGTGTTTGATAATTCATTGTACACGTCTGACCGCCCCACTTCACGACCTATTTGAGCCAAATTTTATCAACGTAGAACCACTACGCCTCAAAAATTTGGCTCAAATATCTCGCGAATTGAGTCGATCAGCCGTATACATGATTTATCAAATACGCTCTAGATATTCTTGATAAATATGAAAATTTAAATAAGATCATTTAAAAAAATACACAAGAAACGAATAGGATGATTGAAACTTTAGAAAATAGGTTAGGATAAGGGGAAAATACAAACAGGAAAATTGTACAGATAGCTTTGCACCTGACTGCACACGTTTTATTGAAAAATCTTAAGTTTCTTTAAACATCCTTGACAAATCGCCACTTCAAAGATATGATATTCTGTAGTTAATATAAAGTTAACAATTTATTCATATGTATAAAGGTGCTGATGAAGAGGAGTACATAATGACTCTTGCCAGAGAGAACCATCCATTGGCTGTAAGGTGGTTTCAAGAAAGGATTATGGAAGGTAGCTTCTGAACCGGATATCTGAAGCGAGTAATAGGATGTCCCGGAGTTGTTCGCGTTAAAGGACTGTTAAGAAATGCCACAGGCAGGAAGCATATGAGGCATGAAAATTAAGGTGGTACCGCGTAGAACACGCCCTTTACATATTTGTAAAGGGCTTTTTAAATGTTCAAAAGTGTGAAAAAACAGTGAAAACATAACTGGCCGGACCCCGGGTAGTTACGGAAAATTTATTATTCTTATGAGGGAGAGCAAGGAGGACACTATGAGTAAGGAATTGGCTAAGACTTATAATCCAAAAGAAATCGAAGAAAAATTGTATGACAAATGGTGTGAGAACAAGTATTTTCATGCAGAAGTGGACAGGAGCAGGAAGCCGTTTACAACGGTAATGCCTCCTCCGAATATTACAGGCAAGCTGCATATGGGACATGCGCTGGATAATACACTGCAGGATATCCTGATCCGTTATAAAAGAATGGAAGGATACAATGCACTGTGGATTCCGGGAACGGACCATGCTGCAATCTCCACAGAAGTCAAGGTTACGAACCAGCTGAAAGAAGAAGGCATTGATAAAAAAGAATTAGGACGTGAAGGATTTCTGGAGAGAACATGGCAGTGGAAGGAAGAATATGCCGGAACGATTGAGAACCAGCTGAAGAAACTGGGGATCTCCTGTGACTGGGACAGAGAGCGTTTCACAATGGACGAGGGGTGTTCCAAGGCTGTTGAGGAAGTATTCATTAAATTATATGAAAAGGGATATATCTACAAAGGGTCCAGAATTATCAACTGGTGTCCGGTATGTAAGACGTCATTATCAGATGCAGAGGTTGAGCATGAGGAGCAGGACGGACATTTCTGGCATATCAAGTATCCGATCGTAGGAACAGACCGTTTCCTTGAGATCGCTACGACACGGCCGGAGACTATGCTGGGGGATACGGCGATTGCGGTTCACCCGGATGACGAACGTTATAAAGACATTGTAGGAAAGAAAGCACTGCTTCCGCTGGTAAACAGAGAAATTCCTATTGTAGCCGATTATTATGTAGATAAGGAGTTTGGAACAGGTGCGGTAAAGATCACACCAGCACATGACCCGAATGACTTCGAGGTGGGAAAACGCCATGACCTGCCGGAAATCAACATCATGAATGATGATGCCACCATCAATGAAAAGGGCGGCAGATATGCGGGAATGGAACGCTATGAGGCGAGAAAGGCAATTGTTGCCGACTTAGAAGAACAGGGATATCTTGTTAAGATTGAGCCGCATTCTCATAATGTAGGAACACATGACCGCTGTAAGACAACGGTCGAGCCGCTCATCAAGCAGCAGTGGTTCGTGAAGATGGAAGAACTGGCAAAACCTGCAATCAACGCTTTAAAGACCGGCGAACTGAAATTCGTACCGGAGAGATTCGATAAGATCTATCTGCACTGGCTTGAGAACATCAAAGACTGGTGTATATCCAGGCAGATATGGTGGGGACACAGAATCCCGGCATATTACTGCGATGAGTGCGGTGAATTTGTTGTAGCAAAAGAAGTTCCGGGAAAATGCCCGCATTGCGGCTGTACCCATTTTACACAGGATGAGGATACACTGGATACATGGTTTAGTTCAGCACTGTGGCCGTTCTCCACACTGGGATGGCCTGAGAAAACAGAAGATCTGGATTATTTTTACCCGACAGACGTACTCGTAACGGGGTATGACATCATCTTCTTCTGGGTAATCCGCATGGTATTCTCCGGCTATGAGCATACAGGGAAATCTCCATTCCACACAGTTCTGATTCACGGCCTTATCAGAGATTCACAGGGACGCAAGATGAGTAAATCTCTCGGAAACGGGATCGATCCTCTGGAGGTTATAGACCAGTACGGGTCCGACGCTCTGCGTCTTACTCTTGTTACAGGGAATGCTCCTGGTAATGATATGCGTTTCTACCATGAAAGAGTGGAGGCGAGCAGAAACTTTGCAAACAAGGTATGGAATGCATCCAGATTTATTCTGATGAACATTGAAAATGAACAGCTGACACGGCCGGAGTTATCTGATCTTGCAGAAGCTGATAAATGGATTTTATCGAAAGTGAACACTCTGGCAAAAGATGTGACAGAGAACATGGATAAATTCGAGCTCGGTATAGCAGTACAGAAGGTCTATGATTTCATATGGGATGAATTTTGCGACTGGTATATTGAGATGGCTAAATTCCGTATCTATCACAAAGAGGAAAACCCACAGGCCGCAAACTGTGCACTCTGGACCCTGAAGACGGTTCTGGGTCAGGCACTGAAGATGCTGCATCCATTTATGCCTTTTGTAACGGAAGAAATCTACAGCGCCCTTGTTCCGGAGGAGGAATCACTGATGATTTCAAGCTGGCCGGTATATCAGGAGGAATTCTGTTTTGAATCAGCCGAGAATATTGTGGACCATATGAAGGAAGTCATCCGTGGAATCCGTAACATCAGGGCAGAGATGAATGTAGAAAACGGACGTAAAACGAAGGTTTATATTGTAACAGGGAGCAGTGAATTATGCAGCGGGTTCGAAACGCTGACTGATTCTGTAAGGCCTCTGATGAATGCCTCAGAGATATTTATCAGTAAGGAAAAGCAGGGGATTGCAGAGGATGCGGTTTCCATCGTTGTTCCGGATGCTTCAGTATATCTTCCACTGGAAGATCTGGTTGATTTCGAGCAGGAGATGGAACGTCTGAAAAAAGAAGAAGAAAAATTGACCAAAGAAATTGCGAGGGCAAAAGGAATGCTCGCGAATGAAAAGTTTGTCAGCAAGGCTCCTGAGGCAAAGGTTCAGGAAGAAAAGGAAAAACTGGAGAAGTATACACAAATGCTTGCCCAGGTTCAGGAGAGAATGGCTGGCTTAAAGAAAGCATAGAGAGGTCTTAAATGAAACACATTCAAATTAAGAAACCTGATATTAAAGGATTTTTTCACAAGATCAAGAACTTGAAAAAGGAAGATATAAAAGCACACTGGGAGGAGAGAAAAAAGCGGCGCGAGCGGATACTGGAACAGCGCCGCAACAGCAGGTTTGCGAAGAAGATGCAGCCGGTCTATAGGTTCATGGACAGATTTTCACTTGTTTTCCACTATCTGCTTGCCTGTGTGCTGAACTTTATCATCGAAATCATATCCAGACATTCTCTGTTCGAGGCATGGGATTATATGGTTGGGACTCCAAAAGTGTTCCTGTTTAATGCATTCCTGATATTTGCCACATTTTCCATTGTATATATGGTCAGGCGGAGAGTGTTTGCCAGAATCCTGTTAAGTGTATTCTGGCTGTTCCTTGGGACATGTAACGGATACCTGCTGTTAAAGAGGGTTACGCCTTTTAATGCCCAGGACCTGAAAGTATTGTCGGATGCACTGGCACTGACGGGGAATTATTTCAATACATTTGAGCTGATCCTTCTGATTGTGGGTATTGTGGCAGTTGTACTGTGGGTAATCTCCATGTGGCGCAGGGGCGGTCAGTTTACAGGGAAGATGCACCGTATTATCGCTCTGATCGGTGTTGTGTTCTGGCTGGGGGCCTACGTGGTCCTGACAAATATAGCAATTGACAAGAGAGTGGTATCAAACTACTTCGGGAACATCGCATTTGCATATGAAGACTATGGTTTCCCGTACTGCTTCACAGCGAGTATTTTTAACACCGGGATATCAGAACCGGCCGGATACAGTGAGGCTGCGATGGATAAAATCAGTAATAACGGGGATATCACCAAAAGTGAGACTAGCAGGTCCGAAGATGAACTTCCTAATATCATCTTTGTGCAGCTGGAATCTTATTTTGACCCGACAGAAGTAGACTGGCTTCAGTTTTCCGAGGACCCGATCCCGAATCTGAGGAAAATGTACAGTGAGCATTCGGCCGGCTATTTCAAGGTGCCATCAGTCGGCGCAGGAACAGCGAATACCGAATTTGAAGTACTGACCGGTATGAGCATGCGTTTCTTTGGACCGGGAGAATATCCGTATAAGACTTATGCAAAGACGAAAGTATTGGAGAGTGCGGCGACGGCTCTTGGCAGTCTGGGATATGGGGCAGAAGCACTTCATAACAATGGCGGTAACTTCTACAGCCGTGCACAGGTGTTCAACCATATGGGATTTGACCATTATACAAGCAAGGAGTTTATGAATATCCTGCAGACCACGCCGAAGGGCTGGGCAACGGATGATATCCTGATCCCTAATATTCTGGAATCTATGGATACGACAGAACAGCAGGATTTTGTATTTACGATCAGTGTCCAGGGACACGGCGATTATCCGACGGAGAAAATGATAGAGAACCCGGAGATTGTTGTCAGCGGCGTAGAGGATGAAGGAAAACGCAATTCATGGGAATATTATGTCAATGAAGTCCACGAGATGGATAAATTTGCCGGCAATCTTGTGAAGGCAATCGAAGAACGAGGAGAGCCGACAGTCATTGTATTTTACGGTGACCATCTGCCGACGATGGGACTGGAAGCGAAGGACTTGAAGAGCAGATATCTCTATAATACAAATTATGTTATCTGGGACAACATCGGACTGAAGAAAGAAGACAGGAACATCCCGGCATATCAGATAATGGCAGACGTTTTTGAGCGGCTTGATATTCATTCAGGTACGGTGTTCAATTATCACCAACAGAGAAGGCAGACGAAGAATTACCTGTCCGACCTCGAACTTCTTCAGTATGACATCCTGTATGGCAAGCAATACGTCTATAAGGACAGCGGGCAGCCGATCACGGAAGGCCATATGGCGATGGGGGTAAAGGATGCGGTCATTACAGAACTGGTGTCACAGCTTGATGGAACTTACAGTATATATGGAGAGAACTTTACGAAGCAGAGTAAAGTATATATCAATGGCGAGAAACAGAGCAGCAGTTTCCTCAATAATACAAGAATTGACCTGAAGGACGCCACCCTGTCAGACGGCGATATCATACAGGTGAACCAGGTGGGCTCCAGCAGCACGATCTTCAGGACTTCCGCAGAGTATGAGTATAAGGAAGGGAAGCTGACGGAACTGCCGGCTGATCCGGATGCACCTGCACAGGGAACAAATGCGTTTACGACGCAGAATGCAGGTGAGGAAAAGTGACATACACGGAAGCAGCAGAATATATCCTGAATATACCGAAGTTTACGACAAAAAATAAACCGGAGCATACCCGTGCGTTTCTTTCTTTTCTCGGAGAGCCGCAGGAGCGCGTCAAAGTTCTGCATGCAGCCGGAACGAACGGGAAAGGTTCAGTCTGTGCATACCTCCATGCCATGCTGCTTGCACAGGGGAAGACGGCAGGGCTGTTTACCTCGCCGCACCTTGTAAAAATTAATGAAAGAATCGTAATAAACAGAGATCAGATCAGCGATGATGCTTTTCTGGATATCTTTGAATTTGTATTGGGAAAAGTGAAGGAGATGGAGGCGGAAGGACTGCCCCATCCGACCTTCTTTGAGTTTCTGTTCGGCATGGCGGTGACGGCGTTTGCATCGGCCGGTGTAGAATATGCCGTGCTGGAGACAGGCCTTGGCGGACGTCTGGATGCGACAAATTCAGTTCAGCATCCACTTGTTACGGCTATCACGTCAATCGGTCTGGACCATACGGCGATCCTCGGTGACACCCTTGCAGCTATTGCATTTGAAAAAGCAGGGATCATAAAGCCGGGTGTGCCTGTTTTCTATGCAGATACCACGGAAGAGAGCAACCGTGTGATCGAACAGAGGGCCGCAGAACTTGGGACACCCTGTAAAAAAATAGGGAAAGACGCGTACGAAATTCTCGGAATCAGGGACAAACATATTGCATTTTCCTGCGTAAATGCGTATTATGGAAATACCACATGGAGTCTGAATAATATAGGGATTTACCAGCCGGGCAATGCCGTACTGGCTTTGGAAATCATGAGGTTTGTCTTTGGAGAGGAAGGACGTCCTGATCTCTGGAGAGAGGCCCTGCATGAACTCAAGTGGGAAGGGCGCATGGAAGAAGTCCTTAAGGATGTATACGTGGACGGGGCGCATAATGTCAGTGCAGTGGAAGGTTTTTTGCGCAGTCTTCCGGAGAAAGAGGCGAATATCATCCTTTTTTCTGCGGTAAATGATAAAGACTACGAAGAAATGATCGCCTGCCTGTGCAGGAATGTGGATACGGATTTTTATATCATTACCCGGATTGAAGACAAAAGAGCAGCACATACTAAGGAGCTGCAGCATATTTTTGAAACATACACAGATAAGCCTGTTTTTGTGAGAGAATCTTTGGAAGAGGCAATTGACTTTGCACTCGAACATCAGCATGGCAGGAAAATATACTGTCTGGGTTCTCTTTATCTGGCAGGAATGATGAAAGGGTACTGTAACTCCGGTGAACAGTAACGATAAATGAACTGATTAAGAAAAGGAGGCCGCATGATGCTTGATTATGAAGAGGAACTTAAGAAGTTTAAGCCGAGTCTGGAAGTGGAAGACATAGAAGATGCAGTTTATCAGGAAGATTTATCAGACATGACGGACCTGCTTCGGGAAGTCATGGATCAGACGAAGTAAAAGTAAGAGTATCTGTTCATGCTTCTGAACAGATACAGGAAAGATTATGGTGAGCATAGATGGACTATACGAAGAAGATCTTGTACCAGTCGAACTACTGGTATAATGATGGGCTGAGGAAAGCACAGATACGGGATATGTCCGGCGCGGTTACCTCCCTTCGGCGGAGTTTACAATATAATAGAGAGAATATTGCAGCCAGGAATCTTTTGGGGCTAGTTTATTACGGACGGGGAGAAGTGGCAGAAGGACTGGTAGAGTGGATCATCAGCAAGAATTTAAAGCCGAGAGATAATATAGCAAGTTACTTTATCAGCAGGGTGCAGGCATCAGCAAGTGAGTTGGATGTGGTGAATCAGGCGATCAGAAGATACAACCAGTGTCTGGTTTACTGTGAGCAGAACGGGGAAGATCTGGCAATCATACAGCTGAAAAAGGTGATTGCAGCCCACCCGTCATTTTTGAAAGCCTATCAGCTGCTGGCACTTCTGTATCTGCACACGGAGCAGTACGCGAAGGCGAGGCAGGCCTTAAGGACAGCAAGAAAGCTTGATACGACCAATGAGATGACGCTGCGGTACATGCATGAGCTGACAAACTTAAGGGGCCAGAAGATCAAGGATGATAAACCGAAGAAAGAGGAAGCGGTTGAGTATAATCTTGGAAATGAGACGATCATTCAGCCGAAGCACTCGGTGGCAAAAGCGCTCGCGAGTAAGTTTACAGTGATGAATATTGTTGTAGGGGCGTTTATAGGGGCCGCGATCATCTGGTTTCTGATTGTTCCGGCGGTCGACCAGACAAAGAATGAGAAGGTGAACCAGCAGATTGTCGAATACAGTGAGCGGATCAATGCCCTTGAGGCACAGATCAGCGCCCAGACAAGGACACTGGATGAATACCGTAAGAACGATACGGATACTGAGAATAATGCCCAAAGCGCGGCAAGTACTGCTGACAGCTATGAAAATCTGCTGACGGCGTATAACCAGTGGACATCCCAGAGTTATACCGATGATGTGATGGCAGACTCCCTTTTGAATGTAAACAGAGATTCTCTGGGAGACGGCGGAAAGGCACTTTATGACGAGATGTCCGCAGATGTATTCCCGGGGGCAAGCGAGTCTTTATATTCAGGTGGAACCGCATCTCTGGAAGTAGCCAACTATGACACGGCCATCGCCTCTCTTGGCAAGGTAATCCGTATGGATGAAAACTATGACAGCGGAGGCGCGCTTCTGAATCTCGGTCTGGCATATATGAGGAACGGAGATAATGACAACGCAGTAAAGTATCTGAAGCGTGTAATTGAGCTCTTTCCGGATACAGATAATGCGCAGGAGGCCCAGAACGGTCTGAGCAGCATTTCCCAGGGCGGTACTACCGATGGCGGTGCGGACACCCAGAATGCAGATGGCCAGAATTCTGATACCGGCAGTACGGATGCAGGCAATACCGATTCGGGGGATACCGATGCTCCGGTACAGGATACCGGTGCAGAAGACGGTTATTAAAGCAGGGCCCCAATTAGTGAAAGATTAAGATACAGCACAGATATGGAACATACATAAGAGACAGGAAAAGCAGGGCAATAAGTTTTTTCAGTCTGATTTACACAGGATAAGGATATGTAGGATATTACATATCCTTTTTCTGATACCTGAAACGGGACTGGTGAGGGTTACTGTTCGCACCGTGCCGTGCACCCCGCTGCACGGTATCGGGCCAATAAAGTGATGGCCTCAGGGCATCTGCTTCTCGCCGAAGGCGACTTGAAATAAGCAGATGCCGTTACTGTGCACGTCCGAAGGGCGTGCACAGTAACTGGTGGGGAGCACCTTGAAGACCGGAACGATATGATTTAAAATAGAGGAGGAGTACTATGAAGTATCAGGTGCAGGAGAACTGCCTGACGATCTACCTGCCCAAAGAGGTAGACCATCATAATGCGGAGGAAATGCGTAAAAACGCAGACACATTAATTGAGAAAAACCATATCAAATATGTCATTTTTGACTTTGGGATGACAGATTTCATGGACAGTTCGGGAATCGGCGTCATAATGGGAAGATATAAGATTATCCGCCTGATCGGCGGGGAAGTCTGGGCGGTTCATGCAAATGCAAGAATTAAGAAGATCCTGACCATGTCGGGGGTGACAAAAATAATGCAGATATATGAGGAGGACGAGGCATGAAAAACACAAATGAAATGGAGATCATTTTTGACAGCCATTCGTCAAATGAGGGGTTTGCGAGAGTATCAGTGGCGGCATTTTTAACCCAGTTAAATCCTACAGTTGAAGAAGTGGCAGATGTAAAGACCGCGATATCAGAGGCAGTGACGAATGCAGTCATCCACGGCTACGAAAATGAGATACATAAGGTTTCCATCCGCTGCCGGATTGAGGGACAGCAGATTACGGTGGAAGTAAAAGATAACGGGGTCGGCATCGAAGATGTGGAACAGGCAATGACTCCCTTATATACAAGCAAGCCAGAGCTGGAACGTTCCGGAATGGGATTTGCGTTCATGGAAGCCTTTATGGATTCAGTAGAAGTCGAGTCCGCCCCGGGTGAAGGCACAACGGTGCGGATGAAGAAAACCATCGGTAAAGGAAGGGAGCTATGGACCACACAATCGCTTTAATCAGACAATCACACGATGGGGATAAAAAAGCGAGAGAACAGTTAGTAGAAGAAAATGTGGGACTTATCTGGTGTGTTGTGAAAAGATTCTACGGCAGGGGTACGGATGCGGAAGACCTGTTCCAGATCGGAAGCATAGGCTTATTGAAAGCAATCGATAAATTCGACCTGTCCTATGACGTGAAATTTTCCACTTACGCGGTCCCCATGATTTCAGGAGAAATCAAACGTTTCCTGCGGGATGACGGTATGATAAAAGTAAGCCGTTCTTTAAAAGAACTGTCTTACAAGATCTTCCAGACAAGAGAGGCACTCATAGCTAAACTGGACAGGGAGCCTACGCTGGAAGAATTGGCAGAGACGATGGAGGTTGATAAAGAGGAGATTGTACAGGCAATGGAGGCCGGAGGTGAAGTTGAATCACTGTACAAGCCGATCCACCAGAAGGAGGGCAATGAGATCCGGCTCGTGGACAAACTGGAAGAAAAAGACCGGAAAGAAGACAAGATCTTGGACCATATGCTTCTGAAACAATTGCTGGAGAGTCTGGATAAGGAGGAACGGCAGTTGATCTATCTGCGGTATTTTGCAGATGAAACGCAGACACAGGTTGGAAAAAAACTTGGAATTTCACAGGTACAAGTCTCGCGTATGGAGAAGCGGATTATAGAAAATATGAGGAAACTGGGGACCGTCTGACGGTCCTTTTCCTTTTTCCTGAAAAAGCACACCATCGTCTTTTCAGAATCAGATGTATAGTTTTTCCGAAATTTAAGATACTAGCATTAAGCGATTTTTATTTCAGGAAAGGTCAGGTGGTTTTTATGGAGAACGGCAGGAGGAAGATTCGTATTTGTTTATTCGGAATCGTGCTTGCGGCGGTTGTGGTTGGAATCTTTTACTATTATTTCAGCGGCAGCGGACAGGTCAGGAGCAGTGAGGGGACTTTAATCAAAGGGCCTGAGGTGGAATACTATGGCTGTTAATCATGATACTGTTTATTTGAAAGGCGACCGGGATGTGGAGGTCCAGAAAAAGGATATCACTCTCGGGGATATCGTAGCTCTGGAATGCAGCAACAAGGATATCATTCCAAAACTGAAGACTCTGAAAATTCTAAAGATCCCGGATAATGGAAAACAGCGTTTTGTCATTTCTATATTAAAGATTATTGCCTGTATACACGAAAAATATCCGGGACTTGAGGTTCAGAATCTGGGTGAGCAGGATATTATTATCACTTATGAAGAACAGAAAACTCCCGGCATGTTTTACCATGTCTTAAAAACAGGCATTGTCGTGCTGATTACGTTCTGTGGCGCGGCTTTTTCAATTATGGCATTCAATAATGACGTTTCGTCAGCCAAACTGTTTAAACAAATTTACGAATTTGTGACAGGGACGAAGTCGAATGGCTTTACAATTATGGAAGTCACATATTCGATCGGAATTACTGTCGGCATACTTGTCTTTTTCAACCATTTCGGGAAAAAGCGTTTTACGGTTGAACCGACGCCGATGGAAGTACAGATGCGTCTTTATGAGAATGATATTCAGACAACTCTGATTGAAGATGCATCCAGAAGGGAGCAGGAACTTGATGTGGGTAAATCAAATCATATTAGCAGTCATCGGACTTAGCGGCGGACTTGTCGTTGCGGGAGGCTTGTTTTCATTTATTATCGAGCTGGGGGTGGTCGCGGATTTTGCAGACAGGACCCATACGGCGGAACATATCCTGCTCTATGAAGACTGTGTGGCCATCGGTGGAATCGCAGGGAATTTGATTTCTGTTTTTCAGATCCATATCCCGAACGGGGCATGGCTGCTTCCCGTGTTTGGCCTGCTTGCAGGAATATTTGTAGGATGCTGGTCAATGGCGCTGGCGGAAATACTGAATGTTTTTCCAATCTTTGTCAGGAGGCTTAAAATTGTAAGGTATATATCTGTTTTTGTAGTTAGTATGGCGTTGGGGAAAGGGCTCGGTTCCCTGCTGTTCTTTTTCAAGGGATGGTAGGAACCGATATCAGGCAGGAAATTGGTAGAATTGCAAGCACAACGTGTTAAATATTCTGAAAAAATACTACAGATATCTTGACTTATTTTTGCGGTCAGTGTAATATTTAAATATAGTAATCGGCTATCCAATGAAGGAATATGTTTCTTAAAAGGGTAGCCAGTTTTTTTGTAGGAGGAGAAGATATGAAAAAGAAGATTTTGAGCGCAATACTGTGCGCGACAATGGTCATCGGTATGTTGGCCGGATGTGGTTCCAAACCGGCAGCGGAAGCGGACAAGTCCACAAGTGACGACACAAAGACAGAGAGCACAAAGGGCATCGCCAAGGAAGACATTAAAGTCGGATTTGTGCATGTATCCGACGCGAGTGACATGGGATATACATACAACCATGACCTTGGGACAAAGGAAATGCAGGAAGCAATTGGCTTAAGTGATGACCAGATCGTCAATAAGTTCAATGTTCCAGAGGGAGCAGAGTGTGATACTGCTTTAAGGGAACTCGTAGATGCAGGCTGCAATATCATCTTTGCAACCAGTTTTGGATTTGAGGATTATGTAAAAGAAGTAGCGGCAGAGTATCCAGACATTCAGTTCTGCCACGCAACAGGATATCAGGCAAAAGATTCCGGACTTGACAACATGCATAACTATTTCGCATCTATTTATGAAGCACGTTATCTCGCAGGTATCGCAGCAGGTATGAAGACAGAATCCAACAAGCTCGGATATGTAGCTGCATTCCCGTTTGCAGAGGTTATCAGCGGATACACTGCATTTTATCTTGGCGCAAAGAGTGTGAATCCTGACGTAACTATGGATATCATGTATACAAACTCATGGAATGACCCAACTGTTGAGTCACAGGTTGCAAAGGCACTGATCGAGCGCGGATGTGATGTGATTTCCCAGCATTCCGACTCTACAGCTCCGGCAACAACAGCAGAAGAGAACGGCGCTTTCCAGGTTGGATATAACAATGACATGATTGAAGCTGCTCCGAAGGCTTCCCTGATTTCTGCACGTATCGACTGGGGCATCTATGTAACAGAAGCCGTACAGAATTTGATCGACGGAAAAGAGATTCCAGTAGACTGGTGCAAGGGTCTTGCAGACGGCGCAGTTTATCTGTCACCTCTGAATACCGACATTGCAGCAGAAGGAACCCAGGAAGCGATTGATAAGGCTTCAGACGCACTGAAATCAGGAGAACTCTATGTATTTGCAGGACCGCTGAAGGGTACAAGCCCTGACGGCGAGACAATTGAAGTTGCAGATGGCGATCATTACCCTGAGCAGGAAGAAGCATCCGCACCATCCTGGAGCTACATTATCGAAGGATGCAATGTGGTTGAATAAGTAAAGCTTCAGACTGAGAGAAGTTCAGTTCATTGACAGAGCCGTTGTATGACGGCTCTGTTTTTAAAGTTACAGGGCCCGCAGCAGGCTAAAACCTTTTCGGGCATCACGTAATATGTACCTTACTGCCCGCAGGGCATGAGTTACGGCATGCCCTTTAGGGTATACCTTATTCTGCAGCCTGTACTGCAAATCAAGGCATATATTACGGGGTACCTGAATAGGGGGAAGACATAAGAAGGAGGGTGAAGATTTGGGTGAGACTACAGGATATGCGGTTCGTATGCAGCATGTCACTAAAACATTCGGTAAGGTTGTTGCCAACAAGGACATTAACCTGGAATTAAAGGACGGAGAGATTCTTGCACTTCTCGGAGAGAACGGGAGCGGGAAGACAACATTGATGAATATGCTTTCCGGAATCTATTTCCCGGATCATGGGGAAATTGAAGTGCATGGCAGGACGGTGACGATCCGTTCCCCGAGGGATGCGTTCGATCTGGGGATCGGTATGATCCATCAGCATTTTAAACTTGTGGATGTACTGACGGCAGCAGAGAATATCGTATTAGGGCTGGACGGAAAGGCTACGGTGAACCGGAAAGAGATTAATAAGAAGGTTAAAGACCTGGCATCCAGATATGGATTCGAGATTGATCCTGCAAAAAAAGTTTATAATATGGCGGTATCTGAAAAACAGACGGTTGAAATTCTGAAAGTGCTTTACCGGGGGGCGGATATTCTGATTCTGGATGAGCCGACGGCGGTTCTGACCCCACAGGAGACGGAAAAACTGTTTGCCGTGCTTCGTAATATGAAGAAAGACGGAAAGTCGATTATTATCATCACACATAAACTATATGAGGTGCTTGCGATCTCTGACCGTGTGGCTATCCTGCGGAAAGGGGAATACATAGGTGCAGTGGATACGGAAAAGACCAATCAGGCACAGCTTACTGAGATGATGGTCGGCAGGCCGATTAGTCTGGAGATAGAACGTCCTGAAATGGAAGATAAGGTCGAGAGACTGCAGGTGATCGGACTGACCTGCCTGAACGGTGACGGGGTGAAGGCGCTGGATAATGTTTCGTTTTCGGCATATGGAGGGGAAATCTTAGGCGTGGCAGGAATCGCGGGAAGCGGGCAGAAGGAGCTCTGTGAGGCAATTGCCGGCCTGTATCCGACAATCGGAGGTTCTGTCCTGTATACCGGAGAACATGATGGTGAGCCCATCAAAGAGAGAATCTTAGGACTCAGACCGGATGAAATCGTAAAAAAGGGAATTTCAATGGCGTTTGTGCCGGAGGACAGGCTTGGTATGGGGCTTGTTGCCGGAATGGATATGACGGATAATGTCATGCTGCGCAGCTATAAGAACAAAAAGGGGATTTTCACAGACAGGAAGACGCCAAAAGCCCTTGCAGAACAGCTGATCGAGGAGCTTGAGATTGTGACTCCGGGTGTAGAAACACCGGTGGGAAGACTCTCCGGCGGAAATGTCCAGAAAGTACTGCTCGGGCGGGAGATTGCATTAAGCCCGTCTGTCCTGATTGTAGCGTATCCGGTCCGCGGACTGGATATCAATTCTTCCTACCGTATTTATGAGCTTCTGAATGAACAGAAGAAAAAAGGAGTTGCGGTTATTTTCATCGGGGAGGACCTTGATGTGCTGATCGAACTTTCGGACCGCATCATGGTATTGTGCGGCGGAAAAGTGAGCGGAATTGTAGATCCGCGGGAGGTAACGAAAGAGGATATTGGCCTTATGATGATCCATGTAGATGAGAAAGATACAGAAGAGAAAGAGGAGGTGAACGTATGAGCAGACATTCAATGCAGGCCAAAGAGCCTCTGATCCGTATGGTAAAAAGAGACGCGATTTCCCAACAGAAGGCGTGGGGGATCCGGGCGGCTGCGTTCATACTTTCCCTGATTACCGGGGGACTCCTGATATTCGTCCTTGGACACAATCCGCTCGCTGTTTATAAGGCGATGGTTGTCGGGTCATGGGGGTCCAGGACGGTTATACATGAGACTGTAAAATTAGCGGTCCCGCTTTTGATTACTGCGATTGGAATTTCATTTGCCTTTAAGATGAAATTCTGGAATATCGGTGCTGAAGGACAGATTCTTGTAGGTGCGGTGGCAGCAGGCGCGTTCGGATTGTTTACTGCACATATCTTCCCGAAGCTGCCGCTGGTTATCCTTATGATGCTTGCAGGTATGGTGGCGGGCGGCCTGTACGGGCTTCTTCCGGCAGTCTGCAAGGCAAAATGGGGGACGAATGAGACACTGTTTACCCTGATGCTCAATTATATTGCGCTGGCATTCATCAAATATCTGATGAACGGACCGTGGAAGGCGCCGGGAAGCAGTTTCCCGAAAATTGCCATGCTGGTGCCGGGGGCAAGGCTCAGTAAGGTGCTGGGGGTTCACTGGGGCTGGATTCTGGCACTGATCCTTGTTGTTGTGTCATGGATTTACTTTAATAAGACGAAACAGGGATATGAGATTGCTGTTGTAGGTGAAAGTAACAATACCGCGCGTTATGCCGGCATCAATGTCAGCAGAGTGTTCAAACGGACGATGTTCCTGTCCGGTGCGCTCTGTGGACTGGTGGGAATGCTGCAGTTTGCCGGCGCCGATTATACGATAACAGAGGGAACAGCAGGCGGTGTCGGATTTACAGCCATCACTGTTGCATGGCTTGCAAAAATGAATCCATACGGAATGCTGATCGTATCTGTGTTTATAGCGATGCTTGAGAGAGGCTCCAATACCATCCAGACAAACTTCAAGATACCTGCATCTGCATCTGACCTGCTGATTGGTATCATACTGTTTTTCATGCTGGGATGTGAGTTCTTCATAACCTACAGGCTGATTTTCAGAGGAAAGGAGGAACATCATGCTTAGTACATTAAATAGTTTGTTTATTGCCGCCGTGCTGGCCGGGACCCCGCTGCTTCTAGGGGCACTCGGAGAGATCCTTACAGAGAAATCCGGTAACTTAAACCTTGGTGTGGAAGGTATGATGTTCATGGGCGCCATTACCGGACTTGCCGGTTCCTACTATTATGAACAGGCAGTTACGAAATCCGGAGGTACGCCAAACGGGGCAGTGTCTGCGGTCCTCGCCCTTCTCGTATCTTTTATAGCGGGTTCGTTCGGTGCATTGATTTACAGCTTCCTCACAATTTCGCTGAGGGCGAATCAGAACGTAACCGGACTGACACTGACCATTTTTGGTACAGGTTTTGGAAACTTCTTCGGAGAATATATCGGTCAAAAGGCAGGCGGATATGTAACGGTTAGCGGCGTTACAAAGGATGCATTTTCAAAGCTCCATATTCCGGTTTTATCGGATATTCCGGTTTTAGGGAAATTATTGTTCCAGTATAACTGGCTCGTATATTTCGCGATCATTCTTGCTGTTGTAATGGCATGGTTCTTTAATAAATCGCGGGTAGGTCTGAATCTGCGTGCGATTGGGGAGGACCCGGCAACCGCGGATGCGGCAGGAATTAATATCACGAAATATAAATATATTGCAACGATCGTGGGCGGTGGAATCTGCGGGATCGGCGGTATGTACATGAGTATGGTAACAACAAAAGGTGTATGGGTGCACGGATGCGTAAGCGGATACGGCTGGCTGGCGGTTGCGCTGGTTATCTTCGCAACATGGAGTCCTGCAAGAGGCATACTTGTCGCGCTGATATTCGGCGGACTTACAATTATGCGCATGTATATTAAGATACCGGGGCTTCCTGCACAGATATACGATATGGCCCCCTATGTGGCAACGATTATCGTGCTTGTCGTAACGAGCATGAGACAGAGTAAAGAGCATGCACAGCCAAAGAGCTGCGGATTAAACTACTTCCGTGAAGAGAGATAGGAAGCAGGATGATTAAATTTGCATAAAGAGAAAGAATTGATTAGGGAGCTGCGGGGTTTTCGCAGCTCCCTAGTCGTTACTGAACGTATCTCAGAAGAGATATCCGGTGTAATTGATTTGAGAATACAAATGACTTTTTAACGGAAGTGTGGTAAAATTTAGATAGGTATTTCAATACACAAGATAATGTGATTATTAGGAGATTATTATGCAGGAGATAAGTGAGTTTGAGGTAAAAAGCAGTATCATTGGCGGATATAATAAAAAACAGATGGATGCTTACATTCAGGAGCTTCAGGGTATGATTGAGGAGCTCCAGAAGGAAGCGGAGGAAGAACGGATTGAGAAGGAAAAGCTGAACCAGAAGATTGTGAAGGCAGAGAACTGCTATAAGAACCTCTGGGAACGGAGTAAGGGGCAGGATGAGGTGATTAAGGCTCAGGAAAAGACGATCCGCCAGCAGGAGGAGAATATCAAGCGCAGAGAAGCGCAGATTAAGACCCAGGAGGGAACGATCAGAAACTGGGAAGCGCAGGTGAAAGCCCAGAAAGAGACGATCAGCAATTGTGAGGCTCAGATAAAGAATCAGGAAGAGACAATCAATAATTGGGAGGAACAGGTCAGGGTCCAGAAAGAAACGATCAGTAACTGTGAGGCTCAGATTAGAAATCAGGAAGAGACGATCAGCAACTGTGAGGCGCAGATTAGAAATCAGGAAGAGACGATCAGAAACTGGGAAGCACAGATGAAAGTACAGGAAGAAAGTTTAAAAAGCCGGGATGAGCAGATCACTGCACAGGAAGGCATCATGAAACGTCTGGAAAGCAGGATGAATAAGATGCTTCAGGAAGTGGAAGGTCTGAAGGTTCAGGACAGTGGCGAACATGTCAAGAAGATCGAAAAGCTGATTAAGAAGCAGCTCAGAAAAGCCGGCGGAAAGAAAGGCAGTAAGATCAAAGAATGAAAGAGGAACGGTTGGACCCGGTGCCAGAAGAAATTCCATCGCCGGAAGAGTTATTTCATACAGAATCGCAGGATGACTACATTATAGTGCCTGAGAAAAAGAGGAAGCCGGTTCCCCGTTTCAGGGCCGTAAGACGTTTTTCGGCAGGATTTCTGCTGATTCTCGTTCTTGTTGTCGTAGTTCTGCTGAATCTGGACAAAGTTGGGATCACTTACTATTATATGGAATCAACCAGCATGGAGCATGTGATACCAAAGGGCAGCTTCTTGTTTGTATATAAAACAAAAGCAGAGAATTTGAAAGTGAAGGATATGATTACATTTCATAACAGCGAAGACATTTCAGTCACACATGTCATCGTCGAAGTGGTTCCGGATTATGATGAATATGGTCCGGGATTCAGGACAAAAGGGACGGAGAATGTAGAGTGGGACGAGGATACTGTATCATACGGGGACATATGCGGAAAAGTCGTGTTCCACATTCCCTATATCGGGAAATGGCTTTCTGTGTGGAGAAACAGGTGATAAAAAAGAACAGCTGCAGCCAGATATTTTCCGGTGCAGCTGTTCTCTTGATTTCATAGGGATTAATTGTTTCAAATATCAGAGCAGTTTATAAATCCAGTAAACGAATCCCAGAATCCAGCTCGTAAATATTCCATACAGGATAACAGGTCCGGCGATTGTAAAAATTTTGCATCCGATTCCGAAAACCTGTCCTTCTTTTTTATACTCTATAGCAGGAGAGGCAACCGAATTCGCGAATCCCGTGATAGGAACCAGCGCGCCTGCACCACCCCATTTTGCAATCTTCGGATAGAGATTAATACCGGTCAGAATAACACTAAGCAGGACGAGGAGCATAGAAGTCCAGCCGCTGCATTCATCTTTAGACAGGTTCTGCAGTTCACAGTAATTATAGATAAACTGACCTATCGTACAGATGATTCCCCCGGTAATAAAGGCTTTTGCCATATCCACATAAACATTATGGACAGGGGTCTTCTGCTTCACATACTGTTCATACTGCTTTTCCTGTTTCATCTTTTCAACCTTATCCATAACAAAATCTCCTTTAAATTCGTGATTACGGATAGTATCTGGAAAAGAAGAAAAAATATACCACAGAAAAGTATTTTATAAGGTTTTGTCAAAGCATTTTATGGAAATTATATAACTGGCAAGCAGGATCAGGATATCAAAGCAACAGGCAATTATGAATATCCATGCTGTATTTAATGAAGAAATCTGTGCAAGAATCCCTGTCTTAACACCGGTAAATAGAAAAAGCACATATCCCGCACCCACCGCTATGACTGTAATTAAATATATAATTGCACTGGCGTTGAATCCTGTTGTAAAACTGACGAGCAGGTTAACAGCAGTCATGAAAATCCCGACCAGCCAGCCACCTGCTATGAAAAGAAGATAAGTAACCCAGGAAATCCCACCTTTTATAAAGTGATGGCATACTGCGAACAAAACCATCTCCGCAACATAAAATAACTGGTTAAATAAGGCGGACAGGAATCTTCCTTTCACAAGGTCTTTTTTACTATACGGCAGAAGCCTTGCCGCCCTCATCCCTTTATAATTGGAATCAATCTCCTTCATCGTATTAGGAAGACCTGACATATTGATCGGGGCGAGGAGCAAAAAGAATGTGAGCGCACCGTATGCATTTTTGAAAAATAAGAGGAAGAAGAAAAAGTATACTGCTTCCATAATATAGGACATCTTGCCCAGCCTTCTAAAGGATATTAATAAATCCCGGTGTATTAATCCTGTCATATGATAACCCCCTTTATATAAAATAACATGATATCTTCGATAGAAGCCCGCTCGATGACCAGATCCTGAAAATGCCTGAGCAGCTCCTGTTTGTGGTGGACCAGAACTTTTACAGAATATTCTTCTTTTATGTATGCACAGTAGTCATCCGGTGAGAGTGCTTCAAAGAAGTCGTTTCTGCACTGGAGGACTCCGTAATTATTTTCTATATCCTCTTTAGATTTGATAAACTGAATATTCCCTTCATGCATAAAAATGATATAATCCGCAATCTTATCAAGGTCACTTGTAATGTGGGTGGATAGGAGGACAGAGTGGTTTTCATCCAGGACAAATTCCTGGAGAAGCTGCAGTATATCATCCCGCATGACCGGGTCAAGTCCTGAAGTTGCCTCATCCAGTATGAGGAATTCTGCATTGTGGGAAAGAGCAACCGCAAAATTCAGTTTTACATTCATTCCTTTTGACAGCTCTTTCACTTTTTTCTTCTGAGGCAGCTTGAATTTTTCTAGGTACTGGAAGAAAAGCCTGCTGTCCCAGCTGGAGTATATTTTTTTCATGATAGTATCGATATCTTTGCAGTAAAGGTGGGGAATCTGGTTCAGTTCATCCAGAACGACGCCGACACGCTGCTTGATTTTTTTCTCGTCTTCTCTGTAATCCATGTCCAGAATCCGGATGTCTCCACTGTCCGGTGTGATGATATTCAGCATCGCAGAAATGGCGGTTGTCTTGCCGGCGCCGTTTTCGCCGATCAGGCCGCAGATGGAGCCTCGTGGGACCTGAAAAGAAACATCGTCTAGCGTGAAGTCCTTATAAGTCTTTGTCAGATGGCTGACGGTTAGTGTGTTTTCCATGTGTTAGACCTCCTTGTAAAGCAGTGTTAGAATTTGAACGAGCTCTGAAAGGGAAATGCCGCTGCGCCGGGCAATATCAGCAGCTTCCTGTAGCTTTTCCTCGGCATTGCGCAGTTCTTCTTCCCGTATAAAATCTTTGTTCTGCGCCGCAACAAATGTGCCTTTGCCGGCGATAGTTTCTATAAATCCGTCGCGCTGCAAATCTTCATAGGCATGCTGTGCCGTGATTACGCTGATATGAAGGCTTTTGGCGAGGCTTCGCATGGAAGGGAGCGCATCGCCGGTCTTCAGTTCATTGCTCATGATCATGCCTTTGATCTGCGTGGTGATCTGTTCGTAGATTGGTTTGCTGCTGCTATTGCTTAATATAATTTCCAAAATATCACCGCCTTTTGCCTTACGAATATTTTCATATCAATCCCCCGTTACTGTTCACAGAAACACCTGTATTCAATAACAAGCTACCTGTATTTTTATGGGTGTACTTACTGTATATATACTGTACTTGTTTGATAAGTACAGTATAACAGAAATTAAGTAAATGTCAAGATGAATAGTTTTAAAAAAGCAAGATATACTAAGCATTAAAAGTCTGAAATAATATTATGAAATGAGGGAAAGATATGAATCAGGTAATAGGCAGCCAGAGTATCGGTTTTGGAGAATCTCCCTATCTTATCAGCAGCGGTTCTGTAGTAGGCAGCAAAGAATCAGAAGGTCCGCTCGCGAAACTATTCGATATGGCGAATCATGATGATCTTTTCGGGGCAAAGACCTGGGAAGAGGCGGAGAGTAACATGCAGAAAGAAGCATGCGTTCTGGCGCTTGGAAAGGCACACGTACCACCGGAAAAGGTCCGGTACCTTTTTGGGGGTGACCTGCTACGCCAGGGAATCGCCACTTCTATGGGGGTGGAGGCTCTGCAGATTCCGATGTTCGGCCTGTATGGGGCGTGCTCCACTTCGGGGGAGGCACTGGCACTCAGCGCAATGAGTGTGGCGGCAGGTTATGGGGACTATATGCTGGCAGTAACCTCCAGCCATTTCGGCAGCGCTGAAAAAGAATTCCGCTTTCCACTCGGATATGCGAACCAGCGGCCGCTGTCTGCACACTGGACCGTGACAGGTAGCGGGGCATTCCTTGTAGGGACAGAAAAAAGCCATATCAGGATCAGCGGCGTGACCGTAGGTAAAATAGTGGATTACGGGCTGAAAGATTCCCAGAATATGGGGGCATGCATGGCACCCGCCGCAGCCGACACCATCATACAGAACTTCAAAGACTTCGGCCGCACGGCAGAGGACTATAACCGCATAGTAACCGGCGATCTCGGATACGTAGGGCAGGACATCCTCTTTGACCTGATGCAGGGAAAAGGCTACGATATCAGAACAAAACATATAGACTGCGGAATGACCATATACGACCAGAAAGAGCAGGACACCCACGCCGGGGGCAGCGGATGCGGATGCGCTGCCGTCACACTGGCCGCCTATATCCTGCCCAAAATCAAAAAAGGCGAGTGGAAACGCATCTTATTCGTGCCCACAGGCGCACTCATGTCGACCGTAAGCTTCAACGAAGGCGCAAGCGTGCCGGGGATCGCACACGCAATCGTGTTAGAACACTGCTGATAAACAGCAAAAAGGTACACCACTAAAGTCAAAAAGGTACACCACTTACGTTAATTAGGGACGTAGTAAACCTGAGAAATATTACGTCCTCAAAGGAGGGTTTTATGGACTATTTGAATGCATTCTGGATAGGAGGTCTTATCTGTGCTGCCGTGCAGATTCTCTTAGACCGTACGAAGCTGATGCCGGGGAGGATTATGGTTCTTCTTGTCTGTACTGGCGCGGTGCTGGGTTTTTGTAATATTTATGAGCCGTTTCAAAAGTTTGCTGGTGCGGGGGCGAGTGTGCCTCTGCTCGGTTTTGGAAATGTGTTATGGCAGGGCGTAAAAGAAGCTGTTGACGCCAACGGATTCCTGGGGATTTTTATGGGGGGATTTACGGCGAGTGCGGTCGGGATTTCGGCAGCGCTGATATTTGGTTATCTTGCATCTTTCATTTTTGAGCCCAGGATGAAAAAATAAAAAGGAAAAGTGGATTACTTGGCTGTTCAGGACAGGGGATGTGGATAATTTCGTTGTTCTGAACAGTTTCCTGTGTATAGAATAAGTAAAATATGAGCAAAAATTATGTTGTTTTTTGTAAATGTAAATGTTATCGTAATAGTACGGGATTTTTATCCTGAAAGCAGAGAGTAAGCTCTTTCCTGATGGAGTGAGAGCGGGCAGCAGGTATGGGAGGCGGCAGATTACCTAAGAAGCCTCGGGATACCTGAATCAGCTGTATATTATAGGAGGAGGCGTATGAATTACGTAAGCATTATTATCCCTTTTGTCGGGGGTCTTGGTATGTTCATATACGGCATGCAGATCATGGCCCAGGGGCTGGAGAATGCGGCCGGCAGCAAGATGAAGACATTATTGGAGGCACTGACGAAGAATAAGTTTTTTGGTGTTCTGCTCGGTGCTTTTATTACGGCAGTTATCCAGAGTTCTTCCGCGACAACGGTCATGGTGGTTGGTTTTGTTAATGCGGGGATTATGAACCTGACTCAGGCGATGGGCGTTATCATGGGGGCCAATATAGGTACAACGGTTACCGGATGGCTCGTTTCCAGTGTGGAGTGGGCGAAGTTCTTAAGCCCGGGTAATCTTGCCCCGATCGCGATTATGCTCGGTGTGATTGTCATGCTGACAGGGACAAGGCGTTCTACAAAAGACGTTTCCAGCATTATCATTGGGTTCGGTCTTTTGTTTGTAGGTATCACGACTATGTCATCAGCGGTATCACCGCTTCAGGATTCAGAAGGATTCCGCAATATTTTTGTAACCCTGGGACATAATCCGTTCCTTGGCATCATAGCCGGAGCCGTGGTTACAGCGGTTATCCAGAGTTCTTCAGCCTCGGTAGGTATCCTGCAGAGTCTTGCCGCGGCGGGACTGGTTCCGTTCAATGCGGCAGTGTACATCATTATGGGACAGAATATCGGTACCTGTGTGACCGCGATCATGTCCAGTATTGGGGCGAAGAAGACTGCAAAGACAGCTGCAGTTATGCACCTTTTATTTAACATTATCGGTACCGTCCTGTTTAGTATTGTGGCAATCGTATTTTTCAAGGTCATCTATCCAAATGCGGGCGGCGGAGTTATCACACAGACAGAGATCAGTACGGTGCATACGATCTTCAACATTGGAACAACAGTTCTTCTCTTCCCGGTATCTGACCTGATCATCAAACTGGCCAAGAAGCTGGAGAAGGAAGATGAAAGAGAAGTGGATGAAAGCAAAGTACTTCTGGACGACAGAATGCTGGAAACCCCTGGTATCGCACTGCAGTCAACGGTCAGTGAAGTAGTCCGCATGGGTAATATCGTAAGGGCTACCCTTGATAAATCTAAGAGAGTCATGTTTACGAAAGACTATCAGGAGATTCTTGATATCAAAGAAGAAGAAAGCACTGTTGACAGACTGTGCAGCGGTATTACAGATTATGTGATCAAGATCAGTTCACTGTCTATCAACGAAAAGGAGCATCAGCATGTGGCAAGCCTCCTGCAGATTATCTCGGACATAGAGCGTATCAGTGATTACTGTGAAAATATTTCCGAGTTTGCGGAGACACTCCAGATCAGAAAGGCGGAATTTTCAGAGACGGGAACTGCCGAGATGCGGGAAATGATCGATGTCTGTACAGACAGCTACATCTATGCAATAGAAGCATTCGCAGAGAATAGTAAAGAAAAGGCAATGAAAGTTATTGAGAAGGAGAGCCAGGCAGATGATCTGGAAATCAGACTTCGTGCAGAACACATGAAGAGGCTGGCAAGCAACCAGTGCAACACAGATGCCGGTATCGTATATCTTGATGCTCTGGTTTGTCTGGAGCGTATCTCTGACCATTCACGTAACATTGCAGAAGAAGTCCTGACTGTTGCAGTCTAAGAAAATTGAAGATATCATACAAGATTTTCATTCATAACGGATGATAAAATAAATCGCGTGAAAGCCGAATAAGCTTGATCGCGATTTTTTGTTGTCTTGGAAGCAAAGTGTCAAGGCAAATATGAAAGAATAGGAGAGGTATAAGTTATGAATTTTGAAGGAAAAAAATGTGTCATGGTGATTGATGAGGAACTGCCGCTGGGGATTATCACAAATACGGCTGCAATTATGGGGATTACCCTTGGGAAAATGATACCGGAGTATGTCGGCCCGGATGTGAAAGACCAGACGGGGCACGAGCATTTGGGGATCATTGCGCTGCCGGTTCCGATACTGAAAAGTACGGCAGATGGAATCAGGAAGATCAGAGAACGCCTCTTCGAACCCGAATTCGAAGAACTGACCGTTGTAGATTTTTCTGACGTGGCACAGAGCTGCAATGTGTACGATGAATTTATCGAAAAAATCGGGCAGGTACCGGAAGAAACGCTGAAATATTTCGGTGTGGCAATCTGCGGGGCCAAAAAGAAAGTGAACAAACTGACGGGAAGCATGCCGCTTTTACGGTAACGAAAAAGATATTCCGGTATTTAACACAAATTTAACATTCCGCCAATTCTATATTTTACATTCCCCCTTTATGATTACAACTGTGAAGAAGATATTCAAAGAAAACAGGCAGGTATTTGACCTGCGTATCAATGTAGGGTAAAGGAGAAATGTAAATTATGAAAATGAAAAAGTTAATAGCAGCGTTATCTATGGTCAGCATGCTTGCAGTCGCAGTGACTGGATGCGGCAGCAGCAAAGATACATCGGCAGATGCTTCTTCAGATGCAAATGCAGATACAAAGACAGAGCAAAGCGGTTCCGAATGGGACAGCTCCAATGATATCACAATCGTATCCCGTGAGGACGGATCAGGTACGAGAGGTGCTTTCATTGAGCTTTTCGGGATTGAGGAAAAGAACGGTGACGAAAAGATTGATATGACAACAGAGGAAGCACAGATTACAAATAGCACTTCTGTTATGCTGACAACCGTTGCAGATAACGAGTATGCAATCGGCTATGTATCACTGGGTTCACTCGATGACAGTGTAAAAGCTGTTAAGATTGACGGCGCCGAGGCAACGGCTGAAAATGTTAAATCAGGTACATACAAAGTATCCAGACCGTTTAATATCGCGGTAAAGGAAGGTCTTGATAATGAGGTAGCTAAAGATTTTATTAACTTCATCATGAGTGAAGAAGGGCAGTCCGTTGTGGAAGAGAACCACTATATTGCAATTGATGATGTGAAGCCGTTTGAGGGAACATCTCCTTCCGGTAAAGCTGTAATCGGCGGCTCATCCTCTGTATCACCGGTAATGGAAAAACTGATCGAGGCATACAACAAGCTGAATCCAGGTGCTGAGCTTGAGCTCCAGACAACAGATTCTACAACAGGAATGACATCTGCAGTTGACGGAAGCTACGACATCGGTATGGCGTCCAGAGAATTGAAAGACACAGAACTTTCAGAAGGATTACAGGCAACTGTTATTGCAACAGACGGTATTGCCGTAATCATGAACAAGAACAGTTCTGTAGATAATCTGAGCAGCGAGCAGGTGAAATCCATCTATACAGGTGAAGCTCTTACATGGGATGAGGTAATCGAATAAATGAAATCAAAAGCATGGAGTGAGAAATTCATGCAGGGAGTGTTCTTCATTGCCGCCTGTGCTTCGGTACTGGCGGTAGCTCTTATTTGCATATTTTTATTTGCAAATGGTATCCCTGCGATGAAGGAGATAGGTTTTTTGAAATTTATTTCGGGTGAGAAGTGGAGACCGAATAACGACATATACGGCGTACTCCCGATGATTGTGGGCAGCATATATGTGACCGCGGGAGCAATCATCATCGGTGTGCCAATCGGAATCCTGACCTCTGTGTTCATGGCAATGTATTGTCCAAAAAGGATATACAAGCCATTGAAAGCAGCTACGGAGCTTCTGGCAGGTATCCCTTCTGTTGTATATGGATTCTTCGGGTTAGTAGTGCTCGTGCCCTGGGTCAGAGAACTGGGGATTACATTAAAGCAGCTGGGAATCACAAGGACAAGCGGAGACGGAAACAGTATGCTGACCGCATCGATCCTTCTGGGAATGATGATTCTGCCTACTATAATCGGTGTAACGGAGTCGGCTATCCGCTCAGTTCCGCCACAATATTATGAGGGGGCCCTGGCACTTGGCGCAACACATGAGAGAAGTATTTTCCGGGTCATCATACCGGCCGCAAAGTCTGGCGTCATTGCAGGTATTGTTCTTGGGATCGGGCGCGCGATCGGCGAGACTATGGCAGTTATCATGGTAGCAGGAAATCAGGCAAGAATGCCGGCAGGAATTCTCAAAGGAATCCGTACACTGACTGCCAACATCGTTATGGAGATGGGATATGCGACAGATCTGCACAGAGAAGCGCTGATTGCGACCGGTGTTGTCCTGTTTGTATTTATTCTGATCATCAACTTCAGTGTAGCCTTATTAAACAGGAGGACGGAACGTGAATAATCAAACAACATTCAGCCAGAAATTAAAAAATTACTTGAAACATCCCGGCTCTTTCATCACGATGCTGTTTGTCATGCTGGGGGCAGTCCTTACGTTTACGGTTTTGATTTTCTTAATCGTTTATATACTTGTTCATGGAGTACCATATATCAAACCTTCTCTGTTTTCATTAACTTATACATCAGAGAATGCGTCATTGATGCCTGCGCTGATCAACACGGTGACTATGACTCTGCTGTCACTTTTGATCGCAGTTCCATTTGGAATTTTTGCAGCTATTTTTCTTGTAGAGTATGCAAAAAGAGGAAATAAATTCATGGGCGTGATCCGTCTGACGACTGAAACACTTTCCGGAATTCCCTCCATCGTTTATGGCCTTTTTGGAATGCTGTTCTTTGTAAACACTCTGGGGTGGGGATTTTCCCTTCTGGCAGGCGCATTTACGCTTTCGATCATGATTCTGCCGCTGATTATGAGAACGACTGAGGAAGCTCTGAAAGCCGTACCTGATACTTTTCGGGAAGGCAGCTTCGGTCTGGGTGCGGGAAAACTCAGGACGGTTTTTCGAATTGTTCTCCCTTCAGCGGTTCCGGGGATTCTGGCGGGGATTATTCTTTCTGTCGGAAGGATTGTCGGTGAGACGGCTGCCCTGATGTATACGGCCGGGACAGTAGCAAAAGTTCCCACCAGTGTGATGGGATCGGGAAGAACCCTGGCCCTGCATATGTACAATTTGTCAAATGAAGGCCTGTATATGGATCAGGCCTATGCGACAGCAGTCATCCTGCTCGTGCTGGTAGTGGGAATCAATGCATTGTCCGGCGTGATCGCAAGAAAATTAACGAAAGCGTAGAAAGGAATCGAAAGATGGGAAAAATAAGCATCAAAAATCTGGATTTATATTACGAAGATTTTAAAGCCCTGAAAAAAGTAAATCTGGAAATAGAAGCAAATAAGATCACGGCATTTATCGGTCCCAGCGGGTGTGGAAAGTCTACCCTGCTTAAGTCCATCAACCGCATGAATGATCTGGTGCAGGGATGCCGCATTGAAGGAGAAATCATGCTGGACGGCCAGAGTATTTTCGGGGGAATGGACGTGAACCTGCTCAGAAAACGTGTGGGAATGGTATTTCAGAAACCAAATCCGTTTCCGATGAGCATCTATGACAACATTGCCTTCGGACCACGGACACACGGCATTCATTCGAAATCAAAACTGGATGATATTGTGGAGAGGTCACTGCGCAGTGCGGCTATTTGGGAGGAATGTAAAGACAGGCTGAAAAAGAGTGCTCTTGGAATGTCAGGAGGACAGCAGCAGCGCCTGTGCATTGCAAGGGCGCTTGCGGTAGAGCCGGAAGTACTGCTGATGGATGAGCCGACGTCCGCCCTGGACCCGATCTCAACGTCGAAGATAGAAGACCTTGCGATGGAGCTGAAAAAAGATTATACTATTGTCATGGTGACACATAACATGCAGCAGGCAGTTCGTGTCTCAGACAATACGGCATTTTTCCTTCTCGGTGAGGTAGTGGAATACAACGATACAGAAAAATTATTCTCCATACCGGCAGATAAACGGACAGAGGATTATATCACAGGGAGGTTTGGCTAAAATGCGGAATAGATTTGACAAACAGTTACAGTTATTGGATGAGCAGCTTACCCATATGGGGGAGCTGTGTGAGATTGCAATTTCAAATGCTACAAAGGCGCTCCAGGAAGGCAATCTCGAGCAGGCAAAAGCGATTATGGATGCAGATGAAGAGATCGACCAGATGGAGAAAGACATCGAGAGGCTGTGCCTGAAGCTGCTTCTCCAGCAGCAGCCGGTGGCAAAAGACCTGAGAAGGATTTCGGCCGCACTGAAGATGATCACGGACATGGAGCGCATTGGCGACCAGACGGCCGATATAGCAGAGATTGTGCTGTCATCCAAACATAATACAGCCACGGACATTAAGGAAATCGGCACGATGGCGGCCGCGGCCAGCAAGATGGTACGCGAAAGCGTGACTGCTTATGTAACAAAGGATCTGGAGCTGGCGAAGAATGTCATGGAGGCGGATGATTATGTGGATCATCTGTTCAATACGATCCGTGATGAACTCGTGGAGTACATCCGCTCAGCAAAGGGTGAGAATGGAAAGCGGATATTCGATCTGATCATGGTAACAAAATATCTGGAACGTATCGGCGACCATGCAACGAATATTGCAGAATGGGTAGAATTCTCTATCACGGGCGTTCATAAAAACGGCATCTCACTGGCCGGGAGATAAAAAAGAAGTATGACTGTTCCACATTTTGTACGGGCCGTGCATCAAATGTACAGTTCTGTACCGGACAGTTGCGAAGGAGTGACAAGATGATATATTGTGTGGAAGACGATGATAACATCCGGGAGCTTGTGATATATACACTGGAAACTACAGGGCTGAAAGCGCAGGGATTTGCCGAAGGAGGCGCTTTTATGGAGGCTCTGGCGTTTGATACGCCAGAGCTTATTTTGCTTGATATCATGCTCCCCGGTGAAGACGGGCTTGCGCTGTTGAAAAAATTAAAAAACTCTGCCAGAACAAAAGATATTCCTGTCATTATGGTAACGGCCAAAGGGGCAGAGTATGATAAGGTGATCGGGCTGGATTCCGGTGCGGACGACTATGTGACAAAGCCGTTTGGCATGATGGAGCTGGTATCCAGAGTGAAAGCTGTTTTACGGCGTTCGGGCCGGGTTCCGGACAAGGACGAACTAAGTGCATCAGGCGTCAGTGTGAATGTAAGAAAGCATGAAGTGACGGTTGACGGCAGACCGGTGACACTCACACTGAAAGAATTTGAACTGCTTGAGAGACTGGTAAGGAACCGGAATATTGTCCTCACCAGAGACCAGCTTCTGGAGGATATATGGGGATATGATTTTGACGGAGAAACGAGGACCGTTGATGTGCATGTCCGTACACTGCGGCAGAAACTGGGGGATAAAGGAGAGATCATTGAGACTGTGAGAGGCGTCGGCTACCGGGTGGGGGATGCAGATGAGAGCTAGAATCCAGAAAAGCATGGTGCTTGTACTTACGATTACACTGCTGATATCTTATGCCGTCATGACAATCGTGGTGTACAGCCAGAACCTTGGACTGCTGAAAAGCGAAGTCAGGCAGGAGGCACGTTATATCAGGACGGCTATCAATATATCAGGTCCAGCCTACTTGGAACAGATGGACGATGTGGATACCGGGACACGGGTGACCCGGATCGATACGGCGGGTACCGTGCTGTATGATTCCCGCCGTGATGAGGCGGCACTCGATAATCACGGGTCAAGGAGCGAGGTATTACAAGCCCTGAAACAGGGGGCAGGTGAGGATATCAGAATGTCCGGAACTGTCGGAAAAGAGATGTATTACTATGCGATTCTTCTGGAGGATGGGACGGTGCTGCGTGTATCGAAGACGATGGATAATCTCGTGAGCACTGCCTTAAATGTCCTTCCGGTCATGTGCATCCTTGCTGCAGGTGTGCTGTTTCTTGCATGGCTGATGGCAAAATGGCAAACGGCCAGGCTGATCAAGCCGATCAATGAACTGGACCTTGAACATCCTCTGGATAATGAGATTTATCCGGAGCTGTCCCCACTCCTTCAGGCGATGGATGAGCAGAACAAGGCAAAGGATGCAGTAGCGAATATGCGGAAGGAGTTTTCAGCGAATGTGTCCCATGAACTGAAGACCCCGCTGACTTCTATATCCGGATATGCCGAAATCATGAAAAACGGAATGGTCAGACCCCAGGATATCCCTAATTTTTCAGAACGTATCTATAAAGAGGCCAGAAGGCTGATCACACTGGTGGAAGATATTATCAAGCTGTCCAGACTGGATGAAGAATCTGTGGAGTTAGAAAAAGAAGATGTAGATCTCTATGCCCTGAGCAGGGAGGTGGTCAGCAGGCTGTCTCCGCAGGCGGGGGCTAAAAATGTACAGATCATGATCGAGGGGGAATCCGTAACCTATCACGGGATCCGCCAGATTCTTGATGAGATGATCTATAATGTCTGTGAAAATGCAGTCAAATATAATGTATCAGGCGGGCAGGTGAGCGTATGGGCGGGAAATACACTGGAGGGGCCGAAAGTGAGCGTTTCCGATACCGGGATCGGTATCCCGAAAGAACATCAGGAACGTATATTTGAGCGGTTTTACAGGGTGGATAAGAGCCATTCCAAAGAACGCGGAGGAACAGGCCTGGGGCTTTCCATTGTGAAACATGGTGCCCTGCTTCACGGCGCCAGAGTGACAGTGGACAGTGAACCGGGAAAAGGGACCAGAATTGAGATTAAGTTTTAAATAATAAAATTTCTATGTCAACTATTAAAAAAGTATAAAATTTATCATTGTAAAACCGTTTTTTATAGTGTAAACTATAAAAAGCGGTTTTATTACATTCATGTAGTAAAGTGATAGAGCCTTAAAGGAGAATAGGAATATGACAGGACAGGAATTTTTAGAGAAGCTTCTGCAGTCTTACCAGTCAGCTTTTGATATAACCCGTCCGTATGATGTCAATGGGGACAAATTTGATGCGTATGCGGCTTTCAATGTAACCAGTGCCAAGTATGTCCTCGTAAAGAAGGCAGAACTATGGCGGGCAAATTGCTTTGAGCATACGTTTTTTGCGTGCAGGCCTGCGCTGACAACGGAGGATCTGGCAAGGTTCCGTGAGGATATCGTTACCTTCATAGAGCCTCAGATTGTAAGGGGCGGAGAAGCCTGTACGGCTGAGCATCATATGTATACATATATAACGGGAATATTCATCTGCGAGAATGGCATTCCGGGGGAAGTTAAAAAGCAGGTAAAGCAGTTTAAATATTTCAAGAACTACCGGCTTGGATTCCGGGGCTATGCAGAGGCAAGGCTTCTTGTCTTTGACAGGGAGAACCATAAAGTGTTAGGCAACCGGGCAGCGAAGGACCTGGTCAAAGGATATGAAAAAGTAAGGGTATGAAAAGGTTATGAACCTTTTTATATAGAAAAGCTACTACTAAACAACAAAAAAGGAGTGTGAACTATGAATGCAGTAGTAATTTTATTAGTAGGAATCCTGATTCTTGTCATTGCGTATGTTACATACGGCAAGTGGCTGGCAGGACAGTGGGGAGTAGACCCGTCCAGAAAAACTCCGGCACACGAACTCGAAGACGGGATGGATTATTGCCCGGCAAAGGCACCGGTACTGATGGGACATCATTTCTCATCCATTGCAGGTGCGGGCCCGATCAACGGACCGATCCAGGCAGCAGTATTTGGCTGGGTTCCGGTATTATTATGGATCCTGATCGGAGGTATTTTCTTCGGTGCTGTTCATGACTTTGGTGCATTATTTGCATCCATCCGCCATAAAGGACAGTCTATCGGTGAGGTTATCGCTGACACAATGGGAACAAAGTCCAAGAAGATTTTCATTATATTCTCATATCTGACATTGCTCCTCGTTGTTGCAGCATTTGCATCTATTGTTGCAAATACATTTATGGCTACATTTACAGAGACAGGTGCAGTAGACTATGCAGCATCCTCCGCAAATGCGTCAACAGCCATGATTTCTATTTTATTTATTGTGATTTCCATCGTTTTTGGTTTTCTGGTTTATAGAAAGAATGCATCCCTTGGTGTATCTACAATCGTTGGTGTTATTGCAATTATTGCCTGCATGGTAATCGGGCTGAACTGGCATCCGCTGTACCTGAGCAATAAGACATGGATGATTATTGTTGGAATCTACATCCTGATAGCATCTGTAACACCTGTATGGATTCTGCTCCAGCCGCGTGATTACCTGAGTTCCTTTTTGCTTTACTTTATGATGGCTGTGGCTATCGTTGGTGTAATCGGAGCCGGACTCACAGGAAATGCGGGCCTTGATATTCCTGCATTTACAGGATTTAAGGATACTCTGATGCCGACAGGGACCTCTCTGGGATATATGTTCCCTGCATTGTTTATTACAATTGCCTGCGGGGCGATCTCTGGTTTCCATTCACTGGTTGGTTCCGGAACGACGGCAAAACAGCTGAACAGTGAAAAAGATGCACGTCCAATCGCATACGGCGGTATGCTGATTGAATGTGCTCTGGCAATTATTTCTCTTTGTGCAGTTGGATACGTATGGAAAAACTACTCTGCAGGAGAGCTTGTTGTTCCGACAAACGTATTTGCAACCGGTATTTCAAAGATGACATCTACCATTCCTTTCCTGAAAGGTGCCGAGAGTGTAATCTTCTCCATGCTGGTGCTTGCAGTTTCTGCATTCTGCCTGACATCACTGGATACAGCGACACGTCTCGCACGCTATATGTTCCAGGAATTCTGGCTGGAGCCGGGCGAGGATGTGAAGACAGCAACCGGGTATAAGAAAGTCCTGACAAATCCATATGTAGCGACTATCATAACTGTTGTGCTCGGTATAGCACTCGGTATGACAGGCTATGCAAATGTATGGCCGCTGTTCGGTGCTGCGAACCAGCTTCTTGCTGCACTCGGCCTGCTGGCTGTTGCAACATGGCTCGGAAAAGTCGGAAAGAACAACAAGATGTTCCTGTTGCCGATGGCATTCATGCTGATTGTGACACTGACATCACTCTGCCTGACAATTAAAACAAACTTTGCCGGAATTATGGCAGGGGCAGACGGGATCGTATGGTGCTATATCCGCCTGATTATCAGCGTACTGCTTATCGTACTGGCGGCAGTGCTGGCAGTAGACGGAGTCAAGACACTGACAGGACAGAACAAAAAGGCTAAGGCATAAAGAAAAAGCGGCTGTAATCTGATATGTACATCGGATTACAGCCGCTTTTTATGACCGCGGATACCCGTAGAGAGAAAACAATGTCTGTGAACTGTTGTTAAATAAATAACTTAACATATGGCCGATGACTTTCTTACAAAAGCGTGCTACAATAGATTACTTGAAAGCAGAATGTGAATAAAACTGTGTAAATGCAGGTGTTTTGGGGGATTTTGTATGGATGACAGAATAGATTGCACGACGGATAAGAAGGCGCAGGATGAAAGTGTCGACATGAGGGATGTTTTGGATCTGGCCATGAATATGGGGAGGGTGCTCCTGAAAAACGGAGCCGAGATATTCCGGGTGGAGGAGACGATCGACCATGTATGCGGACGGTATAAGATCGGAGACGTGGAGTCGTTCGTTATGAGCAACGGGATCTTTATTACGGCCCGGGATGAGACAGAGGATATCTATGCGAAGGTGAAGCACATTCCGATTTCCGGCTTCCATCTGGGGATCGTGACTGAGGTGAATGACCTATCGAGAGAGATTTCGGCAGGGAAGATCGGATTGAAGGAAGCACGCATGCGGCTGGAAGAGATAGAGAAGATGCCTCCGAAGCGGGGGCGGTTCCGTATTTTAGCCGCAGGAATCGGGAGCGGGTGTTTCTGTTACCTTTTGCAGGCGAATTTCTGGGAGAGTATGATTGCAGTGCTGATCGGGTGCCTCCTCTATGTCTTTGTGATCTTTGCGGAGAACCACAGACTGACGAAGATTATTACGAATATTGTGGGAGGCGGATTCATAACGGTTATGGCTTTACTGGCGCTTTCGATACCGTGGCCGTTTCCTGTCAGGATGGATAAGCTGATCATCGGGTCCATTCTGCCGCTTGTACCCGGGGTTGCATTTGTAAACTCGATTCGTGATATTGCCAACAGTGACTTTATTTCCGGGATTGTAAGGATCGTAGATGCGCTTCTGGTATTTGTTTACATTGCCATCGGGGTTGGATTTGTGCTCGGGTGCTATAACAAGATTACAGGAGGTGGATGGATTTGATCGGGGATATTATTATTAATATGTTTTGTTCCTTTCTCGGGACAATCGCATTCTCTGTCCTATTTAACGTGCCGAAAAGATTCTACATCTGCTGTGGGTTTACCGGAATGGCAGGCTGGCTGTGTTATCTGATCTGTATCAACGGCGCTTCGGTATCCACTTCCACGTTTTTCGGGACCGTACTGGTCGTTTTAATGTCCCGGATACTGGCCGTGTGGAAAAAGTGCCCCATTACCGTATTCCTTGTATCCGGGATATTCCCGCTGATACCGGGAGCCGGGGTCTACTATACCGTATACAACGTCGTACAGGGAAATCTGGCCGAGGCCGCCGGCCGCGGGATCGGCGCTATAAAGGTGGCATTTGCGATTGTTCTTGGCATTGTGTTTGTTGTATCCATACCGAAGCAGTGGTTTCAGGTAAATTATTGGCGGAGCAGGTTCCGGGGAGCCTCGGAAAATTCCGATTTATAGGCGCGGGAAAATGTGGAGTAGTCATGGAACCCACTGGCGAAGCATGCCTGTGTGATAGGCATACCGTCAAAAATCAGGTCTCTTGCATGCAGGAGGCGCCGGTAAGTGATATAATTGCCGATTGTGTAACCTGTTTCTGCTTTAAACAGGCGCATCATATAATACCTGCTGATGTAAAATGTCTTTGCAAGAGTGTCGATATCGAGGTTTTCCGTGAGATGGGTATTGATATACTGCATAATGTCAACGATTTTCGTGTTATACAGTTCTGTGTCAAGGAACTCCACATGATTCTTGATTGCTGCACGGTTCAGCTGGATCATAAACTCAAGGAACAAGATCTGCCGGTATAAACTGCTGGCATACTCCTCATCAAGAAAGGAACGCTCAAGGCGGTTCGTCACCCGGAACAGAGAACTTTTCTCGAGGGAATGGATGCGAAGCACGTTAGAGTGTTCTTTTCTTGCTTTTTCGAAGCAGTAGTTCAGATCATACTCGGATGTCTTGTAGTCCTCCATGAACCCCGGTGATATATAGACGATGATCCGTTCATAAGGCTGGGAACTGTCTGCCTGTACCCGGTGTATATCATTGCGGTTCACAAGGACGATATCGTAAGGCTCCAGTGCATAGGACTTTCCTTCTATAATATACTGCACCTTCCCTTTTATAAAAATCGTGATTTTGTGAAAATCGTGGTAATGAAATTCGAACTCTCTGGAAACAGTATCTTTTATATGGAAGATACGGAAATCGCTGTTTAAGTACCCGCGTTTATTATATTGCTGCATAATTGCTCCTTTCTGTCCTAAATTCCTTTTTTTATTATAGAGCATTATTTGCAATATGAAAAGCATTTACTCCGTATTATATGAAGAAAATGCCTGATATAATGTTAGAAACAGGAGGTGCGTGAGTATGAAAATTACATTGGAACGTTATCATGGACTTGGAAATGATTATCTGGTATTTGACCCGAATAAGAATGAACTGAAATTGAATAAAGAGAATGTTGAGATGCTTTGCAACAGAAATATGGGACTTGGATCTGACGGTATTCTGGAAGGCCCTTTTATCGGTGAGAAGCATATGTCTTTAAAAATCTGGAACCCGGACGGAAGTATCGCTGAGAAGAGTGGGAACGGCGTCCGCATTTTTGCAAAATATTTAAAGGATGCCGGATATGTGCAGAAGAAAAACTATAAGCTGGTCACGGACGGCGGACTGGTTGAGATCACATATCTCAATGAGGACGGAAGCCGGCTTCGTATATCAATGGGAAAGATGTCTTTCTGGAGCGATGAGGTTCCGGTGACGGGAGAGCGCAGAGAAGTAATCAATGAGGATATGGTATTCGGAAGGACCCTGTATCCTGTAACATGCGTGTCAGTAGGAAACCCGCACTGCGTTATTCCGATGCGTGAGATTTCCAAACCGCTTGTATGCAAGATCGGTAATTATTCAGAAGTAGCAAGATATTTCCCGGAGCGCATCAACACAGAGATCATGAAAGTGATTGATAATAACAACATCTCGATTGAAACTTTTGAACGTGGGGCAGGCTACACGATGGCTACAGGAACAGGGGCATGCGCCGCAGCCGGAGTTGCTTACAAACTGGGGCTGACCGGGAACAAGGTAATCGTGCACATGCCAGGTGGTGAACTGCAGGTGGAGATCGATGAAAACTGGGATGTGTATATGACTGGGGAAGTATTCTATGTGGCTAAGATCTGCCTGAGTAATGAATTTGTGGAAAAACTGAGGGCCCTGTAGGATCAGGCCGGATATCCGGGATTAATTCTCAAGCATAAGCATGGCGATGGCGACATAATCTTCTTCTGCCAGCGACTGTGCACACAATAAAATATCATGTATATAAGACTGGGGAAAATCAAGTTCAGATGCAATATCTGGGATTGATTTTCCTTCTTTATTTTAATGTAGAATCAGGCAAAATACAAGAATGGAAGTGCCTGCATGTGCCGTGCCTGTCATCTTTCGTCTGCGGGTAATTATAAAGACTGTTAGCTAGAAGTTTATATGGTTATATGATATTATAATTTCTAAATAAACGTAATTCATAAACAACGAAAACCACAATCAGCAAAATTGCTATAGGGGAGGAACGGTTATGAAGAGAAGAAAAATAAGCGCATTAGTATTATTTTTAGCGGCTGTATTGCTAATTGGAACGGTTACATTCTACTCCCGCGCAGACGACTCTTCTGCGTCTCTCATGTCCAGATGGGGAGCCCGGCTGAATGAATATGCCAGTAGAAAAACGGAGACTTCCGCTCAGGAAGAGATAAATCAGGCAAAGGAATTTTATATGCTAAGCGGAATGGATGAAGAGATGGCAGAAGCAGAGGCAGAAGAATACATGGCTGAACGAGAAGTGTTATACCAAAAAGCGGTTCAGTCTGGCTATGGGGTGACGGATGAAGATATCCGGGCTTATCTGGAGGAATTAAAGACCCTCATGGATTCGGCAGACAACAAAGAGGATGTTCAGGCGCTTATAGACCAGTTTGGCACAGAAGAAGAATACTGGGATTACCAATACAGGGTCTATGAGAAGAACCTGCCAATACAAAATTACGTAAAAGATCTTGAAAGGCAGCAGGCAGACCAGTAACGTTTCTCAGTCTGGAAATATTTACGCTGCAGAATCCGGGCTTGCTAAAACAAGTCCATGTGTGCTAACATATGTATAACAAAAAGGCAGGTGATGTTATGCTGATTGAGATAGATTTTAACAGTGATGAAGCGATATATATTCAATTGCGCAACCAGATTATTATAGGAATTGCGACGTCCACTATTCACGAGGGGGACCCCCTGCCGTCCGTAAGGCAGCTGGCCGATACGGTAGGCGTGAACATGCATACTGTGAATAAGGCATACAGTGTCTTAAAACAGGAAGGATTTATCCAGCTGGACAGGAGGCGCGGGGCAGTGATCGCCCTCGATATCGACAAGATAAAGGCGATGGAAGAGATGAAGACGCAGCTTATCATTTTACTTGCAAAAGGATGCTGCAAGAATATTTCCAGGGAAGAAGTGCATAATCTGGTGGATGAGATATTTGATGAATATGAAAATTAAGGTAACTGTTCATGGTCCTGAACAGTTACAAATTAAGAAAGCAGACCGCTGAATTAGGAAAAGTGACAGGAGGAAGACATGCTGAATAATTATACAAAACAGGCCGAGCGCGCGATCAAGTATGCGGGGACGATGGCAAAGAAGCTGAAGCATCCGTATATTGGGACGGAACATTTGCTTCTCGGGTTAAGGAAAGAGTTTACAGGGGTTGCCGGACAGATACTGGCAATGAATGATGTGGATGAGGAGAAGATACTCCGTCTGATGGATGAACTGATTGTGCCGGCTTCGGAGGAACTGGAAAAGGAGAATCCAAAGGAAAGCCCGAGGCTTCTATATCTGCTGGATAACAGTGCGAAGGAGGCACAGCACCTGCACACAAGGAGTGTGGGGACGGAGCACCTTCTGCTGGCTATGATCCATGATGTGGACTGCGTGGCAACGAGGGTCCTGATTACATTAAATATCAGTCTCCAGAAGATTCTGCAGGATGTGCTGAATGCCGTCGGCATGGACCCGAAGGAATATCAGGAAGAGATGCAGGACGATTCCAGAGGGAAAAGCAGTTCAGTCGAGCAGTTCTGTACGGACCTGACAGGGGAGGCGGAGGAAGGCCGTCTGGACCCGGTGATTGGAAGAGAGGATGAGATTTACCGCCTCATGCAGGTGTTAAGCAGGCGGACAAAGAATAACCCGTGTCTGGTAGGGGAGCCGGGTGTCGGCAAGACTGCTATCATTGAGGGGCTTGCGGCAAGGATTGCGACAGGCGTTGTGCCAGAGAATATGAAAGGGAAGAGAATCTATACTCTGGACCTTCCCGGACTGATCGCGGGATCAAAATACCGCGGTGAATTTGAAGAGAGAATGAAAGGCCTGATTTCGGAAGTGAAATCAAGCGGCAATATTATCCTGTTCCTTGATGAGCTGCATACCATTATCGGTGCAGGCGGGGCGGAAGGTGCGATAGATGCATCCAGTATTCTGAAGCCGGCACTTGCCCGCGGGGAGATGCAGCTGATTGGAGCAACTACGATCGCTGAATATCGCAAGTACATTGAAAAAGATGCAGCGCTGGAGCGCCGTTTCCAGCCCATTACCGTAGAGGAACCGTCTAAAGAACAGTGTCTGGAGATTCTGAAAGGACTGTCGGATAAGTACGAGATACATCATAAAGTAGTCATTACAGAGGAAGCGCTGGAGGCGTCTGTTCATTTATCTGAGCGCTATATTACAGACAGGAATCTTCCGGATAAAGCAATCGACGTGCTGGATGAGGCGTGTTCCAAGGTGAGTATGCGCGGATATAAGGTTCCGGAGAATTTGAAGACTCTGGAAGAGACACTTAAAAGCCTGATTAAGCAGAAGGAAGATAGTATAAAAGCAGGTAATTTTGACAAGGCCTCCAGACTTCATAAAGAACAGAAGGACGTGGAGGATAAGCTGGAAGGTTTAAGAAAGCGTTTCCAGAAGAAGACGGCTGCACACCATCCGGAGGTGAAAGAGGATGATATCGCAGAAGTTGTATCTGCATGGACCAAGGTGCCGGTACAGAAGCTGGCGGAGAGTGATACAGACCGTCTGAAGAAGCTGGAACAGGTCCTGCATAAAAGAGTGATTGGGCAGGATGAAGCTGTCAGCGCGGTTGCCAGAGCTGTCAAGAGGGGACGCGTGGGCCTGAAAGATCCAAAGCGCCCGATTGGTTCCTTCTTATTCCTGGGACCGACAGGTGTCGGAAAGACAGAGCTGTCAAAGGCATTGGCCGAGGCACTATTCGGCAATGAAGAGTCCATGATAAGGGTTGACATGTCCGAGTATATGGAGAAGCATTCCGTGTCCAAGATGATCGGTTCACCTCCGGGATATGTCGGACATGAGGAAGGCGGACAGCTGAGTGACCAGGTGCGCACGCATCCATATTCGGTAATTCTTTTTGACGAAGTGGAGAAGGCACATCCGGATGTGTTCAATATCCTCCTTCAGGTACTGGATGACGGGCACATTACCGATTCACAGGGACGGAAGGTAGATTTCTGCAACACGGTCATTATTATGACATCCAATGCGGGTGCAAAGGCAATTGTGGAGCCAAAGAAACTCGGCTTTGCCACAAAAGAGAACCCGGCAGATGATTACAAGCGTATGAAGCAGAATGTCATGGATGAAGTTAAGACAATCTTCCGGCCGGAATTCCTGAACAGGATCGATGAAATCATCGTATTCCATGCACTGAACAGCACACATATGAAGCAGATTGTAACACTGCTGTGCAGGGCATTTACGAAGCGTGTCAAAGGCCAGATGAATATAACCCTGACTATGCGTGATTCTGCGAAGAAGCATATTGTCGAGAAAGGGACCGATGCGAAATATGGCGCGCGGCCGCTCAAAAGGGCCATGCAGACAGAACTGGAGGATAAGCTGGCAGAGGCGATTCTAAACGGTGAAGTTAAAGAAGGCGACCATGTCGAAGTTGGATTATCTAAAAAAGAAATTAAATTTTACCCAAAGTCCACAAATGAGTAGAAAATAAAATCGAATTATTATATAATAGATACCAGACAGGATACAAATAGGATAACCAACAATCTGAAATACCTAGGAGGACAAGGAAAGATGGCAACAGTAAAAGAATTATTACGCGCAGAAGAGGACGGAACACTCAGCTTTGGAGATTATACACTCGATAAGAAGACAAAACTGGATAATTTCGAATTTGAAGGCGATATTTATAAAGTAAAGACATTCAAGGAGATCACGAAGCTGGAGAAGAATGGCATGTTCGTATACGAATCCGTACCGGGAAGCACAGTAGAGAACTTCAGCGCGGCAGATACATCCGTAGCATTTAAAGTATCTGCACCGGAAGATGTACAGTTTACACTGGAGCTCGAGCCGGAGAGTGAATATGAAGTGTTCATTGATGAAGTGTCCGCAGGTAAGATGATGACGAACTTAAGCGGAAAGTTAAGCGTAAGTGTGGAATTTACATCCGATGACGGTGTTGTTGTAGAAGTTGTAAAGTGCTAAGAAGCACCGGTTTTAAGGCGTGGTGGGACTTTATGTTACTGTTTACAGGCTTGCCTGTGAACAGTAACGACTTTATGACAGGATGATAAAAGGATAAGGAATAAAAGGGGGCAGGAGATCTGTCCCTTTTTTGACGGAGAGGAGCAGCATGGCAAAGGCTAAGAAGAGCGTATTTTTCTGCCAGAACTGTGGTCATGAGGAAACGAAATGGCTGGGGCAGTGTCCGGCATGTAAAGAATGGAATTCTTTTGTGGAAGAAAAGGTTAGTGTTACAAAGAGCAGTACGGTGAAGACAGCGAGAGAGACCCAGGTAGTCTCTCTTTCAGAAGTCAGTGCGGACGATCATACAAGGGTTTTGACAGGAATCCGGGAACTGGACCGGGTGCTGGGGGGAGGCATTGTGCCGGGATCGCTTGTACTGGTCGGCGGTGATCCGGGTATCGGTAAGTCGACGCTTCTGCTGCAGGTATGCCAGAACCTGTCGCAGACGAAACATACACTGTATATCTCCGGAGAGGAATCTCTTGCGCAGATCAAACTGCGTGCAAACCGGATGGGGGAATTTAAGGAGAATCTGAAGCTCCTCTGTGAAACGAATCTGGAGACGATCCGGACTGTGATTGAGAACCAGCGTCCGGAGATGGTCATCATTGATTCCATCCAGACAATGTACAGTGAGGAAGTTGCATCCGCACCGGGGAGTGTGTCGCAGGTCAGGGAGTCTACAAATGTTTTTATGCAGCTTGCGAAAGGGCTCGGAATATCAATCTTCATCGTCGGGCACGTTACAAAGGAGGGGACCGTTGCAGGACCGAGAGTACTGGAGCACATGGTAGACACGGTGCTTTATTTCGAGGGGGACAGACATGCCTCCTACCGTATCCTGCGGGGCGTGAAGAACAGATTTGGTTCTACGAATGAAATCGGGGTGTTCGAGATGAGGCAGAACGGCCTTGTGGAGGTGGAAAACCCGTCCGAGTATATGCTGAGCGGCAAACCTGAAAATGCCTCCGGCTCAGTAGTGGCGTGTTCGATGGAAGGAACCAGGCCGATCCTGATAGAAATACAGGCGCTGGTCTGCCAGAGCAACTTCGGACTGCCGAGGCGGACTGCGGCCGGTACAGATTATAACAGGGTGAATCTGCTCATGGCGGTTCTGGAAAAACGTATCGGGCTGCCCCTTTCCAATTATGATGCATATGTAAATATTGCAGGCGGGATTAAGATGAATGAACCTGCGATTGACCTTGGAATCGTCATGGCGCTTGTATCCAGCTATAAAAACCGCCCGATTGATGAGAAGATGATCGTGTTCGGCGAAGTTGGATTAAGCGGTGAAGTGCGGGCGGTCAACATGCCGGAACAGAGAGTCGGGGAGGCGAAGAAGCTGGGATTTGAGACCTGTATCATCCCGGAGGTATGCAGGGAAATGGTGAAGGAAATAAAAGGAATTAAAGTAGTCGGGGTCAGGACGATCAACGATGCTATGAATCTATTGTAAAGAAGATGTTGTTGCTGTGCATGCCAGAAGGGGTGAAGCAGTAACAATGCATAAGAGCCGCCCGGCAGGTATTAAGAACAATAATATCTGCCGGGCGGCTCTTTCTAAAACATATAGCATGCTATCATTTATATATTTTCTGGCTGGAGAATCCTCGCCCTTTTACCTCATTCACATGACTGATAATAATAAATGCCTTCGGGTCAAGATCCATGACCAGCTTATTCAGCTTGACCAGCTCGCGGTTAGAGATAACAGTGAGCACAATCGGCTGGTTTATATTTAAATAACCTGTTTCCGCCTGAAGAAAGGTCGTTCCCCGGTCAAGCTGTTTCTGGATCAAGTGGTTGATCGCATCATACTGCGTGCTGATAATCTTTACCTCTGTCTGTGAAGTACCCATAATCAGGAATTTATCCAGTATGACAGAATAGATCATAACGAGTACAATTCCATAAATAGTCTGTTCTGCGTTAGAAAATGTCATCTGCAGAATCAGGATGGAACAGTCGAATACATACAGCATTGCAGAAACCGAAAGGCCCAGTTTCTTATTCAGCACAAGGGGCGGAATATCCATGCCTCCCGTGGATGCCCCGGCACGGATGACAAGTCCGATGGAAAAGCCGATCATGATTCCCCCGCAGATTGTGGAGAGCATTCTGTCGTCAGTGACCTGCCCAAGGGCAGGAATCTTCTGGAAGACACCCAGGATAACCGGATAGTAAAATGTACTGACTAATGTGGTCAGCGCAAAATGTTTTCCGAGAACGGCGGCACCCAGAATAAACATGATGAAGTTAAAGCCGAATACAAATACAGAAATCGGAACCTGAAAGTAGTGGTTGAAGGTAAGCGCGAGTCCGGTTGTACCTCCGGTGATCATTTTGCCGGGCAGAATGAACATAGTAATGCCAAGTGCGTAGATTGTATTGCCAAGCAGAACTAAAAATAAGTTTTTCAAATGAGAAGTATTCATAATTTTCCCCCTTTATCCTATAATCCGGCAGCAGAGTAGCAATTTACCTGAATAAAGTGAAAAAAGCAGATGACTTTCGCCATCTGCTTTTTGATTCTTTAATTTTCCTGATTGATTCCAACTGTATTCTGATAAAATGTATGTCCATTGTCCTGCCACCTTTATGAATAATACCTTAGCATAGAATACGCAGAATGTAAAGGAAAGGCTATTCCATTCTTAACCGTTCGACAATGCTTTGCTTCTCAAGGTTCTTAAAGCAGGCGTACGGTATAAGTACTGCAAGGGCAAGGATAACCGGTGTGCAGACGAAGAGTGGGAACAGTGTGAAGCGGAAGGTTGCGTATCCGTCTGCGGCCATAGCCCTGATTATGGTTCCCACGGTCAGGGAACTGAGGGTGTAGGAAACAAGAAGGGTAAATCCGGCATAGAAAAGCCCTTCAAAAACGAGCATTCTGCAAAGCTGCCTTTTGGTCATTCCGATACTCTGGATCATTGCGAATTCTTTTTTTCTGGATACGATCGCGGTCACCATGCTGTTTACAAAATTCAGGATTCCAACCAGTGCAATGACGATACTTATGGCATTGCCGATGACGGTGGAGGCACGGGTCTCTTCTTTATACTGTTCCTCCATTGTTTTTCTGGATGTGACAGGAAGGGTTGTATCTACATTCCGGGTGTAGTCATCCAGCATTTTTTGTGCGGCAGCAATTTCCTGATCATCCACATTGAAGAATAGTTTACGAAGTGTGTGATCGGGCCAGAGTTCTTTGAAGTGTTCGGACGGAATGATAAAACTCATATGGAACTGACGCTTTTGTGTGTCTTCCACTGCACCGTTAGCAATGGAATTTACAGGAAAAACATTTGCCATAACGGTGTAAGTATTATCACCGATTATGACTTCACTTCCGATAGAAGCGGTCGGAAGTACAGTATTCTGATCAATGGAATCTTTTTCTATAGCAGGTGCAAGTGCCAGTACATATTTCCCGGTACTGAATTTTTCGGCATCAAAATCACCCTTCAGGAGATACTGCTCCTGTACAATGGTATCCAATGGAATCCCATCGAGTCCATATACCACTGCCGCGGCCTTCTTATCCTCCATTGCCTGTGCTGCGGCCTGGGCCCCCTGTTTGTCATAGCTGGCCCATTCTTTTAGGACATCCTCTGTATAATAGGTTTTTAAATTTTGCAGGGTCTGATGATCTATCTCTAAGGACAGCTGGCTGGAATACATGTGCCCTATACCTTCTAATCCATTCAGTGCTTCTACGCGTGCCGACAGCTCCTGATTCAGGGTGGTGCCGTTGGGATTATAGCCGGCAGTCCGGTCTTCGTGTGTGGAATCTGACAGCTCAAAATCCGAAATCGTCAGGCCGGACAGATATTTTTCCATGTCAAAGGAAGCATTTTTGGCATAAAAACAGCTCAGCAGTACAAGGCCAAGAGAAAGAGAGCTTATGACCAGTACGGTGCGCTTTTTGTTTCTTCCAAGATTGGCAAAGGCCATGCCGGGAAGTGAGGCCCCCTTCCTGCTTTTTTTTGTTTTCTTTTTGGAAGAGGTACCACTGTCATTGTAACGAAGAGCTTCAATCGGGGAAACCTTCCCCGCAAGACGTGCCGGACGCAGGCAGGAAATAAGCACTGTAAGCCATGCAAAGAGCGTGGAGCCGATAAAAATCAAAGGATTGGCAGAGACGGAAATCTGTCCGTCCATCATACCGAGCATGACGGGGACAAGCACCATGCCCAACAGGTATCCGAGCACAAGCCCGGCCGGAATACCGATCAGACACAGTCTGTCAGCCTGTCCGTATATGATCTTCTTAATCTGTTTTGTCGTCGTACCAAGTGTTTTCAACTGTCCGTAAAACTGAATATCAGCGGTCACGGAAATCTGGAAAATGTTATAAATAATTAGATAGCCTGCTATGAAAACAAGTACCATTCCAAGGTACATTGGTATGGTTTCCTGAGCCGCTGAAGCGTTCATTTCCGGAGAGTATGCAAGATTCATTGAATAGCGAAGGCCGGACAGGTCTAAATCCTTAAGGATATCATCCATTGTTTCTTCGATATGGCTGTCGCTTTTCAGAGAAACCTGTGCCATATGAAGTCCCAGAATCTGGCTCTCGCCGGAGGAATCCAGACCGGCCGTCATCTCATCGGCAAAGGTGCGGCTGACCCATGCCATGCTTGCATAGGCTGACTGGTTGCCATCCCAGTAACCACAGAGTGTAAAGGTGGAGGAGGTTATTTCATCAGAAGCCGGATCTTTGCGCCATTCCAGAGTCACTGCTTCCCCCAGCGTATGCGGGATGCCCAGCCGGTCCAGTACAAGCGTATCCAGAGCCACTTCATCCGCGGCTCCGGGCATGGTGCCGGTCGTCGGAAATGCAAAGGAGTGTGAAGCATAGCTGTTATCGCCCCAGCGTATTTCCAGCTGGCGGCCTGAAAGTTTTTGGTTTTCGGCGAGCCCCATAACGATACTATTTCCCAATTCTTCCACATCGGGGTGGGAACTGATTTTTTCTGCCTGTTCTTCTGTAACAGATTTAAATGAAACCTGTGCATCATACCCAGATTGCCGGAATGTCATTTCAATCAGATTTTTAGTCATGCTCTGTGATAATACAAAAAGTGAGGTAAACATCAGCGTTGTCAGTGCGATTGCAAGAACCGCAACCCTGTTTCTGGTACGGTTTGCCTTAAAGCTGCGCGCCGTAATCGTGCTTAGGATAGAATTTCTATTTTTCATATTGTCACCGCCCTATTCGTGGATTCTGCCATCTTCGATGCGGATGGTCCGGTCAGCCAAAGCTGCAATTTCAGGATTGTGGGTAATCATTACAATGGTCTGTCCGAATGTGCGGCTTGTTCTCTTTAAGAGATCAATTACCTCGTCACTCGTCTTGCTGTCCAGATTACCGGTAGGTTCATCTGCAAGGATGATGGCTGGTTTGCTTGCAAGGGCCCTTGCGATTGCCACGCGCTGCTGCTGGCCGCCGGAAAGATTATTCGGCATGTTATCGAGTTTCTTTTCGAGGCCAAGTAATTCGACGATTTCCCGGATAAATTTTCTGTCCGGTTTCTTCTGGTCCAGCTGGATTGGCATTATAATGTTTTCATATACATTTAAAACGGGAACAAGATTATAGTTCTGGAAGATGAAGCCGATGCGCTGGCGGCGGAATACAGTCAGGTCCTCATCGTTTAACTTGCCCAGCTCAAAATTGTCTACTTTAACACTGCCGGAGGTCGGGTGGTCCAGCCCTCCCAACATATTTAACAACGTGGATTTCCCACTTCCGGATGTTCCGATAATGGCCGTAAATTCTCCCTGTTCAATAGAGATGCTGACGTCGTCCAGTGCCTTTACGATATTTGGTTCTGTTCCATAATACTTTTTCAGATTTTTTGTTTTTAAAATACTCATAACTTTTCTCCCTCATTTCTGCGAATGTTTTCTGTACTTGAGCTTATTATATTTCTGCAGGGGAAAAAGGCAATGGGGAATGAAAAAACTAATATTCAGGAGGAAAAAACTAAGATGATGGAAAGAGAAGAGGGCCCCGCAAGTCGGTTTTAGACTTTTGGGATCCTCTCTTAGATGCCGGTATTTGATTGATTTTATGAAACCGGAATTACAATTTTCAGGTGGAAGGTCTCGTTCATGATCTGGGTGATGCACTGTCCCTCGTACTTTTCCACGGCGGTTTTGATGTTTGTAAGACCAAAGCCATGCACGAGGCTGTCAGTTTTACTTGTCCTTTCGGGCATCTTCATATCCGCGGTAATGTTGTTTTCCACATGGATGGAAAGCATATCACGGATGCGGTCGGCTTTCAGTGTTATGAGACGTTTTTCAGGCGGAAGCAGGATACTGGCCTCGATTGCGTTGTCCAGAGCGTTTCCGAAAATGGTGCTGATGTCCAGCGGTTCGATAAAGGTTCCGTCTTTGAAATGTACGAGTGCACTGAAATCAATCTGGTTTTCCTGGGCTGACCTTGCTTTGTCACGGAGCAGGATATCCAGATAAGGATTACCGGTGTGATAGTAATTTTCGTAGCCCTCTATCTGGGAGCGGAGTTCCTGAATAGACTGCTGTGTTTCCGGAGTACAGGACGAGGCTGACTGCAGAACCAGCAGATGGTTTTTCAGGTCGTGGTAAATCCGGCGGATACGTTCTTCTTCCTTGAGTTTATCTTCATAATAAGAGTGTTTCAGTTCCAGTTCGTGTGCATGGAATTCCAATTTCATAGTCCGGCAGATGTACGATGTAAGGTAAATACAGCCGAAGCTGGTGAAAATCGAGGCACCACAGATGGGATAAATGCTGATGACCTGTTCCGGCATAAAAAGAATAGTTGTAAAAACAGCGACAAAAGGGGCAGAAAGCAGTATGTCTACAAACAGCCACATACGTGTTCCCAGATCCAGAGTAATACCTCTTAGTAACTTCTTTGTAATCATCCATGCCCCTGTCCAGAAGAGCAACCGTAAAAGTACCTCTACTACATGGATAAGAGTGCTGATTAAAAGCACCTCCGGAGAAAATGCAGTATCGGACTTTGCATTTGTGATTCCGAAAAACAGCCGCGTACCCATATTAAGCGTTAAGTAGTTGACTGCGATCATCGCAGGATAAAATACAAGCAGGACGGAGAACTTTTCCACAAAGCTGCCTGTGTGAAAGACCAGGAGATAAAGAAATAAAGCAATTAAAGCACCGAAAAGGTTTATAAGGTCATTAGCGTAGATAACTGTTTTAGCAATGTAGGAGCAGACAAAAAAGGCGGCAATTTTTATAACTGTATGCCTGCGTGTCGGTAAAAAAGTTCCAATGATCCAATAGAAGACAAATCCATAAAGCCATGTAAATATTTCGGCCAGGATATCTAAAGCAAGTATCATAACATATCCCCCCAGTATTGCGTCAGCTGATCCATAAAACTTTTTCGCTTCGGCTGGCTGATCGGAAGCTTCTGTCCTGTAATCAGCTCCACTTCCAGCTTTTTTACGCCTTTTATATAGAATAAATTAACAATATAACTTGTATGGCAGCGGGCAAAGCTGTAATCACACAGTTCCTGCTCCATTTCCTTCATACTTTTATAGCAGACAATATTTTCATCTTCCGTGTGCAGGAGCAGATTACGGTTAAATGTTTCTACATATCGAAGAGACTTCAGCGGGATTTTATATTTTCCGGTATCATTCGTTACTATTATAGAAGAAACATCATTTTTCCGGTGGGTTTCGATCCAGCGGTCCATCTCGGACTTCAGACGGGCGTATTTCATAGGTTTAATAATGTAATTGGTTGCCTGATACTTATAACCTTCAAGACCGTACTGGGTCAATGTGGTCAGAAAGATGATGCTGACTTGGGAATCCTTCTGCCGGATCAGTTCTGCTGTCTTAAAACCATTCATTTTATTCATTTTGATATCGAGAAAAATCAGGTCAATTGTAGTGTCATAGTGGTCAATCAGTTCACTGCCGTCACAGAATGTTGTTATCCTGAACAGTTCCCCGGCTTCTTGTTCATAATGCTTCAGAAGTTCGTGCAACTGCTCGGTAAATTTTTGTTCATCATCGCATATGGCTATATGCAGCATATTAGTCACCTCATATTTTGTATTATAAACCTACTGTCCGTTTGATTATACTGTATCTCGTCATACTTCTCAATTAGAAAAAACAAATGTGTCGCTTTTAGTCGTTGTTTAAAGATATAAATTGTCTAAATTGCACGAATTAAATAAAAAATATAGAAATTATTGACAATTAAGACGGGGGATGGTATTATAACATTCGTCGCTGACAAACACCTGCGACTGACTGAATCAGGGATGCGGAAGCAATCGCCTGATAAGACGGTACGGTAGACGGATGGTTGTAAAAACTGTCAAAAAAAGCTGACAAAAAAGTTGACAAAAAAGTTGACAAAAAAGTGTCGAAAAATGTTGACAAAAACTGGTATGATATGGTATCATAATCAGGTTGTCGCTTGAGGGATTGGTAAAAACCGGAACCGATGACGAAAAAGAAAATGAAAAAAGTTCTTGACAAACAGCAGCAGACATGGTAATCTATAAAAGTTGCCGCTGACGACAAAGAACGACAGCAGAACAACAAAAAGAACCTTGATAATTAAACAATAGACAACAAACCCTTGAAAATTTCTTATATAGAGAAAATTTTTAAGAACAGCATCTTATAAAGATGCACCCATCACTGAGATTTATCTTGGTGGTAAGAACAGTAAAACATGCTTATTGAACTTGTTCAATAAGAGGGATAGAATTAGCTAGTAGCGATTCTTGAACGGATGCAAACACTTTTAACGAGAGTTTGATCCTGGCTCAGGATGAACGCTGGCGGCGTGCTTAACACATGCAAGTCGAGCGAAGCACAATACTCAAGATTTCTTCGGATTGAAGAGTGTTGCGACTGAGCGGCGGACGGGTGAGTAACGCGTGGGTAACCTGCCTCA
>NZ_QGDL01000005.1 GCF_003149245.1 Faecalicatena orotica | reverse complement strand
GCACTGCAGCTTCAGTACATAGCACCTGATGATGTGGTACTAAGCCCGAAGCTGCTTAAGCATTAAACGATAAAAATACAAGCCACCATATCCCGGACAACTTTCACATCATCATGTCCGACCTGTAGGAGTTAGTCTTGCAAGTCGATCTCCCAGAGGTCTGTTTGCTGTACCCGGTTTATGGAGTTTCTTATAAATTCATATTTATTTTAGCACGTAATGGCGCAAATGTGATGAAAAATTTCTTTAAATCAGTACGTTTTTTAATGGTACGTGGGATTTAGTCTTGCATACAGGGTTCAGTTTTGGAATTCACGATCCATGATTCTCCCATTACGCTTGTGACACAACACGGAGATTTCCATTCAACTTACCATATGGTATCATAACCATCAGGCATGGCTGTTACTGTCACTTCGGTATACTGGCTGTGTTTATTTTAGTGTCTCCAGTATTTCCAGAGATTTAAACTTTTTATCCACATACACATCCCGGTACCTGTCCATGACTTTAGCCAGCTGCTCCAGAACTTCCTCTTTCACATTAAAGGTATACAGTTTCTCTATTTTGCTAGTTTCAATGTATTGCATACTATATAACGTAGAACCATCCAGACGCATCCCATCGATCACATCATGGCCGCATTCCGAACAAACTATCCCCCCTTTATTCACACTGAAAACCGCAGGCCGGTCTTTATCCCCGCACACCACACACTGGAATACCTGAGGACCTTCCCCGTTAATACAGTAAGCCCTCAGTTCAAATATGTAACGGATCAGCCGGTTCGGAATATGGGGATTCGAGAGGGCCCTGAGCGTCTGGTATAAGAGTTTCAGCATTTCCCGTTCATCATTGAATTCTTTTGTATAGTAATTCGCAAATTCAAGAAAATAAAACCCATAGTAAGCCCCAATCATATCATTTCTTAGTTCCGAAAAATAATTTGTAATATTGGCGGACTGTATCGTATGTGATGTCCGCCCTTCATACATGGTGAATTCACCGAACGTAAAGGGATTTACCGCCCCCACCAAAGGACTGTTCGGACGTCTCGAGCCCTTAGCGAACGCGGCTATTTTCCCTTGTTCTTTTGTCAATATGACGACTCTTCTGTCATACTCTCCAACCGGAGCTGTAGACAGTACCATTCCTGTCAGTACAATCTGATTCACGGTTCCCTACCTCATTGTTTCTTTCCTTATTAAGTCCAGATGTACCGCTTTTCTGCTCCATCCTGTAACTTAAATAATCTTCCACCTTTCCAGTGGATGTAAACTGCTGCCAGTATTCCTTCTCCATCAGATCACCTCTTCTTCAGTCATATCTGCCCGCGCGGCATGTATTACGATGTGCGCTTTGGGTATAATATTAGGTTCTCCGATTCAGACAGCAGTATACCTCGTAAAATATACCAGTACTATTTTGTCAAAATGCCTTGACAATCACCGGGCAAAACGATTCATTAATTTTCTTCTTCCCGGTATCCGAAATTCTTCATCAGGAAATCGCTGTCACGCCAGTTTTTCTGTACCTTAACCCACAACTTCAGGTTCACCTTGCAGTCCAGCAGGCGTTCGATCTCAAACCGCGCCGTACTGCCAATTTTCTTCAACATGCTTCCCTGCTTCCCAATAATAATCCCTTTGTGGGAATCTCGCTCGCAGATAATCGTTGCATCTATATGCATCACCTTTTTCTGCATCTTCATACTGTCGATCGCAACCGCAATCCCATGCGGAATTTCTTCCTGCAGACTGTGCAGTGCTTTTTCCCGTATCAGTTCCGCTACAATCTGGCGTTCCGGCTGGTCCGTAATTGTATCTTCGTCATAAAATTGTGGCCCATAAGGAAGATACTGCATAATCACCTTGACCAGTTCATCCGTGTTATCCCCATTCCTCGCAGAAACCGGGACAATCTCTGCAAAATCATATTCCTTACGGTAGACATCAATATAGCTCAGAACTTCTTCCTTCTTTACCATATCAATTTTGTTGATAACGAGAATAACCGGCGTTTTCACATTCTTTAGTTTCTCAATAATATGCTGTTCCCCTGCGCCGATAAAATCCGACGGCTCCACCAGCCACAGTACAACATCCACTTCATTTAAAGTCTTCTCTGCTACATTCACCATATATTCACCAAGCTTATTCTTCGCCTTGTGAATTCCCGGTGTATCCACAAAAACAACCTGCCCCTCATCCGTTGTCAGCACCGTCTGTATACGGTTCCTCGTTGTCTGGGGCTTATTCGATGTGATAGCGATCTTCTGCCCGATCAGCTGGTTCATCAACGTAGATTTCCCCACATTCGGCCGTCCGATCAAAGTAACAAAACCCGACTTAAAATTATCCTTCATTCGTTCTCCTCTCATTTAGGTACACCACTTAACTCAATTTGGGACGTAGTAAAACTGAAAAAGATTACGTCCCTAAAAAAGGGTTTTTACTTCTTTGAATAGTGTTTTCTGTTCCTCTATTTTTTCTTCCCCGCCGATTACGCAGAGCTGCCCAGCCTTGAGCACTGCTGCCACGACATCGGCCAGTCTGCGTATATCTTCCTGCTGTGCCCCTAAGATTTCCATCCGTTCTTTTTTGACCATTTCTTCAGTGACATGGTTCATATACAGGCTCATCGAGCGGTCTCCCTTTGCGGAAGGGTTCATCGGGCGGTCGATATTGCTGATTGTACCGATCACGTACTTTGTCATATCCCGCTCATCCACAGTGAAGTTCTTCAGGTAATCTACGATTCCTTCGTAAACTTCAATTGTTTTCTCGAGGTTCGGATCACGGTAGGATATAAAGTATCCTTCCCCGAGTCTGTTGAAGCTGCTCATGCAGCCGTATGCGCCGCCTTTGACGCGGATATTCTGCCACAGGTAGTCGTAACTTAGGATTACCTTCAGTATCTGAAGTGCACCGTTGTACTCGGCGCCGTGGTCGATGAAGTTTCCGACTCTGGCCACATACTGTACTTTGGAAGAGGTCTTGAAGCCTTCATTTCTTTTATGGCAGTGGATGATGCATGGTGTCTCTTCACCCACAGGTTCCTCATGCAGGCTCTTTGTAAGTTCCCGGATCCCCTCATATGCAGGCTCAAGCCCATCTACGGAAGCGGTATAACTTACCATCATGTTGTCTGTCCTAAAGAGCTTTGCAGCCAGTTCCTTCAGGTTCGCAATCAGTTCGCCCTTCTTCTCCTCAAAGTGTTCCTCAATCTCCTTTACGGCCTCGTAATATCCGATTCCGTCCACATCATCCTTGAACTTTGCCAGCGGAGAGTCATAGGAAAGTGCACGCAGTGCGGCAGTTGTGTGTCCGGATGACAGAAAACTCATCTGCAGCCTGGACTTCAGCATGGACAGGATCTCTTTCAGACGCTTCTCATCGTCCAGCCTGGACTCCATCAGAATCTCGCGCATCATTTTGAAAAGGACATCCATTTTCGGATACAGTGCTTTTCCTTTAATCTCAAATGTGGCACGGAAGTCTTTTTCTTTGACCTTTGTCACATCCGCATATAACTCAAGGGAAGTCCCGATTCCACCGGTATGCACATTGATCTCATTAAACAGTTCCCCGTACTCATAGTTCGTCGTATCAATCAGGCCGAGCACTGCCTGCAGCAGTCCTGCATAGGCAAGCTTTTCCTCCGGCACACAGGATAAATCGAACATCAGCGTCAAATAACCGATTCCGTTCGTATCGACATCATGATAGACCATCTTCGTCCCGTCCACATCTTTTTCTTCATTATAAATAGGGGCAGTCTCTTTCGAAATATCTTCCCTGCGAAGGACCGGGATCTTCTCCATATCTTCCTTCGAATCTTCCTCTTCCTGATACTCAATCAGTGCCTTCGTATCCCGGACAAGCTTTTTCACTTCCTCATCACTTAAACCCGCCTTATAGTTCTGGAGTTTGTCATCCAGTTCCTTATCCAGACGCGCGGTTCTTCCCTTTTCCGGCTTCACGATCACGACAGAAGCGTGCGTATTATCCAGCAGGTACTTCTGAATCAGTTCTTCAAAATAACCGGTCCCCACCTGTGCTTTCAGAAATTCAAACGTCGGAATTGCCTGCATATGGATAAATGGCTTATCCTCTGCATACAGCCAGCTGTCAAAGAGCTGAAGTCCATACATCATTCCCTTCGGATAGCTGCCGAAATCGGCCTCACGGAAACGGAATTCATGATAATTGATTCCTGCCTCCAGTGCCTTCTTGTCAATACCGTTCTCCACCAGATTCTTCAGCGTATTCTCAATCACATCCAGAAAATCTTCCTTCTGCTCCAGATTAGCATTTTTTGCAATCACAGAAAAAATAGGCTGCAAAATCCCGTTGTCATAGGATCCCATGATGTCTTTTCCAATCCCCGCATCCACAAGTGCCTTCTTAAGCGGTGCGCCCGGGGCAGACAGAAGCGCATAATCCAGAATCTGGAACGCAAGGTACAGCTTCTCATCCAGACTTGTCCCGATCACCTTATTGTAAGAAAGATAGGTATTGTCCTCCTCCGGCTCCTCACTGGAGATCGAATATTCCATCTCAATTTCTTTCACAGCTTCAAATGGTTCCTGATAACGGATCTCGGAATCCACTTCGACTTTATCAAACTTACTCAGATATTCACGGTCCAGCCACTTAAGCTTTTCCTCCATATCCATGTCACCGTACAGATAGATATAACTGTTGGAAGGATGGTAATATTTCCTGTGGAAATCAAGGAACTGCTCATAGGTCAGTTCCGGAATCACATCCGGGTCCCCGCCTGATTCATTCGCATAAGAAGTATCTGGAAACAGGGAATTCAGAACCATGCGGTCCAGCACACCCTCGGGTGAGGAAAACGCCCCCTTCATCTCATTGTAAACAACTCCATTGTACCCGAGCTTGTCCTCTTCACTGTCCAGCTTATAGCTCCAGCCCTCCTGACGGAAAATCTCCTCATGCTCATAGATATTCGGATAAAGAACCGCATCCATATACACATGCATCAGGTTCTGGAAATCCTTGTCATTGCAGCTTGCAACCGGGTAAATCGTCTTGTCCGGGTAAGTCATCGCATTTAAAAATGTATTCAGCGACCCTTTCACAAGCTCCACAAACGGATCTTTCACAGGGAAATCCCTTGAACCACATAAAACAGAGTGTTCCATAATATGCGGAACACCCGTACTGTCAGACGGCGGAGTCCTAAAACCGATAGCAAATACTTTATTGTCATCGTCATTCTCCATCAGGAGAATCCTCGCCCCGCTCTTTTTATGTTTAAAAAGATAGCCTTTCGATTTTAAATCAGATAAGTTTTCCTGCTGTATCAATTCATATGCATTCAAATCCAAAATACTCACATTACACCTCACTTTTTATTCGATGCTCCTATTATAGCATCTTCCCAAACACAATAAAAGGGGTCTGCATATGTCAAATGTTTTCTCCATGCAGAAAAAATGTGAAAAAAACAGCCTGTGGAGCAGACATTATGCCCCCAGGCCATTATGAAAAACGGAATATTCTATTTCCTTCCCCTGTATTTTTTCAGATTCTCATACAGAAGTCTCACAATCAGATTGATAAACAGCAGAAGCATACACATCGCTGCCGCCGGAGCGGTCTGTCCCGCACCCTCCATGCTTACGATGACAACGGATGCGATCGGTGCCGCCGGTGAGAACAGAAAGACCACTGCGGATACGGTCACAAGTGAGTTCACGAAGAAGTATACCCACATCTCGCAGATTGCGGGCATGCATAAAGGTAAGGTAACACGCCCCAGTGTCTTATAAAACGGAACCGCTAATGATTCCGAGACGGTTTCGAACTCTTTGTCCAGTCCCTTCAGCGCCGTTGTTGCCGTGGAGAATGGAACGGAATAAAAGTGGATCATATTGGCAAGAACAATAATCCAGATGGTCCCGTATATGCCGTGGAACGGATTCTGCAGCATATACCCATCAAGGAACGGAATCTGAAAGTACGGTGCATTAAAAAACATAATAAAACTCAATCCCACCACGGTACCCGGAATTGCAAGCGGAGTGATCGACAACAGGTAGGCCGCCCTCCTGCCCGTCTTGAATTTCTGGTTCTTCTCGATTACATAGGCGCCAATAAATGTGATGCATGTTCCAAGGAATGCCGAGATCAGCGATATCAGAATAGAGTTCTTAAAAGCTGTGAAACCATTCCCAGATGATACCTTGCTTAAATCATAGTTTGAAAGTGTAAATGTCAGGTTATAAGGCCACAGCTTTATCACGGAGGCAAACAGTGCCACGGCGAAAAACAGCATCATGGCAACCGTCACCAGAAGGCAGAATAAGGTGGCCGCTGTATCCGAGGTGCGGTGCGGCTTGATCTGGTACGGCACGGATTTGGCGCTGATTGCGGCGCTCTGCTTCTGGCTGGTGATCCGGTCTACCGCGAAGGACAGGACGGCCGGGAATAACAGGATGATTCCGACCACGGCCCCCATGTTGAAATTCTGCTGCCCGACGACCTGCTTATACACATCCGTCGCCAGAACATTATAATTGCCCCCGACAACCGACGGGGCCCCGAAATCGGTAAAGCTGTATGTAAATGCCACGAAAATCGCGCTGATCAGACCATATTTTACATTCGGGATCGTAATGGTAAACATTTTTCTTATGGCTGATGTCCCCATCGTATCCGCCGCCTCATACAACCGGTTATCCGCCGCCGAAAACGCCACCATCAGGATCGTGGTCGCCACCGGGAAGCAGTAGATACTCTCCGCGATAATAATGCCCACTTTCCCGTAAAGTGGAATCTGAAGTCCCAGGCCTGTCAGGATTCCCTTATTTCCAAACAGATAGATCAGTGCGATACCCAGCAGCATCGTTGGTGCAAAGATCGGTATCATGCCGATATATCTGAAAAACCCCTTCCAGGGTACATTTTTTCTGGAAAGCGCATAGGAAAAAAAGAAAGCCATTGTCACGGATATTATAGTAGAAACGATTGCTATAAAAAATGTATGTGAAATGGAATAAACCATTGACTTGCTCTGAAAATATTTCATAAACTGGTCAAGTCCGACAAATGCCCCGTCTTTATTCTGGAATGCCTTCATAAAGAGGGTGCACAGAGGAAATACCAGAAACAAAACGAGAAATAAAACAACGCAGCAGATCAGGATTCCCCTGACAATGTCTTCCTTCGTCCCCCCTCTTATTTTTGCTTTTATACGTTCCATGTCATGTTAATCTCCTTCCCCATCATGCTGATTCAAAACACAGCAGTTCTTCTTTCGGCAAATTCACGTACACATTCTCCCCCACCCTGAATTTCATCTCTTTTGCCGTCTGGAAAGGAACATCCACATACAGAACCATATCTCCGTAAAGAACATGGCTCACCTGAACAGAAACACGGTCATAAAAACCTCTGAATTCGATATCCGTGATCCTGCCGCGGAGCACATTGTCAGACGGGTTTCTTGTGATTTCTATTTTTTCAGGACGTATTGCAACACGCTCATAATTTCCAAGGTCATATACTTTGCTTTTTTCTTTATCAATAAAATTAATAGAACCGATAAAATCCGCCACAAACGGATTCTCCGGGTGTTCATAGATTTCTTCCGGCGTTCCTTCCTGCATCACGACCGCCTTATTCATCACGACAATTCTGTCCGCCATAGTCAGTGCCTCATCCTGGTCATGTGTTACCATGATCGTCGTCAGGTTCAATTCTTTCTGTATATTGCATATTTCTTTCCGCAGGGAGATACGCACCTTCGCATCCAGCGCGGACAGTGGTTCATCCAGAAGGAGAAAATCAGGTTCCGTCGCAAGCGCCCTGGCCAGTGCGACCCTCTGCTGCTCCCCTCCGGACATCTGGGACGGAAGCCGGTCCTTTGCACTCGTCAACTTGATCATTTCAAACAGCCGGTCTACGCGCTCCTGGATATCCTTGCTCTTCATCTTCTTATTACGCAGTCCGTATGCCACATTTTCAAACGCAGAAAGATTCGGGAAAAGGGCGTATGACTGGAACATAATACCGAAATTCCTTCTGGAAGGAGGAAGGTTCGTCACATCTCTGTCATTGATATAGATCTTACCTTCACTCGGCCTGTCCAGACCGGCAATCAATCGCAGTAGCGTTGATTTGCCGCAGCCTGACGGGCCAAGCAGGCAGACAAATTCGCCTGCCTGGATCTGTAAGTCTACGTTATTCAATGCTACGTTCTTATCAAATACCTTTGAAACGCCGCTAATTTTTAAACTTACACTCATAGTCCTGCCTCTAACCTTCTTCCTGAGCACTCTTGGAATCGTATTTCTCCGTCCATGTTTCAAGTACTGATTCCCTGTCCTTTGCAGCCTTGTTAAAGTCCATGTCCGGAATCAGCTGGTCAATCGGATTCTGGGAATATCCTTCCGGAATATTGTCACCAACACCTGTTGCCACGATCGGATAGTTTGTCGCATATTTTTTCATTACATTCTCTGAAATCGCCCAGTCAAGAAACTTCTTAGAAATCTCTTTTTCCTGATCTTTCTTAATCAGAGCGTTCGCTTCCATGTCCCATCCGGAACCTTCCTTCGGGAATACAGCCTCACAGATGTCACTTCCTACTTCTTCGGCTGACTGGATACAGCGGTATCCGAAGGAAATACCAATTCCGTATTCCCCTGCTGCCGCAGATTTTGCCGGCTGGGAACCGGAGTGCATATAGACTGCAACATTTTCATGCAGCTTGTCCAGATAATCCCATCCCTCTTCGTCGCCGTATAAGTTCAGGATACCATTTACAGTCAGCAGCCCCGTCCCTGAGGATGCAGGGTTGGACATTACGATCAGGCCTTTATACTTCGGATCCAGCAGGTCTTCATAAGATTGGGGAACGGTATCAATCCCCTTGGACTTCAGTACTTCCTTATTTACAAGGAATGCTGTCTCCCATGCATCAATCCCGACCCAGGTCGGAATCTCCGCATCATCCTTGAATTCTGGCAGAATCTTATCAACGCCCTCGGGTGAATATCCCTCCAGCATATCATCCTGACCGAGCACGAGCAGGCTTGTTGCTGATAATCCCCATACTACATCCGCTACTGGATTGTCTTTTTCTGCAAGGAGCTTTGATGTAATAATACCTGTAGATTCCCTCGTAACATTTACAGTCACATCCGGGTTCTGCTCCTTGAACTCAGTCAGGTAATCCGCAACCTGCTCATCTTCCAGAGCCGTATAAACATTAAGTACATTCTCGTCCGCTGCCTGGGCAGTATCTTCTGTCCCTGTCCCGCTGGCATCAGCTTTCGTCACACATCCCGTCAGTACACTTACGGATAACATGGCTGCAAGAGCCAATACAATCATTTTCTTCATAACTACCTCCAAATAACTTTTTTAAGATTACAAACGAAGTATAGCGTCCAAATGTTGAATCTTCATCGGCTTTTTGTATAAATTATGTAAAATGATGTAAATCGTGGTTTTTTATGACAGGAAAAGGATCTCGCTGCTCTTATGGGCGGGAAAACCGCCAAGTTCTGTCCTTGTCTTTTCATAGCTGCCGTGGAAATCACTGCCGCCCGTCATGATGAGCTGATAGGTCCGGCAGTATTCCTCTACTCTTATCCTGTCATTTTTCCTGTGGGACGGATGGTTTAATTCGATTCCGTCAAGGCCGGCTTCTGTCAGGCGGTGAATGGAACTGTAATTGTTCTGCTGGCCGGGATGTGCCAGCACTGCACTTCCTTTATCTGCCTTAATCGCCTGTATGACATCCTCGGCCGCTGGGTAGGTGATATCAAAATCACAGGGGCCGTTGTTTTTAAAGATGTTGTGATATACCTCCCCAAACATCGTCTCTTCCTGTCCTGTTTTTACAAGATAATCCAGTATATGCTGCTTGTAAACGCCAGTCCTTCCCATCCTGGCCGCCTCTTCCTCAGGAACATGGTAACCGAGTGTGTTCAGTATTTCTATCTGTTTCAGGCAGTTTTCTGTCCTCTTCTTTAACGTCTCACGACCAATCGCCTCGATCTGGCGGTTGGTCTGATAACCATATCCTAAGATATGGACTTTCTTCTTTTTCTTATAATCATAGGCAGACATTTCTACTCCCGGGATTGCCCTGATCCCGTATTTTTCTGCCAGTTTTAGATGTTCTCCTGCACAGTCCGTGGTATCATGGTCCGTGAAGGCCAGATGTGTGATTCCTTTATCAAGGGCAAGCTTCAGGATTTCTTCTGCGTTCATACTGCAGTCGGACACATCTGTGTGTATATGTAAATCTGCTGCATACATTATAATGCCTCTCCTTTCTGGAAACTTCCTTTTGAAATATTATAAACATGGTCGCACAGCCCTTCCATGAACTCCAGATCATGGAATATACCGATCATGGATGTCCCCTCTTTTTTTAGTTTCATCAGCAGCTCCTTTACGAGCAGCTTTGTGTCATTGTCAAGGGAGGCCGTCGGCTCATCCAGCAGCAGCAGCCGGGGTGCTTTTACCATTGCATGTGCCAGGTTCAGGCGAAGTTTTTCTCCTCCGGAAAATGTATTCGGGTAGATGTCCCACAAGGTCTCACTCAGTTTAAAATACCGGAGCATCTCTTCCGCTTTTTCTACGGATTCCTTATAAGAAAAACCGGCATCCAGTGCACCGTTAATCACATGTTCCCTCGCTGTCGTTCTCGGCAGGATCGTCAGAAACTGGGAAACATACCCAAGCTCCACCTTCCTTAAGTGAATGATTTTTCTTTCATCCGCCCTGACCAGATCCAGCTTCCCGTAAGACAAAGAGTTATATACCACTTTCCCCGTGGTCGCGAGGTATGTGCGGTATATGCAGCGCAGGACCGTTGATTTTCCTGCCCCCGACGTCCCCACAATTCCGATAAACCCGCCCTTATTCAAAGTAAAGGTAATATCACTGCAGCTCTTGATTTCCCGATCCTGTTCATATAAATAAAATTGTTTCGACAATCCCTGTATTTCCAGTATCTTTTCCATCTCTCCTCCTAATCCGCCGCGCGGTAATGACATTCTGCCACACATTCACCATTGACAAACACAAACTCCGGGACCGGCCTTTTTCCCGAGGCATCCACTACGAGCAGGTCCGCCTTTTTCCCGATCTCAACAGAGCCCAGCATCCGGTCCAGCCCAACCGCCTTCGCAGGATTTATCGTCACATACCGGACCGCCTCCCACAGGGGGATGCCCTGCTCCTGATACAGATAAAAGACGGACTGGAGCAGGGCCTGCGGGTAATAATCAGAAACAAGAATGCCCGCCGCATTCTCCCGGATGGCATCCATTGCAGATAAATTACCCGAGTGTGATCCCCCCAGCAAAATATTTGGCGCCCCCAGAACGGTCATGAATCCTTCTTTTGAAGCAGCCTTTGCCACCTCTAAGGTGATCGGGAACTCACTGATTTTTATCCCAAGCTCCTTGTTCAATTCCAGCTTTTCTATTGTATCATCATCATGACTGGCTATGGAAATGCCCCTTTTCCCGGCCGTTTCTGCCAGTACTTTCAACTCATCCAGAGTAACAGTATTCTTATTTTTTTCCCGTTCCACCAGCTTTTCAAAATCTTCATCCGAAATCTTTTTTCCTTCCCCCGGCTGGTGTTTTCTGTATACATCCAGATTTTTATACTGCCCCTGTCCCGGGGAATGATCCATGAAGGAAAGCAGGTCGACGAAACCGTCCTCCAGCATTTTTTTGACATCCTCATAGCAGTCCAGATTGTCTATCTCGTAGCGCAGATGATACCTGTGGCGGATCAGTCTCTTCTTGTGCCTGTACCCGCTGATTAGTTCTGCCAGCCTTTTCACCTGCGGCGCTTTCCGGATTTCCTTTACATCCCAGGACCCGTCGCGGAACATGGAAATGGAATGGAACATCGTCGTAATTCCGCAGACGGCCAGCACCCGTTCCGCCTCACCAAGCCCCATTTCAAAATCCATGACCGCGGTGCTCCTCGGCTGGATATAGGCTTCAATCATGTCGGAATGAATGTCAATAATCCCGGGCATGATATAGCCCCCTTTTGCATCATATACGGATATGTCCCCTGTCATATCCATACTTCCCGCTCTTTGTATTCCACTGATCAGGCCATCCTCAAGAATGATGTCACAGCCGTCCAGAAGCTGTTCCTTTAGGATGATCCTGCCATTTGTAATGATTTTTTTCATTTCCCTCTCCTTATCACATTCTTTTCGCAGACTCCCCTAAGCCCAAAATCCCCTCAGGCTTACAGCAGGGAGTGCACCAGCTGCTGCGTATACGGCTGCTGCGGGTCATCCAGAATCTGGTCGGTCAGTCCCTGCTCGATTATTTTCCCGTCCAGCATGACGATAGTCCGGTCTGAGAGCATCCTGATGACCGCCAGATCATGGGACACAAGCATAATCGATATATGGAATTCCTGCCTGATCCTGCGTATTAGTTCCAGCACCTTCGCCTGTACGGATAAGTCCAGCCCGGTCGTCACCTCATCCAGCAGGAGGATTGCCGGGTTATTTGCCAGCGCCTTTGATATCTGTACGCGCTGCTGCATTCCGCCGCTGAAGTTTTTCGGGGGCTCTTTCTTTCTTGACTGCAGGATCTCTACGGCATCGAGCAGCTCCCCGACACGTTCATTCATCCCGGCATAGTTACGCCGTCCTGCCGCTATTAGTTTCTCTGCAATATTGCCGGCACTGGAATAGTCCATGCGCAGTCCCAGCATAGGGTTCTGGTACACCATCCCCATGACATGATTCTTGATATATTTTTTCTGCTGCAGGCTTTGTCCGAAAATATCCGTCCTGCCGTCTTCAAAATCCCGGAGATATCCTTTTCCTTCTGTAACAGGGAAGTCAAAATAAAGGCTCTTCATCAAAGTGGATTTCCCTGAACCCGATTCCCCGACAATGCCAAGTATTTCCCCTTCATAGAGTGTCACGTTAATATCATTGCATGCCCATACCGTCTTGCAGTGCGGACAGGTATTCTTCACCAGCCTGCTGCCATTTCTGCAGTACTCACAGGTCCTGCCGTAACGGACCGTCAGGTTCTTCACTTCCAGTACCGGCTGTTCCATCATGCCCCACGCTCCCTTCTTTTTTGGCAGAACCCGGTATCGCTGCATTCGTATACCGTTTCGCCTGTCTTCTCGTCAATGATTTCATCCAGATAAACGCCTGCCGCCCCACAGAGCCTGCAGTGTTTGCCTTCGAAATCCTCTGTCTGAAAAGGAACATCCTCGAAACACATGGACTCTATCTTTGTGTGGGGGGGAACTGCATATATTTTTTTCTCGCGCCCCGCACCGAACAGATACAGGGTGTCACTGTCATTCAGTTTCTGATTGTCGTATCTCGGGATCGGGCTGGGATTCATAACATACCGCCCCTCGGCCATGACCGGGTATTCCGAACTGATGCTGATCTCCCCGAACCGGGTCAGATCCTCAAACAGGGACAGCCACATGCCGCTGTATTCCGCTTCTGCATGCATCTGTTTTGTGACAGATTCTTTCGGTTCCACGATGCGTAAGGGCTCCGGGGTCGGTACCTGTAATACCAGAATCTGATCGTTTCTCATCGGAATCTCCGGAATACGGTGGCGGCTCTGGATGATGCTGGCCTCCTCTGAATCTGTAGTCAGTTCTACACCTGTGCACTCTTCGACCAGTTTCTTGATATTTACCGCATTCACACTGTCATCACTGCCCTGGTCAATGACTTTGAGTACATCTTCCTTTCCGATGATCGAAAGCGTGATCTGGATTCCCCCTGTTCCCCATCCCCTTCCGATTGGCAGCTCACGGGACCCGAACGGAACCTGATATCCCGGAATTGCCACTGCTTTTAAGATGCTCCTTCTGATTTCCCGTTTTGAGCCCTCATCAAGGAATGCAAAATTATAATGCTTCGCGTCAATCATTTTTCTCCTCCTGCTCATCCTCCTGTATTCTGACACGGTCCAGTTTTGACTGGAAGGTGACATAGTGCGGCAGCTTCAGATGGGAAATAAAGCCGCTCATTTCCAGACAGTCCCCGTGGGTCAGCACAAATTCCTCGTCCTGGGAAGGTGTGTTCCCCTCCGTTTCCAGACTCGCATCCGCAATGGACATCGCGATTGCTTTATTTTCATTTCTTCCGAAGATGAGTCCATATCCTCCGGAAAGTGTCATTTTATCAAACTCTTCCTCTGTTTCCGTGTGGGAGGGGACAAGCGCCTCGACCTCTGTGACCAGAATATCCCCGATACAGATTTCCTCAGATTCATCCAGTACATAGGGGATGCAGACTTCGACATAGCCGCAGCGCAGTTCAGAAACTGTTGGATGGACCGCCCCGTATCCCCGCATGGAACTGTAGGCCACCCCGCCAAGGAAACCGGCGTCACTCCTTGCAAATGTCTGCAGTCTCGCGCTTCTCGGTGCGGGAAATGTCAGCACATCGCTTGTCACATCGAACGGAGGGGTATTGTCCTCCTCTGTCTCCGCCAGCACCTTCTCTTTTTTCAGGATGTCCGTCACACGTCCGCAGCGGATATCATATCCTTCCTTTGCAACACTCCTGCCAGTATCTTCACTTACTTTTTCTTTCTTTTTTTGCTGCCGGTTGTTTTCTTCCCCATCCATGAGGGAAAAGTCCAGAAGGCGGTGGGAATAATCGTAAGTCGGTCCCAGTATCTGGCCTCCCGGTATATCCTTGAATGCCGCCGAAATTCTCCTGATCAGCCGCATCTTGGAGGTATCGACCGGCAGGGAATAATAATTCCTCGGGAGGGTGGAGCGGTATGCCCGCAGAAGGAAAACAGCCTCCTCCACGCTGCCCTCGCACTGTTTCAGCGCCAGTGCCGCATATTCCCGTGAATAAAATCCGGCTTCACTCATAATTTTGTCGATTAAAAGCCCCATGTTGTCTTTGATGCAGGACACACTGATATCAGTTTTACTGTCCCGGAATATCTCCAGCAGCTTCAGGGACTGTTCAATCGCCTCCCGGCCGCCGGTTACTGCTACATAAGCCATCTTTTTTCTCCTTTTCTGCTAATAAATGTGTCATGCCGGTATCAGTCTTTCAGCCTGCACAAACGTGGAACCCCCATGATGTTCCCCTTTGTATCCGCAAAGACCAGGTCTATTCCAAGCGGATATTCAATATGGAGGCTGTCACGCAGCGCAGTCACCTTTTTTATGTAAGGATACACATTGACCCAGAGCGTATCTTTGATCCCCGGCCCCTGTACCTTCATCTCCTCCGTCCCTTCTATCGCCGCGCACTTCAGGAATATAGTCGCCGATAACTGGGGGTCCGCATAAGTACCATGCTTTACATTCTTAAGGATCTGCTCCATAGAACCATAGTTCATTTCCGAAGAGAGAAACACATAATCCGCTTCGTCCAGACTTCCCTCATGGCATAAAGTCAGGCTGTGCAGCTCAGACGAAAGATCCGGATTTTTTTCCACATACATCGTTTCTTCATTATCGAGCAGCGTACACCCAAGAGCCATAAGCTCTGGATACGCATTTTCAAATTTTCCCGCCTGTACTCTGATATTCTCAATCCTCCCCGGATTGGACAGGGCATCCAGCAGTTTTCGAAACACCTGCTGCCCGTCAAACACAAAATCAAACTCATACGCCAATTTTAAATTCACTGCCATTGCCTATTCTCCCATCACATTAAAGTTCACCTTTGACTTTTGGACTGCAAGGTTCAATTCCGCCCGCTTTTCAGCCTGACGGTTTTCCAGCATCAAAAGCCGGTCCAGTATAACCTTCTTTTCATCCTGCCTGCCCTCCAGATTCAGAAAACCATCAATCACGGCTGCCGCCACAGCTTTCTCAAAATCATCCCCCGCTATCATTCCTGCCCCCTTCACACCATCCACAAGGACCATGCACTCTGACGCCAGCACCTCCCCGAGATAGAATAAGGACTTCTTTATCGATTCCCGGGCCTTCACCATAACCAGAGTTTTCTGCGGCTGCTTCATAATCTGCACCCTGCATCGTTCATAAACAATAGACGCAGTCTCTGCCACTTCCTCCTTAGACGCCCTCGCCAGAATCCTGGAAACCTCCCGTTTTGTCATCCATGTACCCTCCCAACTTCTATGAATAGAAACCTGTTTTTCCGCTTCTTTGTGCATCTTATTGCAGGTATGTAAAGTCGCCAACTAAATTGCGTAAACTCTCTGTAAAGTTGTCTGAATTGTGTTGTGTGCCTATATTTATGTTGATATAATCCAGAGGAAACCGGAAGGTACCGCAAAGGGGTCAGACCCCTTTGCGGGCCATTGTCTGAAATCTATGGGAGATGTGTGCAAATGAAGAAAAAATGGACATGGGAATCTATTGTAGATGTTTTAATTCGCGAATTTCAGGAATGTAAGTACAAAAAGGGGGAAAAGATGCCGAGCGAAAATAAGATGGCTGTCCGTTTCGGGGTGACACGCTCGGAAATACGAAAGGCGTATGAACGGCTGAAGGAGCTGGGATATGTGTATTCAATGCAGGGATACGGCAGCTTTTTTTCCGGGAAACGTGAGAAAATCCGGCTTTCTATGACGGATCAAAGTTTCTCCGAGAAAATGTCGGCTCTGAATCTTCATTTTGAGACGAAAAATATCGGCTGCCAGAAGCTTCGGGATGATTCGCTGATTCATTCCATGCTGGATGTTGATTTTAGTGAGCCGGTCTATAAAATTACACGGCTGCGCATTCTGGACGGTGAGCCCGCGGCGATCCATATCAGCTATATGGCGGAAGACTTATTCCCGTGTATCCGGGATGACGGAGCATCCGTCACTTCAGTATATGATTATATCCATAACTGCGGATATGTAAACCTGCACAGTGAAAACACGCAGATCACGGTTTCTTCCCTTAGTAAAAGGGAGCGTGCCCTTCTTGAAATCAAAGGATACGCCCCCAGTCTTGTGCTGACCTGCCGCTGTGTGACCCTGCCCTCCAGAACGGTTGTAGAAGTGGCACGCACGATTTACCGCAGCGACCGGTTTATATTTGAGATTTAATGAAACTAAACATGGTGCTCAAAGAGCATCCACGTTTTTCGTTGCTACGATGTCAACTCCGGTCCCGGCCGCGTTCTGAAGAATTACATCACCAATGCGTACAGGTGCTTCTGCCTGTGCGTTTTTTAATGCCTTCACACAGTCAAAGATTTTTCCCTTCGGAATATCCGTTTTCGTCTTCACGGAGACCATTTCCTGTACACCGCCTGTGACCCGTACGGTCGTCGTTACAATCCTCGTCGGATTTGTAACTTCTTTTCTTGCATAGCTGTCTCCTCTGGGACAGGTATTGCCTGTCACAGAAATCACTTTCCCTTCCTCTGTCTCCACACTCAGGGGACAGCCCATCGGACAGCCGATGCAGATTAATTCTCTTCGTTCCATCTTCTACGCCTCCTCTACCTGAATGCTAAGCTCCGCCGGTCTGGATAACCCCGCCAGCTGTGATTTTTTGATTTTAACTTCCTCCATCTCACCGGGCGCCATGACCGGGCGCTTCCTGTGGAGAATCCTCTCTCCGTTCAGATAAACACCAATATAGCAGTTCTTATATACACTGCCTACACGGAATCTTATGATCTGCTCCTTTCGCATTCTGTCAGGATGGATAAGGGACGGTACCGTATAGCGTACGCCGTTCTCCGGCTTTAATGCAACCGCGGCAGATGCTTCCTGACCCGCCGCCGAATCCGTTTTTTCATATGCTTCCGCTGTTCTCTGAGAGTTATCCACATAATGTGCCGCATTTTCCCCCGCCATCGCCGCCTCTTCGGAAACAAAATCAACCAGATCGTGAACATGCAGTACATTTCCACAGGCAAACACGCCTTCTATATCGGTCTCCAGACTCTCATTCACAACCGGACCTGAGGTTACAGGGTTCAGCGTCACGCCCATCTGCCCTGAGAGTTCATTCTCGGGGATCAGGCCAACAGACAATAGAAGGGTGTCACATTCATACTCTTCTTCCGTCCCCGGGACTGGTTTTCCCTTCCCGTCAACCGCAGCAAGTGTAATCCCCTCGACCCGTTCCCTTCCTTTGATGTCGGTCACGGTATGGCTTAATTTCAGCGGTATCCCGTAATCATCCAGACACTGCACAATATTACGTTTCAGCCCGCCGGAGTAAGGCATCAGTTCCGCCACCACCTGTACCTGTGCACCCTCCAGCGTCATACGCCTTGCCATGATCAGGCCGATATCACCGGAACCGAGAATTACTACTTTGCGCCCCGGGAGAAATCCTTCCATATTGACGAGCCGCTGAGCTGTTCCTGCCGAGTAAATCCCAGCCGGACGGTATCCGGGTATATTCAGGGCGCCTCTGGAACGTTCCCTGCATCCCATCGCAAGAATGACCGCCCCTGCCTGTATCTGATACATCCCCAGTTCCCGGCTCATAGCCGTCACTGTTTTGTCCAGGCTGATATCCATAACCATCGTATTCAGCCGGTATTCAATCTGGAGCTCACATGCCTGTTCAATAAACCGGGCCGCATATTCCGGTCCCGTCAGTTCCTCTTTAAATGTATGTAACCCAAATCCATTGTGGATACACTGGTTTAAAATTCCCCCCAGCTCCTTATCCCGCTCCAGTATCAGAATCCGCTGTGCCCCTGCTTTTCTTGCAGAAACTGCCGCTGAGAGTCCTGCCGGGCCGCCGCCGATAATCACAATCTCATATTGTTCCATGTTCTTTCCTCCCTGCCAAAAATATCCAAATCCGGTAATAATATCTAAATCCTGTCCTTGTTTGTTCCCACAATCAGTCTTGAACCGCCGCCGGACTTCGTGACTGCCTCCATCGGTTCCCCCAGTTCCCTCGCCAGTATCTCCATCGTACGCGGGGAACAAAAACCTGCCTGGCAGCGCCCCATGCCGGCCCTCGTCCTGCGCTTGACACCATCGAGCGAGCGGGCCCCCAGCGGCCTGTGGATCGCATCAAGAATCTCCCCTTCGGAAATCATTTCACAGCGGCAGATGATACTGCCGTAAGCCGGATTCTGCCGGATCAGTTCGTTTCTCTCCTCCATCGTAAGTTTAGACGGATCTAAAATCCCCTTCCGCTTCCCCTGAAAACCCGGATTCACTTCCAGATTCAGTTTATCTTTTAATATCCCGGCAACCATCTCTCCCACTGCCGGAGCACTGGTAAGCCCCGGCGATTCGATACCTGCACAGTCGATAAAGCCCGGGGCGTCCTGCACTTCTCCTATGACAAAATCATGCCGGTCCTCGTGGGCACGCAGACCTGCAAAACTGGTGATTACTTTCTTAAGCGGCAGGCCGCTGACATTCTGCCCCGCCTTCCCAGCGATCGCCGCAAGCCCTTCCGGCGTCGTATTCACACCGTCCTTGTCTTCAATATCCTCAGCCGTAGGCCCGACAAGCAGGTTGCCGTGGACCGTCGGCGTCACAAGCACCCCTTTCCCAAGTTTCCCGGGCAGTGCAAAGATCGTTCTCGAAACATGGTCACCCGCGCTCTTATCCAACAGATAATATTCACCTTTCCTCGGGGTGATATGCAGCTTTTCCCTGCTCACCATGTTGTGGAACTGATCTGCATATACACCGGCCGCATTCACAACATATTTTGTCTCATACACTCCCGCTGAAGTCTCCAGCAAAAATCCTTTTTCAGTCTTCCTGATATCCATAACCTCTGTATTAAAATAAAATTCAATGCCATTTCTATTTGCATTTTCGGCAAGGGCAATATTCAGTCCGAACGGGCATACAATACCGGCACTCGGTGCGTAAAGTGCCGCAATGACATCCTTTGTCACATTCGGCTCCAGTTCAAGCACCTGCTCTCTGTTCAGAATTTCAAGTCCCTGCACACCATTTAACTCTCCACGTTTCTTAAGCTCCTCCAGTGCCAAAAGCCCCTCTTCTTCCCTGCAGATCACCAGTGACCCTTTTCTGGAAAACGGGAAATCCAGCTCCTCTGCCAGCTCCCCCATCCTGTCATTTCCCCGGACATTCAGCTTTGCCATCAGGGTTCCCGGCGCCGCATCATACCCCGCGTGTACAATCCCGCTGTTTGCCTTCGAAGTACCGCAGCATACATCTTCCGCCTTTTCAAGGACACACGCCCTGACCTGGTATCTGGACAATTCACGGGCTGCTGCCGAACCAGAAACACCTGCGCCTATAATAATTACATCATACATCTTCATACCTCCCATATTCCTTTTAAACGAACAAAAACAGAGTCCGACAAATAAACATATCTGCTGATATGTCATCTGCCAGGCTCTGTTCTCATAGGCATACATTATAAATTTCTACGTCTATTATACACCCCGCCTTTTTAAATTACAACTCTAAATTCCATTACTATGGCAGCACATTCCCTGCCGCACCATATAATTCATACCACTCTTCTTTGGTGATTTCGATATTCTGCCCTTCTGCAATATTCCGGATCCTCTGTGGATTCATGCTTCCGATGATCGGCTGTATCTTCGCCGGATGGCGCAGTATCCAGGCGATCACGACTGCCGCCGGGGTCACGCCCTTTTCTTTGGCAAAATCGTCCAGTACCTGATTCAGTTCCGGGTATTTCTCATAATCCCCGATGAAGGTTCCTTCGAAGAATCCATGCTGGAATGGTGACCATGCCTGAATCGTAATGTTCTTATCACGGCAGTATTCCAGTACTTCACAGGAGCGTCCAACGGACTGGCCGTCATTCATGTTCATATAAATCTGCTGGTTAACCATCCATGTGTGCGCCGGGCTGAACTGGAGCTGGTTCACGATCAGCCGCTGGTTTAATTCCTTCTGGAGCAGCTTCACCAGTGCAGGAGATTCATTGCTGATACCGAAGTAGCGCACTTTTCCTTTGGAAGCCAGAATATCGAACGCCTCTGCAACCTCCTCAGGCTCAACCAGTGTGTCAGGACGGTGCAGCAGGAGGGTATCGAGGTAATCTGTCTTCAGCCTGCCAAGGATTGCATCAACCGCCTCAATGATATGTTCCTTTGAAAAATCATAGTACTGTTTACAGAACGGATATCTGCCGCGGCCTTTCCGGATTCCACATTTTGACTGAATGACCAGGTCCTCTCTGCGGATGTCTGTTCTTTCCAGTGCTTCTGCAAAGATTTCTTCTGACTTACCAAATCCATAACAGTCTGCATGGTCAAAAAATGTGATCCCTGATTCTACGGCTGCATCGATTACTTTCTGCGCATCCGCTACATCCAGATTTTCCATACGCATACATCCAAGGCCAATTGCGGATGCCTCTAAGGCGCCGCCTAATTTTATTGTTTTCATATTATACAAGTCTCCTTATCTTTCAATAACTTATTTTCACTGTACCGCTTTTCCTTTTCCCGAAGTCACTTACCCCTTCACCGAGCCGAGCATGATACCACTGACTATGTATTTCTGCAGGAACAAATACAGAAGCAGGATCGGAATCATTGTCAGGAGGAATAATGCAAATGCCAGATTCAACATAGATGTATTCGATGTAATAAATGTAAACTGAAGCAAAGGCAGTACATAATTCGCCGGCTTCGTCAGTACGATGAACGCCAGTCCGAAATCATTCCAGATACTCAGTGCATTGATGACAATTGAGGTCATGAAAATAGGTTTCAGAAGCGGCATGACAATCTTTACAAACATTTTCGGGATACTGGCCCCGTCAATCAGTGCTGCTTCCTCTATTTCCACCGAAATATTTTTTACGAATCCGGTCGTAATGATGACACTGTACCCGACCTGTGCCCCGACCTTCGCCAATATAAAGCCAAGGTTCGTATTCAGCAGTCCCATCCCCCTCAGTTCATCATACAGAGGGAACATATATGCCTGGATCGGCACAAGTAATGTAACAACCATCAGCGTGTAACAGATGGAATATATTTTTCCTTTCCTGCGTGCAATTGCATACGCCGCCATAGCGGAAATAAATACAATAAGTGCCGTACCTACCAATGTAGCAATCACAGTATTCATCAGTACTTTAAAGAAAGGCATTCCTGCGACATAAGTCTGGCGGATCGCTTCCGTAAAATTCTCAAAGTGCAGTTCTTTCGGCCACGCCAGACCGGTCTGTGCAATCTCCTGTTTTGTCTTAAGTGCATAATTCAGTGCCACATAAAACGGGCTCATAAAGAGAACCAGTACGGCAATCTTAAATATATTCTGTAATACAGAAGAGAGACGTTTTTTCCTTGTCATAGTTCTACCTCCCTCTTTCGTAATGTTTTCGATACAAAGTTAGTAATGATAAATACGACAATCAGCCATACCAGTGCGACCGCCTGCCCGTATCCAGCCTGATATCCCGGGAAGATCATCCTGTATACATAGACATTGATGGACTCTGATGCATCTCCTTTTACCGCTGTCATAGAGTAATCGAATAACTTCAGTCCCCAGGACAAAAGCAGCGTTACGTTAGCTGTAAATGCAGGTACTATCATCGGCATCGTAATTTTTCTGAACTGCTGGAACCTTGTCGCCCCTTCTATAGAGGCACTTTCGTACATACTTTCATCTACACCCAGAATAGCCGCTATGTAAATAATCATACAGTATCCGGAATCACGCCATATGGCAATCAGGGCAAGACCCGGAATTACCTGGCTGGGCACAGCCAGAGGGCTGGTCCATGAGAAGGTCTGGCATACCTGATAGATAAGGTACTGTACCATATATGATGATAAAACCAGACTGATTACAAAAGGCATAAAAAACAATGTTCTTAACAGGTTGTTTAACTTGGTTGCTTTCTTTACCGCAAGTGCCATAGCTAGCCCGATCACATTACAGATGACAGTTTCAATCGCTGTAAACAGGAGTGTATTCTTTAAATCCCTCGGGATATTGATATCACGCAGGATACGCTTGAAATTATCCAGTCCGACAAAGTTCGAAGTCTTGCTGAACCCGTCCCAGTCTGTAAAGGCAATCGGGATGCCACGGATTAATGGATAGTACAGGAAAACAATCATGAATAGTACCGTTGGCAGCAAAAATAGTAAATAAACCCGTTCTCTTTTCCAATACCGCTTCATACTTCCACCGTTCCTTTCCCAAGCTGTCCGCCTGCCCGCAGAACCTGTCTGGCACACCCTGCCGGGCAGCGGAAGCTTTCAAAACCAGATGCCCTTAAAAAGCGGAAAATCTGGAATCAACTTCATCGAGGAAGCCTGTTACAAATTCTTCGGAATCTTTCCCGTCACCATAAGCTGCGAGTCCGTCTGAAAAGAATTTCTGAGCCATGTTCTGCCACTCTGACAGGTAACTTCCGTCAAAATATTTAAGGTCGCCTTTGAAATAATATTCACCGTTATCAAAATATTTGTTAATATCCTGGTTGATCGGATCTGGATTCTCAATTTCAGCAACCAGTTTTGATGCTGAATAAGACTTGCTGTTATCCGCCCATATGCTTAGGCCTTCTGCTGAAGTTGCATATTTCATCCAGGCCAGCGCTGCTTCCGTATTGCCCTCTGCAGCGATCATCATGGCATCATCCACGCCGTAGCGGAGCTTATCTGTTGACTTGTCATCGCCCCACGGAACTGGGAATATTCCGATCTCTCCGTCAGGTGCGCCTTCACGCAGGATGCTTGCACAGAAGTTTCCGTGAATTGTAAATGCGCGGTCCATTGAGCAGAAGTTCTCATATGCAGTATCTCTGGTGATACTCATGTCATTTACTTCAATATATGGAATCAGCATCTCATATGCATTTTTCAATGCCTGCTTGAATTCCGGAACATCTTTGATTGAAATTTCTTTGTCCATAACCTTCTGGATTGCATCGGTATTGCCTCCCGCAATCAGGGCTGCATCCCAGAAAGTCTCCAGTGTGTAGTTACACGGATCTGTGTCTGCGCCGCCAAAGGCAACCGGTGTTACACCGTTTTCTTTTAAGGTATCACATACCTTGATCCATTCTGCTTTGGTTGTCGGAATCTCCAGGCCATACTTATCCAGCAGCTCCTGACGATAGAATACACCGTAGATTTCTTTATCATATGGTACGGACCATATTTTTCCGTCCAGTGTTACTTCTGCGCGGAGTTTTTCATCAAAGTCGTTGATAAAGTCCTCATTTGTCAGGTCATACACCTGTCCTGCCTTGACAAATTCGGGGAATTCTTTCGGACGTCCTGTGAAAATACTTGGAGGGTCGCCAGCAGACATTTCCTGTTTCAGCCGCTCTACATACTTGTCATAAGACAGGCAGATAATTTCAAACTTGTACTCCGGATGTGCTTTTTCCACTTCCCGGCTGATTGCTTCCAGCCCGGCTTTCTTGCCGGCCTCTCCGAACTGTGTCAGAATCTCTACAGTCTCGGTTTTTCCGCCGCCTTTACCGGAATTCTTATCTTCATCTTTAGAATCAGATCCCGATCCACATCCGGCAATCAGAGCCGCGCTCATCGTTACGCACAGTGCTGCCGCTGCAATTTTTGAGAATAAATCTCTTCTTTTCATTTTAATACCTCCCTTTCATCGCACTTCATTTTTTATCAAAAATCCCCTGTCCTGATATTATTTAGATATATGCCGTCATTTCGATCCATCCTCTGTGTACGCTGCCAGGCTCTGCAATAATCAGACCGCTTTTTTCATATCCTTTGTTATAGAAGTTATGCGCGTCCGTCATACAGGTCTGGTTTTCCAGACAAAAGAAATCTTCCTCCGGTGTAAATACTACCATCTTATCAAATTCACTGGATGCAGATAATACAAGCCGGTTCCTGCCGTAGCTGATTTCCGCCTCCTGACCACTTAACCCGGTATATACGTCATCCAGCGAAAGGCTTGTTACCTCGCGGGGCCTGCTTAAGTCGAAGCCGGTCCCCCCGGTCTTAAGAATCTTTCCTGTCGGGAAGCGGTCCGGTGTACTTTCAAATACCTGCTTCGCAGGAACCCGTATCTTTGCTGTCTCACCAAATGCATATACCGGGAAAAACGGGTGGATTGCAAATCCGAACGGCAGTTCCTCCTGCCCCTGATTATGTACCTCATATTCCAGCCGTATCCCGTTCACTGTCAGCTCCCATGATACCTTCAGGGTATGCCTCCACGGAAAGCTTTGATAAGGGGCGCTTCCCTCTTTAAACTCGATCCATGCACACACCTTCACGCCCTGTTCGGTAAACTCCGGCTGGCCCGCCGTCCATTTCTCATCGTACACAAGTCCATGCAGATACCGTGGCACACCGTTTTTTTCAATTGAATATATCTTTCCTTTAAACTGAAACCTTGCATCCTTTACACGGTTCGGTGTCGGGTATAAAACAGGAATTCCAGAAAACCCTTCATTTCTCAATGTTTCCGGTCTGGTATAAATCAGGTCTTCCTGTCCCGCTTCATACCCGATCAGATTAAAGCCGTAATCCGGCGCAAGATATAGTTTCTGTTCTTTTCCTGATTCATCTGTACTTCGCAGTACGATGACATTCCCGTATTCCCTGTGATGTATAGTTTCATAATTAAATCGCTTCTTCATCCGAACACATCCTTCTCAATATCAGTCTGGGATATTTTTGCTTTTACTCAATTACAACTGTCCGATTCTCTCCTGTCACGCCCGGGTAAGCAAAGCTGTTCTTTGCATCGTCACACTCCGGATGTGCAATCATCCACTTATTATTACCGAACAACAGTCTCTCTTCGCCCTGTCTCTGGGGGATTGCTTTTCTGGTTTCTTCACTTAGCGGAGCATTCGTCATCTCCGGAAGAATAATCGCTGTAGCAAAACCTGTATTACTCGTCTGACACGGTGCGAAATGCAGCGTCGTTCCAAAAAGTTCGACTGCAGTCCCCTTCGGGACAAAGAACAGTTCCAGCAATTCAGAGTCATAGTGGTTATCCTTTACGTCACGCAGATCTCCCAGCATCAGGACCATGTCCTTCGCCCCGATATTAATTTCAGAAGAATGGTGGTACTCCACTGCATTCATTTTTATATTGTGTCCCCAGCAAAGTCCGCACTGAAGTGCACCTTCTCCTCCAAACCATTGTTCAATATACCGGAAGTCTTCCGTTTCTTCCAGTTCCTTAATTGAACGTTCATATTTCACCCCGTCAAAGTCCCTGCCAAAGCTGCCGGCCACCCGGATCAGTTCCTCTACCGGCAGTCCTTCCAGAATCCTTCCATAACGGGCAAACCGCTCATTGGTTATATCATATATCTGTCCCATTTCTTCTCCTTTTTTATGGGACATACACCTTTACATCCAGCACAATTTTCTTGACCTCCTGAGAGGTTTTGTGTATCAGGTCCAAAAGAAGACTCGTAGCAACAACTGACATCTTAATATCCTTCGCTCCCACGCTGGCAATCTTTATCGGTAAAGGAAATGTCGCCATAACATGATCAAACCCTATAATATCCCGCGCACTTATCGCTTTGTCCTTAAAATCTTCGCTGTCCAGCAGTGAATACAGCCGCATGGCTGTCATATCACTGTAAGTAATTACTCCCGTATAATCGAGTACCTGGCTCAACTGGTATTTCACCTGATCCCATATCATCTTGTCGTTTTTCAGGTCGCAGTGCAGTACTTTTCTTTCATCGTAAGGAATCCCTGCCTCCAGTAAAGCCTGTTTATACCCACTCAGACGTTCTTTGCTGCTGTGTGCAAAATCAGGTCCGTTTAAAAACACAATGTCTCTGTGCCCTCTTTCCAGAAGGTACTGTGTTGCAATATATCCGCCTTTCTCATCATCCAGTCCCACCGTATTAATTTCCGGGTTCTGACTGATACCTCCAAAAATCACAAACGGAATATTGGATTTTGCCAGCAGCTCTGTATTCGGTCCATCCTTTACTACCGGACAATACAAGATTCCGTCTACATTCTGTCTGAGCGCGGAAAGGATACTATTCTTCTCATAGTCTTCCCGCTCCTCTGTATTGTAAATGATTGCACTGTACTGCTGTGCGCTTAATAAGTTCACAGCACCCTTAATGATTGACGCAAAATACGGGTTGGCAATATCTCCGACTATGATGGCAATCGTGCCCGTCAGGCCGGAGCGCATGGAACTTGCAAGGGCATTTCCGATATATCCCATCTCCTCTGCTGTCTCCACAATCAGTTTCCTCGTATCCTCACTCACTCTCTGTCCCTTCATTGCCAACGATACTGTATTGATTGAAAACCCTGTTTTTTCTGCGATATCTTTCAATGTTACTTTTCTTTTATTCATTATGGATGCTTCCTCTCTTTTTTTCTTCTATTATATATATTAACGTTCAAATTTGCAAAACAAGAGAGTTAAAATAAGCCTTTTTTATAAATATCTACCCTTTTATCAATTTCGGTATAGTCGATCACGCCTGTCTCCAGAAACTTTCTGGTCGTTTCTGCATCCGGGATTCCTGCACGTCCTCCCTGCCTTGTACATTTGATCGCAGAAACAGCAGATGCAAACCTTGCGATATACTCCGGTTCCCAGCCCTGAAGCATTCCATATATGAATGCTCCGTGGAATACATCACCTGCCCCATTCGTATCCACAACGTCTATCTCTGTAAATGCCTTCTGGTCGATGACGGTATCCTTATATACGCCCCTGCATCCTTTGTCGCCCAGCGTTACGAGTGCCACTTCCGGCCCCATTGCCTGTATTTCCCTGCAGTGCCCTATATAATCCTCATCCTCGAACATGCCCTGATAAAATTCTTCGGAACAAATGAATACATCAATCAGTTCTATGTTATCCATTGTTCTTTTTTCATAAAGGTCAGCATCAATGACAACTTTCACGCCATTCGCTCTGGCTATGATGGCAGCCTTAATACTAATTTCATCCATTTCTGTAACAAGCAGATATTTTGCCTGGCTTATATATGCCTCATCCAGCTCTTCAGCCTTCAGATTCCTCTTACTCCCGTCATTCGCGACGAAACAGCGCTCTTTCGTGTATGTCTCGGTCAAAACAATGGTGTAGTTGGTCGTTCCTTCTTCATCTACGTATAAATGACTCGTATCCACTCCGTTCATCTTGAAGTCATTGATACAGGCTTTCCCATAAAGATCGCCTCCCACTACTCCGATAATCCCTGCCCTGGCCCCCAGCACGGAAGCTGCGGCCAGTCCTGTAGAGACCATGCCGCCCCCCTGCCAGCTGGAAGAAAGGATCTTGGACAAGACATGGACACGTGCCTTTGGTATCTGCTCAATCCGGACAAGCATATCCTGCACCGGGTATCCTACTCCTACAACGTCCATATACATTCCTCCGCTTTATACGCTTCTCCAGTATGCTTCAATCTCTTCCTTTGTCGGTGAGACCGGATCAGCCTTTATGCCGATATATTTACATGCTTCATACAGGATATGTGCTACTTTGCCGTGTACTCCCGCACAGTGGTGGATATAAGGGCCCTTTACAAGGTGCTCTTCCCACATCGGCCAGTCATTGACTTCGAACCAGCTGTATGTACCGCGTGTCTTCGGTCCATCCACGCCTTTGCCTTCACCGATCAGCAGCTGGTATTCGCCATGATCTCCATCGAAACGGCATACAGTAATATCTCCGTGTTCAATCTCCCAGTGGTTCTGTGTCGGCATCGGTCCCAGATCCTGACAGAGAAGCTCTACCTTGTGCTCTGCCCCTTCCCTTGCCAGTGACGGCGGGAAGTTTCCGCAGTGCCATAAAAGCTCTGCATTGTCATTTTCCGGATGGCGGATCGTCAGGTCTGCAAAGAATATGGATCTCGTGCAGAATACTGCTGACTGCAGAATAATGGATGTAATCGCGCCATGTATATCTGTCTCACATGCAACAGGGATTCCTTCTTCCGTCAGAAGGCTGTTCACTGTACATGTAGCTGATTTTACTGCCTTCTGAAGCGGTCCCCAGCAGTGGATTGCTACAGAATTGCAGTCATTGATCCTGCACAGTTCTTTTACAGCCACATAGAGGCGGACGCTGTTCATAAGCTGTTCTTCTGAAATTCCTTTGAGGCAGAGGCTGTTTTCAAAACGTGCCCTCGCTTCCTTAACAAGCGGACTGTCTGTTTTTTCCAATTCCTCTGTCATATCCTTGACATCCTGGATCGTAACCGGGAATACCTCGATTCCGAACTTCTCAACCAGCTCGCCTTCATTACAGATAACGCTCCAGAAAGGCTGTGGGCGGGTACTGATCTGCAGGACTCTTGTTTTCTTAAAGTTCTTGACGATGGAGCAGACTGCCACGAATGATTTGTATCCTTTTTCAAAGACCGGATCTTCCAGTGCCACATTCGGAATGTAGGTAAATGGCAGATTGTACCGGCGCAGTGCCTTGCCAATCGCGAACAGCCCGCACTGTGTATCTCTGTAGCGGTCCTCATCAGGTACAGGTGTGTTGTCCCTAGGTCCCCAAAGCAGGATAGGTTTATTCACTTCCTTTGCCACCATAGCGGCAACAGATTCCTCACCGAAATTGCAGTTTGCAATGAAGAGTCCGTCTACCTCTGCATCCTTGAAAACTTTTACCGCTTTTGCCACATCTGACGGCTCTACGAGAAGTCCTTCGTCATTAATACCGTCAATGTCAACCAGTTCTGCCCCCCATCCGGAAACCATTTCTTTGATTTTCTCGCGGAATTCATGTCCCTCCGGGTGATTAAAGCAGCCTCTTCTTGTAGCTGCGTATCCGATCTTTACTACTGACTCTGGCATATCTTAGCCCTCCTTTTTTGCTAAATGATAAATAGCTTCTACATCCTCTGTTTCCAGTTCTACAAAATGTCCGACCTTTCCAAGTTCATTTCTGTCACAGCGCTTAGCCAGGAAATGTAACTTAGCATCGTCGGCTTCGATTCCGGCATCCTCAAGTCTTGTAGGAAGTCCCAGTGACCGGAAGAACGCCTCTAATCTGACAATGCCTTCGTATGCTGTTGCTTCTGCATCATCCCTGTCATACTCAACACCCCATACTTCTGTTGCAAAGCGGATAAATTGGGGAAGTCTCTGTCTGTATACATATTTCATAAATGCAGGATAGATGATTGCAAGTCCGCCGCCGTGAGCCATATCGTACTCTGCGCTCAGCTCATGCTCGATCGGATGGCTTGCCCAGTCTGCCTGTCTGCCGCAGTTGATTAAATTGTTATGTGCAAGTGTCCCGTTCCACATGATTTCTGCACGGTAATCATAATTCTCCGGCTCTGCCAGAGCTTTCGGTGCAAAATGGATCATGTTCTTCAAAAGTGCCTCGGCCATGCGGTCTGATACTCCATTGTTCGGTGTCTGTGTAAAATAGCGTTCCATGATATGTGCCATAATATCCACACATCCGCATGCGATCTGGTATCTCGGCATTGTATAGGTAATCTCCGGGTTCAGGATAGAGAATTTCGGATAAATATCATCTGAATCGCAGGAACGTTTCAGCCCTTCCTCCTCATTGGACAGAACCGACGAGTTGCTGGATTCACTGCCTGCAGCCGGTATCGTCAGTACGACACCTACGCCTACCGCTCCGACCGGTTCTGCTTTTTTAGCATATAAATCCCACACATCACCGTCATATTTGATTCCCATTGCAGCTGCCTTTGCAGAGTCAATGACACTGCCGCCTCCCACAGCCAGAATGAATCCAACCTCTTCTTTTTTGCAAAGCTCAATAGCTTCTCTGACAAGGCTGATCCTCGGGTTCGGTTTTACACCTCCCAGTTCCACATACTCCACCTGTGCCTCCTCAAGAGACTTTTTCACTTTGTCCAGAAGGCCGCTTCGTATAACGCTTCCGGCTCCGTAATGTAAAAGTACCTTCTTTGCATATCGGGCACATTCTTTCCCGACTTCCTTCTCCGTCCCTTTTCCAAAGATAATTTTCGTAGGGTTCCGGAATTCAAAATTTTTCATAGCCATCACTCCTTTTCTTTTATTTTATAAAATCCCACATGGGATTCCATATCGTGTAAATATCTGTGTGTCTTCACAAACAGCATCCTCTTCATCAAAACTAATTCTATATTCCTTGTGAATTGCATCGTATTTCGCCCTTGTCAGGGTATTGTAAGGTAAAAGTTCCACTGGAAGTTTCCTTGGAAGTCCTGCTAAAAACTCTGCTGTCTGCCTGTAATTTTCCTCTGTTGCATTAACCCCCGGTATCATGGGGATCCGGACCGTGCATGGAATATCTGTTTCTGCCAGCCAACGGATATTGTCCAGAATAAGTCTGTTGGATATTCCTGTATACCGTCTGTGCTGTTCTTCATCCATCAGCTTCAGATCTACATACACAAAGTCGGCCCGCCTGCATATATTTTGAAAGACCTGCCCCCGAACGGCAGCCGAAGTCTCAATCGCTTTTGAGACATCACCAATCCCATCCATGATTTCCGCCAGAAAAGCTTCCTGCATCAACGGCTCGCCTCCCGAAAAAGTCACACCACCTGTGCATCCTTTCCACATAACGGCATAATCCCTGATCTCATCTATGATTTCAACGGAACGAACCGTCCTGCCGCCTTCCACCGGCTGCCCCTCAGGGTTATGGCACCACTCACATCTCAGCGGACATCCCTGCAGGAAATACGTCACGCGGATTCCCTCTCCATCGTAAACGGCAAATTCCTTTGTATCGAATATCCTTCCCGTTTCCATAATACCTCCTATAAGCCCCGCCTGTATGGGCTCCGGCAGACGATCCATTCCATTTAGACCGTATACTCTGCCCGCCTGATCAGGTGATCCTGGTAAACCTTATCCAGTTCTACGAAATAAGCACTCCATCCCCATACCCTGACGATCAGGTTCCTGTAGTTTTCCGGGTGGCGCTGTGCATCTTTCAGTGTCTCTGCGTTGATTGCATTCAGCTGGAGCTGGTGCCCTTTATTTTTTATAAACATCTGCACGAGGGATGCCACCTTCCGAATCCCCTCTTCGCCTCTGAACACGCTGTCATGGAATTCCAGTGTCAGAGGCCCGCCGTTTGCCACACGCTCCAGATTGGGTGCAGTGAATGACTTAATCACAGATAAGGGCCCTTTTGTCTTAACAGACAGTCCCGGTGAAAAGTTTGCCGGGAAATATTCACCCTTCCTTCTGCCGTCCGGTGATGCCCCGAGTTCTTCCGCATGGCGGATATAATACATCGCCGATCCGGTTCCTGCACGGTATATGCCGCCTCTTTCATTCTTCCTGCCGTCCACTTCTTCCGCAAATGCGTCCAGAAGCCAGACTCCATATTTATCCACCGCAGGGTTCCCATCCCCCATATGCGGCATCTCATCTCTTACGAGCTTCAGATAAGGCAGATCTTCCGGAAAATCATCCCTGACCGCCCCGATCAGTTCTTCCGCCGTAATTTTCTTTTCAGTAAAATAGTACATTTCCAATGCATACAGGGAATCTGCCGCACAGGAAATCCCGGTGCCGTGCAGGCCGTAATTATTGTAAACACATCCCTGCGAAATATCTTTAAGCTCTTCCGTGCATCCATACATCAGCATAGACAGGTAAGGCGCCGGGTACATAAAAATCGGTTCCAGCCGCTTTGTAATATCATCAACTTCCGCCTTCAGTTCCTCAAGAAGTTTTTCTTTGAATGCCCCGAAGCTGTCTGTTTCTTTTAAGTACTTCTCCACACACCGGTTCACAATCTTCGGAAACGATACTGCTTCTATATTCGGAATGTCCATCCCTTTTCCCGGTATAATGAATTCCCAGCAGGCCGCCACCGTGTAATTGCGTGCATCTTCTAACTGATATCCCCATCTTGTCAATGCGGGAATGACTACGTCATCATTCGAATACTGTGGGAATCCAAGGCCCGCTTTTGTGAGTCTGGTCGCCTCTTCATACTGCTTAATCCCGGTATCCTGATTCACCCTGAGATTAATCTTTGGGTCGATCAGCTTCAATTCCCTGCTGGCGCGCAGGCACATCTCTGACAGTTCGTTGAAACAGTCCTTTCCATCCTCATCCACACCACCCAGCATCAGGCTCTGTCCGTTATCCCCCTGCTGGACACCCGGATACAGGTCATTGTCAATGTTGCATGCCAGAAAGAATTCCTCGATGCAGGAAAACGCTTCTTCATCCGTCAGCCTTCCTTTTTCTGAATCTTCTTTATAGTAAGGATACAAATACTGGTCAAACCGTCCCAGCCCTATATGATATTCCCCTTCCAGCCATGCCAGATAGTGCAGGAGGCGCAGAAGCTGCAGTGCCTCCGGAAAACTCTCTGCCCCGGTATGTACACTTCTTCTTAAAGAAGCCGCCTTGCCTTTGCGTCCGTCCTCCTCAAGTGCCTCTGCATACTTTTCTGTAAAAGAATAGATGCTGCGGATGATCTCTGAAAGAATATCTGCGTACTCCTCTTTATCAGAACCGCCGGGCTCTGTCTTTGCTTTCTGAATCTTCTTTTCTATGCTTTCAAAGCCCCCTGCAAGTACTTCACTGTAATCAGGTGAAATATTACATACATGCCCTTTTTCATGTAAATAATATTGATTCCTGAGTGCTTTTTCCTCGTTTGTATTAACGATACAACTATTTTCAACTATCGTTCTCATGAAAACCAGATCCATTCCCGGTATGAATGCCGGCTGCTCCTGCTCAAGCATCCAGATCAGGCGGTTCTTCTTCCTCAGCAACAGTTCGTGACTTCCCAATGCCGTATTTACCTGACTTTCTGTCAATTCGCCACTTCTGTCCCACTCTTTATTTTTTCTAAATTTTGCATGTTTTTTGTTTAATATGTACTTTTTTATTTGTTTCATTTCTTCTGTCACTATTTTTTTACCTCACTTTCAAAAAAGGTATTGACATTAACGTTAATATGAACGATAATACAATTATAGCAACGAGAGACACATCTGTCAATACAACTCGTGAAGAAAAATAATTATTTTAAAGGAGGCAATTATTATGGCACTCGTATCAATGACTCAAATGTTACAAAACGCACGTGCAAACAAATGCGCAGTTGGAGGATTCATGATCTGGAATTATGATTCTGCCAAAGCAATCGCAGAAACCGCTCAGAAACTCGGACTTCCTGCTATCTATATTATCGGGGAAGGGGAGGCTATTTCTATGGGTGGCTTCGAGAATGTTGCCCGCATCGCAGAAAGCGTTGCAAAGACTGTGGATGTGCCGATTGCCCTGCATGCAGACCACTTCCGCTCCTACGATGCAATCGTACAGGCAATCGTTGCCGGATATTCTTCTGTTATGATTGATGCATCCCGCTTCCCAATCGAAGAGAACATCCGCCTTACAAAAGAGGTTGTAAAAGTGGCTCACGCTGCCGGCGTCAGTGTAGAGGCAGAACTGGGACGTCTTCCCGGCAATGAAGGTGATGAGGATGTAACGGTAGAGGAATCTTTCCAGACAGATCCGGAAGAAGCTGCTTATTTCGCAGAGCAGACCGGCATCGACGCACTGGCTGTTTCTATCGGAACCATGCACGGCGCTTATCCGAAATCTTTCAAACCGGAAATCAATATTCCAAGACTGATTGAAATCGAACAGAAAGTTTCCATTCCGTTAGTTATGCACGGTGGAAGCGGCACACCTCAGGACAAGATTGCAGAAGCTGTAAACCACGGAATCGCTAAGATCAATATCGCAACAGACCTCGTAACCGCTGCTGCAAAGAGAATCGCAGAAGTACAGCAGGCAGAGGATTTCAGATATAATGTAAACAGCACCTTCCAGGCAGGCAAAGAAGCAATCTGCGAAGTTGTTGAGCAGAGAATGAGACTGCTGAACCAGAATATCCTGAAATAAATGCGCTTATACAGATTATCCATGTGAAAAGTTACATATAACCCAAAAAGTGTGCAGACCGCCCGAAAGCTGTCTGCACACTTTTTCTCTAATCTTTCTTTATTTCCATAATGCAGAAAACATGATAAAAGATATTTTAAGACTGTGCCTGTCCTCTACATCATTTATGATAATACAGACGGCATACCTCATCCCCTTTTGCGATACTCTTCAGCAGCTTCAGTTCCCCACCATAAGCCTCGCCGATCCCATGATCCCCGCACATTGCAATATCACAAAGCGTCGCAATCTCCTCATCAGAGCAGCCTGCCTTCTGCCACGCCTTAACAAGCGGACAATAATGAAAATCAATAGCCAGTACCTGGGGCGTACTTCTCCTGATCTTCATTTCAAACACGAGTTGGGCGGGTTTCGTAAACAATGTCTTACGAAGTCCGGTAAAATCCTTTGTCCTGCCCTTTTTCACTAACCCGGCCCCTTGGCTCAGTCCGCATCTTTTGATGGCTGCACTTCCAAAATCTTTCCAGTCCAGACCACGTTTTCCCGCCTCATCACACAGTAAATAAAGCCATAGCGCCCGATGTTCCAGCTGTTCACGGACAGCTGTTATCACACCATTTTTAATCTTAGGTTCATTTTTTATCCTGCTCATATTCCTCCCTTTCCGGCTTTGTTATCATTCCGGCCTAATCTTCCTTTGCCCATTCATAAGAATACCGTACCGCCTTGTTCCAGCCACGCAGCATCTTTTTACGCACATCAGGGTCTATATCCGGCTCGAATACCCGGTCGATCGCCCAGTTGGTAAGCACCTCTTCTTTATTTTTCCAGTACCCGACGGCAATCCCGGCAAGATAGGCCGCTCCCATCGCCGTTGTCTCTACACACTGGGGACGTTTCACAGGTGCATCGCTTAAGTTCGCCTGCGTCTGCATCAGGAAGTTATTGGCACTGGCTCCGCCGTCTACCTTCAGGGCAGAAAGCGTAATTCCGGAATCCGCCTCCATCGCCTGCAGGACGTCATTCACCTGATATGCCAGTGATTCCAGCGTCGCCCTGATGATATGATACTTATTCACACCACGGGTAAGGCCTACGATCGTCCCTCTCGCATACTGGTCCCAGTGCGGTGCCCCAAGGCCTGTAAACGCGGGCACAACATAGCATCCGTTCGTGTCCTCGACCTTCTGTGCCATATATTCCGATACCTGTGAAGAATCGATCAGCTGCATTTCATCCCGCAGCCACTGGATTGCCGCTCCTGCAACGAAGATAGAGCCTTCCAGTGCATAAGTTACTTTCCCGTCTATCCCCCACGCGATTGTCGTCACAAGCCCGTTCTTGGAAAATACGGGTTTCTCCCCTGTATTCATAAGCAGGAAGCATCCTGTCCCATATGTATTCTTCGCCTCGCCCTCTTTAAAACAGGTCTGTCCAAAGAGCGCCGCCTGCTGGTCTCCCGCTGCGCCGGCAATCGGGATTGGCGCCCCAAAGAACCCGGCATCTGCCTCACCGTATACACAGCTGGATGGCTTTGCCTCAGGCAGCATAGACGCAGGTATCCCGAGCTCTGCCAGAATCTCCTCATCCCACCGGAGTGTATTGATGTTAAAAAGCATCGTCCTTGATGCATTGGAATAATCTGTCACATGGACCGCGCCTTTTGTCAGCTTCCAGATCAGCCATGTCTCCACTGTACCGAACAAAAGCTCGCCGCGCTCAGCCCTCTCTCTCGCACCTTCTACATTGTCCAGAATCCATTTTACCTTTGTGCCCGAGAAATACGCATCGATCACAAGCCCTGTCTTTTCCCGGAACTTATCTGTCAGCCCCTTCTCTTTCAGGCTGTCACAATATTCCGACGTCCTCCTGCACTGCCACACAATGGCCTGATAGACCGGCTCCCCTGACTCCTTATCCCATACAATTGTCGTCTCCCTCTGGTTCGTAATACCGATCGCCGCAATATCTGCCGCCGTTGCGTTGATATTTGCCATCGCCTGCTGTGCTACCTCCAGCTGGCTTGACCAGATTTCCTCTGCATTGTGCTCCACCCAGCCCGGCTTCGGGAAGTACTGCGTGAATTCCTTCTGTGCCATACTGCACATTTCACCCTTCTCGTTAAATAGGATACACCTGTTGCTGGTTGTCCCCGAATCCAGCGCCATTACATACTTTGACATATTACTGCCTCCCTTTTGTATAATAAGTTTTAACGATTCATTTCCCTGATTAATCACATAAAACAGGCGGCTCCTACAGCATCCAGACTTCCTGTTTTGTTGTGGACACAGCAACCGCCCCGGCATCCAGCGCCCCCATCACATCCTCTTTATCCGCAATGAGGCCGCCCGCAATGACAGGTATACGGCTGAGCCCGCAGATCTTCCTGATGACCTTCGGCATCACTCCCGGAAGCACCTCGATAAAGTCCGGTCTGCCGCCCTTCTGCCTGTCCAGACTTTCAATACTTTTCAGCGCCATAGAATCTATCACAAAAAACCGCAGAACCGCGTACATCCCCAGTTCCTTTGCCCGGTGTGCCAGCGGCTGCTTCGTTGTAATAATGCCGTCTGCCCGGGTGTTCTCTTTCATAAAATCTACAGTAACCTCCTTGGAACTAAGTCCCGTAATCAGGTCGATGTGTACGAGTGCCGTCTTCCCTGCCTCTTTAATCCTCTCTACAATCTGCCGGATGGTACAGATATCCCCAAATAATACGAAGATCACCTGAATCTCTTCGGCCGCACAGCTTTTTTCAAGGCCATCCATATCTTTTACCGCTGCGATCATTGGATTTCCTTCCACAATCTGATAGAAACTCTGCACGATTCCCCTCCTTATTCTTTCTTCTTCAGGAGCTGCCGCAAAAAATATTTCCGTGCCCCTCCCGTTATTACAGCTACTCACATAATATCATAACCTCCGGTCATTTTCATCAGAATACATTTAATTTATCTATGATTTTCCGGTATAAAATAAAATACAAAAAGGATAACAGCTTCCCCGTCCGAAAACTGTTATCCTTCTCTGTCAGTTCCACTTTCCTGTGCTCAAAAACTGCTCCACCATCGCTTTTGCCCCGTTAATGATCTCCGGCTCATATCCCAATATCTCCAACAGCTGTATCGCATTACGGGAAGTTGCCCTGCCGTCATAAATGAGATAATCAAATATAATCTCACCATCAGCCACCTGTTCCTGAAAATGGTAATTATCATATTGTTCTTCCAACAGATAGGTCAGTTCAATATCATGGGTGGCCGCAAAACACAGGATTCCTTTTTTCTGGAACTCCTTCAGTACTTGTGTGGAAGCGGCGATGCGCTCCACTGTATTCGTTCCCCTGAGCACCTCGTCTACGAAACAGATCACAGCCTCTTCTTCCACTGGCTCCATAACACGCTTCAGCGCCCTGATCTCCGCAATGTAATAGCTTTCCCCTTTATACAGGCTGTCTTTGAGCGCCATAGATGAAAATACATGGAACCATTTTCCACAGTAAGCCTTTGCCGGGCACGTATGCAGGCTCTGGGCCAGTATGACATTCATTGCTATCGTTTTCAGGAATGTGGATTTACCAGACGCATTGGAACCGGTAATCAGAATCCCGTCCTTCACACTCACAGAATTCGGTACGGGTTCTTTCAGCCCCGGGTGATAGGCATCAATTATTCGAAGCATCTTCTCATCTGTAAATTCAGGCCTGCACCAGACCGGCAGCGCCTCCCGCAGGGAACCTACAGCCAGCATACTTTCAAGGAACCCCATTGTGGTGAACATGTTTTCCACAATATCAATATTCCTGCCTAAGCGGCTCATGCAGTGGTAGAAGAAAATGCAGTCGATATGCGTAACAAGCCGGATGTAATCCAGAAACATCTCTGCAATCGACGGGCTGTCCCAGTTTGCAGGACCTAAGTAAGCGCTCGCCCCCATCAGTTTTTTCAGATGCCTGTAGTCCTTTTCCACTCTGGAATGGTATTTCGGATTACAGATCAGCTTCTTCTTTGTGAGTGACTTTGCCCCCTCCATCAGCTTTTTAAAGTATTGGAGCGCCTGCATGGAGCCTTCCAGTTCCTTCCTTTTATAGAAATAGAGAAGTACATTTACCACCATCGCCAGAATCAGAAGTCCCAGTCCCTCGGACGGTGATATCACAGTAATCACCACTGAAAATATAAAGAATACAAATGAAAAATAATGAACCGGCGGAACCTTCGTATTGAACCGGATACAGTCCATGATGTAGCTGTAAACAGAGGATGCGTGGTTTTTCCCAATCCGGGCAAACTCCATCTGCATCTCTATACGCTCTTTTTCATGCTCCTGATAATATGTAATCATTTCCTCCTGCTCTTCCCATTCTTCGGGCATCACCTTCGGAACATGCAGGAGATAATACAGGTAGTCCTCCCCTGCAAAAGACCACGTGTGGTCGATGGACATAAACAGCGCATCCATATCCAGGTCATTCCACGTGATATCATCAATCATAGAGTCCTTAGCCGCAGTATATTCACCAATCACAGACAGTACCGCATCCGAATAATCTACCTCCCTCCAGCGTCCATAATTATACTCAAGCCGTCTCTTGATTTTGTATATCCGCCTTATATTGTCTATATATGAGATCACAAAACACACTGCTATGACACCCAATACCACCAATGCAATAAAAATAGATTCTGTCATGGCGCTCCTCCTATTATTGTATTATTCAACTAATACAATAATACCACCAGAGAATCCTGCTGTCAATCACCCGTGTATCATGGAGAGAAGATTATAGACTTCATATCCGGCAGATGGTACAATGAAAGAAAACTCTGAAAGGAGTCACGCACATATGATTCAATATACTTTGAACATGAAACTAACCAGACTTTCAGGTAATATGCACACAGACAGTGAAGGCATCTCCGTGAAAATACTGACCTCCGAAGAATATACGCAGCATTACCAGGATACCCCTGAATATCCGGTGATGCTGCGGAACCTCAGCCATATCCACTGCTGTAAAGCAGACGTCCTGGGAGGATGTGCAGCCGGTACATTCGCTGTACCTCGCAAAGAATCCCCGACTGCTGAAAAGCTCTGCTTCTGCTTCTTTCTGACAGATTCCGAGCTTTTATTTATAGACGACAAAGATACTGCAGCACCTCTCCTTTCACAGCTGGAGGATATGCCACTCACAGGGCCTTTGTCATCGCTTGGCCTGTTATTCAACCTTATGGAATACCTTATCAAAGACGACGTCTTTTTCCTGCAGGATTATGAAGAGCACCTTACCCGGCTGGAGGAACGCCTGCTGGATGGTGAGGATGACAATTTCGACAGGGCGATTCTCCACATCCGCAAAGAATTGACAGCGCTCGGTTCCTATTACGAACAACTGGCTGATATGGGCGAGTCTCTTCAGGAAGCACTCCCCGATATGGCGCAGGACAGGAGCAGTGTCTTATTCGGACTGTTTACAGACCGTGCCGGCAGACTGTATTCCAACGTCCAAACGCTCAAAGAGTACTCCATGCAGCTGCGTGAAATGCACCAGTCCCAGATTGATGTGCGGCAGAACCAGATCATGAAGGTGCTGACGATCGTGACAACATTCTTCATGCCGCTTTCGCTGATTGCCGGCTGGTACGGCATGAATTTCGTCAACATGCCCGAACTCACTTCCTCCTCCGGATATGGGGTGGTGATCCTTGTCTGCCTGCTCATCATCGTTATCGAACTCTGGTTCTTCCATAAGAAAAAATGGTTCGACTGAATCCCATTACAGACAAAGGTGTGCAGGCCCCTCATTTCTGAGAAGTCTGCACACCTTTACATTAACTCCACGTTCCTTCTACATCGCTCCAGTTCTTTTCCGCGTAATCAAGCAGTGTTTCTGCCTGCTCCATCGACATTTCCGGGAACAGCAGGAAGAGGCTGTGTGAGCCGTATTTTTGTACAATCCGGTCTACATTCCTGATCCAGTCTTCAAACTCGCCGGAATACACCTTTATCCAGAGAGATTTGCCTGCGGCACGTACCTTGTCGTAGATGACGTCCCATTCTTCCAGCGTTCCGTCCGGCCCTGCGTCCCCGCTGGTCCACTGCAGTGCATCGATCTCCTCTATTTCCATCAGTGCATCCAGATGGCGGATTGCATCCGGTCCGTCCAGATGATACAGAACCTGGTCCGCCTTTTTAGCCTGTTCACGAAGAGATTCCTGTATAAAATCCCGGAAATTGTCAGGTGACAGCATCGCAGAGAAATCGCACTGGAGCTTCACTGTCTTCCCCGGGCCCCATATCTGGAATACGGTATACGCATTTCCTCCATTTTCATCTTTGATAATCTCGTGGAAACGGTTATAATATTCATAATATATCTTTCCTATCTGGTTAATCCGCTCCTCCACTATCTCCGGGTCATCGATTATGTCATACAGCATGTCCTCTGCCCCGCGCAGTGACACGAGCACATCAATGTTCTCCATCAGGTCAGGCATATCAACAAGAAAATCGTCTCCGGCCAGTTCCCTGCATTTCTTTACGAGTCCGATATGCTTTTTAAACCATTTATTCTCGGGATCAAACTTGAAATCAGGCGCCTCTTCCCAGTCATCAATGCAGGACTCGAACCAAACTGTATCTTCCTTAAAGCCTATCTCAGAACCAAGATAGGCGGCAAGGGAACCGGGGCCGAAATCCACGTCCAGATTCGGGAAACTCTCCCCAAGGAACTCGTGGGTCTCGCAGAACTGGCGGTATCTCGCTACAATACGCTCCGCATCCTGATACTTATCCTCCATATCCTTCCATTTCAATTCTTCCGGCAGATTGTAATATTTCCCCTGACAGATGACATCCATACAACCGCCCTGCGCCGGTTTTCCATCGGAATACTTCTCGATCTCTTGTTTTCTTGCAATCACGCACATCAGCGGTCTCCCTGTATTCTGATGCTTCCAGTAATTTTTCCATTTCTCCTGAGTTTCTTCCCAGTTCTTTTTATATTTCATTTTCTTTTCCTCCTGCTCATATCTCTGTGGATGGATTTGAATATATTTCTAAAAATATATTTTTATTTCTTCCCCATAATAATCGACTACCCGTTCCGTCCGGCCCGATTCTTTTTTATTCAAAATAATTCTTAAGCTCCTGTTGCGGATACTCTGTGGGAAATCATGCTCTGCCGGCCCAACCGTAAGCGTTTTCTCCCGCTCCTCCCAATTCAGTGTAATCCGGTTATAGATTCCCTCTTCATAACTATAATCGTCCCCTGCATCCTCATATAAAGTAAAAACAGTGTCCTTACCCGGATAAATATTGATTTCAAACGGTGTGTCCACTTCCTCTGATGCATACTCCAGACTTTCTTCCATTGGAATGACAGATCCTGCTTTTACAAATACTGGAATATATGCCAGTGTAACCGGGATGTCAATCCACTGACCACCCTCAAAATATCTCCCACTCTCAAAATCGATCCAACTTTCTCCTGCCGGAAGATAACATTTCCAGTTTCTGGCTGCATCCAGTTTCTGACTCCCTGCCCCAAAGTACATTGGCTCCGTGACCGGACATACCAGCAGGCTTTCCCCGAACATAAACTGGCTGTCCATCGCGGAGGCTGTTTTATCCTCCGGGAAGTCAAACAGGAGGCTTCGCATCATCGTATAGTCTTCCAGACATACTTTTCCGGCCATAGAATAGATATAAGGCATCAGGCGATATCTTAAGCGGATACTTTTTCCCAAAGCATCATAGAACATCCCCCCCTTTTCTCCGAAATTCCAGATTTCTCTGGGCGTATCCGTTCCGTGAGAACGGAACATCGGGAGAAACGTACCGTACTGGAACCACCTGACGTACAGCTCACGGTATCCGAGATCACTGACCCCTTCGTCATAGTCCCCCCGCCAGAACCATTTCATGGAAGGGTCCTGACTGCATCCGCAGCCTCTGTTCTGCCATTTTTCATTGACTGTAAAAAATGCGCCGATATCCAGTGTCCAGTAGGGCATACCGCTGATACACATGTTCAGACCCTCTGTGATCTGCTTTTTAAAGTTTTTCCAGGTCGCACAGGTATCCCCGGACCAGAGCATGGTACCGTACTTCTGCGAACCTGCATATCCGGACCGTGTCAGGTTCAGGACGCGTTTTCCCGGGGCGCTTTTCCTCTGATTTTCGTAAATTCCTTTTGCGTGGGCCGCTGCATAGAGGTTGGCCCTGTCGGCACGCAGGAATTTTTTATGCTCGTTTCCGACCATCTGAAATCTCTCCCACGGTTCTCTTAAGCAGGCTCCGTTCCAGTCCGGCCCTGAAAACGGCTCCGTGGAGTCACACCACCAGGAGTCGAATCCCCCTGAAAACAGCTCTTCCTCCGCCTGTTTCCAGTACAGCTTTCTCGCTTCCTCATCGTATGCGTCATAGGTTGCATAGTCATTCAGCAGAAATCCATGTGCTTCCATCTCATCGCAGTTTTCCGTGCCGGAATTCATATTCGGCCAAACCGACACCATTGTATGTACATGCATATCATGTAAGGCCTGATTCATTTTCTTAAGGTCCGGATAGCGGCTCTTATCTACCTTCTTATTGCCCCATTTACCGTCTTCCCACGTATTCCAGTCCTGCACCACACAGTCCAGTCCAATCCTGCGTTTCCGGTATTCTTCGGCAATTCCGATCATTTCCGCCTGCGTGCGGTATGCTTCTTTAGACTGCACATATCCGTATGCCCACTTCGGCAGCATGACCGCTTTCCCGGTAAGCTTCCGGTAACCCGCGATGATCTCATCCACAGATTCCCCGGCAATGAAATAATAATCCAGCTGCTCAACCATGTCCAGATAGAGGTAAGATCCCCTGCTGTCATCATTGAAGGTCATAAGGCTTCCGCAGTCCGCCAGTATTCCATATTTCCGGTCTGACAAAAGAAACGGAATCGGGATCCTCATGTTGTGCTGGTAGAGGTACTGCACATTGCCGCGGTAATTGTAGATACCCTCCTCTCCCTGTCCGAGCCCATGTATCTGCTCGTCCGGGGCCCAGTCAAAATACAGTTTTCCCCTGTAAGCCATGTGGTCTTCTTCCGGTTTTAAATTCTCTACGAAATTCCGTTCTCCATCCACCGTCACCACCCGGCGGATCACCGGCTTTTCTCCACCTGTGGAATAGACCATAAGAGGGTTCTCAGCCAGTTCTTTGCTGTCCTCCTTCAACAGGATTTTCCCGCTTTTCCTGTCACTCCAGATAAACCTCCCGGTTCTTTTCTCTATTCTGATACTAACACCGGACGTAGCCAGGATATAGCAGTCTTCCTTCTCTTCTATACAAATCCCGGCTTCTGTGGCTCTTTCTATCCCAACCGGTGACAGAGAAAGCACCTCTTCTCTTTTTGTATAGACACATCGGATGATATTCTCTGTTATCCCGTAAACTGCCAGTTTTCCCCGATCGGTCATAAGCTCTGCCGACCTGTGATCTTGACTGGCTGTACATGATAATACTTTCATCGATTCGATCTCCTTTTCCTCTCTTCCCCGGACACGCCGGGGGCTCTTTAAGCACAAGTTAACCCTTGACCGCTCCTGCCGTCTGCCCGCCGACGATATATTTCTGACAGACAAGATACATAATGATAACCGGCAGACACGTAAGGAGGATATCTGCACAGATTAAGTTCCAGCTCTTACTGTACTGTCCGAAGAAGTTATAAACAGCAAGTGTCATCGGCCATTTTTCGGAGGAATTCAGGAAATACAAAGGCATGACAAATTCATTCCATGTATTCAGGAAACAGAGTACCGCCGCTGTTACGATGCTGGATTTCAGCATCGGAAGGATGATGTTAAAAAACAGCCTGAATGGACCACAGCCGTCAATCACTGCTGCTTCATCCAGATCCACCGGTACTTTGGATACAAACCCATAGATCAAAAATACTGTGAATGGGAGCTGTGTTGCCACATAGAGCAGGATGATTCCCGGCACGCTGTTATTGAGCTGTGTCACCTGCATTACCTTCATCAAAGCAACATAATTGATCGGAATAACGATTCCGAGCACCATATACATATAAACGCTATTGTTCACCCTGTCACGCCTTCTGGAAAAGACATAGGCTGCCATCGCGCCCAGCACCACGGCAATCACAGTTGCACTGCCTGCATAAAGGAAACTGTTCAGGAAGCTCCTGACTAATTTCCCTTTTTCAATTACTGTAGTAAAATTACTAAAAACCCATGTTTTCGGGAGCGAAAGCGTAAGGGACATCGCTTCTGAATCACCTTTGAATGCATTGACCACAATCAGTGCCAGAGGTATCAGCATGATCAGTGATATGACCCAGGCCAGAATGTTTTTTAATATATTAACAGCTTTCTTCTTTGTTTGACTATTCATTATTCCTCCACCTCGTCTTTCGTCAGGATTTTAATCATAAAGAATCCAACAACTATCATGAACACGAACATAATGGAACTGATCGTTGTACCTTCCGCGTAGAGTCCCTGTGAAAACTGTTTGAATACCGCGGTGTACATAACCTCTGTCGTATGTCCCGGGCCTCCATTCGTCAGTGCATATACCATATCAAATACTTTCAGGCCATACAGGACGTTCAAAACAATCGTAACCGCCATTGTCTGCCTGAGCATCGGCAGTGTAATATGTACAAATTTATTCCAGCCGTTTGCCCCGTCTATGCTGGCCGCCTCGTAGTAATCCTGCGGGATCGCCAGTATTCCAACGATCAGCATAGTCATAATGTAACCCGTGCCCCTCCAGATATCGACCGCCATAACGGACCAGAAAGCAATCTTCGGATTAGTCAGCCACTGCTGTGTCAGACTGTCCAGACCGATCGCCCTAAGACCTTCGTTCAGGATTCCCATCTTCGGGTTTAAAATGGAAGTAAACACAAGGCCGATAATGAGGATGGATAATACTGAAGGCATGTACATCACGCCTCTGTGGAAATTCTTCAGTTTGATGTTCTTGCTGAGCACGAGTGCAAATAATAACCCGAGCCCTGTTTTCGCAACCGTCGTCACCACCGTAAATAAAAGTGTGTTCGTTATGTATTTGAAATAATTTGTGTCTGCGCTGAATACCTTTCTGAAATTTTCAAGACCTACAAAATGCACCTCTTTGGAATATGCAGACCAGTCTGTAAATGAGTATCCGATACCAATGATTCCGGGTATTACACAGAGCGCCGTATAGATCAGAATTGCGCCTGCCGCAAAGTACCAGGGGTATAACTTTGATTTTTTCACTGAAATTCTCCTCCGTTCTTTTCCTTTTTATTTATTTTATACAAATCCAGAACGTAATCACATGCATACATTGAGCTATTTTATGTGTTTTTTTAACCACCCGATGCATATTCCTGTACAATGTGCTATACTAATTGAACCATTAAAAGACAGTTTTTCTTATATAATAAGGAAGCTTGCCGGGGAGGATTGTTATGAAGCGTAAACCAAGAAGCATACAGAAGATTCTTTCTTCCTATTTTTTGCTCATCATGCTGACTTTATTGGTTCTGGCAACGATTTTGTTTTCTGTTGTGCAGTACCTGAACCTTCGTTCCAATACGGAGCACGATATCCAGAGGACATGCTCGGCAATAGCGGAGGATATTGACCTCCAGCTCAGCCAGATGGATACTGTCTGTATGAACACGATACATTCGACATTAATTAAGGATACCTTTTCAGATTATTTGAACGATGAGGATGCCACGCCGTATGAACAGAGCCAGCGACAGAATACGCTTGCCAATACATTAACTTCAATGAAAGGGGTGGATGCATCCATTCGCCAGATAAATCTTTATGGGCTGACGGAAGGCGGTTACGGAACCGGGAATTACACCGGGACACTTCATACCATAACGGCCCAGGAGCCCTGGTTTGCAAAAGCCTTTGCTTCCCACGGCTTCAAATATTTCCCTCCTGCATCTCAGAATGAGGTGCTGTCGTCCAGTACGGGAACAAACAAAGACAGGTTTTATTTCTCCCTGCTGCGTATGTATTATGATAATTATCAGAATCCTGCCGGCTTCGTAGAGGTAATGAAATACTATGATATCCTTTTTGAACGCGCTTTCTATCCCGACAGTACATACGATATCGACGTCATCATTTACGATGCCGAGGGAAACATCATCTTCCCCTTAAACAAAAGCCAGAAGGACGTCTTTCCATACTTTACTTACAGGGAATCCGAAGAAACTGAAATCTACAACACCCAAAAACAGTGTCAGGAATATGTATATTATTCAGATATGGAATACAGCGGATTTACAACGGTAACCACAATAAAAAGCACAGAATTTTTTGCTCCTGTTTATCGTTCTCTGAGTCTGACAATCTTCATTTTTCTGATTGTCCTTCTCATGTGCCTCTTTTTTGCCCGGATCTTTGCCGGAAGATTAAGTGCACCGCTGAAAAAGATTTATCGTTTTCTTTCTCATATCGACCCTCAGGACCAGTTCCGGGAAATTGAGATGGCAGATTCCGGGGTAATAGAGATTGACAAACTGCGAAACTCTCTAAATGAAGCGATGCGCTCGCAGAAAGCATCCACGAATTCAATGATGGTACTAAAAGAACAGGAACTACAGGCACAGATGCTTGCACTCCAGTCCCAGATGAACCCGCACTTTTTGTATAATTCCCTCATGACCATTGCCGCGATGGCAGAAGAGGGACTAACACAGCCAGTGGCACAGATGTGTCAGGATATTACATCGATCCTGCGCTATATCTCCTCAAATAAAGAACAGGTTTCCTCGCTTGAAGAAGAACTGGAACACTGCGACCTGTATTTAAAATGTATTAAGCTCCGGTTCGGAGATTCGCTTAAATATGAAATTGATGTGGAAGACGATATGCTTGAGCTGCCTGTTCCAAAACTCTGTATACAGCTCCTCGTAGAAAATGCCGTCAAATTCACAGCCAATACATCTCCACCGTGGCATATTGTTATACAGGGGCATATGGATAAAGAATGCTGGTATGTAGAAGTAAAAGATAACGGCCCGGGCTTCGGTGAAGAGATTACTGCCCACTTGAAGTCGCAGATGGATATCATACTGGAAAAAGGACTTCTGCCGAGTCTGGAGCTGGACGGTATGGGTATCCTGAATATCTTTATCAGGTTTTACCTGATTTATGGAATTACATTTATATTTGATTTTGGAAACCTCCCGGAGGGGGGAGCTATTGTGAAAGTAGGAGGAAGGTTCAATGACCAGATTAAACCATTATAATGTACTGCTTGTGGAGGATGAGATGCTGCTGATGCAGTCTCTTTCCCGCCATATCGAATCTCTTGAGGCCGGCTTCAAGGTTGTCTGTCAGGCCTCTAACGGCGAGGACGCCCTGAAGTGCCTGAAAAAGGAGAATATCCACCTCGTCATGACAGATATACGTATGCCTGTCATGGACGGGCTTACACTTGCCAAGAGGATTCATGAGCAGTACCCACATATCCTGACAGTCATTCTGACCGGATATGCAGACTTCGATTACGCACGTGAAGCCCTCAAACAGGGAGTCTTCGATTATATGCTAAAACCTGTCACAATGGAGGATTTAGAGAACACGCTGGGCCGTGTACGTCTCCATCTCCAGAAGTTCTACGAACTTGAGGAAGATCCCGTGCTCGTCGGAAAAGATGCTGAAGAAATCGTGGAATACACGGTGCTGTATATGAGAGAGCATTATATGGACGACATCGATATCAGCTCTTTTTCTGCCTCCTTAGGTTTTACCTCGGCTTACCTCACAAAGCTTTTCAACAGATACAAAGGGGACACGCCGCTGAAATACCTGACCGATATACGAATCCACGAGGCTAAACGGCTGCTGACCGATACGGGGCTTCCGATACGCGAAGTCGGGGAACGGGTCGGCTATCCCGATCAGTTCCATTTCAGCAAAACCTTCCGGAAACTGACCGGGCTGAACCCGACGGCCTACCGGAAACAGGAACAAAAACCCTAGACGTCCGACCAGCGGCATCGCTGATGTCCAAACCTCATGGTGTGCATAGCAACAGCATCTGCCTGTGAAATTAGAAAAGCTTTCTGCAAAATAGCCATAAAACGACTATTTTGCAGAAAGCCTTTTCTTTAATTCTAAATGTTACACCTCCAGGATATTACTGTCCTGAATTCAAATCTTACTTCCAGGCTTCGTCTCCTGCCGCGTCTGCCTGTGTTGCTCTTCTTGTATCAATCTGTTTGAGCACATCGTCTGATGTCATGTCACCGATAAACATAGATACGATATCCTGTCCCAGTTCTGTCCACTGTGGGTTGAGGTACTTGATGGAATCCTGGAATACAACCCCTGCCTTGTCAAATGATTCTAAGAATTCCTTAGTTGTCTCGCTGTAGGCAGGTTCCTGTCCGGCATCATACGGGAGGTTTTCTACTTTCGGTTCGTTGTCGATCATGTGCTGGATGCTTTCCTTGGTTGTGATGTATTCAAGATACTGTTTTGCCTCGTCTGCATGCCTGGAGCCTGAGTATACAAATCTGGACGGTCCGCATGGATGCTCATTTAAAACATCATTGTCCAGCGTGGGAATCAGGAACATATCAAAGTCTTCTTCTGTGTATGTACCACCGGATGCCTCCGCTGCCTCTATCATCGCACCTGGTTTGCCGATTGTCATTGCATATTCGCCGCTTCCGAGCATTGCTGCTGTATCTGTGTATTCGTCCGACAGATAGTTGTCACCGAAGTATCCATTCTGGGCCAGCTCATTCAATTGGTCAAGAGCTTCTTTAAACTCAGGAACATCTGCGAATTTCACCTCGTTATTATTTAATTTGTCTACAATACCAGAAACAAGCTCCTCATATTTCCCACCGATTTCACAGAACCACATAACATGGTGCCAGCCATCGGCTACCGGTTCATATACTGGTGTCACACCCTTGTCAAGCAATGTCTGACATACCTTTTCAAATTCTGCAAAGGTCGATGGTACTTTTACACCATTTTCCTCAAAAATCTTCTTGTTATAAACCATGTAATAGTCTGTTGTTGTATCGAAATACGTTGCCCCGTAAAGGGTCCCGTCAACAGAAGTCTGCTCTGCTGCAAACTCATTATAGTAAGATGTCCACGGCTCGTCCGTCAGGGCGATCGCATTATCTTCGATACTATACTGCGAAACCAGGTCATAGCTTCCTGACTGTCCGCAGAAAATGTCCGGGCCCTCCCCGCTGTTTAATTTAGTCATCAGCAGGTTGTAATACTGGTCAGACGGTACGATCTGATAATCCACCTTGATTCCTGTTTCTTCCTCAAACTTTTCACCCAGCTCCATCTCGGCATCATATATCCAGTCCTGGCTTGCCAGAATCGACAATGTAGTGCCGCCTTTGCCGCTGTCAGAGGAATCATCCTTGCTGTCAGAATCAGAACCTGAGCCACATCCCGCCAGTGTACAGACTGCCAATGCTCCGCTCAGCAGCATTGCTACGATACGTTTTTTCATGTTTTTGACCTCCCAATCTTTTATAACAAGATCTTATCAGTAATTATGCACATTCTCCATGTATGTTTTCATTCTGTTTTTGTCATTTTTTAACTCACACATAAATATAGCACACTTTTTTATTCGTCATATTGCATAAACCAATTTCTCTCGCAGCAGACACAATCAAAAAAGGACCTTACTGACGTGGAAATCAGTAAGGTCCTTTGATTGATACCTTTGAATCCTTTACTCAGTTCTCGGATAAAAAGCAATCATGCTTCTTATTCTTCTCCGTAAAGAGTAACGAGTTTCTTCAGGTAAGAATATCTTTCCATAGCTTCCTTCTCATTCTGTGCAAAGAGTTTCTCAGCTTTTTCCGGATTAGCTCTCTTCAGGGCATTGTAACGAACTTCTCCGTCAAGGAATGCCTGATATTCTTCCTGTTTTGGCTCTTTGCTGTCCAGTGTGAACTTAGCGCCTTCTGCTGCAGGATTGAATCTGAAGTTGTTCCAGTATCCGCACTCTACTGCTAACTGCTCTTCTGTCTGAGCTTTGCTCATACCCTTCTTGATTCCGTGGTTGATACATGGAGCGTAAGCGATGATGAGTGATGGTCCCGGATAAGCCTCTGCCTCTGCGATTGCTTTTACTGTCTGATTGAAATCAGCACCCATAGCAATCTGTGCTACGTATACATAACCGTAGCTCATTGCGATTCCGGCAAGGTCTTTCTTCTTTGTTTCTTTTCCGCCTGCTGCAAACTGTGCTGTTGCACCTGTCTTTGTAGCCTTAGAGGACTGTCCGCCTGTGTTGGAGTAAACTTCTGTATCGAATACCATGATGTTGATGTCTTTTCCGCTTGCTAATACGTGGTCAACACCGCCGAATCCGATATCATAAGCCCATCCGTCACCACCGAAGATCCACTGTGACTTCTTAGCAAGGAAATCTTTTCCTTTCAGTAATTCAGCCTTATCTGCTGAATCGCATCCGCAAGCTTCCAGAGCTGCTACCAGTTTATCTGTAGCTGTTCCGTTTGTTGCCCCGCTTCCAAATGTATCAAGGTATTCCTGAGCAGCAGCCTTTACATCAGCATTTTCTGCGTTCTCTGCAAGAACTTCTACTTTGCCTTTCAGTCTGTCTCTGATTGTGTTCTGGGCAAGCAGCATACCGTATCCGAACTCAGCATTATCTTCGAACAGAGAGTTGCACCATGCCGGTCCTTTGCCCTCTGGTGTTACTGTATATGGTGTAGACGGTGAAGAGTTACCCCAGATAGAGGAGCATCCTGTTGCATTTGCAATATACATTCTGTCACCGAATAACTGTGTGATTAATTTAGCATAAGGTGTCTCGCCACATCCAGCACATGCTCCTGAGAATTCAAGCAGAGGCTGTTTGAACTGGCTTCCCTTTACTGTTGTCTCTTTGAACTTAGTAACAACTTCTGGTTTTACAGGAATCTCTGTACCAAAGTCGAAGTATTCCTGAACACCTGCGTTTGCTTCCATGTTCTCCATAACGAGTGCTTTTTCACCCTTCTTGCCCGGGCATACGTTAGCACATGAACCACATCCTGTACAGTCATAAGCAGATACAGTGATTGCAAACTTCATTCCCGGCATACCTGTCATGTCGAGTGTTGCAAGTCCTTCCGGAGCCTTAGCCATGTCTTCTTCTGTCAGGGCAACCGGACGGATAACTGCATGTGGGCATACATATGCACAGCGGTTACACTGGATACAGTTCTCTGGCTTCCACATCGGGATGTCAACTGCAATACCACGTTTCTCATATGCTGAAGAACCTGACGGTGTAGAACCATCTACATAATCCTTGAATGCTGATACCGGAAGTGAGTTACCTTCCTGAGCATTTACCTTAGCCTGGATATTCTTAACAAAGTCAACAACATCTTTCTTTCCGTTCTCATCAACGTGAGGTGTTGTCAGTCCCTGATCTGCTGCATCTTTCCAGTTCTCCGGTACAGCTACTTCTACAACCTGCTTAGCACCTGCATCGATTGCATCATAGTTCATCTGTACAATCTTGTCACCTTTTCTTCCATAAGTAGCCTTAGCTGCTTTCTTCATCAGGTCGATCGCTTCTTCTTCCGGAATGATAGCTGCAAGTTTGAAGAATGCTGACTGAAGGACTGTATTGATACGTCCGCCAAGTCCGATTTCTTTACCAATCTTGATACCGTCGATTGTGTAGAATTTAATGTTGTGGCTGGCAATATATGCTTTTACCTGTCCCGGTAAGTGCTTCTCCAGACCTTCCATGTCCCAAGGGCAGTTCAGAAGGAATGTTCCTCCGTCAACCAGTTCCTGAACCATGTTGTATTTGTCAATATAAGACGGATTGTGGCATGCTACAAAGTTAGCCTGCTTAATCAGGTATGTTGATTTGATCGGTTTCTTACCAAAACGTAAGTGAGACATTGTAACACCGCCGGATTTCTTTGAATCATAGTCAAAGTAAGCCTGAGCGTACATATCTGTATTATCACCAATGATCTTGATGGAGTTCTTATTAGCTCCGACAGTACCGTCTGCTCCAAGTCCCCAGAACTTACAGTTGATTGTTCCTTCAGGAGTTGTAACAAGCGGAGCGCCTGCATCCAGAGACAGGTGTGTCACATCATCTTCGATACCGATTGTGAATTTTGCTTTCTCTGTGTTATTAAATACAGCTACAATCTGAGCTGGTGTTGTATCTTTTGAACCTAATCCGTAACGTCCTGATAATACAGGTACAGCATCGAATTTTGATCCCTTGAGTGCTGCAACTACATCAAGGTATAATGGCTCTCCGAGTGCTCCCGGCTCTTTTGTTCTGTCAAGTACAGAAATTGTCTTAACAGTGTCAGGAATTGCATTGATCAGTGCTTCTGCACAGAATGGTCTGTACAGGCGAACCTTTACAACGCCGACTTTCTCGCCTGCTGCAAGCATGTAGTCGATTGTCTCTTCGATTGTATCGCATGCAGATCCCATAGCTACGATTACGCGCTCTGCATCTTCTGCTCCATAGTAGTTGAACAGCTTATAGTCTGTTCCGATCTTTTCATTAACCTTGTCCATGTAATTCTGAACGATTCCCGGAAGAGCATCGTAATATGGGTTACATGCTTCTCTTGCCTGGAAGAAGATATCAGGGTTCTGAGCGGAACCTCTGTGGCATGGGTGGTTAGGATTCAGCGCGTGTGCACGGAATTCATCAATAGCGTCCATGTTTACTAAGTCTTTCAGATCTTCGTAATCCCATGTCTCAATCTTCTGGATCTCGTGAGATGTTCTGAATCCGTCGAAGAAGTTAATGAAAGGAATCTTTCCTTCGAGTGCTGCACAGTGAGCAACTGCTGTCAGGTCCATAACTTCCTGTACACTGGATTCACAGAGCATAGCAGCCCCTGTCTGGCGACAGGCATAAACGTCTGAGTGGTCACCGAAGATTGACAGTGCGTGGCTTGCGATGGCACGTGCTGAAACGTTGAATACTCCTGGTAATTGTTCACCTGCTACTTTATATAAGTTCGGAATCATCAAAAGTAATCCCTGAGATGCTGTAAATGTAGTTGTCAAAGCTCCTGCTGCTAAAGAACCGTGCACAGCTCCGGCTGCACCTGCTTCAGACTGCATCTCTGTTACCTGAACAGTTTGTCCGAAAATGTTCTCTCTGCCCTCGGTAGCCCATTCGTCGATATGTTCCGGCATAACTGATGATGGTGTAATCGGGTAAATTGCTGCAACTTCTGTATACGCATATGAAACGTGAGCTGCTGCCTGGTTACCATCCATGGTCTTCATTTTTCTTGCCATTTGTTGTTCCTCCTTAAAATTACATTGTAAAAGTTTATTTTTTCACATGTGCTTTCATTATATCGCCAAAAAGTCCAAAAGTCTATAGAACCTGTCCCATTTTTTTGTTTATTTTCCCGTACAAGGGAACGCCATGCGTCATAGCCGCAGAGCAATATTGCGGCATAAATTTCGTCAAATTGCCTAATTGCCCTTTCCCTTATCTCGTGATATACTCTCGTCAGAAACTTCGAAAGGTATTCACCTTTCATTTTTCAATCGGCAGTTCGCCGGTTTACCCAATTAATCACTTATTAGAACCGCAGAAAACAACTCCGGGCACTACATATTGAAGGTATTCCTGTCTTTTACATATCTGTATTTCGTGATATGATAATAGTAAATCAGAAGAACTCCTTACATGTGTACCTTTCGTTTTCTGCACAGGAAAGGAGATTTCAATTTATGAGCAAAAACAACTTTATTATGTTACCCACTGTGGACTTTTGTTTCAAGGAACTGATGCAGAACCCCAAAGTCAGGAAGGGCTTCATTTCAGCTTTGCTGAACCTGCCCCCGGACGAAGTCGAAGATACGGTTCTTCTGCCCACGCTGCTACCGAGAGACTCGGCTGATGATAAGCTGGGAATCATGGATGTACGTGTACTGCTTAAGAACGGGACGCAGATGAATATGGAAATGCAGGTCAAATACTTTGAATACTGGGACGAACGCGCCATGTTCTACCTCAGTAAGATGTTTGACAGTCAGATCCGCAAAGGCGAATCCTATGAAAACCTGCAGAAATGTATCCATGTAAGTATTTTAGATTTTATCCATTTTCCGAACGACAAAGAGTGTTACCGCAGGATCCATTTCCGGGACGACAGCACCTATAATCTGTATTCCGATAAAATGGAGCTTCAGATACTGGAGTTGAAAAAGCTGCCCCCGGAAGTTAAGACCAGTGAGGATGTTCTTGCATGGATGAAGTTTTTCAGTGGTGAAAGCAGAGAGGAGTTTCAAACTATGGCTAAAACAAACGAATATCTTGATGAAGCATACAATACACTGCTCCATTTGAGTGCCGATGAAAAGAAACGGCTGGAATATGAGGCCCGGGAAAAGGCATTGAAGGATTATAATACCCAGATCAGCAGTGCTGAAAAAAGAGGACTGAAAGCTGGGCAAGAAGCCGGAATACGTATGGGGGTTCAGGAGGCCCGTCAGGTTTTCAAACTATACATGCAGGGCAAATCTCAGGAAGAAATTGCTGACATCTGTAACATGAGTATAGATAAAGTGAATCAAATATTAGAATAACCTTGTATCATTCCGAATGCAGACATATAGAAAAACCACCCTAAAAAAACTTTAACCAGTATCAGGGTGGTTTTTCTACTTTTTCCACAGGTCAAGCCACTTGTGGGTGGTTTTTCCATCTATTTTCAGATCATAACAGTCTCCAGAAATGTATTCAATATTTGGGCTTCTACTTAAAGAGCCTGTCCTTTGCCTTTGGCCGTTTTTTTCCTTCAGGTTTGTCAGGCATTGGTTCATATTTTTTGCCGCTTTTTAAAAAGGGCATTCTTTTATGGTTCTTTCTGCAGTATAGCAGCATAGCCCCTGTTACGACTACGATGGTACCGGCGAGAAGCTGTGATACCGGGAAGCCAAGTCCGGGGATCAGGAGCTGGTCCGTTCTCAGGCCTTCTATCCAGACTCTGCCGAGACCATATCCGAACAGGTAAATGAGAAACAGCTCACCCTCGTATTTTTTGTGTTTTCTATAGGCAAACAGAATGATCAGTATGGCACAGCACCAGAGAGACTCATAGAGAAATGTCGGGTGCACCTGAATGTAGCTGATGCCGTCAATTACCTGTATATGGCTGCGCATCGTTTCTGTCACATCCCCGCTTCTGACCGCATCCAGCGGCAGCTGCATGGCAAAGAGGTTGTCCGTGTATTCTCCGAAGGCTTCTCTGTTAAAGAAGTTTCCCCAGCGGCCAAGCATCTGGCCATTGACCAGAGCCATTGCTACTGTATCGAATATCTGGGGGGCACTCAGCCGTTTTATACGGGCATACACAAACACAGTGATGACTGCCGCTATAACTCCTCCATAAATTGCCAGACCGCCATGCCGGGTGTTGAAGATTTCAAGAAGATCGTCTTTGTACATATCCCAGGAAAATATGACAAAAAAGAGTCTGGCACCAACGATACCGCAGATCACGCCAATGATTCCCATATCCAGATAATTTTCCGGATTCTGTCTCGTTCTCTTAGCCTCCTGTGTGGCGATCAGGAAACCGATCAGAATCGCCGTGCCTATGATAATCCCGTAATACGCGATCTCGAAACCGAATACGGTGATGGATTTTCCGACATGGTCCAGATGGATTCCCAGATGTGGAAAATTAATGTTATAGTGCATATTTCATGCTCCCTTTCTATGCTGCTTGGAACTACAATTTTATTTTTTATACATTGAAGCGGAATAAGATGATATCCCCGTCCTGTACTACATAGTCTTTTCCTTCCAGTCTGACAAGACCTTTTTCCTTCGCTGCCGCATGTGTGCCGCATGCCATCAGGTCATCGTAGCTGACTACCTCGGCGCGGATGAATCCGCGTTCGAAGTCTGTATGGATCTTTCCGGCTGCCTGCGGTGCCTTGGTCCCCCTTGTGATCGTCCACGCGCGGACTTCCGGTTCGCCTGCTGTCAGATAGCTGATCAGGCCCAGAAGATGATAACTTGCCTTTATCAGTTTTTCCAGTCCTGACTCTTCTAAACCTAAATCTTCCAAAAACATTTTCTTCTCTTCATCATCAAGTTCGGCAATCTCCTGCTCAATCTGTGCACATACGACGAATACCTCACAGTCCTCCTGTGCCGCATACTCGCGGACAGCCTGAACCCCTGCATTGGACGCACCATCATCTGCCAGATCGTCTTCTGTCACGTTAGCCGCAAAGATAACCGGTTTTGCTGTCAGAAGATTATAACTGCCCAGCCATTCCTGCTCATCCTCATCATCTGTCGTAAAACTCTTTGCCATTTTATTATCTTCCAAATGTGCCTTGATACGCTCCAGAAGCTCAAGCTCTTTTGCTGCCACCTTATCGTTTCTTGCAACCTTTGTCGTTTTTGCGATTCTTCTCTCCAGAATTTCCAGATCAGAAAAGACCAGCTCCAGATTAATCGTCTCAATATCACGTAAAGGATCGATATTCCCGTCCACGTGAACGATATTACTGTCTTCAAAGCATCTGACAACATGTACAATTGCATCTACCTCACGGATATTGGCCAAAAACTGGTTCCCCAGTCCTTCCCCTTTGGAAGCACCTTTTACGAGGCCCGCAATATCAACAAATTCAATGGCCGCCGGAACGATTTTCTTCGTATGATACATCTCTCCCAGAACATCCAGACGCTTGTCCGGTACTGTTACCACCCCCACATTTGGGTCGATTGTGCAGAACGGGTAGTTCGCAGATTCTGCGCCTGCCTTCGTCAGTGAGTTAAACAGCGTGCTCTTTCCTACATTGGGTAAACCAACAATTCCTAATTTCATAATTCTTTGTACTCCTTATATTTATAGTGCATTATTTGATTAGATTTAATTTCAGTCCCGCGTCTCCATGAGCACGACCACCCCGAACGGGAATGTAATCTCTACCTCGTCCCCCGCGATCTCATTGCTCACGCAGAGGCTGTCAAACGGCGTCAGTGCGTGGTGGTTAAGAGGGTATTTGGCGCCCTTCAGGCAGAAGTTCTCTACCGTGCCGTCCAGTGGGAAAACTGAAAAATATGGTCCGAACGCCTCTTCTTTTTTCAGTACAAAATCTCTGTCCAGAAGCCGGATCTGATTATGCCTGTCCACGATTCTGGCGTCTGCCCCCGCATCCAGGGCAATCTTCAGTGTCTGGACATTCGCCCACGCATGGTCAAGCCTTGTGCCTGTCCCGCCGAGGATTAATATATTCTGCCGGCGCAGGTCAAGGCAGAGCCTGAGTGCAATCTCTGTATCAGAGGCATCTTTGATAGGGTTAAACTCCCGGACCGGCACTTTTGTCTCTTCTTTGTAGTACGTGATGATCTCTTCCGGTGCACTGTCAAAATCCCCGACAATATAGTCCGGCAGTATTCCATGTTCATACAGGAAGCTAAGACCGCTGTCCACACCAATTATAAATTCTGTTTCTTCGTCTTTTAAGATATCAACTACAAAATCCTCTTCCAGAAGACCGCCGCTGACAATCACTGTTCGTTTACTCATTTTCTTTGAATATCTCCATAAATCCTTTTACATTTTCACCGATGTTCCCTTTGAATACCGCGGAGCCTGCCACGATCACATTGGCACCCGCATCCAGAACCTCCCTCACATTCGTCAGATAGATGCCGCCGTCTACCTCGATATCCGTATCCAGCCCCTTCTCATTCAGGAGTGCACGTAAAGCACGGATCTTATCCAGTGATTCCGGAATAAAAGCCTGTCCCCCGAATCCCGGCTCTACACTCATAATCAGGAACATTTCCGCCTGGTCAAGAATCGGCAGAAGCGCATCCACCGGAGTAGCCGGCTTCACAGACACACCTGCTTTCATACCGCATGCATGGATTTTATCAAGCACAGCCTGAATATCCTCACACGCCTCCAGATGCACGGTTAAGATTTCCGCCCCTGCCTCTTTGAAGGCTTCTACATAGCGGATCGGGTCGGTCACCATCAGATGGACATCCATCACCTGACTGCTCACCCCCTGAATGGATTGCAGAACCGGCATGCCGAAAGAAATGCTTGGCACAAACATGCCGTCCATGACATCAAAATGCAGATACTCTGCCCCGTTGTCCGAAGTCGTGCGTATCTGATCCCCCAGTACCTTAAAATCTGCTGACAATATGGATGGTGCTAATATCTTCTTCATACTAATACCTCTTCTTTTCCTGTAATTCCCGGTACATCTCCAGGTAATCCTCATAGCGGACAGGATGGATCTTCCCTTCTTCCAATGCTTCCTTTACCGCACATCCCGGTTCATGGACATGGTCACATCCACTGAACCTGCATTTTCCCTCATAGGGTGCGAATTCCCTGAAGTAGTACTTCAGTTCGCTTTTATCAAAATCATTGACATACAGGGAACTGAAACCCGGTGTGTCCATGATATATGAATTTTCATCTATTGTAATCAGCTCGGAATGTCTGGTCGTATGCTTCCCTCTGGCTATTTTCCTGCTGATGCTGCCCGTCTCCATCTGCACCCCGCTCTGCAGCAGATTGATCAGAGAAGACTTCCCGACCCCGGACGGACCGGCGATAACTGTCGTCTTACCGGAAAGCAGTTTCCCGACTTCCTCTATGTTTTCCTGATTCAGTGCACTCGTAAAGACTACCTGGTATCCGCAGGCGCGGTAGATTTCCTGAAGGGAGGCAAGCTCCGGCTTGCTTGCAATGTCCTTTTTGTTAAAACACAGGACAACCGGAATCTCTTTGCATTCCATCATAACCAGAAACCTGTCAAGAAGATTGAAATGCGGTTCCGGTTCAGTAACGGCAAATACAACCAGTGCCTGATCAATGTTCGCCACTGCAGGCCGGACCAGTTCATTCTTCCTTGGCAGGACCTCTGTGATATTCCCTGTTTTTTCTGACTCGTCGAGCACTTCAATCTCAACATTATCTCCTACGAGCGGTTTTATTTTCTCCTTGCGGAATACACCTTTTGCTTTACACTCATAAACACCGGATTCTACTACGTGAACGTAGTAGAATCCGGCAATTCCCTTTATTATCTTTCCCTGCATATATTACTGACCTTCTGTATAATCTGAATTACCGCCATCTCCATTTCCGTTATCCGGATTTTCAGGAACTTCCGACGGTTTTGGCCCCAGGCTTATTACAAAATTAACTGTTGAGCCCTTTTCCAGCATAGTACCCTCCGGTGCTGACTGTGACACCACATATCCGACAGTCACATTGCTGTATTCCTCTGTTCCATTCCCGACAAGGCCCCGGTCAGATAATGCCTGCATAGCCATATCATAGGTCATATTCCCCAGACCCGGTACAGATACCTTCTCTACCTTTGGTCCTTTGCTTACCACATAATCCACCGTTGTCCCTTTGTTTACCTTCTTATTCTCTTTTGTTTTCTGGGACATTACAATTCCGGCCTCATACTGGTCACTGTAATCCTCTGTCACACTTCCGGTAACCAGCCCTGCCGCCGCCAGTGCAGCGTCTGCGTCTTCCTGGCTCAGCCCCACGAGTGTCGGAACGGTGGCCTTCTCTGCCCCCTGGCTCACAATCATCGTCACGGTTGTTCCTTCTTTTACTTCCGTGCCTGCCGCAGGGTCTGTAGAAATAACCTTTCCTTCATCCACACTGTCGTTATACTCTGATTTGAATTCAACAACCAGATTCTTTGCCTCAAGAGCTTTCTGTGCACTATTTTCATCTTTACCGGATACATCAGGTACCTGAACCGTCTTGATTTCTTTTCCGGTGCTGACAACAACCCTGACTTCCGTATTCTTATCTACTTTTGAATCACCCTCCGGGTCCTGCCTGATAATCGTACCCTTTTCATAGGTGTCCGACGCTTCCTGCTTCGCAATCTTAATACCAAGTTTCTTCTTGCTCAAAGTCGTCGTTGCTTCATCCACTGTCATTCCGCGTACATCAGGCACCTTCACTTTGGTCGTAGTTTCTGTCTGGGTCGTACCTGTTCCGTTTTTAAACATACCGGCAGCCTTGCCAACTGCAAAAATTATAATAAACGCAATAATGACTGCTGCGACAATCATCAGAATCTTCATGATTTTTTTTGTATTCGGGTCTACATCGCTCTTTTTCTTTCTGTCAGCTTCGTAGTCCCCGCCGCCCTCGTAGTCTTCATCATCGTCGTCATAGTCATAGTCGTAATCATCATCATAATCATCGCTGTCGTAATCATCGTCGTAATCATCATCATAATCGTCGTCATATTCATCATCATCATTATATCCGCGTCCCTGGATGCGTTCCAGTTCTTCCGGCGTCATCATGACGGTCTCCGTGGTATCATTCGAATAAAGAGACATATTTACAAATTCACCATCCGGGCTGACGAGGGAACGTTTTAAGTCCAGAATCAGAGCCTGGCAGTTCGGATATCTGCGTTCCGGATTCTTCTGGGTACACTTCATGATAATACATTCCAGACTGTACGGGATATCCGGTACTTCCTCCGCCGGGGAGACAATCTCCTCCTGCAGATGCTTAATCGCAACAGCTACTGTGGAGTCACCGTCAAAAGGCACATGGCCTGTCACCATTTCATACATGGTAATACCTGCGGAATAGATATCGCTCTTCTCATCCACAATGCCGCCCCTCGCCTGTTCCGGTGACGTATAGTGGACGGAACCCATGACACTCGAACTAATGGTCTTGGTGGACGTCGTTGCCCGCGCAATCCCAAAATCGGTTACTTTTACTTTTCCTTCCTTGGAAATGATGATGTTCTGAGGTTTGATATCACGGTGAATGATATGCTGATTATGGGCAGCCTGAATACCAGTCACCATCTGAATAGAAATGCTGATTGTTTCTTTAGCGGTGAGTCTTCCCTTTTTCTCAATATATTCCTTTAAAGTGATTCCCTCAACCAGTTCCATGACCATATAATACAGTCCACGGTCCTGGCCCACATCGTAGACATTGACCACATTCGGGTGCATCAGGCCTGCCGCAGCCTGTGCCTCGCTTAAAAACTTCTGGATAAATACCTCGTCTGTGCGGTAATCACTTTTCAATACCTTAATTGCAACGTAGCGGTTCAGTTTATGGTCTTTGCCCTTGTAGACATCCGCCATACCGCCTGAACCGACACGCCCTAATATTTCATAACGTTTCCCTAAAAATACTCCTTCTTTTAACATATACTCACCTCATCCGCAAACGGCTCTACAAGGATAATCCCTATATTATCCGTACCGCCGTTTTCTTTTGCTGTTTCTACCAGAGACTCTGCGGCTTCCACAATGTCCCTGCCCCCCTGTACAATATGGAAGAGTTCTTCATCCTCCACCATATTACTGAGTCCGTCTGTACACATCAGTATGATGTCTCCCTTTTTCAGACGGTGCTCATAAAAATCTACTTCAACGCTGTCCTTTGCACCGATTGCCCTTGTGATAATGTTCTTGTCAGGATGGTGCTTTGCCTCCTCCGGCTTGATACCGCCGAGACGCACCATCTCCTCCACAAGAGAATGGTCTTTTGTCAGCTGGGTTATTCCCTGATTGATCAGATAAAGCCTGCTGTCCCCTACATTAGCAAAATACATCATCTGATTCACGATTGTAGCCGCTACGACAGTTGTTCCCATTCCTTTGAGGTGGGAATCCTGAGACGCTTTTTTAATAATCTCCCTGTTAGCCGTCTTGATCGCCGCAACCAGGGCCTTTTCCACGTCTTCCTCATCGCTTTGTTTTAATTCTCTCTGCAGAACTTCTACTGTATATTTTGAAGCATAATCGCCGGCCTGATGCCCGCCCATCCCGTCAGCCACCACAAACAGGTTTGGGAGAGGTCCAAGAGCGTTATCTGTCGTATAGACATAATCTTGATTCACTTGTCTTACCATTCCTACATCGGTAATGGAAAATGTCTTCATAGCATATCTCCTTTATTCGTTGTTTGTCTGCACATAACGTCGTCTGAGCTGTCCACAGGCCCCATCGATATCTGCGCCCATTTCCCTTCTTATAGTAACATTTATTCCGCTTTTTTCAAGTTTATTTTTAAAATTAAGAGCATTTTTCCTGCTCGGCTGTTCAAAAGTGCGTTCTTTGATCGGATTCACAGGGATCAGATTCAAGTGGCAGTTCCTTTGTTTCAGTATGGCTGTCAGCTCTTTTGCATCTTCATCCCTGTCATTCACACCGTGTACGAGACTGTATTCAAACGTGATACGCCGTCCTGTTTCTTCAAAATACGCATCGCACGCATCCAGCACTTCATCCAGGCTGTATTTATTTGCCACAGGCATCAGTTCTTTCCGCTTCTCCTGAGTCGCCCCGTGGAGGGAGAGTGCCAGTGTGATCTGTAGTTTTTCTTTTGCCAGCTCCAGCATCTTCGGCACGATTCCGCATGTAGAAACTGTCACATTTCTCTGGCTGATATTTAGTCCGTGTTCGTCTGTCAGAAGCCTGATAAAACGGAGAAAATTTTCAAAATTATCCAGAGGCTCTCCGGTCCCCATGATGACAACATTAGAAATCCGCTCTCCGATGATCCGCTGAATCTGGTAGATCTGGCCGAGCATCTCCGACGGGGAAAGATTTCTGACAAGGCCGCCTATGGTGGATGCACAGAAACGGCATCCCATCCGGCACCCTACCTGTGAGGAAATACACACGGAATTACCGTGCTTATAGCGCATCAGAACACTTTCCACCACATTCCCGTCATACAGCCGGAATAAGAACTTATTGGTGCCGTCCAGAGCCGATTCCTGCCTTTCCAGCATTTTCACCGGCAGTATCGTATATTCTTTTTCCAGCTTTTCACGTAAACTTTTTGAAAGATTTGTCATCTCTTCAAAATCTTCCGCCAGTTTTACATGGAGCCATTCGTAAATCTGCTTTGCGCGGAACTTCTTTTCCCCCAGGGATGCCATTTCTTCCTGTAGTTGTTCATATGTATATGCGCGAATATCTTTTTTCATAATACTCCGTGCCTTCCTTAATTACTCTAAACTTCTGCGAAATCTTGCAATAAAGAACCCGTCACTCTCATGTACGCCCGGCAGGAGCCTTAAACACCCCTGTTCTGTCACACTGTCCTTTAATTCACTGCACACCTTATCTTCTATGTTATCCAGTGTAAACTCCGGGTATTTCTCTAAAAACCAGTGTACATTATCCATATTCTCGGCCCGGCTGATCGTACAAGTGCTGTAGATCAGGACACCGCCCGGCTTCACATACCGGCGGACAACATCCAGTATCTTCTTCTGAAGCCCTGAGAGTTCCTGTATCTGTTCTTTCATCGTCTTATACTTCAGGTCTGTCTTTCTGCCCAGCACACCCAGACCTGAGCACGGCAGGTCAGCTATCACAATATCCGCACTGTCAAACGCGGCCTCATCCGGAACTGTCGCGTCCCACTGTACCACGGATATATTGCCAAACTGCATCCGGCCTACATTTTCCTGAATCAGCCCTGTCTTATATGTTGTCAGGTCCCGTGCCTCCACATGCCCTGTCCCGTTTAATTTATCCGCAAGGTGGATGGACTTCCCGCCGGGAGCCGCACACACATCAAGAATACTGTCTCCTTCCTTCGGGGATGCAATTTCCCCTACCAGCATGGAACTTATGTCCTGAACCGCAAAAAGTCCCTGCCGGAAGCTCTCCATCTCCCCCAGATAATCATATCCGGTGATACTGTACGCATAAGGCAGGTACTTATGTTTCACAGCCGTAACACCTTCTGCTTTCAGCCTCTCTTCCAGTTCTTCCGGACTGATACGGCTTGTATTACAGCGGATTGTCACTGGCTTCTCCTTCTGGAAATCGGCAAGGATCTTCTCCACAGTATCGATGCTGTATTCTTCCAGCCACAAATCAAGTATCCAGCCCAGCATGGAGTACTTCACAGAAAGGGCCTCCACCGGATCTTTGGGATAACTGACCTCATCCATTTTCCGTGCCACATTCCGAAGCACACCGTTCACAAATCCTTTCAGTGTGCCGAATCCTTTTTTCACAGCCAGTTTTACTGCCTCATTACAGACGGCGGAATCTGGCACACTGTCCATGTATTTTAACTGGTATACCGCACTGCGCAGAATATTGCGGATGACCGGCTTCATCTTTTGTACTTTTACTTTTGAAAACTGATTGAGGATATAATCAATCTCTATCATATGCTCGAGCGTCCCCTCTGTCACCCTTGTGATAAACGAGCGCTCCTTCTTATCCAGATACTGATATTTACTGAGCACATTTCCCAGTGCAATATGGCTGTAAACATCATGTTCCGTCACATCCATTAAAATTCCGAGCACAATCTCCCGCTCGCTTAACGGTTTTGTCATACTATATCCTCCAATTTTATCTATTCTCAATCGCCGCGTCTGCGTCCGCTGATCAAGAGTAATCTTAACAGCTGCAGAATCATTGATGCCGCACTCGCCACGTAAGTCAGCGCAGCGGCCCCGAGTACCTTCTTTGTTGCATCTACTTCCTCCGGGTAAAGCATCCCGGTATTTTCGAGAACCTTTACGGCCCTTCTGGATGCGTTAAACTCCACCGGCAGTGTCACAAGCTGGAACAGGACTGCTGCTGAAAACAGCAGGATTCCCAGATTGATCAGCATCAGGGACATGTTGCCGTTTATAAACAGCCCGATGATAATCAGCGGCCATGCCGCCATAGAACCAAAGTTCGCAACGGGTACAAGTGCACCCCTGATCTTCAGCGGTGCATAACCGACATGGTGCTGCACCGCATGGCCGCACTCATGTGCCGCAACCCCGATCGCCGCAACCGATGCAGACTGGTATGTGGCGTCGGACAGACTCAATGTCTTGTTTCTTGGATCATAATGGTCTGTCAGATTCCCTGATATATGCTGGACGGTCACATCATGGATTCCGTTTGCCCTCAGAATCTTCTCCGCCGCCTCGCGCCCCGTCATGCCGGAATGGCTGCGCACCTGGGAGTAACGGTTAAACACGCTGTTGACCCTGCCTGAAGCTATGATACAGATCAGCGCCCCTATTAATACAAGTATATACGTAGGATCATAATAAAAAAACATATGACTTCCTCCTGTCTAGTTAAGATACACGGCATGAAAGCCCCTTACAGGGAAACTAAGCCGTGAATATGGTACCGGGTTCCAGTGTATATCCCCTCAGAAATGCACTCGTCTCCATTCTCTTTTTCCCGGGAAGCTGGAGTTCGCTGATCTTCAGTACCCCGTTTCCGGTCTGCACCGTGAAGCAGTCTTTCTCTACCGTAAGTACCGTTCCCGGCTCTTTAGTGGAAAACGCCTCACCTGACACCGCCTTTGCCTTCCAGATCTTTACCACCTTATCTTCCCAGTGGGTATAGGCACTCGGCCAGGAGTTCAGTCCCCTCACCAGAAGTTCAATCTCCCGGGCGGGCTGTGTCCAGTCGATATTTCCCATCTGCTTGTTCAGCATCTTCGCATACGGGGTCGGCGTTTCCTGCTGGTGCTCGAATACAGCCGTCCCGTCCTCCAGTGCCGCAAGCGTCTCTACACATAAGTCTGCACCTGCCCTTGCCAGCTTGTCATGCAGGCTCTCTCCTGTTTCTTCTTCAGTAATCGGAATCTCTGTCTTTAAAATCATATCACCTGTGTCCAGACCTTCATCCATCTGCATCGTTGTAACACCGGTCACTTCTTCCCCTCTGATGATCGCCCACTGGATCGGGGCCGCGCCTCTGTATTTCGGAAGCAGGGACGCATGGACATTGATGCAGCCGTAAGGAGTCAGATCCAGAATGTCTTTCGGCAGGATCTGTCCGAACGCTACAACGACGATCACATCAGCCTGATAGCTGCGAAGCTTCGCCACGCATTCCGGCTGTCTTACTTTGACCGGCTGGTATACAGGGATTCCATGCTTCACTGCGGCCTCCTTGACCGGGGTGAACTGCATCTCCTTACCTCTGCCTTTCGGCTTATCCGGCTGTGTCACGGCCAGACATACGTCATGTCCCGCCGCAATCAATGCCTCCAGTGTTCCGACTGAAAAATCAGGGGTTCCCATAAATATGACTCTCATTTTATTCTTCTTCCTCCTCAGTCTGTACATCATGAAGCCCGTCTTCCACTTTGTTCACATACAGATCACCTGAAAGATGGTCGATCTCATGGCAGAATGCCCTTGCCAGCAGTCCTTCGCCTTCTATCTCGAATTCCTCCATCTCCTCATTGAGGGCACGGACTTTCACATGGTCCGGCCTGGTTACAATCCCCCATTTTCCCGGCACGCTTAAGCACCCTTCCTCTCCGGTCTGCTCGCCATCCGCCTCGATGATTTCGGGATTGATCAGGACGATCGGCCCCTCTCCCACATCAATCACGACGATGTTCTTCAGCACTCCGACCTGCGGGGCCGCAAGCCCTACACCAAACTTCTCATACATCGTATCCAGCATGTCTTCGATAAGTACTCTTGTCCGAAGAGTCATCTTTGTCACTTCTTTACATTTTTTCGTTAAGATCTCGTCTCCAATTTCTCTGACCTCTCTGATTGCCATAACTTCCTCCACATTACTATTCTGCTATTTTTACTAAAAAACATTCATCGGGTTAAAATCAAACTGGATTCTCATCTTCTGAAATCCCGGATTCACCTCGATGTACTGCTCCATATAATTTTTCATCCTTATCAGTGTATCATATCTTTCCGCTTTCAGGTAGAGTACTTTCCGATATACATCGTTGATCTTCCCGATCCCCGGGCTGGCTGGCCCGATGATATCCATCTGTGCATCTTTCCTGAAACGCAGTGCATACTCTTTCAGATACCTGCACCCCTTTTCAAGGAGCGGCTCATCCTCACAGCTCACAAGCACTGCAAGCAGATTCTCGGCGGGCGGGTAACCCATCAGTTCCCGGTACCGGATCTCTTCTTCATAAAATGCCTCGTAATCCTGCTCCGCAGCAGTCACAATCCCGTAATGCTCCGGACTATATGTCTGAATGACCGCTTCCCCCTTCTTTGTACCGCGCCCCGCACGGCCAACCGCCTGTGTCAGCAGCTGGAATGTCCGCTCTCCCGCCCGGTAATCATCGGAATACAGAGACATATCCGCGGCAAGGACGCCGACCAGTGTCACATTCGGGAAATCATGTCCCTTAACAATCATCTGCGTGCCGACCAGAATGTCAGCCTCCTCATTGGCAAATGCCGACAGGATCTTCTCATGGCCGTCTTTCTGCCGGGTCGTATCCATATCCATACGCAGCACCCGCGCCTGTGGGAACAACGTTTTTACGATCTCCTCGATCTGCTGGGTCCCGGCCCTGAACTCTCCGATATGCCGGGAACCACATTCCGGGCAGACAGATGGCTTCGGCTCTTCAAACCCACAGTAATGGCATACCATCTTCCCGTTTTTGTGGGAAGACAGGGACACGTCACAGTGCGGGCACTTGATGACATGTCCGCACTCCCGGCAGGATATGAATCCCGCATATCCGCGCCGGTTCAGGAAAAGCATGATCTGCTCTTTCTTTTCGAGCCTGTCGGCCATCAGTTCCTGTAGTTTTATGCTCAGGATGGAACGATTCCCGTTTTTTAGTTCTTCGCGCAGGTCCACTGTATATACTTCCGCCATATCCTGCATTCCGGAGCGGTTACGCATCTCCAAGAGATGGTACTCGCCCTTTTTCGCACGATACATGGCCTCAAGAGACGGGGTCGCAGAACCGAGTATCACACTTGCATGTTCCATTTCCGCCCTCGCAATGGCCGTTTCCCTCGCATGGTAACGGGGCACCTGCTCACTTTTATAAGTCGTCTCATGTTCCTCATCCATAACAATCAGCCCAAGATTCGGAAACGGGGTAAATAAAGCAGAACGGGGACCGATCATGACATCGATCTTCCCCTCCTTTGCCCGCATCATCTGGTCATAACGCTCTCCTGCAGAGAGCCTGGAATTCATAATGGACACCCTGTCCCCGAAGTTCCTGTAGAACCGCATAACAGTCTGGTATGTGAGGGCAATTTCGGGGATCAGTACGATTGCCTGCTTTCCCTGTTCCGCAACCCGGCGTATCATCTCGATGTAAACCTCCGTCTTGCCGCTCCCGGTCACTCCGTAGATCAGATAAGTGCCGCGTTTTCCCTGTTCATAGTCTTCCCAGAATCTCTGGATGGCATGCCTCTGTTCCTCTGTAAACGTAATACCGTTCTCAATCCGTTCCCCTTTCACAGGATTCCGGTAAACCTGCTCAGACTCCAGAGCCACGATTCCCTGTTCTTCCATTGCCCGTATGACGGTAAGCGTTATGTTCAGCTTGCGCGATACCAGTTCATAGTCAAGAATTGGCTCATCCAGAAGCGCCGCCAGAAGTCTTGCCCTGGCCTTCTGGTTCTTCTCCAGATAAAAGTCCAGCTTTTTCTTTCCCTCTTCCTCGTCCAGAAGAAGCCGTACCCGTTTCTTCACCTTCGCATTCTCTTTCTGCTTGATCGGGAGGACCGTCTTCAATGACTGTATCATCGTCCCGCCGTACTGTTCCTTCATCCACGCGGCGAGTGCGACCAGTTTTCCTTCGATCGCCATGCCGCTTCTGGAAATGTCCAGCAGTTCTTTTACTTTTGTTTCATCATAATTACATTTATCCGACAGGCCGGTTACATAACCTTTTGTCTCACGGTTGCCCCTGCCAAAAGGAACGATCACTTCCATCCCGACAGAAAGTTCCCCTTCCAGACGGGTGGGGATCCTGTATTGAAAGACTCTGTCCAGTTTTTCATGTGTAATATCTACAATGATATCCGCATACATGTAAATGTCATCACCTACTTTTCTACTTTCCGGACAGGATTTCGGAAATGAGAACCCTTTCATCCATCGGATACTTCACACCCTTTATCTCCTGATAATCTTCGTGTCCCTTTCCGGCCAGCACGATGACATCCCCCGGCTGTCCATGCTCGATCGCATACCGGATGGCTTCTTTCCTGTCACAGATCTCCACATACTTCCCGTCTGTCCTGCCGATGCCTGTCTTGATATCGTCAATGATTGCCTGTGGGTCCTCAAACCTTGGATTATCCGATGTAATAATTGTCAGGTCCGCGAGCCTACCTGATACTTCCCCCATCTCATAGCGTCTGTCCTTAGACCGGTTGCCGCCGCATCCGAAGAGGCAGACCAGACGGGCCGGCTGATACTCCTTCAGCGTTGTCAGCAGGCTTTCCAGACTCATGGCGTTATGTGCATAATCAATCATCAGTGTAAACTCATCCGATACTTTCACCATCTCGATGCGGCCCTTCACATTTGCCATCTTCAGAGCCTTCTGTATCTTATCAGCAGGCACCTGGAAATGTCTGCAGACTGCAATGGCCGTCAACGAATTGTAGACACTGAATTTGCCCGGAATATCAATCTCTACATCAAAATCCATCAGGCCGCTCACATGATAGGCCACGCCCAGATACCCGGGTCTGGAAACAAGATGTGTGTCCGTGGCCCTTAGATCTGCCTTTTCTGAAAATCCAAAAGTCTCCGTTGTACAGGTTGCCTTTGCAAACACATCCCCGAAATACGGGTCATCCACATTGGCGATCCCGAGTCTGCACTGCTGGAACAAAAGCCCTTTGCACCGCTTGTAATCTTCGAAATCCGCATGTTCATTCGGCCCAATGTGGTCTCTTCCCAGATTGGTGAAAATACCGATCTCAAACGGGATCCCTGCGGTCCTGTGGAGCATCAGCCCCTGTGATGAAACTTCCATGACAACACAGTCACAGCCTGCTTCCGCCATTCTGGCAAAATACTGGTGGATCGTATAAGACTCCGGCGTCGTATTTGCGGCCGGTATCGTCTCGTCCCCGATAATCGCCTCTATTGTTCCGATCAGGCCGACCTTATGCCCGACCCCTTCAAGGATAGACTTGATCATGTAAGTCGTTGTTGTCTTCCCCTTTGTACCGGTAATTCCAATGATCTTCATCTTATCCGCCGGATATCCGAAATAAGCCGCGGACATCAGTGCCAGAGCATATCTTGTATCCGGTACCCGGATCACCGTCATATCTTCCGGGGCTTCTACGTCCTTCTCTACAATAACCGCGGCCGCCCCTTTCGCCGCCACATCGCCGACAAATTCATGTCCGTCAACGACTGCGCCGCTGATACAGACAAATACACTGCCTTCCCTGACTTTTCTGGAATCATTGATCAGCTCCCGGACCTCGATCTCATCGTTTCCCTGTATTACTTCATATTCTAAACGTTCTAATAACTGTGTTAGTTTCATCTGCATTCCTCCTGCTTTTTGGGTATACTATTATAGAATAACACAAACCTTTCCTTGTTGCAAAATTCTATTCATGAAAACTTCGTGAAGTTAAAAAAACAGTTTATGAAATCATTTTTCCGAAAGGCAGCTTCCTGATAAAGTATATGCAGATAAAGGACACAATCAGAATCGCAAGTGTCAGCAAAGGTACTGCGATCCATGCCGACAGTTCCTCCGGGTCCACGAATTTCTTATAATTATCCAGAAAGATGATATGTATCAGATAGATACCGAAGGAGCAGGCGCACCACCTGTCGATCCATTTTCTTGTATTATCTTTCAGTCTGACATGCCCTCCCCCTATCTGCATAAATAATGCAAAGAATGACACCCCGCTGATGATGACAAGCGGGCAGCCATACTCGAGCAGTCTTTCATAATGTTCCCCCCTGCGGAAAGTAATCAGCACCGTCAGGAGTATATTCAGAGAGGTGCTTCCCAGAAAGATGCCCAATGTCCGCCAGATACTCCATGTGATTCTTTCCCTGTATTTGCTGATAAAATATCCAAGGAAAAAATAAAATGTATATACCCGGTCCCCGATGATCGGCACATCATAATATGCTTCTGCATGGAGCAGGGAGGAAACATATAGAAACAGAGACGCCAGACTTCCCATCAGCAGAAATGCCTTGTCCATATTTGCACTCATCCCCCTGCACATGGTCTGGAAAAAAGGAAGCACCAGATAGATCGGAATCGTCGCATACAGGTACCAGAGATGCGGCTCTGCGGGCTCAAATAAGATTTCGCGCAAGTCGACAGGGGTGTCCATATAGTACACATTAAAGAAATAGTAAACAACACTCCAGAACACCAGTACAACCAGAAACCGTACCAGCCTTTCCCCGTTCTTCCTAAGCCGTTCCGTCCTTCCAAGCAGCAGGGCGCCGCTGAGCATGAAAAAACAGGGCACACTGACTCTGGATACCGTGTCCAGAATTACCGAAAACAGATATTCATCCCGGCCGATATCCGCATATGCCCTGCAGTAATAATTTGTTACATGTATGATAATGACCATCACAAATGAGACGGTCCTGATCAGTTCCATATTGTAGTTCTTAGTCTTCATGTCCCTTTTTCCCTTTTCCCGGTTTCATAAGGCTCGCCTTGACCACGGCATCCTTACCGTACTTTTTCCGTATTTCATCCATTGCCATGTTTAGTTTCCGGTGCTTCTCATCCGGAGGCTTTGGCATCTCAATATCAAAGATCGAAAGCTGCACAGGCTCCGACGCATCCACCAGCTTAGCCGTCCGTATTCCCAGCAGGCGGATGGGTTCACCGTCCCACGTCTCCTCAAATAACTGGCATGCCGCCCCGTATAGCACATCATCTTCACTGGAAGGCTTGCTTAGCTGCTTCTGGTGGGATACTGTCTGAAAATCATGGTACTTGATTTCCATGCTGACCATGTTCGCCTTCTGTCCCGCTTTACGGAGTCTCCTGCCTACACTTGCCGCCAGCTCCCGGAATACCTCCATCGCTTCTTCTGCCGTGACTGCATCTTCAGACAGCGTGGTAGAGTTCCCGATCCCCTTTGCCTCTGCCTGCTCCGACTGAACCTGAGAATCCCCGGCCCCGTTGGCAGACTCCCACAGCATCCTGCCGTGGCTCTTCATATGCAGGCTGATTACTTCCGGGTCCGCCTGTGCAAGATCCCCGATCGTATAGATTTCCAGTTTCTTCAATGTCTCCACACTGGAACGGCCGGCCATATAGAGTTCCCCGATCGGGAGCGGCCACATTTTCACCTGTATCTCCTCAGGAAACAGTGTATGTACTTTATCCGGCTTCTCAAAATCAGATGCCATCTTTGCCAGCAGTTTGTTGGAAGATATCCCGATATTGACCGTGAAGCCAAACTGCTCCCTTATCCCGTCCTTTATAATCAGCGCCGCATCCACGGGAGACGGGTATTTCCAGGCGATCTCTGTAAAATCCATGTAGCACTCATCAACACTGACCTGTTCGATCTTTGTTGTAAAACTTTTCAGATAGTCCATCAGCCTGTCACTTTTTTCACGGTACATCCGGTGGTCCGGCGGTACACTCACGAGATTCGGACACTTACGAAAGGCATTCGCAACAGGTTCCCCCGTGCGAATGCCATATTTTTTAGCAGGAATAGATTTAGCGAGCACCACGCCGCGGCGTGCTTTCTGATCCCCGCCGATAATGGAGGGAATCTCCCGCAGATCCTGCTTTGCACCATTTTTCAGTTGTTCTACCGCTGTCCAGCTCAAATATGCGGAGTTGACATCAATGTGGAAAATGATCGGCGTCATGAAACCAGCTGTCCTTTCGCTCTTGCATTTAATTTTCCGTCAACAACCTCGATTACAATTACATCTCCCCGGCCGACATTGCCTGCCAGAATCAGTTTTGCTGCAAGTGTCTCTACATTTTTCTGCAGGTATCTCTTCAGCGGCCTTGCACCATACATCGGTTCATACCCGCCGTCTACGATGAAATTCTTGGCCGTTTCACTCAATTCGATAGAAAGCTCCTTATCGGCAAGCCGTTTGTTGACGTCAGTTACTAACAAGTCAATGATTGCATAAATATTATCTTTCGTCAACGGTTTAAACATAATGATTTCATCCAGACGGTTCAGGAATTCCGGCCTGAAGTGTGCACGCAGCTCGTTCATTACCATGTCCTCGCTCGCCTGATCGATCGTACCGTCTTCCTCAATGCCTTCCAACAGGTAGTTTGCCCCGATATTGGAGGTCATGATCAGGATGGTATTCTTAAAGTCAACGGTACGCCCCTGTGAATCCGTGATACGGCCGTCATCCAGTACCTGAAGCAGTACGTTAAATACATCCGGGTGTGCTTTCTCGATCTCATCAAACAATACAACGGAATAAGGTTTTCTTCTGACAGCCTCTGTAAGCTGGCCGCCTTCGTCGTATCCGACATAACCCGGAGGCGCTCCGATTAATCTGGATACGGAGTATTTCTCCATATACTCACTCATATCGATACGAACCATATTGTTCTCATCGTCAAACAGACTTTCCGCCAGGGCCTTTGCCAGTTCCGTCTTACCAACACCGGTAGGTCCGAGGAAGAGGAATGATCCGATCGGTTTGGACGGGTCCTTGATACCTGCCTTGGACCGGATGATTGCCTCTGTTACCAGTTCTACACCCTCATCCTGGCCGATGACACGTTTGTGCAGTTCATCCCCTAAATGCAGCGTCTTGCTCCTCTCGCTCTCATTGAGCTTTGCAACCGGAATCCCGGTCCATCTGGAGATGATCTTTGCAATTTCTTCATCCGTAACCGCCTCGTGTACGAGTGACATTTCTTTTTCCTTTAACCGCTCCTCTTCTTCCTCAAGCTGCCTCTGAAGCTGCGGAAGAAGTCCGTACTGCAGCTCGGCCGCCTTGTTCAGGTCGTATTCCCTCTGGGCCTTCTGGATGTCCTTGTTCACCTGTTCGATCTCCTCACGGATCTTCTGGACACGCTCCACAGATGCCTTCTCATTATCCCACTGTGCCTTTTTCCCTGCAAATTCTTCACGCAGGCCGGCCAGTTCCTCCTGAAGATGCTCCAGACGTTCTCTGCTTAACCGGTCTTCCTCTTTCTTTAGTGCCTCTTCTTCGATCTCCAGCTGCATGATACGGCGGCTCAGTTCATCCATCTCTGTCGGCATGGAATCCAGCTCCGTCTTAATCAGGGCACAGGCCTCATCTACAAGGTCAATCGCCTTATCGGGCAGGAATCTGTCAGAAATATAACGGTTGGAAAGCGTTGCCGCCGCAACAAGTGCACTGTCGGTAATCTTAACACCGTGGAACACTTCATATCGCTCCTTCAAACCACGGAGGATAGAAATGGCATCCTCCACAGTCGGTTCCTCTACCATAACCGGCTGGAAACGGCGTTCCAGAGCCGCATCTTTTTCAATATACTGACGGTATTCATCCAGTGTTGTCGCACCGATACAGTGCAGCTCGCCACGCGCCAGCATAGGCTTTAACATATTGCCCGCATCCATCGCCCCGTCTGTCTTACCTGCGCCGACGATGGTATGCAGCTCATCAATAAACAGGATGATCTTTCCGTCACTGTTTTTCACTTCCTCCAGAACCGCTTTCAGACGTTCCTCGAACTCACCCCTGTACTTGGCCCCTGCAACAAGTGCGCCCATGTCCAGAGAGAAGATCGTCTTATCCTTCAGCCCTTCCGGCACGTCACCTCTGACGATTCTCTGTGCCAGACCTTCAACAACCGCTGTCTTACCAACACCGGGTTCACCTATAAGCACCGGGTTGTTCTTTGTCTTACGGGAAAGAATCCGTATCACATTACGGATTTCCTCATCTCTGCCAATTACCGGGTCCAGCTTCTGGTCCCTTGCACGTTCCACAAGATCCTGACCATACTTGTTCAGAGTATCATAGGTTGCTTCCGGATTATCACTTGTCACCTTCTGATTTCCCCTGACCGTGGACAAGGCCTGCAAAAATGAGTTCCGGCTAATGCCGAATTCCTTGTACAGCCCCTTCAGGTCACGGCTTGCATACTTCAAAAGTGCAAGGAAGAGATGCTCTACAGATACATACTCATCGCCCATCTGCTTCGCTTCATCCTCTGCATGGATCAGGACATTATTCAGATCCTGCCCCACATACACCTGTCCGCCCTGAACCTTCGGACGCTTGGAAAGCGCTTCTTCCACACGGTTGATAAATAATGTGCCCTGAATATTCATTTTTTCAAGTAATTTTAAAATCAGGCTGTCGTCCTGTGTGACGAGCGCATACAGCAGATGCTCCTGCGCGATCTCCTGATTGCCGTAATCGTAGGCCACCTTTTCACAATTCTGGACCGCCTGAAGAGAATTCTGAGTAAACTTATTTATGTTCATAGAAAGACCTCCTTTGTCATTTCATGTGCTTTGTTCTACTAACAATATAACAATAGCACCTGTTGTTAGCACTGTCAAGGTTCGAGTGCTAATTAAATTATAAAAAAATTATGAAGTCTGGAAAACATTGATTTACTATGGCCGGGCACACAAAAACACCGCCTAAAACAAAGTTTCGACTAAGACGGTGTTTCTTCATATCAATCTTCCCCTTCATTTCCTGCCATTCTATTTCCCAACTCATTCTCAATACATATACACAAGTTTGTATATCGATTTACTGAATTTAAATCTTTTTCAATATATTCCCAAGATTCTTTATAATCCCCAGTAACGGAAAATCCTGATTTGCAAATGAATTCTTCAAATTCTTCCACCTTGTTCTTATATTTTTTTGCAAATGCATATGCATCATTTTCTTTTTCTTCATCCGTGCTATTTTGTTTATCATATAATACATGATCCAGATTACAAGACATATAATATACTCTATAAGGAACTTTCCAAATTGTACCACAACTTCTCAACCTATATAGATTCTCTCTTTTCTGTTGATTTCTTATTGCGGTTCTTGCTTTATTATTGGTATATATGCCATCATCTTCGTACTGGATATCAAGGCAATCCTCCTTTTCTATGATATTATCATCTGGAATATAAGCCCCATCCGTATCAACAATATGAATAATCTGCTTAAAATCACTTGGCTTATAATGCTGTGATTTTGCGTAGAAAGTAACTTCCTTTCCAATTTTAGAAACTATGTTTTGCGAATTGACACCTGTTCTTGTAGTAATATCCCCACGCATAATATGAACATAGATAGAATCTTTATCAAACACCTGACTCAATGCCAGGCCAAGTGCCGTATCATCTGACAGGCCTTCCACTATTACCAATACAACTTTCTTACGAGCCAATAGCTTCACCAGCCTCTCTGAACGCTAATGCTATTTCAAAGTTATTTGTATGATTATATACTTGCTCATTTTGTTCTCCCAGTACAATATCTCTATAATAGAAATCTCGTAAATTATTAGTATCTTTTACATTCCCCATGCGAATATAACGCATTTTAGGATTAGTCGTTGTAAATGCAACAAATCCCCTGTCTATAGTCTCAAGCGGACGAAGATTATGAGATGTAAATATCAGCTGCCCCTTTCCTTTCTCTGAAATAATATTAAGAAGCTCACCCAGCAAATATTCAAAAATTCCGCCATCAAGTTCATCCACTGCCACTGTAATTGACGCATTATTATATACTGCGATTAGCAATTGAAGAATTGACACTATTTTCTTGATACCTTCCGACTCGTAACAAAAAGGAATTGGCCTGCTATTTTTTAACGACATGATCTGAATCTGCTTTCCAATTCTTCCATCCTTTAAGAGGGCTGTACCCAACTCCACTATATCAATTGTAAGTCCTGGTACTAACTGTTCTAAAACAATATTCATATTTTGAATAATTCTATCAACAACATCATATGCGTCTTCCGGAATAAGCGCTGGTCTATCTAATGGTAATACCAGACTTCCTACAGTGTCTGCTCCTTTGCTGCTATATCTAAAAGATAACGGTAACGTATTAAGACTAATCAGTCCAATACTTTCCGTGTCGATTACAAACAGTTCTCTTGCTCCGAACCAATTAAGACAATTAATCAGATTGATGTAAATATCATTCTTACAATTCATTCTAAATACATTCATCATTTCTCGTGAAAAAATGAAAGAACGAGATGTTACTTGCGTCAGCTTCTTGGTAACTAATAAATCTGTATATTGAGTTTTATCGTTTCCAACTAATTCCACAAATTTGGTTTTAGGAATAAACACTTCTTCGCTTCTTGTATCAATTAAAGCTGATTTCCTAAGTTTCTCTTCTTTGCCTGTAAAGCCATATGATATAACCTCGTTATATATTTCAACCCTTAGATTAGGCTGCGCAGCATTACTATCCTCTATGTCTATTGAATCATTATCTTCTGCTTTTCGTAATGAAAACTGATACCAGATATCATACTTTCCTTCTTCATTACATACTAAAAATTGAAATGTTAATGTAGCTTTTTCCGAATCCACATTAACATAATCTGCATATTTTGAAGGAATCGCTTTTCCACTCAACGCAAACTTTAGTAACTGCAAAGCATCAATAAGTGCTGTTTTGCCTGATCCGTTCTGTCCATACAATCCTAATATACTAGATTTATAATCTTTTCTTTTATTTTCCAAATTTAGAGAACCGTATTTCACATTTTTAAAATTCTCAATCCTTATATTCTCAATCCTTACAGTTTGTTTGTCCATAGTATCATCCTCCATAGATATATAATATCATTCAATTCCAGTTTTTTCAATATCTAATTTGGATTTTGACATATTTTATTCCCTTTTTATAATTCATTTTATAAAAAGGAACATTATGCTTTTTCAATGTAGTCCACAAGCCTAGTGCTCCATCCAGTCAGAAATCGTACTGGATGGAGCACTAAATACTACACACTATTTTCTACTACTCATTCGTTTTTATTCTCTCCACGATTGCTTTTTTCCCCGTCACAACCCGGTATACAGTCAGTGGAACCGCCACACAGACACACAGGATGAACAGGATCATACATGCGGACGGCAGTACGGGTATTGCAAATGTGACCTGCATATAGTTCATGGACTGGTACAGAAGATATGTTATGAAAAGGCCCAGTGTTGCCGTCAGTGCAAGTGATCCGCCCGCAAAGAGGATTCCTTCTCTTATCAATACGCTTTTTACCTGCTTTTCTGTCATTCCGACACTTTCCATGATCGCCAGTTCCATCTGACGGTTATGGATGTTTCCTGTAACTGTATTGACATAATTCAGGATACCAATCAGGGCGAGGATGAAGGCAATCCCGATTCCAATTCCCATCATATTCCCCTGTGCCTTACTAACACTCTTCATTTCTTCAATTTTTGATTCGTAGGAAAAATCTTTCGGATATGCACTGGTGTCTATCGCGTTTTTCACGTCTGCTTCTGCGGCCGTGTCATACTCCTGCTCATATTGTATACTCGTTTTGAAAACATATGGGGCATCTGAAATACGATTCAGGTATGCATCACTTACAATGATAGTTGGAGTGATTCCGCCTCTTCTATAATAAGAATCATCCGTCAGGCCTCCGATTTGAAACGAATGGGATTCCCCGTCCCCTCCATATAAATAGCAGGCTATATTTTCTTCCTGATAATCCGCCTCTTTAAGATTCAGTGAATCCCGGTACAGGATACAGCTTTTGCCTTCCTTGAAGCTCTGTTCATCTATCGGTGTTTCCAGAGTACTGTTTAAATAAGTAAATGCTGCTTCATCAATACCGATTATATAAGAAGAAAACTTCTCCGGATTCTGTTTAAATTCTGTCTCTATATCAGCGTAAGATTCTTCCATCCATTTTACGTAAAATGCTTTCATCCAAGTATCTACGAATTCGGGCTCCCACGGAACCACAATCTGGTCAATCAGCACCTGATGTGACTCTTTGATCCGGCCGCCTTCTTTGATTTTTACCTGAAATGCTTCATCCATCAGCTGTTTCCAATCGTTTTTATCATCCTTCTTGATAGTATCATTAATGAGGACCATATCCGCATCCATATAATTAGAAACGATTGTACGCGGCCCCTGGCTTTCTATTAGTGTTGTCAGGCAAAGGAACACTGACAGGCTTGCAGCCAGTGAGAGGAGGACGATCATCGTCTTTTTCTTATCCTTGGTAACCTGATCCCATGCAAGCCGCCAGACCAGCCTTCCTTTCCTTGTTCCATGTGAATTGCGTTTCCCGAAATCCCCGCGATACCCCAATGCCTCCACTGGGGAAACTTCTGTTGCCTTTTTCGCAGGTTTTCTGCTTCCAAGATAGATCGTGCCCCCGGCTATCAGTATGCTCAGGAGAAAGACCGCGGGATGAAATGCAATCGAAATCTCTTCCTTCTGGATGCCAAGGACTTTCACCGCTTCTGGTATCAGGAGAAAAGACGTCAGCATTCCGAGCAGGATTCCTCCGGCAATACCGCATGCCCCCACCATGAACATCTGTCTCAGGACCATCTGGTATATCTGCCTGCCAGTCATGCCTACTGTCTGCAGCAGCCCGTAATGTCTGACATTGCTGGAAACAGAGATATAAAGGATATTATAGATCAGGAGATAGGCACTGAAACAAGTAATCAATACCAGACCTGCGAGCCCGGCCAGTATCTGCACCGAACTCTGTGCAGCCGGCTCTATCAGCAGATACTGCTGCTCCCCCAGATTCAGGCTGTTCTCCAGTTCCCGGAAAACACGCTCCGGCACAACCGGATACTTAAACTTCATATAGAGGAAGCCTCTCCCGTAATCGTCCAGAGAGAAACCGGACTTATCCAGAAATGGCTTCGAAACATAGAATATCTTTTCATTTTTATAAGTCTTCAGAAGCCCCGAAATCGTAAATTCCGCCGTATGCTCGCCCTGTTTGTCTCCGTAAGTTAAGGTAAACGTATCCCCCACCCCGGCATCCTCAAGTCCGCAGTCTTTTAATGCCGCAGCCGTCGCCATCACTTCATTCTCCTTTAGCGGGTATTCTCCTTTCTGCCAGATAACCGCAGGTTTCGACAATACATCCCACTGTGCCCCGTCAGACCACAGCATCACTGTATTGAGCGTGTCGTCAGTATCCGTACTTACGGTCCATCCCGCCATCCCCTGTACGCCGACAGTCTGAATATAAGGATTTTTCTCACAGATTTCTTTCTGTTCCTCTGTAAAACCGCCATAAATAAATGCGTCATAATCTGCCCCGTTCATACGGATATTCTGAAGCCGCTGCATCTTGAAATAAGTACTTCCCACCGTTAAAATGCAGAACAGCATAAAGGTCGACAGTGTGATTGCCGCGGCCATAATCAGATTTTTCTGCCTGCCGCTTTTGATAGAACGCACAGCCATTCTTGTAACAATCCTGCTATTATTATTCTCCAGCATAAACGTCACTTCCCTTCACGATCCGTCCGTCCTCAATCTGTACGATCCGGTCCGCTAGCTGTGCAATGTCTGCATCATGGGTAATCAAAACGACCGTCTGGTGATACCGCTTTGCCGCCATTTTCAAAAGTCCCATGACGTCATGGCTGCTTCCGGTGTCCAGATTCCCTGTGGGCTCATCCGCCAGCAGTATTGCCGGTTTATTCGCCAGTGCCCTTGCGATTGCCGCCCTCTGCTGCTGGCCGCCCGAAAGCGTGCCGGGCAGAGCCTCCTTCTTTTCCTCCAGTTTTAATATCCTTAAGATTTCGTCCACAAAATCCCGGTCAATATGCCCGCCGTCCAGTTCAATCGGCAGGACGACATTTTCATACACATTCAAATCCGGCACAAGGTTAAAACTCTGAAACACAAAACCGACCTTTCTCCTCCTGAACACTGCAAGCTGTTCTTTATTCAGCTTATACAGCTGTTTCCCATCCACATATACCTTACCGCCGGTTGGGTAGTCAAGACCCCCGATCATATGGAGCAGAGTACTTTTCCCGCTGCCGGATTTGCCGACAATCGCTACGAATTCTCCTTCTCTGACCGTAAAATCCACCCCGTCCAGAGCCTTCACCGTATTATCCCCGAGCTTGTAATATTTCTTCAATGCCTGTGTCTTTACAATTTCATTCATATTGGTGTCCCTCCTTATACTGCAAGCATAGTCCCGAAAAATCACAAACCGTTCTCAATCAGATATTTTCACAAAACTGTGACAATTTCGTTACTATGCATGGCTTCTGGCCATGCATAGTAGCACAATTTCAGCTGATCGCTTCGTTTGGAAGATATATTTGAAAATCCGCACCCTTCCCGGGTTCGGATACCACCTCGATGTACCCGTTCTGCAGGGTGATGATTTTTCGCGCCAGATACAGCCCGACACCGATCCCTTCCTCATCATGTACCTCCGGCTCCCTGTAAAACCTTCCGAATATCTGTGCCTGCCGTTCCCGGGCGATTCCCTTCCCGCTGTCCTTAATGCTGATCTTTGTAAAAAATTCCTGTACACTGACCGTAATATGAATACTTCCGCCTGACGGTGTATATTTCACCGCATTATCCAGAATATTGAAAACAGCTTCCTCTGTCCATTTTTTATCATAGACAGCCATCAGCCGTTCATCGCAGTCTGCAAACAGGCTGATCCCTTTTTGCTCCGCTTTCGGCACAATGGACGCCGCCGAGCGTCCCAGTGTCTCATATATTCTGGCTGCCTGTTTGCTTATTTCGATGATTCCGGTTTCCAGACGGGACATTTTCACCAGACTCTGGAGCAGAAAATCAAGCTTCTCCGTCTGCCCCTTGAGGTGCCCCAAAAATTCCGTCCTCCGGGCGGCATCTTCTTCATTTTCCAGAATTTCCAGATACATCTTAATATTCGCAATCGGTGTTTTCGTCTGGTGGGAAATGTCGGAAATCAGCTCTTTGATCTGCCGCTTTTCCTCCTGGTTATACTGGTTCTGTCCCAGCCACATATGATCCAGCTTGCGAAGCTTCTCATAGATCTTATCCCAAAGGGAATCCTTAAGCTCACCAAAATTCTCGATATCCTGTCCGGAAATCATCGCATCCAGACACTGCTCAAGCCTGTCTGAAAATGAATATATATCTTTTTTCAACATTCTTATCCTGTGCCACATTACGGCCACTGCAATCAGGCAGAGTACTGCTATTATTTCAGCCATTGATATCCCATCCCATATACATTTGAAATATATTTATGCTGCCCGTCCTCAATCTTCCCGCGCAGCCTGTTCATGTTCACAGCCAGCGTATGCTTGTCGACAAACTGCCCCTGACTGTCCCAAAGCCGTTCCAACAGCACAGAATATGTCAGCAGCTGCCCCCTGTTCTCGATAAAAAGCCTCAGTATCCGGAACTCTGTCGGCGTAAGAATACATTCTGCCGCCCCTGCCCTTACTTTTGCCGCATCAAAGTCAACTCTCAGAAAACCGTCATCATATATCTGGGGCCTGCTGCCCTCCGTACGTTTCAGCATCACACCGACCTTTTTCATCAGGACATTGATGGAAAACGGCTTTGTCACGTAATCGTCCGCCCCCGCATCATAGCCCTTAAGCGCATCCCTTTCCAGATCCCTTGCCGTAAGAAACATCACCGGTGTTGAGGAATTTTTCTTCACTTGTCTGCAGAACTCAAATCCCTCCCCATCCGGCAGGTTGATATCCAACAGGATCAGGTCCGGTTCCCCCTCTCTGTAAGAAAATTCTGCCTGTTCCAGAGAGTACGCAGATACCGTCCTGTACCCCGCCTTCCCCAGCGCATAAGAAATCCCCTTATTCAGTTCTCTGTCATCCTCTATAATCAATATTTTCTGCATATGAACCTCCTGCTTATGTCTTTATTATACAGATGCGGACTGCACACTGCAATCGGGGAATTATCACAGTATCGTGACAGTTTCTGGAAATAAATAACGCAAAAACAGCGCCCGCCCCGCAGGGTATGGCGCCGTTTTCCTAAAGTGTTTCACCATTATTCTTAATCACGTCTCTGTACCAGTAGAATGATTTTTTCTTATACCGGTTTAATGTCCCGCTTCCATCATCATTTCTGTCCACATAAACATATCCGTAACGTTTTTTCAGCTCCGCCGTGGATGCACTCACAACATCTATACATCCCCAGGAGGTATATCCCATCAGCTCAACGCCGTCTTTGACAGCCTCTTTTACCTGCTCCAAATGAGATCTCAGGTACTCAATCCGGTAGTCATCTTCCACCGTCTTATTCCCGTTTTCATCCTCCACAAGTTCATCCACCGCACCGAGCCCGTTTTCAACAATAAACAGCGGTTTCTGGTAACGGTCCCAGTACTGGTTCAGCACATAGCGCAGACCTTTCGGGTCGATCTGCCATCCCCATTCACTTGCCTTAAGCGTCGGGTTAGGCACGCCGCCCAAGAGATTTCCGGTTCCACGGGCCTGCTTATCCTCATCGGCAGCCGCACAGCAGCTCATATAATAACTGAAAGATACAAAGTCAACCGTATTCTTCAGGATTTCCCCGTCCTCCGGCTCAAACCGGATCTCAATCCCATGCTCCTTAAAATATCGCTTCATATATCCCGGATATTCTCCCCTTACATGGACGTCCCCGAAGAAATAATTCTTATGCTCATCTTCCATCGCCCTTAAAACATCTTCCGGGGCAGGTGTCAGTGGATAAGCCGGCATACTCAATATCATGCATCCGATCTCTGCCCCCGGCATCACCTCATGCCCGATCTTCACTGCCAGTGCACTTGCCACCAGTTCATGATGAGCCGCCTGATATAATTCCTGTTCCGAGAGTTCTGCCGGGGGAGTCGTAATCCCGCCGCTCATAAAAGGTGCATGGAGTATAGAGTTGATTTCATTAAAGGTCAGCCAGTATTTTACCTTGCCCTTATACCTTTCGAAAATCACCCTTACATAATTCTCAAAGAACCCGATCAGTTTCCGGTTCGCCCAGCCATTATAGTGCTCCGCCAGATAGAGCGGTGTCTCATAATGAGAAATCGTCACAAGTGGTTCTATCCCGTATTTATGGCATTCGTCAAACAAACGGTCATAAAATTCAAGTCCCTTCTCATTCGGTTCGCTTTCATCCCCTTTCGGAAAAATCCGGCTCCACGCAATGGATGTTCTGAATACTTTAAATCCCATTTCCGCAAACAGCCTGATATCTTCCTCATATCTGTGGTAAAAATCAATTCCTTTTAATTTCATGTTATCTTCCGTCGGCACCGCAGTACGTTCCCCCCTGATGCCATGAGGAAGCACATCCTGTACGCTTAAGCCTTTTCCATCCTCATCGAAAGCTCCTTCACACTGATTTGCGGCCACTGCGCCGCCCCATAGAAAATTATCTGGAAATATTCCCATCTCTTTCACTCCCTGTCTAATGAATTATTTTAATACATCCTAACGCATCTCTTCCACAATCAGCAGCACGTCTTTCTGAAACGGATGCATCCCCAGCACTGTCCTGCCGTTTTCCACACTGCTTTCCACATCTGCATTTCTTCCGTTTTCAAGATCAACTGCTCTGGCCGTACAGTCTGGCAGTTCTTTTCGGATGGACAGTCTTGTGCTGTAGGGCAGATAAATAAAATATCTGCCGTCACCGGATACTGCCATTCGGATCTCTTCTGTGTCGTTTTCCAGCAGTTCATTTGCCGGGACTAATTTCCTGACTCTCAAATCAGTAAGAATCCGTCGGATCAGCCCGTAATCCCATGCCCCCGGAAACTGGAGTGCCTCCTGCCAGGGGAATGGTGCGTCAAATCCCTCTCCAAGCACCGGGTTCTGTGGTTTATTGATTTTCTGCCAGTTCCAGACACCATGCGCCCCGTATGTAACCCCCGCACATGCACCTGAGAGGATGCTGCTCCATGCCGCTTTTCTCACATCTTCCTGCTGAAACCTGCCATAGGCCTTCCTGCTGTATCCCATCTGTTCATAACATGGTTCTGCATTGATCATCGGTTTCTCCGGATACTTTTCCCGGAAACTCTCAGGCAGCTTATATGCCATGTCCTGTCCCTCTTTGTTGTGTCCGGACTGAAACATATAAAAATCAATCCGGTCCAGAAATTCTTCCGGAATCAGGTCATATCCACGTTTGATATGCATCGTCTTAAGAGACAGTGGGCTTTTTTCACACACAGTTTCCAAAGCTATATTATAATATTCCACAGCCTGCGGTGTGTCGAAATCTGTATCCCCGCTGATCACATAGACCGGATGGAACTCGTCGAATTCCTCCACTATTTTCTCCGTGTACGGCCTTATCATTTCCCTGGGCATCACATTATCATCTATCATCCGGCTCCCCCATGTTCCCGGAACATGGTTGAGCCAAAGAACTACCAGTGCAAGCTGAAATCCCTTTTCCACCGCCATCCGGCACATCTTGCGGGCATTTTCATAATACCGTTCATCCCACCTTGTAAAATCAAACGTATATCCATCCTTTGTCGCAAACGGGTACAACTTCTGATTCGATGCACAGCGGTCCCACTGGGGCATTGTATTGATCTGGAGCACAGTAAATCCCTGTTCCTTCCGTTTCTTCAGATAGTACTCCCATTCTTCCGTCGTGATGTTCGTAAAAGCGCTCCATACCGTATCTCCAAGGTAAAAGAACGGTTTCCCGTCCAGAACAAAATTACTTTGATTCTGATCCACTTCTAATCTGCTCATCTGATACTCCTCTTCTTCCGCGCTATTTCCCAATACATGCCAGCAGACGTTCCCCCTGCCTGACACTTTCCTGTTTAAATGGCCTGACTTCCAGATATTCTTCTGTATTTGCTATAATTACCGGTGTCGTAATGTCGAGTCCTGCCTCTTTAATCTGAGCTAAATCGGCCACCACCAGAAGTTCACCCATCCGGACCCTCTGTCCTTCCTTAACTTTTATATCAAATCCCTTTCCGTCCAGTGTTACCGTATCCATTCCGATGTGAATCAGAATCTCTGCCCCGGTATCCGAAGTAATACCGATGGCATGACCTGTGGGATACATTACACTGACGATGCCGTCACAGGGGGCACAAACTTTTCCATCCTCCGGGATGACCGCAATCCCCTGTCCTAAAGCACCTCCGGAAAATGCTTCATCCTTCACGTCTGACAGCAAAATGACTTTCCCGCTGACGGGAGCCGCAATCTCGGCATCCGTAATTTTCCCCTTAACTGCACCTGCCTTTTCTTCTCTGGTAACCGATTCAGAAGAAGCTGCATCCTGTTTTGGTTTTGGAAGCATGTTATCACTGTATCCAAAGAAATAGGTCACGATTGCTGATCCGAAGTAAGCGATTGCACAGGCAATCAGAAATCCAACGAATCCGACTCCGATATACCCCGGCAATGTCAGGATACTCGTCCCAAGCAGCGTAGGGGCACCTGTGCCGGCTGCCGCTACGATTGCGCCCGCTATGCCGGAGAACACCGCACCGATGAAAAATGGTCTCTTAAAGCGCAGGGTAACACCATATATTGCGGGTTCTGTGATTCCCGCCAGAACCGCTGAAAGAGCCGCCGGTCCCGCAATTTCCTTCACTGCTTTATCCTTTGTCTTTAAGAATACACCTAATGTTGCACCTGCCTGAGCCATGTTATTTGGTCCCGTAATCGTAAATAAGGTATCTCTTCCATATTCCGCAATGTTATTCATAACAATCGGCACAAATCCCCAGTGTACACCGAACATAACTGCCGCCGGCCAGATCAGGCCGAGTAAGCCTCCCGCAATAACCGGGTTCAGGGCCACAAGTCCTGTGTAGCCGGATGCGAGTAATTTTCCTGCTGTATCCGCAATCGGCCCGATGAGCAGATACGTCGCCGGGACCATGACAGCCAGACTGACAAGTGGTGTCAGGAACGTCTTACAAACAGCCGGTACGATTTTCTTCAGTACCTTTTCCAGCTTACTCAGGGCATACACTGCAATAATAATCGGAATAACAGAAGATGTATAGCTGACAAGGACAACCGGAATCTTTAGGAATGTCAGTGCTTCTCCTGCTGAATACGCCGCCGTCAGGTCAGGATACACAAGGGCCGCCGCAATACCAACCGCAACAAATTCATTCGCCTTGAATTTTTTAGCCGCTGTAAAAGCCAGAAATACCGGTATGAATGTAAATACACCATCTGCCGCCGCATAAAGAATGCGGTAGGTCCCCATATCCGCCGTGAGCCATCCAAATGTCGTGCAGAGAATCAGCAGCGCCTTTAGCATACCTGCGCCGCTCATTGCGCCCAGTACCGGTGCAAAGATCCCGGATATCGTATCCATAAAAGTATTTAACAGATTCTTCTTAGTTCCCTCTTCCGGCTGAGCCTCCTGATTTGCCTGTTTTAAATCTGTATTTTTGAAAACTGCCTCGTAAACGTCTGAAACATGGTTTCCAATTACCACCTGTATCTGCCCGCCGCTGTCCAGCACTGTAATCACACCTTCCAGCTGACTTAAATTTTCTTTATCGACACAGTCATGATCCTTCACCTTGAACCGCAGTCTGGTTGCGCAATGGACGAGGGAAATGATATTTTTCGTTCCCCCTACATATTTCACGATGTCTTTTGACAGAGTATCGTAATTCTTCTTAGCCATGATTTTACCTCCGCTATCTTTCCACTTTTCTTACATTCGATACTAAAGCGCGCTCTCTTTATCTGAATCCACCTTATCATTTTTTCTTTTTACCCTCAATCCCCTTTGCTTTTTTCTATGTTTTCGAGAATTAGAAAATAAATTCCGGGGCCGTGGCTAAAAAAATTTATACAAAAATAACATGTTTTTAAATTTTCTTTAAATGAATGCTAGTGTGTACTGTTTGCATTGCATATTGTTTTTCAATACAAGGGAGGATATAATACAAAGCAACAGGTTACTATGCACGTAAATGGGGGCAGGTATATGCGTATAAAATCAAAGGAAATTGCAGAGGAGCTCGGTGTATCCCCGGCGACCGTCTCTCTTGCATTAAACAACCGTCCGGGAGTGAATGCAGAGACGAAAAAACGGATACTCGAATATATACGGGAAAAAGAAGAAACTTTCTTAAAAGAGACACGCCTGACGGAAAAGTCTCCGAAAGGCGCTGTTATGATGATAAATTATATCAAGAACGGCATTATCATGAACCGCAGTGATGAGAACCACCCTGTCCTGCTTGAAATCAAACGGACCGTCCAGAACAGCGGTTACCAGTTTTACCACAGGGTATTTCTGGAACAGGCACAGAGTCTGGATGAACTGCTCCTGGAATGCCGCAGGCTGGACGTGAAGGGGATCTATATTATGGCTGCGGAAATGCGCCACAGTGACATTTACCCGTTCCTAAAATTAAATATACCGATTGTCACCGGAGATAATCTGTTTTACGAAGAAGGCATTGACAGCTTTCTCATAGATAACAGAGAAGGAATCGGCCGGGCGGTGGATTATCTGGTAGACAAAGGACACAGCCACATCATCTATCTTGCCGAGAATATAGATATTTTTAATTTTATCGAAAGAAGAGAGGCATTTGTACTGGAAATGGCAAAGCGGGAATGCGGGGATGCGAGCAGCCGGATCTGGCATCTGGGAAGTGATGTAGACACAGTATATGAATCGATGTGCCATCATCTGGACGAGGGGCTAAAGCAGACAACCGCCTTTGTTCTGGAAAGCTCGGTCGTATCATTAGGCGTGAGTAAGGCTCTTTTAGAGCGTCATATTCGTATTCCAAGAGACATCTCACTGCTCGGCTTTGATGCCCTGCCCCCGGTCAGCCTCCTGGGCATGGAGCTGACACTTGTGAAAGGGACACATACGAAAAGGCATCTGGCTGCAGTGAAGCACCTGCTGAGACATATTGAAGATGAGAACGAAGAGATCATGAGAGTTTATTATAAGACACGGCTTATTGAGGGCAGCAGTGTTCATAATAAAACAAAATATATTTATACTTAAGGCCGGACCGTTTTCGTGTTCCGGCCTTAAACAGTTTTCATGTATATCAGTATGGATCCGGCGCCCCGGATTCCTGCGCGGATTCGAGACCGGCCTCGGCCTCTTCCTTCTGCATCCTTTTCATCATCATTTTATTCTGGTACATGGCTTCATCCGCCCGTTTGAATACATTATCAACGGACAGGTCAATGTATTCATCATATACGGCAATGCCGCGTGCAATAGACAGTTTGCCGTCGTGTCTTGCATATTCATTAAACTCATCCAGTGCCATCTGGAACCGGTCAAGAAGTTCTTCATAGTGGTCGTAATCACCGTTCTCCAGAATAACCACAAATTCATCCCCGCCGGTGCGGTAGACAGGACTGCGCTTAAAGACCTTGCAAATGACCTTACATGCCTCGATGATAACCATATCTCCAAAGTCATGGCCATAGGTATCATTAACCGTCTTCAGGTTATTGATATCGAGGACAACCATTGCAAACTCTGGCTTTCCTGTCCGGGATTTCTCTTCCAGAAGGGCCACTGCTTCCTGATAAGCCGTTTTATTCTTAACCCCGGTAAGGCCGTCGCGATAGGCCAGACCGTTAATGTAATCAATGTATTTCCTAAGATGGTTGACTGTCTGCTGGAAGCTGTCTGCCAGTGTGCCGACTTCGTCTTTTGTCTGGTAAGACAGGGAAACGGAGAGGTCTCCTCCCGCAATCTTCTGTGCCGCCGTATTAAGTTCACGGAGCGGCTTGATCAGGCGGCGTGTCATATAAATTGTCAGCAGGACCGCCAATAGTGCAATTACCACCGATGCAATACTCATCTGCAAAATCAAAGTATTTTTAGTTGCATTGATCTCAGAGGCAGGGGCAGTAATTGCAAGTCTCATTCCATTAATCAGAGTAGCAAAGGTCATCTCCTTCTTTTCAGATCTCCATGAATAAGGAAACAAGTGATTAATTCCGCCGCCGTTTTTCAGTTCCTCTGCCACCGGCTGAAGAGTGGTTTCCAGACCGGACATGGCCGTTCCTTTTTCCAGTTCTTTATGATACATGATGTTTGCATCCTCATCAGTCAGAAATGCATATCCTGACTGGTAGACCTTGGTCGATGCGATAATTTCTTTAATAACGTTGAAATCAATATCCATACCCACGACACCGATTGTTGTATTATCTGCATAGAGCGGGACAACATAGGAGATCATCTCAACATTGATATTCTTATTTTCATAGGGCTCCAGCCAGGTTGCTTTCCCGCTCTTTACCGGGATGTAATACCAGCCTACATGTTCCACATCATCCGGGCTGTAGCGGGAAAAATCTGTAGGTGTCAGCTGCTGAAAGGTATTATCCAGAGCAGTCCTGCTCCAGAAAAGTCCCGATGTAGGCTCCGTAAATTCTGGGTTGTACCGGACATAAACGGCAAGGGCTCCCTCAGTATTATTGGCTGCATTTACGGCGACAGACCGGATATTTTTAGTATACTCACTGACATAAGCAGGATCTGTCTTGAGCCGTTCCACATCCGTCAGTTCTTCGCTGGCATAGACGGCAAGCGTATTAACGGATTGTTCAATCAGCGAAAGCAGGCCATTGATGTCCTCTGCATTATTCTCACACTGGAGATTCATAATACGTGCAGAATCTTCATCTGCTACTTTCTTGGAACTGAGAATCCCCGCACCTCCGATGACAAATGATGAACTCAGGACACAGCCTAATATTAAAATAATAAATTTTGTCTGAATTGACTTCATAAATTCGATTCCCCCTCCGCGAATTTTGGGACCATTATAGCAGAGAGAGCGCAAAAGAAGCGCAAAAGAAGGGAAAGCAGGCAGAAGACCTACTCCCGCTGTTCCAAAGTGGCCAGTGTCATTTCCGCCCAGCTGTACTGCGACATATATTCCCCATTGTAAGAATTGACCGCATAAGTCTCCCGGCGCAGGAAATCATACAGGTCACAGTCAAGCTGCTGACAGTCAATGGAAAAGCTGTTTCGTTTTTTGATCAGAATTTCTTCCGCTCCGGCATCCGACAGCGTGTGGTTTAAATCGGCTATCAATGTCCGCAGATGGCTCCTGACAGATCGGCTGTCCGGCTTTTGTTCCCATAACACCGCACAAAGTTCACTTGTGTTCACGGCAGAGCCGCGGCGGTCGATCAGGAATGCAAGGAGCTCTTTCGTTTTTGAATGTTTAAAATGGAGCGGCTTACCGTCTGCAAATATTTCAAAATTGCCGAAAGTCTGTACATGGATGCGTCCATAATCCTGCAGTGGGGGGCTTTTTAACTCTTCCAGCTCCGCGCGGACCTTTTTGACGGATACCGGTTTCAGCAAATACCCCCTTGCATGGAGCCGGTAAGCCTCCAGTGCGTACTGGGGATATCCGGTCACAAATACGATATTAGTTTTGTTGGAAACCTCACGGATATGTTTCGCCAGCTCAAGGCCGTTCATTCCGAACATCTCAATGTCCAGGAAAGCCACATCCGGCCGAAGGCCGCCTTCCAGAGCTGCCAGGACTTTTCGTGCACTGCCGAAGCTGTGTATGTCACTGGACGGCTCAGCCTCGGCCAGAACCCGGGTCAGGACACTCAGGACGATTGGTTCATCATCTACAGCAATAAATATCATAGATTTTCCTCCTTCGGGATTGTTATGACTGCCGTTGTTCCCTGCCCCACTGCGCTCTGAATCGTGAGTTCACCGCCGCACTGCGACTGCAGCCTTTTCCTGACATTGGACGTACCGATGTGACGTGCGTTGTCTTTTACAGGTTTGGCCGTATTATAACCAGCCCCATTGTCTGTTACAATAATTCTATAGGCGGATGGTGTTTCTTCGGTAGCAATTATAACCGTCCCCCCGTCCTCACACTTCGTGATGCCATGCCGGACGGCATTTTCTACGATAGGCTGCAGCGTAAGGGGCGGAACCATAAACTGAAGGGCAGGTGTATCGTAGACTACCTTAACCCGTTCGCCGAAACGCATCTGCTCCAGTTCCAGATAATGCTGCGTATGCAAAAGCTCCTGTTCGAAAGGAATCAGATCCGGATTGGTTAAAGAGTCCATATTCCCCCGCAGGAAGTCCGAGAAGTGGTCTACCGCCAGCTCTGCCTGCCCGGGATCTGTCTGGCACAGGCCTTTCACAACAGAGAGGGAATTATATAAAAAATGAGGCTGGATCTGCGAGAGCATAATCGCGGTGCGTTTTTTTTCTAGTTCAAGCTCCTCCTGCTCAAGTTTATGTGACTGCTCCACCTGTATGCTGATATAAATACATAGTGCAGAAAGTGTCGTGGCCAAATACAGGACGGCAACCCCGTAAATAAACATCTGGATCACAAGGGCAATAACCGGCATGGTGATGTATGCCCCCAGAGCGCCCAGTTCCCGGCCCGTCATCCATTTCCTGTAGCGGATCAGGAGGGTACTGTTCAGCAGCATGCAGATGACTCCAAACATCTGGGATACCCAGAACCATTCCTGCCGGTGGTAAATATTCCCATTGTCTATGAAGTAATACATATGTGTAAACTGGGAAACAATGACAAGACAAATGGCCAGAGACGTAAAACACCACATAATCCGCAGTGGGGTCCTCGTAATCTTTGCCCCTCTGGAAGCAATAAAACCGGTCAGATAATCCGTAAACACGGCCAGAAGCACATACCCAAAAACATATACGCAAAAATTCGCAGTCCGCACGGCCCAGAAACAGAAGGTACCGGATCTGCCTTTAAAAAGCCATGCAGCGGCATCGCAGAATAATACTATGGTATTTACAGCAAGAACCCGTATATACAGCCGGCCCAGCTTCTCCTTTGTATGGTTGGACATACAGAGGCAGAGTATAAAAATAAGGGAAAGCAGGCCGCCAAAAAACTCCAAAGCAACATTGATATACCCGATTGTACTCATAAAAGATTCTCCTTGCTGTTTCTTTTGTATAACATTGTATCAAATAATGTATAAAATGTATAGAACTGATCCTGTCAGCAGGCTTTCACCAAAATACTTAACGAGGTATTTCACGAGTTTAGTATTTATGGTATAATATTCAGCAGGAAATGTCATAAAAAAAGGAGAATGTCATTATGAGAGCTTATGAAAGACTTTTGAAGTACGTCACTGTGCGTACACCAAGTGATGAGAGCAGCGAGACTGTTCCATCTTCTGCCTGCCAGTTTGACCTGGCACATGTGCTTGTACAGGAGTTAAAGGACCTTGGGGTGTCTGACGCAAGAGTGGATGAGCAGTGTTATGTATACGGCCACATCCCTGCAACTCCCGGATATGAGGACAAGACAAAGCTGGGCTTTATCGCCCACATGGACACAGTTTCCGATTTCTGTGACCATGATATCATCCCGGTCGTTACAGAAAATTATGATGGAAAAGACTTTGTTCTGGGGACAAGCGGACGTACCATCAGCACAGAAACATTTAAACATCTGCCTGACTTAAAGGGACGCACCCTGATCACAAGTGACGGGACGACCATTCTGGGAGCCGATGACAAAGCCGGCATTGCAGAGATTATGACCATGATCGAGCGTCTGAATGCGGAGAACATCCCGCACGGGCCGTTGTCCATTGCGTTCACACCTGATGAAGAGATCGGTACCGGGGCAGCACATTTTAACGTCGAGGAATTCGGTGCAGAATTCGGTTATACTCTGGACGGAGATACCGAGGGAGAGATCCAGTTTGAGAATTTTAATGCATGCAAGGCGGTTTTCGAAATTGAAGGTGTCAACGTGCATCCCGGTTCCAGCAAGGATACGATGGTCAATGCCAGCCTGGTAGCTATGGAGATCAACTCCATGCTTCCGTCAGGGGACACTCCGCGCGGCACGGAAGATTACGAGGGATTCTATCATCTGGTCAGCATGTCCGGTGAAGTTGGACATGCCGAATTGAATTACATTGTCCGCGACCATGACCCAGCGGTATTCGAAGTACGTCAGGAGACACTCCGCCACATCGAGAAACTCATCAATGAGAAGTGGGGCGCAGGAACGGCAAAACTGACGATTACACAGCAGTACCGCAATATGTCAGAAGTTATCGATGGCTGCAGGCACCTCATCGAGAATGCAAAAAAAGCATGTGAGAATGCCGGAGTCACACCGCTCGTACTTCCAATCCGCGGAGGCACAGACGGGGCACAGTTAAGCTTTAAGGGCCTGCCGTGCCCGAATCTGGGAACAGGCGGACATGGTTATCATGGGCCTTATGAGCATATCACTGCCGAGGGAATGGATCTGGCAGCGGATATCACTGTAGAACTTGTAAAGATTTACGCACAATAGCTGGTATTTTTTATAATCAATGAATGAAAGACAGAGAAAACCTTATTCTATAGGAGCCCAGACGCCCGCGGGAATAAAGCATTCTCTGTCTTTTCTTATATTCCGGCGATTTTTAACAGCTCCCGGAATGACTGTATTTTATAGTCTGCCCGTTCATCTCCTGAAGCGGTTCCGATTCCGGCTGTTTTCATTCCGGCCGCTCTGGCTGCCTCAATCCCTGCATATGCATCCTCCACGACCATGCAGTCTGCCGGTTCGACCCCCAGATATTCAGCCGCCTTCAGGAACACCTCCGGATCCGGTTTGGAACGGGTAATATGGTTCCCATCTGCTATTGCATCGAATATATCCATCAATCCTGTCTGTTCAAGAATAAAAATGGCATTCTTGCTGGATGAGCCCACTGCCAGTTTAAACCCTGCCTCACGCAGACTCAGCAGCGTTTCCCTGACCTCCGGTGAAACATGCTCGGGTGTCATTCCAGAGAGATATTTTCTGTAGATTTGGTTCTTCTCTTCTAGCAGGTCCCTTTTCTCAGAATCTGACAGCAATGCTTTGTCATACTTTTCCAGAATAATCTCCAGACTCTCCGCCCTGCTTATTCCCCGAAGACGGTCATTCACCGACTCGTCAAAGGAAATCCCCATACGGTCTGCAATCGTTTTCCATGCCTGATAGTGGAACCGGTCCGTAAATACCAGCACACCGTCTAAATCAAATATAAATGCTTTCATCTATTTTTTATCTCCTGTATGATTTAAAAATGAATTTTCTGCCTGCATCTGTTCCAGCAGAAGGGTTGCTTTTTCGGCCAGGATTTCGGCTGCTCCTGCATAGAACGGCGAATTCATTGCTTCATATGTACAGCGCTCATACGATTTTTTATCTGCCATATATTTTGCAGAACCATTGACCATAGTGGCAATGATTGTATAAGGGAAGGGCGACCGTTCCTTAATCCCAATGGCTGTAATACAGTTCAGTTCGGGCTTTACTCCTATAACTGCGAGATTCCCGAGGCATAAGGCCTCCACACAAACTTCCCGCTCCTGGTCCGGTACATAGACGTAATCTCTGGCCGGATAAAGGTGTTTCACATTGGCTTCCATTTTCTTGCCGCGAACTCTGAACGAAATCTTTCCCAGTGAAATTTTACCGTTTCCGCGCACACACTGCGTATGCTGTGATATTTCAATCACAGTGCGTCCCAGCTTCCTCCCCAGCTTCTCGCAGACAGAAATTGCTTGTTCCCCCGCATCCGTTATAACCTTGTTTCCATTTTTATATGTTTCAGCAACTGCCTTTTCAACCGGTGCCTGATCCCCTGCCGCCCCGACAAGGAACAGGGCATATGCACCGTCTTCCTCATAATATTTTTCAATAGTATTGCCGGCGATTCCTGTAATGTCCGGTGAAACGACTTTCATTCCTGAACTCAAACGCATTCCGTCCAGGACAGAAGACTGCACGGCATAGTGGTAGAGTATGGCAATTGTCCTGCCATGCCGGCCGAGGAAACGAAGAACAGTAACCTCATGGTCAGTCAGCCCATCCCCTTTCCCGATCCACCATCCGTCCGGAAGTTCGACATCTCTTCCGGTATTGATATCACAGTACCCCGTTCCGATTTGCAAACCTGCGTCCTCCAGACTGTCCGCTGCCATCCGGACTGCCTCTGATACGGCTGTTTTCACAGCTTCCAGATATCCGTATTCCACGGACACTCTATCTTCCTTTTTTCCATCACGGACTATCCCAAGATGTGGCGCGGAAAAGGTATGCGTCGTGCATATCCATATCTGTTCTTCCCCCAGCCCGGTATATCCGGCAATCTCCCGTTTCATCTCATTGGCTTCTGTATCCGGCAGCGATGTCAATTCCAGTGAGACGATCAGTACGCAGTTCACACTTTCGATGAAAAGTGCCCGGGCATGAAGCGGGAGATGAATGCTTCCAAATTCCTCCGGCTCCATGAATTCCTCTTTTAAAATTATTCTCGCTTTCCCCGCACCAACTCGCATATACTGCTCTCCTTTCTACGATTCTGCAATGAGGCGCTTCCGCCCTTTCCATGTTCCGGCCAGATAATAAACCACCTGCGGGACAGCAGTCACATAAGTAGCCAGCGTGTATCCTAAGAAGCATCCAAAGGCACCGAGTCCCAGCTTATTTCCAAACAGCCAGGTCAGGAATATTCTTCCGGCAAATGCATCACACAATGCCAGCGTCATAGACAGCCTTGTATTTCCTACGCCGCTTATCAGGGCGCTCCCGCTCGGCATGAAGATCTTGGCAGGTATTTCAATCAACAGGGTAAACATAAATACGGGTGCATATTCAAGCACTCCCTTATCCGTAGTAAACAGACGGAAGGATGCCTCCGGAAAAAGAAAGAATACAACGGTTATCACGGTTCCGATCGCTGCATTTACCATGCAGCCACTCTTATAGATTTTTGACACCCGATCTGTTAACCCCGCACCAAAGCTCTGCCCGATCATCGCGGTGGCCCCAAGCCCGATTGCCTGCGTCATGATGCCCGGTATATTCCTCAATTTCTGCCCTGCCCCGAATACAGCAGACACAGATACGCCGAGCCCGTTAATCATACTATTAACAAACAGAAATGAAATCTGTACTGCACTGGACTGTAAACCAAGAGGGATGCCCAGACTCAGCAGCATCTTTGCCATTTGCCTGTCTGGTTTGAAATTCTGAAGCTGGAAAGAAAAATAAAATTCTTTCTGATGCCGGTACAAAAAAATGACAGAACATATTACAGAGGATGCCTGTCCAATCACCGTTGCGGCAGCGGCGCCCGCCACCTGCCACTTCAGAACCCCGATGAAGAACAGATCCAGTACAATATTAATAACAGATGCAATGGCGATAAAGAGCAGCGGATGTCTGCTGTCCCCCATCCCCCGGAACACTGCCGCAATCATATTGTAGAATCCTGTAAACAAAATTCCCAGACTGCAGATGGTAACATATGTATGTGCAAGGCCCTCCGCTTCCGGCGGTATATTCAAAATTTTCAGAAATACATCTGCCCCCAGAATACCCACTGCCGTTAAGAAGAGAGCCAGTCCTGCCAGTATTGTACATAGAGTACCGCTGATCCTGCAGACTTTTGCTTCCTGATGCGCCCCCATATGCTGGGAGATGATAATCTGTCCCGCTGTAGAAAACCCGACACAGAATACGGTGATAAGCTCCATAAGCTGTCCGCCCGTCGCTACGGCAGACAAACCTTCCTTCCCGACAAAATTTCCGACCGCCATCATGTCCACCATACTGTACAATGTCTGAAGTAATGTAGAGAGCATAAAAGGAAGTGAAAATACGATCAGTGTATGAAACACACTCCCGCTTGTCAGATCCCTTTTCTCAATATTAGACTGCGTTTTCATGCTTTCAGAACTTCCCCCTGACACTTATCCGGCTTTTCTCTTACTGCCTTACTGAATACCCATGTCACGAGCATGACAACCAGTACGCCGTAACATGTTGAAATGAGCCTGAACACTGCATAGCATATCCTGGCATTTCCGGACAGGGTGCAGGATACCAGTACGAAAGTGACCCCGCCAATCCTCGCATTGATATAAGGTACTTTGGCTGCTTTACACAGGAACAGGGTCAGCAAAACCCCCACCCCGACCATGACAGAAAGCCCCCACTCATTTCCCAGTGCACCATCAATAAGGATGACAGCGATACCGACAATCCCGCCCAGCGCCGTAATGATCAAACGGTTTATTCCTGCCTTCAGGCTGATCTTCGTATTATCCTGGCAGCACAGCAGGCATGCTATACATGCTGTCATTTTCTGTATCACCTCCAGTTTCATCTCTCCAAACGTAAATTTGATTCCAAAATGATTTAGCATTGCCGCAGTCAGGCTGCAGAGCATAACTGCCACCGCTATCCTGACATCCAGCCAGCTTACTTTTACTTCTTCAGGCTGCAATTTCGTTCCCTCCTTTTGGTATTTGTACTGTTATAATCTCGTATCCGTAAGCCCGCAGAATGCATCTACCGGACTCACGCCTTTGAATTCACTTTTTCCCATAATTTTATCGAGTACTGCATAAATGCTATCTTCGGTTGCCGTATAGACATTGATATATGTACGGATTCTTGGGATATCCTGCAAATGGTAAGGATTTGCAAAGGATACAAAAATTGCATCCTCCTCCATAACAAAGCGCGGTATTTCGAGGGCATGCTTCGGACACCACCCGATACGTACCGTTGTCTGGTTGCTCGCCGTTTCCATGTTCGCCAGATACAGTGTCAGCCTGTCTCCGGGAAGACCTTTACTGCCGTGGAGGTCATCCCTGAGAGGTTCGTATACCTCCACCCTGAAGCCTTCCTGTTCAAGATAGGAAACGGCTGTCGCAGTCATACTTTTTCCCCGTATATCATCCCTTCCGATTACAATCAGCCGAATTACGGAGTATTTATCTGTTGTCACCGGCAGAATGTGCTGGATATCCTTTACCAGTGTCACCGCCTTATCTGCACACTCTCTGTGCCATCCGCGGGCATCTGTCTCGGGCTGAACAAATACCTTTTGACACACAGCTGCTTTTAATGCAAGAACACGCAGAACGGCCTCATTCAGTCTTTCTTCTGTCAATGCACCACTTTCTAAAGCATCCATCATATACTGATAATCCTCCTGAAAATCCGTGTTAAAAACAAGCATATCACTGCCCGCCATAACGGAAGCCACGATAGCTTCCCGCCGGGGCATCGTCATACAATAACCGCCCATAATTGTAGCATCGGTTGTTATCACCCCATTAAAGTGGAACTCTTCCCTTAAAACTCCCGTCAGCAGTTCCCTGCTCTGTGATGCCGGCAGGCACTGCCCGATGGTAAGATCCGGATTTTTTTTCATTGCCACATTCGGCTGTACAATATGGCCCGCCATGATACTGAGAAGTCCCTTGTCTATCATGTTTTGGTAGATTCTTCCATAGGATGCATACCACTCTTCTGATGAAAGACTATTATAAGTAGGGTGCAGATGATGATCTCTGAAATCGACACCGTCCCCGGGAAAATGTTTTGCACATGCCGCCACGCCGCATTCCTGTACTGTCTTCATGTAAACCTCGGTAAACGCCATGACGCGCTTTAGGCTGCTTCCATAGGACCTGACATTCGTAATGGGATTCATGAAATTCAGATCCAGGTCCGAAACCGGAGAGAAGGTCCAGTTTATACCGGTTTCCCGCCCCTCTGCCGCACAGACCTGTGCAAATTTCTCCGCCATCGACAAATCATCTGTCGCTGCGACCATCATCGGCCATCCGAACAGTGTTCCCTCCGCAGTTCCTCCCGCACCACCCTCTTCCAGGTTGGCTGCTTTCAGTAACGGTACCGGGGCTGCCTCATCGAGCCTTGCATAGTTCTCCCGGATTTCCCCTGACGGGGCCGGACGGTAGAGCACGGCTCCTACTCCCTGCTCTGCAGCCATATTCGTCAACTCCTCAATACTGTAATCCTGCCCCATAACACAAAACAATTGTCCTATCTTTTGTTTCACAGTAAGTTTCTGATAAGCATCTTCTACCCACTTGATTTGCTCTCCCGTTAAGTAGAACGGGTTCCCTGCCAGATTGATTTTCTCTGTCATCCTTATTTTTACCTCCTTGCATCCTTCCGCAGAACTGTAAATACAGCCCTTCTTTCTTTATATTGTAAACAGGAAATAAAAGTTTGTATGATGCACATTTCAGTCTCTGTAATGCAAAATATAAGGGGCTCTCTCCTTCATATACATTTATAATCAAATAAGAAGAGAAAACTTTTAGGAGGAGATTTTATGTTTCATGGAGATTTTAAAAAACGCAACACCCTTTTTCTGCTGGCGGTCCTTGTACTGATTAGCGTATATTATTTCTTTTATTCCCAGCCCGTTGCCTCCATGCAGTTCTCAGAAAATGACCTTTCCGTCACATTTTCCGGTGGGGAATCTGACTCCGCCACATTTCTTCTGAAGAATGTACAGGAAATCTCATTCGTAGAAGAACCTGATTACGGAAAATGTCTGGACGGCAGTATATCAAACGGCGGTAACATGTACGGTCTGTGGTGCAGTGACCTTCTTGGCACATATCAGGCCTATGCCTCATCCAGAGCTGGCTCCTGTATTCTGATAAAGGATGCGGAAAAAACGGCTGTTTTTAATTATGAAAATACCGATACTACTTACTCGGCATATGAGGAGCTTAGGAAGTATTGGAAAAGGGCCGGAGCAATTTAAATACTGCTTTACCGGCATTTACAGCCAAATAAAAAGAAGGAGCTGTTTTATGGCAGCTCCTCCTTTTCCTTTCAAAACGGCTGTTGTGTCTCTTTTTCCTGTATGTATTCCAATGTCCCAAAAGCGGGGTCTCTTCGGAATCGTTTCAAATATTCCCATACCTGTACAGCCACATTTTTACAATGTATATGGGGAAGTCCCTCTACACTGATAAATCTGGCCACAGGCATCTTCGATACATTTTCATACTGTCCGCAGTACCAGTAGGTTCCCTCCATATAATCCATCCACGTATGATCAAAATCCAGACCAAATTCACGCTTTACTCTGTCCTCAGAGTTATGGAAGATATCCTGAGATCTGGCGAGGCTGATTTGCTGATAGTTTTCTGCCTGTGCAAATTTCAGCATCCATTGATTAAATGTAGTGATATACGCTTCCTCTTCCAGAGGCCAGATATTTTTCCCGTCCATCTTTCCTCCGATGCAGATAAGAGCCTGTTTCGGACAGGACTCTTTCACAGATTCCTTTAAAATTCCTGCGAGCTCACTGCCTCTGAATATATGTGCTCCACATACGAGGCCCGTGCCTGCAAGCCTGTCCTTTAACCGTACTGTCAGTTTGGCCGAAGCCGATGCCCCATAGCCAAAACCAGTTACGTAGATCCGTTCCCGGTCAACGGCATATCCGTTTTCTTCTAACTGATGCATGATATACCGGAAATCATCCTCCAGCCCTTTCAGTTCTTTCAGATGGTACTCGGGATATACGCAGATGAGCTTCTCCTTTGCAATCAGGTCACTATATCCATAAGTCTCGGCACAGAATATGTCATCCGAGCTGTCATGATAGCAGTAGATAACCGGATAGCTTCGCCCCATCTCTGCCTGAAGGGGGGAAAGGACGGAATATACCCTGCCATGATTCCCCAGATCGTATATTTTCTTCTTCACATCACGTGCTTTCCAGTATTTTAAAACATAAGGATGCAGCGGTGCATCCTTATAGCTTTTATAGACATACTGCATTTCAAAAGCATTCATTCCATACTCAAACGTATTGAATGCCCCGGGATCAAATGTTCCATTTGCAAAAGCAGAAATTGCATTCATAGCCTGCCTCCTTATCCGATTTCTTTGTTCCGGCAGCAAGATACAAAGTGTCCTGGTGATACTTCCTCTAATATCTGCGGCTGATGGCATTTTTCCTGCACATACGGGCAGCGTGAGGCAAAACGGCATCCGGGCCGGGGGTTAATTGGACTTGTAATTTCACCCTTCAGCTGAATCCGCTGCATCGGACGATGAATATCTGTAGAAGGGATTGCTGACAGCAGTGCCTTTGTATAGGGGTGCAGTGTATTGCTAAACAACTCTTTCGTACTGCTTTTTTCCACAAGCTGTCCAAGGTACATCACACATATGTTATCGGAAATATGTCTCACAACCGATAAGTCATGGGTAACAAACATATAAGCCATCCCCATCTGCTGCTGCAACTCTTTAAGCAGATTGAGCACTGCCGCCTGTATTGATACATCCAGCGCGGAGACAGGCTCGTCACAGACAATAAATTCCGGATTGAGCGCCAGCGCACGGGCAATACAGACCCTCTGTCTGCGTCCGCCGTCCAGCTCGTGGGGATAGGACATCCGCAGACGTTCATCAATGCCTACCAGCTCCATCAGCCGGGTCGCCTCTTCCCTCAGTTCTGCCTTCGAATGAAAGCGTCCGGAACGCTTTAAAGGCTCCATCACTGTATTTTCTATGCGCAGACGAGGATTCAGGCTGGAATAAGGGTCCTGAAATACAATCTGCATCTTCTCCCTGATTTTTTTCAGTTCTTTTCCTTTTACATGTGTAATATCCTGTCCCTTGAAACAGATATTCCCGTCTGTTGCCTCTAAAAGATGGATCAAAGTACGCCCCAGTGTGCTCTTTCCACATCCCGATTCTCCTACGACTCCCAGAGTCTCACCTTTTTGAATGGCAAAGCTGACATCATCAACCGCATGGTTCGTTCCGGCAGGTACCTTAAAGTATTTTTTCAGATGTTCTACCTTTATAAACTCTTCACCCATCACTTAAGTCCCCCTTTCCTGATGCATGCGCAGAAATGTCCCGGTGAGATTTCCTGCATCGGAATGTCACCCTCCCTGCAGGCCTCTGACGCATAAGGGCAGCGCGGTGAAAAGGCACAGCCCTGCGGCAGATTTGTTGGGTCCGGAGGCATGCCTGCAATCGGATGCAGCATCTCGTCGTCTCCTGCCAGACTGGGCAGTGAATCAAACAGCCCCTTTGTATAAGGATGTGAGGGATGGTCAAACAAGTCTTCTTTCGAGCCTTTTTCAACGATTTTTCCTGCATAGATGACTGCGACATTATCACAGGTCTGGGCGATCACGCCCAGATCGTGTGTAATCAGAATCATGGAGGTCCTGAACTTCTCTTTCAATTGGTTGATCAGATCCAGTACCTGTGCCTGTATCGTAACATCCAGTGCAGTCGTCGGCTCATCTGCCAGAAGCAGCTCCGGGTTACATGCAAGCGCCATCGCAATCACTACCCTTTGTTTCATGCCACCGGAAAACTGATGCGGATACTCTCCATATCTTTCCGCCGGAATCCCTACGGTCTCCAGCATTTCACCTGCACGCTTCATGCCTTCTTCTCTGCCATAATTATTATGCAGAAGCAGAACCTCCAGAATCTGGTCGCCTACCGTCATCAAAGGATTTAACGCTGTCATAGGATCCTGAAATATCATAGCAATTTTCTGTCCTCTGACATCCAGCATTCCTTCTTCCGGTTTTTTCAGCAGCTCCTCCCCATCCATCCAGATTTCCCCGCTTAGTATTTTCGCGGGCGGATCAGGCAGAATCCGAAGAATTGATTTTGCTATCGTCGTCTTTCCTGCACCGGTCTCTCCTACCAATCCCAGTGTTGTACCTTTTGGCACGCTAAAAGATACACCGTTTACAGCATGGACTACCTTATGGGACTGCGTATAAATCACATTCAGGTCTTTTACAGAGAGGAATATTTCCTTTTTATGATCAGACATCTTGTCTCCTCCTTTTATCAGTCTCTCAGTTTTGGATCCAGTGCATCGCGCACGCCGTCACCCATCAGATTGATTGCAAACACCGCCAAAGCAATGATAATCCCCGGAACCAGTATCAGATGCGGATACGTCCTGATATAAGCGCGCCCTTCGGAAAGCATGGCGCCCCATTCCGGATTCGGCGGCTGTATTCCCAATCCGATGTAGGAAAGAGAGGCTGCCATAATGATGCAGGAGCCGATTCCCATTGTCATAGTCACGATAATCGGCTGTATGACATTCGGAAGCAGATGCTTAAACATAATAGAAAGATTACTGCAGTTAATAGACTGGGCCGCTTCTATATATTCCCTGGACCGCTCCGACAGAATCTGGCCGCGTATCATCCGGACGGTTCCCGGCACGCCTCCCACCGTAAGGGCAAGCACGGTTGCGAAGAATCCTGAGCCCATTGCACTGGAAACAAGAATACAAAGCATGGTCCCCGGAAGTGCTGACCATACATCCATCAGCCTCATAATAACCGTCTCGGTCATGCCGCCAAAATATCCGCCGATAGACCCGATGATGACGCCCACTGCCGCCCCGAATAATGAAGCACAGATTCCCAGTGCCAGTGAATACCGCCCTCCATACATCAGACGGGTGAACAAGTCCCTCCCCATCGAATCGCATCCCAGCAGATGCTGTGAGGATGGGCCGGAATACATATTAGCCAGGTCCACGCCGTTCACTTCATATGGGGAAAAGAACGGACCGGCCAAACAGACCAGGACAATGAGTGCCAGAAGGATAATCCCGAGTTTTGCACTGAATGCCTTTGTCATGCGCTGAAAGAATTCCAGCGTCTGACTCTGTTTATGTACCTTTCTGGTCTTTGACATCTACTTCACCTTCTTTCCTTTGCTGTACTGGGCCTTGATCCTCGGATCAAGAAAGGCATAGCACAGGTCCATAATCAGGATTGCCACGGAGCAGAACAGTGCAAAAAAGATAACACATGCCCGCACCACCGGATAATCGTGCTGATTGACACCTGCAAGCATGTAGGCGCCCACACCTGGGATTGAGAATACAGATTCAATCACGGGAGAACCTGCAACTACCATGGCAAGTCCGCCCCCTACGCCTGTTATAATCGGCATCATGGCATTTGGAAGCATATGCTTTCTCGTGATCACTTTTTCTTTCTGTCCCTTAGCCCTGGCCGTTGTTACAAAGTCCGCCCGGATCACCTCCAGCATACTGGAGCGCGCCTGCCTTGCATTCACTGCGATTCCGCCGAGTGCACACGAGATGATCGGAAGAATATAGCAGGCCATACTCTCAATGCCATATGCAGGGAGCCACCCCAGCTTCAGGGAGAACAAAAGGATCAAAAGCAGCGCCACAAAAAAGTCCGGAGCTGATATGAACACCATAGCAATTATCATCACAAGAGAATCCTGCCATTTCCCCTCATGTGTTCCTGCAAATATGCCAAGGAGCGTACCGATCGTAACGTTCAGCACCATAGCGGAAAGTCCGATCAGCAGCGTTCTCGGGAGCCGGACCGCGAGCTCTGCCATGACAGAGCTGCTGAATATCCAGGAATCCCCGAAATCTAATCGTATAAAAGTATCATACATATATCTGCCCAGCTGGACCAGATATGGCTGGTCCAGTCCAAGCACCGTTCGTTTTTGATTAATTACTTCTACAGTGGCTTCTTTTCCCAGCATCAGGCTTGCAACATCTCCGGGAACCAGATATGTCAACGTAAATATTACCACACCGGCGCACCATAGAATGACGATCATCATCAATATTCTTTTGACAATATATCGAAACATAGGACTCCTCCTGTTTTTTATCTAACCCGGAAAGCATATGCCTGCCAGAATTAGTGAATTATTCCTGTCCAATAAATTTTGCTGCACCCGGAGTGTAATATCCTTCGCGGTAATACATCTCTTCCATATTAGCCGTATAGACAAGTGCGGTACTGACATTTGCAATCGAATACAGATATCCCTTATCAATTACATAGTCCAGAACCTCGCGCATATGCTCCGTATCATGGGTTGCATCTGCAGTCGCTGTCTCATACAGTTCCTGAAGCTTCGAATCCTCAATCAGTGAAAATGTAAGCCCGTTGTTTACTTCATTATCCATCAGCAGGTGCCATGAGCCTACCATGCTCGGTCCTCCGATTGTGTTGATCATCATATCCCACTGGTCCGAATACGTTGGACTTGTCATTGTATTATAGGTGTCATTTGTTACCGCATTGATCTCCAGCTTGATGCCAGCCTGTTCTAGCAGCACCTGTATCATCTGCGCTGCCGCTGTGGCCGTCTCATTGTTTACGCAGATAAGTTTCAGTGTTTCCCCTTTATAACCGGCTTTATCCAGATAATCCTTTGCTTTGTCCACATCATAATCCGTAATATAGGTTCCGTCTAATTCCAGGGCTTCATCATAATCTGCATATGCAGAATTGCCAAGGGATGTGGATGGGACATACTGTCCGCCCATTGCCGTTGAGACAGCCTGATTGTCTATTGCATAATAAACCGCTTTTCTTAAATCTTCTCCCATTCGCTGCCCGTTTGGAGCAATATACCAGTAATCGCCCTGTACGACTTCTTCTACTTTATAGCGTGGATCAGAGGTAAACTTTTCTTCATCCGCAAGCGGCACATAACTGCACACATCCAGTGTTCCGTTTTCCAATCCGACAACTGCCGTTGAAGATTCTGTTACTACATCCAGTTCCAGCGTCTGAACCGTAGCTTTGTGGCGTCCCGTCAGCTGGTCCTGATACTTCAGTCCCCAGTAATCGTCATTTGCTTCCATCACAACTTTGGAACCGGTCACAAAGTCCGTCACCTTATAGCAGCCTGTCCCGACCGGAGTCGTTGCCATCCCGCCGTGGTCCTCATAGGCCTTCTGTGAAAAAATCAGGGTTCGTACCAGTGGAAATTCAATTTCTGAAATAGCCGGCGGCACTTCCTTCCAGTTCATTTTAAAGGTATAGTCATCAATTACTTCGATGGAGTCATAATAATCAAAGCGGATCGCCTGCCCGGCTGCAATAATTTTTTCAAAACAATATTTCACATCATTTGCCGTAATATTATTTCCTTCCCAGTCCGTGATGTCATTGTGCAGCTTGACTGTCCAGGATGTTCCGTCTTCTGAAGGCTCGTATGATTCTGCCATACATGGGACCAGCTCCCCGGAATTGTCATCTGCCATGTCAAAGAGAGACTCATAAATGCCATAAATCCAGTAATATCTTGATCCCAGATTGACATCGTCCCCTTCCAGATCCTGTGGATCTTCCGAGATTGCCACGACCAGCTTATCATAACGTCCGTTCTCCAGAATGTGGCTTTTTGCATCCCCGCTGTCCACTTCCGCAGACGTACCTGAGCTTTTCGAATCTGACCCCTTGTTCGTTACGGAACCGCATGCTGCCAGTGTAACTGTCATCGAAACGGCCAAAAGTAATGCTAACATTTTTTTCTTCATTTCATTTTTCCTCCTTTGATTGAATAAATGATTTCTCAAGACGGCTGTTTAATCCACTGTGATCGGTACCCCGTCATCCCCGTGGGGCTCTGCCGCAGTGCTCACTTCATAAGGAACACGCCTCTCTATAGCGGACATTGCAAGTGCGGACAGCACACATGCTAAAAATTGTGCTGCCGCCATAACTGTACCTTTTCCCGATCCTGTCTGGCTCTGAGAAAAAGACAGCAGTACAAACAACGCATCCGCGGCAAAGCATCCTGCCGCGGCCAGCGAAATCCTGCCCAGAGAAACGGATGCACTTTTATATTGCCCGACAGTCATCGCCCTGGGAGCGAACACATAGTTGATCAGCAGTATATAACTAAGTGCTGTCAGCACAAGAACAGTCATGAATTCCGAGATTGTCAGATACCAGGCTGTAGGGGCTAACCTGCATCCTGCCTGGATCAGCATAAATACCATATCTGCCGACAATAGTACGTACAGGATTCGTATCAGCAGATACGGACACAGCGATAGCTTTTGTCTGTACCAGACACCGGTATATTCCCGAACCAGTTTCATCCTTCCATTGGCACCCATTCTCCGATATTCCGTATAATCCTCAAAATGCTTGTGGTAAGAATGGCTGTGAAATCCTCTGAAATCTGCATCCCGTTCATATAGCTTCTGTCTCAGTCTCCGGTTTGTATGGCTTATCCACTTTTTATCCGCCAAATTAATCCCTCCCGTACCTGAATTTTTCATGCTGTTTCCTTGCCCTAAAATGAATTTACCATATGTCTCCTGCTTTTGTTACTTCACAATCTGGATGCTGTGATGCGCAAAACGCATTGTGCATTTTTACTTTATTTTATTTTTATGTGCAGCAGTTTTTTCTATATATCACAAAAAAAGAAGCCTGGTGAAACCAGACTTCTGTATAATATGCCTATCTTTATTCTAATAGTGTTTGATTGATATCTTTATTGTTTATCTTCCATTTCTTTGCAAACCTGATAAATGATTCTGCCGCTTTGGACAGACTTCCGTCATTGCGGTAGCACATAGCGATATTGTACTCTATATTTGGCACAATATCCAGAATTTTCAGGCCCGGACGGCTGGGAGCATACTCTGGTGTTCCGTGGATCAGCGCAATGCCAATCTTTTGTTCTACCATCTTAAGCACATCATTCCCCACCGGCGCCGTGGCCGTAATGTCTGGTGTAAATCCAAGCTTGTTAAAAAACTCCATAAACATATCGCTGAATGTGGCATCCTCTGTCATGGCAACGAACTTCTCATCCTTCAGTTCTTCAAGCGATACGGCGCCTTTGTCTGCCAACGGGTGGGAATCATATACAACTGCAAGCATGCGGATGCTCATAAAAGGATACAGCACGAGTTCATTATCCAGATTATCTGCCCCAGCCATAAAAACAACATCCAGAAGTCCCTCACGCAGCTTCATATCGGCATGCTCCGGATGATAATATTCCAGCGTATACTGTGGATATTTCTTCTTAAAATCGATCAGCAGATCGATGATTTTACCGAATGCCGTAATCTTTATGACATTGCTTTCCTCATCTTCATGGTGCAGCGCCTTATAGCACTGCTGCTGTGCAAATGCAATCTTTTTCGCATATGGAAGAAATGTCTTGCCCGCCTCATTCAGCACAAAGCCAGTCCTTGTCCTGTCAAACAGCGTGATGCCAAACTCCTCCTCAAAAGACTGGATGTGACGTACCAGAGTGGACTGCGATACAAACAGCTTCTCTGCTGCTGCGTAAGAGCTCCCCAGCTCTGCCAGTGCCAGAAAGTCCTGAATATTTTTTGTCTCCATACCCTAACCTCTACCCTCTTTCGTAAAACCACCACATTGTTGATACCAGTATACCAGAATCTCTTTCTGTATTTCAACAGGCAGATTTACACTCTAGGCCCCCAGTTTATCCAGCCAGACTGCAATGTAGTCAAAACAGTTCTTCACTGTATCTCCAAACGGGTACCCCTTTGCGTCCTCCTGTGGGGTAAAATTATGAGATGCGCCTTCTACAAATGCGATCGTTTTATCCTTTCCCGGTGCCTGCTTATATATTTCTTCAGCAGCCAGAAATTCATAGCTTCCCGTCATCCCCATAATCAAAAGAGGGACCCTCACATGCCGGATATTTCCCGGCGTGCAGCTGAAAGAGGAATCCCAGTCAATACCGGACATATGGGTGCTGTCATATCCGAATCCCTTCGTGCGGACGCAGGAGCAGGTCAAATATGTACGGATTGTTGTGATATCTGTGGCGAATTTATTCATTGTCACCATATTCTTATCGAAGTGCGGGCTTCTCAGAGAACAGATCACCTCATTTGTTACGGCTGCGTCTGCATGGATTAAGTCATATTTTTCCTGCGTGTGGGATAAATACCGGATATCCTGCGGGAACAGTTTATTATTCGGTGCAATCTGTGAGCCGCCGGCAATAATAAACGGTTCATCGTCATCAAAATCACCGGCACCTGCTTCAATCTGCTCCAGCCGCTCCAGAGCATATGCTATCAATGCGTTGTTGCGTTCCTCCTGCGCTTTGTGGTAATTCGCAACAAATTCATCGGAGTACCGGGAGCCCTCCGGATGAAATCCGTTTTTCGGATCAAACAGGTCAAATCCGGGCTTCAGGCTGCGGCTTGATGTCTGAGCTGTAATCCCCGGCTCCAGACTTACCAGCGTCATAACGCCATTTCCCCAGTTTGAATCCAGCAGCATCACCGCATCCGCCTGTGGCAGCTTCTTCATGTCTCTCATCTTCACAATCCGGTGTTCATCCTGAAATATAGAAACTCCGTTCTCTGCAACTGCCTGATATGCGCTCATCAGAGTGGCGCCCCCACTGTGCCCCAGAAGCACAGTCCTCTGGATTCCCTCATACGACTGCATATATTCCAGGGCTCTCCCGACATCCTCCAGTTTATCCTCAAAAGGCCCTCTGGATTCCCCTACATTGGATGCCACCACTGTAAATCCTCTTTTAGCAAGCTCTGGTGCCGGAATGAACCCATAGTAGTCTCCGTCCGAATGCATCAGTACAATCCCCGTGCCTGCACGTTCCTCCTGACGGACCGGTTCATAGACCACACCGCCCTGACGGTGGGTTAGTTGTATATATTTATTTTTTATTTCATAATATTGACTGTTCATAATGATTTCCTTCCTGTCTTCATTTTCTCTTATTTTTCTCTCAATCGAATGTCATACGTGATACTCGTCCCTGCATATTCTACCCGGCGCAGATAGGACATATCTGCCCCTTCCCCGTCAAAATGCATATCTTCAGGATGCGGCATCTGCCTGTGATAGGCCCGGCTGCCGTCAGGTGCCGTGATTTCCGGCAGCCTGAACTTATGGGGGCGGGGAATTTCTCCCTCGTGTCCGTCTAAAATGTATTCCGCACATGCCAGCAGTCTGTCAATGACAGCTGCGTCAAAGTGTCCCTGACCTGCACATAATGTATCAAACTCCCCACGGTGTGCCGCAAGTTTTCTTAAATTTTCCGCAAAAGAGGTAAGCCCCCCGTTCAGATGCTTTTCTCCTTCTGTAAGCTCATCTCCGGAGAACAGAAGCCTCTCCCGGCGGTCCAGCAGTACAATGCTGCCGGCTGCATGGTCCGGAAACGCAAAAACCTCCAGATCCCGTTCCCCCAGATGAAAAATGTATCCTTCCCCGATGATAATCCGCTTATAATCCTGCGGAAATGTAATTCCCGCAAAGCTGGGGGAAGGAATCGTCGCCAGACGCCCTGTCTCCTGCGACATAAATGCCTGTTCAAAATAACCGTTATTCGCCGTATGGTCAAAATGATCATGGGTATTCACCACTGATTTGACTGGTTTTTCGGTAAGGCTCTGCATATATTCACGGATATTTCCGGCCCCGTAGCCCGTATCAATTGCAAGCGCTTCATTTTCTCCCTCCACAAGATAAGAGAAATCTCCTGAACTGAGAATTCTCCACGTCCCCGGGGCTGTTTTCACCGACTCAAAGTATGCTTCATCCATATGGCTGAATGAGCCGTCCGGATTCTGAATATACTGCTCATGTCTGCTGGAAAAATCAATTAATTTTACACTTTTCATATTTGCCTCCTATTCCGGACAGTAAAAGGATATATACGATGCCCCCGGCTGTACCGGCCCCTGGCAGGCGGCTGATAACGTACCATCCTTTGCGATCTCGTAGGAAGTCAGTTCACCGCCGACCAGGCAGGCTGACACGATATACCTTCCATTCGGGGAAATCGCCAGGCCTCTCGGCCGGTTCCCGGGCACCGCAAGATTCTGAATCCGTGTTAAAGCCCCGCTCTCCTGATCGATCGCCATCACTGCGATGACATCGGCCGCATTGATTAATGTATACAGGTACCTTCCTTCGGGATCAATCACAAACCCCTGCTGCTCCAGCCTCGTCGTTTTCTTTACAGGAAGACTCTGGTCCAGTGCATTTTCTATACAGATTTTTTCCACATTTCCGTCTTCCTCATAACGAAAGGCCGTCACATAACATTTGCCGTCGTATGACGCCTCATGGTTCACAAAAAGATACGGTTTTTCCGGGTGGAATACGACATATCGCGGAGAGGCATTCCCGGTATCTGTTAATGTCCTGCTCAGCAGTCTTAACCTTTTTTGATTGTAGTCAAATGAATACAGATACAGGAACCCATTTCCCTTGTCTGCCACTGCAATCAGCTTCCCGGAGGGCGAAAATACCGCACAGTGCGGATGTGCTTCCTTCTTTCCGGTTTCGTCCCCGTGATTGACATTTTCTACCAGGCGCACCGGATTCCCGGCTTCATTCAGGCTGTATACCTGCAGATCGGCCTCCGCATAAGTCACTTCTGTTTCTATTGTACCGTCCGCGCTTCTTCTATGAACCGCTACTCCCATTGGGAATGAATGATGTGCCTCAAATAAATACATCCCGGTTGGATCTACCGTAACATAAGCCGGATTGGGGCACTCCGTAACAAGTCTCATATTTTCCTTTGCTTCGCCGCTTACGGGGTCTAAATCATATATGAAAATACGCCCGGAAGAGCAGGGTGCACCCATGAAATGCATGACCTCGTTGTTCACATACAGTTTGTTTTTCCGGCTGTCAATATATGAGCCGTTAAACGACTCCTTATTACTGATCTGCCTGACAAACCTGATCTCTCCGTTTTGCTGATCAAACGTATACTGTCCCAGGCCCGGAACACCGCCGTGCTCTGCCCAGGAACTGACATACATAAATACTAAATTCTTGTCCATGATTCTGCTGCTCCTTTCTTTTCTTTTTTTCAGAATACACGAAGAAAAGGAAAATATATCAGCCAATAGTTGCAAGTCCTGATTCATATTATGAATCACAAAATTGTCAAATGAGGTACCGTAAACCCTGTGGATATAGTACAATACAGGTAACCGTTCAGAATCCTGATCGGACACATCCTGGGAGGTATGATCAGCATGGAATCCGGCAAACAAGCAAAGGTTTCTGCCCTGTCGAAAACTGCATATGGTCTGGGCGATGCATCAACTACTTTACTAAGGCTGGTTCAGATGTCGTATCTTACCTACTTTTATACTGACGTGGCCGGCATTCATCCGGCAGCCGTAGGTACTATGTTTCTGGCTGCCAGAATTTTCGATGCGGTCAATGATCCGTTTTTCGGTTATCTTGTAGATAATACACACTCCCGAAAGGGGAAATGCCGTCCCTGGTTTTTAGGCGATGCAGTCCCTCTCGGAGTTTTCGGAGCGCTGTGTTTTCTCTCTCCAGACATGTCCGGGGGCTTTAAACTGGCATTTGCCTACATCACATATATCGGTTATGGCATTGCAGCCACAGCGGTTAATATTCCTCTTGGCGCCATTTTGCCTAATATGACTAACGACCCGCAGGAGCGCACAAATGTAAACACCTGGAGGATGGTCTTTGGACAGCTTGCCGGAGCCGTCTCTTCTGTCATCACAATACCGTTAGTTGCATATCTGGGCCGCGGAAATGAAAAGACCGGCTATTTTAAGACAGCTGCCCTCTACGGAATTTTTGCCGGTGCCTGTCTGTTATTCTGTTATACTATGATTCGGGAAACTGTGCCTGAGAAGCAGGCGCATGCGAAGCTGGGGGTAAGGGACTCCCTGCGCGGATTAAGGGGCAATGTACCACTGTACTGCCTGATGGCGCTGACGTTTTTTCATAGTGTGTATATGACTGTCTATAATTCCGGAGCCATGTACTATCTGAAATACAAGGTCCATAACATCGCACTGATGTCTACACTTTCGCTCATGAACTATGCTTCTGTCATTGCAATGCTGACCATACCACGCCTGAACAGAAGATTCGAAAAGAAATCTTGTATGCTTTGGATTTTTTCTGGGGATTCTTGGAAGGATTTTGATTCTGATCTGCAGCAAAGTGCCTGTTTTATATATAGGAATGTTTATTTCGGGATTTGGAAATGGATTTGCAACCGGACTTTTATATGCTATGATTGCAGATGCGATCGATTATGGAGAATACAAGTCAGGAATCCGCACACAGGGAGTCACCTTCTCCGCAGCCACTTTTATGGAAAAGCTTGCGTCCAGTACCGGAGGCGCCCTGACAGGATTTGTTCTTTCAATCGGAGGGTATAATCAAAAACTGTCTGTGCAGTCCCCCTCCGCCATACATTCTATCGAGGCTGTTTACCTGGTAATACCTATTGCTCTATGCGCTGGCGCGATTTTTATAATGCATTTCTATCATTTAGATAAAGAAATGTCCGCAGTTGAAAATGCTTTATAGGATGTACATCCTATGAAACAAAAAAGTCCGGGCGGGAGTCCGGACTTTAACTGATTAGATATACTTTTATAACAAATTCTATCTATGACTACTCATGTTTTTCACTCCTACCGAAAAAGATTTATAAACTTCTCCCATGCACTTTCTTTTTTTGTATCTTCTGTCCCCGGCTTCTCAGTCTCCGGCCTGCTGATCCCTTCTGTAGAGAGTACGAACTGTACCGCCCCGACATTTCTGTTTTTAACAGATGTAAAAGATACCGGCTTAAAATCATTGTTCGTATATTTATCCAGCATTTCATCAATGCCTTTCCTGATTTCTTCCGGCAGCTTTGCCGCGGACTCATTCAGAGTGTCCAGCCCTCCTGACAGCTGGGCCGCCCCGTCCGACAGTTCCTTTGCCCCGTCATCCAGACTGTTTACACCGCCAAGCAGGCCGGATGCACCATCTGCTGTCTGGCTGATACCGCCTGACAGTCCTGCAGTTCCTTCCACCAGACTGCCGATACCGCTGTGAATTTCTGCATATCCCCCTGCAAGGCTTTTTACTCCGTCCATATATTGGGACAGTCCCTCATGGAATCCTGCGTACTGGCCGGCAAGCTGTGTCATCCCATCAGACAGCGTTTTCAGGCCTTCCGGGTCCATACCATCCAAAGCTCCTAGCTGCGTGGACATTCCCCGCAGATTCTGCACCATCTCTGTCATCCCGCCCTGAAGCTGTTCCAGATTTTGTTTGATTCCCTGATAAGTTCCGATTACAGCCATAGCTGCTGTATAGTTGTTTACCAGTTTCCCAAACACCGCCTGTGTCTCAGGAGATGTTCCTTTCAGTTCTTCCGAAGCCGCATATAATTCTTCTGCCGTGACATCCTGCATTGGGTACTGTGCGATAACCTGGTCCATTACCTGAAACAGGCCGGCATATCCTGTCTGCACCTGTTCCAGCGCACCGGCCAGACTGTCCAGTCCTCCGGGCAGCTCCTTCAGCGGTGTAAGATCAAGGTTTCCAAGATCCTGTACCCCTGCTTTCAACATCTGCAGTGCCTGATTGATTTCCCCGGAACCGTTAAGCAGTTCATCGGAGAGGGACGCCATCTGGTTCAGACCTTCCTTAAACTCACCCGACCCTGACTGTAAAAGCCCTGCACCGCTGCTGATACTCTCGGCACCTTCTTTCAGCCGGCCAATCCCCTGATTAAACTCGTTCACACCACTTTTGAGTTCCGCGGTGCCTCCATGCAGGGCCGACGCACCGTTTTTTAACTGTTTTGCCCCGCTGTCCAGTTCTGTTACCCCCTGGCTTAGCTGGTTCAGTCCGTCTGTAAGCCTGTCGATTTCACCGATATCAATCATGTCCGCCCCCGCCGAAAATGGGACGGCCGCTATAGAAATCCCACTCATGGAAAATGTATCCGCATCTGTACTGATCCGCATCTTTCCAGCAGTCTCAGGCATGACAGTAAACGTGATCTGCTTATCTGACCCGGCATTTGCCAGCACCGCATCCTCTGCCTTTATATTACGGCAGATAGACGTATCCAGTGTTATTGTTACCTGCAGCATATATTTTTCATAAAATATCTTATCCGCCTCCGGGTTCTGCCTTGTGTCAATCCCGATTCCGATTTTCCCTGATGCGCCGCCAAGTTTTTCCGCAGGGACCGCTTTTCCGTCCAGAGTATAAGTAATCTCTATTACCCACGGAAGATTTTTTCCAGTCATATTCCCCTGATAATAAAATCTTCCCTTTCTGGCATCCACACTCACTTTATCACCTGTATAATGAAGTTCACCCATATCCGTCAGGTTTTCCAGAAGGGCATAGTCCCCATAGTCCGTAATTGTGCCGTCCTGAGGCATATCAAATGCATTTACAACGTATATTTCCTTCACCTGCCCGTCCGGCTTCATTGAAGAATATACGACCTCTTCCTTCGTAATCTGCGCGGGCTCCCCGGCATGCACCTGCATGCCCGTCATGCAGAGTGCTGCAGACAACAGGATTGATATCGCGGACAGGAATCTGCCTGTCCCCGTTCTATGTTTTCTCATTTCTTCACCTCCCGGTAAAATGTACAGTGGTACGTTACTGCCCCGATTGCCTTGTCCAGCAGAAGCAGCAGCATAGGAAGTATGACGGCAACCATCGCCAGTGAAAGGAATGTCCCCCGGCCCAGCAGCAGTCCCAGCTCGGCTACGATGGGGTTGGAAGAGGTCAGTTTCAGGCAGAACCCCGCGGAGGCGAGGATCAGCGCAGAAGTCATGATTGCAATGAGGTTCCGGTTCAGCACACCCGTTATTGCCTCTTTCTTCCCCATTTCCTTTCTGCGGTTCATGTAATTGCTGGTAATAAAAATCGCATAGTCTATGGTTGCGCCCAGCTGTACCGTATTGATGACAAGGAAGCCGATGTATACAAGAGAATTCCCTGCAAAATATGGCACCGACAGGTTAATCCAGATGGCTGCTTCTATAATGAACAAAAGGATAACCGGAATGAGCAGTGACTTAAAGGTCAGGAAAAGTACGAGGGCAATCGCCGCAATTGCAATGCCATTTACCAGTTTCGTATCACTGGATACGACCTGCTTCATGTCATACAGATTCGTGCTCTGACCGCATGAATAGTACTCACTGTAATAGCTCCCTGCCGTCTTCCTGATTTTGCTTACCAGATCAAATGCTTCTTTCCCTTCCTCCTTTGTATCCGTATCGACCACAATCCGTGCATAGTGCTCCGAATAGAAGTTATCTAAAATCCGGCTGTCCAGATACCCTGGCGGAATCGTACTGCCTACACTTACCGCATAGGAAACGACACTGTTCACATGGTCCATCTTTTCCAACTCCCTGCTCAGCAGAAGTTCCTTCGCCATATCGCCCTTCGGCACCAACAGCACGACAGACGTCGACTGTCCGAATACTTCGTTGATTTTCCGGCTGTCCTGTCCCAGCTTCATGGCTGCATTGGCTTCCCCCATGCCATAGATGAAATTCGATCTGGCCTGCGCCAGGTAGCATGGAACAATCAGCAGAAGCACAACGATAAATGCCGGTATCCGCAGCTTAAGCAGCACACCCCCTGCCCGTTTCAGTTCCGGAATAAGCTTCCTGTGTTTCGTCCGGTCAATCAGACCACAGCATAATAATGTAAGCGCCGGCAGGAACACCATAACCGACAGATAACTGAAGATTATGCCTTTTACAAGGTTCAATCCCAGATCTGAACCGATCCTGAAGCGCATAAACATCAGCGCCATAAAGCCGAACAAAGTAGTTGCCGCACTCGCCGCTACCGAAGGAAATGCCAGATGCATCGCCTTTACCATCGCACTCTCCACATCATCCGTGAGTTTACGCTGCTCTTCAAAGTTATGAAGCAGGAAAATCGCGTAGTCCAGAGATACCGCCATCTGGAGAATCGGGCTTATTGCCTGGGTAATATAAGAGATTTCCCCGAGGAAGAAATTACTTCCCATATTAATCAGGACTGAGATCCCGATGGTCGCAAGAAAGAGAACCGGCTCAATCCAGGAAGATGAGGTCAGCAGCAGAATCACAATAATCAGGGGAACCAGAATCATCATCGCGTTCATCGATTCCTTCACCGAGATTTTCTGTGAGAATGCATTGGAGGCTGCGTCTCCGTCGACAGCATTTTCTTCGCCAATCAGCTCATAGACTGCATTGGTGGCATCCATCTCTTTTCCCTTATGTACCGTCACTGTAAACAGCGCATTCCCGTCCCTATAGTAGGACTGCACCGTATCTCTGTCCTGTGTTTCAAGGGGTTCCTTCAGGTTTACCACATCATCCAGCCACATCACGGCATCCACGCCGTCAATTGCTTCGAGCTGTTCTTTATACTCCAGCGCCTCCGGTAAAGTGACATCATAGATCATGACCCGCTCGTTCGGCACTGCTGCATGGAACTCCTTATCCATAACCTTGAGGGCCACCGTAGATTCTGCATCTTCCGGCAGATAATCTGCTAAAGTATAATTGACCTTTACCTTTGTCATCAAAACAGCGCATATGCAGGTGAGCACAAGGAAAATCCACACGACCAGCTTCCTGTGTATCGTCACCTTGCGGGCTATCCGTTCCATTCAACCACCTCCCGGTCAGACGTGTACAATGAATTATGAAATCGAAATATTCTGATTTTTCAGTTATTTATATTAATATAATTTTACTCTTTTAGTTTTATTCCGTCAATTGATATACATTATATTTCATTTGGGATTGTAAAAGATATGATAGTAATACTCATAACGAAATACATCGTCCGACTGGTTACCGGACGATGTATTCTTAAATATTTAGGAGCAACACTAATAGAAGTAACGGAAAAGTTTCTATTCTTCCTTGAACCCTTCCCCCACAACCTCGTTAGATTCCATGATGACCGTGAATGCTGAAGGATCAACCTCCCGTACCATCTTGCGGATGGTATACATCTGCTTATTGTTGCAGGCACACATAACCACCTCTTTTTCAATTCCTGAATAACTGCCGCGTCCTTTCAGAAGGGTAGACCCCCTGCCGGAATACTTGTCTATCTTGTCAGCCACTTCCTGTCCTTTTTCCGTTACGATAAGAGTCATCTTTCCGGAATCAATACCGTACATAATCTTATCAATAACAAGGGTCAGCAGATAGGTAATAATAAATCCATAAATCGTCCCATCCACATCTTTAAAGATTGCCCCGCCGATAGCTACAATAATCGCATCTGTTATGAATACGATTCTCCCTAATGTAAGGTGCGGACGCTTCACCTTGATTGCAACCGTAATGAAATCCATCCCCCCTGTGGAAGAGTTGTTCATGAAGATCAGTGCATATCCGAGCCCTGAAAAAATACCGGTACAGATAGCAGCCAGCATCCTGTCACCGGAATATACAGGCAGAAGCGGCACTACATAGTCAATGATCAGGGATGTAATAATAACCGACCTTACCGACCGGATGAAGAACTCCTTCCCAAGAGTCTTGTAACACCCAATCGCGATCGGCACATTTAGAAGCATGGTCACCCAGCCAATCGGAAGTCCGAATAAATGATAGAAAATCAGGGCAATACCTGAAATTCCCGCCAGTGGAAATGACGCGTTTGCCGCAAAATTGTAAATACCGATACCGATCAGAATGCCTCCGGCCACGTCAATCATAATATCATACGCAAGTTTTTTTATGTTCGTTTTTTTCATCTGTCTCACCTCTCTGAATCATAGTTTTCCCCAATTAAGCACAAAAAAGAACACCTACAAATTATAAATTATAATTCGCATGTGCTCTTCTATCCTTTAGTCTAATCTAATTCCGTTCTTTTGTCAACACCCGCAAAAGGAATTTCTTTTCCAATACAAGAGTTACCGCTTACGCACCTTCTATCTACAGTCTTTCGCCGTCTTCGCGCATAAACTTGTACTCTGCAACAGATGTATCAAACCCTTTGATATGTCTGTACAGCCATTCAATCACGTTCTTATTCACCTGCTCAACAAATGCTGCTGATGGTCCTTCTTCTTCCTCGAGCATCTCGTAGAGTTCTTTTACGACTATTCTGAGCTTTTCATGCTCTTCTTTATGTTTCTCAATCCCCGGATACTCAATCTCAGCCTGAAGTTTTTCTTCCTCACCGAAATGGAATTCTGTGTAGTCAGCCAGAAAATCCAGCGTCTTGATCGCTGCTACTTTTCCCTCGCCGGTCTCACAACTGTCCAGCAGCTTATTGATCTTGTCAATCAGCTCCTTGTGCTGTGCGTCGATCATTTCATTTCCTGTTACCAAAGATTCATCAAATTCTGCTCTCATATTACGTTCCTCCTATACCTCTCCATTTTTAAATTTCATAATCATCTCGTTTGTCAGGCTGTCCCGGGATGGTTCCACAGGGATATCTTCCCGCTCAAACCACTCGGCGAGTGCAAGCTCTTCCTCGTCCAGCGTAATGCTGTCTTCCCCGTCCAGATCGCAATAGAACCCCATAAGTAACGTATCGCTGAAGGACCACGGCTGGCTCTTATAGTAACGTATGTTCTTTACCTTCAGGCCGACCTCCTCCATGACTTCCCGCTTAACCGTCTCTTCCACCGTCTCACCGATCTCGACAAATCCGGCAAGCAGTGCATACTTCTTATAAGTTCTGCCTGCATACTTTGACATCAGTATCCTGTTACCATCCGTCACTCCGATAATCGTAGCCGGACAGATCTTCGGATACTCCATATTATGGCACTCTTCACAATAGAGCATCCGCTCCTTTGTATCTTTCTTCATCATCGTACCACAGTGCCCACAATATCTGTGGTTCTTGTACCAGGTATAAAGCTGGTATCCGGTGATGCCCGCGAACGCACGGTACTGTGGTTCACCTGCCCTGAAGAGCTCTGTATTTTCCATCGTAAAAGGCGACAGGCGCTCCCGGTTTATCTCTTCGACCAGATAATATCGCTCATTGTCTATGGAAAATAAATATGTATAATCCTCATAAATCTCTTCATTTAAATGCTCCAGATCTGCAAACGTCGGGTATTCGATCCCTTCTGCTGTCTTCTTCATTAGTACGGTATGGTCTTCATAATACAGCGCGATACTGTCTTTCTCGGGAGGCAGAGGCCTGTACTCGTTCCTATACTCGTGTGGTGCTATGTCCTGAATCATGTTTTCTCCCTGCTTTCATAAATTCCTCTTCCATCATACCACACTTTCATATGGACTTAAATATAAAAATAGAGATTCCACCGGATACATCATGTTGACATTTACTCTGGACTAATAAATAATAGAGATATTAATAATGTATTCTATTACAATTATTTTAGTATATGAAGGGAGTCTTATATGAAAATCGTATTTCTGGATGCAAAAACAATTGGGGAAGATATTGACCTTTCCCGCTATGACAGGCTCGGTCAAGTTGTTAAATACCCCTTTACCTCCGCTGCAGAAGTTCCTGAGAGAGTCACCGATGCCGATGTACTCGTGGTCAACAAAATACAGATTAATGAGGAAACCATCCACACGGCCCGGAACCTGAAGCTGGTCTGCGTCACTGCCACGGGCACTAATAATCTGGACAAGGACTATCTGGAAAAAAGAGGCATTGCCTGGCGCAATGTAGCCGGCTATTCTACGGAGTCAGTCGCACAGCATACCTTTGCCATGCTCTTCTATCTGATGGAAAAGCTCCGCTATTATGACGACTATGTAAAAAGCGGGCGGTATGCGGGTGATACCGACTTCTCTCATTTCGGGGAACACTTCCATGAACTGCATGGCATGACCTGGGGCATCATCGGGCTCGGCAATATCGGGCGCAGGGTAGCTGACATTGCCAGCCTCTTCGGCGCAAAAATCATCTATTACTCACCGTCAGGCGCCGCACCGCAGGAAGGTTATCAGCAGACAGATCTTGACACACTGCTGTCCTCCTCTGATATTGTATCTGTCCATGCCCCTCTGAATGAACATACTAACGGTCTTATGAATCAGTCAGCATTTCAAAAAATGCAGCCGCATGCCATCTTCCTGAATCTTGGCCGTGGCCAGATTGTATTAGAAGACGCGCTTGCCGCTGCATTAAATAAAAATCAGATCGCTGCTGCCGGTCTGGATGTGCTCTCAGAGGAACCGATGTCAAAGCACAGTCCTCTCCTTCAGATCCAGGACAGCAAAAAACTCTTTATCACGCCCCACATCGGCTGGGCGAGTGTGGAATCACGCACCCGGCTTATGGATATCATTGCGGGCCAGATCAGTTCTTTCTTTTCTTAACATGGAACAGCGAGGACAAAACCATTAAAATACTGCCCCCGAGGATGAAAAAATCACCGAGATTATACGTAATTTCTGTGATTTTTTTCCATTTGGTACGAAAACCCACGTAATCAATCACATATCCGCGGATCCACCTGTCAAATATATTACTCCATGCCCCCGCTGTCATCAGTGAGAGTCCCGCCTTTTTCAGGAAATGCTTTTTCCGCATCAGAGTGATCAGCTGGTAAATCGTAAGGAGCATTGCTACTACCGTGGATGACACCTTTACAAACTCAGGTTCATTCTCCAGCAGGTTCAGGCACATTCCCTTGTTATACTCCTTGCGCAGGATCACTTTCCCGCCTCCAAAAGTACGTTCCTCACCACGTTTCATGTAACCTTCCACATATGATTTCGCAGCGATATCAATCAGAGTCAAACAGAGGGTCAGACTCATAATAACCAGGATAGCCATAAAATCCCCCCTAATCTTCCATCATCTGTTTTACTTTTTCCTCGGCCTCTTCCGCCATCTTCTTAGCAGATTCTGCAAAGTCCGCTGTCTTATCTTTCACCAGATCGGCCGCGTCTGCCGTTTTGTCCCGCATCATATCCGCTGCATCAGACGCTTTTTCTTTTATTGTTTCAGCCGCATCTGCCGTCTTTTCTTTTATCGTTTCAGCCGCATCTGCTGTCTTTTCCTTCACAGTCTCTGCTGCATCTGCCGTCTTTTCCTTCACAGTCTCTGCTGCATTGGCTGTCTTTTCTTTGACAGTCTCTGCTGCATCCTCTGCCTTATCTTTGACAGTCTCCGCCACATCTTCAGCTTTTTCCTTCACTGCATCGGCATAATCTGCTGTCTCCTGCGCTGCTTTCTCAGGAGCTTTTGCTCCACAGTACGGACAGTAAGCCATGTCCCTTGCCACAGACTTTCCGCATCCGTCACAGGTCACATCGCCTTTCACATCGGAAATCTGCTGCTCATACTTTCCAATACTCTCCTCCCTGTTCTGGATCGCTTCGCAGATACCGATTGCCTCCGCATCTACGACTTCCCCTTCTTTATAATGGTCATATACCATCTTTCCCAGATCCATATAATCTCTCTCATTGCCGCGTTCCAGTGTCCTGATCTGATTCTTCAGGCGCTGTACCTCAACTGCCTCACCCGCTTTATTTGTCACTGTCTCCGCAGTCTCACCAATCTTTCTCCCCAAGTCTTCAAAAAATGATTTCATGTCTGTCAGTCTCCCTTCGTATTTGAATCCGTTATCTTTCCGGATTATAGTCCGGAAACACAATGCAGCGATTCCTTATTTATATACATTATACCCCATAAATGCACAACTTCAACCGATTTTCTTTTATTTAATATTAATATAATAACTTGCCAGCGGGTTATAATTCCAGATGTACCATACATATATTGTTTATAAAAAATGATAGGAAAACAATTATGGATCCTACTATATGCAAAGAACGTATCTTATCCGAAGACTATCGTGATTTTATTATTTCTAAAACCCGCCCTCTTAATATTGGAGAAATTCCTCCTGATCAGCTGTGCGAACAGGAGGCAGACTTCGATTACCGCTGTATATATCTTCCGAAATTCCTTGCTGACCCGCTCAATCTCGACCGCTTTTTTTATACATCAATCCCAAAATGTTATACTCTTTTAAGCATGGACGCAATGAACCAGGCAGGTATTCTGCCAATACAAAATTATCCAACGCTCCAATTGAAAGGAAATAATGTCATGATCGGCTTTGTCGATACTGGCATCGATTATACAAGCCCCCTTTTCCGCAATTTAGACGGCAGCACCCGCATTGCCGGAATCTGGGATCAGACAATCCAAACCGGTATCCCCCCAGAAGACTTTGTCTACGGTTCAGAGTATACAAGAGAAATGATCGACCAGGCATTGAGATCAGATGCTCCAAAATCCATTGTCCCATCGGAAGATATAAATGGCCACGGAACCTTTGTCGCCAGCCTGGCGGCTGGAAGCGGAGAACCCGCAGAACAATTTATCGGTGCCGCCCCCGAATCAACATTGGCAGTTGTCAAACTGAAGCCTGCCAAGCAATACCTGCGCGATTTCTATTACATACCCGACACTGCCCCCTGTTTTCAGGAAACCGATATCCTACTCGCCCTCAAATATCTGAGTGACCTTGCAGCACGCAATAACATGCCTCTGGTCATGTGTACTGCAGTGGGTACTAATATGGGCGGACATATCGGTGTTCTGCCGCTCTCTACTATTTTTGAATATTATGGTACTTCAACGAACCGGATCCCGGTTATCGGCGTCGGTAATGAGGCAGACCAGCGCCATCACTACTCACATACCCTCCGGGACGGCTCCCCTACGGATACAGTCGAAATAAGGGTGGGAGAAAATGTAACCGGTTTTACAATGGAATTATGGACGGAAATCCCTAATATCCTCTCCATATCGCTTATCTCACCTACCGGGGAAGCCACACCGACAGTCCCGCTCCAGACTTCGGCTTCCTCTGTCCTTGATTTTATACTTGACAGGACCCGGGTCACTGTTGATTATCGGATCATTGTTGAGAGAAGCACCTCCGAACTGATCTATTTCCGGTTCAGTACGCCTACGGCCGGTATCTGGAAACTGATCGTAGAACCTGTACGCGTAATCAACGGACTTTTCCACATCTGGCTGCCGGTGAAAGAATTTTTGAGTGGTGAAGTTTATTTCCTGCAGCCTGACCCATACTATACCCTGACGAATCCTGCAAATACCATAAGTACGATTGTTGTATCTTATTATGATGGAAGTAATAACAGTATTGCCCTCAGTTCGGGCAGGGGCTACACGCGGAATGAACGGATAAATCCGGATATTACCGCCCCCGGCATCAATGTAAAGGGAGCGCTTCCCGGCGGGCGTTTTGCCGTGCGCTCAGGCTCCAGTATTTCAACCGCCATCACTGCTGGCGCCGCCGCCCTTCTCATGGAATGGATCATCTACCAGATCGGCACCCCGGGAATCGACTCCTATCAGATCAAAAGCCTGTTTATACTGGGAGCCATGCGGCCAGGATTCATGACATACCCCAACCGGGAATGGGGGTATGGGCAGCTCAATGTGTATAATATTTTCGAAGAAATACGCAGTATATAAAACGTCCTGAAAATAACGAAGGACGCCTTATCAGCGTCCTTCTCCACGTATTTCATTTGCATTTTCATAATAACTTGTAACCATCTCGCTCTCAGGAATCAGCTGCTCCTGTACGGGTGCTGTTCCCGGCCTGAACACGACTTTCAAAAATACCGGTGTAATGATTGTCGTGATTACTACCACAATAATAATCGGACCGAGAAATGCCGTTCCCAGCAGCCCCAGACTCGCTCCCTTGCTTGCAACGATCAATGCGACCTCACCTCTGGAGATCATTCCCACACCAATACGTTTCGCCTGATAGTTCTGGTATTTACACATTTTAGCACCTAAGCCGCACCCGACAACCTTCGTCAGGATTGCCACGATTGTCAGGACAACCGCAAATCCGACGATCGATCCGGACATTTCAGGCAGCACAACTTTCAGACCAATGCTGGCAAAAAATACCGGTGATACGAGCAGATATGAGATCGTATCAAACTTACTCTGTAAATAATCGGACCGCCTTACATTGGAAATAATCAGTCCTGCAATAAATGCGCCTGTAATATCTGCCACGCCAAAGACTTCCTCAGCAATATATGACATCAAAAGGCAGAATACAAAAGCAATGATCGTATGGCGGTGCAGCTCTTTTTTAGCCGTATCCACCCAGTTTTTATATAAACGGTAGAAAATAAATCCGACCACTCCGGCAAACACAAAAAAACCGACAATCTTCAGCATGACCGTCCCCAGCTTTACAGAAGAATCCGCCAGACTTGTCACAACCGTCAGTGCGATAATACCGAGAATATCATCTATAATTGCAGCCCCCAGAATTGCATTGCCAGAACGTGTCTTCAGCTTGCCAAGCTCCTTTAGGGTCTCAACCGTAATACTTACAGATGTCGCTGTCAGAATGACTCCGATAAATATATTCTGCAGGAATACGCTTGCATCTGCATCTGAAACGATCATTCCCGGTTTATTGAAGAAATATGCCGCCGCAAAACCACCCACAAGAGGTACGATGACACCACAGAGGGCGATGACAAAGGAAGCCTTTCCGCTTGCTTTCAGTTCTTTAATATCGGTTTCCATACCGGCACAGAACATCAGTACAATGACTCCGATCTCCGCAATTTCATGGATAAATGACGTCTCACTCAAGATTCCAAACCCTGCCGGTCCTAGAATCAGACCCGCCAGAAGCGCCCCGACGACCTGCGGCATCTGGACCCTCTTCGTCAAAAGGCCCAACACTTTCGTGAATAACAAAATAATTGCCAAATCTAACAAATAACTGTAGCTGCTCATAATTATTTTCCTCACATTTCTTACTCTCATCAACTCGAACAGATACAAGAATACACCTTTTGTATAAGATTTTCAAGCATTTTACGACTATTTTTATGTGTTTTCTACATAATAAAAGAAAAAAAGACAAGCAGATAATTCCGCCTGTCTCTTTGCCATATTTGCTTAACTCAATCTTGGGATCGCCTGTTGTCCGCGAAGCTGTATAATCGGCCCTCCGGTTCCCTCTATATATGCCCTCGTAATGGTAACCTGACCTATATTATCATCCTTTGGTATCTCATACATGATGTCCAGCATGAATTCTTCTATGATCGCACGCAGTGCTCTGGCACCGGTATCTTTCTTCATTGCTTTCTCCGCAATTGCTTCGAGTGATCCGTCGTCAAATTCCAGATTCACCTCATCGAGCGCAAGAAGTTTCTTATACTGCTTAAGGATTGCATTTCTTGGTTCCTTCAGGATCTTCACAAGCATGTCTTTATCAAGCCCTTTCAGGGTAAAGATAATCGGCAGTCTTCCAATGAATTCAGGTATCATGCCGAAGGTTCTCAGATCTTCTACCGTTACTTTGGAAAGAATCTCCTTGTCATGCTCATATTTATCCTTTAACTCTGCATTGAATCCCATCGATGTCTTGTGAGAAAGTCTCTCTTTAATAATCTCTTCCAGATCCGGGAATGCACCCCCGCAGATGAACAGGATATTCTTCGTATTAACCGTCGTAAGAGGCACCATCGCATTCTTGCTGTTTGCACCCACCGGCACTTCCACTTCGCTTCCCTCCAGAAGCTTCAGAAGCCCCTGCTGCACAGACTCACCGCTGACATCACGCTGGCTGGAGTTCTTCTTCTTCGCAATCTTATCGATCTCATCGATAAAGATAATCCCCTGTTCCGCCTTTTCCACATCATTGTCTGCGGCAGCAAGCAGCTTGGAAACAACACTTTCTATGTCATCGCCTATGTATCCCGCTTCCGTAAGGGAAGTCGCGTCCGTAATGGCAAGCGGCACATCCAGAAGCTTTGCAAGAGTCTTGACCAGATATGTCTTACCGCTTCCTGTCGGCCCGATCATCAGCATATTGGACTTCTCTATCTCTATATCATCCATCGTATCTGTAGCCACACGCTTGTAATGATTATAAACCGCTACAGACATCGCCTTCTTGGCATACTCCTGTCCTACCACATATTCATCCAGCTGTGCCTTAATCTTATGCGGGGCCGGGATATTGTTAATATCAAGTTTACGGAACTCTTTTGGTTTTTCTTTTTTCTTCTTAATCTTCTGACTCTTCGGGGTCATGTTCTCGAGATCAGACATATTCATAAATTGAATCCCCGGTGTATTAAACAGCTTCGTATAATCGATGGAACCATTCGTCATTGCATCAAAACTCTTCTGCATACAGTCAGAGCAGACTGTAATATTATTCGGAAGATCGATCATCTTGCCGGCAACACTCTCCGGACGGTGACAGATCAGACAGTATTTCTCATATCCGTCGTCATCCTTGTCCGCTTTCTCCTGCGTTACTACAGAATGTCCCTTCTTCTCGTCTGCCACATCGACATCATATTCATCCTTTTTCTCATTTTCCAGTTCATCTATAATTATAAAATCTTTATCTGACATAATTCTCCCTTCTTTCAATAACAAATTATGTCTTACATTATAACTCAGAATATCGTTATATACAAATGAAGTTTTTCTAAAGCCGCTGACAGGGAGATTAATTCCCCTCCAGCAGTTTCAGGAAATCTTCCTCCGATATGATCGGGATCCCAAGGTCTCTTGCTTTTTTATTTTTAGACGAGGTGGACTGCACATCATTGTTGATCAGGTAGTTTGTCTTTGATGTGACCGATCCGGTTACTTTGCCGCCCTTTGATTCGATGAGTTCCTTTACTTCGCTGCGGTTGGTAAAGTGCTCCACGCTTCCCGTGATTACAAAGTTCATGTTCTGGAATATCTGTTCTTCTTTCTCTACTTCTTCTTTCGGGATGTTAACCTCTTTCAAGAGCTTTTCAAAGATTTTACGGTGTTTTTCATCCGCAAAGTAATCGACGAATGTTTTCGCAATAACTCCCCCCACCCCGGAGATTTCGTTTAGCTCTTCTATGGTTGCACTGTACAGTCTGTCCACATTATAATCAAGGGCCCGGCATATGACTTTTGCGTTTGCAAGCCCTATGTTTGCAATACCTAGACTATAGACCAGTTTCGGGAGGGTCGTTGTTCTTGAGTTTTCCACACTGTTAATCAAATTTACATAGGATTTTTCACCAAATCCTTCCATTGTTTTGATTTCTTCCTCATAACGGTCCAGATGGAAGATGTCTGCAAAGTCTTTGATGTATCCCCTTACGATAAACTTTTCAAGGGTTGCCTCGGAAAGCCCCTCTATATTCAATGCATCACGGCTGACGAACAGGGCGAAAGATTTGATCTGTTTTGCCTGGCACTCCGGGTTTGTACAGTATAAAGTCTTTGTGTCATTCTCCATCGAAATCTTTGTCGCGCCTCCGCAGACCGGACAGGCACATGGTATGTCTTTTACTCCGCTGCGCGTCAGGTTTTCTGCGATCTGGGGGATGATCATGTTCGCCTTGTATACCTGAATCTTGTCGCCGACTCCCAGCTCCAGTTCCTCCATAATACTGATATTATGGACACTCGCACGGCTGACAGTTGTCCCCTCCAGCTCGACCGGGTCAAAGATCGCGACGGGATTGATGAGTCCTGTACGCGACGGGCTCCACTCGATCTCCTCAAGCGTGGTCTCTTTTATTTCATCGGCCCATTTAAACGCATAGGAATCACGCGGGAACTTGGCCGTCGTTCCCAATGACTGCCCGTATGCGATGTCATCATAAATCAGTACGAGGCCGTCGGATGGGAAGTCATTACCGGCTATTTCCCCTGCAAACCACTCAACTTCTTTTTCTATTGTATCTGCTGTTACCATGTGGTGCTCAACTACTTCGAACCCCTGCCGTCCCAGCCATTCAAGCTGTTCATAGCGGGAGTTTTTAAAGTCTGCCCCTTCTGCACTCACAAGCGTAAATGCAAAGAAACACACATTTCTCTTTGCGGTGATTTCATTATTCAACTGACGGACGGAACCGCTGCACAGGTTACGTGGATTTTTATACTTTGCGTCTACATCCTCAATCTCTGCATTGATCTTTTCGAAATCCTTATATCCAATGACAGCCTCTCCGCGCAGGATCAGTTCCCCTTTAAACGGAATATGAAGGGGCAGGTTTTTGAACACCCGTGCATTATTCGTAATGACCTCTCCCACCTCGCCATTTCCTCTTGTAACAGCTTTCGAAAGCGTCCCGTCCTGATAAGTCAGCACGATTGTCAGTCCGTCCAGTTTCCATGAAATAACGGCCTTTTGATCCCTTAGGAAATCTTTAAGCTGTTCTACTTCTTTTGTCTTATCCAGTGACAGCATAGGCCTTTCATGGCGTTCCTTCGGGAGTTCACTCAGCACCTCGTAGCCTACATTAATGGTAGGACTGGATGCAAGAGTCGTTCCCAATTCCTGTTCCAGTCCCAGTAATTCATCATATAATTTATCATATTCAAAGTTGCTCATGATTTCCGTGTCTTCCTGCTCATATGCACGGCGCGCATGATTCAGAAGCTCCACCAGCTCCTGCATTCTTTTATTCTTGTCTGCCATATATACTCTCCTGCCTGTTCTTAATCTCTTCCATCTATCACCGTTTCACTGGATGAGTCCTTGATCTGCTCATAGAGTTCATTCAGTTCCCGGTCGGTCAGCTTCCGGTATTCCCCTTCTCTTAGCCTTCCCAATTCTATGTTCATGATTCGCGTTCTCACAAGATCTTTCACCTGGTATCCGAGTGCCTCGCACATCCTTCTAATCTGTCTGTTTAGCCCCTGCGTAAGAATAATCGTAAATGTATACTTTCCGATCTTTTTTACGGTACACGGCCTCGTCACAGTATCCAGAATCGGAACTCCATTGGACATCTTTTCGATAAATGCCGGTGTCAGTTCTTTGTCCACGGTCACTTTGTACTCTTTCTCATGCCGGTTGCCCGCACGCATCATTTTATTAATGATATCGCCGTTATTAGTCATAAGAAGCAGGCCTCTGGAGTCCTTGTCCAGACGGCCCACATATGTTATCCTGACCGGATAATTCAAAAAACGGATGATGCTGCTGCGTTCCCTGCGCTCTTCTGTGCAGACAATCCCCTTCGGTTTATTTACCGCAAGCACGACCATCTCTTCACTGCGGGACACAGTCTTTCGCCCGACCTTCACGGTCTGCCCCGGGGACACCTTCATCCCCATATCCGCCCGTTTCCCGTCAACGCTCACCTGTCCGCTTTCGATCAGCCTGTCTGCCTCCCGTCTGGAGCAGACGCCTGCCTCGCTTAAATATTTATTCAGCCTTACTGGCTCCTTTTTCTCTGTAAACTCCTGTTTAATCCGATTGCTCACTGCTCAGTACTCCGCTTATATTATTGTCCTGGAAAAAAGTATTGCCGTTGTAAAGGAATAAAACATCCGTAATGTTATATGTATCCATCACATCCTGTATATTCCCTGTATAGTATCTTGGATCCAACATGACGATTTCCCTGAAGTAAGGAGTCAGAAACGGAACAAAACTGTTGGCGTAGGAATCCTTTACCACCAGAAGCCGTTTCTGTCCCGGCGCCAGTGTTTTAATGTCGATAAGAGACGTATTGCCGCCAAGGAAAACTGCGTATTTATCCCTTGTTTTCAGCATATCTGCCTCATAAAGCGTCGTCTCCTTCACCTGCTCATCCACATAATTCACGATGACATCATTATCCGCATCCTTCGGCACATAGATGTCAATCTCTTCTTTTTCACCCATCCTGCACCCGCTCTTTGCCGCCAGTGTCCCGTTAAAATCTGTGGCTACCGGGTAGGAAACGAAGGAACTGGATACATCTGTACTGATTCCCAGCGTCGGTGCTGCTTCCTGAAAAGTATAAAAAGCACCAAGCGTGGTCCAGTGATGATCTGTCTTATAGTATATCTTTTCTTCCTTATGCTTATTCATTGCCTGTACGGCATCGATCCACTGTACAGAACTGCCCAGTTCCTTTTTTACCTGGCTGATGCATGCATTCTGGTCTGCAACGGACGCAAGCGAAGGCAGTCTGCTGCTTAACACACTTGCCGCATCCGGTACAAGAATCATGCTGACCGGAATATCATCGTAAGATTCCGCAAAGTTCTTAATTGCATCAACATTACTTTTTAAAGAGTCTTGTTCAGGCACAGCTATATCTTCCAAAAGCTGCCCCTTTTTCCCGATGAATACGCCGTTCTCTTCCTTGCTGCCACCGATCCGGTTCAGAGTGACTTTCAATTTCCTAAGGAAATTACGTCCTATAAACTGGTCCGCCTGATAGCTCTCGTACTGTTTCATATAACTGCCTGAAACCAGACCACTTACCGTCATTTTCGGCCTTTCTGTCAGCATTCTATTCTCTTCTGTAGATTTCTTTTTCGAAGGATACAAAAGATTTGCCGCAATCAATACAAGCAGGCAGATTATAAATGCCTTACCAACAAAGCTTTCCGGCCATCTTTTCTTTTTTCTCTTATTATTGTTCATATTCCCACCTAGAATCTAAAGTATAAAAATGGATTGAATGTCTCTGTCACGAGATATGCCACCGAAATCAGAAATATACTAATGTAGACTACTCCTGCAGCCACTTTTCTGATCCGGGCGCTGTTAAACCCACCAATTATCTGCTTTAAGAGGTTTAATCCAAGGGCAGAAGACCCAAGAATTGCAATCAGGTAAAGCAGCCAGTGTGTAAACACGTAGAACAGTGCCTGTTTGTCGGCAAACGCACTCGCCCCGGCGCCGAACATCACTCCGATATAATTGAATGCATACCCAAGGCTCGGACTAAAGAAGAACACCCACCCGATGAGAACGAATACCATCGAATAAATATGCTTTGCAGCTGAAGGGAGCCGCTCCAGCTTCCTGCCCCACACAAACTTCTCCAGCACAAGCAGTATACCGTAGTAAAGTCCCCAGAAAAGGAAGTTCCATGCCGCCCCGTGCCATAACCCTGTCAGCATCCATACAACAAGCAGATTCATGATCTGTCTGGACTGTGTGCACCTGTTGCCTCCCAGCGGTATGTACACATATTCCCGAAACCATGTGCTTAAGGATATATGCCACCTTCTCCAGAATTCGGTGATACTGGTAGAAATGTACGGATAATCAAAGTTTTTCCGGAATTCGAAACCAAACATTTTCCCGAGCCCGATAGCCATATCCGAGTATCCACTGAAGTCAAAATAGATCTGGAATGCATAGGAGATACAGCCGACCCATGCAGTTAAAACGGAAAAGCTTCCCATCTGCAGACTAGCGATCTGCTCATAAATCTGGCCGATAGAGTTGGCCAGAATCACTTTCTTCGCCAGACCGATAATAAAATACTCGGCACCAAGGCCAAACTTCCTCATGGAAAGCACCCTGTTCTTAAGCTGCGCTTCGATATCGACGTAACGTACAATCGGACCTGCTATCAGCTGTGGAAACATACTGATATACAGAGCAAAATACAGAATATTTTTCTGGCTTTTCGCCTCTCCCCTGTAAACATCTATGATGTACGACATTGCCTGAAATGTATAGAACGAAATCCCTATCGGCAGCGGCAGGTCCCTGTAAGGAATATCAACAGGCAGCACCGCATTCAGACTGTCCAGCAGGAATCCGTAATATTTGAAAAATCCCAGCAAAAGCAGATTCACCACTACCGCAAATATCAGGCTTCTGCGCATCTTCCGGGGATCATCCCGCTTATCTTCAATGTCCAGACCACAGATATAATTCAGCAGTATAGACAGAACCATCAAAACAATATAGATCGGCTCGCCCCATGCGTAGAAAATCAGGCTGGCAATCAGCATGATTACGTTTCTGAACTTTTGAGGGACGATATAATACAATGCCATTGTAACCGGCAGAAACACAAATAAAAAAGTAACACTGCTAAATAACATCTTTTAGCTTCCTCTCCCCGTATTTAAAGACTCTTTGCAAAGGCATCCTTGTAGGCTTCTGCCTTAGGAGCAATGGCCAGGAAAAGGTATTTTCCCCGCACAGACAGCTGCGCCTGCTCAAGCAGCTTTACCTGCTCAGGCGCATACCCCTCAAAATCATTCTTCCTGTTCTCAATTCTCTTCTGGACCGCATCTCTTACGTGCTGCATCTGCCCGTCATTCTTCACCTTAATCAGAAGGACTTCCTCTGTCGACATACTTTTCTGTGAACTGTAAAGCATAACACCGTCATAGTCCGCGCTGTTAAGCCCGTAGTAACGCTTAAGGCCCTGAACATCCACTTTCGTGAGATTTTCCGTATCAAGGGACGACTCAACAGCCTGTTCAATCTTATCGAACGACTTGGTGCTGCCACTCGTATAAATCATAAGGACGACGATATAAGCAATGATCATCACCAATACGAAGTATTTCAGTATCATATTCTTTCCGGGTCCACGCCTCTGTATATTTTTCTCCTGCATCATAATGCGGCCACCTCCGCCATCCGGTTCAGCCAGTAAGGATAGAATTCTGCCTTAAAATGCACACCATCCTCTTCATAATCACTATCTGAAGCCAGATCTGTATTGTCGATATAGGCGATTTGTCTCTTGTCACAGAGTTCACGCAATACTTCATTATAATCGGCCAGCTTTTCATAAACCGGCTGCCTCTCTATCTCCTGATCCTGAACCGGGAAAATCGAATTCACAAACAGCTTCGTGTCCGGGAGCTTCTTTTGCAGCTCCTTCAACAGGGCGTCATACTGCTTCACGAACTCATCTGTATTCCCATTTGTCGCGATAATATCATTCATACCGTATGACAGGAAAATCACCTGCGGATTCAGCTTCTCCACCTTAGCCACCTGGTCATCCAGTTCATCCAATTCCACACCGATCTTCGCAATCACACTTGAGGCGTTCAGAATATCATACTCTGTAAATGCCTCTGAGATAGAGTCTCCCATAATCACGGCGTTTGCGAATATCGCTTTATAGTTTCTGTCTGTATCCTCATCTTCCTTGTCTTTCTCCTTGTTGTCCGCCTTATCCTTCTCCTCCAGCTTCTCAATCTTATTCTCTATCGCAGTCACATCTGCTTTCTTAGCCTGCTTTATAATCTTGAGTCCCTCCGAAGTATCAACCTTCCCGCGGGACAGGCTGCTGATTCCTTCTGCAATCAAAATTCCAAGGATCAGAACGCCTACAGCTATACAGCAGTATTTAGCCACTTTATGTTTCTTTTTCTTCATCATCCGTATTTAAGACCTCTCCTGCAAAATACCTTCATTATTTATAACATAGTAAATATACATTTTATCATACTTTTTTTGCCTGCAAAAGTCAACGTTTCTGTCCCGTGGGAACCGAATTTTAAGAAAATCATAAAAACTTAACGAGGTATTTCACGAGTTTCGTATTTATGGTATACTATTTACACTTAGCGAGGTATTTTCGAGCTTAGTGGAAATGCATACCTGAACACTTGATGAGGTACTTTCGAATCTAGTGTTCACGGTATACTATTTATACTTAGCGAGGTATTTTCGAGCTTAATTCAAGAACACACTACGGAGGTTAACATATATGATATCCCTGCACCTTACCAGCGTAAAAGATTTTATGTCCCACTTACTGTTATCCGAAACATTCGACAGTTTCCTATTTATAGAAGGGGAAATCGTAACCTTCAACACCTTTACAATAGACGGCTTCATCCAGAAGCCCTTCTTCCCCGAAGAAGAGGACCTGCCTGAATACTCCAGCTGGAAATCTCTGCGGGACTATTGTTTTTCCCTTATCAAAGGCAAAAAGACTCCATTAAGTTTCAAATTCATATTCAGTCTGTCCCCTAAAAATATAGCCCGGCTCATCGAGCAAAATAATTTAGATTTCCACCCCGGCCAGGTACAGGGGCTTTACATGAATATACGCTATGACGGAACCATGCTCCAGTGTATTACCGGAACTTCCCTGAAAAGCTTCTCGATGGACAAGTCTCTGGAGCACGCATGGGACAATATGGTGCAAAGATACCTTGCACAAAAACAGATTCCTTTCGAAAGTTTATCCTGATGCAGTTATGATTACGATGAACTATATAAAATGAAGAAAAGCCCTGACGGGCCCCATCCGTAATTTCAGTCTACAGATGGGCCCGTCAGGGCTCTTCTTTTATATAAATAGTCTTTTACTTCGTAAGCAGCAGCATAATCTCATTACTGCGCTGTACGAATGCGGTCATCTCTTCCGGACTCAGCGGCTTATGTGCCAGCATCGCCAGATCATAGAGCTGTTTGCAGATTACCGGTACACTCTTACTGCGTTTATGCTCCACAACAAACTGTACCAGCGGATGGTTCGCATTCAGGATCAGTGTTGCCTGGCTTCCGAACATACCTGCATCCATTCCGCCCATGCCGTACATCTTCATCATCTCTTCCATACGTCTGGACTGTTCCGGCAGCACTGCCATAGACGCAACATTATCATCTTTGAGCTTTTCAACTTTTACGTCCAGTTTATCATTGTTCAATTCCTTACGGAAAATTTCTACCAGACTGTCTGTTGTTTTCTGGAATACTTCCTTCTCTTCCTCTGTCACTTCATCTTTCAGTGAATCATGCACCTCTGCATCAATTCTCTGGAAGCTTACATTCTGATTGCGCTGCTCCAGATAAGTGATAAATGCGGAATCGATATTATGCGTCAGCAGGATCGCATCCTGTCCCTGTTCCTTGAACATCTTGATATACTGGCTCTGCTGCTGTTCATTTGTTACATAGTAAATATTTGTCTTCTTTTCTTCTGCTTCATTCTCGTCAGCATTCTCTGCCGCATCGGAATCTTTATTTTCTGCCTCTGGCTCCGCTGCAGTGTCTTTTCCCTCTTCCGGAGTCTCTTCCAGACCGCCATTAGCCTTAATGCACTCTTCCAGAGTCAGGTACTTGTGGTCCAGATTCTTAAAGATGATGGAATCTTTGATCTTTTCACCAAATTTCTCGTCTTTCAGGCATCCGAACTTGATAAACGGACTAATATCGTCCCAGTATTTTTCATAATTTTCTTTGTCGGTCTTGAACATACCGTTCAGCTTGTCTGCAACCTTCTTGGAGATGTAATCTGCAACCTTATTTACGAATCCGTCATTCTGCAGCGCACTTCTTGATACATTCAGCGGCAGGTCCGGACAGTCGATCACGCCCTTTAAGACCATCAGGAATTCCGGAATCACTTCTTTGATATTGTCCGCAATAAAGACCTGGTTATTGTACAGCTTGATTGTTCCCTCGATGGAATCATATTCTGTGTTGATCTTCGGGAAATAGAGGATTCCTTTCAGGTTAAACGGATAGTCCATATTCAGGTGGATCCAGAACAGTGGTTCTTTATAATCCATAAATACCTTGCGGTAGAAATCAATATATTCTTCTTTCGTACATTCACTTGGACTCTTCGCCCACAATGGGTGGATATCGCTTAAAGAAACAGGACGTTTCACGATCTTTGCTTTCTTCTTCGGCTCGCCCTCTTCTCCTTCTTTTGGTTCCTCCGTGATATGTTCTACAACTTCATCTGTATCGAGAATGTCTTCTTCGTCGATTGTCTCATATTCAGGCTCTGCATTCGCCTTTGACAGGAAAATTTCCACTGGCATGAAGGAACAGTATTTCTCAAGCACTTCTCTTGCCCTGTATTCATTGGCAAACTGGAGGCTGTCCTCATTCAGGAACAGTGTGATCTCAGTTCCGACTTCTGTCTTATTCCCTTCCTGCATCTCATATTCGGTACCGCCTTCACTTACCCAGTGTACCGGAGCGGCATCCTTCTGGTAAGATAAAGTATCGATGTGAACCTCGTCAGCAACCATGAATGAGGAATAGAATCCCAGACCGAAGTGTCCGATCATATCATCTTCTGTCGTCTTGTCTTTATATTTCTCTAAGAACTGTGTTGCACCTGAGAACGCGATCTGTGTAATGTACTCTTCTACCTCGTCGGCCGTCATTCCAAGACCGTTATCAATAAACTTTAAAGTCTTCTCTTCCGGATTGACAATTACCTGAATCTTAGCCTTGTAATCATCCGGCAGTTCATATTCTCCCATCATATCAAGCTTTTTCAGCTTTGTGATGGCATCACAGCCGTTTGATACAAGCTCACGCATAAAAATATCATGGTCAGAATATACCCATTTCTTAATAATCGGAAATATATTCTCACTGTCAATGGATAAGTTACCTTTTTTTGTTCCCATATATAACACTCCTTTTCATTATAGTACAAGTTTATGTGACCCTTTGTCATCTAGTAGATATTCTAATACACTGGTTTTTAAAAGTCAATAAGAAATTAGCACTCTTTTGGAGTGAGTGCTAATAAAATTATTAAAAATATAAAATATTTATAAACTTCCCGGACATTTACCTTTCACCGTAAAAAGTGTTATACTTATTTACAGCTATTTTAGCATGTATTTGATTCATACACAGTATGTTTCATCTTATTTAATTATTATACATAAAAGGAGTATCAACTATGACCGACACATTTCAGACAATCAAAGTAGACACCGACAATCAGGTTGAAGAATTAGCCGCACTGGCAGACATCATCTGGCATGAACATTTTACACCGATCATCGGAACCGGACAGGTAGAATACATGGTAGACAAATTCCAGTCTGTACCGGCCCTGAAATCCCAGCTGGGAGACGGATATGAGTATTACCAGCTTTTTGACGGCGGGGAATTCTGTGGTTACTGCGGCATACACCCAGAGAACGGGAAACTGTTCCTGAGCAAACTCTATGTAAAAAAAGAATGCCGCGGACGCCGGCTGGCATCAAAGGCATTTGACTTCTTAAAGGCACTGTGCAGGGAAAGAGGGCTAACCTCCATATGGCTCACCTGCAACAAACATAATGATGGAAGCCTGGCTGTATACCGTCATTTAGGCTTCGAGACAATCAACACACAGCAGGCTGATATAGGTAATGGCTATATCATGGATGACTATATTATGGAATATGTAATCTGATATGGAAAGAATTTGTTTACAAAAAAGGCGCACCGGCCTGTCATGGGCCGGTGTGCCATTTCCTTTTACGATCATCCTTCAATCGCTATATAGTCGTTCTTCTCTACAGCAGGTGCATCCTTTTTCGGAACCTGCAGGCGCAGAATACCGTCTTCATACTTCGCATGTATATCCTCCTGCGTTACTTCTTCTCCAACATAGAAGCTTCTGCTCATGCTGCCCGCGTAGCGTTCACGGCGGATATATTTACCATTCTCGTCCTTCTCATCTTTGTCAAGTCCTTTTGCTGCGGATATGGTAAGATATCCATTCTCCAGTTTCGCATTAATCTCCTCTTTCTTGAATCCCGGAAGGTCAATGTCTACTTCGTATCCATTGTCCGTCTCACGGATATCGGTCTTCATCATGTTCCTTGCATGCTTTCCATACAGCGGGTTCTTGCCGCCAAAGAAGTCCTTCTCAAACGGGAAATCCATCAGGTCATCAAATAAATTTTCTCCAAAAATACTAGGCATCATCATAAGTCATATCTCCTTTCCTATTAAACCTTTCATGCTGCCGCATATCTTCCCAGGGTCTCAAACAAAGATCTCTGGGTATGACATTAGTTGATCTTGTTACATAGCACTGTCGGAGAAATCCGAGGTGTTATCTATTTAGAAAGAACAAGAAGGAGATTACATTTATCTCTTTTTGTTCTACTTGTAATATAACACGCATTTTTAGCACTGTCAACCCCTGAGTGCTAATTCTAACAAAATATAAATAGCCAGAACCATTAATTTTCTGGTTCTGGCTATATGGTAACTAACTATTCAGCGCCGCAATGAGCTGCTCCAATGTTTCTTTCTGAATCCCCGGCACAAAGCTTAAGAGCTGTCTGAGCGGCATGCCGTCCATCATGGCTTCCATCATTTCTTTGCCGATGGCTCCTCCGCCGTCATCTTCAGCCATTGTATCCGGCACCATTCCGCCGGACAAAGCCCCCATTGCCTGTTCCAGAATTGCTTTACCTTTCGGGTCTGCAAGGATCTCACCCATTGTGGAGTTCATGTTATACTCCTTTGGTATCACAGTCCCGGATTCCACCTTCACATTCTCTTTCAGGACGATCTCACTGGCTGACTTTCCAATCTGTATTTCATAATTTCCGCTTTCCACATGCCAGTTATGGATATACATATTCCAGTATGTGTAAGCACGTGCATCAAGTTCGAAACGGACTGTCTTCGTCTCTCCCGGGTTAAGTGCAATCTTATCAAATGCACGCAGTTCTCTTACAGGGCGTATCACCTTGCTGTCTTTTGCCGATACATAGAGCTGGACCACTTCTTTTCCGGCGCACTTGCCGGTATTGGTCACATCGACAGAGACACAGAGCTTTTCACTTTCCTTAATTTCTTTCTTGTCAAGTACCAGATTGCTGTACTCAAATGTTGTATAGGAAAGCCCATAACCGAATGGAAATAATACCGGCATATCCTTTGATGTATAATAACGGTATCCAACAAAGACACCTTCCGTATATGCAGACTTATCATGCTCTCCGCCATATGTCAGATAGCACGGTGTATCATTCAGGCGTACCGGGAAGGTCTCTGCCAGCCTGCCGCTCGGATTTGTCCTGCCGTACAGGATGTTGACAACCGCGCCTCCGACTGCCTGTCCGCCCAGATAAGCTTCTACAACCGCTTTCACTTTACTGAGCCACGGCATTTCCACAGGGGCGCCATTGTGCAGAACAACAATGACATTAGGCTGAACTTCTGTAACTGCTTCAATCAGACGATTCTGGCAGTCCGGCATCCTCATATGCTTTCTGTCATATCCTTCGGACTCAAAGTTATCCGGAAGTCCTGCAAAGATTACGGCAGCATCTGCATTCTTCGCGTTTTCCACGGCTTCTTTTAAAAGTGCCTCATCTGTCTCATCCTTGATATCGTCAAATCCCTTTGCATAGGAAACTTCTATACCGGCAGACTCTTCCAGTCCGCGGGCAGCCTCGAGAGCTGATTCTACTTTAAAGCTGTTAATATGGGAACTTCCGCCGCCCTGATATCTCGGTGTCTCAGCATACTTCCCGATAAATGCAGCTTTCATATTGCCACTCAGAGGCAGGATCGAATCCTCATTCTTTAGAAGCACGATGCACTCTTCTTCAACTGTACGTGCTTTCTCATGGTCCTCTTCCAGATGGAAAACAGCTTCCTTATCCCTGTTGTCTTCAAATCTGTATACAATGTTCAGGATTCTCTCACAGGCCCGGTCCAGTACTTCCTCTTCTAGTGTCCCGTCCTGTACCGCCGCTGCGATCTGTGCGTCCGTGATTCCGTGTGAAGCAGGCATCTCAAGGTCACAGCCTGCCTTTAACGCGGTTACGCGGTCATTCATAGCACCCCAGTCTGTCATGACGTATCCGTCAAATCCCCACTCTTCCCTCAGAATGTCTGTAAGCATTTCTTTATTTTCACAGAGGTAGGTCCCGTTCAGACGATTGTAGGAATTCATGATGGTCCACGGTTTTTCTTTGCGGACCATCCCCTCAAAGGATGCCAGGTAAATCTCTCTCATCGTCCGCTCATCCATCTCGGAAGAATTGGTCATTCTGTGGTACTCCTGGTTATTTGCCATAAAATGCTTGGGGCTCGTACCTACATTTTTACTCTGCACGCCATGTACAAATGCCCCCGCTATCTCGGAGGATAAAAACGGGTCTTCTGAATAATACTCAAAATTACGTCCGCACAGTGGAGAACGCTTGATATTCATTGCCGGCCCGAGTAATGTACTGACTCCCTCTGCCTGGCACTCTTCTCCAAGAGTCTCTCCCATCTGCTCCACTAATTCCCTGTTGAAACTGGATGCCGTGGCACAGCCTGCCGGGAAACATACCGCCTTAATACTATCATTGACTCCCAGATGGTCCGCTTTATCATCCTGTTTTCTCAAACCGTGAGGTCCGTCGCTTACCATTGCTGACGGAATACCAAGGCGTTCTACTCCTTTCGTATGCCAGAAATCCGCACCGGAGCATAACCCAGCCTTTTCCTCTAACGTCATCTGTGCAATCAATTCTTTTAATTTCTGTTGTTCCATATTGCTGACTCCCTTCTTTTACATGATCTTCTGATTATAAAATTATCATCATAACTAATGCTGCTTTATATAAAATAACATATAGCCGCCCGGAAGTATTGTAATTATAATCATTTTATTATAAAATCATCTCATCAGGGAAAATATCGCCATCACAGCATTCATACGATTATCAGATACCGAAAGGAGTTTATCCATAAATGATTGAGAATCTAAAAGAGTTTTGCCGCCTGTTTTATGCGTCTACTTTTATACCTGTTAGTGTGTGCAAGACCCCTGGAAATGTACTCTATTCTTATCCCACAGTTTTCGAGGGCCTGCACGATACGCACTCATCGCTTCCGTCACTCCTTCATTTTGAAAAGAACCCGGACTACGTGATTATGCAGTCCTTCAGTTATTTTGGATATGTGGCCCGTGAAGGCCATGACGAATTCATCGTGATCGGCCCTGTCTTCAGTGTGCCTGTCACTGAAAGCACGGTTCGGATGTTTATGAAAGAATGTACAATTTCCATGCAGTACAAAGATTTTATCACAAACTTCCTGACGAATACTCCTCTGATTTCTTTCAACCAGTTTATGCAGATACTGGCATATCTTGACTTTTGCCTGAACAACCGGGTAACAGACCCGGAACAGCATTTCCGGCTGACAGATATACCGTCATCAAAGGATATCTCAGCCATGCATTCGGCTAATGTGTATGAGGCGAAAGAGGGGCATATCTACCATAATACATATTCCTTTGAACAGCAGTATCTGGAATGCGTCCGTGAGGGTGAGACCTGGCGTTTAATGAAGATGATAGAAGAGGCAAAGCACAATCTGGTTACCGGCCTGATTGGTGATACCCCGTTAAGAAATGCCAAAAATCTGCTGATTGCATGCACAACCCTTACCACCAGGGCAGCAATTGCAGGAGGCATGGATATCGAACAGGCTTACCAGCTCAGTGACATATATATCCAGGAGGGGGAAAAGATGCAGACTGTGGAGGCCGTACTTGGGCTCCAGCGCACAGTCATTTATGATTTTACGGAGAGAGTTGCCCAAAGTAAGATTCCCCAGGGCCTGTCGAGGGATATTTTTGACTGTGTACAATTCATCTCGCAGCATACGAATGAACTGATACGAGTCGATGATGTTGCGGCATTTCCGGAAAAAGCAGGTCCTACATCACACAGAAATTCAAGAAAGAACTCGGCTTCGATATCAGCAGCTTCATTATGCGCTGTAAACTGGAGGAAGCGAAAAGTTTACTCTCCTACTCCGACAAGACTCTGAGCGAAATCAGTAATTACCTCTGTTTCTCCAGTCAGGCCTACTTCCAGAATGTGTTTAAGAAAACATATGGCCTGACACCGAAGCAGTATCGGAATCAGACCATATAGTGTCTCTGTTTGAAATGATTGCAAATTATGAATCACTTTCTGTGACTGCCTGTTTGAGCATCTGGCTGACCATCTGGGGATTTGCCTTCCCTTTCATTGCCTTCATCGCCTGACCTACAAGGAAGCCGATTGCTTTCTCTTTTCCACCCTTGTAATCGGCCACGGATTGTGGGTTATCTGCGATGATTTTTTCTATGACTGATTTCAGGGCCCCCTCATCGTTTACCGTTTTCAGGCCATTTTCTTCCACATACCGCTCTGGGTCTGTATTGTCAGCGAATATTTTTTCAAACACTTCCTTCGCCACAGAGCTGTTGATCGTGCCCGCCTCTGTAAGATCTACAAGCTTTGCCAGATTCCCCGGTGAAAAACGGATGTCCTGCGGCTCCATATTATGTTCCTTCAAGAGACGCAGTGTTTCCACCATCAGCCAGTTGGAGACTTTTTTCGGTTTTCCACATAAAGCTGCCGCCGATTCAAAGATATCCGCAATGATTCTGGAATCTGTGATGATTTCCGCATCATATTGGGGGATATCGTATTCTCTTTTATACCGCTCCAATTTTTCAGAGCGCAGTTCCGGCTGCTTCGCTTTTATTTCTTTGATCCATTCCTCGCTGATCACAATCGGGACAAGGTCCGGCTCCGGAAAATAGCGGTAATCCTGTGCATCTTCTTTCGAACGCATCGCATAAGAATGCTCTTTATTATCATCCCAGCGCCTTGTCTCCTGAATTACCGGTTTTCCTGCCTCCAGCAGTTCGATCTGCCGATTGCGCTCACCGTCAATGGCTCTGGCAATCGCTTTGAAAGAGTTCAGGTTCTTCATCTCGGTTCTTGTACCAAACTGCGTGCTTCCTGCCTCCCGCACGGAAAGATTGACATCCGCCCGCATAGAGCCTTCCTGAAGCTTACAGTCAGATGCCCCCAGATACTGGATGATCGTGCGCAGCTTCTCTAAATAGCTGATCACCTCGTCTGCCGAACGCATATCCGGTTCTGAGACGATTTCCACCAGAGGGATGCCGCTCCGGTTATAGTCCACCAGTGTTGTATCATCCCACTCATCATGAATTAATTTTCCGGCATCCTCTTCCATGTGCATCTCATGGATTCTCACTTTTTTGGGGACACCACCGCTCTCTATTTCCACATATCCGTTTCTGGCAATCGGCAGATAAAGCTGTGAAATCTGGTAGTTCTGCGGATTATCAGGATAGAAATAATTCTTCCTGTCAAATTTGCTTACCCTGGTGATCTCACAGTTTGTCGCCAGGCCAATTGCCATCGCGTATTCTACTACCTGTTTATTCAAAACCGGAAGTGACCCCGGCTGTCCAGTACACACTGGGCATGTATGGGTATTGGGCGCGCCCCCGAACGCAGTGCTGCACCCGCAGAATATTTTTGTCTTTGTCGCCAGTTCCACATGGACCTCTAATCCGATGACGGTCTCATACTGTTTTCCCATATTATTCACGCCCCTTTCCTGCTGCCGGAGTAACAAACTGTTTCTCTGTCTCACATTCAAAAGTGTAGGCTGCGCGAATCAGCGTTTTTTCCTGAAAACTGTTTCCTATTAGCTGCATCCCGATGGGAAGCCCCCTGCTGTCTTTTCCGGCCGGAACGGACATCGCGGGAAGTCCGGCCAGATTGACCGCTACCGTATAGATATCCCCCAGATACATTTTCAAAGGATCTTTCAGTGATTCACCGAGCTTTGGCGCCGTAGAAGGAGCCGCCGGGCCAAGGATCACATCGTATTTTTCAAATGCCCGGTCAAAAGCCTGCTTGATCAGCGCCTTTGTCCGCAGCGCCTTCAGATAGTAGGCATCATAGTAACCGGAGCTTAATACATAAGACCCCAGCATAATCCGCCGCTTCACTTCCGGCCCGAAGCCTTCTGAACGGGTCTTCTTGTACATATTATGGAGCCCTTCATAGTCCCCCGCCCGATATCCATATTTCACACCGTCAAACCGTTCAAGGTTGGAGCTTGCCTCCGCAGATGCGATCACATAGTAAGCCGGGATCGCATATTTCACAAGGCTTAAGTCAAACTCCTCGACAACCGCCCCTTTTTTCCAGAGAAGCTTTGCCACATCCAGAAGCGCCTGCCTGACTTCCTGATCCAGCCCTTCCCCGATATAATCTTTCGGGATTCCGATACGGAGCCCCTTTACATCTGCCTTTAAGGCATCGGTAAAACGGATGTCCTCACGTTTCACTGAAGTACTGTCCTTCACGTCATGGGAAGCGAGTGTCTCCAGTATGGCCGCACAATCGGCAACATCCTTCGCAACCGGCCCGACCTGGTCCAGAGAAGAACCGTAAGCGATCAGCCCATAGCGGGAAACCGTCCCGTAGGTTGGTTTCAGTCCCACAACCCCGCAGAAAGCACTCGGCTGGCGTATGGAACCGCCTGTATCGGAACCAAGCGCGTACCAGCACTCCTGGGCTGCCACGGCCGCACAGGAGCCGCCGGAAGAACCGCCCGGAACATGTTCCGGATTATGCGGATTCCTCGTAGGGCCAAAGTAAGACGTCTCTGTCGTACTGCCCATAGCGAACTCATCCATATTTGTCTTTCCTAAAATGACCGCCCCTGACTTCTGAATATTTACGACTGCCTGTGCCGTAAATATAGGCCTGAAGTTGGATAAGATTCTGGAACTGCACGTGGTAAGCTGTCCCTCGATGCACAGATTATCCTTTACTGCTGCCGGCACACCTGCCAGCGGTCCTGTTAATACACCATCTTCTATCTTCTTCTGAATCTCTTCTGCACGTTGTACGGCGCCTTCCTCATCCAGTGTCACATAGCTGTGAATCTTCGGCTCCACGGCCTTTGCCTGTGCAATGGCTGCTTTTGCCGCCTCCACTGCTGAAATCTCCCTATCCTGAATCTTTTTTGCAAGTTCTAAAGCTGTAAGACTTAATATCCCCATCTTTCCTGTCTCCTCCTAACCAATCGTTTTCGGTACTTCAAAGCTGTCATCCTTCCTAAGAGGTGCGTTTTCCAATATTTTCTCCCTGTTGTCACCATTGGTAACAACATCCTCACGGAAAACATTATTTACAGGGAATACGTGGGACATCGGTTCGATCCCGTCCGTGTCCAGTTCGTTTAATATATCGATATAATCCAGCATCTTCTCCATGTCTGCCTTTGCGTCCTCCTTCTCCTCACCGGACAGCTCCAGTTTGGAGAGGATACCCACATATTCTATTGTCTCGTCTGAAATCTTGTTGGACATAAAAACCACCTTTCATTTACTCTCAGGGTCATACCCCTTTACATGTTCTGACTATCTGTACTCATCATAGTAAGCATCGTAATCTTCTGTCTCTATCACTTCACTCGGTATAAGGCGTGCATCTGCATCCAATGCGCATATCTTCGTCCCCCCGGGGAGAACGGTGTTGCGGTATACGGAATCAATCTCGTCGGCCGATACAAATCTGCTGCGGCTTAAGAAATTCATCTCCTCATCCTCATAATCTGTATATAAAGGAACCTCGTACCTGATGTTGGTCCACCCGCCGCCGGACCCTATGTCATAAACTCCGGCCGGGAAGTCTTTCCCTGCCGTTAACTCGGTGCCCTTTTTCAGTACTACCTGTTCTGTCAGAGGATTCTTTGTCTGCTCTTCCATGCAGTCGGTCCGGCCATTTTCTGTCATAAATTCTACACGCAGGTTACCACTTACTTCCACCATCGCGCCCTGATACAGCCTCACATCAATCCATTCCTTAAGCTCATCGTACTCCTCATCCGGTCCGATCCCCTGCCACAGGTAGATAGAATTCTCATAATCGTCTACAGATACTGTCCCGCTCCCATCATCCAGAATTACCTGGTAATTCCCTTCCGGGAGATGTACACCGACCCGGTATTCCCCGGGATCCAGCGTAACACGATAGTCTTCTCCCTCAGCTAACAACTCCCTTTCGGCAAACTGATACGGATCTTCATCCTCTACTAAAGTTACATTCCCATAATCAGCAGGAAGGCTCTCATCATATTGCTTTTTCATATTGAAAACAATTCCTGATACCATGACTACTAATACAAGAATCATGCCAGCCGCTTTTAGCACATTTCCATTCTGCTGCGTCCCTGCCTTTTTCCCCAGACTTACAGGAGGATTGATTCTGTCCGTACTGCTCTTATGCTTTGCAGCACGCGGGGCATTTGTATTGTCTGCACTTTTCTGGCCCTCCCCGCTCCTGTCATGCTTCCCCCATGTAGATTCAATGTGGGAACGCTCCTTCGCCATCCTTGAGCTGCTGCTCTGGTTCAGGCGGTACGTCATCTTCTCATTTCTTGTATTATCGAGTCCGCAGTCTATACATTTTCCATCTGCAAGTTTCCCTCCGCATAAATAACATCTCTTTTCAAACATAGGCCCCTCTCATTCCGTATCCGGTCTCTTTTGCAAAGGTGTCTGTGCCCTGCAGTTCAGCCCGGTATCTGAAAACTGTTTATGGTTCCAGCCTGCCTAAGTCTCTTGGGAACAATGTTGTCTCTCGTACGTTCTCTTCTCCAACCAGTTTCATGGTCAGCCGCTCCAGCCCTATACCAAGGCCTCCGTGCGGCGGCATGCCATGTTTGAATGCACTCAGGTACTGCTCCATCCCTTCATCTTCCATCCCCCTGGCCTCCATCTTAGCCATTAGGGATTTGTAATCATGGATACGCTGTCCGCCTGTTGTAATCTCCATTCCCCTGAATAAAAGATCAAAGCTTAAAGTACAGGTCTCATCTTCCGGGTCATCCATTGCGTAGAACGGACGTTTTCTGGATGGATAGTGAGTCACAAATACGAAATCTGCATCCCATTCCTCTTTTGCATATCGGCTTATTAATTGTTCTTCCTCCGGCTCAAGATCGTATGGAGTCCTGATCTTCCGGCCGTATTTTTCCGCTGCCTTCTTCTTAATCTCATCAAATCTGACTGCCGGGATCTCATCCACTTTCGGGAGTTCGACATCCAGAAGCGCAAGCTCTGCCGCATAATCCTTCTCGAGAAGCTTCATCGTGTATTGAAGAAATCCAGTCTCCATCGCCATGATATCTTCAAAACCATCGATAAATCCCATCTCGAAATCCAGGCTCGTGTACTCGTTCAGATGCCGTTTCGTGTTATGCTTCTCGGCCCGGAATACCGGTGCCGTCTCAAACACTCTGTCAAACACGCCCACCATCATCTGCTTATAGAACTGCGGACTCTGCTGGAGGATCGCCGGTCTGTGGAAGTAATCGAGCTTAAACAGGTTCGCCCCTCCTTCTGCGCTCTTTGCCCCGATCTTCGGTGTGTGGATCTCTGTGAATCCTTCCTCATACAAAAAGTCCCGAAATCCCCTGACAATGCCCTCCTGTATCTTAAACTTCGCCCGCTCCCTGACATTGCGAAGTGCAATCGGCCGGTAATTCAGCTTTGCCTCAAGGGAAGTCTTCATCTTCCACTTTGCGATTGGCAGCGGCATCGTCTCTGCCGGACTGCTCAATACTCTTATATCTTCAATCCTGATCTCAATGCCCCCGGGAGCCTTTTCTGACTGTGCAGGTATTCCTGTTACTTCGACTGTATCAGCTTCCCGCAGATCCTTCAAGTCAAATTTTGAAAATCCCTCCTCAAAAATGCATTGTACCAGTCCCTCACGTTTTCTCAAAATGATGAATGCTACCGTTTTCATGTCCCGGATTGTATGGACTGTACCGTTTACTTTGACACGATTGCCAGTAATTCCCTCTCTAAGCAGTTCATGAAGTTCCAGTGTGTCTTTTTTCATTCTTCCAGTTACAATTTCCATTTTCTTTCTCCTTTCTGTCTCATATTTTGATACATCCCGGATTGAAATGGTATTTCTGTAAACACAAAAAGTCCCGGGATGCATCTGCATCCCGGGACGGATTCTTATCATATAATCCGCGGTACCACCCGCATTGAACAGGCAATAAATAACACCTATCCCACTTTTGTGCATGTAACGTATGCAAAACGTACCGGCCTACTTTGAATCATTCAGCGGGTCAGCTCCCAAGTGTTCCCTTAATCTTCTCCACTGTCCGGCGCTCTCAGTCGGTGACGCCTGCTTCCTGTCAGCTTCTGAAAATCAGAGTCTTGTTCACAGCCTTTTTCGTTTAACACTTTAATCTGTTAAAACTTTTACCAATAATAGCACACAACTTTCCAAATTGCAAGAGGAAATTTATTCCCCCTTAATAACTTCCAGAGCCTTATCAAGCTGGTTATCTGCTTCTTTATTGTTTTCATCGGCCGTAAATTTTACTTCTACATCGGGTGTAATCCCTTTTTTATGAATGTTTCTGCCGTTTGGTGTGAAGTATTCTGAAATCGTTACCTTCAGGCAGGTTCCGTCCCCGAGGTCAAAGAGCTGCTGTACAATTCCTTTTCCATAAGTGGTGACGCCTACTATCTGCCCTGTTCCGTAATCCTGCACGGCTCCGGCGAATATTTCGGCTGCACTCGCACTATACTGGTTTACCAGAACAGCAAGCGGTTTCTTAAATTCGTGGTCTTCTTCGTTTGAATACTCGGTTGTATTACCGTACTTATCTTTCGTGGATACAATCATTCCCTTTGGCAGTATCAGTTTCAACATATCCACGGCAGTATCCAGATTCCCTCCGGGATTAGAACGAAGGTCAATCACAAGTCCGGTCATGCCCTGATTCTCCAGATCAGCCAGAGCATTCTTAAACTGCTCGTAAGTAACCGTATCAAACTCGGTCACACGGATATATCCGGTACCGCCGTCCTTCATTTCATACTCTACAGTCTGTGCTTCCACTACGCCGCGTATCGCTTTGCATTCTACCTTTTCCAGCTTATCCCCGCGGTAAACGTGCAGTGTCACACCGGTTCCTTCGTCCCCCTTGATCCACGACACAATTTCTGTCAGGTCCTCATCCGCAATCTCGTGGTCATCTACCTGATACAGAATGTCACCGTCTTCCAGTCCGGCCTTCTCCGCCGGCGAATCTTTGTATACATTTACAATTGTGACCAGACCAGTAGTAAGATCCTTTGTCAGGACGGCTCCCACTCCTGAATACTCACCCGTTGTCGATTCCATCAGGTCTTTTGTCTGTTCCTCGTTGTAATACACGGTATAGGGGTCGCCAAGGCCGCTTACATAACCGCTGTAAATGCCGTCCTGAAGAGCCTTTGTATCAATATCATCGGAATACAGATAGTTTTTATCAATCAGCTCTCCCAGCTGTTTTAATTTCTCATCTGTTGCACTGTCTGACTCCGCTTTTACGGCTGCCGAACCCGGGGACTGGGTCCTGTCACTCACAAACCTCCATGCACAGCCGCCCATTGTAACGATTAATAGCATAATGAGGGCGCCATACAGCGCCCCCTTTATAAAACTTTTATTACGATTCTCCATATTCTATGTCCAATCTTCGAGATTTTCATATACGAAAGCCCATTGGCTTTCCTTCCTCTGCGGATACCCGTAATCTCTTACAGATACCCCTGCGGATCAACTGCCACATCATTCAGTTCCACCTGAAAATGCAGATGTGCCCCGAATGAATTTCCAGTATTTCCTACGTATCCGATCTGCTGTCCTTTGGATACTGTCTGTCCTGCTGAAACAGCAAGAGCTGAGTGGTGCATATACTTTGTTACCAGTCCGTTTCCATGATTGATAACAACCCAGTTCCCGGCGCTGTCGCTCCAGCCTGCAATGACAACATAGCCGTCCGCCGCTGCATATGTAGGGGTTCCTTCTCCGGCTGCCAAATCCAGCCCCTTATGGAAAGCTCCGTCAAAATCTCTGTATCCAAATGTACTGGATATCGATGAGCCGGGGCAGGGATTCGTAAACTGTCCGCTTCCGCTGATTACCGGCGTACTGCTAGGTGGTGCGTAGCTTCCGCCCCCACCGCTGTTATTCGCCGCGGCCCTTGCCGCCTCCTGCTGCTGAATCTGCTTCTGGCGCTCCTCCTCGGCCTGCTTGATCAATTCATCAAGCTTCGCCGCGTTCTCCCCGATCTGCTTATCCAGACTGGAGATCTGAACCTTCTTATCCTCCAAAAGTGTCTGAACTTCATTCTGCTTCGCGATCAGGTCATCCTGCAGTCCCTTCAGCTCTGTATATTCACTCTGAAGTGCCTCTTCTTTAGCCTCTACATCTTTTACAACATCCTGAAACTCAACGAGCATCTCTCTATCATATGCAGATATCTGAGAAACATACTCCGCCTTATTTAAAAAATCACCAATATTATCACTTTCTATCAAGATTTCAATCAACTGGGAATTACCGTTCTCATACATAAACTTGATACGCTTCTTCATGCTTTCGTATTGGTTGTTCTCATCAACCTTAGCCTGCACAAGCTCTTCTTCTGCCTGCTCGATCTCAGCCTGCTTCTTTTCCAGTTTTTCCCTCATCTTATCCATGTCACTGATGACTGCATTCAGCTGTGCGGCAAGTGCTTCTTTTTCTTTTTCCGCCGCATTCTTCTTGTCTTCCAGCTCCTGTGCCTTCTTCTTTGCCTCATCGACTGTCTCGGCATTCACATTCAAAGCCATGCCAAAACAAAGGACAATCACCAGTACCGCGCTTATTATACTCCTCTTTCGTCTGTTCATAGGCTCCCCCTATACTTTTAAGTGCTTGCGTACTGTGAAATAACTTCCGATAAAACCAATACCAACACCTAATAACAAACCAATCGGAAGCAGGAAACGATATACATACGTTACCGGCAGGAAATTGATAATGTTATTCAGTATCTGGAACTTCGTCAGTACATACTCTACCGCCTTGCCATACAATCCGTACAGTAATGCCAGCGGTATAACCGCACCAATCAGACCCATGATCAGACCTTCAATTACGAACGGTGAGCGGACCACAAAGTCCTTCGCACCAATATATTTCATAATTGCAATCTCTTCCTTGCGGACCGTAATACCCATCGTAACCGTATTACTGATCAGGAAGATGGAAACACCAAACAGGATGATGATAATTGCAATGGAAACATATCCGACGAGCACATTCACGCTGGACAATGTATTTGCCACAACATCAGACTTGTTGACCTTTCTGACCCCGTCGAGACTCTTTGCAAACTTCACAAGATCCTGCTGTGTCGCCGCAAGAGACTTGCTCCTGACCGAAAGGCTCTCTTCATCATTATCACCTGTCTTCATATATACTTCATAGTTATCAGATCCGGCCAGCGGGTTATCATTCTTAAAACCGTCCGCCAGTTCTGCATTATCACCAAAATAATCATTCTTAAATTTGTCCCATGCATCATCTGCTGAAACAAACTTCACATCTGCAACATCGTCTCTGCTCCTTAACTGCTCCCCGATGTTGTCGATCTGGTCCTGTGTTGCCTCATCATCAAAAAATACGGTGATGGCCACCCCTTCCTCTGCTGACTTAATAATATGCTGGAAGTTCAGCAGGATGGAGAAGAACAGACCAAACAGGAAGATACAGGCTGACATCGTTGCGACAGATGCAAGCGAGAACATCTTATTCCTGCCGATATTCTTAACACCTTGTTTTCCTACGTATCCTAAAGTACTAATCCTCATCGAAATACCCACCTTTTTGTTCATCACTGACGATAACGCCCTGTTTCATCGTTATGACGCGCTCGTTCATCTCGTTTACGATTTCCTGGTTGTGAGTAACAACCAAAACAGTTGTCCCTCTCTCATTCGCCTCTTTCAACAGACTCATGATCTCCCATGAATTTGTTGGATCCAGGTTACCAGTCGGCTCGTCGGCCAACAAAATAGCAGGTTCATTTACAATTGCCCTTGCAATTGCTACACGCTGCTGCTCTCCCCCTGACAGCTCCTTCGGGAATGACTTATACTTCTGTGCCAGTCCCACAAGTGAAAGTGCCGCCGGCACCTTCCTTTTGATCACACGCGTAGGTGTCTCTGTAACACGCAGTGCAAATGCAATGTTCTCATAAATATTACGGTCTTTCAACAGACGGAAGTCCTGGAAAACGACTCCCAGCCCCCTTCTGTACTTTGCAATGTGACGATGTCTCATCCGGTTCAGGTTCTGCCCGTTAACGATAATCGTCCCTTCCGTCGGATCCAGTTCTTTCATAATCAGGCGAATCAGAGTTGATTTACCTGAACCGCTGTCTCCCACAATGAAAACGAATTCGCCACGCTCAATTTTTACAGACACGCCGTTTAGCGCAGCATTGCCTTTAGAGTACTCCTTCGTTACATTTCTTAATTCAATCATATGTTCCTCCTAATTATTCATACTCCGTGTATATCATCCCAAGCGGTCCCCATGCGTCCCGCCCCTCTTATCTGATAGATTCTAGTATTCCAATGATTCCATATACTTCATGTACTTCACTACCATAAGGGCAATCTTGAACGTGATCGCATCCTCAAAGACACGAAGGTCAAGGCCTGTGCTCTTCTGCAGCTTATCAAGCCGGTATACCAGAGTATTTCTGTGAATATACAGCTGTCTTGACGTTTCTGATACATTCAGGCTATTCTCAAAGAACTTATTGATAGTCGTCAATGTCTCCTCATCAAAATCGTCCGGAGATTTCCCCTCGAATATCTCCTTGATAAACATCTTGCAAAGCGGAATCGGAAGCTGGTAGATCAGTCTGCCGATACCGAGCGTGCTGTATGCCACTATGTCTTTCTCATCGAAGAAGATCTTGCCTACATCCAGTGCAAGCTTTGCCTCTTTGTAAGACTTGGAAACTTCCTTGATATCGCTGACGATGGTTCCATATGCAATATGGATATGTTCTTCATCACTCTCATCCCTCAGTGTATCAAGCATATCTTTTGCCATCTTCTCAAGTTCCCTGCCGCCGTCTTTGTCAGAAAGTTCCTTTACGACAATAATATTCTTCTCGTCAACAGCTGTAATAAAGTCCTTGGACTTTCCTCCGAGAAGGTTCCTTACATTGTCGAGTGCCACGCTGTCTTTTTCATGAGATGTCTCAATAATAAAGATAACACGTTTTACTTCTGTGTCAATATGTAATTTTTTGGCCCTGTTATAAATGTCCACCAACAGAAGGTTATCCAGAAGAAGATTTTTAATAAAGTTATCTTTGTCAAACCTCTCCTTATAAGCAACTAACAGGCTCTGAACCTGAAATGCTGCAATCTTGCCGACCATGTATACTTCTTCGCTCTCACCGCCGGCAAGCAGTACATACTCTAACTGCTGCTCGTCAAAAATCTTAAAAAACTGGCATCCCTGAATCACCTGGCTGTCAGCAGGAGATTCTACAAAAGATAAGACAGCACTCTCATATTCCTTCGAATCATCAAATGTAGTGGCAAGCGCCTTCCCTTCCGTATCCAGAACACAGAAATCAATTCTGGAAATCCCTTTAAGGCCTTCAATCGTGTTTTGAAGTATTTGATTTGAAATCATACTTTATCTCCTCCGCTCATTCTCATGTGCATTTTTCACAAAGTTTTAGTTCCCGTAAGATTGAGAACGCACATATATAAATTATATATTAATGCATAACGTCAAAAAAATAAAGAGGAAATCCACCTTTTTTATGCATTTCCTCATATATTTTACAAAAAATTCATATTTTCGAAACTATACATAGTTCACAAAATTATTCTTCGTTCAAAAATGCTTCCATAATTTTCCGGGGCCGCCGGAGAGTCCGGGCTGCTTTTTAACAGTAACTTTTAATTCTCTTTCTTTTCTTTTTCCACCCTGTAGCGGAATATCTTTTTGATAAAAAACCGGCGTACCCTGCCCGTCTGTCTCTCGCCGTAATTGCGGACAAGTGTCTGGCCACACCCCAGCCACACTCTGGCATTGAGCAAAGCACTGTTATTTACAATGAACTCTTCCTGAAGCGGTGACGGCAGCACGGAAAATATACAGTCCGTCTCCGCGCCGTTCACTTCATTGATCACTTCTTCCTTTGATTTTCCTTCAGCATCCAGGATGCCGGTTCCAACGACTATGATTCCTTTATTATACTTCTCAAGGGCCTCTCTGAGTTTCTCAAGCTCCTGTTCTGAACCTGCAACCAGAAATATCCGCTTCCTGTTCCTCTGGAGATAACGGAGGAACATCTTTAAAAACATTTTATTTGTAACATCTTTCAATAAACTTTTATCCAGTATCTCAGCGGCTTCCAGGATTTCTTTTTCACCTGGGAGCACGAGGTCTATCTCTTTCGTCTCTTCTTTCCATTCAGGGCTGTCCTGTCCCTGCATGAGCATATCCAATGTAACAATTTCTATCGTATTGATGGACTCACTCTGCATGTACTCAACGGCCGCCTTCATGGCAGCCTTTGCTGTGAAGCCGTCAATCTCCACATCAAAGATATTAATCCTCTTTTCCATTCACATCACCTATGCTTCTTCTCCCCAGTCGTACAATTGTATCAAAAAATCATAGTTTTTTCAACTCTTTCGTTTTCTTTTCGTAATGAGGCCTCCGATCCTGCCTGTTTCTTTTGAGGATAATGAACGCCATCCTTCCGCCATCACTTTATCAAGAAGCCCTAATTCTTCGGCTATTTCGTACTTTACTTTTTCATCCGGTTCCAGATTTTTCAAGTCTATTGGTTTTTCTTTTTTTGCTGACATATTTTTTTACCTACCTTTCTTGTTTGGTAGGAGTATTGCCTGTATGCCGGAAGACATTCAAAGAAGGTGCAGAAAAAATGATAGAATGCATAAAAACCGCCGCGGAACCGTTTGCTTCCCGCGGCGGATTTTTATGTTTCATATCCTGATATTATACTGTGCCGTTTACCGTAGTCCATCTGGCACAGCGCCTGTTTTCAAGATGCTTTGTATTAAACCGGCTCATCCGGAATGATGATAGCGGCTATAAAATACGCCACAATCCCTGACCCTGTACAGCCCAGCAGGACTAACAACAGACGTACCAGAGTTGCGTCAATATTGAAGTACTCCCCTACGCCTCCACATACTCCACAAATCATGCGGTTGCTTCTTGAACGGTATAATTTTTTCTGTGACATAATGATTCCTCCTCTATTATTGATACTAAATGTGATTGGTTCTCCCGTAACTGCAAAGGACAGGGGACTTTATAATGATGCTCCGAAGGATACTTCTATTTCTCCTATACCGCAGTCTATCTCCATTTTTTTGCCGGTGCCATTGTCTATATGGCGCTTATTGCTCAGACCGGTGTAGCTGTCATTTCCCACTTTCAACTGGCCTATACCACAGTCTAATTCATAATCATAATCGTTTTGACCGTCTGTCAGGGCGAGTTCTATACGGCCTACCCCGCACTCAATTTCTGAATTGCGTGTTACGGTCCCAGATAATTTTGCCTCACCGGCACCACAGTCAACATTGAGATCCTTTACTTCAAACTGCTTCACAACTGCCCTGCCTGCCGACACATTGAGATCCAGGCACCCGGCATTTATACTTTCTATTGAAAGCTGGCCCGCGCCTACTTCCAGCGATACATCTTCCAGGGCCCTGTCCTTCGGAACCTGAATGACCATTGTCCCTGCATCTTTTATGCTGATTTTTTTCCATAGGTTATGAGTTGTTTGATCTTCTATTTTCAATTCACCGTCTTCCTGTTCCAGAATCAGGCGGTCTTTCAGCTTTTCATTTACATCACTTGTGTCTACTATGACTGAATCACCACTGCCTTCCTTGACAACTACCTGCATGTAACTGAGCTCCAGATCAATTTCTCTGATTCCCTGAAAGTTATGCACATCCTGTCCAGACGCTGACACATGCGATTCTCCATCGTAATAGTCCTCATGGTCTTCCATGTCATAATGATCGTAATCGTCGTAATCTTCCCAATTATTATGGTACCATAAAACTCCGTGTCTGTAGTATTCCTCTGTTCCGTAGGCACTGCGGACTTCCGACAGCGTAGCCCCCATAATAGTGCCTGCAATACATAATACGATGCCTGCGCCTAAAACAGATATACACACAATCCAGAAAATCTTCCATCCTTTTTTCATTGGTTATGACACCGCCTTTCTGTGGAACGGCCATCTGCAGATATTCACAATGCATCTGAAAATTGCCGGGTATACTATAAAGCAGAGTCTGACCGACGCTACAACGGCAATCAGGCCCAGAATAAAGATGATTAATCCTGATCCGCTTGTCAAAAGTGCAACCGGAAGTGCAGCAATTATCTTGGTCAGGCCCAGAATAAAGATGAAAAGTCCCGCTCCCATCAATACCAGGGCACCTATAACTAATCCGGCGAACAGTCCAAACGAGGCACATACAAGTCCGATGCAGATTCCCACGATACCGAGCAGGATCGGCCATCCTACAGGGATAACCGCCAGAGCGATCAGGATAATCAGAACAATTTTTAACGTCTTGCTTGTTCTGGGCCCTTCTTTGTATTCTTCCCCGTTCTTATATGAATCACTGCCGTAGCCCTGCTTTCCATATGACTGGCCGCCGTCTGTACTGTGGTAGGTATAGCCGCCCTCTGCCCTCTTATAACGGTTCGGCCTCGGTACCGGGTTGTTTTTCTGGTCAAATCTGGAATCTGAGTATCCATGTTCCGTAAATTCACCGCTGTCACTGTTATCACCCTTTAAATCAGCTTTGATCATCGCAGCTACCTGCTCCGGGCTTCCTAGTTCTTTTATCACCTGTGCCTCATTCTCTTCCCCGGCATCTTCAAAGTAATCCGTATAAAACTGAAGAGCCTCACTTCTCTCCTCCGCCGGAATTACTGCCAGCAATGCCTCAAGCCTATCCATAAATTCTTTTCGACTCATGCCGTTACACCTCCCTCAAATATCTCGTTAATCTTGTTCGAATAAGTCTTCCATTCAACTCTGTACAAATTCAGCTGTGCCATTCCCTTTTCTGTTACTTTATAGTATCTCCTGTTGCGGCCGTCAAACTGTCTGTCATAAACTTCCAGGCATTCATCCTTCTGAAGACGCCTCAGTACGGGATACAGCGTTGATTCCGATACATCAATCGCCCTGCGTACGTCCTGGGTAATTTTATAACCGTAAGTACCTTCACTTTCTCTGGAGACAACCGCAAGGACAATTGCATCCAACAGTGCTGCACCGGTGTTAAATACCATATAATCACTCCCTTATCATAGTATTATGAATCTTTTAATATTATCATGTGCTTAATATTACGAACTCATTAATATTATTTATTTTTCTATATTATATTATGTATAATATCATCTGTCAATCATTATTATAAACCTTTAGAATATCTTTAGGAATCTTTGGAAGATTTTTATGAATAAAACAGTATGAACCGTACCAGAAGGGCGGCATGAAGCAGTATGATTATGGGGATTCCGATTTTGAATTTGATTTTTTGGGTTTTGTGACGGAAGGTCTGCATTGCGAGGTATGCCCCTATGGAGCCGCCGGAGAGGGCAAGTAGGATAAGGGTATTTTCAGGAATGCGCCATTTGTTTTTTCTGGCTTTTTGTTTGTCGGCACCGTAAGTGAAAAAGGTAATGAGGTTTATTAGTATCATGTATATGATGATGTATTTATGCTGCACTATCGTTCTCCTCTCTTGTAGTTTTTTTGGCGGCTGAATCATTGCTGTGCCCCCTGCGGGTGTGCAGAATAGTGATTCAGCCGCCTATTTTAAACCTGAATTTCTTTTTTCAGGGTGAATGAATAGATAATTTTTTCTTTCACTTTCTTTCCGAGAAGCTGCTCCAATGCCTGAGCGTAGTAGTCGAGCTGGGCATGGTATTTTTCTTTGAGCTCCAACGCAGTACGCACCTTGTCGGTCTTGTAGTCGAGCACGGTCAGGGCACCGTCTTCTTCAAAATATACGTCTATGATTCCCTGAACAAGGATGGTCTCGCCACTTTGTTCTTCGGGATAGATTTCTTCGGCTTTTACGCCCAGCACGAACGGCTGCTCTTTTCTTAGCTGATTTCTGGCAGCGGCCTGATGCATTCTCTGCCCGCTTTCACAGTTCAGGAAGCCCAGTATGTCTGCTATGCGTATACACTGCGCCATGTCTTCGGAAAGTCTGCCTTCTTTTGCCAGCCTTTCGATCTCCTGCCCCAGTGTTTCTTCATTATATTGTTGTCTGAAATCCAGAAGCTCGAGCAGCCTGTGGTAAGCGCTTCCCCGGGATGCACCGCTGAGTTCGGCTTCCTCTTTCAGAAATCCGGGGAGAAGAGGTACGACCTCAGCCTCTTTGTATAACTCCTCTGCCGGCTCTTCTTCGAGGTAGGCACGTTTCTTTAACTCAGATACGGTAAACTTAAGCTTCAGTTTTCCTTCCAGCTCATACGGGTAAATATACCCCAATTGTTCCTTCAATTGATTTCCAAGCTGTTCATGATAAACTTTCCCAGTATCCCAGTGCTGAAGCACGTCTTTTGCTATTTCTTCGGCTTTTCTGTCCGCGGTTTCATTCACAGACAGATTCCAGCAGTCTTCTATACGGACTTCCAGAGGGATTTCCTCCGTAACCAATGGAACCAGCGGAAGGACCCAGTCCAGATAAGACCGGGCACTGGCCAGCATGTAGTACGGAAGGGCCTCTGTCTGCTTTCCCTGCCGCGGGTCTGCGCTTAATTTTTCCAGTACTTCCCGGGCATGGGGAAGCTGCGCCGTCATGATTAGTTTTTCCTTTGCCCTTGTCAGGGCAACATAGAGCACCCGGAGTTCTTCACCGAGATTCTCCCTTGTGATCTCTTCCTGAATCACTTTTTTCAGAATTGTCGGAATCTTTGTCCGTTTTTCCAGATCGATGGAATCAATTCCCACTCCCCACTCAGGGTGGATCACAATACTGCCTTTTACATCCTGTGTGTTAAACTGTTTTCCCATCCCCGCAACGAACACGATCGGGAATTCCAGTCCTTTACTCTTGTGGATCGTCATGATTCGCACCGTGTCGGACTGCTCATCTGCTATATTCGCCTCCCCGTAATCCACGTCGTATTTCTGAAGCTGCTCAATATAGCGCACAAAATTAAAAAGACCCTTATAACTGGTACCTTCGAAGGCCGACGCTTTCTCTACCAGCATCTCTACATTTGCCATACGCTGGGCACCGCCTGGCATGGACGCGATATAGATGCCGTAGCCGGTATCTTCAATAATATGCCAGAGAAGCTCATGGATTGCCGTGTATGGCACGGTATCGCGAAACTGCCGGTACACCTTTAAAAACTGCTGAAGTTTTTTTCTGATCTCAGAGTTTATTTCTGGTCCGTCCTCTGTGTGAGCACTTTCGTCTCCTGCATTTTCCAATGCTTCACAGGCATATCTGTTGACTGCATCATAAAACGGGACCTCCGGGAATGTGTTCCGGATATCTGCGAGCTGTTGTGCATCCAGTCCTGCAAATGGTGATGTCAGCACCGCCGTCAGCGGAAGTTCCTGACGGAAGTTATCCAGAATCTGGAGATAATCCAGCAGAATGCTGACCTCATAAGTTTCAAAATACCCCTCCCTGCTCCCCGCATAGGCCGGTATTCCCTCCTCCCCGAGTACTTCGGCAAACACATCCGCCCAGCCTTTGATGCTTCTGGTCAAAATCACGATGTCTTTATACATGGGAGTGCGGTAATTTCCCGTTGCCTTATCGAGAACACGGCCGGACTGCATCAGCTCTTTGATGCGCTTTGCCACAGCCCGGGCCTCCATCTGTTTTCCGGTCCCTTCTATAATATCCATGCTGTCGTCTGCATTCTCACGTACCCCATCCGGTATCTGGTCCGCGGACGTATCCACCAGCAGAAGTTCGGCCTGATTGATTGTGTTCCCCCGTTCATCTGTCTGGGGGTCGTAAGCAGCCCCCGGATAAAGTGCCGCCTGCTCATCATAGAGTATTCCGCCCAATTCTTTCCGCATGATATGTTCAAAAATAAAGTTGACACTGCTTAAGACTTCCTCCCGGCTTCTGAAGTTCTTGTGTAGATCAATCCTCTGCCGGTCGCTGTCTTTTTGACTGTAAGTGTCGTATTTCTCCATAAACAGCTCCGGCCTTGACAGACGAAACCGATAGATACTCTGCTTCACATCACCGACCATGAACACATTATTTTTCCCTCTGCTCACGGTAGAGACACTTGTCAGGATTGCCTCCTGAATCAGGTTGCTGTCCTGATACTCGTCGATCATGACCTCTGTGAACTGTTCCTGATATTCACGGGCTACCGGGGACGGGACAAGCTCCCCGTCCTTTGTAACGGTCAGTATCTTCAATGCAAACTGCTCCATATCGCTGAAGTCAATCATATTTTTGCTCTGTTTTTTCTCCGAAAAATGATCCCCGAACTGCTGTACCAGTCCTGACAAAACGGCCATCGAATCTGCCGCCTCCTGCATATCCTGCATGATTTCCTGTGGTTCTTCATAAAAGTACATAGCCGCCATGTCTTTGCACATTTTTTTGACTTTTTCACGCATGGCCTTGACTTTTTCTCTTTTATCCACATCAACAGACTCATCTTTCTTCACAGAGAGCCGTTTCCAGGTGGTCTGCCCCACTGCCTGATACATTTCCTCAAAGGAACCGGCCTCTGCTATCCGGCCAATCACACTCCGGTCAGCTTCGAGCATGTCCCCGTACATATACGGGCCATCCGGCATATCGCACACCACGAGCCCTTCTTCTAATATAGAAAGCATGTCCCCCGCCTTCTGGCGGACAAGTTCCTTTACGCGCCTCATACATGCAGATTCTTCCAGGTCTTCCCCGTGGGTCCTGTAATCCTGTGCACAGCCTTCCAGCCACGCGTCTGGCTGTGGATAACTTCTGGAATATTCATATAGTTTGAGGATAATTTCCTCAATCTTCCTGTCATTCCTGCCCGTCCCAAACTTTTCGACAAATTCCAGAAATGGAATCCCACCTTCTGCGTAGCGCTCTTCCAGCAGTTCATCCAGAACATCCTGCTTGAGAAGCTTCAGCTCCCCTTCTTCCGCGATGCGGAATCCCGGGTCAATGTCCAGCACATGGAAATGGTCACGGATTACCGACAGGCAGAAGCTGTGTATAGTTGTGATCTGGGCACTGTGTATGAGAGTTGCCTGACGCTGGAGATGTACATTTTCAGGATGTTCCTCCAGAGATTTTTCGATCGCCTCACGGATTCTCTCTTTCATCTCGGCGGCCGCAGCCTCGGTAAAGGTCACGATGAGGAGCCTGTCCACATCCACCGGATACTCTGCATCTGTAAGCATCTGGATGATTCTTTCTACCAGAACGGCCGTCTTTCCGGAACCTGCTGCTGCCGAAACGAGTATATTCCGTTCTCTTAAATCAATGACCTGCTGCTGTTCGCTTGTCCACTTAACGCCCATTTTCCTGACCCTCCTTTCCTGTTTTCTGTTTCATCTGTTCCACAACCTCTTCCTTACTCAGCTTTTCGAGCCGTTGATACTCGTATCCTTCCAGTCCGGGCTCAAATCCGCAGATGTCGCGGTAAGCGCAGTAGTCACACCCAGTACTGTTTCCCATTTCAAACGGCCGTGCCCCTGCCTCTCCGTTCATGATCCGTGTTCTTAGTTCCTGCTCTTTCTGTTTCGTATACTCTAACAACGTGGAAAACTCTGCCGGAGCAAGCACCTTAGAATAACGGTTCAGGCTTCCGTCTTTATTTTTTCCGACTGGGATCAGATTCGAGGTCCCGCTCAATCCCTTCTCCAAATGTTCAATTACGGCATCGTCTGCATTGACAAGTCCGTCCAGCTTCAGCTCCTTCAGTAATTTTTCCTCCAACAGTACCTCATTCTTCTCTTTCTCCACTATGGGGTCCTTCATGCGGTAATAAAAAACTCCGGCCGGCAGGATTTCCTGCCCGGGATGGCGCTTTTTCTCGATGTCCATCGCCGCATTGAGGTACACCGGGAGCTGCATCTGCAGGCCGTGGTAAAAGGATGTGATGTCAAAACTTTTGGAGCCGGTCTTGTAGTCCGTGACTTTCACATAGACTTTATTCTCGTCCTCGCATGTATCAATCCTGTCGATCTTGCCGCTTCCAAATTTCATCTCATAACCGCTCGGCACAAAATCACCTTTTTTAAGCTGTTCTGTCAGTGCCCATACGGAACGGTGGATCAGTTTTTTAATCCTCGTTACCATATACTCGTTTCTCGCGCTGCTGAAAAGGACCGTATTTCCGTAGTCCACAATACTTTCCTCCACACTCTCTTCAATCAGCTGCGTGCGCATCTTTTCATCCATATCCGGCCATGTAACCCTGCCTGCATCTGCCTTCCTGGCAAACCGTTCCATCGACTGATGTGCGATGTTTCCGAGATCAATTGCCTCAAACTGGTACTGTTCCCTCTCTGAAAGCCGCAGCCCGTATGTGAGAAAATGTGCATAAGCGCAGGATGCAAAACGCTCCAGCCTGGTGACACTGAATCTGGATGCATCACCGTACAGAAGTTCCGCCGCTTTTTTCGTCAGTCTGTCCGGCTCTTTCCTGAAAAACGCGGCTTCCAGCATCATCTCTGCCGCACCTTTGCCGCTGTCTTTCAGACGGTTCTGTGTTTCGCTGGCAATATACCATGAATAGAGTTCCTTCCATTCCCCGCTCAGTCCGAAAGCACGGCTGCGAAGACCATCGATCAGGTATTCCATTGCGGTCTTTTGGGTAAGCTCCTGATCCGTAAGTCCCATCTTCTCCTCATCCACAATCTTCAGTTCAGGGTACAGACGCCTGATATCCTGAATCAGATAGGCTGGGCGGAGGCTTTTTCCTTCCGCCGAAACTTTACTGAAAGAGAGCGACAGATATTCTGTCGGTTTGGTCAGGTTCATGTATAAATAGAATTTTTGAATATAGGTCTTTTCTTTTGATCCCGGTGAGAGTGCGATTTTTTTCTCCGTAAAATGCTCCCTGTCACGCTCCGACAAAAGCCCGCCCTGCCCCAGATTTCCCGGCAGGAGTGTGTCATTGGCCCCCACGAAAAATAAGGCTTTTACATCCTTTAAACGTGTTCTCTCCACATCGCCGATCACCACCTGGTCAAGACTGGGCGGGATGACTCCGACTTTTGCTTCTTCCAGCCCTGCATCCAGAAGTTCACAGTACTCTTTTAAGGAAATCTGCTCATCCCCCAGAAGTTCTACAAACTTATCGAACAGTTCGATGACGATCCTGTATACCTGGGCATACTCCTTGGCAAGTGCAAGCTCCCCCTGCTCCTGAAAGCGGTCTTCCATTTCCTTTAACCGGATCTGGCACTGTTGTTTTACGAGAAACGTGTAAATCGCGGCGGTGATGTCCTTCACGGTCTTTCGCCGCTGCTTTAGTACGTAGACCAAAGCATCTATATTTTCCACAAAGCGGACCCTCAGATGGTTCAGTGTGGCAAGCTCTTCCTCCTCAACCCCGGCCGTCCGGCGTACCCATGCGCCCTGCCATTTCTTATACCCTTTCAGGCCCAGGGCGAGCACATAGTTCTCCATCCGGTCCACTTCCTCGTGGGTAAATCCCGCCATCTGTGTCCGGAGAAACCGGAAGACACTCTCATAAGAAAATCCCTGTTCAGCCATAGCCAGCAGGCTTCTTAAATATTCTACAAAAGCATTCAGGAGAATGCTTTTCTTGTGGTCCATAAACACAGGTATCCCATAACTGTCACAGGCCTTTTCCAGACAAACGGCATAGGCATTCAGGTCACTGGCGATTACCGCGATATCCCGGTAACGCATTCCTTTCTCCCTGACCAGATACCGGATCCGGGAGGCCGTATATTCCGCCTCTTTCTTCGGGTTTCTGGCTGCATGCACAGTAAGCACGTCCTGTTCCCTTTCATACTGCCGCTTCGAATACCGGAAGATTTCCGACTCCAGAAATCCAAGCACCTCGTTGTCTTTAAAGCGGTAAAGGGGCCGCTTGTACAGACAGACCGCGTCTTCAATCTCCACATGGCAGTCTCCGGCAATCTTCACCAGACTCGTAACCATCTGCTTGCTCAGCGCAAAAAGCTGGTAAGGGTGCTGGTACACATATGGGTCTTCCCGCCCATCCAGCACCGCCGTAACCATAACCTTCCTGCAGACACGCATCAGTTCTCCGAGCAGCTTATTCTGCACAGGGGTAAATCCCGTGAACCCGTCCAGCACAACCACACTATCCTTCAAAAGAGCAGACTGCGGAACCGCATCACTCAAAACATCCAGCAGTTCCTCCTTTGTAATATATTGATCCGCCAGATACTCTTCAAAACCTTCATACACCTTCCGGATATCCTGGAGTTTATAGTAAAGATAACTCTCCGGCTCAATTTCCTCCATAAACTCATCCAGCTCATCAAACCCGATGCCATACTGGGTAAACTCCGAAATAACAGACTTCACCTCACTGATATACCCCTGTTTCTTCAGATTCCCCTTCAAAACCTTCAGGTCCTCCTCATAATCCCCCGCAATCTTGCGCAGGATCAGATTCTTCCCCTCATCATCCAGCACCCGCTTCGTATCCCCTCCCGTTTCCTCAAAGATACGGTGCGCCAGCCTTCCAAAGCTCAGTATATCAATATTCATAATCCCATGCCGGGGATGCATCGTACACAGATCCTTCTGCGTCTGCATCGTAAACTGCTCCGGAACAAGAACAAGATAATTCAGGTCCGAATTCTTCATAGATTCTTCAATAACCGTCTGATATAAATAATAGGACTTCCCTGCACCGGAATTCCCGAAAATAAACTGTAATGACATAGTATCCTCCTTTTCACTAACTACATTATTCTAACATAGGTATGAAGATAAACGCAAACACGCAAAGGGGTCAGACCCCTTTGCGCTCCGTTTTCTGAATATTCTAAAATGTATGAATTGTTTTTAACTTCCGTCCCCTGTTGGACCGCCATTGGTATATGATTTTGTATTGACTTCCCAGATTTTTTCTGATACGATATTTTCAGATTATAAAGACAGGAGATGAAAGAATGAAGACTTTTTCTTGCTAATGACACACGCATAACAAAACAGACAGACGAGAGGACATTGTCCGTTTTTTTGTTGTGCAATCGCAGGAAAGTCTATTCATTTTTCTTCTCATAGCATACCAGACTGATTACGCCCGGGAACCGCTTTTTTTGAAGCGGGCATGGTCAGATCCTTTTTATGTGTTATCAGGAGCCGCAGGAATTGACTTTTCTGCGGCTTTTATAATGCATGCAGGGCATGACGGTCCCTGCTGCAACACATCAAAGAACCGACAAGGAGGTATGTTTATGTCCAGAATTCAAGTATCTGATTTAACCTTTGCTTATGAGAGCAGTTATGATCCTATTTTCGAACATGTATCTTTCCAGGTCGACACAGACTGGAAACTTGGCTTTATTGGCCGAAACGGGCGCGGGAAGACTACTTTTCTGAATCTGCTTCTGGGAAAATACGATTACAGCGGACGGATTTCCGCCAGTGTTGATTTTGAATATTTCCCTTATCCTGTAAAAAATCCTGACGATATGACTCTGCAGATTGTGGAGGCGATCAATCCCACGTCTGAGAGCTGGCAGATTATAAAAGAGCTGAATCTTATGGATGCTGATCCGGGAGTTCTTTACCGGCCCTTCTCGACGTTAAGCAACGGCGAGAGGACCAAGGTGCTCCTCGCTGCACTCTTTTTAAAGGAGAATGCTTTCCTGCTCATCGACGAGCCGACAAACCATCTGGATATCAGAGCCAGAGAAAAAGTGGCCGGATATCTGAACACCAAAAAAGGCTTTATACTCGTATCGCACGACCGGACCTTTTTAGACAAATGCATTGACCATGTTCTTTCTATCAATAAGACGAATATTGAAATCCAGAAAGGGAATTTTTCCTCGTGGTATGCGAATAAAGAAGCGGCGGATCAAATGGAAAGAGAAAGAAATGCACAGCTAAAACAGGATATCCGCCATCTTGAGGAAGCCTCACGCCGGACAGAACGATGGTCCGATCAGATAGAAAAGACCAAAACTGGGACGCGGGTAGCCGGGCTGCGGCCGGACAGGGGACATATTGGTCATCAGGCCGCAAAAATGATGAAGCGCTCAAAGTCCACACAAAAGCGGCAGCAGAATGCAATCACTGAAAAACAAGGGCTGCTGAAAAACATAGAAACTACAGACGATTTGAAATTAAATCTGCTTTCGTACCACACCGATGTACTGCTTACAATGGAAGATATTGGCATCTGCTATGGTGAAACGCCGGTCTGCCTGAATATCAATCTTACGATAAGAAAAGGGGACCGGATCTGCCTGCGTGGGAAAAACGGCTGCGGCAAGACAAGCCTGATCAGGCTGATACTCGGAGATCCCATCCCCTATACAGGCACCTTCCGCCTCGGCAGCGGCATCAAGATCTCTTATATCTCTCAGGATACCTCCTGGCTAAGAGGAGGACTTACTGATTTTGCAAAAGAATATCGGCTGAATGAAACTATTTTCAAAGCGCTCCTAAGAAAACTTGACTTTGACAGGATTCAATTTGAAAAAAATATGGAGGAATTTAGCGAAGGCCAGAAAAAGAAAGTCCTTCTGGCCAAGAGCCTGTGCGAACCTGCACATCTGTTTATATGGGATGAACCATTGAATTTTATCGATATCTTTTCCCGCATGCAGATCGAGGCACTCTTGACGGAATACCAGCCTGCCATGCTGTTCGTGGAACACGATGAATCCTTCCAGCAAAAAATCGCAACTCAAATTATTGATGCTTCTAAAAAAGATGAAACGCCTAATATGTGATATTCTGAATATATCATTTTTAAAATTGTGAAATAATCTTAAGCCACCCACAGCATCTCCCAAAATAGTGTATTTTATACTATATAGGGAGGTGCTATGATATGGATCTTTCCTTATTACAGGAAATTCTTGAAATATCGTCATAGTTATTTTTTTCGGTAGCTTGGTTAAATATCTATTTCATTCATGTACCGACGTGCCGTATGTCGATCGGCATGATAATCGCACTTTTTAATATGGGCCGACATTTGTCTGGCCTCCCTGTTGGATTGTTAGTATGAAGAATATCAATAATCCACCAATCTGCAATGTATAATAATTTTTCTGCTACATTTTAAAATCACAATTCTCTATTCCTCACTTCAACAACCATTAATGTAGCTGCTAACTGATCTATGTATTCTGAAACTGCTGCTTGATTATGTATATCCAGATTAGCATTCCATTCATCAAAAAGAAATAGTTTCACTTGACTTTGAATATTATTCTTAATAAGTTCTTCTATGTTCGCTTTAAATCTCTGACCAGTAGAATACTCTTTCACATCGCTCTTTTCAAAGTAAAGTCGCGTATGATTTGGAAAAAGATATGCATCATTACCGAAATATTCTTTTATTAGCATTAGTAACGTAGTTTTCCCACTTCCATTTTTCCCTTTTATAACCACCCTTCCAGATTCACCATTATTTACACATTCCACTAAAAAGTTCATGCATTCTTCCAAATTACAAAATATATACTCTCGTCCACAAATAGAAAAAGAAATATTATTCCATTCTATTGTTCCATAATATTTTTCGGGATGCTCTACTTTTTTCAAAGCATCATTGATATTATTTATCTTTTCCTTAATCCCAACAAGTTCTGTAAGATATTCAATCACAATGCTTAAATATTGTATATTACTAACCTGTCTTGGCAATGTTACAAGTATGGCCGTTAACATCCCTACACTATTCAAATTATTCAAAATCATTTTTACAGTTACAAAAATTATCGGTATAATGCTTCCAGCCATAATGAGAAAGGATATAAAATTATTAAGTATATTATAATTCACTTCTGCTTGTTCAGCTTCTTTCATTTTTGCTTTAAATGACTGCATCCATTGAGACCAGTTATAACGATTGCCGATTAAAAGAGTATCCCATCCATCAAACATTGCCCCCTGCACACTGCTCTGAGTAACTTGTGCAACACTACTTTTTTTTCCAATAATTTTTTTGTCGAAAACAGACCAACCGCAATAACACACGCGGAACAAATATATGCCACAAAAAATCTGATATTTAAAGATAATCCTATTACTAAGATATTAAATAAAACATTTAGAACTGTTGCAGAGAAATCTCCCACAAAAGCATATGTTTCTTCAATGACTTGCCATGTTTGATTGTGAAAAAAGGATTGTCTCTTTTTACAAAATTCATGATTTGTCTTTAAAAAAGGGTAATTATACAAATTTTTTTCATATAAAGAAACATAGCGTTTAAAGGATGCATATTTTGCCTTTACCATACATTTTTGCTTAAATATTCTTGGAACAAAAACAATAACAAGAGATATTACAAACTCCCAAAACCATATTAAACCATGTTCATCCATAATTCCTGTTCCTAGTTTAATCATACAAAAAGTTGAAAAAGCAACTATTATCTGCTCTAATACTACAAAAAACAAAAATGTACCACTATGTTTATTTAAAAAGTTCCTCATTTCTTCTACATAATTCCTTCATATATTTTTTTAAACTTAGGTTTAAAAATCCGATTGATAAAATCATCAAACGAGTTTTTTTCATAAATACAAGCCTCATTTTTACGATATTCTTTTTCTAAAATACATCCTCCTCCACAGAATCCCCTGATTTCACAATGAATGCATTTTGGATCCGAAAAGACATTTTGGGAGAAATTATCTCTCTCCAAATACGAGGAATATGTTGTATCGTCCAATTTTCCAAGACTATATTTTCTATTAGCAACTGTCGTTATGCAGCGGTATGTATTCAACTCACTATCTACGTAATATCCTAACAATATTGGTGATGTTGACCACCAATATTGATATTGCGCTTTCCCATATTCATTTTGATTATAATTCATACCAATTTGTTCTGACAAATATTCAGTTTTATTTCACCAATTTCTTTCGAAAAATGATTTTCTACAATTTTTAATTTTCAAATTTTTCATTATAATTAACAATATTACGTTACCATATATTGTCACATATGTATTAACCACATAATACTCTCATAAAAAAATGTATTCAATGTTAATTTTTCACAAATTCAGTACTCTATATCTGTCTATTTTTTAACATTCTTTTCTTAACTTTCCTTGACAAAATAATATTTTTATCTATACTTTATCACCTTATATGCAGCCCTCTTTCTTCACGTATATTCTGAGGATACGGACAAAAACGAGACTATCATAAGTCGCTAAGGGAGCCATTTTATGTATTCCATAGATCAAAAAGCAACCTCACTAGACGTATTTCACCAAACAAATTCTGTTTCTAAAACGGAACAGGAATGGGTACAGATGCTTCCTAACTACAAAGCCCGTCCCAAGAGGTTCTCATCGCTGGCTGATGTGAACAGCAGGTATTAACATGGGAATTTATAAATATTGGAGAAAAAAGCCCATCCCTCCGTGCATGAAACGTCGGAAAATGGTATTATGAAAGAAGTTAAACACGCAAAAGAAAAAGGACGCGATGAGCCAACAAGAGGAACTGTTCGACTGCGGAAGATGGCAGAGAAATTACAGGGAAGGATCCACTTTTTACCAAAGACATAAATTTATTTACACTACCGATAAGCAGGCACATACGGACTGTGCAGTATATGCACAGTCCGACTAAACAATTACTACTTTTACTCAAATAAAGAGAGAACCGCACTCTTTGGTTTTGCTCCCATATCCTTTTTAGATACATTACCGTCTTTAAACACGATAAAGGTCGGAATACTCATAACGCCATATTTCTGGGCGATCTCCATCTCTTCATCTATGTTCAGCTTGCCGACCTTTACATCTGACTTTTCGGATGCAATCTCTTCGACTACCGGTCCCATCATCTTGCATGGACCGCACCAGTCTGCGTAAAAATCAACCAGCACCGGCTTATCTGACTTTAAAACTTCCTGTTCAAAATTTTCTGTTGTAAGTTTCACTACTGACATTTTTATTTCCTCCTTAGATATATGAATTAAGATTTGTTGACTATGGTTACAGTATACCATGAACACTAGGTTCGAAAGAACCTCACCAAGTGTTCAGGTATGCATTTTCACTAAGCTCAATAAGACCTCGCTAAGTGTAAATAGTATATCACATTCCCGTGTTTCTTCTGTGACAAAATCACAAAACGAGCTTTTTTAGTTACTGTGGCCCCCCAAAGGAAGCTCACCGCAGCCCTTTTTATACTTTGCCCAGTTTTGCTGCATCCAATACTTCAATATGCCCGCGGGTCAGTTTTACGAGACCGTCCGTCTGAAATTGTTTCAGAAGTCTTGTTACAACCTCCCTTGCCGTACCGAGATCGCGTGCAAGGGCATCATGTGTGATTGCCAGTGTATCTGAACCGGCAAGCGCCCGGTGTTCCAGAATCGCATCCGCAAGTCTCGACGCGACATTTGAAAACACATATTGGTTAAACAGCCACATGATGTCCGAAAACTTTTCAGATATCATCTCCAGCGTATAATCCTTAACCTTTGCATTCTGGTCGCTGATTTCCTTGTACAGGCACTTGGGAATCGTACAGATTACGGAATCCTCTTCCAGCTCCATATCCAGTTCAATGTCCAGACCTTTCATCATGCACGCCGCGCTTAAGATGCTGACATCTCCATCAAGCAGGCGGAACAGCGTAATCTCACCGCCACCGGGAGATGTAACAAAGACCCTCGCCTGCCCCTCTTTGATAATCTGCACCCCGGCACATTCCTTGCCGCCATAATGGAGCATGGTCCCTTTTTTCACAGAACTTTCCGTCACCCTTTCAACGAGTGCGTCCTGCTCACTCTTTGTAAGTTCTTCCCAGAAAGGAAGAGTCTGTTCCAGTAATTCTCTCATTTATACCTCACCTATACCAATCCTTTTATTACTGCTCATATGCTGCCACAATCTCCCTCACTTTAGCGGTTACATAGCCGCTTCCGCCCTTATCCTTAACGTCCTCTACCATTCCTGCAACGACTACCGGTTTCGCGATATCCTCTGTTGTCTCACACACAAACCATCCACGCTCCACACCGTCGGTATCATCCTGGCTTTCCTTGATCTCAGCAGTCCCGGTTTTTCCGAGCATCGTCACGCCGTCTATCTTGGCGCTGGCACCGGTTCCTGACGGATTCTCAATCACCTGGATCAGGTCATTTTTTACAAGTTCCGCCGTCTCTGCTGAAACAACATTTTTCTTCCATATCTTGGGCTGTGCATTATCTTCATATAAAATCGTCGGTTCAATCATACTGCCGCCATTGACGAACATCGTGTACATAGACACCATATGGACCGGATTTACCAGAAGCTGCCCCTGTCCGTATCCTGTGTCAGCCAGCTGGATTTCGGAATCTATCTTGTCATCATCGTCATACGTTGAACTGACAATCCCCATCTCAAACGGGATATCCTCATCAAATCCCATTGCCTTGAACTTCTCTTTCAGGGTATCTTCACCAATCATAAGAGCTGCCCTTGCAAAATAAATATTATCCGAATAAACAAGTGCATTTTCCAGATTTACTTCCTGCCCGTAATCTGTCAGCGTCGTCACAAAATAGTCTCCCCAACTCGCATCTTTCTGCCAGCTTAAGCCTACATACCCCAGATTTTCATCCGGTTTAAGCTTCCCGCTGTCCACGCCGATCGCCGCAGTCACGGCCTTAAAAGTTGAGCCCGGAACCCATGTATTATACCATCGGTTGGTGAGAGGTTTATTCTTGTCATCGTTAAGTTCCTTCCAGCGCTTATCGGACATGCCCATGATAAATTCATTCGGGTCATATCCCGGCGTGCTGACCAACGCGAGCACCTCCCCGTTTTTTGGATTCATGGCCACCGCCGTTCCCGGGTCTGAAGCAAACTGCTGGTGTGCATTCTTCTGCATCTGTGAATCAATCGTAACCTTGACATCCTTCCCATTCTCGGCAGGCTTCAGGGCCAGCGTTTCTATTTTCACACCATCGGCATCCACAATATCAATTGTGCATCCGTCAACGGCCCTCAAGTCATCCTCAAGCGCCCTCTCCAGACCTGCTTTTCCAATCACGCTGTTCTCATGATACCCTTTCCCTTTCAGCTCTTCCAGGTCTTCTGCTGTCACGGCCTGAACATAGCCCGTCAGGTGCCCGGCCGCATCCCCGAGTGGATACACACGTTCTTCTTTATCATTAATCATGATGCCTGCAATCTTCAAAAGCGCCTCTTCCGTGGCAGAGTCTTCCTTCCGAATCTCCTTCACAGGAACGAATGAATCATCCTTCACATAAGAAGCTCCCAGCTTCTGGTTGATATTATCTGCAGTTATTCCGAGAATGTCTGCAATCTTTTTCACGGACTCATCCTTATTATCTCCCAGCTTGCCCGGCACAATCCCGACCTCTGACACAATTCCCTGCCCTGCAAGCATCTGTCCGTTCCTGTCCAGAATGGAACCCCGGACAGCCGGTTCTGTATTAATCTGTACCTTGTAATCATTCTTAAGGGACGGAAAGATCAAAGTAGAATCCCAGTCAATCCGATAATATTTATCTTCTTTGACCAGCTTCATTTTATTGTCAAAAGAAATCTCATCCGCCGAAGTCTCCATGACCGTGGAATAGGAAACATATGCCTGTTTCTTCCCATCCTTTAGCTCAGCATCCCCTTTCACTTTAACCTGAATATCAGATGCTTCAATTCCATCATAAATATTCTGGTTGCGCGTCACAAAGTCTTCCTTGGAAATCTCCTTTTTCGAATCTTCACTCAGCATCTCATACATCTTTTCGTACTTCCCCTGATTCAGGTACGAAAAATATTCCGCCACAGTCTCCTCAGGTGTGGCCTTCATCTGGAACATCTTCCAGACAAAGAAACCTGCCACAGCCGCCACCACAAGTATCACGATGATAACCACCGGCAATATCCACTTTTTCCTGTGACCCCTGCTATTCATATTTCCTCTGCTGCTCCCCTTATGGTTCTTCTTTTTAAGATAATCTTTCCTGCTCGCCAAAACGCTCCCCTGCCTTTCTTTGAAACACATCTCCATGCAAACTATATTTCTAATATTACAATTGTAATCTTTGTCTGTCAATCAGAAGCGCCAGAATACTCAAAATTATTTATGAAAAGAAGAAAAAATCGCAGCGGATGAAGAGTGAAACGCTGTTACTTAAACAACTTTCCGGGCGGACCGCACCATCCTCAAAATGATGTGGTAAACTCCGCCGCTGCCCCTTCGGCCGCTGCGCTTTTCGTTAGCAATCCCTTACGCTTCGTCGATCGCTTTTCCGATATCGTGCCTCATGTATTTATTATCAAAATGTACCCACTCCGTTGCAGCATATGCATTGGCGCGTGCTTCTTTCAGGTCTTTTCCTTTCGCGGTCACACCGAGGACGCGTCCGCCGTTTGTCACGATCTGGTCTCCGTCGAATTTCGTTCCTGCATGGAAGCAGTAATATCCTTCATGCTTCTTGAATTCATCCAGCCCTGTGATCGGCAGCCCCTTTTCATACTTAACCGGGTAACCGTCAGAAGCCAGAACGACGCATACAGCGGCATTATCTTCAAACTGCAGGTCGATCTGATCCAGTGTCCCGTCGATGCACGCCTCAATCACATCGATCAGGTCGTTTTTCATACGCGGAAGAACAACCTGTGCCTCAGGATCTCCAAAACGTGCATTATATTCCAGCACTTTTGTCCCGCCCTCTGTCAGCATCAGGCCGAAGAAAATAATCCCCTTAAATTCCCTGCCCTCTGCTGCCATAGCATCGACTGTTGCCTGATATACATATTTATTACAGAAGTCTTCCACTTCCTTCGTGTAAAACGGACTAGGGGAAAATGTTCCCATTCCTCCCGTATTCAGCCCGGTATCCCCGTCTCCTGCACGTTTATGGTCCTGCGCAGAGGTCATGGTCTTAATTGTCTTGCCATCTACGAAAGAAAGCACGGAAACTTCACGGCCTGTCATGAATTCTTCGATTACCATTTCATTCCCCGCTGAACCGAACTTCTTATCCAGCATGATTGTCTTCACACCTTCTTTTGCTTCTTCCAGCGTATTGCAGATCAGCACACCCTTGCCGAGTGCAAGCCCGTCGGCCTTTAAGACAATCGGGAACTTTGCATTCTCCAGATAAGCAAGTGCTTTGTCCGGGTCAGTAAAGTTTTCATAAGCTGCTGTTGGTATATTGTATTTTTTCATCAGGTCCTTTGAAAATGCCTTGGACCCTTCCAGGATTGCCGCATTCTTACGCGGTCCGAATGTCCGGATGCCTGCCGCCTCCATCTCATCGACCAGCCCTCCGACCAGCGGATCATCCATGCCGACGATCACGAGGTCAACCGCCTTCTCTTTTGCAAAAGCAACCAGTCTGTCAAATTCCATCGCGCCGATATCCACACACTCTGCATATTCTGCAATTCCTGCGTTGCCCGGTGCACAATACATCTTCTCAACCTTGTCGCTTTTTGCAGCACTTTCTGCAATTGCATGTTCTCTTCCACCGCTTCCTACAATCAATACCTTCATGGCAGCCTCCTCTATACTTTGTATCTTCTTTTTTTGTCATCTGTTATCATAAGTTACTCTGCAATAATTGTCCTGTTGTCCCTGACAGTTACTTTCCCGTTTGCAATCAGGTCAATTGCCCTCGGCAGGATCTTCCACTCAGCCTGTTCCATCACCCGGCGCTGCAGGATCTTGGGGGTATCCCCGGCTTCCACTTCCACTGCCTTCTGCAGGATAATCGGTCCGGTGTCCGTCCCCTCATCCACAAAATGCACCGTCGCACCGACAACCTTCACACCGCGTGAAAGCGCAGCCTCGTGAACCTTCAGCCCGTAATATCCCTTTCCGCAGAATGACGGAATCAGGGACGGGTGAATATTGATCATACGGTTTCTGTATTTTTCAATCATAGCAGCAGGAATCACGACAAGGAAACCTGCCAAAACGATCAGATCCGGTTCAAAACTATCCACAGCCTCGAGAAACTTCTCATTGAAAAGCTCTCTGGAGTCATAATCCTTCGGCGATACACACAATTCCGGAATTCCATTTTCCTTCGCACGTTCCAGAGCATAAGCATTCTTATTGTTGCTGATTACCCCCGCGATCTCTGTGTTGGAGATTGTACCATCCTTAACACCGTCGATGACCGCCTGCAGATTCGTGCCGCCCCCGGAAACGAGAACTACTATCTTTAGCATAAGCTGACTCCTTTTTCACCTGCTTCGATCTGTCCGACTACATACGGAGCTTCCCCTGCTGCCTTGATGGCATCCATTGTCTTCTCTACGTCAGCCGCATCCACTGCAAGAATCATACCGAGTCCCATATTGAAGGTGTTGTACATCATCTGTTCTTCGATATCCCCGTCCACGGATAACATCTTAAAGATCGGCGGGATCGGGTAACTGTCTTTCTTAATAACAGCATGTGTATCATCTTTCAGCATACGGGGCACATTCTCATAGAATCCGCCGCCTGTGATATGGCTGCATGCCTTAATCGTAACGCCTGCCGCTTTTACGCTGCTAAGCGCCTTTACATAAATCTTGGTCGGAGCCAGAAGTGCCTCGCCCAGCGTGCATCCCAGACTGTCATAATATGTATCAAGCGCTTCTCTCTTCATATTGAATACTTTTCTTACAAGTGAAAAACCATTACTGTGTACACCGGAAGAAGCCATACCGATCAGGATGTCCCCTGTCTTTAAGTCTTTTCCTGTAATCAGGTCTTTTTCGTCCACTACACCTACTGCAAATCCTGCAAGGTCGTATTCATCCACAGGGTAAAATCCGGGCATCTCTGCTGTCTCTCCGCCGATCAGGGCAGCATTGGACTGTTTACACCCGTCAGCCACACCGCTTACGATTGTCGCAATCTTCTCCGGTTCATTCTTGCCGCATGCAATATAATCAAGGAAGAACAGCGGTTCCCCGCCTGCACACGCAATATCATTGACACACATTGCAACACAGTCGATTCCGATCGTGTCATGCTTATCCAGGATAAATGCCAGTTTCAGCTTTGTTCCTACACCATCCGTACCGGAAACAAGGGTCGGTTTCTCCATATCCTTAAACTTTTCCATAGAAAATGCCCCAGAAAATCCTCCCAGATTCGTGAGCACTTCCGGCCTCATAGTCTCCTGCACATGCTTCTTCATAAGCTCTACTGATTTGTAACCTGCTTCAATATCAACGCCCGCGTTCTTATAATCCATACCTATTCTCCAATCTGTTTTTTCACACGCCAAAAACCGCCTGTCCGACGGTTTTTGGTATTTTATCTATTCTTATTTCTGTGCCAGATAAGCTTCGTAGCCGATTTCATTCAGCTTTTCGGCTTTGCCCTGAACCGTCTCCTTCATCTCTACAGAGTATGCTTTCAATTTTTCCAGAAGCTCTGCGTCTGATGTTGCGAGAATCTTTGCTGCCAGAATTGCGGCATTCATTCCACCGTCAATAGCAACTGTTGCCACAGGGATTCCCGGCGGCATCTGAACGATTGAAAACAGTGCATCTTCTCCTGCCAGATTCTTTCCTGACATCGGAACACCTACAACCGGCATCGGAAACAGTGCTGCGCACATTCCCGGCAGATGTGCTGCCATGCCGGCACCTGCGATGATTACTTTGATTCCTTTTCCTTCTGCTGCCTTGGCCCACTCAAAAAATACATCCGGCTCGCGGTGCGCGGAAATGATCGTCATCTCATAATCAATCCCCAGCTTCTCCAGCATACCTGCGGCTTTACTCATGACCTTCAGGTCAGAGTCGCTTCCCATTACAATTCCTACTCTTGGCATATTTATCCACCTTTCTCATTTGGTATTTCTTTTATACATTAAAAGGCTTATTCAGGTCCTCTGTTCCTTCCAGTACAAACCTTCCGTCTTTCAATAGTATAATATTTTTTCCTTCTTTTGTCACTACACTTATTTCTTCTAACTCTTCATAAGGTATGGTTATATCTGTATGGCACTGGAAGTATGCTTTTACCGGGTCTTCCCTGCGCAGAACGGACACTGAATTATCTTTTGCCACAATTTCTTTTCCATTGGGATTATAGACTTTCACGTCCTCGCTCCAGCTGTAGCATGTATCCCCCACCGCAAAATGTGGTCCCATCTTCTCAGCGATCAGGATCGGCATCTTATCTTCTATACCAAACTTTTTAGCCGCCACATAGGCAGTCGTATTTGTTCCGACTGCAAACTCACCAAGCGGGAGTGTCTTATGGTTATGCAGTACATTTTCATAGATATACTTTTTGTTATCTTCTTCTTTCTCGAAATTCGTACATGTATAATCTTCGATCATCCCGTCTTTGAAGACGATTTTCAGATTCCGGTACTGCAGTTCATTAAGGTACACGCGGCTTACATGCAGTGTCCCTTCCGTTCCTTCCAGAACGGGCGAGGTAAATACTTCCCCTGCCGGTATATTGACATCCGCCACGCAGTTCTCGAATATCGTCTCTTTTTCAGGGTCATTCAGATGGAACAGCCTGACTTTCAGATCCGTCTCGTTTCCGCCTTTCCCGAGAATATGGACGTATTCTCCCTGATCCAGCGCATCAATCAGTGTCTGCTGGACCTTCTCATAAAGTGAGGCATCCAGAGTGTTGATACGGATCACCTCATCGAAGATGGCTGCATATTCGTCCCCGATCTCCGGAACCGGATAAGCGATGATTGTGAAACTGCGCTCTTCGCCCTTGATATACTGGTTCGTCAGCTGCCCTGACTTGCTGTCATAGAGAAGAGACAGTGAACGCTGTGACTCGCTGTAACCAACGGCCTCCGGTTTCGCTTCCGGTGAAAACGGCTTCTCCCCGAATATCTCCATTACGGCAGGGCCCGCAAACTGCGCTGCCTGCTCTTTGTTTTTCTCATAAACATTCCGGATGACATCCAGCTTTCGCTCAATATACCGTTTATCCATAAACAGTGCCTGATCCGAGCGGTGGTCATATTCATATTGTTTATTTGCAATTGCACCGTAGTAGCCAACCTTAAATTGTTCTTTTTTCGTAATCACACTGGAAGAAGCGCGGTAAATCACCGGTTTCAATCCCATTTTTTCAAAATTGCGGATGGCCAGCCTGACTACTTTTTCAAAGCCAAGGCTGTAGCGGATATTAACAACTGACTTTTTGGACAGGTCTTTTCCGGTATTGATAAAGCCAACCCGGTAGCCTTCCGTGTAGACATCCGCCATCTTCTGAAGTATATCCACGCTGAGGCTTTGCAGATGTCTGGCCGTTCCAAGCTCATTTTCCGTAATATATTCACCGAAGCGGTACAGGTATCTTTCATCATCCAGATCCGCATTCATGATAATGTCTGCCGCAAAGGAATAATCCGGCCAGATCTGCTCTTCAATACGGTCCGCCAGAAATACATCGCAGTAATCACTGGCATACCAGTAGATAATCTCCTTCAATGTCTTATACTCCGGAAGTTCTTCTGTTTCGAAGCAGTTGTATACTTCGATAAACAGCTCGTTCAAAATCGTCAGGTAATCCATCCGGTTCTCAAAGACATATGGAATTCCCCCGCGCATTTCTGTATACAGCATACTCAGAAGCTGTCCATACTCTTCGCCAAGCAGCCGCACCGCATATGCCGGGTCTGCATAACTTGTTTCATACCGCCCCTCCAGAATATCCGCATAGAGCGCCTGGTTAAAGTTCTGCATCGTTTCAATACTGGCTTCCTCCCACTGCCCGCTCTCAATCTTCCTACGCACAGCTTCCAGTTCCAGCAAAAATGCACTCACAGCCTGAAAATACGGGCGGATCTGTACCCCGGCAGTCTCCTCCGCCGCAATCTGCTTCATCCTTTCTATCGAAAGCTCATGCCTCTCCTGACACTGTAAATTTCTCTCTGCCTGCCATTCCTTCCACACCATTTACTTTAGCCCTCCTATAAATATCGTTAACAGCCCCAGCAGGATGACGATATTCCCCGCCAGTCCCGCCTTACAGGTAATATAATTTTTTTCTCTTTCACGCATCCCCTTAATGGATGCCCGTATTCCCAGAACTGCCAGCACGGCCGACAGAAGGCCGAACCCTCCCAGAAATGCCCATGTCTTTCCACGCATGATGAACGCAACGAGGATACAGCTCAGAATCAGTGCAAAGGATGCGCCTGCATACACACAGGAGTAGATTCCCATACGGGAATGTTTCATTTTCGCCTGTCCGTATTTCCTCGATCCTCTTTTTTTACGCTCTTTCTCCTGTTCCTTCTGCCTGTCCCTAGCGTCTTTTTTTCCTGCGCCCATTATGCCGTCTCCTTATCATATTGCAAATTATGAAAAAAATATACCCCAGCAAGCCTCCGATTGTATTCAGCAGGATATCATCCACATCAAAACTGCCTACTTTTGTGATCAGCTGGAAAATCTCCACACAAAGGCTTAGACCGAAGCTGTAAAATAGTGTCATGAAAAAACCTCTGGCCCTGCTGGCCATTGAGATAAAAAATCCGTATGGCACAAATATCAGTATATTCCCGAATAAATTAGTGAATACCGCGAAGGCTCCCAGTTCTTCCCGGTATTCAATGAATCGCTTTATCTCTTTAAAAAGTATCAAATTATACCGGTATTCCACATAGACACCGGTACGGCCGTACCAGTCTGAAAAAATCAGAAAGTACAGGAGGAAGAAAATGTAAAGTACAAACATCACCTTCCCCATTGTACGAAGCTTCTTAACTTGTTTCTGGCTCAAATTTCTACCCCTTTATACTGTGCACACCTGAAAAATGTGGACAGTAACCTTATTCACGATACATTCTGAACTTAGAATGTAATTTCATTCTTGTTCTTCAGCAGACGTGCCCCATTGATAATCGTAATGATGCCTGCCGCAACGCCTGTCACAATCATAATAATTCCCAGTACAATGCTCCCTGCTCCTGCAGTTGACATTGTCTTATAAGCCTTTTCCATCTTGATTACCTCCTAATATTTATGCTGTCTGTCCCGAAGTTACACTATTTTACGCCGTATTCCTCATAATATGCATCGATCGCTGCCTTTAATGCATCATCGATAATCACCTTGCCTTTGTACGGCCTGTTGTACAGATGTTCAACCACTTCCGCCATTGTTACGATCGCGGTAGTCTCAAGTCCGTACTTCTCCTGAATTTCGGCCAGGGCGCTCTTGTCCCCCTGCCCGCGTTCCATCCTGTCCACAGATACGACCAGTCCGATCGGGGATACATTTCCCTGTGCCTGAATGATCGGAAGCGTCTCCTGAATGGATGTCCCGGCAGTTGTAACATCCTCGATAATTACGACCTTATCTCCATCCTGAATCGGGCTTCCCAGAAGGATTCCCTTATCGCCGTGGTCTTTGACTTCTTTTCTGTTAGAGCAGTATTTAATATCTTTGCCATAAATTTCGCTGATTGCAATTGTAGCTGCAACGGTCAGTGGGATTCCCTTGTATGCAGGTCCGAACAATACGTCGAAATCAAATCCAAACTTCTCGTTGATTGCCTTTGCATAGTACTCGCCCAGCCTGCGTAACTGTGCCCCTGTACGGTAAAAACCTGTGTTTACAAAAAACGGGGTTTTTCTTCCGCTCTTTGTCACAAAATCTCCAAATTTTAATACTTCACAGTCAATCATAAATTCAATAAATTCCTGTTTATACTGTTCCATGATGGTTCTCCTTCTATTATATAACTTCTATTTTACAATCCCTGTCATATCCTGTATGTTTTCAAAATGATATCGTTCCATGTACTTTTCAATGCCTTCTACGATTTCCATTGTTGCCGCCGGATTAAAGAAGTTTGCCGTACCGACCGAAACCGCGCTGGCACCGGCAAGGATGAATTCCACCGCATCCTCATATGTGGAAATTCCGCCCATACCGATGATCGGAACCTTCACGGCATTTGCCACCTGATATACCATTCTTACGGCAACAGGTTTTACTGCCGGGCCTGACAATCCACCAGTCTTATTGGCGATTGCAAAGGTTTGTCTGTGAATGTCTATCTTCATCCCTGTCAGTGTGTTGATCAGGGAAAGCACATCCGCCCCGCCGGCCTCGGCCGCTTTGGCAGTCTCGGTAATGTCTGTCACATTCGGACTCAGCTTCATAATGACTGGCTGTTTCGCATATTTTTTCACTTCTCTTGTAATATCTTCCACTGCCTTCGGGTTCTGGCCGAATGCGATCCCGCCTTCCTTTACGTTCGGACAGGAAATATTGATCTCCAGCATATCCACGGGTTCATCTGCCAGACGCTCGACGACTTCGCAATATTCTTCTGTGGACTTTCCGCAGACGTTAACGATGATCTTCGTATCAAACTTTTTCAGGAAAGGGATGTCCCTCTCACAGAATACATCGATTCCCGGGTTCTGCAGGCCGATTGCATTCATCATGCCGCCGTAAGTCTCCGCGATCCTCGGTGTCGGGTTCCCGGGCCACGGCACATTCGCCACGCCCTTTGTCACGACTGCACCGAGACGGTTTAAATCTACGAATTCACTGTATTCTTCCCCCGAACCAAATGTCCCTGAGGCCGTCATAACCGGGTTCTTTAACTCAACACCGGCAAGATTCACTGTTGTATTCATTAGATTTCCACCTCCGTTGACAAAAATACCGGGCCGTCTTTGCAGACGCGCTTATTATGGACATGGCTGTGGCTGTCAATCTCTCTAGATTTGCACACACAGGCCAGACAGGCACCAATCCCGCAAGCCATCCGTTCCTCCATAGATACATAGCATACAATGTTTTTTTCTTCGGCATACTGCTTAATTGCACGAAGCATGGGAGCCGGTCCGCATGCATAAATAATATCCGCTGACAGGTCATTTGCAGCAATTGCATCCATAACATTTCCTTTTGTTCCCGCGCTGCCGTCCTCTGTTGCAACATAGAAATTACCGCAGATACTGAACTCATCTGCTAAGAACTGTTCATCACGGTAACCCATAACAAGTACTTTCTCTGTATCCAGCTGTTTTGCCAGTTCGAGCATCGGCGGCACCCCGATTCCGCCTCCGATAAGCATTGCCTTTTTCCCTTCCGCTTTATCCAGAGGGAAACCATTTCCCAGAGGGCCCAGAATATCAATCCAGTCTCCCTTGATAAGTTCAGAGAATTGTTCTGTCCCCGTCCCTTCCCCGGTCACCCGGTATACGACGCGGATCAGCTTTCTGTCCCTGTCGATTTCACAGAGGCTGATTGGGCGTGGGAGCAGCTTGCTCCCGTCTTTTGTATACATAGAGATGAACTGTCCCGGCACTGCCAGAGACGCAATCTCTTCTGTCTGAATCCACATACTGTAGATGTCTGCCCCAATATATTCCTGAGAAACGATCATGGCAGATTCTTTACGTTTATTAGACATTGTTGTTCTCCTTTTACCTGTCTTTATCTTCCCGCCAGTGCCTGGCTGATATCAGATACCATCGCTTCTACGGCAGCTCTGGATGCATCCCCGAAATTCGCCGGTCCAAACTTCGCATAGGCTTCCTGCTTATAGGCTGCAATAATACCTCTGGAAGAATTAACAATTGCCCCGAGTCCATCCTCATTGAAGAAATGAACAAGGTCCTTGCCCTGTCCGCCCTGCGCGCCATAACCCGGCACCAGAATATAAGACTTCGGCATCACCCTGCGGAGTACTTTCCCCATTTCCGGGTAAGTTGCGCCGACAACAGCACCGATATAGCTGTACTCGTCTCCCATGCACTGCTCGCCCCACTCTGCCACCTTCTCGCCGACCAGCTCATAGAGAGGCCTGCCGTCGATTAACTGGTCCTGAAACTCTCCGCTGGAAGGATTGGATGTCTTCACAAGAATAAACAGCCCTTTCTTCTCAGACTTGCACACATCAATAAACGGATTCAGCCCGTCTGACCCCAGATAAGGGTTCACCGTTGCAAAGTCTTCATCAAACGGGACATATTCCTTGCTTCCCACTTTTACCCTTCCTAGGTGACCAACTGCATAAGCCGCTGAAGTCGAGCCGATATCGCCCCTCTTAATATCACCGATAACCACAAGATCTTTTTCCTTACAATAATCAACCGTCTTCTTAAAAGCCATGATCCCCGGCACGCCAAACTGCTCATACATCGCAATCTGCGGTTTCACAGCAGGAATCAGGTCATACGTCTTGTCCACAATCTCCTTATTAAACTGCCAGATCGCCTCCGCAGCCCCTTCCAGCGTCTCCCCGTATTCAGCAAACGCCTTCTTCTGCACATGCTCCGGAATATACGAAAGCATAGGATCCAAACCAACCACAATCGGGGCACCCGTCTTCTTAATCTTCTCAACCAGCTTGTTAATCATGAAAAATCCTCCTAAATTATCTGAATGTTCTGAAAACGGACCGCAAAAGGGTCAGACCCCTTTGCGTTCCATTTTTTATTTTGCATATACAATTGCTCCATCTACGATGGTGTACAGTACTTCTCCCTTTACCGGGTATCCGTCAAACGGTGTGTTCTTTCCTTTTGACAGGAATGTATTCTTATCGATTCTGTATTCTGCGGCCGGATCAAAGACTACGATATCGGCCGTCTTTCCTGCGGATATTGACCCTTTGTCCTGGAGTCCGAGTATCTGCGCGGGATTGTAGCTCATCTTCTCTGCCATCTGCATGGGTGTGAGTACTCCCTTTTCTACCAGTTCTGTATAGGTCAGGCATGCGCTTGTCTCAAGACCGACGATTCCGAAAAATGCTTTTTCCATCGGGAGGTTCTTTTCTTCCTCTGCATGCGGCGCATGGTCTGTGGAGATCACATCCATGATACCGTTCTTTAAGCCTTCCCGCAATGCTTCCACATCTTCCGGTGAACGAAGCGGCGGGTTCATCTTATACTGGCCGTTGTTCTCCTTTATATCATCTGTGGATAAGATAAAATGGTGCGGGCAGACTTCTCCGGTTACGGGAAGACCTTCTTTCTTTGCTGCGGCTATCATCTTCACGCTGTCTGCCGTGGAGCAGTGGCACAGGTGCAGGCGGACGCCTGTCTCTTTTGCCAGCAGGATGTCTCTCGCAACGATGACATCCTCCACCGCGTTGCTGATCCCCTTCACGCCCAGTTCTTCTGCCTTTGCCCCGGCGTTCATGACGCCGCCTTCTACCATATTAATGTCCTCACAGTGGGCGAATACAGAGATTCCATTCTCTTTCGCTATCCTCATGGCCTTTCTGTACAGGGAGGCATCCATGACGGACTTTCCATCTTCACTGATGGCATGGCATCCTGCTTCCGCCATTCCCTTAATATCGGAAAGTTCTTCTCCCATCTCCCCCTTCGTAACAGCTCCAAGTTGTATCACATGGACAGGAGATTCTTCTGCCGCCCTTCTGTGCAGGTCAGCTACCATCTCTTTCATATCAGTGACGGGCTTCGTATTCGGCATCGCGCACATGGTTGTAACCCCGCCGCGCGCCGCGGCCCTGCCGCCTGTTTCCAGTGTCTCTTTATGTGTCAGGCCCGGGTCTCGTAAATGCACATGCAGGTCAATAAATCCGGGCATAACATAAGAGCCGGATGCATCGATCGTCTGGTCTGCCGTCTCCTGAATACCCTCAGCAACCTTCACGATCCTGCTGTCTTCCACGAGCACATCACTGATGCCGTCCAGCCCTGTAAATGGATCTAAAACGTGTCCGTTTCGAATCAATAATTTCATATTGTCTTGTCCTTCCTCATTTCTATAACACATTTGTATATATAGATTTATAATACCACAAACAGCGCAAGTAATACAATCCAAAATCAAAGTCCCAAAACCGCATATTTCCGTCAAAAAAGCATAAGACGCAGTCCCCTTCCGGCGATCTGGTCCCAACCGCCCTTTAAAGCCCGCTCCTTATGCTTTTATGACTGCCTTCCGGCACATCACACATGAAACTTCTTATGCATCTCTTCCCTGAATTCTTTTCCCTTAAAAATCACCAGAGCCGCAAGGAACAGAAAACATACCCCGACACAGATTGTACATATAATCTTAAACTTCACCACATTTGTCAATAGCAGGATCAGGGGGAGAATCACCCCGTAGCCGCCCGCCATAACAAAATAGATCATATACTCACGAGCCGTGTTTTTCTGCACCTTTGTAATAATAAACATAGAAAACAGGATGACCATGCACACGATCGGAAGGACAAAATCCACCGACCACCCATGCCAGCCGGTAAAGGCATCCCATAAGATACAGCCCACCGTCACAATAATCAATTGCCACATAGCATTCTTCATAAGGTTATACCGCTTAACAAATCCGATCGCGAGAGCCAGCCACATACTTCCGATTCCCGCCGCCGTAAACAGGGTCCAGCGCACCGATGGATGGTAATTAAAGTCCAGTGCCACAAACACAACCGCAGCCACCAGGCAGAAGAATGAAAAGAACCGGAATACTTTCATCTCAAGTTCACTCGGCACATCCGGCTCCGGAAATTCCGGTTCAACCTTCTCTGCCTCAATCCCCTGCTCCTTCAGAATACGGTAAAAATTCCGCTGGATATTCAAGGTGTCGAATCTGGATGTAAAACCTAAGGAAAGCTTATCTCCAAACGAACACATACACAGTTCAATCTTCGGCGTACTCGTATAGACTCCGAACCTCTCAATATAAACTTCGTAATCCTTTGGCATTTTCACGGCACTCATATTCGAAAATATGGCAGTTACATCACGTTCGGCAAGCCTTGCCCCTGCCCGGATTCCGAGATTTTTCAATTCCAGTGGTGCAAGACGGAGAATCGGGTGCATCTCCAGCGTAATCAATTCGTTCATATGCTTTGCCACACGCTCCGTTGTCAGTTCTTTCTCAAAATATTCCTTCACGTGCTGCAGTACTTCTTCAAAACTGCCGCCTCCTTCTCCGAAATGATATCCCGGCTCAATCCAGTTGAAGAAATTCAGCATAGAATCAGACGCGAAGAACTTCCTCAGATTCACAGGCACCATCAGTACGACCGGATGCTTCTCCTGCTGCTTCGTCATCTCCTTGTGAATCGCCATCAAAAAGACCGTTGTCAGGAAGACCGTCATCGACACCCCCAGCTCCCTGGAACGTGCAAGTACAGCTTTCACCGAGAGAACCGATTCATTTACCTGAAGCCTGCCAGTCTCCTTGCGCGGCTTCTTCAGCTGGTAGGCCCTTGGCTTCTTCTCCTTTTTCTTCTTAACTTCCGAATAATACTTTGAAAAACTGTCATTCTCCTGATCCTGTATCGTCACATCTCCGTCCAGAAGGGGCTGGTCTGCAAGGCCGTCTCCCCGGTGCGTAAGATACAGGTAATTCTTCACAAGTTCACGCAGAAATTCCGTCGCCCCCGTCCCGTCTGTCAGGGCGTGGAACACCTCGAAATTAATCCGCCTTCCATAATAGGTCACCTCAAACAGCAAGTCCTTCTTATCCCGGACATAAAGATTACTGCACGGCTCCCTGTATTCCTCACGCACAACCGGCCTAAGCCCGCTCTTCTCTAGATAATGCCAGAACAGCCCCTTGCGCATGACCGACAAAAATACAGGATAAGTCACAAGGGTCTTGTCCAGTGCTTCCTGCAGTCTCTCCTGGTCTACTTCCTCTTTTAAAACGCAATAGAAGCGGAACACTCTGGTGTCCTTCTTGTTGCTGGTCGCCGAAAATAATTTCGCCGCATTATCCAGTTTTCTCCAATACGCTCTAGTCTGCTGCACACCTTACACCTCCCGGACAAACTCATTTTTCAGGAATTCATTAATATGGTCAAAACTCTCCTGCACATAAAAGTTCTTAATTCCCAATGCAAAATAACCGTGCAGGGCATCTTGAATCCTGCAGATCTCCACCCGGTTACCCGCTTCTTTCAAGCGTTCCCCGTATGCCTCTCCTTCATCCCGAAGTGGGTCATATTCTGCAGTCAGAATCAATGTATCCGGCTGATTCGAAAGATCTTTGGCCAGAATCGGTGCAAAATACGGATTCTGTTTATCTTCCTCACTCCTTGCATAGAGATTAAGGTAGTCTCTCATCTTTCCCGCCGTCAGAAGATAATCTGTTCCATTTTCCCGCACAGATTCGAAAGGAGAATCCTCAGAGTAATCATTGCTGACCGCCGGGTAAATCAGAATCTGCCTCTTCGGAAGGAATTCTCCTTTATCCCTTGCCATAAGCGACAGTGCCGCCACAAGGTTCCCTCCTGCACTGTCTCCAATCAGGGTAATATCATCCGGTTCCACATTCAGAATAAAACGGTTCCTGAAAATAGCCTTCGCTACTGCATAACAGTCTTCCAGACCGTCCGGGAACTTGTTCTCCGGTGCCAGCCTGTAATCCACGGCTACGACCACATGCTCCGTTGCATTTGCCATGCGGGCACAGATCCGCTCGTAATTATCCACGCTCTCGGTCACCCATCCGCCCCCATGTATAAAGAGCATGACCCTGTGCTGGTTCGGCCCCATATTATGAAATGCCTTCTCATTCGGGAAAAAAATCCTCGTCGGCACCTCATGCTCACCGTTATATATCTTATAATCAATCGTCTTATAAAAAATCTTCATAGGGTCCAGCCGTTTCAGATCCGCCAGATGCCTTGACGCCTCGACCTCGATCCCGTCAAAAGAAAGTGCCTTTAAAATCATTCTGGTAGTATTATTAATTGCCATAAATTCTCCTATCATTCCGCCTGTTTCTTTACCATTTTAACATCAAATACTGCAATACACAAACCAGAATTCTCTGATCGTATATGAAAATTCATATTTAAAGTAAAAAGAGGAAACGGAAGTATTCAAAAAACACTTCCGTTTCCTCTTCAAACCAGATATTCATACTCCTTATCTAAGACAGTTCAAAAGCCCCTGTGTAGAGCTGATAGTATTTCCCGTGTTTCGCAATCAATTCCTCATGGCTTCCACGCTCTATGATCTCGCCCTGTTCCAGAACCATGATCACATCAGAATTCTGTACGGTAGAAAGCCTGTGTGCAATTACAAATACCGTTCTTCCCTTCATCAGGGCATCCATCCCCCGCTGCACGATCGCCTCAGTTCTTGTGTCAATCGAAGACGTCGCCTCGTCCAGTATCATAACCGGCGGATCGGCAACTGCAGCCCTGGCAATCGAAATCAACTGGCGCTGCCCCTGTGACAATCCGCTTCCGTCACCCGACAGAACTGTGTCATAACCGTCCGGCAGCATCCGGATGAATCCATCCGCGTTGGCGCGTTTCGCCGCTGCAATACATTCCTCATCCGTGGCGTCCAGTTTCCCGTAACGCAGGTTTTCCATGACTGTGCCCGTAAACAGGTTGACATCCTGGAGTACGATTCCAAGAGACCGGCGCAGATCCGGCTTCTTTATCTTATTGATATTAATACCGTCGTACCGGATCTTTCCATCAGCGATATCGTAGAACCGGTTGATCAGATTCGTAATTGTTGTCTTACCGGCCCCAGTTGCCCCTACGAAGGCCACCTTCTGGCCCGGCTCGGCATAAAGTGTGATGTTATGGAGCACGACTTTATCTTCATTATAGCCGAAATCTACATCAAACATGCGCACTTCACCCGTTAACTCCGTATAAGTCAGGGTACCATCCTCATGCGGGTGTTTCCATGCCCACAGCCCGGTACGCTCTGGCGTCTCTGTAAGCTCCCCGTCGACATATCTGGCATTGACAAGCGTCACATAACCATCGTCAACTTCACTCTCCTCATCAATCAGTTCAAAGATACGCTTCGCACCTGCCAGAGCCATGATGATCGCACTCAGCTGCTGGGAGACCTGCCCGAGCGGCTGGATAAAGCTCCTTGATAACTGTAGGAAGGATGCTATCATACCGAGGGAGATCACGTCCACCCCTGTCAGGCTTATATTGGTAACTCCGCTGATCCCCATTGCACCGCCTGCAATCGCAACGAGCACATACAGGACATAGCCAAAGTTATTCATAATCGGCATCAGCACGTTTGCATAGGTGTTTGCCTGTGCAGCCTCTCCAAAAAGCTTTTCATTCTTCTTATCGAATATTTCCTTTGCCTTTTCCTCATGACAGAATACTTTTACCACTTTCTGCCCGTTAATCATTTCTTCTATATAACCATTCACATCACCAATCGATGCCTGCTGCCTGACAAAATACTTTCCGCTGTTGCCGGCTACTTTTTTCACAACCTGCAGGATCAGCACGATGAATACGAGCACGAACAGGGTCAGCCAGACACTAATGGACAGCATGGCAAAGAATACTGCTACAATAGTAACGATTGAAGAAAACAGCTGCGGAACGCTCTGGGAGATCATCTGCCGAAGTGTGTCTGTGTCATTCGTATAGTGACTCATAATATCCCCGTGGGAATGTGTATCAAAATATTTGACTGGCAGAGTCTGCATATGCGAAAACATCTCATCCCTGATCTTCTTCAGAGTCCCCTGTGAAATAACCGCCATGATCCGGTTATAGAACAGCGTTGCAAGAACCCCGATCAGGTAGACTCCGGCAAGCAGGATAATCGCCCTGAACAACCCGCTGAAATCCGGCACCGCCTGTACAAGCAGCGGAGTGATGTAATCGTCAATCAATACCTGTAAAAATAAGGACGCCATGACACTTGCCCCCGCACTTACCAGAATACAGATCAGTACGAAAAGAAAACGTCCCTTATACTCCTTCAGATAATCCAGAATACGCTTCAATGTACTCATATCCAGTTTCTGAACTTTCTTTTTCTCATTCATCTTCATTTCCTCCCTTCTGCTGGGATTCAAAAACTTCTTTATAAATTGCATTGCTATTCAACAGTTCTTCATGCGTTCCCAGACCATCGATCTTTCCATCATCCAGGACGATGATCTGGTCCGCATCTTCCACGGAGGAAATCCTCTGTGCAATAATAATCTTGGTTGTATCCGGAATCTCCTCACGGAATGCCCTTCTGATCATTGCATCCGTCTTCGTGTCCACTGCACTCGTAGAATCGTCGAGTATCAGTATCTTCGGTTTTTTCAGGAGTGCACGGGCGATACAGAGGCGCTGCTTCTGTCCGCCCGATACATTGGAACCACCCTGCTCAATATAAGTATCATACCCATTCGGGAACCGGCGTACAAAATCATCCGCCTGGGCCAGCTGGCAGGCATGGATCAGTTCTTCGTCCGATGCGTGCTCATTTCCCCAGCGCAGATTCTCCTTAATCGTTCCGGAGAAGAGTTCGTTCTTCTGAAGCACCATAGCAACCTGATTACGGAGTGCTTCGATATCATAATCGCGGACATCCACACCGCCCACCTTCAGGGAGCCTTCGGTAACATCATAGAGTCTTGGGATCAGCTGCACCAGACTCGATTTTGACGTACCCGTTCCCCCGATAATACCGATTGTCTCACCAGAGTGGATGCTCAGATTGATATTATCGAGACATTTTTTATGTGCCTTATTGGAATAGCTGAACGAAACATTTTCAAACTCAATGGAACCATCCTTCACATCCATGACCGGGTTTTCCCCGTTTTTCAGGCTGCTTTCCTCAGTCAGAATTTCATAGATACGCTCTACAGATGCCTTTGACATCGTAATCATAACGAATACCATGGACAGCATCATCAGGGCCATTAATACCTGCATCGCATACGTGATCAGACTCATAAGACCGCCCGTACTCAGACCAACTGCCGGGTTTCCGCCGCTTGCAATGATAGCCCTTGCCCCGAACCATGAAAACACAAGCATACAGGCATACATACAGAACTGCATGAGAGGCATGTTAAATGCGATCGTCTTCTCCGCCTTTGAAAAATCTTTGTAGATCATCTCGGAAATATTCCCGAACTTCTGATCCTCGTAATCCTCCCTGACAAATGATTTTACGACGCGGATCCCGCGTACATTTTCCTGTACGACATTGTTTAATTTATCATAGGTCTTAAACACCCTCCTAAAAATCGGGTGTACCCTTGTCATGATCACATACAGGCCGATTCCAAGAACCGGCACACAGATGAGAAACACCATAGACAGCTTCGCGCTGACGCGGAAGGCACAGACCAATGAGAATATCAGCATAACCGGCGCCCTCATAGCCATACGTATCATCATCTGGTATGCATTCTGTACATTTGTAACATCCGTTGTGAGTCTGGTAACGAGACTTGACGTAGAAAACTTGTCGATGTTCGAAAAAGAGAAATTCTGTACATTATAGTACATATCCTTCCGCAGGTTCTTTGCGAGCCCCGCAGACGCATATGCCGCCGTCTTTCCTGCCGCTGCTCCGAAAAACAGGGAGAGAAACGCTGCTATTAGAAGGGTAATCCCCATTTTCCATATATACCCCATATTACCTTCATCGATACCATAATCAATCAGGTTCGCCATCAGCAGCGGAATGATTACTTCCATTACTACTTCCAGTGATACCAGTATGGGAGTCAGAATGGAATCTTTTTTATATTCTCTGATACTTTTTGCCAATGTTTTAATCATTTCACAACCTCCTTATCTAAATTGTACGACATCAAACTTCTTCAGGAAAAAGGAAGCCGGCATCTGCCGGCTCATCCTTCGCTTACATTCTTTATAATTCTATCAATATAGGAATAAAACTGTTCCAGTTCTTCATCGGAGAATCCTTTGACGATCCGGGCCTCCACAAGATCACGGTTCCGTTCCATCTCTTCGCCAAGTGCAATCGCCTTTGGTGTCAGGAGCAGTCTCTTCAGTCTTGCATCCCCCGGCACGCTTTCACGTGTGATCAGGCCCTTTTCAACCATCAGATTTACTACCTTCGATGCAGTAGACCTCGTGATATTGAACTCACACTCCAGATCCTTCTGGTATACCGGTTCTCCTTCATGATCCCTGAGATATCCGATAATCCATCCATTTGAGCCTGTAATGCGGTTAATCTTTACCTTGTTCATCTGATTATCAATAAAACGCTTGATCAGATTATCCAGCACCCGGAGCTCTCTTCCCATATACTTTTTTTCTTTCATTTCCATCCCTCTGTTAGTTTGAAGTCGAACTGTCATACATTCAACTGTTTGACATCTAACATTTTAACATGAGAATTTCTAAATGTCAACGTTTTATACCTGACTTTTTATAACTTCGTTTCCCGTCCCTATAACCGCTTCGTTTTCAGGCGCCAGCGCCTTGTAGGTGTTCCTTATTACCACCGCAGATATTAAAAATGTCAGGATATCCGAAACCGGCATGGAATACAATACCCCGTCCAGGCCAAAGAAAGCCGGCAGGATAAGCGCAAAACCGATGCCAAAGATAACCTCCCTTATCATGGACAGTATAGTAGAAAGCATTGCCTTCCCCAGTGACTGAAGGTAAATAAAAGTTGCTTTATTCACACATGCAAATACGATCATACAGAGATATATCCGGAAACTCTTCACTGCAAAATCCGTATAATAAACACTCTCATTTGCCGCGCCAAAAACAGCAATCAGCTGGCGCGGAAATGTTTCCACAATCAGCAAGGCAATAGCCCCCACTGCGGCTTCGGCAGCCAGCAGGTAAGTCAGGATATTTCCCGCCCGGTCCCTGCGGCCCGCCCCCACATTATATCCGACAACAGGGATACAGCCTGCCGCCATGCCGACAGATACAGAAATAACAATCTGGAAGAATTTCATGACAATCCCTACTACAGCCATCGGAATCTGTGCATACTGCGTCTGGCCGAATATCTCATCTCCGGCACCGTACTTAAGAATCATATTCTGTACTGCGGCCATACAAAGCACGAGCGAAATCTGTGATAAAAAACTGCAGACTCCCAGAGGCAGGAACCGTTTCAACAGGCTCCCCCTGATTTTAAAGCTGTCCCTGCCCAGCTTAACAGCCTTCATGTGGCAGAGATACCAGACTGCCAGAACAGCTGTCAGTACCTGTCCCGCCACGGTAGCGGCCGCGGCCCCCATCATCCCCCACTTAAATCCGAAGATGAAAACAGGATCCAGTATCATATTCACTGCCGCCCCGGCCAGAGTAGATAACATGGCAAACTTCGGGCTTCCGTCGGACCGGATAACCGGATTCAATGCCTGCCCGAACATGTAGAACGGCACGCCGATCGTAATATAGGTAAAATATTCTTTCGAATAGGCAAAGGTCTCCGCATTTACCTGTCCGCCAAATAGAATTAGTATCTGGTCCTGAAAAATAAAGTAAACGGCAGCCAGTATCATACTGCTGATTATAGAAAGCAGCACTGCATTGCCGATACTCCGATGTGCATTGTCTTTTCTGCCTGCACCGAGACTGATACTTACAAATGCACAGCACCCGTCACCGATCATAACCGAAACTGCCAGCGCAACAACAGTCAGCGGGAAAACAACAGTATTGGCCGCATTGCCGTATGATCCAAGATAATCCGCATTAGCAATAAAGATTTGATCCACAATGTTGTATAAGGCGGCTACTAAGAGAGAGATCACGCAAGGGACCGCATATTTCCTCATTAACACTCCGATTTTTTCCGTTTCCAGATAAGCGTTAGATTTCTGTTCCATTACTCACACCTCTCTTTCGGAATGCTTTTAACCTGTTCTTAATTTCTCGTTTTTCCATTACAACCTCCTGTTAATATAAATTTGGAGCAACTGTTCAGAACCATGAACAGTTGCCGCCCGGAGTCTTTTTCGGAAAGCTGCCACAACCAAAAAAAGCGTAAATCCCGAATCTGGATTTACGCTTTTTGCCACTCGACATACATATTTTATCAATTAGAATCCCAAAAGTCAATTTTATAAATTTAAAATTTTATGTGAACATTTACAGTACAGATGCTATGCTGCCAATTTTGATGTTCTCTAACAGAAGCTGGAGTGGCTTTGTAACATATTTGTTCCTATGAAGCAATACCAGCATTTGATTTTCCATTTCAATACCTTCTATTTGGAGGAAACGCAGCCGCCCAGCCTCCACGGAATCAAGTAATAGTTTTTCCGGCAGGACCGTAATTCCCATTCCAGCTTCTGCTGCTTTGGCCAGTGTAAGTGAATTAACGCTTTCCCAGACCGGCTCTGCTTTCAGATTTGCCGCCACAAGCATATGGTCAAATGTATCACGGACTGCGCTTCCCTGTTCCCTCAGAAGCAAAGGATATCCGCATAGCTGCCGCAGGGTAGCGGACTGGCTGGAAACAGAAAACCCCGGTGAGCAGGCTGCCCGCAGCAGGTAAGACCCCAGTGTAATTGTTTCAAAATCACCTTTCGGCGCAGCGCCTTCCCAAAAAGCAACATCCGCATCCCCACGCTGTAAAATATCAAGGACCGCCTTCGCACTTGCAACTCTGACAAAAATCTGCTGTTCAGGGTATACTGCACGAAATTGGTTCAGTATTTGAGGCAGCACAAATGAGGCAATCGTAATGCTGGAAACGACATGGATTGGCGTGTTCTCCTCTAAATGAGAGATCCGCCTGTCCAGATTTCTGCTGGCAATCAGTATCCCCCGTGATTCTTCCAGAAGAGACCTGCCGCATGGTGTGACTGCCACTCCCTTTGGCCGGCGCTCGAAAAGGGCCGTTCCAGCTTTCGCCTCTAATTCTGCCACGGCATGAGATACCGCTGATTGTGTAATAAACAGCTTTTTAGCGGCGCCTGTAAAAGAACCGGTCTCTGCAATTGCTTCCATAATTTCTAAATATCTAATATTCATATTCACCTCAACAGCATGAGTAAAATTGATGGTAACAGTAAAATTATATCATTTTACAGATTCCACTACAAGCGCTATACTTATGGAAATACGCAAATCAATGCATAGAAAGGATACTTTTATTCATGAAGAACAGAAATACTCATTTATGGCTGTTAGCGGTCAATCTATTTATCAGCACCTTCACATTTGGCGGCGGCTATGTGGTTGTACCTATGGTGCGCCGTTTTTTTGTGTGGAAAAAACGATATTTTACGGAAGAAGAACTGATGGATATGGCTGCAGTCGCCCAGTCTGCCCCCGGCGCAATCGCTATCAATTTATCCGCCCTTGCAGGCTATCACGTTGCGGGGATGACAGGTGTCCTGATCAGCTGCATAGCGGCGGTTCTTCCGCCACTGCTCATTCTCGGCATAGTGTCAGCCTTCTACACCGCTTTTATCTCCAACGCGGTCGCTGCTGCCGTTTTAAAAGGAATGGAGGCCGGTGTGGCCGCCCTCATGGTTGATTTAGTTGCCGATATGTGTGCCCTGATCATAAAAGAGCGCTCTCTTTTCCTTACCATGATGATCCCGGCCGCCTTTCTCGCAAATTTTTTCCTGCATATCAATGTGGCCCTCATATTGATTGTCTGCTGCTTTTTCTGCATTGTGCAGGTTTTCCGTAGAAAGAGAGGTACAAAATGAATACAGCTTTTCGTCTGTTCTGGATGTTTCTAAAAATTGGACTTCTCAGTATCGGCGGCGGTTACGCAATCATTCCCCTGATCCAGGAACAAGTCGTTAAACGCTCCGGCAGCATCAGCCCTAAAATGTTCACGGATATCATCACAATTTCCCAGATGACACCCGGGCCACTGGCAGTAAACACAGCCACATTCGTCGGAATCCAGATCGGAGGCATCGTCGGGGCAGTCGCAGCAACGCTTGGCTGTGTGCTTTGTGGCGTGATTATCTGTCTGTTTCTGCATCGCTTTTTTCAAAAGCACAAAGAATCTTCCTATGTATTTGAAGTACTAAAGGGTCTGAAATCGGCATCTTTAGGCCTCATTATCTCGGCAGCCGTGACCATTATCTCGATTGCATTTTGGGGAACACAGGCACTGGAAATCAAAAATGTCATATCCCTGATGAACTGGACTGCACTGGCGGTCTTCTCCATCATGCTCCTCGTTCTGCGCAAGTGGAAACTGAATCCCGTGCTTGTCATGCTCATCAGCGGAATGGCAGGACTGGTCCTTTACCTGTGATGCAGAAAACAACGAGCAGGCCGCATCCTGTTATCCGCTCACGATACGAAAGCTCGTTCGCTGGTTATGATTTACCACTTTGACGCGTTCCCCCGTGTGTTTGACAAGCCCCCTTAACTTTTCTAAAATAGGGAAATCAAATATTTTTACATTACAGGAGGACCCTCGTTATGGAACAGGATACGATCAGGATACTGGCTTTTGAAGTCAGGGATGACGAAAAAGATATTTTTAAGAAGGCTGCCGGGGATCTGGCTGCCGAAGTCACGCTTCTTCCGGACATACTGAATCTGGATACGGTTGACCAATGTGCCGGATATGCCGGTGTAACAACGCTTGGAATGAGCAGGATCAGCCCGGAAGTGCTGGACCGTTTAAAGGAACTGGGGGTAAAATACCTTTCTACAAGAACGATTGGATACAATCACATAGACGTTAATTACGCTAAAAAGATAGGGATACACATCTTAAATGCGGAATACGCACCGGAGAGTGTTGCTGATTTTACGATTATGCTGATGCTTCTTGTCCTGCGCAAGTATAAACCGGCCGTATACCGCCAGAATGTAAATGACTATTCTCTGAACGGCCTGCGCGGCAGGACCTTGAAGAGCATGACAGTCGGCGTGGTCGGGACCGGGCAGATCGGGCAGACCGTTATTCGTTCACTGAGCGGCTTCGGGTGCAGGATTCTCGCCTATAACCGCACTCCCCGCCAGGAATTAGAGGAGTATGCTGAATTTGTCTCACTTGAAGAATTGTATACCAGAAGTGATGTCATCACGTTTCATCTTCCCCTTACGGAGTCTACAAAGTATATGGTCAACAGGGAAACACTCTCTCATATGAAAGACGGTGTAATCCTGATCAACACTTCCCGCGGAGAACTCATGGACCGGAAAACACTGATACACGGCATAGAATCCCTGAAAATCGGTGCCCTCGGCCTGGATGTGTTTGAAGATGAGCGTTCCATCTATCACGAGAGCAGAATCAACGACATCATAGCCAACCGGGACATGGCGTACTTAAGGCAGTTTCCAAATGTAGCCATGACGCAGCATATGGCTTTCTATACCGAATCCGCCATTGAAGAGATGGTAGACTGCGGCATCCGTGGGATTGTCAGCATGCACAGAGATGGGACGTGGAAAAAGGAGCTGTAATCTCCGTCTTTTCATATCCGCTTCTCCACTGCCTTGAACACCCCGTTGATAACTAGGGCGAGTCCCGCTGACAGTACACTTCCTGCTATGATCTTATAGATATTCAGTGTACGCAGACCGTCAAACAGGATTGTCCCGAGACCTCCCGCATTGATCATGGCTGCAATAGTGGCTATCCCGATCGTTGATACAACCGCGAGCTGTATTCCTGTGAAAAAGGCTTTTTTAGACAACGGCAGGCGCACCTTCCAGAGCACCTGCAGGCGCCTCATCCCCATCCCTTCAGCTGCCTCGATAACTGCAGGATCAACCTGATAAAGCCCGGATATAAAATTTCTCAGGAGCAGGTATTGATTATATGCAATCAAAACAATCTCCGCCGTTGTCTTCCCCAGGCCGGTAACCGGAATCAGCAGGGCAAACAGCGCCAGACTCGGTACGGAATAAAGTACAGAAAAAGCCTGAATCATATATTCTCCCGCCCTTCTCGAATACACCGCCGCAACAGTCAGTACTGCAGCGATCAGCAGGGAAAAAACAAGGGTTACGACTACCAGCTCCAGATGCTCCAGAAGCGCTTCCAGAAGATCATCGTAATGCCTTGACAGGTACTTCATCATGCCGCTCATACATATCCCTCCCACAGCTTTTCCTGCTCTCTGGCAGACCGGATCAGCGCGGCAGTGAACCCGTCTGCCGGATTCCGGATAATATTCTGCGGGGTATCGAACTGGCATATCTTCCCTTCATTCATGATCATGACCTTTGTTCCCAGCTTAAACGCCTCATGTATATCATGCGTTACAAGAAGGAACGTCTTCTTCAGTCCGCCGTGAAGCCGGAGCAGTTCCTCCTGCAGGCCGATTCTCGTAATGGCATCTACCGCGCCGAAAGGTTCGTCCAAAAGCATGATCTTCGGCTCCACCGCAAGTGCCCTTGCAAGTCCTACCCTCTGCTGCTGCCCTCCGGAAAGCTGTGAGGGATATCGGCCGCAGAATTCTTCCGGGTCTAACTCTACCATTTTCAGGAGTTCCCTCACTCTTTCCTTTGTCTTCTCCTTATCCCACTTTAGAAGCTTCGGGACTGTTGCTACATTTTCTTCAATCGTCATATGGGGGAACAGGCCGGTCTGCTGGATCACATATCCAATCCGCCTCCTCAGCTTTACAACATCAAGGCCAGAGGTATCCTCTCCAAATAAGAAGATCTTTCCTGCTTCCGGTTCATATAGGCGGTTGACCATCTTCAGCAGTGTCGTCTTACCGCAGCCGGATGAACCCAATATAGTAATGAATTCCCCTTCCTCTACAGAAAATGATACATGGTCTACCGCATAGTACCCTGATCCATTAAATTTTTTACTAACATCCCGGAATTCAATTGCCGGTACTGACATCTGGGCGTCCTCCTATTTTATCGACTCGTAATAGTCCAGAGCAACATCTTCATACTCTTCTTTATCCACATCAACTTTTGCATTCAGGGCTGTAACGGATTCTGTATCCATCTTCGCACTGATTCCATTTAAAATATCTGCGATATCGGGGTTCGCCTCAAGCACATTGTCCCGCACAACAGGGGCAAGATTATAAGGCGGCCATACCATCTTGTCATCCTCAAGCAGTGTAAACTTGTCTTTATTTGCAAGCTGGCCCTCTGTTGTGTAAGCAGGGGTCACATCTGCTTCATCCTTTGAGAGCACCTCATATTTCAGACCGCCGTCATATACTTTAGAGGACTTCCAGTCAAATTTACCATAAGCCTTTTCCAGCGCTGGAATTCCGTCTTCTCTCTCATTAAATTCTCCCTGAGAGGCAAAACGCAGCTCGGAGGCATGCTTCTGTAGGTCGGAGATTGTCTTGATTCCCAGTTTATCTGCCACTTCCGTCCGTATTACGAGCCCCTGCCCGTCATTCGCCTTAGAATAATCCAGCCACGTCAGCTGGAACTGCTTTTCATACTCATCTTTCACAGTATCATATACTTCCTGCGGATCCGTAATAAAATCCATATCCAGAACAGAAAGAAGCCCGGTTCCCGTGTATTCCGGGTACATATCGATCTCATCATTTACAATAGATGTATGGATAACCGAACCTGCAATATCGAACACACGCTCCACTTCATATCCCGCGTCCTCCAGCGCAAGCGCATACACTTCTGATACGATCATACCCTCGGTAAAATCCTTTGACCCCACCCGGATTACCGTGCTTTTCTTATTTGATGTATCTCCGCCTGTTTTTGCATCCTTTTTGTTCCCGCAGGCCGTCAGTGATAACAGCATGACTATGCACAGACACGCTGCCGTCAGTCTTTTCATTCTTGATTTCATATTCTTTTTTTCTCCTTTTTCTGTATATTTATATTTCATAAGCTGCTTTTCCAACAGGTTAAAGAACACTCCCGTCAGAATAGAAAGTACCGCAACCGAGATCCCGCCTATCAGCAGCAGGTCCGTCCTGTAAAGTCCCAGGCCCGTCAAAATAATCCCGCCCAGTCCGCCTGCCCCTATCTTGGCCGCAATCGTGGCACTGGCTATGATCTCTACCATAGCCGTTCTTGCCCCGGTCAGTATGGACGGCATGGCAAGAGGTACTTTCACCTTCCAGAATATCTGTCTCTTTGTCATTCCCATTCCGGCCGCAGTCTCCAGCATAAACTCCGGGACATTCTCAAACCCGTCCGCCGTGTTCATCAGTATAGACGGCACAGCCAGAAGCACAAGTGCTGTCATTGCAGGCCTGACACCGGTTCCCATAACCGGGATCAGCAGGATCAGGACGGCCAGACTTGGAATAATGCGCAGAACCTGAAACACACCGACGATCCATCTTCTGGACTTCCCATACCTGATGCAAAGGTATCCCAGAGGAATTCCTATCAGCATAGCGACAACCAGAGCCATCAGGCTGATACTGATATGTTCCCACAGACAGGTCAGGTATTCATCCATACGGTTCGAAAAATATGACTGTATATTTGTCAAAACTTCATTCATTCAACCAGTTCCTCTGTCTTTCGTAATTCTTCATATAGGATGTACTTTCCTCGTATGAAATAAGATGACAGGCTTATCTGTCAAAATACTTCACGGCACTTCTGAATATTATCTGCAGAAATCCCGCTATGATGTGTCTGTTCATCCAAATATCTTATAAATCGACAACAGACTGTAAGTGTAGTATAAAACATCTCCTTCCTGAAAGCAAGAAAATATTCGAATATATGTTCTTTTCCACATTCTCTTTAATGTAGCTTTCTGACCTGCCCGGCAGGAGTCAGACAAAAGCCTACTTCTGCCGCACCTCTCTCGGAGAACATCCGTATATCTCATGGAACATCCGGTTAAACAATTTATAATTCGTGAAGCCATGTTTTTCTGCCAGTTCCATAATCCCATCACCTGTATTACAGATATCATAATAAATATGCATCAGCCTGACCTGGTTCACATATCTGGAGAACGTAACCCCCATATTCTTTTTGAAAAATCTGCTGAAATACTCGCGGCTCAGGTAAAAATGAGAAGAAATGTCTTCAAGCAGAATCTGTTCTTTATAATGTTCTTCTATATAATCTGTAATCTCGGCAAGACGGTCCAGACCAGAATCTTTCTCAGTAACCGCAGAATCCTGCCTGCGTTCTGCAAAATGGTTGATTACCTCAAACAGGACCTCCATAGCAACTGCCTGACTCTGGAGATAATACCCCAGGGGCTGTGTAACATAGAGCGGGGGAAGACGTTTTAATAGATTACATATATCAAGGTATGCCTCCAGCTTCTCCTTTTCCAGATTTTCCCTTGTACATGAGATCTGCATTTCATCAATATCCTCCACATAGTTTTTCATCCGGTTTTTTGAATACTGGATAGCCACCATCATAGATGCCTTGGCACACTTCATCTCATGAATCTGGTTAGAGTCAACAAGCATAAACTCTCCGGCCACCATAGGATGATCCTTCCCGTCAAAGATTACATTGCCAATACCGTTCAGTATATAGATCAGTTCCACCGCTGCATGCCAGTGAGCCGGAACATATTTCCCCTTATTTGTATGATACTGAATGTCAATCCCTGTCTTCTCCAGCCTGTATAACGGTTCATATAACATTTCTTAATTCCTCCCTTCCGGTAAACTTTTATGTTCCTACCATATCAGACTATTCAAGTAATGTCAATTTTGACATAATAAAAAGTCAAATTCTTATCTAACATCCTTTAAACACGCATGATATCATTATAACTGTCAAAAGGAAATGTCAATAATGAAAGGAGAATGCAATATGAGTAACACATGTGCAGCAACAATGAATACAAGGACTTCTGTAAACTACGAGAAGAAGGCTACTTTACGTGAACGTATTAAAAAATACTTATCTGAAAACAGTGAAATGATCTGTTCCGGTCTCGTATCATTGAACGGCGGTATTTATATCCCATCAAGATATTCCGACAGATAGTGTGAACGAATATGAATCGGGAAAAAGCAGTCAAAAAACAGAAGAAAGAATAAACAGCAGGTACTCCTCAATCAGGGAACCTGCTGTTTTTCATTTACCAGTTTTATTTCCAGATAATGTCGCCCTTCTTCCTCGGAGCCGTCCTTAAATATGTAACTGCCGGATAGCCAAGAAGCATACAGCACGCCACAGGTTTATCACCAATGCCGAGCCATTCCTTCAATTCCGGGCTTTTGCTGATAATTCGCATCATATACCCGTTATATAGGGCCCCGACCCCCTCGGCTGCTGCTACATTTTCTATATTCGCCGCAGCAATCCCTCCATCCAGCTGGTTGTCTGATGTTATCACGAGAAATGCCGGAGCATTGAATAACAGTTTATCCTTTTGTGGATTTGCCTTCCACTGTGAATAAAACAATCCAAAAACCCTGCCATACAGAGGCGCCTCTTTTTTTAACCGTTCCACAATGGACGGCATCACTTCCCATACCAGTTTCCGGAATTCATCCATCCCATCCTGGACAAACGTAAATGTACACCCTTGTTGGTTTTTAGCCGTGGCAGAATACCTGCCGGCATCCAGAATACGCCCCGCCTTATCTTTTTCTATTTTGGCGGGCTTATATCTGCGGATACTTCTCCTGAACTTTACCGCATGGAGCATATTCTCCGGGTTTACATGAAAAGTCCCGGGATGATATTCTTCCACATCATCCATATCATATTCCGGAATTGACACCGCACAGACAGGACACAATGCCACACAGTGTCCGCACTCAATACAGCGTTTCGTAACTTCTGCCTTCCCGTCCTTCACAATGATTACATCGCCGACACAATCCTCCTCACAGGCCCTGCACCCTATACATAACTCCTGGTCAATATTAACCATAGCCGCACCCCCTCTTTTTTTCCATATTATACCACCATATCCTTATTTCCGCCATTCTCAATCCAGAGCAGTAACTTCTATGTCAATTCCGCCCTAATAAAAAGTCAAAAACTTATCTAATAACCGAAAAATGCATGTGATAATATAATTACTGTAATCAAGAATTCTAAAAGATCGAAAGGAGATTATATCATGAGCAATACATGTACAGCAGCAATGACTAGGGAAAATGCTTCCGTAAACTATAAAAAGAAACCTTCTTTAAAAGAACGTTTTGTCAAATATATCTTAGACAATCAGGAGTGCATCCTCGGAGGCCTTTCCGCATTAAACGGACACATCTACATTCCCGACCGTACCAGACGATAATAAGAAATGAATAAGAAACATTTAAATGGATAAAACAGCAGGATTCCCCGAATCAGGAACCTGCTGTTTTTGCGTTACTGCTTACGGGTTTCCTGAAAATGTTAACGTTTTTCTATATACAGGCTTATACTCCTTTCATTCCTTTTTATAACTTTCCATATACTGGGTATACTATATCTGAACACGCAATTTAACTGTATACTATTTCGTTTTATATACAGAAGTGCCGTGTATCATTTTGAAGGGAGAACTATTACATGAAAGCAATCATTGACAGAGATGGATGTATCGGATGCGGACTCTGCGCCGGAACATGCCCGGAAGTATTCAGTATGGCAGACGACGGACTCGCCGAGGTAATCAGTGAAGTCAATTCAGATACCGAAGAAGGGGCAAAAGAAGCAGCAGACGGATGTCCCGTAAGCGTCATAGCAATTAAGGACTAATTAATGGACTTTAAGCCAACAGAGACTGCCCCGCCGGATTCTGGACTTGCGTTGCCATCGGCGTCCACATCCTCCCACGAACCCAAAGCGCTCTCTGGTTTTCGATTTTCTTGAAGTTTGACCTGTAAACGTGTTATAGTTATTTCAGTATATGTTTTCTGTTTAAATTCAGGAAACGGACCGGAGGCAGGTATGGAGACTATTATTGAGGTTAAGGATCTGGAAAGAGATTACAATGACGGTAAGATAGAAGTTTTGAAGGGAATCAGCTTCTCTGCGGGTGGAGGGGAGTTTATTACGATTATGGGGCGTTCCGGCGGGGGAAAGAGTACTTTTCTGAAGGTTCTGGGGCTGGTGGACAGGCCTACGGATGGAAAGGTTTATTTCCGGGGTGAGGATTCGGAAGATTTATGGGATTCCCAACTCGCTGATATCCGGCGCCGCCAGATCGGTTATGTGCATCAGGACGCCCGGCTGATGGATTGTCTGACCGTTGCACAGAACATCAAGCTTCCTATGATTCTGGATAAAAAGGACACAAAGACCATGCAGGCGCGGATGGAAGAATTGGCAGAACATTTCGATATCCTGCATCTGGCCGGGAAATATCCCGGTGAGCTGTCCGGCGGGGAAAAGCAGCGGGCAGCAATCTGCCGGGCGCTGATTAATAACCCGGATATCATTCTGGCTGATGAGCCTACCGGCAATCTCGACAGCCAGTCCGGTGAAATCGTTATTCACGCACTGGAGGAGATTAATGAGGATATGGGGAAAACGATTATCCTTGTGACACACGATCCTAAGCTTGCAAGCTACAGCAGCAAGACCGTTCTGCTGAAGGACGGTTTGATTCTGGAGACACTAATCCGCCCGCAGGGAGAAAAAAGTGAAACTCAGCAGATATTTTATGACATGATCATGAAAAAAATGGAGGAGCTATGACGATGGGCTCCTCCGTTCGTTTTTTATCAATCTATTCGTTTTGCTCTCTATTATTCTTTATCCGCTTCTCATATTCGGAAACAGGCATCGGTTTAGCATACAGATACCCCTGCGCCGTGGTACACCCTACCTCTTTCAGAAGCGCTGCCTGATTTTCCGTCTCCACACCTTCGACTACAACTGACATGTTAAGCCCCTTCGCCAGCTCGACCACATTCTTTAGAACAATCCATGCACGCTGGTTGGTCTCTGCATTATTTAAAAATGCCCTGTCTATCTTCAGCACATCTGCACAAATATCCTTGATCAGGTTCAGCGATGAATAGCCACTGCCAAAATCATCAATACAAACAAGTATCCCGTTCTGCCCGAGTTCTTCTGTTATCTTCTGCAATGCATCGATATTGTCATGTATCAGGCTTTCCAGCAGTTCAATTTCAATCAGATTCGGCGGCAGGTCGTATCTGCGGACAATATTAAGTACTTTCTGTACATAATCTTTCCCGTAAACCAGAGGTTTTGACTGGTTCACGGAAACAGCAGGTGGATTGAATCCCATATCCAGCCAGTATCTCTGCATTCGGCATACCTCTTCCAGTGTATACAGATCCAGATTCACAATGAATCCGTTTCTTTCAAACACCGGGATAAAATCCGACGGGTACATCACCCTGCCGTCCCTCATCCAGCGCACAAGCGCCTCTGCACCTTCAATGGCTCCGGTATTCATATTGCACTTTGGCTGCAGGTAAACCTGAAACTCTTTTCTACTGAGGGCTCCGTGCATAACGTCCTCTATATCCTTGATACGCACAGCTTCTTCTCTCATAGTATCATTGTAGAAGCATATCTTACATTCGCTGTTCATCTGCTTTGCCCTGCGGTGGGCCATTGTTGTACGGTCGATGATTTTCCCGATATCAGTCTCATCCGGCGTAATCTTGTAAACACCTGTCGTAAATATAACATTATATCGTTTTCCACGGTTATTCTGCTGCTCCCGGAAACGCTCCCGGAAACATGCATCTCTGTTCCTTACCTCTTCATCATCTTTACAGCATACCAGACACAGAAAATTGTCATTACTCATACGCCCGTATATATCATCCGTTGATATGATCTCCGATATCATCCTGTTCATATCGAGCAGGATGGCATCTCCTTCCTGATATCCATACATATCATTAATTAATTTAAAATTATCGATATCCACCCAGACCATATACAGGGAATCAACTCCCTTTTCGATTCTTCTGGCTGCAAGCATCTTGAATCTGTTCAGGTTATTGCCCCCGGTAAATGAATCCACATATGCCAGATAAGAGAGTTTCTTATCACTTTTATAATTCTGCAATACAATCAGCACGCACAGCGCCGTGAGAAGCACTGTAGTAATCATCGCCATCTGGCGGTTTCGTACGACGATACGATCCGTATTCTCATAGACCGATGCCCTTGGCACAACAGTTACAACATACCAGTCGTTAATACCGATCTTTCTGTAGGCCCCTACTGTCGGAACATCATCCATACTATACTCTATAATGCCGTCATCGTTCTGTTCCATATCCTGTTTCATCTGGGCGATCTCAGATTCTTCCACCCCGCTTTTGTCAAGCTCCGCAAACAAATTATCAAATTGGCGGAAATCCGCTTTTCCTGCACTAAATACTACTGGTGTTCCGTCTTTCTGTATGATATAGGAATACCCCTCTCCATAAAAAGTACGGAAATTAAGAATCTCTGAGAATAAGTCCGTCTCGTTTGTTGCTATAATCACCCCGGTTAATTTCTCTGCATGATAGAGCGGCACCGCATAGACATTAATATACCCTCCCCCGATCTTATCAACAATCACATCAGAAACATTGCTTTCTCCATTCAGGGCTTTATGATAATACTCCCTGTCCTGTACGCTGAATACTTCACTGTCTGTCGAAACAGCATATCCATCCGGCGGGATATAGGCAAGCCTCTTAAAGTTGCTGCTGTGGAACTCTGCATCCAATACACTCATCGTGTAATCCATACTGAATTCATCCTGATTGCCAATAATATTCGCAATGGACTCGATATTTTCCAACTGCATGCTGACTGTATTCTTAATTGCCTGGGCACTCTGGATTGCCAGTTCAGTCAGATACTGCCGGTTCTGTTCGTCCACATCCTTTTGGGTGCCCGAGACAAAGTCACGCCCCAGCCATATAATCACTAAAATAATAATAACAAACGCAGTCCCCGGTATGAGCCATTTTGAATTTTTCCCTTCCATACCTGCCCTCCCACTATGCCATTGCCTGTGAATATTATCTTACCATTATTTATGTAAAAAGAAAAGATGAAAGAAAAAAGCAGCAGTAAAGTTATCCAGTGATAACCTACTGCTGCTGGCATTACGCCCTGTTTTGGCTCATGCAGACTTTTATTTTCTCCATTACATACTGCTTAACCTGTTCCCTGCCTGCCGCATTATATTTTTTGGGATCAATCGTATCCGGGTCAGTATCGAACACGGACCGTACGCCCTTTGTAAATGCAATCCGCAGATCCGTGGCATAATTCACTTTGCAGATTCCCCTTCTGATACACTCCTGCACCGTTTCATCCGGAACCCCGGATGTCCCGTGGAGGACCAATGGAATGGAAACAGCCTGTCTGATCTCGGAAAGCCGCTCCACATCCAGCTTCGGAATTCCTTTGTAAACTCCGTGTGCCGTCCCGATTGCAACTGCCAGTGAATCTACTTTTGTCAATTCTACAAAACGCGCCGCTTCATCTGGGTCTGTATACGGATTCCCCTCCCCTGCCTCCAAATCATCTTCTTTTCCGCCGACTTTTCCCAGTTCCGCTTCCACCGGGATTCCTGACGGATGACAGGCATTGGCCACGGCCCTGCTGACCTCTATATTTTCCTCAAAATTTCCGTGTGACCCGTCTATCATGATCGAAGTATATCCGGTTCGATATGCCTGCATGGCGAGTTCATAGCTGCTGCCGTGATCCAGATGCATGACAATGGGGACGCCTGCCTTCTCTGCCGCTGCCCTGACATTTGCATAAAAATAATCCAGACCGGCATACCTGACCGTGGAAGGCGTGGTCTGCATGATGACCGGAGATCTAAGTTCCTCTGCCGCCGCTGCCACCGCCTGCACCATTTCCATATTCTCTACATTGAATGCGCCGACAGCATATCCATTTGCCTGCGCATCCAGTAATAATTCCTTTGTTGTCACTAATGGCATTTTTCTACCTCATTTCTTTCTTATATCCTGACCTTACTTTCTATCGTTTCTATCTGTATCCGGCCAGCCAGTTCCTGTTGTACTGATTCCTCAAAGCTTCCGGTCCCCGGGGAGAGCGCAGCTGCCGTCGCAGTTGCCACTGCATATTTCAAGGCTTCCTGCGGACTGTAGTTTCTTTCCAAAGCCACCGCAAAGGCGCCTACCATCGAATCCCCGCATCCTACGGTATTGACTGCCTTTACTTCCGGCGGCCTTCCCTGAAAGATGCCTTCACTGCAGACGAGAAGGGCCCCGTCTCTTCCCAAAGAAATCACTACATAAGGGATTCCCATCCCATAGATTTTCCCGGCATAACTGACGACATCCTCAAAACCGTTTACCTGAATGCCGAACAATGCTTCGATCTCATCCTTGTTTGGCTTCACCATATCCGGGCATGCTTTAAGCCCATTTTTAAGAAGCTCTCCGCTCGTATCCAGAATCACCTTCCGGCTCGCTTCCTTTGCACAGCGAATCATTTTTTCATAGATATCCTTCGAAACTCCCTGTGGCACACTACCCGATATGGTTACAACTTCGCTATCCTTAATAATTTCAGGAAAGCGTTTTAAAAACTCTTCTTCCTCTTCTTTCGTGACAGGGCACCCCGGTTCCAGATATTCCGTAGATCCATATCCTTCATCCAGAATATTGATGCAGCTTCTTGTCTCACCTTGTATATGTACAAACTGTTTAGAAATCCCATCCTGTTCCAGCATGGATTCCAGATACGCGCCGTTGAATCCCCCTGCCAGCCCGGCCGCCTGCACGTTTTCCCCGCAGAGCTTTATGATACGCGCCACGTTTAAGCCTTTGCCTCCCGCGGTATTGCGGCAGGAGGCCACACGCATTACGGTCCCGTTTTCAATCCTGCCGTCCATGAAATATGCTTTATCAATGGATGCATTCAATGTTACTGTCGTAATCATATCTGTTACCTCTCGCTGTCAATTAGTATCTTGCCTTTCACGGTTCCCGGCGTCTTAAACAGTTCAAACGCTTCTGCAATCTGACTGAGCGGCATCTTCCTGAAAATAAAGGAATCGTCAAATTTTAACGCTCCGCTTTTAAAATAATGTGCCGCAAGCTCCCATTCCTCACCCGGAAACGGGGCACTGTAGGACATCCATGATCCAGTCAGCATAAATTCTTTCCGGTTCATATTCTCCCACTCTGCGACAGAAAAACTCAGCTCTTTTGTCGGTGTCCCTACAAAGCAGACATGGGCTTTATTTGCAGCCAGTGCGAACGCCATTTTCATAGTAGCCGTGTTTCCGGCTGTTTCATATACATAGTCAAATCCTTTTCCATCTGTGAGGGCAAGCGCTTTTTCCATAAAATCCTCATCGAGCGTATTCACTCCTGCGGATGCACCAAGCCTGTTTCCCAGTTCCAGCCGTTCCTGAGCGATATCAAATACAACAGTCTTTTTGGCGCCAAATATCTTCGCCCACTGCATCACGAACATTCCGATAGTCCCGCCGCCGAGAATGGCAACCGTCTTTCCGCCTTCATAGGGAACCCTTTTTAACCCGTGCAGTGCAACCGTCGCAGGTTCAAAAAACGCCCCCTGTTCAAAGGATACCGCGTCTTCAAAAGGAACCGCATTCTGTTCCGGAACCACGACATATTCCGCAAAACTTCCAAATTCACGGGAACCGATGAAACTGTAATTTCTGCACAGGGAGTAATTTCCCTTCTGGCAGTCCTCACATTTCATGCACGGTACAAGGGGGACCCCTGCAACCCTGCTGCCGGGAGCCACTTTCGTGACACCTTCTCCGATGGCCTCCACAATACCGGAAAATTCATGTCCGAGAACATTCGGGAAAAAGTGGCATGCATTTCCATTCACCCTCGGCACATCGGAACCACAGATCCCTGTATATTTTACCTTAATCAGCACCTGCCCCTCCTTCGGGACAGGTTTTTCAATCTCTTCATAACGAATATCATTCTTTGCGTGAACAACTCCTGCTTTCATCCACTTAAACCTCCTTTCAGGCTTCTTCATTCAGCTCGGCTGCTCTTTTTCGGGAACAGCGCACTGCGAAGACCATGCAGAAAATATAACCGATCAGAATTACTGCCATACCTGCCAGATTTTCTCTTGCAAAGATCTGGGTAAATACATATGTAATCGGACATCCGCCCTGATCCATCGCCGCCATCAGGCTGCTGCCATCTGTGGATCCCGTCGTCACGGCCAGTTTCGTCAGCCACGGTATTGTCTGGTTTGTAATCCAGATGGTGATAAACATAATGGCACTTCCTGAAATTAATGTGCGGAAAAGATTTCCTTTATGTACCGCTACAGCAATTGCAATGAAGAAACCGATTGTTGCAAGGTCACCAAACGGAAGCACCTTATTACCCGGTACGATTACCGCAATCAGCAGAGTCAGCGGGATAAAGATCAGTCCGGCTGTGACTACCTGTGCATCCCCGAGCAGGATTGCAGGATCGAGGCCGATATAATACTGTGAGTTACCAAATCTTTTATTCATCAATTCTTTGGCTCTCTCTGAAATCGGCATCAGACCTTCCATAATACATTTTACGATCTTCGGCATCAGCACCATGACAGCTGACATCTTTACACCCAGCGGAAGTGCGGCCTGCGGGCCGTAGCCTGCCAAAAATCCGACAACTGTACCGAGTATCCCTCCGATTACGATCGGTTCGCCCAGTACACCAACTTTTTCCTGGAGAGTATCGGCTGTCAGGTCAATCTTCTTCACGCCGGGAATCTTGTCAATCACAGCGTCAATCACACAGGCAACCGGCGCCATGTAAGCCGATGTCCCGTGGGGAACCGTCAGGCCGTCCAGCTCGAAGTAGTCAGACATGAGCGGTGCCCAGATATCTCCCAGCTTATAAGCAATTGCTGCGTGTACGGCAACCCCGAGAATACCAATCCAGAAATTTCCTGTCACCGCATATGCGATAGCCCCTGTAAACGTCATGTGCCAGATATTCCAGATATCAATATTTACTGTTCTTGTAAGCTTTGTCACGAGCATGATAATATTTACCAGAATAGCAACCGGTATGGCAACCGTTGCGATATTAGAGGACCACGTAATCGGAGACGCCCCCGGCCAGCCGATATCAACGACGCTTAAGGACAGCCCGAATCTCTCGGACATTGCCTGTGCCGCAGGCCCTAACTGGGCATTCATCATATCTACGATCAGGCTGAGTCCCACGAATCCGACGCCGATCATAAGCCCGGAACGGATTGCCTTGCCCACTTTAATTCCTAAACAAACACTGATAATTGCAATTACAATCGGAAGCATAACCGATGCTCCCATATCTATAATGTAATTAATCCCATTTCCTATCATTTCCAACATGATTCTTCATCCTCCAGATTATTCTATTTTGGCTCAGGCTTTCAATACATCCAGTATTGCGGCCTCTGTCTTCTCCACTCCTACACCGGAGATGAAAGGCATTCCGGTAATCAGCGGCACACCATAGTCTCTTTTTACTTTAGATGTTGTAACGATCAGGCTCGTGCCCGGAAGATTGGATTCTATCTCTGAAATACGGATCTGGCAGATTTCTACGTCAATCCCGTTTTTCTTACATAACTCTACGACCTTATTTGCTGCGATTGTTGAAGTTGCCACTGCTCCTCCGCATGCTACGATAACTTTCTTTTTCATAATGAATTCTCCTTCTCTTTTATGATTTTGATGATTTCTTTTTTCTCAGTTACTTCTAATAATTTTTTCAATACTTCTGTATCCTGAATGATTGCTATAATCTGCTGGAGATTTTCCAGATGTGCATTCGGGTCCTTTACAGCCAGCATGAATACCAGCTTCACTTGTGTTATCTCGTCATCCGTCCCCATCTGTATAAATGTCACCGGGTCCGTAAGTACCGCGATTGCAATTCCCGGTTCGTTCACATGGCTTACATCCGTATGCGGGATAGCCACCCCGATCCCGTCCACATCCAGCCCTGTTGGAAATTCTTTTTCCCGGGCAATCAATGCTTCCACATATGTTTCTTTACAATACCCCTCATTTATGAAAGCCGCTCCCAGCTGCCTCATGACATCGTCTGATGTCTCTGCCTGAAGCCCTGTGAAAATCAGGGAGTCCTTCAACTCTTCCCAAATCATATATCTTCCTCCATTCTTATGTTTTGTCTTTTAAACCTCTTTTACTTATGAAAGAATTTTGCTTGCCGGCTGTCTCTTTCTTTATATATATCCTAGCATGGTGCCCATGAGAAAAACAGTCAAAGGTCTTTCACATTTTTTGCAAAAAAATAGAACGGTCAAAATCCTTTCACAGACTCTGGAAAAGATTTTGACCATTCCTCCTAAACCTTTAGTACTCGGCCGTTCTGTATTCATAATCCTCAATAATATGTGCCGCTTCTGAAGGGGACGAACAGCTTTTGAGCTTTTCTTTAAATTCGCTGTTCTGCAGCATATTGACCAGATTGAAAAACGCTTTCAGGTGTGTCTTGTGATCCACTGCGCTTAGACAGCATACAAATTCCACCGGATCGTTTTCTTCATCGTCAAATGGAACTGGCGTCTTCAGACGGATCAGGTTCATCCCTACCTTGACACTGCCCTGTTCCAGCCCCTCGTGAGGAACCGCAAAGCCTTTGGAGATGACTACATAGGGACCGTTTTCTTCTATATTAGTAATCATTGCATCAATGTACCGCTCCTCTATATAGCCTTCTTCCAGAAGCTTCTTCGCCGACTTCTGCACAGCGTCTTTCCAGTCAGAGCATTCTATATCCAGCTGAATGTGGCTTTCCATCAAAAGGTGATGCAGGTCCGGGGAAAATATCTCCGCATCCGCCTCGGCAGACTGTTTGAAATAAGTCCTGACTACTCTGCGGATTTCTTTCATCAGCGTCTGCGCATTCTCCGGTGAAGTCTGATAGACAACCGGGGCCAGCTGCTCCAGCAGCCCTTTGGCCGTCAGTTCCCTGCTTTCCACACGGGACGGCAGATGACGGCTGTTGCGAAGGGCGTCAATCTTATTTCCCACACGGATATAGTCTTCATCATTGAGTATGGCAGAAACAATCACATATTCCAGACGGCAATCCGGAAGGGGCACCGTTGAAATAATAAAATCTGCCTGATCCGCTGTTATATTTTTTGCCTCGTGAGAAGAAATAATATCAACAATCTGGAAATTAAAGTGTTTCTTCAATTTCTCCATAAGAAGCTGTGAAGTCCCGATTCCTCCGTGGCAGGCTACGATCACATGAAACGCGATCTCTTTATTCTTCTTGCGCTCCAGCGCCGCGCATACATGAATCGTAATGTATGCGGTTTCATCCTCCGTAAGGGTTCTTCCTACATGCTGGCTGAGACTTCCGAGCTGGTTTTTTACCACCTCGAGTACATCCTGGTTATCCTCCAGCACTTCTTTAATCAGTGGGTTCTCCGGATAGACTGCCGGTTCTGCCGTAAATACGGACTCCAGATGGTTCGACAAATTCTCAAAGAAATCATAATCGCTGTTTAGATTAATCTCCAGTTCTTCGGATATTGATTCGATGAATGCCCGGGTGATCAGCTGAATCTTTACGGCCTCACGTTCCGTTGACTTCTGTTTCATATAACGAGCCATCAGCAGCATTTCGCTCAGGAACTGTACCTCATCCTCCGTTGTGTTGATCTGGCAGTACTGCGAAATATACTTCAGAATGTCCTGTGCCATCCGGTACTTGCTGTTATCCTTTTTCTTTCTGACTTCCATGTACTCTCCCTGAAGATTCCGGTTCACCATGATTCCCAGATACAGCAGAAGCTTCTGGAAGGAGTCATCGGTCAGGAAGCTTTTATGCAGATGCTCCTGCTCCCCGACAATCTTCTGGATCGTAATTTTATTTCCAGCCTGCACGCTGATATATTTCGATGCCGCATCATCCGCGTTCTGCGAATCCGCGGAATCTCCCAGATTCATAAGAAACAGACGCTTGTCACTCTCCTTGCCGTCTACGCGCAGCCCTTTATTCGGGTGGGACAGCACTTCCAGATTTCCTGACCGGATATAGTTCTTAATGTCGTCGAGGTCATTGATCACAGTAGCCCTGCTCACAAACAGATTGTCCGCAATCGTCGACAATGTGATGTATTCTGAAGAACTGATCAGCATGGCCGCCGCAATCTTCTTCCTCTCTTCTTTGGAAAGCCTGTATACATAATAGTCTTTTTCAGAAACCAGCTCCAATATCTGTCCGAAATCGTTACCTCTTTGGATTAGGCCGCCGCCCTTGAGTTCCAGCGGCATGAGATCATTTTCCTGCAGAATTTCATTAATCGCATTCAGGTCATTTCGTATCGTCCGCTGCGATACCTGAAACTGCTCCGCCAGATCACAGATCTGTACCTGTCTGTCTGGCTGATTCAATTCATTTATAATCGCCACAGTCCTTTTGTTCATTTTACGAAACCTCTCTTATTATATGTACACAGCCTTCTATACCAGCTCCATTACAGCTCCTGCAATCTCTCCCGCGTGCCTGACAACCCGGTCAGCCGAACTGATTTCATCCGGAGCATATCCATACGCACAGCCGATGACAGGAATGTGGTTCTCTCTGGCCGCCTCTATGTCAAATTTCCTGTCCCCCACCATACATGCAGATTCACAACCGAGCTTTTTAAGCAGTGCCCCCAGGACCTCCGGCTTGCTGCCGCCCATCAGCAGGGAGCCGATGACAGGAAAATACTGCCTTACCCCAATCATTTCCAACACACGCTCAATATGTTCAGGGAAGGCATTGGAACAGATTGCCAGTCCGTATCCCGCCTCCTGAAGTTTTTCCAGACTCTCTCTGACCCCCGGAAACGCCGCGGCATTTTTCTCCATTAATTCAAACTCACAGTCACGGATATCCTTCCTCCACTCTTTGAGTTCCTCATCCGGCAGACTATGGAAAAGTTTCTCTATGATCCCCGCCGGACTCAGTCCTATGCAGGAAATAATCTCACTGTCCTTAACCTCTCTCCCCCGCTTCTTCAGCGCCTTTTTATATGCCTCCAGAGCGTACAGCGCCGTCTGGTTGAGGGTACCGTCAATGTCGAAAATTACATATTTGTTCATATGGTCCTCCAGTCTTTTTGTTTTAAATATACCACGGGGCAGCAGAGATAAAAAAGCACAAATTACTGCAGTATATCTGGAAACGAAATATTCTAATATAAATTACCAGGTACTCATAAATGTAGTGATTTTGTCCCATAGCATATCGTAATTCTGAAATTTATAATATGTATCATTTACCTTGAAATATTGTCCGGGTCTCAATACATATTGTGTGCCATCCTTCATAGTAACTGTATATGTAATCGACGCCCCATTTGACTGGGCCTTTTTCTCAGATACCTTTTTTGTCAGTTTCACCTGATTCATGATCTCTATAAATTTCTCAATCTGTCCCCGCGTCAATTCAACACTGGAATCATTCTCCCCATTATATGAATCTGAGTAAAAATATCCGTGGATTTTTTCAATATCCTCACTTTTAAGCTTTGTTAAATTCAGCTCACTTTCCGGCATATTTATCTTCATGACCCTGCCTGTCCAGATTATAATAACTGCAAATACCAATAGAATTATGACAATTCGTTTTTTTCGTTTCATTTTCTGCCTCACACCATCGGATAATGTATTCATCCATATCCATTCTTCTTTAATCTTCCAGCAGACGATGATAATATGAATTCGCATTATAAAGTGCGGCTGCCGGATTATGCCCCAGCACCCTGTCTTTCACCACAAGTGTCGTTACCAGCGCCTCGGAGTACTTGTTAAACAGACTGTCGTGCCCCACACATAAACCCATCACAATGTTCAGTTCTGTTTTTTCCGCATTCAAACGCTTTGCCTGATGAATTGGGTTACACATATTTACCCCGGCCTTTTTACAGAACTCGTCTATCCCTACACGTGTTTTATCCACTGCGCCCGCCTTACATGCAACACCGAATACCTCGAATCCCTTCCTGCGTAAAATAGATGTCAGAATCCGGGATTCGTTGATCAAACCGACACAGGTGGCGATACCAAGCTTATGAAATCCCATTCTTGCAGCAAATTCGGCTGTCTCTTCCACTCTCGTCATGATGCCGTAATATTCGGCCTCCACATTGGCTGCCTGAATCATAACTCTGTGATTTTCCTCATCTTCATATAGTTTCAAAGACTCCTCTAAAATTTCTTCATCCAGATTTTCCGTTGTCAGGCAAAATGCGGGATATGATTTGTTTTGCTTACTGCAATTTATAACCCCGCAGTCAATACAGCTCCTTTTGATTTCCTTCTCCATACATCTTTCCTCTCTCACTTTACACTAAAATAGATTCATATATCTTTAAGCTCTCCTCATCAAATACGACAAAATATATATCCTCAACAGTCTCAGGAAACTGTTCCATAAACTTCTTTACCGTATCTACAGCGATCTTAGCCGCAGGCCTCTTCGGATATCCATATACTCCTGTCGAAATAGCAGGAAATGCAATCGACTTAATTTCGTTTTCCTTCGCAATGACCATTGAATTCCAGTAACATTTTCCCAGCAATTCCTCTTCTGACTTCTTACCGCCGTGCCATACCGGACCGACTGTATGTATCACATATTTACACGGAAGCTGATATGCTTTCGTAATCTTAGCCTCTCCGGTCTCACATCCGTTCAGAGTCCTGCATTCCTCTAATAATTCCTGCCCTGCCGCACGGTGAATAGCGCCGTCCACACCACCTCCGCCAAGCAGAGTCCTGTTTGCCGCATTCACAATCGCGTCTGTATTCACCTTTGTAATGTCGCCTTTTAACAACCGAATCATAAGTTTTTCCTCCTTTTATCCACCACTGCCGGACTGCCTGATCCGGACAACAGTGCCCCGTTTCCTCTGGTCTATGGGCACTCCAACCTTATAAAATATTATAACCTCTTTGCGGCTGCCCGGTAAAGCGAATTATAATAGAATGGAAAATTTTGCATTTTCACGTTATTATGTTCCTGTTCACGCTTTATTGTAGCATTTGTCGAATGATTATGATAGAATGAGAGTACTTTCAAACATACCAAGGAGTCATGACTATGGAGAACAAATTTGCTTCACGATTAAAAATTTTGAGAATGTCACACCGAATGACCCAGGATCAGGTTGCTAATTATCTGGGCGCCAGCAGACAGGCTATCGCCAACTACGAGCATGGAAAAAGAGAATGCGGAATAGACTCGCTGATTATGCTTTCCGATTTGTTCGGCGTTACCGTTGATTATCTGGTCGGACATTCTGACGAAAAAAATTGAGGGGGACCACAGACCGCTCTGTAATCCCCTTTCATGATGCAATATGTTGCTTTCTACTTTTCTTTCCTGAACAATGTACTGATCAAAGCAATCACCAAAATCGGCGGCCATAAAAAACACAATCCGCAGAGAAATCTGGTTACAAAACTCCATCCCGAACCTCCCAGTAATCCACAACCAATCACTGCTGCCAGTCCACTGAATATAAGGGCCGCGATGCTCAATACGATCTTTCCTGTTTTTGTACGCAAATAATTCTCCTTTCCGGATCGAAAATCTAATCCACTTTCCTGTCACTGCCCCCCAAAAATCTATCATAGTATTTCAAACATCGCCTCCTCGTAATCCTGAACGTAATATTTAATATTCTTACGCCCTCTCTGGATAACCGTATGTCCTTCCGCCTCCAGCTTCTCCTTCTGGGCTTCTATACCTCCCGGATACTTGGGATTCAATTCCCCATTCGCCTTCAGTGTCCGCCAGTATGGCGTCTCATCTTCTGTCCGCTGATAGCTCGCCCACGCTGCAATTGACACAAAGATACCTGCCGTTATCGGATCGGTAAAGTCTGCCTCATGATTCTTAGCAAGGTAAGAACGGATTTCCCCCACCGTAATAATCTTCCCATATGGTACTTTCTTCATAATCTCATCATACGTGCGGGGCGGGGCAAAGTACATCTTTTCACCGCCATATTTCTTAATCGTAGCCTCATCTGTGATAATCTGAATCTTAGGCATCCCATTGTCCTTCATCAGCATTGCATTAAAATTCTTTTTATCTTCATTTGCCATATGTATCACCTCCTGATTACAGGATAGACCATTTATAAAAGACATGCAATGAGACGGTTTTAAATATTCTCAGATTCCTTTAATCCTGCGATCAGTTCTTGAATCGTCTCAACAGATTCCTCCAGCTCGTCCGCAATTTCTTCCGGGCTTTTTCCTTTAGACAGCTTCTTTTATAACAGGCATAATCAAGCCCCTTCTTTATATAAACGGAACTCATCTGTTAATAATGAACTGATAATTTTGGGGGATTTCCCCTTCCAGATGGTCACTTCAGACCATTTGAATTTTTTGATTCTATGTTTTCACGGATAGAATTTCCGTAAGTAGATTTAGGATAGCATGCCTGCCGTCAAAATACAATATGCTTAGTTGATATTGAGCCAAGAAATTTGTTGGCAATGTGTTGATAACATGTGGATAATGAATGATAATAAAAAAACTGCTGTAAAATGCTTCTCTCTAAAATCCTTTAAGATAATCCACGTTTTACAACAGCTTTTCTTTATATCGTCTTCTCTACAAAGTCAAATTCTTCCTGCATAACCAGTGCCGCCGCACCTATGGCCCCTAAATCCCGGCCAAATTCAGAGCCAAGTATCTGCAGTCCTTTGTAATTTTCTTTCAGAGAGTTTTCTTTCACGCATTTTCTCAGTATTTCGAAAAACGGCTCACCAATCCTGACCATCTCGCCATAAAAAACAATCTTTCTGGGGGCGAATATATTCACGAGCATGCTGAATGTCTCCCCCAGATAGCCCGCCACCTGCTTCATCAAATTCAAAGAATCAGGATGCTTTAAAAGTACAGAATCCACAAAAGTTACAATCGTGATGTCACTCAGGTCACCGTTCACCATCTCCGCAATTTCCTGAAACCGCCCTACCCGGATTCCTTCTTTAATCTTACTCACAATCGCATAATCCGATACCTCCGTATTCAGACACCCGTAACGCCCGCATGAACAGATGCGGCTCCCCCCGCTTACTTTCACGTGACCGAGTTCCCCCGGAAATCCGTTGACACTGCTGACCGGCATGTTATTAATAATCGGCATGACACGGGCACCTGTACGGACAGATACAAACAGCATATCTTCGCATTTCCCGTTATATACCAGACATTTATATGCATATATCATACCGCTCACATTGTTCTCCATGTAGCACGGTAGCCCGAACTCTTCTTCAATCATTTTCTTAAGCGGTATATTATCCCAGCCTTTGATGTGGCTGTATGAAATAGCAAGTCCCTTCTTCTTATTGCTGTATCCGGGCACGCCCAGACCGATTCCAAGCACTTTTCCCTTTTTACCATGCAGGATGTCCATTGCCCGGTAAATATTTTCTTTCAGCATTTCCAGAACCGCATCCGCATGGGTCTGAGACTCCGCAATCTCGCTCCCTTTTGTATATATTACATTACCTGCAAAATCCAGAACAACACAGTGCATGATCCTGCCATTGAATTCCAGGCCAATGAAGTATCCTCCGTCCGGATTGATCCGCAGCCACACCGGTTTGCGCCCAACTCTTGCCTCTGCACACTCCTCCTCATAAATCAAACCTTCACCCAGCATCTCGTCAATGGTGTTCAATACTGTAGTCATACTATATGCCGTCGCTTTTTTCACATCATATCTGGAAACATCCTTTTGATAACGGATAATACTCAGCATTTTATTACGCTGATAATATTTGCGACTTTCCATGATGGATTCCCTGCTCATACCCTCAACCTCTCGGATTCATGAATTTTATATGAATTTCATATCTGCCCGGAAATACAAACAGATACTATATTTCCCATATATCATACCCTTAATCCATCCTGCATGCAAGGTTTAACGCCTATTTCTAAGGCTTTTCCGTAATACTTTTAGCCCTTCACTGCTCCCGCTGTCAGACCTTTGACAAATTGCTTCTGAACAATCATATAGAAAACAAGCATTGGTATTGTAATTAATGTCAGGGCCGCAAATAATGTACCCGGCTGGCTGAAATAAGCTCCGTTATACTGCTGTGCGATAAGCGGCAGTGTCTTGACCGAATCCTTCGTCAGCGTACACATTGCAAGAAAGAACTCATTCCACGAAGTCAGGAACTGCCAGATGACAATGACCACGATTCCCGGCTTCAGAAGCGGGCATACAATCTGTAGAAACAATCTGATGATTCCGCAGCCGTCAATCACCGCGGCCTCTTCCAGTTCCTCTGGGATTCCTACCATAAATCCCTGAAGAATCGTGATGGCGAACGGGATTCCGAGTGCTGCATATGGGAAAATCAGCCCCAGATAGTTGTTGATCCAGCCGAGCCTGCTGTTCAGCTGCGTAATCGGGACTACCAAACCTGCGATAGGCACCATCAGAGTACAAAGCAGGATATTATAAATCAGTACCTTTCCATGCACATTCTTTCTTGAAAATCCGAACACCGCCATACTCGCACAAATCGTTACAAGTGCTACCGATGTGACCGTAACGATGACACTGCCCATAAAATTTTTCCAAAGGTCCGGATTTTGTTTCAGTACATTGGCATAGTTTTTAAACGTAACGTCAGATATAAACAGCTGCGGCAGCCCGATTGTATCTGGTGTCCGAAGAGACATACTGACCATAAAAATCAGCGGAACCATAAAAATTAATGTAATGATGATAAGAACGATACTCCATATAACCTGTTTTCGTTTTTCTTTTGCCGTCATGGGTTAATCCGCCTCCTTCCGCATGAACTCTCCTGCCCCGAGCCCTTTCACCTGAAATACGGTAAGCACCAGTGCAAATAATAGTATAACGACTGACAGCGCGGATGCATATCCCATCTGCTGGTTTGTAAAGCCAGACTGGAAAATATAAGTCCCGGGCATCTCTGAGGCATGGTTGGGACCGCCCCCGGTCATGGTATAGATCAGGCCAAAGGTCTGGAGGGAACCAATTATGCCCAACATCAGAAGTGACTTATGCGTGGATGCCAGTGAAGGAAAATAGATGTATATAATTTCCTTCCATCTCGTCGCTCCATCTATTTTCGCTGCTTCTTTCATATCTTCAGAAATCTGCGACATTCCGGCCACATACATGATCATGGACCACCCCGTCCATTCCCATATGTTGGCTATAATACATCCAAAAATTGCGGTACCCGGCATCCCCAGAATATTAACCTGTCCCCCAATTCCAAGGACCGACAGATAATGTGTAATAATACCCTGATACGGCTGCAGCATTTTCCCCCATACAATAGCTACCACGACTACCGACGTAACTACCGGAAGGAAGAATACTGTTCTGAATATCCCTCTCCCTTTTCTGAGCTGTTCTTCTATAATATATGCAAGAAAGAATCCGATACCTGCCTGAATCGGCACTGTCGTGATAATCCAGAAGAGAGAATTCCTCATTGTGGTCAAAAATACTTTATCCTGAAAAATTCTGATATAATTTTCCGTCCCGACAAAAGTCATATTTTTCAGGGTAGACCAGCTGAACAAACTGCTCCAGCCTACGAACCCTATCGGATATAAAATATAAAATAGGAAGAACAGGACAGATGGAAGAATGAACAAATATCCCGGGATATTATATTTTTTCTTCACTTTTGTCTTTGCTGCCTTGTTGCTCATCTTTTCTCCTCCTTCCGGCCGAATTGCCGAAAATGTTCACGCCGTTGTGTTTAAATAGGGGAGAAGTCCATAACTATGGACAGCTCCCCCTGATTTTTATAATGCGTCCTGTGCATCCTGTACTGCCTGACATCCCTGTTCCGGTGTAAGTTCTCCTGAGCCGACACCTGCAAGTGCATTCTGCAGTGCAGTTTCAATAGTAGGCTCTCCAATTCTCTGATTCATCGCGCTGTTCAGGTCTTCTGAGAAGCTGTTATACTGCTCAACCAGATCTTTATTTAATTTATCATTCTTTGGCTCGATCCCCTTGAAAGCCGGAAGGTTGTTAACATCGTCCACACATGCCTGAATACCGGCGCCTGCGCTGAATGATTTGAGTGCTTTCCATGCAGCATCAGAATTTTTACAATTCTTTGTGATACCATAGCCGAAATCAATTCCGCCTACCGGAGTTGCCGGATTTTTAGCTGTTCCTACAGCTGGCAGATAGAAGAATCCAAAATCCCAGTCTGCAATCGTTGTTGCAGGGTCTTCTGCCGTAAATTCCTGACACCACCATGATCCAAGCGCCATCATAGCTGCTGAATCAGATACAAATGCAGGTGTCCCGTTTGTATTTGCATCCGCAGACATTGCACCCGTCTGGACAATTCCGTCATCGAACAGGAGCTTGAAGTTGCTCATTGCCTCTACAATAGAAGGATCTGTCCATTTGATTTCACCTGCCTGGGCCTTATCAAACATTGTTGTATCTAATTGTGAGCAGAGCATTGTAAACATGTTGACACACTGCCATCCGTTTGCCCCGCCAAAGAACAGCGGTGCAACTCCATTGTCATTGAGTGTTTTGCAGACTGCCTTGAATTCATCATATGTTTTCGGAATATCAAGGTTATATTTCTTAAATACGTTCTTGTTGTAAACAATAGAAATTACCTGTGCCTCTACCGGGAGAATATAATTGCCTTCATCGCCGGACTTATTTCCCATCTGGATCTGGTCTGCAATCATCTCCGGATAATTATCTTTCCAGCTTTCACCCCATTCATCCTGTGCATAAGAAGAATAATCCATAAGGTAATCTGCATATTGGGCGGTCAGGGACCCCGGCTGAAGGCCGATAATGTCCGGAAGATTGTCTGATGCCGCGGCTGCAGACAACGCTGACAGGTATTCCGGATCGTAGTTATAATATGTAAACTCAATTTCAATATCAGGATTTTCTTTTTCAAAAGCCTCAATCATTTTGTCACACGTACGTGTGATCGGAGACCATGACCACATCGTTAACTTTGTTTTTTCTGTCCCGCTGTCCTTGCTTTCGCTGCTTTTCGTATCGCCGCCCTTACTGCTGCCGTCTGAAGAACTGCCGCATGCTGCCAGTCCTACAACCATTGTCAATGCTAACAATACACTTGCCACTTTTTTCAACTTCATACTTTTTTCCTCCATCTTTTTTACATGTTTCTGCGTTTCTATGCTTCTCTTCCGGCATTGGAAGTAGAATCCTTTCCTGTTACTTTACTCTCCCTGAACGGTTTTCTTTGTAAATATCAAAAAATCTTGCTATTTCATCGACATCCAGTGAAGCTTCCCCGCCAAGAATATATTTTGTAATCAGAATCTGCTCTGCTATAGACTCACATGCTTCCACAACATTCATAGCCTCCTCCACGGTCCTGCCTACTGCAAGGCTGCCATGATTACCCAGCAGTACGATTCTGTAGCCCTCTGCAAAATAAGGTTCTGCCATTGTCATAATGAACTTTGTGCCAGGAGCCCCGTATGGTGCACATGGAATCTTATGGAAGTTGCCCATCATCTCCGGCAGTGCCGTTGTCTCCACATCCAGTCCAGCCATAGAGAATGCAGTCAGTACTCTGGAATGGCTGTGTACTACACCTCCCACGTCCCAGCCATTTTCTTCACAAATTTCATAAGCCATACTGTGCATGATGATCTCTGATGTCTCTTTCATCCCAAAGATACGCTCCCCGTCCTGATTTACGACTGCAATCTTTTCCGGTGTCAGAAGCCCCTTATTCTGCCCTGTCGGGGTAATATAGATTTTGCCGTCCACCTTTGCCGAGATATTTCCCGCAAAAGAATTTACAAGGCCCTTATCGTCCATACGTTTGGCCACGGCCAGCACCTGCTGCACCACCTCCTCCGAAATTCCCAGTTCTTTCATTCTCTCTCTGTAAGTTCCACTCATCTTTCTCCTCCTTCATTTTGCATGCCCGCATTGACATATATTATTTGCAGATTCCTTTCTCTGTCATTCTCTGCAAATCTTCCTTCCACCGCGCCCTCTTTGCGGTATCAGGCTGGTATTCCCTCATTTTAAACGAATTTCCGGACAATTGGCGGATCTCCCCGACAGTTGCCACTTCCCCTCTGGAGTACATCTGTGTCATGATGTTTCCGGCCAGTGTTGCATATGGCATCCCCCCATAAACAGGCACCCCCAGAGCATCGCTGATCATCTGCATCAGCACATAGTTCCGGCTTCCGCCATTGACTCCCGACACTTTCTCTACAGGAATCTCAAGCACATGCTTCATATATTCAACACAGTACATCACTTTCAGTGCAATACTTTCCAGTATACAGCGTACAAATTCTGCATCCGTCTGTAAGGTCTGCTGCCCGGTCCTCATAAGAAAGCTGTTGATTTTCTCTTTTGCGTTTCCGCCCGCATTATTTAGTTCTGTATCATCGGCATCGACATAAACCCGCTTTGATTCACAGGAAAGTGCCATCTCCATGACTGTCTCATACCCATAATCGTGCCCCTCGGTTTTCCATGTTCTTCTCAGTTCATTTAAAAGCCAGAATGCTGCAAAATCTCGGTACAGAATCTTACGGTCTTCGATAACTCCCGCATTTTTAAATCCACCTTCATATACCTTGTCACTGACCATGCTGTGGGAAAGCTCGATTCCCATATTAATATTGGTACCGATACTTAAGTACACCTGATTCACACCGAATCCGGGGATTCCGACTACCGCCGATGCCGTGTCATGTCCGGGCACTGCAATGACCATTGTCTCTGCCGTCCTCGTAACCGCGGCGATTTCCGGGAGAACCCTGCCTTTTATACTCCCCGTATCAACAATGTCTGTCAGCATTCTGTCCGGTATCCCCAGATACCGGAATACATCCCCCGCCCAGTCATCCTGTTCCGGCTTCATCAGTCCCGATGTTCCTGCAATGGAACGCTCAGTTGACACCTCTCCACAGAGGAAATATCCAAGCAGGTCCGGCAGAAAAAGCATCTTATCCGCCAGTTCTATGATCCGGTCTCCGTGCTCTATGTATGAATAAAGCTGCGGCAGTGTATAAGAACGGTTGGGCTGGCATCCAGTGAGTTCAAACAACTTTTTCTTAGGAAGCACTTCCCATGACTTCTCAAGGGACTGTTCCGTCCGCATATCCCGGTAATGATAAACAGGCTCCAGAAGCCGTCCCCTTTTATCCAGAAATCCATAGCTCGCCCCCCACGTATCAATACCGACCGAGACCGCCCCCTGTTCTTTGGAGTAATAATCAATTCCTTTTAATATGCTTTTATAGAGATCAAACAAATCCCAGTACAGATTGCGGTTCAGTGACAGCGGCTGGTTTGGGAAATCAAAATAATCTCCAATTTCAAGATGTTCTCCATTGAAAGATCCCCGGGCCATCTTTCCGCCGCTGGCTCCCAGGTCTGCCGCAATAGATATCTGCTTTTTCATTGGCTCCCTCCTGTTTATTATTTCTTTTTCGATAATATTATTCTATCTATTATCAACTTATATGTCAATATACAAATTTTATTTTTGATATTTTTAGTATTTTTGTCTAATATTTTTATTGTTTTCGATACAATAACGTGTTAGAATCTTATTAATTTCTAAAAAATACACAAATGGAGGAAAAGCAAATGAGTTTAGTACCTTTTCAAAAAATGCTCAATGAGGCCAGAAAATATCATTATGCCGTACCAGCTTTTAACGTCGCAGACATGGAAACCATTCAGGCCATTACACGAGCCGCAGAGATGGAAGGCTCCCCTTTAATCATCCAGTTGTACCATGCGGATCTGGAATTCGCCGGTGCTGACTTCATGACATCCCTTGCCAGAACTGCTTCGGAACACTGCACTGTTCCGGTCAGCATCAGTCTGGACCACGGGCAAAGCTATGAACAGGCAGTCAGCTGTATTGAACAGGGTTTTACGGGTGTTATGATTGATTTATCGAAGAATGATTTCTATGAGAACGTAGAGGATACAAAGAAAGTCGTGGAATATGCACATGCAAAAAATGTTTCGGTCGAGGCAGAATTGGGTACCATTTTTGATGCGGATGCTCCGCTGGAAATTAGAAATTCCGGTATGACCGATCCCGAAAAGGCAATCGAGTTCGTTCGTCTTACCGGTGTAGATGCACTCGCCGTCTCTATTGGCACTGCACACGGAGTCTATTCATCCACCCCGGTCATTGATTTTGAGCGGGCCGGACAAATCTTCCGGACCCTGCCCTGTCCCGCAGTTGTACACGGGGCCTCCTGCACACCGGATGAGGATATACTTAAGCTTTGCAGTCTGGGCGTATCCAAGATTAACGTCGGGACGGATTTGAATCATGCTTTTAACAGGGGAATCCTGCGCGGTTTTAAAATATACGGGGAAAATGCAGCGATCCGTGAATACATGGAAGAAGGGCGGAATGAGGTGATAAAGACAGCCCGGCAGAAAATACAACTGTTCCGGACTTACGCAGAACAATGATGAATACATTATTAAGTTTCACGATTCAGACTACTTTCCTTATTCAGGAATATAAAACCGGATCGTGAAACTTGTCTTTTTTCAATGTAAAAATATACCCGCTATATAGACAATGGCCCAGATGCCAAGCCCTGTCAGGCTGACCTTGATATACCGCATATACACCCGGTTCAGCCTCTTCAGTGCCCGCTCATTCCTTGCCTTTGTGTTATCATCCTGTGGTAATTTTTCGCTCTCTCCCTTCCGTTTCCAGAACATTTTCCGGTTCTGGTTCATCCCCAGTTCGCTTAAGGACACGAGTATAATAGAAAAAAACATCCATCCCCAGAATCCGGTCACGGATATATTATAAATCAGATGCGCAACTCCAAGATGGGCATCATAACGGGCAAATGCATTGATATCTACCAGAAGCATTGCCAGCATTAAAATCAGCATAAGCCAGAAAATGATTCTGGTCAATGCCGGAAGCACCGGCTGTTCATAGGTCTTAATAATAGAATTCTCCTTTTTTACAACCGCATTGGAACGGGTAACCTCTGTTGTGTCTTCTGTTTCCTTATAGCTTCCGAACATTTTCCCTCACCTCTTTTCCGAAATGTTTTACCTTATGATATATTTTACTTCATTCTTACCCACGCTTCAACTGTCTGCTGTTTTATTACGCCCTGTTTTTTGAAACGAACACCAGACAGCAGTAAGAATGAGTGCTACCAATGCCCCCGCCAGTGTTCCGATGAAACGGTTTACCGCATAGAATATGCGCCCGTTCCCTTCCGCCAGCAGTACTACCAGACAGAATGTAATCGCACTGACCCGGTCAGTTACAGGAGGCATATGGATCATCCTGCAAATAAACAGATTCAGCACAATTCCGAGCCCGCAAAGCAGGAAAAACACAAACTCTATCTGTATGACATTATCTATCAGGACTACGGCTATGCCTGCCGCCCCGCCGCAGATTACTCCCTTCATACGGGTCAGCCCCGATTTCAGGGTTCCCTGATTGATTTCCTGGGTACACATAACAACAGCGGTACACGCCGCCAGACGCTGTATCTGCGGCAGAAACCAGGAAATAAAAAGACATATGATAATCCCCACACCTATCCGAATCTCCTGATTTCCAATTCTAATCTTTGATTTTTCCCTGTCAGCGGCTTTTATACTTCCATCCATATCCTTGCTCCTCTATACTGCATTAATTTTCTTAATCCATTTCTTACTCCTGAGACGCGAGATACACCAGACCGTTTTCAGGGGATTCTCCATCTTCAGACATACGTAGACCCAGAACGGGGGCATATTGAGTACCAGTCCCGCTATAAACCCTAACGGTATGGACACAATCCATAAGAAAATATTATCTGCCACCATCAGTGCTTTTGTGTCACCGCCTCCACGCAGCGCACCTTTCGTCAGAATATGGTTTGCAGAAAGAAAAATCACCATCAGGCTCATTGCCCATAACAACTGCCTCGTAATATCCGCAGTCTCCTCTGTTAAATGGTATATCTGGATCACCGGCTCCTTTATAATCAGCAGAATTACTGCCGATGCCAGCCCAAGAACAATTCCGATCCCTAAAAATGCCCAGCCCTGACGTTCTACATTTTCCACTTCGCCGCGTCCCAGAGTGTTGCCGGTGACAACTGCACTCCCCTGGGATACTCCCTGTATGAAGATATTGCATAAACGGTCCACTACCGCGGTGATTGCATTGGCAGCCACAAATGCCGCGCCCATGCGCCCGATGATCATCATGACTACGTTATTGCCAAGGGCCAGTACAACATCACTGACCAGCACCGGGAACCCGATCCTGATATATTCCGGAAACAGGTCCCCCGCCTTCATAAACAAGTCCCTGACCCGGAATCTCAGTACATCCTCCACCACAAATAAATAGCCGCAAATCATTACAAATTCAAAAATCCTTACCAAGAGCGTACTCAATGCCGCCCCTCCGATTCCCATTGCAGGGATTCCCAGTTTTCCGAACATCAGGATATAGTTTCCCGCTATGTTGATTAAAAACGACAGGACAGAGACAATCAAGGGAATCTTCACCTTCTTCATGCTGCGCAGAATAATGGTCGTCGTTAAGGACATGCCGTAAAAGAGATAACTCCACGTACAGAATTTCAGATACTGGACTCCATATGCAATCACATCTTCCTCCCCTGTATACATATGCATAATCTGGTTCGGAATCAGCAGTGTCGTTGCAGTAAAAAATAACACCATCAAAAGACAGCACCTGAACATTATCGCAATGGTTTTCTTAAGGGACCGAAATTCCTTCATGCCCCAATACCGGGAGGCGAGCACGGATGCCCCCATGCTCAGCCCCATGCAAAAGCTGTGGAACATATTCAAATATTGTGTAGCCAGTGCAGATGCAGACAGCTGCCGCTCCCCCAGCATCCCGATCATCAGAGTGTCGGCTATATTGACGCCTATCGTGATCAGCCCCTGTAAAGCCACCGGGATTGCAATGACTGCCACTTCTTTATAAAACATCTTGTCCGGGTAAATCAAAACGCCTAATCTGTCTTTTTTCACATTTGCACGCTCCGTTCAGGGGAGATATCAGTCTGCATCATCCGGCTGGTTATGATACTCCTCATATAAGTCATTAATAAAGTCCAGAAGATGATGCCATTCAAGCAGAGTATGGTATGCCACCTTGCGCAGATATGCTTCATCACATTTCGTGCGTGTTTCACGGATCAGTTCTCCCCCCTTTGCAGGACGCCATCCAATCCATTCTACGGACCTTCTCTCAAATCCCCCTTCCGGGCACGGACGAATCTGTCCGAGTGTCAGATGTGCTCCCGGCTCGTCGAAGGACTCCCAGTCTGAGGTTTCATTTACATTGCAGCCGGAGGCCTTTATCTCTTCGATCCGCTCATCTGTCAGCCCGAATTCCCTCAGGTTAAAGGAATGCCTGATCGTATCATACTGCCTGTCACCTTCCCCGAGATCAAGGCTTTCTGTCGTATGAATGCCATCGGTTTTGTCTGTCCAGTTTACAAAATAGTGGTCCCAGTGGTCTGCCGGATTCCAGATTTTATATCTCAGGTTCCCATGTCCTAAAACCATGCTCTTAGAATGGATATTAAGCCAGTTCAGGTACCAGAATATCTTTTTCATCTCAACAGATTCCGGTATCTTCATATAAGTACAGATATACCCGCTCCCATCCGGCAGCATGCAGTATCCGTTTTCCACCTTTTCATACTCCCCGCACGGCTTGAGCCAGTCCAGAAAGCACTCTGGCTTCACCGCATCTTCCACATCCATAGGAGGCCCGAAAATCTGTTTCTTTAAATCCTCCGGCAAATCCTTCATCGGGTAATCATAATAATATTTTGCCAGCGGCATTGCTTTTTCCTCCGGAAATAATTCCGGTAATTTTGAATAACTCATGTTCAATTCCTTCTTTCTTTTACACTATTTTTAGTTTCTTAATTGCTACTGTTTACTCCCTGCTACCAGCATCCGGATTGCCGACGGTGACACTGCCTCATATTTCCTGCCTGTATATTCAAGCGTTCCATCCTTCAGGACTCTGAACACCGTAATATCTCCTGACACCATATTTCCTGATAGTAAAAACCGCTCATCCGGGGACAGACAGATTCCTCTCGGAAGCTCCCCCTCGCTACTGATGTGCTGTACCAGTCTGGGCCTGCCCTCTTCATCCAGTGAGACCGTAACGATATCGTTCAGTCCGCACAGGGTGACATACAGGGTTTTTCCGTTTGGATGCACGAGTATATCCTGCGCTCCGACCGGTTTCCCGTCTATCATGCCGACTTCTTCAAACAGCAGGGAAATCTTATCATACAGTTCCAGCCTGCCGCCTTCATCGTAACGGAAACAATTGAGCAGTGCCAGATTTTCATTGTTGGAATAGAATACCGGAAGTTCCGGATGAAAAGCCCCATAGCGCGGGAAACTTGCCACTTCTTCTACCGTATACTCATCCAGCTTCACCAGTTTCCCCTGTTCCTCATCCACCCTGAATGTAATCAGTTTATCCATTCCCTTGTCACATGCCACGAAGAAATTCTTCCCCGGCGCCCCAATGACAGCGTGCAGTCTGGAGATCACTTCCACCATCTGGATATGGTTTGTCACCGGGTCCACATTGCGCTGTGAATTGGGTCCTTTTCCCCCCGTGCCTTCCGTAATCAATACATCACATGGCGGTCCGATCGTCCCGTCTTCCCGAATTGGAAACAGGACCAGTGCAGTATCGTCAAACAGGACCTCGTTGCTGTAGCTTCCGTCCTCATGCTGCACGATTTTTGTCACATGCCAGGGGTCTGCACAATGGCATGTAATCAGGTATTTTTTATTCAGGCTCATGCACAGATACGACGGCTCCGGTGAAAGAGAAGCCTGCTCGTTCATGAGCGTCAGTTTTCCGGTTTCCGGGTTAATGGAAAAAGAAAGCACATAGCCCCCTCCTCCAATTTCGCCCCTGCGTTCCCCACATTCATTCACTGCATAGAGAACCATTCTCTCTGCATCCAGACAGAGCTGTCCGGCTGCAATATCCGGATGGATCGTCTCAATTGCTTCGAGCGTTCCGTCCTCCATATCATAGTGAAATGTGGAAATCCCCTTCGGTGCAGGAGCAAAGCCCCAGTTTCCCACGATTGTATATACTTTTTTGGACATAAATCCAAATCCTCCTTGCGTCATCCTATTCATTACGGCTTAAGTACTTTGTCCAGATAGTCCAAAACCATATCTGAAACCCAGTCCTCATGCCACCATATCCGTCCGTGGTGCGGCGCCTCATCTGCTATAAATAATTCCACCTTCTTTTCTCCTGCCGTTTTCCGGATTGTATCTGCAAACCGGACAGACTGTTCCACAGGTACAACCGCATCACGGGCACCATGCATGATAAGAAATGGCGGCATACTTCTGTTCACATAAACACACGGGTCCGCCATCCGCACCAGCTCCGGTATTTCCTTAAGCGGTGCCCCGAGAAGCTGTGACTCTCCTGAGTCTGGAAGATTGTGGTTTGGTTTTCCGGTACCGCTTTTCTTAAATGCCTCATCCATTTCCAGAAATCCACCGCAGGGACCGCACCAGTCAACCACTGCCGCAACGCTGCTGTCATATCCGCCATTCCCCATCTCCAGGTCTTCAAACGCCGGATTTCCGTGGGTTAGCGCTGTCATTGCCACAATCCACCCTCCCGCAGACGGTCCCCACAGTGCCATCTTATCCGGATCCAGATGGTACTTCGCTGCATGGAATTTCAAAAAGCGAACTGCTGCTTTTGCATCATACAGCATGGCCGGGAAACGGGATTCCTTACACTTTCTGTACTCGACGCTGACTACCGCATATCCCCTGTCTGCCGCCCTGAGCATCGGTTCCAGACTGTCTTCACGGTGACCTCCCACAACGAACCCTCCGCCGTGGAAATGAACGATGACAGGATACGGTGCCATACTTTCCTCATTGGGGTACCAGATATCCAATATCTGGGACGGAGACTGTGTGCAGTATGGGATATCAAACAGCTTTTTCTCGATGTGCCCTGCCGCTTCTATAGAAATTTCATGATTGTTCATCTTTTATCTCCCGTCCTTTTTCCCGCCGGCTTTCCAAGAGTCCGGCTATACATTCTGCCAGGGCATCTTCAATGTATCCCGGCTGAAGCCATGTATGGTTCATTCCTACAATTTCCCCTGCATACTGTTCCTTCAGGGCAAAAATATCATCCCCGTAGATATATCCCGCATTATAAAGAAGGCTTGCGTCATGGTTTACAAGAACCAGATTCTGTTCCCCGCTCCTTCGCTGTAATTCTTTACCCAGCCCGGAATATATCTCCCCACTGAACCCCATCAGGACTACCGGTCCTATCTGGAGCTTATGGACGCGTACTTTATATGGAACCGGGCTTTCGTCTTCCTTTTCCCCCGGTGTAACTGCCCACTTTATGCCGGCAGAAAGTTCGATCTCCTGCCTTGTATTTTCAATCCGCCTCACAGTTTTTCGGACATCCGCAAAATGATGTGCCGACATTGTATGTAACATCGATTTGGCGATGCAGCCTTCCTTTTCATAGGATTCGACAGGCGCGCCGCTTACCGGGTCTTCCCTGTAAACCTGGTTCGACATGACCGGGTTCAGGTCGCCTGCCGCCCCGCTGGACCATATGGCTACGCAGCCTTCATATGCCTGTTCCATATATTGACTCACATTTCCGCCCAGATCACTGGTAATGCCTACTTTTCCGCCTTCCCCGCACCCGTTCAGTATCATAACCGTATTATGGACCGGATAATTGATAAAAAATGCGATCGGCTTCCCCTGAAGAGTCTCAAATCTCATAACAAACAGCGTGTGGTCTGCCTCCCGCTCAAAGTTTGTCCCGGTTCCAAGGTAAATCCCAGTCTTCCCTGACGGGTCTGTGACTTCATAAAATCCAACGCGGTTTACATTTACGAAACTTTTCCCGTAACCATATCCGCAGACTGCCGGCACCAGCCCTTCCAAAGCTTTCTTTGCCGCAGACAGCATTTTTTCCCGAATCAATTTTTCATATTCTTTTGTAGCCTCCTGAACTTCAGCCGGTTTCCGTGCTATATAGTTCGGGCCTTCGTACGGGCGGTCACCTGTCACCGGCGCCGAGTGTGTGTGAATACTGGCAAGCAGTATGTACTCCTGCTCCACCCCGGTGTGTTGTTCAAGGAATGCCAGATTTTCCTCAGGATCAGGAACCTTATCCAGATCAAAGGATAACAGCAGCATCTTTTTCCCTTTACTCTCCAGTGCAACCGCCCTCACATACAAATCATCCACAATGCCCCCGAACTGAGAGTCCATCAGTCCGCGCAGATTTTTAAGCAGGCTCCCCGGCGGCGTTATCTTCTCACGTGCGGCACCGCAGTAAAACTGATTATCCATCTATCCACCCTCCTTAAACGTTTCTCTATCTTTCCTGTTACCCGTTAATTTCTTTCGCCCTGCAGCAGGATACAAAATGATTCGGGCTGATTTCTTCTAGCTTCTGCGGCTGATGGCACTTTTCACAGGCATAGCTGCACCTTGCCGCAAACCGGCATCCGGGTTTCGGATCGATCGGAGAGGTAATCTCACCTTTCAGTACAATCCGGTTCATCTTATGCCTGATGTCCACGGAAGGAATCGCAGAAAGCAGGGCCTTAGTATATGGGTGGAACTGTTTTTCAAATAATTCATGTGAGGAACACGTCTCTACCAGCTGTCCCAGATACATTACACAGATATCATCAGATATATGCTTCACAACAGATAAGTCATGGGTAATGAACATGTAGGTCAGGTTATGCTCCTGCTGAAGCTTTTTCAGCAGATTCAGGATCTGGGCCTGTATGGATACATCCAGCGCAGACACCGGTTCGTCACATACGATAAACTCGGGGTCCAGTGCCAGTGCGCGGGCAATCCCGACACGCTGCCTGCGCCCACCGTCCAGTTCGTGGGGATAGGACAGGCGGAGCCTCGGCGCAATCCCGACCAGTTCCATCAGGTCCTGTGTTTTCTCCAGCGCCTGTGTGCGGTTATACTTCCCCGAGATCAGCAGAGATTCCTTGATAGAGTCCTCCACCGTATAGCGCGGATCCAGAGAGGAGTATGGGTCCTGAAAAATAATCTGTGCATGTTCACGGAACTTTTTCATATCATTTTTCCCGAGCTGTGTCACATCCTCATCATTGAAAATAATCTGTCCGCCGGTGCTCTCCTCCAGATGTACGAGCATCCTTCCAAGCGTTGATTTACCGCACCCGGACTCCCCTACGATTCCCATCGTACGACCCTGTTCAATGCTGAAACTTACATCATCCACCGCATGGACCATACCCCGGCCGGTCTTAAAATATTTCTTTAAATTCTGGATTTCAATTAATCTGGACATATCTGTTTCCTCCCTACGTCTGACAGGCAGCGGCACTTATGCCCCGGCGAGATTTCTTTCAGTTCTACCTGTGAACATTTGCACTGCCCGGTGACTTTAGGGCAGCGCGGGCTGAATTTGCATCCTTTTGGAAGATTGGTCGGGTCCGGCGGCATCCCGTCTATGGGGCTTAACCACTCCACGTCCTCATTCAGTTTTGGCAGCGCCCCGAAAAGTCCAACTGTATAGGGATGTGCCGGGTTTTCAAAAATATCTTCCAGAGAACCGGATTCTACGATTTCTCCTGCATATATGATAGCAACCTCATCGCACATCTGGGCAACAACACCCAGATCATGGGTAATCAAAATTGTGGTTGTATTATTTTCCCTGTTTAATTTCTGCATCAGCTCCAGCACCTGTGCCTGAATCGTCACATCGAGTGCTGTCGTCGGCTCATCCGCAAGAAGCAGCTGTGGATTACACGCCAGCGCAATCGCAATGACGACACGCTGTTTCATCCCGCCGGAAAACTGGTGTGGATATTCATCATACCGTTCTGCCGGGATTCCTACGGTTTCCAGCATATCTTCCGCTTTTTTGCGTATCTCTTTTTTCGGTATATTATCATGCAGTGCGATTACTTCTGCGATCTGGTCCCCTACCGACATAACCGGGTTCAGGGAAGTCATCGGATCCTGAAAAATCATTGTGATTTTCTCACCACGTACCTTGCACATTTCTTCCTCTGACAGCTTAAGAAGATTCTTTCCATCCAGCAGGATCTCACCTTTTTTCAATACTGCCGGAGGTTCCTGAAGCACCCGCAGGATGGAGCGTGCGATGGTTGTCTTTCCGGCGCCGGTTTCTCCCACCAGACCGAGCACCCTGCCTTTTTCCAGTTCAAAAGAAATCCCGTTTACAGCAGATACCGTCTCTTCTTTTGTCACATATTCCACATTTAAGTCTTTCACCTGTAAAAATGTTTTTTTCTCACTCATATCGTTCTCCCCTACTTCTTAAGCTTTGGATCTAATGCATCGCGCAGACCGTCTCCGAGCAGATTCAGCGCAAGGACAACCAACATGATGCAAATACCCGGAATCAGGCACATATAAGGGAACTTCATCAGGAAATCACGGCTGTCTGCCAGCATGGCTCCCCACTCGGGAGTCGGCGGCTGAACACCAATTCCAATAAAACTCATGCTTGCCGCAAGCATAATTCTCGCCCCCACCCCCATTGTCGACTGGACAAGGATCGGTGCAAACGTATTCGGGAAAACATGTCTTAAAATGATGCGGTAACTACTGCAGTTGCTCGTACGTGCCGCATCCAGATATTCCATTTTCCGCACGTTCAGAATCGAAGACCGCATCAGTCTGGCCGTTCCGGCAATCCCTTCAAACCCAAGTGCAAGGATGGTATTAAATACGCCGGGACCAAGTACACAGGCGAGTGCGATGTTCAGGATCAGACCGGGGATTGACTGGATGATATCGCAGATACGCATGATCAGATTGTCGGCCCATCCGCCATAATATCCCGAAATTGCCCCGATAATAATACCGAAAACAGCACTGAAAATGACTGAACCGATTCCGATCAGGAGTGAATACCTTGCACCATACAGGACACGGCTCAAAATGTCACGGCCCATGTGGTCTGTTCCAAACAAGTGGGCCAGACAGGGGGATAAGAAACGGTCTTTAATATTAATCGCGGCGTAATCATATGGCGCAATCAGAGGGGCGAAAATAGCCAGCAGCAGAACTGCTAAAAACAGAATTCCGCCGAACACGGCGCCTTTATTATAAGAGAGCCTTTTTAAGACCTCTAAAAACTGACTTTTCTTTTTTACAGGTTCCTGGTTTGTTTTCACATTTATTGCATCCGTCATTTTTTCCTACCCCTTTTCTTACCACCGGTAATCTGCGCTTTTACACGCGGGTCAACATAAGCGATCAGAAGATCCGTAAGCAGCATGATAATGGAGAATGTAATTGCCAGAAGAATTACCCCTCCCTGTACAACCGGATAATCGCGGTTGTTTACTGCGTTGACTATGTAAACACCCACTCCGGGGATTGCAAAAATTGTTTCTGCTATCAGCGTGCCGCCGAGTGAAGTACCAAAACTCATGCTTGCAACTGTGATAACAGGTATGAGGGCGTTTGGCAGGGCATGTTTATAAATAACGGAGCGTTTCTTTACCCCCTTTGCCTTTGCCATTGTGATATAGTCCGAATGGATCACTTCCAGCATTCCTGACCGCATCTGCCTTGCCATTGTCGTAATTCCGGCGAACGCAGTCGACGCAATCGGCAGAATCCAGAATTTCAGCCCGCCTGTCCCGTAAGCCGGGAGCCAGCCCAGTTTGCCGTTGAAAAACAGAATCAGCACTAATGCAAACCAGAATCCCGGCAGGGAGGTACCAATAAGCGCCAGCGTCATGGAACCATAATCTGCGACACTGTTCTGATGTACTGCCGCCGTCACTCCCAGAGGGATGCCGATCACCAGAGACAGGATCATTCCCGATACCGCAAAAATGAGAGTCTTCGGAAAACGCTGTGCAAGCTCTAAAGTAATCGATACATTGCTGATGTAAGAGGTTCCAAAATCAAAACGGATAAATACATCGTATATGTACCTTCCAAGCTGTACGATATACGGATCATTCAATCCCATCTCCTGCCGCAGTGCATTAATCTGCGCATCTGTAGCCGTTGTCCCCAGAATCACCTGTGCCGGATCACCGGGAGTCAGCTGCATTAAGGTAAAAACTAAAATTACAACACCTAAGATAACAGGTATCATCAATAAAATTCGTTTTAAAATATATTTACCCATAAAGTCATTACTCCAGTTTTCTTGTACTGTATCCTTGAGATCCAGTATCATATGTATTCCGCCTCAAAGTATCCGATTTTGTTCTACCTTTAAATAACGGGATATGGCCCTGTAAGCTCATCCCATACCCCGTTATTTTAGACTTATGGCAGCGGTCCAGACTCATTATTTACTTAAGGCAATTGTATTTGCACGGATAAATCTGTTCCAGTCTACAAAGTAGTCGCTGACAGCTTCTTTGTCATATGCCGCATACTCAGGAAGGTCATAAATCCTGTAATAATATGCATTGTCTGTTATATATTCATAAAAAGCATTAATGTTGTCCTGTGTGTATCCATCTGGCGCGGCAATCTTATCATACAATTCCTGAAGCTTATCATCCTTTGCCCCGGCCCATGTTGCTCCTGACGCATAGTTTTTGCGGTTAAACAATGTATTCCATAAATCAGATGTTACATATCCGCCATTACCCGGTCCTGCGTATGCCAGTTCATACTGTCCGCTTGTACCGTCACGGTAGGAGCCATATGTGGTTCCTTCACATACATTCAGTTCCGCATCGATTCCTACATCCAGCAGGTTTGCCTGGATAATCTGCCACATGGTTGTAATTGTTTTATTATTATTGCAGAGCAGTCTTAAGTGCAGTTTCCCTTCATCATATCCTGCTTCTTTCAGGAGTTCTCTTGCTTTATCCGGGTCATAATCATATGGTTTTGTCTCCCATGATGAATCATAACCGATTGTCAGGTCGGCATTCCCACACGTTACGATAGAAGGAGAACCATAACCGTATCCGCACGCCTCGGCAACTGCCTCGTTGTCGATTGCATACAGGACTGCCTGCCTCAGGGCAAGATTATCATAGAACGGGCTGTCTTCTGTCATACAGAGCATAATACCGCGGTCCTCAGAAGACGGTACCATACACAGTTCCAGATTGTCTTTTGCGGCAACCTCATCCAGGAGGCTGGGGTCTATGTACTGTGCAAACTGGATTCTTCCTTCTTCTACAGCAAGTGCCATCTGTGTAGGTTCTTCCAGAATGTCAAACTGGATTACCTCTGCATTTGCAGCGCTTCCGGGATAAATCAGACTCTCATCCGTCTGCCAGTATGTGCCTGTTTTCCTTGCAACAATTTTAGTCCCGTTTACATAGTCTTTTCCGCCGGCCACTGTATACGGCAGAGTACCGCAGGATGTAGATGCAAACTGGTCTGCGCTGTCATTGTATGCTTTCTCACTTGCAATCGGCACCTTACATACAATATACTCAAAAGCTCCTGCTGCCGTTGTGTTCAGCTTCAGTTCCACATGGTAATCATCCTTTGCCGTAACCGCTTCTACTGTTGTTGCCCAGTTCTGCATATATTGTTCAAAACTAAAAACGACATCAGCTGCTGTAATGGCATTGCCTTCTGCGTCTTTTATGTAATCATAAATTTCTACATCAAAAGTGTTGTCATCTACTTTTTCATATCCTTTCATCAGGATATTGTCCAGATCCTTTGAACCGCTCTGACAGCTTGCGAGTGTCTCATAGAGCACATATGTAACCATATCCTTTGTAATTCGTCCGCTTGTCCAGGGGTTCAGGGAGTCTAACCCACCGTAGATTCCTACGACAAGGGCGCCTTCTTCAGCATCTGCAGCCACAGTTTTCTGATCTGCTGCCCCGTCACCACTGTCTGTACTGCTCTTTGTGTCTGCATCTTTGTTACCTCCGCAGGCCGCCGTCGAAACAACCATTGCTCCGGCCAATAAAACTGCCAGCATCCTCTTCACTTTTTTCCCAGCCATTTTTGTACCTCCACTTCGTACATTTTCCTTTCTGTTTTCACAGAATTAATTTTTAGTTACTGTTTATAGAAACAGTATCAGTTTTTGAAAATAATAAACTGCATATTAAGCTTTCACTTGCGCCGAAAATTCTTTTGATGTTACAATAAATGAAACACTTTGGCAAAGGATGAATCCATATGAATTTTTTAAACATCAAATATTTTATGGCAATTGCAGAAGAACAAAGTATCAGCGCTGCTGCACGAAAATTATTTGTCTCCCAGCAGTCCTTAAGTGAACATCTCAAGAAGCTGGAAAGCGAGATCGGAGTGCCTCTTTTCAACCGTGAAACCCCATTGAGTTTAACTGTTGCCGGTGAGTGCTTCTTCGAGGGTGGTAAGGAGCTCCTCAGTGCCTATGACCGGATGCTTGCCAATATTGACAACGTGACAACGAAACGCCGGAGCAAGATTACGATTGGGATCTCGACCTATGATGTTCCCCCGTTCCTGCCCGACCTGCTGATGCGTTTCTCCGAAAAGTACCCACAGTATGATGTCAGTGTTGTTAAACGCCTGCATACGGACATTTCCCACAACATGCGCGGGGTTGACCTGTACATCAGTTATCTGCCTCTGGATGAGGAACTGGAGCATGTGATTTTGATTAACCATGATCCTTACCATGCCATATTCCACAAAAGCCTCGCAGAGAAGGTATACGGTGACCGCTGGCCTTCCATCGAAGAAAAACTAATAGAGACCCGTGATCTCTCCCTTTTAAAGGAGATGCCGTTCCTTGTCCTGAAAGACCGGCAGGGACAGCTTGCGCGTGACCTGAACAGCATCTTCCAGCAGTACAATTTCACACCCGAGATAGGGTTCCTCTCTGAAAACGGAGACCTCAATGCCGAGATGTGCGTAAAGGGAGCCGGATGCCTTCTGGCACCGACAGATTTCATGAACCGGCGCTTTTTTGCTTCCCCCTCCCGGCCAGCAGATAATTTGCTTCATTACCCGATCGATATCACGGGATTTGACCCCAAGCTCGCTATCTGCTATGAGAAAGGAAAACACCTGCATACCGCCGAAATCTGTTTTCTTAAAGAGGCCCGCCTGCTTTTCACTGAATCGAAAGACAAATAATTTTCTTATATGCATTTTTACTATTTCTTTAATAAAATACTAACCTTTTTAGCACACTTTGTCTAACACAGAAACACTTTGCAAGTTACAGGCAAAAGCCTGTGGGTAATTTTGCACAATTTTAAATTTATATATGACCTGATTTTATCCTTTCTGAAAACAAAGCGAATCTGTGTGATTCCCACTGTTTGTCAACTGAATTTTAAGATATTGCAAAAAAACACAGAGTACGACTTTAACTCATACTCTGTGTTTTTTCTGCGTAGCGTCCTTTTCTAATATATTCATCGCAATTACCATTTACCGAGAATTAAAAACTGCCAGAGTAATATCATCTCTGGCAGCCGTCTTATCTCTCAATATTTTAAAATGCCTGAAAGGCAATTATTTGTTAATAAATCATCTGTCATTAAAGTTTAATTTTCCTGCCATATATATTGGCACTGTATATTTTCTCCCCTCCGCTACACCGCCATAAGTGTCTCCTTTCAATAAGAACAGATATCTGATCTTCCCCTCTTTCAGCATCCGGTTTGCTGTTTTCCCGATATCTTTCCCTGCCTTCACTTCTATTCCGTAGACACATTCGTCCTGAAGGCTCTTCACAATAAAATCAATCTCACCGCCCTTATACAGTCCAAACATAGGCGACCGTCCTGCCACTTCCATCTCACGAATCATCTGTTCTATATAACGGCATACAAAGCTCTCATTAATTATCCCTTCAATATTTCGTCGATCTGCACCTGCCATCTTAAGAAACAGACGTGCAACACCTATGTCTTTAAAATAAAAACGGCAGTTAAAGGTCACATCCAGAATATCTCCTTCATTCACTCTATCACAATATCCTATGATATTTGAACGGTACAGCCATGCAATCGCATTGTGGATGCTTGTCTTCGTTACTTTGTTCGATTCTTCCTTAAAAATAATCTTCGATAAGTCCGTCATCAGGTCTTTTGAGCCTTTTTTCTCTCGTACCATAGTCTGGGCTATTGCAGGAAATATCTGTTCGAAAAGGTTCATCTCCAGTACATTGTCAAAATACCACTCTGATTCTTCTATAAAAATACTGATCAGCTCCTGCAGAAGTTTCTGGCATTTATCCAAATCTCCCGACTCAAAATATTCATTCACTACTGCAGGATATCCGCCAATTTGGCAATATATGTCATATAGCTGCTTTAATTCATCGTATTTTTCATGGCTGCCCCTTCCAAACAAATCCAGTCCGTCGTAGATGTCTCTTTTTCCCGCCGCCTCCAGAAACTCTTCATATGATAATGTCTCCAGAGTCATGGTTTCAATATCTCCTGCCGGAAGAAAATATTCTTTCTGTACGGTCTTTCCAAGGTAACTGCCAGTCACGATAAAATGCGCCGCAAATTCCCGGGAGAATTGCCGGATGAGAGAAAATACTTTAGCAGATTCCTGTATTTCATCTATCAGTATAATGGTTTCGCGGTCATCTGTAAATTCCTGATCAAACAGTTCCAATGCCTTATGGATTGGTTTCTTTATCCTTTTCTGCCCCGGCTCCCATTCCGTCGCTTTATCCAGACAGGAGATAAACTCCTGCCCGGATGTCTGCATCATATTAATGTAAATAAAATTATTATAATTCTCCTCGGCAAACTTGGTCAGTATATATGTCTTGCCAACCTGTCTCGCCCCATTAATTTCCAGAACCTTTCCAGAATCTCTTTTTTTCCACTGCAGCAGATTTTCGTATATATCTCTCTTTAAATCCATTTTGCACTCCTAACAATCTTTCTGGCTTTTTAATTATTGTAACAAATCATATGCACAATGGCTAGGTTAAGTTTTATTTCTACAGGGCAATGTAAACCTTCCCTGACTGTCTGTTATATGCATATATGCTGTTTCCCAACTGCTCCTTTTCTTAAACCTGTGATTCATTGATTTCTACAACCATTGCTTTCAACATTTCAGGACAATTTTCCACCATTGGGATATATTTTATGCACTCGCATTGGGAAGGATATATTCTAAATACCAAGCATATAATATACGCAACACTGCATTATGGATTAAGACGATCAGAGGTATTTGGTATAACAGAAAAGTCGCTGGATTTTAAAAGGCATTTACTGAAAATTGAACGTACTATCTTACACAAGAAATGGAATCTTTCTTTAAAGGTGTAGTACTAAAAAAGGAAGAAAACAGATTATTTTATGGAGATACATATGTCGACAATAAGGAGATATTCGTATGGGATGATGGACATTCTATACGCCCTGATTATGTTTATCACCACTTTAAAAAGTTAGCAGAGATTTTTGGCAGACCCGATATGACCTTCCATTCACTTAGGTATTCAACGGCTTCCATATTATTCGAACTTGGATGGCATCCAAAAAAAATACAAGAGTGGCTGGGACAACCCTCAAAAAGAATGTGCTCCACCATATAAAGCTACGGTATAATCACACAAAAAAATACCGGTATCCCCATCTTACAAAGGATTCCGGTATCTTACACAGTTAATCGGAGTGACGTGATTCGAACACGCGACCCTAACGGTCAGAAAGGAAAACTTGTATATCCGTATATTAAAAACCAAAAATGACAGTATGATGTTCATTCATTGTATTGTCATTTTCATACCTATTAAAATTTTAACAGCTAAGTATCATTTGACATTTTGCAAGATACTTGTTAATATATAAATATAAAAGGCGTTACCGATAGACGGTTGCCCAATTTTAATTACTTATTTAAAAAGTAACCTATCCTTGGTCGGTGGCGGTTACTTTTTTGTATGGTTTATGTATGCAACTAATATCGTAACAATGATTCCAAGAACCATGAATACGATGGAGAGCATTTCAAAATCACTCATACGTCAGCCCTCCTTTCCAAGATTTCCAAATCAAATAAATTCAATTTAGGATTTCTATGTAATCAGAGGGTTCAGTCCCTCTGATAGAGGGCAAACCGCCTATTCCGTTTATGGTAACACCTATTTGTATTCTAACAAAGTAACTGCTAAATATCAATTCTTTTAGATAATATCTAGTAATTAGTATACTGTCTTAATATAACCCTTTAAAAACTCCAAATTAGAAAACTATATATTATAAGTTATAGATGGGCAATAGCCTGTTCTTGTGTCAAGCCTATTTCATTTTGCAATCTTTCCCATGAAGTTTAATCTTTCCGTGCTCTGCTTCATACTCTTCTATTTCTCTGATAATCAGATACTCTATCTCTTTGGTAGTTGTCCGACACTCTTTTTCTGCAATATATGCGATTTTATCAATATATTCTTGATTTGTCCGTAATGTAAATCTTGGTAAATTTGATGGCATTATTATTCCCTACACTTTCAAACTAAGTGACGCAAAGGTGTTGACACCCAACAAAATTTTATAGGTAAGACCAAAACAAAGAAATCAAGAGCCTATCCAATAGACAGGCAGATTACTGATTTATTGGCACGTATCAAGCAAGTTCAGACAGAACATGGAATTTTATGCGAATGGATTTTCACAGATGGTAATGGGGCCATACTCACGCCAGAAACATTACTGACTGCATGACAAGAGTATGCAGAGAGAACAAGGTAAACGGCGGCGGTATTACCAAACTACGGAAAACTACCCGTTCTGACTTGCAAACGAAAGGTACTCCCAAATCAGTTGTGGCAAGTATGTTAGGACACACTACAGAGATCAACGAGAAGCATTATACATACGACACATCAAACCTTGATGAAAAGAAAAGGATTATCCAAGAACGAAATGCCAAATTTAAGAATCTGGCACATACTGGATAATCCCGACCAACTTTTTTAACCTCTAAAAAAACGAAAACCCGCATAAAATGCGGGTAAAATCGGAGTGACGTGATTCGAACACGCGACCTCTACGTCCCGAACGTAGCGCTCTACCAAGCTGAGCCACACTCCGATATGTATGAACTTGTCTTCTCGTAAAGAGAAAATTAAGAATCTGCTTTCGCAGATTCTCAACTACGGATGAAGGACTCGAACCTTCACAAACAGAGTCAGAGTCTGTTGTGCTGCCATTACACCAATCCGCATCAGCATTTTGTTTTGTCTTGTCCGACGCAACATCGTTATTATATCAGACTCCCCGAAAAAATCAACCCCTTTTTTTAATTTCCATCAAAAAAAATTTTCTATGGTTATTTTCAGAATATTCTGAAAACGGACTTCAAAAGGGTCAGACCCCTTTAAAGCCCATCTGCTTTACAGTGCCTTGATTCGTTCCATCGCCGCCAATGTGTTTTCGTAACTGCCGAATGCGGTCAGTCTGAAGTAACCTTCTCCGCTTGGGCCGAATCCTGAGCCCGGTGTGCCTACTACATTCGCTTTCTCGAGCAGGTAATCGAAGAAATCCCAGGAACTCATTCCTTCGGGTGTCTCTAACCAGATGTATGGTGCGTTGACACCTCCTGAGACGTTATACCCGGCATCTTTTAATCCGTGATAGATGATTTTCGCGTTATTCATATAGTATGCTATCTGTTTTTTCAGTTGTTTTCTGCCTTTTTCGGAGTATACTGCTTCTCCTGCTTTCTGAACGATATAGGGGGCGCCGTTGTATTTTGTGCCGTGTCTTCTTGCCCAGAGGGAGTGCAGGGTTACTTCGCCGCACTTCAGGTCTTTTGGGATAACCGTTGCTCCGAGACGCACGCCTGTAAAACCGGCGTTCTTGGAGAAGCTTCTTAGTTCGATTGCACACGTCCTTGCACCTTCGCATTCGTAAATAGTATGTGGCACATCCTCCTCGGAGATATAAGCCTCATATGCGGCGTCGTAGATGATGACTGCCCCCACCCTGTTTGCATAATCTACCCAGTCCTGAAGCTGTGATTTTGTCAAAGTGGATCCAGTCGGGTTATTCGGGAAACACAGATAAATAAGATCCGGTGTTTCTTTCGGAAGTTCCGGGGCAAAATTGGTGTCTGCAGTGCATGGCATATAGATGACATCACTCCATGTTTCTGTTTTTGCATTGTAAATCCCGGTTCGTCCGGCCATCACATTTGTATCTACATAGACAGGATAGACGGGATCACATACTGCTATTTTATTGTCAGTGCTGAAGATCTCCTGAATGTTTCCGGAATCACACTTTGCACCGTCTGAAATAAATACTTCGTCTGCTGCTATGTCACAGCCGCGTGCCTGATAATCATTTTTTGCCATTGCGCTTCTTAAGAATTCATACCCAAGATCCGGCGCGTATCCGTGAAATGTCTCTGCGTTCCCCATTTCGTCTACTGCACTGTGCAGGGATTCGATAATTGCAGGGGCCAGAGGCTGTGTGACATCCCCGATCCCCAGACGGATAATAGATTTATCTGGGTTTGCCTCTGTATATGCATTCACTTTTTTTGCGATCGTTGAAAACAGATAGCTGCCCGGTAATTTCAAGTAATTGTCATTGATTTTAAACATAACTTCCTCCTTTGCTTTATTGATTCCATTCTCCTTCGAAAACGACTTCCGCCGGACCGGTCATGTATACAGTGTCTTTCTCCTTGTCCCATTCGATCAGAAGGTCACCGCCGAGAAGCTTCACTGTAACCTTATCTTCCGTCAGACCATTGAGGATACACGCAACAGCAACAGCACATGCACCAGTTCCGCATGCAAGTGTTTCTCCTGAACCTCTTTCCCATACCCGCATCTGCACGGTATGTCTGTCCAGAACCTTTACAAACTCGGCATTAACGCGGTTTGGAAAGCGTTCATGATTTTCAAACTTAGGCCCTGTCTTTTCGATCTCCAGATGCTCAATATCATCCATATAAACGACTGTATGAGGGTTCCCCATAGACACTGCTGTCATTCGGTATTCTGTTCCGTCAACCAGAATCGGCTCATCCAGAACAATATCCCCTTCAGATACAACCGGTATCTTTGCCGGCTCCAGAATTGGTTTTCCCATATCGACTTTAATTCGGACCGCTTTTCCATTATCAATTGTCAGGTCCAGATATTTGATCCCGCCCAGTGTCTCGACTGATATCTGTGTTTTATCGGTCAGGCCATAATCATAAACATATTTTGCCACACAGCGGATTCCATTGCCGCACATTTCGCTTCTGGACCCATCCGCATTGTACATCTCCATTTCAAAATCAGCCACCTTGGACGGATTAATCAGTATTAGCCCGTCTGAGCCGATTCCGAAATGCCGGTCGCTGACTTTCACTGCCAGTTCAGACGGATTTTCTATCTTTTCCTCAAATCCATTCACATAGACATAATCATTGCCCAGTCCCTGCATTTTTGTAAACTTCATTTTCCTGTTCTCCTTCATCCCTTTTGGTTATTCTTCCATGATTGTCAGAACCATACGCGCGGTCTCCGGCATATTGGTTCCGCTGTCCATACTGCATTTCTGCAGATACCGGTGTGCCTCTTCTTCCGTCATTTGATTGCGTTCCATCAGCAATGACTTTGCCTGATCTATGACCTGCTGCTGCGCCGCATTTCTGTTTTTTGCCGCTTCCCGCCTCTTCCGGCGCCGGCGCTGCATGTTCTGAAGCATCATTTCTATCGTATTCAGTAAATCATATACTTTGATCGGCATAGGGAGCCCGATTACACCTTTTACAAGACCCTGCCCCCATTTGTCCGCAGAGGCAATTAAAAGGACTTCGAAGTTCTCCGGGAGGCATTCCCTCAATTCTGAATATAACATATCCTGCATCTTATATCCACATATGATAATCCCCTCTTCCAGATTATCCGCAAACTGGAGCGTCTGGGCACCGGTTGTGCAGATACCGGCAACTTCGATTCCCCCCCGCATTAAAACATTGCGGATATTAACTGCCGTTTCTTTTTTCGGAAATACAACTACAATACTGCCCACACTTCAGCACACCTCCTGTCCCTTTGTTTCCGGTTTTCCCGCCATAATCTGACAGGTTTCCTATCTGTTACAGACAAATTTTATAACTTATGGAGGTAATTGTTGATTTCCCATTCTGTCACCTGCATGCAGTATTCATGATACTCATTTTTATGCGTCTCTATCAGTTTGGCAGTCAGGTCAGCTCCGAGCACATCCTGGATAAAGGTGTCTTTTTCCAGCTCGCTGACCGCCTCCATCAGGTTCTTCGGAAGCGCTTCTATGTTCAGACGTTTTTTCTCCTCATCCGTCATGGACTGTACGTCGGCATCCACACTTTCCGGCGGCATGATTTCGTTTTTTATCCCGTCCATGCCGGCTGCAAGCAGAACCGCCAGCGCAAGATATGGGTTCGCCGACGGGTCGGGACTTCTCAGTTCTATCCTTGTACCGTCCCCCCGCATGGAAGGAATCCGGATAAGCGGCTCCCTTGTCTTAGCAGACCATGTCATATAAACCGGGGCCTCATATCCGGGCACAAAACGTTTGTAAGAGTTCACGGTCGGGTTCGTAATGCATGTGATTGCTTTCATATGTTTCATCAGTCCGCCCATAAAATAATAGGCTTCCCTGCTCAGCCCATTTTGATCAGTGCTGTCCTGAAAAATATTTTTCCCGTCCTTTGCCAGAGAAAGATTGATATGCATTCCGGAACCGTTGACCTCGATCTTTGGTTTTGGCATAAAGGTCGCATGGAGCCCGTGGCGTTTCGCGATCGTCTTGACTACCATCTTAAAAGTCATGATATTATCTGCCGTTGCAAGCGCTTCGTCATAGCGGAAATCGATCTCATGCTGTGCAGGGGCGATTTCGTGATGGGACGTTTCTATCTCAAACCCCATATCCTCGAGTGTCAGCACCATATCCCGTCTTGCATTTTCGCCAAAATCCAGCGGGCCTACATCGAAGTAGCTGCCCTGCTCATGAGTAATTGTCGTAGGCAGCCCGTCATCATTTGTGTGAAATAAAAAGAACTCACATTCCGGTCCTGCATTCATAGTATATCCCATTTCCGCAGCTTCCCGCACAACCTTTTTCAATACATATCTCGGGTCGCTCTCGTAAGGTGTCCCATCCGGCCGCCGCACATCACAGATAAACCTTGCCACTTTTCCCTGCTGCGGCCTCCAGGGGAAGATTGCAAACGTGTCAAGATCCGGATACAGGTACATGTCGGATTCCTCGGTCCTTGAAAAACCTTCAATAGAAGATCCATCAAACATGCACTTATTGTCCAGCGCTTTCTTAAGCTGGTTCATCGTGACTGCCATATTTTTCATTGTTCCATAGATATCAGTAAACTGGAGACGGATGAACCCTACATCCTCTTCCTCCGCCATATTCAGGATATCTTTTTTCGTATAATTATACATCTTTATCCCTCCTGCCTGAAAGTACAATATAAAAATGGGCGCTCTTCCTCTAAAGAAAAACGCCCTTGTTTCGTCCTATTATAACTATCTGTTTTAAAAATGTCAATTCCCGGTTATATATTCTCGTGTATGCCGATCACATATCCTGATGTAACTGACATCCTTTTATCTTGTGAATTTATAAATCTTCTCTCTAAGTCTGTCAAAATCTCCGCTATGTACCTGAAGTTCCATCTCTTCCTGCATATTGAGACTGCAGATTCCGAGGATCGACTTGGCATCTACAACCATTCTCCCCTGAACAAGATCAAGGTCTCCTCTATAATCCTTGATTGTCTGCACAAATTCCTGAATCTCGTTTACATTTGAAAATCCCACTCTTACTGCATTTAATGTCAAAGTTTCCCCCGGCATGGCTGTTCCCTCCTGAATATCTTAGAGTATTCCATCTATCCTGATGGAAATTATTTAGTTACTGGCAATAGTCGCCACGGTTTAATATTGTACACTAATTATGCGGAAAAGAATAGTGTAAAAATTAACGATATTTACGATATTTTTTAATGTAATTCAGCACTTTCTAACCACTTCTCATGCTCCATATTCCGGTAGATACACGGCTGTCATATCCTAAGAGCAATATTTAATTTTTAATCTGTCTTCCTGACGCATCCAGATGGTATCCGTCTTTATAGATAAGTTCCGACACCGGTACGATCTCAAATCCCTGCTTTTTCAGCCCCTTAATCACCTCCTCCAGTGCTTCTGCCGTGTATTTTGCCCCATTGTGGCACAGAATAATGGAGCCATTTTGGAGCGCTTTATTGCCAAGTATTGTATCAATGACGCTCTGTCTGCCATAATCCTTCCAGTCAAGACTGTCCACATCCCACTGAATCGGATAATACCCGCATTCCTGCACCGTCTTAATGACAGTATTATCATAATCCCCGTACGGAGGCCGGAAAAGTTTCATTTCATATCCTGTAAGTTCTTTCACCTTATTATGTACTGTCATAATTTCCTTTTTCTGTTCCTCCTTTGACAACTGGCTCATATTCTTATGGCTCTCACTGTGATTGCCCAGATCATGTCCTGCTGCCAGTATAGCCTTCACATCATCCGGATACTGCTCCACCCAGCCGCCGGTTGCGAAAAACGTGACATGGATCTTCTCCTTTTCCAGAATATCCAGAATCTTCTGCGTGTCCTCATTTCCCCATGCTGCATCAAATGTCAGAGCCGCCTTCTTTTCATTCGTCTCTACAGAATAAATAGGGAGTTCCCTGCCGCTGACATTGCTGGATACCGTTACATAGCCGGAAAGATACTTAAATGAACAGCCCAGCAGCATAACCGCCAGAAAAGTTCCCAGACTTACTTTAAAAAATCTTCTTCTCATAAAAACTCCTGAGCATATATCGTTAGTACAGTATATGCGAAAGAGCAAAGGGGTCAGACCCCTTTGCTCTCCATTTTCAGAATTTTCTCAAGTTTTATTCGACTAACTTTGTCCAGACAAACCCGCTTCCGGGCAGTCTGACATCCTGAAGTCCCATGATTTCCCCGTTTAGCAGGTTTCTGTAGGTTCCGGGCAAGATAATATGAACTGTTTTCTCGGTATCATGAAAATTGAAAATTCCAATGATTGTGTCTCTTCCTTTTGTTCTTTGTATACACAATACGGAATCGTCTCCTGTTTCTATCACCTGCATTTCTGCATCTGCACCGAATACGTTTTCTTGTCTGCGTATATGTTCAAGCCTGCTCAGTCCCTGAAATATTTTTCCCTGTATGGTGTCTGTATCCCCGCAGTTTTCCACAAGCTCCCAGTGGAATTTCCCACGGTGTATGTAGCGGGAGTCTTCTCTTTTTGCGGGATCTTCTTTATAGGTGTAGTCATTGACCTGCCCAATTTCGTCACCGCTGTAAAGCATAGGAATGCCGGACTGCATGAACATATAGGCATGAAGCATCAGGTCTTTTCTGACAGCCTGCTCCATTTTTCCCTCATTCCCCTCGAAACCGGCGCTTTCTATCCCGCACATGGATGCTGTTGTTCCGCAGAATCTTGCATCACCTGTCACAAGGTCTTCGTTATACAATTCCCCCCTGCTTACACTGCCCTCAGTTCTTCCTGTAAAGTAGTCATTCAGGAACTTTTTATGCGGCACCTCTCTCATACCCCAGTATTTTAATGTATCATAGTCCAGCCCCCAGCCTATATCATCGTGGCATCTGAGATAGTTCAGGAAGGTATATTCTTTCGGGAGCCGGCTAATCGTATTTAACTGCATTTTCAGGAGCCTGACATCCCGCGTGGCCACCGAGTTCCAGGTTGTCGCCATTGTCGTTACATTGTACAGCATATGGCATTCCGGCTTATCCACGGTGCCGAAGTAAGGAACCACTTTTTCTGGCTCCATCACGACTTCCCCTAAGAGCACGACACCCGGGCAGACAATCTCGCTTATCATCCGCATCATACGGACAATTGTATGGACCTGCGGCAGATTCCGGCATGATGTCCCAAGTGATTTCCAGATGTACGGCACCGCATCAATCCGTATCACATCCATCCCCCTGTTTGCCAGATACAGGAAATTGTACATCATCTCATTAAACACACGTGGGTTGGAGTAATTCAGGTCCCACTGATACGGATAAAACGTTGTCAGCACATGATGTCCCGTTTCGGGCAGATATGTAAAATTCCCCGGAGCTGTCACCGGAAATACCTGCGGTACTGTCTTTTCATATTCTCGCGGAATCTCATAATTATCATAAAAGAAATACCGGCTCATATATTCCCCGTCACCAGAGCGTGCGCGCTGCGCCCAGATATGGTCCTCTGATGTATGGTTCATAACAAAGTCCATGCAAAGGCTTATCTGGTTCTTATGGCACTCATCGGCCAGAATCTCCAGATCTTCCATCGTACCAAGCGATGGTTTTACCCTGCGGAAATCTGCCACTGCATAGCCGCCGTCAGACCTCCCCTCGGGGGAATCCAGAAATGGCATGAGGTGGACACAGCTGACATTACATTCCTTCAGGTAATCCAGCTTCTCCCCCACCCCTTTCAGGTTCCCGGCAAACTGGTCAATATACAGCATCATGCCAAGCATGTCATTTCCCCTATACCAGGAAGGATTGTTTTCCCTCTTCCTGTCGAGCCTTTTCAGGCTTTGCCTCCGGCCCTGGTAAAAGCTGTACATCTGGCTGCATAATTCAAAAAACATATCATCGTTTCCATATAGCTCCATATAAAGCCATTTCAATTCATCATGGTGTCTGTCCATCCGTTGTCTGTATCTTTCATCAACTGTCATGTCCTGCTTCCTCCCGAACCAGATGTATCTGATAAGCTAAATATTCCCCCAATTCCACCGGTAATGGCATCCCGGCTTCTGTCAGGGCGCTTCCACTGTACACTGCCCCGCTGTTTTCGTCTTTGTACATGGCTCCTTCATCCAGCCCGCGCAGCCGTACATAATTGACTGTCATATTGCCGTGTTTCGCCAGCATGACGACATTTACGAGCACCTCACCCTTGTCCTCTGCCAGAAATTCCCATGCCCCAGCCTCTTCTTCGAACGGATTGCTCAGTCTGTAGTATGTTCCGTTCTGGATCAATTCTGCATATTTGTGATAATCTTTTATCTGTTCTCTGACTTCCTCTTTTTCTGTTTCCGTCAGTCTGCACAGGTCCAGTTCATAACCGAAGGTTCCGGCCATTGCCGTGACGGCCCTCGTCTTCATGGAAGTATGCCTTCCTGTCTGGTGGTTTGGGCATGCGGATACGTGTGAGCCCACGGCGGATACCGGGTACCCGAATGAGGTTCCGTACTGGATCCTTACTCTGTCAATGGCATCGGTATTATCACTGCACCAGATCTGCGGTGTGTAGTACAGCATTCCTGCGTCAAAACGTCCGCCCCCTCCGCTGCATCCCTCGATCAGAATATCCGGGTACCGGGTGGACAGCCTTTCAAGGAAATCATACAGTCCGAGTATATAGTCATACATTACCTTCCCCTGGTTTTCTGCCGCCGCGGAATAAACATCCGCAATGCTCCGGTTCATATCCCATTTGACATACTCAATATTTCCCTGATCCAGTATCCCGCAGATCTGCCCGTAGACTGCGTCCACGACCTCTTTTCTGGAAAAATCCAGTACCAGCTGGTTTCTGGACCTCTGCGGCTTTCTGCCCGGTATCGTAAAGGCCCAGTCAGGGTGGGTCCTGTACAGCTCGCTGTCCTCATTGACCATCTCCGGCTCGATCCAAATACCAAACTTGACGCCCAGCGCGTTTATTTTCCCAATTAACTCTCCCAGCGTGCCGCCAAGCTTATCCTCGTTCACCTTCCAGTCGCCAAGCCCCCTGTTGTCGTCATCACGGCTGCCAAACCAGCCGTCATCCATGACAAGCAGTTCAATTCCCACATCGGCCGCATGTTTTGCCAGCTCACAGATCGTATCGCCGTTAAAATCAAAATACGCTGCCTCCCAGCTGTTTACCAGAACAGGCCGCACCGCATCTCTGTATTTCCCGCGGCAGATATGTTTTCGGATGCAGGTGTGCAGATTCTGCGACAAACGATTCAGTCCGCTGCCGCTGTATGTCAGGATCACCTCAGGCGCGTAAAATACTTCTCCCGGCTCCAGCGGGTAGGAAAACTGTTCGCCCTGAAGCCCCAGAACTGCACGGGTCTGGTTATACTGGTCTTTCTCAACCTCACCCTGAAAGCCCCCGCTGTATACAAAAGACATCGCATAGCAGTTTCCGGAATCTTCCGTGGCTTCCTTATCTGCCAGAATCATCATCGGATTATACTGATGGCTCGATGTGCCCCTCCTGCTTCCGATCATCTGGCTCCCATGAGCAACCGGAACCCTCTGGAAATTCCGTTCCATTGCATGCCGCCCGTAAAAACTGATAAAATCATAATTTCCGGTCACAAAATCCAGACAGGCCGACTGGACCTTCTCCAGAAAAATCGTTTCCGGCACACCGTTTTCACCACACCCATGATTACAAATCACCACGCTCCTCGTGATAATATCCGGCTCCGGCAGCACCCCGTACAGCAGTGTTACCGCAATCCCCTGATTCTGGTCCTCCAGCTCAATCTTTAGTGTCTCAGCCTCGTCTTCGCCCGCGTAAACAGCCGGAAGCCCTTTCAGGCCATACTTTCCCTTCGAAATCTGGTATCCCTTATAGCGAAGATCACAGCCATAAGTCCCTGCCCTGTTTTTCAAAATCAGGGCAGGCGTCCGGTAGTCCCCATTCCCGGCACAGGGGAACTCCTGCGGCAGCGCATCCATCGAATATGTCCTGTCATTTCCCGCATCATAGGGATTCCCGGAGAATCCCCTGTCATAATATGTCAGAAGATAATCCATGCACCCCTGTACCTTTTTTCCATAGTAAAGATGAAGTAAAAAACCATATTTATCAACCTGCATCTGATACATCGCAGATTTTGTATGCAGTGTAAACGTCTTATTCTTTTCGTCAAATGTAATTCCCATGATGCCGCTCCTTTTCCCGTTACAGTTTTTCATTCTACATTTCCTTCTGCATCCATACAATTCCTGATTTTACAGTATCTACTTCACAGCCCCGTTTACAACACCATTCAGAATCTGCTTCTGGCAGATGATATAGAAGATCAGGATTGGCAGCAATGCCAGCAGATAGGATGCAAATGCCAGATTGTAATTCGTACCGAACTGTGTCTGGAAATTCAACTGTGCCAATGGCAGTGTATTCTTTCCGCTTCCCGACATAATAACAAGAGGTGTCATAACGTCATTCCATGTTCCCAGCGCTGTGAGTACAGCCACTGTTGCATGCATAGGCTTCATGATCGGGAAAATGATCTTCCAGTAGGTTCTCCATGTACTCGCCCCGTCCACACGTGCCGCTTCCTCGAGTGCAACCGGGATATTTTTCAGGTATCCGGTATACAGAAGCACATTCATAGGCATATAGAACACTACATAGAGAATAATAACACCAAACCAATTCGCGATTCTAAGCTGCGCCGTCTGCTTTACAAGGGGCATCATCAGGATTGCAAACGGTACGAACATTCCGCTGACAATATATAAATACGCAAAATTATAAAATTTACTGTGTGTCTTGTTTCTGCCAATCGCATACCCGATCAGAGAATGAATCACAATAGATATAAGTACAGTAGCCAGTGTAATCAGGATACTGTTTCCAAGGGAATGCCAGAAGTCTGTGACCCGCATTGCCTCGGCAAAATTAGCAAAACTCCATGATTTCGGCAGGGATAGGATTCCCGAGATACTGTTCGTCATTTCCGAAGGCTGCTTGAATGCAATTACGATCGTTAAGTACATCGGAAATGCAACTGTAATCAGGCCCACGATCAGCATAATCGTAACCGGCCAGTTCGTTTTTTCTTTTACTTTTACCTTAGCGCCCATCATAACTGCTCCTCCTTCTTTCCTAAGAAATTCATCTGGAATACGGAAATAAATACGATCACAATAAAGAAAATTACTGCATTCGCACTCTGGAATCCAAACTGCCCGCCGCTCATACCGTTGTTGTAAATCAGGTAGGAGATAGATTCTGTACTCTGTGCAGGCCCGCCTTTTGTCAATGACATGATCTGGTCAAATACCATCAGGAAATCTTTCATACAGAGGACCATGTTAATCGTAAAAAATGGAAGAATCAGGGGGAATGTCAGGCTTTTGAACTTCTGAAAACCTGTTGCCCCGTCAATCGCGCCCGCCTCGTACACATCCTCCGGCACCGTCTGCAGACCCGAAATATAAATAATCGTGTTCATCGCAATCGCCTGCCATGCACAGACAATCATAATTGCAACCCATGCCCATTTCGTGCTTGACAGCATGCTTGCCCCGTTTCCCGTAAGAGCCTTTGCTATGACAGGAAGGATATATGTAAAAAAGTAATTGAAAATGTAACCTACAACCAGTGCCCCTAAAATCTTCGGTATAAAATACAGACCGCGCAGTGCACTCTTTCCCTTGATCTTGCTGTTTAGTCCAAGTGCCAGCAGAAGACTGATAATATTGACCACGATAGTCGTTACAATCGCCAGCTTAAACGTGAACAGGTATGATTTACCGACCCTCACGTCCTGGAACAGATCGACATAGTTTCGAATCCCTACCCAGTCATAGGCGCCATAACCTTTATAATTTGTAAAACTGTAAATAACACCCTTTATCAAAGGCAGTGTGTTAAAACAGAAAAACAGTGCCAGGATGGGTATTGTAATCAGCAGAAATGTCAGCTTCCTGTTATTCATTTTCCTCATAGTTCCCTCTCCTCCCTATTTTGAAGAACCCTTGTTTGCTTCATAATCTTCTACCTTACGGATGATATCCCTGTTATATCTCAGCCAGTCCGTATCAAACTTCTTCAGGAACGCATCTGTATCCTGTTTGAGCAGGAACGTTTGTATCTGTGCATCGACCGCCATTTCACTCGGGTAATAGTGATCCTGGTAGTCCGTCATCCTGCCTTCCTCTATGAAGGACTTTACCCCGTCCAGCATCGGAGCCAGATCGAAATCGCCCTCTTTACACGGAACCGCATTCTGCTCGTCGAGATATTTCTGCACATTTTCATCCTTCAAAAGAAAGTCAAGAACCTCATACGCCGCTTCTTTATTTTCACTGTCTTCCATCACACAGAATTGCAAATCCACACCTGAGTTCAGCACATTCTCGTCTGCCTCGCTGCTCCCCGGCATCACGAAGGAATCAATATACATATCCGGGTTCACTGATTTAATCTGCGGCACTGCATAACTCCCGATCGTGTACATCGCAGACTCTCCATTTGCAAATGCGGTACATGCATCGTTATATCCATATGCGAACGGGTCCTCAGGACCGTAATCCAGAAGTTCCAGCATTTTCTCCGAAACCTCCCGGTACTCATCCTTAAATTTTGTTTCCCCTTTGTTGACCTGACTGCACACATCTGCCGGAGCCAGATCCACTGCCAATGCATTCCACGGTGCCAGGCAAGTCCATGTGTCCTTAAAACCAAAGGAAAGCGGGCGGATTCCGGCTGCTTCTATCTCTTCACACAGGGCCGTGAATTCTTCCCAGTTTTCCGGGATCTCCCATCCGTGTTCCTCAAACATCTCCCTGTTATAAAGCACTCCGGCGGCATTTGCCACATAAGGGACTCCGTAAACACCTTCCTCCGGTACAAACTCGAGGGCTTTCAGAATGTCCTGATAAGCAGGCTTGATATCGCTTAGCCCTTCATAATCCGAGATATCTGCCAGCATATCGGAATCCAGAAAATAGGAATAATTAATATCCCCTCCGATGCCGATAATATCCGGAATGTCTTCCCTTACGAATCTGGTCTTCAGAATTGTCATTGCTTCATTTGGCGAATCAATCGTCAGATGGATATCATCATGTGATGCATTGAATTCTTCCTCAAGCTCCTTAAAAACCTCTACGGCTTCCGGTTTGTACTGTACCAGTTCAATTTCTACTTTTCCGCTGTTTTTCTCACCGGACTGGCATCCGGTAAGGGCAAGGGCCGCCAGCATGGTACCCGCCGTGAGCAGGCTTAATCGTCTTACACTTCTTCTTTTCATCTGCCACTACTCCTTTCAAAGATAACCCACTTATGTGTTTCCAGTTCCTGACATACCGACCTTTTCCTCAGTACAACTGTTTTCATGTTCTCCTTTTTCTCTTCCCTTTCATATCTTTTTGCATGGTTTAAATACTGCCGGCACCCTTCAAACCATCCTTTTTTTGGATTAACTATATTATAACATCTCATTATGCGTCTATAAATATCCATATATTTGCGTTTTTATACCTTTATGCAATATTTAGGAAAATAATTTGAAGTCACCTTGCATTATGGTATATAATGAAAAAAACATCCCATCCCGAAAGGAGCCAGGTATCATGAGTGATATTTTATTTTCTGTATTTCCGAATGAAAATTTCATAGACTTAAGCCTCTACCAGTTCGGCTGGGAACACTGCGCCCCGGCACATTCTTACGGACCGGCTGCCCGCAACCATTTTCTGTTCCACTATGTCATCTCGGGAACCGGTACACTGATGGCAGATGATGCGAAAGGTATGACACAGACTTATCAGGTAAAAAGCGGTCAGGGGTTCATGATCTTTCCGCAGCAGATCAACACCTATATTTCCGATGCAGAATATCCCTGGGAATATGTCTGGCTTGAATTTGACGGGCTCCGTGTGAAGGAAGCCATAGAAATCGCAGGACTTGGCCGTGATAATCCTGTCTACCACGCGCATTCAAAGGACCTGCGTCAGGATATGATGAACGAAATGCTATACATTGCCCAGCACGGAGACGCGGCTCCGTTTCATCTGATCGGGCACTTATTTCTGTTTCTGGACTTTCTGACCCGCTCGGCCGCCTCCATGCACCTCAACCAGGGCGGGCGGCTGCGTGACTTTTATATACGCGAAGCACTCGCTTTTATCGAGCAGAACTTCCAGAATGACATCTCCGTCGAGGATATTGCTACAACATGCGGCCTGAACAGGAGCTATTTCGGAAAGATCTTCAAAGATACAGTAGGAAAATCCCCTCAGGAATTCCTGCTGAACTACCGCATGGCAAAAGCAGCTGAACTGCTGAAGCTCACCACACTTTCTATCGGTGATATCAGCAATGCGGTTGGCTACGCAAATCAGCTGCATTTCTCAAGGGCTTTCAAAAATGTATACGGGCTCTCTCCGCGAAGCTGGAGAAACCAGAACCAGGTAATCCGGCAGGATTCCAGTCAATGACACCTTGCCCCGCTCATGGCACAGCCTATGTTTCCATCCCCTTTACGCATGACCGGAACATCTGTGCCATAAACCGGGCCATATCCTCAGGCTCTGCCTGAAATCCGCTCTCTGCCCACTTCTGTATGGTGCCTGCACAGCCGTTGACGATAAATCCATACAGCCATTCCAGTTTCTCCTCCCCTATATCCGGATACAGCTTTTTCCAGTCCCCCAATGAATCCTCCTCCGCAAAATACATCAGCTTCCGTAAGAACTCCTTATCCCCGTATTTTCCGAACATCGCCCTGCAGAGTTCTTCATTTTCCCTGATCTTCTTAAGAATCTCTATAGGCAGTATTCCCGTATAGTCCTCCTGCACCATATTGCTGGCAGAATCCTGCACATCCCGGTAAAACTCCTCCTCGATCTTGTCCAGCAGATCATATACATCCTCATAATGGGCATAGAAAGTCGCCCGGTTAATATCTGCCATCCCACAGATCTCTTTCACAGTAATCTTCCCCAGCGGTTTTTCCGACAGAAGCTTAAGAAAACTGTGCCGTATCATATTCCTCGTGTACCTGACACGCCTGTCCAAATCTGAATTTTTCATAAACAATCAACACTTCTTTCTAATCTGTTGTCTAACTTACGTTTCACAAAAATCTGATGGTTGTCAACTTCCCCTGCCTTTATTATATTTTAAGTAAGAACAGAAAGCAACGCCGTGTTGTATATCTGTAAACATCTGTAAACAAAACTCCATTTATTCAGAACCAAGGAGGCGCTGATCATGAAACACACACAATATATCGTAACCGGAGCTGCCGGACACCTCGGCAGCCATATAGCAGCCGGACTTTTGAAACAGGGATATCCTGTCCTGGGCCTCATCCTGCCGGATGAATTGCAGGATGTGCCGGACCCTCCCCCAGGACTTTCCTATATCGCAGGGGATGTCCGTGATCCGGAAACAATGGAAATGCTGTTTACTGCGGCATCAGAAAATCTGCATGAAGCCTCCACCGGGAAGCCCGGTGTCGTGCTGATCCACTGTGCAGGCCTCATTTCCATCTACGGCGGCCCGACCCCTGCCGTGTATTCCGTAAATGTAGGCGGAACGAAGAATGTCGTAGACGCCTGTATCCGCCACCATGTAAAGCGTCTGGTCTATGTCAGCAGTGTCCACGCTATCCCCGAAACACCGGACCAGACAATTATATCCGAGATCAGGACTTTCTCCCCTGACGACGTAACGGGCTACTATGCCAAGACAAAAGCAGAAGCAACCCAATACGTTTTAGACAGTACCAAACGCGGACTCGATGCCGTGGTGGTACATCCGTCCGGCATCATCGGACCTGCCAGACACCCTTCCGGCAGCATGCTTCACATGATCGCCCATTATACACAGAAGGGGATGCCTGTAGCCGTACGCGGCGGATATGATTTTGTCGACGTGCGCGATGTCGCATCCGGAGTAATCAAGGCCTCCCAAAAAGGAAGATCTGGAGAGTGCTACATCCTCTGCAACCGGTTTGTCACGCTTAAAGAACTCTTCGGGGAACTCTCAGCAGCTACCGGACAGAAAAGGCCACGGATCTTCCTCCCCGCATGGATCGCCAAATGTGCGGCGCCTTTTGCACAACTGCACTACAAATGCTGGAAAAAAACGCCTGTTTTCACACCATATGCCATGTATACACTGACATCCAACGGGAACTTTTCACACGAAAAAGCAAGCAGGGAGCTGGGATATCATCCCCGCCCCCTGCACCAGACCATAGCCGACATGATCAGGCAGATGAAGAAAGAGAAGCGTTAACTCCCGGGCAGCACAGCCAGCGCCTGGCTGCCCATCTCCCGGTAACGCTCTTCTACTAACGCTTTCTCATATCTGGTCCCCCCGGACTTTTCCAGTGGGTCATTAAAATAATAGTACTCACGATCCACACCGACAAGCAGGAGACAGTGTTCTTCTGCCGGCCAGATATACTCTTTTCCGGTCTCCAGAATGGTCCAGCTGCGTCCTTCATAGCTCGGCTGCATACCAATCGTGGCCCAGAGGATCACAGGGATTCCATTGCCGATATATTCTTTGCATATATTCTGCAGTGTCATCCCTGTCAGGTCCTTCACCCGTTCTCCTCCCGCCGCCTCCACAAGCGCATCATGTATCACCGGGGCAAAGCAGCCAAAACCATTTCCCCTCGGATCACCGATAAAATAATAATAAGGACTGTTCCCGTAATATTGCCCGTCCTTCCAGTAATATTTCCCAATCCTCAGATACTGGTCTATAAATTCATCCACAGTAATGTCAACCCCTGCATACGACAGAGCCATCACCGAAGTCACGCTCTCACATCCTGTCGGGTAGTCGTCCTGATTCATAAAAGGAACCGTTATTATCCTGTCTGTCTCCCCCGTCCCGGAAGAAGCACCCTTTTTCCCACCGTCCATATAACTGCCTCCTGCACCAGATTGATCATTTTCTTCCTCCCCGCCGTTTCCTGCCGCCGCAATCCGTGATTGTGCATGTTTATCCATATGAACCGCCTTCGTGTAAAAAATACTGAGCACCGCAATACTTATATAAAGAGCGAGTCTGACCAGCTGCATCCTGTGCCCGCCGTCTCTCCTGAATTCTGACATATGCACTCTGATTTTTGCTTCTTATAACTATTATAATCGGCAGGGGTTGTACTCTATGCAGGCTTATTTTATAATCAGGTTATTACACGGGCATTGCCAGATGGAAAAATAATGGCTCAGAGAAGGGGGAATTATCTGTATGAGCAAGAAAAGAGTATGCGATAGATATATTATTCTCGAAACATTATTTTACTTACATTCTGGAATCATTGGGGCAACTTATATTTTATACTTTTATGATTTGGGTTATAGTAAATTTGTTACAAATATTATTACAAGCGTATTTAATGTATTTGTATTTATATTTGAAATACCAAGTGGCTCACTCAGTGATAACAGAGGAAATAAAAGTGCATTAATTATATCAGGTATAGCATTATCGTCTTCAATGGCACTTTTTTTGTATGCTGGTAATATTTCAATACTAATATTGGGGCAGATTTTCTGGGGGATTAGCTATGCTATGCAATCGGGCGCCTTAGAAGCCTGGGTAGTTAATACGGCAGATTTGGATGATAACGAATTGGATGCAGTTTTTTCTAAAAGTGCTAAAATTCGAAATTTTGTTATGATATTAGGAGGGGTTATAGGAACTTTTATTGCAAAAGCTGGCTTAAGGTATATTTGGATTATCCCTTTGATAACTGCTATAATTTATACACTATTGGTTTTACGATGGGTAAGAAACAAACAGTTGAATCAAAGTAAAATTCATACTTGTAATTTCAAAATAAATGTCAGATCAGAGCTAAAGGGGAGTTTTATTACAATATATGATACGATTCGAAAGGGAGACTCGATTAAAACGATTCTACTTTTAAATATGGGCGTAGCATTTGTAATCTCACCATTATTTACATACTGGTCACCTTATATTCTCCAATTAGGAGGAGGAGAGTTAGGTGTTTTGGCATGGATGTGGATATTCATTAAAATTAGTATGACCGCCGGAAATGCGTTATGGGAACATCTGCACAAAAAATATAATAGAATACAGGCATTGTTTGTAATATGTATATTATTTGGCTCAATATTTATAATTGCAGCTATCAATAGTAATCTTTTAGTGGGATTTGCGGTGATTATAGGGATGGAAATATTGCTTGGAGTGCTTGACCCTATTCAAAAAGCTCTGATAAATAAATATATTGACTCGGATAATAGGGCAACAATGCTATCTGTGAACTCAATGGCAGAAAGGGTTGGAGGGTGGATATCCCTCGTTTTAATGGGAATTTTAGGTGATGTATTTTCAATTGGTATTACTTGGATAATAGCTGGAGTAACTATGCTGTTTCTATGTATATTTATATCTAAGCTTAAAAGGAATCCAAATTAGTCAGAAGATGTGCAGCTGGCAAACAATTCATTCAAACCTGCCCTTCCATCAGTTCCAGCTGCCCTCCCGCAAGTCTATACACCTTCTCCACGCCTTCCAGCTTTTCAATGAATGTGATTGCACCGCTTTTGATACATGCATCAACCACATCTTCGTGAGATGCTGCCCCACCGATATTCACGTTTTCCTCTATTGTTCCCTAAAAAAGGTATGGCTTCTGGCTTACTACTGCAATCCTGTTCCTGATTATTTTAGGTTCCAGATTCTCGGTCGGAATCCCGTAGAATTTTATCTCGCCTTTCTCCGGGTGATAAAAACCCAGAATCAAATCCAGCATCATGTTTTCCCTGTAAGAATCCATCATCCTTCCCTGCAATTTTTCAAAATCTGGATTCTTTTTCTGGAAAAATAGAGTACCACTAGAAATTTTACGGGGATCAGCAGTGTAATCATCAATGCTAGTTTCCAGTCCAGTATCGATAATCCCACGATTCCTCCCACAATCTGCAGAATTGAAGAGATGGAAAATGTCGTAATCTGGTCTGCCGCAGAAGCCATATTGCTGATATCACTGCTGATCGTGTTTGCAATCTCCGCACTTCCTTTTTCATCATAATAACCGATATTCAGATTGTCCATTTTCCAATACGCTTTTCTGTAAAGGGAAAATGTCAGCCCGTTATGCCTCCGACATCTCAACTGCGGCGCCCCCTTTTTTGGCGGTGCCAAGTATTCTGACGACAGGCATCTTGTTTTTACCATTGATGAGTCCTCCGTCATTTTTTCCTTGACGACAGGGACTTGCTTAACTGCCTCTTCGAGGCCGTTTCCGAGGTCATTAAGAATCTTTTTCTTTCCCTCAACAAATCCAAAACTTTGTTCCCGGCTTTCTCTGTGTCCTCCATACTTTCGGCCGCCCTCTCGAATGGAACCCTCATTATATCCATTGTCTCCTCTCTGAAGGCGGATTCTGGCATACAGTTAACTATTTCAACTATTCCTACCTCCGTAAATCCTTCCAGACTGTTCTCCTCAATCATCTGGAAAAACGAATCGGTCCTTCTTTTAAGACGGTTAAATCCACTATTTATAAGACACTCTTTTTCAATATGTGATGCAAACGAATTTGACACTTTTTCTCCGTTACGATGTTTTGGCCGTGTGGGGACAACAGTTTCCTTATACAATCACAACAATTCGAGGTCAAAAAAATACAATTGATGGCCTACTTATTTCAAAAATAATAAAAGAAGCTATAATTAATATTAACAAGCTATAAGAAATTCGAGTGTCTGCAAAACTAATACTTGGTCTCCAGAGGGTAATTTCAGGGTGAGGTATTTAACTTTATCGGGAATAGATATTGCATCAGGATAAACAAAAATATCACAAAGGATATCCTGAGGGGGCATTTGTGTAGTAGTTCACGTCTAATACCCATGAACATTCTTCAAGAGCAAAGAGTAGGAGGTGAAAACGTAATATATTTTTCTAATTATGATTTTCTACAGGTTACTGAGATAGCATATACTAACAGTTAATAATACATCTATGTCATAGGGGCAGTTTAGTATCAAATAAAGTGTATTTTCTAAAAACAGAGAGAGGAAAATTATGGGCAAGATACTTATTAAATGTTTTGAGACACCTATGCAAAAGTATTTTTATGATCGTTTTTTTAATACTATTGTAATGGTAAATGATGAAGAATATGAGGTTTTAAAAGAGGTTGAAAAAACTGGGAAAATTCAAGACGAAGAATCATTAAGGATGTTTTTAGATAATGGATTACTGCAGGAAACAGTTATAGAAGGTATTGAACACCCAGAAACAGATAGATTAAAATTATTGACAGAACATTATATGGAGAATTTGATTTTACAAGTGACTCAACAATGTAATATGAGATGCAATTATTGCGCATATTCAGGAAATTATTTTAATCGATCACATGCATCAAATAGAATGAGCTTTGAAACAGCCAAAAAGGCAATTGATTTCTATCTTGCAAGGAGTGACAAGGCAGATGCAATATATGTATCATTTTATGGGGGAGAACCTTTATTAGAATTTGAACTCATAAAACAATGCGTAGACTATACTTTAGAGCACAAAGGGGATAAAACTGCAGGATTTCCAATGACAACAAATGGAACGCTGTTAACAGAAGAAGTTATTAAATTCTTAGTAAAACATAAATTTACTCTTATGATTAGTCTGGATGGTGATAAGGAAAGTCATGATGTAAACCGCATATTCAAAACAGGGGGCGGATCATTTGATACAATTTTAAAGAATTTAAAGGCACTGAAGAAATATGATGAAAAGTATTATAAAGAAAATGTTATGTTTAATTGTGTTATTAGTAACACAACAGATTTCGAAAGGGTCTATAAGTTCTATGCAGAGTCGGATTTGTTTACACCTGATTCTGTAAGCTTTAATTATGTAAATAAAATAGGGTTAAAAGATGACAATATCTCTGAAATCACACAAAAAAATAGACGGGTAGAACATTTGGCATATATAAAAATGGTCTTGGCAGTATTGGGGAAAAGAGAGTGGGATGCACAAAGCCGGATGGTTAGGCGACAACTACAGGATGTAGAACTCTTATATGATCAATTACATAAGCATTCACGAGAAGCTAAAAAGACACATCATGGTGGACCATGTATTCCGTCAGTCAGACGATTATTTGTAGAAACCAATGGCACTTTTTTCCCATGTGAAAGAGTATCGGAAGAAGATGAAGAAATGAGTATTGGTTCAATAAATACAGGGCTTGATTATGACAAATTGGATTTCTTTCTTAACCATGGAAAGATGATTCAAGGAAATTGTATGTCTTGTTGGAATTTAAGAACATGTACGTTTTGTCTTAGTGAGATATCAAAGGAAAATAAAAAGCTTACTGAAAATATGCTGTTTAGACAATGTGAGATATCTAAAAAGAAGACTTTGTCACAGTTTCGCAGGCTGTGTATGTTGGCCGAGTTAGGATATAGAGGGAATGAAAATTTACTTGGGTCAAGGTAGAGGAGGATATATGGAAAAATTAGTTCTTTTTCCCTTAAATGAAGATACGGAAGTTTTAATAAATAATCTAAGAAACAGTGAGCAATATCAGACAGTAGCAGTAGCCAGTTATTATGAAGATAAAAAAAGACTTGAACTACTGCAGAAAAAAAACTCTTTCTATTGTAGTACTGATTTTGAAAAGTGCCTTGGAGAAGCGGATGCTGTAGTATTTGCAGAAAACACGATGGAGTATGACTATGAGGGGTATAAGGAAAGAATAAATCAGGCTCAAAAGTCCATGAAAAAAATTTATATTAGTGTTGCATTATTAGAAAAATTGGGGCTTGATATAGAAATAGATAATTTTAATATATTACAAGAAAAGTCTTTACCACAAGATTTGGGAGAAACAAAGATTAAGGAAATAGATATTCCTATAATATCTATTATGGGAATGGGAGAAAACTGTGATAAGTTTAATCTGCAGGTGAAGGCAAAGGAAGTGATAGAAAAAAAGGGGTATAATGTATTAGCAATTTCTTCAAATGTTCTTGGGAAGTTTCTGGGAATGGAAGTATTACCGGGATTCTTATATTCTAAAAATATGTCCTATCCAGAAAAAATCAAGTATTTTAATGTATGGGTTTATCAGTTACAGAAACAAAAGAAAGCAGATGTGATTCTCTTGGGATGTCCAAGTGGAATTTCAGAGTTTGAGGATTATGAAACCAACTTTTATGCCGAAATTCCTTTAATCATTTCTAAAGCTATTAGTATAGATGCTGGCTTACTTACCTTATATGCCAATATGGGACAAAATGCTGAAACTATTAAGAAATTAAGTGATTTTTTAATGGTTAGGTTTGATACCGAGGTGAAAGAATTTGTAGTTTCAAAACAGTATTTTAAGGCTGATTATGAATGTCAAAGGATAAGATATTATAAAATATGTGAAAGGGATGATTCCCAATTTAACATAAATGATACGACAGGATATCATATTTCTTATATTGAGAATGATTTAGAAGTTGAAGATCAAGTTAAAGCAATAATAAATAAATTAGAAAACAATTTTCATGTAATTTAAGTGAGGAGAGGCATGGATAAATTATTGAGAAATGTAATATTGAAGTATTCAGGTATTGCATTGGAAAGTGATAAGCAAAATTTGCTGGATTTGCCCGTTTATGAGGAAGTTTGGGTATATATAATTATTGAATTGGAAGAGAAACATAAATTACCTATGCTGCAGGTGATGGAGGAGATTAATAGTAGTGAGTTTAATTTAGAAACTATATGTAAAAAATTAGAGTTGGCTTCCTAATAAAAAAATTAAAAAACAGTGAAACTCGTATATAGAGCCAGTGTTGCAGAAATTAATTCTCCTAGTACGAAAGGAGGTTAATAATATTAGGGAAGGAGGTAAAATATAATGAAGAAACTCGAAAAAAAGTTCAGAAAACATCGTTATACAATTGAGTCATTTGATTGTTCGTGCGGATGTCCATGTCCTTGCAATTATTGTGCTGCAACATATGTAGCACAGCGTAATGCTGATAAAAATAGGATTTATAATGCGGCAGATAATGCTATAATGGCTTCCTAATGTCTCACCAGATTTTAACTTATGTATTTGTAAAGAAGGTTGTCTAATACGTATATGTATTAGACAACTTTAATAGTATTACTCAAAACAAAGTAAAAATAGCTAGATGAAATGGAAAGGGAATAACTTCGCTTGAGAGGAGGACTGTTATGAAAAAAGTAGTTTTATTAATCATGATGTTATGTATGGCACTTACGGGGTGCCAAAAAACACCTGATAAAAGCTCTGTAGTCAGTAAAGCAGATGGGTTGAGTGAAGATGTGATTGCAGAACCTCTGGCAAACGGCGAAAAGAGAACCCTAGATAATCCCGAGCACTGGAAGATTAATGATAAGAGAAGCAATAACAGGGTAACGATTTCTGCTGATTTAGAATTGGGGAAGATAGAAACAGGAAACCTTCCGGTTATAGAGATGAAAAATCATGAATTAGAGCAGAAAGAGCTGGAAAAATTAGTTTTATATTTTTCTGGGAATAACGATTTATATGTGCAGCAAATTTATACCAAAGACATTTACCAGAAAGTGATAGACCGGATAGAGAATAAAGAAGGTACCTATGGAGACACAACCATGTGGACTTCTCATCAGGAATTGAAAGAGGCATTAAAGACGGCCATCAAACTAGCTCCGGATATTCTGGCGGAACCAAAAAAGGCGGAAATAAAGTTTCAAAAGATAATAGATAACCCGGCATTTACAGCCGCACAAGGTTGGGCAGGCGGTAAAAAAGATGAACAAGATTCTGATGCGAAGAATTATTTTTCTGTTGACGTAGGGAGAGAGATGACGGCGCATATCGATGCAGAGCGCTATGACTCAAAGCTCGGAAACAGTAGTAAGTTCAGTTGGATGCAGGGAGCAGATATTGTAGAAGCGGCTACGATACAGAAATATAAGATGCAATGTAAGTATCAAAATGATGCAGGGTTGGATACATCAGGTTATACAGAAGGATACAGCGCTTTATTAAGTCAGTACGATGCGTGTTTAGATCAACCGGGGATTGAAGAGGAGGAGGGAAAAAAGCAGGCAGAGCAGGTTTTACAAGATTTAAATATTACGGATATGGTATGTTCCTCATCTGAAAAGATTCTGTGGTTCCCTAAAGGAGCATTTCCGGAGAGAGACTCTCTGGGATTTTGGTCAGACCATTTATGGCTGGGAAATCTGGAAGAGGCAGAAACAGGATATCAATATATTTTTTCAGCTAATATAGAAGGAATCCCTGTAAAGCAGGTGTACGGGACTATTTCAGAAAAAACAATAGAAAGTTATACCCCTCCATTTCCAGTTGAAGAAATCACAATCACTGTGACGAAGGGGGGAATTAGGAGTTTTGATTGGCAAGGAATGACTGAAGAAGTCGAGCAAATAGCTGAGAATACAGAATTGCTGTCTTTTGAAACAATACAGAATCAACTGTTGGATCAAATTTTCTATTGGTATTCCCAACAGGGACAGCCGGTAAATGATACCACATTATTTAATTACCAGATAATAAGTACAGAATTAGAATACACATATATTCCGGCTTACAAAGAGCCCAAAAATGCATGGCTTGTTCCAGTATGGGTCTTCACGGTAAAAGAAAGTGCTGGGGAAGTGGAAACAGTACAGAACTTAAGCTTTGTGTTGAGTGCCTTGGATGGCGGTGTGGTAGGCAGGACAGACTAATAAAAGATTAAAATGGGGTCAATGGGTCTGGCTTAATCAAATCTATTTTTTCCCTTCAAGTACATAGGACATCTCTTTCTGATGATCGGGGCCTACGTTGTACCAGGTTGTAACATACTCATAATCACCGGCCCTAAAGTCATCGATAATCTATGAAAGCTGTTCTTCTGACGGCTTGCGACCCCCGCAGGATACAGAGAAAAAAGCGGTCAGAAGAAATAGAAATATGACAAGCCGCTGTTCTATCAGACAATTTTGATCAGATCTCTCCTTCCATCAGCTCCAGCCGCCCTTCCGCAAGCCTGTACACCATTTCCACTCCTTCCAGTTCTTCATATCTGTGTGTAATAAATATGACTGTCTTATCCTTCAATTCCCCGCACACCAGATTCATCAGGACTTTATCGGATTCCCTGTCAAAACCTGATGTTGCTTCATCCAGAAGTAATATATCGGCTTTTTTCAATATCGCACGTGCAACCGCCACCTTCTGTTTCTCACCACCTGAAAGTTTTGCTCCATCCTGACCTGCCCGCTGCATGAACCCGTCATCCAGCTTTTCAATGAATGTGATTGCACCGCTTTTGATACATGCATCAACCACGTCTTCGTGTGATGCCGTCCCACCGATATTCACGTTTTCCTCTATTGTTCCCTGAAAGAGGTATGGCTTCTGGCTTACTACTGCAATCCTGTTCCTGATTATCTTAGGTTCCAGATTCTCGGTCGGAATCCCCCAGAATTTTATCTCGCCTTTCTCCGGGTGATAAAAACCCAGAATCAAATCCAACAGTGTTGACTTCCCACTCCCGTTTTCTCCGATAACCGCGATCCTGTCCCCCCGCTGCACCGTCAAATTCACACCGCTTAAGATAGGGGTGCCTTCTTTGTACCCAAATATCACATCCTTCAGTTCCAGAACAGGTACTTCTGCGTCCTTATCAAACCTGCTTAAACTCCCCGCATGTTCCCCACCTTCTTCCGGCTGCTCTAGAAATTCAAAAAATCGTTTCGCAGATGGCTTAATCTGCGCAAAGTAATATTTGATATTGATCAAAAAAGTGATCGGGTTAACAACATATGCACTGTATGTCATAAACGCAAATGCTCCGCCAATTGTAAACTCTCCTCTCACAATCAAAAGACCGCCTGATATATAGAGAGCAGCATTCATCAGGGCATCCAGCATAGACACACTAAACGTCCTGTATTCATCCAGCATCATGTTTTCCCTGTAAGAATCCATCATCTTTCCCTGCAATTTTTCAAAATCCGCATTCTTTATACGAAACAAGTCCCAGAGCTTCATTTCCCGTATACCATTAATGCAGTCACCCAGCCAGCCGAAGAACACCCGGTTATTTTCTATCAGGCGTTCAAAAGCTAAATTCTTTTTTCTGGAAAAATAGAGTACCACCAGAAATTTTACGGGGATCAGCAGTGTAATCATCAGTGCCAGTTTCCAGTCCAGTATCGATAATCCCACGATTCCTCCCACAATCTGCAGAATAGAAGAGATGGAAAATGTCGTAATCTGGTCTGCCACAGAAGCCACATTGCTGATATCACTGCCGATCGTGTTTGCAATCTCCGCACTTCCTTTTTCATCATAATAACCAATATTCAGAGTGTCCATTTTCCAATACGCTTCTCTGTAAAGGGAAAATGTCAACCCGTTATGTATATTGGAAAAAAGTCGTGTCTGTATCACTTCTGTCACTTGGACAATCACGGAGATGCCGACCAGCACTCCTGAGAAAATAAGAATGCACTCCATATCTTTCGCTACCATCCCCTGGTCTGTTATCCTTCGGATAACCAGCGGCTGTAAAAAAGTCATAAATGAAGTGCAAACTAAACATATGAAAATACCCGGGAAATACTTTTTGTATGCGAGAAGCAGCCCGCAGACCCGCCTCCAGATTTTACTGTCATTCTTCCTTTTTTCCATATTTTTTCTTTCTCCTTTTATCTCCATGCCCGGTATTTTAATTACTTGCCGTTTGGAACACCAGAGTGTGTTTGATACTTAAAAATACTGGCAGATAATACCCCCTATTTCTTCTGCCTTTCCGGCTGTCCTTTGCAGTCCCTTGGCCGTGATCGTATAAGAGCCGCTGTCATGTGAGATAAACATATCTATTTCGGATTTTTCAGCCTCGCTGCAGGTCTTTACAGATAAATAATCCAAAAAAATAATATCCGGTTTGTATATAACATCCACTGTATGGAGAATCTGCCCAAGAGGACGGTCCTTTCCGCCATAGTATTCTATTGGGATTGCACCAGAATCCACCACCTTTTCCTGCAGTAGCAATGACTGAAAGCCTTTTCCTTCAAATTCATCCGTCAGCATCCTCATCTCCGTGCGGCATCCTCTCCCGGCAATCACTGGTATCTCTAGACTCTCATCGTTTTCAGCCTGGGACATTCTCCTGCCATTTCGCATGTCGGTTTTAGGAATGACACAATCTATCTTATCCTGATACTCACGGCCCGTTACAGCATTTTTTTCCAGATATTCTAAGACAGTGTCAATCCCCGCCTTCTGGTTTTCACATAAAACTTTTGCTGCATACCCTGTAATAACAGGCGCCGCATAGCTGTTGGAACGCTGATCACCACCCCCGCCCCACCAGTGTGCTACGATCGAATTCTCACGACCATAGCCTGCCTGTTCCTGAAACAGGAACTGGTTATCTTCCAATATCCCCTCCCGGTCCTGACGCACCCCAAACACTCCCGGAAATGCAGCTGGATATGTCCTGATATTACGGTTATGATACGCCGCAACAATTATCACGTTCTGGTCCAGCAAGCTTCTTACCCGTTCCTCTAATGGTTTTTTATCAAAGTAATGCACTGTGCCGAGACTTAAATGTATCAGCTTCACCCCCTGTTGTGCACACCAGTCCAACGCTTCCAGCAATTTTAAGAGGTCTGTCGTCCCGTCCGGCTGCATTGCCGTCAAATCAAGAAAATACGCGTCCGGGCATATCCCGCAGATGATCTTTGCACAAACTGTACCATGTACACAGGACGACCGCCTGTGTCGAACCTCCGTTTTCTTCTGGGCCTCAGCAAAGAAGTCTACTCTCGTAGAAATCCTGCCATTTAGAACCCCTTCCTCGTAAATTCCGCTGTCAATCACAGCAATCTTAATCTTCTTTTCTTTCATGCCCTTGCTATTCCTTTTCACTGCATTTATCTGTGCCGCTTTCGCCTGCTGAGTCAGATGATCACTACCATGTAATTATCCTTCCATCCAGCGCATCAATTATATATGGCATCTCCTGATACACATTGCCATTCATACTTTGTTTTATCATAAAGAACCATGCCGGAACCAGCCAGACATTTTCCGGTTTCTCAAAAGCTGTAATATACGTATAGCCCAGCCTGACATTTGTCACCTCATAATCAAATGTTGACTAATCATTTTCAGGCTGTCCCATTGCCGTATAAAGATAAAAATTGACCCTTTAGGGTCGCACGAACCAATAGTCTCCCGTTAGTTCCATCCCCGGGATTACAACCGTTTTGCCGTGCGTTTCTGCAAGATTCTCCATCCATGCTTTGAAGTTTATATAACCAACTTCACTTCATCCGCGTCAATACCCCCGCGTCCATCTCACTGATTGTATCGCAAAGATACTCGATCTCCAGCATATTATGCGCTGCAACCAGTATGGTCTTCCCCCGCCCCCTGATTTCATCGAACAAAGCACATACTTCCTCAGCCCCCCGTTTATCCAGTCCGTTAAACGGCTCATCCAGAATCAGCAGTTCAGGATCTTCCATAATAGCCTGTGCAATGCCGAGACGTTCCCTCATCCCCAAAGAATACTGCCCCACTTTCTTCTTCGAGTCCGGATCAAGTCCTACTCTCCTGATTGATTCCCGCACCTCTTCATCCGTAATCAGCCTTTTCAGCGCCGCCAGCCGTTTCAGATTAGCAAACCCGCTGAGTCCCGGCAGAAATCCCGGACTCTCAATAATCATCCCCACAGATTCCGGGAAATCCACATCCTTACCAATCTGCCTTCCATCCACCCAGACAGCGCCCCCATCCGGTTTTAAGAATCCGCAGATACACTTAAACATAACCGTCTTTCCGGAGCCATTAAACCCCATGATTCCATGTATTTTCCCTTTTTCAAAACTATGTGTGATTCCCTTCAGGACCTTCTCTTCTTTAAATGATTTCGATAGATTTTCCAGCCTTACCGCAATTTCCATCCCGCACTCCTTTCGCCTTGTATCGTTTTCATTCTGCATCGCACTTATCCTTTATCACTGCCTGCCACGCTGCCCATACAATCATTCACATCATTCGTTTACCTGAACAAATGAAAAATTATAACTTCGCATTTTTCTTCCTGCCAGAAAAACCAGTATCGCAATCAGTCCCAGAAAGATTCCCGCACTCACCTGTATTCTCGGCAGGTAATCATAGCCAAAATTATGCATGGGAAATGTAGCATGATTCAATGGTGAGAGCCATCCGCACAACACATTTGCCCGATACTCCAGATTCCCCGTAAAATGGAAGATTCTTTGAAAAATTGATGGATTCAGAAGGAATCCATACAGATTCACAGCAAAAGCCCCCAGCACGCCTGCCGCATTCCCTCCCAGCAGATTCAAAAGCAGCATCAGAACCGCAATAAAGAGTGAGTACAGAAGCATAAGCAAAAAAACGACCGAAGCACAGTAATACGGTGTAGAGATTTCCATCGTTTTAATGGATACCGGAACAGTGATGTTCTCTCCCCCTCCATATCCAAACATCGCCGCCGTCTCACTCCACACATTTCCTGTAAAAGAAAAAGGTGCCCCCATAATCCCCAATACAGCCAGCAAAAAGAGATTATAAATAACTGTTGCCAGAACCACATAAATCACCTGCCCTGCCAGCCATACACTCCGCTTTGTCCGGACCAGCCAGTATGGTGTAACCTGACTCACAAACGGCATATCCGCAAACAGCAGTACCAGAAGAAGCGAGGAAAGCATCACCGAAGCAGCATCCCCGTAAGTCCAGATAAAGGGCTCCAGTATCTGCAGAATGGATTCATACTGCACAGCATGCGAAATGACCTGATTTGAAAGCATCAGGCAGAGAACCAGCGCCAAAATAAATGACATCCAGATTCGCGGGCTCCGCTTCCATCCGGAGAAGTTCTGTCCCGCGATTTGAAAAGCTTGTCTAATATCACGCATACCTCAGCCTCCTTTTCAATGCCCACATAAACAACAGGCTGGTCAGAACAGAAAGTACCAGCAGAACCACAACACAAAACAAGTCATTATAATAAACTGGGGCCATCCAGTATCTGGGATTCAGGAAAAACAACGCACGGTAGTATCTCTCCTGAAAGACACTCAGCACATAATAGAGGATAAACGGCACCGCATTTGCCATATACCGGTTGCGCGTCACAACCGCCGCAAAACTTCCTGCCACAGCCCACAAAGCCCCGTTCAGAAATCCTCTGAGAAAACTGACAAGCACCTTTAAAACAAGTTCTGAAAATGCCGGTCCATGATCACTCAATATTGGAATATGACCAAAAACAACACAACTGACTCCCAGCATAAGCAGCATGGCAAAACAAAGCATAAGCCCGCCGGAAAAAAACAGTCCTGCCGCCTTTCCGAGAAGATACTGTTTCTTTCCTGAACGAATGCAGCTAAACAGGGCATACCTGCTGCGAAGCTCCATCTCCGCATCTCCTCCTGCCGCAAAAGTAACAGCTATTGGGACGAAGAGAAGCGTATTCGTGCCATTAGAACAAAACAAATATGCCAGAAACCATCCCGGCCCTTCCTGTGAGCCACCTGCGTCTATCAGGAACTGCAGGTGCACCTGTTCCGATATAAGTGCCGCAGTCAGAATTAAAATCACACCGGCCAGAAAACGAATATTCAAGATGCTGTTTTTACATTCAACCGCTAATGTATGCCCCATAAGCCCCCTCCTGTCAGCTGTAAAATGTCACACTACTGTGCGACAATGACACCGCCGTCCATAGCATTGATCGCAACCGGTATAATCACTAAGTCCTTCATATTTTCTGCCTGCCCCTCACTTCGCATTACCTGAAAAAACCATGCTGGAACCATCCATGCGTTTTCCGGTTTATGAAAGGCAGTTACATAAGTATAACCCAGCTTTGCAGAGGTTACCTTGTAATCAAATTTTGTCGTATCCTCTGCCGGCTGTCCAATATTCAAATAACTATAAAAAATCTGCTCAAATAGCGGTTTCTGTATGTCATCGAAGGGAAGGAGATTTACATTCTCTGCAATAACAGCTACTTCCTCGCACATCCCTTTCCATGAAAAAGATTTCACACCGTCATCTGTCACTATCATTGACACCATTTCTATTGGGAACGGTGCAGTATATGTATCCGTTGTATCCTTTGTGGCACCCCCGATAGACGCATCTGCCGAAATCCCCCCCATATGAACGTGTAAAATCATAACGATATCCAATTTTTGCGTTTTTCAGATCTGCCTGCCAATAAAAATCATCACTCTTTCCATACCTGTCGTCAGGTGCCGCTTCTTCTGGAAACCACAGAATCTTATCCGTGGATAAAAGTGACATCTCTGGTATGTCCAGATCCTTTATTACGTTTTCTGCCTGCTTCTGCCCTTCTTCCTTAGAAAATGTCTCTTGTTCCAAAGTCGCCTGAAATTGATTTAACAGATCACGGAACTTCTCCTTATATCCTGAGGTGTCCGGGCTATATTCATTCATTCTTATATATTGTTGAATATATTCCAGACTATAGCCGCCTGTTCCCGTTTTCCAAACAAAACTACTGCTGTTAGCAAGTTTAGGATTATAACTCCTCGCCTCAATATGAGACAATCTGTTTTTCCCGACATCTGCCGAAAAAAACGCCTCGGCATCCGGAGTCTGCTCCACTTCTCCCCTCAGCTTCGAGTACCAGCTGTCTGATGCCATTGCGACTATATCTTCTGATTTTTTATGAAATTTAAATTCCGCCTTTTGATCTTCCGGCGGTGTCTCAGGTGCAGACTCGGCAGCCTCCTCCAAAGCACTTTTTAAGTCGTTAAACGGTGCTAAAGTTGGGTTAGCATAGACTCCTTCTTTCTGATCTATACGGTCTATCACCTTCTGGAAAACCTCTTTCGTGTCAACTTGCGGTACATAAAAATCCTCACCGTCTGCAAAATACTCTGCATATTCTTTCAATTCCTTCTGCGTCAACGTGTGATTTGCCATCTCCACAACCGGAAGATTTCCTGTATGTAGCTTTCCCAGATCCAAATCTGCAGATATCGTCACCCTGTCGTTGCTTTTCTTTTCTGATGCACTCCAATGTTCCGGCATATCAACGGTCCTCGTCTCACCAGATTCTAAGGGTTCGGCAATAAACTCCTCACTCAGACCGTCAGCCTTACTGACCACAGAACTCTTATCCGGTGTTTTCTGGCAGCCAGACAGGCATAACGCAAATGACATCACCAGACATAAAACCATTTTCTTTTTCAAAGCATTTTCTCCTCCGTTTTTAATACGTTATTTTTTGTAACTATTGTTGTACAAATAGCCAGCTTAACGCTGGCTATTTGTAGTCTGCAATTCTCTTTTTTGTTTTACCTCATCATGTTTCAAAAATATAAATTCAGAAATCAGGTTGTTTTTTTCTGAAAGAATGTAGAAACTACAACAATCACACCAATTCCTACTAATGCGCCAGCCAAAACCTGAACCCACGACTGTGAAATTAGTGCAATACCTAAACCAGCCACTACTGAAGCATTCGCATTCGAACCTGCACTCTGACTTCTTCCGCTGAAAAATGCTAAGTTCATTCTTTCTTCTACTATCATGTATATGACAGCCAGTACGCCTATGATAATTCCAACTATTCTTATGATCGCATTTGCACTTGGATTACTTTCAATTATTTGTCCTCTTATTAGATAGATAAAAATACTTGCTGCTACTAACGTAATCATTTTTAAATACTCTTTTCTCATTTTTATATCTCCTTCCTAAATTTACTGCATATTAGTCCTCCTAGTGAAAAAATAGCTTATATAATTATTTTCCATAATTTCCCCCTTTCTTCTATGCTTAAAACCTCATAGTACAGCCCCTTCAAATGGTCTGAAAAATCATGAAGAACCGGAAAATTTATTATACTTATTACTGTTACGAATCAATGTAATAATTAACTATTTCAATTCATTTGTTTATTTAATCATACCATTGTCTGATAATATTTACAATTATTATTTTATAATTTGATATTTCGTTCATTTTTTCTTTATAATCTTTTTTTACTCTGAGTAGCATTTTGTAAATTCATATTTTTACTTAAACCGCTCAATATCAGAGCATTAACAAATCGCTATAAAAATACTTAATGAAAAAGAATGTTTCCTCATTAAATCCTATATCGCTGAGAAATATTGTATTCATATATCGATTTTATTGTAACTATAATCTGAATATTTTACAATTAGCTGTCCGTAAACAGTATGTTTTTTGTCCCTAAAAAGTCAAAATCTTATTTCTAATGTTAGGACGAGATCATTATCCATCCCTTCCTTTTCTACTAAATTGTACTATTCTTCTTAAATTTATATTGTAATTAACTTTTTCATTAATAGAAAGTACCTGCGCTTTCTATTGATGAAAATGCAGGTACTTACTATTGGTTTATTAAATTAATACATGGGTGTCCTCTTAACTCCTATATCACTATTGAATCATAATGATTCTTTTCCCATCCCAGGCTCTTTTTATAAAATCCACCTCCCCCATTCCTTAAAATATATAGTAATGAGCAAAATGCATACCTTAGATTTGTAAACGATTTAGGGCTGGACTATTTGCTCATTTCTATTCAACTTCATTATAAAAATTGAATCCCTTCAGCGCAACGCTTTGTCCTCCAATGGTATGATATGTGTCCTCAAAAACTTTGTAAAAGTCTGTAAAGAATCCCTCCATAACCATTCATAAATCCGGGATTCATTCTTTCTTGCGGCAGTAAAGTTATCTTTCTTATAATCTGTTCTTCTTTCTCCCGTTCAGTGTAAGGTTCCATCCCAAATTCATCCATCTTACTTCCTGCGATGTCCAGAATCCAAAGATTTCCCAATATCCCATGACAAAGGCAATAACTGTCACGCAGCCAATAACCATTCAATTTAGAATAGGCCCGTCTTATATCTGTTTCTATCCGCTTTTTCCACACATCATCTTCAACCATTTCATAACAGAAAATACGTGAGAGTAAAATTCCCCCTGCACCATGACACCATGCAACAGAGCCGATGCGGTCTACTTTTTCACTCTCTTTATGGCTGCGCAGATCTTCCCAGTTATTCATCACGGAATTGTATAATGAATCCTCATACTTCCAAATATCTTCTGCCAATACACGGTACCGTTCCTTCTTTGTATACTTCCATAGTGCAATCACAGGCATCAGAATCCCGCTATTCCCATGTGCAAGACCTGACATAGGCATTTCGCCTTGTTCCACGATCCATCCTAAGCCACATGACTGTCTCTCTGCCCTCTGATCCAGCCTGGCTATACTGCGTTCGGCCAAATGAATATATTTTGAATCCTTTGTTATTTCATACAGCAATATCATAATCCAGGCTGCGCCGGCATTGCCAGATAGCAGGTCATAACGAATATCCTGATCAATAAGTTTCTCCACAATCCCGGCATGTTTCATGGCATATTTCAGAAACTTTTCATTCCCGCCCTGCCTGTAAAGCATGATGTACACATAAATAATCGAGCTTTCCCCATCGTAGGCCCCTGTATTATGGGAGTCTAAACCGTCAAGGGATTTCATTCCCTGATCCGTATATAAGAAAAGCATTCTTTTCAGTGTTCTGTAAATATCCGTTATGTTCTTGTCTGTATTTCTCTTTTTTAATTCAGAAAAAACAAGCAGCATCCCAGATAAACCGTCATACAGATAATGGTTCATCGGCTTTATATCCCAATTCATCTTTCCAAAAGAAGAAAGCTGCACAGTATACCAGCTTACTTCCGTTCTTTTCTGATTCCAAACTGCATATTTCAAAATCCGGTCCGTCAGATCTTCCGCAGTATACCTCACACGCTCTTTGTCCGCCTGCTCCATCAGCATACTGTCAGTCACTCGATAAACACGATTCATATAACCATCATTTTTATCAGGCATCAGCTCCAGCGACAAGCGAATATACTCACTCTGTATTTCTAAATCTATTTCGCTCAGCGCTCTTATTCTTGCATGAACAAACTCTATGGGCTCTTCTGGAAGATCATGCTGTCCGATTACTTTTTGTTCGCTGAACAATTCCTTCTGACTCAAAACATTATAAAAATAAGGGATATCCCCATCCAGCATAGCTGCCACTTCAATATCCACAAGCTCCATATCCTGTTCTTCTCTGCCACTCAGCATGGAATACAAAAAAATCTCCCGCTCCGCCCCATCTCTCAACAGGCTTGGATGGTAAGAACCTGAAATCATCATGCTGTATCTTTGTGTATCTGCCATAAGTACCCTGTTTTTTATGTCTTTTGAATCTTTTAATTGATCGAAAAAGTCCTCCTTATTGTTTATAACCTGCCTGTATGCCCGGGTAAATCCCTCTGTCATTTCTTTTTTATAATGGTATGGTTCGTAAAACGTTCCTTCCAGTGTCGCTAAGTTTTGTACATTCCGGGAAACCGGAGACTGATATTCAATTCTCATGTCAGATGTTCCTTCATTCACTACCACAGGCACCCTGAATGGATACTTCTGCCCTCCCACACCATTGACAGCACTCTGGTTAATTCCTTCCCCATTCTTATTCCAGTGATAAAACGGAAGCATTCCGGAAAAAAGAACGGAATCAGACAGGCGGCCGTTAATTTCCTGCCGGACAGTCTCCCATCCTCTTTGATCTGCGATGCTCATCAGCACTTCCAAATCAATTAAAACCGGATATTCCCCTGAAGCTATGATGTTCTCACAATGCAGATCCTTTGTACCTAAGGCATAGGCTAAAAACAACTGAACCCCCAAACGCAGGTAATAATCTTTCAATTGCTGTTCTGTCCTGCATGAACAGTACTCCACACAGGACGACCAGCTATAAGTATCTTTAGGAATAAAAGAATATGCGGATTGTTTTATCCCTGTTTTAGCACCCAGCCAATCCAGCAATTTGTAAAATACCCTTTCATTCTCCATTGAATGCGGCTTATATAAGATCTCAGCTGTATCATCTAACTGCATTCTAAGTACTTGTTTTCCCCCATGATGTGTATCCGAAAAATCGCCTTTTATCCCGGTAATCTTTCCAATAGCTTTTCCTGCAAATATTTCATTCTGTATTTCAGACCGGTCACAGCTATAACATATCAACACTTCTGCATAATATTCTACTAATTGTTCACATTTCTGAACGATACAGCGGTATAACACCGGATATGTGTCAAATAATTCTCTGTAGAACTCTGCTTTACCTAAATACTGCGTACAATAAAATTCATACTCGTCACTGGAATTTTCTCCCTGAAGAAGTCCTTTTTGTTTATAGAAATGCATTTGGACAATTAACGTCCTTGTACATATATTCTGTAGCTGCCCTGCTAAATGGATAGAAAAATCTTTATAAATATTTTCATCAAAATATAGTTTTAAATTATTTATCCTCAAATTTAATCCATCTGTATAGTACAGTAATATTTTAAAATAGAACTCCGAAAAAACAATTTTCTCTTTTATTGATTCTAAACAGCTTAACTTCCTCTCACTTTCATTATCCTGTGTAAGATATTGAAACAACTCATCTGATATAGATTTTAAATCTGCCTTAAAATCTGCTGTATTTAAATAAAAAGCAAAATTTTTATTCTTCTTTAAAAGAAGTTCAAAATTCTGCTCCCCCAATAACTTTTTCCAATAGCTTAATTTTTCAAAATTCCATTTGAAGTCCTGACTACATTCCCTATACTTACGTTCCAATAAATAACTCATCCTCATATCCATATGCTTCACCCTTATCCTATTGTCTGTTAAAGTCCTCCGAAGTTGTTATCCCCAAAAAAGACAAAGGGCTGCAACAGATGTACTATTTTAATCAGATAAAATCTCTGGAATACTGATTCCATAATATCTAAAATAATAATTCATCTTATAGCAGCCCCTCTATCATTTTCTGGATCTTAACAGCAATAAATTGTAAATAAATTGGAACATCCTACAGTATTAGTAAATATTTGTTCTATTCTGTCAATATCTGAAATAATTTTACTTACTTCATCAACCTCCTGAAATAAATCTCCTGCAAATTCTATAGCTTTCTCTTCTTTCATAAACGTTCTCCTTTCTTTTAAATTTTATATGAATTGGTATTACATATCAAAGAAAGTAAGTCTTACTATAAACTTGTCCTGTTCGATTTGATATGCAATATTACCTTCATATGCTTCTACTATTCGTTGAACACTTTTTAGTCCAAAGCCATGTAAATCTTTATTTGTCTTTGTTGATAGAAACCCTTTTCCAGATTTTTTTGGAAAATCATTTATTGAATTCATTATTTGTAAAAAAAATAAATTATTTTGCCTTTCTAAACGTACTCCGATGCATCTATTGGACTCCACCTTTTCACAAGCCTCTATAGCATTATCCAGCAAGTTTCCAAAAATGATACATAACTCCCTTTCTTTAAATGGAAGCTTTGAAAGTGGCATTACTTGTAACATTAATGTAATATTTTTTTGCTCAGATATCAATTTTTTCTGACTCAAAATCAGATCTATTACACGATTACCAGTATATATCTGTGGATTCACCTTGATAAAACTATGTTTCAGGTCTTCTATATAATCATGGAGCCTTTGATAATCTCCGCTCCTTTCGTATTCACTTATTATTAGATAATGATTTTTTGTATCATGTATTAATTCTTTATTCTTTTCCAATGCAGACTCTAGTTCTTCGTATTTTTGATGTTCTAATTCTTCTTTGAGAACAAGAAATTCATACTCATTCTTTATCATTTTATTTTTTGATAAGATCATGCCTATAAAGCCTATTATAACGACTATTGTTATTAATGACAAAATACCGATACTGCCGTTTTTTTCTCTAAGACCAAATACCATTGATACTATATATAAGTGATATCCTTTAGCCAGTATCAAAAATAAAAGACCCATTAAAAATATGATTTTGCGCAATTCAAATATAACTTTTTTCAAATCACTTTTTCGAACTATTATAACTAATATCGTCGTAATCATCCTTGAAAAAATATAAATTATTATTTTTTGATTACTTATTCCATTAAAATAAACTATCTCATTAAATTTCTCCTCCAGAAAATTCATCTGTAAAAAGGCAAATAAAAAGTCTAATAATGCCACAAATGCAAAGTAAACAAGAACTAAGCTGACGGTTAAAAACTTATAGTTTTTTATTATTATACAGCTAAAAAGTATCACCAACACTACTGTTAAAAAAAATACTGAATCAGAAAAAAATATTATTTTGCGGTTAATTGCTAAACTCGAGCCGGTTACCACAATACTAAACCACAGAACTGCCATATATCTCTTTTTTATGTTTTTTTTCTCTATTAGAACTCCGAAAACTAACTGATAATAAAGCCAAACTTCATATAATGATATTACAAGCAGAATCCCCCTTAGAACCGCTTCTTCTTTCATTTAATTCCCCCAATATAAATTAATCTCCTTCTTAACCTCTGCCAGTTTTGCCCTGCTGATCTTTACCTGACAATTATCTTCCAGATATATGGTATCACCCAATACTTTGTATATATGCTTCATATTTACAATATAACCACGCTCTACCATTACAAACATCTTACTCCCCAGTTCCTCGTATACCTGACGCAATGTTATTCTTTCCCGATACTCGCCGGCGCTTGTCCTATAGGTGACATATTTACCGCCTTTCGCTTTATATATGTATATAATATCTTTATAGTATAGCTTTATTTGCCCTTCACCTATTTTTATCATCCTGTACTGCCTGCTGTCGAGACTGATTTTATCAATCAGCCGACGTGCCACATCCGGCAGACGGTATTCCATATCCTGTTTTAAAATATACTGATACGCTTCAATCATATAGCTCTCAACCGCATACTCGGCATAAGAAGTAATAAAAACAATATACATCTTAGAATGTGCTTCCCGTATCTTTTTTCCCAGCTCCATGCCATCCATCTCTGACATCTGGATATCTGTAAACAGGATGTCAAACAGCTCTCCATTTTTTACCTGCTCTAAAAAAGATTCGCCGCTTGTATATTCCAGAATCTCAATGCTCTCTTTCTCATCCTCTTTCATTGTCTGCTTAATACATTTGCATACCATGTCCCGCATGGCTTTTTCGTCATCGACAACTGCAATTCTAATCATAAGTCTCCCTCAAAATGTATAATACTTCTTACTATTCACGTCATAAAGTATTGCCTCATCTGATTGTATATACAGTTTAAATGTTTTGTCCCACAAGGTCTTGTCTCCCTCCTGAGCCAGAACTTTCCCTGAATAATATGTATAGACCCCTTCTCTCTTTTCAGTAATATTTTTCATAATATCCTGAACTGCATCTGCAATTTTCATGGAGTGCAGGTTGGGGCTCCATTTTCCTAATATGTTCCTTATAACAGATTTATTTAATGGCATAGCTTTATACAGCCATTTTTCATCCGGAAATACATCTTTTTTATTTAAATGCAGATAATCTAATATTATATGGAATTCTTCTTCTACATCGCAAAAAGGATGTCCCAGTTCCATATAGGCATAAATATGCCACATTGCTTTTTTTAGATAACCTGCTTCTTGGAATTTTTCGAAATCACTTCTTAGATACTTTATACTCTTTAATAAGACCTGTTTACTCGATATGCCCAGACTTTCAATACCGGCCACAGACATTTTTATGCCTGCAACTTCAACACCATCGTAGAACATTGTACTATATCCTCCTTTTTTTATATAGTACGTCATTATTTACTATTTGTAAATATATTGCATATAAGTAAATTCTCTTTCTTCATCAGTCTTGCTAAAATAAAAGAAAGATTATTAGGAGGCACTTATGACAATAGGAGAACGAATCCGGTATGTACGTAACTCAAAAAATATAACACAGAGCGCTCTTGCTGATTCTATACACATATCTCCAAGTTTCATGAACCGTATAGAAAGTGGGTCTTCTATGCCTTCTATTGATACTGTCTGCGCGATTGCAGATGCTTTACATTCATCTCCCCAGGAACTCCTTTGTGATATCTTCGTGTATCCCGATGATACATCTGTTTCCGAGAGAATTAAAAATATCGTAGAACAGCTTCCCGCTGAAAAGCAGCAGTTAGTTTTAGAAACACTGGAATTTTTACTGCCACGTCTTATTTAAGATTATAGCAGAATTATTGTCATTTCATATACTTTGACCCTGAATGGTAGTAATTCTGTCCTTGAATGGTATAAAAATACCCGGCTGTTAATGTGTTGACTCACATCTCGGCCGGGTATTCTCTTATTCCGGGCAATCTCCCTGCCCGATCAACACTTGTTTTCCTCTAAACGCGAAGCCATATTGGCGTATGCTTTTCTCCGGTATTCCCTTGGCAGCGAGAGAAGCGCTGTACTGTTTCCGTTTAATCTGTTCCAACGCAGCTTCCACCGTTTCCTCCAGATTGCTTTCTTTCCTCGGATTAAATACTTTAAACTCGAGAATGATTGCGTCTAAATCATCTCTCTTAGGTTCCAGCATAACATCATATCTGCCAAATCCGCTTTCCCTGTTAGAAGTTAGAATGTACTTATCCGATAGTTCTACCATAAGCCCCAATACGAATCCATGATAGAAACGTTCGGGCTCTGATTCCCTGGATGCGCTCCCCCCTGTATCAAAATAACTGAATGTGGTAAGGGCGACCCGGTTCATATATACATTCATTGCTTCTACATCACGGCTTAGAAGTGCCTTTAAGAAGTCATTGTAACTGGACGAAGACGCAGCAAACCAATCCTGCACCATGTTCTGAAACATAATTTTTACTTCAAAATTGGTCAGTTCCAGTTCATAAGTTTCCCTCCATCTTCCACCATGTTCATCCCCTCCGGCCTCATATCGTTTCACCTTTAGATATCCACTGGCAAGCATCAGGCTCCAGATTGCATTTTCCTTCTGGCCTAATTGATTATAAACAATCTCCTCGTCTATCTCTGTTACAATTGATTCCCCGGCAAGCAGGCTTTCAAATTCTTCCTTAACCCGGCTGCTCCCTTCTCTGATTACTTTACCAATCATACCGTTACTGCTGGTATTTGCCCAGTAGGCCCCAGTCTTTTTCTCATCCAAATAATTAATAATGGACCACGGGTTATAGATGTCTTTCGTTTTTCCAAATGTAAAACCATCATACCAACGCTTTACTTTATGCTTCTGGCCATATAATCCATACTCCTCCAGTGCTTCATACACTTCTTTCTCTGTAAATCCAAAAGAATCTTCATACTTATCAGTAGTTGTTGTGACTACCTTCAAGTTATTTAAATCTGAGAATATTGATTCCTTACTTATTCTCGTAATTCCTGTCATAATCGCCCGTTCTAGATAAGGGTTCGTCTTAAAAGCCGCGTTAAACATACTCCGTGTAAATGTAACCAGCTCGTTCCAATAACCGGACACATAGGCTTCCTGCATAGGCGTATCATATTCATCCAACAGGATGATTACCCTTTTCCTATAATATCTGCTAAGAAAATCTGACATTTTATGAATAGCCATAGTTGCCGTGACTTCATCCATATCCGGTCTGACACTTTTAAAATACTCTTTCTCCTGATCAGTCAGCAGACTCCCATCCAGCAGGAAAATATTTTCATTATACAGATCCGTGAGAATTTGATTTATCCTCTGCTTTGTCATCTCAAAATTCGGCTCTTTTACATTTGCAAAGGTTAAGCTGATTGTGGGATAGGTGCCCTGAATCTCCCTGTATCTTTCTCCTTTCCAAATTTCCAGTCCCTCAAATAAGTCTCCCCTGCCTGCATAATGGACTGAAAAAAATTGCTCTGTCATGCTCATCGTGAGGGTCTTTCCAAATCTGCGCGGCCGTGTAATCAAAGTCACGTGATCACCGCTGTCCCACCATTCCTTGATAAATCCAGTCTTATCTATATAAAAATAATTATTTGTGCGGATCACACTGAAATCCTGATTTCCAATTCCAACCGTTCTGGACATGCGGACTTTGCCCCCCTTCTGCCTTCAGCCTGCTTTTGCTTACTATGATATCGCTTACGCCTGCTCTCCAATGACACTCATTACCTCTTCCTTCTCAGGCATCGCACGTATAGCCCCCTTACGGGTTGTGATAACGGCTGCTGCTGCATTGGCAAATGTGAGCATCTCGCCGAGTTCTTCTTCCGTCAGATTGTCGATACCGTGCTCCAGTATATAATTCAGGGAGCTTCCGCAGAAGGTATCTCCTGCACCGGTTGTCTCGATTGTGTTCATGGTGAATCCGCTTCTCTCGACACGCATGCCTTTATAGTATGCGCGACTTCCGTCTTTTCCAAGGGTCAGCAGGATCAGCGGGATGTTGTATTTCTCCTGAAGGTACTGGATTCCCTCGTCATAGTCCTCTTTCCCGGATACAAACTGGATCTCATTGTCTGATATCTTAAGGATATCGCAGAACTGGAAACCATATTCCATCTGCTCTTTTGCCAGCTCGAGTGAGCTCCAGAGCGGCGGGCGCAGGTTCGGATCGAAGGAAATAAGAAGGCCATTCTCTTTTGCCGTATCCAGAGCCTTTTCTGTTGCCTTACGGACACCCTCATGTGTCATCGACAGCGTACCGAAGTGGAATAATCTTGCCTTGTTCAGGAATTCCGGATCTACATCATCCTCTGTCAGCATCATGTCGGCTCCGGGATTACGGTAGAATGAGAATTCGCGGTCCCCATCGGGGAATGTATGTACGAAGGCCAATGTTGTGTTCACATCGGCATCCATTTTTAAATTAGAGGTGTCAATTCCTGTTTCGTCTAATGTATTCTTGAGCAGAACTCCGAACTGGTCCTTCCCGACTTTTCCAAGAAATGCAGTCTTCTTGCCCAGCTTGTTCAACATTGCAAGCACGTTGCACGGAGCGCCGCCCGGGCATGCCTCAAACAGGCCATTTCCCTGTTCGCTCTGTCCGTTCATTGTAAAATCAATCAAGAGTTCCCCCATTGCGATTACGTCAAATTGCTTTTCCATAGACTCTCTCCTTCTTATCTCACCATATTTGATACAATTTTAACGCACTTTACACCTTTATGCAATCCTTAAAAGTGCAGTTCAAATATTACTTTTAGTTAAAATATACCAGTTCCTCTATAGGTTCCGCAGACTCAATATGCTCTGCCTCCAGCACCGGACCGACACCACGGTAAACAGACACGCGTCCAAAACCGATTTTTGCACGCACGGTCACCCACTGCCCCGGCTTTAATTTTGGTGCATAGGAACTCTTACATATATATCCCAGAAACGTGGTATCATCTGCACAGCAGGTCATGGCCATACGTCCCGGCAGGAATACTTTGGAAGGAAATCCTTTCGGCTTCAACACTCTGGCCGTAAACTCTACCGTTTTCCCTTTATATCTGTCCGGATTGTCCATCACATCTACATACCAGATTCCGTAGTCCTCCCGGCGCACTTCGATTACAGGGGCATTCAGGTCATACGGGACATCGTCCTCAAAAATATTTTCCACTTCCCCCTGCCCGTCCTCAAAGATCACTTCCGCCTGGGGGCTTACAACTTTCACGCTCCGGCGGTATCCGGACAGCGGTTTCTTATCCGTGCAGCGGTTAAATAATACCATTTCTGAATTTCTAACCATTTCTACAAACAAAGGCTTCAGATTAGCCAGATACATCTGGAAAGTGCTGGCATCCACTGTTGTAAGCTTCTGCTCAATTCCCCATCCTTTTGGAAGTTCCAGTGCCTCAAAGTCACTGACCTTCCACATTCCGTTATACTCGACTACAACACGCTCGGGACTATATTTTTCATTCATTTCCTCCAGCCATTGTGCCGTCAGTTCTTCCTGATCTTCCACATACTCAATAACTACATTATATTTCTTCATTTCCTGCGGGTCATACTCCTCTTCACCCTCTTCACAAAGAATGAGCAGAGTTGTCCCCTCTATCTGGAAATATTCCTGCTCCAGCGTGAACTTCAGAAACTGTGTCTTTCCGCTGTCCAGAAATCCGGTCATCAGATAAACCATTACATCTGGTTCTGCCATTTTAAATCTCTCCAATCATGCTTTTATATCTGCATGCAGCTGTTCGTATGTTTTGAACAGTTACATCTATTTTATACCAAATAATTCTGCAAGTCTGTCTTCTTTGAGTTCAGAACCAATCACACAGATTCTGCCGGTATATTCAGCTGAACCGCTGCGCACTTCATGTTCCTGGGGAACCATATCGAAATAAATCCATTCTCCCTCCCCGGCAACCATCCCTTTCGCACGCAGGATTGTACCAAGTGTGTCGTCGTACTCCAGTGTCTCAAGAATACTGCTGATCTCCGCTTTCGTATAGGTTTTGATGGTCTCACATCCCCAGCTGGTAAATACTTCATCGGCATGGTGGTGTCCATGCTCGTGGTGATGGTCGTGGCCGCAGCCACAGTGGTCATCGTGATCGTGGCCTTCATGGTCATGCGGGTGTCCGGCGTGATCATGGCTGTGCCCTTCGTGGCCGTGGTTTTCGTGATGATGTCCAGCATGGTCGTGGTCTTCGTGATGATGTCCAGCATGGTCATGTTCTTCATGGTGGTGCCCGTGGTCCGCATGGTCATGGCCACAGCCGCATGTTTCCCCGTGCTCATGATGCCCGCCGCATTCAGGGCAGGTAATCTCTGCCAGCAGTTCTTCTTCCAGAGACTTGCTGTGTTCCATTGTTTCCAGCAGTTTTTCACCGGAAAGCTCCGCGATCGGAGTTGTAATGATCGGTGCTTTCTCATTCAGTTCGCGCAGAAGCTGATAGCTTTCTTCCACCTTTTCCGGTTTTGCTTTGTCTGTACGGCTTAATATGATTGCCCCCGCATACTCGACCTGATTGCTGAAGAATTCACCAAAATTCTTTCTGTACAGACGACACTTCATTGCATCTACCACAGTGGTAAAACTGTTCAGTACCGCATCAATCTCTCCCTGGACATCCTGCACTGCTTTGATGACATCGGAGAGTTTCCCGACTCCGGAAGGTTCGATCAGGATCCGGTCCGGGTGGTACTTATCCACTACTTCTTTCAGTGACTTTCCGAAATCCCCGACTAAAGAACAGCAGATGCATCCTGAATTCATCTCGCGGATTTCGATCCCGGAATCTTTCAAAAATCTTCCGTCAATCCCAATCTCGCCAAATTCATTTTCAATCAGAACCACCTGTTCTCCCTGAAATGCCTCCTGAAGCATTTTTTTGATAAATGTTGTTTTTCCGGCTCCGAGAAAACCGGAAATGATATCAATCTTTGTCATGCTGACTGCCTCCTGTTTCTATATTTAAATTATTTACTCCATCTCGAGTACGACGGGGCAATGGTCTGAACCGAGCACCTCCGTCAGGATGCCTGCCCCTTTGAGTCTGTCTTTTAACGACTCTGATACGCAGAAATAGTCGATACGCCACCCTGCATTCTTTTCGCGGGCCCGGAAACGGTAAGACCACCAGGAATAGATGCCTTCCTGATCCGGATAAAAATAACGGAATGTATCGATGAATCCTGCATCCAGAAGATCTGTAAATTTCTGGCGTTCTTCATCCGTAAAACCTGCATTCCTGCGGTTTGTTTTTGGATTTTTCAGGTCGATTTCCTGATGTGCCACGTTCATGTCGCCAGTCACGACAACTGGCTTGTTCTCATCCAGTTTCTTCAGATATGCCCGGAAATCATCTTCCCACTTCATCCGGTAATCCAGTCTGGCGAGTTCATTCTGGGAATTTGGTGTGTAGACAGTTACAAAGTAAAAGTCTTCAAATTCCAGCGTGATGACACGCCCTTCCTGATCGTGTTCTTCGATACCAATCCCATAAGCCACGGACAGGGGCTCTTTTTTTGTAAATACTGCTGTCCCGGAGTATCCTTTTTTTACCGCATAGTTCCAGTACTGGTGATATCCCTCCAGATCCAGTTCCAACTGCCCCTCCTGCATTTTTGTTTCCTGAATGCAGAAAATATCTGCGTCCGCCCCGCGGAAAAATTCCACGAATCCTTTCTGCACACATGCGCGTATGCCGTTCACATTCCATGATATAAATTTCATTTAGGCCTCCTTATCTTTTCATCTGATTCTAAAGTAAATCAGGAGCCGGCTGCCGGGAATCGCATGAATATGAGCAGAATCTGCTCTACATCCTTTTCTTCCCCGCATTCCGGCTCCCCTGCATCCTCTTAAGTATAGTAGACTTCTTTTAAAAACAATCCTCTGGCAGGTGCCAGAAAGCCTGCATATTCACGCTTTCCCGCCTCCAGAATGGAGATGGCCTCATCCGGCTTTTTCTCTCCTGTGCCTACCTCCAGAAGAGTTCCTGTCAGAATACGGACCATATGGTACAGAAAGCCCGTCCCATAATATTCGATCCGTATCCTGCTGTCCTGTTTCTCAATGATTATATCATAAATTGTCCGAATTGTGGACTTTTCGTCTTTTTTATCTGTAAATCCTGAAAAATCATGTTTCCCGATCAGATAACCGGCCGCCTCTTCCATCGCCGCAATGTTCAGTCCATAAGGATAGTGACAGCAATATTTTCTTGCAAATACATCCGGCTTTTCCCGGGTATCTATGAAATATTCGTACCGCTTCCCTTTTGCATTCTGCCGGGCGTGAAAACCGTTTTTCACAAGGAGCATTTCCTTTACCCGGATGTCTTCGGGGAGTATTTTGTTCAGTTCTTCACGGAATGTTGTTTCATCCACTCTGCCGGACAGGGTTATGCTTGCAGTCTGTCCTTTTGCATGCACACCGCCGTCTGTCCTGCCGGAACCATTTACTTCCACCGGATAACCGGCTATTTTCCCGATGGACGCCTCCAAGATACCCTGAATTGTCTGATCCGTATTTTTCTGCCTCTGCCAGCCCTGGTACCTCGTTCCATCGTATATAATTGTCATTTTATAAGTCCGCATATTCCTTCACTTTCCTGTCTTTTAAAAAGAGAACCCGGCTGCATAGCATACTGACCACATCCAGATCATGGGATACGAACAGGTAACAGATTTTTTCACTTTCCTGCAGCTCCTTTAAAAGAGCGATGATCTGGGCCTGAACCGTCACGTCCAGTGCGGACAGAGGTTCATCTGCCAGAATAAATTTTGTGCCTGTAATTAAAGCCAGGGCGATGCTCACCCTCTGCCTCTGTCCGCCGCTTAGTTCTCTCGGATAACGACCATATAGTTCCACCGGAAGATGTACGCGTTTTAACATCTCTTCCGCCTTTTCCCGGCGCTGCTCTTTCGTGCACCCGCCCTGTACTTTTAATGGTTCCTCGAGAATCCAGCCGATCGATTTCTTTGGGTTCAGGGAGCGGAACGGGTCCTGAAAGATCATCTGGGGGGATTTTGTATAATGAATGATCTCTCCATCATATTCTTTCAGGAGGCCGAGCACGCATTTGCACAATGTAGACTTGCCGCTTCCGCTGGCTCCAACCAGCCCCGTGATTTCGCCCTCATACAAGGTAAACGAAACGTCTTCGAGAACTTGTTTCTTCTGTTTTCCTTCCTTATAATATGCGTTTACTCCCTTTAACTCTAGTACTTTCTCAGGCATTTTCTTCACCTGCCTTTACATCCGAATCTGCAAATCCTTCCTCACTGGCTCTTGCTTTCAGGAGTTCATAGAATCTGCTTCCTTTTGTCCGGGTCGGGATCGCGGCGATTAGTTCCTTTGTATACTCTGTCTGCGGATGCTCAAAAATCTGCACTGCCTGTCCTTCCTCCAGCACCCGGCCGTCTTTCATGACGAGGACCCTGCTGCAGAGTTCATTTACCACTCTCAGGTTATGGGATATAAAGAGGATTCCCATATTGTATTTTTTATTCAATTTCTTTAATAATTTCAGAATACTCTCCTGCGTCCCCACATCCAGCGCCGTTGTCGGCTCGTCAGCGATTAGAAGTTTGGGCCGGCATACGATTGCCGCGGCGATCATGACGCGCTGCCGCATTCCTCCGGATAATTCATAAGGGTATTTGCGGCACAGCTTTTCAGGCTGAGTCAATTCCACATCTTCCAGAGCTTTGATGACCTTTTTCCTGCGTTCCTCCTTTGAAAGATCTGTGTGCAGGATTAGTGCCTCCTCTACTTGTTTTCCAATCCTCATCGTCGGATTGAGTGCGGTCATCGGTTCCTGAAAAATCATACTGATATCTTTTCCCTGAATTGAGCGCATTTCCTTTTCCGACAGTGAAAGCAGGTTTACGCCATCCAGCCGGATACTTCCGCTGTCCAATATGGCATTGTTTTTCAAAAGCCCTGCGATCGTCAGAGCCGTCATTGTTTTCCCCGAGCCTGATTCACCCACGATTCCTAAGATTTCTCCGTCCTGAATATCAAAGGATACATCCCGCACGACTTCCTGGCTGGCTCCGCGCTCTTCGAAGTGAATCGACAGATTTTCCACTTTCAGCATTATCTTCCACCTCCGAATCTGTCCAGAATCCCTTCACCCAGCATTCCGACTCCCAGAATCAGCAGGACCAGAAAGAGTCCGGGAAAAACTGCACACCACGGTCCGCTTGCCAGATATGTCTGGGATTCAGAAAGCATCCGGCCAAGGCTGGCATCCGGCGGCTGCACACCGATCCCTAGATAACTCATGCCCGCCTCCTGAATGACGGCGTTATTGAACCCGATTGTCAGGGAAGATAAGAGTGCCGGAAGGATATTCGGCAGTATATGGACAAACAAAATCCGTGGCGTGGATACCCCGATCAGTCTGGCACTTGTGACGTAATCTTCTTCCCGGCAGCGCATAAATTCACCGCGCACAATCCTTGCAAAACTCGGGATAAAAGCGATTCCGAGAGCCAGCATGACCTTATATTTCCCGCTTCCCCATATGCTGATAATCACCAGTGCAAGAAGTACACTGGGAAATGCTGCCAGTACATCGTTGATCCGCATCAGACCTTCATCCAGCCAGCCTCCGAAATATCCGGTCACGGCCCCAGTCAGAATGCCAATACCGCCCCCGATCAGAATCGTCCCCCCTGCAATCACCAGCGTGCTGCCTGCGCCGGAAAGAACCCGGCTGAACACATCCCTGCCGAACTGGTCCGTCCCGAATATATGGGCAAGAGACGGGGCATTCAGTTTTACCGACCCCTGCATCGCTTCCGTATCATACGGCACCCAGAAAAATCCCAGCACGATCAGTCCCAGCATAATCACCGTAAGTACCGCCCCAAATGTGAAATTATAACTTCTCAGCCCGCCCCCGGCCGCCTTCTGCCCGGACAGCTTTTGGGGCCCGCCGGAAAATAGGTTATTGGAAGTTTTTCCCTTTTTCATCCCATTTATACTTAATCTGCTCAAATCAGTACCTCTATATCTCAATCCGTTTGTCCAGTTTCCGATACAGTAAATCCACAATTACATTAATCACCAGAATCACCACTGCAATCAGAACAATCACAGCCTCCACCACAGGATAATCCCGTTTGGATATCGACGAGATCAGCGTCCTCCCGAGTCCCGGGATTCCGAACACCTGCTCGATCACAATACTATTTGCAATCATATCCGCAATCGCCATTCCTAAAAATGTAATCACCGGAAGAATCCCATTCTTCAGCGCATGATGCACAAGCACTCTCCACGGGGCGTTCCCCCTGCTCATCGCCGTACGCACATAATCCTGCCTCATCTCCGTAATCAGCGAACTGCGGAACAGCTTCGTAGTCATAGCCGCCTTTGGCAGCGCAATGGCGATCGACGGAAGAATCAGATATCCCAGAAATCCGGTAAGACTCTCCGTATAAGAAACATATCCCCCCGGCGTGAACAACTTAAATACCAATCCGAATAACACCGTGAAAATAATCCCGACAAAAAACGGCGGAACAGACATCGTAACCTGATTCAGAATCAAAAAGAACTGATCCACAAACCGATTCTCATACCTCACACTCAAAAGGCTCACCGGTATAGAAAACAACAAAATAAAGAAAAAACCCATCAGAGTCAGCGTAATCGTAATAGGAATCTTATCCCCGATCATCTCCCTGACCGGGACCTGATAAGAATAAGACATCCCCATATCCCCTGCGGCAAAATCCTTCAGCCACAGTCCATATCGCTGCGGCAGGGGACGGTTCAATCCCATCTCCTCCCGCAGAGCCTGGACCTTCGCCTCAGTCGCCTCCGTGCCGAGAATCGACCTCGCAGGGTCCCCGGGAATCACCTCAAACGCAAGGAAGGCAAGCATACTGACAATTAATAATGCGATTATAAGACCTGATAATTTCCTAAAAACAAATTTCATACCTGCCTCCTTGGGGACGTAATCTTTTTCAACTTTACTACGTCCCAAACTGCGTTTAGTGGTGTACCTTTTTGAAGGTTTTTTGTGGTTTATTCAACCATATATATTGTTGACATATCCTGTACATACAACGGGTAGAATGTATATCCGTCGTATTTATTGCTGACTGCTACCAGATTTGCCAGATCCTGAATGTAGACGTTTGCGGCTTTTTCTGCTAATATTCCTTCTGCCTGTTTGTATAGTTTGATCTGTTCTGTTTCGTCTGTTGCTGCGATTGCTTCTTTGAAGACTTTATCGTACTCGTCGTCTTTGAAGTTGATAAAGTTTCCGGATGCGTCGGATGTGAAGCGTTCCAGCATTGCGCGTGCTGACAGGTTGGATGCGTCTACACCAACTACGGTTGACTGGTAGTCGCGTTTTGCGTAGACATCTTCCAGCCATGCTTCCCATTCGATCGGTTTGATTGTGACATTGACGCCGATGTTTTTGAGTTCTTCTGCAATCACCTGTGCAGTGTCTACGTGTGGCTGGTCTGCGGAGCTTACGGTTATCTCCAGGTCAAATCCATCCGGATATCCGGCTTCTTTGAGCAGTTCTTTTGCTTTTTCAAAATCTTGTGCGTAATAATCCGCGTATTCTTCATCGTAGTACTTCTTTAATCCCGGATACATGCTTGTCCCGATGCGGACGCCCTTGCCGTCTGCCATCATATCCATGATTTCATCTGGATTGACTGCGTAGCAGAGTGCCTGTCTGACCTTTTCGTTGTTCAGTGGCTCCACATCATTGTTCAGGTATAATGCCTGTACAAGATTCATGGTTCCTTCTTCTATATGGAAGCCGTCTGTCAGCTCCGCGGCCTGACTTGAAGTAAGTCGCATCGCCATGTCGATGGAACCGCCTTTCAAATTCGTGACCAGCATATCCGCGTCTGCTACAATTTTAAATTCCACCTTATCAAGATGTGCTTTTTCTCCCCAGTAGTCTTCATTCTTCTCCAGAATAACATTTTCCTGCGGGCTGCGAGATACGTACTTAAACGGACCTGTCCCAACTGGTTCTGTGTCCAGCTTGTCATAGTCTTTCGGGATAATCGCTGTCGTCATATAGGCAAGGAACTCGGTATTGGATTCTGTGAGGCGGATTTCAACCGTCTTCTCATCCAGAATATTCACACTCTCAATAATAGAATACGCTGATACCAATGGTTCCCCATTAGAAGTATCAGCGCATCTGTCTATTGAATATTTCACATCTTCTGCCGTCACAGCATTCCCGTTATGGAACTTCACCCCATCACGCAAGGTAAATGTATATACCTTTGCATCATCAGAAACTGAATAGCTTCTGGCTACGGCTTCGACTAAATTACCATCTTTATCCGGCTTTACTAGGCCTTCATAAATGTTAAATAAAACCTCTTTTGTTCCTGCCGCAACTGCTTTGTGTGGGTCAAGACTGTCCAAATCCTGGGAAATACCTACCTTGATACTTCCGCCCTCGACTGGGTTTCCTGAAAGTTTATTCTCCGTCGTTGACTTCTGCTCTCCCTTATCACCTGAACATCCGCTCAGTGCAATAGTTACAGCCATCGTAAGCATTACAAGAATACTCATTGTTCTTCTTTTCATGTCTGTCTCCTTCTTCAAATAACCTTCATTATTAAATTGTCGACTTCATTGTATAGGATTTGGCACCGTTTGGCAAGTATTTATCAAAAATGAATCCCATTCCTACTCGGCATTTTTCCTTGCATCTTTAAAAAACATGACAGCAGTATACAGCATTACTACTATAATAATCCATGTCAGTATTTCCAGCGGAAGCGATCGTACGATGCAAAATGCAATAAAAATCCCTACTGCCCCGCCGATTGTCAGCCATGCAGCCGCAGCCCTGTCATAAGTTCCTTTTTTAATAAATGCAAATCCGCAGGAAGGCATCAGGAAGGCACAAGAACCGAACATAACCGGAAAGGCGATCTTTACATTCAGTCCCAGTGCGCTGCAAAGAGCGATGCATGGGGTGTACAGCCCGACACCTATAGTCATTAGCGCACCCAGCAAAAAATTTACACCGACAGCCACGGCAAGTTTCCACCCTGCAAGTCCTGTTGCCATCCCGGCTGTACCGAACGGGCCGATCTCCATCAGCCTGCAGCCCATCATGACTGCCAGAAATACCAGTGCGCCTCCCAAAGCATATCTTACGACCTTAACGGACCATTTGGATACAACATTTGCCCCAATAAGTGAACCTATAATCGCCCCCACAATCATAGAGATCAGTGTCAGTGGAGCCACCTCTACCAGTCCGAGAAACAGAAGAAACTCCGTCATGACCGGAATACAGTCCCCAACGTTCAGAGTTCCCGGCATAATCTTATCCGAACTTGATTTTGTCAGTTTAAAGGCCGCCTGTGTTGTCGCAAAGCTTCCGATTCCCAGTGTATCGAAAAAATTGGTAACCGCCCCGATGATAAACAGGGTAACATGTCTCCGCCCCTTAAAATCCTCCTTATGGTTCAGACAGTCTCTGATAAATACTACCGCAAATATGAGGGCATATCCTATGATAGCCACGCGTAGTCCTAACGTTACAATATTCAATTCGTTTTCTCCTTTCTTATCCTTTGTAATTTCAACGGTTCCGCGAGCTTTACTAGACTAAAGTCTATACTTCATTCTATACTTTATTCTCGTAAAGTTCAGTTGATTTTATTATGAAATTTTCATCTCCGAATGTCAATATTTTTTTGAAAATAAATACAAATCTGTCCTACAACACTAAACTGTGTTTTCAAAAGTATGTGACACATTTTATTAGATGAGATATAATAATTTTATCCGCGATCCCCGTAAATATCCGGGGAAAATATATGCCTGTACCGGAAATGTTTAGTGAATGATACTCCACGAAAGAGAGGTATGAATCTATGAATGTTACCGAAGCAATCCAGTCCCGCAGAAGTATACGAAAATTTCAGGATAAGCCCGTACCCACGGAACTCCTCCTGAAGCTTGCAGATGCCGGCCGGTCCGCCCCGAGCGCCAGTAATCTCCAGGCATGGAAGTTTATCTTTGTCACGCTTCCCGAACTAGTAAGTAAAGTCGATCTGTTTAGTCCCGGTTTGAGCGGCAAACCGCCTGTCATTCTGGTCATTTGTTCGGATATGGACTATGCCCTGAAACATGGTTCACGCAATTCTGAAATCTACGGCTGCATGATGGATGCCTCTATGGCTGCCGAAAACATTATGCTTGCCGCGCTTGAAGAAGGCCTCGGGACCTGTGCTGTCAAATCTTATAACGACGCAGCTGTCAGGAAGCTTCTGAATCTGCCCGATACCTACCGCATTGAAATGCTTATGTCCATAGGCTGGCCGGACGGAGAACCCAGAGAGTCCAGACGGAAATCTCTGGAGGATGTCCTGATTTTTAACCGATGGGAGGAAAAACATGAATAACAAAGAAGCATATATGGAACTTTTAATTTATATGATAACCAGTGCCGCCGGCTTAGAAAACGAACCGCATATCTATGGCCCTCTCAGAATGATAGAGGCGTCCCAGAGGCTGTGCGGACTGATGCAGGAGGAAGACCCGGATAATGAAGATCTCAAAGAGCTGATCCGGATCATAGAGAATGGAAAACAAAAGAGCACATCCGACGAGGAAGCCTTTTATCAGATGCTGCAGGATGCGGCCGCAAAGCTTGTAGACCTTTTATAAGCTGCTCCTTTACCACAAAAATGAAGCCATACTGTCACCGTACCATGCAGAAGCGGTACAATGTCAGTATGGCTTTACTTCTCTTCTTAATCAGATACTTTATCTGTTAATTTTACTAATGGGACTTTCGGCTCCCTGCTCATAAAGCAGGATACAATCTCAGCCAGCAGGGCCACTGCAAGCAGAATCAGAAGAACGACAATATACCCGATATCTCCGGATGATCCAAACATGGAGATACCATTCAGCGCGTCGGCAAATGTATTAATACTGCCGATTGCAAATGTCCCTATTCCCATCGTAAGGAATACAACAGCGACCAGATTTGCGATATCCAGAAACTTATGATCAACGCTGAAATATACAGCACAGCATATTACAGCAAGCAGCAGATATATCACTACATTCTTATTGAATTCTCCTGCTTTATTTGACAGAACCGCATAAGCGATCATAATAATGAAAGTAAATACTGCATTCACAAGATTGATCAGGCCGCTGATTCTTTTTTGTACTAATAATCCTTTCATGACTGCTTCCCTCCCAGTTCTTTTTTACTCCAGACAAATGCCTCCAGATAGTATAGTCCGATAAACAATGCTGTCAGCAGGATGAATACAACATTCAGTGCTTTCAGAGCAGTCTGCCACCACGGTGTAATGTGTTCTACTTTTGCATTGCTGTCAAGTCCGTTGATCAGAATGGATCTGGACTGGGCATAGACGGTATGCTTTGTTGCATTACGCAATGCTTCCAGCATATAACCATCGCCATCTTCAATTGCCTTTAATACTTTGTCTTTACTGAGGTTGGATGCCGCCGACTCCTCTGATGCTCCGAATCCAGCCATATCCCAGCAGAAATAGTCGACGCCTGCTGTGATATTCGACGTATAATGCGTCTTATAATCCATTGCAACAACCGCATCTGTTGTCACATGCCCTTTAAAGCCCCATTCACCGCGCAGCACCTGTGTCAGAAGAGGCGCAGAGCTTCCACAGTAGGTACATCCGATACGGTTAAACGCTGTCATTGTCCCCAGGGCGCCGCCTTTCGTATAAGCGCCTTCAAATGCCCTGAGATACTGCTCTCTTAAAGCCTGTTCATTTGTAAAGGTCGCCACACTCTCCCTGTTTGCCTCCTGATCGTTGACAACCATGTGTTTGAGCCCCAGAATAATACCGTATTTTTGGACATTTTCCCCGACAATGGCTCCGACGATATATCCCATATTACCGTCTTCTGAATAGTACGCGGATGCACGTCCGTTAAATGGTGTCCTGTGAATATTCGGCCCCCCTGACCAGATCTCGGTACAGCCCATGAAGTAAGCCTCGTTTGCTGTCAGGGCACTGCGCCTTGCCATCTCATCCTTGTTCCATGTTGAGGTCATGACCACCGTTGAAGGCCATACGATACCAGACTTTTCAGTTGCCTTAAATTTCACCTGCTCCAGACAGTCCATGTCATCCCCTCTGTATGTGGCCGGCATATTTACGCTTTCGATCATAGAAGAACCATTCTGGTCCGGAAGGATTGAACACATTTCCTCTGCCGTCAGCTGGTCTAAAAATGTATTCCATGTTTCCTCATCGTCAAACTCCACATCTTTCATGCTTACAAAGGAGAGGCCAGCATCTTTTCCCTGTGTAAAATCATCGACGGACGGAGAATCCTCTGGCTGTTCGTACAGCTCGCCGTCGAGAGTTTTCATCATATCCTCTGTCGCCGTTACAGAAACCTGTGTAACCGGATATGTGCCCTCCCAGTCACTTCTGGAAAGGTAATCAACTGTATCTGTTTCTAGATTATTCAGGTCGGCATCGTCAAACTGATTTGTCACCGTCTCGTCAGAATAACGTGACTGTCTATATGTTTCTGTATCCAGTTTCTCTTCCTTCCAAGTGTATGCCTTGTCCGCATCTCCTTCGGCCGGGCTGCCAAGTACGTCTGTCATTCCTTGCGCACCTTTTGCCGCCAGAATATTATTTAATGCATCATGCGCGTCATCACCGATTGCAAGATAATAATCTCCTTCACTCAGGATATATCCCTTTGCATTCGTATAATCATAGCTGGCCAGCAGATATTTTTCCACATCAACCTCTACAGTCTCGGATGCGCCCGGTTCCAGCATACCAGTCTTCTCAAAACCGGCCACCTGAATGGCAGACTTTTCAACTGCATTTTCTTTCTCGTAATCACCATAAGGAGTCTGCGCATAAACCTGGACAACAGATTTTCCTGCCTTATCTCCTTCATTTGTTACCGTCACCTTTACTGTATAGCTGTCTGTCTCTTCATGGTACTCTACACCATCTACCTGCTGTGTGAAGGATGTGTAAGACAATCCATATCCAAACGGATAGGCAATTTCGTTGTTATAATCCCACGCTGCATTTGTCGAAGAACCGGCGGCACCCGTAGCATTCCCGCTGCCAAGCACTGTATCCTCGTATCTTGTCTCATAATATTTATATCCCACATAAATACCCTCGGAATAGATCAGATAATTAGAAACATATTTGTCCGTATCTGAACAGAATTCCAGAACTTCATCCAGATTTTCCCACTGTGGTGTGTTTTTAGCCTGCGCATAGGTAACTGCCGGTGCTGACAGGGAGTTTTTCGCATAAGTATCCACCAGTTTTCCGGACGGGCTGACATCACCCTTCAGCACGTTTACAACGCCGGTAAAACCAACTGCACCGGGAGACCCGATCCAGAGACATGCATCCACATCATAATCGTCAAGCTCCCCAAGTTCCATCGCCCAGTTCGAGTTTACAAGAAGAATAATCTTCTTAAATGTTCCGTTTGCTTTCTCTTCCTTAAGCATTTCCAGAAGATCACGCTCATCCTGATGCAGTGCGAGCTGGCTGATCCCCTCTGAGTCCTCCAGCACAAGGTCACAGTCTTCACTTCCCTGCCTCGTCAGCATGACTACTGCCGCATCATTATATTCATTTTTCCAGCTGTTTTTCAGATCTTCAGTGTATAATTCCTTCGGTGCCTCTCCGATTTCCGGATTCTGTGCATCCTTCAGGCGCGTATAACCACTGTTCTGGTATGCTTTCACCATTGTTTCGTTTACATTATACGCCGACTGCATGGCAGATAAATACGTTACCAGTTCCTGTGTGGACCCACTTGTTGAATGATAGCTGTAAAACGGCCCGCTGACAGGTGCCGCCGCTCCAAACCCGCCGGCCGACTCGGACTTCTGGGCACTTTCTATAGAATTCTGCCCGAATAATGTGATGCTGCTGCCCTCTGAGAGTGGAAGCGCATTATTATCATTTTTTAAAAGTACGGATCCTTCCTCCTGTTCAAGCACTGCCTCATCGGCACAGTCGTCTTCCAGTTCCTGAAGCTTGTCTGTATCATAAATATCTGTTCCATAATCGCTCTTATAATATGCTGTATCCTCTTCCTTTGTATCATCAGATACAATTTTCGTTGTGTTAATTCCAAGAACCGTATTGATCCTGCCTTCATACGAATCCGCAACTGGTGCGCCCAGGTTCACCGCAACTAGCATGAACGCCGAGACTGCACCTAAACCTCGTGTCAGTTCTTTCTTAATTTTCATTCCCTTTCCTCCATGATATATGATCGCGCCAGATACACTGCATCAAACTGCAGGGAACCCGACTCCCGCTGCTGCCGCCAGCCGGACATGCAAATCTGTCTGCCCGAATCGCTGCCCGCGGGAATAAAATAATTCCGTGCACATCATTATTTTTGTAAAATATATCATGAATTCACAAAATATCCACAGATATTTCGTAACAGGTCATTTCCATTTCGTACTTTGCATTTTTTTCTTTCTTACGGAATCGGAACTACAATCATCAGCCTAAATGTATTGTTTTGTATCCCCACATCCATACAGCCATCATATTTTTCCACGCTGTTTCTGATACTTTTCAGCCCGAATCCATGCCCTTCACTCTCCTTCTTCGTCGTCAGCGGCAGACCATTTTCAAAAATAAGGTCCTCATTTTCAAAATAGTTTTCCACCTGCATAAGCAGAAGTTTTCCTTTTGTCCACACTGAAACCGAAATTATCTTCTTTTCCGGATCAGAAACCATAAGTACACTTTCAATAGCATTGTCTATCGCATTTCCAAGGATTGTATAAAGATCTACCGCATGAATGAAATCCATCTTTTTCCCATCTGCCACACAAGTCAGGTCAATACCATTCTTCATACAGATCAGATTCTTTTGCGAGAGCAGAATGTCCAGCACCTTGCTGCCGGTCTCCAGTTGGGAATCATAGGACTGTATTGTTTTGCTGACTTCATTGAAATATGTCTGCCGCTCCTCTTCATTCGCAAACAGTTTAAGGGACTCCAGATGCTTCTTCAGGTCATGGCAGATCATATTGATCGTCTCCATGTCATCTTTCCTGAGCTTGTACAATTCCTTTTGTTTCATCCAGATCTGCTTTTCCATATCCTGTTCTCTCTGTTTTTTCAGCTTTTTCTTATAATCAACCTGTTCCCATAAAACAAAGACACAGCAGATCAGATCATATGCCATACAAACGTAGTACATGCTGCTTCTGTCCCCAGCATAAATATTATCCGCCACAATACTGAGTACCAGTACAAGCAGTAATATAATACAGAGTGAAAACATCGAAAATTTAAGGTCAATATTAAACCTGCCGTTTTCTGGCAGCTTTCTCACGACCAAATAATAAACTGCCGCAAGTACGGCTATGGAAACCAGTATATAGCCGATAGAATAAACCGGCTGGTTTCCATCCGGGCGGAACAGTATCTGGTACAGGCCGTAAGAAATGTGCTGTGTTATGTATGCGCACGCAAGACAATAAACAGATTCTTTTACCGTTATATCATACAGGAGGAAGCAAAATACTGTCATTGCACAGAATTCAACAATATACGTTAAAAATCCGTGGGTGAACAGACTGGCACAGAACAGACAGAATATAATCCCTCCGGCCAGTCGGTACGGGAACCTGTCCCTTTTCTTTAAACCGGCTGAAAACAGCAAAACAATCGGAAGCATATTAATCGTAAAAAAACTCCGTAATATCAAGTCTGCAATTGTCTCTCCCATTATCTCAGCCCTCCCTTGTAATAATCTAAAAGTGCCTGCTTTAACTGCTTTTTGCGCGATCTGCTCACCTTCAGCTCATACCTGCCATCCAGTTCAACTGTTTCTTTCTCAAGTGACGTTACATATTTCAGATTGATACAAAAGCAGTGGTTACAACATGTGAAATGCTTTTCCTCAAATTTGTTTGCAAATTCTTTCAAAGTCCCCAGCATTTTATACTCCTGACTCTTTGTAATAATATGAAGCCAGTGGTCTCTTATCTCAGCATAGATAATATCATCAGACATTACCTTCCGGACTCCCGTCTCATAAGGAACAAGCAGGCTTACCGCCTCCGATTCCCTGATAGATGAAATCGCCTTCGTCAGCTTCATGGAAAACGGGAAATATTTGACTGGCTTGAGTACATAATCCAGAGCCCCGACCTCATACCCGTTGATCGCATACTGTGCCATATTCGTTATAAAAATTATAATGACCCGGTCATCTGTCCTGCGCACCACCTTTGCCGCGTCCATTCCGTTCATTCTCGGCATTTCAATATCCATTAACAGAATATCATACACCGGCTCATAGTCTGAAACCAGTTCACTTCCATCAGAAAAACAAGAAACATCGATTTCGACATCGTTTTCCATGACATAAGTGTCTATATACTTTTTGATCCTGTTCATAAAAGCTTTATCATCCTCTACGATTGCAATACGAATCATGTTTCCCCCTTATATATGGAAAAGCACGTCCGCAGACGTGCTTTTCTTCCTGTCAAAACAGATGATATCCATCACTTATTCAAGGAACTGCTTCAGCTCTGACATAAATGTATTCACATCCTTAAATTCCCTGTAAACGGATGCAAAACGAACATAAGCTACAGGGTCCAGAGCCATCAGCTTGTCCATCACGATCTCGCCGATCTTGCTGCTCGGAATCTCTTTCTCTTCCCTGTTAAAAATCTCCAGTTCAATTTCATCTATCGTCTTCTGGATCTCAGATGCAGGAACCGGACGTTTATAACAAGCACTTAAAACACCCTGTTCTATCTTGGCACGGTCATACTGTTCCCTGTTGTTATCTTTCTTGATCACGATCAGCGGAATAGTCTCAATTTTTTCATAAGTTGTAAAACGCTTTCCGCACACATCGCAGGAACGCCTTCTGCGAATGGAATTGTTCTCTTCCGCCGGTCTTGAATCAATAACTCTCGTATCGGGGTGGCCACAATAAGGACATTTCATAATATATTCCGCCTTTCCTACCAATTCTGTCCTCATTATACACAATATCCTTTACTGTGTCCAGATGATGTTTCGCGTATTTACGGGCTTTTTTGCCCTTTTCCGGGGCGGGTCTTTACAGCTTCTGAAGAAACTTTTCCTCCTGTATTTCTACTAATATAATATCCGGACCAATCTTCTTAATACAGCGCCACGGAATCACATATTCGCAGTCTGTCCCCAGAAACCCGCATATCTTCCCGGGGCCCGGAATTATGATCGCCTCAACCCTGCCTTCTTTGACATCGATGTCTATGTCTACGACACACCCCAGCCTCTTACAGTCACATACGTTGATTACTTCCTTTTCCCGCAGTTCACATAATCTCATAGTTTCCCATCCTGAACAGTCAGCCTGCTTCATACGGACCCATTTTCTGATAACACAAAAAATGCCCGCATACAGCAACAGCAGTTATTCTTACTGTTACTATATGCAGGCATTCAGAATCGGTGATACTGTGTAATGGTTAAATTGACATCACTTTCTCGCTCTCAAATGCCTTCGCGATTACACCGATCAGTACCGCTCCGAGAACCAGTGTTACTCCCAGTGTCAGTCCATACTGCATCATGGTGACCTCCTGTGTCAGGATTCCCTGCAGCGTCAGTGATGTGTTATAGATCGGTACGGCATAAAGCCATTCCTGTGGGGTCTTTGTTGTAAACATTGTTGTGATTCCGAGTACAAGTACGAGCATATACACTGGCATGATATAGGAGTTCGCTTCCTTTACAGTCTTGGCAAATACAGATACCAGAACGATGATCGCGGAATACATAAACGCAATTGCAATTAAAAGCGCCGCCAGCATTCCTATCTGTGCCGGGTTCAGCGACAGGTTCACGCCTAAATCCGAACCTCCCATGCCGCCCATCATCTGTGGCATAAAGGCTACCATAGCCCCCACATAGACAACCGAAGAGACACCGGAAATAATCATGAGTGAGAATACTTTTCCTAATACGATCGAGCTTCTTTTTATCGGAGACACGAGAAGGCTTGCCATTGTACCACGCTCCTTCTCACCGGCTACCATATCCGTCCCGATCCCCATCGCACCAGCAAATAACAGGATCGTTATAAAGTAAGGCAGCATCATACCGAGTATCTTCCCGCCGGCCTTTTCTTCATCCTGAATGACCATATCCGGATTGTCAGAATTCACCGTAAATACGGTCAGCCCCGCCATGTCTTCCACGCGGTCTGCCAGAAGTGTCTCCCTGTAATTTTCCAGCACGCCTGATGAAATCGCATCATATGCCGCACGTGAATAATCTTCCGACGGGTTATAATAGGTCTTGATCTGAGGGACAGAATCACCGGCCTTATACTCCGTAACCGCGTCCATGAAACCTTCCGGAAATTCTATCAGCAGGTCTGCATTCCCGTCTCTGATCATATCTTCCGTGCCTGCACGGTCGCTCATCTGGATAATCTCACATTCTTTATCTGATGATCTTAAAAAGTCTTCAAATCCGTCCGGGGCATTCTGGACATATACAATAGAATTATGCGCTTCCACATCATTCTGTGCACTCGTGCTCAGACTGCTGACCAGTGTCATGATCCCGACCATGATAAGGACAGGAAGCAGGAAAACGGAAAAAATCATCTTCTTATCTTTAAATACTCTGGCCAGTTCTTTCCGGCATATCTGACTGATTCCACTCATCTTACTTCCCCCCTTTTATGTCTCTGTAGAGTTCAAAGAAAGCATCTTCGAGATCCTCTGTATTCGTATCGTGGAGGATCTGCTCCAGATTCCCCTCAGCAACTTTACATCCGTCAATGATAATCCCGATCCTGTCACAGATCTTCTCAGCCTCGGACATCACATGTGTGGAGATGATGACAAGCTTGCCGTCATCCCGCAGCTTTTTCAGATAATCCGTCACGCTTCTGGCCGTGATAACATCCAGCCCATTGGTCGGCTCATCAAATATCACAATCTCCGGGTCGTGCACAAGGCAGACTGCGATAGCCGCCTTCTGTGCCATACCTGTTGACAGCTCTTTGATCTTCTTATGTGAAAAATCCTTGATCCCGAAATAAGTAAAAAGTTCTTCTTTCCGGGACTTTAACCTGTCTTCCGGTATATTATGCAGTCTTCCGAAGAAGTCAAACATATAGTCAACGGAAAACTGCGGGTCCAGCTTGATATCACCGGTCAGGAAACCGATCTTCTCCCTTACTTTTTCCGGCTCCTTCTGTACCTCGTGCCCTGCAACGAATATCTCTCCTTTTGTGGGCTTGATAATCGTAGAGATGCAGCGCAGTGTCGTCGTCTTTCCCGCCCCGTTTGGTCCTAAAAGTCCATATATCTCTCCCGGCTTTGCAGTCAGGCTCAGGTTATTAACAGCAGTCTTGACCGGATTCGTCGTCTTGGATTCCTTCATCTGCTTTTTGTTCAGCTTATAAATCTTGGTCATGCCTTTGATTTCAATCATAATCTCCCCTCCTCATATCTGTATTATTGTGTTAATACAAATATAAGTCTTTGTTATCTATTTGTCAACCAAAATATTTTACCAGTTTTATCCCTGTTTTTTATTGGGTTTTTATATTTAATTTCTCAGTCTGCTTTCCTGAAATCAGAAACCCGGAATTACAGGTTCTTCTCATAGTACTTTTTGATAACAGCCAGAAGCAGGCAGTACAATATTGTCACGGCCCATATGCACCAGAATACCATCATATTGAAGAACACGGATATCAGCATTGTCACATAACAGAGACCAAGCATAATATATCCTGTCAGGTACATCGTCTTCTGCATGATCAGGCTGTTCCTTTCATCGGACTCTTTCAGCCGTTCCGCCCTCAGACGTTTTTCATCACGCAGAAGTTTCTTTGCTTTTATATACTCCTTAATTCCCATGACAATGATAACTGCCCCGGTTCCTGAAAATAATCCGCATACAAATCCTGCATGCATGGTTTCCATACGCATCATTGCAAACAGCGCCGCAATTATGGCTGCAGCCCCCGCAAAACAAAGCAGGATATCGGCCTTACATCTGCTCTTCAACTTGTTCCTGTACTCCTCATCGGTCTTTGCACCTTTTAATAATGTTTTCACTATCATATGTTCTCCTCCTCCAGATTAAATATAAAAATCTCCTCTATACTCATTTCAAAATACTGTGCGATCTTATGGGCTAAAATCAACGATGCATTATACTTGCCGTTTTCCAGCGATATAATGGTCTGCCTTGTCACTTCAACCGCATCTGCCAGCTCATTCTGCGTAATCTTCCGCGCTTTCCTTAATTCCTGAATCCGGTTAATCAATACGCTTCCCCGCTTTCTTATGTTTTATCATGATTCTTGTCTGCACCCTGCCTGAATCTGAAAAGCTCTTTCTTCTTTGCTTTCAGTCTCTGGTACTTTTCTTCCGACAGCAGCCCTATTAGTTCAAAGCATATGCCAATTCCTAACATCACGCATTTAATAAACTCAGGCACAGCAAAAAACTGTTCCATCGTTAACGTTCCTGCACACACCAATAATCCTATTTTTACTTCCTTACGTAAATCTCTTCTCATTGGAACTTCTCCTTTCTGCTACTTTATGGATTATGAAAGCCTAAAATCATGTTTCCGTATTTGTCTTTCTGAATAAAGTATAGTTTGCTTTACATTAAATGTCAAGTGTGTTTTACATTTTTTGTAAAGTTTGTTTTACATTATTAATTTTCAACCTCTTTGCCCTGTAAAATTTAAAAAAATTAGGGACAATTTTTGTTGCCCCCCACTACTTGTAAACGAATAAATCCGATGTTATATCGTCAAACTACAGCATCGGATTTTCTGTGTCTTCCAATTTCGTCAAAATGCCTAATTGCTCTTTTTCTTATCTCATGATATAGTTCTATCAGAAACTTCGAAAGGTATTCACCTTTCATTTTTCAATCGGCAGTTCGCCGGTTTACCCAATTAATTACTTATTAGAACCGCAGAAAACAAAATCTGAGTACTACATATTGAAGAGATTCCTGTCTTTTACATATCTGCATTTCGTGATATGATAATAATAAGTCAGAAGAACTCCTTACATGTGTATTATCTGTTTTCTGCACAGGAAAGGAGATTTCATTTTATGACCAAAAGCAACTTTATTATGTTACCCACTGTAGACTTTTGTTTCAAGGAACTGATGCAGAACCCCAAAGTCAGGAAGGGCTTCATTTCAGCATTGCTGAACCTGTCGCCGGATGAAGTCGAGGATACGATTCTTCTCCCCACGCTGCTTCCGAGAGACTCGGCTGATGATAAGCTGGGAATCATGGATGTACGTGTATTACTTAAGGACGGGACGCAGATGAATATGGAAATGCAGGTCAAATACTTTGAATACTGGGATGAACGCGCCATGTTCTACCTCAGTAAGATGTTTGACAGCCAGATCCGCAAGGGTGAATCCTATGAAAAACTGCAGAAATGTATCCATGTAAGTATTTTAGATTTCATCCATTTTCCCAATGACAAAGAATGTTACCGCAGGATTCATTTCCGGGATGACAGCACCTATGATCTTTATTCGGATAAAATGGAGCTTCAGATACTGGAACTGAAAAAACTGCCCCCTGAAGTAAAGACTGGCGAGGATGTTCTTGCATGGATGAGGTTCTTCAGTGGTAAAAACAGAGAGGAGTTTCAGACTATGGCTAAGACAAACGAATATCTCGATGAAGCATACAATACACTGCTCCAACTGAGTGCGGATGATAAAAAGCGGCTGGAATATGAGGCCCGTGAAAAGGCATTGAAAGATTATAATACCCAGATAAAAAGCGCTGAAAAGAGAGGGCTGAAAGCCGGCGAGGAGATTGGGCGCAAAGCCGGCGAGGAAATCGGACGCAAAGCTGGGGAGGCGATTGGACGCAAAGCTGGGGAGGAAATCGGACGCAAAGCCGGTGAAGAGATTGGACGCAAAGCCGGCGAGGAAATCGGACGTAAGGCTGGAGAAGAAATTGGGATGTGCAGGGGCAAAGAGTTGGGGGAACAGGAAGGGGAACGCCGTACCCGCCAGATCTTCAAACTTTTCATGCAAGGTAAATCACCGGAAGAAATTGCCGCCCTTTGTAATATTAGTATAGATAAAGTAAAACATATATTAGAATAGCTTGTAAGCTACATTAGATTTTTGAGAGTTCAGGAGGATTTTACACTATGAAAGAAACTATATTATTATTTCACGTATCAGATAAAGAGAAGCTTTTGAAAATAGAGATGGCATTATTCCCTCTACACGTGCGTCTAAAGAAAGTAAAGACGGAAGAGTACAATCAGCCGCTCGGCGTACTGGCGGGTGTGAAAGACGCGGTTCCCAAAGAAGGGGCCTATAACGGGGACGATCTGCCGGATACGATGATTGTCTTTGCCTTTTTCGATGACAACAGGCTGAATCAGGCACTTGCAGCCCTAAAAAAGAGCGGGGCGGGCCCTCTCCCCTACAAGGCAGTGCTTACTCCTACGAACCAGTTATGGACGGCACAGGAATGTTTTGCAGAAATCCGGCAGGAGCATGAGGCTATGACTCCGAAGAAGTAGTCTTCAGCATATTTCTGTAACAGATGCTGCTTTCTTATACGTTAAAAAGGTTCTATCGAATACAGTGACGCCCGGAATATCCGGGTTGTGCGTATTCAATAGAGCCTTTTCCTATGCATTATAGTGCCAGTATTACCACGGAAGGAGTTTTCCACCCCCGCTTAATGTAATCGTTTTTTTATTCAGCCAGCTGTTTCCGGCATTTGAGCTGTCGTAGTAAATAGAGTGTCCATTGGACTGAATATTACTGCATTTTGAATCATCATTCTTAATAACATTTACATAGGAATCCCCGGTTAATTCCCATTTAGAGTCTTTATCCAGAGAAATATCCACATTCTGTCCCTTGTTTTCCCCATTTACAGTGCCCTTTAATGTTGACTGTTCCGTGAGATTTATTGTCACCCTGCTTATTTCATCACAGATGATATCACCCTGCAGCTTCTGTGCAATTCCTGTCAGTGTAATATCGCCCCCGTTCTTTCCTGCCGTCCCCCAGCTATTCGTATCATTGCCGGCAGCGTTAATAAGTATTTTCCCCTGATATATCAATTCTGTGTTTATAAGAACCGCTTCAGCCTTCGTATTGGTAATATAGAACATGGGTCCCTGCCCTGTCGATGTCAGCCTGGAATCGGTTACTTTCAGTTTTGCCGGGTCTTCTTTGGAATCCCCTTCAGTACTCTGATACAGCATGATCCCCTGTTTCCCGACTCCTGTAAAATCACATTTGTTCAGGCTCACGGAATTCTTCCCATCAACCACGATAATCGGTCCTGTTTCAGAATTACCGGTCAGGTCTTCCAATGCAATCTTCCCTTCCGAATAAATACAGGGACTCCCCTGTCCGGAAGCAGAAATATTACCGCCTGTTACACTTACTGTTCCGCCGCCTTTTCCGGCTGCTATCGGCGGACTCTGGTCTCCGCTGGTCGTTATATCGACGTCAGCCGCCTCTATCGTGCCGCCGTATGTCGCTGTCAGACCTTTTGAAGATCCCCCTGACGTCTCTATCTTCACATCACTGACATGGACTAATGCATCTTTCCCCGAAGAAAAAATCCCCCCGGAACCTTCAGATGATGATGTTATCTCACTTTTGCCGATGCTGGATTCGCTTCCTGCGGTCGTTACAAAAACCGCATTTACACCATAAAAACTACTTTCATCCACACTTGTTGTATCTCCGGCCTTTGTCAGCTTAGCATTTGTCATATTCAAAGTCCCACTGTTCTTTACCAGTACAACACTTTCATTCTCTTTACTTGACCCCAGTGATTCTTTATCGGAAGTGTCGCTTTTGCCATCTACCTGAAGGACCGCTGACAGTTCAATGATGCCCTTGGCAGTTCCATCCGTCTCTGCCTGATCTGCACTGTCCTGTTTCTCAATGCTTGAGGCATCCGGCAGAATCGTAACTGTCTTCGCATCTGCCCCTTCCAGTATTGCCACAATGATATCCCCTGTCTCAATGTCATCAATGGACCCAGCTTCTGTTTCCTCTTGTTTTCCGGAAGATACTTCGGACTCCTGTACTTCTGTCTTATCAGAAACAGTGATAACCTGTTCTTCTCCTGTCAATATCACATTGCTGTAGTCTTCCTCCGGAATTTCGGAGCTTGAATCTTTCCTTTGTGCCAGTGCGATTGTAATGTGTTCTCCCTCGATCTTCGCAACCTGTCCGTAAACAGTAATTTCATCACTCGTCCCCTGACGGCTGCACCCTGTGAATGCAAACGACAGTATCGTTATACCCAGAATCATACGTACCCATCTTTTTTTCATTAGACCATCCTTTCTGCCCCTTATTTCCGGATATCTACCAGCATACCTGCTTTTCTCCATGAGTCAGCATAATTGTATGAAAAATTTTTGACATCCATGTAGCAGAAATGTGTTTTTTCTGTGAACGGAAAGAGTCTGGGTCTTAATGTGCAAACTGGCTTTCATACAACCGCTGGTAGAATCCACCTTTTTCCAACAGTTCTTCATGGCTTCCCTGCTCAATGATATTACCATCCTTCATGACAAGAATCACATCGGCCGTCCTGATCGTTGAAAGTCTGTGTGCCACGATGAAGCTTGTTCTGCCTTCCATCATCCTCTGGAAAGCCTCCTGCACCTTGATCTCTGTTCTCGTATCGATCGATGATGTAGCCTCATCCAGAATCAGCATTGGCGGCAGGTTCAGCATGACTCTTGCAATACAGAGAAGCTGCTTCTGCCCCTGGGACAGATTTCCCCCCTCTTCCTGTATCTCCGTATCATATCCGTCTTTCATTCTCTTTATAAAACTGTGGGCATGCGCCGCCTTTGCCGCTGCTATGATATCCTCCCTCGGCGTATCCGGCCGCCCGTAGGCGATATTTTCCGCTACAGTACCTGATTTCAACCATGTATCCTGAAGTACCATACCGTAATTTGCCCGCAGGCTGTCGCGGGTCACCTCGCGGATATCATGTCCGCTTAAGATGATCTGGCCGGCGTCTACATCATAAAAACGCATAAGCAGGTTAATCAGCGTCGTCTTCCCGCATCCGGTCGGACCGACGATTGCGATCTTCTGTCCCGGTTTTACATCCAGTTTCAGATGTTCCAGAAGCGTGACATCTTTCTTATAGGAAAAGGACACATCTTCAAGCCTCAGGCTCCCGTCTGCCTGCTCCATAATTTCGGCATCTCCTGCATCCGGAATTTCCGGTGTCTCCTCGATAAAATCAAATACACGCTTTGCGCATGCAAAGGCATTCTGCAGCTCTGTTACCACACTTGAGATTTCATTGAAGGGCTTTGTATACTGATTTGCATAGCTCAGGAAACAGGAAAGCTGTCCGACTGAAATCGCCCCGCCCATCGCGGTAAATGCTCCTACAATACCGACGCCGGTATACACAAGTCCGTTGACAAATCGTGTACTCGGATTCGTGATCGAGGAAAAGAAAATTGCTTTCAGACTTACCTCCTGCAGTTTTTTGTTGATCTCATCAAATCTCTCCAGCGCCTTGTCGCCGTATCCGAAAGCCTGAACCACTTTCTGGTTTCCTACCATCTCATCTACAAGGGAAGTCATCTCTGCCCTCGCCTCCGACTGCGCTTTAAACATCATATAGGTTCTCTTCGCTATGAAACTTGCCACAAACAGCGACAACGGCGTAATGAGGATAACTACCAGCGAAATATTCACATTAATCGAAAGCATGAAGACCAGTGTTCCTACAATGGTGACCACACCTGTGAATAACTGGGTAAATCCCATCAGCAGGCCATCCGAAAACTGCTCCACATCCGTGATGATGCGGCTGATCGTCTCACCATACTGATGGCTGTCGATATACTTTAAAGGCAGGACCTGAAGCTGTGCAAACGCACGCGTCCTGACGTCTTTTACAACACGGTAGGTAATCGTATTATTGCACAGGTTCATCATCCACTGTGCAGCACTTGTGAGAAAAACAACCGCTGTCAGTATTTTCAGTATATAAAAAACCGAATCAAAATCAACCTGTCCGATCCCGATAATATAGTCAATCGCATTTCCTGTCAAAATCGGCGCATACAAGGTAAGAGCCACCGATATAACTGCAAATACAAGAGAGAGTATGAGATAATGCAGGTATGGTTTAATCAGACGTATAATTTTCCACGTCGTTTTATCTTTTCTGCCCGTCATGTTAACCTACCTCCTCTCTGGAAAGCTGTGAGTAGCAGATTTCCTGATATACACTGCATGTTTCAAGCAGTTCACTATGGGTGCCGCAGCCTGCGATCTCCCCGTCATCCAGCACAAGGATTCTGTCGGCATACATAATAGAGGCCGCCCGCTGTGACACGATGAATACGGTCATCCCAGTCGTATCCTCGGACAGAGCTTTCCGCAGCCTGGAATCTGTTGCAAAATCCAGCGCAGATGCACTGTCATCCAGAATCAGAATCTGCGGTTTCCTCACAAGTGCCCTTGCTATCGTTAACCGCTGCTTCTGCCCGCCTGAAAGATTCTTTCCGCCCTCGCTCACAGGCGTATCCAGACCTTCCGGTTTTGTCTCGACAATTTCCAGTGCCTGAGCCGTCTTCAGTGCCTCTCTTATCTCCTCATCAGATGCATTTTCCTTTCCCATCTGCATGTTTTCACGGATTGTACCGTGAAACAGTACTGCTTTCTGGGGAACAATCCCCACCTTTTCACGAAGCTCATTTAGCTTCCACGACTTCACATTAACGCCGTTTACGAGCATCTCCCCCTTGCTGGCATCATAAAAACGGGGGATTAGATTCACAAGCGAAGATTTTCCACAGCCTGTACCTCCTATGATACCTATCGTTTCCCCTGCATATGCAGTGAATGTGATATGGGACAGCGCCGGCTCTTTACTTCCCTGATAATAGAATGTAACATCCTTCGCCTCTACACGCGGGGCATTGGAATCCCTGCATGTGTCATCTTCACTGCCGTCTCTGATTCCAGATTCCAGGTCAAATACTTCATTGATTCTTCCCGCCGATGCCACGGCCTTGGTGAAAGATACGATCAGATTCGCCAGCGCTACCAGTGCCAGCAGAATCTGGGACATGTAGTTTACGAGTGCGATGACTTCCCCCTGTGTAATCCTTCCTGTATCCACAGCGCTTCCGCCATACCAGACAACGGCAATGATTCCCACATTAACAAGCACGTATGTCAAAGGGTTCAGAAGTGCTGAAATCTTCCCCACCCGCTGCTGGAATCTCATCAGCAGACTGCTCTTCTCCTCAAACTCCTCTTTTTCCTGATCCTGTGTGCAAAAGGCACGGATTACACGTATCCCTGCAAGGTTTTCACGTGTAGAAAGCAGAACATCATCCAGACTTTTCTGTACCTTCTTATACAAAGGAATCGTCAGCATCATGATTCCATAAATCACAAGAGATAAAAGTGGAACCGTAATTAAAAATATCACTGCAACCTTCACATCGATCGTGAAAGCCATAATCATAGCCCCCACAACAATAAACGGGGACCTAAGGAACAGCCTCAGTACCAGATTTACCCCTGACTGGACCTGATTAATGTCACTGGTCATTCGCACGACAAGCGTGGAACTCCCGGCCTTGTCTATCTCAACATAAGAGAGCTGCCCAATGTGGTGAAACAATGCGTGGCGCAGCCCAGTCCCGAAACCAACCGCGGCCTTCGCTGCAAAGTACTGTGCAAGCAGGGAACAGGAAAGCCCCAGTACACCAAAGACAACCAGAACCGCCCCCATCTTCCATATATAAGGAATATTTTGTTCTTTAATTCCTACATCGATGATCTGCGCCATGATTAAAGGCACGATCAGTTCAAATGTTGCTTCCAGCAGCTTGAACAGCGGACCAATCACGCTCTCTTTTTTATAACCGCTCAAAAATGGTAATAATCTTTTCACTTCCAACCCCTCCGTATATAATCTGTCATATCATAACCAAAGATACCTAACATTGTACCAGATGAAAACCCGCCTGTAAACGGGGTTGAAGCGCACGATGTTGTACGGCAGTAAAGCGTAAATAAACTTTAACAAGAAAGTATTGACTCGGGCGTTTGACAGTTGCATAAAAGAAAAACCCTTATAGTGCCTAGAAATAGGCGCTTTTTTTGTCAACTATTTTAATTTAATATATAGTAATATTTAGTGATATGTGGTATACTTATATTGAGGTGATTACTATGCGCGTGACTACATCAAAATCAAAGAATTCTGAATCCTTTTATATTACCAAATCCTATACCAACGCCCAGGGCAAAAGCACTTCGAAGACCATCCGGAAATTAGGCACCCTGGCGGAACTGTCAAAACGTCTCGGTACCGACAGGGACGGTGTTATGGCGTGGGCAGAAGAAGAAGCACGCCTAGAAACTTTAA
>NZ_QGDL01000004.1 GCF_003149245.1 Faecalicatena orotica | reverse complement strand
CAGCGAAACCGATGGACACAAAAGTTATGAGGGTTGTTGAAGCTGCCTTTATTCCAAGTGTTAGCAACCCGATTTTTAAAGACTTCATCGGATATGGTGGACGGGTCCTTACAAAGGTACTTGGAAATCTCACGAAAAGACTTGCTTTCATCTAGAGATTGTTCAATATAGCGACGGTCCTCGATTGTAAGATGTTTATGATTCCCTGGTATAAGTTTTGACATAGTGTTATCCTCCTTATGCCGCCGGTTTGGACAACTGATAGAACTATACCGCTAGAAGGAATCATATGCAAGAGTAAACCCTACTTATCCAAGACTAAGTCCTACATAGGATGAACAGGGCAGGATTTAGAAAAATAATTTACGCCTCACCTTTTTGCACAGTCGCTTATTTACATCCCTCCTTTATCATGCTAAAATGATAAACAGTAACGATTTAACACAGAAAAGTTTTAGGAGGGTATTTCATGATAAAACTATATGAGAATGGTGTCTATCTGTTAAACGGAGCCGAGATCGTTGAAGATACCGGCAATGTACAGGTTCCTTCCACGAAGGAAGAGGCAGCGAAACATACAATTGCGTACGGAATCCTTAATGCTCACAACACATCACCGGATATGGAGCATCTTCAGATTAAATTTGACAAGCTGACATCCCACGATATTACATTTGTCGGGATCATCCAGACGGCAAGGGCTTCAGGACTTGAGAAGTTCCCGGTTCCTTACGTGCTGACGAACTGCCATAATAGTTTATGCGCGGTAGGTGGTACGATCAATGAGGATGACCACATGTTTGGACTGACCTGTGCGAAAAAGTACGGCGGCGTCTATGTTCCGCCTCATCAGGCAGTTATCCACCAGTTTGCACGCGAGATGCTTGCAGGCGGCGGAAAGATGATTCTTGGTTCAGACAGCCACACACGTTATGGTGCACTTGGAACGATGGCTATGGGAGAAGGCGGTCCGGAGCTTGTGAAGCAGCTGCTGAATAAGACTTACGATATCAAAATGCCGGGCGTGATCGGTATTTACCTTGATGGAGAACCGATGAAGGGCGTCGGCCCTCAGGATGTGGCTCTTGCGATTATCGGCGCTACATTTGGAAACGGCTATGTTAATAATAAAGTAATGGAATTTGTAGGACCGGGCGTCAGCAAGCTGAGTGCTGATTTCAGAATTGGCATTGATGTTATGACGACAGAGACAACCTGTCTTTCTTCCATCTGGAGGACAGATGAGAAGATTCAGGAGTTCTACGATATCCACGGCAGAAGCGAAGAATACAAAGAACTTAACCCGGGAGCAGTTACCTATTATGATGGAATGGTTTATGTAAATATGAGCGAGATCAAACCTATGATCGCGATGCCATTCCACCCGAGTAACGTTTATACAATTGACGAGCTGAATGAGAACCTCGAAGATATTTTACATGATGTTGAGAAGAAGGCACTTGTGAGTCTTGACGGGGCAGTGGATTATTCTCTGCAGGATAAGATTGTGAACGGAAAGTTCTACGTGGAACAGGGAATCATTGCAGGATGTGCGGGCGGCGGATTTGAAAATATCTGTGCTGCGGCAGACATTATCAAGGGTAAAAATATCGGACACGATGAATTCACATTCAGTGTTTACCCGGCAAGTACGCCGATTTATATGGAACTTGTAAAGAACGGCGCGGTTGCTGACCTGATGGCAGCAGGAACGATTGTGAAGACTGCTTTCTGTGGACCCTGCTTCGGAGCGGGAGACACTCCGGCCAACAATGCGTTTTCCATCCGCCATTCAACGAGAAACTTCCCGAACCGTGAAGGTTCCAAGCTCCAGAACGGACAGATTTCTTCTGTTGCATTGATGGATGCACGTTCGATTGCGGCTACGGCAGCGAACAAGGGATTCCTGACACCTGCAACGGCAGTGGATGTGGAATATACAGGACAGAAGTATCATTTTGATAAGAGTATCTACGAGAACCGTGTATTTGACAGCAAGGGTGTTGCTGATCCGAGTGTTGAGATCAAATTCGGACCGAATATCAAGGACTGGCCTGCTATGGCTGCCCTGCCTGAGAACCTGATCTTAAAGGTGGTATCAGAGATTCATGATCCGGTTACGACGACAGACGAACTGATCCCGTCCGGTGAGACTTCCTCTTACCGCTCCAACCCGCTTGGGCTCGCTGAATTTGCACTTTCCAGAAAAGACCCGGCTTATGTCGGACGTGCGAAAAAAGTACAGGCTGCACAGAAAGCAATCGAAGCGGATACATGCCCGCTGGATGCGCTTGAAGAGTTGAAGCCGGTAATGGCGAAGATCCAGGAGGTTTATCCGGAAGTCGGAAGAGGCAATATCGGAGTCGGCAGCACTATTTTTGCAGTGAAGCCGGGAGACGGTTCTGCGCGTGAGCAGGCTGCATCCTGCCAGAAGGTACTCGGGGGCTGGGCGAATATCGCAAATGAATATGCAACGAAACGTTATCGCTCCAACCTGATTAACTGGGGCATGCTTCCATTCCTTACAGATGAGGACCATGAACATCTTTCATTTAGCAACGGAGATTACATCTTCGTTCCGGATGTGAGAAAAGCGGTGGAAGAGAAAGCGGATACGATCAAGGCATATGTGGTCGGTGACGGCCTGAAGGAGATTTGTTTCCATCTCGGGGAACTGACAGATGTGGAACGCGAGATCATCTTAAAGGGATGTCTGATTAACTATTACAGGGGATAATAAGAACGCATCGGGTAACCGGTGCGTTTCTTTTCTGCCTGAAAAATATTTTTTGTTTTTGTGCAACAAAACGACTTGCTTTTTACTCTTATATACAGGAACGAAGCATGAGATGCTGTTTCGTTTTCATTCATGAATGTAAAGGTTTCGCGAAACGAGAGAGGAGGGGTGCAGATGTATGATTATGAGCAGGGCTCAGAGCTGGAACTGATCAGGCGTTCCCGAAAAGGGGATGTGAAGGCATTTTCGGAGCTGTATGCCAGAATCCATGTGGAATTATACAAGTTTGCATTGTACACGTTAAAGCATCCTCAGGATGCTGAGGATGCAGTCAGTGAGGCTGTCATGGCGGCCTATGAGAACATTGGCGGCCTGAAGAAGGAGGAATCCTTCCGGGGATGGATTTTTAAGATTTTAAGCAACCAGTGCAGGAAAAAGTTCCGGGATACAAAGCAGACAGCGGAGCTGGAGACGGATATACCGGACGAAGAAAAGGATTATGCGAAAGCTCATGATGTACGGGAAGCATTTCTGCTTTTGAGTGAAGAGGAACGTATGATAGTGGCGTTTTCTGTGTTCGGGGGCTACCAGAGTGATGAGATAGGCGGCATGCTGGACCAGAAGGCGGCCACCGTCCGATCGAAGAAGACCCGTGCACTGGAAAAGATGCGGCGGGTTCTGGAGTAGAAAGGGGTGTTATAAATGAGTTTTGAACAGGAACAATTTGAAGAAGAATTAAAGGCGAAGACAAACGAGGTAGAGGTACCGGATTCCCTGAAGCCTGAGAATATTGAAAAAATGCTGGAACAAAAGACAGTGAAGAAGAAAAAATGGAAACCACTTTATACCGTCTGTGCGGCGGCAGCCTGCTGTGTCCTCGTGATTGGCATTGCAGTTGCAGGAAACGGAATGCTGACAAAGAACAACGGGGACCTGTCGGAAACGGCAGATTCTGCCGGCAGGAAATCTTCCGCTGACAGCGGAGGGGTATCCGTGGACAAAACCATTGCATCGGCAGAAGATTATGACCAGATATATAAGTATATTAAGGCGGAGAAAAAGAATCAGGATAAACTGTACGGGGGCTACGGAAACACCGGTTCTGTCATGCCCGAGAGCAGGGTAGATGACGGCGCGATGGAAGACTCTGCCAATACGGCGGCCGGGTCGGCGGAGAAGAGTGTTTCTGCGGCAGATCAGGCATCAGCCTATTCCGATACGAATGTGAGGCAGGAAGGTGTCGGTGAAGGAGATATTGTCAAGACCGATGGCAGCCGACTCTATATTCTGAACGGACAGAAGATTCAGATTGTAGATATAGAGGGCGAAGAGATGGAAGATCTTGGAGCCATCAGGATGGAAGATGACTGTTTTGTTTCTGAACTTTATGTGAAGGATGATAAACTGGTCGTTGTCTATACGCGGTCGGAGTATGAAGATGGTGAGAACGGGTATGGCGGAATGTATAAACAATATACGGTCGCGGAGACTTACGATGTAAGCAATCCTAAGGAACCGAAGTCCGCCGGAATGATTACGCAGAGTGGTAATTTTTATACGATGCGTGTGATCGGTGATTATGTATATATGCTCAGTAATTTTCAAGCAGATGTACAGGCGGCGAGGGATGATATTTCCTCCTATATTCCTGAAATAAACGGGAAAGCAGTAGATAGCGCCAACATCCTGCTTCCCCAGTATATACGCGGCAGCCAGTATACAGTAGTGGCTTCATTTTCTCTGAAAGACCCTGATAAAAAGGTCGACAGCAAAGCCATTTTTGGAAGTGCAGGCCTTGTTTATGTGAGCAATGAGAATATCTATGTCTGTGAAGGATATTATAATTCTGAGGACTCGATTGTGACGCAGACCTGCATCAGAAAGGTAGCCTACAAGGACGGCAGCCTGAAGGCAGTCGGGCAGACAAGAATTGACGGGACTCTGAATGATTCTTTCAGTATTGATGAATATGAAGGCAATTTAAGACTGGTTACAACGGTCAGCGCAACCGGCAGGAGCGTGTCTCCTCTTGTACTTTTCGGAACGGTCAGTGATACGGCAGAGAAGGACAGCAATGCACTGTATATTCTGGATGAGAATCTGGAGGAACTAAGCAAGATAGACGGGCTCGCAAAAGACGAGATGGTATATTCTGCGAGATTTATGGGGGATACAGGGTATTTTGTAACTTATAAACAGGTGGACCCGCTGTTTTCCGTGGATTTGTCTGACCCGAAGAAACCTAAGATACTGGGAGAACTTAAGATACCGGGATTCTCAGATTACCTGCATCCTTACGGGGACGGGCTGCTGCTCGGAATCGGAATGGACGTGGATGAAACGGGAACGGTGACTAATGGTGTGAAGCTGTCCATGTTTGATATATCAGATCCGTCCAATGTGAAGGAAGTAGAGAAGTATGTGCTGGAAGATATTTATTCCAGTGCGGTATCCTACAATTACAAGGCAGCGCTCATCAGCACGGACCGGAACCTGATCGGGTTTACTGCATACGGGCAGGGCCCGCATTATTATCTTTTCTCCTATGATGGTAAAGATGGTTTCAAGTGTCTGTTTGACAGGGAACTGGGCAGTTCCTACGAAGGACGGGGCGTGTATTCCGGGGATAAAATTTATATTGTGGCGGGAAATACTGTGGAATCCTATGCGATAGATGGTTTTAAGAAGGTGGATGATATCGTTTTGTAGTGTGTTAAAATTAAAATCCGTTCTGCATAAATGTGCAGGGCGGATTTTGGTTTTTATTACGCTTAGTAAGATATATGCCTAAATACTTAACGAGGTATTTTACGAGTTTAGCATTTATGGTATAATGCTCGCACTTAGCGTGGTTTTATCACGCTTAGTAAGACATATACCTAAATACTTAACGAGGTATTTTACGAGTTTAGTATTTATGGTATAATGCTCGCAGTTAAGTGTGGATTAAGACAGAATGAAGTGATACAGGAGGCATAACAGATGATATTTGATACGCATGCTCATTATGATGATGAGCAGTTTCATGAGGACAGGGACGAACTGCTGGGGGCTGTACATGACGGCGGCGTGGGAACGATTGTGAATGTCGGTTCGGATGTAGCGTCATGGGAGGATATCCGGACACTTGTTGGGAAGTACCCCTTCATATACGGGGCGGCCGGTGTACATCCGGACGATGTGGGGGAATTGGATGAAGAAAAGTTTTCACGTCTGAAAGGGATTTTGCAGGAAGAAAAGTTTGTGGCAGTAGGGGAGATTGGCCTGGATTATTACTGGGATAATGAAAGCCATGAAATTCAGAAAGCATGGTTTATACGCCAGCTTGATCTGGCAAGAGAACTTGGAATGCCGGTCATTATACACAGCAGAGATGCGGCCGCCGATACGTTTGAGATTATGAAGGAACACGCAGAGGGGCTGGACGGAGTGATCCATTGCTTTTCCTATTCGGTGGAACTGGCAAGGGAGTATGTGAAAAGAGGGTTTTACATTGGCATCGGAGGCGTGGTTACGTTTAAAAATTCCAGAAAGTTAAAAGAAGTGGTCGTGGATACGCCGTTGGAATCCCTTGTACTTGAAACGGACTGTCCGTATCTGGCGCCTGTACCGAACAGGGGCAAAAGGAATTCTTCACTGAATCTGACGTATGTGGCGGAGGAGATTGCCTCCTTAAAGGGTGTGACTTATGAGGAGGTGGTGAAAACGACAGAGGAAAACGCGAGACGGCTGTACCATATGGAACCATAAACCTGATCCGGCATATACTAAAAAGAATATGACCGGGATGTGTGAGATTATGTTTTATGTGAATTCTACGGATGGGGTAAAAATAGCTGTTTATGATTATAACTGCGGCGGGAAGGAGACCGTGCTGCTGGTTCACGGATGGCCGCTGTCCCATAAGATTTATGAGTATCAGATTCCGCTTCTGGTGCGCAGGGGCTACCGGGTTGTGGCACTGGATTTAAGGGGCTTCGGCCAGTCGGATGCACCGGGGTGCGGCTACAGTTATGACCAGATGGCCACGGATATTTTTCAGGTAGTGAAGCGGCTGCGCCTATGGTCCTTCAATCTGGCCGGCTTCTCGATGGGCGGGGCAATTGTACTTAGATACATGCGTTTATTCAGAGGATATGGGGTGAAGAAGCTGTTCCTCTTTGCCGCGGCCGCGCCATGCTGGACACAGCGGCCGGGATTCCCTTACGGTCTGACAAAAGAATACGTTGACGGACTCATCTGCCAGATAGAGACAGACAGGGCGAAGTTCGCGGAGTCGTTCAGCAACCAGCTCTTTGCGAGTCCGCAGAGTAAATGTATTCTGCTCTGGTTCTGGGAGATTGCTATGTCGGCATCTGCGGTCGGGACTATCGGGACGGCGGTTTCCCTGCGGGATGAGGACGGCCGGGATGACCTGTGTTATGTAAAGGTTCCGACAGTAATTATCCACGGGGCAAAGGACGAGGTGGTGTCAAACGACCTGGCACAGATCCAGCACGAGACAATCTGCGGAAGCAGGCTGTTTACACTGGAGAACAGCGGACACGGAATTATGTATGACCAGCTGCAGGATTTTAACGAAATTTTTATAAGTGAGTTAGAGTGCTGACTGTCTGCATGATTGTGTGCTGCCGTTTGAGAAGCATATTTTACGTTGTGCGGATAGGTAAAATATATTATACTGGTTAGGAAGAAATAAAATGCTTAAAAGCAGGGAGGAACTTATGAAGGAGCCGACATTAGGCAATCCGCAGAACACAATTGCAGTTTTGCAGAAGTATAATTTTATGTTTCAGAAGAAATTCGGACAGAATTTTTTAATAGATACACATGTGCTGGATAAGATCATCCGCTCGGCGGAGATTACATCAGGCGATATGGTTCTGGAAATCGGACCGGGAATCGGGACAATGACCCAGTATCTTGCACAGGCAGCCGGGAAGGTCATAGCAGTAGAGATCGATAAGGCACTGATCCCTATACTGGAGGACACACTGGAGGGATTTGAGAACGTAACAGTGCTCAATGAGGATATCTTGAAAGTTGATGTAGCTGGACTCGCCCAGCGTGAAAACGGGGGCAGGCCAATCAAGGTGGTTGCAAACCTGCCGTACTACATTACGACCCCCATCATCATGGGACTTTTCGAGAACCATGTTCCTGTAAAAAGCATTACAGTCATGGTACAGAAAGAAGTCGCAGAGCGTATGCAGGTAGGACCGGGGACCAAGGATTACGGCGCACTGTCCCTTGCCGTTCAGTATTACGCAAAGCCCTATATCGTGGCAAATGTACCCCCGAACTGCTTCATGCCCAGGCCGAAAGTGGGATCAGCGGTCATCCGTCTGGAGAGATACGAGAACCCGCCGGTACAGGTCGATGATGAAAAACTGATGTTTAAAATAATACGTGCATCATTCAATCAAAGGAGAAAGACACTGGCAAACGGATTAAAAAACTCGCCGGAGCTGGATTACACAAAAGAACAGGTAGAGGCAGCGATAGACAGCCTGGGGAAAGGAGCAAGCGTGCGGGGGGAGGCACTGACACTAGAAGAATTCGCCACATTAAGCAATTATTTGGGACGTAGTAAAGTGTAAAAAGGCTACGTCCCAAATTGGGTTTTGTGGTGTCCCAGAACGAGAAATGCCCTGTACCTTTTTGGAGATTTCTTTCTTTTTAGGCAGTTCATAAATATTTAATACTCATTTCATTGTATAAAACCCGCTTTTTTAGTATAATAAAGAAATGACACAAGTGATTATGATAAGAGGAAGGGAGAGGTTTTATGGCAAGAGTACCTAAAGACATTGACAACATCTTTTTTGAAAACACTCCAAAGATTGAGGAATTAGCCCGGATATGTGAGGAGAACAATGCAATTGAAAAAGAGCTTTACACGAAGTATGAGGTAAAAAGAGGCCTGCGTGATTTAAATGGTAAGGGTGTACTGGCAGGACTGACGAATATCTCAGATGTGTGTGCGACAAAGATCGTAGATGGAAAAGAAGTTCCTTGTGCAGGAAATCTCTATTATCGCGGTTATAATATCAAAGATCTGGTAAAAGGATTTCTGGAGGCGAAGCATCCGGGATTCGAAGAGACGGCATATCTGCTTTTATTCGGCAGTCTTCCGAATAAGCAGCAGCTGGATGAGTTCCAGGGAATGATTGCGGAGCGTAGGATGCTTCCTCCTAATTTTGTGCGGGATGTGATCATGAAGGCTCCGAGCAAAGATATGATGAATATGATTTCCCGCTGTATATTGAATCTTTATACCTACGACGAAAAGGCGGATGATACTTCTATAGCGAATGTGCTCCGTCAGTCTCTGAACCTGATCAGCCAGTTTCCAATGTTAATGGTTTATGGATATCATGCATATAATTACAGAAGGGGTGAAGACCTGTATATTTATGCGCCTTATCCGGAGTTATCCACAGCAGAGAATATTCTGATGATGCTTCGTGAGGACCGGAAATATACGGAACTGGAAGCTAGAATTCTGGATATGGCCCTTGTGCTCCATATGGATCACGGCGGTGGTAACAACTCTACGTTTACAACCCATGTTGTAACATCTTCTGGAACAGATACATATTCAACGATTGCCGCGGCGATGGCGTCCCTGAAAGGACCTAAGCACGGTGGTGCGAATGTGAAAGTAACCCAGATGTTTGATGATATGAAGCAGAGACTGACTGACTGGAAAGATGATGACCAGATTCGCCAGTATCTGACTGACCTGCTGGATAAGAAAGCATTTGACCAGAAGGGTCTTATTTATGGTATGGGCCATGCTATTTACTCAGTATCCGACCCGAGAGCTGATATATTCAAGAATTTCGTAAAGCAGCTTGCAACAGAGAAGGGGTACGAGGAAGAATATGCGCTTTATGAAAAGGTAGAGCATATGGCACCTGAGATCATCAGCGAAAAACGCAAGATGTACAAGGGCGTTAATGCCAATGTGGATTTCTACAGCGGTCTTGTTTACAGCATGCTGGATCTTCCCCCGGCACTGTATACTCCGATTTTTGCAGCAGCGCGTATTGTTGGCTGGAGTGCACACAGACTGGAAGAGCTTAAGAATGTGGATAAGATCATCCGTCCGGCATATAAGCCGCTCGCACCTTACCGTGATTACATAAAATTAGAGGACAGGTAGAGGATAACGATGAAAGATGAGTTTTACTTCCCATCAAAGGATGGTAATACAGAGATTCATACAATTGAATGGAAGCCAGAAGGCGAAGTAAAAGCGGTTCTGCAGCTTAGTCATGGAATGGTTGAATATATTAACCGTTACGATGAATTTGCGGATTTTCTGTGCCGGCAGGGATATTATGTGGTTGGCAACGACCATCTGGGGCATGGGAAGTCTGTCCAGAGTAAAACGGAATATGGATTCTTTAATGAAAAATATGGTAATGCCTGCGTGCTCGGTGACATGCACACACTTCGTCAGAAGACTTTGAAAAAGTATCCTGATGTTCCATATTTTATGCTGGGACACAGCATGGGATCTTCTCTGCTGCGGCAGTATATACAGATGTATGGAAACGGATTAAGTGGAGCTATTGTGATTGGCGTTGTGGCCGATCAGAAGCGGGCGACGCTCCGTTTTGGAAAGCGACTCTGCCGGATTGTGGCGGCATTCAAAGGATGGCATTATCGCAGCAAGTTTATTGACGGCATGGCAATCGGAAGCTACAATAAAAGTTTTAAGCCAGCCAGAACGAGGGCTGACTGGGTGACCAGTGATTCCGAGAAGCTGGATGCGTATGTGGCCGACCCGCTTTGTTCATTTGTGTTTACAGTGAATGCCTATTACCATATGTTTAATGGAATGCTCCAGATGCAGAAAAAAGAGAGTGTCTATATGATTCCAAAGACGCTTCCGATTTTGATTGCAGCTGGTTCTGAAGATCCGGTCGGGAATTTTGGAAAGGGCGTAAGAAAGATATATGAGCAGTATAGGGCAGCAGGAATCAAGGATGTGACACTGCGGCTGTACTCAGGCGACAGGCATGAACTTCTGAATGAGACAGACAGAAAGCAGGTCTATCAGGATCTGTATGAATGGCTGGAAAGTAAAATATCATCTTAATTCTGTAATATTAAAAAGAGATATAATTGAGATATGTGAGAGAGGACAGACTGAAAGGTTTGTTCTCTTTTTATATTATTAAAATAAGGATAGAATCCGGAGCCATGTGTATACTAAATATGCGTAGATTTTTTACAGCAAGTACCTTGAGGGTATTTGAACAGCGTTTAAAATATACAGTTTAAGAGGTGAACAGGCAGATGAATAAGAAACAACAGGAAGAGCAGAACCGTCAGGGAAACAGAAATGAATTTAACAGCATTACGGAAAAGAAAAAGCCGGAAAATCAGAATCAGGATCATAATGCACGGAAAGAAGCATTTGACGTGAAAATGAGACAGGTTTAGTAAATAATCCTGAAGATATAGCAAAGAGGATCTGGCGGCGGAATACGGTCCGGAGATGCCCAAATATGCAAGTCGTCTCGAGGAGGGGAGGGCTTGCATATTTACTTTACGCAATTTTAAAGGAATATGTTTCCGGGTACTGAGTGACATTCATATTAGCCAATGATATAATGCGTACAGGATAACAAATGAAGGTTCATGGAGGCTTATGAGATATGCTGTGTATATATGACTGGTTCGGATATAATGTTTCTGTAAAAGAGAGATACATACTTATAAAAAAAGCAGGATTTGATGGAGTTTTATTGTGGTGGAGTGACGGCTTCGGACGTGGTGCCGATTATCAGGAGGGTGTGGAACTTGCAAGGAAGGCAGGGCTGTTTATAGAAAATATCCACACACCTGTCCAGAATCAGGATAAACTTTCACTTGATAATTTAGACGGGATAGATTTGTTACACTGCTATTTGCAATGCATCAAAGACTGTGCGGAATTCGAAATTCCTACGATGGTTGTTCATCTGCCCGATAACTAATTCCCTGTAAACGAATTGGGGATGGAGAGAATTAAGAGGATTGCTGAAAAAGCGGAAAAGTATGATATTAATGTCGCTATGGAAAATCTAAACAATGTTGAAAATGTGGGACGCGTACTGAATGCCATTAAGTCCCCTAAAATAGGATTCTGCTATGACAGCTGCCATCATGCTAATTATGAGCACGAAGTTAATTTGCCGGGAATATATGGGGATCGTTTGGTGGCACTGCATTTACATGACAATGGTGGAGAGATAGGACAGCATCAGCTGCCGTTTAATGGGAAGATTGATTGGCCGGATGTTATGGGAAAAATAACTTCGACTGGATATAAGGGAGCGACTGCCTTAGAACCAATGAACTGGGGATATGAAAACCTATCGATAGAAGAATTTCTCGGTAAGGCATATGAAAGTGCAACGTTATTGGATAATATGAGATCTGTGGGAAAATAAAATCGTAATGACCACGAAAACCCCCGCAGTATCGGCTGCGAGGGCTTCGTTGTTATTATAGTTATCTAAAGGAATGAGAGTAAAGTGCGACATCTTGGGTCTCCCCAAGATGTCTTTACTTTATGAGGGGGGAGATAGTTGTTTATCAACTATCTGAGTACTAGTATAAAAGTAAAATGTGACGAAAGTATGTTATAACTATTAAAGAAATCGAAAGATTATTATGAAATTCTTAAAATCAAATTATAATGCCGTCAGATAAAGTGAAAACATATGGATCAGCTGGCTGATTTGTTTTTGCAGCGCCGATTCTTCCTTTGCATAATCTTCTGCACTTAACAGCCCTATATAATTAAGCATGGACAGATTCATACGGGAAATGAACTGTATGGCCTCATCTATAACAAGACCGGGCTTTACACTTCCATCTTCTACGGCCCTGCCTAGCATATCCCTCATCTTATCTTCAAATTTATCAAATAAAGTCTGAAAAGAACTGTCCTGCTTTTCAGCGGAAGGATTGCTGCGCATATGGACATTAAACAATAGAAGCAGTGTGACATCATCTCTCTGGCTGAGTGCTTTCGCATAAAAATTACGAAGCAGCAGAAGAAATGAATCCAGACCGCTCGTATCTGAGATGGATGAAGGAAGAAAATCTACCTGATTCATATTATTATGTACGATCTGCTCTTTAATTGCGATCATGATATCGTCACTGTTTTTGAAATATTTGTAGAGTGTTACAGTGGAGATATCCAGATTACGTGCCAGCTGCTGAATATTGAAATCGGAAATTCCCTGATTCAGGATCATTTCACGCGCTTCATCCAGGATTTCTGTTCTGCGTTTCCGGCGCATTTGTTCGAAATATGCTGCTTTATCCATAATATACTGCTCCTTCTAATGGAAAGCTTTTGCTTATTAAAAAGCTGTTCTTAATCTTTAATCATTATAACAGCTTCAAATTAGATTAGCAAATGTGTATAATTTAGAAAAATATATTTGTATAATATGCCTACTTGTATATTCTGAAAAATAGAGTTAACATAGTGTTAATTCAATTAACTGGCAGATAATGGTTGCGATAAAGGAGGAAAATGATGTTACAGGCAGCAGTGATTTTTCAGAGTAGTATGATTCTGCAGAGAGGGAAATGTCTCGCGGTATGGGGAACCGGGAACCCGGGAGAGACAATAGGCGTACAGATTCAGGGAAGAACAGGACAGACAGTAACAGAAGCAGATGGAACCTGGAGTGTTGATCTCCCGCCGTTGGATGCTTCGGTAAGTGAAGAACTTATCATAAAGTCTGACAGTCATAAAATTATATTCGAACAGGTAGCAGTTGGTGAGGTGTGGGTGGCAGGAGGGCAATCCAACATGGAGTTCCTGATGCGCTATGAAAAGCATAAGAAGGAAGAAGTGAAAGACTGCACAGACCCGGATATTCGCTTTTATGATGTACCCGAGGTATGCTATGACGGACAATTGGAAGAGTTTGACTACAGCAGGCAGGGAATCTGGAGAAAGGCCGATCCGGAGAATCTGGATTATTTTAGTGCAGTCGGATATTATTTTCAGAAGGCATTGAAGGAAAAATTGAATGTGCCTGTAGGAATCATCGGCTGTAATTGGGGTGGTACAGCCTCCTGCTCGTGGATGAATCCGGAAACAGTGAGAAAGGTCGGAGAACCGTGGATGCAGGAGTATGAAACTAGAACAGCATCTATGGACATGGAGGAATATTGGGAGAATCAGCATGGGAACCAAATGAACGATAAGGGAAATCCTTTAGCAGATGTATTTGGGGAGTTTATGATGCCGAGAACCCCAACAGAAGAAGAACTGGTGGAGTTTTTCAGTCATATCAAAGATAATTTTGAAGAATATGCAAATATATTACAGCCGCAGGCGATACCGGGCAGTCTCTATGAGCATATGCTGAAGTCAATTGTGCCATATACCATCAAAGGCTTCTTATGGTATCAGGGCGAAAGTGATGATGTTCCAGGACTCAATGTACTGTATAAAGATATGCTGTCGGGCTTAATTTCAGACTGGCGCAGGCTGTGGGGGGATGAGGCGCTTCCGTTCCTGATCGTTCAGCTTCCTGGCTATGACTGCTGGCTGATGAACACGGAAGAAAATCATTACCCTATTATTCGCAGATGTCAGGAGGCTGTGGCAGATTCTGTAGAGCATACATATTTGTGTTCGATTTCCGATGTGGGGGAAGAAAAAGATATCCATCCAAAAGATAAAAAAACGGTGGGACAAAGGCTTGCACTGCTTGCCCGTGGACATGTATATGGTGAAGAAATTTTATGCGATGCACCGAGGGCGGTATCAATTAAACGAAATCCAGATGGCGTGGCAGTCACATTTGAACATGCAGAGGGAGGATTGGAAATTAAAGGCGGTCACCTGAATGCGTTGCAGATTATTTCTGAAGGGACAGAACAGGAATATTCTGTTTATACAGAGGGAGATCAACTGATCATACGGATGGGGAATCCTTTAGAAGAGGGGGTGAGCATAAAATTTGCGCAAACACCCTGGTATCAGGTAAACTTATATAATAAGGCCGGAATACCGGCAGTTCCGTTTGAATTCAGCCTGTAAGAGGGGAATGCGGAATCATTAAAAATAACTGCCCTTGTTTTTGACCGAACTGGGCAGTTATACATAAAGTGCCAAGAAGCAAATAACAAACAGTATAAAGCAGATTTTACAAAGGGGCACGGACAGCGAAAACCCGCTAACCTTCCGGCTAACGGGTTTCGTTGTTTTTATAGTTATCTAAAGGAATGAGAGTAAAGTGCGACATCCGGGTCACCCCAAGATGTCTACTTTATGAGGGGGGAGATAGTTGTTTATCAACTATCTGAGTATTAGTATATAAGATAAATGTGCATAAAGTGTGTCATATTTATAAAAAGAAATAGAAAAATATTATGAAAGTCTAAAATATTATTAATTAGCGTATAAAGTATACGCAAAAACATATTCGTATTGGTTTACATATCTAACATTTATCTGCATAATTATCATGTAGTCTATCATGGCTTTTTACCCGCAGCTGGATAGGATATAAAATGCCGTGAAGCCCGGTTTCCGGGCTTCCTCTAATTTAACTTGTTTATAAAGTGTTATATTTATTTGTCCCGATTTGAAAGGAGAAACGTATACAAGGAAGATAACATTACTCTTAACGCATGGTTTGAATAAAACGGACTTTGAGCCGACACGCCATTTTATACTATCAGGGGACCGCGAAAACCCCCGCAGTATCGGCTGCGAGGGCTTCGTTGTTTTTATAGTTATCTAAAGGAATGAGAGTAAAGTGCGACATCCGGGTTACCCCAAGATGTCTACTTTATGAGGGGGGAGATAGTTGTTTATCAACTATCTAGATATTAGTATATAAGGTAAATGTGCATAAAGTGTGTCGGTTCTATAAAAGAAATCGAAAAATTATTATGAAATTATAAAATCATGAAATCCGGATTGTATTTCCGGCATAAATCAGGTTCGGATTGCTTATGCCGTTCAGCCGCTGCAGTGCGCTGACGGTTGTTCCGAATTTCAGGGCGATTCCGCTCAGTGTATCTCCGGGCTGGATTGTATAATAGCGAGCAGCAGGGGCTCCATCCTCTGGAACGCGGATTGTCTGGCCGGCATAGATCAGATTCGGATTCGTGATGCCATTGAGTGCTGCGAGTGTTTGGTAGGTTGTTCCGTAACGTTGTGCAATGCCGCTTAAAGTATCGCCCGGCTGGATTACGTAAGTGATATAGTTTTGCGCAGGAGGCGTTGGTGTGGGCGTTGGCTTACTGCCGTCCAGATGATTCAGGCCGGCTTTCTGGATCACAGAAGAATAATCCACAAACGATGTATCCAGATCAACGTTCCCTCCGATTCCGGGGACACTCCCCTGATCCGTATACTGCCACATCCCACATCCGGTGCTGTCAAACTGGCTGTTGTAATAAGCATACCAGAGTGCGTAACGGCTGGAAAGATCTTCAGATACATAATTATTTAAAAAGTTGCGGTTACTGTAGAACATGGCGAAATATCCAAGTTCTTCTATTCTGTTGCAAAAGCTCCGGATAAATTGTGTCGCAAGATTTTTGGTCAGTGTGACCCCGTTTTCGGCAGCATAATTAATGGTTGCCTGTTCTATATCGTAACAGACCGGATAATCCAGCCTGTATGAAGAAATTGCGTTAATACAGCCGTCTGCTTCCTGACGGGCTGTTTCTGGACTTACTGCGTAGCAGAACCAGTATACACCGATCGGGAGACCGATCCTGTTGCATTCAGCGGCATTTCTTTTAAACTGTTGGTCCAGAGTGCCAAAGCCGTAGCCGGCGCGGAGCATGGCAAACTGATAACCGGCGGCTTTCACCTGTTCCCAGTCGATAGTCCCCTGAAATTCACTGACGTCGAGGCCTTTTATATTCATAAAAACTCCTTTGCCATATTAGATATGGGAATATTATCATTTCATTATATGTAAGAAACAGTAAAATCGTTCATATAAGCAATGATACTGTAAGGATAATAACCATGCAGGGATTGATCTGGGGGATAGATTTTTTAATTGAATAATAGAGCAGAGACAGATATAATGTTCTTATTGAGTATGCATTAGAATATAATATGTGAAAATCCCGGGGGAATTATGGTATGGAAAAAACAAGTGAGAAGAAAAAAGAACAGTTTGCATCGGATACTTCGAAACGAGATGCGAAGGGATGGGCAAAGGCGCTGGTGATTCTGCTGGCAGGACTGATTATAGCACATCTGGGCGTTACTCTTTTTCTGCTCTCAGAATTGGGGACAGATACGTTTACTGTTTTTATTCAGGGGCTGTCAAGGACGGTGCATCTGACAGTCGGAACAGTGCATGTCATTATATTGTGCATCCTGATGGTGGTTATGTTGTTGACAACAAAGGGATATGTAAAGCCGGGTACGGTAGTGTGTGCGTTCTGCGGCGGTCCTATTATCGATCTGTTCACATGGATGTTCCACCCTTATATTAATGCAGACGCGTCAATGGTAATCCGTGCAGTAAGTATGATAGCAGGCTGCGTGATCCTATCCGCAGGCATGTCTATTGTAATTAACAGCAATGCAGGGACCGGACCGAATGATCTGGTGGCTATCATACTATCGGATAAGATCCAGTCGGTAGAGTTTCGGTGGGTCAGGGTTGGCTGTGATCTGTTTTTCGTAGTGCTTGGATTTGTGTTGGGAGGTACGGTAGGTGTAGGAACGATTGTTGCGGTTTTCCTGACGGGACCGCTCGTACAGTTCTGGCTTCCAAAGACGAAGGCCGTTGTACAGAAGATATTAAAAGAAGAATAGGGTAAAAAAGGAGTGGCTGGAATTGCTTCCAGCCTTGAAAAAGTTATGAAAAAGAAAATCTATATTTAAAAAGGTTATTGTCCTTTGATAGTTAATACTTTACAGGATAAATGTGTTAGTTATGTGAGAGATAAATTAACAATTTATGTATGAAATTTGAATGAATTATGAAGAACGTTAAGGTATTGTTTATATTATACTTAAAAAGAGAGCCGATGACTAGAATACACCTAGCCGTTGGTAAAATAATTTGTTATAAGTAGCGCCTTACTTTACCAGAGCGAGGGCGCTGCTTTTTGCATTTAACATAACCTACAAAGAATAAGCTGCACCTGAAATATAGGATAGGTGGGGTGGAGTATTTCCGGAGGAATTGGAAGAGCGAGGTCGAGATGGATGCGCTTTATGGACGTCTGTGACACTAATAAAATACTAATAGCATTTTATAATCTCATAATTATAAAAGGTCAAAACATAAGGAATCCTTTAAAACCGCCCCTTATGGTCTGTGCTGTCATATCTCTATTTTGCAAGCATCCCTTTAATTTAAGAATTTCATAAGATTTTCCCCAATGGGTCTTAAAAAATCTCAGATATCATGTATACTGTAAGGGAGGTGATGAAAAATGTATAATATTTTAGTTTGTGATGATGATAAGGAAATCGTAGAAGCAATCGAGATATATTTAAGCCAGGAAGGCTATCATGTGATGAAGGCATATGACGGTGCAGAGGCGCTTAAGCTTCTGGAGACGGAGAACGTCCATCTGCTTGTGCTGGACGTCATGATGCCGAAACTGGACGGTATCAGAGCCACCCTTAAAATACGTGAAAACAACAGTATCCCAATTATTATCCTGTCTGCAAAGTCAGAAGATGCGGATAAGATTCTGGGACTGAATGTCGGTGCTGATGATTATGTAACGAAACCATTCAATCCACTGGAACTTGTAGCGAGGGTCAAATCTCAGCTGCGCAGATATACCCAGCTCGGAGGAACCGTGAAGGAGAAGTCTGAGAAGGTATATGAGGTTGGCGGCCTTGCTATTAATGATGATTTGAAGGAAGTTACCGTGGATGGGGAAGTTGTGAAGCTGACGCCGATTGAGTACAACATTTTATTATTATTAATGAAAAATCAGGGGAGAGTTTTTTCTATTGACCAGATCTATGAGTCTATCTGGAATGAGGATGCGATCGGGGCAGATAACACGGTCGCTGTGCATATCCGCCATATTCGTGAGAAAATTGAGATCAACCCCAAGGAACCCAGATATCTGAAGGTGGTCTGGGGCGTGGGATATAAGATAGAAAAACTCTAGAAAGGAGTATTATGAAGAACTGGTATAAAAAGCCGGTGACGAAAGGTATTCTTCTTCTGCTTGCACATATCACGGCTGTTTTTGCTGTCCTGAGTATGGTTATCATACTGTCTTTTTCGGGGAGCCTGGGGAGTGAGAACTTCCTGAAAACTTCCGGCAGGCCTTATGAAGAATCTTCAAGTTTTAAGAATATGGTTTATGATGCCACATGGGAGGTCATGGAAGGCATCGCCATGAAGAATAATTTTGAGTCGGACGGAAAGTATAACCCTAATAAGCTGGTTGACATCGTGGATCTGGCCAAGAACGGAAGGATTACCGGGGAGGGGGAGAACGGTCTTGTCTATGAACTGGAGGACCTCGTAAACTGGAGCAACGAATATATAGATGATGGTTCGGATTATGACGATGCGAATGTTGTTGTCTGTGAAAAGCCCGATGGGACCTATCATTATTATTATATGAGTGAGTTTAAATCGCTGCTGGAGGATGGAAAGCTTAAGATTGAACTTGAAAATTCGACTCAGGACCAGTTTTTAAGTGAGCTGGAACGGGGCAATTATACTTCCGGTTATTATGATACCATTGATATAAAGAGTGAAAATGGTGACACGGAGTATACGGACTGCTGGACGTTTAATAATGCCCTGAAAGAGAAATATACCCCTGTAGGGGCCGCGAATATACTGGAGGCGGTGAATAACACACCGGAGCTGAACGGCAAGCTTTCCAGAGTATATGGATACCTTCAGAACATTCTCAACTCTCTGTCATATCAGGTGGACCGGTATCTTTATTCCGGGGATACATGGGAAGAGGGCAATACGAATTTCACATATATGTTTGTGGATGAAAATGAAAAGAAGGTTTATACAAATAACAGTAAGTTTAAGAACTATGATGACGTAAAAGATTATCTGGAAACGATGAAGTCCGGGACGGATCACAAGTACCTGATCGTCAAGCCAAAACTGGCGGAGTTTGAGTCTAACATGGATATTTCGGCAAATGAATGGCGTTCTATGGTGAAGTCTTATAACTATAGTAAAAAGGCGGACTGTATATTTGCAGCGTCAATCGATACCAATTTCCCGATTCAGGATGCATTTTACACAGACGCACAGGATTACAATACGTATGCACCATATATGAAGCTGGCGTCTGTTGGAAGTATTCTTTGTTCGATCCTGTTCTTTGTCATATTAATCTGGATGACACTGATTGCCGGGAGATGCGGGGAGGACGGGGAAGTCCGGCTGAATGCTTTTGACAAGTGGCCGACAGAGATTGGTGCGGGTGCAGTAATAGTCCTCTGGATTGTGCCTGCCATGCTTATCGGCAGTTCAATGGGCGGATTTTACGCATCTACAGTACACGAAACCACATCAGATATCTATGCTACGGGGGTAATAACCAAAAGTTACCAGACATACGGGGATTATCTGGGGGCTTCTGATCTAATACTCGCAGGGATTCTGGCGGCATTTACTACATTCTGGTTTTTGTTCGGGTTCCTGAGTCTGGTGCGAAGGATTAAGGCGAAGACACTTTGGTCAAACAGCCTGCTTAGGCGTGTCTGCCGGTTCCTGAAGGAAATGTGGCGTAACCGGAGCGTGACTTTCAAGGCAGTACTGCTTCTTGCGGTATTTATTCTCTTACACTGGTTTGCAATGGCCATGAATGACGGCGGCTGGTTCTTTATGATGATGCTTGCTTCTGAAGCAGTGGCACTTTATTTTGTCGTGAAAAGCGCAATTGCCAAGAGCCAGATTAAGAAGGGTATAAAGGAAATCGCGTCTGGAAATGTAGATTACCAGATCCCGCTCGACCGGTTAAGAGGCGAGAACCTGGATATAGCCGAGAGGGTAAACGATATTGGAAACGGTCTTCAGAGAGCCGTGGAAGAGGGCATGAAGAGCGAACGCCTGAAAACAGACCTGATTACGAATGTATCGCATGATATTAAGACACCGTTAACATCTATTATAAATTATGTTGACCTGCTCAAAAGGGAAAACTTTAATGATCCGAAGATACAGGGATATCTGGATATACTGGAGACTAAGGCACAGCGTCTGAAGACACTGACGGAAGATGTTGTGGAGGCATCCAAGGTAAGCAGCGGCAATATCACGCTGGAGCTTATGGATGTAAACCTTGTGGAAATGATCAACCAGACAGAAGGGGAGTTTGCTGAGAAGTTTGAGGCCAAGAACCTTCAGGTTGTTCAGAATCTGCCTGACGGGCCGGCCATGATTCATGTCGATGGGCGGCGCATGTGGAGAGTATTGGAGAATATATACAACAATGCAGCAAAGTATGCGATGCCGGGAACAAGGGTATATGCGGACCTGTGGGTGGACGAGGAGCATGTCAGATTCTCCCTGAAGAACATATCCGAACAGCCGCTCAACATCTCGGCGGATGAGCTGACAGAAAGATTTATCCGCGGTGACATATCAAGAAGTACAGAAGGCAGCGGGCTCGGATTATCCATCGCAAAGAGCCTGACACAGATGCAGGGTGGAGAATTCAGACTATATCTGGACGGAGATTTGTTTAAAGCAACAATAGAATTCCCAAGAGTGAGATAATACTAGAAAAAATGCGAAGGGGTCAGACACTTTTTCAAAGGGGTCTGACCCCTTTGCCCGTCGTTTACAGAATATTCTGATTCTTGCGCTATTTCTGGTTTTGCTTTACAATAGGGGGGAAGCCGTAAGGGATTTCGAAGAGGAGTTTTGTATGGATACGATTAAAGCATTGTTGAATGATATTTTGGATATAGATTTTATACAGGGGACGGTTAGTAATCCCCGTACAAAGGACGGGGTTCTGAAGATTAAGGTACGTCCGGTTGAGATGAAGGACGGGCTTTATTTTCAGTGTGAGTCTTTTACTAAGACGCAGGCATTTCATGAGAATCTGAAGGCTGTGGATGCCGCGGAGCGGCTGACGAATGCGATGTCTGAATTCAGGCAGATGCAGTTATCTACAAGAGATATGAGTTATACGGTCCTTGTGAGCAAGAAGGGGAAGGTTACGATCCAAAAGAAGAAACAGTCAGGCGAGGTAAAGGCGGCGGAGCTTTCGCATAACCGCAGTAAGCGGTATATTCTTACGGAAGGGATTGTGGTTCCGTTTCTGAAGGATCTGGGCGTTATGACGGAAGAAGGCAGGGTGGTCAGGTCACGGACTGACAAGTTCAGGCAGATGAACCGTTTTCTGGAGTTTATTGAGGATATCCTGCCCCAGCTGGAGAAGGGGAGAGAACTGACGATTCTGGATTTCGGGTGCGGGAAGTCTTACCTTACGTTTGCTATGTATTATTATCTTCATGAGCTGAAGAAGTATGATATCCGGGTGATCGGACTGGATTTGAAAAAAGATGTGATAGAGCGATGCAGCAGGCTCGCGGAAAAGTATGGGTATGAGAAGCTGTCATTTCTTGTGGGGGATATCGCAGATTATGACGGTGTTCAGGATGTGGACATGGTCGTCACCCTCCATGCCTGTGATACGGCTACAGATTACGCACTGGCGAAGGCTGTAGGCTGGAATGCCAGAGTGATCCTGTCGGTACCGTGCTGCCAGCATGAATTAAACGGGCAGATTCAGTCAGAGACGCTGGCGCCTGTCATGGACTACGGACTTTTGAAGGAGCGGTTTGCCGCACTTGTGACAGACGGCCTCAGGGCCAAGTATCTGGAGGCAGCGGGATATGATACGCAGGTGCTGGAATTCATAGATATGGAGCATACTCCTAAAAATATCCTGATCAGGGCAGTTAAGACAGGGAAAATAAACCCGGATGCACAAAAAGAAATTGCAGAGTGTGAGACATTTTTAAATGCAGCCCCCGCAATCGGGAAATTATTGTGTTCAGATCACGAATGATAACGGATGCTATGGATGTATACTATATAGGTCTGTGTATAATTACTCACTGGATGGAATACTAGGGTGTATTTAAATATAAAGGGGACAAACGATGAATAAGAAGAGGTTGATAAAAGCAGGCGTTCTGACTGCCGTATTTTTTCTGGCGGTACTGGTCAGCAGCCTGATTACAAATAGAGGGACTGACGATCTGACGGTCGATCTCGGTGATCCCACACTTCCAAGAGTATCATTTACAGTAGAGGGGAAAAATGTAAACACACTGGCGGGATTTGTAAATGATATGGACATCACGGCGATACGCGATACGATCACACCCCTGGAGAATAATGGCACGTTAAAGATGACGCTGGAAGATGACGGGAATGATATAAAGGAAGTACATTATGAAGTCTATTCACTTGACGGCGATGATGTTTATGAGAAGGCTGAGGTAAAAGACCTGTCGGACGGCACGGTCACTTTAGACTTAAGCAGTAGCTTAAAAGAAAACGTATCAGAGGCAGTGCTGAAAGTTATTTTAAAACTGGATAAGAAAGAGGTACATTACTATACAAGAATCGTTAAACCAGACGAACTGGAGGTAGGGCAGTGCCTCAAATTTGCTGAGGATTTCCACACTAAAACATTTAACAAAAAAAATGCCGCGGACCTCTCCGTCTATCTGGAACCGAATGAGGAGGGAGACAACACGACATTTCAGACAGTCACGATCCATTCGGACGCAGCACATGTCACTTGGGGGAATCTGGGACCAGAAGTTTCCAGTGACGTTGAATGGAGCATCAAAGAGAGCAATACCGTCTACACTTCCCTGCTGGCCGTGTACCAGGTTACATGCGTCGGGGATGCGGAGGAAGTAGAAACCTTTAATATCAAGGAGTTTTTCCGTGTAAGGTACAGCGGCGATGAAGTGTATCTGCTGGATTACAACCGGAGCATGGAACAGGTCTTTAACGGAAATAAAAAAGTATTGAATGAAAACGGTATCCTTCTCGGTATCGCACCACCTGATATTTCATATGAGACGAATAAAGACGGCACGATTGTATCGTTTGTACAGGGAAGGGACCTGTGGACCTACAACAAGGACGAAGATGAACTTTCACTTGTGTTCAGCTTTGCCAACAGGGAAGGGCATGACGTCAGGAGCCGTTATGACCAGCATGCGGTCAGGATCATCAGCATGGATGAAAATGGAAGTACTGCGTTTGCTGTATATGGCTATATGAACAGGGGCGACCACGAGGGTGAGGTAGGTGTGGATGTCTTTTACTTCGACATTGAGAAAAATGCGGTAGAAGAAAAGGCATTTATCCCGAGCAATAAATCCTTTGCCATTGCAGAGGATGAACTTGGTAAAATGGTTTATTACAGCCACGACAGGCAGATGCTGTATGTACTTGCCGGTGGAAAGCTGTATCAGGTGAATCTGGAGAGGAATAAGCAGGAGATTCTGGCAGAGAACCTTGAGGAAGGGCAGTATGTGGCTTCCGATGACGGACATCTGCTTGCCTATCAGACGGACGGCACACTCGAGGATGCGAAAGAGATTATAATTCTCAACTTAAAGACGGGGAAAGAACGAAGTGTTAAGGCGGCGGAAGGGGAATCCATCAGACCGCTTGGATTTGTCGTCAATGATTTTATATATGGAAGACAGCGCCCCTCAGATAAGGGGAAAACCGTTGCGGGAGAAGAGGTCCTTCCAATGTATGAACTGGAGATCATTAACAGCAAGGATAAGGTTCTCAAAACGTATGCAGTTGAGGGGACTTATATCACAGATGTGTTCATCGAGACAAATCTGGTGACACTGAACCGGGTAACGAATTCAGGGGATGCCTATACAGGTACGGCGCAGGATTATATCAGCAACAACGAGGAACGCAAAGAGAGTAATATAACGCTCGAATCCTACTCATCCGACCTGAAGGGAAGGCAGATGAGGCTGACCTATGCGGACGGAATTGCGGACCAGTCGCCGAAGCTCCTCAGGCCAAAACAGGTCATGCTGGACGAACCAATTACCATCGCATTTGACGGAAAGACCAAATCCGATAAGTATTATGTATATGGAATGGGTGAGCTGGTAGAGATATATGACAAGGCATCCTATGCAATCCAGAAAGCGGAACAGGTTTCCGGCGTCGTAATTTCGGCCCAGCAGTCCTATATTTGGGAAAAAGGAAACCGGGACCTGGTATATTATACGGATACAGAGAGCTTCAAGAAGGCTGATGGCGAGAGTTCCTTCGAGGCGTGCGTTAAGCAGATGGAGAAATACAAGGCCACAAAAGTGAACCTTACAGGCTGTACGCTGGATCAGGTACTCTATGTCATCAACAAGGGAATCCCCGTGATTGCAATGACAGACCAGAGCCATGCGATCCTCCTGACAGGGTACAGCACGACCGATGTCACTTATATCGACCCGGATAACGGGGAGGAACATACAGTTAGTGTAAATGATATGGAAACGATGGTAAACGGAAGCGGGAATACGTTTATCGGGTATGTGAAATAAGAGAAAAACAATATAGAAAAAAATCAGGGAACCTGATCCGGGGGAGACTCCGGAGCGGGTTCCTTTTTTGCGGTATAATCAATCACAAAAAAATATTACACATATTCTTTTGTTTTCCTTCCATTACAAAAAAATAATGCACAAATGAAAAAGAAATCGTGTGGCTGTAAGATTTTATTTGTATTAAAGTTACAGTAAACATGAAACAGGAGCACAGAGCAAGGCGTGTGCGGGATATGAACGGGAGGAGAAAATGATATGAAAACAGCTGTATGTTTCAGTGACAGGCATTATCCGATTGGCAAGATTGATGATAAGATGTACTCTTCATTTACAGAACATCTGGGAAGATGTATTTACTCGGGCATTTATGAGCCGGGGCACCCAAAGGCAGATGAGGATGGATACCGCATGGATGTTATGGAACTGGTGCGGGAACTGAATGTCCCGGTAATCCGATATCCGGGCGGGAACTTTGTATCATGCTATGACTGGCATGATGGAATCGGGCCGAAGGAAAACAGGCCGAAGCGCATGGACTATGCGTGGTCCAGTATCGAAACAAATGAATTCGGGATCGATGAGTTCTGCCGCTGGGCAAAAAAGACGGGGGTCGAGCCGATGATTGCGGTAAACTTGGGGACAGGAAGTATCAAGGACGCCGGGGATCTGGTGGAATACTGCAACCATCCGGGCGGCACCTACTGGAGCGACCTGCGGATAAAGAACGGAAGCCGGGAGCCATACGGGATAAAATACTGGTGTCTGGGAAACGAGATGGAGGGAAGCTGGCAGGCAGGGCACCTCTCTGCGGAAGACTACACGAAGAAGGCATTGGAGGCCGCGAAGATCATGAAGTGGGCAGACCCTTCCATAAAGCTGGTTGCCTGTGGAAGCAGCTACGAAATGCTTCCTACATATCTGGAGTGGGACCGCACTATGCTGACGGAACTATTTGAACAGGTGGATTATCTTTCCACCCACAACTATACGATGAACTCGGGGCAGGGGCTGACAAATTATCTGGCATCCTACAAACAGCTTGATACGCATATTAAAAACAGCGCCACAGTAATCAACTATGTAAAGGCGAAAAATCATTTCCAGAAAGATGTGAAGATTTGTCTGGATGAATGGAATGTATGGAACTTTCAGGATATTAAGCTGGATTCTCTGGATGACCTGATGGGGCTGACGACATTTGAGATGACTTCGGCCGAAAAGTGGGAAACCGCGCCCGCAATACTGGAGGAAAAATACAGCCTTCTGGATGCAGTTGTACTTGGGGGGCTGGGGATTACACTGCTCAATAATGCCGATGTGGTGGAAATCGCGTGTCTGGCACAGCTGATTAATGTTATAGCGCCAATCTCCACCCTGCGAAACGGAGGGATTTACACGCAGACGACTTATCAGACATTCCATACGCTGAGCACATATGGCAGGGGAACTGCGATGAGGGCAGCAGTAGAGGCACCGGAATATGAATGTGAATTCGGGAAGCTTTCAATCGTGGAGCCGGCAGTCGTATACAACGAGGAAGCGGATGAAGTCAGGATATTTGTATTGAACTGCAGTCAGGATGAAGCGGTAAAATTCGATATCCGGCTTCAGGGCTACGGGGACAAGGAACTGAAACGCCACCTTGTATTAAGCGGTGGGGATCTGGAGCTTCGCAATACCCCTGAGAAGCCAGACCAGGTTGTCATGAAGGAGATAAAACCAGAGGAGAAAATGAGCGCAGTACTTCCTGAACTGTCTTGGAATGTCCTTATTTTAGGCTAATTTACGACTGCATAAGAGGAGGTATATATGAGTGCAGAAATCATTTTAAAAGCAAATCATATCTCAAAGAATTTTGGACTGACCCATGCACTGAAAGACATTTCCATTCAGATTGAGAGGGGCGAGATCATAGGACTGATCGGTGAAAACGGTTCCGGAAAATCCACATTTTCATCCATCATTTCAGGCGTCTACCCTGCCACATCCGGCACGCTGGAATTAAAGGGACAGCCATATAAACCCTCTGACACGATGGATGCCCAGCGCTGCGGGATCAGTATGGTGGCGCAGGAGATGGGCACTTTGCCGGGGATCGGCGTGGCAGACAATATTTTTCTGGGCAGGGAAGAAAAATTTACGAAATATGGGATTGTAAATAGGAAAGAAATGTATCAGGAGGCGGCAAAGGCTATGGAAGTGGTCGGGGTGGCCGGAATCAATCCGGCGGACCCGATCAGCCGGTACAGCCTGGAGGAGCGGAAACTGATCGAAGTGGTCAGGGCATTATATTCCGAACCTGAAATCTTTATCGTTGATGAGACGACAACGGCACTTTCACAGAAAGGGCGCGACATCATCTACAAGATACTGAGGAGGCTTCAGGAACAGGACAAATCGGTGCTGTTTATCTCCCATGATTTGGAGGAACTGATGACCGTGTGCAGCAAACTAATAATACTAAGGGACGGTGTTTTTATTGAAGAGCTGGAACAGAAAGATTTTGAAGAAGAGCGTATTAAAGAACTGATGGTAGGAAGAAAACTGACAGGGGACTATTACCGGAGCGATTATGACGGGAACTTCGGGGAGGAAGTCGTTCTGAAGGCGGAAAACGTCCATATCAAACAGGTTCTGGAAGGCGTCTCACTGGAGCTGCACAAGGGTGAAATTCTTGGGATCGGCGGGCTCACCGACTGCGGGATGCATGAGCTCGGAAGAGTCTTGTTCGGGATCGAAAAACCGGTGTATGGCGAGGCGGTTCTGGGAAATGGTGAAGTGATACATTCCCCGAAGCAGGCGATTAAAAATAAGATCGGATATGTTTCCAAAAACCGGGATCAGGAGGCCTTGATCCTGTCCGCCAGCATTATGGACAACATGGTTCTTCCTTCCCTGTCTAAAATCAGCAGCGCCGGCCTGATCTTCAAGGGAGCGGAAAAGAAATTTACGGCCCGTCAGGTGGATGGGCTGAGTATTAAGTGCAGAGAGATCACGCAGGATGTCAAGGATTTAAGCGGCGGAAACAAACAGAAGGTCGTGTTTGGAAAATGGCTGGCAAATGAATCGGAAATCTTCATTCTGGACTGTCCTACCCGCGGAATCGATATCGGTGTAAAGGCCTTCATGTACCAGTTGATGTACCAGCTTAAGAAAGAAAACAAATCGATTATCATGATATCCGAAGAACTCCCCGAACTGATTGGGATGAGTGACAGGATTATGATATTGAGAAAAGGCAGGGTGCAGAAAATATTCGAGCGCTCCCCAAAGCTGAGTGAATCGGTAATTATAAAGGAAATGGTGTAGAAGGGGGAAAGTGGCATGGAAACAAAAGTAAAAAAGGCCCCTGAAAGTACACAGAGGCTCATGGAAGTATTCAGGAAGCTGGTCCCCTTTCTGGGATTGATACTGATGATACTGATCTTTCAGATTTTTGGTGAGGGCAGGCTTCTGACAAAGGGGAACCTGACGAGTATTCTGAACCAGACCGTATATGTAGGGATTATGGCGTTTGGAGCGGTTTTTGTATATTCGCACGGCGGCATGGACCTGTCTTACGGCGGTGTTATCGGGTTTAGTGTGCTGATCTCAATTCTGGCGGCAAATGCGGGGGCTCCGCTTTGGATGGTATTTATTACCAATATTGCTTCTGCCCTCGTCTGGTTTATACTAAACGGAGTAGTATCCGTATATTTAAAAGTGTCTCCTTTTATTACATCTCTGTGCATCATGTATATGTGCCGCGGTATCCTGAATACAGTGTGTGCGGCGCAGAAATACAGCATACCGGTGTATATGTATGAATATGACAGCTGGACGGTCAAGATCGCGGTGCTTATAGCGGTGTATGTCATCTGCTGGTTCCTCTTTGAAAAGAGCGGGATCGGAAAGGCAAACAAAGCAGCAGGCGGTAATCCGCTGGCGGCACAGCAGGCAGGCATCCATGTAAACCGTACCCGTATGACAGCCTACATAATCAGCGGCATCACAGTGGGAATCGCCGGGTTCATCCTCATGCTGCGGGCCGGGAGTGTAAGCACGTCTACAGGACAGGGGCTGGAGATGAATGTAATCACAGCGCTGGTCCTTGGCGGAGTTCCCCTTTCAGGCGGGTCAAAGGTAAAAATCATTGGTGCACTGATCGGCAGTTTTTCAGTCATATTACTGCGCAACGGATTGATAATACTAGGGGTGAATGAGCGTGTGATCGAAGGGATACAGGGGCTCATTCTGCTGTTACTCGTATTCTTGACCTATGAAAAGAATACGGATGGAATCTTAAAATAAGGAGGAAACAGGTTATGAAAAAAAGAATGATCGCGTTTATTATGGCAGCAGTCATGATATTCTCGCTGGCGGGGTGCAGCGGTTCGAATGACAAGGGGAACTCAGATAATTCATCTGCAAAAACAGAAGAAGCGGATGCAAAGACGAATGAGGTGTGGGGGAATGATGCAGGTGCGGGAGAGACATGCGGCGACCCGGACGGAGACTATACGATTGGGGTTGTCATCCACACAACAACAGATTTTCTATGTTCGAAGTTAAAATCCTACACGGATTATATGGGAAAAGAATTTGGTGTGAAATTCAGTTATTACATCATCGAGAATTTTGCGGATGAGACTTATCTTTCTGCAATTGAAAATCTTTGTGCCCAGGGAGTGGACGGAATCATTACAACTAATTTCTCCGGGACGGCGGTTCTGCAGGGACTGAAAATATGTGAAGACAATGATGTTTATCTCGGTGTTGGTTTTTCACAGATCGATGAAAGTATTAAGGAACAGGTATATGCGAGCAAATACTTTGTCGGCGGTTCCTATGAGGCGGATTACCAGGCAGGATATGATATTATTACAAGCCTGATTGACACCGGCTGTAAGAATATTGCAGCAATCGGCTATGAACCGGGCATCACATGCCACGACAGGCGCTGGGAAGGCATGATGGCGGCATTCGAGGACCATCCGGAGATTCAGAAAGCCGGTGAGTACAGAGGGCTTGAATTTACAAAAGCAGTTGAGGACTTCCTCGCGGCAGACGATACGATAGACGGTATCGCAATTACACTGCTCGGTATCGAATACTGTTCCGAGCCGATCAAATCAGCAGGCAGGGAAGGACAGATCAAGATTGCATTCTGTGACCTTTCTGAAAACTGTCAGGAAGGGCTGGACAGTGGTGAGGTTGCATGTGCCATCGGCGGCCAGTATGTGGATGTTGTATTCCCGTTTATCTTCATGTACAACACATTGGAAGGCACACCGCTTTCAGACGAAAAGGTTGAAGTGCCGGTGAACTTCATTACCTGTAAGACAGGAGAAGAATTTTCCAACTATATGACTTATCTGCACAATGACGGCGTTTATGCATGGACAACGGATGAACTTAAGCAGGTAATCAAGAAGTATAACAAAGACGCAACGTCAGAGGACCTTGTGAAAATGGGTGCATCCTACAGTATTGACGATACGATGAACAGGCATAAATCAGAATAGCTTCCGGCAGACTCCGGCTTGAAAGGGGAACGAATATGGCTACAAAATCCATTAAAATAAAAAATGCTGTGAAAGTGATTCTGCTCCCGGTGTTTGTCTATCTGTTGTTTTTCATTTGTTCAGGCGGTAAATTTGGCAAACCGGCAAGCCTCATCATGAATCTGAAGCAGTCTCTGGCACCGACACTGATCTCGTTTGCCATGTGCTGCAATATGCTCTGCGACAGGATGGACTTAAGTGCAGGGGCGGTGGTCATGCTCTCGGCAATGTTCGGGGCGAAAATGGTTTATCTGCACGGGATCGGACTCGTTACGTTTGCCGTACTTGTCGTCGGCACTGGGATCGTGCTGGGGACAGTCTCGGGGATCATGTACAGGCTCCTTCGTGTACCGGCAATCGTAACAGCACTCGGGGTATGTATGGTATATGAGACACTTTCCAACCTGGCGAGTATCTCATGGGTGACGGCAATCAAGGGGGAGACGACGACACTAGGACGTTTCCCGTACTGCCTGATCATTTTCGCAGTAATGTTTGCACTCTTTTACATCATATTCAACTATACAAAGTTTGGGTACAATGTACGGGCATGTGCGAGTTCACAGCAGATTGCAAAAAACGGGGGTGTCAACACAAAGAGGACCGCGTTTCTGTGCTACGTGATCTCTTCAGTATTTCTCGGAGTGGCGGCGCTTCTCAAAATTTCCATACAGGGATCCATCGATACGCCGATGTATATGTCCAGCACGAATATTATATTCAACTGTATGCTCGGTATTTATGTGGGGCTGGCGCTGGAGCAGTACTGCAACCTGCTGATCGGTATCTTTATCGGGAATTTTGTGCTGAACATGCTTACGACCGGGCTGTTAAGCCTGGGGCTGTCCGCCTCGCTGCAGGACACGGCATCCGGCATATTTCTGCTGGTCATCATGATCTTTACATATAATAACCAGAGAGTTATGGACTTTATCAGCAGCAGGAAAGAGAAAAAAGAATATGCCAAGCTGAATGCATAGCAGGCAGTTATTATGAGCCTCGGCGCAAATGCGCCGGGGCGGTTGTGGTTTACTGGTATTCATTTATGATACAATGGGGGCGTGGTGGAAATTCCGGCCAGAACGGCCGGAAATTTAATGGTGAGGTGGGTTATGATAAAGGTTTTGTTAGTAGATGATGAAAAGCTTGCGCTGGAGTATCTGGAAGACATTATAAACTGGGAATATTACGGATTTGAGATCGTCGGGATTACTACGGATGCCGAACAGGCTCTTAAACTGTTCCGCAAACACAGGCCCCATCTTGTGATCTCGGATGTCAGGATGCCTACGATGAGCGGTCTGGAACTGGTCACGATGATCCGGGAAATAGATAAGCGGGTACATATTCTGTTTATGTCGGGATATAAAAATTTCAGTTATGTGAAACAGGCAATCCGGCTGGGGATCGATGACTATCTGTTAAAAAGTGACGTGGATGAAGAATCCTTCCTCCAGAAGATCCTCGGCTTAAAAGAGGAGATTCAGAAAGAATGTGCAAAGAACCAGTATACAACGAATATGATCCTTGAATCGCTGTTTCTTAAGAATGAACCCGAGGAACATTATAAGAGTATCCTGGATGAGAATGAGTATATCAGGATTCACAAAAGGTATTACTATTTGATACTTGCCAAGAATCTGGTGCCGGATTTTATTGAGTCTTATCTTCCGTCCACCGCATGTTCTGATCTGGCCTATGATTATGAATTTGACAGTATGTGTGCCAGATATGCGCCGGGATATGACATGCAGATGGTATCAGCCTTTGCCGTGGATGATAAGGTAAACCTTGGCATCTTTGAGCTTGCCGGTAACCTGATTTCGCTGAAAGAAATCAATGACCGGATGTATCAGTTTTCACGGCGCATCATTGCAGGGCTGGGGGAGAAAACATCCTGCAGCTTCAGCGTTTATTATTATGCGAAAGGATGCTCAGTCCGGCAGTTTGGTAGATTTTATGAGAAGAATAAGAAACAGTTATGGCGGCGTTATGTGACGGGAAAACCTCAGATTGCAGAATTCAGCAGCGGTCTGTCAGGGGAAAACGCGGAAGCAAAGGCACCCTCTGTTTCTGCGGAACAGATTTTTAATGGAATCAAGAATGGGGACAGGGATGCCCAGAGGCGTTATATAGAACGTTTAAAAATAGCCATTGAGCAGGAGGATATTGTAACGTACCTATGGTATGCAAAGGGAATGCTGGATGCTGTCAGCCGTTTCGAGGGTTCGCTTCTCGGTGAAAAAAGCGGCCGCAGGTTCAGCATGACGGAATCGAGTTCAACATATGATTTTAGAAATCCAAAAGAAGTCGCGTCCTTTCTGGAATTTAAGATGAGTGAGATTGAGCTGATTTCGGGAGAGGACAGCAGGGGCTCTTATTCCGAGGTGATACAGGAGGCCCTGAATTTTCTACAGGAAAACTATAAAGACCCCGAATTGTCTACAAATGTGGTGGCTCAGAAAGTCAGCCTGAGCAATTCGTGGCTTTCCACGAAGTTTAAAGAGGAAGTGGGAATCGGAGTCAGCGATTATCTGAACGGCATCCGGGTACAGAAGGCGAAGAAGCTGTTGGACCAGAGTGAGTATATGATTTATGAGGTGGCTGAACTGACAGGATTTACATCAAGCCAGTATTTCAGCAAGATTTTCAAACAGTTTACCGGGCTCACCCCGAACGAATATAAACGGAAAGGTTAACAGGATATTATGAAACTGAAGAATAAACTGCTTCTCTCTCAGATATTAGTGTTTCTGGTGATGTTTTTTACCCTGACGGTACTGCTTCCGCATATTGTTTACCTCTCATCGGGCGAGAAGGAACTGGAGAATGCCATGAATTTTAATGAACAGATTATGATGCGGATGGAACGCTGCTTTGACGAGGTGGAGCGTTTTTCCACTGTTGTCGGCAAAGACGACGGGTTGAATGAATTGCTTGAGGCTTATATGGAAGAACCGGTCGAGAAAAATGCGGCGAAGATACGCCTTTATCTGTCCGGGATGGGGCGCAAGGACAGCCTGCCGCCGAATCAGGTACTGGGAATCTATCTGAATGTCAGCAGGGGGGAGAAGAACTATAGTTTTAACACGGTCGGGATTTCCCAAAGTGTAAAATCACATATCCAGCAGCAGGTGCTTCCGAAGATGAGGGAGGAAGAGAAGAACAGCATGTTCGTAGAGCCTTTTACGTTTGTGAAGGAAGAGTCAACGGCATTTTTCGGGAGCAATTTTAACATGGGCTACGGGTATGCCCGGCAGTACGGCAAGAATGGGATCACAGGGCAGGCTGTCATTGTGGCCTCTTATGACGAGATCATCTACATTGCACAGGATGTCAATGATTACTGTAATGATTTTCTCCTCTTAAACGGGGATAATGTGCAGGTGGCGCCGAGTGTAAAAGATTCCGATATTGATGTGAATACGGCTCTCAGCGATCTGACGATAGGGGACAGCTATATGGAAGGCTTTCATCGGGATGAGGACGGAGTCACGGTCGTGCGTTATTCCCAGAACCGTAGCTGGAAGCTTTTGAGCAGGCTTACGAGGGAGGAAATTATTGCAAATAACCGTTCACTGATTCTGCTTAACGAGATTCTGGTAGCCATTTTCGGGATCTGCGTGGTTGCGGTCATGGTGCCGCTTGTCCGGAAATTTGTGGGCCCGCTCGGGGAAGTCTCACGGCAGATGGGCGAAATCGCAAAAGGAAACCTGAGTGCCCGGGTCACTGTTAAGTCCAGGGATGAAATCGGGGAAGCCAGTGAATCCTTTAACATTATGGCTGGTAAACTGGAGGACAATATTCAGGAGCTGATTGAAAAGGAAAAGCTGGAGCAGACGATGCGCTACAGCCTGCTTGTCTCACAGGTGGACCCTCATTTTATTTACAATACCATGAATACGATCACATATCTGGCCCAGAAGGAACGGAATGAGGATGTTATTGCCGTAAACAGGGCCATGATCGAAATCCTTCGGGACAGGCTGCGTATCGAGATATCAGAAGTTTATGATACCGTAGAACAGGAACTGAATGTGACCAGACAGTATCTGATTATACAAAAGTACAGGTATGAAGGGACATTCAAAACAAAAATGGATGTGGATGAAGAGGTAAAAGGCATTCTGATTGCCAAGAACGTAATACAGCCGTTGGTTGAAAATGCACTGTTTCACGGAATTCTGGAAAATAAGGATGAGAACGGGGAGATTTTAGGCGGATGCATTACGATCACCGCACATCAGGAAGAGGGGGAGATTGTGTTATCCATAGAGGACAACGGAGCGGGAATGTCGAGAGAACGGCTCGATGAAATCCTGAACCAGCCGAAAGGCAGAATCCGAGGGGCGCATATTGGCATCCGCAATATCCGTGAGCGGATTAAATACATATATGGCGAGTCTTATAATCTGGAAATTAGTTCGAAGGAAAGGCAGGGGACCAAAGTCGTCGTGAGACTGCCTGCCGTGATTAATAAAGAAGTCTGAATGTAAAAAAGAGCCGCCGCAAAATATTTTGTGACAGCTCTTTTATATCATTTAAGCAGTTCTGAAAATGGCATGTCTGTATTTGCTCAGGGCGGCATATACAATCAGTCCGAGAACTCCGCAGGAAATGATTTCCCCGATGCCGACTGTCAGCATCATAAGCGGGATAGGAAGCAGTATCTGATACCCATAGCGCAGGACAAACGGTACGATGACCGTATTGGCCAGAACCGGCGGCAGCGGAGCGAGGAACTTGCTCTTCTTACGCAGCAGCCACGTGAATATGGCGCCGATCAGAGTCGCCAGACTTCCGAAAATAATATCCGGCAGGATACACCCGCCGAGTATGTTGCTGATGATACATCCGATGAACAGCCCCGGAACTGCGGCCGGAGTGAATACCGGGAGGATTGTCAGCGCTTCGGAAAGACGGACCTGCACTTCTCCGTAACTGAATGGTGCGAATACGACCGTGATCACTACATAGATCGCGGCAATCATCGCCGCCTGTGACATAAACAGTACTTTGTTGTTGCCTGAATTCTTCATTTTTCAAATTCTCCTTTAGTTTTGTTTTACGTGTGGAAGGTCTCGAACACACGATTCATTTTACGGCGGGAATCGCCGGTAAGCCCGTAAGACCTTATTTTTCAGGGCTTGGGAACGATTGTTAGTATAGCATGGGGGAAGGGGAAAATCAAGCCGTATCCACAATTTGTGATATTGGAAAACATGACTCCACGACAGACGAAAAGCGGCTAATTTCAATTTGAATACCCTTAGGATAGAAATATAAGGGTAAAGGCTTAAAACGGTTTTTTGATAAGAATTCCGACACCCTAAAAGGGGAAATAATGCCGCCCTCAATCCTAATGGAAGGGGCGGCAGTGGATTAAATGTTCAATTGTCCGAAGTCAATTGACAGGTCTTCATAGATGCCTGCTTTTACAGAATCAGTAAAAGTGTATTCGATAGTATCCTCTGATTCAAAGTTATATACCATAATACGGTTTTTATCAGGGTCAACTATCCAATATTCCCGTACCCCGGCAGTACGGTATTTGAATAATTTAGTGTAATAGTCCATGCGCCTGCTTCCCGGGGAGACTATTTCAATCACCCAATCAGGGGCACCTGCGCAGCCTTTGTCATTTAGCTTATCAGGTGAGCAAATGAGGCTGATATCTGGTTCTACATAGGTTTTATCATCTTCATTCAAAAATACGGCAAATGGGGCGATGTAGAGCTTGCATAAGCCATCCTTGGATTTGATGTAATCACGGATAATACCGGCAAGTTCTAATAGTATTTCTTGATGTTTCCTGTTTGGCGGGGCCATATAGTATATCTGCCCGTCAATCAACTCAGCACGTTCCCCATCAGGCAGAGAATAAATATAATCAGCAGTGTATTCGTTCTTCTGGTTTGGTAATGGCATTTTAACACATCCTTCCATGAAATAGTATTGACACAGTAGCGGTGGCTATTCGGAATTGCGTTCAATTCGTTCATCAATAGCCTTTTTAATGAAACCGTTGACGGATTCACCTGTTTTGGATGCAGCAGCAGCTATTTCCTCATATTTTTCTTTTTGAACATCCAAAGGGATTCGCTTTAAACTTTTCTTTGCATAATTATAACGAGCTTGTTTTTGGCTTTCAGTTAGTGGCATATATGCACCTTCTTTCACTGGGCACTCTTGAATGGAGACACCTTTTCTAATATGCATTAAGTATAACACATAAATAAATATATGTACATGTACTATAATGAGTTCATAGATAAAAGGGTTAATGAATAGATTGGATAAAGAGTTTAATCGGATTGTGCAGGAAAGCATCACGGCATTGTTACATAAAAGCGTTAGTGATTATGAAACCCCAAGGGTGCGGCAACACCCGGGGCAAACAGAAATAACCCAGTACACTTCAATTATGCAATGGCTCTGATTTTTGAGAGTCTTGTAGGTTAGGCGGTGATTTCATGGCAGTTGATAAGAGTGGGAAAAAGTTGCCGTCGGGGCTAAGACAGAGAGCCAATGGGCGATATGAAGGGCGTATTAAATATGAATATAAAAGTTACTCGGTATACGCTGATACTATTACTGAGACAAAAAAGAGAATGCGAGAACTTAAAGAAATTTTAAAGCCCCTAAAAAGGGAAATAATACCGCCCTCAATCCTAATGGAAGGGGCGGCAGTGGTTAAATATTCAGTTGACCGAAGTCAATTGACAGATCTTCATAGATGCCTGCCTTTACGGAATCAGCAAAGGTGTGTAGTAGTCCATGCGTTTGCTGCCCGGTGAAACTATTTCAATCACCCAGTCAGGCGCGCCTGCACAGCCTTTGTCATTTAGCTTGTCAGGTGAGCAAATGACGCTGATATCAGGTTCCACATAGGTTTTATCATCTTCATTCAAAAATACGGCGAACGGCGCAGGATATATTTTACATGAGCCACCTTTGGATTTTATATAGGAGCCTATTTCAAGATGCAACGCAGATAATATTCCCTGATGTCGTCTGCTTGGTGGAGCCATGTAATAAATTTGACCGTCAATCAGTTCGGCACGTACGCCATCAGGCAATGCGTAGATATCTTCAATTGCGTTTCATAGTTTCATTTGTATCTGGCACATATTCCATTAAATCTCCAGGCTGGCAGTTAAGCAGTTTACAAATAATAGATATGTTTTCCCATGATACTAATTCGTTGTTTCTAAATTTTTGCAATGTGGCTTCTCCAAGTAATTTTTCTTTGCGGAGACGATAAGTAGAATATCCTGCTGTTTTTAAAGCAGAAATAATATTAGTTTTGTACTGAATTGCCATTGGCAGCCTCCCATTAATTAACAAACATAATGAAGTTGACCTATCTCAGGCTGGTCTTTATAATAAGACTCAAGTGGTGTTGGAAAGGTGGTCTGTATGGAAACGAAGAAATTAAAGGTTTTTATTGCGGAGGATGAGGCTGTCATCCTGACAAGCTTCAAGCTCATGGTTAAGGAAATGGGGTACAGCATTGCGGGAAGTGCTGCGAACGGGAAGGATGCGCTGGAAAAGATTCAAGAAACAGAGCCGGATCTGATTCTGATGGACATTAATCTTCCCGAAAGGGATGGTCTGTCTGTTTTAGAGGAGGTAAACCGTAATAAAGTGATTCCTTCTATTATCGTATCGGGTGAGTTTTCCGGGGAATTGGTAGACCGGGCAAATGAAGTTGGTGTATTCGGTTATCTGTTAAAACCCATTGACGAGAAGCAGCTGGAGGTGACGATTAAAGTTGCCTTGCGCAGATTCGAAGAGTTTAAAGAGATGAGTGATAAGCATGAGAATCTGAACATGGCGCTTAAGGAACGCAAGCTGGTCGAGCGGGCGAAGGGAATCCTGATGGATCGGTTTGGCGTGAAGGAATCTGAAGCCATGAAGCAGATGCAGAAAAAAAGCAGGGATAAAAATAAAAAACTGGTGGTAATAGCCCGGGAAATCATTGATGCGGAAAAACTGCTGTCATAGGGGGTGTGTATATGTTTTGCATGGAGCATGTCGCAGGAAAAACGCCCGGAAGCAGGATCAGGGATGTCAGTATCATGGTGGATGGTCCAAGGATACAGGCCGTCATCTGTCCCAATATTAACACAATCGATGAGTTTATGCAGATACTGCACGAGGAGAATTCGATTCAGTCCGGAACTATAACGATGGATGGCGGGGAGTATTATGCAAAGGTTCAGGACAATCAGGTTGCATTCATTACCAAGAAAAAAAATCTATATTACAACTTGCCGGTGGCGGACAATATTATGCTTTCTACGGAAAAGATTCCGTTTTTCCTTTCGGAAAAGAAAATTGAGCAGAGGTGTGCTGCACTTTTGAAAGAGGTGGATTATTCGCTGGATGTTAGAACAAAGGTCCGGAATCTGTCGCAGGAGGAGAGGACACTTGTGTCAATTTTAAAAGCCGCAGCGCTAAAACCGAGGCTTTTGGTGGTAGATGAGATCCACGGAAGACTTTCTTATAAAGGGATGAGCTGCTTTCTCAGAGTACTTGAGATGCTCAAAAAGCAGGGGACGATGATCCTGTATTTTACGAGCCAGTGGGAGGACTCTGTAAAAATCGGCGAAGAGGTTACCGTGATTGCGCACGGGAAAACGTTCGGAGAGTATCTAGTGGAAGACATCAAGAAAAATCCGGCACAGATATATCATGTCATGCTCGGCGGGGAAAGATTAAAGAAAGATGAGAAGCAGGAAGAGTTCCTGCAGGCTTTGAGTCAGGGTATCGGAGAAATAAGAGAAGGTTATGATCAAAGCAATATGATGAAGGAGCTGGCAAAAAGGATAACAAAAGAGCTGAAAGCGACCCACTGCAGAATATATCTGATTGACGAAAAAAATAACAGCATTATGCGGATCTCGGATGAAGAAGGCGCAAGGGTGCCTTTCATGAAAAAGGAGATATTGGAAGAACTAAATAAAAAACAGGAGATGTATTATTTTAGTATATTTGAGAATTCCGATTTCCTTTCATGTTTTGAAGATCATGATAATCATGACATGGAGACTGTTCTTGGCATCCCGATCAAATCAAACGGGGAGAATGTGGGTGTGATTCAGGTTTTCTATCGGAACTATTATGTTTACTCCGAAAAAGACAGATTGTATCTGGAACTGATAGGACGTGAGATCGCGATGCTGATCGAGAATTCGCGCCTGAAGGGGCGTTCGGTTCTTTTGCAGGAAAGCCATCACCGGATAAAGAACAATTTGCAGGTGATCATCAGTCTGCTTCAGATGGAAAAACTGATGCTCCGTCACAAACTGAATAATCCTGACAGTGTCGGTGAAGTGGGGGAGATGATCGAGGAAATCATAGGGCGCATTAAGAGCATCGCAACGATCCATAATATTCTGGCCCATGACCCTTCAACGAGAAATGTGGCCGACATTGAAGAGATTATCGGGGAAATACAGAAGTTTTACAGCCAGAGTGCAGAAGTCACAGTACATACTGATAAAGTTTTTGTGCCGTACAACAGATCGGCTTCTCTGGCACTTGTAGTCAATGAATTAATTAATAACAGTATTAAACATGCAAGGAAAGAGGACCTGAAGATTGACATCAGGATCAGCCGCGGGGAGGACATGATCATAATCGAATACAGGGATACAGGAAAGGGGTTCCCGGATGACTTCGATCCGGATGATCAGACCGGAATCGGGTTAATGGTGATTCAGTCCATTGTCTGTGATGAATTCAAAGGAAGTGTAGAATTCCGAAATGAGAATGGTGCATATATCATAATAAAAGCAAACGAAAATATATTTTTATGATAAAAATGCATAAAACTTATTGACAAAAGAAAAAATGAATGGTATTATTGGCTCAAACAGAAGAGAAAGAAAGCAAATTCATGGTTGATTTGCATAGTTTCGTGTAAAGGTTATGGACGCCAACACAATTTATTGTGTTGGCGTTTTTTGCGTTATCACGCGGGCAGCCAGATAAATACTACGCCGGCTAATTGTATTTGTACGAATGCTTTCTTTCCCGGGTGAAAACCCCTGTGGCAATAACAAAAAAGAAAGGTGTGTAATGTTATGGCATTAATTATTGGATTAAATAGTGGCAGTTCCTGTGATGGAGTGGATTGTGTATTAGCGGAGATTTCAATGGCAGAGGATCACCAGCCAAACCCTCCGAAATATCTGGGGGGAATTTCAGTTGACTGGCCAAAGCGTCTGAACGAGATGATCTGGGATGCATTTGACTTAAAACTTGGGCTTAACGATCTTGCTAAATTAAACTATGCAATAGGAGGATTTTTTGGGATTGCGGTAAAAAAACTGCTGAAAGAAACCGGGCACACGGCGGATGAGATTGAATGCATCGGAGTGGACGGGCAGCAGGTATTCCTCCATCAGACAGACAGGGCGAAGGCAGATGCGGTTACAGATGAAATGTTTGAAAATGATTATCCGGATCTGTTTCTGGATGATATTTATGCATACGGATTCTGCTTCGGTGATGGAAATGTGGTTGCAGCCTATACCGACATCACGACCGTATCACAGTTCCGTCCGGCAGACCATGCAGTAGGAGGGCAGGGGGCACCTTTGATGCAGTATGTAGACTATGTGCTGTTCAGAAATGAAAAACCAACCCTGACCTTGAATATCGGCGGAATATCTAATGTTCACAAGGTTTACAAAAACAGAAAGAAAATGCTTGGGTATGACTGTGGACCCGGGAATATCATGATGGATTACATAGCAAAACAATATTTTGGTGTGAATTATGATAAAGACGGAGCTATTGCAGCCAGAGGAAAGTATGATGAGGAAATGTTAAAGGAACTGATGACGGCGGATTTTCTAACAAGACCTTATCCGAGATCAGCCTGGAGAGATGATTTTGACTGTGAATATTCTGAAAAAATGAGGCAGAAATACTCCCATCTTTCGGATGAAGATATTATGGCGACTTTTAATGTGTTCTCGGCGGAAGCGATTGTTTCAAGTATACGTGAGTTTGTCGACCTGTCTGATACAGAGGTAATGTATGCAAGCGGCGGTGGTGCTTATAATAAGACCCTTTTGAAAAATATTCAGGAGAGACTGCCTGAACTGAAAGTAGAAACTTCTTTTGCAATCGGAATACCACCCCAGTTCAAGGAGGCCATGAAGTTTGCCACATTAGGTTATGCAGCCGTGCACCAGAGTGCGAATAATGTGCCAGGTGCATGCAGGGCAAGAAAGTATAACGTTTTGGGACATATCTGTGTAGCACCTAAGTATGCCCTTGGAACAGATGACAGTGAATAGGAAATCTCAGGAATAAGAAAGGCGGGAAATGGAACATGATAGAATTTAAACATATTACCAAGACTTTCTTTTCCAATAAGGCATTAGATGATGTGAGCTTTAAGGCGTATTCAGGTGAAATCCTTGCACTTCTCGGGCAGAACGGCGCAGGGAAAAGCACTCTGATGAAAATTCTGTCCGGAGTCTATAAAAAAGACGAAGGACAGATATTCATTGAAGGCAGGGAGGCGGAGCTGGGAAGTGCCGAGGAGAGCCGAAAAAACGGGATTGGTATAGTATTTCAGGAATTGAGTAATGTTCCCCATTTGACGGTGGCAGAGAATATTGTGCTGGCAAATGAGCCTCTAAAAGGAGCTTTTGTAGATAAGAAGAAACAACTTGAAGTTGCCGCGGAAATGCTTGCGAGAATGGGAATCGATGATATAGCGCCGGACAGGAAACTGCTTGGTATGAGTGTTTCCCAGCAGCAGATATGTGAGATTGCAAAATGTATTTCCCAAAATCCCCAAATTGTTATTTTTGATGAACCTACCACATCGCTGACGACAAAGGAAAAAGAAAAACTGTTTGAGATTATGAGGAAGATGAAGCAGGACGGCCTCACTATTATTTTTATCACACATTATCTGGAGGATGCCATCATGATGGCGGACAGATGCGTTGTCATGAAGGACGGAAAAGTTGCTTTCCACGGTATGATGGAAGGCTTAACTGAGAATCAGCTTGTCGGCTTCATGATCGGGGAAAAAGCAAGCGATTTCTACCCGGCATATCAGAATTATACGACCGAAGAAACGGCCCTTGAATTAAAAGGGTTTGGCGGAGGGGTAGTGAGCCCTCTGGACCTTACGGTCCGCTATGGGGAAGTGGTTGGGCTTTCGGGGCTGATCGGGGCCGGACGCACGGAACTTGCACATCTGATTATCGGCGAAGATAAAGCGAAATGCGGACATATTTTTGTTAACGGCAAAGAAGTATATATCAGGAATGAAAATGATGCATTAAGGCACGGAATCGGTTACATCAATGAGGACAGGAGAACGGGCGGGCTGAACCTGACGATGTCTCTTCAGTTTAACCTGTCAATACCAAGTCTGGTTGCCGGCAGGAAAGAGGTAATTAAAAAAGGAATGGCTGATGACCGCGGCATCAGCCGGATGGCAGAAGAAATGATAGGGAAACTAGGTGTAAAGTGTAGTTCGCCAAAACAGAAGCTGATGAATCTAAGCGGCGGAAACCAGCAGAAAATATCTATTGGGAAGTGGATTGCTTCCGGTGCAAGGATCCTGATTTTTGACGAACCTACAAAGGGGATAGACGTTCTTGCAAAAGCCAAGGTATATGAGGTGATCAGAGAACTTGCAAAGCAGGGATGTGCCGTGTTGGTGATCTCTTCCTATAACCCGGAACTGAAAGGGGTCTGCGACAGGATTGAGGTCATGGCAAAAGGGCGGATCACAGGAAGTTACGGGCGGGAAACAATAGAAGAAGAGTTGATGCTGGCACAGCAGAGATAAGCGGGAGGTGTATAAAATGGGTACAAAAAAGAAAGAAGCTTTTAAGGAAAGGTTAAATTCACTGACAGTTCTTTTAGTACTGGTGCTTATGCTGCTGGTATTCTCTGTAATTGCCAAGGGATTTTTTTCCACAAGAAATTTATATTACCTGCTGCAGCAGGTGTCAGTAGTAGGACTGCTTGCGGTAGGACAGACGTTTGTAATCGTTAGTAAAGGGATTGACCTGTCAGTGGGCACGACAGTCGGGCTGTCCTGTATCATGTCTGCGATTTTGATTACACAATACCATGTACCGGTGCTATTGGCGATAACACTGGCAATTCTTTTGGGAGCATTTGTTGGAGCAATCAATGGAATTCTGGTGGCCATACTGGGAATCCCCGCGTTTATTGCCACGCTGGGAACGATGTATGTATTTGAGGCAGTTGCCCTGCTGAGCTGCGGAGGGAATAATATTTATAGTCTGCCGGCTTCCATCAAAGCATTTTCAAACCTGAATCTGCTGGGAATAATACCAAGTATCACGATCATTACACTGATTTTCGCGGTCGTGGCTCATGTTTTATTAAGCAAGACAAGATTTGGAAGGTATACATATGCGATCGGAAGTAACGAGGAGGCAGCCAGATTTTCGGGGATCAAGGTAAAGACAAAGTTATTTATGATTTATTTAATGAGCGGTATTCTGAGTGGAATCGCGGGTGCCCTGATGCTGTGCAGATTAAACTGCGGTGTGGCACTTGCCGGAGAGGGATATGAAATGAATGCAATCGCGGCCGTTGTTATCGGCGGAGGGAGTCTGTTCGGTGGTGAAGGCAGCATACCGGGGGCGCTGGTTGGGGCACTGATTATGACCGTGCTGTCAAATGGGCTTCAGCTTATGGGTGTATCCACATACTGGCAAAAGCTTTTAATCGGAATCGTTCTTGTATGCGCCGTATTTATTGATAATGTACGGAGAAGGAAAGAAATGTAAGAGAATACAAGAGAATATCAATTAGTGTAAAGGCTGGTTATCCGGTTAAGGAAACAAGATATAAAATTATAGAAGAAAGAGGATGAAAAATTTATGAAAAAGAAAATAGCAGCAGCTTTGGTAATGTGTATGGTATTAGGCCTGACCGCATGCGGGACAAATGGGGCCGGAGGTTCTGGGGAAGGCTCTAAAAAAGAAGATACGAAAAGTGGAGATACAGCAGAGATTCAGGTAATCCCGATGTCAACAGCATCCGCATACTGGCTTGCTGTAAAGCAGGGGGCTGAGGATGCGGCAGCTGACTTAAAGGAGGAGTATGGTAATATTCAGGTGAAATATGACGGGCCTCCGAAAAACGGGGATGCGACCGGGCAGATTGACATTATGAATAATGCCGTTACAGCCCAGGTGGATGGAATCGTTCTGGCAGCTACAGATCCTGAGGCACTTCTGGAACCTGTGAAAAATGCAATTGCAGAGGGCGTCCATGTTGTGACTGTGGACAGTGGTGTAGAGCCAAATGAAGCGGACTCATTCTTTTACACGAATAATATAGAAGGATGCAAAAAATTAGGGGAACATATGTTGGAGGAGCTGGGAAAGGATACGAAGGGAAGTTATGCAATCATCGGTGACAGCTATGAATTTGCGGCAGGTAAAGACCGTCCTGATGGCTTTGAACAGGCGATGGCGGAAAATGCAGGCATGGAATATCTGGGAATCCAGCTGGCAAAATCAGATATTGCAGAAGCAGAAAATATTTGTTCCAATTTCCTGACGGCAAATCCCGATCTGGATCTGATTTTTGCTACTAATGACGCTGCAGCACAGGGGGCACTAAATGCGTTTAATAAAGCAGGTATTACAAATGAAGTGAAATTATGCGTGGTGGATGTAAGTGAAGATGTTTTAACAGCAATGGAAAAAGGGATTATTGATGCAGCAGCACTTCAAAATCCTTATACAATGGGGTATGAGGGGGTTGTATCTATTATGAAACTTTTGAATGGCGAAACGGTGGAAAAACAGGTAGATACAGGCGTGTTCATCCTGACTCCGGAGAATATGAAAACAGAGGAAGCCGTAAAAGCAATCCAGCAGTATCTGCCGGATTATCAGCCTTAACAGGAGGGACAGGATGAGACCTCAATTTGCACCGTCCCTGATGTGCATGGATTTTCTGAATATCAGGGAGGATATGGAAATACTAAACCGGCATGCGGATCTGTACCATGTAGATATCATGGATGGGCATTACTGCAAAAATATTACATTGTCCCCGGATATGGTGAAAGTATTTAAAAGTGTCGCAAAAAAGCCGATAGACGTTCACCTGATGACGACAGACCCGCTGGACTGGATTGAACGCGTAGCAAATGCCGGGGCGGATTATATTTCTCCTCATGCTGAAACAATCAATGCGAATGCATACAGGGTTCTGAATGAGATAGAGAATCTGGGATGCAAAAAAGGGGTTGTGCTGAATCCGGCAACGCCCCTTAGTATGGCTGAACAATACCTGAAGCGGATTGACCTGCTTACGATTATGACGATTGACGTGGGATTTGCAGGACAGCCGTTTATTGAAGAGATGCTGGAAAAGGTAAGGCTGGCGAAACGCCTGAAGGAAGAAAACGGGTATCATTACCAGATCCAGATAGACGGATCCTGTAATCAAAAAACATACAAAAAACTGTTTGATGCGGGGGCGGAAATCTTTATCGTAGGTTATTCAGGGCTTTTCAGACTAGAAGAAACTCTAGAAAAGTCATGGGGCAGAATGGAAGAGATATTCAGGCAGGAGACTGGCTGCCCTGAGATATAGAAGAAAAAATTTCGTTAATTTGAAATATATCTTTGCACAGGAGATCTAATGTGCAAAGATATATTTTTTTAGCAAACAGATACGTATCTATACTTGAAAGGCGGGAATATCTTGACTTATAAGGATAAGATGGTATTCTATATTTACTATTATATGATAAGTATTATATAAAAAATAAGGTTAAATAACTAAGATCGAAATAATCAGGAAGATGAGGAAAGGAAATTTGAAGCTGGGAATTGTAGGAACGAATTTTATAAGTGACTGGCTCGCTGAAGCAGCGGCAAAAGTGCCGGATGTGGAACTATATGCGGTTTATTCGAGAAAACAGGAGACAGGGGACGGGTTTGCCTGCAGGCATCAGATTCCAAATGTTTATACGGACTATGAGGAATTTCTGCAGTCAGACATAGAGGCTGTTTACATTGCAACGCCTACTTATGCACACTGTCCGCAGGCAATTGAGGCCATGCGTCATAAGAAACATGTTTTGTGTGAGAAGATTATGGCTGTAAATGAAAGAGAAGCGGCAGCGATGTTTGAATGCTCCCGACAGAATGAAGTCGTGCTGCTGGAAGCCATGAGGCCTGATTTTGACCCTGCATTCAGGCTGGTGGAAGAGAATCTTCCGCGCATCGGCAGGCTGAGGCGTGTGACGATGGAGTATTGCCAGTATTCTTCACGTTATGATAAGTTCCGTGCAGGTGAGATCCTCAATGCATTCAACCCTGAACTTTCAAATGCAGCAATTATGGATATCGGAGTCTATTGTATACACACGTTAGTCAGAATGCTCGGTATGCCGCAGGAAATAAAAGCGTTTTCCACGAAACTTGAAAATGGTTTTGAGGGAAATGGAATCGTAATGATGCAGTATGGGGATGTGACTGCCGAGGCGGTTTACTCAAAAATTACGGAATCTGTCAATCCGAGTATATTCCTCGGAGAAGAGGGAAGTATTCTTATAGGAAAAATTTCACAGCCGGATACGCTGGAAATCGTGTTCCGGGACGGCAGAAGAGAAGCTGTCCCTTATACGCCCGCAAAGAACAATATGGTTTACGAGGTACAGGAATTTGCCCGGCTAGTGAAGGGAAAATGCATTGAACATCCCTACAAAAAGTATTCTCTGGATACTTTGCGGGTTACAGATGAGGCCAGAAGACAGAACGGGATTGAATTTCAGGCGGATTCAGTGTTATAATAGTGCCAGAGTGTGTTTGGTGATTCACCGCACCCGTCCGGTGTTTTATGAAGGATAAAATATAAAGGGAATAAGGAGTATTTGGTATGGACCTGTTGACAATTCGAGAATTATTTAAAAACAGAGAAGAATATTTGGACAAGAAGGTAACTGTTGGAGGATGGATCCGCAGTATCCGCGACTCTAAGACTTTTGGATTTATTGTTGTAAACGACGGTTCTTATTTTGAACCGCTGCAGATTGTATATCATGATAAAATGGAGAACTTCGATGTGATCTCCAAACAGAATGTAGGGGCAGCGATCGTAGTAACCGGAACACTGGTAGCGACACCACAGGCAAAGCAGCCATTTGAGATTCAGGCAGACGAAATTTCCGTCGAAGGCGCCTCCGCACCGGACTACCCGCTGCAGAAGAAACGGCACAGTTTCGAATATCTCAGAACAATTTCACATTTGCGTCCGAGAACAAATACGTTTCAGGCAGTATTCAGAGTGCGCTCTCTGATTGCATATGCGATCCACCAATTTTTTCAGGAGAGAGGTTTCGTATATGTCCACACACCACTGATTACAGGAAGCGACTGTGAGGGTGCGGGCGAGATGTTCAGAGTCACAACTCTGGATATGGAAAATGTACCGAAGAACCCCGACGGCACCGTTGATTACAGTCAGGATTTCTTCGGAAAAGAGACAAGCCTGACTGTGAGTGGACAGCTCAACGGGGAGACATTTGCACAGGCGTTTAGAAGCATCTACACCTTTGGACCAACCTTCCGCGCAGAAAATTCCAACACTACACGCCACGCCGCAGAATTCTGGATGATCGAACCAGAGATAGCATTTGCAGATCTGGATGACAATATGGACCTGGCAGAAGCCATGCTGAAGTATGTAATCTCCTACGTTCTTGAGAACGCACCGGAAGAAATGAACTTCTTCAATTCCTTTGTGGACAAGGGGCTGCTGGGCAGACTCCAGAATGTAGTCAGCTCAGACTTTGCAAGAGTTACTTATACAGAAGCAGTCGAACTGCTTGAGAAAAACAATGAAAAGTTCGAGTACAAGGTACACTGGGGGACAGACCTTCAGACAGAACACGAGCGCTACCTGACAGAGGAAGTTTATAAACGCCCTGTATTCGTAACAGATTACCCGAAAGAAATCAAAGCATTCTACATGAAGCTGAACGAAGACGGCAAGACAGTGGCAGCAGTCGACTGTCTGGTGCCGGGAATCGGCGAGATCATCGGGGGAAGCCAGAGAGAAGACGATTACGACAAGCTGACAGAACGAATGAAAGAAATGAACCTGAATGAAGAAGACTACAAATTCTATCTCGATCTGAGAAAATATGGTTCAACAAGACATGCAGGATTCGGCCTTGGATTCGAAAGATGCGTCATGTACCTGACAGGAATGTCAAACATCCGCGACGTAGTGCCATTCCCGAGAACTGTGAATAACTGCGAACTATAGAACATTTAATTGGGGACGTAACAAACTTCAAAAAGGTTACGTCCCCAATTGACTTTTGTGGTGTACCAAAATGGAGATTATGGAGGAAATGATGAGATTTATCCACATTGCTGATGTGCATCTCGGGGCGCAGCCGGATGCCGGAAGTGCTTATTCTGCGGGGCGTCCGCAGGAGATATGGGAGAGTTTTTCACAGGTTATTGCCCTGTGTGAGGAGGAAAAAACGGATGTTTTGCTTATTGCAGGTGATTTGTTTCACCGGCAGCCTCTTTTGAGGGAGCTAAAGGAAGTGAATTATCTGTTTTCCACATTGTCACATACTCAGGTTGTTTTTATTGTGGGTAACCATGATTATATAAAAAAGGGGTCCTATTACCGTACGTTCCAGTGGAATGAGAATGTCCACCCTTTGCTTGGCAGTGAGCTTGGTTATGTGATGCTGCAGGAATTTAATCTGGCGGTGTACGGATTCAGCTATCATGCGAGGGAGATACGCGAGGAACGCTATAACCTTAAAGCCCCGGGGACGGCGGAATATGAGATTCTTCTGGCGCATGGCGGGGACGAGAAGCATGTGCCTGTCCGAACGGATGCTTTTGAAAATTCGGGGTTTGATTATGTTGCGCTGGGTCATATCCACAAACCGCAGGCGTTGGTTAAAAATCTGGCTGTCTACGCAGGGGCGCTGGAGCCTGTGGATAAAAATGATACCGGGCAGCACGGCTTTGTCCGGGGGGAAATTACGGAGAAGGGGACCCATGTTGAGTTTGTTCCTTATGCATCCCGTGAATATATTCATCTTGCGCTGCGGGTAAATGAGTCTATGACGAACGGCAGTGTGAAGGATTACATTAAAGGAACTGTGGAAAAGCGCGGTGTTCAGAATGTGTATAAGTTTATTCTGAGGGGGTACCGGGACGCTGATGTGGAGTTTGATACGGCCCATATGGATGTGTATGGAAATATTCTCGAGATTGAGGATGAGACGAGGCCGGCTTACGACTATCAGAAATTGTATGAAGAAAATCAGGATAACCTGATCGGAAAGTTTATCGGTGAGTTCTCAGGCTGTACAGAAGGAAGTATAGAATACCAGGCATTACAGGAAGGGGTTCAGGCGCTTTTGGAGAACAGTCTGATATAAAGAAAGTGGAAGAGTATGGAGATAAGGGAACTTTATCTAAAGAATTTTGGAAAATTTTCGGACTGCCATTTTTTTATGGAGGATGGGATTCAGATTTTTTATGGTGAAAATGAATATGGAAAATCTACGATTTATGCATTTATAAAAGCGATGCTTTTCGGCCTTGACCGCGGCAGGGGAAGGGCTGCGCAAAACGATGAGTTCAGCCGCTATGAGCCTTGGGAGAATCCCAATTATTACGCGGGGATCATGCGTTTTACAAGCGGCGGGAAACAGTTCCGGCTGGAGCGGAGTTTTGACAGGTATACGAAAAGTGCAAGTCTGGTCTGTGAGGATGACGGGGAGGAACTATCTGTTGAAGACGGTGATCTGGAGATGCTGCTTGGCGGGATGACGAAAGAATCCTTCGATAATACAATTGCGGTCGGGCAGCTTTCAGCGCGGCCGGGGCAGGAACTGGCGGAGGAATTGAAAAATTACGCGGCCAATTATTATGAGACCGGGAGCAGCACGGTGGATTTGTCAGGTGCTCTGGATAAACTGCGGATGCGGAAGAAGTCCGTTGAGCAGGAAATAAAGATACTGTATGAAAAGCAGGAAGAAAAGCGGGAGGTAATCCGCCGCGAATGCCAGTACGTCACGAAGGATGCCGAAAAGCTGCAAAGCGAGCTGGAAGATAATCAGGAGAAACTCAAAACTTCCCGGGATTTGCTGCGGGATATGGAACTGCCCGGGGAGATGGATGAACCGGATAAAGACGGGCGGGGCGAAGCATATAACGAAGATGCTGGCCAGAAGAAGCATCCAGATACAGATTCGGGCAAGAGCTACATACCCCTTGGATTACTGGGAATCATCGCGGGCATTGCAGGTAGAATCTGGAGTTTCTTCACAGGATCGCAGTCCATATTTACAGGAGGCGGAGCCATTTCGGCCATGTCATGGATGATTCTTGCGGCAGGCATTCTTCTGGTTTGTTTTGGCGGCATAAAGTCAATACGCCATCGGTTTCATAAAAAATATGGCGGAGAAGAACTTCAGAAGCAAATAGAAAATCAACAGGGTAATGACAAACAATTTCAAAAGTCTGAAAAAATAGAACAGGAAAAAGAATATCTGCAAAAGCTGAAATGGGAAAACCAGAGGATAAAATCGGAATGGAAGGAAAAGCAGGTGCGTTTCCAGAATCTTCAGGAACAGCTTGCGGAACTGGATATGCCTGAGCCGAAGATTAAAAACCTGCAAATGACAAGCCAGGCGCTGCAGATGGCGGAAGAGAAGCTGCTGTCTGCCTCCCGCCAAATGGTACAGGGGTTCGGGGACATACTGAACCGGAAAGCCTCCGGTATTTTAGGGCAGATAACAGAAGGACGTTATACAAGGCTCCTTGTCGACGAACAGCTGAATATGACATTGCTGGAAGACGGACGGCGGATTCCGGTGGAGAGGGTATCTGCCGGAACGATCGAGCAGGTATATTTTGCGCTGAGAATGGCAGCGGCGGAAATCCTTTATGAAGAGCCGCTTCCGGTCATTTTCGATGATGCATTTGCATTTTATGACGAAAAAAGATTAAAATCTACTTTAAAATGGTTGAGCGAACAGCAAAGACAAGTTATAATATTTACTTGTCAAAAACGTGAGCAGGAAATTATAAAACAATTCTGAAAACGGAGCGCAAAAGGGTCTGACCCCTTTGCGGATGTCCCTTTTTTGAAAGGAAGATTTACATGAAGATAGAGTTGCCAAGAAAAGTGATTATGATTATTAATAATCTTCAGCTGCATGGCTATGAGGCTTTTGCGGTGGGAGGCTGTGTGCGGGATTCGATTCTCTGCCGCAGGCCGGAGGACTGGGATATTACGACTTCAGCGAAGCCGGAGGAGATTAAGCGGTTGTTCCGCAGGACGGTGGATACCGGGATTGAGCATGGGACGGTCACGGTCATGATCGGTAAGGACGGGTTTGAGGTAACGACGTACCGGGTTGACGGGCAGTATGAGGACAGCCGTCATCCGAAAGAGGTGACGTTTACAACGAATCTGGAGGAGGATTTAAGGCGCAGGGACTTTACGATCAATGCGATGGCTTATAATGATGAGATCCGCCTTGTGGATGTGTTTGGCGGGATGCAGGACCTGAACCACCACCTGATCCGCTGTGTGGGTGATCCGATGGAGCGGTTTTCAGAGGATGCGCTCAGGATTTTGAGGGCGGTGCGGTTTTCTGCGCAGCTTGCTTTTCCGATTGAGAAAAACACGGCCGAGGCGGTCAGGACGCTGGCTCCTACTTTAAAAAATATCAGTGCAGAGCGGATTCAGGTAGAACTTGTGAAGCTGCTGACATCGAACCATCCGGAGCTGATTCAGGATGCGTATGAGCTGGGTATTACGAAGGTGATACTTCCGGAGTGGGATGCGATGGTAGGCGTGGAACAGAATACACGCCATCACAGGTATGATGTGGCGGACCATACGCTCCATGCGCTGAAAAATGTCAAGAAGGACAAGATTCTCCGTCTTACAATGCTTTTCCATGATATGGGAAAGCCGGCGATGAAGACTACAGATGAAAAAGGTGTTGATCATTTTAAAGGCCACGCACTCGTCAGCGAGGAGATTGCGCGGAAAGTCCTCAGGCGCCTGAAGTTTGATAATGAAACGGTTAAGACGGTGACACGCCTTGTCTGCTACCACGATTACCGGATTGAGGCGACTCCACAGAATGTCCGCCGTGCCATGAACCGGATCGGCGTGGAGCTGTTCCCTTATTATCTGGCGGTCCGTATGGCGGATGTCAAGGCGCAGAGTCCATATAAGCGGCGCGCAAAGATTGAAAATATTGTGGCAATGCGTGAGTTGTATCAGGAGGCGCTGATCAATGACCAGTGTGTGACTCTAAGGCAGCTCAAAGTAAGCGGCAGAGATCTGCTGAAGCTTGGCATGAAGCCGGGAAAACAGATGGGAGACATACTCAATGAACTGCTGGAGCTTGTCATTGATGAACCAGAGATGAATGAGAAAGAAAAATTATGTAATTATGTAAAAGAAAAGCTTGGCATTTAGCATACTCAGGCTGTCCCTTTCATAGATTAGAAAGAGTTAAATCGTAGAAACAGGGGGCAGCCATGAGAGATTATGAATTAGAAGTCTTAGAACAATATGATATAGAAGTGAAAGGCACCCGCAAAATAAGGGGTGCGTTTTTTTGCGACACAAAAGAGGGCACGATGCTGTTGAAGGAAGCTGATGTTTCAGACAGGCGTGTCCCTTTATTGTATATTGTCCTTAAGAATCTGGAAGCGGCAGGTTATCCAAATGTTGATACTCCGGTCTATAACAAAGAAGGGGATTTGGTCAGTGTATCGAGAGACGGGTCCAGATACATGCTGAAAAAATGGTTTTCTGGCAGAGAATGTGATGTGAAACGGGAATATGAAGTGCTTCAGGCTGCGAGAAATCTGGCACAGCTTCATCAGAAAATGCAGTGGAGCCAGATTGTCGGAGATATGGACCCAATAGATGAGGATGCGGTCATACGTCCGCCTACAGGACGGCATTTGAAGGATGAGTTTCTCAGACATAACCGGGAATTGAAAAAAGTGCGTGCTTTTATTAGAAATAAAGTTTCGAAAGGCGCATTTGAGTTTCTGTTTCTGGAATATTTTGACCAGATGTATTCACTTGCAGAGCAGGTGATCAAGAGGCTGGAGAATTCCAGATATGACAGCCTGTATCAGGAAAGCATCGAAGAACTAAGACTGGTGCACGGGGACTACAACTATCACAACGTGCTGTTTACCCCGGGCGGGATTGCGACGACAAATTTCGAACACTTCCGGGTGGACGTTCAGGTCCAGGACCTGTATTATTTTTTGCGGAAAGTGATGGAAAAACACCAGTGGAACGAGAACCTGGGGCAGTCCATGCTTTCGGCCTATCAGGAGATACGTCCGCTGGATACGCGGGAACTGGAGTATATGGCACTGAGCCTTGCCTATCCGGAAAAGTTCTGGAAAACGGCAAATACCTATTACCACTCGAACAAAGCGTGGATCCCCGAGAAAAATGTAGAGAAACTCCAGACAGCAATTACGCAGACGGAAGAAAAACTGCGATTTTTAGAGAATATATTTACTTTTAATTTATAACTGCCTGTTGTATAATAGGAACATACAATTAAGGCAGGAGGTACCAGTATGGATTACAAAGAGAGATACGAGGAATGGTTAGCCAACCCATATTTTGATGAGGACACAAAGGCAGAACTGAGAAGCATTGCAGAGGATGATAACGAGATTAAAGAGCGTTTTTACACAGATCTGGAGTTTGGTACGGCAGGGCTTCGTGGAATTATCGGGGCAGGAACCAACCGTATGAATATTTATACCGTCAGAAAGGCAACACAGGGTCTGGCGAATTATATTATGAAAAGTGGCAATGCGGGAAAAGGCGTTGCAATCGCATACGATTCACGCCGCATGTCACCTGAATTTGCAGACGAAGCGGCATTATGTCTGGCTGCGAACGGGATTAAATCCTATGTATTCGAGTCCCTGCGCCCTACACCGGAGCTGTCCTATGCAGTGAGGAAGTTAGGATGCATCGCAGGAATCAATATCACAGCCAGCCATAACCCGCCGGAATATAACGGATACAAAGTGTATTGGGAAGACGGCGCACAGATCACACCACCTCATGACAAAGGAATCATGGATGAGGTAAAGGCAGTGGAAGACTATACCACGATGAAGACCATGAGCCTGGAGGAAGCAAAGGCTGCCGGACTGTATGAAGTCATTGGTGCAGATGTTGATGATGCCTACATAGCAGAGCTTAAAAAGCAGGTTCTCCATCAGGATGCCATCGACGCTGTGGGCAAGGACCTGAAGATTGTGTACAGCCCGCTGCACGGCACCGGTAATATCCCGGCCCGCCGCATCTTAAAAGAGCTTGGGTTTGAAAATGTTTATGTAGTAAAAGAACAGGAACTGCCGGATGGAGAGTTCCCGACTGTATCCTATCCGAATCCAGAGGCTGCTGAAGCATTTGAGCTGGGACTGAAGCTGGCAAAAGAAGTAGATGCAGACATCGTGCTGGCTACCGACCCGGATGCTGACCGGCTCGGCGTCCGCGTGAAGGACAAGGATGGCGTTTACCATGATCTGACAGGGAATATGTCAGGCTGCCTGCTTGCTGACTATGAGATCGGAGAGAGAAAAGAGCTGAAAGGCCTGCCGGAAGACGGATATCTGATCAAGACAATCGTAACTTCCAATATGGCAGACGCGATCGCAAAGTATTATGATGCAGGACTGATCGAGGTCCTTACCGGATTTAAGTTTATCGGACAGCAGATACTCGGATTTGAGACAAGCGGTAAGGGTGAATATTTATTCGGATTCGAAGAAAGCTATGGCTGCCTGATCGGTACCCATGCAAGGGACAAGGATGCTATCGTTGCTACAATGGCACTCTGTGAGGCGGCAGCTTATTATAAGACACTGGGAATGAACCTGTGGGATGCCATGATTGCACTGTATGACCGTTATGGATATTACAAAGACGATATTCAGGCGATTACGCTGAAGGGTATCGAGGGACTGGCTAAGATTCAGGAGATCCTGGAGACACTGCGCAAGAATCCACCGATGGAGATTGCAGGATATAAAGTATTAAAGGCAAGAGATTACAAGGCTGACACAATCAAAGACATGGAGACAGGTGAAGTAACTGGAACCGGACTTCCGAATTCCAATGTTCTTTATTACGATTTGACAGACGATGCATGGTTATGCGTAAGACCATCCGGAACAGAACCGAAAGTGAAGTTCTACTATGGCGTAAAAGGCACTTCTCTGGAAGATGCAGATGCCAAATCAGAACAGATGGGCAAAGAAGTTCTTGCCATGATTGATAAGATGATGTAACATATCGTGTCAGGAATAATTTTCCAGCCGGAGCACCCTGGCTGGAAAATCTTAAAAAACCCTAAAAAAGTGCCTAAAAGCGCGCAAATACGGGAAAAATCCTTGACAAAAATATATGAAACAGTTATAACAGTACATAAGGGCAAAACATGTGAACGCCAGTACATGAAAGCCTTTGCTAAACTGTAGAATATTATATTCTAGTACAATAAAGAGGAGGAATTTATCCATGAACAAAACAGAATTAGTAGCAGCTATTGCAGAAAGTGCAGAAATTTCTAAGAAAGACTCTGAAAAAGCATTAAAGGCTTTTATCGACGTGGTATCCGAGCAGTTAAAAAAAGGCGATAAAGTACAGTTAGTAGGATTTGGTACATTCGAAGTAAGCGAAAGAGCAGCAAGAGAAGGAAGAAATCCTCAGACAGGCAAGACAATGAAGATTGATGCATGCAAGGCACCGAAATTCAAAGCTGGAAAAGCTTTAAAAGACGCTGTTAACGCTTAATTGCTATTGAATCAATAAGATAAAACACATGAAAAAGCACTTGTAATGTATGCATTATAAGTGCTTTTATTAATGGAAGGATAAAGTATGAGGTTAGATAAGTTTTTAAAAGTTTCACGGCTTATCAAGAGACGCAGTGTTGCGAATGAAGCGTGTGATGCAGGGAGAGTGCTTGTCAACGGAACCGTGGCAAAGGCGTCCGTGAAAGTGAAGCCGGGGGATATTATTGAAATCCAGTTTGGAACAAAGACTGTTAAGGCAGAGGTGCTGGATATTCAGGACACAACGAAAAAAGAAGAGGCGAAAGAACTCTTCAGATATTTATAAAACTTTATGTATACGAATATTTCTATGAACGTAAGCATATTCAGGTAACCTGACTGCAGGTTTTTTGAATATGCTTATTTGATTTAACCGGAACAAGATGTAAAATCTTAAAAAAGTCCAAATTCAGAAAAAATCTTCAATTCTTAACTTTTATCACCAGTTAATTCCATAAATATTGTAAAATTTAGAAAAAGATATTCCTATGAGTTTTCTATGCCCTGATGGTAAAGTATAAACATGAAATACGCAGAGGCGTATTGGAAGAGAAAAGGAGGATGTTGTAATGAAAATGAAGAAGGTACTGGCAATCCTGCTGGCAGGAGCCATGACGATCGGGCTTATGGCCTGTTCAGGATCAGACAGCAAAGAGGCGGACTCTAAGGATACATCGGCCAAGAGCGAGGATAAGCTTACAATCTGGGCATGGGATGAGTCCTTTAATATCAAGGCCGCAAACGAGGCAAAGGAAATATATGCCGCAAAGAATCCTGATGTGGATGTAGAAGTGGTGACTATGGCTCAGGATGATATTGTAGCAAAGCTGAACACAAGTCTTTCATCAGGCTCCTATGACGGCCTGCCGGATATCGTTCTGATCGAGGATTACAGGATTCAGGGATATCTGAATGCATACCAGGACGATTTTTCAGACTTATCTGATATAGCGTCTGCCGGCGATTTTGCGGAGTACAAGACAGGGGTAAACCAGATTGACGGAAAGATGTATGGAGTCCCGTTTGACAGTGGGGTGGCGGCTATGTTTTACCGCACGGACCTGATCGAAGAGGCGGGATACACACAGGACGATATGAATGGCCTGACATGGGATAAATATATTGAGATTGGAAAAGCAGTGAAAGAAAAAACCGGGAAAGCCATGCTGACACTGGATCCGAGTGACCTGGGACAGATCCGTATGATGCTCCAGAGTGCAGGCGCATGGTATACGGATGCAGACGGTAAGGTAGATATCGCTGACAATCAGGCACTGAAAGATGCAATCACGACTTACAAAAATCTGGTTGACGCAGGGATTACAAAGACAACATCTGACTGGGACCAGTTCGTAGGAGCATTTAACAATGGAGAAGTTGCTTCCGTGCCGACAGGCTGCTGGATATCACCATCTGTGATGAAAGCAGAGGACCAGAGCGGTAAATGGGCAGTCGCTGCATTCCCGAAAATGGCTGAAAATGCAGATTCCGTCAATGCTTCCTCTATCGGCGGCGCCGGCTGGTATGTCCTGAAAAATGTTGGACATGAAGATACCGCAAAAGAATTTCTGAAAGAAACATTTGCATCCAATATCGACCTGATGAATCAGCTTGCAGTGGATATCAACCTTGTAAGTACGCTGAAGGCATCAAGTGAGGCTGAAAATTACAGCAAGGGTGTAGATTTTTATGGCGGACAGGAGATATTCGGTGACTTTGCAGAGTGGACAAATGAAGTTCCGTCTGTAAATTACGGAGAAGATACATATGCAATAGAAGATATGATGACAGAGGCTGTGCAGGCAATTATGGGCGGGGCTGATATGGATAAAACACTTGCAGATTACCAGACACAGGTTGAAGCAGCAGTAGCTCAATAATGGCATCATCCTAATAACAACAGCAGCCATTTACTTTTAGGGTGAATGGCTGCTGTCATGTAAGAAAGCGAGGGAAAGACGTGGCGGGACCAGTCGTTAAGAAAGAAATGAGCCCCCGGCTCAACCGGAGGGCGTGGGTGTTTATCATCCCCAGCATCATATTAATAGTTGCATTTGTATTCTACCCGATGATACAGGCATTTATCACTTCATTTGAGACAGGTACAGGAAATAAACTGGCCTTTGCAGGTATTAAAAACTATAAGAGGCTGCTTACGGACACCACATTCAGAAAAGCGCTGTTTAACACACTGATTTATCTGGTCGTGCAGGTGCCGATCATGATCCTTTTGGCACTGGCGATTTCATCTATGCTGAACAGTAAGCGGCTGAAGTTTAAAGGCCTGTTCAGAACAGCGATCTTTCTGCCCTGCGTGACTTCACTGGTTGCATATTCGATTATTTTCAAGAGCCTGTTTGCGACAGACGGCTTTGTAAATGTACTCCTGATGAATCTGCATGTGATCGCGGAGCCGATTTCCTGGATCACGGACCCGGTGTGGGCCAAGATTCTGATCATACTTGCAATTACGTGGCGGTGGACCGGTTACAATATGGTATTCTACCTCTCCGGCCTGCAGGGAATCGATGATTCTATTTATGAGGCGGCGGAGATCGACGGCGCCGGGGCTTTACAGAAATTTAAGAGTATCACACTACCTATGCTTAAACCGATCATCCTTTTTACGACGATCAACTCCACGATCGGTACACTGCAGCTGTTTGATGAGCCGATGAACATCACACAGGGCGGACCGGCCAATGCGACAATTACGATCTCGCAGTATATTTATAATATCCTGTTTAAGTACTCGCCGGATTTCGGATACGCGGCAGCAGTTTCCTATGTCATCGTAATCATGATCATGGTACTGTCTTTTATTCAGCTGAAAGTAGGTGATAAGAATGAGTAAAAAGGTATTACGTGTCTTACAATATGTGTTTCTGACGATTGCATCGATTGTATCGGTATTTCCTATTTTCTGGATGATCATCGCATCCACCAACCAGTCTGTGGATGTTACAAAAGGGACGTTAATGCCCGGCGGCTATTTTTTTGAAAATCTGAAGACGCTGCTTGCATCAGACCTCCAGTATACCGCGGCCTTTAAAAACTCACTTCTGATCGCAGTTGTGACGACCATTCTGGCAATGGTTGTTTCTTCGGCGGCAGGCTATGCATTTGTCATTTATAAATCCAGGGCGAGGGAAAGGGTCTTCAGCCTGATCCTTTTATCCATGATGATACCGTTCGCAGCACTCATGGTACCGTTATTCAGGCTGTTTAGTAAATTCAACAGCATGGGACCTTTGAAAGTAATCGCTTTGAATACACCAATGGCAGTCATCATCATCGCAATTGCCACTGCATTCCTGATCTTCTTTTTCAGGCAGAATACACAGAGTTTTCCGAAAGAGCTGATTGAGGCTGCAAGGATCGACGGTCTCGGAGAAGCTGGGATATTCTTCCGGATATTCATGCCGACTAACAAATCATGCTATGCAGCAGCCATTGTTGTTACTTTTATGACAAGCTGGAATAATTACCTCTGGCCCCTGATTGCCTTACAGTCACCGGAAAAGAGAACACTTCCTCTTGTAATTTCTGCAATGGGGTCCTCATATACACCGGATTATGGTATGATAATGACAGCAGTTGTGATCGCTACCATACCGACGGCGCTTATTTTCTTCTTAATGCAGAAACAGTTTGTTGCCGGCATGACAGGGTCTGTGAAAGGCTAGACGGCCATAGATTACGCAAAAAACCGGGCGGTGATTTTAAATGGATGATTATTGCAGAGTACTGATCATAGATGACGAGTTTATCATGCGTCAGGGAATGAAGCATATGCTGGAATGGGAAAAAGAGGGCTTTCAGATCGTTGGAGAGGCATCCAACGGTCAGGAGGGCCTCCTTTTGGTGGAGGAAAGAAAACCTCATATCGTGCTTACCGATATTGTCATGCCTGTTATTGACGGGATTGAGTTTTCAGATATTATGGGGAAACGCTACCCTGACATACAGCTTATCATATTAAGCAGTTACGATAAGTTTGAATATGTAAAAGCGACCCTGTTAAACGGGGCAGCGGACTATGTCCTGAAACCGACCCTCAACCCGGAAATTCTGCTGAATACGCTGCATAAGGCGGTTGACCGGATCCCCGGTTTTCAGCTGAACTCCAGAAAGGAAGTACCGTTTGCCGGTCAGGCGGAGAAATTTCTGCTGGGTTTTCAGGAAAAGCTTGATGAAGTAACTTTTTCACAGTGTTTCCCACATACGTTTTTCCGCCTGCTGGCGCTGAATGTCAGAGAGGCGGCGGGACGGCGCAAGGAGGAGATGTCTTCTGTACAGAATATGCTGGTATCATATTATAAAGAAAAAGAGGATTATGTTACACTTCCGGTATTTTTGAATGAAGGAATTCTCTGTGTCATTATCAATTACCGCAGGAAGGATGAACAGGCGGTCATAACAGACGCAGAAGATGTGTCAGGGCGGATATGCCGTGCCTATCCCCGGGCATTCCTTGTGTTGAGCCTGAACTTTACCGACAAGCAGGAGATGCGGCGTCATTACCGGCAGGAAGTGACAAAGGAGATGGCGCGTGCCTTCTATTATCCGGAAAGGCATCTGCTTATCACAAAGGGCTATCAGGAAGACGGGGCTGTCAGAAGATTTGAATTCGAGACTTATACGAGACTTTTAAGCCAGCGGCATCATGGAGAAGCGCTGGAAATGTTTGAGGAATATGTGAGATATCTTCTGAAGTGCCAGATGGAGGAGGAGAGGCTTAAGAATCTTGCGCGGAATCTTCTGTATAATTATCTGATTGAACTCGAGAATCATTTTTCAATAGACAGTGACAGCCTGAAAGAAAAGTATTTTGCAATGTTGGATGAGGCTGTGTGGCTGGATCGCTTTGAGGAGGCGCTGGATCAGATCATATCCGGTCTGAAACTGATTCTGGAACAGAACTGCAGTGCAGACGACGGGCGTATTATAGCAATGAAGCAATATGTGGCATCCCATTATCAGGAGCCCCTCGACCTGTCTGATATCGCAGAACAGTTCGGGCTTAGCTATCACTACCTGTCCTCGTATTTTAGCCAGACGGCAAAAGAAGGATTCAATGAATACCTGAACAAGTTAAGAATTGAGCATGCCATGAATCTCTTAAGGGAGAGCGATATGTCAATTGCTGAAATCGGATGCGCGGCAGGCTACTCGGAACACAGCTATTTCTGCAGGGTGTTTAAGAAAATGACAGGGGATACACCCAGTGGTTTCAGAAGAAGGGAAAAACTAAGGGAACGATGAAGAAGATACATGCAAACAGCCTGTTGTTTAAAGTAGTGGGAACCGTAATCATCGGTATTGTGATACTGGCGGTATTGCTCAGTGTCGTAAATATCACCATTTCCAAAAAGGTTTTTGTAGATAATTTTGCCGAGTCCCAGCAAAAGATTTTCAGCCAGATTGATAGTGAATTCTATGATTTTTACCGGGATATGACAGATATTATGTCCGCCATAAGCGGCAATGAAAATATGGAGACATATCTTACGAAGGTACAGAAGGATGAAACAGCCGTGATGGAAAACCGGTATCTTCTGAATGAGCAGCTGAAAAATTCAAAGATAACCGATTACAATGAAATCAGTGTCTTCATTCTGGGGCAGGACGGGAAAAGTTACCTGTGCAGTAAATCAGATATCTTTGCATCCGAAAAGGATGAAATCTGGAACAGTCGGGTGGCGGAAGCGGCAAGAGCCAATATGAATAAAATTATATGTAAATATGAACCATCCGGCTTTACGAATGTCATGAAGAGTGAGCCGGTTGTTATGATGGCTAAGGCCTGGTCCTACAGTAATACGGGGTACGCGGATGCAATTGCGTTTATTACAATTAAGGAAAGTGATATCCGCAGGATGTACAGTCATTTTACATCCAGAACGAGTGATATTGTGCTGCTGAATCAGGATAATGAAGTTATATCGTCTGATAACAGGGAGTTCTTCGAATCAGGGAATACAGTGTACCAGGAGCTTGACGAAGTTGTTGCAGCCATGACCGGACAAGAGGAAGACCGGAAAGAAATTAAAAAGAGCGGAAGCATCCGCACATACCTGATGCAGAAACTGCAGAGCACGAACTATAAGATTGTTGGAATCATTAATCCGGATGAGGCTTTTAAGGAACACTACAATGTGAATAATCTCGTGCTGCTTACGTTACTGATTTCGGCAGCAGTTGTTTGTCTGTTGATTTATTTTCTAAGGCAGCAGGCCAAGCCTCTGGGTGTTCTTGTGAAGGCTATGAAGAATTCGAAGGATAATGATTTCAAGGGACACGTACCGGTGGAGGGGACTTATGAAGTGCGGGAAGTGTCGGAAACATACAACAGGATGGTGGATGAACTCGATAAATATATCACCCAGCTGATCCGGGTTCAGGAAGATAAGCGTACTGCAGAGATCCATGCGCTCCAGATGCAGATAAACCCGCATTACATGTATAATACGCTGGCGAGCATCAAATGGCTCATCTGGCAGGGAGATGCCGGAAAATCCACGAAAGTAATAGATGCATTTATTTCTCTTTTGAGAAATGTGATCAGCAATTCGGATGAATTCGTAACAGTAGGGCAGGAAATAGAAAATCTGAACAATTACGTGCTGATCAATCAGGCACGCTATGGAGATGCCATAAAGGTAGAATTCTTTGTGATGCCCCAGTGCAATCACTATAAGGTACCGAAGCTGATCCTGCAGCCATTTGTAGAGAACGCCTTTTTCCATGCTTTTCCTGAGGGCAGGACAGGCCGGATTCAGGTATTTGTAAAAGAGACAGGGGGAAACCTGAAGTTTGACATCACCGACAACGGAGTCGGAATCAGGACAGAACAGCTCATGGCGCTCCATAAAAAAGAAAACCGGAAAAGTGAGCATTTCACAGGAATCGGGATTGGGAATGTGGATGACAGGATCAAACTAATCTATGGACTGGATTACGGAATCAATATATTCAGCGAAGAGGAAAAAGGCACAACGATAACGCTTGTCGTGCCAAAGAGGGAAAACTAAAAAAGAAACCCGTGACTATAGAGAACGGGGAGGGGAGATATCTCCGGCGGTGAGAGCCGGGGACAGACATCAGGGGCCCCTCTCCGTTTTTTTGCGCGGATTCTATTCCCTACAAGCCACGATCTGTATCTGGTGTTCCTGACAAAAATCTGTATACTCATTTCCCGGTGTCTGGTCCGTGATAATATAATCAATATCCTCCAGATGTGCATAGGTCATCAGGGAGAAGTGCCCGAATTTTGTGTGGTCCGCCAGAAGGTAGGACTCGCCCGTGTTTTCCATGACAGCTTTCTTTACGATGTATTCTTCTGTCGTGGCATTTGTAAGGCCGTTTTCTATGGTGGCCCCGGAGCATGCCATGAAGGCTTTTCCTATATTATATGTCTTAAGGTAATCTACGATTTCGCTTCCTACATAGGACAGGGTTTCTCGCTTTAATTTCCCGGGGAGGGAGATGATGTTCAGGTTCGGATAGGGCACGGCCTTCAGACATACCTGCAGGCTGTTGGTCAGGATGGTACACTGCCTGTCTGAAATATGGTCGACCATATTGAGGCACGTCGTGCCGGTGTCTATGTAGATGATATCCCCGTCTTTCACATATTGTGAAGCCAGCCTGCATATTTGATCTTTTTCTTCAGGGAGTGTGAAGTGGCGGGTCTCATAGGGGATCAGTTTGGGAGAAAGCCCGGATGCGGATACGGCTGTAACTCCGCCGTATACTTTCCGGATTACGCCCTTTTCTGCCAGCGAGTCAATGTCTCTGCGGATGGTATTCTTGGAAACCTTGAATTCCTCGCAGAGGACATCGAGGGTGACAGACTTCTCCCGCATAATATATTTTTCTATCAAATCAATTCTTTGTGTTCTCATAACAAGCTCCTTTTGAATGAAATTGATTCTTACAAAACACCAGTCTGTATTCTTCTAAATGCCAATGTTCCTACGATTCCGCATAAACCGAAAAGCATCAATAGCGTCCACATACTGATCTTGTTTTCATCTCCTGTTCCAATGTCCTTCTTTGCTGCTGTACCAGAATGTGTCCCTGCCCCTGGCACTGCCGCCGCTTTACCCTTCACTGTTACCTCTACTTTCGCCAGTTCTTCTCCAGCCCTTACAGTAATAGCAGCTTTTCCGCCAGAGGCGGCAGTAACCAGACCATTTTTATCCACATAAGCAATTTCCGGGTGACTGCTTTCATATAATACTGTCTGATCATAAGCATCGGCAGGAGTGATTTCAGAAGTAATCTGTCCTGTCTCACCGATATTTAATGTCATGTTATCTGGTGTAACTTTTAAAGTTTCAACGCCTTTTGCAGTAATGATTACCCGGCAGTTTGCGGTAACGGTCATATCTGCATCACTTTCTGCCGTAACGGTTACAATCCCCGGCTTTACAGCCTTAAGTACGAAAGCCTCTTCACCGCTTAAGCTGGTGCTCTGGTTCATTTGTACACTGTCTGCGTCACCGCTTATTTTCCAGTTAATCCTCGTGGAGGCGGGGTTCTGGCCGCCTCCAAGCACTGCTTTCAGATAAATTGGCTGCTCTGGCTGTTTGGCACCGAGCGATACATTTATTTCACTCTTATCAAGACTTAAGCTTGACGGGTAATCCACCGCATCTCCTCCAGTTCTTGCAAGATTATTTTCCACACAGGCAATCGCCGCAAACGTCCAGCAGGATCCAATCTGTCCCTGATTGCGCACCGGAGTCATGGTGCCTGTCTCCCGCAGGTCAAATCTTGACGGCAGATTTGTTACGGGCGCCGGGGCGCTGCTGTTATTTCCCATGTTTACCTTACGTGCACCGTATACGGATGGTGTCTCATCTTCTTCCGTTACTGGAACTACTGATTCCACCAGTTTCATTACCTTGGGAGAGAGTTCTTCCGGCTGCACAGGAGACTCCTGTCCACCCTGCAGGGATGTTTCCCGATAGTCCGGTGTCGTAACATCATAAGTATAGGCACGGATACAGGGATAATATCCCAGTATTCCTATATCCAGCCCTTCTTTGAAATCTTCATAGCCGTATGCCTTTCCTGCAATCCGTTCAACCTGCTGTCCTTCCGCTGCCCCGGTATCAGAACTGACGCAAATGGAAACGCTATTCTCCAAAAGTCCCTGAAACCGGATGATCACTTCAAAAGAGGTACCAGCCTCAATCAGTATCGGTGTCTCCAGGCGTTCCGTATAAAACCCTGCATATTTCTTTGTTCCTTCCGCCACCTTCTTCAGAGGTTCTTGTCCGGTTTCTCTTCCTGTTCTTACAAAGATCTCATAATGGCAGTTCGTCTGGCCGGTCTGGAAAGAAACAGCCCTTAAAAGTTCAGGCTTATCCCCGCATTCGAATACTTCGCTGACTGCAAGAGGGGAATTGCCTTGAAGGATGGCTACAAAGCCTTTTGTATCGTTTTTATATTGATGGTTATAAGCATCCGGCAGTTCATCTGCCATAAATACAGCCGCGAGATTACTCATCATATAGGCATCCTCATAGGAAAGATAAAAATAACCGTCTTCCCCTGCTCCTGTTCCCCAGGAATTTTTACAGATAAAGGCGCCGTTATTCTCCGGCTTTGGAGGTGCTGCCCCTGTGCGTTCTGCTATCATTTTGCTGCCTGTGAAATGATCCCGGCTGTAATTATCATCCCAGCCGGTGACGGTAATAATATGGCCGCCTCCTTCTGCTTCATATTCTGAACTCATTTTTTCCACATACAGGTTCTTCTTATCATCAGTTGCATGTCTGTAAGACCATAGAACGTAGATGTCTGCAGCGCCATAGCTGTACAGGGCATTCTTTATATTTGCTATAAAATTCTCACGGGTATCATTTGGCAGATACAATGCATTCTGCACATGGTACTGTGCTTTTTCGGCAGTACTTTGATATAGAGTCCCCTGAAACTCTTTCTCCAGATCAGCTCCATCAACTCCTTGGGATGGATATGGGTCATCCTCTTCTAACAGCGGCCCTTCCCAGCTGGAGAAATAAGCCATAGACATTTGAAAATGTCCTCCGCCGTTTGCTCCCATGTACCAGGCGGTCTCACTGCCCTTCTGGTTGAGCGCCCGGAGCATACTCATTTCGGATAAATCCAGGTTTTTGATATTCTCTGCTTTCATTTCCCGTTTTAGAGCCAGCTCATAGCTTTCCAGATCAGAACTGCTGTCGTCCAGACTCTTTACTTTTACATAATACTTTCCTGAGTTGGCGTTTGTGACACGAATGTTCTGGCTGTTTCCTTTTAACTCGGAGCTGCCTATCTCTTTTCTGTCCTTGTCAAAAAGTGTCAGGCCATAATTCCCCGATGCCGGCGGGGTAAGAGTAAGACTAAGATTCTCGGTGTTTTCAAGGGTAAATGTATACATATCCACATCTTCTGCCGTATGAAGAGTTCCCTTTAATACCGATGGAAAACTAAAGGACGCTGCCTGTTCAAAGTCATTATTCGGTTCATACCGGTCTCCGTCTTTTGTCTCTGTGCGGTATCGGAAAATACAGGGCAATCCGCTTTCAACTTCTGCATCTCCCTCCATCCTGCTTACTGCCTGGATGACGGTATCTCCGTTAACCGGAATGGGTGCTGTGTAAAGGGTCATATCTTCCAGGGCTGCAACACCTTCTTCTGTACTATAATAAATCCTGGCCCCCTCGGTTTCACAGGAAAGGGTTACAAAGGTTCCCTCCTGTACAAGCAGCGGCTGCATCTTATCTGTTATTTCCGGGGAGGCGGTAACCTTTGCCGGTCTTACATGGTACTCCCATGTATAAGCAGGAGAATATTTATCGTACATGGAATAATACGCACAGGCTTTCAGAACCATATTAGACCTAGCAGGAATTGGAGCTTCATACAGATTCCTTGATGAATCACTGTCTGCCGGGTCTGACCCGTCTGTTGTATAATAGATTACCGTATCCCTGCCGCGGGCACTTAAGGTAATCTTCTCTCCCGGCAGCAGATATTCTGGTTCTTTATCAGAGATAACTTCTTCCAGATCTGCCGCTGCATATTGAATATGTGTTCCATACCCTGCCGGTTCTATTTGTCCCGGACTGCTTACATAACAGGCTGAGCCGCCTCCCGGAATCTTATCCAGCCTTTCATTATTCCGTAGGGGGATGATGGGGTCTAATTCAATCTCATCAATAAGAGATGGATTCTCCTCATTTTTGGCGATACTGTACAGACCTTCTGACTGCCGGAGGAGAAGCGCCATATGATAATTCAAAAGCAGATTTTCAAATTCATCCGGTCCCTCATAGCCGATCAGTGTGAGTGCTTTCATAAGAGAATCTGTATTACAGATTCCGTGATCGCTGCCTTCCTCGCTGGCAGCCTTAAAAATCGTCTTATATATATTATTGCCTCCACCGTCAAGGCCTTCTGTCTGGGCGGCAAGATAACGGCCAAACAGATACCATTGTCCGTATGTGTCTGCCACCGGCGGTACATAGGATCCGGTAAACACGAAGGGATAGGCATACCCGCTTGTATTGATGGAATGGATTGCCTGATTTGCCTCAGGGGAGGCCTCATCATTGCCATAACCTGCCAGAGCCTGGGCATTTTCAGAAAATACCTCATTCAGCCATGTGTCCGAATATCCCAGGGTCTGGGCGAAATTAATCAAATGCTGGTTTTCATGTGCAATGGTGGGATACAGAATATCTGTTCCAAGAAATGTCTGATTAATGTGCAGTATATCCATCTGGCATCCGGAATCTCTATACTCTTCATACTCCCCGCCCAGACCAGATATGACATCCATCGGGTCGAAAAAGCCACATAGATCATCTTCTTTAAAAGGGTAGATGACAAAGGCGGTCTTCCTGTCATGATCTACATCGAACCCAAGCGAATCCCCAAAATTCTCAAGAAGCACAGGTGCTATACGGTCATCGATCTCCTGTACAAGCGCCTGGATCTTATCACTTTCTTCAGATACCAACTGCTCCGCATAATTCTTATCGGCCCAGATGGTACAGGTGTCCCCTGTGGCAATGACTGCAGCGGTGAATTTGTTATCTGTCAGTGTATCTCTATGGGATGCTGTTAGTATCTCCTTTTCGTCGCCTTCCTTGTAAGAAGAATCACTGAATACGGAAGGTATTTGGGGTAATTCTTCCAGTATTGGCATGTCCATTCTGTTTTCTTCCAGAATGGCCTGCATACCACACCGGGTTCCTTTTGATTCCTCCAACTGGTCTGGTGAGCGGCTCATTGTTCCTGCTGAATCCCATATGCTTTCAAGTCCTGTGGATTCCAGCGAATCATAAAATTTATTATCATCGTCAATCTCTGCATTTACATTGACAGCAACAATAACATCTCCTGTATAGGGAGATTCCCTGTCTACTTCAGAACTGGATGCAGATACCGGAATAACAGCAAGCAGACAGCTCATTAATAAAGCTGCAATCCGAACACCCCTTTTACAAACATCTTTTTTCATACTTTCTCCTTTGTTTATCCGTCTGGTGAATGTTAACCGGCCGGCTTATGATTCTGGGAGCCGGTTTAGTTAGATAACCTGAATACATTATAGTACATTCTGGTTAAATTGTGAATAAATAACTAAAATATACCCAAAATGGCATCCCGTAACTCAAGCAATCAGATAGTTTACAGCAGAGATGTAATTAAGATGTAATAAAGAGTTGACAAAAACACCAAAATATGATAAAAATAACATAAAGACATTACCAAAACATACTCAAAAATGAAAAGTTAAGGAAGAAATCGGGAGGAGAAATGGGATGGCGTTAGAAAAAACTCAGACAAGGAAAAGGAACCTTATGATGGTCTTTGGTGCGTTTGCCATATTTTTTACAGGGTATCCGCACGTGTGGTCACTTTACCAGCCTTATGTGATGGAACAGGCGGGGTGGACGCAGGGGCAGGCGTCGATGTGCTTTTATCTGGCGCTTGTCACATTTGTTTTTGGAAATATTGTAGGCGGCCGGATTCAGGACAGATATAATCCAAAGATAGCGATTCTGATCGGGGGAGGGATCTTTTCCGCGGGAATTCTGTTGTCTGCATTTCTGATCGTGCCATCACCGGTACCGATTTATATAACTTATGGATTTATGCAGGGATTCGGACAGGGAATGATCTATACTACGATTCTTTCTATTGCGCAGAAATGGTTTCCCCATAAGATCGGGTTTGCCTCAGGGATTATCGTGACAGCCAATGGTCTGTGCGGATTTTTCCTGGCGCCTTTGAGCAGGACGCTTCTGGCGGCGGGAGGGCCGAAATTCACGTTTCTTGTGATCGGTTCCGCCATCGCGGCTTCCTGGATATTCGGAGTCATTTTTATTAAAAACCCGGATAAAGAACTGGGTGATAAACTGATGCGCTCTGCATCGCAGGCCCAGATACAGAGCTGCGGCAAGGAGCAGCACCAGTATACCGCGGGTGAAATGATCCGTACGAAGAAGTTTTATTTTCTGGTAGCCACCATGCTCTGCGGGCTGATGTCATACTTTATGGTTTCTCCGGTTTCACAGATCATTCAGTCTGAGCGGGGAATCAGCGCGGCAGTTGCGGCCAGTGCAGTCATGTTCGGGTCTGTGGTAAATGCGGCAGTCAGGCTGCTGCTTCCTACGATCTCTGATAAAACGGGCCGTACGAAGTGTGTGATGGGGGTTACGGTAGTTACGATGATTGCCATGATAACACTTGTTGTGTCTAGGTCTTATGTGACCACCATCGCGATTATCCTGATGTATGGATGCTACGGCGGAATTATGGGAAGTTTCCCGTCATTGACAAGTTCGATATTCGGACTGAAGTATTCAGGGGAAAATTATGGGATCGTCATGTCGGGAATCGTAGCGGCAAGCCTTGGTGCCCCGGCAATTTCGGGGGCTGTGACGAATGCAGGATATGATATGAACCTGGTCTTTAAGATCGGTGTGGCATTCGCAGCGGCAGCATTTATATTTATTATTTTACTGGAAAGAGAATTAAAAAAAGATTCTAAAGATGCAGTAGTCAAACAGGAAGAGATTCAGGTAGAAAAGGAGGAGACGATATGTCAATTGTAAAAATGAAGGATCTGCTTATTCAGGCGGCAAAGGAAAACAGAGGGTGCGGCGCGTTCAGTGTAGGTAATATGGAAATGGTTAAAGGCGCAATACAGGCAGCAGAGGAGCTGGATACCCCGATCATACTGCAGATTGCGGAAGTCAGGCTGAAACATTCACCACTGGCAATGATGGGGCCTATGATGGTGCAGGCGGCAAGAGAAGCAAAGGTGGATGTGGCAGTGCATCTGGACCACGGACAGACATTGGAAACTTTAAAGAAGGCTCTTGAGCTTGGGTTTACTTCCGTGATGTTTGACGGGTCAACACTTCCATTTGAAGAAAATATTTCAAGGACGATAGCCGCAAAAAATCTGGCAGACGAGTATGGTGCGACAGTGGAGGCTGAGCTGGGACTGGTAGGCGGAAGTGAGGACGGTTCGGAAAATCATGGAATCCGCTGTACGAACCCGCAGGATGCGAAAGTTTTCTGCGAAAGAAGCAGTGTGGATGCACTGGCTGTTGCAATCGGAAATGCACATGGAAATTATCCGGTGGCTCCAAAGCTTGCATTCGATGTTCTGGAGGAGATTCATCAAACAGTGGATGTCCCGCTTGTACTCCACGGGGGAAGCGGCATCACGGACGAAGACTTCAGGAAGGCGATATCACTTGGAATCCGCAAGGTAAATATTGCAACCGCAAGTTTCAACTCTCTGGTGAAAAAAGCAGAGGAATACATAGGAGGGGCAGGTGTACATAACTACTTCTCTCTGAATGAGGCGATGGTAGAGGGCGTTTACCAGAATGTAAAGCACCATATTGATGTCTTTAATTGTAAAAAGCCCCTGGTATAGAAAATGTCTGCTTTACGGCGGAAAAAAGTTTCTGTATAATATCAGGTATAGCAGCAGCCGGGAAGAACCGGCTGCTTTAGTAACCATGAAGTTTGGTACATAGGAGGCGCTTTAGATGTATAGGACGGTCATAGTAGATGATGATTTTCTGGTCAGGAGCTATCTGAAGCAGTTGGATTCCTGGCAGCGGTCCGGATATGAGATTATTGCAGATCTGCGTGACGGGGAAGAAGCTTTGGAAGTGATTGAGAAGGAGCACCCCGACCTCGTAGTGACGGATATATCTATGCCCCTCATGGACGGGATAGAGCTGATCCGGCGTGTACGGCTGGATAATCCGGGAATCTATATTATCGTACTGAGCTGTCATGATGATTTTGAGTATGTGAAAGAGGCAATGAAGCTTGGTGCGAATGAGTATGTCCTGAAAAACTCATTGAATGAAGACAGCCTCTATGAGATGCTGGAGAAGACGAAGCCCCAGCTTGCGGGCATCCAGTCCCGGCAGAAAGAGGTTGACGAGACGAAGAAGCTTGCACAGATGGGGCGGCACTCCCTTAAGTATCATTATTTTAACGGGCTTCTGTCTGGTTCTTTATCCCCAAAGGAGCGGGAAAATAGAAGAATCGAGGCCGGTGTATCCGGGAAATTTACGAACAGTGCAGTGGTGAGTCTTTTTATGCCCGGGTTTGGCGGAATCAAGGCCAACTGCCCGCCGCTTGAATTGGAGCAGTACAGCCAGCATCTTCTCCAGAAGCTGTTTGGCTGTTTATCTGAACTGCTGGGCGGGGAAAAGGAATTTGTGGAAGAAGTGTATTTGGGCGAGGGCGTCTTCTGCTGTTTTCTCGACCTGTCACAAATGCGCAGGGACAGCCTGATGAGGCAGCGCCTGACCAGTGTGGCAACGGCATGCTGCCGGTGCAGTAAAGAGGAACCATATACATTTGCCGTGGGTGTGAGTGGAATCTGTTTCGGCGAAGAGGGCATCCGGCAGGCGTACCAGCAGGTGAGAGAGATTACAAAGCTGTATTTTTATGAGAACAGCAACATTCTGTATTATGACGGTGCCCCCCTGATTGGCCGCGAACTCCCGCAAGAAGCCCTGGAACTTTCAAGGGAGATGACTTCCTATATAGATACACACAGGGCGGATGATATGGAGAAGGCGTTTAAGAAGGCGGCAGAGGCGTTTGAGAGGTGCCATACAGAGAGCAGGCTTGTCATTCACTGGCTGAAAGAACTGGATCAGAAAGTCTCCATAGAACGTGCTCCGGAGGCATATGGAAACATTATTAAGATCGGGCAGCTTACAGAATACTGTGAGGAGTACCGCAAGAAGCTGTTAAGCTCCAGAAAAAAGGAAATTCCGGAAACTGCGGGGCCTGTAATCCGCAAAGTGGTCGATTTTCTGCATGAACACTACCGCGGACAGATCGGGCTGACAGATGCGGCTGAGGCAGCAAATGTAAACCCGGCTTATCTGAGTTATCTGTTCAAACAGGAAATGGGGATCGGTTTCTCTAATTACCTGATGGACCTGCGCATGGAGTGCGCGAAGGACCTGCTTTGCAATACGAATGAAAAGATTAAAGATGTGGCTGTATTATCGGGGATGAATGATTATCATTACTTCTCAAAAGCATTTAAAAAACAGACGGGGATGAGCCCGGCGGACTACCGGAAGCAAGCTGGCTAATTTCTGATTTTGCTTGTCAAATGCCGTCCGATATATTATAATGAACGAAAGATGCGTGCGTATTGCGTGGACAGCGTGAAAAAGCGCGTGCATGAAGGGCGGAAGGAATGGTGAGCGTATTATGGCAGTGACGATACAGGATATAGCGGAGGCTGCGGGAGTGTCCAGGGGGACGGTCGACCGGGCTTTGAATAACCGGGGGCGGATTAATCCGGAGGTGGCGAAGCACATTCAGGATATTGCAAAGGAACTTGGCTATATACCGAAGCGTAAAAGGAATGAGAAAGATAAACAGCATATTAAGATCGGGGTTGTGACCCAGCTGTCGAAGGCTTCTTTTATGATTCAGGTGAAGAAGGGCATCGAGGATGCACGCAGGGAACTGGCTGACAGGGATGTGGAACTGATTCTGGAGGAATGCATGACAGTGGACGAGAATGAGCAGCTGAAGGCGATGGAAAAGCTGGCTGCCCAGGGCGTTTCGGGAATTGCAGTCATGCCGGTGGAATGTAATGCGGTCAGGGAGCGGATCAACCATCTGGTGGAAGACCTGAACATTCCTGTCGTTACATTCAATTCAGATATTGTCGGGACAAAGAGGAGCTGTTTTGTCGGGCTGGACAACAAAAAGAGCGGGCGTACGGCAGCAGGGCTCATGGGGGTCATGACAGGCGGAAAAGGCAAGGTACTTGTAATTACCGGATACTTTGGGAACAGTGTCAACAGTATGCGTGTGGATGGATTTGTAGAAGAGATAAAGACCTCTTTTCCGGAGATGGAGCTTGTCGGGGTCCAGAGCAGTTTTGATGAGACGGCGGAAGTGGAAAGGATTATTACGAACACGCTGGAAGTGTTTCCGGATTTGTCAGGCATCGTTGTTGTATCAGGCGGGCAGGCTGGAATACGCAATGCTTTTGAAAAGCTTCCGGAAAGGAAACGGCCGTTTGTAATCATATATGACCTGACACCGAAGAACGTAAAGGCGCTTCATGATAATGTGGCGGATTTTCTGATTGACCAGAATGGGTATACACAAGGGTACCGTTCCCTGTTTGTACTGGCGGATATACTGCAGAAGGGGCAGGAGCCGGCGGAAGAATTTCTTTATACGGATATTATTATAAAGACGAAATATAACGTTTCATAGATGAAAAAGGCATCGGCGCTTTGGCCGGTGCCTTTTTTGTCCGGGCAGCATATTAACCGTTACTGTTTACCATATATGCATTTTGTCCATATTTTCTCTTCTTTTTTCCCATTCTTATTCATTGCTTCATCAGATATAATGAGGACATAAACGAAAGGAGGAGAAAGTTTTATGAAAAAGAGAGGAAAAAAGATTGCGGCGCTGTTGATTTCAACGGCCCTGGCAGCAGGGATGCTTTCCGCGTGTTCAGGCGGATCGGGAGATGCGAAAAAGGAGAGCAAGAAAACAGATGGTAAATCAGACGGGGGAGTAACTCTTACATTATATGGGAATGCAGATGATGCTGCGAAACCATATATGAAGAAAATCTTCCAGCTTTATGAAGAGAAGACCGGAAATAAGATTGACGTTCAGGGGCTGGATGCAAGTAATTTCGAGAGTGTCTGCCTGACAAAATTCCAGACCGGAGATATCCCGGATATCCTGATGCATTTCGGCGGCTACAGTCTGGATGCCTACAATCCGGCAGAGAATTTTGTGGATTTTACGGATGCCAAATGGGTGGATGATATTGCAGACACTTCAAAGGCACAGACAATGAGGGATGGTGTAGTGTACGGACTTCCATTCTGGGAGTCATCTGTATCAGGATGCTTTTATAACAAGAAGATTTTTGAGGAACAGGGCTTAAAGGTGCCGACGACACAGGCCGAATTCGACGAGGTATGCCAGAAGCTTCTGGATGCAGGAATCCAGCCGATTTATATGGCGGCGGCAGATTCATGGCCGCTTCTGTACCAGTTTGGAATGGACCCCATCTTTAAGGATGGCGATCTTCTGGAGAAGATCAACAGCAATCAGACAACGTATTCTGATATTCCGGAAATGACAAGCCTTCTTGAGTGGTACAAGACAAGTGCTGAAAAAGGATATTTTGGGAAGGATTATTCTACAGATACATGGGATTACAGCAGTGAAGTGCTCGGAACAGGCGAAGCAGCAATGATCTTCTGCTGGGATACATGGTTTGATACAGATTATGACAGCGAATCCTATGACTATACAAGTGATGACTTCGGTCTGATGCCGATTTTCATGGGAACGGCAGAGGAAGGAACCTATGAAGGCGGGAATAACTCACTTTTACTCGTTAATAAGAATGGGGATAAGGTAGATACGGCAACAGAGTTTGTGAACTTCTGTGCAGACCCGGAAAATTATAATGAGGCGTTTGACGGCATTGCAACGACACCGACGTTCAAAGGAATGACAACGAATAAGCTTTCTTCCCAGTATCAGGGAGCAGAAGAGAGTATTGCAAAAGTAGGTAATCCGTCTATTGCAAATCCTGAGATTATCGGATTCTCACAAAACGATGGCGGAAAATGCATTCAGGAACTTCTGGTAGGAAATATAGACGTGAAAGAGTGCCTGAAACTGATGGATGATGAGAGAATTAAAGTAGCAACATCACAGAACGTAGAAGGATTCAAGTAGGAAGGAAGAAGTGCCTGCCTGTCAGCCAGAAACAGGCAGGCACTTTTTGTCCCCGGACGGCAGGTGTTCGCGTTTTTTTGAACCACTGCTTCTGATGAAAGGAAGGGAGAGTCTATGGATACAAAAAAAATATATCCGCGCTATATGATGATCATTCCGGTGATAGTATTTGTTATTTTCTTTGTGCTTCCGTCTACAATCGGATATGCCTATGCATTTACAGACTGGAATTCATATGTGCATGATGTGAGTTTCGTGGGATTGAAAAATATCATTGAGGTTTTCAGCGACAGGACGGTGCCGATAGCACTGGTGAATACGCTGATTTTTGCAGGTGCCAAAACAATCATTGTTACAGTACTTGGATTTGTTTTCGCCCTGATACTGAACAGGCAGTTGAAAACGAGAAATGCAATCAGAACTGTATATTTTATTCCGGCCATTTTTTCCGCGCTGGTTGTAGGCTTGATTTTTAGTGCGCTTTTTCAGACAAGGAACGGTACGATTAATCTGCTGGTACAGATGTTCGGGGCAGGCAAGATCCAGTGGCTGGGCAGCAGGTGGACGGCTGTATTCGCGATTTCTATTGCAGAGATATGGAGAAATCTTGGGTACGCAATTGTAATCACACTGGCAGGTCTGCAGTCTGTTTCACCGGAGTATATTGAGGCGGCAAAGATTGACGGGGCCTCCGGGTGGGCCCTGTTTAAGAATATTACGCTTCCCCTGATCATGCCGACCGTAAATGTAAACATTTTATTTAGTTTGATTTATGGACTGAAGATGTTCGACCTTGTATATGTTATGACAGGCGGCGGCCCGGGGCATGATACGGAGACATTTGGAACGCTGATGATGAACGAGATGGCAACGGGGCGGTACGCACAGTCTGTTGCAATCAACCTTGTGTTTACGGTGATCCTTGTAATTGTAGCAGTTGCTTATCAGAAATTTAGTGAAAGGTGGGAGAACGCAGAATGAGTAAAAAGACAAAGACGACAAATGTCATCCTGGAAGTTGTGCTTTGGGTTCTGAGTATACTGATTATCTACCCCATCCTTATGGTTGTTTTTACATCATTTAAAACAAAAGGCGAGGCGAGTTACCTGAACATATCTCTGCCGAAGGTATGGATGTTTGAAAACTATAAAACGGTCTGGGAACAGGGGAGTGTACTCCGGTCCCTTGTAAACAGTTGTGTAATCACGATATCAGCGGTTTTAATCGTAATTCTGCTGACTTCGATGCTTAGCTATGTTGTTGTAAGAAGAAATACGAAGCCATGCCGGTTCATTTACCGTTTTATGACATTTGGAATTATAGCGCCGTTTGCGGCCCTCCCGACGATTGAACTCCTGAAACGGCTGGGACTGTATGGAGGAAGACTGGGACTGATCTGTGTTTACAGTGCATTATATATTCCGTTTTCCACCATGCTTTTCACAAGTTTTATCAAAGGCATTCCAAGGGAACTGGATGAAGCGGCCGTCATGGACGGGGCAAAAGGTGGGAAACTGTTCGCACTTGTAATCTTTCCTCTTTTGAAGCCGGTGCTGGCTACCACGTCGGTGCTGAACTTTATGTGGATCTGGAATGAACTGCAGATACCAATGTATCTGTTAAATTCATCCGATAAATGGACACTGCCTCTGTCTGTCTACAATTTTTACGGACAGTACAGCAGAAGCTGGAATCTGGTGTGTGCAGATATGGTACTGATATCCATACCGGTTATATTGGTTTACATTTTTGCACAAAAATATATTATTGCAGGAATGACTGCGGGAGCCGTGAAAGGTTAGGAGGAGACGATGAAAAAACATTATTCTGGAACATGGGATTCTGTACGCACCCATGAGGTGCCGGACTGGTATGAGGACTGCAAATTTGGAATATTTATTCACTGGGGACTGTATTCCGTCCCGGCATATGCACCCAGAACATGGGAACTAGGCGAGGTGCCGGGGGATGAAACATGGTTCTGTAACAACCCTTATGCAGAGTGGTATTATAATTCCGTAAATGTGGGGCAGGGACCGAGTTATGAGCACCATAAAAAAGTATATGGGGAAGATTTTGCCTATGAAAACTTTGCAGACATGTGGAAAGCCGAGAAATGGGATCCCGATGAATGGGCGGAGCTTTTTAAAGAGGCCGGGGCGGGCTATGTTGTTCTGGTCACAAAACACCATGACGGATTCTGCCTTTTCCCGAGTGAGTATACAGACTACAATTCCGTAAAAAGAGGACCCAAACGGGATATTACCGGGGAACTGACCAGGGCGGTCAGAAATCAGGGGATGAGGATGGGAACCTATTATTCCGGAATCATCGACTGGCGTTTTGCCAACGATCCCATTTACCGGGAAGAAGACAATTTTGACAATGCCTGCCCGACCGCGGCATATGCAGATTATGCCTACATGCAGAGTAAGGAACTCATAGACCGGTACGAACCGTCAGTATTCTGGAATGATATCGGCTGGCCGCGGCAGGGCGTGAATGCGCTTCCCGGACTGCTTTCCCATTATTACAATACTGTGGAGGAGGGAGTGGTCAATGACCGGTTCAACGGATTATACCATGACTATACGACAAAAGAATATAAATACGGAGAATCCACGCGGGATGAAAAATGGGAGATGTGCAGGGGCATGGGCCTATCCTTTGGATATAATGCAGAGGAAGGCGATGACAAGATCATTTCTGTTCCGGAATTTATCAGGCTCCTTGTAGAAACTGTTTCCAACAACGGGAACCTGCTGATTAATATCGGACCGAAAGCGGACGGGACAATCCCTCAGGAGCAGGTAAAACGTCTCAAACAAATCGGAAAATGGCTCAAAGTAAACGGCGAAGGAATTTATGGAACCAGATGCAGCAAACGGGAAAACGAGCTGCGTGAAGATGTGGACCTCTTCTACACAAGAAAAGAGGATGACCTTTTTGTATTCGCGGATGTGAAGGAAAAGCTGCCGCAGGAAATCTTTATCAAGGGTGCAAAAGCACCGGAGGGTGTCATAGCTCTTGATGAAAACGTAGAGCTTACATACAGGACGGAGCAGGAAGGCGTATACCTGAACATATTGAAAAATGAGTCAGGGTTCAGGATGGCCGGGGTTCGGATTCCGGGAGGGGAGTAATAAGTGACTGTCTGGAAAATTTATAATAAAGCCCGCTGATTAGCAGGTGCGTCGAAGGGAGTTTATTTCCTTGAAAAACTCGGCATAGTCGTAATTATCGGCTATGCCGGGTTTTCTTTGCTTTTCGGTAGATTGGCTTGACACTACTGTTTGGTGCTGGGGTTGTAATCTTCAACGAAAACGTTTATAATAGAAAACAAAAGTTTGATGGAGGTGTAATATGACAACAGCAGAACAAATCAAAGTGCTTTGTGTCCGAATGGATATAAGTCTGTCTGAACTTGCACGGCGAATAGGTCAGTCTCCCCAAAACTTTAGTGCAAAGCTAAAGAGAGGGACTATCACAGATACAGAACTTGTAAAAATAGCTGATGAGTTAAATATTTCCTATGAGCAGTCATTTACACTGCCTAACGGAGAGAAAATACAATTGACCAACGGAGGAAAAGATAATGACTGATACAAAGAAGGAACAAGAGCGTGATGAACTGCGAGAAGCTATTCGTAATATCATCGAAGAAATCGAGGTGGGCGTATGAAAAAGAAAAAGGAGATTTCTATTGTACGTTCTTCGGCCGCAGAGTATCTTACGTTTTTAACTGCCACAGGTCAAAGCGATGTGAATGCTATTTATGCAGATGAAAATGTGTGGTTAAGTCAAAAAATGATGGGATTGCTTTATAATGTAGAATCTCATACAGTCACCTACCATCTGCAGAAAGCTTTTAAAACAGGCGAATTGGATGAGAATTCAGTTACTCGAATTTTTCGAGTAACTGCCAGCGATGGCAAACAATATGATACAAAGCATTATAATTTGAAAGCTATTATTTCTGTAGGAAATAGAGTAGATTCTCCGCGGGCGGTACAGTTCCGTAAATGGGCAAATGATATTATTGAAGAATATACAATCAAAGGTTTCGCTATGGACGATGAACGGCTCAAAAACGGCGGAACTGTTCTGACAAAAGACTATTTTGAAGAACAGTTACAGCGCATTCGTGAAATCCGGCTTTCTGAACGGCGTTTTTATCAGAAAATCACGGACATTTATGCTACCAGTATTGACTACGATCCAAAGGCAAACCTGACAAGGCAATTTTTTGCCCGTGTTCAGAATCAACTTCATTGGGCGATTCACGGCGAAACAGCTGCAGAAGTGATATATCATCGTGCAGACAGTGAAAAAGAGCATATGGGACTTACCACATGGAAAGATGCACCAGGTGGGAAAATACAGAAATTTGACGTGTCGGTTGCCAAGAATTATCTAACCGAAAAAGAATTGAGGGCGATGTCCAGAATCGTCAGTGCATACCTTGATCTTGCTGAAATGAAAGCGGAGGAAGAGGTTCCTATGACTATGGAGGACTGGGCAAAACAGTTTGAGGGTGTTCTTCGTCTTTCACAAAAGGAAATCCTAACTAGCGCAGGTAAAATATCTGCTGAAATTGCCAAACAGTATGCAGAATCTGAATTTGAAAAATACAGGGTAAAGCAAGACCACCTTTTTGAAAGCGATTTTGACCGTTTTATGTTGGAAGAGAATACATCGGAAGACGGTGGTGGGGAATGAACAAAATAGACGAATTGATAGAGGAATGGTGAATCTCTCTCTTTTGATATTTGTTTGATTTGAATACACAATAGTTAAAATATACGCGAGTAATCAGAAAGCAATGTTGACATTTTTTCTCATGGGCCTGCCAGAGTGGGCAGTGGGGAATTTATGGTTGTAGACGGCATCTCCTATTATGTAGATTATGAAAATGCCAGTGCTGTACCTGTCTGCAATAAGCCGGACTGCCGGCATTTATCGCCTAGACTTGACCGTGGTTCCACGTGCAATGCGGCGATGGAATATGAGGCAATATTTCCTTATTCCGGTCATTTGTATGGAATAAAGCTGGAATCAAAAGGGGAAATGGAGGTATTTGCATCGGATTTAGACGGGGGCAACAAAGAACGTTTAGGGGAGTTCCCGGCAGGATCTGTACTGCAGGATTTTTTACTGGTTCAGTCAAAATTGTATTATACAACTTTTGGTTTGTCCAGTGAGGTTCCAAAAGAGAGTGATTCAGATATGGAACTGACATGGGATTTATATACGCTTGATTTGGATACGTTGGATACCGAAAAAATAATCTCACATACGGATATTGGACATGGCATTTATCTTTTAGGCGGAACGGAGGAATATCAGATTTATTCAATGGGCGATGAATCGTCGATGGCATTTTATAGTTTGGAATATAGTACAGCGCAGTCTGAGAAAATACCGATAAACGGTACAGGGTACCAGCAGGTAATTCCCCGTAAAGATGGTTTTTATTATGTACATATTTCGGACAATGATGCATGCAGTATTCATTATTTTGATATGGATAAAAAGGAAGACCGGGTTTACGTCAGTGAGGAAGAAATCATTGACTTGCTGGGGGATGACGTTGTGACCGTCAATTTACAGACTTCCTTTGGGGACGGGGTTATATTTGGCGCTTATACTATGGACCAGACCCAAAAAGGCGTGTTTCTGAAAGAAAACGAGGATACACCAAGTGTAAGACTGGAGCTGCCGGACCAGATGGAAAAGGAAGAGGGCATACAGTTTAATGGTTTTAGCAGCGAGACGGAAAACGGGATGTTTTTTAGGTATGTAAAGCAGACAGAGATTGAAAAAGATGTGACTGATACGGTAACCTGGTATGCATATGAAGATAAGCAGGCACTGCTTAATAGAACGGATGATATAAAGATTGTGATTGAGCCTAAGGTGTCCAGTATGTCAAACCCTGTGGACAGCGGGGGGAATATTTTGAATTAGACGGGTAACTGTTTACGGGCATGTCTGTGAACAGTGACTTAAATAGGCTTGAAAGGGGGAGGAAGTTCTGGATGCTTATAAATATGAACTTAAAAAGTTTTCTGGGTACCCCTTTTTCTGGTGCCTTTTTATCCTCCTTTTTCTTTTGAATATTTGGACGGTCTTTCAAACAATAAAAAACCAGCAGTTTCGCCCGGAGAGTGTAAAAGCTGTTTATCAGGACCTGTCAGCGGTCCCTCAGGAGGAGCAGGCTAAATGGATTCAAAATAAAAAAGAAAAAATAGGGACGGAACCAAGTTATACCGGGAACTTGATTTTGGAGAAAGAGCTGTTTGCCGAACTCACAAAAAATTTACAGCAGACACAAAACTATGATCTTTATCTGGAGGAGATAGAACAGAAGGCTGAGCAGATGACATCTGTTATTTTTTCGGATGACCGGTCATATGCATACAGGAGTGCACAGAAAACTCCGGCAGTTTTTAAAAAACTACAGGGGATTCATGTGACAACAGATGTATCAGAAGGCGTGATTTTAGCAACAAGGTCAGAATTTACAGATTTTTGTATGTTTCTGATCATTATAGCCGCAGTTTACTTTTTGATTTTTGAAGAACGGAAATTTAAACTGTATGCCCTTTTAAAATCAACATACCGGGGGCGGCAAAGTGTGATTCGCGCAAAGGTTTTCTCGGGGGCAGGTATCGTACTTTTCTGTGTGCTTGTTTTTTATGGGGGAAACTATCTGATCGGCTGCTGTAAATATGGGTTTGGTGATCCTGCGAGATCTGTGCAGTCTGTAACAATATTGTATGAAAGTCCGTTCAGGCTTTCGGTGCTGGAATATTTGGTTTTGTACCTGGTTTTGAAATTTATCGTATGTTATTCTGTTGCTGGCAATGCTGTTCGCGCAGAAGGTGAAAGGTTCTGCCGGTTTACTGGCTGCTGCTTTTTTAAGATATATAAATATCATGGAATATATAAAAGTATATCCTGTCTTTGAAAAATATAGAAATCTCAACTTTCTTGATTATCCAGTGAGTTCAGGAAAGGTCTTCGCAGTCTTTATATTATTTATGGCAGTGCTGTTGTACTTTGTAAACTGCAAAAGTTTTAGGCGGACTCCGAAGGTGAGAATACGCAGAGAAAAAGAAGGACCGCATTATTTCAGAAAAAAAGTAATTATTGTGCCGGATTTATTTTTGCACGAATTATATAAAGTCTGTTTTGTTCATAAAGCAATTATACTAGGAGGTGCCCTTCTGGCTGCGGCCATTGTTTTGAGCCGGGGAAATATAGAATATTCAGATATGTCAGAGGACGTATACCGTTACTACCTGTTGGAAAATGAGGGAGGATTAACTTGGGAGAAAGTACAGTATTTTGAAGAAAAGAAGGAAGAATATGATGCCATATTTAGTATGACAGCGGAAGAAAGTGGACTTTCAGAAGAGGAAGTTTTACATAAAAAGAGCAATGCCATGTATACTTATGGTGGATTTATGAGGGCGTATAATCAGGTACAGTATGTTCTGGGCCGGAATGCCAGCGATCCGGAACATAGTCTTTGTCTGGTTTATGAGACTGGATTTGAGATACTTCTTTGAGAGAGGAGTATAATGTATACGGGAAGTATGATATTGTTGTGTGTAATTGCAGCAGTTTATACAGCATCCGTATCTCTGGGTAAGGAATATGATTTGCAGGTTATCAATCTGCTTAGAAGTACCAGATATGGAAGAAGGAATTTACTATGTAATAAATTACTTTCCGTTTCTTTCTTTGTATTTATAACCGCGATACTGGTTAGGATACCGATGCTGCAGCAGATCGGCAGGCAGTACCCGATGGAATTATGGAATGTGAGAGTACAGTCTTTGAGCAGTGCATCGCAGTTCACAGGAAATTATACAATTGCAGAATATGTCATACTTGTTTTTGTGGGACAGTTTCTGGGAATGATGATTCTTGTTTTTACGGTGATGGCATTATCAACGTGGGTAAAAGATTCTATAATAACGATGGTTATTGCGGCGGTAGTCTTCATATTGCCATTGATATTGGAGTGGAATGGATTTTTTGTAGTCAGCCAATTTTCATTGAACGGAATATTGGAGACGCACAGACTGCTCCAGAGCAGTAATACAGTAAAAGTGTGCTATGCAATGATGTTTATAATAGCGCTTCCTTGTGTTTGCATATGGAGTTTCCATAAAACATGTAAAGGAAGCCGATAGGAGTAGATATGCAGATCTGGGTGGAAAACTTAAACAAAAGTTATGGCTCAAAAACAGCATTATCTGATTTTAATGCTGTTTTTGAGGATGGTATTTACGGGATTCTCGGACCAAACGGGGCGGGGAAGACAACATTAATGAATATTCTAACGGACAATATTCTTCGGGACAGTGGAATGATTCTTCTGGATGGTACAGATATTCTGGATATGAAAGAAGAATACCGTAAGATCATGGGGTATATGCCTCAACAACAGCAGTTATATGACGTTTTTACGGTACAGCAGTTTTTGCTGTATATGGGTGCTCTGCGAGGTATGAGTAAAAAAAGAATATTGGGAAATATGGACATACTATTATCGCTTTTGAACCTGCAGTCTGTACGTTATAAAAAGTTAAAACAATTATCAGGCGGCATGAAGCAGAGGGTTTTACTTGTTCAGGCTTTACTGCATAATCCTAAAATACTGATACTTGATGAGCCTACCGCGGGGCTGGACCCGAGAGAGCGAATCCGCCTGCGTAATTTAATATCAGATTTAAGCAAGGATAAAATCGTCTTTATTGCAACCCATGTTGTCTCAGATATAGAGTTTATATCAAAAGAAATACTTCTCATGAAAGACGGAAGATTATTAGATATGGCTCCTCCTGATGTACTGCAGCAGAAAATACGCGGGAAAGTATTTGAACTGACGATTGCTTCACAGCAGTTAAAGCAGGTTAAAAAAGAATATCGTATCGGTAATCTATACCGGTCTAATGATGAAGTCGTTGTGAGAGTACTCTCTGAGAATCAGCCGGCATCCTATCAGTATAGGGAGGCAGCTCCCTCTTTAGAGGATGTTTACTTATATCGTCTGGAAACATGAGGGAGAGCTATTCCAATATCTGTTTCACTTTGTCTATACTGATATTGCAGAGGTCCGCAATTTCTTCCTGTGATTTGCCCTGCATATATAGTTTGAAAACCTGACGGGCCTCTTGAACGCCCAACTCTTTGCCTTTACGCATTCCGGCTTCTTCCCCAGCCTTGCGTCCCATTTCCTCCCCGGCTTTAAGTCCCCTCTTTTCAGCACTGCTGATCTGGGTATTATAATCTTTTAATGCTTTTTCCCGGGCCTCATATTCCAGACGTTTCTTCTCGTCGGCACTCAGATTGAGCAGTGTATTGTATGCTTCATCGAGATATTCGTTTGTCTTAGCCATAGTCTGAAACTCCTTTCTGCTTTTTCCACTGAAGAACTTCATCCATGCAAGAACATCCTCTCCGGTTTTAACTTCAGGGGGCAGTTTTTTCAGTTCCAAAATCTGAAGCTCCATTTTGTCCGAATATAGATCAGAGGTTTTATCATCCCGGAAATGAATCCTGCGGTAACATTCTTTATCATTCGGAAAATGGATGAAGTCTAAAATACTTACATGAATACACTTTTGCAGCTTTTCATAGGACTCGCCTTTATGGATCTGGCTGTCAAACATCTTACTAAGGTAGAACAAGGCGCGTTCATCCCAGTATTCAAAGTATTTGACCTGCATTTCCATATTCATCTGCGTCCCATCTCTTAGCAGTACCCGTACATCCATAATTCCCAGCTTGTCATCGGCCGAGTCTCTCGAAAGCAACGTGGGTAAGAGGACTGTGTCTTCGACTTCTTCTGGGGGAAGATTGAGAAGGGCTGAAATGAAGCCTTTCCTGACTTTAGGGTTCTGCATCAGTTCCTTGAAACAAAAGTCTACAGTGGGTAACATAATAAAGTTGTTTTTGATCATAAAATGGAATCTCCTTTCCTGTGCAGAAAACGAATGGTACACATGTAAGGAGTTATTCTGATTTATTATTATCATATCATGATATATGTATATGTAAAAGACAGAAGTACCTTAAAAATGTAGAGGATTCATTGTTTTCTGCGGTTCTAATAAGTAATTAATTGGGTAAACCGGCGAACTGCCGATTGAAAAATGAAAGGTGAATACCTTTCGAAGTTTCTGATGCGAGTATAGCATGGGATAATGGAAAGAGCAATTAGGCAATTTGACGAAATTAAGACAGGGAGCGGGGAAAAAAGTGACTGCCGGATAATTTATTATAAAGCCCGCTGGTTATGGCGGGCTTTACAGGTTAGAACAGTTCTGCATCACCAAGCAGGAAGTCAATCAGATTGCAATGAAAAAATCCGTTATCGTCATAAAAGTTATGAGGAATATCCATGCGAATAACGGCTTTCTTGAAGAAATCACCTGTGAGTTTCAGGGACTGAAGCTCTGTGTTCTCCTTCATCTCCGTGTCCATCTGATATGCAGACTGGATATAAATGCGCCGGTCGCCATCATTTACAACGAAGTCGATTTCACGCTGGATGCGCTCGTCTTTCTTTCGCTCTGTTACTACACCAACATCTACAGAATAGCCACGCTTTACAAGCTCGTTGTAAATGACGTTCTCCATAATGCGACCGGGATCGTACTGCCTGAAATTCAAACGAGCATTACGCAGCCCCAGGTCGGTGTAATAATACTTGTTCGGATAGTTGAAATAAGTCTTGCCCTTCACATCGTATCTCTTGGCGCGTTCAATCAGGAAAGAGTCCATAGTATGTGTAAGATAAGCGGAAACAAGCGTATTGTTGATCGGCTCATGACGCATGGAGGTCAAGGCATTGGCGATATTGGTTGGGTTGGTAAGAGAGCCAATCTGTGAGGCAATAAAGTCCAAAATCGCGTTGAGAATATCTTCCCTCTCAAGTTTATTACGCTCTACGATGTCTTTCACATAGAGTTCTTCATATAAGTTGGAGAGATAAGTTTTCTTTTCTTTCTCATCCGTAAGGGCGACAATGCGCGGCATACCGCCATAAAGCATATACTGATCCAGTGCATTACGTTTTTCGCCGCCAATATGAGAATAGAACTCGTCAAAGGACAACGGATATACGTGAATTTGTGTTGCTCTGCCACGAAACTCTGTGGCAATATCTTTGGAAAGCATTTTAGAGTTACTGCCTGTTACATAGACATCCATGTTTTTGTAGGCTTTCAGTTCGTTGAGCATATCGTAAATGGTTACCTCAATGCCGCCATTTTCTTCATCTTTGACTTTGATTGTGAACTGAACTTCATCTACAAACAAATAGAATTTTGTTTCTTTTTGCTGTTTACGATGGAGTCTACATAGTCACAAAGAGTAATCGGGTTGCGGTACTTATAATACTTTCTCTGGTCAAGCTCCAGACGAATAATTTGTTCTTCCTTTATATCTTGGGAAAGCAGATACTCATAGAACAAGTCAAACAGAAGAACGGATTTTCCACAGCGGCGGATACCGGTAATCACCTTTATTTCGCCATTCCACATATTGTGAATTAGGCGGTTTAGATAATAATCTCGTTTAATCATAACATCACCTCTAACTTTTGCCGCATGCGGCATAACTTTAGTATATAAAGAACTTTGAAAGATTATGCAAAAACAAGTGCATCCTCTGCGGCTTCTGCAAGCCCGATTTTCGCAAACAAACATCTATTTTTTCTCTCCCTCCAGTTTCTGATAAGCTTTCGGCGACATTCCCTCACTATTTTTAAACACCCTGCTGAAATACAACTGGTCATCGTATCCAACCGCTTCCGCCACATCTTTAAGGAGCATATCAGGATGCTGACGCATCAGGTTTTTGGCAGCAGTCATTCTTAGTTTCAGGATGTATTTGCTCGGGGAAATAGAAAATTCCTCTTTGAAGATATAACTGATATATTTCTCGTTGTATCCGAATATTTCTGTAAAATTTTTATATGTGACGGTACAGGTATAATTCTGATCCAGATAATCGCGGACCTTCCATGCAAGGGCCTGCGTGTGTGGCACCTTATCTGCTGCCTTGCTGTGTCCTGTACAGAGCTTGGTGAACTCCAGTTTGAGGTTCTGGCAGAGTTCTTCGTAGGAGGATGAGGACGCGAGCAGTTCGGCCGGATCCGTGCTTATTTCATGTCCGGAATCAGATTTTCTTGCGGCTGTATTGAGTGCATACCGCAGGTCAGTCTGGATCTGAAGCTGGGTGGCATCCTTTTCTGACCAGATGCCGGTGAGCCCCTGGCAGAGCGTTTCAATATCAGCCGGCGTCATGGCAGGTTTCAGCATTTTGAGAAGTTCCTTTGCCTCCTCCGTAACCGTCATATTTTCTATATATCCGGATTCAACCGGTGCCTTTTCATTTTGGCAGAAGAAACGGCTCTGGCCAAATATAATATGTGATGCAGCGCAGAGGTAACAGCTGCGCACATGGGATGGGATATCCAGTCCTTCATATATGGGATTTGAGAGAATACAGCTGACGAATACGTCTTCCGAAAAAAGCTGTTTATGTATTCTGCGTGCAGTTTCCTCCACTTCTTTTGCAGATACCGGGGAATCGGAGTCCGTCAGTATGGCAAAAACAGTTTCGTTCAGATAGTTTCCCCTAAGAGCCATGATGCGCATCCTGCAGGATTCGGATATGCCATCCAGAAAGCTGTAGTCACTGTCCCGAGCAATCAGGCTTCCGGTTGCAAGCTCGATATACATGCCGCTGGCAACGGTGCCGTAAAATGCAAAGAGAAAGTAAAGGGTACTGCCTTCCAGAGGGTTATAGTCAACTGTATGTTCCGAGTCGCGGGAAAGATTCTGTGTAAGGTAATTGCGGATATCCTTTTCTGAATTTTGCAGGAGCTTCCCTTCGAGCCTGCCGAGCAGTTCTTCCAGAGCATCCGGATCTACGGGCTTCAGCAGATAGTCGACGACCTGGAGTTTCATGGCGCGTTTGGCATATTCGAATTCTGCATAACCGGTCAGAATGACAAAATAAGTGTCCGGGCAGAATTCCCGGGCGGCTTCGATCAGGTCAAGGCCGTCCATCATAGGCATACGGATATCCGTAATTACGATATCCGGTTTTTGCGTGCGGATTGCCTCGAGGGCGTCGATTCCGTTGTAAGCGGTTCCGATAATTTCATAATCTTTCGAGCACTGCGTAATATTCGCGGACAGGCCTCTCAAAATAGCAGGCTCGTCTTCTACAAGCATGATCTGGATCTTGTGACTCATTTTAATGGACCTCCAATTTCAACTGTCGTTTCTTTTTCTTCTGTTTCATAAATCTGGAATGTTTCTCTGCCCTGATAGTAAATATACAGGCGGAGCACTGTATTCTCGAGGCCGAATCCCATCTTTTCTTTGCTGAACTCGGTGTCGGAGGATTCTTCTACATGTTCTTTAAAGTACTGCAGACGTTCCTTTAACTGCTTTATTTTTGTTTCTGCAAACGGTGTCCCGTTGTTGGTAACCGCGGCATACCAGTTTCCGTCCTTCTGCCCGAGTCTGATATGGATACGCCATACCGGAGGGGTGTCAGCGAATCCATGCTGGAAGCAGTTCTCGATAATAGGCTGCAGGATCAGCTTGGGTACCTGGATATCCAGAACTGACTCATCAATATCCCAGGAGTAATCCAGCATGTGTTCGTATCGGATTTTCATAATAAACAGATAACTTTTGACGTTTTCGAGTTCATTTTTCAGGAAAACATTTTTGTGTGTATAACTGATGGAATAGCGCAGTAAATTAGAAAGTTCGGTGCACATTTTAGGTACGGTGCGGCTGCCGGTCTCCATGCCGCAGGCTCCGATTACGGACAGGGTATTGTAAAGGAAATGGGGATTGAGCTGGGCTTCCATCGCCTCAAAATGTGCCTGCAGCGCCCGCTTCCGCGTGTTGATCAACTGGCTGTTCTGCAGTCTGAGTTTATTTAGTGTTTCTTCAATGGCCACGGTAAGGATTGTCACTTCGTCATTTCCGGATGACTTGGGAAGCTGAATATCCTGATCCATTTCCAGTGCAGAAAGATCGTCTTTCAGTGCACGCAGCGGCCGTGTCAGGTTGCGTGTCATGATATATAAAAACAAAAGGAGCAGGCAAAGGGCCATAAAATATGAGATAAATATGATGAATGCAAACTGTCTGATATTAGATAAAAGGGGGTCAATGTCACGCTCAATAGCGAGTATCCAGCCTGTCAGCGGGGAGCGGACGAAACACAGCAGGGTGGTGTCATTCAGGTAATACATTCCCTTATCGCTGGAAGTGATTTTCTGCATCAGGCCCGGTACGGAGGTGTAATAATCCGAGGAGGAATCATACTGGTAATAGGTATAAGTATTTTCACCTATAATAGAAAATTGGCGGATATCCGTAATTGCGGCATTTTCCACCAGCTTATCTAAGTCGGAAACACTTTTCTGATACTCCAGAATCCCATATGTATGGAAGGTATCCCGGATTGGACGGACTACGGAATACACATAATCCTGTGTAGACCAGGCATCTATGTGGGGCGGGTAATACAGCTGGTATTGAGAAGTGGTAAGACCCTCTTTTACCTGGGGGAGCGCAGAAATACTTTCCTTTGACAGAATGTTTGCCCGGTAGCTGGAATTACTGATGCGTAAGGCGTCATAATACTGGCTTACATATACGAAAGTTGAATACTTGTCCCGGGTTGTCAGGTAAGAGACGAGGATGGAGTGCGCCGTGTCGGTCTCAAAGGCATGCTGGGAAAAATAATTTAGCGGGGATTCCGGTATGGAGAATGCAAGGTCCTTAAAATCAGACGAAGCATGAGCAGCTTTGAGCATCTGGTCCATTCCCATGAGGTCGTCATCCAGTTGGTTCTGTATGGAAATCAGGGAATCCATGCTGGAAGTCTCCACATTTTCTTTGAGCAGGGATGTATTGTAGTTCACAAAAATATATGCGCTGGAGAACAGTATAAGCAAAATGATGAGTGAAAAGCTGATAAATATTTTTTTCTGAAAATCTAATTTTTTAAACATATTCTGAAAACTCCTGTCCGGGAAATTCAAAAGGTTTCCTGCTCCTTGATGCCTGTGGATTTCGCCGCATTTCGTGTTCCCGAAATCCTGACGTCTTATAATTATATTATAGTACATTTTGCGTACAAAGTGTGCAGAAAAGAATAATGCACTCATAAAATGTGCATGATATTACAAAGAAAAATAAAGCACACAAAAGCACACACCTAATATGTGTGTTGAAAGAATAGTAAAATTGCTAAAAATACGACGGTGAATTTTGGTAAATATGTAGAAAAGCAGGAAAAACAACAAAAGTGCTTGCACGCATAGTGCGTGCGTGATATTATAAAAGCACAAAGAAAAGAAAATAAAGCACGCATTGAGACGGAGCATATGCATTACAGACACACGGCAAGCTGCACGGAAACATTTAGCAAAGAGGACAACGAATATCCGCTTTGACGATTCAAGAAAATTATGATGAGGTGAAAGTTATGAAGTATGTAACATTTGATGAAACAAGACCGTTAGACCTGATTCTTCTGGGAAGAGTTGCAATTGATTTTAACCCTGCATATAACGAACAGGTGAAAGAAGAATTCAAACCGCTGAAGGATGTACATATGTTTGAAAAGTACGTGGGCGGTTCTCCTGCGAATATTGCTGTGGGTGTTACAAGACACGGTATGAAAGCCGGATTTATCGGAAAAGTTTCTGACGACCAGTTCGGCGATTTTGTTACAGAGTATTTTGACAAAGCGGGGATCGATACCTCACATATTACAAGATGTGTAAACGGCGAAAAGCTTGGGCTTACATTTACCGAAATGCTTTCACCAAAGGAAAGCAGCATCCTGATGTACCGCAACTGCATAGCAGACCTTCAGCTTTCTGTAGATGATATCGACGAAGATTACATAAAGAGTGCAAAGGCCATCCTGATCTCAGGAACGGCACTGGCAGAAAGCCCGTCCAGAGAAGCAGCGATTAAAGCGGTAATGCTGGCTAAGAAAAATGATACAAAGATTATCTTTGATATTGATTACAGGGAATATAACTGGAAAAATGCTGACGAGATTTCAATCTACTATTCCATCGTAGCAAAAGAGTCTGACATCATCATGGGATCAAGAGAAGAATTCGACCTGACAGAAGCACTGATCCAGCCGGGACGCAGTGACGAGGAATCCGCTGCAGCATGGCAGTCATACAATGCAAAGATCGTAGTAATCAAGCATGGAATGAAGGGCTCCACCGCATATACCTGTGACGGAGAAAAGTACAGCATCAAGCCATTCCCTGTAGAAGCAAGGAAAGGTTTTGGCGGCGGAGACGGATACGGCTCAGGCTTCTTATATGGATTGTACCAGGGCTGGGAAGTCATCGACTGTCTGGAATTCGGATCAGCAGAAGCATCCATGATGGTACGCAGTAACAACTGTTCCGATTCCCTTCCGGGACCGGATGCAGTACACGCATTCATCAAAGAAGAAAAAGAAAAATTCGGCGAAATGATCGCACGTGTGTAGATAGAATTTTGAGAATATTCAGAAAACGGAGCGCAAAAGGGTCTGACCCCTTTGAAAATGAAAGGAGATTAGGATAATGGCAAGTACAACAAGAATGACAGTTGCACAGGCACTGGTGAAGTTTTTAGATAATCAGTATGTAGAGTTTGACGGAGTGGAGACGAAGTTTGTAGAGGGATTCTTTACGATATTCGGACATGGTATTGCGGTAGGTCTTGGGGAGGCGCTGGATACGAATCCGGGACAGCTGAATGTATACCAGGGGAGAAATGAGCAGGGGATGTGCCATGTGGCGACAGCGTTTGCGAAGCAGAATAACAGGAGAAGAATTATTCCCTGTGCATCTTCTGTAGGACCTGGAGCTGCAAATATGGTAACGGCCTGTGCTACGGCGACAGTAAATAATATCCCGCTGCTTGTGTTCCCGGCGGATACGTTTGCATCACGCCAGCCGGACCCTGTGCTTCAGCAGTTAGAGCAGAGTTCAAGCCTTGCAGTTACAACGAATGATGCATTTAAGCCGGTCTGCAAGTACTGGGACAGAATTGTTCGTCCGGAACAGCTCATGTCAGCAATGATTAATGCAATGCGTGTCCTGACGGACCCGGCAGAGACAGGGGCAGTGTGCATTGGGCTTTGCCAGGATGTTGAGGGTGAGTCTTACGATTACCCGGATTATTTCTTTAAAAAGAGGGTGCACAGAATTACAAGACAGGCAGCGGCTGAGGAAGAGATTAATGATATCACCGAGATTATCGCAGAAGCGAAGAAGCCTTTGATCGTTGTAGGCGGCGGTGTGAAATACTCAGAGGCAGGCGAGACGGTTGAGAAATTCTGTGAAGAATTTAAGATTCCGTTTGGCGAGAGTCAGGCCGGAAAGAGTGCCTGCAGGTCAAGCCACCCATACTGCCTTGGCGGTATCGGGGTGACAGGGACTCTGGCGGCAAATGATATTGCAGAGGACGCAGATGTTGTCATTGCAATCGGAAGCAGGATGTCTGACTTTACGACAGGCTCAAAGAGACAGTATAAGAATGAAGATGTCAAATTTGTTACGATAAATAATTCCAGATTCCATGCATATAAGATGGATGCCGTAAAAGCAGTAGGCGATGCAAAAGCAACTGTAGAAGCGCTTGCAGAAAAGCTGCGTGCAAAAGGCTACCAGTCATCTTATAACGGAGAAATCGAAGCAGAAAAAGCAAAATGGGATGCGGAGATGGAGCGTCTTGCAAATTACAGGTATCAGGAAGAAAATTTCGAACCAATGATTCAGGCAAGAGACCCACGTACGATTCCTGAATTTGTAAAACTGACAGACGGACGCATCACACAGACAGCGGCATTGTGTGCGATCCGCAGAGTAATTGATGAGGATGCGACGATCATCACAGCAGGCGGAAGTCTCCCTAGCTGTATGCAGAGAATCTGGACCACTGACAAGAGAGGCGGATATCATGCAGAGTACGGATATTCCTGCATGGGTTATGAAGTGGCGGCAGCGCTCGGTGTAAAAATCGCTGAGCCTGATAATGAAGTATATACGGTAGTAGGAGATTCTTCTTTCCAGATGCTGCACAGTGAGATTATGACAGCAATGCAGCAGAGAAAGAAAATCAATATTCTTGTATTTGACAACTGTGGATTCGGCTGTATTAATAATCTGGAAATGAACCACGGTATCGGAAGTATTGCAACAGAGTTCCGCTATCAGGAAGGCAATAAGCCAACCGGTGACCTGATTCCTGTAGACTACGCTAAGATTGCAGAAGGATATGGACTGAAATCTTATACGGTCAGGACCATCGAAGAGCTGGAAGCAGCTCTGAGAGATGCGAAGAACCAGGATAATGCAGTGCTGATCGACCTGAAGGTAATTCCGAAGACGATGACAGACGGATACAATTCATGGTGGAATGTAGGAATTGCTACTACATCTGAAAAGGAAAGTGTCAGAGAAGCATGCGAGGGTGTAATGGAAGGCAGACGAGAAGCAAGAGCGTATTAGAATATATTGCAATGCTAAAAGGAGGCAGTATTGTCATGGAAGAAAAAGTATTTGGTTATCCGGAATATAATGAGTCCGGTGAAAAGATTTTAACAACCTATGAAAATGAATACAGGGCAATGTTGATGGATATCCGTGTATATCGTATGAAAGCAGGAGAAACACGCAGTTTTGTGAAGGCGGCAGAAGAGATGGCCGTGCTTCTTCTAAAGGGGTCTTTGGTATACCGCTGGGAAGGACACGAAGCGCGTGCAGGGAGAAAAAATGTCTTTACAGAAGGCCCCTGGTGCCTGCATGTAAGCAGGGGGACAGAAGTCAGTGTACAGTCTGATATGGATGATACAGAAATTCTTGTACAGTGTACAAAGAATGAAAATACATTTGCGGCAAAATTATATGAGCCAAAGGATGCACCGTGGGCATATGCAGGATCAAGCAAGGGAAAATTCGGCAACGTGGCAAACAGACGTGTCAATACGATTTTTGACCATGATATCCAGCCTGCATCCAACATGGTGCTCGGCGAAGTGCTCAATGATGCCGGAAACTGGTCGGGCTACCTGCCCCACAGACATCCGCAGCCGGAGACCTATTACTTCCTGTTCGACAGACCGGAAGGTTTCGGGGCAAGCTTCGTAGGAGACAGGGTGTTTAAGAGCACAGACGGAAGCTTTTCCGCAATCCCGGGAGGAGAACTGCATCCGCAGGCAGTCGCACCGGGATATCAGATGTACACATGCTGGATGATCCGCCACCTCGAGGGCAATCCGTGGCTGCAGACGGACAGATGTGAAGATGAAAGATATACATGGCTGCATGATGCAGAATTTTAGATAACTGTTCGGAATACTGATTTGAACAGATATCATTAAAAAATAATTCGTACAGGAGGATATAAAAGATGGCAAGAGAATTTATCGTTCCCGGACAGATCGTTACGGGAGAAGGCGCATTAACGCTGGCAGAAAGCCAGTTAAAAGGATTAGGAACAAAAGCTCTGCTTGTGACAGACCAGGTTATGATCCAGCTCGGCAATGCGGCAAAAGTAGAAGAAGCCCTGAAGAATCAGGGGATTGATTATGCAATTTACGCTGATATTGCAGGAGAGCCTACAGACACAATGATCGAAAATGGTTTGAAAATATATCAGGAAGAAGGCTGTGATTTCCTTGTAGCGTTAGGCGGGGGAAGCCCGATTGATTCCATGAAGGCGATTGCTGCACTTGCTGCAAACGGCGGAAATATTTCTGATTACATGGGAAAAGTTATCGACGGAAATATCCCCGGCATGGCAGCGATCCCGACAACGGCGGGAACCGGCTCAGAGGCAACACAGTTTACGATCATCACAGATACAAAAAATGATATCAAAATGCTGCTCAAGGGAAAAGTACTGATGCCTGCACTGGCAATCATCGACCCACAGTTTACAATGACAGCACCGCCCAAAATTACGGCTGCTACAGGTCTGGATGCACTGACACACGCGATTGAAGCATATACTTCAAGAAAAGCACAGTCTTTGTCAGACAGCTTTGCATTATCAGCAGTAAAGAAGATTTTCAAATTCCTTCCAATCGCATTCAGCGAAGGAAGCAACGTGGAAGCAAGAGAGCAGATGGCTGTTGCAGCTTTAGAAGCAGGAATCGCATTTAACAACGCATCTGTAACTGTCGTTCATGGCATGAGCCGCCCGATCGGTGCGCTGTTCCATGTACCTCACGGCATCTCTAATGCAATGCTTTTGAAGGAATGCCTGACATTCGCACTGGACGGGGCAGAGGCTAAGTTTGCTGACCTTGGCAGGGCAATCAACGTTGCAGGTGAGACCTGTTCAGATACACTGGCAAGTCAGAAATTCTTAAGCGCTGTAGAAAATATCTGCAGAGAACTGGAGATTCCTTCATTAGAGGGTTACGGAATTGAAAAAGAAAAGTTCTTCAACGTAATCGATAAAATGGCGAAAGATGCTATGGACAGCGGAAGTCCGCAGAACACACAGAAAGACATTACCGAGGAAGACGTAAAACAGATTTACAGAAACCTCTGGGACTAAGACAAACTTTAGATACAACATTTTCTTCATAAACTTCTCAAAAAGGAAAAGGCTGGTGGACACTTGACATGTGATATGCTCAATGTGTCCGTCGGCCTTTTTCGTTATCTTTTTCTGGGAAAGTATGGAATTAAAGCAGGAAATCACTGCATTCACGCAACATATATTGTATTACCTGAAAGTGGGGGGTACTATACAATTAACTTGAGCTCCGTTTCGAAACAACTTGTTTGTATTTTCAAAAGAGTTCAGAGAAACTGAAATGGGAAAGTGAGGGAGAACTATGGAGACGCAGAGAAAACGAGATACAAGGGAGCTGATTATTTATGTTTTTATCACGTATGGTCTTACATATCTGGTTGGTTTTATATTCCTTTTTGATAGAGCGAAGGACACAAACATGCAGATTTACCTGTCAACGATGTTCCCTGCGATGGGGGCGGCTATAGCTATGCATGACAGGGGCGGGAATAAGAAGAATACAAGATATTTGAATGATATTATATTCGTATATTTTGGTATAAACGTACTCGTGTTTATCTTGATGATGGCAGGCTTCTTTAAAAATGTGGGGGCAGATAATATCATGCTTGTGCCGACAATACTTGCCAGTATGGGTGTCTTTTTCTATACATGGATATCATGCCCCAGATTGAGCCCGTCCCGGAATTTTAAAATGGCATCGCTGCCGGTCGCTCTGGCGCTGCTGTTGGAGCTGGTTAAAAATATCGCAGTATCCTGGGAAAATTTTAGTTTTATAGCAACATTTTTTGCAATAGTATCGATATTTCCGGCCATCTTTTTGAGCAGTATCGCTTACCTCGGAGAAGAGTACGGATGGCGGGGGTTTTTGCAGGAAAAGCTCCAGACAAGATTTGGACTTTGCAAAGGTGTAATCATTCTGGGTGTCCTGTGGGAATTGTGGCATATTCCATTTTATCCCGGATGGTTTGGATCTTATACACCATCACAGCTTGCTGCCGTTGTCCTTGTTCGAATAACTTCAGTAGTGAGTATGGCAATTTTCATTGGCTGGGCTTACTTGAGGACGAATAATATATGGGTATGCATTATTATCCATATGATTCACAACAGTATGGCCGGAGTTTCCAGAGGGGAAATGAACCCGCGTACGGTGATCCTGATGGTTCTGTTTGGCCTTCTGCCTGCACTGGCGATTTTTACAAAAGAATTCAAAAAGAAACCTGAACTCCCCGGTGGTTATAAAAACACGGCCTGCGGCGAATAGCCGTTTCCGGCCGAATTGTTTTTACTGTCCAGATTCCGTACATATTTTGAAACAACCTCTCATATATATAGAAAAGCACAGTTGAAGGGGGAAAGTGTATGGAAGAACGACAAATGCCCAAAGCGCATAAACTGGTTGTGAATAATAGAAAGACAAGTATGGTCACCGGAGTCCTGGATGTTCTTTCTTTCGATTTAAATGAGATCCTGTTGGAAACGGAGCAGGGAATGCTGATGGTGAAAGGGACGGATCTGCATGTAAACCGGCTCAGTGTGGAAAAGGGTGAGGTGGACTTGTCGGGAAATATAGACAGTATTGCCTATTCCAATGTCAACCAGGCGGCGAGGTCGAATGAAAACTTCTTTGCAAAATTATTTAAGTAGGCACGCCTATGATGCTGGGAATCGGAAAAGAGGCAATTATTTTTCTTTATGCCGGACTGTCCGGGATTGTGGTGTTATTCAGCTATCAGATACTCCGGCTCTTCAGAAGGCTGATCAGACACCATATTGTTGTGGTCAATTTGGAAGATCTCATCTATTGGCTGGGGGTAAGTGTATATCTGTTCCGGCAGATGTATATGACGACATATGGTAGTATACGATGGTTCTTTGTACTAGGTGTAGTATGCGGGATAATTGCTGCGAATTTTGTCATTTCTTTGGCGAAAAAAATGTATGAAAAAATGAAGAAAAGCCTTGAAAGAAAAGGTAAAAACCGATAGAATAAATTCATATAGCAGAAAGGGGACCTGCTGTATCATTCCGGAACGATAACGGGACTGGAATGTGGATTGCAATGATGATGAATTGGGTGAGTATGAATGACGAATAGGAAAAGAACGGCGGCAGGCCGGCGCAGAAGCCGGAGACGTAGTTCTGCTTTTGGCTACCATCGCAGGAGCGTTGCAGTGATTACTTTTGTGTTAGTCCTGCTGATATGTGTGCTGACGGTGAATGCAGTGACACTGCAGGCGAAGAACAAGGACTACAAGCAGCAGGAGGCGGAACTGAAGGCTCAGATCAGCGAGCAGAAGGAGCGCGCAAAGGAAGTAAAAGAATACGAAGAATATGTCAAGACTGACGAATACATAAAAGAAGTTGCCGAGGAGAAGCTGGGACTTGTAGACCCTGACGAGATCATTTTTAAGGCGGCAAAATAGAGAATATTACGAAAGATAAGCTCCGGGAGAAATTCCCGGAGCTTTTGTTGTTCTATAGAAAGTTCTTTTTTATATCATTCGCCAGGAAATGACAGGTATTGCACGCTGAATGCTGTATGGTTGCTATAAAGGAATATACAAAGAATAGGAGGGGTAAACATGGACGATGGACAAGTTCTGCACGCCAGTCCTTATGTGGCCCAGATTGAGAAGTTTGCTGACTCGTTAAAGCAGTTATCACATACATTTTTGGCACTCGAAGAAAAGAAGAAATCCTTCAGCAATGAAGAGATCGAGGAAATGTTTGAAAGGGTAAAAGGCAAGGTATGCACAAACTGTGAGAAATGCCCGTGGTGCTGGGGGGAGAATTTTGTACATACATATCAGATGGGGTACGAGATTTTGTCCGCGGTGGATAACTATGGAAATGAGCTCAATACGGAGACGAAGAGGAAGCTGCAGCAGCGGTGTATCATGGCACCGAGGTTTTTGCGTGAGATGCTGGAAGCGTTTCATGATGCGAGACAGAATATGATGTGGATCAACAGGATTGCACAGAGCCGGGAAGGGTGCGCCGTGCAGATGGATACATTTGCCGATATGATCCGCAGCACTGCCAAGGAACTGGAAGACAGTATGTTTACGGATGAGCGGCTGGAAAAAAAGATCAGCGCTCACTTGAAGCGAAGAGGAATCCGGATTCTGTATACGAATTTTTTTATGAACAGGGAAGGTAAATATGAAGTCCACATTACAGCAAGGGCGATGCAGAATGAGTGCGTGACAACAAAAGAGCTGGTGCGCGGTGTTTCGGAAATCATGGGGCGCAGATTTGTACTGGACGGGGCGCACTGCCAGATGCTTGGGAAAGAGTATACGACGGTAGTGTGCATGGAAGGCCCTTCATATTATACGCTGCAGGGGGTTGCCAGAATCGGGAAGGGATGCAGCCAGATATCCGGGGATAACTTCATGATGCTGGAACTTCCGGGCGGCAGGCAGGGCGTTGCACTGTCCGACGGGATGGGGTCGGGCGAGAAGGCATGCAAAGAGAGCACGCTCGTTATAGAATTGCTGGAAGAACTGCTGGAGGCCGGATTCCCGGAGAAGACTGCGATTCAGATGATTAATACGACACTTGTCATGGGGAGGGAAGAGATACATTTCTCCACCATTGACATGAGCGTATTCGACCTGTACTCAGGAATATGCGAGATCATCAAGGCAGGAGCCTCCTCTACATTTATAAAAAAGAAGGACAAGGTAGAACACTTAAGTTCAACAAGTCTTCCGATCGGGGTCCTGCACACAATAGAAATAGACTCCGTAAAACGCCAGCTTGAGGACGGGGACTTTGTAATCATGGTAACCGACGGCATCATGGATGCACTTCCGGTAGGGGAACAGGATATCGTCCTTGAGACAATCATACAGGGGACGGTAATGAATAATCCGAAAGAAATGGCGCATCACATCCTCGAACAGGTACTGAACTGGAACGATACACCACCATTAGATGATATGACCGTGCTGGTAGTCGGGATCTGGGAATGTTGAATTTTAAGAATATTCTGAAAACGGACCGCAAAGGGGTCAGACCCCTTTACGGCTTTTGTTGCATTAAAAATCTTGTATAAACTGGTTGATATAGTGAATGGCTGCCCCGACGGCGGATGCTTCGGTGCGGTAATGGCAGACCCGGATGAAGGAGCCGTCCTGTTCAAACGGGTTGAGGTCCACGGCCTTTTTCCTGAAGGTGTCGATATATTCGGCCATGTAGGCCCCTACGTAACCGCCAAGGACGATGTTACAGTCGTAGCACATTCTGAGGTTATTGACGGCGATGGCGAGATGGTCCATGTACTGATTGAATACGTTCTGCAGTCCTTTGTTCGTTTCCAGTTCTGTAAAGAATCTTTTTAAGTCCCCACCCGTGAAATCGGACAGTACGTTGGAAGAACAGTATGCGTCGAGGCATCCGTATCTTCCGCAGTAACAGCGCTTTCCGTGAGGGACGATTGTCATGTGCCCGAATTCGCATCCGCGCCAGTTGTCTCCGGTGTAGATATTCTGGTTGTTCATGTTGGCACCGCCGACACTGCTGCTCAGTGAAAGGTAAACCATCGGTTGTGTGTAATGGGCACGCCAGCTTTCGGCGAGACCGGCGGAGTTGGAATCGTTGAACATCAGGATCGGGACATCAATATAGGATGCGAGCTTTTCGTAAATGTTGGGCGATGCATTGATTACGGTGGCGTAAGTGACAGATTTCTGGTCAGAGCCGATAATAACGGGCATGGAAAGTCCGGCTCCGAGCAGTCTGGAGCGGTCAGGTACGTTATTTCGTATCATTTCCTCTGTCTCCCGGCTGATTGTGTTGAAATATTCGGTTGTTTCCTCGTAAGGCACCCGGATTCTTTTGCCTGCAATAATATTCAAATCTAAATCAATTAATACAATAGAAAGATGGTTTCTTGTAATATCGATTCCCATTGCACATCTTGCATCAGGAACACAGCGCAGGATCGTAGGTTTGCGTCCGCCTGTAGATTGAAAATTCCCTGCATTATATATATAGCCCAGACTGCGCAGTTTGTTCAGGTTCTGCGTAACAGTCGGAAGGCTGATTCCCAGCTGGTTCGCTATCTCTTGTCTGGAACATTCTTTATACTGGTAGATCATCCGGTAAATATCACCTAAACTTCTGGAATTCACATTGTTTTCATCCATAATATGCCCCCTTGCGTAGATAAATTGGAGTGACTGAGTCTGTACTTATGATAACCTATTTTTAAAAGTTGGTCAAGAAATTAACGAGATAAAGAAAGAAGTTTACTTTAGATATTGTGAAATAATTATCTAAACACAATATAAAACGTCTGTTTTAGTATAATATGCACAAAATAAGCTAATTAAATTAATACACTAATTACAAACTTAAGAAAAAAGATTGACAAAAGTAAAGCGCGGGATTATACTTTAGAAAACAAAGGAAAGAAGTTTTATGAAAGTGGGTGAAGTGATGGACGAAATCAAGATGCGCGTCAGCGGAGTTGAAAAATCATTCCCTGGAGTAAAGGCGCTGAGCGGGATTGATTTTGCGGTGCGCAAGGGAACTGTGCATGCACTCTGTGGGGAAAACGGAGCAGGTAAGTCAACGCTGATGAAGATTATTATGGGCCTTTATCAGGCCGATAAAGGTCAGATATTTCTGGATGAAAAGCCTGTGGAAGTGAAGAACCCAATACAGGCAAGAGAGCTGGGGATTTCTATGATTGCACAGGAACTGAATTATGTCCCGGAGCTGTCCGTAGAAGAGAATCTCTTTTTAGGACGTCTTCCAATCAGCAGGTTTGGGAAGGTTGACTGGAAAAAGGTGAGGAGCGACGCAAAGAAGTTTCTGGAAGAGGAACATCTTCCGTATTCTCCGGAACAGAAGTTAAAGACACTGACCGTTTCAGATATACAGATGCTGGAGATCATAAAGGCAATTACGAATAATGCACAGGTAATTATCATGGACGAACCCACTTCATCTATCACACAGAAAGAAGTAGAACAGCTGTTTGAAAAGATTGGGCAGCTGAAAGCGCAGGGCGTTTCTATTATATATATATCACATAAGATGGAAGAAGTATTCCGGATTGCGGATGACATCACGGTCCTCAGGGATGGGGCGGTCGTATCGACAGACCGGGCAGAGGATCTGGATCTGGATACCGTGATTGCACGCATGGTCGGACGTAAGCTGGATAATGTATATCCGAAGGAAGAAGTGTCAATCGGTGAAAAAGCGCTGGAAGTCGAACACTTTACACAGAAAGACATTTTTGAAGATATCAGTTTTTATGTAAGAAAGGGCGAGATCGTAGGGTTTGCAGGGCTTGTCGGAGCCGGGAGGACAGAGACCATGAGGTCCGTGTTCGGGCTGGACCCGCATGATTCCGGTAACGTCAGGATTGATGGAAAAGAAGTGAAGATCAAAAGTCCCAGCGACAGCATTTCCCATAAGCTCGTCATGCTTTCCGAAAGCAGGCGTGACGACGGAATCGTTCCGGTCAGGAGCGTAGCCGAAAATGCCAGTCTGGCCAGCCTGAAAAAATTTATTTACAGTGGCTATACGCACAGGTCGAAAGAACGTGATGAGGTGAAAAAGAGTTTTGCAAAGATGAATGTAAAAACTCCTTCTCTGGACACAGCTATCTCTGCCCTGTCAGGCGGAAATCAGCAGAAGGTCCTCTTATCAAGATGGATGCTCTGCGACCCTGATGTCATGATCCTCGATGAGCCAACCCGCGGAATAGACGTCGGAGCCAAGTTTGAAATCTATAAACTGATCACAGACATTGTAAAGGATAACAGGGCAGTTGTTATGGTTTCCTCAGAACTGCCGGAACTGATCGGCATGTGTGACAGGATCTATATCATGTGCCAGGGAAGAATCAGCGGCTGTATATCAAGGGATGCGTTTACGCAGGAGACCATTATGAAACATGCGGCTGGGTTAGTGAATGAGGAATCGCAGGGAGGAGCTAAAAATGAAGTCTAAAACATCGCACTATATGCAAAAGTTAAGTATTTTTATTGTACTGATCGTGTTATTTATTATCTGCAGTATTATCAGTCCTTATTTCCTTCAGTACAGCAACCTGATCAATGTAACAAGACAGCTTTGTGTCGGCATTCTGATTGCTTACGGGGAAATGCTGCTGATCATTAGCGGCTTTCTGGATCTGTCAGTTGGTTCGGTACTGGCGCTGGCAGGCGTTTTCTCAGTTTCCGTATATAAATCAACCGGGTCTATGGCGATGGCACTGATTGCGGCACTTGTGACAGGTATTGTCTGTAACCTGATCAATGCCGTGTTTGTCGGACATTTTAATGTCCCTGCTTTTATCGCAACACTCGGAATGCAGCAGGCAGCCAGAGGTCTTGCTCTTTATTTTACAGGCGGCCAGAACATACTGCAGCTTGGTAAATTCGTGAAGATCGGCCAGGGAATGGTCGGACCGGTCCCGGTTCCCGTCATTATTATTATCGGTGTCACCGTTGTCGTGTGGTATCTGGTCAATAACACGAGGTACGGACGAAGCCTGTATGCGATCGGTGGAAGCAGGCCGGCGGCAGAGGCAAGCGGAATCAATGCAAAGAAGAGTATTTACATATCTTATATTTTAAATGGAATCATGGTCGGCCTCGCAGGAATGATCTTCATGGCACGTAATAACGCCGGTCTTCCGAATGGTGCAGTCGGATACGAGATGACCGGGCTTACGGCGGCTATCGTCGGAGGAACATCCTTTACAGGCGGTATCGGTACAGTAAGCGGTACTATTGCCGGTGCGTTTATCATCGGGTTCCTTGAAAATGTTATGAACCTGCTCGGAGTCAACTCTTATATCCAACAGATCATAGAAGGAGCAATCATTGTTCTTGCAGTTGCATTTGATGTTGTAAGCAAATCAAAAAAATCACGCAAAGTGATTATAGTGAAGGAAACCGCAGAAAATAAGAAATAATGCAGTTATTCAAACGGATTGTAACTGTTCAAGGAGTGAACAGACACAATAAATTCATATTTCAAGGAGGAAATATATTATGAAAGCAAAGAAAATCGGAGCATTGTTGTTGGCAGCAGTTATGACATTCTCACTTGCGGCATGTGGGGGTGGCGGAAAAGATGATTCAAAGGGAGATTCATCCTCAGCAGGATCTTCCTCAGACAAGAAACGCGTATGTTTTGTGGCGCGTGCCAGCGCAGATACATTTGCGGCATGGCTGACAACGGAAATGAAAAAAGAAGCGAAAAACTACGATAATATTGAACTCACCTGTGTCAGCGGTGAAGGCGATGATAATAAGGAAAATGGCCTGTTAGAGGACTGTGTGACAAAGGCTTACGATCTTGTTATCGTTCAGTCCAATAATAACGGAGCACAGGCACCTTATGTACAGCAGCTGGTCGATGCAGGTATTCCGGTTATCACGACAAACCCGACGACCCACCAGAGTGATCTGGACGGCAGCGATGACGATTCTGTTATGGAAGGAACAGGAACCGTGGATGCAGACCCGGTTGCACAGGCAAAAGTGAGTGCAGACAGGGCGGTAGAGGAAGTTCCGAAAGATGCAAATGTCGTTGTTTTAAACGGACCTTCAGGAAACTTCCACGCAGATAAGAGAAGAGAAGCCTGGACAGAGTATTTCTTCGACAAACGCCCTGACGTTAAGATTCTCTATGAAGATTATGCAAACTGGAACAGTGACGAGGCTCTGACACTAATGGAATCCTGGGTACAGTCAGGTACACACATCGACGCGATCATCTCCATGAACGATAACATGGCAGCAGGCGCGATCGAGGCAATCAGGGATGACAAAGAATATGTCGGCGCAGACGGAACACCGAGCTTCCTTGCATACGGCGTTGACGGTACTGCACAGGGATGCCTGCTCATCAAAGAAGGAATGCTTACATCTACAGCACTGCAGTCCGCAGCGGATCTTGCAAAGAAAAATATGGAATATGCCGATAAAGTGGTAAATGGAGAAATGAAGGTTACAGAGGTTAACGATTATGTTGATGCGCCGGAAATCAATAAGGATAACGTCCAGGAATATATCCAGATGTATATTGATAATGGTGAAATCACGGATGATGGTTCACTCAGCGAATAAATAGGAGATTATGACAATGAAAATGCAAAAAGGTGCTTTTATGAGAGGGACGGACAATATGATTTTAAAAGAAATCCCGGTCCCGGAAGTCGGCGAAAAGGAGGTGCTCGTCTCTCTTGAATACGTAGGAATCTGCGGGTCAGACGTTCATTATTTCCACAGCGGCTGCTGTGGGGCATATAAAGTAGATCTGGCCGAGGATTTTATGCTGGGACATGAGTGTGCCGGTACGGTTGTAAAAGCTGGCGCAGGCGTGGAGGACTTAAAAATTGGAGACAGGGTAGCGCTGGAGCCGGGTATCACCTGTGGAAAGTGTGAGGCATGCAAGTCCGGCCATTACAACCTCTGCCCGGATGTGGTTTTTCTGGCAACGCCTCCTGTGCAGGGATGCAATGAAGAATATATTGCGTTCCCGGCGGATATGTGTTTCAAACTTCCGGAAAATGTCTCTACGAAAGAGGGGGCCCTGATTGAACCTCTGTCAGTTGGTTTTTATGCGGCGGAGCAGGGAACTGTGAATACCGGCGATACAGTGATTATCCTTGGCGCGGGATGCATTGGACTTGTAACACTTTTAGCATGCAAAGCACATGGTGCGGGCCAGATCATTGTGGCGGACCTTGTGGAGGCGCGTCTGAATAAGGCTCTTGAGCTCGGAGCGACAGCTGTCGTGAACAGTGGAAAAGAAGACATTTTTGAAAAAGTAAAGGAACTGACGGGCGGGCGCGGCTTTGATGTTGTATTCGAAACAGCAGGTTCAGCAGTAACAATCGCGCAGACACCGTTTTTGGTAAGGCGGGGCGGTACCATCACACTGGTAGGCATTTCCGCACAGGAAGAAATTTCCTATAATTTTGCCCAGATCATGGATAAAGAAGCTACGATTAAATCTGTCTTCCGTTATAAAAACATTTATCCGAAAGCCATCGCAGCCGTTTCCAGCGGGGCGATAGAGGTAAGGGATATTGTAACCCATGAATTTAATCTGGAGCATATTCAGGAGGCATACGAAGAGGCTGTGAATAACAAGACAGATCTTGTGAAGGCAGTCATTAAGGTGAAATGATAATTTTGAGAATATTCTGAAAACGGACCGCAAAAGGGTCTGACCCCTTTGCGGTCCCCTTTACGAAACCCCCTTGCAATATAGGGGGTTTTTGTTTATAGTTTATTTATGATGGAAAAAGTATGCAAGTTTATTGAAAAGTATCATATGATAGTAAATGGGGACAAGGTTATCGCAGGTATATCGGGCGGGGCGGATTCGGTATGCCTGCTTTTTGTGCTTCTGGAATTGAGGAAGTCGCTTGATATTGATATTGTTGCCGTCCATGTAAACCACGGGATCCGGGGGGATTCTGCCCGGGCGGATGAAGAGTTTACTGTTAAGCTGTGCCGCGGGCACGGGATAAAATGTGTAGTTTATCATGAAAATGTAGAATCAATTGCCAAAAAACGGAAACAATCTGTTGAGGAGGCCGGACGCAATGTCCGCAGGGAGGCTTTTGAAAAGACTTTTCGGGAAGAGCAGGGCACTAAAATTGCGATGGCGCACCACCAGAATGATAATGCTGAGACGCTCCTTATGAATCTTGCGAGAGGCGCAGGATTGAAGGGACTGGGGGGCATCCGCCCTGTCAATGGGAATGTCATCCGTCCTCTGTTGTGCCTGACACGCGGGGAGATTGAGAACTATCTGGAAAAAAACGGATACGGCTGGTGTCAGGACGAGACGAATGATGAGGATGACTATACGAGGAACCGGCTCCGTCATCTTGTGATTCCGGTACTGGAACAGCAGGTAAATGCAGGTGCTGTGCAGCATATGAATGAGGCGATGGAACAAATCCGCATGGCATGGGAATATATGGAGGAACAGACAACGCGCGTCTGGAACCGCTGTGTGGCAGAGATGCCTGACAAAGCGATCCAGATCCGGAAGGAGGGGTATGCCGGACAGCCGGAAGCCATCCAGAAGATTCTGGTCAGGAAGTGTCTGATAAAAGCAGCGGGAGCGGAAAAGAATCTCTCTATCGTACACGTGGAAGCTGTCATGGACCTTATGGAAAAACAAAGTGGCAGAAGCCGCAATCTTCCTTATTCGGTGAAAGCGGTGCGCAACTATGACGGCGTGATGCTGAAAAAAGTGGCAGAAAAGGCAGGGCAGCAAGAGGAAAAAGAGGCAGATTCCGGACAGTATATTCTGAAAGTTCCCGGAATTACAGAAATTAAGGAACTGAATCTGACGATTTGCAGTAGGATTCTGGAAAAATCTAAGGATTTTTCGGTAAATCAGATACCGCAAAAGAGCTACACGAAATGGTTTGATTATGATATAATAAAAGGTAACCTGACCGTCAGAACGAGACGGCCCGGAGATTTCCTTGTGATTGATTCAGCCGGAAGCCGGCAGAAACTGAAGTCCTATTTTATAAATGAAAAAATACCGGCTGATAAGCGGGACATTTGCCCGCTGGTCACAGATGAGGAACAGATATTGTGGGTATTGGGGTATCGTATGAGCAGTGCCTGTATGGTCTCGGATAAGACGAACAGAGTACTGGAGATAAAAGTAACGGAGGAAAAAAGAGATGTCAGAGAAGATTAGAGTTTTAGTATCAGAAAAAGAAGTCGATGAAAGAATTGAAGCACTGGGGAAACAGATCAGTAAGGATTATGAAGGAAAACAGGTGCATTTGATCTGTGTATTAAAAGGCGGTGCATTTTTCATGTGCGAACTGGCAAAGAGAATTACCGTACCGGTTTCTTTGGATTTCATGAGCGTATCAAGCTATGGGGATGGAACAGCCTCCAGCGGTGTTGTGCGTATCGCAAAGGATCTGGACGAATCAATAGAGGGCAAGGATGTCCTGATTGTGGAGGATATCATTGATTCCGGAAGAACATTATATTATCTGATGGATATCTTAAGGAAACGCAATCCTGAAAGCCTGCACCTGTGCACGCTTCTGGATAAGCCCGAGAGAAGGGAAAAGGACGTGACCGTGGATTACGTCGGATTTGAAATACCGGATGAGTTCGTAGTAGGCTATGGCCTTGACTATGCTCAAAAATATAGGAATCTGCCATATATCGGTGTGGTGGAAGGAGTAGAATAGGAAGGAGTACACACCATTGAACAACAAAAAGTATAGAAGCGCGGGCGGTGCGACATTTCTTACATTTATAGTAATTGTTTTCCTCGCACTCTGGCTGACGAACCGCATGCAGGTCAGAGAACAGGATATGACATACACAAGTTTTGTGCAGGAAGTAAAGGATAAGAATGTACAGGATGTCACGATCAAACAGAACAAGACAGTACCGACAGGGGTTGTGACGGTGACACTGAAGGACAGTGATACAACGAAGCAGGTCAATGTATCGGATGTAAATTCGGTTCAGGCACTTCTGGAAAAGTATAATATAGACTACCAGATGCCGAATGTGCAGGAGGATTCCTGGCTGACGACCATATTGATGCCGCTCTTATTTACATTCTTAGGAATCACGCTGATCTTTATGTTTATGAACCGTCAGGGGGGCGGTGCCAATGCAAAGGCAATGAATTTCGGCAAGAGCCGTGCGAAGATGTCGACAGATACAGATAAGAAGGTGACCTTCGCAGATGTTGCCGGTCTGAAGGAAGAAAAAGAAGCGCTTGAGGAGATCGTAGATTTTCTCAAATCGCCTAAGAAATATATCCAGGTAGGGGCGAGGATTCCGAAGGGTGTGCTGCTCGAGGGACCTCCGGGAACCGGTAAGACACTGCTTGCCAAGGCTGTTGCAGGCGAAGCAGGAGTGCCGTTCTTCAGTATTTCAGGTTCAGACTTTGTGGAGATGTTCGTCGGAGTCGGCGCATCACGTGTCCGCGACCTGTTTCAGGATGCGAAGAAGAATGCCCCGTGTATCGTGTTTATCGATGAGATCGATGCAGTTGCAAGACGCAGGGGAAGCGGCCTTGGCGGCGGCCATGATGAGAGGGAGCAGACACTGAACCAGCTGCTTGTGGAGATGGATGGTTTCGGAGTGAACGAGGGCATCATCGTTATGGCAGCCACGAACAGAAAAGATATACTCGATCCGGCGATCTTAAGGCCGGGACGTTTTGACAGGAATGTCATTGTCGGCAGGCCGGATGTTGGCGGAAGAGAAGAGATTCTAAAAGTTCACGCAAAGAATAAGCCACTGGGTGACGACGTGGACTTAAAACAGATTGCACAGACTACATCAGGCTTTACTGGGGCGGATCTTGAGAACCTCCTGAATGAAGCGGCAATTCTGTCGGCAAAAGAGGGCAGGGTATACCTTCAGCAGTCTGACATACGCCATGCATTTATAAAAGTCGGGATCGGGCCGGAGAAGAAGAGCCGCATTGTTTCTGAAAAAGACCGCCGGATTACGGCTTATCATGAGGCAGGCCATGCAATCCTGTTCCATGTACTTCCAGATGTGGGACCTGTTTACAGCGTATCTATTATACCGACAGGAGGAGCAGGCGGATATACGATGCCGCTTCCTGAGAATGATGACATGTTCAATACAAAAGGAAAGATGCTTCAGGAGATTACCGTTTCCCTCGGGGGACGTGTCGCTGAGGAAGAGATATTCGATGATATCACAACAGGGGCATCCCAGGATATCAAACAGGCTACTGCAATCGCAAAATCTATGATCACTAAGTTTGGTATGTCTGAGCGTCTCGGACTGATCAACTATGATAATGACAGTGACGAAGTATTCATCGGACGTGATTTCGGCCATACATCAAGGGGATATGGTGAAAAAGTGGCAAGTACGATCGATGAAGAAGTGAAGAGAATTATTGATGAATGCTACCTGAAGGCCAGATCTATTTTAAAAGAATATGATTCTGTTCTTCAGAACTGCGCTGAATTACTTCTTAAAAAAGAAAAAATCACGAGAAGTGAATTCGAAGCACTGTTCGAGGAGTATGAGAAATGGGGCAAGAGCTTCCAGTAATGGAGGCCCTTGCCCTTAAGGAGGTTTTTTATGAATAAGGACGCACTATTTAGTGATGGAACGTCCAGCTATGTGTTTCCCGCTGAGCCAAAGGAAAATGAAAGGGTAAAGATCCGGTTCCGCACAGCTAAGGATGACGTGGAAGAAGTGCGGATTTCCACGAAGATCGGCGGATATAAAATGAAAAAAGTATTATCCGGGGATGTTTTTGATTATTATGAGATAGAGTGGCAGCTGAGTGATGAGCCGTTTTCCTACTGCTTTGAAATTAGGAACGGCGATGAGGTCTGTTACTATAACCGATGCGGAGCGGCAAGAGAGGTCGTGGATTTCTATGCATTTGTCATTGTTCCGGGATTTTCAACACCCGAGTGGGCAAAAGGCGCCGTGATGTACCAGATTTTTGTAGACCGTTTTTATAACGGGGACCCGTCCAATGATGTGGAGGACTGGGAATACATTTACATCGGTGAGCCATGCCAGAAGGTGAAGGACTGGAACCAGCTTCCACAGGCAATGGATATCCGCAGGTTTTATGGCGGAGACTTGCAGGGAGTGATGGAAAAACTGGATTATCTGGAAGAACTGGGAGTGGAGGTCATTTATTTTAATCCTCTGTTTGTATCTCCGTCTAATCATAAGTATGATATTCAGGATTACGATTACATTGACCCACATTATGGGAAGATCGCAGAAGACGGGGGGCTGGTGCTTCCGGAATGGGCCGCAGATAATATTGAAGCGACCAAATATCAGAAGCGTACAGGCAGCCTTGCCAATCTGGAAGCAAGTAATGAATTATTTGCCCGTCTTGTCGAGGAGATGCATAAGCGGGGGATGCGTGTGATACTGGACGGCGTATTCAACCATTGTGGTTCTTTTAATAAATGGATGGACAGAGAACGGATTTATGAGCAGCAGGAGAATTATGCGAGAGGTGCATTCGTCAGCAGCCGCAGCCCATACCGGTCTTTCTTCCATTTCTTTAACGACAGTGATTCTGCATGGCCGTATAATTATGAATATGACGGATGGTGGGGACACGATACACTGCCGAAATTAAACTATGAAGATTCACCCGTACTTGAACAGTACATTATGAACGTCGGCAGAAAATGGGTTTCACCGCCGTACAACGTAGACGGCTGGCGTCTGGATGTTGCGGCCGATTTAGGCTACAGCAACGAATACAATCACATGTTCTGGAAACGTTTCCGCAGGGAAGTGAAAAACGCAAGACCCGATGCACTGATTCTTGCAGAACATTACGGTGACCCGGCAGAATGGCTGCAGGGGGATGAGTGGGACAGTGTGATGAACTACGATGCCTTTATGGAACCAGTCACATGGTTTTTGACAGGGATGGAAAAACACAGTGACGAGCGCCGCACAGACCTGTGGGGAAATGCAGACAACTTTGTGAATACAATGAATCACTTTATGTCCACGATGTTGACGCCATCGCTTCAGGTTGCAATGAACGAGTTATCGAACCATGACCACTCCCGTTTCCTGACGAGGACGAACCACATCACAGGACGCGTGGAACAGCTGGGCTCCAAGGCTGCAGAAGAGGGTGTAAATCCGGCGGTCATGAGAGAAGCGGTTGTGATGCAGATGACATGGGTGGGAGCACCGACCGTTTATTATGGAGATGAAGTCGGGGTATGCGGATTTACAGACCCCGATAACCGCAGGACGTTCCCGTGGGGAAACGAAGACCGGCTGATGCTCGAATTCCACAAGGAGATTATCCGTATCCATAAGAATGAAAAACCATTGAGACAGGGCTCACTGCGTATGCTGTCGTGGGAAGATAATGTTCTAGCCTATGCGAGATTCCAGGATGGGGAGCAGATTGTCGTAGTACTTAATAACAGTAAAGACCTGAAGGAGGTCACCGTTCCTGTATGGATGGCAGAAGTCCCGCTGAAGGGGCGGATGCAGAGACTGATATATACTTATGAAGAGGGATATACGACAGAACCGGATGAATTTATTGTTGAGGGCGGGGAAGTTGTTCTTAATATGGGGCGGCATTCTGCTGTTGTAATGAAGACGAAAAAAGAAGAAACGAAGTAAAAAAGGGGGCTGTCACCGAACAGCCCCCTTAACTATTAATAAGTAGAATTTTTAGACTGTCAAAATAATAATGACTGTCAAAGGAAAGACAGGTTCTACTTGTAAATAACAAAAAAATGATTATAATAATTATTAGAATAAAATTTAATTAGAATAGATTGGAGAATACTTTATGTTCACAGAAAACAAGACAACTGAATTCAAAAGAGAATATATTGATGATATTAAAAATACGATCGTTGCCTTCGCAAACTGTGACGGCGGTACGCTCTATATCGGAGTGAACGATGACGGAACAGTTCGTGGCGTTAACAACGTTGATGATACTATGCTACGTGTAACCAATGCGGTTAGAAATGCCGTACGTCCAGATATTACTATGTTTGTAGAATGCCATAATGATGTAATGGACGATAAGCCTATTGTGTATGTAACTGTCCAGCGGGGTACCGCAAGACCATATTACCTGCAAGGAAAAGGAATTCGCCCGGAGGGTGTTTATGTTCGTCAGGGTGCATCGACGGTTCCAGCAACAGAGGCTGCTATCCTGAATATGATCAAGGAGACCAGTGGCGACAGTTATGAAACAGCTCGTTCACTCAATCAACATCTTACATTCAATAAAGCTGCCGACTTCTTTAAGAAAAGAAAGGTAGAGTTTGGAAAAACCCAAATGCGTACGCTTCATTTGATTGGTGAAGATGATATGTACACTAATCTTGCATTTTTATTGTCTGATCAGTGCACACATATGATCAAACTGGCCGTTTTTGAAGGCAGCAGGAAAACTATATTCAAAGACCGTCGTGAATTGTCTGGTTCCCTTCTGGAGCAGTTGGAGGAAGCTTTTGATTATATTGATCGTTACAATCGTACCCGTGCAGAATTCGCCGGGCTTGACCGGTTAGATATGCGGGATTATCCTCCGGAGGCAATTCGTGAGGCACTACTGAATTCTATCGTCCATCGCGACTATTCTTTCAGCAGTGCTACTCTAATCAGTATTTTTGAAGACCGGATTGAATTTGTCACAATCGGTGGTTTGGTGAAAGGTATTACATTGGATGACATAAAGTTAGGCGTGTCTGTATTGCGTAATCAGCATTTAGCTAATATCTTCTACCGTCTGCGACTGATCGAAGCATATGGTACAGGAATTCTTAAAATAAACGAGTGCTATGATGACTATGCTGTGAAACCTATGATCGAAACAACAAACAATGCTTTTAAGATTACGCTTCCCAATACCAACTTCCACGCAGAAGATAAAGATCTGGATACCCCTAAAACAGATAGTTTTACCAGTGTTGCTAAAAAAGAAGAACGAATGAATGCAGTTTTGAAACTGTGCCGTAGTAAGGGTTCGATTGTTCGTAGTGATGTGGAAATGGCACTTGGTGTTTCTCAATCTACGGCAATCCTGCTTTTGCGGGAATTGACCGATGGGGGGATACTGATTAAAAAAGGAAAAACTAAAAATCTGCGATACTACGAGAATAAAGGCTGTTAGTACAGAAGGGAGTATTTTTTATGAAGCAACTTTTAACCAGATGGGGAAAAACACTTGACGAGGAACATGTACTTGAGGAATATCCGAGGCCTCTGCTTGTCAGGAAAAGTTATATAAATCTGAACGGGGCCTGGGAATATGGTTTTACTAAAGAATTCAAAAGGCCCGCTCAGTTCGAGGGAAAAATCGTGGTGCCTTTTTCTCCGGAAAGCACATTGTCAGGTGTGGGAAGACAACTGAAGCCGGATGAATATCTGTGGTACCGGAAGACTTTTTTAGTTTCTTTTGATATGTTTCAAAAAGAAAAGCTGAGGAGGCTGCTTCACTTCGGGGCTGTGGACCAATCCTGTGTCGTTTATATCAATGGCAGGGAGGCCGTCCGGCATACAGGAGGATACCTTCCTTTTGAGACGGATATTACAGATTATCTCACGGAGGGGGAAAATGAGATACTGGTTTCGGTTAAGGATTTGAGTGACACATCCTACCATTCCAGAGGCAAACAGAAACTGAAACGCGGCGGAATGTTCTATACGGCTCAGAGCGGCATCTGGCAGACGGTATGGATGGAAGACGTCCCGGGGGAATATATTCAGAAAATCACGGCCCGGCCGGACCTGGATGCGGGAAAAGTACGGATTACTGTAACGTCAGAGAAAAGCTGTGCAGTGGAGATCGAGGTCAGAAAGCCGGGGATTTATGAGGAACCCTTAAGAAAACCGGAGGATGTCTTTGGAGAGGTGGAGACACTGGAAGACTGGGGGCATGGAACGGGAAGGACGAATGAGGAGATTGTGATTCATCTTCCTTATATTTATCCGTGGACCTGTGAAACCCCGTATTTATACTATTTTACGGTGAAGATGGGGGATGACACCGCAGACAGTTACTTTGCTATGAGGACATTCACAATTGAGGCTGACAAGGCCGGCCTCCCGAGAATATGTCTGAATCATAAAGTGCAGTATCAAAAAGGGGTGCTGGACCAGGGATACTGGCCGGACGGGCTTTATACTGCGCCGAGTGATGAGGCACTGATCTTCGATATACAGTCTATGAAGAACATGGGCTTTAACATGCTTAGAAAACATCTTAAAATTGAACCCCAGCGGTGGTATTATCATTGTGACAGACTCGGCATGGTTGTATGGCAGGACATGGTAAACGGGGGCAGGATGTATAAACACTGGTTTGTGACTTACGGGGCAACCGCGCTGTCATGGAGGAACCTGAAGATAAAGGACGGTTATACAAGGCTTTTATCCCGTGAGGATAAGGCAGGCCGTCTGGAATTTGTAAAAGAAATGAAGGAGACGATTGCACTATTAAAAGGACACCCGAGCATCGCGGCATGGGTAATCTTTAATGAAGGATGGGGGCAGTTCCAGACTGCAGATATGACGGATATTGCAAGGAAGGAGGATCCGGACCGGCTGGTTGACCAGGCAAGCGGGTGGTTTGATCAGGAAGGGGGCGACTTCCAGAGCATCCATAATTATTTTTTCCGGTTAAGAATCAGGCCCGAGGAGCGCAGGGCAACTGTGCTCTCTGAATTCGGCGGATATTCGATGCGGTCGGAGGGTCACAGTGCATGCCTGACCCAGTACGGATATGGAATATATACAGATGTGAGCCAGTTAAACCGGGCTTACGTGAAGCTTCAGGAGGACGTGGAAAAACTGATTCCAGAAGGACTCTGTGCGAGTGTCTATACACAGCTTTCCGATGTGGAAGAGGAAGTGAACGGAATATTTACCTACGACCGGGAGGTGTTAAAGATCAGAGGGACCTGCATATGAAAAGCTATCCATTTTGCTTTCAGAATGATATAATAATTTATATCATTCAAAAGTGTAAATATTAATCGTGGTTTCTAAAATCTTGCAAAGTTTTTTGCAAAATTTTATACTCCGCCATTATCACAATCAAAAGTGGACTGTAGAAGGAGATGTGAAATGAATACAACGTATTTAAACGCAAGATGTCAGTCAATGCTGCAGTTGCTTTTAGACACGGGTTCTTATTTATCTATGCAGCAGATTGCAGCAGATTTGCAGGTCTCCCAGCGCAGCATTTATTATGACCTTTGCCGGATTAATGAATGGCTTGCAGACAATGGGATACAGGAATTGGAAGTAGTAAGGGGCAAGGGACTGCTTTTAACCGATGAGATGCGGGAGCAGATAGAGGCCTGTACGGAAACGGTGGAACAGGAGGACTCCTATATTTACTCACCTACTGAGCGTGCGCAGATTATTATTTGTGCCATTATCTATTCTGCGGCACCGGTTCATATTGATAAGCTTACCGAATATTGCAGAGTCAGCCGGAATACTATTTTTAATGATTTGCAGGTTGTAATCAACCAGCTGCAAAAAGATGATTTGACTTTGGAATACCGCTCCAAGAAGGGATATATTATTACCGGGGATGCGATTAAGATCAGGACTGTTTTTTTATTGAATTTTCAGGGCCTTGAGAACCTATTTGCCAGCCGCGGGTTAAGCTTTATCGATCAGGGTAAGATTGATGAAGCCGAAGAGACTTTGAAAAAGGTCGAGCAGGAGCTGGGCGTGGAGTATATACCGGAGAGCCGGAAAGCGCTTGCAGTGCTGATTCCAATGATGGAACGGGGAGATGGCGGCATCTACTTTGCAGATTTGAAAAAAGAAGAGATGAAAAAGCACAGAGAATATGATTTGGTGGAAAAGTATTTCCCGAATCTGTGCGAGAAGGAGAAAACGTATCTGTGCCTGCATTTACTGGGCGGGCGGGTTGCGATGGTTTCTGAGAATATCTTTGAAAGTACTTCTAATGAGCGTGCATATGAGATTGCAAAGGCACTGGTTTCCGAATTCGAGAAGGTGGCCTGTGTTACATTTGAGCGGAGGGAAGAACTGGAACGGCAGCTTTTCATCCATATTAATGCATCTCTTTACCGCTACCAGTATGGAATCCAGAGTCTGGACTCACTGAATGTCGACATTATCCGGGAATATCCGGATTTGTTTGAAATTACGAAGATTGTCAGCCGGTATCTGGAAAAGCAGATAGGAGTGTCTGTGCCGGACACAGAAGTCGCTTATCTGGCACTGCATTTTGGGGCATATCTTCCGATTTCCAACAATAAAAGTGAACGCCTCAGGGTGCTGATTGTGTGTGCTAATGGCATTTCCACAGGAAATATGCTGAAGCGGGAGCTGACTAAGATGTTCCCCGAAGTGGAAGTCGTAGGAGTGGAATCGACGTCAACGGTGCGAAATGCTCAGGCCCGCTGTGAGATCATTGTCAGCACAGTGAAGATCAAAAGCGTGATACCGGTCATCCAGGTGCATCCGATTCTGACCGGAAGGGATAAGGCCCTGCTTGCACGGCATTTCAAGATGATGAATAACGGGTCTTACGTGAATGCTAACGAATTGTTTTCCGTGGTGAAACCATACATTATAGAAGAGAAGCAGGAACAGGCTAAAAAGAAGATTGAGGAATACTTATACCAAAGCAGGAATAATGCTTATGCTGATTTGCAGCAGCACCAAAAAGACCTGCTCAGTATTTTAGATGAGCCGAGAATAGAGGTTCATGAAGATGAATATAAATGGACGCTGGCACTGCGGACTGCCGGCGAATACTTAATGGAAGCAGGAAGTATCCAGGCGCCATACATTGACAGCATTATTTCACAGCTGCAGTATTATGGGCCTTATATGTTCATTGCACCAAGAGTCATCCTTGCCCATTCCAAACCGGAAATCGGAGTCAATAAGCTGGACTGTTCCATTCATTTATTTAAAAAGCCGGTTGCTTTTTCAGAAAAGGACCACGCGAATGTGGTAATTGTCCTGGCAGCTGAAGATCAGGAAAGCCATATGAAAGTACTTCGCGATATCATGACGCTGTTCGAAAAGGATGAGGCAGTGGATGAATTAACAGGGATGGATACGCCACAGGAGATACTGGCCTATTTTGAAAGAAGGCTGGCAGAGACATACGAAAAAGAATAGCATATATAAAGGAATCATGATTATTTTAGAGAGAGCTCTAAATCCAATTGCGGGTTTAGAGCTCTTTCTTTTAGGAAAATATACGTGAAATTCTGTCTACAGATTTGCAAAATTCATTGCAAATACTTGGACTTCTTTTTGCAAAATTTACTTGCTACAATAACATCATCAAATCGAGAAAGGGGAAAACAAAAATGATATCGGATATGTTGAAACCGGAAAACATACATATCACTGAGCGGGTAAGCAATTGGAAAGAAGCAATCCATTTGAGTCTCGAACCATTGATAAAAGGCGGTTTTGTTACAGATAATTATGAAAAAGCGATTCTCGAAAGTACGGCGGAATATGGACCCTATTATGTGCTGGCAGAAGATTTTGCACTAATTCATGGAAGACCGACAGATGGCGTGATTAAAAAGCAGCTTGCAATTACATTACTCCGGGAACCAATTCAGTTTTCAGAAGACAGTTTTCAGGTAAGGGTACTGATTGCACTGGCAGCCAGTGACTCGAATTCCCATATAGATACGATGAAAGTTTTATCGAATATCTTTATGGATGAGAGTAAGGTCAGTGAAATGGTACATGCCAAAAAACCTCAGCAGATTTATGATATGTTGATTCAAATGGAAAATGAAATCCGGGAAAATTAAGGGAGGGGAAGATGCAGAAATTTACATATGTAATTACAGCAGTTCAGGGGATTCATGCAAGGCCTGCGGGGCAGCTCGTAAATGTCGCCAAGAAATACGAAAGCCAGATCATGATTTCCGCAAAAGAAAAAACAGCGGACCTGAAGAAGATTCTTGCCTTAATGTCACTGGGTGTAAAACAAAACGAAGAAGTAACGGTGTCAGTAACCGGAACGGATGAAGCGGTGGCTGTAAAAGAGTTGAAACAATTCTTTGCAAATAATTTATAAAGAAGGAGGATATAAAACATGTTAAAGATTTTAGCAGTATGTGGGAACGGACTTGGGAGTAGTTTTGCCTGTCAGATGACAACAGAGGCGGTATTGAGGGAAATGGGTGTGGAAGCAAAAATGGATCACATTGATATCTCAAGCGCGGCAGGAATGGATGCAGACCTGATTATTTCAGGGAAAAATTTTGAAAAACAATTTGAACGTATTTCCTTAAAATGCCCGGCAATTTTTCTGGAGCGTCTTGTAGACAAAAATGAAATCCGTGAAAAGCTTACACCAGTTTTAAAGGACATGGGAGTTATTTAATCAGTAATACATTTAAGAGAAGGAGAGGGAATTATGGCAGTATTAAATTTTATTATTAATAATATTCTGACTCAGGCTGCAATTATTATCGGTTTGATTGCATTATTAGGTCTTGCTCTGCAGAAAAAGCCTGCAGGACAGATTGTATCAGGAACAATGAAAACAATTCTTGGATTTATGGTATTATCGGCCGGTTCAACCGTCATGCAGGGCGCGTTATCCTATTTTGGGGCGATATTTAATCAGGGTTTTGGTTTAAATGGCCTTGAGAGTGTTGTTGCTTCTATTGAAGCTATTAACGGACAGGCTATGGGAGAACTGGGACTGGGTGCAGAGATTGCAATTTCATTAGCAGGTATCTTTATTGTAAATATTATCCTGGCAAGAATTACACCTTTTAAATATATTTTCCTTACCGGACAGGCTCTGTTGTGGGAATCTACATTATGTGTAGTATTTGCTTGGTTCTGCGGACTTCGCGGTATACCTCTGATTTTAATTTCCAGTTTAGTAGGTGGTGCATTCGCTACATTAATGCCTGCAATTGCACAGCCAATCGTGCGTAAAATCACGGGCAGTGACGATATTGCCCTCGGTCATTTCTGTACAATCGGATACATGTTTTCAGCGTTAATCGCAAAACTTGTCGGAGATGACTCTAAATCCTGTGAAGACTTGAAGCTTCCAAAGAGCCTTGAATTTCTTCAGGATACCTACCTCTCCATTATGGTAGTTATGATTCCGTTCTACTTAATTGTAGCGGCAATTGCCGGACCGGAAGCCAGCGCAGAGTTTGCCGGAGACACAAACTACATGGTATACGCATTCTTACAGGCAATGCAGTTCGTAGTAGGTTTGTATGTACTGTTAGCAGGAGTACGTCTGTTATTAGCAGAAATCGTACCGGCTTTCCAGGGAATTTCCCAGAAATTAGTTCCAAATGCAAAACCGGCACTGGACTGCCCTGTATTGTTTCCATACGCACCAAATTCAGTCATCATGGGATTTATTTTCACAACAATTGGTTCTTTGATCGGTATGTTTATCACAGGTATTCCGGCTCTTGGTGTTCCGCTTGTTATTCCGGGTGTCATGAGTAACTTTTTTGCCGGTGGTACAGCAGGTATTTTTGCAAACAAAGTCGGTGGGCGCCGCGGCGTTATTGTAGGATGTATTGCTCATGGTATTTTTATCATGATGCTTCCGGCATTCTTATCACCAATGTTATCACAGATCGGCTTCCAGAATATCACATGTACAGATGTAGATACCGTAGTAACGGCATTCTTCTTCATGATTTTTAAAGGGATTGGCGGAATATTCTAAGTATTGTTAAATCGCAAAGGGAGGCAGCGAAATGTTCTTATTTGGAAAGAAAGATAAAAAAGAAAAAAAGGCAGAGGAAGTACCTGTTATCAATCAGGAAGAATTAATGAAACAGGCAGAAGAAAAAGTTCAGCAGCTGGAGGGAACACAGGGAGACGCACGAATTGAACTCTTAAACGAAGCTGGCTCCCTATATATGCAGGCCGGAGAATATGACGAGGCAATCAGGTATTATGAAGAAAGCTTTGAAATGAAAAAAGTAATGGGCAAATCCTATACAGATCTGATGTCGCTGTATAACAAAAAGCGTCAGCAGGCCGCCGAAGCAAAGGATGATGAAAAGATCACCTATTATTTCGGAAAAGTACAGGAAATGATGCAGATATCAAAAGATATGATTCGCGGGAAAATATAAAACCGGATATATCTGTTAAGGACTAAAAAATTATATTCAGAAAGAGAAGGTAATATCATGTATAAGAATTTAATAGAAATGTTTAAGGAAAACGAGGGGAAAGGGGCTGTCGGAGCGTTTAACGTACATTGTTTTGAAATGGTGCCGGCTATGGTAAAAGCAGCGGCAGACCTCAACGTGCCGATTATCCTCCAGACATCACTTGGAACAGCAGAATATATTGGTTTTGAGCCATTGATTGCGGCTGTGAAAGCGCTCGCAGAAAATGTGCCGGTAAACGTTGCATTACATATGGACCACTGTAAAGATATTGATGCATTGAAAAGAGCAATCGATTTAGGTTATTCTTCAGTTATGTACGATGGTTCTTCTCTTCCAATCGAAGAAAATATAAAGAATACAAAAGAAGTTGTAGCTTATGCACACGCTCATGGCGTATCTGTTGAAGGAGAAGTTGGTTCTATCGGCGGTGCAGAAGACGGGGTCGTGGTTGACAAAGATGCGGCTATGTATACGAAGCCTGAAGATGCCCTGCATTTTGCATCTGAAGCAGGGGTTGATGCATTGGCTGTTTCCATTGGAACTACACACGGCCAGTATAAATCAAAGGCAAAGATTAACTATGAACTGTTAGAGGAATTAAAAGAAAAACTCGGAGATACAGGGCTTGTACTTCATGGAGGCACAGGTGTTTCTGATGAAGATATGAGGAAATGTGTAAGAGAAGGAATGAAGAAAATTAACGTTGGGACGGAGTTAAATAAATCTTATATTGAAGTAGTAAGTAAAACATTTACGGCAGAAGGTGTTACACCGTTAACATCCTTAAGGGGGCTGCTTGGGCCTGCAAATGACAGAATTGCGGCTATTGTAACAGAAAAGGCTTCATTATTTAAATTAGATTAATCAATGGGGTTTAACATGAAAAAATGTATGATTCTGCTGGCAGGATATCCGGCCACGGGAAAGAGCAGTATGTGTGCCCTTATTTTGAAAAAGTATCCCCGGTTCCAGACTGTAAATCAGGATGAAATGAAAGAGCAGATGTGGGATGAGTATGGATTCAATAATCAGGAAGAAAAGACGAAAGTCGAGAATATGGCGTGGGCCAGGTACTATGCTGTTATTGAAGAAAAAATGAAGCAGGGTGAATGTATCATCTCAGATTATCCTTTCAGTGATAAGCAAAAGGGCCGTCTTACAGATTTGTCCCGGAAATATGGTTATGAAGTCATTACAATCCGTTCCTTAGGAAATATTGAACATCTTTATGAGGTTTCAAGAAAGAGAGATTTGGCTCAGGACCGTCATCTGGGTCATCTGGTAAGCTGTTACCATAAGGGCGATGTTCTGGAAGACCGTACCCAGGCGGACAGTCTGGTAACTTATGAGATTTTTCAGGACCGCTGCCTTCATAAAGGATACGATAAATTCCAGATGGGGCACTTGATTGAGGTGGATGCATCAGACTTTTCGAAGATTGATTATGCACAGATTCTGGAAGAGATCGGAAAACTTTGTTCAGAATAGACGGCCACGCTATGGGCTTGGAATATATCTGATATAAAATATGCAAAAATGGAAGGAATCCCATAGACAAGGGAGCCTTCCATTTTTTACTGTATACAAGCTATTTCTCCACCATTTTGATTACCGAAGAAGGAGCATAACAGGATGGACGAAAATGCCGGGGTATGGTAGAATAACATAAATGTACAGATAAACGAAGTTCTGGAGAGGTTGCTATGAAACAGGAAAAAAGTATGGAATGCCCCGGAGAATTGAAGGCACAAAAAGACTGCGTGGGAGAGGTAAATATAGAGGATTGTGCAATAGCCGGACACGCAGATATGAATATGGCTGCGGAAAGGACAGATTATGCCGGGCTGTATCAGGAATATTTCCGCCTCATGATGGATGCTTATGAAGGCAATATTTATATCAGCGATCTGGACAGCTATGAGTTGCTGTATCTGAATAATACTTCCTGTGATACTCTGGGCAGTCCCCCAGAGAAATTACTGGGACACAAATGTTATGAAGTGATTCAGGGGAGAAGTACCCCATGTCCTTTCTGTACTAATGATAAACTGCGGGAGGACGAATACTACGAGTGGGAATTTGATAATCCGGTATTGGAACGGAAGTTTTTAATCAAGAACCGGCTTATTAACTGGGAGGGGCACCGTGCGCGGCTTGAGCTATCCCACGATATGTATACCAGTGAATTCAAGCTGGAGAAAAAGAACCGTGAGCAGGATGCCCTTCTCCGTTCCGTCCCTGGCGGATTTGCCCGGCTGGATGCCAGAGACTGCAGCACCGTTCTCTGGTATGGCGCCAACTTCCTTGATATGATCGGTTATACAGCGGAGCAATTTGAGAATGAACTGCACAGCCAGTGTACTTACCTCCATCAGGAAGATTTACAGCGTATTATACCTATGCTGCAGGAACTTATGGTTACCGGCGGGAATATGGTTACGGAGGCAAAGATCACGACCCGCAGCGGTCAGACGAAGATTCTTACAATTACCCTGTCTTATGCCAGGGGAGAAGAAAGCTGGGATGGAATACCATCCTTCTATACAATAGGGATAGACATTACGAAGCAGAGGGAGGAGCAGGAGCGGCAGAGGAAGATACTGGAAGAAGCATATAAAACAGCCCAGATCGCCAGTGAGGCAAAGACCAACTTCCTTTCGTCCATGTCCCACGACATACGCACGCCGATGAATGCCATCATGGGGATGACAGCTATTGCCGAAGCAAACATTGATTCGCAGGAAAAGATAAGGGACTGCCTTAACAAGATCAATACATCGACACATCATTTGTTAAACCTTATTAATGAGGTTTTGGATATGTCCAGAATTGAGAGCGGAAAGATCGACCTGATATCTGAAGAGGTGTCACTGCCTGAAATGTTCGAGGATATTGCAAACATGTTTCAGCCTCTGGTTGCTGAAAGGAATCAGAAGCTTCAATTATTCAGCGGTCATTTGCGGCATTGGAAGGTAAGAACTGATGGGGGAAGGCTTCAGCAGGTACTGATGAACCTGCTTACAAATGCGGTGAAATATACACCTGAGGGCGGAACCATCAGTCTGCGGGTACAGGAGCTTCCGGATAACAGTGGAAATAAAGGACAGTACGGATTTATCATTGAGGATAACGGGATTGGTATTGACGGGGAATTCCTGCCACATATTTTCGAACCCTTTACGAGGGCGGAGGATACGCGGATCAATAAGATTCAGGGGACGGGACTCGGACTTGCCATTACACAGAATATTGTCCGCATGATGAACGGTACAATAGAAGTTAAGAGCGAGCTGGGAAAAGGGAGCGAGTTTATCGTTGCCATTCCACTCGAACGGTGTGATGAGATTGTGATACCTGAAGCAGAACCAGATAACTTGGGAGCTTCGGATGCGAATGATAATGACAGCCAGGGAACCTCAGAGGCTTTGGATGAGAAAACGCAGGACTTTCTGACTTCCAAAAGAATTTTGCTGGTTGAAGATAATGAACTGAACAGGGAGATTGCGTCTGAGCTTTTGCAGATGCATGGATTTTCTATAGATAAGGCTGAGAATGGACAGCGTGCCGTAGAGAAATTTGTTACTTCTGCCCCGGGAACTTATGACTGCATCCTGATGGATATCCAGATGCCGGTCATGGACGGGTATCAGGCGACGAGGACGATCCGGTCTTTAGACCGGGAAGACGCACATACGATCCCCATACTTGCCCTGACGGCCAACGCCTTCGCAACTGACCTGGCAAGGGCGCACAGTGCAGGCATGAATGACCACATTGCAAAACCCATTGATATCAACCGTCTTTTAGAATCATTGCAGAGATGGATGAAAAAATAATGCGTCTGTATTGAAATTCAGGCCAGTGTTTTTATCCATTCATCCAGCTCACTCAGACTGTCCAGTATCCGGAAACAGAGCCGTTTCATCTCCTCATCCGGTGCAGTCATATCAGGTACCATGATTACCGTACAGCCGGCTGCAATGCCTGCGCGTACGCCATTGGGGCTGTCTTCGACAACGAGGCAGTGTTCCGGTTTTTCGCCGAGCATTTCGGCAGCAGTCAAAAATACATCGGGGGCGGGCTTGCTGTTTCTGATTTCGGTGCCGCAGACAGAGGCATCAAAATCGAATGACAGGTCCGCACTTTTAAAGTATTCTTTCGCAGTCTCCCTCTGTGTTGAGGTAGCAAGTGCTTTCTTTATTCCGGCCTTCCTGAGGGTGGCAAACAGCTCCCTGACACCGGGTTTTAGAGGAGCACCGTTTCTGGCGATATAAGTATCCATATAGCCAGTCCTCAGCTTCCTTGCCTCATCAAAGGGAAAGTCTTCTCCGAACCATCCTTTAAACAGCATCCTGCCGGCCCGTATATCACAGCCGCGGTTTTTATTGATCTGCTCATCTGTAATAGGAAATCCCAGTAGTCTGCCGGACTCCATCCATCCCTGATAGGCAAGTCTTTCTGTGTCGAATATGACACCGTCCATGTCAAACAGTACAGCTCTGATTTCTTTTAGCCTTTGAATCATAATAACCCTCCTCATTCCTGTTTTATCTCTAAACCGGTTCAGAGGAGGGCAGTATCATTTAAGCTTCTACGTCAAAGTGGTCGAACAGGATTTTTTCCGCTTCTGAACTCCACAAACCTCTGTTTTTCCGGCATACTTCATCCAGTTTTTTAAACAGGGGATCAGTTTCCCCTAATTTCCCGAAGTCTTCGATGGCTGTAAGAGGCATGTCAAACTGGGTGTATGTCAGCTTCTTGCCGCCGGGGATTTTGGGCAGGTTCATGGTTGCCTCTGCGATGCTGTCGATCCCGCCGATGTGGGTAACCATGACGGCCGGTTCGATGATGCCTCTTGCCGCAAGATCGTTGGCCTCGATCAGGTCATCGTTATTGCCTCCGGTTGTTCCCATAATGTGTGTACTTGTGTAGTGGCAGTTGTAGAGATTGATCTCTCCTTTGAACAGGTTATCCGTCGGGCCTGCGAAAAAGTTCAGGCATCCGTCGAATGCAAGCAGTTTGTCACCAAGTTCGGCTACTGCACGGTTTGGGATGTAGACGAATACGTCGTCATACCCCTTTCCGCCTGTGATATCTTTAAGCTCCTGAACAGGGTCTGCCATCTTAGCAGTATTTACATACAAAAGTTCCACGCCCTTTTCTGCCGCAAAGGATTCCGGAATGACTTCCCTTGCTCTTTCTATTTTAGCATCATCAATGTCAGTTACAACAATTCTTTTTGGTTTATTTTCAAACTGGATTCCGTAGCTGACTGCCCCGAGTCCCATTGGCCCGCAGCCGCCGAGGATGATAATATCGCCGTCAGCCTTTGTGCCGATTGCATGACTGTGGTCCCTCTTGTTGGTATGGTAGTTGCCGCGGTATCCGCCAATGATACAGCTCATAGGTTCTCCGAGTGACGCCTCAAAAAAGCTTTCTCCTTTATATTCCATCAGTGCCCCCAGCTCCATAACTTCATGAGGGATGATGCAGTAGGTACATGCACCGCCGAAATATTCATAAGAGTATCCCGGGGATGCAAGGCTGCCCTTGTAGTTGAGGGCCGGCTGCTGTGCGAACTTCATACCCGGCTTAAACTGGTCTTTCCATTTATCCCCGACCTCCACGATCACACCGGCAAATTCATGGCCGACGATAACCGGGTTTGTATCGATGTTCTGCGGCGCTCTCTTGTGTTTCTTTCCCTGCTCGGCCAGCTTATAAGTCGACATACAGATGCTGTCACTGATTACTTTAACGAGGATTTCATCATCCTTGATTGCCGGTAATTCAAATTCTTCCAGTCTCAGATCCATTGTACCATACATTCTCACTGCTTTTGTTTTCATCATTTTTACTCTCCTATCTTTTCTATGATTACTTGTTCCATTAACTCGTCTACCAGTTCCCTTGCCGGCGGCTTTGTCCCAATTGTTGTAACAGCCCCTGCGGAAGCAGCCATACAGATGCGGGTAGTATTTTCATCGCCGTTTTTTGTGTCAAAGGAATAGGCAAGCGCCGCAACCATTGCATCTCCGGCCCCTACAGTAGAGTGTGCCTTTACGTTAAGCGCGGGGCATCTGACTTCATAACCGTCCCGGACAAACATGGCGCCGCTTTTTCCCATTGAAACGGCTACGGTATCCACACCCTTTCCAAGAAGCTGTCTTGCAGTCTTTAAAAGGTCCCGGTCAGAGGCACGATAGTCAATGCCCATGAATTCTTCTAACTCTGCCCGGTTCGGTTTGATAATATCGGGGCCAGCATCCAGCGCCTGACGGAACATACAGCCGTCGGCATCCAGCAGAACCTTTGCCCCTTTTTTGTGGAGCAGCCTTATGATCTTTTCATAGATATCGATGCTGATACCGCTCGGGATACTGCCTGCCAGTACGAATAAAACTCCGTCGCCTGCATACCCTTCGAGTCTGGCGAGCAGTTCATCCAACTGGTCCGGGGTGATTTCAGGACCGGGTTCATTCAGCTCGGTAACCTCTCCGTTATCTTCCAGTACCTTCGTGTTTGTCCTTGTTTCCCCATCTACCCAGACGAAATCTGATTGAATCCCCCTGTCTTTCAGTACGCTCTCAATCGTTCTGCCTGCATTTCCCGCGAGAAAGCCAGTTGCGATGCTCCCACCGCCCAGCTCACGGATGGTTTTTGAAACGTTAATACCTTTTCCACCTGCATCATATTCAACCTTGTGGATGCGGTTCAGCCCTCCCGGGATCAGGTGCCCGATCTCTACGGTTTTGTCAATGGCAGGGTTCATTGTTACTGTTACAATCATGATATCTGCTCCTTTCCTGTAAGAATCCTGTAAATGGTGTCTGCATCAGCCGTTCCGCTTGTCAGTTCTGCGGCTGCTTTTTCATCCATCATCTTGTCAGCGATGACTGACAGGATATCCAGATGTTCTTCCCCGACGCCGGCGATTCCGATGACAACCTTGGCCTGTTCATCCCCCCAGGGTGTGCCCTCAGGAAAAACCATAACTGCGATCCCGGACGAACGGATTTCTTTTTTTGCCTGCTCGACTCCGTGGGGCAGTGCAAGGCCGCTTCCCATATAGGTTGAGAGTGATCTTTCACGTTCGAGCATCGCATCGACATACGGCTGGTCTACATAACCGGAGTCTGCAAGCATCTGCCCGACCTTGCGAATGACATTTTCCTGAGTGTCGGGTCTGCAATTCACCCGGATGTTTTCACGGTATAAAAGTTCCTTCTTTTCCTCCACTTTTTTTCTGCTTTTAAATAACATATTTATCCTCCTTTTTGGGATTGACTTTTGGTTTTCGTTCTTGTCTATGCCTTAATTATAGGGAGGTTGGGGGCTGTTTTTCAATTCAAAGAAGATGGGATTTGGCACCATCAGATAGTGCCAAAACTAGGCGGTGCGGGCATCTCCCTGACTTGACAGATTGATTTTAGTCATAGATAATAATGAGAGGTAAGTAAAGATATAGATATTCATTTTGTGAATTTCATAAAAAAGGGAGTATTAACAGTCTAAACAAAAAGTGCAGGATATATGTTAAATAGATTAGGCGAACTTGCGGTATATAATTTTTATTTTAAGTTTACATTAATTGGATATGGAAAAGATATGGAATATGAATTATAGAAAGAAGGTAGTAGGTTGAATTTAGGAATAGAAAACGAAACAGTGGAATTCAAGAAGTCAACAGGAGAATTAAAAGAAGCAATGAATTCTATTTCTGCTATATTGAATAAGCATCAGCATGGAGAATTGTATTTTGGAGTAAAACCAGATGGTAGTATTATAGGGCAGGTTGTTACGGAGGAGTCACTAAGAGAAGTTAGTCAGAAAATAAAGAATTCTATTGAACCTAAAATATATCCTGAAGTGAAAAAGGTGGTTATGGATGGCAGGGATTGTATATATGTTAAATTTGCAGGAAATCAGACTCCATATTTTTCATATGGTGTAGCAAGGATACGTGTAGCAGATGAAGATTTAATTATGTCACCACAGCAATTAGCAGATTATATTCGCAAGGGAGATAGAGAAGAAAATCGGTGGGAAAATTTGATTTCTAATAAAACAATTGATGATGTCGATGAAGAACTTCTAAAAAAATATACAAATCAGGCTCATGATGTTGGGAGAATAGCAATTGTTTATACAGATAAGAAAACAGTTTTAAATCAATTAGAGTTATCAGAGGGAAATCATTTAATAAATGCGGGAAAGGCATTATTTGCAGATGATTTAATTCAAGATATTCAAATGGCAATTTTTGCAACCAATGAGAGATTGACTTTTAATGATATTCAAAGGCAACATGGACCCGTACTTAAGCTTATAGACATAGCTGAAAGTTATATAAAAAGTAATATACATTGGCGCGTGGAATTTACTGGTGCATTACAACGTACGGAAATACCGGAGATACCAATTGATGCTATCCGAGAGGCATTGTTAAATTCATTTTGTCATAAGGATTATGCAGCCGGACAAAGTAATGAGGTTGCAATTTATAAAGACAGAATTGAAATATATAACCCAGGTGCTTTTCCAGAAGGATTTGAACCACAGGATTTTATTGACAAACCGGAAAGGCCAATTCGTAGAAATCCCAAAATAGCAAGAATTTTATATTATTCTAAAGATATTGAGAGTTTTGGGACTGGTTTGAAACGTATAGCTGATGCGTGTGAAAAAGCAGATGTTAGATATGAATTTAAAAAATTAAAGTCTGGATTTGTAGTTTGTTTTTATCGGCCGGAAGAAAAAGTGAATAAATCCACAGATCAGAATAATAAAGACAATTTCTTACAACATTCTTCGGAAGTTCCGAATATGAGTATACAGGATTTTGCAAGACTCATGAATTATTTGGAGCAGCCAAGAACTAGAAAAGAATTACAAGAATTCTGTAACTATAGTTCAAGAGATTATTTCAGAACAAAAATACTTAAGCCATTAATAGACGCAAAAATTGTTGACTTGACAATTCCAGACAAACCGCAGAGTTCAAAACAAAAGTATGTTAAGCATAAAACAGAATAAAATATATGACTTGCCCACTTGACTTGTATAGTAAGTGGGCAAGTCATGTGGAACTGATCCTACATTACAGCCCACCCAGATATTTGGTAAAGAATTTCTTCAGATATTTCGAAAGTACCCCTCTTATTTCTTCTTTATCCCCTTTCAGGACTACTTCCATAAAATCATACTCCTCGATCAGCAGTGTACTAATATATCCGAGGATTTCATTGTTGATCCGCACATTTTCATCATCCGGCACGAGCATGACAAAGATGACGTTAATTCCCTTAAAGTAAGGGGCCATGAAGGCTGTGAGGTCTTTTGTCATGCACACACCAAAGCAGGGCCTTACAACGCCCTTTGTCCTCGTGTGAAAGAGTGCAAAACCAAATTCTGCAAAGACCTGCGTGGCGATCTTTTCCCTCCTCATGATGTCTTCCTGTATCAGTTCACTCCGGTCACTGTAGGGGGAGAGTTTTTCCCCGATGGCAATCAGAAGCTCCTTAAAAGTGATCCAGTTGTCAACCTTGAAGAAGTCCATATATTTGATTACGGCATTGATCTGGGCGGCGGCCAGGTTGATTTCTTCGAGCTGTACGGTGAACTCATCCTCTGTTTTCAGCTTTTCGGGCATCCGCTCATACTGATAGACCATGCGCCGGCTTTTTTCAATATCGTCATCTCCGAGAAGCGGATTGACATAAATAACAGGGGCATCCTGCAGGTCCAGCTGAAGACTCGATATGAAAAAGTCCGTCTTACCGATGATATAAGGCGTAATGTCGTTTTTGCCATAGGCGGTGATATCCACCCGGTCACGAAATACTTTCTTAAGTTTGGAAGACATCAGGCGGGAGATGCCGATTCCGCTGGAACATACGACGCCGATATGCACCTGGCGGATCTGTTCGCTTTTGCCTTCCAGGCGGACAAGCGCCGCCCCGAAATGTACCGCGAGAAATCCGGTCTCTTCATTGGGGACGGCAGTCTGCGTCTTTTCACCTAGAACGAGTGCGACCTTGCTGCATTTTTCATAGATATCCGGATAGCTCTCCTGAATTTCCTTCAAGATGGGATTCTGGATCTTCATCCCGTGCAGGAGGCGGATCAGTGTAGGCTGCAGGTGGGCAAGAAGCCCTTGTATGAATTCATCATCCTGTTTCAGGTAATAGGCTTTTTCTGCGTCGAATGCATCGATCATCTCATTCAGCAGATCCTGAAGTTCACGGTTACCCATCTCAACCGTTTTTCCGTCGGCCCATGAAATCTTTTCGTGTTTGGCCCCTTTGATGTGAAGGCAGATATAAGAGATTTCTACCTCTGGTATCTCAATCTCGAATTCCTCTTCCAGTTTGAGGACAATCTCCTTTGCCAGCAGATAGTCCTCATCCTCATGGAGGTCCCCGCTCCAGCCGTCGGCGGTTTCCAGCATTTCATCCTTAAGAATCCGGTTGATGGCAATGGAAATATGGATAATCAGGCCAATATAAGAGTTCTCTGTCAATGTAAGGACACGGGTATGGTTCATCCCCATAATACAGCCGATGACACGTTTCAGGATATCATCGTTGAGTACCTTCCCCATGCTGCTTTTAGCAAATTCTTCGCAGCTTTCCTGACTGCTGTCGGATTCATAGGCATCCCGGATCAGGCGGGTATCGATGTTCTCATCAATAAATGCCCGGATTGCCCGGCGGTAGTTCTCTTCACTGCCTTCAACTGCAATACCGCTTCCGGGTTTGCGCACCACAAAAAGGCCGTACCGGTTCAGCCATTCCCCGACGGCTTCCAGATCTGTACTTATGGTTGCTTCGCTGACCTGAAACTGGCTGCTGTAATAAAACAGTTTCTTCAGCCCTTTTTCCTTCAGGACCTCTAAGATAAGCCGTTTCCTGCGTTCTTCCCGGTTGCTGACATCATAGGAGTCACCCTGGCTGATATCATCAAACATACGCCTTTTTTCTTCCGCACTGCCCTCCAGCCACACCCCGACCCCTGTCTTAGACATGAAACGGATATCATAGGGCTTCAAAGAACTCTGGATATAACCCAGCTCACGCTGGACGGTCCGCTTGCTGACACCGACCTTCGCGGCCAGATCCTTTACGGAAATGCTCTTTTTTTCGGAAAGGAGCACGTGTAATATTTGCTTGATCCTTGGGGTAATATCCATACTGTTACCTTCCTCTCTCTCGAAGCAGACAAACCAGCCCATCATAGGATGCGGCGGTAAGGAGGCTGCCGGCTGTATAAATCTCTCTCGACGGACCTATATCTGATTTGAGTTTCTCCGGCAGATGGTCATACAGATCCTTCTGGCATACAATCAGGTCGATGCCGTCAGGAATCAGGTCTGCCGCATATGCGTCCACCTGGATGCCGGTCAGTTTTTCCTGTGCCAGCCGTCTTCTTAAGATGGAGGCACCCATTGCGCTTGTACCGACTCCACCGTCACAGATCACGGCAATTCTTTGCATTTTCATATTTTTTTCCTCATTTATATTGTTCACGGGAGATTTATCATGAGTACTTATTTCTTTTGAAACGGTATTGTTGCTTTTAGTGGTCATCTTTAACACAAGCAGGCTTCCGGCAAAGGATACTGCCGTGGAGACTGCCAGCCCGGCAAGGGCGAAAAGCCATGTATTCTTTCCGGCCATCAAGAGGATTGTGACCACACTTCCGGGAGATACAGGCCCCTGCAGTCCGGCGTGCAGATACTGAAAAGTAAGGTTCCCGGCAAAACCTCCGGCCATCAGAGGAAGAAGGAGCCAGAGGTTGGACAGTACATAGGGAAAATAAACCTCGTGAAGCCCTCCGACCGCCTGGGTAAACATGGCGGCGCCATATTCCTGCCGCTTTTCCTTATGGCAGAGGAACAGGGCCCCAAGCATACCGAATCCGGGGCCTGGATTTGCCTCGAGCAGAAAGAAAACTGAACTGCCATGAGCGGCGGCCTGACTCATTCCCAGTGGAACCAGAATGCTGTGGTTCATGAGGTTGTTCAGAAAAAATACCTTTGCGGGCTCAATGATAAAAGCGAGAGTCCCTAACATCCCGAATTCCACCAGCATGTCGGTAAAACGTGATAAAAGTGTGATAAACTGGTTCATAACCGGTGTGAGAACTGCATAAGCCATACCCGCCATAAGACCTGCCAGAACCGCGATCCAGAGGTTCTTGACAAGCATCTGCAGGGAAGCCTTGCATTTACAGGAAATCCACTGAAAACTGTACTTCCAGAGGAATCCGGCCGCGGGACCGATCAGAAGCGCGCCCCAGAGGCCAGACTCAGTACCACCCGCTGCAATGCCGCAGACCGCCAGGGCGGCTGTGAGCCCTCCGCTGTTCCCACCGGTCTTCCTTCCGCCCTCGAAGCTGATTAGTACTGGCAGGGCGACGTGGTAAACCAACTGCGAAATGGCATACATATTTTCATTAGGAAACCATCCGTAATCATGAAAGATTACGGACAGAATTCCGATGAAAATAAATATGCCTATATTATTTATGATGATTTCTTTATAAAAACGTCCTGTCTTCCGTAACAGCTCCATCCTGTATCCACCTTTTGATTCTGGGATTATTATCTTTATTGTAGCATGAATCGGGAGCTCATGAAAGAGTATGCATATTACTGATTTCGCCCTTTAAGTTCAAGAACCAGTTCGTCGTATTCCGGGGCCGCAAGGAAATTCGTGATCAGAATCCGTTCTGCGTTCGGATTACTCCGGGCCGCGCGTTCGCCCAGTTCCCTGTGTGTTACAACAATCTGGACATCGGCAGGAATGGAAGATACCGGGGTATGAATAACCTCGATTCCCTGAAGTCCTGCGGCGGCTATCTTTTTCTTAAGAACCGTTGCACCCATTGCGCTGGACCCCATTCCGGCATCACAGGCAAAGGCAATCTTGTGTACTTTTCCCTGTGTGGCGCCGTCTTTTGCCATATCGTTTCCGAGAGAGCCTTCGATAGCGGCCGGCTCAGCGATTCCTTTTGCCTGTCTCTTCATGCTGTCTTTTTTCTGCTGTGCTTCTTCAAGGCTTGTGTCTTTCCCCATGAACTTGAGAAGCGGCAGTGCGACGATAAGGGCCACGGCGGCAGATACTGCGATTCCGAGCAGGAGCCCTGCGTAGCTGTGCCGTTCTGCCATCATGAGCAGTGCAAAAATACTTCCCGGTGAAGCGGGGGCTGTCAGTCCTACACCCATGAGGTTAAAGATAAAGATTCCGCTTGCACCGCCTGCCATTACAGCGAGGAGCAGGAGCGGGTTCATGAGGATGTACGGGAAGTAAATCTCATGGATACCGCCAAAGAAGTGGATAATGACCGCGCCGGGTGCAGAACTTTTTGCACTTCCTTTTCCTGCGATACAGTATGCGAGCAGGATTCCAAGGCCTGGTCCCGGGTTTGCCTCCAGAAGGAAGAATAGGGATTTTCCGATTTCTTCTACCTGCTGGATTCCCATCGGCGACAGGATCCCGTGGTTGATTGCATTATTCAGGAACAGCACCTTTGCCGGCTCGATAAACACACTCGTGAGCGGCAGCAGGCCGTGGTCGACGAAGAAACCGACTCCTGCCTGCATAACACTGTTGAGGGCGCCTACAAGCGGCGTGATTCCTACCATTGCCAGCAGGGCCAGAACTGCGCCGAAGATACCAAGTGAAAAATTATTGACCAGCATTTCAAAACCGGCCGGAATCTTATTTTCCATGAACTTATCGAACTTCTTAATGATCCATGCGGACAGCGGTCCTACGATCATTGCGCCGATAAACATCGGAACATCGGAACCTACGATGACACCCATTGTAGCAATGGCCCCGATGACGCCTCCGCGCTGTCCCGCCACCACATTTCCGCCTGTATAGGCAATCAAAAGCGGGAGAAGCATTGTTGACATGGGAGTCACTAATTGTGCAAACCTTTCATTCGGACGCCAGCCTGTTTCTATAAACAGGGCGGTAATAATTCCCCATGCGATAAAGGCACCGATATTCGGCATTACCATGCCGCTTAAAAATCTGCCAAAAGTCTGGACTTTCTCTTTCATTGATTTCACACCTCTTTCATCTCAAAAACCTTGTTTTTACGGAGATATCTAATACGTATCTCACAATTACTGCCCCTTCGGGCGGGGTTCAGCCTAAGCTGAAAATGAGGTATGACTGGCCAATCAATCTCTTGTGTTCTGAACTCATTATAGCTCTTTAAATGAGCATGTTTCAACAAATAGAAAAGGAGATTTGGCGCTATAAAATAGTGCCAAATCTCCGTATTTTTATGGTGTTAAGCGATAACGGGTAATATCTTTCCAATTTGGAGGAAAGCCCATTCGGTTAAGAAGTTCATCATTGTTTATATGGACAAGATTTTTGGAAGCATGGTCGATCAAAGCAGATAAATTTCTTTTGAAAATTCTAAAATCACTGATTGGAATCAGATAGCGAAAAGCAATTACCACAGCAAATAAATCGTTTTTTCCATATTGATATTGGATTCCGTTCATTGGTACTGATAATTTTTTATGTAATGGCAGATCAGAAATATTGTCTATTGTCCGGTAAGTAAATAAGCGTTCTCCATGAGCGCATACATTTCTAAACTTTGTTAGGACGGACAAGAACTGTTCCATTTGCTTTCTGTTGATAATACCAAAATTTTTGCATACTTTTGACTGTAAGGATTGTGGAAAGACTTTGTACATTTTTGAAAGGTTTCCAAAAGTCAGGACGTTGATCAGTACCCACATTGGAATATTGCCGTAAGTAGTTCGGTAATAGTTTATATATGCATAATCGTTTGTTGTTGCAGCTCTTTGCAAGGTTGAAACTAAACGGACAACAGTATTATGATTTTTACGGCTGTTATTAAAATTATGAATGTCCAAGTAAGCAGATTGCTCCTCGCCATACTGTTCAGAAAAATAATAGGACATTAACGAACGCAGATGGCGTTCAATCTGGAGTAGATATTTGAAAAATAATTCACGAAGCTCTTTATCAAAGTTATAGAGAGAAACAATTTCTTCAAAGGAAGTTCCGTCTTTATATTTTTTTGTTAATGGAATCCTGAACAAGTGCTTGTAGCCGCCCATTAACGGAAAATAGCCAATATGTTTCAATACATCTTCTGCATACTGTTTATTTGAAATAGTAAGGTGTTTTTCATTTTGGAGCCATTCGACTTGTTCTGAAAAAGTAGAAAATTTCTTTTGTGACAACATTTTTTCTCCTTAAAAACAAAAGAGGGAGAGACCCGCAGGTTCTCCCCCGGTTACGGGCTTCGCAAGTTTCCGTAACACGATCACTGAGTTCAATATAGCAGAATTAACATAAGAAGTCAATACGCTTAATTTAACTCTGTATTAGTATATGATATATAATGGTTACTATTACACAATTTTATGCAAATAATCGCATTTCCCGCAGTTGGTTCTTTTGGACTGTAAGCTTATAATCAAATCAGATGATATCAGGCGGGAGGAGTTTCTATTATGGAATATGGTCATTTTGACAGTGAAAAAAGGGAATATGTGATCGACAGGGTCGATCTGCCGGCATCCTGGACGAATTATCTGGGTGTGCGGGATATGTGTGCGGTAGTCAATCATACTGCGGGAGGTTATCTGTTTTATAAGTCCCCGGAATACCACCGGATCACGCGTTTCCGTGGGAACAGTGTGCCGATGGACCGTCCGGGGCATTACGTGTATCTGAGGGACGATGAGAGCGGGGATTACTGGAGTATTTCCTGGCAGCCGGTCGGCAAGAGTCTGGATACTGCAAAGTATAGTTGTGTACACGGGTTATCCTATACAAGATATGAGTGTGAATATAACGGGATTAAAGCGAGCCAGACTCTGTCCATCCCGATCGAAGATACGGTAGAGCTGTGGGATGTGAAGGTGAAGAATACAGGTACAAAAGAGCGGTCTTTAAGCCTGTTTTCTTACTGTGAATTTTCCTTCCACCACATTGAATTTGACAACCAGAATTTCCAGATGAGTCTTTATTCTGCGGGTTCTTCATATGAAGATGGGATTATCGAGCATGACCTGTATTACGATGAATTCGGGTACCAGTATTTTACGGCCGATTTTGAACCGGACGGCTTTGACTGTCTGCGGGATGAGTTTATCGGTGCTTACCGCTCCGAGGGCAATCCTTTGGGGGTTGAACGCGGGACATTAAGTGGCTCTTATGAAAAGGGAAATAACCACTGCGGGGCACTTCATAAGAAGATAATATTGAAACCGGGAGAAGAGGTCCGGGCAGTATTTATGCTTGGGGAGGGCAGCCGGGAAGCAGGAAGGAAAATGAGGGAAAAGTATCAGGTTTTCCACAATGTCGACCAGGTTTATGTGGATTTAAAAGCATTTTGGGAAGAGAAGTGTGGAAAACTTCAGATTCAGACGCCGAATGAGGGGATGAATACGCTGATCAACACATGGACGCTGTATCAGGCAGAGATCAATGTCATGTTTTCCCGGTTCGCTTCCTTTATTGAGGTAGGAGGAAGGACCGGCCTCGGCTACCGGGATACGGCGCAGGATGCCATGACAGTACCCCATTCCAATCCGGAAAAATGCCGCCAGCGCCTTGTGGAACTCTTAAGGGGGCTCGTATCAAAAGGGTATGGACTGCACCTGTTTGAACCGCGCTGGTTTGACCCCGAGGCGGAGGAAAAGCCCTTTAAGTCACCGACTGTAGTTCCCCAGCCGAAGCGTGAGGACATGATCCACGGGCTGGAGGATACTTGTTCCGACGATGCACTCTGGGTGATCGCGGCAATCACAGAGTATGTGAAGGAGACAGGGGAATATGGGTTTATCGATGAAGTGCTGACTTATGCGGACGGCGGAAGTGGTACCGTCTATGAGCATATGATGAAGATTCTGGATTTCTCTTTCGACCAGGTAGGAGAGGACGGCGTATGCAAAGGCTTACGTGCGGACTGGAATGACTGCCTGAATCTGGGAGGGGGAGAGAGTGCACTCGTATCCTTCCTTCATTACTGGGCAATTGAGAACTTTCTGGAGCTGGCAAGGTTCCGTCAGGATGCAGATAATGTAAAGAAATATGAGGCAATGCAGCAGACGGTTCGTGAAGTATGTGGCCGGGAACTGTGGGATCAGGAGTGGTTCATCCGCGGTATTACGAAGAACGGAAGGCGCATCGGCACGACGCAGGACAAGGAAGGGAAGATTCATCTGGAGTCCAATGCATGGGCGGTCCTGTCCGGGGCGGCGAGCTATGAGAAGGGAATCCAGGCGATGGACAGCGTGCAGAAATACCTGTCCACACCTTACGGAATCATGCTGAACGCACCGTCCTTTACCGTGCCGGATGATGATATCGGTTTTGTGACAAGGGTATATCCCGGAGTCAAGGAAAACGGTTCTGTCTTCAGCCATCCGAATCCGTGGGCATGGGCGGCAGAATGCCGTCTGGGAAGGGGGGACCGGGCAATGGAGTATTACAATGCCCTCTGCCCGTATTACCAGAACGACAAGATTGAGATCCGGCAGGCAGAGCCTTACTCCTACTGCCAGTTTATCATGGGGAAGGACCACAGCGCATATGGACGGGCGAGGCATCCGTTTATGACAGGAAGCGGCGGCTGGGCGTATTTTTCCGCGACAAGGTATATGCTGGGAATCCGTCCGCAGTTTGATTATCTGGAGATTGATCCGTGTATCCCGGCACAATGGGACGGCTTTGAAGTAAGCCGCGTCTGGAGGGGCATCCGGTATCAGATTATCGTTGAGAACCCGGACCACGTCATGTCAGGAGTGAAGGAATTGTATCTGGACGGGGAAACTTACGCACCGGCATTTTCCAGTGCAGGGCTTGTCAAAGAAGGAGATACATCAGGACAGTCAGCAAAGAGGTCTGTGGCACAGATCCCGCTTTTAACAGATCAGAAAGAACATACAGTCAGAATCATCATGGGAGAAAGGAAGGCACAGTTATGATGGCATTCGGTACAGGCGGCTGGAGAGCAATTATTGGAGATGAATTTACAAAGGCGAACATACAGATACTTGCAAAGGCGATGGCGAGGAAGATGAAGGCAGAAGGCGTGGAGGAAAAAGGGATTGTCATGGGATATGACAGGCGTTTCCTTTCGAAAGAAACGATTTACTGGTCATGTGAGATCTTCGCAGAGGAGGGGATCAAGGTCTGGTTCATCGACCGTTCCGTTCCGACCCCGCTTGTCATGTTCTACGTGATGAAACACAACATGCCATACGGCATGATGGTGACGGCCAGCCATAACCCGGCCATCTATAACGGGATCAAGGTGTTTACAGAGGGCGGAAGGGATGCAAATGAGATCCAGACACAGGACATTGAATGTTACATTAAAGAAATAGAGGATGAGTTCCGGGGAAAACCGCTGCCGTCAATGCCCTATGAGAATGCCTTAAAAGAAGGGCTTGTCGAAGAGTTCAACCCCCTGAATGAATATCTGGATAATATTATCGACAATATTGATATGCAGAAGATCAGGGACGCGGGTCTTAACATTGCCCTCGACCCGATGTACGGGGTCAGCCAGACGTCGTTGAAAACGATCCTGCTGACGGCGAGGTGTGATGTAAACCTCATCAATGAACGCCATGACACCCTGTTCGGAGGTCGGCTCCCGGCGCCAACGGACGGGACACTGCGGGCTCTCAAGACGTATGTGATTGATTACGGCTGTGACATCGGACTGGCAACAGACGGGGATGCGGACCGGATCGGTGTAATTGACGACAAAGGAAGATTTCTGCACGCCAATGACATTTTGGTGTTATTATATTACTATCTTGTAAAATATAAAGGTTGGAAGGGACCGGTTGTAAGAAATGTAGCAACCACACATATGCTGGATAAAGTGGCGGAAGGGTTCGGCGAAACCTGCTATGAAGTCCCGGTAGGATTCAAGCACATTTCCGCTAAAATGCAGGAAACAGGAGCAATCCTCGGAGGGGAATCTTCCGGGGGGCTGACCGTACGCGGGCACATCAACGGCAAGGACGGGGTGTATGCGGCAATGCTCCTCGTCGAGATGCTCGCCGTGACAGGAAAAAAGATGTCACAGATTATGGAAGACATCCAGAAGGAATATGGCACAATTCACATGGAAGAACGGGATTATAAGATGACGCAGGAGCGCAAAGAAGAGATTTTCCATATGCTCATGGAAGAAAAGCTTTTGCCTAAGATCGATGTGCCGATGCGTGATGTGTCCTATCTGGACGGGTGCAAAGTATATTTTGAGAACGGCGGCTGGATTATCGCCAGATTCTCAGGAACGGAGCCGCTTCTGCGTATCTTCTGCGAGATGCCGGATGAAACGCAGGCGAAAGCATTATGTGAAAAGTTTGAAACATTTCTGGATCTCTGATCGCTGCTTCCGGGAAAAGGAAACATATGAAGACGAAAAGAAAGATTTCTATTAAGTCAAGGATCATTGCGCTGATGGTCTTATGCTGGCTTCTGCCCCTAATCCTGATCACGGGGGTAAACGTGTATTACATCTCAAGCAATCAGTTTGAGAGCAAGATTTCGAAACAGATCGAACAGCTCAAGTTCAACGACCAGGTGAGCGCCGAGCGTCTGAATAAGGTAATAGAAGCGTCCCGTCAGGCATCTTATGACGGGACGCTTACTGACCTTTATGTAAGGTATAAGAAGGGGGCTATTCCGGAGCACGACCTGCTCGCATCCAGTATGTATTATCTGGGGGACAGGTACGGGCGGGACAGCCTCATTAAGGCCTCCATTCTGTGGTACAGGGATGATCCGGCCAGACTGAACAGCAGTGCTTACAATACCGGCGAGGGCGGGACCTACCAGCTGGTACAGAGATACTGGGACGAGGACCACGAGGCGGTCGAGGCGCTGGCCGGGAACCTTGATACAAAGGTGCAGTTTTACAGCAGCGGAAACAGGCTGTATCTGGTGCGTAATCTTTACAGCCCATCCTATGTAAATGCAGGTACACTTGTGCTGCTTATCAATAAAAATGAATGCTTTGAAAACTATTCTGTTTTCCCGTCCGGGACATCTGTGACACTTCATGTGGATGACTGTAACCTCCGCCTAATTGGGGATGAGGTTACTGCGAAGGAAACGGGAAAGGAGGAGATGGGGGGAGTCTCCGGATATACGTGGGACAACGGTATTCTCTGCATCTATCATGACATGCTGGCAGGGGATCACAGGATTACTTCGCTTGTCCGGTTCGATGACAGCTCCTCCTTCACGCTGTTTTACGGATATAAAACCATACTGATCGGGATGGTACTCTGCCTGATCCCATTGCTTTCCATCCTTCTGTGGGTGTTCTACAGGCATGTGACAAAGCCGGTTGAAAAGATGATGGACGGTGCCGTGGAGATTGAAAAAGGAAATCTCGGCTATCAGCTGGATTTTGAACCTGAGAGCAAGGAGTTCCATTATCTTGCGGATTCTTTTAATAAGATGTCAGAAAAGCTGAAATACCAGTTTGACCATATCTATGAGGAAGAACTGGCACTGAGGGATGCACGGATTATGGCCCTGCAGTCCCACATCAACCCACATTTTATGAATAACACACTGGAGATTATCAACTGGGAGGCGCGCCTGTCCGGAAATCAGAAGGTGTCGCAGATGATTGAGGCCCTGGCGACGCTGATGGATGCAGGAATAGACAGGAAAAAGCAGCCGGAAGTACTTTTGTCCGAAGAAATGATCTATGTGAATGCTTATCTCTATATTATTGCCGAGAGGCTCGGAAAACGTCTTACGATTAAGAAAGAGCTTCCCGATGAAATCATGCAGTACAAGGTTCCGAGGCTGATCCTGCAGCCTGTGATCGAGAACGCAATTGAACATGGCGTCGTAAAAAACGGTCAGGGGACGGTCGTCTTATCCGGCCGCAAGGAGGGCAGGTTCTTATATCTGGAAATTGTGAACGAGGCACATCTGACGAAGGAAGACGAGGCAAAGATCGAGAGGCTTCTGGATGTGGATTATGATACAAGTAAAGAGGCTTCAGGCAGCCTGGGGATTGCAAACGTGAACCAGAGGCTTAAGATTCTGTACGGGGAGCCGTGCGGACTGAGCATGGAAAAACTGGATGAAAACCATGTCCGGGCCCGTTTGACTATCCTTGTCGGGGAAGATGGCAAGATAATGCAAGAAATCACAGATTGAGTTATTCACTTTTCCTAAAAAAACGTCATAATAAAAGTATAAATTATACAGAATGTATAAGCGATTGGAGGAGAAGTTATGAAGAAAAAAGTGGTTTCAATTTTACTTGTAACAGCAATGGTTGGAACAATGGCAGCAGGGTGTGGTTCCAAAAAGGGAAGCGACAGCAAGGACGAGGAGTTATCTTTAAGCGTCACAACAACATTTGCCGGTGAAGATGGAAATGCACCGAATTATAAAGAAGCCGTTTCCGCATTTGAGGAAGAGACTGGAATCAAGATTAACGATTCATCCGCGGTTTCAGACGAAACATTTAAGGCACGTATCGAGACAGATTTCCAGGCTGGTTCAGAACCGGACGTACTGTTCTTTTTTAACGGGGCAGATGCAAATTCATTCATCGAAGAAGGAAAAGTTATTTCTATAGATGATATCAGGGCTGAATATCCAGGCTATGCATCTAATATGAATGACGACCTGATACCGGCATCACTGGTAGATGATGTGAAATATGCGGTTCCGGTAAACGGATACTGGGAAGGCCTCTTCTGTAATACAGAAGTTCTGGATGCAGCAGGCGTGGAAGTTCCGGGAGCAGATTATACATGGGCTGATTTCGAGGCAGACTGTGAGAAGATCAAAGCAGCAGGCTACACGCCGATCGCATCTGCACTGGGTGAGATCCCTCATTACTGGTGGGAATACAGTATCTTCAACCACACTTCACTTGACAGCCATCTCGAGGTTCCAAAGAGTGTAGATGAAGGCAACGGACCTGGCTGGGTAGAAGGTATGGAAGATATTAAGAAACTGTATGAAAAAGGATATTTCCCGGAAAACACATTATCAGCAAAAGATGATGAGACATTTGCACTGTTTACAAGCGGAAAAGCCGGATTCTTAATTGATGGTTCATGGAAAGTAGGCGGTATCGCTTCAGCATGCCAGTCAGACCCGGATGATGCATCCACACTTGATAAAGACAAACTGGATAAATTCACAGTTACTTATGTTCCGACTAACGGGGAAAGAAAAGCAACAGACCTGATCGGCGGACTTTCTGAAGGATATTACATCACAAAGAAAGCATGGGACGATGAAGCTAAGAGAGACGCAGCCGTTAAATTCGTAGAGTACATGACAACAGACGATATGGTTGCAAAATTCGCACAGCACACAGCATCTGCCTTAAAGGAAGCTCCGGAAGTAGATGATGCAGAGTTTAACTCCCTTCAGATCAAGGCCATTGACATGATGGCAGGTGTTTCATCCCTGACAGGTGCAGTACAGGATATTTTCAACGGAGAATGCAGGGTATCAACATTCGACGGTATGCCTCAGATCGTTACAGGAGAAGTCAGTGCAAAGGACGCTGTAGCGGAAGGTCTTGAGATGTACGCAGAACAGACAGCAGAATAGGCATAAAACTTATAACCGGGGCGCGTGTCTGTGAGAACCGTGAACAGACACGCCTCCGGTTTTTAAAACTCAGTAGGAGGCAGAGTCATGGAATCTAATATATACAGAAACAAAAAACCGCTGTTTGTGTTCCTGATACCGGCATTCATATTCATGGTGATTTTTCTTTACTATCCATTTGTTAAAAATATTCTGAACAGTTTCCAGAATATTTCCAGCCTCGGTGCTGCAAGCAAGGGATGGAACGACCCCTGGTATACGAACTATGTAAAAATGTTCAACGACCCGAATATGCGGACCGCAATCTTAAACACAATTATCATGATGCTTGTAACAATTGTCGGCCAGGTCGGAATCGCAGTCGCACTTGCACTGATGGTTGATAACATCAAAAAGGGGGCAAAATTCTTCCGTACCGTATTTTTCTTCCCGATTGTTATCTCAGCTACCGCATTAGGTCTGATGTTTAACCTGATCTTCCTGTATGACAAGGGAATGGTCAACCAGCTTTTAGAATTCCTTGGAAAAGGAACCCTGACTGACTGGAAAGATACGGCACACGCGCTGGTTATCATGCTGCTTCCGGTTATGTGGCAGTATGTAGGTTTTTATTTTGTAATCCTTATTACCGGACTCAACAATATTCCGGAAGAATTATATGAATCCGCATCTATCGACGGTGCAACAAGATGGCAGAGGATCAGGTATATTACACTGCCGATGCTGAGAAACGTCATCTGCACATGCGTTGTCCTGGCAGTAACAGGAGCGCTGAAGGTATTTGACCTGCCGTGGGTTATGTTCCCGAAGGGCATGCCGCTAGGCAAAACATGGCTGACCGGTACCTATATGTACTATCAGGCATTTAATACGAAAAATGTAGACTACAGCTCTGCAATCGCAGTCGTGATCGTAGTGCTTGGAATTGTAACCTCTAAAATCGTCAACAAAGTGTTCAAAGAAGCAGATTACTAAGAAGGAGATAAGGCATGAAAACAAAAACAAAGAAACGTATGTCACCCGGCATGATAGTGATTTATGCAATTCTCATCTTCTGGGCCCTGACAACAATTTATCCGATATTCTGGATCATCATGAACTCATTTAAAGCAAAAAACGAGATTCTGGCAAATTCATTTTCCCTGCCGGTCGGTGATCTGTTTACAACATCTAACTATAAAACTGCCTTTGAACGTTTGAATATATTCAGTGCTTACCGGAACAGTATTATCATATCCTGTACCGTAGCGCTTGTCGTAGTGCTGCTGGCAGGGCTGGCATCCTTTGCCATCGTCCGCTACAGCTTCCGGTTAAAGAAATTTGTTTACTCACTGATCATAGCAGGCATGATGTTCCCTGTGTTCTCGACGATCATCCCGGTATTCAGAATGCTGAATTCGATACATATCGCCAACACAAACAATCTGTGGCTCTCCCTCTTATCCGTGGCACTGCCCCAGATCGCGGGGAACCTGTCATTTGCGATCGTGGTGCTGAGCGGTTATATCAAGTCTCTTCCAATTGAACTGGAAGAAGCCGCATACATGGAAGGGTGCAATGCCTACCAGATTTTCTTCAAGGTGGTGATGCCGCTGACAAAACCTTCTTTTGCGACAGTAGCGATTTTCTCATTCCTGTGGAGTTATAATGACCTGTTTACACAGATGTTCCTGCTGCGCCTGCCGGAACAGAGGGCCATCACCCGCCTTCTGAACGAGCTGACTGCTATGGAGGGAACCAACTACGGACTTATGGCGGCAGCGGTAGCATTAGTTGTCATTCCGGTCATAATTGTGTATATTATATTACAGAAGCATATTATCAAAGGTATGACTGCAGGAGCCATCAAAGGGTAGATCCGCAGGACGCCTTGTTTATGAGGGTGGGAAAATGTATAAAGTTGTAATTATCGATGATGAGCCGATTATAGTCGAAGGCTTGTCCCGTGTGATTAAGTGGGAAGAATACGGCTGCCGTCTGTCCGGGACTGCATATGACGGCATGGAGGGCGTGAAGGTGATCCGGGAACAGGAACCGGATATCATCTTCTCAGACATCGCCATGCCGGGCATGGACGGATTGAAGATGATCGCGGCAATCCGCGTGGAACAGCCCGATGCCATGATCGCCATACTCACAGGCTACCGGGACTTTGATTACGCGCAGACCGCCATCCGTCTAGGTGTATGCAGATTCCTTTTAAAACCATCCAACCTCACCGAACTGGAAGAGGCCGTTCAATTCATGGTAAGCGAACTGAAGAAGAAACAGCCGGAAGCGGCAGGGCATGAGGACACGGAAGAGGATTCCGAAGGAACTGCGGGAAGCTTTATCGTAAAGAATGCTATGGAATATATGCAGAATCATTATGCGGAAAAGGTTACCTTATCCGAGCTGGCTGACAAGATGTATGTGAGCCAGTGGCATCTCAGCAAACTCCTGAATAAGCATATGAAGAAGAGCTTCAGCGAACTCCTGAATGAGATCAGGGTAAAAGAGGCGAAACAGCTTCTGAAGGACCCTTCTTTAAGAGTCGGTGATGTGGCGGAGATGGTCGGATTTTTGGATATTGCACACTTTTCAAGAGTCTTTAAGAAGTATACAGAAATGTCTGCCAATGAGTATAGGAATAAAAAGCTTGGCTGATATCAGTTATTGAAAATGTCTATAAATAGTATAGAAATATTCTTTTATACAATCTGCATAAATGTATTGGATTTCTGGAACGGAAAAACGGGAACAAACAGGGAAACAGGTTGTGCAGAATAACTAATTTGATGAAATTTTTCCTGAGAGCTTGCAAATTTTTTAACAATTGGTTATTATAGAAACAGGCAATAGACTGGGTTCTAGTTGTCTATAAGTAAACTGCATAGTGGGATGATGTTTTTCAAGAGAGAGCCGGGCAGACCGGCCGCCGAAGAGGCAAGCCATGTATACGAGGGTGAACGTATACGGGTGAAACTTTCAGGCAAAAGGACTGGGAAACGTACCACATTCTGAATCTTGTGCTGAGCGCTTTTTAAAACAAAGGAATCAGGGCAAACAAACAGAAAGGAGGACGATTTATACACGGGCGTGTTTAAATTGTCTTTTTTTATCTTTGAAAAGCCAAAGGAGAAGAAGGGTAACATGAGCAAAGGCAACTACATAGTCATAACCAACAATCCACTTGTTTTTGAAAAGCTGAAAGACGGGCACGAAGTCATATACAGGGAGATTTCTTACGAAGAGATTCTAAAAGACGTCAGAGACAGAATCCACGATGGTCACCGGCTTTTAACACATCCGTTATCAGGAAGCGTAAAGCCGAATGAAACACCATACAAATCAATTCTAATTACAAAAGGAAAGGAGAAGATGGATGACTGGTCCGTACAGATCATTGAAAGTGCCATCCAGGCCTGCCGGAAGTTTGAATTTAAGTCAGACAAGTACGGCGCCGGGGTGTACAAAGACTTTCAGATGATTGACTGGACCCTGTTAGAAAGTGGATTGGCATCAGCCGACCTTTGGTAGGCCGGTGCACATGGCGGCGGCTGCAAAGAGAAGCACCAGCGCCAGTAAGTTCAAAAGAGGTTTTGAATCGCCTAGTTGTACGAAAACTATGAAAATGCTGATACTGTTCGCACCTGCGAATAGTAATCAAATAATTGAGAGGAGGGCATGACAAGTGAGATTAGAAATGGGACACATTTACATTAAGGATATCCAGTTCGGACCGGAGTCAAAGATTGAAGACGGAGTCCTTTATGTATCCGAGGAGGCTGTGAAGGCAGTTGCTCTGGAGGAGGAAAAGATTAAGAGTGTATCACTTGATATTGCGAGACCGGGAGAGTCAGTAAGAATCACACCGGTAAAGGATGTTATTGAACCGAGAGTAAAAGTTGAGGGAAGAGGAGGAATTTTCCCTGGCGTCATCTCTAAGACTGATACAGTCGGAGAAGGCAAGACTTATGCACTGAAAGGAATGGCTGTTGTAACAGCGGGCAAGATCGTTGGATTCCAGGAAGGTATCATTGATATGACAGGCCCCGGAGCAGAATATACACCATTCTCAAAGACACAGAACCTGGTTATGGTATGTGAACCGGAAGAGGGAATCGAACCTCATGATTATGAAAAAGCAGTGAGACTTGCAGGATTCAGGGTTGCAGTTTATATTGGGGAATTAGCTCGCGACCTGACACCTGATGAGACAAAAGTATATGAGACATGCACGATTAAAGAAGGTATTGAGAAGTATCCTGACCTTCCGAGAGTTGCATATGTACAGATGCTGCAGAGCCAGGGGCTTCTGCATGACACATATGTTTACGGCGTAGACGCAAAGAGAATCGTTCCTACAATCTTAAGCCCGACAGAGATCATGGACGGCGCGATTGTATCAGGAAACTGCGTATCTGCATGTGACAAGAACCCGACATATGTACACCTGAACAATCCGGTTGTACATGATTTATTCGAACAGCACGGAAAAACTCTGAACTTTGTATGCCAGATCATTACAAATGAGAACGTGTACTTAGCTGACAAGCTCCGTTCATCCGACTGGACAGCAAAGCTCTGCAAGATGCTTGATCTGGACGGCGTTATCGTTTCTCAGGAAGGATTCGGAAATCCGGATACAGACCTGATCCTGAACTGCAAGAAGATTGAGGCAGAAGGCGTTAAGACTGTTATCATCACAGATGAGTATGCAGGACGTGACGGTAAATCCCAGTCTCTCGCAGACGCAGACCCGGCAGCAGATGCTGTTATCACAGGCGGAAATGCAAACCAGGTGATCATTCTTCCTAAACTGGACAAGGTGATCGGTACTCTGGACTATGTAACTAAGATCGCAGGTGCAAGTGAAGAGACTCTTCGCGAGGATGGAAGCTTGGAAGTTGAGCTTCAGGTTATCACAGGCGCAACAAACGAAACTGGCTTTAACAAGCTGAGTGCAAGATAGCGGGGAGGAGAAGAAATGGCTAAAATTAAAGTTGTTCATTATATTAATCAATTCTTCGCACAGATTGGCGGAGAGGAAAAAGCTGATTATCCGGCAGAAATCCGTGTAGGAGAGGTTGTTGGACCGGGTATGGCACTGACAGCCAGCTTTAAAGATGATGCAGAGATTATCGCTACAATCGTGTGCGGTGACTCTTATTTCAATGAGAACCTGGAGAAGGCAAAAGCAGACATTCTGGCTATGGTAAAAGAGCAGGCTCCGGATGTATTTATCGCAGGACCGGCATTCAACGCAGGACGTTACGGCGTGGCATGTGCTACGATCTCTGCTGCAGTACAGGAAGAACTGGGAATCCCGGCACTTACAGGTATGTATGTTGAGAACCCTGGTGCAGATATGTTCAAGAACCAGGTATATATGATTGCTACGAAAAACAATGCGGCAGGTATGAGAGACGCTGTTTCTAAGATGGCACCTCTGGCATTGAAGCTTGCAAAAGGCGAGCCGATCGGTGCATCAGCAGAAGAAGGCTACATGCCTAATGGCATCCGTGTAAACTTCTTTGAAAAAGAAAGAGGTTCACAGAGGGCAGTAAAGATGCTGCTTAAGAAACTGAATGACAAACCGTTCGTAACAGAGTATCCGATGCCAGACTTCGACAGAGTTGACCCGAATCCGGCAGTAAAGGATTTAGCTCATGCAAAGATCGCCCTTGTAACATCAGGCGGTATTGTTCCGAAAGGAAATCCGGACCATATCGAAAGCTCCAGTGCATCACACTACGGAGAGTACGATATCACAGGTGTATATGACCTGACAGAAGAGACATACGAGACAGCACACGGCGGATACGATCCGGTATACGCAAACAAAGATTCAGACAGGGTACTGCCTGTAGATGTGCTTCGTGACCTTGAAAAAGAAGGCGTTATCGGGGAACTGCATAACAAATTCTATACAACAACGGGGAATGGTACGTCCGTTGCCAACTCAAAAGCATTTGCTGCTGAATTTTCACAGAAACTGCTTGCGGCAGGCGTAGACGCAGTCATCCTCACCTCCACCTGAGGCACCTGTACTCGTTGCGGTGCAACGATGGTGAAAGAAGTGGAAAGAGCGGGAATCCCTGTAGTACATATCTGTACTGTAACACCGATTTCTATGACAGTAGGGGCGAACAGAATCGTTCCGGCTATCGCGATACCACATCCTCTTGGAAACCCGGCATTAAGCCACGAAGAGGAAAAAGAACTCCGCCGCAGGATTGTTGTAAAAGCACTGAATGCTTTAACAACAGAAGTAGACGGACAGAAGATTTTCGAGTAAAATAAAAAGGGGGATACCTTCCTGATAATAGTAATCAGGAAAGTATCTCCTGCAATTGAATTCGCGAAGGAGAGGAAACTTTCGTTATGAGCAAAATATATGACGTTATTATTCTGGGAGCAGGCCCGGCAGGACTTGCAGCAGGATTATATGCAGGCAGGAGCCGTCTGTCCACACTGATTATCGAAAAAGGACAGGACGGGGGACAGATCGCGATCACAGATGAGATCGAGAACTATCCGGGACAGATCGTAGATGGGGAGTCAGGCCCGTCACTGATCGAGAGAATGACACAGCAGGCTGAAAAGTTTGGCGCAGAGCGCGTATCTGATACAATCAAAGAGGTTGAACTGGAAGGCGAAGTAAAGATCTTAAAGAGTGAGAAAGCAGAATATCAGGCTAAGAATGTAATCATCGCAACAGGAGCCCACGCAAGACCGATCGGCTGTAAAGGTGAGAGGGAGTTTATGGGCAAGGGTGTGTCTTACTGTGCAACATGCGATGCTAATTTCTTTGAAGATTTTGAAGTATATGTAGTAGGCGGCGGCGACTCCGCAGTTGAGGAGGCTATGTACCTCACAAAGTTTGCCAGAAAAGTAACCATTATCCACAGACGTAATGAACTGCGTGCAGCAAAATCCATTCAGGAAAAGGCATTTGCTAATCCGAAGATCGAATTCTTCTGGGATTCTGTAGTGGAAGAGCTTTTCGGTGACGATATTCTTCAGTCTATGACAGTGAAGAATGTAAAGACAGGAGAGATCAGAACAGTAGAGGCTGATCCGGATGATGGAATGTTCGGCCTGTTCGGGTTCATTGGAACAGTTCCCAACTCTGACGTGTTCAAGGGAATCATTGACATGGACGAGAGAGGATACATCAAAACAGACGCTGATATGCATACTAATATCCCGGGTGTTTATGCGGCAGGAGATGTCCGCATCAAGAGCCTGAGACAGGTTGTAACAGCGGCTGCTGACGGCGCAATCGCAGCCGTTCAGGTGGAAAGAAGTATGTCAGATTATTTCTAGGACATACAGTAACCAAAGGAAGTACTTTACAAGAATGGAGGGTTTGACCAATGGTAGATTTGGATAAGACTAATTTTGAGGAAGAAGTTTTAAAAGCAGAAGGATATGTATTCGTAGATTTCTACGGAGACGGCTGTGTGCCATGCCAGGCACTGATGCCGAAGGTACATGAATTTGCAGAGACATATGGCGATAAGATGAAATTTACATCTTTGAATACAACAAAAGCACGTCGTCTTGCGATTGCACAGAAAGTTCTTGGACTTCCTGTTATGGCAATTTACAAAGGCGGAGAGAAGATCGACGAAGTAGTGAAAGATGATGCTACTCCTGAGAGCATTGAAGCAATGATTAAGAAATACATCTAATTAGATGTTTTCTAGATCATAGATTACAAGATGAGTGATATAACTTACAAGAAAGGAGATCGAATAATTATGGCTATCTTAGAAGGTAAAAAAGCAATAATTATCGGAGACCGTGATGGAATTCCGGGACCGGCTATCGCAGAATGTGTAAAAACTGCCGGCGCTGAAATTGTATTTTCATCCACGGAATGTTTCGTCTGAACGAGCGCAGGCGCAATGGACTTAGAGAATCAGAAGAGGGTAAAAGAATTTGCTGACGAATACGGTGCAGAGAACTTAGTAGTAGTTCTCGGTGCTGCAGAAGGCGAAGCTGCAGGTCTTGCAGCTGAGACTGTAACAGCAGGTGATCCTACTTTTGCAGGTCCATTGACAGGAGTCCAGCTTGGACTTCAGGTATATCACGTATGTGAACCAGAGATGAAAGAAGAATTTGATGAAGCCGTTTATGATGAACAGATCAGTATGATGGAAATGGTACTCGATGTTGATGATATTATCAATGAAATGACCGACATCAGAGAGCAGTACTGCAAGTTCTAATAAAACTTATAGACTGTTAGTTCTACTTCACAAGTTAAGAGGGGCAGGCCTTAAGTGTACCCGATAAGGGCCTGCCCTCTTTTTTTTCCTGTTAATACAGTTCCTTACCGGAATTTATATCACGAATCAAACTATATGAGCTTAAGAAAGGCGGAAAACCAATGAACAGTGTAATTAAAGGAGCAAGCTATGTATTAGTACATACTCCTGATATGGTTTTATATAATGGTACAACACAGACAACAGAGAAGATTGTTAACCCGGAATCAGAGTATTTAAAAGAAGTGCCAAACCACCTGCGTTCCTATGAGGAAGCAGTTTCCTACTGGCCGAACCAGACTTATATCGGAAATGTACATCCTGATGAGCTTACAGGGGTAGAATTTCCGTGGTATGACAAGAAGAAAGAAGATGCCGGCCGTTACGGAAAATTCGGCGAGATCATGCCGGAGGAAGAATTCTTATTCCTTGTACAGGCATGTGACATGTTCGAGGTTGTAAAACTGGAAAAAGGTTTTGTTGCAGAATACAAAGAAGCATTTGCGAAAAACCCGATCATTTCAGAAGATATCGTAGAAAAAATCACGGAAGGCGCTGAACTCTCTGAGATCGAAGAATTCGTAAACAATGATCACGCAGAGGGCCTGTACTTCCAGAATAAACTGGTTGGATGTGTAAAACCGGCACATGATATTGATGTGAATTTATCTTCACATGTTATGCATGAAAACCTGATGAGCAAGGCATCCAGCGTTCTTGCCCTGCTTTATGCAGTACGCAATGCAGGAATTGAGAAGTCTGATGTTGAATATGTTATCGACTGTGCAGAGGAAGCATGCGGCGATATGAACCAGAGAGGCGGCGGAAACTTTGCAAAGGCAGCAGCCGAAGTGGCAGGACTTGTCAGCGCATCCGGATCAGACGTAAGAGGATTCTGTGCGGCACCTGTACACGCAGTAATTGAAGCGGCAGCACTGGTTAAATCAGGTGCGTACAAGACGGTTGTTGTAACAGCAGGCGGATGTACCGCGAAACTGGGAATGAACGGAAAGGACCACATCAAGAAAGGCCTTCCAATCTTAGAAGACTGCCTCGGCGGATTTGCTGTTGTTATTTCTGAAAATGACGGAGTCAGCGCTGAGATCGACCTGAATCTTCTGGGACGCCACAGTGTAGGAACCGGTTCTGCACCGCAGGCAGTTATCGGAAGCCTTGTAACAGAATCACTTGACAGAGTGGGCATGAAGATTACAGATATTGACAAATTTGCACCGGAGCTCCAGAACCCGGACATCACAAAACCGGCAGGTGCAGGAGATGTTCCGCTTGCCAATTACAAGATGATTGGTGCGCTTGCTGTAAAACGCGGCGAGCTCGACAGAAAAGCACTGGCTGATTTCACAGCTTCACACGGACTTACCGGATGGGCTCCTACACAGGGACATATTCCTTCAGGTGTGCCTTATATCGGATTCGCAAGTGAAGACATCAAAGAAGGCCGGATCAATAATGCAATGATCATCGGTAAGGGAAGTCTGTTCCTTGGAAGAATGACAAACTTATTCGATGGTGTATCCTTTGTAATGCACGGAAATACAGCAGCACAGGAGAGTGCAGCAGACGCAGGTGTTTCAGAGGATGAAGTAAAGAAGATGATCGCAAACGCAATGAAGGATTTTGCAGCTTCTTTACTGGCAGAGTAAGGGAGGCAGTGACTATGGCAGATAATATTCAGAAAATGATCGCCGATACCTTCCTTCAGATGGCGGAGGGCCTGGAGACAGGAAGCTTCGGTAAAAGACCGAAAATTGCACTGACAGGCATGGGCAGCGAACATGGTGAAGCAAACGCAATGGAAGCAGCAATTGCCGCTGCAAAAGACGGAATAGATGTATATTACATTGGAACTTTAGAGTCAGAAGAGAATGGAAATTCTTCAGGCAATGTTATCACTGTAAAGGTTGAAGATGAAGAAGCGGCCCACAAGAAGATGGAAGAACTTCTGAAAGAAAAGAAAGTAGACGGAGCAGTTACCATGCATTACCCGTTCCCGATCGGCGTATCTACAGTAGGACGCGCTGTGACACCGGGCAGGGGCAGAGAGATGTATGTGGCAACAACAACGGGTACATCCAGTGCTGACCGTATTGAAGGCATGATCAAAAATGCAATTTACGGAATCATTGCAGCAAAAGCATGCGGAAATGCAGAACCTACAGTCGGAATTCTGAATGTGGACGGAGCGCGCCAGACAGAGATCGCTCTGAAGCAGTTAAAAGATAACGGCTATCACATCAATTTTGCTGAGTCAGCAAGAGCTGACGGAGGATGTGTCATGAGAGGAAACGATGTCCTCCAGGGGACACCGGACATCATGGTATGTGATTCCTTATCCGGAAATATCCTGATCAAAATGCTGTCCTCCTTCACAACAGGCGGCAGCTATGAAGCATCAGGATACGGATATGGCCCGGGAATAGGCGAAGGATATGACCAGCTTGTCATGATCATTTCACGTGCATCAGGGGCGCCTCTCATTGCAGGAGCGATCCGTTATGCGGCACAGCTTGTAAAAGGCAGAATTTTCAAAGTGGCAGCAGCAGAATTTGCAGCAGCAAATAAAGCAGGACTTGCAGATATACTTGCAGCCAGAAAAGCTTCTGACAAATCCGCAGTGGCACAGGAAGTTGTAACAGCGCCGGCAAAAGAAGTAGTTACTGCACAGATCGCGGGAATCGAGATCATGGATCTGGAAGACGGCGTTCAGGCACTCTGGAAGATCGGAGTGTATGCAGAAAGCGGAATGGGCTGTACAGGACCGATTATCCTTGTAGCCGATGCAAACCTTGCGAAGGCAAAGGAAGAGCTGAAAAAGGGCGGATATATCGCAGATTAAAGCGGTTCGTGTAAGGCGGCCGGTCTTCCGGTCCGCGTATGGACAATCGTGGAGGAATAGGACAATGTAATAGGGGTGCTGCAAAATGATGAGTAATCACATTTTGCAGCACTCCTTTTTGTTTCATTGAAAAAAACTGGCTTGCTTAAATATGGTATAACTGGACGTTTTGAGTAAACCACTTCTGTGATATGATGTCATGCAAGTAGAAGAATTCCATCATTACCATAGAAAAGAAATGAGGCTGTATTATGACTAAAAAAATTGCTGTCATCAATGATTTATCAGGATTTGGAAGATGCTCCCTCACCGCTGCCATTTCGGTGATCGCGGCAATGGGGGTCCAGCCGTGTCCCCTGCCTACTGCGGTCTTAAGCGCACAGACAGGGTACCCGAGTTATTTCTGCGATGATTACACAGATAAAATGGAAAACTTCCGGCAGGAATGGGAGAAGATGGATGCTCAGTTTGACGGAATTTATACCGGATTTGTGGCAAGTGAGCACCAGATTGAGAATATATTTACATTTTTAAAGACATTTCAAAGGAAGAATACGTTTCTTTTAGTTGATCCGGTCATGGGGGATAATGGCAATGTATATGCCATGTTTACAGACCGGCTTTTAAGCCTTATGAAGGAACTTGTCTGGAAAGCGGATGCGATTACCCCTAACCTGACAGAGCTCTGCCTGCTGACGGATACGGACTACAGGATGATCCAGAATATGACGGATGAGCGGAATCTTTTGACTATCGTGGAACAGATGGCGAGGAACGTGATTAAAAAGGGACCGGATACCGTTGTGGTGACCGGAATCCATTTTCTGGATGGGGAAGACGGTGTGGAGAAGATGGGAAACCTTGCAGTATCCGGTAAACAGGTGAGTCTCTCTGCATTTCCATATGTAGGGGGGAGCTATTCCGGAACGGGTGACCTTTTCGCATCTGTCATAGCGGCGGGAATTGCGCGTGGTGATAAGATAACAGAAAGTATCCGGCTGGCCGGAGGTTTTATTGAGCGGGCGATTGTGGATTCTGTGAAGGAAAATATCCCGCGCAACGACGGGGTGAATTATGAACAGTTCCTCGGTATGCTGATGAAGAATACCAACCAGTAGAAAAGGAGGCCTAAGAGCATGAAAAGCAACACATCAAAAGTTACTATGACAGGTCTGTTTGCGGCTATGATTACGGTGATGACAGCCTATATCTGCCATATCCCTTACGGTGCAAACGGAGGGTATATTCATTTCGGGGATGCACTGATTTATATGGCGGCAGTTTTTCTCCCGAGGCCATACGCGCTCACGGCGGCTGCAATCGGAGGCGGAATGGCGGATATCCTGACGGCGCCGATGTGGGCTCCGGCGACGATTATCATCAAGATGTTGATTACACTGCCTTTTACGAGTAAAGAAGGCAGAATCCTTGCGCAGAGAAACATTGCGGCACCTTTCCTTGCGGCAGTTATCTCCGCCTCCGGGTATTATCTTGCAGAAGGAATTCTGTTTGGCTCCTTTATAGCGCCGCTGGCATCGTTTGCCGGAAGTGCGGTGCAGTCCGGCGGGAGCGCAGTCATTTTCCTTGTGCTGGCAGCAGCAATGGATAAGGCGCATGTGAAGAATAAAACCCAGAAAATACTGCATATGTGTGAATAACAGGCAGGGAAAAAAGAGAGGAAATTAATATGGCAGATATACTGTATACTTATAAAAATCAGGTTTACGCAAATATCACGAATCTCTGTGACTGCAGATGCCGGTTCTGCATCCGCAGCCATGAGGACGGTGTCGGTGATGCAGAGACATTGTGGCATAAGGCTGATCCGACGCTGGTGGAGATTATTGCGGCGATGGATGCATTTGATTTCACAGGGTATACGGAACTCGTATACTGCGGCTATGGAGAGCCGACCTGTGCACTGGACAATATGATTGCTTCTGCGAAGTATGCGAAGGAAAAATACGGGGTTGCGATAAGGGTCAACACGAATGGACTTGGAAATCTCTATCATGAGAGGGACATTGTTCCTGTTCTTGCAGAGGTGGTGGATTCGGTATCCATCAGTCTGAATGCACCGACAAAGGAGGCGTATATGGATGTGACACGGCCGAAATTTGAGAATGCATTCGAAGCAATGCTGGATTTTGCCGTGGAATGCAAAGGGGTGATCCCACATGTAAGGATGACCATTGTAGATGTATTGCCGGAAGAGGATATTCAGGCAAGCCGGGAATTGGCAGAATCACTGGGAGTAGAGTTGAAGATCAGGAAGTTTGCCTGATGGAAGAACATAGGGATGACATTTGGAAATGTCCTGCTTAGACTGCAGGGCATTTTTTTGTTAAAAGTGCATAAAAATCTTCCTTGTTATTTGTGAATTTGTAAGAATTGACATATCGGGAATATACGCGTATTATAATGTTAAATAATATTTATAAACACTATTTAGAAATAAAGTTTATGAATAGGAAAACAACAACGAGATAATAGAAAAGAAGGAGAAATGTATTATGGCAAAGAAATTATTTACAACAATTTACGGTCGCAATCTGGTAGGAGAATTGAAGAACATTGTACAGAGGCCATATCTGGTAGTTACGATGGAAGATTTATGGGATACCTTTAAAGACGAATTCGACGATGACTGCATCGTGCACTTTGTAAAAACTCTCGAATATGACGAGATTATGGAAAATGTTGAAAAACTTCCAAAGTTTGAATCTGTCATAGGCCTTGGTGGCGGACAGGCTGTAGATTATGCTAAAATGGTAGCATGGAAGAGTCATATGCCTCTGTATCAGGTTCCAACCTCGATTGCAACTAATGCAGTATTCGGACACCGCGCGGGAGTTCGTTTCAACAGCGTTGTAAAGTATGTAGGTTATGTAGAGCCGGTTGCAGTTTATGTGGACTATGATGTTATCCAGAACGGACCGAAAGCGCTCAATAGAAGCGGTGTCTGCGATGTACTGTGCTATAACAACTCACTGTTCGACTGGAAATATGCCGCAGACCAGGGAAAATGCGAAGAAAAGTGGCCATATGACGAAGAAATGGCTGCAGAAGTCAGAGAAGTATTCCAGTCAGTCGTAGACGGGCTTGATGATATCTATGCGCTAAATGAAAAAGGAATCCGCATCCTGACAGAAGGTTTAAGATGGGGCGGCGGGGCGTTCCACAACAACGGCTGGAACCCAAGGCCGATCGAGGGAAGCGACCACTTCCTATTCTATACATTAGAGTACATGACAAAGAAGAAATTCATCCACGGACAGCCGGTATGCCTGGGAATCTTCGTCGGATCTGCAATGGGTGGCAACGATCCTGACGGAATCCTTGATATCATCCACAGGGCGGGCGTCGAGATCAGGCCTGAAGGAATGGGGCTTACATGGGACGATGTATTTGCTGCAATCAAGTATGAAAAAGAATTCCTCGAAAACAACGGTTACTGGTATACAGTTGTGAATGACTTTGAGGTAACAGACGAATTCTGCCAGATGATCAAAGATAAAGTGACTGTCAAATACGGAGCGTGGGAGAACTAACGCCCGACAGGGCCGGACCCAAGTAGTATAAGCAGGACAGGGAGGATGATGTTTTGAGAAATAGAAGAGATCCATACGATATTGATTTTACTTCAACGACAGCGAAGGTGCCGTGGTACGATAAGATTATACACAGTATGTACGGCGCATATAGTTTTCAGGTTTCATGGGTTATATTCGGATACTATCTGGTTTATTTTTACACCGATGTGGTTGGCTTAAGCGCCACGGTGGCGGGAACGATTATGCTGGTTGCCCGGTTCGCCGACTGCTTCACCGATCTGTGGGTCGGTTATATGCTGGACAATGTCTGTTACCGGTGGGGGCGTTACCGCTCCTGGGCGATATTTGGCATAGTGCCATTGTTTCTCCTGTTTGTGGGTGTATTTACTGCACTGCCGACAGAGAGTACGGGGCTGAAGATCGGGTGGGCGGCAATCTGCTATGGATGCTTTGGCTCTATCGGTGCGACGTTTTCCTTTATGCCCCAGATTGCACAGTTTTGTAATATGACGAGGAATCCAAGAGAAAGAGAGACGATAGCAGTTGTAAAAAGTGTGTGCACAAATCTGGCACAGGTTGTCGCAGCATCTCTGTTCCTCCCTCTGGTAAAACTGTTTGGCGGCAATAGTGGAAATGAAGCACAGGGATATTTCTGGGCGGCAGTGACGATCGGGCTTACCGTAATGCTGTTTCAGGTGCTGAATGTATTTATGACAAGGAAATATGAGCTGAACCGGGACGGCTCCTGCAGGGAACATCTCCGTCAGGTAGACCACGAGAACCTCCTTCTCCAGCTTAAGAGTTTTGGTAAGAACCGCCCGGCTATTATTCTTCAGGTCGGTGAGGTGCTAAAGCAGATCATGCAGGCGATCAAGAATGGTATGGTTATCTATGTATTTACATATTATCTGGGTCTGAAAGACTTTTATTCCGTGGCAATGTTCGCATTTACGGTGGCATTAATGTTCGGTGTGTTCTTTATGAAGCCCCTGATCAGACTGTTCAGAGATACGGGAAGGGCCTACCAGTTCTGCATGGTGGGAAGCGCGGCAGTCAGTATCCTCCTGTTTGTCCTGTGCAGGGCTTACGGGCCGGGAGCTGCAGCAGATTCCATGCAGTTTGGGATATTATTCGTGTTATTTGTCCTCAACGGTATTTTCAGCGGGGCATACTATTCTTTCTCAAATGTTATGATTCCGGCAACGGTAGATTACGGTGAGTGGAAGAACGGCAAAGGGCAGGCGGGAATCATCTCTGCAATCAACGGGTTCTGTATCACGATCGGTGCGGCACTCGGGGCACAGATCATGGGAATCCTGCTGGACGGTTCCGGTTACGTGGCAAATCAGGCACAGTCGGAGTCAACACTGACATGGCTGTTAGTACTTGCGTTTATCCTGCCGGCTATTGTGACAATGATCCATTTTATCGTTCAGATGTTCTATGGACTCAGTGACAAGAGGTTGGATGAGTGTATGCGTGAAGTGCGCGAAAGGCGCATGAATATGGAAGTGGAAAATAGTTAGAATTAATGATTGACAAATGAAAAATTTCGTTATACCATAATATTAAATAGTGTTTATAAATTATATTTAAGAATAAAAGGAGAAAAAATCATGGCAAAAAAATTATTTACAACAATCTACGGACGTAACCTTGTGGGAGAGTTAAAAAACATCGTGCAGAGACCTTATCTGGTAGTGACGATGGAGGATTTATGGGATACCTTTAAGGATGAATTTGACGATGACTGTATCGTGCATTTTGTAAAAACACTGGAATATGATGAGATCATGGCAAATGTTGAGAAGCTTCCGAAGTTTGAATCCGTCATCGGCCTCGGCGGCGGACAGGCAGTTGACTATGCAAAGATGGTGGCATGGAAGAGCCACATGCCTCTGTACCAGGTTCCGACTTCTATCGCGACAAATGCAGTGTTCGGACACCGTGCCGGTGTTCGTTTCAACAGTGTTGTAAAGTATGTGGGGTATGTTGAGCCGGTTGCAGTATATGTGGATTATGATGTTATCCAGAACGGACCGAAAGCTCTCAACAGAAGCGGTGTCTGCGACGTACTCTGCTACAATAACTCCATGTTTGACTGGAAATATGCTGCAGATCAGGGCAAATGCGAAGAGAAATGGCCATATGACGAAGAGATGGTTGCAGAAGTCAGAGAAGTATTCCAGTCAGTCGTAGACGGGCTTGATGATATCTATGCGCTAAATGAAAAAGGAATCCGCATCCTGACAGAAGGTTTAAGATGGGGCGGCGGAGCGTTCCACAACAATGGCTGGAACCCAAGACCGATCGAGGGAAGCGACCACTTCTTATTCTATACATTAGAGTACATGACAAAGAAGAAATTTATCCACGGACAGCCAGTATGCTTAGGAATCTTCGTAGGTTCAGCTATGGGCGGAAATGATCCTGACGGAATACTTGATATTATCCACAGGGCAGGTGTTGAGATCCGTCCGGAAGGCATGGGAATCACATGGGACGACGTATTTGCTGCAATCAAGTATGAAAAAGAATTCCTGAAAAGCAACGGCTACTGGTATACAGTCGTAAATGATTTCAAAGTAACAGATGAGTTCTGCCAGATGATCAAAGACAAAGTAATTGCCAAGTATGGTGAGTGGGATAAATAAGGTGTACATAAATTATGAGAGTATACAGAGTAAAAGATTATGACGAAATGAGTAAAAAGGCTGCAACCATCCTTGCAGCGCAGATTGTGTCCGGCCCGGAGAAAGCTCTGGGCCTGGCAACAGGCTCCACCCCGGCAGGGGCTTACAGATATCTTTGCAAGTGGTATCAGGAAGGAATTCTGGACTTTTCAGAAATCAGGACAATGAATCTGGATGAATACAGAGGAATTTCCAGAGAGGACAGCCAGAGCTACTATTATTTTATGAAAGAGAATCTGTTTGGCCATGTAAATATAAAGGAAGAGAATACGTTTATCCCGGACGGCGAGCGGGAAGATGCAGACGCCGTATGCAGGGAATATGAAGCACTGATCCAAAGCACCGGGGGCGTCGGACTCCAGCTTCTGGGACTCGGGAGGAACGGGCACATCGGTTTTAACGAACCGTCGGACAGCTTCATAAAAGAATGCCACTGCGTTTCACTTGCTTTGAGTACCATTGAGGCGAATAAGAGATTCTTCGAGAATGCTGAAGATGTACCGAGACAGGCATATACAATGGGTATCGGCACGATCATGAGTGCGGAGAAGATCCTGCTGCTGGCAAGCGGCGAAGAGAAGGCAGATGCCCTCAGCCGTATGCTTGGCGGACCGATTACTCCACGTGTGCCGGCCTCCATATTGCAGCTTCACAGGGATGTGACGGTCATTGCAGACGAAGCAGCCCTGTCAAAGATATGACATTTAGACAAAAAGGAGATGTCAGTATGAAGACAATCGAAAAAGATAAAAAATATTTAATACAGTGCTATACAACGGACGATATTGTATTTACCAGGGGTAAGGGAATGTATATGTACGATGAGTCAGGAAAAAAATATCTGGATTTCTCCGGACAGTTTTCTGCCTGTACCCTTGGACATGGAAATGAGGAAATGATTGAGGCCCTGAAGGAGCAGCTGGAAAAGCTGGTGTCTGTAACGTCCTGTTTTGCGACAGAAGAAAGAGCAGCCCTGGCGGAAAAAATGATTGAAATATCACCGGAAGGACTCGACAAGGTGATGTTCGGATGTACCGGATCAGACGCCAATGAGTTTGCGCTGAAGACGGCAAAATATTACAGAGGCGGAGGAAGAGTCATTTCCTTTAGAAGAGGTTTCCACGGTTCCACAGCAGGAGCTGCAGCAGCAACGGGTAAATCAGAGATGATTCAGGAAAACTCAGGGATTTCCGAACTGCTTCCGAGAGGGTTCGTACATTCTGCACCACCTTACTGCTACCATTGTGATTTCGGTAAAGAGCCGGGCACCTGCGGACTGCAGTGCCTGAAATATCTGGAGCAGACGATGCTGCATGAAGGCGGGGACCGCATCGCGGCGGTCATTTCAGAGCCAATCTTTGCGGCCGGCGGCGTGATTGTGCCTCCGAAGGGATTCTGGAAGGGTGTAAGAGAATTGTGCGATAAGTATGGCGCACTTCTGATCTTCGACGAGGTTGTAACAGGTATCGGCCAGACAGGATCGATGTTCGCCTGTCAGTATGAGGGCGTAACGCCGGATATCCTTGTCACCGGGAAAGGCCTGACGAGTGGCTATGTACCGGGATCCGCGGTTCTATGCCGCAGGGAGATCGGGGAAGCAATGAGCAAAATCAGCCTGCACGGACATACACACTCCTGCTATCCGCTGACATGCCGCAGTGCGCTTAAAAATCTGGAAATTATCGAGAGGGAACATCTGGTAGACAACAGCCGTGAGACAGGGGATTACCTTCATGAGAAGCTTCTGGTCCTGAAAGAAAAATACGATGTAATCAAAGATGTGCGCGGACGCGGCCTGCTTCAGGGCATTGAGATAGAAGGAAGCCCGAATGCAGACAAGTATGTACTCGGTCAGGAATTCTACGAAACCATGCTCGAAAACGGCCTGATTACCGAACTGGAAAGCCGTAAGAATCTGGAAAATGTAGTAGTCGTTATGCATCCGGCCCTGATTACTTCCCGCGAAAATGTAGATGAGGCGGTTGAAATCATTGACAAGTCTCTTAAGACCTGTTTAAAATAAACTACAGGTGAAAAATCGCGTAAATGCAGAGGGAGATTCAGACAATATGGCAGTAGAAAAGAAACCGGTCCTGACAGTAAAAAATATCAGAAATGTAAATATGGGAAATATCCTGCAGAGTATCATACGGAGTAAATCCACAACAAGGAGTATTCTTGCGAAGGAGAACCACATCAGCCTTATGACGGTCAAGCATGTGGTCGACGATCTGATAGCTGCCGGTATTCTGGTAGAAAAGGAGTCTGCAAACTCAGATGTGGGGAGGAATCCCAAGGTACTTGAGATTGCAGAGAATTACGGTAATATTGTGTGTGTGAATCTTACCTCTGAGGATGAGATCAGTTTCCTGATCTATGACATATATGAGAGACTCCTAAGGGAACGAAGCATTCCTCTGGAGAGTGAAAGAACTTACAGGGAATCTCTGTCGGACGTTTTTCAGGCCATCAGGGAGGAACTTGAAACAATATCCACTGCCACAACGGGTATGGCCGTTTTTGTGCCGAGTGCCTATGATGAAGAAGTGGATCTTGTAAACTATGATCTGATACCTGATTTTAAAGAATTACATATCAGGGAATTATTTGAGAATGAATTTGGAATAAATAATATATTGATACTTCATGATGTATTTGCAGCGGCGAGGTCAGAGTATGACAGCCTGAACCCGGAAATGGAGAGCCAGTTCTACTTCTACTGTGGCTATGGGGTCGGAGGATATTTCATCCACAAAGACGAAGCGGTCGCGGGGGAAGAGAATATGGCAGGAGAGGTCGGAAAGATGCTCATCACAATGGACGGGAATGAGAATCGTTTTACCACTCTGGAAGAGGTCGTATCCATCTCTGCCGTGAAAAGAACGATGAAAGAAGCGGGAATGAATCTGCATTTTTCCGAAATGCTTAAGCTGTATCAGGAGAACGATGCGCAGGCAGTACAGATACTGACTCCGGTGCTGAACACAGTGTCAAAGGTTCTGTATAATCTCCTGTGGGTGTATAATCCTACCAGAATTGTAGTAGACAGCTGTAAAAGCGACTACTGCAGGATCATTACAGAACATTTCAAGGCATTTATGGAAGAGATGAAGAATGATGCAATCCCGATCCATGTACAGGCAAGGAATGCGAAATATGATGAATACCATATGATGCGCGGATGCTTCTATATGACGAGAAATGCATGGATTGACGAGATTGCAGATTCCATATAAGCGGGCTTCACAAACAGATTCGTCCGCAAAAAGTTTGTACTGTCTGCATCAGGAAGTAGGAATGGAGTAATATGGAGAACGTAATTATCGGAATTGATCTGGGCGGCACCAATCTTCGTATCGGTGCAGTTACGCCGGATAATGAAATGCTGTCTCCCTCTGTGATAAAAAGTTCGGCTGTTGCATATGCAGACAAACCAATCGAAAAGATCTGTGAAATCATCGCAGATTATATAGAGAAGAATCATATCCGGAAGGTGGAAGCGATTTCGATCGGAGTCCCTTCCTCTGTGGAGAATGACAAGGAAACGGTCATCTGTACCACAAATATCCGGAATCAGGAGGGAGAAGCAGTCTTTTCCCATACCAATATGGCAGAGGGAATCAGGGCATATTTTAAAGTACCAGTGTTTATCAACAATGATGTGAATAATATCCTGCTGTACGATATCGCGGCAAACCACCTTGAAAAACAGAAGGTGGTAGTCGGTATTTATATCGGCACAGGCGTCGGTTCATCCGTAGTGATTGACGGAAAGCCTCTGGAAGGAAAGAACGGGGCAGAACTGGATATCGGGCACATTCCATACTTTGGCGGGGATGTCAGGTGCAGCTGCGGGAAAACCGGCTGCTGCGAGTGCTATGCATCCGGATGGCGGCTGCAGGAGCTGCGCAGACAGTATTATCCGGACACCGAGATCCAGGATATGTTTACAAAGCATAAGGATGAAAAACCGATGAAGGATTTCATTCAGGCCTGTGCATATATTTATGCAGTCATGGTCACGATCTTTAACCCTGACACGATCATCGTGGGCGGCGGGGTGCCGGAAATGGCAGATTTCCCGCGGGAAGAATTCGAGAGAGCCGTGAATGAGAATACAGGGAGGGACGTCATGGCTTATGGGTTTGACTATCTCTATTCAAAAGAATTCATCGGCAAAGGCGTGATCGGCGCGGCTGTGTTTGCACGGCAGAGGCTTGAGATATAAGAGAAGATGCGGCTGGGGGCAGCCGCATCTTCTTTATTTTGTCAGTACTTCTATTCCGTCTTCTTTCACAAGCACCATATATTCAATCTGTGCGGATAGTCCGTCGTCAATCGTATATACAGTCCAGTCATTGTCCTCGTCAACGAAGAAATCTGGGCTGCCTTCGTTGATCATAGGTTCAATCGTAAACATCATGCCCGGCACGAGGAGCATTTCGCTTCCCCTAGGGGTTACATAGCTTACGAACGGGTCTTCATGGAACTGCAGTCCGATTCCGTGGCCGCCGATTTCTTCGACGACGGAATATCCGTTCGCCTGTGCATGGGTGTTGATGGCATCGGCGATATCACCTAAGTGCCCCCACGGTTTGGCTGCGGCGAGTCCCAGTTCCACACACTCTTCCGTCACTTTGATAATGCGTTCTGCGCGCTCTGATATTTTCCCCATCTTAAACATTCTTGATGCATCAGAAAAATATCCGTTCAGTATGGTAGAGACATCGACATTGATGATATCTCCTTCTTCCAGAATGATGTTCTCATCCGGAATACCGTGGCAGATTTCGTTATTGAGTGATGTACACACACTCTTCGGGAAGCCCTGGTAATGAAGCGGTGCAGGAATCCCGCCGTTTTTCGTCGTGACATCATAGACGATCCGGTCTATCTCTTCCGTGCTCATCCCAATATGAATCTGTTCAGCCACAGCGTCCAGAACCGCAGTGTTGAGCGCTGCACTTTCTTTAATCTTCTCGATTTGGAACGGGGTTTTAAGCAGCTTGCGGCTCGGGACGATCTCGCCCTTCTCCGCGTGTAGTGTGATCTGTTCATCAATAGCCATGTGGCATTTTTTATATTTCTTTCCGCTGCCGCACCAGCATGCGTCATTTCTTTCCATTAATAAAATCTCCTTTCTTATGTTGCCAAGTGTTCGCTTCTTTCGAAACGGTGGATCAGCAGTCCACTTCTAAGTTTAGGTTCAAACCATGTAGATTTGGGCGGCATCAGTTTTCCGGCGTCCGCTACTCGCAGCAGTTCGTCCATCGAAGTCGGGTACATGGCAAATGCTGCCCCGTCCCCTGCATCATCGACTGCCTCAGCAAGTGCTTCCAGTCCCCGGATTCCTCCGACAAACCGGATTCGGCTGTCTGTTTTCGGGTCCCGGATGCCAAGCAGTGGTCCGAGAACCACATTTTGCAGTATGGAAACATCCAGACTGTTCACGGGATCTTCCGAGAAAAGGAATGGCTTCGCATGCAGAGAATACCAGAAACCATTTCCGTAGAGGCCGATCTCCCCTTTCTGCGATGGCCGCACAGCTTCTGTCTGAGGTTCTGAAACCTCAAATCCGCTTCTGACCATATCCAGAAAGGCATCGAACGTATACTCGTTTAAATCCGAAACGACCCGGTTATAGTCATAAATATGAAGCTCCTCGGCCGGAAAAAGTACTGAAAGAAAATAGTTAAATTCTTCGTCCCCTGTATATGCCGGGAACTCTTCCCTGCGCTTCAGCCCAGCCTTTACCGCCGAGGCGGCACGGTGATGGCCGTCTGCTATATAAATATTATCAACCTCTTCGAAAATATGAGCAATTCTTTCAATATTATCATGACTTCCGATCTTCCATACCTGATGGCGTACAGAATCCTCACTCGTAAAATCATAGAGAGGCAGAGTCATTTTAACCGCATCCAGTATCTGGTTTAGTTCAGAAACTGCGTGGTAGGCCAGAAAAATGGGCCCTGTCTGGGCACTCAGTGTATCGACATGGCGGGTTCTGTCCAGCTCTTTATCTTCCCTTGTATTTTCATGCTTTTTAATCCGGTTTTCCAGATAATCATCAATGGAGGCACAGCCGACAAGTCCGGTCTGTGTGCGTCCGCCCATTGTAAGTGCGTAGATATAATAGCATTTTGCCTCATCCTGAATAAAAGAACCATCAGCAGCCATACTGTCGAGCGTGTCTCTAGCACGGTCATAGACGCTCTGGGAATACATATCTGCATCGTCCGGAAACTGTGTCTCTGCCCGGTCAATCTTTAAAAAGGACAGAGGGTTCTGCTCCACGACTTCTTTGGCTTCTTCGCGGTTATATACATCATAAGGCAGTGCGGCAATAGAAGAAGCCAGTTCTTTTGCGGGCCGCACGCCCTGAAAGGGTCGGATGACTGTCATAGTTTCATCTCCTTAATATAAGTTCTCAGATATCATGTTCAACATAGAGATATAAGACTTACAGAGCTCTAAGTTAAACAGAAACCTTTTTTATTTTAGCACAAAGAGTAGAAATTTACTATGGAATAATCATGATAAAAGGCAGCCGGAGAAAATACATTTCTCTGACTGCCTTTTATCATAATTCTATTGATCTGCTCCGGGAAAAATGCGTTTGCTATTTTTCTCAGGAACGCCTCAGTTCTTTTACTGCTTCAAATACAGCAGTTAACTTTTCTGGTTCTATATCGTGACCGATGTTATGACAGGGAGCCAAAATATACCCGCCTTTTCCTGCCCACAAATCCTGTACCCGCTTCCTAACTTCTTCTTTAATCTCGGAAATAGAAGCATTAGGAAGAATCTGCTGTACATCGATAGCACCGTGAAAATTAAGTCTGCTGCCAAAGCGCTCTTTCAGCATAGCGGTATCTTTCATACTTTCGGTTGAAGTTTGAACAGGATTGATAATATCTACGCCCATCTTAATCATATCATCCAGAATGGGGAGGATAGAACCATCGCAATGGAACATAATTTTAACATCTGCCAGACTCTTGATATGCCGGATAAGTTCTTCATTTCTGGGTTTTATGTACTGTCTAAATATGTCAGGGGAGATCAGCAGTGAATCCTGGGTCCCATAATCATCCGTCAGATAAACAAGCTGTACATATTTTCCAACTCTGTTCAAAAATTCCGTCCACATTTCCTTTTGAACTTCCAGTAATTTATCAAGGAGGGCATTAGCAAAGTCTTCATCGGCCATAAGATCACACATAAAATCTTCATATCCCCGCATCTGGAGTGCAGTCTGCAGAAGACCACATTTCAATCCGTCAGCGCCAAGAACATAATCGGTATTTTCGTAAAGATCTTTTGCTTTTTCTTCAAGACCGGCAAAAAGAGCTGGATTATGAGGATCAGGATAGTGTGCCGCAAGAATATCTTCTTCATCCTCGGCATCGGCGAGCGGACTTCCTACGATAGCCCAGTGATCACCGGTATATTGAAACAAAACACCCCACATATCCTTATAGTGTTTGTCATCCACTTCTTCTGAACCGACAGTGAGGTCGGGGGTCAGCCAGCGGAAATCCACATCAAACTCCTTGAGGAGACATTCATCTACACAGCAGGTCTGTGCCATACGGTCTATAATACGTTCCTCCTCTGGGAAATCAAGCGTATTTAAGTATTCTTTTAATTTCTTGTACATTGTAAGGTGGGGGGAGCCAATGTGTTTGCCAAAATCAACAAACAGCGGCGCACCATCCTCGTGGTTCATAGCAGCTGTAAAAGCATCTCTTCGATTCATAATAATCCTCCTTTTTATAATTGCACAGGTACATAACACAGTAATGAATACGTATTCATACGTCTCTAAATTTAACCTACCATTCTTTTACAGATTTGTCAAGAAAAAAGATAATCAGAGCATATGGTTTGGTTTAAATTACTGAAAATGATCGTTTGTACATAATTAGTTAAAAAGGTATTTCGTCTAACGTACTACAGCGGTTCAATACTTCTGAAGAGGAAAGGTGGAAATGACTTAATATGGTTGGAATATGTGAAAAATCCACAAAAAATAATCAAAATAAAAAATATAATTGACAAAACCATGAGGGAATCATATAATAAATTCAATTCAAATGCATACGTATTCACGATTAACGTGCAGTAAAATGGGTATAAAGCACAAAAATATTAAAAAATAAAAGCCAAATACAAAGAAAAATAGACATAAATAAGAATACGTATGCAAATTTACTATAGTTATTTTAGGAAGGAGCCGTTTAAATGGGAAAATGTAGATAAAAAGAGTGTACAAAATGCTTCATATTAACTTATAGTTAAAGATAAGAAAAGGACTATGTTATTTCTTATCTTACAGGATGGAGGAAATGCCCTTATGAAAAAGAAATCCGTAAAAATAGTGGCGGTACTGCTTGGTATATCGCTTACAGCTGGGATGTTAAGCGGATGTGCCGGTACATCAAAAGCAGAAGATGCAGTGATAACAGTAAGGCTTGCACATGATAATAATGTAAATACACCGCTGCATAAAGCATTCTTAAAATTTGAAGAGTTAGTGGAAGAGAAATCAGATGGGAGAATTGATATAGTACTCTTTCCCGGAGGCGAGATGGGCAGCGTACAGGACACTTTTGAACAATGCCGCAGGGGAGATATAGAAATGAGTGGCTCAACAACAAGTAACTTTACGCAGGCGATACCTGAATTTGCTGCATGGGAAAGTTTTTATATGTTTGATGATACGGATCATGCAAAACGAGTATTTGAAAGTGAAGCCGGCAAGAAAATGATGGAACCTTTAGACCGTATGAATCTGGAAGGGATTGGATATATGGAACTGGGATTTAGGAATTTCTCGAATAGCAAACGTCCAATCAACAGTGCGGAAGATCTTAAGGGCTTAAAGATCAGGGGGTATAACCCAATTCAGATTAAGGCATGGGAATCTTTGGGGGTGAACACTACAAGCGTAAGTTGGAATGAACTGTTTACATCTCTGCAGCAGAAATTATTAGACGGCCAGGAGTGTGCAACGAACAGTTTTTACACGGAAAAATTTTATGAGGCACAAACTTACTGGTCTTTGACAAAGCATGTATTTACTAACTTCTTGTGGTATGCAAATAAAGACTTTATGAACTCGCTTTCAGAGGAGGATAGAGAGATTATTTTAAGCTGTGCCCGGGAGGCGATTGATTATAATTGGGAGCTTGCTGACAAAACAGAGGAGGAGACGCTCAGTAAACTGGCTGACAGCGGCTTTCAAATCAATGAAGTGGATATCGAGGCCAGAAGAGCAATGGGAGAGACAATGAATGCGGCAATCAGGCAGGACATTGTGTCACAGTGTGGAGAAGAGACTTACGATATGCTGATGGTAGCTGTAAAAGCAGAGCGCCAGGAATAATGGAGGAATCAGGATGAAGAAACTAATACATTGGATGGATGTTAATTTTGAGGCAATTCTGATGGTCATATTTTTTTCTATGATGATACTGCTCGTTACTGTTCAGGTATTTCTAAGGTTTGTATTAAAAAGCGGTTTTTCATGGGGGGAAGAGGTGGCGCGAATATTTTTCGTATGGATGTCATTTTCAAGCTTTGGTTATCTGACCAGAAACAGCCGTCATGTGCGTGTCGGATTTTTGACGGGAAAGTTCTCAGAAAAGGTACAAAAAGTAGTGCTTCTGATCTGTGATATACTTTTCTTCATTTTTACCGCTTATGGTCTAAAGGCTGTGGTCAGTCTATGTCTGGATGCGGCAAAATATCATGATAAGCTGACAGCAGTGCCCTGGAACTATAATGTCCTGTATCTGGCGGGGGCTCTTGGATTCTTTATGATGGTTGTCAGAAATATTCAGATCATTGTATGGAAGCTGATGAACTGGAAAGCTCCACTGGAACGTTTTGTTAACTATGACGGTGTTTTTTATGAAAACAATAAAATCTGCTTTGAACCAGCAGTGAAAGATAAAATGGAAGAACTGGAAGCTGGGATGGAAGAAAAAATAGGATTGGGGGAATAGAATATGATATCAGGAATATTATTTATCTCTTTGGTTGTGTTCTTGCTTATGTCATTGCCAATCGGTATTAGTCTGGGGATGTCATCTCTGGTGACAATTGCAGCTGCAAGTCCGATTAGTATGGAGACATTTGTGCAGTCTATGATGCAGGGACTGAATTCCTTCCCGCTGATGGCAGTTCCACTTTTTACATTTGCGGGTGAGGTGATGGGAAAAGGCGGCATATCCAAGAGGCTGATCAATGTGGCGAGCGTATTTACCGGACGCTTTACAGGAGGCTTGGGAATTGTGACGATTGTGACATCTCTGTTTTTTGCTGCGATCGCAGGAACGGGGTCAGCGGCAGTTGCAGCTATAGGATTGATTATGATCCCGACAATGGTGCAGCATGGATACGATAAGGGATACTCCAGTGCCCTTGTTGCAACGGCGGGAACAGTGGGGGTTATTATTCCTCCCAGTGTATGTATGGTCGTGTATGCAGTGGCTGCAGGTGCCTCAATCAGCGGACTGTTTATGGCAGGAATTGTACCGGGCTTTCTGATTGGTATCGGATTGATCATCTACTCTGTAATTTATTCGAAAAAGCACGGTTATAAGGGCGACAGCCGAAGATATACTTTTAAAGAAGTCGGAAAGATTATTCTTGATGCAATCCCGGGACTTATGATCCCTGTTATCATTCTGGGAGGGATTTACGGCGGTATCTTCACACCTACCGAGGCGGCAGCAGTTGCAGGTGTATATGGTGTAATTATAGGTCTTTTTGTATATAAAGAAATCAAGTTGTCTGATTTGGTGTATCTTGTATACCGCTCTGTGTTAATGTGTGCACCAGTACTGATTATTATTGGGATTTCAACAGGATTTGGACGAATTCTGACAATTTCACAGGTTCCTGCAACAATTGCAAATGCGATCTTAAGTCTGACAAGCAGCAAGCTTCTGGTTCTTCTGCTGATCAATATACTGCTCCTGATCGTTGGAACATTTATGGAAACGAATGCAGCTATTATTATTCTAACACCGATATTACTTCCGATTGTAACATTACTGGGCGTAAATCCTGTACATTTTGGTATTATCGTTGTTATGAATCTTTCGATAGGGTTCATTACACCGCCGCTTGGAGCAAATCTGTTCATGGCCAGTCAGGTGGGTGAGATATCCTTTGACCGGCTAGTTAAGAAGATATGGCCCTGGATTGGGGTTATGATCATATTGCTGCTTTTGATTACATATATTCCGCAGATTTCACTGGCCCTGCCGAAGGCGCTCGGAGTTATGTAGAGATGCCTATTAACCAGGGAAAAAGATTTAGGATTCCTCAGACTGAACTGTATTTCGGTTAATTGATGAATGTAGGCGGGATAGGGAGAAAGGAGCGCTGTTTCACAGACGTTTTGCATCTGTGAAACAGCGCTCCTTTTTTGCTTCCTGACACACTAAGCAGTAGACCGTGTAATGAGTGTACAAGGGAACAAGGTGAGATTAGGCTGGATATTATTTTTTTCGGGGGCCATGATCAGCTCACAGATTTTCGCAATCATTTCATCCATTGGCTGTACAAAAGATGTCATATTGTAGGAGGCGTAGGATGCCAGTTGGATATCATCAAAACCAATCATAGCGATATCTTCCGGGATTCGGTAGTGGTATTCAAAACGTGCACTGTCCATAACACCGGCACAGATAAGGTCACTGGCGCAGAAAATGGCTTCCGGGGGAGTCCCCATATCTTTGATCAGATGCCGGAAGGCTTCCTGACCAGCTTCGTAAGCAAATTCTGAATGATAAACCTTGGCATTTTGTATCCCACGTTCTTTCAGTCTGGCCAAAAATCCGGTCTTCCTGTCGTGGCTGGTTGATACTTTGTCGTAACCGCCTATGAATGCGAATTTTCGGTATCCCTTCATAAAAAAATAGTCTGCACAGTCTCTGCCGGCCTGTATATTGTCGCAGCAGACCGCCTGAACCTGAGGACTGTTGGTATGGCGGTTGAAGAGGACAACGGGGACGCCGAAATCAAAACATATATCCGCCAGATTACTGGTCAGGGATACGGAAGTAATAATGACTCCGTCTACTCTGTACTGAAGAACCTGATTGATTATCTCATGCAGGTTGTCGGGATCATCTAGGTAAAAATATAGAATCTGCTTTCCGAATGAGCGCAGCTGAATGGACAATTTGGTGAGCGCTTTTGCGTAGAAAGGGTTCATGGGATTCTGCATAATGACAGCAACGATGTTGGTGCTGTTTGAAATCAGGCTTCTTGCGATTGCATCGGGTGCATATTTCAAAGCTTCGGCAGCATCAAGAACCTTCCTGCGGGTCTCGGGACTCATTTTAGAGGAGGGATTAAAAGCCCTGGAGACAGTTGCCTGTGATACCCCTGCTAATTTTGCGACGTCAATAGAGGTGTTGCGGGTGCTTCTATTATTGGTTCTGCCGGAATTCGCTTGTTTGCCTGCCGGTTCTTGTGTACTCATCTCTTTTGTACCTCCTGTCTTGTTATACTTAAAATAAGAATAACATATATCTGGAAACTTAGCAAGTAAGAGGGTGAATACGAATACAGAAAAATGCATTGAATGATGAATAGAAATGAGATGATGGACAATATAGACAAAAAAATCAGATTTAATTTGAGTAAATCTACTGAATATCGAAAGAAAATAATTTATTTATTGACTAATCATGGGAATATGGAATATAATAAACACAAGTCAAATGAATACGTATTCATTAATGCGAATAAAAAATAACGTACACAACACAAAAAACGCACAATAATACGTAGAAAAGCAGGAAAAAACACCTGAATATGACGAAAACAAAGAGTTGAAAGAAAAGGTATTCACTATGTAAACATGGGAAAAGGAGGAATTTAAGTTGGCTAATACATATTTGGTTAATGGGGAAGAACTGACTACGTTTGCGCAGCAGCTCTTCGAAAAGGCAGGAATGCCTGAAGATGATGCAGCATTTCATGCAAATGCGCTTGTGCAGACGAACTATTGGGGAATTGACTCACATGGGGTTATCAGAATTCCTGCATATGTAAAGAGAATGAAAAACGGCGCAATTAATATACGCCCGAATATCAAAGTAGTCCGTGGGGAGCAAAATCTGGAAGTTCTGGATGCTGATGCAGCGGCGGGCTTCATCGGAGCAAGAGCCGGAATGCAAAGAGCTATTGATAATGCAAGAAAGACCGGGATTGCCGCATGTGGAGTGATTAACAGTAATCATTTCGGTGCGGGCGCCTTATATGCGAGAATGGCAGCAGAGCAGGGGATGATCGGGATTGCGATGACCAATGTTAAGCCGCTGATCGTTGCACCCGGAGCAAGCGTTCCGGTAACGGGCAATAACCCGATTGCATTCGCGGTACCAACTTATGCAGAATTTCCTTTTGTGTTAGATATATCTTTATCCGTGGTTGCAGGCGGCAAACTGACACTTGCAATTAAGAAAAAAGAGAAAATTCCGATGGACTGGGCAACAGATAAGGAAGGCAGGCCGACAGATGATCCGCAAAAAGCTTTTGATGGATATTTGCTCCCGATGGGCGGACATAAAGGATTGGGATTGTCTTACGTAGTGGATATTTTATCAGGAGTGATCACAGGCGGTGTCTTTTCTAAAGAAATGAAGAGCATGTATGCAAACCCTGAAGATCCAAGCCTGACAGGACACTTTTTCATCGCACTTGATATTTCTAAGATTATTTCAAAAGAAATGATGCAGGAGAGAATGAAGCTGTTCAAGGATAATCTCAAGGCAACGCCGATGTGGCAGGAGGGCGCTGAAATGCTGCTTCCCGGTGAGATCGAATACCGTAAGGAGCTGGAACGGCGTGAGAGCGGTATTCCGGTACCGGTTACTACCTATGAGGAACTGATGGAACTTGCAAAGGAATGCGATGTCAAGGCACCTTTAACAATTTTACGTTAATAGAAGGAGCAGCAGTTATGAAATTAAAAGATAAAGTAGCAATTATTACCGGTGGAAGCAAAGGGATTGGATACGGGATCGCAGAGGAATTTCTGAAGGAAGGGGCTAAGATTACGATCTGCTCCAGAAATCAGGAGGAAGGTCTCAGCGCCCAGAAGGAATTGAGCAGACTGGGAGAGGTATTGTACCTGCCGGCAGATGTTTCTTCTATCGAGGACAATCAGATGCTTGTCGATAAGACAGTTGATAAATTCGGAAGATTAGATATATTTGTTGCAAATGCAGGCACAAATGATTCTAAAAAAACGCATTATCTCGATATTACAGAGGAACAGTATGAGCGGATCATGGGCGTGAATTTAAAAGGTGTATTCTTCGGCGGCCAGATTGCTGCAAGGCAGATGGCAAAGCAGGGAGAAAGCGGCGCAATTGTAAATGTATCTTCTGTGAATGCGTACCTTGCACTGGACAGCCAGATGTGCTACACGACAAGTAAAGGCGGTGTCAGCCAGCTTACTAAAGTACAGGCAGTTGCTCTGACGCCATATAACATAAAAGTCAACGCAATGTGTCCGGGACCAATCGAGAGCGAGCTGATGAGACGTGTGGGATCAGATCCGCAGTTATTTAACACGGTACTTTCCAGAACACCGATCGGACGTATCGGAAGTCCGAATGAATGCGGCAGGCTTGCTGTTTTCCTGGCTTGTGAGGATTCAGATTTTGTGTATGGACAGTCTATTTTCATAGACGGTGGAAGAGGATTCCAGGCATTCCCTACACCGGGATACAAGACAGTTACGGATGAGGAGTATGAAAAGCTAATGCAGCTTCAATAAATTTCAGGAAGGACAGGGAAGAGATTATGAGTTTACCAAAAGTCGGTATGGTTACATTCAGTGACCCACGAGAGCATGAATACAAAGTACTCTATGAAGAAAAAACAGCGGTCCGCATGGCAAAGGCTGTCAGTTATTTTAGCGAGATGGATATGGAACTCTTCAGCTTTGATATCGCAGCCCGCTCAGCAGAAGAGATCGATCGCCAGACGGCTGAATTGAAGGAAAAGGGTGTGGAAGTTTTTATCGCTTATATCCCTTGCTGGACATGGCCTAATGGAGTCGTAAGAGGAGTCCTCAATATGGGACTGCCGACGATTTTATTATCCAATGATGACCCCGGGACACACGGTACGGTAGGTCTGCTTGGTTCAGGCGGGGCTTTAAATCAGATTGGCTACAGGCATATGAGAATACAGCAGGATTTTACAGAAGAACGCCCAAATCTTTTTGATACAAAAATGATGCCTTATATCAGGGCGGCGGCAGCGGTTGAGAAACTGAAAGGAAAGATTTTCGGATTCATTGGCGGCCGTTCTCTGGGAATTGATACAGGAAGTTTTGACCCGATGCAGTGGAAAAAGCTGTTCCAGGTTGACAGTGACCACATTGACCATGAAGAAATCATCAGGAGAGCGGAAGCGATTGATGGGGAACGCATTGATGCTACATATAACTGGCTCGTTCAGTCTGTAGGTGAAGTAAGATATGATGAAAAGCTGACAGAGGAAAGGCTGAAATATCAGGTGGCCTGTTATCTGGCTACAAAGGATATCATTAATGACCGCCATCTGGATTTCGGGGCCATTAAATGTATGCCAGATCTTACAAATTTCCGTGCACCCCAGTGTATTTCAACGGCATTGTTAAACGGCGGATATGATGCTGACGGTGACTTTGAACCATTCCCTATTTCCTGTGAGGCAGATGCCGACGGCGCGCTTTCTATGGAAATTTTGAAACTGATTTCCGGAGGTATGCCGACCATGTTTGCGGATGTCAGCCATATTGGTTATAAAGAAAAGCTGATTTACCTGCCGAACTGTGGTTCTATGTGTACATATTATGCAGGACGCCATTGTGAAAGGTGCAAGAATATGAAGAACATCGAGCTCAGAAGAGCCAACAGGCCTTCCGGCGGAGCTGTTACATTTACCGTCCCCAGTGCAGGAGAGATGACAATGGCCAGACTTTGCAGGGTGGACGGAAAATATCAGATGTTCATTATCGAGACGGAGTTTGTGACACCGTCCAAAGAGATTCTGGATGCTTTTGTGAAAGCAAGAGGGGTACACCAGCTTCCGGTAGCATTTATGAAGGCGGACTTTGATATTGAAAAGTTTATTGACGTATTTAATTCAAACCATATCAGTGGTGTAGCCGGTAAATATAAGAAAGAACTGCTGGAAGTCTGCCGTCTGCTTGATATTGAACCGGTTGTAATCGCCTGATCGGCAGGAAAGGTGTGTGACAGGTATGGGGCTGGCATATAAGAGCTTTCACGAGAAGTTTTTTGATGTGTTAGACGTAGAGCAGGAACTTTTGGAAGTCTGGAAAGACTTTACATTTATAGAAGGTCCGATTTGGAACAAGAAGACACAGGCACTGACTTTTAATGATATTCCGGAGAGCAGGACATACCGCTACAGTGAAAAGGACGGGGTAAGGCTGCTTCGTGAAAATACATTTAAGGCCAATGGGAATGCCTACGATACACAGGGCAATATTATTGTATGTGAACACGTTAGAAGCTGTATCAGCAGGACGGATAACGAAGGAAAAGGACTGGAGATACTGGCCTCCCACTATCAGGGGAAGGAATTGAACAGTCCGAATGATGTGGTAGTCCGAAGTGACGGGACAATTTTTTTCACTGACCCGCGTTTTGGAAGAAATCCTTCCAGAGTAGGACTTGAAAGAGAACAGGAACTGGATTTCCAGGGAGTATTTTCCTATAATCCGGATACAAAAGAACTGAAGCTGCTTATGGATGATTTTGAAAATCCCAATGGATTATGTTTTTCAAAGGATGAGAAGTTTTTGTTTGTGAATGACTCTCCCAGAAAGCATATCAGGAAATTTGCGGTAGAGCCGAACGGTTCACTGAGAGGCGGGGAGGTCTGGGCCGAAACAATCGGTGATGGCGTGGGACTGCCTGACGGAATGAAAATTGACAGTGAAGAAAATGTATATTGCTGTGCACAGGGCGGCATCCATATATTCGATAAGGACGCGGTATATTTGGGAATCGTATATATCCCAGAGCAGGCAGGCAACTGTGCATTTGGCGGAAAAGATATGGATACTCTTTACATTGCGGCATCCACCACACTTTATCGTTTCAAAATTAAAGGACACGCGGTGTAACGTTTCTGGCAGGTATCCCCATATGGGATACACTGCTGGAAGAAAAATGAGAGGAGCAGGACTCATGGTCAGAGAAAATAGAGTAAAACAGAAACTGAAAAACGGTCAGCCGGTTATTGGGACATTTGTAAAGACAATGGACCCGAGTATGGTCGAAATACTTGGCAGTGCAGGGATGGAGTTCTTCGTTATCGACAGCGAACATGTCTCTTATAATCCAGAAACCATTACGAATCTGGTGAGAGCGTCTGATTTAACGGGAATTGTACCAATTGTCCGCGTCAGAGAAGCTACAGCTGTGAATATCATGCAGGCGCTGGACACTGGTGCACTTGGCTATCACGCCCCGAATGTAGACACTCTGGAGCAGGCAGAGACAGCGGTAAAAGCAGGGCGCTATGCGCCACTGGGAAACAGAGGATTTGCACCGACCCACAGGGCCGCAAATTACGGAACGATGGATAAGCAGGAATATATTGACAAAGCAAATAAAGAAGTGCTTACGATTATCCACTGCGAGACGATGGAATCACTCAGCAATCTGGATGAGATACTTAAGCTGGAAGAACTGGACGTCGTATTTATCGGCCCGATGGACCTGTCACAGTCACTTGGCAGGGAGGTTATGGGGCAGAGGAATCACCCGAAACTTCTTGAGGCAATTGATAAAATAATTGAAAAAGTAACAAAAGCAGGAAAAGCGGTAGGAACAGTTGCCGATAACCCGCAGATGGCGCGTGAACTGATCGAGAAAGGCGTGCTGTACATTCCAATGAGTTCAGATCAAGGAATGGTGGGAAGTATGGCGAAGAATATCATGAAGAAATTCAAAGGGGTCTGACCCTTTTGCACACCATATTCAGAATATTCAGAAATTAGTGGCATCACATATGAATGGGATCTTTTCCCATATATGAATATAACTTAATAATTTAATAATTAAAAAAGGAGATTTTATTATGGCAAAACAAACTGAATTCAAATTAAACAAGAGAGATTCTTTATGGTTCCAAGACAACTCAGCAGCGGTTAATATTGCATATGCAAAGGAAGTGTGTGACCTTGCGATTCTTCCGATTGGTGCAATTGAACAGCACGGACCTCACTGCCCGTGTGGAAGTGACTCCTTTAATGCGATGGGAATCGCAGAGGCAGTTGCAGAGAAATCAGGAGCTATGATTCTGGCATGCCCAATGTATGGATCACATCCGGCTCATCACTGGGGAATGCCTGGCACAATTCCGCTTACATTTGAGACTCATGTAGGCCTGCTGACAGATATTATCAGAGGTGCTGCAAATGCAGGATACAATAAGTTCCTCATTATTTCTGCCCACGGACAGACGATGTCTATGTTTGAGGCAGTTCACAAAGCTGGTATTGAAGGCTACTTTACAGTAGGAAGTACATGGTATGACTTCCTCAGAGACAATAAGAAGACACTTGATACTTATATGTGGCATGCGGATGAAGCGGAGACTTCTGTTGCACTTTCTCTGTATCCTGATAAAGTACATATGGAACTGGCAGTGCCGGGCGAAGCTCACGGACTGATTGATTCAAAATGGAAAATCGCTCCGGGCCAGGCAGCCGGAGAAGGAATGCTGTATCACTTTGAAGGAACTTTCGCACTTCCAGAAAAAGATGACCTTTCTACTGGTGTCATTGGTGATCCTACAAATGCAAGCAAGGAAAAAGGTGACAAGATTGTAGGCAGATGTGCAGACTTATACTGTGAACTGGTTGATGAGATTATGACAAAATATCCATGCGGAATCAATCCTCTTGGATACAGAAACCCACTTGGCTACAATGGAACTAATAACATCAAATATGATGAAATGCACGATGAGCATGGTAATTTGAAATAAGTATAGTGTAGTAACTGCAAAGCTGACGGCGGGAGGGAACTCCCGCCTTTTGTGCTTTTAGGAAACAAATTTATAGAAAAGAGGAGAATATAATTATGAAAATGAATACTGAAATTTTAGACACTTTTCCTAAAATCGAGGAGTCTTTAGTGGACCAGATGCTGGCGGAAGAAATAGCGAAAAGTAAAAAGAAAATAGTCGTTTTGGACGATGATCCTACGGGGGTACAGACGGTAAATGGCGTTTCTGTTTACACAGACTGGGAAAAAGAAAGTATTTTAAAGGCATTTCAGGAAGAGAGCAGCCTCTTTTTTATCCTGACAAATTCAAGGGGATTTACCGTTGACCAGACAACGAAGGCACATCATGAAATCGCTGAGGCGGTGGCTTATGCCGCGGAACAGACAAAGCAGGAGTATCTGTTTGTGAGCCGCGGGGACAGTACTCTGCGTGGGCATTATCCTCTGGAAACGGAAATATTAAAAGAGGATTATGAAAAATATACGGGCAATACAGTAGATGGGGAGATTTTGTGTCCGTTTTTTAAAGAAGGCGGCCGGTTTACAATTGGAAATATCCACTATGCGAAATATGATGATGAACTGATCCCAGTATGTGAAACTGAATTTGCGAAGGATAAAACCTTCGGTTATACAGCGCTTACAATGCCTGAGTATGTGGAAGAAAAGACGAATGGCATGTATACCGCGGATACGGTTGTATGCATCACGTTAGAAGAGCTTCGAAGTGTTGACGTAGAAGGGATTGAGAAGAAACTTCTGGAAATCAGCGGCTTCCGGAAAATCATAGTGAATGCTGTAGACTATGCCGATATAAAGGTGTTCTGCATTGCCTTGTACCGGGCAATGGAAAAAGGAAAAAATTTTATGTTTCGCACAGCGGCGGCTTTTGTCAGAGTACTTGGGGGGATTCAGGAGAAACCGCTGCTTACAAGAGAAGAAATGGTGACGCGGGAAACTGCAAATGGCGGTGTTATTGTGATCGGCTCACATACAGCTAAAACAAGCAGACAGCTGGAGTTATTAAGGGAACTAAAAGAAATTGAATTTATCGAGCTCGATGTAGCTATGGTAAATGATAGTGCGGCGTTTGAGGCAGAAGTTGCAAGATGCCTGAAAATGGAGGAAGAATGTGTGAGATCGGGCAGGACTGTCTGCTGCTATACATCCAGAAAGCTGTTTACGGCAGAATCAGGAAATAAGGAAGACCATTTGCGCCTTTCGGTTAAAATATCAGATGCCGTTCAGTCGCTCGTAGGACGGCTGGATGTGACGCCTGCGTTTGTGATCGCAAAAGGGGGAATCACGTCGAGCGATGTGGGAACAAAGGCTTTGCGTGTGAAACGGGCGACAGTGCTCGGGCAGATTAAGCCGGGAATTCCTGTGTGGCAGACCGGTGATGAGAGTAAATTTCCGCAGATACCTTATATTATCTTCCCGGGGAATGTAGGGGAGGATTTGACGTTGAAAGAAGCGGTTCAGGTGTTGATGAAGAAGTAGAATAAAACAGTAGTATAAAAATATGGAATTCCCTTTACTCAGTCTTAAAATGGCAAGTGATAGTATTCAAGCAGGAAAACGCATCATTCGCACAATAAGGATTGTATAAAAATAGTATTAGCGATAAAATGAGTGTAGCTTAAAAGTGGAGAAACAGCATGGGAACCAGTATACGCCCACTGTCGTATCGCCGGCTGCGGTAGGTGACGTGATCATGTTTTTAGAGACGAGGAGGGATTCTATGAATGTGGAACGTAAAGTCAGGAGATTCAGGATAGTCTGTGGATTTCTGATGCTTTTTTCGCTATTGTTTTGTAAGATTATGGCGATTGATGGCTTTTACAGTCTGTGGGATTTTATTTACAAACTCAGAGACGGATCCATTTGGAAAGAGGATCTGGTATCATTAATACCGTTTAGTTTTGGTATACTTGCGGTAATTGGAATTTTACTGTATTTAATACGCTGTATTTGGTTAATAAATGGAAAAAGCCTGAAAACATTTGAGTTTCTTCCCGGTTTCGGATTTGCATTTTTTGCCATCAGCATATTCCCGGGTGGACAGATATTTGTCGGAGGGGTATGTTTAGCCTTGGTTATCATCGATTACATGGGCTCCCGCTGGATTGAAGAGCGGGATGAGATGAACCGCAAATACGAAGAGATGAAAGCGCGGGAAAGGTACGAGAAGGAAGAAAAGAAGCGGGTACGCTATTTTCCGGGCAGATACCCTGAGGAGTTTTTCCGGATGATCCGAAAGAATGCTTCCTACAACAAGAAAGGGCAGATGATTCTTGCATCGGGGTGCTTTCTGACCGCGGCATTTATGTATATTATACTTACAATGTATGGCCTGATCTCACAGGTGCACGGGGAGGAAGACTTCCTGTTCGGATTCGGGCTTGCGCGGATATTTAAACAGACTGGATTTCTCATGGCTCTGTGCAGCATTCTGATGATGACAATGATCATCGGGTATTATATCAAAGACCAGAATAAGTCAAACAGCCTTCTGGTCATCCTTGGCATGAGAAGCAGAACGATTTATCTGATGTTTGGAATCGTGTTCAGTGCAAATGCTTTCATATCAGGTGTGGCAGGTATTCTTTTCGGAGGGGCGGTATCCTATATCATTAGGGATATCTGGCAGAGTTCACTCACAAATAATGGGGCCGTAGTCAATCTGGCATCTGCAATCAGCGTAAGGACGATTGGGCTTGGGATACTCGGGTATCTCTTGATCGTGCTCCTGTCCCTTGGATTTAATCAGGAAAATGTGCTGAACCTTGCACGTTCTATGAATATGAATACACAGGTTGAGAAAGAAAAACGGGGGAAGAAATACAATCTCATACTTGTGATTTTGGGACTTCTCCTTCTGGCAGTCAGCATCCGCATCTATTTTTCCAGAAGCTGGGCAGAGACTATGTATATACATATCTTTACGGTACTCGGAGTTTACCTGCTTATTAAGGGGGGAACCGCAATCTGCCTGAACAGGTTGGAAAGGCACAGGGACAGGTACAACAGGAATCTGATTGCAAATCGTCCGTTGTATTACCGGTTTCAGAAAAGCACATGGAATCTTTTTTATCTGTCTGTGCTGCATCTGTTTATACTATCTATGTTTGGGGTACAGCTGGCAGGCGGACTCCTGAAACAGAATATACCGGAGATGTTCCCGTACAGCATTGTCTGCACGGCCTATGATGCGGATATGGAGGATTTAGATGCGATTGCTAAGAAGCATGGTGCAGAGGCGTCTGTTTATCCGATGCTCAGGATTACATCGATCTACGGCTCTGACGCGATTAATAAACAGTGGGGGCCGTACTTGCGCCCGGTTCAGTGGCCGCAGGGGCAGCATATAGCAATTTCAGAATCTACTTACCGGGCCCTGAAGGAGGCCTTAGGGAAGACGCCTGAAAAGCTGGATTTATCAGATGATGAAATCCATGTTGTGTATCAGCAGGATTTGTCGGCAAAGGCACATACGATTGACTGGGATACGAACAGAATCCATAAAATGCTGAGGATCGGACAGCCGCTGATGTCTTATAATACAGGGATATATGAGAAAATATTTCCGGAACGTATCATAAAGAGTGAGGAGAGAGACTGTCTCACGGGGACGTTCCATCAGGGAATGGAGGATAACCTGGTCGTATTCAATGACCAGTATTTTGAAGAAGAGTACCAGAGGATTTCCACTTACAATAAAGAACAGTGGAGTTTAAGAGAAGCGGCTGACATCGACGAATGGAGAGCGTACCCGTCGTACTCCCGTCCATCTAATATGACAGAGGGACCGACACAGCTTATATGCTGGAATGTTCCTGAGAAGGAGTATGAGGGGATGCTCAAAGATATGGACTATCTGACTGATAAACATGCGTTTGACAGAGACTGGGACAGTGCGATCCTGCCGTTCTATGGGAAGCAGCAGATGATTGTTGATACCGGTGCGGAAATCTTTTTCCGAAAACTGGTGTACCTGTTTATCCTCATTCTGATGACGATTATGGGGCTCTTCCAGTATTATGTGAAGTTTGAATCTGAGGCAAGGGAGCTGAACTGGCAGAATAACTTCCTGAGAAAACTGGGTATGCGGCAGAATGACCGGAAAAAGGCTCTGGCAGGGCAGATGAAGATATTTGCAGTGCTGCCGCTTGCGGTAGGAACCTTAGGCGGAATTATTTTCGGAGGCCTTACGGTAAGGGCCAGATTATACGATTCAAAGGAAGTTCTGGGTTTCCTTATAGCAGGAGGGATTATTTATCTGGTTTATGTGGGTGTATGGGTACTGTGGTATTTTTGGATTAAGAGAATGATATGGAGGCAGGCGGAATGGGAAAACTAAAAGTACTGGAAGTGAATGATCTGATCAGGAATTATCAGAAACTGAACCCGAGTGGTGCAAAGGATGAGATTAAAGTATTAAAGGGGCTTAATTTTGATGTGGAGGAGGGTGACTTCCTTGGGATTATGGGAAAGTCCGGATGCGGCAAGACGACACTTTTGAAGGTGCTGGGGCTGATTGACAAGCAGACGGCGGGGACCTTGAAGTTCACGGATAAAGATACAAACGGCCTGCATGCAGATGAACTGGCGGATATCAGGAGAAAACAGATCGGGTTCGTCTTTCAGGATTTTTATCTGATGGACAGTCTCTCCGTGAGGGAAAACATTATGCTTCCCATGATTCTGAACAAGGAAAAGTCTGAAGTAATGGATGAGAAATCAAAGGAACTGGCCGAGCAGTTCCAGATTGCACATCTGCTGGATAAAGAGCCATATGAACTGTCGGGAGGAGAGAAACAGAGGGTGGCGATCTGCCGTGCCCTGATTAATGACCCGGAGCTGATCCTGGCTGATGAGCCGACCGGAAATCTGGATTCCAAGTCAGGCAAGATTGTGATTGACGCCCTGACACGGATCAATCAGGAGTATGGGAAGACGATAGTCATGGTAACGCATGATCCGAAGATGGCGGGCTGCTGCAGGAAAATCATCCTGCTTAAGGACGGTATGATACTGGAGACTCTGGAAAAGAAGGGGACGGATGAAGAATTCTATCATCTGATTCTGGATAAGATGGGAGATTTGTAGCAGATGAGACTCGCTCAGCTGATGAATCAATACTACGATAAACTAAGTGAAAACGATAAAGCTGTCTTAGAAACAATTTTGTGCGAACCGGTGAGGTTCGCACAGTTTTCCAGTGAACAGGTGGCGGCAGAATGTCATATTTCCAGAGCTACACTGCTGCGTATCCTGCGGAAAATCGGGCTGACATCTTTTTCGGATCTGAAGCTTACGCTGAAGGAAGAACGTTCGGACAAAAAGGCAGCGGACGTGGACTTTGACGCTGTCTGTGACATTTACCACAGTCTTGTTGATGAATTGAATAAGTTTTCTTATGTCCATATCTGTAAAAGGCTCTATGAGAGCGATACGATTTACGTCTATGGGACCGGCAATGAACAGAAGACGCTGGCGGAGGAATTCAAACGGATATTCCTGTCCGCCGGGAAGTGCGTGATCGAATTGTTTGATTACGGGGAAACCGAGTTTATGAAAAAAGCATTTCAGAAGACGGATGTTTTTGTCGTGATTTCCCTTTCCGGTGAGACAAGGGCGGGGATTGAGATTCTCAATGCAGTGATTCCGACAGGGATATACACAATTTCCATCACGCGTCTGCAGAACAATACGATTTCCAGAATGTGCAGGGATAATCTCTATGTGGCGACCCAGACCATCCAGAGTCAGGTTTCATACGAACTGGTGTCGGGGTTTTACATGCTGCTGGACATGCTGTTCCTCAATTATCTGGAATATATAAGAGAGGCCGAACATGAAGATTGAAGACCTGCTGAACAGGTACTACGATACCTTCAGCGAAAACGATAAGTACATCGCCGGGTGTGTGGCGAAACATCCGAAAGACTGTATCCGGCTGTCAATAGATGAGTTTGCGGAAACATACCATGTATCCAAAAGTGCACTCACAAGGTTTGCCCAGAAACTGAAGCTTCCGGGGTACGGTGAACTTCGCTCAGTGATCCGGCTTGAGAGGATGCAGGAAGAGGGACTGGAGTTTTCATTTAAGGAGGAAGCGCTCCAGAATTACCATAAGATGATCGAGTATATCCGCAATACAGATTACAGTAGCTTTTTTGAAAAAATTTACTGCTCCGGACGTATTCTGATCTATGCAAGCGGATATTCCCAGGCACGGGTGGCAAAAGAGTTCCAGCGTATTTTTCTGCCGCTGCACAAAAAGATTTATTATATGCACGGACATGATATGGCGGAAGCCTTTGAAAATCTTGTCAGAGAGGAAGACCTGGTCATACTGATCTCACTGACGGGTGAAGCGGAACATATGGTGGAACTCGCGAAACGGCTGCGCCTGAAGGGCATAAAGACGGTTTCCGTTACAAAGATGCAGATGAACCCGCTTTCTTCCGTATGCGGGGAAAACTTATATATTCAGGCGCTGTCGCTGCCGGAAAGATATGGGATTTCATATGAAATCACGACCCCATATTTCCTGTTGATTGAACTTTTATTTATCCGATATCAGCAGTTTCTGAAGGATGAGTAACTGTTCAGGACCCTGAACAGTTACGAAGATAAACATAATTTCATACATTAAAACAAAGTGCAGGATGCACACATGTTTCCTAAAGGGCTTACAGACATTGTAAGTCCTTTTTTCAGGTGCTAATATATGGTTACAGACAAGGAAGGAGAGCGGTGGATGCGGAAATTAATTGTGTTTGATATAGATGGAACGCTCCGGGACGAGGTGCTTGGAATCCCGGAATCCATACCATTTGTTCTCAGGCAGCTGAAAAGAAAAGGACATGAGGCGGCGATCTGTACGGGGCGCAGCCTGGGGACGGTTCAGGATGATGTTCTGGAACTCGGGATTGAGAATCTCATCACAGGCGGAGGGAGCTATATATCCCACAAAGATGTTTCTGTGTTTGAGACGGCGCTGGATGCAGATGCAGCTGCCGGAGTGTTTCACTATCTGACAGACCCGTGCACGGACGGTGTGGGCGGGGTTCTGGAGGGACGGGATGAGATATTTATGAATCAGGCTGCTGCTGATATTCTGAACCAAATGAATCTGGAAAAAAGTAAAAAGCTTACGTCCCGGCAGAGGGAGAAGTTCTTTAAAAATGAGAAGATCATGTATCAGGACAATATAGAAGAGTTTCATCCGGGACAGGTGGATATCCATAAGATTTGTTTGTGGTGCAGCCCCCCGGTTTACCGGCGCATCGGGGAAATGTTTGGAGCGGGCCGGACGGAACTGGCACAGCAGGGCAGCTGGAACGAATATGGTTATTATGAAATCATCCCACACGGAGCAGGGAAAGGCGCAGCAGTCGTGAGACTTTGTGAATATCTGGGGATTGGGATACAGGATACGCTCGCATTCGGTGATGGCAGAAATGATATAGAGATGCTGAAGATCTGCGGCACCGGGATTGCAATGGCAAATGGGGCCGATGAACTGCTTGCATCTGCGGACAGTATCTGCGGGAAGCCGATGGAAGACGGGATATATGTGGAACTGGTAAAAAGAGGTTTGATTCCCCGCAGCTCGTTACGGGGTATTTGACTGATCAGGAAGAGAAACGGAGGAAGGAACATGGAAAAGAAATGGTGGCAGAGTGAGGTTGTTTATCAGATTTACCCGAAGAGTTTTTGTGACAGCAATGATGACGGTACTGGGGATATCCCGGGAATTATGTCAAGGCTGGATTATTTGAAAGAACTGGGCGTTACAATGCTCTGGATATGTCCGGTATTCCGGTCGCCGATGGACGATAATGGGTATGATATATCAGATTACTTTGACCTTGCGCCGGAATTCGGGACGATGGAGGACCTAAGGGAACTGGTCCGCGCCGCAAAGGAAATTGGAATTAAGATTATTCTGGATCTTGTGATTAATCATACTTCAGATGAACATGAGTGGTTTCAGAGGGCACTGAAAGACCCGGACAGCAAGTGGCATGACTTTTATATATTTAAAGAGGGGAAAGAAAGGCCGAATAACTGGCGCTCTGTGTTCGGGGGAAGTGTCTGGGAGAAGGTATCCGGAAGGGATGAGTATTATTTTCACGCGTTTGGCACAAAACAGCCGGATCTGAACTGGGAAAACCCGGAGGTGAGGGAGACTCTTTATGGGATGGTCAACCAGTGGCTTGAGCTTGGCATTGCAGGATTTCGGATTGATGCCATTACTTTTATCAAGAAGGACCTGACGTTTCGAAATCTGGAACCGGACGGGGCGGACGGCCTGGCAAAATGTACAAAGGGCAGCAGGAACCAGCCGGGAATCGGTGAATTACTACGGGAACTGAAAGAGAAAACATTTCAGAAACATGACTGCGTTACTGTTGCAGAGGCGCCGGGAGTCGGATACGATGAATTGGAAGATTTTATCGGGGAAAACGGGTATTTTTCCATGATATTTGATTTCAAACATGCGGACCTCGATGTGGCCGGCGGCAGCGAATGGTTCAGGAGGGTCCCGTGGACGATTGCAGACCTCAATGAACGGCTGATGAGGAGCCAGATGGCAATACAGAAGGCTGGCTGGAGCGCCAACTTTATTGAAAACCACGACCAGCCCCGTGCCACGACAAAATATCTGCTGGAGGCGGCAGGAAATGCGAAGGCTGTAAAAACGCTGGGTGCAATGTATTTCTTCCTGAGGGGTACGCCGTTCATTTATCAGGGGCAGGAGCTTGGAATGCAGAATTTTGTACGTGACAGTATTGATGAATTCAATGATATTTCCAGTATCGACCAGTACTACCGTGCGATGGAAGAGGGCTGCACAAAGGAGGAAGCGCTCCATTATATCAACTTAAGGAGCCGGGATAATGCAAGGACCCCGTTCCCGTGGACAGCAGGGGAGCACGCCGGATTCAGCAGCATTAAGCCGTGGCTTAAGGTAACCGGAGACCAGGACCGGATCAACGCAGAGAAACAGAGGAACGATCCTGAGAGTATTTTCCATTTTTACCGCCATATCATTGCACTGCGTCAGGACAGCGCTTTCAGCGAATGTCTGATTTACGGAGATATCCAGCCGCTTGAAACGGCCTGTGGTGATATCATTGCTTACAGAAGAAGCACGGAAGAAATGTCCATTGTATGTTACTTTAATTTTTCGAGGGAGGCACAGGAAGAAATCCTGCCTTCACAGATCAGGGAAATCGTGCTGAATACAGAAGAGACACTCGATGTAAGAACAAATGCCGGGTGTGATGCAAATGATAAAGGAATTCAGGAAAAGGAACGTATTGTGCTGGCGCCGTTCCAGACATTGATGTATAGGAGCAGCTGCACAGATATGAAGATGGAGTAGAAGAGGGAGGATATCATGGCAGATAAATATTTCAATATAGCAAAAGCCATTGTGGAAGTGGTCGGAAAAGAGAATATCGTTTCAGCCACACATTGTGCGACCAGACTTCGTCTGATGGTAAAAGACAGAGATGTGATTGATGATAAAAAAATAGAAAAAATCGACCAGGTTAAGGGTGTTTTCTTCACCTCAGGACAGTATCAGATTATTCTGGGTACAGGTATTGTAAATAAAGTCTATGCGCAGATCGAAACGCTGGGACTTAAGACGCTGTCCAAAAAGGAACAGGATGAAGCTGTGAAGCAGAATGAAAAAGGAATCAAGAAACTGATGCGTACGCTTGCGGATATTTTTGTGCCGATCATCCCTGTGATTGCCGCAACCGGTTTGTTCCTCGGCCTGAAAGGCTGTATCTTTAATGATAACGTGCTGTCGCTGTTCGGTGCGTCGACCGCGGATATTCCGGCGTATATCCAGACGCTTGTCACCGTACTGACCGATACGGCGTTCGCATTCCTGCCCGCAATTATCACGTGGTCCGCATTCAGGGTCTTTGGCGGGACACCGGTAATTGGCCTTGTAATCGGGCTGATGCTCCTTTCACCTGCCCTGCCCAACGCATACAGTGTGGCAGACCCAAACAGCGGAGTAGAGGCGATTAAAGCATTCGGATTCATTCCCCTCGTAGGCTGTCAGGGAAGTGTCATGACCGCAATTTTTACGGGTTGGTTTGGTTCAAAACTGGAGAAGAAACTGCGTAAGATCATGCCGAATGTACTGGACCTGATCTTCACTCCGTTTTTTGTCATGCTGATCACCATGCTTGTCATGCTGCTGGGCGTGGGTCCGGTGATGCACCAGATCGAACTTGGGATGGTTGGGATCATCGAGAACCTCATCCACCTCCCGATGGGAATTGGCGGGTTTATCATAGGATTTACTTACCCTCTGGCAGTTATTACAGGTCTTCACCACACATATGTCATGATAGAGACTTCTCTGCTTGCCAACACAGGGTTCAACCCGTTGATCACATTATGTGCCATGTACGGATTTGCAAACGTCGGGACCTGTCTTGCATTTGCAGTAAAGTCAAAATCAAGGAGAATCAAACAGACAAGTATAGGAGCAATGCTGTCACAGCTTTTCGGTATCAGTGAGCCTGTACTGTTTGGTATCCAGCTGCGTTTTAACTTAAAACCACTCATTGTTATGCTGCTGACATCAGGTACAGGGGCGGCCCTTTTATCTATCTTCAGCATACAGTCGAATTCCTACGGACTGGCCGTACTGCCATCCTACCTGATGTATATTTACAACGGGCACCAGATATTGTTCTACTTCCTGATTTCTGTATTCTGCGTCGCGCTATGCTTTATCCTGACCTGCCTGTTTGCAATACCAAAAGAAGCACTGGTGCCGGATGAAGAGGTATTTACAGCGCCCGCAACAGGAAAAACAGTACTCCTTAAAGACGTAGCAGACGAAACATTTGCACAGAAACTGCTCGGGGACGGTTTTGCCATAGATATCACTGACGGCACCATAAGGGCCCCCTTCTCAGGAACAATAGCCGCCGCCTACCCGACCGGTCACGCATTCGGAATCCAGAGTCCGGACGGCCGCGAAGTTCTGATCCACATAGGAATCGACACCGTAGCCTTAGAAGGCCAGGGCTTCGAGATCCACGCCCATCAGGGCGACAACGTAAAACAAGGCGACATCCTCGTAAAAGCAGACATACAAAAAATCCGCCAGCTCGGAAAACCCACAACAACAATGATCATCTTCACAGACGGAACCCCAATAAAAGAACAAGAACTTCCAAAGGAAATGATCAGCGGAGTAACTTCACTTCAAGTTGCCTGTTAAGAAATAATTGTAGAATCCACTACCCAGAGGACGATTCCCGTAAAAATCCGGAAGCACCCAGCAGTGAGAATGGGGCGGAAAATGCTCCCGCAGGTGGCCGGCAGGTCATATATAAAGGCATCAAGTGCGCTTACTAACAGTTAGAGAAAAAGGCCGAATCACAGGGTTGGAAATTGATTCCGAATCAATTTCCAAATCAGCCTGAGGCGTCTAAGCATCAGCTTAGGCGTCGAATGCTGATGATACCCTGCGATTCCGCCTTTTACTCTTTACTGTTAGTTAGCAAACGACCTGTCTTTATAAATGACCTGCCGGCCACCCGCGGGAGCGCTTTCCGCCCCGTTCTCACTGCGCTCGTGCAGCCAGTAAAATTACATATCGTCTTCAAAGATTCCCTTAGAGGGTATCCCCCCGCCTGATATAACCTGGTTTTTCTGGAGAAGCTATGACTTCTTTTGCATGCAGAACATGAGCTCCTTTATCCACAACCTGATTCTCAACATGTACATCTTTCCCGATAATTGCACCCGGCATGAGGATACTGTTTTTGACAACGGCGCCCTTGTGAACGTTACATCCGCGTCCAATGACAGAATTTTCAATGGTGCCTTCGATTAAGCATCCATTGGATACAACGGAAGACCTTACGTCTGCTGTATCATAATACTGTGTTGGGCAGGAGTCATTTGTCCGTGTGTAGATCGGCCATTCATCATCAAATAGTGTTGATGCATATTTAAAGTCAATTAGTGAAAGGTTTGCTTCATAGTAGCTTTTGAAATCCGTGATGGAAGCAAAAAATCCACGGTGGGGTACGGCACGTATATCGAGTTCGCCGCACTGGTTATTCACGATCTGGGCAAGTCTGTACATAGAGGAAAGATTCTTTGCCTTATGTATTAGCTCGATAAATAACTCTTTCTTCATTACATAAGTGTCCATGAAAATGTTTCTGTTTTTTGCGGTCCCCCGGTTCTTCTCGATGGAAAGGACACCCTTTTGGCGGTTCAGGTTCAGAAGGTCACAGTTGAGGAAGTTTTCCTTCGCATTATCTGTTGAGTGGTAAAGCAAGGTGATATCCGCGCCTGAATCAATGTGTGTCTGTACAAGGTGATCGAAGTTCTGGGTATATACCATATAGCCCGGTACGATGACTACATATGGATACTGTACTCTCTCGATGCACTCGATGTTCTCCATAAATGCAGCAATATCTGTATTATAAATATCATTTTCTGAACTGCTTTCAGAAAAGAGCACGCGCAGTTTTCCCCGCTTTGAATTGATATTGTAATGTCTTCCTGTTCCGAGGTGGTCTACGAGTGAGCGGGGCTTGTTTCTTAAATAAACCTGTATCTGGTCGATGCCGCTGTTGCTCATATTGGAGATCGGGAAGTCAATGACGCGGTATCTTCCAAGGAAAGAAAATGCCCCGATACTGCGGTACGTCTGAAGACCCTCTACCCATATGTGGTTTCCGGAAGGATTAACTATTCCAAATGCGTTATTCATACTATTCTGCCCCCTTTACATGTTTCGCAACCAGTTCGATATGCTCACTGTCCGCACTGCCCACGACAGCGTTTTTGCCGATCTTGATTCCGTCGGCAACGAGTGCGCGTGTTATCTGTGCGCCCTCTTCAACTACAACGCCCGGCATCAGTACACTGTCGATGATTTTGGCTCCTGCCCCAACTTTTACGCCAGTGAATAAAACAGAATTCTTAACCTCTCCGTTGACAATGCAGCCTTGTGTGATGAATGCATTCTTAATATCTGCTTCAGCGCCTACATAATGAGGCAGGGTATAGCCGTCTTCTGTGTAAATCTTCCAGCTCGGGTCGTTTAAGTCAAGTTCGTTGTTCTTGTTGAGAAGGTCCATATTGGCTTCCCAGAGAGAGTCGATGGTTCCGACGTCTTTCCAGTAGCCCTTGTATTTATAGGCGTACAGCCTCTTGTCATCATTTAAGAGAGTCGGGATGATGTCCTTTCCAAAATCATGGTTTGATTCCGTATCCTTCATATCTGCCAGCAGCATCTTGCGGAGCAGCTTCCAGTTGAATATGTAGATTCCCATAGATGCAAGATTGCTCTTCGGCTGTGGCGGTTTCTCTTCGAATTCTACGATGCGCCCCTCCTCATCGGTATTCATAATACCGAAACGGCTCGCCTCCTTCATCGGTACTTCGATGACGGCGATGGTTGCATCTGCCTGACATTCTTTGTGATATGCCAGCATCTTTGCATAATTCATCTTATAAATGTGGTCACCTGAGAGGATCAGGACATATTCCGGTGAAAATGAATCGATAAAGTCTATATTCTGGGAAATTGCGTCTGCTGTTCCGCGGTAAACGTCCAGATTGGCGTCTGCCTTTTCGCGCGGCGGCAGTACATATACCCCGCTGTTCTGGGCATCCAGACCCCAGCGGCGCCCTGCCGCCACATAACTATTGAGTAAAATGGATTCGTACTGGGTCAGTACTCCGACGACATCGATACCGCTGTTTGCACAGTTACTTAACGGGAAATCGACGATTCGGTATTTTCCGCCATATGAAACGGCTGGCTTAGCTACTTTATTCGTCAGTTCATGCAGGCGAGAACCACGGCCGCCAGCTAAGATCATTGCTAACATGTTGTTCTGTTTCATAATAAGTCCTCTCTTTCATAATTCCTTGTTGATATTGTACAAGTTTTTGAGCTGAATTACAATACAATTGTGCAAAAAGATGGTGAAAATGTACTTTTGGAAAGTAAAATGATAATATATTTATAAAAAGAAAGCATTTCCGGGAAAATGAGGGCGGAAACAGTACTTTGAACTGTCAGTTTCGGATATTAAGATTTTCTTGTTACAGTGTCTGAAATGGGGTATAATTATAAAAGTAAGAAGAGGCTTCACTTTACAGTGAAGCTTTTCGCTGTTGATTTTTCCTGCGGGCATACAGACAGGGGTATATGCAGGGAACTTTGAAAAAGGAGGATTTGTATTATGTTGAGAATCGGGATGCTGACAAGCGGCGGGGACTGCCAGGCACTGAATGCGGCTATGCGGGGTGTTGTAAAAGGCGTTTGTTCTAAACGTAAGGATGTAGAAATATATGGTTTTAAAGATGGATATAAAGGATTGATTTATGCGAATTTTGAGATGCTGACATCCAAAGATTTCTCAGGGATACTGACCAGGGGCGGTACAATCCTGGGGACATCCAGACAGCCGTTCAAGCTGATGCGGGTGCCGGATGAGAACGGGCTGGACAAGGTTGCTGCGATGAAGCATACATACCATAAGCTGAGCCTGAATTGCCTGGTGATTTTAGGCGGCAATGGTACGCATAAGACAGCGAACCTTCTGAGGGAGGAAGGATTGAATGTGATTACGCTCCCGAAGACAATTGACAATGACCTCTGGGGAACAGATATGACTTTCGGATTCCAGAGCGCTGTGGATATTGCTACAGATACGATTGACAGGATCCACACGACAGCAACTTCACACAGCCGTGTATTTATTATAGAAGTTATGGGACACAAGGTCGGCCATGTCACGCTCCATGCGGGGATCGCAGGAGGGGCCGATATTATACTGCTTCCTGAGATTCCTTATGATATAGATGTTATTGCCGATGTGATCCAGAAGCGGAGCGAGGCCGGAAAGCCGTTTACCATACTTGCGGTTGCAGAGGGGGCTATTTCCAAGGAAGACGCGAAACTGAAGAAGAAGGAATATAAAGAAAAATTAGAGAAAAGGAAGTATCCTTCGATTGCCTATGAACTGTCCGAGCAGATTCAGAAGAAGACAGATAAAGAGGTCCGCATTACGGTTCCGGGACATACGCAGAGAGGTGGTTCCCCATGTCCTTACGACAGGGTATTTTCCACGAGGGTGGGTGCTGCAGCTGCAGAACTGATTTTAAATGAGGATTTTGGATATATGGTTGCTATGAGAAATGGTGAGACAACGAAGGTGCCGCTTCAGGATGTAGCCGGAAAGCTGAAATTTGTTGATCCCGAATGCAGCCTTATCAAAGAGGCAAGGCTTACGGGCATCAGTTTTGGCGATAAAATACAATAGAGTGAAATAAGAGAACAGAGGTGTGATTCATGTCGTATACGGCATTATACAGAAAGTTCCGCCCGACTGAGTTTTCAGACGTAAAAGGGCAGGACCATATTATTACAACACTGCAGAATCAGATCAAGGCAGACCGTATCGGGCATGCTTACCTGTTCTGTGGGACCCGGGGGACCGGGAAAACTACGGTGGCGAAGATATTTGCCAGGGCGGTGAACTGTGAACATCCGGTGGACGGCAGCCCCTGCGGGGAGTGTGCGATGTGCAGGTCTATTGCTGCGGGAACGTCCATGAACGTGATCGAGATCGATGCCGCATCCAACAACGGTGTGGACAATATCCGTGAGATTCGTGATGAAGTAGCATACCGGCCGACGGAAGGGAAGTATAAAGTCTATATTATTGACGAGGTGCATATGCTTTCCATAGGTGCTTTTAATGCGCTTTTGAAGACACTTGAGGAGCCGCCGGAGTATGTTATTTTTATACTGGCTACAACGGAGGTGCATAAGATACCGATTACGATATTGTCGCGATGCCAGCATTATGATTTTAGACGGATCAGTATCGAGACGATTTCTGACAGACTGAAGGAATTAATGATCGAGGAGCAGGTGGAGGTCGAGGATAAGGCTATACGCTATGTGGCCAAGGCGGCGGACGGTTCCATGAGGGATGCGCTGAGTCTTTTGGACCAGTGTATTGCCTTTTACATGGGACAGAAGCTGACCTATGATCATGTACTGGAAGTACTGGGAGCCGTTGATACGGATGTCTTCAGCCAGCTTCTGCGCAATATCATCAGGCGTGATGTGCCGAAGGTACTGGATACTGTGGAGGAACTCGTGATGCTGGGAAGGGAACTGACACAGCTTTCGGTTGATTTCACATGGTATCTGAGGAACTTGCTTCTGATGAAAACTTCTGATAATATAGAGGATGTGTTGGATGTATCTACGGAGAATATGCAGCAGCTGAAAGAAGAGGCTGGGATGATCGAGACCGACATGCTGCTTCGGTATATCCGTATTTTTTCTGAGCTATCAGGGCAGCTCAAGTACGCTTCGCAGAAGAGAGTTCTTCTGGAGGTGGCACTGATTAAGCTGTGTACTCCGGCGATGGAGGTGGATCAGGACAGTCTTCTGGACCGCATACGTGCAGTTGAAGAGAAGCTGGAGCAGGGAATTCCTGCGTCGGCCGTGCAGGAAAAGGTGGTTTATGTAAACGGCGACAATGCTGCGGCACCGGGAAAAACGGCCCCGAAACCGGAGCTTCCGAATGCTATACCGGATGATGTGAAAGAGGTTGTGAAGAACTTCAGACCCATTGCAGATGAGGCATCCGGGATGATCCGGACATTCCTAAAGAAGGCAAGGTTAAGCCTCGGCGGGGATAACCGGCTGATGATCGTCATGCCCGGAGCAATGGAGGCGGAGGTTGTCGGCAGGGAAGACCACCGGCAGGAACTGGAAAGTCTGATTGAGAACCGGATCGGGAAAAAGGTTGAAGTGGAAGTCCGGCATGTGGAAGAGGGACGCCACTTTGAAGATACATTTGTGGACATTGAGAAGAAAATTAATATGGAAATTATAGTGGAGGATTAAATCATGGCAAAAAGAGGCGGATTTCCAGGCGGCGGAATGCCTGGCAACATGGCAAATCTGATGAAACAGGCGCAGAAGATGCAGCGCCAGATGGAAGAACAGGCAAAAGAGCTTGAGACAAAAGAATTTACGGCAACAGCAGGCGGCGGTGCAGTCGAGGTGACGATTTCCGGTAAGCGTGAGGTCTTAAAGGTGAAACTTCAGGAAGAAGTTGTTGATCCCGAAGATATCGAGATGCTGGAAGACCTGATCGTGGCGGCGACGAACGAAGCACTGCGCCAGGTTGACGAAGTATCCGGGGCGGCAATGAATAAGCTGACAGGCGGAATGGGCGGCGGAATGCCTGGAATGTTCTAAATATTCTGACAACGGAGCTCAAAAGGGTCAGACCCCTTTGCAGAAGGGTCTGACCCTTTTGAGTGAATTTGCTTTTTGGAACATAAAGAGAAAACAGGAGTGAATACCAGATGGATTATTATAGTAATCAAATCAGCAGGCTGATCGAGGAGTTTTCGAGGCTTCCCGGGATCGGGGCGAAGTCTGCGCAGAGGCTTGCCTTTCATATTATTAATATGCCAAAGGAGCAGGTGGAGAATCTTGCGAAGTGTCTTCTGGATGCACGTAATAATGTAAGATACTGTTCCCAGTGCTGTACGCTGACGGACAGGGAACTTTGTCCGATCTGTAATAACCCGGACAGAGACCAGAAGACGATTATGGTGGTTGAGACGCCGAGAGATCTGGCGGCCTATGAGAAGACCGGGAAATATAACGGCGTCTATCATGTGCTGCACGGCGCGATTTCCCCGATGCTGGGAATCGGACCCGGAGACATCCGGCTGAAAGAGCTGATGGAGCGCCTCCAGGGTGATGTGGACGAGGTGATCATTGCCACAAATTCCAGTCTGGAAGGGGAGACGACGGCGATGTATATCAGCAAGCTGATCAAGCCTACAGGTATCAAGGTAAGCCGGATTGCCAGTGGGGTGCCGGTCGGGGGAGATCTGGAATATATTGATGAAGTAACTCTTTTGAGGGCCCTGGAAGGCAGAACCCAGTTGTAGGCAGGGGCTTCATAATGCCCGAACGGTAAACTGTGCATGTACCAGAACTTAAGGATGTGGGATGATGTATAAGAAAAAAGTAACATCTTCGGATGTGGCGCGAAAGGCCGGGGTTTCTCAGGCGACAGTTTCTATGGTGCTGAATAAGAAGTATAATGTTTCCTTTTCGAAGGACGTAATCCGGAAGGTGGAGGCTGCGGCAAAGGAACTGGGCTATGAACTGCCGAAGCGGAAAAAGCAAAAGGAAAATAAGCGGGAAAAGCTTCTCGTTGTATTTTGCCCGAACCTGACGAACCCGTATTATGTAATGCTTCTCCAGGGTATTGAATCCCGGGCTACAGAGCAGGGGTTCGGTCTGTTTGTCTGCAATACACAGAGAAATCTAGAACTGGAGGAACGGTATCTGAAAATGATGCCTTCCCTGAATCCCCAGGGGGTCATTTACACGTGCAATCCCAGCCGTTGTTTTATGCCCGTTGTGGAGGAGCTGTCGCGAAAGATTCCGTTCACGGTAATTAATAACCAGAATGAGAAGCTTGATGTAGATGCCGTGGAGCTGGACAACTCGAAGCTTGGACGTATTATGGCGCGCCACCTGCTGGATCTGGGGCACAGGCATGTGGCCTATATCGCTCCACCTCTGACTGTGCGTCAGAAACAGCGTTCCAAGAGGGTGGAAGGTTTTTTGAAAGAATTTAAGGAAGCCGGACTCGGTGACAATGTGGTGATTAAGGCGGCAAACGAAGAGATCGACCGGGATATTCCGGGGATTGATTCTGAATACCGGATTGGCTACGATCTGACGAAGGAGCTTTTGGCGGAGGATAAGGAGCTGACAGCAATTGTAGGGCTGAATGATATGATTGCATTTGGAATTCTGGATGCCCTCTATGATGAGAAATACAGAGTTCCGGGTGACATGTCCGTGATGGGATGTGATAATACCCTTTTCGCAAAAATGCAGAAAATATCCCTGACAACGATCGAACATTTCGTGATATATAAGGGCCGCGATGCCTGTGATATTATCATGAAAAAGATTAAGACGAGGGACAGGCAGTATTCAGAAATGGAGCCTGTCAGCATCTACCATGTTGAGTATGAACCGAGACTTGTCTCGAGAGGGACCACATCCTATCCAAGGACCAGAAAAAAGAAAAATTAATTTATTGTATAAAATTATTATTAATAATCCTGCGCTAGGATGAATTTTGGAACAATGGATAAGCCGAAAAATGGAGGAGTTATATCGTATTACTGCAATTGTTGAGAAAAGTTTTTCATGTTTCTTGACTAATAATTTGAAAATATTAATAGGATAAAATTATTAATAATTTTTCGTCCTATTGACCGTCTTCACTACAACGACTATAATCAAGGATAGAAAACAAAGGGATTCTAGTTCAAGGAGGAACGAACAATGAAATTTTTTATCGACACAGCCAAAGTAGAGGATATTAAGAAAGCAAATGACATGGGAGTGATCTGCGGAGTTACAACAAATCCGTCACTGATTGCAAAAGAAGGACGTGTTTTTGAAGAAGTCATCGCAGAGATTGCTTCTATCGTAGACGGACCGATCAGCGGTGAAGTAAAGGCTACAACAACGGATGCAGAAGGAATGATCGCAGAGGGAAGAGAAATTGCGAAAATCCACCCTAACATGGTAGTTAAGATTCCTATGACAGTAGAAGGGTTAAAAGCATGCAAAGCCCTTACAGCTGAGGGAATCAAGACAAATGTAACACTGATCTTCTCTGCAAACCAGGCACTTCTTGCAGCAAGAGCAGGCGCAACATATGTATCACCATTCCTGGGACGTCTGGACGACATCTCCGTTCGCGGAACAGACCTGATTGCAGAGATCGCAGAGATTTTCGCAGTAGCAGGGCTTGAGACAGAAATCATCGCAGCAAGCGTTCGTAACCCGATTCACGTAACAGACTGTGCACTTGCAGGGGCTGATATCGCAACAGTACCTTACAACGTAATCGAGCAGATGACACACCATCCGCTGACAGATGCAGGAATCGCAAAATTCCAGGCAGATTATAAGGCGGTATTCGGCGAATAATTTCGAAGATTTTCAAAGGGGTCAGACCCCTCTGAAAAAGTCTGTTTTAAACATAAAATTTAGGAGGAATTCCAATGAACAAGTTAGAATTAATGAAAACTGCCAACGAAGTCCGCAAGGGCATCGTGACAGCAGTCCACAGTGCGAAATCCGGACATCCGGGCGGATCACTGTCTGCAGCAGATATTTTCACATACCTTTATTTTGAAGAAATGAACATCGATCCTAAGGACCCTAAGAAGGCTGACCGCGACAGATTCGTACTGTCTAAAGGCCATACAGCGCCGGGACTTTATTCCACATTGGCGAATAGAGGATATTTTCCGGTAGAAGACCTGAAGACGCTGCGCCATACAGGTTCTTACCTTCAGGGGCATCCGGACATGAAGCATATTCCGGGTGTAGATATGTCATCAGGTTCTCTGGGACAGGGAATTTCTGCGGCTGTCGGAATGGCACTTGCAGCAAAACTGTCCGGGGATGACTACAGAGTCTATACTCTGCTCGGAGACGGGGAGATCCAGGAGGGACAGGTATGGGAGGCTTCCATGCTTGCCGCACACAGGAAACTGGACAACATGGTTGTGATCGTAGATAATAATAACCTTCAGATTGACGGTGCAATAACAGAGGTTAATTCACCATATCCGATCGATAAGAAGTTTGAGGCATTCAATTTCCATGTAATTAATATCGATGGAAATGATTTTGACCAGATTGATGCTGCTTTTAAAGAAGCTAGGACTGTGAAGGGCCAGCCTACGGCAATTATTGCAAAGACTGTTAAAGGCAAAGGCGTTTCTTATATGGAGAATCAGGCTTCATGGCATGGTGCGGCTCCGAATGATGAGCAGTATGAAGTTGCTATGAAAGATTTAGAGAAAGTAGGTGAAGCATTATGTCAGATGTAAAGAAGATTGCAACAAGAGAAAGCTATGGTAATGCTTTAGCCGAATTAGGAAAAGCACATGACGAAGTTGTAGTACTGGATGCCGATCTTGCAGCAGCTACAAAGACAGGTGTATTCAAGAAAGCATTTCCGGAAAGACATATCGACTGCGGCATCGCTGAGTGCAATATGATGGGCGTGGCAGCGGGACTCGCGGCAGCCGGAAAAGTACCGTTTGCAAGTTCATTTGCAATGTTTGCGGCAGGCCGTGCTTTCGAGCAGGTACGTAACTCCATCGGATACCCGAAGCTGAACGTGAAAATCGGTGCCACACATGCAGGAATCTCTGTAGGTGAGGACGGTGCAACACACCAGTGTAATGAAGACATTGCCCTGATGAGAACCATCCCTGGTATGGTTGTAATCAATCCTTCCGATGATATTGAGGCAAAGGCAGCCGTACAGGCAGCTTACGAGCACGCAGGACCTGTATACATGCGTTTTGGAAGACTTGCAGTGCCGGTTATCAATGATAAGCCGGAATACAAATTCGAGCTTGGCAAAGGTGTTGTACTCCGCGAAGGAAAAGACATTACTATTATCGCTACAGGACTTCCGGTAGCAAATTGTCTGGAAGCGGCAGAAAAACTTGCAGCTGACGGAGTAGACGCGAAAGTTATTAATATTCATACAATTAAGCCTCTCGATGAAGAATTAGTAGTTGCAGCAGCAAAAGAGACAGGGAAAGTCGTTACAGTTGAAGAACACTCCATCATTGGCGGGCTCGGAAGCGCAGTATGCGATGTGCTTTCTGCAAAGGCTCCGACACAGGTTATGAAGATCGGAATCAATGACACTTACGGAGAATCAGGACCTGCAGTAGAATTGGTTAAAAAGTATGGATTAGATGCAGATTCAATCTATGAGAAAGTAAAAAGTTTCTTATAGCTCAAAGGGGTCAGACCCTTTTGCGGTCCGTATTCAGAATATACTGACAATTTAGAAAGACAGTATCTCAACTATTAAGCTGGGATACTGTCTTTTTGGTTAATGTACTATCGCTGGCTTGTTTCCAAAGTTCCACAGTACTTATCGGTTAATGTGGCAATCCAGCCCTCTTTTGTGCGAGGGAAGTGGAAAAGTGTGACCGGCCACATGTGCTTCCTTATGATATCTTCTTCAACCCGGTTCAGTTTGAAGAACTTTCTGGCATTCTTATAAGCGCAGGCCGGATGCGTCATTCCGTGGAAATGGTCCCCGGTTCTGGCGGTATGTGTGTGCCAGTCATATAGGAACAAATCATGGAGCATACCGCCGCGGGCGGCGGAGTCTGCATCCAGATGAAAAAAGCGGCACCATACATAGTTATAGTAAGCAACATGCAGACAATGCTGGTAGCAATTCGTGCGCCCGTGATGCGGATATAGTTTCATACGGAGCACAACAGGGTGTTCTGCGATATCCCGGATACATTCGTAAAAATCTTCTCCCCAGTCCCTACGGAGGTCCTCCCTTTTTTCGGATGCTTCCCGCCGCAGATTTGTGAGTAATTTATTTTTAAACAACATAAATGTCACCTCTGATTTTTTATATTAACAGTAACATTATCATAACACCAGGGGTAACTGGTTTCAATTTTTCTATAGCAAAATTAAGAAAAATATGATATTCTCTTAATATCTATTGCTGCATTTCTTTAGATTCGTGAACTTTCACAGTTCAGTTTTTGCAGTATATGAACCTGACGAAGCAAAATGCCTGCCAGGATATCCGTTCCGTTTCGGGACCATGATTCACAAAAACAAATTAAAACAAGCAAAATCATACTGCCTAAATTTATGCAGCATTTAAATTCGACATATGCAGAACTGTATAATGCCAAATACGACAGGACAGGACACGTGTTTCAGGGCCGTTACTATAGTGACTGCGTGGATACAGAGGAATATTACTGGTGCTGCCTGAGATATATCCATAACAATCCGGTCAAAATCGGTCTTGTAAGAGAGTCTTTTGACTACGAATTCAGCAGTGCACAGGAGTATTTTGCAGGCACTTCAGAATTAATAGGAGAGACTTCATATGAGAGAATAGGGACACGCTTTCAGACTTCAGAAGAGTTCTGGCATTTTCACCGACTGTTCGAGCAGAAGTCATTTCTCGACACCGTTGAAGATGAATGCATTCACAACTATGAACGTGTTAAGATTCTTGTAGAAAAATACATGTTTGATCACCGGATTGAAGAGGTTCAGACAATATTAACAATTGGGCAGTTAAAAGAGGACTTTTTAAGGACATGCAAACGGGAAACGGGAATTTCTGAGAGAAAAATTGAGAATATTCTGAAAATGGACTGCAAAAGGGTCTGACCCCTATGCGGTATTTTTGTCGAACTCACCTGACATCAACCGATAAATTCAGCCTTTTCGTTATGCTATGCTTTAGAAAAATTTTATTCAGAGGTGAGTGTTATGGAGAGACAAATTCCTAAAAATGTGCGTCAGATCGGGAATGTTAGTGACAGCCCGAAGATTTATGTAGAAGATTATGTAGATACATTTTTCGCCCAGTTGTGCGAAAAAGCGGGGGAGAACCCAATAGGAGCATTTCTTATAGGAGATATGCAGAAATCGGATGAGGAGGAGTATGTATACATATATGGAGCGATCCAGATGCACGAGTTGAAAGTGTCGGGCAATGATTACGAGATTGATGATGATACATGGAAGAAAGCGTACGAGGATTGCAAGCAGTACTTCGAGGATGGGGAGATGCTGGGATGGTTTGTTGCCCATTCGGGGGTACCTTTATCGCCGGAGCACAATATGGTGAAGCTGCATAAAAAATCGTTCCCGAAAAAAAATACGGTCCTGATCATGAAGGATCCCGTGGAGAAGGACGAGGTATACTACGTCCAGAAGTTTAATGACCTGATGGAGATAGGCGGGCACTATACATATTATGAAAAGAACCCTTGCATGCAGAACTATATGATCTCGACTAGAAAGAAGAATGGGGTGAGTCCCTCGGAAACTGTGGAAGATCGTGCTGCAAAGGACTTTCGCAGTCTGGTTAGAACCCGCGAGGAACAACAGCAGCATAAAAGGACAAACCGTCTGATGTATGCAGTCAGTGCGTGCCTTGTACTGATTGTGATCATTATGGGGGTTACGACTCTGAACAACTTTGATAAAATGAAATCCGTACAGACGGCCCTGAACAAGATAACGAACAACTCACCGGCCGATACACAGTCGGTAGAGGCGAAGGAGACAAATGGATCTGTAACTGCCGTTACGGGGGAAGCCGCCGGTAAGCAGATAGGAGAGGGTGACAGTGGACAGGCCGCCGAAGAGGAGGACAAGAACGTCCCGGATGGATCAGCCGGTGATGCCGGCGCGCAGGATGTGGACAAGCCGGATGCCGCCGATAATAAGAATGCCGATGCCGGAAATGCAGACTCCCAGGACGCAGATTCCGGCAAAGAGGATTCGAAAGAGGCGGGGGCAAATGGAAGCGACGGTGTCTATATCGTCGAGCAGGGTGACACACTGGCTATTATAAGCAAGAAGATGTATGGCGATATCAGCCATGTGGATGCAATATGCAAAATGAACGGGCTGACCAACGGCAACCTGATCTATGTGGGACAGAAGCTGGTCCTGCCATAATCCTTAACATATCCTTAAATTCTTCATGAGTCTTTCACGAGTTTAGTATTTATGATATACTATTTACACTTAGCGAGGTTTTGCCGAGCTTAGTGTAAATGCATACCTGAACACTTGATGAGGTCCTTTTGAATCTAGTGTACATGGTATACTATTAATACTTAGCGAGGTTTTGCCGAGCTTAGTGTAAATGCATACCTAAATACTTAACGAGGTGCTTAACGAGTTTAGTATTTATGGTATAATCCTTGGATAAGACGAATTGACGGCAATAAGGGGAACAAGATGAAGCAAAAGAAAAATCCAAATATAAAGCTCGCCGAGCCTGCGAATTTGGAGAAGCTAAAAAAAGCAGCCAGAAAGCGAAAGCGGGCCAGGGCTAAAAAGTGGGGCATCACGATTATTCTGGCAATTATGATAATAGGCGGTACATATCTGCTCGTAAAAAACCAGTCTTACACGAAAGTCCGTGAGGCGGCGAATTATGAGGATGAGACATCCGATACGAACAGATATGCCCAGTTTGCAGACGGAATCGTCCGTTATAGTCGGGACGGAGTGGTATTCCTTAACAAAAAGAACGAAGAACAGTGGATTCAGCCGTGTCAGATGCAGAATCCTGCCATTGATGTAAATGAAAACACATTCGCCGTCGCGGACAGCGGCGGGAATTCAATCCTCGTATTCACAGAGGAAGGTCTAAAAGGTGAGATAGAGACGACTCTTCCGATAGAAAAGATGTCAGTATCGGATCAGGGAATTGTAAGTGTTATTTTGAAAAATGAAAGCTCACCGATGATTGTATCTTACGATGCCACGGGAAATATCCTGGTGGAACATCAGGTTACTGTTAACAGCACAGGTTATCCCTTAGCGCTGGACATGTCACGGGATGGCACGACGCTGGCAGTATCCTACTTGTTCACGAAAGACGGTGCACTCAAGTCCAGAGTTGCATTCTATAATTTCGGGGAGGCAGGAAAAGCTAAGACGGACAATCAGGTAAGTATGGAAGAATATGACGGGAAGATTATCCCGGAGGTGTACTTTATGGATGACGCCACATCCGTAGCAGTCAGCGACAGCTCCTTCATCGTATATGAAGGCAAAGATGCGCCTCAGAAGAAAAAGGAAGTAAAACTGAATCAGGAAATTAAAAGTGTGTTCCACACGGATAAATATATCGGCTTCGTCCTCCTCAATAAAGGAAAATCAGGATACGAGGCCCGGCTTTACAACAAGTCCGGCAAACAGATCATGAACAAGGCGTTTACCGGAGAATACAGCAATATAAAAATGGTAAAAGATGAGATTATCATGTTTGCCGGTTCCAAATGCTGCATCATTACGAAAAATGGTGTCCTGAGATTCAAAGGGGACCTGAAGGCAGAAGCGCTGGAAGTCATTCCTTCCAGAGGGGTGAACAGATACCTGGTGATAAGCGCCAATGAACTGAGAATAGTTTATTTGACGAAATAGGAGAAAATATGAATAACTGGTTATTAATAATTGTAGGAGTGATATTTCTGATCTGCATAGTAGTTGGATTCGTGAGGGGCTTTTTCCGGATAGGGCTCTCTCTCCTTTCTACTGTGCTTACGATTGTGCTTATGATCGTGCTGAACCCCTATGTGGCACAGGCACTGACAAAGTATACACCGATCGACGATATGATAGAGACTAAATGTATAGAAGCCTTTATGCCGGAGATTTCCACTCAGGAGCTGGCAAAGGTTGATTTAAGCGGGACACCGCTGGCAGGCTTAAGCGATGATCAGCTGGCCGGTTTGAATGACCTGGACTGGGACCGTCTGGGGATCACGGCGCAGGATGTCCTGAAAGTCATAGGGGAGATTCCGAAGGACATCCAGATTAAGATGATTGAAGAATCCACGCTCCCCACTTTTATGAAGAATACAATTCTGGAAAATAATAATTCAGCCATTTATAATGAACTGAGCGTGGCCAGTTTCCCGGAATATGTAGCATCCTATATCTCCAGAATGGTAATCAAAATCATATCATTTCTGGTTACATTTCTGCTTGCCGTCATCATCGTAAAAGCGTTGATGGCCGCGGTGGATATCATCGGGGAACTCCCGGTTGTAGGACTCCTGAACCGTTTTGCGGGGGCACTGCTGGGCATCTTTATAGCGCTCTTAATTGTGTGGCTCGGGTTCCTGATCCTGACACTCGTCTATACCAGCACTGTCGGAAAGCAGTGCTTTGATATGATCGAGAGCAGCCAGATCCTGACATTTTTGTATGATAAAAATATATTGCTTCAGAAACTGCTGAAGTTTTAAATAGATGGAATAAAATAATAAAAACAGCATATAATAGAAAAAGGCTCCCTGAGGGAGCTTCATAATCCTCGATAGCTCAGTGGTAGAGCATTCGGCTGTTAACCGAAGGGTCGTTGGTTCAAACCCAACTCGGGGAGTTTAAAAAGGGACTGAAGCCATATGAATCTTCGGTAAATTGCTGAAGGATTACATCAGAGAGTCGTTCAATAGTTTTAATGCTCTATCAAAATCACTTTCAATCGGCTTCATTTCTCTTGCCCTATATATTTCAAATTCCTTTTCGGCCTTTTCTACTGCCTGCTTATGAGATATATTTCCTTTTCCTTCGAGCAATTTCCTCTTATTTGATATAATTTGATTATCTAAAGCATTAATCCAGTCCTTCATTGACATTGGTATCTGTTCTAAAGCCTGAAGTTCTGCAAAATCAAGAAACTGCGATACAAGTAGGTTTAACCGTTGCAGTTGCATAAATATCCGTTACCTGCTGATAAAAGTTAAGTTCTGATGAACGAATATCCCGAATACGCTGCAACAGTTCCCTGAAATATCGGGAGCCGCCTTGCTTCAAGCGTTCATCATCCATTGCAAACCCTTTTTGTATATATTCGTGAAGCCTGTCTGTTGCCCATCTGCAAAATCGTGTCGGAATCTGTGATTGCACCCGGTAGCCAAGAACAATAAGCGCCCTTGTAAACAAGGGAGCTATGGTGCGTCCCCGGATTTCGCGGATTTTGCGGCGACTTCTCCGGCTCCCGGCAGACGGGAGAGGGACAGGCAGCACGAAACTGCTTGTCCCTCTCGGTGATGGTATATACTATCCCTCACTTGGTTAGACTGAAAATGGCATATCGTCCATGTACTTTCCTAAAAGTTTTTTGAATTTTTTTCGGACAGCTTCAACGCTCTGGAAAGCAGCGTTTTTTGAGCAGCCACAAAGCTGGCCGATTTGCTCATAACTCAAACCGTCCAGCGCGTAGAGCAGGAACCGCCGCCGCTGGGCCTCGGTGCAGCTCTCCAATACCGAAAGCAGCTCGTCCAGTGTTTCCATGTGGCAGACTTGTTCCTCCGGTGTTTCCCGGTAGGGCTGCCGCCCCTCGGTAAGTTGACCGGCTGGAAATGAGAAGTGTCCGGCCCTCCTGTGGCCGCATAGAAAAAGCTGCCTTGATTTTTCAAAGCCGTCGGTGCCAATCCGCATTTCATAAGCCCTATGCAAAAGCAGAGTCGGTAACCGTGAGATATATTCTCGTAGGTTATCGGCTCTGCGCCTGGCTCTTTGATTACCATTCAGTATCCATACTAAATACCCCAGTCCTGGCTAATCATTTGTAACTTTATCATGTGTGGATAAATCTTGCCTGTATTCATCAGTTGCTTTGGTGCACCTTGCTCTGCAACGCAACCGTCCGAAAGCACAACCACTTTATCCGCACCGCTGACAGTACGCATACGGTGAGCAATAACAAGCACGGTCTTATCCTGTATCAGCCTTGACAAAGCAGCTTGTATCAGTGTTTCATTTTCCACATCAAGGCTTGCCGTTGCTTCGTCCAGTAAAATGATAGGGGAATTTTTGAGAAAAGCGCGGGCGATTGAAATACGCTGCCTTTCTCCGCCGGACAATTCACAACCATTTTCACCAATCATACTGTTGTAACCGTCCGGGAGCTTTACTGCAAATTCTTCACAATTAGCCAACTTTGCCGCCGCAATCACTTCTTCATCTGTCGCGTCTTTTCTGCCTATTCTGATATTCTCCATGATTGTATTGTTAAACAGCGTCACATCTTGAAAAACAATGGAGTACAGCGACAATAATGTTTCCGGTTCTATCTTCGATATATCCATACCGCCGACAGTGATTTTGCCTTTGGTTATATCCCAAAATCTTGCCGCAAGGCGCGACACCGTCGTTTTGCCGCCGCCGGACGGACCGACCAATGCGGTAACTTCCCCTTGTTTTGCAATTAAAGAGACATCCTTCAATACGGTTTCCCCGGTATTGTAAGCGAAGCCCACATGGTCGAAAACAATATCATAGCCTTTATTAGTTACCCGGCGGCTGCCTGTCTGAATTGGGTGATCAAGGATTTCATTCATGCGGTCTATGTTTGTTTTGGTAGAAATCACCGCCGCAAGATTTTGCAATGCGCCTTCAAGTGGAGCATACAGCCTTGAAGCGACAAGTAAAAACATAAAGAACAGCGGAATATCAATCTCCCCGCGAATGAGCAGAGCTGAACCTACAAGCGCAACCGTGGCAATTCCAAACTTTAATATTAGCGTGGACGAGACAACAAAAAGGGCTGTTCCAAGTTCTGAAATAATGTGCCGCTTTTCTACATAATCAATCTTTCTGCCGAGTCCTTTCAGATAACTCTCTTCCGCATTATTGGCTTTTAAGTCCTGCAAACTCTCAATGCACTCCTGCACACCGCTTTCAAGAGCGACATTTGCGGCTACGGATTTACGGTTAAAATATCCTTGTATGCGGGCTGAAAAGAATGTGATTGCAAATGCAATCGGCAAAACCCAAACCGCCGCAAGAGCCATACGCCAATCGTAAACAAAAAGGCAGATCGCGATCAGCGTTGTTGAAATAATGGAGCCTGCTAAGGCGGGGACATAATGGGAAAATGCTGTTTCAAGTGTTGCACAGTCTCCCATAATAGAATTTGTCAAATCGGCAAGGTCTTTTTTGCCAAAAAAGGATAACGGGATTTTTCGGAGCTGCTCGGCTAAGGAAATACGCCTTACCCCACTTTCCACATAGGTTGCTAAATAAGTAGTGTTATATTGAAACCAAGTCGCGATAAAGATAAGGCATAAGCAAACCAAAGCGCCAACTACATAAAAAGCTATGCGATTTTCACTCACACCGCCATTCATAGTATCCATGACAAAGTAATACAGAAGCCCAACAGGAAACATAAAAGATATATCCTGTGCAACGCAGGCAATACACCCTTTTATTAAATCGACGGCCCCCTCTTTTGATAACGCAAAGCGTCTTTGCAATGTCTTAATCATGCTTTTGCCTCCTTTGCAATTCTCCATTCTGCCGCTTCGGAATAATTCTTCCACATACGCGTGAATATGCCGTTTCTCTCTATCAGTTTGCTATGTGTGCCGCTTTCGGCAATTTTGCCGTCTTGCAGTACATAAATGCAGTCTGTGTCTGTGATTGACGACAGCCTGTGTGCAATCATAATAACTGTTTTCCCTTTTGAAAGAGCAGATAATGCCTGCTGGATCAGTACCTCGTTGTCAGGGTCGGCAAATGCCGTCGCCTCATCAAGAATGAGGATAGGTGCGTTTTTCAAAATGGCGCGGGCAATCGCTATTCGCTGCTGTTCGCCGCCTGACAGGTACACCCCATTTGTTCCAACAACGGTATCTATGCCGTTCGGTAACTTTTCAATAATATCCAGGCACTGTGCAGCTTTCAAAGCATGGGTGATTTCTTCGCGTGTCGCTCCCGGCTTTGCCAAACGCACATTTTCTAATATAGACGCTTTAATCAGGCGGCTGTTTTGAAATACAAAAGACACTTTATTCATCAGTGTTTCTTTCGGAATATCGCGTATGTCCATATTTCCTATCAGTACGCGCCCCTCCACTGGGTCAAAAAATCTTGTCACGATATTTGCAAGTGTCGTCTTGCCGCCGCCGGATGCTCCAACTAATGCGATTGTCTCTCCCTGCTTGATCCGCATAGATACATCATTGAGTGCTTTTTTCTCCCCATCATAGCTGTAAGTAACGTGTTCTAATGCGATCGAATAATCAGACGGTATATTGTTCACTGGGCTTTCAGACAGTGGCTTCTCGTACAGCACTTCATCAATCCTGTTTATTGCGTCACTTACAATCAGTGCGTCCTCGCTCATAAACATGATTTTAGTGAGTGTCGTACCGATAACAGGCGTAATTACAATGTAGAAAATAAGATTCAGCAACAACTCATTTGTTACTCCGCCCCTTGTAAAGAGAATACCTCCGGCGATTAGAAAGGCAAATACACCATTGATTGCGGTTGTATAAAACATCATAGGGAGCCTTAATGCTTTTGTGTATGCGATTACCCATTTTTCATAATTATCAATCGAGTCTTTGAAGCGTTTGAAAGAGAAAATTGTCTGCCCAAAAGTTTTTACGACGGGTATGCCCCTTACATATTCAACGGCTTCATTTGACATATCGGAAAGCGAATTTTGATACTGCTCCATTCTCTGCGCCATATCTTTTCCGGTCATTTTCATCATAATCAGAAAGCCAAGCGCAACGGGAACAAGGCTTAGAAGTCCCAACCGCCAATCAAACGCGAGCAGTAAAAAGAGCAGTCCTATTGGTGTGGCAATCGCCCCCGCTTTGTCGGGTAGCCTATGTGCAAGATACGTTTCGGTAGCGGCACTGGAACTATTTACGATCCGTCGCAGCTTCCCGCTTCCATACTTTTCCGTCACTCCAAGCGGCAGGGTTGTGATATGCCGCATAAGTTCTTTTCGGATATTCGCGGCCACCCGGAACGCGCTGATGTGCGAGCACATCAAGGCGGATATATAAACCACAACAGATATAACCGCAAACAATACAGCAGACCAGCCATAGCGTGTGACATTCCCCGCCTGTGGAAATTCAGGGGAAACCTCCAGTATGTCGTGAATGATAAGCCATATGTACCCAAAAGGCACAAGAGCCAACAGCGCACTCGTTACGGACAGTACCCAAGAAAGATAGGTTAATATCTTATGTTTCTCGGCATACTCCATCAATCTTGATAGATTAGATTGCTTTTTCATTAAAAAACCTCCTTAAAATAATTTATGATATGAAAACGTAATATGCGTTCTCGAATATCCACTGCAACGAGTTAGTCGTTACTAACTTATCTGTAAAAATTATAGGGCTTATTGCCCCATAATTTTCATCCACCCGGCGGTGTAAAAAGCTCTCATTTCTTTTAGATAATGCTTTGCTTCTTCAATCGGCATTTCATGTATAATCAACTCAAAAAATGTATTAAACATTCCGGTAATCAATATATGCTCTAACCGTTCATCAATAGGCGGCGATGGTCTGCCTAACTCATCAAGCACCGCCAAATAATCATGCGTTCCTTTTGTTTCTACCTCTACCATTTCATCAATCAGTTTGGAAAAACGCGTCCCCTCTGAACAGCAAAGAATGAGCTTAAATTCATTCAAATGTTCATAGGCATACAAAAGCATTTCGTACATACACTCGCCGGAAACGTCGGTAAGATTGTTTGGCTGTTCTTCTGGTGGGATTTCAGCAAATTCTTTCTGAGCCTTGCAGAAGCAGTTCAAAAGAAAGTCGTACTGTTCACCTACCAGTGCTTCAAATAAATCTTCCTTGCTGTGATAGTAACCATAGAACGCGCCCGTTGTGACCCTCGCTGTTTTGACAATATTTCGCAAGGAAGCGGATTTGAAACCTTTTTCAAGAAATTCCTGCATGGCGGCTGAAAGAATTAGATTTAATGTTGTCTGTTCCACTTCATTCATTAACTCATCCCCTCTTATAGCACTGCTATATAACACTGTTATATGATACGGCAAATAAAGGGGGTTGTCAATATCCATATCAAAACTTTCAACAATTTTTTAATATGACAACGAAGATTTGAAAATCAAACCTGTTACCACCAAAAGGATCCATGAAGCCAGAGAAACGGTAGCTCCACAAGTGAAGCCTCCGTTTCTCCTTGGCAGTTATTCTGTTTCGCACTGTGCTTGCAGCAATCCGCATTTCACTTTGATTTCTTTTTCTTCTTCCGGTGTTAATTACCTTTCATTTTTTGTGATTTCATCTTCCAGAAAGTTAGCATAAATATCCAGCAGCGCTGTCAACAGGTCGGCGGGCGTTTTCTGTATCTCTACGCTGTACCACTGGCTTCGGTTTTCCTCCCATGCCACCAATGTATAACCGTGGCTGGTCTGCACCATCTCATAAAGCTGGTCTTTACGGAGCTGGTCAGTAAAAACTTCTAACACTTTTTCAAAAGTCAACATTGCTATGTCTCCTCGCTATAAATTAATTCATTCAATATGGTTTCCTCTGCCTGTGCTTTCAATACGTTCATCATCTGTACCCAGCCCATGGGATCGCGGCCTTTCAATTCCTCTGTTACACCATCCGCTACCATCATACGTGGCAGCATGGTTTCTATGCGTTTATTGGCTGTTCGCTCAAGCTCTAACAGGTGCGGATAAAGTTTTTCGTTCAAAAGCAGGGAATTATACAGGCCGGGGTGATATTCCTTTAGGTAACTCCATCTCATGCGGCAATACTTTCATTTTCAATCTCCCCTGAACAAAAGCTGTTCCTGCACACAATAGAGTGAAACGCCGTGCGCTGCTAAAAGGTCGATATACTCTTGCAGCCGCCGCATATCCCGCGCAATGCGTGTAATGCTTTTATTGAACAGCGCCCTGCCATCTTCTTTTAAGTAGAAAGAACCAAACGTATATGATAAAATGAAAGAAGACTTATGCAAAGGGCGATGGCAGATGATAAAAAAGTGGAAATTTGATGGGATAGAAGTGGAGCTGATCCAGAACAGAAGAGGAAAAAAGGCATCCGTTCCGGAGCTTATAATTTTATATGTTCTGGAAGGGGAAGCAAGGGTATCTGTTGCGGATAAAGCGTATACCTTTGGAAAGGACGGGATCGTACTTGTGAATGCGGGGACTGTGCACCAGTTTGACTGCGGTGATAATACCATTGCGTTTACAATAAAAATATCCTATCTTGTCCTGGCGGATGTTATGCAGAATGAATGTTTCACTTTTATCTGCAATACTGCCGCCGATACAGCGAGGCCGTATACGAAACTGCGGGAAATACTGAATAAGATTGTATATCATGCACTTGAAAACCAGCACCGCACGGACTGTATGATATATAGCCTGAAATATGAGCTTTTAGACTGCCTGATAGAAAAATTCCTCGTTCAGTATCAGGTTGGGAGGCAGGAATCTATTAAGGACCCGAGTGAGCGTCTGCAAATAGTGATTAACTATATTAATATGAACTACCAGCACCAGCTGAGCCTGAATACCCTTGCAGAAAAGTTATATTTATCCCCATCTTCCTTATCCCGGTTTTTTAAGAAAGAGACAGGGGTATATTTTGCAGAATATGTTTCTAGTGTCCGGCTGCATTATGCACTCAATGATCTGCTGTATTCGGATGAACCACTGACAAAGATTGCAGTCGACAACGGGTTTTCGAATCCATCTGTATTCAGCAAGGTTTTTCAGGAAAATTTCGGGATGCCGCCCTCACAGTACAGAAAGAAAAATAAGCCCCATGTTACCACAGAGGCAAAGGAAAGCGTGCTTCTGGAAGAAAAAATAAAACGCAAGCTGGAAAAACTGGTGAATACGGACCAGTCAAATCAAGGTATCAGCGGTATTACGATAGAAAATGATATTCAGAATGCAAAGGCCAGCCGGCCATTCTGGAATACGGTTATTAATATCGGTTCTGCTTATAACCTGACACTGGCTAACCTGCAGTACCATACACTGTATTTGGTAGAGAATCTTCATTTTAAATATGTACGCATATGGAATCTGTTTTCCACCAGATTAAAGATACGGCAGGATTCGAGAAGAGGTAATTACAATTTTGACAGTATTGACACAATTCTGGAATTTCTGGTGTCCCACGGTATGAAACCATACCTTGATTTCGGCAGCAGGCCGGAATGTGCGGTGAAAAACGGGAAAGAGATGCTGTTCTATGAAGAAGAGGCGATGGAGTATCAGACAAAGGCGGAATGGGAAAACATCGTCAGAAGCTTTATGTGGCATATTGCAAAAAGGTTTGGCCTTGACGAAATCAGCAGCTGGCTTTATGAATATACGTTTGATGTGGAGCATCAGAAAAGTGGTTATGACGCGGCAGAATTTTTCGAGTATTATAAAAGCTGGTATTTTCAAGTTAAGGAAGCTGCGCCGGGGGCCCGGATCGGCGGACCAAGTATCATTATAGATAAGAAGGAAGAGATATTCAGGACCTACCTGAATCAATGCCGTCAGGAGAATTGTGTTCCAGATTTTGTAACAATGATTTTGTTTCCGTACCAGTCACTCAGCGATGAACAGGACGTCAATTACGCCCAGAGGATTACTGATTTTGATTTCCTTTCTGAACAGATCGACATTGTGAAAAATATCATGCAGGAATGCAAGGTTGCAGACAGGAAGCTGTGTATTACAGAGTGGAGTAATGCCCTTTCCAATCGGAATTATTTGAACGACAGCTGCTTCAGGGCTGCGTTTATTATGAAAATGACAGCCGCCATGTGGGGGAGGGTGGATACGGCCTGTTTCTGGATGGGGTCAGACTGGATCAGTACGTATTATGATTCTGTAAATATAATACAGGGAGGGGTAGGGCTTCTTACAAAAGACGGGGTAAGAAAACCAGCCTATTATGCAATCGACTTCCTCAACCAGCTGGGACCTTTATTTGTCTCATCGGGTCCCAATTATATTGTGACGGCAAATGAACATGGCGACTATTATATTGTGTGCTTTAACTTTAAGTGGTACAGCGCCAATTATTATATGAAAGATGAGGATGATCTGGATATTAGGAATTTAGACGCCATTTTTGAAGATAATAAGATATTGGAGGTCTCCTTCAGACTTAAAAACGTGGTATCAGACCAGAAATATATCGTAAAAAAACATCTGCTGAATAATCAGTATGGGTGCATTCTTACAGAATGGCTCCGTTTTAATTGCGAGGCAGAGCTTTCAGGGAGTGATTTGAAGTACCTGAGAAATATATGTACACCCCATCTTAGCATGGAAAGGGTATATTCCGGACAGGGAGAGCTTGAATTTGTTTCTGAACTGCAGCCCCATGAAATTGCCTTGTTCCATATTTATAAGGATTACTAGAAAAACAAGAAAAGAGAAATCGGTGCAATAATCATACTACGATTGTTGCACTGGTTTCTTTTTTTATTGCAGGCTGCAAATATAGACAAGTATATTGGAACAGCATAAAAGCGAATTATGTTTTCTCAGGATATACTTATTTTACAAAATGAATTCGGGAAGACGTCTTACAATTCTAATGTGACTACTAATAGTGAATGGAGAAAATATTATGGAAAATCAAAAGAGGGCTTCAAAAGCAGCAGTCATATGCTACGGTTTTGGAGATCTGGCATCACAGTTCGTATGGACTTTTGTTGGTTCTTATTTAACATTGTTTTACACAGATGTTGTCGGCCTTGCTCCGGCCATTGTGTCAGTAATTATGATGGGCGCCCGTATATGGGATGCTGTTAATGATCCAATGATGGGGGCAATTGCAGAACGGACACGCTCCAGATTCGGGAGGTTCCGCCCGTACATAGCATTTGGATGTCCGTTTCTGGCATTGTTCGGTGTCCTGACATTTACAAACCCGTTCGGCGGTTCCAGCGTGGCAGGGATTATATGGGCAGCGGCAACATATATCATAGCGGGAATGCTGTATACACTGACCAATATTCCTTATGCGGCCCTGGCAGGTGTTATGACAGAAGATGCGGCACAGAGAAATACAATTAATACATCCAGAAACATCGGTATGAATCTTGGAATGATTATCGTAAATGCCTGTTCCGCAGGTCTTGCACTGAAATTTTCAGGTTCAGGGGCAGAAGTTGCAAACGGACATGGATATATGATGGTAGCCGTTATTTATGGAATCATAGCCATCCCGCTGTTTTTAATCGTGTTCTTCACAGCAAAAGAAAATGTGCAGCCGATTGGGGAAATACAAAAATTTTCCTTTAAAACAACGATCAATAATCTGGTCAAAAATAAATACCTGATGATTGTCATGCTGATCATGACACTTCAGATGACGGCATTCATGGGACGTATTGCAGTGTGTGCGTTTTATGTGATCTACTGCCTTGGCTCCTTCACAATGATTGCCCTTATCATGACGATTCCTTCTATTGGCGCTGTAATCGGTTCCTTCTTTGTTCCGATGGCGGCGAAAAAATTTGGAAAAAGAAACGTCCTGATGGGATCTATGCTGATTCAGGCTGTCGGACTTTTAGTCATTTATTTTGCACCGTTTGATAATATGACAATGGTTCTGGCAGGGTGCTGGATATTTGGCCTGTTTAATGTCGGTTTCCCAATGACGTTATCGATGGTGTCAGACTCTGTAGATTATATGGAGTTAAAGACCGGGGTGCGGACAGACGGGACAGCATATGCAACATATGGGCTGGCGACAAAGATCGGGAATGCACTTGGCGGTTCGATCGGAGTGCTTCTTCTTGCGGCTTTCGGTTATGTGGCAAATGCAGAGCAGACTGTATCAGCATTGAAGGGAATTAATACAGTGGTAAACCTGATCCCGGCAATTCTTTTCATAGTGGCTGCAGCCGCATGTTTTTTATGGAACATGAGTGACAAAGATGCAGATGATATCCGTCAGAAATTAAAAGAAAAAAATCAAAATCAATAAATTAAAACAAATAAATAATCAGGAGGATATGAAGATGAAGAACGGAAAATTACAGGTGGCAGTTGTAGGATGCGGAGGAATCGCAAATCAAAAACATTTCCCGGCGCTTACATCACAGAGTGATAAGTGCGAAATCGTAGCTTTTTGTGACATTATTGAAGAACGTGCAAAGGCAGGTGCTGAGAAATTCGGCACGCCTGATGCAAAAGTCTATACAGACTATAACGAAATGCTGAAAGATGAAGAGATTGACGTGGTGCATGTATGCACACCAAATAACTCACACTGCCCGGTTACAGTAGCAGCTTTTAACGCTGGGAAACATGTACTTTGCGAGAAGCCGATGGCTGCGACGACAGAAGATGCACAGAAAATGATGGATGCATGGGAGAAATCCGGAAAGAAATTTACAATTGGATATCAGAACCGTTTCCGTACAGACGCACGGGCACTTAAGAGGGCCTGTGAAGAAGGGAAACTTGGAGAAATCTATTTTGCAAAGGCACATGCAGTCAGAAGGAGAGCCGTACCTACATGGGGTGTGTTCCCGGACAAGTCAAAGCAGGGCGGCGGTCCGCTGATCGATATTGGAACGCATGCACTGGATATCACATTATGGTGCATGGATAATTATGAGCCCGCATCCATTACAGGATCTGTTTTTGAAAAACTGGGCCATCTTCCGGAAGCGACAGAAGGCAATATGTTCGGACCGTGGGACCCAAAGACTTATGAGGTTGAAGATTCAGCGTTCGGTTATATCAAGATGAAAAACGGTGCGGCGATCTTCCTTGAGTCTGCATGGGCATTGAATGTAAAGGATTCAAGAGAAGCAGCTGCCACTCTTTGCGGAACGAAGGCGGGAGCAGAGATGATCGGAGGAATGAGTCAGGAAGGATATGATCTTGTATTCAATGAGACAACCGGCGGAATTTTAACGGAAGAACATATTTCAGATGCAGGTGCCATTGCATTTTTTGAAGGAAATGGCGGCGGTTCCCCGGAAGTGCTGGAATGTAAACAGTGGCTGGAGGCAATTATCGAAGATAAGGAACCGCTTGTAAAACCGCAGCAGGCATTTGTTGTTACCCAGATTCTGGACACGATCTATAAAGCCGCAGAGTCAGGTCAGGAAATCAAATTGGATTAAAGATTGAGGTTTCAACGGGAGGAAGAAATGGAAGATATCAGAATCGCAGTGATTGGTCACGGTTTTATGGGACATGAGCATGAGACAATGCTCAGTCAGATGGAAGGCATTCGTTTGATCGGGTTTTCTGACAGGGATCCGAAACAATTGGATGATGTTAAGGAAGGGTTAAAAAGATACGAAAGCAACGAGGCGCTTTTGGCAGACCCGGAAGTGGACGTTGTACTGATTGCGGCAAATAACAACCAACATCATGATCTGGTCATACAGGCTGCAAGGGCAGGAAAAGATATCATATGTGAGAAGCCGGCAGCCATGTCTTTGGAGGAACTGGATGACATGGTCCGTGTGACAAATGAGTGCGGAGTGAAATTTACGGTCCACCATCAGAGGCGTCTGGATCAGGACTTCAGAATCATGAAAGAAATCTTTGACCAAAAGGCTCTCGGGGACGTTTATATGATGAAAAACAGTCTCTATGGATTCAATGGAAATATGCATGACTGGCATGTTTACATAAGCGAAGGCGGAGGCATGCTTTATGACTGGGGAGTACATTTGATTGACCAGATCCTCTTCATGATGCCGGAAGCAAAAATCACGTCCATCTATGCGGATGTGAGAAATGTCATTAATTTTGAAGTGGATGATTATTTTAAGATTCTGCTGAGGTTTGACAATCAAGTGATGGCGGAAGTTGAACTGGGAACCTATCTGTTGGCGGATAAACCTCAGGATAAGTGGTTCGAACGACACTGGATTATGGGTGGAAACAAGGGGACTGCCTATGTGGACGGATTTGAACCGGAAGGGAGGATTGTCAGGACAACAGAGCTTCTTACGAACGTAAGCGGCTCCAGGACAATGACGGCTGCAGGTCCTACACGTTCCTTCGGACCGCCTGCACCGGGAAAAATCGTAACAGAAGACGTGCCGAAGGTGAATACCTGCCACAGAGATTATTTTGAAAATTATAAAAAAGCATATTATGGGGAAGAGGATTTCCTTGTGAAAATCCCCGAGACACGGAGAGTCCTGACAGTCATGGATGCAGTCAGAGAATCCGCAAAAACCGGGAAGTCCGTAGATTTTGAATAGAGAAAAGAGGAGATAATATGGCAATTAAAACATGCGTAAGCCTGTACAGCCTTCAGGATGAATATATGAATAAGAGGATGACTCTGGAAGACATCATGAAGTATCTGGCAGAGCATAAAGTTGAGGGTCTGGAACTACTTCCGGACCAGATGATCCACAACACACCACATCCGTCTGAGGAATCTCTGAAACACTGGGATTACCTGATGGAAACCTATAAAATAAAACCAGTCTGTTCAGATGTATTTTTAAATACAAATTTGTACAACAACCGGACATTAACAAAAAGGGAGTGTATAGACCTTCTCATTGACGAGATAAAACTTGCACACCGCATGGGATTTCATTTGATCCGTTTAGTATCTATGGTGCCTGCATTTGTAATCGAGCCGCTGCTTCCGTATGCAGAGAAATATGATGTTGCATTTGCCCTTGAGATACATGCAGGCATGAGCTTCGGAATTCCGGAGACAAGAGGCTTTATTGAGGAAATGGTACGAGTGGATTCCCCGTACTGCGGGCTTGTTGTAGATGCCGGTATCTTCTGCCACAGGATTCCAAGGGTTTACAACGACTATAATATGAAGGTACTGGGAACGAATCCAAAGGTTGTAGAATATTTTAACAGCCTGTTTGACAAGGGACTGGACGGTACCCATGCATTTGATGAACAGCATAATATGAAACCGGAGCTTGCGGCAATTGCCACAGAAAAGGATATGCCATATATTATGCTGGCTGATGGTTACGAGAATACACCGTATGAAACACTGGACAAATACATGAAATATATTAAGCATTTCCACTTTAAGCTGTGGGAGATGGCTGATGGTGAGGAATACTCTGTTGATTATAAGGGGCTGCTTCAGTATCTTCATGACCATGATTATGACGGGTATGTGTCAACTGAATATGAAGGAAACCGCTGGATTCTTCCGGGGCATCCTATGGTTGAAAAAGAACAGGTTGCCGCACATCAGGAAATGCTTCGCAGATATATTCAGGAAATGGAAGGATAGGGGATAAACGATGTTTGATAATAATGTATTTATAAAAGGAACATGCAAAAATATCACGGCTGACAATCAGATTACCGGGTTCGAACTGCAGACCCATATTACATATTACCGTGCCATTCCTTTATCTATGGTGAACGATGTAAAAGTGAAGCTGGACGGGACAGAGATTCTGCGGGAACAAATCCGCTGCAGCGTTGATCAGGAAGACTGGTTTACTTTAGATGAAATGCAGACAGTAACATCATACAAATGGGAGTACGGCGAACCACTTTATATACGGGTACTGAAGGAAAACGGCCTGTCGAAGGGAACCCACAAGGTGGAACTGACAGTATCTACGAGAACCGCATATATTCCGGTGCCGATTGTTGGCACGATGGAACGTGAAGTAGAGATTGCGTAGGTGGACAAAAGATGAAGAAAAAGGTATTAGGAATTTCCTTCGGAAGAAAGATGGGCAACACAGACGTTATGATAAAAGCAGCACTGATGGAGTGTGAAAAGGCGGGACATGAGGTGCAGTTTATCCGCGCGGATGACCTTGATATCAAAGCCTGTACAGGATGTATCTCCTGTGTCGTGGGAATGACAACGGGACGCGGGAAAGGCGGCTGTCCTCTGAAAGACGATATGCATATCATTGATGAGGCGCTTATGGAATGCGATGCAGTGATTGCAGGAAGCCCGACCTATGTATTATCACCGACAGGAAGATTTAAAACAGTCTGCGACAGGATCGGACCATCCCATGACATCACCTTTAGAAAAGGAACATTTGATCAGGGCATAAAAGCAGGAAAGCCCGTGGATCAGCTCCCGGATGAAAGAAGCTTTAAAAAGCGTGTCGGGGCCTTGCTTTCCGTGGGAGGAGCCATGACAGAAAACTGGCTTTCTTTTATGCTGCCTACTATGTATGAATTTACTATGTCTATGGGGATCGATGTGATAGACATGCATCAGTATTTTGGGGCTATGGCTTATGAACACGTACTTGGAAATGATTCAGAGATGGAACGTGCCAGAAGCATCGGATACAATATTGCCGCCGCTCTGGATGCAGAGACCGAGGAGGAACGTATCAAATGGCGCGGAGAAGAGGAAGGAATCTGCCCGGTCTGCCACTGCAGCATGCTGACAGTATCGAAAGACCATACCTCTATAGAGTGCCCGGTCTGCGGCATATATGGGGACCTGTCAATAGAAAACGGAAAAATCTGTGCTACATTCAGTGAGGAAGAACAGAAACGATCAAGATTAAGATGGGACGGTAAGCTGGAACATTCTACGGAGATTAAGACAAAAGCAGTCGGCCCCGGACAAATACCAAATCTGAAGGAACTAAAAGAACAATATCAGAATTATTTAAAGTAAAATAGGAGGTCACAGCATGAAATTGGGATTTATCACAGCGATATGTGAGGAAATGCGTTTTGAAGAGGTTGTTGACTTTGCGGCAGAGAACCATCTGGAATGTCTGGAAGTTGCATGCTGGCCGCAAGGGGGCGCATCAAGGCGTTATGCAGGAGTCAGCCATATCGATGTGGCCGGTCTGAATCAGGAAAAGGCGAAATACATCAATGAGTATTGTAAAGAAAGGGGCGTTGAAATCTCTTCTCTTGCATACTATCCGAATACACTGGAACCAGATCTGGAGAAGAGGGAGGCTTATATAACACATCTTTATAATCTGATAGACGCATCTGCAATGCTGGATGTGAATATGGTTACTACTTTTATTGGAAGGGACCCACAAAAGACAGTCACAGAAAATCTGGAAATTGTGAAAGAGGTATGGCCCCCGATTGTGAAATACGCAGAAGAGAAAGGTGTTAAGATCGCTATTGAAAACTGTCCGATGCTGTTCACCGAAGATGAATGGCCGGGGGGACAAAACCTGATGACCTCACCGGCAAACTGGAGGAAGGTTTTTGAGATTCTTGATAGTCCGAATCTGGGCATAAATTATGACCCGTCTCATTTTGTATGGCAGAGAATTGACTATATTAAGCCATTGTATGAGTTTAAAGACAAGATCTTCCATGTACACTACAAAGATATCAAGGTATATGAAGACAGGCTCGCCGATGTAGGAATCATGGCGGCACCGCTGGAATACATGTCACCCAAACTTCCGGGACTCGGGGATGTGGACTGGGGCAGATATGTATCCGCCCTTACCGATATCGGGTACAAAGGATATACTTGTATCGAAGTAGAGGATAAGGCGTTTGAAGGAAGTCTCGAGGAGGCAAAGAAGGCAGTAGTGCTGAGTGCAAAATACTTGAGAAACTATGTGATTTAATCTGAAGTGGAAAATCCGATGCTGTACGATCAGACTACAGCATCGGATTTTTTGTCTTCTAAATAGCGTTTTAGATTCATGTATCGCTCTTTGCTGACCGGCAATTCCTCCCCATTTTTTAGGACTGCTTTGTAACGGCGGATGGAAGCAATATACATGCTGTTGACAAGATAGCTTTTATGGATTCGGCAGAACGTATCCGGCATTTCGGGCTCATGGTCCGCTAACAATCCTATGATCTGAAAACTGCCAGTAATCGTATGGACAATGGTCCATTGGAGTGCGGACTTCATATATAGGATTTCGGAGGGGAGAAGATAGCGGTGATTTTTATCCTTGTCGCGGAAGGATAACTTTTTCTCGTTGGCTTTTACTGTATCCATGCGCTTCATATACTCAAAGTAGTCCGTGTCTGCTGTCAGTGGTTCTGGTGGAGGCAACAGCTGATTGAGTGGAATGTCTTGGGCATGGGAACCATGAACATGAGCCAGCTTTATTTCACCATCAATTCTACGCCATACATAAGTGCCGCGTACATGTGCGTGGATGACTGAGCCATCCCTGAGCATCGTCGTCGCTTTGTAACGTCCATACACTATCCACACATTCCGTTCATGGAAAAGCAGGTGATACTCCTCATCTGAGAGCGTGACAGGTGACTCATTAAATTCCTTTTTGGTAATCAGATTAAATTCTTCAAGACTTTGACACCATTGAAAATCATTTGAACCAATCCACATGAAATTGTCTGTCATGGGTGAGATGGTTATGTCTGGATTGCGCTGGTAAAAACTGCGGACATTCTCCAGTGTCATCTGAATGATTTCAGATTCTGTGATGATAGGCTTCCCCATATGTTCTCCTCCCCTGTCATGTGATTAATCAAGTATAGCAGTAAGAATGAAAAACTGCAATATAAATAGAACAAATAATACACGTAAAATTACCGTTAATTCTGATTTATTGCATGATAATTATAACATTTGACATGGAAAATAGCGTATGATAAACTACTCTAAACATATGATTCTTTAAAAAAAGAGGTTATTGTCACACTGGTGAAAGCACGGTGTAGGAAGATAAAAAATAGAAAAATCGGCAAAAGAGAGGAGCAGAGATGCTATGGGAATGAAACGAGGAGTGGCAGGGAAGGTGTTGTCCGGGCTTATAGCGGCGGTGGTTATGCTGACTGGACTGCCTTGGACACAGCAGACGGTGCAGGCCGCCGGTGAAACGGAAATCAGCGGTCTTGATTGGGAACATGAGCTGGATAGCGGCACATACCGCCTGAAGTATGAATCATCTATATTTGACTATGGAGATATCCGCCTTAACCTTCATTATAAAAAAATCACCATCAAAGAAGGCGCTGCGGTAACGCTTCATGTGAGCAACAATATCGGCGGAGACGATGCGCAGGAGGGGAAAGATTCCCAACCCGGCATTCAGGTCCAAAAGGGTGCGACCCTGAATCTATACATAGAGGCCAACGTGACAATATGGGGCGGCAACGGCTGGTGTTTCCGTCCAGGAAGTGCCGGTATCGAGGTGCAGCAGGGCGCTGCGCTGAATATTTACGGTGGCGGAACTCTGAATGCCATCGGCGGAAATGCCGGAGATGGCGGTACCAACGTGACGTACAAGCCGGAACTGAAAGGCTCCTCCGATAACGACCAGAAAAACGGAGGCGCGGGCGGCGGAGGCGCCGGAGCCGGAATCGGCGGTTCTGGTGGTTTGGGCGGCAAGGCCATGAGCTACTATACATGGGACCATTATTTTGAAGCGGCGAAAAAGTACCACGAGTTAGATCTGAATTATAGTGCCATTCCTATGTATCTGAAAAACCATTATTCTTCGGATATTCAAGATGCGGTTGATGGGAACGCAGGGGGGAACTGTGGAACAGTCAATATCGATTCCTCCGGTGTGACAGTGCGGGCTTCCGGAGGACAGGGCGGCACCGCCGGCAATATCGACACCACGGCGGGCGAATATAAAAAAGGCGATGCCAGCAGTGGCACAGGCGTCAGTTTTGGCTTGTTTTATGTGCTTGAGGGTGATCTTTACGGCGGCACCGGACAGCGCGGTACAGGCGGAGGTGGTTATCCGGCGGCCGGAATCGGCGGAGGAGGCGGAGGAGCCGGGGCTGGCGGTTACGGCGGCTATGGGGGCTATTACGCGCATACGAAACGGCCGGAGACAATTGGTGATTACGCTCTCGGAGGAGGCGGAGGAGGCGGTGGCGGCCAAGGCTATGTTAACGGCCGTCCCGGGATTGGCGGAGTGGGTGAAAGTTTTTTAAGAGACGACCGGCCGGGAAAGGCCGGCTCCGGCACCAGCGGCGGTGAAGGTGCAGACGGAACGAAGCATGATAAGCACGGCAGATATGACGGCATGGACGGGCACGATGGCGGAAACGGAGGCGCAGCCGGAAACGGCGGCAAGGTCATTCTGACAAGCGGACGCCTGCAGGCGGACGGCGTATCCACCGATATCGGAGAGGGGAACGGCGCTGCCTCAGGAAGCAGCGGAACACTGACCATAGACGAAGCCGGTTTTTTGTCTGCGGGCAGTATCAGGTGCGCTGTATCCAACCCTGAGGGACAGAAGGTTTATAGCTCGCAGCTCCCTCTGACAGGCGTAAGCAAGGTGAGCATTGGGGGTACGGACATTTCCATAGGGGAAGGGTGGCTTAGTTATTGGCCAATGGATACACCCTACACGGTGCAGTACACGGACTCCAATGATTTCAGTTATGAATGCAAGGCTTCCTATAAATCCGCATTGAACCGTATTGCACTGACCGAGGCGAAGCGAATCAATCCCTGCACTCTGACCCTGCAGTATTCCACCTTGGCCACTGGCTATACGGTTAAGAATGAAAAAGGGGAGACGCTTACGGATCTCTATGAGAATGTCCCCGGTTTTCAGATAAAAAGAGGTACGAAGATTCAAGTAGAGCTTACCTATGCGGATACGGGCTACAGCACCTCAGGCTGGCGCGACGGAACAGAGGGCGCGGTCTGGTCGGGAACGATGGATGGGGACAAGAGCCTCACGGCCTATACCAAGTCAGACACAGCTTTAGCCAGCTATACAGTATCTCTGGATCAGGCGGATTTCCAGAAGGCAGAGTTTACATTTACCATCGATTACGACAGCATCACGGAAGATTCCCGATCCTTGATGCTGACCCCTGTTACAAGTGACGAGGGCATGATCACGCTATATAACGATGCGGATGAGAACTACACCATGAATATCAAGATTCCTGTGACGGAAGTGAATGTGCGTACAGATACAGATAATCGGGAATCGGATAAAACAAAGGGAAGTTACACAAAGGTAATAACCGGCGAAGTGCAGAATCCACAGTCCGTCCGGGCGGGCAGCTACAGCGGAGCAGTCAGCTTTTACGCCAGCTATGGTACGGCAACGCAGGTACTGGATCTCTCTGGTGGGAGCATCACCGTCAGCGGCGACGGCTATACCCAGGGAGACACCACGGAGACATTTCATGGAAATTACCGTATCACACAGAGTGGGAACCAGACAGCCAATACCCTGACTATCGGTGGCAGCAGCAGTTCCTCGCCGCGGGATTTTTCCATTAAGCTAGAAGGACTGAACACCAGCGGTGACGTGCAGGTGGCAGGTACGGAGAATATTGCCCTCACGGTGGATGGCAGTAAGCTGGGGACCATGCATTTTGACAATGCAAAGAATACGGCACTTACTGTGGCTGGGGAAACGAGCCTGACGCGGACGAATGCAGAGGGAATGCTAAAGAAAGGCGACGATGTGAAAGGACCCAATTTGTATCCGTATAGTTATTGGGTCAAGATGGGGGCGATTACCACAGAAAGTGTTTCTGGCTTCTACATCTGGACGGATTCAAATACTGGAGAGGAGAAATACTGTTATGAAAGTAGTCATACGCATGTGAAGCTGGCTTCCATTGAGGTGGGCGTAGAAAATTACTTGGGAGCTTCCTATGATGTTGAGGGAGGAGTATTTACGGCAAGCCATTCTCAGATTATTTTGAATCTTCCGGAAAGCGCAGACAGCCTGACCTTGGAAAGCCGGATTCAGGACAGCGAAAGGCTGCAGGCGGAGGGCGTTGTCCTGACATCTTCGACATTTACCATTGAGGGGAAGGGAACACTGAAGGCGAATGGCGGCCAGTACGGCAAAGAGGATATTACGGATGGAAGCGAGTCCACGTCTTCGGGAACAGATTACGAGTTCTGCTCACGGACAGAAGAGTACTACACTGATGCAAACGAAAGTGACGTATTGAGACATATGCTAGAGTACGAGTACATTACCTTACCAGGCAATGCGATAAGCGCGCATGAAAAAGGTATCGTGGTGAAAGATCCGGATAACAGGAAGGTGGCTTTCCCTGCATTGTCGCTGGATGCAAACTCCTCTTTTATCGTCAATGGAGGAGCGGTGGAACTGAATCAAAGCAGTTACCTGACGGGTGCGGATGAGTGTGTAAATCCAATTGCCGGGACGGTAACGGTCAAGAGTGTGCCGGAGATGGTAGTTGAATCTCCCTCTGCGCCGCTGGTCATATGGCTGCCTATCAATGCCAAGAGCAAGCCGGTCTCATTAGCCGAGACGGGCGGAACGGTCACTTTGAACGGCGGTAATCTGGAGCTTACCCTGAACGGTGCAGCCACAACCGATGTTGCAGCCACAATAGAGAAGAATGGAGGTACGATCAATGGGCAGTAGAAAAAGAAAAGCAGCTTTCTTCCACTCTGCGTTGCTGCTCTGCGGTCTGCTTTTATCAGGCATAGCTTTGTCGGGCATGCAGGCAGAGGCAGCGGAAAGCACGGAGCACCGGACGGAGGTGGGAAGCAGCGGCAGCTATGTTCAGGAGGGAGCTTACACGGTAATCATCCCGGCCAGCGTCAACCTTACGCCGGGAGAGTCCTCCACAGTGGATATTTCTGTGGGTGCGAAAACTAATATCGCCGTGGGCAAGCGTCTGACCGTACGCCTGAAGGAGACGGACAGCGTGAAGAGCGGACAGCTTACTTTGGAGCGTTATGACATGGCGGGAAATGTAAAGCAGACAGGGAACGAGGCGGATGCCGTGACGGCAGCGCTGGCAAAAAGGGCAGCGTCTGATGCGGAGTTTACAGCGGTCAAAGGAACAGAGGTTATCACCTCCTACAGCGATATTGCTTCGCAGGATACCCATATAGGTACGCTCCAGCTCACGCCCCAGTCGGAGCTGACGAATACAAAGGCGGGCGTATACAAGGGAACGGTCGTGTTCACGATTGCACTGGAAGCGGCCAAGTAAGGAGGACAACATAAACGTGAAACAGAAAAAAGATAAAAAAATATGGAAGACTGCATTGCTGATCTTCCTTGCCGGGCTTCTGGTGGGGGGCGGAGTATATCTTGGAATGAAGCTTTCAGATGGGGCGGACAAACCCGCAAAAAGTACAGGAGCGGTGGACTCTGACGCAGAGGATTGGCAGGGGGTCAAGGAGCCGGAGAAAGGCGGCGAAAGCGCCGGAATCGCCATCCCCGGATTTAAGTCCATGACTTTCCGGGCAGATGAGATGGAGCAGGCAGTGAACCTCTATAATCCCGAAGTCAATGACTGCTACTTTATCATGACACTGTTGCTGCCCGATGGAACTGAGCTTTGGAAGTCAGATCTGGTGAAGCCGGGCAAAGGCTTCTATACCATCACCTTGAACCAGTCTCTGGAGGCAGGAAGTTATCCCGACAGCACCCTGAAATACCAGTGCTATATGATGAACGATGAGCAGACGGAGTTAAACGGCTCCGAAGTGAAGTTCGAGCTGATCGTGGAATAGGAGGGACAGATGAGCGTGCAAAAAGGACAGAAAAACAAGCGCGGGTTGAACAGGCTTTGCCTTACATTGTGCCTGATGGCGGCGCTGGGGCTTTTAAGCGGCTTCACGGCACTGGCGGCAGATGAGGAAAAGAGCCTGTCTGTGAGTCTTCAGGTGGATAGCAGCTATACCGTTACGATTCCTAAAGCGGTCACCATCTACCCATCTATGGATTTCCGTGTGGACGGAGAACTGGGCGGCACTGCGGAGGGCGGCGTGGCAGCCATTACGGCTGCGACAAATACGGAACCGGGCTATACGGTGCGCGTGCGCGTGAAGGCGGATTCCTTTAATGGGGCGGGGGGCATCAGCCTGATTAGTAAGTCGGATTCCACTCAGGTGCTGACTACGATGCTCAGTGTCAGGGACACCACATCGGATAAGTTTATCGATTTAAGTAGGACGAATAATATTGCCGCCGAATTTTATGGACTAACGGGTACTTCTAACGCCAAAGTCGCAGGAGGCAGCATACATTTCAGCGCGCCGGACGAAGCGCAGCAGAGCGGTGAGTATGAAGGCAGGATGATGTTTGAAATATCCTATGAAAAAGAAAAACCGTAAGGAGGAATAGCATGAAAACAGAAGCAAAAAAGGGAAAAAGAAGCAGGCCTGCCGTCGGTTTTGCAGCAGCAATCCTACTGGTGTGCAGCCTTTCCATGACGGCATTTGCCGCTGACGAATCGACAAGCATCGGAAAAGGAGAGAGTGAGCAAACTGCGAGCACCAGTCTCAGCTACAACGTGACCCCGGATTACACGGTAGTAATCCCGCGGGCGGTAAAGCTTTCTTCGAAGGATATTACGATGCAGATTACAGCCACAAAGATCAACGCGGAGCCGAATTATCAGGTGCAGGTCAAGGTAAGCGGGGGGCTTACAGAGGGAAAGGTGAAACTTGCAAGAACCAATGACACGGGCTACGAAATCTATGCGCCCCTTAAGCTGGGAAATAGTTCGATAGACAGCAACACGGCGGTGGCGGCTTTCAAAGAACACGATACGACTGCCCTGCCAGGCACAGGGACACTGACTTTTGGAGCGCCTGCGGATGCAGACGGCAGTGCGGACATCAAGGCAGGGGATTACACGGGCACAGTGACCTTTCAGGTAGCATATACCCTTGTAGCGTCTACAGGTGAGTAGGGGGGGATTGAAAAGATGATACAAAATAGAAATGAATCAGGAAACAAATTAATGAAAAAAAGCATAAAGCAGCGTCTTGTCAGTGGGCTGCTTTGCACTGCAGTTCCCCTTTGCATTGCAGTGATGCTTCCCGGCGGCACGCTCACGGCGCGTGCAGAGGAGCAGGACCAGCAGCTTACTACAGAGCAAAAGGAAGGTGCCACGCAGCTTTCGGCACGGAAGGACGCTTCCTACATCGTTGTGATTCCCAGGCAGGCGCAGATTGCCTTTGACAACACCTCCACCTCCATCGGAAGTCTTGTCTATGAGGAAGGTAATCTGGAGCCGGATTCCTATGTGACGGTGACGCTGTCGAATCAGACCAGCCTCGCCCATACAATCAAGGATTCCTACACTATTCCATTTATGATTTGCGGGGAAGATAAAACGACAGCTTTTACCAGCGTGATATACGATGAGAGCACGAAGACCGGAACCAAGACACCCCTGACGGCTGAGATCACCCAGGCGGATTGGGAAGCAGCAAAGGCAGGGTCCTATCAGGCAACATTAACCTTCCAGATTTCCTATATGAATCCTCATGAAGGTGAATAGTCAGTGTGACCATGTATGAATACAGGAGGTGGTTGAGATTGAAAAAGATAGGGATGCTTCTATGCACGCTGCTGCTGATAACAGGGATTCTGGCAGGGACAGGAGAAACGGTTTTTGCAGAAGCAGACAGGGAGACAACACCTGGAGGAGATATGGAACTGAACGCAGAGGTGCCAAATGAGCATACGGTGAGCGTAGAAAGCCCGGAGGGACGGATTGCAGCGGACGGCGTCTTTCACGAAACGAGCTTTCAGGCGCAGCGGCATGCTGAGATTGTCTATACGGTCATTCCAAATCCGGCAAAGCAGCTGAAAACGCTTACGTATGCCGGGGAAGATGTAACCAGCCAGGTGAAAAACGGCGTTTTCAAAGCGTCAAGACTGGTGCGTGACACAATCCTTACCGCGGTCTATGAGGACGCGCCGAAAGCACCGGATGAGAGAACATATAACTTGACGCTTACAGTCCTTAGGGAGGATACCAGACAGAGTGGGGCAATGGCTCTTGCAGTAATGACTCCTTTAGCAATGGCCCCTGTTGCAATGGCTCCTGCAGCAACGACTCCTGTTGCAGGAGTCACAGTCTCTATCGGTACTGCTTCGGCTATGACGGACGCAGATGGAAAGGCAGTATTTGAGAAGATTTCTTCCGGGATACATCAGGTAATCATAACTGATGCGGATGGAAAACTGATAGGCCACATGGAACTTACCATTGCCTCTGCGAAAGGAACGGAGATTATCCTTGACTGGGATGATAATGGAAATCCCATCATTACGCCTGCAAAGCGGACGAAACAGAGTGCTTTGACCCTTTGGCTGACAGCAGATGGACGGATTACGGTGAAAGAAGGCGGGGTCTCGGATACAACGCTCTGGCCGAAGCCGTCAGGCGGCCCGGCGGATACAACCGGTCTGAAGACCGGCGATGACCGAACCCCCGCCTTGTGGCTTATTTTGCTTGTTTTATCCGGCGCAGGGCTGATGGGGACGCTAGTGTATAGATATAAGCACACCAGTGTAAAATAGGAGTATATCAATCAGGCAATTCCCCGTTGGATTTACCCTGAACGGGGAAAATCCGATGCTGCATGTTTAAATTACAGCATCGGATTTTTCTGTGCCTTTCGATTTCAGGTGATTTACCCTGCATGAATAGTTTGAAGACCTGTCGGGTACGGCGTTTACCTTCCTGCTCTCCTAATTTTTTGCCGATTTTCTCCCCAGCCTTAAGCCCCTTTTTTCAGCACTCAGATTGAGTAATGTATTATATGCTTCAGTTTCTGACGAGAGTATATCACTAGATAAGGGAAAGCGCAATTAGGCAATTTGACAAATTGAAATTGGAGATAAATACCAGACATTACTTGCCTATTCTGAGAATATCTAATATAATAGTATCATGTTTGGAGGATTATATTGTAAAACGAAACTGACATACATGGAGGTGGGTGCATGAAGAAGACTGGTGCGGTTATTGTTGCCGCCGGACAGTCATTGAGGATGAAAGATTTTAAGCCCATGCTTCCTTTCGGGGATTCTACGATTGCCATTCATATTGTGACGATGCTTAAGAAGCTGGGAGTCGATCCTGTTGTCGTTGTGACAGGGTACCGGGCCCGGGAACTGCAAGAGCATCTTTTTTATACGGGCGTTCAGTTTGTGAAAAACGAACGATATGAGACGACGGAAATGTTTGACTCGGTGGTTCTGGGAGTACGCAAGATTGCAGGAGAATGTGAACGGATTCTGATTATGCCCGCGGATATACCTGCGATCAAGCCGGAGACGATGCGGCAGGTGCTGATGATCGATGGAAAGATTGTGCGGACTATTTATCACGGAAAGCACGGGCACCCGATTATTATGCACAGGGATGTGGCAGAATCTTTGATGAAATATGATGGCGGTGGCGGGCTCATGGGGGCGGTCAGAGCCTCCCAGATACCGGTTACGGATGTGGAGGTTGAGGATGAAGGTGTCTGTCGGGATATAGATACAAAGGATGAGTATCAGGAACTTCTGGAATGGAATTACGGCAGGGGGGAAGGATATCCGGTCAGGCCGAAGGCCCAGGTTAAACTGATGGCTAACAAGGCATTCTTTGGTCCGGGGATTTACCAGCTGATGGAACTGCTCGGACAGACGGGGTCACTTCAGGAGGCCTGTCTTCAGATGGGGCTTTCCTACAGTAAGGGCAGCAGGATCATTAAAGAGGCAGAACGCCAGCTGGGGTTCCCGCTGACAGAACGCTGGACAGGCGGGCAGGGTGGCGGCGGCTCGAGGCTGACAAAAGAAGGAAAGAAACTGGTGGAGAATTACCGGGATATGGTTTCGGAGGTTCAGGCATATACGGATGAGGTCTATCAGAAGTATTTCGGAAAAGGATTCCGGGATTAGATAATCAGGAGGGCAGGCAAAATTTTCAAAGCCTGCCTGACATGTGGAAGAAGAAACACGGATTTATAATCCGTTTTTCTTTCAAACCGTACTGTTTTTAAAAATAGAACGGTTTGAAAAAATATATAAAAGGAGAGAAGAATTATGAAAAAGCGTATTTTAGCAGCAATGATGGCGGCGATGCTGGTATTCAGCCTGGCCGGGTGTTCAGGAGGTTCTGGCTCTGACGCAAAGAAAGATGATGTAAAACAGGAAGATGAGGTTCAGGACAAGAAAAAAGATGCGGGTGCAGACCAGCTGGATGAAACAGAAATACAGGTGTTCATAGCAGCCAGCCTGAATACGGTAATGACAGAACTTGCAGATATGTATCATGAGAAGCAGCCAAATGTAAAGATTACTTTTAATGCAGACAGCTCAGGAACACTCCTGACCCAGATTCAGGAAGGCTATGAATGTGATATCTTCTTTTCTGCGGCACAGAAGCAGATGGACACACTGGAGGGCGACGGACTCGTAAAAGAGGGGACGAGGGCCAATGTATTAAACAACCAGGTCGTTGTTGTGACGCTGAAGGACAGCAAAACAAAGGTGACAGGACTTGAGAATTTGAAGGATGCACAGAGTATTGCCCTTGCAGGAGGAAGTGTGCCTGTAGGTAAATATACAAGACAGGCACTGATCAACCTCGGTATATTAGAAAAGACAGACGAACCCGATACAATTACAACAGAACAGATATCTGAAGCTCTCGGCGGTGTTGAAATCAGCGAACAGGATAACGTAAGCAAAGTTCTTTCCGCGGTTGTGGAAGGCTCCTGTGAGGTTGGAACAACCTACTATTCAGATACCTATGGCTTCGAAGATGAACTGGACATTCTGGAGACAGTCAGCTATGATTTAACAGGAAATGTAATCTACCCGGTATGCCAGGTAGTGAATGACGAGGCAGACGACCTGCAGGCAAAAGCGGCGGAAGATTTTTATAAATTTATACTGTCCAACGAGGCAAAAACAGTGTTTGAGTCCTATTATTTTGATACGGATGTAGAGAGATAGAAGAAAAGAAATATTTAATCCCGGGAGGAAACGGAAATGGATGAGATTATAGAAATCATAAAGGAACTCGACTGGAGTCCGTTGTACATATCTCTGAAGACAGGAGTAGTTGCGACGATTATTTCATTCTTCCTGGGAATCTATGCGGCCAGAAAAGTACTGAAGGCGGGGCCGAAGATGAAGGCGGTAGCAGACGGGATTCTGACACTGCCTATGGTCCTGCCTCCGACGGTGGCGGGTTTCTTCCTTCTTTTGCTGTTCAGCCGGAGAAGACCGCTTGGCATTTTTTTATTTGAGACCTTTGACCTCAAGATTGTGCAGACGTGGACCGGCTGTATAATTGCCGCGACAGTGATTGCTTTCCCACTGATGTACCGCAATGCACGGGCTGCATTTGAGCAGATCGACGTAAACCTGATCTATGCGGCGAGGACGCTGGGGATGAGCGAGACCGCGATCTTCTGGAAGGTGGCCGTTCCGTCCGCGGGACCGGGCATCATGTCGGGGACGATCCTGACATTTGCGAGGGCGATGGGCGAGTACGGGGCTACCTCCATGCTTGCCGGAAACATACCGGGCAAGACGGGGACGATATCCCAGAGAATAGCGATGGTCATACAGGACGGAAATTACCTCACTGCAGGCGTCTGGGTTGTCATCGTGATGCTGATTGCATTTGGGATCATATTTCTGATGAACTTGTTAAGCGGTAAAAATATGAAGCACATAAAGCGCTGGTAGGGACGGGAGAAGTTAAGCAATGGCTGTTGACATAACATTTCAGGAAAAACTGGGGAATTTTACACTCAGTATGAACTTAAAGAGTGAGAGCCGACGGATCGGGATACTGGGTGCCTCAGGCTGTGGGAAAAGCATGACGCTAAAGAGTATAGCGGGGATTGTAAAGCCGGATACGGGGAAGATAGTGATCGATGATAAGGTACTGTTTGACTCGGCACATAAAGTAAATTTAAAGCCCCAGAACAGGAAAGTCGGATATCTGTTCCAGAATTATGCCTTGTTTCCTACGATGACTGTAAAATCCAATATCGCAGCAGGGCTGAGGGGGACGAAGCAGGAAAAAAGTAAAAGGGTCTGTGAGATGCTTAAGAAGTTCCAATTGGAAGGTCTGGAGGACCGACTTCCGGGGGAACTGTCCGGGGGCCAGCAGCAGCGTGTCGCGTTAGCCAGAATCATGGCATATGAACCGGGGGTGATCCTTCTGGACGAACCGTTTTCGGCGTTGGATGTGTTCCTGAAGGACCGGCTCCAGCAGGAAATGATTGAAATGCTGGAGGATTACAAAGGTACAGTCATACTTGTTTCACACAGCAGAGATGAGATATACCGGTTCTGTGAGGAACTTCTCATCATGGATGCCGGGAAAGTAATCTGTTTCGGCAAAACAAAGGAGATATTTGCGGATCCGCAGTGGAAGGAAGCCGCACGGCTGACCGGATGCAAGAATATCACCAATGTAAACCGTCTGGATGATAAGACACTCGAAGTCCCGGACTGGGGGATACGCCTTAAACTGAAAAGAAAGGTCCCGGAAGATATATGCTGCATCGGATTTAGAGCCCATGAATTCATACCTGTGTGGGGGGAACCGACTGTAAACAGCCTTCCTGTGAAACTGAGCAGTATGGCTGAGCTTCAGTTTGAGAGGAAGTATTTTCTAAAAGGCTGCAGCGGGGATATGGAGGAAATATGCTGGTTTGTGCAGAGAGAATGGTGGGACAGGCTTGACGAAAAGGGCCTGCCGGATTATCTGGAGATACCAGAGGATAAAATACTGCTGCTGAAAGGGTAAAAGCCTTTCAGCAGATATTTCAATTTCTCGGATAAAAAATCAAAAGAAATATTTGAAAATGTATTGACATAATTTGTATAATATGATATTTTATAAAAGTTGTTAAAAGCAATACACTTTTCGGGGGATTAGCTCAGTTGGGAGAGCGCCTGCCTTGCAAGCAGGAGGTCACGAGTTCGAATCTCGTATTCTCCATTTCGTTCCAGTTTGGAACAAATCAAATTCATATAATCCTCGATAGCTCAGTGGTAGAGCATTCGGCTGTTAACCGAAGGGTCGTTGGTTCGAACCCAACTCGGGGAGCTTAAGAAGCATCTCATAGACATTAAGTTTATGGGATGTTTTTGTATTATATAGAAAAAACAGATATAATGAGAAAAATTCTCAATTATATCTGTTTTATTTTTTTCAAAATATAGTATTATTAATATACAATGTTAGGCAAAACTAACCAATCTGTAAAATGGATTGGGGTACAGGTCATTTTTAAGATGGCATATGAAGGAGGATCATTTATGAAGAAGAACCCACTAAAAATATTCTGGATCATTTTAGGATTTCTGACACTCGCTATGGGGACGGTTGGCATAGTTCTGCCGATTCTGCCTACAGTGCCTTTTTATATGGCGACAGTGTTCTGTTTTGCAAAAAGTTCAAAACGTCTGCACAGTTGGTTTCTGCAGACAAAATTATATCAGAAACATCTGGAGAGTTTTGTAAAGCAGAAAGCAATGACAATGAAAACAAAGTTTTCTATCATAGGGATGGTAACGGCTGTCATGGCGGTCGGATTTATTCTGATGAGCAATGTCCCGGTTGGGAGAATCTGTCTCGCGGTTGTCTGGGTATGCCATGTACTGTATTTTTTCCTGCGGGTGAAGACTATAAAACCGGAATCAGATCGAGAAATAAGATTGCAATTATAAACCGCCGGGAGTACAATAAAAAGATAGAGATCATACGGAAGATTACGCAGGAAAGATTCCGGTTTAGAACGGCGGGAGGAATTAATTAGGATGAAGGCAAAAGAATACAAGAGAGTTCTGGCAGTAGTATTATCAGCTGGCATGATTACGGTACAGGCAGCACCTGTACTGGCAGCGGATATATCAGGCGGACAGACAGCGGGTCAGGCGTAGGCAGAGGAAAGTGGTAAGGCAGAACTTCCAAAGCAGGCTTTGACAATTGACGGTACAGAGACGATGGTCGATATTTCAGAAGAGGTCCTTGCCATGCTGGAGGATGGTTCCGTTTACCTGGATGAGGAGACCGGATATCTGCTCGATAAAGAGACAAAGATAAAAGTCGATCCGGTAACCGGCGAACGTGAAGATGAAAAGGAACAGGGCAGCACGGGCAGCGAAGGAGAGCCAGAGAAGCCGGAGGGCAGTACTCCGGGAGATAAAGACGAAGGCGGTAAGGGCGACGGTTCCGGTTCTGTCGAAGAAGGGAAAGGTGACGGCCAGAACGGCAGCAGCTCAGGCGATGAAAATCAGAATCAGGATGGTTCTGTAAACGAAGGCGGAAGCACACCGGATGATTCTATTTCACCGGAAGATCCGGCTCAGTCAGAGAAACCGTCAGATGCTGAAGGAACAGAGGACAAAAAAGAAGATGACAGTAAGAAGCAGGAGGCGGAAGATGCGAATAAGCCGTCTACAAATGCAGCACTGGTAGCCGGACAGCAGATCATACGGATTCCAAATGTAAAGAAGGATTTCCGGTTCTGGACAGTGGCAAGACGATATGCATTTGCCCGTACATCCGTGAATGTCAGGGAAGAGATGACAGCAGATGCACGTGCTGTAGGTTCTCTTAACAAGGACGGGCTTTTATATGTCCTTCAGGAGGAAAAAGGCGGCTGGCTGTATGTGGAGTCAGGTACTGTCAGGGGATTTGTGAAAGCGGATGAGGTTCTGCGTGGTGATGATGCACAGAAGCTTTTGAAGGAATTCCAGAATCAGGCAAAGGAAAAGGCTGAGAAAGAGAAAAAAGAGTATACCGGAATTGAGACTGTCGTCACTCTTGCAAAGGAACTTGTTCCTCAGGGTGAGAATGAGGCATTTTTACATACACATGCGACTGTGAACAGGACAGTGGTGGACAAGAAATATGCGCTGACCACAATCGGCCTTTTGAATGTGAGAGAAGGCAAAGGAATGAATTCCCGTATTGTCGGAACACTAAAAGCGGACAGTCTGTGCTATATCCTCGCCGATGAGAATGAGGAGTGGGTATATGTAGAATCAGGCGATGTCAGGGGATTCGTAAACAAGAGATATCTGAAGACCGGAAAAGATGTGGACAGGCAGATCGAAAAAAGCGGGGAGGATAGTTTCCCGACTGCGAGTGAGATTATTGAACCGGAGAACAATCAGGCATGTTATTATACGCTGACTTCCGTGAAGTCGGGCGTACCGGGAGCGGAAGTGAGAGAGTCTCTGGTAGAGTATGCCTCACAGTTTATTGGCAATCCCTATATCTGGGGCGGGACCAGCCTGACAGAAGGGGCGGACTGTTCCGGGTTTGTACAGAGCATCTATAAGCAGTATGGTTATGACCTTCCGAGAGTGGCTGAGGACCAGGCACAGTACGGAACGAAGATTCCGGTCGGGGATGCAAAGCCCGGTGATTTGATTTTCTATGCAAAGGACGGACATATCCACCACGTAGTAATTTATGCCGGAGACAGCAGGACAGTCGAAGCGATGGGAACTGATTATGGGATCGTACAAGGCAGTGTGGATAAAAACGAGGCAGTCTGGGCGACACGTGTACTGGATGACAGCAGTTACGCATATGCAGGCAGCATCGGGGAGGTAAATGCCACGGATGATATGTACGGTGAGGACCTCGGTGATTTTGAACTGACTTATTATTGTTCCTGTGAGATCTGCTGCGACGTGGAGACCGGGATAACTGCGACAGGGACACCGGTTGTGGAAGGCCGGACGATCGCGGTTGATCCGGATGTGATACCTTATGGAACGAAGGTCATCATAGGGGGACATGTATTTACAGCAGAAGACTGCGGCGGAGCTATAAAAGGGAAACATATTGATATTTATGTAAATGACCATGAGAGGGCACTCTCGATGGGAGTGAATCAGGCACAGGTCCACCTTGTAAAATAAAAGAGGCTGTTCATTTCCGCCGGAGGCGGGGAGTGATAGAACAATATACAATAGGAAAAAGAGATATGTGATGCCCAGGCGGCACATATCTCTTTTTTGTTGGTATTCTGTGTGTTATGCATTAGAATATATGTAAAAGATTGATAAAAGAGGAGATAGAGATGTCAGATTTAATGAGAAAATTAGAACTTTTGTGGGGATTACCGTTATTCTATACCTCCGATGAAGAGATGGATGTAAAAAGCTTCGGAACGTTTCTGGACCAGGAAAGTCCCTTCCTCCACTCTGGAGAACTGGCCCGGTATTTAATAGAGAAAAGCCGGAAACAGGATATCCCTGTGATCTATAAGGATGATACAAAGGTCTATTTTGCTGCAGTGAAATCTGGGGGAGGTTATTATCTCACAGGACCGGTCTGTACGGAGGAGTTAAGCTATGAGGAAATTCACAGCTACTACAAAGCCTATCATATCAGCCATGAGTATGAGAAGCCGCCGGTTACAATATCACTTCTCAAGATACTGAACTTTGTCAGTTTTCTCTATGAGCTTCTGGAAAATGTAAGTCTGGGCGTGGACACTTTAATGGTCGGAAATAATCTGGCCGAAGATAAAAAAGAGCTGAATGAAAAAGAAGATGCCATGATGGAGCTGCGAAAAATAGATGATGAAATATACCACCATACATACCGGGAGGAGCGATATGTGATGGACTGCGTGCGTGAAGGAGACACGAAACATGTTCTGGAGCGCATGGATGCCCTTGTCGAGGGCGCAGGGATGCTGTCTGTGAAAAGACTGAACCACCAGCGGAATTTGGCGATTGTTTCCGTGACAGCCGTGACAAGGGAAGCGATTGCAGGAGGCGTATCCCCGGCAGAGTCATACCGGTTAAGCGATTTATATATTAACCGTATCGACCGATGCACAAGGATGGACCAGATGGTGGAGTATATGCGCAGAAGTGTGCTCGACTTCACGAAACTTGTGGCAGAAACGAAGGAGAAAAAGGCCTCTTCCAATTATACAGAACAATGCAGGGATTACATTCACCAGAATTACCACCATAAAATTTATCTGGAAGATGCGGCAAGGGCAATCGGTATCAGCCCGGGGCACCTTACGAGGGTTTTCCGCAGTGACACCGGAATGAGTGTGCAGGATTATATTCAGAAAGTCCGTGTAGAGCGCGCAGCCAACCTGTTGAAGTATTCAGAAGCAAGTCTGTCAGAAATCAGCGATTATGTGTGCTTTTATTCCCAGAGCCATTTCGGGAGCGTATTCAAAAAATATATGAAGATGACACCCAGACAGTACAGAGAAAAGTATAAGCAGAAAGAATTCCGTTCAGAGGATACAGGAAATGGAGCAAATATGTAAGTAAGATGTTCGGATTTTGACAATAATGCTGTTATTTTAATATAAAGTTCCTGCTTTCTTAAGTACAATGTCAATAACAGATAGAGGAGGAAAACATGAACACAGTTGAAATCAAGATTGACAGTAAGAAAGGTAAAATCAGCAAAGAGCTTCACGGACATTTTATCGAATTCCTTGGCAGTTGTATTTATGACGGAATATGGGTGGGTGAAGAGTCAAAGATCCCTAATTACAACGGTCTGAGAAAAGATGTGGTGGATGCCCTGAAAAGGCTGCAGCCTCCGGTTATACGATGGCCGGGCGGATGTTATGCAGACACCTACCACTGGCGAAATGGAATCGGTCCGGGAAATGAGCGTCCAGTAACTTATAATGAGAATTTCGGGACCTATGAACTGGATTCCAACCAGTTTGGAACGCATGAATTTATTAGGCTGTGCGAGCTTACGGGGGCCAGACCCTGGCTGAACATTAACATGATGACTTCTGGTACAGAAGAAATGCGGGAATGGATGGAGTACTGCAACAGAGAGGATGAAACTTCACTTGCAAAAGAGCGTAAGCAGAACGGGGCAGAGAAACCCTTTGGCGTGGAACTATGGGGAATAGGCAACGAGGTCTGGGCAGGCGGCGGATGTATGACACCGGAAAGCTATGCGAATGAATACCGGAAATATGCTTCTGCGTTTCCCAACTTTATTTCTCTGGAGAACGGCGGGAAACCTAAGACAGAAATGAAGAGAATCGCATCAGGACCGGACGGGAACAAGCCGAAGGAACGAGTGGAATGGACGAAGCAGTTTTTCCAGGAGCTTGGAAAATTCAGAAGGCCGCCTTTGGACGGATACGACTTACATTTTTATAACTGGAATCTGGAAAATCTCGAACAAAAGGAAACCGAATTTGATGAACGTGACTGGGACCTGGTGATTAAGGGATGTCTGGAGCTTGATGAAGTGATACAGGAACAGGCGGCGCTAATCCGTGAGGGAATCGAGGCGCTTCCGGAGGAAGAAGGATTTTTTAAGACTCCAAAGCCGGACTGTGATTTGATCATAGGAGAATGGGGCAACTGGCATGGAGCCGCTTTTTCAAACAGACCGGCTCTGTACCAGCAGTGTACAATGCGCGATGCTATTACAACGGCGCTTACTCTGGATATCCTTCATAAAAATTGTGAGAGCGTGAAAATGGCGTGCGTAGCACAGACTGTCAATGTGCTGAATTCCTTATTCCTTACGGAAGGCGAAACATGTATACTGACACCGAATTACGATGTATTCAATATGTACAAAGTGCACCGGGAAGGCTTAGGTTTGGAAACAGTCGGAGAGACATCTGATAAAACATTTATTTTTGCTTCTGAGAAAGAGGAAGGAATTTTTGTGAACCTGATCAATGCTGATATGGAAAAAGATCAGGAAATCGTGATTGCATTTTCAGATGATGTACAGTATGTGTCCGGGCAGATCCTTGAAAGTGAAGATCCCCACGACTGCAATACAAAAGAGGAACCGGACAAAATCCGCGAAAAGACAGGACGGGCGCCGTCCCGCAGGGAGAATGATTTTGCAGTGCGTCTGCCAAAGGCTTCCATACAGGTTATGCATTTTGTAAGAAAATAAGAGTAACAGGACGATTATGGTTCCTAAAAGGGGAACAGGAGGAAATAATGGCTCAGTTTCAGGATAAAAAGAAGGAATTTGCAGCGTACCGTATGCTGCTGGCAGGCGTAAATCTTGTATTAGATATGGCGATTGTACTTTGCGCCGCAATATTGATGCCACAGATGAGTGCATTTGCCATGTGCCTGATCTGCTTTGTGGTCGCAGCCGGATCACTGATTTTTCAGATTCGTATCGACCACACGCTGATCTTCACCGGACAGTTTCTGGTTGAGGACGGCGATTCCCTTTATGCAGTGATTGGAACGTTTGGGCTCGGTTTTGGCAGGCGTCACCGCAGGAAACGGCAGGTCAATGCCTATCGTTATTACTATATGGACAGCGTCAGGGAGACAGTCAACAGGTCGTACGGTATCCGTGTGAAAGCGGATGTCTGGACGGCCGGTAACAACATCATCGATGCAGATCAAAGCGTCTTTGGCACACCGGGGGCCATGAAGCAGCTTTTGATGGAACAGGGAAAGAAGAAGACGGTTGTGTTCCGCATAGAACATAACCTGACAGAGAAGGAAGAAACACGGCTTCTGAAGGAGCTTTATAACTTAAAGGAGGCAGCAGGCACGATGAAGCCGGTTACTGCCGCAGCAGGAGAATAGAGGAGGAAGAAAAATGCAGCAATTAAAACACGAACCGTCATATTATAAAACAACTAGCTTTAAATGGAGACAGCGTATCGGATTCGGAATCAGTGACTATGCCTGTAATCTGGCGTATCTGCTGGCAAATACATACCTGTTGTTTTACTATACGAACTGTGCAGGCATCTCTGCCGGTGCCGCAGGATTTATGTTTGTTATTACAAAATTTATTGATGCCCTGACAGACTACATGGTTGGATCATTTGTAGATCATACAGATACTAAAATGGGACGTTACCGCCCGTGGATGCTGGCAGGCGCTCCTGTACTTGCAATTGGAATGGTTCTTCTGTTTTCTGTTCCTACCGGCTGGGGTGCAGGCTCCAAACTGGCATGGGCTTACATTACATATATCATTTTTTCATTTGGCTACACGCTGGTAAATATCCCGATGGCGCCGATTGTAACAGCATTATCACCGGTACCGTCAGAGAGAACGAATATTGCAACAACACGTATGGTTTTCGCAAACCTGGGATCACTGACTTCTTCCCTGTTTGTCATTCCAATGGTTTACTTCTTTGCAGGGTCTTCTGATGCAACAGGCGCTGCCCTTGCAGCAGGATACAGAAACACCAATATTGTACTGGGAATCATTGTCGTAGCAATCATGTGCATCTGCGTTTTCAGTACTGTGGAAATCAACCCGCCTACACAGTCTGCACAGAAGACGTCTTTTTTGCAGGATATGGGCAACGTATTTAAAAACAAATATTACATCATGCTTCTGTTCCTCGTATATTTCCTGTTCGTAGGTTATCTGGGAATGTATGGTGCGATGCAGTATTACTATAGTTATATTGTCGGCGATGTGAGTGCGATGCCGACAGCCTTATCCCTCTTGACGATACTGGCAATTCCGACGATGCTGCTTGCTGCATTTTTGAATGGAAAAGGGATTCACAAGGTAAAACTGATGCAGTTCGGCGCTGTCGTGGATGCAATCGGTTACGGTGTATTATTCTTTACCTCAAACGGAACCGTAGCGACAATCGCACTGGCTGTCATCGGACTTGGATTTGGATTCCGTTCCAGTATGTTCTACTCCATGATGCCGGACATCTTCGATTACACAGAATGGAAATGCGGAAAGAGTCTTGCGGGTACACAGACTGCTATCTCCGGTTTCCTGAATAAACTTGCAAGTGCGTCGGCTTCAGCCATTGTATCCGCTCTTCTCGTCTGGGGCGCATATGATGCAGGCGCTATGGATAAGGCACTCTCGGCAGGACAGAACCTTGCACAGATGTTTCCAAAGACCCAGACAGCGATCAACTTTGCGTTCGGAGGACTGTCACTGGTGTCAACAATTATTGCCATCATCGTTCTGATTCCTTATGATCTCGATAAGAAGTATCCGGAAATCCGTGCGGAACTGGATAAACGGCAGATGGCTGATTAAAATGGTTATGAAAGGAGAAGTCATGTGGGATTACGCATATACAGTTCCGGAAAATAAAAAAGTAAGGGTCATTGTGCATACAGATTGTAAAAATGAGGCAGATGACCAGTTTGCGGTGGCACATCATCTGATGACCCCGAGATTTGATATCAGAGGCATAGCTGCCGGACACTTCTGTAAGAATCCTCAGGAATATGGGGAACTAGGCACTGCGCAGGCAAGCTATGATGAAATATTGAAAGTTATGGAATTAATGGGTGTGAAGGATCAGTGTCCTGTCGTTCTGGGTGCTCCCAAAGGATTGGAAGACGAGCATACACCGATCGACAGTCCTGCAGCACGCTTCATTATACAGGAGGCGATGAAAGAGGATGCGCGTCCGCTGTACGTCGCCTGCCAGGGTGCGGTCACGGACGTGGCTTCGGCACTGCTTCTTGCACCAGAGATTGCGGACCGCATGACTGTCATCTGGATTGGCGGAGGAGATTATCCGGAGGGCGGGTTCGAGTTTAACCTGCTCATGGATATACATGCCGCAAACGTGATTTTTTCTTCACATGTACCGCTGTGGCAGGTACCGAAAAGCCTGTATAAAGTCATGGCAGTTTCTCTGGCTGAGCTGCAGATGAAAGTCCGTCCCTGCGGGAAAATCGGGAAATATCTGTTTGAACAGATGGTGGAATTTAACCAAAAGGCGGCAGCTTATGAGATGGAATGGCCCCACGGGGAAATCTGGGGACTGGGGGATCAGGGAACAATCGCGGTCCTCATGGAAGAGTTGGAGAAGGTAAGCTATGATTTAGTTCCCGCACCGCGAATCGCAGAAGATATGACTTATATTTACGGGCAGAATAACCGGGAAATCCGGGTGTACAAATATCTGGATGCCCGGCTGACACTGGAAGATTTCTTTGCAAAGCTTTATATCAACTTTGGAAATGAAAAGTAACATGGAAGGTTAAGAACATGAAGAACTATCTTGTATTTGATGCCGGCGGTACCTTTACGAAGTATGCCATGATGGATGAGAATGCCATTATTCTGGAAAAAGATAAGGTACCTACCCCGGCTTATGAGAACCATACAAAAGAAGATTTCTATCAGATTTTGAATTCCGTTGTAGAAAAATACAGGTCCCGTATATCGGGGATTGCCGTCAGTATGCCGGGAATGCTGGATAACAAGACAGGGTATTGTGTGACGGCAGGATACCTGCCTTACCTCTGCGGCAGTTCCGTGGCAGTGGAGCTGTCTAAGCGGTATGGAATGCCTGTGAGTGTGGAAAATGATGGGAAATGTGCTGCCCTGGCTGAATACTGGAAGGGAAGCCTGAAAGATTGTACGAACGGGGCCGTGGTAGTTCTCGGGTCCGGTGTCGCAGGGGGAATTATCCTAAATGGCAGGATTTACCGGGGGAACCGCTTTACAGCGGGGGAATACAGCTATATTTGCACGAAAGACGATCTGCCTCAGGAAATGGACAGCTACTGGGGGATATCGGGAGGGGCACAGGGTCTGGCCCGGGCAGTGGCAAAGTATACAGGTGTGGATTGGGAAAGTTATGACGGCATCAGCATATTCAGCATGGCAAACGAGGGAGACGAGCTTGTTTTAAAGGGGCTGAAGGATTATACAGATGCCCTTGCAGTCCAAATTTATAACCTGAATATTCTCCTTGATTTAGACATCATTGCAATCGGAGGGGGAATCAGCCAGCAGCCTTTGCTCCTGGAATATGTAAACAAAAGTATGACAGAACTGACAGGGAAGATCCCGTTGAGAAGCGTCAGCCCGTATGTACCGGTACCGCGAATTACGAATTGCAGATATTACAATGATGCGAATCTGATCGGGGCATTGTATCATTATAGAAATATTTATAACTCATAACCATGAAAGGAGAATTTATAATATGACATTTCCAAAGGATTTCCTATGGGGCGGCGCGGTTGCTGCCAACCAGTGCGAAGGGGCATATGATGAAGACGGCAAAGGGTTAAGCACACAGGATGTGACTCCACACGGGATCGCAGGGCCCCGCACAGCAGAGCCTGCACCGGATAATATGAAGCTCGTGGGTATTGACTTTTACCACAGATATAAGGAGGATGTCAAACTGTTTGCGGAGATGGGATTCAAGGTATTCCGTACTTCGATTGCCTGGAGCCGTATTTTCCCGCAGGGGGATGAGGATACCCCGAACGAAAAAGGGCTCCGGTTTTATGACGACCTGTTTGACGAATGTCTGAAATATGGTATGGAACCTCTCGTTACGATCTCACATTATGAAACACCGCTCCACCTTTCCCGGACCTATAACGGATGGGTGAACCGCAGGATGATTGATTTTTATGAGAAGTATGTAAGGACGATTTTTGACAGATACGGTAAGAAAGTTAAGTACTGGCTCACCTTTAATGAAATCAACTCGGTGCTTCACGAACCCTTCTTAAGCGGAGGGATCTATACAGACAAAGAAAAGTTGTCTAAAAATGATCTTTATCAGGCTGTCCATCATGAACTTGTGGCCAGTGCCCTGGCGACAAAGATTGCCCATGAGATGATGCCTGAAGCAAAGGTCGGCTGTATGATTTTAAGTATGCCTACGTACCCTCTTACGCCGTCACCTGACGATGTAATTAAGGTCATGGAGAGTACTCACATGAATGACTTTTTTGGGGATGTTCATGTAAGAGGAAGATATCCGGGATATATGAAACGCTATTTCAGGGAGAACAATATCGAAATCCAGTTTGCACCGGGGGACGAAGAAATTCTGAAAAACACAGTTGATTTTGTTTCCTTTAGTTATTATATGAGCATCTGCGACACCGCTGATCCTGCAAAGCGAAAAGAGGGAAAAGGCAACCTTTTAGGGGGTGTTCCGAATCCATATCTTGACGCCAGCCAGTGGGGATGGCAGATTGATCCTAAGGGACTGCGCTATGTGCTGAATTACTACTATGACCGTTACCAGAAACCATTATTCATTGTGGAAAACGGACTCGGTGCAGTGGATGAGCTTATCAGGAATGCAGACGGAGAAATGACAGTTGAGGACGGATACCGCATAGATTATCTGAAACAGCACCTTCTACAGGTAGAGGAAGCCATCGAGGATGGTGTCGAGGTCATGGGATATACCTCATGGGGATGCATAGACCTTGTGAGCGCTTCTACTGCAGAGCTTAAGAAACGTTATGGTTATATTTATGTAGACAGGTACGATGACGGCACAGGAACGTTAGAAAGATACAGGAAAAAATCTTTCTACTGGTACCGGGATGTGATTTCCACAAATGGTGCGGTGCTGCACGAGGAGGAATAAGAGATGGGAGAAGCGTTAGTAAGTATCCTGCCTGATATGAAGAGAAAGACTGTGGATACCTTTATAAAGAAGGCACAGGAGTTGGATTTTCAGCTCATTGAAACAAAGGTAAAACCTGTTTCACTTGTGTCAGTAACGAAAACGGCGGATGGCATTGCAGAGATTTCCTCACGTGAGGATATCACCCTTATGCCGGGAAAACTCCTTAAGAAGGATGACAGTATCTGTCTTGATTTCGGAGACCATCATGTCGGTTACGTGACCCTGAAGCTGAATTCGGCGGGAAGCCCGCAGGATGCGCCCGCTTATCTTCGCCTGAAATTTGCAGAAATCCCGGGAGAAATTCTGGACGATTCCTCCACTTATCATGGCTGGATCAGCAAAGGGTGGATTCAGGAGGAACTGATACATATCGATGTGCTCCCATGTGAACTGAAACTTCCGAGGCGGTACGCATTCCGCTATCTGGAAATCTTTGCTGTCGATACCTCGGCAAAGTTTCAGGTGGTGGTGGAAAATGTGGAACTGACTGCAGTTTCAGCAGTGTCTCTGGAGGAGGCAGAGCCACTTTCCTCTCTGCCGGAGGACCTCAAAGCAATCGACAAGGCAAGCTTAAAAACACTTCAGGATTGTATGCAGCATGTGTTTGAGGACGGTCCTAAGCGTGACCGCCGTCTGTGGATCGGTGACCTGCGTCTACAGGCAAAAGCCAATTATGCAACCTTCCGGAATCTGAATCTGGTGAAACGGTGTATGTACCTTTTTGCCGGGCTGATCCGTGAAGACGGGAAAGTCGGAGCGTGTCTTTTTACTGAGCCTGTTATGCAGGTAGATGACACATTTTTATTCGATTATTCTTTGTTTTTCGTGTCCATTCTTTACGACTATTATCAGGAGACAAAAGATCTGGAAATTGTAAAAGAACTGTGGGGCACGGCCTACCGCCAGATCGTACTGGCTCTGAATGATATGGAGGATGGTGTCCCGAAAACAGAAAACCCAATGATGGCATTTATTGACTGGAAAGACGGACTTGACCGTCAGGCGGCTGCTCATGCAGTATGGATATACTGTCTGCGCCAGGGAGAAGTTCTGGCAAGCCTTGCAGGAGATGAGGCGGCCAAAGAGGAACTCCGGGTCATGCTTGCCGATGCTCTGGAAAAAGCAGTAAGCCACTTCTGGGATGAGGAAAAAGGCTTCTTTGTAAGTGGCGCGGATCATCAGATATCGTGGTCCAGTCAGGCATGGATGGTTCTTGCAGACGTATTTGAAAAAGAGAAGAGCCGTGCATTAATGCTGCATCTTCTGGAAGAAAATCCGGAGATGGGAGTTGCTACACCTTATGCCTATCACCATGTCATCGAGGCACTGCTTCATGTGGGTGAAAAGGAGAAGGCGCTGGAACTGATGCGGACTTACTGGGGAGGAATGATCAATCTGGGAGCCGATACCTTCTGGGAGGCTTTTGACCCTGAAGATCCCCATGCATCCCCATATGGATCGTCACAGGTAAACAGCTTCTGTCATGCGTGGAGCTGCACTCCTGCATGGCTTTTAAGAGAATACTTTACTGGTGATACTGTGCCGGTAATACAGGACCGATAAAGGTTACTGTTTACCGGCTTGTCTGTGAACAGTAACTGATAAAGTGCCCCCGCCTTTTGGTTCCATAATGGATATTATAAAAGGCGGGGGGCATATGTGCTTAATGATCTGAAATGTGAGAACATGATTATTCTAAAATTTGCTTCACTTTGTCTATACTGATATCACAGAGGTCCGCAATTTCTTCCGGAGATTTGCCCTGCATATATAGTTTGAAAACCTGCCGGGCCTCTTGAATGCCCAACTCTTTGCCTCTTCGTAACCCGCTTTCTTCCCCAGCCTTAAGTCCTCTTTTTTCAGCACTGCTGATCTGGGTATTATAATCTTTCAATGCCTTTTCACGGGCCTCATATTCCAGACGTTTTTTCTCGTCTGCACTTAGATTAAGCAATGTATTGTATGCTTCATCCAGATATTCGTTTGTCTTAGCCATATTCTGAAACTCCTTTCTGCTTTTTCCACTGAAGAACTTCATCCATGTAAGAACGTCCTGACTGGTCTTTACATCTGAAGGCAGCTTTTTCAGTTCCAGTATCTGAAGCTCCATTTTATCCGAATAAAGATGAGATGTCTTATCATCCCGGAAATGAATCCTTCGGTAACATTCTTTGTCATTCGGAAAATGGATGAAGTCTAAAATACTTACATGAATACACTTCTGCAGTTTTTCATAGGACTCGCCTTTGTGAATCTGACTGTCAAACATCTTACTGAGATAGAACAAGGCGCGTTCATCCCAGTATTCGAAATATTTGACCTGCATTTCCATATTCATTTGCGTCCCGTTCTTAAGCAGTACCCGTACATCCATGATCCCCTGCTTGTCATCAGCTGAGTCTCTGGGAAGCAGAGTGGGCAGAAGAACCGTATCCTCAACTTCATCCGGGGACAGATTCAGCAAAGCAGAAATAAAGCCTTTCCTGACTTTGGGGTTCTGCATCAGTTCCTTGAAACAAAAGTCCACAGTGGGTAACATAATAAAGTTGTCTTTGGTCATAAAATGAAATCTCCTTTCCTGTGCAGAAAACGAATGGTACACATGTAAGGAGTTATTCTGATTTATTATTATCATATCACGATATGTAGATATGTAAAAGACAGAAGTACCTTAAAAATGTAGAGAATTCATTGTTTTCTGCGGTTCTAATAAGTAATTGATGGGATAAATCGGCGAGATGCCGATTGATAAATGAAAGGTGAATACCTTTCGATGTTTCTATGGGGGATACCCGAAAGGGTATCCCTCAACTCAGGCCTTTTAGGAGGATTGTAGCAGTAAATGAGTTAATCTAAAATTTGCTTCACTTTGTCTATACTGATATCACAGAGGTCCGCAATTTCTTCCGGAGATTTGCCCTGCATATATAGTTTGAAAACCTGCCGGGCCTCCTGAATGCCTCTGCGCAGCCCACTTTCTTCCCCAGCCTTGCGCCCAATCTCTTCTCCAGCCTTAAGTCCTCTTTTTTCAGCACTGCTGATCTGGGTATTATAATCCTTCAAAGCTTTTTCCCGTGCCTCATATTCTAACCGTTTCTTCTCATCAGCACTTAAATTGAGCAGTGTATTGTATGCTTCATCCAGATATTCATTTGTCTTAGCCATATTCTGAAACTCCTTTCTGCTTTTTCCACTGAAGAACTTCATCCATGTAAGTACATCCTCACTGGTCTTAACGTCCGGAGACAGTTTTTTTAACTCCAGTATCTGAAGCTCCATTTTATCGGAATACAGTTCATAGGTGCTGTCATCCCGGAAATGAATCCTGCGGTAACACTTGTTGTCATTCGGAAAATGGATGAAGTCTAAAATACTTACATGAATACACTTCTGCAGTTTTTCATAGGATTCACCCTTGCGGATCTGGCTGTCAAACATCTTACTAAGGTAGAACAAGGCGCGTTCATCCCAGTATTCAAAGTATTTGACCTGCATTTCCATGTTCATCTGCGTCCCGTCTTTAAGCAGTACCCGTACATCCATAATTCCCAGTTTGTCATCAGCCGAGTCTCTCGGAAGCAGCGTGGGTAAAAGGACCGTATCCTCTACTTCGTCCGGTGACAGGTTCAGCAATGCTGAAATGAAGCCTTTCCTGACTTTGGAGTTCTGCATCAGTTCCTTGAAACAAAAGTCTACAGTGGGTAACATAATAAAGTTGTCTTTGGTCATAAAATGAAATCTCCTTTCCTGTGCAGAAAATGAATGGTACACATGTAAGGAGTTATTCTGATTTATTATTATCATATCACGATATGTAAATATGTAAAAGACAGAAGTACCTTAAAAATGTAGGGAATTCATTGTTTTCTGCGGTTCTAATAAGTAATTAATGGGATAAATCGGCGAGATGCCGACTGAAAAATGAAAGGCGATTACCTTTCGAAGTTTCTGATGAGAGTATAGCATGGGATAACGGAAAGAGCAATTAGGCAATTTGACGAAATTGGAATAAGGAAACAGACTGTGTTACTGTTCAGTCCCCAGCCGGTTACCACGCTGGGGCCTTAGCATAACATTGCCAAAGAGCCGGCCCCAAATAATAGACAGTAACCTACATATCATTCAATTCCAGCATAATATGTACGACAAAGTAACCGTTTTCCATACTGGCTTTAAAAATTCCATTATACTTATCAACAATGGAGTGGATGATTTTAAGCCCAAGCCCATGATTATCTTTATCATTTTTAGTTGTCTTCAAGGTCTTGTTTTCTTTCAGAACATCATAGGAGCATTTATTTTTCACCTGAATATTCAGGTAATTTTTAACTACAGAAAGTGTGATATGAATATCTTTTTCGATTTCTGCTTTGCTGGCATCTATAGCGTTATCCAACAGGTTCATTAGCACAGCACATAAGTCGTTATCTTTTATAGAAATTTTCGATATCAGGAGAATGTCTGTAATTACATGAATCTGTTGTTCCCGTGCCTCACTGACTTTCTGTGTGAGCAGGTGGTCAAGCATGACATTGCCGGTCTGAAATTCTTCCATAGTATTAAAACGATATTCAAGTTCTGTATCCAGATATTTTTCAAGTTCTTCATAATTTTTTCTTTTCACCAGTGACTGTATATAAAAATAATTATTCCTCAGTTCGTGCTTTTCCTGACGTATTTGTGAGATTATTGCCGAAGAGCGGTTCATATTATCAATCTGTAACTGCAGTTTCTGGTTAAAACTATTAGTTTCAAGTACATTTTCAAAAGTAGAAATAATCAGATAATTCAGGTAGTAATTAATCAGTATTATACATAGGATACAGAGCGGCATTGCAACAGAAAAAAATAAATTAGAGTCATTCTGTCTGGCAAAAGAAATATACATCTGAGCCAGAACTGCAATAGCAAATGGGGAGAGTGTCATTAAACAAATATACTTTTGAGGCAGCTGGGGCTGAAAAATCAGTGGATGAGAACTGAAAAACAAAGTACACATCGCGAGGGCCGTATAAAATATGGCATGTCCGGCAGCTGTAAGTTCTCCATCCAGAGTTTGATGCGTAGCGGATAAAAGAGGAAGGAGACTTGATTTTATAAAAACAATGCTGCAGATGTAAGCGATGATAAATGCTGTTTTGGCAAACAATCCCTGCTTTTGGAATAAAAAGGTGAACAGAAATGCAAATATAAACACAACAGCAAGGTAAACGTAAAAGCTTCCGGTATAGATTTCCAACGGTTTATACACTGCCGTAAAAAGGAGAATCCAGAATATGGTGACCGCATACGCTGGAAATCTGTTTTTCTTAAAAGGATATGTACAGGCAAGTGCAAGAATCAGGAAAGCGAAGGTAAATGTTGCCTCCGTCCATATTAATATTGTTTGAAACATTTAAGCGCCTCCGTAATTCAATGTAATAAATTCTTCTTTTATCGTAGTAATCCGATTTCTGCTCAAAGGAATTGTTTCTTTATTATCAAGTATTAAGGTGTTTTTTTGAATGCTAAATATGTACCTGTAATTAACAAGGAAACTTCTGTGTGGGCGCAGGAAACCATATTGTTTCAGCAGAGCTTCAAAATCCTTAATCCGGTATTGAATTAAAAGTTCCTGAGTGGTAAGTACTATACGGCAGTTTTTAACGAGAGATTCAATATAGATTATTTGATTGGTATTCAGTGAATAAATATTACCGGAGTAACGTTCTTCTACAGAAACAGAGGTGCCTTCCTGCATCCTCATTTCATGAATGATGTCATTTACCAGTGCAGGGAGTTCCTCCGTAAAATGACTCTTGCGGATAAAACGAAAAGGACGCACTTCGAAAGTCTGGAAGACCATCTTTTCCTTTCCAGAGATGAACACTGTAATCACCTCAGGATAATCACTCCGTATTCTGCGGCACAATTCAATCCCGTTAATTTCGGGCATATCAATATCGAGAAAAAGGATTTGATATTTCCTGTTAGAATGACAGACTTCCAACAGCTTCTTTGGTTCAGTATAACAGTCAAAAACTATATTGAAATCCCGTCGGGAGAACTCCTCAGAAAGCTGTTCGTGTATGACATCGAGAGTCCTCGGACTATCCTCGCATATTGCTGCACGATAAGTGTTCATATGTTAACTCCTCCTGTGATAAGACATACCTCTTTTAAAGTCTTATATCTTTAAACAGATTTTATTATACTACCATTTTGTTTTGATGTCATTTCATTTAGAAATTACGGGTGCATTTCATACTATATTTTTACCTGTCATGTCGAATAAATATAAAAATGCTTTTATGGCTGTTAAAATCATAATAGTTTTAAAAAGCGCGCGCAAATAAAGTATGAAAAGGAGTTATGATGGAAGAGAAAAAGAACAAATGGTTAAAGCCGCTGATTATAGTGGCAGTAATAGTGGCAGCCGCCTATTTTGCTTACCGAAAGATTTATGATATGCTTTTCGGCGGTGCAGTTTCAGTATCAATGGATGATGTGTACAGTACACTGAATGCGATTAAAGTGCCGCTGATTATAGCAGTAGTTGTGATTATAGCAGCGGTTATCGTGAGTATTGCAGTGGCCAGAAAAGAAGTGGGTATCAGGAAAATGGTGCGTGGCCAGTCTATTCTGGCCAGTATTCTCGCGGTTGCTGTTGCAGCAAATGTAATCTGTCTGAATATAGAGTACTCTCTGATTAATAAAGTGATGACAGGCTCTGAAGGGTTAAGTGAAGAGACAAAACAAGCATCCATAGAGTTATGCGAAGAGATTGCTGATGAAGGCGTTGTACTTTTAAAAAATGAAGATAATGCACTGCCTGTCAATAAGGGTACTAAACTGAATGTATTCGGTTGGGGGAGTACGCAGCCTATTTATGGCGGTACGGGTTCAGGAAGTGTTTCTGAAGAAAATGCTGTGTCGTTGCTTCAGGGACTTGAAAATGCTGGATTTGAACTGAATACTGCACTGACAGACTTCTATAAAGAGTATCGTTCAGACCGGCCGTCTATCGGTATGGGAGAAGTAGACTGGACATCACCCCAGCCGACTATGGAAGAATATGATGAAAACAGTATTTTTGAGGATGCAGAGGCGTTTTCTGATACGGCAGTCATAGTAATCACTCGTGCAGGCGGAGAAGGCCCTGACCTGCCCGAGAAAATGTCAGATGAGAATACATACAATACAACTCAGATGGGAGGAGAAGTTACATATTCTACAAATGAAGAAGATTTGAGTTCAGAAAAGAGCTATCTGGAATTAACAGCAAGAGAAGCAGAGATGGTTGAGCGTGTAAATGACAGCTTTGAAAAAGTTTACGTTATTATAAACTCAGCAAATGCAATGGAGCTTGGATGGCTTGACGAGTATGAAAATATCAAGGCTGCACTGTGGTGTGCAGGCGCAGGGGAGACAGGATTTAATGCACTCGGCTCTATCATGTGCGGAGATGTAAATCCTTCAGGAAAACTGGTAGATACCTATGTGTATGATTTAATGTCTACACCTGTTTACAATAATTTTGGGAATTTCGACTACAGTAATTCAAATGAAATCACAGGATCAGAGGAGAATAAAGCTAAGTTTGTAAACTATGTGGAAGGCATTTATGTAGGATACAAATATTATGAAACAGCGGCAGCTGAAGGGCAGATTGATTATGATTCCGTGGTACAGTATCCGTTTGGCTACGGTCTGTCTTATACAACTTTTGATAAGGAAATCACCAGCATAAAAGACGATGGAACATCCGTTACATTAGAGGTGGTTGTGGAGAATACTGGTGATACTGCCGGGAAAGATGTTGTGGAGATTTATTATACGCCTCCGTATTATAATGGTGGAATTGAAAAAGCAAGTACGAATCTTCTTGATTTCGAAAAAACAGAAATTCTGGAACCGGGAGATTCACAGACAATTAGTATTACCTTCAACTATGAAGATATGGCATCCTATGATGACATAAACAACAAGAGTTATGTTCTTGAGCATGGTGACTATGCAATTACACTTAACAGCGATTCTCATACAATATTAGATTCAGAGAAAATTACTGTTGAGAAAGATATCATATATAATGACGAGAATGACGGAAAGCGTTCTACTGACGAAACAGCTGTAACAAATCAGTTCGATTTTGCAAGGGGAGATGTGACTTATCTCAGCAGAAAAGATGGATTTGCCAACTATGATGAAGTTACAAAAGCACCGGGAAATGTAGAAATGACATCAGAGCAGATTGCAGATTATCAATGCAAAAATACATATGATGCTTCAGAATATGATGACCCGGATGCAGAAATGCCTGTGACAGGGGCTGACAATGGCCTGACAATACAGGATATGAAGGGACTTGATTATGATGATGCTAAATGGGATGAGCTGCTTGACCAGATGACTGTAGATGAAATGTCTGCACTGGTTGCTGACGGAGGTTTCCATATGATAGCTGTAGATTCTGCTGAGGCGGCTGAATCCACTGCATGTGACGGACCAGCAGGGATTACGAGCAATTTCAACTCCAGTATCAGCGGAGTGGCATATCCTCCGGCAGCTATGATTGCAGCCACATGGAATAAAGAACTGGCACAGGCGAGGGGAGAACAGGTTGGAAAAGAGTGTGTAGAACTCGGCGTGACAGGATGGTATGGTCCTGCCATGAATACCCACCGCAGTGCATTTGCGGGAAGAAATTTTGAGTATTATTCAGAAGACGGTACACTGGCAGGCATCATAGGCGGCAAAGAAGTAGGCGGAGCCACTTCACAGGGAGTTATCTGCTATGTAAAACATTTCGCTTTGAATGACCAGGAAACAAACAGAACAAACGGTATATGTACCTGGGCAACGGAACAGTCGATCAGGGAAATCTATCTAAAGGCATTTGAAAAGAGCTTTAAAGAAGGTGGAAGCCTTGGATGCATGTCATCCTTTAACTCAATCGGAACCCAGTGGGCAGGAAGCTGCCAGTCACTGCTTCAGACTGTGCTGCGGGATGAATGGGGATTCCACGGAGCTGTAATCACAGATGCGATGGACCCGCTTGCTGACTTCTATATGGATCTGAACAGGGGGATCCGCAGCGGTTTAACACAGGGGCTTTCCATGACAGGCGGAGATGGCCTGATCACAAATACAGAGGATGCCAATACCGTTACTGCACTTCGCAGGGCGAGTCATGAGAACCTGTATGCGCTGGCAAATTCCAATGCAATGGCTAAGGAAACGGGGACACCGGGATGGGTAAAGATATTTATCGGTGTGGATGTACTGCTGGCTATACTCTTTGTAGGAAGTGAAATACTGCTTTTCAAAAAGTATAAGAAACGGAAAACGGTCTAGCCGGATAGTCAAGAGTCGGAATCAGATACAAATATGTCTGGTTCCGGCTCTTTTTCATCGTGGTATAAGCTTGTTAATAGTGAACAATGACAGGCGTTCCTATTTCTATCATGTCGTACAAAGAACCGGCCATGTCAAGTGGCATATTAATGCATCCGTGCGATCCGATATTGGGGATCTGATACAGGTTTCCCCCAAATCCACTCTGCCATGTGGCATCGTGCAGACCGATGCCCGTATCCCATGTGATGCGCATCCAGTAGGTCACTTCTGTCTCATAGGAAGGTTTCCCGGTGGCGGGATCGATACTGCCGACCAGTATTTCATGCATCTTTTTATCCTGCAGAGAGTAAGTGCCCTCGGGAGTGATTTTTTCAGGGATTGGTTCTCCGGTGATTACATCTGTTTCAAGGGCGATAGAACCATTTACGACATACCACATGTGCTGTTCGCTCAGGTCCACATCAACGAAGGTATCTCCCCAGTCGGGCATTGCATGGGCAGCGGCGGTTCCCCCGATATAGTATTCTGGTTCTCTTGTTACGGTTTCGCCGTTTTTGATGTTGTTCTTCAGATTCTCGAATTCGGTATCCTCATCGACCGACCATCCGTAGGTGCCTCCCGTCACGGTGGCACTTTTGCCGGACGGGGTTGTGAAGGTCCTTGTAGTGCCGATGGTATCATACTTGTCACCAAATTCTTCCAGCCAGTTTTTAACGGCGTCCTCATGAAAAATGACATTCATATTGTCATCGGTTGTAAGCCATGTTGAGATGAGCATTTTATCGACCACTACGGCTTCATTCATCGGGTAAGTAATACTTGCCTTGCAGTATTTATTCATTTCGGCACAGGCCTGCTTCAACTCTTTTGACTCAGAGGTGTATTTGGGGAGTGCATAGCATTTTTCCTTCTCGAGATTGATTTCGGAAGAAAACTTCATAATGGCGGATGTGATTTTTTCTTTTAATACGTTCATGTCAACCGCGGTTCCGTAAGTTTCTGGTTTGATGACAAACTGGGTGCCATCGAATTCTGGCTGTGCAGACACAGGCGGGGTCTGCACGGTGGTTACCGCATGGAGCGAACCGACAGCCTGATCCAGAGCGTCCTTATTATAAGATAATTCAATGGTAATGCTGACGGCTTTCTTGGAAAAAACAGACTGGGGCCATAGAAATGGATTTTGTTTTTTCAGGATATTTTCTATCTGATTATTATCGACATATACAAGGGAAATATCAGCCCCTTTGATGACATCTGTCGTTCCGTCCATTCCCCAGATTGTCAGGGAATAATCGCTTACCTGATCCTTCAGATACCTTTCGGCGTCTGAGACTGTCTTTCCGGAAAAGTTGTGTCCGTTAATCCCGGTGTTCATAAAAAAATGGCTCATAAAAAACACGGAGATGGCTATGTAAATAAGAAGAAGCAGACAGAGAATGCTGCCTATGATAATCCAGCTCTTTTTTGGCGCAGAAGTGTAGATATCAGGCATATTTCTGTGTCCTATGTTTGAATATTTTTTGCCGGCAGTTCTTCTTTTTCTTTGTGTATGCATATGGTATCCTCCGTTTCTTGGCTCAGAAAACGATTATTGGTTAACGTTCAGCGGGATACTGAATTGAAAATCCCAGGTTCCGCCAAATCCATTGTTAGGTAAAAAGCTGGTGTGGTATGGCTTTTCTTCATTCAAAGCGTATTCCCATAAATCATAGGGCCAGTCATAGATAATACTGATATTCCAGATGAAGTCGAATTCTTTTGGGATTTTTATATCTTTTCTGGCGGATGCGGGGATTCGCTGGTCAATCGGAATATTGATTTTCCCGGAATAAGTATTTTCATCTGTAAAGCTACCTTTCATATACGAAGAATCAGCAATTGTCTGATCATAAAAATCAAAACGGATTTCGGATATAAATTCAAGCAGACCACATTCTGTACCAGATGTACTGGCATACATCTCTTGCGGAAAACCAGATTTACTGTAAAATACCACATTCATAGAAATCCAGTGATTGTCATGTGTCACTTCAGATACTGTTATTTTTACGCCATTAGATTCCTGTATATACTCCTGGGCAGGCTTTTGTTCCCCCTGCATCAAACGGGTGATATGCCCGATCAGAGGGATACTCTCGGCTGCATTGGGATTACTTGCCCCGAAGAAAACGGCACACACGAAAACAGCAGCGGCTGTACCAAGTGAAATAAATGTCTTTTTCATCCATTTTTTTCTCTTACTTTTCTGCTCCTTATGAAGCTGCTCCATGCAGTGGTCAATCACGCCGTCCAGCTTTTCGGATACGGGAATCTGTTCAAATCTTTTATCCATTTAAATATCCCTCCTCCAGGCTTTTTCTGAGTTCTTTTTTAGCACGTGTCAGATATGAAGAAACACTTCCCCGGGGAATGTTCATGATCCCGGCGATCTCATCCTGTTTCAGCCCGTCAAAATATTTCAGAACGATGACCATTCTGTAATGCTCGGGAAGCCTGCGGATTGCGGCATACAGGTCCAGTCTTTCTTCTGCGGAGATTCCGCTGTTTTCCTGCTCCTGTTCTTCTTCAGGAAGCTCTGAAAATGGAATATTCCTCCTATAATAATCACTGGATACATGTATCAGGATTGTGGTCATCCAGGACCTGAATACCGCAGGATTCTGAAGGGTTTTAATAGAATGAAAGCCCTTCAGTACCGTTTCCTGCACAATTTCCAGCGCGGCATCCTCACTGCCGGAATGCAGGTATGCCATCCGGTACAGATAACCTTTATGTATTGTTATAAGTTCACCATAGGCGTCGACACTGCCCCGGATTGCTTTTCTAACCAGTCTGATATCCGTGGATCGTTTTACTTCTTCCACTTTGTTCCCCCCTGTAAGCTGCAGGTTCTGTGTGAACCGTAACTGTTTGATGTCTGTAAAATACCCTTATACTTATTAGACGATAATTAAAAGTAAATTGCTACAAAAAATATCATTTCATACAAAAAAGGACCTGCACACCGGCAAGTCCTTTTTGTATGTTATCTGATTTTGTTTTATGCTTCTTTTTTCTCTTTAAAAATAATCTTCATGATCGGGAAGAATACCCAGAAGGAGATGACACAGTTGATCAGCATGGTTATGATATCCGCGACTGTCATACCGGCACCCTGCCCCATCATATTCATGCAGAAATCATAGATTGGTGTTTTATAAAGTCCCTGCAGTGCGGCAGCCCCGACGGAAATAATTACCCACGCGATGAAATACCATACAGCGGCTTTTACCACGCTCGTATTAGACTTAAAGGTTACATTCCGCTGAAGGAAGAAATTGATAATCTGTGCAAGCAGAAGCGTGATCTCAACGGCGAGGAAATAGGCGAGACCACCGCCGCCCCCGCCTGCGATAGAGCCTGCAGCATAGTCGAATACATAATAAATGCTTCCGTCCAGATTATGCCCTACAGGCAGTACCTGAAATGCCGTGCTTACCAGAGATGTGAAGCCGAACAAATACTTGATGAGCGGCATCATGATCATCTGGAGTACGGTGACCCCGTTACTGATGATAAAAAATACGATAAACTGTGCGATGCCGGGATGCTTTTCCTTAAAATTACTCCAGAAACCGGCCTTTTTAACTTCGCTTTCCATAATTGATTAAACCTCCTGTATTTTACTTTCCTGCAAGTTTCGATTCATATGCTTTATTGGCTTTAGAATTGGCAAAGAAGCCACCAATGATTTTCTTCATTCCTTTGAAAAAATGTCCGTTTACAACTTCTACCATACCGTACGCCATGTCCATGCTGACGGCACCTGCGGTCATCTTTGCAATTCCCCTGAAAGGCATATTATAGATAAACAATATGTTCAAATCAGGCTTTCCTTTGGCCTCGCTCTTTTTCTTCAGGTGTGTGAGGACCCGGTATATCAGTCTGGCAAGACCGCTTTTGGCATAGTACATCTGGCAGATAGCGTCATTGACACCGAGCTCTCCGGTCCATTTCCCATCCGGGACCGGGTGTCCGAGCAGTGTCTCGAATTCTTTATCATCGACCTGCTGTACCAATCCGGAATAGTAGGAAGGGAGAGTTTCTTTCTTGTATGGGAAGAAGTCTGTTGACCCTTCGATCTGTACATCTGCCGTCAGCCTGATATCTGCAACACAGGCGCCGATCATAATCTGGTAATTACCTCCTTCGATTTCCCATTGATTTGTTAAGACATTCCAGTAACGGAATGTTTTATCATCAAAAGGAATGGTCACTTCTTTGCTTTCACCTGCTTTTAAAAATACCTTCCTGAATCCTTTCAATTCCTTCACAGGACGGAAAACTTCCTTATCAGGCTTTGAAACATAGAGTTGGGCGACTTCCGCACCGTCCCGTGCCCCTGTGTTTTTAATAGTGAACGTTGCACCCCACTCATCAGTCTTTAAGTCAGAATATTCGAAAGTAGTATAGGAAAGCCCGTAGCCGAAGGGATATTGTACCCGTACTTTTGCAGTATCATAGTACCGGTAGCCGACGAAGAGGCCCTCCCGGTATTCGGAATTCCTCTCTGTGCCCGGAAAATTCCTGAAAGCCGGTGTATCTTCATATTTGACCGGATAAGTTTCACTCAGGCGGCCGGAAGGATTGACTTTGCCGGTCAGTATATCCAACATAGCACTGGCTCCTGCCTGCCCGGTCAGATAACCGTGGAGGATAGCCTTACAGCAGTAGTGCCACGGCATTTCAAAAGAAGCACCCGCACTTACTACGCCTACGATATTAGGGTTGACCTGAACCAGTGCCTCGAGAAGGTCAATCTGATTCTGTGGGATACGCATATGTGTACGGTCCATTCCTTCGGATTCGCTGAGTTCGTCCAGACCAAAATAGTAGAGTACGACATCCGCTTTCCCTGCAAGGTCCAAAGCTTCTTTTTTCAGGGCCGCATCTTCACCGCCTGTCCGCTGATAGCCGCGGCTGGATCCTGTAACCTGAAGGTCGTAATTCTGGATGTTTCTTTCGGTTGTCTCAACGAAAGTAGCATTCACAACAGAAGATCCTGCCCCCTGGTATCTCGGTGCGAAGGCAAAGTCTCCGATGACTGCAACTTTACTCTTGGCGGCAAGAGGGAGGATCTGATCTGTATTCTTTAACAGTACTGCACTTTCACTTGCAGCTCTTCTGGCAAGCCCGTGATGGGCGGTCTCTGAAAAACTGCGTTTCATAGTTTCAGCATTTTTGCTGAGTGTGAGTACCGCATCTAAGAGATGATCCACACAGGAATCCAGTTCTTCCATTTTGAGAGTTCCGTCTTTTATGGACTGCAAAATTTCACGTGCTGAGTCGAGTCCGGGAGTAGGCATTTCGAGGTCAGATCCTGCCAAAACACCGCGGGTATGGCTGTTGGAACCGCCCCAGTCCGTAATGACGATGCCGTCAAAGCCCCATTCATCCCGCAGAATGTCTTTCAGCAAATGTGTGTTTTCATTGGCATATGTACCGTTTACTTCATTGTAGCTTGTCATGATGGCCTTTGCGCCGCCTTCTTTCACGGCGATTTCAAATCCGGTCAGGTAGATTTCCCTCAGAGTACGTTCGTCCAGAACAGCATTCATTGCCATACGGCGCAGTTCCTGGCTATTTACTGCAAAATGCTTTGGACATGCGTACACGCCGCGCTTCTGAATTCCCCTGATATAAGATGCGGCCATCTTTCCGGCAAGATATGGGTCCTCTGAATAATACTCGAAGTTTCTTCCGCATAACGGACTTCTTTTTATATTCAGACCCGGGCCGAGAAGAACGTTGACACCTAAGGAACCTGCTTCCTCACCCAGCGCATCGCCAAGTTCCTGCCCGAGTTCTTCATCCCAGCTGTTTGCCACAGCAGCAGCGGTTGGAAAGCAGGTCGACGGCAGGGATGCATTCAGACCGAGATGGTCTCCGGCGCCGTCCTGTTTGCGGATTCCGTGAGGGCCGTCGGAACAAAAAATAGAAGGGATACCGAGACGCTTAAAATCTCTCGTTTCCCATTCTGACTTTCCACTTAAAAACGCTGCCTTCTCCGCGAGCGTCATTTTATCGATAAGATCCTGATGTTTCACCTGATTCTCCTCCTTTAGTATTGGATAATAAGATTTTAACAGAAGTTTTACATCCGTGCGGGTTTACGCATAAACTGCGTTTTTTTTGCACAAATTGCAAAACTGTTAGTAAAATTACATAAAAACAGACACCGAAATTCATGCATATTGCCAAATTCGGTGTCTGTTTTACATCTTCAAGGGAATCAGAATCTTCAGGTTAAACCAGTTATCCTGTGCGCTGACATCAACTTCGCCACCGTATTTCCGAACGGTATACCGCAGGCTTTTCAGGCCGTACCCGTGGAACTGGGGCTCTTTCTTAGTCGTTACAGGGAGCTGCTCGTCAAACGTAAGAACCCCTTCATAATAATTTTCAAAGCGTATGATCAGGAAGTTTTTCTGTGTAAATGCGGATACATGAATCAGTCTTTTTTCAGGATCGGCTATTTTTTTCTCACATTCTATCGCGTTATCTAAGGCATTTCCAAAGATGGAGCAGATATCCATGACATCCATGAAGCCAAAGGAACTCCCGTCCGCTACGCTGGTCATGGAGATCTGATTCTTCATACAATACAGATTCTTAGAAGTAAGAAGTGTGTCCAGTACCTGGTTCCCGGTTTTATTCTGGGCCTCATAGTGCTGTATTTCTTCTTCCATTTTATCCAGATATTCATTCCTTTTCTGGTCGTTTCCCTCCGACTTGAGGGCAATAATATGGTGCTTCAGGTCGTGATATTTATAGTTGATAATGTCCATTGCTTCCTGAGACTGCTGGTACTGGATATACTGGTTGTGAAGAATGTTCTGTACACTTTCCAGCTCCAGTTTGGTCCGCAGGTCGATCCTCTGGATATGGTAGGCATATAGGATTGCCGCGCCTCCAAGGTCTATGAGAGTCCTGACGTTGAAGATCTCGGCAGTCTGATGTCCGGCAAATGGGGTTGAATTTGACACGAATCCAAGATTGCTCATAAGAAAGACTGCCAGCCCGATGATAATGCAGGCAGTAAGTTCCTTTGAGGTAATCTGAAGCCCGTCTTCGCCGGAGGTTGTTTTCCGGTACAGCACCCACGCCGTAAAAAAAACTGCCGCATAGATCACGACCAGCAATAATACCCGAAGCCAGCCGGCCTGCCAGTTCATGGTATAGTAAAAATAGCAGTCAATCTGCCACTCCAGAGATGCGGCCAGCTCGGCGATAACGAAGGCACGTACACAGTAATAGCCGATGTCCCTGAGATGGGTGTCACAGCAGCGGAAGAGAAAAAGGTACATCAGCCCGACAGCGGCGGCCATACATAGAATCCACCAGAAATCGCCGAGTTCTTTTGTTAAGGTCAGAAAAGCGGCCTGGAGTATAAGCGCTCCGGCAGAGGTAAGGGCCAGCTTCCAGCCATTTATGCGCCGTTTCATCTCCAGAATACACAGGATGCAGGCAAGCCATTCGGCAAGTGCAGTGTACAGCCTCGGGATGTCGGGCAGTATGAGGTTTATATCTGTCTGGTTCATTTAATCTCCCCCCAGTATTTGGTCAGGTCCTGCATAAATGTGTTCATGCGGGGACGGCTCAGCTGCAGGTGTTCTCCCCGGACAACCGCGCACTTGTCCTGAATTCCTTCCACGTGTTCCAGATTAATCAGGTAACACTTGTTGCCGCGGGAAAAACTCATTCCCCCGAATTCTTCCTCTGCGGACTTCATAGTGCCTGATGCCGTGTGGTTCCCGCCTGCGCAGTGGTAGATCAGGTCATGCCCGGCACTTTCTATATAATAGATATCCGATACATTCAGGCGCAGGATGCCGCCTTTCACAGAGACAGTGACGTATTTACTTTCCCGCTTCTTAATTCTGGCTATGGCACGGCTCAATTTCTGGCTGAATGCAAAATAAGAGACCGGCTTCAGGATATAATCGAGAGCATCAACCTCATAGCCTCGAATGGCATACTGCGTCATGTTGGTAATGAAGATGATGACAACTTCTGAATCCTGGCTCCGTATCTCTTCTGCCGCGGTCATGCCGTCCACAAAGCGCATTTGGATATCCATCAGGATAATGTCAAACTGTGCTTTATAACTGGCGACAACGGCATCACCATCCCGGTAGACGGTGATATCGAAGTCTTCATTTGCAGTTTCCCGGTATTCTTGGAGGTACCCGGTCAGCTGTTCGATATAGCTGTCCTCATCCTCTACAATTGCGATTCTAATCATGTGATTCTCCTGTTAGGGCATCTTTTAACCGATGTCCCTCTTAACGAAATGAAAGGGCATGTGTGAAGCATTTCTGTCTGAGTTTACTATAACAAAAACTGCCGCCTGAGACAAGATAAAGCATGTCCGGCAATGCATGATCCAGAACTGGACTGGTTATTTCGTGAATAACTGGATGTTTTTACAGAACCACTTTAGTAGTATCATAGACAGCATCTAAAGGTGAAAGGAAGTATGAACTATGGAACAGAAAAATCAGACAGTTTTAAAGCTTGCCCAGACTGCAATACTGGCCACGCTTTGTTATGTAACATTTACTTATCTTCAGATAAAGATTCCGATGCCGGGGGGAGACGCTACGTCAATCCATATCGGGAATGCATTTTGTGTTCTCGGGGCGCTGCTGCTGGGCGGCTGGTACGGAGGTCTGGCTGGCGCAATCGGGATGACATTTGCGGATATTATGGACCCAATCTACATTACAGGAGCTCCGAAGACATTTGTTTTAAAGCTCTGCATTGGACTGATTGTGGGCTTAGTTGCACACCGGATCGCTAAAATTAATGAGAGCAGCGACAAAAAATACATTTTTAAATGGAGTATCATTGCATCTGTCGCAGGACTTGGATTCAACGTAATTGCGGATCCGATTGCCGGGTATTTTTATAAGCAGTATATTTTGGGCCAGCCACAGCAGATGGCGGAGGTTCTGGCCAAATGGAGTACAGCAACGACGTTTGTAAATGCGGTGGTATCCACTGTATTAGTGGCGTTCCTCTATAATGCCGTGAGACCGGCACTGCTGAGGTCAGGACTCTTAGTGAAGCCGGGAAAGGCGGCGTAAAGAGCCTGGCAGCAGATATTAGAAACTAAAAAGACTGAAGATATCATTCAACAACACTATTTAACTGTACTAAAAATTTGTTTTTGGATATCCCGTCGGTTTCAGCCCAGATGAGTCCATTGTGTTCCGCTATGATTGATTGTGCGATGGACAGTCCAAGCCCGTAACCCGTACTGTCGGTTCCGATTCTATAAAATTTTTGGAAAATCCGGTTAATGTCCTCCGGACTTATCGGCTCACCATTGCTTTCAACGGTAAAAAGTGCGCTTCGTTTGAGTTCTGTCAATGAAACCGTTATCGTAGTCTCAGGCAGGGAATATTTGATTGCATTATCAATCAAAATATCGATAACCTGCCTCAGACTCTCTGCGTTTCCAAGTACTGTAATATTTTCTGTACAATCAAAATCTAATTTTTTCCCAAGATCATATATAACCGGCTCATAAGTTAAGATGCTGTTGCAGACGAGGAAGCTGAGGTCCAGCTTATCCTTGTGGACTGGCAGGGTTGAACTGTCCAGTTTGGCAAGCTGAAGCAGCTGCTCTATCAGGACCTTCATCCGTAAAGATTCACTGTGGATAAAATTCAGCCGCTGCACGGAATAGTTGTCCGATCTGCCGGAATGTTCCTCTGCGTTTAAAAGCATTTCTGAATTTGAAAGGATAATTGTCAGAGGGGTCTTAAGCTTATGGGAAGCATTGGCGATAAAGTCTTTTTGGGAGAGAATCGTATTTTGGACTGGTTTTGTCAGCTTGTCAGATAACACGATACTCAGTATTCCAAACGTGAGGATTGAGATAACCCCGATGACTAATAGCTGCCAGAACTGTTTCCTGAGGAGGGACTGTTCCGTCTGGATATCCGCCACAGCAATGCGGATATCAGAGATACCAATACTTTTCCTGAGAAAACGTAAATGGCCGTCAATAACGGAGGATTTTGATTTACTTGTCAGTACCTCATGTACGATGCCGCTGATGTCATCTGCGGAGAGACTTTCTATGTCATTCACCAGCAGTTTGATATTATTTTTATAATCAACTGTTACAACCAGTATAGGCAGGGAGGTATCCTGAATAAGCGGTGAATTATTCGAATACGTTTTATAAATCGCTGATTCCAGTTTGTCCCAGCAGCTGCTTTCCAGAGTCTGTTTTGTAGATATATAGATACTTACAAGGATAATAAGCAGTAAAATTGAAAATACACTCATGATGGCAGCAATAATTTGTTTGCGAAGCTTTTTAATCATGTTTCTCCTTTTACAAATTCCGGCCGGAAGAGGACTTTTGCCCATTATCCAGATAATAGCCTACTTTTCTTGCAATACAGATTGTCACATTGGATGATAACAAATGCAGCTTACGGCGGAGAAAAGAGATATAGGCCTCCAGGTTATTGTAGGTGGCATCGGAATCATATCCCCAGACTTTGTTAATGATGATATCCTTGGAAAGTATATTTTTGTTATTCAGCATAAGGAGACGCAGCAGTTCATACTCCTTGGAATTCAGCTTAATGCTTTTTTCACCGCATTTTAATTCATGGAGAGAGGTTGAGAGTGTAATATCGCCAAAACGGAGGTCCTCTTCTATGATAGGGCTCTGCCTTCTCATGATAGCGCGGAGACATGCCTGAAATTCCGCTGTTTCAAATGGTTTCGTCAGATAATAATCGGCACCACTGTCCAGACCATAAATGCGGTCTTTGAGATCACCTCGTGCTGTCAGCATCATGACAGGCGTTTTAATCTTCTCATTTCGAATACTCTTCAATACTTCAAATCCGTCCATACCGGGCAGCATGACATCCAGAACGATTGCATCATATAATCCACTCCTGGCGTATTCCAAACCTGTGTCACCGTCGAAAGCAATGTCGGCTGAATTCCCGGCCTCTCCTGCCAGATCGGCAAGTGTCTGTGCAAGCGGCTTCGTGTCTTCTATAATTAAAACTTTCATTTTAAAATCACCTCTATTACAATATATCTATTAAAAAAAAGAAAAGCAATAGATTGTGCAAAAAACATAAAAAATAGATTAAAATAAATAAAAAACAGTTCAAAGTGTAAAAAATACCTGATATTTTTAAGATAAATTTAAGCTTTTTGTATTAGAATCGTTTTAACAAGTGAAACACAAAGTAAGATAGAAAAAGGAATTTAACAGGAGGATGGTATTATGAAGTTTAAGAAAATCGGAAGTATCTTATTGGCATCTGCTATGGTGTGTTCTTTGTTTGCTGGTTGTTCAAAGCAGGAGGCAAAAAAAGACGAAAGCAAAAACACAGATGAAACAAAACTGTCGCTGTGGACTGTATTCACAGGATCTGACGGAGATGTGCTAAAAGAAATTATCAAAGACTATAATGAGACAAATAAAGACGGGATTACTGTAGAAGTCGATATTATGGACAACGATACACTTCAGTCAAAGCTGCCGGCAGCCATATCGACAGGTACAGCACCATCATTTGTCTTAGTAGGAATCGAGTATATACAGGAATATGTAAATAACGATTCTCTCGAAGATATTAGTGATTTCTGGGACACAACCGGAACAAATGAAGATAACTATTATGAAAATGTTGTGGCAAAATCATATGTCGGGGACAAATTATACGGCGTACCGATGCAGTATAACCTGCAGTATTTATACTACAACAAAGACATGTTCAGTGATGCAGGATTAAACCCGGATGCACCGCCGTCTACGTTTGCTGAACTGGAAGAGTGTGCGAAGGCACTGACCAGCGCAGATGAAGGTAAATACGGTTTGGCGATTCCTTCTGATTTCGGGTACTATGTGCAATATCTGTGGGGGAACGGCGGAGATGTTATTAATACGGCAACCAACGAAAATCTTTTAAACTCTGATACAAATGTGGAGACACTTACCTGGCTTCAGGAACTGAAGAAAGCCGGTGTATCACCGGATGGTCTGACATCTGCAGAGGCTGATACGATGTTCCAGTCAGGACAGATCGGCATGTGTCTTGCTGGCCCGTGGAATATTAATGTGCTGAATGATCTCGGCATGAATTATGGTATCGCTGCCATGCCTTCCGGAAGTGAAGGAGCATATTCCGCAGAAGGCGGCTGCTCATATATGATTCCAAAAGGAGCAGACGATGCATCAAAAAAGGCTGTCTACAAATTCATGTCATACTGGCTGACAGATGATGTACTGAAAGAATGGTCCGTACGCAACGGATTCCCAGTATGGTCTTACTCCCTGCTTGAGGATGAGGACATTAAGTCTAATGAAATACTCAACAGTGTTTCAGAGGCGTCTTCCATAGGAAGAGACTGGCATCTCGGTTATGAATATGGAACACAGATTGATAATGACGTCATGAAACCTATGATGGAGAATATCCTGATGGGAGCTGATGTGAAGACTGAAGTTCAGGATGCAGCAGGAAGACTGGATGAGATTGTTTCAAAATAACAGGCGTTTGGGAAAGTCCTGATTTAGTCAGGACTTTCCCTGCGAAAGGAGTAAAACAATATGGAGAAGACAAGAAAAGCAGGAGGCAAAAATCAGAAGACGGCATATTTGTTCATTCTTCCATCCATGATTGTTCTGACTGTTTTTGTATTTGTTCCACTGATTTCTGCATTCATAATAAGCCTTATGAATATGGACCTGTATATGAATGGCATTTCCTTTGCAGGATTGGATAATTACCTGAAAATGTTTCAGGATGCCCGTGTATTGAATGCGACAAAAAATACACTCGTTTTTACGGTGATAGAAGTTCCGGTACAGATATTGCTGGCATTAATTCTGACTATGTTTATGCAGAAAAATACTAAACTACATAAGTTCCTGAGGGCATCTTTCTATATCCCGTATGTATGTTCCATGACTGCAATCAGTATATTATGGTCCATGCTCTTGAATTCCAATTCGGGGATGCTTGCGTACCTTCTCAAAAAAGCAGGGGTTATCATGCCGAACCTGATGTCCAATCCTACATACGCGATGGCGGTTATTGTTATGGTCACTGTCTGGAGGAATTTTGGCTACACACTGACGATCATAACCGCTGCGACTCTGGATATTCCGTACTCATTATATGAGGCGGCAGATCTGGATGGTGCAACCGGACTGAAGAAGTTTATGTATATCACGGTTCCTTCTATAAAGCAGACTATAGGGTTCTGTGCGGTTACGACCTTTATCCTTGCATTTCAGGCATTTGACCAGATATATGTTATGACCGGAGGCGGACCGCAGCATAAGACGGAAACACTGGTGAGCTATATTTATGACAGAGGCTTCAGGACAGAGCATGACCTGGGATATGCATCGGCGATCTCGGTATATCTGTTCATAATCATTGCAATTATTACAATCTGCATGAGGAAATACATCGGAAGAAAGGAGGAGCAGGCATGAAAAAGAGAGGGAAGATATTCAGTATAGCGGGCAGTATTATTTTATGCCTCGTTGCCCTTATTGTGTTCGTTCCGCTGGTATGGCTGATAGTATCGTCTTTTAAATCCGATGCAGATGTTATCAGATGGCCGCCCGCATTCCTTCCGAAGGAATGGCTTACTGTCCAGTATGAATACGTGGTTGAGGCAATACCGATACTGAGTATGCTGAAGAATACGGTTGTTTTTGCGGGAAGTGTAACAGTAATCAGTCTGTTGTTCGATTCTCTGGCCGCATATGCGTTTGCAAGAATGGAGTTCAAAGGAAAAAAGGTGCTGTTCACGATCATCCTGCTGACCATGATGGTACCGTTCCAGATTATTATGATCCCGCTCTACATAGAAGAATACAGGCTCGGGATACTTGATACCCTGCTGGGGCTTATTCTTCCGAGAGCATCCGGGGCCTATGGTATTTATATGCTGACCTCGTTCTTTTCGCGGATTCCTAAGTCTTTAGAAGAGGCGGCAAGGATAGACGGGCTGAACAATCTGCAGATTTACAGGCGCATTGTAATACCGTTGTCAAAACCGGCATTGATTAGTCTGGGAATCTATCATTTCATGAATAACTGGAATGATCTTTTATACCCGATGATGCTGACGAGCTCCGTTGAGAACAGAACATTATCCGCCGGACTGGCAGTGCTTGTGGGAAGTAACTCCATCAAATACGGTCCGACACTGGCGGCGACGGTTATTTCTATCTGTCCGCTGCTGCTGCTGTTCTTATTCGGGCAAAGATTTTTCATTGAAGGAATTGCCACATCAGGAGTGAAGGAGTAGAAAAGAGAGTATGTATAAGGCTGAATTGATTATAAACAGGGATTTCCGAAAGTCGGAAATCAGTCCCCTCATATATGGTTCATTTGTAGAGCATATGGGAAGGGTCGTGTACAGTGGTATTTATGAACCGGGACATCAGGAGGCGGATGAGGATGGATTCCGCAAAGATGTGATTGAGAAGGTAAAGGAGATGGGGGTTACCTGTGTCAGATACCCCGGAGGCAATTTTGTATCCTGCTATGACTGGAGGGACGGTGTGGGAAAAAAGGAAGACCGTCCGAGGCGCAGAGAACTGGCATGGAAATCCATAGAGACAAACCAGTTCGGTACAGATGAATTTGTACAATGGTCAAAAAAGGCAGAGATTGTACCGGTATTTGCGGTTAATCTGGGAACCCGGGGCGTCGAAAACGCAGTCTCCCTGCTGGAATACTGTAATCTGCCGGTTGGAACAGCATACAGTGACTTTAGATGTGAGAATGGTCATGAGACACCGTATGGAATTCCGATATGGTGTCTGGGAAATGAGATGGACGGCATCTGGCAGATTGGGCATAAGACACCCGAAGACTATGGAAAACTGGCTGCACAGACCGCTCATGCAATGAAATCACTGGACGAAAACATAAAAACGGTCGTATGCGGCAGTTCATCAACGGATGTGGCGACCTATACGGACTGGGAGCGAATTGTATTGGAATATACATATGAATTTGCAGATTACATTTCTCTGCACCAATACTACGGAGGGCAGGAGAAAGGGACCGAAGAGTTCCTTTCACAGTCTGTGGAGATGGAAGACTACATTCAGACAGTAATTGGTATATGCGATACGGTAAAGAGCAAGAAGCGGTCTGGTAAAAAGATAGATATCTGCTTTGACGAATGGGGCGTATGGGAGATTCCGGGCGAAGATGTAGCCGGTTCAGTCGCGTCCAGAGACTGGGAGACTGCCCCTGCCTTTAGTGAACAGATCTATACGATGGAGGACTCACTGCTGTTTGCGAGTATGCTGATGGCAATGATAAAAAACAGCGGGAGAGTAAAGGCGGCATGTCAGTCTTTGCTTACGAATATTAGTGCGGCCATTATGACAGAGCCCGGAGCCGAAGTCTGGGTGCAGCCGATTTTTTATCCGTTTTCTTATATGTCAAAATACGGCAGGGGAACCCTGTTGGAGAGTGTTTTGAGGGCTCCTTCCTATTTATCCGGGAAAGGCAGGGAAATTCCATATTTAGATCAGGTGGTGATACATAATGCGGAAATGGATGAATTGGTCTTGTATCTGGTAAACAGAAGAGACGAAGCAGCGGAAGTACATGTGGATATGCAGGGATTCTGTGCAGAACATGCGGCAGAGCACACCGTGCTATTTCACGAAGATATTAAGGCTGACAACAGGAGCGACCATGAAAAGGTAAAGCCTCATACTGCTGTGGTTACAGGAACACAGAAAACACGGATAGACTGTAAACTAAAGCCGTATTCATGGAATATGATAAGAGTTAGGGTGAAGAGCAATGAATAGAGACCATTATGTAACTACATTATATAACAGACCGTTTATACCAAACAGGGCAGATCCCCACATTTCTGGATATTCTGACGGGATATATTATTTTACTGCGTCTGTGCCGGAATATGACAGAATTATTTTGAGAAGGGCAGACAAGATAGGAGATTTAGCAGGTGCAGAGGAAAAGGTTTTATGGAGAAAGCATCCATCAGGAGAGCAGAGCTTCCATATCTGGGCGCCTGAACTCCACTATTTATGGGGGAAATGGTATATTTATTATGCAGCAGGAGATATTAATGATATCTGGGCCATCAGGCCATATGTGCTGGAATGCCAGGGAAATGACCCGTTTCAGGATGAATGGAGAGAACTGGGAAAGATGCAGGCAGCAGATGGGGATGAATTTTCATTTCAGGATTTTTCGCTGGATGCAACGGTCATGGAATATAACGGAGAATATTATTATATTTGGGCCGAAAAAACAGGGGCAGGGAAAAAGATTTCCAACTTATATATCGCACGGCTGGAACGGCCCGATAAGCTTTCGACAGCGCAGGTACTGCTTTCGTCACCGGATTATTCATGGGAACGGATTGGGTTCTGGGTAAATGAAGGCCCCGCGGTCCTGAAGCACGGCCACACAATTTACCTGACTTATTCTGCCAGCAGTACTGGTGAAGCATACTGCATGGGGATGTTGTCTATTCGTGAGGGTGAAGATATTCTTGACCCTAATAACTGGGTGAAATGTAAATGCCCGGTTTTAGCTACAGACAGAGAAAAAGGCATATTTGGTCCGGGACATAATTCATTTGTAAAATCAGAAGATGGGACAAAAGATATCTGCGTATTCCATGCCCGCTGTTATGATGAGATTACAGGTGATCCGTTGTATGACCCTAACCGCCATACTATGATGATTGATGTAGAATGGAACGAAAACGGTGATCCGGTATTCGATTTAAAAAACAAGTATTTAAAATAAACCTTACAAAGGCCTTCCACTGAAAAACAACGAAGATGTTGACTGCGGAGGCCTTTTTTGATTATTCTGATATATCAATACGGTAGGGATTGAATATCACCATATATTGTGGTAATATATTTTGTACACTACAATAAATGGTATGAAAGGCGTATATAGAGTATGAAGATATGTAAGAGAGACGGAACAGGGGAGACTTACTGCCCGGAAAAAATCAAGGCTGCAATAGGACGCGCATTTGCGAGTGTTGGCTCTGAGATTACGGAAGAGGAAAAGAAGAGGATATTAACCGGTATTGAGGAAAAGTTTCCGGCACAGGTGATTTCGGGGGAAAAGATACTTTCTGTAGAAGAGATTCAGGATATGGCGGAGCAGACTCTGATGGAGGGGAACTACTATAAGGAAATGAAAAGCTATATCCTATATCGTGAGGAGCGCACAAGGCGCAGGGAATCCAGATTCAGGATAGAAGCAAGGTTTCAGGATATGCCGCGTCTGGCCGGGGTGCTGGCAGGGATTCAGAAGGAGTTCCCACAGGAAGAGTATGATCTGGACAGGCTGAATGCAAGGTTTCAGGCATTTTTAAGCCCGGGGCTTTCCGGGAAGGAAATGCTGGCAGTCCTGATGAAAGCGGCGGTGGAGCTCACGACACAGGATGCGCCGAAATGGGAGATGATAGCGGCAAGATTCCGGATGCTCCAGTTTGACCTGTCACTGGCGGAGGCAATGGAAACAGCCAATATAAACAGTTTTTATGAGAAGATCAGCTGGCTGACGGAAGAAGGTCTGTATGGAAGTTACATCCTGAAAAGCTATTCAAAAGAAGAGATTGATGAATTCGAGTCATGGATTGACCCACGCAGAAATGACCTGTTTACTTACTCAGGGCTGGACCTGCTTCTTGGACGCTATGTGATTTCGAACAGAAAGGGTTCGCCTCTTGAGACGCCGCAGGAGATGTTCATGGGGATTGCCATGCATCTTGCAATGAAAGAAACGAATAAAAGAAGCGGCTGGGTGCATCGCTTCTACGATATGCTGAGTACGCTGAAGGTGACAATGGCAACGCCCACACTTTCAAATGCGAGAAAGCCTTACCACCAGCTTTCCTCCTGCTTTATTGATACGGTGCCGGATAGTCTGGACGGGATCTACCGAAGCATTGATAATTTTGCAAAGGTCAGCAAATTCGGCGGCGGTATGGGGATGTATTTTGGAAAAGTGCGTGCGAGCGGCAGTGCCATCCGCGGTTTTGAAGGGGCAGCAGGCGGTGTAATCCGCTGGATCCGGCTGGCAAATGATACGGCCGTTGCCGTGGACCAGCTCGGGGTCCGTCAGGGTGCGGTTGCCGTTTATCTGGATGTATGGCACCGGGACCTGCCGGAATTCTTAAGTCTCAGGACGAACAACGGGGATGAGAGAATGAAAGCCCACGATGTATTCCCCGCGGTCTGCTATCCAGACTATTTCTGGAAACAGGCAAAGGAACACATAGACGGAGACTGGTACCTGATGTGCCCCCACGACATTCTGACAGTGAAAGGATATGCCCTCGAAGATTCTTTTGGGGAAGAATGGGAGGAAAAATATCTGGACTGTGTGCGGGATGAGCGGATCAAGAAGCGTGTCATTCCGATCAAGGATATCCTGCGTCTGATTATCCGGAGTGCGGTTGAGACAGGGACGCCGTTTGCGTTTAACCGGGACCATGTAAACCGTGCAAATCCAAACAGCCATAAAGGAATCATTTACTGCAGCAACCTGTGTACGGAGATTGCACAGAATATGAGCGCCATCGAACTGGTGGAACAGACCACACAGGAGGTGGACGGAGAGAAGGTTGTTGTGACGGTAACAAAGCCGGGAGAGTTCGTTGTATGCAATCTTGCGAGCCTGTCCCTTGGAAATATTCAGGTTGAGAATTTCGAGGAGTTGTCTTATCTTACGGAAAGCGCCGTGCGCGCACTGGATAATGTCATTGACCTGAACTTTTTCCCGGTACCCTATGCAAAGATTAACAACCATAAATACCGCCCTGTAGGTCTGGGGGTAAGCGGGTATCATCATATGCTTGCAAAGCACGGTATTAAGTGGGAGAGTCAGGAGCATCTGGATTTTGTGGAAAAGGTATTTTCCGATATTCACTATGCGGCAGTTCTGGCAAGCACCAATATTGCAGAAGAAAAGGGAAGCTATGAATATTTTGAAGGGAGCGCGTGGCAGACGGGCGAATACTTCCGCCAGAGGAATCTGACAGATGACAGATGGAAACAGCTTGCCCAGAAAGTTGCCGCACAGGGACTGCGCAACGGCTATCTTCTGGCGACTGCCCCCACAAGCAGTACGAGCATCATAGCCGGGACAACCGCAGGGCTTGACCCGATTATGAACCGGTATTTCCTTGAGGAGAAGAAAAACGGCCTGATGCCGAGGGTTGCACCGGAGCTTTCGATGGAAACATTCTGGTATTATAAGAATGCACACCTGATCGACCAGACGTGGTCCGTCCGTGCATGCGGAATCCGGCAGCGGCATATTGATCAGGCACAGAGCATGAACCTTTATATTACGAATGAATACACCTTCCGGGGCGTGCTGGATTTGTACCTTCTGGCCTGGGAGGAAGGCGTGAAGACGATTTATTATATCAGGTCCAGAAGCCTTGAAGTTGAGGAGTGCGAGGTATGTTCCTCTTAACATAGAGAAAAGGAGAAATTCGACAATGACAGAACTGAGAAAGAAGCCCCTGTTCAATCCTGATGGGGATACAGAAGTAACGAAAAGAAAAATGATCGGGGGTAATACCACCAATCTGAATGATTTTAACCACATGAAATATAACTGGGTCAGCGACTGGTACCGTCAGGCGATGAATAACTTCTGGGTGCCGGAAGAAATCAACCTGAGTGTGGATATGAAGGACTATAAGGTGCTGCCGAAACCAGAGCGGAGGGCATATGATAAGATTCTGTCCTTCCTGATTTTTCTGGACAGCATCCAGACAGCAAATCTCCCCAATATTGGAGAATACATTACTGCAAACGAAGTAAACCTTTGCCTGTCCATCCAGACCTTTCAGGAGGCAGTGCACAGTCAGAGCTACAGCTACATGCTGGATACGATCTGTGAGCCTCAGGAGCGCAACGATGTGCTCTACCAATGGAAAGAGGATGCGCATCTTCTGGAACGTAATGAATTCATCGGGAATCTGTACAATGAATTCCAGAAGGAAAAAAGCCCGGAAATGCTGGTACGGACTTTAGTGGCGAACTATATACTGGAGGGGGTTTATTTTTACAGCGGGTTCATGTTTTTCTACAATCTGGGGAGAAACCGCAGGATGCCCGGATCAGTTCAGGAAATCCGTTACATTAACCGCGATGAGAACACGCACCTGTGGCTGTTTAGAAGCATTCTGATGGAACTGAAAAAGGAAGAGCCGGAGCTGTTCACAGACGATAAGGAACGCATTTACAGGGAAATGATCAAAGAAGGCTGTGAACAGGAGATCCGGTGGGGGCATTACGTGATCGGGGACGAAGTACAGGGACTGAACCGGGACATGGTGACCGATTATATCCAATATCTGGGCAACCTAAGATGCATGGGGCTCGGATTCGGGCCGATCTACGAGGGGCACGAAAAAGAACCTGAAAGTATGGAGTGGGTGAGCCAGTTCTCAAATGCAAATATGATCAAAACAGACTTCTTCGAGGCACGAAGCACCGCCTACGCGAAAAGCAGCGCGCTGGTGGATGATTTGTAAGGGGGCGGACGCCTGCAAAAAGTGGTCAGGGACGTACCGGTGGGGGGCTGTATGGTCTGTTTGGTTAAACGCGCCCTAGTGTTGCCCGGTATTCTTTTGGGGTTTTTCCGATTAGTTTTTTGAAGGTTTTGGTGAAGTAGTTTACGTCTGCGATGCCGCAGTACTGGGCGACTGTCTGTATCTGCATGTTTGTGGAGTTTAAGAGGAACAGTGCGTGTTCTATGCGTTTTTTATTGACGTATTCGGTGAGGGTGCTTCCGGTTTCTTTTTTGAAGAGGGCAGAGAGATAGCTGGGATTTACCTGTAGCAGTTCTGCCTGGGCCTTCAGGCCAAGGTCCGCGGTCAGGTCTGAGTCAATGCGGGTGAGGACCTTCTGGATGAGCAGGGAGTATCCTTTCATGGAATGGTTCTTTACAAGCAGGCAGTACTTATGCACCATTTCTTTTTGTAACGCAGGAACGTTCTCCAGAGCAGCCAGCATCTCAATCCTGTGGGCAAAGCGGGAAGACAGGCTGTCAATATGGAGCGGGTGTACAGCTCCATTTTCAGCTGCTTTCCTTAGCAGTGTATTGAGGATGATCAGGTAGTTTTTTTCGTTCCGGATCGGGTCGGCACTGCGTTTTTCCATGACCTGCTGCCCAAAACGGTTAAGAAAGGCCTCTGCCTTGAGTGTCTGCCCCTGGGAAACGGCCAGCATCAGTTCATTTTCGCCTGCGTAGCGGTCCTCCAGAATCTGCATACTGAGGAGCGCTTCTTCAGGTTCTTTATAATCCGGGCGTTCTGCCACGGGATCCAGATCGGCAATGACAGAATTCTCCACATCCTGCAGGGAAAAGTTATCCATCCGGCCCCAGAATCTTTCGCCAAACACATTAATGATAGAGAGAAGGACACTTTCGTCACTCAGCTGTGGGATTCCCTCATAAAATTTTTGGAGCTGGGGATACAGGGCAGCAGGAAGGTTCAGCCTGCGGGCGGTATCAAGAGTCATTTTTTCACTTATATTCATCAGTGCATACGGGCCGATCAGGGCAAATGTGGGTTCATCGGTATCGGGAAGCTGAAATAGAAGATAGCGGTACCAGAATGAATTATTAACCCTGTATATTTTGTTTTCTTCAAATAGTTCAATCCTGTTCCAGAACTGCCCCTGAAAATCAAAATCGGTTTTGATCAGGCTGTACAATCCAAGGGTTATATCCGGGACCGGGTCAGATGATTTTTTTAAAAGTGATACATTCAAATGCAAATTCTGCAGGAGCTTCTGGAACAATTCAAGATCTGAGTGATATTTCATAATAAATCCTCCTCATATAGGTACAAAGTACTTTCATAAAAAATCGTAGTATTATTATCTATTATCGTATTATTTTGTGCAAATTACAAGAATATATAAAAAAAGTATGATTGTTGCTAAAAATAATCCTCACATAAATAGTAAGAAAGATTTAAAATTAAGTCATACAGTGTGGCAGTTAAGGCATCATAGCCGGATTGTAAACCGGGATTCCGGTGAGGACGGAAAAAAGAGGAGTGAAAAATGAATCTGAAAAATTATGAAAAGAAGAAAGAGTTTTTAATCTGTGTGGATTCAGACGGCTGTGCAATGGATACAATGGATATCAAGCACATCCGGTGTTTTGGTCCGTGTATGGTGGAGGAGTGGGGGCTTGAGCAGTGGAAAGAGCCGATTCTTGAAAGGTGGAATGAGATCAACCTGTACACCATGACCCGGGGAATCAACCGCTTTAAGGGCCTTGCCAAAATGCTGGGGGAGGTTCATGAAACGTATATGGAAATAGAGGATCTGCCCGCGCTGGAAAAGTGGGTGGAGGAAAGCAGTGAACTGTCAAACCAGGCACTGGCTGATGCGATCAGAGAGAAAGAAAGCATTGCCCTGAAAAAGGCTCTTTCCTGGTCCGTAAAGGTGAATGAGAAGATTAATGATCTTCCGTTTGACGTGAAAAAACCTTTTGCAGGTGTTAAAGAAGCACTTGCGGCGGCACATGAAAAGGCGGATATTGCGATTGTCTCTTCTGCGAATCTGCAGGCAGTAGAAGAGGAATGGGAATTGTACGGACTGCTGAAACATGTCGACATTTTACTGGCACAGGATACGGGAAGCAAGGCATTCTGTATCGGCGAACTTGTGAAAAAGGGATATAATGTCAGGAATGTGCTTATGACAGGAGATGCGCCGGGGGACTATGAAGCTGCCTCGAAAAACGGGGTGTTCTTTTATCCGATTCTGGTACGCCACGAAAATGAGTCATGGGAAGAGTTTCGGAACGAGGGTGCTTTGAGGCTTTTTGACGGAAGTTATGAAGGTGCCTATCAGGAGAAGAAGATAGCTGAGTTTATGGATAACCTGAAGTAATAAAAAACAAGACGGCTGACAGTAAGCCATATAACAGGAGAGGCAGGACGAAAGGAGAATAACATGGTAGATTTGAGACAAAACCCGTATTTTTTATCAGAGGAAGATATTAAGTGGGTAGAGGAAACGATTGACGGTATGAGCGCAGAGGAGAAGGTGGGACAGCTTTTTTTCCAGCTGACGGCATCTCATGATGAAGAGTACCTGAAGGAATTGATGGAGAAGTACCACCTCGGAGGCTGCCGTTATAATCCGGCCCCGGGAAAAGCAATACAGGAACAGAACCGCAAACTTCAGAAATATGCAAAGGTCCCGCTGTTCATTGCCTGCAATACTGAGGCAGGAGGGGACGGGGCATGTGCGGATGGAACGATGATCGGTTCCGGTGTTAAAATTGCTGCAACGGATAAGGAAGAATATGCATTTGCACTTGGCAAAATGGCGAATGAGGAGGCGGCTGCGATCGGCTGCAATATGGCTTTCGCCCCGGTCAGCGATATCCTGTACAACTGGGAAAATACAGAAGTTGTGTCACGTGCATTCGGCGGTGATGCAGAGCGTGTGGCACGTATGAGCGCCGCATATCTGGAAGGTGCGCATACGATTGACGGGTTTGCATGTGCCGCCAAGCATTTCCCGGGAAACGGACAGGATTTCAGAGATGCGCACCTGTCCAACAATGTGAACTATTTTGATGTAGAAGAGTGGGACAAAACCTATGGAATGGTTTATAAAACTCTGATTGATAAAGGTCTGGATGCCATTATGGGCGGACATATCATGCTGCCGGAATACGCAAAGGCAATCAATCCTGACTTAAAGGATGAAGATATGATGCCTGCTACTTTAAGTCATGAGATTATGACAGTGCTTCTCCGTGAGAAACTCGGATTCAATGGAATGGTGGTAACGGATGCATCCCATATGGTAGCCATGACGGACAGGATGTCCCGTAAGGAAATGCTTCCGAAATCTATCAACTCAGGATGTGACATGTTCCTGTTCTTCAATGATCCGGATGAAGATTTTAACACGATGCTGGATGCATATAAGAATGGCTTGATCGGCGAAGAGAGAATGAGAGAGGCCTTAACGCGTATTCTCGGACTGAAGGCACATCTCGGCCTGCATAAAAAGGCAAAGGAAGACCTTGTGCCGCAGCCGGAAACAGCAGATGCAGTTCTTGGAAAAGAAGAGCATAAGGAAATGCAGAAGACAATCAGCAATGACTGCATCACCCTTGTAAAATATAAAGACAAAGATGTCCTTCCGCTTACACCTGAGCGCTATAAGAGAATTATGATCGTGCATGTAAAAGGCGCGGAGAATGGCATGTCAGCCCTCATGAAGCTTATGGGAGCAGGCGGCGGAAACCCGGCAGAGGCCTTAAAACAAAGGCTGTGTGACAAAGGATTTGATGCCTTCATCTATGAAAGCCCTCTGGACCAGATGAAGAAGAAAATAGAGGCCGGGGAAAAACCGGATGTGAACCTATATTTTGCAGGAAAGAATGCAATTGCCGACTTCGTAAAGGACATGGACCTTGTCATTACACTCTGTGATGTTTCAGGCGGAAGACCGAGCTTCGGATTATCAAAAGGGGGCGGGGAAATCCCGTGGTATGTATTCGAGGTTCCGGTAGTGGCGATCGGATGCGGACAGCCGACGATGCTCGCAGATATTCCTCAGGTTCGCACCTATATCAACACATATGATTCCAAAGATACGACATTCGATGCACTCGTAGAAGATCTGATGGAAGGGGAAGATGCATTCAAGGGGATCGATCCGATTGACAGCTTCTGCGGATTGTTTGACGCGAGACTGTAGTTCAGGGGCTTCAGGATTTCCGGATGGCCTGCTTACTGGTTGTATTATGTTACGTATGGAAATTAAAACCAGGGTGGTAATGGTTTATTGACTTCTGAAAGTATCTGTGATGTAATAATAAAAGAACTGAAAAACACAGGATAACAGGTACAGGCAGCCGGGAATAAAGATGAGAAAAAACAGCAGAAAAAAGGATAATACAATAGAAAAACGAATGACCGCAGGATGCATTTTGCTTGCAGTAAGCGCGGCCATGACAGTATGGGCAGGAAAATCACCTGATATGGCAGAGTGGTATTCTGCCCATATTTATCCTGTCATCGTATCCACGTTTGGCCGGTTTTCAGGCTTATTCCCGTGGTCTCTGTCAGAGCTGTGTTTTTATACGCTGATCGTACTTCTGATTGGAACACTCATCCATGCAGGTGTGTCGGCATTCCGGTCGAAACAGGGTGGTGCAGTCATGCTGAAATGGGCGTCAGGACTTTTTCTGACAGCATCGGTGCTGCTTTTTCTCTATGTCATGAACTGCGGTATTAATTACAAGAGCGATTCTTTTTCTGAACAGGCAGGATTGTATACATCTGAATATACGGCAGACGATCTGAAGCAGGTATGCATCCGGCTGACAGATGAAGTGAACGCAAGGGCAGACAGGGTGAATCGGGACGGCTCCGGTGTGATGCAGCTGGATGGCCCGGAAGGTGACGAAGCGGTAGAGGCACTGAAGCAGCTTGGGACACACTACCCGGAACTGGCGGGTTACTATCCCCCGCCTAAGAAACTTCTGCTATCCCAGATTCTATCTTATCAGGGACTGACAGGGATATACCTTCCCTTCACGGTAGAAGCGAATTATAACAAAGATATGACGCCCTACAACATTCCATTTACCGCCTGCCATGAATTGTCCCACCTCAGGGGATTCATGCAGGAAGAAGAAGCCAACTTTATAGCATTTCTTGCATGCAAGGACGCAGGAAGAGTGGACTTCCAGTACAGCGGGTACCTGTCTGGCTGGGTATACAGCATGAACGCGCTCCACAGAGCCGATGCAGAAGCATGGGAAGAAGTCCGCCCCCTGCTTGGCGGGAACGTGGAGGCTGACCTAAAGGCCAACAATCAGTTCTGGGCAAAGTACGACGGTGCAGTAGCCGAAGTCTCTAATAAAGTCAACGATACATACCTCAAGGCAAACGGACAGTCAGACGGCGTGCAGAGCTATGGAAGGATGGTCGACCTGATTGTGGCTTACTTTAAAAAATGACTTTTTCAATTATTTATGCTATTCTAAGTACATAAAAGGAGCAATCGCCAAAAGTGGTTGACCTGCTGAATGTTAAGAAAACACCCTGACTCGTCAAAGTAGAGGGTGTTTTCTTTTACGTTTTACTGACTTATTAAATAAACTAAGGGCAAAATCTTAGAAAAGGGCTTGCAATTTACCAAAGGATATGATAATATAAACAACGGTCACTGCAAAAGCAGCGGCATAATATTGTACAATGGCCCCGTGGTCAAGCGGTTAAGACATCGCCCTTTCACGGCGGTAACACGGGTTCGATTCCCGTCGGGGTCATTATGGCGCAGTAGCCAAGTGGTAAGGCGTGGGTCTGCAACACCCTGATCACCGGTTCAAATCCGGTCTGTGCCTCTTATGTAAAGCAAAGGAAATGCTGTAAATTTAGTGTTTCCTTTGTTTTTTTGTATTTAAAGTGTTGACAAATCCTTAACGAATTTTTAAGGGTAAATAGAAAATCTGTAATTAATGAGATGATGTCATATGAAATATCCTGAACGGATGAAAGAATTACGACAGGATCTGGATTTATCCCAAGAAAAAATATCCAAATTGTTAGGTGTGGCTCAAACAACATATTCTCAATATGAACTTGATAAGCGTTCTATACCGATTGTTTATCTTGTAGCTCTTTGCAAGTTTTATAATGTGTCTGCCGATTATATGTTAGGTTTGACTGATAAAAAATAGTACCTATAGATAACTTGCTAATTTCTAGGGGGACTATTTTCATATTGACAATTTCACTGAAAAGATGTAAAATTATAAAAATGAATGATTCATTCAGAGGAGGGGCGATTTTGAACGAACGAATGAAAATTACTGCTGATGCGGCGGCAATGCTGTTCTTAAGGCAGGGGTATTCTAAAACACAGATCAGTCATATTGCCAAGGCTGTAGGGGTTTCTGTTGGTACGATATACCTCGATTTTAGTGGGAAAAAGGAGATATTAAATTTCATATTGGCTTCAATCATTGATCCGGATTTTGTAAACCACGAGTTTGAACGTCCGATTACAAATGATTTATTTATAGGAATTGAAACTAAAATTGTCACGTTATTTGAAGATATAGGTACAGAGTTTTCCCGCCATCTTGAAAATAATGCTATCGGTTATACTTTCGGGGAACTTATCTCTGATTCTTTTGATCTTTTGGCTCAATACGCAGTAGGCTGTCTGTTTATCGAGAAGAATTATTTTGATTTCAAATATTTAAGTGATCATTACCGGGAATATCGGAAGAAATTTTTTGCAGCCATGAGACAGTATTTATCTATCTTCATGGACAGAGGAGATGTCAGGCAATTGGAAGATCTGGACCTGAACGTGATGTATATCACGGAAACCCTGTCCTGGTGGGCTATGGATATGCGTTACACCTCTTTTGAAATAAGTGAAATTTCGTTGGAGAGCGCTAAAAAAATATGTATAGATAATATTACAGCAGCATATAAAAAACAAAATTAACAGGGCTTACAGTGCCCTTTAATTTTTACAAGTAATATGAATGAATAATTCATTTAGAAAGTGGGGGATTATTTATGATAACTAAAAACCATGTTATATTTTGTGCACCTGTATTACTCTGCCTGCTGCTATTCGCAGGATGTTCCAAGACAGATACCCATGAGACTGCAAATGAATTACGGTTTTCTCTGACTGATGTATCAGATATCACGATATCCTATGACGAGGAAGACATCACTTTTTATGATTCTGATGACGATACGTTAATAATAAAGGAATACATGACGGTAAAAAAGAAGAGTTATTTTGCCAAAGTAAAACAGAGAAAAAACAGTCTTCACATCAGTGAAGGCGGGAAACCGATTTTTAAAGGCGATTTTAACCGTCATATTGAAATTTATCTACCATTGTCCTATCAAAACAATCTTTCAATTACAACGACGGACGGAAACATTAATTTATCTGATATCGATTTAAATGTATCAGATCTCCAGATTGACAGTACATCGGGAACCGTACAGGTCAGCCACGCACAGGCAGATCAGATGCATCTGTCATCAACAAGCGGTACGTTCAAATTAGGCAGTTTAACGGCAGAGTCGATCTGGATTAAAACCACATGCGGAAATGTTATGTGTAAAGAAATAGACGGAAGTGTCACCTATACTTCTACCAGCGGCAATGCTGAATTTCAGTCAGCTATCGGTTTCGGCAGATTTACAGCAGAAAATTCCGGCAGACTGTCGGTGTGCTACACAAACGTTGACGGCGATCTGATGTTATTTAATAAAAACGATAACATTAATCTGGTACTTCCGGAAAAGCTGGAATTTGAATTTGAAGCCATTACAAAAAACGGTGCTATATCCACAAATTTTCAGAAACAAATTGAAATTGACGGAGACAAAACCATCGGAACCGTAGGGGATAATCCAACATCTACGGTTAGGGTGGAAACTAAGAATGGGAATATTACAGCAGTTGTTGGCATCTGCCATTGACTTTTCTTAAAGACAATGTTATCATAATCATACATACAGAATGTATGAAGATTGCATAAGGGAGATAATTCGAAAATGGCAGGAAATAAATTCCCCGAAATCACCGAAAAAATGATACTGGATACAGCAAAAAAGCTCTTTCTTGAAAACGGATATGAAAAAGTCACATTGCAGGGTATTGCAGATGCATGCGGGCTTACAAGAGGTGCTATTTATCATCATTTTAGAGGAAAGGAAGAAATGTTAGATGCTGTTACTGCTTATATGTTTAACGAAACAACTTCTTTTTATAAATTAAAAGAGGAGACTTCATTAAACGGATTGGAAAAATTACAGAAGTTGTTAATCGCTCCCCTTTTTGATGATGAACAGATACAGATGTATTCCATGCTCTCCCAGACTTTTTATAAAAGTCCCAAATTAGTATCTGCGTATCTGCTGGACTGCCAAAACTCAGTGATTCCTATGACACAGGTTTATATTGAAGAGGGAATCATTGATGGATCTATTAAATGTGAAGATGCTGATGTCCTTGCCGAGATAATAACTGTTTTTTTCAGTATCTGGTTAAGCCCGATGATATTCAATACGACAAAAGAGAAGTTCTTGCTGAAACTAAAATATATCAGGATTATGCTGGAAAGTGTTGGCCTTGATCTTATGGATGACGAAATGGCCAGGGCGATTGAAAAAATGTGTGACGTATTATTTCACTGAATCGAGGAAACAGCGAAGCGGATTGCGAATTGGTTCAATATAACTTTAGGGACAGAAAGTGTGCGGAGAAATCCGCAGATATCAGGAATGCACGACACACTGAGCAAGGGAAAATAGATTACCTGAAAGGGGTAATTTATTTTTACCTATAATCATACATACAGAATGAATGATTATGAACGCTAATGTTAAGTATGAGAAAACTAAGAGAAGGGAGGATTATTATGGCTCGAAACAAATTTCCTGAAGTTACTATCGAAAAGATAATGGAAGTATCACAGCGTTTATTTTTGGAAAAGGGATATGACAGCACAACCATTCAGGATATCGTAGAGGAGCTTGGCGGGTTAACCAGAGGGGCAGTTTATCATCACTTTAGGTCTAAAGAAGAAATTATGGACGCGATAGGAGATAAAATGTTCTTTGAAAACAATCCTTTTACAATTGTCAAACAGCGTAAAGATTTGAATGGCCTGCAGAAAATGCGTGAAGTCATTAAGATTAACCGTGTGGATGTGAAAAGGTCACAATTAAACAAACATACTCTTCCTATGCTGAAAAACCCACGAATATTAGCAAGAATGATTGAAACGGACAGACGGTTAATTGCCCCTTTATGGTTCGAATTAATTAAAGAAGGGCAGCATGATGGATCAATAAAAGCAAAATTTCCCAAAGAACTTTCAGAATTACTTCCGTTATTGATAAATTTGTGGCTGGCGCCATCTGTTTACCCCGGTTCCGTAGAGGAGATGATGGACAAGTTAACCTGTATCGGAACAATGCTTGAGGCTATGGGACTTCCGCTTATTGATGATGAAATCAAAGAGATTGCAGTGCATTCCTTTAAAGAAATGGAACTTGATGATTAATAGACACTCATTTTCCTTACAGAACTATACATAAAAATCAATTATTGAGTAGGAGGATTAAAATATGACAGAACAAAAATTTGAAAACACAATGGAACATTTTGGAGATACGATTGAAAAGACTTTTGAGGGGGCAGCTAAAATACTTGATAAATCACTTAACTTAATGTGGAGTATCCGTCCTGTCCGCCTGATAGGAAAAACATTCGCATTTTTGACAGGTGCCGGGCTTATAGCAGGTGCTGTACCGCTTGATGAAAAAGGATATCATAAAGCTGCAAAAGCCTGTTTTATATGCGGCGGTCTGATTTTACTTGCACAAATTATTGAACTGGCAATATTAAGGAAAAAATAATTACAGGAGGCCTATTTATGAAAAGAGTGTTTTTAGTAATAAAGTACATTGCCATAGCAGCGATATCAGTAGTGGCTGCGGCAGAAATAATATCGAGTAATACTTACTATATCAATATAAAGAAACGAGGCAGAAAGGGAGCATGTAGGAGTTGAGAATAGAAACTCTATAAAATGGTCTGCAGACATCAAATGTTTTGCGTCTGGTGGTTTATCTTTCTTGAAAGTTGTACGTTTATGTTCATGTTAAAATCAGCAAATCAGTAACTATGGACTTTGAAATTACCAGAAACGGCAATTAAATACTAGAAGTCACATAAATAATTGAAAAACATTGCCGATAATGTGATATACTATACATAGATTAGTATAATTATTGATTCAATTCTTAACGGAGGGGAGCATATGCGATATCTTTCAGTTACTAAGATAGCAAAAAAATGGAATGTTTCGGAACGCAGCGTAAGAAACTATTGCGCTCAGGGACGAGTAAGCGGTGCATTTCTTACCGGCAAGACTTGGAATATTCCGGAAAATGCAGAAAAGCCGGAGCGTTCCAATAAGAAAAAAGAACAGCCTAAAACATTGTTGGATATTCTGCAGGATGAAAAGAAAAAGAAATATTCTGGTGGTATTTACCACAAGACACAGATTGATATGACTTATAACTCGAACCATATGGAAGGCAGCCATCTGACCCATGATCTAACCAGATATATTTTTGAAACGAATACCATTGGTGTAGAAAATGAAGTTCTTAATGTGGACGATATAATTGAAACGGCCAATCATTTTCGCTGTATTGATATGATTATTGACAATGCAAAACTGACATTGACAGAAAAGTTCATCAAAGGGCTTCATTTGATCTTAAAAAATGGGACCAGTGACTCCCGGAAAGATTGGTTCACTGTGGGTGATTATAAAAAAATGCCTAATGAGGTGGGCGGCTTGTCCACTGCACTTCCAGAAGAAGTTGCTGATAAAATGAAAGTACTGCTGACAGAGTATAATATTAAGAAAGAAAAAACTTTTGAAGATATTCTGGACTTTCATGTGAAGTTTGAAAGAATTCATCCGTTTCAGGATGGAAACGGTCGTGTGGGTAGGTTGATTATGTTTAAAGAGTGCCTGAAATACAATATTGTTCCGTTTATCCTTGATGATAGTCTGAAAATGTTCTACTATCGTGGCTTGAAGGAATGGGGCAATGAAAAAGGGTATTTGACGGATACCTGCCTGACAGCGCAGGATGAATATAAAGCTTATCTGGATTACTTTAGAATCCAGTATTAAAACGAATAAATGAAGAATGTTAATAAGAATTATGCTAAATATAGCGTTTTTTATAAAGAGAGCCGTCCAATACTGGGCGGCTCAATTTTTTTCGAAGCAAATAACAAAAGGGGATACAGCTGCAATTTAAAATGAGGGTACTTTTATACAAATTGCTGCTGTTTATACCCTATGTTCGCATGCGGGAACATAAGTTTTCGGGTGGACAAGATAAGAAATATATTTCGCAAGATAAGAAAGGGATAAAGAAGATACTGATAGTGTGCTAATCAGGAATACTGTTTTTATAGAACTCGATCTTACAATCCAGATTATCCAGATATTCAGCCCATTTCTTCTGCTGTTCAAGAACATACAACCTGTGCCCCTGAAGCATCTCTAACCGTTCCGGCATGGTAGCTGCCCCTTCATATCGAAGCTTTGAATATTTTTCGATATCTCTCAGAAGCATGCCGGTATCTTTTAACCTTTGGATAAATTTTACCCATTCTATATCGCCCTGCTCGTAGCAGCGCCTGCCTATAGGATCACGGCTTACGCGGATCAATCCCTTCTTCTCATAATATCGCAGTGTATATTCGCTGATATTTGTCACCTTTGATAATTCACCTATTGTCATAAGTTATACCCACCTCCTAAAAAACTCTTGACTTACAGTATAGTCTAAGAAATATGCTTATATTGTAATCGCTTAAGGAGGTAAAATCAAATGAAAGAAACGAGATATGAAAATGGAATGAAACGCTTAAAAGAAATTGACGGTGCAGGCGGTGAGGCTGTCATTCGGTCACTGGAGGATATCTCACCGGATCTGGGTAAATTCATAGTTGAATTTGCATTTGGAGATATTTACACAAGAAAAGAAATGAGTATGCAGGAGAGGGAACTGATTACAATTACCAGCCTGCTTACTTTAGGGGGCTGCGAACCGCAGCTGGAGGTTCATATCAATGGGGCTTTAAATGTAGGCATCCCGCCGCAGAAGGTCATAGAGACATTTTTACAATGTATCCCATATACGGGATTTCCGAGAGTATTGAATGCTGTTTTTACTGCGAAAAAGATATTTGCGGAGAGGGGATATTAACAAGAGCCGTCCAATAGTGGGCGGCTCAAAGCAAGAACCATAAAATAGCAGCCACTGGCCTTAGTACTTTATAAACTCTTTGTATTATCTTCCTATTGTACAACCAGATTCCCCTGCGGCCAGTTACACCAATCCCATTCACTTACGCTGTCTGAACTATCCAGTGTCAGTGATATCAGGAACCTTTCATTATTATCTGTTTCCATTAAAAATGAATTAGGGTGCTTGGTATCTGTTCCAACGGCCCGCCAGCCGTTCTGAAGAAGACTGGATTTTGTGTCTTCATAAGAATTTCCGCAAGACACACCCTGCATGCTTACACTGTAATTATCCGAGCATTGGACTGTGATGGGAATAGAGGGATTGGTCCCGGACGAAGGCTGCCATTCTACGGAAATACCGTTCCCTTCAAATCGTTCGCCTAATTCTCCAAACTGTTCACCTTCTGCTTTCGTAAGTCCCAATTCCTGAACCATAGATGGCAGGCTCTCTTCATTCATATAACCGGATAATTCTATAGAATCATCTGTATTTTGTGAAGGGGGATTTTCTTCGGGCTGTAGTTCTGGGGGTTCTGGAGACGGAGTTTCGGAAGAATTTGCAGCATTACTTTGTGCCTTGTCAGAGGAATCCCCGGTCTGCCCGCTATCGGCAGATTTATTACTGGAACAGCCGGTAAGTACGACAGTCATAATCAGGACTAAAACCAGACCAAACAGAGAGATAGTACCTTTTTTCATAGAAACATCCCCTTTCATAAATATTTGTAGTATTTAATTACATTCTATAGCTCTGATAGACGAACGTCAACCATCGTCTGGTGTACAACCAGTCAATCCTTGATATTTTGATACTGGTTCAGTATACTAATATCAAGGATTTTGTTCAGGATACTTGTGAGATTACATTCATGGAGCTTTTTAGGAGCTTCAGAGGACAAGGCGTATGAAGAAAAGAATCGCGTTAATCATTGCTGCAATATTCATTGTAATTACAGGGTGGATTGTGATAAACTGGGGCTTCCGGGACGGAACGGATGGTGCCCGGGATGATCTCAGAACAGGTGGTGAGTATGACCACTTATATCATTCTTATGCACAAATAGTGGCTAAAGAGGATACTGATAAAACAATGACGGTAAGGCTGAATCAGGAAACCGATGATTTTTCATCTGATGAGCTGGTATTGGACTGTTCAAAATCAGGTCTGGATTTTTCAAAATGGGAAATCGGGGAAGATATCACATTTTATTATTTTAAACCGGTAGATGAGACTTCTAATGTGAAAATTGAAGATATAATACCGGATCAGAATCTGCAAGGAGCAGTAAAAGATGTATAAACTATTAAGTACACCTGCAAAAGTAACTACAAAACAAGCCATAGCAACTGTAGTATTGGCTTATGTTTCTCTTATCATATCACAGCTTGCCGCTGTATTAATCGGTCAGGCTGTTACAGTAATTGGATTACCTGATGCAGTAGGAAGTGCTTATTTTCATATGGCCGGAAAATGGGAAATCACGCCTATGAGTACAGGTGAGATTTGTTATACGGTTACAGGTGCTGTAAAATTTAATGCCGCGGTTATCATTTCATCCGTCATCTTTGCCTTATCCCATCTTATCGGAGCAGATCTGTTACATACGAAAGCGGTAATATTTGGAACAGCGCAATTGTACACAGTCTGTGGAATATAATAATTGTCGGCGGTATTCTGCATATCGGTGTGGAACCAAATAGATATTCCATGTTTAACTATGTGCTGGACAGCAAATCATTTTTTATTAGGAGGAGAATTTGGCATTGAGGCATCTGTAATTGCCATCATCGGATATATGGTTGTTTCCATTCTTGCCCTCATTTTGATAAAAAGGACAAAGAAGGGGTAAGGTTATGGAAAGGAAGTATGGCGTTGGATTTTTAGAACAAGTGATGCAATCAGGTTAAATATATGACACGAAGGGAGAATCATATGAAAATGCCAGATGAGTGTATTGACACTATTATGTTTGCCCCTTGTGGGATGAACTGTAAGGTATGTTATAAACACTGTTATCATAAAAAGCCATGTATGGGTTGTCTGAATAGTGATGAAGGCAAACCTAAGCACTGCCGCAAATGTAAAATAAAAGACTGTATGAAAGTGAAAGGATACTCATATTGCTTCGAGTGTACAGACTATCCATGCAAAATGATTAAAAACCTTGAGAAAAGTTACAACGAGAGATATCAGGCAAGCCTTATGGAAAATAGTGAATTTGTTCGAAACAACGGGCTGGAGGTGTTTATGGAAAATCAGAAAGAGAAATATACTTGTCCAAAATGCGGAGGCATTATCTCTATTCATGATAGAGAATGTAGTGAGTGTCAGGAGAAGATGGAATCAATAAAATCTGAAATAATGAAGTATTGACCAGTTGGCAAAGCTGTACTAGGTTCAAGAATGGAGGAATGAATGCAGGCACCAGGGAAGATCGTTAAAGTAAATGATACATATATGCATGTTTATCGTGTCCCCAAACATCCCACAGACTTTGAAAATACAATTGTATTTTTATCAGGCTCTGGTACGGAATGTCCCACTTATGATTTTAAACCGTTGTGGCACCTTCTGGCAGGGAAAGTTAATATGGTGGTAGTCGAACGCCCCGGATATGGATGGAGCGGGCAAACCGGACTTCCCAGAGACATTGACACTGTTCTGGAAGAAACGAGGGAGGCGTTAAGAAAAGCCGATATCACCGGGCCGTTTATTCCGGCAGCCCATTCAATGTCTGGTCTCGAAGCGATATATTGGAGTCAAAAATACCCTGAGGAAATTAAGGCCATTATAGGTCTTGATATGGCAGTACCTAAAGCTTATGATTCGCTGGTGGTTCCGCGGTTTCTTTCCCGGCAGGTGTGGCTTGCACACTTGTTGCGCAAACCCGCTGCAAAAATTATGGTAAAAACCCATCCGGCAGTCAAGTATAATCATCTAAACAAAAAACAGCAGGCAGAAATGTATATGATTACCTCGAAGCAGCTGCTTAGTAAAAATATGATTGATGAAATCAATCTAATAAAACAAAATGCGCACAAAGCGGGAGAAGGTAAATGCCCGTTTCTGCCAGTGCTGTGCTTTTTATCTCATGACAAGGGAAACCTGAAACAGATTCCGGAGTGGGGAAAGATTCATCGGGAGTATTTTTCGGAAAATGAGAATGCAAAGTTTATTGATCTGCCGTGTGGCCACTATGTTCATAGGGAAGAACCAGAAATGATCGCGGAATCAATTACTCGTTTTCTGAATTTTCATGGTCTGTACTGCTGATTTACTGAGGAGGTGTTATCATTGAGTGAAAATATATCTGCTTTTACTTCAAAAGAATATGATATGAAAATCAAACAGACACTTCCATATTATGATGAATTTTACCAACAGGTAATTGATTTAGTTAAGTCATGCAATCTCAATGCATTACATTGGCTTGATGTAGGATGTGGGACTGGTAAAATGGCTGAAATAGCTTTCGAAAATATTGGAGTTGAGAAATTCACTTTTTGCGATTGTTCATCTGAAATGCTTGAAATTGCAAAAGAACGGTTTCCCTATCCAAATACAGAATTTATCCTATGTGATATTCAGGAATTAACAAATTCTAATGAGTATGATGTCATAACTGCAATACAGGTAAATCACTATTTGCAGAAAGAAGAGCGCAGGAAAGCTGTTCAGAACTGTTACCAGTCATTGAGAGAAAATGGTATATTTATAAGTTTTGAAAATTTTGCTCCATTTAGCGAGTTGGGGAAAAATATATATTTGGAAAAATGGAAATTATATCAGATGGAACAAGGGAAAACAGCTGCAGAAAGTGATGAGCATATAAGCCGTTACAACCAAAACTATTTCCCCATTACTTTAACAGAGCATTTAAAATTGCTTCGTGACTGTAAATTCAGAGTTGTAGAGATATTATGGATATCTAATATGCAGGTTGGCATCTGGGGAATGAAATAGATTTATAGTTATGATACATATCCCGGTTTTATTAGACTGGAAAAATTGAATTTGTGAAGGAGACAACCCCATTGGAGTTTAATGAAAAATTGCAGGAGCTTAGGAAAAACAGAGGAATGACGCAAGAAGAGCTTGCAAATGAATTATATGTTTCGAGAACAGCAATATCTAAATGGGAGTCTGGAAAAGGTTATCCCAATATTGATTCATTAAGGGCTATATCAAAGTTTTTTTCAGTATCACTGGATGATTTGCTTTCGGGTGAAGAAATATTAGATGCTGCTGAGACGGAACTTGAGACTAAAGTTCATAAATTAAAAGATATTATTTTTGGCACATTGGATTGCAGTTTGAGTATGCTTTTCTTTTTCCCTTTTTTGGTCAGGAAAGGGGTGGTGTAATCGAAGAAGTGTCTCTTATAAACCTTACAGAGTGTGAACCATATATTAAAGTTCCATATATGATAGGGTTGATTTCTATTGTGCTTTGGGGATTTCTTACTTTGGCATTACAGAATTGCAATAATCGTATTTGGCTGCAGAATAAGTCAAAGATATCCCTCTTACTTAGTGTTTTGCTAACTATGTTTTTTATAATGAGCACAGAACCATATGCTGCAGGCTTAACATTCTTATTTTTGATCATTAAGTCAATAATGCTTATAAAATGGGCATGACACGAAGCGTATCGTTGATGTGACAATCCAATTCTTTAATATTTTCATTGCTTTCGTTAGGATGTTTTCAGGCAGACAGCCAAATATCAAAACGAAAAGAGGAAGTATTAAGATGAACAAGTACAAGAAAACAAATTTGTGTATCACATTGACGGCGTTAATTGCATTTTTATTATGGACCCTTGCAGTTACTAAGTTTGATCTGCAGGCTATCGGTCCACAAAAATCTATTGTAGGATTTGCCAGCTTGAACGGAGCCTTTCACGATTTTACGGGTGTTCACATGTGGCTTTACGAAGTTACAGACTGGCTGGGACTTGTTCCGGCCGTATTTGTATTAGGTTTTGGCTTACTCGGATTGGCTCAGTTAATAAAACGAAGGAGTCTCTTCAAAGTGGATTTTGACATTCTCATTTTAGGTGTGTTCTATATTCTTGTTATGGCAGTCTACATTCTATTTGAAGTGTTTGTAATCAATTATAGACCTGTTCTTATTGCGGGAAGATTAGAGGCATCCTACCCTTCGTCAACAACATTACTTGTGTTATGCGTGATGCCGACGGCTATTATGCAGCTGAGAAAGAGAATTAACAAACCTGTAGTGAAAAACGTAGTAACTGTTATTATTTCATTATTTATAATATTTATGGTGATAGGAAGACTGGTGTCAGGTGTACATTGGATGACAGACATTGTCGGAGGCGTACTGTTAAGTACATTCTTGGTTATGCTGTATAGTTATACTGAAAATATTGAAGCTCTAAGGGGGAGAATGGAATGGACAAAAAAGAAATAACAACTAAAGAAGATTTACTAGCTGTCATCAATATGATGGAAAATACAGGTATAGTATATTGGATTGATGGTGGATGGGGCGTTGATATATTGGCAGGAAAACAAACAAGGGTTCATAGAGATATTGATATAAATTTTGATGCTCAACACACAGAAAAATTGCTAGACATGCTTATTGAATATGGATATAAAGTAGATACTGACTGGAAACCTGTTAGAATTGAGCTTTATAGCGAAAAGTATGGATATTTAGATATACACCCATTTGTTTTGAATGAAGACGGAACTTCGAGACAAGCAGATTTAGAAGGTGGCTGGTATGAGTTTGACAAAGACTTTTTTGGTAAAGCTGTTTTTGAAGGAAAGACAATTCCATGTATATCTTTAAAGGGGCAAAAAATCTTTCATTCAGGCTATGAATTAAGAGATAAAGACAAGCACGATATCTCAATTCTTGATAGTATATTAAAATAATTCATAACATTGCAAAGCCTAATTTATATGGTGTCCTAAGTAGAACACATTGATCGCAGCAATAGATAAAGAAGGGAATTATAATGGAAATAAATAATAAGAAAAATCATCTATCCCGCATTGAAGTCATTTTCATTATGCTTCTTTTTACTATGTGCTTAACGATGAATGTGTTCTTTTGTAGTTCTTATAATCCTTATGAATTATTAGATAAGACAACTGGAATTGAGACATGGACAATTTCAGAAAGTAATGCTATTAATGGGGATGGAGAAACTATATCTAAAAATATATGTACACCCCCTATAATTGTAGCTATCCCAAAGGGAATCAGTCTGTTTCTTTTTCTTATAATTGCCTTTCTGTTTTTCTTTTCAACCCTATTTATATTATTACCTGATGGATGGACATTAATTAACCAGAAGGTACGTCTGGATAATTGAATCAATTCCTTTTCAAATCATGGATAAAGGATAAATGCGTCCTTTTTGAAGCACTTTCGGGAACTGGTGAAGCACAGGTTCAGGAAGTGGATGACGAAGAGTCTGAAGAAATAAAAAAGCGTAAGATGGATATTGGATAATAAAATAATTTATAGTGATATTAGCTAAAAGAAATGGTAAGATAATAAGTAAGATGAGGTGACGAAATGGAAGAATATACCCCACATATAAACTTTAAGTGATTCTTCTATATACTATTTTGGATGTGTACACGAAGAAGTACGCTCATGAATTTAAATGAAAGGAGTTTTATTTATGGAAAAGAAAATTAAAATCGAGCTTGATAATCGCTATAAAAATATTAGTGATGCAATGCCTGAAGTTATTGATTATCTAACTCAACAAGGATATGAATGCAATATAAAGTTATTGGGATCAAATCCTATCGTTGAAATCAATAAAGTTGAATATGGTGCAAGAATTTCTCAAAGAATTTTGGGGCCATTGCCACCACAAATTATTATTTTAGAAGAAAAGTAAACTTATCAAATAATCATCTGTTTTTCTGCCTGATGGATGAAAATTGTTTGTAGTCTTCCAATTTCAGTTTTGTCAGGTTGTAAAATTGAAGTTTATTTGAGGAATTTGAAGTTGTAGACTAAAAATGTTGAATTACGGCGGTATGATACGCTAAACTTGGACACGTAAATAATATTTGCGAGGTATATTTATTCAATGCAATTTGGACTTGCTAGCCATCTGAAAGAATTAAGCCCATTATAGATACTGAAAGGAGGCACACATGAGATTAGGACAGACAATTACTGACATACGAAAAGAAAGAAAAATGACACAAGAAGAATTTGCCCGGATTTTTCATGTTACGCGACAGACAGTATCAAATTGGGAGAAAGAAAAGAACTATCCAGATTTAGAAACTCTGATTTTTATGAGTGATGAATTTAATATCTCCCTAGACGTTATGTTAAAGGAGGATAAGAAGATGGCTAAAAAATTGAATACGGAAATAACGTTTAGTAAAAGGTTTAAGAAAAATGCAATTTTAATTCTAGTTTGTACTGTGATAGCATTAGTGATTTGTGGGGGAGGCTGGGGCATCGCTTGGAAAAATGCAAAGAACTCTTTAGAAGCGAAGTTTAATAAGGGTATAGAAATGAATGGATTTCGTTTTGATGAGCAGTTAGGTTATTATAAAAAGATAATTAACGAAGAAACCTATTATACGTTGCCAAATCAGTCAATGCCAGAGTACTTTGATTTTACCCTTCATTTTCACAATGCAACTTTAAATTATTATATGATGGAAAATGGGGATAATATTCAAATACTGTGGAGTGGAAGGGATAATGAAGGCAAAATGCAACACTCAGTCTATTGTTTGGATGAATATGGGAGATACGAATATACTTTTTCAGAAGAACAAGTAGAAGAATTAATTGAGATAAATAAAGATACCAGCAAAATTCTTAAAGATGGCGAGAAGATATATGAGAGTGTATATGAATAGCGTGGTGTAGGGCACTAAAAAATAAACCTATTCCAGTTTGTTAGAACGGAGAATTTGCAGAGGAAAAGATATGATAAGAAAAGCAACCGAAAACGACCTTAACACGATAATGAATATTTGGCTGAGTGTCAATATAAGCGCACACAATTTCATACCCGAAGAGTATTGGCACAACCACTTTGAAGATGTGCGAACTGCCATATCCTCTGCCGAAGTATATGTGTTTGAAAATGGTGTAATAAAAGGATTTGCAGGATTAGTAGAAAATTATATTGCAGGAATTTTTATGAAAGAAGAGTTTCAATCAAAAGGTATCGGCGGGAAACTTATTCACTTTTTGCAGAGTTTTAAGTCAGAACTTGTTTTGAATGTATATGAACAAAATAAGAATGCAGTTAGATTTTATGAAAAGCAGGGTTTTCAAATATCCCAAAGGAACATTGAAAAAGAAACGGGTCAGATGGAATATCAAATGATATGGAAGAAAGCTTAATTCAAAAATTAAAATTGTAGGAGGTACATAATTATGAAGAATAAGATTGCATACTGTGGATTGGACTGTGAAAAATGTGATGCATATATTGCAACGATCAACGATGACCAGGCATTGCGTGAGAAAACTGCAAAACTTTGGGCTGAGTTAAATGATGCGCCCATTCTGCCTGAACATATCAACTGTGAGGGGTGTCGTGCTGATGGAGCAAAAACTGTATTTTGTGATAATTTTTGCGGTGTTCGTCAGTGCGCATTGAAAAAAGGTGTGACGACATGCGGTGACTGCCCCGACATGGAAACGTGTGAAACGGTTGGAATGATTTTCTCAAATAATCCAGATGCGCTGAATAATCTGAAGGGATAGAATAATGAGAATCGAAACAGAGCGACTTAATATTATTGCACTTACCCCAGAGCAGCTTGAACTATGGACGTATAACATTAGAAAGCTTGAAAAGGAACTACTATGCTCATATAAGGCGGAACCTATGGAGGGATTGTTTCGTGAAATTGTATGCGGACAAGTAGAAAAGGTTCAAAAAGACCCAGTAAATTACCTATGGCACACTTTTTGGTTTGTTGTTAAAAAGTCGGATCATTGTGTGGTTGGATCAATTGATTTTAAAGATGTTCCTAACAGTGATGGAGAAGTTGAAATAGGTTATGGCTTAGGGCGGGATTTTGAGCATAAAGGTTATATGACAGAAACGGTTCAGTCGTTTTGTAATTGGGCTTTGAAGCAGGACGAAGTAAATCATATTATAGCTGAAACAGATGTTGATGGTGCTTCATCGCAAAGAATTCTAATAAGATGCGGTTTCAAAGAATATGCCAGAAAGGATACTATATGGTGGAGGTTATAGATTTGAAGTTGTAGAGGTAATGGAATGGACGCAAGGGCATTTTGGACTGTTATCGGAAATTATAATGAACAGACAAATATAATTCAAATAGGCTTATTTATATTTGTGATATCAGCAATTATATTATCTTATACGCATAAAGTAAACTGGGCCGCGAAATTTGCATTAGGGGTTGCAAATTTATTTATAGGTATCGTTTTTTTTGCATGGTATGGAACGGAGCCTATTCAAAAATATTTTGCATTTCCACTATATTTATTGTGTGGAGCTTTGTTTTTATTTGAAAGCTGGAATAACAGAAATGATGTGATTAAGAAGCCTAATATGTTACAAATACTATTATTGTTATTCTATTTGTTCTATCCGTTTGTTTCCTTATTTTTAGGGAACTCTTTTCCAAAAATGGTAACATATATTATGCCTTGTCCTATTGTAAGCTTAAGTATAATTATTTATGCGTGCTACCAAAGGAAAAACAAATTGCTTCTTGCTCTGTTAACCATTTGGGGATTAACAGGGATAAAATCGGTAATTTTTAATGCCTATGAAGATATTATTCTGTTGATTTGCGGTTTATATGGTATTGTCCTATTTGTGAATGAAATGAGGCAAACACAAAAGAAATATTGATGATTTATTTCCGTATGTATAGCATAACTTATCTGATCAGAAATCAAGGGGGGGCATAATGGGAAAAATAAAAGCAATATGTTTTCTATGTTTAAGTATTTTTTGTGCATTTTTATGTATTTCCTGTAAGCAAGAGAAAAACACTCTGAATTTTACGGGTAAAGAAGATGAGAAACAAGTATATGATAATATTTCGGCTGAAGATATTGGTCATGTTAATCTGAGAGGGAATGCCAAATCCATTATCGTAAAGCAAGGTGTAAATAAATATTTTGAATTTAATAATGCAGACTTGAACAAGGATCATAAATATGAAGTTCGCTATGAGAAGAATGATGATACGCTTGACATAGACATTTGGATGGAAGATCCTGAGGCCGATAATAATGTTCTTGGCTCTTTCGTTATTTACATACCTCGGAAAGAATTTGAAAAAATTGAAACAACAGGGGAATTTGGTCAAATTCATTTTGAAACATTAAATTCAGATGTGTTAGTACACGCCAACAAATCAGTTTTAGTTCTTGATCTGGAGGCGGATCAATTGGACCACAATATTACACTCGAGGGTTCCGAAGCAAATGCATTTCGGGAGGTCTCTGTTTATTTAGATAAATTACCGGATAATGTCAGAATAGATCTAAACACGGTTCAAGACGGTACGGTAAATGGTCCGCAGAGCATACTGAAACAGAACAGGTTTGAATCAGGTTCAGGGAAACCTGTTATTAGTATCAATAATACAAAAGATATCAATATTTACGTAGAAGAGTGAAACAGTCTATTAAGTTAAAAAACCGGAATTTGTAAGTATGACTATTTGCGGAGGAAGCATGGACAGATTAAAGATTGCACTGGTACAGCAAAAAGCAGTGCCGAATGACAAAAGTGCTAATTTGCAATTAGCAATCCAATACGTTTTAGAAGCCTCGCATATGGGGGCAGACCTTGTTCTATTCCCAGAAATGTGGTCGAATGGATATGCGCCGCCCTTTGAGGATGCTTTTGATAATCCACTTCGTACTGGCTTTGATAAAGAACGCGCCTTATGGTTAGAAGATGCTGTAGGAATTGACAGTGAATATGTTAAAGACTTGAAAAATATTGCAAAGGAACTGCATATTGGTATTTGTGCCACATATCTGTCTAAAACCACATCAAAGCCACAAAACACGGCAATTATCATTGATAGAAATGGCGAAGTCATTTTAGAGTATGCCAAGGTGCATACTTGCGATTTTTCATTGGAAAAATTACTACAAAATGGAGATGAATTCAAAGTATGTGAATTTGACGGGGTACAGATTGGCATAATGATTTGTTACGATAGAGAATTTCCGGAAAGTGCAAGGGTACTTATGCTGAAAGGTGCGGAGATTATTCTTGTCCCCAATGCCTGTGACATAAATCCGGCAAGGAAAAATCAACTTAGTTCGAGAGCTTTTGAAAATATGACAGGCGTTGCTATGGCGAATTATCCTGCGGATAACTGGGGGCAGTCCTGTGCCTTTTCCCCAATTGTATTTGATAAAGATGGAAGCTACCTTGATAATACTATCATCGAAGCAACCGATGTTTCGGAACAGATTTTAATCGCTGAATTTAATTTGGATCAAATCAGGGCTTATAGAAAAACTGAAACCTGGGGCAACGCGTATCGGAAACCACAGGCATATACGGATTTGTTGAGTAAGGAAGTAAACGAACCGTTTGTGCGCACCAAATAAAGTATAAGGTGGATCTGATAAATCTCAGTATGTCTAAAAAACTTGAATTTAAGAAGGGGATTGATTATGGGATTATTTGATAAGTTTAAGAAAAAAGAGACTAATAATTGGGAAAATGCGTATATAGGAAATCCAAACTTTTACAATGGAAAAGATAATAAGCCATTTGGTGCCTTTGCACTAACAGAAGACACTTTAACTTCTTTTCCTAAAAATCCAAAATCATTGTATAAAGTTAATAATACAGAAGTTAATGAGTGGAAACTAATGCTTGTAAGCACAACGAATAATGGAGTTTTAGGAGATATAGATTATTATGAGGCAATAAATAAACTTATGAAGTTTGTTATTGATGAAAAAGATAATAATATACTGATTAGAGGGTTATCATTAGAAGAATTAAATCAAATATTAAAATAATGTAATTTTTGGCTTGTGTCTTAAAGTGTGAGATGAAATTACTAAGAATATAGAAAGGGAGCAAATCGTTGAGAAATGATATAATAATACGACGAGAAACACATAAAGATTATAAAGAAATAATTTCGCTGATTTTGCGTTCATTTAGTGAAGGAACCGACTACTCGGATGGAACAGATATTATTGCTCTAATAGAAGAAATACGTGACTCGGAATATTATATTCCCGAATTATCATTTGTTGCTGAATTAGATGGCAAATTAGTAGGTCATTTTCTTTTTTCCAGATTTCCAATATCTGCAACACCAAATGGAGTACATATTGATGATAGGGAAGAAAAAAATATCGTTATGCTTGCACCCGTAGCCGTTCATGCAGACTACTTACATCGGGGAATTGGCTCTGCAATGATTACCCAGGGCATTGAAAAAGTTAGAAATGCGGGTTATAAAGGGATTACAGTTGAGGGCGATTATCATTTTTATAATCGCATTGGATTTAAAACATCTTCAGAGTTTAACCTTTTTCCAACAAGTGGGATACCGATGAAAGAGCCACGCTGTATGATGTGTCAAGAAACTTATGCTGGAGCATTGAAAAATATAAAGGGATATATTGTTTATGATATGTATTTCAATGCTTGAAACAAATCCCGCTTTATCTAAAAGAATAATTTGAATGGTAATAGGGATTACCTATTGCAGCAGGAGGATTGTCATATGAGGGAATTTTTAGAAGCGCTGATAAGTGAAAAGAAGAATGATGCCCTGCCAGAAGAATTTGATTATTTTGGGAAGCTTATAGGCAGTTGGGAAATCAATTATGTTGAAAGTAACAATCCATGTCCAATCAGGGGGGAATGGCATTTTTCATGGGTTCTTGAAGGTATGGCAGTACAGGATGTTATCATTCTGCCGGATTATGAATACGGAACATCACTTCGTATCTACAATCCGGATACTCATGCATGGGATGTAGCTTATGGTTATACGGGAAAAATAATACGGCTTGAAGCGAGAAAACAGGGAGAAATGATTGTTCTTACCTACACGGGCGATGAAAAAAGAAAATGGGTTTTCGTCAAGATTGAGGATAATAAATTTCACTGGCAGAATATTACTGTAAAAGATGATGGAGAATGGCATATAAATGCGGAAATATATGCCGAACGTATTAAATAGTCATAGCTTGTAGTATATCAACTACCTGTGTACAGAACAGGAAAATCCGCATTATTACACGAATGCTGATATAATGGAGTTAACAATGAAAATTAAGACAAATAGATTAATTTTGTGTCCGCTTGGGACAGAATACCTTGAGACGACACATGTATATGCTTCAGATATCGAAAATACGAAATATATGGTGCATATGCCGAAAGAGACATTAGATGAAACCAGGGAATTTCTCATAGCATGTGAAAAGGAATGGCAGCAGCCAGAACCTCTTTTTTATGAGTTTGCTATACTGATGAATGAGATACATATCGGAGCTGTCAGCATATATCTGAATGAAAAGCGGGACACAGCGGAACTTGGCTGGATATTGAATCCGACATATCATAATTGTGGTTATGCGAGTGAAGCCGCAGCCGCAGCTATGAATTTTGCGAAAGAAAGATTAAATATTTGCCATTTTGTTGCGTATTGCGATACAGAGAATGCTGCGAGCCGAAAGGTTATGAAAAAATTGGGACTTCTGCAAACCAGCTGTTCTGGCGGGAGGAAGAATAGGGGATCAAGCGAAGAGCGTCAAGAGTGCATGTATGAGATGTCTCTAGAATTGGATTAGACAATTATTTTTTGTTGAACAATTCAACAAAATGTTGTTAATTGTGTTATACAAAAAGGCCCTCTTTCATGTTTGGCATATTGAAAGAGAACCCCCTGATTCATTATAAATCACTTATCTGCTGGTTGTTTTTCTCGTAAATCTGAATACCTGTTTTTATCACCTCGTGAAATGTTTTCAATTCTGCTTCGGTATGCCTTACAAGCATCAACCCCACCACATCTGCTATTTCATCCCTGTCATATTGCCGGTGTAATTTTGTGAGTTTCTGCCCTTTGGGAGTTGTATAAAGATGTATGTTTTTATCATTCCCAGGCAGCTTTTTTTTGACAACAACCCCTTTTTTGCATAATGCATTGACATTTTTCGAAGCAGCCCCAAGGGTCCGGTTCCACAGTTTAGCTACATCTTTTACACATAATCCGGGTTGCATATCAATCATATCTAATGTATGCATTTCAACCATGCTCAATGATTCTCCGGTTCCATAATCATGCTGTCGATTATAGTTATCCATACCATACAGTACAAAACGATATACATCCTCCATCATAGCCACATAAGAATCAAAGTCTGAACGGTTCTGCACATTCAACAAAGATAACTCCTTTTTTCCTTCCATTTTCTGTTCCTTTCTTCATGTATACGAGACACTTTTCTTATAAACTACTGTATCAAATAATGATTACCTAGTCAACAAAACCTGAATACTTATTTCACATCATTTGACATTTCAAACCCATATAAATTTATGCAATATAAACAAAATACGAATTGCATTTTATGGTATTATGATGAAAATAATAAATTTTGTTTACCAGCTCAACAAAAAGTGGTATTGTTGAGATGGGAAACAAAAAGTCTTTGCGAAAAGGTATAAGGAGGTAACTAATATGCAATATGATTTTCATTCAATTCCTGATCGTTCCATGTATGGTTCATCTAAATGGAATGCTGTGCCGGGTGCTTCTGTTAAGTGCGTTCCGCTTTCTACAGCAGATATGGAATTCCCAACCGCACCGGAGATTGTAAATGCCCTGCAGCAATATACACAGGATGCAATTCTGGGTTATACTGACCCAACAGAAAGTTTTTATCACGCAGTATGTAGTTTTATGAAACGCAGACATAATTATGAGGTCCGGCCGGAAGAAATCATTTGTACTCCAGGCGTGGTATATGCTCTGGGTATGCTGATCGATGCAATGAGTAATCCCGGAGATGGCGTAATTGTAATTTCTCCTGTTTATTATCCCTTTGACTTATCTGTACTTGCCAGAGGGCGTACTATTTTATACAATGAACTGCTTCTTGAAGGAGATCGTTACAGTATTGATTATGATAGATTGGAAGAGCTGGCCTCCCGCGCGGATGCAAAAGTCCTTTTATTCTGTAATCCACATAATCCGGTCGGCCGGGTATGGGGGATTGAAGAGTTGGAAAAAGTAGTGGACATCTGTGCACGCCATAATGTATTTATTGTAGACGATGAAATTCATCATGACCTGATCATGCCGGGATATAAGCATACTGTTATGGCCACGTTATCCGAAACCGCGCGTCAGATTTGTGCAGTATGTACTGCACCCAGCAAAACTTTCAATCTGGCAGGAGTCCAATGCTCTAATATTATCATTGCTGACCCGGTTGTACGTGCCAAAGCACGGGCGGTACACATGATGAATCTGGTATCCCACCAGAATACATTCTCTTATAAGGCTTGCGAAGCAGCGTATGAATTATGTGATGAATGGCTGGAGCAGCTTTTGGAAGTAATTGCTGGAAATGCAAAATACATAGATACATTTATGAAAGAACATTTTCCTGAAATAAAAGTGTTTCCTCTGGAAGGAACCTATCTGCTCTGGCTTGATATGCGCTCACTCGGAATGACCCACAAGGAACTGGAGCACTTTATGCAAAAAGAGGCAAAACTGTATCTGGACGAAGGCTATATTTTTGGACCTTCCGGACGTGGATTTGAAAGAATCAACCTCGCCTGCAGCCGTACAACACTTGAAGCGTCTATGCAGCGTTTTTCAGAAGCCATGACTGTATTAAAGAATCGTTGGGAAATGGAAGGCAGACCGTATCACAAAACATTGGAAAAGGGAGATAAAATAATCGGGTTTATATATGATACACCGGAAAAAACTGGCCTGGATCTCTCTGAAAATATGGAAAAACCAACTATCCTTGTATTCTCGCGTTACTATAGCTGCCCGATATGTCAGATGATGTTGGGGCAATTGCGTGGTATGTGGTCGAAGCTTCAGGAATGTGGATTTGACCTTAAGGTAGTTCTACAGTCAGAGCGTAAGAATATAGCAGAAGCCTGTAAAGAAAATCCGTTCCCGTTTGATTTGATTTGTGATCCTGATGCAAAACTATATGACCGGTACAATGTATTTGAAGCAGACACCCTTCCTCAATTGTCAGGGGGAAGCAGTCAGCTTCTGGAATCTATAGGCGGTGTACAAAAGCTTCTTTTACCTACGTTTTTAGGAGAAAAAAGTGAGGGGCGCAGCCAGCAGCTTCCAGCGTTGTTTATCGTAATGCCGGACAGCACGGTAGCTTATGCTCATTACGGTTCTCATATTGCTGATTTACCTGATTTTGAAAGCTTGAAAGAGGTGATATAAAGATGAAGCATCCAGACACAGCGTATACCTCTGTACAACAAACAGAGCGGACCCTGGGACGCGGTGCTCTTTATGCAACCGCTATTGGGATGGTTATCGGCACCGGAGTTATTACCATGACCGGTACAGCTATTGCCAATACCGGGCATGCAGTCATTTTCGCCTATTTATTAGCTGCCCTGCTGATGGCGGTATCCATCATACCTTATAGCTATCTGGGTGGTACAATACGTTTAGAGGGTGGAAGTTATACCCAGATGGCCCTGATAGCCCCTAAATATATTACTGGTATCAGTGTTTATATCATGCTGTTCCAAGTAGTCATTATTGCATTATATGGAGTCTCTTTTGCAGACTATCTGTTAGAATTGGTTCCGGGTATTAATCGGCTGGCGGTGGAAATAATATTTGTATCCCTGATGTTCTTTTTAAATTTTCTTGGAGTAAAAACATATGCGGCTGCACAGGTCATTATGGTTGTTATTATGGCGGCTGCACTTACTCTGTATGCGGTATTCGGATTTGCCAAAGTCGACATCCCGGCTTATTTTACAGCTCCGGACTTTTTCTATGGCGGAACCGGCGGATTTTTGGTTGCAGTGGCCTTGCTCTCTTTTGCTACAGATGGTGCAAAGAATCTTATTAATTTTAGTGCAATGGCAAAAAATCCGACAAAAGACATTCCACAGATTATGATGCGCAGCACACTAGGAGTGGGGGCTGTCTACGCAATCATCGGAGTAGTATCAGCCGGAGTCCTCCCAGTGGTGCGGGTTGCCGGACAGCCGCTCTCAAAAGTGGCATTTGAAATTTTCCCTTACTGGCTGTACATCTTTTTCATGTGTGCTGGAGCGTTATTTGCAATAGCCACCACATTAAACGCATCCATTGGAGGCGTTCTTGACCCGATGATACAGCAGGCAAACGATGGATGGCTTCCGAAAATCTTTATGAAAAGGCATTCCAGATTTCATACTCCTTACTTGATGCTCCTGTTGTGTTATGGAGTCAGTCTTGTACCGTTGATTCTTGGTTTAAATCTGGATACACTTTCAAACTGTACAGTTATTTTAATGCGTGCGCAAACTGCATTGGTATGCTTTTATACAATCCGCCTGCCTAAAGTATTGCCTGAGGTTTGGACTCGTTCACCAATGCATGTATCAGACCGTAAATTAAAAATCGTGTGTATTGCCACCGGATGCATTGCCGTGATGCAGATGGTTGTACTTCTGATAGACTGCGAATTTATAGAATTACTCGGAAACTGCCTGTTATTAGGCGGATCCATGCTGCTGGCAGCACTTAGAAACAAAAAGGCAGTTATAAATGTCAGCTATGAAAAGATATAATATCGGGGAGCGGATAAACGCTCCCCGATGCTATTTCCGAATGATTATCCTTCCAGAATCTTCACACCCCAGGCCGGAATAGAAATGGTGTCCCCTGTCCGGACTTCTTCTTTGGTCAAAAGGTCTGTGCTGTCTGAAAATTCATGTGTTACAACTTGTTTTTCTGCTGAATAGTTAAAATAAAAGTACACATTTTTTCCAAAATCATTGATACCCTGACGAACAATAAGGGGGGATTTTTTCTCGGATAAACTTGGAATTCCTGCATTCTTAAGTGCATCTGTGAGCAGATTCTCCAATACACCCTGCGCCGTCATGCAGCCGATATAATATGCCGTTCCGTTTCCGTAATGGTTCTTTGTTACTGCCGCATACTGCCCCCAGTTATAATGTTCATAAGAAGCCATAACTTCTGCGCCTTCTGATATTAACAGTTCCATGAATACCTTTGCCTCTGTGTCGTGTTCGTGATCTGTAATTCTTCCCGCGAGTCCGACATTTTTCGGAAATGTGAACTGATGGTAGCGGACTCCGAGACAGTCTTTTAAAATATGCGGCTGGACATCGTAGTTTACTTTCAGATTCTCATTGGCAAAGGCCGTCTTAAACGTGGCGACCATACTGCCCCCGTTTTTCACATACCGGTCTAATTTCTTCAACAGTTCATCCGGCGCCGCATAAAGTGCGGGCACAAGAATCAACTGGTACTGGTCTAAGTTATCTGATTCGGGCCAGATGAAATCGCACTCCACATTCATATCGTAAAGTGCATCATATAGCCAGCGGACCACATCGTTATACCATGTGTTTCCCGGGCCCGCAGCGGAGGCTTCTATCCCGAACCATTTTAAAGCGGTCAGTGCCTCATTGCTGACAAGGATCGCAGTCTTGTTTTTCTTTTTCAGGTTTACCAGATGGCTTCCGATTTCCCTGAATTCTTTCCCGATGACACAGGCCTCCCTGTAAGTCTCATTTTCTTCGAAATCATGACTTAAGAGTCCTTTCCAATACGTTTCGAAGGAGTTATGAATGGAATGCCAGTGCCAGTACATGACACTGTTAGCCCCGGAAGCTATGTGGCTGTAGGCCTGCAGACGGAGCTGTCCCTTATAGGGGGTCCAGCCCGGGAATCCCTGGGCCTCTGTCTCTAATACCAGATAATTGTCTTGTTTTAGTGATCTGGTCATATCGCCGCCAAAGGCAATCTCGGTGCCGGTCAGTCCATCCTGTGAGGGATGATAGATATCCGCTCCTGCAACGGTAAGGCATTTTGACGCTTGATAATGATTGACATCCGGCTGAACTCCAAAGGAATATCCGCGCCATTCGAAATCAAAATTGTGGGTAAGGAACTGATCCTTTCTGCGGTACTCATTTACAATATCCGCCTGCCATCCCAGAAATTCATCTACCAGCGTTCTCTGGAATTTTTCAAATTCGGCACCGAGACTGCCGTTGACGGTTCCGCGTACATCCGGAAAATCCTCCCACGCGTTGATGCGGTTGCTCCAGTAATCCAGCCCAAACTCGGTGTTCATCGCGTCCAGATCATCGTGGAACTTGTGCCGGATGTATTTGACAAATCTCTCCTGCACATTATTTCCGGCTGTCCCATAATACTTTGTTTCATTGTCAATTTGATAGCCGATGACACATTTCTTGTGTGCGGTATGTTTCATTAGTTCTCGGATGACTCTTTCGGCATAGTACCGGTAGACCGGGTGGGTAATATCCATAATCTGCCGGGCTCCGTAAAGCCCCCTGCCGTTTACCGTGGTGGCGATAACGTCCGGATAGGATTTTACCATCCATGTTGGAACTGCATATGTTGGTGTTCCGATAATAACGGAAATTCCGGCCTGTTCCATGACATCCATTACCCGTTCTACATGTGTAAAATCGAATGCCCCTTCCTGTGGCTCACATGTGCTCCATGTGGATTCCGCTATCCTTACCACATTAATACCGGCCTTTTTCATCATTTCAACATCTTTGTCCAGCCTCTCGCAGGGCATATACTCATCATAATATGCGGTGCCAAATAGAAGTTCTTTCATACTTTTCCTCCTGAACTATTGTAGCTGCTATACTTGGCCTATGGCCGTGAGCAGTAACCTGTTTTATGATCTTATAATAGTATAAGAAGGTTAAATGATATATCATGAATTTTAGCTGAATATCATGAATTTTAGCTATTTTTAGAAGCGCCATACTTTGCCCTGTATTTTGTTGGTGTCATCCCTGTCTCTTCCTTAAATACCCGCCCAAGGTGGCTTTGGGAACAAAAGGATAAATAAGACGCGATATCCTTCACTTCATATTCCGAATAGCGGAGCAGGTTTTCGGCGAGACGTACCTTTTCTCTGCGTATATATTGCTGTATCGTGATCCCCTCGACCCGCCGGAACAAATCGGAAAGATAGGCCGGTGAAACACCTGCCTTATGCCCGATTTCGCCGATCCTGATGTCACTGTGAAGATTTTGAAAGATATAATTCTTTGTCTTTTCGATCAGTGGATTCTTCTCTTTTTGCGTGTGGACCAGTTCCACCTGTTCCGCAAATTCATACTCTGCCTTTCGCATTACTGTCTCAATCGCGGCAATATTCGACATCTCTTCGATTTTTAGTATAAACCCGTCAACCATTGAAAATGCTTCTTCCGGCAGCATACCTCCCTCAATGGCCGCCCTGGAGGCCAGAGTAAGGACACAGATGGCTATGTTTTTAGCCTGACGAACTTCATTAAGTGACAGCTGGCCTACTTCGCCCCGGTACGTTTCCAGCAGGCTGCGTCTTAGCATTTCTTTATCACCGCGGCGGATACTGTCCAGTTCTCTTTGTTCCTGATCATAAGGATTATGGGGCATCTCCCGTTCCTGATGGGAAAAAATCACTTTTTGCACACTTTCCCTTGCCTCTCCTATTTTCGGCCCATGAAGGTTATTTTTCTCCCACAATTCATCAAAGGAGAGTTCTCTTCCTGTCAGATAATGATAGATTGCCAGTATTCCGGCGCTGAACACTTTGATCTCACAATATGCAGTCTGATGCCCTGCTTTGCTGCTTACAGAATGGGCTTTCACCATAAAAGCATCAAGCTCTCTGGCTGGCTTTAAGATACTGACCGGGCCAATGATTAATTTCAAATTTTCCATATCCATTACGGCATAAACTACGGAATCGAACTCACAGTAAATAACCGGGTATTCCTTACTTTCATGGCTGGCCAGATATTTCAGAAATGGAGCGTCCGTGTAAAGAGGATTCGACTCTGGTGCCAGATCTCCGAAACAATTTTCAATCTTATAATCTCTGTTTACGAGGCAGATATTACAGTGTAGTATGCTGACCCACTGATTCAGTAAAAATTCCCGGTTCATACTCTTATCCTCCTTGTTTCTAATTGTTATCTCATGTTAAATATCTTACTACATTGTTAAGGCAAATACTATCCCTGCCGGATTGGATAGTCAACAGGAATAAATTATAAGTGGATTTATTTGTTCAAATGGATTATAATGTGTTACAGGTATGTAGCAACGTAAGATAAATTGGGAGGAAAAAAGAATGCTTAAGAATATTGTGCTGGCTGTCGCGCTGATTTGTTCATGTATCTATCTGATACTGTTTTTTGTGAATAATCCGAAACTGAATGTATTGGCGAATAAGGTTCAGAAGCCGTTCATCATTATAAGTGCAGCTTTGTTAGTCATATATATTATATTGTGATGTCATCCCCGTGTGGGGATTTGTTTTTGGCAGAAAAAGGGGCATGGGCTCTCAGGGGAGAGCGTCCATACCTCTTTTTTTGTTCTTAAGGCCAGATTCCACGCATATTTTTAGCGTCGACTACACGCTTTACTGCAATAAGATATGCGCCGGTGCGAAGGGAAACATCTTTATCTTTTGCGATGTCCCATACGGACTGAAAAGCCTGATCCATAATATCTTTCAATTGTTCGTTTACATGTTCTTCGCTCCATGAAATAGACTGGATATTTTGAACCCATTCAAAGTAGGAAACAACAACACCTCCTGCATTAGAAAGGATATCTGGGACGATAACGATTCCTCTCTTGTCAAGAATCTTATCAGCATCAATCGTTGTAGGGCCATTGGCAGCTTCTACAATGATCTTTGCCTGAATTTTGTCGGCATTGGAGGCGTTAATCTGGTTCTCAAGTGCCGCTGGAATGAGCACGTCAACAGGAAGCTCAAGCAATTCTGCGTTGGTGATCCATTTTGCATTGCCAGCGTCATATCCTTCGAGAAGGTTTCCACGCTTTTGCGAAAGGTACTCTAAGATAGACGGGATATCGAGTCCGTCGGGATCGTAGAGAGCGCCTGAAACATCGCTGACAGCGGCCACTTTCAGTCCTTGTTCGTAAAGAAGTTTTGCGGATACGCTTCCGACATTTCCCATTCCCTGTATTGCAACCGTGGAATTTTCTGGAGAGAATGCGTGTGCCTTCAGGATATTCAAAGTGGTAATCATGACGCCGCGCCCGGTTGCTTCGTTTCTTCCGAGTGCGCCTCCGAGTGCGATTGGTTTCCCGGTAACAACTCCCGGGACGCAGTGGCCCTTTAACATGCTGTAAGTATCCATGATCCAGCCCATGACGTTTGCATTTGTGCCAACATCAGGTGCCGGAATATCCTGGTCCGGTCCGATGATGGGGGCGATCATGGCTGTGAAACGTCTTGTCAGGCTTCGAAGCTCTGATTCTGAGAGTTTTGTTGGATCACAAATGATTCCGCCTTTTCCGCCGCCGTAAGGAATATTTACGACAGCACATTTGAAAGTCATCCACGCTGCGAGAGCCTTTACTTCGTCGAGGTCCACATTCTGATGATAACGGATACCTCCCTTTGCGGGACCTCGGGACGTGGAATGCTGTACGCGGAAACCTTCAAAGACTCTGACGCTTCCGTCATCCATGCGAACAGGCACGGCAACTTTGAGTTCGCGTTCCGGATATTTGATTGCCTCGTAATCACTGGGCACATAACCAAGGATATCTGCAGCATTGCTTACAACAGAGAGCATATTTTCGTAGGGATTATATTTTGGACTCATTTTCATTACCTTCCTTATAGAATTTATATTTTTAGTGTGTGTTTAAAATTTCAGCAGAGGGGATATGTCTGCAAGTCTGCAGCCCGGGTTTAAGTCGCGGGCACGCATGAGGAAATTCAGTTTGTCAATTCTCTCCCCAGAGCGCGGGGCACCGTTTTTAATAAAGCCGACCTGAAGTCCTACGGCAAGATCCATGACGATATCGCCAATGACACCGCCTGCCCTTCCGGATGGGATTGCCAGCAGATTGTGATCCATAGCATAATTGTAGGCGGATAATGCCTCGGTGATGGTTCCTACCTGATTGGGTTTCAGGATAAAACCATCTAATGCATCTAATTCATATGCACGTTTGAGGCGGTCGGGGTTTGTGACAATAAAATCGTCTCCGATGATATTAGTCCGGGTGATTTCTTTATGTGCTTTCGGATAAGATTCCCAATCCTCTTCATCCAGAAGGTCCTCTATAAATACAAAGTTAAACTTTTCAGTCAGATATTTTGTATAATCAATTAATTGCCGGGAATTCACCCTCTGCCCTTTTAAAAGATAGGTGTCATCATGACGGTCATACATTTCACTGGAAGCACAGTCGAATGCAAATCCGATCCGTCCGGTATAGCCACAGTGGTCAATAGCTTCTGAGATCAGGTTGAGGATGACCTCGGGATCCTCTGATGGCGCCGCATATCCATAGGAGGGGGCGACTTCTGGTTTCTTCCCGGTATATTTTGTAATGACCGTCTCCAGTTCCTGGAATGTATTAATTCCCATCTCAACAGCCTCATCTATTGTGTCTGCCCCATAAGGCATGATGATGAACTCGTTGAAAGGCTGTGTTAGTGATGCGTAGCGGCCCCCGTTTACAACATTAAAGCTTGGCACAGGTACTGTTTTAACCGGACCACCGGCGATATAGTTGTAGAGCGGCTGGTGTGCTGCTTCGGCAGCTGCCCGGAAAGTGGCAATAGAGACGGAATAAATCGCATTGCCTCCGAGGTTCTTTTTTTCCGGGGTGCCGTCCAGAGAAATCATCTTTTCGTCAATCCCTTTCTGGTCGGTAACATCCATTCCAATCAGGGCTGGTGCGATAAATTTGTTTACATTGTCTACCGCCTTATGTACACTGAGCCCATGATATTCCTCCGGGTTGTTGTCTCTGAGGACACAGCATTCGGACATTCCCACGGAAGACCCGGTTGGGGCGCAGCCTCTGCCGGTGTACCCATCGCTCGTTACGACGTCTACCTCCACCATCGGGCGGCATTTACAGTCTACAATCTGTCGTGCATGTACGGATTTAATGATTGATTTCATGGTTTTCCTCCTATTCGTTTGTTTCCGGAATATACAGAACATTAAAGTCACAAAGGTTGGTACCGGTATTGCCTGTAAATACCGCATCCTCCATCTCGGAGAGGGCTTCATAGCAGGCGTGCCCCCTCAGTGCGGCGTGGACATCGATCTTTTTGGAAACAGCATTGGTGTAGCTTGTCGAATCGCATATGCCTCCTGCAACGGGGGTGGTACCGTCTGTTCCTTCGGAGTCGATGGACAGCATGCAGGCCCCCTTGGTTTTCTGCGCGGCGATGGCAAAGCTTAAAGTTAGTTCCTGTCCGGGTCCGCCGTGGCCTGTGATGAGTTTATTGTCCAGAATCTTCGTTGTGGTTTCACCGGAGCTTAAAATGACGCACGGCGGCTGGACTGGGTTGCCGTAGGCCTGTGATTCTCTTGCAATAGAAGCGAAAAATGTACCGGCGTCCTTACTTTCTCCTTCTAGGAATGAGGAAAGTATGATTGCTGGGATTCCCATCGCCTCTGCAATTTCTTTGGCATAAATGCAGGAATCAGGAAGCGTGTTCAAAAGAAAATAGGTGTTATTTGGGAAAGCCTTTGGCGTCTCGCCTTCTGGCCCGACGTTCATCAAATAGTCCACGACATTCTTTGGAAGCTTATCGGCTACGTCGAATTCACGGATAACCCGCCGTGCATCTTCGAGTGTTGTTTTATCAGGGCCCATCGGAGTGCTGGCATACTTCTTATAAGGAATCCCAATGTCGCCGGTTGCAGGGGTTCCGACTGCATCGCTGATTCCGAAACCAATGAGTTCTGCACCGACAGATTCGATCCGTTTTGCAAGCATACCACCATTCAGGGCAGAGATATGGCGGCGGATGGCGTTTACTTCATAGATTCCGGCCCCGGATTTCAACATGATGTCGGTAGTCTTAATTTCATCTTCCAGTGTGATTCCTTCACGCGGACAGCTCATAAGGGCGGAACTTCCACCGCTAATGACAACGATGAATAAATCGTCCGGGCCTGCCTGATCTACCAGGTCGAGGATCTTAAGGCAGGCTTCATATCCAGCCTGGTTTGGGAGAGGGTGACCTCCAACATAGACGTCCGTATTTTGAAAACGATCTGTTTCTTCTTTGATTTTTACAATTGCAATTCCCTTTGTAAGCCGGTTCCCGAGTACCTCATCAACTGCCATAGCCATATGGTTGCAGGCTTTTCCGGCCCCCAGCAGGTAAACGTTCTTCTTTTTTGATAGGTCCCACGTCTTGGTTCCTATATGAAGCATGTCACCGTCGAGGTGCATGATACTTTTAATGCGTTCATAGGAATCCAGTTTCTTAAGAGTTTGTTCTGTAATATCCAGTACAATTTTTCTGGATAGAACATCGCCATGTGAGGTGAGTTGTTCGTAATTCTTGATTTTCTTCATAAGATCCTCCTTTTATATAGGTTTGCATGCTGGTTGGTTTATAGAAGCAGCCTGATTTGATGCATTTCATATGTATCAGATAATGTATCAAATGATACAAATAGTATATTGCGATATATTGCAAAAATCAATATTATAATTCAGAAACGGCATAATTAACAAAAAATGAAATCGGAATTAGTTAATAATGCTGAAAAAACGAAAAAACAGAATAAAAACGAAAATAATATTGACAATTGCGATATAACGCGATAGGGTATATGTATTAAATAAAACATAAACAAAAACATTCACATGTGAAGAAAAAAACTAAGCAATTTGCCGACAGGCTCAATATGAAAGGAGACAAAAACATGTCACACAAAACAGAATTCTTATATTTATCAGAACAGGACACAATTAAAGCAGGAGTGCTCGATGCTGTAAAATGTATCGATAACGCGGAGGAAGTCTTTACTTTATTAAGTAAGGGAGATTACCTGATGGGGGGAAGCAACCATAACAGCCACGGCTTGGGAATTGTATTCCCGAAGGAATCCCCGTTCCCGAATATGCCGGTTGCCGGTCCTGATAGAAGATTTGTGGCAATGCCTGCTTATCTGGGAGGCCGGTTTGATGTATGCGGCAATAAATGGTATGGCTCCAATGCAGAGAACCCTAAGAAGGGGCTGCCAAGATCTGTGCTGACCGTAACTTTGAATGATAAAGATACAGGTGAACCACTCTCATTTATGTCTGCGAACCTGTTGAGTGCTGCAAGAACAGGCGCAGTACCGGGAGTTGCAGCGAGACATCTTGCCAGAAAAGATTCAGAAGTTGTAACCGTTTTAGGCTGTGGGCAGATTAACCGTTCCTGCCTCCGTTCTATTCTGACTCAGCTTCCGAATGCAAAGAAAATCGTATGTTATGATATTTTTGAAGAAGCCGGAAAGAAGTTTTTAGGATGGGCAAAGGAAGAACTCGGAATCGATGGAATTGTGACGACAGATTTGGAAGAAGCAGTAAGGGCCGGAGAGGTAATCACGGTTGCAGCATCTCGTCTGAAACCATTATATATTAAAGATGAATGGCTTCAGGAAGGCGTGACACTGCTGATTACAGGACCAATGCAGTCAGACGATTCCTTCTGGATGAATACAAAACTGATCTATGATAATGTAAGGCTGCACGAGGCATATGTGCAGGAAGCCGTTGAGTCTGGGGATAAGGCTGCTTCTTATGCATCCGTAATCGGAGGACCTATCTATACTCTGATTGATGATGGAAAGATCCGCCCACTGGTTGAATCCACGAGTATCGGTGAAGTGATTCTGGGAGAAAAGGAAGGGCGTGCAGACAGCAAAGAGAGGGTTACATTTGTTGCATGTGGTATGGCTACTTTCGATGTGGGACTTGGATATGACCTGTACCAGACTGCATTAAAAGAGGGGATTGGGCAGAAGCTTGTTTTATGGGATGATCCTTATCAAAAATAGTGGGAGAGTGAGAGGACAGGATATATGGAGAATAAAGAAAAAGGTAAAATTGGCTTAATGACTGCTACATTCATGCTGATCGGAACTATTATCGGTGCATCATCCTTTGTAGCAAGCGGATATCAGGCGGAGGCAATGGGGCCTGCAGTGTGGCTGGTATACATAATCGGTGCCCTTTTAACGGTCCCAGTCTGCATCCAGAGTGCACAGATTGGCTGTATACTGCCTGTGGAGGGCTCAAGCTATGTGATGGTAAAGAAGACCAGCGGGAAGTTAAGTACATTTATGTATGGCTGGCTTTATATTATCTGGACGGCAATCTGGCTTCCTTATTGTGCGCATACGATTGCAAAGTATGTAAGACTGTATATCCCCGGGGCAAATGTTTACGTGGTTGCCGTGATTGCACTTCTTCTGTTTGGAGTCATTCACTCTTTCGGGTTTGAAGCGGCGGCCAGGTTCCAGAGTCTGATTGTTATTATTTTGATGGCGGCAATGCTGGTATTTGTTATTATGGGGATTCCTCATGTGAAACTAAGCAATCTAACGCCAATGTTCCCGAAGGGGGCGGGCCCGGTTATAGGCCAGATTATTCCGGCATATTTTGGGTTTGTAGGAATCAATACGATGACAGAATGGGCCGGAAATGTCCACAAACCACAAAAAAACCTGCCTAAAGCTATGTTTTTATGTATGGTAATTGTTACACTGCTGTATTGTGGAATGACTGCAGTATTATGTGGTATGATGCCCTATACAGAGCTTGGCATTGACACGCCGGTTTCTATCGCATCCATGCAGTTTGGAATGCCGGCAGTCACAGCGCTTGTGACGCTTGGGGCAATGTTTGCAACGATTTCAACCTTGAACGGGATGTATGTGTGCCTGACCCATGAGCTGCATAACATGTCCTGTCAGGGAAGCATGCCCGCGCTCTTTAAGAAGACAGCAGGGAAGAGAAATGCACCTATCGTAGCTGTCTGGTTTTCAGTGGCCGTAGCTATTCTTTTGAGCTTTATGAGTGAATCTATTATGGAGTATATAGATGTGGCTACAGCTTTTGTCATGGTAAGCCTGATCCATTCAGCATTTGTATCTGTAAGATTAAAGAAGGTGCTGCCAAAGGCATATGATGAAGCAGCATTTAAGATGAAGGGAATCTGGTATTATATATGGCCGGTCCTTGAAATCGCTTCATGTGGATTTATTCTGGTAGTTACTCTTGCTGGAAGTCCTAAGCTGCTGCTTCCTATGATTGTGATTATTGGAATCGGGATTGTATTCTATTATGTCTATGCTGCAAAACATGAAGGGGCAGAGACTGAAGGTGAAATGCAGAAATCTATATAATACAGGTAATACAAAAAAGTCCTGCAGAATGGCTGGGATGCCGCGCTGTAGGACTTTTTTTCTGTGATTTACAGGCCGAGGTAAAATCCCTGACTCAGGATAGATTCCGTCTTTTCCAGAATGGATTGAGCCTCCTTGTGGTTCTGTCTGGCCATTGCCGTTATCAGGTAGTTGGTGAGGCAGAGTGGCGCAGCAAATGAATTCTTATAGGAAAGGCTGGAAATCGCACATGGAAGAATGATATCTCCATATCCGCTCACTGCCTGATAGTTCAGGCTTGTAATCAGGATCACCTTACTGCCGGCATTCTTCATCCATGAGATGATGGAAGAGCTGACCTTTGAATAACGCGGAAAAAGATAGGCAATACAGACATCATCTTCCCCTGCATTGACGATTTCTTCTGGGTAGATCATGCCGACTGACTGGATTAGGTGTACATTTTTTCGGATCTCACCGAGGCGTGAGGCCATATAATAAGCGGGGGAGAAGGAGCTTCTCATGCCCAGGATGTAGACGGAGCGGGCACGAATAATCGAATCCACTGCCGCATCAAGGTCATCACCTTTCTGTGCCGCGAGAGTCTGACGGATATTCTCGATATCATTCTGGAAACAATCTGACAGGAGCTCGTTATCCGGAGGCTGCGCTGTATCCGGAAGCCTTTCAGAAAGTCTGGCTTTCGGGGCAGAATTGGCATAGATATCTTCTTGGATTGCTTTCTGCATCTCGGAGAAGCCGTCATATCCTAAAACACGTGAAAAACGGATGATTGTAGTCGTACTGACACCGATCTTCCTAGACAGCTCGTCCAGCGTATAGAAAGCGACCTTGTTCAGATGACCTGAAATATAGTCGGCCACATTTTTCTGTGAATTTGTAAATGAGGGTGTTTCTGAGGCTATACGTTTTGAAAAGTCAGACATTTGCTTTACCTTCCTATTGTAAATATATTTACATAATCTTATCATTTTTGACATCATGCGTCAACGCAGCGTAAATTATTTTTCTAAATCCTACCCTGTTCATCCTATGTAGGACTTAGTCTTGGATAAGTAGGGTTTACTCTTGCATATGATTCCTTCTAGCGGTATAGTTCTATCAGTTGTCCAAACCGGCGGCATAAGGAGGATAACACTATGTCAAAACTTATACCAGGGAATCATAAACATCTTACAATCGAGGACCGTCGCTATATTGAACAATCTCTAGATGAAAGCAAGTCTTTTCGTGAGATTTCCAAGTACCTTTGTAAGGACCCGTCCACCATATCCGATGAAGTCTTTAAAAATCGGGTTGCTAACACTTGGAATAAAGGCAGCTTCAAC
>NZ_QGDL01000003.1 GCF_003149245.1 Faecalicatena orotica | reverse complement strand
TCAGGGTGTTTTGAAAAGTTCTCGGGATGGAGCGCCATTCCTGAAATAATTTCTAAGAGATTGTTTTTAACCTGTTTTGCAAATGACATATGAGACCTCCTTGTAGTCAGACAAAAGATATAGTTCTGATTACAGGGGCCGCTCTTGTTGCTGTCACACCAGCAACGAGAGCGGCCGCACATTTTGGGCTCTGTGTCAACCTTTAGAGGTGATTTTTTTAAAATTTAGGTTAGACCCTTATTCAGGATTTAACCTCGTAACTTAACTAACTGACATTGGTTCACTCCCCAGCCTATCATTACGCTGATAGGCTGGGAGCCGTAACGTAAAACAGCCAATAAGCCTGCCCTCTCGCCGAAGGCGACTTTAAATGGGCAGGCGCGTTACTGTTTACAGGCTTGCCTGTGAACAGTAACGAATTGTCAATGGATTTATAATTTATTTGAAAAATCATATTGACAACTATACTCTTTTTAGTGTATATTAATACCGTTGCGTATGCATTACGTACAGGCTGTCGTGGCTCAGTCGGTAGAGCGTCGCCTTGGTAAGGCGGAGGTCGGCGGTTCGATTCCGCTCGACAGCTTAAAAAAGACTTTCAAGAGTTGATATCTCTTGAAGGTCTTTTTTTAAAGTTATTGACGATTGTGTGATTAAAATACATATGCTATTATTAATTCATGGAGCAGCTGTGTACAAGGTGGAAGCCTCCCATACTTTATAGAAGAGGGGAGGTGGTGCGAATGAATACATATGAAGTCCTCAGCCTATTGTTTTTAGGTGGTTCATTTCTCATAGCACTGCTTGCGTTACTGTTTAAACCGTGCCGTGCACTCCGCTGCACGGCATCGGAGCCAACAAAATAATAATTTCGGGGCATCTGCCCCTCGCCGAAGGCGACTTTTAATGGGCAGATGCCGTTACTGTGCATGCCCGTAGGGGATGAACAGTAACCTGCTTGCCTATATAGATAGGAATAACAAGCGAAAATAAAAAAGTCTACCTTTGTACTTGGCGGTCTAGGTAGACTTTTTGCAACTTAGGGGCTAACCACCTTTGTGGGCGGCTGCTCCAATTTCTATCATTATTATAACATACTTCCATTGATTGTAAAGGGAGATTTTATTGAATCTAAACACTGTTTAAAGAACAAGAGGTTTTCTGACTATGCCGGCTTCATTAATTATACGCACAATATTTATACTTGTTATTGACTCAATTAGTTCACATCTCGTGTTATATCTGTTTCTGTTTGCGATTGCGGATTCCAGAATCCGTTGGAAGGATGCAGGGCGGATGATGCTTATATCTGTCCCGCTGACGACGCTGGCGGCCTGGTTTTTATACTATATGGTTTCTATTCATATTCTGTTGGGCTATGCATTATCGTCCCTGGTTACAATCGGCCTGAATGTAATTCTCATTACGGTCTATCTAAAGTGGCATCCTTTAAAATCTTTGACTGCACTTGCTCTTGCGGCGGCCATGCAGGTCGGGACAGGGGCCATATTTGCGTCTATAATTTCGGGTGTATCTATCGCGGAGTCCGCGGGATTAGTAAAATACATATTCTGGATGGTTATAGTGTATCCGGCTGTTGTTTTTGCCATCTGCCTGCTTTTGACCCGGCTTCAGCTTGGACGGTATATGCGGTTTCTTTTGTCGGATGAGAAGAGTCTGGTTTTTACGGCGTCAGCTGCTTTGGTGCTGGAGATTTTTGTTGAACTGCTTTTTACGATGAAAGATGTGTTTCAGGCTAACTTTAATTTTACATATATATTGAGTATCCTGACATTCCTGCTTCTTATCCTATGCTTTTTTACCTATATATCTGCAAAGGGGGAGCGTGATTCAAAGATCAGGATGCAGGAAGCGATGCTGCTGGAGCAGAGACATTACATGGAGAATCTGGAAGCCATCCAAAAGGAGATGAGGGCATTCCGGCATGATTACAAGAATATACTTTCCGGTATGTCTGTCTATGCGGAGGAAGGAAATACGCAGGAAATCAAGAATGCACTCAGGAAGATGGAAGCAGATTTTGACTATAAAGTGGGAGAGAACATAAGGCAGGCGGGCCAGCTGGGCAATATTCAGATTCCGGAACTCAAGAGTCTTGTACTCTCGAAACTCAGCCGTATGAAAGAGAAACAGATTGTCTGCAATCTGGAGGTGTTCCGTCCGGTTACCGAGGTTTCAATGGATGTTCTCGACCTGAACCGGTGTCTTGGAATCCTGCTGGATAATGCGATAGAAGCGGCGGATATCACAGAAGGCTCTTCGGTTGACCTGATTATCAGCAGGCAGGAAGATATGGTTACGATCATAGTCAGTAATCCGTGGAATAAGGAACTGGCCCTGCACAGTATCTGGAAGGAAGGGTACTCGACGAAAGGGGAAGGGCGGGGACTCGGACTGCCGGGATACCAGAGGATTCTTGAGAAGTATGAAAATGTATTTCCTGTGACAAGCTGGAAGAATCATATATTTACGCAGGAGATAAAAATCATGAATAAGGGATAAAAGTAAACCACAACAGGAGATAAAATAATGCTGCCAGTTTACATATGTGATGACGAAGAGAAAATGAGAAAGATACTAAGTGATGAGATCGCACGCCAGATTCTGATAGGGGGCCATGATATGCAGACTGTGCTATGCACAGGTGATCCGGAAGAGCTTCTGGATATGGCCAGACAAAAGCAGAAGAGAGGGATCTACTTTCTCGACGTGGACCTGAAGCAGAAACGAAGTGAACGGGATGGTTTCTGGGTGGGCAGGGAGATCCGCAAGTTTGATCCGAGAGGCTTTATTATTTATATTACTTCTTTCAGGGACCTTGCTTTCAAGACTTTCCAATACCATGTGGAAGCCCTGGATTATATCGTGAAAGATGACATCCTGAAAATGCTTCCGGCCATACGGGACTGTCTCCGGGTGATTGCAAAACGGATGCTGGAGGAGATGGATGCAGAGACTTCAGCGGCGCCGTATTTTACTGTAAAAATGGCAGATTCACTCAGACATATCCCGCTCGCTGAAATCATTTGCTTTGAGACTTCGCCAAGGACCCACAGGATCCTGCTTTATACGGAGAGTGAACGACTCGATTTTATCGGGAAATTATCGGAGATAGAGGAACAGGCCGGCAATAATTTCATCAGATGCCACAGGGCATTCCTTGTGAACAGGGAGAAGATACGATCTGTTGACCTGAAGAACAACGAAATTACGATGCAAAACGGACAGATATGCCTTGTATCGAGGTCCATGAAGCCGAAGCTGGCAGAAATCTGTAGGCTTTAGGGGGGAAAATACCTTTTGACCCCAACATCATACATAATAATGACAAAGAAACCCGAAATGCATTTCAGGCACTCTGTGATACATTTCGGGCATTTTTTTATTCTAAGAGGGGCATTTTTGATATAGTTGGCTCATCAAGGAGAGAAAGGATGAGTGATATGGTACAGACAAACAGTCAGGAAATGATCACATTAAGCCACATATCAAAAAAATACCAGACGGAGCCGGCATTGAGGGATATCAGTTTCCGGGTCGGGAAAGGAGAAATCCTCGGATTCTTAGGACCTTCCGGGGCAGGCAAGACGACAACGATTAAAATCCTGACAGGGCAGCTGAGGCAGACGTCCGGGGATGCTTATATTCTGGGCAGGAACACGAAGGAGATCGACAGCTCTATTTACGAGCAGATCGGTATCGTTACTGACAACAGCGGAATCTATGAGAATATGACGGTATATGATAATCTGAAATATTTTGCAAGAATCCTGAATGTGGATCAGGGGAGAATCGAAGAGCTGCTAAAAAGGGCAGGGTTATGGGAGCATAGAAAAAAACAGGCGGGAAAACTATCGAAAGGGCAGACACAGCGTCTGGTCCTAATGAGATCCGTGCTGCACCAGCCCCAAATTTTATTTCTTGATGAACCAACAAGCGGGCTTGACCCGTCTACGGCACAGGAGATCCACGGACTGCTGAAGGAGCAAAGGGACAAAGGGATGGCGATTTTTCTTACTACCCATAATATGGAAGAGGCGGCAAAGCTATGTGACAGGGTTGCCCTGCTCAATGACGGAAATATCGTGGAGATAGGGACCCCCAGAGAAATATGCCTCAAATATAATACAAAGAAGCATTACCGCATCCTGCTGAAAAATCAGGAAGAATTTGTACTGGAGCATAGTGGAGAAAACATAAAAAAGATTGCGGCATATATGTCTGACGGGGAGCTGGAGGTCATTCATTCCTGCGAGCCCACTCTGGAGGATGTATTTCTGGCAGTGACAGGAAGGGAGCTGAGATAATGAAGATTTGTACAAGAAAATTAATGACTGTGACAGAAATGAAGACGAAGGCGCTGTTTGATAAAAATGTCATTCTGATACCGGTTATGGTTCTGGGAATCACGGTCATCATGAAACTGGTTTACTCAGCAATGCTGGATGGAAAAGAAATTCCGCCCATGCTTCTTGGCGTGATTCTGAATCTGGGACTGACGATGAATATTACGATGACCGGCACGGTTGTGACGAGCACACTTCTGGCACAAGAGAAGGAAAAACATACATTGAGGACGCTGATGACATCCTCGGTCAGCGGGGTTGAGTTCTTTCTGGGAAGCATGATCCCGCCGCTGGCCGAAATCATGCTTGTGAATATTATACTGATTCCACTCAGCGGAATATCCTTTGCAGCTATCAATCTTGGGATGTATGTATTGGCAACGCTGCTGGCCAGCCTGACAAGCTGCATCCTCGGCATGCTGGTCGGAATCTTTGCCCGCAGCCAGATGAGCGCGGGAACCCTGACAACGCCGTTGATTCTTGTCTTCATGCTGGTTCCAACGTTTGCATCCATCGTCCCGTCCATACAGAAGGTATCCAGATTCCTGTACACAGGGGTAATCGCAGAAATGGCATCGGCATATGCGTCAGGAAAGACATTCCACATGAGTGCACTGCATATGATTGTTCTGGCCGGTGAAATCCTGCTTGCCTTCCTCCTGTTCCTGCTCTGCTATAAAAAGAACGGCTATGAGAAAGAATAAACAGACCAGTCCTATAATTGATCGGAATCCAGCACGATTGTAAAGGGTCCGTCATTTACAAGGCTGACCTTCATGTCGGCTCCGAATCTTCCGGTCTGTACAACCGGTACGGATGTACGGCATTTCTCAATGATATATTCATAAAGTGCGTTTGCTTTGTCCGGTTTACCGGCTTCGATGAAGCTTGGCCGGTTTCCTTTCCGGCAGTTTGCGTAAAGCGTGAACTGGGATATGAGCAGGAGACTGCCGTCTACATCCGCAAGGGAAAGGTTTGTCTTACCGTCTGCATCCTCAAAGATGCGCAGCCCGGTCATCTTGCGGAACATTTTATCCGCCGTCTCCTCGGTATCGCTGTCCGATACGCCTATCAGGACAACCAGTCCCTTTTCTATACTTCCGATTACTTCATGGTCTACCGTCACGGAAGCCTCCGTGACTCTTTGTATGACAAATTTCATATGAACCTCCTGAATGAAAAATCCTTTGTATCTTCAATTTTAGATACAGACTTTATTTTAAACTTATGGTAGAATAAAGTCTAGAAGGAAATGGAAAAAAATGAAATTTCCGGGGAATTTAAGAGAGGTTTGGGGTGATTGTACGAATGAAAAAGACAACGATTATGACAGAAGGCAGCATCTGGAAGAAGCTGTTATTTTTTGCTGTCCCGCTTATTCTGGGGAATTTGTTCCAACAGCTGTACAATACAGTGGATTCAATTATTGTGGGGAATTATATCGGGAGTGAGGCGCTGGCTGCCGTGGGGGCGAGCAGTTCTGTCGTAAATCTCCTGATCGGGTTCTGTATTGGCGCTTCGGCTGGGGCGGGAGTTGTGATCTCACAGTTTTTCGGTGCCAGAGATAAAGAGGGCGTCAGAAAGGCCGTCCATACGACGGTTGCACTGTCGATTGCGGCAGGAATCGTTATGACGATAGCCGGTGTGCTTCTGACACCGCTGATTCTGCGCGCGATGGGGACTCCGGCAGAGGTGTTTTCACAGGCAGTGACCTATTTGCAGGTATTTTTCGGAGGAATTGTGTTCTCGGTTATCTATAACATGGCGGCGGGAATCCTGAATGCAGTTGGAAATTCTAAACGATCTTTAGTTTACCTGCTGATTGCGGCGTGTTCAAATATTGTTCTGGATTTGTTGTTTGTAGTAGTGCTCAAAATGGGAATTATCGGGGCGGCACTGGCAACAGATATCAGCCAGCTTCTTTCCTGTATCTTCATCCTCCGTTTCCTGATGCGGACAGATGAAATATATAAACTGCGGTTCCGGGAGATTCGTTTTTATGACCACCTGCTCGGGAAAATCTTGAGAATCGGCCTGCCGACGGGTGTCCAGAATATTGTAATCTCACTTTCTAATGTCATTGTACAGTCCACGGTTAACAGCTTTGGGGCTGTAGTGATGGCCGGGTTTGCCGCGTATATTAAGATTGACGGCTTTAACCTGCTGCCGGTACTGAGCATCAGCATGGCGGCGACAACATTCACAGGACAGAACATCGGAGCCGGGAAGCTGGACCGTGTGAAGAAATGTATGATTACATCCGTGGCAATGGGCGTAGTCTATACAGTCGCGACCGGAATCCTGCTGCTGGCCTTTGCACCGCAGGTAATCGGAGTATTTACGAAGAATAGGGAGGTCGTGGAGTGCGGCGTCTATATTATGAGGTTCTTCTGCCCGTTCTACTGGATGCTTGCAGTTCTGCAGATCCTGTCCGGCACCATCCGGGGAGCCGGCAAGACGATGGAGACGATGTTCGTTTTCATCATCTCACTGTGTCTGTACCGCATCGCATGGATCTGGGGCGCGATGTCAGTAAAGCACAGCCTGGATCTGCTTATGATGGTATATCCGACTTCATGGCTTGTAGGCGCCATTCTAATCCTGCTATATGGATGGAAAGGAAAATGGATGCCGAAAATACCCAAAAGAGATTGAGCATAAAGCCCCCCTATTGCTCAAAATCTCCTTTTAATATCATATTACTGTAATTCACGGTTCTGCCTGAACTGTCCTTCCAGCTAATAACAGCCGGATAACTGGTATTTACAGGATTCAAAAGCTGATTTGCCGCATATTCTGCCGGGAGCAGCTGACCGGACAGCTTTTGGATTTCTCCGGCGTCTCCGGTATCAAGTATCAGACTGCGTGAAGCGGTTTTTTTACCGAGAGCACTTGTTTTTTCGCTCTTTTTAAATAACTGGACCCGGGTGAGCGGGTAGTCCCTGACCGTTTTACGGGCCGGGATTCCGGCTGATTCCAGATAGTCAAGTGTGGCCGTAAAACAAGGATAAAGCGGGGCCTCTTCGCCGTAATCGGAGGTTCCATAAACGAGTGAGAGGGTTCCGAGCGGCAAGTCTTTTTTTATATCACTGATTCTTAAACCGGTCAGATCTGAGGTGAGCAGCTTCAGCAGATGTTCGTTTTCCTCCCCGTTCAAATCAAGATGATAGCTTTCTATTCCATTGGACCATACATACTGCCTGATTCCGGGTGATTTATGGCTGATGGCAGAGAAAGCTCCTTTTTTGTAAGCACTGCTTTCGTAAATGGAATGGAAAGCCTCGAGTTCTTCTTCGCCAGAAACCGGATATTTTCGGTAAATCGTCCTGCTGTCCGACATGTGATATGCGACCGCGGCGTAAGTAAGCGGTTCCGGTACATGTGCTGCGGCAGTACGGACATCCTCAAGCCACGACAGAAAGACTTCTTTATCGCTGCCCTTAAGCTGCATGGCCGAAAGCTGTGCGTCTGCCCGGGAGCCTTCAAAATCAGCGCCGTTTTTCCCGGTAAAGGACGGATCATCCAGACCGCGGATAAATACCGCCGCAGACTGCACCTCACTGGCGGAAGGGGTATAATCATCATATCCCCAGAGATCGGAGACGAAACTTCCGGCTATGATCAGGCAGAAGATACTAATCACGGCGAAGTGGAGTTTCCCTGAGAGGATTCCCCGAATATCAAATTGAAAGAGGATTTCCAGAATGCCATTTATCGTAAAGGCACCGAACAGGATCCCGGTCACCAACAGTACGAAAGAGCGGCTGCCCACAGAGCACAGCATGATGTAATAACCGATGATGAGTGCGGCAGGGACGGCGAGTATGAATTTCAGGACAATCTTTGTCTTCTTAAATGCCAGTGCATGGCCGGCGGCTTCTGCCGGCCGTTTCTGAAAGAGCAGGAAGATAAGTACAAAGGTAACGGCAATAATGATCAGAACGGCGGCCATTTCCGGCAGACGGGATGCAAGCAGCCACCCTTCTATATCCTCCTCGCGGCCGGTCCCGGCGAGTGTGCTGTACAACTGGTATGGTGAGGCACAGACGGTCAGGAAGTTCATGAGGTCAGCCCGGTAATAGGTATCAAAAAATGCACTGCTGTATTTTCCGATGACGAGGCCGAAGGCAATTGTCCCGTAGAAGAACAAAAGGATCGTCCCGCCCGCTGCAACGAGCAAATGTCCGGTCAGCAGAATCACTGCAAGTACCAGGTGGAAGATCATCAGAAAGCCAAGGGTATTCAGAAGAATTCCCATCCATGTCACATACAGTGCATCTCCGGAGCGGCTTCCTTCCAGTATGTAACAGACCAGACGCGCAAAGACCATCGGCACGACGGCAATCATTATGGAACTGAAATATCCGGCAAAAAAGAGTCTGCTGCGTTTCACTGGCAGGCTGAAATAAAAGTCGGTTTTTTCTTCCGAAAACAGATAACCGAATCCCTGAAAGGCGCTAAGGACGGCCAATATGATTGTGACAAGAAAGACAGTTCTGCTGCCGGGCCCTAATTTATCATCCCCGATGAACAGGGCTTTTCCCGACTGGGCCAGTGTAAAATCTATAATATAGGTCAGATAAAGATATATGGACAACAGGGCGAGCCAGACACGCCGTTTCATAGTCTCCTTGAAGAGTTTAGGAAAAGAGCAGTTTGATATCATACCCGATCGCCTCCGTTTCATTGATGAATATTTCTTCCAGTGTCAGCGGGAGAAATGCATACCGTTCCGGCTGGAATTGTTCTATGAATGAAGTGATTTCCCCGCGGCTGCCCCTAAGGAGGAGTGTGGTGAGGAAACCTTCCTGTTTGACAGAGACAAGGTCTGCCTGCTCCAGAAGCCGGGAAAGCTGGTCCTCTTTCAGGATACACTGTAGTTTCTGCGTTTTATACTGCATGGAATGAATATCTCTGGACAGCAGGACACCACCTTTGTGCAGGATGCCGATTTGGTCACAGAAATCTTCCAGTTCCTTTAGATTATGTGAGGCAATGACCGGAGTCAGAGGGCGCCGCTTCATTTCTGACTTGATCAGGGCCGTCACAGACTGCCGGATGACAGGGTCGAGACCGTCAAATACTTCGTCACAGAAGATGTAAGGTGTTTCTGCACATATAGAGGCAAAGACGGCAATCTGTTTTTTCATGCCTTTTGAAAACGTGCGTATCTTGCGAAACCTGTCAAAATCAAAATCATCCAGAAGGTCCAGATAGCGCCCGAAGCAAAATGATGGGTAAAGGCCCCTGTAAAAACGCCCCATAGCTTCAGGGGACGCATTGGGGAAAAAATACTGCTTGTCAGATAAATAGAAACAGTTTTCTTTCACACGGGGATTGTCCCAGATATGTATAGCGTCAATCAGGATCGTGCCTCCGTCTGGTTTTAAGATACCTGACAGCATACGGAGCAGAGTGCTCTTCCCGGCACCGTTTGTCCCGAGAAGGCCGAACACCTGACCCTCTGGTATTTCGAGGGAAACGTGGTTCACTGCCGTGATGTCCTGAAAAGTTTTCGTTAAGTCGTTGATTTCTATCATATTCATTCTCCTCTCCGGGTCATTGTAACATAAATTCCCGGAGAGGAAAAGGAGGGCACTGTCAGACAGGGGATACAAACAGGGCGAGATCGGGAGGGTAGTACGTGAAGATCAGAAAACTTACTCCGAGCACGAGTACACAGATAAAATAATAGAATGTGTGTGTTCTGCGTTTATCTGCCAGAACGCACCGGCAGCGTACATACAGCCCGGCCGCTGCACTGATGATAAAGGTGAGGATATCAAGTGGGAGATTATGAGTGCCCAGAATCCCGGTATACGTATAGAAAATGACAGGAATAAGCAGTGTCCCGGCCAGAATACCAGCCAGATCGGCCTTAAGCAGGCGGGGATAGGATTTATAGAGAAAGATATATTCCACAAGAAAAAAGAGAAGCATTGGGAAATACGCAAGCTTCATATGTTCCCATGTGGATTCGCTGACAGGGGCAAACAGGCCGAGGACGAAGTTCCGTCCGGACCATTCATATACAAAGTGCATAAGGCAGCCGGCGGAACTGACAAAAAGTATTCCCGCCAGTGAACAGAGACACAGTTTTTTATGTTTCCGGTAAAAATGTTTCATAACAGCCTCCAGATGGATTGTTTTTCCAGATAGTATATACATAATACACATAATCTATACATAGCATCTTTTGGGCAATCAACGTATAGTCGAATAATGTTGTAATTTGTCGAATTAGAACATGATTCATATGAGATTGTGATACAATTAACTATATCAAAATATGTGGTGCGATACAGGCAGAGCAGAGGAGGGTATTATGAATAGCCTGAAACGGGAGGACCTTGAACCATTAAGAAAGCACCTGAAAGATTTATCAGAATTCATCTGCAGTTCTTATATCGGGGAAGTCCCATATTTTTTCAGATTTATTGAGAATATGTATAATAATCTGGAAATATGTGTCCTGGTTCAATATGAAGGCTGGGAAAGGATAGAATCTCTTTTAATCAGAGACTGGTCTGCTGCAAATCAGACATTGATCGGGATTCCAGATTTTGACATCGCACAGGATGATCCGGAAGTAAAGGAAGTTTTGGTATGCCGCTTCATTGAACTTATTTCTGGTGTGGAGAATTACCTTAAGCGGTGAGAATGGAAAAGAAAAACTGCTCATAAAGGGACAATCTGTCAGACGGTCTGCCAAAAGCAAGGCAGAGCGCCGGGCAGGTTGTTTTTTCATTACTTTGCATAAATTATCATATAAAATGAAACTATTCAGAAGGGTGCACCGTCTAATGATTGTAAGCAGCCGGCATTACAGGAGGGAAGGAGGGATTTATTTTGAAATACCTCGTTAAAAAAGCACAAAAACGTGACGACCAGGCTTTTGTTGAACTGATGGAGCTTCATAAACAAGATATGTATAAGGTGGCCAGAAGTTATCTGCGTTCCCCGGAGGACATTGCAGATGCCATTCAGGATACGATTATCACATGCTATGAAAAAATTGACGGCCTGAAAGAGCCGAAATATTTTAAGACATGGCTGATACGCATACTGATCAATAAGTGTAAGGATATCATAAGGGCCGGGAAACATGAGTCTCTGCTCGAAGCATTTCCGGAGCAGGAGGAGGTATGTATGGCATTTCAAAATTGTGAATTCGAGGAGCTTATGAACCAGCTGGAAGAGAAATACCGGATCATACTGCTTCTATATTATGCGGAGGGATTTAAGATCAGGGAGATTGCCCAGATTCTTGAGTTGGAAGAGAACACAGTAAAAACAAGGCTCGTCAGGGGACGGAAGCAATTTGAGAAAGTCTACAGACTGGAACCAGCGGTTTCAAGGAGGTAATGAGCATGAAAAAAGAATATTCCAAGAAAGAAATAAAAAGAATCTTAACGAGTGAAGCAGAGATCCCCGGGAATGTGAATAGAGGGATCGCAAATGCTTACAGTGAAATCGGGATGGATACAAAAGTTACGATGAGATATGCAAAGAAGCACCGCGTACTGACTGCCGTGGCTGCCGTAGCGGCACTCGTTGCGGGGCTGTCGATTGTGACCGTGGCTGCGAATAAGTTCTTATCGGCAAACCTCGTGGATAAGGAAGAGGATAAGGTCGGATACAACCTTCAGGTGGACAGGGAAAAGGAGGCGCATGAGATAAAAGTCGAAGCTACCTATATGCCGGAAGGGTATGAATTTGCCAAAGACGGACCTTATGCCGGGAAATGGCGTAATGAGGCTACAGACAAGAGTATGCTGGTCGAGGGCTTCAATGCGGCAGATCTGGACCGGATGGAGCGAATAAACGGTAACGCTTTTATGGACTATCCCCGGGATGAGCACATGAAGAATCTGGAAATCAGTGGAATGAAGGCGGATGTATTTGTCAGTGACGGTTTTTATACAGACAGTGATGATACAACGAAAAATATTTATCTGTTTAACGAGGAGTTTGGTTATGGTATCTGGATATCATGCAATGATAACCTGCCCGCCGAAGAGCTGATAAAAGTGGCTGAAGGATTGAAAGTAACGGTGCTGGATTCTGTAGTTCCATATGCAACAGATGAAGAAATTGAGAAAGATAAGGGCGGTTCGCCGGACTGGGAGGCCTACTATCAGGCCGGTGTTTCCAAGGATGCCATTTATGGGATCGGTGATGAAGTAAAGAACCCGCTATATGACCCGGATGATGCAGAGTCGGCAAAGTTTGAAGAAGACATGCGTTTTACTGTTGAAGATGTCCAGATCAAGGATGCCGTTTCACTGGATGAATATCCGGCTGAAAATTATCCTGATTATGACGCGGCTGCCCAGTGGATAAACCCGGACGGAACCCTGAAACCTCATGACAGATACAGACTCAGCAGTGAGGGAAAGATTGATGAGGAGTCTCTGGAACAGAATATATCGTCAAAGTTTGTTGTGGTAAAGATGAAGGCAAAGAACTGCAGCAGGGAAAAGGGAAGGATGAATGAGGAAATGGGGATTCCGATGGCACCGGACCTGACAAATCTGGTTCCGAGAGACGATGGAAATTATTCTTATGCTCCGGATTTTTATTATTCGGCCAATGAGGATTATCATTTACAGTGGGGTTCAGCTAATGGCAGCAGTTTCCCTGTATATTTTGACGGGATGACACATACAGAAGGGATAGAACGGCAGAAATCGGCATATTTCAGGACAGTGGAGCCGGGCGAAGAACTGGAATACACATTGATTTATGTTGTGGATGAGGATCATCTCGACAATTTATACCTCTGGTTCTACTCTGGATCCGGCTCAACAAATGACTCCATTCTACAGCCTTATGTTAAGATTAATTAAGAGGAGGTAAGATCATCTTCTGCATGCTGAAATAAAAAGGTTGGATTTGCTGCTTCAGATGTTGTTTACACAGACTGAAAAATCTTATATAATAGTAAGGGGCGGGAAATCATCCCGTCCCTTTACTATGACAGAACCAAGAGTCAAAGCGATTGCGCAGGCAGGAGCAAAGACTGACATATGGCAGAGATGCAGGAGGTAGGAACATGCCGTCATTTTTGAAAGATATCACACCATTTTACGGAACAGGGGAACGGAATCAGGATGGTCAGAGTCTGGAGGAGTTTCTGGATGGTTATAATCCTTATAGATACAAGACGCCGAGTTGTACGACCGATGCTGCCGTCTTTAGCTGCAGCGGGGAATTGAAGCCTTCTTTAGAGGGATTAAAGGTCCTGCTCGTTAAGCGGAGCAATCACCCGACGATCGGATTCTGGGCTCTGCCGGGAGGATTCATCGATCTGGATGAGAATCTGGACGATACGGCGAGACGGGAACTTCAGGAAGAGACCGGTGTTGAGAATCTGGTTATGGAACAGATCGGTGCATACGGGGATTATGACAGAGATCCGAGGGCGCGTGTCATTACAACAGCTTATATGGCGCTTGTAGATGAGAAGAATGTGCGCGTGAAAGCGGGGGACGATGCGGCTGATGCAGTCTGGTGCAGTGTCTCTATGGATTGTGTGGAAGAATCTGTGGATGAAGATACTATAAGAAGAATCTATAAGCTGCATTTTCTGAATGAGGAAAAGAATTTGGACACCAGCGCGGAGATCCTGCATGTCTGTCACAAGGGACTGATCAGGGAAGAAAAGTTTACGGCCCGAGAGCGGGGGATGATTGCAGGGGACCATGCGGCGATTATTGCGCAGGCCATGACCATATTAAAAGGAAGGCTGAATGACTGATTTTAAAAGAGCAAGGGATTTGATTTCATGATAAAAGGGTATGTACAGTAACGATTTCCGTACATACCCCTTTTTATTTCATAAGCGAAGCTCTATTTTATTTTTTTTCGTCTGGTTTTCGTGACCATCAGAATCATGCCGAGGAACAGGAAGGCTATGACCATCCAGGTGATGAAGATGGCCGGGCCCTGTTTGCTGAACATATCATAGTATCCCTTCAGGTAGATGATTACGACGATCCACGGCAGGACATAGGTCATATAACCACGTACTTTTTCCGGAAATTTCATACCTTTTCCGCTGTTTGCCTCCCTGATAAAATTTTTCCAGCCCCATCCGTTTTTATGGGTACAGAAGAGCAGGTATACGACGGAACCGAGCGGCAGGATATTATTCGATACCAGGAAATCTTCGAGGTCCATAATATTTGTCCCTGTCCCGAGCGGCTGGAATCCAGACCAGACGCTGAACCCGAGTATACATGGAATGCTTAAGACCGTAATCAGGAGTATGTTGATCCCTACTGATTTTTTCCTGCTGAAATGGAACAGATCCATGCCAAAGGAAACAATATTTTCAAATACGCCTACAATAGTAGAGAGCGCGGCAAAGAACAGAAACAGGAAGAACAGGGATCCCCATACCCGGCCGCCCGCCATTTGTGTGAAAATGTTCGGCAGGGTAATGAATACGAGGCCCGGGCCGGCAGCGGGTTCTACATGGAATGCAAAGCATGCGGGGATGACGATCAGCCCGGCCATTAATGCAACAAAGGTGTCCAGAATCACAATGCTTAAGGACTCTCCGGTCAGAGAACGGGATTTGTCCAGATAGCTTCCGAAGATTGCCATGCCGCCCATACCGATACTCAAGGTGAAAAACGCCTGGCTCATGGCACCGAATACAACGTTGCCGATCCCGTTTTCCATCATCTTATGAAAATCCGGCACGAGGTAAAAACGCAGTCCTTCACTGGAACCTGCCAGTGTAACAGAACGGACTGCAAGCACAACCATAATCGCAAGCAGGCAGAGCATGGTTACCTTCATGATCTTCTCCACACCCTTCTGCAGCCCGATGCTGCAGATACCAAACGCAATCAGAACAACGATAACGGTCCACAGCATCAGCGTCCCGGGCGATGCCAGCATATTTTCAAAGCTGGACGATACCTGGTCCGAGGTAACACCGGCAAAGTCCCCCTTTGCCATACGGAAGCAGTAGTAAAGCATCCACCCACCCACCATCGAGTAAAACATCACGAGTATGTAATTACCGGCAATCGCAAACCAGCGCGTAAAGTGCCAGCGCGTTCCCTCCGGTTCAAGGGCATTATAAGAAGTAGCAATGCTTTTCTGGCTGGCGCGGCCGACACTGAACTCACAGACAATGATCGGCATTCCAAGAATTGCAAGGAAAATCAGATATATCAGAATAAAAGCCGCACCGCCGAATTTCCCCGCCATATACGGGAATTTCCAGACGTTCCCCAGTCCGATGGCACATCCGGCAGAAACCAGAATAAACCCAAGGCGGGAACCAAATTTTTCTCTTTTCATACAAAACCTCCCAAGTTATCAGAAAACGGACCGCAAAGAGGTCAGACCCCTTTGAAATTCTTTTTCGCTTTAAACCACAACAGTATATCACAATGTCGTGGAAAAGGAAATGAAAATATTGTTTTCCGGTCCTTGTCGTTGCATACATTTTATGGTAAGATAGTTGGCAGAATGTTAGTACTTGAGGAGGAAACTATGGCAAACGAGACAGTTTCAAAGAATTTTATTGAGCAGGAAATAGACAAAGATCTGGCAGAAGGTGTATATGACCATGTCTGTACAAGGTTCCCGCCGGAGCCGAACGGGTACCTGCATATAGGACATGCCAAGTCCATTCTCTTGAATTATGGACTGGCACAGGAATATAATGGAACATTCCATATGCGTTTTGACGATACGAACCCGACGAAAGAGAAAGTGGAGTTTGTGGAATCAATTAAGGAAGATATTCAGTGGCTTGGGGCCGACTGGAAAGACCATCTGTATTTTGCATCCGATTATTTTGATCAGATGTATGAATATGCGGTGAAGCTTATTAAGAAGGGCAAAGCGTATGTATGCGACCTTTCACCGGAGGAAATCCGTGAATACAGGGGGACGCTGACGGAGCCGGGCAAGGACAGTCCCTACAGGAATCGTTCTGTAGAGGAAAATCTGGAATTATTCCAGAATATGAAGGATGGAAAGTACAAGGACGGGGAAAAGGTCCTGCGCGCGAAGATTGATATGGCGTCTCCGAATATCAACATGAGAGACCCGATCATTTACCGTGTCGCACGTATGTCCCACCATAATACGGGGGATAAATGGTGTGTGTACCCGATGTACGACTTCGCCCACCCTCTGGAGGATGCGATTGAAGGAATTACACATTCCATCTGTACTCTGGAGTTTGAGGACCACAGGCCGCTGTATGACTGGGTAGTCAAAGAGTGTGAATTCGTCCAGCCGCCGAGACAGATTGAATTTTCAAAGCTGTACCTGACAAATGTTGTGACAGGGAAGCGTTATATTAAAAAACTTGTGGAAGACGGCATTGTGGACGGCTGGGATGATCCGCGCCTCGTATCGATTGCGGCCCTGAGGAGAAGGGGGTTCACGCCGGAATCGATCAAGATGTTCATTGACATGTGCGGCGTGTCCAAGAGCCAGAGTTCTGTCGATTATGCAATGCTGGAATACTGCATCCGCGAGGACCTGAAGATGAAGAAGCCGCGTATGATGGCTGTATTGGATCCGATCAAGCTTGTGATTGACAACTATCCGGAAGGAGAAGTTGAGTATCTCGATGTGGCTAATAATCTGGAGAATGAAGAACTTGGCAGCAGGAAGGTCCCATTCTGCAGGGAACTTTATATCGAAAGAGAAGACTTCATGGAAGAACCGCCGAAGAAGTATTTCCGTCTGTTCCCGGGCAATGAAGTCCGTCTGATGCATGCATACTTTGTAAAATGTGAAAGCTTTGTAAAGGATGAGGATGGGAATGTTACTGAGATACACTGTACCTACGATCCGGAGACAAAGTGCGGAAGCGGATTTACAGGAAGAAAAGTAAAGGGGACGATCCACTGGGTACCGGCTCCTTATGCGGTAAAAGCGGAAGTCAGACTTTACGAGAACCTCGTGGATGAAGAGAAGGGGGTTTATAATAAGGAAGACGGTTCCCTGAACCTGAACCCGGATTCTCTTAAGATTTTGAAAGACTGTTATGTGGAGCCGAGTTTCGGTGATGCGAAGGCCTATGACAGTTTCCAGTTTGTCAGAAACGGTTATTTCTGTATTGACGCAAAAGATTCCGCACCGGACGCGCTTGTGTTCAACCGGATTGTTTCGCTTAAGAGTTCGTTCAGATTACCGAAATAAGGAAGCAAAAGTAAACAAGTATCGGGGCATTTCTCTCTGTTGGCAGCCTGCCGGACAGAGATGCTGCCCGGACAAAGAAAAGGGCAGGTCTTGAACAGAAAGAAGACCTGTCTTTTATCGTGAAACGGAGTGCCTGTCAGGATGAATGAGTTGACGATAAATCTCCAGCCCAAGTCGGAGATCCCTTTGTATGAACAGATTTATAACTATATTAAGAAAGACATCCAGTGTGGCCGGATTTTAAGTGGTGAGAAACTGCCTTCTACGCGGTCACTCAGCAAATATCTGGAGGTGAGCCGCAGTACAGTGGAGCTTGCTTACGAGCAGCTTCTGTCGGAAGGCTATGTAGAGGCGGAGCCCTGCAGGGGATACTTTGCATCCCAGATTGAGGAATTGTACCAGCTTAAGCCGGCATCCGGGGAAATCGCTGCCGAGCCTCAAAAGGAGAAACGGGTGTATCCCTATGATTTTACGCCAAATGGGGTGGATCTGAAGAGTTTCCCATACAATGCATGGAGAAAATTATCGAGGGAGTGTCTGTTAGACGACAGGGCAGAGATGTTCCGACTCGGTGAACCACAGGGGGAATATGGTCTGAGAAGTGCGATATGCGGATATCTCCATCAGGCAAGAGGTGTAAACTGCCGTCCGGAACAGATTATAGTGGGAGCCGGGAATGATTATCTGCTGATGCTCTTAACGACCGTGATCGGGCAGGAACACAAGGTGGCCCTTGAGAACCCAACCTATAAGCAGGCATACAGGCTGTTTAAAAATCTGTCTTATGAAGTCTGCACTGTGGACATGGATGAGAAAGGGATGGAGATCGCGAAGCTCACGGCGTCGCAGGCAGACATCGCATTTGTCATGCCGTCCCACCAGTATCCGCTGGGGATCGTCATGCCGATCAAACGGAGGATGTCGCTGCTGAAATGGGCAAATGAGCAGGAAGGGCGCTATATTATCGAGGATGATTACGACAGCGAATTCCGGTATAAAGGCAAACCGATTCCTGCACTCCAGGGCTATGACAATCATGATAAAGTGATTTATATGGGAACCTTTTCGAAATCGATTGCCCCTGCGATCCGTATGAGCTACATGGTTCTTCCCGGGCCCCTGCTGGAGCTGTACTGGGAGCGGAGCAGTTTCTTAAGCTCCACGGTGTCGAAGGTGGACCAGATGATTCTGGAGAAGTTTATCGAAGACGGCTATTATGAGAGGCATCTGAATAAAACAAGGGCACTGTATAAGAACCGCCACGACACCCTGCTCGGGAGCCTTAAGAATCTGCAGGACCGCTGTGAAATTTCAGGGGAAAACGCGGGCGTGCACCTTCTGCTCCATTTCAGGAACACAATGAAGGAGACAGAACTGATGGAGCGGGCGGCTGCGAGGGGAGTGAAGGTCTATGGACTCTCTGAATATTTTATCGGGCCGCATAAAAATGATCAGGCTACGATTCTTTTGGGATATGCCAATATGAATGAGGAAAAGATTCAGGAGGCGGTCAGGATACTGGACGAGGTCTGGCGTTAATACCGCGGTGGCAGAGGAAAAGAAAAACAGGATTGAGGAAAAACCTCAACCCTGTGATGATTACATAAACTATTCTTTTTCTTCAGCCGGAGCTTCAGCGGCTTCTTCCTTACCGGCAGGTTCCTCTGCTTTCGTATCGGAAGCGGCATCTGCCGTCCGTTTGAGCGGGACATATTCCCTATCTGCAACAGGCTGTAGATCACTGTCTAAGTCAAAATCTTCTTCTTCTGTAGAGTCCTGGGTGTCTTCACAACAACTGTCATTGCATCTGCCTTTACAGAAATATGCTATAATGAGGCCGATTGCAGAACCGATAGCTGCAAGACTTATGAACCATTTAAAAAACTTTTTCAATGAATAAGTCTCCTTTCTATGGGATAAATAACTGTAATTCTTTTCTATTGTAATACTTTTTGTTCATAATTACAATATTGGAAATTAAAATAAAGGTAACTGGTTGAAATGTAATAAGAGATAACATATCTGGACCAACGGAAATTTAACATCTGATAAAGGAGCGTGCACAAAGATATATGAATAATAAAACGGCAAATAAAGCAAAAAAACAGGCGAAGAAAGGCATTTTAAGTGTTGTATTCAGCCGGACTGCATTGATTTTTCTTCTGATACTGGTGCAGCTTTTGATGATGGTAGGAATCGCGACATTTCTGAGAGATTATATCATATACGTTTATAGTGCAATCAATATACTGGGGGCCGTAATCGTTATTTATATTATCAACCAGAGGGGAAATCCGGCGTTTAATATGACCTGGGTGCTGCTGATCCTGATATTTCCGGTATTTGGATGCCTGTTCTACATTTATGTCAAGTCACAGCTTGGTACAAGGTATATCGGCAAACGGCTGGCGAAGTTAAAGCTTGATACATATCCATATATGGAACAAAAGCAGGAGATCATCGACGACCTGAGGCTGAGTAAGCCGGCAAATGCCAATCTGGCACACTACATGAAGCACCAGCTCTGTTTCCCTACCTACAGAAATACAAAAGCAACTTTTTTTACCTGCGGAGAAGAAAAGTTCCCGGTGCTGCTTGATCAGCTTGAGAAGGCGGAAAAATTCATCTTTATGGAATATTTTATTGTAGGGGAAGGGTACATGTGGGATACGATTCTGGATGTACTGAAAAGAAAGGTGAAGGAGGGGGTGGAAGTTCGTTTCATGTATGACGGAATGTGCAGTATTTCCCTGCTTCCCTACAATTATCCGAAGACTATCCGCAAATATGGCATACAGTGTAAAATGTTCAGCCCGATCCGGCCAGTTTTATCCACAACACAGAACAACAGGGACCACAGGAAAATATGCGTTATAGACGGAAGGGTTGGTTTTACGGGCGGAATCAATCTGGCAGATGAATATATCAATAAAAAGGTCCGTTTCGGCTACTGGAAGGATACTGCAATCATGCTGGAGGGTGATGCGGTGCAGAGTTTGACGATGCTGTTTCTTCAGATGTGGAATGCGACGGAGCTGAAATACGGGGAGGAATATAAAAAATACCTGACCCCGATGTCACAGGAGCTTCACAGGGAACTTGGCTTCATGATCCCTTACGGCGACAGTCCATATGATAACGAGGACGTCGGGGAAGAGGTCTATTTCCATATACTCAATCACGCGAAGAAGTATGTACATATCATGACACCGTACCTGATTCTGGACAATGAGATGATGGATACACTGACGAGAGCCGCCAAAAGCGGGATCGAGGTGGCAGTCATTATGCCGCATATCCCTGATAAATGGTATGCATTTGCCGTGGCAAAAACATTTTACCGGGAGCTGATAGAGGCAGGAGTACAGATATATGAGTTCACACCTGGCTTCGTCCATGCCAAAATATTTGTGTCGGATGATGACACAGCAACGGTAGGAACCATCAATCTGGATTACCGCAGTCTGTACCTGCATTTTGAATGTGGTGTATTCATCTATAACAACCCGGTCGTCAGAGACATTGAGGCCGATTTTCAGAAAACACTGAAGCAGTGCCAGCGGATCACGATCACAGATTTGAATAAGATAAGCCTGTTTATGATGATCTGCGGACGGGTATTACGGCTGATTGCCCCACTAATGTAACTGGAAGTGCACTTTTTCAGAGGGGTCTGACCCCTTTGAAGTTGCTTGTTGAAGAAATAACAATCTTGTTTGGCAAAAAATCGGAAATAACGTTTTACATAATGAAAAAAGTATAGTATAATTCATAGGGCGGTTTGTTCAGCAGGAACAAGACCGCCGGAGTATTTCTGGTTCTCTCACGGATCAGGATGCGGATTGAAATAAGCGATAATGTACGCAGGAGGGTTTGAAATGGTAAAAGCAGTAGTAGGTGCTAACTGGGGCGATGAAGGAAAAGGCAAGATCACAGATATGCTTGGAAAAGAAGCCGACATCATTGTCCGTTTTCAGGGGGGAGCGAATGCAGGCCATACGATCATCAATGATTATGGAAAGTTTGCGCTGCATACACTGCCGTCTGGTGTATTTTATGACCATACAACCAGCATTATAGGTAATGGAGTGGCACTCGATATCCCTGTTCTGTTTAAGGAAATCCAGTCTATCGTTGACCAGGGGGTTCCGGCTCCTAAGATTCTGGTTTCTGACAGGGCGCAGATCGTGATGTCATACCATAAAAATTTTGACGCATATGAGGAAGAACGTCTGGCAGGCAAGTCTTTTGGCTCCACAAAGTCAGGTATTGCACCGTTCTATTCTGATAAATATGCGAAAATCGGTTTTCAGGTAAGCGAACTGTTTGATGATGATCTGCTGAAAGAAAAAGTTGTTCGTGTGGCAGAACAGAAAAATGTTCTGTTGGAGCATTTATACCACAAACCACTGATTAATCCTGACGATTTATATAAAGAATTACTGGAATATAAAGAGATGATCGCGCCATATGTATGTGATGTTTCTCTGTATCTTTACAATGCTTTAAAGGAAGGGAAGAATATCCTTCTGGAGGGACAGCTTGGTTCTCTGAAAGATCCTGACCACGGTATCTACCCGATGGTTACCTCTTCCTCTACCCTTGCAGCTTACGGCGCTATCGGAGCAGGAATCCCGCCGTATGAGATTAAGCAGATTATCACTGTATGTAAGGCTTATTCCAGCGCGGTAGGTGCTGGTGCCTTTGTCAGCGAAATCTTTGGCGACGAGGCTGACGAATTGAGACGGCGCGGTGGAGACGGTGGAGAATTCGGGGCGACAACGGGACGTCCGAGACGTATGGGATGGTTTGACTGCGTGGCTTCTAAATATGGCTGCAGAATGCAGGGGACGACTGACGTAGCATTCACAGTACTGGACGTACTGGGGTATCTGGAAGAGATTCCGGTATGCGTCGGATACGAAATTAACGGTGAAGTTACAACAGACTTCCCTGTGACACATCTTCTCGAAAAAGCAAAACCGGTACTCAAGACACTTCCGGGATGGAACTGCGATATCCGCGGGATTAAGAAGTATGAAGACCTTCCGGAGAACTGCAGGAAGTACATCGAGTTTGTTGAGCAGGAGATCGGATATCCGATCACATTGATCAGCAATGGACCGGGACGTGACGATATTATCTATCGTAAATAACCACAATTGTTAATAGTTTGAATTTATAATGAAAAACAGAACGCTGGGTGTGAAATGCACCGGTGTTCTGTTTTTTTGCCTTTTTTGTGGTAATTACATGAAAACTATTGACCTTGAAGCAGGTTCAGGGATTACAATAAAGCCAGAAAGAGAGGAGGATGGCTTATGAAGATCAAAGATGTTGAGAGGGCTGTCGGGATCACAAGTGCCAATATCAGATTTTATGAAAAAGAAGGCCTGATCGCCCCGCGGAGAAATAATGATAATAACTACAGGGAGTACACAAAAGAAGATGTGGAGCGGCTGCAGCAGATAAAGTTTCTACGTGTATTGGGCGTTTCCGTTCAAGATTTGAGGCTGCTCTTCCAAGGAGAGTATGAGCTGGATGAAATCATTCAAAAACGGCAGGAGGAAATGGAAAAAGAAGCAGAACATCTCCATGAACTTCAGGAGGTCTGCAATACAATATTGAGAACGGGTGTAGATCTGGATCATCTGAATTTCTCTATTCTGGATGAAAAGAGTGCTGGTATAAGAGACCGGCTGGAGCAGGTATTGTATGAAGATGCGGCGGAAGTGGAAATCACAAAGCAGGAGTATTATCGTTATATATGGAAATGGCTGGCAGCGGCCCTGCTGCTGGATGCAGTACTTTGTTATCTTTTCTCGGGAGTGATGGAAAAGATCCTATTAATGGGAAGCGCTGAGGTCCATCTGGGTCCGTCCATGACATATCTGGCGAGAGACTTTTGGATTGTTCCGGTTCTGATACTGCTCGCCGTGTTCACGGCACTGTCTACAATCTGGACGGCTAAAATGTGGGCACTGTATATGAATTTTATATTAGCGGCGCTGGAACTGCCTTTGTTTGTATTTACGCTGAAATGGATTGTCGATAAAGATTTGAGCGGTATTCGCTTCAAAAGTGCAGGATTATTTGCAGCAGCGGCCCTTTTTGTGGTCATCTTCGGACTGTGTCTGGACAGGTTTGAAAAAATGGACAGAAACTGCGGGTACGGTGCATTGGGAGCACTGGTCTATTCAGGGGGAATCGGCCTGTTGTACTACTTCAACGTGAAAGACTGGGTGTACTGGAGCGTGCTCCTGCTGGCCTTTCTGATGTATATTTCCGTAACGACCGTGATGGGGAGCAGGGATAGGATTTCGTATACGAAGTTTGCGGGAATCGTTACGGCAATTAATACTGTTAACTTTGTCGCAGTGATGATTGCGGCCTATGGAAACACAAAAAGCTGGCGCAGGGACGGAAAAGTATTCCGATAGGAAAAATAAGAAATTAATAATATTTGATAATAGAAACTTTAGATTTCTTCCATAACTCTGACACAATTGAAAGGTACAATGAATTCATGCTGACGGGGATGAAAAAATGATTGCCAAATATCGTTTTTTTCAGCATATTTCAGGGTGAGTATTCATATAATAGTAAAGCTGAGGCTTATTAAGAAAAGGAGGTATTTTCATGCGTCAGAACAACAATGGAAGAACTCAAGAGATCATTTCGATGGAAGAATACCTGGTAAGAAGACAGGAAAAGAGAAGGGCTGAGATTGCCAGCGAACCAGCAGGCAAAAGCAGAGCAGCAGATATGAACGCCGCTCTGGAACTTGCACAGATGTACGTATAAGAGGTTACTGATCCTCATCTGGGTCATCCGGTCTTTTCTTTTGAGACAGACGATAAACTAAATTATAAGCATACAACAGAACGGGCAGTAAAATGGTAGCTGCGATGGAAGCCTTAAGCAGATCCATAGATGCAGAATGGTCAACAAAAGCGAAAATCAACGTACTGCCGTATAAACATATGAGAAGAACTGCGCCAATCAGGGCAAAAATGCGTTTAGATTTTTTCATAATAAATCCTTTCTATCCAATACATAATGTAAAGATAGATTTATTATAACTAAAAAGAGCGTGTATTTCAAACAGGAATTGAGGGAATGTACGCGAATGTGGTGAACTTTAATGTATTCCCGCTTCGCAGACTTCCCTCAAATTCATGTTTACTATCAGGAAATTTTGTTATATAATGGGAGCACGAGCGAAATTAAGATAAAAGGAGTTATATACAATGAGTGAGAAATGTTTATTAGATCAGTGGCGTGATATGGCCTACAACAAGGAACTTTCAAAGGACCAGCTGGAGCAGTTCTGGGGAACATATTTCAATATTGAAAAGGGAATTTACGAGCAGCTTCTGGATGCTCCTGATGTAGAAGTAAAAGGAACTGTAGAAGAACTGGCTAAGAAATACGGACAGGAAGTCCTGACTATGGCAGGATTTCTGGATGGAATCAATGACAGCCTGAAGGTTCCGAACCCGATTGAGACGATGGATGCGTCTACGGAAGTAAGTCTTGCATTTGACAAGGAAAAGCTGTACAAGAACATGGTTGATGCAAAAGCGGACTGGCTGTATGAACTGCCACAGTGGGACAATCTGTTTGACGAAGAAACGAAGAAACGCCTTTACCGTGAGCAGAAGCAGTCCGGTACGATCCGTAAGGAGAAGAAGATTGGAAGAAATGATCCATGCCCGTGCGGAAGCGGCAAGAAGTATAAAAAGTGCTGCGGGAAAAACGCATAACAGCTGATGAAGTTATATTTTTTCCTGACAGGATGTTTTTGTCTGATATATTACTTGATCCTATGTTTGTACTCGAGAAAATGGAATTCAACATTCACTGTTTTCTGGCCGCTTCTCGGAGCGGTGCACCTGATTCTTGGTTTTCTGCCTCTGGCGGGAGAAATCAGGAGGGGACTGGCCGTTTTACTAATACTGATATGGGCCGTGTTTCTGTTCGTTGAGGCGCAGATTATAAGGGTTATGTTTAAAAATCTCCAGGACTCTGTCCCGTATATCATTGTACTCGGGGCACAGGTGCGGGGAAGGCGGATTACGGATTCGCTGAAACGCAGACTAGATGCGGCCCTGATTTATCTGGAACAAAATCCGGAGACTAAGGTGATTGTGTCCGGCGGACAGGGGAAGGGCGAAGACATATCCGAGGCGGAAGCGATGGCCGGGTATCTGCAGTTACACGGGATTCGTGAGGAACGGATTATACACGAGGATACATCTACATCGACGTGGGAAAACATGAAGAACAGCAGCCGCATCATCGGGGACTTAGACTTAGGGACTGCAGTTGTGACGAATAATTTCCACCTATACAGGGCACTTCAGCTCGGGAAAAAGGTGGGATTTCAGAATCTATACGGGATCGCGGCAAGCTCCAGCCCGGTCTTCCAGATCAACTATCTTGTGAGGGAATTCTTTGGAGTCGTTAAAATATGGCTTTTAAAAGCAGCCGGGCGGTAGCATTCCTTCATCGCGGAAAGTGGTTGACAAATTTTGAGAAACTGTTAAAATATTAATGCAAACAGGAAATCGGTGTAATCTTCCGGCCGGACCGGAAACTGGTAACTATAGAAATAAGTCTGTAAGGCGTAGTCTATGAGCAACCCTCAAAGATTACCGCCTTTTTCTTTTTATTAAAAAAAATACTCCGCAGGCATGTCCGTCTGGCTCATTGCCCGCGGGAATAAAAAAAGGAGGACTTATTTTATGCCAAAAACAAGATTACAGGGAATTTTATTTGGAGTGTTGATGTCCATTACAATGGCATATGGTATGGAAGTATACAATATAGCTGTAAAGATGGGCTACCATACCATGCCTGGCGGGTTCAGCAATATGACAAACAGGGTATTTCTGGATGCACTGGTCGAGGCCGCATATATGTGGATTTTTGTATTCATTTTTTCAAACCTGTGGGGGAACCGGCTCGGACACAAACTTGCCGAACGGGTCATCCGCCACGGGCAGGATAATCCGTTCTATATCACGCTCATGATTTCGGGCTGTACCGTGCTGGTGATGTGCCCGACGATGAGTCTGGTTGCCGCAATTCTGTTTAATGTCATACTGGCACACGCACCAGTCAGCCAGCTTCCGGCCATATGGGCCGGGACCGTGATTAAAAACTTTCCGATGGCGCTGCTCTGGAACCTGTTCGCAGCAGGCCCTCTTACACGGCTGATCTTTAGGAATCTCATAAAGGCGGGCCGTATAGTGAGGGAAAGAAGAACACCGGGACTCGATTACGAAAATCTGGTTGACAAAAATAACCGTGATGTTATAATGGACCTAGATTCGAAATAGTAATAAATGAATGCGATGACGAGACGAGTAGAATGTGAAAGGATACAGAGAGGGAAAGCCCCGGCTGGAAGCTTCCTATCGTGGAAACATTTGAAAACTACCTCCGAGCGGCTGAAAACAGTCCGGTGATTCCGTTACCATCAACTATGAAGTGGTTCTGGCACATATCTGCCAGCTCAATTAGGGTGGAACCGCGAGGCTTTTGATGACTCGTCCCTTTCTGTATTTTTTACAGGGAGGGACTCTTTTTTATTTCATAGGCGAAACTTTATTTTTATTTCTTATTATAAAAATGAGCTTATCTTGAAAGGAGTGGGAATTTGAAAAGTATTTATGATAGTTTTGAATTGAATAATCGTGTAAAAATCCCCTGTGTCGCATTCGGCACCTATAAAGCGGCAGAAGGGAAGACTGCCGGGGTGATCGGTACCGCGATAGAGGCAGGATACCGATATTTTGATACGGCGTCTTTCTATGGAACGGAAGCATATCTGAAAGAGGCGATGGAAAACAGCGGAATTCCAAGGGACGAATTCTTTATTGCATCTAAGGTATGGAAGGATGAGATGGGGTATGAGAACACGAAGAAGGCGTTTCATGCCACACTGGACAGGCTGGGAACGGATTATCTGGATCTTTACCTGATCCACTGGCCGCTGCCCGAGCCGGGATACACAGATTGGAAGGCACTGGATCTGGATACATGGAAGGCAATGGAGGAACTGTATAAGGAAGGGCTGATCCGTGCAATCGGGGTGAGTAATTTCCTGCCGCACCATATTGAGAATATCTGGCAGAACTGTGAGATATACCCGGCAGTGGACCAGATCGAATTCCATCCCGGATATTCACAGGAGGCTGTCCTTTCTTATTGTCAGGATAAGGGGATTCAGGTTCAGGCATGGAGCCCTCTGGGCAGGGCGCGCTTATCGGAAGAATCCCTTATCCTTGAGCTGGCAGAAAAATACGGGGTTTCTGCTGCCCAGCTCTGTCTCAGGTATGCACTCCAGAGGAATGTCATACCGCTTCCGAAGTCTTCCTCGATAGAGCGGATGAAACAGAATCAGGATATATTTGATTTCGAAATTACTATGGAAGACATGTACAGGCTGGCAACAATGCCACAGACAGGATGGTCAGGAGAACATCCGGACAGGGAAAGAGTATAAAAAATAAAATAGGAAAAGAGAGGAAAAAGAATGAAGATTACATTAAAAGATGGATCCAGCAGAGAATATGCAGAGAGCAAATCCGTAATCGAGATTGCGGCTGATATCAGCGAAGGCCTTGCAAGGGTCGCAACGGCCGGCGAAATCAACGGAGAAGTCGTTGACTTAAGAACGATGGTTGACCAGGACTGTGAACTGAGTATCCTGACATTCCAGGATGAGAAAGGAAAGGGCGCGTTCCGCCATACTGCGTCTCATATCTTGGCACAGGCAGTCAAGAGATTATATCCGGATACAAAGCTTGCGATCGGACCTTCAGTGGCAGACGGATTTTATTATGATATTGACAGAGAAACTCCACTGACTGCGGAAGACCTGACAAAGATTGAAGCCGAAATGAAAAAAATTGTAAAGGAAAATCTTCCAATTGAGCAGTATACGAAGCCAAGGGAAGAGGCTATCGCATATTTTAAAGAAAAAGACGAACCATATAAAGTAGAACTGATTGAAGATCTGCCGGAAGATGCAGTCATCAGCTTCTATTCCCAGGGAGAGTTTACAGACCTGTGTGCAGGTCCGCACCTGATGACTACGAAACCAGTAAAGGCATTCAAGCTTACAAGCCTTGCCGGCGCTTACTGGCGGGGGAGCGAAAAGAACAAGATGCTCCAGAGGATTTATGGCACGGCGTATCCAAAAAAGGCAGAACTGGATGAGTATCTGACCATGCTGGAAGAAGCAAAGAAGCGTGACCACAGAAAACTTGGGAAAGAGCTTGGACTTTTCATGATGAGGGATGAAGGACCGGGATTCCCATTCTTCCTTCCAAAAGGAATGGTTTTGAAAAATACCCTGCTTGATTACTGGAGAGAGATTCACTTAAGAAACGGCTATGTGGAGATTGCAACCCCGATCATGCTGAGCCGCCACCTCTGGGAGACATCAGGACATTGGGACCACTATAAAGACAATATGTATACAACGGTAATTGACGAGGAAGATTTTGCCATCAAACCGATGAACTGTCCGGGAGGAATTCTGGCTTACCAGTCAGAACCGCGTTCTTACCGCGACCTTCCTCTTCGTATGGGAGAACTTGGCCTTGTACACCGCCATGAAAAGTCCGGACAGCTCCACGGACTGATGAGAGTCCGCTGTTTCACGCAGGATGATGCCCATATCTTCATGATGCCGGAACAGATCCGCGATGAGATCAAGGGCGTTGCCAGACTGATTGACGAGGTTTACAGTCTGTTTGGCTTTAAGTACCATGTGGAACTCTCTACCCGTCCGGAAGACAGCATGGGAAGTGATGAAGACTGGGAAATGGCAACAGATGCCCTGCGTGGTGCGCTGGATGATCTGGGACTTCCGTATGTGGTAAATGAAGGAGACGGTGCATTCTACGGACCGAAGATTGATTTCCATCTGGAGGATTCCATTGGAAGAACTTGGCAGTGTGGTACGATCCAGCTTGACTTCCAGCTGCCGCTTCGTTTTGAACTGGAATATACAGGGGCCGACGGGGAAAAACACAGGCCGATCATGATTCACCGTGTTGCATTCGGTTCAATCGAACGTTTTATCGGTATTCTGATCGAACATTTTGCAGGAGCATTCCCGACCTGGCTTGCACCGGTACAGGTGAAGGTACTGCCGATTTCTGACAAATATATGGACTATGGCAAAAAAGTCATGGATACATTAGCTGCGGCGGGAATCCGGGCAGAGCTTGATACGCGTGCCGAAAAAATCGGATATAAGATCCGGGAGGCACAGATGCAGAAGGTTCCGTATATGCTCGTCGTGGGGGCAAAAGAAGAAGAGGACGGGCTTGTATCAGTCAGAAGCCGGTTTGAAGGTGACGAAGGCCAGAGCACACTGGATTCTTTCCTTACAGATATCAGGGAAGAAATCGCGAAAAAGACTGTGCGCGAAGTGAAAACACAGGAATAATTTCAGGACCGGCGGGGCATAATGATACTGATTTCATTAATAAGAAGGAGGTATGATCATGCCAGAATTAAAATGTACTGTACAGACATGTGTACACAATAAGCAGTTTTTATGTGACCTTGATAAAATTCAGGTAGGCGGAAACCAGGCTAAAACAGCAAGAGAAACATGCTGTGACAGCTTCCAGGAGAGAAAAGGGGACAGCGTTTCCAATAGTTATACAAACAGCTACAGCGATGTAACAGGAAAGGCTTCAGACTGCAGCTGCATCGACTGTAAAGCGACAGAATGTATGTATAACGACAACTGTGAATGCCATGCCGGTAAGATCAGCGTAGAGGGAAGCAATGCCTGTCATTGTGAAGGAACAGAATGTGCAACATTTAAGTGCAAAGGCTGAGAAGAGTAAAACGCTTGGTAAAAGTGGAGATTGAAAAAGCAGGTGCCGGTTTGAACCGGTATCTGCTTTTTTACGCAGTCCACCTATATTTTGTTTTTTCAGGAACAATATTCTTTCCCCGGAGTGATGCTTCATGGTTGACTATAATAAGCGGAACGCGCTATAATCATAATATCTGTAAAAAGGAAGGAATTGTATTAAAAAATGAGCGAATTAAAAGAAAGTCCGGAGAAAGAGCAAAAAAAAGAAAACAGCGGTTATTATGCGGCAAGACCTTCTTTTGGTAATAGCGGCCCGTCCAAGTTAAGGCAGAAGTTCAGCAGGGGGATGACAATTTTCGTTGTTATTGCTGCCTGTATTGTTTTTTATTTTGCCCTGCTTAGGCTTCCGGCCATATCCGGGGTATTTAAGGAAATATTCCACGTTCTGAAACCTGTCGTCTATGGTCTGGGGATTGCGTATCTTCTAAACCCTATTGTGAAATTTGTGGAAGCACACTTAAAGCCTGTTCTGGAAAAGAAATTAACAAAGCCAAACCAAATCCATGCGATTGCGCGGGGGACGGGAATATTTGCGGCCGTCGCGGTCCTGCTCCTAGTGATCATTGCCCTGTTTAACATGATGATACCAGAATTATACCGTAGCATCAGGGATATGGTGGTGACGGTTCCAAGTCAGCTGAACCAGCTTGTTGATACGATCATGGAGATGAATACGAAGAATACAACGCTGAATCAGCTGCTGACGAATATCCTGAAGGAAGCCACGGATTATGTCCAGAACTGGATGCGTACAGACCTGCTGACACAGATCAACATCGTGATGTCGAATCTGACCGTCGGTGTGATCAATATTGTCAGTGAAATACTGAATGCACTCATTGGGATTATTATATCGATTTATGTCCTGTTTAGTAAAGAACAGTTTGCAAGCCAGTGCAAAAAAGGGGTATATGCAATTTTTAAGCCCTCACATGCAAACATGATTCTTCATCTGACAATCAAGAGTAATGAAATATTTGGCGGGTTTATCATAGGAAAGATTATCGACTCTATTATTATCGGGGTTTTGTGTTTTATCAGCCTTTCTGTCTTAAACATGCCTTATACACTGCTCGTCAGCGTAATTGTAGGTGTTACAAATGTCATCCCGTTTTTCGGCCCATATATCGGAGCGATTCCGAGTGCAATTCTAATTATGCTGTCAGATCCGAAGATGGGAATTTATTTCATTATCTTTATCCTGATTTTACAGCAGCTGGACGGAAATATCATCGGACCAAAGATCCTCGGGGACTCCACGGGTCTTTCCGCTTTCTGGGTAGTGTTTGCAATCCTGTTAGGCGGGGGACTGTTTGGATTCGTGGGCATGATTCTGGGTGTTCCGACTTTTGCAGTAATCTACTATATTGTGAACATGCTGGTAAATCACAGACTGGAAAAAAAGAAGCTTCCTACGGATACGGGCTCTTACGGTGAGAGGAGTTTTGTAGATTCGGACGGGACATATGTACATTCTGATGACAATCCCGAAGTAGCGGAGCCCCGGGAACATTCAAAGGATAAGAAAGAGCCGGAAGATCAGGGGAATTCGGATGAACTAAATAATAGGAAAGAACAGAAGATAAAAGAACAGAAGACGAAAGAAGAAAAGGAGAATAAAGATGCCGATAAGAGTACAAAATGATTTGCCGGTAAAAGAAATACTGGAACAGGAAAATATATTTGTCATGGATGAGTACCGCGCTGCACATCAGGATATCCGTCCGATCAGTATAGGGCTCTTGAACCTGATGCCTTTAAAAGAAGATACAGAACTTCAAATTCTACGGTCCCTGTCTAATACGCCGCTGCAGGTGGATGTGACTTTTGTGCGTGTAGGCAGCCATGTGTCCAAGAATACATCAACGAGCCATATTTACAAATTTTATGAGGCGTTCAGTGATATCAGGAATAAAAAGTTTGACGGATTCATCATCACAGGGGCCCCGGTAGAACAGATGCCTTTCGAGGATGTGGACTACTGGGAAGAACTCAAGGAAATCATGGAGTGGACAAAAACCAACGTTACTTCAACACTACACCTGTGCTGGGGTGCACAGGCAGGGTTGTACTATCATTACGGGATTGATAAAGTAAAACTCCCGCATAAAATGTTCGGAGTATTCCGCCACCATGTCAGAAACCGTAAGATTCCACTCGTAAGGGGATTTGACGACATTTTTTATGCGCCTCATTCCAGACACACGACCGTACCGCAGGAACTTCTGGAGGCGGATGAGAGGATAACTATTCTGGCCGACTCAAAAGAGGCGGGCGTTTTCCTCTGCATGGCGCAGGAGGGGCGGCAGATTTTCGTCATGGGACATCCGGAATATGACCGCATAACACTGGATACGGAATATAAGAGGGATAAAGGCAAGGGACTGGATATCCAGGTGCCTGTCAATTATTATCCGGACGATAATCCGGAGAACAAGCCGGAATTGATATGGAGGGCACATGCGAATAATCTATATACGAACTGGCTCAATTATTATGTTTACCAGCTGACGCCTTATGATTTGTATGGGACGCCGTTTTAATAGGTGTCAAAACCCCGTGTTTTGGCGGTTTGCGAGGATTTTGGTTAGTCAAACAGAAAGATAAAAAATGGGAACGTTAGTTCTGGAAACGACATAAATTCTTATATTTTCTTATAAAATTTTACGCAAATGGCGTAAGAAAATATAAGTGGGTGAGACTGTATATGCGATGTAACTTACTAAAATAGTTTATCTAATTAAGGAGTAAATTATTATGGCACGTAGACCAAAATCATTAGAGGAACAAATATCATTAGCAGTCACTAAAAGAGATAAGGCAAAATTGCTATTAGAAGAATGTGAAAAAGAAATCCATTCTATTAACCAGCAGATAGAAGATCGAGAGTTGAATAATAAAGGCGCGGATTTATCCGTGCCTTTATTATATACTAAATATAGTGGAACGAATTGAAGCATATTAAAAATGATACAATATGTAGTACGGTAGTGGTTGAGTGGTCGGCAAGCTTGTGATAAAATAATAAAAGAAAATGTTTTAAGAAATTCAGCTTGCTAAATAGTATGGGGGGACAAATGGATAAATACGAAATCAACACTACATCTAATCAAATAAATGTTTATAATTCAACTTTAAATATAGTACCACCAGTAAATGCTTTACAAACATCATTGGCAAGTTCGACACTGGAATTAATAAACTCGACAATGAAAACATCTATGGAATCAGTAATAAGAGCGGCGACAGATGTACAAGTACTGTTAAAACCTGTGTGTGATATGTCATTGATGTATCAAAAAACTTTTAATAGCATTAGTTCAGCCATTTTAGAATTCACAAAAAAAATGTTCGATATTTCGTTCGATATAGTAAGACCTGTGGTGGAATCATTCAAAATTATACATGACGTTTCAGACAAAATATTATTCATGGAGATAGCGGACGAGATAGGTTTCCCGATATATTTAGAGGCGAATTCTATATTGAGATCAAAGTTAATAGATTCATATCGTGAAAATAATAATAGTTGTAATGTAGATAAAATGAAACAAATCATTATGGATTATTATGATGATGATTATATTGATGGGGTTCTTGAAAATATTAATAACGTATGTACATTTAATAATGCACGGATAGCTCTTTTATCAGAGGGAGTAGGGGCGTATAAACAAGGTTATTACGGGTGTGCTGGTTCTCTTTTTGCAACACAGCTTAGTGGTATGATTAGAGATTTATATGATAAATCTAATGGTGTTCTTGATCTCTCGTTTAGTGAAAAACAAGAAATAAAAGAAGTCTTTAAATTAGAAAACTGTAAAAATGATAGCGAAAAAGTAATGCTTGCACAAATAATCTCCATACAAGACGGAGGAATATTTACATGGTACAGAGTAATAGATTACTTTTTGGGTACGACTTATGGATCAGGAAAGAGATATATGTCTAAACAACCTAAAAGGCATATGATATGTCATGGAATTCAAACTAATTACAATACAAAAGAAATGAATTTAAAACTCATATTATGTATGGATATAATTACTGAACTAGCTTGGACAATAAAAGAGCAAGATGAAAACAGTAATGTGGTAGCGACTATATAGAATAGATAAATTAAGTAGCAACTGTATTTATGCAGTTGTTATATATTTTCTTAGAACAAGTGTTCCGATTTCCTGTTGACATTTATAATACGACATAGTATCATAACAATCTCATTTTTGGAAAAGATATGGCTCAAAGCCTTTATAATAAGGCCTTGAGCCAATTCGTCTATATAGGGTAAACTGGTTATTTTTGTATTCGGAAAATTTTTTAATAGCGTAAAAGACGGCGTACTTGAAGCTGGGTACGGTATTCTGATGTCGAAATCTTAAAAGTATCCTCAATCTGCGCAAGACCCCTGTATATTTTGCGCATTTCTAAATCAGTCATATCCAGTTCACTTGTGACAATAGAATAATAGCCATCATAAAGCTCCTGTTCCCGGATTTTTTCTTCATCTAATTCAAGTGTTTTCCCCTCCACAATCTCGCCGGTTGCTTTATCAAAAGAGAGATTCTTTACATAAGCTGCGCTTCCGGCAGAGGTTATCCTGTCATATTTTTTCGGGGATTTGATCAGGTCTTTTGCACGTGCAACCATAGCCTCCTTGTCCGCTTTTTGTTTTTTGGCATATTTATCAGAGTAGTAGGCCATTTGTTTCTGATCGACCCGGCCTGTTTTCTTGGAGGGCCTGTGGCTGTCTGCAAACTCCTCTTTCATTCGGTTTATTATCGGGCGCATATGTACCTTTTCGGATTCGTTTCCCGGGAAAAGATCATAGGCAAGGGGGATTCCGTTCCTATCCATCAGGAGCCCCATTTCTATGATGGGATCAGGGCGGTGGTTCTTCTCAGGGCCCCCCGATATCAAAGTAATAATTCGTGCAGTCGAAATAAGAAACCGACAGGTCGCGCTGGCAGACACTTCCCGAATGTTCAAAGATCCATTTCTGGAGTGCCTCTTGATTTTTGCAAGGATATCAAGTGCTTAATAAATATCGTCAAGACTGAATCCCATCACAATACCTTGATAATTTAATAGACTTTACATTTGCCAGTGTGGTATAATACATAACACAATAACCAAATCAATATATACGATGTAAGGAGGTAAGCGCATGACAGATAACGAGTTATTATTAGCACTGTCTGATATGATTGACAAAAAGCTTGATGCAAAACTAAAACCGATTGAAAATGATATTAAAGACATGAAAGGAGATATACATAAAATCAACCTATATCAAGAAAATATCATTAGTCCACGGCTTGAAACCATCGAATCATGCTACACAGATACATATCGGCGTTACAAAAATTATGCTGATAAAATGGAGACAGTTTTTGAAGATGTCGAATTACTTAAAAAAGTAGTCCGTGAACATAGCGCGAAACTCGAACAAGTATCATAAGGAGAGATGTCATGGACGAATTATTAAAAGCACGTGAAGACTTGTTGCAATCTGACGGCGAAAACAAAACAATTGTGATTAATTTAATTGACCGGCTCTTGGATTTAGAAAAGCAAGTTGCCGAATTAAAACAAAGGTTAGATAAATTATCATAACCAATCACATACATACCACGTAATCAAAGAGTGTAAAGCCTATTAAGTTAGCAGAACACCAGTACAGAAATCAGAATCCCGATGATGAGTGACAGAGAGAAGAGGTTGTTCAGGGTAAGATTTGCCTCACGTTCATCCCTTTCCCCCAGTTTGATGGCAGCATAGGCACCACCGCCGGAACCCGCCAGAGTTGCAAATGCCATTACGATGGTCATCATTGGAAAGGAAACCGTTGTTGCGGCATTTCCCAGATACCCGCCCCCCTGTCCTATAAAAATCTGGTCAACGATGTTATATACCGATTTGACCAGACAGGCAATAATTGAGGGAACGGAGAAGGACAGCAGCAGTTTTCCGACCGGCTCCGTTCCCAACGGGTTTTCTTTGGTTATCATTGTATTTTTACTCATATAAATTTAACTCCTTTCATTCAAACACCTCCACGCATTATCTGCCATTTTCCCAGGTAATTTTTCTGCCGCTTCACATTCTTCCGGTGTCATTCCATTCATCAGAATTTTATTCCATTCCTGACGGATACTATAGAGCTGTTCTATGATTGACCGCTTTCTCAGTCGTGTATAAAAGCCGGTACCGTTTATCTGCTTCGTCCGTCTCTACGCGGATGTAGCCATGTTCTGCCAGTTTCTGAATCCCTTTCGTAACAGTTCCCTTATCGAAATGCCCCAGCTGCGCGACTCCGTACATACTGATTCCTTCGTGTTCGTGAAACATACCAGAAAAGAAAGCTGCTAATTTAAAAAGCTCTATACAGATAGTTCAAGATAATTAATCCCAACGTTCATTTAATTCCATTTACTTATCATCAAGCGAAAGTTAAAATAAGACTATCGAAAACAACAAAAGTTCCGCGGACGGTGAACCAACAAGAGACAGGTAAACTTTCGTAATCGTTCAGACAGACCTGCCTGAACTGTTACAAATTTTCTGATAAGAGGAGGAAAGAGGAATGAAAAAAACGGTGATGAAAGCGACAGGCATCATTCTGGCGGTGTCCCTGTTAGCCGCTGGCTGCGGCTCATCAGGCGGTTCTTCGGAGGACGCGAAAAAGAACGATGGGGGAAAGAAAGAGAATGTGACACTGACGGTTGAGGCGAGTCAGGAAATAGTAAACAATATACCATATGCATTCAGCGAAGAGAATATAAAAGCCTTTGAAGAAAAATATCCGGAGATTAAGGTGGAGCTGGTACTGAACCCGGATGCACAGAATACGTCTATACTCCAGACGAAACTGGCTTCCGGACAGCCTTCGGATTTAATTTGTTACAATAAGGTTTCGGCAGAGAATGAACTCGAAATCGCAAAAAACTGTGTTGATTTGTCGGGAGAGCCATTTGTGGGGAACCTTGCGGATAAAGAGATATTAACGGCACCTGACGGAAACATTTATGGATTTGCTTTCGCAGTAAAAACAGGTGGAATGGGAGTTGTGTATAATAAGGACCTCTTTGAGGAGAAGGGGATAGAAATTCCAAAGACCTACGATGAATTTACCGCAGTGTGTGAGAAACTCAGTTCACAGGGGATCACCCCGTTTTATGGACCTTTTAAAGATGTGTGGACGTTTCAGATGTGGACGACTTCGACATGGGGGTATTACGCGGCAAAATCAGAGCCGGACCTTTGGGACAGGCTGAATGCAAATGAGATAGGCTGGGATGAGGTTCCTGCTTTACAGGAAAGTCTGGAAAAGGCCTACAATCTCTATAAAGACGGTTATATGCAGAGCACCGTCCTCTCAGATGACTATAATAGTATTCCGGCAGCCATGAGCAGCGGGGAGTATGCGATGACGGTAGGTTCCAATACGACAGTCAGAGATTTGCTGAATGCATATCCGGATATTCAGTTTGACATGTTTCCATATCCGGTGTATGAAGGCGAAGAGGAATACCTCACGATCAGCCAGCTGGATGCAGAATTTTTCATACCGAAAGATGCAAAACATATTGAGGAAGCAAAGAAATTCCTCGATTTTATGGCACAACCGGAACAGTGCGACACGGCCCAGAAGGCAGCCTCTTTTGTCCCGAATGTGAAAGGGGCAAAGGAACCGGAATTTGATGATTTTGAAGGCCGGCTGTACGAGGAATATAATAAAACAGGAAAGACAGTGCTGGAAATGAATGCCTATATGAAAGTGGATCTGAATGACCTCTGGGTATATTTCCAGGATATGTTCGCAGGAGCTAAGACACCCGAAGAAGTACTCTCAGCGTGGGATGCTACTTTCGAGGAATTGATGAAAGCAAAAGGGATAGAGAATTTCTAAATGTCTTAATAAATATCAGGCACCGGACAGTACGGTCAAAGTATTTATGATAAGTACTTTAAGGTGCCTTTTTCAGGAAAGGAATGGTACATGCAATGCGCCGGAACCGACATATATATACATATCTCCTGACCTTGCCTGCATTGCTGTTATTCGGGATTTTCTTTGTGGCTCCCAGCATTTATGGTATTTATTATTCCCTGACCGACTGGACCATAGGGAAAGATGCCATCAGTTTTGTAGGAATTGATAATTATAAAACTATTTTTCAAAGCAGTGAATTAAAACATGCAATATACAATACTTTCTTATATGCTGTTATTGTCGTAATCGGAAAGAACGTGAACGGACTTCTTCTGGCTCTGGCAGTGAATACAAAGATGAAACTCAGAGGATATTTCAGGGTCATTTTCTTCCTGCCCTGTGTCATTTCTACGATCATTATCGGGCTCGTATTCGTCCCTATCCTTCATCCGAATGGTATACTGAATGATTTTCTGGGGAATATCGGTCTGGGATTTCTGAAGCAGGGATGGCTGGTAGATACAAAGATCGTAATGATTTCCATTGCCGGGGTATCTATCTGGCAATGGAGCGGATACCATATGGTCGTCTATCTGGCAGGCCTGCAGGGCATACCTGAATCCTATTACGAGGCGGCCAAGATAGACGGGGCTACAGCCATGCAGCGTTTTAAGAGTATTACATTCCCAATGCTGGCGCCGGCATTTAACATTAACATGCTTCTGAGCCTGATTGGCGGGCTGAAAGTATTCAGTGAACCATATGCACTTACGAACGGGGGACCGGGGAATGCATCCCAGGTAATCGCGCTGGAGGTATTCTCAAAATTCGGAAGAGGGCAGTGGGGACTAGGGACGGCCCTGAATGTGACACTGGCAATATTTGTATCAATTATTTGCATCCCGGTACTGTATAATATGAGGAAAAGGGAGGTGGAAGAATAGTGAGTACAAGACATAAGGAACGTCTTATGAGGGTTGTGTTACAGGTGGTGATGATTCTTGTATCGCTGCTGATTCTTATCCCCCTTTTGATCATGCTGCTGGGAGCATTCAAGAATTCGGCCGAAGTGACGGCATTTGATCTGGCATTGCCTCAAAAATGGCTGTTTGAAAATTTCAAGGCGGTATTTGAACAGGGAAAATTATTGCTGGCTTTTAAAAACAGTATTTTTATTACCGTTATTTCTACCGGAATTACCATATTGGTCAGTTCACTGGCGTCGTTTATACTTGCGAGGAGAAGCAGCAGATTTTCCAGATTCCTGTATTATTTTTTCTTTATAGGAACCATCATACCGATGCAGATCATGCCTACAATACGACTGTTTACCGTACTGGATATTTACGGCGGCTATCTGAATGTCATTATTTTATATACGGCAATTAATATACCGTTCAGCTGCTTTCTGTATACCGGCTTTATAAAAGGGATTCCGCGGATTTTAGACGAGTCTGCATTTATAGAGGGGGCTTCTACATTACAGACTTATTTCCATATTATTCTCCCGCTTTTGAAATCCTGCAACATTACCGTACTGATTCTTTTATTTACAGGAATATGGAATGAAATTAATATACCTCTCTACTTCCTGAATGACCCGTCAAAGAGGACACTGCCGCTTTCTGTTTACCAGTTTTTTGGAATGTACGGCGGCAGCAACTGGAATCTTGTGTTTGCAGACCTGACGCTGGCAGCACTTCCCGTCATCCTGATGTTTTTGTTTATGCAGAAACAATTCATAAGCGGACTGACAGAAGGGGCCGTGAAGGGATAAGGAACAGGAGGAAAGCAGTATGAACTTTAAATTCAGGACCAAACTTTATGCCGTATTTTCAATTATCATTATATTTGCAGCTGCATCATTCAGTCTGTTTATCCGTATGCATATATTCAGACAGATTGAAGAAGAGACAACCTATAATGATATGCAGCTCTGCCTGAAGGTGTCTGAAAATGCAGACACCTATATTGAAAAACTGGATGACATTACAAAAAAATTAATCTCAGACCCGGGACTGCTGAAAATAATGAGGGATGTAAAAAGCAATCCGCAAGTGCTGACAGATTATGAGGAACTGAAGAGGGGCAGGGAAATCGCTTCGATTGTATCTAATGCGATTACCCTGCCCCTCATTTCCGCATGTAAATGTATATCTGTATAGTCAGGATGGCTCTTTTTCTTATGTATATAACCAGAATCAAAGTAATTTTGAGGCAGCGATTCAGACAGACGGTAATGCAAAGAAGCTGGAAAACAAAGAACTGGTTATCTATGCGGACAATGGAAGAACTGTGGAGGAAAACAGAGAGCCGTCGATATCCTTTATGAGGGCTATCTTTGATGTGGGTGCGAACCAGTATGGTTACATAGAAGTTCAGTCGGATTACAAAAAGCTGGACGAAATCTGTAACATCAATCGTATCGGAAATGTCATGCTTATGAACGACAGGGGAGATATTGTATATCCGTCAAGCCCGGTTACTGAAAATGTACAGCAGGTATTAAGCAGTAGTCCGGCGGATGAGAAAAATAGTATGTTCAGTGTGGGGGATCATATGTATTTCTATGCCGCCTCGGACTATTCCGGCATTAAGACATACATACAATATCCGAAAGATACCATTTATTCCTCTATGCGGCTTCTGCAGCATACAACCGTGATCTTCTTTGTTTGTGTAACACTGGCGGCAATATTAATGGTTGTGATTTCCTCAAGGATGCTGGTAAAACCTCTTTCGGATCTCCGCAATAGTGTTTTGGCTGTTACTTATGATAACATGGGGCTTTCGATTGAGAATGTATATAATAATGAAATTGTTGAACTTAAAGATGCTTTTCAGAAGATACTGGATGATCTGAAAATGAGCGCACAGAGGGAAATTGAGTCAAATAAGGCAGAAACGAGGGCAAAACTTTCCGCACTCCAGGCGCAGATTTCACCGCATTTCATCCATAATGTACTATATTCTATCAGCATCGCTGCGGGGGAGGAACGTACTGACGATGCCCGCATCATGTGTAAACAGCTCTCAGATATGCTGAGGTATACGGTAAATTCCAATGCGCACAAAGTGGAGCTGAGAGAAGAAATAAAATGTATTACAAATTATCTTTCACTGCAGAAGCAGTATTATGAAGATTTCCTAAATTACCATATAAATATACAGAAGGAAGCAGAAATAATAAAAATCCCGCGTCTGAGCATCCTGCCCTTTGTAGAGAATGCGATACAGCATGCATTTGAAGGCCGGAAGCCACCTTATCAGATTTCGGTTACAGCCAGGATATCGGAGGGAAGCTGGTCTGTCGAAATCGAAGATAACGGAAAAGGATTTTCAGAAGAAAAGATAAAAGAAATAGAGGACCGGTTTCAGGATGAAAGTCTGGCACTGGATGTGGAAACAAAAAGTGATGACGAACCGGGACTGGGAGGGATGGGAATATTAAATACGGTATTGCGCCTGAAACTGTTTTTTGAGGGGGAGTTTGAATTTCATATATTCAATCATGCGCCGGAAGAGGGCTCCACCGTCCGCCTGAGCGGCAGGTGTGATACGGGCGATGTGGAAAAACCTGAATAGTAACGGGAAGATAGCGGATGGGAGGAATGGGAATGTATAAATTTCTGGTGGCAGAGGACAGCAAAGTGATCTTAAGGGACATTGCCCGCCTGATAAAGGAAGCCGGTTATGACTCTTTTATCAAAACTGCATATGACGGGGAAACCGCATTAGAAATATTGAAAGATTATGAACCGGATATCATTATAACAGACATTAAAATGCCGGTCATAGACGGACTGACACTCATACAAAAGGCGAAGGCGATGTATGCAGGGGTGAAGTGCGTCATCATCAGCGGATATGCAGATTTTACATTTACCCATGAAGCCCTTATGCTGCAGGTTGATGATTACGTTATGAAACCAGTGGATGCAGTGGAGTTCAGGGATATTCTGAAAAAACTGACGAAGGAGGCAGACCGTCATAAAGTGCAGAAGGAAGAGGAGGTTTTGCAGAAAATCATTCAGGAAGGAATTTTAGTCAATGACAGACAGATCCCAGAACAGTATGTGGCTGCACTGATACGGGTAGGCTTTTTCCAACAGTATTCGGCACCGTTATCAAAGGAAATTGTCAGCGGAATTATGGAACAGAACTGTGCAGTTTCAGCTTTCAGGATTGTGAACACAAAATTAAACAGTGAGAAAATAGTGATATTTGATCTGGAACAAATCTCGGCAGAGCAAATCACAAAGCAGGCGGGTCTGCTACTGGCAGAACTGAGAAAGAAGTATACACGCGTCAACATTATCTGTTCCGTAAAGCTGAAGGACATCGGCAGCCTCAATACCCAGTACACTCGGCTTTCCAACCATCTTGGAAGGCTGGTTATGCTGGATGCAAGCAGGGTATATAAAGACGACGGTAATCCAGAAGAAAGAGGGGCGTATATCAGGCAGAAAGAGGAAATTGAGGTATTCCGGAAAAAAATGGAGCGGATTCTCAAAAACAGGGCAGTTCATGATTACCGGAAAGAAATCCATAAAAGTATCCTTTATTGGGAGGAAAAGCAGTATACGGTCGTGATACTGCGAAAATTCCTCCAGACGCTTCTGGATGAAATATTCATTGCAGCGGGTGGAAGTCTGGGACTGGCGGAAGAACCGGGAACACTTGCAGATAAAATGCTGAACGACTGTAGAAAGTATGAGGAATTAGAGGAGTGTCTGCAGGGATACGCAGATTTCTTGTCGGCGGGTAAAGAGGAGAGGAACGGGGTTTCCATTGAGATTGCCTGTAAACTGACAGAATACATGCAGACGAATCTCTACAAGAACCTGTCGCTTCAGGAAATCGCAGATTACTTTGAAATTTCCCCTTCCTATATCTGCAGAATTTTCAAAGTATATTACAACGATACCCCAATCAGTTATTATAACAGGATCAAAATCGAAGAAGCCAGAAAAATGCTGGATGAATACCAGAATATGAGGGTAAAAGATATAGCAGAGATGCTGGGGTTCAGTGACCAGTATTATTTCAGCAAGGTATTTAAACAACAGTTTGGCGTCAGTCCGCTCGTTTATAAAACACAGGTAAAGAAGGACGAAAATTAGCCCCATACGTTCAAAATATTCCCTCCTTCGAGTCTAGTATATTCCATTTACCATAAAACATTTCAGACGTATAATTTGTTCAAGAAACAGGAACGAAAAGGAGGCTTCTATGAGTAATTATGGTATGAAAGCAGTGGAATTCGGATTAGAATATCCACCTATGGGAATTGGGAAAAGACGCACACTTCTTCCTTATAAAAGTGTGAGCAGCCTGTATCCCGCAAAAGCGGATGAAGATGTCCTTGTGACTGCAAACGGCAGGCAGCGGATTGACATTGTGGGGAATCCTTATCATGAACGCGTGATTTACCGGCGCGAACGGATTATGGATATGCGTTGGAAGGACACTCCTGATCCTCCGGATGTGGCCTATGCGATTCCGGAGGCAAGGAAGCTTTTAAAGCAGGGACGGTTTGAAGATGCAGCGAAAGTAATGGATAAGGCGACAAAAGACGCGGGGTATGATAAATGGATTGACAGCCGTCCGTTCGGCGTTGAATTTCCCCGGCTACATCCCCGGCTACATTCCGTGATTGAATTGCTGACGGATATAAAAGAGGGCAGGAACTGCCATGACTATCTGCGGTATCTGGATATGATGTCGGGGGAGGCAGTTGTACGCTGCGAGGATGATAACGGGGGAATTCTCAGGAGGTCCTTTGTTTCATTCGAAAAAGAAGTGACAGTACAGGAAATGAAACGCTTAAACGGAGAAGCGCTTGACGTGGACATGCGTTTTGTCGCTCCGGGCGGTTATGACAATCCGGACCACTTTGATCAGTTCGTGCTTGTTACTTATAACGACATGTATGAAATTGAAGGAAGTGATGTGGAGATTACGACGTCACCTGACAGCTGCACGGTATCTCTGGCATATGACCCACAGTTCGGGGAACGCGGGTACTGCTGCTGTTCTGTCGTCCGTACTGATGGTGAGACATCTTACCGGGAGGGCGGTTACATACAGGTTAAAAATGCACATCAGGTTACGATTCTGTCCCGCACTGTCAAGTATGAAGAAGCATACCGCCATTCGCTGGCAGCAGGGGTTCTTGAAGAGGTAAGGCAGATTCAGGATTCATATGAGGATATGCTCTCTGCCAACCGGATATACCTTGCCCCGCTGATGGAACGCTCCGAAGTCAGGCTTGGCGGGGACTGGGCGCTGTCCGCGGAGGAATTGCTGAATGAACAGCATGGAGGCGGGGAACTGAGTGCCATGATGTTGGAAAAGCTGTATGATATGGGGCGGTTTTTCCTGATTACGGATACCGGGGATGACCCGCCGTCTTTGTTCCAGCATAATATTAACACGAACCTGCAGGTATGCTCCGGCAATATGACCGGGCTGCCGGAAATGATGGATATTTATTTCAGGTTCTACGAAGAAAAATTTGATGATTTCCGTCTGAATGCCAAACAATTTTACGGGGCTAGGGGAGTACTTGGAAATATTCACTGTGATTATAATTCCGGTAAATTCTACCAGTTCTCCATCGTATATCCCCACTACTGCTGGACTGCGTGTCTGGGATGGATATACAATGAGTTCTGGGGGCATTATCTGGTCAGCGGGGATGAGAAGTTCTTACGGGAACGTGTCGTGCCGGGCCTGAAGGAAATTGCATTGTTTTACGAGGATTATCTTTCCGATGTAGATGAGAATGGAAAGGTACTGTTTTATCCAAGTTATTCACCGGAAGATCCGTCCATGAATGACTATCATGTTCCATTCCCGAAAAATGTTTATGCGATGAATGTGAATTCTCTGATGGATGTGATGGTCTGCAGAGAGGTTTTGGACAACCTGCTGGAGGCGTGTGAGATTCTGGGGCTGGATGAACCGGGTCTTCCGAAGTGGAAGGAACTTCGAGGCAAACTGCCGGATTATCTGATGGATGAAGACGGGGCGGTTAAGGAGTGGTCCTTTAAATATTCTGGGGAGAATTATGACCACAGACATGTATCCCATCATTATGATATCTGGCCGGGACGGGCAATTTCACCGGAAAAAACACCAAAGCTCGTCAAACCATTTATACTTTCAAACAGGAAGCGCGGCCATCAGGATGATTCTGCACATGGAGTTATCCACAGATATTTTACAGCCGTAAGACTGGGGGATCTCCCGGATGCAATGCATAATTTCAGGACTTTGATGGAGCATGGGTATGTAACCCGGACACTGAATACTGTGCATTACCCGTACCGGGTATTCTGCCCGGACCTGCTGGGCGCAATGCCGGCCATGATTCTGGAAATGCTGGTGTATTCAGACAAGGGATTTATTAAACTGCTGTCGGCAGTGCCGAAAGATTTGAGTAAGGGAAGCCTGCACGGGGTCTGGCTGTATACATTTGCCAAGATTGAGGAAATGGGGTGGGATTTGGAGAGCGGACAGGCGTCTGCTACAATCTCATCCATGAAAAATCAGACGATAGAGTTTTCCTTCCCTCTGGGATATAAAGAATTAAGGATAGATGGTAACGTGTACGGGGAATGCGGCAGTAAATTTGAATTAGAACTTAAGAAGGATGCGGCAGTGAAACTGGATTTCAGGATGATTTAGCTGTATTGGAATATAATATCCCGGAACCTGACGGCTCCGGGATAAAATTTTATAAAGAGGAGAAGAAATATGGGAATAACGGAAGTCTACAGGGCGCCGGAAATCCGTGATGTGGGGATCAGGGATGATTTCTGGTCACATTATATAGAGCTGGTGAAGGATACAATGCTCCCATATCAATGGGAAATATTAAATGACAGGATGCCGGGGGTAGAGTTAAGCCATGCCATACAGAATTTTAGAATCGCGGCAGGGCTGGAGGAAGGCGAGTTTTATGGGGAAGTCTTTCAGGACAGTGATCTGGCAAAGTGGCTGGAAGCCGCGGCATACAGTCTGGAAGGTGAAGCAGAACCGGAGCTGGAGAATGTGATAGATGAAATTATAGATGTCATAGCACAGGCACAGCAGGAAGACGGTTATCTAGATACGTATTTTTCGATCGGCCGGAAGGAACAGGAATGGACGAACCTTTATGAGTGCCATGAAATGTATTGTGCCGGACATATGATAGAGGCAGCAGCCGCCTACTATAAAGCAACGGGAAAAAGAAAACTGCTTGATGTGATGTGCCGGTGTGCGGACAATATCGCAGAAAAGTTCGGACCAGCACCCAGTATGCCAAAAGGTTATCCGGGACATCAGGAAATAGAACTGGCACTGGTTAAGCTGTATGAAGTGACAGGAAATGAGAAATATATCAGTCTTAGCCGTTACTTTCTGGAAGAGCGGGGGAAGGAACCCAATTATTTTGTACAGGAATGGGAGGGGACGAGAAATAAAAGCACCTTTAAAACGGGGCTGCCCTCAGATCCTCCGGACCTTTCCTACAACCAGTCCCATATGCCTGTGTTCAGCCAGAAACATGCCGTGGGCCATGCTGTGAGGGCAATGTATATGTATGCTGCGATGGCAGATGTTGCGAGAATAACGGAAGATAAAGAGATGTTCCTTTCCTGCAGGCATCTCTGGGAAAATGTCGTGAACCGTCAGATGTATATTACAGGGGCGGCAGGTTCTACCCATACCGGGGAAGCATTTACTTTTGACTATGACCTCCCGAATGAGACTGCATACGCAGAGACTTGCGCATCTGTCGGATTGATATTTTTTGCACATCGGATGCAGAAGACAGATATGGACGGAAACTATGGGGATGTCATCGAAAGAATATTGTATAACGTAATTTTAGGTTCCATGTCACGTGACGGGAAACACTTTTTTTATGTAAACCCTCTGGAAGTCTGGCCGGAAGCGAATGAAAAGAATCCGGACCGCAGGCACGTAAAGCCTGTCCGCCAGACATGGTTCGGATGTGCGTGCTGCCCGCCCAATATTGCCAGACTCCTGACATCACTCGGACAATATATCTATTCTTATGGCAGAGATACCCTGTTTGTACATCTCTATATAGCAGGGGAAGCCGGTGTAAAAACAGATTCCGGAGAATATAAGATACGTCAGGAGGGCAATTACCCGTGGGAAGAAGAAATCAAAATAACAGTTCATTCAGTACCAGACTGTGCCTGCCAGATTGCCCTGCGTATACCGGGCTGGTGTGAGAGCTTCGAGATACAGTCGGATGGGAAAACAGTCGCATACAGGATGGAAAAGGGATATGCGTATCTTGAAAAAGCAGTTGCAAAAGGAGGGGAAATCCGGCTGTTTCTTTCTATGCCGGCAAAATTGATACAGGCAAATCCGAAAGTCAGGGCGGATGCGGGGAAAGCTGCGATTCAAAAAGGACCGGTTGTATATTGTCTGGAACAGGAAGACAACGGGGAAAACCTTTCAGCCATAAGACTGGATGCGAAAAGCAGGCTTAAGACGGTCAGAGGTATCGGACTTCCCGGCGGCATACCCGTGGTTATGGCTAAAGGTTACAGGACACTGGAGGAGAACTGGGAAGGGGAGTTGTACCGCCCGTATGTATTACGAGAGAAAGAAACAGATATCATTGCCGTGCCGTACTTTGTGTGGGGAAACAGAACCCCCGGTGAAATGCAGGTCTGGATTCGTGTGTGAGGAGGATAGATATGGTTCATTATCAAAACCCGGTGATTCCGGGATTTTACCCCGATCCGAGCGTATGCAGGAGCGGTGAAGATTATTATCTTGTAAACAGTTCTTTTGAGTTTTTCCCGGGAATCCCCCTGTTCCACAGTCGTGACCTTGTACACTGGGAGCAGATCGGGCACGTACTGACAAGAAAATCACAGGCAATGCTGGAAAATTGTCCAGCGTCGGGCGGGATATGGGCACCCACAATCCGGCTTCATAATGGGAGGTTTTATGTTTCAGCAACGAACTACAGTTATGGCGGGAACTTCTTCGTATGGACGGATGACATTGAAGGGGAGTGGTCCGATCCAGTCTGGGTTGGTCAGGGTGGAATCGACCCGTCGTTGTTTTTTGATACTGATGGATGTGTATATTTGTCCAGTACCTATGACCTCCCTGATGGTCAGGCGATCGGACAATGCCAGATTGATATCCGGACCGGCAGGATGCTTACAGGGACAAAAATCATATGGGAGGGCAGCGGCGGTAAATATCCGGAGGGGCCGCATATGTTCCGGAAAGATGGGTGGTATTACCTGCTGGACGCCGAAGGGGGAACCGAATATGGGCATATGGTGACCATCGCAAGGGCGGCTTCACCGTGGGGCCCGTTCGAAAGCTGTCCAGACAATCCGATCCTGACCCACCGCGATACAATGCTCCATCACTTTCAGGCGGTCGGGCATGGCGACATAACAGATACTGCAGACGGAGAATACTGGATGGTCTTTCACGGGATTAGAACAAGCCAGTATATGCTCCACCATTTGGGAAGAGAAACCATGCTGGCCCCGGTGACATGGAACGAAGAAGGCTGGCCAGTGGTCAATCAGGGACGCAGGATTTCGAAAGAGATGGAAGTGATGTCACTTCCGGCAAAGGATTATAAAGTAAAAGAGGATGACGATACTTTTCATCCGTCAGGTCTTCCGAAAGCGTGGAACTACCTGAGAAACCCGGATATGAGTATGTATAGTTTTACGGAAAGGCCAGGGTGTCTCAAACTTATCGGAGGGGAGGCTGTTCTCAGTGACACTGCATCCCCCACATTCGTAGGAAGGCGGCAGCAGCATTTCTGTATGAGGGCTGAAGTATGGGTTGACTGTAACCCACAGAGTGAATATGAGAATGCAGGTCTCACTATTTTTCATACAAACGAGCACCATTATGATCTCGCAGTTACAAAAAGAAACGGGAATAGGTGTGTCATACTCAGGAAAAGAGTGGGAGATATGCAGACAGAAAGTGAACCGTTGTATTTAAGCGGGCATGGGAGTATTTTTCTCAGGGTGGAGTCCGATAAGCTGGAATACCGCTTTTTTGCCGGGAGTGATGAAAGAAGCCTTTCGCTGGCTGGAACAGGACGAACACAGCTGATGTCCACAGAGTGTATGCCGATGACCTTTACAGGGTGCTATGTGGGACTGTTCGCGGAGAAGGGGTGCTGCGGGTGGTTTGAGGAATTTAAGTATAGTGCGCGTTACTGTTCACACCGTGCCGTGCACCTAGCTGCACGGCATCGGGGCCAATAAAGTGATGATTTCGGGGCATCTGGTCTACGCTCCGCTGCGGTCCGTGCTGAACATGCGCCACTGGCGCATAGCACCCCTCGCCGCAGGCGACTTTTAATGGGCAGATGCCGTTACTGTGCGCGCCCGCAGGGCGTGAACAGTAACTAGTGCGCATCAGGAGGGGAATCCTGTAGAACTATATCTATTGATTATGGTGATAAATATGTTTATAATAAACACAGTTTATAAATTTCGCAATATGGGTGGCAGGAAAGGAATTTAAGCATGTTATATATATTATGGTGATAAAGAAGATGTTATTAACCGGAGCGATGTATATTTTAATAATACTTATGAGGATGAATGGCTCAATGATGATTTTGTGAAAAGTATAATATCTGATGTAGACAGATCAAAAGTCATCGGACCGCGTTTGATTGAATGTCCTGTTTGGGGCCCTATCGGACCAAAGGACCTGTCTGGCGGGACAAAGACTTTGATTTTGATGTACAAAGATAAAAAGCATATTTTTAATGCCACTAATTGCGGGGATAATTGTGCAAAATGGATTTTGAAAATCGCAGAAAAGCAGGATTTAACAATATGTCTCCAGCATAATATGGATTTTGGTGAAGATGATTTTGAAGCTGTTATGTTAAATGATAATCGCCATAGTTATAATATGAGAGAATTGTTAGATGCTGTTTTTGATTTGGAGAGTGAGTAAATGAGAGGGAAGCATGTAATTAAGCTCAGGGATAACAGAGTCGCTTACGAGTTGACGATACAAAGAAATATCACTATCATACGAGGAGACAGCGCAACTGGAAAAACGATATTACTGGAGATGATGGATGTCGAAAAGTCGAGGTATGATTCAGAAAATATATCTGATATAATATAGCAAGAGACATTGAGTTGCAAAAGGTTTGCATTGATATTAGGGGGTTGAACGATGGGTATGTATCTTGACAGTAAGACTGCGTATATCTTATTTCAAAATGAAACAAAGAGGCCATATTTCGTAGATAAATCGTTAATGTTAAGCGAATTGTTCCCGTTGGTGGATAATGGAGGAGAGTATATCTGCATTACCCGGCCGCGCCGATTTGGGAAAACAGTGATGGCAAATATGATTGATACATTTTTTAATAAGATGAACGATTCATCGGATATATTTAATTCCCTTAAAATTGCGAAGGATGAAAGTTATAGAAGATATCAGAATCAATACCCTGTCATCCATATTCCATTTAACGATTTAATGCAGCCCTGCCATTCTTATGACGATTACATCGGACGGATTGAGAAACAGCTGCTTGCAGACCTTAAGGCGGCTTATCCTGATGTTAATATGAAGGGGGAAACATCTGTTGCCTCAGCCCTGCTGAATATTCTGGCAGCAGATGACACGGCACGGTTTATTTTCGTGCTGGATGAATGGGATTTCATTTTCCATCAGTCCTTTGCATCAGAAGAGGATAAGAAAAATTATCTTCTGTTTTTGCGGAATCTCCTGAAAGACCGCCCATATGTGCTTTTGGCATATATAACTGGAATTTTGCCTATTGCAAAGTATTCCAGCGGTTCGGAGTTAAATATGTTTGTAGAGTATACGATGGCTTCCGAAGAAAAATACTCGCAATATTTCGGATTTACAGAGGAAGAAACGGACATGCTGTTTGAGCGATACGAGAATTCTGCGATAAAGCCTAAGCACCTGACTAGGGAAGGAATGAAAAGTTGGTATGACGGATATCACACAAAATCCGGCAGACGGATATATAATCCGCGTTCTGTGGTTACTTCTTTAAAAAATAATAACTTTGGAAATTACTGGACCAGTTCCGGGCCATACGATGAAATATTTTATTATATTGAACACAATGTTGCTGCAGTTCGTGATGATTTGGCACTAATGATTGCAGGAATAGCTGTTCCGGTAAAGGTTTGGGAATATGCGGCAACAGCTATGAATCTTCAGACAAGGGAAGAAATTTTTTCTGCAATGGTCGTATATGGTTTCCTGACCTATGAGAACGGAAAAGTTTCTATTCCAAATCGGGAGTTGCTTGATAAGTTTACAATAATGCTTCAGAAAGAGCCGTCCCTGGGATATATATACCGATTGGCAAAAGAGTCAAGACGTATGCTTCAGGCAACACTTACAGGTGATACAGAAACAATGGTGGAGATTCTGGAACTTGCACATGATACAGAGGTTCCTCTTCTTAGCTATAACAGTGAAGCGGAACTGACAGCAGTTGTAAACCTTGTTTATCTTGCTGCCCGGGACAACTATCGGATAGAACGGGAGGATAAGGCTGGCATAGGATATGCCGACTTCATTTTTTATCCAGAAACTGACAAAAACGCTGACTGTATTATATTGGAGCTGAAAGTTGGAGCCACGCCGGAAGCTGCTATACAGCAGATTAAAGACAGGAAATATGCCTTGCGCTTTAGGGGGAAAATAGGGGAGCCCCAAAGGTATACGGGAAGGATTCTGGCTGTAGGAATCAGCTATGACAAAGAAGGGAAAAAGCATTCTTGTAAAATAGAAGTAATAGAAGATGGAAAGGAATAAAAGGAAAATACAGATTTGTGAACATCATATTAAAAATATCTATATTCATATTATAAATACCAATTAGGCGGCTGATTTTGTTTATGATACACTATGTACAGTAACGTATATAGTGATGCGTAAGCACTGAAAAGGGAATCTGGTGAAAATCCAGAACAGCCCGCTCTACTGTGTGATGGACGACTGTCCCTCAGGCCACCTGTAATGCTATAGCTGGGGAAGGCGGGACAGGAGGAAGAAATCGAGTCAGGAGACCTGCTATATATGAATGGGATTTTTAGGAGCAGGAAAAACGACCTTCCTGAACAAGTACATCCCTCTTCTCGGGGGGCGTACCGTAGTTATTGAGAATGAATTCGGGGAGACCGGGCTGGACGGGGAGTTGATCAGGCATGAAGGCATCCCTGTTCGTGAGATTTACGCCGGATGTATCTGCTGCAGCCTTGCACTTGACTTCAGAAGCGCGATCGGGGAGATTGCAGAGACGTTTCATCCGGACCGGATTATCATTGAACCGTCCGGTGCAGGCAGGCTTTCAGATATTATAAAAGCCTGTAACAAGGCAGGGGAGAAAGACGGTGTCAGCCTTAAAGTTACAAAACTGATTACGATAGTAGATATTACTACTTTGGACGAATATGCAGATTGTTTCGGAGCGTTTTATTTGGATCAGATCCGGCATGCAAGACTGATCTTCCTCAGTCATGTGCATGAACTGACAGCGGAAGAAAAAAGAACCCAGACGGAGTGCCTGAAAGAATTTAATCCGCATGCAATTCTGTATGAAGGGGACTTCCGGAAGATGGAGGATGAGGCGCTTGAAGAACTTATCCGCATGACAGAAGATTATGGGGACAGTCCAAATGAAATCGCTGCAGACGTCCTGCCGGCAGACCGGGTTTTTACCAGCGTAGCAATTAAAAACTCTGAGGATATGACGGAAGAAGAACTTGAGGGGATTTTGAAGGAAGTAAAAAAAGAAGGATACGGAAAGGTGCTGAGGGCCAAGGGAATCGTCAGCCTGAAGGATGGCAGGCAGGTTCATTTTGATTATACACCGTCAGCCAGCGGGTATGAGCCATACAGCTGGAAAGGCACCGGGCATCCACAAAAGAATAGGATCATCATCATTGGATGCGGGCTGAATAAAAGGGCGCTGCGTGTTCTGTTTAAAAACAGAGATATCAAATATCCTGCATCGGCTGACGGGTGTAAAAGAAAAATGACAAGGGAGGAATAAGAAATGGGCGAAATCAAGGATTTTGAATGTACATATGATAATTCAGCAGGTATTAGTTCAGAAGTTACCGGGGGGCTGGGCTTGGAATTCCCTGACGCTTACATGCACCAGGAGACGATGTCCCGTTTGTCTAAAGCTCTGAAAGAGCATGACGGGGCATCTTTTTGTGAGCTTCCTTTCTGCCATACCGTAGAGGCAGAAGCGTTGGGGGGAATCATCAATTACGGTAATGACAAGACAGGGCCGAGGGCGAAGGAATACATCTGCAATTCGCCGGAGGAATTGCTTAAGCTTCCGGAAATTGATTTTTCACAGGGGAGAATCCATGAGGTTCTTCTTGTCTGTAAGGCTCTTAGGGAGCAGGGAGAACACGTTGTGCTTCAGGTGTCAGGGCCTTTTACGATACTGAATGTATTGATTGATGCCAGATATGTCTTCAAAGGAATGCGGAAAAAACCGGAGCTGATGAAGGAAGTCTTCTGGAAACTTGGTAATGAAATCTTAAAGTTTATGAAGGAAGCACAAGATTATGGGGCAGATATGATAAGTTATGCGGATTCATCAGGAGGGGTAAACATCCTTGGACCGAAGATGGCCGGTCAGGTCGTGGAGGATTTTACATATGAATTTCTAAAGAAAGCGAGGGCGGAACTGGGGAAAGAAACACTTCTTCTGCTCTGTCCGAAGACGACTTTCGCCCTGCTTGGAACAGGAAAAGCAGTATTGTCAGATGTTTCACTGACGGGTCCTATGGAATACGGGAAGGCCTGTGCAGAGGTCATCGGGAAAGTGGATCTTGTGGGTCAGATGTGTATTAAAAATGTCCATTATACATTGGAAAATGGAAAAATAAAAGAGGTAAAACTCTTATAAAAGGCGGAGGAAAAGAAGATGGCAAAATCAAAAGAAGAATTATTAGCAAAACTGGCAGAGTGTGTTGTTGAAATGGAGGAAGAGGAGGCAGAAGAAACTGCCCGGGAATATCTTGAAGCGGGATATCCGGCATTTGACGGGATCATGCATGGGCTCGTGGAGGGTATGAACAAAGCAAGCCAGCTTTACGAGGATGAAGAATATTTTGTGACAGATGTACTTCTCTGTTCTGATGCAATGTATGCAGGGCTTGATGTCTTAAGACCTCATCTGCCGGAAGAGGGCGAGGCTAAGAAGAAAGGTGTCATTGGCGTTGTGGAAGGTGATACACATGACATCGGCAAGAATCTTGTCAAAATCATGATGGAAACGGCAGGCTTTGACATGATAGACCTCGGGAGAGATGTACCGCTGCAGAAATTTGTGGATACCGCCAGAGAGCAGAATGCAGAACTTATATGCATGTCCACGCTGATGACGACTACTATGGGTGGAATGGAGACCGTGATCCACCTCTTGGAGGAGGAACAGCTTCGTGACAAAGTAAAAGTGATGATCGGAGGAGGTCCGATTTCCCAGAAATATGCAGATAAAATAGGTGCTGACGGATACTCCCAGAATGCGGTTGAGGCTGTAAAACTGGCAAAAAGATTATTAAGTATCGCATAGGGGGCGTGAGATGTTGACTCCAAAAGAACGGTTACAATGCGCGTTAAGCGGCGGGAAGCCGGACCGGCCGCCCTGTATCTGCCCGGGCGGCATGATGAATATGGTCACGGCCCAGCTGATGGATGAGATTTCAGTCTATCTGCCCCGTGCCCATAGCGATGCAGGTCAAATGGCGGCTCTTGCAAGAGCTGTTTATGAAAAAGGATGTTTTGAGAATTACGGCGTTCCTTTCTGTATGACGGTGGAGGCAGAGGAGATGGGGGCAAAGGTCAGTATGGGTTCTGAGGTCTATGAGCCCCATGTCACAGAATATGCCATTGAAAGTGTGTGCGACTGGAAAAAGCTGAGACCGGTGAATCTAAAAGGGGGAAGGGCAAAAGTAGTTCTGGACGCAATACATATCTTAAAAAATGGAACTGGTGAGGTCCCTGTTGTAGGGAATCTGACGGGACCAGTCAGTACGGCAGGATCGGTCATGGAACCGGTGGTTTTCTATAAAGAGTTGCGCAGGAAGAACAAAGAGGCCCATGAATATATGGAATTTATTACGGATCAGCTGATTGTGTTCGGGCGGGCCCAGATTGAGGCCGGAGCCGATGTGATTGCGATTTCTGACCCAAGCGGAACCGGAGAGATTCTGGGACCAAAATATTTTCGGGAATTTGCCGTAACATATATTAATAAACTGCTGGATGCCCTGCAGGAAGAAAAGATGGGGACTATTGTCCATATATGCGGACAGATGAGCACTGTTTATAAAGAGGTTAATGAAGTCAGAAGCAGCGCATTAAGCTTTGACTCGGTCGTATCTATGAAAGAGGCGAAAGAGCATTTAAAGGAACGGGTCCTGATGGGGAATGTAAGCACTTATGCTCTGGAATTCGGTGATCCGGACCGTGTAAAGATGCTGACCAGAGGATGCGTTAACAGCGGGTCTGACATTATCTCACCGGCCTGTGGGCTGGGAATGAAATCCCCGCTTGCAAATGTACAGGCAATTCTTGAATGTCTGAAGGAGGATGCATAATATGGCGTCAGTCACCATCAAACAGACCGGAAGGAGAATCTGCTGTGCCGAGGGGGCAAACCTTCTCAAAGTTCTTCTGGATGCGGGTGTCTTTGTAGATAACCCGTGTAACGGGACAGGAATCTGCGGGAAATGCAGGGTCAGGATACTTGGCGGCAGCTTCTCCCCGATGTCAGAGACGGAAAAGAAGCTGTTGAAGCCGGAAGAGGTTCAGACAGGAATCCGCCTGTCCTGCATGACAGAGGTACATGGGGAAGCAGAGGCGGAACTTCTTCAAAAAGAACGCAGCCATAAGGTTCTGACACACGGTTTTATGCCGGATTTCCAGAGAGATACATTTGCATCCGGATATGGGCTTGCAGTTGACATAGGAACCACAACAGTAGTGACGGCACTGGTAGACCTTGCGGCAGGAGAAGAGGTTGCCAACGCTTCCATGATTAATGCACAGAAGCATTTTGGACTGGATGTCCTGACAAGAATTACTTATGAATATAACCACCCTGACAGCGGAATCGGGGAACTGCAGAAGGCAATTGTCGATTCCCTGAATGCTATGATTGATGAAGTCTGTCAGAAAGCGGCTGTTGAGAAAGAGAAGATAAAAGAGATTGATGTAGCTGCCAACTGTACGATGATGCATATGCTTCTGGGAGTGGATGCAAGGTCCATCGGAAGGGCTCCATATAAGCCGGAATTTGTGAACGCCAGAAGACTGATGGCACGGGAAATCGGACTAGAATTGCCGGAGGATGCCACACTGTACTGTCTGCCTCAAGTCTCTGCTTATATAGGGGCAGACATTGTGGCAGGAACCTATGTCTGCCAGCTTCAGAAAGAAAAAGGAAATGTCCTGTTTATTGATATCGGGACCAATGGGGAAATTGTGCTTGCAGGTAATGGAAGGCTCCTGTGCTGTTCTTGTGCTGCGGGTCCGGCGCTGGAGGGGATGAATATCAGCTCTGGGATGAGGGCCGCGGAAGGAGCTGTGGAAGAGGTAAGGATCACAGAAGAGGGAATCCTGCTGAAGACGATTGGCGGTCAGGAAGCGGCAGGCCTGTGCGGAAGTGGAATCCTGTCGGTGGTGAAAGAACTTCTGAAGACCGGAATTGTCAAAAAGACAGGCGTCTTTATAAAAAAGGAAAAACTGGACGAAGATGATTACCGCTCTGAAATGATACGCATGGACGGGACAAAGCGGGAGTTTGTACTTCAAAAACAACCGGAACTCCTTGTCACCCAGGGGGATGTCAGACAGGTACAGCTGGCAAAAGGGGCGATCCTCTCAGGATTCAAAGCGCTTCTTGCAAAAGCCCGGATCAATATGGAAGATTTGGACAAAGTGATGATTGCAGGACAGTTTGGCGCACATCTTCCGGCAGATTCTTTAACAGGGGCAGGAATCCTGCCGGAGGCTGTCAGGGACCGGCTTGTGTATGTCGGCAATTCTTCGAAAACGGGTGCCTGTATGACTCTTTTATCGGAACAAGTGAAACATGAGATGGAAGAACTGGCAGAGCGGATGGAATATATGGAACTGGCAGAAACAGATAACTATGAAAGAATATTCGCGGAAAGTATGATTTTTCCGGTGATTTGAGAGGAAACAGATATGGATTATGAAGAACTGAGAAGGTTGATGAAAGACCAGAAGGATGAAATGACTGCAGCGGAAAGAATGAAAGCCTATAATGCGGGGGAAGAGGTGGATTATATTCCATATACTCTCCAGGCACCAGATCCTGCGATGGCAGACATATTCGGGTTTACTACAACACAGTTTGCGAAAGACTTCGAAGTAAAAAGTGAGGTCATCTTAAGAAGGAAGAAGGAATTCGGGCTGGACAGTTTTAATGTCGGTCTTGGACTTAAAACCATCGGCGGGGCGCTAGGGTCAAAGCTCTGCGCACCGGAACACGGCATTGATTATGTAGAAGAGCATGTGCTAAAAGATTATGCAGATTTTGATAAATTAGAGGTGACAGACCCATATAAGAATCCCGTGCTGGCACCCATTCTCGAAAGCGCCAAACGCCTGAAAGACCGTTTCCCGGATATTAGTATGACAACAAGTGTAGCAGGGCCAATGTCTACTGCAATTGCCGTCCGGCCTGTGGAAATGGTACTAAAAGATACAAGGAAGAACCCGGAGATGCTTCACAAATTACTAAATCTCACGGTGGAGTGTTCCCTGAAATGGTTCGAGGCATTTTATCATGAGTTCGGTCCGGTTGGGACTAATTTTTCGGATCCTGTGACCTGCATGGATGTCATCAGTAAAAAGCAGTTTGATGAATATTCCCTGCCTTACATAAAGAAATTAATCGATGGGACCGAAAGCATTATGGGTTCAAGGCCCGGGGCACATATCTGTGGAAAGACAAGTCCTATTTGGAAGGATCTGGCAGATGCAGGCCTCTTTTCTTTCAGCATCGATAACTGTGAAGACCTTTCCGAGGCAAAAGAGGCTGTGGGAGACAGAATGCGGATCGCGGGAAATGTGCCCCCGGTGGATGTTATGAAAGAAGGGACGATTGATGAAGTCATAGCATCCTGCAGAGAGTGTCTGGAAAAATGTGCAGACAGCCCGGCAGGTTTCATACTGAATACTGGGTGCCAGCTGCCCATCGGGACCCCGAAGGCGAATGTAGAGGCGTTTATCTATGCAGCCAGAAAGTATGGGAAAGGGGCGCGGATCGGGAAGATGCCAAGGGGGATAGTGGAATATAGGTAATTGTTCAGTACAGGCTAATGCGGAGGTGGAAAATGGATTATATAGAACTGCGTCATTTGATGGAAGAGCAAAAGGAAGAAATGACGCCGTCAGAACGAATGAAGGCATATATGGCAGGAGAAGAAGTGGATGTCCTCCCTTATGGACTTCTGGGTGATGAGCCTGCAATGGCTGATATATTTGGATTTACGACAAGTCAGTTGGATAACGACCCAGAGATTGCAGCAGAGATTATACGCAGGAAAAAAGCGGAATTTGGTATGGAAGGGATCGGGGTAGGACTGGGTTTAAGGACAATCGGTGCCGCACTCGGGTCTGAACTTTCAATTCCGGAGCATGGAATTGACCATATTGCCAGCCATGTGCTTACAGACTATGGAAAGCTTGAAAAAATGGAGATTCCGGATCCATATCATAATCCGGTTCTGACGCCTTTGATAGAGAGGGGCAGGAGGCTGAAAGAAATTTTCCCGGATACCTCAATCGGTACAAGTGTAGCAGGTCCGGTATCTACGGCAGCGGCAATCCGACCGGTGGAAGGCCTGCTAAGGGACACAAGGAAAAATCCTGAACTTCTGAAAAGACTTTTAGACTTTACGGTAGACTGTTCGCTTAAATGGCTGGAGGTATTCTGCAATGAATTTGGACCATCTCCGGCTATGATTTCAGACCCGGTAACCTGCATGGATATTCTGAGCAAGAAACAGTTTGATGAGTTTTCCATCCCATATCTAAACCGGCTGGTCGAAGGAATGGAAAAAATTACAGGGATGAAACCGTCAATTCATATCTGTGGTAAGACAAAACCAATATGGGGAAATCTGGGAGACATGGATATTGCCGCTTTCAGCGTAGACAACTGTGAAGATATTAAGGAAACAAGAGAGGTACTCGGGAATAAAGTAATGTTGATTGGAAATGTCCCGCCGGTCGATGTTATGAAGGAGGGCACAATTGACGAAGTAGTTGCTGCCTGTAAAGAATGTATTAAAAAATGTGCGGACAGTCCAAAGGGGTATCAACTGGGAACAGGATGTCAGGTTCCGATTGGGACTCCAAGAGAAAATGTCGATGCATTCATTTATGCTGCCCGGAAATATGGGAGAGGGGCAAAAATAGGGAGAATGCCAAAAGGAATAGAATAAAAAAGACGAAAGAAAAAGGGTGGAGAAATGAAACATAAAAATGTAGCTGTTATTTTATGTGCCGTGCTGGCGGTATTCATGTTATTTGGATGTGGTAATAAAAAAGAGGATTCTGAAAATTCTCCGGGGAAAAAGGAAAAGATTATTATAGGTACAAGCTCTGTATCAAAAGATCTGGCAGAGTCAGGGAAGGAAGAACTTGAAGGATTAGGTTATGAAGTAGAAATCAAAGTATTTAACGATTACGTGCTGCCGAACAGTGCATTGGCAGATGGAAGTGTTGATGCCAATTTATATCAGCATGAACCATATATGGAGAATTATAATGATTCTAATGGCACAGATATCGTAATGCTTTCACCAAAGCTTTATAACTATTATTCGGGTCTGTATTCAGTAAAAGCAGACTCACCGGAAGAGCTTCCAGATGGCGGGAAAGTGGGAATTGCTGAAGATGCTTCTAACATAAGTGAACAGCTTAAGCAGCTTCAGGCAGCAGGGGTAATTAAATTAAGAGAAGAGCCATCCTCCGGAGAATTTTTTACAATTGCCGATATTGCAGAAAACCCACACAATTATGAGTTTATCCAGGGGGATCACGTGAAATATAAGAACATGGATGAATATGCCTGTCTGATGGGGACTTCTAACACAATGGCCGAAGCAGGGGTGGATCCGACTGAGAATCTGATTCAAAAATTTGTAGATAATAGTCTGGCAGAGGGAATCTGTGTGATGAAGGAAAATGAAAATGCAGACTGGGTAAAAGATATTATGAAGGCATATACTTCCGCTGAAGCAAAGGCAAATGTACCTGCTTCGTCAGGATTTGAGCCTGTAGAATAAACGATGCAGAGAGAATCCGAAATATGATAGAAATAACTAACTTACAGAAAACATTTGGTGAGCTTGAAGTCTTGAAGAATATCAGTTTAAATATCATGGATCATGAAATCTATGGCCTCGTAGGTAAAAGCGGTGCAGGAAAGTCAACTCTTCTTAGATGTATCAATGGACTGGAAACCTATTCTGCAGGAAAGCTCCTTGTGAATGGAATAGAGATTAAAGGCTTAAATAAAAAAGAGCTGAGATTATACCGCAAAAATATAGGCATGATATTTCAGGACTTCCCAATGCTTAGCAGAAAAACGGTATATGAAAATATTGCTTACCCAATGAAATGCTGGAAATACGGCAAAGATGATATAGAAAAAAGAGTAAAAGAACTGGCTGGGATTGTAGGTATTACAGATAAACTTGAACAAAAACCTGACACCTTGTCCGGAGGGCAGAAGCAAAGGGCGGCAATAGCAAGAGCCCTGTCTATGAACCCGGAAATTTTATTAAGCGATGAGGCGACATCTGCACTGGATCCGGTTACAACAAAATCGATTCTAGATTTACTGAAAGATATTAATGAAAAGCTGGGAATCACGATAATTATGGTGACGCACCAGATGGAGGTAGTCCGCAGTGTATGCCAGAAGGTTTCCTTACTGGAAAACGGGAAAATAGTTGAGTCGGGAGATGTTCAGGAATTGTTTTTAAAGCAGCCTGAGGCATTCAGAAGATTTCTTGGAAATGAGGAAATTACAAGTCTTCCCGAGGGTGTTAATATCCAGATAATGCTGAGAAAAAATGATGACTCAGGAAAGATATTAAGCCGTATTGCAAAAGAACTGCAGGTTGAATACACGGTATGCGGCGGGAAAATGGAAAGTTACAGAGGGGAAAATCTGGGAGACTTTATCATAAATATAAAAAATGAAGATGCCCCTGACGTAAGAAAATTCCTTAATCATGAACATGCAGTCTGGCATGAATTAAGCGGGAGGTCGTAGCATGTCAACTTTATTTGGAGAAAACGCAGAAAATTTTTGGAAGATGATTATGTTTCCGGCATTTGAGGCAACATTTCAAATGGTGATTATAACGACCATTTTAGGGACAGTATTAGGGGCGCTTGTAGCAATTATACTGGTAGTGACGAATAAAAATGGAATGCATCCTAATCGGATTATCTATAAGATCACTGCATTTCTTGTAAATGTAATAAGGTCCTTCCCCTTTGTTATTTTAATGGTATTCTTCCTCCCATTTACAAAAAGCATTATGGGTACGTCCATAGGTGTAAAGGCGGCCATTGTACCTCTGACGATATCGGCCACTGCCTTTATAGCAAGGTTAATCGAAAGTGCTATGCAGGAAGTCGACCCGTCATTAATCGAGGCAATGAAATCTTTTGGTATTTCAGATATCCGGCTTGTATGTGGTGTCATTCTTTCAGAAGCCGCGCCGGCAATTGTTTCAGGAATTATCGTTGCGACTGTTGCCATTCTTGGGTCTACCGCAATGGCAGGAACTATGGGAGCGGGCGGTATCGGAGCTACGGCAATTACATATGGTTACCAGAGCTTTAATTATGAAGTGATGTATGTGATAGCCTTTATTCTGGTGATTTTTGTCGAGGTAATTCAAGGTGCAGGAGATTATGTCTACAGGAAGATGAAAAACAGTAAAAAATAACCAATTTTGTATATCATTTGTACAGTTGCTTTACGTTATTACTCTCAGCCTATCAGTGCAGTGATAGGCTGTAGTGTACAGTATCCCCCTTCTTCATATAAACAGAACATATTTTGATATACTTGAAAGACCAGAGCTAAAAATGTTATGATACAATCATCAAGTGAAAGACATGATGAGGGATTAATACATTGAACGAAAGAGGTTTTCAAATCAGCATTTTCGAGCATATAGAGGAAGAATTTCAGTTTCAGTACGATGCAAGGCTGTTTTATGTTATTGACGGGGAACTTTGTGTGGAGATTGACGAAACGAAGTATCTCTTAGAAAAGGAAGACGTGATCCTTGTCCAATGTGGCACTGCAAAATGCAGACTGTCTGCCAGACGTGCGATCATCTGCGAAGTGTGTTATGAGAATCAGATGCTGCTGGGGGTAATGGGGGACCTGAAAGGCCGCTTTTTCTGCAATAGTGCCGTCGATACAAGAAGGTCTTACAATGAATTGAGGAATGCGCTGAAGAATCTGATTTACCAGCGGACAATACAGTCACATAAGACAACAAGTTATGAGAGCAGTATGGTATATCAGATACTGGATATTCTGGTCGAGAACTTCTGGACTGCCAGCAGGAGTCTTGCTGACAATGAAAATTCTGTGGATTACAAACTTCAGAAGATCATTCAATTCGTGAATCAGAATTACAGTGTACATATAAGTCTTGCGAAAGTAGCAGAGGAATTGTTTGTATCTACGTCGACGTTATCCCGCATCTTCCATAAGCAGACGGGGGTCTATTTCGCGGAATATGTTACAGAAGTCCGCCTTAAACATGTCGTGTCAAAATTAAGGTATACAGACGAAAATGTGACACGGATCGCTGTAGACTGCGGCTTTTCAGGGGCACCGGCGTTAAATAAGGCGTTCCGTGAGAAATATCAGGTATCCCCGACCGATTACAGGAAACAGTTGCGCGAGGAAGAAGTGTTAAAAGAGGAATCGGTGAGAAGGCTGCAGGATAAAATTCTGAAGGAGACTCAGGCGTCGGGAAAGGATGCGGCAAAAAGGGTATGTGAAGAAATCCGTGTTAGTGAGAGTGTTCCCTATAAGAAAAACTGGAACAAAACAATAAATATCGGTTCCGTCTTCCGATTATCCGAGGTGAATATCCAGTTCCAGACATTGGAATTAGTAAACGGGCTGGGATTTTCCCACATAAGGCTATGGAATGTCTTTTCGAAAAAACTGATGATTACAGACGGAAAGACAACAGGACACTATAATTATAATCAGATAGATGTGATATTTGATTTCCTTGTATCGAATCATATTCACGTTTTTCTGGATTTTGGAAACAGACCGGATACCGTAATCAAGGGTGAGGGAGTCGCATTATTTTATGAGCAGGAATGTATAGAATTTGAATCAAAACGAATCTGGGGTGCCAGTGTAAAGGATCTGATTCTCCATCTGCTGAAACGCTACGGAAAAGAAGAACTGGAACAGTGGATATTCGAGCTGACATATAATGTTGTGAAGACGGAAGTACAATGCTATAAAGATGAAAACTTCCAATACATTGAAGCATTTAAACTGTTTTACCAGATTATCAAACAGGAACTTCCGAATGCATGTGTCGGGGGCTATTCGGCATTATTAGGAGATGGCAGGGAGTTTTTCCGGTCATTTCTGAAGAACTGTAAAAAAGAAAGATGCATCCCGGATTATGTATCCATTATATTGTTCCCTTATGAACAAGTACGGCAGGATAAAAAATATATCTATAAGAGGAATCAGGAAAAGAATCTGGAACTGCATGAAATCGCTGCCTATAAAAAGATACTGGAAGAAGAGAGTGCAGAAGACTGTAAACTAATCATCACAGAATGGAATAGTTCATTATCCAGCAGGAATTACATGAATGACAGTTGTTTCCGTAGTACATATCTGGTAAAAAAAATAAGTGAAATCTGGGATTCAGTTGATATGGTCTGCTTTTGGGTCGGCTCCGACTGGATCAGCAGTTATTATGACACGAGGGGAATTGTCAACGGCGGGGCCGGCATCATAACAATGGATAATATAAAGAAGCCGGTATGGTACGCTTTTTCCTTTTTAAACTCTCTCGGGGAGGAATTGATCAGTAAGGGGGAAAACTATATCCTCACTAAAAAAGAGGATAACAGTTTTATTCTTTTGTGTTTTAATTACAAAGAGTTTGGCTACAATTATTTTCTTCAGAATGAAGACGACATTGATCTGATGAGAATTGCCGAATTATTCGAAGACACGGGGCAGATGGAACTTGAATTAAAACTGACCCGGCTGGAACGGGACTGCAATTATATAGTAAAGAAGCGTCAGGTAAACAGTGAATATGGGTGTGTCCTTACAGAGTGGATGAAATTTGACTGTGCCGTTAACCTTGACAGGTCGGATATCAAATATATCCAGGCTATGAGTATTCCACATATGGAACGGTATACTATAAGTTCAAATGACCATACACTGACATTATCAACAGAAATGAGAGATCAGGAGATTGCATTGTTCCACATATATAAAGAACGTTAAATCTGAAGTCAAAAAGTTTATGCTTATAATATAGCATAAGCTTTTTTTTGCTGCTTTTTTAATTTATTTTATGATATGTAAATGGGAAAATGGTATGCAACAAAACGAGAAAAATGTTGCAAGCTAAAAAGCAGCAGCGAGAAATATTGCAACAGAATCCGGATATTGTAAAATCTGAGAAAAGCAAAGCAGAGAAAAAGAAGATAAGATAATAGCAGATAGAAAAAAACAAAGCGTAAGGAAAGGAGAAAACAATGGCAATTGCAATGAGAGTCAATTACACAGATGTACTAAGGGACGGTACACTGAAAAATTTTTATGTCAACGGGGAAAAGATGGGGTATCAGTTTGATATCCGGCTCAGCTATTACAGAGGACATTTCCTTTCAGTTATTGACGAATTGACATTGAAGGTTGATGGAAGAGAAGTAAAAGAGGAGGATATTATTTTCTGCCTCCACGGTAAGGAATTTGGTGTTAACCAGTTAAAAGGAGCCACATCTGAATTCTGGGGAATCAAAGAACCGGCAACGATCCGGGTATTTCAAAAAGACGGTCTTGAAACAGGTAACCATGAAGTCGATTTCCACATGATTTTCCGCTCACCATATATGCCGATTAGTGAGACGGAATTCATGCCGATAGACAGTTCAGAGTGTAAAGTCATGGACATAAAGTAGGGAGGAAAGAAAAGTGGGAAATGTAAAATTAGGAGTTACGTTATATTCCTTTACGAAAGAATACTGTGAAGGAAGTATGTCAATGGAAGACTGCATCCGCACAGCAAAAGAGATGGGTGCGGAAGGATTTGAAATTGTTGCAACACAGATGATTCCGTCTTATCCTTATATCAGCGATCAGTTTTTAGGAGAGATAAAGGCAATCTGCCAGAATTACGATATTGAAGCAGTGTGCTACGGTGCCAACATGGACTGCGGTATGAGAGCGGACAGAAGGCTTACCGAGGACGAGATGGTAGAGCGCGCGATCATGGATATCAGAAGTGCAAATAAAATGGGATGTAAGGTCATCCGCCAGCAGTATCTGTTAAGTCCGAACGGACTGGCAAGAATTGCACCTTATGCAGAGGCATACGGCGTAAAAGTAGGAATAGAGATTCACAATCCGGAGACACCGAATACACCGGTTATTATGCAGTACAGGGAAGCAATTGATAAGAGCGGGTCTGGTTATATCGGATTTGTACCGGATTTTGGATGCTTTGCAACGAAACCGAACAAACCACACTGGGATCAGGCACTGAAAGACGGAGCAGATTTAAAACTACTCGAGATGGCAAGAGACATGAGATATGATGCCGTACCAATGGATGAGGCACATGCAAAGCTGACAGAAGCGGGGGCAACGAACAAAGAACTCGCGATCCTTCAGGAAATGTACGCATTCCTGCAGTTTAAGAAGGACTGCAAAGCAGAACTGGAAGGATTGAAGGAAATCATGCCGCATTGTTTCCATATGCACGGTAAGTTCCATTACCTGTATGAGAATCTGGAAGAGGCAAGCATTCCCTATCAGGAAATCATGAAGGTCATTAAAGAATCAGACTTTAGCGGATATATTGTTTCCGAATATGAAGACCATGAATCAGGTAATGCCTTATTAATGACGAAACGCCATCAGCAGATGATGAGAAATATTCTGAAACAGTAAGAGAGGAAAAGTGAAATGAACGAGATGAAGAGGGCGACAAAAGCGGCAGTTATATGTTATGGATTTGGAGATATGGCATCACAGTTTGTCTGGACATTCGTAGGCTCTTATTTAACTATTTTCTATACAGACGTAGTCGGACTGGCACCGGTTGTGATTTCCACAATTATGCTGGCTGCACGTATCTGGGATGCATTTAATGATCCAATGATGGGGGCGATTGCAGAGCGTTCACGTTCTAAGTTTGGTCGGTTCAGGCCGTGGATCGCATTCGGCTGCCCTGTCCTTGCAGTATTCGGGGTACTTACATTTACAAACCCGTTCAGCGGCACATCAACCGCAGGAATACTCTGGGCGGCAGTTACATATATCATTGCCGGAATGCTTTACACATTAGTTAACATCCCATATGGTGCACTTCCGGCAGTCATGAGTGAGGATGCAGGACAGAGAACAAAAATGAATGTTTCGAGAAACATCGGAATGAATGTCGGTATGTTAATTGTAAATGTAGCTACGGCAGGACTCGCGTTACATTTCTCCCAGGCAGGGGCAAAAGTGGCAGATGGTCATGGGTATATGATGACCGCAGTGGTATATGGCATTGTTTCCATCCCTCTGTTTCTGATTGTATTCTTTACAGCGAAAGAGGTCATTATGCCGACAGAAAAACCGGCAAAATTCTCAATGAAAGATACAGTCGGCAATCTGGTAAAAAATAAGTACCTGATGATTGTTTCCTTAGTTATGCTGCTTGTTATGACTGCTTATATGGGCAGGATTGCCGTAACGGCCTACTATGTAATCTATTGTTTAGGTTCTTATTCCCTGATTGCAGTAATTATGACGATTCCATCCATTGGCAGTATTATCGGTTCGCTGTTTGTCCCGATGCTGACAAAGAAATTCGGTAAGCGGAATATATTTATACTTTCTGCAATCGTAGATGGGATCGCCCTGCTTATTATTTACTTCATCCCATTTGATAATATGCCGCTGATTATCGCCGGCCACTGCCTGTTTGGTATTTTTAATTTCGCTATGCCGTTATCTCTTTCAATGGTTGCAGATTCTGTAGATTATATGGAATATAAGACAGGTGTAAGAACTGATGGTACGGCATATGCAACTTACGGGCTGGCAACCAAAGTCGGTAATGCGATCGGAGGGAGCGCGGGTGTACTTTTACTTGCAGCATTTGGATATGTTGCAAATGCAGAACAAACCGTGGCAACTCAAAATGGAATTAATGTCGTTGTAAATCTTGCCCCTGCAATCTTATATTTCCTCGCGGCACTTGCATTGCTGCTTTGGAAGATGACGGATAAAGAGGCGGATGAAATGAGACAGGAATTATCAGAAAGAAGAAATAAGAAAAATGTGGAGGCTGCAAAATGAAATTAGGGTTTGTATCAGCTATTTTAGACCAGTCAACATTTGAGGAAATGATTGATCAGGCATCTGAACTGGGATATGAGTGTGTCGAAGCGGCCTGCTGGCCGGCTGGCAAAGCAGAGAGAAGGTATGCGGGAGTCAGCCATATTGATGTGAATAAAGTTATGGAAGATGATGCTTATGCAAAGTATGTGATGGATTACTGCAAAGAGAAGAACGTGGAGATTTCATCACTTGCATACTACCCGAACACGATGGATGCGGATTTAGAAAAACGCAAAGCAGCGGTGGAACATCTGAAGACATTAATTACCGCCAGCCATAAGCTTGGAATTGATATGGTTACGACGTTTATCGGACGTGACCAGTCAAAAACAGTAGAAGAAAATCTGGAGCTCGTAAAAGAAATCTGGCCGCCGGTCATGGAACTGGCCAAAGAAAACCATGTGAGAGTTGCGATTGAAAATTGCCCGATGTTATTCGGGCAGGACCAGTGGCCGGGTGGACAGAACCTCATGACAACACCGGCTGTCTGGAGAAAAGTGTTTGAGATACTGCCATATGACAATCTGGGTATCAATTATGACCCTTCCCATTTTGTATGGCAGATGATCGATTATATCAAACCGATCTATGAGTTTAAAGACAAGATTTTCCACGTGCATTATAAGGATATCAAGGTTTACAAAGACCGCTTAGACCAGGTAGGAATTATGGGATACCCGTTAGACTTCATGTCACCGAAGCTTCCCGGGTTAGGAGATGTGGACTGGGGAAAATATGTATCTGCACTGACGGATATAGGGTATGACGGATATACATGTATCGAAGTTGAGGATAAGGCTTTCGAGGGTACGGCAGAGGCCGTATTAAAATCACTGAAACTGAGCAAAAAATATATGGAGCAATTTGTGATTTAAGGGAATCCTTAATGATTTCCGATAGTTATGATTTTAGAAAGGAAGAAAAAAGATGAAAAAATTAAAGGTAGCAATCATTGGATGTGGAGGTATTGCCAACCAGAAACACCTCCCGGCACTTAAGAATAATGCGGATATGAACGAAATCATTGCATTCTGCGATGTGATTGAAGAAAGAGCAGTAAAAGCTGCAGAGGAATTCGGTGCAGAAGGTGCAAAGGTTTATACTGATTACAACGAACTGCTTGCAAATCCAGATGTTGAGGTCGTACATATCTGTACACCGAATGTGTCACACAGCGAAATTGCAATCGCAGCATTTGCCGCAAAAAAACACGTATATTGTGAAAAGCCGATGTCACACAGCCCGGCCGAAGCAGAAAAGATGGTGGAGGCATGGAAAAAATCTGGCATGCAGTTTACGATCGGCTACCAGAACCGTTTCCGTGCAGAAGTACAGAATTTACATGCTGCATGTGAAAAAGGTGAACTCGGAGATATTTACTATGGGAAAGCTCATGCAGTCCGCCGCAGGGCCGTTCCGACATGGGGCGTGTTCATGGATAAACAGCAGCAGGGTGGAGGGCCGCTGATTGATATCGGAACACATGCTCTTGATATTACACTCTGGTGTATGGACAACTACGATGTGGACAGTGTATCCGGTTCCGTATTCTATAAACTGGGCAACCTGCCACAGGCAACAGAAGGCAACTTATTCGGGGCATGGGACCCAGAGACATATGAAGTAGAAGACTCCGCGCTTGGCTTCATTAAAATGAAAAACGGGGCCACAATCAATCTGGAAGCAAGCTGGGCATTGAATATGCTGGATTCCAGAGAGGCATCCACGACACTCTGTGGAACAGAGGCCGGAGCAGAGATTCACTCTGGAATGAGCTACCCGAAGAATGAATTGATTTACAACCGCGGCAGAAACGGACAGCTGATGGAGGAGACAATCTCCCCGACGGGAAGTATTGCATACTTTGGCGGCGGCAGCGGTGAAGAAGGAACCATCGACTGCAAACAATGGCTGGAAGCCGTGGCAAATGGAACAGAGCCGCTCGTAAAACCAGAAGAGGCACTGGCTGTAACTAAGATTCTAGATGCAATTTATAAATCGGCAGAGGAAAAAAGAGAGATTAAATTCTAATACTTTGTAGAATAGGGGATTGATTATGTTTCATTATGATAGAAAAGGACCGAAACGTGGAGTGGCATTATATAGTTATTCAGCTGAGTATGGCCTCACAAAAACATTGGAGGACTGCTTTGAGGATGTACATGATATGGGGGCCCACGGAATTGAGATTCTGGCAAACACCCACATCGAAAACTATCCGTATCCGACAGATGAATGGGTGGAAAACTGGTTCCGCCTCTGCGATAAATACGAGGTGGTCCCGGTGGAATACGGGAACTGGATTGATTCCCATGTGTTAGGTTTCAGGGACCTTACAACAGAGGAATCCTATGAGATGCTTGCCAGGGACATGCGTCTTGCACACAGGCTTGGATTCACAGTCATGAGAACAAAGATGCCGGTCATTACGGATGCACTCGATCCGGTGGCAAACTGGAAAGAAATTATAAAGATGGCTCTTCCGCTCGCAGAGGAACTGGGAATTCAGATGTGCCCTGAAATCCATACGCCAACAAACCTGAAAAGCAAGATGGTAATGGATTATGTAGATTTTATGAAAGAAACCGGTACAAAAAATTTCGGCTTAAATATTGATTTCAGTGTTTTCCGCACAGAGTTTGGTGAAAATGACTATAAAGACCCGAACTATGTGGCGAACACCCCGGAAGACTTAATCCCATTACTCCCATATGTTTACTGCTGCCATGCAAAATTCATTCAGATGAACGACGAGTTCGAAGAGACAACGATCCCATATAAAGAAGTGATTCAAGTACTCAAAGACCATAACTGGGACGGATATCTCCTGAGTGAATATGAAGGGGCAGATAAATATGACCCCGGATATGAGGTTGGGCAGACGCTTCGCAGACAGCACATTATGCTGAAGAACTACATTGGGGATTAGGAGGAAATAAGATGGAACGAGAAGTAATCCAGTCAGTGGGATTTCGCAATATAAAAAAGGACGGGAAGATAACAGGCTTTCAAATGAAGATAAGGCTTCCTTATTACCGTGGAGTATTTTTAAGCCAGTTAAGGCCGGGCACCTTGATTGTAGACGGTCAAAGGTATGAAAAAGAAGACATCATCTGGAATATCAAAGGCGAAGACTATACTTATGAAGAAATGAAAACCAACTATGATACCCATTGGGCGGTTACCACACCTGCGGTATTAAAGGTTCAGAAAGAAGGCGGACTGGCACAGGGCTTTCATGATATTACATATGGCTTCTGTTTTACATCTTCATACATGCCTCCTATGATGCAGGATACACTGGACCCGGATGAAGAAAGTGAGATTTTTATGCCTGAATTCGGGCATCACGTGAACCACAGACATCTTCTGATTGTATAGGGTCAGGCAAGCAGCATGACTTTAACGGACAACATAAAATGATAGAAAGAAGGAAACAAAAATGAGTATAAAATTTGGTATTATCGGACACGGTTTTATGGGACACGAGCACGAGACCATGCTGACTCAGATGGATGGAATCGAAGTAACCGGAATCTGTGATATCCAGCCGAAACAGCTGGAAGATGTAAAGGAAGGAATCATCCGGTACAATTCAGCGGAAGAAATGCTTGCGAATCCGGATATACAGGTAGTGATCATTGCTGCCAACAATAACCAGCATCTTGACCTTGTAACAAAGGCAGCCAATGCGAAAAAAGATATCATCTGTGAAAAGCCGGTCGCTATGAGTGTAGCAGAGCTAGACGAGATGATGAAAGCTGTGAACGAAAATGGTGTGAAATTTACGGTACACCAGCAGAGAAGGTTCGATCCGGATTTCAGGACAATCAAAGAAATCTATGATCAAAAAGCGTTAGGCGATATCTTTACAATTAAGAACCAGTTATATGGATTCAACGGTAACATGCATGACTGGCACGTTTATATTTCAGAAGGCGGCGGAATGTTATTCGACTGGGGTGTTCACTTGTTAGACCAGCTTCTCTGGATGATCGATGCAAAAGTGACTTCTGTGTTTGCCACTATGAAGAATGTAATAAATGAAGAAGTGGACGACTTCTTTAATATTCAGCTTGTATTTGAAAATGGAATCACGGCAGAGGTTGAACTGGGAACTTACTACTTAAAAGATCAGCCGAAATGGTTCGAACGTCACTGGTTCATGGGCGGAAACGAAGGTTCTGCTTATGTAGACGGGTTCGACCCGGAAGGCAGGATTGTCAGAACAACCGGACTGCTGACGAACGTCAAAGGCTCAAGGACAATGACGGCGGCAGGACCAACGAGGTCATTTGGCAATCCAAGAGAAGGCTTGATTGTAACAGAAGAACTGCCGGAGGTTCATACATGCCATGAAAACTATTTCGAGCAGTTTATAAAGGCTTACCACGGCGAAGAAGAATTTTTCGTGAAGGTTCCTGAAGTACGGAGAGTGTTAAGGCTGATGGAAGCAGTCAGGGAGTCGGCGAGGACGAAGAAATCGGTTGATTTTGAATAGTGTAAAAAAAGTGATAGCTGATCTCTTCCTTGCAAATGCTAAAACTCCAATGTAAAATAAATATAAGCTATTTTACAAAGGAGGCAGATCAATGGCAAAAGAAGACAGACCAATGAAAAATTGTTATGAGATGAAACTTTCTGACAGGAAATTTGGTGATTTATACTTATGCTTTTGCGGTTATGCGGATTGTTCCCCATTACATAGTTTCGGTCCGGCTGTGCGCCCTAACTACATTATTCATTACATATTAAAAGGAAGAGGATGTTATCATATAAGCAATACACGGTATGATTTGAAAGCAGGACAGGGCTTTTTGATTGTGCCTGATATTCAGACATTTTATCAGGCCGATGAAAAAGATCCCTGGTCCTATCTTTGGATTGGATTTGCAGGGAATAATGCGGAGGATTATTTAAGAGATTTGGGGCTGAATAGCAGCCAGCCTGTTTTTAGCTGCAGCAGGGGGGCTGAGTTAAAGCTTACGGTCCTGAATATGCTGAAGAATAACACTTCCACAATATCCAACCAATATCTTTTAGAAAGCCTGCTCTATTCCTTTTTTGCCATTTTGACAAAGGATATCGAAATCCCCTCTGGGAAAAAGGAAAGTAAAGAAAACAGGTATGTACGGCAGGCAATTGAGTATATACAAAATAATTATTCGAACCCGCTCCATATATCAGACATTGCAGACTATGTCTGCATAAACCGCAGTTATCTTTATACCCTGTTTCAGCAAAACCTTGGTATGTCTGTACAGGAGTATCTGACGAATTTCCGACTGACACGCGCAACAGAGCTTCTTGTCCTCACAGAACTTTCAATTGAGGGTGTTGCCATGTCCTGCGGTTACAAGGATGCCCTGATCTTTTCTAAAATGTTCAAAGCCCAAACCGGAATTACGCCTTCAAGCTATCGGCGCAATCACCGGCAGGAGGTCAAGGACAGCCTGATTAAAAATCGTGACAGGCTGGATGAACTGCAGACTCTTTTGTAGTCTGCAGTTATTTAACATTTTGACTGTTTTTCTTAACAAATCATTCTAACCCAATTCTAAAATCCTGTCTATAATTACCTATATCGAAGGAAATATGCGCAGTTTCCCCAATCATAATTTAAGAAATAGGATATGGAGGAAATTTTTATGAGTACAACAGGTAAACAGGCTTCTGTGCCGCAGTATAAACACGTATCTACACGTGAAAAGTTATGTTTCGGCGTCGGTGCCATCGGCAAGGATGCTATAGTGAATATGGTCGGTTCCTTTCTGATGCTATATTTAACGGATACACTGTACCTTGCACCGGCTTTCGTAGGCACACTCTTTTTTGTGGCACGTATCTGGGATGCTGTTAACGACCCGATTATGGGGATGATAGTTGATAATACCCGTACCAGATTCGGAAAATTCAGAATCTGGCTTATCGTCGGAACATTAGTTAATTCCGTAGTTTTTGTATTTTTGTTTACAAGCTGCGGGCTGAAGGGGACTGCCTTGTATGTCTATGTTGCCGTGGTTTATATAGTGTATGGGATGACTTATACCATTATGGATGTCCCTTACTGGTCATGGCTGCCTAATCTGACCAATGACCCCCGTGAACGTGAAAGGGTTTCCGTTATTCCCCGGTTTTTTGCAAGTTTTGCAGGATTTATTGTTGCTACATTTGGACTATATATTATCAATGGACTTAACAAATTGACTGGTAACGACAACCTGTACCATGAACAAGGGTTTACCATATTCGCGATTACCATTGCTGTTATATTTATCATAACCATTGGAATTACTGTTTTTAATGTAAAAGAAGATTCAACATTGGATTCTAACGTCCAAAAAACAAGCCTGCGCCAGGCACTGCACATCATCGTCAAGAATGACCAGCTCCTTGCATTCATCGGTTTGCTGCTGACATATAATCTCTGTACACAGATAGCCAAAGGTTTTGCGGTATATTATTTTAAAAATGTCTGCGGCAATGAATACCTTTACTCCATTTTTGGGTTTGCGATTATTGCAGAAATGCTCGGCCTTATCTGTTTTCCTAAAATCGCGGGGATGATCAGCCGGCAAAAAGTATTCGGACTCGCATGTATATTGCCGATTATTGGTCTTAGTGCCTTAGGAATCATGGGATTTATCGCACCCTCCAGTAAAATTGTAGTCATTATCTGCTGTGCGTTCCTTTTCTTCGGTTCTGGCTTATCTCTGGGAGTTACAACCTGCTGTATGGCCGATGTCATTGACTATGGAGAGGTTAAATTCGGAGTCCGCAATGAAAGCGTTACCTGTTCCACCCAGACTTTTCTCATGAAAGCTGCCATGGCAGCGGCAGGCGGACTTACAGGCATAGGGCTTCAGATCATTGGATACAATGCAAAAGCCGCTGTTCAGACGGCAGGAACACTCCTCGGTATCAGAGTATTGATGATTGTGATACCGATCATACTCATCATAATGAGCTATTGCATTTACAGGAAGTTTTATAAGCTAAAAGGAAAAACAATGGCAGAAGTTACAGAAAAAGTAAATGCCATACATGCAGCACAGAAAAAAATTGGAATGAATGTATAAATTCAGCAGGAGGATCATTATGAGTATCATATACCATGAAGGCACACAGACCTTTCACTTATACAACGACACGATAAGCTATATCACCACCGTACTGCCTAACAGACATATGGGGCAGCTTTATTTTGGCAGAAAAATCCATGACAAGGATAACTTTTCTTATCTGCTTGAGATGTGTCCCCGCCCAATGAGTTCACATCCTTATGAGGGTGACATTTTGTTTTCGCTGGAGCATGTAAAGCAGGAGTACGGTGTATATGGCACGACGGATTACAGGCATCCGGCCGTTGAAATTTCGCAGGAGAACGGCAGCCGCCTCAGTGATTTCCAATATGAAAGTTACCATATCATTCCGGGCAAACCTGCCCTCGCAGGGCTGCCTGCAACCTATACCGAGGATGACGGGGAAGCTGAGACCTTACAATTGGTTTTAAAAGACCCGGTTACCCATATAAAGCTGGAACTCTTTTATACAGTATTTGTCAGAGGCGGTGCTCTGGCCAGAAGCGCCAGACTCACCAATGAGGGCAATGAGCCAGTGCATCTTACACGGGCAATGAGCCTGTGCATGGACCTGCCGGATAAAGACTATGAATGGATCCAGTTCTCAGGAGCCTGGGCGAGGGAACGCCATATGAAAACAAGGAAACTGGAGCAGGGGATTCAGGCCATAGACAGCCTGCGCGGCAATTCCTCCCACGAACATAATCCGTTTCTTATACTAAAACGTCCAAATGCCGATGAATCTCACGGCGAGGCAATTGGATTCAGCCTGATATACAGTGGGAATTTTCTTGCACAGGCAGAAGTGGATACTCATGACACTACCCGCATATTGATGGGAATCAATCCCTGCGGTTTTGACTGGAAACTGGATCTTGGGGAAACCTTCCAGACACCGGAAGCTGTTATGGTATATTCTTCCGACGGACTGAACAAAATGAGCCAGACCTTCCACAAACTCTATCAGAAACGCCTTGTCAGGGGTTATTGGAGAGATAAGGAGCGTCCTATCCTGAATAACAATTGGGAGGCCACTTATTTTGACTTCACAGAGGATAAGCTTGTGACAATTGCAAAAAAAGCGAAAGAAAGCGGCGTGGAGCTCTTTGTTCTGGATGACGGCTGGTTTGGTGCACGCAGCAACGACTATGCGGGTCTTGGAGACTGGGTTGCAAATCTTGAGCGGCTGCCGAATGGAATTACCGGACTTGCCGAGAAGATCGAAAATCTGGGCTTGAAATTCGGCCTGTGGTTTGAGCCGGAGATGGTTAACGCTGATTCTGACCTTTACCGTGCCCATCCTGACTGGATTTTAAAGACTCCCGGACGCAGCATTTCTCACGGAAGGAACCAGTATGTACTTGATTTTTCCAGAAAAGAAGTAGTGGACTGCATCCATGACATGATGGCAAAAATCCTTTCAGAAGCCAAAGTATCCTATATTAAATGGGATATGAACCGGAGCATAACAGAATGCTATAGCGGGGCACTGCCCGCGGACCGTCAGGGAGAGGTCTTCCACCGGTATATACTCGGTGTTTATGATCTGTACGAAAGACTGACCAGTGAATTCCCCCATGTCCTGTTCGAGTCCTGCGCAAGCGGCGGAGGGAGGTTTGATCCCGGAATGCTGTATTATGCACCCCAGGCATGGACAAGTGACGATACCGATGCGGTAGAACGCCTGAAAATACAGTACGGCACCTCTCTGTGCTACCCAATCAGCAGTATGGGAAGCCATGTTTCAGTGACTCCGAACCATCAGGTACTTCGGGAAACCCCTCTTCATACAAGGGCAAATGTGGCTTACTTTGGAACATTTGGATATGAGCTTGACCTCAACAGACTGACTGAAGAAGAACAGGAGGAAGTAAAACAGCAGATTGCTTTCATGAAGGAATACCGGAAATTAATTCAATTCGGTACATTTTACCGCCTGAAGAGCCCGTTTGAAGACAACGTGACAGCATGGATGGACGTAAGCGAAGACAAGAAAACAGCTGTGGTTGGCTGGTACCGCGTATTAAACGGAGCCAACCTTCCATATAGCCGTATTAGGCTTCAAGGATTGAATCCTGACTGCTGTTATTTAAATCTGACTAACCATACAGAAAATTATGGCGATGAACTGATGAACTTAGGATTGATTACCACGGATGCGTCTTGTGGTGAACTTCCTCATGACGGATCTATATGTGGGGACTTTGATTCAAAAATCTTTGTGCTCAAAGCAAGGGAATAGGAGAGTATGCTGATATCCTGAATATACTCCCGAAGACTTTGGGCTCTGTACTTGGTGGTTTTTAATGAGTAGATACAATTATTTTATAAGCACAGTATCCTTTTGATAAGGTTTGGAACAAATGATTGTGCTATAAGTTGGAATGCCGTATAATGTAATCAGTACAGTGGAAAATAAGCAGTATTGGAAAACAGGAGTGTGCAGCATGGGCAAGTATTTTAATACGGAAGGTGTCTGCCTGCCGGATTTACATTACATGGTTGAGGTCAACAGGCAGTTAAGGGAAATTAAGAATCTTGTAGATGCCGGGAAATATTTTACGATCAACAGGGCGAGACAGTATGGGAAAACAACGACTATTCGTCAGCTTGTGCGGGCGCTTTCCCCAGATTATATTGTATTTTCAATTAGTTTTGAGGGGATGGGTGACTTTGTTTACAGGAATGACACCAATTTCTGCAGGGAATTTAGCGGACTCCTATGTGATACGATTGAGTATGGGGAAACAACGGAGGTTCCGAAAGAGACTTTTCAGATCTTATCTGAGTATGCAAAAGGCGAGAAGCAGCTGTCTTTCAGGGAATATTCAAATGTGATTTCACAGATGTGCAGGGATAGCGTAAAGCCGATTATTCTAATAATTGACGAGGTGGATCAGGCGAGTGGAAGCACAACATTTTTAAGTTTTCTTGGAATGTTAAGAGATAAATATCTGAAACGAATTGACCGTCCTACTTTCCAGTCAGTTATTTTAGCAGGAGTACACGACATTAAGAATTTGAAACTAAAGATGCGTGGTGATGAGGAACAGCAATATAATAGTCCTTGGAATATTGCTGCTGATTTCAATGTGGATATGAGCCTGTCAATGGACGGAATTGCAGAGATGCTGGAGAAATATGAAGAAGACTGGCATACAGGTATGGATGTCATGGAGATGGCAGGGATGATATCTAATTATACATCTGGTTATCCTTATTTGGTTTCACGTCTTTGCAAGATTATAGATGAAAGAGTTTCCGGCAGTGAAAAATATCCGGATAAGCGGTCAGCATGGAGCAAATCGGGATTTCTGGAGGCTGAAAGGATTCTTTTGCAGGAAAAGAATACATTGTTCGAATCATTGATTCATAAACTGACGACTTATCCGGAAATGGACGAAATGCTGTATGCCCTGTTGTTTTCAGGCAGAGGGATTGCGTATAATCCAATGAATCCGGCTATTGATATTGCATCAATGTTTGGCTTTGTTAAAAATAGGGATGGAATGGTAGAGCCGGCGAACAGGATATTTGATACATTACTCTATAATTACTACCTATCTGCAAACGAGATGCACGAGAAAGATATCTATAAAGCATCTTTAAAGGACAAAAACCAGTTTATTACAGGTGGACAATTAAATATGCGGCTGATATTAGAGAAGTTTGTGGAGCATTTCACAGAATTGTATGCCGATAGTGATGAAACATTTTTAGAAGAAGAGGGCAGAAAATATTTCCTGCTTTATCTCAGGCCTATAATCAATGGAATTGGGAATTATTATATTGAGTTCAGAACAAGAGGAATGCGGCGTACAGATGTGATTGTTGATTATCGAGGCGAGCAGTCAATCATTGAAATGAAGATATGGCATGGAGATGAGTATAATCGCCGAGGAGAGGAACAATTAGCTGAATATCTGGAGGATTACAAGAAAAGTAAAGGGTATATGATTAGTTTTAACTTTAATAAAAACAAACAGGTTGGTGTACATGAAGTATTCGTTAAGAATAAAGTTTTAGTTGAAGCAGTCGTATAAATATATATCAGAAAGAAAAATATGGGAAACATATCCCCACCGGAAAATTCAATGCTGTCAAGCATTGATTCCGGTGGGGATATTCTTTTTGGGGATTGCAGTGGTTCAGCAGTTAAGTTCAAAATAAAGATGTCCGAATTAACCAACTACAGTTGTCTACTGAAGCCATATTCTGATTCAGTAATAGCCTTTATAATAAAAACCAGTAAATAATTCAGGAGGAAATACAATGATCAAAGGTATATCACACATTGGATTTGATGTGAAAAACATGGAGGCAATGCTGGACTTCTACTGCAATGCGCTGGGGATGAAGAAAAAATTTTCTATGACTTTTTCTCAGGCCCTTAGAAAAATGCAGTCGGAACCACAAGCGGAGATGAATGAAGAACTTACGGGATTTATGCAGTATCTGGGTCAGATGGGGGATAAAGAATGGTTTGTATATCTGGAGATGGCACCAAACCAACTGATAGAGTTATTCTATCAGTACGGGGAGAAAAAGGAACTGCCAGATATCAAACAGTATTATGGATATCAGCATTTTAGTCTTGAGGTTGATAATATTCATGAATTGTGGGACAGAGTATGCCAGTATGGAATAAAACCGGACAGTCCCATACGGAAAGGGGTGGATGGGACATACCAGTTCTGGCTGACAGATCCGGATGGCAACCATTTTGAAGTGATGGAGTATACAAAGGAATCATTGCAGATAACAGGAGATGAATAATATGGTAAAAACAGTAAAAACCGCAATCGTAGGATGCGGAACAATCAGTGAGAAGTATATGGAAAATCTAAAGAACAAGTTTTCCATAATAGATCTGGCAGGATGCTGTGATGTGAATGTTTCATTGTCAGAAAAAATGGCCGGGAAATATGGTATTCAACAGATGTCAATGGAAGATATCCTTAATGACAGCAGTATTGAAATGGTGGTGAATCTGACACCTCCCAGTGTACATTATTCAGTCATTAAACAATTACTGGAAGCTGGCAGGCATGTGTATACAGAAAAAGTCCTGTCAATTGAATATGAACAGGCAAAAGAGCTTACAGAACTTGCTGAAGAAAAAGCCCTGTATCTGGGGGCAGCACCAGATACTTTTCTGGGTGCGGCAATTCAAAATGCAAAAGATATTGCTGACAGCGGGATGATTGGAGAGGTCAAATCATGCCATGCTTTTGTAAACAGAGATTACAATACACTCAGCGAATTCATCCCCTATTTATCGAAAAAAGGGGGGAGCATCGGTGTAGATGTAGGTATTTATTACCTGACTGCACTTCTTTTTCTATTAGGCCCGGTTTCGGCAGTAACAGGTATGAAAAATAAACCGGTGGAGCGTATGCATAGATTTCCTTTTATGGGGAATTATGGAGAAACATATGAGACAGAAGTTGAAAGCATTCTCACAGGCATGATGGAATTTGAAAATGGTGCACTGGGAACAGTTCATTTCAATTCAGACTGTATTTTTCCGGAAATGCCTGGATTAACGGTCTATGGGACGGAAGGAATTCTAAATATGGCAGATCCAAATGGATTCGGAGGGGAAGTCTCTGTTCTAAGAAAGGGGCAGGATACCCCTGTTATCATTCCATCTAACTATGGATATGCGGAAGAAAGCCGTGGCCTGGGTGCGGCAGAGATGGCATGGGCCATAAGGAATCAAAGAAAGCACAGGGCAAATGCAGGGCTGGCCCTTCATGCAGTAGAAATTCTGCACGGGTTTACGCAAAGCAGTGAGAGTGGGAAGTATTATAGAATGCAGAGCACGTTCGAGAAAATACCGGGACTGAAGCCGGGGTATCTGGATAGAAATTATCCCGGAAATAACGCTGAGGGTTCGATTGTTTAAACTATTGGAGTCTTTAAAATGAATGAAGAGATTACATAAGGGGGAAAAGAATGAACAGCAGTAAAATAAAGTTTAGTTTTATGACGACTGCAATGCTTCTTCAGGCATTAAGCAGGGAACATGGTATGGCAGATATTGCGGATTTAAAGAAGCTGTATAAAGAAATATTAAAGACGGTATCCGATGCAGGTATCCATACAGTAGAGATAACAACTCTGGAACTGGAACTGTTTGGAAAGGATTATGTCCGGAAAATACTTGCCGGGAATCATCTTACAGCAGGGGGCATGGTTCATTTTGATACGTTTGCCGTCGTGAATAAAGAAGAGGCAGGGCATATAATTGAAAAAGCATGCAGAGCTGTGGACGAGGCAGAAAGCCTTGGGGTAAAAATAGTGATGCTTGCACTTGCAGTGCAGGAGGATATTTCTGGATATAGTATGGAAGAACTTGCGACTGCATTGGCTGAGAACATCAGACCTATAGCAGTATATGGCAAAACAAAAGGAATCCGGGTATGTGTAGAGGATACACCAGAAGTGACACTTCCCTTATGCAGTATCGATGAAACCAGGGCGCTGCTGGATGCAGTGCCGGAGCTGTATCTGGCCTATGACAGCGGAAATATGCTCATAAAGCATGAAAATCCTGTTTCCTATTATGAAGCATTCAGAGAACGAATATGCCATATTCATTTAAAGGATATGGCATATGTACCGGATGAGGAACCGGGAGATATGGACATCAGCGGAAAGAAGATGCGGGGAGCGATACATGGACAGGGAATTGTCGATTTCTGCACTTTGGCAAACTGTATGGAACAGAATGGGTATCAGGGATATGCAGTGATAGAATATACCGCTTTGGATAACCATTACAGAAATATTAAAGATGCTGTGGCTTATTTTGAAAAATGTTTCGGAAAGAGGGTATAACGGGACAGGGCAAAAGCTGCCTGTTCCAAGGAATACCGTTTCTGTACATTATCAGTAGGGAGAGCTGCACCGATCAGGTGCGGCTTTTCCTGCTTTTTCCTATATTCTTTTACACTGCATCCAAGTTTTTTTATAAACATCTGATTCAAATAACGGCTGCTGGAAAACCCTGTTTCGAGGCAGATATCTAGGATCGGCAAATCGGATTTGTCAACCAGCTGGAAGGCGTGCTCAAACCGGATGTTATTCAGATATTCCTGAAAGGAAATTCCAAGCATCTGCGTGATGAAGTGCGAAGCATGATAGGTTGTTATATTTTCCAGACCGGCAATGTCCTGTAAAGAAATATGCTCCCGATAGTGTTCTGAGATGTAGTCTGTAATCCGGTTCAGCCGTTTGGAGTTGTTCTTTGCGGTGGCGGATTCCTGTTCACTCGTAATTGTATAATCCGTATATGTTAACAGCTGGTAAATCGCGTCCAGAACCAGACTGGAACACTTAATGGCATTATGCGCGGATGAAGAGAAATATATTGCGGCACAGGAAAGGAGCGTCTGGTACAGGCTCTTATAAAGTCCACCGCTTCGTATAATGCTGTTATCCAGACGAAGTAAACCAAGCTGGTAATCGATCCTGCGGTAAAAGTCAGGATGAATCTGAAATGCCAGTATCTGGTTCTTTCCGTCCTTATTTAAGAAAGAATGTATTTGATACCTGTTTATGATATAGATGTCCCCTGCATGCAGTTCAAGCTGCTTAAACTCTGTAAAAAGGGTAAGATCCCCATCCAGAAGGATGCCGATTTCCAGATCGCCGTGTCCGTGTGGACTGCGGGTAGTCATTTCAACCAGAAAGATTTCCAGATAGTTCATGGTTGTATGCTGTATAATTTCAAACTCTTCTTTTTTACCCATATCGTCATTCTCCTCCAAATAGTTTTGATTTCATGATACACCACACAAGAGCAATAAACAACAAAAAAAATCGCAACATTATCATTTTTTGGACCGCTGTTTCTGGTATAAATAAGACATAACAGATAAACGGTGTGTGGTGTTCCGGAAAAAGTGCTGAGAATACCGAGACAGCCGATTTTTATGAAAGAAAGGAAAAGATTATTATGACAGAATTTAAGTTTTCAGTAGGTCCCTGGAATGTACATACAGGAGCAGATTCTTACGGACCAGCAACAAGAAAGGACATTCCTGCAGAGGAGAAGTACAAAAAGTTTGCAGAACTGGGATTTTCCGCAGTTCAGTTCCATGATGATGATGCAGTGCCGAATATTAATGACTACACGGAAGAGGAAATCAAAGAGAAAGCGCGTGAACTGAAAAAGACACTGGACAAGTATAACCTTAAAGCAGAATTTGTGGCACCGCGCCTGTGGATGGATGAACATACACAGGACGGCGGTTTTATGAGTACATCTGCAAAAGACCGTGAGTATGCGATGTGGAGAGCTTACCGCTCAATTGATATTGCCAACGAGCTTGGCTGTGACATGGTTGTACTCTGGCTCGCAAGGGAGGGAACGCTTTGCGCAGAATCAAAATCTCCTGTATGGGCTACAAAGATGCTTGTCGAGGCAATCAACAAGATGCTGGAATATGATCCAAAGATCCGTGTATGTATTGAGCCGAAGCCAAATGAGCCGATTGACAGAAGCATCTGCGGAACAATGGGGCATGTCATGGCAGTTTCAGCCGCAACAATCGCCCCGTCACGTGTAGGCGGTAATCTTGAGAGCGCACATGCCATTCTGGCAGGTCTGGACCCGGCCAATGAGATCGGATTTGCCCTGGCAATGGGGAAACTGATGACCGTACACCTGAATGACCAGAATGGAATCCGCTATGACCAGAATAAATCTTTTGGTGTGGAGAACCTGCGTGCCGCATTCAATCAGGTAAAGGTTCTGAAGGAAAATGGATATGGAGAGAACGGAGAATATGTCGGCCTTGATGTGAAGGCGATGAGAACGACAACGGATGGGGACAGCTACAAGCATCTGGAAAACAGCCTGAAGATTTTCAAGGCTCTGGAAGAAAAAGTGGATAAGTTTGATTATGATTTCCAGAAAAAGTGTGTTGAGAACAGAGATTTTGAGGCACTGGAAATGTATGTGATGAATCTTCTGATGGGAATCGAATAAGCTTTGAGGCGGAAAACAGGGAGATCAGAAGGTCTCCCGTTTTCCATATCAGAAAAAAGACAGGAGGCAGTTATGAAGAAAAAAGTAATCGCAGCCGGACATATATGTCTGGATATTACACCGGTATTCCCTGATAAAAAGGTATCCCGGCTGAGCGAGATTCTTTCTCCGGGAAGACTGATACAAATGGGGGAGGCGGATGTGCACACAGGCGGGGCCGTAGCCAATACCGGACTGGCAATGAAAATTCTCGGTGCAGACGTTACTTTAATGGGAAAAATCGGAACGGATGCATTTGGTGAGATGGTCTGTAATATTCTGAGGCAGCATGATGCAGAAAAAGGGATGATTTTATCGGATCAGGAATCTACATCCTACTCTGTCATTCTGGCGGTTCCGGGGATTGACCGCATCTTTCTGCATAATCCAGGGGCAAACCATTCGTTCCGGGCATCGGATATTCCACAGAAAGCTCTGGAAGAAGCGGCATTGTTTCACTTCGGATATCCTCCATTGATGAAATCCATGTATGAACATGACGGAGAGGAACTGGTGGAAATCATGAAGCGGGCAAAGGCTGCAGGTGCAGCAACTTCCCTTGATATGGCGGCCGTAGACCCGGATGCAGAAGCAGGCACGGCTGACTGGGAGAAGATTCTGGAGCGGGTTATGCCTTACGTGGACTTTTTTGTGCCCAGTGTGGAAGAACTCTGCTATATGCTGGATAAGAAGCGATATACAGAGTGGCAGGAGCGGGCCGGTGGAAGTGATATTACGGAAATGCTGAATATTGAGAAGGATATCATGCCCCTTGGAAAGCAATGTATGGAATTTGGCGCAAAGGCCCTTCTGATTAAATGCGGCGCTCCCGGAATGTATTATAAAACAGCAGACAGGCGGACACTGATGAATATAGGAAGCCGGGCCGGGCTGGATTTAAACAGCTGGGCAGGCAGGGAGGGATTCGAGAAGAGCTATGTTCCAGAGCGCATCCTTTCCGGGACCGGGGCAGGAGATACGAGCATTGCGGCGTTTCTGACTGCTATGCTGGAAGGATACCCACTGGAGAAGACCCTGCAGCTTTCCGCGGCAACCGGTGCATCCTGCGTGGCAGTTTATGATGCACTGAGCGGGCTGAAGTCTTTTGAAGAATTGGAAAATAAAATAAATGCGGGCTGGTGTAAAAGTGCAAGATAGATTATTAAAATATAAGGAGGCTGAATATGTTAGTAAACTTGAATGAAGTATTGATTCCCGCGAAAAGGAATCATTACGCAGTAGGATTATTTAATGCGGTAAATCTGGAGCTGGCAAGAGGAATTATCAGTGCGGCAGAAAGCACAGGTTCCCCTGTAATCATGGGCACGGCCGAGGTGCTGTTCCCTTACGGGCCACTGGAGGAGGTGTCGTATTACCTGATTCCGATGGCAAAGAAGGCGAATGTGCCGATTGTGATCCATTTGGATCACGGATTGAATAAGGAAACCTGTCTGAAAGCACTGGAACTGGGATTTTCATCCATCATGTATGACTGCTCTACAGATTCTTATGAGGAGAATGTAAGAAAAGTGAGAGAAATGGCAGATATCGCCCACTCCTATGGCGCCACAATCGAGGGTGAACTCGGACATGTGGGGGATAATGAAGGATCTCCGGAGGGAAGTTCACATATGACGGACCCAAAGCAGTTTTATACAGAGCCGGACATGGCAAAAGATTATGTAGAGAAGACCAAAGTAGATGCATTGGCGATTGCGGTGGGGAACGCACATGGGGCATACAAACTGCCGCCGAAATTAGATTTTGAACGAATCCGGACCATTGCAAAGACTGTGGATGTCCCGTTGGTACTGCATGGAGGATCCGGGCTAACGGATTCTGATTTTAGGCAGGCTATTTCAGAAGGAATCAGCAAGGTAAATATTTTTACGGATATCAATATAGCTGCGGTTGAGGCGGAGTTTAAAAAGTTCACGAATATGAACAAAGGAATTATCGACTTAATCCCCGCAGCTGTGGGAGCGGTAAAGCAGGAAACAATGAAAAAGATGAAACTGTTCGGCAGTGATAAAAAAGCGGGAGATACATACTTCCGCGGGAAAGCGGATGTGGAACGTCTGGTAAAACTGGTTGCTGAAGAAGTAAAGAGAAGTCTGATGTAACCAGCGGGAACAGTACTGACCAGTTCGCCATTCAGGACCAGGATATCTGAACTAATAACACCTTGTCAAGCAGTTACAACCTGTTTGTCATAACCGTCATCTTTTCTTATACTGAAATCAGACACATGGAAACAAAGATTTCAGAAAGGTGGCGTTGAGGTATACATGCTGCAGAAACAGGATTTACAGGCAATTGCAAGATTAATTGATGAAAGGGCGGCGAAGACAGAAGACAAGTTCATAGGCCGTTTGGAAGAGACCGAAGAGTATTTTAACATCAGGCTCGAAGAAATGGAAACTAGATTTGACGCAAAATTCCAGAAGACGGAATAAGGTAGAAAATGACAAGACTACTCCATCCATGCTATAATAAACAATATGAAGTATCTACACATGAGGAGGCATTTTTGAGATGGAGAGTTTTCGGTTTTCTGACAAGGTAAATGATATACAGCCCGGCATTTTTGCCGCTTTGAACCAGAAGAAGGAGGAACTGTTGGCGCAGGGACGCACGGTCTATAATCTGTCTGTCGGCACGCCGGATTTTCAGCCCGCAGGACATATTATGCGGGCTATGCAGGAGGCATGTGGGAATCCGGATAATTATAAGTATGCATTGGATGATCTGCCGGAACTGGTTGAGGCTGTCCGGTACCGCTATCAAAAGCGGTTTCAGGTGGAACTGGAGAAAGATGAGATCATGTCTGTCTATGGTTCTCAGGAAGGGATGGCCCATATCGGCCTTGTTTTCTGCAATCCCGGAGATACGATTCTGGTACCGAATCCGGGATATCCGATCTTTGAGATGAGCGGTGTGATGGCCGGGGCCCGGATTGAGACATACAAGATTGAGGAAAAGAACGGATATCTGCCAGATCTTAAGAATATACCGGAGGAGCTTCTGGAGAGGGCGAAGTATATGATTGTTTCCTATCCGCTGAATCCGGTTTGCGTCTGTGCGCCTGACGAATTTTATGAGGAGCTCATTTTATTTGCAAAGAAGAATCATATTATCATTCTGCATGACAATGCATACTCGGATATCATTTTTACAAGAACACAGGGAAGGTCCTTTTTATCTTTTGATGGGGCAAGAGAGGTTGGCGTGGAATTCTATTCTCTTTCCAAATCCTATAACCTGACAGGGGCAAGAATATCTTTTGTTGTTGGTAACAGGGAAATCATCAGCAGGTTTAAGGCACTGCGGTCACAGATCGATTATGGTATCTTTCTGCCGGTACAGTATGCTGCCATCGCGGCACTTACGGGGCCGGACGACTTTATCGAGACGCAGAGGCAGGAGTATGCGGCGAGGAATAAGGCTCTTTGCGGCGGCTTAAGGCAGATCGGATGGAATGTCCCGGACAGTCAGGGGACGATGTTTGTGTGGGCAAAAATCCCGGAAGGATATGAGACATCGCTTTCTTTTTGTATGGAGCTTATGGATAAGACCGGACTGATTGTCACGCCGGGAAGTGCATTCGGGAGTGAAGGGGAAGGATATGTGCGGATGGCACTTGTCGTAAATGAAGAGAAGATAGCAGAGCTGCTGCGGGTGTTAAAAGAATCAGATATATTTCAGAAGGACAGGCTGTAGTATGGAGAAAAAGAGATTTCATATAAAACGAAAGCCCATTTCCTTCATAAATGTATTTCTTCTTTCCACAGTCTGTCTGGCACTGACATCCTGCAGCCGGCAGGAGGATAACCCGCCTACGGAACTGACCTTTATTCATGGCTGGGGCGGTGCCGTAAAGACACATGTACTGATGCAGGAGATTTACGATGAGTTTGCTGAAGAGAATCCGGACATTGTTTTAAACAGCCAGCCGTCTTCAGACAGTACAATTGCGGTAGAAAAAGCAAATGATATGCTGGCACTCGATGAAATGCCGAATATCGTAAGCACGAACGGCCAGTCTTATTATGTATCAAATGTAGTGAAGCAGGGGAAGGCTCTTAATCTTGCCCCCTATATCGAAGAGGACCCTGAGCTGAAAGCAAGTATCCATCCTTCCGTACTGGAGGTATGGACGAATGAGGACGGCAGTATCTACACGCTGCCTGATGCCCTTGAGGTCATGGGTTACTGGTATAACAAGCAGTACTTTACAGAGGCCGGAATCGTGGATGAACGCGGGAAAGCGTCCCCGCCGGCAACATGGGATGAATTTTATGAGGCGTGTGAGAAGCTGGAGCAGTGGAACCAGAAAACAGGAACCCTGAAAGGTGTCTATGCTTTGGAAAATGTCCAGGTGGCGGAAAATCTGTTTTTAGCACGCCTTGCAGGAGAGAGTGAGGAAGGGTATCAGATGGCGGGAGGGGTCCCTGATACATTTGATCACGAGGCATTCCGCAATACGGTAAAGGATTTTTCAAACCTGTACAGATACTCCAGTGATACAGACAGCATCGATAATGCAAGGCAGTACTTTATAGAGGGGAAGACCGCCATGTATTTTAATGGTGTCTGGGAGAGCGAGATATTTCAGGATTCAAAGAACCGGGAGGATATCGCTTGTGCGGATTATCCGACACGCTCAGGAGAGAGCCTGTCCTATATTTCCCCGTCTTCTGGATATGTGGTTTATGACAGTCCCGATAAAAAGCAGAATGAAGCTTCGGTCAGGTTCCTGAAATATATGCTGGGAAGCGGTGTGCAGACCCGTCTGGCATTGGAGACCGGACAGGCCCCCTCGAATCCAGATGTAGATAATCAGGTAATTGCAAAGGGGTATCCCATGCTTGGCAATGCACTAAAGACTGCACACGACGCCCAGATTCAGATTAAGACGATCAGCTCTGTTTGGTCCAACAGCCATCTCAACCTGTTTGCTGGACACTTAAAAGCTGCCTCCGGAAATGAGGATGAACTGAATGACCTGATCTTACAGTTAGACAGCCTTCAAAAAGGCGACGAAAAGGAAATAAACAGCAGTTATTAAGAAAAAGATGCACTTTTTTTACCGGATGAAAGCTTCAGAAGTGGAATCCGTAAAAAAAGTGCATCTTTTTTTATGCTCTTCTGCATTTTAGTTGAAAAAGTGCAGGAAACCAAGCGCTTTGTTTATTCTTTTGGCTTGCGTGTACTGGTATTATGAAGACATCAATGACAGTCACGAAAAAAGGAGGAAAAAGTTTATGAAGAGAAAGGTATTGAGTATTCTGCTCTGCACAGTAATGACAGCTGCCCTGTTTACCGGATGCGGAAAGGGGGATTCATCCTCAGATTCAGCTAAAGACTCAGTGGACAAGGGATCAGAACTGCCGACTATCACGTTCACACATGGTTATTATCACGATGAATCCGAATGGGCGGCAGCGGGAGAGATGAGAAAAATTTACGAGGAATTTGCAGAAATGCACAAGGGTGAATTTAACTTTGTGATAAAAGCTGACGAATCCGGGGCAGAAGGAATCTATAATACGGCTTTGAACGACTTAAGTGCGGGGGGATTCTATGACATTGCTGATTTTGGCGGCTGGGACATTACGCCGGTGGCTTCGTCAGCAGATGCGATTCTTGATCTGAAGCCTTATCTGGATGATGATGCAGACTTTAAGGCAGGAGCCGGGGTCTGCTATGACCAGAACCTGACAGAAGATGGAAAGGTCTATTCCGTAAGGGAACAGATCGAGGGAGTCGGTTTCTGGTATAATGAAGCCTTATTCAAGGAAGCCGGCGCGGCGGTCCCGGGCGACTGGAAGACATGGGACGATTTCAATGCGGCAGTTGATAAACTGGTGGCAGCAGAAATCACCCCGTTTGGTTTAAACGCAGGCTGGCCGACGAACATCCTTTTGGCTGCTTACAATCAAAGGAGTGCAGATTCCAGAGAGTTTTATGAAGGCGGCAGGACAGTGGAAAGCTTTGATCAGGCATCCTTTAAAGAATCCCTCACATTTATCCAGGAAAAAGCATTACAGAAGATTGATGCTGCAAACTTTGGTCCCGGAGGAGATGACGATGAAGCGTACCGCTCCGATTTCTTTGCGGGCAAAACAGCGATGCTGTTTAATGGCGTATGGGATGCAGGCGGGACCATCGACTGTGAGGCCGGAGCAGAAAATATCAGGCCGGCAGTTTTCCCGACAGATGAATCAGGTAAGACAGCGGCACTCTTATCAGGCGGATGCGGTTATGTAGTTTCTTCAAAGCTTGATGAAAAGCAGACCGAAGCGGCAATTGAATTTATTAAATATATGACGAGTCCTGAGATTGCTTCAAGAATCATTGAAAAAGGAATTGGAATGGCTCCGGGCACAAAGGTAGATTACGATGCACTTGCAGAAAAGGTAGAAACCGATGATGCAAAATTATTGGTTGAAGCATGCAGGCTCTGCCAGAATGCAGATTACAAGGCACTGGGACTGGGAAATACATTCGGAGATGCGGAAGGAGAAATCCAGTCAAAATATGCAGGACTGAAAGATGGTTCCAAGACAGCAGATGATGTGGTCAAGGATCTGGATGACTTTTTAGCGGCAGCAGAGTAGGAAAAAAGAGAATATAAACAGAGGGGACGATCTTGGATGGTCCCCTTTTTAAAAGAGGAGGGCGGATCATGAATGCATCAGATACATACCGTACAAAGAAAAAAATCTTCTCAAAGAAAAATGGGTTCATCCTGGCTTTTCTGCTTCCGGGGATTATATTATTCTGTGCAATTTATGCATATCCACTGATTGAGATTTTTGTCACATCATTTACAAAGTGGAATTATAAGAACTTCCTGCATCCGGAATTTCTAGGATGGGGGCATTTGTTTGACAATTATATTAAGCTGTTCACGATAGACAGAAACTTTCAGGTAGCACTGGTCAACTCTATTAAATGGGTAATCCTGACGATGGCGGTCCAGATCCCATTCACAGTTCTGGTGGCTCTTGTACTCTCGGGAAAACCGAGAGGATGGAAGTTCACAAGGAATGCATTTATCATTCCGAATATTATATCCACAGCAGCAATTGGTTTGATCTTTTTAAATATTTACAGCCCGTCACGCGGCATAATCACGGAGATCTGTAACTGGTTTTCGCCCGGTTCCAATGTCAGTGTGCTGGCGAATGAAACCTATGCATTCTGGGGTGTCACGTTTGCGTTTATTTTATTCGGGGGTTCTTCCTGCCTGCTTTTGATCACGCAGATATTCTCCATAGATTCCAGCATCTATGAAGCGGCCAAAGTAGACGGTGCCAGCACGCTCCAGACAAACCTGAAGATTACACTGCCCCTGATGCGGCCGATGATCGGGACGGTGTCGGTCATGGCAGCCAATTATGGCCTGTTGCTTTACAACGAAATTGCATTGATTACACAGGGCGGGCCCGATAATGCTACATACAGTCTGAGCTATTATATTTATAAGACCGCGCTGGGAAGTACAAAGCTGAACTTTGCCAGAGGCAATACGGCAGGTGTTATACAGTTCCTGCTGGGGCTTTTGCTTGTCGGGATGATTAATAAAGCATTCCGGACAAATCAGTCGGAATAGGAGGAGAGTCTATATGAAAAAGACAGGAACCAGTAAGAAAAAACTTCCATCCCGGATTGGTCAGTATTTCGTGATGATATTTGTTCTGTTTATATCAGTATATCCGATTCTGTGGGTATTTCTTTCTTCCTTCAAGAAAAATCCGGGAGGACTCTCACTCCCTTCGGAATGGGTGTTTGACGGATATATCACGATATTTACGAAGCTGCACATACAGACTTATTTTTTTAACAGCTTTGTCGTAACAATCATATCTACATTTATCAGTGTCCTGATCGTTGCAATGTCCGCATATGTATCGGCCAGAATCGAGTTCCGGCTGAAGGGCATTGTGACCCTGATGTTTACCACAACCCTGTTCATCCCGTCAATCTCCATCAGTTTCCCGATCTATCAGTTCCTTGGGAAACTCGGACTGAAGGATACAAAAACGGGGCTGATCTTCATCTACTCGGGACTCGGGATCGCGGTCACTTATTTCATTCTCCGCAGCTATTTCCTGAGCATCCCAAAAGAGATGGAAGAGGCTGCTAAGATGGATGGGTGCGGATATGCGGGCACATTTTTCAGGATTATCGTCCCGATTGCAAAGCCCGGCATATCCACAGCGGCAATCATGGCATTTTTAAATAACTGGAATGAATTTTATTTTGCATCGATTCTGCTGAAGAGCAAGGAGAATATGACGCTTCCGGCGCTGCTTGGGCAGTTTACGACGGCGTACTCTAAAAATCTGAACGGTATGTTTTCTGCAATTATTGTGGCGGTCGTACCAACTATCATTATATTCTGCCTGCTTTCCGAGACCTTTGTAAAATCTCTGACAGCGGGGGCAGTGAAAGGCTAGGTCAATGAAATGGGAATTATGGAAGAAAGAGAAGAACGGACAAAATGGTTTATGCATGACAGGTTCGGGATGTTTATACACTGGGGCCTGTATGCAATACCCGGAAGGGGGGAATGGGTACAGAGCGATGAGGAAATACCACAGGATCAATATACCTGCTATTTTGATGAGTGGAATCCAAGCAGGTATGACGCGGCTGAGTGGGCGCGGCTCGCAAAGAGGGCCGGTATGAAGTATGCAGTACTGACAACAAAGCACCATGAGGGATTCTGCCTGTGGGACAGCCGGCTTACAGATTTTAAATCTACGAATACGGCATGCGGAAGGGATCTTGTCAGAGAGTTTGTCGATGCATTCCGGGCAGAAGGGCTTAAAATAGGTTTTTATTATTCCCTTCTGGACTGGCACCATCCGGATTATCCGGCCTATGGTGACATGTACCATCCCGACAGGAACCACCTGCAGTATAAAGGAAAATCCCATGACTTCAGTAAATATCTGGACTACATGCACGGCCAGGTCAGGGAACTTCTGACGATGTATGGGAAGATCGACCTGCTCTGGTTTGATTTTTCCTATGAAGGGCACAAAGGGAGTGACTGGAGAGGGGAGGAACTTCTGCACATGGTGCGCTCCCTGCAGCCGGAAATTATTGTAAACGGCAGGCTGGAGGCGAATGGGGAGGATTATGGGTCTGTCATGAGTGATGAACCGGACCTTTATTCGGGAGATTTTGCATGTCCCGAGATGATTATCCCACCCTGTGGACTGCGTACCCCTTCGGGCAGGGCAATCCCCTGGGAGGCCTGCTTTACGCTGAATAATAACTGGGGGTATGCGCCGAATGATAAGCATTATAAGTCGGCTTCCCAGATCATTAAGAAACTGGTAGAATGCACGAGCAAGAACGGAAATATGATTGTAAATGTCTCGCCAAATGCAAAAGGCGAGATTCCGGAAAAACAGGCCGGGATACTGGAACAGGTCGGTTCATGGATGAAAAAAAATGCAGAAAGCATCTACGGATGCGGTATGTCTGCCTTCGAAAAACCGGAGTGGGGACGTTATACCCAGAATGGGAACAGACTTTATGCCCACATAACGGAAGAGAGTATCGGGGCAGTCGCCCTTCCGGGAGTCAAGGGGAAGGTGAAACGTGCGAGGAGGCTCTCTGACGGTTTTGAAATGCTTATGCTGACCCCCTGGGTGGCAAAAGAGTTCCCGGATTGTGAATTTATGAACTACAGTACCCCGGAATGCTTTTCATTTACAGTGGATGAAAAGACGGACGAGGTCATCGAACTTATATTAAAGGAGTAAATACGGAATATGAAAAAAATTACATTTATCGGTGCAGGAAGCTTTGACTTCACACGAGAGCTTGTTCGGGACATTCTGACCTATGAGGCATTCGCGGATGCTCATCTCTGCCTGATGGATATCAGCGTGGAACGGCTTTCCTATATTGAGAAAGCATGCAGGAAAATCAAGGCGGCAGGTAATTATCCGGCTGTAATTGAGGCGACAACGGACAGGAAAAAGGCGCTGGAGGGTGCTGACGGGGTGATCATAACAGTGCTGACGGCGGGACCGGACATTTTCAGGACAGATATCGAGATCCCCGGGAAATATGGCGTGGATATCTGCGTCGGGGACACTAGGGGACCGGCGGGCATTTTCCGGTTCCTGCGCAGCGCCCCGGTCCTGCTCGATATCTGCCGTGATATCGAGGCTGTCTGCCCGGATGCCTATGTACTTAATTATACGAACCCAATGGCCCTGAACTGCCGGTACCTTCAGGAAATGACTAATTTAAAGATTACCGGCCTGTGCCACAGTGTCCAGCATACGGCAGCGATGCTGGCCGGCTGGATCGGGGCTGACATGCAGGACATCGAATACCTGTGTGCAGGTATTAACCACATGGCGTTCTATCTGGAATATAAATGGAAGGGAGAGGATGCGTACCCACTGATCAGACAGGCGATGGAACGAAAAGAAGTCTGGGAGGAAGAACTGGTACGCAACGAGCTGTTCCGGCATCTGGATTACTATCCGACGGAAAGTTCCGGACACAACTCAGAATACTACCCCTGGTTCAGGAAGCGTCCGGATTTGATTGAGAAATACTGTACCCATTCCACAGGCTGGAATCCGGGGGAGCATGCCTACATTCTGAAGGAATACTTCCGCAGGCAGGATGAATGGAGGCAGGACATTGGAAAATGGCTGGAGGAGGCCGAACCTGACCTGAAGCGGGGACAAGAGTATGCGGCATGTATCTTCAATGCACTTTTCGGCGACGGGACGCCATTCGAATTCAATGGAAATGTTAGAAATGAAGGCTATCTTGAAAATCTGCCGCAGGGATGCTGCGTAGAAGTGCCGGTGACGGCAGACCCAAACGGGCTTCAAGTGCATCCGGTTGGAAAATTGCCTGACCAGCTTGCGGTTATGGTTAATACTGCCGCCAGATGTGAAGAACTGGCAGTAAAGGGCTGTATTGAGAGAGACCGGCGTGCCATCTTCCATAGTATCCTGTTCGATCCACTGACGGCGGCTGTACTGAGTATGGAAGAAATCCAGCGTATGACAGACGAAATGTTCGAGGCAAACCGGGAATATCTCCCCCAGTTCCCGAAAGCATGGCATTTTATGGTATCATAGTATAAAATGACTTCTTAAGGGGCGGAACAATATGGAAGATAACAAGGGAAAGAAGAGGTATTCTCTTCGCAGGAAAATGATACAGTACAATCTGACGGTCACACTCATCTCACTCATTTTGTGCGGTGTCATTTTTGTCGCATCTGTCAGCATCATCGTAGGAGATTACATCCATTCTGACATTAATTTCTTCCTGTCGGCCATGTCAGAGACGATGGAGTCAAAGCTGAGTTACTGCGGGGATACAATCACAAGGCTGCGCGGTTCAACACTCCTGATGGATTATCTTGAAAATACAGGAGAACGCAGAACTGAAGAGGATGAAGAGTATGTAAGGCAGATCAGGGCCGAATTTGACAAACAGGTTTCCATCAGCTCTCAGTCCAGCCTCGGGGCCGGTGTTCCACCGCTGATCAGGCAGGTATATCTCTTTGATCAGGAGGGACAGCATCTAAGCAGCAGCTATTATGCGATGATGTATGCAGAAATTGCCGGAAGTGACAAGACGTTTGAAGGGATATACAGGCAGTATTTGCAGGATATCAGGAAAGGGAACCATTACGGCTATTACCCGGAGGGGGAGGACAGTATTTTCCTTGCATTTCCCGTTTATGATGATGGGATGGAGCGGCAGGGAAGCATCCTGTTTCAGTTGGACCAGTCGGCAATCGAATATATTATGCAGGATATGGGCAAGTATGGAAATTCCTTCTGGGCGTTTTTTGATGCGGAAGGAAACTATGTCTATGGTAAGGATGCGGATGCGATTTTAAAGGAAAAGGAGACCATTTTATATACCTTCAAAACAGAACCATATAAAGCAAAGGCTGGCGGCAGTTCATACCGCATCTTCAAAAAAGAACTGGGACTGAACCTGCAGGTCGTTTTAGGGATACCGGAAAACCAGTCTTTGATTCTGATGTATAATTCTGTCAAAGTATATGTCATAGTGATTGCGCTGATTACAGGGGCGGCTTGTCTGATCTTCGTTTATATGATTTACCGGATGACAAGGCCGCTCAAAGAAGTGACAGATAAGCTTCTTGAAGTAAAAGAAGGAAAGTTTGAGGCAAAACTGCCAGACTATGGAAGTGAAGAGTTTCATGAGATCAGCCAGGTATTCAATGATATGACGGCATATATTGACCATCTGGTGAAACAGGTATATGAGAAACAGCTTTCAATCAAGGATATGGAAATGAAATTCCTGCAGACGCAGATGAATCCCCATTTCATGTTTAATGTACTGAATACCATTGCACTGCAGGCGCAGATGGACGGCAATACGGATGTATATAAGATGATCAGTTCCTTCAGCCAGCTGATTCAGGCAAAAATCTACAGGAACAGTTCTGAAAAAGTCCAGATCCGGCAGGAACTGGAATACGTCAATTACTACCTGTATCTGCAGAGCTACCGGTATGGAGACCGGCTGGAGTATGAAATAAAGGTAGAAGATCCCACACTGGCCGAACTGTACATCCCGAAGCTCTGCATCCAGCTCATCGTTGAGAATGCGGTAGTGCATGGGATCGAGCCGAAAACAGAAAACGGGAAAGTAGAGGTACATATATATGCAGAAGATGAATCGCTGTATATCGATACAACAGATAATGGAATCGGATTTGAAAGCGAGGGAATTATCTCTCTGCCAATTTCTCAGGAAGGGGAAAGTAAAAGCCATAACCATGTGGGGCTGAACAATGCCCACCACATCATAAGACTCATGTATGGAGAGGAATACGGAATCAGAATTTACTCGAAACCGGGAGAGGGCACGAGGGTAAGCATCTGCATTCCTTTCGATGACGGTCAGGACAGGAGGGAGTCACCATGTACAGAGTAATGCTGGCGGACGATGAACCAATTATGCGGAAAGCACTGCAGTCACTGATAAAATGGGAAGATCTGGACTGCCAGGTCGTGTATACGGCAGCGAATGGAAATGATGTTATGGAGCATCTTGGGGAGATGGCTCCCGATATTCTCGTAACGGATATTCAGATGCCGGGAAAAGACGGAATAGCTCTGGCAGAATACATATGGGAGAATAAGCTCCCGGTCAAAGTCATCATACTGACTGCATTCGCCGATTTTTCGTATGCACAGTCGGCCATTAAGTATAATGTAGTTGAATATGTAACAAAGACCGGTGCATTTGAAGGGCTGATTCAGGCAGTAGAAAACTGCAAGGCTCTGTTAAAGGAAGCCAGGGCGGCAGAAGACCCTGAGGCCAGAAAGGCAAAGGAGGAGAATTTTTTCAAAGGTGTCTTTGACGGAAGTATCTATGAGGATATCCCGAAAAGGTCCCGGGCGCTGGGACTGGAGCTTGATACCTACAGAGTCCTGTTATTTCAGTTTTTGTTGGAAAAAGGGCTGGATCAGAAAAGGAGCCTGCGGATTCAGGACGGACTTTGTAACTTTTTCGCGATGGCCTTTGGAAAAGACCTGATTCAGGGTGTATTTTTAAGAAAAGACCTGTATTGTGCAGTCGTCCGGTGCACAGGGGCACACACGGAAGAATGGCTGAAGATCACATGTGCAGAAATCATGGATATGACGGATAATTTTATGGAGCTGTATTCTTATATCGGGACCAGTGGGCTCCAAACCGAGATTGAGATGCTGCCAGAAGCCTATGCGCAGGCGTCAGCGGCACTTAAGCACAGTGCCTGTGAGGACAGCGAAAAAATGGTATTCTATACGGAAAAGCTGGACGAAGAGACAATGGATGCAGTCAATCCGGATACCAGAGAGGCTCTTGTTAAGGCATGTCTGAGCTATATAGAGGAACATTATCAGGAAGGGATTACTGTTTCGGATATTGCGAGGGCAGTGGGCACAAGCGCCAGCTATTTAAGCCGGGTATTCAAGGAGATTACAGGGGCCACAGTCATACAGAGTATGAACCAGAAGAGGCTTGGGAAGGCAAAAAACTATCTGGATACAACGGACATGAAAATTTATGAAATCGCCGATGCGCTCGGATTTGAAAACATAACCTATTTTTCAAGATTTTTTAAAAAACATACCGGAATGTCACCAAAAGAATATAAAGAATGTCACTAGGAGGAACAGACATGTATTTAACAGAACAGGAAATTATGACACAGCATATTGCCTTAGAAAAGACTTATGCCTATCTCAGCGGAATGCAGGAAAAAATCCGTGGATTCTTCAGCACGGCAAAACATAGGAAATTCGTATTCCTTGGCAGCGGTTCCAGCTACATGCTGGCTAAATCGGGACAGCGTATGTTTGCGGCATGCCCGGATACTGCGGCAGCTGCCATATCCGGAGGGGATTATCTGATCAATTCCGTATATTATGGAGAAACGATAAAAGACGGCATCATTATCACACTTTCCCGCTCAGGGCAGACGAGTGAGATTGTAAGAGCTGTGAAATACATAAAGGAACACTATGGCAATCCGGTCATTTCCATATCCATGAAAGACAACAATGATATCATGCCCTATTCTGATTTCAATCTGACTCTGGACTGGTGTTATGACAAAAGTGTATGCCAGACCCGTACAGTAACCAATCTCTATTTATCCCTTCTCATGCTGGCAGCCATATACAGCGGGGATGATGATCTGGAGGTATCAGGCAGGGCGGCGGCAGAACAGAATCAGGCATTTCGTGAGGCTTACCGGCCTGCTTTGAAATCCATAGCTGAAAAGAACTGGGACAATGCAGTGATTCTGGCAGACGGCGCACTCAACGGCATTGCGGAGGAGGGGGCTCTGGCTTTCACAGAGATATCCATGCTGCCGGGCAGGCAGTTTAACCTGTTGGATTACCGTCATGGCCCGATCGTGCTCAGCGATGAAAAGACACTGACCATTGCAGTTCTGAACCCGGGGGCGGAGAGGCTGCAGTCTGCGATGGTGGAAGATCTGAAAAGCCATAACGGCATTCTTATTACGGTATCTGCTGAAACAGAAAACCAATATGGGGCTGACGCACATATCTGTGTGGACGGGACAGGCAGGTTCGAAGCATGGGGGATTCCGCTCATTGGTATGATACAGATGCTGGCATATGAAAAATCACTGCTGCTTGGAAGAAACCCGGACGCCCCGGCCGGGCTGGATGCGTTTATTACCCTTTGATTTGCGGCCAGGTGAAGGATCTTGCTGAATTACTTCGGAGGTGCTATACTGTCAAAAGATAATACGAAAGAATGAGAGGGTAATAAGATGGAATACAGTGAAGTAATCAAGAATGCAAGAACATGTATCGGACCATACTGCAAGGCGTGTAATGTCTGTAACGGCGCTGTCTGTAAGAATACGATGCCCGGACCCGGCGCAAAAGGTGTCGGCGACCTGGCTGTCAGGAACTATACAAAGTGGCAGGAAGTACGCATCAACATGGATACGATCTGTGAGCAGAAGCCGGTTAATACAGAAATTACACTTTTCGGTAAAAAATTCAGCAGCCCGTTCTTTGCGGGACCGGTCGGAGCCGTAAAGTTACATTATGGTGACAAATATACAGACCAGGAGTATAATGACATTCTTGTGTCTTCCTGTGCACAGAATGGTATTGCAGCCTTCACAGGGGATGGCACAAACTATCAGGTTATGATTGAAGCCACAAAGGCGATCAGCAATTTTGACGGAATGGGCATTCCGACAGTGAAACCCTGGGATCTTGGAACAATCAGGGAAAAGATGGAGCTGGTAAAGAAATCAGGGGCTTTTGCAGTGGCAATGGATATTGATGCGGCAGGCCTCCCGTTTCTGCAGAATCTGAACCCTCCGGCAGGCAGCAAGTCTGTGGAAGAATTAAAAGAGATCGTAAAAATGGCGGAGATTCCGTTTATTTTAAAAGGAATTATGACTCCGAAGGGCGCCCTGAAAGCAAAAGAAGCCGGAGTACAGGGGATTGTCGTATCGAATCACGGCGGACGCGTTCTGGACCAGTGTCCGTCTACGGCTGAAGTTCTTCCATTTATTGTCGAAGCAGTGGGCAGCGATATGAAGGTTTTCGTTGACGGAGGCATCCGCACGGGTACCGATGTCTTCAAGGCACTGGCACTTGGAGCAGATGCGGTACTGATTGCACGTCCGTTTGTGACAGCTGTTTACGGCGGCCAGGAAGAAGGCGTTGCAGCATATGTACAGAAGATTCAGGCAGAACTGAAAGACACAATGGCGATGTGCGGGGCGTTTTCACTGGATGAGATACAGAAGGATATGATCTGGAAATAAGGGGGAATGGGCCTGATGGTGCGCCAACCCTGCAAAGCATAAAATGACACAAAATGTCACCCTATTTTTTCGCCAAAATTTCGCCTCATTCCTTCTTCCTTTTTTGTGAAAGATTTTGTATTGACTCTTCATGTAAAGTGGTGGTACTATTTACAGTATTGATACATGATATAGTTTGTTGTGGGATAAATACATACTAAATATAGAATATGATCACATTTGAAGGGAGAAATTACTGTATGATGCACGTGGTAAAAAAAGATGGGACAAAAGAGGATTTCAATGTACAGAAAGTGGTAGTGGCGGTGAATAAGTCCGCCTACCGTGCTTTGATAAAGTTTACGGATGAGGAGCTGGACTATATCTGCCAGTTCGTGGAAGATAAAGTGGGCTCTATGCATATCAATGATATCCCAATCGCTGAAATGCACAATGTCGTGGAGGGCGCCCTCGAGAAGGTGAACCCGATCGTCGCAAAAAGTTATCGGGACTACCGGAACTATAAGCAGGACTTCGTCCAGATGCTCGATGAAGTATATAAGAAGAGCCAGTCCATCATGTACATCGGGGACAAGGAAAACAGCAATACCGACAGTGCTCTTGTGTCCACGAAGCGAAGTCTGATTTTTAATGAACTCAACAAAGAATTATATAAGAAATTTTTCCTGACAGTGGAGGAGATTCAGGCAATCCGCGAAGGCTACATCTATATTCATGACATGTCAGCAAGAAGGGATACGATGAACTGCTGTCTGTTCGATGTAAAGAGCGTTCTGAACGGCGGCTTCGAGATGGGGAACCTCTGGTATAACGAACCGAAGACGCTGGATACTGCGTTTGATGTAATTGGTGATATAGTGCTGAGTGCGGCAAGCCAGCAGTATGGCGGGTTCACGGTTCCGAGTGTGGATGAGATTCTGGAACCTTATGCAGAAAAGTCCCACAAGAATCTGATAGAAAAATACAGGGGCTTAGGACTTCCTGAGGAAACGGTACAAAAGGTTGCATGGTCGGATCTGGAAAAAGAGATGGAGCAGGGCTTCCAGGGATGGGAGTATAAGTTCAACTCCGTATCTTCCAGCCGTGGCGACTATCCGTTTATCACAGTTTCTGCCGGAACACGTACAAGCATTTACGGCAAGCTTGCTACAATCAAGATGCTGGAAGTACGCAGGAAAGGACAGGGCAGGGAAGGCCATAAGAAGCCGGTCCTGTTCCCGAAGATTGTTTTCTTATATGATGAAAACCTGCACGGACCGGGCAAGCCGCTCGAGGACGTATTTGAAGCAGGAGTAGAATGCTCCAGAAAAACAATGTATCCTGACTGGCTCAGCCTGACAGGGGAGGGGTATGTACCAAGTATTTACAAGAAATATGGCAAAATCATAAGCCCGATGGGATGCCGTGCATTCCTTTCACCGTGGTATGAGAGGGGCGGTATGGAGCCGGCAGACGAAAAGGACACACCTGTCTTCGTGGGACGATTTAATATCGGTGCAATCAGCCTGCACCTTCCAATGATCTATGCGAAGGCACAGCAGGAGAGCAGGCCGTTCCATGATGTGCTGGACTACTACATGAATCTGATCAGGAGGCTTCACCAGAGAACCTATGACTATCTCGGGGAGATGAAGGCATCCACAAATCCGCTTGCATACTGTGAAGGCGGGTTCTACGGCGGCCATCTCGGCTTATATGATAAGATTAAGCCACTGCTGAAGTCTGCAACCGCTTCTTTCGGGATCACGGCACTGAATGAACTGCAGCAGCTTCATAACAAGAAGTCTCTGGCAGAAGACGGGGCTTTCGCAGTGGAGACTTTGAATTATATTAATGAAAAAGTGAATGAGTTTAAGAACGAGGACGGGCACCTGTATGCAATCTACGGAACGCCGGCAGAGAATCTGTGCGGCGTCCAGGTACAGCAGTTCCGGAAAAAGTACGGAATCATAGAGAATGTATCTGACAGAGAGTATGTCAGCAACAGTTTCCACTGCCATGTCAGCGAGGATATTACCCCGATCGAGAAACAGGATCTGGAAGGACGTTTCTGGAATCTGAGCAACGGTGGAAAGATCCAGTATGTAAAGTATCCGATCAGCTACAATACAGATGCCATAAAGTCTCTGGTCAGAAGGGCGATGGCAAAAGGATATTATGAGGGCGTGAACCTGTCACTGTCCTACTGTGACGACTGCGGACACGAGGAACTGGATATGGATGTCTGCCCGGTATGCAATAGCACGAACCTGACGAAGATAGACCGGATGAACGGCTATCTGTCTTATTCCAGAGTAAAAGGCGATACAAGACTCAACGATGCTAAAATGGCGGAAATTGCAGAAAGGAAAAGTATGTAACATGCAGTACCATAATATAACAAAAGACGATATGCTCAACGGGGATGGACTGCGCGTAGTCCTCTGGGTGGCAGGATGCTCCCACGGATGTACAAAATGCCATAACCCTGTGACATGGGACCCTGAAGGGGGAATCCCATTTGACGGGGAGGCTAAAAAGGAATTATTTGAACAGCTTGAAAAGGATTATATCAGCGGAATCACATACAGCGGCGGAGACCCTTTATTTATTAATAACAGAGAGAGCATTACTGCGCTTGCAAGAGAAGTCCGGGAGAGATTCCCACAGAAAACACAGTGGCTTTATACGGGTTATGAGTGGGATGAAATCAAAGATCTTCCAGTCATCCCATATCTGGATGTACTTGTTGACGGAAAGTTTGATGTCACGAAGAAGAACACCCAGCTTCATTGGAAAGGAAGCGAGAACCAGAAAGTAATTGACGTACAGAACAGTCTGAAGAAAGGGCTGATCGTCCTGCACGAATCATGATAGAGGAGAAAGACACATGCAGAGAATAGCAAAATTTCATAAAGTAAGCTTAGAACAGTTTACAAAAGACTGGATTGATACCTTCGGACTTGAGGACGAGGCAGATCTGGAGGAAATATACGAGGGAATAAAGCTTCCGAAGAGGGCGACCGCAGGTTCTGCAGGCTATGATTTTTATGCCCCGGTACGGCTCGTTGTGGAGCCGGGACAGACTGTGAAGGTGCCTACCGGTATCCGTGCAGAGATGGAACCTGACTGGGTCCTCAAATGTTATCCGAGGAGCGGGCTTGGATTTAAGTACAGATTACAGCTGAATAATACAGTCGGAATCATCGACAGCGACTATTTTTATTCGGACAATGAAGGGCATATATTTTCAAAAATCACGAATGACACGAACGAAGAGAAGACCGTAGATATCGGCAGGGGCGAAGGCTTCATGCAGGGAATCTTTTCAGAATACGGCATCACAGTAGACGATGATGCCACAGAAACCAGAAACGGCGGTTTTGGCAGCACGACCGTAAAAGGACAGGCTTAGCAGCCATATTGCTATTTGGTTAAAGGTATAAAAACAGGGTTTCGGGAGCGGACCCCTGTTTTTTTGTCCCCTGTTTTTTGTATAATTCAGGAACAACTGGGGATTCTACCCATAGATGTTTTGCTTAGCAGGGTACAAAACCTGTAAAGGGCAGAGATTAGACAAGAAGGGGTAGACATACTATGATAGAAAAAGATACGAAAAAGGTCAGCAGTTCTTTTCAGGAAAACATTGATTACATGAATCAGGTACTGCCGGTACAGGAGAGTTTCGATATCCTTCAGAGGGACATGCTCATCGGCGGGAAGAGGGCTTCTTTCTATTTTATAGACGGATTCACAAAGGATGAGACAATGCTTAAGATCATGACTTCTTTCTTCGGGGTGACGGCCGAGGCAATGCCGGAAGATGCGACAGCCTTTGCCCGGCAGTGCATACCTTATGTGGAAGTGGATATCATAGCAGATTTTGACCAGGTCATCCGGAACATCCTGTCAGGCGTTACCTGTCTGTTTATCGAAGGGTATAAGGTCTGTATTGCGATAGACTGCCGCACTTATCCTGCAAGAGGCGTGGAGGAACCGGACAAGGATAAATCGCTGCGCGGTTCCAGAGATGGATTCGTCGAAACGATTGTATTCAACACGGCCCTGATGCGCAGGCGTATCCGTGACCCACACCTGATCATGGAAATGATGGAGGCAGGACAGACAAGCAGAACCGATATCGCCCTCTGCTACATGTCCGACCGTGTAGACAAGGAACTCCTTAAAAATGTGCAGAACCGGATCAGTCAGCTTCAGATCGATGATCTCAGGATGAATCAGCAAAGTCTTGCAGAAGCCATGTTTAAGAGAAAATGGTTCAATCCGTTTCCAAAATTCAAATTTACGGAACGCCCGGATACAGCCGCTGCGTGCCTGCTGGAGGGGAAGATCGTAATCATGGTGGACAATTCCCCATCGGCAATGATTCTTCCAACCTCCATTCTGGATATGATCGAGGAGGCGAATGATTATTATTTCCCGACACTGACAGGTATATACCTGAAGGTATCGAGGGCACTGATTACAATACTGACCGTATTCTTAACACCGGTATTCCTGCTTTTTATGCAGAATACAAAATGGATTCCTGATGTTTTTGCATTTGTAGCAGTAAAGGATACCGTGAATATCCCCCTGATCTTCCAGCTGCTGATTCTGGAGCTTGCAATTGACGGACTCAGGCTTGCCGCCCTCAACACACCGAGTATGCTCAGTACACCACTCAGTGTAATTGCCGGCCTTGTCATGGGAGAATTCTCGGTGAAGTCGGGCTGGTTTAACTCAGAGGTCATGCTGTATATGGCATTTGTCGCGGTTGCCAACTATACTCAGCCTAATTTTGAGCTTGGATATGCACTAAAATTTATGAGGCTGATGCTTCTTGTCCTGACGGCATGCTTTAACCTCGTTGGTTTCATAGCAGGATGCATATTCATTGTATGTTTTCTTGTATTTAATAAAACATTGTCAGGACGGAATTATCTGAATGTAAAACTGCAGTAGGAAGTTATAAGTATAAAAAAGGATGCTCAGGCATCCTTTTTTGCTATAGTGTAAGTTTTGCATCTGCAGTACAAGATAACTTGTTCCTTGCCGCGGCACTTCTCTTATAGAGCAGTAATCCACCTGCGGTCAGTAAAATGGTGACAGCAAATATCACCATATTGCCGAAGGAACTGCTGCTGCCTACAATGAGGAAAACTAAGAACGTTCCCCAGAAATTGAACAGCATATGGAATCCAATCGAGAGATAAATGCTCTTCCCGTAATGGAAGATCAGGCCGCAGAAAATGCCTACGAGGAATGCATAAATCCCCTGCACGATGTTCATATGATACACACCGAACAGAAGCGCCTGAAAAAGATTGGCAGCCCAGAACGGCAAAGCTTTTTGTGCATAATGCAGCATAACACCGCGGAAGATGAGTTCCTCACAAACCGGCCCGATAATGACCGAATAAAGGACGAGCAGCAGTGTGATATCATTCATTCCGGCTGTCTCAAGCAGGTCGGTATAGGCTTTAAGCCAGTCCGGCTTTAGATACGCAGTAAAATTAATCAAAAAAGAGGACAAGTATTGAAGCGATGCAGCCAGGATAACGAGGGCCGCCAGCATACCCGGCCGTACAACCTGTGAAATCCTGCGTCTCGGAACGCGGCGTGGTGTGGATGCAACCTTATACCATGTTCCAAGCAAAAGGACAGTAATCATCGAGTAAATTACCATGACGGCTGAATTAAACTGCGTACCAAGCAGCGCATTATAAAAAAGCTCTGAATTGAAGCTGAGCGGCGACTTCAGATACACAGAAAGGAACAGAAAGAACATCCCTATAAGCGAGGCGGCGACCTGAATTACTAAGGCGGCAATAAAGGGAAGAAATGCGATGAGTATGAATCCTATTTTTTTAAGTGTTTCCCGTGTTTTCATGGGACCTCCTGATTCCGGAAAAGAAAATATCCTGTTATTCATAATACCCAGTATACCACAAGTTAAAAATACGTTCTATATAGAATCCTTATTTAAGTTGTGATATACTGTTACTGTTGCTGCGCTATATTTTACAGCTGAATAAAAAGGGGAGAAGTATGACAGAAAGACTAGGACATGGAATAAAGACTTTTACCGGTACACAATTAAAATGGATTGCAATGATTTTGATGCTGATTGACCATACGGCCGCGGTCGTATTGGCCAGCTGTATGGCATCATCAGCTTCGCCGGGAACGGCAGCTATCGTGATTTATTATATCATGCGGATACTGGGGCGCCCGGCATTTCCTATTTTCTGTTTCTTACTTGTTGAAGGATTTCATTATTCGCATGACAGGCGGAGATATTTGTTAAATCTCACAATATTTGCACTGGTTTCAGAAATTCCTTTTGATCTGGCAATGGAAGGTACAATACTTGAATTTGGGGGACAGAATGTATTTTTTACGCTTTCCATCGGTCTGGCGGCAATCTGGCTGATCGAGCATTTCGAAGGAAAGAAAATTCTGCAGTTCCTAAGCGTTTTTGTATGTGCTGTGCTGGCGGAACTCTTATCTACGGATTATGCTTCGCTTGGAGTTCTTTTGATAGTCATTTTTTATGAATTCCGGAATCAAAGGTGGAAACTATTTGCAGTGGGTACGGCATGGCTGTGGCTGGGGGCCTGCCTGAATAATCTGATAAATATCCATATTGGACTGTATCCGGAAGAAATGTGGGGGACTGTACTGACTGCAGTGATGAAAAATGGTGTTCTGGAGTTGTTCGGGGCACTGGCATTTTTATTTATCAGCCAGTATAATGGCAAAAGGGGAAAGTCACTCCCCAAATATTTCTTTTACGCATTCTATCCCGGGCACCTTCTGATCCTGTATGGTATAGCAAGGCTGGTTACGGGTACGGGGATGTGAGTGCAGGCTTGGACCGGCATTGTTAAAAATGAACAGAAAAGAGGTAATTTTACTTGGAAGAGAATCAGAAAAATGGAAATGAAAAAGATGTGAAAAACATGAAGCAGGATGAAAAGCTTGGAACTGCACATCTGGGAAAATTGATTGCAGAGATGGCCCTTCCGGCCGTTGCCGCCCAGATCATCAATGTTTTGTATAATATTGTAGACAGAATCTATATCGGGCATATTCACGGATACGGGGATATGGCGCTGACGGGGGTGGGCGTGACATTCCCTATTCTGATGGTAATCTCGGCGTTCAGTGCATTCGCAGGTATGGGAGGGGCCCCTCTGGCATCGATCCAGCTCGGAAAGAAAAACTATAAAGAGGCGGAGAAGATTCTGGGGAACAGTGTCGGCCTGCTGCTGATCTTCTCGGTACTATTAACTGTCCTGTTTTCCGTCTTTAAAACACCTGTTTTATATGCATTCGGAGCCAGTGACCAGACAATCATCTATGCCAGAGAATACATAAGCATCTATCTGCTGGGAACCGTATTTGTACAATTTGCCGTGGGCCTGAATACTTATATCAGCGGGCAGGGAAACGCAAGGACGGCGATGATGTCTGTCCTGATCGGGGCAGTGACCAACATTATACTCGATCCGGTCCTGATCTTTGTATTTGGAATGGGTGTGCGCGGGGCCGCTCTGGCTACAATCATTTCGCAGGCAATCAGTGCGGCATGGGTGATCCGGTTCCTGACCTCTAAAAAGAGTGTGATCAGGATCCGCAGAAAATACATCCGGCTGAATGCAAAGACGGTGGGCAGCATAGCGGCTCTCGGGGTTTCGCCGTTTATCATGCAGAGTACGGAGAGCCTTGTCATGATCACACTAAATTCAGGTCTGCAGAAATACGGCGGGGACCTCTATGTGGGAACCATGTCCATCATGAGCAGTATCATGCAGCTGATTGTTGTTCCCGTACAGGGAGTGTCACAGGGAGTGCAGCCGATCATGAGTTATAACTATGGCGCCGGAAAACTGGACCGTGTAAAGGGGGCCTTTATCAGGATGGTGTCCGTCTGTCTGGCAGCGACAGTTATACTTGCCGGAATTGCAATTGCCAGACCAGAGATTTATGCCAGAGTATTTACGGGAAATAAAGAACTGATTTCTCTGACCTGCTCCGTCATGCCGGTTTATTTTCTGGGAATTACGATTTTCGGTATCCAGATGGCGTGCCAGTCCACGTTTCTTGCACTTGGTCAGGCGAAGGTATCTCTTGTCATTGCACTGCTGCGTAAAGTGATCCTGCTGATCCCGCTCGCAATTACATTACCGAAATTTATGGGAGTCATGGGAATTTACAGGGCGGAACCGATTGCAGACTTCACTTCTGTGGCCGTCACAGTGATACTCTTTATCATTACTGCAAAAAAAATTTTGCGTAAGGATGAAAAAGATGATATGATAGGAGAAGCTTAAAACACAGGAGGGAAGATATGAGAGAATTTGTAGTAACAGTGAACAGTACCGTAGATTTGCCGAGAGAGTGGGTGGAGGAAAGAAATGTTCCGGTCATCCCTTTAAAATATACAATTGACGGTGAGACATATACGGATATGTATGGTCTTACGGGCAAGGAATTTTTTGCAAAATTGCGGGAGGGCAAGATGTCAGTGACGTCACAAGTGAACCCGGATGAGGCAAAAGAGGCCCTTGAACCAATCCTCAGGGAAGGAAAAGATATTCTCCACCTTGGGTTTTCTTCGGGGCTTAGCGGCACATATAACAGTATGAGGATCGCAGGCGAAGAACTGGCAGAGGAATATCCGGATGCGAAGATTATCATCATTGATACACTCTGTGCGTGTATGGGAGAAGGGCTGCTGCTTTACAAGGTCCTTCAGATGAAGGATGCAGGAAAAGGAATTGATGAGATCGCACAGTGGGTGGAAGAGAATAAACTCCATGTCTGCCACAATGTTACGGTAGATGACCTGAACCACCTGCACCGTGGCGGCCGTGTTTCAAAGGCATCGGCGATCGTGGGCACTATGGTACAGATCAAGCCGATCATCCACGTGGATAATGAAGGAAAGCTGCAGGTTATCGCAAAAGAGCGCGGAAGAAAGAAATCACTGAACAAGATTGTAGATATGGCTGCGGAACAGTCTAAGGGCTGGGATAACGATATCGTTATGATTACACACGGAGACTGTATTGAGGAAGCAGAATATGTTGCAGGGCTCGTAAGAGAGAAGATGGGTGTGAAAGAGGTTATGATCAATAACATCGGAACCGTAATCGGAAGCCATACAGGCCCCGGCGTTCTCGCAGTATTCTGCATGGGAAATAAAAGATAATCATGCTGCATGGCCCGCTGTCTGCGGGAATTAAAAATGGATGGACATACCTTAGGGGTGTGCCATCCATTTTTTTGCCGTCTGTATTATGATTAAAGCTTGAAAAATTCAAATCCCATTGTGCCTGCCACAGACGTAATCAGAATCGCAATCAGGAAGATAGGGGCGATCCAGCGGATCATAATGGTGAAAAGCCTTTTGCTTTTGAACTTTGCGCCGCCTATAGATGCCTCCTCAATTATTGTCTTCGGCTTGATGACAAATCCCACGAAGATACAGGTAAATAACGCAACGATCGGCATGAGCACACTATTGCTGATAAAGTCCATAAAATCAAGAACGGACATTCCGAGCGGCTGGATGAAGTCCCAGATACCGAATCCAAGTGAAGACGGGATTCCCATCAGCAGTACATAGGCTGTCACAAGAATACAGGTAAACTTTCTGGTCCATTTGAACTTATCCATAAAAATTGATACGATTGTCTCCATCAAAGAGATCGCAGATGTCAGGGCCGCAAAGAATACGAGAACGAAGAATACCGTACCGATAAACCCACCCATCGGCATGCTCGCAAATACTTTCGGGAGTGTGATAAACATAAGTCCCGGACCGGCGCTGAGCGCTGTCTGGTCCCCGCCTGAGAATGTAAATACAGCCGGTACGATCATAAGCCCTGCAAAAAATGCAATACCCGTGTCAAAAATCTCAATCTGTCTGACAGAACTTTCCAGATTGGTTGTTTTTTTCATATAGGAACCGTAGGTGATCATGATTCCCATCGCCAGTGACATAGAGTAGAAGAGCTGTCCCATCGCGGCGAGCAGCGTCTTGACAGAGAAATTGGACATGTCAGGCATGATATAGTACTTCAGGCCTTCCATAGCTCCGTCCATTGTCATGACATAGATAGAAATTCCAACCGTCAGGACAACGAGGACCGGCATCAGGAATTTGCTGACATTCTCGATTCCTTTTTCAACACCAAAAATAACAACTACAGCCGTTAAGATAACAAACAGTACAAACCAGATGATCGGACTCTTTACACCGCTGATAAAATCGGTGAAATAAGTATCGCCTGCGGCTGCTTTCGTACCTCCCGTGATGAATGTGCCGAAATACTTGATTACCCATCCGCCGATAACGGAGTAATAAGGAAGAATAATGATTGGCACAATAGATGCCAGAATTCCCAGAAAGCCAAAACGCTTATCCAGTTTCTTGAATGCGCCTATGGCGCTCAGGCCCGTCTTGCGGCCAAGTGCAATCTCGGCTGTCATAAGGGTAAATCCAAAGGTGACGGCAAGAATAATATAACATAGTAAGAATGTTCCCCCGCCATATTTGGCAACAAGGTATGGAAAACGCCATATATTCCCCAAACCTACGGCAGAGCCGGCAGCAGCCAGTATGAAGCCGATTTTGCCAGTAAAATTACTTCTGCTTTCGTTCATGTAGTAAAACCTCCTCAATTTCTGTTCCTTAATAATAGACATTAATAGCTACATTATGACATGAAGAAGCATGAAATACAAGCAAAATCGTTTTTGCGGGGCTCAAATTTCCGACACTTAAAACATAAACCTATCATTCTATCCTTGACACACTTTTATAAGTGGTATAAAATGACAGAAGTGCAAAAAGTCAAGAAAAAAGGTGATAAGAAATATCTTGACAAAATGCAGATGGTATGTTAATCTAATATCTGCGTGAGGCAAAAAACAAAGCAGAGTATCCACTCTCACCGTAGCACAATTGGGTGACTACCGGTTTGATATTGAAGCTATCACATGCCTTTAAGAGAAGTATGTGTGTGCAGAGAGTCGGGTGGATGATGTTCACTCGTTTTTTTGTGCTCAATCGCGGAAGAAACCTAAAGGAAATTCAATCAACGGAGGTATACGACAATTAGCGATTTAATGATTAACGAGCAGATCAGAGACAAAGAAGTTCGTCTGGTTAGTGAGGATGGGGAACAATTAGGAATCATGTCATCCCGGGACGCCTTGAAGATGGCGATGGATGCAGAACTTGACTTGGTGAAGATTGCACCAATGGCAAAACCACCGGTCTGCAAAATTATTGATTATGGCAAATTCAAATACGAGCAGACACGCAAAGACAAAGAAGCCAAGAAAAAGCAAAAAACTGTCGAATTGAAGGAAGTACGTCTTTCGCCGAATATTGATACCAATGACTTGAACACTAAGGTTAATAACGCGAAGAAGTTCATTACAAAGGGCAACAAGGTAAAAGTGACATTGCGTTTCCGCGGGAGAGAGATGGCGCACGTACAGCAGAGCAGACATATCTTAGATGATTTTGCGGCTTTACTGGAAGATATTGCAGTCATCGAAAAACCGGCTAAAATGGAAGGCAGAAACATGAGCATGGTTTTAACTGAAAAACGTTAAAAATAAATAATTACGGGTGTTATCACTTACGTAAGCACACAATGAAGGAGGAAATCATCATGCCAAAAATCAAAACTAATAGAGCGGCAGCAAAACGCTTCAAAGTAACAGGTACAGGAAAATTAAAAAGAAACAAAGCATATAAGAGCCATATCTTAACAAAGAAGTCTACAAAGAGAAAAAGAAATCTTAGACACCCGGCTATCACAGATGCTACAAATGTAAAAAACATGAAGAAAGTATTACCATATCTGTAAGATTTGGAAGTTGATGAAGGAGGAATAAGAAATGGCAAGAATTAAAGGCGGAATGAACGCTAAGAAGAGACATAACAGAACATTAAAGTTAGCTAAAGGATACAGAGGAGCACGCTCCAAACAGTACAGAGTTGCAAAACAGTCTGTCATGAGAGCACTTACATCATCTTACGCAGGAAGAAAACAGCGTAAACGTCAGATGAGACAGTTATGGATTGCACGTATCAACGCTGCAGCAAGAATGAACGGACTGTCTTACAGCAAGTTCATGCATGGCCTGAAACTGGCTAATGTTGATATGAACAGAAAGATGCTGGCTGAACTGGCAGTAAGCGATAAAGAAGGATTCGCTACACTGGCAGAGGTTGCAAAAGCTCAGACCGCGTAGTAAAATATAAGTATGAAGCCCAGTCCCCCCGGGGATTCGGGCTTTTTTCCATTATGAAGGAAATACAGTGAGGAGATGTTTATATGAGGAATCATGAGGTTACTTCTAAACAGCCCCTGTTGAAGGCAGACGGAAGCCTTCGCGAACCGGGATGGTCCAGATCACTTTTGCAGGAGTATGACAGAAACAGAATCAGTGCGTCGAAATTCCGCATAAAAGAGTGGGATTACTATCTGGTCCTGAACGAAGACTATGCGGGTGCGTTTACACTATCAGATGACGGTTATATCGGCCTGCAGTCGGTTTCACTTCTGAACTTTAAAGAAGGGTGGGAACACACAGAAACCATTTTAAACCCGTTTCCAATGGGAAGGATGAAGATGCCTGCCACATCGGAGACGGGAGATATCAAGTACAAAGACAAGCGCCTTAGTATGGAGTTTAAAGTGACTGCTGGAAAAAGGACGATCGTCTGTGACTTTAAAAATTTCTGGGAGGGAAAACCATTTCACTGTGAAATCACTTTGTCCCAGCCCCCAATGGATACGATGGTGATCGCCACTCCGTGGAAAGGGAAGAAGTCAGCGTTCTACTATAATCAGAAAATTAACTGCATGCGTGCAGAGGGGTATATGACCTTTGACAATGTGACCTACTGGTTCCGGCCTGAGACAGATTACGGGACACTGGACTGGGGCCGTGGTGTCTGGACCTATGATAACAGATGGTTCTGGGGATCAGGCAACGGGACTATAGGAGGAAAACCTTTTGGTTTTAACATAGGATACGGGTTCGGGGATACCTCGGCAGCTACTGAGAATATACTGTTTTACGACGGGAAATGTCATAAATTGGATGATGTCACATTTCATATTCCGAAGGATGATTATATGAAGCCGTGGAAGTTTACTTCCAGTGACGGCAGATTTGAAATGGATTTTGAGCCGGTACTGGACCGGGCTGCGAAAATATCCGCGCTGGTCATAGCCTCTGACCAGCATCAGGTATTTGGGAAGATGAGCGGCAGGGCAGTGCTGGACAATGGAATGTTCATCGAGTTGAAAGATTTCATGTGTTTTGCGGAAGATGTACACAACCGCTATTAAAAATTGACAAAGTAAAAAACTGTTGACATTTGAATTCCAAAGTGGTAAAGTTTTTGTAAACCGTTGAAGAAGAGCAAGTACTTTCTGTACTTACCACACAGAGAGCCGCAGATGGTGGGATTGCGGCAGGAAAAGACAGTCAGGAATGGGCTTCTGAGGGCGAACTGAAAGCATAGTAGGTAAGCCGGAGAGAATACTCCGTTAAAAAATTCGGCATATGTCAGTATGCAAGAGAGGATGCACTATTTGCATCAAGCTGGGTGGCACCGCAGGAGTTTGAACTTATATACTCTTGTCCCTGCAATAATTTTATTGTGAGGGATAAGAGTTTTTTTGTATTTAAATATCAAAGCTTATCCCGGAAAAAAGAAAGGAGATTAAACGATGAGTGAGAAAAAGATTCCCTACAAAATTTATCTGGAAGAAAGTGAGATGCCGAAGGAATGGTATAATGTGCGCGCCGATATGAAGAATAAACCGGCACCGCTTTTAAATCCCGGAACACTGAAACCAATGACAGAAGAGGAACTTGGAGTTGTATTTTGTGAAGAACTGGTAAAACAGGAGCTGGACAATGACAACAGATTTATTGAGATTCCTGAGAAAATCAGGGATTTCTATAAGATGTACCGTCCGGCACCGCTTGTAAGGGCATATTGTCTGGAGGAGAAGCTGCAGACGCCTGCGAAAATCTACTATAAATTCGAAGGAAATAACACAAGCGGAAGCCACAAACTAAATTCAGCAATTGCACAGGCATATTACGCAAAGGATCAGGGACTGAAAGGTGTAACAACTGAGACAGGGGCCGGACAGTGGGGAACTGCTTTATCTATGGCATGTTCTTATCTGGATCTGGATTGTCAGGTTTATATGGTAAAATGCTCCTATGAGCAGAAACCTTTCAGAAGAGAAGTGATGAGAACTTATGGGGCAAGTGTGACTCCTTCACCGTCCGAGACAACCGAGATCGGAAAGAAGATACTGGCAGAACATCCGGGAACATCAGGAAGCCTTGGCTGTGCTATTTCAGAAGCTGTTGAAGTGGCTACCCATACAGAGGGCTACAGATATGTTCTTGGAAGTGTATTGAACCAGGTTCTTCTCCACCAGTCAGTGATTGGTGTGGAGACAAAGATCGCGATGGATAAGTACGGGATCAAACCGGATATTATTATCGGCTGTGCGGGCGGCGGTTCCAATCTGGGCGGACTAATTTCTCCGTTTATGGGAGAACAGTTAAGGGGAGAGGCAGAGTATCAGTTTATTGCCGTAGAACCTGCATCCTGCCCGAGCCTGACACGCGGTGTGTTTGCATATGACTTCTGTGATACCGGGATGGTATGCCCTCTGGCGAAGATGTATACGCTTGGAAGCGGATTTATTCCGTCAGCCAACCATGCAGGCGGCTTAAGATATCACGGAATGAGTTCGACATTATCACAGCTCTACCATGATGGTTACATGGAGGCACGTTCCGTAGAACAGACATCCGTATTTGAAGCAGCAGAACAGTTTGCAAGAGTGGAAGGTATCCTTCCGGCACCTGAGAGCAGCCATGCAATCAAGGTTGCAATCGACGAGGCTATGAAATGCAAGGAGACAGGAGAAGAGAAAACAATTCTTTTCGGCCTGACAGGAACCGGATATTTTGATATGTATGCGTATGAGAAGTTCCACGACGGCAAGATGACAGACTACATCCCGACAGATGAGGACCTGAAAGCCGGATTTGACGGAATCCCGAGATTCCCAGGAAATATGGAATAAAAGGGCAGTGTAACATTTAACAGAATACGTTTGATAGTACGGGCAGGAAACCCGGGGTACAAAAATCTTTCTTCGGAAAGTGTACTCCGGGTTCCTTTTTAAATCTCTGATAAGGGGAGCATTGATAATTTACATCAAAGACAATGTCTTCAGAGGCCTGAAAAGACGCCGAAAAGAAGAATTTTTCAAATTAAATAAAAAATATACAAAATTCTGTTGACATTTGAGGAAAAAGATAGTATTATACTTCTTGTAGCGCGGGAACAACAAGCGATACAAAATGCGGAAGTGTCGGAACTGGCAGACGAGCAAGACTAAGGATCTTGTGAGCAATGCGCTCGTGTGGGTTCAAGTCCCATCTTCCGCAGTAAATGGAAAGCCTTGCAGATGCAGGGCTTTTTTGTTATTTCTACTTTTGATCCAGTGCTATTGAAGTGTCGAAAATATAAGGTATTATTTGGACAGGATATCTGATATAATTATGAAGAGATCCTGTCCATAGTTTTAGCAGGATCAGAGGAACCCGCTTTTTCTATTATTATGAGATACAAGGCGGCAAAGGAAAAGGGTGGTGAATAAGATGGGATTTTATTTTCCATCAAGATTTTGTAACAAACGAGGATAGAAAAAAATACTTGTCATTTTTACGGGATTTGCTAAAGGATATGCCTTATGTTATGTTTGTTTATATGACAGGCATCCTTCCGATCGCAAAATATTCAAGCGGCTCGGAATTGAATATGTTCGTAGAGTTTACTATGGCAAAATCCCCCGCGTTTTCCGATTATTTTGGTTTTACGGAAGATGAGGTGACAGAGTTATATAACCGGTATCTGACAAGATGTACAAAACCACATATTACTCGGGATGGTCTGAGGCTCTGGTATAATGGTTATCATACAGCAGCGGGAGAACGGGTCTATAATCCCCGCTCTGTAGTGTTTGCATTGCTTTATGATAATCTGGCTAATTATTGGACCAGTGCGGGTCCGTATGATGAAATATACTATTATATTGAGCATAACATTAATGACGTCAAAGATGATTTGGCACTCATGGTATCGGGGGCATCCGTACCCGCGAAAATTCAGGAATATGCGGCAACATCCATGAATCTTCAGACAAAAGATGAAATTTTTTCCGCTATGGTGGTTTATGGCTTTTTGAGCTATGAAGACGGCAGAATTAGTATACCGAATCAGGAATTGATGGAGCAGTTTGTAAATATGCTCCAGAAGGAACCTTCTTTAGGCTATATATATCGTCTGGCAAAAGAATCAGACCGTATGCTTCAGGCAACTTTGGCAGAAGATACGGATACAATGGCAGAAATTCTGGAATTGGCCCATGATACAGAGGTCCCGCTTCTAAGCTATAATAATGACAAACAAATTAAAGATAAAAAATATGCCCTGAAGTTTCTGGGAAAGATAGGAGAGAATCAAAGATATACAGGCAGGGTGCTTGCAGTAGGTATCAGTTATAACAGGATAGAAAAAAAGCATCACTGTAAAATAGAGGTTTTGACAGATGCGAAGAAGGTGTAAGATTATTTCTTAATATATACAGATAGAATCAGGAGGTACAAAATGCCGGGGTTCAATAAAAACATTCTAAAACACAGCCGTATTTATTTTTTTTCAGTAATGCTGCTCTTTTTGCTGTTTACCAATTCTAAGAACGTATTGGCCGAAGAGGATGCTGATGAGAAGGTGCTGCGTGTGCCTTATCCGAAAACGGCTGGTTTTACTGAGACTGATGAGTATGGAAGACGGCACGGCCTTATAGTTGATTATCTGAATGAAATTGCGAAATATACCGGATGGAAATATGAGTACATTGACGTGACTGATGCGGTTGAAATGCTGGAGAGATTTAATGCCGGAGAATTTGACCTGATAAGCGGCCAGTATTATGTGGAGGGTATGGAAGAGTATTATGCTTACCCGGATTATAATATTGGTTTTAGTAAATCTGTTCTTCAGGCTCGCAGAGATGATGAAAGTATCAGGAACTTTGACTGGAACAGCATCAATGGGAAAACGATCGGGGTATATAAAAATGCAAAAGAGAACATCCGGCGTCTTGAAATTATGCTGGAAAGCAATCAGGTGGAGTATACGTTGAAGTATTATGATTACAGTGAACTGAGGGATGGCAGCCTGTTTCCCTATCTGGAAGAAGGAGATATAGATCTGGTGTTGGCAAATAATACAGAGTATGTAGAAGGGTTCCGTGTTGTTCAGGAGTTTGACTCCCAGCCGATTTATATCGTGACATCCCCGGATAAACAGGAGATACTGGACGGGTTGAATATGGCGCTGGGAAAAATTGCGGAATCTAACCCTAATTTTGCCTCGGAGCGGTATAAGGTAAACTTTGAAAATAGCAGAATATCAAGTATTTATCTGACAAAAGAAGAGAAGCAGTATGTAGAAGAAAAAGGAGTGGTTTCCGTAGCCGTGGTCAGGAACTGGCATCCACTATTTTGCATGGAATCTAAGTCTGGTACACATGACGGTGTGATTCCTGATATTTTGAAAAAAGTGGAAGAGTTCTCAGGACTTCAGTTTGAATATATATATGCAGGCAGTTATGCAGAGGCTTTAGACCTTGTGAACCAGGGAAAAGCAGATATGCTTGGCGCATTTCTTGGACAAGACGAGGAAGGGGCCGGGCAGAATCTGGCATTGTCAACACCGTATACGGCACTGAACGACATCATAGCCAGAAATAAAAAAACCAGTTTCCCCTCGAAAGGATTAACAGGTGCCGTCATCAAAGGACGGTCCCTTCCGGCAGAAATAGAGGCCGATGAAGTGAAGTATTTTGATAACGCACTGGACGCACTAAAAGCCGTGAACAGCGGGGATGTAGATTTCTTTTACGGGGTTTCCTATTATATAGAGCAGGCGATACAGAGGCAGTATCTGGCAAATGTGATCCCTAATACCCTTATTAATGACCAGAACAATATCTGCTTTGCGGTAAAAAGCCCGGCCAGGACAGATCTGCTTCTTATTATGAATAAGGCTATCAGCAGTCTCAGTACAGAGGAAAAAGACATTCTCCTGAGCCAGAATCTGATTACATCGGGGGAGACTTCCTTCTCACTCAAAGCGATGATCTATGCGGATCCGTTTACATTTGTAATTATTATCGGGGGAATCGCGGTTCTATTTATCGTTCTGGCCGGTATGATTGCGATGTCACGTGTGCGGGCCGCACGGATGCAGAGCAGTCTGGAACGCGCAGAAGCGGAAAATCATGCGAAAGGGGAATTTCTCTCTCGCATGAGCCACGAGATCCGTACTCCGATGAATGCGATTGTGGGATTAAGCGATTTGACGTATATGATGGACGGAGTGCCCGTGAAGGCAAGGGAGAATCTCCAGAAGATCCGCTCCTCGTGCCACTATCTGCTCAGACTGATCAGCGATATTCTGGATATGAGCAGGATAGAAAGCGGGATGATGACAATCACAAAGGATCCATTTTCCATTGGACGTGTTTTGAATGAGATTGAAAGTATGATGACGGCAGATGCCGGAAGACGGCAGATTCACTTCAGCATGGAAATGCAGCTGGAGGAGGAATATCTGATCGGGGATGCGGTCCGGCTGAAACAGGTTCTGACCAATCTGATTTCGAATGCTTTCAAGTTTACACCTGAGGGGGGCACTGTCCGGGTATGTGTGAATAAGACAGGGGGCGACGCATCACATGTGTCGTACTGTTTCCGCGTGATCGACAGCGGAGTAGGGATTTCCAGGGAAAACCAGCAGCGTATTTTTGAGGCATTCGAACAGGTGGGGACGAATTATTCCAAGAGTCAGGGGACGGGACTGGGACTTGCTATCAGTAAGACAATTGTAGAACTGATGGGTGGTGAACTGAAGCTGTCAAGTGAAAAGGGAAAAGGCAGTGAATTCTATTTTACAGCGGAATTTCCTGTCAGTGCAGGCAGGGGGGAAACAGAGGAGACTGCTGAAGTATATGATTTTTCAGGCAGCAAGATCCTTCTGGCAGAGGATAACGACCTGAATGCAGAGATTTCCAAAGAGCTGCTGAAGATGCAGGGCGCAAAAGTGCAGCGTGCGGTAAATGGTGAAGAAGCCGCTGAGATGTTTCAAAACAGCGGGGCGGGAGAATTCCAGATGATTCTGATGGATATCCAGATGCCTGTCATGGATGGACTGGAAGCATGCCGGCGGATCAGGAACATGGAACATGCCGATGCCAAAACAATACCGGTCATTGCAATGACTGCCAATTCCTTTAAGGAGGATGAGGATGCAGCACTTGAGGCGGGGATGAATGATTTTCTTACCAAGCCTGTCGATGTTGCCCGGCTTTATCAGGTTATGAATAAAGCTATAAAGAAATCATAGAAAGATAATAAATTGACAGAAGGCGGTGAAGCTGGTCGTATGGCTTCCCGCCTATTTTATTTCATAGGAAAGTACGTCCTATGAAATAAAAGGCCCTCTGGGGGATGCGCACTGCGGTGTATAAGGAAGATGTCGCGATGCGACCGCCGCAGGCGCGAGTTTCGCAAGCGAAACTCTATTTTGTACTCCGCAATTCTATTTTAAGTATTTAAGGATTTTTTCATAATTGAAGCATTATACTCTCCTTAACACACAGGAAAGGAAAATTTATCATGATACAACGGATACTAAAAAAAGATATGAAGCGGAGAAAGAGTGTAAATATCATTCTGTTCCTGTTCATAACAATCGCATCCATCTTTCTGTCAAGCAGCATTAATAATATCCTCGTGGTTACTTCGGCAGTGGAATATTACATGGACTATGCGAAGGTTCCTGACATTAATTTTATTGTTTCAGGGACACAGGAAAAAGAGGTGATTGATGACTGGATTGAACACGAATCACCGAACCTGAAATCATGGGGATATAATACGGTAATGTCTGTGAATGAAAAGGATATTAAGATTCACAGGGAGAAGAAAGATTCCGCATTCAAATCAAACGGTGTAACCACATATATTGGAACGATGAATGCCGAATATTGTAAGGTGTATGACATGGATGGCAGGGACTTTACACTCAAACAGGGAGAGGCAGCCATCGGCTACGGCATTGCAGAAGACAATAAACTGTCAGAGGGAGACCAAATCAGGATCAGTGCAGCCGGCGGTGTAAATAAGATTTTTACAATCAAATATCTGGTCAAGGATGCAGCATTTGGAAGTGAAATGGCCGGTATGAGCCGTATTATGTTATCAGAGGAAGATTATAAAGACTATTCTGAGAAAAATGAATCAAATCTGCAGGGACTATATTATGTCAATACGGGCGATCAGAATACTTTTATAAGAGAATACAACGATCAGGAGTTTACCTCAGCATTGAATATGATTACGAGGCAGACTTATACGATGGCTTATTCGTTTGATATGATCATGGCGGCACTCCTGATACTGATCGGCATCTGCCTGATACTGATTGCCCTGCTTGTACTAAGGTTTACACTGGTATTTACGCTTGAGGAGGAATACCGGGAGATTGGTATTATGAAAGCAGTCGGGCTCAAAGAATTTGCGATAAAGAAAATCTATCTGGTGAAGTATTTCTTTATTGTTACTGCAGGTTCAGCCGTCGGTCTTGCGGCAAGTATCCCTGTCAGTCAGATGATGGTAAAGGGTGTCAGCAGAAATATGATTATGGAGGATACCAGCGCTAATTTCTGGGTTAACATTATCTGTACGTTTCTGATCATCGCTCTGGTTATGCTTTTCTGCTACGGGTGTACGAGAAAACTGAATAAAATCTCTGCAATCAGCGCGATCCGAGGGGGACAGAGCGGGGAACGGTTCCACAGACGATCGGTTCTTAAGATGCACAAGTGCAAGAGAATGCCGGTAGCTGTGTTTCTGGGGCTGAATGACATGGCAAGCCATTTGAAGCGCTATCTTGTTCTGATGGTCACCTTCTGCCTGAGTTTTATACTGATTACGATTCCCCTGAATACCCTGAATACCATGCAGAGCGAGGAAATGGCAGAGAAATTCTGCATGAACCCTGACAGCTCGGTTTATATAGAAACAATCGAAAAGCCCGGCGAGGAGCCCTATAAGACAATCAAAGACCTAAAGGCCGGAATGAACAGAGTGGAAAAGGAACTTAAAGAGAAGGGATATGATGCAAAGCTTACGGCAGTCCCGATATATTTTCTGCGCTTTTATGAAGAAGAACAGGGCGGAAAAAATCATATCATGACAGTACAGATTTTAGGAGAAAATAACGACTTTCTAACATATCTGGAGGGGGAGGCTCCCACGTTGGAAAATGAGATTGCAATTTCCAGAGCGATTCTGGAACAGAATGACTGGCAGATCGGGGATACCGTAGAAGTCGGTCTGACAAACGGGACAAAGAAGATGCTGATTACGGGAACTTATTCGGACTATATGCAGCTTGGAAAGAGTGCCAGAATGAACCCCGAAATAGACTTAAGCAGTGAGATAATGTTCCAGTACTGGAATATTATGGCGGACGTGAAGACAGACCTGACACAGCAGGAGCTGGCAGACAAAATGGAAAAATTATTCCCGGATTATAAATGGACGACGGCACAGGAAGTGGTCGACAGAAATGTAGGCGGCATTCAGGAAAATCTGAAGTCTATGCTGGTCCCAATGACAGGGATGCTCTGTGCCGTGATCATGCTGATTACGCTTCTGATGGAACGCCTTTTCATTGCAAGGGAAAAAGGTGAGATTGCGATGATGAAGAGCATGGGGTATAAAAACAGGACGATCTGCCTGTGGCAGGTCCTGAGAATGGTATGGGTGGCACTTGTATCTATGATTGCGGCGGTTCCGCTGTCTTTCGTGTCAAACCAGTTTATCCTGAAGCCGATCTTTGCGATCATGGGGGCAGAGGTGGAGATCCAGGTTGTTCCCTGGCAGGTCTACGGGCTGTACCCGGGCGTGCTGCTTGTGGGGATCATACTGGCAACGGTAATTGCGGCTGTAAAAGTGAAACAGATTAATATCCGGGAACTCAATAACCTGGAATAGGAGGATAGAAGATGGGGACTTTAAAAGTATCGAATTTATGTAAGACTTACATTATCAATAAACGCCAGAATAATGTGCTGCGCAATGTAAACCTGACAATCAAAGAAGGCGAAATGGTCGGCGTCATGGGGCCGTCCGGATCCGGCAAGACAACACTGCTTTATACTGTCAGCGGCATGGACAGTGCCACTGCAGGCAGGGTGGAGTTTTATGGAAAGGACCTGACCGGTATGAAGGCAAACGAGATGAGTGATATCCGTCTCAATGAGATGGGATTTGTATTTCAGCAGATGTATATGCTGAAAAATCTGACCGTTTATGATAACATTATCCTGCCGGGATACCAGACACCGGAGGGAAAGACGAAAGAAGGCAGAAGGAAGATCAATGACAGGGCCAAAGTGCTGATGCAGACGCTCGGAATCAGCGAGATCGCAGAAAATGATATCAATGAGGTATCCGGCGGACAGCTACAGAGGGCATGTATCTGCCGCAGCATGATTAACAATCCGAAGATCATCTTTGCCGATGAACCTACGGGAGCGCTGAATAAACAGAACTCAATAGAAGTCATGGAAGAACTGAACCGCATCAATCAGGCAGGAACGGCAGTGCTTCTCGTAACCCATGACATGAAAGTCGCTTCGAAATGTGAAAGAGTGCTCTATATTGAAGACGGTGATATCCGTGATGAGATAACACTTGGACGGCGTTTGGGCAGGGCAGAGGACAGAACAAGGGAAAGAACACTGAATGACTGGCTGATCGGACTGGGCTGGTAGATTCTCAAAAATGAGGTAGTAAAGCATGAAGGATATTTTACTTGTGGAAGACCAGGAAGAACTGGCAGAACTGATACAGATTTTCCTTGAAAAAGAGGGATTTACGGTACTCCTTGCAGGCACAGGGGAACAGGCGGTGGAATATCTGAAGGAGCAGCAGGTGAAACTGCTTCTTCTGGATATTATGCTTCCTGAGATGGACGGCTTTGCCGTGTGCAGGGCCGTGCGGGAAAAAGGAAATATGCCGGTCCTGATCATGAGTGCCAGAGCGGGCAGGGATGACAAGTTAACCGGTTATGAACTGGGCGCGGATGATTACATGGAGAAACCCGTTGACCCCGAAATCCTGACCGCCAAAGTAAGGGCACTGATGCAGCGTGCTTATGGAACGTTTGCAGAGTCCGATATCCTCTCCTCCGGGGGGATTACTATTGATACTGTCTCCAGAAAGGGATATTTAAATGGCAAAGAACTGGATTTGAACGGCAAGGAGTATGAACTTCTGCTTTTGTTCCTAAAGAATCCGGGGAAGACACTTTTAAAGGACTATATTTTTGCACAGATATGGGGAATGGACAGCTTAAGTGAGAATCAGACACTCACAGTGCATATAAAAATGCTGCGTAAAAAGATAGAAGAAAACCCAAGGGAGCCGAAGCGGATTGTGACGGTATGGGGAGTGGGGTACAGATATGAAGAAGTATGACAGGCTGATTCTCTTTTCCCTGGTCCTCTATATACTGACAGCCATAGGGACCGGTTACGGAGTTTATGGTGTGACGGCAGAGAGTGGAAAAGAATATAAAATAGAAATTAACCGCCTGTATAACAGCTTATCCGGGGATGAAGACCCGGATAGGCTGAATCTGCGTTCATGCAAATACGTGAAGAACGTGGCCTGGCTGCCGGCCGGGGTGCTGTCGGAGGCATCACGGTCTGCCAGAGAAAAGATTGATGAATTTTATGAGCAGGGCAACCTCCTGAAAACAGAAATACGCCCCTGGTATGAAGAAGGTGATTTCAAAGGGTTTGTGCGGTTCGATTATGTGGAACCGGATGTTAATTACCGGCGGATCATCTGGATTACACAGATCTGCCTTGCCCTGATGGAAGGATTTCTGCTTGCTGTATTGTTCTATCTGAGAAGCCAGCTGGTCCGCCCGTTCCAGCGAATGTCGGGCCTGCCCCATGAACTGGCGATGGGGCATTTGAAGGGGACGGTAACAGAAGAAAAAAGCAGATTCTTTGGTAACTTTCTATGGGGGATCGGCCAGCTGAAAGACACGCTCGACACTTCGAAAAAGAGAGAACTGAAGCTGCAGAAAGAAAAGAAGCTGCTCCTTCTGTCTCTGTCACATGATATTAAGACCCCTCTGAATACAATCAAGCTTTATGGAAGGGCGCTTGAGGAGGAGCTGTATCCGACTGGGGAACAAAAGAAGCATGCTGCCCGCCAGATTGAAAAGAAGGCAGATGAAATCGAACGGTATGTGGAAGAAATCATGAAAAATGCAAGAGAGGATATTCTGGATATTCAGGTGAGGAAGGAAGAATTCTATCTTACAGACCTGATGGATAAAGTGCTGGATACTTATCGGGAAAAATGCAGCATACGCATGACTGACCTGACAGTGGGGAAATTTGAAAACCGGCTGATTATCGGGGATCCTGAGCGTACGATGGAAGTCTTCGAAAACCTTTTTGAAAATGCCTTTAAGTATGGTGACGGACGGCGGATTGAGATCACCTTCTATGAGGAAGATTACCGGCAGCTCATCCGTATCTTTAATACCGGTTCCCCTGTGACGGATACGGAGTTCAACCATGTTTTTGAGAGCTTTTTCCGTGCAGGCAACAGCGAAGGAAAGCAGGGGAACGGGCTGGGGCTTTACATCTGCCGGGAAATCATGCGTAAAATGGACGGCGAAATTTTCGCGGAAAAGTCAGTGGACGGGATGGCGTTTGTGCTTGTATTCCGCTGATATTTCTGTTATGTCCCGGCAAATGGAGTCCTGTTCTTATGTATCCTGATGGTTTTTACGGTATGCCGCGGGGGTAAGTCCCGTGTAGCGCTTAAACGACTGTGAAAAGTAATTGGCAGATGAGAATCCGGTCGTATGTGCGATCTGCGTAATACTGAAATCCGCTGACTTTAATAGTTCCTTGCTGTGCAGGATACGGCGCTCCAGCAGATAGGTAATAGGTGAAATTCCAAATGCGCGGTTAAAAATGTGTGACAGGTAGAATTTATTCAGGTGGGATACTTCAGCCAGCTTATCCAGCGTTATATTTTCCTGATAATGTGTGTCAATATAGTACTTGATTGTCTCACATTCCCCCGGAATATTCTTGGAGGAATAAGGCGTGAACTGGTCACCGCTTATGCGCAGAATCTTTAAGAGCAGGATACTCAGAAAATGATGGCAGATGAGCTCTGAGGATGCGCGCCGCCCTCTGGCCTCGTCCAGCATCATCTGCATAATCGGAAGACAGGCATCCCTGTGCTTGTAAAAATCATGGACACGGTATGCACTGTATTCATCGCCTGAAAATTGAAAATGGAGATTATCTATACCCAGCACGATATAAGTAAGCGGATGCGTGACAGAGGACTTTTCCGTGTGCCGGATATTCGGGTTAATCAGAATCAGGGAGTCCCTTTCAATGGGGACTTCTTCTGATTCTGTGCAAAAATGCCCCTGTCCGTCCAGAACATAGAAAAGTTCTGCAAAACTATGGGAATGAAACATGCTGATCCAGTCATTCCCATAAGTAGCCGAAGAGATATACAGAAGCCTTTCAATCGGCTCCTGGCTGTAAAGGTCTGTGATCGAATATTGAATATGTGCCATAATGAATGCTCCTTTCTGATATCATCATACCATCCCACATAAATAAAGACAAGATATATAACTTTTAGAGCAATAAATAAGTTGATTAAGGCTGTTTTAATCCGTATACTTGAATCAAAGAATTGTGCAAATGCTATAAAAATCAACAAGATAATAAATATAATTTGTATAAAGTGAAACTCTTTAGAGCACACATGCACAGTCTCGAATAGCAAAAGGAGACAAATTATGGAAAGCAATTTATCTTTTGGACGGGTGACAATCCCGACAGATGTTGACGTAGTGAATGAGACAAAAGAGATCCTGAAGCGATGGGGCGCAGATGCAATAAGGGACTGTGACGGTACGGATTTCCCAGAAGAATTACGCAATGTAAATGCGAAGGTATATTCTACATATTATACAACGAGAAAAGACAACGAATGGGCAAAGGCAAACATGGATGAAGTGCAACAGATGTACATTATGACGGATTTCCATAATGCTTCTGAAGAGACTCTGCGTATTCACCTGATGGACCATCTCTATCCGGACATGCTGGCGGTAAATACGCGTGACGATATCAGCCGCTGGTGGGAAGTGATTGATCGCACGACGGGGGAAGTCATCCCATACGGCACCTGGAGTTATGATGAAGAATCCGGTGACGTGGTGATCAGTCCCGCGCGGCTGTATCATGATTACACCGTGAGCTTTCTGACTTATATCATGTGGGACCCGGTGCATATGTACAATGCAGTGACAAACGGGTGGAAGGATGTAGAAAAACAGATTACCTTTGATGTCAGGCAGCCAAAGACAAGGGCATATTCAATGCAGCGCCTGCGCCGCTATCTGGAGAGCAGCCCGCATGTCGATGTTATCCGGTACACGACCTTTTTCCATCAGTTCACATTGATTTTCGACGAACTGGCAAGAGAAAAATACGTGGACTGGTACGGGTATTCCGCCTCGGTCAGTCCATATATTCTGGAACAGTTTGAACGGGAGGCGGGATACAGGTTCCGTCCAGAGTTTATTATCGACCAGGGATACATGAACAATACATACAGGATACCTTCCAAAGAATTTCAGGATTTTCAGAAGTTCCAGAGAAGAGAAGTTGCAAAGCTTGCAAAGGAAATGGTAGATATTACCCACGAGTATGGCAAAGAGGCCATGATGTTCTTAGGGGACCACTGGATTGGCATGGAACCGTTTATGGATGAGTTCCGGACAATCGGTCTGGATGCAGTTGTAGGAAGTGTGGGGAATGGTTCCACACTGCGGCTGATCAGTGATATCAAAGGTGTTGATTATACAGAAGGGCGTTTCCTGCCTTACTTTTTCCCGGATGTGTTCCACGAGGGCGGCGATCCGGTAAAAGAGGCAAAATATAACTGGGTGACTGCAAGGCGTGCAATCTTGAGAAGCCCGATCGACAGGATCGGTTATGGCGGTTACCTGAAACTTGCACTGGAGTTCCCGGAATTTATTGATTATGTGGAAACAGTCTGTAATGAATTCCGGATCTTATATGAAAACATCAGAGGCACCACACCTTACTGTGTGAAACGTGTGGCCGTACTGAACTGCTGGGGAAAGATGCGGGCATGGGGAAACCATATGGTGCACCATGCGATCTACCATAAACAGAATTACTCTTATGCGGGGATCATCGAGTCACTGAGCGGTGCGCCGTTTGATGTGAAGTTCATCAGTTTTGATGACATCAGGGAGAATCCCGATATTTTAAAAGACATCGATGTAATCCTCAATATCGGGGATGCCGATACCGCTTATACCGGCGGGGAAAACTGGATTGACGAGCAGATTGTGACAGCAGTGAAGCGTTTCATATATGAAGGCGGCGGATTCATCGGCGTCGGTGAACCGACGGCACACCAGTGGCAGGGCAGGTTCTTTCAGTTAGCAGGTGTGATGGGAGTAGAGAAGGAAAATGGCATGACGCTGAACAGGGATAAGTATAACTGGGAAGAATATGCACACTTCATAACTGCGGACTGTAAGGATGAGATCGATTTCGGTGAGGGCAAGAAAAGCATTTATGCCCTGGACAAAGCAACCATTCTCTGCCAGAGAGAAAAAGAGGTTCAGCTGGCCGTCAATACATTCGGCATGGGCAGAAGCGTCTATATCAGCGGGCTCCCATACAGCTTCGAGAACAGCAGGCTTCTTTACAGGGCCGTAATCTGGTCTGCATCAGACGAAGAGAATCTGGAAAGATGGTTCAGCAGTAATTATAATGTAGAAGTTCATGCATATGTGGCTAATGGCAAGTACTGTGTCGTTAATAATACATATGAGGAACAGGACACCATCGTCTATAAAGGTGACGGAAGCAGTTTCCCGCTCCATCTGGAGGCGAATGAGATTATCTGGTATGAAATTTAAGAACAGCTATACCGTTCTTAAAATATATCTGCCGGTGGATTCCCGGCAGAAAAACTTTATTAATAACAGGGAGGAAAGAAGTATGAAAAGAAAACTGGTGAGTATTTTATTGTGCGTAACAATGATCGGTACACTGGCAGTTGGATGCGGAAGCAAAGACAAAGGCTCTGATTCCGGTGACGCCAAGGATTCCGGCTCAGGAGATGGGCAGGTATTGAAAGTGGCTGCATTTGAGGGCGGTTACGGCGCTGAGATGTGGGATGAGGTTGCTAAAGCATTCGAAGAGACACACGAAGGCGTAACGGTGGAACTGACAGTTGACAAGAAAATCGAGGATGTGATCAGCCCAAGCATGAAGGCAGGCGACTATCCGGATGTTGTACACTGCGCAACAGGACGTGAAGCAGCACTTACAGAGACTCTGACGAAGGAAAAAGGTCTTCTTGAACTGACAGATGTTCTGGACATGACAGTTCCGGGCGAGGATGTGACTGTAAAGGATAAGATCCTTCCGGGATTCCTTGATACATTGGGAACGATGCCTTACGCTGACGGCGTGACATACTATGCACCAATGTTCTACAGCCCGTGCGGCCTGTTCTACAATGCAGGACTGCTCAAGGAAAAAGGCTGGGAAGTTCCGACAACATGGGATGAGATGTGGGAATTAGGCGATAAGGCGAAAGCTGAGGGCATCTCCTTATTTACATATCCGACACCTGGATATTTTGATGCATTTACATATGCACTTCTGGAATCATCAGGCGGGGCTGACTTCTACAATGAAGCAATGACATACAAAGACGGCATCTGGGAGTCTCCTGAAGCAACAGCAGTATTTGAACTGGTTGGAAAGCTTGCTGATTATACAGAGCCGACAACAGTTGCCAATGCAAATGATGATAACTTTACAAAGAACCAGCAGCTGATTCTTGACAACAAAGCAATCTTCTGCCCGAACGGAACATGGCTTCCGGGAGAAATGGCAGACGCTCCGAAGGCAGACGGATTCGAATGGGGCTTCACAGCAGTTCCGGCAGTAGCAAAAGATGCGAAACCATCATCCTTTACATTCTTCGAGCAGATGTGGATTCCGGCAGAAGCTGAGAACCAGGACCTTGCAAAAGAATTTGTGGCATTTATGTATTCTGACAAAGCCGCTGATATCTTTGCAAAATCAGGCGCTGTACAGCCGATCGACGGCATGGCAGACAAACTGGATGCAGACAGCCAGTTATACTACCACATTTATGACAATGACGCTGCAGTTGCAGTTATGGGCGGATTCGCAGCAACGGAACCTGTAGAGGGAGTTTCAATGGCAGATTCTCTGTTCAAGGCAGTAAACAGCGTTATGAGCGGCGACAAGACTGTCAAAGACTGGCAGGCAGATGTCGAGGCTACAAGCGACAAATTAAGAGATGCTATGGACTAAATAATTAGGAAACAATGTAAGATATAAGCGGCAGGGGACAAAGAAGGAAGTATTCCGGGCGTGTTCCCTGTGCTTTATCATCAGGTGGCGAAACAGTCACACACGGGGACAGGAGGTATATATATGCGGCACAAAAAGGGCAGAAGCGGATTTATCGCGGCCTGCGTATTACCATCCGTGATTTTATTCGTTATTTTCATGGTGATACCGACTATCAATGTATTTAAGATGTCACTCTATAAATGGGGCGGCTTCTCAAACAACAAAAAGTTTGTCGGTTTCAATAATTTTAAAATTTTATTCGAGGACCAGAAGTTTTTCAGGTCTTTCCAGAACTCGATCCTTCTGATTGTACTTGTTACAATCATTACTCTTTTCTTTGCACTTGTATTTGCGGCGATCCTATCACGCGAGAATTTGAAGGGTCAGAATTTTTTCAGAGTTATTTTCTACATTCCGAATATTTTGTCAGTAGTAGTAATTTCTGCGATATTCTCTGCTATTTACGATCCGACCAATGGCCTTTTAAACAGCATCCTGGGGATCTTCCGGGGGAAAGACGCCACGCCGGTCCTCTGGCTCGGCGACCAGAGCATCGTCATCTACAGTCTGGTGATTGCAATGGTGTGGCAGGCAATTGGTTATTACATGGTTATGTATATGGCAAGTATGACCAGCGTTCCTGAGAGTCTTTATGAATCGGCGGACCTGGAAGGGGCGGGAAAGGTGAGACAGTTTTTCAGTATCACACTTCCTCTGATCTGGACGAATATCCGTACAACGCTTACATTCTTTATCATCAGTTCCATCAACTTAAGCTTCCTGTTTGTAAAGGCTCTTACAAACGGCGGGCCTGATGGTTCAACGGAAGTATTCTTAAGCTATATGTACGGTCAGGCATACACCAACTCCTCTTATGGATATGGTATGGCAATCGGCGTTGTAGTATTCTTATTCTCATTCGGTCTGTCCGCAGTAGTCAACTTTGCTACGAAGCGGGAACCGCTTGAATTTTAGGAGGTGCGGATCATGAAAAAAAGTAAATTTAAAGCCTCCAGAGTTGTTGTCTACATCCTGCTGATTGTTCTGGCAATCAGTATTATCGTTCCGGTAGGCTGGGTATTTCTGGCATCCATCAAGGAAAACTCAGAGTTCTACGGCAACCCGTGGACACTGCCGAAGGGATTTTATTTCCAGAACTTCGTAGATGCTTTTTCAAAAGCGAAGATGGGGGACTACTTCCTGAATTCGATCATTGTAACAGTTCTTGCACTGCTTCTTCTGCTGGTTGTGGCGCTGCCTTCTGCATATGTGCTGGCACGCTATAAATTCAGGGGCAGTAAGTTCCTGAATGTGATGTTCATGGGCGGTCTGTTTATCAATGTGAACTACATTGTTGTTCCGATCTTCCTGATGCTGGTAGACGGGGATAAGATGCTAAAACAGTTGTTTGGCTCCGGATTCCTGATCAACAACCGGTTTATGGTAGCGCTGATCTATGCGGCAACGGCACTGCCTTTTACAATCTACCTTCTGTCCGGTTTCTTTGTTTCCATTCCGAAGGACTATGAGGAGGCGGCTTTTGTAGACGGGAGCGGGTATTTTCACACAATGGTGAAGATTATGATGCCGATGGCAAGACCGAGTATCATCACAATCATACTGTTTAACTTCCTGTCATTCTGGAATGAATATATCATTTCCATGACACTGCTGACAGAAAAGGAACTGAAGACACTGCCGGTCGGACTGATGCAGCTGATGCAGGCGCAGAAGTCAGCAGCTAACTACGGGCGGCTCTATGCCGGGCTGATTATTGTCATGCTGCCGACGCTGATTTTGTATATCCTTGTACAGAAGAAGCTGACACAGGGCATGAGCCTTGGCGGATTGAAAGGATAGGGGGCGTTGTTTATGAATAAATGGGTTGAAATGATACTGTGCATCCTGGTATTTTGTATCTGCATCGCTTTGGTTATCATAGGGCAGAAGACAGTCGGGATCAAACACCTCCTGCTCCAGCTTGTCGGACTTGCAGGAATCCTGGCACTGCTGTACGGCTATAACAAGAAATATCAGTAACGGGTTAAGGAGACACTATGACAAATATTACAGAAACAGAACTGGAAGAGGTGCTGGATGCATACCGGCATATAGGAACGCTGAAATCAAAGATACCTTACGGAAACGGACATATCAACAATACATTCCTTCTGACATATGAAATTCCGGACGGGCAGGAGAAAAGGATCATCCTGCAGGAAATGAACCGTGAAGTATTTAAACAGCCGAAGGAACTGATGGAAAATATCATCGGGGTTACATCCTATCTTCGCGGGAAAATTATCGAAAACGGCGGGGATCCGGAACGAGAGACGCTGAATGTTGTCCCTGCGGATGACGGGGAAAATTATTATGTGGATTCCAGAGGGGAATATTGGAGGGCCTACCTGTTTATAGAGGATGCGACCTGCTACGAACAGGTAGAGACAAAAGAAGATTTCTATCAGAGTGCCCTTGCATTTGGTAACTTCCAGCATCTTCTTGCGGGGTATCCGGCAGAAACACTTCATGAGACGATTCCGCAGTTCCATGATACAAGAAAGCGTTTCAACGATTTTTTAAGGGCTGTGGATGAAGATAAGCTGGGAAGGGTGGTTCATGTCCGGGATGAAATTGATTTCGTGATGAAAAGAGAAGGAGATGCAGATGTTTTCGGCGATATGCTTAAGAGAAAGGAACTGCCTCTTCGCGTGACCCACAATGATACGAAATTAAATAACATTATGATCGATAATGCGACAAGAAAGGGAATCTGTGTGATTGATCTGGATACGGTAATGCCGGGACTTGCCATGAACGATTTCGGTGATTCTATACGGTTCGGGGCCAATACGGCTGCCGAGGATGAAACAGATCTGTCAAAAGTCTCCTCTAATCTGGAACTGTTTGAGGTCTACGTGGAAGGATTCCTGAAAGGGTGTCAGGGAAGCCTGACCCAGACAGAAATACGCCTGCTTCCAATGGGGGCAAAGGTCATGACATATGAATGCGGAATAAGATTCCTGACGGATTACCTCGAGGGTGACCATTACTTCAGAATACACCGTGAAAACCATAATCTCGACAGGGCGAGAACACAGTTTAAGCTCATAGAGGATATGGAGGCAAAATGGGGTGAGATGGAAGCCATCGTGAGAAAAGCCGCAAACAAGTAAAAAAATGCTCCTGTGCAGTTTTATCCAGCTGCACAGGAGCATTTCGTTTGCCTGAATTATCAGATCATATGTGTTTCCCGATACGACAACGGCGTCATGCCGGTATATCTTTTAAAAGATTGGGAAAAGTAATTGGCAGAGGAGAACCCGACAATACGGGAAATCTGGGTAATGCTGAAGTCCGTTGTCTTAAGCAGGACCTCACTGTGCAGGATCCGGCATTCCAACAGGTAATTGATTGGCGCAATCCCGTAGGCTCTGGAGAACATGCGGGACAGATAATACTTATTAAAACCGGAATACGCGGCAAGCGTATCCAGTGTGATATCATCTGCAAAATGCTCCTTTATGTATTCCCTGACTGACGTACATTCATCAGGGCAGCTGTCTGCAGAGCAGAGGCCGAGGCGGTTACCAAGAATCCGGTGGACCTTAAGGAAAAAGACGGACATGTAGTAATGGCAGATCCGGTAAGAATCCTGATGCCTGCCCTGAACCTCATCCAGCATCAGATCCAGGTCCGGGAGAATCTCATCCTTGTGTTCTTTCAGGTCATAAGTATGGAAACAGTACTCCTCATGATCACGGAAATAGAAATACAGATCCTCAATTCCGAGTATCATATAGGTCAGGGGAGTATCTCCTAAGGAGCGTTCCGTGTGTGGTGTATTAGGATTAATCAGTACAAGCGTGTTTGTCTGTATCGGTACTTCAGCGTCACCTGTACAGAAATATCCTTCCCCGGATGTCACAAAAAATACTTCTGCAAAACTATGGGAATGGAGTGTGTATTCCCAGTCCTCGCCAAACGTTGCGGACGTGATATAGACCAGCCGTTCACAAGGGGGATCACACGGAGATAAAAAATTTGCGTCAGTGTGCTTAACTTTTGTCATAACCACACCTCCTTTAGCGTTATATATATGTTACTGTTCACGCCCTGCGGACGTGCACAGTAACATATATTTCTTAACTGTAATACGGTTATTTCTGTTTTCCTTGACAAAGTATAGCATTTTCCGGCAAAGATGACAAGCCGGATGTTTTTCATGGTATATTCGTGATATAATAATATAATAATGTTGGGGTCAAAAGGCATTTTGCCCCCTGATGCCTACGGATTTCTCCGCACTTCGTGCTCCCGAAATCCTAAAAACATTCGAAATCCGCCCTGATCGGGCTACTTTCTCATGTTTTACGGGTCCCAAAGTCATCCAATTGCATGCGAGCATGCATTGTATGACCTTTTGACCCTGGCATCATATAATCAAACAAAGCCGGGAGGAAAAATTATGTTAGAAAAAGTTGATCTTACCAAATCCATGACAAAAGAAGAATACAAGGCAAAGATGCCCCTGCTGGAAGCAAGGCTGGGCGAGCTGCAGAGACAGTGCAAGACTTTGGATATCCCCGTGATGATTGTGTTTGAAGGCTTTGGGGCATCCGGGAAGGGGCTGCAGATAGGAGAACTGATCCAGAGTCTGGACCCGCGTGGTTTCAAAGTATTTGCGATTAAGGAAGAGAGTGAGGAAGAACGGATGCATCCGTTTTTATGGCGCTTCTGGACGAAAACACCGGAAAAAGGAAGAATCGCCATTTTCGATGGAAGCTGGTACCGCAAGGTATTGATTGAACGTTTTGACAAAAGCACGAAGAAGAAGGACATCCCGGATATTTACCAGTCGATCTGCTCATTTGAAAAGCAGCTGACGGACGACGGCTATGTCATGATTAAACTTCTGCTTGATATTGATAAAAAGGAACAGAAAAAGCGTTTCCAGAAGTTAAGGGCATCGAAAGAAACTGCCTGGCGGGTAAGCCAGGGAGATCTGGAACGCAATGTGAAGTATCAGGAATATGTACAGATGATGGAAGAAATGCTGCATATTACAGATACCGATTATGCCCCCTGGACGATCATTGAGGCGATGGACAGAAGATTTGCCACGGTTAAGATCTACACAGTTGTAATTAAGGCTTTGGAAGAGCAGATTGAGAATGTGAAGAAGGCGAAAGCAAAAGAAAAGGCTGCCGAGGCGATCGCGGAGATGGACGAGGAAGGGAAGACCACTGCTGAAACTGCCGTACCAGGGATTGACCAGAAGGAGCTTACCGAATCCGTTCTTGCAAAAGCGGATTTGAGCCTGAGCCTTACAAAGAAGGAATACAAGGAAAAACTGAAAAAACTGGAGAAGAAGATGAGCCTTCTGCATGGGGAACTCTACCGCAGGAGGATTCCGGTCGTGCTTGGATTCGAGGGATGGGATGCAGGAGGTAAAGGCGGCGCCATCAAGCGCCTGACCGCGAAGATGGACCCGAGGGGATTTGTCGTGAACCCGACCGCATCCCCGAACGATATTGAAAAGGCACATCATTATCTATGGCGTTTCTGGAGGGCGATGCCAAAAGCCGGGCATATTTCAATCTTTGACAGAACATGGTATGGACGCGTCATGGTAGAGCGCATCGAAGGATTCTGTACGAAGCAGGAGTGGCAGAGGGCCTATAAGGAAATGAATGACATGGAGAAAGACCTTGTGGATGCAGGGGCAATCGTCCTGAAATTCTGGATGCAGATTGATAAAGACGAGCAGGAGCGCAGGTTCAGGGCACGTCAGGAGAATCCGGAAAAGCAGTGGAAGATTACGGATGAGGACTGGCGCAACAGGGAAAAGTGGGACCTGTATGAGGAAGCAGTCAACGAAATGCTGATCAGGACATCAACAGAGTATGCACCGTGGATTGTGGTCGAGGGCAATGACAAGTATTATGCACGCATCAAGGTGCTTGAAACCGTGGTAAAGGCGATTGAAAAACGACTGAAAGAGGATTAGGTATTAAGGAAAAAGGAAATAAACCCGAAACGCAGAATATATTATATATAGAGGAAGTGGCCTATGACAATCAGAGAGCAGCTAGAAGAACGTGAAATGGAGTATTTAAGTCCCTATGCGGCATTCAGCAGGAATTCGAAAGGGAGGGTGCGCCCGGAGACAGAGTGTGATATCCGCCCTGTATTCCAGCGGGACCGGGACAGGATCCTGCACTGCAAGTCGTTTCGGCGTCTGAAGCAGAAGACACAGGTGTTTCTGCTGCCCAAAGGTGATCATTACAGGACGAGGCTGACGCATACGCTCGAGGTGTCACAGAATGCCAGAACGATTGCAAAGGCACTCAGACTGAATGAAGACCTTGTAGAAGCGATCGCACTCGGCCACGACCTCGGCCACACACCGTTCGGCCATGCGGGTGAACGGGCACTGAACCATGTCTATCATTTTTCCCACAATGAACAGAGTGTCAGGGTAGTGGAATGTGTAGAAAAGCAGGGAAGGGGACTGAACCTTACGTGGGAAGTGCGTGACGGGATTCTGAACCATCCGACATCGGGGCATCCGCATACACTGGAAGGTCAGGTACTCAGACTGTCGGATAAAATCGCCTATATCAACCATGATATTGACGATGCGATCCGGGGAGGTATTCTCGTAGAGGAAGATATACCATCCAGATACCGGAAAGTACTGGGGGCTACCAGCAAGGAACGCCTCAATGCAATGGTGCATGACGTGATCATCAACAGCATGGATAAACCGGCCATTATCATGTCGGAAGAAGTAGAAGAGGCTATGATCGGCCTGCGCAGATTCATGTTCGAGAACGTCTATATGAATCCAAAGGCGAAGGGCGAGGAAGACAAGGCGGTCCGTCTGATTGAACAGCTGTATGATTATTATATCCGCCACCTTGAACAAATGCCAGAGCAGTATCTGGAGGCGATCGGGAGGCCGGGCAATTGTAAGGAACAGGTAGTCTGCGATTACATAGCAGGGATGACCGATAATTATGCGGTAAAAAAATACGAAGAATTTTTTGTGCCGGAAGCCTGGAAAAATTAAAAAAAATAAAGGAAATCATAAAGTTTTGTCGAATATATATAAAGTAGGGGATAAATGGAAACATCCATGTCACTAAGGTTCGAGAGAACCGAACCTAAGTCGACAGGATGTACTTTACAACTAAGGCCCGAAAGGACCGGACCTAAGTTGTATAAGCAGGAGGGGAATGCATGTATTATCCGGAGGAATTGGTTGAAGAAGTGAGGATGAAGAATGACATCGTGGATGTGATATCCGGGTATGTAAGGCTGCAGAAAAAAGGCAGCTCTTATTTTGGACTCTGCCCGTTCCACAATGAAAAGTCGCCCTCCTTTTCTGTCAGCAGGGGGAAACAGATGTATTACTGCTTCGGCTGCGGAGCCGGAGGCAATGTTTTTACATTTTTGATGGAATATGAGAACTTCTCTTTTGTGGAGGCTCTGAAGGTCCTTGCCGACAGGGCGGGAGTCGAACTCCCCGAGATGGAGTACTCGAAAGAAGCGAAGGAAAAAGCCGACCTGCGTGCGACACTTCTGGAAATCAATAAGATTGCCGCCCAGTATTTCTATGTGCAGCTGAAATCAGAACAGGGGAAGATTGGATATACATATTTGAAAAACAGAGAGCTGTCAGATGAAACAATCAAAGCTTTCGGGCTTGGTTATTCCAACAAATATAGCAATGACCTGTTCAAATACCTTCAGGGGAAGGGCTACAGTGAGGATCTGATCCGGCAGGCAGGCCTGATCAACACGGATGAAAGGAACGGCGTATATGATAAGTTCTGGAACCGTGTTATGTTTCCGATCATGGATGTGAATAACCGGGTGATCGGATTCGGCGGCCGGGTGATGGGTGATGGAAAACCAAAGTACCTGAATTCACCGGAGACAGTTATCTTCGATAAGAGCCGCAATCTTTACGGACTGAACCGTGCAAGAACCTCGCGCAAACCGTATTTCCTCATGTGCGAAGGGTATATGGATGTAATTTCCCTTCATCAGGCAGGATTTACGAATGCAGTCGCATCGCTGGGAACCGCTCTGACGACGGGACATGCTTCACTGATTAAGAGGTATGTGCAGGAAGTCTATCTGACATATGACAGCGATGAAGCGGGAACGAAGGCCGCACTCCGCGCAGTACCGATCCTGAAACAGGCGGGCATTTCTGCCAAAGTCATCAGGATGGACCCTTATAAGGACCCCGACGAATTCATTAAGAATTTGGGAGCCGAAGAATTTGAGAAGAGAATCGGCGGGGCAAGGAATGGATTCCTGTTCAGTCTGGAGATTCTTTCCAAAGATTATGATATGGAATCCCCGGAAGGGAAGACAGCCTTTTTTAAAGAAACGGTGAAGCGCCTGATCGGATTTGAAGATGAACTCGAGCGCAACAATTATGTGGAGGCTGTAGCAAAGGCATACAAGGTAAGCCCGGAAAGCCTTCAAAAACTTGTGACGAAGACCGCTGTTACAGAAGGCATGGCCAAACCAGCCGTGCGTCCAAAGTCAGCTCCGTCCGGACAGAAGCCGAAGGAAAGTGGAATCCTTGTATCCCAGAAGCTACTTCTGACATGGATGATCGAGGATGCCGGGATTTTCAGCCTGATAAAAAAATACATAAGCCCGGAAGACTTCACGGAACCATTGTATCGGACTGTAGCAGAACTGCTTTATCAGCAGTTTGATACAGGGGAACTGAATCCGGCAAAGATACTGAATCACTTTACCGAGGAGGAAGATCATCGGGAAGCGGCTTCCTTGTTCCATACAAAGATCAGAGAGCTTTCCACGAAGGAAGAACAGGAACAGGCGTTAAAGGAGACAATCCTCCGTGTCAAGGCGAACAGCATAGATTACCGCACGATGCATCTGGAACCGACAGATATGGCGGGCCTGCAGAGGCTGATGGAAGAGAAGAGAAAACTCGATGATATAAAGAAACTGCATATTTCTATTGAATAAGGATAAAATAAAACAAGATAGCCCTATACCGTGTGTATAGGGGAAGGAAGGATGGACACATGGAAGAAAACACACAGAAATTTGACGAGAGGCTAAAAGAACTTGTTGCGTTAGGTAAGAAAAAGAAAAGCATTCTCGAGCTTCAGGAGATCAATGACTTTTTCAATGATATGGAATTAGACGCAGAGCAGATGGAAAAGGTATTTGAACATCTTGAGTCAAATAATATTGATGTGCTGCGTATCAGCGGAGATGATGACGATGTAGATGATGAGCTCATCATTGTTGAAGAAGATGAAGTTGATATGGAGAGCATTGATTTATCTGTGCCGGACGGGGTCAGCATTGAAGATCCTGTGCGCATGTATCTGAAGGAGATCGGTAAAGTACCGCTGCTGAGTGCGGAGAGGGAAATCGAACTGGCACAGCGAATGGAAGACGGTGATGAGGATGCCAAAAAGGAACTGGCAGAGGCGAACCTTCGTCTTGTAGTCAGCATCGCAAAACGCTATGTTGGTAGAGGAATGTTATTTCTGGACCTGATTCAGGAGGGTAACTTGGGTCTGATCAAAGCTGTTGAAAAGTTTGATTATCATAAAGGATATAAGTTCAGTACTTATGCAACATGGTGGATTCGTCAGGCAATCACAAGGGCAATTGCAGACCAGGCAAGGACGATCCGTATCCCGGTGCATATGGTAGAGACAATTAACAAACTAATCCGTGTGTCCAGACAGTTACTCCAGGAGTTAGGACGTGAACCCACGCCGGAAGAGATTGCAAAGGAACTGGACATGCCTGTGGACCGTGTACGTGAGATCCTGAAGATTTCTCAGGAGCCGGTATCTTTAGAAACCCCGATCGGTGAGGAGGAAGACAGCCATCTGGGAGACTTTATCCAGGATGACAATGTACCTGTCCCGGCAGAGGCAGCCGCACAGACACTGCTCAAAGAGCAGCTGGATGAAGTTCTGGATACTCTGACAGACAGAGAGCAGAAGGTCCTGCGCCTCCGTTTTGGAATGAATGACGGAAGGGCAAGAACACTGGAGGAAGTCGGCAAAGAGTTTGATGTCACCCGTGAACGTATCCGCCAGATTGAGGCGAAAGCACTCAGAAAGCTGCGCCATCCAAGCCGCAGCCGTAAGCTGAGAGACTATTTGGATTAAGCATATGGAATTATCAAAGAGATTACAGGCAGTTGCCGGTCTGGTGACTGCCGGATATGAAATGGCGGATATAGGCACGGACCATGCTTATATCCCCATTTATCTTATAGAGAATGGTATGGTTCCTTCGGCTGTTGCAATGGACATTAACGAGGGGCCGCTGGAGCGGGCAAAGGAGCATGTGACGGAATGTGGTCTTTCCGGCAGAATCGAGCTGAGGCTCTCAGACGGACTGGCCGGACTCGCACCCGGAGAAGCAAAGACGGCTGTCATTGCCGGGATGGGGGGAGGACTGGTCATGAAGATCCTAAAGGCGCATCCTGACATAACAGGGAGCCTGAAAGAGTGCATCCTGCAGCCTCAGTCGGAAATCGCAAAAGTCAGAGCCTTTCTTTTAGAGGAAGGTTTTTTGTTTATCAAAGAAGATATGGTGTTTGAGGACGGTAAATACTATCCGATGATGAAGGTACAGCCATCTGCGGGCAGCACCCTCCGCCAAAAGAGGGAAACGCCTCCCGTCTGGACGGAGACCGAGATCCGCTACGGGAAGCTTCTGCTTCAGGACAGGCATCCTGTGCTGAAACAGTTTCTGGAAAGGGAGATTACATTAAAAAGCAGGATTATCAGGGATCTGGAAAATCTGGACAGTCCACATTCAAAAGAGCGCAGAAGAGAACTGGAAAAGGATCTGGAGTATGCGCGGAAAGGGATGGAATTTTATGCAATGTAAAGAAATCATACAGGTAATTGAGGCCGCGTACCCAAAGAGTGCGGCATTGGATTTTGACAACGTAGGCCTGCAGGCAGGAAGGAGCACAAAGGAAGTAAACAGAGTGTATCTGGCACTGGATGCCACGGACCGGGTAATAGAGGCGGCGAAAGAAGCCGGGGCAGATATGCTGGTTACACACCACCCGCTGATCTTTTCACCCTTAAAAAGCATAACGGATGAAGACTTTATCAGCAGGAGAATCCTGAAGCTGATCCAGTATGATATTCCCTATTATGCAATGCACACGAATTATGATGTCCTTGGCATGGCAGAGCTTGCGAAAGACATCTTAAAGCTGGAAGATACAGAAGTACTGGATATCACTTCCGGAACAGAGGATAAACCGGAGGGGATCGGGAGGCTTGGAAAGCTTCAGAAGCCGATGACACTAAAGGAGTGCTGCCTGTACGTAAAGCATCATCTTAACCTTGGGTCTGTCAAGGTCTTTGGAGATATGGAGAAAGAGGTCTCACGGCTGGCCGTTTCCCCCGGCTCAGGGAAGAGTGCTGTCAGACCGGCTGTTGAAAAGGGGGCCGATGTACTTGTAACAGGGGATATTGGACACCACGATGGATTGGATGCAGTGGAGCAGGGACTTGCAGTAATCGATGCCGGACATTACGGGACGGAATATATTTTCCTCGATGATATGAAGCATTTCCTTGAGAGAAAGCTGCCGTGTCTGGACGTAATAGCGGCACCTGTTATTCATCCGTTTCAGGTTATCTGAAACTGCATATACTATATAGATGTTAAGTAAATGTACGGTACCTCGCTGTACATTTACTGCAAATTCCGTGCGGGAAACTTATAAGGGCAGAAGATTCTGCGGAAAGGAATGATTATGGGCAAAAAGCTGTGTACAGTACGGGTAGGGAATGAGACAAAAGAATATGAGGCAGGGGTTACTTACCAGCAGATCGCTGAGGATTTTCAGGAGAGATATGCACATCAGATCGTGCTTGTCTTTGTGAACCAGTTCCGGCTTCAGGAACTGGATAAGACACTAAAGAAAGACTGTGAGATTCAATTTCTGACAACAGGGGATCCAATCGGGCACGAGACATATAAGAGGAGTCTCTGCTTTATGCTTGTGAAAGCTGTACATGATGTTGGCGGCCACGACAAGGTGAAGAGTGTCAGGATTCACTTTTCTGTCAGCAAAGGATATTACTGTACCCTGGAAGGCGATGTTAATCTGACGCAGGAGTTTTTAGAAAAGGTTGACAAGAGGATGAAAGAGCTCGTAAAAGGGCGTATCCCAATAGAAAAGCGGACCATCCATACAACCGAGGCTATTGATCTTTTCAGGAAACATGGCATGTATGATAAAGAGCGGCTGTTCGAGTACAGACGTGTTTCCAAGGTAAATATTTACAGCATGAACGAATTTGAAGACTATTATTACGGGTATATGGTGCCTGATGCCGGTTATCTGAAGTATTATTCGTTACATCTTTATGACGATGGCTTTATCATCCAGATGCCGACAAGGGAGGAACCGGAGAAAGTTGAACCGTTTGTGCCAAGGCCAAAACTTTTTGAAGTGCTGAAAAAATCAATCCAATGGGGAGACCTCCAGAGTATCGATACGGTTGGTGCCCTGAATGATATGGTGACCAAGCATGATATGAGAGAAGTGGTTCTCGTACAGGAGGCCTATCAGGAACGCCAGATCGGGGAGATCGCAAAGCAGATTGCCGATAAGCCGGATGTGAAGTTCGTGCTGATTGCAGGCCCCTCGTCATCCGGTAAGACGACATTTTCACACCGCCTGTCCATTCAGCTGATGGTGAACGGGATGAGGCCCCACCCCATAGCCGTGGACAATTATTTCGTGGACCGTGAAATGACCCCGAAAGACGAGAACGGTAATTATAATTTCGAATGTATCGAAGCAATAGATGTGAAGCAGTTTAACGAAGACATGCAGGCCCTGCTTAAGGGTGAGGAGGTCTATCTTCCCATCTTTGACTTCAAGGCAGGAAAGCGCACATATGATATAAAGCCGAAAAAGCTGGATGAACAGGATATTCTGGTCATTGAAGGAATTCACTGCCTGAATCCAAAGCTGACAGAGAAACTGAACAATGATAACAAATTCAGGATCTATATAAGCGCACTGACCCAGCTTAATATTGACGAACACAACCGGATCCCATCAACAGACGGACGGCTGATTCGCCGCATCGTAAGAGATGCCAGGACGCGCGGCACATCCGCGCGCAATACCATTGCCATGTGGCCGTCTGTCAGGAGAGGAGAGGAGGAAAATATCTTCCCGTATCAGGAAGAGGCGGATGTTATGTTTAATTCGTCCCTTCTGTATGAGCTGGCCGTACTAAAGCAGTATGTGGAACCGCTGCTGTTCGGGATGGGAAAAGACTGTCCCGAATATGTGGAGGCCAAGAGGCTTCTGAAATTCTTCGATTATTTCGTCGGAATCGGCAGCGAACCAGTGCCGACCAACTCCCTTCTGAGGGAATTCATAGGCGGTGGCTGCTTTAATGTGTAACGGTCAATAAGAGGAGGCTGTAAATCAGGTTTTCACTTGATTTACAGCCTCCTCCTGTTTTATCCGAAGAAACTATTTAGACTTTACTTCACGCCAGAGCTGATTATAGACGGCGTCATTATCATCCCCAAGGAACTTGAAAGTCTCGCAGTTTGCCAGATCCTCCGGATCGGGGAAGGCAACCTTGCTTTCCCTCATCCAGTCTTCCTCGATCAGTTTGCGTCCCTCTGAATTCGGGATAGAATAGGTGATGTAATCAAAGTTCATCTTAGCAATCTCGGGACGGCAGAGGTAATCAATAAATTTCTCTGCATTTTCCTTATGCTTGGCATTCTTTGGAATAACCCAGGAGTCAATCCAGAGGTTTGACCCTTCCTTTGGAATTACATATTCCAGATTCGGGTTTTCCTGCTTCGTATAAAGCGCTTCTCCGGAATAGATTACACCGATGGCGGCCTCGTTTCCGATCATTTTGTCACGCACCTGGTCGACAACATAGGCCTGCACGAGCGGCTTCTGTTTAATCAGCAGATTTTTCGCCTCATTAAGCTCATCCAAATCTGTGGAGTTCAGTGAGTAGCCCAGGTATTTCAAGGTCACTCCGAATGCGTCGCGGACGCTGTCCTGCATCAGGATGCTGTCTTTATATTTTGGATCCCAGAGTACACTCCAGCTGTCGATCGGCTCATCAACCATCGTCTTATTATACAGGATCCCAACGGTGCCAAACAGATATGGGACAGAGTACTTATTTTCCGGATCAAACTGGCGCGATTGTTCCATATAAGTACTGTCGATGTACTTCAGGTTCGGTATATTATTAAAATCGATCTCTGCGAGCAGGTCATTTTCTATCATACGCTGCACCATATAATCTGACGGGCAGACAACATCATAAGCGATCGCTCCCGACTGGATCTTCGGGTACATAATCTCGTTTGTCTCAAACTCTTCATAGACAACATCGATTCCGGTTTCTTCCTCGAACATAGTCAGAACTTCCGGATCAATATATTCACCCCAGTTATATACGATCACCTGGTTATTGCCTGCGTCACTGTTCTGTGAACCGTAGAAGAAGCCGCCAGCTATGATTACAATGACGATTGCTGTCGGAACCACCTTCCGGAAAATAAACCGGGAGATGCGGTGTTTCTTTTTGATTTCCTGTTTCTGACCGGAGGAAGATGCTTTTTTTTCTGGTGTGACATTTACCAGAATCAAAAGAATCAGGACAGTCACAAACATGATCGTGGAGAGGGCATACATCTCCGGTTTGATTCCTTTTCTTACCTCACTGTAAATTTTCGTTGACAGCGTGTCCACCCCGGGCCCCTTTGTGAAATGGGTGATAACAAAATCGTCCAGTGACATCGTGAATGCAAGCAGAAATCCGGAAAATACACCTGGCATGATGTCCGGAAATACAACCTTGAAAAAGGCATATACCGGTGAGGCCCCCAGATCCATTGCAGCCTCATAAGTATGCTTGCTTGTCTGCTTGAGCTTTGGCATGACACTCAGTATGACATAAGGGATATTAAAGGTAATATGTGCCAGTAAAATCGTCATGAATCCCAGTGAAAACCTGAATGCAATAAACAGCAGCATCAGAGAGATACCTGTTACGATATCCGCATTCAGCATGGGAATATTAGTTACACCCATCATAAATGTACGGAATTTAGGCTTCATCGCCTGAATCCCGATGGCCGCCGCCGTCCCGATGATCGTTGCAACCAGCGCGGATACAAGGGCAATGATCAATGTCGTGTACAGGGCATTCATAATATCCTGATTCTGGAACAGAGCAACATACCACTTTCCTGTAAAACCGCCCCATTTGGAACGGGACTTTGAGCTGTTAAAGGACAGTACCATCAAAGTGACGATGGGAGCGTAAAGCAGGATGAAAATCAAGATTAAGTAAAAGCGTTTCAGTCCGTTTTTAATCAAAATGCAGTTCCCTCCCCGTCTTTATCATATTTAGCAATGAGCGCCATACTTGCGATGATAAATATCATCAATACAAGGGAGAGGCCGGAACCTACATTCCAGTTGCTCCCCTGCTTGAATTCCTGTTCGATGACATTACCGATCAGGAGTATCTTGCTTCCACCGAGCAGGTCGGAGATGACGAACGTCGTCAGGGAAGGTACGAATACCATTGTGATTCCGCTGATGATCCCCGGTATGCTTAATGGGAAGATGATCTTGGAAAAAGTCTGGAAATTATTAGCCCCCAGGTCACGTGCAGCAGAAATAACATCCTTGTCTATCTTTGCGAGGACGTTGTATATGGGAAGTACCATAAACGGCAGGAAGTTATATACCATGCCGAGCACGATTGCATAAGGCGTGTTGATCAGCGTCTGGTCCGGCAGGTGGAAAAATTCCAGAATCATATTGATGATTCCGTTCTTTTCCAGCAGATTCTGCCAGGCAAGTGTCCTTAAAAGGAAATTCATCCACATAGGCAGGATGAAGATCAGCACAATAAAGCTTGTCTGATTTACATTCTTCTCGGAAAGGATCATAGCCAGAGGGTAAGCCAGCACAAGGCAGATCAGGGTGCTGATAAAGGACAGAAGAAGAGCGAGTCCAAGTGCTTTTAAGTTCTCAGGTGTTGTGATCCTGGCAAGGTTCATCAGTGTAAATGAGCCCTCTTTATTTGTCAGTCCGTAATAAACGATCATCAGAAGAGGGATGATGATAAATGATGCAGCCCAGAAAAGATAAGGGCCGGTCAGTAATTTTCTATTCTTCAATTCCAACAGCCTCCGCGTCTTCAGATTCTGGTTTTTTCATAATCTGAATATCAAATGGGTCTACTTTGATACCAACTTCTGTCCCGACAGGGAACATGTCCGTGCTGTGAACAAGAAGTTCATAATTGTTGGCAAGGACCTCCATCTCATAGTGGACACCTTTAAAGATCAGGTGGGTGACTACACCCTCGATGATGCCTTCTTCCGGCTTCACGAGATCGATATCTTCCGGGCGGATCACCGCATCAACCGGTTTGTTGCGTCCAAAGCCCACGTCCACACACTGCCAGACGGCTCCCAGCATCTTCACAACTTTATCCTCCACCATGGTGGCAGGGAGAATGTTGCTGTCCCCAATAAAATCTGCAACAAAGGCATTCTGAGGTTCATTGTAAATATCTTCGGGAGTTCCGATCTGCTGGATATACCCCTGATTCATGACAACAATCGTATCGGACATGGTAAGAGCCTCTTCCTGATCGTGGGTAACATAGACGAAAGTAATCCCCAGCTCGTTCTTCAGGCGGATCAGTTCGTACTGCATATCCTGACGCAGCTTTAAATCCAGAGCACCGAGCGGTTCATCAAGCAGGAGTACTTTTGGCTCATTCACGATGGCCCTCGCAATGGCGATACGCTGCTGCTGGCCGCCGCTTAAGGAGTCCGGTGTCCTGTCTTCATAGCCTTCCAGATTGACGAGCTTTAAGGCATACCGGATCTTATCCTGAATATATCCCTTTGACTTTCCTTTGATCTTCAGGCCGAAAGCGATGTTTTCTGCAATGGACATATGGGAGAACAGGGCGTATTTTTGGAACACAGTGTTTAGCTGCCTTTTGTTCGGCGGCAGATTATTGATGTTCTTGCCGTCGAAAATAATATCTCCGGAATCCGGTGTCTCAAAACCGCCGAGAATCCGCAGAAGAGTGGTCTTTCCGCAGCCGCTTGGCCCCAGAAGTGTAAGAAATTCGTTCTCACGAATATACAGATTCAGCTGGTCCAGAACCACATTCTCATCGAATGATTTTGTAATATTTACAATATCAATTAATTTGTTAGACATTCTAATCCTCCGTATAATAGGCTTTTACTTTATCCAGGCGGCTGCTCATGTTTTCCAGAAGCAGGTCCGCGATTGTAAGGGCTGTCATAGCTTCCACTACCACGACCGCGCGCGGTACGATGATCGGGTCATGCCGTCCGTGGATGGAAAGCTCTGTTTCTTCTTTTTCCTCTGTTACTGTATGCTGAATCTGTGAAATGGACGGTGTCGGCTTAAAGGACGCCCGTACCAGGAGTGTGGAACCGTCGCTCATGCCGCCCAGAGTACCGCCGGAATGGTTCGTTTCCTTTATTATCCTGTCATCCCTGACAGCAAACGCATCGTTATTCCTGCTTCCGGATGAAGCCGCGGCAGAAATACCGTCACCGATCTCCACCGCTTTCACCGCACCGATGGACATAAGCGCTTTTGCAAGAGACGCATCCAGTTTGTCGAATACCGGTTCGCCAAGTCCCACCGGAAGTCCGTCCACCATACATTCAACCGTGCCTCCGCATGAATCCTGATTCTTCATCAGGAGGTCCAGATGTCCGGCGGCTTCTTTGGCAGCCTGATTGTTCGGCATATAAAGAGTATTCTCTGTAATCTCATCGAAATGATACGCATCAGATGGAACTGTAACAGGACCGACTGATTTCGTATAGGCAGTCAGGCTGATCCCCATCTCTTTTAATAATAAGGAAGCAACAGCGCCTGCGGCAACCCGTCCGATTGTCTCCCTGCCGGAAGACCGGCCGCCGCCCCGGTAATCACGGAATCCGTACTTTTGGGTAAAAGTATAGTCCGCATGCCCAGGACGATAGGTATACGCGATATTCCCGTAATCACGGGATCGCTGGTCCTGGTTGCGGACTATAATAGAGATGGGAGTGCCTGTTGTCTTTCCTTCAAAAACCCCGGAAAGTATCTCTGCCTGGTCCGTTTCCTGTCTTTTTGTTGTATATCTACTCTGTCCCGGCTTTCGTCGGTTTAAATATTCCTGTATATCAGCTTCACATAAGGAGAGCCCTGCAGGACATCCATCCACAACCGCACCTATAGCGGCACCGTGTGATTCACCCCAGGTTGTTACGCGAAACAATTTGCCAAATGTTGATCCACTCATGGTAGTACTCCTTTCTTTTTGCACATAGACTTATTATATAAGAAGTTATATAAACGTGCAATCCTTAATTTATCTTTAAGTTCATACTTTTTTACTGTACATTTACCAGGATTCGTAATATAATGTGGACTAGATATTGATAAAAAAGAGGGAGTAATACTAGATGAGCGAACGCGACATGAAAAAATCAGATGGTTACAACTCAGAAGATAAAGATTTTGACGAAGATTACTACTTTGATGAAATAGACGAGTCAGATGATGATTATTATCTGGATGATGAACCCGGCGAAGATGATGAAGATTACTTCTTTGACGAGGAAGAGGATGCCGCGGATGAACTTAAAGAACAGGACGGTTCATCAGATGATATGGCAAAGACCCAGGTTATACCGGATGTTGTCCCCGTAAAAGCAAAGAAGAAACCAGTTCCGGTGGAAGTAGACATTTTCGACGAAGAGGAAGATCTGGATGATATTTTTCCAGATGAGGAGGAACCAAAGAAAAAGAATAAGAAGCCCGGGAGAAAGAAAGGCGGAAATAAAAAAAGTATGAAGAAGCTCTGGATCATCCTTGGATGCATAGCCGCTGTATTGATTGCAGCGTATGTTGGTACTTCTGTTTTCTTTATGAGTCACTTCTATATTAATACGGAAATCAATGGTCATGATTTTTCGGGTAAAAAAGTATCTGATGTAGAAGAGTATCTGAAAAAGCAGGTGAAGGATTACAGTCTGACGGTTCATGAGAAAGACAATAAGTCGGATACAATAGATGGAACGGATATTTCCCTTACATACAAGGAGAATAACGATATCCAGAAGGCATTGAAAAAGCAGAATGGTTTTGCATGGCCGGCGGCACTGTTTTCTAAAAATTCGGCGAAGGTTACGATTGAAGTGTCTTATGATGAGGAAGCGCTCAATCAGGCGGTCGGCAGTCTGCAGGCAGTAACAGCGGAGCAGACAGCCCCGAAGTCAGCCTACCCGAAGTTCAACGGTGAGAAGTACGTCATCGAGCCTGAGGTCATCGGCACTGCAGTAAATATGGACGTGCTGAAGGAAAAGGTGCATACCTATATTTCTGAATTTAAGACAGATCTGGATATGGAAAAAGAAGAGTGCTACGCTGAGCCGAAGTTTACATCTGATTCAGAAGAAGTCAAGAAAGCATGCGATGCCATGAACAAGTATGTACAGGCAAGCATTACCTATACGATGACAGAGACGGAAGTGGTAGATAAGGCCCTGATCTCAACCTGGCTGACTGTGGACGATAACATGCAGGTGACATTTAATGAGGATGAAGTCAGAAACTGGCTGACAGGCTTCGGTGATAAATATGATACTGTAGGGACTGCCAGAACGATCACGACTCCGACAGGAAAGACTGCCGAGGTGTCCGGCGGGACATACGGCTGGTCAATTGATGAAGACACAGAATTCGAGGCACTGGTTAACAGCATTAAGAACGGGGAGACCGTATCTAAAGAGCCTGCCTACTACCAGACCGCAGCTGCCCATGCCGCACAGGACTGGGGCAATACCTATGCCGAGGTCGATCTGTCCACACAGCATATGTGGTATATTGTAGACGGGAACATTGCACTGGAAACGGATGTCGTCACCGGGCTTCCTACCCCGGAAAAGGAGACTCCTTCAGGTGTTTACAATATTCTGGAGATGCAGCTGGATAAGACACTGGTCGGAGAGATTCAGCCGGATACAGGAAAACCAGAATATGAAACCCCTGTCAGCTACTGGATGCGCGTTACATGGACCGGAATCGGCTTCCATGATGCAAACTGGCAGCCGGGATTCGGCGGTTCCCTGTATACGTCAATCGGTTCCCACGGATGCATTAACATGCCGCCCGATCAGGCAGCAAGCCTGTACAGTATGCTTTCAGTAGGAACACCGGTTATTATTCATTACTAATCAGGAAAAAAATACAACGAGGTAACTATGTACGAATTAATCAAAAGAGACGGTCTTGCTAAGCGGGGCCGTTTTCATACGGTCCACGGGGTCATTGAGACGCCGGTATTTATGAATGTGGGAACAGCGGCAGCGATCAAAGGTGCGGTTTCCACAGATGATTTGAGAGGAATCAAGACACAGGTAGAATTATCGAACACCTATCACCTTCACGTGCGCCCGGGAGATGAGGTTGTGAAAAAAATGGGCGGCCTTCATAAGTTTATGAACTGGGACAAGCCAATTCTCACGGATTCCGGCGGATTTCAGGTGTTTTCACTTTCAGACCTCCGCAAGATCAGGGAGGAGGGTGTTCATTTCCATTCCCACGTTGATGGCCGCAAGATATTCATGGGCCCGGAGGAAAGTATGCAGATTCAGTCCAACCTTGCGTCCACCATTGCGATGGCATTCGATGAATGTCCGTCCAGTATCGCAGACAGAGAATATATGAGAGATTCCGTGGCCAGAACAACACGCTGGCTTGCACGCTGCAGGACCGAGATGGACCGTTTAAATTCCCTGCCCGATACGATCAACCAGAAACAGATGCTTTTCGGAATTAACCAGGGTGGCATTTACGAGGATATCCGCGTCGAACATGCAAAGCAGATTACGGAAATGGAACTGGATGGATATGCCATCGGCGGTCTTGCCGTAGGAGAGAGCCATGAGGAGATGTACCGCATTCTGGAGGCAGTCGTTCCTTACCTTCCGGTTGAGAAGCCTACTTATCTGATGGGCGTCGGGACCCCGGCTAACATCCTGGAGGGAGTAGAAAGAGGCGTGGATTTCTTTGACTGTGTGTATCCAACCAGAAACGGAAGGCATGGCCACGTCTATACCAACCACGGAAAACTGAACCTGTTTAATGCAAAGTTCGAACTGGATGACAGTCCGATTGAAGAAGGCTGCCAGTGTCCGGCCTGCAGAAGCTACAGCAGGGGATACATCCGACACCTCCTGAAGGCTAAAGAGATGCTTGGTATGCGCCTCTGCGTCCTGCACAACCTGTATTTTTATAATACCATGATGGAAGAAATCCGTGCAGCGATCGAAGCAGGAGAATACAAGTCATATAAGGAAAAGAAACTCGAAGGTATGAAAAACGGAAAAGACATATAAAAAATTCATAAAAATATGCGGAAATTCTAAAAGATACTTGAAGAATCATCCATTTTTGTGTATAGTAGACTTATTGTTTGAAGATAGTAATTAGGAGGAAATAAGATGAATGGTTTATTAGCTGCAGGCGGAGCAACAGGAATGGGTGGTATCATCCTGATTTATGTAGTAATCATCGGTGGTATGTGGTTCCTGCTCATGCGCCCTCAGAAAAAAGAGCAGAAGAGAGTGCAGGCAATGCTCTCAACAATGGAAGTAGGCGATACCGCATTAACAACAAGCGGTTTTTACGGTGTAATAATCGATATCACAGATGATGACGTAATCGTAGAATTCGGAAATAACAAAAACTGCCGTATACCAATGCAGAAAGCTGCAATCGCACAGATCGAGAAGCCGTCTGCGGAGTAAGTACGGAGAGAGAGTTTGTTATTTGATTGGTGAGTAGTCCGCCCGTCAGGTCCTGCGGGATGCTTCCGGGGGACAGGCCGTTTGCGAAGAGGCACTAACAGAAAAAGAGCGGGATTTCATGGAACCGACAGCCATTCACCGGGTAATCTTGATGATTACCCGGCTCAGGCCGTCTTGAAAATTGTTTTGGTAAACAATTTTCATCCATGAAATCCCGCTCTTTTTCTGCAAGTGCCTCTATTCGCGCACTTAAATGCCCTCCCGAAAGCATCCCGCAGGCCCTGACGGGCTGCGTTATTCAAACCAGAAAACTTCATCCCCCTGCTGACCGCGGGGGGATGTGGGGCAGGGGCGCTGTTGGACTTAATTTGAAAGCATTGTAAATTTTAGGAATGAAATATCTGGCCTCGTTTTTCCGCCGAAATCCTTTCGGGTGGGGTGTTTTATTGCGGTTGGATGAGCGCAGCTTTCGAGGGAGGGCGGGGGTGTTTACGGGGGCGTTGTTGGGGGATTAGCGGGCCTTGTGAAACAGGCACAGGAAATGCAGGATGAAATCAGGCTCACCAAGCCTGATTTCAAGCCGGCTACAGAGCAAACGCATCAGGCGTTTGGTCGCATGCGGGCGGTGCCTGCATTTCCTGCGCCTGTTTCATTAGACCCGTTTAACCCCCAATACCGTCCCCGTAAACACCCCGTCCTCCCTCGAAAGCGTACACCAGTCTACAAAATTCTCACCCCCCATTTCCACTTTTACGAATTAAAGGGTTGAAACGTGCCGAAAAATACGGTATTATTAAAAATAGTATTTTTAATTCTTGTAGAAGGGTGTTGTTTGATATGAGACTGAATATTGGAGTCATTAAAGGAGACGGTATCGGGCCGGAGATTGTGACGGAGGCTATGAAGGTACTGGATAAAACGGGAGAAGTATACGGACATGAATGTATTTATACGCAGCTTTTAATGGGCGGGGCTTCTATTGATGTACATGGGGTGCCTCTGACGGATGAAACGATTGAGGCGGCGAAAGCGAGTGATGCGGTACTGATGGGGTCTATCGGCGGAGATGCCAAGACTTCTCCCTGGTATCAGCTGGAGCCTTCCAAAAGGCCGGAAGCAGGACTTCTGAAGATCCGCAAGGAGCTGAACCTGTTCGCCAACCTGCGTCCTGCAGTGCTCTATGATGAACTGAAAGGGGCCTGTCCCCTGAAGGAAGAGATTACAGACGGCGGATTTGACATGATGATTATGCGCGAGCTGACCGGAGGTCTGTATTTTGGAGAAAGAAAGACTGTTGAAGTAGACGGCGTCATGACCGCCACGGATGAGCTTACATATAATGAGAACGAAATACGCAGAATTGCAAAACGCGGTTTCGATATTGCCATGAAACGGCGCAAAAAGGTGACGAGTGTTGATAAGGCAAATGTACTGGATTCCTCCAGACTCTGGAGAAAAGTTGTGGAGGAGGTTGCAGCGGACTATCCTGAAGTGACGCTGGAGAATATGCTCGTCGACAACTGTGCGATGCAGCTCGTAAAGGACCCGAGGCAGTTCGATGTAATTCTGACTGAGAATATGTTCGGAGACATTCTTTCGGATGAGGCCAGCATGGTGACAGGATCCATCGGAATGCTCGCATCGGCAAGCCTGAATGAGACGAAGTTTGGCCTATATGAGCCGAGCGGCGGGTCTGCACCGGATATTGCAGGAAAAGGGATTGCAAATCCAATTGCTACGATATTGTCTGCAGCGATGATGCTTCGCTTTTCTTTTGATCTGGATCAGGAGGCAGAAGCGATAGAGAATGCGGTTTCACAGGTATTAAAAGACGGATACCGCACAATAGACATTATGTCTGAAGGAAAGACGCAGATTTCGACTTCTGAGATGGGGGACAGAATCTGTTCTTATATTCACTTATAAAGGTGAATGCGTATAAGTCAGATATCAGGAAACATAGTATGAACTGTAACGAAACATAACATATATGAAGCTTTTGCGGCATAAGTAGAAAGTGAGGTTTTTAAGATGAGAAGTGATACAGTAACAAAAGGAGCACAGCAGGCTCCCCACCGTTCCCTGTTCAATGCACTGGGAATGACACAGGAGGAGCTTGACAGACCACTGGTAGGTGTTGTCAGTTCTTATAACGAGATTGTCCCGGGGCATATGAATCTGGATAAAATTGCAGAAGCGGTTAAGATGGGCGTGGCTATGGCAGGGGGAACTCCGATCATGGTTCCTGCAATCGCTGTATGTGACGGAATCGCCATGGGGCATGTGGGAATGAAGTATTCCCTTGTTACAAGAGATCTGATCGCGGATTCTACGGAGGCTCTGGCGATGGCCCACCAGTTTGATGCGCTCGTCATGATTCCAAACTGTGATAAGAATGTGCCCGGACTTCTGATGGCAGCCGCAAGAATCAATGTACCGACTATTTTTGTCAGCGGCGGTCCGATGCTTGCAGGCCATGTAAAGGGCAGCAAGACCAGTCTCTCCAGTATGTTTGAGGCAGTTGGCTCCTATGCTGCAGGAACAATGTCTGAAGAAGACTTATGCGAATTTGAAAACAAAGCATGTCCGACATGCGGTTCCTGCTCGGGAATGTATACAGCCAACAGCATGAACTGCCTGACAGAGGCACTTGGAATGGGTCTTAAAGGAAACGGAACGATTCCGGCCGTATATTCCGCAAGGCTCCAGCTGGCAAAACATGCAGGTATGCAGGTCATGGAGCTTGTAAGAAAGAATATCCGTCCGAGAGATATTATGACAGAGGAAGCAATCCTCAATGCACTGACCGTGGACATGGCACTCGGATGTTCTACGAACAGTATGCTGCACCTCCCGGCTATTGCCCATGAGATTGGTATGGATTTTGAGATTGAGTTTGCGAATACGATCAGTGAAAAGACTCCGAACCTCTGCCATCTGGCACCGGCGGGGCCTACATATATTGAAGACTTAAATGAGGCAGGCGGTGTATATGCCGTCATGAACGAACTGAATAAAAAAGGACTGCTGCATACAGATTGTCTGACCGTAACAGGAAAAACCGTTGGTGAGAATATTGAGGGATGCATCAACCATAATCCTGAGGTTATCCGCCCGATTGAAAATCCATACAGTGAGACTGGTGGAATTGCTGTCTTAAAAGGAAATCTTGCTCCTGACGGAAGCGTTGTAAAACGTTCCGCAGTCGTTCCGGAAATGCTTGTGCACGAAGGGCCGGCAAGGATCTTCGAGAGTGACGAAGCAGCAACGGAAGCAATCAAGACCGGGAAGATCAATGCAGGTGACGTCATTGTAATCCGCTATGAAGGACCAAAAGGCGGACCGGGAATGCGGGAAATGCTGAACCCGACTTCTGCCATTGCAGGCTACGGCCTCGGTTCCTCTGTTGCCCTGATCACGGATGGCCGTTTCAGTGGCGCATCCAGAGGTGCATCCATTGGCCATGTATCACCGGAGGCGGCTGTAGGCGGCCCGATCGCGCTTGTGGAAGAAGGGGATATCATAAAGATCAACATTCCGGAGCTGACACTGGATCTGGATGTTTCTGCTGAAGAGCTGGAGGCAAGGAGAGCAAAATGGCAGCCGAAAGAACCTGAGATCACGACCGGATATCTTGCGAGGTATGCGTCCATGGTCAGCTCAGGAAACAGAGGAGCGATTCTGGAAGTACCAAAGAAAAATTAGGAGGTTCTGACCATGCATTTAAATGGAGCAGAGATTGTAATCGAATGTTTAAAAGAGCAGGGCGTGGATACTGTTTTTGGGTATCCGGGCGGAGCAATTTTGAATGTATATGATGCATTATATAAACATAGTGATGAAATCAGGCATATCCTGACATCCCATGAGCAGGGAGCTGCACATGCGGCAGATGGATACGCAAGAGCCACGGGAAAAGTTGGTGTGTGCTTTGCCACCAGTGGACCGGGGGCTACGAATCTGGTCACAGGGATTGCGACTGCTTATATGGATTCCATACCTGTAGTGGCAATTACCTGTAACGTAGGGGTATCACTTCTTGGTAAAGACAGTTTTCAGGAAATCGATATTGCCGGGATCACCATGCCTATTACAAAGCATAACTATATTGTAAAAGATGTAAGCAAACTGGCAGAGACCATACGCAAGGCGTTTAAGATAGCCCAGACCGGAAGGCCGGGACCTGTCCTGATCGATATACCAAAGGATGTAACCAGTAATAAGGCAGATTACAAACCGGTAGAAATTAAGCCTGTACAGCCTATGGATGCAGAAGATATCTGTGAGAAGGACGTTGATACGGCTGTCTCCCTGATCAGCAAGGCAAAGAGGCCGTTCATCTTTGTCGGCGGCGGTGCCGTACTTTCCGGCGCCAGCGAAGAACTGAAAGAGTTTGTAGACAAAGCAGATGCACCTGTTACAGATTCCCTTATGGGAAAAGGCGCATTTCCGGGAACCGATGAGCGGTACACAGGCATGCTTGGCATGCACGGTACGAAGACGTCCAATTACGGGGTCAGTGAATGTGACCTGCTGATCGTAATCGGGGCCAGGTTCAGTGACCGTGTCACGGGAAATACAAAGAAGTTTGCTAAAAACGCGAAGATTCTCCAGTTTGATATCGACGCGGCCGAGATGAATAAGAATGTCATTATCACTGACGGCGTTGTCGGAGACTTAAAGGAAGTCTTAAGCAGGGTAAATGCGAAACTGACACAGCAGTCCCACCCGGACTGGATGAAGAAGATTCAGGAATATAAAGAGAAATATCCGCTCAGTTATCATACAGATATGCTGACAGGACCTTTTGTCGTAGAAGAAATTTACAGGCAGACAAAGGGTGACGCCCTCATTGTTACAGAGGTAGGCCAGCACCAGATGTGGGCCGCACAATTTTATAAATATACAAAACCGCGCACCTTCCTGACATCAGGGGGCCTTGGCACGATGGGTTATGGACTCGGCGCTTCACTCGGCGCTAAGATGGGGTGCCCGGATAAGCTCGTTGTAAATATTGCAGGGGACGGTTGTTTCCGCATGAATATGAATGAGATTGCTACGGCAGCCAGATACCAGATTCCTGTTATCCAGGTCGTGATTAATAACCATGTCCTCGGAATGGTGCGCCAGTGGCAGAATCTGTTCTACGAACAGCGTTACTCCGCAACTGTGCTGAACGACGCCGTAGATTTCGTGAAGCTTGCAGAGGCTATGGGTGCAGAGGGCATCCGTGTGACAACACAGGATGAGTTTAAAGAAGCTTTTGCAAAAGCAATGGAATTGAAAAAACCAATCGTGATCGACTGCCAGATTGATTCAGACGATAAAGTATGGCCTATGGTAGCACCAGGAGCCGCAATCAGTGAGGCTTTTGACGAGAACGATATGAACCACCGTTAAACATATCCCGCCGTGCATGTACATGCCGGGATGTTGGATTTGATAAATATGTTCAGGAGGAAATTAGAAATGGGTAGAGTGTACAATTTTTCAGCAGGACCGGCAGTATTACCGGAGGAAGTATTAAAGTCAGCAGCAGAAGAAATGTTAGATTACAACGGGACCGGAATGTCGGTAATGGAAATGAGTCATCGCTCAAAGGCTTTCGAGGAAATTATAGGTACAGCCGAGGCTGATCTCAGGGAGCTTATGAATATTCCTGACAACTATAAGGTGCTGTTCCTTCAGGGGGGGGCTTCCCAGCAGTTTGCCATGATCCCGATGAACCTGATGAAGAACAGGGTTGCAGATTATATTGTGACGGGCCAGTGGGCAAAGAAGGCTGCCAGTGAGGCCGCAAAATACGGGAAAGTCAATAAAATCGCTTCTTCAGAAGACAAGACATTTTCTTATATCCCGGACTGCTCAGATCTTCCTGTTTCAGAAGATGCAGATTATGTTTACATCTGTGAGAATAATACGATCTATGGAACAAAATTCAAAGAGCTTCCGAATACAAAGGGTAAGATTCTTGTTGCAGATGTATCTTCCTGCTTTTTATCAGAGCCTGTTGATGTCACAAAATATGGAATTATCTATGGCGGAGTCCAGAAAAATATCGGGCCGGCCGGTATGGTTATTGTCATTATCCGTGAAGACCTGATTACAGAGGATGTACTGCCGGGCACACCGACAATGCTTACATATAAGACACACGCAGATGCGAAGTCCCTCTATAACACTCCACCGGCATATGGAATCTATATCTGTGGAAAAGTATTTAAATGGCTGAAGGCTATGGGCGGCCTGGAAGCTATGAAGGAACGCAATGAAAAGAAAGCAGCCCTTCTGTATGATTTCCTCGACCAGAGCAGACTGTTTAAAGGCACGGTAGAGAAGAAAGACCGCTCCCTGATGAACGTCCCGTTTGTGACAGGAGATGCTGATTTGGATGCCAGGTTTGTGAAAGAGGCGAAAGCGGCAGGCCTTGAGAACCTGAAAGGGCACAGAAGCGTGGGCGGAATGCGCGCAAGTATTTATAATGCCATGCCATATGAAGGAGTGGAAGCACTCGTTGCATTTATGAAGAAGTTCGAGGAGGAGAATCTGTAAGATGTATAAGTATAATTGTCTGAATCCAATCGCTCATGTAGGACTGGAGAAATTTGATGAAAGTTATGTAAAAACCGAAAAGCCTGAGGAGGCAGATGCGATACTCGTAAGGAGTGCATCTATGCATGAGATGGAATTCAGTGGGAATCTGAAGGTGATAGCCCGTGCAGGAGCCGGGGTCAACAACATTCCTCTCGAAAAATGTGCAGAGAAGGGGATTGTCGTTTTCAATACACCGGGCGCAAATGCAAACGGTGTAAAGGAACTTGTGATTGCAGGTATGCTGCTTGCAGCGCGTGATATCATCGGCGGAATTAACTGGGTACAGGAAAATGAAGAAGACGGCGATATCGCAAAAATAACAGAAAAGAAGAAAAAAGCTTTTGCAGGGACAGAGCTGGAAGGCAAAAAACTCGGTGTAATCGGACTCGGGGCAATTGGTGTCCTTGTTGCCAATGCTGCAACACATCTGGGGATGGATGTATACGGATATGACCCGTATGTGTCTGTGGATGCCGCATGGAAGCTTTCAAGAAGTATTCACCACGCAAAAACGGTCGATGAGCTCTATAAAGAATGTGATTATATTACCATCCATGTTCCGGCGCTGGATGATACGAAGGGCATGATCAACAAAGATACAATCAGCCTGATGAAGAAAAATGTGGTCATCCTGAACTTTGCAAGAGACCTTCTTGTAAATGGCGAGGATATGGTAGATGCACTTGTATCCGGAAGGGTAAAGGGCTATGTAACAGACTTTCCGACACCGGAGGTCGCAGGAGTGAAGGGTGCAATTGTAATCCCGCACCTTGGCGCGTCCACAGAGGAGTCGGAAGACAACTGTGCGAAGATGGCCGTCAAGGAGACCATCGATTATCTAGAGAACGGCAATATCACACATTCTGTAAATTATCCGGACTGCGATATGGGTAAAAAAGAAGGCGGCTCCAGAATCACGATCCTTCACCATAACAAACCGAACATGCTGGGACAGTTTACCGCTCTTCTTGCAAAGGCAGACATGAATATTTCCCTGATGGCAAACAAGAGCAGGAAAGAATATGCCTATACCATGATGGATATCGACGGAGATGTCAGCAAAGAAGTAGAAGAGGAATTAAGCAGGATCGAGGGTGTTCTGAAGGTGCGTGTAATCCTGTAGTGTACAGGAAAGAAAACTGCACAGCCAGACACTTCCAATAAGGCAGGAGGTACCGGAAGGAGACGTTTGATTTTTAATAATCAGGCAGTTCTTTCCGGGTGCTTCCTTTTTTGTTTCAAAAATTCTCCATTTTCTCCACTTTTTTATTGACAGGAAAAAGAAGATTGTATACAATTATACAAGGATGCAAATATACAATATGTATCGAGGGCTTATTGCCTGTGTGAATAAAGCAGTTTGATTAGACCAGGAGGTATTTTAAAATGGAGAACAGGAAGGTATTTTTAAACAAGCATACGAATTTGCTGGAACTGGAAGAACATATGTATCCGCTGGTGGATGTGGATACTCCGAATGTTTTCCGGAATTTGTTTCATTATGACGAGATTCCGAAGATCGCTTTCAATGACAGGATCGTGCCGCATAATATGCCGGACGAGATTTGGATCACAGATACGACTTTCCGTGACGGTCAGCAGTCAAGGGCTCCTTATACGACAGAACAGATCGTGATGATTTTTGATTATTTACATAAACTCGGAGGCCATAAGGGAAAGATCAGACAGAGCGAGTTCTTCTTGTATAGCAAGAAGGACAGGGATGCTGTTTATAAATGTCTGGAAAAGGGATATCAGTTTCCGGAAGTGACAAGCTGGATCCGGGCAAGCAAGAAGGATTTCCAGCTTGTTAAGGATATCGGGCTGAAGGAAACAGGGATCCTCGTAAGCTGTTCCGATTATCATATCTTTTACAAGCTTAAGATGACAAGGAGAGAGGCGCTGGAACATTATCTTTCTGTAGTCAGGGAATGTATGGAGACGGGAGTACGGCCGAGATGCCATCTGGAAGATATCACCAGATCTGACATTTACGGGTTTGTGATCCCGTTCTGTCTGGAACTGATGAAGCTGATGGAAGAATATCAGATTCCGGTGAAAATCCGTGCCTGTGATACGATGGGATATGGGGTGAATTTCCCAGGTGCAGTTATACCGCGGTCTGTACCGGGAATCATCTATGGATTAATGACTCATGCCGGGGTTCCGAGTGAACTGATTGAATTCCACGGACATAACGATTTCTACAAAGCGGTCAACAACTCTACCACGGCATGGCTGTACGGGGCATCCGGCGTGAACTGTTCCCTGTTCGGAATCGGGGAGCGCACCGGAAATACACCGCTGGAGGCAATGGTATTTGAATATGCGCAGCTGCGCGGGACACTGGACGGGATGGATACAACAGTGATTACTGAGCTGGCCGAATATTACGAGAAAGAACTTGGCTACCGTGTTCCTTCGAGAACACCATTTGTTGGAAGGAACTTCAATGTTACACGTGCGGGAATCCATGCAGACGGTATGCTGAAGAATGAAGAAATTTATAATATTTTCGATACTGAAAAATACCTGAACCGGCCGGCGCTTGTTTCGGTTTCCAACACATCCGGCGCTGCAGGGATTGCATACTGGATCAATGCTTATTATAAACTTTCGGGTGACCGTCAGGTCGATAAAAATTCGCAAATTGTGAAAGAAATAAAACAGTGGGTCGACAAAGAATATGAAGAAGGTCGGGTTACGGTCTTGACAGATGAAGAATTAATTGCCAAAATAGACAGTGTATGCAGTGAACTGCATATAACACTCTGACCTGGGAGGACATAAAAACAAAATGGGAGATTATCAGGACAATTCCTTAAGCAGCCGTGTGTTTCAAAGAATCCGAGATGATATTCTGAAAGGAAAATATAAGGAACACGATGAATTAAGGGAGAACACGATTGGGAAAGAATTAGGGGTCAGCAGGACACCCGTGCGGGAGGCTTTAAGACAGCTGGAGCTGGAAGGGCTTGTTTCCATCATTCCCAATAAGGGGGCATATGTAACGGGCATTTCACCGAAGGACGTCAGTGATATCTACATGATCCGTTCCATGCTGGAAGGACTCTGTGCCAGATGGGCAACAGAAAATATTACGGACGAACAGTTAGATGAACTTGATGAGATTATGCTTCTTTCTGAATTCCATATGAAAAGAGAAGGGGGCGGCAGTGCAGAACAGATGGCAGAGCTGGACGGTAAGTTCCATGCGATTCTCTATGAGGCATCCGACAGCCGTATATTAAGCCATGTATTACTGGATTTCCACAAATATGTACAGCTGGCACGAAAGACATCTGTTGTGGCAGAAGAACGCGCCCGCAAGTCGATCCGGGAACACAAGCAGCTTTTACGTGCAATTCGTGACAAAGATGCAGACCTTGCAGAGCAGCTCGCTAACGAGCACATTCTGCATGTCATACAGAACCTGAAGAAACAAGGTTACGAAGAAATTTTAGGAGGAGACAGATAAGATGGAAAAGATTAAGATGACGACACCTATAGTTGAGATGGATGGGGACGAAATGACACGTATCCTCTGGAAGATGATCAAAGACAATCTTCTTGAACCATACATTGAACTCAACACAGAATACTATGACCTGGGACTGGAACACAGAAACGAGACAGACGATCAGGTAACCATTGATTCTGCCAATGCGACGAAGAAATATAAAGTAGCCGTAAAGTGTGCAACAATCACTCCGAATGCCGCACGTATGGATGAGTACGACCTGAAAGAAATGTGGAAGAGCCCGAACGGTACAATCAGGGCAATCCTCGATGGAACCGTTTTCCGTGCTCCGATTGTTGTTAAAGGAATCGAACCGTGTGTCAGAAACTGGAAGAAGCCAATCACTATTGCAAGACATGCATACGGTGACGTGTATAAAGGATCAGAGATGAAGATTCCGGGTGCAGGAAAAGTAGAATTAGTCTATACTGCCGAAGACGGGACACAGACAAAAGAGCTGGTACATAACTTTGCCGGACCGGGTATCGTGCAGGGAATGCATAACCTGAACCAGTCCATCGAAAGCTTTGCAAGAAGCTGCTTTAGCTATGCACTGGATACAAAGCAGGATCTGTGGTTTGCAACAAAGGATACGATCTCAAAGAAATATGACCACACCTTCAAGGATATTTTCCAGGAAATTTATGATGCTGAATTTGATGATAAATTCAAGGCTGCGGGGATCGAATATTTCTATACCCTCATCGATGATGCGGTTGCCCGCGTTATGAAATCAGAAGGCGGTTATATCTGGGCCTGCAAGAATTATGACGGTGATGTTATGAGTGATATGGTATCCTCTGCATTCGGCTCCCTCGCAATGATGACATCCGTACTTGTATCTCCGGAAGGATACTTTGAATACGAGGCTGCCCACGGAACTGTTCAGCGCCACTATTACAAACACCTGAAAGGGGAGGAGACTTCCACAAATTCTGTTGCCACTATTTTTGCATGGACAGGCGCACTCAGAAAACGCGGTGAACTGGACGGGAACAAAGAGCTGATGGAATTTGCAGACAGACTGGAAAAGGCCACAATTGACACGATTGAAGCAGGAAGCATGACAAAGGATCTGGCCCTGATTACCACTATTGAGAATCCTACAGTATTAAACAGCGAGGACTTCATCAAAGCAATCGCAGCACACCTATAGAATGTACAGCCCCCAAAGGGGCTGCAAAAAAGGAACACCCGGCACTTGCGTGTGTCAGGTGTTCCTCTTTTATTGGGCCAGTTCCTCCCACTTTTCATAAAGCAGTTCCAGTTCTTCTTCATTTCCAGATTTCTCTACGGCGAGCTCCTGACATTTCACAGAGTTGGAATAGACATCCTCATGTGTCATCAGCTCATCAATCCTGGCATTTCTTTCTTCCAAAACTGCGATCCTGTCCTCGGTCTTTTTCAAATCACTTTGCCGTTTACGTTCTTTCGCCTGCTGTTCCTTCTGTTCCTGCCAGCTTAAACGCCCATCTGGTGCAGATCCGATATCCTCCCCGTATGATGCGGTATTGTCTGAAACAGATGCCGGGGAGGCGGTGGAAGATGCATAAACCGCAGTCAGTTCTTCTTTCTTTTCAAGGTAATAATCATAATTCCCGATATAGTTCACGAACGTCTGATTGACAAGTTCCAGAATCCGCCCGGCCGTCTGGTTAATAAAATACCTGTCGTGTGATACATAGAGGACGGTGCCCGTATATTCATTCAGGGCCTTTTCCAGAATCTCCTTGGATGTGATGTCCAGATGGTTCGTCGGCTCATCGAGAATCAGGAAATTCGCCTCGGACAACATAAGCTTTGCAAGAGAAACGCGGCCTTTTTCACCGCCGCTCAAATCGCCAATAAGTTTGTAGACATCATCCCCGGTAAACTGGAATGCAGCCAGTGTATTGCGTATCTGCGTATTCGTGAGGGTCGGGTAATCATCCGAGATTTCATCGAAAATATTCTTTCCGTCATGGAGTACATGGTGTTCCTGGTCATAATAGCCTATCTTCACTTTGGAACCCAGAGTAAATGACCCGGTATCCGGCGAAACTACCTGATTGAGTATCTTGAGCAGGGTTGTCTTTCCAGTCCCGTTGTCCCCGATAACAGCCACGTGTTCCCCTCGTTTGATATCAAAGCTGATATTCTGGAACAGGGTCTGATGATCGAAAGATTTGGATAATTCTTCCACGGACAGAACATCATTTCCGCTGATGCAGGATGGTTCCAGGGAAAAGTGTATCTCTTTAGCGGGCTCCTGTGGCTTTTCCACAAGCGTCATCTTGTTCAGCATCTTTTCCCGGCTCTCTGCACGCTTGATAGACTTTTCGCGGTTGAAGGAGCGGAGCTTTTCAATGACAGCTTCCTGATGCTTGATTTCACGCTGCTGGTTCAGGTATTCTTTGAGCATGGCATCCCGGATCTGCTGTTTCTTATCCGCATACGCCTTGTAATTCCCGGCATACATGCGGACAGCCCCATTCTCAACTTCGATTACCTTTGTCACGACACGGTTCAGGAAGAAACGGTCATGGGATACAATAAAAACAGCACCCGGGTAGTTCAGAAGATAGGTTTCCAGCCAGGTGATGGAATTCAGGTCCAGATGGTTCGTCGGTTCATCAAGGAGCAGGATATCCGGTTTGGTCAGCAGCAGCTTACCGAGGGAGACACGGGTTTTCTGCCCGCCAGAAAGGGTGTCCGTCATCTTATTAAAATCTTCTTCACCAAAACCAAGACCTTTTAAGACGCCGGTGATCTCACTTTCATAGGCATATCCATTCTGTGCTTCAAACTGTGACATAAGGCGGTTATAGGTTTCCAGCCGCTTCTCAAGTTCCTCACCGTTTAATGACTTCAATTCATGTTCGATCGTGCGGATTTGCTGTTCCGTTGCAATAATATCGGCCTTAGCGGTCTTGACCTCCTCATAAATGGAACGTCCGCTTTCCAGCTTCTGCTGCTGTGCAAGGTAGCCAAGCGTCTTCCCCCTTGTCAGAACAACCTCACCGCTGTCTATGGGTTCTTCCTTCACGATCATCTTTAAAATGGTGGATTTGCCCGCCCCGTTTACGCCGACAAGTGCGGCCTTTTCTCTGTCTTCTATATGGAAAGACCCGTCTTTTACGATCAGCTGGTCTCCGAATGATTTATTAAGATTATGACATGCGAGTATCATAATTAACCTCCTGCATCTTAAGTGTGCCTTATTTTACAGCGTTTTGGCCGTAATAAGGAAATACATACTTATTTCATTATAGCGAAAATAAAGTAAAATACAACTAAAAAATTGACTTTGTCCACACAATTCTATATAATAAAATTCGGTACATTGTTTTGTAAGTACCTATGTATCATATTATGGAGAGCATAGATCATTACAAAACGATGTACTAGACTAAGTTTGGAGGGTGATAACTGTGGAAGAGAGAGAAATATCACGTGCGGTAATAGGAAGGCTGCCAAGATATTACAGATATTTGGGAGAATTACTGGATGCAGGGGTTGAGCGGATTTCGTCAAATGACCTGAGCAAGAAGATGAGTGTCACTGCTTCACAGATCCGTCAGGATTTAAATAATTTCGGCGGCTTTGGACAACAGGGCTATGGATATAACGTAAAGTATCTTTATACAGAGATCGGGAAGATCCTCGGTTTAAACAGACAGCATAATATGATTATAATTGGAGCCGGCAATCTCGGGCAGGCACTTGCGAATTACGCGTCTTTTGAGAAGAGTGGTTTCAGTCTGAAAGGACTGTTCGATGTGAATCCGAGACTCGAAGGTGTTTCTATCCGCGGCATACCGGTCCGCATGATGGATGAATTAAAAGACTTTTTAAAACATAACGAAATAGAAATTGCAGCGCTTACGATTCCAAAATCAAAAGCAATAGAAGTAGCAGACCTGCTTGTAGCAAATGGAATTAAAGCTATCTGGAACTTTGCACATACGGATCTGAACCTTCCGGATGATGTCATTGTAGAGAGTGTACACCTCTCAGATAGTCTGATGAAACTTTCCTACAATATCACAAGCTATAATGAGGAACACGGCAGCAAAGCGTAAACAGCAGAGATTTGAGTTTAACAAAGACGTTCAGGACGTGTAACGAAGGCGGTGCCTTTTTTACACGTCGTTTCATTTCGGCGGATTTTGGGAAATTTGAAAGTAAACAAGGAGGAAGAGCATATGAGATATCTGCCTACAGGGGAATGGATGCAGAAAGCGGACAGCTTTACCATCAATGAGATTGGCCTGCCGTCCCTGGTTTTAATGGAGCGGGCCGCCTTAAAAGTTGTGGAAGCTATGGAGCGGGAACAAATCAATCTGGAAAAACCACTTATATTCTGCGGTTCCGGCAACAATGGCGGGGATGGTTTTGCCGTTGCCCGGCTGCTGAAAGAAAAAGGATATGATGCTACGGCCGTATTTGTGGGCCATGAATCCTCCATGAGTGCCGACTGCCGCAGGCAGAAGGGAATTGCAGAAAAATGTGGCGTGCCGATGGTAACAACTGTATGCCGTCAGGAATATACTACTATAGTGGATGCAGTTTTCGGGGTAGGACTCAATAGAGAAATCACGGGGGACTATCTGGAGTCAATCGTAAAAATGAATGCTTTAAGCGGGCAGAAAGTGGCCGTAGACATCCCGTCCGGGATCTGTTCTGCCACGGGCAGGGTGCTTGGCTGTGCTTTTCAGGCAGATTTGACAGTTACCTTCCAGTGTGAAAAGCTGGGACTGATCCTCCATCCCGGGCATATGTATGCAGGAAAGACAGTTGTGGCTGATATTGGTATCCAATGCGGATTATTTGAAAAGGAAAATGATATCTGTTATACCTATGAGAAAAAAGATCTGCCGGTCCTTATGCCGCCCAGACGGCCGAACTCCCATAAGGGCACTTACGGGAAGGTCCTGATGATTACAGGAAGCAAAGGCATGTCCGGTGCCGCCTACTTAAGTGCAAAGGCTGCTTATACAAGCGGGGCAGGACTTGTTCAGATCTATACCTCAGAGGATAACCGCGTGATTCTGCAGCAGCAGCTCCCCGAAGCCATCATCTCAACATATACTGAATTTGAAGAGGAAAAACTAAAGAGCCTGCTTGGCTGGGCGGACGTGGTATGTATTGGATGCGGTCTGGGGCAGAGCAGGCTTTCAGAAAGTATTCTGGAAACGACACTGAAAGAAGTCAGGGTCCCCTGTGTGGCTGATGCAGACGGACTGAATATATTAAGCTGTCATCCCGAACTCTTGATAACGACAGAGAGACCTCTTATCCTGACACCGCATATGAAGGAAATGTCCGGCCTTCTCGGCTGTTCGGTAGCGGAACTTCAGGAAGAACGTTTTGAAAAGGTAAAAGCCTTTACAGAAAAATATGGTGTTGTGTGTGTCCTGAAAGATGCAAGGACGGTGGTGGCTAAGAGGAAAAAACATAATTTTGTAAATACTGCGGGAAACAGTTCTATGGCAAAAGCCGGTTCCGGCGATGTCCTTGCGGGGGTAATTGCCGGCCTTCTTGCACAGCATATGTATCCTTATGAGGCAGCTGTACTGGGCGTTTACCTGCATGCCTGTGGCGGCGATGAGGCAAAAGCCGCAAAGGGTTCTTACAGTGTACTGGCAGAGGATTTGATCGCGGGAATTGCTTCCTGCACAAAAAAGACAGAGGAGAGTATGGGAAAATGAAACAATACAGCAGAGTATTTGTCAGGGTAGACCTGGATGCAGTTGCATATAATATGGAACAGATGAAACTGCGGATTGGGGACGGCGCACAGCTTATAGCCGTTGTCAAGGCAGACGGTTATGGACATGGTGCGGTACCGATTGCCCGAATGCTTGAGGAAAATAACGATGTCTGGGGATTTGCAACGGCAACTCTGGAGGAGGCTGTTTTACTAAGAAAGGCTGGGATTAAGAAGCCTGTTCTAGTTCTTGGCTGTATCTTTCCGGAACAGTATGAGGAGATGTTGGAATACGACATCCGTGCCACAATTTACATGGAAGAAACAGCATCAGAGATTGCAAAAGCAGCTGACCGTCTCGGAAAAACCGCACGATTCCATATCAAAATAGACACTGGGATGGGACGGCTTGGCTTTCTGCCAGACCATGACAGTGTAAAAAAGATTCAAAAGATCAGCAGCATGCCCCATGTGGAGCTGGAAGGTGCATTCACACACTTTGCAAAAGCAGATGAGACGGATAAGAGCTATACGTTAGAACAGCACGAAAAGTTTATATGGATGAAGAACGCCCTTGAGGAACAAGGGATCCATATTACATATTATCACTGTGACAACAGTGCAGGGATCATAGATTTCCCTGACATGAAGCATAACCTGGTCCGGGCGGGGATATCCACATACGGCATGTATCCTTCCGACGAGGTGTGCTGTGAGGCGGTCGATTTAAAACCGGCACTTGAACTGATCAGCCACGTGATTTTCGTCAAGGAGATAGAAGCCGGGACTTCCATCAGTTACGGGGGAACGTTTACAGCCGAAAGAAAAATGAAGGTTGCGACCGTTCCGGTCGGTTATGCGGACGGCTATTCCAGGGGACTGTCCAACAAGGCGGACGTCCTGATCCGTGGAAAACGTGCCCGGATATTGGGCCGCGTCTGCATGGACCAGTTTATGGTCGATGTGACAGACATACCGGACGTGAAGTTTATGGACCAGGTGGTTTTGGTTGGATACGACGGTGAGGAACACATTCCTGTAGAGGAACTGAGCAGCATCTGCGGAAGGTTCAACTACGAATTCGTCTGCTGTCTCGGCAGGAGAATTCCCCGTGTTTATATGAGGGGCGGAGAGATCGTAGAACAGGTAGAATACCTCTCCTGATATTCTGATATGTCAGTCCATGCAGAGCACCAGTCTGCATGGAAAAAAATCCGTGCACTTGCATACATCCGAAAAAGTCGGGAATACTCAAGTATGCTTTCAAATAAGGAACAGGAAAGCTGATACTGCCAGGTATCCCCATATGACATTGCGAAGCACCGTGTTATTAAGCTTACGTGCACCCGCATGTTCATAGGTTAAAGTATGAGAATCGGAGTGTGAAGTGAATTGGTTATAAAAAGAGGCGATATATATTATGCGGATTTAAGTCCGGTGGTAGGTTCAGAACAGGGAGGAATCCGGCCAGTACTGATTATCCAGAATGATGTGGGCAATAAACACAGCCCGACAGTCATCTGTGCGGCAATTACATCAAGAATGAATAAGGCAAAACTCCCTACCCACATAGAGATCAGCGCAGAAAAATATCACATTGTAAAGAATTCCGTGATTCTGCTGGAACAGATCCGTACGATTGATAAACAAAGGCTCAAAGAATTTGTCTGTCATGTGGACAGCGGATTAATGAGGAAGGTAAACGATGCTATCCGAATCAGTCTGGAACTTCCTACATAACAGAGAACGTAAACGTTTAGGCAGTGCCCGGAATGCGGATGGAAAAGAAACTTAAAGAATGTCAAGAAAGAATTGAAATTTTGTATAAAGAGTGATAAAATTGTTACTGTTCAAACTGTGCCGTGCACTTTACTGCACGGCATAACTGTTCATGGGTTCTGAACAGTTACATCTGAGATAAGAAAAGGGAAAGAGGAGATTAGAAATGTCAGGACATTCTAAATTTGCGAATATTAAGCATAAGAAAGAAAAAAATGATGCTGCAAAAGGGAAGGTATTTACAAAACTTGGCCGCGAGCTTGCAGTAGCAGTAAAAGAGGGCGGCGGTCCAGATCCTAATAATAACAGCAGACTGCGCGATGTCATCGCAAAGGCAAAATCCAACAACATGCCGAACGATACCATTGACAGAAATATCAAGAAAGCAGCCGGGGAAGGTGCAGGGGACAACTACGAGCATATTACATATGAAGGCTACGGACCAAACGGTACAGCCATCATCGTAAGAACTCTGACAGATAATAAGAACCGTACAGCTTCTAATGTAAAGAATGCATTCACAAAAGGAAGCGGTAATGTCGGAACACCTGGCTGTGTATCCTTTATGTTTGACGAAAAGGGACAGATTCTTGTAGACAAGGAAGAATGCAGCATGGATGCCGATGAGCTGATGATGGTTGCACTTGATGCAGGCGCTGAAGATTTTACTGAGAATGAGGACAGCTTCGAGATTCTTACCACACCGGAAGATTTCAGTGCGGTCCGCCTGAAACTGGAAGAAGAAGGCATCGCTATGGCAGACGCCGAGGTTACTATGATTCCACAGACATATGTAGAACTGACAAATGAAGAGGATATCAAGAATATCCAGAAGACTCTCGACCTGCTGGATGAAGATGATGATGTACAGGATGTATATCACAACTGGGACGAGTAATTATCGTTTAGATTTTACCATTTACAAAAGAGCTTTGATATAACGCTATGATAAATATACAAAACCGTAGATTATATGTAATTCACTATAAGTGATACATAACCTACGGTTTTTTCTCTGTATTTATAGACGGACACCCCAAACGGCCAATATGTATCGCCGATTATTTGGGAATGGCTTTATCTTTTTTCATTATCCATAGCGAAACTCTTTTTTTATTGATAGCAACCCCGGGATATGATATAATATTCTGTAATGTATTGAAAGAATCGAATATTTTGTGAATGAAAACAACAAGTATACGTTATTAAGAGGAGATAAAATGGAACAGGAAAATTTACAGTCAGAGATGATAGCATTATTCGGAGAAACTGCCGGATATGCAAAAAAGTTCCATAAGAAGACCTATGAGTCGGATATGGATACTTTGATGAACAAGTACAGTGCACTTCTGGGACGGATCAGGGAAGCTTTCGAAGAATCTGACGAGAAGCTGGATGAAGTTGCCGCCTATATTCCGGATCACGTGGCAAAATTGCTTGACGGGGAACCTTCTAAGAGAAAACGCGGCATTGTCTGTCTGGACTACAATATGAACATGGTGTCCTTTTTCGTACCGCTGCTGGGTGAGATTACCAGCCTGAAGACGAAAGAATTCACGGCCAGAATGATTGAACTCTGGAACCAGAAGATGCCGGATAACAAGATCGGACTTTCTACCCGCGAACAGATACAGGGCGGATTTAAAAAAGGATTGTGCTACATTACAACAGCAGTCTGCAAGAGCCTGGATAAGCCGGATGACTGCTACGAACTGACACTCCTTCGGGACTACCGCGACCAGTATATGATGAATTCCAAAGACGGCATGAATACTGTAAAAGAATATTACAATATCGCACCGACGATAGTCAAAAGAATTGACCGCCAGAAGGATTCCGCAAAGATATATGAAGGTATCTGGGAAGAGTACTTAAGTCCCTGTGTCAGTCTGATCGAGGCCGGTAAGAGAGAGGAATGCAAGGTACTTTACAGTGATATGGTACACGAACTGGAAAAGAAATATTTATATTCATAGGAGGAAAGAAAATGAGCAGCTATAAGATTGAGACAAAATGTATACAGTCCGGTTATGAACCGGGAAACGGGGAGCCGAGAGTTCTTCCTATTTATCAGAGTACAACATTCAAATATACAAGCAGCGAACAGATGGGGCGTCTTTTTGATCTGGAGGAGTCAGGATATTTCTATACAAGGCTCCAAAATCCAACAAATGATGCGGTTGCCGCCAAGATCTGCGATCTTGAGGGCGGTGCGGCTGCGATGCTGACTTCCTCCGGACAGGCGGCGAATTTTTATGCAATTATGAACATTGCCGGGGCGGGTGACCACATTGTATGTGCATCCGCGCTTTACGGCGGTACATATAACCTGTATGCCCATACGATCAGAAAGATGGGAGTAGAGGCTACTTTTGTGGACCCTGACTGCACACCGGAAGAACTGGATGCAGCTTTTCAGGATAATACGAAAGCCGTGTTTGGTGAAACAATCGCCAATCCGGCTCTTGTTGTGCTGGATATCGAGAAGTTTGCGAACGCTGCACATACCCACGGCGTACCGTTTATCATTGATAATACATTTGCAACACCGATTAACTGCCGCCCGTTCGAGTGGGGGGCGGATATTGTGACACACTCCACAACGAAATACATGGACGGACATGCAACATGCGTAGGCGGTGCAATCGTGGACAGCGGCAATTTTGACTGGGAGGCATACGCAGATAAATTTCCGGGCCTGACAACACCAGATGAGACATATCACGGGATCGTATATACCCAGAAATTCGGGAAAGGTGCCTACATCACGAAAGCAACCGCACAGCTGATGAGAGACCTCGGTTCCATCCAATCTCCGCAGAACGCGTTCCTTCTGAATATCGGGCTGGAGACACTTCATCTGAGAGTGCCCTGTCACTGCGAGAATGCGCTGACTGTTGCAAAGTACCTTAAGAATCACGAAAAAGTGGCATGGGTTTCCTGTCCGTCACTGCCGGGAGACAAATACTATGACCTGGCGCAGAAATATATGCCGAACGGAACATGCGGTGTTTTGACATTCGGCCTGAAGGGCGGAAGAGATGCGGCAGTTGAGATGATGGATAAGCTGAAAATGATTGCGATCGTAACACATGTCGCAGATGCACGCAGCTGTGTCCTTCATCCTGCAAGCCATACACACCGCCAGATGAATGACCAGGAACTGATGGAAGCGGGTGTTCAGCCGGATCTGATCAGATTCAGCGTCGGAATTGAAAATGTGAATGATATCATTGCGGATGTAGAGCAGGCATTGCTTTAAACAGGATGGTATGGATGTATACAATTTGCATCCATACCATTTTTTGCTGTAAAACCACTGCTTCAATACAGTTTTCTGATTCCGTTTAAAGCTTGCAGATTATGTATAATTCCTGTGTTCTTCCACATAATAAGTGAAGCGCTAAATACTTTTTTGCAGCGAATACTTAAATGACGGGAGTGGAAATTTACCATGCAGGAAAATAAACAAAACCAGGTCAATCAGGACGAAATGAACAAGGAAGAACAAATCCAGCAGAATCAGGCCGGCGAGAATGAGGAGATTAAAGAGACCGGGACTCTGCGCCTTGGAAAAGAAAGCGGCAGACATAACATCCAGCTCATGACAATCATCGGTGAGATAGAAGGCCATGAGGCGGTATCCGGGAATACGAAGGCGACAAAGTATGAGCACCTGATCCCGCGTCTCGCCGAAGCGGAGGACAACGATGATATAGAAGGAATTCTGATTCTTCTCAACACTCTGGGGGGAGATGTGGAAGCAGGTCTGGCAATTGCTGAAATGATTGCGTCTTTAAGCAAGCCAACTGTGTCACTCGTACTTGGCGGGAGCCATTCCATCGGCGGGCCGCTTGCAGTATCGGCTGACTATTCCTTTATTGTCCCGAGCGGCACGATGATCGTCCATCCGGTCCGTTCCTCCGGCATGTTCATCGGTGTGATCCAGAGCTACAGAAATATGGAAAAGACACAGGACAGAATCACGAAGTTTATTTCTTCCCATTCGAAAATCACACAGGAACGCCTCGAGGAGTTAATGCTCGACTCCACACAGCTTGTAAAGGATGTCGGAACACTTCTGGAAGGCGGGGACGCGGTACGGGAAGGGATCATCGACGAAGTAGGAGGAATCAGCCAGGCACTTAAGAAGCTGCATGAAATGATAGAAGGGGATCAAAAAGCAGGTTCACTGGAACTGCCTCCGCTGTAAAGAAAATTTATTAATGACAGGCTTTTGAAAAAATGATATACTAATAACAGTATGTTTAAAAAGCCAAGGGGGAAGTATAATGGCTGCAAAGTCAACAAAAAAGAGAAAAAGCACAAGAAGCAAGCCAAAGAAGACACAGGGGAATGCTGCAATAAGAGATGAGATTCTGATTCTTGTCCTGTTGGCAGCATGCATCCTGCTAGTCATCAGCAACTTTGGTCTCGGCGGGATTGCGGGGGAGGCAGTTTCGTCGGTAATGTTTGGATTATTTGGATTTATGGCGTATCTTCTGCCATTTATCCTGTTTGCTGTGGCTGCCTTTACGATATCCAATAAAGGCAATGCACACGCTTACATAAAAGTGGGCGCGTCGGCAGTCCTTCTGCTGATGCTCACAGCATTTCTGGAATTGATTATGAATCCCTATGACGCAAAAGCAGGTCTTTTAACCTATTATAAACTTGCCAGTGAGCACAGGAATGCGGGCGGCCTTTTAGGAGGCTGCATTGTAAAACTCCTGTGTCCGCTGACCGGTGTTGTCGGAAGTTATGTGATCATCATTATCGTAATGGTAATCTGTATCATTCTGATTACGGAAAAGTCACTGCTGACACCTCTGCGCCATACAGGCAGGAAGGCGTATGACGATGCAAGGCGGAGAAAAGAGGTCTCCTCCACGAAGCGTATGGAACGCCGTCAGGAACGCGCTGCCGGAAAGAATACAGAAAAAGCAAAGAGACAGGATCATAAAGTGTCCGGTGTTTCTTTTGCTACCACATTATCGGACAAAGTGTCAGGGAAGAAGTCTCCTGAGATGAAAGAACTGACTCTGGAGGAAGAACTGCCGGGGACTGCACCAATCCCTTCGCCATTTGAGAATCTGGTCATCAACCGGCCGGAGCCTGTGGCAGGAGAGAACCCGGAACCCGTGGAAGAGATTATTCCGGAGGAGCCTGTGAAGACCACAGAATCCGCGAAGAAGCAAAAGACCAAGGAGAGCGCCCAGAGCGTGGCCGCCGAAGCGGACCAGGTGGAGGCAGCAGTCAAGGCGCAGGAAGAGAAGCCGCCCAAAGTATATAGAACGCCGCCAATCTCGTTACTGAACCGGGGCAAGAAGACAAGCGGGGATTCTGACGCCCACTTAAGGGCAACTGCTTTGAAGCTGGAGCAGACACTCCAGAATTTCGGGGTAAAGGTTCATGTAACCAATGCGAGCTGCGGCCCATCCGTTACCCGGTATGAACTCCAGCCGGAACAGGGTGTTAAGGTCAGCAAGATTGTAGGGCTCTCTGATGATATTAAACTGAACCTCGCGGTAACGGACCTGAGAATCGAGGCCCCAATCCCGGGGAAAGCAGCCGTGGGCATTGAAGTGCCGAACAACGAAAACACAGCCGTCATGTTAAGAGACCTGCTTGACACTTCAGAATTTAAGAACAGCAAATCGGGAATCTCATTTGCAGTCGGTAAGGATATTGCAGGGAAAACCGTAGTTGCAGACATTGCAAAGATGCCCCATCTGCTTGTTGCAGGGGCAACCGGATCAGGTAAGTCGGTCTGCATCAATACGCTGATCATGAGCATCATTTATAAGGCAAGCCCGGATGATGTCAAACTGATCATGGTCGATCCAAAGGTTGTCGAACTGAGTGTATACAACGGGATCCCGCATCTTTTGATCCCTGTCGTGACAGATCCGAAAAAAGCGGCGGGCGCCCTGAACTGGGCCGTGGCCGAGATGGAAAAGCGGTACAAGCTTTTTGCAGATTATAATGTCCGGGATTTAAAAGGATTTAATGATAAAATAGAGCAGATGGAACCTGGCGACGGTGTGCCAAAGAAGATGCCGAAGATCGTGATTATCGTAGACGAGCTTGCAGACCTCATGATGGTAGCGCCCGGGGAAGTGGAAGGCGCAATCTGCCGGCTTGCACAGCTGGCCAGAGCTGCGGGACTCCATTTGATCCTTGCAACACAGCGTCCGTCCGTGAATGTTATCACAGGACTGATCAAGGCAAATATGCCTTCCAGAATTGCCTTCTCGGTTTCATCCGGGGTAGATTCCCGTACCATCATTGATATGAACGGTGCGGAAAAGCTGTTGGGCAAGGGGGATATGCTGTTTTACCCGACAGGATACCCAAAGCCGGTCAGAGTACAGGGATCTTTTGTATCGGATAAAGAAGTGCAGAAGGTGGTCGACTATCTGATCGAGCACAATGGCAATGCATCCTACAGTGAGGAGATTGAGGAACATGTCAATTCCGGTACGGTGGGAGCCTCCGGTTCACTGCCGGGAGCGGCAGACTCCGGTAGCGAGAGGGATACCTACTTTGTAGAGGCCGGAAAGCTGATTATAGACAAAGATAAAGCTTCAATTGGTATGCTGCAGCGGATGTTCAAAATTGGTTTCAACAGAGCCGCCCGCATCATGGACCAGCTTGCGGAAGCAGGCGTCGTAGGCGAGGAAGAGGGCACAAAGCCAAGAAAGATATTGATGTCACCGGAAGAATTTGAACAATACATAGAAGAAAATGTGTAGATGGCCGGAGTCATGGACAGAAGCACGAAATTATAACATACAGGAGGATAAACAAATGAAAACAGATATTCAGATTGCACAGGAAGCAGAGATGCTGCACATAAAAGATGTGGCGGCAAGTATTGGGATTGAGGAAGATGATCTGGAGTTTTACGGGAAGTATAAGGCAAAACTGTCTGACGGGCTCTGGGATAAACTGAAAGACAAAGAGGACGGCAAGCTTGTTCTGGTGACTGCAATCAACCCGACCCCGGCAGGGGAAGGCAAGACAACAACAACAGTCGGCCTTGGACAGGCAATGGCAAAACTGAATAAAAAAGCGCTGATTGCCTTAAGGGAACCTTCCCTGGGACCATGTTTCGGAATCAAAGGCGGAGCCGCCGGCGGCGGATATGCGCAGGTCGTGCCGATGGAAGACCTGAACCTTCATTTTACAGGTGATTTCCATGCTATCACGTCCGCAAACAATCTGCTTGCTGCTATGCTGGATAACCATATACAGCAGGGCAATGCACTTTGCATTGATCCGCGGCAGGTAGTCTGGAAACGCTGTCTCGACATGAACGACAGAGTATTGCGCAATACGGTTGTAGGACTAGGAAATAAAATGGACGGGATGGTAAGGGAAGATCATTTTGTAATTACCGTTGCTTCAGAAATCATGGCGATTCTTTGTCTTGCAGATGACCTTACAGACTTGAAACGCCGTCTGGGCAGAATTATTGTTGCTTATAATTTCAGTGGTGATCCGGTGACCGCAGACGATCTTCAGGCAACAGGAGCCATGACTGCACTTTTAAAGGATGCCATCAAACCGAACATCATCCAGACCCTGGAGCATACACCGGCCCTTGTTCACGGCGGGCCATTTGCCAATATTGCACACGGCTGCAACAGCGTACGTGCAACGAAGATGGCCCTAAAGATCAGTGATATTACGATCACAGAAGCCGGTTTCGGAGCCGATCTTGGAGCTGAGAAGTTTCTGGATATCAAATGCCGGAAGGCCGGGCTGAAACCGGACGCAGTAGTTTTAGTTGCAACTGTACGTGCTTTGAAGTATAATGGTGGGGTTGCCAAAAACGACTTAGGTGAAGAGAACCTGGAAGCACTTGCAAAAGGGATTGTGAATCTGGAAAAACATATTGAAAATATACAGAAATACGATGTGCCAGTAATCGTTACTTTGAATTCATTTGTAACGGATACCGAAGCTGAAAACGAATATATCCGCAGATTCTGCGAGGAACGCGGATGTGAATTTGCACTTTCCGAGGTTTGGGAAAAAGGCGGGGAGGGCGGTATTGCACTTGCCCGGAAAGTTCTGGATACATTGGAAAACAAGGAAAGCCATTTCCATCCATTGTATGAGGATGAATTGACTTTGAAAGAAAAAATAGAAAAAATCTCGAAAGAGATCTACGGTGCGCGCGGCGTAGTATATGAACCCGCGGCTGATAAACAGCTCGCAAAAATCGAATCAATGGGATTCGGTTCATTCCCTGTATGTATGGCAAAGAACCAGTATTCCCTGTCGGATGATGCGAAAAAGCTGGGACGGCCGGAAAACTTTGATATTCATATCCGTGAAGTATATGTAAGTGCCGGTGCCGGATTTGTTGTAGCACTGACAGGCGCAGTCATGACAATGCCCGGACTGCCGAAAGTCCCTGCCGCAAACAACATTGATGTGACAGAGGATGGTAAGATTACCGGCCTGTTTTAATAAAACCAGTCAGAGTAGAATATCACTGCCGGCATGTCCGCCCGGCTCGCTGGCCGCGTGAATAAAGGAGAATGAAATGGCACAGATTATTGATGGAAAACTGATTTCTAAGCAGATAAAGGATGAGTTAAAAGAAGAAGTCCAGTCAATGAAGGCGCAAGGCACCAATATCTGTCTGGCTGTCGTGCAGGTCGGAAGCGATCCCGCTTCTTCAGTCTATGTAAATAATAAAAAGAAAGCCTGCTCTTATATAGGTATAGAGTCCAGAGCATATGAACTTGCGGATTCCGTGACAGAAGAAGAATTGACAGGTCTTGTGGAACAGCTGAACAATGACGAAGGTGTAAACGGGATTCTGGTCCAGCTGCCGCTGCCTTCCCATATTGATGAAGACAGGATTATCCGGACAATTTCGCCGGATAAAGATGTGGATGGTTTCCATCCGGTCAGTGTAGGAAGGCTGTGGATCGGAGAGAAGGGATTTCTGTCCTGTACTCCGGCAGGGATTATCCAGCTCTTAAAGCGTTCCGGAATTGAAATTGAGGGGAAGGAATGTGTTGTAATCGGCAGAAGCAACATTGTCGGCAAGCCGATGGCCGCACTGCTTCTCCGTGAAAATGCGACTGTCACTGTTGCACATTCCCGGACAAAGAACTTAAAAGAGGTTGCAAAACGCGCCGATATACTGATTGTGGCTATCGGAAAACGGCAGTTTATCAATTCAGATTATGTAAAAGACGGGGCTGTTGTCATTGATGTGGGGATGCACAGGGATGAAAATAATAAACTGTGCGGAGATGTTGACTTTGCAGATGTTGCAGACAGGACGTCTGCCATAACGCCTGTACCGGGCGGGGTAGGACCAATGACAATCGCGATGTTGATGAACAATTGTGTGGAAACTGCGCGTAAGTAGGAGGAGTTAAGATGAGATGTACAAATTGTGGTGCCATGATTCCGGACGATATGCTGTATTGTCCGGAATGCGGTATGGAAGTTCAGATTGTACCGGATTATAACCCTCTGGAAGATGTCCTCGCGCAGGAAGTAAAAGGATCTATTGAAGACGCCACAAGACAGATAAGGACGGACGATATCAGAAGATACCGCCGTGAGGGGTCAAGGGAATACAGCAATTCAACAAGGGTATTAAGTCAGGGGGAGCTGGACGAGATACGCGCCAAGAGGAATGCCGCCATGAGGCAGAGCCGCCAGGCCGGGAGAAATACGGCAGGGAACCAGCGGCAGACAGGCAGGAATACGACAGGAAATATAAGGCAGACGGGCAGGGGTACAACAGGGAACATGCGGCAGACACGTCCCGATACCAGTTCTATACGCAGACAAACAACAGGTAATCTACGTCAGAGGAGTGAAGCAGAGGAAAAGAGACGCCAACAGATCGCACGCAAGAAGCGGCTTGCTAAAAAACGCCGCCAGAGGGCGCTTATTATTATCCTGCTTTTGATTATTCTGGGAGGTGTTCTTGGTTTTGCCTATTACCAGAATTCTTATGAGGGACAGATAAGAAAAGGAAATCAGGCCCTCCAGTCAAGTGATTATTCACTTGCTGAGACATATTATAACAAAGCAATTTCAAAAAATAACAAAAAGGCGGAGGCCTATACCGGGCTTTCAAAGGTCTATATCCAGCAGGATGATCTGGAGGCTGCAGAAACAGTATTTTTAACAGCGATCGGCTCACAGCCCTCCAATGTCGAGATCTATAAGGCTGCGATCAGTTTCTATGTGGATACAAAGCAGCTGATCAAAGTCTCAGAGCTTTTGGATGACTGCGAATACGATGAAGTCCTGGACGGGGTCAGGGATTATGTTTCCACTGAGCCGGAATTCAGCCTGGAGGAAGGCACATATGAGGAAGTACAGCAGGTAACCTTAAGTACGGATAACGGGACAATCTATTATACAGATGATGGTTCCGAACCAGATACTTCCAGCAAGAAGTATACGGAACCGATCCTGCTGAATAAGGAAGGAACAAACGTTATAAAGGCAATCACCGTGAACAAGAAGAAGATCCCGAGCCTGACCGCTTCGAAAACATATGTCATCGAACTCCCGATCGAGGATGCGCCATCTGTCACCCCTTCCACGGGACAGTATGAGTCAGCAGGGCAGATTACCATTACCGTGCCGGAAGGATACACGGCATATTATACGATGGACAATACTGATCCGACAGATCCGGCTGTGAGTGCTGAAGAATATACCGGCCCGATAGATATGCCTGAGGGACAGACTATGTTCTCTGCCGTTCTCAAAAATAATAATTCCGGCAAGTATACACAGGTCACCAAGCGGAATTACGTACTGGAAATCAGTGAATAGAATGCTGTATAAATGAATATAAAGGAAGAAGTACCGTTGTGTTAAAAAATAAACAAAAACACAGCGGTATTTTTGTACAAAATTTAACGTGATTTTTATGTTACTATGGTTGCGTTAAAAGTTTAACAGTGCTATAATGAAAACGTTAAAAAAATAACGTACTTATAAAGGAGATGCATAAAATGAGCAGATTCACATTACCAAGAGACATTTACCACGGAAAAGGCTGTCTGGAAGAACTGAAAAACCTGAAAGGAAAAAAGGCTATCCTTGTAGTAGGCGGCGGTTCCATGAAGCGTCAGGGATTTCTTGACAGGGCAGTCAATTACTTAAAAGAAGCAGGAATGGAAGTTCAGTTATTTGAGGGTGTAGAGCCGGACCCGTCTGTAGAGACCGTTATGAAAGGCGCCGAAGCTATGCGGGCATTCGAGCCGGACTGGATCGTAGCAATGGGCGGTGGTTCACCAATAGATGCAGCAAAAGCAATGTGGGCATTTTACGAATATCCGGAAGTTACATTCGAAGACTTATGTATCCCGTTTAACTTCCCGGAACTGAGACAGAAGGCGAAATTCGCTGCAATTCCGTCAACATCAGGTACAGCGACAGAAGTTACTGCATTCTCTGTTATCACAAACTACCAGACAGGAGTGAAATACCCTCTGGCTGACTTTAACATCACACCAGATGTTGCAATCGTAGATTCCGAACTGGTTGAAGGACTTCCTGCAAAACAGGTTGCCTACACAGGTATGGACGCACTGACTCATGCAATCGAGGCATATGTATCTACATTAAACTGTGCTTTCACAGATCCGCTTGCAATTCAGGCAATTGAGATGGTATTTGATTACCTGCCGGCTTCTTACAGAGGAAACATGGATGCAAGGGCAGAAATGCACACAGCCCAGTGTCTGGCAGGTATGGCATTCTCCAATGCACTGCTTGGTATTGTACATTCTATGGCACACAAGACAGGCGCTGCATTCTCAACCGGACATATCACACACGGATGCGCCAATGCAATGTACCTGCCATATGTAATCAAATACAATGCAAAAGACCCGGTAGCTGCTAAACGCTATGCAGAGATCGCCCGCAGGGTGGGCCTTCAGGGTGCTTCAGAAAAGGCATTAATCAACAGCCTCTGTGAAAAAATTGACGACTTCAATGTACAGATGAGCATTCCGAAGACTCTCAAAGAATTTGGAATTATCGAAGAAGAATTCAAAGAGAAGATCGCAAAGATTTCCGAGCTGGCAGTAGGAGATGCCTGCACAGGCTCCAACCCAAGAAGCATAACACCGGCCGAAATGGAAAGACTGTTTAACTGCATCTACTACGGAACAGAGGTAGATTTCTAAGAAAAGAAATTAACAGGCAGGCTTTAGGATTCTTGAAAAAATACCGTTTGGAATGCAGGGGACCTGCATTTCAGGCGGTATTTTTTCATTTCATTAGGAAAGTACGCCCTATGAAATAAAAAGCCCTCCGGGGCGTGAATTCATTGAAAGAATACTTGCCAATCCTTTGTTTATAGCGTATTATAAGGAAAGGGTGATTTTTTACAAGGAGGAATAAGATGTACAAGATATTAAAAGCAGAAAAACTGGCTGATAAAATCTATCTTATGGATGTACACGCACCGCGTGTTGCAAGCCATTGCCAGCCAGGCCAGTTCGTGATTGTGAAGATGGATGACAAAGGAGAAAGAATCCCTCTTACAATCTGTGATTACGACAGAGAGGCGGGGACAATCACAATCGTGTTCCAGGAAGTTGGAGCATCTACAACTAAGATGGCAGATTTAAAAGAAGGGGACAGTTTCCGTGATTTCGTTGGGCCTCTGGGATGTCCATCTGAGTTTATTCACGAAGATCTTGAAGAACTGAAGAACAAAAAGATGTTATTTGTAGCCGGCGGTGTAGGTGCTGCACCGGTTTACCCACAGGTAAAATGGCTGCATGAGAACGGAATAGATGCAGATGTCATCGTTGGTTCCAAGACACATGATATGTTGATTCTTGAAAAAGAACTGGAAGAGGTTGCAGGCAATCTCTATGTTACAACAGATGACGGTTCCTACGGTCGTTCAGGAATGGTTACGGCTGTAATCGAAGATCTGGTGAAGAATGAAGGAAAACAGTATGATGTCTGTGTTGCAATCGGACCGATGATCATGATGAAGTTTGTATGTCTGCTTACAAAGAAGCTGGAGCTTCCTACAATTGTCAGCATGAACCCGATCATGGTAGACGGAACAGGTATGTGCGGTGCATGCCGTCTTCAGGTAGGAGACGAAATTAAATTCGCATGTGTTGACGGACCGGAATTCGACGGACACCTCGTTGATTTTGACCAGGCTATGAAAAGAAGCCAGATGTACAAGTCTGAAGAAGGCCGTGCTATGCTGAAATTACAAGAAGGAGACACTCATCATGGTGGCTGCGGAAACTGCGGAGGTGACAACTAATGGCTGATGTATTAAAGAAAGTGCCTGTCAGAGAGCAGGACCCGAAAGTACGTGCAACAAACTTTGAAGAAGTTTGTCTTGGATATAATAAGGAAGAAGCAATGGAAGAAGCAGTCAGATGTTTAGGCTGCAAGAACGCAAAATGTATTGCCGGATGCCCGGTTGCGATTGATATTCCCGGATTCATCAAGGAAGTAAAGGAAGGTAATATCGAAGAGGCTTATAAAGTGATTGGTAAGTCTTCAGCACTCCCTGCGATCTGCGGACGTGTATGCCCGCAGGAATCCCAGTGTGAAGGAAAGTGTATCCGCGGAATCAAAGGCGAACCTGTTTCTATCGGAAAGCTGGAAAGATTCGTGGCAGATTATGCGCTGGAGCATGATATCAAGCCGGAATGCCCTGAGACGACAAACGGCCATAAAGTTGCAGTAATTGGATCAGGCCCGTCAGGACTCACATGTGCAGGCGACCTTGCCAAGATGGGGTATGATGTTACTGTATTTGAGGCACTCCATGAGCTCGGCGGCGTACTCGTATATGGTATTCCTGAATTCCGTCTTCCGAAGCAGAAAGTTGTTGCCAAGGAGATTGAAAAGGTAAAAGAATTAGGTGTTAAGTTTGAGCCTAACGTTGTAATCGGTAAATCCACAACCATCGACCAGCTGATCGAGGAAGAAGGATTTGAGGCTGTTTTTGTTGGTTCAGGAGCAGGACTTCCAATGTTCATGGGAATCCCGGGAGAAAATGCGAACGGCGTATTCTCAGCAAACGAATATCTGACGAGAAGCAACCTCATGAAAGCATTCGATGACAACTATGATACCCCGATTGTTGCCGGCACCAAGGTAGCAGTAGTCGGCGGAGGAAACGTTGCAATGGATGCTGCCAGAACTGCATTAAGACTAGGGGCTGAAGTACATATTGTATACAGGAGAAGTGAAGCTGAGCTTCCGGCCAGAGTGGAAGAAGTACACCATGCAAAAGAAGAGGGTGTAATCTTCGACCTTCTGACGAATCCAAAAGAGATTCTTGTGGACGACAACGGATATGTAAAAGGCATGAGAGTTATTAAGATGGAACTGGGCGAGCCGGATGCATCTGGCAGAAGACGTCCGGTTGAAATCCCGGGTTCTGAATACGAGATCGAATTAGATACCGTTGTTATGTCACTCGGAACTTCACCGAACCCGCTGATCTCTTCTACAACAAAGGGACTCGAAGTAAACAGAAGAAAATGTATTGTAGCAGAGGAAGAAAACGGCCAGACATCCAAGGAAGGCGTTTATGCCGGCGGTGATGCCGTAACAGGGGCTGCAACAGTAATCCTTGCAATGGGTGCCGGAAAAGCCGGTGCAAAAGGAATCGACGAATATTTGAATCACAAATAGAAAGCTTCTCCATAGCTGTAAAGACTGCGGAACATTCTGCAGACGGCTATGGAGAAGTTCTTTTATCAGGAGGAAAAGATGACAAAAAAAGAACTTGCATTAGAATATCATAAAAAAGGATACAATTGCTGTCAGGCCGTTGCCTGTTCTTTCTGCAAAGACTTTGGGGTTTCCGAGGAGGAAATGTTCCGTATTTCAGAAGGATTTGGTTTCGGAATGGGAATGATGGAAGTCTGCGGGGCATTGTCCGGACTGTTTATGATCATCGGTCTGAACAACAGCGTAGGTGACCTTGACAAAGGGAAATCAACAAAGGCAGATACCTACAGGAAAGTTAAGGACTATGCTGAAAAATTCAAAGAGAAGAACCGCTCCCTCCTCTGCCGCGAGTTAAAAGGAATCGGCTCAGACCGGCCAATCTGCAGCTGTGACCAGTGTATTGCAGATGCTGTTGATCTTGTAGAAGAATATCTCCGGGAAAATCCGGCATAAGGAAGACGGCTGACCATATGAAAATTACAGTTTTAACCGTAGGAAAAATAAAGGAAAAATATCTAAAAGACGCAGTCGCTGAATACAGCAAAAGACTGAGCAAATATTGTAAGCTGGAAATCATAGAGGTGGCGGATGAAAAGACCCCTGACCAGGCGGGTGAAACCGTGGAAGAACAGATCCGCGGGAAAGAAGGGGAGCGTCTGGTGAAGTATATCAGGGACGATGCCTATGTCATTACCCTCGAAATTCAGGGCAGGCAGCTGACTTCGGAAGAACTGGCGGATAAGATCGACAAGCTGGGAATTTCCAGTATCAGCCATATTATTTTTGTCATAGGGGGGTCTATCGGACTGGGCAAAGCGGTCTTGGAAAGGTCTGATTACGCATTGAGTTTTTCAAAAATGACATTCCCACATCAGCTGATGCGTGTAATCCTTTTAGAACAGATCTACCGGAGTTACCGGATTATCCAAAAAGAACCATACCATAAATAATGGAGGTTTTAACCTTCTTATGTAATCACACGCGCATATAACAGGGGCGGCTTTGAGTAAAACCGTACTTTGCTCTCAGGAAAGGAATATCATGGACAATCAGGAACAGAAACATAAAAGGCGTCCCCGGTACAAGGGTACGCATCCGAGAAATTATAAGGAAAAATACAAAGAACTGCAGCCTGAAAAATATGCAGACACGATTGAAAAGGTTATCCAGAAAGGAAGTACCCCTGCCGGAATGCATATTTCCATCTGCGTCAGGGAAATCCTTGACTTTCTGGAGATTAAACAGGGGCAGCGGGGGCTGGATGCCACGCTAGGTTACGGCGGACATACACTGGAGATGCTGAAGTGTCTGGAGCATGAAGGACACATTTATGCGCTGGACGTCGATCCGATCGAATCAGCCAAAACGAAGGAACGTCTGGAAAATCTGGGATATGGCCCGGACATCCTTACAGTAAAGCTTCTGAATTTTGCGAATGTGGACCAGATTGCCAGTGAGGCCGGTTTATTTGATTTTGTGCTGGCTGATCTGGGTGTATCCTCTATGCAGATCGATAATCCCGAAAGAGGATTCTCCTATAAGACGGACGGTCCTCTTGACCTCCGGATGAACCCGGAAAAGGGAATTACCGCGGCAGAACGTCTGCGTACAATTGATGTACAGGAGCTTGAAGGGATGCTGACGGAAAATGCGGATGAACCTTATGCTGCCCTGATTGCCGAAGCGGTTGTGACTGAGATACAAAAGGGCAGGGAGATTGCCGCCACAAAGGATTTGCGGGATATTATCGCACAGACACTTGATTTTCTGCCCGCAGCCGAAAAAAAGGAAGCAGTCAAAAAATCCTGCCAGAGGACTTTTCAGGCACTCCGCATCGATGTGAACAGTGAATTCGAAGTTCTCTATGAGTTTCTGGATAAGCTGCCCCACATCCTTGCACCCGGGGGCCGCGCAGCCATTCTGACTTTCCATTCCGGGGAAGACCGGCTTGTGAAGAAGTCATTCAAACAGTATCAGAGAGAGGGCCTCTACAGCGAGATTGCAAAGGATGTCATCCGCCCATCCGCCGAGGAGTGTGCAAGAAACAGCAGGGCCCGTTCCACAAAGATGAGGTGGGCCGTCAGGTCAAATATGTAATATCAGGAATCTGTACCAGTTATTGCTTGTATCATTTTTTCACATTGCATGTTATTATCCTGTTTGTAACAATTATGTAATATCTACGTAATACTTACATAATAACAAAACAACAGGAGGTTCATATGAGAAGGCTATCAATTTTAGCAATTACAACAGCAATCGGGGTTGCGGGAAGTACCGTTCTCCCGGCGCAGGCAGCAGATACAGGCACAGGCAGTCAGAAAGTGGCACCGGGCTACGGGGTAACCATCATCCAGGGAGATGACCTGAACAGCCTGAAAGACAAGCTAAACGGTCTGGGCGGTAACATAGGGGGGATCTACTGGCAGGTATGCCCGCCGGATTTTGCTCCTCCGGGTGAAAGTACACCGGATTTACCGGACACGGATACTCCGGATGCAGATCAGCCGGACGTTCCGGACAGTAATCTTCCAGATAACAATCTGCCCGATACTGACCGGCCGGGGACAGATACCCCTGACATGAATCTTCCGGATACGGATCATCCGGGAACGGATAATGAAGTGCCGGGCGGCGGAACAGGCCAGCCGGATCAGGATATAGACGGGCCGGGAGAAGACGCCGACAAACCCGGCGGAGATATCAATCATCCGGAGGGGGATGACAGCCAGCCGGAAACAGATTCACAGGACCGTACTTTCATACAGCAGGTAGCAGATTTAGTAAATGCCGAAAGAGTAAAAGCAGGCCTAACCCCTCTTGCGATTGACAGCAAAATCGAGGCGGCGGCACTTGTGAGGGCAAAAGAGACAGAAACATCCTTTTCGCACACAAGGCCAGACGGGAGTTCTTTCAGCACAGCACTCACAGAACAGGGGGTCAGCTTTCAGGGCTCCGGTGAGAACATCGCATGGGGACAGCGCACTCCCCAGGAAGTTATGACAGGCTGGATGAACAGTGACGGGCACAGGGCGAATATCCTGAATCCCAAATTCACGAAAATTGGTGTTGGGTATTACCAGAATGCAGCCGGGCGCAATTACTGGACACAGTTGTTTACATACTAGAGTGTGTTTGAAAAGTTCTGTTGCAGGTTTGTCCGGCAGGCTCACACTGTGACAGTATCTCGATCAAAGCGGAACAGGGTCAGAAAACCTTGTTCCGCTTTTTGTACGGCAGGTAATTGTTCACATGACTATTCCTTTCTTTGGACACACACAGTACCTTCAATAGTATTTTTCCTGAATCCTTACAAAGACTGTAAGTGTTTTCCTGCACAGGAATCCTGTATACTATGAATAGAGATCCACCAAATGAAACAGTCAGCAGACTGACAGATAGAGTAGAAAGGGGAAAGGATTTAAATGAAGGAAAAATTACTGGACATCCAATCACTAAAGAAAAACTATGGAAAGAATGGTAACGTGACAAAAGCGTTAAACGGAATTACATTTCAGGTGTTGGACCGTGAGTTTCTAGGGATCATGGGAAGCAGCGGCTCTGGAAAGACGACTCTTTTGAACTGTATTGCGACCGCGGTGCACCCGACAGAAGGCGAAATCCTTTTAAACGGGGAGGACATCAGTGCCTATAAGGGGAAGAGACTCGCGGAATACCGGGGAAAGCGTATCGGTTACCTGTTTCAGAATTTTGAATTGCTCGATAATCTTACCGGCCGGGAAAATATTATGCTTCCGCCTGCAATCCAGAATGTGCCGGAAAAAGAGGGGGCGGCCCGTCTGGCACAACTGGCGGAATATCTGGAGATTGAGGACATTCTGGACAAATTCCCGTCACAGATGTCAGGGGGAGAGAAACAGCGTATCGCAGCGGCCAGAGCAATGATTCTGAATCCGGACATGCTTCTTGCGGATGAACCGACGGGTTCTCTGGATTCTAAGAATGCCAGATCGCTGATGGAAAAACTGTCTTTACTGAACCAGCAGGATGGCTCAACCATCCTTATGGTTACGCATGACTGCAATGCGGCAAGCTATTGCTCGCGTATCCTTTTCATTCAGGATGGAAGGATTTTCCATGAATTAAGGAGAAAATATCCAAAGGAGACACAGCAGGATTTTTACGAGCGCATTCTAAGTGTCATGGCTCAGCTGGGAGGGGGAAGCGCAAATGTTCTTTAAACTTGTCCTGAAAAACGGCAGGAGGAGCCGGAAAGAAAACGGTTTATTCTTCCTCTCACTGATTGTTTCTATCATTGCATTTTACATTATCCTGTCTCTTGAAAACCAGGATGTCATGAAATTTCTGCTCCGGATGGAAAGCGATGCGGTAAATAAGATCTACCGGCTTCTTCCGGTACTCTACGGTGTTTCGCTCTTCTTACTGTTCTTTCTCGTTTATTTTGCAGGAAAGTACCAGATCGAAAGAAGAAGCCATGAGCTGGGAATGTATCTGATGATGGGGATGCGGCGCTCAAAGCTCTTTGCCATGATGATGGCGGAAGATATCTTCAACAGCATCTTTTCGCTGCTGATTGGTATCCCGATTGCCATATTTCTTTCAGAAATGATCAGCCTGATTACTGCGAAAGTGGTTGGACTGGGAATCATAGGGCATCGCTTTACATTGTCATGGAAGGCGGTCTTATGGACCTTTATCGGATTCTTTACCATCAAATTTTTTGCAATGCTGCTATTTAGCGGTTCTGTCGTCAAAAAAGAAGTCATCAGCCTGCTGTCAGATACACAGGAGAAAAAACAGAAGAGGAAGAGACGCGGAATCGGGTATGTACAGGTCATTGCCGGAATCCTCTCTCTGGCAGTGGCTTACTATACGGCGATCCGTGGAAACGCATGGGAGTCGCCTCTCAGGTTTGGGATGACAGTTGTACTGGGAATTGCAGGGACCTTCCTTTGGTTTCATGGAGCAGGGCTTCTTCTGGAACTGACTTTCAGATTAAAGAAAACAAACAGGGGGCTGTCGACATTTACATTCCGCCAGCTGCAGGAAAATGTTTTTCTGCGCCCGGCCTCCCTGGCAGTGTCCTCCCTGCTCATTCTGGCCGCACTTTGCTGTTTTGGCTATGGCATGTCTGTAAGCCTCGAAGCATCCGGCAGTGAGGCACACCATATAGATTACACATTCATAGATTACAGCCAAAGCGTTCCTGACAAGGAGACAGCAGACGAAGAACCATCCGTCAAAGAGATTTTGAAAAACACAGGATTAGATGCGGAATTTTCGCAACTGTTCGAAGTAAAGACGGGGATGCCTGATGATGAAAACGCATTCTCCGGAGAAGGTTTTCGCCGTGCAGTAAATTCACTTGGAAATTCAGAAAACGTGCAAAGCCTGTCAGAGAGCCTTGAATATTTTACAACGCCTTATTTTATTTCCCTGTCCGGATACAACCAGATCCTTGAGACTGACGGGAAAGCCCCTATTGAGCTTTCCGGGAATCAGGCCGCGCTGTACAGTGACCAGGACTTTTATTTCGGAGAACGGCTGGACCTTTTAAATGAGGTACTCTCCCAAAATCCTGTTATAGAGCTCAATGGTGTCCCTTTCGAATTGAAGGATCAGGTATACCAGACAAATTTAGTTGTGGACCGCTCCATTACGCTTGCCCTCGGAGTCATTATCCCGGACAGCGTATATGACCGCCTTGTGACCAGAAATTCCGATTCTTACTGGAATGCGGTTTTAAAAGAGAACCTTGTTCAGAAAGAGGGGCTGATGCAGGCCATGATGGGTATTAATGAAAGATTGAATCAGACTTCCCTTGAATATGAAAGCTATCTGCAGAATATGGGCAGGCAGTTGTTCTATTTCATCGCATTGGGATATATTACGATCTACCTTGCCGTCATTTTCCTGATCATAGCCAATACTGTCATGGGAGTACAATTCCTGATGCACCAGCGGAAAACAGGCAGGCGTTACCATGTCCTGATCCGCCTCGGGAGTTCGTACAAGGCATTATGCAAAAGCGCAGACAAACAGATCAAATGGTATTTCGGCCTGCCCGTCCTGACCGCGGCAGTCAGCAGTTTCTTCGGTATACAGGCGCTGTTTGCAGGCTTTATTTCAATGGAAATGAAAACGGAGGTGCCCATGCTTTTAAAGCTGGGTTGTGCTATGATAATCCTGCTTGTTGTGGTAGAATTTATTTATATTGCTGCCGTAACGAGATTAAGCCGCAGGCAGCTTCTTGGTATGATTGAGAATAAGAGGGAAGAGTAGGAGATTTATATGAGCAGGATTGTAATAGCAGAAGACGAGGAATTTATGAGGGAAGAACTGGAGTATCTTCTCTCCGGGGCCGGCTATGAAACGGTAAGCCTGAACCATTTTTCGGATACGGCTTCGGAAATACTTGCAAACAATCCGGACCTTGTGCTGCTGGATATCAATCTGCCGGGGCAGACCGGATTCGAGGTATGCAGATTCATCCGCCGGAAAAGTCTGGTACCGGTACTCGTTCTGACAAGCAGGGACAATATGAAGGACGAACTGCATGCCCTGGGGCTTGGGGCGGATGAATATCTGCCAAAGCCCTGCCACAGGGACCGCCTGCTGGCGAGGATTGCCAATCTGCTCAGAAGATACAAGGACAAAGAGCACTTTCTGGAAGTGCCCGGAATCCGGTTGGATTTAAATACTTATACGATATATACAAATCAGACATCCTATGTACTCCCTGAGAACCAGGGAAAGATCGTGGAACAGCTGTTATCCCCATTGGGCAGAATTGTTTCGAAGGAGGAGCTTTTTCAGACGCTTTGGGGAACTTCCGAATATGTAGATGAAAATGCACTTCAGGTCAACATGACCCGGTTGAAAAAGACGCTGGAACGGCTGGCGCTGAACTATAGAATCGTTACTGTGCGCGGCACTGGATATTTTATTGAGCAAAAACAGGAGGATCCGCATGCTGAAGAAACTGCTTCATTACTGTTATAACCATAGCATCTGGCTGGCACTGCTTGTGTGTACCGATTTTCTGTTCATAATTTTCTTATGGCTGCTTAGTCCGGGCAAATTCCTGATCCTGCTCGGTGCCATGCTCTTTGTGTCTTTTCTCATGTTCAGCATCGCTCTGTGGATCGCTTACAGCAGTGATTCAAAAAAGGAAAAAGCCTATATGGAACTGTTGGAAAACCGGGAGCTGGCGGAAGATGAAAGCTTTCTGACCGCTTTTTGCGGAACAGATTATACGATTGCACAGGCTCTGGTGAAAAGGCTTCAGAGCGAATACCGCGAAAACAAGAAGCAGAAGAGTGATATTCAGGAATATGAAGATTATATGGAAACATGGGCACACGAGGTTAAGACGCCGCTGGCATTAATGACGTTTGTACTCGATAACAGAAAAGAGGAGATGTCCACCGGTGTTTTCCATAAGCTGGAGTATGCAAGAAGCCAGCTGCAGGAAGATATTGACCAGGTCCTGTACTATGCAGGACTGAAGGCCGTACATTCGGATTTCCTGTTCGAAAAGGTATCTTTAAGGGATTGTTGTACGGAGGCTCTGTCTGAATACAGGGCCCTGTTGGATGAAGCGGGTTTCCTGATACAAAACGAAACAGAGGACATCGGGGTTTTATCGGACAGAAAGGGACTCATTTTCATCATCGGACAGGCTGTCAGCAACAGCATCAAATACGCAGACCCGGAGAAAGAGAAAAATACTCTTAAACTGTATACAGAGTGGGCCCCGTCTGGGAATGAAACCATGCTGCATATCCGCGACAACGGTATCGGAGTCCCTGAATATGATATTCCCTTCATTTTCGACAAAGGATTTACCGGCGGAAATCTCAGGCAGCGGAAAAAAGCAACCGGCATGGGGCTCTACCTGGTTAGAGAATTAGCGAAAAGGCTCAAGATCCGTGTCGGCACAAACCCGGAATATAAGACTGGATTTGAACTCGTATTAACATTTCCCCGTGTGTCGAAGTAAACCACAGGTTAAATTCTGCCTCCGGTTAGTTGCCCGGTGGTAAATTGTAAAAGTGCCTCCTTAAATGATATAATTATTTTGTCAGGAAGAAGATAAAAAGTTTGGGAGGACAAATTATGCCGATTAATACAATTATCCGTGAAAAAAGGAAGGAACTGGGGCTGACCCAGGAGAGAATTGCCGAATATCTGGGTGTATCCACCCCTGCCGTAAATAAGTGGGAAAAGGGTTCGTCGTATCCGGATGTTACACTACTTCCGCCGCTGGCGCGCCTGTTGCAGGTAGATATGAATACTTTGTTTTGTTTCCATGAGGAACTCTCAGAACAGGAAATCGAATCTTTCTGCAAAGAATTATCACAGGCCATCAGCGAAAGCGGGCTCGATGCCGGTTTTACACTTTTACACGAAAAATTGCGGGCATATCCCCGCTGCGCCCCGTTGGTACATAAATCGGCCCTCCTGCTGGACGGTGCCCTAATCATGGCGGGAATGCCTGCTGACGAAAAAGGCCAGTATACGGACCAGATCATGGAACTGTATCATCGTGCAGTGGAAGACGGAGATGAAAAAATCCGGATTTCTTCTGCATTTATGCTTTCTTCCAAGTATGAATTGCGGGGAGATTACCAGAAGGCCCATGAAATGCTGGAACTGGTCCCGGAACGGCTGGGAATAGACAAGAAGCAGCAGGAAGCCTCGATTTATATGAAGGAGGGGAAGATGGATGACGCGGTCAGAATACTGGAACATTTGCTGCAAATGAGACTGAGTGAAATCATGATCATTCTGATGTATCTGGGCGAATGTGCCGTAAAAAAAGATGATCATGAGATGGCCGGATATGCTGCTAAAGCATGGGAAAAGACTGCCGAAACCTTCGGACTATGGGAGTACAGCAGCCAGGTGCTCAAGTTTCACACGGCAGTCCTTCTAAAAGATGAAGAAAGAGCGGTCTCTCTCCTAAAAAGAATGCTCTTTGCTATTCGGACTCCCTGGGATATGAAAAGCACCGTTTTGTTCCGGGATATAGCACCTGATATTTCTGGAATCGATGCGTCACAAAAACAGAACTCAGAAAAAAAGCTGCTTTCGGGACTGATGTCTGAAATGAAAAATAATCCAATGTATGATTTTCTCCAGACGAATGAAGAATTTTTAAGAATAGCAAAACGGTTTCTGTGAATGTTTTCTCCTCCTACTATACAAAATGTTAAGTTTAAGTTAAAATAAGTTCAAGGTATATACATCATTTTTATCCTTAAACAAAGTATGGAGAGAGGCGGTTTTATGAAAAAGAAGAGAAAAGGATTGAAAATAGCAGGAGGAATTGTAATTGCTGTCATACTGATTCTCGCAGTTTTAGTAGGATATCTGACGATACGGGAATACCGTCCGGAGGCGGTTGAAGCCGTTGAAACGGGAAATGGAACAGATTCGCTGGATATTGGGGATTCATTTACAATACTTACATACAATACCGGTTATGCGGGATTAAGTAAAGATGAAGATTTTTTTATGGACGGCGGTACAAAAGTGCAGCCGGAGAGCAAAGAATTAGTAGAAAATAATCTAAAGGGGATCACGTCCATTTTAGAGAAACAGGACGCGGATATTTATTTTCTTCAGGAAGTAGACCGGGATTCCAAACGTTCCTACCATATTGACGAGCAGGAATACTATGAGGATGCACTCGGGTTAACCGGAATGTTCGCATGCAATTTTAAGTGTGATTATGTTCCGTACCCGCTGCCACCGATCGGAAAAGTAAAAAGCGGCCTTGTCACCATGACTAGTCTGGAAGTCACGGATGCATCCCGTATCGCACTTCCGGAGTCCTTCAGTTGGCCGGTCAAGACCTGTAACCTGAAACGCTGTATGCTTGAGACGAGGGTCCCGCTTGAAGGCACAGACAAAGAACTCGTCCTGATCAATTTCCATCTCGAGGCTTATGACAGCGGCGAAGGAAAGATTGCACAGAGCAGGATGCTTGCAGAAAAACTGGAAGCCGAATATGAAAAAGGTAATTATGTCATTGCGGGTGGAGACTTCAACCAGACATTCGAGGGCATGGATAAATACCCGATCCACAACAAAGACAACTGGGTTCCCGGTATTGTCGGCACGGAAGATATCCCTGACGGGTTCTCCTTCGCTGTTTCCGACAACGTACCCACATGCAGGCTGTTAAACGGGCCTTACAGCGGAAACTACGAGGACTCACAGGTCTATGTCCTGGACGGATTTATCGTATCAGATAATATAAAGGTTAATCAGGTAGAGAATATCAATACTGACTTTGAATACACAGACCACCAGCCGGTGCGGATGGAAGGGACACTTTTAAATTAATATGTTTATGGCTCCTTTTGCAAAACAGAGGTCAACCATCAAGAACAAACCGCAGGACATCCGGCCCTGCGGTTTATCTATGCCTGCGGGGTATTGGACTTCATAAGGAACCTTTGACTGTATTAAGATTAAGGCTGACAGTTTCAGGTAATACTGATAAAATGGAAGAGAAACGGAGGTTAATAGAAATGAATGATTCTCAGAAAGCAGGGCAGACAGAAGAAATACTGCAGTATTACAGCCAGATGGACAACAAAAGCGATCAGGATAATATTGTACAGATGCTGAGGGAACTTCAGGAAGTCAACGGCTGCATCACCTCGGAGTTAAAGCGACGTGCGGCCGAAGCCGCCGGGGTCAGCCCTTCTGTCATTCAGGTATTGGTCAAAATCTACCCCTCACTGAAGGAGGCAGCCTACCAGCATGAAATCGTAGTCTGCACAGGAAAAGCCTGCACGGACAAAGGCTCACAGGAACTTTTGAAAATTCTGGGCAGGGAACTTAAGACCCAGAAAAACGGCATCTCAAAAGACGGCAAAGTATGTATAAAGACAAGGCCATGCCTGAAACAATGCCGGACCGCCCCCAACATACTCATCGACGGAAAACTCTACTCAAACATGACTGCAAAAGATGTTTTAAAATTGGTTAAATAATGCCAGTCCTATCTCCTTGTAGACTTTTTGTAGAGAATTTATTAGTATAATAACAACACGAACTCTGTAGAAAGTTGGATGAATATTATATGAAAAAAATTTTAGCAGTTGATGATGAGCCTGGAATCCTCCAGCTCTTAAAAGATTATTTTGAAATACAGGGATATCAGGTGATCACAGCCACGAACGGAACCGAGGTTTTCAGCAGGCTGTCCATGAAACCGGACCTTATCCTGCTGGATGTAAACCTTCCCGGGATTGACGGATTTGAGGTGTGTACGATGATCCGCAGCCATGTATCCTGCCCGATCGTCTTTCTGACCGCCAAGATTGAGGAGGAGGACCGGATACGGGGACTCCTTCTGGGCGGTGACGATTATATCGTTAAGCCGTTCAGTATCGAGGAACTGGGTGCAAGGGTTGAGGCACACCTGCGCCGGGAGGAGCGGAAGAATCAGACACAGGCTGTCAGAGTACAGGGGGCTCTGGCCATACACTATGAGGAGCGCTGTGTTTATTACGATAACCGGCCAGTGAACCTGACAAAAACAGAATTCAATATTGTGGAGCTTTTGTCCATGAACAGTGGACAGGTATTTTCCAAGGAACAGGTGTATGAGAAAGTGCGTGGCTACGACGGCTGCGGTGACAGCAGCATTGTGACTGAGCATATCCGACGCATCCGGCTGAAGCTGTCCGGGTTCACAAAGAAAACATACATAGAAACGGTATGGGGAGTGGGGTACAAATGGATTGGTTAGAAGAAAAAACATCTGTGGTCAGCCATAAAATACGCAATATCTCATTTCGAAGCGCAATCGCCGCATATATCCTCGTGTTTGCCGCGGCTGGGGCGGTACTGTCTTATCTGACGATAACGGCCTGCTACCGGTATGAAAGCATGATCTGGAGCAGATACAGCGGTGACAGCGAATTATGGTTCTTTACCATCAAATTGTCGGAGTGGCCGTTCTGGACGGACAGTTACACCGGTTTTCAGAATCACGACGGGCTCTGGATGCTCCTGCTCGACACGATACGTGTGTGGAGTCCCTTTGTCTATGGAGTAGCAGGGTCTATTGCCGCAAGCCTGCTTTTTTATAAGAAAAGATTGAAAAAACCGCTGAATATTCTAAAAGAAGGCACAGAGCAGGTACGGCGGAATAATCTGGATTTTGACCTGACATATGAAAGCAGGGATGAGATGGGGCTGCTCTGCCGTTCCTTCGACGAAATGCGGCTTGAACTCATACATAATAAGGAAATGATGTGGGAGCTGGTAGAGAACCAGAAACAGCTCAATGCCGCATTTGCCCATGACTTAAGGACGCCGCTAACCGTTCTGAAAGGATATTCTGACTTTCTGGAGCGCTACCTGCCGCAGGGGAAAATCAGTCAGGAGAAAATGTTAGAGACGCTCAGACTGATGTCAGAGCATTTAAGCCGTCTGGAACAGTACAGCAGGACAATGAAAGGAATCCGCAGCCTTGATGAGATTCCGGTACAAAAAGAACTCTATACGCCCGGGCAGATCCAGAGTGAAATTTTAGAGGTTATCTTTGCACTGAACCAGATCGGCGATGTGGAAATTATTCTCAGCGGACAAACTGAAACCCTGCCCTCAAAAAAAGCTGCTGTCGATGTAAATCTCCTTCTGGAGGTTCTGGAAAATCTGCTGTCAAATGCCATCCGCTTTGCATCCAGACGGATTACAGTCACACTTCAATATGAAGAAAGAGAAGAGATGTTGTATCTGGTCGTTCAGGATGACGGAAGCGGATTTACGGAATATGACTTTCAAAAAGCCCTCCTTCCTTACCACAGGGAGCACCGGAAACTGCCGGAAGAGAATGACGGTGAGAATCCCCATTTTGGAATCGGGCTCCATATCTGCAGGCAGCTTTGTGCCAAGCACGGCGGTGAGTTAAGTCTGGCCAACTCCATAGAAGGCGGTGCGGTTGTGACAGCTTCATTTTCCAGTAAGAATGAATGAAGAGAATCTTAAGTTTTCATAGAGAAAATATAGACATTTCTTCGGTATGATAGCTTCATAGACAAGAAGATCACATAAAAATGAAATGGACTAAGACAAAACAAGTCCGGGGATCTTCAGGAAAGAGAGGTTAATCAAAGAATGTCTGCTGAAATTAAGATTGAACATTTGAATCAATATTATGGAAAGAAACAGGCTTTAAAGGAGGTTGATCTGACCATTCAACAGGGAATGTTCGGACTGCTCGGGCGAAACGGCGCCGGAAAAACGACTCTTATGAAGGTGCTTGCCACACTGCTGCCAAAATCAGACGGACGGATTACAGTCTGTGGAATTCCGGTAGAAGACTCTGCCAGAATCCGTAAGATGACCGGGTACCTGCCCCAGGATTTTTCCATGTACCCGAATATGAGCGTCTATGAGGCAATGGATTATCTGGGCGTTCTCTCCGGACTGAGTACAGCCGAACGCAGAAAGAGAATTCCATATCTGCTGGAGAAGGTGAATCTCCAGAATGACAGAAAAACAAAAGTAAAGGCACTTTCCGGCGGAATGAAACGCCGCCTCGGTATCGCCCAGGCGATCCTGCATAACCCAAGAATTCTTATTGTAGACGAACCGACGGCCGGATTGGACCCGGAGGAAAGAGTCCGTTTCCGGAATCTTCTCTGTGAGATTGCAGAAGAACGCATCGTCATTCTCTCTACCCATATTGTAGGGGACATCGAAGCAACCTGCGAACAGATAGCCGTCTTAAATAATGGGGAAATCCTTTATCAGGGAACCGTTTCCGGCCTGATTGAAATGGCTGACGGAAAAGTTTATACTGCCCAGATCAGCAGACACGAACTTCCGCAATTAAAAGAAAGATACATCGTAACCAGCATGCTGACACTTGGAAACAATGTCATGATCCGTTTTATCGCAGAGAAGAAGCCCTTCGCTTCGGCCGAAAGCTGTGATGCGGGTGTAGAAGATGCTTACATGTATCTGATGAACGGAGAAGGGAGTGAGGCCTGATGTTTGGACATCTATTCATAAAAGAATGTAAACAGACGGCCAAAAGCATGATCTACTGGCTGATCATCCTGATCCTGCTTATTTTTTTCAACTCCCAGCTCGGCAGCATGGAATTTGCCGAGAAACCGGAACCGGGGCAGGAAGACTACGGCATGGTCGCAGGCGGTGATGAACAGGCCACAATGGAGGCAACGCTTGGATATCTGGTCAGTGAGTACAGGAGCGGCTCCTTTACAACGTACCCGATCGGGTTTTATAAAACAGTCAAGCCCAGTCAAAAGGAGTTAAAGAGGATCCATGAGATTGTTACTGAAACAACAGGGCTGTCCACAGATCAGGAGATCGACGATGCGATGACAGCGGCCCAGGGAGACAGCCAGATCGTATACGGCAGTTCGCCGGTCAAGCCAAAAGACGGGCTTACTTTTGAACGGTTCTGTGCATTAATGGAAGAAACAGACGATATGCTTGGAGGAGGTTCCAATTACAGTAAAGAGAGTCTTAAAACAAATGCAAAAACACCAATGACTTATGAACAGGCACTGCAGCAATATAATGACCTGACAGAAAAAGATCATTTTACCGGTGCATATGCAAGACTGTTTAGTGATTACATGGGAATTATGCTCGGGATACTGCCCGTATTTCTGGCAGCCACGCGGGGCATGCGTGACAGGCGTTCCCGCATGCAGGCGCTGATCGCATCAAGAAAGGCCTCTTCAGCCGTGATTATCTTCAGCCGTTACTTTTCCATGATTGTAATGCTGATGCTGCCGGTTCTCCTCATTTCCTGCATACCGCTGTCCGAATGTATCAAAGCTGCAGGAGGAGGTATCCGTCTGGATTATCTGGCATTCGTGAAATACAGTGTTGGCTGGCTGATGCCGACTGCCATGATCTCCACTGCCGTGGGAATGGTTCTGACGGAACTTACGGACACGGCTCTGGGTGTACTGGTACAGCTTATTTGGTGGTTTCTGTCTGTCTTTAGTTCCATGTCAGCCATGCACGGCGGAATATACGGCTGGGATCTCGTTCCCAGACACAACACACCGTTTAATTATGAAGGTTTTCATGCAGGTTTCAGCCAGCTGGCTGCAAACAGGGCGCTGTACGCAGGAATTTCCATCCTGCTCGCTGCAGTTACTGTCTGGATCTATTCATTAAAGAGGAAAGGGAGGCTTGATATCCGTGGCAAATTATTTGGAAATCGCAAGAGAGAACATAAGGCATAACCTGCCCGTCCATGCCGTCACGGCAGGCATCCTGCTCTGCCTTTCCCCGCTCGTACTGGGGGTAAAGAACCTGCCTTTGGCGGACACTGCCAAGGTTCTGGAAATGTATGTGGCCCTGATCGGGATTATCCTGATCCCCCCTGTCTTCCTTCCCGAGCAGAATCCGGATTTAAGAGACCTGATCCGGTCGAAATATACAAAAATAAGCACTGTTTACAGCATCCGGGCCATAGAGGCCGTGCTTGTCCTCGCATTATATCTCGGCGTATACATCTTAATCCTCCACATAAATGGCTGCCAGATGGAGGCACCGGCATACTATGCAGGGACACTCGCGGAAATGATCTTTATGGGAGGGCTCGGACTTTTGTTTTACAGCCTGACGGATAACCTGATTGCGGGTTACATGATCCCTGTATTCTACTATATCACCGCAATGGGGGCAGGCTCTAAATATCTGAAGGTATTCTATCCCTTCTCGATGACGAAGGGCAGCTATACCGAAAAATACTGGCTCCTTGCCGGGGGTGTTATTTTGATGGCCACAGCAGTCCGCATCAGAAGCCGGAAATAAGAATTCATAAGAATAGGACAATTGTGCCGCACATATACTTCAAATAAAGGGCGTATGTGTGGCATTTCTATATGGGCAGAGATTTAGATAACGAAAAATTCAAAGAAAAACTGGCATCTGCTGCAAGTATGCCAAAGGATGTAGTCCTCGGTGCAGCCGTTGTCACAATCGTGGGCTGTCAGGAAGTCTGCATCGAAAATTACCGCGGCATCATTGAATACACGGATGTCCTGATCCGTGTCCAGACCAAAGGGTGCCAGATCCGGCTTCAGGGGAAAAACCTTCAAATAGAGTATTATACCAACGATGAAATGAAGATTACAGGCAGAATTTGTTCGCTAGAATATTGTAAGTGAGGTAAGAAAAACTGTGATACAGTCAATCATCCGGTATGTACATGGCTATGTAAAGGTCCGCGTCGAGGGATATTCCCCCGAACGCTTTTTAAATCTGTGCAGCCACCATCAAATTTATATATGGGGACTGACTCCCTGCGGCAATGCGTATGAGATGTATATGAGCCTCAAAGGTTTTCGAAAGCTTCGACCGATCGTCCGTAAAACGCATACAAGAGTGGTACTGACAGGCAGGGCCGGTCTTCCTTTTTTTCTGCAGAGGTACCGGAAGCGGAAGCTGTTTTTTATCAGCTTCTTCCTTTGTCTCGGGCTTTTATACCTGTATTCCAGCTTTATCTGGGACATTCATTTTGAGGGAAACGAAAAATGGACAAACGAGACGCTGCTTGAATTTCTCGAGACGAAAGAGGTCACTCCCCATATGCCGAAAAAACAGGTTGACTGTGCACAGATCGTAAAAGAAATCCGAAAAGAGTACGACGATATCGTCTGGGTATCTGCATCCATTGACGGCAGCCGGCTCCGTATCCAGATCAAGGAAAATGAAGATACGTTCCGGGAGGACGGAGAGGATGCGGACCCTAAAAGTGCCTCCTCCGATTCCACTCCCCCAGAAGTCCCAAAAACCGAGAGCAGCCAGGCTCAGCCGAAGGAGCCGAAAGACCTGGTTGCAACGAAAGACGGTGTGATTACCAGTATCATCACCCGGACGGGAGTCCCGATGGTGCATGTCGGAGATACCGTCGCAAAAGGCGACATCCTCGTGTCCGGCAGGATCGAGGTCATGAACGATGCAGGCGAAGTCATCGACTACCAGTACCAGACTTCGGATGCGGATATATTTGCGGATACACAGATGGCTTACGAGGATACAATCAGCACAAAATATAAAAAGAAATACTATGAGAAGTCCCAGAGACGCTTGTATTATCTAAAAATCGGTTCCCGGATACTCTCAGTCGGCACACTGAAGAATGATTATAAAGAATGGGAGATGTACACAAAGGAGCACCAGCTGAAATTAGGTGAGAATTTCTACCTCCCTGTATCTTACGGCAGTAAGATTGTTAGATCATACACCTCCAAAGAGAAACCACACACAAAAGAAGACCTCCAGAAACAGCTGAGTGAAAACTTCAGCCTGTTCTCCAAAGATCTGGAAGAGAAGGATGTCCAGATGAAAGATAACAGTGTGAAAATACATATCGGTCAGGACACGGCAACAGCAAAAGGCATCTTATACCTGAATGAGCGGATCACACAGGAGAAGGACACCGAAATCATGCAGATTGAGAATAAGACTTCGGATGGAACAGAAGAAACACAGGAATGATCCCTATAAAGGAGAACCAGACGTGCATGGTAACGCTTGGTTCTCTTGTTTTGAATAGGGTTTTGAATAGGAAAGAGGTTCAAATTGCGTTACCCGGATAAGTATGGTAAAATATAGGAAAAGTTCTGGAAGAAAAGGAGTGTTAATTATGGACAAGGAAGTATTGAACTACGTTGTTGAGAAGACACACGAATTAGTGGACGCACCGACATGCAGCAGTGAGACAAAGGCTGCGGCTCTGGCATGGCTGGATGCCGTCGGCACAGAAGGGGAGGCCGCAGAAACCAGAAAGTATATAGAAGAACTGGAAGAGGATATTATGCCGGTCGACAATCTGATCGGATTTGCAGAGTCTGAAGCCGGGGCCCAGGTGTTCGGGGCGGATAAGGCAAAAGAAGTAGCGGCACACGCCCGCGAGATTAAGGCTGCCGGGGCAAAATACTGTGACTGCCCGGCCTGTGCGGCAGTGGAAGCGATTCTAGAAAAGAAAGATCTTATGATCTAAGGCAATTAGTTGCAAAAAGACACCTGTGCTTTTTCGAAACACAGGTGTCTTTTTGCATGGCAGGGGCAGACTTACCTTCTGCAGATCAGTTCTGTCGTCCTGCCGTCTTCTGTCAGACGGACAACGCCTCTGTGGATGAGTGGGTGTACATGTGATATTTCGCTGTATTTCTGTAAGATTGTCTTAAAAAATTCCCCATCCTCCAGAGAATGATAGACATAAATCTTATCCTTCCCGCCGAAATCCATTTCCAAAAGTCCTAGCCCGCACAGATACCTCAGATCTTCTGAGGATTCGAGTATCTCTTCATCCGTTTCCATGTCACTGGTGACATAAAACGGGTCTTTTGACATTTCGGCGTATACATGGCTTGTATCATACATATTCATGAGCCTGAATACCGGAAAACTTTTTGTCCTGTGCAGGAGGGTTAATAATGCGGCCTGCTGCCGGGATAGATATATTTCCCTGCATTCATCCCTGCCAGATCCGGAAGCCTTAGGACGATAGCGGCAAATATAATCATACTTTTTATTTGTTAAAACTTCAGTTCCCATTTCTTTGCCCTCCCTTTTCATTTACAATAAACATTTTACTTATTACTTATATTTATTATACCATTTTATATATTGTTATTCAATAATATGAAAGCACAATAAATTATCTGATATATTATTTGTATTAATTAAAGGTTACAGTTTATTAGCACCGATGAAAGTATTTTCAATCTGTACATATCTTAGAAATTAATTTTTTCTCATAGAAAATTTCATCCAGCGGTATCAACCTGATTTATGACAAATTTTTGAAATCATACATATCCGGGTGAAAAAGTTATACAATAAAATGAATGTGAAAATAATTAAAAGAAAATTTAATTCTTTTTTCTTAGGAAATACTGGAAAAGGGTATTCCAATTAAGAAAAATAGTGTTAAAATACACATAGAATATATATGGAAAGGAAAAAACAGGATGAGTCTGGCAGAACTGATGATTGACATACCGGCCGAACACGAGAAAAATGTATTCGGCCAGTTTGATGCATATGCGAAAAAGATGGAGCGCACATTTCACGTCACATTAATCGCCCGTGACGGACAGACAAAAATATTAGGAGAGGGACATGCCGCCGAAAAGGCAAAGAGGGTACTGGAACAGCTCACTGAGTTATCCCGGCGCGGAAACGTGATTACGGAACAGAATGTAGACTATGCCATATCCCTTGTCTTTGAAGACCAGGAAGAAGGGATCGTGGAGATCGACAGGGACCTGATCTGCCATACACTTCAGGGCAAACCAATCAAGCCTAAGACGCTCGGGCAGAAGAAGTATGTGGATGCGATCCGCAGCCGCATGATTACTTTTGGCCTAGGGCCGGCCGGGACCGGAAAGACATATCTGGCGATGGCAATGGCGATTACAGCTTTTAAAAGCAATGAGGTCAGCCGGATTATCATGACCCGTCCGGCTATCGAGGCAGGAGAAAAGCTGGGATTCCTCCCGGGGGACCTGCAGAGCAAGGTAGACCCTTACCTGCGTCCACTGTACGATGCACTGTATCAGATCATGGGGGCCGAAAGCTTTTTGAAGAATTCTGAAAAAGGGCTGATTGAGGTTGCCCCGCTGGCTTATATGAGAGGGCGCACGCTTGACAATGCCTTCATTATTCTGGATGAAGCGCAGAACACAACCCCCGCACAGATGAAGATGTTCCTGACCCGTATCGGCTTTGGATCCAAGGTTGTTATCACAGGCGATACCACACAGAAGGACCTGCCGCCGGGAACAGTCTCAGGACTCGATGTAGCGGTTAATGTCATAAAAAATATCGACGATATCAGTATCTGTACACTGACGAGCAAGGATGTCGTGAGACACCCGCTTGTGCAGAAGATCGTTAAGGCATATGAAGAATATGAAAAGAAAAGTATCCGGCCGGGTAATAAGGATGGCAGGAGAAACAGCGGCAAAAGGAGAAAGTAATGAGTCTATACATGGAAGAAGAAGGGGCAGTCAGACTGCCGTTTGATACTGAAGAAACCGCAGAGCTTGTCATAGAGGCTGCACTGGAATACGAAGGATGTCCTTATGAGGCGGAGATTAATCTGCTTCTGACAACCGATGAAGATATCAGGGAGATGAACCAGATGTTCCGCCAGATTGACAGGGCAACAGATGTCCTGTCATTTCCGATGCTGGAATATGGCACACCGGGAGATTTTTCCGGCCTCGAAGAGAATCCGGGGGACAGCTTCAATCCGGAATCCGGGGAGCTTATGCTGGGGGATATCGTGATTTCCAAAGATAAGGTCCTTGCACAGGCAGAAGCATACGGCCACACTCCGAAGAGAGAATATGCTTTCCTGATCGCCCATAGTATGTTACACTTATTTGGCTATGACCATATGGAGGAGGACGAACGCATCCAGATGGAACAGAAGCAGAGAGAGATCTTAGAAAAGATTCAGATATTACGGTAGCTGAATAAACGGAGGACTTTATGGCTGAAACACATAAGAATAAAAAGAAGAAAAAAGATGATTTCCTGATGCAGGGAGCCATACTCGCCGCCGCTGCCATGCTCACCAAAATTATAGGTGTTGCATACAGGATTCCGCTTGCAAATATACTCGGGGATGAAGGAAACGGATTTTATGGTTATGCATTTGAGGTATATTCCCTTGCATTGCTCCTTTCTTCTTTAAGCTTTCCGATCGTTGTCTCCAAACTGGTTTCCGCCAGAATGGCAATGCGGCAGCGCAGGAATGCTTTCCGGGTATTTACGTGTGCGCTGGCATTTTCGATCGTGATAGGCGCCGTCGTGGCACTTTTCATCTTTTTCGGCGCGGATGCCATTTCCACACACCTGATGGAATCCCCGCTGAGTGTATATGCATTGAAGGTACTGGCTCCCGGCCTGTTCATTGTATCCGTCATGGGTGTGCTGCGCGGGTATTTTCAGGGACTCGGGACCATGGTCCCGACTGCGGTGTCACAGGTTATTGAACAGATCATCAATGCCGTGATCAGTCTGGTCGGGGCAAGTGTGCTGTTTAAAATCGGGGCAGGCGCCGCCGAAAAAAATAACGAAGAACTCTTAGGACCCGCCTACGGTGCGGCAGGTGGAACCGTTGGTACAATTATGGGTGCACTGGCAGGGCTCCTGTTTTTGCTTTTTGCTTTATTTGCATTCAAGAATGTCATCCGCCGGCAGCTTAAAACGGACAGGACGAGACGGCAGGAGAGTTACAGCCGTATCCTGAAGATCCTGCTTCTTACTATGGTTCCGGTTATATTTAGTACGGCAATCTATAATATCAACCAGTTAATTGACCTGACGCTTTTTAATAAAATTATGGCTGCACAGGGATTTTCCGAGAAGGAGTATATGGCGCTCCAGGGAATCTATACCGGGAAGTATAATACCCTGATTAATGTTCCAATGGCTATGGCGAACGGACTGGCGGCATCTGTCATCCCGAGTCTGACGGCGGCTGTCCCGACAGGCAATAAGACTTTGATACATGGTAAGATCAGCCAGACCATCCGGTTTACCATGCTGGTGGCGATTCCGTGTTTTGTAGGTTTTGTCGTGCTGGCTTCACCACTTATGGTACTTTTATTTAATGACTCCCGCAAAACACCGGCGCTTCTCCTTTCCCTGGGGGCGGTTACCGTAGTATTCTACTGCTGGTCCACCGTGTCCAACTCCATTCTGCAGGGACTGGACAGGATTTCAACGCCCGCAAAGAACGCGGCGATTTCACTTGTTATACATATCGCTGCGTTACTGCTCATGCTCGTTGTTTTTAAATGGAATATTTACGCACTGGTTGGAAGTAATATCGTTTTCGCCGTCTGCATGTGTTTCTTAAATGCAAGGGCAATCGGCAAGGCGAGTGGTTATAAGCAGGAGATGGAGCGGACCTTTGTCAAACCGCTGATCGCCGCCGTGATCATGGGTATCGTGACTTATGCCGTGCATCTTGTGCTGGCTATCGTGTTCCCGGGGCGCGTCGTGGCAACGATGATATCCGTCCTTGCAGCCGTGGCTGTATACGCCTTTAGTATTTTGAAACTGGGAACGCTTACGGAACAGGACATCAAGGATCTGCCGCAGGGTTATAAGCTTTTAAGAATCTGCCGCCGCTTCCACCTTCTTCCTCGTAAAGAAGGATAATGAAAAAGTGTAAAACTGTATATTTTTTATATAAAAAGCCAATACTGTATGTAAAAAAGGAGTTGGATCCTTATGAAACCGAGATACTGTATTGGCTTTTTTGCGGGTGTGTTCCTGCTTGTTTCCGCAATCGGGATTGGTTACCAGTTAAGCTATAAATTTGCATTGGACAGGCAGCAGGCCAGGGTGGAGTCCGAGATTCCTAAACAAAATACGGAGAGCGTCACGACAAAAGGTGAAGCAACTAAGAACGAAGGATACTATATATGTGAACTGCACGGCTATGTAGTAGTCTATCTCTATGATAAGAAGACCATTTTCGAGGTTACCAATATTCCGCTTACAGACCTGCCCGAGGAAGTGCAGGAGGAAATCAGGGGTGCGAAATATATGGAAACAGAGGAAGCACTTTACGGATTTTTAGAAAATTATTCGAGCTGACAAGTAGACGAATGGTATCAAATAGTGTAATATAAAGGTTGGTTTACAAAAAGGAGATACAAATGGACGAACAAAAGATTAAACGAATTAATGAATTATACAGGAAATCAAAGGCTGAAGGGCTGACTGATGCCGAAAAAAAGGAACAGAAGATCCTGCGTCAGGAGTATGTGGATTCCTTTCGGAGAAATCTCCGCAGCCAGCTCGACAGAATTGACATTGAGGAAAAAGACGGAAGCGTCACGAATCTGGGTGAGAAGTTTGGAATCAAAAAAGGAAATTAGAAAAATAGTCCGATCAAAGAGAGCCGCCCTTCCTGAAGATGAGCGGCTTAAATACAGCGCCCTGATCAGGGACAGGCTCTTTGATCAGCCGCTGTACCAACAGGCAGACGAGGTATACTGTTATGTTTCCTTTGAGGAAGAGGTCATAACATACGGGATACTGGAACATGTCTGGAAATCGGGCAGGAAGCTTGCCGTTCCGAAAATTCTTACGGACAGCGGGCCCTTTATGCGGATGGAGTTTTTCTATATAGAGAGTCTGGCTGATCTGAAAAAAGGATATTTCGGCATTCCGGAACCGGATGAAGACAGACCTGCCGGGAATCCTGATTCTGGTAAAAATGTGCTGGTGGTCATGCCCGGTGTTGCCTTTGATAAGAACCGGCGGCGCATCGGCTATGGAAAAGGATTTTACGATGCCTATCTTAAACGCCATCCTGACTACCGGACGATCGCACTGGCTTATTCCATACAATGTCTGGACTCCATCCCATCCAGGGAACATGACATCCGTCCGGATATGATTATAACAGAAAGGGAGATATACACATGTTAAACAAACTTCCGGCTGACCCGGTCATTCTGCTCGGTATCATTAACACAAAGCTCAGAGATTATTACAGGACACTGGACGATCTGTGTGATGATATGGATATATCAAGAACAGAACTGTCCGGCAGGCTTAAAATGATTGATTATGAATATGATGCAGGGAGGAACCAGTTTATCTGACATGCACCATTGCTACATAACGAATGAATGATAGAAGAGGATTCATACATATGAACACGATTGATTATACGACGATTGACCCGTCAAAAGGGGCTCCGGCCAGAGAGCCGGAAAGACAGTACTATTTTATCGCAAAGGCAAAAGAATATTTAAAAAAGCAGTCTCAGGAAGCCGGAAGGCCGCTGACCTTCTGTGTGACCACTTTCGGCTGCCAGATGAATGCCAGAGACTCTGAGAAGCTCTCCGGCATTCTCGAGCAGATCGGCTACGTGGAAGAACCGGATGAAGAAAAAGCAGACTTTGTAATATACAACACCTGTACGGTCCGCGAGAACGCCAACCAGCGTGTCTATGGGCGGCTGGGACAGTTAAACAGGGTGAAAAAGAAGAACCCGCACATGATGATCGGCCTTTGCGGCTGCATGATGCAGGAACCTGAGGTAGTTGAAAAATTAAAGAAAAGCTACCGTTTTGTGGATCTGATCTTCGGAACCCACAACATCTTTAAGTTTGCCGAGCTGATTGTAACCCGCATGGAATCGAAACGGATGGTCATTGATATCTGGAAAGATACGGATAAGATCGTGGAAGACCTGCCGAGTGAGCGGAAGTATTCCTTTAAATCGGGTGTCAACATCATGTTTGGCTGCAATAATTTCTGCAGCTACTGTATCGTCCCTTATGTAAGAGGGCGGGAGAGGAGCCGGAACCCGGAGGATATCATCCGCGAGATACGCAGGCTTGTCGATGACGGTGTCGTTGAAGTTATGCTGCTCGGACAGAATGTCAATTCCTACGGGAAGACACTTGAGCACCCAATGAGCTTTGCACAGCTCCTCATGGAGATTGAAAAAATCGAGGGACTGGAACGGATCCGTTTCATGACTTCCCATCCGAAAGATCTTTCCGATGAACTGATCGAGGTCATGAGAACTTCGAAAAAAATATGCAGGCACCTGCATCTACCTGTCCAGTCCGGAAGTTCAAGGATTCTGGAAAAGATGAACCGCAGGTATACGAAAGAGCATTATCTGGAACTGGTTGAAAAAATCCGAGCCGCAGTGCCGGACATCTCCCTTACTACGGATATCATTGTCGGATTTCCCGGTGAGACAGAGGAAGATTTTCTGGAGACAATGGATGTTGTCAGAAAGGTCCGCTATGACAGTGCCTTTACCTTCATCTATTCCAAACGGACAGGCACGCCCGCAGCGGTAATGGAAGACCAGGTTCCGGCGGACGTGGTAAAAGACCGCTTTGACCGTCTGTTAAAGGAGGTGCAGCATATCTCCAGCGAAGTCTGCAGTATATACACGGATACTATTCAGGAGGTTCTCGTCGAAACTGTGAATGACCATGATTCGTTCCTGATGACCGGAAGAATGAGCAATAACCTGCTCGTACATTTTCCGGGAGATGAAAGCCTGGTTGGCAGAATCGTACCTGTAGAACTGAAAGAATGCAAAGGTTTTTATTATATCGGAGAACTGGTACGCGAATCATAAAAGAAAATGGATGCCGTATGGAGATTAGGAATAAATTCCAACTATATTTCAGGCAAAAACGTCCAAACTATATATCAATGACAGCAACAGACCGGAATGATATATAGGAGGACGTTTTTTCTGTGAAGAAAGTGAGCGAATATCTGGTGTTATTTGCACTGGGCGGGACAATTTATTATTCATTCGAGATGATTTTCAGAGGATTTTCACACTGGTCCATGTTTGTACTCGGGGGACTCTGCCTTGTCTTTTTTGGGCAGCAGGGACTCTGGATCAAATGGGAGGACCCACTGTGGCTCCAGCTGCTGCGCTGCACATTATTTGTAACGGCAGGAGAATTCATCACGGGAATCATAGTCAACAAATGGCTGAAATGGAATGTATGGGATTACTCGGACCAGCCGTTCCAGCTGTTCGGGCAGATATGCGCCCCCTTCACCATTCTTTTTTCGGGCTTATGCCTGCTTGGCATCCTGCTGACCGGGTACCTTTTATACTGGCTGTATGGCGAAACAAAGCCCCATTTTCATGTGCTATAGAGTTTTTTACTGAGAAAAATTATCTTTCACAACTTTTTAAAAAATGATATACTTTGGATAGCGTCTTTAGCCGCTATCCATTACAAAAGCGAAAGGAAGTAATAACGTGGCAGAATTAACCCCTATGATGCAGAAATACTTAGAGACAAAAGAAACTTATCCTGACTGCATCTTATTTTATAGATTAGGCGACTTTTATGAGATGTTCTTTGAAGATGCGGTTACCGCGTCCCGGGAACTGGAGATCACACTGACTGGCAAAAGCTGCGGCTTGGAGGAGAGGGCGCCAATGTGCGGCATTCCCTACCATGCAGTGGACGGCTATCTGAATAAGCTGGTTGCCAAAGGATATAAGGTAGCCATCTGTGAACAGGTGGAGGACCCGAAGCAGGCCAAGGGACTCGTAAAAAGGGAGGTTACACGAATCGTGACGCCCGGGACGAACCTGGCCCCACAGGCCCTCGATGAGACAAAGAACAATTACCTGATGTGTATCGTTTACATAGCCGACAGATATGGCATCTCTATTGCTGATATCACGACCGGTGATTATTTTGTAACAGAACTGGAAGACAGTGCAAAACTGATGGATGAAATCTATAAATTCATGCCCTCCGAGATCATTTGCAATGAATCCTTTTACATGAGCGGCATGGATCTGGAAGACTTGAGAAACAGGCTGGGGATTACGATCTATTCTCTGGATTCGTGGTACTTCGACGATGCAATCTGCAGGAAGAAGCTGCTGGAGCATTTCCACGTTTCTTCGTTTGCAGGCCTCGGCCTGGAGGATTATGACTGCGGAATCATCAGTGCCGGTGCTCTTTTGCAGTACCTGATTGAGACACAGAAGAATTCGCTGGCCCAGCTGACGCATATTACACCTTATACAACGGCAAAGTACATGATGCTGGACAGTTCCACAAGAAGGAATCTGGAGCTGACAGAAACACTCAGGGAAAAGCAAAAGAGAGGCTCCCTCCTCTGGGTGCTGGACAAGACCAAAACAGCGATGGGGGCGCGCCTCCTCCGCAAGTATCTGGAACAGCCGCTGATTGAAAAACAAGAGATCCTCAAACGTCTGGATGCGGTAGAGGAGCTGAAAAGCATGGCGATCTCCCGGGAGGAAATCCGGGAATACCTGACTCCTGTCTATGATCTGGAACGCCTGATCACGAGGATTACATACGGTTCCGCCAACCCGAGGGACCTGACCGCTTTTAAGACCTCTCTGGAGATGCTGCCTTCCCTGCATTATATTCTGGAGGAAATGCAGTCCCCCCTGCTTACCGGGATCCGAGGAGATCTGGATACGCTGGAAGACCTCTGTATGCTGATTCGGGATGCGATCATTGACGATCCCCCGCTGGCCATGAAGGAAGGCGGGATCATCCGCGACGGTTACCATGAGGAGGTTGACACACTCCGGCGCGCGAAGTCAGAAGGGAAAGACTGGCTCGCAAAGCTGGAGGAAGAAGAACGCGAAAAGACAGGGATCAAGACCATGAAGATCAAGTACAACAAGGTCTTCGGCTATTATCTGGAAGTGACGAATTCCTACAAGGATATGGTTCCTGATTACTACACAAGAAAACAGACACTCGCAAACGCGGAGCGGTATATTACCCCCGAACTCAAGGAACTGGAGGATACGATTCTGGGAGCGGAGGACAAACTGTTCGCACTGGAATATGACCTCTACAGCACTGTCAGGGATACCATCGCAGGAGAGGTCGAGCGAATCCAGAAGACGGCAAAGGCTGTCGCAGCCCTGGACGTGTTTGCATCCCTTGCGCTGGTGGCTGAACGGAACAATTATGTGCGCCCGAAGATTAACGAGAAGGGGACAATTGATATCAAGGATGGCAGGCACCCTGTCGTGGAGAAGATGATTCCGAATGATATGTTTATCTCCAACGATACCTATCTGGACGATAAGAAACAGCGGATTTCCATCATTACCGGCCCGAACATGGCCGGAAAATCTACCTATATGAGGCAGGCCGCCCTGATCGTCCTGATGGCCCAGCTCGGCTCCTTTGTGCCGGCGGCCAGTGCCAATATCGGGCTGGTGGACAGGATCTTCACGAGGGTTGGCGCGTCTGACGATCTGGCTTCAGGACAGAGTACTTTCATGGTGGAGATGACGGAAGTTGCCAATATCCTTCGCAATGCAACGAGCAGAAGCCTTTTGATTCTGGACGAGATTGGACGCGGGACCAGTACATTTGACGGCCTTTCCATTGCATGGGCCGTTGTCGAATATATTTCAGATACAAAGCTTTTGGGCGCAAAGACACTCTTTGCCACACATTACCACGAATTGACCGAGCTGGAAGGGAAGATCGAAAACGTCAACAACTACTGTATCGCCGTGAAGGAAAAAGGCGACGACATCGTATTCCTCCGCAAGATCGTGAAGGGCGGGGCAGACAAGAGTTACGGAATTCAGGTGGCGAAGCTTGCCGGAGTCCCGGATATCGTCATTGACAGGGCCAAAGAAATCGTGGAAGAATTAAGTGAGGAAGATATTACAACACGTGTAAGCGAGATTGCCGTGAAAGACCACGATTCCAGAAAAAAACCGAAAACAAAGAAATATGACGAAGTTGATATTGCACAAATGTCCCTCTTTGATACGGTAAAAGACGATGATGTTCTGGAAGAATTGAAGAACATGGATGTAGGCAATCTGACACCGATTGATGCATTAAACGCGATTTACAGATTACAGAATAAATTAAAAAACCGCTGGTAGGCAAAGGGGTCTGACCCTTCCTTAGAAAATGGCTTCTGCCTTTTTACGGGAGGGCCGGGCCCTTGGGCGTGTCTGATCATCCGCCGGCCGGCACCTAAGATAAAGGAGGGAATGTATGCCGCATATTCAGGTATTAGATCAAATTACAATCGATAAGATCGCCGCCGGAGAAGTCATTGAGCGTCCGGCCTCTATTGTGAAGGAATTAGTGGAAAATGCCATAGATGCGAAGGCTGCCGCAGTTGTTGTAGAGATACAGGAGGGAGGGATATCTTTCATCCGTATCACAGATAATGGCAGCGGAATCCCGAGGGAAGATGTACCGAACGCATTTTTGAGACATTCCACAAGTAAAATCCGCAGCGTGGACGACCTGACCCATGTCGCCTCCCTCGGATTCAGGGGTGAGGCGCTTTCCAGCATCGCCGCTGTCACAAAGACGGAGCTGATCACCAAAACAAGGGAAGAAACCTTCGGGACCCGCTATATCATTGAGGGAGGGCAGGAGCTGTCTCTGGAGGATACCGGTGCACCGGACGGAACCACTTTTTTGATCCGCCAGCTTTTCTACAATGTCCCTGCCAGAAGGAAATTTCTGAAGACAGCGATGACAGAAGCCGGGCACATTCAGGACCTGCTGATGCGTCTGGCCCTTTCCCATCCGGAAGTCTCCTTTCAGTTCATCAATAACGGACAGGAAAAGCTCCGCACTGCGGGGAACGGCAGACTCAAAGATGTCATCTACAGCATTTACGGGCGTGAAGTGGCCGCCAGCCTCATTGAGATGGACTATGAGAAGGGCGGGCTCCACATGAAAGGGTTCCTTGGAAAACCACTTATCAGTCGTGGAAACCGGAACTTCGAGAACTTTTTCATCAACGGCCGCTATATCAAGAGCGCTATGATTTCCAAGGCTGTCGAGGACGCCTACCGGGATTTTGTCATGCAGCATAAGTTCCCGTTTGTTGTCCTGCACTTTGAAATTGACGGGGAAGACATTGATGTCAACGTCCATCCGACAAAGATGGAACTGCGGTTCCAAAAGCAGCAGGAGGTTTACAATACAGTCTACGAGGGTGTGCACAGGACACTTCTCGAGCCGGAACTGATTCCTGTCGTCGATGTGCCAGAACCGAAGAAGGCCGTACAGCCTCCCGAGCAGGACAGCCCTTTCCTGCTGAAACCTAAAGCAAGGCCCAGTGCCGAAGCAGGGGCGGCAGGACTTTCCTCCCCCGTACAAAAAGCGGCGCCCCTTCCGGAAACGAAAGACGAAGATTATTTTCTCAGGAAAATGAAGGAGCGAGTCTTGTCCTACCATAACAGAACTTCCTCTGCCGAAATCAAGGCTCCCGGCCAGATACACCGGGCGGAAGAACAGGAAGACCGCATCCGAGTGGCTGCTGAGAGCAGGAGGGAAAAGGAAAATAACCCTGAGACGAAAAGCATTCCGGAAACGAATAGGATATGTGAAACCGGCAATTATCATATAGAAGAGCAGAAGAGTACCGGGGAACAGAAGGCTCCTGAACCAGAAACGGCCGCACCGCCGGCTGGGGAAAGCCTGCCCGGAAGCGGGAAACAGATGAACCTCTTCGAGGAAAAGCTGCTCCGGCGCGATATCAGGGCAGAATATAAGCTGATTGGGCAGGTATTTGACACGTACTGGCTCGTTGAGTTTCACGACAGCCTCTACATCATTGACCAGCATGCCGCCCATGAGAGGGTTCTATATGAAAGGACACTGCGTGAGATGAAGAACAGGGAGTTTACGTCCCAGTACTTAAGTCCCCCTATCATCTTAAGCCTTTCTATGCAGGAGACGGAGCTGTTAAAGGAACACATGGACCGGTTCCGGAGGATTGGCTTTGAAATCGAGCCATTCGGCGGCGAGGAATATGCGGTGCGTGCCGTACCGGATAATCTCTTTAGTATTGCCAAGAAGGAGCTTCTCATGGAGATGCTGGACTCCCTTGCAGACGGGGTAACCACGACCATGACGCCGGAGCTGATCGATGAGAAAGTGGCTTCTATGTCCTGTAAAGCGGCAGTCAAGGGGAATAACCGCCTTTCCACAATGGAGGTGGATTCCCTGATCGGTGAACTGCTGGGGCTTGAGAATCCGTACCACTGCCCCCACGGCAGGCCGACGATCATCTCCATGACCAAACGGGAACTGGAAAAGAAGTTTAAGAGAATTGTATAGAAATTAAGGGTGGAAAACATGAAGAAACCATTGATTATTCTGACAGGCCCGACCGCTGTCGGGAAGACAAAGGCATCCATCGGGCTTGCAAAGGCAGTCGGCGGCGAGATTATATCCGCCGACTCCATGCAGGTGTATAAACATATGGATATCGGTTCGGCGAAAATCCGGGCAGAAGAAATGGAAGGCGTCCCCCATCACCTTGTCGATGTGCTTGAGCCAGACGAGGAGTTCCATGTCGTGCGTTTCCAGCAGATGGCAAAAGAGGCGATGGAAGGCATTTACAAAAGGGGCCGGATCCCCATTGTCGTAGGAGGAACAGGTTTTTATATCCAGGCCCTGCTCTATGACATTGATTTTACGGAAAGTGACAGCGATACCGGTTACCGGGAAGAACTGGAGCGTCTTGCAAAAGAGAAGGGGGCAGCATTTCTGCATGGGATGCTGAAGGAAATCGACGAAAAAGCCGCCGGAAGCATTCATGAAAACAATGTGAAACGGGTCATCCGGGCACTGGAGTTCCACCATCAGACAGGGAAAAAGATCTCGGAGCATAATGAAGAAGAACGGCAGAAGTCTTCCCCGTACCGGTCCGCTTACTTCGTCCTTAGTGACGAGAGGGCACGCCTGTACGAACGGATTGACATGCGCGTTGACCAGATGATCGAAGAGGGACTGGTGGAAGAAGTAAAAGGCTTAAAAGAACGCGGCTATACCCGAGGTATGGTATCCATGCAGGGGCTCGGGTATAAAGAAATCCTTGCTTACCTGGACGGTGAAATGAGTCTTGATGAAGCTGTCTATGTCATTAAACGGGATACGAGACACTTTGCCAAACGCCAGATCACATGGTTCAAACGGGAAAGAGACGTGATCTGGCTAAACAAGCAGGATTATGCATATGAGGAAACAAAACTTCTGGATCAGATGCTTTCAGAATTGAAGATACGCGGGATCATCTGAAGCATGATGATTCCGCCCCATGTATGGGGTGCAAAAGGAAAAAGAATAGAGGTTAGATAAATGAATTCAGAAATCAGTCAGATATACAAAAAATTAGGAATCAAACAGGAAACTCTGGAATTTGGATTAAGAATCGAGGATGAACTCTCCGAACGTTTCAAAATTTTCGATGAAACCGCTGAATATAATCAGCTGAAGGTCCTCCATGCGATGCAGGAAAACCGTGTCAGTGAAGGGTGTTTCCAGTACGCAAGTGGATACGGATATAACGATATGGGAAGAGATACACTGGAAGCCGTCTATGCCAGCGCCTTCCACACCGAGTCCGCCCTTGTACGCCCGCAGATTACATGTGGCACCCATGCACTGGCACTCGCCCTCGCTGCAAACCTGCGTCCGGGCGATGAGCTGCTCTCCCCGGTCGGAAAGCCTTACGACACACTGGAAGAAGTGATAGGAATCCGTCCGTCCAAAGGCTCACTGGCAGAGTATGGCATTACATACCGCCAGGTGGAACTTCTGGAGGATGGGTACTTCGATTATCCCGCAATCCGGGAAGCAATCAACGAAAAAACGAAGCTGGTCACGATCCAGCGTTCCAAAGGGTATCAGACCCGCCCCAGCTATTCCGTGGAGAAAATCGGTGAGCTGATTGCATTTGTAAAGAGCATCAAACCGGATGTGATCTGTATGGTTGACAACTGCTACGGTGAATTTGTCGAGACAAGAGAGCCGAGTGATGTAGGTGCGGACATGATCGTTGGTTCCCTGATCAAAAATCCGGGCGGCGGACTGGCCCCGATCGGCGGATATATTGCAGGAAGAGAAGACCTGATTGAAAACTGCGCTTACCGCCTGACTTCCCCGGGACTCGGGAAAGAAGTAGGAGCCTCTCTGGGCGTTATGCAGTCCTTTTACCAGGGCTTCTTCCTCGCCCCGACTGTCGTGTGCAGTGCGGTAAAAGGCGCTGTGTTTGCGGCAAATATTTATGAGAAGCTGGGCTTTGGAGTCATACCGGACGGAAATGAAAGCCGCCATGACATCATACAGGCGGTTGAACTCGGGACCCCTGAGGGTGTGATTGCATTTTGCAAGGGGATTCAGGCCGCGGCGCCGGTAGACAGCTACGTGACTCCCGAGCCCTGGGCAATGCCGGGGTATGACAGTGACGTCATCATGGCAGCCGGTGCATTCGTGCAGGGATCATCCATCGAACTGAGCGCCGACGGACCAATCAAGCCGCCTTACGCTGTATATTTTCAGGGCGGGCTGACATGGCCTCATGCGAAGCTCGGCATCCTGAAATCCCTCCAGAACCTTGTGGATGCAGGCATTGTTTCCGCAAAGTCTCTGGAAAACTGACATTCATCCCACGTATTTTAGCATATTATGTAGAACGATTTATGAGGAAAGACCTGCCGTGTTGGGCTATAATAGGCTCATATAGAAAACTAGGTTGACATCATTTGAAACACAGGAGGTCTTTTATGTTGTACAATGTAATTGCTGACACAAATATCATTTTTTATCTCATGGCTGCCGTGGGCGTCATCGGGATTCTCTCAAAGATCATAAACCAGCTTACCCTTCACCGTCTGGTAAAAGCGGCGGGAAATCTGTCTAAAAGCAGGCACCGGCTGATGGAATGTATTCTCTCTGAATATGGACATGCATACAGGACGTACGGTCCCGTCAGTAATGTCCTTGCATTTATCCGGAAATACCTGTACGAATACCGGGGATTTTTGTTCAGGATACATACATGGCGGCAGCTGGAGATACAGACGGTCTGGTTTTCCGGAATTCTGGCAGTGCTGGGGGCTGCCACCCACTATATGGCACATGGCTTCTGTGAGGGCATGTTCCAGTATTTAGCTGTCGGGGCGGCAGAAATGATTACAATTTCCGTCATCTCACAGCTCTCGGATGAGGCTTATAAAATAAAAGGCGTGGAAACCTATCTGGCTGATTATCTGGATAATGTATACGCACACCGTTTCCTAAAGGAGAAGCAGACGGAGGAACCACCTCGCCAGAAAAGGTGGGAATCCGCGGGACAGCCTGTTCCTTATGCGGCGGTTCAGGATGAGGAGACTTTATCTGAGCAGAAAAAAGAAGCGATACGGCTGATATTAACAGAATATCTGGCCTGACAAACAAAGCAGCAAAAACGTAAGGAGACACATATGAGAAAAATCGCAGTAATCGGCGGCGGTGCATCCGGCTTGATGGCAGCCGTCACTGCCGCTTCTGAAGGGGCGGAGGTCTTTATTCTGGAACATAAAGACAAAGTCGGCAGGAAAATCTTATCAACCGGAAACGGACGGTGCAATTTCACAAATCTGGCACAGGAACCCATCTATTATCATTCCGAAAATATGATGTTTCCCTGGCATATTGTGGAGAAGTTCAACGCCCAGCAGACCATCGCTTTTTTCCTGAAGCTGGGAATCTATTCGAAAAACAGGAACGGGTACCTTTACCCACATTCGGACCAGGCATCTGCTGTACTGGATGTACTCAGGATGGAGGCCGCGCGGTTAGGCGTGCACGTTATCACCGGGGCCGAATGTCAGGAGATCATCCCCGGGAAAAAGAAATTCCGGATCCATACAGATCAGGGAGAGTTTACAGCAGATAAAGTGATCCTTGCTGCCGGGTCCAAGGCGGCACCCGCGTCCGGTTCCGACGGTTCTGGTTATACGCTGGCTAAAAAACTTGGACACCACCTGATCCCGGTGCTCCCGTCCCTCGTGCAGCTAAAATGCAGGGAGAAATACTATAAAAGTATCGCAGGGGTCAGGGTGAACGGACAGGTCAGCATCTATACAGATGGAGAATGTCAGGCGAGGGACACCGGGGAAATCCAGCTTGCCAATTACGGAATCTCTGGAATCCCGGTCTTTCAGGTGAGCCGTTATGCGGCTATCGGCCTGTATGAAAAGAAAAAAGTAGAGGCAGTTTTGAATTTTATGCCAGACTTTACACAAAAGCAGTTCCTAGCTTTCCTGAAAACAAGAATTTCCACACGGCCGCAAAAGACAATGGAAGAATTTTTCACCGGCCTGTTCCATAAGAAACTCTCGGACCTCTGGCTGAAACTTGCGCGTATCGATCGTGGCAGAAAGGCAGGGGACTTAAATGACAGGGAGATTTCGGAACTGGCAGAACTGATCCAGAACTTCCGTACAGAAGTCACAGAAACCAATTCGTTTGAACATGCCCAGGTATGCAGAGGCGGCGTGGATACGAAAGAGGTAAACCCGGATACTCTGGAATCACTGTATGTGAAAGGTCTGTATTTTGCAGGGGAGATACTGGATGTGGATGCGGTCTGCGGCGGTTATAACCTGCAGTGGGCATGGTCCAGCGGATATCTCACGGGAAAGGAGGCAGCTCATGCTCAGGATTAACCAGATCAAACTGCGTCCCGGGCATTCCCGGGAGGAACTGGAGGATAAGATTTTAAAATACCTCCATATAAAAAAGGATGCATTATTAGATTACCAGATACAAAAACAGTCCATTGATGCCCGGAAAAAGCCGGACATCTTTTTCTCGTATACGATTGATGTGAAAGTAAAGCAGGAGAGCAGTATTCTCCGGAAAATGAAGAATCAGGTGCTTAAGGTCGTAAGACAGGACTACGAGATACCTGCCTGTGGGGAATTATCACTGCATTCGCGCCCGGTCATTGCAGGGAGCGGGCCTGCGGGCCTGTTCTGCGGATACCTGCTCGCCAAAGCGGGGTACAGGCCCCTGATTCTGGAGCGGGGCGGCAGTGTGGATGAGCGCATGCAGGATGTGGAGGAATTCTGGAAAAGCGGACGGCTGAACCTTTCTTCCAATGTACAGTTCGGGGAAGGCGGCGCGGGGACGTTTTCGGATGGAAAGCTCAACACCCTTGTAAAAGATGCAAAGGGAAGGGGCCGTTTCGTACTCGAGACATTCGTGGCACACGGCGCACCTGAAAGTATCCTGTATGAACAAAAACCACATATCGGGACGGACATCTTAATCCACGTTGTAAAGAGTATGAGGCAGAGCATCGAAGCGATGGGTGGAGAAATCCGTTTCCACACGCAGCTCACGGATCTGGACCTGAAACCAGATACACAGAACGGCCACCCGGTGCTCAAAGGAATCATCGTAAATCAAGAAGAATATCTCGAAACGGAGCTTCTCATACTGGCTGTCGGACACAGTGCGAGAGATACCTTCCACATGCTGTATGAAAAGCAGTTGGACATGCAGGCGAAATCTTTTGCCGTCGGGGTGCGTATCGAGCATCCGCAGGCCATGATGAATGTGTGCCAGTATGGAAAAGAGGCAGCCGGGGAACTCCCTGCCGCTTCCTACAAACTGACGGCCCAGCTGGAAAACGGCCGCGGGGCCTATACCTTCTGCATGTGCCCGGGCGGTTATGTGGTCAATGCCTCCTCGGAGGAAGGCCGTCTGGCGGTAAATGGAATGAGTTACCATGACCGCGGCGGGGTCAATGCAAACAGTGCCGTCATTGTTACGGTTACACCTGAGGATTACGGCAGTGCACATCCACTGGCCGGTATCCGGTTCCAGCGCATGCTGGAGGAGCGTGCATGGGAACAGGGACAAGGCAGGGTGCCTGTACAGTGTTTTAAGGATTTCTGTGCGAATCAGGTGTCTGACCAGTTCGGGGATGTAAAACCCCAGATCAAGGGGGCCTTTGTACCCGCCAATGTGCGTGCCATTTTCCCTGAAGGCCTCGGGGACTCCCTGGAGGAAGGAATCCGGCTCATGGACCACAAGATTCACGGGTTTGCCAGAGAGGATGCTGTACTTTCCGGTGTGGAAAGCCGTACATCTTCACCGGTAAAAATATTCAGAAACGAAGAGTTTGAGAGTAATATCCCCGGGGTTTATCCCTGCGGGGAAGGCGCCGGATACGCCGGGGGCATCACTTCCGCGGCTATGGACGGCATGAAAACAGCGGAGGCTGTCATCCTGAAATACAGGCCTAAATAGACTGTCTTCACAAAATTTTAAGAATGCAGACCTATACATGAATTTTAATTTATGCTAAAATAAGTCATTGTATTGTAATCATCGCAGTCGGGAATGATGTAATGAAAGAGAACAGTACAATGAAAGAGATGATGGAAGAAGAGAGGCCTTACGAGAAGTGCGCGAGGTTTGGGGCGAGTAATTTAACGGATATTGAATTACTGGCTGTTTTGCTGCGTACCGGCACAAGGGGAGAGACTTCCTTAAGTCTTGCAGAGAAGCTCCTCCACCCGGTTTTCTCTCAGGAAGGAATCTTAAATATCCATCAGTGGACACTGGAACAGCTTTTGCGGGTCAAGGGGATTGGCAAAGTAAAGGCCGTCCAGATCTTATGTCTGTCCGAGCTGGCAAAGAGACTCTCCAAGGCCACGGCACAGACAGGGCTTAATTTTTCCACTCCGTCTTCCATCGCACAATATTATATGGAAGATATGAGGCACGGCAGGCAGGAAAGCATGAAACTTCTGCTGCTCAATACGAAAACAAGGCTCATTGGGGAGACCAATATTTCCAAAGGTACCGTCAATTCGGCTGTGATTTCGCCACGCGAACTGTTTGTGGAGGCGCTTCAGAAGAATGCCGTTTCTATCATTCTGCTCCATAACCATCCAAGCGGCGACCCGGCTCCAAGCAGAGACGATATTCTGATTACGAAGAGGATACAGGAGGCAGGCATGCTGATCGGGATCGAACTTTTGGACCATATTATAATCGGAAATAACTGTTATGTCAGCATGAGGGAAAAAAAGCTGATATAGGACAGATCTAAGTGACATAAAAGGGGATAAAATACAGCATGGCTAGGAATGTGTATGGCCTCGATCTCGGCACTTATGAGATTAAGGTGTTTGATAAAAAGAAAGATAAATTATGGAAAGCAAAGAATGTCATTGCGATGCAGGATAAGAAATATATCTTTTCTGTCGGGGATGAGGCTTTCGCGATGTATGAAAAGGCGCCGGCCAATATACAGGTTGTTTTTCCGATGAAGAACGGTGTGATAGCCCATTTTGACGATATGCAGTACCTGCTTCAGAATCTGCTGGGCATGGACCGCCAGTTCTCAAGAGGGGCGGAATATGTCATCGCCGTTCCAACGGATGTGACAGAAGTAGAGAAGAAAGCCTTCTATGACCTCGTCTTCCATTCTACGGCAAAGGCCAAATCGGTCCGCATTGTGGAACGCGGGATAGCGGATGCCGTGGGCATGGGGATTGATATCTGGAATGAAAAGGGGATCTTTATCGCTAATTTCGGCGGGGAGACAACAGAGTTATCCGTTCTGGCATCGGGCGGCATGGTGCTGAACCGGCTTATAAAGATAGGCGGGGTCCATATGGATGCGGCGATCGCCAATCTTGTCAGGCACAATCTGGACTTTCTGATCGGACGCCTGACGGCCGAGGCACTGCGAAAGGAATTCGGTGTGTTTGATCAGGAAGGCGATGCAACCCTCAAGGTGGCGGGAAGGAACCTGCTCACCGGGGTCCCCCAGCAGGAGGATATCCCGATCGGCATCATTAGGGCTGCCATGAAGGAACCGCTTGCAGAATGTGTGCGTTCCATCAAAGCACTGCTCGACCGTACGCCGCCTGATGTACGCAGGGGGATTGACGAGAAAGGAATTTACCTGACCGGCGGGCTTGCAGGCCTGAAAGGTCTTTCTACATATCTGGAGGAAAGCACCGGCCTTAAGGTGACGACTCTGCCTGATCCTGAACTTTGTGCGGTGAGAGGGCTCAAACAGATTATATTGAACAAAGATTATAAAAAGTTAACATATTCTATGTTAGATGAAGATTATAGGTGGCTGAGATAATATGAAAAAGAAAAATCAAACCTCTTCGAAAAGTAAATACTACCTTGTGGGACTTAGTCTTTTCTGCATCCTTTTGATGGTGCTGTCCTTATTCTATGACAAAGCAGCGGCCCCTTTCAATGGAATCGCCAGTGTAACAATCATCCCGATGCAGAAGGGAATCAACCAGGTCGGCACGTGGCTCGGCGATATCAGTGATAATTTTGATACGCTGCAGGAAGTCCGGAAGGAGAACAAGGCACTCCAGACCAAGGTGGATGAACTGATCACGGAGAATAATAACCTGCAGGAAGAAAAGTATGAGCTGGAAAGGCTCCAGGCCTTATATAAGCTGGACCAGAACTATGCGGATTATGAAAAGACAGGTGCACATGTTATCAGTAAGGATTCCGGGAACTGGTTCAGTACATTTACGATTGATAAAGGAAGCCGCGACGGCATCAAGGTTGATATGAATGTCATGGCCGGGAGCGGCCTTGTCGGTATTGTCACGAAAGTCGCGCCAACATGGTCAACCGTCCGCTCTATTATTGATGATTCGAGCAATGTCAGTGGAATGACGCTTACTTCCTCTGACAGGTGTATGGTCCGGGGGGACCTGTCCCTGATCAATGAAGGCAAGATCCGTTTCGAAGAGATGGAGAATAATGAGAATAAGGTGCAGGTCGGGGACCAGATCGTCACCTCCCACATCAGTGACAAATATCTGCAGGGCATCCTGATTGGTTATATCAGCGAGATTTCCGTAGATTCCAACAACCTGACACGTTCTGGTTACATCACCCCGGTTGTGGATTTTAAGAATCTGCAGGAAGTACTGGTCATCACAACAACCAAAGCCGACCTGACCGGCAAAGACGAGAAAGGGAAGTAAATGTACGGAAATCCAAAAAGAAAGGAGAATACGAACCTGTGAAAAAAATGAAGGCGAAAAGAATCGGTGTGACTGCGGCGATCGTAATTATATGCTACCTGCTTCAGTGCACCCTGTTTCCTCATCTGGCACTTGCATCCATAAAGCCCAACCTCATGATTATCGTTACCGCGGCATTCGGCTTTATGAGAGGTCCAAAAGAAGGAATGCTGGCAGGTTTTTTCTCCGGCCTGATGATTGATATACAGTTTGGATCTATCCTTGGCTTTTATGCCCTGATCTATCTGCTGATCGGATTTGGCAACAGCCTGTTCCAGCAGGTGTACTACGACGAAGACATCAAACTGCCGCTGGTCCTGATTGCAGCAAGTGAGTTCCTTTACGGGCTGGTCATCTATCTTTTGATGTTCATGCTGCGCAGTGAGTTTAATTTTATCTATTACCTGAGTCATAATATCATCCCTGAACTGATCTACACAATTGTGATCGCCCTCGGATTGTATCCACTGATTCTATTTTTGAACCATAAACTGGAAGCAGAAGAAAAAAGGAGTGCAAGTAAATTTGTTTGAGCGAATGAAAGATGCAGTATATCGAATCGTAAAATCACGGCTTTTTGTTTTAATCCTTGTGTTCTGCGTTATGTTTGCAGTACTGATCAACCGGGTATTTTACCTGCAGATCGTAAAGGGGCAGGATTATCTGGACAACTATAAGCTGCAGATTCGAAAAACAAGAGAAACCGCCGGAACACGCGGGAAAATTTATGACCGTAACGGGAACCTGCTGGCTTATAATGAGCTGGCTTATACCGTGACTATAGAAGATAACATAACGGCCGATACAAGAAAAGAAAAGAACGAGATCATTAACGGCATTCTGGATGAGATTATAACCATCGTGGAATCAAACGGAGATTCTGTAATCAGTGATTTCGGTGTAGTTCTGGATTCTGCGGGAAATTATGAATTCTCACAGACGAACGAAACGCTCAAACTGCGTTTTATCGCCGACGTATATGGCCTGAAGACCATTGATGAGCTGACGGAAAAACAGCGCGCATCCAGTGCGGAAGACATCATCAATTATCTGTGTACAGACAAGACTTACGGTTACGGGCTGGACGTGAAAAAACTGGAGAAGCCATATATCCTGAAGATGGTAAATCTCAGATATGCCATAGGCCTTAACAGTTTCCAGAAATTCATCCCGACTACACTTGCGACCGATGTCAGTGATGAAACGGTTGCTGCGATTATGGAGAATATGGACAGGCTCGAGGGAGTCGATGTCGTGGCCGATTCCATGCGCCGTTACACGGACAGCAAGTATTTTGCCTCCATCATCGGTTATACGGGCAAGATCTCACAGGAAGAATACAACAAACTGGACAAAGACCAGAAAGAAAAGTACTCCCAGACGGATATTGTCGGAAAAGCCGGACTGGAACAGACGATGGATGAGGTCCTTCAGGGGACAAAAGGTGAGACACAGTATTATGTGGACAGTGTCGGAAAGGTAACGGATACTGTCAGCAATAAAGAGCCTGAGGCGGGCAATGATGTCTACCTGACTATTGATAAAGACCTGCAGGAGCAGACCTACCAGCTTCTGGAAGAGAAACTGGCTGGAATCGTCCTCGCAAAGCTTCGCAATGTCATGAATTATGACCCGAGTAAGACGTCCGATGCAAGTGAGATCATCATCCCGGTCGACGACGCCTATAATTCTTTTATTGCCAACGAGATCATTGATGAGAGCCATTTCGGCGCGGACGATGCGAAACCGGTGGAGAAACAGGTATACAGCACTTTCACGGAGAGGAAGAAGTCCGCAATCACGGAGATCATCAATGAAATGAACAACAGCAAGGCCGGCTCTTATGAGTCGCTGTCAGATGAGATGAAGGCATTCATGGACTACATTTCCATCAATGTGCTCCAGACCGATACCGGAATCCTGATGCCGGATGCCATTGACACGAATGACGAAGTCTACAAACAGTGGACTAAGGATGAAACAATCAGTATCAATAAGTACCTGAATTACGCGATTTCCAAGAACTGGATCGATACTTCCAAACTCTCTGATTACATTTCAGAAGAGAAATACTCTGATTCCGCCGAAATTTACCAGGGAATTTTAACATTTTTACAAAATTATTTAGATTCGGATGTTAATTTCGACAAACTTCTCTACAAATATCTTATAAAATCAGGGGGTATCAGTGGCGGACAGATTTGCGCCATGGTATATGAGCAGGGAGTCCTGCCTATGGATGAGGGGGCTTACAAGGGTCTGACTGATGGCAGTGTAGATTCCTACACATGGCTGTACCAGAAAATACAGAGTCTTGAGATTACACCGGGACAGCTGGCGCTGGAACCTTGTACAGGCTCTGCCGTGGTCAGTGACCCGGATACCGGGGAAGTACTGGCCTGCGTATCCTATCCCGGATATGACAATAACAGGCTTGCAAACACAATGGATTCCAGTTACTATAATCAGCTGGTAACCGGGCTGTCCCGTCCGTTTTACAATAATGCCACACAGGAGACAACGGCGCCCGGTTCTACCTACAAGATGGTTTCTGCGGTGGCAGGCCTGACAGAAGGGGTCATAAACAGAGAGTCTTTCATTAACTGTACAGGTGAATTCGACAAGGTTACTCCAAGCCCGAAATGCTGGAACCAATATGGGCACGGGGGGCTGGATGTGGTCGGTGCGCTGAATGAATCCTGCAATGTCTTCTTCTATGAAGTCGGCTATGACCTTGGCCTTGACGCAGAGGGGAACTATGACAGCGACGCCGGAATCGAGAAGCTTGCCAAATATGCGAAGGAATTCGGCCTTGGTGAAAAGTCCGGGATCGAGATTCCGGAGTCAGAACCGCAGATTTCGGATGAATATGCCGTACAGAGTGCGATCGGACAGGGTACGAATAACTTTACAGTCAGCCAGCTCAACCGTTATGTTTCGACAGTGGCAAACAAAGGCACGGTATACAACCTGACGCTTCTGAACAAGACTACGGATGTAAACGGCAAGATTATCAAGCAGTACGAACCTGTTGCCGCCAATAAGATAGAGAATGTAAGCGCAGAGACATGGGATCTGGTGCACCAGGGTATGATCGCCATGGTAGCAAATAATCCAAGCTTTACAAATTTGGGGATCCAGATGGCCGGCAAGACCGGTACGGCACAGCAGAGTGCAGTACATCCGGACCACGGCCTGTTTGTTGGATTTGCACCGGCAGAGGATCCCGAGATTGCAGTGGCAGTGCGTATTGCAAACGGTTACAGCTCATCCTATGCCGCAGAAATAGGCAGAGATATCGTAAGGGCAAACTTCAAGCTTGCCGACAAAGACGAATTAATCACAGGTTCTGCTGCACAGCTTGGCACAGCGATTGCAGGTGACTAATACCTGCTGGCTGAACTATTTATAAAGGATGTGAATATACATGGACAGGCTGGTAACAATTAAAAGCAACCGGTATGGTATCGAAGTTCACCTGAATCCGGAGGTATCCTTTGAGGTACTTCTGGAAAGTGTCGCCGCCAAATTCAAAGATTCTGCAAAATTCTTTGAGGGGGCGAAGATGGCAGTTACGTTTTTAGACCGTAAGCTGTCTGACCAGGAAGAACAGACAATTCTGGGCCTGATTGCTGAAATCACGGGAATTGATATCGTATGTATCATAGACCGCGATGAAACCAATGAGATGACATACAAAAGCATTGTGGAAAATACGCTCACCAATATCCAGAAACGGGAAGGGCAGTTCTACAGAGGTACATTAAGCAAAAGACAAGTGCTGGAATCCGATTCAAGTATCATCATACTGGGTGATGTGGAGCTCGGCGCCAGGGTGATTGCCAAAGGAAATGTTGTCATTGTTGGTTCTCTGTCAGGTTCCGTCCATGCGGGTGCGTCAGGGAACAGGGACGCGTTTATCGTAGCCCTTTCCATGCAGCCCAAACAACTTCGAATTGGCGACATCGAAGCAAAACGTCAGGTGATCTATCAGGAAAGCCTCAATATCAGGGGGCCTAAGATAGCCGTTGTAGACGGACGCCGGATCTATCTGGATCCGCTTGTAGACTAATCTTTAGAATAAGAAGTTGTAGGAGGAAGAAAAACATGGGAGAAGTTATTGTCATTACATCGGGAAAAGGCGGAGTCGGGAAGACGACTACGACAGCAAATATAGGAATCGGTTTATCGCAGATGGACAAGAAGGTAATCGTCATTGACACAGACTTAGGGCTTCGTAACCTGGATGTTGTCATGGGACTGGAAAACCGGATCGTCTATAATCTGGTTGATGTGATAGAAGGCAGCTGCCGCTTGAAACAGGCGCTGATCAAAGATAAAAGGTTTCCTGAATTATACCTGCTCCCGTCTGCACAGACGAAGGACAAGACAGCCGTTTCTCCGGAACAGATGCGCAAGCTCATCGCGGATCTGAAAGATGAATTTGATTACATACTTCTGGACTGTCCGGCCGGTATCGAACAGGGATTCGAGAATGCGGTCGCCGGGGCAGACAGGGCCATCATCGTTACGACACCGGAAGTATCAGCCATCCGTGATGCAGACCGCATCATCGGACTTTTAGAGACACACGGCATCAAGAATAACGACCTGATTATTAACCGCCTCAGGGTGGACATGGTAAAGCGGGGGGACATGATGTCTGTGGAGGATGTCACGGAAATTCTCGCGATTAACCTGCTTGGCGTCATTCCGGATGATGAGCAGGTAGTCATCGCAACGAATCAGGGTGAACCAATCGTCGGCACAGACTGTATGTCCGGACAGGCATATTTAAATGTATGCAGAAGAATCTTAGGTGATGACATCCCGATCACAGATTTTAGCAAGCCGGAAGGATTCTTTGCAAAGTTCTCCAGCCTATTTAAAAAGAATTAGGAGGGAAACTTATATGAGTGTACCTTCTGTTCACGTTGCAAAAGAAAGATTGAAAACTCTGCTTATGGCAGACAGAATGCAGTGTACACCCGAGACGGCTGAAAAGTTCTCTTCAGATATATACCACACGGTATCAAAATACCTGGAGGTTAAGCCCGAAGATTTCCACATAAAGATAACACATTCAGATATACATATAAAGATAACAGGAGAAAACTATTGAAACTTCAATTGAAACTTCATTTTCTGAATATCAAACAAAGGTATCACTTAAGAGATTATAAATTCAGCCTCGTTGCACTTGTAACTGCGATCTCCATCATTGGAATTTTTGTAGTGGGAAGTGCACAGGCGTCTGTACAGGGGAAGCAGGCACTCGGAGTCATACTCGGCACGATTGCTATGGTTGTCATCTCACTTATTGATTACAAATGGGTAATGAACTGGTACTGGCCCTTGTACGGATTAAATATCGTCCTGCTTCTGGCCGTGCATTTTTTCGGTGAAGAAGTAAATGGAGCAACGAGATGGCTGAATCTGGGATTTGTGCAATTTCAGCCATCCGACCTGACTAAGATCATTATGATCCTGTTCTACGCAAAGTTCTATATGGACCGGGAACAGGCGATTAACAATAAAAAGACCATTATACAGGCGGTCGCCCTGCTGCTGCCGTCGCTGATACTAATCTACAAGCAGCCTAACCTGTCCAATACGATCTGCCTTGCCATACTGTTCTGCATCATTTTGTTTCTGGCAGGGTTAAGCTATAAGTTCATTGGGACTGTACTGGCTATTGTAATTCCGACTGCCGCCTTGTTTTTAAGTATTGTCGTGCAGCCCAACCAGCCGTTTTTGAAGGATTACCAGCAGAAGCGTATCCTTGCATGGCTGGAACCGGAGAAGTATGCCACGGATGAAGCCTACCAGCAGATTAATTCGGTTATGGCCATTGGATCCGGGCAGCTGACAGGAAAAGGGTACAACAGTAATACGACTACCTCCGTTAAAAACGGAAATTTCATCTCCGAACCCCAGACAGACTTTATTTTTGCGATTATCGGAGAAGAATTAGGATTTGTGGGTTGTTGTGTCGTCATAATTTTGTTATTATTAATTGTGATAGAATGTATTCTAATAGGAGTAAAGGCCAAAGACACCGGAGGGCGCCTGATATGCGGCGGGGTTGCCACACTGATAGGGGTACAGACTTTTATCAATATCAGTGTGGCTACACAGATTTTTCCGAATACAGGTATTTCCCTGCCTTTTGTCAGTTACGGGATGACGTCTGTTGTCTGTTTCTATATGGGAATTGGTTTTGTACTCAATGTAGGTTTACAGCCTAATAAATATCAGTAGAGGAGAGTAGCAGCTATGAACATAGGATTAGTGGCACATGATGCCAAAAAGAAATTAATGCAGAACTTCTGTATCGCCTACAGGGGGATATTGAGCAAGCACCATCTGTTTGCTACAGAGACCACAGGTATGCTGGTTGAAAGCGTGACAAATCTGAATATCCACAAATATCTTGCCGGGCATCTGGGCGGAAACCAGCAGATCGGGGCACAGATCGAACATAATGAGATGGACCTTCTGATTTTTTTCCGTGATCCTCTGACCCCGCGCTCACATGAACCGAATGTCAACGACATTGTACGCCTGTGTGATATGTACAATATTCCGATCGCGACAAATATTGCCACAGCAGAAGCATTGATATTAGCATTAGACAGGGGAGATCTTGACTGGCGTGAGATATATAAAAACAAAAACTAAAAGAAAATTGGGGGCTGCAGTCTGTCTGATTCTGGCTTTCACTACAACCGGCTGTGGTTTCAGACCGTCATATGACCAGGCAGCCGCCTATGAACATTCGAATTACGATAAGAACCTGTATCAGGGAAGCCTGTTCGCAGAGGATTTATGCGTGACTGACAAGGATGTCCCTCTGGCTGGGTTCACTGAGGATACCAGTCTCCATGCTGCGGGATTGTTCGATCTGAAAGATGAGGAAGTACTGTATGCATACCAGCTCCACGAGAAGCTTTTTCCTGCAAGTACGACAAAGGTTATGACAGCCTATCTGACACTGAAATACGGCAATCTCGACGACATTGTGACAGTCAGCAGCAATGCGACTGATTTTGCGGCAGATGAGCAGACCTGTAACCTCCGTACCGGTGACCAGATCAGTCTTTATGATTTACTGTGCGGCCTTGTCCTGCACTCCGGCAACGACTGTGCCGTGGCGATAGCCGAGCATCTCGCCGGAAGCGTGGAAGAATTTGCCGCCATGATGAACCGGGAAGCAAAAGCACTCGGGGCCACGAATACACATTTTGTGAACCCACATGGACTTCAGGACGAAGATCACTACACAACTGCATATGACCTGTACCTGATGTTCAATGCATGTGTGAAGGACCAGCGGTTTCTGGATATTATCTCGCTGCCCTCCTATACAGGGGAACTGACCGGGGCGGACGGTGTTTACCGTACAGAACAGTGGCTGCCGACGAATTATTATTCCCTGGGGGAAGCGTATGCGCCTTACGGGGTCAATATTTTCGGAGGCAAGACAGGGACGACTGATGAGGCCGGGTCCTGTGTCATCCTGTATTCCCAGGATCTGGAAGATAATCCTTACATATCGATCGTTATGGGTGCAGATGACAAAACGATCCTCTATGATGATATGACGAATCTGCTTGCAGCAGGAGCAGCAGGCGGCAGTTATGATACCGAGTAAAACAAAAAGCAGAACCTTATGATACCAGATGTGATATCATAAGATCCTGCTTTTTTTCTCTTTCATTTATTCTGACATGTTATTGATTCTGCCAAAAAGACTGATCAGATAGAGGCCGCAAAGGCCAACGATCGTATAAATTATTCTGGAAAGCCAGCTTAAATTTCCAAAGAGAAAGGCTACTAAATCAAATCGAAAAATGCCAACCAGAAGCCAGTTGACCGCTCCAATAATCACAATGGTAAGAGCAGTGTTATCGAACCACTTCATATTATTTCCTCCTTTTCAATATCAATGCTCTTATTATTGCCACAAAAACTGGAAATATACATTTAAAAATGTTATACTGTTAAAGTTATAAAATTAAAGATTTTACGGAGGAGTTAGATTTGGCATCACAGAAAGACAATTCCATAAGCCTCAAAAAATATAAAAGAAAGCGGGAGATGAATATCGGTATTTTTTTATTTGCCATTGTGTTCATCTATCTCGTAGTTACGATTATCATGTATGCATCTTCCAAGAAAATCTCTATATATGAGGTACGCGAAGGCAGTATTTTAAAAGACAATTCATACACAGGGCTTGTCATACGTAGCGAGACCGTAGTGGATGCGGAAAAGACGGGTTATATTAATTATTTTCAAAACGAGAACAGCAAGGTGAAGGCCGGTACAAACATTTATGCCGTCACCACGGGTAAGTTAAACTACAGTGCGGATACGGATTCAGAGGGTGCTGCTTTAAGTTCGGACGAGATGACCTCGCTGGTTGTCAAGACACAAAGTTTTAATGAGAATTTCAACCCGCAGAAGTTTTCCTCTGTTTATTCTCTGAAAAATGAGGTCGACAATGCCCTGCTGGACGCGTCCAACCAGACAAAGACCGCGCAGATGGACGCTGTGATTGCCCAGAACGGCGGCAGTGCGGATATTTTCACAACACCAGCAGATGGTATTATTGTGTTGAGCTATGACGGGTACGAATCCGTGACTGCGGATTCTTTTGAAAAGGCAGACTTTGACAGAAGTAACTATAAGCATACCGTCCGCGGGGACAACGTACAGGTAAAGAAGGGCGATCCTGCCTATAAACTTGTCACGAGCGAGAACTGGTCCATCATCGTTCCGCTTGAAAAGGATACCGCATCGGAGCTTTCCGACGTTACCTACATTAAGACACGGATTGACAAGGACAGTGAAGCACTCTGGGCGGATTTTTCCATTTTGAAAAAAGGCGGGGACTTTTATGGGAAACTGGATTACGACAATTCCATGATCCGCTACGCCGGTGAAAGATTCCTGAACGTTGAATTGATCCGCGAGGATGAAAGTGGGCTGAAAATTCCGAAAAGTGCTGTCGTGGATAAAGATTTTTATGCTGTTCCCGACAGTTATATCACGACAGGGGGGAACAGCTCTTCGTCGGGGGTTATGATACAGAAAAGAGGTGGGTCCACAGTTTTCCAGACTGTGAATATCTATAAAACAACGGATGACGGCACGGTATACCTGAATCCCGCGGAATTTGACAAAGGAACCGTCCTCGTACGCCCTGATTCCTCCGAGACACTCCAGCTTTCAAAGACGGAGCCGTTAAAAGGGGTCTATAACATCAACAAGGGCTACGCTGTATTCAGACAGGTAACGATACTGTGTGAGAGTGATGAATATTATATTGTACAGGAGGGTGATTCCTACGGACTGTACAATTATGACCATATCGTGCAGGACGGTGAGACAGTCGATGACGAGGAAGTCGTTTTTCAATAGAATTAGAAATTGTGTTACAACTATATCATCAAATAAGGAGTGAAAGAACATGTTAAAAGAACAGCTTATGGAAGTAGAGGCAAAGATTCAGGCCGCCTGTGACAGGTCCGGCCGTGACCGCAGTGAGGTGACACTGATTGCAGTCAGTAAGACGAAGCCGCTGCCGGTCTTAAAAGAAGCCTATGAGCTGGGAGTGAGGGTCTTTGGTGAAAATAAAGTGCAGGAACTGGATGAGAAACACGGCCTCCTCCCTGACGATATTCACTGGCATATGATCGGACACCTTCAGACGAACAAAGTAAAATACATCATAGATAAAGTGGACCTGATCCATTCTGTTGATACCCTGAAGCTCGCAGAGACGATTGAAAAGGAGGCTGCCAAGCGTAATATCACGGCCAGAGTCCTCATCGAAGTAAACGTGGCAGAGGAGGAAAGTAAGTTCGGACTGAAAGTTGAGGAAGTAATTCCATTTGTAGAAAAAATAGCCACATTTCCACATCTGCGCGTATGCGGGCTTATGACTATCGCGCCTTTTGTTGAAAATCCCGAGGAAAACCGCCCAATTTTCGCAAATTTACATAAATTATCTGTTGACATTGGGATGAAAAACATTGATAATGTTAATGTGAGCATACTTTCAATGGGGATGACCAATGATTATGAAGTCGCAATCGAAGAAGGAGCGACAATGGTCCGCGTTGGGACCGGAATCTTTGGTGCCAGGAACTATGCCGTTTAGGCATCAGTATACCGGAACAGAAAGTGCTTTAAAAATAAATTATGCACGAAAAAGGCATAAGATAGGAGTGTAAACATGGGTGTGTTTGATAAATTTTTAGACATCATGAAATTGAATGACGATGAGTATGATGATGACGATATCTATGATGATGAATTTGATGATGACGATTTTGATGAAAAACCACGCCGTTCTCTGTTTAATAAAAAAGGAAAAGATGAGTACGACGATTTTGATATCCAGGAAGATAAGAAATATGCACAGGCAGGCAATAAAGTAACGCCGATGCGCCAGCCTGCATCCAGAAGGAACGCCAACATGGAGGTCTGCGTTGTCAAACCGGCATCTGTGGATGACTCCAGAGAGATCACGGAAACTCTGCTGGCAGGACGTACCGTAATCCTGAACTTAGAAGGTATGGATCTGGAGATCGCACAGCGTATCATAGATTTTATTTCCGGTGCGACATTTGCCATCAGCGGCAACCTTCAGAAGATTTCTAATTACATTTTCCTTGTGACACCTACGAACGTAGATATTTCCGGTGATCTTCAGGATCTGCTGGGCGGTTCTATGGAGTCGGCAAATGTAAGAGGCAGATACTAATCATAAGCAGTTACTAAGAGGAAGCAGTTTATTCTGATATGTTAAAAGAAGAGCAGTTATTGGAAAAAAGGCTGATTGAGCTGTCAAAGACAGCATATCACCGTGACATCATTACATATTCGGATTTTCTGAATCTGAATGAATTGAATATACTACATTCCCTTCCGAAAGACCAACTATATACAAGGTATATCACTTTCGGCGGATATGAATTAGCAGAGCGTCAGATGGCAGCATTTATACCTGATGCTCTTTATTTGCGTGGGGCATCCGATTCCGGGGAAGAACAGGCGGTGCTGGCGGACAGTTGTAATTTTCCGTTCTGTGTGCTTTCCATTGAACCGCTGCATAATAAATATGCGGAGGAACTGACACACCGGGATTATCTGGGGGCAATCCTGAATCTGGGGATTGAACGCTCAAAACTGGGAGATATTATAATAGACGGAAAGCAGGCTTACATTTTCATACAGTCTGCCTTATGCGTTTTTCTAAAGGATGAGCTTACCCGGGTGCGCCATACAGGCGTGCTTTTAAAGGAGGTTACTTTAGAGGACTGTCATTACTCACCCCGCTATGAGGAACTGAAAGGCACGGTTGCATCTGTCAGGCTGGACAGCCTGCTGGCACTGGCGTTTTCTTCTTCAAGGACAAAACTGACCGGACTCATCGAAGGGGCGAAAGTATTCGTAAACGGACGCCTGATGACAACAAACAGCTATCAGGTAAGAGAGGGAGATATCATTTCCGTCAGGGGCATGGGAAAGTTCCGGTATATCGGAACTTTATCGCGCACGAAGAAGAACCGGATTTTTGTAACGATCCATAAATATATATAAAAGGAAGAGCCATGAGAGATAAAAATACGAAATTAACTCAAAGCTATCTGCTTGCAATTTTCAGCTGTATCCTTCTTGTCGTGCTGGATCAGCTTACGAAGTGGCTGGCAGTCACACATCTGAAGGACCAGCCCCCGTTCGTCATCTGGCAGGGGGTATTCAGACTGGAATATCTGGAAAACCGCGGTGCCGCTTTCGGCATTATGCAGGACAGGCAGATACTGTTTGCTGCCGGGGCCGTCATCATCGTTGCCCTGATCGGCTTTTTATACGGCAGAATGCCACATACAGGCAGATACTATATCCTGCGCATCTGTTCCGTTTTAATCTGTGCAGGTGCCTTCGGCAACCTCATAGACCGCATGCGGCTGAACTATGTGGTAGATTTTTTCTATTTTGAGCTCATTGATTTCCCGATTTTTAATGTTGCGGACTGCTATGTAGTCGTATCATGCATTTTATTTGCAGTCTCTATCCTGTTCTACTATAAAGAAGATGAGTTAAAGTGTTTTTCATTAAGAAAGGGACAGAACTAAGATGGAAGAATTGAACTTTACGGCAGAAGTCCCCGGAAGCAGGATCGACAGGTTCCTCTCCGACGAAATGCCCGATGTCTCCCGCTCCCACATCCAGAAGCTGATTAAGGAGCATCTTGTTACCGTAAATGGAAATCAGGTCAAATCCAATTATAAAGTCAATACCGGGGATGCTGTTTCAGTTTCCCTGCCGGATCCGGAAGTACCTGACATTGTACCGGAAGATATCCCTCTGGACATTCTGTATGAAGATGATGATATTCTGATCGTCAACAAGCCGAAGGGAATGGTCGTGCACCCTGCACCGGGCCATTACAGCCAGACGCTTGTAAATGCGGTTATGTTTCACTGCAAGGACAACCTTTCCGGTATCAACGGCGTATCCAGACCCGGGATCGTACACCGGATCGACATGGATACCACCGGCTCTCTGATCATCTGTAAAAACGACCTGGCCCACCAGTCTCTGGCTAAACAGCTGAAAGATCACAGTATTACAAGAAAATACCACGCCATCGTACACGGAAACTTAAAAGAAGATACAGGTACTGTCAACGCCCCCATAGGGCGTCACCCGGTCAGCCGGAAGAAGATGAGTACCCATGCGCCAAATGGCCGGCCGGCTGTAACGCATTATAAAGTACTGGAACGGTTCGGAGCCTACACATATATCGAGTGCCAGCTGGAAACCGGACGCACCCACCAGATCCGCGTGCATATGGCCAGCATTGGCCACCCGATCCTCGGGGACGCGGTATATGGTCCCGTCAAATGCCCGTTCAAACTGGAAGGGCAGACCCTCCATGCCAAAGTACTCGGAATTAAACATCCCCGCACAGGAGAATACATGGAATTTGATGCCCCCCTGCCCGCCTACTTTGAAGAACTCCTCCGGAAATTGCGTCAATAAGCCCGTACTATAGCATATACGTTCGCCATTAACTGGTGAATTTGCACAATAAACAGGATTTTTCTTGTAAATTTCTGCACCATCTTGTATAATACTAATAAGGTTATCCGAAAACGGATGGCAACGCCTGGTTTGACGCAAAGGAGAGTGACTTATATGAAAACAAACACAATTATTACAATCGGCAGACAGTATGGCAGCGCAGGGCGCGAGATCGGCTACAAAGTAGCAGAGTATTTTGGAATCAAGCTTTATGATAAAGAGATGCTTGCAAGAGCTGCAAAAGAGAGCGGGATTTGTGAAGAGATTTTTGAATCCCACGATGAGAAACCAACGAACAGTTTCCTGTATTCTCTAGTAATGGATACGTATTCAATGGGTTATCCGGGGAATACATATTCCGATATGCCCATCAATCATAAGGTTTTTCTTGCACAGTTTGATGCAATTAAGAAGATTGCTGACGAAGGACCGTGTATTCTGGTCGGACGCTGTGCAGACTACGCACTGGAATCTTATGAGAATGTAGTCAGTGTATTCATCCATGCAGATTTGGATGCACGTATCCGCCGTATCGCAAGGCTTTATGACCTTACGGATGCCAAGGCGAAAGATATGATCATTAAGACAGACAAGAAGCGTGCAAGCTACTATAACTATTATACGAATAAAAAGTGGTCCGATTCCGAGAGCTACGAACTGTGCTTAAGCAGTTCCGAACTTGGGATCGAAGGTACAGCGAAGGCAATCGAACAGTATATTGCATTGAAGCAGGATATTACTGCAGCAGATAAGAAGCTATAGTCTGTGACAGTCCGGATCTGTATAAGCACAGGGCAGGGAATGAAGTGAACCTTTCATTCCCTGCCCTTATGTTTCTGTTCCCGGTATTTTCATTTTATCTTATATGTGGGATTCTTTCCGGCCATCCCTTGATATTCCCGTTTAAGACTGCATGAAACATTCTTTCCCTGGCTCCCGGGTGCTCCTCATTCAGCTGCTTTACGAGTTCTTTGGCATACTGCCGCTTCGTATAACCATCCACCGGGCATTTACTCTTCACAACCGGCAGGTCATATTTATTCTTAAACCCGATCACGTCTTTCTCGTCAATAAACATAATAGGACGAATCACAGTCAGGTCCATGCGGTCCAGATATGTTTTCGGAGAAAAGGAATGGAAACGTCCCTCAAAGATCAGCGAGAGCAGCATCGTTTCTATGATATCATCTTTATGGTGTGCATATGCCACCTTGTTGCATCCCATTTCCTTAACAGCATCATTTAGTGCCCCTTTCCTCATCTTTGCGCACAATGAACATGGATTCGCCTCCTTGCGCACATCAAAGAGTATATGGTATATCTCGGACTTTACGATCCGGTAAGGAATCCCAAGTTCTTTGCACAAATCCTGTATCGGGCTCAGGTCAAAATTTTCAAAACCTAAGTCCACGGTCACTGCACTGAGTTCAAAGTGCTTCGGATAGAACCGCTTCAGACCATGCAGGGCATAGAGCAGGGTCAGGCTGTCCTTGCCGCCGGATATCCCGACCGCGATATGGTCCCCTTCCTGAATCATGTCATATTCATCAACGGCTTTTCTTGTAAAGCTTAGTAATCTCTGTAACTGCATCGTTATAATCCTCTTTCTTATGTATTGGAGCGTGTTAGATAAATCCTGTACGACTTTTCTATTATAAATTCCCTGCCAGCGAAATACAATACTTATTTTGCATAAGTGCGGGCATCTTCCGCCTATCTGGTCTAAATGATAACTCTATGATCTCATTTACATATGATTATACTGACAAAAAGATACAAAAGAAAACTGTTTTGGGGCCTGTGCCGGCCGATTATTGTATGCTATAATGAATCTATTATACTGCATGAATCAGGATGGATTTTCAGGAAAGGGGGAAGATAAATATGCATCGAAAACAAAAATGGCTGGCCGCAGGAATTGCTGTGTTTGCCTTGCTGGCAGCCGCAGGCATCTTAATATGGCAGCATACTCACAGGGGGGCTGAAACTACCGGAACAAATAAGAATCTTGTCATGTATGTTCCTTTCGGCGACAATTCCCATGTTATGGTGGATCAGGACACGGGCAGTGTCTTTTGTGTAACGATGCCCGAGGATATCTATGATACCGATGGGAGCCGGATTACGGAATCAGACTTGAAAAAAGGGGACCTGCTGACCATTTACGGGAACGGCATCATGCTGGAATCTTATCCGGGCCAGTACCCGGGTGTCACGAAGATAGAAGTGACAAAACGGGGGAAGCCTTCCGATGCCGACCAGTATCAGAACATCGTGGACCAGATCTATCAGGAGCCGGATCCATCTGAAAGGCCGCATCTTGGTATCGAATATAGGACAGACACCATGAATGTTTACACCTATATAACGGAGGGCGGCTTTCAATGGACGTATACAGATGAGAACGGGCAGACCCAGTCTGTTACAACGGATTCTGCATTTATCCTCAGTTGGAAGAATATAGCCGACATGACGCTGGATCCGGAACACGGTACAGACCTGACATTATGTTTTTCAGCAGAGCCGGAGAGTATCACGGCCGAGAGATGGCCGTCCGGACTTATGGATACCTATCAGGACGGTGACGAGGTTCCCGGCAGTGAAACGGTAACCGTTACAAAAGACAGCGAAGGATTTGTGATAAAAGATGCCCTCTCCGGGTATGTATACCGCATCACAGGCACATGGGAGAACGGAACTGTGGAATACGGTTTCCTGACAAAATAAGTGTGCTCACTATACAAAAAAGAAGAAGAGGTTCATAAATATGTCCAGTCACAGAAAATCAAAAAAAATACCTGCGAAGAAGACAGCCGGGAAGCATAGCAGCATCAGCCGGAAAATCAGCTGGAGTCTGCTTGCTGTTCTTGTACCGGCACTGGTTGGTATGATCACCATTGCCGGCCTCATGGCTTCAGGCTCCATATCAGGCTTAAATACTAAGCTGATAGACGCACAGACTGATTATGCCGTTTCTGTTGTCGATGATTTCTTCAGCGGAAAGATTTCCATAGTCAGCCTTTATGAAAATGACAGTATTTTCGGCAAATATTTTCATGCAGTTTCAACCCCCGATGATATCGGAAACTATGAATATCTAAGTGATGTTACACAGGAATTGAACAATATTATGGCGGCAACTGAGGACGAGCAGGTGCTCCAGGCATGGATCGCCGATGAAAGAACAGACTGTTACGTCATCCCTTCCGGCGAATACGGAAAGGCCGGTTTAGATGACCTGGAATGGTATCATCTGGCCCTGGCGGAAAAGAAAACAGCAATCTCCAACCCTTATGTTGACGGAATAACAGGAAAAACCGTTGTTACGATCGTAACACCTGTATATTATAATTCTGAAATAGCAGGCTTCATGGGTCTGGATGTAACACTGGACAGCCTAAGTGAACTGATATCCGGTATCCATGTCGGGGAACATGGATATATGGAACTGATTTCAAATAATGATGTATATGTATACAGCAATGACCCTGCAGCTGTAAATAAAAATGTAGACGGGCTTGACATCACGGATGAATATAAACAAAAGGTAAAGGAAAACTATAATGGTAACTACAATTTCACTTACCAGGGTATCCGGTACACCTCTGTGTTCAGAGACAGCAAAACAACAGACTGGCTGGCTATTGCCACACTGCCGGTTTCCGAGATGAATGCGACACGCAACCACCTCATATCTATTCTTGCTGTTCTGGCCATTGTAGTGCTTGCACTGCTGGTGTTTATCATCATTACCATTATCCGGAGGATTACAAAACCTTTATCGGAGATCAGTGGAGGAATGCAGGCGTTTGCCAAAGGCAATCTGAATGTGGAGCTTAAGACCATGCGCAATGATGAGATCGGACTTCTGGCGGACAGCACCCGGTCTGCAATCCGTTCATTAAAAGAGATGATTCAGGATATTTCCTACATACTCGGGGAGATTTCACGCGGAAATCTGGATGTTGCTGTGAAGGGGAATTATGTCGGAGATTTTCAGGATATCAGGAATGCCCTCGAGCAAATTATTGAATCTCTAAATACAACTCTGAAACAGATCAGGGGAGCTGCCGAACAGGTATCAGTTGGTTCTGAACAGGTTTCCGACGGTGCCCAGTCACTTGCCCAGGGCGCTTCTGAACAGGCTGGGACGGTGGAAGAACTCGCGGCTAGTATACATGAGATATCCCGCAAGGTCAGTTCAAATGCCGATCATTCAGATACCGCCAGCAAAAAGGCGGCCGCTGTTGGAATGGAAGCCGTGGAGAGTGACCGGCGGATGCAGGAGATGCTCAAAGCAATGAAGGAGATTCAGGAGAGTTCACACAAGATAGGAAGCATCCTGAAAGTCATCGAAGATATCGCTTTCCAGACAAATATTCTTTCTCTAAACGCTGCTGTCGAAGCTGCCAGGGCGGGTGATGCTGGAAAAGGATTCTCCGTAGTGGCCGGAGAGGTCAGAAATCTGGCTGCCAAGAGTTCTGAGGCAGCAAAAACTACAGGCACGCTGATTGACAGTTCTCTGGATATCGTGGAAAACGGTGTACAGATAGCAGACGAAACAGCCATGTCCCTTCAGAATGTCAAAGAAGGGGCCGGGGAAGTTGCAGAAGCACTGGCTGAAATCACCAGAGCTTCCAGTGAACAGGCAGATTCTGTCGAACATATCACACGGGCAATTTCCCAGATCTCTAACGTCATACAGGGGAATTCCGCTACTGCAGAGGAAAGTGCCGCTGCCAGCGAAGAACTTTCCGCCCAGGCGGTCCTTCTGGAAGAATTGATTGCAAAATTCGAAATGCAGGATAATTGAGGTAGTAAAGATGAAAAAAGACAGTAAGTGCAGTATGGAATTATTTTCTCCGCCGACTGCCTCCTGGTTTCAGGGGCGATTCGGCAGCCCAACAAAAGTCCAGCAGGAAGCATGGCCTGCCATAGCATCCGGCAGGCCGGTCCTGATCAGTGCACCGACAGGGACAGGGAAGACGTTATCTGCATTTCTTGTATTTATTGACCGCATGCAGGATCTTGCCTCGAAAGATGAACTGAAGAATGAATTGTATCTGATCTATGTATCCCCCTTAAAGTCTCTGGCCGGAGATATCCGTGAGAATCTGAATACTCCACTGGATGGTATCACTAACACGCCGGGCGGGGAGGGCTCAGGGAAGATACGTGTTGGAATACGGACAGGCGATACGCCCCAGAAAGACCGTCAGCGGATGATCAAGCATCCGCCCCATATCCTGATCATCACTCCGGAGTCTCTGTTCCTCATGCTGACAAGCAGGACCGGGAGAAACGTCCTTCGGACGGCAAAAGCCCTGATTATTGATGAGCTCCACGCATTGATTGACACAAAACGCGGGGCCCATTTGATGCTTTCCGCCGCCAGACTGGACCATCTCTGCAAAGTGCCCCTCCAAAGAATCGGTCTCTCGGCAACCATAGAGCCTCTTCAAACCGCGGCTTCCTATTTATCTACAGAGCCGGCTGATATCATTTCCCCTTCCATGCGCAAGGAGGTCCTGATTGAAGTGGACGGCCTCACCCCTTCTGCCGGCCGGAAGAAAGATCCTGTCTGGGAAGAGCTTGCCGGAAAGGTTTATGATCGATGCCTGCAGTGCAGAAGCGTTATCGCATTTTCAGAAGGGCGGAGGTATGCGGAAAAACTGGCATACTATGTGAATCAGCTGGCTGGAGAAGATTTTGCACGCGTACACCACGGCAGCATGTCAAAAGAACAGCGCCGTGAGGCAGAGGATGCCCTGCGAAGCGGTACGCTGCGCCTTTTGTGCGCCACCTCATCTATGGAACTCGGAATCGATGTAGGAGATATTGACCAGGTCCTCCAGATCGGCTGTCCCCGTACCATCTCCAGCACCATGCAGCGTCTCGGGAGAGCTGGGCACAGTCCGGGCCGGGTCAGTGTGATGTACATGTACCCGCGTACGTCACCCGAGACGCTCTTCTGCGGCATGACGGCCCAGATTGCAAGGGAGGGCGGTGTGGAGCAGGCCAGGCCGCCAAGGCTCTGTCTGGATGTTCTCGCCCAGCATCTGGTTTCTATGGCGGCAGTCTCTGATACAGACGTCGGCAAGACGAAGGACTCCGAAACGACTGGGAAGACCCCTGCGGGCACCGCCTATACAGTGGATGAGGTGATGGATATCCTTGCGCGCACCTATTCTTTCAGGGAAGTGACAAGGCAGGATGTCATATCCATCCTGAAAATGCTGGCAGGAGATTATGAACATAAACGGGAGATCCCGGTTCGCCCGAGGATCCTGTATGACAGGCTGCATGACCGTGTCTTCGCCGATTCGTACAGCAGAATGCTTTCCGTAGCTGCAGGCGGTACAATTCCCGACAAGGGATTATATACGGCTAAGACCGAGGATGGAGTCAAGGTGGGAGAACTGGATGAGGAGTTCGTCTACGAATCCCAGCGCGGGGACCGTTTTATTCTGGGTGCGTTTGCATGGAAGATCGTGAGTCTGGATAAAGATACCGTGGTTGTGACCCAGACAAAAGCGGAAGGGGCACGGCTGCCATTCTGGAAAGGGGAACTCAAGGGAAGGGATTTAAAGACCAGTCTGTCCTTCGGCCGGATTATGCGGACTCTTTCTGACGCAGATAAGCGTGGGACATTGAAGGATGAGCTCAAGCATCTCGGGATGGATGAAGCGGCACAGGAAAATACCGCAGGATTTCTGGAAAGACAGCGTAAAGCCGCAGGGGTACTGCCGGATGACCGCACCATCGTCATCGAACATTTTAAAGATTCAACAGGCAGTCATCAGGCAATGATACATGCACTGTTTGGAAGACGCATCAATGCCCCGCTTTCACTTCTTATGCAGGATGCGGTCCGAAAGTCTCTGGGATGCAATATCGGCTGTGTAGATGAGGAAGACGGCATTCTTCTGTACTCTTACGGGGAGGAAGCTGTGCCTGAAGATATTCTTTTTTCCATCGATCCGGATACTGTCAGAGAAATACTTCGCACGATACTGCCTGTCACACCGGTATTTAACATGACTTTCCGTTATAATGCTGCAAGGGCACTGATGATGGGGATGCGGCAAAACGGCAGGCAGCCCTTGTGGATGCAGAGACTTAGAAGTACAGAGATGCTTGAGACACTGGTCCGGGAGCCTGACCACCCCCTGATACGAGAAACCACGAGGGAATGTCTGGAAGACCAATGGGATATAAGCGGACTTCTGGAGGTCTTAAACGGGATCCGAAGCGGCCGGATCGCAGTACGGGAATTATATCTGGATCTGCCTTCCCCCATGTCCCTGCCAATGCAGTGGCGCGTGGAAGCGGCCGAGATGTATGAATATACTCCCACAACACCGGGGATCCGCCAGGCTGTATATGACGAGCTGAACGAGATGGAAAAACTGAAGCCTTCCGCTGAGGAACTGAAGCGTGTCCGGGAAAGGAAAAAAGTACCTGCAAGCGCGGAAGAACTCCATACGCTCCTGATGATTGAAGGCGATATTTCTGCACCGGAACTAGGTAAGCTGTATGAAACTCTCAGTCATTCCGGCATTTCAGCCACCGTCACCGCAGAAGTATCAGGCTGGCTGGAAGAGCTGGCTGCACGGGGGCTGGCAGAATATATCGAGCCCGGACTCTGGATCGCAGCCGAACAGAACAAGGAATATGCCAAAGCCATGACAGATCAAGACCCGGAATCCGGCACCCACATGATACGGCGGCTGCTTTATTACCGTGGCCCGTTCTCCGCAGAACAGATTCAGAAACGCTACATTCCGGACCAGGCTGATTGTATAGACAATTGGCTGGAAATGCTGTGTGCACACGGGGAAATCGTAGAAGCGGAAGGGCTTTATTATCATGCAAAGCTTTACGACCGGGCAAGAAAAGCAACCCTGCGTAATCTCCGCACAGAGGCCGTGACACAGCCCCCTGCACATTATGCAGCCCTGATGGCCGACCGGGTCAGGATCAACGCACCTTCCACAGACCAGTTAAAGCAGACCGCGGAAATGTTCTGCGGACAGTCTCTTCCCGCAGCATACTGGGAGAGTATCGTGTTTCCGAGGAGAGTCCATGAATACCGGGAGGGGCTTTTAGATAAGCTTCTCACAGAAGGGGATTATTTCTGGAAAATGTCTCCCGATAAAACCCTTTCTTTCTGCCGGTACGAGGACATTGACTGGGAGGATCCGCAGACAGATGAAGATTCCGTCAGCCACAGGACATTGGAAGAGGAAGAAGAAATTGTCTACCGGGAATTACGGCGCCGCGGTGCAAGTTTCCTGAAAGCATTGTCAAAACTTCCGGTAACAGGAGATATCCGCGATCTTCTCATCCATCTCGCCGAGAAGGGGCTTGTAAGTGCCGACAGTTTCGTCCCAGTAAGGCAGTGGCTCAATCAGGACAAACTTAAAAAGGCTGGCCCCAGAGCGCGGGTCAATGCAAGGATCGCCGCACTCTCCGCAGGACGATGGGATATCATCCGGCCCCGGAAAAAAGAAAGCATGGAAGAACTGCTGGAATCATTCTTTCAGGAAAATATCGTCCTGTGCAGGGAAACCTTCCGGCGTTCACTCCTCCAGCGCCAGAATATGGTGCAGACAGCCGGAGGACGCCCCGCAGACTGGGGCAATGCACTGGAACTGCTGCGGATATGGGAGATTACCGGCCGTGTCCGCAGAGGATATTTCATAAAAGGGCTGACAGGGGCACAGTTTATAAGAAAAGAGGACTATGAAGGGACTATCCGGGCACTCGGGCGTCCCGGTGAAGAGATCATCTGGCTGAATGCCGCGGACCCAGTTCAGATATGGGGGAAGGTCCTGGAACACAGGGAGGGCTGCTCCTTTCTGAATATACCGGGAACCGCAGTCGCCCTGCATGGAGGAATACCAGTCATGGTACTGGAACGGCAGGGAAAGGTGCTCAGGGTCTTTGATACAAAAGATGCCGGACAGGTACTAAAAGAGTTCGTCTATACTTTCAGGACGAAAGCCATCTTTCCCGAAAAGAACCGAATCACTGTCCGGGAATATCCCGATGAAATGAAAGATGTACTAATTAATGCAGGTTTCAGCCGGGAGATTATGAATTATGTGCTTTACCGTTAGGATTTTCCAGCAGAGGCAGTGATTTACTCCAAAGATTTTCTCAGGTATCTGGCTGTGATCGTATCCGCGTTATCAGCCATTTCCTGAGGGGTGCCGGTAAATACGACCTCTCCCCCGTTTGTTCCGCCGTCAGGACCTATATCAATGATATAATCTGCCTGCTTCATTACATCCAGATTATGCTCTATTACAATGACTGTATTTCCCCGCCTTACAAAACCATCTAAAAGTTTCATGATATTTTTAACATCTGAAGCATGCAGGCCTGTGGTGGGCTCATCAAGCAGGTAGATATTTCCCTTCTTATCCAGATACTTTGCAAGCTTTACCCGCTGCCTTTCACCACCGGAGAGGGTGGAAAGCGGCTGTCCGAGTGTCAGATAGGAGAGACCTGCATCGATCATTGTCTGAAGCTGCTTATGGATTTTTTTGCTGTCACTGAAGAATTCTGCCGCTTCTTCCGCTGTCATGTTTAAGATATCAATCATGTTCTTCCCTTTATATCTGTAGGATAAGGCTTCATCACTATACCGGCTGCCATCGCAGGCTTCACATACGGTAGTCACCGGATCCATAAACACCAGCTCCGTAATGACAACACCCCTTCCCTTGCAGGCCGGGCAGGCGCCCCTGCTGTTGAAAGAGAAGAGGGAAGCCTCCACACCGTTTTCATCTGCAAGCAGCTTGCGTATATGATCGAAAAAGCCCAAAAATGTAGCTGGAGTAGATCGCCCGGTAGCAGTAATCGGAGACTGGTCTACAAGTACCACCCGGTCTTCATATTCCCGGGCAAAAACATCACGGATCAGGCTGGATTTACCCGAACCTGCTACCCCTGTCACAACAGTCAGCACATTTGTCGGAATATCCACGGATACATTTTTCAGATTATGAAGGGCCGCCCCGCGCACGGGCAGAAAATGCTCCGCCTTCCTCGGGTACTCTTTAACCGGAATATATTCTTTCATGGCATTTCCCGTAAGGGTGCCAGAATCTAAAAGTCCTTCATAACTCCCCTGGTACAGAATCCGGCCTCCATTGCGGCCTGCCATGGGACCGACATCGATCACCTCGTCTGCAATCGATATGACGTCTTTGTCATGCTCCACTACAAGGACCGTATTTCCTTTACTGCGCAGGCTCTTTAGCAGCCCGGTCATACGGTGCACGTCTCTCGGGTGCATTCCCGTACTGGGCTCATCAAAGATATAGATCATATTCGTGAGGGAACTCCCCATATAACGCACCAGTTTCAGACGTTGTGCCTCACCACCTGATAAAGTCGTAGACTCCCGGTTCATGCTCAGATACGGAAGCCCGATCTCGATCATGCGCTCCAGGGACGCCGTCAGGCTGCCTGTGATTGCTTCTCCCCGCGGGTCTCTGACCTCACTCAGGACAGAATATAGCCTGGTGAATTCCATCTCACACATCTCATCAATACTGTACCCGTTTACCCGGCAGGAGAGTGCTGCTTCATTCAGACGCTTCCCACGGCATACAGGGCATTCCCGTTCTTTCACCAGCTTATTCAGGCGCATCAGGGAGCGGTCGCTGGATGATGATAAATCACGCTTAATGAGCAGCCGGTTCAGGTGATTGTAGATTCCTTCTATTTTCTTGTTTACCTGCTTCCCGCCGCGTTCATAAGCTCCGTATAACAGAAGATTCTTTTCCCTCTCTGAATAATCCGCCCACTTTTTATCAAGATCAAAAAGACCTGTCTGTGTATACTGTTTCCAATACCAGTTATTGACACTGAAAGCCGGAAGCTGCACCATACCTTCATTCCAGCTTTTATCCTGCGCCAGCACCTGGTCCATGTCCAGATCCAGAATCTTACCGATACCCGAGCATTCCGGACACATTCCGTTCGGATCATTAAAGGAAAAGTAAGATGCAGTTCCCACATAAGGCTTCCCAATGCGTGAGTACAGCAGCCGCATTGCGGAATACATATCACTGATGGTCCCCACAGTAGAACGAGCATTGCCACCCAGCCTTGACTGGTCAATGATGACAGAAGCGGAAAGATTATCTATAAAATCGACCCTTGGTTTCTTATATTTCGGAAGCCTCCCCCTGATGAATGCGGAATAGGTTTCGTTCATCTGACGCTGGCTTTCCGCAGCGATCGTATCAAATACGATACTCGATTTTCCGGAGCCTGAAACACCTGTAAAAACTATGATTTTTCCTTTCGGAATCTCTAAAGATACATTTTTTAGATTATTTTGCTTTAACCCTTTGATGATAATGTGATCCTGATAAGACATGTTATTCCCTTCTTTCTGTAAATTGTAGTTCATTATAGCAGTACATAGAAAAAATAACCTGACTTTCTCTGCTTTCTCAGGTCAGGAGCGTGAAGACTCCCGCCGGACTGCTATGTTCAGGATACACCCTCCCCCAGTGGGAGAGTCAAGTTACCATCACGTAAATTTCCCAGTACTGTTAAGAATTTATTGTTCAGGGAATTGCAAAGGGGAGGGGAGATATGAGATAATATACGATACAACAGCAATATTCGAATAAATGTGCCGGGCAGGCACCAAGAACTATGGAGGTAATGAACGTGATTAACAACGAGATGATAAACAGGGAGGATATGCTGGCTTTAACCCGGCGCATGACACAGGCAAGATCCTCTGTTACGAGAATTGCGGGGAGCTATATGGATCAGGATGGAGAAATCGACGGGACATTTAATACAAATTTCCTGAAACTTTCTCCGCAGGAAAAGGGAAAAAACCTTAAGATTGCCAAGGCAATTCCCTTTTCAGAAACAAATGTCAATCTGAAAAGGTATCGATTTCCCGATCGCGCCATGAAACCGGGCAGCATGTGGCAGCTTCTTATGGGTATGAAAACCTGCGGACTGAAAAATGATGCGCTGATGGAAACCTTATATGAACTGATAGCTGAATCCTACCAGTCAGATCATGAGTATGCAGTTTTTGTGTTCCACGACCGGTATGATATCCCGGCCAAGGCAGCAGACCATGAACGGCTGGGGGAATCTGAAGAGGTCTTCGAGTATATTATCTGTGCGGTATGTCCTCTGGCAGGGGACTATGAGCCGGATAAGCCGGAATGCGGTTTTCTGTTTCCCGCCTTCTATGACGGGGGCGCGGCACAGAATTTTGTGGATGTCTTTCAGGCAGATGAAAAGCATCCACACCCGGAAATACTGAAAATATTAGGACTTTAGCCTGCGTTTTACGGTTCCCGCAGCTTAACAGCCCCTGCCGCCTGCCTGCGGCGGTTCTCATCGATAGCCGCATAATGCTTTTTCGTAGTATTCACATCTTTGTGCCCTAAAACATCCGCTACAAGGTATATATCACCTGTTTCCTTGTACAGTGCGGTGCCATAGGTACTGCGGAGCTTATGCGGCGTAATTTTTTTATTCGGCGTGATCTGGCGTGCATACTTCTTAACCATATTCTCAACTGCCTGTACCCCGATCCGTCTGCGCTGGGTAGAAAGGAACAGTGCATTTTCATGGCCGGGCAGGGCAGTAGTGGACTTCCTCGTTGTATAGAGATACATCTTCAGTGCATTCTCGACCTCCTCGCCAAAGTATACAACCATTTCGTTCCCGCCTTTCCGGGTAACCTTCACACCATTATTCTTAAAATCCACATCCTGGATATCAAGTCCCACGCATTCAGAAACGCGGATCCCTGTGCCTAAAAGTAAAGTTAAGATCGCCAGGTCACGATTCTTAGTTTTTTCAAAATATACCTTGCGCTGGCCGGTCAGGTCATCACCCCCGTGTTCCACGTATTCCAGAAGGGTGGCAACTTCATCGGTATCCAGACGTATAATCGCCTTATCATGCAGCTTCGGCATATCGACAAGCAGGGTGGGGTTCTTATCGATAATCTGATGCTTAAAGAAATATGCGTAGAAGCTTCGAAGCGCTGACATTTTACGTGCCAGACCTTTTTCCGTATTTGTGATCTGTTTGTTCCCGTCCCCTTTATAGACCTTCAGATATTCCTGATATTCTTCAATATCGACCGGCTCAATACGTTCCAGATCTTTGACTGTGAACTGGTCCATCTTATAGTTCTTATAAACCGGATTATTCTCCATCAGGAAATGAAAGAAAATCCGGATATCATAGGCATAAGAAATCCGTGTCTTTGCAGAGCTTTTCGGCTCAATGGCACGAAAATAATCCTTCGCAAAAGGCGGCATCGTCTTAAGGATCTCCCTGAGGCGCAATGTGTTATCTATGTAAGTCTGTTCATGGTATGTCTTAGAATCCTGTGTGGACATCTGAATAATTCCCCCTTAATGAATGTAAGAATAATTATACCATATATACGGATTTCTGTCTATATCTATTGGAAAAATCGGTATTTGTCGTATAGATATATTGCTATTACTATACTTCTTTTTGTACATAGGATGAGGCAGCCATGCGGATGACTCCGGCAGGCTGCCTCTGGGTGAGTTTATATATCAATACATAGGGATGTATATTGATACCGTATCTAATTTACAAATTCTGTATTATTATAAGCAACGATCAGATTCTGACCAGCTTTAATCTTGTCTGAGTTCAGTGAATTTATTTCTTTCAGTGTCTGGACGTATTCCTGTACGGAATCGTAATCCTCAGTTATATATGCTTTGGCAATGTCCCATAAAGTATCTCCTGGCTGAATCTCTATGCTTGTATAGTACTTAAAATTGACAGGATTCTCTGAACGGCTTCCATGTGCAGAACTCCGTATATTGCCAAACACTGCACATGCAGCAAATATGATAAATATTGTGGCAATACATATTAGGATTCTCTTTTTTAATCCATCGTCCTGTCTCACTGCTTTTACCTTTGTACACTTCTGGCTTCTCATCTGTATCTCCCCCTGATTCATACTGCATATTTGGATCCCTCGTTCCGTGTCGAACATTTGTTCTTCATAGTTAAGATTATAGTACACGAACACATGTTTGTCAATAGTTTAAACAGTATTTTCGAACGTATTTTCGTAACAAGTGTTTGCTTTTTAACAGGACCTATGGTACTATATTTATACAGCATATCAGATATACTTTAACAATATGAGGAGGTTCCGTGTATGTCACAGGGGAAGATCAGCAAGAAGCAGCTGGAAATATTAGAATACATAAAGTCACAGATTCTTGAAAGGGGATTCCCGCCTGCAGTCAGGGAGATTTGCGAGGCTGTCAGCCTGAAGTCCACCTCATCTGTCCACTCTCATCTGGAGACGCTGGAGAAGAACGGGTATATCAGACGAGATCCAACGAAGCCAAGGGCAATCGAGATTCTGGACGATACTTTTAATCTGACCAGACGTGAAGTTGTGAACGTACCGCTTATCGGCCGTGTAGCCGCCGGAGAGCCGCTGCTCGCCCAGGAGAACATCGAGAACTACTTTCCAATCCCAATGGAATTCATGCCAAACAAACAGACCTTCCTGCTGACCGTAAAGGGTGAAAGCATGATCAATGCGGGCATTCTGGATGGTGATATGGTCCTTGTGGAGCAGGCGCAGACTGCAGATAACGGGGATATGGTCGTGGCCCTTATAGAGGATGGAGCCACTGTCAAGACATTTTACAGAGAAGAAGGCGTCTGCCGCCTCCAGCCAGAGAATGATTATATGGATCCGATCATTGTAAAGGATGTTTCCATTCTGGGCAAAGTAATCGGTGTCTTCCGTTTCTTTTAATTAATGATCCATGATAATAGGAGTACTTTCTTATGAAATAAAAAACATCCTGTCTGAATTGGTAATTCCAGTATCGGAATTCCTCTTCAGACAGGATGTTTTTAACTGACAGTACTTATTAGTTTTGAAATTCTCTGATCTGCTTTAGGACATAGTCATTGATCTTCGGTGGTTCAGCATCCGGACGGGCCAGATAATATCCCTGAAGATAGTCGGCTCCCAGTTCAATCACCTTTTTCATCTCCTGCTCTGTCTCAATTCCTTCCGCAATTACTTTGATGTTTCGCTCTTTCGCATAGGAAATTGTATTCTCCACAATCTTCTGCTTGTCAGTATTAAGATGGATCCCGAAGATGATCTCCCTGTCTATCTTAATATATTTAGGTGCAAGCTCTAGCAATATCCGCTCGCCATTGTAGCCGCTGCCATAATCATCCAGGGCAAAATCAGAGTTCCATCTGTTTACAATCACCCGCTTCACATCCATCGCCTCTTTATTTGTCTCTGAGTCTTCTGTGATTTCCAGTACAAAGTGGTCTAAATAGCCCCTGCATTCTGATTCAATCCGTTCGAGTGCCTGATTACTCAATCTATAGTCAGCCAGAGAGTTGATAAATACTTTGCAGTCATCATCTATTTTATGTTCCCTGATATGCTGCATGTATGTCCTTGTGGCCATTCTCCATGTAAGATCTTCTACCTTATCGAGCTTATGTTCTTCCCGTGCAAGTGAGAGGATCTCTGCCGGACTACGCAGTGTTGGCATTTTCCCGCGCATCAGTGCTTCATATGCAAAGATTCTGCCTGTACGCGCATCCACGATCGGCTGGAAGAAATATTCAACTTCTTCTCTTTCCAGCAGTTCAGTCAGCTCACGGCGGTTCTGGGAAATATATTCTTCACTGTGGTAGGCTCCGATATCAAAATCGCCGATCTCGCCTTTCGTCGAATGCTTCACCTGGTACATTGCAAAATCAGAATACTGCAGCAGCTGCTCGTAATGTCTTGAATCTCTCGGATACCAGGATATACCGCCGGACATCTTCAGTCTCACCCGCTGCATCGGGGGAAGCATAATATACTCCTTGGCAATTCCTTCTCTGAATAGTTTTATCTTCTGGCTGATCTCCTCCTCTGTCTGGTATCCATACAAGAACATATAGAACTCATCCCCGGAAATTCGTGCAATAACAGTGTCAGGAGGCGTATACTTCCGGAAAGAGTCGGCCGCGGCCTGTATATATTTATCTCCATAATCATGCCCGTATTTATCATTAATCTGCTTTAAGTTATCCAGGTCAATCATAACAAGCGCTGCTTTCTTGAGGAGCATTTCTCCTCCCGCAAACAACTGCTGCATGATACGCTGGAATGCCCGTCTGTTTTTCAGTCCGGTCAGAAGGTCATGGTCGCGCTCATGTTCGAGAAGCTGTTTTTCCTGGATTGTCTTCGTAATGTCTTCTGCCACGCCTATGATCCTGCGGCCTTCCAGCCTTGAATAGCTCAGCCTGATGTATGTGTCTCTTTCCCCATAAGGGATCTTGTAGAGAACGTAACTTTCATTCTCTTCTTCCTTATATATATCAAATGAACTCATTTCCTGAATGAATAAATTAATGTCCAGCGTCTGGGATGGGACATCATTTTCACCGAAAATGTGGAAGAAGCCATCCGTTATAAACAGCGTATTATACTCCATATTCAGTTCAAAGCCTGCAATGCGGATACTTGCTTTATTCAGAATCTGTGCGAACTTAGTGGCAGAATCTATCACGTCACTGCTGAGCTTCTCAATCGAGCGCTCCATCTGGTCAAACTCTAAAATATTTGTCCGCGGGAGACGAATCTTTTTCTGGGTATTCATGCGCTGCATATTTCTGGAAACAATATGGATCGGTCTGGAAATCATAAAACTGACCAGAATACTTCCGCCAATACCAATACTGATCGTAACTAAAATTGCGACACCAATATAATTCAGGATATGTCTGGAAAATTCTGTAATGTCGCGTTCCCTGACTACACCTGCAATACCCCAGTGGTCTGATTCAAACGGGCCATTGGAATCATACAGCTGGAGATAATCAATATCAATGAACAACTTTTCCTCTTCCATATCAATATACTGAAGGCCATCTTCTGTGGTCCTGATATGCAGTTCCTCCCCTTGTGGTATACAACTGCTGTCAGATGAAAAAATAGTCTGGTACGTTCCGTCAGCGTCATTTTTGACAAGCACCAGATATGAGGCATCATTTCTGTCATTCATCAGCTCTTCATATGGAAGCATTGTAGAAAGATAATCCAGTGTAATCTCCATCCCAAGCACGCCGTATACCTGTCCGTCTGATGTTATGAGCGGAACAGTGTAGGAGATCATCTCCTTATCATCGTCAGTCAGCGTATGAGGTTTTGACCAGTATCCAAGTTCCGTCAGAGAATCCGCCTTTGGATTCAGGACTCCCTGTTCATAGGGATTCAGGAACAAATTCATCGTTTCCGGATTCTGGGCACTGAATACAAACTGTGGCTTCCATGCGCTGTCTGTTGCAATATCAAGGCTATGTACAAGCTCTACAGAACCTCTTTCTATGAGCAGGTCACTGTTGCGGATAGAAGGGCTCGTTTCCGGATCCAGGTCTCTGAAATAAATACCAGGTTTTGTGATTTGGTCTGCCCCGCGCAGTGTGTCCGGATTGTCTGTATTAAATACAACAAATGCCCCCGTCACTTTATTAGAGCGGAGCATGTCGATCAGGTAACCTGAAATCTGTGACACCAGGGGATAGCAGGCCTCAGAGTTATCTCCTACTGCTGAAAGGTCCAGCATACCGTCTGACTCCAGCTCCTCTGCTTTTGCACTGATCAGCTGTGCTGTGTAGGATACATTTGACCAGTTATTCAGCATCTCATTCTGTAAATAACTGCTTCTGTTTTGAACTTTCCCCTGCACGATACCACGCGCGTTCTGATTTAGTTCCTTTATCGTTCCGCCGAAAATAAATGTTCCCGAGAGCAGAAATACTTCCAATAAAGTAAGGAGAATCATGGGAATCAGTATTCTCTTTAAGATAGGCTTTGCCTTCCGGTGCTTCATACTCATTCTCATTCATCTCCTTCCTTTTATTTTCCGTATTCACTTATGATAAACATCATTTCAGACCATGAATAAAATCAGATGTATAGATATGATACTGCTTAATCAGCCTCAACAAGTGCTGACAGAGATGTAAGCGTTTCCTGATACCATGTTTCAAAGTTCTCATCCGTATCGAATCGGCTGACCGCCTCTGCTCTGGACTGGCCGCCCTGAATCAGTTCAAGTACCTCTTCCCTGTCCGCAGCGGCTTTATCTGAAAGAGAATATTCCAGGACATTGCGTGCATTCGTACCGTTCTTAAAAGCACGGGTAGTGTATAACGTATTATTTTCAATCTGGTCCAGAGATGCATCCAGAACCTGCAGCACACTGCTGTCCGTACTTTCCACTTTCTGGTTAATCATTTCCTTTGTATTTGCTTCCTTCTTTACAGGAAGATAACCGGATGAAACCGCAAAGTCAATATTACGCTCCGTGTCTGTAAACCACTTCAAAAATTCGACGGATGCTTCTATTTCCGCCTTATCTTCTTTGTTCATTACCACCATTCCGGCTCCCTGCTGAACCGCATAGTCCTCTCCGTCTTCAAACTTCGGACAGGTTAATGCCTTCATTTCAATAGGATATGTATGCTCATCATCCAGAGTTACCTGATCCGGAAAAAATGTAGCTCCTGCAGAAGATCCAACAAATGCAAGGATGTTTCCTGTTTTGATGTCATCGCTTCTGAATTTACCTGAAGAAGCAAAGTAACCGTTTACATATGGTACATAATAGTTATCCCAGAGCTTGCGGACGACATCTTTATCAAAATTCAATTCTGGTTTGCCGTCTTTTACAGAGAAAATTTCAACCCCCAGTTCTCTTGCACCAATAATAAAGTAATTTGCCATCGCGTCCCTTCCGAAAAATGCTTTCCCGTCATCCGGCGTATCGGTAAGGCTGTCCGTCCATTCATAATACTCCTGTGCCGTAGCTGTGATCCCTTCGATTGTAGAAATATCTTCCTGAGATGCCCCCGTTGCATCGGCAAATTTCTCCCAGTCAGTCTCATTGAGCATGAATATTTCAGTCGCTTTCGCTACCGGGAATATTTTCAGGGTATCTTCAGAAGAAAACTTTCCTTCATCGATGTAACTGTCCATGTATTCACTGATTTCCTCATCGGTCATGTATTCCTTCAGGTCAACTGCCATTCCCTTCTGGTCTACGGCATAGGCAGTATCTGCATATGCAGCAAAGATATTCGGAATCTCCTTCGCCCCTACTTTCCCGTCTATGGAGGCTATCACATTTTCTTCCAGATCAGCAACATTGCCGAGGCTGGAGGCTTTCACTTTGATTCCAAGCTCTTTTCCTTTCCCTTCATTAAACTCTGTCACAAGCTTGTTGAATGCATCCTGCTGGGCACCATTATAATAATGCCATACCTCAATTGATACCGGTTTTTCTGCATTCAGAAGGCTGTCTTTTTTGCTCTCCTTTTTATCTGCGGCAGAACATCCTGCCGTCAGCATCAGAGCCGCCGCTGTCAGCAGGCTGATTCCCGTTCTATATATACTTTTCACCAGCATTTCCCCCTGATTCATTTTCTGTTATAGTGTGTCAATATCCACAACTTTTCCGTCTCTCCAGATTCTCTCCAGGTTATAGAACAGCCTGTTTTCTTTGTCAAATATATGCACAATAATGTCGGCAAAATCAAGCAGTACCCAGCTACTTCCATATCCTTCACGCTGTTTCAGTGAATATCCTGCCTTATGCAGGCATTCCTCCACATTGTCAACCAGTGCCTTAACCTGACTTTCATTATTTCCGTTCGCAATAATAAAATAATCTGCCAGAACAGATACTCCTGATATATCAATGACCTTGATATCCTCTCCCTTTTTCTCATCCAGTGCCCTGTAGGCGATCTGTGCCATTTCTCTTGCCTGATCCATAAAACAATATCTCCTTTACTTTTTATGATTCTTTATAATAAAATTCATAAGTCTTAACAGTCATCGGGTCGATCTCTCTTCTGGCCCCTTTCAGATAAGATATAGTTGATCCCGCACTTAATGCAACAGCCTTATCAATATCTGTAAAAGCAGCCTTTCTCACCCTTGTAAGCCCCGGAATCTCCATTCGTCCCGGTTCAATATAATCTGCTATATACACAATCTTCTCAAGAAGCGTCATGTCAGGCCTCCCGGTTGTGTGATAGTTGACTGCCCCGAGGATTTCCTGTTCATTGATCCCATACTCATGTTCCGCCAGATATGCGCCCAGACGTGCGTGTATCAGGGCCGGCATCTTTACTTCCGATTCCGTCAGCCGGATGCCGTACTCGTCACAGAGCTTCATCTGCTCTTTGCCCGAACAGAACTTTGCACAGTCATGGAGCAGTCCGGCCAGCAGTGCATTACGGATGTCTTCACCATAACGCATGGCAAGTGAAGATGCCGTATACATGACGCCCAGCGTATGCTCATACCGGTCCGGTTTCAGCTTTCTCTCTAACTTTCTGCGAATTCCTGTTATATCTGTCATGCTTTAACCTTCCTTATATAAATGATGTTCTTTAATATAAGCAGCCACAGCATCAGGTACCATATAGTGGACTGTAAGCCCTTTTGCAGCCCGTTCCCTGATCGTAGTTGAAGAAATCTCAAGAAGCGGTGCGCGCAGCAGTTCGATGTCGGCCGCATATTTCTCTTTTAAATAAGCAATCTGTTTCTGCATATCCCCTACATCTTTGTCATCCCGCATCGCAGCCAGTATTGTACATGTAGGAAAAATTTCTTTAAAAAACTTCCACTGTTCAATAGAAAACAGAGAATCTGCCCCCAGTATAAAGTAAAACTCATTGCCGGGATACAATTCATGAAACTCCAGCATAGTCTTATAGGTATAATGAACTCCCTCTTTTGCCTCATGAAGCGAAACTTTAAAGTGCGGAGCACCCTTGATCGCTGCTTTGACCATTGATACTCTGTGTACCAGTGAAGTATCCATCTCGTCAGTATCTTTGTGGGGCGGATTTCCGTTTGGCAGAAACCAGATCTCATCCAGTTCAAACTGCTCGAACGCAAATTCCCCTAAAAGCAGATGCCCGATGTGGATCGGGTCAAAGGTCCCCCCCATAATTCCAATCTTCATACTATCCCCCTATGGAAGAACAATTTTTTTCTTGTCGTCTTTTCCTTCTTTGTATAATACAATCTTCTTGCCGATCACCTGTACTACCTGTGAACGTGTACGCTCTGCAACCATCTCAGCCAGCTCCCTTGGATCGTCTGCACAATTCTGCAGCACACTGATCTTAATCAGCTCTCTGGCCTCCAGTGCCTCCGCGATTGCGGCCGTCAGGCCGGGTGTCATACTGGACTTTCCTATCTGGAAAATCGGGTCCATTGTCATTGCAAGGCTCTTTAAATATGCTCTTTGTTTTGTCGTCATTCTCTCTTATCTCCTGTTACTTGTAATAATCAAATTGTAATCCATACATTCTTACTGTATCGCCTTCCTGTATGCCTGCCTGCTCCAGTTCATCCAGAATCCCTGCATCTTTGAGGAACTTCTGGAAGAAAGCAAATCCTTTTTCTGAGTCCAGATTCGTATAACCAAGCATCTTATCGATCTTCGGTCCCTCTATTACATAAGCATCTTCCTCTTTTGTGACCGTGTACGGAAGGTCGTCGTAGATGAGTTCGTCTTCCGGGAAGAATTCCTGTTCAAACATGACAGGTTCACTGTCCATGTTCTGAAGCTGTTCACTGACATAGTAAAGCAGTTCAGAGATTCCCTTTCCTGAAACACCGGAAATTGCAAATACCTTCATTCCTTTTGGCTCAAATTCCGCTTTCAGCTTTTCTACAGGATCTTCATCCTCACTATAGATCAGATCTGTCTTATTTGCCGCGATTACCTGGGGACGTTTGGCAATCTCCGGATTATATGCTTCTAATTCTGCATTGATCTTATAAATATCATCTATCGGGTCACGGCCCTCCGTTCCGGCCGCATCGACAACATGGATCATCATCTTGGTCCGCTCTATATGGCGCAGGAACTCATGTCCGAGTCCGACTCCCTCCGAAGCGCCCTCGATCAGTCCCGGGATGTCCGCCATAACGAATCCCTTGGCACCGTCCAGATCCACAACCCCGAGATTCGGATTCAGGGTTGTGAAGTGATAGTTGGCAATCTTGGGATCAGCATTTGTCACTCTGGACAGCAGCGTTGACTTTCCGACATTCGGGAATCCGATCAGTCCCACGTCCGCGATTACTTTCAATTCCATATTCACTTCTAATTCCATCGCCGGCTGTCCCGGCTGGGCATACTTCGGCACCTGCATGGTTGCCGTGGCAAAATGCTGGTTCCCCAGTCCGCCTTTTCCGCCTTTTAAGACGATCTGGCGGCTGTTCTCACCGGACATGTCCGCGATAACCTTACCGGATCGGGATTCTTTAATAACGGTTCCTTCCGGAACCTTTAAAATCAGGTCTTTCCCGTCTTTCCCGTGGCAGCGGCGCTTACCGCCCTGTTCCCCGTCTTCGGCCGCATACTTCCTTTTATGTCTGAAGTCTACAAGTGTGTTCAGCCCCTTGTCTACTTCAAATATCAGATCCCCGCCTTTTCCGCCGTCGCCGCCGTCCGGCCCGCCGTTTGGAACATACAGCTCCCTGCGGAAACTGCAGTGCCCGTCTCCGCCTTTTCCGGATCTGATAAAAATTTTAGCTCTGTCTGCAAACATAATATCTATTTCCTTTTCTTCTTGCTATATTTACTGAATTTTCCAATTCATAATCTTTTTTATTATATCATAACGCATGTATTTTTACTATGAATAATTCACTTTTGATAATAACCAGTATACAACTTTTTCATAAAAATATCCGTTAATGGCCCGTTGCCCGCAGGAAATAAAAAGACGTACTTCCTGTGAAATAATAAAAAGCCCCAGACTGTTAGGTCTGAGGCCACATACGCTACGCTTATTCAGCTACCGGATAGATAGAAACCTGTTTCTTGTCTCTGCCTTTTCTCTCGTATCTAACAACACCGTCTGCTAATGCGAACAGTGTATCATCTCCGCCGCGTCCTACGTTCACGCCTGGATGAATCTTAGTTCCACGCTGTCTGTAAAGGATGTTTCCAGCTTTTACAAACTGTCCGTCAGCTCTCTTTGCGCCTAATCTCTTAGACTCGGAATCACGTCCGTTCCTTGTAGAACCAACTCCCTTTTTATGAGCGAAATACTGAAGGTTCAATTTCATCATGGTTATTACACCTCCTTGAAGATAATATCAATATATGGTTCATAGTCGCTGTCGTCTTCTATCTCTTCTAATCCAAGAATCATAGTCTTTAACAGCAGTTCAGCGTCATGTGCAGGATGATTCACAAACCGAAACTGAATCAGTCCATCTGCATCTTCTGAGTCATCTGTTACAACGGACGTCTCATCATCCGTGTATCTTTCGATTGCATTAATCGTGTTGATAATCAGTGCAGATGCTGCTGCGCATACGACATCCATGCCCTCATCTGCGAACCCGGCATGTCCCTGCGCATCGAATCCCACATATTCGTGCCTGTCGGTTTTATAAATGGTTACCTTAATCATTCTGTCACCAGATTATGCATTGATCTTGTCGATCTTTACTGCAGTATACTGCTGTCTGTGACCATTCTTTTTATGGTATCCAGATTTTCTCTTATACTTATAAACGACAACTTTTTTGCCTTTGCCGTCGCCAACTACAGAAGCTGTAACTGTTGCACCTTCTACTGTCGGGTTCCCAACGACAAGCTTGTCATTGTTCACTGCAAGTACCTGGTCAAATGTATAAGTTTCCCCAGCTTCTACCCCAAGTTTCTCTACTTTAATGATATCGCCTTCGGCTACTTTGTACTGTTTACCACCTGTTGCTATAATTGCGTACATATGGCACCTCCTATTATCATTACTCGCCAATTACGGTGTCTGCAGGGCAGAACTTCAAAACCTCATTGTGCGGCATACCGTTGTAGTATAGCATATCCATTTTTACAAAGTCAAGAGTTTTCTTGCATTTTCGTCAAGAATCTTCTGCTTTTCGTCCTCGCTTAACGGCAGGCTTTTCAAATATGCCACTGACTCCGCCTGGCCCGACCAGGGGGAATCTGTGGCAAACAAGATCTTATCCACACCATGCTCTCTTGCAATACGTACGAACTGCATATCATTGATTACACCGAAGACAACCGCTGTATCCAGATATACCTGCTTTCCAACAAGAAATCGTTCTACGTCATCCCAGCATTTGAAGCCTCCCATATGGGCAGCCACCATTTTCTCAGGGCATACCTCATCAATCACCTCTGCCGCCATCTGCGGGGTACAGTAAATACAATCCGGGTATCCCGGATCATACCCGCCGTGAACGGTAATGATAAGTCCCAGCTCTGATGCGTAAGACACAATACGCTTGTAACGGATATCATTAAACATCGTCTCCTGATAGGCTGGATGCAGCTTAATTCCTTTGAAACCAATATACTTTAATTCTCTCAGCTCGGCCTTATAATCTGCGCTTTCCGGGTGGATTCCGCCAAAAGACAGAATCCGGCCCTCCAGAAATTGTGCTGCAAACCGGTTGATACTTTTAAACTGTGCCGGATTCGTCACTACAGGAAGGGCAACGGAAATATCCATTCCGGACTCTTCGGCAGACTGCTTAAGGCCATCGGCAGTCCCGTCTGTAAATGGTATCGTCTTACATCTGGAGCTTAAAAATTCTAATGTCTTACCTGCAATTTTATCAGGAAAAATGTGTGTATGAAAGTCTATCATGTTGTACCTCTGTTATTTGTCACAGTCATTCAGCTTATCATAACAATACTCTATGATGCTTCTGCGTGTAATGATCCCGATAAACTTATTCTGGTCATCCACAACAGGCACAAAATTCTGGTTCATCGCTTTTTTGACCAGATCCTCCATGTCTGCATCAGCAGCTACCACGTCGAATCTCGCTTTGCGCGGGAAATCGCGGATAAAGACCGTCTCGGCATCCTTGATGCTCAGATTCTTATAGTCCTTGATCCCCCAGAGCAGGTCGCCTTCCGTGATCGTACCTACAAATTCCCCCTGCCTGTTCAGCATGGGGATGGATGCATATTTGTGATACTCCATCGTTTCCAGTACCTGGCGCAGTGTACAGTCATCATATATGTATGCAACTTCAATTTTCGGTTTTAAGAAGAACAAAATGTTCATAATAAGTTAAATACCTTCCTTTAAATTTGTGTCAATACAAAAATCTCGTATAAAGCACGGATTGCATTCTTGAAATCATCGTGTCTGACACCTACGATGATGTTCAGCTCGCTGGAACCCTGGTCGATCATCTTGACATTGATGTGCGCGTGTGCCAGCGCCGAAAAAATCCTTCCCGCAGTTCCGCGTGTCGCGCGCATGCCGCGTCCCACAATGGCAATCAGTGCCAGATCAGATTCCAGCTCAATATGATCCGGATCGACAGCCTTGTGAATGCCTGCAAGTACCTGCTGTTCCTTCTCCTCGAACTCATCTTTGTGTACAAAGATAGTCATTGTATCAATTCCGGAAGGCATATGCTCGATGGAAACTTCATTCTCCTCGAACACCTGAAGCACCTTGCGGCAGAAACCAATCTCCGAGTTCATCATTGCTTTCTCAACTGTAATGGAGGCAAATCCATCTGTGCCCGCTATACCTGTAATCGTATACTTCGGCTGTCTGCATGTACCCTCCACGATCAGTGTCCCCTTATCCTGAGGGGCATTTGTATTGCGGATATTGATCGGGATTCCTGCTTTCCTTACCGGGAAAATGGCGTCTTCATGGAGCACACTCGCCCCCATGTAAGACAGCTCCCTTAGTTCTTTATAGGTAATTGTCTCGATAGACTTCGGATTCTTAACGATTCTCGGATCGGCAATCAAAAAGCCTGATACGTCGGTCCAGTTTTCATACAGGTCCGCTGATGCTGCAAGTGCAACGAGAGAGCCCGTTACATCAGATCCCCCTCTTGAAAAGGTAACTACGGTCCCGTCTTCTTTTGCCCCGTAGAATCCGGGTATGACAGCATATTCCGTCTTATCAAGGCGCCCGGATAATAGTGTATTCGTCACATCGTCATTAAAAGAACCATCCTCATTAAAGCGGACCACTTCAGCAGCATCAATGAATTCGAATCCAAGGTATGCTGCCATGATCTTACTGTTCAGATACTCTCCTCTGGATGCTGCATAATCCCTGCCTGCCTTTTTGCCAAAATTTTCGCGGATGATTTCAAAATCCTTATCCAGGGAAAGAGTCAGATTCAATCCTTCTATAATTTCATTATATCTGTTCTGGATTGCAGAAAGTAAATCAGTGAAATTCTTTTCTTTCATTGCGGCGCCGTAACAGGTATAAAGCATGTCGGTTACTTTTGTATCATTCGAAAAGCGTTTTCCCGGTGCAGATGGTACGACATATCTTCTGGACCCGTCGGAACGGATGATTTCTCCTACCTTCTTAAACTGCTCGGCACTTGCCAAAGAACTTCCTCCAAATTTGACTACTTTTTTCATTCCTCTTTTCCTCCAATATCCTATAAAGGGAATCCATGTTACTGTTCCCACGCTGCGGGCGTTCGCAGTAACGAATACCTTACTTTTTTCGCGTTCTCGGTACATTATTATACCCCACCTGAACCCGCTTGTAAATCTCTTATTCTTGATTTTTTTGCATTTTTTTACAGGACATCCTGCATTTTATGCACCAATTCCTCATTTTTAGATACTTTTATGCAAAATCAGAAGATTACATTTGCATACTTTGCATTCGATGCCTTTTTTAAATCTTCCGGTGAAAGTCTCAGCTGCATGCCGAGTTTGCCGCCGCTGACATAGATCTGTCCGAGTTGCTCTGCTGTCTCATTTATTATAGTAGGAAAAGATTTTTTCATCCCGATTGCCGTGCAGCCTCCCCTGACATACCCGGTGACCGCGGTAATCTCCTTAACGGGCAGCATCTCCAGAGATTTCTCCCCCACTGCCTTTGCCGCTTTTTTCAGATCCAGTTCTGCCTCTACCGGAATGACAAATACATAGTGTTCTTTACTCTTTCCGGTTGTGACCAGCGTCTTGTATACTAATTCATGTGCCAGCCCTGCCTTATCAGCAACACTGACCCCGTCTACAAACTGTTCACATTCATATGTCTCATATGAATAAGGGATCTTAAGTCTGTCAAGTATACGCATCGCATTTGTTTTCAATTCTTTCCTGCCCATGATTCCTCCTAAATGTAATTCCGGCCCCACCGTTTTTCTACAGGTCAAACAAGCTGAGCTGTTCAACCTTATAAGGCCGCCTGTAGCTTGATATAATATCCTTCATTCTATACAGGACCCCCGCCTTTTTACACTCTTCTTCAAACACTCTCCAGAGCTGCCGGGCCCTGGGACTCCTGCATTCATAAGAATTCCCGAAACGCTTTTGATACCGCGTTACCAGGTCTTTATCCGGAAACAGGCAGTTCAGCTTTTCATAATACCATTCTCTCTGGTTATCACGCAGTGTCATCCCGAATGCCGGATAAATGAATCTGGCCCCGGCTTCTCCTGCCATGCGCACGATTTCACAAATATTCTCATCTGTGTCTTCAATAAAAGGAAGCACCGGCATCAGAAGTATACCTGTATATATTCCCTGATCCGAGAGTTTACGGATCAGCCGAAACCTCTCGGAAGACACCGGTACACCCGGTTCCAGTTTCTTAGAAAGCGCATCGTCCGATGTTGTGATCGTGATCTTGCACAGAACCGGTGAATGTTCCCTGATATCACTTAATACATCAATATCCCGTTCAAGCAGTACGCTCTTCGTCGCTATTGCGATCCCAAACTCAAATGCATTGCATAGTTCCAACGCATGCCTTGTCAGTTCGAGCTTCTTTTCAAAAGGATTGTAAGGATCACTCATGGCCCCGGTAGAGATCACTCCACGCATTGTTTTTCTGCGCAGCTCGTCCCTGATAATCTGGAGTGCATTCTCCTTTGCCCGTACTGTATCAAATGAAGATACACCATAACATTCTGAACGGCTGTCACAATATATACAGCCATGACAGCAGCCTTTATATATATTCATATTATACTCCGTTCCAAACCAGGCTTCAGGCTTTTTTGAACGGGTAATGATTGTCTTTGCAGGAATATATTCCATCACCTGTTTCTCCTTTTTGTGCAGGCAGTTTCCTAAGTTTTTTGGCAATTGTATAAATGTATACAACCCATTTTAATTTCAAATCCTCATTTCAAAGTATATACTTTATCAAGAATTTAAATTGTATTATTGTATACATTTTAAAAGCTATCTTTTTTTCTCTTTATTCACTGTATACAAGTATACAATTAATAAAAATGGTATAAAAAAATCACCTTCCAATGCTTTCATGTAAAGGTTTTCGAACTTTTTTCCGCGTCACCTCGACGAGCTGCAGCCCGGTCACATCAACCAGTGTTGACTGAATCGGGTCTTTTACCAGATACTGCCGGAATGCCCTGAGCAGTTCTTTCGTAGCATCTTCATCATCCAGATTAATAAAATCAACAATAATAATGCCTGAAAGATTCCTGATTCTCATCTGCTTCGCCACTTCTTTTGCCGCTTCCATGTTAATCTTCAGATAAGTATCTGTCGGATTCTTTTTCGCAACACATTTTCCAGAATTCACGTCAATCACCGTCAGTGCCTCTGTATACTGGATGATCAGATAGGCCCCGTTTTTCAGCCATACCCTTTCCCCAAGTGCGCGGCTTAAAGTCGTTTCCGTATTATACAGCTTTGCAAGCGGCAGGCTGCTGTCATCATAGAGTCTCAGTTTTGTGAGATCCTCCGGCTGTTCTTTTTCATAATATCCCTTAACTTCTTCGTAGAGCTTTGCACCCTCAATTACGATTTCCGCGAGGCCTTCTGTATAAACGTTTTTCAGGTCTGTGATATAAGTATTAGGCGCATGCTGCAGGCAGGAAAAGCAGGTTCTGGACCCCGCTGTCTTTCTAAGGGTTTGAAAACTGCTTTCTAGTTCCTTTATCTCTCTCAAAACAGCAGAAAAATCGGCATCTTTTGCATTCGTCCGGATAATCAGCCCATATTCTTCGTTTTTCAGGGGCCGCAGCTGTTCCTTCAGTTCTTCCCTGAGAGACTTCGGCAGTTTTGAGGATGTTCCGATCCTTGTATTTCCGGTCGTCAGGATTGCATACCTGCCTGTAAAGCTCAAATTACTGCTCACCGTAGGCGCTTTCGTCTTGACTGCCTCTTTGCTGATCTGTACAATCAGTTCATCTCCGATGCAGAGGGGCTTTTTGCCTATTTTCTTTGTAAAAATGGCATTCGGTGCCTGACTGATATCATAATAACACTCAACGCCGCTTTCAATTTCAATGAAAGCGGCCCCGATATTCGCTACAATATTCTTCACTTTTCCAACGTATATGTTTCCGATGACATGCTGCTTCACAGCCCCGTCTCCGGCCGGTTCACAATGTATTTCCACTATCTCGTCATCTTCCAAAAGAAACATCCAGATCTTATCTTCCTCTTTCATCATGAGGATTTTCCGTGAAATCATTTTTATTTTCCTCTCCGTAAATTTCTGTCCCCATATCTTCCAGTGTTACAAGCCTGCGATCGCCGTTTGTTCCCATATCCGCATACATTTCCAGCCTGTGGTGTGCAAAGTCTGTCTCAGCCGGATCTATTCCCAGGAAGCCACAGAAAGCTTCCATTACAAGTCCCGGTTTCAGGTTTTCCACACTGCCCGATGCGACCTGCATATAAACAGAATCGCCCTCCGCTTCCAGCCGGTAGATCAACGGTTTGATATCCACTTCCTTCTCACTGCGCTTCGTCTGTTTCATGATACAGATTTCCGGCTGTTCCATAAATGCTGCTATCTTTTCCCTCCAGTCATCCGGAAGTGTCCCCTTGGTGAGTCTTGTCCGGTAATCGGCTGCTGCTACGATTGCCATACCGGTCATCTTCTTTTCTTCGGCAATCTGCCGGAAACTGACCACTTCCATTCCATCTACCATCACTTGATTCAGCTGTCTGACAGCATCATGGCTGGATATGGGCTCTTTTAATTCAATATCAAAATATTCTCCGTCACTGGAAAGTCCGATTCCCAACGGGCTTGCAAACGACATGATCATATGCGGGCTGTATCCGCCTGTGAACGCAATCGGAATCCCGGCCCGCCTCATCGCCTTCTGAAAGAACCTCATTACATCAAGGTGTCCAATGAATCTCAAAGCCCCATATTTTTTAAATTTAATTCTTGCCTTCATAGCAGACACCCCCTCCAAATTGTGCGGCCCCGCAGCCAGAACACTGCATCCGGCAGTTCGGTGTAACAGTTCCTGATTCAGCCCGCTCCCACTCCTTTTTCAAAAACTGCTTGCTGACTCCAATATCAATGAAGTCCCAGGGCAGCAGTTCATCCAGCTCTCTTTTCCGGGTTGTATAGAATTCAATATCTACCCCCATATTGTCGAACGCCTCCATCCAGGGTTCATTGTGAAAGGATTCCGTCCACGAATCATAAAGGCAGCCCAGCCGGTATGCCTCCTCGATCACTTTCCCGACCTTCCTGTCCCCGCGGGCGAATACACCTTCCAGCACCGTTACATCCGCTTCATGCCAGTTATACTTCAGACTCTTCCGGTTCAGCTGTTCCTGAAATTCATGCTTCACAACGTAAGCCCTGTGAATATATTCTTCACTTGTACACATGGATGCCCACTGGAAAGGTGTGAACGGTTTCGGTACGAAGAATGACGAACTTGCCGTGATCTGGCACTTTCCATGCCTTTCTTCTTTCGGAATCTCATAATACCGGCGGGCAATCTTATCTGCAAGGCGGGCAATCTGCTTCATGTCTTCCTCTGTCTCTGTCGGGAGTCCAAGCATAAAATACAGCTTTACTTTAGACCACCCGCCTTCAAAAGCCTGTCCCGCGCCATCCAGAATGATTTCCTCCGTAAGGCCCTTATTAATAACATCGCGTAGACGCTGGGAACCTGCCTCGGGAGCAAACGTAAGGCTGCTCCTCCGGATGTCCTGCACCTGGCTCATAACGTCAAGTGAAAAGGCATCGATACGCAGTGAAGGCAATGAAATATTTACGCCCTCCCCCTTAAACTCTTCGATTAAAAAGTCAACCAGTTCCTTCAACTGAGAGTAATCGCTGGAACTCAAAGAACTGAGTGAAATCTCTTCATGACCTGTATTCTTCAGCATAACTTTGGCATATTCTTTCAGGGTATCGACGTCCCTCTCACGGGTAGGGCGGTACAGCATTCCGGCCTGGCAGAACCTGCATCCACGTATACAACCCCTCTGGATCTCCAGAACAACTCTGTCCTGCGTTGCTTTTATGAAGGGAACGATCGGTGCTTCCGGATACACGGCTTTTGTCATATCCATTACGACCTGTTTCTTTATTATAGAAGGAATACCTTCCCTGACAGAGCCAAATGATTTCAAAGTCCCATCTTCATGATATTTTGCCTCGTAGAACATTGGAACATAGAGCCCTTCGATATTTGCCGCCTTTACAAGAAACTCCTCGCGGCTGTCACCTCTGGCGCGGCTTGCCTTATACAGATCAAGAAGCTCATCGTAAACAGTTTCGCCTTCCCCAATATAAAAGATGTCAAAAAATTCTGCCAGTGGTTCCGGATTATAAGTACACGGGCCGCCGCCAATCACAACCGGATGCTCCCATGTCCTGTCCTTTGCATGAATAGGAATCTGGCTCAGTTCCAGAATCTGCAGGATATTTGTATAGCACATCTCATATTGGATCGTAATACCTAAAAAGTCAAAATCCTTAACCGGATCCTGTGATTCCAGCGCAAACAGAGGAATCTTTTCTTCTCTCATCACCTTGTCCAGATCAAGCCAGGGGGAATACACACGTTCACACCATACATCCTCCCGCCTGTTGAACATATCATACAGGATCTGGATACCCAGATGGGACATCCCGATTTCATAGACGTCCGGGAAGCACATAGCAAACCGCACGTCCACCTTACTTACGTCCTTATTTACCGAATTCACCTCATTCCCAATATAGCGGGCCGGTTTTTCAATTTTTAGTAATATCTCATCACTTAAAGCTAGTTTTCTCATTATTTCTCCTTGTATTTTGTTAATATTGCAGGATTTCACCTGTTTTGCAACACTTCTTTCAAATTGCAACTGGTTGATACTGTTTGATATTAAATTGCAACAGCGCGCAATACAGTATGTAGCACTTTAAGTCCATTGCTATTACTGTGGAAGTCAATCTGCATAACTTTACATGCTTGTTCAATTATACGAAGTTTCAGAAAGAACTTCAAGTAAATAATTATGGTCAATCTCGATTTCATGACGTTTTTTCGGCCCTGAAAGGAAGTGTATATCAAAGTAATCTACATCTAACAAGCTTCATTCTTATTTATAACTGTTATTTAAGGTTACAATCTTAAATTGGATTTCATGAAAAACTCTGATATAATATATATACATTTTTAAGAATAGAGGAAAAAATATGCTTGTAAAAATACAACAGACAAAATCCAATTTTGAAAACATATTCGAAGTATCTTCAAATGGTCAGGTACTGTTTAACGCAAAAGCCCCATGGCTGAAAATCTCAGCGCCCTTTAATATGGAGAATGTTCGTAAACTGGTCTTTTCTGACGTAAACGGAACCACTCTGTACACGACAAGGTATAGTATTATAGACAATGCTCTGGAAGAAAGTATACCGTTTAAATACCTGATTTCAAAAGAACAGAAATTTGGACAGTTCGAAATCATAGGAAAAGACGGCAAAGAAGGCACTTTTTATACAATGCAGAATGGAATGTTTGAAAGAAAATTCTGCATCGAGCATATGGGAAAAGTTTATTGGGGATACAGCATTGATAAGGGAAAAAAGAATATTGTCTCCATTTATGATGAAGATGCACAGATAGCACAGATTACGAAACCTCTTACTGTAATTGAAAATCTTGATATCTATTTTCTGCATATAAAAGAGGATTTTGTATCATTGATCCCTGTACTTTCATTTTTTACTGTCTACTACGATTATAGAAAATACAATAATGCTGGAGAATTCACAAAAAATTCTGTTGAGATTTCTGTAAGCTATTCCTACGACAAAAACAACAGCAAATACAATCCCAACTGGATTGCAGAGGAATTTGGACAGCAGACACTTGATGAGTTAAATGCGTTTCTGGATAACTTAGAGGCAGAAGGGCGTGCCCAGGCAAAAAAAATCGGGAAATTAGTAGCTCTTTCTTTTTTGATTATAATTATAATAGCATTGATTATTCTATTTATTGTTTTTGTATTATTATGATGATTAACAGCCGTAACATGATGTCACGGCTGTTTTTTAATAAACTCGTATGCGAATGATACTGCCTCACAAGTCAATTTTTCACACATATGCGGTGGGGCGTTTTCAGTAAATCCATCAGGACGTAAATGGTAACAGCTTAATGAACCAAAGCGCTGCTTAAATGCTTCTGCATAATCGTAGCAGACGGACACAATTGTTTCCTCAGTTTTGCCAAGCTGGCTATAATAGATTCCAATAAACATTAATCCGCCTTCAACCAGCCCGCACTGCGCTCGGAATCCTCCAGCGCCATGCAAACCAATAGCCGAATGAAGTGTTTGTGCATTATATTCAATTTTAAAGAGTTTTCCCAGGCAAATCAAAATGGTTCTTGCACAATTTATATCATTATTCCAATATAACTCATGTACTGCTTCTATTATATTCATTTTACAGACCTCGCTTTTTTAGACTAACAGAAAGCGGTCTACTCATCAGGCTGTTGACCGTCATGTGCTTTCCACATGCATTCTGTAATTTCCATATTAGAGAAAATTGCCTTGAATGATGATTCTTCGGGAGAACAAGCATAAATGCCAAACTTTATAGTTCCATTTCCTTTGTGTATATGGCAAATTCTCATCTGTTTATATACAACTCCATCCTCTGAACATTCTATACAATAGTCATCTTCTCTTCGGCTAAACCGATACCACATTGACTTTATGTCAGTGTTGATTTCTGTAGTCGCCCAATCGGAATATCCATGATTTGTAACCACACTGCCCAAGTGTTGAAAATCTTCATTTTCATATTCTATAGAAGCTTTCAACCAATTTTCGCTGTCTAAGTACATTACAATTCCACATTGGTCAAACCTGTGATGACTATCATCAAATTCCGTCCTGACCACAAAACTGAAGAACTTTTCATCTGTTTCCATTTGAAATACTGGTGCATTATCGTTTTGAAAATGATAGTATGTTCTCTGCCACAAATCAGTATGTGGTTTTGTAGTAATTTCTACTCTGCAGTCAATGATTTCATAATCAAGGGGTTCTCTCATCCACTGAAATTTACTTAAATCCATAATTTTTTTCCTCCATAAATTCATACTTTCATAATAGATTTTAATTCTTCCATAGTGATTCATTTTTCATTGCTTACATTGGTTTCAAATTTTTATTGAGCCTGTCCACCATCCAGACAATTCGTTTTTTCCGTCCAGCGTCTGTCTTTGCATCAAGATATGCCCGCGTATAAGTCTTTTTTACGGATGGCGACATAGCTTGAAAATTTGTGTAAGCGGGTTCGTGCCCTTCCAGCAGCTTAGACAGACATTCTATCTGTTCCTCTGTAATGACTGCCAAAGGGTTTGAAGTATCCCACTGACCGTTCTTTTTGGCTTCATCTATCTTTTTCCTGCCAAAGTCCGTCATAAGCCCCTGTTCCTCCAGTTTCTTCACCAGCGTCTTGTTTTTCTCTGACCATTTACTGTTCTTTCTTCGCAGAGAAAAAAACTTCTTGTAAGTCTTATCGTCAATCCTTTCCATCAGTCCATCAATCCAGCCAAAACAGAGAGCTTCTTCCAGAGCTTCTCCCGCTTTTACAGTTTTCGGTCCGCCAGTCTTGCCGAATAAAAGCCAAATACCATCATTTGATAAACAATGCTCACTGAGCCATTCACGGAATTCTTCTCTGTTGGCAAATTTCATTATTTCGCTTATGATATGTCCCTCCTATTGTTTGTCTTGCAAGTTGTACTATAATCTCCAATTATTATGATTTTCTTGTGTACGTTACATATGAATATGATATATCAGTTTCAATTCTTTCGTTGATTTCTTTAATAAAACTGTTCTCATCAAAATCAGGAAAGTACGTATCGCCGTCAATTACTTTTTCAATTTCAGTAACATACATTTTTTTCACAATGGGAATGGCTTCTTCATACAGCTTTGCTCCACCGGAAATATACACGTCCTTCTCTCCGGCTAACTCAATAGCGTCCTTTAGAGACGATACAGTATAGCAGTTCTCACCTTCAAATTTACGGGTTCTGGATACTACTATCGTCATTCTGTTTGGCAAAGGCTTACCAATTTCCTCATATGAGCGTCTACCCATAACTACCACGTTACCCGTGGTCAGTTCCTTAAATCTTTTCTGCTCTCCTTTGATTTTCCAAGGAATTATTCCCTGATTTCCAATGATACGATTTTGAGAATAAGCTACAATTAGAGCAATCATTTTGGTATTCTCCTGCAACATCTAATTCCCCCATTAAAAGCTGTAATTTTACGATTCATATAAAAATTTACAACTTCTACGTTTTCCAGTCAGGACAAACAGATAACATATATTGAAATGCCTGCGTGCCTATTCCATTTCTTCTTTTGTTTTTCCATAACCAGGACATTCACCATACCGGATATAATTCATCATAAAATGAAGCGTTATAAATATCAATCAGTAAATCCGAATCATCTTTTATCGCTTTTCTATATGTTAGTTCCATTCTTTACTCCGAATTTTATTTTTTCTATCATAAGCTAAACTTTACATATTAGCTGTATCTATTATTATGACCCACACAATGACTACCAGCAGTGAAGAAATATTCATAAAAATGTTACTGATTTTCTTATATCTACGAAAAAAGAACAGACTGCCAATTGTGGATAAAACACTCATAATAATTAAAATGCTATTTCCTACATACCGGTAATATATTACTTCATTCCACGGAAGGCGTGAAACAATATTTGAAATACTTATGTAAATTATAAATATCGTCAAAATAACTTCTGCAATATATGATATAAATGCCAAATGTTTAAATCTGTTATAAGACCAGAGCAACATCGAGCAAATCAACAATATAACCGGCACACCCATAATAAAGACAAAAAACCATAATAATCTCGTTGAAGAACCTATTGAATCCATAGCTCTTTTACACATCCCCTAATTAACCTTTTTAATATTCAATAATAATTGTTTTAGTTCTTCCTGTAAATATTCCCACAAAGAATTGTATTTACTCTATCAGCCCAAGAAATTCCTTTTCGTTTCATAGACGAAGTACATTTTGTATAATTATTTTCATAGCCTGTATCAATCATTATAAACCCATCTTTAATCTGGTAAAGATATGTATTCATGACTCTGTTTCCTACATTATATATTTTCACGCATCTCCTCCAACAAATTATTTGTAGATATATCGGACTTCCCGCAATTCTTTCCCTTCGATATTATCATCCCAAAAATCATCTGTCGGTGTGCTACTCAAATTCACCTATTACATTTCCGCTTTGAATAATATGACCTTTTGCCCTTCTTAAAAAAGTTCCTTTCATAGAATTGGCACTTATATTTAATTCACAATCCAAAGCATAGATAGTAAAGAGGTAGATATGCTTTTTCCCTTTCGGAGGTTTAGGCCCAGCATATTGATGGAAACCATATCCAACCCCTTGAACTGCATTTCCCAACACTTTCTTACCCGCTGGAATTCCTTTCTCGATTTTATCAGTTGCGGGAATATTCCAAATAATCCAATGGGTGAATTTTTTTATTGGATGTGTTAAATCCTCTAACGTAATGGCTAACGTTTTGGCATTGGGCAACAAATTTTTAATAATAAACTCTGGTGATATGTTTTGTCCACGCCCAGTATATTCTATCGGGATTTTTTTACCCGTTTTCATTCCGGTACACACAAAATTCAATTCCGTCTTTTCCATAACAATAATTACCTTTCAATTTATTCAGCCCTAAAACTTCTAATTTTCCAGTTTAACAAACTGGAGGTTATGTATTATTTCAATCTACATTTTTACGAAATCTAATGGTAAAAACAAATGCTACAATTATCAAAATATGCAGTACAATATGATAAACATCAGGAACATATCTTCCATTTATACTCACAAGTTGAATGCAATCTTTGAAGTAGGTTATAAAGTGATAATAGGGATTATCATAAATATCCATTCATCTTTAAAAGCACCCTCAACTAAATATTTAGCCCCTATTTTCACACCGACCATTGCAAGAAAATACCAAATTAATAATATAATATTACTTATCAAAACACTTTTCTTCATATCTTATTCCCTATACAACTTCTAATTTTCCAGTTTGACAAACTGAAATTGTTACTACTCATATTTTAGAAATTCCTCCGTTTGGTCATGTAACTCGATAGAAGGATTTTCTTTTAGATGTTCCCCAGTTACTGTATTGACAATATCGTGTTTATTTTCGCTAAAAGTGGAATAGCCGTCAATCATTACCATGATTTGTGTAATTGCCTCATAAGTAACATCATACAGCATACTTTTAGTCGTTTTATCATCACACTTATGCTGTATCATGCAAATTTCAACACAGCTTTCTTGTATATTGGCTAAATGTTCAAAAAATCTTTTCTGCAATTCATTCATAATATACTCCTCCACAAAATTCTGATTTTTCTCTTTGGTAACTGGAATCTTACTATTTCTTTTTATAGGATTTAGACAATGAACCAATTGCAACTCCCAAAGCCAAACCTAATGCCAAATTATCCCACAAGAGCCCAAATAACAGTCCTAAACTTATTCCTATTGCTAAATTATTATTTGAATTTTCATCTTTATTTTTATTGTTTTTCATACCTGGCCCTCCTCATAAAAACTGGGCTTTAGTTATTGTCTTCCTTGCCTTATAACATATATAAATATAACCACCCAAAGTTATCTTGTACAGCATAATAAGTATACATGTCCAGTATACCATCAGTATCGTGTTTCTGGCAAATAAAAGAAGACGCTAATGCGCCTTCTCAGTTTGACTCTTTTAATTCGCTAATATATTTTGGTAATGCGCAATTTTGTCTTCCATTTGGCCCATCTTCTTTTTCTGTAGAAAGAGAGATATCAGTCGTGATAATATAATAAGAAGGCTGATTTCTTCCTGAGTCCATAATCGCAGCCCCGTACATTCGTCAAATCCAATCATTCCAGTGAATGTTTTATTCTCTATTATTGCACACTGCAGCGTGGATCGGATACCCTGTGCTGCTAAGATTTCTGCCTGTCCGGGATTTAATGTACGGATGTCCCTGCAGTAAAAAACTGTATTATCTTTAAAGAGGTCTTTATAATTTCCATGCTCGCTAAAGCTGAGATTCTGCAGATTTGCAATTTCTGATGTAACTCCCTCACTGCGCCATTCATATGTATTCGATGTATAGAGATTATCCTCTGAATTTTCAAATATATATGCCCGGCTGACATCGAACTTTTTCCCGATAATCTCCAAAACATCGTTTACAGATTTATCAAAGTCTTCCGAGTCATACAGGATTTCAAAAACATAACCCAGTAAATCACCGGAAAGACAGGCAGAATTATTCTCTGATTCAATTTTTGTTCGTGGCGTAAAGTATTTGTTATCCAGCCCACTCTCTGACGAAATATCATCATACAGCATATAATTGTTCTTGCCTAATTTTTTCACTTGATAAAGTGCTCTGTCTGCATTTGAATATAGATTTTTGAATGTTTCACCATTGTCTGGAAAAATAGCGATACCTATACTGCTACTGACAGAAACCGAATTCTTTTCATCTTCAAATAAATGGTCAAACGTTTCTATTAATGCCAGGTCATCACGGACTTCTGCCACATTATGCTCGATATAGTAATAAATTTCATCATATGGTCCGGAACTGGTCCAGTAATTACCAAAGTTATTGTTCTTTAAGGATGTGACAACGGAACGAGGATTATACAACCTAATTCCTGTTTTTGAATAATACCCGTCATACCAGCTCTTTAATCCTTCTCTTGTCAGGTGCGGTTTTTCTGTACCTTTCAGATACTTTTCATAAAGTTCATCTGTCTCTTCCTCCGTAAACCCGAAATATTTGGAGAACTTCTCTTCTGTTGCCATAGTATACTCCGTAAACATATTCAATTCAGAGCCACTGTAATACTTTGCAATCGGGAGGATTCCTGTCATAATTGTTCTGCCAAAAATGATACTTCAACAAACAATAATCGCTATTCACATGATATTAAAACTAAAAGATGCTATCCCCTCTTGCAAAGAAATAGCATCTTCTTAGTCTTAATAAAATTCTTGTTATACTTTTTCTTCTTTTTTACAATACTCCAGCACAGGAATATCACTCATGCCATATCCGTACCATACTTTCTGCATTGATATAAACCAATCTTTTCCGCCGCTTGCAGCCTTTACCTTGTGTTCCATAGTAGAAGTCACTTCAATACGCAAAAGGTTCTTTCCCTTCTTCCATGCATGAGTCAGTTCAAAACAAAATGGTGCGGCTATCGCATTTCCCACATATTTCCCATTACACCATACTTCTGCTGTCTCTCTGACTTGCGGGAGCTTTAGCATAATATAGTCTGCATCTCCCGGAAGCGTTCCCCCCGGAATCTGATACTCATAACAGATGGTTCCTGACCATCCGTCCTTCATGATACCGTCCAGACGTTCCGTAACCTCATAGGGAACAAATTCTCCGTTTTCTTTAAGGGAAATCGTCCATTTTCCGTTCAGCAAAGCAGTTCCTGTCATCTCTGGAAGTTCTTCTGTTGCCTCTATTTCTGCATCTGTCACTATAAACAGCGCACTCTCCATTGGATTTAATCGTACCGGTATACTGCCTCCCGCCAGTTTACGTCGGAAGATTCTGTTTTCCATAGGATCGTATCTATAGCATTTTCCATCAGCTTTGACTTTTAATCTTCCTTCAAAGGACGACCATGTAGACTCATTGAACAAAAAATAGACATGTCCTTCTCCTTTTTTAATCCCGTGATAAATCCGGATATCCGTATGGAACGGAGTAAGTGTTACATCTGTCATATCGGCTAGTATATCTGCCAAATCCAAAAGTCCTACTGTCGTTCCCTGAACATTCTTTGGAGCAAAATCCGAAAAATATACTGGGAAATCAACTGCTTTTGCCTTTTTACAGAATGCTGCTGCTTTCTCTCCCAAATATTCGCATCCCGGAATCACAAGAGCTTTATACTGCCTTCCATTCACTGTTAAAATCTTGTCTTTCAATTCTAACACTTCTGATGGAAGAATATCAAAATCAATCTGGTGTTCCCGTAGAATCCGTGCGCACTTCTGCATCTTCATCCAACGCTGACCGCTCCATGCAGCTTCCGCATGATAGAGGACGGCAACAGGGGCAGTATGCTGATAAGCAGACAAAATATGCGCGGTACGGTTCATATACGCCATCAGTTTTCCGAAAGCAGGGAACAGGATATCCTCTCCTCCCGCATAGAAGTGGGGCGGACAGTCAAAATCTGGAAATGCCTTTGCGGAAAAAGCATGAGGTACAAAATGATTCACACCGTCAGCAAGAAGGTGATCCGCAATATACTTCATGGTCTGAGTTCCTTCTGTCCAGCCATACGCGCCAAAACACTCGCATACACAGCGGTCCTTCTTCTTAGGGTCAATATGCGCCAGGGACGAACCGAGTTTCCCCAGAACATGATGATAAAATTCTCCGTCTCCGGAACCAGCAATAGATATATGCTCCACATTTGCGCCGCCAGCGGTAATCTGCGCGCCGATATCGTCGATTCCTGCCATATCCTGACCCCAAAGTCCCCGGAAGTAATGTCCTACGCTGGCGCCTAATCCCTCGGAAGCATTATTATCTTCGATAATGTGACCGATATATTCCACACTGTGATCTCTGCACCAGTTCCCGATCTGCTCGCTGAAACTTTTCTTTACCAGATCTGTAAGTGCGTTCATAAATGTATTCCGGATATCTGCGGTTTCCTCTGCGGTTCCCATCTCTCCCCAAAGTGCGGGAAGATTTACTGGATAGTTTTCTCCCCAGAGTTCTTTTAATGCTGTTTCCATTTCTTTACTCCATGGAAGCGGCATTCTTGTTTTTCCTACGATGCATCCCTGCGCATTTCCGGAAAGATTTCCGAGGAAAGGCTCATCTGAGAAAAATCCGGCGATTGTTTTTCCGAATTCATCCGCATAGCGCGCGTAATGAGCTTCGTATACCGTATCCAAAAGTATTTTACAAGAATCCAGAGCTACAAGATTGATGTAATCAGGAGATGCGCCGTTGTGGGTAACATAGAACGCAAATACTCTCCACATTCCCGCCGGCACGTCCCAGATGAGATATCCCTCTTCAATCTTGCCTGTCAGGACGACTGCCTCTTCCACATGATCTGGACCGTTGCCTATACCGCCGTCCAGACGGGCGGCAACAATTGCCAGCAGACAATCATCATCATAGTCCAGCGGCTGAGGTGCGATAGGATTTTGCGGCGTCGATGCCAGTTTACCTATATCAAGCCGAACCCTTCGCTGAGGTCCGAAAATATCCGTCATATTGCAGGCAAGATATTGTTTGTGAAGTTCTGCCGGTGCTGTCTTTACTGCTCCGGCAGCTGCTCCAGTGGGGAAATGCTGGTCGTCCAATATCCACACCTTCATATTCCGTTTTTTTGCCTCATCCAGAATGATATCAAGATCCTGCCACCACTTTGGCCCCAGAAAATCAGGATGAGGTCTGGATTCTAAGCAAACTGCCCTGATATTGGCTTCATGGATTGCTGTCATATAGGATCTTAATGTGGCTTCGTCTTCTTCATGGAGCCATAGAAATGGAAGAATATAGTTTTCTTCCATTCCATTTAAACACTCATTGATTGTTTTTAACATGCTTCTCCTCCTTTTTAACAGTACAAATCCGCATCCGAGGTTCCCTGCGCTTTTGCCATTAATTCAAAAGTTGCGTCGTTTGTCATTTTCAAAATCTCCTTCCGCATGTCTTATTTTTCAGACTACAGGTATCTCTACAACGACACTGTCCATTCCTTCTGCCGATACAGTCAGTCTTGCAGTTCCCTTTTCCTCTCCTGCACGTACCACTGCCAGTACGCGTCCATAAAAGGTCTTATGAGTCGTGTCATAATAATTTTCCTCGGTTCTCGGATCTGCCGAGCCGCTGGCCTGCAGGATGCCTGCCCCTGTCAGTGAAACTGTAACATCTTTCTGGACAGCGGTATTCAAGATACCATTTTCATCGGCCAGTTCAATATTAATAAAGCACAGGTCATTCGTGCCGGCACGGAGGCTCTCACTTTCTTTTTCAACCCGCAAACGCGGTGTACCGGCAGTTTTCAGACGGAAGCGTCCGGTCTCTTTCCCTCCGATATAAGTTACCGCCTCCACTTCACCTGTTTCATACACGGTATCCCACTGGCAGTAGAACTTTTTGAACTCGTCTCCTACAGGTTTTCTTCCCTGAGAGATACCGTTGATAAAAAGTTCCGCCTCCTCGGCGTCCGAATAGACTTCAGCTATGATCGGATGCCCCTCATATCCGGGCCATGTCCATGAAGAGATAGAATCCGTCCAGATATGATTGCCGTCAGCCGGCTTCTGGCCATAACGCCCCGGCCGCTGTACCGCGATATACGGCGTATGATTTCTTCCTCCCCATATGATTTCCCTCCAATAAGATATGGGACGCCTGAAACCTGTCAGATCGAAATCTCCGCTATATGCGGCAATCCACGGATAATCCCCGTAAAATCTGTCTATCTTATCATCTTCGTATCCGAAATGACCAATTCCTACTTCACCCAGATAATCCCATGAAGTCCAGCTGAAATCCCCAATGAGATATCCATGCTTTTCCACCAGTTCCCAGTTTTCTGCCAAAGCCGCCGGAGAAGTCTCCGAACCTACCACGATCCGGTTCGGGGATAGTTTCGGTTCGTTTTCATATCGCTCTGTCGTATAATTATATCCTATCACATCCAACACGCCGCAGGATTCTTCAATCCGCTCCTGCAGGATATCGCTGTTTAAAATCCATGAGCGCATATCCTGCTGCATATCTTTGGATACCTGATTGATCTCGCCGCTCTTCGCACCTGCGCTTTCCGGTTTCTGCGCTCTCATCATAGGCACAACTACATCCAGTATTGCTCCCGGAAGATTGAGCGCATTGGTAATATACCGGGTCTTGTCGATGGACCGTATTTTTTCCGCGATTTTTCTCCCCCATGACGCATCTGTAGGAGAGCCGGCTTCCGGTATCTCGTTGCCAATGGAATACAGTACTACGCAGGGATGGTTATAATCCTTGTACACCATCTGTTCTACATCCCGCTCCCACCACTCAGCAAAGCTGAAACCGTAGTCAAAATCACATTTACAGCTCGTCCATACATCTGTAAACTCATCCATGACCAACAGTCCTGTCCGATCGCAGGCGTCCAGCATTGCTTTCGACATCGGATAGTGGGCGGAGCGCAGGGCATTGTAGCCTGCCTTTTTATGCAGCCTTGCCCGGCGCAGTTCCGCATCTTCAAACGCAGCGGCCCCCAACATCCCATTGTCGTGATGGATACAGCCGCCTTTCAGCTTGACCGTTCTTCCATTGAGCTGCAGTCCCCGTTCCGGGTCCAAAGTCAACGAACGGATTCCAAACGAGACCGCTGTCTTATCTCTGATTTCCTCCGATTCCAGGATACTCTCACAGGTATACAGATACGGGGCGTCAAGGTTCCACAGCTTAGGATTCTTTACATAGATTCGCTGCTGTACCGTGAGTGTTCCCTCAGAAAAAACATGAAATTTCGTGCGCTCTTTCGCCACTTCCGCACCATCTTCATCCCGGATCACGGTTTTCAGCCATCCGCATCGAAATCCAAGATTCTCATTTTCTATCTTTGCCCGAACCTCCACAACTGCCCGATCGGATTCAGCAATCGGGGTAGATATCATCACTCCATCCATGGAGATATGCAGAGGCTCTCCCTTTATAATTTTCACATTGCGGTAGATCCCGCCGCCGGAATACCACCTGGAATTGGGCTGTGCTCCATTTTTGGCGATTACTTTAACCGTATTCTCTTCTCCAAAACGGAGAAAATCTGTGATGTTCACATAAAAATTGGAATAGGCATAGGGATGCTGCCCCGCGAATCCTCCGTTCACCCAGACGAATGCATACTGCATCACGCCCTCGAATTCCAGAAAGATGACTTTACCCTGGTCTTCCTTTGGAACAAAAAAAGTTTTGGTATATTCCAGATTCTCTGCTTTGAAAAAGGCGCCTCCGCCTGCCGTTGGATACTCCGGGCTTCGCTCTGAGCATATCATGGCGTCATGGGGCAGTTTCACGGGTTTGGGTTCCTGCACTTTCTCCGGATAAAAAAGTGCATCCAGAGCAGCAACACTCTTGCAGACCTTCCAGTTATCATTAAAATTTTCTCTAAGCATGATATAATTCCTCCTTATCCGCCGAATATATTGGATAGTTCAACCTATTTTCCTAACACGGCATCTATAAATCTTATCATCTTTTCATTTCCTGCTTTACCTGCCGGAGTTTCAGCCTGAGAAAGAAAGCCATGACCAAACTCCCCCATAGAAAGGGGGGGATAATACAGGTCACAGCGAACGCCAATTTCATCCAGCCTGACCTTCAGTTTCAAGGCGGACTGGATAAAGAAATGATCCGCAGTGCTTCCGGTAACAAAAGTTGGAATATAACTGTCCGCAATATGTTCCGGCACATCACAGAGGATGGAATTCGGACCATGTAGGAAATCTTCCTCTCCCACCCAGCATCCCAACATCGTATCCATCCCCTTTGGGTTTTTAAATGTATGAAAGCACAGGGCAGCTTCATCGATAATAAGACCTTTTATCTGCTCACGCCGGACTGTCGGTACAAAAGGAAATTGGGCAGCATAGGAACTGTCGGAAATCACCAGTCCATATATTTCAGTCATGTCCGCCCCAGCACTTCCGCCTCCCAGTAGCATCTGGTCAGAATCCAATCCATACTCTTTCCCATGCCCGCCTAAAAATCCCAATACCTGATCTACCTGTTTAATCTGAACAGGGAATCTGTATTCCGGAGCAAAGGCGTAGCTTGCACTGACTACTCCGATCCCTTTGTCTAAAAAATATCCGAACCATTCCCTCATGCCGGTGGGGTCCTTAGTCAGCGGATCTCCCATGCGGCGGTTCCCAAAAAGGAATCCGCCGCCGTGAAAGTAGACGAACACAGGTACTCCGTTTTCTCCTGCGCTCTCCATCCATTCTTTCTTCGGGAGATAAATATCCAAAAAACTATTCGGGTACTTCGTTCCATAAGGAATATCCGTAATCACACGCACGCCATCCTCTCTTACAATATCCACGGCTTCCGACTGTGCGTCAAAAGAATTTGGTTTACACTTAAAATACTTCCTACAGGCTGTATTCTGGATAAATCTTGCTCTTCGATCAAATTTAGTTTTCATAATGTTTGTCACCTTTTTCCTCATCCGCAATTACAGCGGCTTCCTTTTGAACACCGGGAGCATATTTACCCTCTTTCAGATCTGCCTCAATTTGTGGATAAATCTTATCCAAGGTATAAAACAGCATTATAATAATGCAGGTAATCGCCATAAGCGCCGGCATCCAGATATATCCGAAGCTAATCATATTCAACGTTTGCTGAGACTGAACCAGTGACTGCTCCACAAAGCCCGATATGCTGAGCATAAAACCAACAATAATCGTCCCAAGACTTCCGCTCGCTTTCATAGCAAAAGAATTTGCCGCGTTACCCATCCCCATATTACTGAAGCCGTTCTTCCACTCACCGTAAGTAAGCGTATCCTGGATAATACTGCCCGTGGGACCTGCTGTAATTCCGTATCCTAAGCCTTTAATAATACTGCCTATGTAGATAACCATAGTATTCATAGAGAACACAGGCAACAGGCAGCCGATCAGGTTTATTCCCAGCCCTACAAGCATAACATTTCGCTTTCCCAGTCTGGTCATAAGGGGAAGACTGATAAGCGTACCAGGAATCGCCGTCAGACTTATAAGAGATACAATTATGCCCTGAGCATCCAGATCATTCATAATATACTGAGAAAAATATACCGCCATAGTAGTATTTATCGTCAGTAATATGGCAATAAATACGCACACAACCAAAGTAGTTACCCAGAATTTATTTTTAATAAGAGACAGCAGTGATTTACCCGCGCTAATTTTCTCCCCTGTCACAGAGCGGAGTGTTTTATCTGTGATCTCATTTTCATTTCTCACCTGATTTACACGTTCATGTGTAAAAAAGTGATGAATCAATGTCAGGCAGACAAAGACAACCGCGTAAACAATCATAGCCATACTCCATCCTTTCTGACTATATTCATCTCCGCCGCCAAAGAACCTTGCAAAACGGAAAATCGTGTTGCTGGCAAAAATACCAGTTACCAGACTGAATATTCTTGCCACAACGCCGTTTCTTCCTCTTGAGATCTGGTTAGTAGTCATCAGACCATTTAATGACGTAAAGGAAATCCCAAGGGCTGTACCGCAGATTGTGGTCACCAAATTATAGGTGAGAAACATATAAATCACCTGACCTGCCCTCCCGATGCTATGAGGCACATTAAAGACGAGAAGCATGGAGATCACCATAGGCAGAATGAACCGAAAATACCATGGTTTCGCTTTTCCAATCTTGGTCTGCGTACGGTCAATAATGCGTCCCATGATCAGATCAGATAATCCATCCATCATTCTGGATGCAGCCAGTACACTGGTGGCAAGCAGCACATCCATCCCCAGAACCATCGTATAATAGATTAAAATGTAGTTTCCGATCATAGTTCCGGATACGTCGTTTGCTGCATTTCCGACGCCATAGGCGAGATGCTCGCCCCATCCTACCTTTGCATCTGACGCCATATTGATTTCTTTTTTCCCAAATAATTTTTTCATCATAATCTCCTTTCTCGCTTGTTATTTATCTATTTGATTTGGAACTTGTCTGAGCAGCTTGTCTAAATCTTCAATCTCTTCCTTTGTCCTGCCAAGCGCCTCCATAAGGAATCCCAAATTAAATTGATCTGCTATCACTTTCCCAGATTCTTTAAAGATGCCGCTGGAATAAGCGTCAATAGCATTGAGTACGGGAGTAAGCTCCTTGACCTCTGTAACAAACTTCCTGAGATGGCGGATCGAACATCTCACTGACAGAACCGGTTCAGCGTCTCCATTTATCTTGGTCTGACAAGCAGGGGCTCCCATTCCTTTCGGAGTAAGCCGTCCAAAGATATCCCAGAGAAACCCGACGGAATTCGGAACCCACTGAGGGATCCGGCTGCAGCCCTGTCCCAGTCCGATGTCTGACACTTCTCCGGTTGAAAAACCGTGTTCACCAAATGGATAGATGTGGCACTCATAGGTGATGGAATATTTATCCAGCACCGTCATGAAATCCACTGTGTTAGAAATCGGAACCACACTGTCATCCCGGCAAGCTGTCAAAAAGCAAGGCGGAGTCTCTGCATCGACATGATCTATTGGAGCAGGCGCGATTCCACCCGGCTGACATGCATCCGTAATCTCCTGCTTCAGCGCGGCGTATCCAAGGATTGCAGCAGCCGGACGATGCTTCGCCATCGTTGCGGCACATGCCGCCAGGTGACCTCCTGCGGAAAATCCGATAACAGCGATCTTGTCTGTGAGTACGCCCCACTCTTCTGCATGAGTTTCAATATACTCCATCGCCTGCTCATAGTCGTCCAGAGGATTCGGCCATGCTCTGTGCTCTCCTACGGAATAGCGCAGAACGAACGCATGAAATCCGGCTGCCAGATAGGGATATGCTACGATTTCCGCTTCCCAGTCAGAACACATGGCATAACCGCCGCCCGGAATGACCATAACGGCCGGACGTTCTGTAAATCCCCACGCTCCGCCTACTGTCTGTACCATAGCAGAAAGCGTAACATTTCGTTCTTGATTCAGGATGATTTTCTCAGTATTTATGGTCATTTTACTTCCTCCAAAAGTTCACTTTTTAAAACCTTTATAAGCCACTGCTCGCAATCTCTTGCATAAGCGCCTTGTTCCGCATTGATACGTCCGTCTGTGGATGGCTCGTAGTCCGGCCGGTTTACTTCCAAAAATCCATGCTCCGCATGTTCGTATTCTCTGAAATATACATTTACTCCATTGTCAATCAGCCGTTTCGCATAATTAAGCGCATGAGGTTTTAAATCATCCCTGCCGCATGCCACGATAACAGCCGGACAAAGTGCTTTTATCTGCTCATCCTCCGCCGCCATCGGTGAGATATGGCACTCTTCCAGATGTCCTTCCGGTACGACACTGCTGATAACCATGTTCATCCATCCGCAATTTGCCTCAGGACGAAGATCGACACAGGGATATACGAGAATCTGTAGTTTCATATCAATCCCGCATTCCTTTAATCGAAGTACTGTCCCTGCCGCGATATTCGCTCCGGCGCTGTGTCCGCCAATCGCCATTCTGCTGTTGTCAATTCCGTATTCTTCCGCATGTCCGGCAAAATATCTGACACAATCACAGGCTTCCGCCGACATTTCCGGAAGGGGAATCACATCTGCCTTATGATAATTGATATTGACAACGACTGCCGGTACACTCTCTGCAAGAAGCTGGCAAAAGCTTTCCATCATCATGGCATCGCCGGCGACCCATGCTCCGCCGTGCATATTAAAGAACACCGGCAGCTTTTCTGCGTTCTTTTTCTCAGGTCTGTAGATCAGCACGGGGACATTCTCTTTACTGTCTCCGCGCGGCACCGAAAACCGCTCCCCCACAGATGTTCTTTCTGCATAACCGGCTCTCATTTTTGCAAGGGAAGCTATCCCGATACCGGTCTTTTTGTCCGCCACTTCAATCCTTCCGATTTTCACTTTCGTATTCCTCCGTCTTATTATATTCGTTGTTCTTTTCATATCATTTCATGTTCTTTTTCATCTCTTTCCATGCACTGGATTTAAGCAGATACCGAAGGACGTGCATTGCACATCTCTGCAGATCGCCCAGTGCCAGATGACGTCCCCGGCGTATTCCTTTATAGGAAATTTTCTTTGATCCGTCCGGATTTTCACGAACAGAGGCGATGCCACTGTCTATGTATTTCTGAACCTCTTCTCCCACTTCTGTTCCTGCCAAAACGGTTGTCCTGCATATATCAGCGCCTTCTGCACACGGCAGGAATGAGCCCCATTCTTCGACAATATCCTGCTTAATTCCATCATATGAGATTACTGTCCGCTGCTTTACAGAACCATCCGTTTCAAATTCCGGTTCCCATCCTTCCAGTGCCTCTTCGATTGCTTCAACCTGGATTCCTCCCATGATGATGTCATTCCCTGCATGGATATCTGCCGGTTTGTAGGATTCGGAATGCCAGTCAGTCATAAACATACCCTGAAATCCCCATTCTCCGCGCACAATATCTTCCAGAAGCTCCCGATTTTCCGAAGAGTGTACTCCATTGACCTTATTATAGGATGTCATGATTGTCCCCGGATTCGCCTCTTTTACCACTATTTCAAATCCTTTCAGATAAATCTCACGAAGCGCCCGCTCGCTCAGGTTTGAGCTGGAAAATCCACGGTCTGTCTCCTGACTGTTGCATGCGAAATGCTTTAGTGCAACCATACATCCTTCATGACTTTGAACTCCTTTCGTAAAAGCCGCTGCCATCTTTCCGTTCAAAAACGGATCTTCTGTATAGTACTCAAAACTGCGTCCGCCCATAGGATCTCTGTGGATATTCATGCCGGGGCCAAGGATAACGGACTGATGATATGCCTCCATCTCTGTTCCGAACCCGTCTCCGGTCTTTTCCATCAGTTCTGTGTTCCATGTCTGTGCAAGGACCGTTCCCACCGCCCAGGCTGCCGTCGGTTTTCCGATCACGCGCACGCCTGCGGGACCGTCTGCGAGATAGGAATTAGGAATACCGAGCGTCTCCACATACTGTGCGGTAGTCCTTCCGGAAGAAGGAATCGCTTTTAACGGTTCTGCTTTCTTCTTCATCCGGCTGGGAACAGGATAGGGCGTTTCGTGGGAAACTCCGGTAACAAGACGAAGGAGTACTCCCTGATCCAGTGAGGCTACAAATTCTTCCATCGTCACCTTTCCTTCCGCCACATCCGGGAAGGTCGCATCCGGAACATTTCTGACAGTTTCAACCTTTTCTTTCGTCTCATACTTTAATCTGTACGGATTTTTCTCCACATACGGCTCATACTCCGCACCTTCCGGAATATAAGTCACGGTACATTCTGTGCCTGCGGCCGTGTGATCTTCTGCGTGAAATTTTGAAGCGTTGAGCATGAGCACAGGCGCGTCCGTCTGCTCATAGGTGATGGCAGGTGCTTTATAAAGATTCAATTCCTTTGGACACTGTACCTTTTTACCCAGCTTTTCAGTAATCACCTCATCGTCAAGTGACAATACTGCCGCAATTTCCGTCTCACGGCTGTTCTTTCCTACACGGATCAAATACTGACCTTTCTCCAGAACATAAGATGAACGTTCTGTATCAAAAGAGGCAAGCGATACCGTCTGAAAACTGATTTGCACAATTTCTTCCTCTCCCGGATTCAATTTCTTTGTTTTTACGAAGCCCCTCAGCTCCTGATACGGTTTCGGAAGCCGTTCGCTCTGCGGCGCGGACACATAGACCTGTACTACTTCTTTTCCTGAACGATTTCCTGTGTTCTTTACACGAACAGCCACTGTAACCTTCTGCTCGTCTGCATTCACATTCTCTGTTTCCATAGAAAATTCAGTATAGCTTAAACCGTACCCAAAGCACCAATGCGGAGTTACGTTAAAGCTGTCAAAATAGCGGTATCCCACGTAAATATCTTCCAGATAATCTTCCTCGTCCGTAATTCCGTCACTTGTAGAAAAAATCGCAGAAGCCGGATAGTCTTCGTACCTCCGCGCCCATGTATCTGTCAGGCGACCGGACGGATTCGCTTTTCCAAACAGAATATCTGACAGAGCCTTCCCTGCCATCATTCCAGGCAGGTTCATCAGAATTACTGCGTCGATACCCGGGATCTCTTCTATAAACCGCGGATCCATAACGGAAGTATTAAGAACTACCACGGTGTGTTCAAATCCTTCCGCAATCTTTGACAGATTCTCGTATTCCATATCAGATAAAAGGAAATCTCCTTTTTCATTCTTCCTGTCATAGCCTTCCCCTGTATTTCTTCGAATTACATATACAGCAGTCTTCGCTGCCTTTGCCTCTACAATTTCTTCCTCTGTAATCTCCGGCTCATCAATAAGGACCGTAATCCCACACCAGAGTCTCGTAAAGTCATCAATATCCAGTTCGTCATTGGCTTTCTTACTGGCCGCGGCAAATTTTTGCAGCCATCTTTCGGAGGTCAATTCACATCCGCTCTCTTTAAGTCCCTTTTCCACATTAATCTTAAGGGGAGGCTCAGTGGAACCGCTTCCAATTCCTCCAATAATCGTATCCACGGCGCCTGCTCCAAAAAGCGCCAGCTTTTTGTCGGAGAGCGGGAGTATTCCATCATTTTTTAAAAGAACCATCCCCTCTTCTGCTCCCTGCAGGCAGACCGCCTCTTCATTCTCTCCGGGCAGCGGTCCGATATTTCCCGGCCATCTTTTGATCCATTCATCTACAAAACTCATTTTTTACCTCCAGCTCATCTTCCTCTTTTTGTTATATTTACTGTATTACTTTATCGCTTCATCCACAATATCATCCGGCGGTAACTCACTTTTACTTTTGTATCATATTTCGATTTATTGGATTATCCGTTCCTACGGAAGAAAATCCATCTTTCCACAAATCATATGTGTTTCCCCCGTCCGCCTGCAACAAATATGTATTTTCTCTTTATTCGTAGTCCTCAATGCACCACTTATCTTTCCATTCAATCAGCACCTGTCCCTGCGGATGTGTCTTGTCAGGTTCCGTAAATTTCAGCGGAAGCCATACATAGTCCGCGACAGAAGTATCAACGCCAATTCCGAGAGATTCCCGGAACGGGATTTTTTCTGCAAGCGCCTTTAATTCTTTCTGCTTTTCAGCATTTGTTGCAGTATCCGGATCAGCGTAAAGCGAACAGGCTCTTTCACAGTCCTTATACAAAACATCCATTCTGTTTGGCAGCCACCGATCCGCGCACGCTATATAGAGATCTTTTTTCCCCGGAACTTTAAATACCGAAGAAATCTGGGAATGGAATGAAGTCTCACTCGAATCGTCTACATGCGGATTTCCTAATACCGTATATGGACCATGCCATGAGTCACCGACAGCAACCTCTGATGGATTCGGGTAATACCCGGTCGTTCCGCTGGTGATTATATAATGTCTTCCCTTCCGGACAAAATGCGCGGTCGCCTCACGGACATAAGGCGGAAGCGGATGCGGAAAGTGAGTACTGTAATAGCCTGTCACATCCGTATAGTCGTCTGTCAGATCCGCACAGATTGTCTCGCTGTGTACCCGTTCAAAATAGTAATATGCCTTATCATCCGGCGCCACTGCCAGATCAAAGTCACCCGCGCTCATTCCCAACGGCTTTATACCTTCGCGGACGATTTTATAAGGCCCTAACAAGTGATCTGCCGTCAATACGGTTTCTGTCTGCGGTCCATCTATCGTCATGATTTTCAGCCAGCAGACATATTTCTTTGTTACTTGATTATAAATAATATGCGGCCGGTCCATACATGCAGTCGGATGCAGGGAAGATCTTTTATCCTCTGTATTTGGCTCGATGATCACTCCCATATCTTCCCAGTTATACAAATCCGATGAGCGGTAGCATCGGACTCCCCAATGCCAGATAGAATCTTTTCCCGTTGTCTTTTCTTTGTTTTCACCATACCAATAATAATATCCGTCTTCATATAGCAGAGAACCGCCATGCGCCTGAATCCGCTTCCCTTCTGTATCCAGCCAGACCTGTCCAGGTCTTATACTATTATATACCATTTTTATATCCTCCTCGTGCTTTGGAAAAAGATGCTCTTTCCAATTATACTGTTTCAATAACAACTGATGTATCTTCACAACCTTCTGCCGAAAACCACACTGTTATTCTTCCTTTCTTTCCAGTACTGCGGACAGCCGCCATTACTTCTCCATCGTAAGTCTCCCATTCTGTATCATCATAATTTCTGAAAGGCTGCGGATCAGCGTTCCCATATCCCTGAAGTGTTCCTTCGCCTTCTACCATCACGATGACCTTTTTTCTGGCATATAGGTTGGGAGTCCCCATTTGATCTGTCAGCCGGCAGGTAACAAAAGCAATGTCCTGTCCATCCGCAGATATAGCGCTCCGATCCGCTTCAGCCCGAAGTTTCACCTGATCTCCGGCAGTTTTTAATTCATACCGCCCACTTTCTTTTCCGTTTTTATAAGTAACTGCTATCAGTTTTCCCGGTTCATAATAGACTTTCCACGCTGCGATAAAACCATAAGCTTTTCCGCACGGTTTCTTTCCAAGAGATCTGTCATTCAGGAAAAGCTCTGCTTCCTCATCGCAGGAATAAATATCCACCTCTGTTTCTTTTCCTTCCAGTCCCGGCCATGTCCAGCTGCTTATATTGTCTTTAAACAGCCAGTTTGTCCTGTTATACTCCTGTCCATACCGGTTTACTCGAATTACAGCAATATACGGTTCCTTTCTAAGCCCGAATACTATCTCTCTGAAATAGCTGATGGGACGTCTGTAACCGATCAGGTTGATGTCGCTGATATAAGAAAGCCGGTCTGGAAAATGATTTCCAAAATTTTTATTTCCATCATAATAAAATATCCCGCAGCCCGCTTCTCCGATATAATCATATCCCGTCCATGTAAAATCTCCCAGAATATGATGATACTCTTCCGCCGTTTTCCACAGATCCGCAATCTGTGCCGGAAAAGATTCTGTGGCGACAATCGGCTTGTTCGGATGAATTTCCTTCTCCAGCACATGCCGGTCCAACGAATAATTATAGCCGCAGATATCCGCTGCCTGCCCCGGTTCCTCCAATACTTCTGTCATCATCGGGTGGCAGGTAAATTCCGGGCCTTCTATAAACGTCATAAACATGTTCAACGCGCCTATTGTGTTCTCCACTAAAGACTTCTCTCCTGAATCTGAGGGAATATCTATCCCTTTCTCCTGCATGATAGACGCTGCGATTGCAGTGATTTTTCCAGCACCCGCCACGGCATTTAATCCGCTGCATCCGGTCGTCGTAAAGCGCGTACCGTCCACCTCATGAAACTTTGTACAAAGCCGCCGATTCCATCTCCCGCCGCTTTCATGTCCGATATCCAGAAGTTCATTTCCTGTTGAATAGATGATCACTGAAGGATGATTATAATCTTTACGAACCATTTTCTCAGCCTCTTCCTCCCAACACCTGTCAAACAGAATTGAAAAATCCTCCGCGTTTTTTTCGTCGTTCCACACATCTGACAATTCATCCATAACCAGAATACCATACTCGTCACAGGCCGAAAGCATTTCGCGGCTTACAGGGTTATGCGCGGAGCGAATGGCGTTAAATCCGGCTTCTTTTAATTCCCTCGCACGTTTTTTCTCAGCGGCAGCAAATGTCGCCGCACCGAGGATACCATTATCATGGTGGATACATGCTCCTCGGAGTTTTACCTCTCTTCCATTGATGCGAAGCCCTCGTTCCGCATCAACGGAAAGTACTCTCAATCCCGTCCTGACAACTGTTTGATCCAACTCTTTTTCTCCCTCAGCGAGCGTCACACAGATGTCGTACAGCGCCGGATGTTCTTCGCTCCACAGCTCTGCCTTCGGAATAAAAACAGTCTGCCGGAGTTTCTCCGTCTCTCCGCCATATACTGTTGCATAAACTATATCCTTTTTCACAGACAATCCTTCAAATGTTACCTCTGTATTAAGCTTTACTTTATGCTTTGATCTGCTGATATTTTGCAGTTCCGTCTCAATTTCCACCAGAGTGCCTTCTTCCGACGCCTCCTTTGTTGTAACCCTGACTCCGTCTTCCGCTATATGTACCGCCTCTCCTGTCAGCAGTTCCACATTTCGGTAAATTCCGGAGCCGGTAAACCAACGGCAGTTAGGTTCCCCAGTATTGTTGGCAACCACGCTGATTTCATTTTTCTGTCCATAATTGAGAAATTTATCAATATCAACGTAAAATTCTCCATAGCCATGCAGACAGCTTCCGGCAAAGTCTCCGTTCACCTTTACCCTGGCAGTTCGATATACACCGCCAAAAAAGAGTTTTACTGCCTTTCCTTCCCATTCTTTCGGGATATCAAGCATTTTTGTATATGTATACTCCCCTCCCGGGTAAAATCCGGTCTGTGCGCCGCTTTTTGTATTCTCCGAGGGAATCTCATGAATCATGGCATCATATGGAAGCGTGACATTTTTCGCTTCTGAAATGCTGCCTCCCCTCCTTTCCAGCAGCGTTCCTTTCTCTACTCTCCATCCGTCATTCAGCAATATCCTTTTCATAATTCCTTCTTTCCGCTATAAAGCTGCTCATTTTGATTGTGTCCTGTTACTTTCAAAATTTTTGCCCCACTATTTGCAGAGATTTATCAGTATACTCCATAAGCTCAATACGATTGCCGTCCGGGTCTGCAAACCAGCATTGCCATGTGAAGTCAGGTCCAAAGGTGATATCTGAAGTGGGCATAATCCCTTTATTCTTCAAATCCTTTACAGCTTTTTTTAGATTGTCGACCTGAAGGCTTAAATGGGAATATCCCACTCTTTCTTCGCCCGGTTCATTAAAAAGCTCCGGCATAATGAAATTTCCCATTGGATAGAAAACCTCCAATAACTGAGCGGGAACTATCTCCAGATACATCACCCATGGCATATCTCTTATTGATGAAAACTTCCTGAGCATACCGTCTATAATTTCTCCGGTTTTTTCTCCTAATGTCTTTGCCGCAACATACAGTTCCCTGTTTTCAGAAATCGCTTTTTCATAGTCAGCATAAGTCAACAGCGCTTTCTTTCTAAAGCCAAAACCATCACAATAAAATTTCAGAGTCTCACCCATATCCGAAGGATTAAATGCAAGATGAGAAATTGATACCACTTTCCAATTACAATTTGCTGTCTGCATACTTTATGTGCCTCCTTCAAAACGCCTGTAAGCTTCTATTGTTTTCTTTTACTTCCGAAATTCCCAGATTTAATATCCTGCTCGATTCGGGTATATTTTTCTCCGTCCAGATCATAAATAAACGCTAATACCACCATCCCTGCACATAATATTGCAGGGAATGTCGCATACATAAATGTAATCGCGCTCTGCGCCCCTGCTGCCTGAACTGATGCTGTGCTGACAAAGCCACCCCACTGTAATGCCCATCCAAGAGCTACTGTACCAAAAGCGTTTCCAAGTTTGTTTGCAAATGATCCGGCTGCGTTTCCCATTCCTACAGCTGAAAATCCGTCTTTCCACAGACCGTAAGTCAGAGAATCCTGCAGAATTGAGCCTGTCGGAACACTGGAAATACCAAAACCGATACCGCGGAGAACACCTCCAATGTGGAGTGCCATCGGAGAATTCGCTAATAACGGAAGAGCATATCCAATAGCCGCAATAGCTGAGCCAATGATAATCGTATTGCGTTTTCCTATCCTGCCAACAATAAATACAAGTGTTATTATGAGAGCCGCCAGCATAGTCACCGTATAAAGCTGTGTAATGGAAGCCTGCAGATCAAGATTACCCGCTACATACTGTGCATAGTATACTGTTGTACCACTGGTAGCGCCCATCAAAATATATACCAGCAAAGTGATTCCAGTACATATGAGCCAATATTTGTTTGTAATCAAACTTTTTACCGTCTTTTTCACCGGAATTTTTTCCTGTGCAGAATCTCCCGATTCTTTAATATCAGATACGCGTTCCCGTATAACCAGAAAGCAGATAAGGCTCAAAACTGCATATAAAATCAGAAACACAATAATAGTCTTTAAAAATCCTGCCTGCGTATAGGCGTCCCCTCCACCAAATGCTTCGCTGATCTTTAAAAAGTTACTTGTCACAACAAGCGGAACAATCACATTTACTCCAAGCATATGTATACCGCCGAGAAAACTTCTGGACTTTGCGTTCATCGTTGCATAACTAACGTATGAGAAATCCGGAACAGCCATAGCTGTATTGCAGACAGTAACCGCCAGATTGTAAGTCAGAAATACATATATGATCTGCATCGTCCCGTTCAGTCCGGCAGGCTGCCAGAATACCAGAAGTGCACAGATAATTGATGGAATGATCACCCGAAGATACCATGGGCGGCTTTTCCCATATTTACTTTTTGTATTATCAATCACTCTTCCCATGACGAGATCAGAAATACCGTCAAAAATCCTTGACATTGCAATAATAGAAGCCGCAATTCCCGGATCTATATGCATTACATTTGTATAGTAAACCAAAATGAACGTTCCAAAAAATATGGAATATGTCCCCACACTGGAAGCACCTGCCAGATATCCTAACTGCTCGTAAAATGGAATTGCCGCATCCGGACTCATATTTCTTTTATTCTTCATTCTCTTACTCCTCCTGTTTTTTATTAGATACCTCTATATTACCCTTCCTGACATAATTTCCGCTGACACACTTTCCATTCCTTCCGCAGAAGCCGTCACTTTTATCCTGCCTGCTTCTTTTTCGCTTCTTATAATCGCAATCACACGCCCATGCCAGGAAGTATAAACTCCGTCTGTAAACTTCTCTTCTGTCTCCGGATTTCCGCTTCCCACTGCCAGAAGTCTTCCCGGTCCCTCAACAGTTACGGAGATTTTCCTGTTTGTCATCATTTTCAGATTGCCTTTCTCATCCGTGACATGCACCGTGACATATGCAAGATCCTCCCCATCAGCGCGAATCACATCGTCCTCTTTGAGAATCGTAAGCCTTGTCTCTTCACCTGCTGTGACAAGGCTGTCTCTTGCGATTTCTTTTCCATCGCTGTCATAGCATACAGCCTCCAATACACCCGGTCTGTACGCTGTATGAAAATCGCATTTATACGCTTCCAGAGGTTTTCTGCCCATAGACTGTCCGTCCCGAAAAAGTTCCACACTGTCTCCTATACTGTATACTTCAATCTCCGCTTCTCTCCCTTCCTGTCCCGGCCATGTCCAGCAGTTCAGAGAATCTGTCAGGCGCCAGCGTCCAAGGGTATATTCTTCCCCGCTGTGGTTCACCGGACGGACGCCGATATAAGGCTTGTCATACGCTCCCCACATCACTGCCGAATAGTATGCCTGACTCTCCGGGAATCCGGTCAGGTCAAAAGAGCCGCAGGCTGCAGTCAGGCAGGGATAATCTTTGGAAAAAGGAGCCTGAGTCGTTCCATAGACCGGCTGACCCACACCGGCTTCCCCCAGATAGTCCCATGCAGTCCACATAAAATCTCCAATCACATAGTCATTCTGCTCCACAGCAGTCCAGTTTGTATCCATTGTTTTCGGAAATGTCTCGGTACTAAGGATGAGACGCTTTGGCGCCAGTTTATGAGTTCCTTCGTAAAGGTTGTGTCCGTAATTGTATCCCGGGATATCTACATAACTGATACATTCTCCGATCAAAGTTTCCAGATTTTCCGGTGTGATAGATGCCATGATCTTCGGGAGAAGAGTCAGGATGTCGTTCACATCTTCACTTCCTACATTCTTTTCTCCTGCTTTTCTTTTCTCAGCCTGCTTTGCAGCTAATACGGACAGCATACTGTTGACGGCGATCGTTGTAGGTCTTGTGGAATCCAACTGATGGAAGGCCTCATTCAGCATTCTGGATATCTCCGCTCCGGAAGGAAGTCCCGTATCCGTGATTTCATTGCCAATGCAGTACATCACTACGCAAGGATGGTTATAATCTTTTGAGACCAATGCCGTCACATCTTTCTTCCATTCCTTTGCAAAATACTGTGAGTAATCATAGGGAGACTGAGACAACTCCCATTGGTCAAATGTCTCGTCTAATACATACATTCCCAGCTCATCACAGACGTCCAAAAAATTTTTTCCCGCCGGATTGTGAGAATAACGGACCGCATTAAAGCCTGCTTCCTTTAATTTCTTTACTCGCCGATATTCCGCTTTGTCATAGGCACATGCGCCAAGCGGACCATGGTCGTGGTGGACACAGCCTCCTCTTAGCTTGACCGTGTTTCCGTTGATCTGAAATCCTTTTCCTGCTCCCCATGTGATCATGCGGATTCCAAACCGGGTCTGCGCTTCATCTACTATTCCATCCCCATTTTTCAGGACTGCTCTTAATGTATACAGTTCCGGATGTTCCGTATCCCAAAGTTTTCCGTTCGGAATTTGAACTGTTGAATACTCTCCAGCAAAAGATGCCACAATCTTTCCATCTTTGAGCACCTCGCACAGGATTGTCATATCTTCTGTTTTCTCTGCTTCTATACTGACTTCCACCTCCGCCGGATTTATAGAGACTGTCTTTATTTTGATTCCCTCCGGCTTAATATGATGTTTTTCGCCGGTCCACAGATTCACACTGCGGTAGATGCCGCTTCCGGAATACCATCTGGAATTTGGAGTCTCAGAATTATCAACGATCACTTTTAGCTCATTATCTTCTCCTATCTTAAGTCTGTCTGTCAGATCCACATAGAAATTCGTATAGCCATAAATCCAACCGCCCAATTCTTCCTCATTAAGAAAAACTTTGGAATTCATATAGACTCCCTCGAATTCTACCGAAACCGACTTTTCCCGAAGAGCTTCGGCCCCAAACAGATTTTTCGTATATATGTATTTCCCGCCCGGATAAAATCCAGTAGCATTCCCATTGGGAAGATCCGGCACCCTTTCCTCCGTCTGCATAGCATCATGAGGGATATTGATAAGTTGCTTCTCTGTTTCATGTCCGTCCTTCCAAAACAGCCAGTTGTCATTGATTCGTTCTTTTTTCATTTCTTTATTAGCTCTCCTTTATGTGAAATATCTCCTGTGATTATCTTTCATTAGTTTCCATACACACTGTTAAATACTTGTCTCAATCTTCTTCACAACACTCTGCACTCCACTGGTTATGATTTGGTTTACGATATCCAGAACATGGATTGCCAGACTGCTGTCTACCCTGCTTTTCGTCCCTGCCGCAATAGCTTCTGCCATTTGAGATGGTCCGATTCCCCTGCAGTTCCCAGTCAGATCAGAAACCGGCTCCAGAACAATCTCCTCACCTGCGGTCCTTGTTGTATTCGGTATCAATCTTACATCCCCGCCGAAAGAATTCATATCAGGCAGAATCAGTACTCCTTCCTCTCCATAAATGCGAAAATCAATAATATCCCACATATTGCTCTCGGCATTCATCATAAATGTTCCTGTGACACCGTTCTCCATCTGAAGGACTGCCGCCGCGATACTCTCCCCCTGCGAGTCAAACATACCGCCGTATCCGGGCATACCGGGCACCGAATGTTTTCTCACAGGTTTATAGTTCTGCCATCTGGCAAATACATTGTCCACTGGCCCTAAAAGTTCAACCAGCGCAGTCAGATGGTATACGCCGTAATCAAAACATATACCGCCTCCCGGCTCTCTTAAAAAGCTGTACAGGCTGGACAAAATATCATAATCCCTGTTTGCGCAGATATGGAAAGAAGTGACTTTCCCTATCCTTCCATCCTCGATTGCTTTTTTTGCCGTCTGTACTGCAGCGCCAAGAAACGTCTCGGGAGCCGCGCTGAGATATACGTTATGTTTTTCAGCAAGTTCTGCCAAATGCTTCGCGTCTTTCACCTCCAATGCCAATGTTTTTTCTGTATAGACATGTTTTCCCGCCAGAATCCCCTTTTTTACCAGCTCATAATGTGTCGGCGCAGGAGTCAGTATCAAAACCATTTCTATAGACGGATCTTCCAGTATCTCGTCATAAGTACAAGCGTGTATCCCATACTTTGCCGCAGCCTTCTGTGCGCTTTCAAAATGTGCCGCACAGCATGCCGTAATCTCAAGGTTTGTAAATCTTTTCTGTATATTATTGAAATAGACTTCACTGATCTGTCCACATCCTACCAGAGCAGCTTTCATTTTTCTCCCATGTTTTTCCAACCCTTTCCCTCCTTGTATTTTTCTGCCTGTATGATCTTTGCAACTTTGTTATATTTATTGTACCGTCCTGTGGTTGTATCAACAATGTCAGTAATCGTTCATTATTCTCCCATTTTATAACATATTTCAATCAAATTACTTTTTAGCTTTTTAAAATCGGAAGTTCAAGTCTTAAATCGTGTCATATTTTGATTATTTTCCCTTGTTATGTATCATAATTCGGTATATAATACTTTTATCCTTTCCTAAATGTGTTACATTAGTGATATAATCTGATTACAAAGGAGGTACTGACTTATGACTGTTATTTCTGATTTATCCGTTGTACAAAAAATAAAGGTTCTGGAGGAGGTCATCTCATTTCACGAAGTAGATGAATCTGCTCCCTTTTATCAGGAAATGAACACTCCCTTTACGATCTCACTCTCGGCATTCCATCCTGACTCCATAACTGACAGCGCTTTCTCTATTTTTACCCCGGATGTTCAGCTGAATCTTCCCGCTCTTGCACTCCAAAGGCATGATCGTATGCATCGGCATAACTGTTTTGAATTTACTTATATATTGTCGGGAAATATGTATCAGATCGTGGAGGGGAAACGTTATCTTTACACTTCGGGAAGCTGCTGCCTGATGAATAGAAACACACTCCATACCGAGGAGCTTTCATCAGACTATACGTGTATTTTCTTTTCTGTTTCTTCCGAATTTATAGAGCGGCTGACAAACTATGGAAATGATATGCTCTTTCCCATGGAGCAGAAACGTTTTGATAATCTGATTTTTCATTTTCTGGAACAGAATATGGAAGCAGACCATCCAGACTGCAAAGACTTTTTAGACTTTATCCCGCGCATCACGGAAAAAGAACAGAAAATCATAGTACATGATATTTTTGAAAAAATGCTCAGCACAATCCTGAATCCATACTACGGAGCGACTTACAGACTGCAGGACCTTTTTTTCCAGCTTATTGATATTCTGTGTGATTCTCGGTACTATCATGCTGAACATGTGACCGCAAAAAGCAATATGGAATCCCTGCTCTTCTCCCGTATTGACCAGATACTTGATGAACATCATGGCCGCATCAGCAATAAAGAACTGTCGCAGCTGCTGAATTACAACGGCACATATCTCGGAAAAATCGTTAAAAAATGTACCGGACAGAGTCTCTTTGACTATAGCATGAATTTTACAATGAAACATGCCGCCCATCTGCTCAAAAGCACGAAAAAAAGTGTATCCGAGATTGCCAGTGAACTTAAGTTCAACAACCGGACACACTTTTATCAAATCTTTGAAAAATATTATCAGACCACGCCCCGGGAGTATCGTGCTCAGCAGGCTAAATAGTCACAAGTGCGCTTCAGGGATTTAGGGAAATCTCCGTCGTCATCCACAACGAATTCCATGGTCATCCCGCCGTTGTAGCCTGCTTTTTCCAACTCTGCCGCAATGCCTTTTATGTCGATGATCCCAGTGCCAACCGGCGCAGTTGACATTTTCGTCCCGTCTTCTGCGTATTCCACCAGAAGACCTCCCGGCGGAGTCGGACGGTAATCTTTCATATGGACATAGCCGATTCTCCCTTCAAATGCTTTTAAGTATTCCAAAGGATCTTCTCCAACCAGAGTCATGTTGGCGCTGTCGTAGACCAGTTCCAGACCGGGAACCTTATCTAATACTTCCATCACATCCGCCGCTTTGCAAAGATGAAGTTTCAGATCCGGGGTATCTTCTATCACGACATGGCCGACTTTCTCTTTTGCATATTCCACGATGGGCCGCCAATGCTCTGTCAGACGCGTCCGAATCACTTCGGGCGCATACTCTCCGATTCCCTCCTGCGCCTGCGGGACAAGCATAAGAACGTCTGTCCCAAGCTCTGCCGCTGTATCTGCATCGTGCTTTCCCTGCTCGATTCGTCCTGCAAAACCTTCTTCATCCATCCGGGCATATTCGCCGAAGGCAATATAACTGTTCACAGACAGACCATGACCGGCAAGCATCCTCTTCACCCGCTCCAGACCAAGAAACTTTACCTCCCATGAAATCACATCCACTGCCTGAAAACCTGCTTCCTGGACCAAATCCAACATTTCCTGATATCCATCGACCAGATCTTCTTCATCCTGATCCGCCTGAAATTTAAAGAAAAGCCTGAAAAACATTGACATCGTCATTAAACCGGGTTTCTTCATCTCAGCATTCCTCCCTCTTAATTCCTGCACATAATCTGTCTGCGCTCTTTTTTAAATCTTCCATCATATCACCCAGACTTGAATCCTGATCCATGATGTGTCCTGTCTCCATCAGATGAAGTGTTTTTGACTCTTTTAAAATCTCCTCAAGAGGAAGTATCCCATCTCCAAGGGCTGTAAAGTTATAGCCGCCATTTTCCTCCTGCCCGCTCTCAACCATATCTTTAAAATGCAGGATCGCAATACGCTCCCCATAGGAACGCATCATCTCTGTCACATTCTCTCCCGCTGCTTTCACCCACCCTACATCTAACTGCAGGCGGATATCCGGGATCTGCTCCATAATATAATCAAGCGTATTTCTGCCATTCTCTCTCTTTATCTCAGCATCGTGATTGTGTAGCAGCAGTTCGATTCCCGCATCCTCAAATACTTTCACAGCTTCTTTTAACTCTTCACAGAACTTTTCCGCTTCATCGGGCGTTTTTGTCTGGGGGCTGAACACGCAGTAGCTGAGATTATTTTCCAGTGCGAACTGCTTTATCTGCTCTGCGACAGGCGACAGCGCTACCGGAAATGTTCCCGCATGGATTCCCGGAACTTCCACTCCCATCTCCCTGATATGCCGAATCTTTTCTGCCGCCGTATCAGCCATCCACATACTGCCGTCCGCATTCCATTTTCTGATTAACTCTTCTGCACAGTCTGACAGTTCCGCATCCTTATTTTCAAATATTACAAGCGGTTCTGCGGAGGAGTATCCCATCTCTTTAAGTTTAAGTATAGTGCCGTCAAAATCTTCTTTTAACTGTTTATTCAGTCCAAACAGATTTACTCCTATTTTCATACGCTTACTCCCCTTCTATTAGTTTTATTCCCATTCTGATTCCTTGCCGGGCACGCAAGATCCAGATATGCCGCTTCCTCTTCGCTCAGGCTGATATCCAGCGCATGGATGTTCTCTTTCATCCTTTCCGGTTTTGAAGTACTCACGACCGCGAAGGTATTCATGTTCTGGCGGAAAATCCATGTCATGGCGATCTGCGGTACGGAAACTCCCTTTTCCGCGGCCAGTTCCTCACACCGTTTCAGCCGCTCAAAATTTTCCGGATACGCGTATCCTTTCATTGCGGCGCTGTCCAGTATCTTCGAGGCACAGTCCTCATCCGCGCTTTTTAGCTTGCCGGAGAAAAAACCTCTTCCCAAACTGGAGTAAGCGATGACCGGCATCTGAGTCTCCTTGTACCATTCTCTCGCCCCTTTGTTCGCCGGACCTGAGATCGTAACGCATCCTCCGCCCCATGGATCTTTGACCTGATCTGCAAGACCGAAATTCGGACTCGATACACTAAACGGAATCATACTGTGCTTATAAGCATATTCATTTGCCTCCGCAATCCGCTCATGCGTCCAATTAGAGCCCCCAAACGCTCCGATCTTCCCTTCCGCGTGCATGGCATTAAAAATCTCTACGACCTCTCCTGCCTCTACTTCCGGATCATCCCGGTGCAGCATATAAATGTCGATATAGTCTGTCCTCAGATTGGAAAGAGATTTTTTTAAATCCTTGCGCATCTCTGTCTCATTGACGCGTTTTCTCCCAAAAACACTCGGATGTCCGCATTTAGAAAGGATTACGATCTCATTCCGGTTTTCTCTCGTTTCTAGCCAGTTTCCAAAGGACCGCTCCGCCAGACCGTAATTTCTGGCGGCGTCAAATGTATTGACGCCCAGTCCGTACATGGCGTCCAGTAGCTCATTTCCGTCTCCTCCGGCTGTAAAAGGCGCCATTGCCGTTCCAAACAGGATACGGGAGACTGGCTTTTTCACATAAGGAATCTTCTGATACTGCATATAGTTACCTTCTTTCTGCTCTTTTTTCTATTGTTCCAACCTCAGTCCTTATGACTTTTTTGAATATCTTATACCGATGAATACAGTATACTTTCTTTAAAGTACAGAGGCAATCACATAAAACGTTATTTCCAGCATTTATATGTATCATATACCGGTTTGAACAGCTTCAACATTCCAGTCCCAACACATAATCTCTGACTCCCATCATCTTCCACTCTACGAACCCGTCCAGTTTCTCGGCGTCAAACCGGATCGTAACTTTTCTTCCGGTCTTTGGCTGATAGATGGACGCGCAGCCTTCTTTATCCGCAAACTTATGATAATAACACCGTTCCACATATCCTGTCTGCGGTTTCTCCATTTTCAGACAGTTTTCTATATCTTCTGCTGCATGTTCATCTCTCGGTACGATTTCTTTCGCAGGAATCTCCACAATGCTGTCTTCGTCCAGCAATGGATATCTAGGATGCAGATAGGAACAGCTGTCCTTTTTTCCATTTTTCTGTCATACGAGCGGTCTTATCGCTTCATGTTTCTTCACAGCATAGGACAGGCCATTCACAAGAGTATGCTTTTTCTTCAGTCAGGTCTATGCCCATACTGTATATCGAGGGGATACCGTCCCGGCTGTCTTCACTGTTCACCTTATAAAGAGTAATAACCCATATCCTTTTCACACTCTGAACAATACTGGTTCTTACCATTTCGTTTTGCCTGATACATAAGGGCATCCGCTTTTGAAAAGAACTTCTCAATGTTCTCTCCTTCCACCGAAGGCTGCCCCTCGTAAATTCCGAAACTTAATGTAACATCTATGCCGCCCGGTTTTTCCTGAATTGTCTTAAGTCCTGTCTGTATCGTCTTCACTAAATGAACGGCGGTCTCCAGTTCTCTCCCTGGGAGAATCACAATGAATTCCTCACCCCCATACCGAAAGCACAAATCGTTTTGGAAAGACTGCTTCATGACATTCGCCACAGTTTGAATCCATTCATCGCCCACAAGGTGTCCATAGTTATCATTTATCTGTTTAAAATCATCAATATCACACAAAACACAAGTCAGTGGTATCTTCTTTTCAATACAGCGCTGCCATATCATAGGCGACATCTGCCCCAGCTTCTGTCTGTTATAGAGTCCGGACAGGGCATCTCTTTCGGCTGCTTCCTCCAGCAAAACCTGTCTTTTATAAGAGTTTATCCTGACTCCATAATATGTAAGGCTCGAAATTAAGGAAATAATAGCAAAAACTGAAAAATTAATAATATTTGCCAGAACGTCTTCTTTTGTATATAGACTTATGATAATAAGAATCAGCCCGCAGCCAGCCACATGAAAAATCATATAGAAAACTGGTTTCACAAACGAAACAATCGGCACAATTACCAGAATTGTAATAAAAATAATTCCTGAAAAGCTTCCATTGTAATATGTATCAACAGCCGTAATATAGACGGACCACACAATCAAAAATCCATCATACACTACACTTAGGGCTTCCACAATATGATATCTATGATCAATATCCCTGCTTACGGCTATTAAGATGATATATGCTGCTATACTACATAATAAAAGGGAGGTATATGCTATGAAATATGCAATATACTCCATGCTGCTAAAAAATCCTCCCCGCAGGAACCACATCCCCAGCATCATGATTTCGAAAAACATGATCGTTGGAACTGCTCTTTTTCCACTGGCCAAACTGTCAGCAGCTGCACGCTTTAACACGATTTCCCTTTCGGATTCATGTTCAAATTGATTATTAAAACTCAATTTTTCCAAAAATTCTATATTCATACGATTCGATTCCTTTATGTTTTCATACTGGGCGGCCTTTATACCGGCTTTTTATTTTATAATCAAAAATTTTGATAAATCTAGTTTACTATATTTCAGCCTGAGCGTCCATAACAACGTTGTTTTTGAGTGAAAATAAATACAACTGTTATAAGTGTCAACAAGAACTATGAAATAAAAAACAGGAATATCCTGTGGAAAATCATATGCTAAAAGGCACCTGATTCCACGGATATTCCTATTTTCGGGTTAAGGACTAACTATTTTCCCCCGAATGTAAAAAGAAATGCGATTTTCAATTTTCATAAAAAGAAATGCGGTTTTTCCCACCATGTTTTGAAGCATAAAGCGCTGCATCTGCATCTTTGTAAAAATATGGAAAACTTTTCCCCTTCGATGGTGCGATCCCCACGCTGAAGGAAACTTTGCCGCTTTTCCCTGACTCAGACATAAATCCTGATATATGGTCATTCAATTGTCTGATATATCTCTTAATCTGTTCCCTGCTGTGCACCTCCTGAAGGAAAATGCCGAACTCATCCCCTCCCAGTCTTCCGATAACTGCAGTTTCCGGAAAAGAAGCTTTCAGTAACTCTGCTATCCTAATCAGCACTTTATCACCAAACGGATGACCAAAAGTATCATTTATATCTTTAAAATTATCAATATCCAGCATAATAAAAATGCCTTCCTTCTGGTTGAGGAGACCTTCCACGGACTGAATAAATGTATCTTTATTATAAATCTTCAGACTCGTATCATATTCCGCCCTCTCCTGCATTGCAATCTCGCGACGCTTTGAATCGTTTATATTTTTCACATACATAATGCCCTTCTTCTCGCCAGTGACAATATCCGTGATCAGGCGTATAATCGTCACAACCCAGATATAGGTGCCCTCCTGCCCATTCAGCATACGGTATTCAAGCTTAACCTCCTGCTCTTTGTTTTGAAAGGCCTTATTAATATTTTTCATCAAAAAACATTCCAGATATGCTTCCCTGTCTTCCTCCTTCACATATTCTGCAATATACTCTATGGCAAACCGCTCATAATTGCTTCCTTCTTCTACATAGGCGCATATCTCGCAATTCAGTTGACATTTTTCATAAATATTTTTCGAAAAATTTATAATATAAAACGCAATAGTATCAGACAGCACTGCCATACGGTACTGTTCCTCCACAGCATAGACCTCGCCTCCTATTTTTTCCCGCAAGGTTTTCAGTGTTTTTTCTGCAAATCTAAGAGGATATGCTTCTATGTTTTCTTCTGTGACTACAGGAGCTGAGGCATGCAGACAGCAAATTTTCCAATCTTTCTCTTCTTTCATCAGGGTAAGAGATTGTGAGAACCTGCTTTTTGTTACTTTTTCATGGCATTTTGCTGTCACAATCACATCTGCACAGAGTACAGCTATATCTTCTCTGAGCATCCGTATCTCTATACGGCCAAAATCAAGGGTATGGGAAACTTCATTTTCATTTTTCTGGCCATCCAGGAAGACTTTTGTAACATCATATTTGGAAGTTACGAACCCCTGTTCACCGATTCCAATCCCCACTATGGAATCTGAAAGGCATTCCAAAACGCTATCCAAATCCTTTGAAATGAGGCCTCCATCTTCAAATTTATAAAGCACTTCTTTGATTCTGTCTTCCTCCGTCATATGCTTTCCCCCCTTATCTATATCCATCCACATCCTGAACCTTTGCTGGTTACTGCATTAAGTACGCAGGAGTAGACTCCGACAGATTATTCTACATTGGGCAAATATTTATACTTTTATTTTTCTTGGAACCTTATCCATATTATAATACTGTAAAATACTTTCATTTGCAATAAAAATAACTGTGATTCATACCTCCCGGAAGCCAGAAACTAACTGTAAATGGAAAACCGGGAAGGATATGGACGGTAATCACCTGACGGGTTCCCCCTCATACACATAATATTTCCTTCCTTTTTCCAGATATTTATCAATCTCCGCCCTGGCCAGGTCGGGCATATCCGTGGTGATTCCGGATGCACCCATCTGAAGGTAATTTGCCATATCATCATAATTATTGGATGTCCAGATATACACAGGAATCAGGCTGTTTCGAGCACGTTCCATAAACCTGTTGCTCGCAACGCCCTCCTCCACTGCGAGGAAATCAATATTATAATCCCAGACAGCATCCTCAATCTTCCCTGCACTGCCGAAAATGCAATAACCTACCCACCAGTCCGGGCGCTGTTCTTTCAACAGGGAAACACTTTTGTAATCAATCGACATAAATATACACTGCTTTTGTGCGCTGTTTTTTTCTACTACTCCAATCACTTTTCTGACAAGCTCCTCTTTCGTGTCTGAAGTTGGCTTTAACTCCACCAGCAGTCCTGCCCTGTTCTTCATTCCCTGAACTGCCTGAATCATCTCCTCAAACGTAGGGATTTTCCCCTGTTTTCCATTGGAAGTGATTGTCAGTTCCTTCAGCTCGGCAGCCGTCATGCTTTCTACCTTACCCGAAATGCCTGCAAGCCTCTTTAGGCTTTCATCATGAACAACAACAGGAACCCCGTCTTTTGAAAGCTTTACATCTATTTCTGCGTAGTCGGCCCCAAGACTAACAGCTTTTTCCACTGCGGCAATGGTATTTTCCGGTTCGTAGATACACCCTCTGTGGCCGATTGCCGGAGGCTTATGAACCAGAGGTGCTTCATTAAAATATCCGTTAATAACTGCCGCAATTAACAGGATGGCAAAACCTGCCCAGACTTTTTTGTGCTTTCTGGAATTCCAGAACTTTTTCCCTGTTCTGATAAGAGCTCTCCTGCCGCCCGCAGCGGCTGCAACAGTACGCCCCAAGGCCTTCGTATTCTTGATTCCCGGAAGTTCAGGGAGCTCCTCGTATTTATCCAGAATGTCAAACATAAATTGATAAATCAGTGCCATTGCCACACACTGAATCAGTACAAGAAGTATCCAATACAAGAATCCTGTACGAAATGACCCTGAATGAACCAAATATTTCAGCACCGATATATTGAAATCCTGACTTTGAATCAGTCTTCCCTGCAGCAGGTACACAATACCACCTTCTACGGCAATCCACAGGAAAAAGGCTCCCCAAAGCTTTATCTTATCCTTCCACTGCATGAGGCGGAACCAGTAAAAATTCTGTTGTACCGCTTTCAGGAAATTCGTACGCTTTAAAAACATGGCCGGTGGTACCAGGGCCAATGCAAGAAAGAGTATAATATATCCGGCCCGTCCAGCCAGAATACCCATACTGCCCAGAGTGGTCTTCTTAAGTTCATTCACCACAAATCTCGGGATATCAATCCGGCTGACCAGAGAATTCAGGTATCCCGCATGTACCAGCGGAAGGAATAATACAAAATAGACTCCTGCCAAAAGGATGGAAATATGCTTCAGCCCCTTCAGTGTCTCTGCGGAACTCCTTAAAATGTCTATAAGACCGGGCCGTTCCCCTTTCCTGCACCAATACAGTGTATGGAGGAGGCAGCTGATCTCATAACAGCACCACAGCGCGGCCGCCAGAAAAAGTACAATAGTAAGTATCAGTCTGACAGGTGAGAGGACGCTGAGGAACATCTCCTCATTAAATACCGGCGTATCCCCCAAGACCCAGACATTAAAAATCCAATTTAAAAGCGGCCCTATTACCAAAACAGAGGCAGGCTTAAAAAACGCTTCTACCTTCAATACTGCAAGACAGCTCTGCCCCAAAGCAAATGCTTTTCTTCTGTCCACTTTATCATCTCCTTTCCTGATCTGCTCTTTATTGTTAATTAGTATGACTCATTATAATCTTTGCCTATCTATGAGTCAATTATATATATATTTAATATTTTCTAAAGATTTTATAAGCTTACAAAAGGAAACTGGCAGGATAAATCACTTCGCCCTGCCAGTTTCCTTTTATATCTATTATTTTAGTTTCAGCCGCATATCATACCATACGGCACCACCGTGTACTGAATCAGACACCCCTTCATTCATAAACCCAAATTTTTCGTAATAATGAAGCAGTTTCTCCTTGCAAGTTAGTACTACCCCCAGCCGTCCCTGTTTCTTAGCGTCTTCTATTACCTCTCTGATTAATTTTTCTGCACATCCCTGCCTCTGGTATTCTGGAATCGTATCCACACCGAAAATCATCTGCCAGTCCCCATACTCATTATGCATAGATGCATTTTCATACATCTCATCACACAAAACCGATTTGTCCGATACCATTCCGTTCACAAAAGCGATGATTCTCCCATCATCCTCCAATAACCAGAAATGATCTGGATATGTCATCAGCCTGTTTTTGAATGCCTCCCTGTCAGCCGCTTCAGCTTTCGGAAAGCACGCTGCTTCAACCGCTGCTATTGCATCTAAGTCGCTTAATGCCGCTTTTCTTATAAACATATTACCTCCGTCAGTTCTATCCTTCCTTTACTACCATCGTTCTCTAATTAATTATTACCGATACACTTCAAAGTACCCCAGACTGCATCCCGTGAATTCGATATATTGAGTACTTGCTTCTTCCCCAGCCGACTCCAGCAGTTTTTTAAATCCTGCTTCATCCAAAGTACCTTTTCCGGCCTCTTTTTCTGCTAATTCTTTCACCTTCTGGTTCACCTTATTTATGAACTCCTCCCTTTCCTGCACGGTAAGTTTAGCGGCATCTGTGATGCGGTATGTGAATTCATATTGTCCATCGACACTGCCGACCTCTACTTTGTCCCCGTAAACATCTTCTATCAGTGGAACGTAGATATCCCCTGTGCAGCAAAAGTCTGTCTTTTCACCGGTATAAACTTCGGTCATCCTCGTATGGTATTCATCCAAAGCCCTCTGTACCGTATCGTGAAGGTATGTCCAGTTTTTGTCATTCTCAGACAGCGAAGCCATAACCATCTCATAGGCATACCCTGTCCCCTCCTCATCGCCAGTATCATCAATAAAAGCATTGTATATAGTTCGGTTATATTCGGAAACAGACATTTGTTCATAATTCTGCGGTTTGAATCTTTCCATCACCAGATTGTACTGCTTCTTTGTATAAGAAAAACTATCTTCTGAGGAGACATCTGTAGCCTCACTGCCGTTATCCTGCCTGAAATCATAAGGGGTATCCCAGTAATAGTCGAGATCAGCATTTCCGCCCCATGTGATTCCCCCGTCCAGAGATTTCAGCAGTTCTGTTAAATGTGAAGAAAGAGTTTTTTCCATCTTCTCTTCCTCTTTCAGTGCACCCGCCTGCTGCTTCATCATATATTCTTCCAGCTTATTGCCGATACTGTCCAGTAAATCATCGCGCTCTCTGACGGTCAGCTTCTGGTCCGTGTCCAGATTGTAGTCAAAGCTGAAGTCTGCATATGCACCCGTCAGCAGCACTTTATCCCCAAAAACATCTCCGTAGGTCTCATATAAAGCCTGACTGCTGTGCCAGGGAGCCTTCTCTCTTTCACATGTATTGAAGTGCTTTTTTTCACATTCATTCCATGTATTTCCCAGTGTAACCAATATAAAGTCCGCATTTTCATCTTCTTCTGAAAGCGTGGCAGAAACACGGGCTAATATATCTTCTGTTTTGTGGTACTCTTCCTCATCTTCCCAGTTCAGCACTTTATGGTTAAACTCTTCCACCGGCAGTTTCCCATATCCTTCCGTCTGGAAGGAAAGGAGAAAATCATAATCGGCCTTCGTGTACTTTTCTACAGGTTTTCCCCATCTGTATGCCTGATACCTTGTACCCGAAACAGCCTCAGGCTGTGCCGGTCTGGCAGGTGAGGATGCACACCCTGACATTGCAGCGATGGCCGCACTAATCAATAACAAAACGGTTGTCTGCTTTTTCTTATGGAACATATTGTTATCCTCCCCGCTTTAATAGCTTTCAATATTCGTTATTTTTCCACCGGTAAAAGAGATCTTATCTGTGGCATATTTTTTACCTGCTGTAGTCAAAATTTTCCGAAGGCCTTCTTCTGTAAAGGGATCTTCATAATTTTCATCTGCGTAATCCTGCATACTATGCATGATGTTCTGCAGGAAAGCATCTCTTTCCTTTACAGTCAGTTTATCCTGATGCAGGATGCGGTAACTAAACTCATAGTCTGCATGTCTGCCGCCTGTTACGACCCTGTCACCGAATACATCTTCTTCCAGTTCAAGTTCGACAGAACCATAGAACACAGGGTCGTTCTGCTCCCCTGAAAACACCTCATCCATACGTGCCGAATACTCTCCGAGGGATGCCTGAACAGTATTGCAGAGATAATCTGCTTCCGGATCGTCAGCAGGCAGAAAAGCCAGAATCTGTTCATACAATTCTCGCTGCCCGTCATTCTCCACAGACAGCAGTGCATTTATCCTGCGGTTAAATTCAGCGATGGACATCTCTTCATAACCTTTCAGTTTGATCCTCTTTAGCAGCTTCTGATACTGCGCCTTTGTATAGGAGGGTTCCTGAGGATATTCCGCATCAAAAACACTTTCCTGCACCGTTTCTCTGGATATGGTTTGCACCCCACTTGCGGAAGCACGCCCGGCAGGGGCAGAGGTTGCAAATACGATCGTGATAACCCCGATCAGGACAGCGGAAGCCACAAGGTTCTTCACTGATTTTTCCGGTGATTTCATAATGGCGGTGATCCGTTCTTTTAGGGCATTTCTGCTGAAGCAGTTTGCCAGAGGTGCAAATTCTGTCCGGCGTTCCTCCATTCCTACAAGTGTCAGTGCATAGTCGGCCCGGGACTGCTGTCCATACAGATGAAGCACGGATTCATCACAGGAAATCTCCAGATCACGGTTTGCCAGTATATACATGGCCCAGACAAGCGGGTTGAACCAATGCAGACATAATGCAGCGGCTAAAAACCACTTAATCAGGGCATCAAATCTGCGGATATGAGACATTTCATGTGCCAGAATATATCCCAGCAGCGCCTCATCAGACCAGTCTATCTCTGCCGGCAGCAAAATAACCGGCCAAAGTATGCCATAGGTCAGCGGGGCCTCTATTTGATCCGAGTACCGTACAAAAACAGGGCGCCTCAGGCGGTGACATTCGATCCACTGCCTGACCCACTGGCTTTCCGCCGGAAGTGATGTACGGTATATCCGCCGGTTCCTGATATGGCAGATCAGGATCCCAAGTGCCAGCAGCAGACCCCCGGCAAGCCATACAATGGCCCAGAAAGAAACGGGCACTGCCACTCTTCCGGATGAAGAAGCTGACGCCTGCGCAGCCACTCCCGGCAGCAGGATCCCGCTGCGTCCGGCATCGGAAAGCCCCGGTGTTACCGTGTAGATACTTGCCGGTGAAGATATGCGCACCGGCAGCAGTAAACGGGTTAATGCTACGGCCCATAACAGGAGAAATGCCTTTTTGGGCAGATGGTGAATCGTCAGGGAACGGACCAGTGTAATTGCCATAATGATTACCGATCCTTCGAGAGTCATCTCGATTAAGGACATCATAGATTGTCACCTCAATTCTTCAATCAGCGCTTTCATGCGCTCAATCTCTCCCTTGGAGAGCTTTCTGGCTCCAAGTAAAGAGGCTACTAGGAGGTCTGCAGACCCGCCGAAATTCCTCTGGATCAATTCCTCAGTCTCCTGTGTACAGATTTCTTCCCGGGTAACAAGGGGCCGGCAGTGAAATCCTGGATCGGTACGCTCTATAATTCCTTTATCAATACATTTACGTATCACCGTGTACGTTGTCGTCTTGCTCCATCCCACCTGTTCAGATAACTGCCCTGCAATTTCCTTTGCGCTGAGGCTGCCGCTGCTCCACAGGCATTCCATCACACGCCGTTCTGAATCAAAAAGTTTTAAGTCCATTTAACGCGCCTCCGTTCTACTGTAATAGAATATAGTTTCATTCTACTCGAATAGAACAGCGATGTCAAGAGTATTATGATAAGTTTGATCCATTCTGGCTGTTTCTTCTGAACTGCGGCAGATGGCCCTTATCATTATCCTGCTTAAGGCCGGACTTTCCCTCGATCTGTCAGATCTTAAAAAGGTGGGGCGGCCTGCGGTTATGATGTCATGTATCCCCGCCAGTTTTGAAATATTGGCTTTCTTTCTGTTTGCCCCACATATACTCGGTATCACAAAAATAGACGCCGCTGTTATGGGCGCCGTACTAGGAGCAGTGTCCCCGGCTGTCGTTGTGCCAAGGATGGTACAATTGATGGATATGAAATACGGTACATCCAAAAGTATCCCACAGCTTATTCTGGCTGGTGCTTCCTGCGATGATATCTTTGTAATTGTACTATTTTCAACATTTACCAGCATGGCACAGGGAGGGAATGCAAATCTCAAAGATTTTGTGAATATTCCTATCTCCATACTTCTTGGAATCGTACTGGGTGCCGCCGCGGGATTTATCCTCAGCCTGTTTTTTGAAACTGCATATGCACATGAACATTGTGTCAGAAACAGTATGAAGGTGATTATTGTACTTGGGACTTCGTTTATGCTGACGGCGATTGAGACATGGCTGAAAGATATCATATCGGTTTCCGACTTACTTGCAGTAGTAAGTATGGCCTGTGTACTCAAAATGAAGAGTACTGCGTTCGTATCAAAAAGACTGTCCGAGAAATTCGGGAAATTATGGCTTGCGGCAGAGGTTATCTTATTTGTGCTGGTAGGCGCGGCAGTTGACATTCGTTATACGATGGAGGCCGGACTGGCAGCAGTTGTAATGATTTTTACTGCTCTTCTGTTTCGTGCGGCAGGCGTTTATATTTGTCTTTTAGGGACCCGGCTTAATTTGAAAGAGCGCCTCTTCTGTATGATTGCATACATGCCGAAGGCTACTGTACAGGCAGCAATCGGCTCGGTTCCACTGTCATTGGGACTGCCCTGCGGCAAAATCATTCTGTCTGTTGCCGTATTAGCAATTCTTATTACAGCCCCTCTCGGAGCGATTGGAATGGACCAAAGTTATAAAAAACTGCTTTGCAGAGACAAAGACGGAGATTCCCATCTCCGTCCCTGATCCTTAAGTATTCGTTCTTTTCTGATATAGGTAAAGATAAAGTATCCGTTCCAGTTCTTTTATATCAACCGGCTTTGCAAGATGGGCATCCATACCTGCATGCAGTGCGGCCCGGACATCCTCTTCGAATGCATTCGCAGTCATGGCGACAATCGGTATACTCCCGGCGTCCGGCCTCTTCAGCCTCCGGATTGCCTTTGTAGCCTCATACCCGTCCATCTTCGGCATCTGGACATCCATGAGTATTAAATCATAGTATCCCTCTTCTGATGCAGCAACCTTATTCACCGCTTCCTCTCCGTTTACAGCCTCCTCAATCTGCACACCTGTATCACTGAGCAGTTCATAGGCAATCTCACGGTTTAATTCATTATCCTCGGCCAGAAGAATTCTACTGCCCGAATAGTCAGGCTTCCGGTCCACAAACTGCTCCTCTATGGATTCACCACTGCCGCTCAGTTCTCCCAACAGGCCGCAGATCTTTGAACGGTAAAATGGCTTTGAGATAAAGGCCGTTACACCTGCCGCCCTCGCCTCCTGCTCAATTTCCGACCAGTCATATGCAGTCAGCACAATAACCGGAATCCCATCGCCTAGTTTCATCCGTATCTGTCTAGTGACCTCAACACCATCCATACCCGGCATTTTCCAGTCGACAATGACCATATTAAATGGATCTGAAGTTTCCGCCTCACAAACTGCACACTGCACTGCCTTTTCACCATCTGTCACGAACTGGGCGCGCAGGCCCATCTCCTTCAAAAGTTCTGCCGCATTTTCACATGTCTGCACATCATCGTCCACAATCAGTGTCCTTATTCCAATCCATTCCTCAGGTACTTCATCTGCTTCAATATCCTGTACCTTGAGAGGTATTGTTACTGTAAATACAGACCCCCTGCCCAATGCACTCTCAACCTGGATATCGCCGTCCATCAGGTCAATTACATTCTTCGTGATTGCCATACCCAGTCCGGTTCCGGCTATCCGGCTGCTTGTCGAATCTTTTGCACGTTCGAACGGCTGAAACAGTTTATCCAGAAATTCCTCATTCATCCCGATTCCATTATCGGCACAGACAAATATGTACCTCTGGTAACCTTTACGTATGCACTGCTCCTGCCTTACCTCCACATGGATACAGCCGCCCTCAGGCGTATACTTTACGGCATTGCTCAGGATATTGAGGCATGCCTGCTGAATGCGGAGTGCATCCCCGGATACATCCTCATCCTTAATAGCCATATGTACATCCAGTTCCTGCTGCTTTTCATTCGTCTGGGGACGGATTAACTCAATCGAATTTGCAATCAGTTCCGCAAGATTAAATGGTTCCTCGCTCAGTGACATCTTGCCGCTCTCTATTTTTGACATATCCAGTACATCATTGATCAGACTAAGCAGATGGCTGCTGGAAAGGTTGATTTTTTTCAGGCATGCGGCCACTCTGTCCCTGTCGTCAAGATGGGCCGCCGCAATCGCAGTCATTCCGACAATGGCATTCATTGGTGTCCGGATATCATGGCTCATATTCGATAAGAACTGGCTCTTTGCGCTGTTTGCCGCCATTGCATTATCGAGCGCACTCTGAAGTGCCTGTCTTCTTTGTTCCTCCTCATATCTCTGCTCATCGATACAGCGTGAGATCAGAATTGCCAGCTTATCCTTTGAGTATGGGTTATCCACATGAATGATCTGTGTAGAGGTCCAGTGATAGACTCCGTCTCCAAAGCTCTGTTTTGTCTCCAGAAATACTTCTGTCTTGTTCTCTCCCAGAACTGTGTCAAGGTTTTCGAGTGAGAAGCGGGCCCTGAACTCCTCACGGCTGTCCGGATGTACACTGGATGCAAATACATCAAAGAACTCTGTGTAGGACTTCTGTTCCCCGAGACCGGGCATATCCTTGCTCTCTGTATAAATGAAAGTAACAGTATCCTTCGTCAGATTGATGCTGATGATTACCGGATAGGCATTAGATATCGCCCTGACCAGAGTCAGGCGTTCCTGGAGCTTCGCCTTCTCCTCTTCCTCCTCGGCCAGCTTCTTATCTGTAATATCGTGAAACGCAGCAATCAGAACTGGAGTGCCGTCCTCATCCAGCATTTTTTCTATAATACCGGCCGCCCATAAAAAACAGCCGTCCGATTTTTGGATGCGGTGCTCAAAAACATTTTTCCGCGAATGGGCAATCGTATCTTCAAGAACTCCCGCCATTTCCCTGTAATCATCGGGATAAATAATATCTTCCAGACACATTTCCCACATTGGTGTATCTTCCGGATAATCCAGAATTTTCAGGCCTTCCCTGTTCATCTGTATGATCCGGTAAGGCGGATCAACTGTCAAAAGCGCTACAGCATCCGGAATCGCATTATAAAGATGCCCGATATAGTCAGCCTGATTCCGGAGCTTTTTATTTGTCCTGTTTACATAACGGATATATAGAAGTATCAGCAGGCAGATTCCCACAATAATGCTTGCTATCAGCATCATGGAGCGCCTTAATATCTGATTTGTCTGTTCATCCACTACCTCTTTCGGAATAATGGAAATTAGATACCAGTCTGTCTCCAGTTTCAGCGGGGTATAACAGAATACCGTCTCCTCGCCCTGATAAACAAACACTGCATATCCGCTTTTCAGATTCTCCAGAGAGTCCCTGAACCGGCTCAGGCTTTTCGGGTCATTCTCTACTTCCGGCAGCATATCAAACAGATTCTGAACGGTTTTATTGCTGTCAGGATGCGGTGAACGGATCAGTACATCCCCCTGCCGATTGATCACATAGGAAAATCCGGCATTGTTATAAAATGACAGGCTGAAACTGTCAACAATACTCTCGATCTCGTACTCCTTCACGATCCATCCTTCTGTCCCGTCAGCCAGACTGACTTTTACAAACAGGTCAAACACATTCATTCCTGTAACACTGCTGATATGTGGATTGATAATCCCTTTTCCCTGCTTTGTATTCTCTAAGAAATTCCATGCATTCTCATCGATCACAGAACCATCCGGCATACATCTGCCGTCAGACAGATAAAGGCTGATCCCGCTCTCTATTTGTGAATAGCCGCTCATGGCCTCTTCTATATCTTCATCGCCCTCTCCCGGGCTGATTTCCTCTATGTTCTGTGCAGCCGTGCTCATTGTCTGGTAATCTTCTGTAAGCTGCACTTTCAGGGTACCGCACCCCTGTCTTGTACTCTCGGCAATTGTATTGACAGATTGTTCCCATAACTGTTCCTTAACACCTCTCACAAACAGGAACGTAAAAGTACAGAGCAGTGCGGCAACACACACAGCTGTTACTGCTATTTTCTTTTTAGATCCCCCGGAGCTTTTCTTTTCCATTACAAGGCTCCCCTTTCCAACTCTGCCTCTTTATCCATCTGATCCATGACAACTTCGAGTTTTTCCCCTGACAGCAGGCTCATGGAAGCTTCTGCCGTTAATTCCCAGACTGGCAGGTAAAGCAGGCTGTCTGTACCGATCACATCCCGCCCCTCCTGATAGCATGGGACCAGAGGCTGGATTTCTTCCACAGAAGAAGGGGTTCCACCTTTCAGTGGGCTGAATGATGACTGCTGGTCTGCCAATTTCCGGATGTTCTCCTCCTGCGTAAAATACTCCAGAAACCGCATCGCCGCTTCAGTATGTTCGCTCTGCGCATTCACACTCAGACGTACATCCGGATTGATTACAAGCAGTGAGCCATCCTCCAGAACCGGATATGGCACAACTTCAAAATCAAAATCTGGTTCCATATTATGTACGCGGCCGGCCGCCCACGCTCCAGTCAGCATAAACGGACATTCCCCTTTTACAAATTCTTCCAGATCGTCCGAGGTCTTCTTTGTATCAACAGCCTTCCCGGCATCGATGTATCCTTTACTGATGAATTCCTCCGCAACCGAAAAGCCAGATGTCAGATAATCACTGAGCCTGTCTTCCCCACTGTTCAGGCGCTCCATGACTTCTTTCTGTCTGCCCTCCTGATATGTATAAAAGAAGCCCTCCCCGATTGCCAGAGTCTTCAGTGAAATATCATTATTGGCAATAACCGGGGTAATTTCCTGCTTTACAAATATTTCACAGATTTCCTTCCATTCTCCCAGATTCTCCGGCACTTCCAGATCATACTCTCTTAAAAGATCCAGATTGCAATACAGCCCGAAGGAAGACACCGTTGTAGGCATCCAATAGATCTCTCCATTATCCATCATCTGGTCAACCATCTGATCAGTATATTCCTCTATGGTACTTAAATCCGAAAGATCCGCGAGCTGTCCCTTTGCCTTCAGTTCGAGAACCGCGTCATGGTTCACCATGAACACATCGTCTCCCTTGCCGGCCTCCATCCTCTTTTCCAGTGCGGTATAATAATCATTTCCCTTTAAACTTTCGTATGAAACCCGGATGTCGGGGTTTTCTCTCATAAATCCGGATATGATCTCTTCGATTACAGTCACATTCTCCGGTTCGTATTTGTTGCCAAAGAAGGTGATAGACGTAACGTCCTCCTTCGTTTCCTCATAATTAACAACACTCCCTTTTTCGGAACAGCCGGTAAGAAGAAAGATACTGGCTGCGGCTAAGGAGCATAATTGCTTTTTTCTGACTTTGTTCATGTTAATCTCCTGGTATGTCCATAATGTATTTTTTCGATCGGCCCATACACATTTCTATTAATTCTAACATACAGGAAATGAATGCGCAATGAATTTAGAAATACCCGATAACAACAAAAAAACGGCAGGACGCTGATATCCCGCCGCTTTTGGCAATCACCACATCTGGCCGTAAGCATACTTCAGCTAAAGATTCTTCCATACAGCCTCAATATCTTTCATATCCATCTGCTTTTCAATCTGGTTTACGATCTTGTCGCTGCTGACATTTGCCACATTTACTTTTCCGTAATCCATCCAGACATAACAGACGAAGCAGAGAATGCCGAGTGACAAACGGAAGAAAAAACTGTTTTTCGGCCTTTCCTGCATACCGTCGTCATACAGGTTATTGTAGATATTACCGTAACGTGGATGTACTGCCGGTACAAAGCCGTCCTCGTTATAAAGCTTTCTTGTCTGGCGGAGCAGTTCACGGCGCCGCGCCTCTGATTCATTCATGGTTCACGACCTCCTTGGTTTAAAAAAGGCATATGATACGTCTAACATATCATATGCCTTTTGTGCCCTTACTAGAACTTCCCGCCTCTTATCTGTCTGCAAGTTCATTTGTAATATCATCCCATGTAATTCCCCGCTCCACCATGAGAACCATTGCGTGGTAGAGGAAATCGGACATCTCATATTTAATTTCTTCCGGGTTCGGATTCTTGGCGGCAATGACGATCTCCGTCGCCTCCTCTCCGACCTTCTTCAGTATTTTATCGATTCCCTTATCGAACAGATAGTTTGTATAGGATCCTTCCTTCGGATTCCGTTTCCGGTCCAGAATCGTTTCATATACGGACTCAAATACCTGGAGCGGATTCTTTGCATCGTAATCGCTCCCCACTACGGGCTGGAAGAAGCATGTACGGTTACCTGTGTGGCAGGCGGCACCAACCTGTTCTACCTTCGCAAGCAGTGTATCCTTGTCGCAGTCGATCGTCAGTGTCTTTACGTACTGGTAATGTCCGGAGGTCTCGCCCTTCACCCACTGTTCCTTCCGGCTCCTGCTGTAATATGTCATCCGTCCGGATTTCACGGTATGCTCGAAAGCCTCCTCGTTCATATAGGCCATCATCAGCACTTCATTTGTCTTGTAATCCTGAACGATGACCGGGAGCAGTCCGTCTGAATTCAATTTAAACTCTGAAAAATCCATCATGCTCTCGAATGAGGTCATCTTAATCCCCTCTGATGTACAGATATTCTTAAACGAATTAAAGTCCATATCCCGCTGGCTGATGAACATACCGGATACCCCTTTTACACCACTGCATTTCAGAATCTTCAGTATTTCCTCCTGTTCCATTGTATCGGTTACTACGACACATGGAATCTGCGTCACATTCATGACTGAATTCAGGTCCAGCCTGTGCATAAAGATAATCTCCGTGCTGTACTCCTCAATCAGGTGCTGCTGTTTGAACAGCGCATCAAAATCATTCAGGGACACGGCAATCCGCTCTTTGCCGAAACGCTTGGATACCTCCTCAATCAGGTCTATGGACAGGTGTTTGGAAAAGTTCAGCATTGCACGCTTCGCGCCTGCATACAGAATCTTCTTCACATCCTCCTGTCTGCGGATATTTCCACCCGCAACCATCGGGATGCTGATGACACGGTTGATCCGCTTCATCAGGTCGATGGATTCCTCGTGTTCTTCATCAGAGCTGGATAAATCAAAGATAATCAGCTCATCCGCACCCATTTCTCCATAATGCTTTGCAAGAGAAACTACGTCTTCCGCGATCACTTCTCTGTCATCAAACCATTTTACAGCCTTCCCGCCATCAATAAAAATGCAGGGAGTCAATCTCTTGTAACTCATTTGTCATCTCTCCTTTATCCGATTAAAGGCTGCCCTTTGTGGACCACACCTCTTTCATTCTCGGTTCTTCCATTGTCGCCATGTCCAGCGCCTTTCCGAATGCTTTAAATAAAGCCTCCGCCATATGGTGGTTATTGCCCTCATCCAGTATCTTCAGGTGCAGGTTCATGGCCCCGCTGTAAGATACCGCATAGAAAAATTCTCTGACCATCTCCGTATCCAGACCGCCGACTTTTTCCACGGTAAACGGCGCACTGTAATTCAGATAGGGGCGCCCTGACAGGTCAATTGCACACAAAGCCAGTGTCTCGTCCATCGGAAGCATGAAGCTCCCGTAGCGTTTGATTCCGGCCTTGTCACCCAATGCATTGGCGATTGCCTGTCCAAGTACAATGCCTGTGTCTTCAACCGTATGATGGCAGTCTACCTCCAGGTCTCCCTTTACCTTTACTTCGAGATCGAATAAACCATGCCTTGCAAATCCATCCAGCATATGGTCAAAAAAAGCGATTCCCGTATCAATCTGGTTCTTTCCCCTTCCATCCAGATTGATCGTTAAAGTAATCTCCGTCTCCTTCGTTTTACGCATACAGCTTCCTGTCCTGTCCATCATACATCCCTCCCTAAAACAATTTATTGTTCTTCCTTCTCAAAACGGACTTTGATTGAGTTTGCATGGGCGGTCAGCTGCTCCGCCTCCGCAAACTTTTCAATATCCAGATGCACTGCCTCAAGCGCTTCTTTTGAATACGCTATGATACTGGATTTCTTCAGGAAATCATCCACGGACAGCGGTGAGAAGAACTTGGCGGTCCCGTTTGTCGGCAGGACATGGTTCGGCCCCGCAAAATAGTCCCCCAGCGGTTCGCTTGAATATTCCCCGATAAAAATGGCTCCTGCATTGCGTATCTTCATCATGACCTGATAAGGATCTTTTGTCACGATCTCCAGATGCTCCGAGGCAATCTCGTTCGCCGCGGCGATGGCATCCTCAAGCGTATCAGCCACGAGTATATGTCCATAATTATCCAGTGACTTCTGAATAATCTCTCCCCTGGAGAGCTCTTTCACAAATGCATCTACCTGCGCGGACACTTTCCGGGCCAGTTCCTCACTTGTTGTCACGAGAATCGCTGATGCCAGCTCATCATGTTCAGCCTGGGAAAGCAGGTCCGCAGCAACATATCTCGGATTGGCAGTCTCATCCGCAAGTACGAGGATCTCACTTGGTCCGGCGATGGAATCGATGCTCACGTGGCCGTATACTGCCTTTTTCGCAAGTGCTACATAAATGTTTCCCGGCCCCACGATCTTATCTACCTTCGGAATACTTTCAGTTCCATAAGCCAGCGCGGCGATCGCCTGTGCCCCGCCCACCTTGTAAACCGCTGTCGCACCGGCCTCTTTTGCGGCAACCAGCGTAGTCGGGTTCACCTTTCCGTCTTTCCCCGGAGGCGTAGCCATAACGATCTCATCCACTCCCGCAACCTTGGCAGGCATAATGTTCATCAGGACAGAGGACGGGTACACTGCCTTGCCGCCGGGTACATATACACCGACACGTGCAAGCGCCGTTACCTTCTGTCCGAGCAGCGTGCCGTCCGGTTTGCTGTCAAACCAGCTGTACTGCATCTGCTTTGCATGATAAGATTCAATATTCTTCAAAGACTTCCTGATGATTTCAATCAGAGAATCATCGACCGCATCGTAGGCCTCTTTCACTTCTTCTTCCGTCACAAGGATATTCCCCGCATTTACATCCGCACCATCGAATTTCTTCGTATAAGTAAAGACTGCCTCGTCCCCTTTTTCCTTCACTTCATCCAGAATCACATGAACACTTGCCTCATACTGGCCATAATTGTTGGGGCTGCGTTTTAAAAGGTCATCCAAAAGATTCTGTCTCGTGCTTTCATCTAATTTCTCTATACGCATTACGCTTCCTCCTGTAGTAAATTCCGAAGATTCATAATCAGTTCCTTGATCCTGTCATTCTCCATCCGCATACTTACCGGGTTGACGATCATCCGGGCGGAAAGCGGGCATACTTCCTCCAGTACGACAAGCCCGTTTTCTTTCAATGTGGAACCGGTCTCCACGATGTCGACAATCACCTCGGAAAGGCCCACGATCGGCGCCAGCTCGATGGAACCATTCATTTTGATGATCTCTACTGTCTGATGCTTTTTATTGTAAAAATAATCCTTCGCAATATTCGGATACTTCGTTGCCACACGGATCAGTTCATGGTGCTTTAAAAGCTCTGCCGCATCCTCCTGTCCGCACACGCACATCCGGCATTTCCCAAAGCCTAAATCCAGCACTTCATGGACCTTTCGCCCTTCTTCCACAATTGTATCCTTCCCGACTACGCCGATGTCCGCAGCGCCGTATTCCACGTAAGTCGGAACATCCGGCCCCTTTGCCAGAAAGAATTTTAATTTCAGTTCTTCATTTACAAAAATCAGTTTCCGGGAGTTCTTATCCTTCATCTCATCGCATGTGATTCCCAGTTTTTCAAGCATTTCCAGTGTTTTACTCGCAAGACGCCCTTTCGTGAGGGCAAATGTTAAATATCTCATATCAGACTTCCTCTATTTCCTTTTTCCAGCATTAATCAGCTTCTCTTCCCCGTTTTTCAGGTTCACCATCTCGATCGTCAGGTCATCCTTCAGATACAGCATGCTGACCGCCTGTGTCCGTCTGCCATACTCCAGATATTCCTCCCGCTCATCATCCGGATTCCTCTTGAGCATCTCTACGCACTTTCCTTTTGAACGGAAGTTCCTGGCAAGGGAAATCGCCCATTTCTGCGTCGCCTGCGTATAGACGATCAGGTTCGTATGTGCAGCCTCTATCTGTATTTTCTGCCGGCTTAAAGCACTCATTAGTTCATCTACAATAACCGCAAACCCGATGGACGGCGTATTCTTTCCAAATTTCTCAAGAAGATGGTCATAACGTCCGCCGCGTACAATGGCATCTCCGGTTCCATATGTATAGGCACGGAAGATAATTCCGGTATAGTAACCATAACTTCCACTCATGCTCAGGTCAAAAGTAATATGGTCCTGTACCCCGTACAGCGTGAGTATCTTATAGATCTGCTGCAGGCGGGAAACAGCCAGCTTCGCACTGATATTCGGTGCAATCTCCATTGCCTGGTTTAAAATTTCCACATCCCCGATTAGTTCGGGAAGTATCTGAAACGCCTGTTTGATCGTATCTTCAACATCCCGGTTGTCCAGAATCTCCTCTACACCAAAATAATTCCTGTTCGTGATCAGATGATGGATCTCTGTCCGTTCTTCCTCCTCAAGGCCGGTCGCCTCCAGAAGGCTCTGGATAAAGTCCACGTGGCCGATATTGATCTGGAATTCTTTCAGGCCCACTTTCCTAAGGCCGTCTGCAAGCATGGCAAGCAGTTCGGCGTCAGCTTCTATAGAATCCACGCCAATCAGCTCTGCCCCCATCTGGGTATTCTCCTTCAGCCTCCCTTGGTAGCTGGAATGATTGATGAATGTATTCCCCATATAACAGAGGCGGATCGGGAACTCCTCGTCCTCAAACAGCGTCGCAGCAGCCCTCGCGATGGAAGGGGTAATATCCGGGCGCAGAGCCAGTGTATTCCCATCCCTGTCAAAGAACTTATATAGCTCACGGGAGGAGATGGTTCCGATCTCCTTTCTGAACACGTCAAAATATTCAAATGTCGGTGTCTGTATGTCCTGATATCCGTAGAGGTGCAGGACGTCCAGAAGCTTTCCCTGTACGGACAGCTTCTTCTTGCATTCTGTATTGTAAATATCCCTGACTCCTTCAGGAGTATGTAATTTCTGTTCCATAGTTTAATGCCCTTTCACTTTATCGTGCTAATACGCTAAATTACTTTGTAAATTATACGCAGTTTCTTGTGCATTGTCAATCCCTGGAGTCTAAATCCTTCTGTATATAATCCAGATATGGCACAAAACAATTATTTTTCAGTTTCATAAAATAGGCAGGGTCCAGTTCTTCATAGCGGAAGCTCTTACGCCCGCCTTCTGAAGCCCTGTCCCAGAATTTCCTGATTTCTTTGTATCTCATATAATATAATTCGTTGTTGCTGCTGTAATAAATAATCAGAAAGGAAAGCCCTCCCTGTTTCTCAAACTTCTCCATAAATACCATCTGGTGCTCATGCACGTTCTGCAGTGGAAATGTATCCGCACTGCATTCCTTTGCATCAAAACAGACCGGAATCCCCTGCACTGCCCCGATATAATCCACCGTACTGATCTTGTCAAAGTAGGCCAGCGTAATATGGCGGCGCTCCTTGTCTATCCTGACAGGTGTAATGGGGGTCGGGATCTTCTGGATCAGCGCCAGCCCCATCTCTTCATATCGTTCATTCGTACGGTTGATCAGATCTTCCAGTGTCGATCCCCTTAACCCTCTGGAATTCCATGTAGCCATCTTATAAAACTCCCTTATCTGCTGCTATTTCGCAAAACTCCTTTGTAAGAGGCGCGATAAATTCTTTTTGGGACAGGTTCGAAAGTGCCCCTTTCAGTTCCGGGAAGATGAGCCTGTACGCATGAAGGAGCTGGTGCTCCAGTCCGTAAGCTTTCCTGTAGCTGTCGTTAACATTCCGGTTCCCGTACTTATAATCCCCGATAACCGGATGTCCTACTGAAGCCAGATGCGCCCGGATCTGGTGCGTCTTCCCGGTAATCAGGTGGACCTCCAGAAGCGTCACGTCCCCGTCTGCCTTCAGGGGGCGGTACTCCGTCTCAATCGGGTCTGCACCATCTGTCTTCACGGTACGGACAGTTACCTGATTCGTCTTTTCGTCCTTTGCTAAATACCCCTGTATCCGTGACGGTTCCGTTATATTTCCCGCAGCGAGGCAGAGGTAATATTTCCCGAGCGTCCTGTCCTTAAAGAGGCGGCTTAACTCCTGCAGGCCTTTCAGGCTTTTCCCTGCGGCGATCATCCCGCTTGTATTCCGGTCGAGACGGTTGCAGACAGAAGGCTTAAACGTCTTCAAATCCTGCTCTGAAAGCTGCCCGGAAGTAAGCAGGTATGTGATCAGGTGTTCCACCACCGACTCATCCGAATCCACCGCTTTCTGGGAAAGCATTCCTGCCGGCTTATTGATCAGCAGGATGTTCTCATCTTCATAGAGAATATCCAGTTTTTCCTTCGTATACTGCACCAGACTGCTGGAGAATCTGGCAATCGTTTCATCGGAAAGAAACAGCTTCACCTCGTCACCGCTCACCAGCTTTTCATTTCCCGCCGCTTTTTTCCCATTCAGCGTGATATTTTTCTTGCGGAGCATTTTATAGAGAAAACTCTTCGGCGCCTCATTCAGATACTTCGCAAGCATCTTATCCAGCCGCTGTCCGGCCTCGTTGTCTTTAATGATAATCTGCTGCATTCGTAAACCTTCCTACATTGAAATATTTAAGATAACATGTGCCATCTGTTCTTCCAGTTCCTTTGTGTCACTCTTTTCCACGGCCGCGATGGAATTCAGTCCCTCAGCCCTCGCCAGAAAAGCAGTGTAATTATTCAGGATCTTAACAGATACATCCGGGAACTGGTTCTGGTTCAAAATCCCCCTGATATGGGAGGCCGCATATTTCACGTCCACTTTTTCACTATTCGTATAGCCGAAAATCGTATTGCCGGATATCACGATGCAGTCCATCGGCATGACTTTCTCACGGCTTGTAATAATCATATCATATATCGCCGTAATATACCCTGTCTTGTCTTTAATTTCTTCTGCGCGGATACTTGCAATGGAAGGATACGGAAAACGGGTGATCACCCCCACCAGTGCTTTGGATGCAGGCAGGCAGCCGAGTATCGCGACAATTGTCAGAAGATTTTTCTTTGTGTGGGCCTGGCTGTAACCGAGAAAAAAGACCGCTGCCACAAGGGCAAAATAAATAATCGTGCGGATGATCTCCACCTTCTTCTTATAATCCAGATAGCCGGGATTTCCCTTTATTATCTTTTTCATTCGTATGTCTCCTCAATTCTCTATATCTAGTTTGAAAGTAAATCCATGATAACACGGTGAGGCATAAGCTTCGCGCCAAGCTCTGCGCCCTTCATTGCAATTCCATAAACGGATATTTCTTTTTTCTTCCTCACGTCGAGAAGTGCCTTTTTCACTACCCTGTCCGGTTTCGCCATCACGGCATCCTTCCATTTGTTGGGAAGTTTTCCCGAGACATCGAAAAACTCTGTTGCCACGGGTCCCGGGCAGACTGCTGTCACATAAATGCCCGTGCGCTTCAGTTCTGCACCAAGGGCCCTTGAAAAACTCAGAACATAAGATTTCGTAGCCGCATAAACGGCAAAAGACGGCTGCGGACAGAATGCCGCCGCGGAAGCCAGATTCACAACCCTGCTCCCAAGGCGCAGGTAAGGCAGGCAGATGAGAGTCATCCTTGTGAGCGCCCGGCAGTTCAGATCAATCATCGCCGTCTGGGCTGACGGTTCCCTGTGGGCAATCTTCTTCACCTCACCTACCTTCCCGAATCCGGCCGCATTCACAAGCATCCGTATATCCGGTGTTTCTTCCTTTAACGCATGTTCTAACTTCTGGTAAATCTCACCCTTGCATAAATCGCCTGCAAAGATCCTGCATGGAACGGCACTTCCTTGTGCAAGGGCGGCGAGTTTCTCCTCCCTGCGGGCAATGATCCAGATCTCATCCAGATTATGGTAAAAATACGGAAGCTGTCGGACAAATTCCCGCCCCATACCCGAGGAAGCCCCCGTTACAATCGCAATTCTCACATCAAACACCTTCTTCTCTCTAATCACCTTCCGGCTTTTTTCCTGCTGACGCTGCGGGCAGGCTTCTTTTGTAAAGGTCTGCCGGCTTTTGTTTTTCCCTGTGTCTGTTTCCCCACAGGGTGCTTCTCACTTGAAAACTTTCTGGGCCTGATCAGGCACTGTTTCCCAAACCCGACCAGATCCATCCGCCCCGCCTTTTTCAGCGCCTCCATCACAAGGTCATAATTATCCGGATTCCTGTACTGGATCAATGCCCTCTGCAGTGCCTTCTCATGCGGGTTCTTCGGTACATACACCTTTTCCATTGTACGCGGGTCAAGCCCGGTATAGTACATACATGTGGAGATGGTGGACGGAGTCGGATAGAAATCCTGTACCTGCTCCGGCATATATCCCAGATCCCGGCAGTATTCTGCAAGCTTCACAGCCGCTTTCATGTCGGACCCTGGATGGGAAGACATCAGATAAGGCACAAGAAACTGCTGTTTATGGAGTTTCTTGTTCATATCCTGAAATTTTCTTGTAAATTCCTCATATACCTGATGCTTTGGCTTGCCCATTTTACTTAAGACTTCATCCGCGACATGCTCCGGGGCAACTTTGAGCTGCCCGCTTACATGGTATTCGCACAGTTCCCTTAAGAATGTTTTATCCTTGTCTGCAAGCAGATAATCAAACCGGATGCCGGAACGGATGAATACTTTTTTTACCTTCGGCACATCTCTCAGCTTTCTCAGCAGTTCCACGTAGTCTCTGTGGTCTGCATCCAGGTTCCGGCACGGCTGCGGAAACAGGCACTGTTTCTCCTTGCATACACCGTGCTCCAGCTGCTTTCTGCAGGACGGATGGCGGAAATTAGCCGTCGGCCCGCCTACATCATGAATATATCCCTTAAAATCCGGCTCATTTGTTAAAAGCTCTGCCTCCTCCAGAAGAGATTCATGGCTGCGTGTCTGGATAATTCTGCCCTGATGGAAGGTGAGTGCACAGAAGTTACATCCGCCGAAGCACCCCCTGTTGCTGATCAGGCTGAATTTAATCTCGGCAATGGCCGGGACTCCCCCTGCCTTTTCATAGGAAGGATGGTACGTCCGCATATAGGGAAGTGCATAGACATCGTCCATCTCCGTCTGGCTAAGCGGTCCAGGCGGCGGGTTCTGGACCACATACAAGTGGTCTGAATACGGCTCCACAAGGCGTTTTCCTGTAAAGGGATCTGTATTCTGGTACTGCGTATAAAAGCTTTCAGCATATGCCCGGGGCGACTTCACCAGTTCACCATAGGACGGCAGGACCACCGCGTCATATACGGAATCAAGACTTTTTGTCTTTACGACGGTCCCGTCAAGATAGGTCAGGTCCGATACATCAATACCCGCATCCAGAGCCTCCGCAATCTCAATAATGGAACGTTCCCCCATCCCGTAAGATATGATATCTGCGCCGGAATCCAAAAGGACGGAGCGTTTGACCTTGTCAGACCAGTAGTCATAATGTGCAAGCCTGCGAAGACTCGCTTCAATGCCTCCCAGAATAACCGGCGTATGCTTATACGTCTGCCGGATCAGATTGCCATAGACGACTGCAGCATAATCCGGACGTTTCCCCATCTCCCCGCCGGGTGTATAGGCATCCTGACGGCGCCTCTTCTTAGAGACCGAAAAATGGTTCACCATAGAATCCATATTTCCCGCCGAGACAAGGAAGCCGAGACGCGGCTCCCCGTATACCGTCACGCTTTCTTTCACCCTCCAGTCCGGCTGTGCGATAATCCCCACCCGGTACCCGTGGGACTCCAGAATTCTGGTAATAATGGCATGTCCAAAAGACGGGTGGTCGACATAGGCATCTCCAGAGACATAGACGAAATCAACCCGGTCCCATCCCCTGTCCTTCATATCCTGTTTACATAGTGGTAAAAACCCCTGGTTCATCTTCTATACCTCATAGGTGTTATTTTTAATATCATAATAATCATGGATAAAATAATCGGCCAGACGCTTTTTCTCGGCCTCATCCGGTCTTGAAAATTCATCATCCACGGCACATACAGTCATCCCCGCATTTAAGGCCGCCTCAATCCCTTTCGGAACATCCTCGAATACCAGACAGTCCTTCGGGTCTACATTAAGGTCTTCGGCAACCTTCAGGTAAACATCCGGTGCAGGCTTTCCGGCGGCCACTTCGCATGCCGTTCTTACAGAGGTAAAAAACTCCTCCGCATGGAGTGCTTTCAGGACCGCATCTACAAGCTCTCTTGCGTTGCTCGTGGCGATCCCCATAAGGATCCCCTGTTCCTGCATCTGTTCCAGAAATTCACGTGCCCCCGGCTTGAAAGGAACCTTCGATGCATACAGCTCCATCGTCATGTTCTTCCATTCCTCGCGGACATCATCGAGGGTGCACTCCAATGACGGGAATGTATCCAGAAAATACTGTGCCGTTTCTGTGTAGCTCATCCCCTCGATCGCCTTATGGAAATCCTCCGGCTGTGTCAGGTTGTATTTTTCCATATATATGTCATCCACCTCCGGCCAGATCCACATGGAATCAACCAGTGAACCGTCCAGATCAAATATTACCGCTTTTTTATTCTCTAACATAATTGTGCTATCTCTTCCTTTGTCAATTCTCTGTATTCTCCCGCCGCAAGGGTTTCATCCAGCAAAAGAGGTCCCATACGGATACGTTTCAGGTAAACAACTTCCTTGTCCACCGCCTGAAACATCCTCTTCACCTGATGGAATTTTCCTTCCTGTATGGTCAGTTCAATCCGTGATATCTCGTCTGATTCAAGAATCTCAAGCTTTCCCGGCAGGGTCTTTTGCTCTTCCCCGATATCAAGGCCTCCGGCGAAAGCGTCCACATCCTCTTTGGTGACCTTTCCTGAAACCTCCGCGTAGTACACCTTGTCAACATGTTTCTTTGGCGACAGGAGCCTGTGGGCAAGCGCCCCGTCATTTGTAATCAGGAGCAGCCCTTCTGTATCCTTGTCCAGCCTTCCCACCGGGAACAGGTCCTTACGTCTTTTGCTTTCAATTAAATCAACCACCGTCCGGTCCCTTTTGTCCTCTGTTGCCGAGACAACGCCGGAGGGCTTGTTCAGCATATAATATTCATACTCCGTATAGCCGACAATCATCCCCTGGCAACAGACGGTGTCTTTCTCCGTGTCGATCTTCGTCTCCGGCTTTTTAACCACTTCCCGGTTCACGGTTACCTGCCCCTTTGCGACTGCCTTTTTCACCTCACTGCGGGTTCCTGTCCCCATGTCGGCAAGATATTTATCCAGTCTTAACTTCATATTTTTACTGCCCACTTCCCATCCATCTCCAGCCCGGGAGGTACTTATTCTTCAGTGTCTGGCCTAAAAGTTTGCCGAATCCGAGCGGATATCCGTCCACGCAGACCAGATACCAGCCTTTCTCCTTTGCAGACACCATATCTTCCAGATCCAGCGTATCCCCTTTCAGATACTTGATGACACGCTCATCCGCCAAAGGCAGGTCTAATACCCTTGCATAATCTTTACGTTTCAGGCACATGGCAAGTGCCTGGCTCGGTTCAAAGCGGTTTTTCTTTAGTTCTCCCAATAAAAGGCCGGAACGTAAAAAACGGACCCCCTTCAGGTCAGGCAGGCCTTCCGGCATATAGTAGACACGCTCTCCATGTATATCAAGGCGGGACGCATCCAGTTCCCAGTCCACATCCTGAAAAAATGCATCCAGTTCCTCAGGCAGCTTTTTCTTCCTCCCTGCCGTTTTCCCGGCCCTGTCTGCATCTGCTTCATGGTTCTCTTCACAATGCCCTTTCTTTAGCAGAGCAAGGTAATGCCCTTCCCCCTGCATCCTGTGGGGGAAGATGCGGACCGTCTTCTTAAGTTCCTGATTCCCGCTCTCCCCCGTTTCCGGCATTCCTTCGGCAAATCCTTCGTAAGGCCGGATACTGCAGATTTCAAATTCCGGATATTCTGACAGCAGATATTCGATCGTCTGCTCGTTTTCGGAAGGGTCAAAGGTACAGGTGGAATATAAGAGCATGCCGCCTGTCTTCAGCATAGAAGCGGCCTGTGTAATAATACTCCTCTGGATCTTTGAGAAGAATTCAGGTCCGTGTTCCTCCCATGCCTTCACCATCTTCTTATCCTTGCGGAACATCCCCTCTCCGGAACACGGGGCATCGATTAAAATCTTATCAAAATACCCCCGGAAATACTCCGTCAGCTTCCCGGGCTCCTCACTGAGCACCATCATATTCCCGATTCCGAACAGTTCCAGATTCTTCAATAATCCCTTTGCTCTGGAACTGCTGATGTCATTCGCAATCAGGACGCCCTTTCCCTGAAGCTTCGCTCCGAGCTCAGTAGCCTTCCCCCCCGGGGCCGCACAGACATCCAGCACCTTATCCCCCGGATCCACCGGGAGCCTGTCGGCCGGAGTCATGGCACTCGGCTCCTGCAGATAATACAGTCCCGCAAAATAGTACGGGTGCTTTGCAGGCTGAACACTATCCCCGTCATAATAGAACCCATTGTGTATCCACGGGATCGGCTCCAGCTTCCACGGCGCAATCTTTAAAAACTCTTCCACAGTAATTTTATTTGTATTCACACGCAGCCCGTAATGCCGCGCCTCGTCAAAACACTTCTCATAATCCGCATACTCTTCATGCAGCAGGCTTCTCATTTTCTCTTCAAATGCTATCGGTAAATTCATATCGTTTCCTCCACATGGGATTGATTATATCATAAATCCCTGACTCGTGAAAGACCCCGCTTACTAATACACACATTTGATTTTACGATTTTCCAGATACTTAAGAACCCAGTACGGATTTACACTGATCTCTTCCTCTCCGTGAAAAATGTAGATTCCTACATGGAGGTGCACCGGGAAGTTGCCTGTTGTCCCCTCTGTTTTGCTGTAGCCGGTGTCCCCCATATAACCAAGCAGGTCTCCGGCGCGGACCGTGTCCCCCTCCTCAATATCCGCATAGGAATCCATATGTGCATAGTAGAAATATGTACCACCGGGTGCAACGATCCCGAGCCTCCATCCCCCCTGTTCCAGCCAGCCTTTGTGGCGCACTACACCATCCGTCATACTGACGACCGGATAGAGTCCGCGTGTATTCTCCTCTGCCATAATATCAGTTCCCTCATGCCCCCTCTTTCCTCCATAGCTGCGCTCAAACATCCATGAATCAACAAAAGATGTCCCGTAATCCTTGCTGCCTGCCGGCTCCGGTATCGGGAAATACCTGACATCGTTCCAGATTCCCCTGCACTGGGCAAGGTAAGCATCCCATCCTTCCCTCCCTGCCCACTTCTTCTCCATTTCATACAACACCTGTTTATCCGGCACCGTTTTCAGTGGTTTCTTCCCAAAATCAGTTTCCAACAAATAAAGACCCAGGTCTTTTCCCGGGTCTTTTGTATTCTGTATGTAATTCAGAAACTCTTCATTCAGAGTCTGCCTCCTGAACCCGTCTGACGTAACCGTATCTTCATTCAGCCTTGCAAAGCCCCCTATTGTGAGAACTTCGTGTATACCAATCGTAAGAAACAGAGCCAGAAGCAGATTCAGGAGCACATAATTATGTAACTTTCTTCGCTTCACGCTTTTAAGAACAACCCCTTTGATATGTTAGTCATTCTAATATATGAAGCACTGACTGTCCTACTTGCATTCTTTCAGAACTTCTTTGATAATGTTCCACATTCTCCATGTGGACGCAATATCCAGACGCTCATTTACAGAGTGTATGTCATACATCCTCGGTCCGAAAGATACGCAGTCCAGTTCCGGCTTCTTGCCGGAGAGGAGTCCGCACTCTAATCCTGCATGGATCGTTGAGATGTTCGGCGTCTTGCCATATACCTTCTCGAATACCTCTGCTACGATCGGACGGATCTTTGAATTTTCCTTATACATCCATGCCGGATATGCCCCGGAGAGTTCATAGGTCCCGCCAAGGAATTCAGCCCAGCTGATGAAGGCTTCTTTCATTTCCTCCATTTTCGAAGAAACAGAACTTCTGATCAGGAAGACAAAGCTTACTTTGTTCTCTTCTGTCGTAACAACACCGAGATTGTCTGATGTCTCAACCAGTCCCTTTAAGGAGCGGCTGAAGCCATACACACCGTTCTGGCAGTTATTGATAAAGAAGATTACTTTCTTCATGTCCATGTCAGACATCACAGATTTCTCTATGTTCTCTGTCTTTGTTACGATAACCTCCAGCTCAGGTTCGTCCTCGCCAAATTCCTGTTTCCAGACATTCTCCATGTTCTCGATTATCATCTCTGCCTTTACACTGTCGTGTACGACAATCGTGAATGTGCAGGCTGACGGAATAACATTGTCTTTGGCACCTCCCTGGACTTCTGCCAGTGAAATATCCATGTTCTGGTTCAGGCGGTTCAGGAGACGTCCGGCAAGTTTGTTCGCATTGCCTCTCTGGTGGTGGATCTCCATTCCGGAATGTCCTCCCTTTAACCCTCTGATAGTAACCTCGAGGCAGTCTCCTGTTACCTGCTTTCTTCCGACCGGCAGATTCATGCAGAAGCTCAATCCGCCTGCACAGCCTGCAATAATCGTCCCCTCATCTTCTGAGTCAAGGTTTATGAGCATCTTTCCCTTCAAAGGTGTCAGGTCGATTCCGCCTGCCCCTCCCATTCCCACTTCTTCATCCACTGTGAATACTGCCTCAAGCGGCGGATGCGGGATCGTATCACTGTCGAGCAAAGCAAGTGCGATCGCCACTGCGATTCCATCGTCAGCCCCCAACGTCGTATCTCTTGCTTTTACAAATCCGTCCTCCACATAGAGGTCTAACGGATCTTTTTCAAAATCGTGATCTGAAACTTCCGTCTTCTCACACACCATATCCAGATGTCCCTGAACAATAACCGGCTCACTCTCTTCATACCCTTCTGTCCCCGGCTTTTTGATAATAACATTGTTCAGTTCATCCTGAATGACCTCGAGTCCTCTGTCATTTGCAAACTTCACGCAATAATCGCTTACTGCTTTTGTGTTGAATGTCCCCCTTGGAATCTGACTCAATTCTTCAAAATAGTGAAAGACTTCCTGTGGTTCTAATTCTTCTAATACTGCCATTGTTTCATTCCCCTTCCTGTTTAAGTTGCTATCATCATTTTGTCACAGGAGGCATAAAAAATCAACCAATTTCATATATCTTTATTAATATTTATTGTCAAAATTCACGAGGAGACCTTCTTATGAAACGTAATCTGGCCGGAATCGGAATTGTCATACTGTTTGCAATCATGCTGATCTCTCCGAAAGCGGTATTTAACGGTGCCAGTGAAGGTCTTCTTTTATGGTTTCAAATCATACTGCCAACCTTATTTCCTTTCATCATCATTACAAATCTGCTGGTCTGTACAGACAGTATCCATTACATATCCGGCGCCGTCGGGGCGGTCCTTAAGAAAATTTTTAAAGTATCAGACAACGGGAGCTTTGCCATCATCACGGGATTCCTTTGCGGTTACCCTATGGGGGCAAAGGTGACGGCCGACCTGATTGGCAGCAGCTATGTGTCCGAGGATGAAGGCCGCTACCTTCTCTCCTTCTGCAACAATACAAGCCCGGTGTTTATCCTGAATTTTATCGTCTGGAAAACGCTGGGGAAAGAAGAGCTCATCGCTCCATCCCTGCTTATTCTGCTCGGGACACCAATGCTGATGAGCTTCTTTTTCAGACGGTTCTACCTCAAAGGCAGAAAACAATTTTCCGGCTTAAAAGAAGCCGGGCACACAAAAGCAAATTGGAATTTTAAAATCGTGGATACATGTATTATGGATAGTTTTGAGACGATCACCAAGGTTGGAGGGTATATTATCCTCTTCTCGGTTATTCTGGAGCTTGTCCGGTCAGCACCCTTTGAGTTTCCGTTTATTACATATCTCCTGCCCACTCTGGAAGTGACGAACGGAATCGCCCTGCTTGGAAAATCCGCCCTGCCTTTTGACATGCAGTACTGTGCGATCCTTGCCCTGACTTCATTCGGTGGGATCTGTGCGGTGGCGCAGACACAGTGTATGATTCAGAAAACCAGCCTTTCCATCCTTCCGTATACATTAGAAAAGCTGGCAACCGCAGTGGTTACCAGCCTGATTGCTTTTCTGTATTTACATTTCACCTAAGCCGTCCTGAGGAATGTCATACTGGCTGCCATCGTCCTCAGGAACCTCGAGTTCTGCACGGTTAGTGCGCACAACATCGTAACACTCCTGAAGGGAATTGATGAGTCCGTCATACTTTGTCGTGTAGCTGTCCAGTGTATGGCCGATAATGCTCTCTGCATTCGCCAGCAGGTCATCTGTATACTGGATGGCTCCGAGCCGGATTGCATTGGCATCCTCTGTCGCGTTGTCTATAATCTCCTGCGCCTGAGCCGTTGCCTGGGTAACGATCTCGTTCGCCTGGGCATATGCCTGCTGCATGATCTCATGCTCGCTGACCAGCTCTGTCGTCTGTACCTGTGCTTCCTCAATCATGGCGTCCGCTTTTGCCTGTGCATCGGCAAGAATGGCGTCTCTGTTTGCTATGATCTTCTGATATCTCTTAATCTCATCTGGTGTCTTCATCCTGAGTTCCCGCAATAACTCATCCAGATGTTCCTTATTCACGATAATCTTTGTCGTAGACAATGGCTGGAACTTACAGTCCCTGTCAATGTACTCCTCGATCTCTTCAATAATCTGCTCAATGCGGCTGCTCATAGTTACACTCTCCTTTTTGCTTTCATCTTTTTCTCCAGTTCCACTGCTACAGCTTCCGGCACAAATTGTGATATATCTCCCCCAAAAGCTGCGATCTCTTTCACTGTAGTAGAACTTAAGTAAGAATATTCAATGCTTGTGGTCAAGAACATAGTCTCGACACCTGGTTCCAGTTTATGATTGGTCTGGGACATCTGTAACTCGTATTCAAAGTCAGTAATCGCTCTCAGTCCCCGGATTACGACAGCTGCCCCCTGTTGTCTTGCGAAATCAATTAATAATCCATTAAACAGGACAATTTTCACATTTGTCAAGTCTTTTGTTACTTCCTCTAACATTTTAACACGTTCTTCCGCAGAAAACAACGGCATTTTCGCATTATTATTCAGCACTCCGACAATTAACTCATCCACGATTTTACAAGATCTTCTGATCACATCGAGGTGTCCGTATGTAACCGGGTCAAAGCTTCCCGGATAAATTGCTTTTAACATATTTCTTCCTTTCCAGCCTTTTCAATTAAGACATGCTTATTGGTTTTGTAGGTCTTCTCCCTGATCAGGGAAAAACCCAGTTCTTCCAGGTATGAAAAATCAGTTTCTTTCGATGCTTCCACAATAATCACGGTATCTTCGTAAACAAGCTGTGAGTCTGCCAGATAATTGAGCACCTTCTTTTCAAGCTCTCTGTCATACGGAGGGTCCATAAATATAAAATCAAAGCTTTTTTCACCCTCCAGCTGATACAGCGCCGTCATAACGTCCCTCGTCACCGTCAGTGCCTTGTGGTCCAGCTTCGTAAACTTCAGATTCTCTTTTATAACAGCCATAGCCTTCGGATTATTTTCTACAAAGACTGCTTCACGGGCGCCGCGGCTCAATGCCTCAATCCCTATCCCGCCGCTTCCACTAAATAAATCAAGAAATATACTGTCGTAAATACCCGGGGCTATCATATTAAATAATGTCTCTTTGATCCGGTCAGTCGTCGGCCTTGTGTCAAGTCCGTCCAATGTCTTAAGTTGTAACCTTTTGGCAGTTCCTGCAATGACTCTCATCTTAAACACCCTCATTCTTCTAACTATGCTGAATTTTAGCAGAAAAAAGCACTTAGGTCAATCCTAAGTGCTTTTTCTTACGAAATTTGCTTATTTACCAGCCATCTGTCTTTCCTGCTGTTCGATCATTTTCTTAACCATATAACCGCCAACAGATCCGTTCTGCTTAGATGTTAAATCTCCGTTGTAACCGTCAGAAAGCGGTACTCCCAGCTCGCTTGCTACCTCATATTTGAATTTGTCCAGTGCACTCTTTGCCTCTGGTACGGCTGCTCTGTTTGATGAACGACTTGCCATGATAATTTCCTCCTTCTCGTAACTTTTCTTCGTTACTTTTTCAGATTTTTTAGTAACACTCTTGTGTGTTACAACCATAGTATATGGAGGATTCGCTGTTTTACTCTTGGAAGTTCCTTCCTTCTTTAGTGATTTTTGTAAATTGCTAAAAAAGGCGGATTTTACAGGCTTTTAAAGCATTTTCCCGGGAGCGTCAGAGCGTATTCTCCAGCATAATCTCAGACATATAGTGGTTAATATGGTCTCTCAGCTTTTCATGTCCCTCTTTTATCAGTTCCGGATCTTCCTCTAAAAGTTCTGCCGCGGCTTCATTCGCCATCTTCAGGATTTTAGAATCCTGGAACACGTCACCAAGCCTGAAATCCAGAAGCCCGCTCTGGCGGATTCCGAACAGATCGCCGGGACCCCGCAGTCTTAAGTCCTCGGATGCAATAAAAAATCCATCATTTGATTTATTCAAAATTTCAAGACGTTCTTTTGTCTCTTTTGATTTAGATGCACTCATAAAAATGCAGTAGGACTGGTGTTTCCCCCTTCCCACCCGGCCCCTGAGCTGGTGGAGCTGGGCGAGGCCGAACCGTTCCGCATTCTCTATCAGCATGACCGTCGAATTCGGGACATCGATCCCGACCTCTATGACCGTAGTGGAGACAAGAATCTGGATCTCATTCCTTCCAAACGCTTCCATAATGATATCTTTCTCCGCCTGCTTCATCTTGCCATGCAGATAAGCAATGTGGATGCCGTTTCCGAGAGATTCTTTCAGCATCTGGGTGTAGTCGATTACATTTTCCGCCTCCATGCTCTCGCTTTCCTCAACCATCGGGCAGATCACATAGCACTGCCTGCCCTCTGCCACCTGTTTCTGCATGAATTTATAAGCCGTGCCGCGGTATCCTGTGTCTACCACACAGTTCTTAATCGGAAGCCTGTTCTTAGGCAGTTCATCGATAACCGAAATGTCCAGATCGCCATAAAGGATGATTGCCAGCGTCCGTGGAATCGGCGTGGCGCTCATGACAAGAATATGTGGCATAACACCTTTTCCGGCCAGCGTCTCTCTCTGCTTCACACCAAAACGGTGCTGCTCATCTGTTACGACAAGCGCCAGATTACGGTACTGTGCCTTCTCCTGAATCAGGGCATGGGTCCCGATGATAATATCGGCCTCCCCGGAGGCAATCCGTTCATAAGCCTCCCGCTTCTCCTTTGCCGTCATCGAACCGGTCAGCAGTTCTGTCTTCAGCGGGATATCATACTGCCCGAACATCGAAGTGATATTCTCATAATGCTGCTTTGCCAGCACCTCCGTCGGGGCCATCATCGCCCCCTGATATCCATTCAGCCCGGCATACATCAAACCTAAAAGCGCCACTATCGTCTTGCCGGAACCTACGTCTCCCTGCACAAGCCGCGACATGATATGCTCTCCTGACATATCCCGCTTCATCTCAAGCCATACCTTTTTCTGTGCATTCGTCAGCTCATACGGGAGTGCACCTAAAAAGGCGTCGATCTTTTCCTGATCCCGGAACAGAAATCCGTTCTTCGCCTTGTCCTCCCTGCTTTTGAGATTCTTAAGAGATAAGACGAACACAAGAAATTCTTCAAATACCAGACGTTCTCTGGCATGGAAAAATTCTTCTTTATCTTCCGGGAAATGAATCCCCCTCACAGAATAATTATACTCAGCCAGACCATATTTCATCCGGATATCCTCAGGCAGGAATTCCTGCTTCAGATCCAGATATTCGACCGCCTGCAGCATCGCTTTTTTGACTGCATTATTCGTAAGCCCTGCCGTAAGAGGATAGACCGGCTGCAATGTACCCTGTTTCTCCTCGTACTTCGCACTCGGATAAAAGATCTCGGGATGTTCCATCACAAGTCCGTCGCGCCTTCTTACAATTCTGCCCCGCAGTGTAATGATGCCTCCGCGTGCAAGCGTATTTCTCAAAAACGGCATGCGGAACCAGATCACCTTCAGCGTCCCTGTAATATCCTTCAGGTATATCGTGGTAACCTGCATATTCCGGCTGCCGCCCACCTGTACCTTTCCGTATATGGCACCGGTTATGGCGACCGTCCTGCCCTCCACTGCCTCCCCGATAGATACCGGGTCATCATAAACATCATATCCTCTTGGATAGTATCGCAGCAGCTCGCCGATCGTACGGATTCCGGCTTTCACAAATAATGCCTCCGTCTTTTCACCTATTCCTTTTAACGCACTGATTTTAGAATCTTCGTTCATAGAATTATTATTCTCCTGCCTGAATTTCCTGACACGTTTTGGTCTATAACTTTCGAAACGGGTCAGCTGCCCTCTTCTGGGTGCTGGCCCGTTCCTGTATTTATGTCTTTCGTTATTCTACAGATAATACATAGTAGTAAATCGGCTGGCCGCCTGAATGTGCATCCACATCCACGTCCGGATACAATTCCTCGATCTGCTCTGCAAAGTGTGCCGCATCCTCCTCGAGGACATCCTGTCCATAATATAAGCTGATCAGTTCTGTATCGTCATCGACAAGCTGGGAAAGCATATCCTTCGCCGTCTCCTCTACAGACTGTCCGACAGAAAGGATTCCGGCATCGCCGATTCCCATGATATCTCCCTCATGGATCTCCTTGTCATCTATCTTCGTATCTCTGACCGCATAAGTAACCTGTCCTGTCTTAACGTTCTTGATCTCCTCATTCATCGTCTCCGCGTTCGTATCAATATCCGCCTCCGGCATGTAATTGATCACGGCTGTAATTCCCTGAGGGACTGTCTTCGTCGGAATTACCAGGATATCTTTATCCTTTGTCAGCATCTGTGCCTGATTGGCAGCCAGAATGATATTCTTGTTATTCGGCAGAATAAAAATGTGGTCAGCATTTACTTCATCGATTGCCGTCAGCATGTCTTCCGTACTCGGGTTCATCGTCTGGCCGCCTTCGATAATATAGTCAACACCCAGTTCTTTGAATATCTCATTCATTCCCTCACCGATTGAAACCGCGATGAAGCCGACAGACTTCCTCGGAACCGTAACCTTCTTCTCTTCTTTCTGCTGTGCGGCGAGCTTCTCAGCATCTTTGATCAGCTTCTCCTGATGCTCCTCACGCATGTTATCAATCTTCATCCTGGAGAGCTGTCCATAGGTCAGTGCCTTCTGGATTGCCAGCCCCGGATCGTTCGTATGCACATGGATCTTCACGATATCATCATCTGCCACGCAGACGATGGAATCGCCGATCGATTCCAGATATGCCTTGAAATCTATCTCGTCATCATCCGTAAATTCCTTCTCCACCATAATAATGAATTCCGTACAGTAACCGAACTTGATGTCCGCCTCGGCCTGAGCCGTCGGTTTCACCATCTTTGTCCCGGCGCTTGCCTCAATCGCACTGTAGTCGATCTCTTTCCCCTGGAAAGCATCATACGCACCATTTATCACTTCTAAAAGTCCCTGTCCGCCTGAATCCACAACACCAGCCTCCTTCAGGACCGGAAGCATCTCTGGTGTCTTGGAAAGAACATACTCCGCATGCTTAATCACTTCCGGAATGAATACTTCCAGATCATCTGTTGTCTCGGCCATCTCTGCCGCCTTCTGAGCGATCCCCTTTGCCACAGTCAGGATTGTTCCCTCCTTCGGCTTCATGACCGCCTTATAGGCTGTCGCACGGGCACGCTCACATGCCTGTGCCAGTACCGGCACATCAATCTCTTTGAACTCACGGATCTCCTTCGTAAATCCACGCAGCAGCTGGGACAGGATGACTCCTGAGTTCCCTCTGGCGCCACGAAGGGAGCCGGAAGAGATTGCCTTGGATACAGACAGCATATCCGGGTTTTCCAGACTGCTGACTTCTTTGGCCGCAGACATGATCGTCAGCGTCATGTTCGTCCCCGTATCCCCGTCAGGAACCGGGAATACATTCAACTCGTTAATAAATTCCTTTTTTGCCTCCAGATTTGCTGCCCCCGCTAAAAACATCTTCGTAAGCAGCTCTGTATTTATCGTTTTTGTTGCCACGACAAGTATCCTCCTTAATCAATCACTCTGACACCTTCGACGAAGATGTTTATTTTATCTACAGTCATGCCGGTAAATTCCTCTACCTTATACTTCACATTGTTCATCAGATTGTCAGAAACTGAAAGAATATTCACTCCATAAGCAACAATCACGTGAAAATCTAATGCCAGGACATTATCCTCAGAAATCTCCACATGGATTCCGTGGGTCAGGCTTTCTTTCTTTAAAAGCCTTACTAATCCGTCTTTCATATTGACCGCAGCCATACCGACGATGCCAAAACACTCTACCGCAACAGATCCTGCATACTTGGAAATTACGTCAGGATTGATCGTAATAATCCCCAGATCTGTACTCATACTACCCTTCATCATATATTACCTCCAATTCTTATATGGATTTTCGCGATAATCAACACAGGTATTATACTCTCTTTATCCGAATTTTACAATATCGATTCATAAAGTGCTGCCAAAACATCGAGAATCTGCTCCTCACAGACACTTCCACTGTTCAGGCAGATGTCATACTGTGTCATATCTTCCCATTTCTGGTCTGTAAAATAGTTATAATAATATCTGCGCTGTTTATCAATCTTTTTAATCAGAAGTGATGCTTCCCTCTCATCAACAGACGCCCTCTCCATAATGACTTCTACCCGTTTCTCAAACGGGGCATGAATGAACACGCTCCTGCATCCCTCATACCCTTTCAGGATGTCATTCGCGCAGCGTCCGACAATAATGCAGTCTTCTTTTGCAGCCAGATCCTTAATAATCTCTACCTGTGTATAAAAAAGCACATCATTCATAGGTTCGAAGCGGAACTGCTTCGCCATCTGGACTTCATCCTCCACCGGATACCGCCACGGATTAGCCCTCTTTTCATCTACTTTGAGTAATTCTTCATAAGTAATGTTCTGCATCTCACCTGCAATCTTGATTAATTCCTTGTCATAATAATGAATCCCAAGACGTTCAGATAATTTTTTAGCAATTCTATGCCCGTTGCTCCCGTACTGTCTCCCAATTGTAATCACCCGTCTGCCCATAGTCTTCCCCGCTTTCTTCGTTCCCGGGATAGTATGTACCATATCATCTCCCGGTTCGGTTTATTTATATTGATTTTATCATGAATTCCAGATTATGTGAACCGTAAAAGAAAAGGAAAAGGAAAAATTTGAAAAAGTGCTTGCATAAACCACCCCTATCTGCTAAAATAACAGTGTTGTGAGTCTGTATGGACTATTTCAGATTGTTAGGAGGTGCAATGATGGCTAAATGTGCTATTTGTGAAAAGGGTGCTCATTTTGGAAACAACGTAAGTCACTCTCATAGAAAATCACCAAAAATGTGGAAATCAAATGTGAAGTCCGTTAGAGTGAAAACAGAAGGCGGATCTAAAAAAATGTACGTTTGTACATCCTGCTTAAAATCAGGACGTGTAGAACGCGCTTAATAAACATTGAACTGACACGGGGGTACTCACTTATGTGGGTACTTTTTTTGTACCTTGTAAGGCAGAATTTCATTATATCCTAATAAAAACTAAATGTAAACGGCAGGATTTTATTATGACACTACAGCAGTTAAGATATGTAATTAAAATTGTAGAATGTGGTTCCATCACGGAGGCGGCAAGGCGGCTCTTTATCTCACAGCCCACCCTGTCCACCGCTGTAAAGGAACTCGAGGCAGAACTGGGGATTGAAATATTCTACCGGACACCAAAAGGCATTTCCTTATCCGCGGACGGAACGGAATTTCTTTCCTATGCCCGCCAGATCATTGAACAAACCCAGCTGCTTGAACAGCGGTATACAAATAAAAAGCCTTCGAGGCAGCTCTGCTCCGTCTCCACCCAGCATTATGCATTCGCTGTCAACGCCTTTGTAAACCTGATCTCTTCTCTCGAGGCAGATGAATACGAGTTTACTCTGAGGGAGACAAGGACCTATGAGATTATAGAAGATGTGGCAAACATGAGAAGTGAAATAGGAATTCTTTATTTGAGCTCCTTTAACGAAAAAGTGCTGAAAAAACTTCTGAAGGAGAATGCCCTGCGCTTTACACCGCTGTTTGATGCCATTCCCCATGTTTTCATTCATTCCGGACATCCTCTGGCAGGCAGGAAGCAGGTCGCACTGGAAGATCTGGACGATTACCCGTTTCTTGCGTTTGAGCAGGGAACCTTTAATTCCTTCTATTTTTCCGAGGAGATACTCAGTACCGCGCCCCATAAAAAAACAATCCATGTCAGCGACAGGGCAACTCTGTTTAATCTCCTTATCGGTCTGAACGGATATACAATCTGTACCGGTGTACTTAACAGTGACCTCAACGGAGATAATATTGTTTCCGTAAAGCTGGAGACTGATGAGAGGATGAAGGTGGGGCTGATTTCTCATGAAAAGGTACCGTTCAGCGCATCCGCCTCCCGGTACATAGAAGAATTAAAAACACTGATAACAGAATACGGATATTCATGCTGCGATTAACCTGTGTACGGCCTCATATATCCGCGATGCAATATAGGGGTTATTCATCGTGTAAAGATGGATTCCGTCAACTCCCTGCGATATCAGGTCCACGATCTGATTGATGGCATATGCAATTCCGGCATCCCTCATAGCTTCAGGATTGTCTTCATAACGTTCCATCATGGTGACGAATTTGGACGGCAGGTGCACCCCGCAGAGTGACACCATCCGTTCGATCTGTTTCTTATTGGCCACAGGCATGATTCCGGCTTCTATGGGAACATCGATCCCGGCCAGGGTGCACCGCTCTCTGAATTTATAAAAGTAATCATTGTGGAAAAACAACTGTGAAATCAAATGGGACGCCCCTGCATCTACTTTTCTTTTCAGATTGCGGATGTCCGCAACAATATCTGCGGACTCATTATGCCCTTCGGGGTAGCAGGCCGCACTGATATGAAAGTCACCATTCTCCCTGATAAAGGAAATCAGCTCATCCGCATGCTGAAAATCGCCCCTCGACTCCAGTCCCGGCACATAATCTCCCCTGAGTGCCAGAATGTTCTCAATCCCTGCCTCTTTAAACTGGCCAAGCTGCGTCAGGATGTCTTCTTTTGTCAGCCCCATGCACGGCAGGTGTGCCGCACTCTCAATCCCATAATCATTCCTGATGGCTGAAGCAATGTCCAGTGTCGTCCTGCAGTTTTCGCTTCCGCCAGCCCCATAGGTAACACTGATAAAATCTGGGCGGAGTTCTTTCAGTTCATCCAGAGTACGGTATATTGTATGGATGGACCCCGTCCTTTTCGGTGGAAACACCTCAAAAGACAGAACCGTTTTTTGTTTAAATAATTCCTTTATTTTCATCTTTCAATCTCCCTGCAATCTAATTTTCATTTGTTTCGTGCTTAAAATTATAGCATGGAGATACTGCCATAGGATAATCTTTATATTTTATGGCAACATATAGTTAAAATTTATGTCCCGGCCAATTACTATTGCCGGCAATAGAAAAAGCTGTACTTTACGACAATTATTGTCTGTAAAATACAGCTTCATTACTTTTTTTGTTCTGCTAGCAGCTGCAAAACAGCTTATATCCCACCGCCAGGCATATAAAGGTGATGATCAGTCCTATCCCATTCGGCAGAATCAGCATAAGGAACATTCCTATTGCAAACCAGAGTAATGCGAATCCTATTACTTTTTTCATAGCTGCCAGCCTCCGGCAGGTTCTTTGGTTTATTCTATGCGGATTCTTTAAATGCGTGCATCATTTTCATCTGATTCTTCAGAATTCAGGATATCCATGACGTCTTCCTCTGTCACCTTATCTTCTTTTCTTGTCGTAAACTTGTCTACCATATCGGGAACCATATCCAGTATCTTTGTGATGGTATCCTGATTTTTAATATTAACAAGCTTCGTCGACCCGTTTCTGATAACCAATACCGCACTCGGGGTCACTTTTCCGCCCATACCGCCCATGCCTTTGTTCTTTTTATCAGCGTTGAATGAGCCCGCCCCGATTCCAAATGAAACATCCACAAGCGGCAGGATAATCGTATCCCCCACATTGATTGCGTCCCCTACTACGGTCTTGGATGTCACAACACTGTCCATCCCCTGAAATAATGCTTCCACTGTTGCTTTGAAGTTGTTTTCTTCTGCCATGCCTGATTCCTCCTATAATTCAAATTTCCGGATATGTTTTATTGTGGTCCGTACGTTTTTATTCCATACCAGATTCCAGAGCATGATGATCATGTAAAGAACACGCACCTTTCCTGAAATCATAATACTGCCTTCCAATACTTTCTGTTCAAAGTCCGGCTCAATGTCTACATGATCCCCAAGAAATGGATAAATCACGCTTAGTACCGCCAGTACCTGTCCTGTATAATACGGGTCCTCGAAACCAAAATGGACATCCGCTTTAAGTTTCTTTGGTTTCAGGAAGCGCAGAAGCCTCCTCACCTCCACGAGTACGGCGCCCAATGCTGATTTATGGACTTCATCCGTAATAAACAGGATCAGCTTGTCTTTCTTATCCGACGTTGTTTTCATAGTATCACAGATTTTAAGAAATGTATATTTTAACTTTTCATATAATTTCTTTACCTTTTCGGTGAAACCCCGAAACAGGTTCCCAATCCTGCTGAATAAACCGGGCCCCTTCTCCTCTTCTTTTTCTTCAGGTTCAGGGAAAGGTATCTGCTTTACTTCCTCCTGCATGAGCTTCTCCAGACGCTTCGCATCAGATTCAAATTCTCCCGGCTCTTTCTCTTTGTCTGGCTCTTTTTCTCTGCCCGGCTCCTGCTTTATCTCTTCCTGCGCCGGTTCTCCCTGACGCATGTTTTCCCCAGGCACCTCAAGTTCATCCAAAACGGATTCCTGCACCGGTTCTTCCGACGACATCTTCTTCCATGCAATCCTGACCGTCCAGCTTAACTTACCTTCCTCATACACGGCAATACCGCTGACCAGATGCCAAAGCCAGGAAAAACGGATTTTCCCGTACAGGGAGTCAAAAGTTCCCTTACAGCTTCCGTCTGCGCGGTAGCAAAGGGGCACAAAAAAGACGACACAAAGAAGCAATACAATAAGTCCCAGTATCGCAAGCAATATCCATCCTATAATTTTTAAAATCAACAGGATTATATGTAACATCTGCTCTTACACTCTGCCTTCCTCATATTCTATCTGACGCTTCTCGATGTATCCCCGTACATCGGTATCATCCGTCCGGTCATAAATTTCTCTGACGATTTGTTCCACCAAGTACATAGCATCGTCATATCCGTCTGCAATTCCCACAACAAACAGAGGGGTATCTTCATAAATATGCTGTTTTAAAAGCAGGGAAGAATAAAATTCCAGATGGTTCTGTCTCCCCTGTGCAAGGGTTATTACATAAACCGAAGGCTGTGCCTTGTTTTCCCGAAGTTTCTGCATTACCTTCTCTTTTTTCTTCCCCAAATCTTCACTGACATATAAGTCACAGTAAATTGTCATCTGCATTTTCTTCACCACTTTTGGCCCTATATTTTAATAATAGTAAGCATCCAGCACCTGCTTAGCGATAGGCACTGCCTTTGCTCCTGCATCTCCGTCATAGCCTTCGATAATGACACTGATCACAAGCTCCGGGTTGTCAACATTGGTAAATCCCATGAACCAGGAATGTGTCTTCTCCCCGTCGTCAAGACTGTACTCAGCTGTTCCTGTTTTTCCTGCCGCCGTATAGGACTGACCACTCAAAAGCGTTGCCGTTCCTTCGTCCACAACCGCCCGCATATAATCTTTCAGCTGGGATGCCTCATCAGAGGTCATCAGCTTTCTATAACTCTTCGGGACATTCTTACTGATCTCTGTTCCATTGTAATTCGTTACTTTTTCGACAAGATATGGTTCCATCAATGTTCCGCCGTTGGCAATTGCGGACGTAATCAAGGCCATGTGGTAAGGACTGACCAATGTCTCCCCCTGTCCCATTGCCGTCATCATCATATCGGCGCTTGTAGACTTTTCATTAATCTTAAAAGAGCTTCTGGAGTAGTCCATTACAGACGGAAGCTTCTTATTAAAGAGCAGGTCCTCCGCGGTTTTCCGGTACGATGTCTTGTTTAAAGATAACCCGATATTGGCAAATGAGGAATTACAGGAGTTCGCCATAGAACTACGCAGGTCCTCCAGCCCGTGAACGGTACTGTCAAAGCAGTGGATCGTCACATTATCCGCCGTGATCTCACCATTGCATTCATAGCTGTAATTCGCATAATCACTATGTTCCCGCATATATTCCAGCGCCGTGACTACTTTGAATGTTGAGCCGGGGGCATACTGCCCCTGTGTCGCCCTGTTTAACAACGGGCTGTTTGTATCGTCTGAATTCAGGACATCCCAGTTACTCTCCACGCTGTTCGGATCATAGGCCGGCCCCGAGACCATAGCCAGTATCTTTCCTGTGCCCGGCTCCATTACGACAATTGCACCTTTATTACTGCCAAGTGCATTATAGGCAGCCTGCTGCAGATCCGCGTCAAGAGTCGTAACAACCGTATCCCCCATATTCTTTTCATCTTTAAACTCGTTCATTAACTTTTCTACAAAAAATGAGTTCGAGGTAAGCAGTTCAAAATTCTCAATTGATTCCAGGCCGCTTTTGCCAGCAGCAGAATTGCTGAATCCGACTACATGTGCGAAAGCAGCCCCATAAGGGTAGCTGCGCACCTCGCTTCCATCCTCCGCAACCTCTGTCGTTGCAAGGACATTGCCGTTCCTGTCTGCAATGTTCCCTCGTATGACCCGGTCGGCAAATGCATCCTGACGCTCATTATACGGACTGTTTACGATTGTCTTTGCCCGCACAATGTTAAAATATACAATATACGCCATCAACGCCAGAAACAACGCGACAAAGAGATAGGTAACTCTAGCGAACTCTTTGTTGCGGAACTTCTTCGAACGCTGGTTTTTTCTTCCGCGGCTGTCTTGGCTGTTGTTTTGGCGGCTGTTTCTTCCCCGGCGCCCTCCCCCCTGGCTCACTTCTTCGAATATCTCTTTCTCTTCTCTTCTCAATAATCTCTTCCTCGTCTTCTCTTAAAATATACAGGCCCTGTATAATCCCAAACATAATCATTGTACTCAGCATGGAGCTTCCTCCATAGCTGACCAGCGGCAACGTCACCCCGGTAGACGGAATGAACTTTGTAACACCGCCGATTGTCAGGAATACCTGGAAAATATAGCAGGTTCCAAGACCAAGAGCTATTAATTTATAGAACTGGTTGCGGATCGCCATTGCAATGTTTAAAAACATTACGTAACAGCTCACGCACACGAGTATCAGGCACAGCGCGAATATCAGTCCCATTTCTTCTGAAATGGCGGAAAAAATAAAATCTTCGGCTGCTACCGGTATGCTGTCAGGCAGTCCCTGATACAGCCCCATCCCGAACCAGCTCCCCGTCCCGATTGCAAACAAAGACTGTGCGACCTGGTAGCCGCCCTCACTGTAAGAGGCAAACGGGTCCTGCCAGGCTGAAACCCTGACTTTAATATGGCTGAACATATGATAGCCCAGCACGGCGGCCACACTCCCTCCCCCGATGCCCGCAATTGCATAGAACGGATTTCTGGTCGCCACGTAGAGCATAACCAGATAAACAACAAACATAATCAAAGCGGCACCAAGGTCCGTGGAAATAACAAGGATCAGAACATGTGCGGCCGCTATGGCCGTCGTGATCACAACATTTTTAAAACTTGTCGACCTGTTCAGGCTCGCCGCCACAAAAAACACAAACAAAATCTTGATAAATTCAGAAGGCTGTACCCCGAATCCCGCTATTGTAAATCCAAGCTTCGCCCCGTCAGATATCTGCCCCAGTACGGCAACAGCCCCCAGTGCGAGTATCCCGATGCCGGCATAGATATACCCCCAGTCCTTTAAGAACTTCAGTTTTCTTATCAGCACCGGTACGAACAGCCCGATCACGGTTCCCAGCACCGCAAATATAAACTGCTTCACTGCTTTTGAGTAAGTCAGCCTTGTAATCATGATAAATCCGATGCTCAGCAGCATACACATATTATTTACAATCAGTCTGGATACTTTCGGATATAAAACTCTGTACAGTACAAGGATCGCAATCAGCAGTACCACCTGGGCCAGATAAAAGAAGACAAGCTTCTTCTCCTCTGTCTGCAGATACATGACCAGATATGCCGTGAACTGAATCAGGAACATCAGGACATTCTGCCTGATCAGTATCCACTTCTTATCTTCTTCATATACCTGGGCAAATACCGAAAAGCATGAAAATGTGTATACAGCCATCAGTATGATCATAATATACTTTGATAATTCTACTATTACATTAACCATTTTTCACCTGCTTTATAAGTCGTTAAGAACTAGGTTACCCCCCGTTTAAAATGTCCTCTGGTAAAATCTGTGTCTTTCAAATCAGCCGGCATGTCCCTGTGGTAAATATCCCCGCATAACCGGATGATACGTGCCGTCTCTTCTGCATCTTCCAGCGAAAACTGCATCCTCAGCCCGGCCGGGGAAAGCCCCCTTAAAGATTCTTTTAAATCCGCCGTAAAAAGTGGAGAGGTATAATATATGATATTATAACAAAAACGGCAGCAATTCCTGACTGGAAATTCTTTCTGGTACCTGTCACTGATCCTCGTGATACCGGGCACCCTGCTGCATCCGTCAGTCGTTTTTAAGATACACTGGGCCGTAACCATCGCGGGAAGCCTTCCATATGCGACCAGTTCGGCCTCACTGATGCCTAATTCCTTTAATTCCCCTTCGTTTAGCTCGGCAGGTGCCGTAAATGAAATCTGCCCCTGTCTGTTCCAGAACTGCTTTGCCTTCTGATTGAACACATATAGATTATGGTCCAATATGACCTTCTTGTCAAATTCATGTTCCTTTAAATAATGAAAACTTTCATAATTCCTTACCAAAACCCCGTCAAATCCAAACTTCAGAAAGTCCTCCCAGCCCGCGTCAAAAAACGCAGCCGCCTCCTTTCGGAAAATATGCGGCATGGCAAGAAAGAACTCCTTTCCCGTCTCTTTGCATTTATCTCTCAGACCGGCAAGTTCATGATCCCGGAAAATGTCACCTTCAATGACGCTGTCTATATAAATCCTGTACAGGTCATCAGAATCTGCCGCAGCCCTCAGCTGATCCTTTGATTCCACCAGTGCAGACAGCCGGGGAAACCATTCCTCCTGATAAAGACTGCCTGAAATCACTTGATCCATCATCCGCTCTCCGTAAAGGGTGCCCTCTTCTTTCCGCCGGAATCCGTCACAGATTTTCTTTTCCAGCAGTTCCAGTGCCCGGCGCCTAAGTTCGTTAATCCTCTGCATGGGAAGAAAAACTGCCCCTTCTGTTACAATTTCCAGATTTTCAAAATTAAATTCTGTATTCCCGGTCTTTTGAAGCTGCTTTCTGAGGCGGGTCTCATCCAGAGGCTGGTTCTTGGCCTCCTCTGTAAGCTCTTCTGCCCTGACCGTTACGGATACCTCGCCGCGGCTGACTGTCAGCACGGCCTTCTCACCCTGTCTGAGCTCCATTCTTCCGGTGATTGGCTCCCAAACGGCACCTCTGCCATAACGTTCCCCAATATCATCCAGCAGGCTCTGGTTACGAAGGCGGTATAATACAATCCCCTTCGCATATTTCCTTCCCTTCGGAACAAGAAGTGAGACACCGCTTCCCCTGCCCGCATCCTTCCCAAAGGTATAGTTATTCTTTGTATCCATATGGTCTCTGGAACTGTCGAGTTCCAGTATATCACCTTTGTGGATATCCGTCAGGGCCTCACCGAAAACTTCCCGGCCTTTCTGCCCCGTCACCCTTACGGCAGGAACCCCGGCATGGTTCGGCCGCTTCAGGGATAACATGTCTCTCCCGTTATGCTGCCTGTAATATCCGGTGCTAAACCCTCCGCGGTTGTAAATATCCATCAGCATTTCTTTATCCTGGTCCGTAACCCGAAATGCTTCTTTCCCTTCCTCCAGATATAAATCTGTATATTTCCGGTACATAGAGGTTACTAAGGCCACATATTCCGGCTTTTTCATCCTGCCCTCTATTTTAAAGGAATCGATCCCTGCCTCAACAAGCTCTGGAATCAGTTCCAGTGTACAAATATCTTTCAGGCTCAGTAAATGCTCTTTCTTTTTATCCGTCGTAAAAGGAAGTCTGCACGGCTGTGCACACTGTCCCCTGTTGCCGCTTCTTCCACCGATCAGGCTGCTTAGCAGGCACTGTCCTGAATAACAGTAGCAGAGTGCCCCATGTACAAAGCACTCGATCTCCAGCCCTGTCCTGTCAGCAATCTCCCTGACCTCTTCCAGAGAGAGCTCTCTTGCCGGTACAACCCGCTCCACCCCCTGCTCTTCCAAAAACAGAGCGCCCTCTGCATTTGTAATCGTCATCTGGGTGCTGGCATGTACCGCCATCTTTGGAAACTGCGTTCTCATGAATTCCAGGACCCCTGTATCCTGAACAATCACTGCATCCAGCCCCTGACGGTACAGTGGTGCAAGATACTCATATAAGTGATCCGTCTCCGCATCCTTAAGCAGTGTATTAACAGTCAGATACAGCTTTCTGCCATGTAAATGTGCATAATCGATGGCTTTTAAAAGCATATCTTCCGTAAAGTTATCTGCAAAAGCCCGCGCACCAAAACGAGGGCCGCCTGCGTAAACCGCATCCGCCCCTGCTCTTATAGCCGCCAGAAAGCTCTCATAAGAACCTGCCGGCGCCAGTATCTCTATTCTTCGTCTATCCTGATTACCCCTTGTCAATCTTGCTCCTCCAAGTTTAGTCTATACATAGCAAAGTTGTCCATAAGATGAAATAAGCTGTCTTAAGACAGCCTATCCCTATTTCCTGCGGTTCTTCATCTCGGTCTCTAATTTTACGATCTGCATCTGCAGGTCATTATTCTCTTCCTTCATCTTCGCCAGTTCTTTTTCAGCATTCTCAAGCTTAATCTGAACAGATATCAATTCGTGCTTCAGGTCGTACATCTCTTTGTCTTTCAGTTCGATATCACTTTCAAGGGAATCACCCTGTTTCTTCGCTTTAAAGTAGTCATCTGCGATGTTCAGGGCAAGGAGTACGTTCCGGGTATCAGAGCTCTGCCGTCTGAATCCTTCACTGTTGGCACATTCTGTAATTTTATGGTTCAGATAGGAAGAAACTTTTTGAAGGTATTCCTCACCCTCAAAGCCGCTCAATGTGTAGACCTTTCCTCCAATTAAAACTTCCGTATAATGTTTAGCTGAACTCATAGCATCCTCCTCGCGTTTCTTATCTGTTATTATAAACTATATGAATACAAAAACCAACCATTTTTTCAAGTTATTTCCTTTTCCTCCCCAAAGGCACGGGCTCCTTATTTAAGGAAACGGAATGCCGAGATGGGCATATGCCATCTCCGTCGCCACTCTTCCACGGGGGGTCCGCTGTATAAATCCGCTTTTCAGCAAATAAGGCTCGTAGACGTCCTCAAGCGTGCCTGCATCCTCTGAAATGGTAGCCGCCAGTGTCTCCAGGCCGACAGGCCCGCCCTGGAACTTCTCGATCATAGTCAGCAGGATGTTCCTGTCTATGTGGTCCAGACCATATTTATCGACATCCAGCAGATCAAGGGCGTAATTGGCTACTGCCTCCGTGATCACACCGTCATATTTGACCTGTGCGAAGTCCCTGACTCTTTTCAGCAGGCGGTTTGCCAGCCTCGGCGTGCCTCTGGAGCGTTTTGCAAGTTCCAGGGCCCCCTTCTCGTCAATCTCTACTCCGAGCACGTGTGCCGACCGCAGGATAATGGTCTTTAATTCTTGTTCCGTATAGAACTCCAGATGATTGACAACGCCAAACCGGTCCCTTAATGGCGCAGTCAGCATCCCGGCCCTTGTCGTGGCCCCAACCAGTGTAAACTTTGGCAGGTCCAGCCGGATCGAACGGGCGGTAGCGCCCTTTCCTATCATAATGTCTATGGCATAATCCTCCATAGCCGGGTACAGAACCTCTTCCACCTGGCGGTTCAGGCGGTGGATCTCATCCACGAACAAAACATCGCTTTCCTGAAGATTATTCAGGATAGCCGCCATTTCCCCCGGTTTTTCAATTGCGGGACCAGATGTAATCTTAATATTCACACCCATCTCATTTGCAATAATACCTGCAAGTGTTGTCTTTCCAAGCCCCGGAGGGCCGTAAAAAAGAACATGGTCCAATGCTTCGTGCCTCTCCTTCGCGGCCTTAATATATATGTTCAGTGTCTCCTTCGCCTTCTCCTGTCCGATATAGTCCTCCAGAAACTGGGGCCTGAGACTGCTTTCGATCTTAATGTCTTCTTCCAGATTTTCCGTAGTGATAATTCTTTTTCCCATACTCTCCCTCTATATCTTTAAAGCATTTTCTTTAAAGCTTCTTTCAGTACATCTTCTACTGAAGCATTCTCCAGCTCCACCTGTCTGACAGCACGCAGACTCTCGGTGCTTCCATAACCAAGTGCCACCAGTGCCTGCACTGCCTCAGACTGAATCCCTCCTGAGACATCCGTATCCGGCGCCCTGTCGCTTTCGATGGCATGGTTTAAAACATCCTCTATATCCAGCTTGTCCTTTAATTCAATGATCAGCTTCTCCGCCGTCTTCTTCCCGATCCCGGGTGCAGCAGAGATGGCCTTGACGTCACCGGACAAAACAGCATACCTCAGATCATCCGGGCTGAGCTTCGATAAGATACTTAATCCCCCCTTCGGACCGATTCCGCTGACGCCGATTACAAGCTTAAAAATCTCCAGGTCATCCCTTGTCAGGAATCCAAACAGCTGCATGGCATCCTCCCGTACATTCAGATATGTATGGATCTTCACCTCACTGCCGGGCTGTGGAAGCACGGCAAGTGCCTGTCCGGGCATATAGATGCCGTATCCGACGCCCCCCACATCCACAATTACTTTCTCTTTTTCTACAGCGGCAAGTTCGCCGCGAATATATGAAATCATAACTTTCCTTCTCCTTAATACAGATTGATATTCCTGATCCGTTTCAACACCTCATTGGACACAATGCCGATCAGCATTCCGGTCAGCATTCCGGCGATCAGAAGAACCGGGAGATAGTAACCTACCCGGTATGTCTCCACAACGGCCATTGCGACGGCAAGCTGTCCGATATTGTGGCATACGCCGCCGGCAATACTGACGCCCATCACGCTGAAACTGCCGCGCCCCTTCAGAAACGCCATCACCGCCAGGCTCAAAATCCCACCGGCCAGACTGTATATAATACTGAACATATTTCCAAATATAAATCCGGACAGGACGATTCTGACAACGGACAGAAGCAGTGCCTCCTTCGGCCCGCATTTATATAACATGATCACGATCAGGAGATTCGCCAGCCCCAGTTTAATCCCCGGCACACCGAACTGAATCGGAATCAGCATTTCCACATAGCTGAAAATAAGGGCGAGGGCCGTGAATACTCCAAAATATGCTGCTCTATTTTTCACCGGTCATCCTCCTACTTCGCAACCCCGTCAAGTTCACTCTTTTCTCCGCCTTCAATGGTTACCACCACTTTATTCGGCAGACAAATGATGCTCTCACCGTCTCTGGAGATTGCCTTCTGATGCACACACAGCTTGTCCGGACAGTCCGCGGCCTTCATAGCTGCCTTCCCGTCCCTGATCTCGAGAGTATTCGTACCGTCTATCTCTATTATCTGGTCCGCTGACAGTGCATATCTGCCATATGGCTCTCCATCAACGGTGACCACAACATCTGCGTTAACACTCTTCCCCTTCAGGAATTGGTAACCAATGAACGCGGCAGCCAGACATAAAATCATTCCAACTAATATTAAATCATTTTTCTTCATCACAGCCTCCAGCAATTATCATAGCACACCGACTTTTAGAATGCAATGTTCCTGTTCACACTACGGTGTGAACAGGAACAATACAATCACATGTTCGATTGTAATTTTCCTTTGAAATGGGTATAATGATTCAGATATTGTATTATACGAAAAGAGGAACCTTATGAAAAGATTTACGAAACATATGCTGCCGTTCCTGGTATCGGCAGCCATGCTTTTTTCACTCACCGGCTGCACGACTCCGCCCGCCAGTGAACCTCTCGAAACAGTCGGTGTTTATTTCGACACCATTATATCCATAAAAATATGGGGCGGCAGTCAGGATATACTCGATCACTGCAAGGAAATGTGCTCAGATTATGAACAGTTATTCAGCCGCACGATTGATACAAGCGATATTTCAAGGATCAATGCAGCACACGGACAGCCTGTCGAGGTGGATGACGAGACTATCGAACTGATTGAAAAAGGACTGTACTATAGCCAGCTTTCAGGAGGAAGGTTTGATATCACAATTGCACCCTTAAGTGAACTCTGGGATATCAAAAACAATCCCGGCAATATTCCGGATGAAGCCTCCATTGATGAAGCCGTAAGCCATATAGACTACAGAAATGTTCTGGTCGAAGGCAATACTGTCACCCTGAAAGATCCGAAGGCAGCGATCGACCTTGGAGGTATCGCAAAAGGATTCATCGCAGACAAGCTGAAAGCCTGGCTGAAAAGTGAAGGCATCGAACACGGGCAGATCGATCTGGGCGGGAACCTGCTTACAATAGGAAGTAAGACGGATGGCAGCGATTTTCACATTGGCATCCAGAAACCCTTTGCTGAAACGAATGAGGCCATCACAACTGTCGACATCCATGACCAGTCTGTCGTCTCCTCCGGGATCTACGAACGTTATTTTAAGAAAGACGGTAAGATTTACCACCACCTTCTTGACCCGGAAACAGGTTATCCGTTCGATAACCACCTGCTTCAGGTAACGATCATCTCCGACCAGTCTGTGGATGGCGACGGGCTGAGTACAGCCTGCTTCGCACTGGGGCTTGAGCAGGGAAGCCAGCTGGTTGAAAGTCTGGACGGCATACGGGCCATCTTTGTAACAGATGACTACAGCCTGCACTATATAAATTAATAAATCATTCTCTATGGAACAAAAACGCTGCATACAGGAAGCCTTAAGCTTCCCATGCAGCGTTTTCTAATGACATTACCGCTATAGTTCTTATGAAATCGGTATCTTTCTCGGTGTAATAATCTTTCTCGGGCACTTGTCGGCACAAACGCCGCAATTCGTACATTTCTCCGGATCAATGTGTGCCAGGTTATCTGTCACTGTCACGGCACCGAACTCACAGTTCTTCACACAGAGACGGCAGCCAATGCAGCCAACCAGACAGACATCCATCAGTGCTTTTCCTTTATCGTTGGAATTACACTGTACAAATGTCTTCTGATCATACGGGATCAGCTCAATCAGATGTTTCGGACATGCTGCAACACACTTAGAACATGCCTTACATTTTTCCTTGTCTACAACTGCGATTCCTTCGATAATATGGATTGCATCGAACGGGCACGCCTTCACACAGGTGCCATAACCGAGACATCCATAGTCACAGCCTTTTGGTCCGCCATCCTGCATCATATTTACCATAGTGCAGTCTTCGATTCCAAAATACTCATATTTATTCTGCGCCTTTTCACAGGTACCGGCACATTTCACGAATGCAACCTGACGAACCTGATCTCCTGCCGCCATTCCCATAATCTCACCGATACGGGCCGCAACAGGTGCACCGCCGACCGGGCATCCGCTAACTTCAGCCTTTCCTTCTACGATTGCAGCCGCCAGACCTGAACATCCTGCATAGCCGCAGCCGCCGCAGTTGTTGCCCGGGAGCACGCCCATAATAGCCTCTTCCCTTTCGTCAACTTCTACCGCAAACTTCTTTCCTGATATCCCAAGGAAGACACCGATGAATAATCCGGTTCCGCCGACGATTGCCGCAGCTATTAAAATTCCTGATATACTCATGTTTCTTCCCTCCTAAATTAATCCTGAAAATCCGAAAAATGCAATTGCCATCAGTCCCGCAGTTACAAGGACAATCGGAGTTCCCTGAAACGATTCCGTGATATCATTGTGCTCTATCTTCTCACGGATACCTGCCATCAGCACGATCGCCACAAGGAAACCAAATGCTGTTGCAATCCCGTTAATCACGCCTTCCAGAATACTGTATGTTTTCTGGACATTTGTCAGCGCGACACCGAGCACTGCACAGTTTGTTGTGATCAGCGGCAGGTAAACACCAAGCGCATTATACAAAGGCGGCATCGCCTTTTTCAGGAACATCTCTACAAACTGTACAAGCGCCGCAATAACAAGAATGAAGACGATCGTCTGTAAATATTCAAAATTTGCCGGCACAAGGATGAATTTATAAATTAAACTTGTTACAAATGATGCAATTGTAATAACGAAAATAACAGCACCGCCCATACCGCCTGCGGTCTTTACATTTTTAGAAACACCGAGGAACGGACAGATTCCAAGGAACTGGCTGAGTACAACGTTATTCACGAATGCAGCGCCAACTGCAATTAAAAGTAGTTCTTTCATCTACACTCTCCTCCTATTCCTTCTCATTTTTTGCTGTTTTCTTTGATTCCGGGGTCACATCTATAAACATTGAACCTCCGCAGGTCTCTTTCTTCCCGCATGTTGCACATCCTGATCCGCAGCCGATCTTTTCAGCGATTGGATCACCCTTTTCTGCCGCTTTCTTCTTGAACTTGTTCTGCAGGGCAGTCAAGGCTGCAAGCACGAAGAACGCGCCGGGCGCCAGAATAAAGATTGTGACCGGTTCATAGGATGTTGGCAGGATCTGGAAGTTGAATGCCTTTCCTGAACCAATAATTTCTCTTACAAGGCCAATTGCCGTGAGACCTACCGTAAATCCAAGTCCCATACCAATTCCGTCAAATATGGATGGCAAAACAGGATTCTTAGATGCATAGCTTTCGGCCCTTCCAAGGATAATACAGTTAACAACGATCAAAGGGATATAGATTCCCAGTGAATCATAGAGACTCGGGACGAATCCTTCCAACAGGAACTGCACCATCGTTACAAAGGATGCCACGACAACGATAAATGCAGGCATTCTGACGGAATCCGGGATAATCTTCCTCAGCATGGATATTAGCATATTGGATAATACAAGTACAACTGTTGTTGAGAGTCCCATACCGATTCCATTGATCGCCGACGTTGTAACCGCCAGTGTAGGACACATACCAAGCATCAGCACGAAGGTAGGGTTTTCTTTGATCAGACCGTTATACAGTCTTTCCGTATACTTATTCATTGACACTACCTCCTAACACATTCTGAAAATATACCAGGGCAGAGTCTACCGCATTCGTTACGGCGTTTGTCGTGATTGTGGCGCCACTGAGCGCATCAATCTTGTCATCGCCCTTCTCACCGGTCTTTGTATAGGAAAACTTTTCGACCTGCTTATCCTTGAACTGGTCCTTAAACGCAGGTTCCGTGGATTTCATACCAAGTCCGGCTGTTTCACTGATCGAAAGCATCTCGATTCCCTTCACAGTACCGTCGCTTAAGATTCCGACAGAAATCTTGATATCCCCGCCGTAACCCTCATGAGAAGTTACAGTCACAACATATCCCAAATCTTCGCCGTTCTCGTCTTTTGCTACGGCTACTTCTGTGATGTCATCCCCTGTATAGCCGCCTTCTTTTAACACTTTGGCCGCCTCATTTTCATTAAAATCCGCATACTCTTCAAATACAGCCGCATCTGCAAGGACCGTCTTATACGCTTCCTGCTTTGCATTCTCCTGCGCCTTGGCGATAGGAGCTTTTGTCACTTCATAGACGAGGCCCAGAAGTGTTCCTGCGACCAGAGTAATTATCGTGAGTATCAATGTGTTCTTTACTATTTTATTCATTATTTTTCTCCTCCTTTACCGAATGGTTTTGGAAGAGTAACCTTTTCGATCAGCGGTACTAAAAGGTTACTGATGATGATCGCATAAGACACACCCTCTGCCGATCCGCCAAACAGTCTGAAAAGACCGGTCAATAGACCTAAACAGACACCATATACAATCTGCCCCCGTTTTGTAATAGGCGAAGTAACATAATCCGTAGCCATGAACCATGCCCCCAGCATCAGGCCGCCTCCGCAGAGATGTGCGGTGATGTACTGCGGGTCAAGCCCGTGTCCGCCGAAAATCGTAATGAAAATGACAAATGTTACAAGATATGTACCGGGTATCCTTAAATCAATAATCCCCATCAGAAGAAGGAACATGGCACCAATCATGATTGCAAGCACGGAAGTCTCACCAATCGTACCACGGATATTCCCCATCAGCATATCCATTGTGTTCACTGCCTCACCCGCTTTGAGCTGTGCAAGCGGTGTTGCGCCTGTGACACCATCATATACAAAGTAGGTCATACGCCCCGTAAAAGAAATAAGCAGGAAACATCTCGCTCCCAGTGCCGGGTTCATAAAGTTCTGCCCCAGGCCGCCAAAAAGCTGTTTTACCACTATGATAGCAAATACGGAACCAAGCGCCCCCATCCATAACGGGAGTGTCGGCGGCAGATTCAATGCCAGCAAAAGTCCTGTGACAACCGCACTGAAATCTTTGATTGTGATCGGCTTATGCATCAGCCTCTCATATAAGTACTCAGTCAACACCGCAGTTCCCGTCGTAACTGCAACCAGAAGCCATGCATTTTCGTGTCTGAAATTATAGATTCCAAAGATTGTTGCCGGCAGAAGCGCAATCACAACATACAGCATGATATTGCTTGTGGTTGCCTTGTCTCGTATATGCGGTGAAGATGATATGTTATAATTCTCGTTCACTTTTGATTCACCTCTTTCGTTATTTTTTCTTTCTGTTCGCGAGAGCAATCTTGCGCATAGAACCAATTGACTGCTTCAGCGGTCTTTTTGCCGGACAGACATAACTGCAGGAACCGCATTCCACACACTCCAGTCCGTTCTGTGCAGTAAAGGTCTCTTCATCGTGTCTCTCCGCATAATCCGCAAGTCTGGACGGAATAATTCTGCTCGGGCATATTTCCACACACCGTCCGCAGTTGATGCAGGGACCTGGTTTTGCCTTCTCCACTTCATCCTCTGTAAATCCAAGGATGGAGGAAGATGTCTTTGTGACCGGGGTATCCAGGGTCATCATTGCAAATCCCATCATCGGGCCGCCTGAAATCACTTTCTTCGGCTCTGTCTTAAACCCGCCGGCAGCCTCAACAAGCTCCTGCTGGTTCGTTCCTAAAAGTACCCTGAAGTTGCCTGGCTTTGCAACCGCATTACCGCTGACTGTCACGACACGCTCCATAAGAGGTTTTCCTTCTACCACGGCACGATGGATGCTCACAAGAGTCTCCACGTTATCCACGATACAGCCCGCATCAGCCGGAAGCATCGCAGAATTTATGGCACGCTTCGTTACCGCGTAGATCAGCTGGCGCTCAGCCCCCTGCGGATATTTCGTCTGCAGCACATTGACCTCCATACGCGGTTCATCCTTAACTGCCTCTTTTAATTTCTCAATACAGTCCTTTTTATTGTCTTCTACACCGAATATACCTTTTGCATTTTCAAACAAGGATAATATAACCCTCATACCACTTACCAGCTCTTCTGTATTCTCTAACATTCTCCGGTAGTCTGCTGTTATGTACGGTTCGCATTCTGCACAGTTCGCTATGATATATTCAATCTTGTCAGGTTCTTTCGGAGAAAGCTTCACTCTTGTAGGGAATCCGGCACCACCCATTCCGACAATTCCGGCATCACCGATCATTTTGATGACTTCTTCCTTCGTAAGCTCATTAAGCGGCTTCACTTCAGGATACTCTACCTCTGCATATTCCCCATCGTTTTCAATTACGATACAATCCACTTTGCTCCCTGTCGGATTGAAATGCTTTTCCAGGCCTTTGACAGTACCTGAAACAGACGCATAAACTGGTGCGGAAACAAATCCGCCAGCTTCAGCAATCTTCTGGCCTTTTAACACATGGTCGCCCTTTTGTACAACCGGACTTGCAGGGGCACCGATATGCTGTGAAAGCGGATATACCAAATCGCCTTTCGGCAGTACTTCTGCAATCGCCTGATCCTTTGCCAGACTTTTACCGTCATTTGGATGTATTCCGCCTTTAAAAGTTAAAAGTCCCATTCTTTACTACCTTCCTTTCTCTTATCGCAATAATAGTATTGTACTAAAAATTGTATGCAAAATCCAGTAAATTCACATATTTTATTGCACATAAATCCATACATCTTGTCGTTTTTTTAACATTTACCACAAAACAAAGATAGAGGCTTGTCAGCCTCTATCTCAAAGTCCCATATAGATGTTAAAACATATACTACTCTTCTGTATACTCCTGTGCCTCAGGCTCTTCCAGAGCCTTCATGCTCAGGCTGATCTTCTTATCTGCCTCATTCAGGTCCACAATCTTAGCCGTAATTTCCTGTCCGATAGAAAGTACATCAGACGGTTTCTCAACATGTGCCCTCGAAATCTGGGAAACGTGAAGCAGTGCGTCAACTCCCGGCGCAAGCTCAACAAATGCTCCGAAATCTGTCATACGTGCAACTTTTCCTGTAATAACTGTGCCTACTGCAAAATCCTCTGTAGCATTAGCCCACGGATTCGTCTCCGGGAACTTCAGGCTGAGTGCAACCTTTGTATCATTGATGTCTTTTACAAGAACTTTTAACACATCTCCAACCTGGAAGACTTTCTTAGGATTCTCAACTCTTCCCCATGACATCTCAGAGATATGTAACAGTCCGTCAACACCGCCGAGGTCAATAAATGCTCCAAAGTCTGTTACATTCTTAACAGTTCCTTCAATTGTATCGCCAATCTGCAGCTTAGCAAACAACTCTTTCTGTCTCTCTGCTCTCTCTGCAACGAGAAGCTGTCTTCTGTCACCGATCACGCGGTTTCTTCTCGGGTTGAATTCGCTGATTACAAATTCAATCTCCTGGCCTTCATATTTGCTCAGGTCCTTCTCATAAGAATCAGAAACAAGGCTTGCCGGAATGAATACACGTGCTTCTTCAACTGTCGCACATAATCCACCACCAAGGATCTGAGTTACTGTAGCCTTCAGAACTTCTTTGTTCTCATAAGCCTCTCTTAACCTCTCATTTCCCTTTTCAGCAGCAAGTCTCTTATAAGTCAGCAACATCTGGCCTTCGCCGTCGTTCACCTTTAATACCTTCACTGTCATCGGATCACCAACTTTTACAACAGTTGTCAGATCTAATGACTGATCGTTGGAATACTCACTCTTAGATATGATACCATCCGCTTTACATCCGATATTCAGGATAATCTCGTCCGGCTTCACGTCAATGACTGTCCCATCTACTACCTCTCCGTTGTGAATTGTTTTAAATGATTCGTCTAACATTTGTTCAAAAGATAATTCTGACATTATTTTGAACCTCCTCAATTATATTGTTGGGCGTGGATGCCCCTGCTGTAATACCTACTGTTTCCACTGACCCTAATTGATTCAAATCCAAATCGTCAAGTGTCTGTATATAGTACGTATCTTTACATGCGTTCTGACATATTTCAAATAACTTCTGGGTGTTGGAACTATGTTTGTCACCAATCACTATCATAGCATCCACCTCTTCCGCAATACTGCGAGCTTCGGTCTGACGCTCTTTCGTTGCATTGCAGATTGTATTTAAAACACTTACATCATAACTCTTTTTTGAAAGAATTTCAACTAATTCTTTAAATTTATTGTAATTAAATGTCGTCTGGGAGACAATACAGACCTTCTTTCCCTCTCCGGCGGAAAATTTTTCAGCCTCTTCAGGTGTCTGTACGACGGTCACATCAGCCCCTGCCCAGCCGCGGATTCCCTCCACTTCAGGGTGGTCCGGGTTCCCGATAATCACGATGTGTTTTCCTTCGCCGCTCTCTTTTTTTACAATATTATGGATTTTTTTTACAAAAGGACAGGTTGCATCAATAATTTCCAGACCGTTTGCCTCCATCTCCCTGTAAACCTGTTCCGCCACCCCGTGTGAACGGATGATTACGGTTCCTTTTTCCAGCTGTTTTAGTTCTTCTTCTGTCCGGAGCACCCTGACCCCTTTTTTCTCCATATCCTTCACAACCTCTTCGTTGTGGATAATCGGGCCAAAGGTATAGATGCCGGTGTTTTCCCCGCCATTCTTTTCTAACTGTTTATACACGGTTTCTACGGCCCGTCTGACGCCAAAACAGAAGCCCGCCGTCTTTGCACGAATGATTTCCATCCTTTTCCCTTTCTTGCTTTATGCCTGTTACTATTTCGTATCTGCGACCTATTTACCTGCAGTGTCTGATAATCTCTTTTACAACTTCTTCAATCGTCATCTCAGAACTGTCGACAAGGACTGCATCCTCTGCCTGTTTAAGAGGGGCAGTCTCACGGCTCATATCCCTTCTGTCGCGCTCCTCGATATCTCGGGCGATTTCGTTATAATCACATTCGATCCCTTTTTCCCTGAGTTCATCATAACGTCTCTTTGCCCGTGTTGCAACACTGGCCGTCAGATAAATCTTCACATCCGCATCAGGAAGGATATTCGTCCCGATATCCCGTCCGTCCATAATCACATCTTCCGATCTTGCCAGCCCCCGCTGCAGTTCCAGAAGCTTTTCACGCACTTTAGGCACCGCTGAACTAACGGATGCCATATTTCCGACACTTTCCTCTCTCAGTCTGGACGTTACATTCTTCCCATTTAAATAAACCTGCTGGACATTGTCCTGATATTTAATACTGACATCTGCATCTTTACAGGCTCCAACGATCCCTAACGTATCCTCCGGACGAATGCCGCATTCCAGAAAATGAACCGCAAGAGCGCGGTACATCGCCCCTGTATCTACATATATATATCCTTTTTCTTTTGCAACCAGTTTTGCAATCGTACTTTTACCGGCCCCTGCCGGTCCGTCTATTGCTACATTATATCCCATTATATATCCTCCTTATATCCTGTATACTTTCTGCTTTAGACAGAAATACCGGCAAGGTATGCCGTAGACCATGCAATCTGCAGATTAAACCCGCCTGTCAGGGCATCCAGATCCAACACTTCGCCAATAAAATACAGTCCCGGAACGAGTCTGGATTCCATCGTGCCCGGATCAATCTCCTTCACATCCACACCGCCCTTGGTAATAATCGCTTCTTTAAAATCTCTCAGTTTCACAAGGGTGACCTCAAAGTTCTTGATCAGGGCAGCAAAATGCTGCCTTTCCTCTCTGCTGACCTCATTTACCTTCTTCTCCGGATCGATCCCGCTGCGTTCTATCATCACCGGCTTTAATTTCGCTGGAAAGAGTTTATCTACTGCATTCTTAAACTGCTTATTCCTGTTCTCTTCAAAGTCCCGCAACACTCTTGCATCAAGCTGTTCAAAAGTCAATGCCGGCTTTAAGTCGATCAGAAGTCTGAGGCTGCGCTTTTTTAAGGCCTTCCCTATCACACTGCTGGCACTGATGATAACCGGGCCGCTCACGCCATAATGTGTAAACAGCATTTCGCCGAATTCTTCATATATCTTCTTTTTCCCGTCATAGATGCGGGCATTCACATTGCGAAGGGAAAGACCTTGTAAAGCCTTCACATCATCCTCTTTAGCCTCGACCGGCACAAGAGAAGGCAGAAGCTCTGTGACACGGTGTCCTGACTCTCTGGCAAAACGATAGCCGTCCCCGGTAGACCCCGTAGCCGGATATGAGACTCCCCCTGTCGCAACGATACAGGCATCTCCTTCCAATTCCTTTCCGTCAGAAAGAAGCAGACTGTGATAACAGCCGTCTTTTACCCGTATTTCCTTCACATTACAGTGCAGGTGGATCTGTGTGTGCAGCCTTTTAAGTTCTCTTTGCATAGCCCCGATAACATCCGAGGAATGGTCAGACTGGGGAAATACCCTGTTCCCCCGTTCAACTTTTGTTTTCACGCCTAATTCTTCAAAAAAATGGATTGCCTGTTCATTTGTAAAGCTGTAAAAACCACTATAAAGAAACTTCGGATTTGTCATCACAGACGCAAAAAGAGTGTCCATGTCACCGGCATTCGTTATATTGCAGCGCCCCTTCCCCGTAATAAAGAGTTTCTTTCCAAGCTTTTCGTTTTTTTCATATATATGGACCTCATGCCCGTTCCTTGCGGCAAATATCCCTGCCATCATTCCTGCGGCGCCGCCGCCTATAATCTGTATTTTACTCATCTGTCTTCCCTTCCAAATTTTCCGGCACAACAGGAAGTTTATCGTTGACATGGTTCAGCTCATCACCACTGTACACCTGGTACTCATCCCATATCTCTTCCAGTGTCTCAAGCGTGGTGACGACTTCCTTCTGCTTCTTCATACAGAGGGCCACCACGAGCGCATTCACAACACTGAGGGGTGCCACAAGGGAATCCACGATAGACGCCATATCACTTCTGGCAATCAGGTTGCAGGAAGAATACAGTGTCATAGGAGAATGCACGCTGTCTGTCAGTGTAATCACCTTGGCCTTCCGGTTGCTGGCAAACTCAAGTGCTTTCAGGGTACGCATGGAATAGCGCGGAAAACTGATGCCGATGATCACATCATCCGCATTAATCCGGATCAACTGCTCAAATATTTCACTGGAGCTGTTTGTATTCACTGCTGTTACACTCTCACAAATCAGATTCAGGTAAAAGCTTAAAAATGCCGCCAGCGGCGCACAGCTTCTGATCCCGATCACATAGATCCTCTTTGCATTCAGAATGGTGTCAATGGCAAGTTCAAAGACCTTCTGGTCAATCCCTGCGAGTGTCAGCTTGATCTTATCTATATCGGACTGCAGGACAGTTGCCAGTATCTCAGACTGGCTGATTCGCCCATATGTCACTTCCATTCTCTGGATTGAATTCAGCTTATTACGGACCAGTTCCTCCAAAGCCTTCTGGAATCCCGGATATCCCTTGTAACCCAGCTGAGTTGCAAAACGCACCACTGTGGACTCACTGACACCGACAATTTCCCCCAGCTTTGCGGCCGTCAGGAAAACCGCTTTATCATAATTTTCACAGACATAATTGGCGAGACGCTTCTGCCCCTTGCTGAGTTTTTTATATTTCTCTTCAATTCGAAGCAGCAGTTCGTTCGTGCCGCTCTCATTCGTGTTTACTTTATTTCCGCTCACATTCATTCCTCTTCCCGGTTCAAAATACCTTTTGACCCCAACATCATTCTGATTATACAATACCCTCAATTTGTTTGCAAGGCGCTATTACGCAAAAAGAGGCCAGACCGCTTATACATGGCCTGTGGCCGTCAATAGTAATGCTGAACAAGAACAGGGCTGTGCTGCATTTCCTTACGGAAAATGCGGCACAGCCCTCGTGTCCTTTAATATCAGGTCCGGATCTGTCTGACCCGTCCCTTAGATTTCTCTTGTATATTCTTTCAGCCACTCCTGCTCTTCCTCTGTCAGGTGTGGTGCAATCAATTCGTATACCTTCTTATGATAATCATTTAAGAGTTGTTTCTCTTTTACTGACATCAGGTCCGGATTAATCGCATCCAGATCGATCGGTACGAATGTGATTGGTTCGAAGTACATGAACTGTCCGTATTCGTTCTTTTCACCGTTGCATACGAGAAGTTCATTTTCTGTACGGATTCCGTGAGAACCTTCAATGTAGATTCCCGGCTCGTCAGTAATGATCATGTTCGCTTCGAAAGGATGGATCTCATTCGGACGGAACTGCCAGCGGAAACCTGTCGGCGGCTCATGGATATTTCCGAGGTAGCCTACTCCGTGTCCCGTACCGTGGTTGAAGTTTAAGTTCTGTCTCCAGAATGGTTCTCTTGCCACATAGTCCAGATTCATTCCTGAGCACCCGTACAGGAACTTCACATCCGCCAGATTCAGCATGCTGACCGCTACGGCTGTAAAGTGGTCTTTTTCAATCTGGCTCACTTCACCTAATGCAACCGTACGCGTAATGTCTGTTGAACCTTCGTAATAATGTCCGCCGGTGTCTGTCAGGAACAGCGCGCCTTCCTTCAGTTCAACATTTGTCTCCGGGGTAGATGTATAATGTACAATCGCCCCATGTTCCTTATAGGCACAGATTGGTTCGAAACTTGGCCAGAGGAAATTATCCTGCTCTGCACGGAATTCTTCCAGTTTATCAGATGCGCTTAACTCCGTCATCTCAATCTTGCCCACATTTTTCTTCAGCCAGTACATAAACTTCGTATGTGCCACTCCGTCTTTGATATGTGCCTTTTTGATATTCTCAACCTCAACGTCATTCTTGACTGCTTTCATAAGAATGGTAGGGTTCTCCTGTTTTACAGTCTGGACACTGTCAGGAATGTTATTATACAGGGCATAATTCATTCTTCTCGGGTCAATCATAACCACATCATCTGCTCCGAGCTTTTTGACAGCCTCATAAACATCATTGTATGCATGTATACAAACATGATTTTTCTCAAATTCCGCCTTGATTTCATCATTCAGCTTACGCTCGTCCACATAAAGCTCAACCGAATCCATTTTTACAACCGTATAAGAAAGAAGCAGCGGGAAGTATTCAACATCATCTCCCCTTACATTCAAAAGCCAGCCCGTATCATCCAGACTTGTAATGATATGTGTATTAGCCCCTGCCTCCTTCATCGCAGCCCGTACGCGTTCCAGCTTGGAAGCAACAGTCTCGCCTGCATACTTTACATCCAGAAGGAATGCCGGTTTCTCAGAAAGCGGCGGTCTGTCTTCCCAGATCTCATCCACGAGATCATAATCATAGATCACACTGCCCTTCTTTTCTGCCGCAATATCAGCATAAACCTGTCCTTCATCCACTCCAACAGTGCGTCCGTCAAAACCAATCACACAGTTTTCACCTAATGTTTCTTTCAGATATTCCTCGACAGAAGGCACTCCCGGTTCGCCCATCTTGCGAAGCATAACACCTGTCCCTTCCATCTGCTGTGAAGCCTGAATGAAATATCTTCCATCTGTCCACATTCCCGCTTCATCCTTTGTGAATACGGCTGTCCCTGCGGACCCTGTAAAACCAGTCATAAATGCCCTTACCTTGAAGTGTTCCCCAACATATTCACTCTGGTGGTAATCAGCCGTTGGCACGATGTATGCATCCATGCCTTTCTCCTCCATCAACTGACGGAGCTTTTCAACTCTCTCTGAAACTTTCATGAAAAAACCTCCTTTACATTCATACGCCCATTATACCACAAAAAAGTGGCGGTGGGGTGAAAAAATTTCTGTTTGGAGGGGGGACGCCATTCAGGAGGCGGGGGTGGTTTCGGGGGCGGGCGTTTAGCGGGGAAGTACTAGCAGGAAAAGAGGGGGAGCTTATGGCCCGGTCGCATTCGCTTTGAAATCTAATGATTTCAAAGCTCAGGCGGCCTTAAAAAATGATTCGGAATCATTTTTTATCCATAAGCTCCCCCTCTTTTCCTGCAAGTGCTTCCAACCGCACACTAGACGCTCCCGAAACCACCCCCGCCTCCTGAATGGCTGCGCGCATCAAATTGGAAAATTTCTTTCGCCGGCTTAAGGCCGAGCGAAAGAATGGCTAAGTCGGAAAGTTACACTGCAAAAAGCAGAGAAAATGTGAACTGTAACTGCGTACATCATTTTCTCTGCTTTATATTATAGGAATACTTATTCCAATTTACTGCTTTATGGACGTTCTTATCGTGCACCCGACAGGTTTTTACATGTCTAGTATACACACAAGGGATTTCTTATTTAAACCGGATAAGCTCCGTCCTCTGTGTCTGCTACTTTTGCGTCTACTTTGGTCTGCTGTGCCTGTCTGTATTTGAAGTAGTCTACTGCTACCTGTGGGAACAGTGCGTATGTCAGGACGTCTTCATCCTGCTGTATCCACTGCTCGCATTCTTTGCGTAGTGTATCCAGCTCGTTTGGAATCAGGTCGGCAGGGCGGCAGGTGATAACTTCTGCGTCCCCGATAACCTTCTTCTGTACTTCTGGATTGAACGGTTTTGCTGTTGCACCGTATTTTCCTGATAATACGTCTTTTGTTTCTTTTGTTGCCATCTTGTAGCGTTCGCCCATCAGGACGTTGAATACAGCCTGTGTTCCGACAATCTGTGAAGATGGTGTAACAAGCGGGCATTCTCCGAGGTCTTTACGTACGCGAGGTACTTCTTCAAGCACTTCGTAGAACTTGTCTTCTGCCCCCTGCTCTTTGAGCTGGTTTGTCAGGTTGGAAAGCATTCCTCCCGGTACCTGATAGAGAAGTGTCTTGATATTTACACCCATGTTCTTTGGATTTAACAGCCCGCTCTCTAATGCTTCATCCCTGATCGGCCTGAAGTAATCAGCGATTTCTGCGAGCAGGTTCTGATCGAGTCCTGTATCGTATGGTGTTCCCTTGAAAGTCTCAACCATAACTTCTGTTGCCGGCTGTGATGTTCCCATTGCGAATGGTGACATTGCAGTATCAATGATATCTGCTCCTGCCTCGACTGATTTCAGATAAGTCATTCCGCCCACACCTGATGTGTAATGTGTATGCATTTCAATCGGAATGCTTACAGCTTCTTTGAGTGCTGTAACAAGTTCTGTCGCCTCATATGGAACAAGAAGTCCTGCCATATCCTTCACACAGATGGAATTAGCACCCATGTCTTCGATTCTCTTCGCAAGGTCCATCCAGTAATCACGTGTATAAGCATCACCGAGTGTATAGGACATTGCTACCTGTGCATGAGCTTTTTCCTTATTTGCCGCCGTAACCGCCGTCTGCAGGTTACGGATATCATTCATACAGTCAAAGATACGGATGATGTCGATTCCGTTAGCAGCGGATTTCTGTACAAAGTACTCAACCACATCATCTGCATAAGGACGGTATCCAAGAATGTTCTGGCCGCGGAATAACATCTGCAGCTTTGTATTCTTAAATCCGTCACGGAATTTACGGAGTCTGTCCCACGGATCTTCATGCAGGAAACGTAAGGAAGCATCAAATGTAGCACCTCCCCAGCACTCTACTGCATGGTATCCGACTTTGTCCATCTTATCTACGATCGGCAGCATCTGCTCTGTTGTCATTCTTGTGGCAATCAGGGACTGATGAGCATCTCGCAGGACTGTTTCTGTTATTTTAACTGGTTTCTTTACGATCTCTGCCATTTATTTGTCCTCCATTATTATTTAACACCAAAGATAGCCATAAATGTTCCGGCTGCGACTGCAGTACCGATAACACCTGCTACGTTCGGTCCCATTGCGTGCATCAGCAGGAAGTTTGTAGGATCCGCCTCTGCTCCGACTTTCTGTGAAACTCTGGCTGCCATTGGTACCGCAGATACACCTGCAGAACCGATAAGCGGGTTAACCTTTCCGCCTGTTGCCCTGCACATAATCTTACCAAAAAGTACTCCGGCTGCCGTACCAAATGCAAATGCAATCAGACCGAGGGCTACGATTTTTAACGTATCCCAGTTCAGGAATGCTTCTGCACTCGTTGTCGCACCAACTGAAGTTCCGAGCAGGATAACAACGATATACATCAACGCATTGGCTGCAGTCTCCTGAAGCTGTCTTACAACACCGGACTCCTTGAACAGGTTACCAAGCATTAACATACCAACCAATGGTGCCGTTGTTGGAAGAATTGAACAAACAACGATTGTTACGATAATCGGGAACAGAATTCTTTCCAGTTTAGAAACCGGACGCAATTGTTCCATCTTGATCTTACGCTCTTTTTCAGTCGTCAAAAGTTTCATAATAGGCGGCTGGATAATCGGCACCAGTGACATATAGGAATACGCCGCCACCGCGATTGGTCCTAAAATAGCCGTCTGCTGCAGTTTACCTGCAAGGAAAATAGATGTAGGTCCGTCTGCCCCGCCGATAATAGAAATTGCTGCCGCGGCTTTGTCTGAGAATCCCATTGCCATAGCGCCGAGATAAGCAGCAAAAATACCGAACTGCGCTGCCGCACCAAGGAGAAAACTCTTCGGGTTGGCGATCAGCGGTCCGAAGTCAGTCATAGCACCAACTCCAAGGAAAATCAGAGATGGAAGGATTGACCATTCATCAAGCTTATAAAAATAATAGAGAAGTCCGCCTGTTCCGTTCGCAGCATCTTCTGCATGCAGCATAATATCCGGGTAGATATTAACCAGCAGCATCCCAAAGGCAATTGGAACAAGCAGCAGCGGCTCGAAGCCGTGTCTGATTGCTAAATATAGGAATACACATGCAACAGCGATCATAACCAGATTTCCAACGGTCAGGTTCATGAATGCAGTCTGCTGCACGAGGTTTCCTAATGTATTTGAAATATATTCCATTTGTCAAACCTCCTGGTAAACTAGTTTAATGTAGCTAAGACTGCTCCTGATTCAACGGCATCGCCTACTGCTACATCAATACTAGCAACTGTACCTGCCTCTGGGGCTACTACAGGGATCTCCATCTTCATAGCTTCGATGATAACAATCGGATCTCCTGACTGAACACTCTGTCCTACGTTTGCTTCTATCTTAAATACTTTTCCGGCTGCTCCTGCCTTCACTTCAATTCCGCCTGCTGCTGCCTTCGGTGCTGCGGCCGGTGCCGGTGCTGCCTTAGGAGCCACTACTGGTGCGGCTGCTGCAGCCGGTGCTGCGCCTGCTCCTTTTTCCTCTACTGTTACATCATATACATTGCCATTTACTGTAATTGTATAATTTTTCATCTTTTATCTCCTCCTGATTAACTCCATCTGTTTGACTTTCTTCTCTTAATAGAGCGGACAATAAATCCATCTGTAGAAGTGCCCTCAGCCGCTGCAATTGCTGCCGCGATAACTGCCGCAAGCTCTCCGTCATTATCTGCAGCCTGTGTGACCGCCGGTGCTGCCGGTGCCGCTTTTGGAGCCGCAGGTGCTGCCGGTGCCGGTGCTGCATTATTCGTTTTAGCCTTTTTACTGAATTTCTTTTCAATTGCAGGTATGAACTTAAATAAAGAAATAATAAATGAAATGAAAATCAATACAACGAATACAGTTCCCATTCCAAGGATTGTGTTAAGTCCTGCTTTTTTCAGTATCTCACTTGTTGCGTAATCCGCATTTACTGTCAAACTCTCCATATTCATTTTGTCATCGAATGTAAAGGAAAGTTCGCCGTCCCTGTCTTCAAACTGGGCCTTGGTAGTCAGTACTGCGCCGCTGTTAGTTGTTGTAAATTCATATTCGCCGACCTCTACAAGAGCCCCGCATTCTTTCTGTCCGGCCTTCCATGCCTCGATCATAGTCACAAAGTCATCGCCTTCAATCGGAAGTCCTGACTGCATCAATGTCAGATTCAGTTCCAGATCTGACATGTCCTCAAATCTGTTCAGGTCGTCATCCGTCATGTTATTGAAGCTCTGGACAATCGTGTCAGCGTAGTTCTGCATCGTAGCCTGATCATAATCTGCCGTGTCTTTTGCTTTGCTTCCGCATCCTGTGAAACTGAAGATGAGGAGAAAGACAAGACCTAATATACTGATTTTTTTCTTCACTTTGCCTCACCTCACTAAACCGTTCCGTGTTTTTTGTCCGGACGATCCTCTCTCTTTGTGAACAGCATTTCGAATGCCCCTATTACATATTTTCTTGTATCAGCCGGTTCGATGATTGCATCCACGTATCCTCTTCTTGCCGCGGAAACCGGACTGGACTGAAGTTCTTTGTATTCTGCCGCTTTCTCTTTCAGAGTATCGGCGTCGGCGTCTGCATACATAATCTTTGCTGCCAGTGAAGCATCCATCATACCGATTTCAGCTGACGGCCATGCATAAACCATGTCTGCCCCGATTGATTTACTGTTCATTGCTACATATGCGCTGCCGTAAGCCTTTCCAACAATCACGTTCACCTTCGGTACTGTCGCATTTGCAAACGTATAAGTAAGTCTTGCAACGGCTCTTGCCATGTTCTTTTCGGATTCGATTGTAGCAGTAAAGCCTGTCACATTTGTCAGTGTGAGAACCGGAATGGAAAAGGCATCACAGAAGTTCACAAAATCAATTGCTTTCTTGCATCCGTCAACAGAAAGTGCTTTATCAAACTCTTCTGCAACATTTCCTTCTGCATCATATACCTTGGAGCGGTTAGCTACAGCGCCGACCGTCATGCCATTCAGGCGGATAAATCCTGTTACCATGTCTTTTGCATATTCTTTCTTTGTCTCGAAGAATATATTGCTGTCAGAAATAGCTGCAAGAGCGATCCCTGTATCTTCTGCTGCATTCTCAATATCAGCGCAGACACGGTTGAGGTCATCCAGACATTCCGAATAGGAAAGGTCGTCTTCATTATTGGCAGGAATCATGCTGACCAGCACGCGGATCTGTCCGAGAATATCAGCTTCATCGCCAATCCCGTCAACCAGACCTGCTGTCTTGCTCTGATACTCTGCTGAAGAAGTATCACATTTGGAATCAATGTTGCCTTCCAGAGCATTTGGAGAATTTACAAATAACTTGCCTTCTTTACTCTCCATGAATGTGAAATCTGTAAGTCCCGGCACTACTGCAAGACCGCCGCCGCACATTCCAAATATCCCTGTAATCTGCGGAATCACACCTGAAGCCATAGACTGCTTAAAGTATAAGCTTCCAAAAGCTTCCAGAGCATCTGTTGCCTCCTGAAGTCTCAGGCCTGCGCAGTCGACCAGTCCGATAACCGGTGCCCCCATTTTCATTGCCATGTCATAAATGTTTGCAATTTTCTTTGCATGCATCTCACCGACGGATCCTTTTAAAACTGTAGCATCCTGGCTGTACACGTAAACAAGATTGCCGTCAATTACCCCGTAACCTGTGATGACACCATCAGCCGGAGTATCTTTTGTCTGCAAGTTAAAATCTGTACTTCTCGCTGTAACAGCGCCGCCGATTTCAACAAAGCTCCCCTCATCAAGCAGCATGGCAATTCGCCTGCTTGCTGAGTTTTCTGTAGCATTGTAGCTCATAATCTAGCCCTCCATATTATAAAATTTGTTTAAATTAAACCAAAATTTCTGCCTATTCTAGTATATACCACTTAATATAAAATTTCAATTAATAAATACACATTCTGATATTTTTTTCACAGAATATGCCACCGCTTCCTGATGAGCAGAAAAAGAAGCACAGAACCCTGTGCTTCTCCACTAATAGACAGCAAATATTATTCGCTGGCAGCTCATTAATAATTATGCACCTGACGCTCAAAATACGCTTTTGTATACATGCATACAGGACACGTTTTCGGAGCCTCCGGCCCCTCATGTATATATCCACAATTCCTGCACTTCCAGCCTAGCGGTGCTTCCCCTTTAAAGGTCTTTCCGGCCCTGTAATTTTCCAACAGACGAAGGTAACGTTTTTCATGCTGTGCTTCAACCTTGGCTACAAGTTCAAACTTTGCCGCAATTGCATCATACCCTTCTTCGCGTGCTTCTTCCGCCATGCGTCTGTACATCTGAGTCCATTCTTCGTTTTCCCCCGCCGCTGCGTCAATCAGATTCTGTTCTACCCCATTAATACCGTGGAATAAACTGAACCACATTTTAGCATGTTCTCTTTCCTGTTCGGCTGTTTCCATGAAAATGGCCGCCATTTGCTCCAGACCATTTTCTTTTGCTACACCAGACCAGTATGTGTATTTGCTTCTCGCCATAGATTCGCCTGCAAAAGCTTCCATCAGGTTCTTTTCTGTTTTCGTTCCCTTTGCAGGAGCTTCCTCAGGTCTCTTCACGGCCGTATCTGCCTGTACTGTCTCTTCAGATACGTCAGCCGTTACATCTTCTATCACCTCCGCAAACCGATCCGCCGGAACCTTGCAGATCGGGCACTGCTCTGGCGGGTTCTCCCCCTCATGAATATAACCGCATACTGTACATTTCCACTTTTTCATTGTTTCGTTCTCCTTTTCTTCTATATTAATGTTCCTGTTAGTTTCTGAATTTTCTTCTGCCTCGTTAATATGTAATTTCCCTTCGGGTCCAAGATCCTTTGAGCGATCCCTGTATGATGTATGCAGCATCTGTTCCGCTAGTCCGGAAAGCGGTGCCTCGTAGAATTCGTCATACAGCTTTTTGATCTCCTGATTCTCATGACTATACCTGAGCTGCATCCCGGAATCTTTTGTATACAAGGATGCAATCCTTGCCTTCCGTATTTCATCGGTCATCGGAATCTCTGTTTTCGGCTGGCCGCCCCCACCGATACATCCACCTCGGCAGGCCATTACCTCTACGAAATCATAGTGGGGCTGATCTTCCTTCCACTTGTCAAGAAATTTTCTGGCGTTCTCAGTACCATGAATGACGGCCAGCTTAAGAGATGTATCCCCAATCTTTACATCAGCTTCACGAATCCCGTCCATCCCGCGTACCGGATTCAGTTTCAGGTAGTCATCAGGGGGATTCTCGCCGGTTATCAGGAAATGGGCTGTTCGTGCAGCCGCTTCCATAACACCTCCTGTATTTCCGAAAATCACACCAGCCCCAGAAGCCTCTCCCATCAGTTCATCATAGCCGCTCACTCCCACGTCTTTCAGTTCGATTCCCTCTTCACGCATCCAACGGGCAAGTTCTCTTGTCGTTATCACATGATCCATATCCCGTAAATTCGCAATGTCCAGCAAATAGGCAGAATCATTCATTTCATCTCTTCGTATTTCAAATTTCTTAGCCGTACACGGTGTAACTGCGACATTCACGATTTTTTCCGGGTCAATTGCCCTGCTTTTTGCAAAGTACGTTTTGACCGTCGGCCCCTGCATGCCAATCGGACTCTTTGCACTGGAAATATGCGGCAGGATCTCAGGATAGAATGTCTCCACAAACTTAACCCAGCCCGGACAGCAGCTCGTAAACTGTGGAAGCGGCTTGTCGTTTTCTGTTACTCTGCGTACCAGTTCGGATGCCTCTTCCATAATGGTGAGGTCCGCTGCAAAGTTCGTGTCAAGCACATAATCTGCCCCAAGCCTTCTTAATGCTGCCACCATCTCTCCTTCAACGAAGCTTCCATAAGGCATTCCGAATTCTTCCCCCAGACCCACTCTTACTGATGGTGAAGTACTGAAAATCACCACTTTTTCCGGATCCCGTATTGCTTCTTTTACTTTCTGATACTCATACACCTCTGTGATTGAACCAACCGGACAGACATTAGCACACTGTCCACAGTGGATGCAAATTGCCTTATCAGAAGTGCTCTTCAGCGAATACAGCTTTCCGACCCCGATTTCTTCTTCACAGACCCTCCTGCACTGCCCGCATTTGATGCACAAATCCTCGTTCCTTTTTATAGAAGGATTGTCTTTTTCAATAGGGATTCTGATTTCCGTAAACTGATGCATTTTTCTTCCTCTCTTTCGTATAAAATCAATAATAATTACTGTTATTATATTCGCATAATTTCCTATATTTGTCAATATCTGGGCATGAAATAATTAGTTTATTCCTTTTTTCTTTAATTTTCGCGCAATAATAAGGTTCACTTATAAACTCCCTGTAAAATTTTATTAATAAAATATAAAGTTTTGTTTGTCCTTTTGTATAAACTATGGTACAATCTCCTCATGGAGAAAATTTTAACGAAGGAGGAGGTTTTTCTAACGCAAAGAGAACATAGTCTAGAACATAGTCTATTTTCTCACAAACCCGCACAGTATGTGCAAAAACAATAAAAAACTAATTGGAGGGTTTTTATTATGGAAACAGCAAAAAAGAAGAGACCTTTTGGCTTTTATGTATGTGCTTTAGGTTTCACATTTGAACGTTGCGCATTCTATGTAGTTAAATACATGCTCGCTATCTGGATCGCAACAACTGTAGGCGGCGGCGGACTTGGATTATCAGATGTTTATGCATCTTCAATCTCTGCAGGTTTCGTAGCAGCTACATATATCACACCTATGGTTGGAGGATACATCGCTGACTACTGGTTAAGCCCAAGACTCTGCGTTATCATAGGTATGATCTTAATGGGACTTGGTTACTTATGTACATGGCAGGCTCACTCAATGACTCTTGTATGGGTTATGATCGTTCTTGTCGCAGTAGGAACAGGTTTATTCAAAGGAAACCTTTCAGGTGTTAACGGTCTGTTGTTTGAAGACAAGGATGAATTGAACAGTGCATTCTCCATTCAGTATTCATTCGTAAACATCGGTTCATTCATCGGAACAACATTCGTTATACTTCTTATCGGCCCTAAAGGATTCAACTTTGTATTCTTACTCTGTGCAATCTTCCTTTTCGTAGATGCACTCTGGTTTGGACTGAACTCAAAAGCTCTTGGTGATGCTGGTAAAAAGCCATTCAAACATGACCAGAGACAGTTCGTAGACAAGGCAAAGAAGAAAGAAGCAGAAAGCAAACCGCTTACAAGCGGAGACAAGAAACGTATCTTCGCTATTGTTTTAGTAACACTGTTCTCAGCAGTATTCTGGTTTGTATGGTACCTTGCTTATATGCCGGCTTACTTCTACTTTGGATGGGGCGATGGCGAGAACTTCCTGAACCACGCAAACTGGGTAATTGGAAGCTTCACAGTTCCGACTGCATGGTTTGACTCTATGAACGCACTGACATGTATTATCTTAGGACCTGTACTCGCTGTAGTTTGGGCTAAGATGGCAAAACGTCCGAAGGGTGACATGAGTATGTTCAAAAAGACTGCTCTTGGAATGATGTTAGTAGGTCTTGCATACATCGTTATGGTTGCTGCTGATTTAATCAGAGGTGACGGCCAGGCTTCCCTGCTTTGGATCGTACTTGTATCTCTGTTAATGTCAATCGGTGAAATGATCTTCTCACCGCTTGGTAACTCATTTATCACAATGATTGCACCTGCGAAAGTGCTTGGTCTTCTGTTAGGTTTCTGGCCAATCGCAGTATTTTTTGCAAATCTGTTGTATCCATACTTATATGGATGGCTGAAGACTACTACATTCTGGGTTGGCTACGGCGGACTTGGTGTTATTGTAATTGTTTTAGGTCTTGCTCTCTGGATTGGAAGCAAGAGTCTGGATCATCTGGCTTCAGAACAATAATTGCAAAAGCAGACAATTGCTTAATGAGAAAAGGGGTATTGGTTTCTTTAAGAAATCCAATGCCCTTTTTTGCAGACTAATCTCCTCCTTCTGCACAAAAGAAATCCCTGTCGGAACACTTATTGTTCCGACAGGGATCTTGCTTTATTTTCTATTTCTAAACTGCACCGGTGTCATGTTATACATCTTCTTAAACACTCTGTTGAAATGTTCTACATTCTGATAACCAACCGACTCTGCAATACTCTCCACTGTAGCATTGCTGCTCTTAAGCATCGCCCTTGCCTTTTTCATCCTGACTTTTTTCAAGATATCTCCAAACGTGATTCCTGACTTTTCCTTGATATACTTTGACAGGTACGGTTTGGAAAGAAAGAACTTTTCTGACAGATCATCCAACGTAACATCTTTATAATTTGCATAAATATAATTCGTAATCTCCAGCAGCCTTTCGTCTTTACATGTCTCGGAATTTTTGATCTCTTCTATCTTATTCACTGCTACAACAAGTGCTTCCACGGAGGCCTTGATGATATCGGCATCGATCCCGACTCCCCAGTATTTCTTCTTATTGCACACAACCCCCACGTATGCAACGGCCTTTGAGGAAGATCCTTTTGTCAGGGAGTGTTCTTCGTAAAATGCAAGCTCATAGCTGATATCAAAATAATGTTTGATTGCATTGCTGACTGCGTCCAGACGTCCGTTTCCGACGCCTGTGATAACTCTGTTGCTGCCTGCATGGTGAATCGTAGCTTCTGCAACAATGCCGTCTTCCTGTTTGTAATGGCACTCATCCACTGTAAAGATTGATTTCGCGTTGATATAATTATCTTCAAATATATGGTAAACCCAGTCAGGAGTCAGTTCCTTATGTGCCTTGTCAGAAACGTCTTTGACAAGATATCCGACCTCTTCTTTCATCTTCTCCGGCAGGCTGATGCCGAAGCTCTGCTTCAGTATGTAATTTACGCCGCCTTTTCCTGACTGGCTGTTGATCCTGATTACATCTGAATCGTATCTCCTCCCCACATCCTTCGGGTCGATCGGGAGATATGGAACAGTCCAGTCATCGCATTCTCTTTCCTCACGCCATGTCATTCCTTTGGCAATCGCATCCTGATGTGATCCGGAAAATGCCGTAAATACAAGTTCTCCGGCATAAGGCTGGCGGGGGGATACCTTCATCCTTGTCAGTCTCTCATATGTTTCAGAAATCTCACTCATGTTAGAGAAATCCAGTCCCGGATCCACACCCTGGGAAAACAGATTCATCGCCAGTGTGATAATATCCACGTTACCTGTCCGTTCTCCGTTTCCGAACAATGTTCCTTCAATCCTGTCTGCCCCGGCAAGGATTCCCAACTCAGCGTCACTCACTCCAGAGCCCCTGTCATTATGTGGATGCAGTGAAAGTATTACGTTCTCACGGCTGTAGAGATTTTTATCGAAGTATTCCACCTGACTTGCAAATACATGGGGCATCGCATTCTCAACTGTAGTCGGCAGATTGATAATTGCCTTATTCTTCTTCGAAGGTTTCCATACCTTCAGGACCTCATTACACACCTCCAGTGCATAATCCACTTCCGTTCCCTGAAAGCTCTCAGGACTATATTCGAACGTAAAATTTCCTTCTGTCTCTTTTGCCAGCTTTTTCAGTAATTTCGACCCATCAACAGCAATTTTCTTGATTTCCTCTTTATTTTTCTTGAAAACCTGCTCGCGCTGGGCGACTGATGTTGAATTGTATACATGTATTACAGCATGCGGTGCTCCCTTTACTGCCTCAAAAGTTCTCTTTATAATATGTTCCCTTGCCTGCGTCAGTACCTGAATCGTCACATCATCCGGAATCATGTTCTGTTCAATCAGAGCACGCAGGAACTGATACTCCGTTTCAGAAGCAGCCGGAAACCCGACTTCAATTTCTTTGAATCCGACATCAACCAGAAGCTGGAAAAATTCAATCTTTTCATCCAGACTCATAGGTTCGATCAATGCCTGGTTCCCGTCTCTTAAGTCAACACTGCACCAAACGGGCGGTGCAGCGATATGATCTTTTTTCACCCAGTCATAACAGGGTTCGGGGGGCATAAAATACGTTCTTTGGTATTTCTCGTAATTCTTCATAATAACATCTCCTTATATTTAATCAAATTAGTTGTCTTTTTTTATCTTTACCTATACTAACATAAGAATCTGTCATTATCCAGTGGTAAAATTAATCATTTACATTGATGTATTTTAATCATCTAATCTGCTCCTATAAAATACATGCTAAATATCGTTTTTAAGTACCATTCAAAAGTCTTTTCCCTGATTCCTGAGGATGTCGATATGTCATATGTCCTTAATATTTCCCCATTCAGGGAATATTTGACCTCGCCCACTTTCTGTCCTTTCGTAACCGGTGCCTCCAGACTTTCTTCCTTATCCCATGTCACTTCTGCCTGCTCATTGTCTTTCAGGAGCATTTTCCAGTCTTTGTCCTCTCCCATCACAGTCAGGCTGATTTCTGTTTCCATATCAAAGGGCTTTTCTTTATTGATCCCGTTTTTCACTTTGATACTGCCGGGATCGATATCCTGCCACAGACTGCGGTATTCGTAGTTTTCCAGGCCATAATTCATCAGAGCCTTCGCATCGGCCCATTTATAGCTTTTGTTATTCGGCCATCCACAGGCAAGCAGTGCCACTATGAACGTTCTGTCATCACGCCGGAGTGCCCCTACATAGCAATATCCCGCGTCTGCTGTAAAACCAGTTTTCCCTGAAAGCGCCCCGTCCATCATCTGCAGAAATGCATTATGATTTGTGCAGGAGTAGGAATTTTTGCCGGAGCAGTCCGTAAACTGGTAGTTTGCAGTCCTTGTAATCTCCAGAAACATATCCTTCCGGGGGGAATCCATAATGCAGTATTTCATGATTCTCCCCAGATCTTCTGCCGTTGTATGGTGGATTCCGTTGTCATCCGCCGCATCCAGTCCGTTCGGGGTAATAAAATATGTATGGCTGCATCCGAGTTCTCTTGCCTTCGCATTCATCATATCGGCAAACCCTTCCACGCTTTTCCCGATATTCTCTGCAATGATAACCGCAGAATCATTATGGGATTCCAGCATCAGGGAATACAAAAGGTCCCTGAGGTAAAATGTCTGCCCGGAAGCCACCCCCAGATGGACCTTCGGCTGCGATGCAGCATGGTCACTGACGGTCATTACATCATCCATACTGCCATATTCCAGTGCCAGTATACAGGTCATAATCTTTGTGGTGCTCGCATTTGCCCTTTCTGTCTGTCCATTTTTAGAAAATAAAATACGCCCGCTGTCTGCATCCATCAAAACTGCCGACTGGGCGTATAGATTCTGCGGTTCACCTTCCTCTGCCTGAACCTCTGCAATCAGGTTCTGCCTCCCGGGGACCCCTGTTATGGCAAGGCCGAAGATTAGTAAAAACACCGCAATTCTTTTCCATATGATAAGGGGTCCTGCCGTCCCTTTTTCTTTTCTTTTTTCCTCTTTTCTCACGATAAAGCACTCCACACCATACTATATTATTAGTATTTATGTGTAACTTTACCGTATTAGAACCTCATTTTTCCCGAACAGCAGTACTTTCCGGTAAATTCACCTTATATATCCAGCTTCAGCTGTGCCTCATCTTCTGCCTCTTCTTTAAAGTGTTCCACCTGTTCCGGATTAATGACCGGAAGTTCATCCAGAGACTGTACGCTGAATCTGCGCAGGAATTCCTCCGTAGTACCAAATAAAAGCGGCCTGCCCGGTGCATCCATCCTGCCGACTTCCTCCACGAGTCCATACTCCACGAGCTTGTTAACGGCATGGTCCGATTTCACCCCACGGATCTTCTCAATCTCAAGCTTCGTAACCGGCTGCTTATAGGCAATGATAGACAGCGTTTCCAGCAGCACGTCCGTCAGGACATATTTTTTCGGCTGCTTTGCTATCCGGATCAGATATTCATACACTTCTTTTTTTGTACACATCTGAAAAGAATCCCCAAGTTCAATAATACGGATTCCTCTATTCTCCTGTTCGTATCTGTCCATCATATTATGTATAATCTTTTTCGTTGTGTCCTCATCATGTTCAATCGCTGCAGCAATCTTACCCAGCTCTACAGAATCCCCCATTGTAAAAAGGATTGCTTCGATGATACCCTGCAGTTTTTCAATTTCCATATCCTCTTCCATCCCTTTCAAATCAGCGAGTCAATCATGATATCCCCGCATGTATCCTCCTGTTCTACCCGAATGGTCCCCATCTTCATCAATTCCAGTACTGCCAGAAATGTCACTACGACATGCATCCTGCTTACCTGCTGCTCCAGAAGCTGCCGGAAGCTGAACCTCTTATGTGACTTTGCATAGTCCTCTACATAATTCAGTTTGACAGGCAGCGGAACCTCTTCTTTCTCAATCTTCCCGAACTTACTTCTTACGGGATCTATCTTATCATCCTGCCGCCTCATGACCTCTTTGAATATACGGTTCAGCCTTGTCAGGGTCAGACCGTCCAAAAGCAGGTCTATATCTACCGGTTCCACATATCCCTTCACTTCCTCCGGAATCGTCGGGCTTTTGTAGAGAACCTGGTCTGCATCGATCTGGCGGTCTTTGAGTTCATACGCCATATATTTATATAGTTTATATTGAAGAAGCTGTTCCACCAGTTCCTTACGGGGGTCTTCTTCCTCTCCCTCCTCATTCACCTCTTTGGGAAGGAGCATTTTACATTTGATATCCAGCAGCGTAGCTGCCATTACAAGGAATTCACTCATGATATTCAGGTCTTCATGCTGCATATCACGGATATAATCCATATACTGGTTCGTTATCCCGACGATCGGGATATCATAAATATCAATCTTATTCTTATCTATCAAATGTAATAAAAGGTCCAGTGGGCCTTCGAACACTTCTAACTTTACTGGTATTCCCATTCTTTCACTCTCCGGGCATTTTTTCGCACTGTATTCTATTATACGGGAATTCCCGCGATTGTACAAGTCATACTTAGAGGGAATCCGTGTTACGGCTCCCATCCTGTCAGCGTAATGACAGGATGGGATTGAACAGTAACAGGTGGTCAGGATGGAATCAGTTCGATTACTACAACCTCGGCATAATTGCAGAACCTGAGATTGACTGTATGTGTTCCAAGCCCGCGGCTCACTGCTATGGCCTGTTCCCCTTCCACGGTCAGCTCCCCTGAGTACTTAGGGAAGAGTACAAATTGAGGCGTGATAATCCCGCCAAGGCCGGGGATACGGATGATCCCGCCATGAAGGTGGCCGGAAACCGTCAGGTCTGCCCCCCAATTTTTATATGCAGGAAAAAATGCCGGATTATGTGCAAGCAGTATCTGGTATTTATCTGATTCACTTCTTCCAATGCAGTCCTCTATATCCCTGGCTGAAACATCATGCCTCTTAAACTTCTCATATGTACTCATGGGAAGCTCAATCCCCAAAACCCTCACAGGAAGCCTGTCCATCATACACTCTGCCATCTCATTTTCCAGAAAAATAACCCCTGATTCTTTCAATTTATCCCTATATTCCCGGAAAATACTGTCTCCGTATTTCTGCGGATCCTCTTTCATGCGCTGTTCATGATTCCCGAGGCTGTAGTAAACAGGCGCTATTGACGGAAGCTGCGCCATAAACTCCATTGCTTCCTTATAATATACCTTGTCCTTACCTACAAGCATATCTCCCGGGACAAGGATCATATCAGGCTTTTCCCTGCGGACTGCGTCCAGAAGTTCCCCATTTTTTGTACCATACACTTTATTATGCAGATCTGCCAGCAGGATCACCTTTTTAGCCGAATCTAATGCTCTAAATTTGGGTACGTTTAACTTGTATCTGGTCACTTTAAAGAACTTAAGTTCTCGTCTCCCTTCCGCTATCAAGATCAGGAACAGCAGGAGGCACACGGCACACAAGATCAGAAGTGTCTTTATCATGATTTCATCCTCTCAGCTTTCACTTCTTCCGCTTTCTGAGATTTAACAATCTTAACCCCCGAACTTGTCCCCAGACGGTCCGCTCCCGCCGCAGTCAGTTTCTTCGCTGTCTCCAGCGTGCGGATTCCCCCGGATGCTTTCACTCCCATGACAGGGCCTACAGTCTTTCTCATCAGGGCCACATCATGTACCGTCGCACCTCCGGTCGAAAAACCAGTTGAAGTTTTTACAAAGGCAGCCCCTGCTTCTTTCGCAATCTGGCACACCCTGATTTTCTCCTCATCTGTCAAAAGACAGGTCTCAAGAATCACCTTTACGGCCGCATTGCCTCCTGCTGCTTCCACGACAGACTCGATATCCTGTTTCACATACTCCCATTCCCTGCTCTTCACCATACCTATGTGCACTACCATATCAATTTCCTGTGCGCCGTCATTGACAGCCGTAAGTGTCTCTGCCGTTTTCCCCTCAGTAGACATGGCCCCGAGCGGGAATCCAACAACCGTGCACACTTTCACATCGCTGCCTTTTAAAAGCTGTGCACAATAATACACAAAACTGGAATTTACACATACTGAACAAAATCCATATTCTATTGCCTCCCGGCAGAGTCTTTCCACTTCTGCCTTTGAAGCATCTGGTTTTAATATTGTATGATCAATCATTTTTGAGTAATCCATGTTCTCTCTCCTCTTGGTATACTTGTATACAATTTATTGTATTCCCTGTATCACTTAACTATCCTACCATTTTTTACTATGAAATTCAATTTTTTCTTTACACCGGAATGATGGTAATAGATTTATTGTTACTATCTGCACCGTGCCGTGCCCCCGCTGCACGGCATCGGTCCGTGAAAGCCTTACGTCCGGAATCTGGACAGAACTTTTTTCAAATAGTCAGTAAATCCGGCTTTCTTTACATTTTTAGTAACAATAATATCGACCTTCCCGATTTCCTTACCATTTAATTCATAAATCAGGCTGCCTGCTTTGTCGCCCTTTTTCACAGGGGCATCCAGACTTTTTTTCATCTTTAATTTCTTTGTAATCCCGGCCAGATTGGCTCCGGTCGTATCCAGATAACTGAATGTGCTGCCATACTCACACGGCACACTTTCCTGTACACCGCCTTTTATCTCAATATCTTTCAAATTTCCGGGGTTCTCATCTTTGTATAACTGACATTTTCCAAATCCATAATTCAATAATGCGGTTGCATCCCTGAATCTGGCTTTGGAATCTTCAGCCGCCATGATAACTGCAACCAGTTCAATATCATTTTTCTTAGCCGAAGCAGATACACAGAACTTTGCAAGTCCCGTTGACCCTGTTTTCAGGCCTGTGGCATACTCGTACTGGCGCACCAGTTTATTCGTATTTGTAAGGCCGAATTCCGTTGTTCCCTTCTTTGTCGTGTGCGTGATATTCTCCATCCAGATCATACAGTAGTCGTGTATCTGGGGATATTTTGTGAGAAGCTCACGCGACATGAGAGCAATGTCTCTGGCCGTTGTCACATGCCCGTCTGTGTCAAGCCCGTTGCAGTTCACAAAGTGAGTATTCTCCATCCCAAGCCCTTTTGCACGTTCATTCATCTGTTTGACAAATTCTTCTTCACTTCCGGATATGTATTCTGCCATTGCCACACAGGCGTCGTTGGCACTTGCAACAGAAATGCATTTAAGCATTGTGTCAACGCTCTGGGTCTCACCCGGCTCTAAGAAAACCTGGGAACCACCCATTGATGCGGCAAATTCGGAAGTGGTCACCTGATCTTCCAGTTTGATTTTTCCATCTGCTATCGCATCAAATATGAGCAGCATTGTCATGATCTTGGTTACACTTGCCGGAGGGCGTGCTGTATCTGCGTCTTTCTCATAAATGATTTCCCCGGTTGATGTTTCCATCAAAATGGCAGACGGTGCGCTGACTTCAGGCCCGGAAGCATCTGCCCCTTCTTCTGCTGTATCGTCTGGATTCTCTGCATCCGTTTCATCCTGCGCAGTCTGATCCTGCTTTTGAGTATCTTCATAGGCAATATACTCTTTTGCCGGCATTGCATATACATTCTGTACGCACAGTAATGCACTTAAAATTAACGCCAGGACTGATTTCATGAAAAAACTCCCTCTGCTATATCGTCTATTACCAATATAGTAAAGGGAGCCGGATATTAGAACCTGTTTTACAGAATTACAAGGGCAAACCGTCCTATGGCGTCATAGATATACTCGAATTCATCCATATCTCTCACCACAATGCCTTCCAAAGGATCGTGTATCGTAACCGTCCTGTTCTCCAGATCATAGCCGGTCAGTACTGTGCAGTGTTCATTCTCATACCAGTTGTAGCAGATTCCGTCCTGCTCGAACCCATCTTCATACAGCCATATATCATATGACATATACATTGTGCACCAGACAGCAGCGGGGATGCCGTTTGCCACATAATAACACAATTCACCCAGACTCTTACCCGAAATATTTTCTGCATGAAGTTCAGAGTCATTTTCTTCTAGGAATCTCTCTGCTGTTCTGGCCAGAGATGGTGGAAAGCACCCCGCGCCCTCGTAAGAATAGGGGTTTCCCACATATCCGTCTGCGAAATCCCCGGTTTCACTGTAAATGAGATATTCGTCTGCAATATCCGTCTTCCCCAGCTCGAACCCCTCATACATAAGGAGCATGGTCAGAGCGATGGACTCGCAGCCTGTCGGAAGCTCCGGTTCCTGATATACAATCGGCACCTCCAGCTGCCATGAATCCGGAAGCTCACCCGTTTCGATGATCATCATGGATTCATCCAAATTCCGTTCAAGGGGGGGCTCCGGCACATCTATGTCTTCCTTTACAGGCAGTGACTCTCTTATGTCCTGGTATACTTCCATGCTTTTTTCATCGCTCAGAATGAACCCCGAACTCCAGAAAATCATAGAAATGGTAAGCAGCACCGCTAAAAAGAAGCTTATCACTCTTTTATATAATGTCATCTTTTGTGAGTCATCTCTTTTCTATGACGGCCGTTCCAAAGCAGTTATACTCTGACTGCACATTTAATCATACCGTCCTCTTTATTTTCAAATATCTGGTAGGCTTCCATGATATGGTCCAGCGTCGTCCGGTGTGTAATCATACATTCCGTATCAAGTTTGCCGTTTTCAATCAGCCGCAGAATCTCCTCACAATTAGAAGCATCTACACCTCCGGTCTTGAATGTAAGGTTCTTCCCGTACATCGACGGAAGAGGCAGAACCTGATCTTCTTCATACATCGCAACAACACCGACTACTGCATTTGGCCTTGCAATCCTCCAGGCCGTCTCAAAACTTTCCTTACTTCCGGCAACCTCCAGCACAGAATCTGCACCGCGCCCCTCCGTCATATCTCGAACCACTTTTTCCACATCATCCCTCAGGGGATTCAGAACAACATCAGCAATCCTGTTCTTTCGGAGAAGTTCCAGCCTGGAGTCATCAATATCAATTCCTATGATTCGGGAAGGATTATACAGGCCGACACATTTCATGACAGCAATCCCGGCCGGACCTGCACCAATGACGGCAACCGTATCTGAAAGCCTGATATCCGCCATCTTAGCCGCCCAATATCCGGTAGACAGCAGATCGCCTGTAAACAACGCCGCCTCGTCACTCACGGAATCCGGTATTTTTGTCAGGCAGTTATCAGCAAAAGGAATCCTGACATATTCGGCCTGTCCGCCGTCAATCCTGCACCCCAGCGCCCAGCCCCCGTATTTGTCAGTACAGTTATTGACATATCCTCTTTTACAGAAATAGCATTTGCCGCAGAAAGTCTCAACGTTTACAGCCACCCTGTCAGCCGGGCGGATTTTTTTGACATCATGTCCGACCCGTACAACCTCACCTACAAACTCATGCCCCAGAATGATATTTTTCCTTGCACGGGGCACAGCACCATGCTTAATATGTATATCGCTGGAACAAATCGTCGTCAGGGTGACTTTGACAAGTGCATCCGTATCTTTCTGGATATCCGGGATCGGACGGTCTTCAAGACGGATGATGCCATCGCCTTTATAAACAACCGCCTTCATATTCTTCATACACTTCTCCTCCTATCTTTAAAACATCTGCAAAAACGAGTCCATTCCAAAATTGGATTCGTTTTTCAGCCGTTCTTCCACCATGTTTTTATTGGAATCAGAATGTTCAATCTCTCTTGCATAACGTCTGGCGGCCTCCATGAGATCGCACATTGCTGCATTCCGGTCGGCCTTGCTTCTTTTGTTTTGAATCCATACGGCCCTGCTGATTTCCCTGATTAAAAGTGTCCCCATCAATGCAAATTTCATCTTGCTGTATGCCTGCCGGTCATAGACTGCACCGCAGAAATATGTATACACAAAGTACACCATCAGCTGCTCCCACTGTACATCAAATCCATCCGGTATTTCCGGCTGAACAGCAGGACCTGCCGTAAAAATTGTATCCTTGGCATTCTCAAGATATGAAGTCCAGTCACCCTTCAATACTTCCAGTCCGTCTAAAACAGAGAATGCCGCCTTAAACGATTTCATCCGCTTCTCTTCTCTTTTCCCGTCACGCTCGTATAAGGCCACCCTGTCCTCAAACCACCGTACAGCATTTTCGTTCTGGTATCTTTCGATTAGACTGTCGACCTCATATAACGCATTTTTATCGATTCTCTGCTGCAGGTCATGGGCTAACGCAAGTACAAATGCAAACCGTACATTAATTCTGATATTCCGGTCCTGAAGGATCCTAAGGATCAGATCCCTTGCGTCCTCAAGCTTTGTGAAAAGGAGATAATCGAATTCTTCATATTCCTCATCCGCCATTTTCTCCACATCTTTTGTAATAAAACGTACCGGTTCATCACTTCCCAGAATCAGTTCAGCCGCTGCCGGACAGGACAGCGACAGAGAGACTTCCTTCAGCCCTTCAAACTCTTCGATATGCCGGGGATACATTCTGCATGTCCGGCAGAACATCTTGCTGCCGCCCTCCAGATACAGGTCGCACAGGTTATCCCCGTTTAAAAACGCACAACGTCCCTCATACTGCCGGAATGTTCCTTCTTTCCAGTCAATCTCGTTGTGCAGCCTGTTTCTTAAGATACCTTTCTGCCTCTTATATTTTTTCAGTGACCGGTCATCAATCACAATCTGCCATCCCGCACAGCAGGTGTCCGGACATTCTCCCGCAATGCATTTAAATCTGCTGTAATAATGCGGTGCTGTATACTGCATACTTCCATTCCCTTCTATAATAAATTCAAAAAATATATAGTGACATTATATCATTTTATCTTCCGGAAAAACAGTATGATGTTAAAAATCCAACACATACTAATATAAAAATGAAAGGAGATTTCAAAATGATAAATAATGAAGAACTTCCGATTGGTTTCACGATGGCCCTTGC
>NZ_QGDL01000002.1 GCF_003149245.1 Faecalicatena orotica | reverse complement strand
CGTTTAAAATGTTTGATGAAGAAGTGCTGAAAGCACTGCAGCTTCAGTACATAGCACCTGATGATGTGGTACTAAGCCCGAAGCTGCTTAAGCATTAAACGATAAAAATACAAGCCACCATATCCCGGACAACTTTCACATCATCATGTCCGACCTGTAGGAGTTAGTCTTGCAAGTCGATCTCCCAGAGGTCTGTTTGCTGTACCCGGTTTATGGAGTTTCTTATAAATTCATATTTATTTTAGCACGTAATGGCGCAAATGTGATGAAAAATTTCTTTAAATCAGTACGTTTTTTAATGGTACGTGGGATTTAGTCTTGCATACAGGGTTCAGTTTTGGAATTCACGAATATTTATTTACGTTTTTTACCCTCAGATTACTTTCTGTGGGTTGAGCAGTCCTTTTGGATCGAATACGCGTTTTATCTCCCGCATCAGCCGTATCTGTTCATCTCCCACCTGTTTCCTGAGATATTTTTTCTTCGCATATCCGACGCCGTGTTCGCCCGAAACCGCTCCTCCCAGTTTTAACGCCTTTTCGTACATTTCCGCGAAAACTTCTGACAAAGTACATTTCCACTCTTGTTCTGCAAGCCGGTCCCGGCAGATATAGATATGCAGGTTGCCGTCTCCCGCATGCCCGAAACTGGGAATCCTGATATTGAATTTCTTAGAAAGGCTGTGGGTAAATAGTATAAATTCGGCCACACAATTTCTCGGCACCACCACATCACACTCATCCATCTCCGTAGTTGATGCTTTGATCGCTTCTAGAAAAGCCCCCCTTGCAGACCATACCGCGTCTCTGCGCTCCGGCGTGTCTACAATAAAGACATCTCTGGCTCCATGCTCCAGACAATACTGTGCTACTGTCTCGTATTCTGACTCAACCTGCACAGAAGAACTACCGTCGAATGTAAGCAGAAGGTAAGCTTCACTTTTTGTATCCGGAAACTTTCTTCCCAGAAATTCTTCCGCAAAAAGCAGGACATTTCTCTCCATAAATTCAATAGCCGTGGGAGTCGTTTTTAATTTGATAATCTTTGGTACTGTTTCGATCGCATCTTCTATTTTTTCATAGGGAACCAGTAAACTTACACTTTTGTTTGGTAAAGGCACTAATTTCAAAATCGCCTCTGTAATGATACCAAGCGTACCCTCCGAGCCGACGATCAGATCTTTTAAGCTGTACCCCGAACTATTCTTTACTATTTTGCCGCCAAATTTCTCTACTTTCCCATTGGGAAGCACCACCGTCAGTCCTCTTACATAATCTCTTGTAACACCATACTTCACCGCCCTCATTCCTCCGGCGTTTGTACTTATATTTCCCCCTATAGTCGCCGACTTTTCCCCTGGATCAGGCGGATACAGAAAACTGTGTTCCTCTGCAAACTGTGCCAGTTCCATCAAAAGGACACCGGGTTCAACCGTCACTGTGAGATTCTCTTCATCCAGTTCTAGCACATGATTCATCAAGGTTGTCTCGATCATGATCCCCCCGCATACGGCTACTGCCGCACCTACAAGTCCGGTCCCTGCGCCCCTGACTACAACGGGAATATCCTGTTTATATGCATATGTCATGATTTTTGAAACTTCTTCTGTCGATATCACTTTTATAAGAACATCCGGATACGCGGTGATACCTCCCAGCTCATCATGACTGTAGTCTTCTCCGATCTCTTTTCCTGTCTGTATTCTTGCTGGCTCTATCAGCCTTTTTAAATAAATGAGCTGTTCCTCGTTTAACTTCATTTCGCACCGCCTTTCAATTGTCTCAGTAATACCGGGAGCACTTCATACAGATCTCCTGCAAATCCGTAATGGGCTACATCAAAAATACCTGCATGCTTATCCGTATTCACCGCAATGATACACTCTGCCGCCCTCATTCCCGCGACAAATTGAACAGAACCTGAAATGCCCAGAGTTATCAGCAGTTTCGGCTTTACGGTCCTCCCGCTTAATCCGATCTGATGTCTGGCATCAAACCATCCTGCTTCAATCAGTGGTCTTGTACATGCCACCTGTGCATTCAGCAGGCCCGCAAGCTCTTTCACCATGAGAAGGTCACTCTGGGTCCGGATTCCCCGGCCGACTGCTATAATTGTCTCTGCCTCTGCAAGATCAACCTCTCTGGGTTTTTCAACTCTGTGAAGTACTTCTATTCCTGATTTCATCTTCTCTTCCGGAATATCCATACTCTTGATGATGCCATCTGCGCCCTCATTTCGCTCAGGCGCGGTGAACACTTTGTACCGGACGGTACATAGCTGCGGGCGGGAGTTTGGTGTATTTATCTGCGCCATGATATTCCCTCCGAAGGCTGGTCGGATCTGTACAAGATCTGTGTTGCTTTTCATTTCAAGCGATGTACAGTCGGCTGTCAGTCCTGTCCTGAATCTGGCCGCAATCCGTGGTGCCAGCGACCTGCCTTTTATCGTTGCTCCAAACAGCATGACTGATGGGTGGACTTTTTCCACAAAGTTCTCTACAATATTGGCATAAAGAGATGCTTTAAATTCGAGGAATCTCTGATCCTCATAAGTATAAATGCAGTCAACCCCGTAATGTCTGAGTTCCTCCCCCGCTTTTCCCAGCTTGTCCCCAATCAGAAGGACCGATACCGGCTGCCTGTTTACCTCCGCCAGCTCCCGTGCCTTTCCGATCAGTTCAAATGTCACAGGATGAATACGGTCATCCTCCCATTCAGCATATACTACAATTCCTTTCCACGCATCTTTGTCTATCTCCGGCCTCTGAAATTCCTCATATGTAATGACACCTGAACTCCCCTTCTTTACACACGCTTTACACATCCGGCATCCGGCCCCGATTTCCAGCTTTTTACCTTCATATGTGATCGCATGGAAAGGGCACATTTTGCACATTTCCTCCGCCGTTTCTTCATTTACCCGGTCCTGATGCACTTTTAAAACTCCCATATCTTATCCTCCTGAGTCTTTGCAAAACCGTTATCCACCTAAACTACAAACTTCTTCAGTTTCAAAATCTCAAATATCCGGTCACCAAGCTCCCTGCCCGGACCTTCAAATAACTGTCTGGATTCATTCTTCTCGGGAGGGAAAATTCGCTCTACCTGAGTCGGAGAACCCAGCAGCCCATAATTTTCTTCATTTACATCCTCAAAATCTGAGAGCGACAATTCAACTATATCCGGGTTTTTCATTTCCGTCTTTCGTTTATAAGAAGGCAGTCTGGGAGAGTTTACATCTTTTTCAATTGTCAGGAGGCAAGGCGTTTTCAGACGGATTTTTCTAAAACAATTTTCTTGATTTTCCGTCACCAGAACCTCATAACCTTCGACTGCTGATATCTCCTTTACATTTGTTACATGCTCCATATCAAGGAACTCCGCTGTTTCCGGTCCGACCTGGGCTGTATCTCCATCTGTTGTCTGCTTCCCGCAGAGAATCAGGTCATACTGTCCTGCCTTTTTGATCCCCTGAGAGAGTGTATAACTGGTTGCAACAACATCAGCCCCGGCAAATTTCCGGTCACTGATCAAAATTCCTCTGTCAGCCCCCATATAAATAGCTTCCTCGAGAACCGCCTTTGCCTGGGCTGGTCCCATTGTAATTACATCTACATTTCCACCGTACTTTTCCTGCAGGATAAGCGCCTGTTCGACCGCATAGAGATCAAATGGGTTCATTTTTGATTCTACGCCATCCCTCTTCAGGACACCCGTCTCAGGATCGATTTCTACAGAAGTTGTTCCGGGAACCTGTTTAATACAAACTAGAATTTTCACTGTATCCCTCCTAAATCCGGGTATACAAAAAATGCCTCAAAATATCCTGTTGTCTACTTCGAGGCTTCTTTTGTATCCGGCACAGTTTGCTAATACATTTTATCTATGATAGACTGTGCAGTTTTCTGATTATACTCATAGCTGGATTCATATGTTTTTCGATAGTATTCGATATAAACAACCTCCATGATATACATCTGGCTCATCACAGCCGTTGTTGAGCCCCCCTGCAGGGGGCCCTCATTTGCGCCGCACAGTAAAACAACATCCGCATAATTCGTAAGAGGTGATTTTGCAAATCTTGTAATATCTGCTACATAGGCTCCTGCCGCCTTTGCCAGTTTGGCAATTAAAATCGAATCTTTTGTTGAACCGGAGTAAGAGATTACGATTGCCACATCATCCTCTGTCAGTGTAGATGCCACCATCGTCTGCATGTGTGAATCTGTATAGCAGTAAACTTTATTGACAATCCTCAGGAACTTATTTGCCGACATCATCGCCATAATCTGGCTCGCCCCCACACCAAAGAAGAAGATCCTCCGTGCCTGAATCAGCTTGTCTGTAAGTTCTTCTATTTTCCCGTAATCGAGCAGAGCCTGCGTTTCCATAAGCACACTGACATTCGAATTCAGAAGTTTTTGGGACATAACCTGAAAGCTGTCTTCCATACTGACGTTTTCTGTCAGAATTTCCTGGCCTTTATTCCTGTCTTCATCCTGAATACTAAGGGAGAGCTGAATCTTAAATTCCTGATACCCCTGCAGTTTCAAGCTTTTACAAAAACGAAATACTGTCGTTTCCCCGACTTTGCACGCATCAGCCAGATCTGTAATCGACATGTACAGAACTTCAGAAGCTTTCTCCAGTATGTAATCTGCAACTTTTTTCTCCGCCTTTGTTAAATGAGGATATGCCGAGCGTATCTGCATTGTAAAGTTATCCTGGCTCATATTTCTACCTCTCCCATATGATCTTGCTTAACGCATAAGTTTTAATCTCATTTTAACCCCTGTTCTCAGTGCAGCACAACAACTTTATTCATAAATTTTTATTCTGATCCGCTATCTCTTTATAAAACCTCGACAAATTTTTTCGTAATTTCCATCGGCCGCGTAATTGCCGTTCCTACTACCGCAGCCAGAACACCCGTATCTAATGCGGCTTTCAACTGCCTGGGCGTCCAGATGCCTCCCTCTGCTATAACCGGTTTTTCTACCTTTTCTACCAGCGTCCTCATCATCTCAAGATCCGGGAGGCGGACATCCTTTGTATACTCTGTATACCCCCTCAAAGTAGTCCCGATAAGGTCAAATCCTAATTCTGCTGCCCTAACCCCTTCTTCCAGCGTAGAACAGTCCGCCATAAATAACTGGTCTTTGTATTTTTCCCTGACTTCTTTAAAGAAATCTTCCAGACTGATATTACCGGGTCTCCTTCTGTCTGTGCCGTCGAGTGCAACAATCTCAGGACGAATCACCATTAACTGATCAATCTCTTTCATAGTAGGTGTAATGAAAACATCTGAATCGCCGTATACTTTTTTTATAATCCCGATCACAGGAAGATCTACCACTTCTTTAATTTGAACGATATCTTCGACCGTATTGGCGCGAATTCCTGCCGCACCTCCCTGCATAGCTGCAACAGCCATCCTCTGCATAATAAAAGAACTGTGCAGAGGTTCATCTTCTAATGCCTGACAGGAAACGATCAGGCCGCCTCTGACCGCATCCAATATTTTGTTTCCCATATAAATTCCTCCCTGAGCGATTATGATATTCTAATGTCAGATAATTTCCTGAAAAGCAAGGTTTAACCGCTTCAGGTCATCTTCATGTACAATATTATTTTTCATAATATTATATTCCCTTAGTTTTGCCACGTTTCCTTCCGTCGGTTCGACCCCTATATCCTTCAGTTTTGTAGGCATATTCATTTCTTTCATCATGGAAAGGATATTCTGGTATTCCTCCTCCGGGTCCCCATTAAAGCGCATCTGCATCAAAATCCCTACTGCCACAATCTCTCCGTGAAGCGCCCCTTTTGATTCTTCCGGGAAGAACATCCGCGTCCCGTCATACAGCCCGTGCGCAACCGCAAGCTGATCGGAACCACTGGAGAAGCCGCTCACCATAGATGTAATAATCAGATTTATGAGCACCAGGTCCGTGAGGAGTCTCTCATCTGCCTCTGGGTTCTGGTACACCTTTAATCCGTTTTCCGTTAAAAACTTATATATAAATCTGGAGTTCGTATATGCCATATATTTATAGATCGTAACCTCGGGGTAATCCATCTCTTTTCTGCCATTTACGATTTCGGGAAGCTTCGCTATTGAGTCCATGATTCCGGAAGCAAAAAGCCGCTTCGGAGATTTCCCGATAATATCCAGATCTGCAAGTACGGAATCCACTTCTTTTTCTTTCGGAATCGAACAGTCATAACGCCCCTCTTCTTTTGTATACATAATACTTACAGCCGATGCCCCTGCACATGTAGCTACAGATGTCGGCACTGTTATAAGCGGCAGGCCGGCCAGATCTGAAAATACTTTACACAGGTCCATACATTTACCGCCGCCAATTGCTACGATAACCTCTGCCTTCTCTTTACCTGCATCTGCTGCCAGCCTTTTTGCAAAATCAACAGAATTTGGTTCATCCATGATTACCCAGACCACTGCAATCTTTTTCTCCCTCATCTGTGTATCTACCAGACCTCTGACTAAGGGCAGTGTGGTCTTCCCCCCAACCATAAATGCCTTGCTTCCATACCTCAAAATCTCGTCCGGCAGTTGTTGAATCACACCTTTTCCATATAGGAACCTGCTGACACCAATCTTTAAAATCCCTGTTCCATCCATATTTTCCTCTCCTTTTTGTTATTCTCTTTCCCTGATTACATATAAACACGACTCCACACAATAGCCACTATTTATCGCTGCCAGCCGTCAGGCCCCCAATCAGATATTTCTGCGCCATCAGATAGATCAGGATTGGTGGAACGATAGCCAGCACAGTTCCTGCCATAATCCAGTTCCAAGGTGTTACAATATCAACCATTCTGGATAACCCGACTGTCATAGAAACTTTCCCAGCCGAGGATGTCAGAATCATTGGATACAAATAGGCATCCCACCCCGTAAAGAAGGATAACGCGAATGCAGTTGTCACTGCCGGCAATGAAATCGGTAAAATTATTTTCACAAGCGCCATTACTTTCGTACATCCGTCAACCGCCGCAGCCTCCTCCAGATTTACTGAAATACTATCGAAAAATCCTTTCAGCAATAGGATTGGATTTGCTATTGCAGACGCCACCATCGCCAGAATTACAACAATGTACGTATCATACAGACCTGTGGAATTAGAGATTCCATATAATGGCGTTACTATTACGATCTGTGGAATAACCTGGATAGCGACGATCAGCATCATAAACGCTACCCTGAATTTAAATTTAAATCTGGATAACGCGTACGCTGCCAGAATTGAAATCACTATTGTAAAGATACTGGTACCGAGGGCATAAATGACGGAAGCCTTTAAGTACTCCCACATCGGCGTCTGTCCGGCCAGTTCCACATAATTCTGCCAGTGAAAGTACTTCGGATACAACATTTTTTCTCCCAGTTTTTCAAATGGGGTTAAAGAAGTCATTACCGCTGTATAAATTGGAAGAAGGGCAATGATTACCCACATAATTATAATAAAATACCGGATGACATAGTTTTTTATCTTTTTACGCTTCTTTATATTCATCATCTAATTCTCCTCCTTCGCGTTATGTCTCATAAGGAAGAATGCTATAATAGACACGAATATCATTGTAAAGATTGCTATAGCCGCCGCACCGCCTAAGTCAGAATTGATAAATGCCTTTTTGTATATGGTAATACTCAACAGTTCCGTTACATTTAAAGGACCGCCTCCTGTTATGACATATACCAGATCAAAGATCGTGAATGACCACGCCATCAAAATGGTACCGCTCATAATCATGACCGGTTTCAAAAGCGGAAGTGTAATGTGCCAAAAATATTTCAGACCAAGAGCACCATCAAGCCTTGCAGCCTCTTCCACTTCAGAAGGTATCGTCTGTAGTGCAGACAAGAGGCTCATAACAAGGAACGGTACACCTTTCCAGATTCTGATAAAAATAACCGTAGCAAGTGCAAGGTCCGCCCCCAGAAAACTAATCGGCTGATTTATAATCCCCAGACTCAGAAGAATGGTATTTACAATCCCATTTGAAGAATTCAGCACCCAGCTCCACATCGTGCCTGCGAACACATGCGGTATGACCCAGGGAATAATAACAACTGTACGGAAAAAACCTCTTCCCGGTATCGGTTTATTAAGGGCCAGCGCCAGTGTCGTCCCCACTAAAAAGATTCCGGCGATACCGCATACTACCCAGATCAGAGTCCTGACCAACGTTTTTCCAAACGCCGGGGTGAGCAGGTATTCATAGTTTTTCAGCCCGACCCATCCTCGGAAATTACCGATCAAATCTACCTTGGCAAAAGAATACCATAACAAATTGAAAAGGGGGATCGCGAAAATTGCAACAATGATAACAACTGCCGGTATCAGATAAATATAAGGCAGCTTATTTCTTTTTTTCTTTGGTTTCATATACCTGCCACCTTCCAAAAATGTTATTAAAACTGATGGGCAGTTATCCTGCCCATCATAAAATAACTAATCGCTGTAATTTGAGTTTACAGTTTCAATCATATAATCAATCGCCTCGTTGGCACTCATCTTTCTCGTAGCTGCTGCCTGCGCTCCGTCTGCAACTGCCTGTTCAATCATGGCTACATTTTTATCCTTCGGTCTGGAAGCAACTGTCTGCTCCTGCTCTACCAATGCATTCCAGTATTCACCTGAGAACTCTTCCTTTCCTTTCTCTGATTCGAGTATTGGAAGCAGCCCCCACTGAGAAGCATGTCTCGTCTGGTTATCGGAAGACATCAGGTGCTGGATCAGTTTCCACGCCTCATCCTTATTCTTGCAGGCCTCCGGAATTGCCCAGCCATCACAGCCCATGATCGGATGTGAACCGGCCGGACCTTCCGGGAACAATCCTGTATTAAACTTACTTTCTTCGCCTTTATTCAGCTCGTCCAGCAGTTCTTTCACTGCCCACACACCATCAAGATACATACCAACTTCACCGTCTCTGAATAACGTCCTGATTGCATAAGGGTTGTATTCGATCACATTCGCCTGTGTGATTCCATAATCGTTTGTAATGGCAGCTAATTCGTCCAAAGCCTCTGCAAATAACTTACGGTTCTTATCGTCCTTTTCAAATGTAAAACACTTGTCCTTGTCGCTCCAAATATCTGTACCTGTATAGCTGGAATAAAAGCTTTCTACTACGTTTGCGAAATCTTCTGTTGCAGATATCCCCCAGCCTAACCCGGGAACGCCTGTCTTCTCAGTAATGGTTTTGGCATAGGACACCATATCCTCCACCGTCTTCGGAGGCGTTTCAGGGTCGAGTCCTGCCTGCTTATATAAATCTTTATTGTACCAGAGTCCGAAAGCGCCTGTAGCCGCGGGTACCCAGTACATCTTTCCATCTTCTGTAGTTGCAATATCAATAACAGACTGCGGTAATTCAGCACTCATTGTTTCATCTGATGCCAGCATATCGGACAAATCCATCAAATATCCTTCCGAAGCCAGATCCCATCCATTTGCTATATTTGTAAATGTCACATCCGGTAAATCGCCCTGTGCACCGAGAAGTTTCAGTTTTGTTGTAGCCTCTGCCCATGCCATCGCCTCAAAGTTGACCTTAACACCCGGATTCTCCTGTTCAAAACTTTCAACAATCGGCTTGAAAATAGGTTCTGCTTTTGTCAGGTCGCCCAGTCTTAATAAAGTTAATTCTGTCTTGCCGTCTTTAGAACCGCCTTCTTCTTTTTCCGCCTTCTTGTCTGATGATCCGCCGCATGCAGTCATAGAAATAACCATTGCAGCACAAACTAGCAATGCCAGTATTCTCTTTTTCATAAATATTCCCTCATTTCTATTTTATACTAATCCTACTTCCTCCAGCATCCTCTTAATTTTGGCATCCAGTACTTCATCAATCTCCGGAAGTGGTATCCTGCCCGGTCCACAATTAGAACCTACAAGTGTAGCTGCCCGTTTCAATATTGCAAGCACTACCGGTTCACCGCCTGTCGCACTCTCGGAAGCGGCCAGATCAAGATACGGGGTAAGTCTGTCTCGGATAGCCTTCGCTTTTACATAATCCCCCACACTTCTGGCTTTCCACATCTCCACTGCAATTTCAGGTGCAAAATTAGATGTACTGGAAATAAAACCTGCTGTACCTGCAATCGCCGCAAATGGTTCAAGAAACTCCCCATGTCCATTAATAACCGTGATCTTATCTCCGATTTTACGCGCCACCTTTTCCATCTTTGCAAAGTTTGGTGTACATTCTTTAATGCCTACTACATTTGACGCGCCAACCAACTGCTCCATTACTTCAAGCGGTACATCTTTATGTGTAACCTCAAGGTTGTTATATAGTAAGATTCCAATATTCGTACCTTTGGAAATCTCTTTATAGAATCTTAAGACAGCTTCATCTGTCGGTACGTAATAATAAGGAGAAAGCACCATTACTCCGGCTGCGCCGGCCTGTTCTGCATGAGAAATCAGATCTTTTACGTCTTCAATATTGCTGTGGTTACAGCCTGCTATGATCGGCAGTTCTTCCCCCGCCTCTGCAACTGCAGTCTCAATAAGCCTCTTTCTCTCTGGAATCGTAAGCGCCCCGCACTCACCGGTACTTCCGCCGACAACCAGTGTACAGTGATTATCACGGCTGATCCCCTTGCTCTTCAGAAAACGAATATGTTTTTTCATCCCCTCATAATCAACCTGCCGTTCTTCTGTCATTGGTGTTACTGCAATCGCGCAAATACCTTTCAATGCTTCTTTTAACTCTTCTGGTTTCATCATGTTTTCCTCCTTTTTGAATCCTTTTGTTTTCCTTCTGTTTTCTCTGTTTTTTTAATGTTTCGTTGTAACTTATTTTCATCATATCATTCGATCCGTAAATTACAATACTTTTTAGGAAAAAATTTCTTTTTCGTTGAATATAAATAAAAAATCTTTTCTTTTTTGTGCACTTTTCAAAAATTATGAAAGTATTTTCAGATAACATTTGTAATTTAGATTATAGAATAGTAGGAAAACGGAATCTGCATACATCATTACGTTGCATTCCCGGATATATACGTCTTGAGTCAGGCACATTAAAAAAAGAACCAGAAAGCTCCGGTTCTTTTTTATTCATATTCAATACCCACTAGCATCAGTCCATGCGGCGGCGCAGTGACCCCTGCCGCCTGACGGTCCTTTGCTTCTAATATGTCTTCCACCTGCTCAGGTGTATAGAAGTTCCTTCCGACACGTAAAAGTGTCCCCACGATGATCCTCACCATATTGTACAAAAACCCGTTTCCCCTGATGCGGATCGTGATCTCATCTTTCTCTTCGATCACACTCAGCTCATAAATCGTGCGCACGGTATCTTCCACGTTCGTTCTCACATTACAGAAACTTGCGAAATCGTGTGTTCCTATAAGATATCCCGCCGCCCTGCGCATTTTCTCCAGATCCAGATGATAGGATACGAAGTACCTCGTCAGTCTTCTTGTCGGGTCCTGGATCTTTGCATTCAGAATATGGTACTCATATGTCTTTGTGCAGTTACAGTAACGCGGATGCCAGTCTAAAGGGACCTCTTCAGATTTCGTTATTACGATATCGTCTGGAAGCCTCTGGTTCAGCGCGTAGGCCAGACGTTCCGGCGGGATGCCGGTTTCAGAATCAAATACCGCCACGTTTCCGAGCGCATGCACTCCCGAATCGGTACGGCTTGCCCCGATGATCCGTATGTCCTCCCCTGTCAGTTTGGATAATTTCTTATTCAATACTTCTTCTATCGTAATTCCGTTTGGCTGTATCTGCCAGCCGCAGTAATTTGTGCCGTCATAGGCTACCGTAAGTTTGATTCTTCTCATAGCTTCACTTTCAGTTTTTATTATTTTTCCGCTCATTCAACGTTTTCTAGAAAATCCACAGATGGAAGGGGACATAACGCCCAATGCAGAACACGAGCACTACATAAATCAGCGTAGCCGCATAAGCCATGCGGTCTCTGCCCTGATAAACAAGGGGCTTCATCTTCGTCCTGCCGTCTCCGCCCCGGTAACAGCGTGCTTCCATTGCCATTGCCAGATCGTTGGCCCTCCGGAATGCGGATACAAACAGCGGCACGAGAATCGGTATCATCGCCTTCGCCTTCTGTATGATATTTCCACTCTCCAGATCAGCCCCGCGCGCAATCTGTGCTTTCATAATCTTGTCTGTCTCTTCCAGCAAAATGGGGATAAACCGCAGGGCGATGGACATGATCATCGCGACTTCATGTACCGGGACCCTGATCTTATTCAGAGGGTGAAGCAGCTTTTCGATCCCGTCTGTCAGGGAATTTGGGGTCGTCGTAAATGTCATAATGGAGGAACCCATGATCAGGTAAGTCAGCCTGATAGCCATGTATACTGCTACATTAAGCCCTTTATCTGTGATGCGGAAGATCCATACGTGAACGAGTTCGTTCCCTTCTCTTGTCAGGAACAGATTGAACAGCACCGTAATCAGAAGGAGCATTATAATGGGCTTAAGTCCCTTTACAATGTACTTAAACGGTACTCTGCTCATGCAGATAACACCCCCGAGAAATGCTGTTGCAATCACATACCCCAGAATGCTGCTCTGCAAAAACAGAGAGATTAGAAACAGAAGGGTACAGACGATCTTCACCCTTGGGTCCAATCTGTGAATGACACTTTTTGCCGGATAATACTGTCCGATTGTAATATCTCTAATCATGCAAACTCCTCATAATTTCTTCTGCCGCTTCCTCCACAGTTGTTGCATCAGTATGCACATCCAGCCCGAGGGCCTTCAAAGCGTGCATGATGTATGTCACCTGTGGTGCTGCAAGTCCTACTTCTTCCAGTTCTTTGTAATGTGCAAACACCCTTTTCGGAATGTCATCCAGCATCTTTTCGCCGTGGTTCATGACAATGATCCGGTCAACATATCTGGCGATATCTTCCATACTGTGGGATACGAGAATCACAGTCATGTTAGTGTTTTTGTGCAGATATTCAACCTGATCGAGAATCTCATCCCTGCCTCTGGGATCCAGCCCCGCCGTGGGCTCATCCAATACAAGGACTTTCGGCCGCATCGCCAGAACTCCCGCTATCGCTGCACGACGTTTCTGGCCGCCGGACAGCTCGAATGGGGACTGTTTATAATATTTCTCCGGAAAACCGACTAATTCCAGAGCCTCTTTGGCCCTTTTTTCACACTCTTCAGGAGGAAGTCCCTGATTCTTCGGCCCGAAACAGACATCGCTGAGTACATCAACTTCAAAAAGCTGGTGCTCCGGATACTGAAAGACAAGTCCGACCTGATTCCTCAATTCTTTCATGTTATATCCGCTGTCGTAAATATTTTTTCCTTCATAATATAAGACGCCGTCTGTTGCTTTCATCAGGCCATTGAAATGCTGGATCAGTGTAGATTTACCGGACCCTGTATGCCCGATGATGCCGACAAATTCCCCCTGCGTGATTTCCAGACTGACGTCCTTTAATGCCTGCTTTTCATACGCGGTTCCGGGGCTGTATATATAATTAATGTGCTCTAATTTAATTGACATAATGCCTCCACCAGCTCCTGTGTCCTTAGGATTCCTTTCGGGAGCTTCAAGCCTCTTTTTCTCAGTTCTTCTGCAAGCATGGTCACCTGTGGAACATCCAGCCTGTACTTTTTAAGCTCTTCTACCTGACTGAAGATTTCCTTCGGTGTGCCATGCATGACAATATGGCCGCTGTCCATGACATACACCTGATCAGCGTCAATGACCTCTTCCATATAGTGTGTGATGAGGATGACCGTGACCTTCTTGCGTCTGCGCAGTTCCTGAATGGTACGGATGACTTCCTTCCGGCCGTTCGGGTCCAGCATGGCGGTTGGCTCATCGAGCACAATACATTCCGGCTCCATTGCAATGACTCCCGCAATTGCAACACGCTGTTTCTGTCCTCCGGACAGCTTATTCGGCGAATTTGTCCGGTACTCCAGCATACCAACCGACTTCAGGCTGTCTTCAACCCGTTTCCAGATTTCCTCTGTCGGCACCCCGAGATTTTCTGGACCGAATCCTACGTCCTCTTCCACCACGGTGCCAATGATCTGGTTATCCGGATTCTGGAACACCATCCCTGCAGACTGACGGACGTTCCACAATTCTGCCGGATCCTTCGTGTCCCTGCCGTTCACCCACATCGTACCACCCGTAGGGATCAGTATCGCATTCATGTGTTTCGCGAGAGTCGATTTTCCGGAACCATTGTGTCCAAGTATCGCCACGAAGTCCCCCGGTGCGATCTGGATGTCTACCCCGTCGACTGCACGGTTCATCCCTGTCACATTGCCTTCTTCATCACGCTTTTCATATTCAAAAATCAGTTTTTCTGATCGGACCATATCCATATCAGCTGTGCCTCCGTTATTTTTTCATCCCCGGCCATTCTTGCCTGACCGTACAGGAAATATTTTTGATTATACTACGCAGGTATGCCTGCTGTCCACTATTGTACGGTATCAACTGGCTTTTGGCAAGGTACAATTATGCGTAGTCAGGCAAGGCCAGTTTGTCTGTTACTGCGTATACCTTTTAGTATACAAAGCAACGTACACAGTATTCATTTGCATCCTTCTGGGTTTCCAAGCTTGTTTAAACGAATTTTATGTATTATAATAGCAAATAAAAAACCGGGTTTCACCATGCCGGTAATTTGGAGATCTGCATATGGAATTTTCAAAAATAAGTTCACCCTCACTTCGGGATTTGTTTGTGGAACAGTTGGAACATTTGATTCTGTCAGGAAAATTAAAAATCGGGGAAAAGCTTCCGCCCGAGCGTCAGCTGGCTGAAATGATGCAGGTGAGCCGGGCCGTAGTAAACGGGGGTCTGGGGGAACTGGAGCGGAAAGGGTTTCTGGTCGTAAAACCGAGAATCGGAACCTTTGTAGCCGATTACCGGCGCAAAGGCACATTGGATACTTTGATGGCGATTATGAAATATAACGGCGGGCGTCTGCGCAACGAAGAAATCCGCTCTATTCTGGAGGTCCGGATTGCTCTGGATACCCTTGCAGCACAATTATGTATTGACCGGATTTCTGATGAGGAAGTGGAACTCCTCCGTGAAAAAAAGGAGCGGATACGGGAGACGGATTCTATCACAGAAGCCTCCCAGGCAGCTTTTGAATTCCAGCATGAATTTGCTCTGCTCTCCCATAATACACTGATCCCGCTGATCTTCCAGTCCTTCCGCACGCCGGTTTCCACTCTCTGGGAGCGTTTCTGTACCCTCTACGGGATACCTGCACTCTACGAGAATACACATACGCTCTGGACCTTTATCCGGGATCGCGATACAGACGGCGCCATCGAATGGATACAGGCTTCAATCGGGAATACAATAGACGGAAGCCGGAAAATCTACTATGACTGATTTTCCGGCTTTACCTAAGTACTTATATTTGTTTGTCTCCGTCACACAGTGCTGCTATTTAGACGGTGCTGTGTGATTTTTTGTTACGGACTTCGTACTGTTGACGATCAGTATTCCTACGCTGACGAGTATCAGCGCAGACAGGTTTTTCAGGGAAACGAACTGTTCCCCGAGGAAAATGGCTGAGAGCACGACGCCGAATACCGGAATCGTAAAGCCATAAATCGCCACCCTGCCCACCGGGTTATACTTCAGCAGCAGCGTCCAAAGGCTGAATGCAACTGCAGAGATCAGTGCCATATAAATCAGGAGGATCGTAGATTTCAGGGTAAATCCCTCTACATGTCCCCCGAGTGCCAGACCGATTATGATCAGGAGTACACTTCCGAATAAAATCTGATAAGAAGTAATCGTCATCGGGCTTTCCTTATTGGAGATGATTTTCAGCACAACCGTGCTCACCCCATAGGCAACAGTACAAATAAACACCATACCTTCACCTTTGAGCGAAAATCCCGTTCCCCATGCCCCCGGAGCCAGATTGATCACAACCACCCCTGCGAGTCCCAGCAAACACCCGATCCCCTTCTTCCATGTCATTTTCTCCGACTTAATCATAAAATGTGCGGCAACAATGGAGACAAATGCATTCGATGCATTGATAATTGATCCCTTTGTTCCCGTCGTATTCGCCAGCCCAACGTAAAAGAAGAAATATTGTATCGTAGTCTGTAAGAGTCCCTGTCTGAGGATATAGGGAATAGAAGAACGTTTCATCGTCAGGAACCGTCTTTCCAAAATACATCCAAACACAAAAGTCAGGACACCGGCGAGGAAAAACCGGTAGCCAGCAAATAAAATCTGGCTCCCGGTTCCTTCTATTCCAAACCACTCATATCCAACTTTAATGCATGGGAATGCACTTCCCCATAACGCACAGCAGATTAACGCCAGCAGACAGACGACTGCCGGTTTCTGTAATCGCTTTTCCATTGGTAATTCCTTCTCCTATGCCTTCTCCGGCTCGCCGTAATCCTCACCGAAAGTATCGACAGTCACCTTTTTCATCACCTGTGCCTCTAACGGCTTATCACTATAATCCGTTGCAGTCTCGGCAATCTTATTCACAACATCCATCCCCTCCGTGATCTTGCCAAATGCTGCATAAGAACCATCCAGATGCGGAGAATTCTTGTGCATAATAAAGAACTGGGATCCTGCTGAATCCGGATGCATTGCACGTGCCATAGAGAGCACTCCCGCTTCATGGGCCAGATCATTCGCAAACGCATTCTGTGAAAACTCACCCTTAATCGTATATCCCGGACCGCCCATGCCTGTCCCGTCCGGGCATCCGCCCTGAATCATAAATCCGCTGATAACACGGTGGAAAATCAGACCATCATAAAACCCTTTATTTACAAGAGATACAAAGTTTTTCACCGTATTCGGTGCGATCTCCGGGTATAATTCCGCCTTCATAATATCCCCATTTTCCATTTCGAACGTAACAATTGGATTAGCCATAATAAACTCCTCTTTTCTTATAAATTCAATACGTCTATTGTAGCGGATAAAGTCAGATTAGTCAATTAGGTACACCACTTAAGTCAATTGGGGACGTAGTATACTTAAGGTTTACTACGTCCCCAATTGACTTAAAATTGATATTTATATACACGGTATATGAACTTTTCCGCATTCATTTTATAACTTGCTATTAGTTTGTGTTCTTTGTTATATTCTCTGAATTCCCCCGCAAACCCTGAATCTGCCAGTACATTCCCGCTAATTTCCTGTACACTGCTTACATAACCTGAATATGGTACTTTGAAGGAATCTGCCAGTTTGAATGTTCTGTTGTTTTCGTCTACAAGGTATTTATAATAGTAGGAAGTGCTTCCGTCTTTTGCGCTTGTTTCGGTCAGGCCTGTGCTGCTCCAGTCGAAGCCGGGCCTTGTCTCGCTGTAGCCGATGTTGTTATTGAACATATAGAGATAATATTGTCCCTCTTTGAGCGTATCGTCTTTTACATATGTAACTGAATGCTGTCCGCCCTGTATTGTGAAGCTGCCGTCTTTTGTGAAAAGGAGGTTTTCGTATCCGGTACCGGCCCAGAACTTGTCCGCCCCTATCATGTAATCGAGCCGGGGAGCTGTATACAGATTGCTGACTTTTAGTATCGTCGATGTCTCCCTTGAGCTTAGCAGAACTTGTCCTGATCCCATCCATTGAATCGTATTGATGTGCATCCAGTCTAAGTCTCCGTCTGCATTTGCCACACAGGAGGCTTTATAGTTTCCGAGGAGGTCGCCGAGATCGAGTACCTCTGTCACCTGGCCGGTCCTGATATCCAGTTTTACCACTACATCTTCTACGCTGTCCTGTTTATTATCGGTTGCCAGTATCAGGATGTTCCCGTCATCATCGAAGACATAATCGTGATGCAGGCTGTAATCACCCAGGTCATATACGGAGACAACCTGTCCCAGCCGGTTTACTGCGGCTATTTTGGATTCTGATATGCTGTAGTACATCGCGCTCTCATCAAATAAAATCCTGTGGCTCCGGTAGCCGAGCAGGGGGACTTCGCCTCTGAGGATGCCGTCATTATCATAATAATACATGAAATCAAGATGCGAGTCATCGTTCCCGAGTATGACATACAATCCATCTGATAGCTCTTCCTCTGCCTTCTCATCAATATCTGTCTCAAGCTTCACTTCCTCGTCTCCCAGCAGGCTCCCCATATTATAGGCATAGGAGCGGGTTGTCACCATCCCGTTTTCTTCCGTAATTGTGAACTTTACTTTATTTTCCATATCTGGAATGAGCCCGATCACCTGAAACTCATGCTCTGTCTGGTATTCCTCTTCCTGAGAAACCTCACGCGTAAAATCTTTGATTTCTTTGTCTGAAACACTGACGGTGTATGTAATCTTCGCGGGATTCTCTGTCTTGAAGTAGACATATGCCGACTGTGTATTCGTACCAAACGGATTATACTGAATCAGCATATTGTCTATCGTATATTCATTTTTAGCTTTTTTCGCCTCAAGTTTTTTAACGATCTTAGCCTGCCCCGCTGTATCGTAAGTCTTCTTGACCTCTTCCAGCTGCTTTTCTTCTTCCTCTGTAAGCGCCACGGTCTGTTCTTCATCCGGAGTGCCCAATATCCTGCTGACAGTCGCCTCCATCGCAGAAATGGCCGTGGTTCTCCCAAATATCCCGATTCCTGCAATGATCAGCAGCGTCGGTACAATCCACTTTTTCTTCTTTCCCGGTTCTTTTAACATAAAACATTTCCTTTCACTGCGATAAACTAGCCTCTGAACATTCATATTGTAAAAGAAATTTGTGCCCATTCTATGAAATCTTTTTGAAATTTCATTTTTTATTATGGCTAAAATCAATTCTTTTACCTGACGCAGTATTGTATCAGACCGCCTTTTTCTTCATATCCCGTATTCCAAAGGTCCTTCAGTGAGAAGGTTGACGCCTCTCCGTACGTTGCCACGGTGATTAGGAAATCATCCTCTTTTTCCTCGTACCCGTAACACAAGAACCAGTGCCATACAAAATCTTTATATTCCGGCTTTTTATGCCGCAGCATCAGATAAGGCACCGGAAATCCGGCATTGATCTGCTTTTTGATAAGATCTGCCGCCTCAGTGGAGGTATGCTCTCCGGCAAACTCCTGCATACTCAGCCAGTCGTCCCCTGTGTCATTTAAATATTTTGAAAATCCGTCAATGAACATGCTTAGTTTTTTCACCCCGCCGGCGCGTGGTCTTAAGTACGGCTTCATCTTCATCGAGAACTGTATATAATCTTCCTTTTCCAGATTATGGACATCATAGGGGTACAAGTGGGCCTGCCCCTGATGCAGCGCAAAGTATATACAGCTGTCACACGCGGTCGCTGCCGCACAGCCGCCGACATACATGACCACATTCCGGAACCATTCCTGATTCCCGCCGATTTCACCATCTATTGTAAAATAATCCAGTAATTTTTTCATATCTGCCTCCTGAGTTCTCCCGACGAGCCGGCTTCACCTGTTACTGTACATCCCATAGGTATGTACAGTAATTACTCTTCCCGGGATGATAAACGCGTCGAATAAAAGACTACACCCAAAATAATCACGCCGCCCGCAAGTTCTTTGATCCCCGGCTTTTCACCAAGGAACAGAAACGCCGCTATAATTCCATATACAGATTCCAGACCAGATATGATTCCCGCGGTCTGGACCTTCACATGTTTTAATCCTTCTATATACATAGTATGTGCAAAAGCAGTAAAAACTACCCCAAGCAGAACCAAAACGAGGATATCCTTCCCGGAAACCACCGGCTTCAAAAGGAACAGGGACGGCAGCAGTACAACAGCCGCAGTTGCCTGTTCGTAAAATGCAGTCAGGCTGCTTGTATATTTCTCCATAAACATCCGGTTCATCAGGGACAGGACTGCGTAGGACAGACTGCCCGCCATTCCCCAGATAACTCCCTGTGTCATCGTATTCCCCAGATGGAATTCCGGAACAATAAGCAGCACACCAGCCAGCATAACTACTGCCGAGACTACACTGGAAGACTTCAGCCTTTCATGGAAAAGTACCGGTTCCAAAAATGTAACAAACAGCGGGAATGTAGAAAACGTAAGTGTCCCGACCGCAACCGTGGAGGTCTGGATCGACTGCATAAACGTCGTCCAGTGGACCGCCAGTACAATCCCGGCGGTAATCATCAGTATATAATCTCTCCCCTTATCAAGACGGACCCGGGCCCTTTTCACTTTCAATAGAAAGAACAGGGAGAGAGAGGAAAAAATAACCCGTCCCAGAACAATGATCACGGCCGGCAGCAGGACCCATTTTGCAAACAGGCCTGCAAGTCCAAACAGCAGGACAGCGATATGTATTGATATCAGACTCTTCTTCTGGTTCTTCATTTATTCTCCTTTATCAGCTTTATCATCATCCACCGCTATGCGTGGAATTCTTTTCAAACCTTTCATAGTATATCATACTCCTTTTCATCTTCCAAACAACATTTTTCCATTTCTTTACTAATCTTTTTTCTTTCCTCCGGAGATCCGGAATGAATGCAAGGGCATGTATAGTTGTTATGTACATTTTTTTTCGGATTTTTTGGTTACTCGTGACATTGTCCCATTCTCTCTTTTTAGATATACTTATCTCAGAAAACAACGAAACAACATTTTTTCAAGGAGGCTATTAAAATGGCAAGTTTATCATTAAAAGGAATTCAAAAAGTATATCCTAACGGATTTCAGGCAGTAAAAGATTTCAATCTGGATATTGAAGATAAAGAATTTATCATCTTCGTAGGACCATCTGGATGTGGTAAGTCAACTACTCTTCGTATGATTGCAGGTCTGGAAGATATTTCAGGCGGTACTCTTGAGATTGACGGAAAAGTTATGAACGATGTTGAGCCAAAGGACCGTGATATCGCGATGGTATTCCAGAACTACGCTCTGTATCCTCATATGACAGTATATGACAACATGGCATTCGGACTGAAGCTGCGCAAGGTTCCGAAAGATGAGATCGATAAGAAGGTTCGTGAGGCTGCAAGAATCCTTGACCTTGAGAAATTATTAGACCGTAAGCCAAAGGCTTTATCAGGTGGACAGAGACAGCGTGTTGCTATGGGACGTGCAATCGTGCGTAATCCTAAGGTATTCCTTATGGATGAGCCTCTTTCCAACTTGGATGCAAAACTGAGAGTTCAGATGCGTATCGAGATTTCCAAGCTTCATGAAAATCTGGGCGCAACCATCATCTATGTAACACATGACCAGACAGAGGCTATGACACTTGGTACAAGAATCGTAGTTATGAAAGACGGAGTTGTTCAGCAGGTAGATACACCTCAGAACCTTTACAATACACCTTGCAACCTGTTCGTTGCCGGATTCATCGGATCACCTCAGATGAACTTTATGGATGCTGTTGTAAAAGTAAATGGCAGCGATGTAACTCTTACAGTTGGAGAACACGTACTGAAAGTTCCTGCTTCTAAGAAAAAAGCTCTTATTGATGGCGGTTATGACGGAAAGACAGTTGTTCTTGGAATTCGTCCGGAAGATGTACATGATTCAGAATCATTCATCGCAAACTCACCTGACAGTGTGATCAGATCCAAGATCAAAGTTTATGAGCTGCTCGGTGCAGAAGTATACTTATACTTTGATGTAGAAGGTACTCAGATGACAGCCCGCGTTAATCCTCGTACACCTTTGAGAAATGGTGATGATGCAGTATTCGCTCTGGATATGGAAAAGATTCATGCATTTGATAAAGATACAGAGTTGACGATTTTAAATTAATGCTTTAGAATAAGAATATATAAATGAGAGGGGCTGTGCTATTAAGTGCGGCCTCTTTGATTCTATTATTTGATATCTATAATTCTTAGACAAAAGGAGATTCGTATGGAACCTGCGCAGGAACTCGAAAAGGCACTGGCGGAATTAAAACGGATTACTGGTATTGCCCTTGAAGTCAGGGCAGATACCCCGGAAGAACTGGAACTCGCCCTCAATCAGGTGCATTGTCTTTCACTTGCCTATAAGGAGAAGTATAATAAGAACCACTTTCTGCAGAATTTAATGGCAGATGGGATACCGGCATATGATATATTCGAACGCTCGGCGCGCCTCCATATCGAACCGGAGACCTCCAGAGTCCTGTTTCTGATTGAGACAAAGAACCCTGTGGACGACACCATTACAGAGGTCCTGAAGAACCTGTTCCCCTCTCAGTCCAAGACTTATCAGGTCAGCATGGGGGAACGCAGCCTTGTCATCCTGCGCCCTCTGAAATCATCTGAGACACCGGAGGATATCAGCCATATTGCACATATGATCGTGGATACGCTCAATATGGAGGCACTGGCCCATGTTCAGGTAGCATACAGCGGCACGATAGACACACTCATGGATCTGCCGGGTGCCTATAGGGAGACAAGCCTTGCGCTGAAAGTCGGCAGACTGTTCTACTCCGAGCAGACTGTTTTTCCGCACAACCAGCTCGGGATTGGCCGTCTGATCTACCAGCTCCCTGTAACCATCTGTGAGAACTTCCTGAAAGAAATTTTCCGCGGTGAGGTTCCCGATACCTTTGATGAAGAGACTACTGCCACGATCAACAAGTTTTTTCAGAATAACCTGAATATCGCCGAGACTTCGCGGCAGCTGCATATGCACAGAAACACCCTGATTTACCGCCTCGAACAGATTGAAAGACGGACAGGCCTGGACATCCGAAGGTTCGAAGACGCCATGACATTTAAAATAGCCACTATGGTTATCAACTATTTACAGACAGAAAGGAATTCCTGATATGAATGATGCTTTTTACGAACAACTTGTAGCCCGCAAATCCCGTCCCACAGATATGGTAATCCGCATTGCGATTATTGTGCTTCTTGCGCTCATCCTGCTTATTACCTTTCCCCTGTTAGGCTTTTTAGGCATCCTCATCACTGTGGTCCTTGCCTTCCTCGCCTATTATTTCGTGTTTCCAAAATTGAATGTGGAATATGAATATACTCTGCTGAATCATGATATGCAGGTAGATGCGATTTACAATAAGGCAAAAAGAAAGAAACTAATCACTTTTGATATCCAGCAGGCCGAGATTATCGCCCCGAAAGGATCACCGAGACTGGGATCCAGCCGTCCGGAGAAGACGATTGACTATTCTTCCGGAGATGCCAGTGCGAAAGCATACGCCATCATGATCTCTCTGGACCAGAAGAATACATGTATCATTATCGAACCTGACCAGACAATGCTCGGACACATCCGCGGCTGGATGGGCTCCAAGTTTTATATGGATTAGACACCTCATAGAATTAAAACAAAAAACGTTCCGCCTGCTGATTCGGTTAAGAAAGTCAGCAGACAGAACGTTTTTTATTGTCTATATACTATTATGCCCCTGCCAGATACTTGCATGCAGCGAGCGCCGCAACTGCTCCATCAGCTGCAGCCGTTGTCAGCTGGCGTACTTCTTTTGTACGGCAGTCACCGGCTGCATAGACGCCCGGACGTGAGGTCATGCAGTCTTCCGAGGCCTGAATGAAACCATCCGCATCCAGTCTGACATATTCTCTGAAGATGTTATTCTGTGGAATCTGGCCGATCGCGACGAAGACCCCTGACACATCTATTGTAAAGTCCTCCCCTGTCTTTTTATTATTCAGGATCAGTCCTTCTACCATTGTCTCACCGACAATATCCTTTACAGTTGCGCTTAAAACAAACTCTACGTTGTCTTTTCCTTTTAACACATTCACAAGACTGCTGTCTCCGCGGAACTCGTCTCTCCTGTGAACCACATAAACCTTGCTGCAGTAATTAGACAAAAACTCTGCATCCTGCAGTGCGGTATTCCCGCCTCCGATCACTGCTACATCTTTCCCCCGGAAAAACGCCCCGTCACATGTCGCACAGTAGGAAACTCCGGATCCTGTCAGTTTCGTTTCTTTCTCGATGCCAAGATGTCTGTGTGTCACCCCTGTTGCCAGAATCACCGTTCTGCAGGGATACTCTTTGCCTGTTGTCTCTATGATCCTGATTCCGTCTTCGTCGCGGATTCCTGTCACCTGTTCCATGACAGTCTCGGTTCCAAGTTTCATAGCCTGGTCCAGAAGATTCATGGAAAATTCACTTCCGCTTACACTGGCAATTCCCGGGTAATTCTCTACATTATGGGATGCCGTGATCTGTCCGCCAAAGTTCATGCTTTCGATGATCACCGTGCGTTTCCCGGCCCTCTGGCCGTATATGGCAGCGGTCATGCCTGCCGTACCACCTCCGATAATTCCAATATCATACATAGTTATTCCTCCATGCCATTTCAAAACTGCCGTTTATATTCTTATTCTAGTGTTTCTCAGCGTATGCTTTTATATTCGAAGCATTTGCCATTTTCTGCACACCGGACTCGCTGATTACGATCAGGGTCGGTGCCTGCATCACACCATATTTCTTTACTAATTCCTCATTTTCCTCGGCATCAACTACTTCATATGCAATATTTGCCTTTTCCAGTGAACTGCTCGCTATCCTGCAGTTCGGACAGGTCTTTGTTGTAAACAGAAGTGTTCTCATCTCACCTTCCGGTGCCGCAGTCTCACACTCCACTTTTTTTGCCTCAGGCGTATGCACGTTCAAATGGGAATTGGAAATATCATATACCTTACGGTCCTTGAACTCCTGTGCTTTTCCGTCATTCCAGTTCTTTACCGGACGGTAGTATCCCGTAATACGGCTGTAAACCTCTGTCTCTTCCCCGCAGTCCGGGCACTTGAAGTGCTCGCCGGAAATATACCCGTGGTTCTTACAGATCGAATATGTTGGTGACATCGTGTAATAAGGAAGTTTATAATTCTCAGCAATCTTCTTCACCAGTGACGCCGCCGACTTCCAGCTCGGAAGCTTTTCACCCAGGAATGTATGGAATACGGTTCCTGATGTGTATAATGTCTGGAGCTCGTCCTGAATATCCAGTGCCTCGAATACATCCTCCGTATATCCTACCGGCAGGTGGGAACTATTCGTATAGTACGGTGTTCCGTCGCCTTCTGCAGCTGTGATAATATCCGGGAACTGTTCCACGTCATGCTTAGCAAGGCGGTATGTCGTTGACTCGGCAGGAGTTGCCTCCAGATTATATAATTCGCCGTACATTTCCTGATAATCGGAGAGGCGCGCCCTCATATGGTTCAGAACTTCCTTTGTAAATTCCTGCGTCTCGGTACTTGTCATGTCCTTTCTGATCCATTTTGCATTCAGTCCGGCTTCGTTCATACCGATCAGCCCGATCGTTGAAAAATGGTTCTCGAATGAGCCGAGATATCTCTTTGTATACGGATATAATCCCTCATCCATTAACTTGGAAATGACAGTCCGCTTTGTATGGAGGGAGTCAGCCGCAATGTCCATCATCTTGTCCAGCCTCTTGTAGAATTCCTCTTCATTCGCCGCCAGATAGGCAATTCTCGGCATATTAATCGTAACGACACCGATAGACCCTGTACTCTCACCGCTTCCGAAGAATCCGCCGGATTTCTTCCTAAGTTCACGCAGGTCCAGACGCAGGCGGCAGCACATACTCCTTACATCGCTCGGCTCCATGTCGCTATTGATGTAGTTTGAAAAATAAGGTGTACCATACTTGGCAGTCATCTCGAACAGCAGACGGTTATTCTCTGTATCCGCCCAGTCAAAATCTCTTGTGATAGAGTATGTCGGAATCGGATACTGGAATCCACGTCCGTCTGCATCTCCCTCGATCATCGTCTCGATGAAAGCCTTGTTGATCATATCCATCTCTTCCTTACAGTCGCCATAGGTGAAGTCCTGCTCTTTCCCGCCGACAATTGCCGGAAGGTTTGCCAGGTCGTCCGGCACGGTCCAGTCCAGAGTGATATTTGAAAATGGTGCCTGTGTTCCCCAGCGTGACGGGATATTCACACCGTAAATAAAGGATTCAATGCATTTTTTTACTTCCGGGTAAGTCAGGTTATCGGCCTTTGCAAACGGCGCCAGATAGGTATCAAAGGATGAAAATGCCTGAGCTCCGGCCCATTCATTCTGCATAATGCCAAGGAAGTTTACCATCTGGTTACAAAGTACACTCAGATGCTTTGCCGGTGATGATGTGATCCTTCCCGTAATGCCGCCAAGCCCTTCCTGAATCAGCTGCTTCAGTGACCATCCCGCGCAGTATCCTGTCAGCATGGACAAGTCGTGGATATGGATATCCGCATTCTTATGTGCCTTCCCGATCTCCTCATCATAAATCTCAGAGAGCCAGTAGTTAGCCGTGATTGCGCCGGAGTTGCTTAAGATCAGTCCCCCGACAGAGTATGTGACTGTAGAATTCTCTTTTACCCTCCAGTCCGTGATCTTAACATAACTGTCCACGATTTCTTTATAGTCGAGCAGTGTAGAGTTCAGATTACGAATCTTCTCCCTCTGCTTTCTGTATAAGATATAGCCTTTCGCTACATCTGCATAACCGGTCTTGATCAGCACAGACTCTACGCTGTCCTGAATATCCTCCACTGACACAAGGCTGTTCTTTACTTTTGGTTCAAAATCTGCTGTAACTTTCAATGCAAGCAGATCAATAATGTCCTGATTGTACTCCCTCTCCTGGGCCTCAAATGCTTTTCTGATCGCCTCGCTGATCTTAGCCAGATTGAAGTCCGCTATTTTTCCGTCTCTTTTTGTAACCTGATACATACTGTACGGTCGCCCCTTTCTCTTATACTCGAATCGAATTGAGATAATTTTTGCCCAACCTTTTCAGTTGGGCACCTGAAATTATTCTATCACTGAGCTAATATCTTGTCAATATAAAACAACAATATGTAGTATGCAACTTTTTAGTTTCTAACTACATATTGTTGTTCACTTGTCCAAACGAAATGTGTCATTCCACACCGCGCAGTTCTGCACCCGGTATATTCCTTTTCACAATTTCCAGAGCCTGCTCCATAATCTCCTTTGTATATGCCCTCAGCCCGGGCCGGATCAGGTCCCCCGAATCCACAAACCCCTGAAGGTAATAGCGCTCTGCCCCCTTCAGCCACCGGCCGATCGCGGCAAAGTCTTCCCTTTTATGGAATTCCCTGACAACGGTCGTCCGGAATTCATAAGAGACTGCCCCCGACTTTAAGTAATCCACACTCTGCAGAATATTTTCCAGATTGTATTCCTTGATTCCGATCGTCTCACCATATTTATTCGGGGCGTTTTTAATATCCATAGCAACATAATCAACCAGATTCTGTTCCACAAGCTGTCTAAGCCTGCCAATATTACTTCCGTTTGTATCCAGCTTGACCGAATAGCCGAGTGCCTTCACTTTTTCCATAAATGCTGCGAGATCCGGCTGCAGCAGTGGCTCCCCGCCTGTAATGCATACACCGTCGAGGACTCCCTTCCTTTTTTGCAGGAAGGCCAGCACCTCTTCTTCCGGTATATGATTATCCGGATCCACATGAGTAACCAGTGAAGCATTATGGCAGAACGGACATCTGAAGTTACAGCCGGCAGTAAAAATCGTGCAGGCCACCTTTTCCGGATAATCTAAAAGTGTAAGTTTCTGTAATCCCTGAATATTCATCACGGTTCTCCTTCCCTGTTCATGCGCCGTATGCATCTGTAACTCATACGGATATTCTGTTAAAAACCGCTTCAGGCCTTAAAGTGCTCCATCATAATCGGCATATATGCCTTGCTGTACTCTCCCAGTGAATAATCCCCCCTGCTCAGACACCAGTCAGAAATCAGCGCTCGCTCACACAGCGAATAATATTTTGTAATCTCACTGATTGACTTGTCCTGACGTATCTGCCCTTTTTTCTGCCCGTCCTCGATAATTCCTGATATCAGCCGGTAATATACCCTGTTCTGGTCAAGAAGGTGCCTCTGTCCTTTTGCAATCAGCTGTGTAGAATAAAGAGAAGCAAGAAGATCGATGCTGATCCGCTCCTCAATCATGGAATGTACTTTATAATTCAGATACAGGAGCTTGTCGTAATTATTCATCTCCTTGTCCATATCCACATGCAGTTCTTCGTAGTAATCATCCAGAACCGTGGACAGCGTGCTGAGCAGCTCATCCTTTGTATTAAAATAATAGTAGAAAGATCCCTTCGAAGTTCCCGATAATTCAATAATATCATCCACTGTCGTATGATCATATCCTTTATCATGGAACAGCTGCCATGCCGCCGACACGATTCTGGCTTTTACACCTTTATTCTCCGTAGTTTCCATAATCCCCAGCCCTTCTTTTTCATAGATTTCATATATACCATTCTACCATAAAATCACAAGTCTGCAATCGGAAGTTAAGGGACAATTTTTTTGACTTATTCTTGATTCCTGTCTTTTATACGGATTTTAAATACAATCTTCTTCACTTTTTCCTTCCGCCCCGTCTGAATACAGGGCATGTGGCTGTCCTGGGGGAACAGCAGCACAAACATTCCTTTTTTTGCTTTCACCCTCACATCCGGCTCACCACACTCAAGGAATATGACATCTTTTTCCGGCGTCATATCCTCTTTTACTTTACATTCAGAAGTCTCGTGGATATAAAAATATTCTTCTCCTTCTGCAATATACTGCAAATCCAGATACTCCCTGTGCGCCTCCATGACAGACTCTTCTCTCTTCCTTGTATCATAAATCTGTACAAGGGCATATAAGCCCCCGCCATAAAAGTCTGCTCTTCCCTCTTCTGTATCTTCTTCCACTGCTTTTCTACAGAAATCCAGGATAAAGTCCAATTCATCCGCCCTGAATAATTGGTACTGCGGCAAATGTTCTATCTTATCAACGATCATCGTCCCTCTCCTTCCTCAACTGACAGTACGATCTGTTCCATGAGTCCATAAGGCTCTGTTACATATTGCGGGGTATAAAGATTCCCTTCTGTCCTGAAATCTTCCCAGCTTAACCTGCTGCATCCGGTATACGTCTGGTGGAACGGCCCCATAAGGTTCCTCAGGCTGCCGGTGACTGTCAGGGTTATCTCATTCACTTTCTTCTTCAGATACGGCGTGATTTCCATAGCTTCACACGACCTGCCAATCAGGACCCCCGCCTCTTCACCATTGACCCGGACGCTGACAAGCACTCCTTTATATGCACCTGGTTTCAGCATAATCCGTGCCCCTGCCGGAACTTCCTCCTGTATCAGGAACCGGTAAGAGACATCACCCGCATAGTGGAACAGCCCCTGCAGACACCAGTCTCCAAAATAAAGGTGTCTCACCGGCTTTACGATGTACCTCCTGACATCGACACCGAAATCTCCTGTCAGGTATATGTCCTCCAGTTCCATATCATTCTTATAATTACCGGATACAGTCAATGTGTTGGTCCCTTCCGTCAGCCCGGACACCTTAAATTTTTGTATCCCCCGCTCAAGGAACCAGTCTCCGGATGCCGGGCATATTACACCGTTGCAGGATACTTCCAGTCCTTCCGGGTGCTCCACGGCCAGATAAATGTCTCCTTCCGGCACGTCCTGCACCTTGGCTTCAAATTCCAGCTTAAATGCGTTTCCGCCGTTCTCACACGGTGTGTGGACCCACGTATATCTCTGGGGTGCACCGTTATAGTAAACCTGCCGCATCCCCAGTGTTTCCCTCAAAAGCTTCTGTGCTTTCCACACCGGAAGTTCCTCCTCCGACAACAGTTTGAGACAGTTTTCCCCCATATACACCCTGCATGTATCTAATGTCAGTGCATTCTCCATATTTAAGGATATGTCCGCCTCTGGTCCCAGCACACACCATACTTTGTCTGCCCTGTGCGGATGAAGGTAAGGGAATTCCAATACTCCCGGCCCTTGTCCGCAGGCAGACGCCTCCGTTTTCTTTCCACACTTTAAAAAGAACACTTTACTTTCAGCAGGTGAGAAATGGATCTGTAATCTGGTCCGGTTCTGATCCGCGTAAAACGATGCTTTTTTTATTTTTCCTGTCAGCGGTATATATTCTTCAATCTGGTTACAGTCTGGGAAAGAAGCTCTGACCGATACTCCATGTTCCCGGTTGTGGTTGACCAGAAATACAACATATCCATCCACTGTTTTCCTTACCATCGTCAGGATATCCCCTGCCTCACAGCCTTTCGGGTCTTTCAGGGAAATGATGCGCGGCTGCACTTTCTCAAGCATCCGGTAAGCATGCTCCTCATCCTCCGCCTGACAGAACCCTTCATAATTTCTCAGCACGCCGGCCATTCTTGACGGCGCCCCCTCAATCATGCCGATCATGCCGCCGATCCAGATTACATTTCCACCTGCACGGAGAAATTCCTCCAACTTATCCACAGTCGAAGCGAATAATGTAGTAACTGGGGGGACAATTACAACTGAATACGCCGCCTCCTTCACCCAGAACTTCCCTGATTCCACACGAGCTTCCTTTGCCATGATCATTTCATCCCCAAAATCAAAGTCATAGTGCATCCCTGCCAGTGCCGCTGCCAGACGGTTATAGCGCTCGCCTTCCCTGTTCAGGCCAAAAAGATTCTCATCGAGCCATCCCATGTTCATTTCCACCCGGTTCAAATCTTCCCACGGCGCCGAACGGCTTTTTGTCCATATCGTTGTCAGCGGGTGGATCACCAGAACATTCCTTACTGCTTTCCCCGCCGTGCTGCATACGGCAAGCCTTGCAAAATAGTCTTCCAGCACATGCAGGTCCTTCCACCAGGTATTCTGATAGTTGAACACCGGCGGATAATCCCGTTTCCTGCATCCGGTAATAGAGTAAAGTGCAAGGTGCTGGCATCGCCTCGTCACGCCGAGCACAAACTGCCAGTCCCCCAGCCACTTCTGTCCTTCAAAGGTCAGCCCCCAGCCTGTGCATCCATAAGTCTCAGATACAACCATCTCTCTGCCATACTGGTTTGCCACACTGGTACACTGTTTCACCGTCAGATATTCCTGCGCCTGCTCCCCCAAAATGTCAATTCCGGGCGCGTGCATATACTGGTAGTGCGGCATAGCGCCCCCGCTGACCCGGACCCCATAACCCAAGTCGTTTTCATACAGCACATGTCCGGTCAGCATAAGCTGACGGTCACTGCACCAGTCATACAGCTGTTTCATATAGTTTTCCCCGAACAGCTCTGTCAGGGTCCACCAGTAATCATGGCGGGTTTTCTTGCAGTCCCCACAGTCATAGAACAGTCCGGGAAGCTTTTCCAGCAGGTCATACCCGCGGCGTTTTCTGAATTCTTTCGCAAATCCCCCGCTCCAGGGAAGCCAGGGACGCCCCTTAGTAAAAACGCTGAAAAAATCGCAGAAATTAGGTTCATCCGTGAAAAATCCCTTTACCGTTTTTCCAAATGCATCCCCGCATGCCTCCTGATACATTTCATGGGTCATTTGGAGGAATGTCTTCACGGCATCCGGATTCAGATTATCCGTCGGGGCCATCCCGTTGTACCATTCACTCGAGCCTGAGGTCTCCTGCCGGAATACCAGCGTCTTTCCCTCCTGCCGGAATATGCCGAGGATATCACCGTCTTCCACCACCCGGGCATTTTTTCCGTCCAGTACCTCCAGTGTCAGTCCCTTTGCAGTAAACCGCTCCGGATCGGAAGCGCTCACCATCCCTCCCGCACTACCGGAAGGCCATTTATCCTCGTCATATATCCATGCCTCCAGCCCGTGTGATTCTGCGTACGCCACGGAATCTCTTACAAGATCCATCCACTCCTTTGACAGGTACTCTGTCTCCAGTCCCTCCCGGGAATGAATGAAGAATCCCCCCATTTTTTCTTTTTTCATCTCCTGCATCTGCCGGTGCAGTTCCTGTTTTTCTAATTTTGCATTCCATCCCCAGAAAGGTGCACTCCTGTATATGTTGTCCGGGTCTGCAAGCATTTCCTGTATTTCTTTCAAGCTTTTTAATCCCATATCAGTCTCCATACAGCAAGAAGGCCCTCATCCCTCAGAACGGAGCCTTCTTAAAATTTTTATTTTAGTTACATAAAATGATTCGGTATATACAGGATAATGTCCGGTATATAAGTCACAAGGAACAACAGGCCAATCATGATTGCGACCATCGGAATGATCTCCCTTATGACGCCCTGTATCTTCGTCCGCCCAAGACCGGATACGATGAACAGCAGCATGCCGAAAGGAGGTGTTGACAGTCCGATCATCATGTTCAGGCAGATCACTACGCCAAAGTGGACCAGATCGATGCCGAATGCATTCACAAGAGGCAGCACCATCGGTACGAATACAAGCTGGATCGTACTGACATCCAGTACACATCCCAGCAGAAGGAAAATAATATTCACAACAAAAAGGAAGATATACTTATTGTCTGTCAGTCCTGTAAACAGGGCTGCAACTGCGTTCGGCACCTGCTCCAGTGAAATGATGTAGGAAAACAGCATGGAGGTTCCACACAGCAGTGCAAGTGTTGCCGTATTCGCCGCTGATTTCTTAATGATTCCAAACAGTTTTTTCCATCCCAGAGTTCTGTATACAAATGCAGAGATCAGTAACGCATACGCTGATGCAACCGCCCCGGCTTCTGTCGGTGTACATATACCTGAGTAAATACCTCCCAGCAGGAGGATTACGGTAAAGAGTGCTGGTGCTGCAACAAGGGTCGCACGTCCGAACTGTTTCAGGCTCATTTTCACCCCTGCCGGATAGTTGCGTTTATGTGAAACGAATCCTACATAGATCATCAGCAGGATTGCCAGAAGCACTCCGGGCACCATACCGCCCATGAACAGCTTGCCTACGGATGCACCGGAAAGCATGGCATAGATGACCATCGGGATAGACGGCGGGAAAATAGGTCCAACCGTTGCGGATGCTGCCGTAATCGCGCAGCTGAATTCCGGATCATATCCCTCTTTTTTCATCTGTTCAATCTCCATCAGGCCGATTCCGGATGCATCTGCAATCGCCGATCCTGTCATTCCAGAGAAGATTAGGGAAATAAATACATTTACCTGTGCCGTGCCACCCTTCAGCCGTCCCAGAAGTCCGTTGCAGAAAGAAAATATCTTATCCGTAACCTCACCCTCATTCAGCACATTTGCCATGAAGATGAACAGCGGCGCTGCCAGCATGGTGTAGTTTGAAAACATGTTTCCCGTAATAACAGAAAATACCTGCCCTAAATTATCCGGTGCGGAAATCAGGAAATACACGATAGACGCCGCCAGCATAGATAACGATACCGGCATACGTATTATAAAACAGACTGCCATAACTACGAACAGTACAATCACGGCTGTATTCATAATTTCGCACCTCCCTGTGATTCTTTGTATGTCTTAAATGCCTCGGCGATTTTCAGTGCAGATCGGATAATCATTTCTGCAAGCATGTAGATAAATGGTGCAAATATAACGGTATAAGGCAGTTTCAGTACCCCCGTCACCATCTGCTTGCCAAGCAGTGTCCTGCAGCATGGTATAAACGTAATCGCCAGCAGTATAACCAGGGCGACATTATAAACGACCATGCAGATAAACTGCCCTCTTGGCTTCAATGTGTCGTATACGAGCCCGAACACGACATGCTCGTCCGCCTTAATTGCCTGCCCCACCCCGAAAAACATCGTCCACATGTAACCCAGCACGGATATTTCATAGCTCCATGTCACGGGCTGTTTTAAGAAATATCTGCAGATAATGGAAACCATGAACACAACGAAAATCACAGTGAATGTGACGCTGGGCACAAAATATCCCAGAAAATCCATGATTTTCTTTCCCGCCTTCTTGAATGCCTCCAATGTAAAGCCTCCCTTCCTCTCAGTCGGAGAATATACAGCGAAGCCTCACGGATCGCTGTATTTCTCTATCTCTTTTATTTCAGATACGTTTACTCGTATTTCGCGCCTTCATCCTGAATCTTGTTATACATATCCATGTCCCATGTGGATGTCTGGTCATCATGGCCTTCGTAATAAGCTGTAACCTTTTCTTTGAATGCCTTCAGGTCCGGATAAGTAACTGTGCAGCCTTCAGACTCAAGAGTCTCGATGGCAGATTCCTCGTCGGCGATTCTTGCCTCGTCATTGGTTGTCCTTGCGTATTCCATTGCCTCTGTCACTGCCTTCTGCTGGTCTTCTGACATGCTGTTCCATGTATCTGTGTTGATGCATGGGATGACAGAGTCTACTACATGGTTAGTGATTGCAAAGTAAGGTGCAACTTCATAGAATTTTGCACTGATACATGTCGGAAGCGGGTTGTCCTGCGCATCCACGGCACCTGTCTGTAGCGCGGTATACAGCTCTGAGAAGGAAAGCGGGGTCGGGTTCGCGCCGAGTGCTTCCCCTAAGTTCAGCCATGCCTCGGAATTTGGCATTCTCAAAAGCTGTCCTGACATATCTTCATATTTATTTACTTCTTTTGCCCTTGTATTGATGATACGGCTTCCCAGATAGAATGCAGAAAGCGGCTTGCAGTTTACATTGTCTGAAATCTTATCAAAGATTTCCTGTCCGGTCTCACCGTTTAATGTTCCTGTCATATGGTCATAGGAATCCCAGAAATATCCGGAACCAAACATGGAACACCACTCCAGCCCTGACTGCGTGGAAAGTGTCTGGAAGGAAATATACGCCAGATCCGCTTCCCCGGAGAGAAGTGCATCAAATTCGTTTTCAGAAGAAAACAGTGTGCCATCTGAATATGTCTTGCATGTCACGCTTCCGTCAGAAAGCTCTTCCACCTTATCGGCAAACTCCTGCATTGCCTTTGTATGGGAATCGCCTGATACAGATACAGATGTGAAGATCAGCTCCACCTTTTCCCCGGAAGATGCACCGTCAGCTTTTTTGTCTCCTGCGTCCTCAGACTTTCCACTTCCGCACCCTGCCAGTAAGCTTGCTGTCATTGCCACGGTCAACAATACTGTCACTAATTTTTTTCTCATAATAATATCCTCCATACCTCTTTCATGATTTTCCTTTTCAGGAATCCTATTTTCGTTTATCTCATGCCCCTTCCTGCACAGATGGCTGCCTACTGAGCCGCGCCGGAGCTATGATTCTTTTTTATTCTCTTTCCTGTTCCCGCCGTATTTATCCAGCGGTATTATGACTTAAAAAAATTCTCCCTGAACGCCTGCTCCATTGCCCTGAACTGTACAATTTCCATCTGTTTACTTGCAGTCAGCTCTGCGGCGTCTTTTGTCCGGCAGTATGTAGACATTTCAAGCCCTTCCAGCTGCATATGGTATTTTGCATTGACCGGATAGACCTGGCATTCCACCAATGACGCAGCTCCTAAGAAGTTCTGCATTCTCTCCGCCTTCTCCGGCTCTTTTTCAAAATTCTCACAGAGCCATGTATATAGGTCCGCGTGAAAGTTTGCCATCACACCACTGTATCCCGCACATCCCATTTTCAGGCTTTCAAGCAGTGTAGCTGCATTCGCGTTAAAAATCTTAAGGTCTGTATGTTTCACAGCATCTGTCTTCGCTTTTAACTGGGCCAGGTCACAGCACGTATCCTTCAGGAATGAAAACTTTCCGGTTTCCGCACAGAATTTCAGCAGTTCCGGCGACAGTACCCGCTTATAAGGGAATGGGCATTCATAAATGCCAAAACTCTCCGCCGGGATCTGGCTGATCAGAGTTTCAATTCCTCTTTTTGCCTCATCCTCACTTCCGCCTTCCTTCGCAAACTGGTTAGATATAAACACATAAGAATCTGCACCTGCATCAATTACGGCTTTTGCTTCTTCTACCTGATCTTCCACTGTTTCTGCAACATGTCCGGAAGCAACAACCCCCATATTTTCCGGGGCATTGTCGATGATAAACTTAGCCAGTTCAAATCTCTCCTGCTTTGTCAGGAAAAACATCTCACTTGACTGACATACTGCAAAGACCCCGGCTACTCCCTGTCCTTCATACCATTCCAGAAGTTTCAGTACCTGATTATAGTCGATTTTGTTGTCTTCTGTAAATGGTGTGATCATGACCGGCCATACACCGTCCTGAATTACTCTCATATACACCCTCACTTTCTTTGGTCAAATCTGTAACATCTTTGAAGTCCAATTGATTATTTTGTATAAAACAATTATAATATCGTTTTATTTTTTGCGCATTTAACATCATCCCGAGTACAATTTTATACTATTTGTGCATAATGCATATGTTTTTGCTGTACTTTTTTTCATTTCAGGAGCTGTTTTTATCATTTTTGCATAATTAAGTTGTTTTTTATGGTATCATAAATTATAATATCAGACAGGAGGATGATCATATTGAGGGAAATATTTGACGAGTATTGCTGGGAGAAACATAAGCAGGTCCTTACATTTGACTTTCATCAGATTGTAGGGCTTAAAAACTTTGCACATTGGAATATCAACCATGCCTCAAAGCCGACTCCCCTTCATTATCATTCTGACATCGTTGAAATCCACTGTCTGGCCAAGGGCACCCGGGAGACTACGGTAGGCAATAATCATTACATCATTACAGGGAACGAGCTGTTTATTACGTTCCCCTATGAACTGCACCAGACCACTGCAAGCGCAGAATCCCCCTGTGAATTCTACGGATTCCAGATCGACCTTAAGGAGAAGCAGAGCCTGCTCGGGCTGGATGCCAAGTACAGCCGATTTTTAGCCGACATGCTCACCTCACTCCCTAACAGGCATCTGAAAGTAACAAGCACCGGGATCCATATGCTGAAAAAGGCATTCGAGGGGCTTCAATCCAAGAACACGGCCCGCTACTATGCCGGTGTCCAGTATCTCTGCTGCTTTCTGTTCGAACTGCAGAACCTAAAACCGGTGACGGAAGAAGAGGCCCATTCTGACACCCCAATACAAAAAGTTGTTTCTTACATAGACGGGCATTTCCGCGAGGAGCTCAGTCTGGAACAGCTCGCTGATGTCTCCGGATATTCACTCTCGCGTTTTAAGATGAAATTCAAGGAAGAGGTCGGTATAACCCCCGCCGAGTTCCTGACCAGGAGAAGGGTGGAATACGCCAAGCAGCAGCTGGAACTGACATCACGGCCGATCATAGACATTGCTTTTGATACTGGGTTCTCATCCAGCAACTACTTCTGTTCCGTGTTTAAAAAATATGTATACTGCAGTCCGTTGTCATATCGAAGGCGGTTCCGCACCTGATGCAGAAGATGATAAATATCCTAAAACAGGACAGGCCCACTCCAAATGCTTCTATATGCATTTGGAGTGGGCCTGTCCTTGTATGATAAAAAAATCTTAATCTTTAAACAGATTACATGTTTTTGGAAATCTCGGCACACGCTTTCATTGCCTCGATTACTGCACTTCTGAATCCCATGTTCTCGAGAACCCTAACAGCTTCGATCGTGGTTCCTCCCGGTGAGCATACCATATCTTTTAATTCGCCCGGGTGTTTGCCTGTCTCAAGTACCATCTTCGCACTTCCGTATACAGCCTGTGCTGCGAACTTGTAAGCCTGTGCTCTCGGCATTCCGTCTGCAACTGCTGCGTCCGCCATCGCTTCGATGAACATGAACACGTATGCCGGTGAACTTCCACTTGTAGAAACAACAACATCCATCAGTCTTTCCGGAACTACTTCGACTTTACCGAACGCACTCAAAATGCTGACCGCATACTTCAGTTCCTCTTCTGTTACATGCTCATTCGGGCATGCTGCCGTCATACCTTCGCCGACCATAGCCGGTGTATTCGGCATTGTACGAATGATCTTCACTGCTTTGCCAAACTGCTCTCCCAGCCATTCCAGAGTCTTGCCCGGTGCAATCGTAATGATGATCTGGCCTTCTTTTACACTATCTTTGATCTCCGCAATTGTAGATGCGTAGAACTGTGGTTTTACAGAAAGGACTACAATCTCAGAACTTTCTACTACTTCTTTATTATCTGCTGTCACATTGATGCCGTATTCAGCCTTCGCTCTTTCTCTTCCCGGCTCAAAGATGTCAGAACCGATAATCTCCTCTGGTTTGAAGATTCCTTTTTTGATGATTCCGCCCATGATGGCTCCTGCCATGTTACCTGTACCAATAAATCCTAATTTCATAATCATTCTCCTCGTTTCTTTTTTGTTCATCAGATCCAAAGGGAGTATTTCTCTCCGAGTCTGTCTTAAAGCTTCATAATTGTATACATATTCATAATTTGTATACAATTCTTTCTCTTGCATACAATATAGCATTTTCAGTGCTTTATGTCAATCGTTATTTCATGAAATTCTATCGTACATAGAAGCTGCTCTCCTTCTCCAATGGTATCTCCTTTGTGTCCATCCATTCTATAGAAATAAAGCTGCCTTGATTCAGGCCCACAAGGAGCTTATTAATCATTGGCTCACGTCCCTGCACTTCCATCGTAACGGTGCCGTCCCATTCATTTTTCACCCATCCGGTAAGCTGCAGTGACTGGGCAAGATATTTTGCCGTATAGCGGAAACCTACACCCTGCACTCTTCCGTAGAAGGTAATATGCTTTCTTACCTCTGCCATATTCTCTTCCCCTTCCCTTTCTGATTTCCAAATAACTTACTCAAGCACCTTCCAATAACCAGTCTTTTTAGAACCAACTCTTTCTACATATCCATTTTCTTTCAAAAATGTAAGATTATTTTCCACTGCCGTTTCACTAACGCCCAGTATTTGATGTAATTCGCTGGTAGTAATATTAGGATTATCTCTCATTTCTGTTAGGATTGTTTGTCTTCTCAAATTTAATTCTTTTTTATTCCCTACTTTTTTCCCTACTTTTTTTATTCGCTGAAGCGGTATTGTAACAACAATCGAATTTTCTCTAAAAGTAAATGCTTCCTTCCCATAAGTTTCAATAATCTTAGGCACACCACGACCAGATTTTTCACTGATATGCAGCTGTAAAAAGATTTCTGATAACTTTTCGTTTACCGGGATTGATTCTCCCAAGAAAAACCCTTCCATAGTCTGTGCCGGTGCCAGTGTTCCTCTTGACAAAATTTCTATCCTATTCGAGAAGACAGAAATCATTGGTTCATTTCCACTTATCCATAGATTATGCAAAATGGCATTTATAATTGCTTCTCTAAAGGCTTTGTTATCAAACAGTGGTATTTCCGGACGTTCCACTACACGCTCGCTCTCATCTGCCTGAATCAAATTTAATACATCCGCATATCTTAAAACCTCATCCAAAGTATAAAGCAGGCAATTATTTCCAAATTCTCTTACAGAAAATAAATTGGAGCCTTTAGTCTCGCCTTCAAAAATAGATACTCTTAATGGAAAATGTGAATTGTCTGAAAGCAACTGTGCCAACAGGTTATATTCTCCGTCTTTATTTCTTAATCCAAGATTTTTCTCAAAAGTTTTTTCCTTTAAAACTATTCCTTTAGAACCATAATATCCAAACAATTTAGAAAATGTCAATTCCTGATATTTAGCCGGTAACGTTTCCACAGTCTCTACTCTTCCGTCCAAAATTTTGAACAACTGAATTTCCCTTTTCGGATAATCTTTCAAATTTGCTTTAGAAGAGCCAATACGGATATATCGCTTTTCTTTAAAAGCTGATGGAATTTCTTCCGCAGCAGGAATCATCAAAACAACAACCCTCTTATCATTTATCGTTGTTTCCTCAAACGAAAAATTAATACTCGGAAACAGATTTCTCGCCAGAAAATTTTGATATGGTTCTTTGTTATGGTCGCAATACTGATTGAATGTCGTGCCTACAATTTCATGAGTTTCATTATTAACGCCCCACACAAAATATGCCTGGGCCTTATGGTGGAATGCGGCTGCATTTGACAAGGCTGATACATATTCACCAAGTACTTCCGGCTGAAACCAATTTTCTTTAAATTCAAACCATTCCTGCTCATCGGCATATGCACATAAGTCTAAAACTAATTTTTCGATATTCATAAACATCATCCTTTTCCCAACTTTTATTCCCAATGTTGATATTATAACACGTTGGGAATAACGTTGGGAATATTTTATACATTTATTAAAAAAATATTCCTTCCATTCTTTCAATGTATCTGGAATGATATTGCATTCTGTTCTGATTTACTTTATAATTTGTATACAATTAGGAATTTTCCGTGCCGTGCACCCTGCTGCGCGGCATCATAATCTATATAAACGAGGTATCATTATGGCCGAAAAACATGTTTCTCTGGCGGACCAGGCTTACGAGACGATCCGCACGAATATTCTGAATCTTACTTATCCGCCCGGCATGCAGCTGACCGAGGCAAAGCTCACCGCCGATCTCAATATGAGCCGGAATCCAGTGCGCACAGCCATCAAAATGCTGCAGGCAGAGGGGCTGATCGTCACCGATTATTATAAGTCCATGACCGTGAAGGAAATCACGGAAAAGGACATCCGGGAAATCTACCAGCTGCGGGAACTTCTGGAGGGCAATGCATTCCAGCTCATATTCACCTCCGGCCGCTATGAAGAGTACTCCTACCGGATCGAGGAAAAAATCGTGCGTATGTGCGCCGCGGCCGGGGATATTTACCAGTGGGAAGTTGCCGATACGAACATGCATCTGGAGATCGTCAGCGTCTATGAAAACGACCGCATTAACCGTATTTATGAAAACAATCTCTCAGAACTCATCCGCATGGGACAGAATTCCGTAAAGAACGGAATGGATATTGTAAAAACGAATGAAAATTTAAAAACAATGGTCCAGTACATGCGCGAAAATAATTATGAAAAAGCCTACGCAATACTGAAAGCAGATCATTTTACAATAGGGAAAGAGACCGCACTGGGATAGCCAGGCAGTCTCTTTTTTCATTTATGAATCAATGTTCTGTTCAGATTGGTTCTTAATTAAAACTCTGTTCTGTTCTTTCAATAATCTCATCCTGCAGTGCCTTGCTCAGATTTCTGAAGTGGTCACTGTAACCTGCCACACGCACAATCAGGTCTTTATAATCCTCAGGATGCTTCTGTGCCTGAATTAATGTCTCTTTATCAATGACATTGAACTGAATATGGTGTCCGTCCATGTTGAAGTACGCACGGACTAAGTTCGCCATCTGTTCCAGGCCTTCTTCTCCTGCCACGACACTTGGGGTAAACTTCTGGTTCAGCAGTGTACCGCCTGTCTGCAGGTGGTCCATCTTCGCGCAGGATTTTACAACAGCTGTAGGACCGTTTGTATCTGCACCCTTCTCCGGGGAAATTCCTTCGGATACCGGTTTGTGTGCCAGACGTCCGTTGGCGCTTGCCATCATGACGTCACCGAAGTAAACATGGCAGGTTGTCGGCAGCATGTTGATTCTGTACATTCCGCCCAGCATATTCGGCCGTCCCGTTACCTGGCTCCTGTAATATTCAAACACGGATCTCATGATATCATCTGCATAATCATCGTCATTACCGTATTTCGGCGTCTTGTTTCGAACCAGATTTGCGATTCTGTCGTGTCCCTCGAAGTTGTCATCCAGCGCTTTCATCAGTTCTTCCATTGTAAATGTCTTCTGGTCGTAGACGTTATATTTTACAGCTGCAAGGCAGTCTGTGATTGTTCCGATACCTACGCCCTGCAGATACTTGGTATTGTACCTTGCACCGCCGCCGTTGTAATCCTTCCCTTTGGAAATACAATCATTTGTGATGATAGAGAGGAACGGAACCGGCATATTTTCTGCATAGATCTTCTCGATCACGTTGCTTCCCTGCACCTTGATGTCTATGAAATACTTCATCTGTTTCTGGAAAGCTTCAAACAGCTCTTCATATGACTTGAAATCTACTGCATTCCCCAGCTTCAGTCCGAGCTGTTTGCCCGTCATTTTATCGAAACCATTGTTCAGTGTCAGTTCAAATACTTTCGGGATATTGAAATATCCTGTGAGGATATAAGCCTCGTTTCCGAATGCCCCTGTCTCCACACATCCACTTGTTCCGCCGCGTCTTGCGTCTTCCAGAGATTTTCCTGCGTTCAAAAGCTCCTGCACGATTGCCTCGGTGTTGTAGAATGCAGGCTGTCCCCATCCTTTTCTGGAAATCTCACATGCACGTTTGAGGAACTTCTGTGGTGTCTTTCTGCTGATCTGGACATTGGAGCTTGGCTGGAGGAGTTTCATCTCGTCCATGCAGTCCAGAATCAGGTAGCTGACATTGTTGACGCCATTTTCCCCGTTCGGTGTGATTCCGCCTGTGTTCAGGTTTGCGAAATCGGTGTATGTGCTGCTCTCTTTTAGCGTAATTCCTACTTTCGGTGGTGCCGGCTGGTTATTGAATTTCACCCACAGGCATTCCAGCAGTTCGAGGGCTCTGTCGTCGTCCATGATTCCTGCTTCTGTATCTTTCTCATAGAACGGATTCAGGTGCTGGTCAAGGCGTCCCGGGCTGTAAGCATCCCACGGGTTTAATTCGCTTGTAACTCCAAGGTGTACAAACCAGTACATCTGGATCGCCTGCCAGTAGGTCTCCGGCTTGTGTGCCGGCACGACATCGCAGTTTACCGCAATCTGGAGCAGTTCTTCTTTTCTCTTTGCATCCGTCTCTTTTTCGGCTAATTCCCTTGCATAGGCTGCATATCTCTCGCCCAGGATCATGATGGCATCGCAGGCAAGTTTCATACCTTCTAACTCATTCTTCTTGTCCAGTGCCTCCGGATCATTCATGAAGTCCAGACTGTCGATTGACTTCTGGATATCTTCTTTGTAGTCAAGGAAACCTTTCTCATAAATCTTAACAGATCCGACTGTATGCCCGGGTCCTCTCTGTTCCATAAATTCCGTGAAAATTCCTGCCTCATAAGCGTCCTTCCATTCCGGTGTCATCTGGCGCAGGATCTTGTTTCTCATAGAACGCTTATCCCAGTACGGGATCATAACATCTTCCTGAATCTTATAATCTTCTTCCTTAACTTTGAAGTTGATCAGGTCTCTGTCATTCATAACATGCATATCTTCCACCGTATGGCAGCAAAGCTCCGGGAAAGTAGGCGCCGCCTGCGGAGAGTCACCTTTTTCTCCGACAATCAGTTCTCCTTCACCGATATATAATGTTTTATTTGAAAAATAATCCTTCAGCACCTGTCCGCGCAGTTCCGGCACTGACAGTTCTCCTTCATACTTCTTATAAGTCTCCGTCTCACTGAGCGCACGCTCCAGATCAATGTGCGCAGGAGTATCCAGACTTAACTTTCTCAGTTTTTTGATACGTTCGTTCATTCCTCTTTCTTCCATTTTCTTAACCTCCTATTTTTACATTATGGTATCCGGCCTGTTGGAACAACTCCACAAAATGATTCATCTCTTCTTTATCCGGTGCATGAAGGTCATTGCCTTCGTAACACATCCCGACTTTCGGGTATTTTCCTGATCCCGTATTGTGATAAGGGAGAAGGTTTACCTTCGCCGCATGAATGTTCTTTTCCTGAAGCCATGCAATAATTGCTTTCATTGCTTCGTCATTTCCATTTACTTCTTTTATCGTAGGGATACGGATATAGATCCTTGCCCCTGCCTGGCTTAGTTTTTCCAGATTTCCGAGTATAACTTCGTTTCCCGCACCCATGTATCGCTTATGTATCTCATTATCCATCGTCTTGATGTCATATAAAAACGCATCCACAAAGGGCAGTATCCGCTCAAAGTTCCCATAAGGCGCCTGGCCGCAGGTATCGATCATGACGGAAATCCCCATGCGGTGCAGCTTTTTGACAAGTGCTTCCACATAATCCATGTCTGCTGTCATAACCTCTCCGCCTGACAAAGTGACGCCGCCGCCTGACTCTTCATAAAACATCTCATCTTTTTTCAGTTCTTTAACCAGGTCATTCACGGAATATTCATCACCTGCGATCTCCCGCAGATTCAGGTTGCAGACGTCTATACACTGTCCGCACACCGTGCACTTCTCCCGGTCAGTGACCGCTTTCCCGCCGGATATCGTGACTGCCCCGTTCGGACAGGCCGCCGCGCATGCTCCGCAGCCTACACACTTCTCCTGATCAAAAAGCAGCTCTTTTTTATAATTCTGTGTCTCCGGATTATGGCACCAGACACACTTAAGACGGCATCCTTTGAAAAAAACCGTCGTCCGTATCCCGTCTCCGTCATGGATAGAATACTTCTGGATATCAGTGATCAGACTCATGATTTAATCCCTCTCTTAACCTTGTCGGGAACAGCAGTTTTTCTCCTTTTAGACTGCCGTTCGTACTATAGTCTAAAAGTAACATATAAACCATTGTTTGTCAATAATTTATCAATATAAAAATGCACTTTTTATAAACATTTTATAACTTTCTTTTTATTCTTAATTTTAGTAACGTACTGCCTCTTCCCTGGTCATCCAGAAATGAATCCCAGTCGTTGACTCATTCCACCTGTCTTCATCAAAGTCCTGTACTTCCACCCACTCCCCTGTCCGGTAAACAAAATTCTCATCCACCGTAGACCATGCCTCGTCAAAATAAACCGAGCAGTCAATACTCTTAATCACAAGCACCTTTGCCCTGCTGCACCTGCATGAACTGCGGGTTGCAGATGTCCTCTTCGCATCTGCTGGAATCAGAAGTTCCGCAATCCTATTGTCACAGCATTTTTATAACCAACAAACGCCCCCTCTTCCGGACAGTACAGCCGGAAAAATTTTGTATTTTCATCCGAAATACAGTTCTCCAGCTTTGCCTTCTCCAGTACCGCGCAAAACAGGTTCGCACCCCGGATGTCACACGCCCTCATGTCCGCCCCGCGAAGCGCACTTGCTTCCAGATCGGCCTCCCGAAGCACTGCACCACAGAAGGAACACTGCTCAAACAAGACATTTTTCAGAATACAGCCCGAGAGGTCTGCCCTGTCAAAACAGATATGATGAAACGAAGCACGCGAAAAATCTATCCCCCTGAGATCCATGCCGGATAAGTCCATATTTCTTAAAACGATACCCTGCATATTCCGCCTTCTTTCTAAACTTTTTATTCGTATATATCATACCACATCCTGTCCCATACCCGGTCACTTAAGTCCTGTAGTTAGACAACGAAAACACCATCGTTATAGAAGCACATTTTTGAACACTTTGCACAAAAAGAAAAACATTTTCCTGTTGATATTGTGAATAATGATCCTCTGTGTTATAGTTTATTATATATTTGTTCTGATTACGAAGGGTCACACCTGAGTAAAAAGGCGCACAGACAACATACAAAATGGGTTCCCTTATCACTTTTTGTGGATAATTAGGGGGAAAGTTTACCCTTTGGATACCTGCGCCTTCTGGTGCGGGTATTTTTTATTTCAAGCGAAACTCAATTTTGTTCCCTCGGGCAACGAGGTAAGTGAACAGTAACAAATATTTGACTTGAAAACAAGGAGGTCTTATGGAAACAAGAATCGCTCAGGTAGGAATCATCCTCAACAGTAACGAATCCGTAGATGAACTGAACCACCTGCTCAGCCAGTACGCACAGTATATCATCGGCAGGATGGGGATTCCGTACCGCGAGAAAAACATCTCCATCATCAGCATCGCAATGGATGCGCCGGGTGATGTCATCAGCGCCCTCTCCGGCAAGCTCGGAATGCTGCCCGGAGTCAGCACAAAGACTATATATGCAAAAACAAAACAGACAGATTAACAAATGAAGCTCGTTAAATTATTAACTATGCACGTAGTATTTCTAAGGTTTACTACGTCCCCAATGAGGTACTCAAATATGAATAACTTGGTGAATAAATTAGAGCAAACGCAGTTTCTTTCTAAGGAGGAATGGTCTGCTCTTATCCGCGGCCGGACGCCCGGGACGGCGGATTACTTGTTTGAACGGGCCCGTGAGGTCAGGCACAGGTATTATCAACACGATGTGTATATCCGTGGACTGATTGAGTTCACAAATTATTGCAAAAATGACTGTTATTACTGCGGTATCCGCAGAAGTAACCGGCATGCACACAGGTACAGGCTTTCCAAAGAGCAGATTCTGGATTGCTGTGAAACCGGCTACCGGCTTGGTTTCCGGACTTTCGTCCTGCAGGGCGGGGAAGATGGACACTATACGGATGAGATGCTGGCGGATATTGTGAAGACAATCAAGAGCCGGTATACTGACTGTGCCATCACGCTTTCGGTCGGTGAACGTTCTTATGAGAGTTACCGGCTGTTGTTTGAAGCCGGGGCCGACCGGTATCTCCTGCGCCATGAGACTTATGATCCCCAGCATTACAGTAAGCTTCATCCGCAGGAGCTGACAGCCGCCCACCGGCAGCAGTGTCTCCGGGATCTAAAGGAGATCGGATACCAGGTTGGAACCGGATTTATGGTCGGTTCTCCGTGGCAGACGCCAGAAAATCTGGCGGATGATATGTTGTTTTTGAAAGAGCTTAATCCGCAGATGGTTGGGATCGGGCCCTTTATCCCGCACCACGATACCCCCTTTGCAGACCAGAAAGCCGGTACATTGGAATTGACACTGTTTATGCTGGGACTGATCCGGCTGATGCTTCCAAAAGTCCTCCTCCCTTCAACAACTGCCCTCGGCACAATTGCCCCGGACGGCAGGGAAAGAGGGATCCTCGCGGGTGCAAATGTTGTGATGCCGAACCTGTCCCCTACCGATGTCCGGAAAGATTATTTACTCTATGACAACAAAATCTGTACGGGGGATGAAGCCGCCGAATGCAGGGGCTGTATGGAAAGACGGATGAACTCGATTGGTTACAATGTAGTTGTCGCACGCGGGGATTCACTGAATGTGGATACACGGCCGTAAGTGTAACGATATATGACAGCTTTTAAAAAATATTTGAACCCTAATACAATTTTCAATGAAAGATGGAGGTAACAAAATATGTATGATGTAAACTCAAAACATGCGGACGATTTTATTAACCATGAGGAAATCGAAGAAACACTTGCTTACGCAGACGAAAACAAAGACAATGTGGAATTAATCGATGCCCTGATCGAGAAGGCAAAAAAGAGAAAGGGACTTACGCACAGGGAGGCTTCTGTTCTTTTAGCCTGTCAGATTCCGGAAAAGAACGAGGAAATCTTTAAGCTGGCGGAGCAGATCAAAAAAGATTTCTATGGCAACAGAATCGTTATGTTTGCCCCTCTTTACCTCTCCAATTACTGCATCAATGGATGTACATACTGCCCGTATCACAGTAAGAACAAACACATTGCCAGAAAACAGCTTTCGCAGGATGAAATCCGCCGCGAGGTTATCGCGCTGCAGGATATGGGGCACAAGCGTCTCGCACTGGAAGCGGGTGAAGACCCGGTCCGCAATACGATGGATTATTATCTGGAATCAATCAAGACTATTTACAGTATCAAGCATAAAAACGGGGCAATCCGCCGTGTCAATATTAATATTGCGGCAACGACTGTCGATAATTACCGCCTGCTGAAAGAAGCCGGAATCGGAACTTACATCCTGTTTCAGGAGACATATCACAAGGAGAGCTATCTTCAGCTTCATCCGACCGGGCCGAAGCACGACTATGATTATCACACAGAGGCTATGGACCGCGCTATGGAGGGCGGCATCGATGATGTTGGTGTTGGCGTACTGTTCGGGCTGGATAAGTACCGCTACGAATTTGCAGGACTTCTGATGCACGCCGAGCATCTGGAAGCTGCTTTCGGAGTCGGGCCTCATACAATCAGCGTTCCCCGACTGCGCCATGCAGATGATATCGACGCCGATGCATTTGACAACGGGATCGATGATGATACGTTTGCCAAGATCGTAGCCTGTATCCGGATTGCCGTGCCTTACACCGGCATGATCATTTCTACAAGAGAAAGCCAGAAATGCCGTGAGCGTGTACTCCACCTCGGGATTTCCCAGGTCAGCGGCGGGTCCCGCACAAGTGTAGGCGGTTACTGCGAGCCGGAACCGGACGATGAAAAATCAGAACAGTTTGATGTCAGTGACAAACGAACTCTGGATGAAGTTGTGCGCTGGCTGATGGAAATGGATTACATACCGAGTTTTTGTACGGCATGCTACCGTGAGGGACGTACCGGTGACCGTTTCATGTCTTTATGCAAGAGCGGCCAGATCCAGAACTGCTGCCATCCTAACGCACTGATGACATTAAAAGAATATCTGATGGACTATGCATCTCCTGAAACAAAGGCAATCGGTGACAAACTGATCGAAAAAGAAGTGTTAAATGTACCTAATGAAAAAGCCCGTGCGGTAGTAGAGGAAAACCTGCGCCTGATCGCACAGGATAACCGCAGGGATTTCAGATTTTAACATATGGTTATAAATTTTGGAATCCAGATTCATAACGACTCTGGATTCTAAATTTTTCAGACAGACTTAAGGAGGTTTTACATGAGCTTAAATTCCACACCCTCATCCGACCGGATCCACATCGGAATATTTGGCAGGCGAAACGCAGGAAAGTCCAGTATTATCAACGCGATAACCGGGCAGAATCTTGCAATCGTCTCAGACATCAAAGGCACAACAACAGACCCTGTGACTAAGGCGATGGAACTTTTGCCTCTGGGCCCCGTTGTCATCATCGACACCCCCGGGCTGGACGATGAAGGCGAACTTGGCCTGCTGCGGATCCAGAAAGCCTACCAGGTACTGAACAAGACAGACATTGCCGTACTCGTTATCGATGCATCCGTCGGAATGACTGCGGCAGATGAAAAAATCCTCGGGCGGATACAGAAAAAGCAAATCCCGTATGTCGTCGTATGCAATAAGGCAGATTTGTCTTCCGAAAAACAGCTGGGCAGTCTGTCAGGCACCGCCAAGATTGCCGCCGGCCAGTTTATCGCCGTAAGCACAGTCACTGGGGAAAACATCTATGAACTAAAAGAACTGATTGCGCGCCAGGCCCCTGTTCCTGACGAGCAGCACCGGATCGTGGCTGATCTGATCAGGCCGTCAGATTTCATCGTACTCGTGGTTCCTATTGATAAATCCGCACCTAAGGGTCGTCTGATTCTGCCGCAGCAGCAGACGATACGCGATATTCTGGATACGGGTGCCGTTTCCATCGTTGTCAGGGACAGCGAGCTGAAAGATACGCTTGCCGGTCTGGGGAAAAAACCGTCCCTTGTCATAACGGACAGCCAGGCATTCGGAAAGGTTTCCAGAGAAGTCCCTGCAGACGTCCCTCTCACATCATTTTCCATCCTCTTCGCAAGGTATAAAGGAAATCTGGAAACCGTGGTACATGGCGCAGGCACGCTGGACGAACTACAGGACGGTGATACAATCCTGATATCCGAAGGCTGTACTCACCACCGCCAATGCGAGGATATCGGCACGGTAAAACTTCCCCTCCTTGTAAAGAAACATACAGGAAAAGAAATAAACTTTGAGTTTACGAGCGGGACCGAGTTTCCTCTGGACCTTTCAAAATACAGAATGATCATCCATTGCGGCGGCTGTACCCTAAACGAGCGCGAGATGAAATACCGTCTGAAATGTGCCGGAGATCAGGAAATCCCGATCACAAACTACGGGATTGCCATAGCTCATATGAACGGGATTCTAAAAAGAAGCATAGAAATGTTTCCAGACCTGTAAATCCACAAAAACAAAAGGCCGGATTAAATCAAAGTAACAGGCATGTGCATCATGCCGAACAAAAATAGCACCAAACCTCCGATAAACAGCATTCCCGATGCGGCCACGAGAAAAATAACGATCCCGGGCTTTCCGCCCGGGAAAAGTTTATCCCGGTATCCCGGCCTGCCGCTGTGAAGAAGATAATTTCCTATGTACAGACACGACGGCGCGGCAGCACACATCATCATATAGAGGCCCGCACTCAGCATAAACGTATAGCTGCCCTGCACCGCCGCCATATTCAATGAACCTTGGGAATCCCACACTCCCAGCTTCTCATATACCCCGCTCATTCCAAACAGCAGGATGATTGGGAGAAGATTATTGATAAAGTGAAAAATACTATTATAGACCATATTTTCACTTTCCAACAGAATATAGGCCATCACTGCACCACCGATCGCTGTCGGCACAAACCGGACCGGGTCCCCGTGGAAAATTCCGAATACCGCTGCACAGACGACGATTGCGGCCCATCTATGTTTTTCCGGATTCATGCTCCGCAAAAAGACGCCCCTGAATATGGCCTCCTCACAGATGGCCGGAGTAACCGCAACAATCAGAAATGCGGCTATAAAGGGAACATTGATCATCTGGGTACTTAACCCGATATTCACATTCAGGATTCGTTCCGGAAAGAAGATACTCAGCAGCAGCACTAATGTCATTTCAATCAAAAGCGCTCCCACCCACATCAGAACCGTACCCAAAATCCCGCCGGCAGACGGCCTTTTCACCGGAAACAGCTGTTTAGGATCTCCCCTGAATACCAGAACGAGCAGCAGCGCCCCGGCAAGCATAAGCCACTCCGCAAGCAGCGTTCCATATAACCCGAAAGGCGCCAGCATCTTCGGCGAAACAACAAAAATGATCAATGCTGCAAAAGCCAGCACGACCAGTCCCTGCCATAGTTTTAATTGTTTATAATTTTTATCCATTTTACCTCCCAACCATAAAAGCCTGACTTCATGATAAACAATTCTGAAAACGGAACGCAAAGGGGTCAGACCCCTTTGCGGAAGGGTCTCCCCCTCCACTTAAGTATCTGACCTCACGCTCCTGTATTTACAGCCATCATCTTCTTTTTCCGCATTCTGGCCGAACATGGTATCTGCGGTGATCTGTATCTGCTCCTCCACTTTTTCCTCAGGAGGCTTCTCCCGCTTCGGAAATATGATATCCGCCTTGAATAAATCGGCCTCAGTGGATATCTTCAGTGTGCCATACTGCAGCTCTGTAAAGCTCTTTGCGATCGCAAGCCCGAGTCCTGAGCCCTCGGTATTTCTTGAGGAGTCTCCGCGGACAAACCTGTCGGTAATCTCTTCTGTATTGAAGTTCAGTTCTGTGGCTGAAATATTCTTCATGGAGATGTGTACCTCCTGGTCTGTCTCCTGCATATCGATGTATACCCGTGTATGCGGCATTGCATATTTGGTAATGTTTACGATCATATTTTCAAAAATCCGATAGGTCTTCTGGCTGTCCAGCCAGAGTACGATCTTGTGTTCAGGCAGTTTCCATCTGAAATCCAGATTTGATTCTTTTATCTTATTATCATACTCTAAACCTACCTGTTTAAGCAAGCCCACGATGTCTACATCCATAAAGTTCATGGCGACATTCTTGCTGGCTGCCTTGCTGATCTCGAATAAATCTTCGATCAGGACCTTCAGCCTCAGGGATTTTCTGTCTAATACTTCGATATACTCCTTTCTCTTATCTTCATTCTTCTCATTCTTCAGCAAATCCGTATAGGTGATAATCGCTGTCAGCGGAGTCTTTAAATCATGAGAGACATTTGTGATAAGTTCTGTCTTCATACGTTCACTCTTTACTTCTTCCTCCACCGCCTTTTTAAAGCCATTCTGAATCTTTTTCAGTTCCTCCTCGATCGGGTTGAAGATTCCCATGTCGCCCTCGATCGGTGTATCCAGATCCCCTTCTGCCAGCTGGTTCGTCGCCCGCAATAGCAGCTTATACTTCTTCTGGGTATCGTGGAAATACTTCCTCAGGAATAAAAACAGGACGATGGAATAAATAACCAGTGCCACCATTCCATAATACCAGAGTGCACAAACAACAATCAGAACTGCAAAGTTTATCAGTACAATCTTTAAAATCGTGCGGTTGGTCCGGTCCTGGAAATCCAGATGTATCAGCGCGTTATACTGTTTTTTGAAAAACGCTTTTCCCCTGCTCCAGAGACTGTCTGCTCCATCCTTTACTTTTTTACCATACGCGTCTCCACCTCTTTTCGACCAGCGTATCACTCTCGCACATAATGTCCTCTGCATCCAATACTCCTTTTTCATTGTAAATATAGAACTTAGACAGACAAAACACCAGAAAACAATACCGTATACGAGCAGCCATGCCGCCGCATTTATCACAAATGACAGAATATCCTTTGCGGGATATCCGGCATTGGATGATATCAAAGGGAGCTGGCTGCTGATTGTAAGCCACACTAATTTTGACATCAGATATCCGCTGCCAGTTACAAATCCCATTACGCACAGTACAATTTCAAAAGGTACATTGTTTATCTTCCCCCTGCCAAATGCAAAGCTCTCTTTCACAGTCAGGAATACCGCTGTGAATGCAAGAAGAACAACAAATGCTGTAATAAAGCCGTTATAAGTGATATTCCCATTTAAATCATAGATGTGATATTCCTGGGTAAATTCATTATCATTTAAATAGGCATTCAGATTCTCTTCTGTAAAACCATAAATCACCTGTACTGTGGATGGTTCTGAAATCGACTGCCATTCATTCGCATCCGTCTGTGACTCCAAAAGATATTGTTCCACCTCATACTGTGAGCGGGCATTCAACTGGTTCCCGCCAACTTCGATATCTGTCAGTTCACCGTCTTCATCGAAAGTAAATGCTGCCCTGAACGCATACGGGGTATTATTCCTTTTTCCCAGATCGGCTATCACATCACCGCTGTTCTTATCCAGCAGTGCATCACCACTCCAGTCAAAGATTTCATAATCCATGTATTTGCGCAGGAGATCGAATTGGTCTCCCCCGTACTCCTGCAGTATATATGCTTTGTCCGTTTCTTCATTTACTTCGTTGTATAAAATATAGTTCCCTTCGATCAGCGCTACTGACATATTCCTGAGAGAATCCAGATTGGCATCATTCCCGTCCAGTCCGTCCTGCATCTGATCCGAAAAAACAGGGTATGCCGCAATCATCCCCAGAGAACAGATGAGCAGTACAACCACTGCCAGTATGACTGCCAGCCTATGACTGTTTTTCAATTTTGTATCCAACTCCCCACACCACCTTCAAGTATTTTGGATTCTTTGGATCTACTTCAATCTTCTCACGGATGTTCCTGACATGCACCATGATCGTATCTGTACTGATCGCCTTCTCCTGCCACACTCTTTCATAAATCTCCTCGGCAGAAAATACACGCCCCGGATTCTTCGCAAGCAGCAGCAGAATCTTATATTCTATCGGAGTCATTTTCACCGGATTCCCATCCACCGAAACCTCCACCGTATCTTCGTTTATCTCAAGCCCGCCGATCACATGCACATTTTCCTTCGGTTCCAGTTTTTCCATAAACCGCCTGTAACGCCGAAGCTGTGAATTTACTCTGGCCATAAGCTCCATCGGCGTAAAAGGCTTCGTCACATAATCGTCGGCGCCAATATTCAATCCCATAATCTTATCTACTTCTTCTGATTTTGCGGAAAGCATAATCACCGGGAAATCGTACTTCTCCCGCAGTTTCATCGTCATGCGGATTCCATCCATTCTCGGCATCATAACATCTACAATAGCAAGATGGATTTCTTCCCTCTCCATCACTTCAAGTCCTTCCACACCATCTGCCGCCTGAAACACCTGATATCCCTGGCTCTGCAGGTAAATCTGTACACCTTCTCTGATCTCTTTGTCGTCTTCTACAATTAAAATATGATTTGTTTCCATCTCTTCCTCCCTGGTATATATTAAATGAGTATTTATGCTGAAAGTACTTTCAGCAATTCAATGATGTCTGCAGAGGGGTCTGACCCCTTTGCTTAGATTTCTTTTACCAGTATACCACATTCTGGTGCATTTGCACTTGTAGGAAGCTCTGGAATATGCTTTTTATCAACTTCTCCATAGTTATGGGCAGCTACTGTTACGGTAGAAAACGGAAGCGGTATCACGTATTTATCCCATCTCCAGCCCAGACGCAGCTTGGAGGAATAAGAAACGGATATGCCGACAAAATCCTCCTGTGCCTGCTCTGACAAGTAGAATGCCAGTTTCTTCGGCTCATGTCTTGGTCCCAGCGGTCCGTCCAGTGCAACTGCAATGGAACGTGTCCTTTCATAAGCATTCTGTAAAATTCCTTTCAATGCACCGAAACTTGCGAAGCCGTCCGGAACCCTGAGTGCACTGCCGCCGCAGCGCTTTATCATCTTTTCTATATAATCGCCCCTTGTATCTGCGGTCACAATCACATCTACCGGGCTGGTCTGCTTTGCCAGCTCCGCGAGCACGAGATTCATAAAGAAACTGTCTTCATGCCAGAAACCGAATATCTGGCTGCCTCCGCACATGGAATTTTCGGCCCACTGTACGTTTACCGTTTTTTCAAGAAGCTTTAAATAACCTGTAAATAGATGCACTAAGATTTCCTGCCCAATTTGCCTCATTCTCATATTCTCTTCCCTCTTCTTTTCTCTGATTGATACACTGTGTGTAAAGCAGTTCCTCATATACTGCCAGACTGGATGAGCGGAAACCGGCTGCTGTTATCTCTGCCTGCTGTTTTAATTTCTGATACCGTTCTTCATTCAGCGCTTCTAGAACTTTTCCCGTCCATTCTTCAATATCTTCATTCGTCATATAACCGTTCTTCCCATCTGCCACGATATCTTCCACACCGGTTGCCTTAACCGCGACTACCGGATTCCCGGCTGCAAAAGCCTCTGCCAATACGATTCCCTGTGTCTCTGATTTTGATGCAAAAAGGAATAATTCACATGCATTCAGATAATGCTTCATTTCTGTATTTTCTACATTCCCGACAAATACAACTTCTTCAGAAATACCAAGTTCTGCCGCCATTTCTTCTAACTCGTCCCTCATGCTTCCTTCGCCGATAAGAAGCAGCCTGAAAGATTCGTCCATTCTCTCTTTCAGCCTTGCAATTCCTCTTAACAGGAACTTCGGATTCTTTTCCGCCTCCAGACGGGATACCGAACAAAACAGATGCTTTCTTCCCTGAAGGTACTTTTCCCTCAGTTCTGCCGACTTCTCTTCATCTTTAATATAAAATGAATCTTCCAGCCCTGTCGGGAAAACAGCCGTGGGAGTCTTTGTCCCGCCTTTTCTCATAGCCTCCTGCATGCTGGCCGTCGGCGCAAGTATCAGGTCACACTGATTCGTAAACCATTTCATATATCCGGGTACTAGCTTTTCCTTTCCGAACCTGTAAACATTTTGCCTTGCAGCGCTTCTTTCCTCCACATTTTCAAAAAGACGTATATAATGCAGATAATCTTCGTACTTCGTATGGTAGGTATAGATTACCGGGAGATTATATCTTTTTCCAAGGTACAGGGCCATCGGTCCTACATACATCGGGTGGTGCACATGGATGCAGTCAAATTTCTCTGTTTCAAATGCTTCGAGAATCTCTCTGCTTATCATACGCGGATATACCATTCCGTTATCCATCTTCCGCCTGCTGGTCCGGTACCGGATAACGTGTTCCTCACTGTACTCGTCACAATCCTGCGGTAACTCCTTATATTCAGGGGCAAAAACCATCACCTGATGTCCGAGCTTTGCCAGTTCCTTTGCCTGCCTCTCTACCGAGATCGGCACGCCGCCTACAAATGGTTTATAATTATTCGTCAACATTGCAATCCTCATTGTTACTCCTCCTTTATCCCAAAACCTTTATAGCTGCTTCACCGAAGAAATACCCGGCCCCTACAAATACCAGGTTCCATATAAAGATCCCCATTGCCGAGCTTATTGTATATTTCATAAAATCCATTTTTACCATACCTGCCGGGATAGAAATGATCGTCCTTACCATTGGGAGCAACTTGCTGACAAAAACACCGGTGCTTCCCTTCTCACGGATCATCTCCATCTTATTTTCAATCACGGCCTGCTGTTTTGGGAACTTTTTAAAATAGAATCCCATCACTTTCGGTCCGCCCAGTCTTCCAAGGAAATATAAAACCCAGCTCCCGGTCAGCCCTGCTGCCAGAGTCAGTATCATCACGACCGGAAAACTAATTTCTCCTTTCGCTGCCCAGATTCCCGCCAGCGGCATTATCAGGCCTGCCGGAAATCCCGGGAGGTTCATATACTCCAAAAGGACAATCAGGTAGATAAAAAAGGCACCATACTGCAAAAAATATTGAGTTAATGTTTGGATATTCATAGAATCAGCCTCCTTTAACTGTTTATAGAATAAAACAGATTTCTAAAGGAGGCTTACATAAGAATCAAAAGAATTTCTTAACAAGTTATAAGAATTTATGAATCGTGTGCCATCTTCCAGAACACAGGTATATAAGAAACAAAAGAGAAAAGCATCAGCACCCCGCAAAGGGCAATCATTCCATTCGCCGCGCCCATCGGGATCTGCGGAAACAGGATCAGGATGAACATAACCACATACAGGACAGCCGTACAGACTTTCCCGAACCATTTTGCCCCGTCCAGCATTTTTCCTCTGCGAAGCATAACAATTCCCATGATGGCCATGAATCCTTCTTTTACAATGAACAAAATAATCAAAGGTATCATCCAGCGGAACCGGAAGGAAAGTGCCAGCACGATCGCTCCCTGTGTCAGCTTATCCGCAATCGGGTCCAATGCTTTGCCGACCTTCGTAATCATATGGAATTTGCGAGCCACAAAACCGTCCAGAAAGTCAGTAATGCCCGAAATCCCTATAATGACCGCTGCCGCGTAGTAATCGTTGATTGTCTCTGCTGTTACATATCTCCACACAATAAACGGAATCAATATGATTCTGAAATAGCCCATTAGGTTAGGTATTGAAAATAATTGTCTGCGGATCGGTGTATCTTCATTCATCTTCTGACGCTCCCTCTTGTAATGCCTTTGTCTTTTGCTGCACCTTATCGCTCATTTCTAAGCGTGGGGGATATCTGTAAATTCGGAAATCTCCCTGCTGATCGTACACAGGTCTTCTGTACTCAGATCATGGATGTCTTCATGTCCTGTGATTCTGGCGAATGTCTTCAGTTCCTCAAAACTGCACGTTAAAAAGTTTCCGACCCTTCTCGATGCAGCATCTACTTTCAGTCTTTCCCGCAGTTCCGGATTCTGTGTCGCAACTCCTACCGGACAGTTGCCGCTTCCGCATATACGGTACTGCTGACATGCCGCAGCGATTAATCCTGCGGAAGCAACAGCCACGGCATCTGCCCCCATTGCAATCGCCTTTGCAAAATCAGAAGATACGCGGAGCCCCCCGGTAATCACAAGACTGATATCTTCGGCGCCGTGCTCGCGCAGATACTTCTTTGCACGGTACAGGGCATAAATAGTCGGAACACTCGTTGCATCACGCACAAGACGCGGACTTGCACCTGTGGCGCCGCCGCGGCCGTCAATGGTAATAAAGTCCGGCTCAGCATACACGCAGTACTCAAGGTCCTTCTCCAGCTTTCCCGCCGCAATCTTGATTCCAACCGGCCGGCCGTCTGACGCAATGCGCAGTTGTGTGACAAGATCTTTTAGGTCTTCCTTGGAATTGACCTCTTCAAATTTTGAAGGGCTGATCACATCCTTGCCGAGCGGTTTGTTTCTGACCGCCGCAATCTCAGGAGTAACCTTTTCTCCCGGAAGGTGGCCGCCCATGCCGGGCTTTGTCCCCTGCCCGATCTTCAGCTCGATCGCATCGGCATTGCGCAGGTTCTCAGGTGTCACGCTGTATTTATTCGGAACATATTCGAATATGTACTTATGTGCCGCTTCCATTTCCTCCGGCAGAATACCGCCCTCGCCGCTGCACATTGCCGTCCCTGCCAGAGCCGATCCTTTTGCCAGCGATATCTTCGTCTCTCTGGAGAGCGCACCAAACGACATGTGGGAAATATATACAGGCCCGTCCAGCACCATCGGCTTCTTCGCATTCTTACCGATCACAGTCTTAATATTGACTTCTGCATGTTCATCCAGCGGAGGAGGATTCAGCTGTGCCCCCAGCAAGAGAATATCATCCCAATTCGGCATCGGCATCTTTGTCCCCATCGCCTCGATGATGGATTTCCCGCTCACTGCCATCTGGTGGATCTCTTCCATATACCGGCAGGAATCATCCTTTCTGTAGAACTCCGGGGAATAAGCGAGAGGGTCCTGCTCTTTCTCAACGGACGGAATCTCATGTTCCTTTTTCTCCTCTTCCCCCTCTTCCTTCTGGAATACACGTACCGGCTGTCTGCACACCGGACATGCCGTCAGCTCAGAAAACGGAACCTCTTCTTTCTCCTCATCATAAATGAATCCACATACTCCACACTTAAACTTTGCCATGCCGTATCCTCCTTTTACCAAATGTAATCTGCATCATATTGATTTCATTATAAACCCGGAAAATCATAAGGTCAACAAAAACAGGAATAATTCTTATTTTCAAATATAACATCACTGCTCTTCTGTAAGTACGAATCAATCACTTTATCGTTCCCGATGCCGTGCAGCTAGGTACACGGCACGGTGTGAACAGTAGCGGTCAGTTCCGCGCCTCCCTCTTCATACCACTTCTGCACAAATTCATCAAAATAATTAAGCGGCTTCTCACCGCAGATAATCTGCAGGAATGTTTCGGTTTCCAGCCTTTTCAAATGATGCGGAATCTCCCCGTCTGCATCCCCCATCGGCAGCGGCAGCGTCCCCCTTCCGGATTCGGACAGCAGGCTGACCGCCTGAATCCGGGATGCATAGGCCGCCCATGCATTTACAGTCGTCAGCGTCCCGTTCATATAGGATTTACTTGTCTCATAATAAGCTCTCTCCATCCCGTTTAGTTCCTGAACGCGCATCTCCCCATCCATCACCTGTTTGATATTCGCAGTTGTCCGGTAAAGGCTGTCCCAGTAATCCACATTGATATTCATGGGCCGGGCAGTAGGGTCTACATTCATGGAGAAATAATCATTAATATCGTGGGCATTGAGATCCTCATACCTCGTATAGTCAAAGAGGACACTCACATACTTCCCTACTACCTCCGGATGTTCATAGCCCTTCCTCACAACCACATACTGCCAGTCGTTATAAGACTCCAGTACAGCTTTTTTCTGCCCACTTAAGAGATAGGGTTTCCAGACTGCTGCTCTGTTCCCTTTGCTTGTCGTGCTCAGCGGATTGTTTGGCGCCCACCAGTAACCGAACAGGGCGCCGCACTTTCCTTCCGCTACCATCTGGTCCAGATTCTCCGTACTGCGCAGGAGGAACCGCGGGTCAAGTATCTTCTCTGTATACAATTCGTGCATATAGCCAAGGGCCGCTTTTGTCTCTTCCATCACAGAACCATAGACGACATTTCCCGTATCATCCAGTGTCCATTTGCCCGGGACTGCACCGAACTCTGTGAAAATCGGGTCCGCCCCGTAAGTCGAACTGCTCCCTGAGATCAGCTCCGTGCTGCAGGCCAGCCCCACAGTACTGTTGTCCCCTGCCATGTCCTCTTCCACAAAACGCCGGGCAATCTCCATCGCATCTTCCATTGTCTCTGGTTCCGGAAGGCCGAGCTCCTCGATCCAGTCGGCGCGCATCCAGAGCAGCATCGTACCGTGGTCAATTACCGTATCCGGAAATGCATACAGCTTCCCGTCAAATGTTGCCGAACCAAGAAGTCCGTCCCCGTAGCTTTCATACATTTCCTTAATACGGTCTGTTGTGCATTCCTCGTATACCTGGGATAAATCCTCGATCATCCCCCTGTCTGCCAGACGTTTCAGGGTGTCACGCCCTTTAATGACCAGCACATCAGGAATATCGTTGTCCTCGATAGCCATCTCCACCGCCTGTTCATATGTAGAACCATCCTCCAGTTCAAAAACATCCTTATTCTGGATATTCAGCATCTCTTTTAAATACTGGGTATATGCATTGTCCTCATAGGTCGCCCCGACGGGAAGATTAGCGTGATTCGCCCCTGATATTTTCCCCAGTGTATAAGTAACCGTTTCGGGATATTTGCCATACGGTGTGTGGATAGCCTCCACCATCTGGACGGAATCCTTTTTTTCCTGTTCTGTCCTTGATGCGGCCGGAACATCAGCCTTTGAAGCTGTACGTTCCTGTCCCTCCGATTTTCCACAGCTGCCCAGCAAAAGCGCAGCCAGCCCCGCAGAAATAAAACACTTGGTCAGCAGGGATTTCCTCAAGCGCTTCTTACACCTTTTTTTCCTCATGCCGTCTCAATCCCGCTCCTTTCCTGTGGTTCGTCTATCTGTTTTGGAATACAGATCTCCACGCTGGTCCCTTCCCCTTCTCTGCTTTCAATCGTCACACTGCCCTTCTCTTTATAAAGCAGTTTAATCCTGTCATATACATTATGTACGCCGTATCCGGGAGACTGATATCCCAAAATCTGTTCTGCCTGATCCTTTGGCATCCCGTTTCCGTTATCTCTGACAATAAACGACAGCATGTCCTGTTCTTCCTTCACGATAATCCACAGCTGCCTGTCATCCTTTTCCGAAGGGTCCAGACCGTGGTCGATCGCATTTTCGACAAGCGGCTGGAGAATCAGTTTCGGAATCTCACAGCCAAATACCGCCTCATCCACGTCCTCAATTACCCGGAAGCTGTTGTCATGCATGATCAGCTGGATCCGAAGATAGGCACGGATATTGTTCACTTCACTCTCAACCGTAGTCATCGTTTCCCCACGGTTCAGACTTGTCCGGTAATAGGTGGACAGGTCTAATGTAACCCTGCTGATGTCATCCTCACCTGCCTCGATTGCCTTCCAGTTGATGATAGACAGCGAGTTATACAGGAAGTGGGGATTAATCTGCGCCTGAAGCGCACGCATCTCTGTATGCTGGAGTTCGATCTTTGCCTCGTATACCTCTGAAATCAGCTTATCAAGCTCATCCATCATGCGGCTGAAAGAACGGATCAGCGTCCCGACTTCATCCTTAGAGTCACTGTGCACAGTTACCTTGCGGAATCCCAGATGCACCTGGTTCATATTTTCTGTCAGGCGTTCCAGACAGGACACAAGCCTTTTGGAAAAGAAATAACTAAGCGCCGCAAGCAGGATAATGCAGATTCCGATAATGGGAATGTTGCGCATAACCAGAAGATATGTGGATTTCGTAATGATTTTTTCCGGGCGGTATATGCAGAACGTCCAGTCTGTATTGGACATCTTCTGCTCGGAACAGACGTAATTCTCACGGAGGTATTCCAAAGACTCCGCCTTCTCTGGCCGGTAGTCCGGTTCCATCGAATAACTGGAATAGACGACATTCCCCTCGGCGTCAAACACAAGTCCCCCCGTATTGTCCTTCAGCAGGTTGCTGAAGGGCTCCAGTACTTTCGCATAGTCCAGACGCATCTCAAGGACCGCCGAGATATCTTCATTCCCGTAGAACTTCCTCGCGGCCACGATCTCACGGTCGGCCCCCCTCTTCACAAACCATTCCAGAAGGCTGCGTCCTGTCAGCCGTGAATACCATTCCTGATCACGGATCTCAGACATCGGAATCAGGGTAGTCCCGTGCGCCACCTCGATATTGTCGGAATATATTGTGATCCCCTTGATTTCCTGATGGTAGACAAGCGGCATCTCAAGGAGGGGGTCAACGACATCCGTATAGCGGATATAGGTTTCATAGTCCCGGCTCTCCTTCTGGCTCAGGACATTGCGCAGATCCTGGGAATACGACAGATAATCAATCAGGTTCTCATAGATCTGCACCTGGTTCTCGATACTCTCCACGGCCTGGTTCACTGACTTATCCATACTGTCAGTCTCCCGCTCCTTCAACTGCCTGATCATACCCGTCTGCATGTAGGCAACAATGATAATAACCGGCAGAATCCCCGCCGCGATCGTAAGCAGCGCAATCTTGTAGCGGTATTTTAAATCTTTATACTTCTGAAGTATTTTCCTGTTCATTCGCATCTCCCCGCCTGCAGGATTCCGGCGAAGTCCCGAAGAACTCCCGGAAACTCCTGCAGAAATAAGACGTATTTGAAAATCCCACCGACTTTGCAATCTGCGTAATCTTCATGTTTGTATCCTGCAGCATTTCCTTTGCTTTGTTCATCCTCACGTCCCTTATAAAACGGTTCAGGTTCATCCCGGTCTCTTCTTTGAAAACTGCACTTAAATAACCGGCGGACAGGTAAACCTGTTCGGCCAGCATCTCCACACTCAGGTTTTTATCATAGTTATGGTAAATATAACTTTTCACCTGCGTGATTTCTCTCCTGAATCCTTCATTCGTCTCCTGCTGGTAAGCCTCCAGTTCCCGGATCGACTTCTCGGTAATATCCAGCACCTCACGGATTGTCTTGCAGCGGTACAGCCTGTCCACGGTTTTGGACAGTTCCTTTTCTGCATCAGAAGACATGGCCTGAAAGATTTCTTTCACAATGCTTGAAAAGACAAATTTTACATACATCTCTGAAAACTGCTTCTCCGTGCGGTACTTCTGTTCGAGCCTGTGAAAATCCTGCCGCAGGTGCGTCATATCTTTATATTTGATATCCTCTGAAATGCTCCCGAGGATTTCTGCATCCTTCACGGCCGCCGTACTAACATCTTCCTGCTCCTGCCCCACAGTGAACACATGCTGCTTCGGCTGGTAGAACTGCTCCTCCAAAAGTTCTTCCATCCGCTGGAACTGTCCGGGCAGCTTCGAGGTATCCCCTGTCTCTTCACTGATCACAAAATAGCACTCCGTATCGTAACGCTGGCGGAAGAACTGGTACATCTGGTTCGCAAGCATTTCATAATCCGCGTACTTCTCCCTGAACAAAAAGAGGGACTCATTCGAATTCAGGTTCAGGTAAAAAAAGGCCCTGCCGGTCTGCTCTTTCAGGCTTGAAACGAAATGCTCCTCCTCTGTCTCGAAAAAATTATCGGAACTCGCCGCAAGAATCATCCTCACATATCCATCGAGCTCCCCGCCCGCTATTTCATCCAGTTTCCGTTCTTCCTCCTCATTTCCCGTATAGAGATAATTCAGCAGAAAATACTTCTTCAGATAACTTTCTTCCACAGTCCGCTTTTTCTCCTGTTCGAACCGTGCCTTAAGCTTCTCTGTAATCCTTGTAAATGTTTTATGAAACTCCGCGGGGTCTACCGGCTTAAGGACGTAATCCACAACACCGTACCGCAGTGCATCTCTTGCATATGTAAAATCGTTATAGCCGCTGAAGATCACGATCTCCATATCGGGATACATCTCCCTCGCCTTCTTCGTCAGCTCCAGTCCGTTCATATAAGGCATCTTGATATCGGAAAACAAAATATCAACCGGCCCTGCGCTCAAAATCCCAAGGGCCGCCTTCCCATTTTCCGCCTCCAGGATCTCCAGTTCTTCTTCCTCCCGTTTCAAAAGAAATTTGATTCCGTTTCTCTCCAGTTTCTCATCGTCTACAATCAATATCGTAATCATTTCCCATTCCCTTTTACATGTCCGAAAACAGCAGTATTCCTCTGCCACACCTGACAGAAGAATACTGCTGCTTCCATATTAACGAGTCCCTTTTATTGTAAATCATATAACTCAGGATTACAAGCTTATTAGCCCTTCACTGCCCCTGCGACAACGCCTTCGATGATGTATTTCTGGCAGGCAAGATAGAAAATGATAATCGGCACGATCGCCAGTACGAGTGTTCCCATCATTGCCCCCATATCTACAGAGCCGTACCCGCCTTTTAAGTACTGCACCGCGATCGGAATTGTCTTATACTTCCTTGTATCCAGTACAAGTGACGGGAGAAGGTAGTCATTCCAGATCCACATGGCCTGCAGGATGGTGACTGTAACACAAGTCGGTTTCGTGACAGGCATAACGATCCTGAAAAATGTCTGGATCGGCGTACATCCGTCCATCATTGCCGCTTCCTCGATCTCCAGCGGGATGGATTTCATGAACCCGGTAAACATAAAAACCGATAGTCCCGCCCCGAATCCCAGATAGATAATAATAATCCCCCAGGGATTTCCCAGTTTGAGCATGTTTGCAATCTTGGACAGTGTATACATCTCCATCTGGAACGGCACGATCATCGCAAACAGACACATCAGATACAAGATCTTGGTAAACTTCGTATGCACTCTGCTGATATACCATGCACACATTGAGCAGCAAAGTATAATCACAGCTACCGATCCGATTGTGATAAACAAACTCCAGCCGAATGCCTCGAGCAGACCAGTTTTTTCGATACCGCGTACATAGTTCTCCAGACCTACAAACATATTGTCCGTCGGGATCTTAAACGGGAATTTACTGATATATGCCTTCTTCTTAAAAGAATTGAGAATAACCAGCGCGATCGGATATAAGTACAGCAGGCTGATGATTGTAAATATCAGGGTCAAGAGCCATCCGTGTTTCGTTTTTCTTGGATTCATTACTGCTGCACCTCCTTCGACCTCGTCAGTTTATTCTGTAAGACTGCAATGACGCCTACAATGATGAAGAATACAACGGCTTTCGCCTGTCCGACGCCTTCATACCCGGTCCTTCCATAAAATGTATTATAGATATTCAGGGCGAGCAGTTCAGACATCTTGGACGGAGCACCGTTCGTCAGTGCCAGGTTCTGGTCAAAGAGCTTGAATCCGTTTGTCAGCGTCAGGAATGTACAGATCGTTATCGACGGCATAACCATAGGAATTGTAACGCTCTTTAAAATCTGCCGTGGGCTTGCGCCGTCAATCTTGGCCGCCTCGATCAGTTCCCCCGGTATGTTCTGGATACCAGAAATGTAAATAATCATCATGTATCCGACCTGCTGCCAGCACATCAGGATTACCAGCCCCCAGAACCCGTAGACGGATGAATATGTCAGTGTCCGCTCAAACTTTGCCAGAATACCGTTCAGCAGCAGCTGCCAGATATACCCGAGCACGATACCACCGATCAGGTTCGGCATAAAGAAGACTGTACGGAAGATATTCGTCCCCTTAATTCCTTTTGTCAGAAGAAGCGCCACCGCAAAAGCAAGCACGTTTATAAGCAGCACGGATGCAACCGTGAACAGCGCCGTATACCACATCGAATGCAGAAAGGTCGGGTCATCCAGTATCTTAACATAGTTCTTCAAACCGACAAATGTTCCGTCCGTCACCGTTGTAAACTTACAAAAGGATAAATAGATTCCCAGCAAAAACGGGGCTATGAATCCAATTGTAAATGCAATCAGTGTAGGAAGTACAAACACCGGAAAATATTTCTTTATCGCTTTTTCCATCTTCTCACTCCTCACTTAGATAAAAAGCTCCGCCAGAACTGCCGGAGCTTTTTTACTATGCCATTTCTTCAGGTCTACTCGTTTGCTGCCTTGTATTCTTCAGCCCAGCCGTCAACGAATGCTGTCTTCACTGCATCCCATTCTCCGGTTCCCTGTGCGTATTCCAGAAGAGCGCTTCCCACATTATTCTTCCAGTTTTCGGAAGGCATTGTTGTGAAATTCCAGCTTACAGGTGTTTTGCCTGCTTTTGTGTACTCGTCGTTTGCTTCTACAAGCGGATTGGATGGAAGGTAATCATCAAAAGTAGTAAACGGTGTTACGAATCCCATCTCAGTTGACAGAGCTTCGCGTCCTGCATCGCTCTCAACTACCCATTTCATAAAGTCCAGAGTTGCCTGAATATCTTCTTCGGATGCATTCTTATTCACACACCAGTAGTTTTCAGAACCTGTGCAGAGTCCCTGATCTTCCTCGCCCTTTGCACCGATGTAGATTGGAAGCATTCCAAGGTCTTCGTCTGCTACTTCATTGTCTTTAATATCATTATAAGCCCATGTACCGTTCTGATAGAATACAGCCTCACCGAGTGCAAACTCAGATGCCGCATCATCACCTGTCTTAGAAGAGATCAGGTTTGGTTCACATGTTGAATCTGTGATATAGAGATCCCAGATATTTTTGTAGTTGTCCAGATATGTTCCTTTAATTGCATCTGTAGATGTGATTCCCTCATCCTTATATTCGTAATAAATCGGCAGGTTAGCCAGATGAGTCTTGAATCTCCAGTCAGAGGAAGAGTCCATTCCTGCTGATGTAAACGCGCCTTCTACGCCCAGATCATCCTTATGTGCCTGAATGCCGTCTGCAACCTTCTTAAGAGCATCAAAGCTGTTGAGGTCATCAATCGATTTCACTTCTGCATCTGGCAGTTCAAAATATTTATTCAGCAGCGCTTTGTTGTAGATGATGCCGTAAGTCTCGATTACATATGCGATTCCTTTAACTTCATCGCCTTCCTTCAATACATAATCATCGCTCTGTACATCTTTATAAACATCACTGTCTGCAAGATCATAGCAGTAGTCTTTCCATGTTGCCAGACCTACCGGACCGTTTACCTGGAATAACGTAGGAGCTTCGTCCTTGGCCATTTCAGATTTCAGCTGTGACTCGTATGTTCCAGAAGCTGCTGTCTGTACGTCTACCTGTACCCCGGTTTCATCTGTATATTGCTTCGCGAGGTCAACCCACTGGTCTGCCTGCTCCGGCTTGAAGTTCAGATAATACACCTTTCCGCTTCCGCCGCCCTTATCATCTGTTTTGGCTTTTTCCTCCCCGCCTTTACTGCCGCATCCTGCAACAAGGCCCGCTGCCATTGCTGCTGTCAACAGAACTGCAATCAATCTTTTCTTTTTCATAGTTTCTTCCTCCTTTTGATAAAACCTATGTTGTATCTGTTGAGTTCATTATAAGAAAATTCAGTAAATCAGGATATAATAAAAAATTCAGAAACATGTTCAATTTCCATGAACCTGTTTCTGAACTCTTATTTCCGCCCGCCATTTAAAATATCATCAATGATTCTGGATGCCTCACTTTTTGTAATCGTCTCCGGATCCCATTCCAGAGTCACGCCATTGTTGCGGATAAGGCGTTTCAGGAATCCGATCTGCTTGGGTGTAGCAGCCGTCTCCTTTTTCTGTTTATAATTCAGGGTTACCGGCTGAAACAGCTTAGGCTCCTTCTCCTCGAAATAGTGTGCCAGCGTCTGGTAAAGCTTCGCCGTAGCCAGCGCGTCATGATATGCCCGGTGCGCAGCCTGATTGTCGATATGGTAATAGTTACACAGGCTTCCAAGGCTTTTGGACTCCATGTCCTTATGCACCTTGCGGGCAATTTTCAGTGTGTCGATTCCTTCTCTTTCAAAAGTAAGCCCTTGGGAAAGCGCGCAGACCTTCACGAAACTATAATCAAAGATCACGTTATGCCCAATCAGGATATCCTCCTCACAAAAATCGAGGAAATCCCGGACCACATCCTTGCTGCATCTTGCGCCGGATACCATGTCATTCGTAATCCCCGTCAGATTCGTGATCACGGGTGATATCTCCTCCTTCGGGCATGCAAACTCCATGAAACGGTCCTGTACCCTGCCGTCCCGGACTTTCAGCGCCCCGATCTCTATAATCTCATTCTGGTCAGGGCGAAGCCCTGTTGTCTCCAAATCAAATGCGATATATGACCTTAACATGTCTCTCCTTCCTTTAACAGCGAAAGAACATCCAAAAGCGTATCATACCTGTGCCATGCCATGTTCAGAATCTCCTGATCCGGCTCTACCAGATCCGGTATGATGACAGCCCTCATTCCCGCAGCCACGGCAGAACGGATCCCCGACGGGGCATCCTCCAGTGCCAGTGCATGCTCCGGGGCAACACCGATTCCGGCGCATGCCTTCTGGTAAATTTCAGGGTCTGGTTTGCCGGCTGAAACCATATCCCCGTAAACCGCACCGTCAAAATACTTTAAAAGGCCGTGTTCTGCCATCAGGCTTGAGGCATGGGCCCTTCTGGAAGAAGTTGCAAGAGCGGCCTTATACCCCTCTTCCTTTGCAAATCTCAAAAGCTCTTCTGCTCCCGGTTTTACCTCCAGCCCTTCCTCGTCCACGATCTGGTGGTACTTTTCACGTGTCAGGACAGAAAATCTGTCCATCGGGAAGTCCGGGCATACATGCTCCCGGAAATACGCTTCCCTCCGCTTCACATTGAACCCGATCGTATTATAAATATGTTCTCCGAACCTTTCATACCCCAGCACTTCACCCGCATAATCCCAGGAGCGCTGGACGACTCTCTCGGAATTGAAAATGAGCCCGTCCATATCGAAGACAAGCCCATATATAGGTGTTTGAAACTGATTACTCAAAATAAATCCCTCTGCCTGTACAATCATTAATATAAGTGACAACCGCTTCCAATTTACCCACTGCAGTTTCCATTTCTTCCAGCTCTTCCCCGCGGAGGTCCTTTGAAACAAGAGATTTCTTTACATCCTTAAGCATATGAATAAGTTCCTGATTTTTACTGGCCATAATGACTTCTCCCTTCGTGCTTGTCTGATTCTGTATATTACTGTTCACTGAAAACAATCTTCCCTGTCTTCGCGTCCATACTCTCCACAATCGCCAGAGATTCCAGCTGGAATCCCAGATTACGGATACTGCGCCCGCCTGTCTGGAACCCCTTTTCCACTGCGATCCCGATTCCTTCCACCGTGGCGCCGGCTGACTGTACGATCTGGATCAGTCCCTGCAATGCACACCCGTTTGCAAGAAAGTCATCGATAATCAGCACATGGTCATCCGGTGACAGGAACTTCTGAGCCACAATCACATTGTTCTTACATTTATGAGTAAAAGATTCCACCTCGGCCACATACATCTCACCTTCCAGATTGATGCTCTTTGCCTTCTTGGCAAACACAACCGGAACATGGAAATGCTGTGCCACGACACATGCGATGCCAATACCCGAAGCCTCGATTGTTAAAATTTTATTGATCGGTTTATCCGCAAAACGCCTCTTGAACTCTTTCCCCATCTCGTCAAACAAATCGATGTCCATCTGGTGGTTCAGGAAACTGTCGACTTTCAGTACATTTCCTTCTTTCACAATCCCGTCTTTTAAAATTCTTTCCTCTAAAATATTCATCCCTGCGGCTCCTTTTGTTCTTTATCCCTGCTTTATTTTAATATCTTAATATCCTTTTCCGGCATGTTGGCCTGTACAATCTCCAAAACGCCCTGCTCGTCAAACGCCTTTCTTGTCATAACAAGGGCATACTGCCTCTCATAATAAAAACCGGCTGCCTTTTTCGTAATCCGTACCTTCCTGATCTCTTTCCATGTAAAGAACTTCTTATTCTTGTTCTGTATCACAGCAATCCCCCGGTCTGAAACAGAAAATGTAACGGGCTCGCGGTAAATCTGATTATTCCGCATCTGCCTTGCTGCATCGGTCCTCAGCTGAAACGGCGTGGAAAAAGCCATTGCAGCGGCAATTACGATCAGTGCAATCATCCAGCTTATACTGATTCTCCCAACCGCATACATCACCACCCCCGCTATCAAAAATGCAATGGAAAAAACTATGGAAAAAATTCCGGTTAATCCCGAATAGGAGTGGTGCAGCATAAAATCATACAGTGAATCTTTCGTCATCTGCATCTTAAATTTCTTTTCTCTGTTCCCCATGATAAAATAACCTCTCTTTTAATTTTCTTCTTCATCCTTATGGAAGATCTCAAAGACCTTGCGCATAAGATAAGAATTCAGCCATGTGACCAGTGACACCCCTATCACGATCCAAAGCGCAATCCCTATCATCAGGGTACTTGTATTCAGAAATGTCAGAATCACAGGCCCCGCCGTTATCACGAGCATAAGCAGTGTATAAGGCAGTTTTGCCACTGACAGTATCAGGGCGTTCTTAAATGTATTCCGAATCGAGTTCTCGTAACGGGCAGTCAGCGGGAACACATAGATTACTACGCAGAGCCATACAATGCTGAATATAATAAAAATACTCTGGAACACGGTCCTCATCGTAGACGACATTCCTGCAGCCACTCTGGAATCAATTCCGATTATGATACCGAGTACGGCCAGAATCAGCCAGATAAGCGTACTCTTTTTAAAGTTCTCTTTAAAAGCCCCCAGAAACCCTTTTACAATATAGCCTTCTTCATTCTTTACGACCTTCAGCATCACTGTATAAAGAGCCGTGGTCGATGCCCCTATCGTCACAAGCGGGATAGAACATACGACCCAGAGAATATTCAGCAGCATAAAATCACAAAGTCTGCCCAAAGCCCGCATTACTACATTATCTGTCCAATTCATGTTACTCCTCTTTTCTTGCTGTACTATACTTTCTGTTTCCATATCTGTCCGCAATTTGGACAAAATGGAATTCCGGCACACCTTGTCGAATCACGCCGGATTTTGAAACATAAAATAATTATACTTGAAAAGGCCAAAGGACACAACACACATTTCAAGAAATTTTTTATCTAGATACTGATAGCCGCTCTGCCTGTAAATTGTAAGATTTAAGGGCCGGGCGGCTATTACCTTTTATTCCTATTGTATTGGCTCAAAATCGGAGGCCGGGTGCTTGCAGATTGGACATATAAAATCGGCCGGAAGTTCTTCCCCCTCATATACATATCCACAGATCTTGCAGATCCACCCCTTTTTCTTCACCGGCTGCGGAGCCGGCTTGATATTCTTGTGGTAATAAGTATATGTTACCGATTCGGCGTCGGACAATATTTCCGCATCTGTAACATCCGCAAGGAACATCGTATGGCTTCCCAGATCTGTTTCAGAAATCACTTTTCCTGAAATATATCCGTTCACCATATTGTCCGGATAAGTGATCCCGTTCGCTGCACGTGAAAAGGCGAAATCTGCCATCTTATCAACATCTCTCCCGCTCTGGAAACCGAAATGTTTAAAGAGCTCAAAATCAGCCTCTGTATCGATCATTGAAACATTGAATTCCTTCGTCTTCATAATCATGTCGTGCGTATAGTTCTGCTTGTTAACTACAATAATGATCCTGTTCGGCTCCGCCGTCACCTGCATCGCCGTATTGATAATGCATCCGTTGTCCTTTTCCCCGTCTTTTGCCGTTAGTACAAATAAGCCGTACGTCAGCTTAAACATTGCCGCCTGATTCATATGATGTCCTCCTCTATATTCTTTCTTTTCTTTTAAACTGTATAAAGCAAGTATATCATAGAAGGGCACAAAAAAACAGCCGGATTATTCCGACTGTACTTTATAAGCGGGTGATGGGAATCGAACCCACGTATCTAGCTTGGAAGGCTAGTGTTCTACCATTGAACTACACCCGCGTCATCTCTGACACGAGTGATATCATACCATACCTTTTTTTATATTGCAATACCTAATTTAAAATTTTTTTAATTTTTTTGTATTTCTTATTTTTTCCATGCGCCTTTCACTGGGGGTTCCTTTTCAGACTGTGTCGCTCCTTCCCTCTTGCCAATCCCTGAAAATTGTTTTATATTAATAACTGTTCAGATGCCTGAACAAAAATATATAGAGAGGAGTTAAAGAGATGAATCTGAACCAGATTGCCATGCTCCAGAAGTTCAAAAGCAGCATCGACCAGTTCCGCAGTAACCATCCGAAATTTCCAATGTTTGTACAGGCGGTTGCACAGGATGCCCTTGTGGAAGGCACAATTATAGAAATAGCTGTAACATCTCCCGGAGGGAAACATTACAGCTCTAATATTAAATTAAAGGAAGAGGATATTGAGCTTATGAAGATGATTCAGCAGATGAACGTCTGAATCATGCCCTTTTTTGCAGGACACCCGGTATTTTTCTAAAATACGTGGTGTCCCCCGAATTTCTCAAGAAAAACTTCCCGGGGCAGCGGTTCTGAAAAAAAGTACCCCTGCCCTACATCACAATGAAATTCTTTCAGGATATTTAGCTGGTCTTCATTTTCAATACCTTCTGCCGTGGATATTACCTGATTCAGTCTCCTGCACATATCAATCGAATTTTCAACCACAATCCTTGCCTTTGGATTACTTTTCAGATCATCCACCAGACTTTTATCCAGCTTCAGTTCCACGAAATTCATGTTAATAAGGATCGCCAGATTTGAATACTGGTAGCCATAGTCATCAAGTGATACAACAAACTTGTACTTTTCAAAATCTTCCATCAGCCCCTTTAAGGCTCTTGGCTCCATCTGGCTGACACTCTCAGTCACTTCGATCACGAGCAGCTCGGGCGGTACTTCATACCGTTCCCTGATCTCGGCAAGCCTGTTCACGACGCGGCTTCCCATCAGGCTGAGCCGTGAGAAATTAACAGATACCGGAACCGGGGTGCCCCCGCTTTTTATCCATTCCTGAAGCAGCTTACACACTTCTTCGAAGGCATAGCAGTCCAGATACTGGATCACGCCCTCCGTTTCGTAAAGTGAAATAAACTTATCCGGAAGAAGGATTTCTCCGTCTTCGCCCTCACGCCGCATCAGTGCTTCTGCACCGACCATCGCGCCCGTTTCCAGATTGATCTTCGGCTGGAGGTAGATTTCAAACCGTCCTGCCTCGATGTCACGGACCAGTTTTCTGGCAAGTGCTTTATGCTGCAGGCGCCTGCCATCCAGTACGGATCCATAATAGACCTGCTTTTCCACATACATCATGCTGTCGCTGTAACCAATCTGTTCCTCAATATTGACGTTTCCCCTGCCAAAATTAACCCCCATAGAGAAATCGCAGATACATTCATCCTCCGCATAATCTCTCAGGCCGTCCAGACGCTCCTCAAATTCTTCCTTCGTCCCGTCTATATACAATGCAATAAACTCATCCCCACCGATCCGGTAGGAATATTCCGGGAAATACCGCCGTATCCCCTGTGCCACGCTCCGGATCATTTCATCTCCATATGGATGGCCAAAATGGTCATTTGCATACTTCAAACCATTAATATCCACGAATACTACGCCCAGTGACTTTAAGTGTGCAGCTTTCAGGTCCTCGATTTTCTCCAGATAACTATTCCGGTTTCCCAATCCTGTCAGCGCATCGACATGGCTTAAATCCTTCAGTTTATAAATCATCCGGCGTTTGTAAATATCATTACTCACAAAGAATGCAACCGAATGAAGCAGGCTGACCTGTTCTATATCCTTCGTCGGGTTATCCACACCGATAAATCCGGCAATCTTCTTTTCACCCCCATACTTTTCAGAAGTCTCCTCCCAGATCGGCGCCGCCATATGCCTCCTAACGCCCAGCCCCTGAAGTATCTCTGGCAGCCTGGCCTCCCCTTCTTCACAGTATTTTGGGAAACAAACCGCCTCTTCCTCCTCAAAATGCTCTTTCCACTGGGCCACATACTCCATCGGTATATCCTGAAGTTTCTCCTTTCTGGACATCAGATCTTTCCTGTGCCATTCATAGGTATTAGACACCGTGTTTTCAGAATAATTACATTCATAGATAAATGCATGCTCTGCCCTGTAAAAGCCCCCGATAATCTCCAGAAGACTATGGATCGCCACATCCATGTCTTCATTCCCGGAAAGCGCATGAATACACTGTACAACTGTCTCCTCGGCAGAAAGCTGCCGCTCCAGATCTTTATTGTGTACCTCACTATCCGTGATATCCACGCAGATCTCCAGCCTGTAATCCTTCCCGTCGATCTCAACAAGCTTATCACGCAATTTAAAATATTTCCCCAGTTTTTCATTATAATGTTTCCATGTATAAAAACGCTCTTTTGTTATGCGGTCATTCGTACAAAAGGGGCACGGGGTTTTCCGGTTCTGAAAGAGATCATAACAATATCTGCCCTTATAATCTTCCCCCAAAGCCAGGTCAAGAGTTTCCCGCATAGCCTGATTCAGATAAATCACTTCATATGTTTCCGGATCAGAGATATAGGCTATATTTTCACTTTCATCCACAATCAGAGGATATATCTTTTCTTTTTCAACCATATCATTCACCTGTTTATCCTTCCGCGCCTGCATAAAACATAAGGCATCTCATATTAATTATTCAGCATGTAAAAGAGCTGCCATCTTCCAGACGTATACTGCTATGCTCTGATATTCTTTTTATTATACTATATTTTTTCACGATTTCCTATACAGATTCATGGAAATTTGACAAATGCTTCTTTGACTTATCCTGATAAAAGTAATATAATTCCATAAGACATAATAGAAAAGGGAGTAGTGAAAGATGAGCAAAAGAATCGATAAGAAAAAACTGAAGAGACAAAGTGACGTAACCTCAGGCAATGCAGGCGCAACACTTGCCGCACCAGTATCTGAACCGGCACCATCCGTCAATCCGAAGGCCTGCATGCAGACAGACTTCTTCATCCAATATCAGAATCAGGAATATCTGGAGAGGGAGATTATAGACAAGATCAGGGAAAAATGCAAAGCTGAAGGAACCGAGCTTTCGGCTGCCGGGAAGCTTTGTGTATATCTGAAACCTGAAGAGGGGAAGGCTTACTACACATATGGTGATATCAGCGGATTTGTAGAAGCATAGTCCGTGTTCCTTTCCCGCAAAAAACTCCCCGCAGAGCCTGTTCTGCCGGGAGTTTTCTTATATCCATTTTAATCAGGTCCTATTCTTTTCCGTCAAAGCAGTACGTACAGAGCTTGCATGCCGGAAGCCCGATAGATTCCACCAGGTCATCCAGCCTGTGATAGCGCAGGCTCGTGAAATTCTGGCGTCTGCGAACTTCTTCCACCATTTCCTCATAGCGCTTGCAGCATGGGTCTGCATACTCGGCCAGGATTTCAGGTGTTACTTCCTCCTCACGCTCTTCAATGATTCTTCTGGTAATCAGGTCCAGTTCTGATTTAGAGCGGGAGAAATTCAAATATTTACATCCAAACAATAACGGCGGGCATGCCGGACGCACATGTACTTCTTTTGCACCGCTCTGGTAAAGAAATTCCGTCGTCTCCCTTAACTGTGTCCCTCTTACGATAGAGTCATCAATGAGAAGCAGTTTTTTATTTTCAATCAGTGCCTGAACCGGGATCAGCTTCATCTTTGCAATCAGATTTCTCTGGCTCTGGTTGGTCGGCATGAAAGAACGGGGCCAGGTTGGTGTATATTTAATAAACGGGCGGGCATAGGGGATCCCTGATTCATTGGCATAACCAATCGCATGGGCGATTCCGGAATCAGGCACCCCGGCAACAACATCGGGTGTTACACTGCCGGCATCACGCTTTGCAAGCATACTTCCACATTTGTAGCGCATCTCCTCTACATTGACCCCTTCGTAAGAAGACGTGGGATAACCATAATATACCCATAGGAAAGAACACATTTTCATCTCTTCTCCCGGAGGGCTTACCGTCTCAACACCGTCCGGTGTGATAAATACGATCTCAGAAGGTCCCAGTTCTTTATAATCACTGTATCCAAGATTAATGTATGCGAAATTTTCGAAGGAAACACAGTATGCGTCCTCTTTTTTGCCAACTACAAGCGGAGTTCTGCCATACCTGTCTCTGGCCGCATATAGTCCTTCCGGCGTCATCAGAAGCAGAGTCATCGACCCGTCTACAATCTTCTGTACATATTGTATTCCGGCGGTAATCGTGTCAGCTTTACAGATCAGGGATGCAATCAGTTCCGTAGCGTTAATCTGGCCGCCGCTCATCTCCTGGAAATGAGTGTGTCCGTTCTCATATACCTTATCCAGCAGTTCATCCATATTGTTAATCTTACCGACCGTTGTAATTGCAAAACTTCCAAGATGTGACTGGATTAAAAGCGGCTGCGGCTCATAATCGGAAATACAGCCGATCCCTAAATTTCCACTTAATTCTTCCACATCTTTATCAAACTTGGTACGGAACGGTGAGTTCTCAATATTGTGAATCGCTCTTTGAAATCCGTCTTCTCCAAATGTTGCCATTCCACCTCTTCTGGTTCCCAGATGAGAATGGTAGTCCACGCCGTAGAAAAGCTCTAATGTACAGTTAGTCTTAGACGCCACACCAAAAAAACCACCCATGTTTTATTCTCCTTCTCAAAACAAATTTTCATCAGTACAGTACGGGTCTGCACAGTAACAGCCCGTGACAGCATACAGTGTACCACATTAAACTTCCAGACGTAAAGTAACAGTCTGTCATTTTTCGAGATATTTATCCCGGAGTTTTTGTTTATTATCAACAGAAAGCCCAAGCTGGTTTTCCAGATAAGCATCCATCGACCCGTAGTTTTTATCAATCGTATCCAGTGCTTTTTCCAGATATGCCTGTTCTGCCCCGGCCATTGACTTCGCCGCTTTTACGGCCTCTTCTGGGAGCCCTTTGCTTCGGATAAACTGTTCTAACTGCTCAATGTTTTCGCGGTAATACTGGTTCGTAAGTATGTAGTCTTCCAGAATTGTTTCCCTGTCTACGCCCAATGCAGACAAAATCAATACAGAACCAAATCCCGCCCTGTCTTTTCCTGCTGTACAATGCCACAGAATGGCTCCCTCCCCATGATTGAGAAGGACCTCAAAAAAGTTAGAATATCCTTTCTGTGATACCGGGCTTAGTGCAATATCTACATACATATTCTCCATCGCACCGCTCGTAATGAACCCCATCACCTTTTCCAGCGGAAACGCACCTCCTGCCGCAGCCGCCGCCATTCCCTGATTCTCTTTCGCTGATTCGTCAAGAATACCAAAGTGGTAGCTGCACACACCCTCAATCTCAGGGTCAGGCGCCGCCTCTCTCTCAAATGTTGTCCTGAAATCTACCACTTCCGTCAGGTGATATACATTCTTCAGACGGTCCAGATCCCCTTCTTTAGCATCCGCCAATTTTCCCGTGCGCAGCAGTACGTCCTTTTTAATGCGCCTTGAATCCGCCCCGGTATAGCCGCCGAGCTGTCTGGCATTGCCGATACCGGTAAGGCCTATTGATTTTAAATCCATACCTGCCTCCTGTTTTTACATCATACTTTTTTCGTGCTTTTTGAAAAAAGCACACTCTGTTTTATATTATAGCCTGTTTTCACGTGTTGTACAAGAAGCGTTACTCTTCGGACCGGGTTTCCAGCCTAAACTGATTTTTCTTATACGTCAGCAGCCCATCCTTCTGCATTCTGGACAGTTCCGCCGACAAGGCGCTTCGTTCCACTGACAGATAGTCGGCCAGCTGCTGCCGGTTGAATGGTATCACCACACTTTGTCCTCCCTGGCGCAGGGCCTCCTGTGACAAATAGGACAAAAGCCTCTCCCTGATCGTTTTCGGTGTAATATGATTGATCTTCTGCGTCAGATTCAGGTTCTTCGACGCCATGATCGTCACCAGATTCCTAATCAGACGCTGATGGTGGCTGCACGAGGAAGCACATGTGCTCATAACCTTCCATACATCCAGAAACAGGACTTCCGATGGCCTGACCGCAATCACATCCGCGAACATCGGCTCTTCAGATATACAGGCATAAGTCTCCGCAAACACCTCCCCCGGCATTATATTCCCGATAATGTTCTGGTTCCCCCACACATCTGTCCTCACAATGTGAATCCCGCCTGACAGCAGCAGTCCCATTTTGTGTATGGCCTGCCCCGCATGAAAGATGGTGTACTCCTTCGGAAAAGATTTTTCCTGCGCCCCCAGGCACCCCAGCATCTCTTCTGCCTCCTGCTTTGTGCATCCCTTAAATAATTCTGTATCCGCAATAAACTGATAATCCATTTTTTTCACCTATACAATCTTTTTCTAATTTCGTTGTTTTAACAACATGATTATATTTTAAAGTATAGTACAATACGTATATCAAGTCAAAGTCCTGCATCAGACTGTGGGTATGAATGCTTGTAGAAATGCTTGTAGAAAACCAGGAGGATTCAAAATGATACGAAAAATTATAGAAATCAACGAAGAAAAGTGTAACGGCTGCGGTCTGTGTGCCGAAGCCTGTCACGAAGGTGCAATCGAAATGGTTGACGGCAAAGCCCGTCTCATGAGGGACGATTATTGTGACGGACTGGGGGACTGCCTTCCGGTCTGCCCCGCCAATGCCATCAGTTTTGTAGAGCGCAAGGCCGCTGCCTATGATGCCGATGCTGTAAAAAAGCATCAGGAAGAAAAAACGGATGGCCAGCTGCGTCAATGGCCGGTACAGATCAGGCTTGCCCCTGTCACAGCCCCTTATTTTGAAGATGCGAAGCTTCTGATTGCTGCCGACTGCACCGCCTACGCTTATGCAAACTTCCACAAAGATTTCATGCGCGGGAAAATCACACTGGTGGGCTGTCCGAAACTTGACGCGGTGGATTATGCAGAAAAACTGACCGAAATCCTGACCCATAACCATTTTCAGAGTGTCACCGTCGCACGCATGGAAGTCCCTTGCTGCGGCGGACTTGAGCAGGCTGTGAAAACTGCGCTGATTAACAGTAAAAAAATGATCCCGTGGCAGGTTGTCACATTCACTACCGATGGAAAAATACTGGATGTATAAATAAACACCCCGAAAAGGGAATGCGCTTCTTATGTGAAGGCATCCCCTTTTTCATACCCTATGACAATTTTGCGGCCCAGTATTCAACTGCTGCCTTTAAGAATCCTGCACAGCCCGGTACGTCACTGTCATAATATTTCGTAAACCGTTCATCTGCCGTGTACATCTGCACCACACCAATATGTGCCTGTACGGAATATTTCTTCCAGATCATACACAGCCATTCCTTATGAAGCCCGGCAATTCTTTTTCCTGCTTCGCTCTCGGGTTCTTCCTCAGTCCGTACGGCCGCATTCAAACTTTCACAAATCTCTTTTTCCAGCCTCTGAAAGTCTTCATATTCCTCTTCTGTCATATTCAACAGTTTCTGATTTGATCCATCCACTTCTGCATCCCCGTATCTGCTTCTGATCTCCTGACCATAAGCCTCCTCGTTTTTCATAACAGCATCCCTTTTGAATGCTTCGAATTTTTCCTGATTGCTCATCGTAATTTCTCCCTTCATTGACGAGATCGTCTTCTTCACGGCAGTTATCATACTGTTGATCCTAAGCTGCTGTTTTTCAAGCTCCTCAAGATGTTCATGGAGAGCATCCATGATATCGAAATTGTCACCATACAGAATCTCTGCAATCTGTTCCAGCTTAAGCCCGCGTTCACGGTAAAATAAAATCTGCTGCAGCAGCTCCAGTTCCCGCTCCCCGTAGTAACGGTATCCCGATTCCCGGACACCTGCCGGCTTCAATAATCCGATGCTGTCGTAGTAACGCAGGGTACGTGCACTGATACCCGCGATTTCCGATACCTGTCTGATACTGTATTCCATAAGTCTTACCTCCTGCCGTAATTCGAATATACCAGTTGACGCAGCGTCAAAGTCAAGTGGGGATTTATATTTTTATTTTGTATTTCAGGATAAGTGATCCTGTTTCTTCTATATTTATTATATCTGCTTATTAAGAATTATTACAGGCCTTTATATGCTTTTCATATTTAGACATTTTTTTACAATATACGCTCATCTTCGCGATAATTTTCTTTACTTCCACTGCCCTTGTCTACTATAATGTTATTTGACAGGTTATGCCAATTCATAAATTTAAAATAAATAGGAGGACAAAGTATGTCACAGAGAACAGACATTCACAAAGTACTTATCATCGGGTCAGGCCCGATCATCATCGGGCAGGCATGTGAGTTTGACTACTCCGGCACCCAGGCTTGTAAGGCACTCAGAAATTTAGGTTATGAAATCGTTTTGGTGAACTCCAATCCCGCGACTATTATGACGGACCCGGAAACAGCAGATGTTACCTACATCGAACCGCTGAACGTGGAGAGACTGGAACAGATTATCGCAAAGGAACGTCCTGACGCGCTGCTCCCGAACCTTGGCGGCCAGTCCGGACTGAATTTATGTTCGGAGCTTGCTTCGGCAGGTATTCTGGAAAAATACGACGTAGAGGTTATCGGTGTTCAGGTAGATGCCATTGAACGCGGGGAAGACCGTATCGAATTTAAAAAAGCCATGAATGAACTTGGTATCGAAATGGCAAGAAGTGAAGTTGCCTATACCGTTGAGGAAGCACTTGCAATCGCTGACGAACTTGGATACCCGGTTGTTCTGCGCCCCGCATACACGATGGGCGGCGCCGGCGGCGGACTTGTTTATAACAGGGATGAATTAAGGACCGTATGTGCACGCGGTCTCCAGGCCAGCCTTGTCGGACAAGTACTGGTGGAAGAATCGATCCTTGGCTGGGAAGAGCTGGAGCTTGAGATTGTCCGCGACAAAGATAACAACATGATCACCGTCTGCTTCATCGAAAACATCGACCCGCTCGGAGTGCATACCGGTGATTCCTTCTGTTCCGCGCCGATGCTGACAATCTCTGAAGAGTGCCAGAAACGTCTTCAGGAACAGGCCTACAAGATCGTGGAATCCGTACAGGTAATCGGCGGTACAAACGTACAGTTTGCACACGATCCGGTGAGCGACAGAATCATCGTCATTGAAATTAACCCGAGAACCTCACGTTCCTCCGCCCTTGCTTCCAAAGCAACTGGTTTCCCAATCGCACTTGTCTCCGCTATGCTTGCTACCGGACTGACCTTAAAAGATATCCCGTGCGGCAAATACGGTACCCTGGATAAGTACGTTCCTGACGGAGATTATGTAGTCATCAAATTCGCACGCTGGGCATTTGAAAAGTTCAAAGGCGTCGAGGACAAACTCGGGACACAGATGCGTGCAGTCGGTGAAGTTATGAGCATCGGAAAGACATATAAAGAAGCTTTCCAGAAAGCAATCCGCAGTCTGGAAACCGGACGTTACGGACTTGGCTATGCAAAAGACTTCGCTTCCAAAACAAAAGAAGAACTCCTCCATCTCCTGATCACGCCATCCAGCGAGCGCCATTTCATTATGTATGAGGCACTCCGTAAGGGTGCATCTGTGGAAGAAATCCACGGGATCACAAAAGTGAAGGAATGGTTCATTACACAGATGAAAGAACTGGTTGAGGAAGAGGAAGCTGTCGCAAAAGAAAAAGGACACCTCCCTTCAGATGAACTGCTGGCTTCCGCAAAGAAAGACGGATTCTCCGATAAATATTTAAGCCAGATTCTGGAGATTCCGGAAGATGATATCAGAAACCGCCGCATTGAGATCGGCGTGGAAGAGGCATGGGAAGGCGTTCACGTTAGCGGCACACCGGACAGTGCTTACTACTACTCCACCTACAATGCAGAAGATAAAAACCCGGTAAACGAAGACAAGCCGAAGATCATGATTCTGGGCGGAGGTCCAAACCGTATCGGACAGGGAATCGAGTTCGATTACTGCTGTGTACATGCATCACTTGCATTAAAGAAACTTGGCTTTGAGACGATTATCGTAAACTGCAACCCGGAAACAGTTTCCACAGACTACGATACCTCAGACAAGCTTTACTTCGAGCCTCTGACTCTGGAAGACGTCTTAAGTATCTATAAGAAAGAAAAACCGGTCGGTGTCATCGCGCAGTTTGGCGGGCAGACACCACTGAACCTTGCGGCAGACCTAGAAAAGAACGGCGTGAAGATTCTGGGAACCGCACCGTCTGTCATCGACCTTGCAGAAGACCGTGACCTGTTCCGTGCAATGATGGAAAAACTGGAAATCCCGATGCCGGAATCCGGAATGGCTGTTAACGTAGACGAAGCAATCAATATCGCAAAGGAAATCGGCTACCCGGTTATGGTTCGCCCGTCCTATGTATTAGGCGGACGTGGAATGGAAGTTGTGTATGATGATGAAAGTATGTCCAACTACATGCAGACTGCGGTAGGCGTTACACCTGACCGCCCGATCCTGATCGACCGTTTCCTGAATCACGCAATGGAGTGTGAAGCAGATGCAATCAGTGACGGAACACATGCATTCGTTCCTGCAGTTATGGAGCATATCGAGCTTGCCGGCGTACACTCCGGTGACTCCGCATGTATCATCCCTTCTGTACACATTTCAGAAGAAAATGTAAAAACGATCAAAGAATATACAAGAAAAATTGCAGAAGAAATGCATGTCAAGGGCCTCATGAACATGCAGTACGCAATCGAGAATGGAAAAGTATATGTACTGGAGGCTAACCCACGTGCATCCAGAACCGTGCCGCTTGTATCCAAGGTCTGCAACATCCGCATGGTGCCGCTCGCTACCGACATTATCACTTCCGAAATTACAGGAAGACCGTCTCCGGTGCCGTCATTAAAGGAACAGAACATCCCGAACTACGGTGTCAAAGAGGCCGTATTCCCGTTCAACATGTTCCAGGAAGTAGACCCGGTACTCGGACCTGAAATGCGTTCCACAGGAGAAGTGTTAGGACTCTCTGCCTCCTACGGTGAAGCCTTCTACAAGGCTCAGGAAGCAACCCAGACAAAACTCCCGCTGTCAGGAACTGTACTGATCTCCGTAAGCCGCAAGGACAAACCAGAAGTTGTAGAGATCGCAAAAAGCTTTGCTGAAGACGGATTTAAAATTGTAGCGACAGGAACGACCTACGACCTGATCCGTGAAAACGGAATCGAAGCTGAGAAAGTAAAGAAACTCTACGAAGGCAGACCAAACATCCTGGACCTGATCACCAACGGAAAGATAGACCTCATCGTCAACACACCGGTAGGAAAAGACAGCGCCCACGATGACAGTTACTTAAGAAAAGCAGCAATCAAAGGAAAAATCCCATACATGACCACAATGGCAGCCGCAAGAGCCACAGCCAAAGGAATCAAGTACGTGAAAGAACACGGCAACGGGGATGTAAAATCCTTACAGGAACTGCACAGCGAAATCACAGATAAATAGGAATCATTTCTCATTTGAGTCACTACCTTCCGATTCGAATAAAGCAGCCCGGAGTAACCGGGGAAGAGGCTTATGGGAATGCGTCTTTTGATGATTAGCAGCCCTAAATGAAAACGAGCGGGAAATGAAGGCTGAAATCAGGCTTACAAAGCCTGATTTCAAGCCGGCCTACAGAGTAAACGCATCCAGCGTTTACTCGCATGCCGGCGGTGCCGCCATTTCCCGCTCGTTTTCATATAGGGCTGCTTTTCGTCAAAACCCGTATTCCCATAAGCCCCTTCCCCGGTTACGCCGGGCGGACTCTATTCGAAACCTAAGGCAGTATATGCCCCGCACTCAAATAAATCTGATACCACTCTTCCCGCGTCAGGTTTATTTCGCTTCCCTGTGCGATCTCTTCCAGCCTGTTCAGGTTGGTTGTCCCTGCGATCATCTGAACATGGGCCGGATGTCTTAATATCCATGCTGTTGCTATTGTAGTTGGTGTGGCATCATAACGCTCAGCCAGATCCTCCAGCTGCTGGTTCAGTTCCGGATACTTGCTGCTGCCGATAAACACGCCTTCAAAGAATCCATACTGGAATGGTGACCATGCCTGAATCGTCATATCTTTCAGCCTGCAGTAGTCCAGAACACTGCCGTCACGGTCTACTGCCCCGTCTGTCAGCATGTTCACTTCCAGACCGTTGGCGATCATATTGGAAAATGGAATACTCATCTGAAGCTGGTCTGTCACAATGTCCTGCTTGACATACTTCTTCAGCAATTCTATCTGCATCGGCTTGTGATTCGATACACCAAAGTTTCTGACCTTCCCTGATGCGTTTAGAAGGTCAAATGCTTCCGCAACCTCCTCTGGCTCTACAAGGGCATCCGGACGGTGGAGCACCAGAACATCCAGAAAATCTGTGTTCAGTCTTTTCAGGCTGTTTTCTACGGATTTAATAATATGTTCCTTGGAAAAGTCATACATAACACCAGGCACGATTCCGCATTTGGACTGGAGGATAATATCCTCGCGTCTGAACTCTGTATGTTCAAATGCTTCTGCAAACAGCGTCTCACATTTTCCGCTGCCGTAAATATCTGCATGTTCAAAGAAGTTCATGCCAAGTTCCATGCATTTATTGATATAATTCTCCAGGCCTTCCTCATCCAGAGCATTAATTCTCATGCATCCCGCCGCGATTACCGGAACTTCCAGACTGCTGGTTCCCAATGTCATTCTCTTCATCTCTTGTATCCTCCTGCATAATAATCGACTTCATTATAGTATCAAAATAAGGAAAAGACCCAACGTAGTCCGCTTGATAAAGTGGCATGTTGGGTTTTCGTTTCTATTATTATATGCTTACCAAAATAGCTTCGTCAAGAGCTTTCAGGGAAATCAGAGACGAAGCTACAAAAACGGCTTCATATCCTTCATGAAATCTTCAAGGGCTTTGACTAATTTTTTTGCTATGGACTTCGCCGGTTCTTCCGCCTCCGTATTGCTGTTGAGGGCCTCGCTAATTGATTTGATTCCCATGCTGCAGCCATCTATCATGAGTTTTGCCACCTCTCTGCGGTTACCCTTGACCATAAGTTTCATCTCTGTCGTCATCCAGGAAAAGGCTTCCGCCATTATGGGTGGTTCTTTTTCGGGTTCCCCGCATTTACGGAGCTGCTGTACGGTTTCTTCGTCCAGCCTCTTGTATTTTTCATCATAATGCCCGATTACTTTCTCCAATTCTGCATCTTCCGTGATGAACTTCCTGACCTGTTCGATGCTGTCGATTCCCATTTTACAGCCTTTGCTGCATTCATTCAATAGTTTTACCGTCTGTTCTCCCACACATAATACCTTCTTTCATTTTTTCTTTAGTGTGGGCTTTTTTTGTAAAAATATTCCTCTTCTTGTAAGATCAATTCTGTTGAAAAACGAAAAAGCGTGAGACCTTTCGATCTCACGCAGGGTAGTTATTTCTTTAATTTGTTCTTTCTGAAGTTATTATAGTAGTCGTCATGTACGCTCTTAACTACCTTACTTAAGAATACAAGGCCGATGATATTCGGAATAACCATCATACTGTTAAAGCAGTCTGCCATATCCCATACAAGGCTTACCTTTGCAACAGAACCAAGTACTACACATACACATACCAGAACTGTGTAAATCTTTACGGCTTTCGGTCCGAATAAGTATTTTATATTTGCTTCTCCAAAGAAATACCATCCAATAATGGTAGAGAATGCAAAGAAGAACATACAAATCGCGATAAAGATTGATCCGAATTTACCGAATACTGCTGTAAATCCTGCCTGTGTCAGCGCTGTTCCTGTTAAAGAACCATCTGGTGTTACCGAGCGTGTTGTGATGATAACAAGTGCTGTTAATGTAAGGATAACGAATGTATCAATGAAGACTCCCATCATTGCTACAAAGCCCTGCTCTGCCGGATGATCTACTTTTGCAATTGCATGTGCATGAGGTGTGGAACCCATACCTGCTTCATTTGAGAACAGTCCACGCGCAACACCTTTCTGCATTGCTCTCTGGATTGTTGCCCCAAGTACACCGCCGCCGATTGCCTGAGGAGCAAATGCACCTACAAAGATTTCTTCAAATGCAAGCGGAATATTCTTGAAGTTAGCAAAAATTACGATAAGTGAACCAATGATATAGAACAATGCCATAATTGGTACGACTTTTTCTGTTACAGAAGCGATACGTTTGATACCTCCTGCAAAAATCAGGAATGCAAGGATGGCAACAATCACGCCTACGATAACAGGATTGATACCAAATGCTCCGTTGAATGCGTCTCCGATGGAGTTGGCCTGTACCGCATTTCCCATGAAGCCTAATGCAAAAATAATTAAAACTGCAAAGATCCCGGCAAGTATCTTACCGAACATATTGTTGTTAAAGGCTGCCTTTATGTAGTATACCGGACCGCCGGTAACCACGCCGTCTTTTCCGACAACTTTGTACTTCTGTGCCATCATGGCCTCTGCATAGATCGTTGCCATTCCAAAGAATGCGCTGACCCACATCCAGAAGATCGCTCCCGGACCTCCGACTGCAATTGCTGTTGCCGCTCCTGCCAGGTTACCTGTACCTACCTGTGCAGCAATTGCTGTTGCCAGTGCCTGGAAAGATGACATACCGTCTGCCCCGGCTGCTCCCTGCTTTTTGAACAGGCCCCCAAATGTCCGGTTCCAGCCCTCTTTGAACCCTCTGATCTGAACAAATCCCAGTCTGACTGTAAACCAGACTCCTGCTCCGACGAGTACTACGATCAATAAATAGCTCGTCAGAAAATCATTCACCTTTACAACAATTTCTCCCAATGCTTCCAATGGCTGATCCCCCTGTTCTTAGATTATAGTGTGATTCTATAAATCTATTTATTTTACCTATTCACTAAAATAATATAGTATATTTGCCAACAATTCAATATGTGGAATTGCACAGAATTTATAAAAATTTAATAGAAATTTTATTAGTGAAATTTTTAACGGAGTCCTTTGATTTTACGGGGGTTTCCAACATTTTTGACATTTTTTTGTCTAATAATTACAAAAATAAATTTTGTGCACTTTTACCATTGCATACATTCTGACATCACACATATGCCTGCTGCGCCGCATAAAACCATACTTTCCACGCATTTTTCCGACGCGCTCATCCCGCCGATCGCGTAGACCGGAATCTTCACGGCTGTGCAGACGGAACGTAAAAAATCTTTCCCACGGGGTGCTGCTCCCGGTTTGCATCCGGTCTCAAAAATATGTCCTGCCGTAAGGTAATCTGCTCCCAGCGCTTCTGCCAGAAGTGCCTCTTCAACGGAATGTACCGAAGCTCCCTTCTTCCTTATATGAACTATTTTTTTCTTAGATACGTGGTGAAGCATCTCATCCTGCAGAAGATTCAGGGGATAATGAATCACATCAATTCCGCATTGTACAGCCGCATATGTATAAGTATGTGCAATGCATTGCACGCCATATCTGAGACAGATTTCCTGCACCTGTGCCAGAAGCCGGGCATACTCATCCACAGGCAAATCTTTTTCTCTGACCAGCACCGCTTTCGGATGCCTGGAGCAGATTCTTTCGATTTGCTCCATGTAAGGGCGGTTACATAAATTTCTGTTTGTAACCGCGATGATATTTTTATAACAATCTTCCCCCCTACACATACAGATAATCCTTCATGACCGGCTGCAGATCCAGATCAAGCAGATCCTGATAGACCTCCTCCACCGAACGCCCGTCCGATATTTCAAACTGGTCATCGCCCTTCTCTTCGATGTCTTCCACGTGTTCGCCGATTCCCGTGCTGACGCCGGCGGAAATCTTCGTGGCCGCAATATTGACAAGATTGTTCCTTACCCGTGCACATTCCCTTGTCGAAACCGTTATGCTCGAATATGGCATAAACAGTCTGTAGGCCGTAACTACCTGAAGGAGCTGCGGTTCATGGACATCCATCGGATTGATCTTCTCGTTATTGATAATCGGGCGCAGCCGCGGGCAGGAAAATGCGATTTCGGCGTGCGGATATTTTCTCTGGAGCAGGCAGGCATGCATTCCCGTCGCAAATGCGTCTTTGCGGAAATCGTCCAGTCCGAGCAGCGCCGCAAAACCAACGCCCCGCATCCCGCCTCTGAGTGCACGCTCCTGTGCATTCAGCCTGTACGGGAAGATTCTCTTATGCCCGGCCAGGTGGAGTGTCTCATATTTTTCTGCATTGTAGGTTTCCTGAAATACTGTCACGTAATCAGCACCGCATTTGTGGAGATAAGCGTATTCATCCGAATTCACGGGATATATCTCCAGACCGATGACGTTAAAATATTTTCGTGCAATTTCACAGGCCTTTCCGATATATTCCACACTGGATTTTGCCCTGCTCTCCCCTGTCAGGATCAGGACTTCCTCAAGCCCGCTTTCTGCAACCGCCTTCATCTCCTTCTCGATCTCTTCCTCGCCAAGCTGTGCCCGGTTAATCTTGTTATGACAGTTAAACCCGCAGTAAATGCAGAAATTTTCACAGTAATTGGCTATGTAGACAGGGGTAAACATATTTACACCGTTTCCGAAATGCTTCCTCGTCTCTATTCTTGCACACTGTGCGAGTTCCTCCAAAAGGGGCAGCGCCGCAGGGGATAGAAGCGCCGCAAAATCCTCCGGTGTGCGGCTGTCGCGTGCCAATGCACGCCGGACATCCGCTTCTGTATACTTGTTGTAATCGTATGTATTCATGGCAGATAATACCTGTTCCTGAATTTCCGATTCGATTACTTCCATCCCCGGGAGATAGGTCATATGGTCGATCCGGTTTTTCTTCTGCCACTCCTTGATTTCAGCATTTAAAATACTTTCATTTACATGATTCTCTTTGCTCATTTCTCCTCCTATTCTGCCAGAAACCCGGTAAGCGGTGATGAGGCGCTTGCCCCCTGGTCCAGTACACGGCCCAGCCCTGAAAGATATGCACTGCGCCCGGCTTCCACTGCCTTTTTAAAGGCTTCGGCCATTGCAGGGATATCTCCGGCAGTCGCGATCGCCGTATTCGCCATGACCGCTGCCGCGCCCATTTCCATTGCTTCACAGGCCTGTGAAGGTTTTCCTATGCCGGCATCCACGATGACCGGAAGGTCAATTTCATTGATCAGAATCTGGATAAACTCTTTTGTACAGAGCCCCTTGTTAGAACCGATCGGTGAACCCAGAGGCATGATACAGGCCGCACCGGCATTTACGAGGTCCCTCGCCGCATTCAGATCCGGGTACATATAAGGCATTACAATAAACCCTTCCTTTGCCAGGATTCCCGTCGCCTTGATTGTCTCGTAATTGTCGGGAAGCAGATACTTGGAATCATGGATCACTTCTATCTTCACGAAATCTCCGCACCCGATTTCTCTGGACAGACGGGCTATCCGCACTGCCTCCTCAGCATTCCGGGCTCCTGAAGTATTCGGAAGGAGCGTTACATTTTCCGGTATGTAATCCAGAATATTTGCCATTCCTCCCTCATTTGCCCGGCGCAGGGCCAGTGTAATAATCTGTGCCCCGGCCTTTTCCACAGCCGCCTGTATCAGTTCCAGTGAATATTTGCCCGAACCTAAGATAAAACGTGATTCAAAACTATGTCCCCCGATGACCAGTGTGTCTTTTCGTTCCATTATTCTTTTCCTCCTATAATCAATTCTGTGATCAGATTTGCTTCATGGGCGGCGCAGAGTGCCACTCTGGGCGCCATCAGCCCATTTCCGGGCGCGGATTCTGCGGTCTCATCCCCGCACAGGTAAAAATGTTCTGTAATCTTCCTCGTATGAATCGCATTGCTGCCGCCATATCCCGCCATGCCGGATGCCGCTACGAGAAACTTGTCCGGAAAATGCTCCAGAATCCCGTTGACCAGCATTGCTTTTGCCTCCGGTTCATCGAACGCCTCACAGACAATATCTTCCTCCTGAAACAGCTCTGTCAGATTCTCCGGCGTCACTTTCACACAATCTGTCCTAATATCCAGATACGGATTGATTTCCTCCAGCTCCTGTTTTAATGCCTCTGTTTTGAACAGGCCGATATGCCGGATAAAATACTGCTGCCGGTTAAGATTGGTGATATCCACCCGGTCAAAATCAATCAGGTGCAGGTGCCCGGCGCCGATCCTTGCCAGCGCAAAGGCCACATTGGAGCCGAGTCCGCCAAGCCCGGCCACCGCCACTTTCGCAGTCTTCAGTTTTTTCTGTATTTCCTCTGTATGCCGCTGGATAAGCGCCGCTTCTATTTCTTCGAATGTCAGCATATAATCAGCCCCCTCCCACAAAACTTACAACCTCGATCGTATCCCCGTCCACCAGACAGACCTCGGAAAAACATCTCTTCGGCACGATATCCCCGTTTCTTTCAACGGCTACACGTTCCGCCGGGTATTCCATTTCCCTAAGCAGGTCCATCACGGTTATTCCGGCCGTAAACATCCTGTCCTTTCCGTTTACTTTCAGCATATCATTTCCTCCTCTCGATCATTTTCATATTTCTTTTATAATGGAAAAAGAGTTCACAAAAGAAATACACCCGCGGTGGTGCACCCCTTCATGAACTCTCATTCACTCTCGTCGGTACTGCTTATGTAATTTAAAGCCAAAAACGCAAAAACGGGAAATGCCTCAGGCACTTCCCGTAATATTACTTACTTCCGTTCCTACGTTGGCATTATCCAAATCAGGTATATGGGTCGAAGTTCACAACTTCCTCTCAGCCTATCTATAAGCTCCCCTGTTCAATTTATGTGTATAAATATACATGATCACAAAATTTTTGTCAAGCTTGAAAAAAGCAAATTCTGTACTTTTTTGCGATTATTTGTTACAATATAGGTCGATAACATAAAGTAGGCGTCCTCCATGAAAAGATTAAAAAAATGCTGGAAATTCTATCAGGAACCCTTCGGGATTAAATTTTGTGTTATACTGTAATTTCAGACCAAAAATGAAAGGAAACAACGATGGCTAACAGCATTCAAAAAGACAGCACTTCAACTTTCATCGATAATATGTCCCTTCCGCTCCACAGGTGGTACCGCTATTCAGCCGGTTTCTCAGCAGAGTGGGTTGAAAGTATGATTCATGAATATCTGGCCTCCAGCCAGCTTTCGAAAGATGCCGTCACCGTTATGGACCCGTTTGCCGGTTCCGGAACAACACTATTAGTATGTGATAAAATGGGGATCTCTTCCATTGGATATGAAGGACACCCGTTTGTTTATAAAGTAGCAAAAGCCAAGCTATCATGGCCTGCCGACACGGATCTGTTCATCCGCGAGGCCGATAAGATACTGGATTGTGCGAAGCATTTAAAGACCAAGATGTATACTTATCCTGATATCGTTTATAAGAGCTATGATATCGATAATCTGAAAAAAATAAATTATTTGAGAAAAGCACTGGAAATCAATAAGGATGATACAGATGAATATCTTCTGGCATGGATGAATTTTATTTCAATCCTGCGCAGCGCTTCTCATGCCGGAACCGCCACATGGCAGTATGTGCTACCCAATAAAACAAAGGCAAGGGTCGCGGATGCATATGAAGCCTTTCAGAAACAGACAGACATCATGTGCGGGGACATGCAGTATATGCAGGCCCATTCCCATGAATCCAAAGCAAATCTGTTATTTCAGGATGCAAGGGAGGATTCTGACGTCCCTGCTGACAGCGTAGATCTGATTATCACTTCTCCCCCGTATGCGAATAATTATGATTATGCCGACGCGACCCGTCTGGAGCTGTCCGTACTCGGGGAAATCAAGGGCTGGGGGGATTTGCAGAAGAAGATACGGCCAAATCTCGTCCGCTCCTGTTCACAGATGGTTTCCCGCGAGCGCAAAGATACTTATGAATTTTTGAAGTCACCGCTGCTTAAACCGATCTATGAGGAAATACTGGACGTCTGCAGGCAGTTAGACGCCGAGAAGGAGCTCCACGGCGGCAAAAAGAACTATCATACCATGATCGCGCTTTATTTTCTGGATCTCGCTAAAATCTGGAAGAACCTCCGCCGCGTCTGCAAGGATGGTTCCCTGACCTGCTTTGTAATCGGTGATTCCGCACCTTACGGGATTTATGTCCCGGTCGATGAATGGCTGGGGAGACTGGCTATTTCCGCAGGTTTTAAAGAATACTGGTTTGAAAAGACACGTGATCGAAATGTAAAATGGAAAAACAGAAAGCACAGCGTTCCCTTAAAAGAAGGGCGCCTGTGGGTGAGGGGGTAAAAATGGCAAAATCACCGGCACATCGTTTCGGGCAGATTATCGGCGACCTGCTGGAACTGACTATCATTAATTACTGCAGGCCGATTGCAGAAGAATACGGAATGTATCTGGACTATAAGCATAAAAGACCCGCCAGAAACGGGCGAAAAGAGGTCATATGGGCCGATGTCAACGAGAATAAGCACAAACTGGACATCGTGATTGAGGAAAAAGGCAGCGAGTTTGTCATGGGCCATCCCCGCGCTTTCATCGAGATGGCATGGAGACGGTATACAAAACATTCAAAAAACAAGGCCCAGGAAATATCCGGGGCCATCAAACCGTTAATCAGCAGATACAATATTTATTTACCGTTCTTTGGCGCGGTGCTTGCAGGAGATTTTACGGATAATTCGCTGAGACAGTTGAAATCGGAAGGTTTCCGCATCTTATACTTCTCAATGGCGGAAATCGAAAAGGCATTTGCCACTCAGGGAATCGACGCCCACTGGGAGGAAGATACTCCCGAAGAAGAACTTCAGAAACGGGTGGAACAGTACGAAGCGCTGACTCAGGAGCAGACTGACGTGATCGCCAAAGCCCTCCTTGACAATAACCAGAGCCAGCTGACTGCGTTCTGCGATGGTTTAAGAGATGCCCTCCAGAGTAAAGTCACCGGGATTGATGTCGTGACATTGTACGGCAGTTCCAATGAATGTTCCAACGCCGCCGATGCATGTGCACATATTTCTAAGGGAATATCCACACAGACACTCGGCGCAGAACATTTTTACCAGTATGAGATTGTAATTAAATATTCAAATGGTGAGAAGATCCCCCTGCCCTTTCAGTCTCAGGAAGATGCGGTCAGGGCTTTAAATAAGTTATTCTAAATATTTTTATTTGTTCCCCTGCTTTTCTGTAAGAAATATCTCGTCATCGAGAAGGTCTGTGCCCCGTGCAACGACTGCGGCCGCAACATTTGCGGTCGTAACATTTACCAGTGTGCGGGCCATGTCTGAAATATTGTTGATCGGCATCAGGAGCACAACGGCTGCGACCGGGAGGTTCATTGCACTGAACAGTGCAACCGCTGAGACGACTCCTATGCCCGGCACTCCGGCCCCGCCGAGAGACAGTACCAGTGTCATGAATGCCAGAATAACATATTCTCCCACTCCCCAGTCCAGTCCCGCCGCATTGACATAAAACAGAACCAGAAGCACCGGCCAGATGCAGGTGCAGCCCGGCATGCCAATCGTCGTTCCCAGCGGCGCGGTAAAGTTTGCCACTTCTTCATCTACCCCGGCTTTCTTCGTCAGCCCCTCGATTGTCACAGGAAGCGACCCGACACTGCTCTGCGTCGTAAAGGCAACGGCCTGTGCATCAAAAATTTTCCGATAAAATCTGACCGGACTTACCTTTGCATAAAACTTCAATAGAATGGCATTAAAACCATAGGTATGCAGGAAGCTTACAAAATAGATCAGTGCAACGAGCAGAACCAGCTGGATCAATGCAGCCCTGTCGCTGAATAATTTCCCCGCCGATCCCGCTACAAGGCAGAGCACTGCGTAAGGAGTCAGGTCAATCACATATGCCAGAATACGGTATATAATCTTCTTGACCGCCTCTATTAAATCCCGGAATCCTTTTACTTTCTCCTCCCCTTCCTCAGATGCCACAGCGACATAAGAAACTGCCACGGCAATCGCAATGATGATGATGGCGGTCACATTGTTTGATGCCATATCCCCGATCACATTCGCCGGGAACAGGGACAGCAAAACCTGGTCAAACGATGTTTTCATTCCCTCATAGGAAGACAGCGTGCTGTCTGTTACCGAAGAAATATCGGAAAACACGGCGCCCCCGCTTTTACCAATCCCTGTTACAATTCCAAAGAACATACTCAGGGCAATAGCGGCCGCCGCTGAAAGCAAAAGCCAGAAAACGGATTTTAGTCCGATGCTTTTCATCTTTTCTTTATTATTCAGTGAAATAAAACCGGATATCACAGAAACGAGGACGACCGGGGCAACCAGAGCCGTGATGATATTCACATAGATCTTACCGATCAGTTCCAGCCAGATGAGCGATGCATTATCCTTTGATGAAAATAAGATACCCAATACAGCCCCCATCACAAGACTGCTCAGTATCACGAGTGTCCAGTTTACTTTGTAAGCGATATAATTCAATACTTTAAACAGAAGCAATGCAATGGCCAGCACCAGCAGCGCCGTCCAGTTTATACTTAACAAAAGGTCCATATAAAAATCTCCTTTTCTTTCCGCTATGACAATGATGCCTTTTTAGATATACTTCTATAGTTTATTACCTTGTAGCTTATCCATCAAATAGAAATTTATCATGTATTTATTGGCGATTTCTATAAAGTGGCTGTAATTTCCAGTACTTTTTATTCAATAACTCTAAAAAACGCACAGCAGACGTTCAGTACAGTCCTGCTGTGCGTTTTAAGATTCCGGCAAAATCATACCGGAAACAAAACTTTTATTCTCTTGTCAAAACCTTATTTTTCTTCTACTGTAATCCAGATCTCGCAATGATAGTCCGGGTCATCCACTTCTGCACTCGGATACACTTCAATGCACACGCCTCCGGCCGGCTGGTATTTACTCGCAGGGAAAAATTCTGTATATATTTTCTTCCAAAGCTCCGTGAATGCATCTGGCATGGCCCCGGTGCACGGAAAAATCACCCATGTTGCAGCCGGTATCTCTTCTACTGTCAGGCCTTCTTCAACTTCACCCTCTGTATATGCTGCCCCAATCGCATAATCAAAATCTTTACTACTCATTTCCCCCATGCTGATTCCCACAATGGCATCGCCGAATATATTTTCCGGACGCAGGTATCTGCATATAGTGTCGATCGTACCATTCTCTATACACTCCGCCCATGTGGCCTGTATCGTTTTCTGCGTGATCTCCTCTTCGCCGCCTCCATACCTTTCCTTCTTTGCAATCACCCGGAAGGCTTCTCTCTTCTCAATTCTGTAATCCATTGCCGTTCCACCTTCTAGTATCAGTTTTACAGAAACTCTGGAAAAGGATTTGAGATTCACATTCCCGGTTTTCGCCTGCTGGGGCGTAATCCCGTGGAATCTGGTGAATGCCCTGCTGAAACTCTCCGGATTGTTATAGCCGTACCTCAGTGCAACATCAATCACTTTACTGCCGCCCGCGGATAATTCCGTCCCCGCAAGTGACAGCCTCCGGTTCCGGATATACTCTCCTAAGGAATATCCACAGATAATATGGAAGACCCTCTGGAAATGAAAGTTCGATGAATAAGCCTGCGCTGCAACCTCCGCGTAGTCTATCTCTTCCCCAATATGGTCCTCTATAAAATCGACCGCATTCTGCAAGCCCTGCATCCAGTCCATCTTTGCATCCTCCTGTTTAGCGTTTTACAAAGTATTCTTCATACCAGACAAGGAATGTATAGATAGTCCATATTTTTCTCCAGTTGTCAGAATTACCGCCAATGTAGTCGTCGAAAATCGCATTGATCTCGTCTACATTGAAGAACTTCTCAGCCATCTCACTGTGGAATTTCTCCCTCACATCCTGATTGTATCTGTCGTCTGCCATCCAAATACGAATTGGCACAATGAATCCCAGTTTTTTACGGAAAGCAATTTCTTCCGGCAGTACTTTTGCCGCAGCCGTGCGGAACGCCACCTTATTCTGTTCTTCGTTTACTTTATATTTTGAAGGCATCCTTGACGCAATATCAAAGATTCTTGTGTCCGTAAGCGGCATCCTGATCTCCAACCCGGCAGCCGTACTCATCTTATCGACATTCAGGTAAATATCTCCCTCAAGCCAGATCTGGATATCTACATCTGACATCTTGGAAAGCGGATCAAGCCCTTCCGTTTCCTCATAAATCCGTTCCGCCAGTTCGATCGGAAGAACATCCGGATCGTATTTTTTCAAAATCCGTTTCTTCTCGTCTTCCTTCATGATGTTTGTATTGCCGACATAAAACGTTTTTAGATTTTCCCCATAGCGTTCTGCATTGCGGTACATATTATATCCGCCGAAGAACTCGTCTGCGCCCTCCCCGGAATAGCAGATCTTCGTATGGTCGGCCGCAGCCTTACAGCCGATGGCAAACACGATGGCCGAAGCATCCCCGAGCGGCTGCTCCATATTGTACATCACATAAGGAACTGTTGCGAAATATTCTTCCGGAGTAATGACACGTCTGAAAAACTTACGCCCGAGAATATCTGCCGTCTGCTGTGCTAATTTCGATTCATCAAACCGTTCTTCCTCGTAGCCGCAGGAATCCGCCATCTTTACATCAGACATCGCCAGTACATAAGAAGAATCCACCCCGCCTGACAGGAATGACTGTGCAGTCTCATCAGCAGACTTCACCTCCGTCATAATCTCCTGAAGCGTTGTATGGATCTCATCCGCCCACTCATCAAGAGACTTACTTTCGTCCGGATGAAATTCCGGCGCCCAGTATCGATGAATCCTCAGTTCCCTTCTCTGCCATGTCAGATAATGCCCCGGCATAAGCTTCTTCATGCCGCGGAAGAAAGTATTCTCCCCCGCCGGGTATGTAAACGTCAGATATAACTGCAGCATTTCTTCGTTCAGTTCTTTCACAAATCCCGGCTGCTCCATAAGCTTGCGGACAGAGGTGCCATACAAGAGCTTCCCGTCCGCCGTCTCATAATAATAGAACGGCTTCGTACCAAACTGATCCCTCAGACAGAAAAGTTTCTTCTCCTCGTCATCCCAAAGGGCAAATGCAAACATCCCATGCATGTGATTGGCCATGTCAGCTCCCCATGCTTCATATGCCTTCACTAAAATTGCCTGCTCACGCTCTTCCCTCGATAAAGAAGAGCCAATCTTAAGCTCCCTGCAAAGCGCTTCCCAATTTCGAATATGTCCACTGTATTCCTGAATTTTTATCATGTGTGTGTTCCTTTCGTATAAATGTATTTTCTTATAATTAGTTTGACTTCTTCAGTTGATTTACTTGTCCATTTTAGCATAATATTAAATATTGGGCAACAAATGGGGTGGGATATGGGGTGGGCTTTCCAAAACTTTGTTACTGTTAACAGGCAACCTGTAGACAGTAACAAAATCTCAATCACTATAACGAGACCAGATATCACGCCCTTGCAAAATCTTCGTTTCTGGTATATACTAAACACATAAATAGAGCATCCGCCCTCAAGGTGGAAGCCCTCAAGTTAAGGTTTTACGTCTTTTCAGACGCGCCTATCCTGTTGGCCGACAGGGTAGGCATTTTTTATTTTCGCTTATTCCTATCTATATAGGTCAGCAATGCTATCAGGAACGAGCCGCCCAAAAGCAGAAGGCTTAAAACCTCGTATGTATCCATCTGCACCACCTCCCCTCTTCAGTAAAGTATGGGAGGCTTCCACCCTGTACACGGTGCTCATAGGGAAATCTTATTATAAGATTGAGAAAGAATCAATCTCACCATCTTTCATTGATAATATTAAAAAATTAGCACAAATATAGTTTCCATATATCAGACTCTGATATTATTATTCTTGTTCGTAATTTTATTACACAAGAAACTGCTGTAAAATTCAACTTAAAATTTTACAGCAGTTTAGTTTTCCGCAAAATGTTACTCTATACCATATCCCCTCTCTATTCTACATCAGGATACTCATTGCATAAACGCCGGTACGGCTTTTCATCCTCCTCCACTGCCGGAAAACGACCTACCGCTTTATCATAGAAGTAATTATCATTGTCATCATCATTGCACATAGAAACTTCCCCGAGAAGTACCGGTCCCCCCGTTTCCGGGACAATAAAATCATGGTACATATATGGCGTGATCGTAATGCTCTGACCAGGTCTTAACCGCACTTTTGTCCCTGCAGAAACCATCTCCCTCTTCCCATCAGAACATACCTCCACCTCTGTATCCAGCATGGTTTCTTCTTTAGTTCCATTATATACGGTGATATATACATCATTCCCGCCCCGGTTTATGATGTCTTCCATTTTACTCACATGATAATGCATTGCGGCTGTCTGACCTTCGTAAAGCATCAGAAGCTTTTCTGCATAAGGCTTTTTATATTTCTCCTTCATCTTTTGGTTTCCGTTCCGGATTGTAAATAAGGAAAAACCTACCTCTTCAAATTTTCCAAGGCCAAAGTCTGTGATGTCCCATCCCAGCTTGTTATCCCTTATCTCATCGTACTCATGCCCCGCCTTCCCCCAATCTTCTGTTGTCCATGATGCAAACGGGGGCATCTCAAAACCATGCTTTTTGATTAATTGTTCCATATCTTTTATGACTTGATTGATTTTTGAACGCTTCATTCTTTTTCCTCCTTAATCTTAGAAAAGAACAGCGGTACACCAGTCATGCACATCGACACGAAAGGTAAAACCGCTGTTCCAGCAAGAGTCAGAATTACATCTTATATTCTGACAAAATAATCTCCGGCTTATCAGCCTGTTTATTTTTAATCAGCTCTTCATTCATAACAAAATTCAAGAGTGCATCAATCACTGCCGTTTCATTCAGATGTGCATATCCTTTATAGTAATTAAAAGGCTCTTCCTTGCCGGCAGAAAGCAGCACATAGTCTGCCAGCGCAGCCACCGGTGATTGTGCAAATGCGGTGATTGCAATAATTTTAAGTCCCTTTTCCTTACCCAGTTCCATACCCTGTACGACCTGTCTGGATGTTCCCGACTGTGAAATAGCTATCAGAATATCATCCGGATCAGCCAGATTCACATGATTCAAAAAATATTCTGCTGCCACATTATATGTACTCTTAATTCCAAGCCTTCCCAAACGAAATCCCATATACTGAGTCAGCGGACATGTATTTCCTACTGCCATAAGGTGTGCCTGCCTGCATGTCTTCAATAGGTTAACGCACTTCCACATAACATCCACGTCGATTCTTTCACCTATTGCTATCATTGCTTCTGCATAATCGTGGAATACCTTTCCCACCTCATCCTTATTCTGCAAACGCGATGATGTTGCATACTGCTTTCTTCCTAATTCCCGGCTCAGGGCTATCCTGAACTGGTAATATCCTGTATACCCTATGTGATGGCACATTCTGACAACAGTCGCATCACTCACACCACTTTGCTTTGCCAGCTCTGAAACATTAGAGTCTACCGCCTTCTGAGGATTCTGCAGCACAAAGTCTGCAACCTTCTTTTCTGCTGAAAATATAGAATCATAATTTTCCTTAATCACTTCTAATGCTTCTTTTTCAAATATCGTATTGTCCACTTTCTCTTTCTCCTATATTAAGTATCCCCTTAATATAATGAGGCCTTTCCTATCGTCTGAAATAATTCTAGTTTTTGTTTTGCACACGCTTTCATAGCTTCCATACAAACCGGCTCGATTACATTAGGTTCTCTTAAGCTCTCATCTTTCAGTACTTCTCTCATTTTCTGGAAATATGCAACTTTGATATCAGATGAAATATTAATCTTATTAATGCCCAATGTCACAGCTTCCCCAATCTCTTTATCCGGGTTATTCGAACCACCATGAAGTACCAGCGGTATATCCACCTTTGCTTCGATTTCTTTTAAGATATCAAGCTTAAGTTCTGGATTCATTCCTGCCGGATACAGGCCATGACACGTTCCGATTGCTATAGCAAGTGTATCCACGCCCGTTGCAGCAACAAACTTAGCAGCATCCTCCGGATCTGTGTAGATAATCTTAGCTGTTCCCCCTTCAAAATCAGCCGGGTCCGTAGATCCAATCGTTCCGAGCTCTGCTTCAACAGATACATTCGCCGGGTGAGCAGCTTCCACTACTTTCTTAGTATTCTCGATATTGTCTTCAAATGAAAGCTCCGCTCCGTCAAACATAACAGATGTAAATCCTGCCTGAATCGCATAAATGATTTTCCCGAAATCACCACAGTGATCCAGATGAATACATACCGGGACCGGTGATTTATACGCCCTTTCCCTGATAGCTGTTACCATTTCCGGCCCTGTAAAACTCAACTCATCCGGATGGATCTCGATAATTACTGGAGAATCTGTCTCTTCACAAATATCCATTATCCCAAGAAACATTGAATAATCGGAAATATTGAATGCAGGAATCGCAAATTTATTTTCCTTTGCAACAGATAAGATTTCTTTCATGTTCATTAACATAGCTATTTCCTCCGCATATCTTCTATTATTTTAGTTCAGACATTGAATAATGTCAATCATTGTATGAAATAAAATTTCATTCACATATTTAATTTTACTCAGAAGCACATCTGCACTCCCCCCACAAAGGAATCCCCCAATCCAATCGTATATCTGGGCTTATCTATATATTTGGAAGGAACCAGTATGACTTCTTTTTGATATTCACTCTCTTTAATTTTCTGATAGTTCTCTGCCCCTTTCGGGCTTAATTCAAATCCCAGCACCTCTTTGACCTGCTCTTTTGTCCCATACCAGCCATTCTGTGCCTTTGCTGTTGCCAGCATATTTCCATACATCAGGCCTTTTTCTATATCTGCTTTCAGCGTATCCCCTACATACATGGAATAATCTTTCGTATGAACAATGACCCCCTTATGTATCCCAAACTTTTTACGAATAAATTTTGCGCCTTGTACACAGGAAATAATATTCTCAGTATCTACATCAAAATCATACATTTCTTTCAGTGTATATTTCAATTCGTCCTCATTCAGGCTTACAATGTCTACACACGAATAGACGGTTTCCAGACACAGCCTTTTCACCTCACTATTATGGTAGTGGGCATCTTCAAAGAAAACGATTCCTTCCGGATTATTCCTGCGGTATTTTTCCACATGCTGTTTCACAAAATCAAGACGTGCCTTTAAAACCTCCGGATCTAAAAGCGCATTAAAGCTTGACAATACATTACTGCTTACATTTTCTGCATTCTTCTCTATCCACTCAAAATATGGTATTGAAAATGGTACAAATTCATTTACGGTAATCTTAGTAATAATCAGACGGTTGGAACAGGGGATGGTCACCTCCTGACTCCCCAGCCTGATCATATCTCCTTTTTTAAACTGGATGATGCAATGAACTTCCTGACTCTGGGTCTGGGACAATTTGTCCGCATGCACCAGCTGCCCTTCCTGAGAAACTGTATAGACAGATGGCGTTTTTAGTAAATCACACACCTCTTTTGAATCGTCTGTCAAATGCACCAGAGACGGACATCCGATTTCCGCCAGAGCAAGCGCTGCCTGAACCGCAGTTCCTCCCATCCCGTATTGAAATGGAAAGCACTCTTCTACGAGCCTCGTATCTTCAATATCCGCTTCACCACCTATTCCCCGTGAACAATAGTATACAATCGTCGATAACAGTTCTTCCATCGTATGTATACTGTCTACGATCCCCATCTCCGCCAGCCTCCCGTCCGGAAGGTATTCTTCAAGCATCTGATTCAAAAGCTCTGCCCGGAAATCACACAGAAGATCTAAGTTGCTCGTATATCCCATTGCCGTGTAGCGTTTTTTCTCCACCCGTGTCTGTACAATTTCCCCCAGTTCTTCAAAAGCATGTTCATATTTCTGTTCTATTTCCACATTCTCACCTCTTTTCTGGCAATGCTTATTAGTTCTTTACGGATCCTGCTGTCATGCCTGCAATGAAATATTTCTGGAAGAAGAGGAAGAGCACCAGAATCGGCAGCGATCCAAGTACACTCATAGCCATCATCTGGTTCCATTCATATGCATGCTGCCCCATCAAGAGGTTGATACCAACCGGCACTGTACGCATATCATTTGTCTTAGTCAGGGCTAATGCAAACAAATATTCATTCCATGCCTGCATAAAGGTGTACATTCCAACTGAAACCAGTCCCGGTATTGCAGTAGGAACAAGTATTTTCCACAATGCTTTCCAGCGGGAACCTCCGTCAATCATAACAGCCTCATCCAGTTCCTTAGGAAGCGTATTGAAATATCCCGTTGTCATCAAAATGCAGTACGGAAGCGTAAATACTAAATATGTAAGAATCAGCGCCCCGTATGTGTTATACAATCTGAGAGTCACGATCAGGCTGATATAAGGTATCAATAACGTAATCGGCGGAACTGCCTGTACACTTACGATAATTGTATTGATCAGCCCTTTCCCCGGAAAATTAAAACGGCTGAAGGCATACGATGCCATAATTCCTACGATCAAAGTTACTATTACAACCAGCCCTGCAATCACGTAACTATTTACAAAGAACCTTACCTGCTCCGGATTGGAAAATATCGCCTTATACGCGTCAAAGCTGAAATTCTCAGAGATCCAGGTCGGAGGCCATGCAAAAATTTCCGCATTAGGCTTAAAGGAGTTCAGGAACATCCACAAAATAGGGAACCCTGCCCATATGACACCCAGAATTAAGATAATAACAATTAAAATCTGAACCGATACTTTTTTCTTTCCTATCATACCTAATCCCCCGATCTCTGCTGTCTGACATAGAAGATTCCAATAATTGTACATACAATAAGAAGAATTACAGCCCCTGTCGATGCCATCGAATACTGATATTTCGTGAATCCCTGCTTATATATATAAGTACTGATCGTCTCTGTCGCATTGACCGGTCCACCACCAGTCGTCATCCATATCAAAGCAAACTGTTGTAATGTCCATACAAAATCCAACATCAGAAGACTGATAAGAATTGGCTTTAGCTGTGGCACTGTAATCCTGAAATATGTCTGGACTGCGTTCGCCCCATCCAAAGCGGAGGCTTCATACAAATCTGTGGAAATGCCTTGCAGGCCTGCCAAAATACTAATCATATAAAACGGATATCCAGACCAGATATTAATAAGAGTAACCGCTTTCAGAGCGATATCCCTGGAAGCCAGAAATGATATATTATCATTCACAAGATTCATTGATGTAATCAGATAATTGATCACACCATTGGGATTCAGCATCATTCTCCACAGAATCGCAATGACTGATGCTGTAAACATCCACGGCAGTGCATAAATCACTCTGAAAATACCTTTCGTTTTGTCTCCAAGATATCTGGTATTCAGAACTAGGGCAAACACCATCCCTATGATAAGATGAGCTATAATACTGACAATTACAAAGAACAGTGTATTCCTTATCGCAACAAGAAAATTCGGATCGGATAATACTGCCTTATAGTTCTGCAATCCCACAAATACCGGATTCTTATTAATAATCACATTATCATAAAATGAATATCTGATGACCATAAGAATCGGTATCACCAGCAATATAAACATTAAGACGACCGTGGGTAATAAATATACATACGGTGTAGCCTGTCTTTTTAAGATATCCTTCTTGCCTTTCCCTGCTGTTTGGTTCATGAACCTACCGCCTTTTGCCAATTCATCTCACTCCCTTCGTTTTTTGTTCGGGCTGCACGCGTACGCACAGCCCGTATTGTTCTTCTTTGAAAATATATTCTTCCTAATTATTCAAATGCCGGCTCCCAGGCTTTCTGGGCTGCTCCTAACATTTCATCTACAGATGCTGTATCTCCATCCAGATATAACACTAACTGCTCATTGAAACTTCTCATGAGATCTTCTGATGTCGGAAGGCCTGTAAACTCATTTGTTGCATATCCACTCTGGAAAATCTCAAATGCTTTTTTGAATAATTCATCGTTCTGGGAATAATCCGGGTTGGCATTCGCATTGCCAGGGAATGCATTTGCAAGCTGTGCTAACTCTGCATTTACTTCTGGGCTCATAAGATATTCTACAAACTGCATAGCCTCTTTTTTGTTCTCACAATTCTCAGCAATTCCAATTCCCCAGTTTGCAACATCCATTCCACTCTCGCCTTCGTATCCGTCCATGACAGGCATCTTTGCATAGTCAAAATTCAAATCCGGGCTTTCTTCTTTAATCAGTGTCAGATGTGAAATTCCATCTACCATGAATGCAAGACGTCCATTTTCAAATTCATTTACCATATCCTGCTCCTTCATAGCCTCTGCCCCATCAGCGATATAGCCTTTATCTTTCATTTCTTTCACAAAATCAACCACCTTGGCAAGGTCTTTATTACCTTCTAAGTTCGGCGCGCCATCCTTCAGCATTGAACCGCCTGAAGCCCATAACCATGTCATAAACTGATTCTGAATGCCATTTGGTGCCTCCGTGGATAATGGAATAGAAAATCCGGCCGCATCTGTATTATTTTTAATCTTATCCAGTGCCGCCAAAAATTCTGACCAGGTGGCTGGAATCTCAGAAACCCCTGCTTTTTCAAGAATATCCATATTTACATACAATGGATATGCAAAATTCACAACTGGGATCATGTATGTATTTCCTTCGTATTTGATCTGGTCTGACAACTGCGAGTCATCATAGCCGTCTTCTTTCATCAGTTCTGTTAAATTTGAAATGGAACCCTGTTTTGCAAAATCATATACCCACGCACCATCAAGCCCAACTACATCCGCCATTGTGCCTGCCGCTGCACCGGCTGCAATCTGTGTCTTCGTGTCGGCATATGGATTGCTCAAAAGTTCAATTTGGATTCCCGTATCTTTCGTAAAGTCATCACAAATCTTCTGCAGCGCACCATCCGGAAGCTCTACACCCCACCACTGTTGGAATTCAAGTGTCACACCACTGCTGTCACCTTCCTGTTTCTTTTCGTCCTCTTTTTTTTCGGAGCCACAAGCCGCTAAGGAAAGTACCATAGCACTTGCCAGGCCAATAGAAAGCACCTTCTTCATAACCGTTTTCTTTTTCATAACTTCTCCTCCTTAAATTAAATTTTTTTTCAGCATTTTGAGTTCAGAATCTTTATTTTCTTATTAAAGGCGCATATTTTGTCTTTATTTGACAATTTTTCCGGCCTTTAACCCCAATTAATTATGCTTTTTGTATAAGTCCATTATAAAATAAAATTTCATATTGTCAATGCTTTTTTATGGGTTATATGCATAAACATAAATATGCACTAATATACCATCTTCGTTTTGTGCAAAATCACGGTTAAAAAGCTGTGATAAGTAATTTTATTTCATATGTTTCAGGTGACCAAGTAGCTTTAGATTTAGGGGGGATTTATTTTATATAAGATGTTGGCAGGGTCGGTTTTCGGATATAAAATCGTAAAACATCTTTATAGATTAATTTCCTATTAAACAAAATGGTATGGTACAATGTTCTTGGCATACAATTTGAAAAAGTGTTATGCCTCTCTGGGCAGGTGCGCTGCCTTCGTTACGCGTCAATATATAAAGAGGTTGATAAAATGAACGGACAAATAGATTTATTAGCATTATATAATCAGGATAAGGAAGAGTTTAAACATAAATTATCAGGTCCAGAAATGTGGAATATGGCATTGGCTCGTCGTAATCAGCTTCTGAAAACACATTTGTCAAATGTTTCAAAGTTGGCCCGGAAATTTGGAAGCAGATTTGGCATGGAGGAAATCTTATGGGTCGCCGGATATTTACATGATTATGGAAAAGGTTCACCACAATGGCAGGAATATCTTATAAAAAGATTAATGTATGAAGATGTTTCAATGGTTCCTCATAGCATATATGGTGCAAAATATTGTTTTACGAAAGCTAATTTTTTTCAGCATATCGCTGAAATGCTGGGAAACATTATCATGTCGCATCATGGTTCATTATATGACAATATTTCACCCGATGGTGAAACAGTACTCAAAGATGTTTTAACAAATGAAACAGAGGTTAAGATACCTGCAGAATTTTCTATAGATTTCGAGTTACTTAATAATGAATTTATGAATATAATAAATTCAGACAAGCAGGCCGATAAACCATTTTATATGTCCATGCTTATAAAGCTTGCCTATTCATGCCTTGTTGATGCTGACAGACTAGATGCTTTGGGGGTTGAAAATAGTGAACTGTATTCACCTGCAGCGCCGGAATGGGATGTTTTGATATCAAATCTTGAAAAGAAAATTTCAAAATTACAAGCAAAAGAACAATCGGAAATGTCAATATTAAGAAAAAGGGGTTCGGAAGATTGTAAAACTGCGGGTTTACGTGATATAGGTATATACAAACTTGAAGTTGCTACAGGCGGGGGGAAGACTTTTGCAAGCTTGCGTTTCGCGCTGGAACATGCAAGGCATCATAAATTAGATAGAATTATCTATGTCATTCCATACCTGTCAATTATAAGCCAAACGGCAAAAGAAATTCGTAATGCCCTGAATTTAGATGACAATATGGTTCTGGAGCATCATTCCGGTTTTTTGCCCGATAATGAGCAGTATTATAAGTTGCACACTGACCGTTGGGATGCAACAATAATTATAACCACACAAGTTCAATTTTTAGAAAGCATTTTTTCTGCAAAGGGTTCCGATTTACGAAAGTTTCATAATATGGGAAATAGTGTTTTGATTTTTGATGAAGCGCAAAGCATACCCATAAAAGTTATTCATTTGTTTAATTCTGCCATAAACTTTATAAATAAGATTTGTAAAAGCACTGTTTTATTATGCACTGCTACTCAGCCGCCATTTGAAAGTGCTCTGCGGAAGCTGAGGTTTTCCAATCATCCGTCACTAACGAAATATAGGGAGCCTCCTAAAAGATATGAAATTAGAAACCAACTAAAGACAGGCGGGTATACTTATTCCGAATTAGCAGAATTTGTTTTGAAAAAAGCTCAAAAATCAACCCTTGTCATACTCAATACGAAAAAGGCTGTTAAATTATTGTATAAAGAGTTACATAATAAAGGGATACCTGTTTTTCATTTGAGTAATAATATGTGTTCCACCCATCTTAATAATGAAATTGAAAAAATCACAAAACGATTAGAAAAAGATATGCCCGTTCTTTGTATATCCAGTCAGCTTATTGAGGCAGGTGTTGATATTTCGTTTGATTGTGTCATTCGTGATTTAGCTGGTCTTGACAGTATTTTTCAGGCGGCAGGCAGATGTAACCGTCATGGTAAACCTGAAATAGGAAATGTATATGTGATAAATATAAGAGATGAGAATTTAAGTAAATTACCCGATATCAAAAAAGGAGCAGCAATAACCAGACGGCTTTTTAATGAAGATAAGATTTATGATATAAATTTATATTATAATCATTATTTCTATACGCAGCAAAGTGAAATGGATTATAATATTGATGGTGGCTCGGTTTATGATTTGCTATCTTGCAATAAACAGGGACAAGGGGCTTACCTAAAGCGAAAAGACAAGCAGGGTATGAAGCCACCTGGAATATGGTCAGCTATACGTTCCGCTGCAGATGAATTCTATGTTATTGATAAAGGGCGTATGGATATTATTGTTCATTATGGAGAAAGCACGGAACTTTTAGAAAAGTATAATATTGCAACGGATATTGTAGATAAACGTAATATATTAAAAAAGCTTGGCGGATTTAGCATTTCTTTATACCAATATCAACTTGATGCATTGAAAAGAAATGGTGCGGTAGACGATCAGAATTATAAAGGCTTAACGGTTCTTAAAAATGACTTTTATGATAAAATCATAGGATTAAATGTTTAAAGAGATCAGCGGTTTAGTGATTTTTGAGGGAGGAAACGAAATGGGAATACGAAATACTGTACAATTTAAGGTTTACGGGAAATATGCATTATTTTCCGATCCGGTCACTCGCCCTGGCGGTGAAAAGTTCAGCTACCAGACGCCGACCTATCAAGCGGTTAAAGGCATTGTTGAAAGCGTATATTGGAAGCCGACACTTATTTGGTACATTGATAAAGTGCGTGTTATGAAACGGATTCAAACTGAAAGCAAAGGAGTCCGTCCTATAAAAATGAATGGCGGAAACGAGCTGGCTTATTATACTTATCTTAAGGATGTGGAATATCAGGTATCCGCGCATTTTGAGTGGAACGAACAGCGTCCAGAATTGGAGGCAGACCGTAACGAAAACAAACATTATAGTAGTGCCAGGCGTTGGATAGAGAGAGGAGGACGGCGTGATGTGTTTCTTGGAACACGCGAATGCCAGGCATATGTGGAACCATGTGTTTTTGGTGAAGGTGAAGGCGATTATGACGATTATGGTGAATTAGATTTTGGCATTATGTTTCATGGCTTTGATTATCCAGATGAAACGGGGAAAAATGAATTGGGAGTTCGGCTTTGTCATCAAAGGATGGAAAATGGAGTAATAAAATTTACGGACCCCAGAAAAATCAGGCTTCGTCGTGTTGTCAGCACATATGACAAGCAATATTCTTATAAAGATTTTAAAGAGGGGGTTAATTTTAAAATTGAGTTGGTTTAAAAATTTAGCCGATACATATGATCGTGTTTCAGAGATTGCCGGTATCCCCGATGAGAAAGGAAACGTTCTGTTGCCGTTGAATCATACAACAAAAAGCAACTCAGATGTGTGTATCACAGTTAACAGCGAAGGGATGTTCCGTGATGCTGATCAAAGCAAGCTGACGATTCCCATTCCCTGTACTGAGGACTCAGAGTCACGTTCAGGAGGAGGAATTTTTCCCCACCCGTTACATGATGAAGTTGCATATCTTTCAACAGATGAAAAAAAGCGTGAAAAATATCTTTTACAGCTTAGCAGGTGGAGCAGATTTCATCCAAAAGTCGAAGCGGTACGTAAATATATTATAAAAAACACGCTCATTGAGGATTTACAAAGTTGTAACATCAAAATATCCGATAAATTGTTTATCCGATTTTCCGTTGAAATGCCAGAAGACAGTGTACCAAATCTGTGGGAAGATAAAACAGTTGCGGAAGCGTGGCAAACATATATAAAACAAGAGAAATCGGAAGAAACAGCATTGTGCTATATTACAGGTCTGTTTTTACCGATTGCCAACAAACATCCGAAAAATATAAATACTTCGACCAGTAATGCAAAGCTTGTAAGTTGTAACGATGATATAAATTTTACATATCGGGGGAGATTCAGCAAATCCGAACCCGCAAATATGATCAGTATGGAATCGAGCCAAAAAGCACATGCGATGCTGAAATATTTAATTGCCACACAAGCATATAGATGTGATTCACAAGCGATAATTGCATGGGCTATTGACAGCGGAGAGGTACCGTTAGGATTATTTGAAGATAGTTTAGGCATATATGGAAATGCAATAAAGACAGAAAGAGATAGATTAATAGAAGCACAAAACGAAATTGATCTGGATTATGCCAATAAGCTGAGTTCAGCAATCAGAGGATACGGTAATTCTGAAAATCTTAAAAATGATAACAGACAAATTGCCGTTATTGCTGTAGATGCCGCAACAACGGGTAGGATGGCAGTGGCATTCTACAAAGAACTTAAGGAGAACGAGTATATTGAGCGCATTATAAACTGGCACGAATCCTGTTGCTGGCATTTTAGAAGCCGGGGAAAAACGTATATATCTGCGCCAAACGCCGATCGTATAATCGCAGCCGTACACGGTGAACCCAAAGGAGAAGGCTATTCCAAAATAAAAAAGCAGTCAAGGGAACGTATATTAAGCTTTATCATAAACGGAGAAAAGTTCAGTCAGGCTTGGTTAACCGCGGCAGTAAATCGTATTTCTAATCCGTTTTCTTATAACAAGGCTGATGGTGGCTGGGATTTTTATAAATGGGAATCAGCAGTAAATACTACATGCGCTATAGCTAGAAAGTTTTATTTCGATAATAAGGAGGTATTTGATTTGGAACTTGAAAGAACGCGAAAAGACCGGGATTATCTCTATGGCAGAATGCTGGCAATTGCCGATAGGATTGAAAGCCATGCAAGATATTTACAAGACAAGAACAGCGAAAATGAAAAACGACCTACAAATGCAGTAAGATATATGTCGGCATTTGCCACGAAGCCATTTACCACCTGGATAGTTATTTATCATCAATTGAATCCTTATATTCAGCGGCTTAATAGCTATGAGGTGTATCAGAGGGAACTTGACGAAATTATGTCTCTTTTTGAAAAGGGTGAGTATGAAAATGACAAGCCTTTAAATGGTAAATATCTTATGGGATATTCCCTGCAGCGCAGAGCCTTTATAAATAGCAAAAATAATGAGGAGGAGACAGAACATGATTAATAAGAAAATTGATTTTGCAATTATAATTGGGGTGAAAAATGCGAATCCAAACGGAGACCCGCTGAATGGCAATCGTCCCAGAGTAAATTATGATGGATTTGGGGAAATAAGTGACGTTTGCTTAAAACGCAAAATTAGAAATAGGCTTATGGATGATGGAGAAAACATATTAGTACAGTCAGATGATTACCGCAACGATAGCTGGCGCAGCATTAAGGATAGATTTGACAACAATAAAAATATCGCCTCTCTTGGCAAGAAAGCCTCAAGTGATGATATTGCCGAAACTGCCTGCAAAGAATGGTTGGATGTCAGAGCATTTGGTCAGGTGCTGGCATTTAAAGGGAAAAGTAAAAAAGAAACAGGAGTATCAATTGCAATAAGAGGTCCTGTAAGTATTCAAAGTGCATTCAGTGTTGATGCAGTAAATGTTGAAAGCCTGCAGATTACAAAAAGCGTCAACCTCGAAACCAACGAAAGCAATCCATCTAAAAAAGCCGGTGATACAATTGGACAAAAACACCGTATCAGCAGAGGTGTTTATGTTACTTACGGAAGCATTAACAGGCAGCTTGCTGAAAAAACACACTTCTCAGATGAGGATGCGGAGAAGTTGAAAAAAGCGATTTTAAAATTATTTGAGAACGATGAATCTTCCGCGCGTCCAAGCGGAAGTATGGAAGTGATAAAAGTTATCTGGTGGACTCATGCCGATCAGGTAGTTTCCTCTGCCAAAGTACATCGAAGTCTAAAAGTCAATAGTGACGGGACGTATACACTGACCGGTATCACCGGAGTAAAAGTGGAAGAACTTGATGGGCAATAAGATTAATTAATTTTTTACTCTTAGGCGACAAAGAAGCTGGGAAAAAAATACTATGTTGATTGGGTAATGGTATAATTACACGGACTCTAAATATTGCAAGTACAATCCCGGAAGTCCTGTTCACAGTTTGGACTTCCGGGTTTTTTACACTATTCGAACTCGGCGTGTCCTTTATCACCATTAACTATATTTGTTTAAGTTGTGCATAGATACACGTCTTTTTTTACTTTAATTACATCATTTATTCTGGCTTACTGATTTTCTGTTGCCAAAATGTTGCCACGCCATCTAAGCAAATTGAATTGTTACTATGCTGTTTGCTCAATAGGATACCCATAAATAAACTCGTCTAATTCTTCGTTTTCCATAGAATAACCATTCTCGGCATAAAAATGAGGCAGTTTTTGATGATATTCATTCAAAGCGTCATTATTCTTTTTGGTATAAGAGAGGGATTCATCATACTGCCAATGTTCTCCAGAAAAACGCTTTGCCTTTACAACATCCTTTTTAGGAATAAGTTTATCACCGTTCATATAGCCTCCTTCTTCACGTATACGCTCAAGTATAATCCTATTAAAATATTGTCCTGTACTAAATAAATAATTTTTCCTGACAATATACTTAGGCACAACAAGCAGCTCCTGACCATTAATGCAGTATGACGGTCTTTCTATTTCTTTCCAGCATTTTTCTATACTATCCCATGTCCAAAACGGCAACGAGGCATTACTTTCCACCCCATATTTCTCCATTTTCTGTAGTGTAAATCTATTTAATTGATCATGGAGAACATTCGTCAATAAATCTGACAAACCATCCTCTGCAAAGTCTGGAATCAACAAGGGCAAGTCTTCTGCTTTTTCCATAGTAGAAATTTCTTGAAGCAGTTGGTCTAAAGGAGCAAAGATTTCAAGCAGCCCGTTTACCGTATTGCCCTTTCCATTATTACCACATCCATAACCAAGACGTGTCCCGTTTTGTTCGCCAGCATGTGATAATAGCGCTTTCTTTTTCATAGTATCTTTTTTCCTGTAGGATTTATAGAAGGCATCAAAAAACGATTTAACTGTTGCATTTGCCTCCTTAGACCATTCACCGTCCACAATTTCTAGCAACATCGGATCAATGAACAACTTATTATCATCATTCACAACCACATCCACAAAATCGTAGTTCGAATGCCCTTTTATCCCATTGTTCCAATAATCTGATACATGTTTTTTCATATAACATATCCTTTCTCCCATATGGGAAACACTTTATCATTTAATCTTATTTTAGGTTACAAACAATAAACCCACAAACATTATTTTGAGAAAATTTATATAAACAAAGAATGACCCACTTTGGAATTTATTTTAAGCATTTTATCGAACAGCAGTTTAGGGATTGTAATATCGAATGATTAATGATAAAGTAGATATAGTTAATTATCTAATGTTCAGTATGGTCATTAACAACTAGCTGAAGTTGCCGCTTCAGCTTTTTTGTTGCCGCATTCGCTTGTAATCCCGCCATTATCACCTTCTTTTCTATTATTATTTTAATATATTCCAAGTTCCTTGTATAAAGATTTTAACTCAGACTGTACGCCTTGTACGATTTTATCAATATCCAGCCGTTCAACCATACCATTGCTTTTCACCCCCTTATAATACATCTTGTTTGCTTGTTTAAAAAGCTTTTTCAACCTATCGTATCCATTTCCCCCAGAAATTTTTGTTTTCTTTGGCAGACGAAGAAAAGATATTATTCCCTCTACATCAAGCAAAAACCAATCTTCGATAGAGTGCTTCGCTTCTATATGGATAATCTTTTGAACCCCATTCTCATTAAAAGCATATTCTACCTCATCCCACTTTATAGGAGGCTTTGGAGATAATTCAAAAACATCTGTATCTCTACATAAAGCAATACTATATTCGCATTCCTCGCCATACTTAGGCTTTATTTCTTTCATAAACTTACGCAAAGCAATATTTTTAAATCCACCAATGCCTTTAACATTTTTACATTCGATACTAATATCAAGTCTTCCATCTACCCTTTTTTGTCTGGCGTTCGCTATTACACGTTTATAAAACTCAACCTCGGTATCTCCTTCAACAAACAGCACAAGACATTTATTCATGTACATCACACTCCAGATAATCTTCCCAATTACTCTCTTCATCAGCTAACATTGAGAACAGATAATCCCCTATACTCATCTTAAAGTCAGTAGCATCTTGTTGCAATAATCGTTGCCCTGCTTTTTTCAATGTATAAAATCCGGCAATTCCCGATTGTCTACTTACACCCACATGTATCCAAGAGGGATCTAAATAACTCACGACATACGGAGAATGACTTGTTATGATTATCTTACAATCATCCAACAACTGGCTAATTATTTGAATATAGGCCTGAAATAAGCTTGGATGTACCGAATTTTCCGGTTCCTCGATTGCGATCAAAGACACATTTCCCTCATTTGCCAAAATAATTCTCGCCAAAATCATAAATACTCTTTTTGCACCATCTGACATCATCGCAAAATCAATTGGATGCATCAAATTTTTATCTTTAACAAATAGGACGTGTATTGCATTTGCTATTATAAATGGAGCATCATCTGGTAATTTTTCACTATCTCCACCATTAAATTTATATTGTTTTACAATAATATCCTCTACATTCGGGAACAAATCTTTATATACTTCTTTCAGCAAGGCAAATTTATTTGGATTTTTCTCTTGTAATTGATATATTACACGTGGAAGACTTTCCGCATCAACAGCCATATCTTCTAATCCTTTACGGATAATTGGATCTGGCTGATAAAAACTTTTTGCATCCAGATTATTCTCCATGTAAAATCTCATGCTATTCATCTTTTTTATAATTTCAGCATAAAAAATTTCATCATATGCTCGAAGCTTATTTACCACAAGTTCTGCTAATTCAACATTTATTTTCGACGAACATCTACCAGTTTCTGAACTTTTGTATAATGCCTTTTGAGCATCTCTATTAATTAACTGCGTATACTTTTGCCCTTTATCTTCCGGTCTAATTTTCAAATACTCCGATACGATATAAGGTTCCGCACTTTCATCGCATTTCCAAGCAAACTCATAGCCATAAAGCACACGATATTCTATAGCATCCAGTTCAGTCAACATTTCCATTTCAAATTTATAATTTCTACCAAACATATGACTATTAATTGGTATTAAATTTGAATTGGCCATCATATCAGCCTTATCTTCCATTGTAGCTTTAATAAATGCCAATCCAAAATCAATCGCAGCTAGTACATTCGATTTGCCAAAATTGTTCAATGCTACTAATGCTGTAATGTTATCAAACCCAATTTTTACATTTGAAAGATTCTTAAACCCATCTATCAAAACTGCTTGTATTTTCATAACAATGCACCCTTCCTTTTGTAGTGTACCCATATCATACCACCTTTCACCGCAAAACGCAATAATTTTTTTCATTTTATATTAATTATATCTATTTAAACGCATTTTTATTCTCAAAACGCAAACTTTATTTGTGTTTTATTTCCACTTCACACCTTTTAAGGCAAACAAAAACCTTGCTGACCTCTAGTTTTTTCATCTAAAGATCAGTAAGGTTCTGTTATATCTTACAATATTATTTTATTTCATAATCTGCAGAGCTATTTCTTTAGCTTTTTCACCAGAAATCTGTTCCCTTTGCGTACTATCCTCCAAATATATCGCAAAATATTTTCGTTCTCCACTCAATTCCGAAAATCCAACAAACCATGCTTCTCCGTTTGCCCCTGTTCCGGTCTTACCATAAATTTTCTGCGTATCACTTTCGTCCAACAACATAATGCTTTTTAAAATCTCTACATTACTACTATCATAATTACTCTGTCCCTCAAAAATCTTTTCTAAAACTTTTACCTGTTCCAAAGGCGAAATTTTCAGCGAAGAATCCAGCCAAAAACCGTTTAAATTTTTCATTGGATTGATATTACTGCCATCCCATTCTGAAATATCGCAATTACCATACTGCAAATTATTTATTTCCTCTTGTAGCTCACTTTTACCAACAGAATCTATTACCTCCCGAAAATACCATATACAAGACTTTTGAAAGGCTTCTTTTAAAGTTAAATCTCCGTTCCATTCTAAATTCCCATAATCTGTTCCGTCATACCCCATTGTAGATGATTCATCAACAATAACACCATTTTGCAATCCTGATAAGGCTGAAACGATTTTAAAAGTAGAATATGGCGATTCTTCTTGTCTACACATCTCCTCATTAAAAAATGAATATTGTTCTTGCGCTGGCGAGTAAATCACAACACAGCCATTAACACTCTGAAATGCTTCGCTTAAATCAATCGTTCTTTCATTTACTTCTTGTTGCACTTCTTTCTGTGCGTCTTTCTCTCCAGCGACTTTCTCAAAGCTTACACTGCCTTTCGCTTCTTCCCCCGTAACTGTAATCTTATATGTGCCACTCTCTTGAACCTCAACATCAAAATTTTCAGAGGTTACTATGTTCTCACTTTCATAAATTGGCGTATCGCTATCTTTTTGAATTTTTATTGACAATTTTCCACCGTCAACTACAACTTCCGCCCTAATCATGTCTCCTGATTCCAAGAGCAAGGATTGCCCATCCGTAGTATTGAAAATTTTATACTCCATAACAAACTGGCTATCATTCCCTGTTCTGCTACCATCAAATGATGATTTTCCACATGCACTCAAAGAAAACACAATAATTAAAATACAAATTATACCTAAAGACTTTTTCATGTCGCCCTCCCATATCTAGCCATAAAGTAATTAGTTTCATTATATCTCTCCGTCATTTTACTGTAAAGCAAAACTAGCAAATCCCCACCAGCTAGTTAAGAGCAAACTGAACAACTACGACGCTCTTGACTAGCTGGCAGGAATTCTCTTCATGGCAGCTCAGAGGACTTTAATCACCCCTCCCCCTGTCATCGTGCTTCCCGGTTATGCATTCTCCTTCTCTTTCTTAATTCGCTTAATCTCCGAAAGTATGCAATCCACCGCATATTTGAAAACTGCAACGCATATCTCTACGTCGTCCTCAAGTCCAATAAAGCCAATATACTGTGTCTGTTCGCCGTATCCGTGATTTCTATATCCCCTGCAGCAATAGTTCTCTCCGATAACCGCTGAAAGGTTAATTATCCAAGGATTTCTCCGTAATCTGCCTTTGCCATGCCAAACCAGTAGAGCATTTCGAAAGCATAGTAGGAACGGGGCTTATCCATCATGGCTTCTGAAAATTTCAGATATTCTTCTTTTGTCCAGAAATCCATTTCCTTAGGAATCTCGTTTCCCATTGTGCCCGCCTGTCTTGCCGGATTGTAAGGCAGGTTGTAAAAGTTCACAGCGTGGTTGAAAATTGCTGTAAGCTGAGCGTGTATAGTTTTCAGATAATCCGCCGGATAGGACTTTCCTTTCTCGTCATGGTACGCCATAAGTTCATTCTGCCATGCAATGACATCCTTCGCTTCAATCTCCGCTATCTTCCGATTCCCGAAATACGGTAAAATCTTTGTGCGTATCACATGGCTTTTGGATTCCCATGTGCTTTCCTTGACACGCTGCTTCTTGTCAGCTTCGTAAACCTCAAAGAAACTGGCGAAAGTCATATCCAGCTTTGCGCCCTGTTTCAGCATCGCTTCATGCTCCCAGACTAGCGCCTCCCGCTTTGTAGCAAATCCTCGCTTCTGTGTCTGCTTCCGCTCCCCTTTCCAATTCGTGAAGCAATAGATTACCCGCCAGATTCCCGTAGCATTGTCTTTGTATACAACCATTCAGATCATCTCCTTTCCGCTTAATCGCTGTAACACATCTTTTTATGAAAAAATGCAGCATTCACACGACCGGCCACCGTCAAATATTTCTGTTTCTGTAATTCTGCGTTCATTTCCCGCACAATCTGATAGGCTTTCGACTTTGACACCCGCAATTCCGCTGCCACTTCTTCCACAGTCAAAAATGATTTTTCTGTCATCTCATTATCCACCCCTCTCCGTTTAACTCTTTTTGTTTAAGTTCCGTGTTTATGATACTAAATAAATTCCGTTAAGTCAAGCGGTTTTCAAAAAAATACTAACTTTTTTTATTTAAGTTTTTCTTGCTATTTCTATTTCTCTGTGTTACACTAAATTCAACAAATTTGTTTAGTATCGGAGGTTTTATTATGGCAATCGGCAAACGTATCAAGTTCTTTCGCAACCGTAAGGGCATGACGCAAAAACAGTTAGGTGAAATCCTCGGCTTCCTCGGGAAAACCTCTGACGTCCGTATGGCACAGTACGAATCAGAAGCCAGAGTTCCCAAAAGCGACCTTGTAGAAAAAATGGCACTGGTTTTTGATATCAGTTCCAACGCACTCACTGTGCCGGATATTGATTCTTACATCGGCCTTATGCACACACTATTTGCTCTTGAAGATATGTACGGTCTGAAAATCAGCGAGGTTGACGGTGAACCTTGCCTCCGACTGGATAAATCGGACTATTCAACCTTCACATCCATGTTTGATATGTTCCGTGCATGGCAGCAAGAAGCCGCCAAACTAGAACGTGGTGAAATCACAAAAGAAGAATATGGCCAATGGCGTTATAACTACCCCAAATTTGATGCCTCACAGCATTGGGTGCATCTTTCTTCTCAGGAACTTAGTGATATGCTCGTAGAAGAATTTGAAAAGGAAAACAAAAAGAAAAATTAGTCACAAAAAATCTTGCCATACAAACATAGGCTGTAGCCTATATTTGTACTGTTGCATATTTCATTAACATTAAAGGAGGACTAATATGACATCTGCAGAATGGCACTCTACCTTATTCCAGTTTATAGGCACAATCTTAACGCTTGCCACATTTATTGGCTCGATAGTTGCTATATATTTTACTTACCAAAATCTTAAAGAGATGAAAAAACAACTAACAGAGCAACGGATTCAATATTTTGAGCAAAACAGAGGCAATCTTATTTTTTATATCGAGAAAAACCAAGTGGATTTTTTACATTCATTAATAATAAAAAACTTTGGAAATTCACCTGCAAAATTACTTTCATTAAAAATCACCCCCTCTTTAGATTGGGGAAAAGCTGGTCAAACAGATATTGATGAATTTAATATAGCAAATATTCAAAATGTATTTTTAGCACCTCAACAACATATTAGCTCAATTTTTGACTTCAGGAATTATCCTGATAAGAAATTTGAAATAGAAATCTGCTATCAAACCTGTAAGAAAAACATATCCGAAAAATATTCTATTGATATTGATTTTTTAGATAGGGTTCTTACCACAAGATCTGAAATCAAGGATGAACTTTCAGCACTAAAAAAAATATCCGCCTCACTTGAGTCTTTATCAAATAAGCTAATATAATATTCTTCCAATCATAATAAAAAACAATATTTACGAAAAAAACCTTACCGACTTTCAGCTTCATTTCTGAAAATCAGTAAGGTTTTTCTATGTTATTGAAGTATTTTATTCAGCCGGTGATAACACAAGTGTTGCCAAATCGTTGCCACGTACTAAACAAATTTGCTTGCAACCTGCATAAACACTGGCTTTCTAAGAGCTGCTTTATCACTCGAATTCTATCGTCGCCGGCGGCTTCGGTGACATATCATAGCACACTCTATTGACATTCTCCACCTCTGCCAGTATCCTTCCGGTTATCTTCTCCAACACTTCCCAGTCTACCTTTTCGATGGTGGCTGTCATTGCATCTACTGTATTGATTGCCCTCAGGATGACCATGTATTCAAAGCATCTCTCATGGTTTTTCATTCCGACTGATTTGAAGTCCGGCACTACTGTGAAATACTGCCATACTTTTTTATCCAGTCCTGCTTTCTCGAATTCTTCTCGCAGAATCGCATCGGATTCTCTGACAGCTTCCAGTCTGTCTCTGGTGATCGCTCCGAGGCAGCGTACACCTAATCCCGGCCCTGGAAATGGCTGGCGGTATACCATGTGTGGCGGCAGTCCGAGTTCGATTCCGCATGCACGCACTTCATCTTTGAATAGTTGCTTCAGAGGCTCAACCAGTTCGAACTGCAGGTCTTCCGGCAGACCGCCTACATTATGATGAGACTTCACCATTTTAGCTGTCTTTGTTCCGCTTTCAATAATATCGGGGTAAATCGTCCCCTGTCCAAGGAAGTCGATCCCGTCCAGTTTGCGTGCTTCTTCCTCGAATACACGGATGAATTCTCCACCGATAATTTTACGTTTTTCCTCCGGGTCTGCAACGTTTTCCAGTTTGCCGAGGAAACGTTCTGTGGCATCTACATAGATCAGGTTCGCGTGCAGCTGGTTCTTGAATACCTCTACAACACTTTCTGATTCATTTTTACGCATCAGGCCATGATTGACATGAACGCACACTAACTGCTGGCCGATCGCTTTCAACAGAAGTGCAGCGACTACGGATGAATCTACACCGCCTGAAAGGGCAAGCAATACTTTACGGTCTCCGACCTGACGTTTGATCAGCTCGGTCTGGTCCTCGACGAAATTCTTCATGTTCCAGTTAGCTTCTGCTTTGCACTCATCGAATACAAAGGACTTTAATGTATCCGTATCCGGCAGTTCCGTGTATTGTTTTTCACACTTTGATCCCGGATAATCTACGGAAATGATCGGATATCCGCAGTCATAAACTGCCGGATTGACCTCGACTGCCTGTCCGTCTACAACACGGTTTTCTCCACCGTTTAAAATGATTCCTTTGACATTATCCAATGCATTCAGTTCTTCCACGGTGATGTCGTGAGGGTGAATCTCGCTGTATACGCCAAGATCGCGGATTTCACGGGCAAGCACTGTGTTATTCGTACTCCCCAGGTCCAGAATAACTATCATGTCCTGTTTCATTTGTTTTCCTCTCTTTCGTTCGATCATTTATAATCCTCACATCTGTTCATTACTATGAACAATTGCGAATCTTCTTCTATTATAACTGAACACTCTATGTTTTTCCATCCATGAAATAGAAATATCACATATTTTATTCTCTGCATATAATAAATAAAATTGTATTTTGTCAGGAGTTTCACAATGGAGTATCCACAATACGATTACGCGGTCATTGGCGGAGATATGCGGCAGGTATATCTGGCTGAAGAGCTGGCACACCATCAGAACCGCGTCATTTACTATTCCCTGATGGCTGCGCCGGATGAAGGCAGATGCTCAGACGCTTCTTATGTTGCCCCGGCCTCATCTCTTGAAGAAGCAATAAGCTCCTCCGACTGTATTATCTGTCCGATTCCTTTCAGTAAAAACGGCGTCCATCTGAATCAGAACGCTCTGGATAAAGACCTTACGCTTTCTTCCCTGCTGGGTTTACTCAAAGAAGGCCAGACATTTTTTGCCGGCTGTATTTCCGGGGAATTTAGGGATACGGTCCGCAAGGCGGGAGTTTCTGTACATGACCTTATGCAGGATGAATCTCTTGCGGTTTATAATACGATCGCCACGGCAGAAGGTGCCATCTGCGAAGCCATTCAGAGGAGCCCGCAGAATCTTCACCGCAGCCAGTGTGCCGTGCTCGGTTATGGGAAATGCGGAAGTACGCTTGTTTCTTATCTGCGGGGCATGTTTTGCTATGTATATGCCAGTTCCGACCAGCCGAAGGAACGAGCACTCGCGGGAACGGTTAGTGACCGGACCGGAAGTCTGGAAGAATTTGCGGCATGTGCGGGGGAATTTGATTTTATATTCAATACAATTCCGGCAAAGGTACTGACCGCAGAAATTTTGAATCATATGAAGTCTTCCGTAACAATCATTGATATTGCCTCTGCTCCCGGCGGAGTAGATTACGCAGAAGCCCGGCATTTGGGACGAAACGCCGTGTTATGTCCGGGGCTTCCCGGAAAATACGCCCCCTCATCTTCGGCCAAAGCGGTAAAAAGAGTCATCGAAGCTGCAATGCTTTCAAATAATGAATAAGGAGTGATGCAAATTGTCTTTAAAAGGAAAAACGATTGGAGTAGCCTTTACAGGTTCCTTCTGTACCTACGAAAAAGCATTTACAGAACTACAGAAACTGGTGGATGAAGGTGCCCTCGTACAGACGATTTTTTCCGATGCAGCAGGAAGCATCGACAGCCGTTTCGGAAGGGCGGAAACCTTCATCGAAAAGGCGGAGGAAATCACGGGTGTAAAACCGATGCTGACTATATCACAGGCTGAACCGATTGGCCCCGGAAGCCTGCTGGATATTCTTGTTCTCTTCCCCTGCACCGGAAACACCCTGGCAAAGCTTGCCAACGGGATCACCGATACTCCCGCACTGATGGCTGCAAAGGCTCATCTGCGGAACAACAAGCCTCTTCTGATTTCCGTCTCAACAAACGATGCCCTTGGAATGAATATGAAAAATATCGGCCTTCTGATGAATGCTAAAAATATATATTTTATCCCATTTGGTCAGGATAATCCGAAGAAAAAGCCGAATTCCATGATCGCGCATACAGAGCTTCTAATTCCTTCTATTGAGGCTGCTTTAGAAGGAAGGCAGTATCAGCCGGTCATCCAGTAAATATTCCCCGGAGGGCACATCCCGTACCCCAGTCCCTCCGGGCAGATTGCAGCACAGCTGCAATATAAAGTATACCCAAAAGGGCATCCCGTAACTCACGCCCTTCGGGCGGATTGCAGCATCGCTGCATTACAAAGTATGAAAAAGGAGAAGAAAAAATGTGCGGAATTGCTGGATTTTTTAATCCCTACAGGGATTATAAGACAGAAGAAACGAAGTGGCTCGGCATCTTGAACGGTATGAATCATGCGCAGAAACAAAGGGGGCCGGATGATGAAGGTACTTATTTGAGCCCCATCTGTGGCCTTGCACATGTCCGTCTGGAAATCATTGATCTGGTGACCGGACACCAGCCGCTTGTAAAAGAGCGGCACGGCAGGGAGTGTGCGATTGTTTTCAACGGTGAAATCTATAACATGGATGAACTGAAAACAGAACTGCTGCTGGAAGGGGTGAAGTTCCGGACGACAAGCGATACGGAAGTGATTCTGGAAGGTTATATGCTGCATGGCAGGGATTACATCAAAAAGTTAAACGGAATTTTTGCAATCGCCTTATGGGATTCTGCGTCGGAAGAACTATTTCTCTTCCGGGACCGGCTCGGTATTAAGCCGCTGTTTTATACGATGACCGGCGAGACTCTCGTATTTTCATCTGAGATAAAGGGGCTGTTTGCCTATCCGGGGGTAGAGCCGGTTCTTGACAGAGACGGACTGTGTGAAATCTTTGCCCTCGGTCCGGCAAAATCTTACGGGAAAGGTGTTTTTAAAGATGTTCTGGAAGTTCTGCCCGGCCAATGTATCACCTTTGACAGGACCTCCTGTACAGAAGACTTTTACTGGAAACTGGAGAGTCATCCCCATGAGGACTCTCTTGAAAAAACAGTCGAAAAGACCGCATGGCTGGTGGAAGATGCCGTGAAAAAGCAAATGCTTTCTGATATTCCGATCAGCACATTCCTCTCAGGCGGAGTGGACAGCAGTCTTGTTACTGCAATTTGTGCAAAGGAGCTGAAAAAGCAGGGAAAAGTATTGAACACCTTTTCTTTTGACTTCACAGATAATAACAAATACTTCAAATCCAACTCCTTCCAGCCGAGTCAGGACCGCCCTTTTGTGGAGCAGATGGTCCAGTTTGCCGGAACAAACCACCGTTTTCTTGAGTGCAGCAATCAGGATCAGCTGGACTGTCTCTTTAAGGCAGTTGATGCCAGAGACCTGCCCTGCATGGCGGATGTAGAATCTTCTATGCTGTATTTCTGTTCTCAGGTGAAAGAATATAACAAGGTAACCTTGACAGGGGAATGTGCAGACGAAATCTTCGGGGGATATCCCTGGTTCCACAGTGAAGAGGCCTTCCGGACGGACGCGTTCCCGTGGTCCATGAGTATGCAGCCACGGCAGGCGCTTTTGGATGAAAGCGTCATCCATGAACTGCATATGGAAGATTATGCACGTGCCGCTTATGAAAAGACGATTCACGAAACTCCCCTTCTCGCCGGAGATACACCAGAAGAAAAACGGCGTCGGGAGATTGCATACCTGAATCTGCGCTGGTTCATGGTGACCCTGCTGGACCGGATGGACCGCACCAGTATGTATAACGGTCTGGAGGCAAGAGTCCCTCTGGCTGATCACCGGATCGTGGAATACATCTTCAGCGTCCCGTGGGAAATGAAGTGCCCGGACGGAATCGTGAAAGGACTGCTAAGGCACGCCGGTGAGGGTCTGCTGCCGAAAGAAATCCTGTGGCGCAGGAAGAGTCCTTATCCCAAAACTTACGACCCCACATATGAAAAGCTGCTCGGAGATCAGCTGAAAGAAGTACTCGCGGATGCAAGCGCCCCGGTCCGAACCCTGCTGGATACAAAAAAAGTCCACGCATTCTTGAACAGTCCGTCCGACTACGGGAAACCCTGGTACGGACAGCTGATGGCCGGGCCCCAGATGCTGGCCTATATGCTTCAGGTAAATTACTGGCTGGAAAAATACAAGATCAGGATCATATAGATGGATCAAACAGATTATCCATTCCTAATGAAAGACAGGGCGGAAATGTACACACTCACATTTCCGCCCACATTCATTCTGAAACAACCCGGTTATCAGTCATTTTAAGATCTTTTTCCTATATCTTCTTTGATAAACATCAGTACAAATCCGACAAACAGCAGCGCCGCCGCAATCCAGATGACACGCAGTCCAATATGAATGCTCATCACTGCCCCAACCGCCGCTCCGACAGCGAAAACCAAAATCACAAAATAATAATGCAAGCTTTTTCTTCTTAATTCCTTATCCTTCGTGATATGGTACCTGCAAAGCATTTCCGTCGCACTCCTCATATTTCCGATGCACATAGTTGTCGCACACGGAATTCCCCTAAACTTGCGGAAGCTGTTGACCTGCATGGCGCACGCAAAGGACATCAGCACATTTGCCAGTACATCCATCGAATGCGGCAGGAGTCCCACTATGACCAACAATACCACCTCGACAAGCAGTACTATCTGCCGCCAGTGTATTTTCTGATGCTCTTTATATAAATGATGCACCCATTCTGTTACATATACCCCGCCGATAAATGCTGCCAGCGGCATCAGGTAGTGGAGCGCTGTCCCGTAATTTCCCTGTGCCAGGTTCTGCCCCAGCAGTACAATATTCCCGGTCTGTGCATTCGCAAAGACTTTTCCCCTGCAATTATAAGAATACGCATCCTGAAAACCCCCGGCCAGCGTCAGGAATACCGCTAGCACCATAGATTCCGACATCTGCCGGCCAGCCTTACATTTCATCATCTGTCATACCTCCCGCCCGTAATAAATATATTAAGAATTAACTGCTCCGTTTATTTTATTCCTCCACCATTATACGGCGTGCTGGGAGAATGTAAAGTTTTTTCTAAAAAGTTTCGGGCTTTCTGCAGATGGATATTGTTCATCTGCAGAAAGCCCTCTTAATATGTCATCACAATTCTATCGTCACTTCGTGTGCCGCAGGAATCAGAATCACTCCCTGTTCGGTGATTTCTTTGATTTCCGCCCCGCTCACCTGTTTCACTTCCTTCATATTTCTGAGCAGATATGACATCTCCTCCACTTTAGACGTTTTAAGTATGATTCTGTTTCCGGTTCTGGTTCCGCTTACTGTAAGGCTTGTCCTGCCCTCCCGGTCAGGAACATGGCAGACTGCTTCTTTTTCCTCCTGCAGTTCAAACACCTGAATCTGCACATTTTTCGCGAACTCATAATCCGCCGTCTGCTCATTTGCCCCGACAGGCAGGAGCGTATTCTCCCTGACAAACAGCGGCAGTGACAGGAAATCATAGGTCTCCTTGTACCATGCCCCGCCTTCCTTCGTCTCTCCCGTAAGCAGGTGCGTCCACGTTCCTTTCGGCAGGTAATACTCAACACTTCCATCTGATGAGAATACAGGCGCCACAAGGATGCTGTCTCCGAGCATGTACTGCATATCCAGATATTTTACCGCCGGATCGTTTTCAAATTCCATAACCATTGCCCTCATGGACGGGATTCCTGACTGGTGGGAAAGGACGGCCATCTGATAAATATAAGGCATCAGTCTTAGTTTCAGTTTTGTAAACCTGCGGCATACCTCGACTGCCTCGTCATCAAACAGCCACGGTACCCTGTAACTCTTGGAACCATGCAGGCGGCTGTGGGTGGACAGCAGGCCGAACTGGAGCCATCTCTTGTACACGTCCGGGCTCGCTGTCAGCTCAAACCCTCCGATATCATGGCTCCAGAAGGAGAATCCTGACAGGGTAAATGACAATCCGCCCCTCAGGCTTTCCGCCATTGACTGATAGGTCGCTGAACAATCCCCGCCCCAGTGAACCGGGAACTGTTGTCCGCCCGCTGTTGCGCTTCTGGCAAAAAGAACTGCCTCACCTTCTCCTTTTTCCTTCTTCAGAAGTTCAAAAACCTCTGTATTGTACAGGTTTGTATAATAATTATGCATACCCCACGGATCGGAACCGTCAAAATATTCCACATCCACCGGGATCCGCTCACCGAAATCAGTCTTGAAACAGTCGACTCCCATATCCAGCAGTTTTTTTAATTTTGCGGTGTACCACTTCACCGCCTCCGGGTTCGTAAAGTCCACAAGCCCCATACCCGGCTGCCAGTTGTCCACCTGCCGTATTCCTTTTCCATCAGCGCGTTTCAGGAGATAACCGTTTTTTAGTCCCTCCCGGAAAAACTTCGTCCCCTGGGCAATATACGGATTAATCCACACACAGATCTTCAGTCCCTTTTCCTTATACCGTTTCAGCATACCTTCTACATCCGGGAAAATTCTGCTGTCCCACTCAAAATCGCACCAGTGGAATTCCTTCATCCAGAAACAGTCGAAATGAAAAACATCCAACGGAAGGTCCCGGTCCTCCATCCCCTGTATGAAAGAGCTGACCGTCTCCTCATCATAGCTTGTCGTAAAGGAAGTGGACAGCCATAACCCGAAGGACCAGGCCGGGGGGAGCGCAGGCTTTCCGGTCAAATCTGTGTAATGAACCAGTACATCCTTGATATCATCCCCGTAAATAAGGTTGTAGCGTATTTCTTCCCCCTTTACGGAAAATCCGACGGCCTCCACCTTTTCACTCGCCACCTCGAATGACACATGGTCACTGTGGTCCGCAAAGACTCCGTAATGTTTGTTCGTCACATAAAACGGGATATTCTTGTAGGCGATCTGTGACGCCGTTCCTCCGTCTTCGTTCCAGCAGTCAACTACCTGCCCGTTTTTTACAAAGGCAGTAAAACGTTCTCCCAGACCATACACACATTCCCCCGGTGCTAAAGACAATTCTGTCATCATGTATGGCTGATAATCCGCGGCCATATAATTTTCCTCTGGAAACTTAGTCAGATGTTTCCGGTCATACTGCATATATCCGAGATTATGGAATCCGCAGGAAGTCAGAAGTTTTCCATCCGCTTCAAAGGAAATCAGGAAATCCTGACGGTTTACACGCACCGTCATCCTTCCCGCAGTCATGACCGCTTCGTCTTCCGTGATTTCCACCGAAACATCCTGCATCTCCCTGTTCAGTTCAAATCTTGGTTCCCGTTTTTCATAGCCCTCAAAATGATAGCTCCGCACACTGATAATATCTTTCCTAACCGCGGTAAACTCTGTCGTGATCGTTCCCACATCCAATGCCCCGGAACGATCGCTGATCACACGGAGAGGCGCCGTCACACGCATTCCATTTTCGATTTCTTCCACAGCAAATGCCTGTGCCGCATACTGTGCATTTGCCCGCTCATTCTTTTCCCAGTAACCTTCTGTAAATTTCATACCTGATCTCCTCCTCAATCCGTTTATACAGCTTCTGTCTTCCCGTTGCTTAAGTCTTCCACGATAGAATCATATTCCTTGTCCAGGTGGTAGAACAGCATGATAATAATCTGGATAACTGCGATTGCGGCCGGTATATAGATGAACAGCGCTTTAATCGCCATCACAGAGGACGCACTCTGGGCCACGGAATTTTCTGCATAGTTCCCCAGTGCAAGTATCCATCCGAGCATGGCGGATCCCAGTCCGTTTCCGACTTTAAATCCAAAACTGGATGCACTGTTAACCAGACCTTCCGTACGGTATCCGGTCTTCCATTCGCCGTACTCGATCGTGTCAGAGACTATTGCAAACATACAGGAAGAAATACATGCATTTCCGATTCCTTTCAGTGCAGATGCAAACATGACGCCTGCATAGCTCATTCCCACAAAAGCAAACATTCCGAATCCGAGTCCATAGATTACCGCACCGACAATCATCATGTTTCGTTTTCCGATCCGCTTTACAAAGAAGGCCATCGTAAACATTGCCACGATCTGGACAACGCTGGCAACGAGGTTCATCGGTCCTACCATTTTCGCATCGTGCAGGACGACCTTTGCATAGTAAACTGCCGCGCCGCCATTGAGTGAATACTGGATAAAGATGAATACAAGAGTCAGTGTAATCATGATCCAGTACTTATTTTTAAAGAGAATTCCGATCCCCTTGAAAAATGGAACCTTCTCCTGCTTGGTTGTCCTCGAAGGTTTTACCCTTTCTTTTGTTCCCGCAAATGTGATCACAAAGATGATGACCGCAAAGATTCCAAATACTGCAAATGTCTTCGTCCATGCAGACAGATTATCCCCGAAGAATTCCACCAGCGGCAGTGTCAGATTTGTAATCAGCAGTGTCCCGGTTGTAGCCAGCGTCATTCTGAAAATACTTAAGACGGACCGTTCATACTGGTCCTGAGTAATCAATGCGTTTAATGTTGCATATGGCACATTGATTGCCGTGTATACAACGGATGAAACAAGATTGTATGTAATAAAGATATAAATGATTTTTGACGTTTCGCCCAGTCCCGACGGCACGGAAAACAGCAGTATTCCCGCAATGGCAAATGGGACTGCCATCCTTAAAATCCAGGGGCGGCATTTTCCGAACCTTGATTTTGTGCGGTCTACAATGACTCCCATGACCAGGTCCGTCACCCCGTCAAAAAGTCTTGAAACAAGCATGATTGTGCCAATCGTAAGGGCGCTTACTTTTACATAGTCCGTGTAATAGAACAAAACAAATGCTGACATGGCCGAATAAATAATATTGCACCCCAGATCTCCGAAGCCATACGCCAGCCGTTCCTTTACACCTATTTTTGTACCTTCCATTTTTCATTCTCCCTTCCTGAACTGTTACCTCAGATCAAGATGAAGTATATCACAGGTTTTTCAGCCGCATTAGGAGTAAAAACGACTCAAAAATAGTACATTTCCGACTTTTCACAATTTTTCCCGTTCCATTATACGCTTTTCTTTCGGTGTACAGCCAAATCTCTTTTTAAACCACCGCATCGTCACCCGGTAGTTGGTACAGCCATGCCGCTCAAATATCTCATTGATAAAATCAGCTGTGTTCATCAGATCATAATATATGTAATTAATCCGGATTTCATATAAGTATTCACTGACCGTCATCCCGATCTGCCGTTTCATAATCCGGGATAAATAATCCGGGTGATAATTAAAGTGCTCCGCCACGGACTGCACCGTCAGCTGTTCTTCATGGTGCTTGTCCAGAAAGGTCAGAATCTCCTTCATTTTCTCCCTGTTTTTCTGGTTCCGGCTGACCTCTTTCTCCACCAATTTTATGGAATATGAGTGGACCAGTGAAAACAGCAGGTCATACAAAAGGCTGTTGAACTTCAGCAGATACCCGTCCGGGCGCACCTCATAGATTACATACATATCATGGCAGATTTTCTTCAGCCGCTCCATCTTCGTCGCTTCGGCCGGACTCATCGGTCCGGGCACCGCCTGAAACTGGAGGAGTTCGTAATCCGGCACATATTTTTCCAGAATTTTATCAGAAACCTGAAGCACAAGGGCCTGATTCTTTGTACTCCAGATCGAATGGATTTCTTTAGAATTCAGGACAATCAGTTCGCCTGCCTTTACATGGATTTCTCTTGTCTCACAATGAATCTGGATTTCCCCCTCGAGCATATAGATCATTTCGATATGGTCATGCCAATGCGGGGGAACATATCCCCCGTCATCCGCAGATAAATAAAACCTGACATCAATGTCCGCATTACTGAAAACAATTTCGTGCCGCACTTCTTTACTCTCCATAAAGCCCCCTGTTTCTTATTCTCTTATTTCTTCTATAATCTGCTCTTTTAACACAGCCTGCCCGGATATGAGCACCGCCGCAATACAGATCCCTATATTCACCGCCGCCATAAGCAGTATCGGGAATGCCGGCAGTGATGCCTTCGGATGCAGATAGAGATAAACATGTATGATAAAGTAATATAAAAATTTCTGCAGAACCAGATATGCCGCAGCCATGACCAGACTGGAATAAATGCCGTACCTCAGTCCTTCTTTCACGAGCATCTTCCGAAAGCCGGCATCTGTGATTCCCATCGCCCGCATGATTCCAAACTCGTGTTTTCTCGCTGTCACAAGGTACTGCATGCTGTTCATAATATGCAGAAGGCTGATGACCAGCAGAATCAGCGCGACGCCATAGAAAAACAGCATCTTCCTCGCCAGAAACAGGTTCTGTGTCTCAATTTGCTGTGTATAATCCTTTACGATACATTTCCGTATCCCGGATGTTACCTTCTGGATTTCGGCCGACACATGTTCCGCATCTGCGCCTTCCTCCAGACGGATACTCATGGTCTGGTACCCCTCCACGCCAAAATTCTCTTTCATCTGCTCATTCGTCATGATGATGTCAACACGGTTTGTGCCGTCATCTCCGATATAGGTATCCACCTTTGCAAGCGGCCTGCTCGCGAGCGCGGATATCTTAAAATTCTTTTCCCGGTACTGGTTTTCTTCCGCCAGAAACTTCAGGACTTCCTGTGAAACTTCTGTATTTACCGGGGTCTTTAACTGTATTGAGTCTCCCAATGAGAGGCTGATCCCTTCATAGGTTCCCTGTCCGCCCATGAGTGTTTTCAGAATGACGGTATTCTCCTTACGCATTTTTTCGGGATCGATGGACCCTTCCAGTAGATACTCGTTCATTTCCTCAAGCATCCCGTCATCATATCCATAGATGTTGACTTTCAGCTTATAATCATCTTCACCTGTCTGGACGGCTATGCCATTGTATTTCTCCATCAGAACCGGATCGGGGTCAAAACCTTCCTCCACGGCGATTTCCGGATAATAACTCGTCCACTTCAGCATACCGTCCGGCAGAGAGATCTCCCCGGGCATATAGCGCACCGCATAGGCGGATTTGATGCCTTTTATATCACGCAGGCGGGCGGCTGTATCTTCCGGCATGACGTCCGATAAGACATCGGAATCTTCCAATACCTGCATATCCGATCCAAGGCCGTCGTCCGCCTTAAATTTCAGTTCATTGTTAATCCTCGTGTTCTCTGTCACATAAGCCGTCCCGAGGAAAATGAGGCTCCCGGCCGACAGTGAAATCAGGACACCTGCAAATGCCCCTTTTCTTGCAAACATAAACTTTCTGGTCAGTACTCCCGTCAGGCTCTGGGTCTTTGTACTGTAAATTTTCCGGTTCTTCCTTTTTCCACTGTCTTTTGCGAGCAGCTCCCGGGCCGTCATCTTACGCATTTTCCTGACTAAAATCCATGCTAGAAAAAGAAGCACCAGAAACAGGAATGCAGCTCCCCCCGCTGCCACGCTGCGTGAAAAATGGAATGCTCCCGGGTCCGGCATATTCATCATCTGGGCTGCCTGCTCCTTAGCGGCGCCTGAGTGTACTATAAAATCCTCCGGCTGTACAAAGATCTTTCCTGCCTTCTGATATAAAAGTGCAGCCACACCGTTTCCCAGAAGACACCCCGCCGGATATCCTGCAAGGAAAATCATGCCCAGCTCTGCTGCAAGGATACCAAAAGTTGCCCCTTCTCCGAGGCCCGTTACCTGCATGATACTGTACTGCGACATTCTTTTAATGACGGATACCTGAAATAAACTATAAATAATGAAGATCCCAAACAGGCCAAGTGCTGCGAGGACTGCTTTTTCCGTCAGGTTCCAATACATATTCAGCACCGCCCATATATACGGGAACCCGGTTCCTTCCATAGAAATGCCCGACTTGACAGTCTCCCACAACGCTGCTTTTGCTTCCCCGCCTGCATATCTTGCAACCTTATCATTCATATATATACTCGTTTTATCGGTCTGGAACGTATTTGCGAAATTCACCATCTGACGGTAAACCCTTCTAGATTCATCAAACTTCAGATATAAAAATTTCCCGTTAGTCCCGTAATCCAGTCCTTCATTAACAAAAACCTGCATACCTTCCGAATCAGGCATATCCGATATGATTCCGCTTAAAATGAATTCCTCCCCGTCCAGTTCGAACCTTGCCCCCGGTTCAGCCTCAATCTGCAGATTTTTCAGTGTGTAGGTATCTGCGGCTGCTTCGTTATTCTCCCGCGGATAATGTCCTGCCTCTAACTGGCGCCCCATGAGGGTCATGTAACCGGCGTCTGCATAGCATAATTTTATCTCGAAAGGTTCTTCTATGATCTTGCGGACGGTCAGGACCCCTGCCTTCTCCACTTCATAGCCTTTCCCTTTTGTATGCTCCTGAAAGTCTGAATACCACGGATAATCACAGCGGAGAGAATAATGCCAGTCTCCGTATTTCTCCCTCGCATTTTCCTGAGAGGCAGTCCTGCCGCTGTCAAGCAGGGACCCGATCCCGGTCAGCAGCGACGCCGAAAGTACAATTCCCAGAAACAATGCAAGTGTTTGTTTCTTATAGTATTTTAAATAGGCAAATGCCAGGCGGATGCTGTTTTTCATTTTCACTCACCGCCTCTTGTATAAAATTCCAGTTCCCCGTCATAGAGTTTCCCGTCTTCGATCCGGATCGTCCTGTCACAGGTCTGGGCAATCGCTTCATTATGTGTCACCATTAAAATCGTCTGATTATACTTTTTACTGCTGGCTTTTAACAATCCCATGACCTCGATTGTTGTATGTGAGTCAAGATTCCCGGTCGGCTCATCCGCCAAAATCAGAGCCGGTTTGTTGGCAAGCGCACGTGCAAGGGCCACTCTCTGCTGCTGGCCGCCGGACAGCTCATTTGGATAGTTCTTCCTCTTTTCCCAGAGTCCCAGTTCTGTCAGCAGGTCCCTGATGTATTCGTGATCCACATATTTCCCCTTGTCAAATGTTACCGGGAGCGCTACATTGTCATACACATTCAGCACCGGCATCAGGCTGTAGTTCTGGAATACAAAACCAATGTTCCTGCGCCTGAAAATCGTCAGTTCCTTCCGGTTCAGTTTTGCCACATCATGGCCGCGGACCACAACCTTTCCCTTCGTCGGCACATCCAGTCCGCCGATCAGGTTCAAAAGCGTACTCTTTCCGCTCCCGCTCGCCCCCACAATCGCCGAAAACTCGCCTAACTCCACGTCAAAACTTACATCACGCAGTGCATGGACCTTGTTTTCACCGGAGCCGTATATCTTTTCCACATTCTGTACTTCTAATACTTTCATTATTCACACACACCCTTTCTTTTTCACATGCTCCTTTACATATTTATCTTAACAAGGTCCTCTTACAGTGATCCTACAAATAAAAAAGAAAATCTTACAAAACTGTCAGAATCTATACCTCTCGGTCCTAATTCCGGCAGTTCTGTAAGAAAACAGAAAAGCAGCTTCCTTCCCCTTTCACGGAAGCCACATTCATATACCCTTTTTCCTTTTCTAATATCAGTTTGCCCAAATACAGCCCGATTCCTGATCCTTCCACATTTTCCACGTCCGGGCTCCTGTAAAACCGTTTGAAAATCGAGTTCAGTTCCCCCTTATCGATTCCCCGTCCCGTGTCCCGGATCCAGATTTCTGTATACATCTCCATCCTTCTCATACCGATTGTAATCTTTCCGTACTCCGGCGTATATTTTACCGCATTCTCCAGAATATTCGCAAATACCTCCGTCGTCCATTTGGGATTGTGATACAAGAGGCAGTCAGGGAAATACTCGGTCCCAATCTCAATCTGTTTCTTCTGGGCCTTTTCATACACCAGATTCACGGCATCAAGCAGCGTCTTTCGAATCAGGCCGGGGCCAGCCTCGAAGACTATCGCATTTTCTTCCAGTTTTACCATCTTAAACAGAGAATTCAATATCCAGTTCACTTTCTCAGACTGCACATGCATTTTGTCCAGAAAATGTTTCCGCTCTTCCTCCGAAAGACTTTTCCCGCCTTTTCCGTCCGCACTCAGGATCTCCTCATACATCATGATATTCGCAAGCGGGGTCTTCAGCTGGTGGGACATGTTAGAGATCAGGCTCTTAACCTGCTCCTTTTCCCCTGCTGCCTGACCGATCTCTGCGCGCAGCTTTTCCTGTATCCGCTCTGCCTTTCCTGACAGGACCGCTGCCTCCCCCTCTTTCAGTCCGGAAGGCGTAACAGCCTTATCATCGAGCAGCTCATCCATCATCTTACATGCCATCCGGTATATCCGGTTCTTTTCCCTGTAAAAAAACAGTGCCGCGGCAGCGCATATGACAGCCGCCATCACCGCACAGACCACGATGACCGGACCTGTGTTTTCCGCCCACATCCATTCCATTTCGTCTCTCCTATGATTCCTTCCAGACATATCCCAGCCCATGCACCGTCTTAATGCATGCCGGTTCTGCCGGATTCTCTTCTACCTTCTGCCGCAGCCTCCGTACATTTACCGAGACAATATTCTCATCCACGAATCTTCCCTCACTGTCCCAGATGCGCTCCAGAATCTGCTCCTTGGAGAGTACCTGGTTCTGATTCTCCATGAAAAACAAAAGAAGCTTATACTCCACCTTCGTCAGGGAAATCTCTTCTTCGCCTTTATAAACCCGGCATTCCTTCGGGTCCAGACGGATTCCGTGCGAGAGCAGGCACTGCCCTTCATCGTTCCTGCCAAGGAGCCGTTTCAGTCTGGCCTTGAGCACTGCAATGGAAAAAGGCTTTGTCATATAATCGTCCGCGCCAAGCTCCAGCGCCTTCACTTCATCCAGTTCCGTGTCCCTTGCCGTCAGCATCAGGATACAGATATTGCTGGTCTTCCTGATCTCCCTGCAGAACTGGAACCCGCTGCCGTCCGGCAGGTTGCAGTCCAAAATCATACCGTCAAAACAGTTCCCAGACATCACATGAACCGCTTCCTGAATACTTCCTGCTGTATATGTATCATATCCGTCCGTTCGCAGAGAAAAAGCCAGCCCCTCCTGCAAATCCGTGTCGTCTTCAATAATCAGAATCTTCTTCATCTCTTACCTCGATATCGTCATTATCATTGCTATACAGAATTATAATATGTCCGGACAGGAAACGTCAATGGCTCCCGGGCCTGTCATCTCATTGACAGGCTGGGAGCCAAAGTTTTTTTATGTCGTTTATAACTGCTGTTCTTCCCTTATTTCTCAGACCCCTGTCTTTGTCATGAGTTCTTTATAGCTCTTCCGCTTTTCAACGGCCTCCATCATTTCCCCCATCTCCGAAACGTCCCCGATCAGGATGACTCCACAGAGCCGGTTATTCAGGAAATAGTACTTTTTATACTGTCTTCTTCCCATATCTTTTAATTCTACCGTCTTATATATGAGATTCGTATTCTTTCCGGTATCTCCGACTGCATAAAGGGCCGTGTTCATTCCGTGGAAGGTCAGCGCTGCCGGAACCGGCGTGTACTCCTTATCGTCCCCTGTGGCATTTGCTCCGGCCGTCCTGCCCTGGTCTGCTGCCTCCGGCCAGATTGCATAATTGATCTGGTTATACTGTGCGCAGTCCCCGCATGCATAGATATCAGGGATACTGGTTTCCATCCTGCTGTTCACGACCACGCCTTTATCCGTCTTGAGCCCCATCTTTTCCGCAAGTCCGATGTTTGCACGTACCCCGCTCGAAATGATGACCAGCTCGGCCGGGATGACTTCCCCGTCTTTTAGTTTTACCCCTGTCACTTTCTCTGTTCCCTGTATGCTCTCTACCTGCACACCGACCCTGATTCCAATGCCGCATCCCTCAATGATGGACTGCAGAAGTGCCCCCGCAGGATAATCAAGCTGGCGCCCCATCAGCATAGGCGCAATTTCCACTACCGTCACTTGGCACTTTGCCTTCTTCATCTCCCATGCTGCTTCCAGTCCCAGAACTCCGCCTCCGATTACGACCACATTCTTCACTTCCGGCAGGAGCGCGGCAATCTTTCTTGTATCCTCCAGCCTGCGTATCGCAACGACAGACTTTTTCTCACTTCCCGGTATCGGCGGTATAAAACATTCTGCCCCCAGTGCATAGATCAGCTTCGTATATTTCAGCCTGCTGCCATCGTCCAGTGCAGCCTCCTTTTCTTCCGTATCAACCGATACCACCCGCCTTCCGAGGATCTGCACGATCTTTTGTTCCTCATACCAGCTTTCATTCTGTATCGCGATCTGGTCTTCATCTAATTCCGCCATGATAGACTTTGTCAGCATCGGCCTGTTGTAGGAACGGTAAGGTTCATCGGAAACGATGACGATCGATCCCGTCGCATCCCGCTCCCTGATCGCTTGTGCGGCATAAAATCCGGCGGCACCGTTTCCCAGAATCAGGTAAAAATCACTGGTGTCATGATGCCATGTGACTTCTTCTGCCTCAACCGGGACAAAGTTCTCCGGTCCGACTCCGCAGACCGGGCAGATTTCCAGGGATGAATCGAAGATTTCACCGCAGACCAGACACTTCACCAGCGTACTTCTGCCCGACTTTTTCTTCGTGTTCGGTTTCTCCAGAAGGACACAGCCAAAATTATAACCATAGTCAAAAGCATCCTGATGGTCTGCCTGATTCGGCTTGAACCGTACCCGGAATCCTTCCACGACCTGCATGCGAAGCTGTTTTAAACGCTCCTCGATATGCGGCACTCCTTCCCCGCTCCAGCCATAGCTTCCGAATGCTCCGGCCAGTTTGCCGCCATGTGTCACAGGAGTCATCGCAAGAGTCAGGTCCCATATCGGTTTCAGCGCCTCCCCTACGATCGTCGGGGTCCCGAACAGGATTCCGTCTGCAAATCCCAGTTCCGCGATTACTTTATCCGTGTCAGAGGTTACCATATCATAAAGCTTAACATCAATATCACCGCATTCCTGAATCCCTTCCGCAATATCCTGTGCCATCTGTTCGGTATATCCATAGGCACTGACATATGGAATCACCACCGTCTTGCGCTGGTTCGGGTTGATAACCGTGCACCATTCTTCATACCACCTGTACATCTGGTCAATCTTGTCATCCAGAACAGGCCCATGCCCGGTGCAGATCATGGTGACATCCATCTGCTTTACCCGCTCCAGGGCCCGCTGCATATACGATTTAAACGGTCCGATAATACAGTCGAAATAGTATTTAGCCGCCTTTTTATAATCCTCCTGATTTCTGACCTTGCTGACAAGGACGTCACTGAAGGCGTAGTGCGATCCAAAAGAATCACAGGTAACCAGTATCTGTTCCTCTTCGATATAGGTGTACATCGTATCCGGCCAGTGCAGATTTGGAACTGCCATAAAATACAGCGTTTTGTCTCCAATTGTCATGCGCTGAGCGTCCTTAATCACGATTCCGGTAAAATCCCGGTTCACGATCTCCTTCAGAAACGTATTTGCCGTTCCCGTGGAAATAATCTTCAGGTGCGGACAAAGATCCAACAGACGTTCCACACTTCCCGCATGATCCGGCTCCGTGTGGCTGACCACCAGATAATCAATCTCACTGACCGTCGTGAGTTCCTCCAGTTTTTCAAGATAATCATCCCAGAACTTTACCTTTGCCGTTTCAAATAAAATGGTCTTGTCTCCGGCTTTCATTACATACGAATTGTATGTAGTTCCGAATTCCGTATACATAATAATATCAAACACACGCAGATCACTATCTATAACTCCTGTCCAGTAAAAACCTTTCCTTAGCTCCAGACTCTTCATATGCTCCTCCGTTTCATAATAATTTTCCGTTTCGGTTAGCATTCCACAAAATGGATATTTTAAACATGGAACGTTCATCAGGATCGCTGTGGTCTTATATATATGTTACATTTTTTCGATTTGTGTAATTCCCCGGGCGATCGAGTCCTTATACACGGATAACATATCCCTCTTTTCTCGGCTTTGCCTTTCCCTGTTCTGCTGCATAGCCTAAAATGCAGTGTCCGACGCCGATATATTTTTCAGGGTCGAGTCCCCACGTTTTCATAAGCTCTTTGCCCTCATTCCCTGCAAACACCTCTCTCGCACGGTGAATCCAGCAAGAACCTATCCCAAGAGAAGCCGCCGCATTCATCAGGTTCCCCATCACCAAAGAACCGTCTTCGACACAAGTTCCCCGCTCCTTGTCCGCCAGCACCACAATAACCGTAGGAGCCCCGTAAAACGGATCACTGTCAGTCCCCATCACCGCTGCATTCAGTGCAGACAACTTCCCGATCATCCCCCGCTCCTGCACAACCACCATAACAGGAGACTGCATCCCCATCCCCGTCGGAGCATACATCCCCGCCCGCAGAATCTCCTCCAAAACATCTTCCGGCACCTGCTCACTCCTATAACTCCGAATACTCCTGCGCGTCTCCAACGTGTTCAAAGTCTCATTCATCAAAAACCACTCCTTCACCATATATTTCTTCCATTTTAACACGTAAAAAAAATATGGTAAATAATAATTGCTGCCTCCGTCACAAGCCCTCCTTAGCTGGCATACTTTTCTTACCTGATGAACCAGCGAAATGAAGGGATAGCCTCCGGTCTGGCAAGGGCACGCATGCCGTTCTGAATCGCTAAAGCAGCCCCTAGAAATTCTTAGAAGGAGACAGCCGGAAAAATGGGGAGCTTTTATGATTCCGAATCATAAAAGCAGATGGCCCAGCGCGGGAAATCATCAGATTTCCCGTGATGTGCCATCTGTGCCCCATTTTCCCGGCTGGATGCTTCTTAGAATTTCTCAGGTCTGCGTCCGCAATTCAAAACGGCATGCGTGCCCTTGTCAGGCCGGAGGCTATCCCTTCATTTCGCGTCCCTCATCCGCCACCAATACTAAAGCTTGCCTGCTAAACTCGAACCCTCTCATGCGCTACGTGTTTGTCGCTTATTTCTTTATTGTTAAACGGTGTGATTCTGAATGACAGTTTGAATGGTTCAAATTTTGCACGGTATCTGTCCAGCTGCCACTCACCGCAGGCATATGTCCCGAGTGCATTTTGTTTGTAGTCTATGTTGAATACAACATAATCCCGTTTTTTCAGATCGCATGTGTGTTTTGCATCGTCCAGATCTTTTTCCTCAAAGCGTGATGCACTGAAGTTAAAGCTGTCTTCGGTTGACGCTACAAGGCCCATGCCTCTGTCGTTTGTCAAAGATACCCATTTGCAGTCCATGTGGTTTCCGTTTGCCTGTGGAACAACATAGTTGGTAAATAATCCGTCCACTGTATTTTCGTATACTCCCATCATGGCGGCTTCTCTGGAATCTGCATAATTCTCCCCCGGTCCCATTCCGAAGTACCGTACCTGATCCATTGACTGGTCCAGATGCATCGTCACCCCGATCCGCGGGAACATATCCGGCGCCAGATCTGTCCTTCCGGACGGCGTTCCTTCTACCTGAATCAGAACATCTCCTGTCGGGCATACCACATAGGAATACCTTGTCTTGAAATGCCATGCGCTGTTTGTGGTGCTGTTGATCGTATCAACCTGTACCCTGAGGAAGTTATTTTCTTCCTGATATTGCACCTCTGTTACCACTTCGTGTTCCAAATGAAGGAAATGTACCTTCTTCATCTGGTCGATAATTTCCATATCGTTACTGATCGGTGCCCTCCAGAGTGTCAGGCGTGGGCCTTTGCTCATCACTTCCATGCCGTCTCTGACAATACTGGTGATATTACCGCGTACCAGATCGAAGTCTACATGGAAATTTGCGCCTTCCGCATGAAGGACCGTGTGTTCTTTTGTCACCTTCAGCATTCCCTCAGGAACTACTTCGATTCCTTCTTTATAAACCGGAAGCTTGAACTGTGCCGTTGCAAGCTCATGTCCGGCGGGTGCATACGCTGTATGTTCCTTTAACTGGTAAGACAGATTCAGGTAGTATTCTGCCCCCGGCTTTGCCTTTACTGATGCGAAGTCATACGGGATCTTCACTTCTTTCTCTGACCTTGCCGGAATAGATGGCAGTTCCATACTTCCGCCCTGAATCATCACATCATCTTCCATTATGCTGTATACAAGACGGAACTGAACCAGATCCGCAAAATCATAACGGCTTATCAGGTGGATGATTCCCTGTTCCAGATTTACCGCTGATGTTGTTACCGGTTCTACAACTTTCTTATATTCATAGAGGCCCGGTGAAGGGGTGCGGTCAGGCATCAGCATTCCATCGATACAGAAATCTTTGTTGCTCGGGTCATCGCCAAAGTCTCCCCCGTAACGGTAGTATTTTTCACCGTCTTCGGTGTATGACTCGATACCGTGGTCAAACCATTCCCAGATAAATCCGCCCTGAAGTTTGTCATGTGCGTAGAACAAATCCTGATACTCCTTCAGGTTGCCCGGCCCATTTCCCATTGCATGGCAGTATTCACAGAGAATATGCGGTTTCTCGGATTTTTCTATGATATCCTTCATGAGGAATGGTTTATCCGGGTTTTCCAGCCAGGTATACATCGTCGAATATACATCTGCGGATTCCACATCAAAGTCACCCTCATAATGAACCAGTCTGGAAGAATCCATCTCGTGTGCCACTTCGGTCATCCTGCGGAAGTTGCAGCCGAAAGCAGATTCATTTCCCAGAGACCACATGATGATAGACGGGTGGTTTTTGTCACGCTCAATCATGCGTGTCATTCTGGATACATATGCCGTCTCCCATGTCGGATCGTCCGTGATCCATTTGTAGTCTCCGGTCAGTTCGAAGCCGTGGCACTCCAGATCTGTCTCATCAATCAGGTACATTCCGTATTCATCGCAAAGGTCGTACAGATAATAGGAATCCGGGTAGTGGCACGTACGGATTGCATTGACATTGAACTGTTTCATGAGGATAATATCTTTTTCGATCTCCTCTTTTGCCACAACACGCCCGTTTCTCGGATTATAGTCATGGCGGTTCATTCCCTTGAATATGATGGCAACGCCGTTCACGAGGAAGGTATCGCCATTCATGCGGATATTTCTGAATCCGACATTCTGCGGAATCACCTCAATTACCTGTCCGTCTTTTTCCACGGTCATAAGCAGCTTATAGAGATAAGGAATCTCTGCACTCCAATGTTCTGCGTTTTCTACAACAGCCTCCATGCAGACTTTTTCGCCGTGATTGCCAGCCGTCTCTGTCAGGACTGTATTCCCCTGTGCATCCATAAGTTCAAATGTTACCTGTACGTTTTCTTCTGTCCGCAGTGCCGCCTCAACACGCAGAAGCCCATTTGTATATGTTTCATCCAGATCCGCTGTTACTTTAAAATCACGGATTCCGTCCTTCGGAACGCCGAGCAGTTCCACATCACGGAAGATGCCGCTCTCCCACCACATATCCTGATCCTCAAGGTAGGTCCCGTCAGACCACTGGTACACACGGACTGTCACATCGTTCTTCTGGCCAACCTTTACCATATCCGTAATGTCAAACTCTGATTCATTTCTGGCAGCCTTGCTGTAGCCTGCTTCCTGCCCGTTGACCCAGAGGTGGTATGCGGAATCCACTCCGCAGAATCTTAAGATGATCTGTTTTCCCCTGAAGCTCTCCTCTATAAAGAATGTACGCTTATAGATGCCTGTCGGGTTCTCTGTCGGTACAAACGGAGGGTTGATCGGGAAATTATACCACAGGTCGGAGTAGTGCATTTTCCCATATCCCTGCAGCTGCCAGTTTCCCGGAACTGTGATGTCATCCATAGTGGATGTATCATATTCACTTGCAAAAAATCCTTCCGGGCTGTATTCCGGTGCATCCAGAAACATGAATTTCCATACCCCGTTCAGATTTTTGAATGCATGTGTGTATTTGTTGTCATTAAGAAGTGCCTTTTCCCTCGTCGGAAATGTTAAAAAATGTGCTCTTGCTGGCATCCTGTTGATACCGTCTATTTGATGGTTTTCCCAGATTTTCATTTTGAATCCTCCAATATATTATTTGATAGTTTTCTGTTTTTTCTCATAACGGTTCCAGCAGATCCATGCAACACCTACGAATATAACCAGACCTACAATATTGTAAGCAAGTGTTCCGATCGGGTTTGCCGTTCCAGCCGGAAGTGTCCCGTCAATCGCCTGTTTCATGAGTGTCGGCTCCGGTACTGTTGACATGAAGAATACAAACAGGAATACAACCATCAGGAAAATACCTGCCACGATACCGAATGTTCTGCTGCCGAATTTGAAGTCCCGCTGCATCTTATCTTTCTTCCAGCGCAGTCCAATATATGCCGCAATCAGGAATAAGACAGGAAGCAGTGAAGTCGCCGCGGTCATGTTGATCAGCATCTCCAGAAAACTGTCCATATTACCGATTCCGAGTGCCGGAATCACTAACAGGATTGTTACAACGATTCCCTGTACAAATAATGCGTTTGTCGGATTACCTTCCTCGTTCGTCTTAACAAGCCATTTCCCGAATACACCTTCCGGTATCTCGGAGAAAAATACTTTTACAGGGGCTGCCGTCCACAGTGCCAGTGAACCAAGGCTTCCGAGAAACAGAATCAGTCCTACCAGCCTGACAATCACACCGTTTGGAATTCCGAACTTGCCTGCCAGTATCTTGAAGATATCGAAGATACCGTTTGAGAAGTTGCCGGAGAGCACTTCTGATGGTACGACAAGACCTACCGCTACTGCGCCCAGCACATACATCACACCAACTACGATTGTGGAGAGCACCATGATCTTAACAAATGTCTTATTACCGCCCTTTACGTCCTTAATATAGACGCCAATACTCTCTCCACCTCCGACTGCCTGTAATACCCAGGCCATTGTCATGAAGAAGGTCCAGTTAAACTTCGGTGTAATGGATTCCATTGTAAATTCCTGTGCCGGAGCCTCACCGAATCCGAATACGACGATAAACGCCAGAATAACAAATACCACACCCATTAATAAACGTGCACTTCCTGCAAATCCTGTAACTTTTGAAATCCAGCTGACTCCCTTTACACATACATAGGTTGCAAGCCAGAAGAGTACAACAGAGATGATTGCGATGATTCTTGTTCCGTTGTCACCCGTAAATACGTTTCTTCCGACAAAAGCATAAGACCCATAGATCAGTGTCTGCGGAAGAAGGGAGCAGAAGAAGAATAAGTTTACGAAGAAATATGTCCAGGCACCAAGGAATGCCCATTTCGGACCTAAAACACATTCCAGCCAGCTGTGTACTCCTGATTCTTTTCCTGAGTTTGCAGATGCAAATTCCGCGATCATCAGTATGAACGGAAGGAAATAAAATACAGAACCGAATATATACGCCGGGATTGTTGCAAGACCTATCTGGATGCTGTTATTGATGATACTAGGGAATGCAAAAACAGCAGAGAAGGTCATCATCATCAGGGCAGCTGCCCCCAGTCTTTCTCTTGAATTTGATTTTTCCATGAGAGTTTCTCCTTATCGTTTTCCTTTTTTTAGCATTTGCGCACCTGCTTTGTGATTATTATTGTAGCACCCTGATATTCTGAATTCTATCAGATATGTTGAAGTGTTTTATACTTATGTTGACAGTTTTATATCTTTTATTTTAAAATCCCTTTTTCGTATATGGTAACATCCCCTCACATTTCAGCGTGTTTCCCGCTGTGATTTGATACAAAAATAACAATCCAGCCATTTTACGGCATCCACAGGATTTTATACGATTATCATTTATGTTGAATAGTTATACATATGTTGACTCGCTCTTTTTTCCTGCTTGAACAATCCCCTTACCGGAAGTATACTTTAGTAAATAGAACAATCTGCGTTCTTCAGCTGCAGACCGTAAATACAGGAGGGCATTTCATGGGAAAAATATTTAAAGACGATGCCAGCGTACTGGTTAACGACGATCCGATCGGCAACGAATTCCACCTTTGCGAATGCGGCTATGAGGAATGCCGTCCGACTAAACCTTATGAATTCATCCCGATCGACTACTGGGTCATACATTACTGTATCTCAGGCGAAGGATTCTTTCAGATATTAGATAAACAGAACCATATTCACCCGGGAGATATCTTTATGATCCCTCCACATACAAGAAATAAATATTACCCTGATGCCAAAAATCCGTGGAGCTACCGCTGGATCGGCCTGCGCGGCACAAATGTGAAAAAGGTGCTTGCAAGATGCGGCCTGTCACCGGAACACTATGTCATCCATCATAAAGTGGATCCGCAGCTGGAATCTCTATTTGAAAAAGTCTATGATCACTTCCAGAAGGACCATGAGCTAATGGCACTCGGAAGCGCATACTACCTGCTGGATTACCTCAGCAATAATGTACGCAATGCCCGGCTGGACCATCTTTCACCCGGAGAATTGTATTTTCATTCGGTACTGAATTACATACATAAAAACTATTTTAATAATATCACAGTCTCTGATATCGCTGCTGCCGCTAATATCGACCGGACCTATGTCTTTAAGCTCTTCCAGAAGTATATGGATATGAGTCCCAGCCAGTATCTGCAGCACTACCGGCTCGACAAGGCATGTGTCCTGCTCCGGAAAAGCTCCTTAAGCATAACCGATATCGGGTATGCAGTGGGGTTTCAGCATTCCCCTTATTTTACCAAGCTGTTTACCCAGTACATGGGGGTGACCCCTTCGGAATACAGGAAAGAATTCATGCAGTTCGGCGGTGACGATAACTTCAGCAGCCCTTGAAAAAAGCAGCCATCCGGTTTCCTCGTAAGAAAACCAGATGGCTGTTGTAATCAAGATCTATTTATTTTAAGCTGCCTGATAAGCGATTCTACTTCGTAACTTTAGCGTTCGGATAAATCCGCTCCATCCTCTCATCGGGAAAATGCTCATCAAAGAACTGCCCCACTGCCGTCTGCTGTATCTTCCCTGTCTGCCGCTCTGAATACCTGCCTAATGCAAGTCCGGACATTAGTATATTGATGATCATGAATACAATCATGAGATTGCAGAGAATCTTTCCTGCCCGCATCGGGAGCTTTTCTATCCATCCGCTTAAAACCGGATAAACGGCTTTCATCCAGATCACTGCCGCAATTCCCCAGAAGAAACAGTAAAGGAGGTTAATCCTGCCCCCAAGGTTAAATGCAAAGTCGCTGTAGTCCCAGAACACTGTCCCGAAAACCAGTTCCGTGAAGACGCTGCATATGTATTCATAAGCCCCGCCAAGCACTGTTCCGAATATGAAAATATAACGGTCGCTCTTATCCCTGTATTTATAGAGAATAGCCGTAAGAAGCCCGCAGGCCAGCCCCCATACAATGCTGAAAGGCCCATAGACAACACTGCTCCTGCTCATCAGTTCCCCCGATGTGGCAAGGCAGAAAATTGTTTCTACAATATCTCCCAGAAATGCACCGATAAAGAACAGCGAAACGAGTTTGTAGAAGCTGCAGCCTTCGGCGAATCTCTCCGGTTTTACCTTTTCCTTCTCTTCGGCAGCCGCCGGTTCAATCTCCGGAAATGCCTTCAGCATACGGTTCTGTATCCGCAGTGTAAGCGCATTTTCCAACAGCTTCGATGTCTTATGCAGTTCAGCCGTGATCTGGCTGATCCGTTTATTTTTCTTTAACCCCAGAATCGCAATGGACGACCCGGCCGTATCGATTCCCAGCAGGACAGCCGCAGCCCAGACAATGATCATCCCGGCTAATTCCGGGATCAGTGAAATCAGGCTGTACAGCAGAGGGTTCAGGAATTTGATAGACACTACTGCACAGAGTCCCCATATAACAGAGGTTTTCAGACAGACATATCCCTCTATATGGAACCTTTCATTTGAATAGTCCCACCATTTTTTATGGAAAATCTTCTCCATGAGCCGCCCGGTCATGTATTCTATGAATGAGGCCAGAATCAGCCCGCCTAAGAACAGAAAGAAGATGTGGTGCTCAAGTTCCGGCAGAAATACCGCAAATGCCACGGCTCCCGCCCCGTAGATCGGACAGAGCGGTCCGTTTACGAATCCCCGGTTAATAAACTTATGTCTTGTTACTGCTGCCACAGCCACCTCACCGCACCACCCGATGAAGGAATAAATGAGGTAGATCCAGAGCAGCTCATATCCTGTATATATCATATTCTCTCCTGTCTTTTGTAGTAATTGGCGTCACCGGTACACCTTTCATTTATGCCTTGAGGGCCTCAAGAAACTTCTCACCATACTTCTGGTATTTTGCCTCTCCCACACCTGATACTTCAAGCATCTCATCTTTCGACTGTGGCTTCACCGCACACATATGTATCAGGGTCTTATCTGAAAATACAATATAAGGCGGCACTTTTTCTGCCTTGGCAATCTCCATGCGCAGGGCACGCAGCTTCTCGAAAAGCCCCTCGTCCGCTTCTGTCAAATCCACTCCGGACAGTTTTTTCTTTTTCGCTTTCTTTTCTTTCTTAGCCTTGCTTTCCTCCCTCTCCTTCGCCACCTTCATGATGAGAGGTTCCTCCTGTACGAGTATCTCTTCTGACTGGTCAGAAAGTCTCAGAATCGGATATTCGTCATTGGTCAGTATGAGATATTCTTTTAATGTAAGGTAATTGATAATCTGGCGGAGCCGGTGCACCGGAACCTCTTTCAATGTGCCATAGTAAGGATTTTCATCCATGCGGCACCTTTGGATTTTGGCATTGCTGCTGCCATGTACCGTATCAATAATCATGACGATACCGTATCTCTGGTGACTTGTTTTCACACAGCCGATGATATTTTTTGCTATGTCACGGATGTCTACATCTTCAAACTGCGTCAGGCAGTTAGAACAGTTTCCGCAGTAATTGGGAGCCTTTTCACCGAAATAATTTAAAATATACTCCCTGAGGCATTCATTTGTAAAACAGTAAAAAGTCATCTTGCGCAGGCGTTCCCGCTCTCTTTCTTTAACAGCCTCCAGCGTGCCTGCGTCCATCTCATCGGCTGACTCCTGCTGCCTGTCGATAAAGAACTGGTTTGTCACAACATCCTGCCCGCCATAGAGCAGGATACACTCGGAAGGAAGGCCGTCACGCCCCGCCCTCCCGGCTTCCTGATAATAGCTTTCTATATTCTTTGGCATATTATAGTGGATGACATAGCGGACGTTAGATTTGTCAATTCCCATTCCAAACGCATTCGTCGCAACCATGACCTGCTTCTGGTCATAGATAAACTCATCCTGGTTATGCCGCCTCTCAGCATCCCCTAAGCCGGCATGGTATCTCGTCACACTGATACCTTCGCTTTGCAGCTTCTCCGCCACTTCTTCCACAAGCTTTCTCGTCAGGCAGTAGATAATTCCACACTCATCTATGTGGTCCTTCACATAATCCAGCGTAACCTGATAACGGTCTCTTGGATGCATCACAGAAAACTTGAGATTTTTCCGGTCAAATCCGGTTATCAGAACGGTGGGATTCGAAAGTTTTAAGAGTGAAATCACATCATCCCTGACTAATTTCGTTGCAGTTGCAGTGAATGCGCTTATGACCGGCCTGTCAGGGAGCCGTTCTATGAAATCAATGATTTTCAGGTAACTCGGCCTGAAGTCCTGCCCCCACTGTGAAATACAGTGTGCTTCATCAACACTGAGCATAGAGATTTCCACCTGCCGAACCGCCTGCAGGAAAGAATCTGTAAGCAGCCGCTCCGGCGCCACATACACAATCTTGTACTGTCCTCTTGTCATATTATCCAGTGCTTTATAATACTGGTTCTGGGTCAGTGAGCTGTTCAGAAATGCCGCGTGCACCCCCGCCTCATTTAAAGCCGCCACCTGATCCCTCATCAGGGAAATCAGAGGCGAAATCACCAGCGTAATCCCCGGAAATATCAGTGCCGGAATCTGATAGCAAAGGGACTTGCCGCCGGATGTCTGTATAATCCCGAATGTATCTTTTCCTTCCAGAATGCTGTCGATTAAAGTCTCCTGCCCTTCCCGAAAAGTATCATAGCCGAAATATTTTTTTAGTATCTCTTCTTTTGTCATATCTGCTCTACTTTCTTTTTATACGATATATGGATCTTCATCAGAATCCCCGTATGCCTTTCCGGAAATATCCTGTGCTTCATATATTTTCTTTCTCGAATTCCCCGCGAAGACGCAGTGCATCATCCAGAGTGTTCTTCCAGCCGTCCCGTTTCAGGTCGACCCGCCATCCCTCTTCTGTCCACTCTGCGTGCACCCCTTCCTTTTCCAGCATCTGCTTCTGCAGATCCGGTGTGGCAAAAGCAGCCGCACCGCTTAAGATCCCCTTCGCATTCACCACACGGTAGGCCGGTGCATCTTCACCCGCACGTCCGTGTCCCAGTGCATAACCGACCTGTCTTGCATGTTTCGGCTTTCCGCACAGTAGTGCAATCTGGCCATAGGTCGCTGCTTTTCCTGACGGAATCTCCCTGCATACAAGGGCAACTCTTTTATAAAAATCCATAAAAACTCTCCGCTTCGTTTTCTTATTAATCTACTTCTGGTTCATGGCTTCTTTTAAAAATAATGACTTCTGGTCCTTTGCCCTCATCACGGCCAGAATGCCGTCCAGATGATCATACTCGTGCTGCAGGAGTTCTGCAAGATCACCTTCCAGCTTCATCTCACAGTCCTTCCACTCTTCGTCCTTATATCGGATGATGCATCTCCTGTAACGCTCTACCTTAACGAGCAGTCCGGGAAATGACATGCAGTCGTCCAAGACATCCATCTTTTCCTCATCGGGAAATGACAGGACCGGATTGATAAAAACTGTCGGTTTCTCAAGAAACATGTAGATCACTCTTTTATGTACGCCGATCTGCGGTGCGGCAACTGCACGTCCCGCATGATATTTCTCCCGGAAGTCCATGAGGGTATCGTGTAAATCCACGATCGTCTGCTTCAGGCTCTGGAGTTCATTTTCATGAACCTCCGTGCTTGGTTTATAAAGTCTCTCGTTTCCCAGTAATAGGATCTCTTTTATCATAATCTGTAACCTCTCTGCAAATGTACGCAATCAATTTACCCTTAATTTTTAGTATATAACAGGCCTCTTTAAACTGCAAGGGCAGTGTTTGAATAGCTATTCTGGCAGATATTTGATATAATGGTATCAAATCTAATATAAAAAGGAAGCGATTTCATTGCATGGTTCAATGTCTCAGGATGAAAAATTTCAAATGATGACGGAGGCTCCGATCCCCGGTCTGATCGGGCGTCTGGCTGTCCCTACGATCATCAGCATGCTGATTACCTCATTTTACAATATGGCCGATACCTTCTTTGTCGGCAGGGTAGGCACCAGTGCTACGGCTGCGGTGGGGGTTGCATTTCCCATCATGGCCGTCATACAGGCGCTGGGCTTTTTTTGCGGCCACGGGTCAGGGAATTCGATTTCCCGCAGACTGGGGTCCAAGGATTCAGGCGCCGCCGAGCAGCTTGCAGCGACTGGTTTTTTCCTTGCTCTTTTCCTCGGCATCGTCGTGATGGGGCTGGGACTGGTCTTTTTAAAACCACTGTGTATCCTGCTCGGCTCGACTGACACGATTCTTCCTTATACCGAGCAGTATCTCGGGATTATTTTAATCGGCGCGCCCTACATGACCGCCCAGCTTGTACTCAATAACCAGATCCGTTTTCAGGGAAACGCCTTTTATTCCATGATCGGCATCACGACCGGGGCCGTTCTGAATATCGCACTGGACCCGCTCTTTATTTTTGTGTTCCACATGGGAATTGCCGGAGCGGCACTGGCCACGATACTGAGCCAGTTTGTCAGTTTCCTCATGCTTCTGGCCGGAATCCGGATTTCCAAATGTATCCCGATCCGTTTCCGTAATATCCGGCTCCACAAAGACCGGCTTCAGGAAATCATGGGCGGCGGCCTGCCGTCCCTTTTCAGACAGGGGCTTGGCAGTGTCGCTACCATGACGCTGAACATTGCCGCAAATCCCTATGGAGACGCCGCAATCGCAGCCATGTCCATTGTAAGCAGGATCATGATGTTTGCGGGTTCTGCGCTGATTGGTTTCGGCCAGGGGTTCCAGCCCGTCTGCGGGTTTAACTATGGTGCCAAAAAGTTCGGACGGGTGAGGGAGGCTTTCTGGTTCTGCATGAAAGTTTCCACTGTTGTGCTCTTTTTCCTCTCTATAGGAGGTATGCTTCTGTCCGGCCATCTGATCGGGATCTTCCGGAATGATGCGGATGTCATCCGGATCGGGACTACGGCCCTTCAGTTTCAGTGTCTGACCTTTACGCTGAACGGGTGGATTATTATGAATAATATGATGATGCAGACGATGGGCAAGACTGTATACGCTTCCATACTTGCCTCTGCCAGACAGGGGCTTTTCTTTATTCCTGCACTGCTGGTCCTGCCCCGGCTGTTCGGGCTTCTCGGAATCCAGATGGCGCAGGCTGTGGCAGATCTTTGCACCGTCGTAATCACGACCGTACTCTGCAGGATTGTTATGACACAGATGCGCAGAGAAGAACAGGAATATGCCGTTCTGGAACCAGAAGAGTCAGAATAGAAAAGGAGCCTGACAAATCAGAACTTTATCTGATTCATCAGGCTCCTCTCCTTTATTCACCATTTTACGCACTCACCCCGCCGACCGTAATTCTCGGCATCCAGAGGAACTTTGCCATTCCAAGAGTAATCGTGTTAGAATAGTTCAGCCCGCTCTCCGGCAGATACACATCTCCCTTTTCACTTGAAACACGCTTATAGCCCTTTTCCTCAAGCTTTTCACCTTCATTGGCAAACCTTGCCAATATCTCCATATAGGAGCCGCCTCAAGTATTGCACATCTCAGCATACAGGACAATGTCTTTTAGGTCCTTCTCATCCATGTACTCTTTTAGTTTATCATCCAATATAACATTCATATAAAATCCTCCTTCGCTTTAATATGTTTTTATCATACCCAACCAGAAGAAGAAGTTCCGTGATTAAGTCACAATAAATATAAAAAGTTTCGCTTGCGAAACTCGCGCCTGCGGCGGTCGCATCGCGACATCTACCACTTACGCCGCAGTGTGCATCCCGCCGGGAGGGTTTATACACTTCACCCTTGACATTCATTTGATTCATGATATACTAAAAACCAAGTTGAATCATATAAGCAAAGCTATGACAGGAAGAGTAGGATAATCGATCATTCAGAGAGGGATGTATTTGGTGTGAGCATTTCATGGGACTTTATCTGAAGACCACCCTGGAGCGGCCCTAATCAGGCCCGGCCGACACCGTTACCGTCTAATTGAGTGGCACTTGCAAAAAGGGTGGAACCGCGGTATGAAAGTCTATCGTCCCTGAACAATCGGAAGAAATTGTTCAGGGACTTTTTTATGTTGAAAGGAGAAAAATAGAATGAAGATTACATTAAAAGATGGTTCTGTAAAGGAATATGAAGAGAGTAAATCGGTGATAGATGTTGCATTTGACATCAGTGAGGGGCTGGCAAGGGCGGCCTGTGCCGGGGAAGTGAATGGGGAAGTTGTGGATTTGAGGACAGTGATTGACTGTGACTGTACTTTAAACATACTTACAGCCAGAGATGAAGCGGGGCTTCGGGTTGTCCGCCATACTTGTTCCCATGTGCTGGCGGAGGCTGTGAAGAATCTGTTCCCGGATGCAAAGCTGGCGATCGGGCCGGCGATCGATACGGGGTATTATTATGATTTTGATTCCGCACCGTTTTCAAGGGAAGATCTGGATAAGATCGAAAAAGAGATGAAAAAGATCATCAAGAAGGGGGCGAAGCTGGAACGTTTTACACTTCCCCGTGATGAAGCCATTGCCTTTATGGAGGAGAAGGGGGAACCTTACAAAGTGGAGCTGATCCGCGACCTTCCGGAAGATGCTGTGATTTCGTTCTACAGGCAGGGGGATTTTGTGGATCTGTGTGCGGGTCCTCACCTGATGAGTACGAAGGGCATCAAGGCATTTAAACTGACCTCTTCTTCCGGTGCATACTGGAGGGGTGATTCCAATAACGCGATGCTCCAGAGAATCTATGGCAGCGCCTTTGCTACAAAGGATGAACTGAATGATTATCTTGTTTATCTGGAAGAAGTCAGAAAACGGGACCACAATAAACTGGGCCGGGAGATGGAATTATTCACAACCGTCGACGTAATCGGACAGGGACTCCCCCTGCTGATGCCTAAGGGCGCCAAAATCATCCAGACTCTCCAGAGATGGATCGAAGACGAAGAGGATAACAACTGGGGCTATATCCGCACGAAAACCCCGCTGATGGCGAAAAGTGACCTGTACAAGATTTCCGGCCACTGGGATCATTACAAGGACGGCATGTTCGTGCTCGGTGACGAAGAAAAAGACAAAGAAGTTTTCGCACTGCGCCCGATGACCTGCCCGTTCCAGTATTATGTATATAAAGCGAACCAGAAATCTTACCGCGACCTGCCGCTGCGTTACAGTGAGACTTCAACTCTGTTCAGAAATGAAGACTCCGGAGAAATGCACGGACTGACCCGTGTCCGCCAGTTTACGATCTCCGAGGGTCACCTGATTGTCCGCCCGGACCAGATGGTGGAAGAATTCAAGGGCTGCCTTGCGTTGGCGAAACAATGTCTGACAACACTCGGACTTCAGGATGACGTGACTTACCACCTTTCAAAATGGGACCCAGAAAACACCGGAAAATACATCGGTGATGCTGAAGTATGGAACCAGACTGAGGAACACATCCGCCAAATCTTAATCGAACTGGATGTCCCGTTTGTGGAAGATGTCGGGGAAGCTGCATTCTACGGCCCGAAAGTCGATATCAATGCGAAAAATGTATATGGCAAAGAAGATACCATGATCACAATACAGTGGGATGCACTGCTTGCGGAGCAGTTTGACATGTATTATATCGACCAGAACGGCGACAAGGTCCGTCCCTATATCATACACAGAACTTCCATCGGCTGCTACGAAAGAACTCTGGCATGGCTGATCGAAAAATATGCAGGCATGTTCCCGACATGGCTCTGCCCGGAGCAGGTCCGTATCCTTCCTGTTTCCGACAAGTATCTGGATTATGCGGCCAACGTAGAAAAAGAACTGAAAGCGAATGGCGTCCTGAGCACTGTCGACGGGCGTTCCGAAAAAATCGGCTACAAAATCCGCGAAGCAAGGCTTGCTAAAATACCATATATGCTCATTGTAGGAGAAAAGGAAGAAAATGATGGCACCGTTTCTGTAAGAAGCCGTTTCTTAGGAGACGAAGGTGCAAAAGATTTGCAGGAATTCATCGACGCCATCTGTAAAGAAATCAGGACAAAAGAGATTCGTAAAATAGAAGTTCAGGAACAAAAATAAGATTCATAAAAAATAAACACTGCCGGTCCGAATCCCCATATATACGGCTTCGGACCGGCAGACTCATGTCACATCCCTGTATCCCACGTATGATTTTCTATCTCACGGGCATCTGGAAGCCCTTCAGTGCTTCATTCAAATACTGGTTGAACGGCCTCATCATGCGGAACCTTTTCACGGCATATTCGATAAATGCATCTGTATCATCCAGCAGCGCATCTTCAAAATGGTCTTCAATATACCAGCTTTTAAATTTCAGATAATCGGCCATAGGATTCCCGGGATCATAGCCTTTGGGAACATTTTTCAGGGAACTCCCTTCCACTTTGAAGGATTCCTTAAACTGTGGCTCCTCCAGTATATCTGTGAATTCTTCTGTATGTGTGCTGATATAATCGCGCACCATCTTTGTTGCATCTTTAAACATATCCGCAAACAGCCCGCCTCCCAGAAAAGATCGTCCCCCCGGACTGATGAAAAGAAAATCGCCAACCGGAACCGGCAGTTTTCCTCCCGGTGATATATGACAGCGAAACGCAGGGTTATAGGGCGACTTGTCGTGGCTGAACCGGGTATCACGCATGATCTTAAAGGTCAGTTCTCCCGGCTTAAACTGCAGAATCCGGCTGTCATCTTTTCCGAGCTCCAGCATCAGCCCCTCTATAAGCCCTTCAAACTGAGCCACCGCGTCCTGATATTCTGCCTTATGTGCATGAAACCACTCTCTGTTATTGTTTTGTTCTAAATTACTAAGGTATGTAAGAATATTATCTGCCATATTGTGTTCCTCCTAAAATTCCTGAATTTTCTTCATCTGGACGGACTTAAGAACCATTTCCATCCTGTCGCGGATTGTGTCCGGTGTCTGGTATGCAGGCAGTTCCTCAAATACCAGTGAAAGCTCGTCCAGCTTTTCCATCTCCTCCTTACAGGCTGACAGCACATCCTTATCCAATGGGTGCATCCTGACATACTCCAGTTTTTTCGGGTTTATCCGGTGCTGCTTCACCGCATATGCCGTCCGGCGTCTGCAGCTGCACATACCTCCGCCGAGTCCGCAGTACTCTGCCAGAAATGCCGCCACCCTTTTTCTGATCCTTGAAAGCTTCTGTCTGTAGTTCTCCGGTGTCATATCCAGAATTTGACCGGCCGTGCGGCTGTCGATCTTAAACATGGTTCCCAGAATGAAAATGCATCTGCTCTCAGGATCAAGGCACTGCAGCATCACATTGGTACAGGACATTTTCAATTCCTCCGCCAGCTCTTCCCGGCTCTCCTCTTCAATGACCGCATCGGTCTCATCCAATACCGCAAACTTGATATCATTCCCATAAAACTCAAAATCAAGGGGCTGATGTGCAAACATGGATTTCTTATAATTGAGCAGATAATTTACTGCAATGCGGTAGACCCATGTTCCAAATTCACTGTCCCCGCGGAAGGAAGCCAGATTGGTCATAACGCGCACCAGAATATCCTGCGCCGCGTCCTCCGCATCCTGAACGGTTCCCAGCATCCTGAGTGAAAGGTTGAAAACCCGGTCCCGGATTCCTTCCATAAGTGCTTCCAGTGCCTGTGCATCGCCCTCAATGGCCGCAGCTGCGAGAGCATTTTCGTCTTTCCTATCTTCCTTTGCCATCTCCATATAAACCTCCCATATCTTCTGTATACTGATTCATCTGAATTTTTCCAGATATATTAATTAGACAGCCTGTTTCTTCATCTGTGACAGTTTTTCGAAAACTTTTCCCCAGTCTGGAAAAAAGCCGGAAAATTTTCCCATCAGAAGAAAAACACCCGTCAGGGACAGCTTTTAGTCCCGGCGGGTGATCCGTATATTATAGTTTAAAATGGTTATAAAAATCTTTCAGATCCGCTTTCACATCTGCCGGAAGCTGAGTCTTCTTAATCCCCCTGATCGCACCTTCCATCGAATACAGCCGGTGGATGCATGCGGAAGGATCTATACTCTGAATCTTCAGCCATGCCTGTTTGCTCCCGATCTCTTTCAGCTGCTCGTATGTAGTAATACCAACCTGATTTAACTGTTCTTCCACAACTTCACCTATATTGGGAAGCTTTGATAATTCTCCCATCTTTCTCCTCCTGTTCCTGTATATGTACTGTTTTCATTATAGCTCTAATTTCAGCAATACACCATAGAAGACAGAAAGATTTTACCTGACTTTCCGTTTTAAGCAGTACTGCTCAATCCCCTGAGTAATGCCGTCTGCCATCTTCTCCTGAAAAGAAGGGTCGGCCATCCGGGTGTCCTCCTGCTCATTTGTCATAAACCCCATCTCCAGAATCACAACCGGAATCTGGCTCCAGTTCATCCCGGTCATGGAATCGCTGATCTGGATCCCCCGGTTTTCAAATCCTGTTGCTTCACAGTATTTTCCCAGAATATCCTGTGCAAGTTCACTGCTTTCACCGTAGAGACTTCCTGCATATGGGTTTTCCTCAGACACCACCAGACAGAGTGCCCCTGTACTCTCGGGGCTCTCACTCCCGTTTGCATGAATTCTTACGCATAAAACGGCGCCGGAATCGTTTGCCTGTCTTGCCCGCTCCTGATTACTCATCGCAGTTTCGTTATTTTCCCTGCTCATTACCACTTCGTAACCGAGCCGGCTTAAGCGCTCTTTTACTTTTAACGCGATGTCCAGATTCAGCTGATATTCCGGAAGCCCTGTATATCGACCGGTTGTGCCGGAATTATTTTTCTGCTTCATCACGCCCGAACCTGGGGCATCCTCTTCCATACCACTCATATCGATTCCCGGCCCCTGATGCCCGGGATCGAGCGCTATGATCATCTTCTCCTGGTGCTCCCCGTCATTTTCTTCGCTCTGTGACCGTACCTCCTGCGCTTCGCCTGCATTCACACTTTCTGTATCAGCAGGGCCCCTCTGCTCCACTTCTTGCCGAGACTGTGCGTGAGCCTCTGTCTTTACTGCCTCTGCCTTCTGCTCCAACTGCCCTCTTGCATACAGGCTTGTCCCCGCCAGCATAGTCATAATAACTGCCGCAGCAGCCAGCAGGAGAAATCCTTTCTTCTTTTTCATACCGTACCCTCCATCTGCAATACGTTACTGCAATACTACTATTATATGCCAATGGGTACCATACGTATGACTTCTATATTTACCATTACATAAAATCAAAGAGACTCAGCTGTTTCCCGCTGTCTGCATTTCTTCGTTTATCTGCCTTTTCACGCATCACCGCCTGATCCGGCAGTTCACTGATAAACAGGGATTCTTCCCCAGAGGAAGTCAGAATCAGTTCTTCCTTCGCCCTTGTCATGCCGACATAGAACAGCCTGCGTTCCTCTTCCATATCTGTTTTGTTATCCTTTTCAAAAGGAATCAGCCCTTTTCGCACGCCGTAAATAAATGTGACAGGGAATTCAAGCCCCTTCGCCCCATGCAGTGTCATCAGCGTTACGGCTTCACCCGTATACTTCTTCTCCCCGCAGCGCTTCAGGTCACTTTCCACACCGAGGCTGAGCGCCTCAAGAAACTCGGGCATAGTCTTATAAAATATCGTCATTCCTGCCAGTTTTTTCATCCCTGCATGCTCTTCCAGCTTCATTTCCCGGATCCATGTCTCCAGAAACTTCTGTGGTTTACCCTTCTTAAAAAGTGGGGCGAACTTATCATACACAGCATTAAAAACACTGTCCGTCACCAGATTTTTATCCAGCTTCCACAGCAGTTTTAAGCAAAGCTTCCTTGAAAATTCATCTCCCGGATTTTCCAGACATTTGAAAAATGCGATACTCCCTTTTACTTCGTCTTCCATCAGGAAGTCTTCACGGCCGGCAGTCACATAAGGAATTCCCTCCGTTCTCAGACATTTTTCAAGCAGTTCGGCCTGCCTGTGTGTGCGGTAAAGTATGGCAATGTCACCAAAGCCCCTGTTTTTCTTATTTCCCGCCCCGATTTCCTGTGCATCCAGCATGCCGATTCCGCCTGTCAGCCTGTTTATTTCCTTTGCCGTAAATATGGCCTCTCCCATCTCACCTGCGGCACTTACCAGACGCACCGGATTCTGTACTTTACTGTGCGCTTTCAGCTCCCTTGCCTCCCCCGGATTATGGGAAATCAGCCCTGCTGCGGCCTCGACAATGGCTGGGGCACAGCGGTAATTTTCCACAAGGCGGATCTCCCGGAGATCTAGGTAATCCCCGGCAAGCCTTGTAAAACATGCTGCGTCAGAACCGCGGAAACCATAGATGGACTGGTCGGGATCACCGATTACAAACAACTCTCTCCCGCCCTTGTTCCATGCCCTAATCAGGCGGTACTGCACGGGGCTGATATCCTGAAACTCATCGACAAGGAGATAGGAAAATCCCTTATCCCAGCCCGGGACGGCACTCCCCTCTTCCATGATTCGCAGTGTCTCAAGAAGCAGGTCGTCAAAGTCCAGCATGTTCTGTTCTCTTAAAATCTGCTGATACAGCTGAAAGCCCCCGTGCCAGCCTTTTCCTTCCGTCTCTAGTTTTATGGCCTCCTCACTTTCCGCGCCTGCTTCTGATTTTTCCAAAGAGATCAGCTTTAGGAGCTGTTTTGGCGTCAGCCCCAGATTTTCCTGTTCTGTAACAGTTCTGGCCGCTTCCAGCGCAGCCATGTCGTCCGCCAGTGAAAACTCCAGCCCCTGTGCCTTCAGGAAACGCAGACAGAGAGAGTGGAATGTTCCGATCTGGAGCTGATTTATATTTCGTGACCTTCCAAGTTGTTTCTTAATTCTCTCCCTCATTTCCCCTGCCGCCTGATTGGTAAATGTTACAGCCGTGATCTCGGATGGTTTTACCTTCCGCACTTCGAGCAGATATAACAGATGGGAAATCAAAGTCTTCGTCTTGCCTGTCCCCGGTCCCGCAATGACTGCAATCGTTCGGTCAACAGCATTCACTGCCTGCTCCTGCCTTTCATTCAGTTGATCCGCCACTGCGGAGTTACTTTCACATTCAGAAACCGGCGTTATCGCCATTCCCTGATTCGCTGCCGCCTGCTCCTGTTCCTTCGCTTCACTCTGTTTCGATGTATTTTCCAATCCTTTTTTCATTTCCGCATCTGTACTGATATGCAGGGTATCGAAAAAATTCATCTGACCGTTCAGACTGTCCAGATCTTCCTGCGTAAATAATTTGATGGTCCCGTATTCCCCATCAAATCCCGGAAAACGTTCTACCTTGCCATCACGCAGTTTCTGGATTCCCTCTGCCGCCAGATGTCCTGAAACCTTCCTAATGTCTTCGATCGGAACGTGACGAAGAATCTCAAATTCCGGTCCCAGATGGCGCAGCATCTTCTGATATTCCTTCTGAACTTTCGAACTGGCAGTGGAAGCACCTACCGAGGCTCCGATCACCTCCGGCAGCGGCACCAGACTCTCAAACGGCTTCGCCCCGCCGCGCACAAATCCTTCCGGCCTGTCGGCGAGCTGTTCGACCCTGTGTGACACCCCTATTGTCAGTTTCCTCCCACACACCGGGCAGATTCCCCCGAATTTCTCCGTTTCCGCCGGGTTCAGACAAATACCACATTTCCGGTGGCCGTCAAAATGATATTTTCCCTCCTCCGGGAAAAACTCAATCGTACCGTACAGTCCCCGGCCTTCCTGAATGGCATCCCGCAAACCGGAAAATGACAGCTCAATATCCAGAAGATTCGCCTCCCGCCCCAGTTTGGCCGGAGAATGTGCGTCAGAATTCGAGATCAGCTGGTAGTTATCCAGCGCAGAAACCCGCCAGTTCATAGGCGGATCGGAGGATAAGCCTGTTTCCATCGCGCGGATATAGCCTGACAGGTCCCCGAAACACTCCTCCACAGAATCAAAACCCGAAAATGCTCCGAATAGTGAAAAATGAGGGGTCCATATGTGTGCCGGAACATAAACTGCCTCCGGGCACATTTCCAGCATAATCTCCAGAAGGTCATGACAGTCTAATCCCAGTATCGGGCGCCCGTCAGAATGAATATTCCCGATCAGCTCCAGCTTCTTCGCCAGAAGCTCCGCCGCTTCAAGTCCCGGCAGAAGCAGCAGGCTGTGGACCTTCCGCACCCGGTCATGCTTCTTATAAATAGAACTGATTTCCCCCGTAATTACAAAACGCGGCAGCATCATATCTGCCACGGATTCATCCCGTATCCGGTATTCTTCTTTTAACACATAGAGCCCTTCCTCTGCCGGCTCCAGTTTTTCCGCCATCTCTTCCCGCCACGCCGGATGTGTGAAATCCCCGCTTCCGACAATATGAATCCCCTTCCTTCTGGCCCAGAGATCCAGATTCTCCAGATTACAGTCCCGGCTCGTAGCGCGGGAATAATGGGAATGGATATGTAAATCTGCAATGTACATTCTAACACCTTCTTCTCTAATGTTTCCCCTTCACCAGATCATAGCTCTCCGCAATCAGCTTCTCGACCGTTTCCTCTGGAATACTCCCGTCCAGAATCAGGGAATTCCAGTGTTCCTTGTTCAAATGATAACCGGGAACGATTGACGGAAACGCATCGCGCCAAAAATCGCGCCACTGGGGATCTGCTTTCACATTTACCCAGAGATTCCCCTGCCGTTCAAAGATCCATGCAAATATTTTTTTACTCCTGTTTAAACGGATCACCGTCCAGTTCGGGTCATGAAACGGGTAATCCTCATACGTCCCCGGAAATGTCAGACAGTATTCTATTAAACTTTTTCGATCCATAACGTTTCCCTCTTCTCAAGATAGTAATTTATAATTATATCGTTCAATATCCATTGAAAGCCAGTCAACCGCGTCCTGCCATGTCGTAAAAACGGTACTTCCCTTTCTCCTCATCAGCTGGGAAAAATAAGTACTGACCACGGACGCGCCGCCCCGGGTCCCCTTCACCGTCATTTCAGGCTCTACCGGGTACCTTGAAATAATATCAAGATACTCTTTTTTCATATATATCGGATTCCGGCTGCTTAGCAGAGAAATCTTCCCTTTACCGCATCCCGTTTCCCCGCCAGCATCAGGCAGCGGATATATCTGGAAAAAGATGTCCAGAGCCTTCCTTACCAGTTCCGGTGAACGATAAACCCCAAAGGAACAGGACAAAACCGTTTTTTCGCCCCGGTCAAGAAGCGTGCACAGGTAAATCTCTCCGTCTGATCCGGTATGGTCTCTGCCAATCCCAACACACAGCCTGTCCGGAAAAGAAACCTGCATAACATCAGTACCATCCCACATCATATCTGTTGTGCCTGCTGCTGACTGCTCCCCTCCCCAACCAGGCGCTGGACGCAGCTCCTCGTCCTGCTTCCAGCGATAGATCTCCTCCGGAATATTTTCGTAGTCTTCCAGATATAAAATAGGGTTAAAATCCTGAAGTCTCATTTTTCAGTTCCTTTTCTTCCGCTTAAAATTACTCTCCCAAAACTTCTTGCTACTTAAAATTCATCCCTGTGCTTTTGAAAGAAATCATACATAAATCTTACATGATCCAGTTCGTTCCATTTTTTCACCTCTGCGTATCTGGAATCAATATCATAAATCCTAGCATCCAGTGTCCCCAGCATGAATGGCGAATGTGTGGCTATAATGAACTGGCAGTTTAAAAACCTCGACATGTCATTTAGTTTTTCTGCAAGGGCAATCTGGTTTTGGGGACTTAATGAAACTTCCGGCTCGTCCATCAGATATAAGGCATTGGGTTCTATCCAGTCGTCAAACAACTGAAGGGACGTTTCACCGTTAGAATACTTCTCCTGTGCAAAACGCTGAATCTCCAGAAAATTAGGTGACTCCTTCTTCTGCTGTGCAAGGGCCTCTTCCTTTTTCATGCCCCTGCGTACATGCTCGTAAACATAGTCTTCTTCAAGAATAGCCGCCTTCTGGATCTTCTTGATTTCATAGAGTACATCCTCACTCTTGATATAACGGCTGTGCAGAGGTATCTTCTTTATCGGCCGCCCGTCCTCTTCCTCACCTAATGAATAGCCACACTGCGAACAGAACTCCGTGAAATACCCCCGACTTCCCCATACCGCAACATCCTCAGTCCCATAAAGGGAAAGCACATTCCCGATAATATTGAGAAGTGTTGACTTCCCACTGGCATTATTTCCGCATAAAACAGTAATCCTGCCAAAAACAAATGGGTCCCACTCTTTGTCAGCAAAAACATTATATGGGTATATGTTGGGATTCTTCACCTTTTCTCCGGACAGCCTGAAACTGCTTATATAAATCATGTTTGAATACTCCTCCTGTGATCCCACATCTCTATCCGGCTAGTATAGGAGTTAACCCGATATTCATGAAAGCCTGTCATGTTCCAGAATATACCGCAAAAGCCCTTCACAGCCTTCCACAACATCTTTGTATGTTCTGTCAAAATTACCAGTATACCAAGGGTCCGCAATATCGCGTGGGTTATCACTGAAATCCAACAGCTTGTGCACCTTATGTTCCGGATCATCTCCGATAATCCGCAGAATATTGCGTATATTCGGATATTCCATGCCTATGATGTAATCATAAGTATGATAGTCCTGCTTCTTCATTTGGACTGCATATTTGCCGGATGTACTAATACCGACCTCTTTCAATTTCTGCACCGTTCCGTAATGGACCGGATTTCCAATCTCCTCACGGCTGGTCGCGGCTGATGCGATAGAAAACAGATCGGCCATGCCCTGCTTTTGAACCATGTCGCGGAAGACAAACTCGGCCATAGGGGAGCGGCAGATGTTGCCGTGGCAGATGAATAGTATTTTAATCATATTTTTATATCCCTTCATAAGCCTTCAAACCTTGATACCACTAGCTTTCTGGCACTTTTCTTAATTTTCGTGTTTTGCCCCAAACCTACGCTAATCTTTGTAAATCTACGCAAATCATCTGGCAAATGGTGTAGTTATAAATTTTTTTCACGCTCAAATAAGCTAATTTAAATTCTATATATTTTCTTGTAGCATAAGATCCTTCATATTAAATATTTTGACCTTCTTGTTTGCTTTAGCATATCTGTATCGCAAAAACCATTCAAATTTCTGTTCATGTGTTGATATAAATATCTGACGATCTGCAAATTCATAACGTAAAAGATCTACAAATCCTACCATATTTACGTCATCAATTGTCTGTACCGGATCGTCAATCAGTAATAACGAACATATGCTCTGTTTACCATAAACCCGATTCATGCAAAGCAGAAAAGACAACGCCACCGCCGAGAGCTGCCCCGAACTCATACTATACAAAATATCCTGCCCATCAGCAAGAGAGTTAACCAACTGAATATTTTGAATCTGATCATCTGTAGAAATAAAAATACTTTTTCCATTGAATTTCTGTTGAAGTATTTTCGCTGTATATACATACAACAAAGGTTCTATATCGCAAACAATTTTCTTTTTATACGCCTGCACACCTTCTTCAAGAGCTATTTTATACCTTTCCAGTTCATTTATCACATTTTTCAGATTTCCTTTTCTATTCTGTGTTTTCTCTAATTCAGAGTTCTTTTCTTCCAACTCTTTTTTGTTAAAATTATAATATACAGATTTTATGTACTCTCTTTTTTGTTTAAGTATATCGCTGGAAACTGCCAAAAACTTTTTCTCATCCTTGTCATAGAATCTGTCAAATGCTTCCTCAAATCTTCTGTCAATCAACTGCAACTTCACATCATCTTCTATCTTCTTTAAATTCCCTTCCAGTTTTTCTAACAAAATTGTATAACCACTTTTAATTTCCACTGATTCCTCTTGGTATATTTCCGGTAAATGTAAACCCACCTGATTCAATAAGTGTTCTGTATTTAAGATTTTAAGCCTGTTCTTTTTTACCTCCTGTAGTTTCTGATACAATTCATCTGAGATAGTGTTTTTTAGTCTCCGCTGTATCTCTGTTTCCAATTTTTCAAAATAATCTGTGTATAGTTTATCTGCTATACTTTTCATTTGGATTGCAGACGTATCTGACAACGCATCTAAAACTTTTGTTTCCTCTTCAATCTGTTTTCGCAATTCGTCTCGATCTGTATAAGACGCGCCGCACAGTGGACAAACAGAATCACCTATTGCCTCATGTTGAATCATCTCCTCGGTATATCTAACCAAGCTCGTTCGTGTATCCTGAAGAGATTTCAAAGTTCCCGCCAAAACACCCATAGTCGTTTTTAGCGTCTGCATAATAATAATTTGTTCTTTTATTTGTCTAACTTCTGCTTCTTCTAATAAATTTTCACCTTTGATAAAATCCCAGTTAAGCGCTTCATATTTCCGTTCCTCAACGGATTTTAAAGCAACTCTATACTTCTTTTCTTTTAAATAACGTGTTTCCAATTCGTTCTCTTGTTTTAATAAACTATAAAAACGAAATGAAAATTCAAGCAAATGCTCATCGCAGACAATCTCCCAACTTCCATCAAAAGGGTTGATTAAAGCCTTATACGGTGTATTAAACAAAAAAGTTTCACATTCCTTTCTGTGTTCTGAAAAATAAGTTAAATCTTCAATCTCTTTCTGAGACTTTATATATATTTCTGCATTGAAAGAAACCTTTTCCTGATCCCATAAAATACTCTTTTTATCAAATATTTTCCGATATGCAATCTGACCCTTTACAACTGTTCCATCATCAATTTCAGTCACACAACTTTCTAGGTTCTTAATTTGATTCTGTAATTCAATTTCCTTTTCCTCTAACCGTTTCAAGTATGATCTATCATTCCGTTTCCTTGTATTACTTAGAGTTTCTAGTAATCCTTCAACCCTTTTTTCTTCATTCTCCCATTTCTCCGGAATTTCAAACAAAAAGGACAAAGACTTAACCTTTGTTTTTTTTGCTTCCTTTAAAAACTGCAGATGTTCATCCTGTGACAAAAAGCAGCATTTATCAAAAACCTCTCCGGTGTCTTTCATCCTCAGAGACCTTAAAAATGCATCCTGCATGCCTACTTCCTGTCCATCACACAGGATTTTTCTTTCAAAGCACTCAAAAATTTTATGTGGATTGTTTTCTTTTGTAGCAGTTTTTTTCATGTTCTTAGGTGGCTCATAAAAATATCCTATTTCTACGTTCTTCCCATTGTCTTCAAAATGTACTTTGACATATGCCGGCTTCTTTTTATCAGCAATTAAGATTTTATTATCAAATGCTTCATTTTTAGCAATATCAAGTTCTTCACTGTATTTCTTGATTCGTTTGATTTCACCCGTAAAACAGAACTCTATTACATCAAAGACGCTTGTCTTTCCATATCCGTTAGGGCCGTTAAGCAGCACTACATCTGCTGTATTCATATTTTGTATATCATGAAATTTCTCGGTAAAGAGCTTAAAATTTTCCGCTTCTATCTTTTGTATTCTCATTTTCTTCTCTCCCTCAATCAACCCGATGTTCTAATCCGTCAAAGTATCCAGCCATCCATAGAATTTATCTTCGTCTTCTACTTGTTCTTCCAGTTGTCTCACAATACTCTTAATTTTCTCCTGATCTATAGAATAAATTTCCATTTTCTCCTGAATAAAACTCTCAACTGTACGATACTCTTTTTGATTCTCCCTCTGATACACCTCAAATCTTAAAAACGGTAGCTTAATAAATAGATTCATCAAGAAATCATACACATAATTCCCCCGACTATCCTCTTTGTAACTGATAAACTGTTCATTCGCAATATATTGCCTACATACTGACTCAAATTTTCCAACATGTTCCTGTGCAAACTGCTGCATCTTTTGTGTATATAAAAAAACGTGTTTTGTAAAATAACTTAAGTCTTCTTCAATCAAGCTGATTTTTTTACTCAACTCATTGATCGTACCCGTTTCAAAAGTTTCATAATACTCTTCATCTGACGCCTCTAAACAGTACAAACATAGTATATTTTTATCCATTCCAGATTCATATATATCCTCGCTATCTTTTATTTTCTGGAACAGTTCTTCCCTCTCTTTCCAAAGAGACAGCAATTCTTCCTGATTCTTTAAAAAGAAGATCATGTAATAACTTTTATATTGTCCGCTATAAAAGGAAACTGAATAATTCTTATACTGGAAAGTCAGTCTCTGTTGAGACTCAAAAAGTGCTTCAATAAAATCTTTCATCTCTCGTTCTCCACCTCTTCAAGAAATCGTCCAAACGCTACAAACTGTGGTTTTTTTGCTACATATATACTATGTTTTTCATCATCATTCCCCATATCATCTTCTTCCAATTCATCTGGCCGTATTACAATGCAACTGTCATCCCAGACAGACGAAGGTGCATTCAATCGTGAAGTTACCAGTTGATCCGCATCGAAGATTGTTTCGATCAAATCCCGATTAGATTCCAGCGCTTTTATAATATTCTTAACAGTCTGAGCTGCACGTGGATTCGTAATTGCTGTTATAAAAGCATTTTTCCTTTCATTCATAACTGCAATAAGTGTTTTATCTGTCTCTTTTATAAAGTGTTTTTCCGATATTTCTTTAATAGCTGGGAATACAGATTCTAACATTCCATCTTTCATGAGCAAACTAGCCAAGCACTCCCTATTTGTAATCCTTTTATCACATTCTGGATTAAGATTATAACACATTCTAATAAAATTATCCCTTTCAAGAATATTTTTTCTATAATCCGGCAACTGCAGTTTGCACTGCTCCTCCTGACAATTATTTTCATTCTCATCTAAACATATTTCGCAATACTCTTCTAACCAATCATCATATATCCTCTTTAATGCAAGAATATTGGCTTCTTCCTCATACCTTTCCAAACTGTCATTTAAAATATTTTCAAACTCATATAAGGGGATCATGCAAAATGCATTCTTCTTTTCTTGCAAAAGTTTGTGTCGTGCAAGAATTTTATCACTGACAAGGCATAACAATACATCTGCTATATATTCTAGCTGTCCTTCACTTAACCTCGCACTATCTCCCTTATATGCTCTCACACAATCCACTATTCTGGAGAAAATTTTTGTTCCACTACAATAATCATCTCCATCATCATATATAAATAATTCAACTTGCTCATTGATATCACATACATACAGATTTTCTTTTAGGAAACAAATCATTGAATCCAAAGCACGCTCTGCACTTATGCCATCCTTATTGTTACAGGCTTCTTTTATGGCTTTTTGTAATTTCCTATACTCTTCACGCTCTATCTTAATGATTTTTCCCAAACCGCAATCAGCAAGCACTTCTAGTGTGGCATCTAAATCTTTTCCTGTTTTCAATTTTTTATTTAAAGAGCAAAGATTTTCAAAAACTGCTTTAACTTCACAATGCCATTGTTTTACTACATCTTTTAAGTCCTTATCCTTTCCAAAACATATTGGATTACTGACATGAAGGAAAGCCTCCGGATTACCTAAATTATTTTTTGCATAATACCCCTTTTCAAGCATCAATTGGGTCAAAGGTCCTCTATATTTTGAAATATTTCTATCTGCCTGATTCTTCACCTGATGAATAGATTCGTATTTCTCCCCATCCCCATCTTTGTAGAGAAAAGATATGTCCTCACATTTCTCCATTTCCACATAGTAATTTTGTATTTCTTCTTCCTTACCTGAAACACTCAATTCGTATATCTTTTTGACAGCCAAATAAACAGCTATGCGCCCTTGATATACAAAACCACTCCACGTTGGTACCGCGTCATGCTCAAAAATATTTCCCATAATTGTCCTCTCAATTTTCTGTAACCCCAGACCATAATTCTCAATTTAACTATTCTTTAAATTTTCGTTAGAATGAACTTCTTTCTAACTGCAATTTCTCTATATTAATTAAATCTTATTCTTCATTTTCCATCAACTTTTTCAATTCTTCTTTACTCGGTAACACAGTCAAATATTTACTTGCGAATATCTAACTATTTGCCTCTGGCAAAGTCATTTCTACTACTGCATAATTTTTATTTTTACATAATAAAATTTCAATTGTTGGATTTTCATCTTCCAGTTTTACCTTACGATCATAATAATTCACATACATCTGCATCTGACCTATATCCTGATGCTTTAATCGTCCTATTTTGAAATCAAAGAGTACAAAGCAACGTAATAAACGATTAAAAAACACCAAATCCACTCTGCACCCTCTTTGTCTCTGCTCAATGCTAACCGTTCATATAATGCACTGTCATATTGTCCGCCCAGTTCCTTTACGCCCCATCCGTTCCTAACCGCCTCGATTTTATAAAAATGTCGTTCATCTATATTGGGAATTTGGGCTCGGAACACATATGTTGTAAGTACACCGTTTCTTATGCAATTCTGGACATTCTTCAAGTTTCTGTAATAATACAGCGATTTCCATAGGGGGTTCAGTAATTTCAGTCTCGTCCATATCAGAATCTTCATATTCTAATACCTCCGGATTTACAATACACCAATCTTTTAATGCTTTTTTCCCTCTGCTATTATTTCCCATTTATGATTTCCTGTCGCGTTTATTCATCCTAATATTTCTAGCCAGTCCATTCTTTTTCGAGTATTGCTCAAATTATTCAAATTCAAACCGTACTTCCTACATATTTTTTTGTCTGCCTCTTCTATAGTCACTGGTGCTTTACTCACAACGTCTAACATTTCTCCAAATAAACGAAATCTATCTTGCATTAAATCTGCCAATTTCCTTCTAGTCGGTTTCTCAGCAAAACTGTAGCCCTTATCTGATAAGACTAAACTACCTGAGTGATTATAAACAAGTCTCATCCCCTTTAAAAATGGTGCATATACTCGCCAAGTTTGAGAATTGACCAAGTCTCCAGTAAATGGGACTGCATTTAAATCACACTTCTCACCTGTTTGAAGTACTTTCACAAGTTTTTTACAAGTTCTTACCAAATCTGTTTCCCACCCCTTAAATCAGGAATAGACAACTTTTTTTCTCCATTCACTTTTTTGCTTTTGTACATCTGCTAATAGAACATCAGATACTTGTTTTTTATCCATATTTCCCCTCTTTTCATTTTTCTCCTTAATTAAATGATAGCTACACGCCATTTTCTTATTAAAAGGTATTTATTGCATTATGAGAATGTTTATTCCTGTTTTTTGTACACAACTTTACACTGTTGATAGAGTTTTTTCGTTAATGACAGATTCCATGCATGCATTCTACTATGCCAGCGTTTGTTCTTCAAAAACGTATTCCAGTCCATTTCCACCACTGTCTGCAACTCATAGTCGTCATCAAACTTACATACAATAACATACTCGAACTTCTGGCGATCAGGTACCTCTGATCCTGGTTCTTCCAGTCCATAAAACACACCTGTTGTAGTATTGCTCGTTGATTTTATGCTATACCTGTCTCCTTTTCTGCTGATAGCGTCAATATTTTCTGTGCCCACCGGTGCAGGCGCAAGATTAGGTATACCGGGCGTACTATTATATATTTCAATTGCCAGATATTCCCCTAGTTCCCCTACTACATTATTTGTTCTAATGACTTTACGTCGTTTTAATTCCTTAATAGTCATACTATATAAATGAATTATTTCCTTTGTATCTTTTTCATGTAAATTTTCCATTTCATTTTATCCTTTATATTCCTTACAATTTTTAGTCATTCTCTGAATAACAATCCTAATACTTCGTTATTACATTGTTTTATATCTAATCTATTAGACCACCTACAAGTGATGGAATAGTTTCTCTAAGTTCTCTTTCCAAAGCATTTATATCTAATACACAACTTTGATCTCGAACATACACTTCTACATTGCGTAACCAAAAATCCAAAGAAACCCAACTATCATTATTTACAAGTTTAATAATATCCTGCAAATACTCCCTTATCATAATTTCATGATTTTGGTTTTCTAATGCCTTTGTATATTTATCTGTAAAATTGCATTTTTCAAATAAATTTCCATTAAAATAATTCGGATCAATTTTATGGGAAATTTTTAAATAATTAAGCATTAAATATGCCTTATGTAGCACATAAAGAATTTCACTTTTGGGTAACTCTTTTACGCGTCTAACTAAATTAATTAGTTGCGCAAAGGACTCCTGTAAATCATTATTATTTAAGTATGTTATTGCATCATTCAGGATACTCTCTTTATAATAAAATTCATCCTGTTGCTCCGAAACATATGCCACCAAAAATTTTGCCAACTCATAATATCTTTCTTCACCAATGTATTGGACTATCTTTGGCTTCTTACCATCTTTCCTTCTATAAAAATGCCACCCCGTTTTCAAGTAAGGTAAGTATATAAAATAAACGATATCATTTGTTATGGTTACCGCAGATAGAACAAACCATCTAATGCATTTGGATATGTTATTGCTTTCTAAAAGATAGTCTAAATTAATTTCATCTCCATCTATTAAGCCACCTACAGGTATAATATTTTCTGAATCAATCTCTCCTCTTACACTCAATTCATCTAGTACCCCAAAATCATTTTTAATAATATCAATTCTAATTTTCACGTTCAAGATGGGCGACTTTTGAGAGCTTTTTGCAAAAATGGTACCATTTCTTACATAGAAAAATGGCAAAGATCTCTCAAATTTATCCTCCTCCTCCATCTTATGCTTACTTTCCTTCTGTTTTTCTTTTTCTATACGTTCGTATCTATCTTTACTCACCTGAAGAAAATACATTAAACTCGGCACAGATAAAGGAAGGGTCAGTTCAATAAATCTAACAAGTGCCAAATTTCCACTTAATAAATGTATAATATTATCATTGCAGTAATAAATCCCCAACAAAATGATAACATAGCCTAAAATATATTTAAACAATAGAACACCTCTTTTCTACAGTATTCGTAAAATGTACCATTAAAGTAAACTCTTCCATATTATTTTTCTTAAAACACAAATTTAATAGCTAAATTATTTCCCTTCTGTTATTTACCTGATTTTATTTTAACAAAATAATTACTAAAAACCAACAATCTTTGATTTTTACTTAAAACCTATTGTAATCTTTGTTCTCAACGGGTGTCTTCATTGGTCACCTTTTTTTTATTATTATATCTATCGAGTTATACATTGTCTCCTCATTTTCTTTGTTAAATGAAAATTTTCACCTTCCACACCATCAAGGGCATTGTCGATTATAAATTGGGCATGGAATTATTTTTTTATTTTTGGTTTATCAAAATTTTATAAAAAAGTACTTGTTTATCAACTTCCCCAAGTGATACAATACGAACATAGTAATTTTTTCTATATGATTTTTTCAGAATTCTTAGCACAGTTTTGGTGCAGAATACCCCGTTTTATCACCCCGAATGTTTAATCTACTCATTAAAATAATTTCCTATTACCGCCTTCCTAAAAGCCAAACAAATACACTCTCTCCTTTCAACTTAATGTAAATATCCCTCTTTATTGGAACACAGTAAACAAATCTTTAAGATCATTAACATAGCTTTTCCGCAAAAAAATCAATCAAAGACTATATGCTAATTAAATTCATTATCACGCTTTTATTCTAGCGAATCTAAAGATTTATGTTGTTTTCTATTGTATCACATGCTATTATAGCGTGTATGGAAATGATCAGGTATACTTGCTGAATAAGATGTTACTTTGTAACTCAAATGTACCTTCCAGTATACCTTGGTTATTGAATGATAATAAAACAGGGTGTCCTCCGGCATAGTTAACTAATTACATAGATTTATCCCCATCGAATTTCTGAAAGATTATATCTTCAATCATGGTAGATGAATCATCATATGGGATATGAAGGAATTTATATATGAAAAAGATTTGCTATAAGAAACTATGGAAACTCTTAATTGACCGGGACATGAAGAAGAAAGATCTTCAAAAAGCTGCTGGTATTAGTTCTGCGTCAATTACCAAATTAGGGAAAAATGAAAATGTTAGTACCGAAACATTAGTCAAAGTATGTAATTCTCTTAATTGTGATATCTGCGATATTGTAGAAATCATTAATGACGACACTGAATAATATACTTTTCCCTCAATTGCCCGATGTTATAACTTTCGATCTAATCATACTCAAAGGAGAAATTATATGGCAACTTTTATAGACTTATTCGCTGGTGCCGGTGGATTTTCAGAGGGATTCTTACAGGCTGAAGCTGCTGGAAAAACCTTTGATTTCCTACTTGCAAGCGATATAAATCCGACTTGTGAAGTAACGCATCGTATGCGTTATAATTACCAACTTGGTCTAGAAACTAAGTTTTTAACCAAAGATATCACGGATTCCGACTTTCTTGAAATATTGAAAGAAGAAATTAATAATCAAAATATTGATGTTATTGTCGGCGGTCCCCCCTGTCAATCTTTTAGTCTAGCCGGAGTCAGAAAAACAAATGATAAAAAAGACGATTTGTTTTCCTATTACCTGCAAGTCATTAAAATGCTTAAGCCCAAATATTTCGTTATGGAAAATGTGTATGGTATACTAACCAAATATCAAGGTAAGATAAAAGAACGTATTATTCATGAAATTAACAGTATTCTTGACCTATCTGTACTGGCCCGGTATATTACCACATCTGAAGAATTAGTATACAATAATCTTAAAGGATTTGAACAGGTTGAAGCAAAGTATTGTATTGAAAAATTAAAAATCTCATTAGATAAGGAACAGCAAGAAATTGAGGTTAGTGACCGCTACGTTACTTCTATAAAAAAATTACATGACGGGGACTTTAATAAGGATGAATTGGCCTTTATAAAATGTGCTCTTCTTAAAGAAAAAAAGAATATATCTCACAAATTACTAGACAAATATTTAGATAAACTGATTAATATTTGGACGGATGCTTTTAGGAACAGCCCATCGGTTCCAGAGGCTGATCGAAATGTTGTCCGGGAAACTCTAGCGTTAATGAAACAAAGAGGTGAACTGTATAATCAGAAAATGGCTCTCAAAAAGTCCATCAGTGATGCCCACCTTACAGATTCACCTTCAAAAAGCCACTTTGATGCTGCCGTGGAAAGCATGGAAGACGACACCTTATTAAATATATTTTTTAATGGATGTCAGGTTGCATCTAATAAAGCTGAAAGTGATAATGCTAAAAATGTGATAACCGAAGTTAAACTTGCAATAAACATATTATACGAGCTTGCTACTAATACAGTTAACCGCTTAAACTCTATCTTGTTTAAGCATTTGGCACAAAAGGATATAGACAAATTAAAAGCTGTATCATCAAATATCCGACTCTATAATATAAAATCAGAACAAGTCCTCCTTGCCTCCGATTATGGTGTACCTCAAGATAGACGCCGGGTGATATTTATAGGTTGCCGCAATGATCAAGTACTTATTACAAATATTCCAGCTACTGTTGCTGAAGGGGAAAAAGTAACAGTCAATGAAGCACTAGATGACCTCATGGGAATCCAGAATGGTTCTATGCAAACAGAGTATGATCCAGACGTATATCAAAATTCATTAGTTGATAAACCACTCAGGGAAGTGAATGGAAAACCTAATGGTACTGCACCAATGAAAACATATATTGACTGGTCAAGGGATGGACGTTTAAATCCAAAACGTTTTTTAAAAAAGAAGCCAACGTATACTAGTGCTAGCTTTTGGGCAGATGCTCATGAAGATGAGTTTCATGAATATGAACTTGCAAACCACCAGATGTCAAACCAGAATGAAAAAGTATGCCGCCGCTATTCACTAATGAGGGAATGCGGAGATTTTGATCTGGCTAAGGCCAAATATCCGAATGACCCATCAATGAAAACAAATAAACGAGATTATCATTGTCTTCATGCCAATGAACAAAGTACTACCATAATGACATTAGGCGATGATTATTGTCATTATGCCGAAAATAGATCTTTGACCGTTAGGGAAATGGCACGCCTCCAATCCTTTGATGACGATTTTGTATTTCAAGGAAAACGTACTACCGGTGGGGATCGTAGGAAAGTTGAGACCCCCCAGTACACCCAGGTAGGGAATGCCGTCCCCCCCCTTATGGCCAGAGCAATTGCAGAAGAAATTCTAAAGAATATAAATTAATGAGTAAAATGGGGCAGTTCAAGTTTTATCTGCCCCATTTTTTCACATTAACTGAAAATAGTTATATGTACTCCCCAGTTCTGGAATAAACGCTTTAATCGTAGTTATGTGGCTATCATTACTCCCCGTTTTTAAATTACGATTCAGCATCTCCTTTACCGAATTCGCTATTCCAGCTTCGGATGGTAAGCCCCAATAATTTCCTCCAGAAAGATACATCACCCTGAAAACGCACAATGAAGTCTTTTTAATCTTCTCCAATTTCACTGTAGGCACAGTAACAAATGAATAAGTAAAACGTTTCACATCAGTTATAGAATACCCATTTAATCCAACACTTACCCCTGACCTGAAGTTTGTTGCAGCATATACAGCATCCCAAAGCATTGGGATCTGCGCATTATCATTCCAGTTTGTCTTACATTGAATAATATGAATTTCTATATCATTAAAATCTCTAATACATAAGGCATCTAAAATTTCAAGGATATTATACTTAGACCTATTAGTCTTATATTTATGGATATCATCCCCATTCGTATCTTTTATAGAAATGCTATCCTTGTCACAAAAATAATCCAATTTATCCGGGAAAGTGATAGCTATTAGGTCTGATTCTGTATTTGAAGGAAAATTACCATAATTTACAGTTATAGCATCATTAATACAAGGTGGCATTAACTTTACATTATGCTTTATTACTACTGTTCTTCGACCTATTAAGCATAAATTCAAATACCAACATACCAATGCCTCCCAATTTGCGCCCCCTCCCGATACATCACTCTGAGATCTGGCTTTTGATGTATTTGTGGTATAAAAGATATCTCTTAACGAATCCCCTAAATTGAATAATTGATACGCCGTTTTTAATGGAGCCAACCCTTTAATTTCTGCCGCCCATGTTCGCCAAGCCTTTTTAAAACCTTTAGTGGCAAAAAGTTGTCTAATTGATTGTTCTCTTAAATATTCAATAATATTCTGTTGCATATTATCCTCCATTTACAAATCAACAGTCTCGATTCTACCAAATAACTCTGACTTTGCATAAGGCTTGATTCTCCATGCATTACCGTGATTTTTACCACTGTATCCACCCTCCTTCGTGGTATATCCACGCCAATCGTAGGTAATTACCCCTGATTTTATCAAGGATAAAAATGTCGTAAATTGCGGTGCTCGTGAAAACTCAATTTCATTATATTTAAACTGAACCATGTCTCCAACAACACGGCTTTCAGCTCTTACCCAAAGTGTTGATGGGTGTTTAATATATAACTGTTCTTTTAAATCATCAAATGTCCAAAACGCTGCAACCTCACGCCTGCTGGTTACTGGATTTTCCCATACCAAATTAACCGTCCTCTCTTCATCATTTACGTGAAGGTAAAACCCTTGGCTATTTTGTGGTGCTTCGAAGGAACCTATTGTGATATAAAGGCTACTATAGCCTGAATGAGTTTCGGAATCATAACCATATAATCTTGTAAATGCGGAAACACGCTTTCTATCATTCAGTTCGATATCAGCAACTCGAGTTCCATCAAATCTAGGTCTTAACGTGAATAATGTATCCAACGTTCTCCCATTACCTTTTGCCTTAATTTCAATCAAGCCATTATAATCAGCATTACTTCGATTATTTGTACCTATTCCCAAAAGAGATTCCAGAGTATCTCCGACATCTTTAGGAGCAATTGCGCCAGGACCTTTTGAGTTATCATAAAACCCTCCCCTAATAATTTCTCTAAGAGTTGGCTTTATATCTTCAAACAATTGTGCAATAGCATCTGACCCGATGGCATTTAAAATATCCTGCTCCGTAGGAATATTGTGAGTAAGATTAATAAAATATATCTGTGGTTGCCCATCTTGTTTTGTAAAGGTAGATATGTATAAAAGGTCCCCCTCATTAATTTCACGTTCGTACATTTTGCGTCTAATAGTTTCAATTGAAAACCGACGATCTCCACGAGAATTTGCTACACGATAAAATTTCATATTTACCCATTCTGTTTTTCCTCTTTGAACAAATAAAGCCCTATGAGATATTCCATACTTACCACCATTCATCATCTGATCATATTGAACTATCCCCCAGGAACTGAGTAAATCCCTCAAAATCCCATTTGCATCCAAATTATTTTTATCAATCATTGTGAAAGTCATTCTTAACAATGCATAATCCTCATTTCGATATTTATGAATAAGGTTTATCACTTCGATCTCATCTGAATAAGGTGTAAAAATCATTGTCTTTCCTCCTCCGAAATACGTGAAAATAAATTATACATATCTCCATAAACAGCAAACGCCATAGCATACAAAGTTCTTAAAGTGGGGTTTCTATTTTTCCTATTTACAATTCTGCTTACCATTGATTCAGATACACCTGTCTCAAAATATACATACATCTGCAACTTGTCTAATTTTTGTAAATATCTTTGAAAATTCTCAATAAAAACCAACAGATAATCATCTTCTTGAAATCCTCCTGAAAAATTCTCACCAGATTTCGGATCCTGTTCCATAAAGTTTCTTGAAAATAACGCTGGATAAGAAACATTAAGAACTTTTGCCAATTTAACAGATGTTATAAATTCTATATTTTGTTTACCATCTTCTAATTTGGATAAACATGTTCGATCATAATTAGCTAATTCAGCTAAAGCTACTAAGGACAAATTATTTTTTATTCGAGCTTTCCTTATGTTGCTTCCAAAAATGACCAATACCTTATCGGCGTTAAACTTATCATCTTGCCACACTATTCTCACCACCCTTATTTTTCTATCTTGGTGTAATTATACAGTTAAATTCCCTTCTCCAATTTACTTATAACCATCATATTTACAGGAAAATAACCCGAGACATAAAATCTCGGGTTATTTTTATCAGATCTACATTATTTTATTCGCTATCATCAAGCGTAAGGCAGGCGTCATTAACAAGCTGTTCAAAGATGCATTCTTCTATAACTGTCACACAACGTGCAGTATCTTTAACAATTTCATCCCCCCAGAACCGTATAACAGTCCACCCCATAAACAATAACGCTTTATTATTTTCCTCATCGCGTTCCATATTGCGCAAGATTTTATTCTCCCAAAATTCTGCATTATTCCCCCTGCGAATCCTCGGACGTAACACCGTATACCAGTCTTTACCATGAAAAAATTCAGAATCACAAAATATTGCAATCTTATACTTTGTTAATGCAATATCAGGTTTTCCTGGCAGTTTCGAATAATTCTTCCTGTAACGATACCCCTTATGCCACAAGGCTTTTCTAAGTTTAATCTCAATTGATGTATCCTTAGAATGAATGTTGGACATAGCTTTGTGACGTTGTTCCTTTGTAAGTACATCCACCAATCTTATCCTCCAGTACTATTATATATAATTATTCTACCACTCCCCTGACTATAATATCAATTCACATATTCATCTATGGCAATCACCTAGTAAAAGAATGTACTTTACCCTCCCATTTTTTCACATCCCCCCACAAATTCATTTTACAATTCATATTCCTAATGAATTTTCAACATTCTTATTCATTTTCATGAATTTTTTCTCCCATTGTGATATAATGCATATACATTAATTTTTACATAGAGAAAGGAGATTCTAAAATGAATGAAAGAATCAACCGCGTATTAGAAAAAATGGAGAAAAAGGGCCTGAGTCAGTTACTTGTATCTGACCCATTGAGTATCCGTTTTCTGACGGGAATTATGGTGAACCCTGGTGAAAGGCTGTATGCACTTCTGCTGAGATCCAGCGGAAATCACACATTATTCCTGAACTATCTGTATTATGTGTCCGATACAGGATTTGAAGAGGTATGGTTCAGTGATATGGACGATCAGATTGCTGTTCTGATGGAGCACATTGATACAAAGAGTGTACTCGGTATCGACAAGACATGGCCGGCACGTTTCTTAATTCCGCTTCAGGAGCGCTGCCCGGAATTAAAGACTATCTGGGGTTCTGACTGCATTGATGATGTTCGTGCTGTTAAAAATGAAAAAGAAATCGAGATCATGAAGCATGCTTCCGTAATTAATGACAGTGTTATGGAGAAAGCTGCTGCATTTATTAAAGAAGGCATGACTGAAAAAGAAGTTGCTGACTTTATTGATGCTGAATATATGAAAGCAGGTGCAAGCGGGTTAAGTTTTGATACGATCGTATGCTTTGGCGCAAATGCAGCTGACCAGCACCATACACCTAGCGAAACGAGAACACTGAAAGCCGGAGAATGTGTCCTGATCGATATGGGCTGTATCTGGGAAGGATACTGCTCCGATATGACAAGAACTTTCTACTGCAAGAGCGTAGATGAGGAACAGGCTGCAATCCATGACCTTGTCCGCACAGCTGTTGAGAAAGCTGAAGCAGTGATTAAACCGGGAGTTCGTTTCTGTGATATTGATGCACAGGCAAGAGATCTGATTGACGAAGCCGGATACAGCGAATACTGGAGAATCCGTCTCGGCCACTTCATCGGTCAGGAAGACCATGAATACGGCGATGTAAGCCCTATCAATAAAAATGTGGCTGAGCCTGGTATGATCTTCTCTATCGAACCTGGTATTTATATTGAAGGAAAATATGGCGTTCGTGTCGAAGACCTTGTCCTTGTAACAGAAGATGGACATGAACTTCTGAACGCAGTAGATAAAAAATATCGAATCGTTGGTTAATTTCCACAAATTCAGAAGGGGTTTATGATAGCTAGATATCATAAGCCCCTTCTCCATTTTTAATGCGACACTGCCTCTTTCAAAGCTTTCCTCAACTCCTCATCGCATGCATAGATATACAGTCCATTTACCCCGCGTGTCATCAGAACACGGACTTCATGCTGGATCAGGACTTCTCCGAACTTTTTCCGGGTCCCGTCCGATAAGGTACGGTTCCGGGTAGCTTTTATATTAAAACTCTCATCCGGGTCAAAAATAATTTCCCCGTTCCGGTATTTTACAGACGGGCCTAAAATAACGCCTGCGTAATTCAGGTCAAATCCCTGTATTGTGAAAGTGGACCCTACTTCATTAATTGTCTGAGGCTGTTCGGCCCAGGAAAGTGTTTTAATTTTCTTCTTTTCCCGTCTTCCTAATTCTTTTTCCAGTTCACGGTTCCAGGGTTTATGCCAGTCCCCGATCAGCACCTCCCAGTATTTTTGAAGCCGTTTTCTTTTTGATGGTTTTTGATTATATTCCCAGTCATAAGTAGCTATCATTCTGGAGAGCTCACAATCCTCTTCTCTGGCCTTCTTCTTAATTGCAGCTTCCAGCTCTGCGGGAAGATCAAAGATTTGTATTTCATATCCGGTTTCGTCAACAGGAATCTCAGACACTTTTTTTGCTTTCGTGAAATTGTCTATCCATGCAATTGTTTCTTTTGATGCAGCCATTCTCATCTGATTCTTCAATTCAAAATAATTGCCTTTATGTTTGGCGAATTTTCTATAATACTCTAAAGTCTTCGCTTCCCAATACTGCTCTGTCGTTAATATCTGATTTTCATCGAACATGACAACCGTAACGCGTGCCCGGTTTATAATATCTTCAAGCTGATTTTCTCCCCTGTATGATTGTTTACCCTGTGTCAGTAATAAATGTGCCTCATCGATAAAGGCTACATCTATCGGTTCGTCCATTGAATGGTGATTGATAAAGGTCGTTGGTTTACATACCACCTCGCCATAATGATCTTTCAAACCGAGTTTTTCTGCTATCTGCTGATATACTGTAATCTGTTCATCATGGTTTACCATTAAGCAGCATTGCAGATCGTTTTTTTTAAGATTCTCTGCCCTTAAATATATCTCGTAGAAAGTACTGCTGTTGAGAACAGTTTTCCCTGTTCCCGCCTCACCGTCAATGAAAATGAGCTGGCCTCTTTCTTTATTTTTCAGGGCAGTAAAGACCTTTTCTATAATCAATTCTTTTACATTTTCCTGCTCCTGTGTCAGCTTATGTAACGGGGATGCCTTAAATAATGCGGAATCCTTTATTGCACTCTCTTTCGGAAACAATGCTGAGTCTGTCTTCCTCAGCTTCTCCCAGATCAGCCGGAAGATTTCATTCATTTCATCGTCTGTATAATACCGGTTCTGAAGATTGCTGTTTTTATTGTGTATTTTCTTGACGTGATCAGTGCTCATCATATAAAGCATAAGCCGGTTTTCAATGTCCAGCGTCAGGGACTTGTTAAAATGTTCATGCCCGATAATATACAGGCTGGCTGGTTTTCTGGTCAGCTGATTCTGCCATTCTGACACATTTCCGGATTTGGCGTAATGCTGCTTTGTCCTCTGGATTACATTCCCCGATTCCCCGATATATACCTCGTAGTCATCACTGTTTTTCCAATTATGGATATAAACCGTAGGATAATCTAAGAGTATCATCTTTTCCTTTTCAGAAGATTGATTCTCTAATTTGTCCTGAAACGCCTGTAAAGCAATTATATTATCTTCTATTCTGTGCACAATGGGTTTTAATTTTGTATTCATAATTACCATGTATGCTGTTTAAGAAAAGTTTAAACACATACTTTTCCTTTCTCTCTAATTGTAACTTGAAATATGTTGTCTGGACGGCCCTGTGAGGATGCTTTTTTACAGCCATTGTATATATTTTATCATTCCTGAATACTTTTCTCCATATCGTTTTTTATTTTCTGCACTCTTTCCTCCCTGTGCGTATCTCATCCCCCAAAAATGTATTTCATCTCATTCCCATCGTATTCCTCCTCACTATCTGCTATGATATATCTCAGGAGGTGGTTTTATTTGCGGGTTACGATAAGGAATGTTAAATCGAAGGCTGAAGAGCAGGTTACCATAGAATGTGTGGCTCTGACACCGGAGTTTGAAGATATTAGAAATTACTGTCTCGCGAAGGGGGAGTATCTTGTTGGATACACGGACGGAAATGTCCGGCAGATGGTTTATTATGACCAGATTTTATATTTTGAAGCCGTAGGAGAAAAAGTATTTGCTTATACTCAAAATCAGGTTTATGAGATCAAGAAACGACTGTATGAAATAGAAACGGAAATGATTCCATACAAGTTTATCCGTTGTTCGAAATCGTTTGTTTTATGCCTGCTGAAGATTAACTCGATGCGGCCTGCCCTGAATGGACGGTTTTGCGCCCATATGAAGAACGGGGAAGATGTGATCGTATCCCGGAAATATGTGAAACAGGTTAAGAAAGCTATTATGGAGGATTTGTAAATGGAATTGAAAGAGTTTTTGAAAAAGATAGTCTGGGTATTTCTGATGATTCAGGCGGGCATCACCATCGCGATCGGGGTGGTTGGTCTATTTACCCATATACCGAATACATTAAGTCCTGTCGCATTTTTTATGCCGTTTGTCTACGCATTTTTCTGTACGCTGGTGTCTCTGGTCACTTATTCCTCAAAGGAACTCAGCGTCAGGAGCCTGCTGATACGCAAGACAATTCAGTTTATCCTGATAGAAGCAACCGTGCTTTTTATCACGTATTCCGTCAAAGCGCTGGTGAACCGATTTATGATCATTGCTGTTGCGCTTTCTGTCTTTATCATTTTTGTACTGCTGAACCTCATTGATTATTTTCTTTCCAAAGCACAGGCCGATAAAATGACGGAAAAATTAAGGCTTGCAGACCAGTTTAGAAATGCCGATTCATAAAATGAAAGAGAGGATTCCTTATGAACCAGAAACGTTTAAAACAAACAGGCAGCACTCTTGCAAAAATAACACGCGTACTTTTCTGGATACAATTTCTGGAGATGGTTATTGCCGCATTTCTCGTCTGCTGGCATGAATTCTTCCCCAGTCATTTTGTCCTGCATTTTGTTTCCGAAGAACTGCTGTTTCAGTTATGTGTCTCCTTAGTAACAGGCGGCTTTATTCTGGGCGTGCTTGCCAGGTTCAGGAAGCTCTGTGGCTCGCTTTCCCAAAATGGAGATCCTTTTCATGCAACCAACGCCGCAATTTTAAAAAGCATCTCCATAACCGTTCTGGCCGCCTCATTTGTCCTGCCGGCGGCGGAAAAGGTTTTTGTGGAAGCATTTCATCTCTCCGGTTGCAACACAGATGCCGCATCCCTGAGTGTCCTGATCATGCTGACAGCCGCTTTGTTATTCTTCCTGTCGGTCCTCTTAAAGTCAGGTGCAGAGCGTTTCCACGATGCATCGTTATACAAGTAGTCTTATGCCAGCAGTTCGTAATAGAAGATGTATTGCTGCATCACACCCTCACAGCCCTTGTATCTCCGCTTCGGAAATCCCTTCGGGTAATGTTTTTTCAAGGCCTGATTGATATGGGTGTCGACCGGAAATGCTTCCAGCTGGTGGAGGGCGAACAGGCAGATACAGTCGGCTACCTTCACTCCGACACCGAAGAGTTTCAAAAGTTCCTCTTTTGCTTCCTGATAGGGCATTGCCCTGACAGCATCCAGCGAAACCTCCCCGTTTGCGATGCTGCGGGCGGTCCTGACTACATATTTGCTTCTGTATCCGAGATTGCATTCTTTGAGTGCGTCTTCCCCGAGGACCGCCAGCGCCTCCGCCGTTGGAAATGCATGGTAAACGGTTCCATTCGCAGCGGTCTTTTTCTCGCCGTACTTCTCACTGATATTCCGGATGCACCTCCGGATACGAACAATATTGTTCTGCTGGGATATCAGAAAGGATACGATCATCTCCCACAAATCCTGATTCAGAATATGTATCCCCCGGCCAAATTCAGCCGCATTCATAAGATATTGGTCTTTCGGGTTAATTCTGCTTTTATATTCCCCATAATCCGTCTCCAGATCAAAATAATGTTTCCAGAAATCTTCATACTCAGAATCTGTACATCTGAAAATGCACTCGTCCCCACTCTGGGTAACTTCCAGATACCGGTCCCCTGCTATGACTTCATATGTGCCGCCCTCTATCCGGGTCATCCTGAAACACTGCCCGGAATTACAGATCTGTTCTATGTCAAAACTCTCAAGTATACGCTTTACATATAGTCCGTTTCTTCTGTCACAGTCCCCGTAAACACAGTCCTCGTAAAATCGCTCTGCCTTCACCATATTACTCAGCTCTTTGCCTCCTCTTCCACACCATTCTTCGCACAGATATCTGCCAGACAGCATTTCTCACAGTATGGTTTTGTCCTTGCAGTACATACATCTCTTCCGTGATATACAAGACGATGGCAGAAATCACTTCCCTCCTTGGGCGGAATGATTTTCCACAGCGCCATCTCTACCTTTTTCGGGTCCTTGATCCCGTCTACAAGGCCGATGCGGTTCGTCAGGCGGATGCAGTGCGTGTCTGTCACGATTGCGGGTTCCCCGAACACATCCCCCATGATCAGGTTCGCACTCTTTCGTCCGACTCCCGGCAGTTTCAGCAGTGCGTTGAAATCCCGCGGAATCTTTCCGCCGTACTCATCTTTCAGCATTTTCATACAGGCACTGATATCCCTCGCCTTGCTCCTGCCCAGCCCGCACGGCCTGACAATCCTTTCAATATCGTCCACGTCGGCTTCTGCCAGTGATTCTACATCCGGATACCTGGCATACAGGTCCTCAACCACAACATTCACGCGGGCGTCTGTGCACTGTGCTGCAAGCCGCACACTCACGAGCAGCTTCCACGCCTGGTCATAATCGAGGGTGCAGCCTGCATCCGGGTATTCTTTTCTCAGTCTCTCTATTACTTCTAATGCTAATTCTTCTTTTGTCATATCGCTTTACCTCCAGATTCTGTACTCATTATACCTTAAGAAGCCGTTTCTCTCCACTGGAAATTATAGCGATATCAGGTATTCAATATTTACTCTGCCACTTTCTTATTATAGAATGCGATGATTATACTCAGTACCGCCGCCGAATAGAAGACTGCCCATGCTCCCTTTCCGAGCTGCTCGAACACCAGACCGTAGATCGTCTGTCCGACCGGCTGTGCACAGGTAGAAACCGCAATTACCCATGCAATGACTTTTCCTACCATTTCCTGCGGTACCGTTATCTGGATGAAGGACATGATCTGTATTGTGTATATGGATGCAATGGCCATGATGACCAGCCCGGCCGCGGCAAGGACTGCATATGACGTCCAGGGTGAACAATCCAGCATCAGGACGATTCCCATTGGCAGCATGAGTATTCCGCAGGATGCCAGAAGCTTCCAGCTCTTGCTGATCTTCAGTTTTTCTCCTAAAATACCGGCACCGATGCCGCCCAGTAACCCCCCGACTGCCAGAATCCCCTGCATAAATCCATACAACCTTGATGCCTGACTCTCACTGAAATCCAGTAGCTGCAGGACGATAACCGGAAGCCCGATGATCATCAGCGAAGAGAGAACGAGATTTACCCCCGCACAGCAGAGAGTCAGTCTGCCGATCTCCGGCTTTTTCTTTGTTATAAAGGAAAGACTTTCTTTCAGATCTTCGCCGGTTTCACGCAGTATGGATTCGCTTCGTTCCCTTTTTACAAGGGGCATGCGGATAAAAATTTCCATGACAGCCGATATGAAAAAGCACAGTGCCGCTGTATAAAGAATCGGGTAGATCCCCCACAGGCTGTATGCAATCCCGCCCAAAGCCGGACCAAGAAGGCCGGAAAGGGAGGAAATCATGTTAATAACCGCATTCGCAGTCATGACACGATCCGTTTCTACCAGGGCAGGAATACTCGCCTGCACGGACGGCTGATACGCCCCGCTGATTCCATAAAGCATAAAAAGCATAACCAGCACGAGCCCTGTCAGATTCACTCTTCCATACAATATGAGGAATAGTACCGTCAGTCCGGATGTAAAGAAATCCAGAAATACCATGATGTTTCTCTTATTCACCCTGTCTGCAATGATTCCGCCGACCGGCGACATGACTGCCAGTGGTAGGAACGCAAACCCGGATACGATTCCAAGCAAAGCCGCCGACCCTGTAACATTCAAAAGATGGATGGGCAGTGCAAACCGCATCACCGCATTTCCAAACAGAGAGATGATCTGTCCAGCCACCACAAGCCAGAAATCTTTCGTAAACCCGGTACTCTGTCCTGCCGTCATTACACTCTTTTCCCTGCTGCTCATCTATTTTACCTCCATATTCTTTACTCTGTGTATAATCTTCATCGTAATCACTGCACTAACCGCAAGTGTGGCCCCCACGGCTGCAAGCAGGAACAAATATCCCTGTAACCCTGAGGAAAACAGGCTTGCCGACAGCATATTTGCAAGCGGAATTATGATAATCAGTGAAGAAACAATTTCTGTCACAACGGATGATTTCCAGAATCCAAACCATAAGGAAATCAGGGCTATATTCCCCGCCATGACCGCCATCCCGGCGCTGTAAAGAAGCACTGCCAGAGCCTCATTTACCCCAAATCCGGTCTCCAGAGGCCTGAAAATGAAGGATACAACTGCAGCTGCCAGCATCGCGGCCAGATTGGTGACCAATGCTCCTCCGGCCGTAAGCCCCCATGTAATTGCCATTTTGGTCCGGATCAGTTCTTCCCGCCTGATCGGATATGAAAAGAGCAGCAGAACCTGTTTCCCGATATAATCTTCCAGAACTGTCCTCGCATTGAGAACCGCCCCGAAGACTGCAAATTCAGCAAACGTCACACAGGATACCAGCGTAGTTATGTTCCCCCAGACCGGGTCTATCTGGCTGAGTTCCATCTCTTCTTTTGGCATCAGCATAAACAGCATTGCTACAAACAGGCTGAATGCCGCCATTCCCAGTGCCGCATACAGGTATGGCCTTTTATTTATCTTTTTCCATTCCAGATGAAATAATCTCATATTGTTCCTCCTTTCATGATCTGCAGAACTTCCCGCTCGAATTCTCCGGCTTCTTTCTCTCTGTATTCCTTCATACTGAACTCCTTTTGTATCTTCCCGCCTGCTATGATTCCCACTGTATCCGCCATCTGTGCAATATCCCCTAAGATATGGCTGGATATCAGGATGGTCATGCCGTCCCCGGCGGACTTCATCAGCACCCTTTTCATCTCATCTGCGGCAACCGGATCGAGACCATTGAACGGCTCGTCGAGTATTAATATTTCCGGTCTATGCAGCAAGGCCCTCGCTATGGCCAGACGCTGGCGCATTCCAAGGGAAAATGCAGATACAGGCTTTGAACCGATCCCCTCAAGGCCTACTGTCCCAAGTATTTTCCCCACATCTGCCTGCACTCCCATGTATTCCAGATGCAGGTTTAAATTCTCCTCTGCCGTCAAATGCTCATAAAAGACCGGTACCTCAATCAGACTGCCCAGATATCTCTGAATCTCTTCCTTATTCTCCCACGCCGGCATCCCATGCACATATACACGGCCCGAAGTCGGCTCCAGAAACCCTGCCGCCAGCTTTTGCAGCGTTGTCTTCCCTGCCCCGTTCACGCCCACAAGCGCATAGATTTCTCCCTTTTCTACTGTCAGTGAGCACTCCTCCAGAACAGTGGTGTTTCCATATTGCTTTGTAATTCTCTTTACTTCTATCATATATGCCTCCTTTTAATACCGACCGTTGGTATGTATTTAGGTAAAAAGTGTGCCGCCTGCAAAAACCGTACCTCCGGCAGCATAGCGGCGTTCCTCTTTTACACTGGTAAACAGCTATTATTTTTTATTTTTCTGATTCTCATTATTATTATAAATTCTCGCATATTCTTCGATGTTCCGGATCATATCTTCTGTAATAATATCCAGATCCAGAAGCTTTAATAAATGACCGTAGAACTTCACCTTCTCTACCATCTCTTCCGGCCCGCAGTGATAAACCATAGGATTCAGCCATATGTCTCCGAGCAGCATCATCACTTCGGCCAGCTGACGGGGATACTCCGTATGAATAGACCCGTCCTTCATCCCTTCCTCTATCACCTTATAGACCATATTGGCAGCATCCTGCTGGACGGTATCGCGGAAATACGTGATCAGCAGCTGCGGATTCTTCAGCATATCAGGCGCAGCCTGAAATATATCCTTCTGGGCCGGATTCGACAGGGATAAAACAAAAAGTTCCTGCAGCTTCTCCTTCCCGTTCAGATCTGTTCTGCTGCAGATCCGGTACATCGCAGCCTCCGAACTTGAATAAAGCATTTCAGCTACAGCAGTCATGATCTCTTCTTTTGATTTGAAATGGTGGTAAATAGCCCCCTTGCTCAAACCTCCTAAATAATCGATGATATCCTGAATTGAAGTATGATCGTATCCGCGCTCTATGAAAAGCTGGGCTGCAGTATCAATGATCAGATTCCTAGTCTCCTCAGGATGTTTGTTTCTAGCCATAATCTGCCTCCTGTGAATATCCGGTTCCATTTAAGATCCGGAATTATAATACTATGTCTTTTAACATACTAACGGTATGTTTATTATACATACTGCCAGTATGTTTGTCAAACAATTTTGACATATATTTAGATTTATTCAAAAAAGTCATCCCCCCACTGGTCCAGTTTGTATTCATATTCCTTTTCCAGTTCATCCAGACGGTTCTGGATTTCATCTGAATAATGCTCTGAATCCATATTGCCCATTACGGCATTGATAAAAGAGTCACTGACATGAATTTTCCAGATGCCGTCCTCTTTATATGCTCCCACCGTAATATCCAAAACAGAGAGCCCCTCTTCCTCTTCCATGATACTGACCACGCTGTTATCACCGTAATCTATTTGATGGATATCCCGGATCATGGATATCAGGCCCGTTCCATCACTGCTTATCATATCCTCCATGATACTGATCTCATATTTCCCCATCACATCTGACATATCAATATTCGTGACGGTCATATCAATCTGTGCTTCCTTCCCGGACACCCGCACATCTTTTATTTCCCATGAAAGATTCTGTACAATCTTATCGGCAAACTTCTTATTTGACCGGTACCGCTTTCCCTTCAGCCCCGGCTGCTGTAATTCATTGAATATCCGGTATTCCTTTTGTGTGGGAATACCAATCCAGTTTCTGTGTGTTCTTACATAATTATCTGTCCTTGCATTAAATGCATCCAGATCCAGTTCTTTCAGCGCTTCCATCGAATCAAGCAACACTTCTTCCGGCGTATCAGTCTTTGCTTCTGCCGTTCCTGCTCCACATGCTGTCAGCCCAAAGACAAAAAATATCAGTATTGCAAATGACGGTATCAGCCATTTCTTTTTTTTCATGTTCATATTCCCATCTCCTTTTTCGTACCTGCAGTTTTCTATATTTTATTGCGGCGGCACTTAGGCATCAATCCCCGCAGCACGAAAAGACGGTCAGACAGCAAAAAAAGACGCTCCACCCTATACAGGTATCATAGCCGAAAAGAAAAACCATCCGTCCTCACATCTGAGGATGCTGGTCCCACAATTTTTCTGAACCACAGACTGGACATTTATAAGGCCGATACCATGTCCCTCTTCCGGTTTCGTCGTAGCGATCCTGTTATCTCTGATTTTTACAGGCTCCTTAACCGGATTTCTTATCGACAAAATGAGTTCTCCATCCTCCACTGTCATTTTAAATTGTATCACTTTATTCGATTCCAGCTTTTCACAGGCCTCGATTGCATTGTCAAGGAGGTTGACCAGAATCGTAACGATGTCCTCCTCACCCATTGTCAGGGAAGAAAGGTCATTGACTGAAATCGTCATGGTAATCCCCTTCTCCCGTGCATAACTGTACTTCTGGTTCAGCACCACATTTACAGCCGTATGATTTGTATTCACATGGTCCGCATTCATACGGATACTTCCGTTCAGCGCAGTGAGATACTCCATCGTTTCTTCCGTCTTTCCCTCCGCAAGCATCCCCTGTATGCAGTTCAGCTGGTTCTTATAGTCATGCAGAAACCGTCTCTGCCGCTCATAATTTTCCTGCATGCTCTGATACATATTCATCTGGTTCTGCGTGCGCTCTCTGCCCTGCCTGAGATTCTGCATCTCCGCCTCTCTGACCAGAATATCCCACAGAAAATAAAATGCAGCCATATTCACCAGTCCGAATCCCGCCAGAACAAGTACCCTGACATACTCATTACCCTCCTGCCCATTCCAGGGGTACATCGTTGCGGCTATGATAATCACCATGCAAAAGACTGGGAAAAATAAAAAACGGGTCCACTTCGTCCCTGACATTACATTCGTTTTCCCCTTATATTTGAAATGGAACAAAAGCATCAGGCAAAGCAGAAGGATGTCTGATACAGACTCCTCCACAATCTGTATACTGATGCCAGTGATCGGCAGCAGGTAAATGAAGGAAATCGTCAGTATCTCTACAATCCAGAAGATTCCACAGAAAAGTATCGACAGAAACACGTTTTGAACAAACCTGACACGGTAATAGATCTGCACTGCTATGCAGATTACTGCCGTAAAACGAATGGGCTGTATGGCATACGGAGGTATTTCTGACATAGAAATTATTATAATGCCCAGTGTAAATGCCAGCAATTCCGTATTTTCGATCCAGCCGCGCCTCCACCGCCTCTTTTCAAGGAGAGTGTCAAAAAATACTTTGCAGCTTATACTCATCACCAAAGATAATGCAAGACTCTTTAGAAAAATTTCCATTACACTACTCCTTTAAATGCTACGAATGCTTCCTTCACCGCCCTGTACCGCAGACGCGGAACAGGAAGCTCCTCCCCAAGATCCAGAAGTACCGTATAATTACTGATCCTGCGGATGTGCTTCATGTTTACCAGATAGCTTTTATGAATGCGTAAAAAACCATACCCGTCGAGGGCCGCCTCAATTTGATCGAGTTTTTCATAAATCTGGTAAGTCACAACCCCGGACTCCAGATAATGGAAAACAGACTTATGCCTCTGGCTCTCAATGTACAGGATATTGTCCGTATACAGCCTCTTCTCCCCTTCTGAAAAAGAAAAACTGACCTGCTGCAGGCGCATCTTCTGCAGTATTGCATCCATACACTCAGGCAGCGCCTCCTCCAGAGAGTCCTTCATGATATAGCGCACCGCATTTACCTTATAACCGTCCAGAACATAATTGATAAACGCTGTCACGAGCACGATAAATGTCTCCGACTGAAACGCGCGTATCTGCATGGCCGTCTGGATTCCATCCATTTCATTCATATTGATGTCCATGAAAACAATATCGTATTTAACGACGTTTTCCTTCCGGGAGAGGAAATCCTCGCCGGAAAGGAAAAGATGAATTGTGGCTTCTAAGTTATGGTCGGTCAGATAAGATTCCAGATACATTTTCATCTTATCTCTGTAAAATTTTTCGTCATCACAAATAGCAATCTGAAGCATGTGGGCTGTTTCCTCCTGATATCTTATTTCTTATCCGCCTCCATTAACCTAATAAGATACCATGCGTCCCAATATAGGACATATATCCGTCCATTGCCTCATGATACCTGCTTCTCCCTATTGGGAGCTCTTCTCCTGTTAAAAGGGTTACCTTTTTGCTGTCAAACCGCTTAATATATTTGCAATTTACGAGATAACCTTTATGGGTCCTAATGAACCCATATTTCTTCAGTGTTTCCTCCAGTATTTCCATTCTGGAATATATCTTCTTTATCTCATTACCACATATATGTATCTCTTGAACATTCTTATAACATTCAATATATCTTAGTTTGTCTATATTGACTGTAATAATCTCTCCCTGCCGGTCCCTGAAATGTACTGTCTGAGCTTCTTTGGGCTTTTTCTCCTGTTCAATATAACGATGGATTACCTCATTAATATCATCCATGAAATTCCCTTTTCTCACAAATCCAAATGGCTGGATTGCAAATGTATCATACATCCTGTCCATTCTGCTTGAAACGAATACAATAGAACTGCTGCCACCAGCTGCTGTAATTTTCCTGCCAAGCTCTATACCGTCCATTTCTGACATACAGATATCAAGAAAAATCAAATCATAATCTGTATGGTTCATATGCTCTAGAAGCTGCATCGGCGATAAACAAGTCGCAATCTCTGTCTCCACCCCTTCCTCACTAAATACTGCCTCCACAGAGGCGGAAATGATGGAAAGAGCTTTTTTCTCATCATCGCAGACAGCTACATGAACTGTTTTCATGAATTCCCCTCCTTGTTTTTTCCTATGCAGAGATCCAGAAGAAATTCTGCAATAAAAACCCCATCCTCAATTTTGTTACTATAATGACCGTTATATTTATGGACAATGTGCTTTGCTATGCCAATTCCTTTTCCATGATATACATGGTCCTTCTTTGTAGAAACAATAGGTTTTTCCAGAAAACTCTTTTTTTTCTTTGTCTGATTCGTAAACCTGGCAAACAGATAATCTCCCTGTACACTCATAGTAATGGAGACGACCGGAGATTCAATTCGCTCTGCAAGACAATTTTCGATGGCATTATCCACGATATTGGTAATTAAATTACATAAATCCAATTCACTGACTGACAGTTCGGATGGCACAAGAATCATAAAATCCATTTTCACTCCAGCTTCATCTGCCTTTGCTTTTTCCAAATTAAATATTGCGTTCAGAATTCTGTTACCACAATCTATATACGAAATAAATGGTTTTGAAAAAGTTCCCAGAACCTCATCAAAGTATCCCTTCAGTCCATCATAATCCTGATTCTGCAAAAGTACCCTCATATAAGAATACTGATTATTGATATTATGGCTTATTTTTCTCAGTTCATTAAGATTATGGTCAGATATTGTCAGAAGCTGTGCTGCACTCTGAGTAAACTGAGCTTCTGACATCAGTTCCAGCACATGCTTCTGTTCTCTGCACAAGGAATAAGTCATCAGATAATTAATCGCGTTAATCACATACAACGCAATTAAAATCAATGATATCAGTATTCTAACAGACGTAACATCCGTTTTTTGGGGCGTCAAAAAGTAAATTGCTAAAAAATCATATATAATCACAAAAGCCGTGGAAATCGTACAACAGGTAACATTTAGCCTTGCAGCATATGTGCTGACTTCGTATTCAGATACTGGTCTTTTTTTAATCGTCCATGCTGCAAACAAAATCAGGAAATCGGCTATGATCTTAGTCCACAAACTGTCAAAACCGTTAACATATCCTTCTATTACATTTCCAATAGAAGTTCCCAGTTCAATTACGATTACTGACATAGAACAGACCGCGGATGCTGTCACAATCTTTGCTGGTACAGGATATTTACAAAAAAATGCTGCGAACAGAACAACACCGAATAAATAAGACATCCAAGAACCCACTCCCGTGAAATAAATATGCTTAATTGAAAGCAGGTATATCAAAAAATTAGTAGTAAAAAAAATTAAAATTAACAACAAAACCTCAAGTGCCGCTTTTAATAGCGCTCTGTGTTTTTTAGAAATGGATTCTAATGACATGACCGTCAGCACCGCCACACAGAACATTTGAAACCAAAATGCGTGATCGGCCCAAATATTAATATACTCTGTCAGAACCTTCATGGTTTCCTTTATCCCCTCTTAATTCATACTTTCATACAGTACGATATCTGCTATACTTACAATTCTCATATATGCAGCTAATCTCTATCTTTAATATTATTATGCTTTTTTTGCCTTGTCAATAAAGCAGCCCAAGTTCCATTTAATAGTCAAAGATCCCCGAAAGAGCTGTCCAACAAGAATTTTTATTGTTCTGCTCCAACGGGGATGCTTTTTTGTTATGAGTTAAATGCCTTTAGTATTCTTCTTCATCTTCTGGTGTCTTTTCCTGAACGATAATTTCTTTTAATTTTATTTTACCCCTTCCCAGCATAATGCAGTATGCAATCCCAGCAAGAGAAAGTATAACCACTACACTCCAGACTGCTATCAATATCTTCTGCCACGGGGACATCGTATAACTTACATTGTCGCCAGGAGCCATTCCCATTACTGCATTTGAATTTGCCTTGTTATAAAGCAGGTATCGGGTGGACTGCTTCAGCCAGTATACTGCTGTGGCACTTGTTGTATCATAAAGCCCATTTGTACCATTATTCGTCAACGTCAGATTCTGTCCTCTCCGTAAAGAGTAATCTGTAGTCATGTATGTGTTTGGTTCACCGCCTGCATCAGATACTATCGTTCCGGTAAATCCACACTCATCCCTTAAAATACTGTTGATAACCACAGATGCTCCCGCGTAGGTCGCTCCAATTCTGTTGTAAGCGCTCATCAGACCTGTAGCTGCAGACATCTCTTTACTGGTCATTGCATATTCGCCGTCATCGTCAACATCATAATAATTTATAGTCATGGTGGCTTCTTTTATATAAATTTCAAAAGATCTGTTGTAAATTTCACGGAATGTCTGCTCATTGCACCATGCACAGTATCCATTTTTCTGCCGGTTCAGTTCCTGCTCATTCAGTGCGTAGTGCTTCATAAATGTAATCAGACCTTTTTCCGACGCCCCTGAAGCCTCTGCTGCCGCCATTTTTCCCGAAAGCAGGCTGTCTTCTGAATAGTACTCATAATTGCGTCCTGCAAAAGCAGAGCGGTGCGTATTAATTCCATAGCCATACAAGCCGGTTATTCCCTGCCCGTCTTCTTGTTTTAACTGATATGCCTCCTCAGCAAATGCAGAGCCCAGACGTTCTGAAAGTTCTGTATTGAATGTGGCCGCAACCATTGGTGCCCCACAATACCATACATTAATGTCATATTCCGAAATTTTTAGCTGCGCTGCATAGAACCCGTATGGCGAATCTGCATCATAACTCTTCGGAACGCCGTTCTCACTATCTCCCATTTCATTCCAGCCGCCGTTCATGAACATATATGCCATAGAGTCTACGGTAAACTGATTAATATAGTCATCCCATTTCTCATCATCGATATCGACACCGCGCATATCTGCAAGCGTATAGTCTGTCTTATCTATATCTGTCTCTGGCATCTCGCTGATCTCATTCTGCTCCTCATCCCACACGTCATATATTTCGATCTCTTTAATGGCCCGTTCATCTGTCAATAAAAGGTCATTACCTTCCGGTGCCGTTGGGAAAGATGCTGCAAAGTCTTTACGGCTGAAGTTATGGATGTAACCATCGCCAGTCTTACCTTCTGTATAATCTGTAAATCTATAATTTGTGGAATCATCCAATACATTTGTAGCAACAACTTCATCAGTTGTCCTCTTACCTGCCCCATCTTCATTATAAACAATTTTAGAATCAATCTCCTGTGACCATACATGCGAGGTGTCCTCTTTATCAATCTCTGTCCAACTATGGCTGTTTTCGGAAAGATAGAATGTATATTCTCCTTCATCTAGAATATATGCTTTTTCATTTACATAATCATAAGAACTGAAATAGTCCCTGCTTGCCGTTATTGTTAAAGTTTCACTGGCACCAGGCTCCAATTCCTGCGTTTTTGCAAAGCCAATCAGCTGAACATGAGACTTTTCCACCTGACCTGCCTCCCACGGGGCACTTACATAAATCTGCGCTACAGCTTTTCCCGCAGTTTCACCCGTATTGGTAACCTTTACAGCAAAAGTATATTCCTCTGTCTCCTCATCAAACAAAGGGTCACTTGCATATTCCATAGAGAAATCTGTGTAGGAAAGCCCATACCCGAATGGATATACAACGCTCTGTCCATAATCATAGCCTTCATAATTTCCCTGCATTGCCTCATATGCCGCGGTCTCATAATAACGGTATCCAGTATAAATTCCCTCTTCATATTCCACAAAATAAACAGAGGAATCCTGATATGTATCGAAATCACTGGAATTCTGATATTCAAAATTTCCAAAATTATAATAAGTTGGATCTTCTCTCAAATTGCGGGCATAAATATCTGACAGATGTCCAGATGGGTTAACATCCCCTGAAACAATTCTTGCCAAAGCAGTGCCGCCCTGAGATCCGCAGCAGCCAGCCCAGTATGCGCCTGTAATTTTACTAAAATCATAAGTGTTTCCGCTGTATGGATCCGTGTACATACCGGATGTTTTATAGTTTTCATCATTAGGGTCAAGGAATCCTAATTCCATCGTATTTGCTGCATTAACCACGATAATGACTTCCGAGAAATTTTTACATGCATAATCAATTAAAGCAAGCTCTGCATTCTTAAGGGATAGTCCGGTGCGGTTATACTCTGCAGTACCAAGGTCTCTTTCCTGATCATTACCCTCGCCTGAATTACGGGAAACCGTAATAATTGCTGTGTCGTATTCCGCATAAGTACTTACTGCACTTGCAAGTGCTGACTCTGGATCTGCAAAATCATCGGATGCCGTCGCATATAAATCAGTTACAGCCTGGTTCGTATCAAAATAATTGGATAGTCCGACACCTATAGACACTGCATTCTCTGTAGTCGCTGGATCTTCTCCGCCTGACATGTTATTATGCCAGGATTTATAACCTAAAATGGTAACTTTTTTGGACGCGGCCTCATCGGAACTGCTTACCAGTGGAAGTGCCTTCCCATTAACACCATCCGCTTTTTCATCATTGCGCAGAAGCACAATTCCCTCTTCGGCAGTCTCCTGTGTAATGGCCGCTGCATTGTCTCTGGATTCTGTATCAGATGTAGCTGTATACTCAATATAATCACCGCTTAAACCATCACTGCTCGTTTCTGTTTTGATAGTACCTGCCCCAAGGAACTGGTCCATATATTCTTTATAATAATACATAACATTTGTGATTACAGTCATTAGAATCAATACAACAGCGATGATTGCCGAAAGAGAGATGATTCTTTTTTTCGCACGTTTCGTCATAGTTTTTTCTCCTTTAATTTCTACTGCTGTGGCATCTTTGTTATAACAGGAATCTTTCTTGCATATGCTTTCTGATATAAAAGAAAACTTCCATTTATAATTTTTATAGCAGCTGCTGTCAGACATACCGCACAAAGCGCTTTCGGAAACGCCAGAAGTCTGAATGTTCCCGCTTCAACTGCGGGTAACAGGTATGTATCCTTAAAATTATTCAGACCTTCACTGGATGCTGTCAATACAGCCAGCCTTGTACAGTTTACAAGTGTAATTCCACCAAAAGTCAGTGCAGCTGCCATAACATATTCCAGCACTGCCTTTCTTTTGTTTTTCCCTTTCCTGTACATAACTGTACAGATTATCAATGATAATATAGGTACATACATGCCAAGACAGGTCCATATATTAAACCCAAACTCATAATACCCCGGAATATATTGAATCCCGATGCCATAGTAGATTGCCTGCCAGCCTGGATAATCCACACCATTTCCAAACTTATCTGTGCCTTCTACTGTGAGGTTGAATACTGGTGCAAAATTAAACATGATAAGCATCACCAGACTTCCGACGGCAGCAATAATACTGAATACAAACAAGACTTTACGCAATTTTTTCATTTTATCTAATTTTTCCTGAACTTTCAGATTAGACATATTCTTTCTCCTTACTTATCAAATGTATGTTCATTTCAGACTTTACTGAAACGTAAATGTGCGCTCATATTCTTCCGTCCCAAACATACTGGTGACTGTTATCTTCACATCCGCTGTATAAGTGTCACCGTTTTTCGTCGTATTGTAAGTCTGTCCGCCGATTATAAGTGAGTATGTATCTGCCCCTTCATTATATGTATAGGTTGAAGTCTCATTAACAGTTCCCTCAGAGCACACTTTTAAAAACCCTTTTTCGGTAAGTTCAATGGTATAATCGGCTTCTGTACAGGTAAGGTTTTTAACAACAGTTCCCTCAAAGTCTTCGTCCGTATAATCATCTGAAGTTATTCCTTCAGCCAGAGGCAGATAGCATGTAAGCGTTGTGGAAGGTCCCATCCCCCCAGTAGAGGTGTAATTCAGACGATATCCTTCTTTACCAGATATATCACAGTAGTCTGCGGTTATTGGTCCCCCTGCATCAATTGTAAACTCATGTGTTGATGTATCTTCGGTCCATGTCCCCCCGCTATAGGTCATAGTGCTTCCGTTTTGACTTAATACGGCAACTGTGCCATCCTCTTCACAGTAAATCTTAATATTAATGGCATTACCTGTCTGGCTGTTTCCATTTCCTTCAAAAATGTAGGTCGCATTCCGCTCTTCCGCTATTACATAGTCATCTGCCATTTCGTTTCTGAATTCCACATCTTTTGCCTGAAACTGTACCTGAACCGCTTCCTGTGCCTCCCCGTCCACTGTCGGTGCCAAATCATAATAAAAATATTGCCTGCTGCTTGCTTTATCAAAGTTCGCAGTGACGGATGTATCCTGCCCGTCATCAAACGTCAACGTATATCCCCAGCCATCCTCATAAGACCAAGTTCCATTTATTGTAAAATCATAAGCCGTTAGGTCTTCCGTACTTTTTGAACCTGCATCCTCTGTCTGGGCAGATTTTTCTCCTGAATTGTCAGTATCCGAATCTGCTGCTCTTGAATCCTCTGTGCCTGGACTGACTGGTTCCGTTTCCTGCATATCCGGCGCACCGGTTCCCGGAGCTGCCATTCCCTCCTGCTGACCCGTTTCCTCTGCAATTCCTACACATGTTCCCTTCAATTCAAATGAATTATCATCCGAAAGGTTCACTGCAATGGTATAGGTATGATTTCCTATTGTTACCTCCTGGTCCCAGTTTGTTTTATCTGCCGCTACAAAAGACAGTACATAATTTGACTCTTTCTGTTCTGTTACTTTTGATGTACCATTACTTTGATTTGCACATCCAGTCATAAAAGCTGCGGAAGATATACCTGCCGCTAATAGCAATGCTATAACTCTTCCTCTTTTCATAAGTTCCTCCTTCTCAATACCTCTTTCATATGATGTTACTGCCCACTGGCCTGCAAACAGTAATTAATTGATATCCGAACGTTCTTCTACCTGCTTTCTATTGTAGAATCTGGGGGATATGTTTACAATAATTTGGGGTATAACGCTTTTTATATATGACAAACGGTATTAAGAAAAAAATGAACTGTAACTATAGTGTGACAAACAACACTTGACATCATAATTTTCGAAATTATACAAAAAGATGCGAATTTCCCCTGAAATAACCGGGCATTCCTGCCTGATTCCCCTGTCAATTTTCTGTCAACCATGTTAAATAAACTACTTATGTCCCAGGTAATTACAACCCGCCCTGTTCGATGATATAATATGAAACACTGCGGGGTAAAGCAGAATAGCATTATGTAAAAAGGGGATTAAATCAATGAGCAGATTAGAAATTGCTTCGCCAAACAGGGCCCGGATCGTCATGGAAGGGCTCTATAAAGATCTGGAGCGGAGAATTGAGTCCAGCCCTCCGGGATTATGTCCTGTGGATATGTCACGCGCGTTTTTAGAATTATGTCATGCGCAGACTTGCGGGAAATGTGTGCCATGCCGGATCGGGCTCGGGCAGCTGAATCATTTTATCAAGGATGTCCTTGATGGAAATGCGACTATGGAAACTTTAGATATTATGGAAGAAACTGCTTTGTCCATCATGGACTCTGCGGACTGTGCGATTGGCTATGAAGCCGCAAGGATGGTTTATAAAGGGCTGATCGGATACCGGGATGATTATATAGAACACATCCAGAACGGGCGGTGCACCTGCACCTTCCATCAGGCTGTACCGTGTGTTTCACTATGCCCTGCCCGGGTAGATATCCCGGGATATGTGGCCCTCATTCTGGAGGGAAGATATGCCGATGCAATCCGCCTGATCCGAAAAGACAATCCTTTTCCGACCACATGCGGGTTTATCTGCGAGCATCCTTGTGAGGCGCGGTGCAGAAGGAACATGATGGATGATTCTATCAATATCCGGGGGCTGAAACGGGCGGCCGCTGATTTTGCCGGAGAGGTTAACCCGCCGGAGTGCGCGCCCAGCACTGGGAAACGTGTAGCAGTTCTCGGCGGAGGACCGGGCGGTTTAAGTGCGGCTTATTATTTACAGCTCATGGGGCACCAGACGACCGTGTATGAGATGCTTCCGAAACTCGGAGGAATGCTGCGCTACGGAATTCCGAACTACAGGCTTCCAAAGGAACGTTTAGAGGAGGACATCAACAGCATTTTAAAGACGGGCGTAGAAGTAAAACACGGCCTGAAGATCGGTCAGGATATCACCATCCAGGAGCTAAGGAAACAGTACGACGCCGTGCTGATTACGATCGGGGCCAGCACGGACAAGAAACTGGGACTCCCCGGAGAAGATGCCGACGGCGTCCTGTCAGCTGTGCAGTTCCTGCGCAACGTAGGCAGGAATGAGATCATGGATTTGTCTGGCAAGCATGTTGCGGTTATCGGGGGCGGCAATGTATCTATGGATGCCGTGCGGACCGCTAAACGGCTTGGTGCCGAGAAGGTAAGCATTGTATACCGGCGCAGGGTGGCTGATATGACAGCCCTTCCGGGTGAGATCGACGGGGCCGTTGCCGAGGGAATCGAATTACAGACATTAAAGGCTCCGTCAGCCATTGATGTGGATGAAAACGGACATGTCAGGGGAATCTCTGTCACGCCCCAGATGATCAGCACCATCCGGGACGGGCGTGCCAGTATCAGACCTACCGGGGAAGAGGACATTTACATACCATGTGATGTATTGATTGTTGCAATCGGGCAGAACATTGAGACGGCACATTTTGAAGAGGCCGGCATACCGGTCGTAAGAGGTAAAATTGTAACCGAAAGTTCCGGTACTTTTGAAAATATCCCGGGAGTATTTGCAGGAGGCGACTGTGCAAGTGGTCCGGCCTCTGTCATAAAAGCGATAGCCGCGGCCAAGGTTGTAGCTGCCAACATAGACGAGTACCTCGGATACCGTCATGAAATATCCTGTGACGTGGAAATACCGGAGGCCAATCTGTTTGAACGCACTCCGTGCGGAAGAATCAACTTAACCGAGCGTGAGGCATGCGAGAGGGTCCTCGATTTTGACGGTGTGGAAAACTGCATGACGGAAAATGAGGCAAGACAGGAGGCATCCAGATGTCTGCGGTGCGATCATTTTGGTTACGGAATATTTAAAGGAGGTCGGGAACGATTATGGTAACGTTTATGATAGACAATCAAAAAATACAGGCAGAAGAAAATACTACTATCATGGAGGCTGCCCGCCAGAATGGTATACCGATCCCCAAACTCTGCTACCTGAAAGGGATCAATGAGATCGCGGCATGCCGTGTCTGTGTGGTTGAGTTAGAAGGCTCTGACCGGCTGATTACTTCCTGCAATAATGTGGCAGAAGAAGGGATGGTCATCTATACAAACAGCCCGAAGGTACGAATGGACCGCAGAAGAAATGTACAGCTTATCCTGTCCCAGCACGACTGCCAGTGCGTGACATGTGCACGCAGCGGAAACTGCAGCCTCCAGAAAATCGCCAATGATTTAAACATCATTGACATTCCCTTCAAAATAGAAATCGATAAAAGACCGTGGAACCAGAAGTTTCCTCTGATCCGGAATTCTGCCAAGTGCATCAAATGTATGCGGTGCGTGCAGATATGTGAAAAAGTACAGGGGCTGGGAATCTGGCATGTGGAAGGCACGGGTTCCAGGACAACCATCGGTGTAACCGGACACAGACGTATTGAAGATGCAGACTGTTCCCTGTGCGGCCAGTGTATTACCCATTGTCCGGTAGGTGCCTTAAGAGAACGGGATGATACAGAGAAAGTCTGGGAAGCCATCGCGGATCAGAAAAAGATCGTAGTCGCGCAGGTAGCTCCGGCCGTGCGTGCGGCATGGGGTGAAGAACTGGAAATGGAGCCTGAGGATGCAACTGTTGGCAAAATCATGGATTCCCTGAAGCGGATGGGCGTGGACTATGTTTTTGATACCGCATTTTCGGCCGATTTGACCATCATGGAGGAGGCGGGGGAATTCATCAGCAGGTTTACGAACGGGGAGCTGAAAAGCAGGCCTATGTTTACGTCCTGCTGCCCGGGATGGGTGCGGTTTGTAAAATCCCAGTACCCGCATCTGGTAAGGCAGCTGTCTACGGCAAAATCCCCGCAGCAAATGTTCGGTGCCGTCATGAAAACGTATTTTGCGGAGAAAATAGGCGTTTCTCCCGATGACATTTATACCGTATCCGTCATGCCGTGTGTTGCCAAAAAAGGGGAACGCGAGAAAGAACTTTTTTACGGGGAATACGCGGGACATGATATTGATGCGGTAATTACCACAAGAGAGCTTGTTAAGATGATCCGTTCTGCACATATCTGCCCCGACACCTTACAGGATATTGAAAGCGACCGGCCTATGCAAAGCGGCTCCGGCGCGGGACTGATCTTTGGGGTAACCGGAGGCGTCATGGAGGCGGCACTTCGTACCGCTTACCATACCCTGACAGGAGAGAATCCACATGCTGATATCTTCAAACCGGTAAGAAGCAAAGGATTTGATGCAAATTCCGGCGTACAGGAGGCCGATTTCACAATAAACGGAACAACACTCCGAATCGCTGCAGTCAGCGGACTTGGAAATACAAGGAACCTGTTAGAACGAATGCAGAGAGGCGAGGTCCAGTACGATTTCGTAGAAGTCATGGCCTGCCCCGGCGGCTGCGTGGGCGGCGGCGGACAGCCAATCCACGATGGCGAAGAACTGGCGCACGAAAGAGGGAAGAAACTCTATGGGCTGGACAGCGATGCAGAGGTGAGATTTTCTCATGAAAATGAAGATATCGCGGTGATATATGAGGAATTCTTCGATAAACCACTGTCACACAGGGCACATATGCTGCTGCATACGGAGCACTAAAAGCTGGAGGAAGCTGCTTGGACATTGCCAAAGCAGCTTCCTTTCTACCCGATAGTTTCTGAATTTTTGCATCGTATTCCTTCTGTATCATAGTTTGTACAACCGAAGAAATACTGCCCTGTTTTTCGATTTGGTTTAACAATCATATAACCTTTTCGACATCGGTTACATCTGTGGATATCACCCATCGGTTTCTCTCTGTTAGACATAAAGTCACATACTTCCGGCTTATTCTTTTACGGCTATAATATTCAGCCATACCTCTTCCCCACGTCCGGTACGTACATCTTTCGTAATATAATAACTCCAGCTGCTCCAGCCTCCTGAATCAGCCAATAATGCCGCTGCCTTTTCCTCCGTGCAGTCATTAAAATAACGCCCGTCTTTAGTTCGTTCACCGTTTCCATACTTGAAAGAAGCATATAAGATTCCCTTCGGTACCAATGCCTTATTAATTTTTTCCAAAACAGCATTTATTTCCCCCGCCGGGACGTGCAAAAGCGAGGCACATGCCCATATGCCGTCAAAAGCATTTTGATAGTTAATTTCTGTAAAACGAGTACAAATCACCTGCTGCCCTATATTTAATGATGCCAGTCTGCAAAGTTCCGGCGATCCGTCGATTGCCGTTACTTCATAGCCCAGCTCTTTAAAATACTTACTGTCTCTCCCACTTCCGCAGCCGAGATCCAGTATCCTTGCCTTTAAAGGCAGCCTGTCCAGAAACATTTGATACAGTTGCGTAACATCTGCATATACTGTGCCGCGATAAAAATCTTCCGCATATTTCTCATAATATTCTAATGTCTTATCTTCCATATTCCCATTCCTTAAAGCCCATGTTGTGTGCAGACTGGTAAACCGGTAGAAGTATCCCCTCTAGATTGCGGTAGTACTCTTCTTTTGTCAGACCTTCCCGGTATAACTGCATCCATGCCTCGTCGCTGTTAACGTGTTCTTTGCGGCAGCGTTCAAATTCATCAAGGATTCTCCCATGTGCCCACGTCGTCTGGTATGCCCGGTATTCGATTTCACATAGTTTTGGGAAATAAATATCCCATACCGGTAAATGGTTGCTCTTGCTGCTGTTTGCACTTTTTGTAGTTGGATTCAAATTCCACAATTCATCATGGGTCACATAAGACCAGGGTACAAAATGGTCGATAGAAATGTCTTTCGGTTCCAGTTCCCTACCCGTATAAATATCCCTGATCGGAGCTGTTTCGCATATCAGTCTCCAGTACTTATTTACCCGCGCAAGCTTCCGCTCCTGCGGTGGATTGAGCTTGTTTACAATTCCGGGGATATTTGGATTTCTCCTCTGGAGGTATGTAATCATGTTATACTGAAGCCATCCCTGCAGGATCTCCTGATTTTTTATAATATAGGGCTTCCACTGCGGAGTAATTTCTATCTGTGAATCCAGACCCGATAATCTTACAAAATAATAGATCAGACGACTTTCCTTATTAATCTTCTCCGCAACCTTTTTCTCAGAAACTTTCCACCCGTTCCCTTTCAGATACTTCATGAACGGAGCCTGAAGACGGTACGGGACATTGTAAGTCAAAGTACGCTTTCGCTTTTTTAATTCCGAATCATTACTATTTTTTAGATAAGCAAGAATATTTTCCTTCTTCTCATTTGTTTTCATCCCGCTGCTTTGGTATATATAGTGTACAAGGGATTCCAACGTATCGGCCGGACCAAGATTCAGACGATATTCTGAAACCATGTACCATGCGTCTGCAATCATTTCATTGACTAACTCATCATAACTAATGACTGTTTTATCCTGACTCACAAGACGCACTATGGCCTGAAACCAGAAAAGTTTATAACATTCACTCATGTTGTCGAATAAATGCGACAAATATGAGATTTCAAGATTGTCATCCTGTGGGAGGGAGTATTGTATTTCAGTCATGCCTTGCCTCTTTCTAAGCTTCTTTTATATAAGGAACTCTGGTTTATAGATTAGAGTGTGTTCAACAAATATCCGCCGTGGTGGTTTAGGGAGGACTGGACTTTTATTTTGAGATCTTGGTCATTCATGGGAATGCCTCCTAGTACTTACTCGCAGCGTAAATTGTTTGGTATTAATGTTTATTATACTTTATATGGGGGTATAAGGAAATCCCTGAATTGGGAAATGTATGAATACAACCGCTGTTCCTAAAAAAAGAACAGCTCAGCAATTATATTCTGAACTGTCCTTATCTTTTCAGGCTTCTGACAAATGAAAGCAGAATCAGAAATTTATTAACAATAAGATTTCAAGGTATCTAAAACATAACATCTTGATAAACTCAAGTTATATAAATTTGCGTCTTTCTGCCTCCTGCAGTAGTTTTGGCTGAATCTGTGGGTATGTCCAGTTGTCAATCAGGTTATCACAAATTATAATGTTTTCAATTTCACTGTGTATATCCCCGAAAGAATAAACTTCCGCAAAAAACAACATACCAAACGATTCTTCATTGACAGTTTCGTTAATTCCCGTTTTTTTAACGGAATATATGCATACCTGTTTGATTACATAATCAATGGCACCGGTCTCCTCCTTCAACTCTCGCTCCGCGGCTTCCAGAATTGTTTCACCATCTTCTCTGTGTCCGCCGGGTACTTCATATGTTTCTCGTTCTTTGTGCTTACAAAAAACCCATTTCCCATTATGTTTTGTAATGATAACTGCAAATTTTAGCAGTTCGTCTGCAATGTTATCATAAAACTTTACTTCAACCATTTGCTAACTCCTCTGATATGCAAATTAACACTTTCCCTCTTTAATAAACGCAATTAATTTTTCAACATCGTCAAATTCATCATAATCCCCAACAATACCATCACGATGATATACAACGCCATTTTTCTCGTTATGTTCCAAACAATCTAGCAGCATTTCTTCTCCATATCTTTTAACAAATAGAGTAAAACCATACGGCTTTATTTTTGACAGCAGACCTTTCCTACAATCTTCTCTACAACTATAACAGTGGGAGTTATGTTTTTCTATTGAGCATTTCCTATTTTCGCACCATTCTTTACCCGGACATTTTCCTGAATTACACCCCTGACAGCTTGTGTTTTCAGAACACAAACAGCACGCAAGCCCACATCTTGCAATTCCTAATTCACGTTTCATAAAAGACCTCCTAGTTTCAAATATGATAGATACACCAAAAAACCATCCAATTATACTGGAATTCTGCCGGGGAGGGAAAAGATTTGAATTTTAATGGAACACTACTCCCCTGTATGCTAGAACATCCAGATGGAAAGTACCTATGACAGAGAAGAATACTCCTGAATCCCTTTATCCGTATTGATGGAATAGATAGGAAGGGGAAGCATTTGGAAGATTAAGAGAAAAAAATAATACCCCGTCTATCAATGGTATGGGCGAATTGCCTTGAGAAGTAGATAATACTACTTCTGGAGCATTTACTTTGGTATGGATGTTTTCTTAATTTATGTTTATAATACTACTGGATAATTCATCTGTAAAGTTCATGTTTCCTAAGCATCAATGAGTCTTATGAAATAAATCCCAAACAAAGTGTCATACAACTCTAATCCCTTGTCGGAAGGTAAAACGCATTAACGCCAACCTTTTCTCCTTCAATGTCCATTTCAACCCAATAATCTCTTGTAGAACATGCCAGATACCAGTCCTGTAATGAGTAAATCTCCAATGTCTGAAAGTCCACTAAACATAGCGAAATAGCTTTTTTATCTTCGTACTTCCATACATTACTTTGCCCCGTGTACTTAAAATGTACTTACTAACTGTACTTGTTTTGTACTTAACTTAGGCAGAAAGGAAATATTATGGAAAAAGTTAAACATCTGGGATTACGCATTGATTCCGAAACTCATAAGAAATTAAAAAGTCTTGCTGAATTTGACGGGCGTTCCATAAATGGAGAAGTGTTATATCTAATTCGGCAGGCAATCGCACAGCATGAGCATAAACATGGGTCTTTAAAATAGGATTTCATCCATATTTTTTCTGCTGTTATCATTTCGCCCTTCAAGTGGACTCATCCTAGTCCCATTCTATCATTTTTTCTTTATAAGATAAAGAGAAAACGGACTAATTTTAGTCCACTCGTAAAGGAATAAATGATGGAACAAAAAATAAAGCAAGACGGAATTGATATTGGGGGAAATATTCGTAGAATACGATTAGAAAAAGGAATTGGGCAGACTGAATTGATTGGTATGCTGGATTTAAAAGAAATCGGAATGACCCTAGAAGCCTTAGTTAAGATTGAGCGTGGTATTCAGCATATTACTGGCACACAGCTTCGTGGTATCCGTGATTGTCTGGAAACCACCTATGATGAACTCTTAAAGTAAATCAAAATATAATAAAATCCTTCTTGTGGTATGTGCGTGGCTGTAAAGCAGCAAGAGTGGACAGATGGCGTAACCTATAACCATGCGTGGGCGATTGTAAAGAGGGGCTCATTCCCCTCCGCCATACTCATATAAGAAAGTCAATTTTTCTAAATAGAGCCAAACGACATAAAACACCCCCGGAAATGCCCATTTTATCAACATTTCCGGGGTTCTGTCCGTTATTCGAACTCTATCGTCCCCGGCGGTTTCCCCGTCAGATCATAGAATACTCTATTTACATGATTTACTTCATTTACAATCCTGCTGGTAACCCGGTGCAGCACCTCCCAAGGCACTTCTGCGGATTCTGCTGTCATAAAGTCTATCGTATTCACAGCCCTTAATGCCACTGCATAATCATAGGTGCGTTCATCTCCCATAACTCCTACAGACCGCATATTCGTAAGCGCTGCAAAATACTGGCCGACAATCTTGTTCATTCCTGCCGCATCCATTTCTTCGCGGTAAATAGCGTCGGCATCCTGAACAATCTTTACTTTCTCTTCGGTTATTTCCCCGATGATCCTGATTCCAAGTCCCGGCCCCGGGAATGGCTGTCTGAACACCAGCCTCTCCGGTATCCCCAGTTCCAATCCAGCTTTGCGCACCTCGTCCTTAAACAGATCTCTCAGCGGCTCAATAATTTCTTTAAAATCAACATAATCCGGCAGCCCGCCTACATTATGATGTGACTTAATGACTGCTGATTCTCCGCCCAGACCACTCTCTACGACGTCTGGATAAATAGTCCCCTGTACAAGGAAATCTACTGTTCCGATCTTCTTCGCTTCTTCCTCGAAAACACGGATAAACTCTTCACCAATGATCTTTCTCTTCTCTTCCGGCTCCGTCACACCGGCAAGTTTTTCATAGAACCGCTCCTGGGCATTGACCCTGATAAAGTTCAGATCATAATGACCTTCCGGTCCGAAAACCGCCTCCACTTCATCGCCTTCATTTTTTCTAAGCAGGCCATGATCCACAAATACACAAGTCAGCTGTGATCCGATAGCCTTAGAAAGCATAACAGCTGCCACAGATGAATCTACACCACCGGACAAAGCACAAAGTACTTTTCCGTTACCAACCTTCTCCCTGATAGCCGCAATCGTTTCCTCAACAAAAGCATCCATCTTCCAGTCTCCGGCACAGCCACAAACATTTTTCACAAAATTATTGATCATCTTTGTGCCTTCCACTGTATGAAGCACCTCCGGATGGAACTGAATCGCATACAGTCCTTCTGCCTCATTCTCAGCTGCCGCTACAGGACAATCAGCCGTATGAGCTGTAATCTCAAATCCCGGAGCCTCCTGTGAAATAGCGTCAAAGTGGCTCATCCAGCATATCGTAGGTGTAGATACATTTTCAAATACCTTCGAATCCTGCTTGTCAATCAGCACTTCCGTCTTACCATATTCCCGCACTTCGGCACGTCCCACATTACCACCTAAGACATGCATCATCAGCTGGGCGCCATAACACAGTCCCAGCACAGGAATTCCCAGTTCAAAAAGTTCTCTAGAATAAGTCGGGGAATCCTCCTCATAACAACTGTTCGGCCCCCCCGTCAGGATAATCCCTTTCGGTTTCATTTCTTTGATTTTTTCTATATCGGTCTTATAAGAATAGATTTCGCAATACACGTTACATTCTCTGACACGCCTTGCGACTAACTGGTTATACTGTCCGCCGAAATCGAGGACAATCACTAATTCGTTCTTCAAAGTCTTCCTCCTGCTCAAAATAAAAAAGCTGTGAAACAGCTATTTTTGATTTACTTACCTATTATAAAGTAGCACTTCCCGTTTTACAAGACTCTCTTTGTGAAAAATTCACCTTATACCTCGATTTTCCCGTAGTTTTCCACAATAATACAAGAATACTTGTGAATAACTTCACTTTGGTACAGGGCAAACTTCAAAAAGTGACACCACAAAACTCAATTGGGGACGTAGCCTTCCTAAGAAAGATTACGTCCCCAACACTATATGGTTCTCTTCAACTTCCACTTTCCTCTAACATACCTAACGCACATACATACTGCCCTGAAGCACCAGTCAATGACCATTGCCACCCATATCCCAAATACGCCCATGCCCATATACCGTCCAAGTATATAGCTGAACACGATCCTGAATACCCACATGGAGAATATTGATATGACCATTGTGACTTGTGCATCTCCTGCCGCGCGGAGTGTCGAAGGCACGGAGAAGGACAGCGGCCAGATGATCATGCAGCTGATGCTGTGGAAGTATAAGATTTGTTTTGTTGTCTCGGCTGTCAGGTCTGACAGGTTATATGCTCTTAATATCAAAGGAAGCAGCATGAAGATTGCTGCGTTCATGACCCAGATGAGTACATACACGATCCCGACCAGTTTTTTTGTATAGTAGTGTACCTGTTCATAGTCTCCCGCACCGACGCACTGTGCGATGACGGATGTGATTGCCAGATTGAGGGCCATTCCGGGGAGGATCTGGAAGAGTGCCACGGCGTTGCTGACTGCATTTGCCGCGATTGCGTATGTACCGAATGTAGATACAAGGCTTAGTACCAGTATCTTGCCGAGCTGGAACATGCTGTTTTCAAGACCGTTCGGGACGCCGATCGTCAGGATTCTTTTGATCATCCGCCAGTCGGGATGATATTTTAGTGTCCGCTTCACGTGCAGCTGGCGCTTCTGGTCGCACAGCAGTGCCATGATCATGATTGCAGCCGCCATTCTGGATACGAGTGTGGGGATCGCCACGCCTTCTGTTCCGCGGTGGAAACCGTATATCAGGATTGCGTTTCCTCCGATGTTGATAATGTTCATAATGATGGAAACCTGCATGGAAACCTTGGAGTTCCCCATTGCGCGGAATGTCGCCGCTCCTGCGTTATACAGTGCCATAAACGGGATGGATGCGGTTACGATCATCAGATAAGTGTTTGCGTGTCCCATGACATCTGCATCGATTGCACCGAATACTACATGCAGAATAAACCATTTGCCGCAATAGATGACTGCCATGATTCCGATTGCAATAATCGTGATAAACCAGACAATCTGTGTGGATGCCTCGCAGGCGGACTTTTCGTTCCTCTGTCCGAGGTACTGCCCGGACACAACGGCGCCTCCTGTGGCGAGAGCCGCAAATGCATTAATAAACAGTACCATGATGTTATCTACCAGTGAAACACCAGATACTGCCGCCTCTCCTACGCTCGCTATCATAATAGAATCTGCCATGCCGACCAGGACAGCCAGAAGCTGCTCGATGATCAGCGGGATAATCAATGCCCTCAGTGCCTTATTATCGAATAAATAGGCACTCCTGTCTACTTTTGCTTTCATACGTTTTCTTATTTCCTCTTTCAGTAACTTTCTTCCTTCATTCCTATGAAACAAGATAAAAACTCCTCAACGCATTTTATTATACGCCGAGAAGTTTTCACAGACAAGCAATAACAATTTTTTCAGTAATAAATGTAAATATTAGGTTAAATTCCATATCTGCTTTAGTACTAATGTTAAAAAGCATGTACGTGGAACACCCCGTTTTTAAGCAGCTTTATATTTAGAGAGTTCTTCTTCAAGCTCTGAGCAGTTCTCGTCATAAATTTTCAGCTCGATCGGATTGTTGAATCCAAGGTTCATAATTCCGAGGATTGACTTCGCGTCAACCACGAATCTGCCTCTCTTCATGTCCATATCATACGGATATTTTGCCACTTTGTTTACAAACTCTAATACTTCTTCAGGGTTGCTGAATTTAATCATCATTTCACTCATTGTTTTCTCTCCTTTTTCAGAATATCTATTTTACCTTCGATTAGCCTCTGCTTTTTTGTTATCGACATCATATCACAATTTTTTCCAATCACAAGGTAAAAATATTTGAAAAAGGTAGAAATATTTAATGGACTGACTTGCGAAATTCGTTTGGAAGCATTCCCATTTCTTCTTTGAAGACTTTGCTCATGTATTTCGGGTCTGAATAACCGGCAAGTTCGGCAATCTGGTTTAGCTTCAGGTGTGTATCAAGCAGAAGCTCTTTTACCTTCTCTATCCGGTACTTCCTGATTGTCTCCGAGAAGGTTGTCCCGGTCTCCTTTTTGAACAGGGCACTGAGGTATTCCTCTGACACGAACAGCTTGTTCGCGACTTCTTCAAGCGTGATTCCCTGATCGTAATATTTGCGGATCTGCTGCTGCGCTTTCTGTACGAGTACGCTGACCGGCATCGCTTCCTCTTCCGGGATTTCCAGGTCAATGATCTCAAACAGTTCTTTCAGGCTGCTGCCTATCTGGTCCCAGCTGACTGCTTCAGAAATGGCCTGCAGGATATTCTGGATCTTCAGATCGGCTTCTATCCCCTGCGTTTCTTTGTATGCATTGAATACCGACCAGCTGAAACGTATAACAGACTTCTTTATTTCATCCGGCGTATGCAGTGCCTTTTTGTAATACTCAAATAATAATTTAAAATATTCGATTACCTTCTCTTTATCTCCGCGTTTTGCCGCCTGACAGGCCTTGTCCTCCAGTTCTGTCGGGTGTTTTAACGGAACCGTTTTTATGGCTTCGATATCCTCCTGCCGAATCAGGCTGCCTTTTTCCAGAAGAAGGTTCCATTCCCGTTCCTTAAGCATTTCCTCCATTACTTTTGGAAGCTCCAGCAGGCTGTCCACACTTCTCCAGAGGCAGACAGCAGGACTTTTCAGATTACTGCACAGCATGGGTACGACCGATGTCCGGAAATACTGGTATTGTGTGGCCTCCCGGGGCAGGCGGTAAAGGATCATGATCAGCATCTGCCATACGTCTGACTCTATCACACAGGAGGCAAACTTTACGGTATGGTCACCAACATCCTCCAACAGTTCTCTTGCCGACTTTTTCTGCTCCTCGTACCCGCTCCCAAGCCAGAGCACAAACACCTCCGCCGGTTCTTCCACCGTAAACCCGTACCGTTCTTTTGTCAGGCTGTGAAACTGGGCATCCGGCTTGATCTGCCCGTTTAAACATGCGAGAAAAATCCCTTCCACAGAAAATGCCATATCACGGCTTTGTTCCTTTTCAAGTGCATTTTCGATCTGCTGGAGCGCCCTTTTCAGTTCTGGTATCTTTATTGGTTTCAGCAGATAATTCTCGATGTTCAGCTCAATGGCCTGTTTCGCATAATTAAAATCAGAATATGCGGATAAAATCAGTACCTTACACTGGTTCCCCTCGCCCCGCAGTTTCCCAAGCATCTTAAGCCCGTCCATTTTGGGCATCTCAATATCCATAATTACCAGATCCGGCTCTGTACTGTTGATTAGCTCATACCCCTCCTTTCCGTCCGCCGCTGTCCCCGCCAGCTCATAATCGGGATTTATCTTATGAAGTATTTTCGCAATCCCTTCCCGGATTGGCGCTTCATCTTCTACTATCACGATCCGCATTTATAGAACCTCCTTCTCTGACATCATTCACGCACAGCGTTCCCCCGTGCTGTTTGGTGGGGTATGAATAGGTGTGCCTTCGTATAGCTGCCCTGAAGGCTCTCGAAGTAAATGTCCGCTTCCTCTCCATAGTATAGTTTCAGCCGTTTCCGGACATTCGTGATTCCCACATGCCCGTCCATTTCTTCCGAATCATCATTCAGCTTTTTCAGTATCTCAGGTGCAATTCCCCGTCCATTATCTTCTATAATAATGTGGAGCTGTTCCCCAGCAGCCCTGATTATAATTCGAAGACAGCATTCCCCTTCTTTTTCCGGAAAACCATGCTTGATTGCATTTTCCACGAATGGCTGGAGTATAAGCTTGTGTATCTGGTAGCCCATGATTTCTTCCGGTACCTGCTCATCAATATGCAGCTTCTTCCCCAGTTTCGCTGCCTGCAGCATTGTATACTCTCTCAGCCACCCCATTTCCTGACGAATTGTCGTCGTCCCCCCGGCGTTTTTTACGGTGTAGCGCAGGATATCTGCCAGCGACCCGACCATTTCACTGATATCATACTGTTCATTTTCAATCGCCTTCCAGTTGATCGTATCCAGTGTATTATACAGGAAATGTGGGTCGATCTGCGCCTCCAGTGCTGACAGCTCGGCATTCTTCTGCTCTACAACAGCTTCCTTCACCTGCCCGATCAGACTGTCTATATGTACCACCATCTCATTAAATCCGCCGCTGATCCGCCTGATCTCTACAGGCATGTTATCAGGAACCTCCACGCTTACAGCAAAGTTCCCTTCTTCCGCCTCGTTCATCGCCTCTACCAGAGAATCCACTGCAAAGAGATACGGCTTAGTAAACCGGTAAATCAGAAACAGCATCGTGACCGCTGAAACCACCGCAATCACGCACAGAAAAAGGACCTGCTCCCATATCGCCATATGATAGTCTTCTAACGGCTGCTCATTGCACAGGGTAAAGCCGCTCTTTGTATTTGACGCTTCTGTGTATTTATTTGACGCCGTGTCCTGTATGGCGGAAAATTTTCTGCCGATATCAGATGAATTGGGAGAACTGATGACTGTATCGCCGTCCAGAAGATACGTTGCATTATCCATTCCCGTCACAAGTGCCTCCCTGATCTGCTCCTCGTTAATACTTATGACTACAGTACCCAGCTGCTCATGGATATTTTTATAATCAACCAGTTTTCTTCCAATCTGAAACAGATAGTTCTTCTTTTCATTTGCCGTAACAGGCGTCGTTACGCCCTGATAGACTTCCCCTTTTTCGATTTCCGGAAATACAATCTCATCCGCCCAGATACTGTTCGTCGACGAAGAATTCAGGCGGTCATAGAAGATCACATTCCCATTCCGCAGAAAAATGGTAATCCCTTCTATTCCGTCATTACGGTTGCAGATATGGCTGAGTTCATGTCTGAGAGTACTCGTATTGACATCCAGATCATCCTGGTCCTGTATGATCTCTTCCACCGTATCAATAATCGTGTCATCTGTACACATATCATACAGGATGGTGGCATACTTGTCCAATACCATATCCAGACACTGTCCGGCATTATTAATATTGCTGCTAATACGCCCGTTCATATTGTCTTCCAGACTGCTCCTCAAACGGACCTGTGATATGACTGCAAAGATGCTCACCGGTATCAGCGCCGCCATCAGGAACCCGAATGCCAGTCTTTTCCTGAGTGTTCTTTCTCGCTTCATCGTTCTCCCTCCCTGATGTCCTTCATCCGTTCTGCTGCATCAAGGAAGATTTCATCTTCGTCCTTTTCACCGATAATCTCTGCCTCCATTGTATCTGTAATGACAATAGAAATGTAAGGCCATTCCACCGAAAATTCTCTCGTTCTGGCAGATTTGGTAAGTTCTATCATACTTCGCTTCAGGGAGTCCTCCTTATACTGGTTTTCCAGTACATCGGCGCGAGGGGCCATATAGGAAGACCGTTCCATGTATTCCTCCATTCTGTCCTTATCACTGATATATTTTAAAAATTCAATTGCTTCCTCCTGATGTCCGCCTTTTGTAACCCCAAACACTTCTCCTCCCAGCACCGAGATTCTTGTGCCGTCTCCTGCTGCCGGCAGAGCCGTCACGCCATACTCCAGAGCCGGGTTAATCGCCCTTACAGAATCAATCATCGTCGTGGAGTTGACCATCATTGCAATATTGCCCTCCACAAACTGACGGATCAGGTCCCCCGACGTCAGGTTGATCGTCTGTCTGCTCATCGCATCTGCCTGCGTCAGTTTTCTGAGAAAATGAAACGCTTCCCTGCTTTGCGGCGAATCCAGCTGATCCACCGATCCCCCCATAGACCACAGCAGGGGCAGGAAACTGTATACACTCTCTTCACTCTGCAAAGCCGGCATGGCGAATCCACAATGGGTATCCGTCGAAAGCCTGACGGCAGTCTCATAAAGTTCATCCCACGTCTCTGGCACCTCTTCCCCGCTGTTCTTGAGAATCTCCTTGTTATAAAACAGGGCGGTACAGTTCATTCCATAAGGCAGCCCCATCATCCGGCCGTCTATCGTGCATGCCTCCTTCACTGCGGGCAGGTATTCCTCAATCCCGTCTATTTCATCCGTCAGGTCCACAAACGGCTCCATTGCGTGAAAATATTTGAAATCGGACGAATCTACAAGCGCAAGGTCCGGCATATTCCCGTCCGCCATACTGAGTGCAAGCCGTTTCTTAAAATCCTCATCCGGCACATACTGGGTGGTCACTTCAATCCGGTCCTGGGACCGGTTAAAGCTGTCCACCAGATATGCCAGCTCCTTTTTACTATAGCTCTGGCTCCAGTAATACCAGAGCGTCACCTTTTCCCTCTTTACTTCTACAGGCCTTTCTTCCTTCGTGCACCCCGCGGCAAGTCCTGCCGTCAGTAAAATTGCCATCAGGACGGCGCAGATTCTTCTGTATTTTTTCACAAGTCTCTCTCCTGTCATAAAAACTGTTCTTTGCAGAAAGTTGATTTTAATGCATATAATCATTATAGCATAAACATCAACCTCACAAAACCGGCAGTTCCCTAATGCTGATGGAGATACTTTTCTCTGGTGGCAAGTCCGCCGCGTATATGCCGTTCGGACTTATTCATGTCCAATATCTTGCGCGCCTCTCCCGCTAATGCAGGATTAATCTGAAGAAGCCGCTCTGTTACATCTTTATGTACGGTACTCTTGCTGATCCCGAAACTTTTTGCCGTCTGCCGTACCGTAGCACTGTTTTCTATGATATAATTGGCGATTTCCACGGCTCTCTCCTCAATATAATCTTTCAAAAAAATCCCCCTGCAATCATTGTTTTTACAATGTATGCCGGGGGAAAGGAGTGTATGACTTATATCTACGAATCACTGGAATCTTTCCAAGAGAGACTTATATTTTCCATACTCTTTAAAATTTTATCTGATACTTCCGTTTGCAAATATACTTTATTTAGCACACGCTTATTATACTGTAGATAAGTACCTTGTGTTTTCTTTACTATCAATGCTGTAAAATATCTCTCCCAGCTTAAATACTCACTACTTTCCAAATAATCATACGGTGCCTCCAAAATCAAAGGAATCTCGCTATCTTGTATAATTCCTGAATTTAAAATCAACCACTCAAAAGATTCCGGCAGATACAGCACAATATCTTCTCGAATATCCAACAGCTTCATCAGCTTATCCATTTCCGAGCCAAATGCTCCACCGTCTGCTATAACCAGAACTTTCCCTTTCTTATGCTTGGTCAGATACGAAAAGATGTTTGACTTTCCTTTCGCAGAAGCACAATCTATCCGCCGCTCTTTACAAACAGTATTAAAAAACTGAAAACCTGAATTAGAATCCTCAGTAAGCAATAATTCAGGCTTAACTACGCATGTAAAGTCATCTTGGCCATACAGTTGATAAAGTTCGTTATATGTCTGCTTTAAAGAGCCATATTTACCAGAATTCTTAATTCCATAAACTTCATTCACACTATATGGCAATGCAGAAAGACTTTCTCTTGTCACAATAATATAATAATTGTCGGTCTTTTGAATATCTGCTGCAAATTCTTTTGATGATACAAATTCACTTATTTCATCAATAAACACAATACTATCTTTGAAAGAAGCCAACTGGGTCTGCCAACCCTTCCCTTCCAATACAACACACCTTTTACTGCACTGCAGCGCAACACCGCTTTTTGTTTCATTCTCATAATATTCACGTACCATATCAACTAATACTGTCTTGCCTGTAGCACTATCACCGCGAATTATTGTAATATTTCTTTTAATCTCAAAATCATATCGGATTCTTTTATTTTGAACCGTAATTCTATACTTCCCTTTCATGAATATCACCTATACAAGCTTCCCGGCAACCGGAATCAACTCTTTCATATTATGAACAATCTGATTCGTATTTAAAATTCTAATGGAAAATGCATCCCTGCCAAAATCCATCAAATGCCGGAGGTTAATTGTGAAATCCTGTTGTTCTGCCAACTGCAGTATCCATTTTGCACAATTATCTCCACAGGCAGAGGCATTAAATATCTTCTCGGGTTCATTTTTCATTAGTATCAAAGTTTTCACGCCCCCTGATAAACTGGTTGGTGGAATCTTTCCCATGACAGGGCTGTCTATCACTCCACTATCCAGCACTGTTGACTTATCAATATCTAGAATCATTCTCTTTGCCATAGAATCCATAATCCATTCATCTTCATATATATTTTTAAAATAAACTGAAGTATTGAAAATAGCCTCCGGCATCTCTCCATAAAATATGTTCAGCATAGTATTTTGCTCCTATATATCTATCATTTTGTAACATGATTAGTATACCACCAATGCCCCAAATTGAATAGCCCTTCTATCCCCACTTCTTCCCACAGCACTTCTTGTATTTCCTGCCGCTTCCACAAGGGCAGGGATCATTCGGATATATCTTTTTCTGTCCTCTTTCTACACTGCCATCCCGCATAAATCCTGTCTGAATAACCTGTGCATTAGAATCTAAATCAATACCAAAGCCTCTTTCTTCCAATTCCTTCTTCGATGAACTCAGCATATCAGCCGTCACGCTGCTCATAGGCACAAGTGTCGGAATGAGCCCTTCTGATTGCAGCGCCCCCACCCCCATTTCCGCTACTAATTCCTGCGGTGTGTACCCTCGATTTGACAGCATTCTCGTATGGTTATTAACCCTCATCATTATATCGGCAAACTTCATAAACCTCTGGTCACCTGAAAAGCAAATGTTCATTTCATTCAGCATATCCATAACATCATGAAAATCACATCCTAATGATACCCGGCTCCATATCGTGCAGACAATTTCTGTCACTTCTGTCTCCTCCAGATGCATTTCTGTGCTCAGAAATTTCTTCAATTCCTGATAAACCGGATCTTTGGACGGATATTTATGATCCATACAATCCAATACCTCCTCGTATCCCGGTATATAGAACTCTATGGCTCCCTGGCTCTTCTCAATTTCCAGATAAAGATTGTTTTTCAATATCTCCTTTATGATAATCTTCCCGTCTTTTATCACGCAAAGATTACATTCTTCGGGAACAGCCCGGAATATTTGCAGGAATTCTTCCTTTTTTACCTTGTACCCCGGACGTTTCCTATACATCCGGTACACGATTTCAACCGGTGCAATTCCATAAATCATAGCATGCATTTCCAGACATGCCTGCATCCATACAATCTGCTTTCTCAGATTACGGAATTGAGGAGTATTTATTTTCTTATAAGCGTCAATTACTTCTTCTGGCACTGTAACCGAATTGTCTGCATAAATAATGATATAATCTAAATCATACATCTCCTCCAATTTCTCCAATGACTCTGGCCTTGGCCCACCATGTTGCCGGTTTCATATTTTTTAATGCTGCCTTTAATTGGTACGCTTTATTCTTCTTTTCTCTTTTCATATCCATCACCGTAATTCTTCCGTCCTATAGACCGTGTATCCTTCGTAGTAGTAACTCGTATCAATGCCTTTCATATAAATCTCTCGGTCATCCACCTGATCTGTCAGTGCATCCTTCAAAAGATATTTTATTTCTACATCCTTTATTGGACTTCGCTCCATAGCAAGAAGGTAATCATTTTTGTCAACTTTGCTCCAATCAATGCACTTTTTCAACTCTTTCTTTAAAATCAAGTCAAGCCATATTCTGGTGCTGCGCCCATTCCCTTCTCTAAAAGGATGGGCAATATTCATTTCAACATATTTTTCTATAATTTCATCATAAGTTGACTGGGGCATAGCATCGATATTATCCAAAGCCGCATTTAGATACATCACCGGAGCAAATCTAAAATTCCCTTTTGCAAGATTAACGTCCCTTACTGCACCGGCAAAATCATATATTTCTCCAAATAAATATTGATGAATCTGGGCAAGCGACGAAAACTTCCCGCTTTCCATTTTTTCCAGATAACCGTTTTCAAACATCTCGAGAGCTTTCTTTTTACTTATCTTTTCTTCCGTTCGTGCCAATTCTACTGCATCGGTGATACCTAGTTTATTTTTCAGCGTCATAATATTCCATCCCTCCGTCGCGATTTTGTGCTAAATCGTAAATCTTCATATTTCCCTTTCATGCTATAAGTATACCATCTCCATATCCAATTGAACATAAAAAGCAGCCGCAAAATCAGATTCCTCCGATTTCACGGCTGCCAGTTTCATTTCAATATCCTCATTTATTATAACCCTGTCTTCTCCGCAATAAACTTTCTTGCTTTCATAGCATATTCAAGCGGATTTGCCTTAGCCGGGTCCTGCTCTGCCTCTACCAGCATATACCCTTCATATCCTGCATCCTCCAGCACCTTGAAGATAGGATCGAAGTCGATGCATCCGTCTCCGGGAACGGTAAATGCGCCAAGGCGTACACCTTCCAGAAAACTTAAGTTCTCGTTCTTTACCTTTTCTACAACTTCCGGACGGATATCCTTCAGATGTACATGTTTAATGCGGTCTACATATTTCGTTACCATCTCCAGAGGATCAGCCCCGCAGTATGTGAAATGTCCTGTATCAAACAGCAGGCTTACATATTCGGGATCTGTATTAGCCATCATGCGTTCTACCTCATCCGGGTTCTGTACAACAGTTCCCATGTGGTGATGGAACGTAAGGGCAATGCCGTATTCCTCTTTCGCGATCTTTCCAAGTTTGTTCATGCCTGTACAGAAAGTTTCCCACTCTTCGTCATTCATTACATATTTATGTCCAAATATCGGAGTATCCTGCATTCCCTGTACACTGTGGCTCTGCTCGGAAGCGCCGATTACCTTTGCTCCCATAGCCTTAAGGAAGGTAAGCTGTGCGCGGAAGTCTTTTTCTACCTCTTCGAATGGCTTTGTGATCAGGAATGAAGAAAACCACTGGTTGCAGATTTCGATTCCACGGAGTTCCAGAGCTTTTCTGAGCACCTCTGGGTCTTTTGGATATTTATTTCCTACTTCTGAACCTGTAAAGCCAGCCAGTGCCATCTCGCTGACACACTGCTCGAATGTATTCTCTTTTCCCAGATCCGGAAGATCATCATTTGTCCATGCGATTGGTGCGATTCCTAATTTTACTTTATTCTTATCAAACATTTTATATTCTCCTTTATTCCATCATATATTTAGTAAATTTTAGTAACTGTTCAGGACCATGAACAGTTACAAATTTTATTACTTTGGATTACATAATTTCAGAAATCTTAACTGGTCTGTGCTCTTCCAGTGACTTCTGAGCTGCGAGTCCCATTAATACCGGCTTCAGGCCATCTATTACATTCAGCGGAGTCTCTTTGTCGTTTACAATTGCATCGATAAAATCTGAGATTTCTTTTCCGTATGCTTCCATGTATCTCTCGAGGAAGAAGAACATCGGCTTCTCGCCTGTTACGCCTTCTGCATTGCTGATCACCGCGCTGGACTGGCTGTCATTGCTTAATGCAACCATTCCTTCTGAACCGAATACTTCCGCTCTCTGATCGTATCCGTAAACTGCTTTTCTGCAGTTATCGATAACTGCAATCGCACCGTTTTCCATCTGCAGTGTGATGACTGCCGTGTCGACATCTCCTGCTTCTCCGATTGCCGGATCAACCAGGTTCGCACCCTGTACGTATACTTCTGTTGCATCGCATCCAGCAAGGAAACGTACCATGTCAAAATCATGGATTGTCATATCAAGGAACATTCCACCAGATACTTTTACATAGTCGATGCTCGGCGGCTCAGGATCGCGGGATGTGATCTTGATGATCTCTGGTTTTCCAACCTTTCCTGCTGCAACTGCCCTCTGGACTGCCTCGAAGTTGTGGTCGAATCTGCGGTTGAATCCTACCTGGTATTTCAGGTTGGTTCCTTCCAGTGCTTCGATGACTTCTTTGATCTTATCGACATCATGGTCGATTGGTTTTTCACAGAAAACATGCTTTCCTGCTTTGATAGCTTCCAGTGAAATCGGTGAATGTGTATCTGTAGATGAGCAGATCAGAACTGCATCAATCTCAGGATCGTTGATAATCTCCATGTAATCTTTTGTTGTGTGCTCAACACCCATGCTCTTTGCCCACTCTGCTGTCTCATCGTTCAGAAACGGGTCTGCAACCGTCTTGATCTGTGCATCCTTTACTCTTGTGCTGATGCTTGTAATATGTACTCTTCCAATTCTTCCTGCTCCAATAATACCGACCTTTAACATAATCTTTTCTCCTTTTTCTTTTCTGATTATTCGATTTATGTGCCTTGGCGTGTCCGGACACGCCTCCTCTATGTGTTTATAATACCATTGCGTGCCCGGAAACGCAATATGGGATAATACACAATAATTGCAGATGAATTTTGTTGATTTTTACCATTTCCTCCTCTGAATGCAATCATGCCTGAATAGCAAGCATCCACTTCTTATAAGAATTCTTCTTTCTTGGGAATCGGTATCAAAAAAATATATCTTCTTTTGTTAGTTAATCAATTTAGGATGGTAACTGACAAAAGAAGATATATCCATCATAGTAAATATACACAGAATAGCTTTGAATGATCAAACACATTCTAGGGGAGACTAATTTCAGAGGTCCCCTCTGTTGTCTCTCTGCGTATCAGAATTGGGGGGACTGTACGGTGTATAGGCTCTTTCAAAGGAATGGGCTTTCTTTTCTTGCGTTCATTCATCTGCTCTACCAGTAGTTCCACTGCCTCATAGGCCAGTTTATCAATCTGCTGCCCAATAGTACTGATGGGAAGGATTGCCTCGCCAGATACCGGGGAGTTGTCAAAACCAATGATTCGGTAATCTTCCGGCAAAGTACCATATTTACGCACAATCAGGTTGAGAAGCACATTTGCATATGTATCACTAGAGACAAATATTCCTTTTTTGCAGCCCTTATAGCGCTGTTCCAAGTCCTTCAGAATCTCTTCCAGATGGCTTTGGCTGGATGCATGGGTATTCCCCAGCGCTTGAATAATAATTTCGTGCTTCAAATGATTTTCCCCGCAGAAATCTCTAAATCCACGGATACGCCCATAAGTAGGCGTGTCCTCTGCCGTAGGAGTGTTAATGTGTATCAGTATATCACATCCGTGCCTGGCCAGCAGACTGGCTGCCTGTACGGCTCCCATATAATTGTCCGTATTGACGCTGCATACATATTTGTCCTCCCGCTCGATTGTCACAATGGGAATCTGAAGGTCAGACAGTTCCCGGGACGGAATGGTATGACTCAGAATAATCATGCCCTCAATCTTATAAGACATCAGTTCCCTGATATATTTCCGCTCATTCTCTTCATTTCCATTTCCAATAAAAACCAGAAACTTGTAGCCAAAAGTCTCATACGTAGATAAAATTTGATCCAGCATTGCAGAATAATACCCCAGATAGAGGGTGGGGATAATGATGCCGATAAACTCTGTTTTGCCATTCGCAAGAATACGCGCCACTTTGTTTTCTTTGTAATTCAGTTTGACCAGAGCATCTGAGATAATTTGCTGATTTTCCAGCGTCAGGGAGTCCGGATTATTAAAATATCGGGAAATAGTGGTCTTTGAAAAATTTGTATATTTTGCGATATCGTCAAAGGTTACATTTTTTTTTCTCATGAAATCACGCTGCTTTCTGTTAAAATCAATAGTCACTTAATGGCAGTATAACAAAAATTAAGGAGAAGGGCAATGAGAATCGGTTAAGTAACCGGTTTTGTAAAAGGTGAACAAAGCAGGAATGGGATTTTCGTTTATTATTAACGAAAATCCCATTCCTAATTGACGTTTCGTAATTCGTATGCTATGATGTCACTATAAAGTAACCGGTTACTTTACCGGTTATTCATCTGTTACACGAACAGGCGACAGGGAATGTAATTTCCCAGATTAGGAGGATTGATGGAATGAGAAAACATGCTGTAAAAAGAGCTGCTGTGCTAGGGTTGGCTATGGTACTGACAGCTGCAACGCTGACCGGATGCCGCTTTGGGTTTGCGAGCGATCCGGATGACCCCAACGAAGAAAAAAAAGAAGTACCTATTGACACCTCAGTGGATACGTTTGAGTATGACACACAATTGGCCGGTGCAGAAATCACATTATTAAACTCTAAGGCGGAGATTCAGGTCGCTTTGGAAAAGATGGCAGAGGTCTTTGAAAAAAAGTCTGGCGTGCATGTTGAGGTAATGCCTGTAACTGAAGGAGATTCCCCTTACACCAAGGTAGTTAGTATGTACAATTCAGGGACACCTCCTACAATGGCAATTCTGGATACAACTGACGTCATTGCACTGGCAGAAGAAAAGGCCGCTGATCTGAGCAGTGAAGCGTGGATTTCAGAGGCGGAAGGCTATCTTACCGAAGTGAACGGAAACGTTTACAGTTTTCCGCTCTGCATTGAAGGCAGGGGAATCATATACAATAAATCCGTCATTGAAAAGACACTGGGAAGTAACTTTGATCCCAAATCTGTTGCCACGCTGGATGATTTTAAAGGACTGCTGGAAAAACTCAGAAAAGCCGGTATGGAAAACCCGGTATCCATGGCAAAAGAAGACTGGTCTCTTGGGGCACATCATCTACAATACATATATGAGACTTTTGACGGCACCTCTGAGGGCGCACAAGAGGCGATTGAAAAGATAAAGGACAAAACGTTGAATTTGGAATCCTATGGCCGGGTACAGCAGTTTTTAGATATGTTTGACGTACTCAAGGAATACAACGTGGCTAAAAGTGATCCGCTGGGCGCTGATTATGATGAGATGGCGATCGATCTTGCAGACGGGAAGACTGCATTTTGGTTTAATGGAAACTGGGCGTGGCCCAACCTGTCAGAGGCCGGAGCCGGAAATGAGGATGATTACGGTTTCCTTCCATACTTTATGAACAATAATCCGGATGATTTTGCCAACAGCAGGATTCAGGCATCTCCATCTAAACAGGTTATATTAGACGGCCAGATGGCCTCTGAAAAGGAACAACGGGCAGCAAAGGAGTTTATGAACTGGATTGTCTTTTCTGAAATCGGCCAGCAGATGTTGGTAAAAACCTGCAATTTAATACCTCCCTTTACCAACAATCCTTACGAACCGGCAGATCCGCTCAGCAGGGATATTTATGAAAGGGTGCAGTCAGATGAGGCGTTCAACGCATCGGCAATTGTTCCAAATGACCACTGGTCCGTTTTAGGAGCCGCTATGCAGAAGTACCTGGCAAACCGAAGTGACCGGACCGAACTAATCCAGTCCATTGATAGTTACTGGGAAGAACAGAAATAGGAAAGAAGGGGAATTAATGAAAAGAAAAAATAATGGAAAAGATTTCTGTATGTTTGCCTTACCGGGCATGTTCTGCTTTTTTGCAGTTGTAATGGTACCGTTTCTCTATGGAGTTTATCTGACCTTGACAGACTGGAACGGAGTTGCCAGAACGAAGAATTTCATAGGGCTTACGAACTTTCTGGGAGTAATTAAGGACGGACAGTTCTGGACTTCCCTGCTGCTGACTTTTAAGTATGTTATTTTGGTAGTTCTTCTGGTAAATATTCTGGCATTTTTCCTGGCCTATCTACTAACAAGGGGAATAAAAGGACAGAACTTCTTCCGGGCAGGTTTTTTTACCCCCAACCTAATCGGAGGCATTGTTCTGGGATATATCTGGCAATTTGTATTTTCCAGAGTATTTGTGAACCTCGGTGAGGCAACAGGATGGAATTTGTTCGGAGTCTCCTGGCTTTCCGATCCTACAAAGGCATTTATTGCTCTGGTGGTGGTGTCCGTATGGCAGCTCTCCGGATATATGATTTTAATCTATGTGGCTGGATTCATGGGATTGAGCGAGGATGTTATGGAAGCCGCAGGTATTGATGGCGCTACCGGATGGAGAAAAATGAGAAGTATTGTGATGCCGCTTATGATGTCTTCCGTAACCATCTGCCTGTTTCTGACATTATCCCGGGCATTTATGGTATACGATGTCAATCTGTCTTTGACAGCAGGAGCACCCTACGGAACAACAGCGATGGCAGCTATGCATGTATATGAGAAGGCCTTTACCTCCAGACAGTTTGGTGTTGGCCAGGCAGAGGCGCTTATTTTGTTCCTCATTGTAGCGTGTGTCAGCGGTATACAGGTATATCTGACGAAGAAAAAGGAGGTTGAAGCGTAATGAAGCAAAATACAAAAGGCAGCATTAAGAAAAAAACAATAAGTATGTTAACCACAGTAGGTCTGATAGTTATCTTTGCAGCCTATATGTTTCCATTTCTTATGGTAGTAATCAATTCTCTGAAGCAGAAGAGGGACATTATCAAGAGTCCGTTTTCCTGGCTGTTTACCATCAAGGGTCTGTCCTTTGACAACTTTGCCAAGGCGTTTACACAGATGGATTTTCTGAATGCTTTTAAAAACTCAGTATTTGTAACCGTTTCTGCCACTTTGCTTGTAACTCTGCTGGCAGCAATGCTGGCATATTACATAGTGCGCCACAATAATGTTATTTCCAAGCTTACTTTTGCGCTGATGGTGGCGTCCATGATTATTCCATTTCAGGCAATCATGATTCCACTCGTGAGCATCTACGGCGGGATGCTGAATCTGTTAAATCACAGGCTTACACTGATTTTTATGCACACAGGATTTTCCATGGCAATGTCAGTGTTTATGTTTCATGGATTTATCAAAGGAAGCGTACCCATTGCACTTGAAGAGGCCGCCTATATAGACGGATGCACACGGTCACAAACTTTCTTCAAGATCGTGTTTCCACTTCTAAAGCCCATTATCTCCACAATGGTCATTCTGAATGCGCTTGCATTCTGGAACGACTTCCTGCTTCCGTCGCTGGTACTGTCTGACAAGAAGCTGCTCACTCTTCCCCTGTCCACTTACAGCTTCTACGGAACCTATTCTGCAGATTATGGAACAATTATGGCAGGACTTCTGCTGTGCGTTATTCCGATCATGATTCTGTATATTGTACTGCAAAAGCAGATTATCAGCGGTGTTGTAGCAGGTGCGGTAAAATAAAAAATAAGAGAGGATAGTTTTGTATGACAAAGGATATATTGCACTTGAAAGCTCCGGGAAACTGGTTGAATGACCCTAATGGTTTTATCTATTATCAGGGCAGATACCATCTCTTTTATCAGTATTTCCCCTATGCCCCTGTTTGGGGAACCATGCACTGGGGGCATGCGGTCAGTGAAGATCTGGTACACTGGGAACATCTGGGAGTCGCACTGTTTCCTACAAAGGACTATGACAGAAACGGAGTCTTTTCAGGCAGTGCACTGGAGAAGGATGATAAGCTCTATCTCTACTACTCAGCTGTCAAATATCTGGGTGAGAGGGCGGATAACATTCATCAGGCAGGAGATGAGGGGTTTGAGACCAGCCAGGCTCTGGTAATATCAGACGATGGTATTCACTTTGACAACTGGAATCAAAAAAGGCAGCTCATTCCTGTGTGCAGGGATGAGGAACTGGCAGACCCTATGCACACAAGGGACCCTAAAGTATGGATGAGTCAGGATACTTTCTATATGCTTCTGGGGAGCACATATCGGGGGAAGATTGGACGTGCACTGTTTTACAAGAGCAGAGATGGTATTGACTGGGAGTATGCCAGTCAATACCAAAGTGAAGCATTTGGAAAAATATTGGAGTGCCCGGATCTCTTTTTGACTGACAATGGGTATGTGTTGATCGGGTCGTCAATAGGGGGCAAAGGCGATGGCCTGAAATATGCTGACCGGCCCTTCTGCACTCTGGCAGATTTTAATGATAAGAACTGCGAACTTAGCCTTTCAACCAACTTACAGCCTGTGGACTATGGGACAGACCTGTACGCACCTCAGACAAATCTGGACCGGGATGGCAGACGTGTAATGATCGCCTGGATGAGAATGCCCAAGGCAGTAGAAGCGGAGGGGGAAGCTCCGTGGAATGGACTTATGTGCCTTCCAAGAATAGTGGAAGTTCAGGATGGGCATATCTGCTTTCCTATTTATCCTGAGATAGATCGGTACATGAGCAGAAAAGTAAAGAATATAGAAGAATTAGACTGGAGTAAACCATTCCGTCTGAAAGCAACCACTTTACAAAAACAAGAACTGAATATCGGAGGTTACATAATCTGGATAGAGAAGGACCACATATGTACAGACCGCAGTCAGGTGTTTCAGGGATTGGAAGGTTATCATACCCAGTCCCAGACCCCGGCGTTGAATGGCAGGTACGAATTGGATATCTTTGTTTCCCCTAATCTGATTGAAATTTTTGTAAACAATGGGGCATATGTAATTAGCCATGTGGTATATGGACTGAAGAATGTGATCTCAGGTCATGTGGATCAAATACTGACTGGAATTAATAGTTGAGGAGAATAGCATGGGTAAGAGGACAGGAATTTTTCAGAAAAGATTAGAAAAACACCACGATGAGCTGAGATGGCTTTATATGGAGCTTTACGGAAATGGAGATATGTTTGCGGAGCTGTGTACTCAAATGCACAGGTATTACACAGAGCGCAGTCAGACGCTGCGCAGCCGGGATGAAAAGCGGATAAGAAATCCCCAGTGGTTTAAAAGCAATAAAATGCTTGGAATGATGCTGTACATAGATAATTTTGCGGGAAATCTAAGGGGCGTCCAGCAAAAGCTGCCATATTTGAAATCCGGAAATATAAACTGTATTCACCTGATGCCACTTTTGGATACTCCAAAGGGACGCTCTGACGGTGGGTATGCCGTAGCTGATTTTCGGAAGGTACGCCCGGATCTGGGAACTATGGAGGACCTCGCAAAACTTACGGATGCATGCCACTGCAATGAAATTAATGTTTGCATGGACTTTGTCATGAATCATACTTCCGATGAGCATGAGTGGGCCAGAAGAGCAAGGAGTGGAGACGGGGAATATATGAGCCGCTATTTTTTCTATAACAGCTATGACATCCCCAAAGAGTATGAGAAAACAATGCCCCAGGTATTCCCCACTACTGCACCGGGTAATTTCACCTATCTTCCAGAGATGAATCACCATGTTCTGACTACCTTTTACCCTTATCAGTGGGATCTGAATTATCAAAACCCCCGGGTATTTAATGAGATGATGTATAATTTTCTTTATCTGGCTAATCAGGGAATCGACATTGTACGCATTGATGCAGTTCCCTATATCTGGAAAGAGCTGGGTACCAAGTGCAGGAACCTTCCTCAGGTACATACCCTTGTGCGCATGATGCGTATGATATGTGAGATTGTATGCCCGGGTGTGATTCTGCTGGGGGAAGTAGTTATGGAACCGGAGAAAGTCGTACCTTATTTTGGCACCGTGGAAAAACCGGAATGCCATATGCTTTACAATGTGACAACTATGGCAACTATCTGGAACAGCGCAGCAACCGGGGATATACGACTTTTACGGCAGCAATTGGATATTATCAGCCAACTCCCAAAGCAATATACTTACTTAAATTATCTTCGCTGCCATGACGACATTGGATGGGGACTTGATTATGAAACCTTAGAGGGTTGGGGAATGAAGGAGACCAGCCATAAAAAGTTCTTAAATGACTATTATACAGGCAGGGTTCCAGGAAGTGTCAGCAGGGGAGAACTTTACAACGATGATCCAGTGACCCGGGATGCCCGGTTCTGTGGAACGACAGCCTCCATGTGCGGGATTGAGAGCGCAGGTTTTGAACAGAACCAGAAGAAGCTTACAGCTGCAATCCGAATGGATGTCACCCTGCATGCATTTGTACTTACCCTGACCGGTATCCCTATGCTTTACAGTGGGGACGAAATCGGTCAGGTAAATGACTACAGTTATAAAAGGGATCCCGAGAAATGTCAGGATTCCAGATATCTGCACAGAGGAACATTTCATTGGGAGCTGGCTGCTCTGCGGGAAAATAAGACTACAGTAGCGGGAAGGATCTTCCAAATGCTGAAAAAGCTGGAACAGATTCGTAAAACAGAGAAAGTATTTTCACCTGAAGCGGATGTCTGCACCTACGATGTAAAGGACGACGGGGTGCTCTGTATATCAAGAGAGATGGATGGAGAACGTTTTTTTGGCATTTTCAACTTCAGCGACCACCCCAAAACAGTATGGATACAGGAGACAGGAACCTTCGTCAGCCTACTCACAGGTGATGAGATCAATATGAGGGAAGTCTCTCTTCTGGAACGTGGATTCCTTTGGGCAATCTGCCATTAACTGGTTACTGTGCACGCTGGAAAGGCGTGCACAGTAATGGTATCTTTTATTGGGGTATCGTATATGCGTTACGAATCATAATTTCTGTATACTTAAATTCTCCCTGCGGCTCCTCCCCATGAAACAACAGGCGGAAAAGTATCATAACAGGCTCGTAGCCCTGTACATAGGCGTCCTGCCCGATCAGCAGGCTGATGGCACCGTCCCTCAGGAATTCATAGTTCCGGCCCATGAAATCATTGGCTACAACCTTGATTTCTCCGGCTTTTCCGAGATCCTCCAGTACCTTGCACATGCCTTCTTCACCGTGGGAGTTCATAAAGATTCCTTTTAAATCTGGATTCTCCGTCAGGACTTTTTCTGTAAGCTGGCCGGCAATCGTATTATCTTCAAAGCAGTATTCCGGCCCCAGAAGCTCTACTTTTGGATACTTCTTTTCCATCTCCGACTGAAATCCCCGGACTCTGTCGCTCAGTGACGGGTTCGAACTGTATCCTGAAATCATGGCAACCTTTCCTTCCCCCGACACCAGCTCTCCCATCAGTCCGGCCGCGGCACGTCCACACTGGAACGCATTCTGTCCCACGAAACAGAGCCGCTTCGTATCCTTTACATCGGAATTGAATGTCACAATGGGGATCTGGTATTCCTCCACATATTCATCGATCTTCGACTTTACGTCTGCATCTTCCACAGGTGCAAGAGCGATGGCGCTCACCCCTTCTTCACGCATCTGCTCCATCGCCTCAAGAACACCTCTTGCGCTAATGTGCGGGATCTTCGTCAACAGCACGGTCCCTCCCAGATTATCGACCTCTGCCTTTGCCTGTTCAATTCCCTGTAGAACGGTCTGCATAAATGGTGTCTCCGCCCCCTGAAGGATCACACCAATCTTGAGATTCTGTTTACTCATAGAAAGAGCCCGGCCAAACTGATTCGGCCGATAGCCCATTTCCTTCGCGATTCTCTTTATCTCTTCCGCCACTTCCGGTTTAATACGCCCCCGGTTGTTAAGCGCACGGTCCACAGTCCCCCTCGATACGCCTGCGGCCTCCGCAATCTGCCGGATTGTAACTCCCATACTCTCACCTTTTTTCTATGTGCCCGGTACTCCCTGCAGCATCTGTCATGCCCCATGATACAAAACACGCCATATTTCTCCCATTATATAATTAACCGGGAAAATATGCAAGATATAACACCCGTATGACGGCTGTCCTATTCTTTTTACAGGCTCTCCTATAAACAGCCGCCTTCTCTGCTGACCGGCAGAAAAATAGCAGCGGTTGTCCCTTCCGGCCCGCTTTCATAACGGATACCGCCTTTATCCCCATAGTATAATTCCAGACGTTCTTTGATATTCGGGACCCCGATCGCACTCAGCCCGTTTGTTTTCTTCGCCCTGCTCTTAAGGAGGGTATCGATCTGTTTCTGTGTCATTCCCCTTCCGTTATCAATCACAGAAAGGGTCAGCGTTTCCCCATTAATCCTGCCCTGAATGCGGAGGTCACCTTTTTTCTCTTTCGTATCCATACCGTGCAGAATCGCATTTTCCACAAGGGGCTGGAGGATCAGGCGCGGCAGGTAACAGCCGAATGCCTCCTGTTCTACATCATAGGTTACGTCAAAGCTTCCCTGATAGCGGAATTCCTGAAGATGGATATAGTTATTTAAAATGTGCAGTTCATCGGCGACAGTAATGAATGTCCCCTTTTTATTAATACTCGCCTGCAAAAGCTCCACAAAGTCCCCGATCAGATCCCCGAGCTCTGTTTCCCCCTTAAGGAGGGCCGCATACTTGATGGAATTCAGTGTGTTATACATGAAATGCGGAGTAATCTGGTATTGAAGTGCCTCCAGTTCAGCATCCTTTTTCAACTGTTCTTCCTTGATCACCTGGGCGATCAGGTCTTCTATGTAATCCAGCATATGGTTAAATTCTTCCGAAAATTTACCGATCTCATCCTCAGTCTCCACGTCTACCCGGAGGCTTAAGTCCCCCCTGCCTACTTTTTCCACGGCGTCTGTCACCTTTTTAATAGGCCTGTACACAACTCTTGTAATGTAAGAGGCAAGTACACATGCGACTGCCAGAAAGAGAAGGCATACCCCGGCAAGGAAAATCTGCATCTGGCGCAGGTCCTTCAATACTTCACTCTTCTGTACCGCAAGATAAAAACTACAGTTTGAAAAAGGGGCACGATAAAAAATACGGATTTCTTTGTCCGAACCTGCAGACGCTATCCCATTCTGCACCGGAAACTGGTCTGCCTGCTCATATGTTGTCCCTGCCTCCCCGTAATCTTTGCTGCTCACGATCGTATTGTATTTATCTACAATGACAGCACCGGAGACTTTTTTATCATAAACCGGCTCCAGATAGGCATAGTAAAGGTTCCTCTCATCCGTATTGGCAAGCAGATATCCCAGAACCGTGCCATCATCATCCGGTACATCCTGCACGACGGTCAGCTGTTTTCCGGAATCATGCACCAGATCTTCCATCATGAGCGGAGCCGCCTCTTCTTCCTGAATTTCCTTTATTTTCTGAATTTCTGCGGACGGAATATCCCTTTTTATAATCGGATAATCTTCCGATGTGACTGCCATATTTTCTTCCGGGAAAATGTAATACAGAGAACTCAAATCCTTATACTGGGTACGGTAGTTTCTTAGAATTTCCGCAATCTCCTCCAGTGTGTCTGCATTCCTGTCCTTCCTATACCGGCGTATGGCAGCAGTCAGATCTTCATTTCTGGCCGCCTTAACGCTTACATAGTATACCTCCTGCATGGAATGATCCATTGAGGCTACAGTCTGCTCCACCCGCCCATAAAGGGTCTCGGCGTAATTTTCCTCGATCATTTTCGCCGACCGGAAATAGAACACAAGAGTCAGGAGGATGGCCGTTACCATCGTGACAGCGAGAATTGCAAGTAATACTTTGGTTTTAATACTTTTCCGCATAAGATCTCCTTTTTCAGGATTATAAATTCAGGTACGTCCCAAGAGAGGTACACTGTTTTCATTTCGTTAACACTAATTATATCATAAATACGATAAAGTAAAATAAAAAGATGTACCGCCAAAGCGGTACACCTCCACTATTTCGTTACTGTTCACAGGCAAGCCTGTAAACAGTAACGCGCCTGCTCATTTAAAATCGCCTGCGGCGAGGAGCAGGCTTATTGGCTACTTTACGTTCTTCCTCCCAGCCTATCAGCGTAGTGATAGGCTGGGGAGTGTTCAGTAACACTATTTCTTCCCTTGATTCTTTTTGATGCCTTTTAATAGTTAATCTTTACAATTCCGCCGTTTTTCCAGGCTTCTGTTGTTGCAAATCCGATTTGTGTAGATTTTGTTCCATCATATACGGTTACTTCCGGTTTTCTTCCTTCTCCTACGCAGTCGATAAACTCCTGCATCTCCAGCTGGTAGGACTCGGCAAATCTTTCCGGGAATCCGCTGACGCATTCTACAACTGCCCCGTTCTTGTCATAGATCATACAGAGGTTCTTCTCCGGAACCGGGCTGATTCTTAAGGAGCCTTCTGTACCAATAATTTCTGTTTCTACATGGTAACCATGTGCCGCGGTGCGGCCTACATGTACGAATCCCAGCGCACCGTTTTCACAGCGGTACATTGCAACGCCGGTCTCGTCATCCCCTGCCTCTTTAAATTCAGGATGCTTGAATGTCGCACCTGCAGCGTAAACTTCAACCGGGTCAGAGCCTAAGAACCATCTCATCAGGTCAATATCGTGGATCGCCATATCAATAAAGATTCCGCCGCTTGTAGCCGCAAACTTAATTGCCCCCTCTACCAGTGCCTCCGGATCGATTCCGGTTGCTTTTACCATATAAGGTGTGCCGATTGCACCTTCTTCAATTTTCTTCTTTGCGTAAGCATAGGAAGGGTCAAAACGGCGCATGAAGCCAAGGAAGAACGAAAGTTCCGGATGGCGCTCTACTGCTGCCTCTGCCAGTTTACATTCTTCTACCGTTACACCAAGCGGCTTGTCGGAAAATACGTGCTTTCCTGCATCAAGCGCTGCAGCGATCTGCCAGCAGTGTTCCCCGCTGGTTGTTACGATTGCAACCGCGTCAATGTCAGCTTTCTCCAGCATTTCCCGGTAATCTGTATATACATCTGTTACACCAAGCTCGCTTTTTGCATATTCAAGCTCCGCCGGAACGATAGAACATGCTGCTGTCAGTTCCGCATTTGGAATCTTAAATGCAATATTGTTGGCATGTACTTTTCCCAGTCTTCCTAAACCTGCAATTCCTACTTTTATTTTTTCCATGATTTTTTACCTCTTTCTTTTAAATATAATTATAAAGTTCTTATTTCCGGCAGTTTTCCACATAATTTATAATAAGATCCACAGCCTTCTCAGGACCGATCTGGCTCGTATTGATCATTAGATGATAGTTCTGCGGGTCCCCCCACTTCTGGCCTGTATAGTAATTGTAATAACGTTCACGGGTGCGGTTCTCTTTTTCCAGTTCCTTAAAAGTCTTGTTCCCGTACAGCTCTTTTGCTCTGTTTTTCCGGTATTCCTCGTCTGCATAGATGAAGAAGTTATAGCATTCCGGGAAATCTTTCAGCACTACATCGGCACATCTCCCGAGAAATACCGCGCTTTCTTTTTCGGCAATGTTTCGGATAGCTTTAGCCTGTTCACGGTACATTTTATTGTATGGAGGTATCGTCTCATATCCGAGTGAAGTGACACCGTCCATAAATGTTCTCTCTGGCATCTTATAAGACATATCCAGTATGGCGCTTATGTCCATTTCCCCTGCGTCCATCTTCTCAGCCGCCAGATACAGAATCTGTCTGTCATAACAGCGGACCTGCATTCTCTTTGCAAGCAGTTCAGCCACTTCCCTGCCGCCGCTTCCATACTGGCGGCTGATCGTAATCAATGTATGATCTTTCATCTTTACAGCTCCCCTCTTGATTCACGTTCAATTAACTCTTTCATGATTGACGGGTATGCTTTATCCAGCTTGTAGAGAGCAAGTGTAATAAATGCAACCAGCGCAATCAATACAGGCCCGAATTTGTAAATATTGACGATCATATTCAGCGCGGAATCCGGCTGGGCCGCACTTCCTGCGGATGTGCTGATATAACCTGCCGCGGATAACAGTCCGGTCATCGTTGCCGATGCGAGTCCTGCCCCAACCTTTGTTCCGATGGAACCGCCTGCAAATACAAGGCTTTCCTGTCTGATGTGTGTCTTCCACTGTCCGAATTCAACAACATCGCCAACCATTCCGAACACAACGGCATTCAGTGGTGCCAGCCCGATAGCACGTGTCAGGCAGCTCATTACCATCCATGCAAAACTGTATGGATTGAAGAAGAATATAAGCTGGCCTGCCAGGGCAATTAAGGAACCTGCCAATGCAATATTTCGTTTTCCGAACTTTTTGATCAGCGGTGTGCAGGCAAAGATACCGGCTACCAGAGTAAGTGTCTCTGTCAGGAACAATGCGCTGTACATCCATGTGTCATTGCCGAATATGTATTTACAGTAATATGGCAGGATTGTTCCTGAGATACCGAATGATACGCTCTGTACCATCCACAAAACAAGGACTGCCCAGAAGTACTGGTTTTTAAATAATGCAGAGAAGGATTTCCCAAGCGGAACCTTCGGCGCTTTCTGTTTTGCCTCGATTTTTACGGTTTCCTCACATCTGAAGAAGCAGACAAGCAGCAGGATCAACGCAAGTACCGCCCATATGGACATCGTTTTGATCCATGCAGCCTGATCATCCCCGAAAAGTTTTACGATTGGTAATGTACAGGTTGCTGCTATGATTTTCCCGATCGGGGAAAGTCCCATTCTCACAACACTTAACATATCTCTTTCGGATGATACACGGGTCATCATCGCTGAAAGACTTCCATAAGGAAGGTTGATTGCGGTATAGCAGACGGTTGTACAGAAGTTATATGTAACAAAAAGATAAACAAACTGTAAAACACCTGTTGTGTTCGGCACCGTAAAAAGCAGAACTGCCGACAACGCAAACGGTACGCTCATCCAGAGAATCCACGGTCTGGATTTGCCCCATTTGGAATTTGTCCGCTCCACGATCACACCCATGATCAGGTCAGACACACCATCAAATAATCTTGACAAGAGCATGACCATTCCGACCGTAGCCGGGTTGATTCCTACATAGTCCGTATAAAACAGGGTCAGCAGTGTGCCGACCATTCCGAATACCACGTTGCACGCCACATCACCGCTCGCATAAGAAAGCTTAATCCCCATTGACAGTTTTCCGTCGGGTAGTTTTTGTTCCGTTCCATTTTCCATTACTATATTTCCCTGCCTTTCTTAAATTGATCTCTCACATCTCTTTGATGATTTTATTCTACCTTTTTGACAGGAAAATCCTAGTAATCCAAATTTTAGTTTTTTAGTTTATTTTAAAGCTGTTTTTTAGAAGGGGGAAATATTTTTTGTATTCATGGTACAGTTTTTTGAACCGGCAGATTTAGAAATGGATATTTTTTTATATTTTGGTTCTTTTTTTTAGATTTTTCAAAAAAAGAGTACTGCTCCGGTTCCGGTCAGTACTCTTTTACATTTTTACGCGTCAGTATCTTAACATCCAGAATATCCTGCATGTCCTGTTCTTTTCCGTCCTTTTCTCTCATGATATAGGAAACCGCCTCGTATCCGATGTCACTGCCTGACTGTGCCCCGAGCACGGCGATCCTGCCATCCTCAACGGCACGCAGCGCATCCTCCTGGGCATCCACTGTCGCGATCACAATTCCTGTCCCTTTCGTCGCCTCAGTGATTCCCAGCGCAGTCACCGCACTTGTCGTCATGATCCCGTCCAAATCCGGATATTCCGCGAGAATCTCCTCCATCTCCTGTTCCGATACCCGTAGATTACTGTACCCGCTCCTGACTACCTCAATCCGGATATCAGGCTCTGTCTCCATATAATCCGTGAATCCCAGAACACGCTGTTTATGGGATGCCTGTTCCTGGCTCCCTGCAATCACTGCCACATTCCCCTGATGCCCCATTTTTTCCGCAAGAACCTTTGCCAGTTCGTATCCCACCATCTTATTATCTATCCCTATATATGGGACTGCCATATCCTCTATCGGCGTATCATAAGAAAAAACAGGAATCCTCTTCTCAGAAGCTGTCTGCACATAGTCCCTGTTGTCATAGGAATCTATGGGGGAAACAGCGAGTGCATCCACATCCATTTTTATCAAATCACGGATCATTTTTTTCTGGATGTCCTTGTCCGTTTCCGTATCAGGTGAAAGAATGACTACTTTTGCTCCGAGCGCATCCGCAGCCTCTTCCATCCCGGCACACACAGACATCCAGTATTCACTGTTTCTTGACTTCGTGACCACACCGATCACATAGTCCCCTTTCGCCTCCTGCTGCCCGGCCGGGGCACAGGATGCAAGAAGCATCGCCGCCAGAGCGATAAGCATGGATGAAATCTGGATTCTTTTTTTCATCTGAATACACTCCTTATACTATTTCATAAACTTATCGATCGCCTGGTTCAGCATCCTGATTGCCTCTTCGTCATTTTCTTCGACAGCCTCCACTATGCAGTGACTGATATGGTTCTTCAGGACAACCTTTCCGGTATTATTGATTGCGGACCGCACCGCCGCCAGTTGTATGAGCACCTCGCTGCAGTCCTCATCCTTCTCGACCATCCTCTTTACCGCTTCCATATGTCCGATTGCCTTTGAAATCCTGTTAATCACAGCCTTTTTTTCAGACGCGCTGTGGACATGGTGGTGCCCTGTTCCATGCGCATGGCTGTGCACATGTTCTGCCTCAGTGCCGTCATGAGTATGGCTGTGTTCTGTTCCATCATGTGTATGGACGTGCACATCTTTGATCTGCTCTGCCTTGTTGTTTTTCTTTTCCATCTGTCCCATTCTTTCTATATTTTATATAATTCCGGGGGCAAAACACATTCTGTCCCCAGATGCCGTAACATTTTCTGTCTACAGCATCTCCAACTCGTCTCTGTCCATAATCAGGTTATCTGTGAAGGGGTTCACTACAAGCCCATGAAGAACATGATTCTTCTTTATCAGGGAGAGTACTTCTTCTGCCCCCATCAAAACAGCGGACGGCACATTCCCCTCTTCTCTTTCCCATGCCTTTAGCTCATTCCAGTCCGTGAAAACCGGCTGGTATCCCTCACCATCAGGAGTGTTTAAGTATGGGAATTCCATGACACTGTTCTGTTGGACTATTCCCCTGGCACGTTCAGCATCAGTAAGTTCAAACTCTGCCATGACTAAAAACATGGCATTCCCCGCCAGTTCCCTGCGAATCAGCTCTGCTATATCCAAAACATCCGTATCAAACCGCCCGGCCAAAAGTCCCTTTAGCCTCGGATTTTCCACCGGCCCGTTCCCGGCCGTTACATTCGGCGCCACGCTGCTGATCACGCTGCCCGGCAGTACATCTTCTTCAGACGCATCCTTTGTCCAGAAACCGATCCTTGTGCCCGGCACTGCACTAAACGCCCTTTTGACCTCTTCGCCCAAAAATACTTTCAGTTTCCCTGCCCTGACCGCTTTCTGTGACCCGTCTGCCCCGAGAATCCATACTTTATCACCCACAGACATAGTATCGCCCTTTACAATTCCTGTGATGATGCAGCCCTCACCGTGGACCGAAAAAATGTCTTCCGCGAGCAGTGTGTACCTCCGGGCAGGTGGTTCCTGTCTGACTTCGACAGTATTTATTGTTTCCTTTTCCTTTTTTACCTTCTTATGCCTGACTCTAACCAGCCGTCTGCCCTTAATCAGCCGGATTCCTGCAAACACCATACCGCCTCCGGCGGTTGTAAAAAGGAGAAATATAAGCATCACGATCAATTCAACCCAGCTCATCCCCACGCTGGCGATCTCAACGGCTTCCGTAATCACACTTAAAAGCCCGGCCAGCGCTGCAGCGCCTCCTGCCAGAATCAATATCCCTCCGCATATTTTCTTTATCACTTTCATGCCGTATATTCTCCATCCCAAGTTTTCTGCGGCCCTGACCTACTGTCTGTCCGAATTATAAATAACGCTTTGGTCCGCATATTCTTCCAATTTCGCACGGACCTCGTCCTCACTCATACTGCTTTCCTTACTTACAGTAAAATCAGCCTTCCCATAATCAACAATACCTGCCTGCACTTCTATCTCCACCGCATTGCCGCTCTGCACAAACCGGCTGTCTTTCAGCGCCTGAAGAAACTCCAGAAACAGAGGGCTAAATTCCTCCAATGGGACATCCTTAAGCTGGATGACATTCGTATTTCCCAAAGAAGAAAGCTTCCGTATCAAACCACATTCTTTTGCACACATACTTACAGTCTCATACTCCAGATCATCCAGAATGTCGTCATATTCCATACTTGAAACAGCCCACGACAGGTAAAAGCTCTCTGGCACACCACGCTCTCCATCCGTTTCTGCAAGAAAATATTCTGTATCCTTATCCTCCACGGGCTGTAAAACATTTCCTCTGAACGCTGATGCATGGGATTCACTTACGGTGCATGATATCTGATATTTTTCTTCAATATACTCTTCTATCTTCTCAGGCGCACGAACCTCATTTATGCGGCTTTGCTTTGTATCCTCCCTGAAACCGTATGCAGTCGCGAAAATCGATATGCAGACAAATATAATCAGTCCAATCTTCTTGTCCCTTTGTTTACGCCTGTCTTCTTCATTCAGCAGCTTTTGCCCGTTAAGGACCAGTTTTAATCTTTTCTGGACTGCAAGTTCATCTGGCACTTCTTTTTCCAGAACTTCTCTGATCTGCATTCTGGTTCTCTTTTGGAAATTCAGCGTCCCGATTCTGTCTGTCAGTCTGAATAAGAAATACGGATTATGGACCGCTTCTAAAAATACCGGTTCCTGAAGATAACTGCACCATGCTTTGTGGGACTGCAGTCCACTCGTTTTAAGAAATGAATCCAGTTTATCCAGAGCAATCTCGACGAGAAAAGCATCGTATAAAGCACGGCGGATATTCTCTTGCTTTTCTTCCCTCGCATACTTTTCCGTCCATGTGCCAATTCTTTCGGCCTCCTGCCATATATGGCCGGAATCTTCTTCCTGAACAATATGGTTTGTCTCCGGCACTTCCTCTTTCACCGCGCCCCCGGTAAAATCAGCCATCACAAACTCATCCTGCACACTGCTTTCAGACTTCGCCATCTGTAATGCCGCCTCATATGCCTGGCGGATCTGCTGGAATTCCTCTGGGAAGTCTTCCGGATGGTATTTGGCCGCCTGCTTTGCGTAAGCTCTTTTTATCTTTCTGGTATCACTGGTTGGTTCGATCTCCAGCCGTGACCAGATTCCTGATCGTCCACTCATCTTAACTCGTCAAATGTCCTTTCCCCAGCCATGCATCCAGATCCGCATCCAGTTCGCCATCCGCTTCTTCCTGTTTTGCCTCCTCGTACCATCTGTCAGAAAATGACCGGAACTCTTCCTCCGTACGGAATATTGCCATACTGTCCTCTGCCGCATCCAGAGCGCGGGTAAAGTATTCCCTGCCCTTCTTAATCTTCAGGTCATTCTGGGTTTCCAAAAGAAACTGGAAATACTGCATCTGGTCCAGCAGAAATTCCCGCAGTCCCGGACCTGCCTGCGCGTACAATGACTCACATCTTGAGAGCAGATAGGCATTCTCCTCCCGTTCCCTCGGATGAATCTTTAATTTCTGCATTTCTTCCAAGGTCTCCTGAATCTGTGCCTGACTCATCCTGTTCTTCCTATCTATAATGACAAGGTGCCTCGTTTCATTTGTACTGAGGACTCTCGCATCTACCTCCAGAATTCCGTTGATATCATATGTAAAACGGACCTCTGCGGCTTCTTTCTCCGCAAGTGCAGGAGGCACCGGGACCTCGATTTCACCTAACAGGATGTTATCTTCCGCGACAGGCGCCTCTCCCTGATAAATCGCAAATCTCAGGATTTTCTGGAAATCCGAAATTGTCACATACTTCCGTGACCTGCTGACAGGCAGTGCGCTATTCCGCTCAATAATCGGGGACATCACCCCGTCCTTAATCTCCACTCCCAGAGTAAACGGACACACATCCGTCAGAAGCATGTCCCTGATCTCTGCTTTCCGTTCCTTAATTCCTGCATATGTACCGGTGCCCAGTGCAACAATGGTGTCCGGCGATCCTAAGAAAACAGCCTCCTTCTTTAAGAAATGCTGCAGATACAATCTTACCGCCGGCATGTTGCAGGAACCGCCTACAAGGATGATCCTGTTTATGTCTTCCCATTTCAGTTCTGCCCCGAGAACCGCCTGTTTTAAGGGTTCTATCAGCCTTTTGAAGATTCCCGCCGATGCCTGGATCATTTTCTCCGTATCAAAAAATAATGTACGTGTCTCACCGCCGTAATGAACAGTCATCTCCGCCTGTTCCGCATCTGACAGCGCGATCTTACAGGCTTCTGCACTCTTCAGGACTGCGGCCTGCTCTGAAAGAGAAAGTTTTTTTAACTCCATTCCCTGCTCTCTGCAGAAATACTCAGCCATAGCCCGGTCAAAATCACAGCCCCCCAGATGGTTATCCCCGCTGACAGAAACGACATTTATAATATTGTCAAAACAGTCTACCACAGATACATCCAGAGTCCCCCCGCCAAAATCGAAGACAAGCTCGACCGTCTCTTCCTCTGGATACAAATGCTGACAGGCCAGCGCCGCGGCAGACGGTTCATTAATAATCCGCTTCACGACAAGACCTGCCAGTTCTCCTGCACGCTTTGTTGCATCCCTCTGGGCATTATTAAAATAAGCCGGCACACTTACTACCGCCTCCGTTACTGTTTCCTTAAGATAATTCTCCGCGTCTTCCCTTAACTTTCTGAGCACAAAAGAAGAAAGCTCTTCCGGGGTATAGCTCTTTTGCCCCAGCTTGTAAACCTTCTCCGTCCCCATAAACCGCTTAAATACACAGGCCGTGCACTCAGGATGTGAGATCAGCCGTTCCTTCGCAGTCTTCCCGACAAACACAGTCCCTGCTACATCGACACTCACCACACTCGGTGTTAACACCTCCCCGAATGCATTTGGAATCAGTTCACTGCACCCGTTCCTCCAGACAGCCGCCAGACTGTTCGTTGTCCCCAGATCAATTCCAATCACTGCCATGCGCCGCGCCCTCCTCTAATCAACTAACTATATCTTAGCAAATTTTCGGGGCTATTACTACGACTTTTTTTAATCTCCGGTTCCTGTGCCATTACGATTCGCAGGGCCGGTTCTCAGCCATCCAGCCTGATCTCACTGCTGCACACTTTCTCTAACAGCGGCTGGTTATGGCTGACCGCTATCAGGCCAATCTTTCTCTCTGTCACTTCCCTGAGCAGGAAATTCCAGATCTGGCTCTGGGTAATCAGGTCCAGCATCGTGCTGATCTCATCTGCCAGCAGGAATTTTGTCCTTCTCCCCAGCGCGCGCGCCAGACAGAACCGCTGTAGTTCCCCGCCGGAAAGCTCTGCCGGAAAGCGGTTCATCCAGTCCTCTTCTATCCCCAGTTCCACTAAGATTCTTTCCTCTACCTCGTCGCCCTCCCGGATTACTTCCTTCATCCGAAGCCGCGGGTTGACCGCCAGCTCAGGCTGCTGCCAGACCATCTGTACCGGGCAGTATCCTTTATATGAAGAAACAGGCCTGCCATCAAGCAGGATCTCTCCCTGATCGGGCGTTAAATACCCAGAAAGCAGTTTGCACAATGTCGTTTTTCCATACCCGCTGGGGGCGATCAGCCCGACTCTCTGCGAATCCTCCACAGTCATACTGAAATTATCCAGTATTTTTCTGCCATCTTTTTTATATTGATAAGATACATTTTTTAGCTCTAATTTCATCTTATACTCCTATGTCGCATATAAACATCTGACCCGGCCGCCACGTAAACTACGGTACGGGATATCGCTCCGGCACTCCTGTGTACACATACCGCACCTTGGTGAGAAGGGACATCCTTCCGGCATTTCCTTGACATACGGCTGTACGCCTTCTATAAACTGAAAGCCATGCTGCGGCAGCGCCCGCCAGAGTGCCTTTGTATACGGATGCCGCAGGGTCTCTTCCCTGATAAAATCTTTACTCGCGGCTTCTTCCACGGTACAGCCCGCATAAAATACGACCACCCGGTCCGCAGTTTCCAGTGCCAGCTCCAGATCGTGGGTAATCACCAGAACCCCCGCCCCCAAATCGGCAAGTTCCCGGAAGTGCCCCATCGCCCGTTTTGCCACTTTCAGATCCAGTCCCGGCGTCGGCTCGTCTGCAATCACAAGCTTCGGCTCCTCGATCAACGCCGTCGAAATCAGGATTCTCCGGTTCATGCCTCCTGATAGTTCAAACGGGTAAAGGTCCTCCACTTCTTCTTTCAAATCATATCTGCGGAAAATGTTCTTCAATTTTTCAACCGTCTTCTGATCGTTTCTTCCTTTTCGGATCTGCTTTCCTATTTTAACAAGCGGGTCCAGATAGGACAGGCTCTGTGGTACCATCACAATCTCACTGCCGCGCAGTTTTTCAATGCGCTCCTGCGTCAGTTCACTGCCCCTGTAAGTCATCCTTCCGCCTCTGGCTGCGTTGTAAGGAAGAATGCCGAGTACCGCATGGGCCAGCAGACTTTTTCCCGAACCGCTCGAACCGACCACGGCCACCATCTCCCCCGCGTTGACTTCCACATCCAGATCACGAATTACATCGAGCTGCGACTGGCGCATACCGTTAGTATACTGTAAAAAAGAGATGTTCAGGTGTTCAATTTTCAGGACCGGCTCCTCCATGAACCTTCCTCCTTCCGTTAGGTACAAGATTGCACCTTTCTTCTTTAATTTAAGTTACCGTGCACGCCCGGAGGGGGTGCACAGTAACTTATTTATGTACACTGCCCGGGTCTGTCAGTTTCCGCAGGTTTTCCCCTGCCACATAGAACAGTACAACGACGAGAACAAGCGCAGTCCCAGGAAATAAAGCAAGCCACCATTTCCCGGTTACAAGATATTTCATAGATTCTGATAAAATGATGCCGATTGCAGGCTGTTCTGAGGAGAGCCCGAATCCCAGAAAAGTGACGCTCGACTCATGCAGGATAGCATGTGGAAAAAGTAGCACCAGACCGGTCAGGAACTGGGGCATCAGGTGCGGGAGCATATGCTTTCCTGCAATATACCACCGGCTCTTTCCCAGTTTTCCTGCAATCTGGATGTAAGGACTTTCCTTTAACTGCATCACTTCCGCCCTGATCAGACGCGCAAGAGACGGCCAGTGGGTCAGTGCCACGCCCCATGCCACACCGCGGAAGCCTTTTCCCAGTGCCACGGAAATCAGGATCAAAAGTAAAATATGGGGAATCCCCATCAACAGGTCAATGACAAAGGAGATTACGGCATCCACCGTTTTCCCCAGCGTTGCAGCCGCAATTCCCAGAGCCAGAGCGATAAAAGCGCTCACTGCCGCCGCTGCCATCCCCAGCAAAACGCTTAAGGAAATTCCCTTCAGTGTCCGCACAAGCATATCTCTTCCGAGCCAGTCTGTCCCGAAAGGATACCTAAGGCATGGTTCCAGATTCTTTCTGGAAAAATCCGTCACTCTCGCCGCATCGCCGCAGAATGCCCCGCCAATGCATACTGTCAGAAGGATGACCGCGCTGACTATCAGGCCGAGCAGAACTCTCTGTCTCCCGTTTAGATGTCTCATCATGCTGCCCCTCCTTTTCTGATCCTCGGGTCAACGATGCCGTAAAGAATGTCCGCAATCATATTTCCGCCGAATACAAACAGTGCACTGATGATCGTGATCGCCATCAGAAGCGGCATATCACTGCCGAGCCCCGCAGATACCGCCGCCTGCCCCAGTCCCGGATAGGAGAATACCTGTTCCACCAGCACCGAGCCCCCGAAGATTTCACTGACCGCTGCAAAATGAAGCGTAATTGCGGGGAGCAGTGCATTGCGCAATCCATGATGCCAAAACAAAACCAGGCCCTTTTCCCCTCTCGCCCGTGCAAAGAGTACATATTCACTTTCCATGATCCCGATCATTTTTTCTCTTGTGTGCAGGGCAATGTTAGACACTCCGGTGATACTGAGTGTCAGTGCGGGAAGGACTGCATGGTACACCCGGTCGAAAAATGTGACTCCCGCGGCTTCCACCCCGATCGGAACACTTAAACCGACTGGCAGGATTTTCAGCCAGACACCAAACACCATCAAAAGCAGCAGTGCCAGCCAGAACGTGGGGGTGCTGGATATGAGAAGGCAGTATCCCTTCACAAGCCTGTCGATCCATCTTCCACGGTTCATCCCCGATATGACTCCGAGGAAAAAGCCCAGAATCCCGGACAGAATCCAAGCAGTAACCATAAGAAACAGCGAATTCGCCAGTTTTACTGCAATCACATCTGCCACTGGCTGGCGGTACAGCAGGGAAGTTCCCATGTCTCCTCTGATGAAATCCGCTGCCCATGAAACATATTGTTTCACAGGTGATTCCCCTACACCCCAGTATTCTTCCAGCTTTTCTACCTGTTCGTGGCTCATGCTTCCCAGCGCCGCCTGTCCCACATTTGCCTGCAGAGGGTCAATGGGAGACGCTTTCATCAATATAAAAGTAAGCATGCTCGTCGTAAGAACCAGAAGGACCATACGAATGACCTTATTTCTGATTTGTATTCCCAGTCGTTTCTCCATTCTTTCCCCCTAATGAACCAGAAACAGGACGCGGCTTTTCTGCCTGCGTCCCTTCTGTTTTATCTTTGCACCTACGGATAATGCGCCTTATATAGTCCGCCCTTATTCCCATGACCACTGATCCACATTATTCACGATAGACCAGCCGTGCCCGTGGGGATGTATTTTCTGGTCAGCCACCTTAAGGCCGTCCTTTACGAAATACAGGTGGTCGATATTGCACAGCCAGATCCACGGGATATCTCCGTCCTGTGTAATCCCCGTTGTCCCGTCCCACTGTGCCTTCTGCCAGAGCTCATAGGATTCCTCAAGTGACCCTGACGCAAGTGCCTCGTCCATATAACGGTCAACTGTCTCGTTTGCATAAGGGGAATACTCCGCCTGACCGATCCCTGTACCTGAGAGTGTGTGGTAAATATTGTAAAGCTCCATCGGCGTATGCGCGCCCCATCCCCATACAAGAGGTTCTGACTGCGCACGGTCATAGGCCGTGTCCCATCCCACACCTTCGGTCGTAACTTCGATCCCGATTTCCTTCAGCTGATTGGATACGTCTTCCGCCAGCGCCTGACGGACAGAGTCCCCGTTACTAAACATCAGTGTAAAGGCCGCCTTTATACCGTCCTTTTCCCGGATACCGTCATGCCCTTCCTTCCAGCCGGCTTCATCCAGAAGCCTTTTTGCTTCGTCAGAATCATATGTTACTTCGCTGTCACCATTGTACCACGGCATCTTGTCGCACACACTGTAAGCTTTCGTTCCGTATCCATTCAGAACATTTTCAATCATCTCATCGCGGTCAATTCCAATATTAATTGCCCGCCTTACATTTACATCCGCCGTAAATGCATTTCCATAAGCAATCCCGTCTTTCTCCTGTGGTTCTGCAACAGGAAGATTAAAACCTCTGTTATCCACAGTCTGCACGGCAAGCAGATGATAGCCGTCTACTGACTGGTCACTGTAGGAAGCAGCCGTGTGGGCCACATCCACCTGTCCCGCCATCGCTGCCGCAAGTGCCGCATCCTCCTCCATGAACAGGACTGTCACCTTTTTCATCTCGGGGGCCTCCCCATAATAATCCGGGTTTGCCTCAAAGATAACCTGCTGCCCTTTGTCCCACTGCTTCATAATGTAGCGTCCGGAACCAACCGGATTCTGTCCGTAATTCTCATCATAGGCGTGTTCCGGCACAATTCCCACGATCGCCATTGTATAGGGCCAGATGGAATACGGTTTTGTCATTTTAAACTCTACCGTAGTATCGTCCACAGCCACAGCCCGGTCCAGCATCGTGAAGTCGTTCACAGAACTCTTCTCCTTACAGTTATTATATGTAAAAGCAACATCCTCTGCCGTCAGCTTTTCTCCGTCAGTAAACTTCACATCATCCCGTATGGTGACAGTCCATGTCAGGCCGTCCTCGCTTACAGAATAATCCACTGCAAGATCTTTCTCTATCTTCAGATCTTTCGTAGTCGTGGTCAGAGTGCTCTGGATCAAAGGCTCATGCACATGCTCCCCGGCTCCCCACCCATACGCAGGGTCAAAGCCGGATTCCGGCTCCGAAGTCGTCGGCATAGTCACAATGACAGAATCTTTATTATCTTTATCCGCAGCCTGTTTTTCTTCACTGCTTTTTCCGGAACACCCCGTCAAAAGTCCCGCCAGAAGGCCGGCGGCACACAATATACTGATCACTTTTCTTCCCATATTTTCCCCCTGTATCGCATTTTTTTCAGTATATCATTGTGATTTTTATGACACAACCCCCGGTGGGGGATAGAAGCAAGTGCAATTCCCCAGAAAAAAGAAGCCTCCACACGCAGTGTCAGCTTCTTTCCCTCCGGCAGTCCTACTGTTTCAGCTAATCGCCGGATATCATCTATGCAACTACAATCTGATACGTTTTCGTAAATGTTCCCATTCCTTCTAACTTGTTAATTCCGGGTTTTTCGGATATGTCCCCCTCAAATCCACGGTTGTCGCATCTTCCGGCCCAAGGTTCCAGGCATACGAAAGGAGCATCTTTGACAGACCAGATTCCAAAATTCGGGAATCCCTCACACTTCATGCCTACATAAGGCGTTCCGTCCTTTCTGCAGATCCATACTTCCTCTATCTGCCCGTCATCGAAGATCAGTGCATCATTCTCAAACAGTTGTTCAGACAACGGATATTTGGCATCCTGAAGCTCCATTTCGAAAGTCTCATCCACGTTTGCCGTGCCTGAATTAGGATCAATCAGAATATACTGCAGGCTTTCTTTTCCCGGGAAATGCAGGCAGTAATCGTCCTTCTTCCCCTCCTGTTCTGCAAAACGAAATGCCGGGTGTCCGCCAATGGTGAAATAGATCGTCTCATCGGAAGGATTTCTTACCTTCCATTTTACTTCGACTGTCTTTTCCGTCAGAGTATAGGAAATATAAAGTTCAAAGTCAAACGGGTACACTTCCATCGTCTCCTCATTCGAATGCAGGAGAAATTCGGCCCTGTCTTTCTTACAGACCGTACATGTGAAAGTATTATCTCTTGCGAACCCGTGCTGAGAAGTCGGATACTGGGTTCCCTGGATACGCACGGTATTATGGTAAGTCTTTCCTACATTTGGAAATAAGACAGGTGAATGCCGTTTCCAGTAAACGGGATTACCCTCCCACAGCACGTCCGTCTCCTTTTGTTTGTCATAAATTCTTGTGAGTTCGGCGCCTTCCTCCGAAATCTCTACACAAAGATATTCATTTTCCAGTTTCATATCCAGTTCCTCCATTCTCATTCATTTCATCATGGCGACTCTGCCTGACTACTCTACCATGATCTTAATAATCTCTTCGTTTGTCTCGCGCATTCCTTCCTTGCCGAGCCGGCCGACATTCTGGATTGTCTTCTCCACACCCTTTGTGATGATTCCGTCGCCTCCGTAGAACTGCTGCCCGCGGATATACATGTTATATCCAAGGATTCCCGCATCAACTGACGCTGCAATCTTAGCGGCACAGGATGCTTTTGCACCGTCGCAGACCATACCGGATACAATCGCAAGCGCATTCACGACTGTATGGGCGATCTCCTCATATCCTCCGCCGCACAGATACGCAATCCCGGCGCCCGCTGCCGCTCCGGCGCTTACCGCACCGCAGTACGCGGACAAGCGTCCGATGCCCGTCTTCTGATGGATCGCCACCAGATTCGATAATGCCAGTGCACGGAACATTTTTTCTCTGTCTGCTTTTAATTCCTTTGCATATTCCAGAACCGGAAGGGAACAGGTCATCCCCTGATTGCCGCTTCCGGAATTAATGATAACCGGGAGCTCACAGCCGTTCATTCTCGCATCCGAACCGGCAGCCGCCATCGCTTTCGCACGGTTTCTAACGTCGTCCCCATACGCCTCCAGAATCACGTTTCCAATATTCGCCCCGTAATTCCCGCGCAGACCCTCCTCAGCAATTGCGGTATTGTAATCGATCTGGCGCTGGAGAACTTCCCTGATATCCTCCACATCCACGGTCTGGACGAAATCCCAGATTCCTTCCACGGTCAAAAGGCTGCGGTCCGTCAGCCCTTCCTCCGACTCCCCGCGCACCGGGATATCCAGCAGGATCTCACCGTCCTTATCAATATGTACAATATTCGTATGGTAATTCGCAATCCGTACCTGTGCATAGGACTCGCCTGCAGAAACCGTCACGATAATATCAAACGTAATACCGTGGTCAATATGCTCTACTTTAATCTCCTTCTCCGCCAGAAACTCCTGCATCTCTTCGATCTCTTCCCGGGAAACCTCTGAGATAACTTCCAGTTCCTTCTCCGGGCGCCCTGCAATGATGCCTGCAACCGCTGCCGCCGGAATCCCTTTTAAATGGTCCGTATTCGGCACGATGACACTCTTCACGTTCTTAATAATACTCCCGCTTGCCCCGATATGTACCCTCTCCGGCAGGCACCCCAGCACTTCTCTCGCCTTTGCGGCAGCATATGCAAGCGCGATCGGCTCCGTACACCCCATTGCAGGAACCAGTTCTTCTTTCAGAATCTGTACATACGCACTATACCTTTCATCTGATTTTTTCATTTGACTTCTCCTTCCAAAACATACCGGAATCTATCCGATTCACATATTACAAATGTACACTATTCTGAACGAAAGTGCAAGAAATGTGGTGAACAAAAAAACTGCCGCAGCATGCATTTGACAGCACACTGCGGCAGACAATGATTTATTCTTTGCATGGACCGGTTGTCTTCCTTATGACCAGCGTCGGTTCCAGAATGACCCGCTCCGGTTTTGCGTCCTTTTCCTCCAGCTGCTTCAGCATCAGCCTTGCGGCGTGTTCGCTCATCTTATCCACATGCTGGCTGATCGTCGTCAGTTCAATCCCTTTCATGGCCGAAAACTCGATATCATCAAAACTCACTATAGAAAGGTCCTCCGGAATACTAAGCCCATTTTCCCTGCACCCGTCGATGAATCCGATCGCCGTCATATCGTTGACAACAACCATCGCGCTCGGACGTACCTTTAAGTCTTTCACGAAATTCCGGGCCAGCGTAATGCCGGTTTCCATCTTCAGGTCGCTTTCATAGACATATTCTTCATTGAAAGGAAGGCTGAAGTTACGCAGTGCCTGCCTGTATCCTTCGAAACGCTGTGAGGATGCAGAAGAGACTCCCGGCCCCCGGACAAATCCGATATGCTTATGTCCGAGTTCCAGAAGATGCATCACTGCCATATACCCTGCCTGAAAATTATCCGTCAGGACAGAGTCGCCTGTATATGAGGGCAGAATACGGTTGACAAGCACCATAGGGACATCCATCGAATGAAGCATGTCCTCCACGATCTCGGTCTGGGCCGTAATCAATATCAGCCCGGCAAAATTAAATTGTATTGTTAATTTCAGAAATTCGATTTCACGCTGGACGTCATATTCGCTGTTAAAAACCATGACCATATAGCCATGACTGTTCAATATCCTCTGAATGTTAAAAGCCAGATCCGCATAGAAAGGATTCCTTATATCTCCCAATATCAAAGCCACAATATTGACACGGCCCCTGCTAAGGCTTTGGGCGATTGTATTCGGTTTGTAACCAATCTCGTCCACCAGATCCAGAACTTTCTTCCGCAGCTCGTCCCCCACCCCACTGTTGCCGTTGATTGCGCGGGAAACAGTCGACTTTGACACACCCAGCATTTCCGCAACGTCTGAAATGCTATATTTTCCATTCTTCATAAAGTTGGTTTCCTTATATTTCCTCTGATATACAGATTTTATGCTAATATCCCCGCAAAATCAACCATTTTCTTACTTTATGGCTCCATTTTCCAACTTTATTGACGAAGTTTCGGCGCCCTGCTGTTAACCATCAGAATTGCAATCAGGATAATCCCCTGTATCAGAGACCTTAACCCTGCTGCCATGTTGAGCGCCTGAAGGATATTTGTAATCAGGATCAGCACCAGTGATCCAAGCGCGCCGCCGATAAATGTTCCCTTTCCTCCTGTCAGTTTTGTCCCGCCTATTACGACTGCTGCGACAGAGAGCATTGTGTAACTGCTCGCCATGTTCATCTGGGCAGTGCCCGCGTATCCGACGAGCATTAACCCCGCCAGCCCTGCGGTCGCCCCCGCAAAAACATAAGCCAGTATAATGACCAGACGGCTGTTGATCCCGCACAGATTTGCGGCATTCCGGTTATTCCCTGCGAGAAACAGGCTTCTCCCGTATCTGCTCCTGCGCAGGAAAAGAACTTCCAACACAACCAGCAGGATAATAATTACAGTAGGCAGGATTCTCAGCGGGCCGACAAGCGTTCTCGAGATACTCTGGAGCTCCGGGCTGACCGTGACAGACGGCTGCCCCTTCGTAACTAAAATTGAAAATCCGTTTACAACGCTCGACATGATCAGCGTCATGACAAGGGGCACCACTTTTAATACCTGCACACCAATGCCATTTAAAAGTCCCACGACCGCCCCCATCAGAATCGTAGCCGGAACCATCAGTGCAAAGGAAAGTGCACCACTTCCTACAGCCACCATCGGACCGAACAGTGCCGTCATCGACATAATTGCACCAATCGACATATCCAGCCCGCTGTCTCCTGAAATGATGACTGCTGCCTGCCCGATAGATGCCATTGTCAGGATAGAAGCCGTCATCAGGATACTTGAAATATTATTCATGGACAGAAAACCGGAACTCAGTACCTGACCGAGTATCATGAGCAGGATGCTCCCGACAATCGCGGGAAGATATGGATTGTTCAGCTTTTTTATCTTTTCCATTACTTTGCACCTCCTTTAAATACGCCGGTTATCTTTGCTTTCAGTTCCTTATCCGCCGCAATAATAGAGAACACAACACCAATCAGAAGTATCAGCCCCTGGATAAAACTCTGGACAAAGGAGCTTAAGTTTGCGGAAACCACGATGGAAATAAGGATACTTAAGAACGCCGCCCCGAAAATGCCGCCCCAGATGTTGCCGGTCCCGCCGTTCAGTGAAACACCGCCGATAACAGCAGCCGCGATGGAATTCATGCTCATGCTCGCCCCGATGGACGGACTGCCTGCGCAGGTATTTGCGCTGATGCAGATTCCTGCAATACCCGCGGCCAGCCCTGCAAACGTATGCACGAAAAACCTCAGCGCAACTACATTCACGCCGGACGCATACGCTTTCTTTACGTCTTTTCCAAGCGCAAACAGATGTAGTCCCGCCGGCAGTTTCATCACAAGGACCCAAATGAGTACCAGTATCAGGATCAGGACGATCGGTGTGGGGATAAAACCAAACAAATTACTGCTGTACCAGTCCGCGAAGCTGAAATCAATCGAGCCTCCGGGGTAGGGCAGTATCCACAGCGCAATCCCTGCAAAAGCCGTAGAAGTCGCAAAAGTCGTCAGCAGCGGGTTGACGCGCATGACCCCGATGATGAATCCGTTGATCATACCGCAGAGAACCGCACAGCCGAGGGCGATCAAAGCCGCAGCCACAACAGAGTAACCCTTTTCACACAAGGTCACAATAATTACATTTACAAGAGATACGATCGAACCAAGTGAAATATCCGTACCTGCTACGAGTATGGTCGCGGTAACTCCTATTGCCACGCAGATGGCCGCCGCATTAGTCGCAATAAATGACTGGAAAAATGACAGGCTCAGCCCTCCTGTGATCGCACCGTTAATGGCAAGAAATACGATAAAAAGCAGCAGGGAGGGAAACGCACTCCATGTTACAACTTTCTTTACTTTATTCATTCTACTGCACCTGCCTCTCTTTTCTTTTCACCTTCCTGCGGCATCGTATTTACAGGCATAGATGCAGCAGATATATTTTCTCTGTTAATCGCATCCCCTTCCAGAACCGCGGATACTTTTCCTTCATACATGACAATGACTCTGGATGTTTCTGCCATAGACGTGATGCTGACCAGTTCATCGTCATCGCTGGATATCATGATTACGGCATTTCCTTCTTTTGCAAGTTCTGCAAATACCTCATGAAGGTCCCCCCTTGCCTTGACGTCAATCCCTTTTGTCGGGTCGTCAACCAGCAAAAGCCGAGGTTTTGTACAGAGCCAGCGGCCTACCACCACTTTTTGCTGGTTGCCTCCGGAGAGTGAGGTGATCAGCTCACCCGGATTATCATAGCGGACATGAAAACTGTCCAGTATTTCTCTTGCATTACCGATCTTTTTGTGTTTAACCAGTTCCTGGACCGCCGCTATGTTTTCAGACAGATTCCGTTCCTGGAATGTCCCGTCTCTTTCTCTGTCACCGGAAATGAAGGCAAAGCCCTGTGCTACGGCCTGCTTCGCATTATGCAGCTTGTGGGCCTTGCCGTCGATCTCCAGTTCAATTTCCCCTGAAACACCATACAGTGCCCTGATCAGCTCTGTCTGGCCATGCCCCTGCAGACCCGCGATACCGATGATTTCTCCCTTTCCAATCTCAAGGCTTTCTACCGTTCCATAGGACGGGATCGGAATATGCTTCGCCCGTATAAATACATCCCTCTTCGTCCCCTGATGATGCTTTCCTTCACCATGATAGGATTCGATCTTTCTTCCGACCATCAGAGAAAGGAGCTCGTCTTCAGTCTTTTCCTGCATCGGGTAAGTCCCCAGAGTCTCCCCGTTCCTCATGATCGTTACACTGTCACACATGGCATACAATTCCACCATTCGATGAGAAATAAACAGGACAATACACCCTGTTTTCTTAAGCTCCCGGATAATATCATCTACGATTTCCACATCTTCCCGGTACAGCGCGGATGTAATCTCATCGATAATCAGAATCTTTGGTTTCTGTACCAGAGCCTTTGCCAGTTCCACCATATACTGCTGGTTAGCCGCCAGCTCCTCCACTTTCTTCCCCAGCAGAGATTCCAGATGCATCCGTTTCAGGATTGTTACAGCCTCTTCTTTCAGTTTCTTTCTGTCTGTAAATTTCCCCTTCACCGGGACATCACAGATGCAGATATTTTCTTCTACAGTCAGATTTCCAAAAAGGCTCAGTTCCTGGCTTGTCATAATGACATGATGCTTTTTCGCATCTTTCGGGGACTTAAAGTCAATAGGTTTCCCCTGAAACAGGATTTCTCCGCTGTCACGTCCGATCAGGCCGCCTATCACCTTCGCCAGAGTCGATTTCCCGGACCCGTTTCCTCCCAATATCGCCCTGACCTCCCCCTCTTCTATCTCCATCTGTGCCTGTTTTATTGCCACTACTGCCCCATAATGTTTCGATATATCCCGAAAAGCAAGTCCCATCGAATTTCCTCCTTATGTTTAATGAACAAAAGACCGGCGGACTTTACCTCATTGTCCGCCAGTCCATTTATAAGCATTTCTATATTTACTTATTATTCAAAGAACTGGTCAACCTCTTCCTGGGTAAGCCATCCGTCCAGTGCTGCTGTATCGGCGGAATCCTTAAGCAGGTCCACTGCTTCTTCCAGAGTGATTGCCTTTGTTCCGTTCAGTCCTTCCATCCATGCCGCATTCTGGTCTCCGTCTTTTGTAACAACATACGGCGGGTCAAGCATGATCGAATTGACCATGTTTTCGTCCATCGGATTTGCTACAAGAAGGTCTTCCTTCACAGTCTTTCCCTGAAGCAGGCGTACCGTAACGTCCAGTGCTGTTACGGCGCTGCCCGGTGCATAAGAAACGCCGATTGTTGTAAGGTCCGGCATAGTGCTCCATTTTGTAAAGAATGATTTTGTATAGTCACCTGTCATAATCTTAGGTTCTTTTCCTGCATTTTCGTATGCCTTGATGATACCTTCCCCCATAACATCCTGTGCCAGTACGGCGTCGATGTTGTCATAGCTTGATAAAAATGTCGTCATGACAGACTGTGCATCTGTCTCTGACCAGTTGCCGGGAGCGGAGCCGAGAATCTTGATATCCGGGTAATCTGCAAGTACATCCTTGTTTGCCTGTACACGTAAAGTATCGGCAGCATTGCCTGAAACACCTGAGATTTCAACGATATCGCCCTTTCCGTTTAACTGCTCTGCCATCCAGACTGCCTGGATTTTCTGCCAGCTGTAGTTATTTCCGCAGACACAGATCGTTCCTTCATAAGCGGCCGGATCGTTTGCAATTACTACCAGGATACCCTTCTTCTGCGCTTTTTCCACTGCTGATTTAATCGTTGTAGGAGAAACGGCATCGATCATAATCGCATCTACACCTGCATCGATCATTGCGTTGATCTGGTTTAACTGTTCCGTTGCATCACTGTTTGTATTAGAAACCATATAATCTGAGAGAACACCATCTGCCTTATACTCTTTGGCACGGTTCTCGAAGTCTTCTACCATCTGCGCACGCCACGTATTGCCCCAGTATCCGTTTGAAAATCCCACTACGAAGCCGCTGTCCTTATCTGACTTTGCAGCTGGTTCTTCTGTCTTCTGCGCATCGTCTTTTGGTTCATCCGTTTTCTTTTCCGGGCTGCTGCATGCAGCAAGTCCGAATACCATTAATCCTGCAAGCAAAACTGCCAATACTTTCTTCTTCATAAAATGATCTCCTTCTCTTTTGTTTTAAAGTACCTGAATAAATGTTTCCGCCCCGTCCTTAACCGCCGGTTCATGGCCCGGCAGGATATAGTGTGATGACTGCCGGATTCTCTGGAAACTCTCATACGTCTCCGGTACCATTACAACAATATTGGGCTCCAGATTCCCATTTACATTCTCTGCAACGTTACAGATATCACCGGATACACACACAACGCCCGCTTCTGTATGAAACAGTACTGACTGGTGGCCCCTCGTGTGCCCCGGCGTTGTAATCACCCGAAGTCCCGGAAGTATCTCCGCATCTCCGTTTAAAAACTCCCACTGAAAATAGTTGACTGCATTTTTGTCGTAGCATAAGCTGTCATAAAACGGCACTTCCGGAACAAGAGGTGCGAATGCTGCCTCCCATTCCTTTTTCTGTATGTAAAATTTCGACTTGCGGAACTTTGCGTTGCTTCCGCAGTGGTCACAATGGAGGTGCGTGTTGATGACGATATCAACCTCCTCCGGTTCCCATCCCATAATCCGCCTTACAGCCGCGACTGTGTCCTGTTCCGGGGTCTGGATAACCCCCGGCTCCGCCTTGCGGTACTCTTCCAGATCGCGTATCCCTGTGTCAACCAATACTTTATGTTCTCCGTCAGTTGCACCTGCACACCAGATAGGAACTGTAATCTGCTCCCCTTTTCCCTTGTAGTGAGTCATCGCGGAACGGTCCAGTACGATACTCCCTGCCTGGATAGCCTTTACTATCCACTTTTTCATAATGCATCCTCCTTTTCTGTTAGATATCGTTTTCATTATTTTCCTGCAACACCACCATCCATTTTTAGAAACCGTTTTCTCTCGTGTTGGCTCTACTATATCATCAACTTTTTCTAAAATCAACCGATTCTCTTCATTTTTTTGTGTTTCAGTATTCGTTTTGTTAAATTAATTCATTTTAGTCTTTCATTTTTGTGCACTATTCACATATTTTTAATTTAGTTTCTTTGTTTTCTTTCGCATTTATCTGAACATTCGAGATATACAAGTGTTTTGTTTTGTAATGCCGGAAATATTCAGATTATTTTGTGCACTTATTATATTTTTTCCATATATTTTTGTGTATTTTTACTCTATTGACTTTGAAAACATTCTGAAATAAGATTAGATTGTAACGCAACCGTTTTCTTTAAAAGGAGGTTCATTTATGTACCGTGGGACTGAACTCTGGAAAGATTTAATTTCCTTTCAGTTAACGCAACAGAAACTTAAAAGTGGCCGGGAAATCGAAACCTTCCCTGATATACCACACAATCTATACGAAGCTCTGTCAGATACCGCCGGGTTATATCCGGATAAGACAGCCATTATAGATCATTACGGGCGCACATGCAGTTATTCCTGCTTAAAAAAGTATGTGGACGGCTTTTCCTCTTATCTGATCAGCGAATGCCATGTCGGTTATAAAGACCGGGTCGCCCTGATGCTGTACAACAGCCTTGAGTTCTGCGTCGCATTTCTTTCTTTGATCAGAATAGGGGCCGTGACTATCCCCCTGCCGACGAAATATAAAGAGCAGGAAGTGAATTCACTGGTATCAAAGTCCGATGTAAGCCATATCATCTGCGATGAGGATTTCTATAGCTGGTTTTCCCGCTGTGAAAACAACGGTATCTTCGTCCTGAAGTCCGGTAACCAGGAGGCTGGGTATGGTTTTTCGGAATTCACATCAAAAGAGGCTGTTCCCGAAATGCCGGCAGATACAAGGGAAGATACCGCCCTTTTGATGTTTACTTCCGGGACAACATCCCAGAGCAAAGGTGTGGTAATCAAAAATTATAACATCATGCATGCGGTTGTCTCCTATCAGAAAGTCTTACACATTACAGAAAAGGATGTTTCCATCATCCCGATCCCGATTTACCACATCACAGGGCTGGTCGCTCTGCTAGGCCTCTTTGTATATGCCGGCGGAACACTGTACCTCCATAAGTATTTCAATGCCGGCAGGGTACTAACCTGCGTGAAAGAGCATAATGTCACTTTTCTGCATGCCTCACCGACAGTATTTTCCATGCTGCTTGCTGAATCCGGACATTTCCCGCATCTGCCGAGTTTAAAGACATTCGCCTGCGGAAGCAGTAATATGCCGAAAGAAAAACTGCGCCAGATCCATGAATGGCTTCCGCACAGTACGTTCCACACCGTTTACGGGCTGACAGAGACAACCTCCCCGGCATCCATTTTTCCCGGGGACGCCGGGGCTAGCTGCTTTATCGGTTCCTCAGGTCTTCCGATTCCCGGCACCTGCTTCCGAATCTTAAACGATGCCGGAGCAGAACTCCCGCCCGGCGCTGTCGGTGAGATCTGGATATCCGGAACCGTCGTTCTGGATTCCTACTATAAGACGGACACCCCTTCCCTGAAGGATGGCTGGCTCGGGACAGGAGACCTCGGATATTTCAACGAAGAAGGATACCTCTTCGTTGTCGACCGGAAAAAGGATATGATCAACCGCGGCGGGGAAAAGATCTGGAGTTTTGATGTGGAAAACGAAATCTACAAAATAGAAGGAGTCGAAGACACCGCAGTTGTCGGCATCCCGGATGAGATCTACGGCGAAGTTGCCGCAGCGGTCGTAAAATCACTGCCCGGTATGATTCTCACGGAGGAATCCATTCAAAAAGAGTTAGGCGGCAGAATTGCAAAGTATAAGATTCCGGCCAGAGTCCTTATTCTGGATGAAATCCCCGTCACCCCGAACGGGAAGGTAGACAAAAGAACTATTAAAACTTTACTTTTATCTAAACCAGGAGGTTAAAACTATGAGGAAACCTGTATTTGTAACCGGAGATGAAGCCGCTGCCATGATCCGGGACGGCAGTACCATCGCCACCATAGGCATGACGCTCGTCTCTGCATCCGAGACAATCCTAAAAGCCGTGGAAAAACGCTTTCTCGAAACAGGAAGCCCGAACCACCTTACACTCGTCCATTCCTGCGGGCAGAGCGACCGCGACCGTGGGATACAGCATTTTGCCCACGAAAAAATGCTGTACCGCATCATTGGCGGGCACTGGGGACTACAGCCGAAGATGATGGAACTGATCGCCGGCAATAAAATCCTTGCCTACTGCATCCCCCAGGGCCAGTTCGCACAGTTGTACCGCAGCATGGCGGGAGGAGAACCGGGCAAGATCACAAAGGTTGGTCTGGGAACCTTCATTGATCCGCGCATCGACGGTGGAAAAATGAACGAAATTACGAGGTCCGCCCCTGATATCACAGATGTCGTTACCATCGGCGGCGAAGAGTATATGCGTTACAAACCAATCCCGCTTGACTATTGTATCATCCGGGGGACATATGTAGACGAAGCCGGCAATTTGACGACAGATGAAGAAGCTATGAATCTGGAAGTCTTCTCCGCCGTGATGGCGTGTAAGAAGTTCGGCGGCACGGTAATCGCGCAGGCCAAGTATAAAGTAAAATCGGGAACGCTCCACTGTAAACGAGTGACGGTCCCGGGTATTTTTATCGACGCCGTCGTCATGTGCCCAAACCCGGAGGAAGACCACCGGCAGACACACAGTTTTGCCTTTGACCCGGCATACTGCGGTGATATCAAAGTCCCAGCCGATAACTCCGATGCACTCCCGCTGACGGTCCGCAAAGTAATCGGGAGGAGGGCACTGATGGAGCTTCGCGAAAACGATGTCCTCAATGTAGGGACCGGAATACCAAACGATGTGGTCGGTCCGATTATCGCGGAAGAACAGATTGATGATGACGTTACAATCACCGTAGAATCCGGTATCTACGGTGGAATCCCGATGGGAGGGATTGATTTTGGCATTGCCAAAAATAATTTTGCCCTCCTCAGACATGACGACCAGTTCGATTACTACAACGGGGCCGGCGTGGACGTGACTTACATGGGCGCCGGGGAAGTGGACAGTGACGGCAATGTAAATGCCACAAAACTTGGGCCGAACCCGACCGGGGCCGGCGGCTTCATCGACATCACAACGAATGCAAAGCATGTCGTCTTCTGTTCCTCATTCACCGGGAAAGGACTGGAGTGCTCTTTTAAGGGGGACAGGCTCCATATTGACAGGGAAGGCTCCCTCATCAAATTTGTAAACAAGATTCAGCAGATTTCATATAACGGAAATATTGCACGCGGCAAGCACCAGAAAATGCATTACATAACAGAAAGGGCTGTTTTTGAGCTGCGCCCGGAAGGACTTGTCCTGACCGAGACAGCTCCCGGCATAGACCTGCAGACGCAGATTCTTGACCTCATGGAATTTAAACCAATTATAAGCCCTGACCTAAAGGAAATGAATCCTGCCATCTTCCGTGAAAACGGGCCTTTTGGACTCAGGGATTTCATTCATACCAATCAATCATAAAGGAGGATTTATCTATGCGCTTAAAAGACAAAGTTGCTATCGTAACAGGAGCAGGACGCGGTCTCGGAAAAGGGATTGCCGTAAAACTTGCGGAGGAAGGGGCAAAGGTCGTAGTTGCCGACATGGCACCTGCCGATGATGCCGTGTCTGAGATCCGCAGCACAGGAGGCACGGCCTGCGCATTCCCCGTAAACGTCGCAAAGCAGGAAGAAGTCAGGGCTCTGGTCCAGTTTGCTATCGATACTTATGGCACTTTGGATATCATGGTCAATAATGCGGGCATCAACCGTGACGGAATGCTCCATAAAATGCCCGCCGAAAACTGGGATACGGTTATCGCCGTCGACCTGACCGGAACCTTTTACGGAACTCAGGAGGCCGTGAAATACATGCGTGGCAAAGGTTCCGGAAGAATCATCAATATTTCCTCCGGCAGCTGGCTTGGCAACATCGGCCAGGCTAACTACGCGGCAGCAAAAGCCGGTGTTGTCGGCCTGACAAAGACTGCTGCAAGAGAAAATGCAAGAAAAGGAATTACCTGCAATGTTATCTGCCCCGGCTTTATCGAGACAGATATGACCGTAAAATTAAAGGAAGTCAACGATGGAGCCGCATGGGACAGCATGATGGGCAGGATCCCGATGGGTTATGCGGGAAAACCGTCCGATGTAGGAAATATGGTCGCTTTTCTGGCATCTGATGATGCCGCATATATCACTTCTGAAGTCATCAATGTCGGCGGCGGTATGATCGTCTGACACTCATAGAAAGGAGATTTTGCCATGAATCATTTTAAAGATGTTGTTATTGTCAGCGGGGTCCGTCTTCCTGTCGCAAGTTTCGGAGGGAGCCTGAAGGATTTGTCCGCTATCGATATGGGCGCAATGGTTGTAAAAGAGGCCGTAAACCGTGCAGGCATCCAGCCATCCGATGTCGACGAAGTAATTATCGGACAGGTCGGACAGATAGCCGAAAATGGCTTCGTTGCAAGGGCCATCAGCCTGAAAGCAGGCATGCCGAAAGAAACGACTGCCTATTCAGTCAACAGACAGTGTGGTTCCAGCCTGCAGGCTATCGCCGACGCTGTCATGGAAATCCAGACCGGGTTCGCCGATGTCGTTGTTGCAGGCGGGGCAGAGAGCATATCCCAGCTGCCGTACTATGTAAAAGACGCCCGCTGGGGAGCCCGCATGGGACACAAAACCTTCGAGGACGGGGTCATTGACATCCTCACATGGCCGATGGACGGTAACCACAACGGTGTTACCGCAGAAAACGTAGCCACAGAGTATCACGTTTCACGTGAAGAACAGGATGCTTTCTCACTCCAGAGCCACCAGCGGGCATGTACCGCCATAAAAGAGGGCAAATTCAAGGATGAAATCCTGCCCGTAGAACTGAAAGACCGGAAAGGGAATGTAACCGTGTTTGATACGGACGAGGGGCCAAGAGACGGTCAGACTATCGAGAAGCTGGCAAAGCTGCGGCCTTGCTTTGTAAAGGACGGGACCGTAACCGCTGGCAATTCTTCCAGCCTGAATGACGGTGCAGCCGCGGTTGTCGTTATGTCGAAGGAAAAAGCAGAGGAGCTGGGAGTCGTGCCGAAGTTGAAGATCGAGGGCTATACCGTTGCCGGATTCGATGCCGAACTGATGGGATATTCCCCGAAATTCTCAAGTGAGCAGCTGGCAGAGAAGCTTCACATCAGCCTGAAGGATATCGACATGTTTGAGATCAACGAAGCCTTCGCAAGTCAGGCATACGCCGTAAGCAGAGATCTGGGGCTTGATATGGAGAAAGTCAATATATACGGGGGCGGAATCTCTATCGGACATCCAATCGGGGCCACCGGAGCAGTCCTGACCGTAAAGGTGCTGTATGAATTAATGCGTACCGATAAAAAAGATGCCATGATCAGCATGTGCATCGGGGGCGGGCAGGGGATTTCCATGTATTTCACAAAATGCTGATGAATCCATTTTTCATAACTGATGGCTGCCTGCAAAAATAGATACCTGCGTGAAAGCGCTAAGAAAGCCGGCTTCTGGTCTTTCCAGAATACCGGCTTTCTTCCTTTACTTTTCGTCCGCCCTGAATTTTTCACCGTCAGGCCCGCTGTCTTTCTCAGGCAGCGTTCCTTTTCCGTACATACGCCTGAATCTTATCCAGCAGTTCTCCACAATCATCACTGTGGATGACAAGCTCGACATGGTCGGCTTTGCTGATTGCTATTACACCTAAAATGGATTTTGCATCTACTATATTTTTCCCGCTTTTAAGATCGACATCGTATTCACACTGATTCATAATATCCACAAACTCAGTAATATCTTCTGGCTGGCGAAAACAAATCTGAACTTTCTGCATGTCCTGTTTTCCTCCTTTACTTTGTGTATATGGTTATTTTATCCATAATACTGGGATTTATTCCCTAAAAGCAAGGACTTTATTTGTAAATTACTATGTCGCTATTTGCAGAATTATGTCGAATCATGCTGTAATAGCATAAAAAGGACCCGTTCACGTCTTTTCTTCCGTAACGGGCCCCTTGTCTTTGACTTAAATTTTCTTAACCTTTACTTCGCTGTCTCGGTGCTGCTGTCGCTCTGTTCCACCTGAACACAGTTGTCTGCCAGATATTTTCCAACCTTCTGCTGGCGGATTGCATTTTTCACAGTGTCTTCTCCGACCTGTTCTTTAAAATCCTCTACACTTTCATACTGTCCGTTTTCCGCATATTCGGCAATCTGTTCCTCATATTCCTTGTCAGACGGCTCCAGGTTCTTCTTCTCGGCAATCAATTCACAGGCCAGTTTTCTCTTTAATGCTGTCTCCGCAGCTTCTTTTGCCTGCTTGTCAAAATCTTCCTCGGTCATCTGCATGGCCTGCTCAACGAAGTCTTTAAATTCCATGCCATAGGCTGCTGCCATGTTCGTATAATATTCTTTGATGGAATTGATCTGCTCATCGAGGGCCCCGTCCGGGTATTTCTTCACTTCTACCTGGTCCGCAATCGCTTCCAGTGCATTGTTCTGCAGGGTGTTCTCCATGCTCTCTTTGTTATTATCTTCCAGCTGTTTTCTGATCTCTTTTTTATATTCTTCTACAGTCTTGGATGTTTCACTGTTTTTCTTTACCCAGTCATCTGTCAGTTCCGGAACGATTCCGTTTAAGGTAACCTTAAATACAGCTACTTTGTCAGCCATATCTGCATTCTGGTAATCTGCCGGGAACTTTACAGTGATATCAAACTCATCCCCTGATTTGTGTCCGACGATTTGTTCTTCAAATCCTTTATAGTCTCCATTCGCGCCGATAAAGCTGCCAGATCCGAGTTCGAGTACTGATCCCTTATCACTGCCGCCTTCAAACTCTGTTCCATCCACGCTTCCGACATAATCAATATTGACCCTGTCCCCGTTCTCAGCCGCCCTGTCCGTGATTCCGCCGTCTGCTGCGGATGTTCCCAGATTCGTCTGGATCACGCTTTCAACATTCTCATCCGTCACCTCGGCAGTCTCTACTTTCGCAACCTCAAGACCGTCATACTGCTTCACCGTTATATATTCATTTGAGAGCTGCTTGCTGCATCCTGCGAGAGACGCTGCCATCAGAACGCTCAATGTCAGTGCCAAAATTCTTTTCTTCATTCTTTCACCTCATGTTATCTTCACTTTATTCATGCAGTTTCCATTTCTGCATACTTTACCGTTGTACCATAAATACTAAACTCGTGAAATACCTCGTTAAGTATTTAGGTATATGTCTTACTAAGCGTGTAAGAACCACGCTAAGTGCGAGCATTATATCACATTTTACTCCTTATGGAAAGGGATTTCATAGACTTTTCACGTTTGGCCAAAATAAACGTCCAAAATAAACCATTTCTACAGTAGAGGAGACAGCAGTCTTGAGAACTGTTCCTTCACCCGGATGACAAGTCCTCTCTGGTCATATACCTTGCGTGTAACATGGGTACATTTTGTCATATCATTTTCAAAAGCCCTCTCAAGGCGCTGCACGGTTCTTTCGCTGTAAACCACCGCGTTCACTTCGAAATTCAGTCCAAAGCTGCGGATATCCATGTTTGCGGTTCCCACACATGCCACCATTCCGTCTACACTCAATGTCTTCGCATGTAAAAAACCGTTATTGTATACATAACACTTCGCCCCAGCCGCTACCATATCGCCGAGATAGGAATATGTTGCCCAGTAAACGAATGGATGGTCCGGCTTGCAGGGAACCATGATCCTCACGTCGATTCCTGAACGGCTTGCAATCTTCAGCGCATCCAGTATTGAATCATCCGGAATCAGGTACGGGGTCTGCAGATATACATGGTCCTTTGCACTATGAATCAGGCGAAGGTAATTATCGTGTATCGTCTTCGTCTGCGAGTCAGGGCCGCTTGAAATGATCTGGACCGGGTCATGCCCGTTTCTCACATAGTCGGGAATCTCAAACAAATGGTCCTGCACAAACAGGTTCTCTTTTGCCGCATAATTCCAGTCCAGAACAAAACGCACGGCCAGAGATGTAACCGCCGCCCCCTCTATGCACAGGTGTGTGTCTCTCCAGTAACCAAACTTTTTATCCAGCCCCAGATATTCCCTTCCCACATTAAAGCCGCCCACAAAACCAACACGTCCGTCAATGACAACGATTTTCCTGTGGTTGCGGTAATTTACACGAAGCTGCAGCTGCCCTAAAAGCGCAGGAAAGAACTCCGCAACCTGTACACCGCCTTTTTCAAGGCGTTCCCAGTCTTTATTATGCATGGTGCGGCATCCCATACTGTCGAACAGGACCCTGACCTCAACCCCCTCTTTTGCTTTCTGGATCAGCACAGGTTCAATTTCCCTCCACAGCTCGTCGTTGCGGATAATGTAATACTGCATATGGATGTAGCGTTTTGCCTGCTTCATCTCGTCAATCAGCGCACGGAACTTTTCTTTGCCATCCGTATAGATGCGCACATCATTGTTATCCGTTAAAACGGCTTCTCCCGCCTCCAGATTATAAAGGATCAGATCCTTAAATCTCGCCATCTCCGGATTCGCCAGCCTCAGCTTTTTCCGGTATATCGTCTCCTCCTGCCGCCTGACGGCATATTTTAACTCCCCTTCTATCTCCTTTGCCTTAAACATCCTGCTCTTGTGAAAATCCTGACCAATCACCAGATAGAGGAAGAATCCGAGAATCGGGATAAAGTAGAGCAGAAGGAGCCAGGTCCACACGGTCTGTGGATTCCGGCGCTGAAAGAAAATAATGATCAGAGAAAGAAAAATATTGATAATGAATAGATTGTCCATGACGAAATGATAAGATGTAACCAATCCATTCCATAATGTTTCTGCCATAAAATTAAAACTCCTTCTTTATCTGTATGTAACTTATATGATTATACTATTTTCTCAGGCGAAAAGTAACCCCAAATTATCAGCTTAAGGATGAAACTTGATTATATCTCCCAAAAAGGGTATCATATTATAAATTTGGAGTACAAAAATTACAGGAGGCAGTCATTTATGCAGCAGTGTTTAGAAACCGAGATCAAGAGAAGAGAAGCCGCTCTGGCAGAATATAATAGAACGGCAAATATCATCGGCATTTTCAAGGTAATCTGGATCGTGATGTGCGGCATCACGGTTTATCAGGTATGGACAAATCATTTCCCCCTTAAACTGCTTCTTTTGTTATGTGCTGAAATCATAGTTTTTATTTTATCCCACCTGTATCATATCAGGGAACTTGAGCGTGCCGGGCATGAAGCCGGGCTTATACGCATTGCGAAAAAGAATATCAGCCGGATTACGGGCGGCTGGTGTTCCTTCGAGGATACAGGCAAAGAATTTATCGATTATAACCATGACTATTCATCCGATCTGGACATTGTCGGAAGGAATTCTCTTTTCCAATACCTGAATAGTACGAACACTTATTATGGGAGGCAGCGGCTCGCCAGTGACCTGCTCTCCCCCGGATTTTCAAACGAGGAAATCCGGGAACGGCAGGAGGCTGTTTCGGAGCTTGGCAGCGACTATGCATGGACCAGCCAGATCGAATACCTGTCTTCTAAAATCGGCATCGATGCATCCTTTCCGGAACTCATTTCCGAACTACAGGGCCAGAAACATTTTATAGAAGGCATGCCCGTAAAATGGCTGGCCTCTTTGTCACGCATACTGACCATTACAGCCGTTCTCCTCTCCCTGCTGACCAGAGACACTCTTATTTCGGCTGCCGCAGGTGTAATGATGATCTTTCAGCTGCTTATATGGTCTGTTGGTTTCTCGAAAATCAACCGGTATCTCGGAATTATGCTGAAGCTTCCATATAAGATTGCACGTTATGATGATATGATTCAGGAGATTGCCGGATACAATTTTCATTCCGAAAAACTTAAACAGATTCAGGCCGTTGTGTCCTCCGCGCAGGAGGCGATCCACAGTCTCTCCAGAATATCCGGCAATATCAGCCAGTGTCAGAACGGGATCGTCAGGACCATACTGAATATTCTTTTCCTATGGGATTATAAAAATGCTTTTGACCTTGACCGCTGGAAACAGGAACACGGTGCTTCCACCGAATCATGGTTTGCCGCGTTAGGGGAACTGGAAAGTCTGATCAGCTTTTCCAATCTGCCGCGCTGCTTAAGTACTTCCTGTATCCCCGTAATATCTGCACATCCAAATATCCTCGAAGCCCGCGGCATGGGGCACCCGCTGCTCAATAATACGCAGAGGGTGTGCAATGACCTGAACCTCGATAACCACATCTTCATTATCTCCGGTTCCAACATGTCCGGGAAAACTACTTTCATGAGGACAGCAGGCATTAACATGATTTTGGCAAATGCGGGAAGCTGCGTGTGTGCACAGCAGATGACCTTTACCCCCATGAACGTCATCACCTCCATGCGTATTGCCGATGAACTGACGGAAGGAATCTCTACTTTTTATGCAGAACTAAAACGCATTAAGAAGATTATCGATGCGGCAAAGGCGGGCACATGCCAGTTATTCCTGATCGACGAGATTTTCCGGGGGACGAATTCCGCAGACAGGCTCAAGGGCGCCGAGGAAGTCATCAAGACGCTCTGTGCACTTGGAATCTCAGGCATGATTACCACACATGATCTGGAGGTCTGCAAACTCTCGGCATCCTTCCGGCGTATCGTGAATTACAGTTTTAACGAACATTATACTGACGGGGAAATCTGCTTTGATTATAAAATCAAAAACGGAGTTTCTAAAACTACCAATGCGGAATATCTGTTAAAGAAAGTAGGGATTCTGTGAGCCCGAAAGATATCAAACTGCTTGCACTTCCCTACAAACAATGGTACAATATTATTTGCATAATTGCGGAAAAAGAGTATTTTTAGGAGGGTTCGTCGTGAGTTTAGGATTAAAGATAATGCTCGTTGTACTGGTTGTTCTGATCATTGCATTAGTCGTACTATATTTCTTCGGCAAAAGAGCAGAGAAAAAACAGGCAGCACAGAAAGAACAGATGGAAGCAGCCGCACAGAATGTCAACATGCTCATCATTGATAAAGGTAAGATGAAGCTGAAAGAAGCCGGATTCCCAAGTGTAGTGGTCGAGAGTACCCCGAAGTATTTAAGACGTACCAAGGTGCCGGTCGTAAAAGCAAAAGTCGGTCCAAAGATCATGACCCTGATGTGTGATGCTGAGGTATTCCCATTGATCCCGGTAAAGAAGGAAGTAAAAGCAACAGTCAGCGGAATCTACATAACTGCTGTCAGAGGACTCCGTGGTCCGCTTGAAGCTCCGCCGAAAAAGAAGGGATTCTTTGCACGATTCAAAAAAGACAAATAATAAGACAAAACAGGAAAACAATAGCCGCAGTAATCTGACAAAAGTCAGAAGCTGCGGCTGTTTTTATTCAATGGACCTCAAAGGGGTCAGACCCCTTTGAATATATCTCCATTTTTATACTGCAGTCTGCCAGTGGTTCATGATTGATATCCAGCTCATAGTCAACACTGACACCAATGTTATCGTCTGTGACATTGACTTCCATATTCCTGGTATTCACTCCCACAAGCATCTGCCCGTAAGGGGTTTGATAGTAAGTGAGATTCTTCTTGTTTCTCTCGAATATCATATGGGCATTGGATATACCAGTTTTCATGATCTCAACACTGTCAGTCCCACTTATCTTTATTTTGTTTTTGATTGTACCAGGCATACCCTCCATCACTTCTTCGTAGATGACGTAGTGCTTGCCGTTTCTTAAATAGTAGCTGGCAGGGGTTACGACTTCTATCGGTTCGTTTTCCGCATCTGTCATCCCTGAAATAACATCCATGTGCATCCCTGATATGCTGACCAATACATCCTTTGTCATATGCTTCACCTAATATCCTGATCTGTTCATGAGTACAAATAGATCATCAATATTCCTCTATGTTCACTACATTTGTTTCTGATATATCAAACGGCATCACCGTGTTTGCAAAATTGCGGAACTTTTCCGCCGTATCGCTTACATAAAACTCGTACCGGCTGTACGGTTCCTTTGTGCCGTCGTTTACCATGTCCCGCTCTTCCAGAAGCTTCTTTAAATCCATCGCAGTTTCATAGGCAGGATTCACAATCTGGATCTTATCCCCCATATAGGCGCGGATCTTGGAGCGCAGAAGCGGGTAATGTGTACATCCTAAGATCATCGCATCGATATCTGTATTCTTCATGGATTCCAGATAGTGTTCAATGATTTCCTGCGTTACATGGTGCTCCTTGAACCCCTCTTCCACCAGAGGCACGAATAAGGGGCACGCTTTTTCTATTACGGTAACGTCAGGGTTCATCCCGTGGATGATCTTTGTATACATTCCGCTCTGGACCGTGGCGTCTGTGCCGACGACCCCTACCTTCTGGTTGTGGGTTGCCTCGACTGCCGCACGTGCTCCCGGAATGACAACGCCCATAATCGGCACGTCGAATTCGTCCCGGACGGCCTCCAGCGCAAGCGCACTGGCGGTATTACAGGCGATAACGATGGCTTTCACCTGCTTTTTCTTCAGAAAACGGATGATCTGTTCTGAGAAACGGATGATCGTCTTCTGGGACTTACTGCCGTATGGAACGCGGGCAGTATCCCCGAAATACACGATATTCTCATTGGGCAGCTGCCTCGTCATCTCACGTACTACTGTAAGCCCGCCGACGCCTGAATCGAATACACCGATGGGCGCCGTCTTTTTACATTCCATACTCAATGCGCTCGTCTCCTAGATTGCTAATATTTTTGCGATATCATACTGATGTGCAGGAATCTGTTTCTTCATGGACAGAGCTTCCTCCATATCATAATCTACAAACTTACCGTTCTTGTATCCTACAACACGGTTTGTCTTTCCTGCACAGAGAAGCTCTACTGCCATTGCCCCCATTGTGGATGCATATACTCTGTCCTTGCAGGTCGGGCTTCCTCCGCGCTGCATGTGTCCCAGAATCGTTGCCCTTGTCTCAATTCCTGTTGCTTCCTCGATTCTCTTTGCCATGTTGATAGAGTCGCCGACACCCTCGGCATTGATGATGATATAGTTCTTCTTGCCGCGCTTCTTGTTCGCCATGATATCAGCAATCAGGGCATCCTCATCATAATCCTTTTCTTCCGGCATCAGGATTCTTTCCGCACCGTTTGCAATACCGCACCACAGTGCCAGATAACCTGCGTCACGTCCCATAACCTCGATGATACTGCATCTTTCATGAGATGTAGACGTATCACGTACTTTATCAATCGCTTCCATTGCAGTATTCACAGCCGTGTCAAACCCGATTGTATAGTCTGTACAGGCAATATCCAGATCAATCGTTCCCGGAAGGCCGATTGTATTGACTCCCAGATGTGACAGCTTCTGGGCACCGGCGAAAGAACCGTCTCCACCGATTACGACAAGTCCGTCGATTCCATATTTCTTACAGATAGCAGCGGCTTTCTGCTGTCCCTCTTCTGTACGCATTGCCTGGCAGCGTGCTGTCTGAAGGATGGTACCTCCGCGCTGAATTGTATCAGATACATCACGGGCGGATAAATCTATAATTTCCTCTTTCAGAAGACCATGATATCCTCTTCTGATTCCACGAACCTTCAATCCCTTGGAAAGAGCCGTTCTCGTAACGGCACGGATAGCCGCATTCATTCCAGGGGCATCTCCACCACTGGTCAGAACTCCGATTGTGCGAATCTGATCTTCAATCTCGTCCAGGATAAGTTCCTTTTTTGCTTTTGTTTCTGCCATGTTCATATCCACCTTTCTTAAAAAATACCTACCTAATCATAAAGTTCACACTCAAGCACTCTGCTTTTGTCTGTCGTGGATCGATGTGCAATACAACTGCACATTACAGTTTGCTTAAATTTTAACACTTCGGGTATTATTCTAACCTATTTATATATGGTTTTCAATAGGTTTTTCTACCACTTTTACCCGCTTTTCACCGTAATGGTTCATTAATCTGCCTAATATCTGCGAATTGATACTGATATTCCGGTTCCTCGGAAGCCGTTTTACTGCCCGCTCTTCCTGACAGTACACTACCACCTCATCGTCGCCTTCAGAGTCAGCCAGATATCCATACATGATCTGCTCACCCTCCTGAAATTGCGCCTTATTCGGAAATTGTATCCAGAGTTCCCTCTTTGTCTGCTCAAACGGGATAATCTTCTCACAGATCAGCTTACTTGGTTTTTCATCCTCTTCGGAAACTCTTCCCTTCACAAATACCTTATTATCTACCTCCAGCAGAACACGGTTTTTCTCGAAATCTCTCGGAAATACTACAACTTCCACGGTACCGAGCAGGTCCTCGACCGTCAGGAAGGCCATCATCTGGTTCGTCCTCGTATGCTTCACCGTCTTATCCGTAATCATACCGCCGATGATCTCCCGCGCCCCGTCATGAACCTTCGTCTTTCCGGTCTCCTCATCGGGCTGGAAATCCGCCGTCGTCGCAGAGATAGACTTCCTCCACTTCTCCTCGTACTCTTCCAGCGGGTGTCCGCTGATATAGATTCCGAGTACTTCCTTCTCAAAGGCCAGGAGGTTTTCCTTAGAATACTCTCCCACATCTGGAAGCTTGATTTCAAACTCACTCTTCTGCTCGTCATCTACCAGGTCGAAAAGTGTCATCTGCCCTGTCATAGCATATTTCTTTTCCTGGTTGACATGGTCCACAATCTGAATATAAATACTCATAAACTGTTTTCTTGTGCCGCCCAGACTGTCCAGCGCCCCAGATTTAGTAAAGTTCTCAATAATACGCTTGTTCAGGACTTCTTTTACAGAAAGCCTGCTGATAAAATCTTCCAGATTCTTAAACGCTCCGAACTCATCCCTGTCTGCGACAATCGCTTCTATGACCGGCTTCCCGACACCCTTAATGGCTGCAAGGCCATAACGGATATTACCCTCGTCCACTGAAAAATTCGCCACACCACGGTTAATATCCGGCGGCAGGATCTTAATGTCCATCTGGCGGCAGGCATAGATATATTCTGCCACTTTCGGAGGGTTTTCAATCACGGATGTCATAAGTGCGGCCATAAATTCAACCGGATAGTAATATTTCAAAAACGCAGTCTGGTAGGCAACTACCGCATATGCCGCCGCATGGGACTTGTTAAATGCATACTTTGCAAAATCGATCATTTCATCGTAGATTTTGTTCGCCGTTTTTTCGTCAATGCCGTTCGCGATACAGCCCGGAACACCATTTTCAGGATCTCCGTGCACAAATATCTGCCGCTCCTTCTGCATGACATCGCCCTTTTTCTTGGACATGGCACGTCGCAGCAGGTCACTCCGTCCCAGCGTATATCCCGCCAGATCACGCACGATCTGCATAACCTGTTCCTGATACACGATACAGCCGTAGGTTGGTGCCAGAATCGGCTCCAGCTGCGGGCAGTCATACGTGATTGAACCTGCGTCATTCTTCCCGCGGATATACTGCGGGATGAAATCCATCGGCCCCGGACGGTACAGTGAGATACCGGCTATGATATCCTCAAGGCTGTGGGGCTTCAGTTCCTTCATGAAGCTCTTCATCCCGGCACTTTCTATCTGGAAAATTCCTTCTGTCTTCCCCGTCCCGATGTAATCCAGCACATCCTTATCGTTATAATCAATCTTATCCATATCCAGATCCGGGCATTTGTCCTTCGCCATCAGTACGGCATTCTGGATTACCGTCAGCGTACGCAGCCCAAGGAAGTCCATCTTCAATAGTCCCAGTTCTTCCAGGGTCGTCATCGTAAACTGTGTCGTAATGGAACCGTCCTGTGCCCGGGACAGCGGCACATATTCATCGACCGATTTCTGGCTGATCACGACTCCGGCCGCGTGCATGGAGCTGTGCCTGGGCAGTCCCTCCAGACGTCTGGACATATCGATCAGGTACTTCACCTGTTCATCCGTCTCATAAGTCTTACGCAGCTCCGGGTTCATTTTCAGTGCTTTATCAATCGTGATGTTCAGTTCTGTCGGGATCATTTTCGCAATTGTGTCTACAAACGCATACGGCAGGTCCATGACACGCCCTACATCCCGGATGACGCCCCGGGCAGCCAGCGTACCGAATGTAACAATCTGTACCACCCGGTCCTTACCGTATTTGCGTACCACATAGTCTATGACTTCCTGTCGTCTTTCATAACAGAAATCCACGTCAATATCGGGCATGGATACACGTTCCGGGTTCAGGAATCGCTCAAACAGCAGCTGGTAGCGGATCGGGTCGATGTTCGTGATTTCCAGACAGTAGGAAACAATACTTCCGGCGGCTGACCCACGCCCCGGTCCTACCGCAATCCCATTGTCCTTCGCATACTTAATGAAATCCCATACGATCAGGAAATAATCCACATATCCCATGTTCTTTATGACGTTAAGCTCGTATTTCAGGCGTTCTTTCAGTTCATCCGACGGATTACCATAATGCTTGTCCAGACCTTCAAAACAGAGCTTGTTCAGGTATTCCCATGATGTCAGGCCGTCCGGCACATCATACTTCGGCAGCTTTGTCACGCCGAACTCAATATCCACCTCGCAGCGGTCCGCGATACGCTGCGTATTATCCAGCGCCTGAAGCGCATATGGGAACAAACGTGCCATCTCCTCAGGGGACTTCACATAGTACTGCCCGCCCTCGTAGCGCATCCGGTTCTCATCTTCCAGTTTTTTCCCAGTCTGGATGCAGAGCAGGATGTCGTGTGGTTTCTCATCCTCCGCATAGGTATAATGCACGTCATTCGTCGCCACCAGGTCGATGTCCAGCTCCTGGGACATCTTGAGAAGCTGCTGGTTGACCAGAGCCTGGTCCGGGATTCCGTGGTCCTGAAGCTCCAGAAAATAATTTCCTTTTCCGAAGATCTCCTGATACTCCAGCGCGGAATTCTTCGCCTCTTCATAAAGTCCCTTCGTGAGATACCTCTGCACCTCTCCTGCAAGGCAGGCACTCAAAGCAATGATCCCCTCACTGTACTCCTTAAGAAGCGCCTTGTCGACACGTGGTTTGTAATAGTACCCCTCCACAAAACCTTTTGAAACAATCTTCATCAGGTTGGCATACCCTGTATTATTCTCCGCGAGCAGGACCAGATGGTAGTAGCGGTCCTCGCCCCCGGTAATCTCCCTGTCAAACCGGGAGTTCGGCGCAACGTACACCTCACAGCCGAGTATTGGCTTGATCCCCTGGCTCTTTGCTTCACGGTAAAAATCAATTACACCGTACATAACACCGTGGTCGGTGATCGCGGCGCTGTTCATCCCCAGTTCTTTTACTCTCGCCACATATTCTTTTATCTTGTTTGAACCATCCAGAAGGCTATATTCTGTATGGACATGTAAATGCGCAAATTCCATTGTTCACCTCTGCTGCCGCCGTCTGCCGCGGCGGGAGTCTTACCGTGCACGCCCGAAAGGTGTGAACAGTAACTATCTATAATGATAAAAAGGGCGGTCCCCTCAGAGACTGCCCTTATATGCTTCTTTTACCTATGTGCAACCTGATCTTATTGTCCGCCGTTGATCATGAAACCAATCAGTTTGTCTGTATCTTCTTTTTCATATGCGATGATCTCCAGCTCCGGGATCTCGCCGTTAGAGAAGATGTTTGCCATAGAAACATACTGAGAAAGCTTTGACTTCAGGTTCAGTCTGTCTCCTTCACCTGTCACTAATTCTACTCTTCCTTTACAAGCGTCAACTACCTTGAAAAATGCCTCTATGTCTGTAATATTCTGTACTTTCATTTTACTCAGTCTCCTTTCAATCTACTACGTCTTACTCCCCTATTATATCTTATTTCAAGGGGATTGCAAGAATTTTTAACGAATTCGGATGGTTTTTTCCAGAATTTCAATCTTGCCGGCTTTCAGCAGACGCCCTACCGCACGCTTGAATGCAGCCTTGCTCATGCCAAATTCTTCTTTGATCCGCTCCGGGTCCGCTTTGTCTGTAAACGGAAGTTCTCCGTCGTAGCTTTTCATCACGTTCATGATATACTGTGCGTCCTTGTCCATCTGCTCCGGGATCTTGCCGCGGATACTTAAGTCCAGCTTTCCGTCTTCCTTCACCGCACTCACGCGCGCCTCAACCACGCTTCCCACCTTCAGGCTGCCATACACTTCCTTCTTTGGGATCAGCGCAGAGTACTGGCTGTCAACTGCTACGAATACGCCGAATTCATCGCTGGTATCGTAAATAATCCCACTTACTTTGTCATCCTTTTTATAAGGGGAATCTGTTGAAAGCATGTGATATACTTTCATCGTCGCGCAAAGGCGGCTGCTCTTGTCAATATAAAGAGAAACAAGGCACTTGTCCCCTTTCTGCACTTTCGCGGTCTGTTCCTTGAACGGCAGGAACAGATCCTTCTCCAGCCCCCAGTCAAGAAACGCCCCCAGTTTTCCTACATCCACAACATCCAGAACCGCCAGCTGTCCGAGCATAATCTTCGGCTCATGTGTTGTCGCAATCATCCTGTCGTCTGAATCCCTGTATAAAAAGACCTCTATCGGGTCACCTGCCTCAATGTCTTCCGGCACCTGTTTTTTCGGGAGCAGGACACGCTCTTCGTCACTCCCCAGATATACTCCGAAATCTACTTTTTTTACAACAGTTAATATCTGCTTTTCACCTAACTTCATTCATAAATCTCCTTTTTGTTACCGCTTAGTCCGATACTCTGTAAGTATAACGTGAATCCGGGGAATTAGCAATTATTTTCCACGGATTTATTGACTATTCCGGTCCTGAATATATAATGAAGTTATATCTGTTGCAATTTTTAAGCATTTTATTCGAAAGGTGGTATTCTTTATGAAAAAAAACATCGAAGTTCCCACAACCAGATACCACAGACTCCTGACTATTCTGTCCCGGATTATACTGATCGGAACGTTTGTATATCTCATCATCAGATGGGGGCAGTTCCCGGACCGGATACCGGCACACTTCAACGGTGCCGGCGAAATCGACCGCTGGGGCGGCAAATATGAACTTCTATTCTGCCCTGTCGCGTCTGTCTTACTGTATCTTTTTATCGGTGCTTTAGAACAGCATCCCGAAGTATGGAATACCGGGGTGACGATCACATCCGAAAACAAGTACCGGATTTACGCCCTCCTGAAAAATATGATTGTCACATTAAGATTCGTTATAGTGCTTACTTTTTCATTCATTACGATAAACAGTTCCTTCGCCAGGCCGCTGCCCGTCTGGTTTACAGCCGTATCACTGCTTATGGTGTTTGGTCCGATGGCGTATTTTATGATCCAGATTATCCGCAGAAGGTAGCCCCTATTTTTCTTTTACCTGAAATCTGCAGTAGATTCTGCTGCCTGCAAAAACTGCAGTCGCACTGAGAATAAGGTAAAATAAAGGTGCGGACTGCCATACGCCGTAATATTTTCCGAATGCGGATATCATCATGTCCCCGAATGCATCCGGCAGTCTCATCATGTTTACGGGAACATATGCCCATATCTGGGCTAATATTTTATGCTGTGCAGGTATATTGAAGAATGACGTAAATATCAGTATCCCCACCATGACCGCCATCGGCACCGTGTTGTTCCTGCATTTCTCAGCAAGAAACATAACAAAGGCACTCTGCAGAACCGCCGCCGCAATCCATAATCCAAGCAGGACCAGCAGCATTTCCCCCATGTTTAAATCCCATGAAAGGAAGGGGTAAAACACCTGTACCTGTGTACGGATTCCTTCTGTCCCATAACACGCCGCTGCCGGTATTAGTATACAGAGAAACAAGGCTATTGTTGTTATGACTGAAAATGAAATCCCAGTAAATATCTTCGCCCCGAACAATACATTTTTCCCGTATTTTGTACACAGTGAAATCTGTGCCGTTTTCCTGTTGTGTTCTTCCGAAAAAATCAACGGTATACATATGGCAATGAACAGTGTCTGCATGATAGCGATGATATCCGCGAGATTGATGATATTCTTATAGCCCGCCGCATAATGATAGGTGAAAGGCGTTTTAAGTTTCTCATTTTTCTTCCTCAGCTCTTTGATTTCCCCCTCGGATAAATGTCCGGCCTCCCAGCGGTTCTCAAGTACCTGGTCTCTGATCCCGTAAATATCCTCTTTGAAATCAAAAATTCTGTCTTCCTGATAATTTATGGCTCCATTCGACCCGATTGATATGGCGAAAACCCTCATATCGTCCGGGACGTCACGGTCTGCTGACTGGTCCCTGCTGTCCAGTTCCTTCATCATGCTGCCGTCAATCATTTTCCCGTTAAAATCTTTCGCCGTGTTGCGGTCATTTTCCTGTATCTCAGCGTATGTGTATGTTGTTCCTCCGCTGGATACTGACATACTGAAGAAAGGGTATAATACAGCGTACACGGCACCTGCACACAGGATCGCCAGTGTAATCCAGACCATCTTTTTCTTCAGCAGTTTCTTATATTCATATCCTGTCAGTCCCCAAAAATGCCTCATCTCCATCCTCCTCAAATTGTTCCAGATAAAAGTCTTCCAGTTTCTCCCCGATGGCGTCCTCTGTTCCGTTAAAGATTAACCGTCCTTCTTTCATGATCAGTATCCTGTCGGCGATTTCTTCCACGTCTGATACAATATGGGTCGAAAGCAGGACGATGTTTTCTTTTCCCAGATCCGCAATCAGATTGCGGAAACGTACCCGTTCCTTCGGGTCAAGGCCGGCGGTCGGCTCGTCTAAAACGAGCAGCTTCGGACGGTTCAGCAGTGCCTGGGCGATGCCGAGGCGCTGTTTCATGCCGCCGGAATATGTCTTGATTTTTTTCTTCCCCATTCCTTCCAGCCCCGTCAGCACCAGAACTTCTCTGCACCTGTTCCGGGCTGACGGCCTGTTCAGCCCTTTTAAAAGGGACATATACATGAGGAAATCCAGTCCGGTAAAGTCGGGATAGTACCCGAAATCCTGCGGCAGATATCCCAGGGCCGACCTGTATTCCTCGCAGGATACGGGCATCCCCTGAAAGGATACCATCCCGTCTGTCGGTTTTAACACCCCGCATATCATACGCATCAGCGTCGTTTTTCCCGCCCCGTTTGCCCCCAGCAGGCCATATACGCCTGCCGACAGGGTCATGGACACCCGGTCCACGGCGATTTTATTTGAATATTGCTTTGTAAGCCTGTCGATTACTAATTCCATACATACTCCTCCGATTGTCTCATGAATTTGATGCATTCTCTTCCTGTCAGCAGCACTGCTGCCAGAAACAGAACCAGCATACCTGCCGTGCCCAGGTAATCATAAAGCACAAACCGTTCCATGACCCCGTTTATGACATTTGCCCCGCTGACAATGGCCGAGACTCCGAGACAGACATAAATACTTTCTTTTCCATGTATTTTCCTGACAATCCATAAATTTAAAAATGCGGTTACCAGATAAGGGAACATGATCGTGATCCCGTTCAAAATGATTCCTGTCCGGTTACCAGCCTCCACTGCCAGTATGCACGCCAGCAGCACAATAAGGTTGCTGATCCCCATAATAAAGATCTTTGCAGTAACTACTGTTTTCAGGCAGTATCTTGCCGAAAGTTCCAGTTCGTCCATGCCGTACTGCATGGAACGGCCGCTTTCGGATACTGCCGCAAGTGCCAGAAACGGTACAAATGATGCCGCAGCCCAGACGGCTTTCCCATCTGCATACCGGACACTTAAAAGGGTCAGTGCGAACACAGATGCCCCAAGCAGCCAGTTCCAGATACTGATGTAGGGAACCTGATATCCCAGAAATCCAAGAAACGAAATTCCTGACATTTCCGGGCTTCTCTGTGCCTTCTGCTCCAATTCCTGAAGGAAAGCATCCTTTCCCACAGGGTCCGGAGTCTGATATATTTGTTTCAGTTCTTCCCTGAATCTCCTGTCCATAATGATTCCTCCTTTCACAGCCGTTTAATAAAACTCTCCCATAATTGATTTTAATTTTTTCAGACAATTCTGCGTTTTCCTGCGCACGGAAAAACGGGAAATATTCAGAATCTTGCTGATATCATTCACAGAAACTTCATTTACATAACGCAGGAAAATGAGCTCCTGTTCCTCCTGCTCCAGTTTCTCAAGCGCACGCTGCAGGTCAATCCTAACCTCCGTGTTTTGACTCCCGCAGTCATATAATGCCGCATCTTCTGTAAGCTCTGCCATTTTTCTCAAACGGCAGTAGTCGATGCACTTATTCCTTGCAATCGTATAAAGAAACGGCAGGCGCCTGCCTGTTTCCTTATAATTGCAGTCCTCCAGAAAGCGAAGAAACGTTTCCTGCGTTATGTCTTCTGCAGTCTGACGATGCCGAAGCTTCATATAACAATACCGGTAAACCTTGTCGTAATCCTCCTCCAGACCTGTATACACGCGGGAAATCCTCCTTTCTGCTAATTGTAGGAATTGTGCGGGAGTTGCGTGGGGGTCAGACCCTTTTGCAAAGGGGTCTGACCCCTACGGCAATTCCCAAACTATTCATACAATACGATTAACGTTTCACAACCGGCAAATGTGCGGGTTAATAAGCTAAAAAGCAGCAAAACCTTTCCGGGTTTTTTATCCCCTTCAGGTTATGCTGCTGGTTTTTTTCTCACTATTTGAATTCTATCACTGCATAGAGCTTTCCGTCTGCGTCACAAAGTTCCACGACTGTCCGGTCCGCTTCATATGCCGTTTTCGGGTAAATGACATCTCCAAGGACGGCTGACTTCTTATACTCAACACGGAGCTGGTGCAGTTTCATATCCTCCGGCAGTATCTCCAGCGCCATCTGGACGTACTGGCAGTTATTCACGTGTTCGTTTGTATCAATATGATATTTGCGGACTGGAAATGAGGGCAGGCTTTCGCTTGTCTCCGGCAGTTTAATCTTCCGTCCTTCATATTCCATATCAAGCGGCGGCTCCATTCCGTAAGGCACGATATCCTCTTCCCCCGGTTTTGCCGGACGTCCCTTCTCAGTATCCATAAACACCCAGACAGAGTTGGCATAGGCGATTCTGTTTCCGGCTTCATCCTTCATGATGAAATTACGGTCACCATACAGGCCTTTGAATCCGGTAGCAAATGTCCCTACCGTGATCTGTTCCCCCATCTTCGGGAAACGCTCTACGATCACCTGCCAATAGGAAAGAATCCATGCCTTTTTCCTCTCCTTCAATACTCCAAGCCCCAGACCAATGTCCTCTGACTGGAAGGTACTGCAGTCCTGAAAATAATTGATGAGTCCGGGAAGGGTCAGTGTCCCGCGGTGGTCTATTTCACTGTATCTTACTCTGCTGTCAAATGAATACATATCTTTCTCCTTCTTTCCTGTTCATCAGTCTTCGTTTTTCCCAGACACAAAAGTGTGCTCCATTGTAATTACGCAACGATACCGGTAGTCCGTCTCCCTAAGCCTTGCAGCAAGTTTTTCATGGAGTTCTCTTTTCTGGCTGTCGCTGTAGGTAATCGGAACAACCATGTCAAAGATCAGATTGATCTGCTCCTGCCCTTCAACCAGCCTGAAATCATGGATGGTGCAGTTCGCGTCCAGTCCGTTCAGCGCTCCCTCCACCTGCCTGCGGATTTTCAGTACCTCTTCGTCCTGCGTCTCAATCGGGTCCATATGTACAACGAGGAATATCCCCAGCTGGTCGATTGCATCTCTTTCTATCCGGTCTATGATCTCATGTGATATCTCGATATTCACATTATTCGGAACTTCCGCATGGATGGACGCCATGCTCCGGTTAGGTCCATAATTATGTACGATCAGGTCGTGCGTACCTTCAATCCCTTCATACTTTTCAACAAACCTCTTAATTTTTGTATAAAGGTCCGGGTCTACCGCCTCACCGATTAAAGGCTCCAGTGTATCCTTCGCGATACCGACGCCTGCCCACATCACGACAAGGGCGACTCCGACTCCGACAAATCCATCGATGTTGATTCCTGTCAGCGCAAAAAATACGACAGAAACAATTGTTGCCCCTGTTGTGATAACATCTCCCATAGAATCAGTAAAGACAGCCATCATCACTTTGGAATCTATTTTCTGCCCCAATTTCCTGTTGAAAACGCCCAGCCACAGTTTCACACCGATCGAAAGCAGCAGGATAATTACAGATACGAGTTGGAAATTCAGCATCTCCGGCGTCCGTATTTTTGACAATGAATCTTTTAAAAAGGTAAAACCAACTTCCAGCACAAGAAATGCCACTACAAGTGCTGCTATGTACTCCACCCTGCCATGCCCGAACGGGTGGTCCTCATCAGCCGGTTTTCCGGCCATTTTCACACCAATAAAACTGATTACCGAGGAGCCCGCGTCCGACAGGTTGTTGAATGCATCCGCCGTGACGGCAACACTGTGCAGGGCAAGCCCGATGACAAATTTAACTACAAATAAAAAAACATTACAAAAGATGCCCACGATACTGGATAATACACCATAAGCTGTACGCACGGACACCTTTTCCACATTCTCATAATCTTTTACAAAACGTTTTACTAAAAACTCAGTCATTTTCCCCTCCGTATGGTTACCGGAGTCCTATTTTAAGCTCTCCAGAAAATACCATTTTATCTTAAAGTCCGATTGTGCCGTCACCTGCGAATACTCATCCTCTGTCAGCACATTCTTCAGTTCTTCTTTTCCTTCATCCGGTACGACCGCATTTGCCGCATCTAAAAAACAAAGGTTCGGATACAGGACACACCACCAGTTATGCCCTTTGGCAGCGCCGATTTCTATTCGCAGAGCCTCATAATTACCTGCCGGAAAAGTCACGTCCCCATATGTCTTATCTGGGAAATAGCAGGTCGTCACCGCCGCACTTACCGTGTAGTCCTTCCCTTCATTTTCAATTGTCAGAGCCGCAATGTGCTCCAGATCATCCGTATGCCTGCGCATCCATTCCTTCGTTTCATCCACATCAAGGCCTTCGGGCACCGCATCCTTCAAATACGCAAGCACCTGTTCCTTGACCTCCATCTTAAGCGCCTGATCCTCATCACTGTCGCTGTTCGCCAGAATGTGGAACCGCAGCACCTCCGAGGCAAGATGCTCCTGCGTCTCCGCCCGGGCCGTCAGCTGCATGCGCCATGTAATAAATCCCATAATCAATGTTGCCACTATAACCGCAAGGATTAAAATAATCCTGTTTGCGCGTCTGTCTATATAATAAGTTCTGTCCATATGTAACTCCCTCCGTCTAATTGATATCTGATTGATATAGGAAGTATTAACAGAACTCATACAATTATACATTGATATAAACATATTTTAGCGGAGAATTTCAAAGGGGTCTGACCCCTTTGCGCTCCGTTTTCAGAATATTCTCATTTTTTATTCGTTTTTGTTCCTCAGGATGTCGATTACTGCCTCTACCTGGTTCTCGATGTGCTGGCTTGTGATGTCGGCTGCGCGGTCACTGTCCCCCTGTTCGATTGCACATATCATGTCCTGATGTTCTGCCAGAAGCTTTGAGTGGCATTCTTTTTGTTTCAGATATTCGACGCGGTAGCGGTACATCTGCTCACGCAGGTTATTCAGCAGCTGGATTAGTCTCTCATTGTCCGTTGCGAGATATATGATGTCATGAAATGCCACATCGGCCTCGGCAATCCGCGTAATGTCCTCACTGTCCAATACTCCTTCGAAATCTTTGGCCGCCTGCTTCAGGTTCTCGATTCCTTCTTTATCAATCCGGTCACAGGCGAGGCGGATCGCCAGTTCTTCCAACGCCCCCCTGACCTCCAGAACATCTCTTAAGTTCTTTTCCGTAATCTCCGCGACTTCGGCCCCTTTCCTCGGGATCATCAGGACGAGGCCTTCCAGCTCCAGCTTGCGGATTGCCTCACGGATTGGTGTCCGGCTCACCCCCAGCTTGTTGGCAAGCTGAATCTCCATCAGACGTTCTCCGGGCTTAAGTTCTCCCCGCAGGATAGCCTGTCTCAGCGTATTGAAAACAACATCCCGAAGCGGGAGGTATTCATTGATATTTACTTCGAATTTAGGCTCCATATTCGTTCCTCCTTGCACCATGTATGTTCGTCACATACACCTGCTTTGCCAGTGCTTTTTCTCTAATCTTATCCTGTGCTTTCCTTGCCTGCGCCTTGTTCTCAAACAACCCGAAAACGGTCGGTCCGCTCCCGCTCATCATCGCATTCAGGGCACCCTGTGCCTTCATTTCGTTCTTGATCTCTTCGATGACCGGGTACATGGGGATCGTCACATCCTCCAGAACATTCCCCATCGCTGCCGCCACTTCATGCAGGCTGCCCTTCTCCAGACCGGAAATCAGGGCATCGATGTCCGGATGCTCCACAATCTCTTTTGAATCCAGCGCTTCATAGACCACTTTTGTAGAAACACTGATTGCGGGCTTCGCAACAAGAACGGTGCATTTCGGCATCGCAGGCAGAACGGTTAGTTCCTCCCCGATTCCTTCCGCCAGTACGGTCCCGCGCATGATGCAGTACGGTACATCCGCCCCCAGCTTCACGCCTCTCTCCATCAGTTCCTTCTGGGACAGGCCAAGCCCGAACATCTTATTCATCCCGAACAGTACCGCTGCCGCATTGGAGCTTCCCCCGGCCATACCGGCTGCCACCGGGATATGCTTATCCAGAGTAATGACAACACCTTCGTTTATCTGGAATTCCTCAATCAACATTTTAGCTGCCTTGTATGCAATATTATTCTCATCCGTAGGAAGAAAATACAGGTTCGTACTCACTTCAACACCCGGGTTCTTCGTCCGCTCAATTTTCACATCATCATACAGGTAAATGGACTGCATCACCATACGCACATCATGGTAACCATTCTCCCTTCTCCCGAGAACATCCAGTCCCAGATTGATCTTCGCAAGTGCCTTTAATTCTATCCTCTTCCGGGTTCCTCTAAGCGCCTGCCCATCAGAAGGCTGTGCGGGCTGTACCGCACGGTCAGGTATCCGTTTCATCCTTCGTCCTCCTTTGTATCTTGTATACATTATACCTACAGTATACTCATATTTTCCCCAAAAATCAATTATTTATCTGCTTAGTTTACAGCCTGTTAGTTAATTTTTTTCGTTCATTCATCACGATTCCTTCATATGTTGCGGATATTGAGGGATGAAGTTTCAAATTTTGCAGTTGAATAAAGAGCTAGACGGGGATATGAAAGACCATTCAGTTATTAAGAAATTCTTAATAACAGCCGCAGAATTGATTGTGGAACGTGCAGATGCTGAAAAAGCACATATGGGGCTGACTACATGGGAAGCCGCTCCAGAAGGAAAAATTGTAAAAGCAGATGTCACTATTGCAAAAAATTATTTAAATGATAAAGAAATATCCTATATGGAAAGAATCGTGTCCTTATACCTCGATTATGTGGAGCTTCAGGCAGAACGTCAGATTCCCATGAGTATGGAGGATTGGGCCAAAAGGTTGGATGGATTTTTGGAATTCAACGGTAATGAGATACTGACAGATGCTGGCAAGATAAGTGCAGAGCAGGCAAAACTCCACGCAGAAACCGAATTTGAAAGGTATCGCATTGTACAGGACAGAATGTTTATGTCTGATTATGATAAGTTTTTGCTAGTGTTCCATCCAGTGAGTAATTATACTTTTGCTATGCATGATTCGTGCCAGTGCTAGGCAAAATTCCGACGGCGATGGGGTGCCATCGTCTAGGAATTTTAACGACGCAATGGCACGGAGCAGGCACAGCAGAAGTATAATTACTTGCCGGATGTAACACTAGAGTCAAATTGTAAATGAAACATAGCGGGAGAGGGCGTTCCCCCCTCCCGGCATCCCCCGTCACAGCGGCTCAATTTTCCGGAAAGATTTCCCTGATTTTTTCTTCTATTATATCAGCCATCTGCCTGTGCCCCTTTTCCGTATAATGAATACCGTCTGTGTCGTTGATCTCGATCCGCCCATCCGGATTCAGGTAATGTATCTCGTACTTTCCCGCAATTTCTTCATAGTAGTGGGCCAGCATCCTGCTTTTCTCCTCCGCACCAGCCAGCATTTGGTCCAGATCCGGATTGTTTACACTGTGGATGGGGACAGGGGTGACAAGCAGAATCTCCGGTGCCTTTAAATCGATTCCTGCGTCAGATTTTATGATGGTCCGTATCAGATTTTCCATAGACACCGATACATCAAATGCCGATACCGAAAAACGTATCTTTAAATCATTCGTTCCCAGCATGACAATGACAAGGTCCAGCGGTTTGTGGCTGTCCAGACAGGGAAGCAGGTATTTCTTCCCGTTTTTATATTCTTCTACCGGGTCATCCCACACAGTCGTCCTGCCGCCCAAGCCTTCTTCTATGACGTAATAATCTTCGCCTAATTTCTTTTGCAGGACTCCTGTCCATCTTACGTCTCTTGGATATCGCGTCAGTAAATCTGATTTCAGTCCATATGTATTGGAATCTCCGAAACATAATATTGTTCTCATGCTACTCCTCTTTCTTTTACATATTCTAAAAATAAACCCTCGGCCAGCTTCCTTAATCGGCTTTCAGCTTTTTCACTTTTTCACGATTGGAAAATGCATCAAAGGCAACCGCAAGGATTAGTACCAGCCCCTTCACAACCTGCTGGTAGTACTCACCGATATTCATAATCGTCAGTCCCGTGCCAAGTACTCCGATGATTAAGGCTCCTAAGAATGCACCTGATATCTTCCCTTTTCCGCCGTTTACGCTGACACCGCCGATTACAACAGCTGTCACGACCTCTATCTCCATGCCTGTACCAGAAGCCGGGGCGCCGGAGCTGATCCTCGCCATCAGGATGGTACCTGCGATTCCTGCAAGAAAACCGCTGATCGAATAGAGGGAAACGGTAATCTTATCGACAGATACACCCGCCAGCCGCGCGGCCTCTATATTTCCCCCTATCGCGTAAATATACCGTCCAAAATAGGAGCGGTTCAGGATAAAGCCTGCGAAGAGTACGATGACCAGCATAATGATGACCGGAACCGGGATTCCGCCCACGTAGCCCTGCCCCAGTGTTACGACAGATTCCGGTATTTTATAAATAGGAAGTCCGCTCGAAATGATATAAGCAAGCCCCCTCGCAACTGTCATCATACCGAGTGTAATGACGATTGCCGATACTTTCAGCCGCACGATCAGAAAACCCGTGACGGTCCCGAAAACCGCTCCGGCCAGAAGTGTAACAAGGATCGCCAGCACAGGGGCAATCCTTACTTCCACCAGAAGTTTTGCACAAATTACGCCCGTCAGCCCAAGAAGGGACCCTACCGTAAGGTCCATTCCGCCGGAAATAATTACAAAAGTCATCCCTACGGATAAAATACTGAGCACCGCGACCTGCCTGAGTATATTGAAAATGTTTTTCGCCGCTAAAAATGAATCTGTCATGATTGAGAAAAATGCAATCAGCACGACCAAAATAATCACTGTGCTGAACTGCTTTAATATATTTTTGTTCTTCATCTGATATCCTCCCGCATTATTTTCCTGAAGCCAGATCCAGAATTTTAGCCTGGGTCGCCTCTTCTTTTGAAAGTTCTCCCGTCACTTCGCCCTCATGCATAACCATGATCCGGTCTGACATGCCTAGCAGCTCCGGCATTTCCGATGAAATCATAATAATTGCCATCCCCTCCCGTGCAAGCTCGTTCATCAGGACATAGATTTCCTGTTTTGCTCCCACATCGATTCCCCTTGTCGGCTCATCGAAGATGATAATATCAGATTTTCCTGCCAGCGATTTTGCAAGCACGACCTTCTGCTGGTTCCCGCCTGACAGATTCTTTGTCAGCTGTTCCATAGAAGGAGTCTTGATTCTCAGACGCTCGATAAACTGGTTCGATAAGTCTTTATCCTTCTTTCGATTGACAATAGATCCTTTCGAGATACCCTTGATCGAAATAAAAGAGATATTTTCACGGATCGACATCTCCAGAAGTGCACCATGCTTCTTCCTGTCCTCCGGAATCAGGGCAATCCCCTCCTTAATACCGTCCTTCGGGCTCGAGATATCCGCCCTCTTTCCATCAATCCAGATCTCACCCTGCGCTATAGGGTCTGCCCCGAAAACTGCCCTTGCCGTTTCCGTCCTTCCTGCCCCCACAAGCCCGGCCAGTCCGAGGATCTCCCCCTTCCTGACATAAAAAGAGATATCCTTAAGCAGCGCATGTGTATACAGATGCTTCACCTCTAACGCGACCTCCCCGATCTCCCTGTCAGCTTTCGGGAATTGTTCCTCCAGAGTCCTGCCTACCATCATATTGATCAGTTCCGGGCGGTTCGTCTCCTTTGTAAGCTTTGTACCGATATACTGGCCATCCCTCATAATCGTGATCCGGTCTGAAATGCGGAAGATTTCCTCCATCCTGTGGGAAATATAGATGACTGACACGCCTTTTTCCTTCAATTTATTCACAATGCCAAACATGGCCTCGATTTCTCTCGTCGTAAGCGGGGCAGAAGGTTCGTCCATAATCAGAACCTTCACATCCCCCGTAATCGTCTTTGCGATTTCTACCAGCTGCTGGTAGGCGACTGTCAGGCTTTTTACAGGGGCGGTTACATCAATCTCAATTCCAAACTCCTTCATGATCTCTTCCGCTTTCTGGTTCATAAGCCTCCTGTCTATAGTGAGTCCCTTCTTCAATTTCTGTCCCAGAAATATATTTTCCGCGATCGAAAGTTCGGGAACCAGGTTAAATTCCTGATAAATCACCCCGATTCCCAGCTTTTGTGATAGTGCCGGTGTCATATTCCCATATTCCGTTCCTTCAAAATATATACTGCCGGCATTCGGCCTGACGGCACCGGATATCGTCTTGATCAGGGTTGACTTCCCGGCACCATTCTCGCCCATCAATGCATGGACTTCTCCGGGATAAAACTGGATACTGATATGGTCCAGCGCTTTTACGCCGGGATATTCCTTCGTAATGTTTTTAAGTTCCAGTACTGCCTGCATACCTTTCCTCCTCTAAAAAATGGTGCAAAAAGGGCATCGCCTTTTCACTGAGGCAATAATCTCCAGAAAAAACGATGCCGTTTTTGATTTCAAACAGAATATAATATCCCGTTTCACAATTTTATTTTACATAATCTTTGATATTGTCCGGTGTCACTGCAACCAGTTCCTGATTAAAGTCCTTCTCGACATCCTCACCTTTGATCACCTTCACACAGGTCTCCACAAGCTGTTTCCCTGTAGCTGTCGGATTCTGGTCGACGGTAAACTGGTAGATTGTCCCCTCAGAAATCTTGTTCAAAGCTTCTTCTGTCGCATCAACACCTGCGATAATGTATTTCTTCGGATCGGTCATGCCGTTTGCCTTAAATGCCTCATATGCCCCGAGAGCCGCGCCATCGCTGACTCCGCACACAATCCTTAAGTCCGGGTTCGCCTGCAGGAAGTTCTCCGTGGCAGTCATGCCTTCCGCCTGATCCGCTGCTGTCGCGTCAGCAACAAATTCTACATTCGGTGCGTTCTCGGCTACACCTTCCATGATTCCGACCTTCCTCTGGATTACGGATTCCAAAAGGTCATAATTCAAGGTCGCCGCTTCAATCTTCTCATCTGTCCCCCAGTTATCAGCAATCCACTTGCCGACAGCAAGTCCCTGTGTGTATCCTAACTGATACTCATCAGCCCCGATATAAGCATCATAACCGTCTACCTTGGAAGTATGGCAGACAACCGCGATTCCGGCTTCTTTTGCCTCTTTAATAACCGGCGCTACTGCTTCCGTATCAACCGCCGTCACAATAATGCCGTCAACACCTGCCGAGATAAAGTTCTCCAGCGCCGCTACCTGCGTCTCGGAAGAGTTGTCCGCATCATTGACGATCAGCTCCCCGCCAGTCTCATCCACTGCTGCCTGTGCAGAATCCACCATATCGATGAAAAACTGTCCAGACATCGTAAGAACGGAAATCCCGAGCTTGTACCCGTCATCCTTTGCATTGTCCTCCTTGCCCGAATCAGAAGCAGGACTGTCCTCCCCGCCTTTGCTGCTGCATCCAGCCGCCAGACTTACTGCCATGACGGTACATAAAATCACACTTAATATTCTTTTCTTCATTGTATTTCCTCCCTGTTCGCTTGGCTTTATATTCACCTTTTCCAGAAGGTATGCCGGCCAGGCCTCAGGAAAAGGGAAATATCAATTCGTCGTTTCTCTCACAATGAGTTCTCCATCAAATACAATATGGTCCTCCGTCTCTCTGCCCTCAATTTTGGCAATCACAATCTCAGCAGCCTTCTGGCCCATCCTTCGGATAGGCTGGCTGATCGTCGTCAGCGGAGGTTCAATCATCTCGCTTAAAGAAATATTATCAAACCCAATGATATTCATATCCTCGGGGATTCTGACCCCCTTCTTCTGAAGGTGCTGCACACATCCAATTGCAAGTGTATCAATCGCAGCCAGTATGGCATCCGGCCTTTCTTCGAGCCCTATAAAATACTCGGCGGCCTCATGCCCTAATTTGATATAGTCAGGCTCCTTCTTCTGGGTAATCCGGTAAACAAACTCCTCGCGGTACGGCAGCCCGCAGTCCTTCAGCCCTTGGAGATAGCCTTCGTACCGTTCCTCAATCACACTGATATCGCTGGTATTTCTGATATATCCGATCTTGTGCCTGCCATGCTCGTACAGATAATGGACCGCCCTGCGGTTCCCCTTAAATCCATCTGTATAAACATAAGCTACATCATCACTCTCTGAAAAAATCTTATTCGTAAACACAACCGGGAGCTGCCTCGATAATTCTTTTAAGTAATTCAGCATGGCTTCACTGTTAGAATATGTATTATAAATAATCCCGTCTACTTTCCTCTTCAGCAGTTCCTTTGTATATTCAATCTCCGCGTTGGCATGGCGCTCCGTATTACAGACGAGTACCATATAACCATATTCCAGGGCAACATCCTCCACCCCGCGGAACATCTCACTGTAAAATATATTCGTATATTCGGGAACCATCATCGCGATTGTCTTCGTCCGCCCTGTACGGATTCCCTGTGCAAAATAACTGGGGGAATACTTCAGCTCCTTAATCGCTTTCTCCACAGCTATCCTTGTCTCTTCTTTTACCCCGTCTTCTCCATTCAACACTCTGGACACGGTTGACTTTGATACTCCTGCCGCTTTTGCGACATCAAATATTGTACTCATATGCGAACTTCCTTTCATGTGCTTTGTATTTCATTATACAAGAATGTCCGCTTCATTACCATAAAAGTTGTTAGGGAACGTTCCCGAAAAAGTGTAAAAAAATAAGTACTGGTGTTTTATTAATATAAAATATACTGACGTATATATGTTTATCGTTTAGGGAACGTTCCCATTCCCTAAATCAAATATACTATCTGTCCCCTGATTTGTCAACAGTTTTTGCTCATTTCGTAATCTTTCACAAACTTTTCGTTTTCTTTTTATACATATTACCCAAAAGAATCCGGTTGAAATGGCCGGTCCAGTCCATGTTCGAGCTGCCCGTTATCCCGCCAGAATTTCTTCCACATGATATGGCTTACCCCGATTTTATTCATTGCCTCTAACATCTTCACTTTCTGCGGCGTCAGCTCATAAATCCCCGCCAGCAGGGCCGCTGCTTCCCGGTCAAACTGTCCCTTTCCGGCGAAGCCTGCCCCCAGCGCATTCAGATGTTTGAACCGCTTTCTGTTCATAAATTCAGGAAGCATCGATGTCCCAGCCGCATCGCCATTGGTCACGGTGCCAAGGTTCTCATACCCTAAGCGTCCCGCAAACTGGTCTAAATAACGCACTAAAAATCTTGCCTGCGCCCCTTCTATAAAGCCTGCCTGCACGACAAACCCAATCTTCTGCCCTTCCCCGCACGGGCGCATCTGTTCGAACAGCTTCATCACAATCCCGGGCATTGCATGGACATACAGCGGCATAAAAATGAGTAACGTATCATACTGCCGGAGCATTTCCGCAAGGGTTTCCGGGTCTTCTTTTACTGCATATCTGACCGGATATTCCTCACCCGCACCAGATAAAAACTGCCGGATAAAGATTTCCGTATTTCCATTCTTTCCCCGAGGGGAGCCATTTATAATCAGAGTACTCATGCTGTTCTCTCTTTCTTCTCATTTTCAGAGTGAATCAATACTTTTGGAATGTGGAAATGATAAAAGACACGGCCCAGATATTCTTCATATAGTATCCGTGCCTCACGGCTGCTGAAATCTCCTTTGTAATAAACCTCAATCTCCGGATAATGATCATACCGCGTCACATGCATGGATTCCCCTGTCCTGTAAGTCGTATAGGGCAGAAAATGGGGGATCATCCTGTCAAATAGTGTTTTCAGCTTCCCGCTTACGAAATCACAGGATACGCCAATATAAAAGATGACCTTATCGGCCTGCATAAACGCCCTGTAAAAATCATCCAGGTCATGGGATGCACACCGCCCCGGGGTTCTCTGCCAGCAGCTCCAGCAGCCGGTGCAGTCCCGGACTTCCCTCGATGACAAATCCAGTATAAAGGTTCCTTTTTCCGCAGCCGGGGTATCTTCCCTCTCACTGACGATTACTGTCCTCATACGCTCTCCTCCTTTGAAATATAATCCGCCATTGCCATCACAAGTACATCCAGAGCCTCCTGTTTTCCCCGCTCGCTGAACATTTCATTAGAGGCAACGACACTTAAACAGTCCGTCAGCATTGCGACCGCTTCCATCTTGTCATTTCCCACTTTCAGCAGTTCGAGGCTCCTCTTAAAATAATCATCAGACTTCTTCGCCTCACGCTCCCTGTATTCGGCAGGCAGTTTTCTCAGAAGGATCTCCAGGTCGGCCGGGGATAAAAATAATATCAGGCTGTCCTGTGACAGCATCACTTCCCTGATCAGTGCTGCGCACCGTTCCCTGTCACGCAGATCCTGCTGCATAATCTCTTCCATGCGCGCAAATAATGCTTTCTCATTCTGCTTAAGCACTTCATAGATGCATACTTCTTTTGATGGATAATACATATAAAATGCTCCCTTGCTGATTCCTACGGCTTCTGTAATATCATCCACGGTTACCTTGCGTACTCCTTTTTTCCGGATAAGCCCGATCGTGGCATCATACATTGCATCCTTAACCAGACCGCGCTCTTCCTCTGAAACAATCTTGGGCATATTGGCTTCTCCTTTTTGTTGACTGTTTTTATTATTTTTAGTCATTATAGTCAGTTTAAACCATTATTGTCTCTTTGTCAAGAGGATACATCAAACAGGTTTGTCCGCCTGGCCCGCTTCTCGTGGTAAAAAAAGCAGACAGGGCTGCCCCAGAATAAAGTTTCCTTTACAGATATAAACCGCGGACGCATCATCCGCGGCATATCCTTCCGTTCCCTTTTTTCTAAGACAGCCCTGCCCGGCAGCCTTTTTTTACAAAATGCTCATATTCTCTTTGAAGATCAGCAGTTTATCCCCCGGCTTGATCGAATCGCCCTCCAGTTCGTTGACTTCCTTAATGCCCTCTATCGTTGTCATATAATTCTTTGCCAGATTCCACAGCTCATCTCCGTCTTTCACGACATATCCGACAATGCCCGGACGTTTCTCCATTTCTTCCATAGATACCGGGGTCAGCTCCACATCGGTAATTACCTGCATTGGAACCGGTTTTCGCATGAAGATATCGAATGCGAGGACTGCCTTGACTTCTACCGCTTCACTGCCGGCCAGATTCACAGAAAGCTGCTCTACATGGTAAGAAATATTGTAGCGCACGTCTTCCGTCATTCCCGGACACTCTAAAAGGTAGGAGAAAGGCACCATTCCCTGCCAGCCGCCGAACGGCATGGCATCATCCGCTCTCAGGTACAGGAAATTAAGATGCAGGATTCCCTCTATCTGAATACCGGCATCCGTCTGCTCCATATGCTCAATCTGGACACTGCCCTCACTGTGGCATATCTGCAGGACGTCATCCTTAAGTTCTGGAAGGGACAGTCTTTCGGATACCTTGCATTTCGAATAATTCTGGACTAGCAGCTCCTCATAAACCGCTTCCCTTGTCTCAAATCCACAATTCTGTTCAAGGGAGTATAAATCCTCCAGAAGTTCAACCTCTTCCTCCACATAAATATTCATTCTTAGATTCAGCGTCCCTTCGATACCCAGCAAACGCATTTCTCCGTCCTCATCCATACGGATATCCACGAGCGTGTCTTCCAGACTGCTGTGTACATAGTAATACATGCCCTCTTCCACACCGCCGCACTCAATCCGGCCCTCATAAGGAACGGTCTGCTCCAGCCAGTCTGTCTTCCCGTCCTCGGATAAATACATACAAAATACGAGCATTTCGCCTTTCAGCTGCATTTCATCCTGACCGAGCCGTATCTCCAGTTTTCTGCTGCTGACGTCGGTCAGCAATAGCTGCCCTATACTTTCTTTCGTGCCGGGAAGGGTGATTTCTTCCTTGATCCGGTAAGTATCTTTTTTGGTCGTGTGCAGCTCAAGAAGGTTTACACGTTTCATTTTCTTGTAAATGGGAACGGAACTGTCGATATCCACGGTCGTTTCCTCGTCCTCCAGCTTTTCCCTGCCGATTTCCATTTCTACCATCGCGCGGATGCTCAGCTTGCGGGAGTGCACGAGTGTGGAAGTAAATTCTACGCGGATATTCTGAATAAAATAGCTCTCCATCTCCCCGCCGTCAGTGTACACCATTTCTTCAAAAGGAATCTTCCCGTCCAGAACCGCCGGCTGTGGATCGCCTGTCGCTGTCACATAAAGAATCTGAAAATATAATTTTCCGGAGATGCGTATGTAATTCTCTACCAGCTTAATGTCCTCTATTTTTACCGTCCCGCTGCCCTGGATAATCTGCTGGACGTCTTCCTTTGCGTCAGGAACATTGTAATCCTCGTCCAGATAGAACTGGTCAAATGTCCGTTTCCCTTCCTGTGTGTAATGTACCTGTTTTTTAATCAATTCCATATGCGTCCTCCTCTAATCAAACACGACATTTTTGTCAATATATTCCAGTTTCACCACCACATAAGGGTATGTGACCACATCTTGTGTTTTCTCGCCCTTCTCAGGTCCCAGCAGATTCGTATGTATATAAACAGCATTTTCTGTTTCATAAAGCCCTGTCACTTCCACGCTGTACCCACTTTTCTTCTGCGGCCCGTACCCCTCCGCAATATACAGGTATCCCTGATCGGCATAGGTCAGCTTGAAAGGCATATCCCTGTTCTCCTGAATCGCCGCCTTTAACTCATCCGGCACCTTTTCCTTATCCATGACGGTAAAATCCAGATCCCGCAGTTTTTCCGTTTTCTGCGGACGCGAGATGCAGCCCGTCAGTGTCAGCGCTAACAAAAGAACCGACAGAAATAATATCCTGGAATACAGTTTCTTCATATCCATTCCCCGCGGTATATTCTCTCTATTATCTTATTATGCGGGGCAGATAAATATACCACCAAACATTACTATGCACAGTAACCGTCAAACTCCTTTGCCCTTTGACATAGAAACAGGTTAAGATAGCTGTAAAACAGAAAAAAATGCCGCAAATATCCTTCTCATTACTTGTTATTTGCTGTATGCTTTAGTATAATTGAAAAGCAAATATCTAAGGAGGGGGTTCCCTTCTGGTATATTTTATTTATTAAGAAAAGAGGATTTTCCTTATGTTCAGATTTATTTGTGTCGTAATTTTTCTGGTGACGTTTCTGATACTCTCGATCCCGGTTTTTCTGGTCGAATGGATCATCGGAAAGTTTAACCGCCAAAAAAGGGACTACAGCTCCCTGCGCATTGTGCAGTGGGCATTCAAAGTCATCCTGAAGTTTACAAGTGTTAAGACAACCGTGATCGGAGAAGAGCATGTACCGGACGAGCCGGTTCTTTTTATCGGGAACCACCGCAGCTTTTTCGATATCCTGCTTACATACTCCCGCTGCCGCCGGCTGACCGGCTATGTTGCAAAGAAGGAGATGGAGCACATCCCGCTGCTCTCCACGTGGATGCGTTATCTCTACTGCCTGTTCCTTGACAGAGAGAATCCAAAGGAAGGGCTCAAGACGATTTTACAGGCAATCGATTATGTCAAGAACGGAATCTCCATCTGTATTTTCCCGGAGGGGACCCGCAACAAAGGCGAGGAATTAAGTATGCTCCCGTTCAAAGACGGCGCATTTAAAATCGCTACCAAGACAAACTGTGCGATCATTCCTGTTTCTATGAATAACACATGTGCCATATTTGAAAAACAATTTCCAAGAATTAAAAAGGTGCATGTTGTCATTGAATACGGAGAACCAATTTATCCGAACAATCTGGATAAAGAAGACAAGAAGCATATCGGAAGTTATGTACAGAATATCATTCAGGAAACGATACGCAAGAATGCAGACCTTGTATAGTTTCGGAGCAGTATCTAAATGCATCTTTTAAAGTGATAAAACGTAAATATCCCCACCGGAATTCATGTTTCGCAGCATTGAATTTCCGGTGGGGATATGCTTTTTCTAATTTCCCCAGTTATCTGACTTTCCGGCAGGATCAGTTCGCAGCATGGTCACTGCGCTTCTTTTCCAGTATTCTTGCATTATCTTCCACTCTCTTCTTCCCTAATGGATATAAAAATTTTAAAACAACTGCCAGAAGAATGAAGCCCGCGGCAGGTACCAGACAGGTAATGTTATAAATCCCATTCACAACACTCTCCTCATAAGCGGAAGCCTGTGTATATCCTACAATTGCAAGCAGGCCGCCCGTCAGCCCGGAAGATGCCGCCTGCCCCAGCTTACGTGCAAAGGAATAGACTGCATAGATGGTTCCGTCTGAGCGCTCTCCCGTCCGCACCTCTGTATCATCAATGACATCGGTAATCATCGCCCAGCAGATCAGACTATAAACAGCAAGCCCACTATAAGCCAGTGCATACATCCCTACGAATACCCATGCATTGTGGGTGTGCAGGAAAAATGTAATTACGAGTGCACCTGCTCCAAATAAGGCACTCATGATTCCCAGTTCCTTTCTCCCGAACTTTTGGGACAGCTTTACGGTAAACGCTGCACAGACCAGTGTAACAGCCGTACTGACCAGCCCTGATGCAGACTGTGCCCTGATATTCCCAAAGTAGTTAGGGTAAATATAGGACGACATCGCACCCAGTGTCAGCTGGGCCAGCAAAAGACAGATGGAGGCCGCCACAATCCCTACTAAGGCTCTGTTTTTTACAAGGCTGCCAAGCAGTTCCCTCAAGTCAAATTTTTCTGTCTTCTGCGGCAGCTTAACCCGCTCGGTGGTCATATTGTAACAGAGGATATAGCAGATTACCGCACATATAGAGCAGGCCAGTGCTGCAATGCTCATTTTCGTTCCTGATAAAGCACTGTTTCCATTCGCATCGGTATAGTAAACGAACAGCGGCAGTGCAACGCCGATAACCGTATTAGCCAGTGTGGCACCGATGGTCCTCCAGTTAGACAATTGGGCCCTCTCAGCAGGCTCACTGGAAATAGCAGACGCCATAGAACCATATGGTATATTAATGCCCGTATAGCAGATACTTCCCCACAGCAGGTATGTAAAAAACATCCAGAATATCTTGAATCCCATGCTCATGTCCTGAAACCAGCTGGCATACATGAGGAGAGATGCGACTGCCACCGGACCGCACATCCTGCGGATCCAGGGCAGGAATTTCCCCTTTGCCCCCACCTTGCTTCGGTCTGTAATCTGTCCCATGATTACATCCGTAAAGGCATCCACGAAACGGGCCGCCATCATCATCAGTCCCACCAACCCCGCAGAAACGCCCATGACGTCTGTATAAAATTTCAGCAGGAACATAGAAGACAGTATAAATGTGAAATCATTTCCAAAATCTCCAAACATGTATCCCAGCTTATCAGCAAATCCAAATTTTTTTATCGAAGTATTGTTAGCTCCCATAAAATCTTCCTCCTCTTATCTTTCATGCGTTCCTTTTAATTGTAAGGCCGGGCACCTTTCCGCCCGGCCTTACGCATGTCCCTTAACATGCCTACAGTTCAAACCAGTTTCCATATCCCATCTCAGTCAGATGTTCTTTACTGATACGCAGGCTCTCAAAGGGATCTCTTCCATATGTATTATCCTGTTCGATCAGAAAATATTCACTTCCTCCCGCAAGACCGGCTTCCATACATTCCTTAATTGGCAGTGTTCCCTCTCCCACTTCGGCAAATTCCACCATATTTGCAAATGCCTGCATAAAGGATGCAGAATCAAACACACCTTCCGGCAGCTTCATCTGTCCAATGCGGTAATCCTTCAGGTGCAGGAGACGGATCCGTCCTGCATATTTTTTTATGTATTCCACAGGGTCCTCCCCGCCTCTCTTAATCCAGTGTATGTCCAGCTCAAACCCCATCTGTTTTGTGGTATCTTTGATAATGTCCAGCAGATACCGGCCGCCATATCTTATAAATTCCATATGATGGTTGTGGTAGTAGAGGTCAATGCCCCTCTCTCTTAGTTTAAGCGCCATTTCGTCCGCCCGTTTCACAAAATCCAGCGCCTCCTCCTCACTGCCCATGCAGCTTATCGGGAGCATGCCAATCCGGAGCATATCACAATTTAATATCTTGCAGTCCTCTACAATTTTTTCAAAATTCTCAGTCAGGTATTCTCCCGGCATCCCCGGGGTTATCGGTTCTAAAGCTGCTGTGCAGGCTGCTGCCTTAATTCCGAAATCATCACACGCCTTTTTCATTCCCGCTACATTCTCCGGCGTCATTGGAATCTGGCTGATTTCCACGCAGTGGAACCCCAGCTTTGCACATGCCTCTAAAGTACCATATGCGCCTAATTCATCTATTTTTTCTTTGATCGTGCTCATCTGAACACCAATTAATCCTTTTTTCATGATTTTACGTTCCTTTCTATCTCTACAAAGTAATAAACTGACCGGTTCTTCCAGACTTCTGTATGGCATCTATCAGCCTCATGCTCATTACCGCATCCGATACGTGAAGGTAGTTCTGGCTCTCCCTTTCAAGCGCATCGTAAAACAGTGTAATAAGCCTGCCGTGGCTGGCCCCATAATAAAACTTTGTCCCCGGAACCTTATTGTCCTCTGCCAATTCCACTTTGCCGCCGTCCGGCATCAGACGGTACAAAATATTATCCATGATTACAAATTCCGCCCTTTCAAGCTGCACCGCTATCTGAACGCTCTCGTTTTTATAATTCGCGTTGGTAGCTGTAAACAATCCGGAAGCGCCACTCTCATAAATAAGGCGTGCCGTAACCGTGTCCTCCACCTCGATCCCGTAATCCAGAAGCTGCCCTGAGGATGCCTTTACCCCTTTTACAGGGCCGCCCAGATAATAGAGTAAATCCAGCGTATGGATGGACTGGTTAATCATACATCCGCCCCCGGCGGTTTTCCATTTTCCCCGCCACGGTTTTTCCTCATAATATTCTCTGGTTCTGCACCATAAGACGCTTCCCCTTGTTCCTGTCACATTCCCATACTCCCGGCTGTCAATGATTTTCTTTAGCATTTCGACAGACTCATTAAAACGGTTCTGCAGGCAGATTCCTATGTGCATCTTTGGGTGTTCCTTCTCAAAAGCTGCAAACTCTGCAGCCTCCTTTGCATTTATAGCTGCAGGCTTTTCACAGAATACGTGGGCCCCCATGCCGATACATGCCCGGGATACGGGTACATGCAGATAATGCGGCAGGCAGATATGGACGGAATCCGGCTTCTCTTGTCTGAGCATTTCTTCATAATCTGTATAAAATGGGATTGACTCCGGTGCATAAGCTTTCCGTTCTGCATCAATGTCACAGACAGCTGCCAGCATAATATTCGGATTTTCCTGAATCGCCCGGATATGAATGCCAGATATATCCCCCAGACCGATTACGGCTGCTTTCTTCATTCTCCATCCTCCTTTCACTTCCCCTGACGTACAGGAAACAAGCCTTCTTCAGCAATCCGCTTATTAAGCTCTTCGAGATATAAGTCCTCATCTACAGGATTGTCCACTTCCTTTCCCAGCCACGAAGAAAGCAGAGTTGCATTCGCTAAGTTCACACCATGAATCCCCTCCGATCCCGGTGCCAGAAGAGGGGCCCCCGTCAGGATATGTAATGCGAAATCCTCCATAACCGTCATATGCTGTGCGCCCCAGCAGTCGGCGTTCTCAAAGGTTTCCACCGTGAACATTTCATTGGATTTCGCTGCATTCCCCTGTACAAGCTGCATCACGTCCAGCATACTCAGCGTGGCGTTCATCTCGGCTTCACTCTTTTTAAGGCGTATCACCGTGGCTGTCGCACTTCCCTCAACCACAATCTTCCCGCCGGACAAGTCAATCTCCAGACGGTCCGTACCAATCGGGTCATGGGTGCAGGTAATGAAGCTTCCCGTGGCCCCGTTCGGGTATTCGGTCACGATAGTCACATCATTCTCCACACCGATTTCTCTGTGACATCCATACAGGCACTTGGCGTATACCTTACTCGGCACGCCACAGATCCATTGCCATAAATCCAGCTGGTGGGGAGCCTGGTTCACAAGAACCCCTCCGCCTTCCCCGCCCCATGTGGCCCGCCAGTCACTCTGCCGGTAATAACTGTCCGGCCTCCACCATGAATTAATGATCCAGTTGGAACGGCGGATTTCACCCAGCTCTTTGGAATCCACTATTGCTTTTATTTTCTGGTATAATTGGTTCGTACGCTGGTTAAACATGATTCCAAACGCCACGTCAGGATGGGCTGCCGCACACTCATTCATCTCGCGGACTGCCTTTGCATAAACACCTGCCGGTTTTTCCACCAGTACATGGCAGCCGTGTTCTAAGCAGTAAATGGCAATTTCCGGATGCAGATAGTGGGGGACTGTAGTCACCACGGCGTCCACATCTCCTGAATTCACCATCTCCTTCCAGTCTTTATAGAAAGGAATTTCCGGATACTTCTCCCTGCAGATTGCTTCTTTCTCAGGATCAATATCACACAGGGCACCCAGAGTACAGTGAGGCGGGCACTCTGGCGCCGGGATTCCCTGAACTCCTCCCTTACCTGTTAAAAAACCAGCATAGGCCCCTCCCTGGGCACCAATACCAATGAGTCCAAAACGAATCTTTTTTTCCATAACTTCCTTCTCCTTTTCATTTTTTATAAACTGCACTTTTTGAATCTCGTTTCCCAGCCGGAAGATACATTTACATCCCCTCCAGAATTTTACATAAAGCATGGTACTGCATGGCATATCCTTCTGCTCCGTCCTTCGCCTTGTTCTCGCGGATAATACTCTTCGCATCCTCCCTTTCCAGAGATGACAGGGAATCAAACAGTACCAGATGGGGTTCCAGCGTTAAAAATCCCTCATACCCTTCTTCCCGGATGGCCCGTGTCAGAAGCTTTTGAATCTTTCCATCTCCCGTTCCACATACTACATTTTCCTTATTTCCAGATTGTGCATCTTTGATGTGGATATAAGAAATATAAGGTTTTAAAAGATTCCAGCATGCCTCGGTATCTTCTTTACACTGTACAAAATTAGCAAAGTCAAATGCACAGCGAAGGTGTGGGTCTCTAAATTCTTCCATTAGTAATCTGCACCGTTCTTTGGTATCACCGAAAATCCCTTTTTCATTCTCATGGAGGAGAACCAATCCATAATTTTGGGCGATTTCTAAAAACCGGGCCATTCTGGTAAAAACCGTCTCCCTATAGTCCTCTGGGTTCTTTCCATCTGGAATGTAAAAACTGAAGATCCGGATATATCTGCAGTTTAAAATCCCTGCAATCCTGCACAGGGTGTCCAGCTGCTTAAGCTGCTTTTGAAACCCCTCTTCATCTTCCACCCCTGTCTTGCCGATCGGGGACCCCAGTGAGGATACCTGAACTTTAAACCGTGCAAGTTCAGGCAGAAGCTGTTCTTTTACTTCCTCCTCCGTGTACGCTTCAATCCCCTTTCTATTTGCAGACCTGAGTGAAATGTAGTGCATCCCCAGTCCCGTTACGGTTTCCAGCTGGGTTGTAAAATCGGCACTGATTTCGTCTGCAAATCCGGAAATCATAAACTTCTCTTTCATTTCTTCCCTCCTTCAGATTTTATCGAGTAAACACACTCTAGCACGGATATTTAAAATCCAGCAGGACAAATATTGGTGATTCAGGTAATATGATTTGTTTTTATCTTATAAACAAAAAAATAGAACCCCTTTTCAATTAAGGGGTCCTGCATTCTTCGGATAACTCTTTACCTGCCGGACATATTCGGTGGGCGTCATCCCAATTATTTTTTTAAATAGTTTTCGAAAGTAGTTTGCATCATAGATGCCGCTTTCCGAAGCTACATCCTGAATCTGCATATTAGTGGAATTAAGAAGTTTTATGGCCTGCCTGATTCTCTGCTGGTTTACATAATCGGAGTAAGTCACGCTCATCTCTTTCTTAAATAAAGTTGATAAATAACTGGAATTCACAGAATACTCTTCCGCCATCCGTTTTAAAGACAAATCGTCTGTCAGATTTAAATTGATATGGTTCACTACTTTTTGAATCACCGGAGAACAGCCGCGCAGGGAGTAGTTGCGCACCAGCATACAATATTTTCGGAGTATTTCTTCAATAAAGCGGTCGTATTCCTGTCTCCTGCTGATTGTTTCAATCCGCTTAGACATCTCGACAGACAGGGCGTCTATATGAGCCGGATGGACACCTCCCGCCTCGGCCGCTTTCCGGCACACAGTATTGGCAATAACCAGCCTGTTTCTCAGATTGCGTACCGGGTCCTTGTACCTGTTGTCTACCTTGTATTTTCCCATCAGGTTAAAAGCTTTCACAGCCTCTTCGGTATTACCGGCGGATATCGCCTTCAGCATATCCGCCTCGACGGCATAGCGCTCCTCAATCATTCGAAAGGACAGTACATCTTTTGCTGTCTCAAACTGATATTCGCTTATGAGTCCCGTCAGGGTCACATATTCCTCCCGGATGCGCATTTTTTCCTGATACAGGACCCGCGTCATGGTTCTGCACATTTCTCTCCACTGGTCCATATTATTCAGAATCGGTACAGCGTTGTAGTATTCCTTCATTTCATTCACATAGCTTCTGGGGATCGCCTTTCTCTCCATCAGCTCATTCAGCTGTACCTGATCCAGATATCCGTCCCTGTAAGGCCCCAGAATCACAAAATCCCCATATGGCTCCTCCTTTGGTATCGGGACTACACTGTATTCCACATCAAAATAATCATTTACATAACAAATCGTTCCCTCTCTGCCAAAATCTCTGATTAACTGGATAAAATATTCCTTTTCCCCCGGCTGCAGCAGCGTCTGGCGGAGTCCCAGGTCGAAATCCGGTATGTCATCTGTCCCGGATTTTACCAATGTCAGATTAATATTGCTGCACCAAACAACGTGTTTCCACATTTCCATAAAATCAACCGTCATAGACTTCCTTCACTACTTTCTTTTTTCAACATTATATACTATATCCGTGCCCTTTTCTACACACAGACACTTTTAAAAAAGCTGTTCAATGTCAAAAAGTAGTGTACGAGGAAGAATCATCAACCCTTCTGTTTCTCTTTCTTCTCAACATAATCGAGTATCATGCGCACCGCACCTTCCACTCCGGTTTTTCCGACATTTACTACCATATCGTAATGTTTCGGGTCATCCCTTCTGGCACCTGTGAATTTCCGGTAATACTCATTACGCTGTTCATCCCTCTCTTTGAGTTCCTTCAGACTCTGACCCTCATAATACTCGGCGCCCTCCCGCTCACGGTACTCATCATCCGCATACAGGAAGAACGAATATGTATGAGGCTGCTTTGCCAGTACAAAGTTTGCACAGCGGCCGAGGAATACTCCCGGAGACTTACTTGCAAGTTCCAGAATCACTCTGCTCTGCTCCGTAAACATGCTCACATCTGTCATATCCTCCGCAACTCCCGCTGCCGGATATGTATATGGTGAGAAAGTAAGAGGTTCATTTTCATTGTATGAGTCCAGATATTTCTGCACATCTCCCATCTGTGCGTCTTCCAGCCCCAGCTTCTCTGCCAGCAGACAGATAATCTGCCTGTCATAAACCCTGCACTCAAGCTCTTTTGCAAGGCCTTCTGCGATCCTTCTTCCGCTTGCGCCATAGACACGTCCGATGGCAATATTGATTTTGTTTCCGTTTACTGACTGTGGGATATCCACTGTATCTCCGGATCCGGCTGCATCTTTGCCCTCTCTTGCAATCAGCTCACGCATCATGCGGTCATACTTTTTATCGAGTTTATAGCAAAGGGCAATCAAGAACATAATGATCCAGATTGCGATCGGTACATAAAGGTAAAATGTCCTGATCACGGAGATCGCCTCTGCCGTCTGCTCTGCCGCAGTGGCTTTCAGCCCGTCAAATGCCGCCATAGAAAGAACAGCACCCATGATTGCAGATGTGAAGCCTGAACCAGCTTTCTGTCCCATACTCATAGAAGAAAACATCAGCCCTTCGATCCGCAGCCCGGTTTTCCACTGTCCGTACTCGATCGCATCGCTAGGCAGTGAATACTGGACTCCATAGAACGGGGCGATTCCGATCCCCCTCATGATGCAGGTCGCAATACCAAGGGTCACACTTGTGCTGTTAAGGAGAAACAGCAGCTGCCCCGCAATCCCGAGCAGGCACCCTGCACAAATCAGGTTCCTTTTCCCGAATTTCGGCAGTAACTTCGGCAGCAATGCAATACCTATAATGGTTGCTATTTTTTCAGATGCAGACAGGGGCATAACTAAATCTACATTGCCTAAAATATACTGGCAGTAATAGGTCAGGTCCGTTCCGATAATAATCTGGTACACCGTATAAAACAGCATCAGTCCCAGTGCAATCAGGAAATAAGGATTTGTCACCGTCGCCTTTAAGGCAGTCCAGAACGGAATATTTTCTTTGCTTTTCTGTGCAGTCTGCACGCGTTCCGTGCAGGTTGCGTATGTATTCAGAAGTACAAACACGGAGATAACCGCATATACACTCGTCACGATGATCCACGCCGCCTGTTCGTTGTGTATCATCCCGGCTACTTTGTTAATCAGCGGCAGGGTAAATGCCGTGATGACCATGCTGGCCGTGATGGACAGAACCATACGGACATTGCAAATAACATCTCTTTCCCTGCGGTCACGGCTCATCAGGGAACCTAGCGCATGGAACGGCTGGCTGATCGCCGTATAGACGACCGTATTCATAATATTATAAGTGACGAAAGCGTATATGATTTCCCCTGTGGGCCCCAGCCCCGGCATCGTAAATAGTACTACGGCAGCCAGTGCATACGGGACGGCCAGACGCAGGATCCAGATTCTGGATTTTCCATATTTGGAATGCGTGCGGTCTATAATGGTTCTCATCAGTACGTCTGAAAATCCGTCAAATACACGGGATACAAGCATGATCATTCCGACTGATCCCGCTGAGATTCCCACAACGTTTGTATAGAAATAAATGAGAAGGGTGGTTGTCATTGTATACATCAGTGTCAGCGCCGGATCGCCGAAACAATACGCGAGCTTCTCCGATACCGGCACTTTTACAAATTCGTTCATGTCCTTCCCATGCTGCTTAAAATTCAATAATTCGGCTGGTGATTTCATAATACAGATTCCTCCCGGTTCTTATCTGCGTAAGAGCCTATCTCAAGAGTTCTTTCTCTATCCTCTCTCTTGCACGCGGTGCTTCTACATCCATGCGTTCCGGGTATCCGAATATGGATACACAGGATATTGCGTCTCCGCCAACCTTAAATGTCTTATTTGCAAAATCCATTTTACGCAAAGTTTCAAAAATTCCTTCAAAATCCACATCGCCCTCTCCCATCGGGTTATGCTGGTGGATGGAAACATCTTCTTTCCCCCTCTGGTTCAGCCACGGTGGATTCAGGATATACCGGCAGTCCTTCGTCTGGTTGAAGGTATCTGCGAAAAGTACATGACTCAGATCGTCTCCCGCATATTCCAGCATGGAACGGACGTCCCCTTTTCCCTGGTCATAGAAGAAACCGTGGGGTGCAGAGTACACATATTTCAGGTTATCAGAACGATAACTCTTCACAAGGTCGCAGGTTTCATTATTCAGCTCGCAAAAATCCCACGGATGTGACTGGATCTCTACACGTATTCCTTCCTTCTCAAAAAGCGGAAGTAGCTCATCCATCGAGCGGAACCACATGCCATTGCAGATCTCCTGCTGGTTCGGGTCGCCGGAAAGCTCCGTGTTGATTACCTGCACGCCCATATCCACTGCAATCTCCACCATACGTTTCCAGTTCGCCACCGCAATCCTGCGCTGCTCCTCCGTCGGCCCCGACCACCGGTATACCACAATGAAAGAGGAAATCTCCACGCCCGTTTCCCTCAGGGCCCTGCGGTACTCTGCCTCACACTCTCTGGAGAAAAGCGGGTGCTTGTAAAACGGATTGATCCTCGGATGCGGTGACTGTTCGATATATTTATATCCCCAGTCCGCAACCTGATGTACCATATCTCTGATCCCCATCTGTTTTGCGAGGACATCAACGTCAAATGCAATCTTCATAATCAGACTCTCCTTTCATTTTCTTACAAACCAGTTTTTTCTGCAATATATTTTCTCGCCTTTAGTGCATATTCGAATGGATTTGCTTTCGCCGGGTCCTGTTCTGCCTCTACAACCACCCAGCCTTGGTAATCCGCTTCCTCCAGAATACGGAAAATCGGTGCAAAATCCACATCCCCGTCTCCCGGTACGGTAAATGTCCCAGCACGCACGCCTTTTAAGAAACTCCATTTCCCGTCCCTCGACTGCTTTACAACTTCTTTTCTTAAGTCTTTCAGATGGACGTGGCGGACCCTGTCCACATATTTCTTCAAAATCTTTTCCGGGTCAATGCCGGCAAATGACAGGTGCCCGCTGTCAAACAGCAGGAAGACCAGTTCCGGGTTCACAGATTCCATAAAACGGTCAATCTCCTCTTCCGTCTGCACAACCGTACCCATGTGGTGGTGGAAAGTGAGCACCATGCCCTGGTCTTTCGCAATCCTGCCGAGCTTGTTCAGGCCTGTCACCAGCTTCTCCCACTCTTCGTCATTCATCACATACTTGCCTTCCTGAATGGGATGGTCCAGCATTCCCTGTATGCTGTAGCTCTGCTCGGAAACACCGATGCATTTCGCCCCCACCTGCGTTAGGAACTGGCACTGTTTGATAAAGGCAGCTTCTGTCTCCTCATACGGCCTGCTGATCAGAAACGAGGAAAACCATTGGTTGCAGATTGTCATGCCCCTCAGGTCAAGGGCTTTCTTCAATACTTTTGGATCAGCCGGATAATGACTGCCCACTTCTGAGCCCTTGAATCCGGCGAGGGCCATCTCGCTTATTGTCTGCTCAAATGTATTTTCCTTTCCCAGATCAGGCATGTCATCGTTCGTCCACCCGATCGGGGCAATTCCAAGAGATACTTTATTTTTATCAAGCATGATGATTCCTCCTAATGTCCTATCCGAAATATTTCTGCACGAATGCTTTTGTTACTTCTGCTGCCTTCTTCACATTTTCATCCAATGACATCTCATAATATTCCGGACGGAATTCTTCAATCGTGCATACACCGTCAAATCCGATTGATTTCAATGCAGCTGCAATCCCTGCATGGTCCACAACGCCTTCTCCCGGCCAGAGACGCTTGTCATCTCCACAGGAACCAAGCGGCAGGTCTTCACAGTCATTCAAGTGGTATGCAAAAATCTTCTTTCCGTCTGCATTCTGAAGGTCCTCGAGCTTTGAGCACATTTCGTGGAAGTGGAAAGTATCTACCGTAATACCTACATTGTCTCTGTCTACAGCCTTTACGACATCATAGGCTGTTCCGAACTGATTAATAGAGCAGTTTGGAGCACCACAGAATTCCAAGGAGATTTTGATGCCAGAGCCGACCTTGTCGGAAAGATAACGGAGTCTCTGTACAGCCTCTTCCCTGATCTCTGAAACACTCTTGTCTTTTACGTCAAACTGAGGTACGGTAATCAGCATTTTCATATCAATTGCATTGCAGACCTTAATAATGAAATCCGTTTCCTCATCGATCTCTTTTACACCCTCCTCATCTCTCTGGTTGAAGTAGATCAGGGTGTTGTAAGCCCACGGTTTCAGATGGTGGTTCTGAAACCAGTCAGCGAGTTCTTCCAGTGTGTGGTCCTTCAGGTAATCCTTGATGCAGTCAAAACGAATCTCTATGTAATCAAAACCATATTTTTCACATGCTTCCAAATCTGCCATTAAAGACTGTCCTTTACACTCCAGTGCTGTTGCTTCATTAAATCCTATTTTCATTTTCATATCCTCCTGTCAACGAGTTCTCTTCCCGAGACTACTATATTGATTTATTTTAATATCCTAATTATTTTAGCGTACACGTGCACGCGTTATTCAAAAAAATTATTTATAGAATTCTGGTTTTTCAACGGTTACAACTTTTTCAATCTCCCCGCTTTCCTGAGCCTTTACGAGTGCATCTGCCGTAACAGCCGCAAGGTAGCCGTCCCATGTACTTGGCCCTTCAATTACTCCTGCTGCCGCACAGTCAACCCAGTTCTGGATCTCTGCATCATATGCGTCTTTGAAGAGTACGAAGCAGTCTGTTGTGATTTCTGTAGAACACTGTGCATTCTTTCTGACAGAAGGAGCCATCGGTGTTCCCATCTTTAGTGCGCCGTCCTCGCAGACAACTTCACAGTTGATATCATACCCGAACTTACAGTTTACAAAACATTCCACATCAATGCAGATACCGCTCTTTGTACGCATAAGCATAATCTGTGGATCTTTCAGTTCGGAGTGTGAGTACTTCGTTACCTTTGGCATGATCACCTGAACGCTATCATAGTCGTCATCTACAAGCCAGTGGCAAAGGTCGATCTCATGGATCACGGTGTCGTGTACTGCCATTGGTGTGTTATAGTTTGTTCCAACCTCTGGATTCCTGTGTGTGCAGTGCATGATCAGCGGCTCACCATACTCTCCTGTCGCAATCGCGTCCTTGATCTGGTTGTACCCCTTGTGGTAACGGCGCATGAACCCGAGCTGGATCAGATGCTTTCCTGACTGTACCTCTGCATCCATAACCTTTCTGCAGTCATCTGCCGTTGTACACAGCGGCTTCTCGCAGAATACTCTTTTTCCGGCTTTAATCGCCTCCAGAAGGTCATCCACATGTGCAAATCCCGGCGATACAATTAATACTGCATCTACATCCGGATCGTGAATCAGCGCCTTCCCGTCTGTGTAAATCTTTGCCCCGCCTGCAATCCCGGCAGCTTTCTTTGCACCTTCCTCAAATACATCTGATACAGCAGTTACCTGTGCCCCCTGAATTCTCTCTGTGATTCTCTGGATATGATCTCTTCCCATTCCGCCGCATCCGATTACTCCTACATTTAACATTTTTGTTTCCACCTTTCATCTTGTTTGTTTTATGATGTGTTCTTGTTTTTGTTTCTGTGATTGTATAATATCATTGCGGGCACGTGTACGCAATAGTTTAATTGCACAAATTTTAATCTCCATTTTTATTCAACTTCACTATTTGACAATTAATAAACAAAAAAAATGTGCAAAATGACTTTTTCCACTGCTGAAAAAATGCTTTTTGCACATTTCTTTGTTAAATTTAACCAGATCCCCTCAGGGAGATTTATATATTATATTTTGTTTTTATCACAATCTCTGTATACTGGTATTCTTCCTCCGGGTCCTTTCCGTCAAACAGTTTGTCAAACAGCACCATGACCGGCCTGTAGCCCTGTGAATAAGCATCCTGTCCCAGAATAAACTGAATCGTCCCGTTCTTAAGTGACTCGATGTTGGAATCCGTGATGTCATTGGAAATCACTTTTACACTTCCTTTAAGTCCCTTCTCCCCAATCACCTGGCAGACGCCCTTCGCACCGGAGGCTGCCAGATAGATTCCGTTTAATTCTTTATGTTCTTTTAGAACTTCCTGTGTAATCTCTGCCGCCGCCCTGTCATTATCATAAGCATACCGGATTCCAAGCAGCTTAACATCCGGCCTGCACTGGTTCAGTTCATTGATAAACCCCTCCGCACGCTCCTTGTGGGACTGATTGGACGCATAGCCTGAAATCACCTGGACAACTGCATTATCCGGCAAAATTTCCGCCATAAGGCCGGCCGCCGTTCTTCCGCTCTGTCCCGCATTCTGCCCGATGAAACACATTCGCTTTGTTCCTGCTGCATCGGAGTTGAATGTAACAACAGAGATGCCCTCTTCTGTAAACTGGTCGATCGTATCGGCCAGCCTTTCTTCATCTGACGCGACGAGGCCGATCCCGTTGTAACCTGCCCCCTTCATCTTATGCATTGCCGCTATAACCTTGTCAGAATCAAGCTCTGATATCTTCCTGATAGTTACCGTGGCGCCGAGGCGCTCAACTTCCTGCTTCGCGTCCTTTGCCCCTTCCAGCACCCCCTGCATAAACGGGGTTTCCATAGACTGTATGATGATCCCGATCTTGATCGAGTGCTTTGCCATCGCCAGCGCTCTTCCCGCTCTGTTCGGCTGGTATCCCATCTCATCTGCAATTTTCCTGATCTTTGCAGCCACCTCCGGATTGATCCGCCCGCGCTCTTTCAAAGCACGGTCTACAGTCCCCCGGGACACACCCGCTTTATCGGCAATCTGCTGTAATGTTACCGCCATTGTACTCTTCTCCCACTTACTTTTCTTCCTACTGCCAATTCAGCACTTAGACATCCTTTTTTAGAATCTCATTATACAAAATTATGAATTGCACGAGTTTCTTCCCTATGATACTATATTTTTATATTGTTTTGTACTAATCATGAACATTGTTTGCTATTTTGTCAACATTTTTTTAAGTTTCTATTACAACGGTACTATTAAACATTTTTTCATTTTGACAAAAGGAATTTTTTTATGAAAAATCAGATGTTATTTGGTCATAAGATAGATCAATATTTTGACGATATGCTGGCAGACCTTGGCGCATTAGTTTCTATCCCTTCTGTATGTGATACCTCCTCCAGGCAAAAACCATTTGGCCAGCCATGCAGGGAGGCACTCGATTACATTCTGAATCTGGCCGGGAGGCTTGGGCTTACAACTGCAAATGTGAATTATTATGCAGGAGAGGCAAGCTATGGTACCGGAAATTCATACATAGATATTTTAACCCACGTCGATGTCGTTCCCGCGGGGGACGGATGGAATACAGACCCCTATGAAATGGTGAAAAAAGGAAACTTTTTGTATGGACGGGGTACGGCTGATGACAAGGGCGCCGCCATAGCTTCTCTCTATGCACTCAAGGCACTGAAGGACGCACACGTTGCAGGCAATTACTGCCTCCGCACGGTATTTGGCTGTGGTGAAGAGATTGGAAGCAACGATTTGGATGTGTATTACCGCAAACGTGGATATCCCGTAATGGGATTTACTCCGGACTGTTCCTATGGAATCTGCGGCAGCGAGAAAGGAATCCTGTGTGCAGACTTCTCTGTCCCACACAGCAGATGCAGCGTTGTCAAGTCTTTCCATGCAGGACTTGCTGTAAATGCAGTTCCGGATAAGGCACATGCAGAAATTTTTTGTTCTAATATACAGTATGACAAGTTAAAGGCCGCCATTCAGGGAAATTCCGGTTTTTCCATCCGAAAAGAGGGGGATCTCGCCTTCCTTAACGCTGTCGGGAAAGCCGCACACGGTGCAGAACCTGAACTGGGAGAAAATGCAGCATCGAAACTCATACATCTGTTATATGAGGTATTTACGCGGGATGAATTAGGACTGTTACTGACATTTGCCGCTGAAAAAATCGGGCTGGAATATGATGGTTCCTCACTGGGAATCCGAATGGCCGACAAGGAATCCGGCCCCCTGACTTTAAATGCCGGGATAGTTGCTGTGCAGGATGGCACGGAGCTTATATCAGCTGATATCCGCTATCCCGCCACTGCTTCAAAAGAAATGATTATAAATCAGCTTAGGCAAAATGCCGCTGCATATCAGGTAACCGTTACAGAAATAAAGCATATGGCACCGCTTCATATCCCCGTGGAATCCTTCATGATTTCGGCAATGTCTGACGCCTATAGGGCCGTTACCGGAGAAAACTGTAATATCTATTCCACTGGCGGCGGAACCTATGCAAGACATGCCCGCAATACCGTTACCGCATTCGGGCCTGTCTTTCCGGATGAGCCGCCCAGCAATGCACATGGTCCCAATGAACATATCGAACTGGGGCATTACTTAAAGCACTCAAGAATCTGTCTGGAGGCAATGTACCGCCTGTTCACTGCCCCCATTTCTGTTCAGTAATTATTTTCGCTCAGTGGCCATCATTGCCGCTGGCCGATGCGATGTGAAGACCGGCGTACCTTTTCGAAATACGCGAATAACCCCTCTGCTATGACCGGGTCGATGACAGGCAGCCCCGTTGTTTCTTCCAGTTCGCCGGCAATTCCGATCGTCCCGAGTCCCGTGCAGGCCAGTGCGATTACCTGCGCGCCCTGCTCTTTCAGCTCCATGCCTTTCTTTAGAGTACTGGCTCTTCCCTCCGGGGTCAGCAGATCCAAAGTACTATCTACCCCGTCCGGCTTCCCTAAGATCATTTTCCCATAAAGCAGACGCCTGTATGCGGCAGGGGCATAGTCCGTAATTCCCAGAACCCCGATTTTTTCTCCGTACTTAAGCGCCAGTGCGGCCGTTGTCTCTCCGCCGCCCGTTACCGGGATGCCCGGTATCTCTTTTCTGATTTCTTCTACACCGGGGTCATCCGCGCAGCTCACGATCAGCATATCTGCATCCTGAAATGTCTTTGCCGTCTCAACAATTTTAGGAATGGCTATCCGGCACAGTTCTTCGCTGTGTATTCCCTCATACTGATCAGGTATACATTTCGTCTCTACCTCGATTCCGGGAAATATTTCCATAATCGTTTTTCCGTGTGCAAGAAGCACTTCCTGATCTTCCGTTGTCAATACGCGGATTAATCCTACTTTAAATGTCTCCATATGTTCCCTTCCGGCCGTATTATGTTTCCGGCCCTGCTACTGTGCCCCCCTTCTGCCGTGCACAGTAACTCCTGCTTTTGCTACACCATGAACTTTCCGTCTTTTATAACGAGTATATCATCCAGATAGAGTGTCGGTTCCAAAATAATCCCATCCATATGGCACTCTGCCTTATTGGTCCCTCCAAATGACGTGTTTGTTCCAAATGCTATATGGACGGTCCCGTATACTTTTTCGTCTTCCAGAATAATGCCATTTAAGACAGCGGCTTCATTCGTTCCGATCCCCAGTTCGCAGAGTGTGGCGTTTTCTTCCGATTTCAGCAGTATGTCCAGATTCTCACTCTTTTTGCCTGTCACAGACCTTAACTTTCCCCCGGAAACCACTACCTCCAGCGGGGCATCCAGTTTTCCGATGCCGACCATAGAACCGTCTATGATCATTTCCCCATCCGAGCCGTCTTCCAGCGGGGCAATATACGCTTCTCCCGACGGAAGGTTGCCGCATTTTCCGGGACACTTGTAAACTCCGGGACTCGGCACCCCGTTCCGGCCTTTTAAGGAAAGATTCAACACCTTCCCTGCTTTTTCAATGCGTGCCGTCTCTGCTGTCGTCAGCATTGCAGTGATTCTGTCCGTGAGTTTTTCCACTTCATTATAATCGGCAGTCATCGCTCCCCGGCTGAACATTTCCTTCGTGATCCCCGGCATGGTTGCCACCCTTGCCCCGGCCGCAGCCGCCTGGATTCTTGCATTTGTATGGGTCAGCGACTTTGCTGAAGGCGCTATCACGATGTCGGCCCCCTTCATCGCCTCCGCAACGACCTTAGGAGGCTCTTCGCCATTCACGGTCCTCTCTTTCATAATCAGGATCATGCCTTCACATCCAAGATTCTTCGAGGCATCGTAAAATGCTTCGCCGATTTCCCTCCTGCTGTCGTCTGTTACAACAAGCACAGATTCCCCCTCTTTCGCATCCAGACACGATTTCAGGATGCCTTCTGCAATATTTACCAGTTCATTCATGTCTAACTCCTCTTTCATGTTATTTCACATCCGTCAGTTCAGATACAACTCTCGCAAGAAGCGTCCTCGGCAGGACAACCATTTTCCCTGTCTTCTCTGCGAACATATCCTTCATCTTTTGAGTATACCCAATACAATCCAAAACGATCAGATCGGCATCCATTTCTTTTGCCTCATCTGCTGCTTTCTCCAAAGTCTCCCAGTCTCCGTACGGGGAGGCGGCTATGGATTTTACCTGCTTGACATAATTTTTCCATTTATTCTCTGTCTGCTCCAGTTGAAGCGGGGACGGGGTCATACAGATGATATTGGATTTCTTGCTCATCAGCGGGACAAGCCGGTCCAGTATTTCGCACGGATAGATAAGCGGGATGTTCTTTGCCGATAGTGTCTCTGGAAAGCTGCCGGTGCAGAACACCATGATCAGCCGGCATCCGTCCTCCTCCATCCTGTCGATCGCTTCCTGAAGGCGCGGGAGAATATAGCGCTCGGCAAATGTCACGGAACTCCCGTCATTCAGCCTTGACACAAGCACATAGTCCCCTTCCCCGGGAGCAAACTTGGCAATCTGTTCCCTTGTCAGGCCATCCAGGCCGCCTGCCTGAACAAGTTCGATCCTGCCGCCAAATATATCCATAATATCTGCAGTCACATCCACCCGGGGTGACTGCCCGATTGTAATTGCACCTATCTTCATACCGAATCCCTCCTGCATTTTATCACTTTGGGTTCTTCATACTGAAACATTATTCTTTTCCAAGTGTCTGGAAATGTTTCATTGTTCCATAAAGTTTCTGCATTCTTTCAAATTCCTCTTCATCATAGAACCTGCACTGCCCCCTGCCAAATGCTTTTGCAACTTCCAGCATGAAGCGTGCCGCTTCCTCTATGTCTGACGCATGGCTTGCCCCGGTTGCACATCCCGGCACCATTGTTTCTGCCGTAATTGCAACACCGACTACAGGCGCATTGGTTGCCGTACATGGCTGGAGCACACTGTTTAAGTGGTGCAGGTCATTTCCATATGGAGTGATATCCTGAATTGCCAGTGGGAATACATATGGCAGTTTTCCTGTCGTTATCTGCATCAGGTCCAGCAGGTCATCGGATGTGCGCAGGATATATCCTTCTTTTACAGTAGGGGAAATCGCGAATCCCCTCGTATTGATAACGCGGTTTCCTTTGGTCGTATCCACGGAAAGGATTGCATCAAGGTCATCGGAAACTTCCTCTTTATTTACCTGGGACATCTCTACAGGAGAGCCCATGAACGGTACTGGATCATGCGGCGCCGTCGGTGCATGCGGGCAGATATGTGTAGAGATAAATACATCTCCTTCCAGTACATCCCCCTTGTTCTGCATATCCAGAAGCTTTGCCGCCAGCGCTACAGCTGCCAGTGCGCCGTCCCCGTCGGATACGAATCCGATCCTTTCCGGGCGTGCACCAATTCCGCCAAGCCTACCGAGAAGTCCGATCGTCGGAGCCGTCCCCCCCTTTGCCTTGCCATTGCTGCCGGGGATTCTCACCTTCAGCATGTCTGTAGTTCCTTTCGGTCCTTTTAGCTCGTAAACGGTAATGTCCGCATCCGGCTGGATAGCACGGAGATATTCCTCCACCTTTTTTCCCGTTACAAAGCTGCTGTCCAATACCTCATACGCATCGATAATCTGTTTCATTAACATTTCCTGTTCCTCCTTTTTCATCTCTTCTAAAATTTAGAATTCCGTTAAAACAAAAAGCCAATGCAGGCCACCGGAATGTGCGGTCGTTTCCCCACATCCGGTAATGCCCTGCATTGGCGCCTTAGGTTCAGTATATCATTTTAAATAGCGAAAGTCCTTATTCATGACTGACAAATCTCAGTGCTCTTTTTGTGCACGGTGCACAATCATATAAGTTGTCCTTCATCGCCAGAGCCCCACTCTGGAAATACTAGACGTTTTTCTTTAAAACAGTCATCGCCGTGTAATGAAGGATATTAAACTCCTCAGGTGCAATTTCCTTAAGCAGGGCCCTGTGCTCCGTTTCGAAGCTCTCAACCTCTTCTTCTGACAAAGAGGCCCCGATGCCACGGCACGCCTTCATCCGCCCGTTCCAGCTTTCCCTTGTGAAAGGCACCTGTATATCAAAAACCTTTTCACTTTCCATTGTAAAATATGTTCCGTACACATCTGGTATGGAAATCGGATGCCTCCGCTCTTTGCAGCCCGTCCAGGCGGGGTTGTATTTTAAAATCAGATCCTCACTTTTTCCGGCAATCATGTCCTCAAACGGGAGCCACGCCATGTACAGAACAATGAACCTTCCGCCGGGTTTCAGCATTCTCCAGATGAGAGGCGCAAGTTCTTCATGATTGAAATAGGTAAAACATTGACAGGCAGTGATCACATCAAACGTCCCGTCCGGAAAACCACATTTTTCGGCAGGCGTACAGTGAAAGTCTATATCCATGCCGCATTCTTTCGCAAGAGCGGCAGCCTGGCTGATCTGATTTTCCGAGATATCAATTCCTGTAAAATCGGCTCCATACCGATACATGTTGCGCGGAATCACACCTGTTCCCGTTCCGATATCCAATACCTTCTGGCCTTTCACACACAAGCCCAAGTCGACCAGATTCTGATAAAACTCCTGTGGATAGATGTCCCTGTATTTTGCATAATCAGATGACGTACGCCCCCAGTCGAAAGCCTTACCGTGATCTATATTTTCATTCTGAATCATATCTCGTATCTCCCTCCTTATTTGCCGCCTTTAGCGTGGTTTTATATCTCTTATTAAATATGATGCCTCATCATAATCCTCTTTCTTTACATAAATCGTGTACTCATACTCCAATTCCAGTTTCTCACCAAACGTCCCCGTATGAGCCCTTGAGCCTGCCGCCATCGGGGAGGGGCTTTTTCTGTTTATAGTCTTAATATCATAGTCAATCTTATTTTGCGACAAAATGTTTCGTATTTCCGACTGTTCCCCCATATTGTATGTACTTACCAATTCTTTGCGGTTAAATACTGTAATCATCCTCGTCCTCCTTTTCTTCCTGCGAACATGGGCATCTTGTTATTCACATTTTATCACTATGAACAGATAAAGTCACTTGCTTTATATAAATTGGGAGCGTAAACCACAACAGTAACCAAAGTATTTGCACTTTCACGATTTTTGTATTTGTGGTATACTATTTACACTTAGCGAGGTTTTATCGAGCTTAGTGAAAATGCATACCTGAACACTTGATGAGGTTCTTTCGAATCTAGTGTTCATGGTATACTGTTCCCGTGCATATACTGCACATTTCCCCTCCGGCATCCTGCAATACATGCCGTGCAGGTGGATGAATCTGCGGCGTTTGCTGCAGAATAAGGTAAAAAGGAGAATATTATGAGTACGCAGAATCTTACATTGCTGACAGACCTGTATGAGCTGACGATGATGCAGGGCTACTTTGAAACTCAGGAGAATGAAACGGTTGTATTCGATGTGTTTTTCCGCGAGAATCCGAATAAGAGCGGATACTCCATTATGGCAGGGGTAGAACAGGTAATCGACTACATCAAGAACCTCCATTTTTCATATGAAGACGTAGACTATTTGAGAGGCCTTGGCATTTTCAGTGAAGACTTCCTGCACTACTTAAGCGGCTTCCATTTCAGTGGAAGTATTTATGCAATTCCTGAGGGGACTGTGATTTTCCCGAAGGAACCGCTTGTGAAAGTGATTGCACCTATTATGGAAGCACAGCTTGTCGAAACTGCGATTTTAAATATCATTAACCACCAGAGCCTGATCGCAACCAAGACTTCCCGTGTTGTGTTTGCAGCACAGGGGGACGGCATCATGGAATTCGGGCTTCGGCGCGCTCAGGGACCGGACGCGGGACTTTACGGTGCGAGGGCTGCCATGATCGGCGGATGTGTCGGCACCTCCAACGTTCTGGCTGGGAAGCTTTTTGACGTTCCGGTTATGGGAACCCATGCGCACAGCTGGATCATGAGTTTTAAAGACGAATATACCGCATTTAAGGAATACGCAAAGTTATATCCTGATGCATGTACTCTTCTTGTGGACACTTACGACACACTGAAGTCCGGTGTGCCAAATGCGATCCGGGTTTTCCGGGAGATGAGGGAAGAAGGAATTATTTCCAAGCATTACGGTATCCGTCTGGACAGCGGGGACCTTGCCTATCTGTCCAAGCAGGCCCGCAGGATGCTGGATGAGGCCGGATTTACGGATGCAGTCATCGCAGCTTCAAACGATCTGGATGAAATGCTGATCCACGATCTGAAGATGCAGGGCGCAGCCATCACTTCCTGGGGCGTTGGCACGAACCTGATCACTTCGAAAGACTGCCCGTCTTTCGGCGGGGTGTACAAGCTGGCTGCCATCCAGAATGCAGAAGGTGAATTCATACCTAAGATCAAGATTTCTGAAAATACAGAAAAGATCACGAATCCGGGCAACAAGACAATCTACCGTGTATATGATAAAGAGACTGGCAAAATCCGCGCCGACTTAATCTGTTTCGCGGATGAGACATATGACACATCCAAAGAACTGCTGCTGTTCGATCCGAATGCAACCTGGAAGAAGACACGGCTTGCGGGCGGGACTTACACGATACGTGAGATATTAAAGCCAATATTTATACACGGAGAATGCATTTACACCTCCCCGTCTGTCATGGAAATTGCAGAGTACTGCAGACACGAAAAGGAAACATTGTGGGACGAGACAAAACGTCTCTTCTACCCGCACCGCGTATATGTTGATTTATCACAAAAACTGTATGACACAAAAGCAGCATTATTGGATGACCTGAGCCGGTAAACCGGCCCTGTGAATTTTGTGAATTTAACATACGATTAATAACATTAGAATATTCTGAAAATGGAGAGCAAAGGGGTCAGACCCCTATGAAAAAGGAGATTTATTTATGAAGATTATAGTTTTAGCCGGAGGACTCAGCACGGAACGTGATGTGTCTCTTTCTTCCAGCGCGGAGATTTGCAAGACGCTGCTGGCAAAGGGGCATGATGTTTTTCTGCTGGATGTGTTTCTTGGTTTCCCGTATGATATAGATAAACTGGAAGAGGTGTTTACGCTTCCGGGACACGGACTTGAGATTGCGAAAAATGTAGGTACTACGGAGCCGGATATTGAAGCTGTTAAGGCTTCGCGCCCGGACCAGTCGGACTGTTTCCTCGGGCCGAATGTGATCGAGCTCTGCCGTATGGCTGATATTACGTTTCTCGGGCTCCACGGAGGTGAAGGCGAGAACGGCAAGCTTCAGGCTACTTTTGACCTGCTTGGCATTAAGTATACGGGACCGGATTCTCTCGGCTGTGCCGTGGCTATGGATAAGGGCTTTACGAAGCAGGTGTTCCTGCAGGCAGGGATTGATACACCGGCAGGCGTCAGCCTTCATAAGAAAGTGAAGGAGAATTCACTCAAAGCGCTCGGACTTACCCTGCCGGTTGTTGTGAAGCCCTGTTCAGGGGGGTCCAGCATCGGCGTTTATATTGTGAATTCCGAAGAGGAATATAAGGATGCCCTGAAGAAGTCTTTTAAATATGAAGATGAAGTCGTGATCGAGGAGTATATCAAAGGGCGGGAGTTCGCCTGTGGGGTAATCGACGGCAAAGCGCTTCTGCCAATTGAGATTATCCCGAAGACCGGTTTCTTCGATTATGCAAATAAATACCAGGACGGTGCAACCAACGAGGTCTGCCCGGCCGACATCAGCAGCGACATCTCTGACCGGATGATGGAACTTACTGTAAAGGCTTACCATGCCTTGAAACTAAATGTCTACAGCAGGGCAGATTTCCTGCTTGATGATACAGGTAACCTCTACTGTCTGGAGATGAATACCCTTCCGGGAATGACAGCGGCAAGCCTCCTGCCGAAAGAAGCAAAAGCAATGGGGATTGAATATGGTGATCTGTGCGAACTGATCATCCAGAAGTCTTTGGAAGCAAGATACCAGAAATAGGAGTACGCTATGAAAAATATGACGTTAAAAGAAATCGCCGTTGCATGCGGCGGAATTTATTATGGGGATGAAGACTGCTATTATAAGGAAGTCAGCAGTGTCACCATCGACAGCCGTAAAATTGAAAAGGATTGTCTGTTTGTTGCCATCAGAGGCGCGCGCGTTGACGGTCATATGTTTATCCCCCAGTCCATCCGCGACGGCGCCCTGTGCGCCCTGTCTGAAAAACGGATCGAGGGTGCTTCCTACCCTTATATTATGGTAAATTCCTGTGTGCAGGCTTTAAAAGATATCGCAGAGCATTACCGCCGTTCTCTTCATGTCAAGGTCGTAGGAATATCCGGAAGTGTGGGAAAGACTAGCACAAAGGAAATGATTGCATCTGTTCTCGGCCAGAAATTTAAAGTCCTGAAAACAGAGGGCAACTTTAATAATGAAATCGGACTGCCGCTGACCGTATTCAAGATTCGCGAGGACCATGAGGTGGCTGTCTTAGAAATGGGAATCAGCGATTTCGGTGAAATGGAACGGCTCGCCAAGATTGCCCGTCCTGATATCTGTGTAATTACGAATATTGGATGCGCACACCTTGAACAATTGAAGTCCCGTGAAGGAATACTAAAGGCCAAGACTGAAATGTTCCTGTATATGAATCCAAACGGAAGTATTGTCTTAAACGGTGACGATGATATGCTTTCCACTGTAACTCCTGCCAACCGGATCGACCCGATCTTCTTTGGCCTGAACCCCGGATGCAGATACTATGCAGAAAACATTGAAAATCTCGGTTTAAAAGGAACCACAGCCTTGTTCTGCACTCCGGATTCCGAGTTTACCGCACATATTTCCATCCCCGGCTCACATATGGTATACAATGCACTCGCCGCGATTGCAGTCGGACGGGTTCTGGGAATGGATGATGCCGGAATTAAAAAAGGCATTGAGGCTTTAGTTCCTCTGGCCGGACGCAGCAACCTGATTGAAACCGGACACCTGACGATCATTGATGACTGCTACAATGCAAATCCAGCTTCTATGAAGGCTTCCCTTGATGTCCTTTCAAAGGCAGACGGACGGACTGTTGCTATACTTGGTGATATGTTCGAGCTGGGGCCGAAAGAATGTGAGATGCACAATGAGATCGGCCAATATGCTGCAAAAGCCGGAATCCACATGCTTGTCTGTATCGGTGATCTGGCCCGGGAGATCGCCCGCGGCGCTGCTTCTCTGGAAACAGGTATGGAAATTTACCACTATGATACCAAAGCAGAATTCCTGAACAGCGTGGATTCTGTCATCAACGAAAACGATACAATTCTGATAAAAGCTTCTCACGGGATGGAATTTCCCGAGCTGGTAGAAGCGCTTAAAACGAGGTAATTATGGAATATCAAATGCTGGTACTGGATCTGGACGGCACGCTGACCAACTCTGAAAAGAAAATCACACCGCCTACCAAGAAAGCTCTGATCGAGATTCAGGAAGAAGGGAAAAAAGTAGTACTGGCAAGCGGACGCCCCATCAACGGTGTGCTGCCGCTCGCCGAAGAACTGGAGCTTAAAAAGTACGGAAGCTACATCCTGTCCTTTAACGGGGCACGTATCACCAGATGTTCCGACGGCCAGCTCCTCTATAACCGCACACTGCCCCGGGATGTACTGAAACCGGTTTATGACATTACCTGTTCCTATCCCGGACTGGATATCATCACCTATGAAGGGCCTGATATCATTTCAGGCATTGCCTGCAACGAGTATACCGAAAAGGAATCTTATATAAATAAGATGCCTGTCGTACATATGGATGATTTCACAGGACACCTTACCTTTTCTGTAAATAAACTCTTGATCACCGGCAACCCGGCCGTGATAGAAGAAGCAATGGAAGATTTGAAAAAACGTTTTCACAAGCTGCTGAATATCTACCGTTCTGAGCCTTATTTCCTTGAAATTATGCCACAGAACATAGATAAAGCCTACTCCCTCCAGAAACTCTTAAGCAGTCTGGGCCTGACTGCGGACCAGATGATCTGCTGCGGGGACGGCTACAATGACCTGTCCATGATCGAATATGCGGGACTCGGAGTTGCTATGGAAAATGCGCAGCCAATCGTGAAGGACAGCGCCGATTTTATCACTCGCTCGAATGATGAAGACGGAATTTTATATGTAATCGAAAAATTTATGAAAGAAACATGAGGCATCTGAATATGGACATTCAAAAATTTTATGAAACAATCGGTGTTGATTATAATCTTGTACTTAGAAGACTTCTGCGTGAACATTTGATTGATAAATATCTGCACTTATTCTTAAAGGATAACAATTTTGACCGCCTGGGAAAAGCACTGGAAGCACGAGATTATGAGGAAGCCTTCAAGGCTGCCCACACGCTCAAAGGACTCTCTTTGAATCTGGAGCTGACCCCTCTTGCAGAAGCTGCCGCAGAATTGTCCGCCTATCTAAGACCCCTGACTGCTGAGACACTGGACCCTGATGAAGTGGAAAAAAAATACGAGAAAGTTAAGACCGAATACGAAACCATCAAAAATCTGATATCTTAAAGGAGCGCGTCAATGAAAAGCACTGTACAAAAGAAAACGATTCTAATCGTAGATGATGCAGAACTCAACCGCTGTTTACTGTCAGATATACTCCAGGACGATTACAATATCGTCGAAGCATGTAACGGGAAAGAAGCTATTGAGATTCTAAAGCATAATGATGCATCCATATCCCTGATCCTGCTGGATCTGATCATGCCTGAAATGACCGGGTTCGATGTCCTTGCCCTCATGCAGAAAAACCACTGGCATGAAACAATCCCTGTCGTGATTATTTCTTCTGAAAATTCTGCTGAATATATAGAAAAAAGCTACGAATATGGTGTCGTGGACTACATTAGCAGACCCTTCGACCCAAGTATTGTAACCCAGCGTGTGAAGAATACAATTATCCTGTATTCAAAACAGAAGGAACTGGAGTCGCTGATTAAGGAGCAGGTCATCGAAAAAGAGCGGAATAATGCCCTCATGATCAATATTTTAAGTACGATCGTTGAATTTCGAAACGGTGAATCCGGCCTGCACGTCATCAGGATCCGGATCATCACAGAGATTCTGATGGAGGCACTCAGGAAACGTTATCAGGAGTATAGTATGGATGAATCCCATATCGCCCTGATTTCCAATGCAGCTGCCCTGCACGATATCGGTAAAAACGAGATTCCAGAAGAAATCCTTAACAAGCCCGGAAAACTGACATATGAAGAATTCGAGATTATGAAGACGCATTCTGCATGCGGTGCGGAAATGCTTGAAAACTTAAGGTTCGGCAACGATGAAGAACTCGTGAAATATGCGCGGCAGATCTGCCGCTGGCACCATGAGCGCTGGGATGGCAACGGCTATCCGGACCATCTCAAAGGAGATGATATCCCTATCGCGGCCCAGATTGTTTCCCTTGCAGATGTTTACGATGCACTCGTAAGTGAGCGTGTCTATAAGCCGCCTTATACACATGAGCAGGCAATACAGATGATTCTGAACGGAGAATGCGGCATGTTCAACCCAAAGCTTATCGCATGCCTGAAAGAAGTCAGCGGCCATCTGGAGCAGGCAGTCAAGCTCAGGAGCAAGGACCCCGGCCATCTTTTCGATGTTAACCAGCTCTCACGGGAAATTGTTCAGAAAAAAGGTGTCAAGCTGTCCGACCGGACACTTTTCCTGTTAGAACAGGAACGGACAAAATATCAGTTTCTTACCTCCATTACGGATGAAGTATTGTTTGAATATGACTTCAGTACAGACACCATAACTTTTTCAGACAGGTGCCGGGACGAATTTAATATTCCGACTATTGTCACTGAATTATTTTCTCACAACAATCTGCGGGGAATCATCGATAAGGAAGATTTTCAGAAACTGACAGAACTTGTTTATTCCGCAAGCCCTGCATCCCCTACTTTCCAGACGCAGCTTATCATGACGACATCGGATGGTTCCAAAGAGTGGTATGAAATCGTCGGGCGGACTTTATGGTCCAATGACGACCAGAATGAACAGTTGTACAGCTGTGTAGGCAGAATTGCAAATATACACCGGCAGACAATCGAAGGCAGACGCCTCGAAGAACTGGCACAGAAAGATTCGCTGACGAATCTCTTTAACAGAGATGCTGCCCAAAAAGTTGTCGGCCATATTCTGGAGACCCGAAATCAGGCGCCGGGCTTAATGATTTTATTCGATCTGGATAATTTCAGGGAGCTGAATGAAAATAACGGCCATCTGTTCGGGGATCAGATTTTGAAACATGTAGCCAGACTGGCCGAAAATAATATCCGTAAAATGGATATTGCCGCCCGTGTAGGCGGCAACGAATTCATGGTATACCTGCATGAGGTCGTATCTGAAGAATTTATGCTAATGTACTGCCGCATGCTTTCCATTGCCCTAAAGCAGTGTTATCAGGGGACGGAATATACCATCAGTATCGGGGCGGCGGCTTATCCGAAGGACGGTACCTCCTACAGTGAATTATTCACCCACGCAGGGCAGGCCCTTTATGAGTCAAAACACAGCGGGAAAAACTGCTGTACAATATACCGGAATGACGGCACTATGCAGGCCGCTTTTGAGGGAGCTGTGCCAGAATAATCGCCGTAAATACAAGCACACAGCCGAAAATTTCCTTCGGTGACAAAGTTTCATTTATCAGTACCCAGCCGGCAAGCGCCGCAAATACGGATTCCATGCTTAAGATCAGAGAAGCCACCGTGGGGTCCGTATTTTTTTGTGCAATAATCTGCAGCGTATAGGCAACCCCGCAGGAGAGAACCCCCGCATAGAGCAGAGGAAGCCATGCAGCCGCCACTGCCTCAAAAGTCGGTTTCTCACTTATAATCATGGGCACAGCGCACAAAATTCCGGCTACCCAGAACTGAATACAGGAAAGCTTTACACCGTCCACCTTTGGCGAGAAGTAATCAATAATTAAAATATGTAATGAAAAAATGAATGCACAGATCATAACCAGAAAGTCCCCATAAGAAATAAAAAACCCTTCCTTTATACATAAAAAGTACATCCCGATAATGGCCAGTCCCACGCCGATCCATGTCTTAAGCCCGACCTTTTTTCCAAGAAACAGCCCGAGCACAGGCACGATCAGAATATATAACGCCGTAATAAACCCGGCCTTTCCCGCACTGGTATAGACAAGCCCGATCTGCTGAAGGGAGCTTGCAGCTGCAAGGGCAATACCACAGCAAAGGCCGCCGGTTAAGAGTATCTTCTTATCTCCACGCTTCTTCTGGCCTTCCTCTATACTTCGTGAATCCGGCCGGTATGCCGGGTCTTTGGGGTCCTTTCTTCCCATGATCCATATAACAGGCAGGAGTACCAGACCTCCCATCAGACATCTCAGGGAATTAAATGTAAACGGCCCCATATAATCCATTCCAACACTCTGAGCCACAAACGCACTTCCCCAGATCAATGCGGTCAATACTAACAGTGCATCATTTTTTAATTTCGAGTTCATCTCTCATTCCATCCTTTACTCTTATGTAATACAATTTCACGCACTGTCCAGTATAGCACCTCCATCCATGTTTTTCCAGACTCCATCTTTTACATTTTTCCCTGACTGTTCCCGGCCTAATCCAGCCCGGGCAGTATTTCTTCCAGCACTTTCATTGCCTCGTTCAATCTCCGCAGTTCTTCCTCTGTCAGTTTTTCCTCGAGCTTTTGGATAAATCCTGTATTTTTTAGGTAATATTCATCCAGATATTCCACTGCCTGTGGTGTCAGGCATATCCGGACGGATCTGCGGTCTTTCTCGTCATGGACACGTTCCACAAACTGATGATCACACAACTTATCGATCAGCTTCGTCACCTGCTGTTTGGGAACCTTTAACTGCTGTGCAAGTTCTGTCATTGTGGTGCTCTCATACTTTCTGACAGTCTCCAGACAGTAGTAGGTTTCCAGACTCATCTCCTTATTCAGTGACTCCCTGAACGGCCGTACCAGTTTCGAATTCCAAGCCGGAAATACTCTCAGAAGACTCCGGACAAGTTCTTCAGACAATTTTTTCGTTTTCATAAGCTCTCCTTTTGTTACCATTTCGGTATCTTGACAAACATGTGGGGAAGTGTTATGCTTTTTAATTAGTAAATAAAATATGACTATCATTGTAGGTTAACTTTTACTGATTATATAATAGAAACCACTAAAATTCAAGCGCGCCTCTATTTAATCCATAGAAAGCCTGATCTTCTTTCAAAATTAATTCAAACAGGAGAGTGAATCATTCATGAGCAAAAAATTCAAAATTCCAGCAGTGATAAAGGATAACTTCCGCTTCAGTACTCTTAGCTTCCTTTTTATCATTGCCTATGTCAATATCTTTCAATTTGTTTTCGGCCCTGAAAACTCCATCGTCGGCGTAATCTTCACGATCATGATGTCCGCCTCGATGGTGCGGGACCTCACTGCCACACCGATTCGGCATTTTCTTGTCCAGTCGGCGGTTCTTGTTTGGATGGCAATAGCAGCATGTCTGGTGACGGTTCTCCCTGCTATACCGGGTTTTGCTGTCAATTTTATCACGATAGCACTCATTTTGTATGCATTTACATATGAATATTCCAGCCATTTATATTTTCCGTATATTTTATCCTACCTCTTCCTTGTATTTATCTCACCGGTTGAGTTAAGCCATCTGCCCATGCGGCTTTACGGCATGCTGACAGGGGCACTGTCTATTATCCTGTATCAGCTCTTTATGGGAAGGAAACGGGTGGCCGAAACTGCAAATGATGTATTAAATGAAATGATCGACGATGTCGGAAAGATGATTTCATTCCGGCTGGACCAGTCCGGGGAGCAGCCGGATTTTTCCGAAACCAGACGCAGGCTGTGCCGCCTGAGCCAGACCGTATATGACCGAAGGAAGAAGATACTCTGTGTCTCCGATGCCAGCTTTTCCATGATTGATGCCGGGCGGGGTCTGGAAAACCTGCTCCTGCTCATCAGTGAGATGCCCCAGGAACTCTCTTCCGGGAACAGAACTCTCCTGATCCATACGAAGTCCTGGCTGGACATTTTCCGCGCCTTTCTCAGTTCTGAAAACCAAACCATACCGGAGCTGACACAGGAAGGGCTGTCTGAATCATCCACTTGTGACACTGCAGATTCTGAAGATACAAAAACTGCCCTTACATTTTACCAGACGCTTTCATATACACGTAATAAGCTCCTGCACATGACCGATCCCAAACGGAGAATCCACTACCGCAGGACCGCCCTCTCCCTGAAAACACAGCTTTATGCGGCTCTGGACTACAGCCCTGTACGAGCCGTTTATGCCATTCGTACCGCACTGCTCCTCTCCTGCGCAACAGCACTTGTCCAGTTCCTTGGACTCCCTCACGGGAAATGGCTTCTATTTACACTTGCTTCCGTATCCCTGCCTTACGCAGATGATGTTCCGGTAAAAATAAAGAAACGTATCCTCGCAACCTTGATCGGGGGCGCCATCTCCGTTATCATATATTCCCTGATCCCCTCCCCTGCGGGACGTACAGCCGCCATGATGCTGTCCGGTTATATTTCCTTCTATTTTTCTGATTATACGGAAACCTTCGCATGTTCCACAATCGGCGCACTGGGCGGGGCTGTATTTATGAGTAGTTTTGGTTTTCAGGCTGTAGGTGGTATGTTCGTAATCCGTATCTGCTACGTACTGGCCGGTGCCCTTATCGGTTATCTGGCCAACTGCCTGATATTCCCCTACAGCCGGGCCAAGGCGACAAGACAGCTCTGGAAGAGATACATAACCGTCACAGAGCTACTGACCAAAATATGCCGGTCCGTATCAGCAGATGCACAGCTGTATTATAATCTTGTTATTCAGGCACATCTGCTTGAAGAGAAATTGTCTGCTAATGCATGTCTGGAAAAATGGGAAGGCAGCTCTGAACTGCTGGCGAAATTCCGGAATAAGGTGCGTCAGGCACACAGAGTCCATATACCCGAGCATGAAAAAGCCCCGATATTTTAATCGGGGCTTTTTCACTGCCAAAACTATCGCTTTCGTTTTCCGCTCTATATTGTATCTATTTTTTGATTTCCTTCTTTTATTTTGTTATACTATTTATATCCAAACGAAGGAGGTCACTATGTTTACCGCACTGTTAGCAGACGACGAAATTAATATTTTAAATCTATTAGAAAAGCTGATTGACTGGAATGCCCTGAATATTGAAGTGATTGGTAAGTGTCAGTCCGGCTCCGAGGCATATCAGGCCATTATTTCCCGTAAACCCGATATTGTTATTATCGACATTAAGATGCCCGGATTATCCGGTCTTGATGTTGTAAGACAGATTCAGGAGGAAGGGATCTTCCCCAACTTTATCCTGATCAGCGGTCACAAGCAATTCGAATATGCCCGCTCGGCAATCCAGTACGGTGTCGAGAATTATCTTGTAAAGCCAATCAACAAGCAGGAATTAACGGACAATCTGGTCCAGATCATCCACCGCATTGAGAAAGAACAAACCAGCAAGGATTACAAAGTAATGTTGGAACAGCAAATAAAAACGAACATTGCACTTTCCCGGGAGCAATTTTTAAAGATGCTCTATTTATCACCGGACCTGTCGGCACGGCAGCCCCTCGAAGAAATTAACCGGCAGTATGGCTTCCACTTTGTACATGATCACTATAGAGTGATTTCCATAAAGCCGGATACGAAGGAACTTTTTACTCTTCCCCAATACCAGATCCTGCTAAAACAGATCTACGAATTTATCACCTTGAAGCTGGAGGATTATCCGCTCGTAACATATGGAATCATAGAGGCTGACGAAATTATGCTTTTGATCAACTATGCATCTGAAGAAGATCTGGCATGCTCACTTGCCTCTATTTTTGAAACTTTAAAGAATAAGTTTTACAGCTATTGTTATATTACAATGGGAATTTCCTCCACGTCCGTAAACCTTTTTCAGGTTTCCTTCCAAGAGGCCCGCATTGCCATAATGAGCCGCATCACGCTCGGTAAGGACCGCATGATCGATTACAACGGACTGTCCCGTTTTCGGTTGAAGCTGAATAAGTCCCATCTTTTGGACCAGTTCGGCACCTACATAGACACACTGAATATAGCGGGGGTCGAAAAGGCGATTTCACAGCTTTTACAGGAAATATCAGACGAGTCCGTAAGCCCTGTTTCCATTTTTGATTTGTTCATCAGCCTGATACAGCTTCTGGACGAGCACCTGACCGACCTTTATAACAAAACAGAAGAAAATTTTACATTTCCAAGGAAACAATATGTGTCGCAAATACATAATTCCACATCAAAAGAAGAGCTTGTGCAAAGTATGAAACATATCATGATTAAAGAAATTACTTCCTACGAAAAGCTTCAATACAGCAAAGACAGCCGGTATATCAGTCTCGCGAAGCAATATATATACGATCACATCGACCAGAATATCACGCTCAATGATGTAGCTGAGGTGCTGTTTATCAATCCCTCCTATTTCAGCGCCCTCTTCAAAAGAGAAACGGGCGAAACGTTCAGTAATTACATAACAGGCATGCGGATGAAGCGTTCAAAAGAGCTGCTTAAAAATCTCCAATACTCTATTGCTGATGTCAGCAGTATGGTCGGGTATCAGGACTCCAAATATTTCAGTAAAGTATTTCAGAAAACTGTTGGAATCAAGCCTTCCCAGTACCGGAAACTTTATACGAACTGAGGTGACTGCTATGAAAAAGCTTTTATTGAAAATGGGACCCTTTTATAAAAAACTACTGGTATTTTTCATTGTAAATATTGTAAGCATACTCCTATATATTCTGGTTCCATTAGGAAAAATCAGAGTGCTCTGCCTATTTCTTCTAGTGCTGTCCTATCTGCTGGCCGTGCCTTTGATCCTCCTGCCGCTTAGAACGCTGTATCTGCATTTTTCGAGCCACAGGATACTAAGCGATGAATGGCTCCCCGAAGATAATGCAGATTTCTGCCTGATCAACGATTATCTTCAGGCTTCTTATGAAAAATCGCATTCCATTGAGAGTGCCCTCTCCGACAAAAATATAGATTATCTGTCCAAACAGATCAACTCGCATTTCTTTTACAACACACTGGACTCCATAAGGGGAAGGGCTTTCTGTGATGGCGCTTATTTCGTTGCTGATATGATTGAAACATTATCCTCTTTTTTCCGTTACAGTATTTCGAGAAAAGGTAATATTGTATCTTTACAGGATGAACTGCAGAACCTTGATTCCTACATGAAGATTCAGATGTTCCGCTTCGGCAACAGGATACAGTATGAAGTTTCTCTGGAATCTGATAGCATCACCCGCTATCAGATTCCCAAGCTCACACTGCAGCCGATCGTTGAAAATGCGATTATACACGGCATTGAAAGCTATGAAAGTGGTGGATTGATCTCTATCAATATCTTCGAAACCGATTCTACCATCGTCTTACATGTGAAAGATAACGGGGTTGGAATTCCGAAAGAGAAGCTGGATCAGATCAATCTAAATTTCCAGAACAACCATTTTGAAAGCCCGGAAGTTCAGAAAAAACATATGAATATCGCCCTGAATAACATTAATAACCGGATCTGCCTGCTCTACGGCAGCAGATTCCACCTTCACATTTTCAGTACGAAAAATATCGGAACTGATGTGCAGATTACGATTCCTAAAATCTTGAAAGAAAAGGAGATGTAGAACTTATGAGAGAACATTTACTTCAGATCGAAAATCTGTATTTCGGTGGGCGCGACAGTGCTGCCTCTGCTCTTAATATCTCTGTCTATAGAAATGAGCTCATTTCCATCTGTAGTTCTTCCTCTCTCTCTGTAGATTCACTGAAGAATGCATATAAGAATCACCAGATGAATGGCAGGCTGACATTTCCGGATAAAAAAACGGTCTCCCTTTCAAAAGGTACGCCACTTAAGTATATTTACAGCATTTCAAGATACGCGCATCTTGTTCCTGCGCTCTCCATTACAGATAATATTTTCTCACTCCGCAAATGCTCATTTCCACACTTTCTGTATAATTCGAAACATGCCCGAATAGCCGCAGCCGATTTAGTGGATGAGCTGAATTTGCCAGTAAATATCGACACACCAGTTTCGGAACTGACCGCCGCAGAAGAGCACCTGCTTCTGCTTGCGAAGGCATTTGTCTCCTCCGCAAAGCTGATTATACTGGATAATATTGTGGAGTACTACACTTACGCAGAGCTCTGCCTGCTACTTGATCTTATCAAGCTGCTGCAGGACCGGGGAGTCACATTTCTTGTTTTTACAAATGGCCCCTCCCTCCTTACCCAGATGTCGGACCGCATATTTGTAACACAGAATTATGAGATCACCAATATTCTATACCACACTGAATACAGTGATAAATTGCTCTCCTCTATGATGTTGGGGGATGATCCGCATATCACCAACGCAAAAAAATCTTATCCGAAGGAAGAAATACTTCTCTCTCTTGACTGGTCATGCCTTTTTGCAGATCTGCCTAGGATGGAGCTTCACCATCAGGAATGCCTGTGTGTATTTAATTATAATGGTTCTAATATCGACGATATCTACGACCTGTTTACCAGATATTTTCCATATGAACTGGACGGCAAAACCTGTACGAGTTATTCCTCCGCCGTCAAAAATGGACTGGCACCGATCTCCATTTCCAGAATCGAGGACTATTTTTTCCGGGAACTTTCACTAAGGGATAACCTGACTCTCCCCATCCTGCATAAAATCAGTACAGCCGGAATCATTAACAAGAAACTTTTTAACTACTGTATCCACTCATCTCTGGAAAAAATGAATGGGAACAGCGCAAATGGAACAGACGTACTTCTGAAATCGGTACTCCTTAGATGGCAGCTGGCGAATCCAAAGCTGATGCTGATCTCTGACCTGAATGTAACAGACTCCGACAGGCCGGAAATCTATCCCGTACTGAATGACATTAACAAATCCGGTGCAGCACTGGTCATACTATCTTCGAATCTCTATGACTGCCTGTATTTTGCGGATTCTCTTCTTGTTATCCGGAATTCTGCCGATTACCGCTTCTTTCATAAATCGGATTCCGCCTCTTTTGTGCAGGACGTGAAATCTTATGTATACGGCAGTCGTGATATACCATAATTTTGTCCGGTTCCATGCACCCGCAAAAAAGAAAGCGCAATGCCGGCATTTTCTTAGCATTGCGCTTTCTTTTATAATTCCAGTTTTCCTGCTATTCTTTCAAGCTCCTTATAGTCCTTGTCCAGATGGTTCCGCATCCTGATAAAGAGTGGGTACAGTTCTTCATATATGTTACTCCAGGATGGAATAGGTTCTATCATTTCTTCCGGGCACTTCAGGACATCATAAGCCTCCTGTATACTGTGATATATTCCTGCCGTGTATCCAGCAAGCATGGCACCACCCTTGGGTGCCCCGCTCAGTGTCCCTGCAACATAGACTGGCATATCCAGCACAGATGCCTTGATTTTCAGCCACTCTCTGCTGTTTGCACATCCACCGGCTATCTTGATGTATTTTGTATCGGCCCCCTCCTTCTTCGCCTCCTGGCAGATTTCCTTGAGCGCAAATGCATTTCCCTCATAGATTGCTCTCAGCATATCCGCACGGTCAGTCAGCGCCGTTGCACCCAGATACATCCCTCTGATCGAGTTGCACCAGAGCGGGGCGCGTTCTCCCATAATATACGGATAAAAGAACAGCCCCTTACATCCCGGGCTGGCCGCATGCACCATATCCTCATATACATCATATATGGAATTTTTCTTCTGTTCGGCCATTCTTGCCTTTTCCTGCTCTTCTCCCATCACTTTACGGAACCACCGCACCGTATCGCCGGAAGAATTTGTCGGTCCGAAGAGAAGGCAGGGAACTTCCTTTGTCCTCATGATCGGCGTAAAACTAAGTAATTTGGAATCCGGAGACGGGGGCATGCGGCTGGCAAAGAAATTATTGCTCGATGTTCCTGTGATCTCTGCGGCCTCCCCCTGTTTATTCAGTCCGATCTCCAGTAAAGCCATCGCAGAATCCACACCGCCCACCAGAACAGGCGTCCCCTCTTTCAATCCTGTATGAGCGGAAGCCTCCCTTGTCACTGTCCCAAGTATCTTATGAGCCGGTTCTACTGGTGGCATCAGTTCTTTTAAAGGGATATCAATTGCCTTTGACAGTTCCCCGGACCAGCACTTCTTATGGATGTCATAGCACAGCGTCATTTCAGCCTGACATTCATCCAGCGCGAGTTCTCTTGTCAGCATATAATTCAAATAAGTATTCGCTTTCACGATATGGCGTGTCTTTTCATAAAGTTCCGGCTGGTGGTTTTTAAACCAGATAATATTCGTGATCTGATAATAGGGATCCGCGTAGGCACCAAATTCTTTCCGGATTCTTTCCCTGCCGTATATGCGTTCCATCCATGCAGTCTCTTCCACCGCCCTGCGGTCCATCCAGATATGCGCCCTGCACAGTGGATTCCCAGCGGCATCCAACGGAAGCATTGCCATTCCCTGAGAGCTGACGCTAACCGCGGAAACAAAAGTGTCATGCATGGAAATCTGACTTAAGGACTGCCGAATTGCACGCGCTGTGTCTTCCCACCAGAGACGGGGGTCCTGTTCTGCCCAATTGTAATGGCTGGAGATCGTCTGATAAGATCCTGCTTCTCCTTTTGCCATACATAGGCCATCCTCCGAAAACAGCATGGCCTTTACGTTTGTTGTCCCCAGATCCACGCCTAATATAAGCTTCTTCATTTCTTCAAAGGCTCCTCCCGTATGATTTTCGCACTCTGTTTTATGATACAAACTGCATGAATTCTGCTATCTCAGTAAAGATCACACCCAGAGCGTATGCCCCGGCATCTGGATAGCCCAGGCTTCTCTCACCGACTGTGCCGGCACGCCCCATTCTCGCTACAATATTCTTCGTCTCTTCCGCTCCGTTGACAGCTGCCACAGCTCCCATTTTAAAAGCATTTTCCCATGTCCCGCCCTGTTCTGCAACGGTCCTGACTGCCTGTACACATGGAATCAAAGCATCAATCAATGTCTTATCACCGATGACTGCCCCCCTTCCGAAAGACCGCTCTCCTGTCTTCTGAATCCCTGCTGCCGCTGCCTGCATCATGTCAGCAAATTCTGGGAGTGTCAAGTATGCCCTGTCTCCCGCCTGCAGTGCAGCTGAACGGAACGCGGAACCCCAGAGAGGCCCCGATGCCCCGCCGCAGTTTTCCATAATGATCATGGAACACGCAAGCAAAAATTCCTTCACAGTAGAAAAATGTTCTTTTAACAGTTCGTCCCATTCCCGCTTCACTTCTCTGAACCCTTTTGCAATACTCATCCCGAAGTCACCGTCGCCAGCATAAGAATCCAGTTTGCAGAAACTTTTCTCATTCTCCAGAATACAGCAGCACATTCCGCATACGATCGCTGCAAGATTCTGCACAGTGAGTCTCTGGTCTTTAATCACCTTCCATGCCTCTTCGCACAACATCTCTTCGCGGAGTTCTTTCTTCTTTTCCTGAAGCGGAGTGAACGGCTGCATTTTTACCGGACCATCCACTCTGAAATGCGGTGCATAACATGGCTCGTCAATATATTGTTTCAATTCATCGTCAAGCTTCATCAGAGAAACTGAGCAGCCCATCATATCAATACTCGTCATATAGTTTCCTGCAAACCCGCGGTAAATGTGTATTCCCGCCTCATCCAGCAGGCGGGCGACTTCATAATTCATAATAAATAATTCCTGCAGCGGTGTAGAACCAAACCCGTTCACAAGCAGGACAGCCTCATCATCCTTTTCGATGTGCAGGTCTTCTATGATCTGCATAACCATTCTGGATGCCAGTTCGGACGCATCTAAAATGCGTTCCCGGCATCGGCCCGGTTCGCCGTGGATCCCGACCCCATATTCCATCTCACCCTCTCCGATATCGAAGGTTGGAACTCCTGAGGCCGGCACCGTACAAGATGTATAGCCGGCACCTATCGTCCTCACATGATCCGCTGCTTTCTGCGCGATCCGTTTTACCTCATCCAGCTTAAGGCCGCTTTCTGCGGCAGCGCCTGCCGCCTTATGTACGAGGACCGTTCCCGCTACGCCTCTTCGTCCTACTGTATACAGGCTGTCAGTCACGGCAATATCGTCTTCCACCTTGACCCACTCTACAGGAATACCTTCTTCCTTAGCCATCTCTGCGGCATTTGTAAAGTTCATGACATCCCCACTATAGTTTTTAATAATCAGAAGGACTCCCTTATCTCCTGCCACTGACTTGATCCCCTGATATACCTGAATCTGGGATGGTGAAGCAAAGACATCGCCGCATACCGCCGCATCCAGCATTCCTTTTCCCACATAACCGGCATGTGCCGGTTCGTGTCCGCTTCCTCCGCCGCTGATCAGGGCCACTTTATTACCTTTTAGTTCCTTCCTTCTGATAATTCTATATTTCTGCTCAAACACAACATCCGGATTCACATGTGCAATGCCGCTTAACATCTCCGGTACAACATTTTCCGGCCGATTGATTATTTTTTTCATATCACTCCTCCTTCCGCCTGATTAATATTTTTCAAAGAGGAACTTATCAGGCAGGTCCAAATGAAATGCCTTTGCCATGTCTTTGAAATTCTGTACACCCGGCACCTGTCTTTTTATTGATATCATGGACAGCGTTTTCACAAGAATTTCTGAGCCTTTTTCTACCGTATTCATCAGACCAAATGTGCTGTCGAAAGTCTCGCCTGATACAAACAAACCATGCTGTGCCCACAATACCACATCATATTCCCGCATTTTTTCACAGGTAAGTTCCGCAATTTCTTCTGTCCCCGGCACCATCCACGGCAGGACTCCCATTCCCGCCGGAAAGATCATGGCACATTCCGGTTCCATCTCCCAGAGCTCTCTCGTAAAAATTTCATCATTGATTGGAAGTACAAAGGAAAGTGCAATAACATTGGCCGGGTGGGCATGGTACACAAACCTGTACTTTCCGTTCGTCGTCTCCTTTTTCACGGACTGGCACATGAGGTGCGCAGGCAACTCACTTGTCGGCCCGCCATTATTTTCAAGCCCCCATACAATCCGCCATGCTGTTCCGTCTTCATTCATTTCAATGACACCGAGCGTATCCTCCGGGTATATCTCGGCATTCCTCATCGTTTTCCCACTTCCGGTTACAATGAAATATTCTCCCGCCAGATTTTCAAGCTGTTTTTCAATTGGCACCCATTCTCTGCCCTTGAATTCCAACCCTGCCAGTTCCTCTTTAGCCGCGCGGTAAGTGAGATTTCCGCCGTGGCACTCATGCCATCCCATCAGGTAGCCATCACTGCACATGCGGATAAATTTTACCAGACTCTCCGGTCTTTCCATCATTGTCATTCTCCTCCATAAAGTTCCTTCTATACCTGAAATTTAAGTGTCTCCCCATTCAGAAAACGCTCAATCTCTGTCACAATAATCTTAAGGCTGTTTTTTAAAATGTCGTTTGTAATCCCTGCAGAATGTGGCATCAGTGTAACATTATCCATCTTAAGGAGCGGTGAGTCATACGGCAGCGGTTCTTTTTCGTACACATCCAGACCTGCCCCCCTTATCTGTCCTGTTTCAAGCGCCCGGATCAGAGCCTGCTCATCTACCAGTCCGGCTCTTGCCGTATTAATAAATATGGCATTTTGCTTCATCATGGCAAATTCATCTTCACCAATCATGTGCTTCGTCTCAGGACAAAGCCTTGCATGCATAGTAATAATGTCTGCCGTCTTAAGAAGCTCCGAAAGCTCCACCTGTTCGACACCATCTTCTTTCAGGATCCCGGGAGATGTTATCTTTTCATATGCGATCACTCTTGAGCCAAACCCTTTTGTGAACCTCTTTGCCACCGTTCTCGCGATTCCTCCATAACCGACAATACCTACGACCAGATTCGATATAGCCACATGGGAAGCATCATTATACTTTTCTTCCACCCACTCTCCCTTCGTGGCAATCAGATTTCTCCTTACAATGCCCCTGCACTCTGACAATGCCAGTGCAACCGTCATATCCGCAACTACTTCTGCGAGTCTGGACGGAGCAAAAGAGACCTTTATTCCCCTGTTCTTTGCGTATGCTATGTTGATATTTTCATATCCACTGCGAATCGTCATAATCAGTTTCAGGTTCTCCGCCGCATCAATCACTTTCGAGCTGATTGCCCCCCACTGGATTAAAAGAATATCTGCGTCTTTGATCTTATTTAAAACCTCCTCATCCGGTGTGGTCCATTCAGGCCCCTCATCCTCCATTTTCTGTACATATTCTTCAAATGTCTGCATCCGGAATATATTTGTATCTTTTGCATAATCTATCTCCAGATCCCGGAATATTTTCAAATCTGACCGCCAGCAGAATGCCTGAAACTCATCCGCCAACTCTCTGAAACGATCCACTACTAAAACCTTCATTCTGCCGCACCTTCTTTCTGATGATTCATTTTCTTATTCTCATGGCTAATAACCATCTTCTGGCTTTTTGCCCTCTTTTCCCTCAGACAATCAATACTTACAACCACAATCAGCACAATTCCTTTACATAGCAGCTGCGTATAGGAATCTACACCTTTTACACCGAGTCCGTTACTCAGTACACCCATGACGAGCACACCCTGAACAACGCCGAGCATCTTTCCCTTTCCTCCTGAAAAGGCGATACCTCCTACCACACAGGCTGTAATTACATCCATCTCATATCCCTGTCCTGCCAGTGGCTGACCGGATGCAATACGGGACATTAATACGATAGAAGCAAGGCCGACGAAAATGCCATTAATTACATAGGACAGAATCATGATCTTTTTCGAAGATAGACCGGACAGACGCGTTGCCTCCTCGTTGGAACCTACCGCGTAGAAATATCTTCCCAGATATGTTCTATTTAAAATAAATGCCCCGATCAGGAAAATTGCTATCATTATGATAATTGGAATGGGAACAATGCCAAAAATATATCCCTGTCCGATAATTTTCATACTGTTCGGCAGTCCATATACGGGAGATGCACCTGTAAAGATATAAACCACTCCCTGCAGCACCTGCTGCATTGCCAGTGTACAAATCATGGCAGGCATCCCTGTCGTAACGATTGCAAATCCGTTAAATGTAGAAATCAGCACTGCAATTACAATACCACCGATACATGCCAGAATACTCGGCACACCGTTTACAATCATCATTGCTGTCGCACAGCTCACTAGAGAAAGCTGGGAACTGATAGACAGATCCAGCCCCCCGGCAATCATAACCATAGAAAAACCAGTAGACAGAATTCCCAGCACCGCAATCTGCCTTAATAGGCTCATCCCATTGCCGATTGTCATAAATCCGGGGGCCGTTATCCCGAAATAGGCGATTACGATGATCAATAATATCAACACCGTAAACTTATTAAAAAACTTCTTCAGCATATCCACCCTTTCATTCCTCCTTGTCAATTCATGGATGCATAATCCATAATCCCTTCCTGACTGAATTCTCCTTTACTTCTCTCCAGACATCCTGATATTTTCCCTTCCCTCAGGACAAGGATTCTGTCTGACATCCCCATCAGCTCCTCCATCTCGGAGGATACCATGATAATACTGATCCCCTGCTCAGTAAGCTCATTCATCAAATTATAAATTTCCTGTTTTGCCCCCACATCAATCCCCCGGGTTGGTTCATCAAAGATAAGGATTCCTGCATTACCGGCCAGCCATTTTCCTACGACAACTTTCTGCTGGTTCCCGCCGCTCAAATTTTTAACAAGCTGACTGACCGAAGGTGTTTTTATCCGAAGTCTTTCCACCTGTTTGTTCACACACTCGTTCTCAAGACTCTTATTGACCAATGTTCTTCTTGAAATTAGCCTGTAATTCGGAAGTGCCAGATTTTCTTTCACTGACAATTCCAGAATAATCCCCTGTTGTTTCCGGTCCTCCGGTATCAGGGCAATGCCAAGATTCACAGCCTGAGCTGGACTATCTATATGAATTTTCTTTTCTTCTAGATAAATGTCACCGCTTTCTATCTTATCAGCACCGAAAATCAATCTTACCAGTTCGGTCCTCCCTGCCCCTACAAGTCCTGCAAGCCCCAGTATTTCACCTTTTTTCAGATTGAAACTGATATCCATAAGGCCGTTTCCACATAAATGTTCGACTCTCAGCGCCTCTGTTTGAGGCACGATGCTGCGCGGAGGATAGGTTTCCTTCAGTGTTCTTCCAACCATGAGGTTAATCAGGGTCTCTCTGTCCAGATCCTCTGTTTTTTCTGTTGCTATTTTCTCGCCGTCCCTCATAACCGTGACCCGATCCGTCATTTCAAAAATCTCACTTAATCTGTGGGATATATAGATAATCGTAACTCCCCTCTTTTTCAGTCTTCTTATTAGTTTAAAAAGAAGTTCCACCTCATTTTGCGTCAGCGGTGAAGTCGGCTCATCCATAATCAGAACCCTGACCTCCTGACTGACCGACTTTGCGATCTCTACCAGCTGCATCTGTGCAACTGTAAGATCTTCTACGAGTACATCCGGGTTTATGTTAATTCCCATTTCCTCAAAAAGCTTCTTTGCCCTTTTTTTCATTTCTGAAAACCTGACCGTAATACCATTCCCCACAAAACGCCCCATGAAAATATTCTCTGTTACCGATAAGGTGGGAATCAGGTTCAACTCTTGGTGAATAATACGCAGCCCCTTCTCAGTCGCCTGATGCGGCGTTATTTTCTCAAACTTCTCATCCCCAATGCAGAAGCTGCCTTCATCCGCTTCTATGACTCCAGATATCACTTTCACTAATGTGGACTTCCCGGCACCATTCTCTCCCATGAGTCCGTGCACCTCTCCCTCGTGAAAATCAATGGATATATCCTTCAGTGCAATGACTCCCGGATAAGTTTTTACTATATGATGTACGGACAGACTTATTTTCTTTTCTTTTTCCATATACAAGACCGCCTTTTTTGTCATTAAGAAAGGCACCTCTTTTCGAGAATGCCTTTCTCCTACTTATCCTCTTATTTCAAAGCTTCCTCTGCATTCTCAATTGTCACCGGATTCATTGGGAAATAGTTTACCTTCTCATATTCTGAGCTTTCTCCCGTTACATCTTTCTTTGCGCAGTCTACCATGTTCTCGCCAACCTTATTTAATTCCAGATCGACAACACATTTAAAAATGCCGCCTTCTGCAACATATTCCTTTGATTTCTTTGTTCCGTCACAGGAGAACAGCCCTCTGTCTGTTTCTTTTTCAAGTCCGGCCTGTGCAAATGCTTCATAAACTCCGTGCATCGTATCATCATTAATAGATACAACTACGTTCATGTCCGGATATGCCTGAAGGAAATTCTCTCCTGCTTCCTGTCCTGCAAGAGCTGTTGTCCCGGCTCCTGTGATCACGATTTTTCCTTCCGGCAAAAGTTCCTCAAGTGCCTTTTTGATTCCGTTTTCACGCTGTGTCAGAAATTCAGAGGATGGCTCATTCACAAGTCCAATCACGGGATCTACACCTTTTTCTACAAGGTTCGCCTTTGCCCATGTTGCTGCCTGTTTTCCGATTTCATATCCAAGTTCTTCATTGGAAGCCACAAAGCAATTGGTGAAATCACAATTAGGTTCTGTATCGAATGTAATGATTTTGATCCCTGCGTCATAAGCCTTCTGTAATTCCTCTGCCCCGTCACTGGCATTCATCGGATGTACGATCAGGACGTCTACGCCGCTCGTCATAAAATTCTCGATACCTGTGATCATCTTCTGTACATCCATCTCGTAGTACATCAGTGTAGCATCAATTCCCAGTTCCTCAGCCTTGGCTTTCATTGCGTTTCCCATATCACTGATAACCTGTGTGGACGCCTGATTCAGAAGAATTCCGACCTTTACTTCCTCATCACTGCCCTGATCTGTTTCCTGTTCTGTTTTTTCTTCTTTCTTACTGTCGTCCACCAACTTGCTGTCTGTACTGCATGCACAGAGTGAGAATACAAGAGCTGCAGATAATAACATCGTAATAATTTTCTTTTTCACCTTTCTTACCTCCTCATATCTTTAAGTTCTTTCAAGCTTGAATGTAATCTTATTATACCTGTATTACAATCATATACAATGAGTCTGCTTTTGTAAAAAGTGTACTTTCTTTAGTATTTTTCTTTTTTTCATTATGATTCACTTTCGAAACCATGATTAATAATAAGAACGATAAATAAAGCCCCGCAAAACTCACAGACTATCTGTTTTGCGGGGCTTCATTTATCGCCCTTTATAATATTTCCTTGTTATCAAATTTCCTTTGCAACATCATACGCCTGCCATACGGCACCCATAAGGTTTCCGACTCTAGCTGGTTTTGACCTCAATCTTCCTATATTTCGTATGCCCGCCTTTCGATGCGGACACTCCAATACTGCCAGTTAGATAGGGATGTTCTTCATCCACCGCTGTCAGCGACACGCCATCCTGAACACTAGCTTCTATCCGGTTTCCGCTGACTTTGATGCTTATCACATACTCTTTTCCGGGCTCCCATTGATACTCTGTTTCTGTAAGTACACGGTAACCGTTCTCATTTTTCAGAATTGCAAATTTGCCGCCCGGCAGGAACCCTGCCGCATAAGAACGCACTGCCCCCTGAACCCGTACATTCTGCATATGTGTTCCTGTATTAAGAGGAGTGCACGTAAAGGCAGCCGTATAGTCTCTCCAGTCATATCTTCCGGTGTACGCCTCCGCATAATCCGCACAGGACAGGTGCATCTGACCGCCTTCCAGATATAGCATTCCCTTCAGTCTGGTAAACTGCCTGACTTCGCGGTGGAGCCCCGGCCAGACTTCTTCCTCTTCTTCCTCAAAGAGAATCGTATAGTCTGCCCTGCCCTCCGTGTAGAGGTCATCTATCATCCCTACAAAGCTTCCATCCCAGCTATTTTCTTCTTTTATACAGAAGCAAAAACCAATTTCTGCTATCAGGCCTCCTTCCATATCCGGGATTTTCCAGCCCATCTCTATCCACTTCCCTTTTTCCGGATTTACACTTTCTCCAAGCAATATCTCTCCGGTATTCTGTTCTTTTGCATAAAGACAGACTTGTGTGTTACATCCATATTCCGGTATAAATACACTGCCATGTATCGTCTGGCCCGGATACACAATTGGTGAAAAACCTGGGTCATAGCGGCTGTCATGAAAATCATCGGGACAATAATATGTTTTCTTATACACATATATATGTTCACCTGTTCCGGCATGGTTCCCGACTATCTTAAGGCTTCTGGAGCCATCAAAAGCTGTCTCATCCGTATTCTCAATGTGAGTGCTGCCGGGCCTTTCTTTCCGTACACGGATTGCATGGGTGGAACCCGGAAATTCAAAGTGGCAGCTGTCAATACGCCCATCTGCTATATGTTTCCACGGTTCCGGCATTTCTTCTCCCGCAACGGCATAAGCTAATTTTGTTATATATAAGGCTCCATAAGGAATATCCTGAATATTCAGAGAGCCAATTACGCTGGAACATGCCAGAAAATCGTTAATCGGCCTTCTCCATTTCTGATAGTCTATTGCTGCAAGGCCGCCCCGTACTCCCATAATTGTAGCAAGGTTTCCTACATTACAATCCGTATCCCAGCCACACATATTGCAAATATTTAACGTATCTGAAAAATTGCCTTCTCCATAAAGTAACGCCAGAATAATCACCGCCGCATTCGGGATGATATGGCAGTTTCCGGGATATTTGCTGTATCCCCAATTATCATGTACATATTGGAAACACGCTCTCCAGTCACCGGGATGGGCATGGTAGAACCACTTAATTGCGCGCACCGCCCGTGCATATTCACAGTCTTCCGGGATATAAGACAGCCCTTTCTCAATGATTTTCTCTATCTCATTTTCTACAAAAGCATAGCTGATACATACAGCAATGAATATCCCTCCATAGATTCCATTTCCCCCGTGAGTAACACTGGCTGCTTTCTGTGCATATTGGGCTGCCAAATCCGGATTTCCCGGAGTGACAAGCCCCCATGTGTCAATAAAAATCTGTCCTCCGATCTGCTCTGCCATCGTACTCCCATTCTGCGCAATGCTGCCGCTAAGCGGTGCAGGGATTGAATTCCTGAGGTTCAGATATGCAGTGTGTTCTGTGGCCGTTCCATACCCGCCCCACCAGAAGAATCCGTGTTCATAGGGGGCATAGTTAAGCAATGCTTCTGCAACATCCTGTGCCTGAATGGAATATCCGCTGCGGCTGTCTTCCAATGCCCTCAGGAAAAAAAGTGGTCCATTACTGTCATCATCTGCTGCGAAATCCTGATAATCTATCAGATACCCGTCTGGTTCTCCATACAGTTCTCTAATTTTTTCATAAGTCCAGCCTTCAATGGGAGCTCCCAGACGGATACCGATTATCTTCGCCAGCCAGCCGGCATAAATCTGTTCTATGTATTTTTCTTTCATTGTCCATCTCCCCGGCTATAACATTTCTATGCCTGACAATGCTTCCGTATCAGGAACAACAATATCCGCTTTTCCTAAAATAGCTTTGCCGCCAACCCCGATACATTTCATCCCGCCTGCTAATGCCGCATCAATTCCGGCGGCCGCGTCTTCTATTACGATACATTCGCTGCAGGGGACACCAAGCAGTTCGGCCGCCTTTATAAATACCTGCGGGTCAGGTTTTGCACGTTCTGCCAGATTCCCGTCAACAATCGCGTCAAATTGGTCCGCAAGTCCTAGTTTTTCTAATATCATCCGCCCACTTTTGCTTGCAGACCCCAGCGCAATCTTATAGCCGGCCCTTTTTTGCCTGCTTATAAATTGAGAGATACCGGGAAGAATCTCTGACTGGTCAATACCTGAAATCATATTCAGATAATAACCATTTTTTCGTTCCGCCAGTTCCTGTTTTTGTACCTCACTCATCCCTGTCAGCCCGCCGACTTCCAGAACAATTTCCAGCGAGCGCATCCTGCTTACGCCCTTCAGCCTCTCATTATGTTCCTCTTCAAATGCAAATCCCAGTTCTTCTGCCAGCTTCCGCCACGCCAGATAATGGTATTTTGCAGTATCTACTACAACACCGTCTAAATCAAAAATGATTGCTTTCATGCACTCTTTCCTTCTTTTCTTTCTATTATAAATACTTGAAGGGAATCTTTCAGTTCATATACTTCTCCTCCAACCTCTACCTTAAGGGGGCTTTCTTTTGCCGGCGGTGTTCTCCCGGCCCCTGTGTCCTTTAAGCAGACCTTCGTATTGCTCAGAGTTAACTCAATATCCTTCCCTCTCACTTTTATGTGAAAATGTATTTCCTCCCAATGTTCAGGAAGCCGGGGCGTAAGGTGCAGAACTTCCCCTTCATAGTTTACCCCTGCAAATCCAAATACAATGCAGGTCCAGATCCCCCCAAGGGAAGCCGCATGAATTCCGTCTGTCGTATCATTCGGATTCCCGTCCAGATCAATCACCATACATTTTTCAAAAAACTTCCATGCCAGATCCATCGCCCCTATTGCCGCACATGCCTGAGCATGGGCACAGTAGCTTAGGGATGAATCGTGTATGGTCCTCGACTCATAATATAATACATTCTTCCGGACAACTTCCGGAGAAAACATCTGGGGAAACAGATTTAGAAGCATTACCGTGTCAGCCTGCTTAAGTACCTGCATATCTACAATTTCATCTCTCGAATAGTCCTGCAGCACTGCCTGTTTCACTTCTGATTCTTTATACTTTTCGATATCTGTAAGACATTTTTTTGTAAGGAATGTGTCATCCTGAGGAATTATCTGCTGTTCATTAGGTTCCGGAAGATAAATCTTCTCTGAGAATTCCTCCCATGATTTTCTCCTTTTCCCTACCTTGAGCCTATGGTAAAGGCCAGGGGTCACTTTTTCTGCCTTTCCTGCCAGCGATGCGGCTAACGATACGCAGTATCTCGCCATATAATTGCTATAAGCATTGTTATCAATATGCTCTGTATATTCATCCGGTCCGATGATATCCCGTATAACATAAGCCTTCCTAACCTCGTCCCATTCTGCTCGTGATACCCAGAAAGACGCTGCCTCAAATATGATTTCATACCCAAACTTTTCCATGAACCTGTCGTCACCGGTCATGCTGTAGTATTGCCAGACAGCATAGACGATATCTGCCGTCACATGGTGCTCTTTTATCCCTGACCAAACCTTATTGGCTTTGCCTGTATAAATATTCAGTGCAGCGTACAAAGGTGTCTCTTCCTTTCCGCTGACCGCCGCCTCCCAGGGGTACATGGCACCTTCATAGCCATAAGCCGCAGCCTTCTCCCTTGCACCATCCAGTCCTTTATACCTGAACTCTAAAAGTTGTCTTGCCGCTTCTGGAAAATTATATAAGAAAAAGGGAAGTACAAAAATCTCAGTATCCCAAAAAACATGTCCTTTGTATCCTTCTCCCGTCAGCCCTTTTGCAGCAATACTGCTTGAAGAACTGCCCCAGGGCATCATACCAATCAAATGATATTGAGCAAATGCGATAGATGCCTCTTCCTCCAGAGTAGCCCCTTTTATCCTGATTGCAGCCTGCTGCCAAAGCTTAGACATCTTCTCTTTATGGGCCGAAATTACCGAAGCATATCCCTTGGAAATACAATCCTTTAGTATCTCTTTCTGTCTGTCCAGCTCTGCCATATCTTCCTGCTTATGGATATAAACATATTTTTCAAACTCCCAGCTTCCGCCTTCCGGTACTGTAACATCGTATGATGCCTCCACACTGCGTCTTTTCAGTGTAAAGACAGGGGTCCCGCTTTCACAAGAACTCTCCGCCAGAATGCTTAATGTATCCTCCGTCAGATATCCTTTCATCTGCATTATTTTCCGGTCATATACCCTGCAGTTAATCTTCTGGAAATGTGAAACACCGCTGTTCGTCTGCTGTCCGTCAATGCCGCTAATCAGCTTTCCACTGGTGCCCGCACCGCGGCAGACAGAGATCCTAATGCTCTGTACAAACAGATGTCTGTTTTCCATAGACGCAAAACGCCGCTCGATGACCTCAATTTCTGTACCTGACTTTAATTCAAACCTGACTGATATCACTAATTCTCCTGTATATATATTGAATTTCCGCTCGTACCCCTTTATCATTATACGGTCAGGGCATATCTCTTCCCCATCCAGTATCAGCCTGAATTCAGTTACATCAGGACAGTTGACCAGTTCAGTCACTTCGTCCTCGTAGGCACAGTTAAATAAACCAGCAACGAACATCCCCCTTTTCCCATTCAGTGATGGGAGTCCCCCTGCCCCCCTTACACCAAAGTAGCCATTGCACTGTGCAAACACAGATTCTGTTTTCAAGTGGAACCGTGGTTGATATTCCCGCTGCGCGAGCCAGATTCCATCTTCCTTTTTTTCTATATCATAATAAATCATTCCATTATCACCGGCCTTCCGCTGTCTGCTGACTTGTATAGAGCCTCAATCACTTTCTGGACATAGGTCCCCTGTGCGGCTGTCACCAGAAGTTCTTCCTGCCCCAGACAGGCATTTACAAAATTTTTGTCACTGTCCATATGCCAGTCCCTCATTTCCATAAACGGGTATGTACTGTCTGTGAGCTGTCCATCCTTCTCCCCATAAACCTCCAGAGGGAAAAGGCTTGCGCCAAGTTTCTCTCCATACAGCGTAATATTCCTCAAGTCTTTTTCCTTCTGGTTGATGGCGAAAGACGTCTCAATCAAAAGGCTTGTTCCATTCTCAAATCTAAGGAACCCGAATACGCCATCCTCTACCTGAAAGCAGTCCGGGTTCCAGCTCCCCATCAGAGAACAGCCGCCCCTTTTGCCGATCCTGTCACTGGACGTGGCGCAGACATAGGTGATTTCCGGGTATTCCAACAGGTATAATGCCGCATCCAGCATATGTGCACCAATATCAATCAATGGCCCGCCGCCCTGCATTTCTTTATTCGTAAAATTTCCCCAGCCGGGAATTCCCCTTCTTCTATGCCACTGCGCTTTCGCATGGTAAATCGTACCGAATTCCCCATTACGCACCTTCTCCTTCATCAATGCCACATGTTCACTGTGACGGAAATGAAAACCATAGGACAGGACCAGATTCCTCTTTCGGGCTTCCTCTTCCATCTGCCAAGCCTCCCGGACCGTTATTGCCGGAGGTTTTTCGCAGAGTACATGGCAGCCGCATTCCAAGGCATCCAGGGTCATCCGGCAGTGGAACTTATTTGGCACACATATCGTAACTGCATCCGGCTTTAATTCTGAAAGCATCTTCTTATGGTCCTGATAAAAATTCTGTATTCCAAACTGCTCTGCAAGTGCTTTTGCGGCATCCAGATTCACATCGCATATACCGACTACTTCTGCCTGATCCATCTCTCTAAAGTTCGGAAGATGGGTCACTTTGGCTATCTGTCCGGCGCCAATGACAGCCATTCTCAATCGTTTCATCTTACAACCTCCTCATATTCCAAAGCCCCGCAGCACGCCACTAAGCATCTAACCTGCCTGCGTTACGGGCTGCGGGGCATTTTCTTTTGCCGTCCCTACAAAAACTGTTTCATGAAATCAACGGACTTTTGATAAACCTCCAGAGGATTCTCACCGCGGATCCGTCCTTCATTCACAACATCGCCTTCATATCCAATGTCCTTCAATGTCTGTATATGGCGTTTCCAGTCAATGGAACCTGTACCCGGCTGATACCTGTGGTTTTCAGCAATGTGGACATGCCCGACTGCATCCCGGAACTTCATCAGCGACTCTGAGATATCGTCTTCTTCTATCGCCATGTGATAGAAGTCGGCGGTGATTTTCACCATCTTAAACTGTCCCATCTCTATGATATCCATTGCATCCTGAAGCGTATTGAGCATATGGTCCTGATAGCGGTTGAGTGGTTCCAGATACAGATATATGCCGTTTTCCTCTGCCACAGCATCTAGTTCTTTTAAAGATGCCAGAATTGCTTTCACATCTCCTTCATGGCTTCGCGGTGGTGTCATAGGCGGAAGACGGAATGTAAACATCCCCCATGCGGCAGGCACTACGACACCCTTTCCGCCTACCTCTTTCAGCGCACGTATGATTTCCTTCAGGTCTTCCACGCCATTTTCTCTGCGCTCCTCAATAAAATCGCCAATCCATCCCCTATATCCGCCACACGCACTCGATACAGGCAGTCCTGACTCTTCAATCGCCTTTTTTACCATATCAACATGATCGGTTAACACTTTTCCGTCAATTTCAAAACATTCAAATCCCATTGCTTTCACAAATTTAAACTTTTCCACTAAATCCTGCGGAAAGAAGTCTTTGTCCTGAGTTCCTAAACGCATTTTAATCCCTCCCCATGAAATCGATTCCCAATTTGATACTCTCTTCCGGATGCTGGTCTACATAATTACAAAAACCTTCCGCACACTCTTCGAATGGGACCACCGGATAAATAATATCCTCACAGTCCAGATACCCGTTCATCAGCAGTTCCCAGCACACATCCTCAATTCGGTGCCTGTCCCATCTCGGATATTCCGGATTCGGCTCACTGCACGCACGGGAGAAGATAATCTTCCCATAATTAAAATGGGCTTCCTGTCCAAGCCACAGTCCTGCCGGAAATGGCTTTGCAAATGCAACATATGCGATAGTCCCATTATAGCCAAGCCCCTTCAAAGAAGACTGCAGCGCATGGACATTCCCGCTTGTTTCAATGATCACATCGGCTCCCATCTTCCCTGTCAGCCTTTTAATCTCCATCCCTGCATCACAGGCAGTGGAATCCAACGTATAATGGGCACCATGTTTCTCAGCAATTTCCCGCCTTTTTGCAATAGGGTCAATTCCGATGACTGTTACAGCACCAATCTTTACTGCAAACTGGAGGGCTATCTGTCCGATTGCACCCAGTCCAATGACTACTACACGGTCTCCCGGGCGTACTCCTCCATCACGGATTCCACTTAAAGCGAACTGTGCCGGATCGTAGCATACTGCATTTTTAGCAGATGCATCTTTGCTCATTTTGCGCAATTTATAGTTGTCTACTGCATTTACAATCTGTGTCTCCTTAATCGGTCCATAAGAACATACCCTGTCTCCGATCTCATATTCCGTAACGTCTGCCCCTTTTTCCGTAATGGTTCCGACAAACATATTTCCAAGAGGAAGGTCTCCAAATTCAATCCCCCTCGGTTCCTCTTCATCCCGTTTGGCAAACACACGCCATTCTTCATCAAATTTTCCATCAATAAAAGGAGTGGTACCCCTGAAATCCGCAAGCTCCGTGCCATGCTTTGGCGCCGCAAATTCCACCTGTACTTTTACTTCATTGCTTAATATTTCCCTGTCTTCATATTCCTTTAACGCTGCTTCCCTCGGTGCAACTGCTACTAATTTTTTCATCTTTATCCAATCCTTCCTTTCCTGTCGTCTATCCTTTTACGCCGCCGTCTGTGCTGCCGCTCTTAATGAGCCGCTGGCTAAATCCATACATAATGATTACAGGTAATGATGTAATCAGTGAAGCCGCCATCATTCTGCCCCATACATAGTCCGGTGTATTAAACAACGAGTTCAGGCCAATCGGAATCGTCATCATATCCGGAGAATCAATGAAAATAGAAGCAAACAGTACATCATTCCATGCAATCATAAATGCATATACAAATACGGAAATCAATCCCGATATGGACAATGGAACAACAATCCTGAAAATAATCCCCATCTTACTTAATCCGTCTACCCTTCCTGCTTCTTCCAGTTCCTTGGGAATCGTATCGAAATAACTTCTTGTCATATAAATCGCCGTGGGCAGTGTCTGTATAATCATACAGATGATGACTGCCTCCCTGCTGTTTTTCAGCCCTACTGCTGACAGCATGCGGAATAACGGTACAATCAGAAGGATTCCGGAGAACATATAGACGAGGAAAAACATCTCGCTGATACCCTTTTTCCCTTTGAACTTCAGTTTGGAAAGTGCATATCCGCCCAGAATACCAAGGAATACTGCAACAACGGAAACAGTCAGGGCAATATAAAGGCTGTTGCCAAAATATTTAATAAATGGAAAGATTTTCGGGTTAAATATGTCTATAAAATGCTGGAATGTCCATGCCTTCGGTATAATCGTCGGGGGAAATGCGATTGCCTCCGATGTCGCCTTCAAAGATACGCTGAGCATGATAATAAAGGGGAAGAGCAGAACCAATACCAGCAGGACAACCCTTACATAAAAAAATACTAATTTCCCTGTTTTTTTATTCATCTTCTTCAACTCTCAGCACCTTCTTTCTAATCAGCATAACCAGACTGAATATCACAACAAACAGTATGATGGAAATTGCTGCCGCCTTTCCAAAGTCATGTGTCGCAAATGCCATGTCATACAGGTAAACGCCAAGTACATCGACCTGTTTCGTCAGCAGGTAAACCTCTGTGTAAATGTAGAATACCCATATGGTACGCAGGCTCACAACCGTAACAAGGGTTGGCTTTATAGCCGGATAAGTAACGGTCATAAATTTCTGCCAGCTATTTGCCCCATCCATATCCGCCGCCTCGTACAGACTCTTGTCGATAGACTGGAGAATTGCAACAAATGACATGTAGGCATACGGGAAAAACTTCCATATAGCAAAGATTGTAACTAATATAAACGCACTGGCCGGCTGGTCAAACCAAAGCGGAACCTCTTTTGCAAGATGCAGGACATCCACAATAATATAGTTGATGATTCCATAAATATTATTGAACATATACCGCCATGCAAAGATAAGACACACTGCCGGTACAACATAAGACAGGATAATAATCGAATTCACCATTTTTTTCCCGACAAAATCCCTGTTCATAAAAACTGCAATCGCCAGACCAAACGCAGTACTGATTACCGTAACCAGAACAGTAAATACCAGGGTGATGAACACGGAGTGATAGAACCCTTTGTCCTGGAATACCGCTATGTAATTACTAAGGCCTACAAACTCAGAGGCCATTTTGGGATTTACCGGCACATCCTGAAAACTGATTAAGATGTTATAAATCATCGGATAGCCAATTAAAAGCGCTAATAAAATCAGGCTGGGAGCTAAAAGTGCATATGCAAACCGCGTATCACTTCCGCCCAGTTTTCTGTTCTTCGGCTTCATTCCTTTCCCCTTTCTCTCTTTTAATCGGGACCGGCCGCCTCGCTGGCCGGTCCTTATAGGTTAATGTGCTCTCAGATCCAATAAGCAGCTGCCTTCCTACTTTATCAGGCCTTCCACTGCTGACTGTGCTGTCTCAAGTTCTTTGTCCACATCTGCATTCTGTACAACAACGTTATTAATCAGCTTACTGATAGCGCCAGTGTTGGTGACATCACCCATTTCTGTAAAGTTCTTGCCGCCGACTGTTCCAAAAAGCTGCAGGTTCTCAACTGCTACTGCAATATCATCATTCAGGTTCTCGTATACCTTACGCTCATCCATGTCCGTGAAAGCCGGGTCTTCGCTGACCGCCTTCAATACCGGCTGTATTCCGCCAGGAGCCATATTCAGCCACGTAATGTTATTATCTTTTTCCAACAGGTAGCTTACAAATTTTTTAGCTGCATCTGTCTGTGCCTCATCCATGCCTTCTGCAATGCCAAGCACGGTAATTGTTCCATATGCAACCTGTTCCTTCTGGTTCGGCAGAACAAGTGCTAAATCACCTGCAAACCCGGCTTCATTCACTGCACCTAAAATGTAAGTGGAATACATCGCCATCGGCGCATTCTTTCCTACGAAAGCATCTTTTACGTCAGCAACCTCTGTAGATCCCGGCATAGAGTAAGACGCAAGCTCTTTATAATATTCCACTGCCTCTTTCATCTCCGGTGTATTCACGGTAACATTTTTGTCACTGTCAAATACATTGGCCCCGTTTGAAAGCGCAAACTGGGAGAATACCTGCTCTGTAAACGCAGATTCAGATGTCGGCATTGCAATACCATATTTTTTATTAGCCGGGTCATTGAATGCCTTTGCAATTTCAAGAACATCATCCCAGTTCTCAGGAACATCAAATCCTTTTTCCTGCAGCATTGCAGTGTTCACCCAGATTCCCTGTACCCAGCTGCACAGCGGAACACCTACATACCCGCTTCCGTCTTCTGTCTTCGTTACTTCAAGCGCGCCTTCATAGAATGCATCTTCTCCAACTTCATCCACAACTGCCTGAACAGCATCTAAGCTGGTGAACTGGTTCGCAACACTTGTCTTCGCCTGGTCCTGGCTGTATTCAATAATCGCCGGAAGCTCCCCGCTTCCTCCAAGAGCTACGATTTTAGAGTCATAATCATCCTCGTTCACAGGAATAGATTCTACTGTAATACCCTCATTCTCTGCCTCGAATCCGTCTATCAGTTCCTGTACCACATCCTGTCTCTCCTGCTCTACCTGCTGATGCATGAACTGTATCTTGACAGTGCCTCCCTTATCAGAGCCGCCCTCAGTATCTTTTTCTTTCCCTGCGCATCCTGCTGCAAGAGTAGCTGCCATTGCTGTAATTAACAGCACGCTTAATACTTTCTTTTTCATAATCTTCTTCTCCTTTTCTTAATAAATTGTTTTTTATTTGTGTCAAAGAGTCCTTCCCCTTTGCAACAATCTACTGTTTTTTATCCAGGCCGCTTCGTATGGCCCTAGTACTATCTTATCTTTTATTTCCTCTCCATTCAGAAGGTTGGTGCCTGAAAGCCCGTCCCGCCCGATGGGCACCGTTTCACCGGATACATTGATGAATGCCTCAATACATTCACCCGACTCTTTCGCAATCCTCCTGACAGCAAGCACCCTGCCGTCAACATTTAGCACTTCCTGCACAGCCTGAGGTGCAAACGCCTTCTCCTTCTTCCGGATATTCAGCCTCCTGATCATTTCTTTGAATATTCTGCTTCTGTTTGTATCTCCATCCAGCTGCTCTTTCAGAAAACCGTAATCCAGCTGTTCCCGGTTGATACGCCTTGGTATGCCGGAAACTGTCATTCCATAGTAATCATTTCTGGAGCCTAAAAGACTGTGTATATAAATACCCGGGACACCCTGCATAGACAATAAAATCGTCTCTGCTGCCAGAAATCGCCCTATCCTTGTTTCATCGGAATCTTCCGGACCTGCCAGTGCATCCTGATAGTTGATATTTAATTCATATGGACTTTTTGTCCCATCCCCGTTATCTTTATAGGAAACCCTTCCGCCGTGTTCCAGCGTTGCTTTCACTAGAAATTCTCTTTGTGCATCGTCCAAAATCCCCTCCGTGGGTCTGACTCCGATTCCATCATGAGAACTCAGGAAGTTAAAAAATGTAACATCCTCCCCCGGCAGCTCAAGCCCTGCCATCCATTGACTTAGTATGGAAGCATCCCCTGTCAGGAGAGAGTACATAACAAGTGGAGGCAGCGGAAATTGATACACCAGATCAGCCTCATCTTTTCCGTCCCCAAAATAGCTGATATTATCTTTGTGGGGTACATTTGTTTCTGTAATCAGCTTGGTTCCCGGGGAATATACGCACAGGACATCCTTCATAAGCTTGATTAATTCATGTGTCTGCGGAAGATGCATACATGTTGTCCCCGCCTCTTTCCACATAAAACCAATCGCATCCAGCCGGATGAACTTTGCCCCCATCCTTCCGTACATTACTAGAAGATCCAGAACCTCCGCCAGAACGTCAGGACTGTTAAAATTCAGGTCAATCTGGTCCTCACTGAACGTTGTCCATACAAACTTTGTTCCTTCTGCCGTCTGAAACGCTGTCAGAAGCGGCAGTGCCCTTGGCCTTGTCACCTTACTGTAGTCGGCATCTGGATCGCAGGTAATAAAGTAGTCTGTGTATGGCTGTTCACACTCCAGATATTTTTGGAACCAATCACTGCTTTTAGAAATATGGTTGATTACTGCATCAAACATTAACCCATATCGCTTCGCCAGCATTTCAATATGCCCCCAGTTTCCCAATGACGGATTAATCTCTTTATAATCCACCACTGAAAAACCATCATCTGATGTGTAAGGATACATAGGCAGAAGATGTACATTGCCTACTGCATCTTTTACATAGGCATCCAGAAATTCACTCAGGACTTCCAATGCCGGGGCATCCCCATTCACGATAGAATCGCCATATGTAATCAGCATCGTATCCGCCTGTGATAACTTTCGTGCCTTTAACCCGGTCTTTTCATATTTTTCCAATTGTTTTTCAATTTTCTGCTTTGCACTGGCAGCCTTTTCCTCTGTACCAAATATAAACTTCAGCCGTCTCTCAATTCCTTCCATTGATTTCTCCTGTTCTCTGTATTTTTCCAACGTTTTCCCATTCTAAAGGCTTCCATAAGCATTTATATGACAACGTTGTCAAAGTTTGGTAAAAAAATCTACTTATCAGGTAGATTTTCTTTCTATAATTTTCGTCGGGAACTTGAACCTCTTCTTTTTATTAGAATCTTTCCCATTCTCAATCTCTTCTACAACATAATCCATACAGCACTTTGCAAGGATGTCAAAATCCTGTGCCACTGTAGAAATAGGCGGATAATAGAACTCTCCCAGAGGAATGTTATCAATCCCAAGAACCGCCACATCTCCCGGAATCTCCAGTCCTTTTTCGTAGATTCCGCGATAAACGCCCAATGCACGTTCGTCACCAGATACAAAGAACGCCTCTATATCATAAGTTTCCAACACTTCTTTCGACTTATGGTAAGCCTTCTCCACCGTGTCAAGTCCGTCAAATATGTGATATTCGGCATCCATGCTTTGCATGATTCTTTCAAACCCTTCGATACGCAGCTGTGTGGACAAAAACTTCTTTTCACCTATAAACAGTGCGATCTTGCGGTATCCCTGCTCAATCAGGTACTTCCCGCCGTTATAGCCTACATCGAAATTATCCAGGCTGACTGATGGAACATCCTGATTCTCTGATTCTCCGAAAAGTACATATGGTATATTATGCTTCTCAAAGTATTCAACCCTGGGGTCATTTAGGATGTTCTCCAAAAGTATTGCACCGTCAGCCAGTCCACTGGAGATGAGATAAAATCCGTCTGTCTCATCCTCCTCAAATCGTTCACTGTTAGACGGTGAGAGGACAACCTTCATATTCTTCTGCTTTGCATACTGGAACAAATATTTTAATATAATGTTATGCCATATGCTGAGATGTTCTTCATGATGTCGGTCTGCAAAAACTACGATGATGTTGGTCCTGTTCCCCTTAAGTCCTTTAGCCAGCATATTAACCTGATATCCTGTCTTTTTCATGGCAGCATAAACTTTTTCTTTTGTCTCTTCACTGACATGAGGGTTATTATTCATCACTCTGGAAACTGTTTTGATCGAAACCCCGCTTGCCTCAGCTACATCAATAATTGTTGCCTTTTTCATAGTCTTTTTCACTTCCTTTGTCCTACGTTGTCATTATATATAATCCCTCTGTAAAAATCAAGCATTTCCGGCAATAACAATTAATTTTGTAAAATGCAGACAAGAATGAACTGCGTTTTTTAGACATAATTCACAAAGATAGATTACTCGTAAAAATTTTTATTCAGAAGCTGTAAAATCAATCTGGACGGGGTACAGCTTTTGGATTATGATTTCCTATTAAATGAGGACAGTCTGGATAACGAAATGTTCACTACAGCTGCCGCCCGCATTGACGTTATGTCAAATAGTATTGTATAATAAAGAAAAGTGTATGATTTATCCGTCCCCTGACCGGGCCGGTATGTATATAACATAGAAAGCAGGTGATACTATGCCATTTAAACGTGGTGATACATGTTATATTATGGAGGATAATCCACACCCTACGCAGGTGAAAGTCGTCAGCAAGCAGGGTACGACCTATATCGTACAGCTGATTGGTTCCTGTGGTGCGATGAAACTTCCCGAGGAGAGGCTCTTTGCCACCTCTGAAGAAGCCGAAGCAAGCAGGAAAGCTCCCAAAGCGTCTGTAAGCGTACAGCTTTCCGATTCAAACGGGAGATCAAACGTGATCGAGATTCAGGATATGTTTAAGAAATAATTGAAATGTTAAAAACCGTATCTTTAGAGATGATTAATGGTATGCTCATAATCCTCTGCAAGATACGGTTTTTATTTTTTAAATTATAATACTATCCTTATATTTTCGCAGCCCCCATAGCCTTCCACTCTGTTATCTGTAAGTATCTGCGCGGCCTGGAAATCTGCAAAAGTAACAGCGCTGACTTTCCCGAATTTGGAGGAATCCCCCAGCACGTACCTGTCCCGGCACTGCTGCATCGCTGTCTTTTTTATCAGTGCTTCGTTGGCATCCGGCGTCGTAAATCCGGCATTTCTGCTGATCCCGTTTGTCCCGAAGAATCCTTTTGTAAAATGATAGCTTTCCAGTGTAAGCAGTGCCTGATTCCCGACCACGGCCTCTGTAGAAGCCTTCAGTTCCCCGCCTACAAGGAATACCCGCAGTCCTGCAGCGGCCAGTGTCTGTGCATGGACGACGGCATTGGTCACGAAGGAGGCCTCTGACTTTGCCAGATAATCCAGCATACACCCTGTCGTGGTCCCCGCATCCAGATAGACAAAGTCTTCCGGCTGGATCAGGGAAGCCGCATACTTTGCAATCTTCTGCTTCTCATCTTTCTGTACCTCCACCTTCTGTGCCACGGTTGGTTCGGTGGTCATTAAGGTGTGATCTGCCGCGATGGCGCCGCCGAAAACTTTTACAAGCCTGCCCGCCTGATGCAGTGCTGTTATGTCCCTCCGGACGGTTGATTCGGAAGTGTGAATCAGGTCTTTTACCTCTGTGACTGTGATACTCTTTTTCTCCTCCAGCAATTTCAATATCAGTTCATATCTTTGTTCCGTCAACATGACCCTCTTCTCTCCTTCCTCATCCTTACGGTAACTGTTAAGCTTTTTTCGTCTTAAATACCCCCAGCAGTACTGCTGAAATCACCGTTCCGACTACAAGTGCCAGCAGATACATCAATGCATTTCCCACAACCGGGAATACAAAGATTCCACCGTGCGGTGCCATCAGTGTACAGTTGAACAGCATGGATAACGCGCCCGCTGCGCCAGAGCCTATGATACAGGCAGGAAGTACATGGAGCGGATCGGATGCTGCAAACGGGATCGCTCCCTCGGTGATGAATGCCAGACCCATGATAAAGTTAGTCGGCCCTGTCTGGCGTTCTTCCTTTGTAAACTTGTTCTTAAACAGCAGTGTTGCAAGGGCAATCGCACACGGCGGTGTCATACCGCCGACCATTACTGCTGCCATTATATCATAATTCCCTGCTGCAATGGAAGCAGTTCCGAACACATACGCAGCTTTATTGAATGGGCCGCCCATATCGATCGCCATCATGCCGCCCAGAATCAGGCCGAGCACTACTTTACTGGAACCACCCATATGATTCAGCGCTCCGTTGAGCCCCGTATTGATACCACCCATGATTGGCTCTACAACAAAGTTCATCGCCAGTCCCATGACCAGAATCCCAACAACCGGGTAAATAAGGACAGGTGCAATCTTCTCCAGAGCATCCGGCAGCTTGTCACAGAGCTTGCGGAGTCCGACAATCAGATAGCCTGCCGCAAAACCTGCTACTAATGCACCGAGGAAGCCGGATTTTCCGCCGGCTGCAAGCATACCACCCACAAACCCGACTGCCAGCGCCGGCCTGTCGCCGATCGCCATTGCGATAAATCCTGCCAGTACCGGAAGCATGAACCCGAATGCCGTGTCCCCGATTCCTTTAAACAAGGCCGCCGCCTGTGTGATGGAACCAAAGTTTGCCCTCTGGTCCGCCGGAAGTGCGTTGATATCTACACTCAAACCATCTATCAGGAATGCAATGGCAATCAGGATACCGCCGCCTACTACGAACGGCAGCATATGCGAAACACCGTTCATCAACTGCGTATAGATCGTATGGCCTATACTGCCCCCGCTCTTTGCGTTGTCGGCCTGTACCGCCGCGCCGGATGCTGCGTGGTAAACAGGCACATCCCCGGATATCGCACGCTCCACAAGCTGGTCTGCTTTGCTGATCCCGTCCGATACCTGACACGCGATAACTTTTTTCCCGTCAAACCGGTCCATCGGAACCTGCGCGTCAGCAGCTACTATGATGCAGTCTGCATCCGCTATTTCTTTGGCCGTGAGCACATTTTTCGCGCCACCGGAGCCCCTGGTCTCAATCTTTACAAAGCAGTTCTTCGCTTTCGCTGCCTTCTCGATCCCCTCTGCTGCCATATAAGTATGGGCGATCCCGGTCGGGCAGGACGTCACAGCGAGAATCTTTACCTGTGCATCATCAGCGGAGCCGGTATCTGCGAGACGTTCATCAATATCACTCTTCTCCTCGTCCGCCTTATCGATGATCTCTAAGAATTCATCCACAGTCCGGGCATTTCTCAGTGAATTCGAAAACTCCTCATCCATCATCAAAACAGAAAGCTTGCTCAATACATCCAGATGTACATTATCCTTCGTATTCGGCGCCGCAATCAGGAAGATCAGCGTGACCGGCTCACCATCCAGAGAATCGAAGTCCACGCCCTCTTTTACAACCATAGCAGCCAGTCCCGGCTTCGTAACTGCATCACATTTCCCGTGGGGGATGGCAATTCCTTCTCCGATTCCGGTGGTGCTCTCTTCTTCCCTTGCATAAACCTGTTCGCGGTATGCGTCAATACCATTGATCTTACCGCTCTTATTCATCAGCTCTACCATCTGGTCGAGCGCTTCCTTCTTACTCTTTGGCGCCCCGTCCAGAGAAATACTCCTCTTATCCAGTAAGTCTGTTATTCTCATACTCATTTCCTTCTTTCTCACATCAATGTCTTGTATACGGCTTCAATTTCACTTCTGGTTGCCAGGTATTCGGAAAAAGCGCTGGCGCTTCCCGCGGCTATTCCCATATGGAATGCATATTCATAGTCTCTTTGCTTCAGCCAGCCCGCCAGGAATCCCGCCACCATAGAATCTCCGGCTCCCACACCGTTGACCAGAGTGCCTTTCGGAGCAGGCGACGTATAAACCTGCCCGTCCTCCGCGATCAGGACCGCGCCCTCGCCTGCCATTGAGATCAGGACATTACGTGCTCCCTTTTCCTGCATCTTCCTGCCATAAGGAATGACCTCATCCCTTGTACTTAAATTTACGCCGAAAATCTCTCCCAGCTCATGGTTATTTGGCTTGATCAGGAAGGGCTGGTAATCCAGCACATTCAGCAGGAGGTCCTTCGTGGCATCTACGACGATCCTTACTCCCCTGCCTTTCAGTCTTTCCATAATCTTCTGATAGATGTCATCCGGCATGGAAGCCGGAATACTCCCGGCAAGGACCAGTACATCCTCCGCTTTCAGAGCATCCAGCTTCTCCATCAGCATACTGACCTTTTCCTCACTGATGTCCGGGCCCTGTCCGTTGATCTCTGTTCCGTCGATGGACTTCAGCTTCAGGTTAATCCTTGAAATCCCCTCTTCTATCTGTATAAAATCTGACCTGATCCCGGCTGCTTCTGTCTCCTTGCATATCTCTGCCCCCGTAAACCCGGCCACAAATCCAAGCGCCGTGCTTTCAATTCCCAGATTGCCAAGCACGGTGGATACATTAATGCCCTTGCCCCCTGGAAGAATCAGTTCCGAGCTGGTCCGGTTCGTCAGGCCCAGCCTGAAGTCTTCCACGGAGACAATATAGTCGAGCGACGGGTTAAAGGTTACCGTATATATCATCTCATTCCCTCCTGTTCTTTTGATGATTTTATTATATAACCATATTCATTCAAATTCAATCAAATTAATTCACAAATATTTTACTTCTTTTTTGTATATTTTGCACGATTGTGACCGGTATTAAATTATTTTGACCGATTTAAGGGTTATTACTTAGTCAATTACTCCGTAACTGCCTTTTAAGGGTTACCTGAAACTAACTTTTATGGTATACTATTTACACTTAGCGAGGTTTTATCAAGCTTAGTGAAAATGCATACCTGAACACTTAACGAGGTATTTCACGAGTTTAGTGTTTATGGTATGCATTAGGAAAACTAAGAAAGGAAAAGAAGCCGTTTGAACAAAAAATTAAAAGAGAAAATTAACGACTCCCTCTCCTCAGTATTACCTATAACTGCCATTGTTATGCTGCTTGGCATTTTTGTAGTCCCCATGGAAACCGGCACGGTCACTCTGTTTTTAAACGGAGCGCTGCTGCTGATTATCGGCATGGGGTTTTTTCAATTAGGTGCTGAGATGTCAATGACACCTTTAGGCGAAGGCGTCGGCGGGCAGATTTTCAAAAGCAGGAAACTTGTTATCACGATAGCGGTCTGCTTTCTGATGGGGGCGATCATCACGATAGCCGAGCCTGATCTGCAGGTTCTTGCGAATCAGGTCGCCTCCATCCCCAATCAGGTGCTGATCCTGTCTGTTGCCATCGGCGTTGGTGCTTTTACAGTCGCCGCAGTACTCCGGATTCTGTTCCATGCTACACTGCGCGGGCTCCTGGCCGTCTTTTATGCCGCCTTATTCCTGATTTCTTTTCTGGCTCCGGCTGATTTTGCGGCCGTTGCCTTTGATGCCGGCGGCGTCACCACCGGACCCATGACAGTCCCTTTTATCATGAGCCTTGGTATCGGACTTTCTGCGGCCAGAAGTGATAAGGACGGGGCGAATGACAGCTTCGGTCTGGTGGCCATCTGCAGTATCGGCCCGATTCTCGCCGTACAGATGCTCGGTATCTTCTACCATCCTAAGGACGCCGTGTACAGCATGGTAGATATCCCGGCAGTCGTTACCGTTCAGGATGTCGTCCGCCTATTCACCGCGGAGATTCCACATTATGCAAAGGAAGTCATGGCTTCCATGATGCCTGTTCTGGGGGTGTTCCTCATCTTCCAGCTTCTGGCGCATAAGTATCACAGACGTCAGATCATTAAAATGCTGATCGGCTTCCTCTATACGATTATCGGTCTGATCCTTTTCCTGACCGGCGTCAATGTAGGCTTTGCACCTGTCGGCAATCTGCTTGGCTCCGCAATCGCAGGAGACAGTATCAAGTGGCTGCTCGTTCCTGTCGGTATCCTGATCGGTTATTATATCGTCAAAGCCGAGCCTGCAGTACAGGTTCTAAACCTGCAGGTAGAGTCCGTTACCAACGGAACTATTACCCGGAATGCGATGAACAAATGTCTCTCCATCGGTGTATCCGCAGCCGTAGCACTCTCCATGATCCGGGTGTTTACCGGGATCAGCATTTACTGGATTTTAATTCCGGGATATGTCCTTGCACTGATTCTTACCCGGTTTGTCCCGCCTATTTTCGTAGGTATCGCATTTGACTCCGGCGGTGTTGCTAGCGGGCCTATGACCACCACATTCCTGCTCCCCCTGGCTATGGGTGCATGTACAGCTTCCGGGGGCAATGTGGTCACCGATGCATTCGGCGTCGTGGCTCTGGTCGCACTTGCCCCACTGATTGTCATACAGATTATGGGAGCCATTTATAATTATAAACTCAAAAAACGTCTGGTACCGGCAGAACCTGAATTGCTTGAAGACGATGATGAGATCATTGACCTGGAGGATGAATAGAGATGATAAAAAGTAAAGAACCGATGCTGCCGCGTCTTGTCATGGCGGTGACAGATATCAAAACAGAGCGGAAACTTTCCCGGATTCTGGAGCAGCGCCACTGTTCCATGTATTTCCAGTGTTTCTGCCTCGGGACTGCAGGAAATGAACTTCTAAATTTATGCGGGCTGGGGGAAAGCGAGCGAATACTGACTATGTGGATCATGCCAAAAGAATTTGTGCACAAATTATTTTTAGAGATGGACCAGACGATCCATTTTAAAGAGAAAGGCGGAGGAATCGCAGTAAGTCTTCCAATGACAGGGCTTCCGGCTAATCTTGCTAATTTTCTGAAAGACCATGTAATGTTAGAGCTGAAAAAACAGATGGAACAGGAGGAAGAAAACATGTCTAAGGAATCCGTTTATTCTATGATTTTAGTAACCGTGAACCAGGGGTACAGTGACGATGTGATCGATACGGCAAAAAAAGCCGGGGCATCCGGTGGTACAATCATCCGCGGACGCCGCCGCGGTATCGAGGAGCCGATGCATTTCTGGGGGGTATCACTCCAGGAAGAACTGGAGATCCTGATGATCGTCGCACCAAAGGATAAGAAGTCTGAGATCATGTCCGCGGTCAGCCGGGAGCACGGACTGCATTCACCGGCACAGTGCCTTGTTATGTCTATGCCGGTGGATGAGATTATCGGTCTGGAGGAGTAACAACGGGTGCAAACACCGTTTTCCTCACCCGCACAGCCATATAGATGATGCCCGTCATATCAGCCAGGAACCAGCCAATCGGTATTGCCCACCAGATCCCCATCACACCGATGGCAGGAACCGGAGACAGCACATATGCCAGAAGCACGCGCGTTCCCAGCGATATGACGGTCAAAATCAGTGACATTTCCGGCCTGTTGATGCCCCTGTAAAATGCGTACAGCAGGAAGAGAATTCCGATTCCGCAGTAGAATGCACCTTCCACCCTCAGGTATCCGACCCCGATATTGATGATTTCCGTTTCCGACGGCGATACAAACAACAGCATCAGGTATTTTGCGAATCCAAATACCACGACTGAGATAAAGAGGCAGAAAATCATAGAGATACCAAGCGCATGTTTTACCCCTTTTTTCACGCGGTCTTCCTTCCCCGCCCCGAAATTCTGTGAAACAAACAGGGAGAATGCATTCCCGAATTCCTGTGCAGGCATGTAGGCAAACGAATCGATCTTAACCGCCGCCGTAAAGGCCGCCATGACAGCGACTCCAAAACTGTTTACCAGTCCCTGGACCACCAGTATCCCGAAGTTCATGACCGACTGCTGGATCGATGCCGCGAACGAAAAACGGGCGATCTCTTTTATGGATTCCTTCGTTGAAACGTGACTATTGTTCTCAGCAAGAAGTCTCTTTTTCCATTTACCCGGGGTCAGTGCATCCCGAAGCCAGGGTTCTTTTACCCACGCATAAATGCCGATCCCCACCCCTGATATCGCCTGCGAAATCACAGTCGCTGCCGCTGCGCCGCCGATCCCCCAGCCAAATCCGAGCACGAACAAAAGGTCGAGCGCAACGTTTAACAACGAGGTGCCGCCGAGGAAATAAAGGGGGATGACGGAATTTCCCAATGCCCTTAAGAAATAAGAAAAGTAATTATATAGGAAAACAAAGAAAATACCTGCAAAAATAATCAGCACATACAGCCGCATCATGGCCATCAGCTCTTTCGGAATCCGGAGCAGGCGAAGAATCTGGTCTGTCAGCAAAAAGGACAGAACATTCACCACAATCGTAATCCCGCCAATCATAAAAAATGCAGCACGTATACAGTCCTGCATTTTCAGAATATCCTTTTTCCCATAATAAAAAGAAAATACCGATCCGCTGCCCATACACAGCCCGATCAGAATCGAGGTCAGAAAGCTCATCAGCGTGTAGGCCGTCCCTACCGCCGCCATCGCCTCTGCCCCTAAAAATTTACCTACAATTAATGTATCCGCAATGTTATAAAACTGCTGGAGGAGATTGCCGGCAATCATCGGGCCCGCAAAGATAAGCATCGTTTTTGTAACATTACCGGTCGTCAAGTCTTTATTCATGATTCTCTGGTTCCTTTATATCCGTGTGGGCGCTAATAATTCAAACGGGAAACAGGGTATATTCCGCAGGACTCCGTACAGCAGGATCACGACAAGAAGCCAGCACAGATACTTATCCGATATATGTCTGTCTATATGGTTTCCCCCTGTAATCATCCAGTCCAGGCTCCTCGCAATGAAATATGCCGCTAGAAACAGCATCACAAAAATCATAAGCGGATTATAACGGAACGCCTGATAGAATTCCCCGTGTAAAAGGGCATAGCTTGCACGCCCTGCACCGCAGCCCGGACAGTACAGCCCTGTAATCGAATAAAACACACATGGGATGAACGGTACCTTTTCCGGATTGTGGCTGTACAGGTATGACGCCCCCAGTAAAAACAGGACGGCAATACTAAATAGTATTGCTGCCCTTAATGTCCTATATTTTTTTATGTACTGTCTCAGTTTCCATCACTTCCGATCCTTTTACCACACCCTAACATTTAATAATAATAGTAAGAAGAACTTCCTATTGCCACAAGCAGAAAATAGATAATACCGCCCACTACGCCGACTACCGCCGCAATGATGGAGAAAATCTTCGCCTTCTTCGCACAGTCTCTGGCCTCATCCATCCTGCCTGACATCTGCGCCGTATTGATCTTGCTTGCAAATACGATGGCCGGGATTCCCAGCGGTATACAACAGCAGATCGTTGTGAGAATGGCAAACACTAAGTATGGTGTCGTATTAATCATATCCTGCGGATATGGTTCCTGATACTGGTTCTGATATTGATTCTGGTATTGGTTCGGGTCCTGATATTGATTCTGGTACTGGTTCGGGTCCTGATATTGATTCTGGTACTGGTTCGGGTCCTGATACTGGCTCTGGCCCTGATAGGTTCCCTGCTGCTCGTAATAATAAGACGGCCCCTGGTCTGCCGCATTGGACTGCTGCCCGGATGGCTGCCCCGAGCCTGCTGCGACCGTCTGTGAATCAGACTCCCTGCTTTCCGTATTCGGCGGAACGGCTGTCTGGGCTGCCCCACAGTTCGGGCAGAACCTTGCATTGTCGTCAATAGTCTGGTTACAGTTCTTACAAATCATATGCGTTACCTCATTCTTTCTGTAATATTCTTCTGATAATCTCTGCGGCACAAAAATTGCATTTGTTTTATTATACACTATTGCCGGGATATCTTCCAGAAGATTTCTGCAATATAATGGGAATGAGGTAACCATATATTTCTATTTTACCTTGCTGTTATAAACATCCTTATTCAGGAGCCCTTCTGACTTAGCTACATATACACTCGTACAGGAGTCGCCTACTACGTTCAGAGTCGTCATCAACATTTCAATCGGCCTGTTGATTGCCAGAATAAGGCCGTATGCCAGCAGTGCCCCGTCATTTGTAAATCCAACACCTGACAGGATGGTGAAGAGAATGACAGCACCGGCACCCGGGGCTGCAGGAGTACCAACTGAAGCAACCAGCGACAAAAGTGAAATCACCAGAAGCGATAACGGTGTTACATCATATCCGGCACAGCCTGCAATAAACAATGTAGCAATTACCTGCATAATGGCATTTCCATTCATATTAACTGTCATACCAAGCGGAAGTACAAAGGAGGCAATCTTTGTATCCACACCAAGTTCGTTCGTTGTAGTTTCAAGATTCAGCGGCAGTGCAGCAGCACTGGAAGAAGTTGAAAACGCGAATACAATTACCTTGGCAATTTTTTTCAGGAACATAATCGGATTTAATTTCGTACCAATCCATATAATCAGACTATATCCCACGGTCAGGAACAAAAGCAGCAGAATGATAGTCGTAACAGCATAAACGAGGGCCGGCTTTAAGTAATCAATGCCATATGTTGCAAATGTCCTTGAAAGCAATACGAAGATAGCAAGCGGTCCAAACTTTGTAACAACAAAGTTAAGGAATACTACGATCACATCGTTTAATTCTTTTAAGAAGTTCTTTAATGTAGCCGTTTTTTCCTCCCCAAGAACGTTCATTGCAAGCCCTAATGAAACTGCAAGAAATACGATGGCAAGTACTGCGGTATTATTGCTGAAAGCAGTGGCAACATTAGAAGGCACCATATTCAGGACCACAAGCAAAGGATTTGATCCAGTCGTACCACTGGAGGCTTCTAACCCTGAAAGATCGGAGACATTAAAAAATCCGGCGTTAAACAATGACAGCCCTACGATACCGGCAAGGAGTAACGCAAAAAGGTAACATAAAAGGAACCATGAGATTGTTTTAAAGGATATACGCCCCAATGTTTTTGTATCTGAAATTGTGCCAATTGCAAGAGCAATTGATGTAAAGACCATAGGAATTATAACTAGCTGCAGGGCACGGATAAACATCTGTCCTATAATGTAGAACAGACCGATAGCACTGGTCGCCCCCTCAGCAGTAATGTCCTGAAACAATATGTTATTTATCGTGTTCCAGATGTCTCCATTTCCCGAACTGTTCAGCGATTCCCGAAGAAACATGAAGAGAAAACCGGCTATGATTCCAAGAGCAAGAGCGATTCCCATCTTTACCGCCAGAGATGGTTTTGATTTTTGGTTTTTCATACAGATTAAAATCCTCCTTTTTTACTTTGTTTGTTACGAGCTATTATTGTTACGTTTCTGCAAAAACGGAAGAAACGGCAATACATGTGTGACCTTTCTGCACACCATTGTGTATGCCGTTGCTTTATGGTTATATATTACTTTGTAGAATCCACACTTACAATCGTTAAATGGACAAAAATAAACGGAATATTTTGTCTTTTTTAACAAAGAATTTATAAAATGTTAATAAATACAAAATCAGTTTTTCGTAACAAATATAGAAATATATGAAAAGTACAAAATGTTATTGACAAGGAAAGTTAAATGATGTAATATAATCCTTTCTCCTTCATAAAAGAAGGAAAATTATAAATATTAAAAGCAATAGTCAGTCAATAAGGAGGTAATGGGATGTACAGCAACATGGAATCAATCGGGTTTTCGACTTATTTCAACGATGTAGTGAACTACTTTTATGAGGACAAAAAATTGGTGGCACAATTAGGGGAAAAGCTAGGATTTGACGTGAATCAGGATGTTTTTCTGGGGGTAGTATTTCTCTATCCGTCAGCAGAGCAGGGGACTTTTGATGAGAAAGAACAATTGAAGGAACATTTGGCAGAGATGCAGAATCTCCCATCTATTAACAATCAAATTAAACAGAACCAATTTTTTTATGTTGACAACGGTGTTGCAACATTCCTGATCGGACACGACAAAGATGATATTATGAAGATACTTCCCGATTTCAAAAAAGAAGCGGTAAATCTTTTGGATTCAATGGATCAGAAGAAAAAAGTCCGCGTAGGTTTTGGACTTCCGGAAAAAGGAATTGCAGGAATCACACGTACTTACTCCTATGCCATAAAGGCAGTAAAGGCTGGGGAAATATTCAAAAAAGAACGATGCATTCTGGATTATATGGGAATGGAAATATATAGTTCTATTAATGCTATGGTCACAAATTATGGAAAACAAATAACAGATATTGTGTTTGAACAGCTCTCAGATATTGAGATCAGAGTTCTTGCCAAATATTATAAATGTAAAGAGGATATTGATACAACGGCACGGGTCATGAATATCCCGCCGGATTTAGTACGGGAGTATCTCGCAAACGTAAAGAAGTCTACAGGGCTTGACGTGCATGATACTGAGGATAGTTTCAAACTGCATCTGCTGGTAATTGCCAAAAAAGTTCTGGATACCAATAAAAAAATTGATGAAATCAAAGCAACAAATCATTATGAATATATTCTTCTTGATATTGATGATACGTTGTTGGACTTTCAGGCGAATGAAAGAGAGTCTTTTATTAATGTACTGAAAGACTACGGCTACAAAAACGCTGAGGACTATCTTCCTGTATACAAACAGATCAATGACCGGCTCTGGAAAGAATATGAGCAGGGGATTATTGAAAAACCGGAAGTCCTCAATACAAGGTTTTCCAAAACGATGAAAGAATTCGGTATTGAAGTCAATGGGAAAGAATGGGAAAGTAAGTACCGCTCCTATCTGAATGAGGGTGCACAGATGATCGAGGATGCAGAGGAAATCTGCCAGTGGCTGAAATCCAAATACCGGCTGTTCATCATTAGCAACGGAGTAGCACAGACACAAAGAAAACGCCTGAAAGCTTCCGGCCTGGATAAGTATTTTGAACAAGTATTTGTTTCCGAAGAGGTCGGGGCACAGAAGCCTTCCAAAGAATTTTTCTCCTATGTAGAAAATCATATTCCGGGGTTTGATAAAAGCCGGGCACTGATCGTCGGGGACTCCTATAGTTCTGATATTCAGGGCGGCTTGCAGTATGGAATTGATACCTGCTGGTTTATACGCGGAGATATAAAGGAACAGGAATCGGGAGAAAAGAGCACTTACAGAATCAGTGGTCTGAAGCAGCTGAAAGATATATTAGATTAAAAACAGGGGCGGATAGAAATGGCAAAACTGAGAGATTTACTGCGGTTCCGGTCACTAAAAAACCTGAAGCTTATTACGGATACAGAATGTCTGGATGTCAATGTAGGTACCGTAACCGTAATGGAAGTACCTGACGTAATCCAGTGGCTGAGAGGGGATGATTTTCTGATAACCAGTCTCTATTCCATTGGAGACGATGAGGAAATGCAATGTCAGCTTCTATATGACCTGATCGATACACAAAGTGCATGTCTGGCGATCAAGACAGGAAAATATGCACACCGCATTGCAGATAAAATGATTGCGATTGCAAATGAAAATCATTTCCCGCTGCTGCACATTCCATATGAGATGACTTATATTGACATTATTATGGATGCCATGAATGTCATCATGACAGAAAGTAACAGAAGAGAAATGCTTGGAAAGTACATATCGGATATCATTTTTCAGCCATTTGTCAATGAAAGTATGCTTAAGGAAGAAGGCAGACTATTGAAAGTGGATATTGAAAATGATTATTTTCAGGCAATGGTGCTGGATGCTGATATGGAAGAAGGTCAGGGTGGGAATACATCACGTATGATAAAATTCGCCATAGACAGGCTCTCCAATTTTACAGAGAGCCTGTCAGATCAAATTTTTTGTGGAAATTCCAAACTAGAAAACGGGATGTTGATGCTGCTGTATAGTAAAGACAAAAGTGTTCTGGAACAATATCTTCCATTTGTGATTACGGAAATGCGCGTGATGCTGGACAGCCTCTCTATGCCGAACGACTGGAAGGCAGGGATTGGAACAATAAAGACAAAGGCATCAGGAATCCGGCACTCTTATGAAGAATCCATTAAGGCAATTGAACTGGGACGGATAATGGATGGAAAAAAGAAAATTTACGAATTCCGCGATCTTGAATTGTACAGCAGCCTGCGTGAAATACTACAGAATAAATCAGACAGCCTGTTTTCAAGCATCCTTGGGAAATTGAAAAACCAGGAACTGGTCGATACTTTGATTATTTATTTTGAATGCAATGGAAATATGGATGAGACCGCAAGCCGGATGTATACACACAAAAATACAATTAAATACCGCTTGAATAAAATCAAGGAACTTACCGGACTTGATGTAAAATGTCAGGGAGATAATTTTAAACTATACTTTATGATTCTTGAGAAAAAGTTATGCGGCAGATAAGGCACCGCCATGTGCAGAAGTTTGCCATATCTTTGTTCAAATAAACAAAAAGACGGGCTTATTTTTGAATTAATGAACATATCATTGAGCGCTTTGAAAAGATATACTTATCATATTCAGATAAAAGTGACCTTTTCAACAAACAGGCAGGAGGAGCGCTATGATTTACGATTTACTGGTCAAAAATGGAAGCATAGTAACCGGAAAAGAAATAACAAAGGGAAACATCTGTGTCTTAAATGGCAAGATTGCCGCAATCACCATGCCGGATGTGGAATCAGAGGCAAAAGAAGTCGTAGATGCGGAAGGAAAATATGTATATTCCGGCTTTATAGACACACATGTACATTCCAGAGATGGAGGACAGACACAGAAGGAAGACTTTTTCCATTCGACAATGTCAGCGGCATATGGAGGGATTACGACAATCCTTGAGATGCCAAATGCAGTTCCTGCGGTAGTTGACAAGGAAAGTTTCGAACGGCAGAAAGAAAATCTGGAGTCGAAAGCCTGCATAGATTTTGGGATGTGGGGACTGTGCGTAGGAAAGGAAAATAATGATAAGCTGGAAGAGCTTGCAAAAGAGGGTGTGGTCGGCTTTAAGTTTTTCTGGGGGTATTCTATCAGAAAGAGCGACTATTCTCTCGTTTATTCCCCGAGCAGCATGGGAGATGATATCATCCCCCCATTCGGCGACGGTGAAATCTACGAAATTTTCCAGAAGGTACAGGAAACAGGAAAATTAATTGCAATACATGCAGAAAATGCAAGCATGATTAAAAGCTTTACAGAACAGGTAAATCCAGCTGATTATAAAAACGAATACGAGGCCCTTCTGGCAACAAGACCGTCTGTTACAGAAGAAACAACAATAAAGACAGCTATTTCTTTTTCCAGAGCGACAAATGCACATCTCCATATTCTGCATGTAAGCTCAAAAGAAGGAGTTGAACTAATTCGGGAAGCAAAAACGAAAGGGTATCATGTGACGGGTGAAAGCTGCCCGCATTATCTGACACTGACAAATGGAGATTTTGACAGAGTAGGAAAGATGATGAAAGGCTATCCTCCGGTAAGGTATCAAGCAGATCAGGATGCGATGTGGACAGGTTTAAAAGACGGAACATTATCCTTTGTATGTTCCGATCACGCACCACACAGAAAAGAGGATAAACAAGGTTCTATCTTCGACATCCCGGCAGGCATGTGTGCAGTGGAGACTATGGTTCCGCTAATCGCAAATGAAGTAAACAATGGAAAGATAAGCAAACAGGAACTAGCAGTCATCCTTTCTGAAAATCCGGCAAAACAATATGGTTTATATCCACAAAAGGGTTCTCTGGAAATCGGGACTGATGCAGATATTACAATTATGGATTTTAATCAGGAAAAAACTATACATGCTGATGATTTACATAGCGTGAGCAAAGTGACTGCTTATGACGGGTTTAAGGTGGGCGCAGTTCCTGTGTGTACCATCGTCAGAGGAAATGTATTGGTGAAAGATGGAGTAATGTCAGAGGATAAAAAAATCGGGAAATTTATCCGGCCGCAGTAAATTAGGCGTTTCATTGACAAACTTTTGTCTTGTCGCCAGACATGGACAAAAAAACCGGGAAGCCGGCCCCATGCTGGGAGAACCTACGCATGGGGCCGGTTTTCCAGTTTTTCCTGTCGACAGGCTTTTCTGCCGGCTAAACTCCATTGTCTAAATGAACAAAAACAGGGACTTTTTTTTGCGTTTGGGAACATATCATTGGATGCTTTGGAAGGATATACTGTTCTCATACTAAAGAATGTATTTGGTAACTGCGGTTCTCTGGAGCCAGAGATGGCAAACCGGACATAAAACAGTTTTTTAATTGGAGAATATGAGCAACAGGAGGAAAATGATATGGTACATAGCCGTAAGGATTTGCAGTATTGTGAGGAACTTTTCAGACGTTTTTACAGTATAGGCTCAACTACAGATGGCGGTGTCACGAGATTAGGGTATTCGCCTGTGGAAGACATGATGCATGAGGAATTTATCAAAAGCGGCAGGGAGATGGGATATACCGATATTGCGGATGAGGCCGGGAATACTTATGTCTGCAACAGTATGGATGATAATTATTACCTGATTGGCTCTCATCTGGATTCTGTAGTGGAAGGCGGCAGATATGACGGCGTGGCAGGTGTGATTGCCGGTATGATGGTTCTAAGATGGGCAAAAGAAGACAATCTTCAGGTTCCGGTCAGGGTCGGGGCTTTCCGGTGTGAAGAGTCCAGTAATTTTGGCTGCTGTACGATCGGAAGCGGGCTTATTACAAAAGAAGTGTACAAACAGGATATTGAGGGCTTAATGTCAAAAGACGGTCAGCTTTTAGGCGAGATTTTTGAGGAAAGAGGACTGAATATCCGCCCTAAGAAGATAGAGGGGGTGCGGCAGTATCTGGAACTGCATATTGAACAGGGAAAGGTACTGGAAGAATGCCATACAAAGATAGGAATTGTGAGTACGATTGCAGGACCTGTCCGCTATAATCTGTATTTTCATGGAATGGCGGAGCATTCCGGAGCCACTCCAATGATGATGAGAAAAGATGCGTTATGTGCGGCATCAGAAGTGATATTGGAAATAGAACGCATAGGCCAGAGAGAGTCGATGTATCAATCAGTGGCAACAGTAGGCGTCCTTTATAATAAGCCAAACGCAATGAATGTAATTCCGGGCTCAGTACAGCTTGGCATTGATATCAGGGGAATTGATACGGCGAGTCTTGGGCGGATTGAAAGCGGCGTGTTAGACGCTGCGAGAAATATCTGTGAAAAAAGAGAGATACAGCTGATTGAGGAAAAATTAAGCAGTATTCCTCCGATAGAAATGACTAAGGATCTGGAGATGAAGCTGGAAAAGGCCGCAAGGGAATTAAATATATCTAACCGCATCATGGTAAGCGGGGCAGGACATGATGCAATGTCATTTGCTGCAATTTGTGATACTGCTATGATTTTTATTCCATGTGATAAAGGCATCAGCCATAATAAAATGGAGTTTGCCACGATAGATGATATCTGCAATGGGGCAAGAGTAATTTATGAACATATCAGGAGGGAAAACCAGTGATTTTAATCAAAAACGGCAGGGTCATCGACCCCAAAAGCGGAATGGATGAAACCATCGATATTCTGATTGATGAAGGAAAGATTGTCGGGTTAGGAAAATATAAAAGAAGCAATGAATATGAACATGTTATAGAAGCAGAAGGAAAAATCGTTGCACCGGGACTGATTGATATCCACGTCCATTTCCGCGATCCCGGTCTGACATATAAAGAGGATATTGAAAGCGGCGCTTTGGCAGCTGCATCAGGAGGATTTACGACCGTAGTATGCATGGCAAATACAAAACCAACAGTCGACAATAAAGAGACTCTTGAGTATGTTCTTGAAAAAGGGAGGCAGACCGGTATCCACGTCATGTCTGTCGCAGCTGTGACAAAAGGAATGCAGGGACAGGAGCTGACAGACTTTCGGGAATTAAAAGAAGCCGGGGCTGCAGGCTTAAGTGATGATGGGATTCCCATTAAAGACAGTAAGCTCATGTATGAGGCTATGGCAAAGGCAAGAGATGCAGGAATGCCTGTCAGCCTCCATGAAGAAGATCCTGATTATGTGATTCAGGCGGGAATCAATAAGGGAACCGTTTCAGATGAACTTGGAATAGGTGGTGCAATGGCATTGTCTGAACAGCTCATGGTAGCAAGGGACTGCCTTCTGGCACTCGAGACAGGGGCGAGAGTCAATATTCAGCATGTAAGTTCACGAATTTCTGTGGAGTATATCAGGCTTGCACAAAAATTAGGTGCGGACGTCTGGGCGGAAGCAACACCTCAGCATTTTTCCCTGACTGAGGAAACGGCACTTGAAAAAAAGACACTGGCCAAGGTCAATCCTCCATTGCGAACACAGGAAGACAGATATGGAATTTTAGAAGGGCTGAAAGACGGCACGATTCAGATTATTGCAACTGACCATGCCCCCCATTCTACAGAGGAAAAGGAAAAACCGATTACTCAGGCACCGAGCGGTCTGATTGGCTTAGAGACATCGCTTGCCTTAGGCATTACGAATCTGGTTCGGACAGGAATCCTTACAATGGAATACATGCTGAAAAAAATGACGCTGAACCCGGCAAGGCTGTATGGGCTGGATGTAGGATATATCGCGAAAGGTGCGCCTGCCGATATTGTTATATTTGATGAATTCGAAAAATGGAAGGTAGAAAAATTCCATTCTAAATCCTGCAATTCTCCGTTTATAGGGGAGGAGCTATATGGCAAGGTCAAATATACAATCTGCGCCGGCAGAATTGTATATGAAGATAAATAGTAGCAAGAAGTATTATATATAGAAGGGAGGCATTTGCAGCTAAGAGTCTTGAAAGGGCATGATCTTAGCTGCTGAAACAGGAGGCTATGGGAAAAATATTAACGAATGTAAGGCTGTCAGATGATTTTTATCTGATTGAAGCTGAAGAGAAAAATGATGTAAAAGCCGGACAGTTTTATCTTCTTAGAGGATGGAATGAATATCCGGTGTTATCAAGGCCAATCAGTGTATTTGACGCAGACGGTGAAAAAGTATCTTTTCTCTACAAGACAGTTGGAAAAGGCACTGAAATTATAAGCAATTTGCTGCCGGGTGAGGAATTGATTCTGCAGGGGCCATATGGAAACGGATTTCCGGCGGATATTAAGGGGAGAGTTGCCATGGTCGGCGGCGGAGTAGGCATCGCACCATTTTACTATACGGCAAAGAAATACAAGGAAAGCGGAATGTGTGACCAGATTGACCTTTACCTTGGATTCAGCGGGCAGGCGGTTCTGGAAAAAGAATATAGAAGCACAGCGGATAATGTCACGATCGACATCGGAGGTTTCATCACCGACTCCATTAATCCTCTGGATTATGACGTCATACTGGCCTGCGGCCCCGAAATCATGATGAGGGTATTATATGAGAAATGTATGAAACTGAATGCAAAGGCGCCACTGTATGTATCTATGGAAAACCGTATGGCATGCGGCATGGGAATGTGTAAAGTATGCACGTGTAAGACGAAAAGCGGAAATAAGACGGCGTGTAAAGATGGGCCGGTATTTCTGGGAAGTGAGGTGTTTGCATAAATGAGCAGATTAAAAACAGAGTTTGCCGGAGCTGCATTTAAAAACCCGGTAGTCCTGGCATCCGGAACGTGCGGTTTTGGAAGAGAACTGGCAGAATGCTTTGATATTGAGAAGTTAGGCGGACTTTCCTCAAAAGGGATGATGATCCATCCCCACGGCGGAAACGACGGAATACGTATCTGGGAGACCCCAAGCGGTATTATGAACAGTGTAGGGCTCGAAAATCCGGGAATCGAATCCTTTATCGAAAAAGATCTGGACTGGATTAACGAAAAAAATGTTGTAAATATCGTGAATCTTGGCGGACATGCAAAAGAAGATTATTACCGCGGAGTGGAGCGGTTAAATGATGTGCATCTGGATCTTTTAGAACTGAATATCTCCTGCCCTAATGTAAAAGAAGGCGGAATGAATTTCGGTGTAAAAACAGAAGCCGCACGCGAACTGGTGCGGGAGGTCCGCAAAATCTGCAGACATAAACTAGTAGTTAAGCTTTCACCGAATGCAGAGGATATTGTCTCACTTGCCAGAATGTGCGAAGAAGAAGGTGCAGACGGCGTCTCCCTTACCAATACCTTCCTTGCTATGGCAATAGACATAAAGAAAAAGGCACCGTTATTTAACAATGGGTATGCCGGACTTTCAGGCCCGGCAATTAAACCAATCGCGCTGCGTATGGTACATCAGGTATGTAAGGCTGTCAAAATACCTGTTATGGGACTTGGCGGGATTACGTCATGGCAGGACGCCATTGAATTCATCATGGCAGGTGCCCAGGTGGTACAGATTGGAACCGGAACTTTTATGAAACCGGATATCTCACTGGACATCATTGCAGGAATGGAAAAATATCTAAAAGATAACCATATTGAATCTTTGGATGAAATACGTGGTATAGTATAGTCTTCTTAACATTTAACTAGTTCCAAAATTCTCATAAACTCAAAGTCCGAGAGCCGGAACTGACATAAAATTAGTTCCAACTCTCAGACTTTTATTATTAATATTCTACTATTTTACCAAACAGTGACACATTTAACATATTAGATGCATTGACATAAATATATGTCAAAAGCTCAAACAATATCTTCATTTTCTATTATAAACTTTCTATCTAGCACTCCTTGGATATCCTTTATCATCTCATACATTTTGATATATTTTTTGTCGATAAAAGGACTAAAAAAATCTAAAGCGACATATAGCAAAACATATAGAACAATACCAATTATTCCCACTTTCGTTACAATCTCTATTTGTTCCGACATGCTACCTTCCATATTAAATATCCATGATATCACGGCTACAAAAATCGGAATTAAAAAGAAATCAAATAATTTATCTAAGAATTTTTCTCGCTTGCTTTCTTTCTCTTTGTGACTTTCAATCTCCACTTCACATCGGCGGCATAATTGTTTAATTTGATTTTTTTCCTCAAAACCTATACTCTTTAACCATTCTTTTATTTCATCATATCTGTCATTTTGCTTCTTAATGTCCCTATTACTATTTATAACACACTCCTTTTGTATAATAACAGTCATAATTACTGCAAAAATGATTTCTATAGCGAAGCTGATAAATTCTAGTAATACTTCACCTTGTAAAGCAAAAGCAACTGTGCAACAAGCACTTATTAACATAATCAAAAAACAAACTATTTTGGGTCTAGGTATCTTTTTTAATATTGTTTTCCAATTATGTTTATTCTTTTCTAAATTTATGTAACTATTTAATACCAGATATTCCATAACCTTATCTTCCTCGTATAATACCTTCCACTTTCATAAAATATATCAAATATTTACTATTATCTTCCGCACTCAATCTGTTATTGCCGTTTGTTTAATTCAGCTTCTATCAGACAGTTTGCTATTTCAAAGGCATCCACTCTCCGCTTCGCCAATGTAATCTGAGATTTGTATCTATTCATATCTTCCTTTAATTCCAAAGTTTTTATCGTTTCCCTTAACTTGTGCAGCGTTGAATCGATCTGTCGTTTGGCCTCAGTCAGGTCATGAGTCGTAAATTCCATTATATCCCCTTTCAAACAATATCATCTGTCCATCTTTCAAAGACTTTACTTTTCTTTCTTTTATTATATCCGATTCGTTTATTTCTCCGAACAACAACGGTGATTTTGGGTTATGCATCTGAAAGTTTTTAGAAACCATTTTTCCACTGTGATTTGCATAACAATATAGGCATCCATTTTTACACGTATTATATGCTCCTATATCAATGCTTGAAACACATCCACATTCAGCCCTTTGATTCGTATCCTTACCAACGTTTAATCGAAAACCGCCTATTCTTTCAATTCTTTCCTGGTCAATACATTTCGCATGTCCAATGCCTATCGTTTTATAATCATTTTTTTCAGCACAAGCATCTATATAGAAACCATACTCTTTCGCAATATTTACAAATTGTTCCAGTAATTCCATTTGCATTTCATAAGTATCTTTCATAATACCGAGCGGACTCAGATTCCGTTCCGTATTTCTGTATACATCCAAAAAACTGACCGTACATTTCTCTGTATATTCTCCGAGCTTCGATGCTAACACCCTGAAATATTTGCAGTGGTAATCCATTGTATACTGCCCGCTAAAAAAGATAGGATCATATCTCCAAATAACTTTCTCTTTTCCTATTTCTTTCGAAAGTTTTTGAAAAGCCGGTATAAGCATTTTATTTTTTGACGGTAAATCAGGCTCAACATCCGGCCCATATGCACTTAACGTAACCTGAAAATAATAAGTATAATCTGACAACTCATTCAAGCGTTTCAGCATAGGTATTGGGTTCTTCGTCCAAAAAACAATCGCATCCAAAACATCAGGTGATAAATCTATTTTGCTGACTTGGTGCATATTCATCGGATTTCTCACCAACACATATTTTTCTTTTAATCTGTGAAACATCCAATCAGAAAAATAAGATGGTATATCGGTTCTTCTGCTTGCACTAATAATCACTAAATCACCTCCGGTTAAGTTCCCCCGCTCACAGGGCTATTCCAGTTTCCTTTCCAGATATAAAGAATGCTCAGAGCTGCCCCCAAAAACCACGAGGTCGGATAGACCATCATCAGCAAATCCACACTATGCTTTACCGCCATTGCCACTCCTATCCATATGATACGGAACAAGCAGAGAGAAATCAGGAAGATGAACATCGCCTCCTTCGTCTTTCCGGCTCCCCTCATAGTACCTGCGAGGATATGAAGAATTGCAATTCCCCAGTAAAACGGGCAGAAGAACCGCATAAGATAAATCCCGCATTCCACCACTTCCCTGTCACTGGTAAACACTCCGATGACCTGCGGTGCAAAAAGCATAAGGAGTATACCGCTGGCTACAGCATAGACGATTCCCATCGCCGCTGACGTGAACATCCCCTTCTTCACACGTTCCAGTTTCCCTGCCCCGATATTTTGCCCGGTAAAGGTGGATGCCGCCATTGCTATACTCATTACCGGAAGCAGGTTGAAGCCATCTATCCTCAGATATGCCGCATAGCCTGCCATTACCACAGAACCAAAACTATTCACCGCGGACTGTACGAAGACATGTGCCACAGAAATCACGATATTCTGTATACCTGTCGGAAACCCAACCCGGATAATCCGTCCCAGCAGCTTATCGTAAAAACGGATATCCCGTATTCTTACGTGGTATATCTCGTCCGTCCTTGTCAGAAATAAAAAGATAAGCACGCTAGAGATAAACATGCTGATAACTGTAGCAAATGCGGCCCCTGCAATCCCCATCTTTAACACTACGACAAATAACAGATCAAGAAATATATTAGCTATGGCCGCTATAATTAAATAGATAAGGGAACGTTTCGAATTACCAACAGCATTTAGGATCCCTGCCGCCATATTGTAAATAGCAGAAAACACAATCCCTGCGAAAAAAATCCGAAGGTATACCACTGCATCCTGAAACAGTTCCGCCGGTGTTCCCATCGCCCGAAGAATAACAGGCGCCAGTAGAATACCTGCCGTAGTCAAAACAATTCCTGCCACAATTGAAATCGCAACAGTGGTATGTACAGCCTTATGCAGCCCCTCCTTGTCCTGTGCGCCAAAAAACTGGGATATTATAATCCCTCCCCCTGCCGATGCACCGACAAAGAAGCCAACCAGCAGATTCACAACGGCACCGCTTGCCCCGACTGCAGCCAGTGCCTTGCTCCCAACATAATTTCCCACAATAATAGAATCCACCGTATTATATAATTGCTGGAACAAATTCCCCATAATAAGCGGAATTGCAAAAAACAGCATTTTCTTCCAAATCGTACCTTCTGTCATAATCGTTGTCTTTTTCATAAGTTTACCACTCCCAATGAAAGTTTATTTCATATGAGATCCCTCCAACGCCTTTTTGATTTTTTCAACGTCCACATATTTTCTCCGTTTTGCACTGGCAAGCAGCTTCTCAAACTGCTTCTGGTCGCCGGTTTTCCGTGCCTCCAGCAAAAGGCAGATATGAACAGTCCGTCAAATCTTCCTTACATCGTTTAAGTCCCAGTTCTGCAACACGACATGCCTCCGCCTGCAGGCCGTGTTCCTGATAATATGTAATCAAGGCAGAATATTCTTTACTCCTCTTTTCCAGATGTTCTTCCAGATAGGATATATATTTATCATCTTTCTCTAGTTCGTAATACAAGTATGCGGCCCTCTCCCAAAAGGATTCTAAGATTGATTTTTTGACATACCGGATGTTCAAACATTCTAAGAAATATTTGAATCCGGCTTCTCTTATCCTGTCCATTTGTCAATTGATAAACCGCTCTAATCCAATCCACTCCTACATCAGAGAGTTTTCTGGAAAACATACCCTCTTTATCCGCATCAGACAAGGAAAATGCTTCCTCCTCCGGCTCGTCTTCAGAATCCTCAGCTTTTTCAACCATAAAATTCAGCTCACAAACCCTGTCTAAAACCCTCGCTGCATCCTCATACTCCTCCAGACACAGTAAATCATGACATCCCGCAAAAATTCTGTCCAGAAATGGGATCACCCCAAAAACATCATTGTGCCAGGTTTTCCAGTCATCCATATATCTTCCGTCATCGTCAAACTCATAATAATGTGTCTCATACTCAAAATAAATCTCTCCATTCTCAACTCTTTTACATCATTTTAAAGAATGCAATAGAGTCACTACAGAAAAGTTTGCAACTCAATTTACTCATTATCCACTCCTAATTTTTCTTTTATTATTTGAAGCGTATTTTGCTCTATATTTTCAATTGTAAAACTTTTAACAATTGCTTCCATTGTCTCTGCACTCCAAAAAATCTTCAATTTCTCTTTTGCACGTGTAATTGCTGTATAAAAGATTGAATGAGTTATTTTTTCTGCATTACTTGAAGGAATAACTACTTTAACCGATTTATATTCCAATCCCTGTGCTTTATGTATAGAAATGGCATATGCAATTTGAAATGGAATAACTGTTTTTATTCTGTCCTCTTCTGGAAGTTCATCATCCCACGCAATAACGTCCAAAAGTATTCTAGTCTCATTTTCATTATTTAAGATATATTCAAATTCCTCGTACTCACATTGTTCTCTAGTCAAAAATGTTTTTATATCAATTGTAAAGACTATTTTTGACTCTTCTTTCATGATATCAACTATAGTTCCTCTTAAGTTGTTATATAACAATGGAGAACGTTTTACATCTAAAAATACTATAGGATCACCTATCTTAAAAGTCCATTCGGCCCAAGAAACGGCCTCGCTTTGAAGATTATCATTTTGAAAGTACTGATTCATATTGTTAAGTCCAAATTTGCCATCATAATTTAAGCAAAGTACAACTTCTTCAGCTTCCCTTTTAAATATATTCTCACCTAAATCCTCTGAAAACGGACCCTCCATAGATAATTTTTCAGTAATAATAGGCTTCTTTTCTCTAATCTCATTCCATAGTTTTTTTAACTCCTCTTTATCGGTCCGCCATGTATTGATAAGTTCAACGCTTGCTCCCTTGACTTTAATAATGTCTTTTGCATAATAAAACCAATTTCCAAAATCAATTGATTCAATCTGATAGATATCTCCTGATAATACAAGCATAGTGCCTTTATCAATTTTTTCAAGCAATGACTTCATTGTCCGATTATCTATGGTACTGCATTCATCTACAAAAACAATATCATAGTCTACCAATGAATTGCTTCTTGTAATACTATCAATAATTGAAAATGCACAATTTTCACTAATATTTTTTACACGTCTTTGCAAATTTTGTAGTGCTGTATGTGTTTTTGTTAGATACAATTTTCTAGATTGATTCATCATATCGGATATATAATTTATCAATGTAGTTTTCCCAGTTCCAGCCGCACCATATATCAAAATTACCTTTGAATAGACAAACAAATTTTTCAAGGCAACTTTTTTTAATGGATCTTCAAATTTAAATCCACACTCCCTGAGATACCGGTCATTACTCTTTTGCTGTTCTCTATTAGTATCATGTGACATACCTAACAATTTTCTTAATATAAATAATGTTGTAATCTCGTAGGATTCTATAGATACTAAACCTTCCTTCTCAGTAATCAAAAGTCCTTCTCGTCGTTCCCACGAATCTAAACTTGCATTATACTTCTCTATCGCTTCCTTACTTGCGATTAATTTTTTATCAAAATATAATTCTCCAGTTTCACTTATCAATTGTTCTATCTTCAAGTAAGGTTGTACTAACGCTGCTTTTTCTGAATTATCCACTATTTCTAAAAGACTGTTTATATCTCTACTAGTTTTTCTTCCAACAAGATTCGAAATAAACGGATTCTTTTCAAAAGGATAACATTTACTTCTTATATACAATTCTCCAGAAAGACTCTTACTATTATATTGATTCGGAAATAAATCCTCTAATATTTCTTCCCGCATGCTCAGCAAACAATAACTTACTGTATTTTTCCCTATTTTACACGATGTTTTTGAATAATTATTTCTTAATTGTAGCAAAACATTTCCAAAATCATGAGTATTAGTCGATCCGTATACATAATTATATATTTCATAAAATTGACTTTCGTTTAGATTAATGATTTCTAACAAATTCATTCCTGTTTCGGTAAGAAATCTCATCAAATTAATATATTCGCCGTAATTGCGATTGATTTTTGTATGAATCTTCAACATCTTTGCCAACTTATTTAAACAGGTCGGATCAATAGCTACTTTCCACTCATTCAAAATCTTAATTTTATTCTTTATTCCCCAAAGTTCTATTCCTGTTTCCGAATATGCTATCTGAATCGAATAATTTGTTGAAATATTCTTTTTACTATAAACAGTTATTCTATTATATTTTGTTGAATATAATCCCGCAAGTTGAAGTGTAATTTCAAAATATCTCTCCCCATCAACGAAAAACGGAACTTTCTTTTGAACATAATATCTTGATACTCTAACATTTCTTGGTGTCAAATCTGTATTTTCAATACACTCTGCAACTGTTTCATAATATTCAGTATCTAGAGTATCCAAATCTAATGGAAATTTTTCTAAATTTTCTAATACATCTATTAAGAAATCTCTTTTCAAAAATCTTCTAATTTCCCAAAGATAACTATAGTATTTAAGCATTAATCTCTCGGACTGCCCCTCCTTTGGAATCCGATGAGCAATATATTTTAACCCTTTTAAGAAATTACTTAAATATTTGGTTTCAATTTTAAATTGAGAGACCTCCCATGCTAGTTGTTCATTTATATCGGTATATCCCAACTTAACTGCATTTAATATCATAGCAGCATAACACAAATCATATAATCCAGTAACAATTCTCCTTGAAACATAATCTCTCAGTTCATGGTTTCCGCTTACCAACTCTATATCCGTCGATATTTCTTGGCAGCGGTAATTTATCATTTCTAATGCTTCTTCTTTTTTCAAACTCTCTTTACATAATTTTTGTAAAAACAAATGAGTTTCAATAATCTGATCTAATTTTTCACAAAACTCATTAATACTTTCATCAGTATTTCTTATCTCATCCTCTTGACAGAATTTAATAGTGTAACTGTCTTTGTTAAAATCTATATCATTAATGATTGATGTAGACAAATATCTCCAATAAATTCTTTCTGCCCCTCTCACATCTGGATTTATAACTACAAATAAAATGCCTGGATCTGCTGTAACATTATTTGCAATATATGCTGGATACGATAAACTTTTTAAACTATATGAAATAACACCTTCTTTTTCAATAAAATTATGAGTTCCTTTTATTTGAACTGAAAAACTTTGTTTGGGACACCTAATGATATTTGGATTTGAAACAAACTCAAATGTTCCATCATGATTAGGCCACTTATCTACACTTGAAAAATCAGTATTAATTCGACCATCTGATCTCAAAAAATACTCTAATGTAGATACAGCCGCCTGATCCTCCGCTGACCTTTGTGTATGTGTCGCAATATGAGATTGTATTAATTCTCTTTTTTTCCAATCCAACATTATCACCTCGTCATTATCTCTTTATCATCATCAATTATTTTGCTAGTATATCTTCCTTGATAAACTGTTCTAATTCATTTTATATTCCCCATAATCCCCATAAATAAAAATGCATTAAATCATCTGAAAATGTCTCAATGTATCCTCTGCTTTAGGAAAATTGTAATTTTCTCTCTTCTTCACCCCATGCCTGTCCTTTACCTGTGCAATATACAGATTAGACACCTCAAGTCCTGTCCTATTTAACGCATACTCCTTTAACGGATCATAAGCTACTTTACTCTTTTCCACAGTCAAATCAAGTTCGTCCATCTAAAGTTATGCCTCGATATGTTTGTTTGAATGCAGTTTTGAAAGCAAACAGGCCGTTTCTGTATGCACGCTCATCGGAAACTGATCTACTCCTCGAACTTTCCTTATCTCATACCCGGCCGCGCAGAGATATTTCAAATCTCTTGCCAGCGTAGCCGAATCACAACTCACATAAACAATCTTTTCCGGTTCCATCTCCACCATTGTCTTCAACAGTGACTCCTCGCACCCTTTCCTCGGTGGATCTACTACAATCACATCCGCACAGGCTTTCTCACCCGGATGTTCCTGTCCATATCTGTTATAATACTCTGGCAGCACATCTTCTGCCTTACCCACATAAAATTCTGCGTTCTCTATCCCATTGATCCGTGCATTATTTCTTGCATCATCAATCGCCTGCGGTACAATCTCCACACCATAAACCCGTTTTGCCCCCTGGGCCAGAAACAGTGAAATAGTGCCTATTCCGCAATATAAATCCCAGACCGTTTCATACCCCTTAAGTCCTGCATATTCCAAAGCCAGTCCATAAAGCTTTTCCGTCTGTACCGGATTCACCTGATAGAATGACAGCGGAGATATCTGATACTTTATATTGCCGATATAATCCGTAATATATCCCTGTCCCCACAGGACCTCATAGCTATCCCCCATGATGACATTTGTATTCTTCATATTAGAACTAATGCTGATACTTGTCATACCATCAATCTTTACCAATTCCTCTATCAATTCCTCACCGTGAGGAAGCTTCTTCGCATTAATCACAAGACAGACCATAACTTCTTTCGTCGTAAATCCAAAACGAATCAACGCATGACGCATAATCCCTTTCCCACTCTTTTCATCATAAGACGAAATCCGGTACTCCCTCATAAAAGCCAGAATGATCTCAAGAATCTCCCGATTCACAGGAACCCCTAAGGCACATTCCGTATTTGCTATAATATCATGCGTCCTCCCGGCATAAAAACCAGTAACCGGATTCCCCTCTTTATCTGTTCCAAACGGAAACTGCGCTTTATTCCTATAATAAAAAGGCTCATCCATCCCAATAATCGGCTCCATCACTTCCTCCAGAAGCTCTGTAGAAAATCCCCCGATACGTTCCAGATTGCCTTCAATCTTCCTGTTCTTAAACTCTAGCTGTTTCTCATAAGACATTTCCTGAACCTGACATCCCCCACATTTCCGGGCAAATTGGCACTTCGCTTTTACACGGTCAGGTGAGGGCGTAATAATATTCATTAATCTTGCATACCCATAACTCTTCTTAGCCTTCATCACCTTCGCTTCAACCACATCACCGATCACCGCATCCTTAATAAATAAGGTATAGCCATTCACCTTGCCTATACCTTCCCCACTCACTCCAATATCATCAATTGTCACTGTAACAATATCATTCTTTTGCATAAATATACCCCTTTTGCACGTTTTGGTACACCACTAACCTTAATTGGGGACGTAGTATTCTTTAAAAAGATTACGTCCCCAATTAAGGTTAGATTGATGTTTTCCTCAGGTTTGATTCGAATAGTCTGTTATACCCCAGCCATTCTGTACCTGTTTTGTCTTTGAATATTTCTGTTAATGTCTGCATTTTTGCGTCTGCGTTATCGGCCAGGTTGAGTGCCATTGCTTCTGCCAGTGCTGGTTTTTTTGGTGAGCCGTATTCGAGTTCTCCGTGATGGGCGATGATGCAGTGTTTTAGTTCGCTTGCCAGTTTTTCCGGGAAGCCGGGAATGGCGCGGATTGCTTCGCTTACCATTTCTATGCCTATGATGATGTGGCCCAGCAGTTGTCCGTCATCGGTATAGTCGTTATCCGGAAATGCGGAAAGTTCTTTTGTTTTGCCTATGTCGTGGCAGATTGCGGATGCGATCAGCAGGTCTTTGTTTAAGATTGTGTATGTTCCTGCAAAGTATTCACACAGCTTTACAACACTGAGTGTATGCTCGAGCAATCCGCCTGCAAATCCGTGGTGCACTGTTTTGGCTGCGGAATGGCCTTTGAAGGCTTTGATGAATTCTGCATCGTCGACATAGTAGTATTCTACAGCCTGACGGAGGTAGTCATTGGATATCTGGCGTATATAGGACAGAAGTTCGCTGTACATTCCCTCCACGCTTTTTTCTGATGTAGGCATGTAGTCGGCCGGGTCGTACTCGCCTTCGCCTGCTTTTCTGATTTGTTTTACGTTCAGCTGCAGGTTGTTGTTGTAGCTGATCACTTCACCGAATACTTCGATAAAGTCCTTCTCATCATAATCGGCGATCCCCTGTGAATTTGGGTCCCATACTTTTCCGTCAAGTGTTCCTGTCTTATCCTGAAGCAAAAGATTGTCGTAAGCCTTACCGTTCCTCGTCTCGGCAGAACGTTTTCCTCTGCACAGGTATATCCCCCTTATTGTTTCTCCTTCATGTAATTCGTTAATAAACTTCATGTTGTCCTCCATTCTGTATGTGCTGCCTTTCAGGCAAAATTACATAATTCAGGCTGCCAAGTATCCTGGCAGCCGTATCGCATTTCCAGTTATCTGTTTATTACTGTTCACTCCCCAGCCCTACTCCAGACTGCCTACAGTCACCGTAAAGTCAATGTCAACATAACCTCCGGCACCACGGCGTTTTCCTTTCAGTTTTACAGGCTGTCCTACCTTGCATTCCAACACTGCCTTTTCATAGGACAAGAGATTCGAAAGTTTTTCTCCGGCAAGTTCCTGCAAAACATCGCCGTTCTGTATACCTGCTGCCATTGCAGGTGAATCCGTACTCACCTGTGTAACATAAATTCCGGTTGGCATCTCCTGCTCTTTTGCAATTGCATCATTGATTGTAGTTCCGTAAATCCCTATATATGGTACGCTGTCGCCGTTCACCAGAAGTTCGATCGTAGCCTTCAGGTCCGATATCGCAATTGCCTTTGCGGTATTATTCTCCGTCTCGTTCCAGATCCCCGGCTTAATCATGCCGATCACTTCACCCGACAGATTGAATAAAATACCAGTACCGTTCGACGCTGCCGCAATATCCGTGGCAAGAACACGGCGCTGCCCGTCTGCCAGTGTCTCCTGATATTCATTGGAACTTACGATTCCATATCCGATTCCGTCTGCATATCCGAAGGTATTACCCAGAGCCATCACCAGATCGCCCTTTGTAGTGAGGTTCGAGTTTCCAAGTGCTGCCACCTCTATATTTTCCCATGTTGTACTTGTAAGCTTGACACGCGGAACTGCAAATACCGCAAGTCCGCTGTTCTTGTCCTGCTTTTTCAGGGACACTCCATACTCGCTGTTATCCGAGAATGTAACTGTCCACTTTTCAGCCTCTGCACAAATTTTGTTTTCACAGAGCATCAGGAGTTCCTGACCGTTGTCCGCCACGATGATTCCGGCCGCACTGTTCTGGGTACCGCTTCCGTCGGAAGAAAGGGCCGCATCAGCCTGTACCGGCTGTATAGATACTACACCCTTATTTGCATCCTTGGCAGTCTCATAGACGCTTTTCATAATCTCCTTATAGCTTTCCGCATCTAATACAGGGGTCTGAACCACTTCTGCCTGTGGATCCTGCGCGGGTTCCGTCTCCGGTTCCTCATCATCCGGGATGGTCACGGTCTTCGGGCTGCCCTGAAGTTTCGTCTGTGCCCAGGGTTTGAGCGCAAAAAAACCAAGGCAGGCGAACGCTCCGAAAATCAGTCCATAGATACCTACTCTTGCGAGTTGTGTCAGGATCTTTCTCCTGGTGACTGGTTTTGGCTTAATCGTCTCCTGCAGGAAAGAAAACTGCTCTTCTTTCTGCTCTTCCAATCCATGTTCCGGCTTCTGCTTCGGATCTTCATCGTACGGCATAGGTTCTAATCTCCTTTAGTCTATAGTATAACCGATTCATGGGGATTGTTCAATAAGTATCCTTTTCAATTTATCCTTTTCATTATGCATTAAATAATGTAGAATGTACCTATGAACTTAAGCAAAAAGGTGAAAAGTATGAATCAGAAAACATTATATAAATTAGAATTTGATAAAATTATCTCGTTACTGGAGGAACAGGCCTCTTCTATGAGGGGAAAGCAGCTCTGCCGCAAGACAAAGCCCATGACAGACCTGGAGCGGATTAATACCTGCCAGGAGCAGACGGCCGCTGCATTTACAAGAATCGTAAAGAAAGGGCGCATTTCCTTAAGCGATGCCTTCCCTGTCGGGGAATCCCTGAAAAGGCTGGAGATCGGGGGCGCCATCGGGAGCGGGGAACTGCTTCGCATCTGTAAGCTTTTGCAGACCGCAGCACGTGCAAAGTCATATGGCCGCCACGATACACAGGAGGAACTGGCTGACTGTCTGGATGCCCTTTTCGATCAGCTGGAACCATTGACTCCGCTGACGATGGAGATTGAACGGTGCATCCCTGCCGAAGATGAAATCAGTGATGAGGCGAGCAGCACCCTGAAAAGTATCCGCCGCAGTATGAACGCGCTCAATGATAAAGTACATGCAACGCTAACAAATCTGGTAAATGGTTCCCTACGCACTTATCTGCAGGACCCGATCATTACCATGAGGGGGGACCGCTATTGTGTGCCCGTGAAGGCAGAATACCGCAGCCAGGTGAACGGACTGATCCATGACCAGTCTTCCACAGGGTCTACGCTGTTTATCGAGCCAATGGCAGTTGTCAAACTGAACAACGATTTAAAGGAACTCTATGCCAAGGAACAGGAAGAGATTCAGGTGATTCTTGCCCGCCTTAGTGCCGACACCGCTGAATATATAGAAGAAATCCGTACCAATTATAAACTGCTGACCGATCTGGATTATATTTTTGCAAGGGGTTCTCTTGCACTGTCCATGAACGCCAGCCGTCCGGTCCTGAATACAGAAGGCCGTATCCGCATCCGCGAGGGGCGCCATCCCCTGCTGGACCCGAAGAAAGTCGTACCAATCACCGTTTCACTCGGTGAAGATTTTACACTGCTCATCATTACCGGACCAAATACCGGCGGTAAGACGGTTTCTCTGAAAACAGTGGGGCTCTTCACACTGATGGGGCAGGCAGGGCTTCATATCCCGGCCGGGGACCGTTCAGAACTTGCCATTTTTCATCAGGTTTACGCAGATATCGGGGACGAGCAGAGTATTGAGCAGAGCTTAAGTACCTTCTCATCCCATATGACTAATATTGTATCTTTCCTGAAAGATGTGGATGAAAAGTCACTCGTTCTATTCGATGAGCTCGGCGCGGGAACCGACCCGACTGAAGGTGCGGCGCTTGCTATTGCAATCCTTTCCCATCTTCATCAGCGGAATATCCGTGCAATGGCTACCACCCATTACAGTGAACTGAAGGTTTACGCATTGTCTACACCGGGCGTTGAGAATGCCTGCTGTGAATTCGATGTAGAAAGCCTGAAGCCGACGTACCGCCTGTTAATCGGAATTCCCGGGAAAAGTAATGCATTTGCCATTTCCGGAAAATTAGGACTGCCGGATTATATCATTGAGGATGCAAAACAGAGACTGTCGGAGCAGGATGTCTCCTTCGAAGACCTGCTGACCGATCTGGAATCAAGCAAACGCACCATCGAAAAAGAACAGGAAGCGATCGCCGCCTACAAAAGGGAAGTCGAGTCGCTGAAAATACAGGCAAAACAGAAACAGGAAAAGATCGAGGAACAGCGCGACAGAATCCTGAAAGAGGCGAACGAAAAGGCCGGCTCAATTTTGCGTGAGGCCAAAGAGCTCGCGGATGAAACGATGAAGAATTTCCGTAAATTCGGGAAAGAAAGTATTTCCGCCGCCGATATGGAAAAAGAGCGTGAACGCCTGCGCCAGAAGATAAAAGAAACGTCTTCCGCCAATGCTCTCCCTGTCCAGAAACAGAAAAAGGCATACAAGCCGGGGGATTTCAAGCTTGGAGAATCCGTAAAGGTACTGAGTATGAACCTCACCGGGACCGTCAGTTCCCTGCCGGATTCCCGCGGTAACCTCACCGTACAGATGGGAATTCTAAGGTCACAGGTAAATATATCCGATCTTGAGATCATCGATGAGCCAGCCTCTTATTCCACAGGCAGCAAGAAAGGTACTTCAAGAAGCAAAATGAAGATGAGCAAATCCCTGTCCGTCAGGCCGGAGATCAACCTTCTCGGCAAAACTGTAGATGAAGCAGTCTCCGAACTGGATAAGTATCTGGACGATGCACTGCTCTCCCACCTGAACACCGTGCGTATCGTACACGGAAAAGGCACCGGGGCGCTTCGCAAAGGCATCCACGAATACCTCAGGAGGCAGAAGCATGTCAAATCCTACCGGCTCGCAGAGTTCGGAGAAGGGGATGCAGGGGTTACTATAGTTGAGTTTAAATAATACACAATATCACAGAAATTAGGGTTATCACCCCGAATTGTTTTAATTGTCAGAATACGGAGTTCAAAGGGGTCAGACCCCTATTAAAGGAGGCATCTCATGGTTGCTAAACAGAAAATTTTGATTGTCGATGACGACGAGAATATCGCGGAACTGATATCGCTGTACCTTGTGAAGGAATGTTTTGATACAAAGATGGTTTATAACGGGGAGGATGCGCTGTCTGCCTTTGAGACTTACCACCCGAACCTGATTCTTCTTGACCTGATGCTGCCGGGTATTGACGGTTACCAGGTCTGCCGTGAGATCCGGGCTAAGTCCTCCACGCCGATTATTATGCTCTCCGCAAAGGGAGAAGTGTTCGATAAGGTTCTGGGACTGGAACTGGGTGCGGATGATTATATTATGAAGCCTTTTGATTCCAAGGAGATGGTGGCCAGAGTCCGTGCCGTCCTCCGCAGATATCATCCTGTGAAAACCGAGGAGCCTGCCGAGGATAAGGCGAAATGCGTTGAGTATGAGGGGCTGACGATCAACCTTACGAATTATGCCGTTGTATGTGACGGCCACCCGGTGGAAATGCCTCCAAAGGAGCTTGAACTGCTTTATTTCCTCGCGGCATCCCCGAACCAGGTGTTTACGCGTGAACAGCTCCTCGACCAGATCTGGGGCTATGAGTATATCGGAGACACCAGGACCGTGGATGTGCATATTAAAAGACTGCGCGAGAAGATCAAGGACCATCCGTCCTGGGGGCTGAGCACCGTGTGGGGAATTGGTTATAAATTCGAAGTAAAGTAAGTTTGTAATAGACATAAAAAGGAAGTGCGGCATGAAGAGTACTTTGTACTTAAAGTTTATCATCATCTATATTATATTTGGATTCCTGAGTTTTTTTACGGTAGGAATTCTGACGAGCCAGCTGATGCTTGACCGTCTGGAAAAGAATGACTCTCAGAATTTATACAAGCAGGCAAATGTAATGGCTGCCGACTATCTTCCGTCCTATTTTCAGGAAGATAACTCCACGCGCGCCGTGCATTCCCAGTTAAATGCAGCAAAACAGTACCTGAATTCCTCACTCTGGTTCGTAAAAGAGGATGGTACCCTGATTACTTCTGCCAATCTTGAAAACACAGCCGCACCGGATATGATCGAGAATTTCGACCCTGCCGAGATCGGGAGCGACCAGTATATTATCGGGGATTACCACGGGTATTTCACGGAGGACGTAATCACAGTCATGGCCCCTGTGACACAGGGGTTTTATATCCGTGGTTACCTCCTCATCCATAAGCCCGTCTCCTATATCCAGCAGACAAGCAGCAGGATGATGTTCCCGGTCTATATAACTGTTGCCGTGATTTTTATATTGTCCTTTATCCTGCTGCTCGCCTTCCACTTTTTTATTTACCGGCCGCTTCGCCAGATCACCGAGGCAGCTACCCAGTATGCGTCCGGGAACCTGACCTATGAAATTCCAGTCAACACACATGACGAGATGGGATATCTTTCGGCCTCACTGAATTACATGTCCGTCCAGCTTAGGGACATGGAAGAATACCAGAAGAAAATCGTAGCAAATGTCTCCCATGATTTCCGTTCCCCGCTGACCTCCATCAGGGGTTATGTGCAGGCCATGACGGACGGGACGATTCCACCGGAGCTGCATGGAAAATATCTCGATATTATTTTATTTGAGACAGAGCGTCTGACAGACCTGACAAAAGACCTTCTGACATTGAACGAATTCGATACAAAGGAACTGCTTCTTGATAAAACAGAATTCGATATTCAGGAAATGATTAAGAATACGGCAGCTTCTTTTGAAGGTGCCTGTACCCCGAAACGTATCTCCATCGGGCTTTTGCTGCTTCCCGGCGAAGTCCTTGTTTATGCGGACAGACGCAAGATACAGCAGGTCCTCTATAATCTGATCGACAATGCGATTAAGTTCAGTGAAAATGAATCCTCCGTCACGATCGAGGTAACTGCGCGCGGTGAGAAGATTTTTGTCTCCGTAAAAGATTCCGGCATCGGCATTCCGAGGAAAGAACTGAACAAGATCTGGGAGCGTTTTTACAAATCAGACCTTTCACGCGGCAAAGATAAAAAAGGAACCGGCCTTGGACTTGCAATCGTAAAAGAGGCAATACAGGCCCACGATGAACATATTAATGTAATCAGTACCGAAGGGGTAGGGACAGAATTTATCTTCTCACTCAGTAAAAAAGAAAATTAACCTTTTATGTAAAAAGACGCCGGGCGGGAAGGACAATCATGGGCGATTGTCCTTCCTGTCCGGCGTCCCGTCTTATTATCCTAAGATAATTCCTATCTTAATGGGATCCCATTTATTGTGTATTTCCTCCGTCCACGCTGATGATTGCACCTGTCATGTAAGATGATGCCTCGGAAGCAAGGAAAGAGATCACCCCGGTTATCTCAGATGTCTGCCCCATGCGTGCCGGACCTAAGAGAGCTGTTGAAGCCTTCGGCTGTACAAACTGGTGCTCCTGCATATACTTTCCAACTGCAATTGTCAGCGGTGTAATAATCCCGCCCGGACAGACACTGTTGACCCGGACACCGTATTTTGCCATCTCGATCGCCGCATCTTTTGTCAGTCCGATGACTGCATGCTTAGTAGCCGAATACACACCGAACCCGGTCTCCGGACGGATACCTGATGAAGAACCCGTATTGACGAGATGGCCGTATCCCTGTTTTTTCATGACACGGAGCGCGTGCTTCATGCCAAAGAAGCATGCCTTGAAGTTATTGTTTGTTACATAGTCAAAATCCTCTTCCGTAATATCTTCGAAAAGCTTTGGCATATGGATGACACCCTGATTGTTAAAATAGAAGTCTATCTTCCCATACTTCTCTGCCGCAAACCGGATAAATTTCTCCGCCTGTTCCTCGACCGCCATATTAATTTCGAGAAAGTCCGCCTCTACATTCTGTTCTCTGCACAGAGCCAGTGTCTTTTCCCCTTCTTCCTTATTCCAGTCACAAAGGACCATCTGAAACCCATCTTTTGCGAGTTGTACAGAACAGTCACGTCCGATTCCTGTTGCCGCTCCTGATACCAATGCTACTCTTTTCTCACTCATGTCCATACCTCCATATATGAAATCATTTCCCGATACATTTACACACACCTGAGGTGTGCACACTAACCTATATTTCCCGCGCAATTCTCGCGGCATCTGCCGTCGCATCGATTGCACGCCTCGGTTTTTCTGCGTCCCCTATCGTATAAACCGGAATCCCTTTCTCCTTACAAAGTGCTTCTTCCGCTGAAAAATCTGCGCTGTGTACCCCTACGGCTGCCACGACATAGTCACACGGAATCGTCTGTTTTTCTCCTCCATTGTCCACGACAACACCGTCTCCTGTAATCTCCAGACACTTACAGTTTGGCATCTGCGTCACACCTTCCATATAGAGGTTTTCCATGACGCAGACCTTTCTGGTCGTCCCCAGATCGGTTCCAAGCCCTTCCAGCATTTCTACTACAGTCACCTTACACCCTTTGTCTGACAGATATTCTGCAGTCTCCAGACCTACCAGGCCGCCGCCGATTACTACCACATTTCCTTCCACTGATGCTTTTCCGCCCAGAATTTCGTGTGAATTTTTCACATGCGGCAGATTAATACCCGGGATAGGCGGGATAATCGGCAGTGCACCGATGGCATTGATTACCACGTCCGGTTTCAGTTCTTCTATCAGGGCAGGAGTAACCGGTGCATTCAGTCTCACATCCACGCCGCGCCGTGTAATCTGCTCTCCCTTGCTCATAGCTGCGAGCTTCATTTCCAGCTTCCTCGGGGCCTCGCCTGCCAGAAGAAACTGTCCCCCGAGCCTGTCAGATGCTTCGCACAGAACCGGGTGGTGCCCCCTTGCATAGAGGACGTCTGCCGCTTCCATTCCAGCCATGCCCCCGCCTGCGATGAGTACTGTCTTCGGTTTTTTCGTTTTGGAGATGCGGTATTCATTTTCTTTGCCAAGGGCCGGATTTCTCAGGCAGGTAATGTGCGGAATCACATGGCTTTCGCAGGCATCGTAGCATCCCTGGTTGCAGCCCACGCATCTTACGATATCATCCAGCCTGCCTTCTTTGGACTTATTACAGAATTCCGGGTCAGCCAGCTGTGCGCGCCCGATTCCGACCAGATCCAGCTTATCTTCCTGAAGAAGCCGGTCGGCCAGTTCCGGATCATTAATACGCCCCACACCCATCGTGACCATTCCGGTCTCCCTGCGGATCCGCGCCGCGTTTTCGATGTTGAACGCTCTCGGGAGATCGATCGGCGGCACCTCAAACTTAATACCTGCACTGATAATATTTCCTCTCGAAATATCCAGCACATCCACGCCTGCTTCTTTTGCCAGTTTACAGAACGCGATCACATCCTCAATCGTCATGCCATTTTCAAGATAATCGTCCTGTGCGTCAATACGCATAAACAACGGCATATCGTCCGGTATGTTTTTCCTGATTGATTCGATGACCGCCAATGGAAAACGGGCCCGGTTTTCAAAAGTGCCTCCATACTCATCCGTACGTTTATTGATTGCAGGAGACAGGAAGGAATGCAGGATATAGTTATGTGCCATATGTACCTCCACACAGTCATATCCCGCCTCCACGGCTCTGTGTGCAGCCTTCCCGTAGCATGTCGTAAGTTCGTCGATCAACGCCTTGTCAGCGCCCTTTACAACATATCCGGGAGCCAGCTCCAGATCACTTGCAACGATAACCTGAATCCCCTGGTGCGCCGCAACTGCGATACTGCCCTGCCACAGCTGTACACCGGCTTTCCCTCCTGCTTCGTGGATTGCATCCGTGAGCCGTTTCATGCCCGGTATGAAACGGTCCTCTCCCAGTGACGGGTAAATCCCCGGCACGGATGGCTGGTGGACCCCGGTAACCTCTACCATATTGAGTCCGCTGCCTCCTTTTGCACGGTCTACATGATACTGGATCAGCTGTTCTGTTACTTCATTGTCCTTCGGGAATTTTGTCCCCATTGCAGGCATGATAATGCGATTCTTAAGTTCCAGTCCACGCAGTTTCATTGGTGAAAACAGATAAGAAAACATTCATTCAACCCCTTTCTTTTGGTTCATATGTTAGTTCCATTATTTCATATCTGTTAAAAACTTAAAGCGCATTTTCATCATAACCTTTCTCAATGCAGGGGCCATTTTTTAGATAAATATTATCATTTTGAACTGATATGCTTTTCTTAATTCACCTGAAACCGTATAATATAGATAATGAAACTGAAGCTAAAATAGTTCTGTACTCCCCAACAGGAGGTGTTTATGGAAAAAAAAGAGATGCATTCCTACTCAAATTCATTTTATCACCGCAGCCAGCTCACCCTTGAAAATGTGGCGGTTGAAACTGATACTCTCAAAAACAGCGAACAGCCTCATGCACACGACAATATAGAATACTGCCTGATACTTGGCGGAACGGGGTACCTCGATGTAAACGGGGAGCGCTATACCATCAGTACAAATGATTACATCCGATTTTTCCCCTTCCATGTCCACCGGCTGGTTCCACAGGAGCCTCTTCGTTTTCTCAGGATTTCTTTCCCACTGGAGCTCCTTGTTTATCTGGATATGAGCAAGAGTTTTGCAAATGACAGCCTGTATATCCTCGAATGCGGCTCGCCCGTTGTTGCTCTTTCGGACAAGGACTCGCCCTCCATGCAGCAGCTTTTTCTGGAGATTAAGCAGGAACTTAAGAAGAAAAATGACTTTTATGAGTTTTTCGTTCTCTCAAATGTCATGAAGATGGTAAACATCTACGAACGCATGGCATTAACCCAGAACAAAAGCCGTGACGCACAGCATAACCTTCTCTGGCAGGTTCTGCAGTACATGCATGTTCACTTTAACAGCAGCGCAGGTGAGGTCGCAAAGGCTTTTTCTATTTCTGTCCCTTACCTCAATTACCTGTTCCGCTGCATAACCGGCAGCAATTTTGCGGAAAACCGCCATCAGGTCCGTATCCGCAATGCCTGCTCCATGATGCAGTTCGAGGAACTTTCTATCGCCTTTATTGCAAATTATGTGGGGTACCATTCCCTCTCGACATTTTACAGGGTGTTTCATAAACTAAAAGGGATGACGCCCGAGGAGTACCGTAAAAAAAGTCCCTCAAATGCAGTTTACCGCTCAGATACCGCATGGCAGATTCTGCTATATCTTTTCGAGCATTACAATGAGAATCTTGATATTGTCAGTGTTTCCGACTATTTCTTCATGAGCAGGGCCACCCTGACGGAAATACTGAAACGGAATTACAGAACCGGCTTTTCAAGGCTTCTGACCTCCATCCGCCTTGTCTACGCAAGGGCGCTCCTCGCTGGGACAGAAATGCCGGTATATGATATTGCCATGACAGTCGGCTTTCGTTCCATACGGACGTTTCGCAGAAATTTTGAACAGGATACCGGCATGACCCCTTCTTCATACAGGGGAAGTGAATGTACTTAATTCCGAAAACATAAAGACAGGTATCTGCACTTCCCTTGCCCGGGACATACAGATACCTGTCTTTCTTTATTATAAGGCTATAAAACGTTCTTAAAGTCTCACTACTTCACAATCTTCATAGCAGTTGTTACTCATACAGCATATTCTGTATGGACTCTTCCTCCAGGTTCTCCTGTGTCACCCAGATATATCCTGTATCAACAACCGCCTCATTGCCGCTTTGGAGGATTGTACGTGATGCCGCAATCACGGATGCATAGCCGATTCCAAACGGATTCTGTACAACCAGCCCGCGGATATCTCCGTTCTTAAGTGATTCAATCTGGTCTTTTCCGCCGTCAAACCCCATCAGGATAATATCATCTGACTTTTCCGCCTGCTTTAAAGAAGAGAGTGCAAGCTTCGTTGCCGTCACATTCGTCCCGAAACAGCCCTTCACATCAGGGTGCTTCTCAAGGTAGTACTGGATTACATCTTCGTCTGTCAGGCTGTCAGGTGTAATCTCTTTCTCCTCTGCCTTTTTATTCTTATTCTTTTCTTCTGCGATTGCTTTTTTCAAATCATCCATCTTGTCCAGATAAATCGTCTCTTCAATCGTTACATCTGGATGGTTATTCTCAATCTCTTTCTTAAATCCATCCTCACGCTCTTTGCTGGAAGCTGACTTGGAATCATGTACGACCAGCAGTACCCCGCCTTTATTCTCTATCTCGCCGCTTAACTTATAAGCGCCCGTCCCGGCCGCCTCCTCATTATTCGTCTTGATTGTGCACTGGATTCCCTGATAGGAATTACCTGAGTCCAGTGCAATGATCGGGATACCGTTCTCTGACGCCAGGTCAAACTGGACGGTGCAGGCATCTGCATCTATACTCGCAATCCCGATTGCATCGGGATACCGCGCAAGCTCCTCATCGAGAATATTCACCTGCTCGTCAATGTCCTCCCCCACTCCGGGAGCATTGTAAGTCACCTTGACCTTGTCATCCCCCTTATATCCAAGCGCCTTGTTCAGATCCTCAGCCGCCTGTTCAACACCGCTCTTAAGTGCCTTCCAATAGGAAGAACTGTCATCCTTTCCTATGATAGATATATAAGCCCCGGGCTCTAACTTTAATCCCTGTACATTATTGTATGCTGACGGTGAAATCGCGTTGAGATTGTCCTGATATGGCGGTTCTTCCGTTGTATCTCCCGTAAACTTCGGAGTCTCCTCCTTTTTACTGCATGCACAGACAGCCAGCATAATGCAAAGTACAGCCGATACGATGATTGTCCACTTCTTTTTCATATAATTGCCTCCAGATCTTGTCTTACTGTCTCCAGATTACCACTTATATACTATACACTAATCCTGTGAAAAAAAAAAGGAATTTTTTCTTAATTTTTATAAAAAGTTATAAAATTGTACCTGATTTAAAGCATAAAATAGCTTGTATATTTAACTGTTTTATATTAGAATAAGCATAACGGCAGTTATAAAATACTGCTGCACATTTCAAAAAGGAGGATACATACATGGCACGAGTAATAAGTGATGAATGTGTAAGCTGCGGATCTTGCGAAAGCGAATGTCCAGTAGGAGCTATCGCTGAAGGTGATGGCAAATACGTAATCGACGCTGATGCTTGCGTAGATTGTGGAGCATGTGAGTCTGCTTGTCCTACAGGGGCTATTTCAGCAGAATAATTTTAGTAATAAATCGCAAAGTGATCACAAGCTGAGAATGCCGTCCTCTGGTGGGGGCGGTATTTTTATGGCATAATTTGACGAACGATTTATGTCTTTTCCCTATACATGCTATGGTATAATAACACCGAACACAAGAATCTTGTAACATCATTGTCTTAAGGAGGTATTGGTATAATATGGGTGAAGTCAGGTTTATGATTTCTGAAGCCGCCAAGCAGGTGAAGGTAGAATCCCACGTACTGCGTTACTGGGAAGAAGAACTGGAACTGGTAATAGGGCGCACGGAAATGGGGCATCGATATTATACAAAGGACGATATACAACTTTTTCGCTGTATTAAAAAACTCAAAGATGAAGGGATGCTTCTAAAGGACCTGAAACCCTTAATCCCAGAACTAAAAGCAACACGTCTTAAGATTCAGGAGACCGCTCCGTCAAAGTCTCAGGAACCTGAGAAACAGGCTTCCCTGCAAAAGCAGGACACAATAAAGAACATAAAGCCGGCTGGAGAAGCTGCATCTCTTCAGAGTACATCCGCCAAAACAGCACCTGCAGCAAAAGCTGCCATAAGGGAAATGGCGGTCCCCGCAGCAAAGGACAAGCCTGCTGCCCCTGAAATCATTCAGGCCGAGGTAATCCCGGTAACGCAGTTGGAACAGGTCAGAACCCTCATAGGCGATGTCCTGACAGAAGTCGTCACGACCAACAACGAGTCACTCAAAAAGGATATCAGCAAGAGTGTCACAAAGGATGTGATCCGGGAAATGGACTTCCTCTTCCAGGCCAAGGAACGCCAGGAAGAAGAACACTACCGCAAGCTGGACTGCCTGATCCGCCAGCAGCAGGCCAACCGCCGCGATGCTGCCCGCGAGACTCCGATTGGAAAGCTTAAAAAGCTTCTCAACTAGTTCCGCGTGCAGGGCCGGGGCAGGACAAAAAAGAGGAAAACCGGAACACAATCGTTACTGTCCCTGTTTTCCTCTTTTTTATTTTACTCCGGCTGCCGCAGCTCGTTTCCAAAACGGGTATACTGCGGAATCCAAGCCAGTCTGACGGTTCCGACCGGGCCGTTTCTCTGCTTTGCTATGATAATCTCGGCAATTCCCTTATCTTCCGTATCCGGTATATAATAATCCTCACGGTAAATAAACATACATACATCGGCATCCTGCTCAATGGCCCCGGATTCTCTTAGGTCAGAAAGCATAGGTCTCTTATCTGTCCTCTGCTCAACCGCACGGCTCAGCTGTGAAAGCGCAATAACCGGCACATTCAGTTCCCTTGCCAGCCCTTTCAGCGAACGCGAAATCTCCGAAATCTCCTGCTGCCGGCTTTCGTTGCTTTTCCCCCCGCTCCCGCTCATCAGCTGGAGGTAGTCGATGATAATCAGGTCCAGCCCGAGTTCCATCTTAAACTTCCTGCATTTGGAACGCATCTCCGTAATAGAAATACCGGAGGTATCATCAATGACGAGTCTCGATTTCCCGATCCGTCCGGCGCCTTCTATCAGTTTTTCCCAGTCTGTATCCTTTAAGTTACCTGTACGCAGAAGCTGGGCATCTACATGCGATTCCAGAGAGAACAGACGGTTAACGAGCTGTTCCTTTGACATCTCGAGACTGAAGATTGCCACAGCGCAATTCTGCCTGAATGCGGCATGCTGTGCAATGTTTAGAACAAAGGCCGTCTTACCCATTGAAGGCCTTGCCGCTATCAGGACCAGGTCTGAGCGCTGCAGTCCTGACAGCTTATAATCCAAATCTATAAAGCCTGTCGGGATACCTGTCACACTCCCCGTTGTCTTAGAGGCTTTCTCTATCACATCCAGTGCATTCAGTACGACCTGCTTGATTGGGACATACTCCTGTACACTTCCACGCTCGGCCAGTTCGAATACACCCTTTTCCGCCTTATCCAGTATCGCTTCAAGGGGCTGGTTTTCCTGATAACATGCGGTGGTGACTTCTTCGTTAACTTTAATGAGCTGGCGCAGTGTAGCCTTTTCCCGTACGATCTCGGCATAATACTTTACATTCGCCGAGGTTGTCACGCTGGCTACAAGGTCTCTCGCAAACTCCATGCTGCTGATCTCCGGGGGAACGTTCTTTTCCTTCAGATGTTCCTGCAGTGTAATCAGGTCCACGGGTTTTCCCGCCTGAAAGAGTTCCACCATAGAATCAAACAGTATCCCATAAGCAGTCTGATAAAAATCATCCCCTGTGAGGACCTCAGATGCAGCCATGATCGCGTCTTTGTTCATCAGCATGGCTCCCACGACAGCCTGCTCCGCTTCCGCGCTGTGAGGGAGTATTCTCTTAATCGCTGCTTCCATTTCCATAAAGCGAATCCCCTTATGCTTCTTCTGTTACAACAACTTTAAGCTCGGCCGTTACTTCCGGGTGTAACTTAACCGGAACATGGTGAGTGCCGAGCGTCTTGATCGTTTCCTTTAACTGGATCTTCTTCTTGTCAGCTTCCACTCCCATCTGGTCTTTTACTGCTGCAGCTATTTCCTTGCTGGATATTGACCCGAATGTCTTCCCGCCTTCTCCGACTTTGATGGAAAGTTCCACTTTTCCGGCCTCCAGCTCTGCTTTTAACTGCTTTGCGGCATCTAAGTTCTCCTGCGCGATCTTGTCTTCTTTCTTTTTCTGGAGCTTAAGCTCGTTTAAGTTCTTATTGTTTGCTTCAACACCGAGCTTTTTCGGCAGAATGAAGTTTCTTGCATATCCGTCGTTTACATTTACAATTTCTCCCTTTTTTCCGAGAGATTTCACGTCCTGTAATAAGATTACTTTCATAATTAAATATCTCCTTCTTCAATCATCTGGTCTATTGTTTCTTTCAGCACCTTAATTGCCTGATGCATATTTGTATGGTCAAACTGTGCTCCGGCAGAATTGATATGTCCGCCCCCGCCAAGCTTCTCCGCAATAATCTGCACATTCACCTCATCAATGGAACGCGCACTCAGGTAAATCCTGCCTTCGTAGATAGTAAGTACAAAGGATGCCTTGATACCGCTGATGTCCAGCAGCTCATTCGCGGCCTGTGCAGCAAGCACCGTCGGACTCTCAATATCTCCCGGGCTCTGTGCAATGGCATACTCGTCCCTGTAAACTTCCGCCATGCGGACGGCTTCTGCTTTTGCACGGTATGACTCCATATCATCGCGGAACATTTTGCGTACGCGGGTAATGTCAGCGCCGCATCTCCTTAAAAATGCCGCCGCTTCAAACGTACGCACACCTGTGCGGTTCATAAAGTTGCGTGTATCGATCATGATTCCCGCATACAGGCAGTCTGCCTCAACAGACGGAAACTTAATGTCGTCTACAATATACTGCAGTACTTCCGCAACCATCTCACTCGTTGAGGATGAGTACGGTTCTACGTAAGAAAGAACCGCGTTCTCGATTACATTGCTGCTCTGGCGGTGATGATCGAGCACGGCAATCGTCTTGGAACACTTCAAAAGTTCCGGACACTCGGTCATCTGCGGCTTGTTCGTATCCACAACAACTACCATCGTATTATCCGTCACATAATCCAGCGCCTGTTCCGAGGTCAGGAAAATGTCCTTCCCGTATGCCGGACTGCCGGCAATTTCATCGTACAGGGGGCGCACCGAAGTCGTGATCTCATTGATAACGACATGGGCCTTCTTCTCCAGTTCCACAGCCGCACGGTAGATTCCCATACATGCCCCGAGAGAGTCGGCGTCGCCGATCTTATGCCCCATGACAATGACCTGATCCTTGGCCACGATAAATTCACGCAGCGCCTCCGCCTTAACACGTGCCTTAACACGGGTATTCTTTGCTGTCTGTTCCTTCTTGCCTCCGAAATATGTAATTCCTTTGCAGTCCTTGATGACAGCCTGGTCCCCGCCCCGCGCCAGCGCCAGGTCAATGGCAACACGCGCATAGTTGTAGCTCTGTGCGTAGGTCGAAGTATTCAGCCCGAGTCCGATACTTAAGGTCGCGGAGCGGGCGTTTCCGATGTTTACCTGCTTTACATCCTCCAGAAGTGAGAACTTGTCTGCCTCGATCTTCCTGTAGCTTTCTTTCTTGATAACAATAAAGTACTTGTCTTTCTCAAGCTTTTTCACGATTCCGTCTATATCGCCGATATACTTGTTGATCTTACGGTCAATCAGCGCAACAAGAAGAGACTGCCGCACTTCCTCGACACTCTCCATGACTTCATCATAGTTGTCAATATAGATCAGTCCGGCAATCAGGCGCTGGTCTTCATTTTCTCTGATGTATGAGTTCAGTTCCGTAACATCCTTCATATATACCGCGATGAAGTATTCCTTCTCACGCGGGATCTGAAGCAGCTGCTCAGCCTCGCTGAATCCCTCAACTGAAACTCTTCTAAGCTCTACCTGATAGTCTCTTTCCTTGTAAACAACCTCCAGCTCTACATGATCCGACTCCTCACGCGGGAATACCCCGGTGTTCAGCTCCGGAATCAGTTTGTTCAGATACTTTTCCCGTTTCTGTCCTTCAATCATGTCGTTAAAGCTGTCATTCTTCCACAGGATCCTTCCATCTTCCAACAGGATGGCGTATGGAATCGTCAGTTCCTTAAGTAGTGTGTTCTGTATCCCCTTATACTGTGTAGAAAACTGAATTAAATCTGCCAGAATCAAAGAACGGTTGTAAAAGTACAGAAGCCCTACTATCACCAGATAAACGACGACAAAGACGGACATCATAACGCCTGCCTTCCTGTCGATCATGTACATCCAGATATTCATTGCAATCAGAAGCACCGTCATAATCAACGGCCACTGCATGTACATTCTGAGCTGCCCCTTTAGTCGCATATTCTTTTTTCCCATGCTTTTTTCCTCATAGTCCTTCTATCATGTTACCGTTAATGTTTCTAGTATAGCACTTTTTTGTATATTATTCTACTTCTAGTTTTCATTCCCAGTATTCCCGGAACTCATTCCTGATACATCCACCGATTCCCCGGTTGTATTGTCTATCTGAATCCCTTTCTTTTTCAGCTGCCAGTATACATTATTCCGGAATAAAGTATAGACGACTGACACAATCGGGATAAATACAAGCATACCAACAATTCCCATCAGGCTGCCGCCGATACTGACCGCAGCCAGCACCCAGATAGACGGGAGTCCGACCGAACTGCCGACCACTCTCGGATAAATCAGGTTGCCTTCGATCTGCTGGAGCACGAGGAACAAAACAACGAAAACCAGCGCCTTCATCGGTGCGACCATCAGGATTAAGAACGCCCCGACCACACATCCGATGAACGCTCCGAATATCGGGATCAAAGCGGTAAATGCAATCAATATTCCGACCAGCATCGCATATGGCAGGCGGAATACCGTCATTGTCACGACAAACATCGCGCCGAGTATCACTGCCTCCACACACTGTCCTGTCAGGAAACTTGAAAATGTCTTATAGGTCAGGGAACAGACATCCAGTGCCTTTTCCACATACTCTTCTTTCAGATAAGCGTACATGATCTTCCTGATCTGAATGTTCAGCTTTTCCTTCTGAAGCAGAATGTAGCAGGCAAACACAAAGGCAATGAAGAAAGTCGCCAGCCCGCTCACAATACTCTTGGCAACTGTAAATGTAGAACCGAGGACGCTGCCGGCGCCGTTTTTAAAAAATGACACCATGCCGTTGAGCACCTTGTCCCAGTCAATCTTAATGTCATTCACCATCGCTACGATTTCTTTATTGTTATTAAACATTTCTTCCACCCAGGACTGGACCTTCGGCACGAAATCCTGAATATTTTTCCCGAGTGACATGAAAGTGCCGCCCAGTTTCGGGACCACGACAAATATCACGAGAGAGACGACACCCAGCACGATAATAATTGTCAGCACAAGACTCAGCGGCCTTGCCAGCTTCTTAACCGGATGCCGGTCATTTGTATTCTTATTATAAAAGAGCTTCTCTTCCAGAAAATGCATCGGCACATTCAGGATAAACGCAATTGCAGCCCCCAGCAGAAACGGAAACATAATCCCGAGGAGGAACCCGAGCGCCTCCAGTACGACCGTATATTTCCACAGGGCGATGAGCACCACAAGTGTAAAAAGGATTAAGCCTCTGATCTTTCGTAAATTTTCCTTATTAAATTCCATAAAATACCCGCTTTCTATATATGCACTAATCAAATTGTAACCGGTTATTCCACATTTTAACATATCAATCCTTTAAGTTCCACTTTTTCATACAGGAAAGCCGAAACTTTCACAAGGCTGCAAAAAACCGGAGATAAGCGGTCTCACAGGATTATCGCTTTTCTCCGGTCTTTATTCCCCCGTGCACGGGGCTGCATATTTTCATTGCTCTGAAATCGTATACATCGCCACCTCATCCGTCTCACGGTTTGCAGAGATGAGTATATCTCTGCCGTCTTTGACATAATGAAACACATTCGCGGAACCACAGTCTTTATCCAGAATTTCCGAATGGTATTTTTTTTCTTCCTTGTTATAAATAAACAGGATCAGATTCCGTCCGCCTTTTCTATGGCCTACAACCAGGGCCGGTATTCCGCACAGGCTGCCGCCGTAGATGGCATGTGTGAATTCGGCCGGCTTTTCGTATTCGTATACCTGCCGGTATTGTCCGTCCTGCTTTTTATAAATACTGATCTTCTCACCGTGGAACGGGGATAATACGGCAAGCTCTTTTTCCCCGTCTTCATCCATGTCCACCAGAACCGCATCGCTGGCCGGGGTGTCCAGAAGCTGGTTCACCGTCCACGCACCCTCCTGATTTTCGGGCGGGATGAACTGAAAGACCCCGCAGTCCGCAGATATGATACATGTATCTGTACCATTTTCTTTCACACGGTAATATCCGTGGTTTTTTAACATATTGTCTTTAATCACGGTCAGAGAAAGCTGGTTGCCGGCATGGCAGCCGCTCAGGTCTTTTGGAAGCACGGCCGCATAGACCTTTCCGGGCATGGACCAGTCATCTTTGTATTCGTGACCCGATTTCAATGCGCAAGCAATCAGGTATCTCACACCATTACGTTCCACGATATCAAAGCGGTGGACATGGGGGAGCTTTACGAGTGTCCTCACTTCCCATTTTCCGTCTGTCTGCGGCGTGACGATTACAATTTCAGCATCCTTTGAATCGTTGGGCGAATAGAATCTGTGTGTTGCCAGAAACTGTCCGTTTGTCCCCGGCACCTGTACCATACTCATGACTCCGCCCGGCTCATTCCATATGGTGTCTTTCTCTCTGCCGTCCAGATCAAAAAGCAGACACCTGTCCGTCTTTTCGGCCGCAACCAGAAAATAATCTTCATGGTTATATTTAAGTGGAGCTATCGAATAGCATTTTGTGAGATTTGAGATTACTTTTTTATCTACTTTCATGAAACATACCTCTCTTCTTCGTCCTCCTGCTCCTGCACCTTCAGTATTTCCGTAAACATGGTGTTCGCAGAATGCAGATCTTCTTTCCAGTCCGGGTTCCCCGTATACCAGAACTCGGTCACATACTTGCGGATTCCCAGCTTCCAGGCTGTCCTGATGGCACTCTCGAAATCAACATGGCCGTGGCCGAACGGGATTTCCCGAAACTTTCCCGGAACTGTTTCTTTCAGGTGCATCGCCACAAGGTGTCCCTTTCCGATATACAAATCTTCCAGCACATCCGTCTTATATGTATCCGCCGCATTCGTGATGTTACCGATGTCCGGGTACACATTCAGATAACTGGAATCGACCAGGGTCACATATTTCATTGCCTTTTCGACGGTATTCATGAATTCATTTTCCATCGTCTCAAATCCGAGCACAACGCCTGCCATCTCTGCCATATTCACAGCCTTCTTTAAGTTGGCCAGAAAACGCTTTTTTGTTTCCAGGCTGGACTCTTCATAGTAGACGTCGTATCCGGCAAGCTGGATGATACGGATTCCTAGATCATCCGCCAGCTGGATCGCCTTTGCCATAATCTCCATGCCTTTTTTACTCACTTCCGGATCGTCGCTGCCCAGCGGGTATTTCCGGTGTCCGCTTAAACACATGGTCCGCACGGGCATCCCGGTCTCTACCATCAGCCGCACAAGTTCCAGCCGCTTTTCACTGCTCATCTCCAGACGGCTTAACTTTTCCTCTGTCTCGTCGATGCTGATTTCTACGAAATCATACCCCGCCTCTTTGGCGGCCAGTAGTTTTTCTTTCCATGACAAATGTCCGGGCATCGCTTTTTCATAAAGCCCCAGTGTATATCCCTTCATAACAGACCTCCCAAACTCCTGCTGCCCTATTCTTCCAGCAGCCGCATGATGTCTTCGACTGCCGGCTGTTTCATCACCTCTTTGGCAAGCCTTTCAGCTTCATCCGCGGATGCATTTCTGATCTGGTATTTTACATTTGCAGCTTCTCCCGGTGATACGCTGAATTCATCCAGCCCCATTCCGAGCAGCAGCTTAACCGCTTTCGGATCGCTCGCAAATTCCCCGCACATCCCGACTTTTTTACCAAACTTGTGACCTGCGCGGATCGTCTGGTAAATTGCCCGCAGAACAGCCGGATGATAGGAATTGTACATCGCTGCAATCTTCTGGTTGCCCCTGTCGACCGCCAGGAAATATTGTGTCAGATCGTTCGTGCCAATGCTGAAAAAATCTACCCGCTCCGCCAGTTCTTCCGCCATCATGACGGCTGCCGGCGTCTCGATCATGACGCCCACTTCCAAATCCGCTCCATAAGGAACCCCTTCCTTTGCAAGCTCTTCCCTGCTCTCTTCCAGAATCTGAAGTGCTTTTAGCACTTCTTCTACAGAAATAATCATCGGGAACATGATCCGTATATGCCCGGATGCACCCGCTCTTAAGAGCGCCCTTAACTGCGTCTTTAAGATAGAAGTCTGGTCCAGCCCGATGCGGATCGCACGGTAGCCGAGGAACGGATTCTCTTCCTTCGGGAATTCGAAATAATCCAGCCCTTTATCGCCTCCGATATCGAGTGTGCGTATCGTCAGTTCCTTATCCCCGAGCAGTTCTGCCGCCTGCGAATAGACCTCAAACTGCTCCTCCTCTGTCGGAAAATGATCACTCTCCATATACAGGAATTCGCTCCGGAAAAGCCCGATCCCATCGATCTGGAACTGCACGGCCCGTTTCACATCCTCAAGGCTTCCGACATTGCCGCATACCTCCAGTTTTCTTCCATCCTTCGTGACCGTTGGCAGTGCGCTGGATTCCTCCAGTTCCTTCTCAAATTTTCGGAACTCCTCTGCCTTCTTTGTATATTCCTGAATCTCCTCCTGACCGGGATTCACAAGGATAACTCCTTGTGAAGCGTCCATAATGACAAAATCGCCATTCTTTACTTCGTCCATGATTCCGCTGACCCCGACAAGGGCCGGTATTCCCATCCCCCTTGCCATAATCGACACATGGCTTGTCACGCCGCCCAGCTCCGTGATGAAGCCCAGTATATAATCCAGATTCAGCTTCGCCGTATCTGACGGGGCCAGGTCTCTTGCAAGCAGGATTACCTTTTCCGTGATTTCATCAAAATTCCCCTCATTCAGCCCCTTCAGTTTACGCATCAGCCGGTTGCGGATATCCTGGATATCTGCCGAGCGTTCCCTCATATATTCATCATCCATCATTTCAAATATCATGCGGAATTCTTCTGCCGTCTCATGAAGCGCCATCTGTGCATTGTAATTCTGATTCCGAATGCGTCCCAGTACGCCTTCCTTCAGCGCGATATCCTTTGCAAGCTCCAGATGTCCCGCGAAGATATCCGATCCCTCCGCCAGAGGCACCAGATCGGCAATTACATCTTCAACCGCCTGTTCATACGCCTGAATCTCTTTCTCCACTTCCGGCTCCTGTACAGAGTTCCCGGCCGGACTTAAATCCTGCTCCTCAACGAGAAAAACCCTGCCCATGACAATGCCTTTCGATGATGTCTTTTTTACCTCGATCCTCTTCATCTCAAAACTCCTTATTTCCCCTCGCCGTCCAGCTCTCCCAGACCGCCTGCGATTGCATTAATCAAAGTCTTTAAGTCTTCTGCTTCTGTTTCCCCTGAACATTCTACTGTAATCTCATCCTGACACTTGATTCCGGCAGCCATCAGGACAAGTACGCTTTTGGGATTTACACGTTTGTCTCCTTTTACAAGAGTCACCTCGGATGCACATTTTGAAGCAATGCCTGACAGGATTCCTGCCGGTCTTAAATGAAGCCCTGACGGGTTCTTTACTGTTATTTTTTCGCTTACCATGATTTTTCTCCTTTGTCTTTTCTATTCTTTACACACATTTTTTCATATTCAGGGTGTCCTCCAGAGCGCTCTGAATATATATATTGGAAACATGCTGCTCCAGTACGCGCAGGACTTCTTTGAGCTTGTACTTGCCGAAGAACAGCTTATGTTTGCCTTTCTTTGTCTGGCATACCACTTTGATCTTTGCCGTCTGGTATGCATCAATATGTACTTCCTGAATGTCTTCCCATCTCACGGTATAAAAGATCTTCTCCATACCTTTTTCTGAAAAACCTCTCTTGATGGCCGCAGACCCGAATATGGCAACTAATAACAGGATGTTCCTGATATTTGCCGGCAGGGTGTCCGCGTCTGACAACGGGAAGATGACCAGCGCAAAGAGAACAATCAGGGTAAACGAGAAAAAATCATCCTTACCTTTCATAACAATGGTCCGGTTCCTCTTGAGGATAAAATAAATCTCAACGACCAGACAGGCAATAAACAGGAAACATAACAAATAATTCCACATCATAATCTTCCGCCCCTTTCTTTATGTTCAGTATATCATTAACTTTTTCATAAATCAATCACTTTGTTCTTAATTATATGATTACTTAGCCTTATTATACGATCATTTTGTTGTTAAATGGATTTATATTCATTATACGAATTATTATTTTATTTTTATGATACAAAGAGGTTCAAAAAACACCTGAAACGAAAAAAATCCCGGCACCCGAAATTTTTTACATTTCGGATACCGGGATCTGTTGTTTTATATACAGCTGTTTTTTATATCTGGCTGTCCTTTCTTATCCTTGGCTGCCCTGTCCGTAATATGCATCCGGACCGTGCTTGCGCATATAGTGTTTATCCTGAAGCACCTGCGGCGCCGCACTGACTTTGGGGTTCAGCATCTCTGTACGGTATGCCATCTTGGCCACTTCTTCCAGAACAACGGCGTTATGCACCGCATTCGCGGCGTCCTTCCCCCACGTGAACGGGCCGTGGTTCGCACAGAGTACGCCCGGCACACTTGCCGGATCTCTATCCCTGAACGTTTCTATGATCACCAGCCCGGTGTTCTTCTCATATGCGCCTTCAATCTCCTCCCCGGTCAGGCTCCTTGTACAGGGAATGCCGTCATAAAAATAATCCGCATGAGTCGTCCCATAGCACGGTATGCTTCTGCACGCCTGTGCCCATGATGTCGCCCAGGGGGAATGCGTATGTACGATTCCGCCCACTTCAGGACAGGCCTTGTACAATTCAAGATGGGTCGGTGTATCAGAAGACGGCTGATACCGCCCCTCAACCTTGTTCCCTTCAAGATCCATAACAACCATGTCCTCCGGCTTCAGGCATTCGTATTCCACGCCGCTCGGCTTAATCACAAACAGCCCGGCCTTACGGTCAATGCCGCTGACATTTCCCCATGTATAAGTTACCAGCCCCCGTTTTGGAAGCTCCATATTTGCTTCATATACTTTCTGTTTTAATTCTTCTAACATTATATCCTCCTGTCAGAGGTGTTCCCAAAAGCCTGGAATTCGCCTGGCCATTCATCACAGACGCGCTAACTAAGTTCAGCAGATCCGCTGTCCCGTAAGAGATGTCCGTCTTTCGTGACACAGAACACATTGACCTCATGCTCACGAAATCCATCCGTAATCTCTGCCGGTGCCTTTTCATCGGTTATCACATTCAGAAGAGATTCCGTCGGACAGCTCACGAAACTGGAATTTCTCCCGAGCTTTGTATGGTCCGCCAGAATGTATGAGGTCCCGGTAACCCGCTGCAGCATGAGCTGGTTGATATTTACCTCGCTCAGTATTTCCGTGGTCATCCCGCTCTCCGGGCTCAGGCCCGAACACCCTATAAAACTTTTCTTTGCTGTTACCTTGCTGATATTATTCGTGGCAAACTCCCCGACCATTGCCTCTTTAATCTCCCGAAGCTCCCCGCCGCTTAAAATGATGGAGACATTGGAGGAATGTTCCATGAAAATTGCCTTTCCGTTGTTCGTGATTACGGTAACTCTTTTATCCTTTATATACTTTATCATCTGCAGTGCAGTAGAACTTGTGTTAATAAAGATCGTATCCCCGTCCTCGACAAGAGATGCCGCATATTCGGCGATTCTCTGGCGGTACAGCTTCACTTCATCCTGCTCCGTATAGATCTCCGGGACTCGGTCTTTCACAGTGGCGCCTCCGTAGAATCTTTCCAGCTTCTTCTGGTCCTCAAGATACTGGAGGTCCCTCCGAATTGTCAATGGGGAAACCTGAAGTTCTTCCGCCAGTTCCTGCACCTTTACGAATCCGTTTGACTGTAAGGCCAGCAACACTTTGTTTCTCCGGTTTTCAACTAATGCCCTGCTTCTTTTCATATTCTGTTCCTCTTTTACAGCTTAATCAGTCTGTCCTGTTTCAAGCTCTACTTTCTTAACTATATAGGTTTTATGATAACCTTCCATTCAATTATATGAATGATTCAAATAATCGTCAAGCTTAACCTGCCTGATTACGCTGATTTCCCCTGAATCAAAAAGAGCAGTGCCATTTATGCATCTGCTCTTTTCAGGTTACTATTCACGGGGCCGTGAATAATAACCTTTTCAGGGATGGTATTACTCGTAAACATCATTACTTCTTAAAGTTTCCATACTTCTCAAAGCATTCCAGAGCATAGAGCATAGACTCCTTCGTTGTACCAATCGCATCAAGATAACCATATTCAACCCCGATCAGTCCGCCCTTAGGTGTTGCCCACTTTTCTATCAGCTCCTTTGCCTCCTGTTCGATCAGTTCCTTATCTCCGGTCGGCAGTGTGGCCTGAATGTCGATCGCCGCCTCGAAGCAGATGCGCCCCTGCGCGATGGCAGATACTTCATCAATGCCAACCAGCCGCGGCTGGTGGATGTTGATGATATCTACTCCCAGTTCGATCAGGTCTTCAAGAATGTCATTAATCTTTCCATCCGTATGGAACCGGATATCCATGCCGCATTCATGGGCCTTGTCAAATATCCGTTTATACTGGGGCTTGAATATCTCCCGGAAGATATCCGGTGATATCATCAGGCTGTTCTGGGTTCCCCAGTCATCCGTCGTATCATAACAGTGGACCCTTCCCTCCCCGAGCCTGTAGGCTTCCTCAATGATCCCGATCTGATAGTCTGCAAGCTTTTCCGCCATCGCTTCAATCTCTTCGGGTTCGATCAGGCAGTCCATTAATGTGTTTTCGAATCCCCTTAAAAAATGCATACGCTCAAAGATACACTGCGGGCTGTTTAATTGAACGTACAAGCCCTTTTTTTCTGCTTCATCGAGAGCCTCTTTCAGCCCTTCGAAACGGCCTTCAGCCTTCGGGTCCGGGAAAACGTAGTTCTCCATATCCTCCCATTCTTCAATCGGGATATTGCTCACCTGCCCCATGTCTGATCCGCTGGAATCATCGCTTTCCCAAAGGCATCCCCATTCGTCATACTCCCCGCTTTTCGGGCGTACTTTTTTGGAGACCGTATAGTGTGCATCCTCCGGCCATGTACTCCTGGGTGGCAGGACGAAAATACGGCATACATCCCCTTTTCCCGCAATCCGGTCAAAGCGGAGGCCAATTCTGTCCGGGCCCGTAAATTTCACGTTTCCTTTTATAATTTCATAACCTGTCATTTTCATCCTCCTCACCCGGGTATATGGCTCAAATCCATATCCCCGGCTGTTTCCATTTAATCTGTTACTTCATTTCGTTCGGGAAATGTTCTTTCACTGCTGCCAGAAGTGTCTCTGTAACAGCCTTTGTGTCGATCAGGTTCTTCGTCTCTGCAATCACCGCATTACTTGGTGGAAGCATTCCCGCCCACTCAGGGCTTGTCAGTACGAGGTCTGTATTCGTCACATAAGACAATGCCTCACCGAATGAACATGACTCTACAGCTGCCTCAATATTGTGCTCATCACAGATTTTCTTTACACTGATCTTCAAAATCGTACTGGTTCCCATACCATTTCCACATACACATAAAATATTAAGCATCTTTTTTTCCTCCTGTTATATTTTTGTTTATTCTAACTGGTTAACCTGCAATCGGGATTCCAAGCAAGCTTCCGATACCTTTGAAGATTGCTATGATTGCTACCCATATTGTCGCATAATCTGCGCTTCCCTGCCACCATGTTAATTCCATAAGTTTTACCGCGAGGGCGGAACCTAATATCTGGATAAGACCGTTTGCCGTACAGATTACAGCTGCCGCTTTCCATCCGCCGAACTTATTGGCAAAGATCGCGATTGTCGCATTATCAAAGAACAGCGGGATGAATCCCGGTACGAGGAAGATCGGGGACTTGAACACAAGAAGTCCGACCAGTCCGATTACCTGTCCCAAAGCACCAAAGAGAAGTCCGAGTACAACTGACTTTGGAGCGAATGCGAAGATTGCGGCACAGTCAACACCTGCAACTGCACCTGGAAGCAGTTTTTCTGAAATACCTTTGAATGACATCATGAGCTCACCGACAAACATCCTGACACCACTGAGCAGTACAACGATATTTGCTGTCAGTGTTATGGATATCCACACGAGGAATACGATGTTGTTGGTGAGTCCCGCCTGATTCAGGCCTTCTGCACCACGGAGCCAGTCGATCTGGTCGCGTCCGACTACCAGCATAATGACTGCTGTGGAAACAAACATAACAAGTGCTGTTGCAATGATATTATCCTGAAGGAAGTTGAGAGATTCCGGCATTTTCTTTTTCTCAATATCATCTTTTTCTGCATTACCGATCTTCGGAGCTACCTTATAAGCAACGTAGTCCACAAACATCTGCTGGTGTGCAACCGTAAAATCCGCACCTGTGATCTTCTTTGTAGGTTCAATCAGGAGTGTAGAGCAGATTCCCCAGTACAGCGCTGTTACCACTGCCGCAATCAGGACTGTCGGCATCATCCCAAGGCCAAGGAAACGCCATACAATATAAGTACTGATACCTGCCTGGACGATCATCGCGTTGCCTGTCAGATAAACCGCACGGATTCTGGTGAACTTTCTTAAGCCTACCAAAACCAGATTGAGGATAAAAGCAACAAGCAGTGTATAAATCCCCCACGCTGCCCCTGTTCCAGCGCCCAGTACCGCGTCCATCTTTTCGTAACTGGCGGTCATTGTCGGGTAGGTATTCAATCCGGCTCCCTGAATTCCCGTCGCATTCTGTAGTGCAGTCAGAAGCTTGCCGAAGTTGGCGATCAGGGCGCCTGATCCCATCCCCATTACAATGATACCGATAGAAGCTTTCACGGCCCCCGCAAGAGCTTTGGACAATTTCTGCTTCATTGCAACGTAACCTATAAATACGATTATTGCCATAAGCAGGAATGGCTGTCCGAAAATTTGTTTCAAGAGTAAATCAAGAATTGAATTTAACATAATTCCTCTCCTTCCTTTGTAACCATTTTTACGATTCTTTTGTGCATTATGTATTCTTGATAATTGTATTATAGTGTCGTTTATGATGATTGTCAATCTTATTATATGATTGTTTGTGCTATTTTATGAATTATTTCCTTTTATATGATGTAATTTTATCAATATCAGTGATTAAAATGCATTAATTCTTATTTTATGAACTTATTTGATCATATACTCACTATTTAGACAAAATGTCCAGTATATTTTCCAGATAGACTGCAACGCCATCGTCATTATTACTGACTGTCACATGGCTGGCCGCTCTTTTCAGTTCTTCTACACCATTTTCCATACAGATCCTGTGTTCTGCACACTCGAACATGCTCAGATCGTTTTCAAAATCACCGAATACGCACACTGCATCTGGGCTGGCCCCCATGTCCTCCATGATTTTCAACAGGGCAGCCTTTTTCGAAACTTTCCTGTCAAACGCTCCTAAAAGCCCGTACCCTGTCGGTTCATAATGCACTCCCGGCATATGGTCTATATATCTTTTGTAAGCGTTAATCTTCTCCTCATCGTCCTCATAGGCGACGATTTTTGCAGCGGTCGTGTATCCCGCCACAGGGGTGCTTCTTAAAAACTCTTTTGCATTCAGCTTCACAGGGCAGCCTACATCCTGTGACAGCTTTTCATAATCACTGATTCTTTTTTTCAGTTTCCCGCTTCCCTCCGAAAAATACATTTCCTGATCGGAATACATCATAAACGTCATTTTATGTGCGTTCAGGTACGACAAAAGCAGGGCCGTATCGTCTTCGGCCAGATAATTACAGTGCAGAATTTTATTATCATTTCTGCGTACCATTGCCCCGTTGTTGGACAGCAGATACCTGCAGCCCCCGATCTTCCTGTCATAAACAGACATCATCTGCTCATCCCGGCCAGATGCCAGACAGACCGCAATCCCCATCTGCTGTATTTTCTGCATCACGGACGCCGTACGTTCCGTAATCCGTTTTTTATCATTTAAAAGCGTTCCGTCTAGGTCACAGACGACCAATCTGATGTCATTCATTGTTTTCTTCTCCTTTTATGCAGCGTACCTGCTCCTCCAGTTCCCGGCAGATTAACCTAAACAGAGCCTCTCCCTTTTCTCTTGTTGCACAGGCAGCGTCGCCAAAGGCACCACTTTTCAAAAACTTTTTCCAGGGCACAGGCTTTTTCCCGTAAAAAAACGGAACCGGCGGGAACTCAGCCGTTGCTGCTTCCATGTCCACCAGTTCCTCTGCGGCATATAACATCAAAGATGTCTCCAGTTCGCCTGCATGCCAGACACTCCCGTTCCACACCGGAGATGTCAGTATATGCTGCGCTTTCTTTTCAATTCCCGCATTCTTAATATGGAACACGTTCCCGCCGAGCCCCCTGTCCGTCAGTTCTCTCATAACCTCCTCCATTACCTTATGGTTCCCGTTATGAAAGGAATACAGGATGACCCGTCTGGGGCAGACACGCAGAACACTTTCGACTGCCTGAAGGCAGTACTCCCTTAAACAGTCCGGGGAAATGGATATAGTTCCTTCAAACTCCTTTGCAGACCATACCTGCCCATACGTGATACAGGGGTAATAATATAAATTTTCCTTTTCACACACCGCTTCTGCAAAGGCATGTGTCAGGATGATGTCCGTCCCAAGAGGCAGGTGGAAACCATGTTCTTCCACCGACCCTGCGGTGACCATGATCCCCTCACTTTTCTGTATGCATTCCTTCGCAGAATCCCAGCTGTGGTAAAATAGATTTCTCATAGGTCTGAATATTTTGCGTCGAGTTCAAGCAGTCCTTCCACATCCCTGACTTCCATCAGCGCATCCATGATATCCGCCGTGAGGAGCATGTTCGCCAGCTTTTCCATATTCTGCATGTGCATCTCATGGTTCTTTGATGCCAGCACGAAAAACAACTTCGCATCCTTATCCGGATTTCCTTCTTCGAAGTGCACCGGCTCTTCCAGCTTCATGAAGGAAACCGCAGTATCATTCACGCCGACCGCTCCCTCCTGGGAATGCGGCATGGCAATGTTGGGTGCAAAAACAATATACGGGCCATACTTCTTAACGCATCCGATCACCGCATCTATGTATGCCTGCTCGATTGACCCATCATCAAGCAGCGGCTGGCAGGAGGCGGCAACAGCCTCCTCCCATGTATCAAATCCTTTATGAAAGCAGACTCTGTTCTTTTCTACTAATTCTTTTAACAGCATAGTATGATTCTCCTTTTCTGACTACAAAATTGACCGGAATGGCACATTCGGTTCATCTGTAAAGCAATCTTCAAACCCTCTTCTATAATGGAACTGTTTTTTATCTTTGTCCAGAGGCCAGATATATTTTCCGCCCACGTCCCAGATAAACGGGGTAAACTGATACTGGAGCACGTCTTTCTTGTAATTGTAAAGCATCATAATCTCAGCAGGATCTGCCTTGAAATTTGTCCACACATCATAGTGAAACGGAATGACAACTTTACACCTGAGAGCCTCCGCCATTCTAAGAATGTCTACAGAAGTCATCTTATCCTGGTTCCCTGCCGGATTTTCCCCGTAGGAGCCGAGTGCAACATCTATATTATAATCCTTTCCGTGCTTTGCGTAATATGTGGAATAATGGGAATCACCGCTGTGGTACACATTACCTGCGGGTGTCTTAATCAAATAGTTTACAGCCTTTTCATCCATATCGTTCGGGCATGTATTTCTGATATCCTCATCTGCGGTTACGAGACACGTTCTGTCAAAGGAATCCAGCACCACAATTTCACAGTCTTTTACCTGAATTACATCCCCCGGCCTCACAACTCTGCAGCGGTCTTTTGGTACTCCGTAGCCCAGCCATTTTTCCACACTCTTCATAGGCCCGATAAACGGCACGTCCTGACCGCAGTTCTGCATAACAGCCGCTGCAAAAAACGGGTCGATATGGTCATTGTGATAATGTGTAGACAGTACGGCATCCACCTGTGTTACAGCAAACGGGTCATATACGATCGGAGCCGCACGCAGATTCGGCTGTGTCATGCGTCCGCCGGTCATGTTGCGCATCTGGTGGAACGGGGCCATCTCTTTTGTCTTTTTGCTCCTCTTCCCGTTTCCGAACCAGAGATCGACTGCAATGTTCGTATTGTTCTCGGATTTGATCCAGAGTCCCGTACATCCAATCCACCACATCGCAAAGGTGCCCGGTGCCACCACTTCCTCGTCAATCTCCTCGTTCAGCCAGGTTCCCCATTCCGGAAATGCACCGAGTACCCACTTTTCTCTTGTCAGCTCATTCACCATACTCATTTTTCTTCCTCCTGTTTTTAATCATTCATATGTTTCATTAAAACTATCATTTATATGCTTTATGCGCTTATTTTATCATCTATTATGAATGTTTTCAATGTATTTATATGATTATTTATCGTTTATATGAACATTTATGAATGCTTTTATCAGTCTTTCTTCCTATATCCAAATTTTTCTGAAATCTATTGACTATTTCGCAATGTTATGCTAAGATGTAATAGTATTTTCATCGGATTTAGATTTCACATATTTTTGTAAGTCATTATGTTCCATTGATAATGCTTTACAAAAATATGTGATTTTTTATTATCAGAGGATTTACAAATAATATTATTTTTTTAGGAGGTATTTCCATGAATAACGGTACAGTAAAATGGTTTAACGCACAGAAAGGTTTTGGATTCATCACAAACGACGCTAACGGTGAAGACGTATTCGTACACTTCTCAGGAATCGCTGCTGATGGTTACAAGAGCCTTGAAGAAGGACAGAAAGTAACATTTGATATCACAGAAGGAAACCGCGGACCACAGGCTGTTAATGTAGCAGTTGCTTAATTGAGACTGTGTAAGCCCGCAGGGCGTGAGCAGTAACGCTTAATTAGCTTTGGTATGTGTCTTTTAAATAAGATATAAATGTAACAGAAAAGAGGGAGCAGCGCCGTCAGGCAACACTCCCTCTTTTCTGTTTTCATTCCCAGCTTAACAGGTTGCCCCGCCCTTCAAATGTTTCTGGGCTGCAAGGTTCTCTGTTTTTCTGGACAGCAGGTCATCTTTAAGCAGCTGCTCCTGCACGTTTTCAAAACCAAGGCGTGCGATCGTATCTCCGAAACGTTCTCCTGTGTTTCCCTGTTCCCTGAACAGCAGAATTGCTTTTTCGATCGTATCCAGAGCTTCTTCTTTATCAGTGAATACTTTATCCAGATATCTTCCCTGAGATGCTTTCTTTCCCCAGCGGCCGCCTATGTAGATGCGGTATCCGTCTGTATAGTCTTCCACTACGCTGAACGGGCATTTGCCGATACATCTGCCGCAGTGGTTGCATGCATCATCATCGATCACGATTTTTCCGTCTTCCATCTTTGCAATGCCGATCGGACAGCTTTCCGTCACCTGACAGACTTTGCATCCTTTACATTTTTCCAGATCAACCTGAGGAATACGCTGCCCGATAATTCCGATATCATTCAGGTCAGGTTTTACGCAGTTATTCGGACATCCGCCCACTGCTATTTTAAACTTGTGCGGAAGCTTGACTGATGAATAACCGTGATAGAAACGTTCGTGTATTTCTTCTGACAGCGCGAATGTATCAGTCAGACCATACTGGCAGGTCGTTCCTTTGCAGGATACAACCGGACGTACTTTGGAACCCGTTCCGCCTGTCTCGAGGCCAGCCTGCATCAGGTATTCCCTCAGCGGTTCGATGTTGTCAAACGGTACTCCCTGAATTTCCATTGTCAGGCGGGAGGTCATTGTTACTTCGCCGCTTCCGTACAGCTCCGCGGCCTCTGCTATGGTACGTGTCTCATCCGCAGTTATTTTCCCGTTTCTCGTGATTACACGGCCATTGAATTTGTCTGCGGTCGTCTTATCCCGCAGGAAACCAAGACCTTTAACTCTTGTAACTTCATCGGCCGAAATCTCAGTTTGTGTATTCTTCACCTTTACGTCGCTGAAGAACACGCCGCCTTCCAGCGCCACTGTATTTGTGTAGCCGAAGTGGCGCAGTCTGTTCTGCAGGAAGTAAGCACGTTTTCCTTTTGTACAGACAAGGAGGAGCTTTTCGTCCTTTCCGATTCCCTCTAGTTCACCCTTCACGGCCCCAAGGTTGATGTACTGCGCACCGCGGATGGCAGGTGTCAGTCCCACATCCAGCACTGTATAGCCTTCTGCTTTTCCTTCTGCATATTCTGCCGGTGTCATGCTGACCATATCGCCGTTTATTTTATTCAGCAGGATATAAACCGCCTGTACAAACGGGTGGATCGCTGTTGAAAACGGAGGCGCGTAAGCAAAATCCGCGTTCTCATAATCTTCCAGTACAGCCCCCATGTTCAGGCCCACTACAGCAACATCTACCATTTTGTCGACAGCCCCCGGGCCAAATACCTGAACTCCTAGAAGCTTATGTGTCGTTTTGTCTGCAATCAGTTTTGTGATAAAATATGCCGCATCCGGATAGTAATGGGCCTTGTCGTCTGTTACAGAGAGTGCCGTTATGACATCATAGCCGGCCGCTTTTGCCTGTTCTTCTGTTAGTCCTGTTCTTCCGCAGTTTAAGTTCGGCAGTTTTACAACACCGGTGCCAAGGACACCTTTATATTCTTTTTCGTCCCCTGTCATTATCTGCGCCAGTGTACGTCCTTCCATGTTGGCGGAAGATCCCATCGGCGACCACTGCCTGCTGCCCGTGATCCGGTTCGTAACCATCGCACAGTCCCCCGCCGCATATACATCCGGCAGATTTGTCTGCATGTGTCCATCAGTTAAAATAGTTCCCTTGAACATCTCAATTCCTGTATCCTGAAGGAATGCGGTATTTGGACGGATGCCCGCCGCCATAATAACCATCTCGCACGGGAATGTGCCCGCGCTCGTCTTAAGGCCTGTCACTTTCCCCTCTCCGAGGACAGCTTCTGCTTTTGTACCGGTTATCACCCGGATTCCTTCTTTGAGAAGGTGCTTTTTACCGTAAGCCGCCATCTCCGGGTCCAATATATTAGGGAGTATCTGGGATGCAAAATCAATCACAGTTACCTGTATTCCTCTCAGCTTCAAGTTCTCGGCAACCTCGAGGCCTATAAAACCGGCACCGACAACAACTGCTTTTCTCACATGGTTGGTTTCTGCATAGTCTCTTACACCGATTGCGTCATTCGGGGTACGCATTTTGAATACTCCCGGAAGACTAATTCCGTCAATCGGAATAATGGCCGGGGAAGCACCCGTCGCGATGATCAGTTTGTCGTATGTATAGGTTTCCTCCGCATCTGTTGACAGATTCTTTGCCTTTACCACTTTCTTATCTGAATCCAGTCCTACTGCCTCTATGCCTGTCAGTACTTTTACCCCAGTCAGTGCAGAATATTTCTGCGGCGTGTTTACGATCAGTTCTTCTTTTTCTTCAATCACTCCGCCCACATAATACGGCAGCCCGCACCCGGCATAAGATATATCCTTGTCTTTCGTAATAATCGTAATCTCAGCGCTTTGGTCCTGACGCTTTAACTTTGCTGCTGTTTTAGTACCGGCAGCAACTCCTCCAATAACTAACACGTTCATTGGCTTATCTCCTTTTCTTTTTACTTCTGTCTGTGACAGCAGTGCACTTCATTCACGCACTCCGGTTTCATCGCCTCGCAGACGATCACATCGCCGCCTTCGATCCTGATTTCCTTCCCGTTTACCATCGCATCCGCAATCTTCTGCCTGACTTCCTCATAAATTCTGGTGACCGTGGGACGGGAAATGTTCATTTTCTTCGCGCACTGCTCCTGGGTCAGTTTTACATAATCCAAAAGCCGGACTGCCTCGTATTCATCATACCCGATGATAACAGTCTCTCCGCTTTCATGGCCGACTGGCGTAAAACCTTTCACTTTTGGTCTGGAACAGATGCACCTGCATTTTTGCGGTCTTGGCATATTGTCACCCCTTTTCTTTTTCTAGTATACCACTTAATGAACATATGTCAATAATATTGTCAATAATTTCACGATTCGCTTTGTGTACAAGGAACACGCCTTTCTATTACGCAAAAAGACCGCCGCTGCAACGATGCAGTGACGGTCTGTACTTTTGATTAATCCTGTACGTATGGCATTAAAGCAATGTGTCTTGCTCTCTTGATTGCTACTGTAAGAGCTCTCTGATGCTTTGCACAGTTTCCTGTGATTCTTCTAGGAAGAATTTTTCCTCTTTCAGAGATGTATTTCTTTAATTTTGCTACGTCTTTATAATCGATTTCGTTATTCTCTTTACCACAGAATACACAAACTTTTTTTCTTCTGCGAGCCGGTCCTCTTCTCTTGAAACCGCCTTCTGGTCTGCTACCTTTATCGTAAGCCATTTCTCTTTACCTCCTATATTAATAATAGAAAGATTCCACAGTCCGTGTCTTAGTTAAACGGTAACTCTTCATCAATCCCATCCGGGATGTTCATGAATCCGTCACCTGCATCAACACTTGGTGCCGGGCTTGGCGCTGCCTGATGGAAGGAGCCTCTGTTCGCATCGCTTTCCGCTCTGCTCTCAGCAAATTCCTGATCCTCGACAATTACTTCTGTTGTGTATACTTTCACGCCTTCTTTGTTCGTGTAGCTTCCTGTCTGGATACGTCCTGATATGGAAACACGCATTCCCTGGCGGAAATACTTCTCCGCAAACTCTCCTGAGCGGCCGAATACAACACACGGAATAAAATCCGCTGTCGGTTCATTGTCTCTCTTGAACTTACGGTCAACAGCCAATGTATATCTTGCAACTGCAGTTGCACTGTCACCCTGTGAATATCTAACTTCCGGGTCTCTTGTGAGACGCCCTACTAAAACTACTTTGTTCATATATACCTCTTTCTCTATGCTTCCTGTCTAACGCATAAATATCTGAGTACATTGTCCATGATGCGGATACGTTGTTCAACTTCTCCTGGAACAGTACTGTCAGATTCGAAGTGGATGAAGTAGTAAAATCCTTCTTTCATCTTCTGAATTTCGTAAGCAAATCTTCTCTTACCCCATTCATCAACGTCAGTAACATTGCCGCCGAAACGAGCGATTAATGCTTTCACTTTTTCAACAACTTCTGCCCTAGCGTCGTCTTCGATTTTTGCACTGACAACAACAGCTAACTCATACTTGTTCATGTCTTTAGCACCTCCTTATGGTCTCTGGCTCCCGTACCTTAGCGGGAACAAGGAATTAATGATATCCGTGAATCTATAAATTCAACGGGTACGTCACGAATTCCTATTTTACCATAAGAAGTTGTCCAATTCAAGACTTTTTGCGAATTTCTTTTGTATTTTTTTCCACTAACCTGCGCGGAACCATGATCTGGTGGCTGCATCCCACACACTTCAGACGGAAATCCGCCCCAACCCTTAAAATCTCCCATTCATGGCTGCCGCACGGATGGGGTTTCTTCATGCGGATGACATCTCCGACATCAAATCTGTCTGGCATAAACGCCCTCCTTTTTTAATAAAATGAGAATATTCTGAAAACGGACCGCAAAGGGGTCAGACCCCTTTGAAAACTACTCGTTCTCCACAAGCACCCCCTGTACAAGGAACCTCTCATCATCATTAATATTCGTACAAGTCGACAGGCTGACGATGCGTGACTTTGCGTCCAACGTTACATCTACCTGGTAATTAGATGAGTTCCTGCACATTTGCAGGTAATCTGTGTATTCTTTCTCATTCTCATATGTCAGGATATAGTTTGCCGCTATATCCTTTACGGTTCCTGCCGAGAATACTTTGTAGGTAAGCTTTCCGTTCGGCGTATAGATATAAAAATATGGATGCGCTTTGCAAAAGTCTTCACTGGCATATTCGTTCAACTGTGAAAACATCTCCCCGCCTACTTTAAGGTTATGTCCGTAGATGAAGGTATTCAGATCTGTAAAATCTTTGTTATTGCGCATGTCCATAAAAATGGCGCCCAGCTTGTTATCGTTGGCCGAAAATGTTTTGGTCAGGTATTCCTGGTTGTCCGAGCTTTTAACCACTGGATAACTGATTATGGACGGTTCGTCGAAGCGGAGCCACGCTACGGTGTCGGGATTTTCTTTCAGGAGTGCATCAAAATCCACCTGAAAGTTATCTCCATTTCCTTCATCACCGTCTTTACCCGTATCATCCTTTATGATAGCCAGCTTTTTGACATCATCGTATTCTTTTCCGCCGGAATAGTATGGGACCAGCATCGTGACAAGCTGATACGCAGAAAATATAAATACGCAGATTGCCGCAATTAGTATTGTGGTAGTGACAATGTCTCCCACCCTGCTCCTTTTCCTTGAAGATTTCTTCTGTCTTTTCTTTCTGCTCATTCCTGTCTTCTCCTCTAATGGCTCATGCACTGTTTGTCTTCAGCAGCTTCGGCAGGCATCCCCTGCACTAATCTGCACAGTGCTTCCTGTGCCCGTTCTTTCCGCAGGAATACGCTGATCACCTGAGAAATCACAGACAGCGTATCGATCTGCTGTTTTGTCCACAAGCGGTTCGTTTCACACTCATCAAATCCCACGAACCCCTTTTTCTCCCCCTTGTCCATAATAAGGCACTGGAGCATGGACTTGATCCCTTGTTTTTCTAACAGTTCACGGAGCGGTTCGTCCAGCTCCCTGATGTCGCGGCAGTAAAGCAAACCGTTTGCGTTGAAATTGCTATAGTAGTCTCCCAGCACACTCCCCGGCACCCCCTGCAGTTCCTCCTTTTGAGGGCCGATTCCTTCCCTGCACCACTCGAATGTATTATAAGTTGCCGCCCCATCCTCTGTATCTTCAAAAATATAGGCACGGCTGACACCAAATTGTGTTCCTACTATATTCAGGATATCTTCAATTCCCCTTCTTACGTCTTCCGACTCATACAGGGAGGAAAAAATGTAACTTACAATCCCCGCCTCTCCCTGCCACATCTCCTCGGAATTGTCTGCTTTTCGCTGTGTCGAATAGCCATTCCCTATGCTGCTTTCCATCTTGAGGCCTTCTTCATAAAACCTCCATGTATTCTTGCCTTCCGCTTTCGCCTTATAAAGAGCAATATCCGCCTTTTTATACATCGTTTCAAACGCGTATCCATGTTTCGGCGCAAAGGCAATTCCTATGCTGCTGGAAAATGTATACTTATCCTCTTCGAGCAGGTGATTGAATATACCGATTACTTCCTGTGCTTTCCTCTCGACTGCATCCACTTCACGGATATCTTTCATAATGACAGCAAACTCGTCACCGCCGATCCGGCCGATGATATCACCGCTTCTGAATATCCGCTTCAATCCCGCGGCAATCTCTGCCAGAATGACATCCCCGCTCAAATGCCCGTAAACATCATTAATATACTTGAAATCGTCAATATCTATCATGAAAAACGCGGCCATTTCTCCCCGTTTCATCTTGGAGAGGTACTGGTCCCCGAGCATCTGGACAGTCCCCTTGTTATATACGCCGGTAAGGGCATCCTTTTCGGCCCTCTCCTTCAGCTTTTCGGCCTCCTGCCTCTCGTTGTCGATGTCTATAATCACACCGATTACCTTTTTCTTGTCACCTGACGCACCAAGCTGCAGGGATGCCCTGATCCTGCACCATATAAATACACCATCAATCCTCTGGATACGGATTTCTGTTTCTTCATATGTGGCATTTCCTACCAGCTTATAGTACAGCTGCATCAGTGTTTCCCTGTCCTCTGGATATATATGCCCGTTTTCCAGAAGCTCCTGCTCTACATTGGTGGAAAACGCCTGATATCCGAACTTTTCTTTCCAGTTATCAGACCACATTACGCTGTCCTTTTCCACATCCCACTCAAAAATAATGTCCCGTGTCTGCTCCATGATGATCTGGTGTCTCTCAAGACTCAGACGCAGTGCTTCCGTCACAGCCCGCTGTTCTGTCACATCCGACAGAATACAGTAATAAACATCGTATCCGTTCCGGCGGACGAGCTGCCCCTGATCGTATATCATTTTCAGTGTCCCGTCCCCGCACTTCACGCGGTACTCAATCTTCTTTGTGCTCCCCCTGCTCATCTGCTCCCCTACAGACTTTGCAGTTGCCTCCCAGTCCTCTTCATATATAATGCTGCGGAACTTATTATCATACTTTTCCTTCAGTTCCTCTGCTGTATACCCCAGAAGCTTTAAAAAGCCATCGCTGTATTCTAACAGTTCCAGTCCGTTATCCATATCCGCGCTGCAGCACATAACACCGCCCGGAACATTCTGTATCAGGGCATTCAGATTCTTATTCTCTTCTATTAATTCCTCTAATGAACGTTCTTTATGTTCTTTTTTATCCTTTTCTGTCTCCATACCCGAACTCCTTTAAGATAAATGAACGTGCTGTCTTTCCTTTGCTTATTGTATCACAACCCGGCTCATAAATCTCCTATTTCTGGACGAATCTGAAATTTTTCCCCTCATTTATCATTTCCATATTTCTTAAGCATTTCGTTTATTACAAATGCCACACCATGTTCCTGATTTGATTTCGTAACATGTCTGGCAGCTGATTTTACTTCAGGCATGGAATTTTCCATTGCAACCGTTGCCCCGAATTCCATAGACAGCATGGAATAGTCATTCATACTGTCGCCGAATACCATGACTTCATCCATTGTGTATCCCAGAGATTCAATATATTTCTTAAGCACAGGGCCTTTCTGTGCCTTTACATCCGTAATCTCAAGATTCGTCTCAAAAGAAGCCGCCACAGCGATCCGGGAGTTTTTCTCCAATTCCAGACGGATCCGCTCCAGCATCGAAAGGTCCCCTGAGTACAGAAAAATCTTATATACCGGCACACCTGCCGCACGGAGTTCATCAAATTTTGAAATGATGATTGTGCTTTTCCGTACACGCTGGTAAAGGGGATCCAATTTTGCCTGTTCCTCACTGATATCTTTATCCAAATGGAAGACCTTCAGCTGGCGGACAAAACTCTCTTCAATCTCCTCTTCATCCCCGATCCGGTAATCAAAATCGTCCGTACAAAAAACAACTGATACCGGATACTTTTCCAGTGCATGGTAAACTTCTTCGCACAGGTCCATATCGATCGGGGCCGTAAGAACAACCTCCCGTTCCTGATTGCGGACTTCCGCTCCGCTGCCCACGATATAATCACAGGTCAGCTCCACATCCTTCAATTCCTCCATCGCCCCACGGAAATTCCTCCCGGTTGCGACCATAAACCGTATCCCCGCTTCACAAGCCTTATGTATCGCCTTCAGCGTTTCCGGCGCCAGTTTGTGATTATCATCCAAAAGCGTGCCGTCCATGTCGGACGCGATCACTTTAATCATCCTTACTCCTCCTAATTTTAAGAATATTCTGAATATGGACCGCAAAAGGGTCTGACCCCTTTGCAGCCCCTTACTTTATCCCGTGATTGAGCATGTCCTCCACCTGATCCATCTGGCGCACGATGTCCTGCTGTCTCTCATCAAACAAAAGTCCCTTGTTATAGCGGTAATACTGGTCGCTGCCGTTCTCTTTGATGAACCAGACGCTATAGTAATTCGCGTTCAGCTCGGTAATAAACGCCACCATTTCCTGGCTTTCCCCGAAGGCATCTTCCAGGAAATTGAACACGTTTTGTAGTGTCTGAGATGTATAAGCAATTTCTTCTTCTCGTGCATCTACTTCTTTTTCAAACATCGCTTTTACTTCGTCGAATGCCCCGTCCCCGATAAACAGTTCACCCTTGATATTAACCGAAAACCGCTCCAGGGCCGCAATAACTCTTTTCATGGTCAGTTCTTCTCTGTGTGTCATGAGCTCGGAAGTTTTCAGTTCTTCCATGTCCTTCTCTGCCAGATGCCAGATGTCTTCCAGCATGGATGTTACCTTGTTTTCTCTGTAGTAGATCAGGTATTCATAGAGTTTCGTTACATAAGCGTCCATCATATGGCAGCTTTCAAACAGTTCACTGAGTTTTCCGTTCAGCAGGCTCACGATGCTCAGATGCTCGTCGAACGGCGCCGCTTTCACTTTCTGCAGTGTGGCTGTGTTCCATTCACCCGCCAGAATATCTTCAATCCCGTAGTCTTCTTTATATTTATAGTAAAGTTCCAGATAGTTCGCAAAGTCTTTTGCTATCATGCGGTGCTGAATGTACTGGTATACCACATCCCTGTCGATTGTTTTATGCAGGTGCTCGTATACCTGGATTAGCTGTGACAGGTCCTCCCATCCGCGCGCCGTGGCAAAATATTTGCCGTCCACGGTTGTCTCTATGCGGTAAAAATTCTCTTTTCTCAGCTCGAGGTAAGAGATCACCGCTGGGTGCAGCCCTTGTTTGTACGCATATTCTTTCCAGACGTCAAAGTTTTCTTCCACGTCGATCTTCTTAATCCGGTCCAGCGTCACCACGTCAAAATCCCGCACGGATTTGTTATATTCCGGAGGATTCCCCGCAGCCACGATAATCCAGCCTTCCGGCACCTTCTGGTTTCCGAATGTCTTCCCCTGGAGAAACTGCAGCATCGTCGGCGCAAGCGTCTCCGACACACAGTTAATCTCATCAATAAACAGGATTCCTTCCTCAATCTTTGTCTGTTCTATCTTCTCGTAAACAGATGCGATGATCTCACTCATCGTATATTCTGTCACCGAAAATTCTTTTCCGCCGTAAACTTTTTCCTTAATAAAAGGGAGTCCCACCGCGCTCTGTCTCGTATGGTGTGTAATCGTATAGGCCACAAGACCGATCCTGCATTCCTTCGCAATCTGCTCCATGATCTGTGTCTTCCCGATTCCCGGAGGCCCCATCAGCAGAATCGGCCTCTGCCTGATAGCCGGAATCCTGTATTCCCCGAATTCATCTTTTGCCAGATAGGCCTCAATTGAATCCTTTATTTCCTGCTTTGCTCTCTTAATATCCATCGTTCACTCTCCTCTTAATCATTATTCCGTCAGTATCAGCTTGACCGCCCACGCCGGAACGTCCACGTCATAATAATCTTCCTGCATAAATACGAATGCCGTCTTATAGGGAGGCATTCTGTTCGGATATATACCATACCCATCGGTAAAATAAATCAGACCCCGCAGGTCTTCAAACTCCCCCTTATTCAGAAGTTCATCCACATATGCAAATGCGGGCCTGAAATCTGTACCACCTTCACCATATAAGGTAAGGTGTGACATATAATCTTCCAGTTCTTCGAGACTGGTAATGCGCTGGTCAGAGTGCACGGCCTCATCACACTGGATAATATGAATATTCACCTTTTTGAAGAAACTATTTTCTTCACTTAAAACCGAATATGTTTCTTCAAGGAATTTGCGGACCAATTCCCCTGAGCAGGACATCGATGTATCGATCACCACCACAAACTCAGAGACCTTCCGCACTTCCTTCGTCTCCTGCGGCTCGATCAGGGGCATATTCCCATATACGCGCAGCCCATAGCTGTAAAAAGAATAGTCGAACGTGTCCGGGTCAACAGCAATTTCTTCCCGCAATACCGAAAATTTCCGCAAAAACTCCTTATAATCATACCGCTCCTTATTCTCAATCTTTATCTGGTCCAGCAAATCTCCCGCCTTCTCGGAGGCCTCCTTCGAAAAGGTCTCAAGATCTGTTTCCATCCGCTCATTGATTTCCTGCCATTTCCGGTTCAGGTCCGGGTCCGGTTTCTGGTCAGGCTGCTGGTTCTCCCAGTATTTATGGTCATCCACATAAAACTCCGCTTCCAGACGCTCCAGTTCTTTACCGGAAAGCTCCCACGCTTCCAGAATTGCGTAAATCCTCTCGGCATTCAGAACCTTTCCTTCCAACTCCATCTTCCGGTAGGTCTCCCGCCTAAGCAGGCTTTTCGGAAACCTGACTGATCGGTGGAAGTTACTGTCTGTCATGTGCTCTGCTGCAATATCACAGCTTAAGTTCCAATACCTGTCATCCATCCCACGCTTTACCATGTGGCGGAAGATACAGTGGAACACCATATGCAGGTAGCCCCGGTTCACCAGAATCCGGTTCTCCCGGTACACTCCCCCCAGATACTGCGGGTGGAAATAAATCACACTCCCATTCGTCCCAAAAGGATTGACTGACGTATCCATCTGATATGCAAAACTGCTCAGGGCCACATCCAGAAAACGCATTCCAAGATAAAGCTCATCCCGGGCGGCGCTTAGTATCTGATTTCCCAGACCTTCCAGATATACTGCCGCTTCTTTTCTTTCCTGATCATCCATTCCTGTCATGGCTGTCCCTCCTTTTTACAGTTCAAATCTCTTCGTCTTCTTCGGTACATTTTTTTGTTTCTCATTCATAAGATAACTCAAAATCTCCGTTTTCCCCTGCCTTGCGGCAAGTTCGAGGGCATATTCAAGCATTTCACCGTTCCATATCCCGTTTTCTGTAATTACTCTTATCCCCGGGAAATTTTCCTTTTCCAAAAGATACTTTATAATTTCTTTATATCGGTCCTGTATCAGATTCTGATAAGCAGCCTTGTAATTCTCCGCCAGTTGATAGGGGTATTCCAGCCTGCCAAAAGCAATGTCGGCCAGCACCCCCGCTTTGTCGCGCGCTGCCGCCACAGAAAAAAGACTATCATATTTGCGGTAATCTATTTCCTTATTATAGAAACATTGCCTGTAATTATTCCCTGACCCGTGATGTTGTGTAAATAAAATACGGGCCGGCGTATTCTCCACAGCCTCCTCATAATGCTCCGGAAATACAAGGACTGCCTTTTCATTCGTTTCTCCATAACAAAACGTGACATCGATGCGCTGCCATAATTCCCCAAGAATCTCCTTCACACAGGACTGGCTGCCGCTCTCCATGTGCACAGTCAGAGACTTCAGCGCACTGCAGCCGGTAAACGCGCCGCTCCCGATCTGCATCAGCGTATGATAAAACTCCAGCTTTCTCAGCCGTTTACAACCGTAAAAAATATAATTCCCAATTTCCCGGACTGTCCCCGGAAAGACAATTTCCTCCACACAGTTTCCTGCAAGAAGATGCTCTTCCTCCCCAAACAGGCCCAGCTCATTATTTCTATAAACGAATACCTGCCCCTCCTCGCCCGTTTTCCGGTCAGAAAAAGCATACGCGGCCACAGATGTGACGGGCAGGCCATCGATCTGCTCCGGCAGCACAACTTTCGTGTCATTTCCGAAACAACGGATGATCTCGATACAATTGTCCTTTATCTGATAATACAATTTCATAAGCCGGCTGTCCTCTTTTCTAAACTATTACTGTGCAGCGTGATATGCGGCATGGTGTGCACAGTAACTCTAAACTCACTCTCCTATTATAAGAGCAGTGGCGTATTTTTTCAAGAATCCGTTCTTACTTGACATTTCTATTATTTCGTACTACGCTTTATTTTAAGTAAATTTTCACCGCTGTATGAAGTAATTGTGGATAAGTAAGGAGGCTTTCTACCATGTCTGTTGAAAAAGTTAGAGAATATTTCGAGCCTTTCGGCCTTGCCGATAGGATTCTGGAGCCGGAAGCGTCCAGCGCCACTGTGGAAGAGGCGGCCCGGGCAGTCGGATGTGAACCGGCGCGGATTGCCAAGACAATGTCGTTCATCACCGCGGACGGCCCTGTCCTGATCGTTCTTGCAGGCGATGCGCGCACGGATAATAAAAAGTATAAAGCAGCATTCGGAGAAAAAGCAAAAATGATCCGCCCGGATGAGGTAGAGGACCTGATCGGACACGCCCCCGGCGGGGTATGCCCATTTGCCGTGAAGGCCGGTGTTACAGTATATCTGGATGAATCACTGAAGCGTTTCGAAACCGTTTACCCGGCCGCCGGAAGCAGCAACAGCGCCATCGAGCTGACACTGCCGGAGCTGGAGGAATATTCACATGCCGCAAAATGGATTGACGTTGGAAAAGACTGGGAATAAGGTGCAGCAAGCCATGTTTCCCGGCAAAGGAGGGTTTTTGTTTTGTACCGAATTCTTGTCATAGAAGATGACCCGGATATCCGGGCAGAATTAAAACTGCTTCTGGAAAATGCTCTATATGAGGTGGATGTGATTGAGGATTTCACGCAGATCGTATCTCAGGCAGAAGCATGTGCCCCGGATCTGATTCTACTAGATATCCAGCTTCCGGGAATCAATGGTTTGTCCCTTTGTCAGGATATCCGCAGGAAAATGGATACTCCTGTTATTTTTGTCACCAGTTTTAATAATGCAATGGATGAACTAAATGGCATGATGATGGGCGGGGACGACTATATCACAAAGCCCTACCACGCCCCGGTCCTGCTCGCACGGATAGCCGCTGTCCTAAAAAGGACCGGCAAAAAAGGCCCCCAGGAGGATCCTTACCACTTTATATGGAAGGACTGCGAACTGAATATGCTGGATGCGACATTGTCCTGCCGCGGCAGGTCTGCCGAACTCACAAAAAATGAACTCCGGATATGCTATAACCTGTTTTCCAGAGCCGGGCAGATCGTTTCCCGGGAAGAATTAATCGATGACTTATGGGATAACCAGATTTTTATTGACGACAACACACTGAGCGTCAACATCACCCGAATCCGCGGTAAACTAAAGGATATCGGGGCCGGAAACATGATTGAGACGAGGAGAGGGCAGGGGTACCGGATATGACGTTATGGAATTTTCTAAAAGATAAAATCATGCTCCTTTTGCTGCACCTGCTGTGCATGCTGGGGAGTTTTTTCTATTTTTCTGCATGCGGCGTGAATACAGGTCAGCTATTTCTCTTTTATATGGCATGGCTGTTTTTGCTTACCGTTTACCTCCTTGTCATCTGGCGGCAGAGAAGCCATTATTTTCACCAGATTTTTCAGATTCTGGATACATTGGACAAGCCATACCTGATCTCCGAGGTCATTCCGGATTCCTGGCGTCTGGAGGACAGGCTGTACCGCAGCGTTTTAAAGGACTCCAATAAGTCTGTCATTGACGCGGTACACCATATGGAAACCGAAAGCACCGAGTATAAGGAGTTTATCGAAAACTGGATCCACGAGGTAAAGCTCCCCCTGACTTCCATGAACCTGATGTGTGATAACCGGAAAGCATCTGCATGGACCCCGAAAGACACTGCCCTTTTGAAGTCACATTTAAGCGAACTGGAAAATGATGTGGACAAGGCTCTTTACTTCGCGCGTTCTGACACGGTTTATCAGGATTACATGATACGGGAAATCTCCCTTGAAAATGTCCTAATGAACGTAATCCAAAGAAGCAGGCCCTATCTGATACAGAACCATGTCCGGATCGATATGCAGGCAGAAGCCAAAACTGTTTACTGCGACGACAAATGGCTGGAATTCATGATCAATCAGATTATCCTTAATGCGGTAAAATATAAGAAGCAGGACAATTGTCTCATCACCATCCGCACCCGGAAAGAGGCCTGCAGCACCACGCTGATGATCGAGGACAACGGAACCGGCATCCGGCAGGAAGAACTGGGCCGCATATTTGATAAAGGGTTTACTGGCAGCAACGGCCGGAAAAACCGCAGGTCCACAGGGATTGGATTATATCTGTGCAGGAAACTGAGCCGAAAGCTCGGGATTACACTGGAAGCAGACTCCGTGGAGGGTGAATTTACAAGGATTTCCCTGATTTTCCCGGACGGGAGCCAATATTTCGGCAGGGAATGAGAAACCTTTCAATTTCGTAAGGTTTCTGCAAACTACATTGATACCAGACCGGAACATTTTCTATTACCATAATAATAAGTAAATGAATAACCAACTTTAAATCTGGCAATAGGAAAGAGAGGAATGTTTTATGAAAGAGCTTCTTCGCATCGAGGATGTTGAAAAATATTATGGAAGCAACAAAAATATTACCAAAGCAATCAATCGAATTACGTTTACTGTCAATCAGGAGGAATTTACCGGGATTATGGGCGCCAGCGGAAGCGGAAAAACGACACTTCTCAATCTGCTTGCAACCGTTGACACCGTAACTTCGGGACATATCTGGTACGGAAATGAAGACATCACGCGCATGGATGAAGACCAGATGGCAGATTTCCGCAAAAATAATCTGGGATTTGTTTTTCAGGACTATAACCTTCTGGATACGCTGACACTAAAGGAAAATATATCTCTGGCAATGTCACTGACAAAGAAGGGCCGGAAGGAAATTGCTGAACGTACAAAGGATATCATGGAGCGTCTAGAAATCTGGTCATGCAGAGATAAGTTTCCCTATGAGGTGTCCGGCGGGCAAAAGCAGCGCTGTGCGTGTGCAAGGGCCCTGATCAACCACCCGCAGATTGTCTTTGCAGATGAGCCTACCGGCGCACTGGATTCCAAATCCGCCCGGATGCTGCTCGAGACGTTTACCTATATGAATCAGGAAATGAAGGCTACTATCCTGATGGTAACCCACGATGCTTTTTCGGCAAGTTACTGTAACCGCATCCTCTTCCTGAAAGACGGGCAGATCTTTCACGAACTCATAAAAGGGAGCCGGACCAGAAAAGTATTCCTGAATGAAATTCTGGATGTACTTTCCCTGACGGGAGGTGATGGGTATGCTGAGTAAGCTCGCCCTGCGCAATGCAAAACGGTCTTTTAAAGATTATTTTATCTACCTGATCACGATGATCTTCATTACTTCCCTGATGTTTGCATTCAACTCCATGATCTTCTCTGAAGACATACAGAAGATCAGTTCAGAAGCAGGCATCATGGGGATGATGATCGGGCTTGCCACATTTTTTATTGTCCTGATCATCATCTGGCTGATTCACTATATGATCCGGTTTATGGCTGAAAAACGAAGCCGTGAATTTGCCACATATCTGCTGCTCGGCTTTCATAAAAAACAGGTCGCCAGTTTGTTTTTCAAAGAAACGGTAATCCTTGGAACAGTCTCTTTCCTCATCGGGCTGATCCCAGGCGTCTTCCTGCAGCAGGTGATTACAACCCTGATCTACGCGATTGTGGATACAGAATACAGCCTGCATCTCGAATTCAAGGCCGGAACACTGCTGATGACGGCAGCAATCTTTGCCGGTTCCTATTTTCTGGCCCTGATCCGCAATAAGAAACGTTTCCGAAAGATGAACATCCGCGATATGATGTACCTGGACCAGCAGAACGAAGAATTAAATAACGGGAATAAATCCGGCAGGCAGTGGATGTTCTTTGCCGCAGTTCTCTATATGCTGTTCTTTAGCTGGATGATGGTCAGCGGGCGGTTTACCGATGGAAATATTTATTTTATGATTATTGGACTAATTGTTTCGGTATATTTCCTTTACATGGGTTTATCGGCATTCCTGATCGGATACATCCGCTCCGGCAAAAATGGTGTCTTAAAGGGTGCCAATATCTTTGTACTCAGGCAGCTCGCTTCAAAAGTGAGGACCATGCAGTTTACACTTGGCACACTGACCGTACTTTTCATGGTCGCCTTGCTTGGTTCCTCACATGCACTGATGCTGAATCAGTTTCAGACGACACAGGCCGATGTCAACTGGCCTTTTGACATCGCAGTTTACAATCCCGATCCCGGGTATGATTTTTCTGCTGAAAACGAACTGATAAAAAAAGACAGCAAAATAAGCTCCGAACTGGTTTACCAGATTTTTGAAGATCATAAGAGTGATTTCAGGAAATTCATGGAGAAATATTACAGCGATGTCCTGGAAAATTCTGTGGCAAATGACAGCGCTTACTTCAAATATGACACCTACATGAAGCTTTCGGACTACAATACACTTCGGGAAATGGCGGGATACAAAAAAGTTTCGTTAGAAAAGAACCAGTACCTGATCCAGATCAAGTCACGGCTTAAGGATGCCGGCAGACGCTTTTCCCATACCTCGTTAACCATCTCCGGAAATGAATATAAATGTGCAGGTGTCTACACGGAAGGGTTCGAACAGAACGGGCATAACGGAGCCGACTACCTGCTGGTGGTCCCCGATCAGGCCGCTGACGGTATGAAGCCTTATTATTCCCTCCTCGCAGCACAGGTAAAAGGAAGCGTACAGCCGGACCTGACAGACAAGCTGCTGGATCTCCATGATTCCGGGAAAAGTATTCTTGACGAAGATTACTATGAAACGGACATTGACCGGGGGTACGGGACAGACATCATGTACGTGTCCAACCAGCATGTATATGTACGTGAGATAGAAACAAAAAGTATGAAGTCGCTTCTTTCCACAATTATCTTCCCGCTCTTTTATGTGGGGCTTGTTTTCCTGTGCGTGGCGCTGACTGTCCTCGCGGTACAGCAATTGAGCGATTCCGCCAAATATAAGCACAGGTATTCTCTCCTTAGCAAACTTGGTCTGCGGGAAAAAGAAATAAGCTGTGTGATTTTAAAACAGCTGTTCCTGTATTACCTCTTCCCCTTTATCACGGCCATTGTAATCAGCGGTGGAATCGTACTTTACGACAGCAGAGAATTCTTCAAACTGGCAACTTCGCAGGCGCCGTCCTGGTCATACTTCGGCATCTCAATACTGCTCTTTGGCGGCATTTACCTGATCTATTTTATCGCAACCTACGTGGAATTCAGGCGGAACATTGGCGTATGGGAAAAGAATTTGCGATAAAGGCTCTTTCGAAAAAATTAAGGAATTTGTAAGATTAATATCATGTTAAAACAAGATTGATATGTTATATTTTGTATATAAGAACTGTCCATGATTCTGGACAGTTCCATGTACAAAGGACGCTTATCAAATCGGGAATACGAAAGAGAGTGATATTATGAAACTAATCCGAAGATTTCTGGCATTTATATTCCTCTGCATTCTCTGTGCAGGCTGTTTCATCGGCTACCGCGGTTACGAGCGGTACCGCCAGGTTCTAGAAACGGAAAGCCTTCAGGAAAAAGTTGCGGAAATTAAAAATAATCCATCTTATACGACTCTGGACCACCTGCCTCAGATTTATCTGGATGCGGTCGTCGCTGTGGAAGACAAAAGATTTTACAAACACCCGGGTATTGACCCCATCTCCATTGCACGTGCCATAAAAAATGATATTCAGGCCTGGGAACTAATCGAGGGAGGCAGCACCATCACACAGCAGCTTGCAAAGAATCTTTATTTCAATCAGGAGCGGAGTATCACGCGCAAAGCTGCAGAAGGTTTCATGGCTTTAAAGATCGAGCGGGAATACAGTAAAAAAGAGATCCTGGAGCTCTACGTCAACAGCATTTACTTCGGCGGGGGATATTACTGCATTGCGGACGCAAGCCGCGGATACTACGGAAAAGAGCCTGCCGAGATGACTGACTACGAAAGTACAATGCTGGCCGGAATCCCCAACGCCCCTTCGGTTTATGCACCTGACGTGAATCCTGATCTCGCACATTCACGCCAGCAGAAAGTACTGCAGAGTATGATTAATCAAAAATATATTACACAGGAAGAGTCTTCAAGGATTGCCAATGCAGGAGAGACTGCCTTTTAACCGGACCGGGGGAATACCCCCGGTTCTTCTTTATTACTGCGGGCACCTCTCTGGTGTGCAGTGAGGGTTACTGTTCACACCGTGCCGTGCACCCTGCTGCACGGCATCGGGCCAATAAAGTGATGGTCTCAGGGCATCTGCTTCTCGCCGAAGGCGACTTGAAATAAGCAGATGCCGTTACTGTGCACGCCCGCAGGGTGTGAAC
>NZ_QGDL01000001.1:213088-892981 GCF_003149245.1 Faecalicatena orotica | reverse complement strand
GGGTTGTTGAAGCTGCCTTTATTCCAAGTGTTAGCAACCCGATTTTTAAAGACTTCATCGGATATGGTGGACGGGTCCTTACAAAGGTACTTGGAAATCTCACGAAAAGACTTGCTTTCATCTAGAGATTGTTCAATATAGCGACGGTCCTCGATTGTAAGATGTTTATGATTCCCTGGTATAAGTTTTGACATAGTGTTATCCTCCTTATGCCGCCGGTTTGGACAACTGATAGAACTATACCGCTAGAAGGAATCATATGCAAGAGTAAACCCTACTTATCCAAGACTAAGTCCTACATAGGATGAACAGGGTAGGATTTAGAAAAATAATTTACGATCCAGATGTTCTGTTAAAACCCGCTGGTATTTTCTGCATATTTATGCTATAATATGTCCCATTCAAATACGCCCCGGTGTTTTTGCGGCGGAGCATGCGTTCTGATGTGCGTGATGTTATGCGTCTGTATGCTTTGCCCGCCCGCAGGGGGCGGTTATTCCGGAGGGGAAACTTCTGGCAGGATATAATACTTAGCGATGAAGAGGTGCAGAGATGGAAGAAAATAAGATAAAAGAAAATAAGATAAAAGTGGCCCTGCTTGGACTGGGAACGGTTGGCACAGGCGTTTATAAACTCATACACAGAAGAGGGGATGTGATGGAGCGCACGATTGGTGCCGAACTTGAGATTTTCCGGATTCTGGTACATAGCCTGAAGAAAGAGCGTCCGGGTATTGATGCATCTCTTTTGACAGATAACTGGCAGGAGATTCTGGCTGATGATGAGATTCAGATTGTGATAGAGGTGATGGGAGGCATCGAACCAGCCCGTACCATGATACTGGATGCGCTTCATGCGGGAAAACACGTCGTTACGGCGAACAAGGACCTTGTGGCAGAGTATGGCAAGGAGCTGTTGGATGCGGCAGAAGCCGGAAAGTGTGATTTCCTCTTCGAGGCCGCTGTGGCAGGCGGAATTCCGATTATCCGCCCTCTGAAACAGTGTCTGGCCGGAAATGAGATTTCCGAAGTGATCGGAATTGTAAACGGTACAACAAACTATATTTTAACAAAGATGTTTGAAGATAATATGAGCTTTGAGGAAGCTCTGGCAAAGGCGACGGAGCTTGGGTATGCTGAGGCCGACCCGACTGCTGATGTTGAGGGACTGGATGCAGGGCGCAAGGTTGCGATCATGGCTTCCATTGCCTTTCATTCCAGAGTTGTTTTTAAGGATGTTTATACGGAGGGGATCACGAAGATTACTTCCAAAGATATCGCTTATGCGAAAGAGTTTGACAGTGTAATCAAGCTGCTTGGAGTGGCCCATAATACGGAAAATGGTATCGAAGTCGGTGTTTACCCGATGCTTTTGAATAAAGACCATCCGCTGGCGTCCGTGCGTGATTCTTTCAATGCGGTGTTTGTTCACGGCGATGCCGTGGATGACGCCATGTTCTACGGCAGGGGTGCCGGAGAGCTGCCGACTGCAAGTGCGGTGATGGGGGATATCATTGATGTGGCCAGGGATATTCAGTATCATTGTAACGGAAGAATCAGCTGTACCTGTTATAAAGAGCTTCCGATCAAAGATTTTGATGATGTGAAGAATAAGTTCTTCCTCAGGATGCAGGTGAAAAACCAGCCCGGCGTTCTGGCCTGCATTGCAAAGGTCTTTGGAGACCATAAGGTCAGCATCGCGCGGGTTGTGCAGAAACATGCGAAGGAAAATGAGGCGGAGCTGGTTATTGTAACTGATAAGGTAAAGGAATACCATTTAAAGGACGCTCTGGGGGAATTAAGAGGAATAGACAGTATTTTGGACATTAGCAGCCTGATACGCGAGTACTAGGGCACAGGATGCTGCCAGAGCGTAGTTTTGTCCGTGGAAGAGGTGTGAAGTTGACACACCTCTTTTATAATGGTATAACAGAATATAGCACGCTATATATATATAAAAGGTGTCGGTATCTGGTAAATTTCATGGAGAGGAGAAAAGCATGGAGCGAAGAAACCAGCCGATCGGTTTTACCATTAAGCAGATCAATAACGTATTTGAAAAAGATTTGAATGAAAAGCTGAAAACAATTGGAATTACAGCATCGCAGTGCGCGGTTCTGGATTACCTGTTCCACACGAACAAGGAAGAGGTAAGCCAGCGTGATGTGGAGCGCCATTTGAGCCTGAAGAATCCTACTGTGACAGGACTGCTAAAAAGGCTGGATGAAAAAGGATTTATCTTCTGCGTTCCAAATACAACAGATAAACGTAAAAAGAACATTTATCTGACAGAAAAAGCCTATGACATCCAGCGCAGGATGGAGGCGGACCGCAGGAAAATGGACAGAGAAATGACACGCGGAATGACAAAAAAGGAAATAGCAGCTTTAACAAGAGGTCTTGAAAAGATGCTGTATAATATAGCTGATCCATAAATTTTCAGAATTATCAGAAAACGGAGGGCAAAGGGGTCAGACCCCTTTGCGGAATTTACAGAAGGGAGACGAAATTATGAGTAATGCAGATCGTATTTTTATTGATATGTGCCGTGATATTATTGAGAATGGTACGAGTACTGAGGGGGAGAAGGTGCGCCCGGTATGGGAGGATGGGACGTCCGCTTATACGGTTAAGAAGTTCGGGGTGGTGAACCGTTATGATCTCTCGAAGGAGTTCCCGGCCCTGACGCTGCGGCGTACGGGGATTAAGAGCTGTGTGGATGAGATGCTCTGGATCTGGCAGAAGAAGTCGAATAATATCCATGACCTGAATAGTCATATATGGGACAGCTGGGCGGATGAAGATGGATCGATCGGAAAAGCCTATGGCTACCAGATGGGCGTGAAGCACGAGTACAGGGAAGGGATGATGGACCAGGTGGACAGGGTGATCTATGACCTGAAGAATAATCCGTACAGCCGCAGGATTATGACGAACATATATGTGCATCAGGACCTGCATGAGATGAATCTGTACCCGTGTGCATACAGCATGACGTTCAATGTGACAAAGGAAAAGGGCAGTGACAAGCTGACGCTGAACGGAATCCTGAACCAGCGTTCTCAGGATGTACTTGCGGCAAATAACTGGAATGTATGCCAGTACGCCGTACTTCTGCATATGCTGGCACAGGTATGTGATATGAAGGCCGGGGAATTTGTCCATGTGATTGCGGATGCACACATCTATGACCGCCATATCCCACTGATTGAGGAACTGATCTCGAGGGAGCCATATCCGGCGCCGAAGTTCTGGCTCAACCCGGATGTAAAGGATTTCTATAAGTTTACGAGGGAGGATGTGCGTCTGGATGATTATCAGACACATCCGCAGATTAAGAATATACCGATTGCGGTTTAATAAAGGGAGGAAAGAACAATGAATCTAATTGCAGCAGCTGATAAAAACTGGGGAATTGGCTATAAGAATAAGTTACTTGTAAGCATACCGTCTGATATGAAGTTTTTCCGTGAGACAACGACCGGGAAGGTGATTGTTATGGGCAGGAAGACACTGGAAAGCTTTCCGAACGGGATGCCGTTGAAGAACAGGACCAACATTGTACTGACATCCAACAAAGATTACCGTGTTAAAGATGCAATTATTGTGCATACTTTAGAGGAACTGCATAAGGAACTGGAAAAATATAATTCGGACGATATCTATGTGATAGGAGGGGAAAGCGTGTACCGCCAGCTTCTTCCTTACTGTGACACGGCATATATTACCAAGATCGACCATGCATTTCAGGCAGATACGTTTTTCCCTAATCTGGATGAAATGGAAAATTGGGAGATGACACAGGTGAGTGAGGAGCAGACATGCTTTGATCTGGAATATATGTTCACGAAATATGAAAACCGTCTGTAAAGAAGCGGGATATCTGACGATAGAAGGTAAGTGAATATTGAATGATGATATATAAATGGTTAAAATGCAGGAAGTTTTCTGACTGGGCGGAACGTGGAAAGGTATGCAGCCTGATCCTCATACTGGTTCTTTCGGCGGTCTTCCTGCAGGGGTGTGCAAAGGAGGAACAGGAAAATGGCTCTGCGCACATGGAAAAACTAAAAGTGGTTACGACCATCTTTCCGCAGTACGATTTTGTACGTCAGATTGCGGGGGACAAGGTTGATTTGAAGATGCTCCTGAAGCCGGGTGAGGAGAGTCATTCCTATGAACCGACGCCGAAAGATATCATTGATATCCAGAAATGTGACCTGTTTATCTACGTAGGCGGTGAGAATGATGAATGGGTCGAGGATATTCTGGACTCTGTGGACCGCGGACAGCTCAGGACACTGCGCCTGGTTGACTGTGTGGATACTGTAGAGGAAGAACACGTTGCAGGTATGAAGGAAGAACGCCATGAAGAGGAAGAAGAGGGGGCTTTTGACGAACATGTGTGGACATCTCCTAAGAATGCGGTAAAGATTGTGGAAAACATTACAGAAATTCTCTGTCAGGAAGATTCTGTGAATGAGGAAACGTACAGGCAGGCGGAAAAAACATATACGGAAAAATTAAGAAATCTTGACAGTGAATTCCGAAAGGTTGTGAAAGACGCGCTGGGACATACTGTACTGTTCGGGGACCGTTTCCCGTTCCGGTATTTTGCCGATGCATACGGGCTTGATTATTATGCGGCGTTTCCAGGCTGTGCGTCAGATACAGAGCCAAGTGCCGCAACAATGGCATATCTGATTAATAAAGTGAAGGAAGAGAAGATACCTGTTGTGTTAAAAATGGAACTGAGCAATGATAATATTGCGAAAGCAATTGCAGAAGCTACAGGAGCAGAGGTGAAAGTTTTTTACAGCTGCCACAATATCACAGCTGAACAGTTCCGTGCAGGTGAAACATATCTGAGTATGATGGAGAAGAATGTTGGGACATTAAAGGAGGCGCTGTCGGATGGCATTAATTAAATGTGAGGACCTGTCCATCGCCTATGAGGGACAGACCGTCGTACACGATTTATCTTTCGAGGTCGGACAGGCTGACTATCTTTGCATCGTGGGTGAAAATGGGTCCGGGAAAAGTACACTGGTTAAGAGCCTTCTGGGACTGAAGTCGCCTGTGAAAGGATGCATTACATTAGGAGACGGACTGAAACAGAATGAGATCGGTTATCTGCCGCAGCAAAATGATGTGCAAAAGGATTTTCCGGCGAGTGTTTATGAAGTCGTGCTGTCCGGGCGGCTCAACAGCAGGGGATTTCGCCCGTTTTACACGGCAGCCGATAAAGAAAAGGCGCGGGAGAACATGGAACTTTTGGGTATCCGTGATCTTGAAAAGCAGTGCTTCCGGGACCTTTCCGGCGGACAGAAGCAGAGGGTCCTCCTTGCAAGGGCGCTGTGCGCGACAAAAAAACTGCTGCTTCTGGATGAACCCGTAACCGGGCTGGACCCAATCGTGACACAGGAATTCTACCAGTTGATTAATGAAATCAATAAAAGATCAGGGATTGCCGTTGTTATGGTGTCCCATGATATAGAAAGTACGATGGAATATGCGAGCCATATCCTCCACCTTCAGGAGACGGCCCTGTTTTTCGGCCGTGCCGGGGAATATAAAAACAGTGAGGTCGGTAAAGCATTTTTGAAGGGCGGTGAGTATCATGGCTGAGAAACTGATCGAGATGTTTTCTTATCCCTTTATGGTCCGGGCAATTCTGGTCGGGTCACTGGTGTCTCTGTGTTCGGCACTTCTGGGGGTCAGCCTTGTATTGAAGCGTTATTCCATGATCGGGGACGGGCTTTCACATGTCGGGTTCGGTGCGCTCGCGATTGCTACTGCAATGAATGCGGCCCCGCTTGCTGTTGCCATACCGATTGTTATTCTGGCGGCTGTGCTGCTTCTTCGAATCAGCGGGAACAGCAAGATAAAAGGGGATGCAGCGATTGCGCTGATTTCTACAGGAGCGCTGGCCGTGGGGGTCATGGTGATTTCCATGACAACCGGGATGAATACGGATGTTTACAATTATATGTTCGGCAGTATACTCGCAATGAGCAGCGGGGATGTGGAGCTGAGTATCGCACTTTCAGCTGCCGTATTGATTCTGTATGTGATCTTTTATAACAAAATATTTGCAATTACTTTTGACGAGACATTTGCACAGGCGACCGGTGTAAAGGCGAATCTGTATAATACTCTGATCGCGGTTCTAACAGCAGTCACGATTGTGCTGGGAATGCGCATGATGGGGGCATTGCTGATTTCCAGCCTGATCATCTTCCCGGCCCTGACGTCCATGAGAGTGTGCAAGACATTTAAAAGTGTCATAATAAACTCTGCAATAGTATCGGTGATCTGTTTGTTTGTCGGGATATCTATTTCCTACCTGTGCGCGACTCCGGCAGGAGCGAGTGTCGTGATTGTAAACATGGGTGCCCTGCTTGTCTATACGATCGCCGGTGGGGTTAAGAGCGGTGCCCTGCGCAAAAAATAAACGTTACTGTGCACGCCCTGCGGGGATGCACAGCATCATTTGAACAGTAACCAGTAATCTGCTTAGGGAGGAAAACTCATGTTAGCTGCAGCTGCGGTCCTGATGGCCGGTTTCGGGCTGATTTACTTTTTCTGGAAGGAAAGCGGAAGCAGGAAGCCGCTTGTATTCAAGGCACTCGCCACATTTATGCCTGTGCTGCTTGCACTGTACCGTGCGGCGGTGACGGAGGAAGTTTCAGCCTGGTGGATTTTTGCAGGCGTGGTCTTTTATATGGCGGCCGATGTCCTACTGGAAATCTGGTTCCTCACAGGAGTGGCTTCCTTTGGTATCGGCCATATCTGTGTAATTACAGGATTTTTATACATGGGTGCGGCATCGTGGTATGTGGCCGGATGTTTTGTGATTCTTTACGGTATGATGTTTGTGGCCGTGAGGCGTTATTTAAAAGACCTTGAGAACCTGCTGGTTCCGGGGCTGGCCTATGCGGCCCTGCTCTGTGTGATGGCAGCAATGGCGGTGTCACTTGGCATACAGCATTTTGCTCTTCCTGCCGTGCTGACCGGGATCGGGGGCGTCTGCTTTGTTGTCTCGGACACGATCCTTGGATGGAGCCATTTGAGTGGAAAACGCCGGCGCGCATACAGCGCGGTCCTGCTTGTGCTGTACTATCTGGCGGTGTATCTTCTTGCAGCTGGGCAGTATTTTGTGGCATAGAAGTATTGTTTGTTACTGTTCATTTTGATAAAAGATAAGAAACATCAAGAATCCGGCATTGACAAAGTTAAATACACACATTATAATTAAAACTAACTTTTATGAAAACATAACTGGTGAAATGCTAAGACGGGGAGGAGTACATAATTCTCAGATGCCAAGAGAGAAGGCGGCAGGTGGAAGCCTTCGTGAAGGGATTATGGAAGTAGCCTCTGAGCAGTGGACCGAACAGGAAGAATCCTAAGTAGGCTCCAACGTAGTTCCTACGTTACAGGGAAGCAGTATCGGAAGAAGTTCCCGTACTGGCAGAGTGCAGAGAGAAGACTCTCTGAAGTTAGGTGGTAACACGGATTGCAGATTCGCCCTAAGCTAATTATAGCTTAGGGCTTTTTATTTCATAGGGAAGTACGTCCTATGAAATAAAAAGTCTTCCCGGCGGGATGCGCACTGCGGCGTAAGCTGTAGATGTCGCAGTGCGACCGCCGCAGGCGCGAGTTTCGCAAGCGAAACTCTATTTTAGCTTACAGGGGATTATTCAGGGCCTCTGGAAAAAAACCACTGGGGAAGTTAAAGGAGGTATATGTATGAGACAGATTTCAGGTAACAAATTGTTGGTGAAGGCATTGAAAGAGGAGGGAGTGGACACACTCTTCGGTTATCCGGGAGCTTGTACAATCGATATCAGTGATGAATTGTATAAGCAGAGTGATATCCGGGTGATCCTTCCGAGACATGAGCAGGCGCTTGTGCATGAGGCAGATGCTTACGCGAGGACGACGGGGAAAGTTGGCGTTTGTCTGGTAACGAGCGGACCGGGAGCGACAAACCTTGTGACAGGGCTCGCTACCGCGAACTATGACAGCGTTCCGCTTGTATGTTTTACCGGCCAGGTGGCAAGACATCTGATTGGAAACGATGCATTTCAGGAAGTAGATATTGTAGGGATTACAAGAAGCATTACAAAATATGGTGTGACAGTACGGAATAGAGAAGACCTCGGACGAATCATCAAAGAAGCCTTTTATATCGCAAGAACAGGCAAGCCGGGGCCTGTACTGATTGACCTGCCCAAAGATGTTATGTCAGAGCTGGGAAGCCCGGAATATCCGGCAGACGTGAATATCCGCGGCTATAAGCCGAACACAAGTGTTCATATCGGCCAGCTGAAAAAAGCGATCAAGATGCTGAATAAAGCAGAGCGCCCGCTGTTCCTTGCGGGCGGGGGAGTGAACATCGCACATGCCAACGATATTTTTACCGAGGTTGCGGAGAAGACAAATATACCGGTTATCACAACAGTAATGGGAAGAGGGGCCATCCCGACAAATCATCCTCTTTATATCGGAAATCTCGGTATGCACGGTGCATATGCGGCGAATATGGCTGTCAGCGAATGCGACCTTTTGTTTTCTATCGGCACCAGATTTAATGACAGGATCACAGGCAAACTGCATGCATTTGCCCCGAAGGCACAAATCGTACATATCGATATAGACACGGCGGCGATATCCAGAAACATCCATGTTGATATTCCAATCGTTGCCGATGCGAAAGAAGCAGTTTTAAAAATGCAGGAGTATGTTGAACCATGCGATACAGGGGAATGGCTGAAAGTAATTGATTCATGGCAGGAAGAACATCCCCTGACCATGAAAAAGCATGCACAGATGGGCCCGAGGGATATCATAGATGAACTGAACCGCCAGTTTGACGAGGCAATCGTAGTAACAGATGTAGGGCAGCACCAGATGTTTGCGGCGCAGTATGTGGAGATTACGGCTAAGAAAAAAATCATTATGTCCGGCGGTCTCGGTACAATGGGATACGGTTTCCCGGGAGCAATCGGGGCGAAACTGGGTAATCCGGATACACCGGTCATTGCAATCTCCGGCGACGGCGGAATGCAGATGAATATTCAGGAATTTGCAACGGCAGTACTGGAAGAACTTCCGATGGTGCTCTGTGTATTTAATAACACATATCTCGGCATGGTACGTCAGTGGCAGAAACTATTTTATGGCAAAAGATATGGAATGACAAATCTGCGTTCCGGAGCACTGTTCCGCAGGACAGAAGGACAGGAGATGCCGGAGTACACGCCGGATTTTGTAAAACTGGCAGAGAGCTACGGGGCAAAAGGCATCCGGGTAACGAAGAAAGAGGAAATTGCGGCTGCTTTTGAGGAAGCAAAGAAGAATACGAAAGTTCCGACTTTGATTGAATTTATCATTGACCCGGAAGAGATGGTATATCCGATGATCCAGCCGGGCGGTACGCTGGAAGAGATGATCATGGACTGCTAAACGTAAATGGCGGGGCAGGAAGGAAAAGCTGCTTTCTGCCCGCGAAAGGAGAGAAGAGTATGGATAATAACTTAAAAAAGAGATGGATTTCATTATATGTAGAGAACCAGGTGGGCGTGCTGTCTAAAATATCAGGACTGTTTTCCGGAAAGTCATATAACCTGGACAGTCTGACAGTAGGTACGACGGAAGATCCGACGATTTCAAGGATGACCATAGCAACGGTTAGTGACGATGAGACATTTGAACAGATTAAAAAGCAGCTGAACCGTCTGGTGGAAGTCATAAAGGTGATTGATTTTACTGATATATTTGTGAGGATGAAGGAAATCCTGTATGTCAAAGTCAGAAAGTGCACGCAGGAAGATAAAGTGGAGCTGTTCCAGATCGCCGAGACTTTCAAGGCAAGGGTCATAGATTATGGAAAAGACAGCCTTCTTCTTGAATTTGTGCAGACTGCAACGAAGAATGATGCGGTCATAAAGCTGATGAAAGAGGAGTTTAAGAATATAGAAGTGGTGCGTGGGGGAAGTGTGGGAATCGAATCAATCAGCATGATGGAGCGCTAGAGTGTGTTTGATAATTCATAAGGCTTGAAAAGGAATAAAAACAGAGCGCACTCTTGAATTTTGTAAATGAAAGTATTATAATTGGCACAAAGACAGTTTTGGACTGCGTGAAAGCAGAGGAATGGAGGAGATACGGATGGATAAGAAAAACATTGACTGGGAGAATCTGGGGTTTGGATACATCACAACAGACAAGAGATATGTTTCCAATTTTAAAGATGGTAAATGGGATGAAGGCGGTCTGACAGAAGACGCCAACATTACGATGAGTGAGTGTGCAGGTGTGCTCCAGTACGCACAGACGATTTTTGAAGGGTTAAAGGCATATACGACAGAGGGCGGACGTATCGTCACATTCCGTCCGGACCTGAATGCCCAGCGTATGGTTGATTCTGCAAAGAGACTCGAGATGCCGTCTTTCCCGGCTGACCGTTTTGTGGAGGCTGTGGAGCAGGTTGTCAGAGCCAATGCAGCCTATGTGCCGCCATGTGGATCAGGAGCGACTTTATATATTAGGCCATATATGTTTGGAATCAATCCGGTCATTGGAGTAAAACCGGCAGATGAGTACCAGTTCCGTGTATTTGCAACACCGGTGGGCCCGTACTTCAAGGGCGGTGTAAAACCTCTGACTCTTTGCGTATCAGATTTCGACAGGGCAGCGCCGAGAGGAACAGGACATATCAAGGCGGGCCTTAACTATGCAATGAGCCTTCATGCTATCGTAACAGCACATGCCAATGGATTTGATGAGAATATGTACCTTGATTCTGCAACGAGAACAAAAGTAGAAGAGACGGGCGGGGCGAACTTTATCTTTATAACAAAGGATAATAAAGTTGTAACACCTCATTCTGACACGATCCTTCCTTCCATTACAAGACGTTCCCTGCTTTATGTGGCAGAACACTATCTGGGACTGGAAGTGGAAGAGAGAGACGTATATCTGGAAGAGGTGAAGGATTTTGCCGAATGCGGATTGTGTGGAACGGCTGCTGTCATCTCACCGGTCGGCAAGATTGTAGACCACGGTAAGGAAATCTGCCTGCCAAGCGGCATGGAAAAGATGGGACCGACGATCCAGAAGCTGTACGATACCCTGACCGGAATCCAGATGGGGCATATCGAGGCACCTGAGGGATGGATCAGAGTAATTGAATAGAAAATATCGAAAATAAAATTGGCTGGTGCAAAGGAATGAAAAATTCTTTTGCGCCAGCCGTTTTTTCCTGCCGGAAAGTGTATTGGTTCATAAAGCAAATACATGTGTCGCAATGTTAAAGTATACAAGTATAGAACAAGTATCTACCATCGTAGTAATCAGTGGTGCTGCCATAATGGCCGGGTCCAGATTTACCTTTTTTGCAAGGAGCGGCAGCATGCAGCCGATCAGTTTTGATATAACGATTGTCACAGAAAGGGACAATCCAATGACCAGTGCCAGTGACACATCGTGGTACATAATCAGGATACGCACTCCGTTAGCCAGCGCCAGTACGACTCCGACTATAATCGAGACGCGGAATTCCTTAAACATGACGCGGAAAATATCCCGGAACTGGATTTCGTTCAGCGCGATACCGCGGATAATCAGTGTTGAACTCTGGGAACCGCAGTTACCGCCGGTGTCCATCAGCATGGGGATAAATGATACAAGCAGGGGAATCGCGGCGAACGCATCCTCGTACTTCGTGATGATGGTTCCTGTGAGTGTCGCGGAGAACATCAGGACAAGCAGCCATGCAATACGGTGTTTTGCGTGGCTGAACACGGATGTCTCAAAGTAACTCTGCTCACTCGGGCTCATAGCGGCCATCTTTGTGATATCTTCAGTTGCCTCTTCTACCATAACGTCCATTGCATCGTCGAAGGTAACGATTCCGACCATCAATCCCTCTGCATCCAGAACGGGAATTGCCAGCAGGTCATACTTTCTGAAAAGCTGTGCAACTTCTTCCTTATCTGTATGCGTGCTGACGGAAATGATCTCTGTTTCCATCAGGTCGCTGATCACGGCATTGTCATCGGAGGTCATCAGTTCTTTTGCAGTGACGATTCCGATCAGTTTTCTTTTATCTGTTACATAACAGGTGTAAATGGTTTCCTTGTGGATCCCGGTCCTTTTAATATGGGCCATCGATTCCTCAACAGTCATGGACTGTCTCAGACCCACGTATTCTGTTGTCATGATACTTCCCGCGCTGTCGTCCGGGTAATTCAAGAGAAGGTTGATCATATTTCTCTCTGACTGGCTGACCGTATCCAGAATACGGGTAACCAGATTTGCCGGGAGTTCCTCCAGCAGGTCCACGGTATCATCCATATATAAATCGTCCAGCAGCTCCCGCAGTTCCTTTTCTGTAAACATTTCCACAAGATAAGTCTGCATGGAATTATTCATGTTAGCGAAAACTTCCGCTGCCTTATCTTTGGAAATCAGGCGGAATGCGAGTGCCAGCTCTTTGTCATCTAATTCTGAAAGAAGGGAGGCTATGTCCACTTCGTTCATGACATCCAAAATACTCCTCACAGCCTTGAACTGGTGCTGGATAAGGAGTTCTACAAAAATATTTTTGTCCATCATTATTACATCTCCAATCTGTATTCAATTCTATTAGTTTCTGCGAATGATAACTGGCGCCAGCGTCCATAACCTCACCACCTTTCTACTGATTAAAAAAAGAGTTAAAAAAGCTCCGTCACTGCCTGAACAATGACGGAGCTAAATATGCACTCCAAAAAAATTACTCACCGTTCAAGCTTTAGCATCACAGGGCATATCAATTGCATTAGGTTATGCCTTCACGACATAGCCTGCTAACCAGCTTGTTGTGTCTCCACAATCTCGCGGCAGCAATCTTAAGGAAAATCCCAATCCCTGTGGTAGCCTCACCTACCGAAATGATTCTATTCGTACTCATTGTAGAGCAAAGAACGGGATGTGTCAAGAAAAAAATGGGGGACACTCTATTGTGCATCATCTCTCTGGTGTGATAGCCCAAACGTTTTTGAACATTAGAACTGATCTGGCAGAATTGATCTGAGAGTTTCAAGCATTTACAAATTCATATTTGATACGATATAATTGTTGATAAGCATACCGCGGTGATTGGAATGTCGCCTGATTATTACTATTGCTGCATAATACCGTACCAGAGGGAGGAAAAATTGTGTATAGCATTTTGATTGCAGATGATGAAAAAAAGGAAAGGGAAGGTATAATTACCTTATTGAAACGTTATGGGTTCGATTTAGCTATCACCCAGGCAGCTAATGGGGAAGAGGCGCTGAAAGAGTTTCAAAAAAAGAAGTTTGATATTCTTCTGACTGATATCAAAATGCCCTTTATGGATGGAATCCAGCTGATAAAGGAGGTCCAGAAACGTGGATGGAACCCGGTCTGTATTATTTACAGTGCATATGGAGAGTTTGAATATGCCCAGAATGCGATTTCATTAGGAGTTCTGGAATATCTTCTCAAACCCATACGCCTTGATGCATTTGAGGAACTGTTCCATAAGGTGATTGATTTATGTAAGGGAAAAGAAGAAGCAGAAAAGGAAAGGGAGAGAAGCAGGCAGGCTTATGAAGAAGTGGCCGCCTATAAGCTGAGCTGGAACCTCCTGGGCTATCTGGAGAGTGAAGATACAGAAATAAGGGACAGGGTTCCTTTTATGGAGGAAACAGAACATGAATTTGATTTCTCCCAAAACATAGGAATTCCAGTTTTACTTTCCTGTTACTCTAATCTTTTTTCTATCGAGTGGGAGGCATATCAGAATGAGATAGAGAAACAGCTTGGCGGCAGGATGCTTATTATCAATAAAGCGGACAATCAGATTTTGGTGATACTGATTAAGGAGAGGCAGGACAGTCGGATAAAGGAACTTAAGAAGAAATGCGAGATGTTGATTGAACAGTCAAAGCGGAAGTTCCAGACAGATATATTTATTGTACTCGGAAGTGGTGCGGATAGTCTGAAACAATTAAAAAGGGAATATGAGGATATGAAGGATCTGTTAGATTATCAATTCTTCGTTTCAGACAGCATGCTTCTCGTGCATGATGAATCTTATTTTGCAAAAAAGGAAAAAGATATGCTGTCTCTGTATTTTGAACGTATTATTAACTGTGCTAAGATGTCGGATTATAAGGGCATTAAAAAAGAGATGGTAAAAGTCTTTTCTTATATTGAAAAACAAAATGGCTTCAGTTCAATTTATGTAAAATATACATTTTCAGATGCTATTAAGAAAATCAACGACCTCACTAAATCGGAGATAGACTTATTGGAATATATTGAGCGGATATATGAAGCCCGCTCGTTTGAAGAGGTCAGCCTTATCGTATATGATGCTTTGGATGATATGGCAGAAAACAGGCGGAGTGATGTAAAAGAAAACAGGCTGATCCATATGGCAAAAGATATGATTTATGAGAGATATGGGGACTCTTCTTTGAGCTTATCGACGATTGCAGAGGAGTTAAACGTATCTTCAGCATATCTGAGCAGCTTATTTAAAATCCAGACAGGTGAGAATCTTGTGAAGTTTATTACGAAGTACCGTGTGGAAAAATCAAAAGAGCTTCTGACGCAGAGCAATATCAGAGTAGGCGATATTGCCAGGGCGGTAGGTTATATCAGTGGTTCATACTATATTTCTATCTTTCGGAACCACGAAGGGTGCAGTCCGATACAATACAGGGAGAAGATGAATGAGAACAGCTAAGTGGAGGGCACGTTTTGACAGAATGCATTTTTTAAATAAAGTGCGGCTCATATACAGCCTGATTATTATGGTACCTATTTTGCTTCTTGAGTGTTTCGTTTGGTTTACTTCCAGTAATTTTATAAGGGAGCAGCAGATGCTGGAGGTACGTGATAGTATTGAACGTAATTTTCAGGACATCCAAAATCAGATGGAGCAGTGCGAAAGGTCACTGCTCTATCTATCAAGTAACACGATAATGAAAGAATTTCTTATAACTGAGGACAACGAGTATATGAAGCGGCTGGAGCTATCGGAAAACGTAGGCCCTCTGGTGTATAACAGCCTGCTTTCGACCCGGGGGTTTTCTAAAATACAGATTTTTTCTGAAAAGCATTTTGGTGTTTCCTATGATTTATTTAAAAATGATAGCGAAGTGAAGGACGCTGACTGGTATAAGAAGACAGAAGAAACGGGGAAAACCTTATGGTGGTATGGTGGTGAACAGTTTTTTATCACAAGATGTATCAAGGACCCTGTTACGGAGAAGGAGTTAGGAATTATCCGTATTGACTTGAGACGGGAGGTATTAGAAGACAGTTTTGGAATGTTTCTGGATATGCCTTTGGAAATCAGCCTGCTGAAAGAGGGGGAAGAATTTTATCACTACACAGGAACAGGAGAGATTCAAGAAGCAGGATATGAAAAAGTAATGGATATGGAGACTTCGGGGTGGCAGATACGCTATACAGTAGGCAGGGAATATTTTTCTGCCATGCTGCATCCAAGAATCATCATCTCGCTTTTTATTACCATGTGTCTGCTTGCCTGTGCGTGGATGCTTGTTAATCATAGTACAAAATATTTGCTGAACAGACTTTATCGGATCATTGAAGAGGTCAAAAAAGTAAAGGATAATAATTTTGAAATAGAGGTGGATGAGTCATCCGGGGATGAGATTGGCGAACTTGCGGAAAGCATTAACCGTATGCTGAAAAAGATCAGAATGTTGATTGATGAGGTATATAAATCAGAACTGGATAAGAAAAATCTGGAACTAGATCTTTTGCAATCTAAAATTAACCCTCATTTTCTTTATAATAATCTATCTGCCATTAACTGGATTGCCATAGAGAACGGGGAGGACAGAATCTATCAGATTACAACCCAGATGGCCACATTCTACCGCACAGCATTGAACCGGGGGGTGAATGTGGACCGGCTTGAAGTAGAGGCAGAGAATATTAAGGCATATCTTAACCTGCAGCTTTATGCACATGATGATTCTTTTGAAGTAGAGTATCATATAGAGGAAAAAGTTTTGGATATCAGGATCCCTATTTTTATTATGCAGCCGCTCGTTGAAAATGCCATAGAACATGGAATTGATACGCTGCGGGAAGAGAAAGGGAAGATCAGCATCCGTATTTTCCAGGATGATGACTGGCTGGTGATTTCTATATGGGATAATGGAAAGGTACTCTATAGGGAGATTGGCACTACTGTCATGGACAGAGATAGTTTTGGGTATGGAGTGAGGAACGTAGATAAGCGTATCCGTCTGCAGTGCGGGGAGTCCAGCGGAGTGGAAATACGGGCTGATGAATCAGGCACGACTTCACTAATTCGTTTGAAGAAGAATGCCATGATAATATGATGACATATAAAAAAATCATAAAAAGTTGATAATCAGTTAAAAAATTTATTATTTTTTTCAATAAGTGCCGCATCTATAATAAATGTAAAGCAAGAGACATCTGTCCAAACTCAAATAAGATATAGTTCAGCCGCGAAGGAACAGATGAAGTAAATTAATGAAATGAAAGGGGATTGCTATGAAAAGGAAAAAGGCACTATGTGTTCTGCTTACGGCAGGTATGATTGCAGCTATGGCTGCAGGATGCGGAGGAAATGGAGAAGATAAGGCGGAAAGTAAAGGCAAAGATTCTGGTAATAAGACAGTCACTATTATGGGCTGGTACGATGAGGATGATATGGAGGGTGTGATTCAGGCGGTGAATGGACAGCTCGGCGGGGATTATACGTTGGAGTATACATATGTATCACTGTCAGATTACAACAATGTTTTAGGAACCCAGCTTGCCTCTGGAGAAGGACCGGATATTGTGCTGGATGGTGCAGAATTTCCAGCCAGGATTACTGCAGGTAATGTGGAAGAAATTTCTGGTGAAGAGTATGTAAAGGAATTTAGCGAAGCTGGTTTTTCTCTTGCAAGCAAAGATGGGAAGATTTATGGAATACCTACGTATGGCTGGTTTTCAGGAATATGGTATAACAAGGACATTCTGAAGGAATGTCAGGTAGAACTTCCAAAGACATTTGATGAATTTGTTTCTGCATGTGAGAAAATCCAGGCGGCAGGGAAGCAGCCTATGGGATTCGGTCTTGCAGACGGGGACACAGCGCAGGCATCGCTTCAGGGATATCTGGAGAACTCTTACTATCATAATAATAGTGATAATGCGGATGGAATCGAGTTTGACGGGAAGTTTGCATCAGGCGAAGAAACTTTGGACGGCAATATTAATGAAAGTGTAAAGAAATGGTACACGTTAATTGAGAAAAAAATAATCACACCGGAAATGCTTGGGATTTCTAACCAGGATGCCTTAAACAGTTTTAAGGCCGGAGATGTGGCATTTTTCAATGGCGGTCCGTGGCAGTATAACGAAATCAAGGAGACTGGGATTCAGTTTGGCCTGATGCCGCAGCTGAGCGAAAGCGGAGAGAATGTATTCACAGGAGGCGGACCGGCAGCAAGTCTGGGTATTAATGTAAACGCAGCTAATAAAGAAGGTGCGCAGAAAGCGATGGAGGCATTTGCATCAGTTGAAGTGCAGAAGGCATTTGTTGAAGCGAATCCAGGTTCCCCGAGTTACAGAAATGGAGTGGAATCTGAAATGCCTGAGGAGTATGCAGATATAGCAGAATGTGTTAATTCGGGAAATATTGCATGCAATTGGGACAGGTGGTCAGTGAATATGCCGGCCCAGACAATGATTGATGAATCCATTGCCCAGATTCAGGGTTTGGTTTCTGGGGATCTGACCCCGGATGAGTATGTAAAAGCAATGGATGCTAAAGCAAACGCTATACGGTATGAGAAATAAAATGAGCATGAGGTATGAGCCATAGGCCGTGCCTCATGCCCATTTTTTTATCTTACAGAAAGTACGCCTATAAGATAAAAAGCCCTCCCGGCGGGATGTGCACTGCGGCGTACGAGGCAGATGCGCAAAGCGACCGCCGCAGGAATATAAAAAATTTAATAGTGAGCTAAATTTTTTATTATTTAACCTCAGTTTTCCAAAGCCTATAATGATATTAACCCCAAATACTACAGGAAAGATATCTGAAAGGAAGGAAATATGAGAAGAGCATACAAAGTAAAAAACGGTGCGCCATATGTAATTATGGTCCTGCCGGCCCTTGTGATTTTTGTTACATTTTTTATTCTCCCGCTGATTTATACTGCTAAATACAGCTTTTACAATTGGACGAATTTTTCGCGGGAGATCACATTTAACGGATTGGAAAATTATAAAGCAATTTTTCAGGATTCAATATTGGAGAAAGGGATAACGAATACGCTGATTTTTGCGTTTGTAACGGTTACGGTACAAAGTCTGATATCACTGCCGGTATCTGTTTTCTTAAATTCAAAATTAAAAGGCAGGAATGTATACCGCGCCATTTTTTTTGCACCGGCAGTGCTGAGTACACTGGTCGTAGGATATCTTTGGAAATATCTGATGTCCTCAAGTGACTACGGGTTCATCAATAATCTTCTTATGGGGATGGGATTAGAGAAGGTGAATTTTCTGGGTGATGCAAAAATAGCATTATTTGCGATTATCACGATTTCAGTGTGGCAGTGGTTTGGATGGTCTATGGTTATATATCTGGGAAGCCTGCAAAGTATAAGCGGAGAACTGTATGAAGCGGCATCGGTAGACGGTGCAAATGGCTTTCAGCAGTTCTGGCATATTACAATACCAGGGCTGGCACCTGCGATAAAGATAAATTTTGTGACAAGCACAATATCGGGACTGAAAGTTTTCGATCTGGTTTTATCAACGACAAATGGAGGGCCTGCGCATAAGACGGAAACAATCCTTACACTGATGTTCTCAAAGTTCTCTGAGGGAAACTATGGATATGCATCTGCATTTGGTATTGTGTTCCTTATTGTGAGCATGATTGTGGCAGCAGTAATGCTTGGAATATTTAAGAAATGGGAGGATAGGTTAGGGTAATGAAAAAGAAAACTTTACTTACGGATATTTTAAAACATCTGTTTCTGCTGATTTTGGCACTTATTGTTTTGACACCGATTTATTATTTGATTGTCACTACGTTTAAGTCAGGTACAGAGGCTGCGCTTCATCCGATGTCACTGCCGTCTTCTTTCGATTTCGGCAGATATGTACAGGCATTTCATGACATGCAGTATCCCAGGGCATTTAAAAATACTCTTCTGATCACGGTGGGTGCGGTTGTAGGAATCATAGGGGCAAGTTCTATGTGTGGTTATGTACTCAATCGGAAGGGAAAGAAAAAAATCACACAATTCATTTTTCTCTTAATTCTGTCAGGTATGATGTTTCCTTACCAGATGTCAATTATGGGACTTTATAAATTAATCAGAGGGCTGGGGTTAATGAATTCCCTGTTGGGGGTAATACTCATAGACATTGCAATTAATATCCCGTTTGCAACGTTCCTCATGAAAAATTTTATATCTACTGTGCCTATTGAACTGGAAGAAGCGGCAAAAATTGACGGCGCCGGGGTATTCCGAACCTTTGCCACGATTACGTTTCCTTTGCTCAAGCCGGTTGTAGCCACGATTGCAATATTGAATACATTAAATGTCTGGAATGATTTTATGGGACCGCTGTATTTTCTGCAGACAAGAGAAAATGATGTCATACTGCAGGAGGTTTACCGGAATATAGGGCAATTCTCAACGGATTGGACCAGCCTGTTTCCAATGATGGTACTGGGTGTGCTGCCTCTGCTGATTTTTTACCTGTTTATGCAGAGATATATCATTAGCGGTGTTATGGCAGGTTCAGTCAAAGGGTAAATGTGTCCAGCTAAGAAACTTAGTAGAAGATAGGCGGGATTTTTTTAATATTTGATTTATAGAAAGGGAACAACAAGGTGATGATTGAGACAGGGAACAAAGAGTGGAATAAAAGCTTTGTTATAGAGGAAAATCAGGAGGGATACATGACATCCCTAAGCCATAATGAAGATAAAGACCAGATGAACTGGATTGAGGGCAAACGGCTTTGGGGAGAAGTTGTTTGTCCGGCAGCAATACATGTTGAAATAAAAAGAGAATTTACAAAGGATGGGAATCTCAGAGAGAGCTTTCAATTCACAAACAATACTTCTTTTCCTGTATTTCTTGAAAAAACAGATTTGGGAATCTATACAACTTTTAATGATAATTATCAGGAAGCCTCGGAATGTCTGGAAAAGCGGTGCCATACCCATATATTTTGTGGTGAGGAGGCATCGTATGTCATGGCCCTTAGGATGTCCGGGCGGGGACCACATCTTGGGATGAAGTTCCTAAAAGGAAGTGTTCTGTCTTATAGCGTGGAAAGGAACCTTGAACAGAGAAGCAATGACAGAGGGGATTTTATTCTTCATCCCCATATAGCAAAATTGGAACCAGAAGCTGGGATAGAGATTCAAAGAGAGTTATTCTGGTTTGAAACAAAAGAGGAATTTTATGAAGAACTTCTCCGCACACAAGGCTTTCCTGTTGTGTTTCCAGATCAGTGTACATATTTTAAGGGTGAATCAATGCGGTTTAAAATTGCTATCCGTGATACTGGTAAAAAGGAAGCAGTCCGGCTGCAGTATAATGGGATGAACATACCATACAGGGCAGAAGTAAAGGATGGGATTCGGTGGATATCAGCATACCTTCTGGCGGACAGAGAAGGTGAATACAGAATTGATATTCAGGCAGAAGGGAAAAAAACATTCCTATGTTTATATTGTTGTGCGGTGTTGGACAAAATGGCAGAGCGGCGTTGTCGTTTTCTTGCCCTAAAGCAACAGATGCATGATGTTTCCAGCCATCTGGATGGTGCATATCTGATCTATGACAGGGAGGAAGACAGTATATACTATAGCCATCAGGACGACCACAACGGCGGCAGGGAACGGTTAGCGATGGGAAGCATTATGGCTTTCTGGCAGCGTCTTCATCCTGATGGAGAACTCAAAAAGAGTTTAGAAAAATATGAAAGATATGTATACCGGGAACTATATGATCGTGAGAAAGGGACTGTATATAATGATATCTGCCATAATTTGGAGTGGAATAGGCTATATAACTATCCGTGGATGGCACAGTTCCAACTTGAACTTTATAAGTTGAAGGGGGAGGGTGAGTACCTTATGGATGCATATAAGGTTATGGAACAGTATTATATGCAGGGAGGAATCAGCTTCTATGGGATTGGTATTCCGGTAACAGAGCTGTATAAAGAGCTGGAAGGGGCAGGAATGGGAAGTGAAGCTGGGAGAATCCTCAGTTTTGCAGAGCGTCATGCAGATAATGTGCTGCAAAATGGTGTGCACTATCCGGAATCTGAAGTGGCATATGAACAGAGTATTGTAGCTCCGGCGGTGAGTATTCTGCTGCAGGGGTATGAAATAACCCGGAATACAGCATATTTAGATGAGGCAAAGAGACAGCTTAAAGTACTCTCACTTTTTAATGGCAGACAGCCGGATTACCATCTTTTTGAAAATGCAATCCGGCATTGGGATGGATTTTGGTTTGGAAAATACAGGCGCTATGGAGATACGTTTCCGCATTATTGGAGCGTACTGACAGGAGTAGAATATATCAGGTATGAGATTCTGACCGGTGACAGCAGATACAGGAAAAGGGCGGCTGCGTCCATTAGAGGATGCCTGAATTTGTTTTTTCCAGATGGATTTGCTTCTTCAGCAATGGTATTTCCTGAAAAGATCAATGGTGAAGCGGGACATTATTATGACCCCTGGGCGAATGATCAGGACTGGGCACTTTATTATGCTTTGAAATACCGATCATTTCTGGAAGATATCAGTTTTGATCTGGAAAAGTAAAAGCCAGAGCAGTAACAAAGTAGGACCGTCGCATTATGTGATATACTCAATATGAGCATATCATATTTAGTGCGGCAGTCCTTTTAATTTTTTACAGGCATTGCACGAATTAGTACGTTGTTTTATCTATGCAGGATGTGATATACTGAATAAGCCGTGGAAAGAGGTGTGGTGAAGAATGGAAAATACGAATGAATCCAGTGCATACAGCAGTTTTGCCGCTGTTTATGATACGTTTATGGACAACGTGCCATATGATGAATGGGGTGACTATCTGTATGGACTGTTGAAAGAATATGGCATATGTGACGGACTTGTGCTGGACTTGGGGTGCGGTACGGGGACGATGACGGAATATCTTGCCGGTCGCGGATATGATATGATCGGGGTGGACAATTCTGAGGACATGCTCGAGATTGCGATGGAAAAAAGAGTGGAATCCGGGCATGATATTCTGTATCTTGAGCAGGATATGCGTGAATTTGAATTGTACGGGACTGTGCGTGCGATTGTGAGCATCTGCGATTCGCTGAATTATATAACAGAACCTGAGGAACTAAAGCAGGTTTTTCGCTGGGCGGATAATTATCTTGATCCAGACGGGGTTTTTATTTTTGATTTTAACACAGAATATAAATACAGAGAGATCCTTGGGGACCAGACAATCGCGGAAAGCAGGGAAGAATGCAGTTTTATCTGGGACAACTATTATTATGAAGAGGAGCGCATCAATGAGTATGAACTGAGCCTGTTTATCCGGGATGAGGAGCTGTCAAAAGGCGGCAGTGAGATTTACCGGCGTTATCAGGAAACTCATTATCAGAGAAGCTATACACTGGAAGAGATGAAAGAACTGCTGTTAGCAGCAGGCCTGCGTTTTCTGGCTGCATATGATGCATTTACCAGAGAAGCACCATCTGAAACAAGTGAAAGAATCTATATTATTGCAGGAAAAGGAGAAGAATAATGGCAGACTATATTGTAAGGTCAACCGCTGCGAATACACAGATCCGTGCATTTGCAGCATCGACGACGGAGCTGGTGGAGCAGGCAAGGCGGCACCATAATACAAGCCCGGTAGCGACGGCGGCATTGGGACGTCTTTTGACAGGCGGTGTGATGATGGGAAGCATGATGAAAAACCCGACTGATGTACTGACACTTCAGGTGCAGTGCGGCGGACCGATCGGGGGGCTGACGGTCACTGCTGACAGTCAGGGAAGTGTCAAGGGATATGTGAATAATCCCGATGTGATGCTTCCTGCAAAGAACGGCAAGCTGGATGTGGGAGGCGCGCTGGGGCCAGGATTTTTGAATGTTATTAAAGACATGGGATTAAAGGAGCCTTACTCCGGACAGACGATCCTCCAGACAGGGGAAATCGCAGAAGACCTGACTTATTATTTTGCAACATCCGAGCAGGTCCCGTCTTCGGTAGGACTCGGTGTACTGATGGAAAAGGATAATACGGTGAGATGTGCGGGCGGATTTATCGTTCAGGTCATGCCGTTTATAGAGGATGAGGTACTGGACAGGCTGGAGAAAAATATCCAGAATATCCAGTCTGTGACGGCAATGCTCGACAACGGGCATACTCCGGAGGAGATGCTTGAACAGGTGCTGGAAGGGCTGAATGTTGAGGTTGTGGATACACTGCCTGCACAGTTTTCCTGTAATTGTTCAAAGGAACGGATTGAAAAGGCGATCATCAGTATTGGGAAGAAGGATATCCAGTCTATGATTGATGACGGCGAGGACATTGAAGTGAAATGTCATTTTTGCAATACTGCCTACAATTATACAGTGGATGAGCTGAAAGAACTTTTGAAAAAGAGCAGATAGAGGTTATTGAACCAGGAGGTAGGAAATGAATCAGGGATTTGTAAAAGCAGCGGCAGCGACACCGGATATCCGGGTAGCGGATGTCAAATATAATACGGAGAAAATCTGTGAGGCAATCGAAGCAGCCGCAGGGGAGAAGGCGAAGATCGTGGTGTTCCCGGAATTGTGTGTCACAGGGTACACATGCGGGGATTTGTTTACGCAGGATGTGCTGCTGCGCGATGCAAGGGCCGCTCTTCTGAAAATAGCGGATTTCACAGCGGATAAGGATATTCTGGCGTTTGTCGGGGTTCCGCTCTCTGTTGACGGTGAACTCTATAATGTGGCGGCGGCGCTGAACCGCGGGGAGATTCTGGGACTGACGACAAAGACATTCCTGCCAAATTATGCGGAATTCTATGAGATGCGCCAGTTCACGCCCGGCCCGGAAAAGGCCCGTGAGATTTTATTTGAAGGAAAACGGGTCCCGTTCGGTCCCCAGATTTTGTTTCAGGCATCTTCAATGGAAGAACTGATCGTTTCCGCTGAAATCTGTGAGGATGTCTGGTCACCGATTCCGCCGAGTATTCAGGCGGCGATGGAAGGGGCAACTGTGATTGTCAACTGTTCCGCGAGCGACGAAACGATCGGAAAAGACAGGTACCGCCGTGAGCTGATTGCGGGACAGTCTGCGCGGCTCATTGCAGGATATGTATATGCCAACGCAGGGGAAGGCGAATCTACAACTGACCTTGTTTTCGGCGGGCATAACCTGATTACGGAAAACGGCGCTGTACTGAGTGAGGCAAAGCGTTTCCGAAACGATATTATTTACTCCGAAATTGATATATATCGTCTGCTAGGCGAAAGGCGCAAAAATACGACATTTAAAACGTCAGAGGATAGAAAGTTAATCCGCGTTCCGTTTTATATTGAGCGGGAAAAAACTGTGCTGACAAGACATTTCCCAAAGCAGCCGTTCGTTCCGGCAAATGAGGAAGAGAGAGCAAGGAGGTGTGAGGAAATCCTGACGATTCAGGCAATGGGACTGAAGAAGAGGATTGCCCATACCCACGCCAAGAGTGCGGTAGTCGGTATTTCAGGGGGGCTGGATTCTACGCTTGCGCTGATTGTGACGGCGCGTGCGTTCGAAATGCTTGGACGTGACAAGAAAGACATTACTGCCGTTACGATGCCATGTTTCGGGACAACAGACAGGACCTATCAGAACGCGTGCAAAATGGCGGTACAGCTCGGGGCAGAACTCATGGAGGTGCGGATTGCAGATGCGGTCAGCGTACATTTCAGAGACATCGGGCATGACCCTGGGGACCATAGTGTGACCTATGAAAATTCTCAGGCAAGAGAAAGGACACAGGTATTAATGGATATTGCAAATGAGAGGGGCGGTATGGTCATTGGTACGGGCGATATGTCTGAGCTTGCTTTGGGATGGGCGACTTACAATGGAGACCATATGTCCATGTACGGAGTCAATGCATCGGTTCCGAAGACGCTTGTGCGGCATCTTGTAAAGTATGCGGCCGATGTGACGCCGGACGAGCAGCTGAAAGCAGTGCTCTATGATGTGCTGGATACCCCGGTCAGCCCCGAACTTCTACCCCCTAAGGACGGCAATATTGCACAGAAGACGGAGGATTTGGTGGGACCTTATGAGCTTCATGACTTCTTCCTTTACTACATGGTACGATTCGGCTATGAGCCGAGTAAGATATTCAGACTGGCGGAGGAGACCTTTGTGGGCAGCTATGATAAGGCAACCATATTAAAGTGGCTGGAGATCTTCTGCAGAAGATTTTTCTCACAGCAGTTCAAGCGTTCCTGCCTGCCTGACGGCCCGAAAGTAGGTACGGTTGCACTCTCACCGAGGGGGGACTGGAGAATGCCAAGTGACGCGTGTGCGGCAGTCTGGCTGAATGATCTGGAGCAAATAGCACTGGCAGATTGAAAATAGAAGGAGACTTATCTTATGAAGCTGATCAGAACGGAAGAAGCGGAAGGCTGCGTGCTGTGTCATGACATCACGCAGATCATCCGCGGTGTGACAAAAGATGCGGTATTCAGAAAAGGACATGTCGTAACGAAGGAAGATATCCCGGTCCTGCTTTCTGTGGGAAAAGAAAATCTTTATGTATGGGAAAAGCAGGAAGGGATGCTCCACGAAAACGACGCGGCGGAGGTACTGCGCCAGGTGTGTCAGGGCGATTATATGGAACCTTCCGAGGCAAAAGAAGGGAAGATTGACCTGAAGGCTGCCTGCGACGGGCTGCTGAAGGTAGACCGGGAAAAATTAAATATGCTCAATGCAATGGGCCAGATCGTGATTGCCTCCCGCCACGGGAATTTTGCGGTTAAGAAGGGCGATAAAATCGCAGGTATGCGGGTTGTTCCTCTGGTCATCGAAGAAGAAAAGATGAACCGGGTGAAAGAATCCTGCGGTGAAACACCGGTATTCCAGATCCTGCCTTTCAAGAAGATGAAGGCGGGAATTGTAACAACCGGAAGTGAAGTATATCACGGACGGATTCAGGACAGTTTTACACCGGTCGTGGTTGAAAAACTGGAAGAATGCGGCGTGGAGGTGCTTGGGAATACTGTATGTAATGATGACTCGGATATGGTGACAGGAGCGATTAAAAACTGGCTGGAACAGGACGTGGATATGGTAGTCTGTACAGGTGGGATGAGCGTTGACCCGGATGACAGGACGCCTCTTTCCATACGCAATGCAGCCGACGAAGTGATTACATATGGCGCACCGGTCCTGCCGGGGGCGATGTTCATGCTGGCATACGCGGGAGAAGTCCCTGTGATGGGACTGCCGGGCTGTGTCATGTACGCAAGACGGACGATATTCGATCTGGTCCTGCCAAGAATCGTGGCAGGAGAACGTCTGGGGATCGGGGACTTTACCGTACTGGGACAGGGCGGTCTGTGCCTGAACTGCGAGACCTGTACATATCCCAACTGTGGGTTTGGGAAAGGCTAAGCGACGTCTGGAAGAAAGGAAGAGGATATACTATATAGTCAAAATATTAAAATTTACGAATGCCGTGGATGGTTCCACGGCATATTTTGACGTGAGGCTTGTGTATACTGAAACGAGTTTCATTTTTTTAGTATTTTGAAAGATATATATTACCCTTTGAAGGTTTTTGTGAAACAGGAACCAGTCTCTGAGAATACTATTGAAATAATCTTTTAAGCACATATACTTAAAATCAATATAAATAGTATCAGAAAAAGAGAGGGAAAAATATGTCATACATCAAAAAAATACACACGTTAGTTGGAGATTTTCATTGCCATAGTTTAGCATCTGTTCATGCATATAGTACCATTGGTGAAAATATTGAGGCAGCAAAAGTGAAAGGGCTAAAGGCCCTGGCAATCACTGACCATGCAATTGGGACTGAGGATTCCCCCCGTCTTAGCTATTTTGAAAATTTACCTTCACTGCCTAAAGTTGTGGATGGGGTTAGAGTCTTAACAGGAGTTGAAGCAAATATAATGAATTTCAAAGGCGAAGTAGACATGCCTGTAGAAACGTTAAAAAAACTAGATATAGTTATTGCATCCTATCATACATCATGTACCAGGCCCGGAACTGTACAGCAGCATACAGAGTCGTATCTGCAATTAGCCAAAAACCCTTACATTAACATTATTGGCCATGCCGGAACTGAAAATTTTGCATTTGATTATGAAAAGGTGGTCCCCGTATTAGGAGAAGCAAAAAAGGTTTTTGAAATTAATGATCATACATTTAAATGCAGAAAAAAATCAATTAGCAATTGCATTACAATAGCTAAATTGTGTAAAAAATATGGGTTCAGAATCATGGTGAATTCAGACGCACATTCCAAATACGATGTGGGATCATGCGATAATGCCTTTGCAATGCTCGAGGATATAAAATTTCCAGAGGAATTGATAATTAACATTAATGAAGATCGAATTGCCGAGTATTTGAATTCGATTAATGTATTGTATTAGTAAAATGGACGTTTTGAAATTCAATATTAAGAAATATTTATTAAAGTAAATACAAGCTATACAGCCCTATTTTGCATATAAAGTGAAATAGGGCTGTATTTATTTAAAAAATTAACATTAGGATACAAGAAAATATAAAATTATTTATTTACAATTTGTATAACATGTGCTATTCTTTAAACAACGGAAGAATAAAATATTCCAAATTAAAAGAAGGGAGGATATTATATTCTAAGCAAGCATTAGGAAGGAAAAAAAGATGGGTATTGATATCAGAAAAGAATTATCAAGAAAAGACTCAGAATTTACTCAGACAGAGAAGAAAATTGCAACATATATTTTGAATAAGGGGCACAATTTCTCTCAGATGAGTTCGACAGAAGTAGCAGAAGAATTGGGTGTTGGTCAATCTACGATTATAAAATTTGTTAAGAAATGCGGATTCAACGGATTTATGGATTTCAAAATTCAGTTGAGCCAATCTTTTGTAAGAGATGAAAATATTCTTCCGTTAACCCACGATGATATATCATTGGAGGCACCACTGGAGGATGTGGCAAAAGCAATTGTATCCGAATCTATATCTGCCTTGACAAAATCTTTCGACATCATGGATTTAGACTCGTTTAATCAGGCAATCGAATGGATAGACAGTTCACCAAGAATTTACATTTGTGGAAAAGGTTCATCAACCCTGCCTGCACAAGATTTATCTAGTAAACTGATGAAGCTGGGATTACCTGTATTATGGTATCAAGATTTGGAGTCGGTAGAAGCAGCATCCTTGTCGGCAGACAAACAAGCACTATTCATTGTGTTTTCTTTTAGCGGGGAAACCAAGGAAATAGTCAGGATATTACAGAATGCTAAAAAAAATAATGCAAAAATAATTCTAGTAACTAAAAATGTAAAAAGTACGATGGGAAAGCTTGCTGGTTTAAAGCTGGAGATAATCTCTAATGAAACTATATTCAGAACCGCGGCAATGAGTTCCAGAATAGCATTTTTCTCAATTGTTGATATCTTATTTTTAGGAATAATCAAGAAAGATTTAAAGCATCGTTTGAAAATGATAAGGGATGTTTACACTTCTATTGGATAAAAAATGAAAGACTGGGCGGATTCTTAAGCCCTCTGGTAACCATTATAAAAGATGTAGATTAATCACTTATACTATTCTAAAAATTGTAGTACCATGTTGGCCCATGGATGAACACCTTAGAGATAACATCTTTATTTCCGATAAGAAAAGGTTTGGGAACAGATCCGCCCAACTGTACAGCTATAAGACTCAATAAGCAGGAAACACTATTTACTTATAGCTATAGAGCAAAATGTAGCACTTTTTGATACATTTGTCAAGTTTTCATATGCAGAGTTTCGTATGCAGGGGCGGATAAAAATGTCGTTTAAAAATTGAATAATTCAAATTATGAAGGATTCAAAAAGGAAGAGTAGGAGGAATTTATGCATATTCAGGTTTGGCAAATTATATTATTAACTTTGTATTCTATCATTGGTATATATGATGGACTGAATACGAAATTTGAATTGAATAAACCTATGATGGCAGGCGCTTTTGCAGGCCTTGTCATGGGGGATCTTGGAACAGGGCTGATTATTGGGGCCACACTCCAATTGATGATTTTAGGTGTCAGTAATTTTGGCGGGGCCACGATTCCTGATTATACTTCAGCAGCACTTATTGCCACTCCACTGGCGATTGTGGCTGGAAAAGATGTTGACTTTGCAATTGGCCTGGGAGTTCCTATAGGTCTTTTGCTGACACAGCTGGATATCATAGCTAGGACTGTAAATATCTTCTGGAATAAGAAAGCTCAGGCAGCGATTGAGAAAGAGCAATATCATCTATTAGACAGATACAATTTTTGCGGTATGATCGGCTGGGGGGCATCCCGTGGGCTTCCTGTTTTTCTGGCCCTTACCTTTGGCTCTTCATTTGTACAGGCCATTTTGGATGTATCGCCGGACTGGCTGCTCTCCGGACTTAAATTTGCAGGAGTAGTTTTACCGGCAGTAGGTATATCGATGCTGCTTAAATTTATGCCAGTGAAGAAATATTTTCCATATTTAATTTTGGGATTTGTATTGTTCTCTTATGTAAACATGCCAATGTTGGGGGTAGCTTTGATCGGAATTGTAATAGCAGTAGTTACTTATCAGAGGGATTCAGAAAGGGAGCCGGCAGTAGTTCAGGCGAATGCAGGAGGTAATGAAGATGAATAATACAAATGATAATAATCGGCCTCAGGAAGAAATTGAAATCACAAAAAAGGATATTGACAGAGCCTGGTTTCGATGGATAACGAGATCACAGGCAGGATGGAACTATGAGACAATGCAGGGATTGGGATATTGCTGTACAATGCTGCCATTTTTAAAGAAAAATTACAAGGATCCTGCTGAATTAAAAGAAATGGTTAAGCTGCATTCACAGTACTACAACACGAATGTTACGACCGGAGGTTTTGTTATTGGTGCTGACATGGCAGTTGAAGCAGAGCAGGGATACAAAGCCAAGGATATGATTCCGGCACTAAAAACGGGACTCATGGGTCCTTTGGCGGGTATCGGAGACACATTTTTTTCTGTCACTATTAATACAATTCTTGGTTCCATTGCTACATACATGGCTTTGGAAGGAAACCCCATCGGGGTTATTCTGTGGCTGTTGGCTGGATTTGTAAAATTAGGGTTTGCAAGGTGGTTTACACATTTAGCATATGCGCAGGGAAAGAAAGCAGTATCTACAGTTAGCGGAGCGTTAAAGAAAATCACAAATGCAGCTACTATTCTGGGGATAACTGTAGTTGGAGCATTAGTCCCCTCAGTAATAAAAGCAACAGTTACTTTGCAGCCCCAGATTGGAGAAAATGTTATTAATATTCAAGAACAAATATTTGATCCAATGATGCCGAACATCATTCCTGTTGGTATTGTCTGTTTTGTTTATTGGCTGCTGGGGCGTAAAAATATGAATTCTACACGTGTTATTTTCATTGTTATGGCTCTATGCGTGATTTTGAATGCATTAAACATTATGGGATAGCTTTCAAAATAAGCAGGTTTCATATAAAACAGATTATACCAAAAAAGAGAGGGATAAAAGAATGGAGTTAAAAGGTTTTGTGCACATTAGAATTGATACAAGACTTATTCACGGACAGGTTGCGGGATTCTGGACAGGCTATTTACAGGCATCCAGAATCATGGTGATAGATGATGAGGTTGCTGTTGATGATATGCAGAAAGAGCTGCTCCGCATGGTGGCACCGGCCGGAGTAGCTACATCATTGTTAGCCAAGGAGAAAGCACTTGAAAATATCAAAACGGGCAAATATGCAAATCAGAGGGTACTCCTGTTAGTTAAAACGCCGTATTACTTAAAATACCTTATGGATAATGGTATTGATATTAAGGCAATTAATGTTGGTAACATGGCTACGCGTGATAATACAAGGGTAATAACCTCTTCTATTAGTATTACACAGGAGGAAGAAGAAATTTTTAAAGAATTGTTAAGCAGAGGGGTAGATATAACTGTGCAGATGGCGCCTGAAGATAAAGCGAAAAAAATTAAAGATCTATTGTAGGTGGCCCTATGAAAACACAATTTGATATCTCATTACATTTTGATTTTAAAGAAGAAGTAAATGGAAATAAAATGTTTTCTGAAAAACGGGCATTAGAAGCATTTACATTAATGAAATCACTTGGAATTAAATATTTTAATACTTGGTGCAATGACGACGTTTATCCCCAGTCTGATGAAGACGATATCCTATTTGCAAAAATATTATCGCGGCGAATGAAAGAAATGGATATCAAAATGTCATCGTTTCATTTTGTCGGATCAGTACTGGATTGTTATGACGAATCACAAAATAAAGTAAGATTTTATATGGAAAGAACACTGAAGATTTTTGCGGATTGTAAACCAGGCAGTATTGTGGTTCATCCGGGAACATATGGTGAAGGGGGCTTTAAATGCAACAAAATAGCTCATCAAAAAGCTGTTGATAAATGGGGGAGAGAAAAAACTCATGCCATGCTAATTGAGAATCTTCGCCATTTTGGAAAATTAGCAGCCAAATATGATATAAAAATAGCTGTTGAAAATTTATTCCAGGGTCGTTTTTATAGCAATGTAGAAGAATTAATTGGCCTGGTTGAAGGAGTTGCCTTAGACAATGTCGGATATTGCTTGGACAGTGGGCATGCCAATCTTGATCATGTGGATATACCGGAGACCATCAGGAGAATGGGTAGTAAACTATTTGAAGTACATTTACATGACAATAATGGAAAGGAAGATCAACATTTGCCTATAGGCTTCGGCAATTTAGAATGGATTAGTATCATCAGGGCTTTAAAGGACATTGGTTATCAAGGGACAGCAACGTATGAATTCTTTAGATGGCCTTATGTAGACCGGGTCGTGGGAATAAAAAATTCTATTATGTTCTGGGAAAGCCTAGAAAAAATTCAGGAAAATGGGTACTTTACGTCGGATTGGAAGTAGGATATGTTAGATGAAGGAGCAATCGAATGAGTATAGGAGTTATAGCAGTTACACATAAGGAGGCAGCCCAGTCATTACTTGATTCTGCAGAAATGATCTTTGGAAAACAAGAAAACGTTAAGGCGGTGCCATTTTTTGAGAATGAGGACGGACAGATGCTAAAGATAAAACTTGAAGAAGCAGTTGGAGAACTGAATTCGGAGGATGGTGTTTTATTTTTGGTTGACTTGTTCGGCGGCACGCCTTTTAATGCCTCGTTCATGATAGCACAGAAAAGTCATGCAGCAGAAATCGTAACAGGTCTAAACCTGCCCATGCTGGTAGAAGCGCTTATGTCAAAAGGAACAATGGATTTATTAAGCCTTGCAGAAACTGTAAAAAAAGCCGGGATTGATGGAATAAGGAGCGGAAAAGCGGAACGACAGAATGGGGACGATGAATAATAATTCACAGACAAAGTATGTTGTATTTGATATTGGAAATGTTCTTTTAAAAGCGACACACAGAGAGTATTTACAACAGATTTATGAGAAAGATACTGCGGAACAACTCGTTAGTGAAGTATTCCATCAGCCAGAGTTTGCAGAGTATGAAAAAGGGATGTACACCAATGAAGAACTGATTGGTATATATGGTAAGCGATTCCCAAGCCATATAAAGGAAATAAAAAGAACAGTCAATCATTGGGAGGAACTTACCACTTATATGGATGAAAGCTGGGAGATGCTTAAAGAATTGAAAGAATATAAAATTCCAGTATATATTCTATCTACGATGGGGAAGGAATGGAAAGAACAAATATTTGATAAGTTTAAAGATTTCGAACTTATTGACGGCAGTGTATTTTCTTATGAGGTTCACTCCAATAAACCTGATTCAAAGATATATTTAGCTCTTTTTGAAAAATATCATTTAGATCCCGGAGAAGGTATCTTTATAGACGATAAAAAAGAGAATATCGACAAAGGAATTCAACTTGGGATGAAAGGGATTGTATTTACCAATATTATTACAGTAAAAACAGAATTGTTTAAGGAGCTGAATTTGGAATGAATTATGGTTTTAATATAAGCATGCGTCATAGCAGAAATGAAATTCTGGAGTTGGGAAAGCTGCTGCTTAAAACGAATGAATTTCAGGCTATTGAGGTGACATACTCAGAGCATATGCGGCATATTGATACTACTTCATATAATCAGGCAATCTTCGAATTAGTTGATATGTATAAAACCAAAGTACTGGTACATATTTCTGATTTTAATCTGTCGGAAGAAAATATAATATTGCAAAATGCTATTTTGGATGAGTTTGAAAATTGCTGTAAATATATTAAAGCATTCAACGGACATGAAATAATAATGCATTGTGGAAGCAGAAAGTTGATGCATATTTCTATAAGGCATAAGGATGGATCAAGGCAGACACACACAGAAGTATATGAAAAAATGTGGAAACTTTCGGTGGAGACAATGAAAAAAGCATGTCAAATTGCAGCAAAGTATAATATTTTAGTCTACACAGAAAATTTAACGGATAATATGTTAATACAAAATGCAGAACAATTACAACGTTATATCAGGGATGTAGATGAGAAAAATCTTTATATTGTATATGATACCGGGCATGGATATCTCACAAGTCATAATGTGTCAGATGAAATTTTAAAGTGCAATAAATGGTTAAGACATCTCCATCTTCATGACAATCATGGTTCAAAAGATGAACATCTTGCAGTAGGGGCCGGAACGATTGACTGGAGGAGTTTTTGTAAGGCATTAAAGGATGTTAACTATCAGGGGATTTGTATGATGGAGTTGTATCATAGTACGTATGATGAGCTGGTTAAAAGCAAGGAAATTTTAATGAGATATTTATAGAAAGAGTGATAAAATGGCATATTATTATAGCTCTGTTCTGTCGAATATTAAGGAACATTATGAAAACTTTACATCAGTAGAAGAAAAAATAGGTGATTTCTTTCTTTATAACCAGGAAAAAATAGATTTTTCCTCCAAAGCTGTGTCAAACAAATTGTATGTATCAAAAGCATCACTTTCTAGATTTGCACAAAAGTGTGGCTATCATGGATATAAGGAATTAAGATATCAATATGAAGCAGCTTTTAGAAATTATGGAGAAACTGCGAACCAGAATACCTACAAAATTTGCCGTGTATACCAAGAATTATTAATCGAGATATGCAGTAATATTGATAATAAAAAATTGGGGCAAATTCTAAAAAAGATCAAATGTTCTGAAAGAGTCTTAGTTTGTGGAAAAGAGAGCTCTGAGTTTTCTGTAAAGGAAACCGCCCTGCGTTTCATGCAGGAAGGGTACAATGTGGTTATGCTTACAGGTACAGATATGATTAAAACGCAAATAGCCCGCTTGGATAAAACGGCTATGGTAATTGCATTTGATTTTGAGGGGAACGATCAAGATGTGTTTAGATTGCTTCAAGAGGCAAACTATAAAAAGGCAAAGACTGTACTATTTACCGGAGGTAATACTGGAAATTATAAAAACTTGTGCTCTGAAATAATAGAATTTCCAACAATAGATTGCATCGGTTATAATTATGTAGGTTCATTACAGATTTCAACGTTGGTTATGCTTGATATTTTATTCACAGAACTGTGATTATATTAGAATGTGCGGATATTTCTTCTCATATATTATAAAAGGAGTAATGAAGGGAGAGGATTTATGAACTGGTGCACGGTCTATTATGATGACACGAAGAGCAGCTGCAGGGAATATGCAAAGCTGTTTGGACAGTATGAGGGAATCTTATGCAAACCGGCTTCTGAATATATTGGGTACCCTCTGATTTATGAGGAAAATTCCGCGGTGGGATTTGTTTTTGAGAGCGATAAGGATAATGTGCCCTATGCTGTCAGACACATTATCTGGCGGATCATCATGAGTAAGAAGGGGCAGTACTTTCTGGCTGTCACGGGAGGGAACCGGGAGCTTACGGCGATCCGCTGTGCCGTAGAAGACCTTGAGGTACGCGGGTATGAAGTCAGCAACGTCTATTCGAAGTATATGTTTGAGAAGTACCATATGGAATTGGGAATAAGCGCAGAAAAGATCGTGTCAGATCTGGAAAATGGGGAGGAACAGTTTCGGATTTATGCAAAGGCGGCACAGGGGATGAGCAAAAAAGAGCTTCGGAAAATGCTGCGTAATGAGCTGAAGGAATATAAGAAGCATAAGAAACACAGAAGGACAACATGAGCAGACAGAGGCAGTCACTGCGTAAACCAAGGCGGAAAACAGTAACAGTGAAACAGGCGGCGTTACAGTTTACAGACTTTTCTGTGAGCTTAAGCGCCGCCTGCCGTGTTTCAGGTTATGCGGTTTTGTCGGGAATCAGAGCTGAGAGCTCTTTTGTGTACAGCAGTGTCAGCCGGTGCATCGCCCGGGTACAGGCTATATAAAGGAGATTCCTGTCATAGTCCGTGAAATAGCGGGACTGGTCTGTATCAGGAATGATTACCTCGTCGAATTCCAGCCCCTTCGACATCTGAACAGATATGACGGACACACCGTTCTGAAAACAGCTGCTTTCCGGCGTGATCAGGTGAACTTCCGGTTTCGGCGGCAGCATATCAAAAAGCTCTCTGGCATCTCTGTTCGTTTTCAGTATGATACCCATTGATGTATGTCCGCTGTGGTAAAAATCCTGAATGGCCTTTGAAATTTCCCTAAGCTCTTCCTCTTTACTGCCGCAGTAAATAACGTCCGGTGCATCTCCGTGACGTTCAATCGGTTCAGGTGAGTCCGTGTTTAGGATGCGCTTTGCAAAAGTGATAATCTCGTATGTAGAACGATAGCTTTTTTTCAGCTCTGTAAACCGGGCATCTGTATAAAGGTCCAACAGGTCATTTAGAGTGTGAGAGTGGTTTGGATTCAGAAGCTGGCCGAAGTCCCCGAGAATGGTTTTCCGGCATGGGAAGATTTTGTTGATCACGGCATACTGTATGGGGGTGTAGTCCTGCATTTCATCGATAACCAGATGCTTTGTGCTCCGACTTTCTTTTAACCCTTCAAATTCTGAGTTCAGATACAGGAACGGGAAGACATCGGCCCATTCCAGCGTCTTTTTTGCCGGCAGGCACAGGAGTTCGGGTTTCCCTATGCTTTTATAAAAATATTGATATAGAGAAATCGGTGTTTTAACTGTGAGCATGGAAGTGAGTGCTTTCAGAATCTGTCTTTTTCCAGGCAGGGGGTCTCCCATGATGTTGCCGGATTCAAAATGGCTGCGGATATCCTCTGCCGTCATTGCAAGTCTCTGTTTAACCGGGTATGCTTTGTATGCCAGAAAACGCTTCTGTATCCAGCTTTTGTCCGCGTTAAACCTGCCAAATGTGTAATCCGCAGGCGAAAATATCCTCTCGGGCAGTGTCTCCATAAATGTATTCATCAACCGGACAAAACCGGCAGTAGATTTGAACAGTACCCGCTGTGCCCACGCCCTGTCTTCCGATTCCAGCGGGTCCTTATCCGGCTCGAAACGGAGTGTATTTTGAAGCTGGATTTCCGCAATATCCGGGAAACTTAGCTCATAGACCGGTTCCTCCCCAAGTTCAGGGATGACGCCGGAGATATAGTCTCCGAATACTTTATTTGGGGAGATGATGGCGACATTTTGGGAATTCAGCTGGTTCCTGAACCGATAGAGCAGGAAGGCAATCCGGTGCAGGGCGACAGAAGTCTTTCCGGAACCCGCCGCTCCCTGTATAATCATTGTTCCTGTATTTTCACTGCGGATAATCTGGTTTTGCTCCTTCTGAATGGTCGAGATGATGGACTTCATTCTTTCATCCGAAGTATGGGAAAGCTCCCGCTGTAAAATGTCATCCTGTATATGGGAGGCACTTTCCAGCGCGTATTCCATAATGCCGTCCTTGATTTTAAACTGCCTTTTCCGGATAAGTTTCCCGTCAATCCTGCCCGTTGGTGCGTCATAACCCGCCGGTCCCGGTTCATAATCATAAAACATGCCGGCAGCGGGCGCGCGCCAGTCAATGACTAGCATTTCCTCTTCAAATCTGAATGTAAAACGTCCGATATATAACCGGTCGGCTTCTTTTGATTCCTCCTGAAAATCGATCCTTGCAAAATAAGGGGATTTCTTCAACTTTGCCAGCCTGTCCCGGACACTCACGGCAAAGGCACCTGTACGGTCTGTCTGCCTGAGAAGCAGTTCGTTTTGAAACATTTCATGAGGGTCGATTTCCCCTCTGTATTCCGCCATATACCTTTTGGAATCCCTGTATTCCGTGTCAATCCGGCTGACATCCTCTTCGGCTCTTTTAAGCGCGGTATCCAGTTTCTGCATGGTCTCTTCCAGATGAATGACTTCATCAGGAAAGGGGACCGGGTCTTTTGCTATCTCTTTGTCTTTTGATGGTTTCTGTTGCTCATTCATAGTAGTGCTCCTTGCTGTCTTTGATTTTTAAGTTCAAGTAGGTTTCGGTAAATCTACGGTGGCACATATGTTTTGCTTCATTTCAGGACAAAACGCTGGGTTGGATAACCATACTCCACAAGCAGCTCCGCCTCTGCAAAGCCGAGTTCTTTAATCTCACTGCGGTGCCCTGTATCTGCCCGGTCGCCTTCGCGGTAGGTTGTGATGCTGATTTCCTTCCCCTTCAGCAGTTCCCCCATGACCTTATCAAGAAATGCCTTTGGAATCCCCTTTTTCCGATAAAGAGGGTGGGTACCCATGAAATCAATACTGCCGCTGTTTTTAGAAAAAATCATAATCCCGATGGCAGTGTCCCCATCCTTTAAAATCAGGGCCTGCCTTTTTCGGATCATTTCTCTCAGGACATGGATATATTCTTCTTCATCCAGATTCGGAAAACCATCGACCACAAGCCGTACCAGCTCCATCCAGCAGGGAATGTCCTTTTCTTTAGCAAATGCAATATCCTGTTCTGTAAACTCCCGGTTGTCCAGCATATGATAACTCCCCTCTAATTTATATTTAAGCTGCAAGGGATAAAACTTCTCATTTTCCCGGTATTTATTTGGTGGAAGCTTGTACATGGCCGTAAAAATCTTAGTAAATGCCTGCTGGCTGCCGTAACCTGCCGCCATCGCCACATCAAGAACCGGTTTATCAGAAAAAACAAGCAGCTTTGCGGCTTCCGTAAGCCTCCTGCGCAAAACATATTCGTGGATAGTAAGGCCCACAGTATCCGTAAACATCCGGTGTAGATGATATTTGGAATAGTGGAGCGCTTCCGCGGCCATATCAAGGTTCGGACAATCAGTTAGATGTGCCTCCAGATAATCAATTGTTGAAATAATATTCTGAATATTTTGGACAGGCATACATATTCCCTCCTTCCAGACTATTATTATAGCCGCAATTAGGGGGATATGTTTAATCTTTCTTGCGGTTTTAAAAATAAATTTGGTTGACATCAATTTTAATAAATGTTAGGATAAAATTAACAAAAAATATATCAAATTTTACTAATACTTATATAGGTTCATAATCGGGTGAACGTTTCTACCAACTACCGGAATAGTTGACTATAAGTATCTGCAGAGGCATCTCTGTAGTTACTTGTGGGCACAGGGATGTAAGGAAGGAGGCGTCAGCAGATGAATGAATCTATTTTTATTTTGAAAGGAAACTTGATCTACAGTAAGAGCGCGAAAGAACTTGAGGTATGTGAGAACAGTTATCTCGTGTGTGAGGATGGCGTGGTAAGGGGGATTTATAAGACACTGCCGTTCGAATACGGAGGATACCCGGTCGAGGATTACGGGGACCGGCTGATTATCCCGGGACTGGTGGACCTGCACGTGCATGCGCCGCAGTATTCATTCCGCGGACTGGGGATGGATATGGAGCTTCTGGAATGGCTGGAGACGAATACATTTCCGGAGGAATCCAAGTTTTGTGATATGGAGTATGCACGCAAAGCTTACGGGATCTTTGTTGAGAATTTGAAGAAGAGTGCAACTACGAGGGCCTGTATTTTTGCGACGATACACAGGCAGGCCACGCTGCTTCTGATGGATATGCTCGAAGAAGCGGGACTCGACACAATGGTTGGAAAAGTGAATATGGACAGGAACAGCCCGGATTATCTGAGGGAGGCATCGGCAGAGGAATCTGCGGCGGAAACGGTGGAATGGATCAAGGATGTTCTGCATAAGAAGTATAAGCATACAAAACCAATCCTGACACCGCGCTTTACACCGAGCTGTACGGATGAGCTGATGGAGAAACTGAAGATGATACAGATGCGCTATAGTCTGCCGTTACAGTCACATTTGTCAGAAAACCCGGGTGAGATATCATGGGTAAAGGAGTTGTGCCCGTGGTCTGAATTCTATGGTGATGCATATGATAAGTTCGGATTATTCGGTGCGGACTGCCCGACGGTGATGGCCCACTGTGTTTATTCCGACGACAGGGAGATTGCAAGGATGAAGGAAAACGGTGTTTTCGTTGCCCATTGTCCGGAATCCAATATGAATATTGCATCCGGTGTAGCCCCGGTCAGGAAGTTTCTGGATGAAGGCGTCCATGTAGGAATGGGAAGTGACGTGGCAGGAGGTTCCACGGAGAGTATTTTCACGGCAATGGCACATGCCATTCAGGCATCGAAGCTGCGCTGGAGGTTACAGGATGAATCGTTAAAGCCTCTGACAGTTGAAGAAGCCTTTTTCATGGCAACGAAAGGCGGCGGGGAATTCTTCGGTAAAGTCGGCAGTTTTGAGCCGGGATATGAGCTGGACGCAGTCGTTCTGGATGATACGCGCCTGAAACATCCGCAGGATCTTGATGTAAAGAAACGACTCGAGAGAATGATCTATTTTTCAGATGACAGAGAAATCTGTGCAAAATATGTGGCAGGTGTACAGATTTTATAAATAAAAGGAGATGGGAAAATGGAAGAAAGGGAACATGCAGTAGGTAAAAGTGTGAAGCGTGTGGATGCCTTTGAAAAGGTGACCGGACGCGCGAAGTATACCGATGACCTGTGTGATAAGAGCGCCTATGTAGTCAGAATCCTGCATTCTACGGTGGCACACGGGATTGTGAAGTCGGTGGATGCCTCGGAGGCGGAAAAGATCCCCGGAGTTGTGAAGGTCGTGACTTGTTTTGACGTGCCGAAGAATTACTTCCCGACGGCAGGGCATCCCTGGTCTACAGAGCCGGCACATCAGGATGTGGCTGACAGGCTGCTTCTTCAGGAACATGTGAAATTTTATGGTGACGATGTCGCGGCTGTTGTCGCTGAGAATGAAGTGGCAGCTGCACAGGCTGTGCGTGCGATGAAGGTGGAATACGAGGAACTGCCCTTTGTGCTTGATGTACAGAAGGCAATGGAGGATACCGCACCCCAGATTCACGAGGAATATCCTAATAATATCCTAAAGCATACGACGATCCGGAACGGCAGCTATGAAGAGGCAAGAAAAGAGCCGGGCCTGATCAAGGTAGAGGGATGGTATGACACGCCAACCGTACAGCACTGCCATATTGAGAATTTTATCTGTTATGCATATATGGAACAGGGCCGGATTGTTGTCGTATCATCCACGCAGATTCCCCATATCTGCCGGAGAGTTGTCGGGCAGGCACTTGGCATCCCCTGGGGCAAAGTCAGGGTGATCAAGCCTTATATCGGCGGTGGATTTGGAAACAAGCAGGATATTCTGTACGAACCTCTCTGTGCATATTTAAGCACAGTAGTGGGAGGGAGACTGGTGAAGCTGGATGTCTCAAGGGAAGAGACATTTGTATCCAACAGGGTACGCCATGCTGTCCGTACGCATATCATTTCTTATGTGAGGCCGGACGGGAGTTTTGCGGCAAGGAAGATTGAATGCTTTTCCGACCAGGGGGCATACGCGTCCCACGGGCATAGTATCGCCGCAAAGGGGCTGGGAGCATTTCCACAACTGTATCCATGCCCGAATGTGGACGGAGACGCCTATACGGTATTTACAAACAAGCCGGTATCCGGGGCCATGAGGGGGTACGGTATCCCGCAGGCAATGTTTGCACTGGAAAGCCACACGGATGATGTGGCAAAGGCCGTGGGCATGTCACCATATGAATTCCGCTGGAAATATCTGATGCCGGTGGGGTATACGGATGGATTTTCAAAGAACGTTAATTATTATGATACCTTCCATCAATGTATGGAAAAGGGAAAGGCTTACATAGATTACGACAGGAAAGTAAAAGAATATGAGAACCAGACCGGGGAAGTCCGAAAAGGAATCGGTGTGGCTGCATTCTGGTACAACACTGGTGTATGGCCAATTTCACTGGAGACTTCTTCCTGCCGTATGGTACTGAATCAGGACGGTTCTATTCAGGTGCAGGTAGGTGAGACCGAGATCGGCCAGGGGGCTGACACCGCATTTGCACAGATGGCGGCCGAGACACTCGGTATTCCCGTGGACCAGGTCCATGTGATGACGGTACAGGATACGGACATTACGCCGTTCGGCACTGGGGCATATGCTTCCAGACAGACGTACATGGCGGGATTTTCCATCAATCAGACAGCGGCCCTGTTAAAGAGCCATATTCTGGATACCGCACAGGAGCTGACGAGACATACAAAGGAAAGTCTGGATATTATCAATGGCAAAATCATACGCAGAGGGGACGGAGAGGTTCTGATGAGCCTTGCCGATCTGGCGATGGAGAAGCTGTACAGTCTGACGAACAACGGTCATCTGACGGCGGAGAGTACTTATCAGGCGAAAACCAATGCTTATTCCTTCGGATGCACGTTTGCCGAGGTAGAAGTCGATATTCCGGCATGCAGGGCAGAGCTTACGAATATCATCAATGTACACGACTGCGGGCAGCTGATTAACCCGTCACTGGCGCTGGCTCAGGTACATGGCGGCATGAGCATGGGGATCGGGTATGGTTTGACCGAGAGACTGATCTTTGATGAGAAAACCGGTAAACCGCTGAATAATAACCTTCTGGATTATAAGCTGTCGACCTTCATGGATCACCCGCATTTGGAAGGGCAGTTTGTGGAAAACTATGAGCCGACCAGTGCATACGGCACAAAAGCTCTGGGAGAGCCTCCGGTATGTTCTGTTGCCCCGGCCATCCGCAATGCCGTTCTGCAGGCGACTGGTGTAGCAGTAGACGAGATTCCGCTGACACCGCATATATTGTTTAAACGATTCAAAGAAGAGGGCTTAGTATAGAAAGGGGCAGACAGTGTGATGCACTGGAATGCCCCGGAAGGGAGGAAAGAAAACATGTATGATATGAAAGCATTATACGAGGCCGAAAGCGTGCCTCATGCCATACAGCTGCTTAAAGAACACCCAGAAGCCCAGATTATTGCCGGCGGAAGTGATGTCCTGGTGCAGATGAGAGAAGGAAAGCGTGCCGGTGCGGAACTGGTCAGCATATATGGACTGGATGAACTGCGCGGTGTAAAAATGGAAGAAGACGGGACGATCCGGATCGGGTCCCTGACCAGTTTTTCCCATATTACGAAGGACCCGGTTATCCAGAAATATATCAATGTGCTCGGGGAAGCAGTAGACAAGGTAGGAGGGCCCCAGATCAGGAATATCGGTACAATCGGAGGAAACACATGCAACGGGGTGACCTCCGCAGATTCAGCGGCTACACTGTTTGCGTGGGATGCCGTCGTAGAACTGACAGGTCCGGAAGGAATCCGCACAATGCCGATCCGCGAGTTCTACATCAAAGCGGGTAAAGTTGCACTGGCGCCGGCAGAGATCCAGACAGGGATTCTCATACCAAAGGCATCTTATGAAGGATATTACGGACACTATATCAAGTATGCAATGCGTAATGCAATGGATATTGCAACACTGGGATGCTCTGTTAATGTGAAACTCTCAGATGACAGGAGCATACTGGAGGACGTCAGGATTGCATATGGCGTTGCAGGACCGGTTCCAATGCGTGCAGTCCATGCAGAAGAGGCCGGAAGAGGAGTTTTAGTCAGTGCAGATTCGATCGAGAAGATCGGGGATACGGTCCTCGAAGATGTTACCCCGCGTGACAGCTGGAGGGCAAGTAAGGCCTTCCGGGAACATATCGCAAAGGTTTTATGCAAACGTGCCTTGAAAGAGTCGGTCAGACTGGCGGGAGGTGTGATTCATGAGTGAGATACAGTATAAGCTGGTAAGATGCACGATCAACGGTGAAAAACGAGAAACAATGGTGGATGTCAGGGCGTCCCTGACAGATATGCTGCGGAATGACTACCGCCTGACCAGTGTCAAAAAAGGCTGCGAGGTAGGAGAGTGCGGGGCCTGTAATGTGATCATAGACGGAGAATGTTTTAACTCCTGTATCTATCTGGCAGTCTGGGCAGACGGAAAAGAAATCCGGACACTGGAAAGCCTTATGGGGCCGGACGGGGAACTTTCAGATATCCAGCAGGCATTCATCGACGAGACAGCTGTACAGTGCGGATTCTGTACGCCCGGCGTAATCATGAGCGCTGTGGAGATACTGGAATCCGGGAAAGAGTATACAAGAGATGAACTGCGCAAACTGCTGTCCGGACACCTGTGCAGATGTACAGGATATGAAAATATCCTCAATGCGGTAGAAAAGACGATGCACAAACGGTTAGAGGGACGCTGATTTAAAAAAAGGCAGCCGAAAAAGGAATTTTTCATCCTTTTTCGGCTGTTTCTTTATGCCCGCGGGCTGTTTAACATGAGAGATATTATTTGTCATCTGCCGGTGCAGGTTCCAGTGGTGTTTCTTTATCCTTCGGAAGAATGATATTAAGCAGTACTGCCAGCAGTGTTGCGATAACAACCGGTGACTTTCCGAAGATCATAACGAACCAGTCCGGGAAGGTTGCGAGTGCACCGTTCGCCTGAGAGATTCCCATTCCCAGTGCGGCTGCTAGTCCAACGATGGAAGTATTCCGGTAGGACATATTCTCTGAGGTGATCAGTTTCATACCAGTCATGGCGATGGATGCGAATACGGATACGGTCGCTCCGCCGAGCACGCAGTATGGAATCGTGGTCAGGACAGATGAGAACTTCGGAATCAGTCCGGCTACAAGCAGAATGACTGCTGCAAGGCCGAGTACACAGCGGTTGACAACCTTAGTTGTTGCCACGATACCTACGTTCTGGCTGTAGGTTGCAGTCGGAAGCCCGCCTAAAAGGGCGCCGAGGATATTTGTTATACCATAGCCGACGATACCGCCCTGAAGTTCATTGTCTGAAGGCATACGGTTGAGTCCGCCGCTTGTTGTTGCGGAGAAGTCTCCGATTGCCTGAATGGAGTTGATCGCAAACAGCAGGCCTATTGCCACGCAGGAGGAAACTTCAAACTTTACCCCAAAGTGCAGGGGCATTGGGAGCTGGAATGCAGATGCCTGTGAGATGGCGGTGAAGTCTACCATACCAAAGAACAGCGCGACGATATATCCTCCGATGATACCGATCAGGATAGATGCCAGTTTCCAGATTCCTTTTCCATAGTGGTTTAAAACGGTTACGATGATTAATGTAATAATTGCTACAAGCCAGTTCTGCCAGGAGCCGTAGTCAGGGCTTCCGGTTCCTCCGGCCATGTAGTTGATGGCAGTCGGATAAAGGGAAAGGCCAATTGTAAAAACGACAGTTCCTGCGATCAGAGGCGGGAAAAAGCGGCGGATTTTCTTTATGAAAATTCCTACAAGGATTGCCACACATCCGCCGACGATCTGTGCTCCTAATATGGTCGGGATGTCAAAATCCGAGGCAATGGACTGCATGCTTGGCAGATATGCGAAACTGACGCCCATGATGACTGGAAGTCCGGAACCGATGGCGAGCCATTTTGTCCGGAAGATCGGGAACAGCTGGAGCAGTGTGGACAGTGCCGATACAATCAAAGCCGCCTGTATGAGGATGACGGATTCTTTCTCGGAGAGGCCGCCTACCCCGGCAACAAGTATGGCCGGGGTAACACAGCCTACAATCATGGCGACAACATGCTGGAGGGCAAGTGGAAACGCCTGTTTAAAGCTCGGCACACCGTTTAGTTCAAATATAGTTGAGCGGGTCACTTCTTTTTTCACGCTATAATCCCCCTTTAAGCCTGACTGATTCTGGTACCTGTTGTGCCCTGGATTCCGTCTTTGGCTTTTTCCAGTAAGGTGATCAGAGCCTGGCGGCCCGGTTTTGATTCTGCGAATTCTACGGCAGCCTGTACTTTTGGCAGCATAGAACCGGGTGCGAAATGGCCTTCAGTCATATATTGTTTTGCTTCATCTACAGTTATATGATCCAGCCATTTTACTTCAGGCTTTCCGAAGTTTACAGCAACTTTTTCTACCGCTGTCAGTATAATGAGGAAATCTGCATCCAGTTCGCGTGCGAGAAGGCTGCTTGCAAAGTCTTTATCGATAACCGCGCTGGCGCCTTTCAGGTGGTTTCCCTGGCGTGTCACAGGAATACCGCCTCCTCCGCATGCGATGACAAGGTCACCGGATTCTACCATTGTACGGATCGTCCCGATCTCGATGATTTCCTGAGGTCTTGGGGAAGCTACCACACGGCGGTATCCGCGTCCGGAATCTTCCTTCATGATGTAGTCATATTTTTCAGCCATGCTGTCAGCCTGTTCTTTTGATAAGAAACGTCCGATCGGCTTGGATGGATTTTCAAATGCCGGATCGTCTTCATCCACGCGTACCTGTGTGATCATTGTTGCCACAGGGATGTTATCGATATTGCGGTTCAGAAGCTCTTCGCGCAGGGCATTCTGCAGATCGTATCCTATGTATGCCTGACTCATTGCCACACAGACAGACAGCGGTGTGTTCGGCTGCTGCGGGTCTTCGTGGGTCAGTGCCAGCATTGCGTTGTTTACCATTCCGACCTGGGGGCCGTTGCCGTGGGCAACCACGACTTCACAGCCCTCTTCGATCAGGTCTACAATGGCACGTGCGGTAATCTTTACCGCAGCCATCTGCTCGGGGAGGGTATTGCCGAGTGCATTCCCCCCCAGGGCGATGACAATCCGTTTCTTTTTTGCCATTTTCTTTTCCTCCGATTTTTTCATCGACCTATGATGTAAAAAGAATTATTTTCCTATATAGGCGATTGTCTCTACTTCGCATAAAACGCCCTTTGGCAGGTCTTTTACTGCGACACAGGAACGTGCTGGTTTTCCGACAAAATATTTTGCATAGATTTCGTTGAAGGCTGCGAAGTCTGCCATATCAGCGAGGAAACAAGTAGTCTTTACGACATCTTTGAATTCAGCGTTCTGGCTTTCCAGTAAAGCGGCTATATTTTTCATAACCTGCTCTGTCTGCTCCTGGATCGTTGTGCCTACGACATTCCCGGTTTCAGGAGAAAGCGGAATCTGTCCGGAAAAGAATGCGATATCATTTACTACGATACCCTGGGAATATGGTCCGATTGCTGCTGGTGCGTTTTTTGTTTCAACATAATTTAACATGTCAAATACCTCCTAAATTTTTTTTCTTTCTTATCATACCATAAATACAATGCTTACGGCTTATTCAAAGACTCTTGGGGTGCTTTTTTCTTCCAGTTTTTTTAATACTTCAGCCGGATCAGCGAATTTTGCGAGGAAGATCATGGCAGCGATGATGTATGGTTTGAAGCTTGCTTCTTTATAAAGAGGGGTTCTGTAGCGGTCAAATACGCTTGCATCTACCTCACCGGTCTCACAGCTTACGCCTGTGATGTCTGCGGGCAGGCAGTGCATGTAGAGTGCTTTTCCGTCTTTTGTCGTGGACATCAGTTCTTCTGTACATGCCCAGTCTTTGTGCTCTGCATTCTGTGCAAGCAGTTCTTTTTCCAGTTTATCGATTCCTTCGAAATCACCGTTTCCGTAAAGCTCTGTACGTTTTTCCATAGCTGCGAATGGAGCCCAGCTCTTAGGATAAACGATATCGGCGTCCTTGAATGCCTCAGCCATGTCGTTTGTCTTTGTAAATGTACCGCCGGATTTCTTTGCATTGTCTGCAGCAACTGCTTCTACTTCCGGGAATACCTCATATCCTTCCGGATGTGCAAGGACAACGTCCATACCGAAACGTGTCATCAGGCCAATGATTCCCTGCGGTACAGAAAGCGGTTTACCATAAGAAGGAGAGTATGCCCATGTCATGGCAAGCTTCTTACCTTTCAGGTTCTCAACACCGCCGAATTCATGGATGATGTGGAGCATGTCGGCCATAGCCTGTGTCGGGTGGTCAATATCGCACTGCAGGTTAACGAGGGTAGGTTTCTGCTCGAGAATGCCATCCTTATTTCCCTGTGTTACAGAATCAACAACTTCATGCATATATGCATTTCCCTTGCCGATGTACATATCATCACGGATACCGATGACATCAGCCATGAATGAGATCATGTTTGCAGTTTCACGGACAGTCTCACCGTGAGCCACCTGGGATTTCCCCTCGTCTAAATCCTGTACCTCCAGACCGAGCAGGTTGCAGGCAGAAGCGAAAGAAAAGCGTGTACGTGTAGAATTATCACGGAATAGAGAGATTCCAAGCCCGCTCTCGAATACCTTTGTAGAGATATTGTTCTCTCTCATAAAACGAAGTGCATCAGCGATTGTGAAGACAGCCTCGAGCTCGTCATCTGTCTTTTCCCATGTGAGGAAAAAGTCACCGTTGTACATTTCCTTGAAGTTAAGCGCGTTCAATTTGTCGATATAATCCTGTAAAGTTTTCATAGTAGTAAATCCTCCTAAATTTTAAGAATATTCTGAATTTGATGGGCAAAAGGGTCTGACCCCTTTGAAATTATTTGCAGTAAAGTGTCGGAAGTGCAGCGTATACAGCAGCGCATACAACTAAATCCTGTTTCCATGTCTTCTCATTCGGTGCATGTGCCTGTGCTTCTGCACCAGGTCCGAAACCGATACATGGAATGCCGTTTCTTCCCATGATGGATACGCCGTTTGTGGAGAATGTCCATTTGTCTGTCAGAGGTCGTGCTTTTCTCATTGCCTCTGTCTCGGCGTTTCCAATTCTGCTCTCTCCGTAGAGGTTCTTATAAGCGTCTTCCAGTGCCTTTGTTACTGCATGGTCTTCCGGGATTACCCATGTCGGGAAGTAGCACTCGATCGGATATACGCATCCTGTGTAGGAAGGACGGTCATAGTTATACATGGAAACGATGACATCGTCGCCGTATTTCTTTACACTTGGGAGTGCGCGGATCTCATCCAGACAGCTTTCCCATGTCTCGCCTGCTGTCATGCGGCGGTCGAGTGAAACGGAGCAGGAGTCGGCAACAGCACAGCGGCTCGGGGAAGTAAAGAAGATCTCGGATGTTGTGACGGTTCCTCTTCCAAGGAAGCGTGCTTCTTTCCACTGCGGATTGTATTTTTCATCCAGCATCTTTACGAGGCCTTTGACTTCGGTTCCGTCTTCTGCATCATTCTCATTCAATGCACGTACATCCTGGAGGATGTCAGCCATCTTGTAGATTGCATTGTCACCACGTTCTGGTGCGGAACCGTGGCAGGAAACACCTTTGACATCGACACGGATTTCCATACGTCCGCGCTGTCCGCGGTAAATGCCGCCGTCTGTAGGCTCTGTGGAAACGACGAATTCAGGGCGTACTTTGTCTTCGTTGATGATGTACTGCCAGCAGAGGCCGTCACAGTCTTCTTCCTGAACAGTTCCTGTTACGAGTACGGTGTATTTGTCACTTAACAGGCCAAGGTCTTTCATGATCTTTGCACCATATACTGCAGAAACAATACCGCCACACTGGTCAGAAACGCCGCGTCCGCCAATTTCTTCATCATTTTCGTATCCTTCATATGGATCGAAAGTCCAGTTGTCAATATTTCCGATTCCCACGGTGTCGATGTGGGCATCGAATCCGATAATCTTTTCGCCTGTTCCCATGTATCCGAGAACGTTGCCCTGCGGGTCGATGACAACTTTGTCAAATTCGAGTTTTCTCATCTCTTCGGCGATGCGTTCGATGTGAGCCTTCTCATCACAGCTCTCGCCCGGGTTTCTTACGATGTCCCGTAAGAATTTTGTCATGTCCGCCTGATAGTTTTGTGCAGCTTCTTTGATCTTGTTAAAATCCATTTTTATACGCTCCTTTTTTATTTATAGAAATAATTGATTTATTGTTTAAACTTATTATTTAGCGGTTGTTTCCGCCCCAGACAATAGATTCATATCTTTCAGGGTCTGTGTCGCCCTCTGTTGAGAAGAGGAGGACTCTTGAATTCTCATCCAGTCCGAGATGTTCTCTTAACTCTTTATATTCATCCATACACATGATGCATGCCAGTGTGCCGAACGGTGCTGCTCCCGATTCTCCTGAAGTGACAGGGGTATCTCCTTTGACAGGAGCTGCCAGCATACGCATTCCCCTTGCAGCTACCCAGTCAGGTGAAGCGATGAATGTATCTACGTGGTTCTTCAGAATATCCCAGGAGATTGTGTTCGGTTCTCCGCAGGCAAGGCCGGCCATGATGGTTACCATATCACCGTCCACGATCTGGATGCTTCCGTCTCCTAATGCGGCTCCTTTATAGAGGCAGGCAGCAGCCTCGGCTTCCACGACGATCACTTTCGGCGGGTTCTCAGGATAACGGTTTGCAAAATATCCCTGAACGGCTCCGGCGAGGGAACCTACGCCTGCCTGGATAAACACGTGTGTCGGTCTTTCACAGCCATATTCCTGCAGCTGTTCGTTGGCCTCCATTGCCATTGTCCCGTATCCCTGCATGATCCATGCCGGGATCTCTTCGTATCCGTCCCATGCGGTATCCTGTACCATGATCCCGTTTTCCGTTTTCGCAGCCATAGCGGCAGCCATACGGACACATTCATCATAGTTATACTCTTCGATCGTAGCCTGTGCACCTTCTGCAAGAATGTTATTCAGGCGGGTCTGTGTCGTGCCCTTCGGCATCAGGACAACGGATTTCTGCCCCAGTTTATTTGCGGCCCATGCGACACCGCGTCCGTGGTTGCCGTCTGTTGCCGTGAAGAAGGTTGCCTGGCCGAACTCTTTTTTCAATTCTTCAGAAGTCAGTACCTGATAGGGAAGTTCTGAGACATCCTTACCGACCTGCTGTGCTATGTAGCGTGCCATTGCGAAAGAGCCGCCAAGCACTTTGAATGCATTCAGTCCGAATCTGTAGGACTCGTCTTTGACATAAACTTCTTTCAGGCCAAGTCTTCCGGCCATCTTGTCAAGCTTTGCAAGCGGTGTGATGCTGTACTGCGGAAAGCTTTCGTGGAAAGCCCTCGCCTTTTCTACCTCGGAAAGTGCCATAACCTTAAGCTGTGCATCGTCTGTCTTAGGCATATGGTTCACTGCCCATTTGATTGTTTCCATGTTTGAAAAACCTCCTTCATAAATAACTGTTGACTGTTCCGTTTCCCGCCTTCTGGTGCGGGGATGTGGCAGGATTATTTGCCCGCATCCATATAGCTGTAAAGTGTAAATTTTGAAATTCCTAAAAGAGAAGCAATCTTGTCTCCGGATTTGGTGATCAGGAAAGCACCTGCATTGTTGAGGTACTGCACCACTGCGACTTTGTCATCCTTGTTCATCAAAGCAACAGGTTTGCCGACGAGTGAAAGTGCCTGTTCGATCAGCGTGTCGAGCAGTTCATTCACGTTATGGGTGATTTTTTGCGGCTGGTTATTTTCATTTTCCTGTTCTTTTTCTGTGTCGGTGCTGATTAATGACTGGATGGCAGTTTCGATAGTGAGCAGTGCGGTGATGTCGTAATTCAGGGAAAATATGTATGCGATCGTGTTGTCCTCGTCCCTGATATACATGGTGCTTGATTTAAGAATACGCCCGTCATCCGTTTTCGTAAGATAAGAGAGACGGTCCTGGATCTGTGAGGGGTCCCGGCTCAGAGTCTCCAAAACGACGCTGGAAGGACCGTCACCTAACTTTCTGTTGGAAATGTGTCCGTTCTCAATGTAGACGATGGAACTTTCCAGTTCTTTCTTTCTCAGATCGTGTATGACAATCTCGCAGGAGCTGCCAAACTGTACGGCCAGGCCGTGTGCGATCTGTTTCAGTAGTTCTAATTTCTGGCTCAAAGTCATCATTCCTTTCGCGTATTTTGCTGCTTCCTGGTTGAGGAATTACCTCGCCCTTAAACCCATCATAGCATAAAAAAAATATAAATCAATACTTTTTCTAAAAATTTTTTAGGTTGCCTAAAAATTATTTAGGATTTGTATTGCAATTATCTTATATTAATGGTATTCTATAGACAACAAAAGCAGTCCAAAATATCTGTTCGAAAAAGAAAGGGCTGTTTTTACAAATATACAAAATATAGTGCGACGTGCAAGGAAAGTAACACCCTTGTAGAATTTGTATACCTGGACAGCTTCAACAGAATTCATGAAAGAAGAAAAGGAGAAGAAAGTATGCTGATTTTAGGAAATGGAAGGGTAATCACACGAGACGGGGAGAATCCGTTTCTGGAGAAAGGTGCCGTGGCGATCGAGGGAACCACAATTCAGAAAGTGGGGGGCCTTGAAGAAGTCAGGGCAGCGTATCCGGATGCGGACTTTATTGATGCAGGGGGAAAGGTGATCATGCCTGCATTTATCAATGCGCATGAACATATCTACAGCGCATTTGCGAGAGGTCTTTCTGTAAAGGGATATGATCCGAAAGGATTTCTTGACATTCTGGACGGCATGTGGTGGACAATTGACCGGAACCTTACACTTCAGGACACATATTTAAGTGCTATGGCAACGTATATTGACTGTATCAGGAATGGTGTCACGACGATCTTCGACCACCATGCGAGTTTCGGTTCCATCAGGGATTCGCTCTTTCATATTGAAAAGGCGGCGAAGGAGACGGGCGTGCGCTCCTGCCTGTGCTATGAGATTTCGGACAGGGACGGGAAGGATAAGGCAAGAGATTCCGTCATGGAGAATGCAGAATTCATCAGATATGCACAGAAGGATGACAGCGGCATGATAGCCGGTATGATGGGAATGCATGCACAGTTTACCATCTCTGACGAGACGATGGAACTGGCGGCGGCAAACAAACCGGACGGGGCAGGCTATCACATCCATGTAGCGGAAGGAATCGAGGACCTGCACCACTGCCTGAAACATTACGGAAAGAGAATCGTAGACCGTCTGATGGACTGGGATATTCTTGGGGAGAAGACACTGCTCGGCCACTGTATCTATATCAACGGACATGAGATGGACCTGATCAGGGACACAAATACAATGGTGGTACATAATCCGGAATCCAATATGGGCAACGCCTGCGGATGCCCTCCGACAATGGAACTGGTGCACCGCGGGATACTGACAGGACTCGGAACCGACGGATACACCCACGATATGACAGAATCCTTCAAAGTTGCCAATGTCCTGCACAAGCACCACCTCTGTGACGCGAATGCAGCATGGGGAGAAGTACCGCAGATGCTTTTTTACAATAATGCGAAGATCGCAAACCGCTACTTCAAACAGGAGCTCGGCGTCCTGAAAGAAGGCGCAGCCGGGGATGTCATCATTGTAGATTACAATCCGCTGACACCACTCGGGGCAGATAACGCAAACGGACACATCCTGTTCGGGATGAACGGAAGCAAAGTTGTTACAACAGTTGCAAACGGAAAAGTCCTGATGAAGGACCGTGAACTGCAGGGGATCGATGAAGAAAAAGTAATGGCTGACTGCCAGGAAGCGTCAGGAGCCCTTTGGAAGCGAATTAATGGGTAGTTTTTCAAAGGGGTCTGACCCCTTTGCACCCCCATTTTCAGAATATTCAGATTATATAGGAGGTTTTTACAGATGAGTGATATTATGACCCCGATGTCTTTCGGGCAGTTATTGGATTGGATTATGACAGAGCATGAGAAATACGGTACTGTATTCGGAGAGCATGATGCGTATAAGGCGGATGCGAAGTTTAACAGGACCATTTTTGGACGTCCGCTGGAGACACCGGTGGGACCGGCGGCGGGACCGCATACCCAGCTGACTCAGAATATTGTGGCCGCTTATTATACGGGCAGCCGTTTCTTTGAACTGAAGACCGTGCAGATTATGGACGGCGCGGAGCTTTCTGCATGTGTAAGCAAACCATGTATCAAAGCGGATGATGAGTGCTATAACTGCGAGTGGTCAACAGAGCTGTATGTCCCGCAGGCAATGGAAGAGTATATCAAGGCATGGTTCCTTCTGAAAGTTATGGCAAAGGAATATGATCTGGGAAGTATGGACGGATTCCAGTTTAATATCAGTGTGGGTTACGACCTGCAGGGGATTCAGTCTCCGAAGATCGACCAGTTCCTGAATACGATGAAGGATGCGAAGGATTCCGAAGTATTCCAGTCATGCAGGCAGTATCTGCTGGACCATGCAGACCGGTTTAAAAAAGTGACGAAGGAAGACATTGAGTCAATCCAGTCAGAAATCTGTAATTCCGTGACCATCTCCACGCTCCACGGCTGCCCGCCGCAGGAGATCGAGAAGATCGCCATGTACCTGATTACGGAAAAAGGGTTCCACACCTTTATCAAATGTAACCCTACATTATTAGGATACGAATTCGCAAGAAAGACGATGGATGAGATGGGATACGATTACATCGCGTTCGGCGACTTCCATTTCAAAGATGACCTTCAGTACGAAGATGCAGTGCCGATGCTCACCCGCCTGATGGATGTCTGTGCAGAGTGCGGTCTGGAATTTGGAGTGAAGATCACGAATACGTTCCCGGTTGATGTAAAGCAGAACGAACTTCCAAGTGAAGAGATGTATATGTCCGGTAAATCCTTGTACCCACTGTCCATCTCACTGGCGGCCAGGCTGGCAGAGGAATTTGACGGAAAACTGAGAATTTCCTATTCCGGCGGTGCGGACTTCTATAATATCAGGGGAATCGTAGATGCGGGAATCTGGCCGGTAACCGTGGCAACAACGCTGCTGAAACCGGGCGGATACCAGAGAATGTCCCAGATCGCACAGATACTGGAGAAAGAAAACGACGTATTTACAGGCGTCAGCGCTAAAGCGGCAAAAATCCTCGCAGAGGAGGCAAAAGTAAGCTCCCACCACCTGAAAGCCGTAAAACCGCTGCCGTCCCGCAAAATGAAACAGCAGGTACCTCTTCTGGACTGTTTTGTAGCACCTTGCAAGGAAGGATGCCCGATCCACCAGGATATCACAACATATCTGCAGTTAGTCAGTGCAGGTGAATATGAAGAAGCAATGCGTGTCATCACAGAGAAAAACCCGCTCCCGTTTATTACAGGAACAATCTGTGCACACAATTGTATGAGCAAATGTACCCGTAATTTCTATGAGGAACCCGTACATATCCGCGCAATGAAACTGGAGGCTGCTGAAAACGGCTATGCAGACTGGCTGAGAACAGTGACTCCTGTGAACGTGACGGAAAAAGGGAAAGCAGCAGTCGTCGGCGGCGGTCCGGCAGGAATGGCAGCAGCTTATTTCTTAAGACGCGGCGGCATGGAAGTGACCTTATTTGAACAGACCGATTCCCTGGGCGGAGTCGTACGCCATGTAATACCCGAGTTCAGGATTGCCGGCGTGGCAATCGATAAAGATGCTGCGATTCTGGAAGCAGCAGGTGTGGAAATCCGCTATAATGTCAGAATCGAAAGTGTACAGGAATTAAAGGAAAAGGGCTATACAGCCGTAGTGCTGGCAGTCGGCGCGTCTGTACCGGGAACCCTGAAGCTGGAAGAGGGAGAGACCGTTAATGCGCTCGAATTCCTTGCACAATTTAAAGACACAAACGGACGCCTCGATATCGGGAAAAATGTAGTTGTTATCGGCGGCGGAAATACGGCAATGGATACTGCAAGGGCGGCGAAACGCACGAAGGGCGTAGAAAATGTTTCCCTTGTATACAGAAGGACAAAACGCTACATGCCGGCCGATGAGGAAGAATTACTGATGGCAGTGGAAGACGGTGTGGATTTCAAGGAACTGCTTGCACCGGTGAAACTATCAGACGGAATGCTGACATGCAAAGTGATGAAACTCGGTGATTTCGATGCATCGGGAAGACGTGGTGTCGTGGAGACCGAAGAAATCCGCGAGGTACCGGCGGACACAGTGATCGTTGCAGTCGGTGAAAAAGTACCTTCAGACTTCTATCAGGCAAATGGAATCCATGTAAATGAGCGCGGGAAAGCCCTTGTAAATGAAGAAACATGTGAGACGAACCAGGCAGATGTCTATATTGCGGGAGACGCGTTAGGCGGGCCGGCTACAGTTGTGGAAGGAATCCGGGACGGAAAGAAAGCAGCCGAAGCCATCATCGGAAAGACACTTACAAGAGACTTTGATAAACAGGCAGATGAGGCAAAGGTTTATGCAAGAAGAGGTGTCCTCAAGGAAACAGAGGAAGGCACAAAAGAGACCGGGCGCTGCCTTGGATGCTCCAGCATCTGTGAGAATTGTGCAGAAGTCTGTCCAAACCGTGCGAACCTCTCCATACGGGTTCCGGGAATGGAAAAACACCAGATTATCCACGTAGATTACATGTGCAACGAATGCGGCAACTGCAGAAGCTTCTGCCCATATGACAGCGCACCATATCTGGATAAATTTACATTATTTGCATCAGAAAAAGACATGGAAGACAGCAAAAATCAGGGCTTCACTGTATTAGATGAAGAAAAGGTAAGCTGCAAAGTCAGATATCTTGGAGAGACCTTCACATGGACTAAGGGAGAAGAGACAAAGCTTCCGGAAGGACTTCAGAATCTGATCGAAACAGTCATTCGTGAATACCCCTACCTGCTTGTATAAAAATAAGCAGGGACGGTATACGGCATAATCAACAGGAAACAAAAGTGCAATGACAGAAAGAAGGAATGGTTATGAAACGTTTGTTTAAAGGCGGCACAATTGTAAGCGGAGAAGGAATGAAACAGCTGGATATCCTCGTAAAAGGGGAAAAAATTCTGGCAGTAGGAGAAGATCTGGAATTTCGGGATGCCGAGATAGAGGACGTCAGAGGAAAGTATCTGTTCCCCGGCTTTATCGACGCACATACCCATATGGCGCTGGAAGTCAGCGGCACCATAACCGCGGACAAATTTGACACGGGAACAAAGGCCGAGATCGCAGGCGGTACGACATGCATCGTAGATTTTGCAACCCAGAATAAAGGAGAGTCTCTGAAAGAGGCTCTCGATAACTGGCATAAAAAGGCGGACGGTGAGTCCTCCTGTGACTATGCATTTCATCTGGCAATTTCCGACTGGAATGAAAAGGTGAGCGAGGAGCTCGCCCAGGTTGTGGCTGACGGCATTCCTTCTTTCAAATTATATATGACATACGACAACATGATTGTAGATGATAAGACGATGTATGAGATTCTGACCCGTCTGAAAGAACTGGGGGGAATCGCAGGCGTACACTGTGAAAACAATGGTATCATAGCCGCGAGACTCAATGAGGTCCTTCAGGAAAAAGGGAACCGTCTCGACACGGCGGACTATCCGGGCACAAGGCCGCCTGCAGCAGAAGCAGAAGCAATCAACCGTCTGCTGAAAATTGCAAAATGCGTAGATACACCGGTCATAGTCGTACATTTAAGCTCTGCGGAGGGCTACCGTGAGATCCAGCATGCAAGGGAAGACGGGCAGACGGTATATGTAGAAACATGTCCGCAGTACCTGCTGATGGATGAAAGTAAGTATTTCCTTCCCGACGGGGAGGGGCGTAAATACATGATTGCCCCGCCGCTTCGTAAAAAGAAGAACCAGCAGGTTCTATGGGAGGCACTCTCGGAAGGGCGGATACAGACGATCTGTACCGACCACTGTAGCTTCGATACCGCACAGAAGAACATGGGAGCTGAGGACTTTTCCAAAACACCGTGCGGAATGCCGGGCGGGGAAGAACGTCCTGCACTGATCTACCAGTTCGGGGTAAATGAAGGGCGGATTACGTTGGAACAGATGTGTAAATATCTTTCGGAGAATCCGGCAAAACTGTATCGTATGTACCCGCAGAAGGGCACACTTTCACCGGGAAGCGATGCAGACATTGTGGTGTGGAATCCAGAAACGGAGTGGACGATTTCGAAAGAACACCAACAGACGAATATCGACTACTGCCCGATGGAGGGCACGACAATCAAAGGACGTGCCGAAAAGGTTTTCCTGAGGGGGCAGCTGGCCGCAGAGAATGGAGAAATCATAGCAGAGAAAACCGGCCAGTACGTGCCGCGCGGTATTTCATAGGCCGCAGATGTGACTCACCAGGGGACTCCTGATGACTGTTCAGATCGTTAAAAGCAGATTAAGGATATCGTTTATGGTAAAGAATTATGAGGAAGGGCTTCTGACAGAACAGAACTCTCTGTCAGAAGCCCTGCATATAAACAGTAAAAACCCGGTTATTTCCGTCACGGGGGCCGGCGGTAAAACGACGCTAATCAGAACAATGGCGGAGGAATACCGGAAAAGGAAGATTCCTGTCATAGTAACGACTTCGACCCATATGCTGGCAGAAGACAGGCCGTGGTTTCTTACGGAGCCGTCCGAAGAGAAGGCGGTACAGATACTGAAAGCAGAAGGAATGGTGTGGGCCGGCCTGCCGGCAGAACATGGGAAAATAAAGGCACTGCCTCAAAAGTTTTTAGACCGTTTGCTGACACTTGGGTATCCGGTATTGATCGAAGCAGACGGTGCGAAAAAACTTCCGATGAAGGTGCCGGCTGACCATGAACCGGTGATCCTGCCAGAAACAACCCATGTACTCTGTGTATATGGTCTGGACGCGGTCGGAAGGCCTCTTTCGGAGGTTTGTTTCAGGACAGGTACCGCGGCGGAAATCTTGGATATGAAGACAACTGACCCGGTTAAAGAACGTGATCTTGCAAAACTGGCTTTTGATTGCAGAGGCGGCAGGAAAGGCGTTCTGCCATATATGGAATACCGGGTTATTCTGAATAAAGCAGACAACACGAAAAGGGAACAGACAGCATACCGGATCTGCCGTCTGGCAGAAGCACAGGGGCATACAGGAATCACGGTACTGGCCCGGGGGAACAGTAACCAATAAAGTCATTAAAACAAGAGGAAGGCAGCAGGAAATGAAAATACTAATCAAGGGGGCAGGTGATCTGGCAACAGGGATAGCCTCCCGCCTGTACCGCAGCGGGCATCAGATCATTATGACGGAGATAGAGGTCCCTCTGACTGTACGCAGGATGGTTTCACTGTCCAGAGCCGTTTATGAAGGGGAGGCAGTCGTTGAAGATATGAGAGGTGTTCTTGTATCCTCAATGAAAGAGGCACTCACCATCATGGAGGCGGGGGATATCCCGGTCATTGTAGACCCGTGTGCCCGGATAGCGGATGGATATCAGCCCGATGTAATCATAGACGCGATTCTTGCAAAGAAAAATTTAGGGACAAAAATTACAGACGCACCGTTAGTTATCGGTGTCGGCCCCGGCTTTACGGCGGGGGAAGACTGCCACTGTGTCGTTGAGACAAAGCGGGGGCATACGCTGGGCGATACGATTTACGAAGGCAGTGCCATTCCCAATACAGGTGTACCGGGAAATGTCGGGGGATACACGACAGAACGCCTGATCCGTGCAAGTGCCGAGGGCGTAATCGAACCTCTTGTGTCAATCGGCGATGTCGTGAAAAAAGGGCAGGCCGTGGCACTGACTGGCGGAAAAGAAGTTTGTGCGAAGATGGATGGTATTGTCAGGGGCATGCTCCAGCCCGGGGTCCGGGTATGGGAAAATCTGAAGATCGGAGATATCGATGCGCGGTGCGAAACATTCCACTGCTTCACCATTTCCGACAAGGCAAGGTCTGTCGGCGGAGGCGTGCTGGAAGCCGTGACAAGGTTTGACCATATGCGCAGGAAATACGCGGTCATCATACTTGCCGCGGGAAGAAGTGTACGGTTCGGAGAAAACAAACTGCTGGCGGTCGTTTCTGGAAAGCCGCTGTACCGGCATACGCTGGAACGGATGTGTGCATTCCAGGATTATCCGCAGTATCTGGTGACGGGGTATGAGGCAATAGCAGAGGAGGCAGAAAGACAGGGGATCAGGACTGTAATCAACAAAGAGCCGGAGCTCGGCATCTCCCGTTCTATCCTGCTTGGCCTTGAAGAATGCCTGAGGCAGAATCCGGATATCGAGGGAGTTCTGTTCTCGGTCTGTGACCAGCCAAATTTAAAGACGGCCACAATACAGAAAATTTTGAATATGGCAGGCGTGCATAAAGGTCGGATCATCTGCGCGGGAAATCCGGGCAGGCCGGGAAACCCGGTACTGTGGGACCGTGCATTTTTTGACGACCTGCGTAACCTGACAGGCGATAACGGAGGAAGACAGATCATGTCAGGACTACAGGAAAAAGTCAGATATGTGGAGGCGCAGCCAGAGGAATTAAAAGATATCGATCAAAAAAATGATTTGCAGGAATAAGGTCCGGAACCGACGGACGGCCGCCGCAGGCGCGGGTTTCGCTTGCGAAACTCTATGAAAGAAAGGAAGGTAATATCATGATAACTGTTCATGTAAACGGAAAGGATTATCAGGCCGGACAGGATAAAAAACTGATGCGTTTCTTAAGGGACGATTTAAGGCTGACATCTGTCAAGGACGGATGCAGTCAGGGCGCATGTGGCACCTGTACGGTTCTGGTGGACGGGAAGGCGACACGCGCATGTATCCCGATGCTTTCTAAGTTAGAGGGGAAGAAAATTGTAACAGTCGAGGGATTATCAAAGCGGGAGCAGGAGGTCTATGCATATGCATTTGGCCGGGCAGGTGCGGTGCAGTGCGGTTTCTGTATCCCCGGGATGGTGATGTGTGCAAAAGGCCTGATCGATGTGAATCCGGACCCGACCCGTCTGGAAGTCATCGCTGCGATACGCAATAATATATGCCGCTGTACGGGATATAAGAAAATCATTGATGGTATCCTTTTAAGTGCAAAAATGTTCCGCGAAAATCTGCCTGCCACGGATGATGAAGGCGTCGTGCTTGTAGGGGACGCCATCCGAAGGATCGATGCTTCGGAAAAGGTGCTTGGAACCGGGGAATACCCAGATGACATCTATCTGGACGAGATGATCTACGGAAGTGCAGTAAGGTCGGAATACCCGAGGGCAAGGGTGCTTGCGATACATAAAGAAGAAGCAGAAGCGCTGGAAGGTGTGATCGGAGTATTTACCGCGGAGGATATTCCGGGAAATGTCAAGGTCGGACATCTGAAGCAGGACTGGGATACGATGATCCCGGTAGGTAAAGTTACACATTACTTAGGTGACGCTATCTGCCTTGTGGCTGCCGAGAATCAGGATATACTTGAGAGGGCGAAGAGTCTGGTAAAGGTCGATTACGAAGTACTTGATCCCGTTCTGGACCCGTTTGACGCCATGAAGGAAGGTGCGCCGCTCGTGCATGAGTCAGGCAACGTCCTCGCACATGAACACCTCGTGAGGGGAAATGCGGATGAAGTCATTGCCGGATCGAAATATCAGGTCACAAGGCATTACGAGACGCCGTGGACAGAACATGCATTTCTTGAACCTGAATGTGCGGTTGCCATGCCGTTTGATGACGGTGTGTTTATCTATTCCACGGATCAGGGAACCTATGATACACAGCATGAGTGCTGTATCATGCTGGGCCTTCCACCAGAAAAAGTGATTGTGGAAAACAAATTAGTCGGCGGTGGATTCGGTGGAAAAGAAGATGTCAGTGTACAGCATCATGCAGCCCTGCTGGCCTATCTGACGAAGCGGATCGTAAAAGTAAAGCTGTCCAGACAGGAGAGCATTGTAGTACATCCGAAGCGCCACCCGATGTGGATGGACATTACTACGGCCTGTGACGAGAACGGTTACCTCACGGCAATGAAGGCAGTCGTTGTCTCGGATACAGGGGCGTACGCATCACTGGGGGGACCGGTCCTGCAGAGAGCCTGTACCCATGCCGCAGGGCCTTATAACTTCCAGGTCGTGGATATTGATGGAAAAGCAGTCTATACAAACAATCCGCCGGCGGGGGCATTCCGCGGGTTCGGGGTAACACAGACCTGTTTCGGCTCAGAGCGCAATCTGGACCTGCTGGCTGAGATGGTGGGCATCTCACCGTGGGAGATCCGCTACCGCAATGCAGTCCGCCCGGGACAGGTGCTTCCGAATGGACAGATCGCCGATGAATCTACCGGTGTGGCAGAGACACTTGAAGCAGTAAAAGAAATTTATGAGAGCGAGCCATATGCAGGCATCGCCTGTGCCATGAAGAATGCAGGAGTAGGAGTAGGACTTCCCGACTGGGGACGCTGCCGTCTGCTGATCAGGGACGGAATCGTAGAGATACATGCCGGGGCGTCCTGCATCGGTCAGGGACTCGGAACCGTGCTGACCCAGGTCGTTTCAGAGACACTGAATCTACCGGTTGACAAAATCAAATACTGCCGCCCGAATACGGCGGATTCACCAGATTCCGGCACGACATCCGGTTCCCGCCAGACTCTGATCACGGGGGAAGCGGCAAAAAGAGCCTCCGAAAAACTGTTGGAAGCTTTGAAGACAGAGACAATGGAGGAACTGGAAGGCAGTGAATTCCTTGGAGAATATCTGGCAAAAACCGATAAAATGGGAAGTGACGTACCAAACCCGGTATCCCACGTGGCATATGGTTATGCGACACAGATGTGCGTCCTAAACGAAGACGGCACCATAAAGAAAATGGTAGCAGCACATGACGTAGGCAAGGCAGTCAACCCCGTCAGCGTAGAAGGCCAGATAGAAGGCGGAGTCGTCATGGGAATGGGATATGCCCTCACAGAGAAGTATGAGATCAAAGACGGATATCCGGTATCCCGGTTTGGCACACTGGGCCTGTTCAAAGCCGACAAAGTGCCTGAGCTTGAATCCATCATAGTAGAAAAACCCGGAGTAGACGTCGGATACGGAGCCATCGGAATCGGAGAAATCACCTCCATCCCCACCGCCCCCGCCATAGCCGCAGCCTACTACAAATGGAACAAACAATTCCAAACCACCCTCCCTCTCACCGGAACCCCATACGAAAAAAAGGGAAAAAAATAAAGGTATTATATCAGCAACTAGCAAGCACTTGCTTAATTCCGTCGGGGCAATAACTGGGAACGAAATTTCATCTTCCAATTGGATGAACCAGCCTGCCGGGGAATGGAAATGTACCCGCACGGATACGTCTTTGCACCATTAATGCCCCTTCATCAAAACAGAAACCGGTACATGAACGAACGGCAGGACTACAAGTCCTGCCGTTCAGCCGACTTAGCAAGAATGCATCAGCATTCTCGCGTTTGTCGGCGATGTTCATCGTGCCGGTTTCCGTTTTGATTTAGGGGCATTTATCGTGCAAACCCGTATCCATGCGGGTACATTTCCATTCCCCGGCAGGCGTCCGGTATATCTATAAGAAGTAAATTTACTTCCCAGTCCCCCGCGTCATTCCGGACACGAGGTATTTCCGGAGGATGAGTGCCGTGGCCGCAGGTGGTACGATTGCGAGCAGCCCGGCTGCGGCCGTGATCCCGTATTGTATGGAGTCCTTCACCATGAACTCGCTGGTGACGATGGACACGGGTTTCGTCTGGAAAGAAGAGGCAAGGATCAGCGGAATCTGGAACTGGTTCCAGGCGCTCAGGAACATGATGAGTGCACTGGATATCACGACGGGGTAGGCAACTGGGAGCAGAATCTCGAAGAAGGTCCGAATCCTGCCGCAGCCGTCCACACGGGCGGCTTCTTCTATTTCCACGGGTATTGTGCTGAAGTAATTAAGCATCAGCCAGACACTCATGGGCAAAAAGGAACTTGCATACACGAGGCTGAGCCAGAAGATCTTATCCAGCAGATGGTAGGACACAAAGATCCTGTAAAGGGGGATAACCGTGGCAAATACAGGGATTACCATTGTGATGAGGACTGCATTTTTAATCAGTTTCTTTCCCCTAAATTCCAGTCTGGCAAGCGCGTAGGCGGACATCATGGCGACCGGAAGGCCGATCAGGAGGGTGATGCCGACTGCCTTGAGGGAGTTTGACATTCCCTGAAACAGAATCTTACTCTGCCGTGAGGAGGTCGCGAACAGGGTGATATAATTCTCCCAGTTCACCTTGCTTGGCAGCATCTTCATTGTGTTCTTGAACATCTCAAATTCAGGCGTCACCGAGATTAAGAAAGCCCAGACAAAGGGGCCAATTGTGAATACCAGAAACAATGCCACAACGATGACATACAATACTTTTCCGCTTTTTGTTTTCATTAGTATTCCACCTCCCTCGTCAGGTTCTTAAGATAGAAGAATCCGAGCACTGCAGAGATCAGCATGATAATATAGGTCAGGGCACTGCCTTTTCCGAAATCGAGGAACGAGAACGTGGTGAGGTAGCTCTCGATCAGAAGGTTCTTTCCGAGGTCGCTGTATCCGGCAAGGGCCACGATCTCATCGAAGATGTTGATTGCCGTGATGGATGCGGATGTGATCCCGATCCCGACAAAGGGGACCATGAGCGGTCCTGTAATATGGCGGAACGCGGACCACCTTCCTGCCCCGTCGATCCTTGCGGCCTCATAGAGGTCGTGCGGGATGGCACGCAGGCCCGCGAGACATACAATAGCCGTAAACGGGATACTGCGCCATGCGACGACGAGTGCCACGACAAAGAGCAGGAGGAAACGGCGGGACATCCATTCGATTGGGCTGTCGATTACGCCAATGCCAATTAGCAGCTTATTCATAAAACCGTAACCCGGATAGAAGATAAAACGCCAGATAATCCCATTCACAACAGGCGGCAGCGCCCAGGGAAGGACGGCAGCGGCCATCAGGACACCGGAAATCTTCGTATCCACATTCAGCATGAGTGCTACACAGATACCAAAAACAGTTGTGATCAGAACGACCACAACGAGTAAAAAGAGCGTATTTTGAAGACTGTACCAGAACGAATCAGATTTCAGTACGGCCTGATAATTCGCCCAGCCTACAAAACCGGTATCCTGCGGGGCAGTCAGCTTCATCTTCTGCATACTGTATGAAAATGTCTTAATGATCGGGTAGTACACAAGTACTGCCATGATAATAATAATCGGCAAAAGGAGCGCAATGCCCAGCGCTCCTTTGGTTTTTCTCTTCATGTATTCGATTCTCCGCTTCTTTTGCCTTGTTATTCTTCATTGCCGGCTAATTCGGTTACCTTCTTATCCATCGCGTCGAACGCTTCCTGTGCGGAAATCTCTCCGAGCACCATCTTGTTAACATTGTTGTAGATAGCATTGCTCATCTCAGAGTAATAGGACGGGATTCCGTTCGGGAACGGGGATTTAATCAGCTTTGCCTCTTCGAGCATGGCTCCCGCATTCTGGATCGTTCCGTCATTGATCAGGTCACTGAGCACAGCGTTTCTTGTAGGAATGGAACTGTTTGCCTGATACAGCTCTTTCTGTGTCTCTGCCGAAGTATACCATTTCACGAATTCTTTAGCTGCATCCTTGTTCTCGGAAAACTTCGTAATGCCGACTGCTTCCGGAAGAGGCATCGTCTGCGGGGAAGTCCCGTCTTTGCCCGGCAGGAGGATCGCTTCGATCTGTCCTACCACGCTGCATTCCTCTTCGTTGTTGCTGATGCCGACAAACTTTGTAGGCCCTACCATAAAACTTGCCTCACCTGCCGTAAGCTTGCGGTAGGCATCCATGCCGGATGCAGTCTTGGAGGCCGGGTCTGTGAATCCTTCGTCGACCAGTTTCTTTTCAAATTCAAGGGCATCACTGACGGCATCTTTATTCAATGTTCCGTCATCATTGAAGACCTGCCCGCTTCTGGAAAATGCCATCCACATCATGGAGGTTGTAGCGGATTCATCCGCATTCATCGGCATCGTATAAGGATACTCCACGATTCCGGCATCTTTGATCTTCTTCAGTGCATCATATACTTCATCCCATGTCTGGGGGGCCTTCTCGATTCCGGCCGCCTTGAAATGTTCTTTGTTATAGTAGGCAATTCTGTAGTCATTGGCATAAGGCACTGCCAGTACCTTCCCGTCAATGGAAAATGTCTCAAGTGTTGGCATATCTGCCTTGTCTTCGTCGGTCATCTCAATCTCTTCGAGCCATCCGGCGCTGTTCATCTCACCGACCCATGACCAGTCGACCTCGATTACATCAGCAGCGGCTGTGCCGCCTGAAGCTGCGATTGCAACCTTATCGCGGATATCATCCCAGCTGACCACATTCATAACCACGTTGATTCCGCTGTCCTCTGTGAATGCATCTAGCATGTCATCACTCGGCACGGCCCATTCCGGGACCATAACCGTGATTTCTTTTCCCTCAGTTTTTGAATCTTCTTTTGGTGATGCCTCTGCACCCTTTTTCGAACTGCATCCTGCCGCAAGCGTTCCGATTAAGGCTGTGCACAGAAGCACACTTAACAGTTTCTTTTTCATAAAGCCCTCCTTATGTGTCAGGATTCGACACATTTTTTATCCATGTCCTTTCAGTATATCCAATTCAGCATCCGGTTTCAAGACACAGGATGGATTTCATGATAATTTATTCACATATATCAGACGCTTTTATTGATTTTATCTATATACACAATCCCATCTACTCCGGGTGCAGGATGGACTTCTGGTACTGCTTCGGCGACATTCCGAGGGAACGCCGGAAGATCCGTATAAAATAATTGATATCGTTGTATCCGCAGGAAGCGGCAACGGTCGTGATTGACAGGGAAGAGGAATTAATCAGTGTGACCGCCCTTCGTATACGTACCTGATGAATATAATCAGTCAGGGTGGTCCCGGTTTCTTTTTTAAAGAGCCCGGAGAGGTAGTTTTTACTCATACTGAACATCTCCGCGAAAAATGCGAGACTTAAATCTTCTGCATAGTGAAAGTCGATATAGGAAATGACTTCCTTCACGACCTTGGAGTAGCCGGACATAGAATGATTTTTCACCATCAGGCAGTATTTGTGTACCATATCTGTAGAAAGGTGGTCCAGTGCCCTTTCTGTCCGGGCTTCATTGATCAGGATGGCAAATTTCCCGGAAAGGTCGTCGATATAAAGCGGGGGCACCCCTCCGGATTCCACGGCCTTGCGAAAGAGTGTATTCAGGATAATGACCCCATGCCTTTTATTCTGCAGGGCGTTGTCTGATCTGGGACGAAGCTGGAAGGTCTGGAATTTCTGGTATAATTCATGGGCGCTCTTGTCATCACCTGCGGATACGGCAGCCAGCATCTGGTTCTCCACCTCGTAGCGCTCCTCAATTGTACTGACAGAAATCTGCGGCCTCTCGCGCAGCTTTAAAATCATGGGGGAGTTTTCCATATAAAGTTCATTCTTGTCTGGCAGGTGCGAGACTGTATATTCCGTGTGAAACAGTCCCTGTGACAGGTTTAGAACGAGAGACTCAAAACTCTCCATATCGGGGAGTACCGGCGTGGAGTCGTAAAAGAGCCGGATGTCCTGATACAGCTGGTCCGGGATGTGCATCCGCTCCATAACCTGCTGTACCTGTTCCTCTGGCGGCCTGCTTTCAAGATAAGGGCCGATCACAAAATGAGGAGATTCGTAATCATACAAATACTGGGAAGGGATATGCAGGAGCATGTGGAACATCCCGAAAGCATCTTCATATCGGACGAGCCTGCCGGGTGTTATGTATTGTTCCAGAAAAACCTGAAGAGTCTGGTAATTATAGTCCTCATATAGACGAAGACGCAGTCCGTTGTCAGTCTGGGAGAGATTCGAGTTATCTTTAAAGATTACACAGCAGCCTACATTACAGGCAGTGACAGCCTGACAAAATAGTTCCAGTTGTTTATGTTCCATAGTTTGCCACCTCGCAAAGGAAATATATAATTCGTCAAAATATGACAAAATAGTTTGTATTTATAAAATAGCATAATATTGTGCTAAAAACAATGGATATTATTATTCTTTTATAGAGGAAAAACGGGTATGCTAACTATATCAGAAGAGAAAGAGAGGACATGGAACAATGAGTAATCCCTTTTCAGATTTTAGTAAAAAGAAAGAATATCTTGTCTGCATTGATTCGGACGGATGTGCCATAGACAGCATGGATATCAAACATATCCGCTGTTTTGGGCCGTGTATGATAACAGAATGGGGGCTGGATGCCCACAGGGAGGAAATCCTGAAGCGCTGGAATCAGGTAAACCTCTATTCTATGACAAGAGGGATCAACCGTTTCAAGGGCCTTGCGGCGGCTCTTGAGGAAGCGGACCGGCTATATGCAAAGATCGAAGATGTACAGACATTTGTAAAATGGACGGAGGATTCCGATGAGCTGTCTAATGCAGCGCTTGAACAGGCGATTGACGAAACGGGCAGTATTTGTATGAAAAAGGCACTGAACTGGTCACGGGAAGTAAATAAGGCAATTACGGAACTGCCGAAAGAGGATATCAGGCCATTTGAACATGTTCAGGATGTCATCAGGAAGCTTCATGAGACATGTGATATAGCCATTGTATCCTCGGCCAATTATGAGGCTGTGAAGGAAGAATGGACGAGATTCGGACTTCTCACATATGTGGATGTGCTTCTGGCGCAGAATGCAGGGTCCAAGAAAAGCTGTATCGAAAGGCTGCTGACTTATGGATATGCGAAGGAACATGTCCTGATGACTGGAGATGCACCAGGAGACATGGATGCGGCACAATCAAACGGTGTCCTGTATTATCCGATTCTCGTATCCCATGAGTCTGAAAGCTGGGAACAGCTTGAGGCAGCGGTGGAAAAGGTGAAAAACAATACATTCCAGGGTGAATATCAGGCGGGACTGATCCAGCAGTTTGTGGATAACCTGACGAAGCCATAACAAAGACGAGGCTATAACAAATTAAGAAGAAAGAAACAGATAGAAAATATTCTTGAAAGAGCAGGAGGAACCAACATGGTAAATTTAAAAGAAAAACCTTATTATCTGAACGAGGAACAGATCCAGTGGGTGGAAAACACGATTGCGGGGATGACCACGGAGGAAAAAATCGGGCAGCTTTTTGTCAACATGGTATCAAACGAGGAAGAAAGAAAACCGGAGAACATCAAAAAGATTCTGGATACCTACCATCCGGGGGCAATCCGTTACCACAATGCGCCGAAGGAAGAACTGTGGGAGATGGCAGACTGCCTGCAGAGGACGACAAAAATCCCACTTCTGATTGCATCGAATTGTGAAGCTGGCGGAAATGGCGGAACACAGGGCGGGACGCCGATTGCAAACGGGGCGGCTATGGCAGCGATCGATTCAGAGGAAGCAGTATTTAAGATGGCGGAAATATCCGCACGGGAAGCAGCTGCGGTAGGATGCAACTGGAACTTTGCACCGATTGTAGACCTGACCTACAACTGGAGAAATACAATTGTGCAGCTGCGGGCATTCAATGATAATCCGGACGATGTCATCCGTTATGCAAAGTCATTTTTTAAGGGAATGAAGACGCAGAATATGGCTACCTGTATGAAGCATTTCCCGGGAGACGGAACAGAGGAAAATGACCAGCACCTCATTATGGGAATCAATGAGTTCGACTGTGAGAAGTGGGACCAGACATACGGTAAGGTTTACAGGGAACTGATTGAGGAAGGAGTCATGACAATCATGGCTGGACATATTGCACTTCCTGCATATTCTAAGAAGCTGTGCCCCGGCATCAAGGACGAGGATATCCTTCCGGCAACACTGGCACCGGAACTGATTACCGGTCTTTTAAAGGGGCAGCTGGGATTCAACGGCCTTGTTGTAACAGATGCTTCCCACATGATCGGAATGTTCGGTGCGACAATACCAAGAAGCCGCCAGGTTCCGCAGGCAATAGCGGCAGGCTGCGACATGTACCTGTTTTTCAATGACAGGGAGGAAGATTTCGGTTACATGATGGAAGGCTACAAAAACGGAACGATTACGGAGGAACGCCTGCATGATGCACTTCACAGGATCCTCGGTGTGAAAGCGGCACTGAACCTTCACACGCTTCAGAAGGAAGGCACTCTGACGGCACCGAAGGAGAACCTTTCAGTGGTCGGGTGTGAGGAACACCACAGGGCGTCAAAGGAATTCGCTGACAAGTATGTGACACTGGTGAAAGACCGTCTGCACTACCTGCCGATGACACCGGAAAAATATAAAAGAATAAAACTGATGTATATCGGTTCGGAGGCTACCGTGATCGCGGGTATGAAGTTCGAGTCCAATGATAAGAACATCATTGCGGATATCGTTTCCCAGCTTGAAGAAGCAGGATTCGAGGTGGACTCTGAGGTCCCGGCAAAGAAAGGTAAAATAGAGGAGTTTAAAAAGAATTATGACTGTGTACTCCTGATTCTCAATGTACAGGGATTCGCTCAGTACAATACTATGCGCGTGAAATGGGATGAGCCTGCAAAACAGCCGTGGTATATGTCAGAACTCCCGACATTCGTGGTATCCTTAAGCAATACAAACAACCTGATTGATGTGCCGATGGCAAGATGTTACATCAATTCTTATATGGACCATCACGAGAGCTTCGCGGCAACACTGGAGAAGATGATGGGCAGAAGCGAGTTTAAGGGACGGTACAATGAAAATGTATTCTGTGGAAGATGGGAGACAAGATTCTAATACAAGGATCATTTCAGGAGGGAAAGAAGATGAATGAAAAAGCAGTAAAGCCATTTGGGCTGAAAGATAAAATCGGCTATATGTTCGGTGATTTCGGAAATGATTTCACATTTATATTTTCCAGTACTTTTCTCATGGTATTTTACATGAAGGTGCTGGGTATCAGCGGGGCGGCCGTGGGGACATTATTCCTTGTGGCTAGGTTTGTGGATGCATTCACGGATGTAACAATGGGCAGAATCGTGGATACATGCAAGCCGGGAAAAGACGGGAAATTCAGGCGCTGGATCCGGATCATGGCAGGTCCGGTGGCAATTGCCAGCTTCCTGATGTACCAGTCATCTCTGGCAGACGCTTCCATGACTGTAAAGATGATCTATATGTATGCTACATACATCCTGTGGGGCAGTATCTGCTATACCGGGATCAATATACCATATGGTTCTATGGCATCTGCGATCACAGATGTCCCGGAAGAGCGTACCGCACTTTCTACATTCAGAAGTATCGGTGCAACACTGGCACAGCTTGTTATCGGTGTGGGCGGTCCGATGATCATCTATATGACTGATGCAGCCGGCAACCAGGTTATCCGGAATGACGGGAAAATTTTCCCGGTAGTTGCAGGAATCTTCTCAGTATGCGCGATTATCTGCTACATCATCTGCTACAAGTGTACGACAGAGCGTATCAAGATCCAGCCGGACCCGAATGCGGAGAAAATCTCCCTGGCAAAGACATTTGGAGCGATTTTCTCCAACAGGGCGCTGCTTGGGATTATAGGCGCAGCCATTTTCCTCCTGCTGAGTTCGCTGATGCTTTCCAGCGTCAACACCTATCTCTATGCGGATTATTTTAGTAACATAAAGGCACTTTCTGTTTACAATATGATCACGATGGTATGCTCCCTGCTCATGGCGACAATTACAGGAGTCGTTGTTAAGAAATACGGGAAAAAAGAATCAGCGGCCGTTGCAACCATTTTTACAGGGGCGGTTTTCCTTGCACTTGGCTTCCTGAATGTAAAAAACGTATGGGTATTTGCTATTGCGGCAGCAGTTGGCTACCTCGGGGTCAACTACTTTAACCTGATTATCTGGGCAAACATTATTGACGTCATCGATGATGTGGAAGTAAAGAGCGGTAAAAGAGAGGATGGAACGGTCTATGCGGTTTATTCTTTTGCAAGAAAAGTAGGGCAGGCACTCGCAGGGGGACTCGGCGGGTATGCGCTTGGTATCATTGGTTATGCATCTGCTGCAAAAACCCAGACGGCAGAAGTATTAAGCGGCCTTTATAAGCTGGCAACGATTGTCCCGGGAATCCTGTTTATCTGTGTTGCCTTAATGCTGATCTTTGTATATCCGCTGACAAAGAAGAAAGTAGAAGCCAACGTTGAATTCCTCAGGGCAAAGAGAGAGGGAAAGAATCAGGCATAAAATTGTACTAGAATCAATAAAAATTTTTATAATGCTTTCACGGAAAATTTAGTATGGTAGAGATATCAAAAGTGAAGGAGGAAATATACTATGGCGGCACATGTACTTGATGAGGCGAACCGCTGCCTGAACTGCAAAAATCCGCAGTGCCAGAAAGGATGTCCCATCGGCACTCCGATACCGGAAGTCATCCGGCTGATGCTGGACGGCCATCTGGATGAGGCGGGCTGGAAGCTGTTTGAGAACAACCCTCTGACCACGGTATGCAGTCTGATCTGCAATCATGAGAAACAATGCGAGGGACACTGCGTACTCGCAAGGAAAGGTGCACCGGTACATTTTTCTACGATTGAAAACTATATCTCCGGCACGTACAGTTCTAAAATGGTAAAAGGCCCGGCACCGTCCAATGGGATGCGTACAGCCATTATCGGCTCCGGCCCGGCTGGGCTTACCATAGCCGTACTCCTTGCCAGAAAAGGCTATCAGGTAACCATATTCGAAAGCAAAGATAAAATCGGCGGGGTGCTCCGTTACGGAATACCGGAGTTCCGCCTGCCGAAAAGTATACTAGATGACTTTGAGTATCGGCACCTGCTCCTGAAGGGAATCAAAGTCAGGCCGAATACAACGATCGGAGGTGCCATCACGATTGACGACCTTTTAAGAGACGGCTACCGTTCCATCTTTATCGGCACCGGTGTGTGGCGCCCGAATGCCCTGCATATAAAAGGCGAGACGCTGGGCCACGTGCACTACGGGATCAATTACCTGAACAATCCGGACAGTTTTCACCTTGGGGAGAAGGTTATCGTAATCGGGGCAGGAAATGCGGCGATGGACGTAGCCAGAACAGCGCTGAGGAAAGGAGTCAGGGAGCTTCAGTGTTTTTCACGGGAATCCACGGTGGCAGCAAGCCGGCATGAATTCGATTATGCGGTTTTAGAGGGCGTAGAATTCATATATCTGAAAATTCCGCTCGAAATCACCGATGAAGGGGTCATTTTTGCCGATGCGAGAGAAAATGAGGACGGTACGGTGGAACAGATTCCCGGTACAGAAAGACTGTACCACGCTGACAGTGTCATCATCTCAATCAGCCAGGGACCACGGAACCAGCTGGTGAATACGACTAAAGGCCTGGAAGCAAACCCTCGTGGTTTACTGCTGGCCGATGAAAAAGGCCGGACCTCAAGGCCGGAGATTTTTGCAAGCGGGGATGTTGTAAACGGGGCACGGACCGTCGTTGAGGCAGTCGCCCACTCCAAAACAGTGGCAGAGTCGATGGACCTGTATATGAGGGGGATTTCCTCTTAAGGTATATTGACCTACAAGATGTTACTGTTCACACCCTGCGGGCGTGCACAGTAACGGCATCTGCTTATTTCAAGTCGCCTTCGGCGAGAAGCAGATGCCCTGAGACCATCACTTTATTGGCCCGATGCCGTGCAGCAGGGTGCACGGCACGGTGTGAACAGTAACCACAAGATATCAGCCTCTACCGAATTAAGAATATTATGGTGGATTTTAATCTCCGCGCAGAGTATAATGAAAAAGACTTAAGTTAAGAATGCTCATTATACAGGAGGGTGATATTATTATGTGGAATCGAATGAGCCTAAAAATGAGGGCCAAACAGGCGTTCCGGAGAAATTACTGGTCAGCTGTTGCCGTAGCGCTGGTCATGTCAATCATAACAACAATATTTTATGCATCAGGTTCCAATGGCGCGCGCGGACGCCATTCCTTTTACGGGGGAGGCTATTTCTCTGAATCTTCTCTGATCTATGCCACAGTCATAGCTGCGGCAGGTGTTCTCGGAGTAGGGATGGTCGTTTTTGATGTATTTGTCGGAAATGTACTGATTGCAGGAGGCTGCCGCTTCTTTGTACTGAACCAGACCGAACCGGTTACGGCAGGAACCCTTGCTTACGGATTCAAGTCGGGAAATTATGGTAATATCGTTCTGATTATGTTCCTCAGAGACTTGTTTACCGCCCTGTGGTCGCTCTTATTCATAGTACCGGGTATCATAAAACACTATGAATATCTCATGGTGCCATACATCATTGCGGAGAATCCGGGAATGCCGAGAGAAGAAGCCTTCCTCATCAGTAATAAGATGATGATGGGGCAGAAGTGGGAGGCATTTGTACTGGATTTGTCCTTTATCGGCTGGGGCATCCTCACAGTCATGACAGGCGGGATTGTCGGTGTCTTCTATGCAGAACCATACCGTCAGGCCACATTTGCGGAATTATATTCATTTAATCGTGCAATGGCATATCAGAACGGATATATCAGATAAACGGACAAAAAAAGACGGGAAATGTCAGCCAAAACATTTCCCGTCTTTTTTGCGTTTTTAAATCAGCACATATTTCAAAACGAACAATATGGCCAGTATATACATAAGTAAACTAATCTTTTTCTCTTTTGCCTTTCCTGTTACAAGATTGATGACTACATAAGAGATAACTCCGAATGAGATGCCTTCGGAAATGCTGTACATAAACGGCATTGCAATGATACAGATGAATGCCGGGATGGTCTCTGTGTAATCTTCAAAGTCAATCTTAACGATGGATGTCAGCATCAGGAATCCTACGATAATCAGCGCCGGTGCAGTTGCGAACGACGGGATTGCAAGGAAGATCGGTGACAGGAACAGGGACAGTCCAAAGAGCAGTGCAGCAGTGATACTTGTCAGTCCTGTACGTCCGCCTTCAGATACTCCGGATGCACTTTCCACAAATGTAGTTGTCGTAGATGTTCCGAGTGCGGCACCAACAGATGTTCCGACAGCGTCTGCCATAAGGGCGCCCTTGATTCTCGGGAGCTTCCCGTCTTTGTCAAGCATATCAGCCTTGGATGCAACACCAATGAGGGTTCCAAGCGTATCGAACATATCTACAAACAGGAATGCAAACATGATGATTACGAAGTCCAGTGTAAATACCTTTGAGAAATCCATGTGCATGAATGTCGGCGCAAGACTCGGGACAGAAATACCTGCTGAAAAATCAGGGAGCAGGCTGAACCATCCGGCCTCTGGTGTCGGTTTGTATATTCCGACGAGCTGACAGACGATGCCGAGCAGCCAGGTGATCAGGATTCCCCACAGGATATTGCCTTTTACCTTCTTTACAAGAAGGATGGCAGTGATCAGAAGTCCGACAAGTGCCAGCAGCACCGTAATCCCTTCTGTGTTGAATGTTCCGTTCTCGATGGAACTCTTAAAGGAGAATACGCCAACCAGTGTAGAGGAATCTACAACGATCTTGGCATTCTGAAGTCCGATGAATGCGATAAATAATCCGATACCTACAGAAACAGCATGTTTCAGGTTCATAGGAATCGCATTGAAGATGGCTTCACGGACATTGGTCAGTGACAGAACAATAAAAATAATACCTTCAATGAATACTGCACTCAGAGCCATCTGCCAGTCATATCCCATACCCATGACTACCGTGTATGTAAAGTAAGCGTTCAGTCCCATACCGGGAGCCAGAACAAATGGGTAATTGGACAGGATGGCCATCAGGCAGGTCGCGATAAAGGCTGCCAGGGCGGTTGCCGTAAATACAGCCCCCCGGTCCATTCCCGATTCAGCCAGAATGTTAGGGTTGACGGCCAGGATGTAAGCCATTGTCATAAATGTCGTAATACCCGCCAGAATCTCTGTTTTAACGTCTGTGTGATTTTCTTTTAGATGAAATATTTTGTCTAAATTCATAATTCCCTCCTACCTCCACTCCCCGGGAAATCTTCCCTGTGAGCTAATCATTTTTTCTAGGTTGATATTCTAAGCAGTCAAAGCATGCCTGTTATGGCAGATGCCGTCCTGCGCCTGACGCAGGCGTGAGTTTCTCGAGAGAAACTTATGTTTTACACACCTCCTTTTTCCTGAATTCTGGCTGTTGGCTGCTGTTGTATCTGATGCCGTATGTAACTGTTCCTGAAGCAGAACAGGTACGATGATTCTAAATGGATGAGATGATAGGAAATATCTGGATACAAAAAAACTACCGGACTCGTCTATATTTCCCTGCACCATGATCCATACGGGAAATTTATAGACAGCTATTACGGTAGCTGGTAGAGACGCCCAACCAATTATGGGCATATATAAATTTACGACCTAAAAATTATTTAGTTTATCTAAAAATTCGTTTGGAACCTATAATTACCATACACTATTTGCCGGGAAAATGCAATGCTAAATTGAAAATTAGTTGTGAAAATTATAGTGGATGACCAAAAAAGAAGAGAGAAATTGTGAAAAAGTACTAAATAAGCGGGGGCGAAAAACAGTCAGGGAACTTATCCCAGATAAAATAGGCTGGGGCAGGAAAAGGAAAGGACTGCTGACATGTCATACATGCAGCAGCCCAGAGAAAAGGGAAAATCTATCTGAAATTGTTAATTGTAAGTTTTAGGCGAAGTCCAATGGCCGCAGATGCACGCTGCAAGTGCAGCCATCGTCTTCTGTTTTTCATGTATATAGAATAACAACCAATTGTGAATGCATTGTGACGAGAAATGGAAATATTTATTAATTTAATATAAGATATTTATAAAAGGTGAAAAAGAGGAATAGAGATAATTGAATCCAGTCAGGGAAAGGGGTATAATTCTTTTATCATATTTGCGGCGAAGAATGCATTATGTATGACGAGATAAAACAGCAGGAGTGGAGATTTATGAGAAGAATGGAATTTACGATGGACAGGGATGGGTTAGTGAAGATCGGAGATCAGGTGAATGTGATCGAAGGGAAACTTCCCAGTTCCTATTACTACACGATAGAACATGCGATTGCCATGAGCGGGAATTATCCGAACCGTGAAAGGCTGAAAACAACCCGGGGAACCGTAGTGGATATTCAGTCCAGCCTCATGGGGAAATGTGTAATATTGGAATTCGATGAATAATCAGTGATAAAAATAGGCTGCCGTAAAATGTGAAAATCTGTCAGGAGATTGCCCGGACCAGAGGCCGGGGCAGGAAAAGCCTGTACAGAGTTTACATTTTCAGCAGCTTCTTATTTTTTATATACAATATGCATACTGTTGCTGACAGAGTCCTGCCAGAAGTCTTTCTTCTTTTCGTACATCTCATGGAGCCACTGGATTGCAGAATCCATTCCCTCATCTGACATCGGGAAAGATGCATGCTCTTTATTTTCATCCGGTGTCTTGTCAAAGGACCAGGGCTCGGGATAGACCGTGACAAGAAAGGTCTCTTTATCAGCGGCGGCTTCAAAATAGTATCTCATGCCTTTGTGACAGCCGGAGAAGGGCTCCTTTTTCAAACCCGGGACGGGGATCAGCTTTTTATCAATCATGGGTTAATTCCTCCTTCCGAAGTATATAGTAACGTGAACATTATAGCATAAATTTTAAATTGGAAAAACATTTTAAGACTTTTAGGAGATATATGTGTGATATACAAAAGGAAAGAGCCACACCGTGTGTGACTCTAAGGGGGAAAAAGTTTATGAAAAAGTGTTCTTATCTTTTGAACAATTATAGTATAAGATTTACTTGTGTAAAAACTGTGATACAAATTTGAATGAATTGTAAACATATATATAATAAATTGTGAAGAAAGGGATGGCAGTAATATGAAACGTGTGTGGAAAGGGCTTTCAATTATGGCAGGGGTACTGGGAGCGGCTGACGTGCTGGCGGTCGGTGCCTTCTTTAATATGGCAGCAGGGCGGCGCTGTATATTCCTAAGGAAGAAGAAAGAGCCGGAGTCAAAGCGTACTGAGGGCGTCTGCTGGATGGAAGGGATGAACCCTGAAAAAGCAGTGATCGAAAGCAGGGACGGACTGAAGCTGAAAGGATATTATCTGGAAGCTGAGAACCCAAAACGGATTGCTGCCCTGTTTCATGGGTGGAGGGGGTCCTGGGGACATGATTTCGGGCCCTGCATCAGGTGGCTTTATGATGAGGGGACGAGTCTTCTTCTCGTGGACCAGAGAGCGCAGGGGGAAAGTGAAGGCAGATATATGGGATTCGGTGTTCTGGAAAGGGAGGACTGCCATGCATGGATGGACTGGCTGATTAAGCGGAATCAGGGCGGACTCCCGGTCTACCTGTATGGGGTGTCAATGGGGGCCGCAACAGTGCTCATGGCAGCGGGGGAGGAACTTCCCGGGGATGTAAAAGGTGTCATAGCTGACTGCGGATTCACATCTCCCTATGAGATGGTATACCGGTTCGGTAAGCTGAACTTCAAACTCACGGAACATCCAGTTATGGATCAGCTGAACTGGCTGTTTAAAAGAAGGGCAGGATATGGCCTGAAGGAATACAGTACACTGGAGGCGATGGGACACTGCAGGGTACCGGTTCTGTTTATCCACGGAAAAGCAGACACTTTCGTGCCATATGAGATGACAGTGCGTAATTATGAGGCATGTACGGCTCAGAAAAAGCTGCTTCTTGTGGAAGGGGCGGATCACTGCATGAGCTATCTGAAGGACGAAGAAGCATATAAGGAGGCGTTAAAAGAACTGTTTCGGGAAACAGCAGGGGAAATATAGGATCGTGTGCAATTTTGCACGGTCCTTTTTTATTGGTAAAAACAGAGAAATTTACAAGCAAAAAATATCGAAATTATACAAAAATAAATTGAAAAGCAAAAAACAATTGACATTTAAAAATACGGGTGCTATTCTGAAAAAAAGAAAGTCCGTGCACGGGCACAATAAACAAGAAGTCAGAATATTTATTTGAAAGGAGTAAATTTTATGAAAAAGATTCTTAGTATTATGTTATGTATCGGTGTCATTATTTCTATGTGTGCATGTAGTTCAGGAGGTAAAAAAGAAGAGGGCACCGCTAAGGAATCAGAGGGAGGAGATAAAGGGCTTATTGGGATTACCACCTCTATGTATACGAATGAAGGACTTACAATCATGTGTGACACGATCAAAGAAAAGGTAGAGGAAGAGGGCTATCAGGCAGTTATCAAAGACGCAAATCTGGATCAGGCACAGCAGACAAAGGATGTAGAAGATTTTATCAGTCAGGGAGCCAAGCTGATTATCGTAGAGGCGTGTGATTCCGTAGGTGTAAAATCCGCATTTGAGCTATGCAACAAGGCAGAAATCCCTGTTTTGAGCGTAAACCAGATACTTGGTGATGATCTTTTGGAGCTTGTTACGGGTTCTGTTACAAGTGATAACTATACGGCAGGATATGAAGTAGGTAAAGAAGTTGCAAAAGAACTGGATGGAAAAGGGAAGGTATGCATTCTTACTTATGACGTGGCGTTCGTATGCAGGGAAAGAGGAGACGGCTTCAAGGATGCTATGGCTGAAAATGAAGGGATTGAAGTGCTGGAAGTCTTCGACGGAGTATGTACAGAAGATGAAGCCATGAAGAAAACGGAAGACTGGCTGCAGCAGTATCCCGATGTTACTGCAATCTTTGGAAACAATTCAAACTGCGGTGTTGGAATAGCGGCGGCAGTCAGGTCAGCAGGCAAGGTTGATGATATTCTGGTTGCCAATGTGGACGGGCTTTCCGCGGATATCCGGAACATGGAAGACGGTGCACTGGATGTGACGGCTGTTTATCCAATGAAGGAGCTTGCAGCAGCGGCATCTGAACGGGCAGTTGAAGTACTGAAAACAGGAAAATGCGGTGAGGACCCACGTTTGAAATTTAGTCTGTGTACGATTGACGACCTCGATACATATAAAGAATACTGGGGAATAGAGTAGCAGAAAATGCTTCGCAAAGGAGAAGTGGATGATGAATGAGGATTACATTCTGCAGATGAAAGGCATAAACAAGAGTTTCGGCGGAGTACAGGTACTGTATGATCTGGATTTTAGTATGCATGCCGGAGAAGTAAGGGCCTTGGCGGGTGAGAATGGTGCCGGAAAGTCTACTTTGATGAAAATACTGGGAGGCATTTATGACTGTGATTCAGGTGAGGTCCTGATAGACGGGGAGAAGACCAGCATAGGTTCTGTTGAAGACGCACAGAAGCGGGGGGTATCCATTATACATCAGGAAATCGTGCTTGTGCAGGATATGACAGTCGGTGAAAATATATTTCTTGGGCGGGAATTTAAGACAAGAATGGGGTTCATCGATTATCAGAAAATATACAGGGAAGCGGCGGAGATTCTTGGGAGGATAGGCCTTGAAAGCCTTCGCCCGGATACGATTGTCAGAGAACTGAGCATATCACAGCAGCAGATGGTGGAAATTGCGAAAGCACTTTCCACCAATTCCAGAATTTTAGTCATGGACGAGCCGACCTCTTCCCTGACTGACAGAGAAGTAGAGTTTCTGTTTGAGCAGATAAAAACATTGAGCCGGAAAGGAGTATCGATCATTTACATTTCCCACAAAATGGAGGAAATCAATCAGATCGCGGACAGCATAACAATTATGCGGGACGGTCATCATATTCTGACTACTTCCATCCGGGATATCAGTTATGAGCAGATTATCCAGAATATGGTGGGACATAAAATAGAAGATTACTATCCGGATTATAAAGTCAGGCTTGGAAAAGAAATACTCAGGGTTGAACACCTGACAACGGAAAAGGTAGAGGACATCAGTTTTTCCCTTGCGGAAGGTGAAATCTTGGGAATAACAGGACTCATGGGAGCCGGGCGTACAGAACTGGCAAAGGCGGTCTTTGGACTGGATGAGATTCTTTCCGGCAGTCTCTATATAGATGGTAAGAAATGCACGATAAAATCGCCGGGGGAAGCAATCAGGAAAAAGATAGCGCTTGTGCCGGAGGACCGGAAAGAGAATGGTTTATTTTTGGAAAATTCAATTTCCTTCAATATGACCGTTACAGTCATGGATGAGTTCATAAAGGGAATATCTGTTGATGCCAAAAAGGAAAAACAGATATTAGAGGAATATATCAGCCAGCTCGAAATAAAAATGGCAGGTACAGAGCAGCTTGCCGTGGAGCTGAGCGGGGGGAACCAGCAGAAAATTGTGATTTCAAAATGGCTGGCGTCCAATCCTAAAATACTGATTCTGGACGAGCCTACCAGAGGCGTGGATGTGGGGGCAAAATCTGATATATATCATTTGATATGTAAAATCGCAGAAACAGGAGTAGCAATTATCCTGATTTCGTCAGAATTACCAGAGGTTATGAATATGAGCTCCAGAATAGGCGTGATGTGTGAAGGAAAGCTGGTCAGGTTTTTTGAACCGGATAAAGAAGAGGTTACACAGGAGCAGATAATGCATTATGCAACAGGAGGATATGAACATGAAACCTATAACGGATAAGATAACAAATCAAAAAAGCCTGCTAAAGTTCCTGAAGCGTAATTCTATGATACTGATAGCTCTGCTGCTGATTGTATCGGCACTGTCAATATTTACAGATACGTTTCTGACAACAGATAATATTTTATCAGTCATGCGGCAGATCAGTGTGGATTCGGTATTGGCATTTGGGATGGCAATGGTGCTAATTATAGGATGCATTGACCTTTCTGTAGGCAGTGTGCTTGCACTGAGCGGCTGTGTATGTGTTTCCATGATAGAAGGCGGTATACCTACGGAGGCGGCGCTTATTATTACGCTGGTATTTGGTGCTTTCTGCGGGATGATCAATGGATTGCTTGCAACATTTACAACGATTCCCAGTTTTATCATCACTCTGGCTACACAGCAGTGTTTCAGGGGAGCGGCATATTTAATGACGAATGGCAAATCTATCATGTGCTATGATGAAAAATTTAGCGCGATCGGCACCGGGTATATAGGCCCTGTCCCCATTTTGGGAATCGTGATTATTGTCTGTCTGGCCTTTACCTGCATTCTGCTGAATAAGACAAAATTTGGAAGAGGAATGTACGCAATAGGTGGAAATAAGAGTGCGGCCGTGTATGCAGGAATCAAGGTAAGGAAAATAACCGCCTGTGTGTTTATCTTTACAGGGGTTATGAGCGCTATGGCGGGTATCATGCTGGCATCCAGAGTTTATTCCGCACAGCCTGCATCCGGTGCGGGATATGAATGTAATGCAATTGCAGCAGCCGTATTGGGCGGTGTCAGCTTTAACGGGGGAATCGGAACTGCCGGAGGCGTTATGATAGGTGTGCTCATAATCGGCTTTATGAATAATGGACTGAATATGCTGCATGTGACATCATATTGGCAGATTATCGTAAAAGGCCTTCTTATATTATTGGCAGTATATCTGGATACTTTAAGGAATAATAAACGTTTACACATTAAGAAAAGAGGTTAAATATGTTTACAGATTTAGAGTTTGTCAGACAGTATGAAAAATATTCTATCGTCATAAAAGGATTTCATCAGGAAGGTGAGCAAAAACTGGAGATATTTCTTGATTTCCCGGTAGTGTTACAGGACATTTCAGGTGCGGGAAAAAAACTTCGGTATGACAGCTATGAGAAGAAGGAAAATGGATATGAAGCTTTGGCATCTGCCGAAGATTTATATGGCAATAAGTATGAAATAACAGATGTATGGAGTCAGGAAGAAAACGGATATAAGCTCAGCCGTCAGGTTGCATGTAAAGAAATAAAAGAAAAGACAGGGATTCGACTGACATCCGAGTTTCGCTGCAGAGATCTGGAAGCGGCAGATTTTTCCGATTACCAATTCATAATCCCCGGAGCTTTATACAATCAAAATGATACAGACGGGGACGGCATGGATGATTATCTGGGGACCTTTAACCAGGATTATAAAGACGATAGGAATCCTTCGCTTTCAGTTACTGCATATGGGAAAAAGAGCAGATGGTTTGTTTCACTGATCAGGGGTGATTTGCCAAAGACAGATGAGACAATAACGCGGGAACAGATCCGTGCAAGGCATTTTATACACCATACGGATATCGGGTCATTAGGGATCTCGCCATCGGAGTACAGGACACAGGAATTTATCTTAAGATGTGACTATCCTTTTTATGAAAGAAATTCATTCTGCCTAAACGTGGATGGCTCAGAATGGTCAGCATATAAAGAAGTAGTAGAGAATCAGGTTTTTTGTATGGAATATCTGCTATATGCCCGGGAGGCAGGAAGTCTGACGGAAGCGTCCTGGAATACGACCCGTCTTCAGATGCAAAGAATTATGGACCCAGATGTAGAATTATCGTTTACTCTGGAAGAAGCAAAGCATTACAGACGTGAAATGATACATAACAGTTACAGGGAATTTCCGGATAAAAAAGGAAAGCCGGCGGGGTACTTTGTCCATTTTTCCCCTCGCAGCCGCTATGGTGAGCAGAATCTGCTTGAATACGGCTTCTGCGGAGCACAGACTCTGTTGAGTTTAGATATGATGGAAGCGGCAAAGGAGAACGGCTCTGAGGAATATAGGGAAAGGGCTGTAAAGACGGTCGATTATTTTGTGGAAAACTGCATAGAAGAATCCGGGCTTCCAAATGGGATTTATAATGTAGATAAAGAAGAGTATGTGTACTGGTGGACCGGGATTCTTTTCCCATTCCAGTACTCAGATGACCGGGATGAGCTGGAAGCCTATCTTGGGAACCAGGTCGTAAGTTCTCTGATGGAAATTGCAGGGGAACTTAGAAAAGTAAAGGGTAATTATTGCAGGTCTATGGTAGATTCCATACACTATCTGCTGAGATGTTATCTGTTTGAGAGGGAAAGCGGGATTGAGCATCCAAAATGGCTGGAAGCCGTTGTGAAATTCTGTGACAAGCTCTTAGAAATGCAGAATGGAAATGGTTCGTGGAACCGTGGATATACGATGGATGGGAAGCCGATTACGAACCCGCCGCAGTGGTTTGGTGCCTCTGAAAAGGAACAGGGGTCAGGTGCAATCTTCCCGGCCCAGGTCCTGACGGAACTGTACCGGTTTACTAAGGAAGAAAAATATTTGAGGGCAGCCGAAAGGGCCGCATATTTCGTATATGATAATTATGCCGGAAATGTAGAATACATCGGAGGCCTCAATGATACAACCCACAGGAAGTCTGTAAAGATTGACGCAGTAGGCGTTATGTTTGCGATGCGTACCATGCTGGTCGTGTATGAACAGACAAGAGATGTAAAACTTCTTGCAGGCGCGCGTGATGCGGCACGTATTTTAGCAAGCTGGACATACCTCTGGGATATTCCGTTTGATAAGGATACACTTCTTGGAAAACATGGATTTAAAACCACAGGCTGGGCCGTATGTGATGTCATCCCGGCAGGAAGCTATGTGGACTGTGAATTTGTTGAATTTATTCCGGAACTGCTGCGTATTGCAGAATACTGTAAGGATGAAGATCTGGCTGTACTGGCAAAGATCGTGACAAGGGGGATGCAGCACGGTCTGTCGATGCCTCAGAATATGTATGGATATGCAATGCCGGGGGTACAGTGTGAAGGGTATATGACTTCCTTATGGCTGGCAGATACGGAGTATAAAGGATTTTCGGGAGCAGCGGCGAAAAACAAAGGGGACGATAACGATACGTGCAATGGTCTGGTGAATGGACAGGCGCTGCTGAATCTTGATTATTTGTCCAGAGAATACAGGACAATGGATTTTGACACAATCATACGGCAGATTATGGCCGGATAGGGATGGAGGAGCTATATGGCAGAAATGATTAAAAATCCGGTTCTGCGGGGATTTCACCCGGATCCATGCATATGCAGGGCCGGAGATGATTATTATATTGCAACGTCAACGTTTCAATGGTTTCCCGGGGTGGAATTGTACCACAGCAGGGATTTAGTACATTGGGAGTTTACCGGCCGGCCGCTGGATGAAAAGCGGCTGCTTGATATGACCGGGGTGCCGGATTCCGGAGGGGTGTGGGCGCCTTGTCTTACATATGAGGATGGGATGTTCTATCTTGTATATTCTAATGTGAAAACATTCCGTAATTATTATAAAGATGTGGATAACTTTTTAACATACAGCAGGGATATACATGGCCCGTGGTCCGATCCTGTGTACCTCAACAGCAGTGGGTTTGACCCTTCCCTTTTCCACGATGATGACGGGAAAAAATATATCTTAAATCAGATCTGGGACCACCGGGATAAAAACGATCCATTCGACGGTATTGCGCTGCAGGAGTATGACCCAGAACAGCAATGTATGAAGGGGGAGCCTGTACAGATATTCAAGGGGAGCAGCATAGGAGTGACGGAAGGTCCCCACCTGTATAAAATAAACGGCATGTACTATTTAGTGTGTGCAGAGGGCGGAACATTTTATGAACATGCAGTGACCGTTGCACGGTCAAAAAATATAGAGGGGCCATATGAACTGTCACCATACCATCCATTGATGACATCGTTCGGACATCCGGAACTGCGACTGCAGAAATGTGGACACGGAAGTCTGGTATGTACACAGAATGGGGAGTGGTATATGGCACACCTGTGCGGCAGACCGGAAGGTGTCCATAAGCGATGCATGCTGGGCAGGGAGACATCTATCCAGAAACTTAAGATGACAGAGGATGGCTGGTTTGTAATCGACCACCCGTCCGGGCTGCCACAGAATGAAGTTCCGTCTCCGGGCCTTTCGGATTTTATTGTCAGCGAGAGGCCTGCAAAAAGGGTGTTCCCGGCGAAACTTCCGGATGAATTCCAAACTCTGCGTATTCCTCTTGACCAAAGGTGGATGGCTTTTAACGAGGAGAGGCAGTCACTGGTTCTGTATGGGAAAGAGTCTATGGAGTCTTTACATACACAGAGTCTGGTTGGAATACGCAGAGAACACTTCGATTTTATGGCAGAGACAAGTGTACGGTTTTGGCCGGTGAATTACCAGCAGATGGCAGGAATGGCATTGTATTATGATACTACGAACTATTTTTACCTGAATGTTTCCTGGGATGAAGTGCTGGGAAGAACTGTATCCATGATTATCTGCGACCACGGGGAAATAAGTGTAAGCGGAGAAAGATGCCAGATAGCTGATGGAGAAAACAATGTATACATGAGAATGAATGTAAAGAATAAGACGGCGCAGTTTAGCTGGTCACCGGATGGAGAAAACTATTTTGAGATCGGGGAAGAACTGGACGCTACGAAGCTGTCGGATGATTATTATAATGAGGCCGAGCATGGCCTGAGATTTACAGGGACATTCATTGTACTCTGCTGTCAGGATACCTCAGGGCAGCGCTGTCCGGCGGAATTTGAGTATCTGACTTATTCGCCTTCAGGCGGGGAGGCATGATACACACTGGAAGGGAGCGAAAGTATTGGACACTAAAATTGAGTTTATCCGCCGGTATGAAAAATATTCGCTGCTGATTACTGCAGGGGATGACAGAAACGGAGAGGATCCGGCTTTCAGTATCTTTCTGGATTTCCCGGTTGTACTCAAAGACATAAAAGGTGCTAAAAAGAAACTGCGCTATGATGTGTGGAGTACAACAAAAGAGGGATACTTAGGAGAGGTGGAGGCCAAAGATTTATATGGCAGCCAGTATAAGATAACAGATTTATGGACGGTGGAAGAAGAGGCGGTAAGGCTGGACAGGAAACTGGAGTGTATCCGGTGTGTGAAAGAAACAGGGATTCACCTGACGACTGAGTTCAGGTGCAGGGGCGGTCTGGAAAAGTCTTTTGATGATTATCAGTTTATCGTCCCGGGGGCATTTTATAATAAGAATGATACAGATGAAGACGGGGTGGAGGATTACCTTGGCACATACAGTCAGGATTATAAGGATGACAGAAACCCTTCTTTATCCGTAACCTCTTATGCCCGGAAAAGCAAATATTATGTATCCCTGATCAGAGCGGATCTTCCACAAAAAGATACGACCATTACGCGCCAGCAGATTCAGAAACGGTATTTTATCCATGATACGGATATTGGGTCTCTGGGCATGGCACCTTCAGAATACCACGCAGGAGAGTATATTCTGCGCTGTGATTATCCATTTTGTGAACGGAATACATTCTGTCTGAATGTGGATGGTTCCGGGTGGGAGGCTTACAAAGCAGTAAAGGAAGGAATGGTTTCTGAAATGTCTTACTTATTGCAGACTGGGAAGGCACGAAACCTTACAGACGCCTCGTGGCAGACGACAGCCATGCAGATGGAGCGGCTTCTTCATGGTGAGATAAGGCCGCCGGTTGGGCTGGAGGAATCAAGACATTACAGAAGGGAAATGGTTCTTCATAGTTTCCGGGAATTTCCTGATAAGAAAGGAAAACCGGCCGGATATTTTATTCATTTTTCCCCGCGGCAGGGCTATGGGGAACAGAATCTTCTGGAATATGGTTTTTGCGGTGCACAGACGCTGCTGGCACTGGATATGCTTACGGCTGCATGGGAAGGAGCGGACGGTGTGACCTGCCGGGAAGATTATCGGGAAAGCGCGCTAAAGACATTGGACTATTTTGTGGAAAACTGTATAGAAAAGTCTGGTCTTCCTGTGGGGCTGTATCATGTGGATAAAGAAAAAACGGTGTATTGGTGGACAGGAATATTACTTCCTTTCCAATATTCAAATGACAGAAAAGAATTAGAAGATTACCTCGGAAATCAAGTGGTCGGGGCATTGATGAGTATTGCAGGGGAACTTGGCAAAGTAAAGGGGAATTATTCCAGATCCATGACGGATACGATGTACTATCTGATGAAGTGTTATCTGGCGGAGAAGGAAAATGGACAGGAGCATCCGAAATGGCTCGCAGCCGTTCTGGATTTCTGTGAAAGGCTTCTTAAGATGCAGAATACGAACGGTTCATGGAACCGCGGGTATACAATGGAGGGAGAACCATTGGTATATCCTCTGGAATGGTTCGGGAGTTCAGAAAAAGAACGTGGTTCTGGTGCGATTTTCCCGATCCCCCTGCTTGTGGAAGTCAGCCGGTATACAGGGGAGAAGAAGTATTTGGATGCGGCGGAAAGAGCAGCAGATTTTATCCTTGCGAATTATGCCGCAGAGGCAGAATATATAGGGGGCATTAATGATACATCCCATAAAAAGTCAGTGAAATTGGATGCCGCAAGCGTCATGTTTGTCATGAGGAGCCTGCTGGCGGTATATGAAGAGACTAAAAACGTGGAGTACCTTTCCGGTGCATTAGATGCCGCAAGAATTCTTGCAAGCTGGACTTATCTGTGGGATATCCCGTTTGATGAAAATACACTTTTAGGCAGGCATAAATTCAAGACAACAGGCTGGGCCGGATGTGATGTAATACCTGCCGGAAGTTATGTAGACTGTTCCTTTCAGGAAGTGGTTCCGGAACTTTTAAGGCTGGCAGAATACTGCAGGGATGAGAAGCTTGTAAAACTTGCTGAGGCCGTGACAAAAGGGATGCAGTACGGGCTTTCGTCTCCGGCAGATATGTATGGCTATGCGATGCCCGGAGTCCAGTGTGAGGGATATATGACTTCCTTGTGGCTGGCAGATACGGAGTATAAAGAATTTTCGGGAGCTGCGGCAAAGAATAAAGGGGATGATAACGATACGTGTAACGGTTTTGTAAATGGTATGGCACTTCTGAATCTGGATTCTCTCGGGAAAAATTATGATACGCTGGATTTTGGAAAAATTTTCATGAGAATTAAACAAGAATGGCCGAAGGCGTGATATACTTATGAAAGCAAAAGAATCACACAGATGAGGATGAAGGTATGGTAACGATTAAGAAGATAGCAGAAATAGCAGGTGTATCAAGAGGAACAGTGGACAGGGTGCTGAATAACCGGCCCGGGGTGAATGCGGAAACATATCACAAGGTAAAAGAAATAGCGGATAAGTTAGGCTATGAACCCAATATGGCCGGGCAGATGCTGGCAGCAAGGAAGAAGAAGATCAGGCTGGGATTCATTGTGTGCGATACCCCGGTGGATTTGTTCTTCGCAGACGTGTACAGGGCGGCCTGCAAAAAAGCGGAAGAGTTAAAGACATATGGTGTTACTGTTCATTTTTACCTGATAAAAGAATTGTCAGATAAGGTTATCGCACCACTTCTCAGGGAAGCAGAGGAAGACGATTTGGATGGAATTGCACTGGTGCCGCTTAAGATGTCGTCCGTACAGACATTTGTGAATAAAATGAATGCCCGAAAGGTTCCTATGGTATTTTTCAACCTTGATATGGAAGATGTCCAAAGACTTTCTTATGTAGGATGTGATTATTACGATTCAGGAAAAGTAGCTGCCGGTTTGATATCTCTGGTAACGCGGGAAAAGGGGAAGATCGCTCTGGCAACCAGCTTTGATGAACAGTCACCGGCTTTCAGACAGAGGCTGGAGGGCTTTATTAAAGAGCTTGATGAGGAATATCCACAGATAGAGATTGTTAACAGAGACTCTAATTTTGTTTTTCAGAAGGGCGATTATTCAAACATTCTGGATGTGGTGAAAAGGGAGGGCCATTTAGAGGCTTTATATATCATCAATCCGGGAGACTACAGCATTTGTGAAGAAGTTGAGAAGCTGGACAAAGAAAGAAGAATCAAAATCATTACAAATGACGTGAATAATAAACAGAAAAGCTTTATGGACAGAGGCATCATTTCTGCGACAATCGGTCAGCAGCCGGAAAAACAAGGGGCACTGCCGCTTCAGATTTTGTATGATTTTATAGGTTTGGGGATAGAACCTGCAAATCAATATTTAACAGAACTTTCAATCCATATAAAGCAAAACATAGCAGGTAAAGTGTAGAGAATGAGGAAAGATCCGGGCACATCGAAAAAGGTGTGCCCGGATCTTCAACTTTACCTTTGATTTTGAACAAATCGGAGTAAGTGCCGGTTGCATTTCTGACTGGGCCGAGTATAATTCAAACTATACGAGTTTAGTCAAAGGAGAAAAACTATGGATTTATATTCACCAATATTTACCCGCGCTTCTACGCGCAAATTTGACCCGTCACCGCTTCCTAAGGATATTCTTTCAAAGCTTGGTGACTTTTTGGCGGTGGTAAAACCGCTGCTGCCCGATGTGGAACTGAAACATGAGATCGTCTCAGGCAGGGATGTGAAAGGGATGGCTCTTCCGAAAGCACCCCATTTCCTGCTGATTTCCGGTAAAAAGCATCCGCTGCGCAATACGGCGGCGGGATATTTATACCAGCATGCCGAGCTCTGGCTGTATGCACAGGGATATGCGACCCGGTGGCTTGCAGGTGTGAAACCAAAAGAGCCGGATCCGGACTATATTATAGGGATTGCATTCGGAAAACCGGCAGAGCCGGCTGTGAGGAAAACGGAAGAATTTAAACGTAAAGCAATGAGTGAAATAACAGGTGGGAGGGATTCACGTCTGGAAGCGGCGAGGCTTGCACCGTCCGGCATGAACGGCCAGCCCTGGTATTTTATTGTGGATGGCGGAAAGATCCATACTTATTACAAACCAAATCTCGGCGGCCTGCTCAGCAAGATGTATAATCTTACTAACTTGGATGTAGGCATTGCCCTCTGCCATTTAGCCGTGGCAGGCGAACATGAGGGAAGGACGTTTGAATTTGCTGTAATGGAAGAGGGAGTTCCGGCACCGCCGTCCGGGTTTTCTTATGTAGGAACTGTCAAATAGGAGAAAAGAATAATGCAGATTCTAATGATTCTAGTATTTTTAGGGGCTTTTATAGGGCTGATTGTAAATACGGGCAGAAAACTTTTTCTTTGGTTCAGGCCGCTTCTTTCAGGCACCAGTCCTCTTGCATTCGGGGTAATATATGGCATTATTATGACTTCTGTCATTGTCTTATTTGTCCTCAGCCGCTTGCCTGACAGCCGGATTCCAAGAGAGGTTTTCCTTGCGGACCATTATGCATTGGGTGTGGCTGTTTATTTGGTGATGTTTGTAAACTTTACAGATCTCGTTATATTCGTGCTCAGGCTGAGCCGGATGTTTACGTCACCACTGCCGAAAGGGGCGGCTCTTGCGGCGGGAACGGCTGCATTGGTTTTATCCGTGGTGCTATCTGTGTACGGAGGGATTCATGCGTCGGGGATTCAGACGAAAAACTATGAGGTTGTACTAAAGGAAGACGGGAAAGCAGATTCGATGAAAATTGCCCTGATCAGCGATATACATCTGGGATATGTCGTAGGGGAAACACATTTGGAAAAAATCGTTGCGGCAGTAAATGCGGCGGAACCAGATCTCGTATGTATAGCGGGAGATATATTTGACGGAGATATTACGGCACTGGAGAATCCGTCTGGTCTTCAAAAACTATTCCGGGAAATAAACGCCCCCTATGGCGTCTATGCCTGTCTTGGAAATCATGATGCCGGGGCGGGATATGAAGGAATGCTGGAGTTTCTGGAGAAAGCGCAGGTACGCCTGCTTCAGGATGAAGAGGTGGTGATTGACGGCAGGCTGATTCTGGCGGGCAGAAAGGATTCGGGACCGATCGGCAATCAGGGCGCAGACAGAACTGAGATTGACGATACTGCAAAGAAAGAGAATCTGCCAAGGATTGTGCTGGATCATAAGCCGGAGAATATTGGCGAATATGACAGGAGGACGGATCTCATCTTATGCGGACATACCCACCGGGGACAGTTCTTCCCGGCTAACCTGATTAACGAAGCCACGATGGATGTGAACTATGGATATTACCGGAAAGACGCTAAGAGCCCTCAGGCGGTCGTTACTTCGGGTGCGGGAACATGGGGACCGCCGTTTCGGATTGGGACGGACAGTGAGGTTGCGGTGATTCAGGTGACCTTATAATAAGTAAGAAGACAGGGCATTCAAGTGGGTTACACTGTGCACGCTCGAAAGGCGTGCATAGTAACGACTTGGGTGCTTTTATACGATAAGAACAGATGAAGATCTGACATCATTTACTTTCTCCTTGACTTAATAGTATTACAGATGTAAGATTTAATAAACGGCAGTATAAATTTTTTTACGGTAAAATATTACAAATGTAAGAAAAAGGAGAAAAGATGAGGCTTAGAAGGATATTCATTTTCATTATCTTATTGCTCATGGGAATAACGGGCTGTGCGGCTGCGGACAGCGAACCGGCAGGAGATGTTCACAGAACGGATGAAAATAAGCAGGACAGCGGGGCGACAATACATAAGGATTCGGAGAAGATTGCGGAATGTTACCGGGAAATTTATGAGCAGGCGTATCAGGAGGATAATATTAACTCGCTTGAGGTAAAGGAAAAAATCATAGCCAGTCTGGGAGATAAAGGGTACACGGCTGTAGATATGGGAAATCAGATTGATATGGTGAACCCGGGACAGGCGGAAGAGTTTTGTAAGAGCGTTGGGAACAAAGAGGAGGATCAGGCCACTATATTGATCATCGGGAATGATGGTGGATTCGTCCGGTATGACCTGAGAACAAAGGATGGGGAAGTGAAAGTTTTGAGAAGTTCTCTGTTCTGGAAAGACGGCCTTCCGTCGGCGGAATTTTATGAAAGGTTCACGGCCCATACGTGGAAATATACAAAGGAAGGATACATCTTCATCGAACAATACCATATGCCCGGGTATGACGGGGCACCGGGGATTACGGCAATCCGGGTAAAACCGCTGGACCGGAGCCTGCGTGAACTTAATCGGCAGTATGTCATGCCGCTCGGGTACGAGAGAAACAATCTGCTGATTACGGACTGGAGTGCGTCTGATTATGGTGCGCTTGATTTCTATGACCTCTATGAGGAGATGTATAAGCTGAAATATGGGGACTATGTACCATACGAATCCGGATATGGAGGGGAAGAGTACGAGGTTCCGGAAAAGGAATTGGAGGAAGTGATCCAGACATATATCGGAATAGACAGCACCCTTCTGAGGGAAAAAACGATGTATCAGCGGGAAAGCAAAACATACCTGTACAGGCCGCGGGGGATGCATGACGCAGAAACTCCCTACGAACCGGAGCCGGAAGTGACCGCATGTGAAGAACAAGAGGACGGAACGCTTAAACTCACAGTGAATGCAGTATGGCAGATGGAAATGCAAAGCTGTGCATTTACCAGTGAGCTTGTGGTCCGCCCACTTGAAAACGGGGCCTTCCAGTATGTCTCAAACAGGGTGGTACCACTGCCGGACAGTAATGGGGCAGTTTGGTATACGCCGCGTTTATCGCAGGAGGAATGGACAGCTTTTTACCGGAATACGCAGTAAAGCTCCTGCTAAATGGCAGGTTCCTTTCTAAGAGCCTTTTTATCGGCCAGATCCCAGTAGAGTGTGGCTTCTATATGTAATTCTGACCTCAGCCTCAGCTTGATCTGATCTAACGTCCCAGAAGCCTCCGGGGTATGCGGGGAGCTTTGAAATGTGACCTTGATAAAGGCAAACTTTTCTTCCGGGCCGTAATCATGAAGTGCAATCGTTTCAACGCTTCTGATCAGCGGATAATCTAAGAGCATCTGCCGGACCTTCTGTTCCGTCTCAGAGTCCGCACCTTTTCCGAGTAGTAAAGCAAAGTTTTCAGCGAACGAAGTGAGTCCTGACCAGAGGACGGACAAGGACACGAGAAGCCCTAGCAGGGCATCGACCGGAAAAGAGGTGAAAGGAGCAATTAGGATTCCGCTCAGTGTTACCGCAGTCACAAGAGCATCAGACAGATTGTCATTTCTGACTGCTTTCAGGGCTGGGGAGGAAATCGTCTTGTTTGTACGGTTTACCAGCCAGGCCATAATGAGCTTTATCAGAACGCTCATCAGCAGGATAAGTATAATGGCTGTGGAAAAATGGATTGTCTCCGGATGGATGAGCCGCTTTATGGAGTCTTTTCCTACGGAGACGGCGGTGATAAGGATAAAAATCGAGATTGTGAATCCACAGATATACTCGATACGCCCATGTCCGTAAGGATGTACCCGGTCTTCTTTCCTGCCTGCAATACTAAAACCGAATATAGTTATCACTGAGGAAATACAGTCTGTCAGATTATTGAAGGCGTCGGCGATGACAGCAATACTGTTGCTGAAATAACCGATGGCGAATTTTACGAGTGTCAGAATAAGATTACCGAAAAGCCCGGTCCATCCGGCATTCTTGCCGGCAGTGTCACGTTCAGAGAGGGGATTTGAGGTATTCATAATAAGGTCTCCTTTCATATATGTAAATGGTTAAATAGTGTACATGTCAGACAGTAGTGAGGAGATTTAAGTAAGGTACCTAATGATTATAGGTTAACACCAAACCACTACAATGTCAAGGTACCTAAAAGAAAACGTGGTAAATTTTTTATAACTGATCTATCGTAAGCGGAAACCTTGTCATGAGTAGGAACTGGTGATATTCTTAATAATAAAAGAAAAGAGGACAAGAGATGGAAGATAAAATAACGACACTAAGCGAAGTGAAAAAATATATTCAGGATTTCTCAGATGCCAGAGGGTGGCGGAAAGACCAGAATGCAAAAGACCTTGTGATGGCCCTTACGGTAGAGGCATCAGAGCTGGCAGAGATATTCATGTGGCTGCATTCGGATGAAGCGGACAGCGTAAGAGAGGATGAAGGAGAGTTCGAACACCTGAAAGAAGAGGTGGCGGATGTATTCTGGTATCTCTGCCGTATCTGTGAACACTTTGGAATTGACCTTTCAGCGGCTGTCGAGTCTAAGGCCGGTAAGAATGCCGTCAAGTATCCTGTGAAGTAACCGTTCAGCACCGGCCGCATACTTGATGTATCAAACCGCCCTAAACCGGGTCGGTGAGCATCCGTAATACTTTCGAAATGTTTCTGTAAAGTAGCTCGCGCCGCTGAAACCGACCTCATAGCTGATCTCAGTGATGGACATATCGGTGTTACGAAGCAGGTCCGCCCCCTTTTTCAGACGGTAACCGGTCAGATAGCCTACCGGGGTCTGGTTGAAGTAACTGCGATACAGGGAACCGCACTTGCTTTTGCATACATTTCCGGCGGCTGCGATATCGTCAAGAGTGATTTTTTCTTTATAATGTTTCTGCATATAACCGACCATATCTTTCAGGACAGAGAGCTGATGAGACTGCTTAGAGGGGGCATGGTCTTTCGGCGCATGTACATAAAGTTCATTCCAAATAAGGAAGAAGAGGCTTTGTATCTGTAATTCAGGCGCCGGTGCTTCTCTGGCGGCGTAGATCTGCTGCATGGCGTTTAAAATATGGTTCTGCCAGGCGGTCTCTTTTGTAAGAAGCTGGAATGGAAATGCAAGGTTTGACATCAGCGGCATGACGTACTTCTGTTCCATGCCGGGGGTAGAGCAGAGCATCAGCGGATGCAGAATGATACAGATAAACTCACTCTCCGTGCAGTTCTCTGAGAATCCATAGTGAAGCTGGCGGGAATTGACAAATACCCCGCTGCCCTGTTCAAGCGTTACGATTTCACCGTTAATATGGTACTGCATCTCACCTGACAGGATATAAATCAGCTCAATGTCATCGTGCCAGTGGCTTACAGCCGCATAATCATACTGTGATAAAAAATCTTTCCGGATATATATGGAATAGTCTGTAAAATCATACTGAACATCTTCGGAACGGTCATCCCTTAATTCTACTTCTTTCATTGTGTACCCCTGAACATACGATATTGTTATAGAATTATACAATATATCAGTAGATAATGCCAGCATATACAAGATATAATTATGAGAGTCATAAAGAAATGGATGCGTTAACATCCCGCTTGGACTGACATCAGAGAGAAAGAATCGGAGAGATGTTATGAATAAATCACTGGATCAACAATTTATGAAGAAACTGGCTGCATTAGTGTTTCCCATCGCCTTTCAGCAGTTTATGCTGGCTCTTGTCAGCGCGTCAGACGCTATAATGCTGGGGATGCTGGACCAGGGGTATCTGTCGGCGGTTTCACTTGCCGGGCAGGTACAGTTTGTTTTTAATCTTTTTCTGGCAGCAATGACAATCGGCGCCAGTATGCTGGCTGCACAGTACTGGGGGAAAGGGGATAAAGAATCAGTGGAGAAGATATTTGCGGTGGTTCTTAGGATTTCATTCCTTGTATCTTTGGTCTTCTTTATTGGTGCCGTCTTTCTTCCGGAACAGGTGATGAGAATTTTCACCTCGGAGGAGGCCCTCATTGCCGGAGGTGCAGGATACCTTCGGGTTGTCGGTCCGTCATACATACTGTGCGGGGTATCCCAGATTTATCTCTGTATTATGAAAAACAGTGGATATGCTGCAAAAAGTTCTGTCATAAGTTCATCGGCGGTCATACTGAACATCGTGCTGAATGCTGTGCTTATCTTTGGATTGTGGAATGCACCCAGACTGGAAATTGCAGGGGCGGCTCTTGCAACGGTGACCGCCAGGGCGGCAGAACTTGTGTGGGTGATTCTGGATTCTGCGAAGGATGGCCGGATTAAGGCGAGAGTTTCTTATCTTTTGCATCCGGATAAAATCCTGAGGCGGGATTTTTGGAAGTATACAACTCCTGTGCTGGGAAATGAAATCGTGTGGGGCTGCGGTTTTACGATGTATTCTGTCATCATGGGACATCTTGGGTCAGATGCCGTGGCGGCCAACTCTATCGCTAATATCGCGAAAAACCTGATTTCCTGCTTTTGTCTGGGGCTGGGAAGCGGGGCAGGGATTATCGTCGGCAATGAACTCGGTGCCGGACGCCTTGAAAAGGCGAAGGAATATGGAAGGCGGCTATGCAGACTATCTGTGGCAGGCGGGGCAGTCTCAGGGATGATCCTGCTGGCCGCCAGTCCGGTTATTCTTGCTTTTGCAAATCTCAGTGAGCAGGCAGGAGGATATCTTCAGGCGATGCTTGTTATGTGTTCCTATTATCTGATAGGCAAGTCTGTAAATGGAACAACGATCGCCGGTATCTTCTGTGCGGGGGGAGATTCCAGGTTTGGTTTTTGGTGCGACACGGTTACGATGTGGTGCATCACAGTGCCCCTCGGGTTCATCGCGGCTTTCTGGCTGAAACTGCCCGTAACGGCTGTATATTTCATCGTAAATCTGGATGAGATAGTGAAATTGCCGGCAGTTTACAGAAACTATAAAAAATACCGCTGGGTAAAAGATCTGACAGTAAAGATGTCGTAACCCGCGGACAGATAACAAGGAAAAAAGGAGGATATTATGTTAGCAGATTATCATGTCCACACAAGTTTCAGTGACGATTCGGACTGCCCTATGGAGGAAATGATACAGAAGGCTCTGGAGAACGGGATGGACGAAATCGCATTCACGGAGCATGTGGATTACGGGGTGAAAACAGATTTGAACTGTGATTATGAGCACTACTTCCCCCTGTTGAAAGAGATGCAGGAGAAGTATCAGGGGAAACTTCGGATTAAAAAGGGGATTGAGTTTGGTGTTCAGACACATACGGTTTCTCTTTTCGAGCGGGATTTTGCAAAATATGATTTTGACTTCGTCATACTGAGCAACCACCAGATCGATGATCAGGAGTTCTGGTCATATGAATACCAGAAGGGAAAAACACAGGAGGCATACCAGAAAGCGTATTATGAAGCTATTTATGAGGTTATGAAGCAATATACGAACTATTCGGTGCTCGGCCATCTGGATATGATCAAGCGTTATGACGATGCAGGGGAATATCCAGATGAAAAGATTCTGGACATTGTGGAAAAGATTTTCCGTCTGGCTATTTCCGGGGGAAAAGGAATCGAGGTAAATACGTCCTGTTTTGCCTATGGCCTGAAAGACCTGACACCCTCCGAAAAGATTCTCAGACTCTATCATGATCTTGGCGGCAGGATTATCACGATAGGTTCCGACGCGCATGATACGAACAGACTAGGGGATCATATCAAGGAGGCAAAAGAGATTCTAAAAAGGATTGGTTTTGAGCAGTACTGTACATTCAGCAGGATGGAACCAGTCTTTCACAATTTATAACGGGTGCCCCCTGTGATGGTTAGTGAAAGGATTTAGAAAGGAGTAAAAGGAAATTAATATGGAAATAAATCAGAATGCAGATCAGACAAAACTTAACAGTATCTACGAGAAAATGCACAATGAGGAGTTGTATCTTCCCGGTGATGAGGAGCTTGTAAAAGAACAGACAGTCTGCCTGAACCGCCTGTATGACTTCAATATGACGCGGCCTGACGAGATGGTGAAGCGGGACAGAATGCTGAAAGAGATGTTTGCCGAGATCGGAGAGGGATGCTATATCGAACCGCCTCTCCATGCAAATTTCGGGGGCCGCCATGTACATTTCGGGGAAAATATATATGCGAACTTTAATCTAACCCTTGTAGATGATACACATATTTATATCGGTGACAGCACGATGCTGGGGCCGAATGTCACCATTGCAACGGCAGGACATCCGATTCTGCCGGAACTCCGCCGGGAAGGATACCAGTACAATGCATCTGTCCGAATAGGGAAAAACTGCTGGATCGGGGCCGGAGCCGTCATTCTTCCGGGAGTAACCATCGGGGATGATACAGTCATCGGAGCGGGCAGTATAGTTACAAGAGATATCCCTTCCTGTGTAGTGGCGGCAGGGAACCCGTGTAAAGTCCTGCGCGGGGTGAATGAACACGACAGAGAGTATTATTTTAAAGGGCACAGGATGCCTGCCTTTTTAAAATAATCCTATCAATTAAGGCAGAGCTATGGGGATAGATAAATGAAGTAATATTTATTATCCCCTCTTGTTACTTCATATATAGTAGATACCGACCCGACAATTTTCTATGCTTCATGATCCTTTTGGACGCTGGAACACCAGCGTCCTTATAAAAATCTCCTGATAGGGATAACAACAATTCGAAGGAATGCATAAAATATCTTTTTCCCTGTGGTCATCTCTTTTGCTTTATAATTTTCCCCATAGACATAACCATCCTCGGTCATTGTTTTACTGAACGTTTTATCCGTTTCTATTTCCTTTCGTATGATCTGGTTCAGTTTCGGGGAATCTACGGCAAGCATTAACTCTGTATCCTGATAGGTACTGCGCATATCCAGATTATAGGAACCGACAATACTCATGCGGTCGTCGATTACAACGGCTTTTGTGTGACAGGAGTGTTTCCCCATAAACTCATAAACATTTACTCCGGTGTTCCAGATCTGCTTTTTTTGGTTTAAGTAATCCGTACAGCCCCAGGGATTTGCTCCCTTAGCCACATCGTTGGTGATGATTTCCACCTTTGTTTTATTTTGTGTAAGCGATTCCAGATCCTGGTACATTTCCTTTCCACAGATAATATAAGGAGTGTAAATGGAAACCTGGTCCCCCTGTGCCATTAGCTGATGCAGGGAATACCACATCCAGGGTTCTTTATTTTCTGCTTCTGCCGGGTTGTACAGTAAAGAAATGCGGTTTGTCTCAAAAGTGAGGTGCAGCCAGTCCCAGCTTTCCCATGCGGACGGATATTTCTGGCGTAAGGTATCATAGTTTGTGCATAATTTGGCGTTATATTCACCGGTCTTTTTCGCGCTTTGTGTACAGGTGTAAGCCTTGCTGTCTTCTAGATTCCAGACATGTTCAAAGTAATCTAAAAGCTGATAAAGGGAAGAATCCGGTGATTCTTCTGTTTCATAGACAAATAATTCCCGGTCGATATTCCGGGAGGAGGAATAGTCACCTAAAAAAAGATTGGTTGTATTTCTGCCGCCCAGAAGATACATTTTTTTGTCAATGACCAGATATTTATCATGAAGCCTTGCCTGAAGTTTCCAGGGCTTTAAAAAGTTTACCGGATTGTAAATGCGTATCTGGATATTGGGATGGGCGGCAGCAGTCTGAAACCATTCGTCATGTCTTAGATCAAGAAAGCCGCTGATCCCGTCTACAATAATGCGTACATTAACGCCGCGGCCGGCAGCATTGTTAAGGGCCGCAAGGATATCCTTCCCAGACTGGTCAGAATTGAAATCAAAAGTAGAAAGGATAATATCTGACTCTGCCTCTTCGATCATCCGCAGCCGGTACAGGAGCGCTTCGCTGTTGTCGTCAAGGTATGCGGTTCTTTCCGTCCCGGCAGATGTTCCGTAAAATTCTCTGCTATGGAAGGCGCTCTGAAAGGCTTCATTTACTTTTTTGTGGGAAATATAAGGGACAATGAGCCCGGAAAGATAGAGCAGGAATAGGAAAAGTAATATGTATTTTATAGAAATTTTGGATAAAAGTGAGTAAAATTTTTTTTTCATGGATATAATTCTCCTTCCCTTCTCTCATTTTATCTGTTTTTCAAAATAAATCAATGGACATCTTTCTATTTTGTCCAATGAATCGTCTTATACGCACTGGCAGTCGGGGATAATAAAGTAGATTGACACAGTTCGTTTCAGATGATATATTTGAATTACTAAAAAGGCAAAATTGTCGTAAGGCAGTGACGCAAAGCCACAGATCCTGACTGAAAAAGGCAGGATGGCTGGGTTGCAGATGTACATAAGAAGGATTCCGCTTTTCATAGAAAAGGCGGGGGTTTTTCAATTGGGGGAATAGGGGAAAAGTTTATATTTTCCGGACTATCACAGCATCGGTCTGCAGGCGGTATCAATGTCTTTTGATACCGCCTTTTTGTGTCCACAACAAGATTGAGGAGGGGAAATGTATGAAGAAAAAGCTGGCATGGCTTCTGGCCATGTGCATGACGCTGCAGCTATCGGCTGTCAATGTTTATGCAGAAGAGGGTGTGCTAAGGACGCCTGATACAGCCGCAGGAACGATTGCGGATACTATCGGCAAAGATGTCGGTTCCGGGGAACAGACAGGTACGGACCCGGCGGACGGCTCTTTGGAAGATCAGTCAGGAAATGAGCAGGAAGAAGGAAAAGACCCAGAAGTGGATCAGGAGGAGAAAGATGCGGCTAACGAAAAAGACACAGCGGCTGCTGCTTCTGAGGATCAGGATTCCGGGCAGAAAAAGGGAAATTTATCGGTAGAGCTCACATGTAATCTGCCGGTTACTGATGTACAGACACGTATCGGGCAGATATCCGCGGTTTTGTTAAAAGACGGAACTGAGGCTGTTAGGAAGGATTTTACGGCGAAAGACGGCAGTACGACAAAAGGTACGGTTGATCTGAACGGGATTGAAGAGGGAACATACCTGCTCCAGATTAACGGAGGTGGTTTTGTTTATGGCCAGGAAATCGAAATACAGGCAATGAACCAGCAGATACGTCTTGTAGATATGACTGCAGTAATCGAAGGTGCGGCTCATCCGGGAACCTATGGATATGGGGATGTGAACGGGGACGGCGCAGTAGATGACACAGACCGTTCACTGCTTCTTGATGCGGTCAGCGAAGCTTCTTCAGACCTAATGTATGACCTGAACGGGGACGGTGCAGTGGATCTGGCAGATCTTCAGTGCTTCACTTATAGTTACGGGACAGAGAGTACAGAGGCGACTGTAACGAGGACTGCTTTGATCGATGAAACGAAGGTTGAGGCTAAGGTTGCCGAGGGGACGGAACTGGCACAGGGGAACAGTGTCATGGATGTTCTGACCGGGGCCGGGAGTATTTCAGTGAAGCCGGTATCGGATGAAGTGATATCTGAAGAGAATCCGGTTGAGATCAGCATTGATCTCTCCGGCCAAAAAGACCTGGCAGTCGGGGGCATTACAATTGCACCGGTACAGGACTCTGTAAATATCATTAAAGGCGGAACCATCGATGTCACCTATACAGACGAAGAAGGGGAGCATACGGAGACATTTGCGATTGATGAGCGGGCGGCCTATTTCCGGTCAAGGGCGGCGGCTGTGGTGACGCAGGAAGCCGATGGTACATTGGTTGTGAATCTGGGAAAACAGGTGGCAGTCAAGAGGATCAAGATCAAGGTTACAGATACCGGAAGTACGAAGCTTGCCGATATCGGAAAAGTAGAGTTTTTAAATGATATGGAGTCAAGAATACCGGCCCCTGTCATGAATATTCCGGGGAACCTTACAGTGACACCGGGCAGTAAGAAATTTACTTTGAACTGGGACGCGCAGGAGAATGTGTCAGGGTACGAGGTGGAGATTACACACGAAGAAAAGACGATCGTTATTCCGGCATCCGTGAACTGGCTGAATGTAACCTCCTTTGGAAATGAAAAACTGAAGAACCTGGAGGTTTACAAAGTCAGGGTCCAGTCTGTGAACGGCGAGTGGAGCAGTGGGTACAGTGATGCGATAGACGCCGTCCCGGCTGCAGACAAAGCACCGGATGCACCGGAGAATGTAAGCGTAAAGGGCGGGTACCGCCTGCTTGATATCTCGTGGAAGAAGATGGAGGATACGGATTACTATACCCTCTATTATAGAATAAAAGGTAAGACTGAGTATCAGAAAGTGGATAACATCACAGCAGCAAGCTACCGGCTTACTGGTCTGGAGAATCAGAAAACCTATGAGGTGTGCCTGACCGGGACGAATGACTGCGGGACAAGTAAAAAGTCAACAGTTTATGTAGGGACCACGATGGATCTGGATCCGCCTGTGACATCGAATTACAAACTGATCAATACCGACCAGGGGGTCGGAACGGCAACGGCGCACATTGCAGGTGTGGAATACCCGCATAATAAACCGGATAATGAGATGACAGTTGTTGATAACGATTATGCATCCTCCTGGATAATCAATTCATGGGATGCAGGGGGATTTAATTCAGGAAAGCCGTCCCCGATCGTAGAATTTGACCAGGCATATGAGATGAACCGGATTACGGTCGTTCCGGATGCAGGCCAGGCAGGGGGCTATAACTATGCCAAGACCCGGTATTGGGATGAGAATGGCAGCGAACAGATGATAAATGGCTTTTTGACATCCAAGAAAAGTTCCAATGGAAAAGTATATTATGAGCTGTGGTTTGATAAGCCGTTTACAGCAAAAAAAGTACAGGTTAATCTGGCCCAGTACTGGGCAGGGAACAACAGTGTTTCGATTGCGGAGATGAAGTTCTACTATTATGACAGTCTGGACGATGAAGTGGAGGCTTTGTATGCTGATAGTCTTCATGTGACACTTGCCGATAATGTGACAAAGGAAATGGTCGATGCTCTGGAGAAACGCACCAACACGAAGGACGAAGTAAGCGGCGAGTATCATCCGAGGCGGGACCTTCTGCTGCGTGAGATCGAAAACGCACGGAATATTCTGGAGAACGAGAAGCTTTCAGAACCGATCCGGGTGGATACAAGCATTATCAAGGCGAAGGACAATGTACTTAAGATGGCTTCCGGCCTGAATTCCTGGCAGCCGCTCGGGGTTGTGGCACATGAGGGTGAAGAACTGGCAGTCTATGTGGGCAGGGAGAATACCGCAGTTGGCGCCGGTACGAATGTGCGTCTGATTGCGGCCCAGTATCATGCGGAATCAGGCAGTTGGAATAAAGTCGTCGTATCGAATCTGGTGCAGGGGAAGAATGTAGTGACGATGCCGTCCATCAGCAGTCTGAATACGGAACACGGTGGCAGCCTGTATGTAGAATTTACCGGAACTAATAACAAGATTAACATACAGGTCAGAGTGAGCGGCGGCACAAAGATCCCGATGCTGGATATTTCAAAGGCATCTACTGAGGCGGAAAAACGTGCCGCGGTCAGGGCATATGTAGAAGAGTTAAATACGTATGTACCAAAGATTGAGCAGATGCATAACAGCCAGCATCTGGACAAGGACGAAACCCACTGCAATTATGCATATGACAAGCAAAACTGTATTCTGGGAGCGACCGAGATTGTTTTGGATAAGATGATGTATTCTGTCTCAGCAGAACAGATTTTAAACGGTATTAATAAAAAAGCAGGTACAGACGGGAATGATGTGGACAGCCAGACAGAGGTCCTTTACCAGTCTCTGGAGGCAATGGATCAGATGATCACGTTGTTTTACCAGCATAAGGGCCTGACAGACCAGACAGTGCCAGAGAATTATGGCGCAAACAACAGTTTTCCGGTAAGCAGGCTGAATATCCGGTATATGAGGATGTTCGCCGGGGCATTCATGTATGCCGGAGGGCTGCATATCGGAATCGAATGGGGAAGCATCCCGGGCCTCGCACGGTCACAGCCGGTTGTAAGTGACAACGGCAGATATGTGAGCGGGCAGCTGTTTGGCTGGGGCATTGCCCACGAGATCGGGCATATAATCAACCAGCCCGATTATGCAATCGCCGAGATTACGAATAACTATTTCTCTATTCTGGCGCAGGCTGACGAGACGAACGACAAGGTCAGATTCAAATACAAAGATGTTTATGAGAAAGTAACATCAGGAACAAAGGGAAGGGCGTCCAGTGTATTTACGAGTCTGGCTATGTACTGGCAGCTGCATCTTGCCTATGATGACGGTTTTAATTACAAGACTTACGATAACTACGAGGACCAGTTCAATAACCTGTTTTTCGCCAGAGTAGATGCTTATGCGAGAAACACCTCTCTTGCACCGAACGGGCTCTCACTGAACGGGGCAGATACGGACAATAAGCTGATGAGGCTTTCCTGTGCGGCCGCCAAGAAGAACCTTCTGCCGTTCTTTGAAAAGTGGGGAATGACACCGGATGAAACAACGAAGGCATATGCGGCGCAGTTCGGGGAAGAGACAAGAAATATATACTATATCACGGATGAGGCAAGGGTTTACCGTGTGGAAGGCGGGACAGACGCAGCTTCCGGCAGCACGGTCAATGCACAGATGGAGTATAAGAATAATTCAAAGCAGGTTACCCTGAAATTATCTAATACGGCAGCCGACCAGGATGCAATGCTCGGTTATGAAATATACCGCAACGGAAAAGTGGTTGGTTTTGTCGCGGCAGAAGATGGTGAGACCGTATTTACAGATACCATTGATACTGTGAATAACCGGGTATTTACCTACGAAGTAATCGGATATGACAAATTGCTTAACAAGACGGAAAAGACCGTGCTTGACCCGGTTAAGATCTCGCATGACGGCAGTGTTTCCAAGAAGCTATGGTCTGTGACAACAAACATGACGTCACCGGATGACGAACAGGAAACAGGCTCGGATGATAATCCGGAACCAGAAACAGTATCGGCAATTGGGAAGGTTTACAACGATGATTATAGTGACAGCTATGCTGGAGCCTCTAATGAGGCACCTTCTCTGGTCATCAGTTTTCAGGAAATGCTTGCAGTGGCAGGCATGAAGATTACTGTGCCGGAGGAAAGCGCAGATGCAATTAAGAAGTATGAGGTCTATGTAAGCAAAGATAATTCCGAATGGACACTGGCGAAAGCAGGCACCTTAACCTATGATGACGGTACGGCTGCCGTATATTTCAGTAAAGAGAATGACAGCTGGATGTATACTTATGATGCCTCATACCTGAAGCTTGTCGTAAAGGGCCAGAATAAGGCCGAACTGTCAGAGATAGACATCCTCGGTCCGGCAGGAGATAATGTGGAGCTTCTGAAAGATGGGATCGGGATACTGAAATCCGATTATGTCTATGATAAGACTCTTGAAGATGGTATGATACCAAAGGAATCGCTGATTTTTACCGGAGAATACAAAGGTAATCCGGCATATAATGCCCTGAAGCTTTATGACCAGAACAAAGAAATCATAGAAGGCACACAGGTGATCTTTGCGGAAGTGCCGGATAAAGGTGAACTCGGGGAGATTTCTTCCGGAACATGGATCTATTATATTGAACCAGATACCTATCAGGAACTTAAGGCAGCCGGCAGGATTCCGCAGAGTGTCACGGCAGAGCTCTACAGGGTCGATGATGCACACACAAATGAAGGTGAGAGGCTTGTAAGTGATACGCTGGAAGTAAAATTGCCGGCCGAACTGAAGGATATTGAAATAAAGGATAACAAGTAGGAGGGATTGAATGTGAAGAGATTAAAAAGAATATTACCGGTTCTTCTGCTTGTGATCTTCGGATACTGTCTGCCTGTATCGGCTCAGGATGCGAAGAATGATACATTCATTCAATGGAAAGCAGATGAAAAGCAGGAGAGTGCACAGCTTATCTTTGCACCAAATAAGGAACTTGTGAACAATGCAGTGACAACCATGCAGATTACGATGCTGGTTACAGATATCACGGGGGATAACCCCGGGGTATCCGTATCCTTTGACCAGTCAGGTGCAGGGGCATACCGTATATCTGATTACAGGTACAATCCTCAAAAGAAGGAATTAAATATCTTTCTCTCGGATACAAAATTACTGTTTGATAAAGACACAAAAAGCTGCTCTATCGGTACCGTGAGCCTTGATATGGATGATTCAGAATGTGAGATTATGATACAGCCGGTCTCTGTGAAAACAGTCAGCCAGAGCCATGCCGTAGGAGAAATCCAGTCAGGGGACCTGGCGGATATGGCTGTAAATCTGAAGAGGGTCAGCGGTACAGACAGCCCGGATGAACCGGGACAGCCAGACCATCCGGATAATCCGGGTGGAACAGATAATCCTGATGTACCGGGGGATTCCGGACAACCGGATAACCCGAACATACCAGATAACCCGGGGCAGCCAGATAACCCGGAGCAGCCAGGCAACCCAGATGTACCGGAGAATCCCGGTACCCCGGGACAGCCGGATGCAGATGCTGTATACGATAACGTAAAAGATGTGGTGAAAGAGCTGGAGGAGGGACAAACAGCCCAGATCACATATAAGATTGGAAAAGACGCTGTACTGTCGGACGAAGATCAGAAAACCGTTTTTCAGGCTCTTAAGGGGACCGATAAGTCGCTGACATTTGCAGTGGAAGACGATGGAGGCCTTCTATATTCCTTCACATTCCGCGGAGATCAGATCACGAATGAGAACATCGTCATGGACTTCAGGATAACGTCACTAATCAGCAGCCCTGACATCGGGAAGCTTCTCCAGAAGGGGGCACAGAATCTGTTCCTTGAATTCTCACACAGCGGTAAGCTGCCCGGCCCTGCGGAAGTGAAAGTATATGCAGGCAGTGTGTTTGCGGATGGGCAGAAGCTGTACCTGTACTATTACAATCCAGATAAGAAGGCGCTGGAGCCGGTACAGAAGGAGATTATCGTTAATGGAGGATATGTAGTATTTGAACTGACACACTGTTCCAGCTATGTACTGACGACTAAGGAAGTCAAAGAAGCAGGTAAATTCCCGGTACCGGGAGGACAGGAGGCTTCCGGCGGCACTGATGGAAAGAAAGACTTGCAGAAGGGCAATGTGGCGACGGGAGATAACAGTCCGGTTGTGCTGTATATCGTATTACTGGCTATTGCGGCGGCAGCCTTAATCGCAACAGTAATATGGCGGAGAATACGGAAATAAAATCATAAGAAACACAAAAATCCGCGGGATGATTCCTGCGGATTTTTGTGTGGGATACAATAAATCAATGGAATTTTGTTCCTATACTTGAAATTATCTGGTATAATCGACCCATAAAAGAGAGTAAAGGGGACGGTGAAATGTCAGAGAAAAAAGAAAAAAGGATACTTGCTGCCATTCTACCCCTGATTGTCGTCCTGATGCTGATAGTGTGGGGCGTAAAGCCGCGCACGGGCGAAACCACAGTCATGACCTCGGCAAACGGCGAATGGGATTTAACCAGTTCCGGTCTTATGCAGAAGAATGTACGAGTTACCGGCGATGTGGAATATGTGCCGGATGCCCTGCTGACCCCGCAGGAATTTTCAGGACGCACGGATATCTGTCTTGGTCAGCCAGATAACGGGACCCAGTATGCCACAAGCCGGATGCGGCTGAAGGTCCCCCGGGGCAGCTATCTCATCTGCGGGTACAGTGTGGACTTTGCAAGCCGTATGTATGTAAACGGCGAACTGCTTTTTGAGGCCGGTGTTCCGGGGGAAAACCGGGAAACAACCACACCGGGTGTAAAATTCTATGTACTCCCGGTATCCCCTGACGAGAATGGTGAGATAGTCATTGTACAGCAGGCGTCCAACTTTACCCATAAGGACAGCGGCACCCACGGAACTCTTTACATAGGCCTGCCGGAACAGATCAACCGGTATGTCTTGAGGAACCTTTGTCCGGAAGTCGTACTTATGGGGTGTTATCTGGTACTGTTTATCGTCCATATGGTTCTTTACACGATGATGCAGCATTACAAACCGAACCTATTGTTTGCACTATTTTGTCTGACGTGGTTTATCCGCACCGGTGTCACCGGGCAGCGCATACTGGGGGCGGTACTTCCAAATCTGCCGTGGACGGTAATCTTCCGGCTGGAATACTTAACGATGCCGTTAAGCGGTATCCTGCTGGTGTGGCTTCTGTACCTGCTCTTTCCCGGTGTACTGCAGAAATGGTTCCCGCCTGCCGCGAGTATTCTGTGCGGGTGCTTTGCTGCCATTGACATATTCGGCCCAACCCTGCTGATATCCTATACCGCAGTATGGCGTGTCGGGATACTGGGGCTGATCGGCCTGTATTTCTTTATCCGGCTTATCTTTCAGAAACAGCGGCCTGATACCGGACAGCTTGCCGTGCTGGCTGGCTTTGCGTTCCTGTTGTTTGCGGCCCTGTGGGATATGCTGTACCATATGGACATCCATATGCTGCCTGCACTTCGCTTTGCCGTTTCGGAAATGTCAATGGCGGTGTTCGTACTATTTGCCATGACAGCCCTGTTTTTTGGCACTATGAGTGAGGTGCGCCGGGCGAAAGAGCGTGAGGAACGAATGGCTGCCGAAAAGGAAATGATGGCGGAGATGAACCGTATGAAGAATCAGTTCTACACCGATATGTCCCATGAGATGAAAACACCATTAACGGTCATTTCGGTCAACGCACAGTTTGCAGCCCAGAATATCGGGACCGGTGTGGTGGATGAGGAAACGGTAGCGGACTTAAATGCGATCTCCACCGAGGCCAGACGGCTTGCCCAGATGGTAACAAGCCTTGTAGGACTTGGACGTATGCAGGGGACTGATTCCGTGTGTAAAAGGCTGGATCTGGAGTCTCTGATCGTGGAAACGGTGAGGATTTACCAGTCCATGTTTGCCCGGCAGGGGAACACCCTGACAGCAAAGACAGAGCCGGGGCTGCCCCCGGTGGAGGGAAGTGCCGACCAGCTTGTGCAGGTGTTGATTAACCTGCTGAGCAACGCCAACCGGCATACAAAGAACGGGACTGTCCTCGTCCGGGCAGAAGCGCTGGAACATCAGGTGCGGGTGAGTGTTGCCGATGACGGGGACGGTATCAGCCGGGAGCTGCTGCCTCATGTATTCGAGCGGTTCCGGCGTGGTGATGAAGGAGTTACGGGTCTGGGACTTACCATCTGTAAAACAATTATCGAAGGGCATGGCGGCCAGATCGGCGTTCAGAGTGAGGAAGGCAAAGGGGCGGAAGTGTGGTTTACACTGCCGGCGAAGGAGGTTGAACATGAAAGAGACAGGGATAATCCTGCTGGTGGAGGACGATAAGAATATTCAGCGAATCAACCGCCGTATTCTGGAGCGTGAGGGATTTTTTGTGCTGTGCGCGGCAGCGCTTTCAGGGGCACGGAAACTGCTTCAGACGCATACGCCCGATGTGCTGGTGCTGGACATCATGCTGCCGGACGGAAGTGGCCTTGCATTCTGTGAGGAAATACGGCCGACCACGTCGGCCCCGGTGTTGTTTCTGACGGCCCTGGATGAAAAGAGTGAGATCATCGAGGGACTTGTAGCGGGCGGCAATGACTATATCACAAAGCCGTATGATGTAGATGAATTTGTGGCCCGTGTCAAGGCACAGCTTCGTCTTGTGCGGATGAACCGGCGGGATACGGAGCAGGCAAAGACCATCACGCGGGGACCGCTTGTGCTGGATACCGTAGCCCTGCGTGCTTTCTTGAACGGTGAAGATATGCTGCTTGCAGCGAGGGAATTTTCTGTCCTGCTCTACCTATTAAAAAATGAAGGCAGGACTATTCCGGCGAAGGAAATCTATGAGGGGGTTTGGAAACAGCCTTTATCAGGGAATGCCAGCGCCATTTGGAAATGCATGTCCCGGCTGAAGAATAAACTGGCGTTGTCCGGCGGGAAAGTATCCCTGATGACCTTTCGGAACGAGGGTTACCTGCTGGAGATTATGGAGGACAAACCTCAGAAAAAATAATAACATTCCGAGTGGATCAATGCGAACCTGACATTTTGGTAAGGTTCGCGTTTTTTATCCCTTTTTTTGCTATCCTAGAATAAAGGAAGGAGGCAGTTTTTATGGAAAAGGAATATCAAGAGGTAACTTTTGAAGTTTGCATAGAGGAAGTACAGAATTATATATGGCAGGGAAAAGTAAAAACAAACGGGAAAACCATATCGTTTAAAAGTGATCTCGAACTAATGCTGCTTTTGGACAGGCTGGTGAATGAAAATTGTCAGGTACCCTGCCCCTAATCCGATGCGTGATATAAAAGAGGAGGGACAGCATATGAAAATGAATTCAGCGGGTATTGCTGGATGCCCCCCGAACCGGTCCTGTGAGGAGAGTGCTGCGCGCAACGAGCAGTTTGTAGGGGAATGTCTGAAGAAGATCAGGAAGGCCCCGGATGCGGAGGAAGGGCTTAAGCGGCTTCTCTGTTTTTTGGGAGAACAGCTGGAGTGTGACCGGGTATACGTTTTTGAAGAAATGGACCGCCAGCACATCCGCAACACTTATGAATGGTGCAGGGCTGGAATATCGTCCGGCATCGAAGAACTGCCTTATGTGGCGAAAAAAGACCTGCTTCCCTGGTACGGGCAGTTGACGAAAGGTGAGAACATCATTGAACCGGACGTGGAACTGCTGAGGGAAAAGGACACGCTGATTTATGAGTTTTTACAGCCCCAGAAAATCCAGTCCATCATTCTGAGTCCTCTGCTAGCCCAGGGAAAAATGTATGGTTTTTTAGGGACAGATAATCCTCCGCCAGAGAAGATGGAACACATCTCGGTGGTATTTGACGTACTGGCCTATTTTGTCTGCTCACTGGTCAGCCAGCGGGAACTGTCAAGGCTTCGGGAAAGCTATTCCCATAAGAAAAGGCCAAAGACGGACGCACTGCATACGGGAAAGACTGTTCTTCTGGTGGATGACAGTCCGCAGCTGCTGCGTCTGAACGAACGTGTCCTGCGCCCGGAAGGATATTCCATCTTAAGTGCGGGAACATTGTGGGAAGCAAGGACAATTTTGCATAAAACAACGCCGGATGCGATTGTTCTTGATATTGACCTGCCGGATGGGAACGGCCTCGACTTTTGCAGGGAGCTGCGGGCCAGAAACGAAATTCCGGTCGTGTTCCTTACCGCCCACTCCGACGCACAGACAGTACAGGAGGGTGCCAAAGCCGGAGGGTGTGCACTTTTAACAAAACCTTACCAGATGGAAGAATTACAGAATGCCGTGGCAGATGCGTTGTCTGGAGTTAACATAAAGAAATCCGAAGGGATTGTCGGTAAATCCCAATATTAGTCCCCCTTTACATATCCCCACTGGAGTCAATGCTTTTGCGGCATTGAAATTCCCAGTGGGGATATGCTATAATAAAAAGAACATTTGTTTTGGTTTGGGATTGAGTAACAGAAATGTTTTATGGGAGATTACGGATATGGAGATTCAGGATTTGATCATACACAGGGAAAGACTGGCCAGAAGAGGGGCAGAGTATGCCGCTTTCCCGGCTGGTTTACAGAAAGAGATTAAAAGCTTCTTAGGGCAGAGTAAAATAGAGAAACTATATTCCCATCAGGCAGAGATGTTTGAGGCTGCCCTCAGGAAAGAGAACGTGGTGATTACGACCTCGACTGCCAGCGGGAAGACGTTAAGTTTCCTTCTGCCTGTGCTGCAGTCGGTCCTGGATGACCCGCTGACGAGGGCCGTCTTTGTCTATCCGACGAAAGCGCTTGCAGCCGACCAGTTCCGTGCACTGAAGCCGTGGCTCGAATACTTTGGGGAAGGGCGGGTATCGGCCGGGGTATACGACGGTGACACCCCGCCCCGGGAGCGCAGCAGAATCCGGAAGAGCGCGAATATCATTCTTACGAATCCGGAGATGCTAAACGGTGCATTCCTGCCGAATCACAGTAAGTATGGTTTTGACTTTATTTTTACAAACCTCAGATACGTGGTGATCGACGAGCTGCACAGCTACCGTGGGGCGTTCGGCTCCCATCTGGCCAATATTTTCAGGAGGCTTAAGAGGGTATGCAGTTATTATGGGTCATCCCCGCAGTTTCTCTGCAGTTCTGCCACGATTGCGAATCCGACTGAACTGGCGGAGAATATATGCGGCGGGAAGTTCACCCTGATCTCACGTGACGGTTCCCCGTGCCCCGAAAAGGAATACCGGATCATACAGCCGCCTGTCATCAAAGGCTCCAATGACAAGGTTTATGGAAGATATTCTTCTACCGCAGTGGCTACGGACCTGCTTCCGCGGCTCGTCGAAGAGAACCATCATTTCATCGCCTTTGCGAGGTCCAGGAAAAGTGTGGAGATTATCTTAAAAGAGTCAAGGGACAAGCTGGATTCAGCGGGGTTCCTGTCACAGGGGGACAGCCGGAAGATCGCGGGTTACCGCGGCGGATATACGCCGCTGGAACGAAAAGAGATCGAGAGAAAGATGATTTCCGGTGAACTATCGGGACTGGTGTCTACGAATGCACTTGAGCTCGGGATTGATATCGGGAATCTGGATACGACGGTAATCGTCGGCTATCCGGGAACAAGGGCCTCCTTCTGGCAGCAGACAGGGAGGGCCGGGAGAGGGCAGGACGCATGTGTAAATTATCTGATACTGGAAAACCAGCCCTTTGACCAGTATATAGCCATTGATCCTGACTGGCTGTTTTGTCAGGAGAGCGAGAATGCGATTGTGGACCGTGACAATCTGCTGATCCAGCTTTCGCATATCCGTGCCGCCGCGGCCGAGATGCCGCTGACGATGGATGATATTGCCCTGTTCCCTGCATTGGGTGAAGTTATCCCAGTACTCCTAAAGGCGGAGGAATTAAAGAGTCTGGGAGGGAAGTTTGCATGGTCCGGCCCCGCATTTCCCGCAGGGGACTACAGCCTGAGGAACATGGACCAGACGAGGTTCAAACTGATTCTGGAAAAAGAAGAGAGAGAAATTACGGAGATGGACGAATCCCAGGCATACCATGAGATTTACCCGGGGGCGGTGTATATGCATGAAGGGACGTCCTATGAGGTACTGAGCCTTGACCTGAAAAGCCGTACCGCCAGATGTATTCCTTTTGACGGCAATTTTTATACCGTGCCGGCAGGAACCAAGGAAACGAGGGTCCTTCAGGTTTTCCAGGAGGAGCCCTACGGGCGCACGCACATCCGGTTCGGGGATATCAATGTGAACGAACTGGTCTCCATGTTTAAGAAGCTTCAGTTCCATAATCATCAGAATCTGGGATATGTAAGCTTAACAGTGCCGCTTCAGAAGGACTATGATACGGAGAGCACATGGCTGGAGATCCCGGAGAATGTGGTCTATGTCTTCCGCAGGCTCTTACAGAGGAACCAGTCAGGAGAACTCGTGAGGAACAATCACTTTGACGGGCTGTCAAACGCTATCAGGAACGCGGCGATGATGGTTACGATGGCTGCACGGGACGATATTGATGTAGTTGTTTCCGGCAACGCGCTGATTCCGGATGACAGGGACGAAGCAGTCGTATACATGTTTATTTATGATAAGTATGTGGGCGGGCTGGGATATTCGGAGAAGATATACGACCTGATCCCAAAGATTCTGGAAAATGCAGTCCACATGGTGAAAAACTGTCCCTGCGAGGATGGCTGTCCGGCATGTGTGGGTGATTATACACTGGATAAAAAGCTGGTACTGTGGGGGCTTACCAATCTGCTTGAGAAGACAGCGGCGCCGGAATCTGTCAAAATGGTTGAAGAGACGGAGAAGCCGGCCGTACAGAAGCAATTTTCCTTTTTCTCTCTTCCTGAAAACTGGGAAGAGTTCTGTGACTGTGTGGAGAAAAACGGCGAAGCCGGAGGGGCATTTTTAAAGACGGTACAGCGCGTGGATATAAAGGGGCACTGCCTGACCATAACCGTAGGAAACACTTTCAATGAGATGTGGATCAAGGAGCCGGAGAACAGAAAGAGTATTGAGAATATCCTTCGCTATCATGCAGTCTGTCCCGCGGATATGAGACTGGAAGTGGCGGCGCAGATAGATGAGGACCGGGAAAAGAAGACAAAGGCAAGGCTGGAAAGAAGGTTTGAAGATATTGTATTATGAAGAACAGTGGGAACGCCTGAATGAATACCAGAGGGCAGCCGTGCTGGATGAAAGCCCTGCCTGTGTCGTCAACGCCAATGTCGGGAGCGGCAAGACAACGGTACTGATTGCCAAGATTCTGTACCTGCATATAGAGAAAAAGGTTCCGGTGCGGAGCATGACGGTCCTTACATTTACGAATAAGGCTGCAGGGGAGATCAGGGAGCGTCTGCTTAAGATAGAGCCGGGCCTTACTGACGAAGAACTGGCAGGATTTGGAACCTTCCATAGTGTCGCAATGAATTTTTTAAGGTCCTCTCTCCCGGTTGAGAAGGCTGGGCGGACGAAGGATTTCATGATTATCGAGCCGGATGAAGAGGCGGAGCTGGCCCTGCGCCTTGCGAAGGAAAGAAAGCTGAGCATCAAGTACAAGAACCGCCTGAAAAAGCGGATGGAGCAGGAGTATGCGGCCTTTAGCCAGGGGAAGGGGATAAGCCGTTACAAAGATGACCTGTTTCTTTTGTTTCAGGCCTTACAGGAAGAGAAGAAGCGGCAGAATAAAATGTCCTTCGCGGATCTGATAGAAATCAGCACAGAACTGTTGAAAGAAGAAAATGAAAAGCCTGCATGGATCATCATTGATGAGGTGCAGGACAGCGACAGAAAGCAGATGGACTTCATTACCGCGCTGAAGGGGGAGCAGACAAGGCTCTTTGCGGTAGGTGACCCGAACCAGCTGATCTACAGCTGGAGGGGGAGCGTGGAGACGATGTTCTACTTTCTGAAACATCAGTTCGGGGCGAAAGAACTTTCACTTCCGGTTAACTACCGTTCCAGCGGGACGATACTGGAGGCGGCGGAGAAGTTCCTGCAGTATGGGAATACCGTGGCGGGCAGCAGGGAGGCCGGAAGTCCCATACTGGTGAGAAACCATTACGATGCTTTTCAGGAAGCCGTATATCTGGCACAAAAGATCAGGCAGATGAACGAAAAAGGTATGGATTACGGGGAAATCGCAGTTTTTTACAGGCTCCAGAGCCAGTCGGAGATATTGGAAAATGTCTTTGAAAAGGAAGGGATTCCGTTTACCGTTTCGCAGAGAAAGACACTGAGGGATATCCCCGCTCTGGAGTGGTTTGTGAAGGTACTTGCATATGCCTGCAATCCGGAGGATATCTATGCGGCAGAGACAGTGCTGTCCCATCCGTCCTATGGGGAGTGGGCAGGGAAAAAGGGCTGGAAAAGCTTTCTGGCAGAACCGGAAGAAGGCCGGTCCCGGATTTTTGACAGAATGCGCGGTTTTATGCAGACATTCTCGGAAGTGCAGGTACAGGAGCCGGAACAGATCTACCGGTATTTTTTACTGGATGACTATTTACGACCCAATGCAGCTTCATTTGTAGAAGACAGGGATATGGTCCTTGATTTCTGCAAAAGGCTGACCGGCTATAGCAGCGAGAATCACAGGCCTTTCTTTGAGGGAACCGCAGAGTTCCTTCGTTCATCGGCACTGTATGGTATCCAGATACTAAAAACGGAGGAAAATCCGGGGCGGGACAAGGTGAGGCTGATGACACTGCATGCCTCCAAGGGACTGGAATTTACCAGTGTATTTATCATCGGTGTAAATGACGGGCTGCTCCCGCTGGCTGGGCGCGGGTTTGAAGAGGAGGAAGAACGCAGGCTTTTCTTCGTGGGAATGACAAGGGCAAGGGAATATCTGGAACTGTCTTACTATACGAACCCGGGACAGCCCCGTGCAGCGGGCGGTCCGGGCAGATATCTGAAAATGCTTCCCCGGCATCTTCTGGACTGGGAGGAGGATAAGACCCCGGAAGAGAAACAGGCGAATCTCCAGCAGCTGAGGAAAGCAGTGAGTAAGGAAATGAACCGTGTACAGGTAGAGAAGCAGGAAGTAAAGAAAGTCAGGCACGCCAGATACGGCACCGGTGTACTCATCTCGGAAAATGAAATGACTGTGGAGGCAGAGTTCGAGGGATATGGTAAAAAAGAATTTTTGAAGGCGTTTGGTGAGGTTGAGATATTAGGATAAAAAAGATTAGCAGGAAATCTAAAAAGGATTTCCTGCTAAATCTGCAGTAATTCATTTACTGTTGCATCCAGTACTTCGGCAAGGGTTATAAGTTCATAATCGGCGACAATACGTTCACCGGTTTCGATACGGCTGATGGCTTTTTGATTTAGATTAAGACCTGCAAGCTGCAGCTTTGCGGCAAGCTGTTCCTGCGAGAGTCCGGCTTTTTCACGAAGCATTTTGACTTCAGGACCAGAGGCATTGCATTTGCCATCTATATATTTGTATATTTTCAAAAGACAGCTCCTCCATTTATTCCTTAAATAGGTAATATATATTTTGACATTATCATAGTACTTCATGCATGTTTATCCCAAAGATGACTAATTTTAATATGGGAACAATGTATACCGGTCTTTGATTGCAAATTACTAAATTGTCTGATAAATTAGAAGTATATAAAAATATTGGGGGAAATACTCCTGAACAGATGGGAGGCATTGCTTATGGAACTGCTTACGCTATATCTGGTCGATGATGAACCGATCATATTAAAAGGACTGCTGGAAACCTATGACTGGGAGCGAATGGGTTTTGAGGTGACGGGATGGGCGCGCGATGGGGAAGATGCGCTGAAGGAGATTCCCGCAAAGAAACCGGATGTAGTCCTGACAGATGTCCGGATGAAGAAGATGGATGGACTTGCGCTGATTGAGAAAGTAAAAGCGATGGACCAGAAGACGAATTTCGTGGTAATCAGTGCCTACCGTGATTTCGAGTATGCAAGGAAAGCGTGCCAAAACGGGGCGCTTTCTTATCTGGTAAAACCGATTGAGGAAGAAGAACTCGAACGGACGATGTCCGAGATCTACGAGATGTGTACAGAGAAAAAGTTCAAGGAAAAGAACTATTCTCTCTGGGAAAAAGTGCTTCTAGAGGATAAGGACAACTTCCTGAACCAGATGGTCGGGAAATATCTGGATGATGCGATGGACGAGCCGGAGCTTGCTGAATTCTTCATCAGCCTGTCCCGGGAGGCGGAGATGAATCATTCCTTTGCCGTGATCACGGCGGGGATTGACATTGCACAGCGTGTCGTGAACCAGAAGGAGTTTGACATGAAGCAGTATGTTCTGGACACAAGCCTGAATAAGAGGATCCGGGAAAAGTATCAGGTCTGGACGAAGGGGACGCAGGAGGGCGCCACCTGCTATATCGTGGATCTGGGGGAAAGCGGAAGGGTTGAACCGCTGAAAATCATCCTGACCGACCTTCGATCAGAATTAAAAGGGGATATGATCTCGGCCCTGTCGAACAGTGAACACGGGATCAGCGGTCTGAAAACTGCATACATACAGTCTCTCCATCTCTTTGAGGTGGCGGCGGAGGCCGGCGCGGGACTGCTTTCTATGGAAGGAAAGTCCCTTCCCAAGACAAAGAACCAGTATTCACTGGATGTGGAGACACAGGTTCTGGGAGCGCTGCGAAAAAATGACATAAAGCAGATCAAGAAGGCTTATGAGAAGTTTGTCTATATTCTCCCGGAGGATGAAGATGCTGTCCGGGTATATCTGCGCAGGCTTGCCGTGCGCGTGGAGTTTTCTATCGAAGATTCCTACGGGCTGATACCGGAAATGAAGCAGAGTTTCCGCAACTTCTATGATGCGGTGGATACCGTGAATCCTCCGAAGGGCGTGAATATCCTGTATCAGCTTCTTCTGCATATTATCGAACTGCGAAGTAATATGGAGGAAGATACGTCAAGGGAGTATTTTCAGGATTACATACCGGTTGCTCTGAATTACATCCGGGAAAATCTGCAGGATGAGAATTTATCAATCGGCAGTGTATCTGAACATGTATATCTGAATCCGGTTTATTTCGGCCGGATTTTTAAGAGTGTCATGAAGATGCCGTTTAAGCGCTATGTGCAGAATATGCGGATGGAAAAGGCGAAGGAACTGATTCTGGAGGATCAGGAGAGCATTGCAAATATCTGTGTACAGGTGGGGATTCCGAATCCGTCTTATTTTTCACAGGTGTTTAAACAGTATACGGGAATTCTGCCCAGTGAATATAAAAGGAGTCTCGAAGCATGAAAACCGGGAGCAGAGAATCTGGCACAGGGAAGGCGGGGTACAGAAAGTATTTCTTCGGCATCCGGAAAAAGGCGGTCGTATCGATCACTGTCATTTTCGGGATCATTTTTTTCCTGACCTATCTTGGAATCAACAAAATAGTAAAAGATAATACAAGGGAATTCCTGACAGACCAGTATTCTTATCTGAACGATAAGGTACTGGGTTCTTTCAGGAATACTTATGATGAGCTGAATTCCCTGACAGCCGACTTCGTGACCAATGACTATGTGCAGAAAACACTGACGAACCAGACAGTGACGGCTTCGGACAGAGACATGATGGAGCGGACGCTGTCTTATTATAATAAAAGTTTTCTGGATTCTTATCTGGTGATTGATAATAAGGGAAACCAGTACTCCCAGAAGGGAATCCGGCTGGATATGGAAAAATTCAGGAAAAGTGCAATCTATCAAAGTCTGGGGGATGAGTATTCGAAAACAAAGATTCTCTGGACGAGGGACGTAATCTTTGGAACGAATGAAATGAGTTTCTTTGCAGTGCGGTATATCCGTGAGATGAATTCTGTACACGATGCGGGGGTTTTAATCCTGAAGCTGAATGAACGAGTCATGGATGCCGTGAGGGAGAGTGCGGAAAATGAAGAACTGGCTTATTTTATCGTCAATTCAGACAAGGAAATCTGTTATAAAATCATACCGGACGGGATGGATGAAAGCTGGCATCAGGAACTCAATGAGAGACTGTGGAATCCGGATGAAACAGAATCCAAAAGTCTGAAAAACGGGATATTCAGCAGCAGCACTGATGAGAAGACGATGTTTACTGTAATTACATATGCGCCGGGCAGTGTGACCAATCAGGTGATCCGTGAGATCCAGCTTGTCATGGGGCTGATTTTTGGACTGATGTTTGTATTGACAGTGGCGGGGGTGGCTTTTTTTACAAAACGCCTTACGAGTCCGATTGAGTATTTGAGCTCTACGATGCGGGATTTTGACGACAGTAAACTGGATGAGCGGATTTCCCTCGATACAAATACAGAACTAGACTTTATCGGGCATGCCTACAACAAGATGATCGAAAAGGTAAAGAGCCTGATGAACGATGTTATGAAGAAAGAGAAGGAACTCAAAGACAGTGAGATGCAGACGATGCTCTACCAGATCCGCCCGCATTTCCTGTATAACACACTGGATACGATCTATATGCTTGCCCGGATCCAGAAGGAAGAGACGATCATGAAGATGACGCAGTCCCTGTCCAGATTCCTGCGGATTAACTTAAGTAACGGGCGGGAGAGTATCGAGGTGAGTCAGGAACTGGAGCATGTCAGTTCCTATCTGGAGATCCAGAAGATCAGGAATACAGACCTTTTTGAGTACGAGGCCAGTGCAGAGCCGGGAACAGAGAAGCTTTTTGTGACAAAAATGATTCTCCAGCCAATTGTGGAGAACAGTATCAAACATGGCTTCCGGGATATTTATTCCGGTGGGATGATCTGGATTCGGGCATACTGTGAAGACGGATATCTCTGCTTTTCCGTGGAAAATAACGGGACGCCTGTCCTGCCGGATGCGCTTGAGAAACTAAACAGGATGGAGCAGGTGTCTATGGATGAGATGGACATGCTGATCGAGAAAAGACAAGGCGGTTTTGGCATCTGCAACGTAGTAAAACGTCTGCGGCTTAAGTACAATGACCAGATTCGTTTTTACTATGTAGCTAAAAGCGCAGGGACAGAGTGTGTGATAAAAATCAGGCTGGAGGAACTGGAACATTGAGAAAAAGAAAAATGATGAATGTATGTGTATGTTTGATTGCTTTCGCAGTACTGCTCCCCCTGTCCGCATGCAGCCCCAAACAAGAGGTACAGAGGAATGACGGGGAAGAGGCAGCAGGCATCCCTGTTACATTTCTCATTAATCCGGCCACAAACTTAAGTGAGAATCAGGAGCTGGCTGAGGCATTTAACGAGGAGTATGAAGGCGAATACTATGTGGATGTGGAATGGCTGACGGAGAGCGCCAGCGGCTACAGGGAAAAGCTGAAGCAGTGGAATATTCTGGACGAGATGCCCGCCGTGATTACAGATGCGGGATTCGATTATGACTTCTATACACTTCTTACAGAAAACAAACGGCTCGTGAATCTAAGACCATATATGGATGCAATTCCTCAGTGGAAGGCCGCGGTCGAGCCGGAGATACTGGATGCATGTACAGAAGAGTCCGGGGACATATATCTGGCGCCTCTGGGAAGCGGGATTCAGTCTTATGCCGGGATCATTTACAACAAGGAGCTGTTAAGACAGGCAGGTTACGAAACGTTTCCAAAGACGTGGGAGGCATTCTGGGACTGTCTCGATGCCTTGCAGGCGAAGGGCATAACGCCGCTGTCCCTCCACGGCTACGGGAGTTACTGGGTACCGATGCTGTTTGCAACAAGTTATCTGTACGGTACGCAGGAGGGACAGGCCTTTTTAGACCAGGATTTTCCGGACAGTTACCAGACGCCTGAGATGGCAGATATGATGGAAATGCTGGACAGAATGTACGGCTATACATACGCGGATGCCGTAGAAATTGATTATGACGAGGCAGAGGAACGCTTTTGCAGCTGGGAAGCCGCAATTTTTGCAAACGGGTACTGGATGATTCAGGAGATGCCGGATAACGTGAAAGAAAACATGGGGTTTGCCCCATTCCCCGGAAATATTTTGATGAATTCGCCGCGCATGAGTGCATGGGCGCTCACTGCCGGTTACGATGCAAAAGTAACCGATGGGGCCGCAAAGCTGCTGGCATTTAGGGTGGAACTGGATGCACGGAATTCGGAGAAGCTGCGAAACAAAGAGGGAGTGAGTGCGCTGGAGTGTAGTTATATAGACGCGGTCGAAAGCGTCAGCACCATCATGCCGAATTACCAGATGAAATGGGAGCAGGAGATACAGAACGATTTCTTTACAGAAAGACTACCGGGGTATCTGGATGGAGAGATAGATACAGGGACACTTCTGAAAGAAATGGATGAAAGGCTGGAACAGATACGGGCGAAAAAGTAAAGGGGAAGATGCAATGAAGGGGAATTAGCAGGAGCAGCAGGCCTGTCCATTCTGACGGATGGACAGGCCTGCTTTTATGCAAATCGGAAACAGATTATAAAATGTTTATGTGATTTTGTTAAGATTATATAAAGAGTGTTTTATTTTGGAATTGGTTTGATATAATAGGTTTATGTTCATTCCTCAATCGGGGAATTTACTTCTTTTTTATTCAGGACTGTGTCAGTCGTTGATTCACAATTGGGCTATAGTTTACGGTAGGGATACGTAAAACAAGTACGAATTGATTGAAAAGATTTTTGTCAAAGATTATAATGGAAGGAGAAACTATATGGAAGAAAAACAGAAAATACAGATAACGGAGGACACAGATGTGCTGACTCCTCTCCAGAAGCTGAACCTGACAGATGATTTCCTGTTTGATATTGCTACATCGGATCTGGAGGCATGCAGGATCATGATAGAGCTGGCATTAGGAATAAGTATACATAGTATACGATGGAAAGAAGGGCAGAAGGTTATACATAATATACCTGGAAAACGTGGTATTAGAATGGATTTTTATGTGGAAGACGAGATAGGCCGGATATTTGATGTAGAGATGCAAAAACGAAACGAGGGTAATCTGCCAAAAAGAACCCGTTTTTATCAGGCATTAGTAGATGCACCGTTACTTGAACGAGGTGAAAAAGGGTTTGATAACCTGAATCCAATGTATATTGTTGTTATATGTAACTTTGATCTGTATGGTTTTAAAAAGTATAAATATACATTTGAAAACAGGTGTGAAGAAGAGCCGGGACTTATTATGGGCGACGAATGTAAAAAAGTATTTCTCAATACCAAAGGGAAAAATGACAGCGAAACAGAGAAAAGTCTGATAGATTTTTTACATTTTGTCGAAAGGAGTTCGAAAGAGAGTCTTCCTCAAGAGTGTGATGAACGATTGAAATATCTGTATGAAAGTGTTGAAAAAATCAAATCAAATGAACAGATAGGAGTGACTTATATGAAGATGGAAGAAAGAGACCGTCTGATTCGTGAAGAGGGTGTAATGAAAGGGCAGGAGATGAAATTGATTGATATGGTCTGTAAAAAGATGAAAAAAGGAAAATCATTACAGGAGATCAGAGAGGAATTAGAAGAGGACATGGACACAATCCGGCCGATATACGAGATCGCCGGAGAAATGGCTCCTGATTATGATACAAGTGAAATCTTTGATAAACTGCATCATAGTGATTCAATAGAATGAACCCATTAGCAGAGTAATCGTTTATGAATTAGTTATGAACCTCAAGTGTTTAATTATTGATACTTGAGGTTTATTTATTTGTATATCCTTATTTCTTCCCGATGCTATAATTCAGAAAAAGTTAAACAAGTCCACATAGTAAAGGAGAAGGAAATGAAGAAGAAAGTTGTATCAGTTTTTTTAGCGGGTGTAATGGCGGTATCAGTACTGGCCGGATGCGGGGCAGATAAGAAGGAGGCTGCGTCTGGGTCAGGAACGTCGAAGGCGGCGGGATATGCCGGGGATGCGAAGCTGAAGATATGGGGGTCACAGGAAGACCAGGATATGCTAAAGGGGATTATCGAGGACTTCAAGGCGGACAATCCGGAAGCAGCGGGATGGACCATTGAGACAGCAGTGGTAAGTTCACCTGACGCCAAGACTGAGATTTTGAAAGATCCGTCTGTAGCCGCAGATGTGTTTGAATTCGCTTCCGACCAGATCGCGGAGCTTAAGGATGCAGGTGTTCTTTACAGAATTACAAAAAACAAAGATGAAATTATTGCGAATAACGTTGAAAACTCAATCGCGGCGGCAACCGTGGACGGGGAACTGTACGGGTATCCGAATACATCCAATTCATTTTTTATGTACTATGACAAGAGCAAGTACACAGAGGATGAGGTAAAGAGTCTGGACACGATGCTTGCAAAAGACTTAGGTTCAGGCGTGACGAACTTTTCTATGGACCTTGACAACGGATGGTATACATCTTCCTTTTTCTTCGGGGCAGGCTGCACCTTATTCGGAGAAGACGGATCTGATCCGAAGCAGTGTGACTTCAATAACGAAAAAGGTGTTCTTGTAGGGGATTACCTGCTGGACCTGTGCAATAACCCAAAGGTGAAAAATCAGGACGACGCACTTCTTCTTGCATCTTTTAAAGAAGGCAAGCTGGGGGCCAGCCTGACTGGTACATGGAACGCAGCGGCACTTCAGGAGTCTTTAGGGGACAACTTCGGAGTGGCAACTGTACCGGCAATTACTCTTGAGGACGGAACGGAAGTTTCACCGAGTACCATTGTTAACTTTAACCTGTACGGCGTAAATGCGCAGACGAAATATCCTGCCGAATCCATGCTTTTAGCAGAATATCTGTCCAATGAAAAGAGCCAGAAGGTTCGCTTCGAAGTAAGAAATTCAGCGCCTACGAACCAGGCACTGGCAGCAGATACAGAACTTCTGGGCACAAGCCCTGCTGTAGAAGTACTCTCCAAACAGATCGAGACATCCACAGTACAGCCGTCCATCGCACAGATCGCCAATTTCTGGAGTCCGATGGAAGCCTTTGGACAGGACTGCATAGCTAAGTCTGTTACGAAAGATAATATGCAGAAAACAATGGACACGATGGTTCAGGGAATCCTCTCAAAGCTCGGTGAAGAATAGAGAAAGGGACCTGTTTTGAAGGTAAGGAGAAGAGCTTTATGAGTAAAAATAGATCAAAAGAAGCTGCACAAAAGCCAAGGGAATACCTTCTGAAAAGAGTCATCCGTGAGGGTGATGTGTGGGCGAAGGCATCCATGCTGGTTATGGGAATCGCCAATATACGCAGGAAGCAGATTGTAAAAGGTCTGCTCTTCCTGCTGGCGGAGGCAGCATTCATTTTTTATATGGCAGTGAGCGGTATCAGGGCTTTAGGCAATATGGTTACACTCGGAACACAGACACAGGGCTGGGTATTCGATGAAACGTTAGGAATTGATGTTCTGACAGAAGGAGATAACTCCATGCTTCTTTTATTATATGGAGTTGTATGTCTCTTCCTGATTGTATTCTTTGTTTTAACATGGAGGGCAAACCTGAAATCGGCCCTGGAGGTACAGGCACTGGAGAAGGCCGGGAAGAAAGTTCCGGGACTAATCGATGACGTGAAGGTATATCTGGATGCGAAGTTCCACCGTACTATTCTGACATTTCCTATGATCGGAGTGCTCGCATTCACGGTACTCCCGCTAGTATACATGATTCTGGTTGCGTTTACCAACTATGATAATGCACACCAGCCTCCGGGAAATCTTTTCACATGGATCGGTTTGGATAACTTTGTTACGATCTTAGGCTCGGGCAGTACGATATCCAAGACCTTCTGGCCGATCCTTGGATGGACAATTACATGGGCCGTTTTTGCGACGGTGCTGAACTACATAGGGGGAATCCTGCTTGCCCTGCTGATCAACCGTAAAGGAGTGAAATTCAAGGGCCTCTGGAGGACGATTTTTGTCATGTCAATTGCGATTCCGTCTTTCGTTTCGCTTCTGATAATGAAGACGATGCTTCAGCCGGAAGGTGCTGTGAATGTCCTTTTGAAGAGCTGGGGAGTCATTCAGGACAGCATTCCATTTCTGACGAATGCAACTCTGGCAAAAGTGACGATCATCGTTGTTAATCTTTGGATTGGAATTCCGTACACCATGCTGATTACTTCCGGTATTCTGATGAATATTCCGGCTGACCTGTATGAGGCGGCTCGTGTGGATGGGGCGAATGCAAGGGTTATGTTCAGAAAGATCACAATGCCATATGTCCTGTTTGTTACGACACCATACCTGATCACACAGTTTATCGGAAATATTAATAACTTTAATGTAATTTACCTTCTGTCGAAGGGCGGACCGTCTACCCTGGATTACTATCAGGCGGGAAAGACAGACCTGCTTGTCACATGGCTTTACAAGCTGACAGTAACAAGCAAGGACTACAGCTATGCATCGGCAATCGGTATTCTTGTATTTGTCATTTCCGCAGTATTTTCTCTGATTACATACAGAAGAACGTCTGCATATAACAATGAGGAGGCATTCCAGTAATGAAAAAAACAAAATCTATGTCAAAAAATAAAAAAATCAGGAACATTGCCTCTTATATTACATTAACCATATTGTCCGTCATCTGGATGATTCCCGTTTTCTGGGTAGTCATGACATCTTTTAGGGAAGAAAGCGGTTCCTATACATCCTATTTCTTTCCGAAGGGGCTTACGATTGCAAATTACGTCAATCTGCTTACTGATAACTCCCAGTTTCACTTTGTGAAATGGTTTGGAAATACGCTGTTTGTTGCAGTTTTCAGCTGTCTGATTTCCACGTTTTTTGTATTGTCCGTCTCTTATGCCACGTCGAGGATGCGGTTTAAAATGAGAAAGCCTATGATGAATGTGGCACTGATACTGGGGATGTTTCCAAGCTTCATGTCCATGATAGCAGTCTACTATATCTTAAAGGGGCTGGGAATTACACAGTCACTTGTGGCGCTGATTATGGTATACTCAGGAGGGGCGGGGCTGTCGTTCTTTATTGCGAAAGGATTCTTCGACACGCTGCCGAAATCACTGGATGAAGCTGCCTATCTGGATGGGGCGACGAAGTTTCAGATTTTCAGGAAAATCACACTGCCCATGTCCAAACCGATCGTTGTCTATACGGTACTGACCTCGTTCATGGCACCCTGGATGGACTTCATTTTCTCCAGTGTAATCATGGGAGACAATTATAACAACTATACGGTTGCCCTGGGACTGTTTAAGATGCTGGAGAGAGAATTTATTAACGATTACTATACACAATTCGCCGCGGGCTGCGTACTGGTATCCATACCGATTGCGGCACTGTTCATCAGTATGCAGAAGTATTACGTGGAAGGCGTATCCGGCGGGGCAGTCAAAGGCTAGGTAAAAAACATGAAGAAGACAGTAAAACAGTGGAAAGAATATTACTCCAGTCCGGAATTCAGCCAAAACTTTGTTTATGACGGAAAGGACCTCGGGGCGGTATGCACGGCTAAAGGAACGGCCTTCAGGCTGTGGAGCCCGTCTGCTGATCAGATTGCAGTCAATCTGTATCAGGCGGGTACTGAAGTGCCCGCATACGCGGTCCATCCGATGAAACGCCTGGAGAAAGGCGTATGGGAATACCGGACAGAAGAAAACCTGCATGGAACCTATTATGATTTTACCCTGCTTCTGGATGGTGAGATTGTTGTTTCCGCGGACCCCTATGCAAGGGCCTGCGGTGTGAACGGCAGACGGAGCATGGCGGTGGATTTAAGGAGGACCGACCCCGCAGGATGGGAACAGGATCAGGCGCCTTCGTATGGGCAGGAACGCATCATCTATGAACTGCATGTGAAGGAATTTTCATGGGACAGGGCAGGCGGATTCCCGGAAGAGTGCAGGGGAAAGTATGGTGCATTTTTGCATACTGACACGACCTTGAACGGGGATGGGAAACATCCTACAGGAATCTCTTATCTGAAGGAATTAGGCGTGACCCATATCCAGCTTATGCCGGTTTACGATTACGGGTCTGTGGATGAGGCGAAAAGGGATGACCAGTTCAACTGGGGATATGACCCGCTTAACTATAACGTGCCGGAGGGGTCTTACTCTTCTGACCCGGACCACGGGGAGGTCAGAATCCGGGAGCTGAAGGAACTGATTCAATCGCTCCACAGGGAAGGTTTCCGTGTGATCATGGATGTGGTTTACAATCACACCTATTCTATGGATTCCTGGTTCCAGAGGACGGCTCCCTGGTACTTTTACCGGGCGGATAAAAATGGAAAGCCTTCCAATGGTTCCGCGTGCGGCAACGATGTGGCAAGTGAGCGTGACATGTGCAGCAAATATATACTGGAATCCGTATTATACTGGGCAGAGGAGTATCATATGGACGGATTCCGCTTCGACCTTATGGGTCTTCTGGACGTGGAACTGATGAACCGCATACGCGCCGAACTGGATGTACGCTACGGGGCGGGCGAAAAGATGGTATTCGGGGAACCCTGGGCGGCGGAGAAGACAGCGATGGAAGACGGTGCATGTCAGGCTCTGAAAAAGAATATTCGTAAGCTGGATGTAAATATCGGTATGTTTTCGGATGATATCAGAGATGCCGTGAAAGGCTCCGTGTTCGAACTGGACGAACCCGGGTTTGTAAACGGCGGGAAAGGCTTTGAGGAGGACATATTAAGCAGTGTGCGTGCATGGTGCCATAAAAGAAAGCCGGGGATCAAGGCGCCCTCACAGGTCATCACGTATGTATCCTCCCATGATAACCAGACGTTGTGGGATAAGCTGGCCGAGACCATTTCCGATGAAAATATGTTAAGGAAGGCATACCGGCTGGCGGCCGGAATATACATGACCTGTCAGGGAAATCTATTCTTTCTTTCCGGGGAAGAATTCGGGAGAACGAAGAACGGCATTGCAGACAGCTACAATTCCCCCATCAGTGTGAACCGGCTGGACTGGAAAAAAGCATGGGAGGAGAGGGAGCTTGTTACATACTATCAGGGGCTGATTGCACTGCGTAAACAGCTTCCGGGCTTATGTGACAAATCAGAAACTGCATGGAAAAGAGTAAGAAAAGAGTGGAAAAAAGAAGGAATCGTGGGTTTTGAACTGGATAACTCGTCAGAATATGCAGATTCTGTGTGGAAAACTCTTCAAATCATATACAATGCCGGTCAAAACGAGGAAGAAATCCGGCTTTCAGGAGGAAACTGGGAGATATTAGCAGATTCCCGCGACAGTTTCCTGTGGAAAACACCGGTTACTGTGACCGGTTCCGTTATGGCGGCGCCGGTCGGAATCCTGATCTTAGGACTCAGGGAAAAATGATGAATCAGCCCAATTCTTTAGAAAGTGATACGAATAGAGTATGAAATGGATTTATGGAAAACATGATTGGAACACCCCCCGGCGCGGGGAAGAAAACTGCTGGCTGATGACAAACGGGCTTGGTGGTTTTTCTTCTATGACAATGACAGGAGCGGTAACCCGCAATGACCACGCCCTTTTGATGGCATGTGTTAAGGCCCCGAACCACCGCGTGAATCTGGTGCACCGCATCCGGGAGCAGGTGAAGTTCAGAGACAAACAGAGCATTACGATATCCAGTCAGGAATTTGCAGATGGCCGGAGGGAAGAAGGATGTCAGTATTTGTCCGCATTCAGTTATGAGGATACGCCGGTCTGGAGATTTCAAATCGGGGGTGTGGAAATTAAAAAGGAGGCGGCAATGGGGCAGGGCACCAATACGGCGGTCCTGCGCTATGAAATAGAAAACCGGGGCAGAGAGACCTGTACATTGTGTGTTACGCCGTTTTACCAGTTTGTACCAAAGGGCAGTGACATGAAAGAAGGCCAGAGCATTGAAATGGCCGGGCATAAAATATCTTCCGGCGGGACTGCACTATATCTCAGGACGAATGGAACTGTGGAAGAGATTACAGAAACTTCAGAAACCTATTTTTACCGCTATGATGCATGTGACGGCAGGCGGAAAAACGGAACGGCAGCGGCAAACCACCAGATTTCGGCGTCAGCAGAGCCGGGTGGAAAAAGGGTGCTGGAAATCATATTTGAAATGCAGGAATCAAATGAAAGTGCACTGGAAATCATAGACAGTGTGAAAATGTTCCGCCGGGAGTGGGAAGAACGTGCCGGTTTCACCTCCAGGGCCGGAAAAATGCTGTCAAAGAGCGCGTCACAGTTTATTTCCGAGAGGGAATCCACAGGCGGTCTGACAGTGCTGGCCGGTTTTCCGTTTTTTGAAGACTGGGGCCGTGATACCATGATTGCACTGCCGGGCCTGTGTATCACAACCGGGCAATATGGGACAGCAAGACAAATCCTCCGTACATTTGCTCTCAATGAGAGAGACGGCCTGATGCCGAACCTGTTTCCGGAGGGCGGCAGTGAGCCGCTGTACAATACGGCGGACGCGGCACTGCTTTTTATCAATTGTATGTATCTGTATTATGAAGCAGCAGGGGATGCGGCGTTTTTAAGAGAAGTATATCCGGTTATGGAAAGAATCATGCAGGGATATCGGAGGGGGACCGGGTTTGGAATCCGCATGGATGAAGACGGACTCATACAGGCCGGGGAAGGGCTTTCCCAGGTTACATGGATGGATGTCCGTATCAACGATATTTTACCCACGCCGCGCCACGGGAAACCAGTGGAAATCAACGCATACTGGTATAATGCGTTATGTATTATGAGCAGGTTCGCCGAGATTTTTTCACAGGAGACACGGGTTCAGGCAGGGGAATATGCTGCACTTGCTAAGCAGGTTAAGGCCTCCTTTACGGAGCAGTTCTGGATGGAAGAAAAACATTGTCTCAAGGATGTGGTATCAGGCACTGCGGCAGACTGGCAGATCAGATGTAATCAGATCTGGGCGGTTTCCATGCCGTTTACCATGCTGGACAGAAAAAAAGAGGAACAAATAGTAGAAACTGCCTTTGAAAAGTTGTATACTCCATATGGGCTCAGAACTCTGGAAGAGGGGGATGAGCAGTTTCATCCGTGCTATGCGGGGGCAATGGAACAAAGGGATATGGCATACCATCAGGGAACTGTATGGGCATTTCCACTGGGCGGATATTACCTGTCGTATCTGAAAGTACATGATCACAGTGAAGCGGCAAAACAGACAGTCAGAGAACAACTGGAGGTTATGGAAAGTGCAATGCGGGAAGGCTGCATCGGCCAGCTTCCTGAAATCTATGACGGAAAGATACCGTCTGTATCAAAGGGCTGTTTTGCACAGGCCTGGAGCGTAGGAGAGCTGCTGCGCGTATATGAAATGATAGAAAAACAGGAAAGAGTTTCCGGTGTGTGAATGGAATGGCCAGATACACCCGGCAATTGTGAAAGGAGATTTTAATGGAACAGGCATTGGAAATGATGTTGAAGGAAAGATTCAACAAGAGTATTGCAGAAGCATCAAAGGAAGAGATTTATGCGGCCCTTTTGTATGTGACGAAAGAAAAAATGCGGGGGATGAAGAGGAATGAGGGGAAGAAAAAGCTGTATTATATATCGGCTGAATTCCTGATTGGCAAGCTGTTATCCAACAACCTGATTAATTTCGGTCTGTTTGAGGAGACGAGGGAGGTACTGAAAAAGCATGGTCACGACCTGACAGAAATTGAAGAAATTGAGCAGGAACCATCTCTTGGAAACGGTGGCCTGGGACGTCTGGCGGCATGTTTTTTAGACTCAATTGCCACACTCGGGCTTGAAGGCGATGGCGTGGGATTAAATTACCACGATGGATTGTTTTTGCAGAAGTTTCATGATAACAAGCAGCAGGAAGAGAAAAATCCGTGGATTACCAGTGACTGCTGGCTGAATAAGACGGATGTCAGCTTTGAAGTGCCGTTTAAGGATTTTACCCTGACTTCAACGATGTATGACATTGATGTACCCGGCTATCACAGTGGATGTAACAGACTCCACCTGTTCGATCTGGATACGGTAGATGAGGCAATCATCCACGACGGAATCCAGTTTGACAAAGACGATATCAGAAGGAACCTGACGCTGTTCCTCTATCCGGATGACAGTGACGAGAAAGGACAGCTTCTGCGTATCTACCAGCAGTATTTTATGGTAAGCAATGCGGCACAGCTGATACTGAAAGAGGCAGAGGAGAAAGGGATCAACCTGTATCACCTGCACGAGCACGTCTGCATCCAGATCAACGATACACATCCGACAATGGTCATCCCAGAGCTGATCCGCCTGCTGACACAGAGAGGGTTCAATATAGATACTGCCGTAGACGTAGTGAGAAAGACCTGTGCATATACGAACCATACCATCCTCGCAGAGGCACTGGAGAAGTGGCCGGTTTCTTATCTGGAGAAGGTCGTACCGCACCTGCTCCCGATCATCCGTGAACTGGATGCAAGGGTCAGAAGGGACTACCACGATGAGAGAGTCTACATTATTGACAAACAGGACCGCGTGCACATGGCCCACATTGACATCCACTACGGATATGCGGTAAACGGCGTTGCAGCGCTTCACACAGAGATTCTCAAAGAGTCCGAGCTGAAACCGTTTTATGACATCTATCCGGCGAAGTTCAACAATAAGACGAATGGGATCACCTTCCGCAGATGGCTCGTGCACTGCAACCATGAGTTAGCAGAATATCTGGAAGAACTAATCGGGCCTGCTTATATGGAAAACGCAGACGAACTAGAGAAGCTTCTTTCATACAAGGATGACGAAAAGGTTCTGGACCAGCTAATTGCAATCAAGAAGAATGCAAAGCGGAAACTGAAGGATTACCTGAAAATGTCACAGGATGTTGATATCGACGAAAACGGAATCTTTGACATACAGATCAAACGCCTCCACGAATACAAGAGACAGCAGATGAATGCATTGTATGCTATATATAAATACAAGGAAATTAAAAAAGGAAACCTGCCGAAACGTCCGGTCACAATGATTTTCGGTGCAAAGGCGGCACCCGCCTATACGATTGCAAAAGATATTATCCACCTTCTGCTCTGCCTGCAGCAGCTCATCGACAATGACCCTGCTGTCAGCCCCTACCTGAAGCTTGTCATGGTCGAAAACTATAACGTGACAAAGGCAGAAAAACTCATCCCTGCCTGCGACATCTCCGAGCAGATTTCCCTTGCATCCAAGGAAGCAAGCGGAACAGGCAATATGAAATTCATGTTAAACGGTGCAGTAACACTTGGAACAGAGGACGGGGCAAACGTAGAAATCCACCAGCTCGTAGGAGACGAGAATATTTACGTTTTCGGCGAAAAATCAGAAAATGTCATCAAACTCTACGAGACACAAGGCTACTGTTCAGCAGATATCTACGACAACGACCCAATGGTGGAAGAACTGGTAGACTTCATCATCAGCAAAGACCTGATCCGCATCGGCGACCCGGTAAATCTGGGAAGACTATACAAAGAGATCGTAAGCAAAGACTGGTTCATGACACTGCTCGATGTGAAGGACTACATCAAGACAAAAGAACAGATGCTTGAAGATTACGAAGATGAAAAAGCATGGGCGAAAAAAATGCTCGTAAACATCGCAAAAGCCGGCTTCTTCTCATCCGACAGGACCATCGCGGAATACAACAGGGACATCTGGCATTTGTAGGGGTCAGACCCTTTTGCGCTCCATTTTCAGAATATTCTTAAAATATGAGGTAGGATAAAGGAGATAATCATGAGGAAAACAGGGATTTTGATGGCAGTTTCTTCTCTTCCGTCGAGGACTGGCGTGGGGGAACTGGGGAAGGAAGCGTATCGTTTTATTGAGCTTCTGAAGGAAAATAGTGTGAAAATTTGGCAGATTCTTCCGCTGAATCCGGTGGGATATGGAAATTCTCCGTACCAGCCGTATTCCTCCTGTGCGGGAGATGAGCTTTATATTAGTCTGGATATGCTGTATGAGGATGGGCTGCTGAGTGAGCTGCCCCCCTCATTCAATGAACATGCAAAAAGTGTGGATTATGATGCGGTACGTGTGTTTAAGGAAACATACTTAAGAGAGGCGTTTCGTAATTTCTGTGAGAAGGAATGGCTTCAGGAAGAGGATTATCAGGAATTTGCGTCTCAGGACTGGGTTTATGAGTATGGTGTGTTCCGTGCTTTGAAAGTGGCAAACGGTGGGATATGCTGGAATGAGTGGAGGCAGGAAGATAAGGACTGGCCGGCGAAGAGGACGGAACTGGCGGAGGAGATCGAACTGGAGGCACAGTACCATATGTTCCTGCAGTATTTGTTCTACACCCAGTGGATGCAGGTAAAAGACGCCGCAAATGAAAGCGGCATCGAGATCATGGGAGATGTACCGTTTTATGTAGGCGTGGATTCTGTGGACGTCTGGGCAGGAAAAGACAACTTCCTTCTGGATACAGACGGCAGGCCGGTTTTCATTGCAGGAGTACCGCCGGATTATTTCAGCGCTACCGGCCAGAGATGGGGCAATCCGATCTATGACTGGGAATATATGAAGGAACAGAACTATCAGTTCTGGGTGGACCGGATTGGTTACAGCAGCAGGCTGTTTGATATTATCCGCATCGACCATTTCCGCGCGTTTGACACGTTCTGGAAGATTCCTGCCACATGTCCGACAGCGGTCGAGGGTGAGTGGATCGAGGCGCCGGGCTATGAGGTGATCGATACTTTAATCGAAAAAATCCCCGGGCTGAATCTGGTGGCGGAGGATTTGGGAGATCTCCGTCCGGAGGTACTGGAACTCAAAGACCACTACCACTTAAAAGGAATGAAGGTTCAGGTATTTTCGATCGAAACAAAAGGAAAATTCGCATATGACAGTTTCCATGATGTAGAAAACATGATCATTTATACAGGCACCCACGACAACGATACACTGATGGAGTGGTATCAGGGACTGACAACTGCTGCAAAGAGGAAGGTGCGCCGGTTCCTGAAACGCGAAGGATTTAAGCAGGGTTCCGTGAAAGATCGTCTGCTTGCATACACACTGGCATGTAAGGCCGAATATGCGGTCATCCCTATGGTGGATATTATTGGGCAGGGAAAAGAAGGCCACATGAATACTCCGGGGACGGTCGGATCACCGAACTGGGAGTGGCGTATGCCTGACTTCGCAGAAGCGGAAAAGGAACTTAAGGTTTACAGAAAACTGATCATAAACAGATAAGGGGCTGCTATGGATTTTACAGGAGTTTATCACAGAACATCAGAGCAGATGAGCTACGCACAAAATGAAAATGAACTGGTCATAAACCTGAAGACAGGATACGATGTAAAACAGGTTTTCATTCACCACGGCGACCCTTATGATGCAGGAATATTAGGCGGAAATGAGGTATGGCACGGGAAGAGGGAAGAGATCTGTTTTAAAAAACGGCTCCGGCACCAGCTCTGGTGGACGACAACACTAACGCCGGAATATAAACGGTGTAAATATTATTTTGAGCTGCATACAGATGGTGAAGTCTGGTACTATCTTGAGGATGGATTTCTGACGAAAGAGCAGCTGAACATGAAAGGGAGGATACTGCAGTTCTTTATCGTACCGTGGATGAATCCGGCAGATGTTTGCAGGACACCGGCATGGGTCAATGACACCATATGGTATCAGATCTTCCCGGACCGGTTCTGCAACGGGACACCGGAACTAAATACGGGGGATATCAGAACGTGGCAGTCGGGCCCGGTCAGGAATGAAGAGCGCTATGGCGGGAATCTGGAAGGAATCCGAAAGAAGCTCCCTTATCTGAAGGAGCTTGGAATTACCGGAATCTATCTGAATCCTATCATGGAAGCTGAATCCAATCATAAATATGATACAAAAGATTACACAAAGATAGATCCGGATTTTGGCAGGTTAGTGCAGGAGGCCCATGAGCAGGGGATCAAAGTGATGGCTGATGCCGTATTCAACCACTGCGGACGTAGATTTGCCCCTTGGGTGGATGTGCTTGAAAAGGGAGAAGCATCCCCATACGCGGACTGGTTCATGGTGCAGAAATGGCCCATCCCGGATAAACAGGCTGATACAAGGGACGGCAGGTTTTATTCATTTGCATTTGCAGACTGGATGCCGAAGCTGAATACGAACAATGAAGAGGTGATTACATATTTCTGTAAAATATGTGAAGACTGGATCCGTGACTATGATATTGACGGGATCCGTTTTGACGTGGGAAATGAAGTATCCCACAGATTCTTAAAACGGATCAGAGAGCATTTGCACCGCATAAAACCGGACATCTACCTTCTGGGGGAAATCTGGCACGATGCCGGTCCGTGGCTTCAGGGGGACGAGTATGATTCTGTCATGAATTACCCGCTGATGAGCGGCATCCATGAATATTTTCTGGATAAAAGTCTGGATAAATCAGAGTTTGAATATATGATAAACCGCTGTTATACGATGTACATGCAGCAGAACAATAATGTCATGTTTAACCTGCTGGATTCGCATGATACGGAACGGCTGATGAACCGCTTTCACGATCTGGATATCTTTTACCAACAGCTTGCTGTCCTGTTTACCATGCCGGGAAGCCCGTGCATTTACTATGGGACAGAGATTGCAATGGAGGGAGGTTTCGACCCGGACTGCCGCAGATGTATGCCCTGGGAAGAAGTTGGGACAGAGGAAAACCAGAACCGCATCGAAGCAGTGCGTACCCTGATTCGGCTGAGGAAGCAGGAAAAAGCACTGAGAAGCCTGTATTTCCATTTCCCGGAAGAGTATCCGCAGCGCAGATGCGTAGAATATATTAAAATAGATTCACAGGGCAGAGAGATAGAAGTACTTTTGAATTGTTCTGAAGAAAAGATAAAAGTAAAAGAGGGAGGAGAAATCCTGTTTGCCAGAAACTTTTCTGAAGGCGTTCTGGAGAGAAACGGAACGCTGGTCCGCAGAAAGAAAACAAGCATATGGAATACGGAGGATATGGAAAATGGAGCATAAAAAGATAGACAACATCAGCCGCAGAGATTCAGAAATGGCATACATTTCAGACGATTCAGTTATGGAGGAACAAAAGGTATGCAGGAAGATTTTGCAGGAACTAAATTTTGCAGACCGTTCTGACTTTGACAAACTTAGCGCAATCGTCAAGGAACTGCTCGGCGAGTCCGAGGATGCGTTCATCAACCCGCCGTTTTACTGTGATTACGGTTCCCACATCAAAGTCGGGAAGAACTTCTTTGCAAACTATAATTGTTCCATCATAGATGTAGCCCCGGTGACAATCGGTGACAACTGCCAGCTGGCTCCAAACGTTGCGATCTATACCGCAGGACACCCGTTACATCCCGTTTCCAGAAATTCCATGTATGAGTACGGGATCGAGGTTACAATCGGCGACAATGTGTGGATCGGCGGTAATACAGTCATCCTTCCCGGCGTACACATAGGAAGCAACACGGTCATCGGTGCGGGCAGCGTCGTGACAAAAGATATTCCGGACTGGTCACTTGCGGCGGGAAATCCATGCAGGGTTATAAGAAAGATCACAGAGGAAGATAAGAAATATTATTATAAAGACAGAGAATTTGATGAAGAGGCGTGGGAAGAGATCCAGAAACTGTAAGGCCGTCAGATGAACTCATCTCCTTTATTCTATGATGTACAAAAACATAAGCCGTCAGATGGTTTGATATCTGGCGGCTTATTCGCGTTCATATATAAGCTGGGAAAACGTTAATGTAATCTTTTCTCTGGGAGTTATATTCTTACTGTTTCCCCACAAGACAAATAAAACAAGTTTGATAGTTTCTGTGAGAGATAGTGAAACGCTTCTGTTCCTGTGCAGTGGCAAGTATAAAACTGGGTTTGAGAATACTGTTCCAACTCTTTTGCATTTTCAAAGAGTGTTCTGTCAGGACCTATATCAAATAAGATTTTATGTTTTTGGGTTTCTATATATAGGGATAAGCCATGCTTAGATTTTAATTCGCATTTTGACTCATTCTCAACTAATGCGGTAATTTTCATACGAAGCCTCCTCACCTGAAATTGATTCCATTAATAATGCTACCGGATATGCTTTTTAATCGCATCGAAGCTTTCTTTACTGATTACATGCTCAAGCCTGCAGGCATCTTCCGCCGCAGTCCTTTCATCAACACCCAGCCGTACCAGCCAGTCTGTCAGCAGCTCGTGCCGCTCATAGATCATCTCGGCAATCTCGCGCCCTGCATCTGTAAGGGTAATATACCCTTCTTTAGACACAACGATCTGCTCCTTTTCACGCAGATTCTTCATAGCAACACTGACACTGGATTTCTTAAAATTCAGTTCCTCCGCAATATCCACAGAACGTACGACAGGATGCGATTTGCTCAAAACCAGGATCGTTTCCAGATAGTTTTCTGCTGATTCATTCGTTTTCATAGGATGTCACCCCTTCTTTATATGTAGTAAATTAATGTATCTGCTTAAAAAAATATATCAATAACCGTATGGTAACATATTTTATCAAACAGGGCAAATACATAAAATTTTATGGATAAATTCAATATGTAAAGGGCTTACTGATCGAATTAACCTCTCCCGCTATCTCTTCCTTCTTAAAATTGAGAAATATTTTCAACAAAGTACTTGACAATTAATGGAAGTTAGAATATACTAACCTTGTAATTGAAAACAATTATCATTAAAATGGAAAGAAGATGAAGATGATGCCATTAACAATGGTAAAAGAGGGAAAACCCAATATCATCCGCAAAGTCGGAGGAAAAGAAGAGACGAGAAGGTTTCTTGAGAATCTTGGTTTTGTAGTTGGAGGTACAGTCACAGTAGTTTCTTTAATTGGAGGCAATATGATTGTGAATGTCAAGGATTCCAGAGTTGCCATTGGGAAAGATATGGCAAATAAAATCATGGTTGGCTAAGGAGAGGGCAAGAAGATGAAGACATTGAAAGAAGTCCCGTGCGGCGAGACTGCTAAGGTAACAAAACTAACCGGTGAGGGTCCGGTTAAGAGAAGGATTATGGATATGGGAATTACAAAAGGTGTAGACGTATTTGTAAGAAAAGTAGCGCCCTTCGGAGATCCTGTTGAAATCACGGTCAGAGGATATGAATTGTCGGTAAGAAAAGCGGATGCGGAAATGATTCTTGTAGAATAAGGATATTTATTTCTGCATCAAATTTTTGATTATTGGTTAGCGAAAACTAACATAAGACAGGGGTAACGAATTACAAGAGTGTACAAAGCTGAATGTCATTTGTTCTGCGTACGATTGTTGTCAGGAGGAAAGGGTAAAAATGGCTATAAAAATTGCATTGGCAGGAAATCCAAACTGCGGTAAAACAACATTATTCAATGCTCTGACCGGTTCCAACCAGTTTGTTGGCAACTGGCCGGGAGTTACAGTAGAAAAGAAAGAAGGAAAACTGAAAGGACATAAAGACGTCATCATCATGGACCTTCCGGGAATCTATTCGCTTTCTCCATATACACTGGAAGAAGTAGTTGCAAGAAACTATCTGATTAATGACAAACCGGATGCAATACTGAATATTGTAGACGGCACGAACATTGAGAGAAACCTGTATCTCTCTACACAGCTGATGGAGCTGGGAATTCCGGTTATTATGGCTGTTAACATGATGGATGTTGTGGAAAAGAGCGGTGATAAGATACATATTGATAAACTGAGTAAAAAGCTCGGCTGCGAGGTTGTTGAAATATCTGCCCTAAAAGGAAACGGAGTTGCAAAAGCGGCAGAGAAGGCTGTAAAGATTGCCAACAGGAAGGATGCGGCAGTACCGGTACATAAATTTGCACCGGAAGTAGAAAGTGTGCTGGATTCCATTGAAAATAAATTAGGCAGCGATATTCCGGAAGAACAGAAGAGATTTTTTGCAATCAAACTTCTGGAAAAGGATGATAAGATATCTGCCCAGATGAAACGCGTGCCTGATGTGGCCGAAGAAATCGACGCGATTGAAAAAGAGCTGGATGATGATACCGAAAGTATTATTACAAATGAGCGGTATGTTTATATTTCTTCTATCATAAATGAGTGCTATACTAAGGTAAGCAAGGGAAAACTATCCACGTCAGATAAGATTGACAGGATTGTTACAAACAGATTCCTCGCCCTGCCGATCTTTGCATTGGTTATGTTTATCGTTTACTATGTATCCGTCACAACGGTTGGAACATGGGCGACTGACTGGGCAAATGACGGTGTATTTGGAGAGGGGTGGAGCTTGTTCGGACTTCAGATCCCCGGTATCCCGGTTCTGCTTGAATCCGCACTGAATGCCATAGGCTGTGCAGGATGGCTGCAGGGACTGATCCTGGACGGTATCGTTGCCGGGGTTGGAGCGGTTCTTGGATTTGTACCGCAGATGCTTGTACTGTTTATTTTCCTCGCTTTTCTGGAAGCATGTGGTTACATGGCCAGAATCGCGTTTATCATGGATAGAATCTTCCGCAAATTCGGACTCTCGGGTAAATCCTTCATTCCGATGCTGATCGGAAGTGGATGCGGTGTTCCCGGAATCATGGCTTCACGTACGATCGAGAATGACCGCGACCGCAAGATGACCATTATGACGACGACATTCGTGCCATGCGGGGCAAAACTGCCGATTATCGGCTTGATTGCAGGTGCCTTATTCGGCGGGGCATGGTGGGTTGCACCGAGTGCTTACTTCGTTGGAATCGCAGCAATCATCTGCTCTGGAATTATCTTAAAGAAAACAAAAATGTTTGCAGGCGATCCTGCCCCGTTCGTTATGGAGCTTCCGGCATATCATCTTCCTACTGTTGGGAATGTACTGCGCAGCATGTGGGAACGTGGCTGGTCCTTCATTAAAAAGGCAGGGACGATCATCCTTCTTTCTACAATCCTCGTATGGTTTACTTCATACTTCGGATGGGTTGACGGTAAGTTCAGAATGCTGGAGGATATGGAACTGAATCACAGTATTCTGGCAGCAGTTGGAAATGGGATCGCATGGATATTCACTCCGCTCGGATGGGGAGACTGGCGGTCAGCTGTTGCAGCCATTACAGGCCTTGTAGCGAAAGAGAACGTAGTTGGTACGTTTGGCATCCTCTATGGATTTGCAGAAGTTGCAGAAGAAGGAAACGAAATCTGGGGAACACTTGCAGGAAGTATGACGGCTGTTGCAGCTTATTCCTTCCTCGTGTTTAATCTCCTGTGCGCGCCCTGCTTCGCGGCAATGGGAGCAATCAAGAGAGAGATGAACAATGTAAAATGGTTCTGGTTTGCAATTGGTTATCAGACACTGCTTGCATATGTAGTTTCACTTTGTGTATATCAGATCGGGACCTTCATCACAACAGGCGTATTCGGCGCCGGTGTGGTCGTTGCAGTCCTTCTGATTATTGGATTCATCTATTTATTAGTAAGACCATATAAAGAGAGCAGGACTTTAAAAGTGGATTTAAGAAGTGCTGCATCAGCAAAATAGACATCAGCCGGAAAGGAGGCAGCATTTATGGGCACATTGATTGTAGGAGCTATCGTAGTGGGAGCAGTCGCACTTGTTATCAGGGGAATGATACGTGATAAAAAGAATGGAAAGTCTATTCAGTGCGGCGGTGACTGCAAACATTGCGGAGGACATTGTGGACACTAAAGAAATGATTGTAGAGAGACTGAAAGAGAACGGATGCAGGATTACAAAGCAGCGTCTCATGTTGATCGATATCATTCTGGAAAATGAGTGCCAAAGCTGTAAAGAGATTTACTATCAGGCCGCGCAGGCAGATAAAAGAATTGGCGTTGCTACAGTATACAGGATAGTGAATGCCTTAGAAGAGATCGGGGCAATCAGCAGGAAGAACATGTATAAAGTAGAGTGTGCCAAAGACTCATACGAAGAATGTGCAGAGGAAGGAACCTGCATTGTTGTTCTGGATGATGAAACGACGTACCATCTGACACCCGGCATCTGGAATAAGGTTGTGTCAGAAGGGCTGAAAAGATGCGGTTACCTTAAGAACCAAAGGGTCGCATCCATAAAAATAGAAAAGTAATGCGAAGCGCTTAATGAGAGCCAATCCCACTAAGCGCTTTTATTTTTAACAACATACTGAGAATGATTATCAAAGGAGAAAGCTTAAGATGAAAAAGTATGGCGAGGTTTTGTTTTATATAATAACAGCAATCATGATTCTTTCCGGGTTCTGCATACACCCGCTGGGAGGGGTTCTGGCGGTGAAGATGATACATAAGGTGTCAGGGCTTTTGTTCTGCATTTTCCTGATTACTCATGTGACACGTTACGGGAAAAAGTTAAGGAGGAAGAAAACTCATGTTTCATAAACGTTTGTTGAAAGAATTCAATGATAACCGGAAATACATAGCAGGCATGGTGCTCACGCAATGGGTCACTTTACTTGCAAATGTTGTTCTGATGCTCTTCGCAGCCTCTTTTATTGGACATATGAGTGATGGGAGCCTTACGGCCTCTGATTTTCAAATTATCCTTCTGGCACTGGCGGGGGCTTTGCTTATCCGTGGGATTATGAATACTTGGAACAGCAGGCTTTCCTTTCAGGCTTCGACGGAGGTCAAGAGCAGGCTGCGTGAAAAGATTTACCGGAAACTGATGGAACTGGGAAGCCTCTACCGGGATACCATCGCAACATCCGAGGCCGTCCAGATCAGCACGGAAGGCGTAGACCAGCTGGAAATCTATTTTGGCAAATATATCCCCCAGTTTTTCTACAGCCTTCTGGCTCCGGTTACACTCTTTATCATTGTCGGCAGCATGGACATGAAGGTGGCGGCAGTGCTTCTTTTATGTGTTCCGCTGATACCGCTGTCGATTGTTGCGGTACAGAAGTTCGCAAAGAAAATGCTGAGCCGTTACTGGGGAACTTACACAGAGCTTGGAGATTCTTTTCTGGAGAACCTTCAGGGGCTGACGACGCTGAAAATCTATCAGGCAGACGAAAGATATGCAAAGAAGATGGACGAGGAGGCAGAAAAATTCAGGAAGATTACTATGCGTGTGCTGGTGATGCAGCTGAATTCCATTAGTATCATGGATCTGGTGGCATATGGCGGTGCGGCAGCAGGGATCATACTGGGGATTCTGGCCTATGGAAAGGGCGGCATCAGTCTTGAGGAATGTTTCTTTATCATTATGATTTCAGCCGAATTTTTTCTGCCGTTACGTCTGCTTGGTTCGTTCTTCCATATCGCGATGAACGGAAACGCGGCGGCGGATAAAATCTTCCGCCTGCTGTATGCACCTGTCCCTGAAAAAGGCAGTGTTTCAGAGATTCCGGAGAGTTCTGTTGTTTTTGAAAATGTCACATTTGGGTATGACGAAGAGAAAAAGGTGATTCAGGATGTAAATTTCACCGTGCCGGAGGGCAGTTTTACGGCTTTGGTTGGAACATCCGGATGTGGGAAGAGTACGATCGCATCACTGCTTATGAGAAATTATCTGGAATATGGGGGCAATGTAAAAGTTGGCGGTGTCAGCGTCAGAGACATTGATGAGGATACACTTTATCAAAAAATCACCAGAATACGCCATGACAGCTACCTGTTCAAAGGCACTGTCTGTGAGAATCTGAAGATGGGAAAAGCAGATGCGTCCAGAGAAGAAATGCTGTGGGCGCTGAAGAAGGTGAACCTGTATGAGACCGTGATGGAAAAAGGCGGACTTGACATGGTGCTGGAAGAAAAGGCAGCGAACCTGTCGGGCGGCCAGAAACAGAGACTGGCTCTGGCACGTGCGATCTTACATGACAGTGATATCTACATTTTTGATGAAGCAACCTCCAATATAGATGCCGAAAGTGAAAATCTGATTATGGAAGTCATACGTGAACTGGCCGAAGTGAAGAGCGTGATCCTGATTTCACACAGACTGGCAAATGTGACGTGGGCGGACCAGATTCTGATGATCCAGAACGGGACAATCATCGAGCGGGGAAGCCACAGGCAGCTGATCGAAGAGGGCGGAGAATATGCGAAGCTCTATGAGAGTCAGAAGGAACTGGAAAAATACGCAGGAAAGGGGGCGGCATAGATGAATCATACAAAGAAAAACAGAACTTCACTGCAGGTCATGGCCGGACTGATCGGAATGATAAGGCCGCTCTTAGGACTAATGTTCCTGGCGGTGCTGATGGGATGCGCAGGCAACCTGACTGCTACATTCCTGACTATTTTCGGGGGATACGGGATGCTTGAGGCGGCCGGAGTATATACAGGGCTGTCATTCGGGACAATTGCCGCAGTGCTGGTTGTATTTGCCGTGTTCAGGGGAATCCTGCGTTATGCGGAACAGTCCTGTAACCATTATATTGCATTCAAGCTTCTGGCGAGAATACGGCATCAGGTATTTGCAGCGCTCAGAAAGCTGGCCCCGGCCAAGTTAGACGGCAGTGAAAAGGGAAACCTGATCTCAATCATTACCAGTGATATTGAACTGCTGGAAGTGTTCTATGCACATACGATTTCCCCCATCGCGATTGCCGTGGCCTCCTCGGTCTTTATGGTGGTATTTCTGGGGATGCTTAACCCGGCGGCAGGAGCAGTGGCCTTTGTTTCCTATTTGATAGTGGGGGTGGTCATTCCCGTCAGGAACAGCAGGAAAGGGAAGAAAAGCGGCCGGAACTACAGGGATTCCTTTGGAAATCTGAATACATCGGTTCTGGATAATCTTTACGGGCTGGAGGAACTTCTCCAATACCAGCAGAAAGAGAAACGCATGGCTGATATGGCCGGAAAGACAGAAGCACTTGAAGAAACGGGAAGGAAGCTGAAAAAAGATGAGAACATACAGCGGATTGCAACCGACTGTGTAATCCTTGCAGCGGGAATAGTGATGCTTATCGTATGCGGACTTTTCGTGCAGGCGGGGCAGATGGAATTTTACCAGGGTGTGACTGCCGTCATCGGAATGATGAGTTCCTTTGGTCCTACAGCAGCTCTTTCGGCATTGTCAAATAATCTGAACCATACTCTGGCAAGTGGAAGCAGGGTGCTTGATATTCTGGAAGAGACACCAGTTGTGACGGATAATGAAGAGGGTGCAAAACTGCCCGAAGGTGACGTAGTCTGCCGTAATGTTTCATTCAGGTATGAGGAAACGGACGATGGAGTGCTGAATGATTTTAACGCAGTTTTCAGACCCGGAAAAATTCATGGAATACTGGGCCGAAGCGGCTGCGGAAAATCAACACTGCTAAAGCTGATGATGCGTTTTTATGAGGCAGGAGAGGGGAGTATTACATACGGGGGAGAGGATGTAAATGAGATCCGCACATCGTCCCTGAGAAAGAAGCTTGCTTATGTAACGCAGGAGACGTTCCTGTTCCATGATACGATTGAGAATAATATCAAGATTGCTAATGAGAATGCGACCAGGGCGGAGGTTGAGGATGCGGCAAGGAAAGCATCTATTCATGAGTTCATCATGTCACTGCCAAATGGGTATGACAGCCGGCTGACTGAGCTGGGTGACTGCATCTCCGGGGGCGAGAAACAGCGCATCGGGATTGCCCGTGCATTCCTCCATAAAAGCAGGATGATACTGCTGGACGAACCGACGAGCAATATTGACAGCCTGAACGAGGGTATTGTTCTGAAAAGTCTGGAACGGGAAAAAGAAGACAGGACAATCCTCCTTGTTTCACACAGGAAATCAACGATGGGGATTGCAGACGAAGTGGTTCAGATGTAAAAGTAAGGAGGGCACAATGAGCGTAGTGATAATCGGAGGGCATGACCGTATGGTATGCCAGTATAAGAAAATATGCAAACAGTTCCACTGCAAGGCAAAGGTGTTTACACAGATGTCTGCCGGATTAAGCAAACAGATTGGCAGCCCGGATCTGATCGTATTATTTACGAACACAGTGTCCCACAAAATGGTAAAGTGTGCTGTGGAAGAAGCCGGAAGGTGTAATGCCGATGTTATAAGATGTCATACAAGCAGCAAGAATGCACTCGAAGAAATATTAGGAAATGTCTGCTGTTTATAAGTTGTGGATTACGCCTCTTTGGTTTATAATAATATAAATCAAGGAGGCAGGTGATAAAATGAAAAAGATGATCCCCATAGGGTATGAAGATATCAGGGAACTGATTGAACATGGTTTCTATTATGTTGATAAAACGCTGATGATAAAAGAACTTCTGGATAACCGGGCAAAGGTGAACCTGATTACGAGACCCCGCCGTTTTGGGAAAACGCTGAACCAAAGCATGATCAGACGTTTTTTTGAACTGGAACTGGATGATAACGGGCGTAAGATTGATAACGGTTATATTTTTAAAGACCTAAAAATTTCTGCGTGCGGAGAATCCTATATGTCATGGCAGGGAGAATATCCGGTTATTAATTTATCATTGAAATCTGGTAAACAGCCGGATTATGAGATGGCATATGCAAGCCTGATTGATGAGATCGCCAAAGAATACAAAAGACATTCTTATATACTTGGGACAGATAAACTGACAGAAGAAGAGAAGGGGCGCTTCAGAGCCCTTATGGAACGCAGGGCAGGGAAGCTGGACAATGCAAAGTCTTTAGAATTTTTATCCTACTGCCTGTCGAAGTTTCACCAAAAAAATGTCATTATTCTGATTGATGAATACGATGTACCATTAGAAAATGCCTATTTTGCAGGATTTTATGACGAGATGATTACCTTTATCCGTTCATTATTTGAATCTGCGCTAAAGACCAACCAGAATCTCGAATTCGCTGTGGTTACCGGCTGCCTGAGAATCAGCAGGGAAAGTATATTTACGGGGCTAAATAATCTTGTGATATATTCTGTTCTGACCCCAGGGTATTCAGACAGATTTGGATTTACCGAAGAAGAAGTAAAAGATATGGTTTCTTATTATGAAATAGAAGAGAAGTTCACAGAATTGAAGGAATGGTATGACGGCTACTGTTTTGGTAATACAGAGATTTATAATCCCTGGAGTATCATTAATTATGTGAAAACGGCTACAATTGATATCAATGCTTTCCCAAAGGCTTACTGGTCGAATACGTCATCCAACAGTATTGTCAGGGAATTGGTGGAGAATGCGGATTTTGAAACAAAAAAGGAATTAGAGAGCCTGATTGCAGGCGAGACGATAGAAAAACGGGTTCACGAAGATATCACGTATGGTGATATCCATGAATCACAGGATAATCTGTGGAATTTCCTATATTTTACCGGATATCTGAAAAGTACAGGGGAGCGTCAGATCGGAGAAGATATCTTCTTAGAATTGTCCATCCCAAATGCGGAAATTCGCTCGATTTACCGCAATATGATATTAACGTGGTATGATAAAAAGGTACGCAGGTCGGACACGACCCCATTATTCCGGGCAATAGACAGCGGCGACTGTGAAGCCTTTGGAGATTTTATTTCAGAACAGCTTCTTGATACGATTAGCTTCTTTGATTATGCAGAAAATTATTACCACGGTTTTCTTACCGGATTGTTGAAAACGTCAAAGAAATATAGCGTCTGGTCTAATCGGGAAAGTGGTACAGGCAGACCGGATATTATACTAAAGACGCCGTCCGTAAGGGGATCCGCCGTTATTTTGGAGTTAAAAATAACGGATGATTTCAGTAAAATGAAGGATGTATGCCGTGAGGCGCTGAAACAAATCGAAGAAAAAAATTATGAAGCGGGATTACGGACAGAGGGATATAGTAATATTAAAAAGTATGGCCTTTGTTTTTACCGGAAGGAATGTCTTGTAATGAAAACAGGAGCATAAAGAAAAACGTACAGCTCAGGCGCAAAAAGCCTGAGCTGTATTAATATACAATAAATTACAGGAATTTCCCTAAGAAAACCGAAATATATTGGAAGAAATTTGAAAGATTTATTATGAATTCATTAAGAAACCTACTTTACCGGTGCATCTTTCAAAAAGTCTGTTATAATAGTCACTAGACCGAGATAAAAAGGAGTTGGACATCATGGGAAACAGGCTTGGGAAATTAAAGAAAATCATACCGGCATATGCAGTATTTCCTCTGTTATCCTGTTTGGCGGTTAATTTTATTGTTTATATGGGAACGGACCGTATTACAGAAAACTGGAAGCATTATGACCTCACACTTCCGATTGACAGGGCAGTCCCGGTAGTGCCTGCGTTTGCAGCGGTATACTTAGGGTGTTACCTTTTCTGGACTGTAAATTACATAATCATAGCGAGGCAGGGGAAAGAATACTGCATTCGTTTTGCGGTGGCAGACATGATGTCACGACTGATATGCGGGACTTTCTACCTGCTTATGCCTACCACGAATATCAGGCCTGTGCTGGCGGAACCGGGATTCTGGGATTCGGTGCTTTTGTTTGTTTACAGCATTGACCCGCCCACAAGGCTGTTCCCGTCCATCCACTGTCTCGTAAGCTGGTTCTGCTATATCGGGATCCGCCGGCAAAAGAATATACCGAAGGGCTACCGGATGTTTTCCTGCTTTTTTGCACTGCTTGTCTGTGTCTCGACGCAGCTGACCAAGCAGCACTATATTGTAGATGCCATAGCAGGCATCATACTGGCAGAAGGTACATACTGGCTGGCTTTTCATACGCGGCTTTATCAATATCCCCAGAGGGTATTTGACTGGCTGTATCAGAAATGTTTTCACAGGAGGGTAAGACCTGTGGGAAAGAGAGTGAACTGTGACGAGTAAGAAGAAAAAGATTGCGAACGCGGCATTCGTTGTGCTTGTGTTTGCACTGACAATTTACAGCGTATTTAAAGGAGAAGATCTGCGTGCCGTTATCCGGACAATTTTAAAGGCGAATCCACTGTACCTGATTCCCGGGGTGGCGGGGGTGGTCTTCTTTATCTGGGGGGAATCCATCATTATCCATTATATGATGGGCACCCTGAAAATCCATACGAAGAAGTGGACCTGTTTCTTATATTCCTGTGTAGGGTTCTTCTTCAGCGCCATCACACCATCTGCGAGCGGCGGGCAGCCGATGCAGATATATTATATGAGAAAGAATAAAATTCCGGTTCCGGTATCGACATTAGTGCTGATGATTGTTACAATAACATATAAGTCAGTCCTCGTTGCTATCGGACTGTTTGTTGCATTCTTCCAGAGGGGGTTTGTACATAAGTATCTGGAAGGGATTCTGCCGGTGTTTTACCTGGGGGTGGGTCTGAATGTTGCATGCTGCATTGCCATGTCGATTCTGGCATTCCACCCGGCCCTGGCGAAAGGGATTATGATGTGGTGCCTGAAGATTCTGGAACGGCTGCACATTTTAAAGCATAAGCCAAACCGTACAGAGAAACTGTCTGCTTCGATGGACCAGTATAATGCAACGGCGGCGTATTTGAGGACACATGCAGGAGTGATTGTGAATGTGCTGGCCATAACATTTTTACAGAGGTTTGCCCTGTTTTTTGTAACATGGTTTGTGTATAAGGCATTCGGGCTTCACGGGGCACACATCTATGATGTCGTGATGCTGCAGGCGGTAGTGTCGGTATCGGTTGATATGCTTCCCCTCCCGGGCGGCATGGGGATCAGTGAGAATCTGTTCCTGATTATATTCAAAGGCATTTTTGCCGCAGGACTCCTTCTGCCGGGCATGGTTTTAAGCAGGGGGATTGCATACTACGTACAATTGCTGCTCAGTGCGGCAATGACCCTGTTTGCCCATCTTACCATAGGACGCAGACAGAAAGAAGCGGCAGAGAAACCGTGTTGTGAGGCGCAGGGATAAATGTGGTGAAAGATAAAATCTAAATGAGAAGAGAGAGAATAAGATGATTGGTTTTTATAATTATACAGTGGTACTGACTTATATCAGCCTTGCCACATCAGTATTCGGGATGACTCAGGCGGTTCACGGAAGGTTCAAGACGGCAATCCTGTGTCTTGCGTTATCGGGCCTGTGTGATATGTTTGACGGTAAGATTGCGCGCAGAAAGAAAGACAGGACGGAGGATGAAAAGTCCTTTGGAATCCAGATAGATTCCCTGTGTGACGTGGTTTGTTTCGGAGCCTTCCCGGCATTGATCTGTTATCTGCTGGGGGTAAGGGGGCCGATCGGTATCGCGGTCATTATGGTGTATTGTGTGAACTCCGTCATAAGGCTTGCTTACTTCAATGTCATGGAGGCAAAGAATGCACTTGTGACAGAGAGCGGGGAGAAGTTCTACAGAGGACTTCCAATCACCTCGATGGCGATTGTGCTGCCCCTCGTATTTATGATCCAGTTTTTCGTTCCGGATTCGATTTTCAGAATTTGTCTTCATTTGGCACTGCTGATCGTGGGAATCCTGTTTGTTGTTGACTTCCGGCTGAAAAAGCCGAAGAATGCCACACTTGCTGTGCTGGTTGCCGTTGTCGGTGCCGCAGTAGTCATTATGATTGTTTTTACCCGTTACCGTATCAGCTTCCATCCGGGATGGCCCTGGCTGTATTGGGTGAGAAGGTTATAAGAGAGAGGGTAAATGATGAAGTATATTGACAGAGAAGGACGGATAACAACAGCAGATTCCGGGCAGGACAGACTGCTGAAGAGGATGTATTTGAGCCGCGCGGGGCGTAGGATTCTGAAAGTTCTGATCTGCCCGTTTGTTTCCAGAGCAGGCGGCTGGCTGCTGGACAGAAGCTGGTCACGGGTCCTGATTGTCCCGTTTGTGAAGGCGAACCAGATTGATTTAAGTGTCTGCGAGAAGGAACGTTTTCGTTCTTATAACGATTTTTTCACACGGAAACTGAAGGACGGGGTCCGTATCATGGAGGGAGACGAGTGGACACTTACAAGCCCGTGCGACGGAAAGCTGAGTGTCTACCCGATTGTCCATGAAAAAGGTAAAAAAAGCAGATTCAATATTAAGAACACGTCTTATACAGTGGAATCTCTCCTCCGGTCGCCGAAACTTGCAGCATATTATGAAGGGGGAACGGCGTTTGTGTTCAGGCTGACGGTCGATGACTATCACAGGTACTGTTACGTTGATGACGGGATGAAGTCAGAAAACTGCCATATCCCCGGGATCTTTCATACGGTGAATCCTGTGGCGAACGATGTCGTCCCCATTTATAAGGAGAACACAAGGGAGTACTCACTCTTAAGGAGCAGACATTTTAAGACGGTACTGATGATGGAAGTGGGGGCCCTGATGGTCGGGCGGATTACCAATTACCATGAAGCATGCCTTGTAAAAAAGGGCGAAGAAAAAGGGCGTTTCGAATTCGGCGGTTCCACGGTGATCCTGCTGTTCCAGAAAGATGCAGTCAGGATGGATGAACGGCTGTTTCAGAATACACAGTCCGGTTATGAGACAATCGTAAAGATGGGTGAGCGTATCGGAGAATCAATAAGAGGTCAAAAATAAGGGTATTATTTTTGACCTTTTTGCATGCCTTAAGGCAGTCAGATTAAAAAATGTCATTTTTGTACTACAAAGTCAGACAAAAAGTGAAAAGCTTAGTGGGACAGATTTCGTTACAATAAAGAAGACAAAAAGAAGAATCTGTACTAATAGAAATGTGAATAAGAATATGTATCGTAACGAAAGGAGCAGTCAAACTATGAAGTTAGGATTTATTACAGCAATTTGTGACGGAATGACATTTGAGGAAGTCGTGGATTTTGCATCTGAGAATCATCTGGAATGCCTGGAAGTAGCGTGCTGGCCGCAGGGGGGCGCACAGAGGAGATATGCAGGGGTCAGCCATATTGATGCTGCAAATATGAATGAAGACAAGGCGGCATACATTAAAAAGTACTGTAAAGACAGGAATGTGGAGATATCTTCCCTTGCATACTACCCGAATACACTGGAGCCGGACATAGAAAAGCGTCAGAGTTATATTGAACACCTGTATAAACTAATCGATGCATCGGCTATGCTGGATGTGAATATGATTACTACGTTTGTAGGGCGCGACCCAAAGAAAACGGTGACGGAGAATCTGGAGACTGTAAAGGAAGTATGGCCGCCAATCGTAAAGTATGCAGAGGAAAAAGGTGTGAAGATCGGGATTGAAAACTGTCCGATGTTATTTACAGAAGATGAGTGGCCGGGCGGGCAGAACCTGATGACGTCTCCTGCAAACTGGAGGAAGGTATTTGAGATCCTTGACAGCCCGAACTTCGGGATTAATTACGACCCGTCCCATTTTGTATGGCAGCAGATTGATTATATCAGACCTCTTTATGAGTTTAAGGATAAGATTTTCCATGTACATTATAAGGATATCAAAGTATACCAGGATAAGCTTGCCGATGTGGGAATCATGGCGGCCCCGCTTGAATATATGTCCCCAAAGCTTCCGGGACTCGGGGATGTGGACTGGGGCAGATATGTTTCTGCGCTGACCGATATCGGATATGACGGATATACATGTATCGAGGTGGAAGATAAGGCATTTGAGAAAAATCTGGAAGATGCAAAGAAGGCAGTACTACTGAGTGCAAAATATCTTAGGAATTTTGTTATATAATACAGCCACAGTTTAGGAGGATACGTGAAAATGAAAAAATATGCATTTGGAGTAGATATAGGCGGAACGACTGTAAAGCTGGGATTATTTGAAACAGACGGGAACCTGCTTGAGATGTGGGAGATACCGACCCGCACCGTGAGCGGCGGAAAGTTTATTCTGGGGGATATATCGGAGGCAGCCTATGAAAAACTGAGTGAGAGAGGCATCTCCCATCTGGATGTGGAAGGGATTGGCATGGGTGTTCCCGGTCCGGTCGGACAGGACGGTACCGTTTTTAAATGTGTGAACCTCGGGTGGGATGTATTCAATGTGGAGCGTGAACTCGGCGAACTTACCGGAATGCGGGTGAAGGCAGGAAACGATGCAAATGTGGCGGCTCTTGGTGAGATGTGGCAGGGCGGCGGAAAAGGCTGCAGCAATATTGTCATGATCACACTGGGAACCGGCGTAGGAGGCGGTGTTATCATTGACGGGCATATTCTGGCAGGGTATAACGGTGCGGCAGGAGAGATCGGGCACCTGCCGATGACAGATGACGAAACAGAGTGCTGCGGATGCGGAAAGAAGGGGTGTCTGGAACAGTATGCTTCAGCGACAGGGATCGTCCGCATGACAAAGAAATATCTGGACGCACATAAAGATATAGATAGTTCGCTGAGAAGCATCGAAACCTTCAGCGCGAAGGATATCTTTGATGCGGCAAAGGCAAAGGATGAGGCTGCCGTGGTCATGGTAAGTGAGCTGGGACGCATGCTCGGGAAGGGGCTGGCACAGATTGCCTGCGTTGTGAATCCTGAGGCTTTCGTTATTGGAGGCGGAGTGGCAAAAGCCGGGGATATCCTGCTTGATGCTATCAGGGAGCATTATGTGGAATATGCGTTTCATGCGTCAAGAGATACGGAATTCCGTCTGGCATCCCTCGGAAATGAGGCAGGTATCTATGGCGGTGTAAAACTGATTATAGGGTAAATTAAAATCCCCACCGGAAAAGAAGCTCCGATGGGGATTTGTTATTGTTATAAATTGAACCAGTCGCCGTAGCCCATTTTGATCAGGTTGTCCCGGCTGATTTTCAGGCTCTCGAACGGGTCCCTGCCGTAGGTAGAATCCTGTTCGATGAGGAAGTATTCACTTCCGCCTTCCAGTCCGGCCTGAATGCATTCCTGGACAGGCAGGCTGCCTTCCCCGATTTCTGCAAATTCTACGATGTCAGTGAACGCCTGCATGAATTTCTGTGGATCAAAATCCCCTTCCGGCATACGGAGTTCTCCGATGCGGTAATCCTTTAAGTGGAGCAGGCGGATTCTTCCGGCATATTTCCGGATAAATTCAACCGGGTTTTCTCCTCCGCGCTGAATCCAGTGGATATCCAGTTCAAATCCCATATGCCTGGTTGTGTCTTTGATGATATCCAGCAGGTATTCGCCGTCATACTTTGCGAATTCTACGTGGTGGTTATGGTAGTAGAGGTCGATATCGTGTTCTTTTAACCGGGCTGCCATTTCATCTGCCCGTTTTACGAAGTCCAGTGCCTTTTCGCGGCTTCCCATGCAGGTCATTGGCAGCATGCCGATACGCAGCATGTCACAACCGAGTTCTTTCATGTCTGCTACAATTTTATCAAAATCACTCACAAGATACTCTCCGGGCATTCCCGGAAACATTGGTTCGAGTGATGCAGAGCAGGCTGCAATCTTTACACCGAATTCTTCCGATGCTTTTTTCATGCCGGCTACGTTTTCAGGGGTCATTGGAATCTGGCTGACCTCTACACAGTGGTAGCCAAGTTCCGCACATGCCTTCAGCGTGCCGTAGGCCCCTAACTCATTAATTTTATCTTTAATCGTGCTCATCTGTATGCCGATTAATCCTTTTTCCATTACAGTTTTCCTCCCTATTTAAAAACAGTTCGTAACTGTTCAGGACCATGAACAGTTACAACAGTTCATTTTTAGTTACATGTGCCTCTCAGGGCCTGATGCGCTTTCCTGTCCGGCCTGACTGCTGAATCGCGTCAATCAGCCGGATGCTCATGACAGCGTCTTTGACATGCAGATAGTCCTGGCTGCCGCTTTCAATCGCCTGATAGAATGCCCGGATCAGTTTTTCATGGCTGGCGCCGTAGTAGAACTTTTCCCCTGGCATCTTTGCATCCTCTGCAAGGCGCTTCTTATTCCCGTCCGGTTCCGTCTGGTAGAGCACATTATCGATGATGGAAAATTCTGCGCCCCCGGTCTGTACCGAAATCTGTACGCCTTCGTTTTTATAATTGGCGTTAGTTGCGAAGAACAGGCCCTGTGCCCCGCTTTCAAACCTAAGTGCGGCAGATACGGTATCTTCTACTTCTATGCCGTAATCCAGAAGCTGGGATACAGAGGCGTTAATACTCTCAATTGGACCGCCTAAATAGTAGAGCAGGTCCAGTGTATGTACGGACTGGTTGATCATGCAGCCGCCGCCTGCATGTTTCCATGTGCCGCGCCAGGGCTTTTCATCATAATAGGACTTCGGCCGTGCCCAGGGGACGAACCCTTTTAGGCCTGATACCTTTCCAAACTGTCCGCTGTCGATCAGCTCTTTGAGCATTTCGACCGATTCATTGAAACGGTTCTGCAGGCAGATACCGATGTGTCTGTCCGGATGGGCTGTCTCAAAGGCGGCAAAGTCCTCAGCCTCAGCCGTATTCATGGCGACAGGTTTTTCACAGAAAACATGTGCTCCCAGATTAACGGCCTCTTTGGATACCGGTACATGCAGATAATGCGGCAGGCAGACATGTACCACATCCGGCTGTTCTTTTTGGATCATTTCATGGTAATCCGTGTAAAATGCAGTGCCTTCAGGGGCGCGTAAACGAGCCCCTTCATCAATGTCGCACACTGCTTTAAGTGTAATATCAGGATTGCGCCGGATTGCCGCGATATGTATTGCGGAGATGTCTCCTAAACCAATTACGGCTGCACTTTTCATCTTATTCATATCCTCCAGTCCTTTTTATGTTCTGCCGAAATCCGGAATATACCCGGAACGGCTTATCTGGCCGGGAACTTACCTTCTTCTGCAATTTTCTTGTTCAGTTCGCTCAGGTACAGTTCTTCATCTACCGGGTTGTCTACCTCTTTTCCGAGCCAGGAAGACAACTGGGTGGCATTGGCAAGATTTACGCCGTTGATGCCGTCTGAACCAGGTGCGAGCAGGTCAGTCCCTTCCAGAATATGCAGGGCGAAGTTTTCCATTACAGTCGTATGCTGAACGCCCCAGCCATCTGTATTTTCAAATGTTTCCACGGTGTACATGCCGTCTGCGCCGGAAGCATTGCCCATAGTCAGCTTGGCAACATCCATCATGCTCATGGTCTCATTCATCTCTTTTTCATCCTTTTTCAGGCGGTAAACGGTAGCAGTCTGGCTGGAATCTACTACAATCTTGCCACCGTCAAGGTCTATTTCAAGACGGTCTGTCCCGATCGGGTCATGAGTACAGGTGATAAAGGTTCCTGTCGCCCCATTCGGGTACTCTGTTACAATGGTCACGTCGTTTTCTACGGCAATATCCCTGTGACATCCGTACAGGCATTTGGCATATACTTTACTTGGAATACCGCAGATCCACTGCCAGAGGTCCAGCTGGTGAGGTGCCTGATTAACGAGTACACCGCCGCCTTCTCCGCCCCATGTAGCGCGCCACTCACTCTGTGCATAATAGCTGTCCGGGCGCCACCAGGAATTAATGATCCAGTTGGAACGGCGGATTTCTCCCATTTCACCGGAAGCCACGATTTCTTTAATCTTCTGGTAGAGTTTGTTGGTACGCTGGTTGAACATAATACCAAATGCAGTTTCAGGATGTTTTGCCGCGCATTCGTTCATCTCGCGCACAGATTTTGCAAATACACCGGCAGGCTTTTCTACAAGTACGTTCATACCGTGCTCAAGACAGTAGATTGCAATCTCCGGGTGCAGGTAGTGGGGGACAGTCGTGATGACAGCGTCTACATTACCGGAAGCCACCATCTCTTTCCAGTCTGTATAGAATGGATATTCCGGATAGTTTTCCCTGCACATTTTTTCTTTTTCAGGGTCAATATCGCACAGCGCCCCCAGTTCACAATGTGGCGGGCACTCAGGCGCGGGCATTCCCGGAAAGCCTCCTTTCCCTGTCAGAAATCCGGCATAAGCGCCTCCCTGTGCACCAATTCCAATTAGTCCAAAACGAATCTTTTTCATATTTTTCTCCTCACTTTTCTTTTTTGTTTTACAGATAACTGCATGGTATTAAGGCTGTCCGATTTTTTCTAAAATGCTGCATAATGCATGGTACTGCATGGCGTACCCTTCCCTGCCGTCTTTGGCTTTGTTTTCTTTAATGATATTTTCTGCCGCCGTAGTCTCTAATGAAGCCAGGGAATCAAACAGCACCAGATGCGGTTCCAGGGTCAGGAACCCGGTATATCCTTCTTTGCGGATGGCGCGGTCCAATAAGAGTTTGATCTTTCCTTCCCCCGTGCCGCAGACAACATTCTCCTGATTTGAAGAGACAGCATCCTTGATATGAATGTACCTGATGAAAGGCTTAAGCAGGTTCCAGCATTCCTCCGGGTCTTCACCGCACTGTACGAAATTGGCAAAATCAAAGGCGGCGTAAAAATGTGGATCCTTCAGTTCGTCAAATAGTATTCTGCAGCGTTCCTTCGTATCCCCATATATATCCTTTTCATTTTCGTGGAGCAGGATGATGCCGTGCTGTCTGGCAATATCCAGAAACTGTCTGGTTTTTTCAAGGACTGTATTGCGGAAATCATCCGGATTTTTTCCTTCCGGGATGAAAAAGCTGAACATACGGATATAACTGCAGTCCAGTAACTTACAGATCCGGCACAGCTCTTCCAGCTGGAGTTTCTGCTTTTGGAATCCTTCTTCGTCCTCTATGTCTACCTTTCCGACCGGAGAACCGATAGATGATACTTTTACGCTGTATTTGGAAAGCAGGGGCATTAATTCCTCCTGCACTTCCTGTACGGTATAGTCTGCAATTCCCTTCTTGTTTGCGGAACGCAGGGAAATGTAGTGCATTCCAAGCTCCGTGACAACCTTAAGCTGCTGTTCAAAATCCGGGCTGATTTCGTCTGCAAATCCTGATATATGGATTTGTTCCTCCATACCTGTTTACCTCCTTCTTTTATGATATGATTTAAGTATAGCCCTGAAAAAAAATAGTAGGTATTCCAGTATTTGTTGAAATTAGTAAATTTTTTACATTTATTTGAGACACCCTGAATATTATGCTAATATTAATGTAATAAATGCGAATAGGAGAACAGCTATGCCTGATAATCAATTGTTACTGTCATATACACAGGCCATATTGTCTGAGATGAGGATATCCTCCAGAATCATTCAATATCCATTTCTCTGGGAGGCGCTATTCGATCATGAATTACGCAGATCCATTTATACGGAAGCAGACTACCGCACCTTCTGTAAGAATATCTCAGCTGACTGCATGGATATTTACCAGAAGCATATTCTTGGAAGGGGGACAGACCGTTTCGGGTGCGAGTACATCTTCGTCAGACTGCCACAGGAAACTCCGGCCCTCTTTGTCGTGGGTCCGTTCACCTATGTTCCTTTTACAATGACACGTGTCGATGAATACTGCCGGAAAGCAGGCCTTCCGGAACATTTTCAGGACTTTATGCAGCAGTATTATGTGTCCCTCCCTGTGATTCCTGAAGAACATGGGATGGAGAGCCTGATTGGAAATCTGGCACAGTTCCTGTGGGGGGAAGAGAAACTTTCCATGCCCCATTTGATCTTGAATACGCATCAGGCGGGGTTTAGTGACCATACGGATATGATACCAAAGCCAACCCCGAGTTCGATTGTCTATATGGAGAGCAAATATGAGAGTGAAGAACGGCTGTGTGCCTATATAATGGAAGGAAATCTGGAAAAGATAGAAGAAATCAGAGAAAAGCTCAGTTTAAGTTCTATAAAGCAGCACTTTCCGGATTCGCTGCGTGACCAGAAAAATAATCTGATCATGTTCAACACAATCTGCCGCAAAGCTGCCCAGTCGGGTGGTGTTCATCCGGTCTATGTGGACACAGAGGTCAACAGAATTACGGCACTCATAGAATATGCCGTGAACATAAAGCAGCTTGACAGCATCTACAAGGACATTCCCCGGAAGTACTGTATGCTTGTGCGGACATACTCGATGGAAGATTATTCGCCGACTATTAAAAAGATTGTGACCCATATCAGGCTGAATCCGGACACGGACCTCACGCTGAAGGCAATTGCAGAAAAGTTTTCCATGAATAAGAACTACCTTTCGACTCTTTTTAAAAAAGAAACCGGAACCAGCCTTACGGCATTCGTGAATCAGGAGCGGTTAAATTACGCAATCCGGCTGCTGAATCTTACACAGCTTCCGGTAGGGGAGATTGCTAAGATGTGTGGAATTGATGATATGAATTATTTTTCGAGGCTGTTTAAGCAGCATGTAGGGACAAGCCCGAGCAGTTACCGGAATAACCTGAAAAAAGCCTGAGCAAGTCCTGTACTGGGATTTACATAATTTCTAAAGGATGCCGTATACTATGGATGAGGTGAGAATATGGAACAGAACTACCAGATAGCGGATATCACGAATGAAAGTATTACCGAGATTAACGAACTTCAGGAAAAACTGAAGCAAGAGACGAAAGAAGATATTGTATTGATAGCTTATCAGGCGGTCCGGGATGAGAATTAACTCACCCAGACTTTCTGATATATTATTTACAGCAGATGCTGTGACAGCTTTGTATACAATGCTGCGACAGCCGCATGGTAATAGGCTGCAGGAAGCGCATAGATGGCTGTCGAAACCGCGCGTCCTATGCCGGTCGGCAGGATCAGGCTGAAACGGTAGGAGAGGAAGAAGCAAAGAGCAATCCAGCCTAGGAATGTCAGCTGCATGATGAAGAGGTTCATCTTTTGCCCGGCCGTCATTTCACGGCTTTTCTGCATTGCCACGCCTGCGGTCATATCCGGATGCTGTGCCAGAATCCACGGAGTAAAAAATGTGCGGTAATACTGCATGATTCCCGGTACAATCAGGATCAGGCCGCCGGCAAGGACGGTCAGATATCTCACGGTCATTCCTTTTACGATAGAAAGGTATGTCTTTTTCCCCCGGGTGAAAAAATGCCACAGGGTATCAAATTCTGCGCTGCCGTCATTCAGATCCATATAAAACCTGTTCTTTCCTGCATTCAGTGGCAGATAAATAAAAATAGTGCCAGCAAGCAGGATGGCAAGGAGCAGGGCGGAGCCTGACAGAGACAGAGAACGGATACTGCTGCCCTGGTTAAAGAAGAGTGCAGGGATATCTGCGATCAGTCGGATTACCAGAACCACCAGATAGGCCTGTATAAAGTTTTTATTTAAGCAGGTGAGTCCTTTTTTCTTGATTTCTTTTGATGACCATACCATAATTTCTATCACAGGCCCCGGCTTTTTGCCGGGACCATTCCTCCATTTCTTGAATATACAGCCGACAGTGCTTTCTTATTTCACAGGAAACTTTTTTCCTACAGTCCAATTACAGATGCAATAATTGTGAACACGGCGCAGATAACAAGCTGGATCAGGAACATCGGCATTGCAAAGCGCACCCATTTCTCATAGCCTACGTTTCCGGCGCCGAGGCAGGCATTCGTTGTGGAGCTGGTCGGGATGACTGCGTTACTAAATCCTTCGCCACCCTGGAATGCCACGATTGCTGTCTGCATTGTAACTCCTGTCAGGGATGCGATGGCCGCCATGAATGGCATAACAAGTGTAGCCTGTCCGCTTCCGGATGGAACGAAGAAGTTAATGACTACGTTGGCGATCAGCATACCGATCGAGATCAGTGATGACGGAAGCATCTGCAGCAGGGATGAAAGTCCGGAAACGATGGTGTCCATGATCATACCATTTTCAAGGACGATCAGGATGGCGCGTCCAAGCCCGATAGCAAGGGCACCGAATACCATTGTCTTAGCACCTTTGATCCAGGATGTACAGATCTTGTTTCCACCAAGTCCCCCGATGATACCTGCGAGCAGTCCCATTCCGAAGAATGCGGCAGCCATGTCTGATGTACCCCAGGATAATTTGAGGGAACCATATACAACACATCCTAATCCGCCGAACAGAACAAGGATTACGAGAATCTGGCGTACGGAAAGTTTTGTTGTGAAATTTGCCTGTTCTTTCTCGTGTGCTTCTTTTTCGCTTAACCCTAATTCATAACAGTAGCTTGTAGAAGGAGATGCCTTCACCTTTTTCGCATAGCGGATAATGTATGCGCATGTGAAGACAAGTGTAACAATCTGCCATACCACACGGAAACCGAGTCCGGAGAACAGCGGGACACCGGCGATTCCCTGTGCAACAGCCGTTGTATAAGGGTTCAGGGCACCACAGGAGAATCCGACATATACACCGCCGAGCACCATTGCGATACCGGTGATGGCGTCATAACCGCATCGACGGGCAAGGGCGACACCGAGCGGGATGAACATAATTACCTGGGGGTCGAATGCCATCGTTGCACCGAGGATGGAGAAAATAGTGGTGATGGCGATAATCATCAGGGTTTCTTTTCCGTTTAGCCGGTGGGCGATTTTATTGATCCCCACATTCAGTGCATTAGTCTCGTCGAAGATACCGAAGGTTCCCCCGCAGACGAATACGAAGAAGATCAAAGCTGCCTGTGCCTCCAGTCCGGACGGGACAGCCTTTAGGAAATCCATCAGTGAAATCGGATTGGATTCTACTTCATGGAAGGAATCGGCTACAACGACCATCCTCCCGGTATCATTTTCCACGCGGTCATAAGAACCTGCAGGAAGGACATAGGTGAGTATCGCACATAAAATCAATATCATGAAGATGATAAAATATGTGTGTGGAACCTGTATGTCCCACTTTTTCTTCTTTTGTTTCTCACTATTCTCATTCATTTTTTCTTACTCCTTTTTGATAAGTAATAACTGGTCAGATTCTGAAACTTTACACAAGCGGCTGTGTCTTTTCCCCCAGCCAGATTTTTTCCTCTTCATTTAAATAAGGGGAGAGCTTGTGATAAGTCTCTTCGTGGTAATGGTCCACCCATGCTGTTTCCTCTTTTGTCAGCAGCCCGGTCAGGATAAGGCTGCGTTCAAATGGGCAGAAGGTTACAGTTTCAAATTTCAGGAATCTCCCGAATTCATTTACACATTCTTCCTGAACAAGAAGATTATTTTCCAGACGGACCCCGTGCCTGCCCGGTTTGTACACTCCCGGCTCATCGGAGAAGAGCATGCCGGTATCGAGTGGCACCTGTCTGGCATACGGGAACGGCGGTGCAAATTCGGTAATGATCTTTCCCGGACCTTCATGTACATAGAGCAGATAGCCCATCCCATGTCCGGTTCCATGTCCGAAATGGCGGGAATGATTCCACTGGACAGCTTTGGAGACTCCGTCGAGGACATCGCCGGTCATTCCGTAGACAAATCGCTGGGTGGCCAGTGCAATATTGGATTTTAGTGCCAGTGTGTAGTCGGTACGCATCTCCTCCGTGCACGGGCCTGTCGGGATCACCCGGGTAATGTCTGTTGTGCCGGTTTTATAATGGGCACAGATGTCGAACAGCAGCATTCCTTCTTTCTTTACCTCGGAATGTATCTCCTCAGTAGGACGGTAGTGGGGCAGGGCAGCGTTCGGACCATAAGCGATGATCGCCAGATTGGCAGGCATCAGGTAGTCCGGGTCCATCCTGCGGAAAATCTCCAGATCCCGGACCAGGTCGTATTCTGTCACAGTACCTGTTTCCAGCCGGTCATAAATATGCCGGATAAAACGGACAATCGCGGCGCTTTCCTTGAGGTTGCTTGTCCGGATATTCTCCTGCTCTGTCGGATTCTTCCGGCTTTTCAGGTAAGTGATGATATCCATCTGCTCGATGATATGTACATCTTTTGGGACAGAAGCGAAAAGCTTCAGGCTTGTTTTGTACGGATCCATCAGAATCCTGCTGCCGGATGTAAGCCTTGAAATAAGCGGGAACACTTCGTTTCTCGGAAAGATGCTGATTCCGTCTTCCTCCAGATGGGTACGGATGGCAGCGCTGAGTTTTTCCTCATCCATACACAGGCAGACTTCTTTCGGGGTGATCAGCAGATATCCGTGAAAAATCGGGTAGATCGGATGGTCCCCTCCCCTTAAATTCGTAAGCCATGCCACATCATCCAGACAGCAGCCCAGATAACAATCGGCATTCCTGTCCGAAATGGCAGAGCGCACGCGGGAAATCTTATCCTTTCTGGATTCGCCTGCATAGGGAAGCTCGAGCTCCCAGACCGGTGCATCCGGGATATCGGGGCGGTCATTCCAAAGCATCCCGGGATAATTCACCTCATGCCGGATGCTGACATCATACTGCTTCAGATAGTCCCTGCATTTCCTGAAATCAGCAATGGATAGGACCTCGCCGTCCATAGAAAGAACGGAACCGGCGCCCACATTCTTTACAAGCCATTCCATCCATCCCGGTGTTCCCTGCACCGAGGTGTTGCAGAGTTCAAAGACGCTGCTGTCTAGCTCGCGCTCCATTTGCGCCGCATAGCGTCCGTCACTCCAGAATGCGGCCTTTTCCAGAGTGATTACACAGTAACCTGTAGTTCCGGTAAATCCGCTGAACCACTGCATGGCACGCCAGTGTGTCGCGACGCCTTCACTCTGATGTGGATCTGCAGTACCGATGTAGACTGCATCCACGTGTTCCTGCCTCATCAGGTCCCTGAGGGCAGATACATGTTCTTTTCCTGACATTTAAAACCTCCTGACATTATCCTTGTTATTCTGGCAGCTGACAATACCAGAAATGCAGGTTAATCGTATAAGCAAAAAAGTAAAAATAAATAATTTGTGCCCTTGATGAGCTTACAAATTACTGCTATAATGACAATAAAGTTTTTTGCTTATACCTATAAGCAAGATTTATATTAGCATAAATCAATAAGAAATACAAGATAGAATGGAAAATGTTGTGCAATTTTTTAAAAAACTTTCAGGAAACATAACGGCATTACGACTAACTTTGAATCGGGGGATTTGTATGAAAGGCAATATTACAGCAAAAGAGATAGCAAAAATATGCGGAGTGTCCCAGGCGACCGTCTCCTATGTGCTCAATGACCGGAACGATAAGCGTATCAGTGAGGAGACAAAGGAGAGGGTGAGAAAAGTCATTGCAGAATACCACTATGTCCCCAACGAGGCGGCACGGAGTATGAGGAATAAGAAATGTACTGCCATCGGCATCGTCTGTGCGTGGGACTACAGCCGCCAGTCTTTTCTCGATACCATCGAGGGTATCGGAAGATATCTGGATAAGATGAATTATACACTGACCTTGTTTTATGAGAAGAAGGAAGACACTTCACCATCCTATATTAACAGCTATAAATCAAACCTGATCGACGGGCTGATCTATATCTCTAATAAAGAACATGAAAAGTTTGTAGAGCCTGCGGAGAAATATGACATCCCCTACGTGGTTGTCTGTATGGACGGCGTATTTTCAAAAAAATCACCGAAGCCGCACGCCTTCGACGATGTGCTGGAAGAATGCGTCCTGTTCTGCAGGCAGAAGCAGCTGAGGACCATCCGGTATTTCTCTGTAGATAACGAGGGTGTATTTGTAAACAACAAATATCCCCAGTTTGCAGAAATGGCCGCCAGAATCTACCCGGAGTGCGATCTGGAGCATGTAGTGATCCCGGTGAAATACCGGTGTCCGGAAAATATTTACCCGGGTCTGAAGGCATACATGGACACCCATGAATTTGATATCGCAATCTCCCATAACTACGACATCGGTTACCTGATCCAGCGCGAGATACTGAAAAATGGCGTCGTACTGCCCCAGCATCCGAAGAACATCTTCATTAACAACGTAGACTTCTACGCCATCACATACCCGTCCGTCACAGGCATTACCATCCCCTATCACGAAATGGGGCGGTATGCGGCAAAACTAATACTGGCTATACTCGCCGGGAAAGAAGAGGAGTTTACCTATCAGGAATTTACATGCAGGCTCATCCACAGGCAGTCTACCTTATGCTAATTTTTTTTGTTTGAAATGTTTTGTTCATTTTAATGCTTGACAATCGATATGATTTTCTGCCTGTCGGATGGACCAGCTTCATGTAAGGTTTGGTGGCCGGGGCTGTATATGCCGCTGCAAAATGCTAGAGTGTGCTTACGGATTCTAGAAAAAATGACACCTGAATGGCAGGGAAAAATATGATTCCGAATCATATTTTTGGAGAACTCAGCGCGAGAAATCATCAGATTTCTCGTGATGTGTTCTCTGTACCTGTCATTCAGGTGTCATTTTTTAGTAGAATCCGTTAGCAACACGGTGTGCATTTCGCAGCGGCATATACAGCCCCGGCTACCAAACCTTACATGGGGCGTCCCCGTCACCTAAAAGTTCCCTCTCTTTAGTCTGAGTGTGAATGTGCATCCGCCCCCGGCCGTGTCTGTGAGTGTGAGTGTGCCATCGTGCAGATGTGCCAGTTCTCTTGCCACGCTTAAGCCAAGGCCGAAGTGGGACTTATCCCTGCGGGACTGGTCGGTGCGGAAGAAACGGTCGAAGACCTGTGGTTTCTTTTCATCTGTGATTCCGGGGCCGTGGTCGGCTACAGATACGCAGAGATGGTGTTTTGAAACTTCTGCCCTCAGTTCTACGGGCAGATTCCTGCCGGTGCCGCCCTTCCCTGTACCATAGGTGAGCGCATTGTCAATCAGGATGGAGAAGATTTGTTCCAGCCGTTCTTTGTCTCCGAGGACAGGCGGCAGGGGTTCGTCTGGAAGGCTGATACAAAGCGGAACGTGTTTTTCTGAACACAGGGGTTCATAATGTTCATAGATGTCTAACAGCAGGGTATCCATATCAATCTGTTCACGTGCCACGTGCCACCCTTTTGTGTCGGCGGAGGCAAGGACCAGCATGTCATTTACAAGCCGCCCCATCCGTCTGCATTCTTTCTGTATAGTCGCCAGGAACTCCCCGGATCTGGAAGTATCCTCCAGAACTGCAGAGGAAGAGGCCTGAATGACAGCAAGGGGGGAGCGCAGCTCATGGGAGGCGGCAGCGATAAATTCGTTCTGTTTTTCTCTGTTTTTCGCAAGCGGCTTTAAGGAATGTCCTACAAAGAACCAGCTCACAAGAAAGATGGCGGCAATGCCGGACAGGCCCGTCGTGAGGAACAGGATGCGTCCGTTTTTGATCTGCATCTTTTTCTGCCGGTTATCGTGCAGGACCACCATGCTTTTAAAACCACCGGTCTGCGACGGCGTGACCATGACATAGGCCAGATAAGAGTCTCCATTTTCGCCGTTTAGGGACATGATGTCTGTTTTTTGGAGAGAGGTGGAGACAGGGGGGATATCCGGGCTGACCTGTTGTTTGCTTGCCATGTTTTTAGCCTTTTCTACGAGGAGGTCCCTGTCCGTCTTCGTAGTATAGGAACCTGGAAACAAGAAAGGAACGGTATTTTCTTCGATGTGGATGATCAGCTGATTCTCTATTTCCTGATCTGTCAGCCAGGACTGGGAGATGGAGCTGCCGTACTGCAGCTTCGAACTGAGCTCCATGATATTCTTTTCAAAGTTTTCAATGTTGCGCTCGGATATGGAGCGCTCTGTCGTATACAGGATGACTGCGAGAACGCAGACAAGGACCATGCCGGTCGTAACCGTGTAGGCCAGAGTCAGTTTTTTCCTTAGTTTATGAAACATCAGATTCCTCCATGCGGTATCCCACACCGTGAATGGTTACGATTTTAGTACGGCTGTTGAGGGCCCTCAGACGTTTTCTCAAGAAATGGATGTAATTATCAAGATTTCCGTCCTCGACTTCTGTATCCGGTCCCCAGATGTGTGTAAGGATGAGGGAACGGGGCAGGACCTGCCCTGCATTTTTGATGAAATATTCAAACAGGCCGGATTCTCTCTTAGAAAGAGAGAGAAGCTGCCCGCCGCAGGAAAGCTCGTGTTTCTCTTTGAACAGTTCAAGGTCGCCGAAGGTGAGGCTGTGTCCGGGGAGGATTGCGGCAGGCCTTCTTGTCAGCGCGCGAATCCTTGCCATCAGCTCCAGCACGTCGAATGGCTTTACAATATAGTCATCTGCACCTGCATCCAGACCGTCGATCCGGTCCGTGATATCATTCATGGCAGTGGCGAGGATGATGGGGGTCTGGATACCGTTCCTGCGGATGGACTGCAGGATGGTCATGCCGTCAACGCCCGGAAGCATCCGGTCCAGGATGATGGCGTCGTATGCCTGGTGAGATGCGTAAAACAAAGCATCTGTCCCTGTATTGCAGATATCTGTGTCATAGTTGTCCTTCACAAGATGGAGGCGCACGGCCTCACACAATTCCAGATCGTCTTCAATCAATAAAATTCTCACGATATCGGATCCTTTCTATTCTCAAAGAAATGAAAGCAGCGAAGCTGCTGAATATAGTATAGCAAAGATTTCTCTAAAAAATCTGTAAAAACATTAAGAATCCTTAAAAGATTTTTAGAGAAATGTTTGCTAGACTAAAGACGTACTTAAAAAGAAACGGAGGACGATTCAATGAAAATAAGAAGATTTGCGGCAGTACTGCTTGCGGTGGCGCTGGCAGCGGCCGGGATAACGGGATGTTCAGGTAAAAAAGATAAAGATGCTAAAGGCGGTCAGGAGGCGATGGGGAGATATGTAGAGGAACCAGTTGAGCTTCCTGTGAAAGAAGGCGAAAATGTGATAGCGCTGACTGCAGGGGAAGAGAGTGATTCCTGGCTTTATACCTATAACACATTGGCAGGAACATACGGGGCATACCACTATGAGGACGGTAATTTTACAGAAGGTGATGCGGCCTGGCTGGATCATGCGGGCAGCACATTAGGAGAGTTCAGCAATATAGTAAGGGGAGAAGACGGTAAACTATATGCACTGTTTTTTGACAATGAGAATAAATCCCATGTGGTCAGAGATGCAGGGGACGGCACGAGTGAAGAGATTGTGATACCAGAGCTTGCCAGCCAGGGAGATATGGATATGTATCCGATTGTTTCGAACATGGCGGTTGATTCCGACGGAAACCTCTTCCTTGCGTTTCCGGTTACGGGAGAGGTAAGGATGTATGACCAGAAGACAGGGGATCTGATCAGGAGCTTCCAGAGCGGGGAGTATACCGGAGTTCTGTCCATGCTCATGGATGTCAGCGGAAAAGACCTTATCATGGGAAATCAGGACGGGACTGGTTTTATCTACTATGATACAGCAACCGGCGAAGTGAGGGATGAAATCAAATATGCTGACATGACGAGTGACGGCATTGTCAAAATCAATGAGGAGAATGACTGCATTTATGCGGATTCCAAGGGGCTGCACCACCTGACAAAAGGGGGAAGTGTGGCAGAGGACCTGATTAGTGAAAACGCGTCCGCATTCGGTATTCCGCAGGCGGGTGCCATAAACCTTGTGGAGACAGAAAAAGGGACATATCTGGTACTGTTTCATACACAGACTGCAGGCGGAGAGACGACTTACCAGCTTTACCGGTATGTATATGATAAGACTGCAAAAGCTAAGCCTTCCCAGATGCTGACTGTTTACGGGCTGACAGAAAGCAGTGCGGTACGGCAGGCGATTGCGAAGTTCCAGCAGGACAATCCGGATGTGGGAATCGAATACAAGACAGGCAGTGCCGGAGAGGGAACCGGAACAAAGGCGGACAGCATCCGTGCACTGAATACGGAACTGCTGGGGGGCAGCGGCGCTGATGTGATTATGCTGGATGGTCTGCCGGCAGAGTCTTATATTGAAAAAGGTATATTAGCTGATCTGGGCGGCATATTGGATGCTGTGGATAAAGAGGATGGAATCAGCGCGAATATAACAGATCCTTACGAAAAGAACGGCAAAATATATCAGATTCCGACCAGATATGGTGTCCCGATCCTGATGGGCAGCAGTGAAAAAGCCAGGATACTGAAATCGTCAAATACACTGATAGATTACATGAAAGACCATAAATGGAATGATTTAATGGAGATGGCCGATAAAAATAAGGTTATGGGCCTGTTGTTAAATATTTACTATGATGAGATTGTAGATGAAAAACAAAGCATTGATACAGAATTACTTGCTTCCTTAATCGAGACAGCGGGAAAAACCGTAGAATCGGACGGCGTGGAAGGAACCATATTTTTCGGGGGAGGATCACAAACCCCGGACTCAGGCTGGAATGTCGGGAAGGTGGGAAGCCTGGAGGAAACGGATACGATTGCATCATATGAAATCAAAGGGATTCAGAGTATGATGATGCCTTATCATTACATGAGAAAAACAGGTACAGAACCAACGGATACGAATGGCATTTATACCCCCCATGACCTTGTAGGAATCAATAAGGCTTCCAAGAATACTGAGCTCGCCAGGGAATTTGTAAAAACGTTGTTGTCCAAGGACGTACAGACTGTAGATGTGGACTGCGGTTTCCCGGTGAATGAAAAGGCAATGGAAGCCTTGATACAGAGTTTGGAGGAAGAACCCGATGAAGCCAACGGCAGTGTAAGTATTTCATCTGCCGCATCTGCTACAGATGGCGAAGAAGATGAAACAGAACCAGTGACGGAGAATATTACACTTCCCCACAGAAGTGAGGTACAGTCTCTGGCCGATATGGGAAAGAAACTGAAAAAACCGGTACAGAAGGATGACATCATAGGAGAGATGATACTGGATGGAGCAAAAACATATTTTGACGGCAGCAGAACGGCCGAAGAGGCAGCGAAAGATATCGCTGAAAAAGCAGATACCTACCTTTCTGAATAGCGCGGTGCCTTCTATGCATATGGCAGGGGGAAAACGAAAGGGGATACGGTACCCCGGCAGGTTTCTTTTCCTCCTGCCAAGCCTGGCGGGAGTGGGGATCTTTATCCTATTTCCGTTCTTAGATGTGTTCAGGCGTTCCTTTATGGACGCAGTGGGCGTGAATTTTACGGGACTGGATAATTATTTGACTGTAATCGGAAAGAGTTCGTTTCAGCTGGCGGTGTCAAATACGGTGCGTTTTATCGTGACCTGCATCCCCCTGCTTTTACTCCTTTCCCTGGCGGTGGCTGTTCTTATCAGCAGTATTACAAGGCTTCGTGAGCTGCTTAAGACGATATTCCTGTTTCCGATGGCGATCCCGGTCGCTTCTATCGTGGTATTGTGGCGGCTTGTATTTGATAACCACGGATTTTTGAACGGTTTTATTGAGCGGTTCCATATCAGTCCCACAGACTGGATGAACGGACCGTCTGCATTTTATGTCCTTGTGTTCAGCTACCTTTGGAAAAACACAGGGTATGACATGATCCTGTGGCTGGCCGGACTAAATGAAATCCCGGATTCTCTCTATGAGGCGGCCAGAATGGACGGCGCGGGGAAAAAGGAGTGTTTCTTTCACATTACCCTGCCTCTTCTAAGACCGACCGTGGCGATGATTGCCGTATTATCACTGGTCAATTCGTTTAAAGTATTCAGGGAGGCCTATCTGATCGCCGGAGATTATCCACACAAGAGCATTTACATGCTGCAACACCTTTTTAATAACTGGTTTGTAAAGCTTGACATACAAAAGATGAGCGCTGCCTCTGTCATGATGGCAGCCGCTGCATCACTAATTATAATAGGAGTGCATCTGACACATGAAAAGAAAAAATAGATGGATCACGGCGGGGTTAGTCCTGCTGAGCAGCGTTATATGGCTCCCTCTGCTGTACATGGCGGCGCAGTCCTTTATGGGAAAGGGGGAGCTGATTGAAAATACAGGGGCAGTCCTGGCAGGCGCTGACGGAAGGGCACATTTTTCTCTGCTGCCGAAGTATCCCACTCTGGAACCATACGTGGAACTGCTTTTGGATTCCCCCGGATTCTTCGTGATGTTCTGGAATTCATGCAGACAGGTATTTCCAGTCCTTCTCGGCCAACTTTTAATCGGGACACCGGCCGCATGGGCACTGGGACGCTATAAATTCAGGGGCAGAAACATCCTGATGCTTCTCTATATGATATTAATGATCATGCCCTTTCAGGTAACAATGGTGTCGGGATACCTTGTATTGAAGCAGTTTCAGCTTCTGGATACACATCTGGCACTTATCCTTCCCGGCATATTCAACACATTCCCTGTATTTATCATGTCAAAAGCATTTTCAGGAATCCCGGATTCACTGATCGAAGCTGCCAGAATAGACGGGGCAGGTGAATTTAAGGTCTTCTGTATGGTCGGCGTCCCGATGGCACTGCCGGGGATTATCTCTGCCATGATTCTGGGATTTCTGGAATACTGGAATGTCATTGAACAGCCGATGACATTTTTGAAAACAAAGAATTTATGGCCGCTGTCTCTGTATTTACCGAATATTACATCCGATAAGATCAATGTTTCTTTTGCGGCATCAATCGTTATGCTGCTTCCGGCTGTTTTTCTGTTTCTGTGGGGGCAGCAGTATCTGGAACAGGGAATTGCGGCTTCCGGGCTGAAAGAATAAAAGCGAGGTTGGACAGTTATGACTCAAAGAACAAGGCGTAAGAACGTAAAAGAGAAGATAAAGACAAAAGCATTCTGGGGAAAACTGCTTGCTATCTTTTTTGCAGTGATGGTACTGTGTACTATTGTGTCAAGGGCAGCAGATTCAGTGATTGTCCCCAAGGTCAGGCTTGAAAAACCGTCCTCGGGAAATTTAAAATATAAGATAAAGGGAAAAGGCAGCATAAGAGCGTCGAAGGGGGATCTGGTGACGGTTCCCGCAAATCTGCGGGTTAAGGAGGTTACAAAACCCGGTACGAATATAAAACCAGGAGATCCCCTTGTACTGATCGATACAGAGGAGCTTTCAAGAGAACTGGATGAGCAGAAGGATAAGCTGGAACAGCTGTGCCTGCAGTTTGAGAAAGAGCAGATCAGCCAGACGCCGGACGCCCGGACACCCCAGACCTATCTGGCAGAAAAGAATCTGGAAATGGCCCGGAACAATTATCAGGAGGCATCTGCCAGACTGGATGAAGCAGTAAATACAGAGAATCAGGAGGCGGCGGAAAGACAGCGGAAGGCGGATGAGCAAAAACAGGCGGCATATGATACATTTTTGATGCAGGGCGGTGAGGAGAATGTGGAGGCAAAAGCGGCATACGACCAGACCATCAGCAGCATTGATCAGGAACTGGAGCGCACAGCATCAGAAAAGCAGACACAGATTGAGTCTCTGAAGCAGAGTGTGGATGCCATGCAGGATGCACTTGACCAGGCTCAGGCGGCATATGAGATTGCCCAGACAGAGGATGAGAATACAAATGCAAATGAACAGAAGGCAAAGCAGAGCTCAGACCTGACACTTGAAGGTCTGAAGATAGATATCGGACAGCAGGAGAAGGCCATAAAAAGGCTGCAGGATATTATGGATGCGAAAGGCGTTATAAAATCGACTGTGAAAGGAACCATTACGCAGAACAGCCTGTCGGAGGGCATGGTCACTTCAGGACAGGAATATATACGGATCGGAACAGGCGGTTACGAGTTTTTAGCCCCTGTGGATAAAGAAAATGCCCTGAAGCTGAAAGAAGGGGATACGATACTTGCAGAGTTTACCGGCATGAAGGGACAGAAAAAACTGAAGATCCAGAGCATCCGGACAGAGGAGAACCGGTCCGGGGATGAAAGCGGGGCGGCAGGGGGCACTGGTGACGGAACAAAGCAGAATCAGGATGACATACGGTATATTACCGCCAAGATAGAAGGGGACGAATATTCGGATGGTATGGAAGGTGCGTATGTGATTGAGAAAGAGTCCGATATCCGGTATGACTGGATTCTGCCGATAGAAGCGGTCCGCGAGGATTCAAAAGGGGCATACTGCCTTGCGGTCAGAAAAACAAACACGATTCTGGGTGAGGAATATGTGACGGAGAGAATCAGTCTGGTAAAAAAGGCAAAGGACTTAAACAGGGTAGCCGTGGAAGGAGCATTGACAGACAAAACAAAGGTAATCAAAGAAAGCAGCAAAGAAATAGAAGAAGGAGACAGGGTGCGAATTGACCAGTAAGAGAAAATATATACAGAGAATACTGCTCCTGTTCAGCATTGGCCTTCTGGTGCTTTCTGTTGCAGAATATTCTTATATACATGCAGGAGAAACGATCATACATGTCAGGTTTGAGAAGAATACAGTAAGTGCAGAACAGCTTGACAGTTATTACGAGCAGATTCGCGGAGAAAAGACAAATTTAGAAAAGAAGGCCGGTGAGATACCGGAAGTGACTCTCTGGAACATAAAAGACCGGATTGAGGCGGCAGCAGGGGAATATTTCAGTGAAGGGGATTTTTCGCTGATAGAGGGGTACGGTGATCTGGAAAAAATTCTGCCCGGACAGCGCATAGACGGCATGTATCCTTCGAAAGGGGACAACCGGGGCTGCGCCATCAGTGATGAAGGCGCCAGGGCTCTGTTTGGGAGTAGTGATGTGGCCGGAAAAACACTGACTGTGAACCAGGAGGATTATGTGATACGTGGTATTATCAAAGAAAAAAGGAAAATGCTGTGGATTCAGAATCCGGATGCATCTGGGTTTTCCAATATCGAAATGGTCTATAAAAGCAGGACCGCTGTATCAGCGGCCGAAAGCTGGCTTATCCAGCAGGAGTTTGGTACTCCGGATACAGTTCTGGCAGGAGGGGATTATTCGGCCTTTAATTTCCTCTTCCTGACGCTTCCTGTCTGGGCCATTATTATTTATGGATATATTGTACTGAAAAGGCAGATAAGTATGGTTGAAATAGTTGTACTGAGGAATGTGCTGCTTGCATTTTGGGGGATAGGCCTGGCCGCATTGATATTTGCCGGAATCCGACTCAGCTTTCGGTTTAGTCTGGATTATATCCCGAAAAGATGGTCCGATTTTAGCTTTTATCAGGGAAAGGCCGAACAACTGGTGCAGTCGGCACAGAATATAGCCGGATCAAAGCAGCTTCCCGGGGATGCGGCACTCATAAAACACAGCAGGAACAGTGCCTATCTTGCGTGGGGGAGCCTGCTTTTTATGGGGGCTTATCTGTACAGGCGGCGTGAAAAAGATTAGAATATAATTGCAAAAGGCAGGGACAGGCGCGTATAATGAAAATGTTATACGAAGGGAGAGGGAAAATTGTCAGAGAACAAGAGTTTTTATAAGAATTTCTTTTCCATATATGCAGCGCTTGTTTTACAGAATGTCATTACAATCAGCGTCAATCTGGCGGATAATATGATGCTGGGGGCTTATAGTGAAACATCCCTGGCGGGTGTGGCAGCGGTGAACCAGATACAATTTGTCTTTCAGCAGGTATTAACGGCGCTCGGGGAAGGGCTTGTCATCATAGGCAGCCAGTACTGGGGGAAAAGGCAGACAGAACCGATGAAAAAGATTGCGGCTATCGCTATGCGGATTGGTTTGTCTGTAGCTGTGATTCTGTTTCTTACCGTCAGTATCTTTCCTTATCAGGCAGTCGGGATCTTTACTACAGACGGCCCGATCATACAGGAAGGTGTAAATTATTTAAGGATTATTCGGTTTACATATCTGTTCTTTGCAGTGACGCAGCTTTTACTTGCGACACTGCGCAGTACGGAGATCGTGAAGATTGCATTTCAGCTTTCTATTATGACCTTTTTTGTAAACTGCGGAATCAATTACCTGCTGATCTATGGGAAATTCCACTTTCCGGAGATGGGGACTGCAGGAGCGGCAGTGGGTACACTGACGGCGCGGATTCTGGAGTGTGGTATCCTAATTATATATATGGTGAAGAAGGAGAAGAATCTCAGAATAAAGCTGAAGGATTACCTGCAGTCTGATAAGGTCCTGAGAAACGATTATGTCAGAATTACAGGGCCGATGGTACTGGTGCAGGGGCTGTGGGGCGTGAATACGGCCTTGCAGACGGCGATTCTGGGACATATGACATCAGCAGCCATCGCGGCAAACAGCGTGGCTTCAACGGTGTTCCTGCTGGTAAAGTCCACCGCTGTGGGAGCTGCCTCCACGGCATCTGTTATCATCGGAAAAACAGTCGGGACAGGTGATATAGACCGTGTAAAGCGGTACGCGGGAAAACTGCAGAGACTGTTCCTTGTAATAGGTGTTTTGTCCGGCATCATTTTATTCTTTATCCGGATTCCGATCCTGAGCCTGTATGACTTATCGGCATCCACAAAAGAGATGGCGAACACCTTCCTGATCATCCTGAGTGTCGTATGTGTAGGCATGTCCTACCAGATGCCGACCAACAACGGAATCATCAGGGGAGGCGGGAATGCGATGTTCGTTGTCAAAATGGACCTCATCAGTATCTGGATGATCGTTATACCGCTGTCGTTTGTCATGGCATTTGTTGTAAAGGCTTCTCCGGCGGTCGTTGTATGCTGCCTGAATGCGGACCAGATCTTTAAATGCGTGCCGGCATTTCTGGAGTCACATTATGGCAACTGGATACGGAAGCTGACAAGAGAAGACGCAGAAGGTTAGGAACAATGCGAAAAATAGAGATTTAAAATAGTTTGACAGAGTGAGGCGGCCCCGGGGCCGCTTCTTTTTTCACTTTTTCAGAAACGTCCTTTGAATTTCGCATAGTTACATTTTAGAAAAATTTGAATCGACAATTTTATTTAAGTGTCGATTTTTTTTGTACAAAATTATTTTTTTAATGGGAACTTACTATTCATTTATTGTGATATGTTGTTCCAAATAATAATTTAAAACTATACACTATAAACAGATAAACAAATCAGAAAAAGGAGGATTGCAATGGAAAATGTTGAAAGCAAAGTTCTCGAATTGGTAGCAATTTCATACCGAACAAATAAGGAGGACTTAACAAGGGAAACAGAAATTCAATCTCTATCAAAAAAATCCTTGCAGATGGTTGGTTTGACCTCTTTATTGGAGGAAACCTTTGGTGTGAGAATTACTTACCTGGAGGCATCTGCTTGCAAAACAATTGGCGACATGATAGACAAAGTTAATGAACAGTTAAAGTAAAGAAAGGGGAATATTATGGCAAAAAAAATAAAAAATAAGGCACTCAAACCTTTAAGCAGAAGTGTTTCAATTATTGGTGTTGGCGCTACTCCATATATGTATACTATGGATAATCCGGATACAGAGGGACTTAGCGATCTGGAAATGTTCGGTGCAGCAGCAATCGAAGCAATGAAAGATGCCGGAATTACAGCAAAAGATGTAGAATTCTACTACAGTACTTGCGCGATGCCGGCACTACAGGGCGGTTATATAACTCCGAATGCCCAGTATTCCAGCTGGTTTGGCATGAAGGGAAAAGCCAGTGCCCATCATTCTGAGGCATGCTGTTCCGGTTATATTGCACTGGAACAGGCGGTTATGGCAGTAGCTTCAGGTACATATGATATTGTTCTTTCAGGTGGATGTGATATGTCTTGGTCTCTTGCAACACCAAGAAAACCATCCTATATGCGAAGACAGTTTGATAATGACCTGTATATTTCCGAAGGCTTAGATAAATTGTATTCTAAGGATTACGCAGCTCCTAGTTTAGGTGCAAATCCACTAGTCTGTGACAGCTGGTTGGATTCCTATGTAAAAGAAAATAAATTGACCGCTGATAAAATAGATGACGTGTTGTGTCAGCTATCTATTGACTGCCGTCGTGCTGCAGCGCTTAATCCAAGAGCACTTAATGATAAAACCTATGCAGAAGAAGCAGCGGAAGTAGGCATGACAGACCAAGAATATATCCGTTCGCAGTATAATCCCAAATTTACCAGATATCTGAGAGTTTCCAATTTTGAACTACGTTGCGATGGTGCGGCAGCCCTTATTGTTTGTCCAACAGAAATGGCATATAAGTATACGGATCATCCGATTGAAGTTCTTGGAACAGGACATGCAACATTGAATGGAATGATCGGTAATTTGGAGAAATACGCTACATCGGGTGCCTATGAACAGATTAAGGAGTTGACAGGACTTACTGGAGCTGATATGGATATTTTTTATGCGAATGACTTCTTTAATTCCTCTCAACTTCTTGCAGCAGAGGAATGCGAATACCTTCCGAAGGGAGAAGGATGGAAATATATGTTAGAAAGCAGAACTGCGTTTGACGGCGATCGTCCGATTAATACAAACGGAGGACGTTGTCAGTATGGCCATGCACATGGAACATCGGGCCTTCACGATATCTTTGAGGCTGTCAAACAGCTTCGTGGAGAAATGGGACGGACTCAAGTGAAGGTAGATCCGCAGTATGCAATGTTACGTGGTTTCGGTGGCGGACAGAATGTTACTGTTCAGATTCTGAATAAACTTTAAAGCATAAGGAGGGATATAGATGGAACGCGTAGAAAGAATTGTTAAGAAATGGTATGAGGGCCTCGAAGAAGGAAAATTATTGGGGCGCAGATGTCCTGAATGCGGACATATTGAGTTTCCACCTCATTATGCATGCAATGAATGCGGACATTTGGATACTGAATGGTGTGAAATATCCGGTAAAGCATATGCTACTTGTTTTATACCGCAGTCTATGATGCAGAATAATCCGGGGCTGACAGAAGAATATGGCGATTTTATGTGGGCTATTGTACAGATTGAAGAAGGAGATATTTTGGACGGTATGAATACTGTAGTACTGAAGGTAGGTGAGGATCGGTTGGAAGAATTGAATGCAAAATTACCGGTTCCAGTAAAACCTTGTATCGTGCAGCGAGACGGGTATAAGATGTTGTTTTGGGAATTAGACGAATAATGGATGAAGGTTCAGAATGAAAATCAGAACCCTAAATGGGGTTCTGATTTTATAGAATTCTATGAATCATGGTTTGATGTATCGAAACGGAGCATACATTAATCGATACACAAGCAATGCAGTTTGCTCATCCGGCATATCATCATCATTCTCGATCCACCAGCGAACAAACGACAGATGACCATCGATCATTTGTTTGAAGTATGCGTTTTGAAACCGTGGATCAATGTCTGAAGAGATATAATGCTCTTTTACGGCCTTTTGGCAGAAGGTTTCTTTAATATGTTGCTCATATTCATTTATAAATTTTGGATCTTTGCGATCAATCAGCAATACCTTAATGAGTTTTTTGTTTTTGCGACAAAATTCAAGAAAATCGATTATACCAGGATGTGGGAATGTGAAATACCGGTCTTCCAACGGAAAACGAACAAACAGCTTCACGGAAGAGACTGTTTGAACAAAAAAATTATCCTCTATTTCCTGAAGAATATCATAAATGGAGTCATAATAAAGGTAGAAGGTACTTCTATTAATCCCTAATATTTCAGTGATTTCTTTTACGTGAATCTGATTTATATCTTTTGTACTTAATAAATCCCAGAAGGTATCTCGGATTTTTGTTTTACAATTGGTATTTTTCAAATGTATACCTCCCATTTCTTAACTTTAATAATATAAGAAACAGGGTAAAAATACAAGAAAAAATTGATTATCTGGAGTTATCTAAGAAAAACATTTAAAAATGGAGTTTTCAGATTATGAAAAAAATATTTGCTATTAACTTAGGGTCTACTTCAACGAAGGTGGCTTATTACGAAAATAATAACTGTATTATCAAAGACAGTATTGCTCATGACAGCAATGAAATCCAGGGATTTAAAAGTGTTTTTGATCAACAGGATTATCGAACAAAGTGTATTATAAATTATATGGACGAGCACAATATAGCACTTGATGATTTAGATGCATTTGTTTCGCGGGGTGGTCAAACGGAACCGATTCCGGGTGGATTGTATTATATCAACGAAGCTATGCTTGAACAGGTGGAAAGTGGTGAATACGGCGTTCATGTTTGTTCTGTAGGGGTTCGTATCGCCTATGAATTAACCAAAGATAAAAAAACGGTACCGTTGACACTGGATACTCCCTCAACCGATGAATTTGAACCTATTGCTCGAATTTCCGGGCTTAAAGAGATTTCCAGAAGATCTTGCTTTCAAGCATTGAATCAAAAGGCAATGGCAAGATACTATGCGGATTCTATCGGCTGCAATTATGAAGACCTGAATCTGATTGTTGTCATGCTTGGTGGAGGAATCAGCGTAGTTGCACATAGAAAAGGATATATGATAGATGGGCCGGATGCATTGGAAGGAGAAGGTCCTTTTTCAAATAATCGCTGTTGCTCAGTCCCGATTGGAGAACTCGTTAAGCTGTGTTATTCCGGAAAGTATACACTTTCGGAAATGATGCGTCATATCAATGGTGAAGCAGGGCTTGTTGCTTATCTTGGAAGTACAGATATTCGACAGATTGAAAAGCAGATAAACGAAGGAGATTCCTATGCATATGATGTGCTTGATGCTATGTGTTATCAAACGGCAAAGGATATCGGTGCCTATGCTACTGTACTTAAAGGCGATGTCGACGCAATTTTAATGATTGGTGGTATGGCAAACTCCAAATTCATCACACAGCATATCTGTGATCGCGTCACCTTTATTGCACCAGTAAAAATACTGCCTGGAGAACGGGAGATGGAGGCGTTATGCGAACGTGCCTATGATGGATTAACTGGATTAGAGGAAATCAAAAATTTTAAATCAATGAGGAATGAATATGTTTAAAAATTTTCAGGAAATAGAAGAATATGTTTTAACTAGCGATAAAAGAAAAAAACTTGTTTTGTGCGGAGCACATGATGAAGTGGCATTGGAGGCAGTAGTAAATGCCAAACGAAAAAAAATTGTCGATGGTATTTTAATAGGAGATGAGCCAATTATTCAAGAATTATTGGCAAGTTGCAACGAACCTGCTTCGGATTATGAGATTATTCACGAACCAGCAGAAAATAAGGCTGCAGCATTAGCCTTCCAAATGGTTAATGACGGAATTGCAGATATTCCTATGAAGGGAAAGATGCAGAGCACCACATACCTTACTTCTATCATGAATCCTCTTAGAGGATTGATGGATATGGATACTATTTTAAGTGAAACAACAGTTGTATATTATCCTGATGAAGAGCGCTTGATATTGATAACAGACTGTGCATTGAATGTTGCCCCGGATTTGGAAGACAAAAAGCTACTTATTAAAAATGCAGCAAAACTGGCAAATATTTTAGGGATTGACAAACCAAAGGTAGCTGTGCTGTCTGCGGTTGAAAATCCAGCTCCCAATATTGTCAGCAGTATGGAAGCGAATGAGCTTGCTATGATGGAATGGGATAATGGTATCACAGTGGAAGGTCCGTTTGCTTTGGATAATGCTGTTAGTTTAGAGGCAGCAAAACACAAGGGAATTTCCAGTAAAGTGGCAGGTCGTGCAGATATTCTGCTGATCCCAGAATTATGTGCCGGTAATATATTGCATAAATCATTACACTTTTTTGCACATATTCCAACGGCAAGTATTATGTGTGGAACCACTTCTCCGGTTGTATTTACAAGCAGAACAGACAGCTTTGATACGAAATATTATTCAATTCTTTGCGCTGTACTGGAATCAATGAGAATTGAAAAATGATTCGGGGAATCGGTGTTGATTTAGTGCATGTAAGTGATATCCAAAATTGGCTTGAAATCAAAGAAACGCATTTTCTTCGAAATATATTCAGTAAATCCGAATTGGCAGAAGCGCTACAGAATGATTGTGCAGAATATTTGGCTGGACGGTTTGCTGTAAAGGAAGCCGTATTCAAAGCAATTATACCTCTCATTCCTAAGTCGGGTCTGGATTTTAGAAAGATTGAGAGTAGTCATGATGTTTATGGTGCACCGTATGTAATCATTACAGAAGAACTGAAACATTTTTTACTTCTTGCTGATGTTGATAGAATACATATTTCACTTTCTGGAGACGATGGTCTGGTTATAGCCTATGCCATAGCCGAAAAAACAGAATAGGAGTAAGATGGACAAAGAATTATTTCTCAAAAATAAGAACACAGATATATATGTCAGAGAGAAAGGTTCCGGGCCTGTGCTTTTGATGGTTCACGGTTCTGCATGTGACAGTAGTTTCTATGATGAGGCTGAAGAGAGTCTCTCGGAGAATTTTAGGGTGATTACATTTGATCGACGAGGTTATGGCAGAAGCAATCAATATCCAACAGATAATTTTAGCTTGGAAATTCAGGTTGAAGATATACGAATGATATTGGAATATATCGGAGAGCCGATTATTTTATTTGCGCACAGTGCTGGGTGTGCAGTATCAGCAAAATTCGCAATTCGATATTCAGAGTGGGTATCAAAGCTGATATTATTTGAACCTTTTGAGGAATCATCCGTAGTTGAAAATAGTATCGAAGCAGTTTGGATTCAAGCTATTGTAGAGTTAATTCGTAAAGAGCAATATTCTCTTGCGATGATACGCTTTTCTGAATTAATGGGGGATGGGGACCCGGAATCCCCGCCGCCTACAATACGTGAACAGGAGTATATGATGACTAATTATTTTCATTTTATTAAAAATGAGTTTTTTCATATTTTTTGTTCGAAGGTACCATATGATAAGATGGATAAGGATCGAACAATATTTGCATGTAGCAAAGGTTCTTATGGTAATATATTCTGGAAAGGAATCCAAAAAATATGTGAAAAAACCCCATTTCAAGTGGTTGGATTTCCTGGTTATCATAATTGTCCCAGAGATCATGCATCAGAGTTTTCCAAAATTCTTAAATGTTGTTTAGGGTATGAATGATGAAATTGTAAAATTTCAGAGACTGATGAAACTATATCAGAAATTCATAACAACAGAAATAACGATTTCTCTAAAAGGTAATTAACCGTAAAAAAGTATTACTGATGATTTATTCTTTTTTACATTCTGTTTCTTATTATTTTATTCTGGTAGAAATAACTACTTTTTCCAAACTGATTATGATAAAATGAAAGGAAGGAAACATATGGCGAATATTGTTTTAAAACGGTTCAAGAAGATTGGACGCAAGTTTCGAATTAACAGAGCAACTATGTCCGGGGATACCTGAGCAGGAAATTTGCTTTGGAGGATGCTGTGAACAGGGCGGTGGATGAATGTATAGAAGAGGGGATACTTGCTGATATTCTTAGAAAGAACCGCGGTGAGGTGGTTAATATGATACTTTCAAACTTTAACGACAAACTCCATTATGATTCACTTCGCAAAGAAGGATACGAGTCTGGGTATGAGGGTGGATTCGAGGATGGATTCGAGGACGGATATAAGAAAGGCAACATGGATTATCTGAAGTCCCAGATTCAAAAGAAACTTAAAAAAGGCCATTCTGCGGCTCAAATCGCTGAGCTTTTGGAGGAGGATCTTTCTGTTATTGAAAAGCTGGTGGAGGAAATACAGAAAGAAGATACGGAGTAACTGTTCATGGGTTCTGAATAGTTACGATGCTGGTAAAAATAGATTTGACAATGGAATAAATGATATATTTTGTTTCCGTTTTTAAGATGAGAGGTGTGGTACATGGGACGTCGGGTTAAGTGCAGACGAATCTGCGAGATGCCGGGAATCGATGAGTTTGCCCCTGCAAAGATAGATTCCGGGGAAGAGATAATAATGACGATTGACGAATACGAGGCTGTCCGTCTGATCGACCATCAGGGATATTCCCAAGAGGAGTGTGCACAGCAGATGAATGTGGCAAGGACTACTGTACAGTCCATTTATGATTCGGCAAGAAAAAAGCTGGCAGAAACGCTCGTGGAAGGCAGAAAATTAAAAATCGGGGGCGGTGTGTATGAAATCTGCCCAAAGGCAAAGGAGTGCTGCCGCAGGAGATGCATCCAGAGACACTGCAGTGATAATAATTGACATATGCCGGAAAAAGTTGTACAATCATTTCATATCCTCTAGGCTGAGGCGCCAATCTGAGTCTGTATTGCCCACTCAGAAGATGGATTAAATCAAGTAATCATCAAGGAGGCATTCAATATGAAAATTGCAGTAACATATGACAACGGACAGGTATTTCAACATTTCGGACATTGTGAGAACTTTAAGATCTATGAGACCGAGGACAAAAAGATCGTATCATCAGAGGTCGTGAGTGCGGCTGGCAGCGGACACGGTGCACTTGCAGGATTTCTCCAGAACCATCATGTACAGGCCCTGATCTGCGGCGGAATCGGGGGCGGCGCCCGCGTGGCACTTGCCGATATCGGTATGGAACTGTACCCGGGAGTGACCGGAGATGCAGATGCCAGTGTGGAGGCACTGCTGGAAGGGACACTTGCATATAATCCGGATACGATGTGCAGCCATCATCATCATGCAGAAGGACATGACTGCGGAAGCCACTCCTGCGGAGAAGACAAACACGGGTGTGCAGGTAATTAGTTTATCTTATAAGAAGTAACTGGCTACTTAAGGGGGACATGAAGTCGGAAATGAAATTCTGCTTCATGTCTCCTTGTGTTTCCTCTATTGTAAATTTATGGGATTGCATCTATAATTATATGGAGTAAATTCAAGAACAATTAGAAAGCACAGGCAGTCATGGAGAATTTAATATTTAGTTTAAATGCTACTGTCCCGGTTTTTCTGTTAATGATGCTGGGACTTTTTTTCAAAAAAATCGGATGGATAGAGGAAGATTTTGCGGCAAAAATGAATAAGTTTGTATTTGTCGTCCCTCTTCCGGTCCTCGTATTTAATGATCTTGCATCCGTTGATATCCGCAGTGTATGGGACAGCAGATTTGTGTTGTTTTGTGCGGCAGTCACGGTGCTCAGCATAGGGATTTCTTCAGTCATCTCCCTGATATGGAAAGATAAGGCCATAAAAGGAGAATTCATACAGGCTTCTTATAGGAGCAGCGCAGCGCTGCTTGGAATTGCAATCATACAAAACGTATACGGAACAGCTCATATAGCGCCGCTCATGATTATCGGCAGTGTGCCGATCTATAATATCATGGCGGTCATTGTCCTGTCGCTGTTTGGTCCGGGAGAGAGTAAACTGGATAAGGAGATGCTGGTCAGTACAGGAAAGGGAATCCTGAAGAATCCGATTATCTTAGGAATAGCTGCCGGAATTCTCTGGTCCCTGCTTAGAATCCCGATGCCGCCCGTTATGGAAAAAACCGTAACAAGTGTAGCGGCAATGGCTACCCCGATGGGGCTTATGGCAATGGGGGCCACCTTTGATATTAAGAAAGCATTTTCTAAAGTACGCCCGGCCCTTCTGGCGGCCTTTATGAAACTGATTGGATACTGTGCCCTGTTCCTGCCGCTGGCTGTGAAAATGGGGTTTCGGAAAGAAGAACTCGTAGCCATCCTGGTTATGCTGGGTTCGGCCACAACCGTAAGCTGCTTTGTCATGGCAAAAAATATGAAGCACGAAGGCATTCTGACGTCCAGCGTGGTCATGCTGACTACACTGTTCAGCGCTTTCAGTCTGACAGGCTGGCTCTATATTCTCAAGAACATGGGAATGCTGTAAAGCGGATGGATTAGAACGATATTTTATTGTAAAAGGAGGAAGGATTTATGAAAGTACTATTATTAAACGGAAGTCCACATGCAAAGGGAAGCAATTACATTGCCCTTCAGGAGATGGTGAAGGTTTTTCACCAGAATGAGATTGAGACAGAAGTGATTCAGGTTGGAAATCAGGCTGTCAGGGGATGTATGGCCTGTGGTTACTGCTTCGAACACGGTAAATGTGTGATAGATGATTTGGTGAATGAGATAGCCCCTAAATTCGAGGCCGCAGATGGTCTGGTGGTATCCAGTCCTGTTTATTATGCGTCTGCAAATGCCACATTGATTGCACTGCTTGACAGGCTCTTTTACAGCACATCCTTTGATAAAACGATGAAAACAGGGGCAAGTGTTGTGACTGCGAGAAGGGGCGGATTATCATCGACATTTGACGAATTGAATAAATATTTTACCATCTGCGGGATGCCTGTAGCGTCCAGCCAGTACTGGAACAGCCTTCATGGGAACAATGCCGGTGAGGCAGTACAGGATGAAGAAGGGCTGCAGATTATGCGGACACTGGCAGCGAATATGTCTTTTCTGATGAAGAGCATTGCACTTGGCAAAGAAAAATACGGGCTGCCGGAAAAGGAAGAAAGAATCGGTACTAATTTTATAAGATAGTTAAAATGCATGGGGCAGTGCAGCAGAATTTGGATTTTGTCCGGCCGGAAATAGAAGCTGGTTTTCCGGCCGGATAGGGCATCTGACAATTATTTCGCTGCTTTTTCAGCAAATTCAGTTGTCACGAGATCTGCGTAAGGAGCCCTTTGTTCCAATTCTCCTGCACTTTCCAGTATATCCTGGAGCAGATTAAAACTGTCTTCCTCAAATACCAGATTATCTTTCCATGTATCCTGATCATAGTATCTGGTAACAATCGTGGTGATTGTTTTTAAATCTGTTTCCGGGAACTGAGGTTCAATTACTTCGGCAATTTCTTCCGGAGTGTGTGACTGAACGTAGTCCATTCCTTTCTGGAGTGCGTTGGTAAATCCCTGAATGACGTCAGGGTTTTTCTCGATATAGCTCTGTTTTGCACTGTAAGCGGTGTAAGGTACGTAGCCGCTGTCTTCGCCGAGAGAAGCAACGACATAGCCTTTTCCTTCTGATTCCAGAGAAGTTGCACCGGGTTCAAATTCAACTGTATAGTCTGCTTTTCCCTCTGCGAAGGCTGCAGCAGTTGAGCCAAAGTCGATGCTTTGATTGATTTCCAGATCCTTTGCCGGGTCGATTCCGTTCTCCTTCAGGATATACTCGAAGACCATCTCCGGCATGCCGCCTTTTCTTCCGCCGAGAACGGTGCTGCCTTTGAGAGCATCCCATGAGAAGTCCGGCATTTCCTCACGTGCAACAAGGAAATTCCCCGCACGCTGGGTGAGTTGTGCAAAATTGACAACATAGTCGTTGGCACCTTCATTATAAGTATAAATAGAAGCCTCAGAACCCATGAAACCGATGTCAGCCTCACCTGAAAGGACAGCGGTCATGGTCTTATCTGCACCAAATCCGCATACCAAATCGAGATTAATCCCTTCATCTGCAAAATATCCTTCTTCCACGGCCACATACATTGGCGCATAAAAAATGGAGTGTGCAACTTCGTTTAAGGTAACATCCATCATTTCTTTCTGAGTATCATCCTTCTCTGTTCCTGACTTCGTATTTGCAGAAGTCTCTTTTCCGGTATCCTTCGAGCCGCAGGCACTCAGGGCAGCCATGATCATAGCCGCACACAGAAGTACGGCAAGTATACGCTTTTTCATAAATTTCCTCCTGTAACATAATTCAATCACTTATAATATATGAGAAATTCAGGAATCGGTTCCAGAAACAAAGATAATCGGATTCCGAATCGGGAATAATATGTGGTAATTTGCGACTGGTTTTGATATGATGGAAGTAACAATAAACTATAAGATTCCGAATACGAAGGAGTTTATATGAGGAAAGAAGCATCACTTGAACAATGGAAAGAGCTGTATGAACTGGGAATAGAATTGAAGGGGTTAGAACCCTGGAAGGATTTCTGGGATATGGATTTGATCGTTATATGTCCGAAAGGACGCAAGGAACCTTTTTTCTGCAGTGTGATGGGAAAAGGCGGTTCCTGCTATGGGATCAGTGTATACAGCGGCTATGAAGGCCTGAAGGATTTTGAAATGCTTACAGCTACTGAGATAACCGGGATATCTTCTGAGTATGCGATGTTTGAACAGAATAATCTGACCTGCTATTTGGGGGACAGGGATGAAGTGCCGCCCCAGCAGAAGAAGGTGATTAAGGAGCTGGGGCTTTCATTCCGGGGCAGGGGGCAATGGATGTATTTCCTGTCGTTCAAACGGCGGTATATGCCGTATACTCCGGATGAGGACGAAGTGGAAGAATTGATCCGGGTTTACAAGGGGCTTGCGGCCGCAGTCAGGGAATACCGTGAGAATGACATACCGGTGGATTACGAGTCAGGGGAATGCTTCTGGTATATCTATCATGAGAAGGAACAATGCTGGAAATCAGAGATACACGGTCTTCCTGATGATGCCGGGACAGAATATCCTATTGTAGAACTGGAAGATGAGATCCTGAAAAAGAAACTGCAGAAGAGACCACTGATAGATGGAGAGCTTCAGCTTGACTTTATTTATCTGAACGGCGGGGTGAAGGAGAGCGGATATGACCGTCCCATTAATCCACTTCTGTTTATGGCCGTCGATGGTGACAGTGGTATGGTGATTACCGTGGAAATGATGGGTCCGGAAGATGACGAGATTGATATTTCACTGAACTTCCTGGTGCAGTTCATAGAACAGTATGGAAGGATAAAAACGGTGAAAGCGAGAAACGCATGGATATTCTCGGCACTGGAGGATCTCTGTGAATACTGCGGCATTAACCTTGTGAGTGAGAATATGCCGGAGTTGGAAGAAGCCGTGGAGAATATGAAAGGATATTTTGACAAAAGACCGTAATCTGTTATCTGCCCGATAGTTCGCAGAGCAGCACGAACCATCTGTTTTCTGCAAACAAGGGATATGGTGACTTCTAAATTTACACAAAAAACATCCGGGGAATGTAGTGACCTATAAGCTGACTTATAGGAATCACCACATTCCCCGGATGTTTGACTTTAATAGTTATCGTGATCTTCTTCAAACGGATCGTCATAATCGTCATCATCGTAGTCATACTCATCATCACTTCTTTTCGAAGCAATTGTGAGCACAAGGAAGATGACAGCGAAGACACCGCCTGCGACTGCACCATACAAAAGGAACTTGTCATCGCCACGTTTTAAGAATGCAAAAACAGCGCCGCCCGCATAAAAAATCAGCGGCAGAAGGAAGGCAAAAATAGTATGCTTCTTCTGCATAATCAAAAGAAGAAGGCCGGATACAAGCATGCAGAGTGCAAGTACAATATAAATCGTACCTGTTGTAGCATTAGATCCATCTGATATGTTATTCAGCCCTGCAATAAGTGCCTTATATGCAAAGAATCCAAATGCCACGATGGAGATAATACCAAAGATAATGCGAACCAGCCTGAATTTCGGCTTCGGTTCTTCCTTTTCGACAGGAGCCTTCTGAACTGGCTGTGGAGCCTGCTTTTTACGGGCAGGGGCAGGGCCGGACGCGGCAGGTCTCTTCTTTGGTGCCTCTTCCTCAGGTGAAGCGGGTCTCTTTTTCTTTACAGGCTTTCTGTTAGGATCAGAAGCGAGCATGTCTTCATAACTGTCACGGACAGCTTTCTCTCTTTTTACCCGAACCTTTTCAGGTGGGATATTGCTGTAGCGCTGCTGCGTATTTTCACCGGCAGGTTTGCGTGAACCGGTATCAGAAGAAACAGGCCGTTTTCTCTGGACGGGTTTTCCGTCAGGCCCGGTTTTGGAAACTGGGCCGGCAGTTACACCGGAAACAGGTCTCTTTGCCGGAGCCGAGGTTTTCTCCTTAGGTGCTGATTTAACGGGAGGAACCGGTTTAGATGACGGAGCAGCTTTTTTTACCGGAGCGGCATCCGGATTGCTGGATTTTACCGGAGCAGCGGCTTTTTGTGCCGGAGGTACAGGCTTTGCATCAGGTGACACAGGCCTTTTCTTAGGGGCCGCTTTTTTCACCTGTGCATTCTCAGGCGTGTCTTTTTTGACCGGGGCTTTCTTACTTGCCGGCGGAACAGAAACAGGACTGGCCTCACTGGCTTTTGCGGCCGGTTTCACCTGTGCAGGTGTACTTTCGTTAGACTGTGTATGATTAGAAGCGCTTGCATCAGCGGCTTTTTTTGCTCTTTGTTTATCAAGATTCCACTGCTTTTTGCAGTCTCTGCAGATTGCGTATTCGTTAAAGATAGGTTTACCATTCTCGTCAACGCCTACTTGTTTCTTTTGTAATTCTACATCTTTTCCACATTTCGGGCATCTCATTTATGCGTTCCTCTCTTTCTTGGGTAGATTAACGTTACTGTACACAGGCACGCCTGTAAATAGTAACAGATTAACAACGCTTTTATTATAGCATTATGTCAGTGGAAGGACAAGGAAAAATGTAATATTGCGGGGGATTATGTCGAAAGCCACCGTCATATGATGTTGAATGGCGGTGGCTTTTCGGGGAATACTAATTAGGAAATGTGATCCTGGGGAAGACCCTTTCCCGTATTGGCATGTTTGTCTGTTTTTTCCTTAATTACAGGGGGCTGATACTGATATACATCATTATAGGCCTCCAGTTCTGCTTCCGATGTCGGAAGTGCGGGAATCAGGCCCGTGCAGTCTCTGGCTGATGCCGCGTTTGACAGATAATCATAATCGTCAATGATTTTTTCGTTTTCTTTGTTATTTAACATGGGCTTCACCTCAATATTAGTATCTGCCCAAGTGCAAATTGTATTCTGGCAGAAATATGGTATACTTAGAAACGAATGGAAAAGGAAAGAGGGATGATTATGAAATTAGAAGCAGATACACATGCACACACAATCGCAAGCGGCCATGCCTACAATACAATCCGTGAGATGGCGGCAGCAGCAGCGGCAAAAGGACTGAAAGCATTTGCACTGACGGAACACGCTCCGATGATGCCCGGCTCGTGCCAGTCGTTTTATTTTCAAAATCTGGATGTTGTGCCGAGAATGATGAATGGGGTCCGGATGCTGTTTGGATCGGAATTAAATATTATGGACACGAATGGTAAACTGGATCTTCCGGAATCGGTCTGCCGTGATCTGGATATTGTAATCGCCAGCATGCATAAACCGTGCTATGGAATGGAACATTCGGAAAAAGAAAATACGAGAGCTTATATAGAAGTTATGAAAAAACCATATGTCAATATTATTGGCCATCCTGATGACGGACGTTTTCCGGTGGATTATGAAGCACTTGTCCTTGCTGCAAAAGAGACAGGGACGCTTCTGGAAATCAATAATTCTTCTCTTCGTCCGAAAAGTGCAAGACAGTGTACGAGGGAAAATTCGATTACGCTTCTGGAGCTGTGTAAACAGTATGAGGTTCCTGTTACAACAGGAAGCGATGCCCATATGGATGTGGATGCCGGTAATTTCTGTAATGTAGAAGAAGTGCTTAAATACTGTGATTTCCCGGAAGAACTGGTCGTGACGACTGATTTTGAGAGACTGAAATCATACCTCAATCTGTATAAATATGGTGAATCTTAAATCTGTATAAAAAGGTGGACTTTACAAGTTTAGTGTGCTAAAATGTAACGGTAGTCATTTGACTGATAAAGGAGATCGGCAGTATGAGTAAGAAGATAAGAACAGAGGCGGTGGACTATCTGTTTAGCGCCATATTAAGTCTGGAAAACAAAGAAGAGTGCTATACTTTTTTTGAAGATATCTGCACAATCAATGAATTATTATCACTCTCCCAGCGGTTCGAAGTGGCGAAGATGCTAAGGGAACAGAAGACTTATCTGGAAATTGCAGAAAAGACCGGTGCTTCAACGGCAACGATCAGCCGTGTGAACCGTTCACTTAATTATGGAAATGACGGGTACGATATGGTGTTTGAAAGATTAGGACACAGCGAAAAGAGAGATGCGTGATGCATCTCTCTTTTTGTTTACGGAAACCATGAGACAACTCAATTCCGATTACTTTTTAGGGGCCTTGCCGGACGGATCAGGCAATTCGTCAATGATCTTCTCGATCAGTAATTTCTTCACATAAACGTCGAAACTCAGACTGCATATAAAGGAAAACAGCTTCAGGTAATCCTTGTCCTCAACATCGATATCTTCAAAAGAGTCCTCGGCCCTCTTATAAGCCGCTTTGAGCTCTTCTTTCAGTGGCTCAATCTGGGCCTTTTCCATTGCACATACTTCTTCATAAAGCTGTGTCATATCCAGTTCACTGGCAGAGTCGAAGTACTTGCTTGTGAGCGGCTTCATCAATGTCTCGATATCCTTGATGGAAAGGATATTCTTAAAGTAATAGATAAAAATCAGGACCAGTACATGTTCCTTTGTATACTTCTTCTTAACCGGCGGCGGAAGCAGATTGTTCTTGGCGTAATTGTTGATCATTGTCTTCGTCAGAATCTTGTCGTCTTTGTACCGCTTGGTAGACTTAAGCTGGGCATCCATAAAGGTGGTTACCTGATCCATGTATAAATCTATATTCGGAATATCTCCCGGATGAATATAGTCAATGCGGGAGATGCTTTCTAAAATGCTGTTCAGCATATCGTTCGTATTAATCGTCATATTCTCACCTCAATATATTTATTATATAGTATTAAAAACTAGATGGCAAGTATTTTTTAACTACTAATACACTACTAATACACTGCGGACAAATTCAAAGTATTTTGAACAATTCTCTATATCAACTATGTGCATAAAAGTTATATGATGATAACAGGGGGATAGTAACGGGATGTACAATGTACGTCCCGGGGCCCCGCCTGATATATGAACAGTAGTGGAAAAAGTGACGGGAGGAATTGGAAATGTTAGTGACCCTGAAAGAGATATTGAATTTGTGTGAAGCGAAAGGCTGTGCCGTCGGTTCCTTTAATACGCCGAATCTGGAATCTATTATGGCGGTCATCGGCGCGGCGGAAGAATTAAATGTTCCGGTTATTATCCAGCACGCCCAAGTGCATGAAGAGATCATGCCGCTTGCGACAATCGGGCCGATCATGCTGGAGCTTGCGTCACAGGCGAAGGTGCCGGTGGCAGTCCATATTGATCATGGCGAAACTGTAGAGTACATATACCGCGCATTGAATCTGGGATTTACCTCTGTGATGTATGACGGCTCTACACTTCCATTCGAGGAAAATGCTGCAAATACGCGGCTGGTTGTCTCTCTGGCGAAAAGGACGGGGGCGTCTGTAGAGGCTGAAATCGGCTGTATGGGAAGGCGTGAGACAGGAGCTGGTTCTGCCGGGGCAGGAAATGATCCTGAAAAGATATATACAGATCCGGGAGAGGCAAAGCGGTTCGTAGAATTAACCGGGATCGACGCTCTGGCATGTTCTTTCGGGACAACCCACGGCGTCTATATCAGCAAGCCGAAGCTGGACTTCAGTGTTGTTGAAAAGGTCAGGAAGAACGCGGGAATTCCGGTCGTTATGCACGGCGGCTCGGGGGTAAGCCAGGAAGATTTCCGGACGGCCATCCAGAAAGGTGTCCGTAAAGTGAACTACTATACATACATGGCTATGGCCGGCGGCGAGACGATTGTCAATCAGTTCAGAATGGGATGTATCCCGGTTGAAAAAAACGGGAAAAAATATAAATACTGCTATTCCCTGATGGAAAGTGATAAGGATGTTCCGGTGATGTATCATGACATCGTGCAGTGGGGGACACAGGCTATGAAAGAGAATTGTAAGAAGGCAATGGAAATCTTTGCAATGAAGTAGGGGAAGGAAGGGGTGCTGTGCACATTTACGTGCAAGGCATCCCTTCCCTTTGTTTATGCAGGTGACAGGAAGTTTCTGCGGTTGATTTGCCTGTACTGCTTCGGAGGCATTCCTGTTGCCTTTTTGAATATGGTAATAAAGTAATTGTAGTCATTGAACCCACATTCTGCCGCGATTTCACTGATCCGCATTTCCGGACGGGAGACAAGCAGGCTCTCGGCCTTCGAAATGCGCAGGCTGCGGATGTGGGCGGCTATGCCTGCACCGTAATTCTGGTTTGCGATCTCATAGAGCGTTGTCTTTCCAATCTGAAAATGTTCACAGATACTCTGAACATCGATTTCTTCCGTAAAATGTTTCATAATATATTCGTCGATCATGACAGGGAGTTCTTTCTGTCCGATGATTGCCATCCGCTCCAGACAGAGATAGGAAGCAACGGCCTGCAGGATGTGGGAGGCGGATTCTATGTAGTTTTCTGAGATCAGGGGGCGCTCCCAGCAGGCATCCTTCAGACGCTCCATGTCAACCTTGTAATCTTTGCAAAGCTTTTGTATATTTTCCCAGCCTTCTTCATGCGAAGAATAGGAGAAGACGTGGCCGAACAGCAGGTAGCCGATTACAATGTTGCCCATGTAGAGCGGGGCGATGCTTTCGGTCAGCCCGGAATGGCACTGGTAGGTAAACGGGGAATGCTGTCTGGAGGCTGTCTCGCAGGCAACCGCATCACAGCGGCGGCACTCTTTTTCAGCGGCAGGGTCCGTCCTTAAAAGCCGGCAGAAAGGAGCAATCTCTTCCGGATAAGCGGCCAGTTCCCGGAAGGTATCATCGAATACAGTGATCCGGATCTGGGTGAGCGTATAGAAGTCTTTGAGCAGAGAATTCAGTTTTGTCAGGTTGAAAGTGGAAATCATCGCGGTCCTCCTAAGTACGTGAAACAAGTTTTTCGTTTCGGAAGCGATCCCTGTTTTGCCAGAACGCAGTCCTTTCTTATTAGAATACCATGCGCGCGAACAAATTCAAAGTAAAAAGAACGGAATGCTATATATTGACGACAAGCTTTCCGGTACAATGGGGATATAGATGAAAGGAGGCCGAATATGAAGAAAATGACATTTGCATTATGTTTCTGTAACAGAGGTTTTATGCCGGGAGAATTGATTTACGGCGCAAGAGAGGACATGGTTAAGGCGGTGACGGATGCCGGATATGAATACATAGCAATGGATGCCGGACTGACCAGATACGGGGGTGTTGAGACAAGAGAGGAAGGGCTCCTGTATGCGAAATGGCTGAAAGAGCATGAAGGACAGTACGATGGCGTCATATTTTCCATGCCGATCTTTGCGGACGAAAACGGAGCAATCACGGCACTTCAGGATGCAGGTGTGCCAATCCTGATGCAGGCATATCCGGATGAGCCGGGAAAAATGGATTTCGCACACCGAAGAGATGCCTACTGCGGTAAGTTTTCCGTGACAGATGTGTTCACACAATACCAGGTACCGTTTACGGTTATGAAACCCCACGTTGTACACCCGCTTTCGCCGGCATTTGCGGAAAATCTCAAAGATTTTGCGGCGGTCTGTCGTGTTGTAAACGGGATGAAACGTTTTAACGTGGGATGCCTCGGTGCGAGGACAACGGCTTTTAAAACGGTCAGATTCGATGAGATTACCCTGCAGAAATACGGGATTAACGTGGAGTCCTTTGATTTGTCTGAAGTCTTTTTCAAGGTAAACCAAAAGGCAGATGACGATAAAGCGGTGATAGAAAAGACAAAACGCCTGCAGAATTACACGGATTTTACGAAGGTGCCACAGAGCAATATGCTTACGCTGGCAAAGCTGGCAGTCGTAATTGATGAATATATCGAGGAATATAAGCTGGATGCGCTCACTCTGCGCTGCTGGAATGAAATGGAGACGATCCTGAGAGTCTGTCCGTGTGTCCTGCTCAGTGAGCTGAATGACAGGGGAATCCCGGCATCCTGCGAGATCGATATGTGTTCCGCGCTGACGATGCGCGCCATGAGCCTTGCCAGTGAAGAGCCGACAGCCGTTCTGGACTGGAACAATAATTACGGAACGGATGAGAACAAGGTGATCCTGTTCCACTGCGGGCCTGTGGCGCAAAGCCTGATGACGGGAAAAGGTACGGTTACGGAGCATAAGATGTTCGCAAAAGGTGACCCGGGATCAGGATGGGGCAGCAATGAGGGAAGAATCCGGCCGTTTGACATGACCTTTTCCAACTGCCAGACAAAGGACGGCAAAATCGTCGTATATGCGAGTGAGGCAAGGTTTACAGAAGATCCGATAGAAGATAGTTTCTTCGGGTGCGGTGGTGTTGCAGAAATCCCGGGACTTCAGGATAAACTGATCAGACTGGCGCGTGGCGGGTTCAAGCACCATACGTCAGTCGGAGTGGGACATATGAAAGAGATTCTGAAGGAAGCATTTACAACATATCTGCATTATGACTGGGTGGACCTGGATTAAAATCCGGGCGCACTTCACAGAGAAAACGAGGTGGATGTTATGAAAATAGCGGGGCTGGATATCGGTACAACCGGATGCAAGCTGACCGTATTTGACCAGACAGGGAAGTATCTCGATAAAGCGTATCAGGATTACCCTGTCACGAGAAAAAGTACAGAGCATGAAGTGGATGCAGAGGCGATCATGGAAGCTGTAATGTCTGTCATGAGCCTGATGGGGCACCGGTATCCTGATATTTCAGGAATCGGGGTGACCAGCTTTGGAGAGACATTCGTTCTGGCGGATGAAAACGGCGCGCCCCTCCATCCTGCCATGCTTTACACAGATCCACGTGGAGCCGGGGAGTGCCGGGAGCTGACTGAAAAAATGGATGGAAAGACCATTGCATCGATCACCGGGTTAAAACCCCATGAAATGTACAGCATTTCGAAGGTGATGTGGATGAAACGCAACAGGCCGGACGTGTATAATCGGGCAAAACATCTTTTCCTGATGGAGGATTATGTCGTATTCGGGCTGACTGGCACAGCCCAGATCGATTATTCACTGGCCTCGAGGACGATGGCTTTTGATATTACTTCTTTGAAATGGAGTGAGGAAATCTTCCGGATCGCGGACATTGATCCCAGCCTGATGTCAAAGCCGGTGCCAGCCGGAACATCAGCAGGGTGCATACGGCCGGAGATAGCAGAGAGGACAGGACTTTCCGCAGAAACGCAGATCATTTCCATCAGCCATGATCAGGTGGCGGCGGCAGTCGGCTCCGGTGTGTTCGACTCCACAAAGGCAGTGGACGGCGCCGGGACCGTGGAGTGCATCACCCCTGTGTACGACGGCCTTCCGGAACTGGAGGTGATGTATGCCGGGAACTATGCGGTAGTTCCCTATGTAATTCCGGGGAAATATGTCTGCTATGCATTTTCCTACACGGGCGGCGCCCTGATCCAGTGGTGTGTGGATACACTTGCGAAAAAGGAAAAGGAACTGGCAGCCAAAGAGGGAATCTCCGTGAATGAATATCTGGAGGGGGATGCAAAGGAACCCACAGGACTACTGGTGCTGCCACATTTTGCCGGGGCCGCGACACCATACATGGATACCGGCTCAAAAGGGGCAGTCATCGGGCTGACGGCAGGAACCACAGTCAGAGATATTTACCGTGCCTGCATGGAAGGCGTGGTTTACGAGATGCTTGTGAATATGGAATGCCTGAAGGATTCCGGCATTCATTTTGATATGCTTCATGCGACCGGGGGCGGTGCCAAATCTGAGGTGTGGATGCAGATGAAGGCGGATATGCTCAATATCCCGATTACCGCGTTAAAAACGGCGGATGCCGGGACGGTGGGAAGTGCCATGCTGACCGGAATTGCAGTCGGTTGTTTTGAGAATCTGGAGGATGCGGCTGCACATATGGTGGAACGGAAGAAAGTGTATACACCTGATCCACAGATGCATGAAAAATACATCGAAGTGTATCAACGTTACCGCAGGCTATATCAGGCGGTACGCCCACTTGTGTAGAGTTTGTGCGGGAACTGGGAAAACATGACGGCAGGCCTCATCACCGGAGGTGTATTTTAGCAGGCCTGTGTCGTATCTGTTAACTGGCAGACAGTTAGAAAGGCGGTAAGAAATGATGAATCCATATATAGGACACGATTCCCAGATTTATGGAATAGAGGAACACCGGTTAGTGGGCGGAAAGGGTGACGGGATGCGCCTGCTGGAAGTGACGAATGGCAAGGGGCTGGAGCTGACAGTCTCACTGGACCGCAGCGCAGATATATCCAGACTGCGTTACCGGGGCATAAATATGTCTTATTTTTCACCGTGTGGATATGTGGCACCGGCATATTATGATTCAAAAGAAGACGGATGGCTGAAATCTTTTACGGCCGGATTCCTGACGACATGCGGACTTCAGGCAGTGGGGTCGCCCTGCACAGACGACGGGGAGGTACTGCCGCTGCACGGCTCCATTGCGAATACGCCTGCGGAGGCCGCATACTGGTTCGAAGAAGACGGGGAGCTGGTGATACGGGCGGTGATAAAAGACGAGGGCATCTTTGCACGGAAACTCCGCCTGAACCGTGAGATCCGTGTCAGCCTTGAGGAAAATGAATTTACCATAAAGGATACGATTGAGAATACAGGTGACAGCAGGACCCCGATGGAAATCTTATACCATATGAACATGGGATACCCCCTGCTGGACGAGGATAGTATTGTGGAAATCCCTTCCTATGAAGTGGCCGCACGTGATGACCATGCTGCGGAGGATCTGGATAACTGGATGAAGATGATAAAGCCGGAAGCCGGATATGTGGAACGCTGTTATTATCATAAATTCCGGGAAGAAGGAAGGGCGTCCATCTATCAGCCGAAACTGAATCAGGGACTGGAGATTCTGTTCGATCCGAAGGAACTGGACGCATTCGTTGAATGGAAGATGATGGGTGTCAGGGACTATGTTCTGGGACTGGAATGCGGCAACTGTTATCCGGACGGGCGGGATGTCATGCGCCGGAGAGGAATGCTGAAATTTCTGGAGCCGGGGGAAAAGAAGGTTTATAACGTGAAAGTGCGCATGATGTGATGTGTATAAACAGGCAGGTCCGCCCATTGGCAAAAGTGTCTGCATTTATTAAAAAATATCTGTCAGCTATGTGGAACCTGACGAAATTGCAAAAAGTACTTACACATACCGTGCACATCTGTTAGAATAACAACATCTTAAGTGAGAGCAGTTCCTATTTAAAAACGGGGACTACTGTAACTGAATAAAGATTAAATGAGAATGGTAGTGAAGATTATAGTCCTATAATTGTAACGAAAGTTATGAGATGGTCTGTATTTTCGCTGCCTTTTTTGCTGTTTAAAATTCGGTAAAGGCTTAAGACAACAGGTATGCATAAAAATAGTGAGTATGAGACAGGAGGAACAAAAACATGCCAAAAACAAAATTTCAGGAAATTATTTTTACAATTATTATGGTGATTGTAATGGTATACGCACTTGTTGTGTATAATATCTCTCTGGATAAAGGGGGATTAACAAACGAGGTCTTTTATATCGCTCTTGGGGAGCTCGTTATTATGGGGATCGTTGGTTTTATTCTGGAGATGCTGATCGCCGGACCGCTTTCAAAAAAACTGGCCTTCAGACTGGTGACGCCGGGGAAGGATAAGCCGATTTTCGTGATCCTTGCTGTATCCGCAATGACAGTCTGCCTCATGTGTCCGATGATGAGTTTTGTCGCAACTGTGCTGTTCAAAGGAGTGGATTCACAGCTGGTATCAAAATGGATTCAGACATCTGTAATGAACTTTCCGATGGCATTGTGCTGGCAGATCTTCTTCGCGGGCCCGTTTGTGAGATGGGTCTTCGGACACCTTTTCCCGGAAAAAGATTTAGAGCTGGCTGCGGAGGCAGAATAAAAAGCAGAATAAAAATAAAAGCAGGTACACATGATGATAGGACAGAATAAATTGAAACAGGAGGATCTAAATCAATGACTACAAGAAATATTCAGTTTTCTAATATGGAAGAAGTTATGGACTTCTGCAGTGTATGCAAGAATATAAAAGCAGATATTGATGTCAGACATAAGAATAAATGGATTGACGCAAAATCACTTCTCGGCCTGATGAGCCTCGATCTTGGAGAAAAACTGGAGCTCGTTGTGTACGGGGAAGAGACAGAAAATGTGGACAAATATTTCTCAGGATATTATTCCTGATTTCAGGCTGAGTATAATGAATTGTCAAACACACCCGGGGAAACCCACAGAAATTTTCATAAAGTTAAGAGCAGGTCAGCGGCAGCAGCACGCTGGCCTCTTTTTTGTAAGGTACAGTCTGAACAGTAATCTATTTTCTGTATTATAATGATGACTTAACAGTTTTACGTGACAGGACAAGGATTTTATATTATAATCACATAGGTGAGATCCCGGAGCATCAGGAGTTTTTTCCGGGACAAAGAATGAGTTTTGTGCATGGCAGACGGGAGATACATATGAGCATATACGATACTTTAAATGAACAGCAGAGAGAAGCGGTATTCCACACAAATGGGCCACTTTTGATACTGGCAGGAGCTGGATCAGGAAAAACGAGAGTGCTGACCCACAGGATTGCTTATTTAATAGAAGAAAAAGGTGTGAATCCGTGGAACATTCTGGCAATTACATTTACAAACAAGGCCGCGGGAGAGATGCGTGAGCGTGTGGATAAACTGGTCGGTTTCGGTTCGGAAAGCATCTGGGTGAGTACATTCCACTCAACCTGTGTGAGAATCCTGAGAAGACATATCGACAGACTTGGATATGATAATAATTTTACGATTTATGATGCAGACGACCAGAAAACACTGATGAAGGATGTATGCAGACTGATCGATATTGATACAAAGGTTTACAAGGAACGGAATCTGCTAAGTGCGATTTCTTCTGCGAAAGACGAGCTGATCATGCCGCAGGAATTTGAACTGAATGCGGGCGGGGACTATGGAAAGCAGAAAATCGCGAAGGTTTACTGGGAGTATGAAAAACAGCTCCGCGCGAATAACGCACTTGATTTTGACGACCTGCTTGTGAAGACGGTGCAGCTGTTCCAGACCCAGCCGGATATTCTGGAGTATTATCAGGAACGTTTCCGTTATATTATGGTGGATGAGTATCAGGATACGAATACGGTCCAGTTCAAGTTTGTGAGCCTTCTTGCGGGAAAATACAAGAATCTGTGCGTGGTAGGTGATGACGACCAGTCTATCTACAAGTTCCGCGGGGCAAACATCAAGAATATACTGAACTTCGAGCAGGAATACCATGACGCCAGAGTAATCAAGCTGGAACAGAATTACCGGTCCACCGGCAATATTCTGAATGCGGCAAATGCCGTGATCAGAAACAATGTGGGCCGTAAGGATAAGTCTCTTTGGACGGAAAACGGGGAAGGCGAGAAGATTCAGCTGCGCCAGTTTGATACCGGGTATGATGAGGCAGATTTTATTGCAGGGGATATTAAAAAGAATGTCAGCGACGGCGCTGCTTATAACGACCATGCCATCTTATACCGTACGAATGCCCAGTCACGTCTGTTCGAGGAGAAATTTGTGGCTGCAAATATTCCGTATAAAATCGTAGGAGGCATCAATTTCTATGCACGCCGCGAGATCAAAGACCTTCTGGCATATTTAAAGACCATTGACAATGGGAAGGACGATCTGGCGGTAAGGCGTATTATCAATGTCCCGAAGCGGGGAATCGGACTGACGACGATCAACAGAGTGCAGGAATCCGCCCTGGAAAGAGAAATCGGTTTTTATGAAGCACTTCAGGGACTGGACCTGATCCCGAATATCGGGAGGAGTACTGCAAAGCTAGACTCCTTTGTGGCATTGATTGAATATTTCAAGGGATTTGCCCAGAACGAGAGCATTTCTGACCTGATGAAAGAAATCATTGAAAAGACAGGCTATGTGGAAAATCTGGAGGCTGAGGACAAGGAAGATGCCCAGACGAGGATTGAAAATATCGATGAGTTGTTAAGTAAGATTGCCGCGTATGAGGAAAAATGCGCAGATGAGGATGAGAAGCCTACTTTGAGCGGTTTTCTGGAGGAGGTAGCTCTGGTTGCAGATATTGACAGTCTGGATGAAGCACAGGATTACGTCATCCTGATGACATTACATAGTGCAAAAGGTCTGGAATTCCCCCGTGTTTATCTGGCGGGGATGGAAGACGGACTTTTCCCGAGCTATATGACCATCACATCAGATGACAATGAAGATCTGGAAGAGGAGCGCAGGCTCTGCTATGTGGGAATCACACGTGCCGAGAAGAAACTGACAGTCAGCTGTGCGAGAAGAAGAATGATACGCGGGGAGACGCAGTACAATAAAACATCCCGTTTCCTGAAGGAAATCCCATCCGAACTGATGGAAAACGGGAATACATTCGAGGAAGATGTCGAAATGCCGACCCAGAACGCTTATTTCCAGGCAAAACAGGCGTTCAAGCAGAAAGCCTTCACCACAGGTAAAACGGCAAAACAATTTGCTGTTTCGAAGGAAAAGGGACTCGACTATACGGTTGGAGACAGGGTCAGACACATAAAGTTCGGCGAAGGGCTGGTAACCGATGTAACTGAGGGTGGCCGTGACTTTGAAGTGACGGTACAATTTGACTCCGCCGGAGTTAAAAAAATGTTTGCATCATTTGCACGCCTTCAGAAAATAAGTTAAAGGGTTACAATTTTTGCAATTAAAATGAAAATTTGGCATAAATGAGTAGTAATCTGAAAATGATAGTGATATAATAACTTAAAGTAAACCTGTATTGATAAGACGGGGAAAGGACGTGGATAATATGAGCAAAGTAGAGGAATTAATCGCTGAAACAAAACTGAATGAATTACTGCGTAAGAAAGAAGACGAAAAGCAGAAAAATACAGTACTCTGGGTTCTGGCAATCGTTGGAGCTGTAGCGGCAGTAGCTGCTATTGCATATGCAGTATACCGTTTCTTCACACCAGATTATCTGGAGGATTTTGAAGAAGATTTCGATGATGATTTTGACGATTATTTTAGTGAGGAAGACCAGGTATAGAAAACCAAATACCAAAAGGGAATCCTGGAATCAAGGCCCTGCGGGCTGGCCAGCTGTTAAGGCTTACGGCTATGGAATGAATAAAGCGAATAATGGACAGGATGTGGAGCTTACTGCACCCTGTCTATTTTTATTTCATAGGAAAGTACGTCCTATGAAATAAAAAGCCCTCCGGGGGATGCACACTGCGGCGTATAAGGTAGATGTCGCAGAGCGAGCGCCGCAGGCGCGAGTTTCACAAGCGAAACTCTATTTTATGTTATAAGAAACAGAAGTTATAGGACTGGAGGCAGAGATGAAAAAAGGACAAGTATATGAAGGCATGATAGAAAAGGTGGAATTCCCCAATAAAGGTCTTGTGTGGATCGCAGAGGAGGATCGCTACGTGACAGTAAAAAACGGAATCCCGGGGCAGAAGATTCGATTTGTTGTCAATAAATTTAAAAGAGGAAATGCAGAAGGGCGGCTTCTGGAAGTCATGGAAAAGTCCCCTCTGGAAAAACGGGACCCTGTCTGCAGCATATTCCCTGCCTGCGGCGGCTGCATGTATCAGACCATGCCTTATGAGGAACAGCTGAAAATGAAGGCACAGCAGATCAAAGAAATAATCGATTCGGCCGTAAAAACAGAATATGAATTCGAGGGGATTCAGGCAAGCCCGAAGGAATTCGAGTACCGCAACAAAATGGAATTTTCCTTTGGCGATGAATACAAAGACGGCCCTCTTTCACTGGGCCTCCATAAAAAAGGCAGTACCTACGATGTACTCACGGCCGGAGATTGCAGGCTTGTGCACCCGGATATGAACCGTATCCTTCTCTGCGTGCTGGAGTATTTCAAAGAAAAAGGCGCCGGCTATTACAAAAAAATGCAGCACGAAGGATACCTCCGCCATTTACTGGTGAGACGGGGAGACACAACCGGAGAAATTTTGGTGAATCTGGTGACAACCACACAGGAAGAGTACGACCTGCAGGGCCTGACAGAAGCACTTCTTAAGCTGGAACTGGACGGAACGATAGTGGGGATACTCCATATATTAAACGATTCCCTCTCTGACGTCGTTCAGAGCGATGAAACACGTATCCTTTACGGACAGGACTATTTTTATGAGAAGATCATGGGAATGGAATTTAAAATCACGCCGTTTTCCTTCTTCCAGCCCAATTCCAGAGGCGCCGAAGTCCTGTATAATACCGTGCGCGAATATATCGGAGACATCAAGGACATGACGGTATTCGACCTGTTCAGCGGGACCGGCACCATTGCTCAGGTACTCGCCCCCGTGGCAAAACAGGTCATCGGAGTAGAGATCGTCGAGGAGGCCGTTGAGGCCGCACGTGAGAACGCAAAAAGAAACGGTCTGGATAACTGCAGGTTCATTGCAGGGGATGTGTTCAAAGTTTTAGATGAGATAGAAGAGAAGCCGGATGTGATTGTGCTCGACCCGCCGAGGGACGGGATACACCCGAAAGCACTGCCGAAGATACTGGACTATCAGGTGGATAAAATCGTGTATATCTCCTGTAAAGTAACAAGCCTGGCGCGGGATTTGGAGATGATGCAGGGGCGGGGGTATGAGGTTGTCAAGTGCGTGGGGGTGGATCAGTTTTGTGAGACGGTGCATGTAGAGACGGTCGCGCTTTTGACCCGTAAATAGGCGGATTGGCAATAGATTTATCCAACAAAATAAGTGTTTTGTCTACCATTTGCCTACCCTTTTTTCATGGGGTAGGCAGAATTATTTAACAGCTCTTTCAAAAATTTCAACGGCGTCGTTTTGCAGTTTATCCATATTAAAGACATACCTCTCTAGGGTGGTTTTAATATCTTTGTGTCCCAGCCGTTCCATAACCGTTCTTGGCCAGGCTCCATTTTCAGCAAGTATGGTTCCGTGGGTATGGCGCAGGCAGTGGTGATGGGATAATGGATTGTTTAGGGAATAGTGAATTACCCTGGCGCAGTATTTAAACGTGTCTGTGTTTGTTAGCTCACCGTTCTCTTTAACAGCATCGGGCCATATTTCCTTATAAGGCACCAAAATATCAGCCCTAGCCTGAACGATAGTTCCGTTGTCATCCAAATAAGTCTTCAAATAATACGGACCATATTTCAGCATGTTTTTCTTTCTAGTCAATATTTCATTTAATAATTCATTCTCTATCTTAATTGTACGGAAAGAGTCATGTTTGGGATTACAGAAAACCTACCTTTTATCATCACGTTTTTGCATTTGGTGGCTTATTGATAGAGTTCTATTCTCAAAATCAATATCTTTTAGCAGATCAATACCATAACTTTCGCCTATGCGTGTCCCGGCGTAAAAACCTGTCATCAAGGGCAGATAAAAGTGTGTGTCAGAAAAGTATGAAATAATTTTCTCCCATTCTTCAAGAGGTAGTATATAATCAGTTTTTGCTTGTGCATCTTGGTTTATTGGGACTTTCGGCACTTTTATATAGTCACAGGGATTGTATTTTATATATTTACGCGGTTGCACGGCATAGTTTAAAGCCCCAGACAGGCAAGCCAACGCATTAGAAATCATGCTTTTAGACAGTCCCTTTTTGATTTTTAAATCATCCACCCAAAGCTGAATGATATCGGACTCCAGTGAGGTAAGACGATATTTTCCCATAAAGGGTTTTATATGGATTCGTATTTTACTTTCATAATCTCTCTGAGTATTATACGAGAGATGCTTTTGAACATAGTTTTTAAACCAATAATCCAGATAATCTGCAACTGAAATTGTTGAGGGTTTGAAGACTCTACTGGATTGATCGTATTCTGCCTTTGCTTTAGTTCCAGCTGTTATGGCATCTGCCTTTGTCCTGAATCCACCCTTAGAAATAGGATTACGCTTTCCACCAATGCGTGCCCCTTCAAAACTATATTCCCATGTTTTACCTCTTTTTCTTGTTCTTAATTCTCCCATCGTACCTTCCTCCTAGTATAAAAAAGCTTTCGACAAAATTAACCATTGTAGTAGAAAACAACAAACGGGAGTGATATAATTTATATAAAAATAACCACTTAATCTGCGTATGCATCCGCAAGACAAAATGGCTATGTACATTAAAGGACGTGATATATGATAGAAATTTCTCCAGTCAAATTATATGAATTTTTAAAAAGCAGAAATTTTCAATATTTTTTTCATGCAAATACTGTAAAAACTTCTTGTACGCTAATTAATCAAAAAGGCCTTTTATCCAGAGCGGAAATAGAAAATAGAGGCTTGGCAATGACTTCTCAGTCATCAGACGACATTGATAAACACTTCCATGTGGAATGATATTTTTTTTGATATTGTTGACTTACATGGGTATTTTCCGCGCCAAAACTTATATGGTCCTGTTTGTTTCAAACTTAGTAACGAATTTCTGTTAGATAAAAATTTACCTAACCTATGTATAACAAAGAACAACCCCATATATTGGCAAGATGGTATGACTGAGGAAGAAAAATATTATTCGTCTGTGGACGAATATGTATCTGAATTCAAACAAAACATGGAAAATCATACTATACAGGCTAAAATGTTTACTATACATGATACAAACAAACGCATTCCTTTCAAAAAGTACTTGGTCGAAGTTCTTTTAGATAATCCTTATGTAAAAGTTAATGATGTTCCTTTATTTCCATCTGCCAAACAAGCTCTTATTTCATCACTAAATGAATCTGGTTTTGATGAAAACATATTAAAAGTAAGAAAATGTAATAATTGTTATTGTAGAGACAATTATCTGAAACAAGTAAATGCTAATGAATTAGAAAAGTTATTTAAACCATAATTGTTATTGTACGAGCCGTGTTCTTTTTAAGAGACACGGCTCGTTTTTCAGCCTGTAATCAGTGTCAGGATTTCCTTTGCAAAGGTAATGACCACGTCGCCTGCTAAAGTCAGGAAACCGTTGGCTCTCTGTGAGGGGTCGTGGGATTTGAGGGAAAGACCAATCTGCACGATACCAAAGCCGAGCAGAATCATACCGACGGCTCGGATAAGTCTGAAGATAAAGTCGGAAAGATTATTGACGACGGTAATCGGGTCATTGGCGGCAAGGGCAGTCGTGGTAAAGCAGGTCAGGCACAATACCAGTGCCGCATAGACAGCCATTGCCCGCTTGCTCTTCCTGCCCATAGGCAGCTTGACGGTTTCTTTCTTCTCGTTCTTCTTAAAAAATTTCATAGATAAAATCCTCCTTTAGATGTTGAATCATTCTTCCAAGTCCTCCTCGGACAGAAGTTCATAGGATGTGCTGACCGCTGGAAGCATGACGGCGTCCTTTGGAACCGTGCTGTCAAACACAAAGGTCGCAACCGCCTGTGTCGGCTCGCCGTGGATATACGGCGGCTGTCCTCCGTCTGCTGTCAGCCTTACATTGGGATGCTTTAAGATGTCGTACTTAAAATCCATGACAGGATTCGGGAATATGTATTCGTCAACCGACACATCAAACATCGTGATAAGCTGAATAAACAGTTTGATGCTTGGATATTTACCCTCATTCTCGATAGATTGAATGTGTCTGGGAGCATAGCCGATTATCCCTGAAAGCTGTTCTCTCGTCATTCCTCTGGCTTCACGATTTTTCATGATTGCCTGTCCTATTGGCGTAAAATCAAAGTTGAAGTCGTTGTTTCTCTCATCCATAAGCTCACCACCTTGTATCAATATAATGTTTCTATTATATTGTACGGATTTGTGACTTCTTATGAAACGATGTGAAAATGCCTATAATAAGATGCTTTACTTCTTGTTACAAGAAATATAAACACTCTATGAATGAAAAATAAATTTTTTCTCCTACTTGACTTTTGGAAATCTGGGTGATATTATATCTATGACTAAAACAGTATTTTAGGTCATATAGAGGAGATTAGATTATGGCAAGGAGTTTTTCAGAAAGAGAAAAAGAAAATATTAGAAAAAGTTTGATTGACATTTGCAAGCAGAGTTGGACACAGTATGGCTATAAAAAAACAAGTGTTGATGAACTTTGCAAACAGGTTGGTATATCAAAAGGAGCATTTTATCTTTTTTTTGAGTCAAAAGAAGCATTGTTTTGTGAAGTGTTATGCTCAGTACAGCGTGAAATTTGCAAAATGGCTATGGCAGCAATGGAAAAAGAAAAAGGAAAATCAGGTGTTGCAAGTGCTTTGAAACTTATCTATCGGGAGTATGATAAGAATTCCTTTTTGTATGGCTCGGATACAGCCGATTATACAATTTTGATGAATAAAGTATCTGAGGAACAGGCAAAAGAAATGGAAAGAGCAGGAGAATTAAGTAAGAAACTATTTCTTTGCCATCCTACTTTGAAATTTAGAGTTGATGCAAATATGGCTATTTCAGTTATCTATTCGCTGATTATGAATATCAAAAATAAAGATATTTTACCGCAAAATCATTTAGAAGTTTTTGATTTTATGACTGACCATTTGATTGATGATTTATATGATTAACAGGAAGTTGAAATGAATAATACAAAGAAGCCAACGGGTCAGATGATGGATTTGACTTCTGGCAATATAAAAAAACAATTAGTGCTGTTTTCTATTCCGATTTTTTTAGGAACTTTATTGCAACAACTTTACAATGTCATTGACGCAGTTGTTGCAGGTCGATTGGTTAATGATAGTGCATTATCCGCAATAGGTGTCTCTGTTCCAATATATTTGCTTTTTGTATCTATTATATTAGGATTTGCTATTGGCATTACGATATTGCTTGCTCAATTTTTCGGAGCAAAGCAATTTGAACAGATAAAAAGATTGATTGCCACTATGTCTATCTTTTTGTTGGCTCTGGGACTTATGATGGCATTTGGAGGAGCAGTGCTTGCAAAGCCACTATTGCAACTTACAAAGACACCAGATGAACTATTAGAGATTGCTTGTATTTATCTGCGAGTGGTGTTTTTAGGCATTCCTTTTTCCATTTTATATAATTTACTCGGTGCAATTATGAGAAGCTATGGAGAAACAAAATTGCCCTTATATGCTCTGGTTTTATCGTCCGTTATCAACTTGATTTTGAATGTTATATTTGTCAAGAACGGCGGCGGTGTTGTGGGAATTGCAGTTTCTACAATTATTGCACAGGCAATTTCGAGTATTTATCTGCTCATTCAATTACAAAAGAAATTCCCTATGACGATACCGAAAAAAGAAGATTGGGGATTTGATAAGGGATTGTTCGCCTTATCCTTAAAAATATGTATGCCTATTATCATCCAACAGTTAGCTGTTTTTATGGGAATGTTAATTGTGCAAGGTTTTATCAATCAATTAGGTAATCCCAATATTGGTGGAATGACTGCAGCAAGTCGTATCGAAGCCTTTATTCTATTACCTGTTCAAGCTTTCGGAAATTCTTTGAGTATTTTTGCGGGGCAAAACATTGGTGCGAATGAAATGGAGCGAATGAAACGAGGAACGAGATTCGGTGTAGTTCTTTCTATTGTGGTCATAATAACGCTGTCTGCCGCATTATTACTGGGCGGGAAGCAAATATTGGGATTGATTATTGGTAATAACAAAGCAATGATTTTAAGTGGTTATAGCTACTTCAAAGTTTGTTTGTGGTTTTATCCAGTTAATGCCATAATATACGGTTTAGGCGGTGTCCTGTCAGGAGCAGGCGATACGCTGATTGCGGGGATTTACTCACTTGCTTCCATTATGGTGAAAATGCTCGTTACTATTCTTTTTATAGGGAAATTAGGGCTTCTTGCGATTGCGATAGCTTCTTGCTGCGGATGGTGTGTATCAAGTGTAATTGTTGCTTCGCGATATAAAAGCAATCGTTGGCAAACGAAGTCGGTAATAAAAACAATATAGAATTTATGGAGGTAAAAATGAAAACAAAAGTTGTAAAAAAGAATAATGTGTCTGTTGCTGTTATTCATAGCGATGAACACTTAATCACGGATGTTCAGTCAGCGTTGGATTTGATTATGAGTGTAAAATATGAAACTGGATGTAAAAATATTGCGGTAAATAAAGAAGCGATTGTAGAGGATTTCTTCATTTTGAGTACCTGTATGGCAGGAGAGATACTTCAAAAGTTTATAAATTATGGAGTGAAATTTGCTATATACGGCGATTTCTCCCAATATACAAGCAAGCCATTAAGAGATTTTATGTATGAGAGCAATAGAGGTAAAGATATTTTCTTTCAACCAAGTGTTTCTCATGCCGTGGATAAACTCTCTGGGTATTCCAAATTGAAAAAGAAAGAGAATTATGAACGATAATTGGAAGGTGCCAATATGGAATTGATATGCGTAGATGAGTGGGTGCGATGCCCTGTTTGTGGAAGCAAGACAAGAAATAAGGTACGGAAAGATACAGAACTCAGAAATTTTCCACTCTTTTGTCCAAAGTGTAAGCAAGAGAAACTAATTAATTTGCAAGAGTTACGGATTACAATAATACAAGAGCCAGCCGCTAAGTCGCAGAGCCGATGAATTTGTGAGATACCTCACAGATCATCGGCTCTGCTTTTTTATTCATAGGTTAAATAAGCCCACCGAATAAAAAAAACGGTGTTATGGTGGGTTGCTTTGCCACGCCTGAATAGAATGACAACTACCCTCCAGACCCGTTTTGAGTTTGGAGGGATTTTTTTATGTGTTGGTCGGCTTCGGCTACACCGCTGCTTATTAAAAGCAGCAACTATCTACAGAGTATCACCCAGAAGTGAGAATAAAGCATTAAAAAAATTCTCACTTGTGCGTGGTACTCTTATGCTTTACAAGTAGAAGTTACAAATCTATATCATAGAAATATTTATGCTTATTGCCGTGAGGGTCATTGTATCTTTACGGTTTTTTATGTTGGTTGCCGTTCTCCACCTGACAATCTGGATTTTCAAAAATTCAGATTGGAGGTACAACGGTATGGCTTACAACAAAGCCAAAGAAGAAAAGAAATGGAGGCTCTGGAAAGAAGCCGAAGAAACACAGATGCGGAAACTTGGTGTTGATGAAAGCACTATTGAAACGCTTCGCACACACGATTGGGCGATTTTCAATTCCGACAGGCGGTACTATCAGCGTATGCAGGAAACAGGTACATATCTGGAGGGAGTTGCCGAGGATACGACACAACCCGAAATAAAGACGGTTGATGATTTTTTGGACAGCATTGAAAATCAACGGCTCTATCAGGTATTGATTAAGGTGGACAGGCTTACATTGCAAGCTATTTTATTGCAGCTGCAAGGCTTCTCTGTTGCAGAAATCGCTTTGCTTCTTGATATGAAAGAGGATGCTGTCTACAAGCGATTAGGCAGGCTCAAACAAAAAATTAAAAAAATTATGGGATAGTGTCCAAAAACGGACTTTTCCACGGGCTACAGGGTGAGAGGACAAAACCTCTTGCCCTGTTTTCCTTTGTGTGGCGAAAACGGGATTGCACCTTGAAAACTGAATACCATTCGCCAAATACTTCCTCTTTGTGATTGTGATGACCATAAGTGTGTGCAGCGATACGCCAAGACCTGCCGAACAGCAGAAAGCGTTGAAAGGTGGTGAGCGAAAAACTATCGACTCGAAATATCGGGCAGCTCCCGATTTCGTCATAACCCACAAAGAGCATAATGGTACTCCCGTCCAGTCATAGTCCGAGCGTGATAAAACCGTCACAGGCAATGAGGGCGGCTCTGTCAGAACGACAGTTGGGGTGGAACACCCGTGGTGTCAGTTAGCTGCTGACCGTTTGGCGACTTCCCTGCGTGTTACAACGCATTGCATTTCGGGGTGTCGAGGACAAATTGAAATGCTCCTATCATAAAGCCAAACGCAAGGCGGTCTATGGAAACAGAGCTTTGTTTTATGCTCTTCCGACCTTAAATACTTCTTTGTGTTTGGCTGCCTACATAGGCAGAAATCTCCTGACTAAATTCAGATAGGAGGTCAAACAAATGGAGAAAACGATTAAGTGTGGAGATATTTACTACGCAGAACTTAACCCCGTTATCGGCTCGGAACAAGGAGGTACACGCCCTGTACTTATCATTTCCAATGATATAGGAAACAGGTACAGTCCTACGGTCATCATCGCCGCTATCACAAGCCGAGTACACACAAAGGCAAAGCTGCCCACACATACTGCTGTCAGAGATTTTGAGGGTCTTAGTAAAGACTCTGTTATTTTGCTTGAACAGATACGCACCATTGATAAGAAGCGTTTACAGGAATATATCGGTATGCTTTCCGAAAGTGAAATGGCAAGAGTTGATAAGGCTCTTGCCATTAGTGTTTCGCTGAACACACTAAAAGGTGCAAGTTGACGATTTCATAGAAATTCGCACATTGGTCATTTAGTGGCTGTACTTCTATAATTGAGGTACAGCCGTTTTAATTTAGCGGAGGTAAGCAAATGGAAGATGTAAAAGTATCTAATGGTGCAGATTACCAACCTGAACAAAAGCATAGCGAGGAAGAACGATTTGATAAATTTATGAATGTGATGGTGCAAATCGTAGAGAAATATGGACAGTCGGTTTTGCAGGAATTAGATTATGTTGCGTAGGAATACGCAACCTTACATAGAAACATTTTCCTATATTTATTATGGAGGTGCAATATGAACAGAGAAGGGAAAAAGTGTGTTCTGTATCCAAGAGTTAGTACAGAAATGCAGGTGGACGGATATAGTCTTGAGGGTCAGAAAAATGGATTAAAACGATTTGCAGACCGAGAAGAAATGGAGATTGTTGGCATTTACGAGGACGCAGGAAAGTCGGGAAAATCTATTGAGGGTCGCCCTGCATTTAAGAAGATGCTTTCGGATATTGGGAATGGATTGGAAATAGATTATATTCTGGTATATAAACTTTCTCGATTTGGCAGAAATGCAGCAGACATATTAAATTCATTAGAGTATGTGCAGTCTTACGGTGTAAACCTGATTTGCATTGAAGAAGGGATTGACTCATCACAGACAAGCGGTAAACTGTTAATATCTGTCTTGTCTGCTGTTGCGGAAATCGAAAGAGAGAACATTATTGAGCAGACGATGAATGGTCGCAGAGAAAAAGCAAGACAAGGCGGCTGGAATGGCGGATTTGCTCCGTATGGATATTATTTGAAAGATAATCAGCTTTTAATAGAAGAAAGCGAAGCGGCGGCTATCCGCATTATATTTGAGAAATTTGCAGGCTCGGATATAGGTTATGGTGGTATTGCTAAATATCTTAATTTGCAGGGAATAAAGAAAATACCTCGGCAGAATGGCACTCTGGAAAATTGGAGTGGACATCTGGTAAGGCAGATATTAGATAATCCTGTCTATTGTGGTAAAATCGCTTATGGGAGAAGAACAAAAGAAAAAGTGAAAGGCACGAAAAATGAATATAAGCAGGTACACGCTGAAGATTATATATTAGAGGACGGACAACACGAAGGCATTGTCAGTGAGGAATTATGGAAAAGAGTTCACGATAAGCGTGTAGCCACAGGAATAAAGCAACCGTCCAAAATAGGTAAGGATAGGTCACACCTCTTAACGGGTGTGTTGAAATGCCCTCTTTGTGGAAGCTCAATGTATACTAATAAACACGCTTGGACAAATAAGGACGGCACATACAAAGAAGTATACTATTATATTTGTGGCAGAAATAAGCAGGAACGTGGTCATTATTGCGAGTATAAGGCATCATTAAGAAAAACTGATATTGAGCCGCTTGTCATTGAAGCAATTAGAGAGTTGGTAAGTGATAAGAGTTTGGCAAAAGAAATCAAAAAAAGATTTGGTGTTCAGACCGATACGAGAAAAATAGATAAAGAGCTTGCAAATTATGAAAGTAAGCTGAAAGAGGTTGATTTGAACAAAGCCCGTCTGGAACGGGAAATTGACAATCTTCCTGTTGATGCAAAATATCGAGAGCGAAAAATTCACGATATGACAATCAGACTGGATGGGTTATATGATACCATAGTAGAGTTGGAAGAACTAGTTGAAGATGCAAAATTGCGAAGAAATTCTATTGAAATGGAAGCAATCACACTTGAGAATGTTTACAGAATTATGGAGAACTTTAACAAGCTTTATGCTATAATAAGTGACGAGGAAAAGAAAAGCCTTGTTTCCTATCTGATTAAAGAAATCCAGATATACCCCAACGGTACATCGGATAGGGTTTTGAAGTCGATAGAGTTCAATTTTCCGATTTATCGTGACGGACGGGAGATAAGGAAACTTTTGTGGGAAAACGGTACTACCGTTGAAACCGCCGTCTTGCTTTCCAAACTTAAAACGAACAAACATATTGAAGTGGAATTGAAGATGGATGAACTGGATTTAACTGCTTCAGAAGCGAAAGCAACTTATCAGGAGATTAGGGATTATATTTTTGAGAAACATGGTGTGAAGGTTTCTTCACTGTATATTGCTCAGGTTAAGGAAAAGCATGGGATTGTAGAGAGGGAGAATTATAATAAAGCGAAGTCAGAGGATGCGAAGAAACTGAAGTGTCCAGTGGATAAGGAAAGGCTGATTGAGGAAGCTTTGAGGGAGTTTAAGATGATTAGCTAACTTATTTTAGGCCCATTTTGTAAATGCTTCAATATTCGTAAAAACTGATATATAATGATGTAGAATTAATCTATAAAGATTACGACAGGAGAAGATGTATGAATATACTTGTTCTTGGAAATGGATTTGATATAGCTCACGGTTTACCAACTAAATATGAGCATTTTTTGAAGTTTGTAGAAGTATTTGAAAGATGTAAGGAGATAGGGTTAAATAAAAAAACTTTTAAGGAAGAATGGGAGAAGGCTTCCGAGGAAGAAAAACCTATTGTAGAAGAATTAGGAAATTTAAGTGATAAAAACCCTGATATTTTTAAAGAGATTAAAGACCTTGTAGAAAATAATATGTGGATACAGTACTTCTTTAACGTATATGAAAGTCGAAAGGTAGAAGGAAAAGATGGTTGGATTGATTTTGAAAGCGAAATTTCAGAAATTGTGAAAGACTTTGATGACATAAAAAAGACTGTTTATGGAAATGTAAAAGTTGAAAAAGGGACAATAGAAATTGGTGGGGAAGTAACAGAAAGGATAAAATCATTTCTTCAATCTTGTAAAAGAAGTGTGAGTTCGGGTAAGTATATTTTCAGTCGAGAGTACATAGCAAAAATAAAAAAGGATTTACTGCTTGATTTAAAGAGACTTATAAGATGTTTGGAAATTTATCTTGTTGTGTATATTAACAAAAAAGACATTACAAATAAATTGCCAGACATAGAAGAATTGGCTCCACAATTAAATAATGTTTTATCGTTTAATTATACGAATACATTTCAGAGAATGTATAGAGAAGATATGAATGTTAGTTATATTCATGGTGAAGCTAAAAAGGATAGTGATGTTGAATCTTGTAATATGGTAGTTGGAATAGATGAGTATTTAAAGGGAGATGAAAAGAACGTCAATGTAGATTTTATACAGTTTAAAAAATTCTTTCAGCGTATTTACAAGAAAACCGGGAGCGAATATAAAGATTGGGTAAGTCTTATTGCGGATAATAGTATTAGATTTGCAAAAGGAAATCCGATACAAAACAATTTATACATAATAGGTCATTCCTTAGATGTTACCGATAAAGATATTTTAAAAGAACTAATTCTTGCTCCAGATACGACAACAACTATTTTCTATTATAATCAAGAGACTATGGCGAGTCAGATTGCAAACTTAGTTAAAGTCATAAAACAAGATGAATTAATAGAAAGAGTACATGGGAAAAATCCCACAATAATATTTAAACAGCAAAAATAAATATGAATTATAGCGGGTGTACATTAAAAAATAAGGGAGGACAGTGTAATTGGATAATTATGGGGAAATTCTGATATATCAGACTGAAGATGGTTTGACAAACATAGAAGTTAAAATTCAGGATGAAACAGTATGGTTGACACAGCAGCAAATGGCTGATTTATTCCAGACATCAAGAACTAATATAGTAGAGCATATAAAGCATATTTATGAAGAGGGAGAACTTAATGAAAGTTCAACCTGTCGGAAATTCCGACAGGTTAGAAAAGAAGGAAATCGTGAGGTATCAAGAGAACGGCCATATTATAATCTTGATATGATTATATCCCTTGGATATAGAGTAAAATCCAAAATCGCCACAAATTTTCGGCGGTGGGCTACCGAACGATTAAAAGAATATATGGTAAAAGGCTTTACAATGGATGATGAGCGGTTGAAAAAACTGGGTGGTGGAAACTACTGGAAAGAGTTATTAGACCGCATACGGGATATCCGATCGTCTGAAAAGGTTATGTATCGTCAAGTGCTCGATTTGTATGCGACAAGTGTTGATTATAATCCCAAGAGTAGTGAATCCATTGCATTCTTTAAAATGGTGCAAAACAAGTTACACTATGCAGCGCATGGACATACAGCAGCGGAAGTAATATATGAGCGTGTGGATGCCGATCAGCCTTTTATGGGATTAAAAAGCTTTTCGGGTGATTTTCCGGCATTAAAAGATATTAGTATTGCAAAGAATTATCTTAATGATGAGGAATTAAAAATTTTAAATAATATCGTATCGGGATACTTTGATTTTGCCGAGATTCAGGCTATGCGTCATAATCCTATGTATATGGCAGATTACGTGGAGCATCTTGATAATGTTTTAAAAACTACAGGTGAAAAGGTGTTACAGGGAGCCGGAACGATTAGTCATGCACAGGCAATTGAGAAAGCAACAAAAGAATATAGAAAATATCAGGTACAGAACTTGTCGCCGGTTGAAGAGGAGTATTTGGAAAACATTAAAAATATCCACAACACAATGAAGTAAAGGTAATAATTGATAGGGAAAATATGCACTTATGTAAATGACAAAATTAAAGAATAATTTTAAGGAGACAGTGTACATATAAGTTTGGACAATGACAATCATGTCGAGACTGTGTGTCTCTTGAGCAACCGAAAATCTAAGCCCGATTCTTACGTAGACTTAAGCATCAATATGGAAGATTACCATAGGAATAAGAACGAAGAAAAATAAAACATAATAAACCGAACTTACAGAAGAACTGTTAACACGATGAAGTGTTGGCAGTTCTTTTTTTCGTGTAAGGGAGGTAGTGCCGTTGGGCTGATAACACAAATTCTTGGATGATTCTGTATTCAATACAAGGTCTGTAATTCTAATCTAAAATAAGGCAAATCTAAGGAGGCAATATTATGGCATTTAAGAAATTCAGAAAAATGAAAGTATATGAGGCAAGCGGATACAACTATAAAAGAACACCATCTATTATCATTAAAGGAGATTGGTTGAAAGAAACTGGTTTTGATGTCTGTGGTCTGATTCAGGTGGAATGTGAGAATGGGAAGTTGATTATCACTCCGAGAGAACCGGAAATGGTGGAATACCATACCCCGTGTGGACAGTGCATGATAGTAGCAGAAGATTGTAAATGTTTTGGCAAGAAGGGGAGAAAGTAATTATGGCAAAGATTATCGTACTGGGTGCCATGAAAGGTGGAGTCGGCAAGTCCGTCTCCACTTACAATCTGGCATATTCATTGAAGAAATTAGGAAAAAATGTTTTGATGGTGGATTTTGATGGGTCTGCTAATATCACTAAATGTGTTGTGGAGAATATGAAAACAGTGAAAATCAGTATTGGAGATCTAATGCTGAACCAAATGGACAAAGAAGAACAGCCAAATCCGGCTGAGTACATAATTAACAGAAATGGAGTTGACTTTATACCATCATCACAGATGCTGTCTGCTGTGGATGCGAAATCAAGATTAGAAATGGGTGCAGAGAAGATTCTGGCATGCATATTGGAACCATTTAGAAAAGAATATGATTACATTCTGATTGATACATGCCCTTCATTGAATGCATTAACAATCAATGCTCTGTCTGTTGCAGACGAATTGATAATAGCTGCTGATACACAGTTTTGGGCAATGACGGGATTGGAAGACTATTTAGGAACAGTTAAGAAAATTAAGAACCGAATTAACTCCAGATTAGAGGTGTCTGGGATTCTTCTGACTATGTGTGAAGAGCGAACCAATCTTTGTAAAGTCATTACACAAGAAGTAGAAGATCAATTCAATGGGAAACCCCGTATTTTTAATAGTAAGATTCCGAGAAACATAAAGGTTGGTGAATCTGTATATTATGGAGAACCATTATTAGAGTATGCACCGAGAACAAAGGCTTGTAAAATGTATCAGAATTTAGCGAAGGAGGTGATTGCAGATGAAAAATAATGCACCAAAAAGAAAAATGTTTCAGGATGCGGTGGACTTGATTAGTCCACCAGAGGGAATGACAAATTAGGTTGATTTCGGTTAGACGATGATTTCTGTAAAAAAAGTAATTCTATTTCATAATCATCCGTTTCGATTGTATGAGGGAAAGCGTCTTGATGATATGGTGGAGAGTGTTAGAGAGCATGGTATACTCATTCTGGTAATTGTACAGAAAAAGGATGGAGGATATGAAATGTTATCCGGCCACAATCGTTGGAATGCTGCGAAGATTGCTGGCATCAAAGAAATTCCAGCAATCATCAAAGATAATTTGACCGAGAGAGAAGCCTATGTTTGTGTGATAGAGACCAATATGTTACAGCGGTCTTTTGATGAACTTTTACCGTCAGAAAAGGTAGCAGTATTGACAGAGAGATATGAGAAAGTCATGTGTCAGGGCAGAAGAAATGACATTCTGGAAGAGACTGCAATGCTGAATGGTGTGGATACATCTTTGACTTGTGGACATGATGTCCACAGGTCAAAGAGCAGAGATTCCATTGGGGAAAATTATGGAATGACTGGACGTAACATTGCGAGATATAACAGATGTAATAATCTGATTCCAGAATTTAAGGTAATGCTGGATGATGGTGCTCTGGCACTGGTGGTTGGTGTGGAGTTATCCTATTTAGCAGAGGATGAACAAGTGATTGTGAAAGAAGCAATGGAGAAGAATTGTGTGAAGCTGAATACTGGAATTGCGAAGGAACTTAGATTGGCAGATGGTTCTGTCACAGAGGAAAATATACAAAAATTACTTGGTGTAGATAAGCCGGTGGAAACAGCTGAAACGAAGAAACCAGTAAGTGTGAAAATCCCAGCAAAAGTATATAGCAAATATTTCTCAAATGTGTCAGCAAAAGATGTACAGGGTATATTGGAAGAAGCATTGGATTTGTATTTTGAGAAAAGAGGGATGAGTATTGTTTAGCACTAAGGAACTTGAAACCATTGATAAAAAATATTTTTCGATTATCATGGCGAATGAGTATGATGTAACACTTATGTTCAAAAATACAAAACATATTTGGTATCTTCATAGTATTGAACTTCCGGATAGGGAGCAGGTCATAGTTTTTCATAAGCATCATGCATCAGACCCATATCATAGCCATTCAAAATGCAGGACATTGAAGAAAGCAATCAGAGACATACAAGGGCATGATGAATTTCAACTTAATGGCAGAAAGCCAGTTTTAAAACATTAAAAGGGAGCGGCAGTACCGTAGTGGTACTGTTGCTTCCGTGCTGTTTGGGGCAGATGTTATCTGCTCTTTTTCTTGATTTTATAGGTGCCAAGGTTCAAATAATCGCAAAGAGCGTTGTATGCGTTGTTGATTTCTTCACGCCCACGGCTTGGCTTAAGTTTGATTGCCTCACAGATTTCTTCGATAGGAAGGTTCTGTTTACTGAGTTTGATGATAGTGGCGTAACGAGGATTTTCCTGCTCAAAATGGGCAAGAACAAGCGTATTGAGTTCTTCTTCTGTCAAGTCCTCAGATGCACATGCGATAGTCTCTGGAGATTCTACATTTTCATCAGCTACATCAAATTCTTCATCCTCATAACAGTAGTCCAAAGAAAGAATGTCGAAACGGTCCTTGAATAGATTGTAACGTTTGATTCTCTGGTCATATCGACTTTCACATCCTTTGCAGCGCTTAGATTTAGGGCAGCAGATTGGTTCGCCGTTTGCCTTGTAGCCAATAATGCATCGACCTTCTCTGCGTTCCTTCATGTAATCATTGATTTCTTTGTTGAATCCTGCCATGTAAGTTTCATATCCTTCAATTCTTATAGGAATGAAGCCGATATGGAATTTAAATTTGCCGTAACGGATGAAGGTACAACGCTTTTTCTCTTCTGCATTTAATTTGTACCCATCTTGGAGCCAACAAGGTACCATTACTTGCCCTGGTTCAAGTGTTGCTCCGTCAACTGCTGTTCTGGTGCTGTACTTATAAGGGGTTACTACTGTGTTTGCCATAAGATTTTCCTCCATAGGTTTGCTTGGAGGAGACCTTGGCAAAACAGTCTGAAAAAGAGCACAGATGACCGTCCCAAACGGAATCCTCCAATGGGTTAGGTCAGTTGTTCCAATCAGACTGACAGCTTCTGTATTCAGTTGTGCTGATAGGAGACCCTTTGGAACAAGGCCCCGTCGGGCGAGTCAGATATCAGCAAGCAGTTTATAAAGTCATCGCTCAGGACTTGGGGGAATATTTTTCTACCCATATTGTGTTTGGGGGTAAAAAAGTGTATAATAAGTAGGAATAACTATGAATAAATCGTATGGATTGTGAAATATACACCTACTACCCCGCACACTTATATTTTAGAATATTAAGGAATTTTTGGCACGGAATGTGGGATAGAGCCTTTATGGAAGGGAATAGAATGTTTACGGAATCTTATCGAAAGACATAGAAAGTTACAGAAGGAGGAGAAAGCCAGTGAAATATTTTGAATTTTTTCAGGCTTTTTATATTGGCGAAAAGGATGGATATTTAAAGGGTCAATATACGACTTGTGAAATTCCACGCTTTTTTGTAGAGACAGTTCTTCAAACTGATAAAAGCAGAGAGAAACTGCCGGGGGATGATTCGAGTTATGACAAATGGTTTCAGGGTTCTTCTTCACCGCGTAACCATTGGTCAAATCTAAGAAAAGAATTTGATGAGGATAAAGTAGTAGAGGTCTTACATGATACAATTGATGATAGAAATGTAAGAGGTCTGTTGGTTAATTTCGGCATAAACAGTCCGGGTACGGAGCAAGTAAATAAAGAATTGCTGTGCGTAGCGGTAGCACAGCAATTTAAGGCAATTATTGATGGTAAGGGAACAGGACAAGAGATACTTGCAGATATTTATCGTTCAGGCAATATTAAATCTGATTTTGTGGAATATACAAAGAAAGCATCACAACGCTACGGTGTGATGCGATTGATTGGTGGCACGGAAGTTCCATTGGAAGAATTTTTCGTGTGCAATATAATTGGCGAATCAGAACGAGTATTCGCAGACAAAAAGGAGATTACAACTACCTATTTGGATAATCCTACCTTACAGGCAATCAAAGATATACATAAAACAAAACGTGGTCTTGAAGATTATGACAATAATAGAACTCTGCTTATAGGAAGTGGAGGCTGTGGAAAATCACTTATGCTACAGCATCTTTTCCTTGTGGCAGCAGAAGAATACCCACAAACTGGCGAGTTGCCAATATTTATTGAATTACGTCATTTTAAGAATAGTGATAATTTGTTTGATTTTATTGTGGAGTCTGTACACTCAAGAGATGAGAAATTTACATCCGAAATAGCGCAGAGTTTGTTGTTAACAGGCAGAATAAAACTGTTGTTAGATGGATTTGATGAGATTGACCCATCGGAAGTCGATGTGTTTCTTGAGCAGTTTGAGAAATTTAGTGAAAAATATGAAGATGTGCAGATTCTAATTACATCAAGAAATAATGATGCTCTTAGTGGAATACACGGTTACACAAGGCTATATGTGTGGCCGTTTGATACGGAACAATCTGAAAAACTTATAGAAAAAATCCTAACATATAATAATGACTTGGAGGCGAAAGAAACTGTTATGGACTATATCCAACACGGTTTTCTGCAGAAAGATGGTATTTTTGCATCTCATCCGTTGTTACTGACCTATGTAACAATGAACTATTCTCAATACGGCAGATTTAGTTCTGACCGCGTGTTGTTCTATAAAGTTACATATGAGGCTCTTTTGTCTGGGCATGATGATAATAAGAAACCATACGATAGAGTGTTCAAAAGCGTGGACGATGCAGAGCAGTTTTCAGAAGTTTTTGAACAGTTTTGTGCATACACCTATAGAGACGGTAAATTATCACTGAGTAACTCGGAGTTTGATACTTATTTTAATATGTTGGATAAGCATCACAAGTTTAAAAATCCGGGAAAAATGAAAGTAAAGAATTTTAAGCATGATGTCTGCTCTACCGCCTGCATCATGTATGAAAAAGCATATGATATTTTCTATATTGACCCGGGATTTCAGGAATATTTGTTTACCCAATACTATGCTAAATCCAATACAGATGAAATGAAAAAACTTAGCAATTCGCTTCGAAATGTACCATATGGTCAACTGGAGTCATTTAGCGGCTTGGATATGTTAAAGGGAAAAGTGGAAGACAAGTTTAAGTTGTTTTTACTAAAACCTTTTTTGGATGATATTTTTGTGAAAGATGAAACTCAGTCGTTTTTAGGATTTCTACAGCATTGTTTCAATGGTGTGTTTATCGAAGAAATAGACACATTGATAGTGGATTTCCATCGTAAACAGATGAATGCAAGCGGAATTCTCTATCCAAGGATAGAGAATTATGCAAAGTCGATATTGGTGGATTATGTCTTGCGTGAAATCGGCATTGAACATGATTATACCTTTACTCTTTACGCTGATTATGTTGGAGGACATACTTTTGACTATAGAACAGGTCGAAGAATTATAGGACAGGAAAATTCGGTCAACGGGAATAAAGTGTTGCTTATAGATTCAAGACCGCAGGATGTCTATGATTTCTTTAGTGAACAGAGTAAGAACGGAGAAGATTGCGGCTATTTGATATATGAGAATAGGTTGCTGATTGATTTCGGAATTGAGGCGTATATAGAGCCATTTGCAATTTATGATGACCCGGATGCATTTATGGACTATGCGAAAAATGTGATGAAACATAGTTCAGAAACAGTTAAAGTTTTTAATAAAATGAAAAGTTACCACAGACAACTTAAAAGTGCTTATTACAATAGCGGGTACAGATAAGGAGTAGATTATGGATAATTTGGAAAGATGGTACACTCTTCAGGAGATTGCTAACCACCTTGGGTGTAGCAAAGATACAATACGAAATTGGATAAAAAAGGACACGATTCCCTTTCATAAGGTCGGAAGACAATATCGATTCCGAGTGTCAGAAGTAGATGCTTGGATTGAAAGCGGAAAGAGTGCAGATGCAGATAAAAATAATGGAGGTCAGGAAGATGGCAATTGATAACAAGAAAGAGCAAGAGAGAGAAACTCTGCATCGTGCAATTTGGGCAATAGCCGATGAATTAAGAGGCGCGGTGGATGGATGGGATTTCAAGAATTATGTTCTTGGGACTATGTTCTATAGATACATCTCTGAGAACCTCGCTGCTTATGTTAACCAAGGCGAGATAGAAGCCGGTAACACGGATTTTGATTATGCAAAGATGCATGATGATGAGGCGAAGGAAGCAAAGGAAGGTCTTGTTGAAGAAAAGGGATTTTTTATTCCACCAAGTGAACTTTTTTGTAATGTACATAAAAATTGCTCTAATGATAAGGCTGTTTTTATTGACTGTGAGGGAAAGCCTAAGAATGTAAAGGAGAACCTCAATGTGTTCCTTGAGATGATATTCCAGAACATTGAAGAATCGGCAAAAGGAAGTGAATCTGAAGGAAGCTTTGCCGGATTGTTTGATGACTTTGATGTTAATAGCAATAAACTTGGTTCGACAGTGGCAAAGAGAAATGAACGCTTGGTAAAATTGCTTAACGGTGTAGCGGACATGAATCTTGGTTCGGTAAAGGACCATGATATTGATGCGTTTGGAGATGCCTATGAATATTTGATGACAATGTATGCATCAAACGCAGGAAAGTCTGGGGGAGAATTTTTTACCCCTGCGGATGTATCAGAACTGCTTACTCGTTTGGGAACCGTAGGAAAAACATCTGTTAACAAGGTATATGATCCTGCGTGTGGATCCGGCTCGTTACTTTTAAAAGCAGAGAAGATTCTTGGGAAAGATGCAGTTAAGACAGGATTTTACGGACAGGAAATCAATATCACTACATACAACCTATGCCGTATCAATATGTTCCTGCATGATATCGGGTTCGATAAATTTGATATTGAGTGCGATGACACATTAACAAATCCACAGCATTGGGATGATGAACCGTTTGAACTTATTGTTTCGAATCCTCCGTATTCCATCAAGTGGGCAGGAGACGAGAATCCCTTGTTAATCAATGACCCGCGATTCTCTCCGGCTGGTGTCTTGGCTCCTAAGAGCAAAGCGGACTTGGCATTTATCATGCACAGCCTTTCATGGCTTGCGTCCAACGGAACAGCAACTATTGTATGTTTCCCCGGCATCATGTATAGAGGCGGTGCGGAACAGAAAATCCGTAAGTATTTAATTGATAATAACTATGTGGATTGTGTCATTCAACTTCCAAGTAATCTCTTCTTTGGAACATCAATTGCAACTTGTATCATGGTAATGAAGAAAAATAAGGTGGATAACAAGACTTTATTCATTGATGCAAGTAATGAGTGTATAAAGGTTACGAACAACAATAAATTGACTCCGGATAATATCAACCGTATTGTTGATGTTTTCAGCAGCAGAGAAGACATTCCTCATTTTTCTCATTTGGCAAGTTACAATGAAATTGCAGAAAATTCATTTAATCTTTCTGTATCGACTTATGTTGAGGTTGAGGATACAAGAGAAAAAATTGATATTAATGAACTCAATGCTGAAATTAAGAGAATCGTTGCCCGCGAACAGGAACTGCGTGATGAAATCGACAAGATTATTGCAGAAATAGAGGTGTAATTTATGAGTAAGTGGGATGATTTGATTAATGAGTTATGCCCTAATGGTGTTGAACGAAAGAAAATAAAAGACACATATAAACGATTAAAGGGGACACCGATTACTGCGGCAAAAATGAAGGAGATAGATAATCCGGATGGTGCTGTTAGAATCTTTGCAGGAGGAAAAACTGTAATAGATGCATTTGAGGAGGATATTCCAAAAGCTAACATTACAAGGGTTCCTGCGGTGTTAGTGCAGTCTAGGGGTATTATTGACGTCATATATTATGACAAACCTTTTACTTTCAAGAATGAGATGTGGGCCTATACTGCTGACACGGAAATAGAAGTGAGGTATTTGTATCATGTTTTGAAAAACAATATGAATATCTTTAGAGATGCAGCTTCCGGCATGGGGTCATTGCCGCAAATTTCACTTAAGGTAACAGAGGAGTTTGAACTCCCTGTACCTCCTTTGGAGGTACAACGTGAAATAGTCCATATTTTGGACTCTTTCACGTTACTTATAGCCGAGCTTATAGCCGAGCTTACTGCTCGTAAGAAGCAGTATGAATTTTACAGAGACACTTTATTAGATAAAAATGTAGGAACTATAAAGACAAAAAAATTGTCAGAAATAGTAGATGTAAGGGATGGGACGCACGATTCGCCAAAACAGTCCAATGAAGGATATCCATTAGTAACATCGAAAAATATTACTGATGGTAAATTGGATATGACATCCTGTTACTTAATTTCTAAAGAAGACTATATATCGGTTAACCAAAGAAGTAAGGTGGATGACAACAACATATTATTTTCGATGATTGGAACGATTGGAGAAATGGTGGTTGCTAAAGAACCTATAAACTACGCAATTAAAAATATCGGTTTAATTAAGTCGGAAGATGAGGTAATGGCTAAGTATCTTATGCATTATTTGTCTTGTGGCATTGCGAAAAAGTATATTGCTGAAAATATAAAGGGGACGGCACCCAAATACCTTAGCTTGACAGCGTTAAGAGAGTTTCCAGTACTATTGCCTACAAGAGATGTGCAAATTAGATTAGTCGAAGTATTAGACAACTTTGACTCTATCTGTGCTGACTTAAATATTGGCTTGCCCGCTGAAATTAACGCCCGTCAAAAGCAATACGAATCTTATAGAGATGCACTGTTGACATATGCTGCAACGGGCCAGATAATCTCCAGACAGACAGACAGACAGACAGACAGACAGAGCATAATTAAACTCATCCAGTATGTGTTTGTGTATGCACCAGTAACATTGGAGGATATTTCAATTAATTGTGATTCTCAAAGAAAGCCAGTTACCAGTGGTAACAGAGAGAAAGGTAATGTTCCATATTACGGTGCGTCAGGAATTGTTGATTATGTAAAAGATTATATTTTTGATGGAGATTATTTATTGGTTTCTGAAGATGGCGCAAATTTAACTGCAAGAGTTACACCGATTGCGTTCTCAATTACGGGAAAAACATGGGTAAATAATCATGCTCATGTCCTAAAATTCGATGAATATGCGACAAGAAGGTATGTAGAAATTTATTTGAATTCAATTGATTTATCTTACTACATTACAGGGGCAGCACAGCCTAAATTGAATCAAAAGAATTTGAATATGATTGAGATACCGTTGCCATCATTAGAGGAGCAAAAAAGAATTGTTGAAATTCTTGACCGATTTGATACATTATGCACTGATATTTCTGAAGGGCTTCCTGCAGAAATCAATGCTCGTCAGAAACAATATGAGTATTACAGGGATAAGCTGCTTACATTTAAAGAAATTGAGAAGGTGGAATAGAAAATGATAAACGGACTACAGCAAGGGCAAAAACTTCTGGTCTTGCGTTATGGAAAGCAGATTATACAAAACTGCATAGAGTTACATCAGGAAAAGGCTGAGGAACTTGGCTATTGCTGGTTCGGGAAATTAGGTACCGTTCCATCGAAAAAGTCTATTGAGGCTATTTTAGAGGCGGAGAAACCGTCAATTGTGTTATATTCAAGAGGGGCGGCATATCTGTGTGAAATAAGTGAAGTAGCATATGAAAAACCAAAAGAAGGATATCCGGATTATTATGAAGAAGAATTATTTCAGAAGTTTACATATCCGACCGTATACTTCAAGTTGGTATCCATAGAATCATTGGACATAAATGCATTGGAGAAATTCAGAGTAGTAAGCAGTGGGAATAGTGCGATTAATACTTTGTTGCATTCCATGTCCTCTTTTCTCTTCATTGAATATGGAAAAGCAGGAACTCTGAATGTGAAACTCAAAGATGAGAAGAAGATAAAAGAGAGAGAACAGTTGCCGGAAAATGATTGCGTGTACAGAAAAGATGGTAGATGCAGTTTGAAAAGTTTTGTGAACTATCAATATGAATGCGACAGACCAAGCAACTGCCTAAGACAAAAGCGATAAAGGAGGAGAACGAACGTGCCATATTTTAATATAGTCGCAGAGACAAATGAAAATACTGTGGTTACACAATATGAGCCTGTGAAACAGCGTTCTGATGCTTATCAAAGTGAGGCAGCGTTAGAGAAAGAATTTATTCGAATGCTCACGGAGCAAGGATATGAGTATCTGCAAATTCACACCGAGGCGGGCATGGTTGCGAATATCCGTAAGCAGCTTGAGGAACTGAACGATTATAGGTTCTCGGATACAGAATGGGAGAGATTTTTCAAAGACTGTATTGCCAACGGTAACGATGGTGTGGTTGAGAAAACCCGTAAAATCCAAGAGGACAATGTACAGGTTTTAAAGCGTGATGATAATATGTCAAAAAATATCACGCTCATTGATAGGAAGAATACTCACAATAACAGGTTGCAGGTAATCAACCAGTATGTGGTCACAACAGACCAAGGTGCAAGGCATGATAATAGGTACGATGTTACTGTATTAGTGAACGGATTCCCATTGGTACATATTGAGTTGAAGCGAAGAGGTATTCCAATTCGTGAGGCATTTAATCAGATTAACCGATATGAACGAGATTCATTTAGTGACGGATATGGCTTGTTTGAGTATGTGCAGATTTATGTCATTTCAAATGGCACAAACACAAAATACTACTCAAACAGCACCAGATATAACGCAATCAAGGATTCAGAAGCATCAAAAACGAAGAAGGGAAAGACAAGTAATAGTTTTGAATTTACTTCTTTCTGGGCAGACGGAAAAAACCGTGTTATCCCAGATTTGATTGACTTTACAAAGACTTTTTTTGCAAAGCATACAATCCTAAATATTTTAACGAAATATTGTGTTTTCACGTCGGAAAATATGCTGATGGTTATGAGACCATATCAGATTACTGCAACGGAAAGAATTCTTAACAGAATCGAGATTGCTCATAATTACAAGAAGTATGGGGATATAGCCGCAGGTGGATATATATGGCATACAACAGGTAGTGGAAAAACATTGACTTCCTTCAAGACTGCTCGATTGGCTTCAAACCTTTCGTTTATAGACAAAGTGTTGTTTGTGGTAGACCGTAAAGATTTGGACTATCAGACAATGAAAGAATATGATAGATTTGAAAGTGGTGCAGCCGACAGCAACTCATCTACGAAGGTGCTTGAGAAACAGTTAAAAAATAGCAAGTCCAAGATTATTATTACCACGATACAGAAACTGTCATCTTTTATAAAGAAGTTCCCGAAAGACCATCCGGTGTTTACCAAGCAGGTTGTCATCATTTTTGACGAATGCCATCGAAGTCAATTCGGTGATATGCACGCAGCCATTGTATCGAGTTTCAAAAAATACTATATGTTTGGATTTACTGGAACTCCGATTTTTCCTGCGAATATTGGCTCTATAAGAAATGCTAAATTTACAACCACGGAGCAGACATTCGGTGACCAGTTGCATACCTATACAATTGTGGATGCTATTAATGATAAGAATGTACTTCCGTTTAAGGTGGAATACCATCAGACGATGAAGAGCGAGCCGGATATCGATGATGAAATGGTTCGTGATATTGACAGGAAGAAAGCATTTGAGGATCCGCAGCGTATCAAGAAAATTACAAGCTATATTTTGGAGCATTTCGACCAAAAGACCTATCGTGGGGACAAGTCATATGTCTACAACTCCTTAATTAATATTGCGGAGGTTGCATTTGCTGAAAGGGGTAAGATTGAAGAGATTAAACAAAAGCAAAGACTGAGTGGATTTAACTCTATTTTTGCAGTTTCTTCGGTTGAAATGGCAAAAGCCTACTATGAGGAATTTCGCAACCAAATTAAGGCAGACCCTACAAAGGATTTGAAGATTGCTGTAATATATAGTTACAGTGCGAATGAAGAGGAACAGGAGGACATTCTGGAAGAAGAAAATCCAGAAGATACATCTCAATTAAGCAAAACTGCGAGAGACTTCTTGGAAGGTGCTATCAATGATTACAACCTCATGTTCCATACGAATTATGATACTTCATCGGACAGGTTCCAAAGCTATTATAAAGACGTATCGCTCAGAATGAAGAATAAGGAATTGGATATGCTCATTGTAGTAAATATGTTCCTTACAGGTTTTGATGCTACAACGCTTAATACATTATGGGTTGATAAAAATCTAAGGTCGCATGGTCTTATTCAGGCATTTAGTAGAACGAACCGAATTTTGAATAGCATCAAAACCTTTGGTAATATTGTGTGCTTTAGAAATCTCCAGAAGAGAGTTGATTCTGCTATTTCTACATTTGGAGACGAGGGGGCAGGCGGGATTGTTCTGATGCAGAGTTTTAAAGATTACTATTATGGGTATGAATCTGTAGAGGGAAAACAAATGCCGGGTTATATCGATATGATAGAAGAACTTAACACGAAGTTTCCATTGTATGAGACGCAGATTGTTGGGGAACAGAATCAAAAGGATTTCATTTCACTCTTTGGTGCGATCCTTCGTATGAGAAATCTATTAGTAGCATTTGATGAGTTCAAGGAGAAAGAGTTAATCACAGATAGAGATTTGCAGGATTATCTCGGACGTTATCAGGATTTAAGGGATGAATGGAAACGCAAACGAGAACAGGGCGAGCTTTCTGATATAACGGATGACATTGTTTTTGAAGTTGAACTTATCAAGCAGGTGGAAATCAACATCGATTACATTTTGATGTTGGTAAAGAAATATCACGACGCACATTGTGAAGATAAGGAAATTCTCATTACAATTAAAAAGGCCGTTGATGCAAGTCCAGAACTTCGTAGCAAAAAGGAACTGATAGAAACATTCCTTCATGGAATTAATGATGTAGATGATGTTCTAATAGAATGGCAAAATTATGTTGTTGAAATGAGAGAAAATGAACTGAATACCATAATAAAAGAAGAACGTCTTAAGCCGGTCGAAACTCGTACTTTCCTTGAGAACGCATTCCGTGAAGGCGAAGTAAAAACTGTTGGAACTGACATTGATAGATTAATGCCTCCTGTCAGCAGATTTGGTGGCAGCAATCGTGCTAATAAGAAAAAGACAGTTATTGAAAAACTGAAACAGTTCTATGAGAAGTTTTATGGTATAGGTGGAACTCCGCAGTTTACTGACACAACTGAAAATTAAAAGGATGGGGATACTTCTTTGCCCCCAAAACCACTAATGTGGAAGTACTACTATTTTTGATAGTGCAGGGCAGGGAAAGTCCCCATCTTTTTTTGCTAGTCTTTTTCTTAAAATGATGTCTCGTACCCATCTCCGCGAATTAGGAGGTCTGGCCTCCATGCAGGAGATTTTCCCATAACGGAACAGATTTCATTCATGTCAGTGTTTTCCGGGCATTCAATGATAAGTTCATCATGGACGTGTCCGCAAATCTGCCAAGCTAAAAGATTGTGCATGGCATAGCATAGAAGGTCTCTGGAAATTGCCTGTACGATATTTTCCACAAATTTTGGACCATAGGATTCAATTCGCTCCCATTTCTTTGTGGCACCAATGCTCCATTATAAGTAACAGACTCTCCACCAAATTTGTTCTCTCCAATGCGTGGTTTCACATAAATGAGCATTCTTCCGGAAGGAAGTCTGATGAGAAGCATACCACTTTTATATGTGAAACGGATGCCACGGACTTCTATGGTGGTTCGTTGCTTGATTGCTGCTTTTACAGCGGCATCCACATCCCACCAGAATGCAGTTATCATTGGGGTGGATTCTCGCCAAGAGTAGACCAATGGCTGTAGCTCTTCTTCTGTCAATCCCATTTCCAATGCACCCATAGATTTCAATGCTCCGACAGAGCCGCCATATCCAAGTGCAAGTTTGCGATTTTACCCTTCTGTCTAAGATGGGAGTTTACACAATGATTTCTACAGGAACACCAAACATCTGGCTTGCGGATGCACAATAGATGTCTTTCTGTTCTGCAAATACTTTGGAACGCCAGGATTCTCCAGCGAGATGTGCAAGCACTCTGGTCTCAATGGCAGAGTAGTCACTGACTACAAATTTATATCCGGGTCTTGTGATAAAAGCAGTACGGATGAGCTGGCTTAAGGCATCCGGAATATCGTCATAGAGAAGTTGCATGGTATCATAATCCCCAGTTCTTACAAACTCCCGTGCTTCTGCCAAATCGGACATATGGTTTTGTGGCAGGTTCTGTAATTGAATGAGCCTGCCAGCCCAGCGTCCGGAACGGTTGGCACCGTAGAATTGAAACATCCCATGAGCACGTCCATCCTTACACACTGCATTCTGCATTGCCTTGTATTTCTTCACAGATGATTTTGCAAGTTGCAGACGGAGCTTTAGGGCCTCAGTTATGCTGTCATTGTCATACTCATCTTGAGATTTAATCAGTTTGGCCACTTCTTTCTTTCCCAGAGTTTCCATTTCGACACCATTTTCCGAGAGCCATTGTTTCATCTGGGCTACGCTGTTTGGGTTATCAAGATTTGTGATATTCTGCATGGTAATCATTAGTGCAGATTTTGATTTTTCATCAAAAGCAATGGCATTCTCCACCACATCCATATCCAGCAAAATCCCCCGATCATTGATTTCCTGGTCAAGAATTTATTCATCCCAGACAAAATCAGGAACAGGGAATTTTGACAGTTTCTGCTTGATGGCAAGTTCTACTTCCACATCCCTGCCACTGTATGCTTTGAACAGTTCCCATTTATCCGGGGCATGTCCAGGAAGATTTCTGGTTCTGCCGCCATTGGCTTTGGTGGCTTTGCAGGGAGAGCAGAAGTAACGGATCAAATCCTTGCCTTCCTTCATTTTCTGGTTCTGTAATCGTAACACCATCCCGGCACCTTCCAAAGATAGAGGGAGTCCCATATAAGCAGACCATATCATGGTACATCTCCATGAAACAGGGTTCATATAATTATGAACTGGGTCCTCTTTATGATTGTAGCTTTTGAAATATTCCGGATGGTGCTTGCGTAGCCAGTTTGATAAACATATTCGTTCAAAAGAAGCATTGAATGCCCATTTTGTTACCGTATCGTCAGATAGTGCATCTAAGATTTCCAGAGGGATTACATCACCTGCAGTAAGGTCATACACAGTAACAAGCAAATTGTCCACAGAAACATCGAAGAGCAGTATCTCAAAATGATCAGACTCAGCGTATTTGTACACACCGCATTTGGATATGTCCACATCGCTGTAGGTCTCCAAGTCTATTGACAGTTCTCTTATATTCATTGATTTTCTCCTTAGATTTTGTGCGTTTATTATGCAGGAATGTCTGCCGGATCTAAAATAACATACAGAGAATCCAGCGGCTTAATCCTGCTTAGGTGCTACACGGTCTTCTGCAGGGCAGTAGATAAGGATATAATAACCGGTTTCCGGTACCTGTTCCCATGCAGTCGGTTCATTTGCCAGATGATCTAAAAAGCGTTCTATATCATCCCTGCCACATGGCCGGTATTCATGTTATAATGGAGTGCCTTTTTTGAAAAATCTGGCACGTTCAAAATCTCTGTCGTCCAGGGTGTCTGTAATATTGCAGACAATCAAATCCACATCTTCCGGTGGAAGTGTGTCTGTGAATTTCTTCATAATATCTATCAGTATCATATCGCAAATTCCTTTCTGAATAAAAGTAGGGCGGCAGCAGTATATTTGCCACCGCCCATAAGTAATGGTTACTGGTTAGTTGAGGAAATCATCGTCATCCTCTGTTGCAAAATCATCCTCAGCTCTGGACTTGCCGCCAAGAGGTTCGCCATCACGGATTTTCTGGAGATTATTTAAGCCGCATGCGATTCCCTTATTTCCATTGCTGTTAAAAGCATACAGATTGATGGAAGCTCTGGCATAAACTCCGGAATATACTTCAGAACGTTCACGGATAGGCTGTCTGTCTGCGTCCACAATGCCAGGGACAGTTGCGCTGTTGGCATTGATGAAGTAGCTGTTTTTGTAAGCCTCATCGTCAGGTCTTTCAAGGTCGCCGTCGCGAAGAGGTGTCTTGATTGCTGTAAGAGGCGGAACGGATTTTCCATTGCCTTTCAGCTTGGACTGTCCTTCCTCATATGCTGCCTGAACTGCATTCTGGATTTTCTCAATCGTCTTTGTGTCGGATTTCGGAATGATGAGGGACACACTGTACTTTGTTGCACCTCCGTTGATTGACTTCGGGTCCCATACATTTGCATAGGAAAGTCTTGTATTTACTCCTGTGATTACCTTAGTAGGATTTACCATTTTAGCCATATTCTTTTTCCTCCTTAAATTTCATTAAAATCATCTTTGGCTGTATTGAGTGCCGGGCGTTTGTCGCTTTCCGGTACAAGTGCAGGCTTGCCTGGTGGCTTTGCTACCAGTCCGCCTAATAATTCTTCAAATCTCTTCTTGCCGAGCAGGGAAGTCATTGCGGTAGTTCCCAGAAGTTTCTTTTCATAAGGGTCATCCCCATTACTTGTGACTACAGATGCAACCGCAGCTTCATCGGTATACTTACGATTGGACTTTCCCTTCACAACTTTAAATCCGTTATAGGAAACACCACTTAATGCCTACTGGAGTGCATAGTCTTTTACATCATTTGCCCAGGAAACAAGGTTGTCGATTTTCGGAAGGATTGCTGCAATTTCGGATTCTTCCAGTTTGGAAGGAAGTTCAAAATCATAAGCGGCAAGTTCCATATTGTATTCTGCTCTTTTGCGGCAGGTTGCCTTTACCTTGCAGAACTGGCAGTGGTCTCCGGCATGAAAATCGCCTTCTCCGTTGTAGGCAAGCTGGGCGGTAGGTGCCAGAATGGTTTCTGCCCATTGGAGCAGATCTTCCTTCTTCATGGAGAGGGTGCTGATGTTATCACGTCTTGGCTGGAAGATTGTCATTTCAACTGTTTCTATGTCATAGATACCGTCATAGACATCCAGTGCGCTCAATGCGTAACACATCATCTGTGGATTGTTTTCTGCTTCCACGAGGATTCCCAGACCATATTTGAAATCAATAATCTGTAAAATCTTATCTGCCACAATCAGGCAGTCACCGGTTCCGAAACCATCCGGAACCCATTTGCTGAAATCAAGTCTCTGTTCTACCAGCACTTTTGGGTCTTCGCATAATTGCTTTGCTTTTGCATACTGCTCCATAACATAGAAGCAATATTCATCCATGCAGTTAGCCATTTTTGCGTCAAAGAAATCCAGATTCTCTGTCGGGTCTTTGACATCTTCCCCTAAAGCATGGAGAACTTTATACTCACACAGTTCATGGGCATCCGTACCTTGCTGGGCATATGGGGGGGCTTCATCCCTGATTTCTGCACACAGCTTTGCGGATGGCGGGCATGAGAGCCAGCGGTGGGAAGCGGAAGCAGAGAGGTATGCGTGTTTAGGCATCGGTCAGTCCCTCCACTTCTTTGACGAGGGCTGGATAGCTGTCAGTCGGAACATCGGTAAGGCTTCCGCCATTTCCATACTTCTTGACAATGGATTTCACCTGCGCCTTGAACTGGCCGCCAGACTCGTTTGCTCTTCTGGCAAGTAGTGCTCTGACATCTTCCTTAGAATAAGCAGGTGCTTTTTTCGGCTTGTCCTCTGATATCGGTTCAGTAGCAGGGGCATCCGCTGAAAAAATTTTCTTGATAGCATTTGCTGTCTCAATCATCTTTTCGCCACAGGAGATTAACTCATCGAGTACCTGTGACAATTCGCTCATTTTGCTCATGTTGTCGTTCTCCTTCATATTTCAGTATTCTGTTTTGTCTGTATGCCTTTGGAACTGTCCCAGAGGAATTTTTAAATCGTCTTATCTTTCATCGTTTTACCTCACTCTCCGAGGGGAGTTGTTCGCCCATCTATAGGTCTTGGTTCCCGATGACGGGCTTTTCCGATTTCTGAGGAAAAAATTTTTTGAAATTACTTTTCCGTCTTATCCCCCTCAAAGGTCTTGGTTCCTGATAGCGGGCTTTTCCGATTTTTGCAGAAGAAAATTTTTGTGTCTGTTTTTCCATATAAAAAGGAAGCGATTCTGCCAGAGATAAAAAATTTAGCGAAAGATTTCCTTTTTATCGGAATTCGCCTGTTTTGGGAACCAAGACCTTTGAGAAGGGTCTTTTTGCCCTTTGAAGACAAATTTATAAGGAGGGAACAAGATGCGTTTTGTTTTACAAACAGCCAATGTGGTCTCCGATGCAAAGAACTGTCTTTATCCAAACAGGGTTGAAGTGGGGAGTGCAGAGGAACTACAGGAGGCGGTCAAGTCTGCCACGTGTGCGCGGAGTACCAGAAAAACTACCGCGGTATAGCAAATTTCAGTAAATCAAATGTGGTTGTGATGGATTGCGATAATGATTTTTCTGACAATCCGGCTGATTGGGTCACGCCGGAGAAATTGGATGAACTGCTCCCGGATGTTTCATATGCCATTGCTTTCAGCAGAAATCATATGAAGCAAAAAGGTGGAAAGTCAGCAAGACCAAAGTTCCATGTGTATTTTGAGACAGAAGAAATCACGGATGCAGGGAAGTATGCGGTATTAAAAGTTGCAATCAAGAAAGCCTATCCGTTCTTTGATGGGAATGCACTGGATGCGGCCAGATTTATTTTCGGTGCGGACGCAGGGGCATATATCTGGCATGACGGATGGGAAACCATTGAGGAGCAGGTAGATGTTACAGCTGGTGAAGAAGATGGTGATTTCCAGTCGGATCCGATTATGGAAGGAAGCCGCAACAACAGCATGAGCCATTTTGCCGGGAGAGTGTTGAAGCGTTATGGGAATACAGACAAAGCCTAGCGGTGGAAGAGTTTCTGGATATGCAGCTGGTGGATGCCCGTGAAGAATTTGAAACCTGCTGTCAGGTGCTCACTGCTGCAGGTATCTCGGAGAAAATTGTGAAAGCCGGTGGGAAAGCACTGGAAAAAGAGATACCGGCAACATTGGAGAAAAAGTTTAAGAGATATGTGTCTGCCAAGGCATATCTGGCATTCGTCATCAAATATAGAAATTATAAGTACATTGTGAGCACACAGAATGCGGCAAAGCCAATGGTAGCAACAGATATCAATGATTTTGATGCTCATGAAAATCTTCTGAACACACCATATGCCACTTATGACATTTCCAAGGGTGTGGCAGGGGAACAACCTCATGATCCAGAGGATTTGATTACCAAGATTACAAAATGTTCACTGGGAGATAAGGGGAAGGATTTGTGGTTGGATGCACTGGATACTTTCTTCTGCGGCAATCAGGAACTGATGGATTATGTGCAGGAAACGGTTGGACTGGCAGCAGTCGGCAAGGTTTATCAGGAAGCTCTCATCATTGCATATGGGGAAGGTAGAAACGGTAAATCTACTTTTTGGAACACGATTGCAAGAGTTCTGGGGAACTATTCCGGAACCATGTCTGCGGACACATTGACTGCCGGGTGTCGAAGAAACGTTATGCCGGAGATTGCAGAACTTAAGGGCAAGAGACTTGTGATTGTAGCGGAACTGGAAGAGGGAACACATCTCTCCACATCGGTATTAAAAAAGCTTTGCTCCACGGACATGATTCATGCAGAGAAGAAATATAAACAGCCCCATGCGTTCAAGCCTACACATACCGTTGTACTTTACACCAATCATTTGCCAAAGGTGGGGGCATCTGATGACGGTACTTGGCGCAGACTGTTACAAATCTGCCGTCTGAAGAATTTCCGGTTGATGAAGTGATGTTCCTTTATCATCTCAGATGGGGGATTGAAACCTCCTTCCGGGAACTCAAGCACGTGATTGGAGCCGTAAATTTTCATTCCAAGAAACGTGAGTACATTGAAATGGAAGTATGGGCGCGGCTTCTTTTGTATAACTTCTGTTCGATCATTACAGGGCATGTGGTTATCAGCCGCAGAGGCAGGAAATACCAGCTTCAAGTGAATTACTCCGCTGCATACAAGGCCTGCCATTATTTCCTGCGCCTTCACAATGGGGAATCCCCGCCAGAAAGAGAAAGCCTGATAGAAAAGAATATCCTCCCTATCAGGCCCGATCGGAAATATGCCCGCCAGCATAGGTTCCGAGTTCCGGTCAGCTTTACTTATCGTTTTGCATAAAGCTGACAAACACAACACTAATAGTATAAAGTGTTTTGAGGCGGATGTCTATCCGTCTATTTGCCATACCCTGAAAAAAATCTGTCTTTATTGGGAGGCGCAAAACAGCATCTGATGCCCAACTTATATCACCCATCTTCTCCTGATTATAGGGAATCGTAAGTTTAGGTCTGCCCAGCCCCATCCTTAACTAACTGACATTGGTTCATTCCCCAGCCTATCACTACGCTGATAGGCTGGGAGCCGTAATGTAAAACAGCCAATAAGCCTGCCCTCTCGTCGCAGGCGACTTTAAACGGGCTAAGCCGGTGGTTTTGACTGTGAATGTTTCCAACTTGAATATGAACAGGCTGCATGATATTATTAAACATAATAACTGTGTCCAAACCTATCTAAAAGCATTATGATGGGTTTGGATTTTTGAAGGAAGAATTGTCGTATGGATGTAGGAAAATCAAATATTATTATTTATTCTACAGAAGATGGACTTGCAAATATTGAAACGACATTTGACGGTGATACAGTGTGGTGGTCAAAAGCCCAGATGGCAGAGCTGTTTCAAAGAGATCGTTCTGTTATATCAAAGCATATAAAAAATATTTTTGAAGAAGGTGAACTTACGAAAGAAGGCAATGTGCAAATTCAGACAAGCCAGTAGAGTTTTATAATTTGGACGTGATTATCTCCGTTGTATATCGAGTGAAGTCAAAACGTGGAACCCAGTTCCGTATATGGGCTACAAATATCTTAAAGGAATACATGATTTAAAAGAAGCTGTAGTTGCAAAAAATTATTTGGATGAAAAAGAGTTAAGAGCAATGGCACAATTGGTGTCTGGATATCTTGATTTTGCGGAACGACAGGCAGAACGGGAGCAGACTATGACAATGAAGGATTGGGCAGAGCATCTGGATCGAATCCTGACGATGAGTGGAGAACAGCTTTTACAGGGAAATGGCAGTGTATCTCATCAGCAGGCGGTCGATAAGGCAACAAATGAGTACAAAAAGTATAAGGCATGTACGATTAGTGATGTAGAAGCAGATTATTTGAATTCAATTAAAATGTTAGAGCAAAAAACAGATAATAAATAGTATTGGAGAGTGATTTGATGATTTCTATATATTGAAGCTTTGGCACAGTAAGAGAAATACTTTGAAAGACAGTTGCAGAATATACGAGAGATTTTTATCTGCAAGTTACGGAGTTATATGCCCTGCCTTTGATTACGATAAAGGCACAAAGACTTTATAGTTGAAAGATAATTTGATCTATATGAAATTAAGAAAGAAATAGTCAAGTCAGAATTATAAAAAAGAGGGAATGACGATATGTGTATTGAATGTTATGTAGATGAAAATAGAATAACTCCATTATTAAATCCGATTGATTGTTTGGAAAATCATACCCAGTACATATGCGGAACCTGTGGACGGTGTATTTGTATTGAACATGATCCTAAAAGAGGATTGCAGCGGTGGAATTTTCCTTTTAAGTCACTGGAAATTGCAAAATTGTATTTGCGAACCGCTGATTACAGTATGAAAAAGCCGTGTGGTATTTATGAGATTAGAAGTGATAATGGCAGACTTTCATACAAAATCTTTGCGGGCAGCGAAGATTTGCAGTTATATCTAAAAAAGAATAAGGGAAAAACGTGTGAAAGTATGGCACCTGTTTTCGCTATCGAAGAATACAGAGAATATGAAAATACACAGATACGGAAACTGACTCCAGATGAAATACAAAAATATATGTCAGAACGATAAAATTCTATTTGGTTTGGAAATTTGAAATAAGCAGGGGTAATAATCCATGAAAATGTCGGCAGAAAATATTGATACTTTCATGTTCACTCATTACTATATCAAGCAAATCTTAAGGAAGTGATCTTTTATAATAACTGAAAATTATGTTTACAAAAAAGAAGTCGATTGGTCGTTGCTTAATGAAGGACTCACCCTGCCTTTTGACAACCAAGTCGTTTTTGGTCAAATTATGGGGCGTTTCCTAAAGAGAGGCGAATCAAAAGATATCACATTATATCTTAACGGACACTCTTAAAAAGTGAAAATAACAAATGTAAATTATGCCCCCAAATTTAAACGAAAAAAGGATACGCTTCAGATAAGATATTGCTACATTGAAACAGGTAGTTTTAGGTCAGAAAGAGCGTATTTTAGAGGCAGAGTTTAATTACGATGTAGCGGATGGCAAATCCACTATTTTGGAGTCTGAACGAATTATTAAAATCCGAAAACTAAATAAGAAAATAGGAGATAATCTAAAATTACTCTATAACTATCGGTGCCAAATTTGTGGGCAGTTAATAGGAGAAAAGTATGGTTTACATATTGCAGAGGCACATCACATTGATTACTTGTAACGAGTCTGAATAATAATGCAAGTAATCAGCTGATTGTATGTCCAAATCACCATAGTATTATACATGATGCTAATCCGATATTTGATAGGAACAGGAGGCTGTACATTTATAAAAATGGCATAGAACAGAAACTGGTGTTGAATAAGCATCTGTAAACAATAATACTATCAAATTTTATGAAGATCTGTTTGCACACAGTATTGTAGAGGAGATGGAAAGATGGGAATACAGGAATATTTAAATGATTTGTTAAATTTTGAATTAAGAGAGATAAAATATAGATATAGAGAAAAAATAGTGGATGATATTAAGAACAGGATGTGCTCTCTGCTGTCCAGATGGGAACAGATAGACTTTAGGAAAACAGTTTTATTTGTGACGGATGAGGAAGCATTATTTTATGAACCAGTGGCTCCGGATGATGTGAGGAGATTTGTTGTGGCAACAATTCGAAATAGTATGCTGGAGGTAGCAGCGAGTGTTAATTGCAGACAGTTTAAAATCCAGGAGCCTTTATCAGATGAAAAGATAAAAAGTATAACGTCAAACGCAATTTGCTATTTTAAACAATGCAGATTTGAAGACTTGCAGAATGAAGCAAAAGATATGATATATGTAGATATATATGGAGAAGCAATTCAAAAATATCCATTGGCATGGACTGTATTGATAAGGACCGCGGCAGAAAACGGTAACGAAGAGGTATTTGAAAAAGTACATGGAGAAAATGTGGAAGAGGTAAGAGTGCTTTCTGAAAAACCACTTAAAAAGGTGATTTGTGACGGATATAGTTTAGAATTTGATGATTATCTAATGGAGGAATTAGGAAACGTAATATCGGGTAATATAGATATATTTTATGTGGATTGTTTTAAGGGGCTAACAAGAAATTTTGAAAAAGTATTACATGTACTTGAAATCATTTTGCAAAGTGGAAAGGCATTTGTAACCTGTAATTATTACATTAGTAATGGGCGTATAGAGAAGCGAAGGAAGATTTTAAGAGCGTCCCATAGTCAAAAAGATATGTTTGACAATGTACGAAATCTTAATGGATTACCAACATTCTTTAAAAGTGTGCTAAAAGGAATGGTATAGATAAAAAGAAACGATCAATGGAAGATTGCAGAAAGGCTGAGGGAATGAAAAGATTTCTAAAGATGCACGCTAAGAACCGCTAATCCTCTGTGCATTAAGATGATAAATGATTGTACAGAGGAGAGAGAATAATATGGATAGAATGAATATTCCGGTTGTTAATGAGATGACGATCAGGGCAATGGAGGACATGACTTTTTTCACCCATGCTTTGATTTTTGACGATTTATTGATTGTTGCACAGAAAGAAACAAACTGTTTTGTGCTGAAAACTTCAGAAGGGCTTATAGTCATTGATGCTATCTGGCCCAGAAAAGAGGCTTTTGACGCAATTGTAAGGGCCATTAAAGATGTTGGCTGGAATCCGGATTATATAAAAAAATTAGTATTAACTCATGGACATGTAGATCATACCGGTTGCGGCAGATGGCTGGTTGAAAAATACCATGTGGAAACATATCTGTCGGAAGTGGATGATATTTATTGGAAAGAACATCCAGTAAAAGGTGACAGGCCGGAAACGTGGAAGGATTATGAGATAAGTGTCTATATAGAGGATGGAGATACCATAACACTGGGAGATAAGGTGATTCATGTTTATGGAACTCCGGGCCATACGCCGGGAGGCCTTAGTTATATTTTCCCGGTAAAGGAAGGCGGGGAAGTTCACATGGCTGCATTGTGGGGTGGTACGACACCTCCGTGGACCGGGGACGGTGTGCAGATCTATTTAAAATCTTTGGATTATTTCTTAGGTGAAGCAAAAAGAGAAAAAGTCGATGTAGCGCTGAGTAACCATACATCTGTGGATAATGGTTTAGAACGGATAGCATATTCAAAAAGGCGGATGGCTTATATGCCAAACATTTATATAATCGGGCAGACTGGTTTTCAGAATTATTGTCAGGTATTCAGGACATTGAGTAATAAGATGCTGGCCAGACTAAGATAACGCCAGTACAGGGGGGGATTATGGTTAGGGAGAATCATGATGCCCCCTGTTAATTTCACCGAAATTGAAGCTTCAAATGTCATATTTACTATAAATCCGCTTGACATAAACAGATATACGCCGTATTCTGTTAAGTAGATTAACAGAGGAGGGATGCAATGAATAATTTACCTGTAGATCAATTATGTGAATTATTTCTCCAGACGATAAATCAATACTCAGCTCTGGAAAAATCGACACATACCTATGATGTTGAACCTAAAATTTATTTGGCTGAAATTCATACCATTGTAGCTATACGGGCGCATGAAAATATTAATATAACTGATTTGGCAAAATTGCAGGGAACTTCAAGAAGTGCTGCGTCCCAAGCGGTCAGCAGACTTGTCAAAAAGGGTTTTATTGAAAAAAGAGTTTCTCCAGATACGGATAATGAAGTTATCTTATCTCTTACGGAAAAAGGAGAAAAAGTTTCTGATTTACATGATAAGCAGCATATTTTACTGAGGGAAAAGCTGACTGCCATATTGAACAAATATCCGCCGGAAACAGTTGATATTCTTTCGTCGCTGGCCATTGATGTTCAAAAGATGTGGAAGGAACTATCGTAAAAGTATAGATATGGCTGGAATATTTTTTGCTTTTTCTGTTAAGTAACTTAACAGAAGGAAGGGGGAGGTAACAATGAGTTATACAATGATAAATCCTATTCCGCAGTTTAATTTTCAAATCAACAGGGTTTTAACTTATGGCGATTTGGCATGTAACAGTAAAGAAATTAAGATGAATCTTCCAAGAGTACGAACGTTTGAAGATTGGTATACAGTCTGGTCGGGTATGGGCAGAAGTGCTGAAAGCAAAAAACACTATCTTCATGCGGCCTATTACTATCGTATGGCCGAGTTTTTCTTAAAATCCACTGATGAACGGAAGGATGATACTTATAGTAAATGTATTGAAAATTTTTACCGTGCCTTTGATTTGGAGCTGCAATTACACTATGAAAAAATACAGGTTCCCTTTGAAGGAAAAAATCTATATTGCCTGAAACTGTCTCCCACACATTTTAAGGGAACAGTCGTTGTCTGTGGGGGATATGATTCCTTTATTGAAGAATTTGTATTGCAGGTGCATGACCTTGTATCTAAAGGTTTTGAAATTATTCTTTTTGACGGGCCGGGACAGGGGAAATGTCTTCGGGAAAACTTATACTTCCGTTTTGATTTTGAAAATGCCACATCTGCCATTTTGGATTACTTCCATATCAAAAAATGTGCTTTTGTAGGTATCTCATGGGGTGGTTATTTTGCTTTGCGAAGTGCTGCCTATGAAAAAAGAATATCAGCTGTTGCCGCATACGATGTAATGGATGACGGGCTGGAAGTAATGACAAATGTATTTCCTGCTCCTATCTGCCGAATCATCCGGCTTGCTTATTATAAAAAATGGAAACGACTTCTCAATGGGCTGGTTGGTAAGATTGTAAAGAAAAGTGTTCTGGCTGATTGGGCGGTAAATCAAGGGATGCATATTACAGGAACAAAAACACCTTTTGAGTTTTATCAAAATCTATCTTATCACAACCTTTTAGGGAGTACGGATTTCATTACGCAGGATGTGCTCTTGCTGGCTGGAGAGAAAGATCATTATATACCGTCGATTCAATTTTACCGGCTGAAAAGTTCCATACATAATGCAAAAAGCCTGACTTGCAGGATGTTTACTGTGGCGGAGGGCGGCGAACAACACTGTCAAATTGGGAATCATATGCTGGCAGTTAATACAATTGTTGATTGGCTAAATCAACATTTTCCCGAGGCTGATTAGACTTAATCAAAAGGTCTGATTGTTAATGTGACAAAACAGTATAAAATCTTACTTGAGTTTTCCTGCCTTCGGATAGATAATAAAATAGATAAGTAAATAGGGGATGAAGTAAAATGAAAGATGTTAATATAAAAGTTTTAATTAATAGAAAGCAGTTCACCCAGCAAGATATGGATGTCTGGAAAAAACAAAGAATAAAAAAAGCATATAAAACCCTGCATATAAAAATACCACAAAAAGCATCAATATCAGAAATGAGTGATAAATTAACAAAATGGAAGGTTCAATTATCTGATGATGAAATCAGTAAGATCTTGAGAAAAAAACTGTTTTTTAGCAAATATGTGATGAAAGTTGCAGGCAGGCTATCTGGCAAAAAACGACGTGTAGCGAGAACAACAATACTGGCAAAGGGGATATCTGTTGATAAATTCAGTAAACTACTGGATTTGTTAATGGTAGAAGCTGCAAAGGAACACCGAAAAGTGAATTTATCAGTCTACCCTGAACATTATGTATTAACACCAGATAAAAACGGTGTTTTAGAAGTGATTGAAACAACCGGGAATGCTCCGGTACCGGTACAATTCTTTATAACATTTGGTGATGAAAGTGGGCTTACAGAACCTAAAAACCCTAAATTTACTCACCAGTCAGCAGGGGTGGCAAAACTGGAAGATGGGACGATTATCGGCGGTGTAAGACACCAATTTAGAGATACGCCTGCTGGGATAGAATGCAGGTTAGCAGTTGAATTTCCTGTGTTATGTCCCCCAATAATAGTCAACGCCCATCAAAAGCATTTAGCAGTTGAATTTACAAACTGGCTGATCTGGATTATCAAAAATCAAAACGAAATGGAGAATTTCGTCCATTAAGCAATATATAAAACATACTAAGGAGGACATATCTATGAAGATCTTAATGATTACAGGAAGCGCCCACAAAAACGGAACGACCGCGATGCTCGCATCTGAGTTTATAAAAGGGGCGGAAGAGGCGGGACACGAGGTTTATCGTTTTGATGCGGCATTTAAGAACGTGCACCCGTGCATTGCCTGTGAAAAATGCCACAACACGGATGCCGGCTGTGTGTTTCAGGACGATATGAATGAAGTGAACACACAGCTTCTGGCGGCAGATGCAGTTGTGTTTGTGTCTCCGATTTATTATTATGACATCAATGCACAGGTGAAGGCTGTCATTGACCGTTTCTATGCCAATGATTCTGCGTTGCATGGGCATAAGAAAGCAGTGCTCATACTGGCGATGGCAGATGATACGATGGAATCTGCTGATGGTGCAATTGTTTCCTTTAAAGGGATGACAAAGTTTCTGGACTGGGAAATCGCCGGGACGGTAGTAGGCGTAGAGTGTGCCGATGTGGATGCATTGCAGAAAACGGACTATCCGGCACAGGCATATGAACTGGGAAAGAATCTTTAAGGTGTGTAGATGAGTTAAAATAATTCAGGAGGTACAGCATGAAAGAAATCATGGAAGAAGTGCTCGCATTCCGCGATGAGCGCAACTGGAAACAGTTTCATAATCCGAAAGACCTCGCCATTTCCATAAATCTAGAGGCGGCAGAGCTTTTGGAACTGTTTCAATGGTCGGCAGAAGATACATCAGTGGAAGAGAAGCGGGACCAGATGAAGGATGAACTCGCAGATGTGATGGTTTACTGTCTGCTCATGGCAGACGCTATAGATGCGGATGTGGAAGACATTATCCGTGCAAAAATGAAGAAAAACGCCGCAAAATATGAAGTAAGTAAAGTGTATGGAAGTAAGAAGAAATATACGGAGCTGTAATAGTAATAGCCATTCTTTGGCAGTGCACAGACATGCAGCGGCAGAGCCAATTGTAGAGCGTGTGGATGCTGGGAAGATCAGTGCAGAACAGGCAAAACTTTAATATTTGATACTACCAGGTACCAATAACTGGTGGGCATATTGGGAGTATGTTCCCAATAATGACGAGGTGCAGTCTCCTGACTTCAAAGAGCACAATCAAGCATATTATGATCTGTTTGATCATGTGAAATTCGATACTTTTGTTGATGTTTGTGCTGAAAAGATTAAAAATTTACTGAAATAAAATAGTCGAAAATGATTATCTTAACGGAACAAATCTGAATCGCCAGAACCGGCATTTGCCGGAACTGGCGATTCGTAATTAAAGACTTATTGGCAGCCTTATTTTCCGAAGATATAACTTTCCCCCGGGGCGAATATGTGAAATCTCTGCATCCGGTTCAGTGCAAAGAGCCGGTCAACGAAATGGGCCGGGTTTACTTCATTCACAGCATACAAGTCGAAATGCATGGGGACAAGGAGACTCATACCCGTTTCTTTCGCAAGCAGTATGGCTTCGCTGCTGTCCATGTTCCCGATGATATCCTCTCTTAAGCGGTAATAATCACGTCCGTTCACGGGAAGAAATCCAATATCCACCCCTTTCAGCCGTTCACTCAGCCCGTCATAAGGGCAGCAGTCTCCGGCGTGGAAAATAGTAACATCCTCTCCGAACTGTATCCGATATCCCAGTTCTTTATAATGTCCATTCTCATCCTTATGAAGCTGCTCGTGAGCGGCGGGGACAGGTGTGACGAGCAGATTCGAAAGTTTCATCTCCTGATCTGCATCGGCACATCGAATCCGGTCTTCTGGTATCCCGTAAGAGATCATCAATTCCTCCAATGAGTAAGGAATAATATAAGTGATATTCTTGTTTACTTTATTTAGGACTGTGAGTGTGTCCGGGTCTGCATGATCGAAATGGGGATGTGTACAGAATACATAATCTATAAAATCCAGTTCTGACGCGTCGATTGGTGCATCGTATTTCCTTTTCCATACCACACTGTCTGTACAGCAATTCCTGTCTACGTAATCTGAAAGATAAGCATCGATCAGGATGGATGTCCCCTGATACCGGATCAGGAAACCTTCCTGACCGAGATAGAAGACTGCGATCTGGTGATCCAGCGTTTTTACCGCCATGATTTCCTCTTTTAACATATGACATTCTCCTTATTGACGATTCTATTTCCGGATGATAAAATGTTTATATCATCGAGTGATATAATAGTCAAGGAGGACTCCGCGCATTGAAAAGGTTTATGAATCAGGAGTACATGAAACACGAAAACTGCATCGACATTTTCCATCTGATCCGGGAGGAGAAGCAGATCACACGCAAGCAGATAGAGGCAGTGACAGGGATGAGCTGGGGCGCCGTTTCCAATATTACGGCGCGTCTGATCGGCAATGGCTTTGTAACTGAACAAAAGCCGGATGGGAACACAGGGCCGGGGCGGACGCCGTCTTATCTGGAAGTGGATGGCAGCAGGTACTGTACACTGGGGATAGATGTCAATATTACAGGGATGAAAGCGGCGCTTGTGAATCTGAAGAGTGAGACGCTGAAGACGTGGAACTGTCCAACATGCTACAGCAGCAAAGAGCAATTACTCGGCTGCATCAATAGGATTCTGGATCAGGCGCTTACAGACGAAGAGAGTAAAAAGTTTGAAATCATCGGGATCGGCGCAGCTATGCAGGGTGTCGTGGATGCCGAAAACGGGATTTCTGTGAGTATTGCCCAGTGTGGAGGATGGGACAGCGTGCCTCTGGCAGCGCTGCTTGAGGAGAGATATGGAATTCCCGTCTGGCTGGAGCACGATCCGAACTGTATCCTTCACGCCTATGCCGAAACTAACGAGGTGCAAAACGCCATCCTTCTTCGAATCGACAGGGGGATCGGCATGGCAGTGATGCTTGACGCTGTTATCCTGAAGGGGACGGGACGCTTTGAAATCGCCCATACACTGGCAGCATGGGACAAGGACACAGATTCCTTCAAAGACAGGGGATGTCTGGAAGCCTATGCCTCGGTCAATGGTTTGGAAAAGCTTTCAGGAAGAACTCTGGAAAGCCTGATAGAAGCCGCCGGTGCGGGGGAAACGCAGGCGAAGGCACTATTTGAGGATATGGGGACGAAGCTTGGTATTTCGATTTATAATATGCGAAAAATATTTCATATAACGGATATCATTCTATGCGGGGAACTTATGGAGAGCGAAAGATTTTTTATGGAGCCTGTAACCCGGATCAATGACAGGGCAGCATTTTCCATAACAGATGCGGGGTGTGCCTGTTACGGGGCTGCAGCGATGGCACTGAATCAGGCAGTCAGGAAAATAAAATTGTGAGGAGGAATGAAAACATGAAGGCAATTGTAGTTGAGAAACCGGGAACCGTTTTACTGAAAGAGGTGGAAAAGCCAGAGCCGCCGGCCGGTTTTGTGCGTGTGAAAGTAAAGTCCGCGGCCATCTGCGCCACGGATCTGGAGGTGATAGACGGCAATATCCCGGCAAACTACCCCCTGATTCCGGGACACGAATGGAGCGGGATTGTTGACAGCGTGGGAAGTGCAGAGGATGAAGCATGGATCGGAAAACGTGTGATCGGGAGCAATGACGTGGTCTGCCTGAAATGTGATGCGTGCAGGAGTGGTAACTGGAGATACTGCAGCGAATTTGAGGAAATCGGATTCAGAAGAAACGGAGCCTATGCGGAGTATGTGATTGTGCCCGCCTATGGTCTCTGTGAACTTCCCGGACAGGTGTCCTTTGACCACGGGGCACTGTGCGAGCCTCTTGGGGTGGCACTCGGAACGCTTGAAAAGGCAGGGGCAAAATTCGGGGATACCCTGATGATCATGGGGGCCGGTTCCATCGGCCTGTGTATGCTGGCTGCGGCAAAGGCGATGGGAATACGCAGGATTGTAGTATGTGCGTCCACCGGAAAACGGCTGGAAGAAGCAAGAAATCTGGGAGCCTGCGCTACCATAGAAACGGAAAAAGAGGATGTTGTGGAAGTCATGAAAGGACTGCATCCGGGCGGCTCCGATGTGGTGATTGATGCCACTGGGATAGAATCCTGCATACAGAATTGCCTCAAGATTGCAAGAAAAGGTGGAACGGTTGCACTTGCCGGATATGGCAGGGGGAAAACGATGAGCATCCGCATGGACGATATCCATATCAACAACCTCAGGGTGGTCGGAGCAGGAAACAACTGGAACATGCATAAAAAGGCTGTTTCGTATATGGCCGAAGGCCTGATTGACATAGAAAGCTTTGTAAGCAAGAAGCTGAATCTGGAGGAATTTGAAGAAGGGCTTGCAATGGTAAGAAGCAGGCCGAAAGGATTCATAAAGGCGGTGTTTCAATTTTGAGACAGAGTATACTTGGAATCGATCTGGGAACGTCGTCTGTGAAGCTGCTTCAGTGGTATACAGACGGTACCGTCAGAAAGGTGAAAGAAACATATGACGGCTCAGGATGTGAGTCATGGATAAAAGCCGTGTATCAGGCGGTCGGGAAAATAGACGCTTCATCCGTCACCGCGGTGGGACTGTCTTCACAGGTAGGGACATATGTGGTGGATGGCAGGGATGTTATCAGCTGGAGGTCACCGGAAGGGAAAGAAGAACTGGACATACTGAGGAAAGAAATCGGGGCAGATGTATTTCTCAGGGAAATCTCGATGCCCCATCCGGAGATACATTCTTACCCGATTCCGCGGCTGATGTACATAAAGAAGCATTACGGAAATTTTAAAACTGTCTGCCAGCCAAAGGATTTCCTCTGTGAAGCGCTGACCGGAAACCGGGTGACAGACCTGTATTCGTGGAGAGGGCTGGCAAATCTGGAAACGGCACAGTACAGTGAATGGGGACTTGCATATGCCGGGATAGAAGCAGGGGCGCTCCCTCCGGTCATGTACCCTTGGGAGAAAGCGGGGGAGGTCAGCAATACGCAGACAGGACTCAAGCCGGGCGTACCAGTATATATAGGATGCAATGATTTTTTTGCAGGGCTGTTGGGCATGGGGGTCCGAAACGAAGTGTTTGATATTACGGGTACGAGTGAGCATATCGGGGTATTAACGAAACAGATAATCCGTGATACAAAAATGGTGAGCGGTCCATATTTTCAAGATTTTATCCACTACGGGGTTACCGCATCCAGCGGGGCATCAATGGATTTCTGCCTGAAAAACTTTTCGCCGGAGGCAGACATTGAAACGTGTATCCGGGACAACCCTCCAATTTTTCTGCCATACCTGAACGGGGAGAGGGCTCCTATATGGAATCCGGATGCAAGAGGAGTGTTCTTCGGTATCAGCGGACAATGTGAAAAATGTCATCTGGCCTATTCAGTAATGGAGGGGATTGTGTTCAGCCTGTATCACATTTACACTCAGCTGTCGGCGGAAGGCAGGGCCCTCGTAGTGACAGGCGGCGCGGCGAAAAACCTGACGCTCAATACGCTGAAAGCGGAGTTGTTCGGGATGCCTGTGAGGACCTTAAAAGAAAATGATACCTCTGCTATGGGGGCCGTTATGCTTGCAGGTGTGGGAAATGGATTGTTTGATGATCTCGAGAATGCGGCACACAGTCTGTGTAAAACAGATACAGTGATCTATCCGACGGGGGCTTACCGGGATATATTACTGAAACGATTTGAACTATATAAAAAGCTGTATCCTTCGCTGGAAGCGCTGTTTACAGAAAAAGAAAACCTGACAGGCGGCAGATAAAGAGGTACTGTGCACGCCAACAGGGGGGCACAGTAACAGAAAAGGAGAAAATATGAGTTGTGTAATATTTGGAGCAGGAAAGATTGCCAGAGGATTTATCGGGCATTTGCTGTATTTAAGCGGGATTGATTTTACATTTATCGAATATAACGACACGCTGGCCGATCTGATTAACGAGCGGGGAAGCTACACGGTAAACATTCTTGGAAACAGTGATAAGAATTGTGTCGTGAAAGGTGTCAGGGCACTAAAGTTCTCTGAGCCGGAGAAAATCACGGAGGCCATCGCAGAGGCAGAATGTGTATTTACAGCTGTGGGAGGGAAAAATCTTGGCGGCATAACAGAACTGCTGGCAAAAGGGATCGAGAGAAAAGCGGTGACGGGCAAAGACTTGAATATTATTACGTGTGAAAACTGGAAACAGCCGGCACAGATACTTCAGGATGCTATGGATGAAATGATCTGCCAGGACGCGAAACTCTATTTGGAGGAACACGTAGGCATTACGGAGGCTGTCATCATGCGGTCGGCAATTGAATCGGAGGAGGAACTTCTCAAGAAGGACCCGTTGATTGTTAATGTTCAGGATTTCTGGGAGCTGCCTGTTGATGCTTCCCGGCTTGCCGGGAAACTTCCGGATATTCAGGGCTTGAAGCTGGTTGAGGAATTTACAGGCTTTCTTGAGCGGAAGTTTTACACCTACAACGCGGCAAACGGGACGGTATCCTATCTTGGTGCGCTTCTGGGGTATGATAAACTTGCGGATGCCGCACACGACGAGCGGATTCTGGAAGTTCTGGAAGGTGTGTACAGGGAGACGGCACAGGCACTGTCAAAGAAACACCAGTTTCCGCTGGAGGAACAGCTTGCATTCACGCGGACCTCAAAGCGCAAACTGCAGGATTACAAGATTGTAGACTTTATTGAACGCAATGCGCGCGATCCCCTGCGAAAGCTTGGCCGGGAGGACCGCCTTGTCGGTTCTGCACGGCTTGTGCAGGAATACGGGATCGTGCCGGAGCACCTGGCGACGGCAATTGCGGCGGCTGTCTATTACAAAAATGACAGTGACCCGTTTGCCCGGGAACTGGAGCGGATTAGAAAAGAAGAGGGCATAGACGCCGTGCTTGTAAATGTATGCGGACTTGATGCAGACGGGGAGCTGGGAAGACTGATCAAATCAAAGATAGAACTGTTGAAGGAAAGAGGATGGATCAATGAGTAAAATTGCGGTAATCGGTGCGGGAAAAACCGGACGGGGATTTGTGGGAAGATTGTTGACAGAGGATCATTTAGAGATCATGTTTGTGGATAAAGATGCAAAACTGGTCAGAGAACTAAACGATAAGGGAAACTTTCAGATCACCTTTTTTGGAGATGTACGTCCCAAATTTATAGTTGACCATTATCATGCATATACATGGGAGGAGGCTGATTTTTCAGATGTGGAACTGATCTTCGTGTCTGTGGGCGGCTCTAATCTGGAAGCAGTCGGAGAATCGCTCAGAGGAAAACTGGAGGATACCCCCTGCTATATCATTACATGTGAAAATGCTTCCCGGCCTTCGGAAACCCTGCGCAGCGTAATCGGAAAAGAAAATGTGAGTATAAGCGAAGCAACGGTATTCTGCACGACTACAAGTGACGGCGGTCTGGACATCTATTCAGAGAACTACCCGTATCTGCAGTGTGATGCACAGCTGTTAAATGGATATATCCCGCCGGTAAAAGGGGTAAAACCAATCGATCATTTCGGCAATTTCCTGACAAGGAAGCTTTTTACATACAATGCCGCAAGCTGTGTGATCGCATATCTCGGATATATCCGGGGATACACGGATTACGGCGAGGCGGCAAATGATCCGGAGATTCTGAAACTGCTTGATAAGAATTATGCGGCGACGAACCGTGTCCTGTGCCTCGAATTTGGCTATGATGAAAAAGACCAGCAGGAATTCGCCGCCCTGTCACGGGCAAAATTCTGCGACAGGACAATCGCCGATACCATTGCGCGCAACGCCCGCGAACCACAGAGGAAACTGACGAGTAACGAAAGAGTCATCGGGCCGCTGAAGCTGCTTCAAAAATATGGGGAAGATACAGCCGTCTTAGAAATGACGGCGGGGGCAATGTTAGTGTATGACCAGGAAGGTGAGGAAGAGTGGCGCAGGATCAAAGCAGAAAACAGTTATGAAGAAATATTGGAGAAGATCTGCGGGTTGGAGAAAACAGATCCTCTGTTTGAGGGAATATTAAAATATGCACGTCAATTGTGTGGCAGAATTGAGGAGAAGAGGGACTAACCTGAAAGGAGAAAGCACGATTATGACAGCTGATACTTTATTGTTTTTTGATAAGATGCCCCAGGCCCTGCCGATATATCAGGCATTTGAGGAAAGAATCCTGAAAGAGTGTGCGTATATTGAGATTCAAGTAAAAAAGACCCAGATTTCGTTCAAAAACAAGTATAACTTTGCATTTGTTTCGCTTCCGGTCAGAAGAAGAAAAGGATGGCCCGAAATCTGTATCATCGTTACATTTGGTCTGTCACACCGGCTGGAATCGCCGCGGATCATGCAGGCAGTGGAGCCCTATCCAAACCGGTGGACGCATCATGTAATTGTGGAAGATGTAGATGAGATTGATCAGGAACTGATGGGCTGGATCAGGGAAGCCTATGAATTTGCACTGCTAAAGTAGCAGGCATGTCTAGTAATATCCCTCTACAATACGGACCGGATCATGGCCGACCTTTTCCTGAAGCTCAGGATTTGATGTATACTGGTAATAATCCATACCGGCATCATTCATATAATTGGCAATGTTGAGTGTACTCATGTTTTCATAGAGGGGGACATGGATTGTGGTTGTAAAGGGGCCGGCGGTTAATTCTTTGCCATCTATTTTATAGGTGAGGGAGTATTTAAGCCTGCAGGATTTATCCGGTATCAGGACGGTATCTGCGGCGGCCCGGTCCTGTATTAAAAAGGTAGAATGGATCGGGATAATGTCGCCTGCACTGGTGTGGTCAACGGGGATATAAACATAGTTCAGGATATTTGAGTCCCCGGGACCTGCTCCGCCGCCTTCTATAATAAGGCGTCCCTCATACAAACACATAATTCCAAAAAATAACTCTGCTGATTCTGTTTTGTTTTCAACTTTTCCATACAGTTCAATTTGTCCGCCATCCTGCATGAATGAAAAAGCCCAGTCGCTTGGTTCGAATGAATAGTATTTGATACCGTCCCCGCCTTCGACAGGGGCAGGTTTGAGCGGAAATGCTGCGTCAGGGTCAGATTTTGCTACTTTATCCCAGGGAAGAACGGGAGAGTCTGTGGGACTGCCGGTATCTGTCTGTTTCGCTAATAGGGTAACGCCTTCTGGACATCCGGCGGCATCACCGGAATTGACGATATAAAAATTAACGGTATTGCCGTTCGCAAGACAGTGATAATTCAGCACAGGCTCACTGTAATCATGAATTGACAGTATATTCAGTGTATTATCAGTTGCCTGCGCTATGGAAGTCTTGCTACAGGAGAAACAGGTTCTGACAGCACAGGCAAATGTGTATTTTTCACGTACTGAAGAATGGTCTGGCTCGTTATAATTGACCAGTGATGCTGATGATACAGCGCTGGTATAGTTTAGGGTATAGGTGTCTGTGATTTTTGTCCGCCCAATGTTCTTGCTGAAATAAGGACCAAGAACGAAACCAATGGCCGGTATTAAAATCGTCCCCAGCACAAATGCAATAAAACTTTTAGATAAATGTTTATGAATGAAAGATTTAAGCAATTGTTTCTTACTCGTAATTTTTTCGTTTTCCGGGTCAGAACCCGGAAAATGAATGATTTTGTTATCTTCTGTACTCATAGCTTTACCTCACTCTGTGAATTCTGGTGATTTTTCTAAAATTCTGCATGCTCAGCGATTTTCTTCTAAAAACTGTATCATATTATTCGGGAAATCCTCGTCCAGCAGACAAAGCGACCAATCAGGAAGACTTTGAAAAATCTGTTGACAACGGCTGAGCATATCCCCGGAAAAATGACAGCAGCATTCCAACAGTAAATCCTGCTGGGATAAAAGCCAGTGCATTTTTTCGTCAGGGTACTTGTTTGAAGCAATGTGTATCGTTTCTGATTTGTGATCTTTGTATGCTGAGTAACGGCAAAGGAGTGCAAGAGTTTCTGTGTCTGTTTCCAGGGTATACAATATGTCGGAGAATGAAATATATGCCCCCATAAAAGTGTCATAGAGATTTAACTTCTGCCGTATATCAAAGCAGATATATTTTGAGGTTGTGACATTGAAATAAAGGCAGATCAATAATAAAGGAAATAAAGCATTTTCTGTAAAATTTATGATATGTACCATAAATGGCTCCGAATCATTGAAGAATGTATAATTCTGTTTCAGGGAGACTGATTTTACTGTAATATAAAGGACAATAAGTATGAAGAAGAACCACTTATTTGCCTGAGGCATGTCAGGAAGTTTTGAAGTATTTAAATGCATGATCAGAAGTAAATATATGATCAGGGCAATTATAATGAAAAAATGATAATAACAAAAAGATGTCTTAACTACGGGGACCCGGCTGAAAAAATAATCTGCTGTCCCACATAAAAACAAAATGGTCAGATACAATAGTATCATTAAAAATCTGGAACAGTATAAAAAAGGAAGGTATCTTTTCTTAATATCTGCCAGGTGGTCATTCAAAGGAAATATCTGTGAAAACATCTGATGATATTCCATATAAGTGAAGTGACGAAGATCATTTGTTTTAACCTGGCTGTAGAATGGCGCTAAGAAACGAACGAGCAGGCGCTGATAAAAGGACTCCAGTATGAAAATGAGAAAACAGAGCAGAAACATAAAGTTCGTACCTATAAAGAATGGAAACATTGGATGTGAAGGAATCATGACCCAATGAAATTTCAAGGCAAGAAAAATGTTAAAGCAGATACCGGCAAGAATAGTAACAGCGGCCATATATATAGTCCATATTTTTTCATATGGCAAGAGGAGATTAGTTAAAAAAAATTTTATGTCCTTCATTATGTTTCTCCTTTGTGAAGATGTCTTATCTGGTAGCTGGGTCTATTTTACCAGATTTATACAGTGACTTCAATAAAAAACAGAACAGATATTCGAAAAAATACCAGATAAAAGAAATAAAGCAGAAACTAAAGAAGTCAAATTTACATATGATATATGTCCGAAACAATTCACAAATAAGTGAAAGATTTCAGAACATTGTGAATTATCTAACAAATTAATTGGAAAAATAAAGATTGCATTACAATTATAAATATTTTATAATTTGTATATAAAATATATATAAATTGGAGGACGGAATTATGCAGAAACAAAAGAAGCTATCATTGGCAATGCAAATCTTTATCGGGCTGGCACTGGGGATCGTGGCAGGACTTATCTTCATGCTTACCGGTAAGGCAGAGTGGGCGGAGAGCTACATCAGGCCGTTCGGAACGATTTTCCTGAACCTGCTGAAGTTTATCGTTGTTCCTATCGTACTGACATCGATTATTGCGGGGGTTATTTCTATGAGCGATATTCGTAAGGTAGGTTCGATTGGATGGAAGACAGTCGTGTATTATATGTGTACGACTGCATTTGCGGTAGTGATCGGCCTGATTCTGGCAAATGTGTTCAAAGGAACATTCCATGTGCTCCAGACGAGCGGACTCGAATATGAGGCAGCAGATTCAGTCAGCTTTATGGATACACTTGTGAATATCTTCCCGTCGAACTTCATCCAGCCGATGGCGGATGCCACGATGCTTCAGGTGATCGTCATTGCGTTGTTTTTTGGTTTTGGAATCATCGTTGCAGGGGAAAAGGGAAAGGCACTGGCAAAAGGGATTAACAGTCTGGCAGATGTGAGCATGGCAGTCATGACAATGATACTGAAGCTTTCCCCATTCGGTGTTTTTTGTCTGATTACACCGGTTGTGGCAGTGAATGGTCCGGAAATTCTGGGTTCTCTGGCAATGGTACTTTTGGCGGCATATATTGCGTACATTATCCATGCAGTTGTGGTATATTCGACAACTGTCAGGACATTAGGCGGGGTCAGCCCCCTGAAGTTCTTTAAGGGCATGGCACCGGCAATGATTATGGGCTTTTCCAGTGCCTCTTCTGTGGGAACACTTCCACTGAATCTGGAATGTGCAGAGAAGCTGGGGGCAAGACGGGATGTGGCTAGCTTTGTACTCCCGCTGGGGGCTACGATTAACATGGACGGTACTGCTATCTATCAGGGCGTCTGTGCTATATTTATCGCAACCTGTTATGGGGTAAACCTGACGCTTGGCCAGATGGTTACGATTGTGCTGACTGCAACTCTTGCGTCTATCGGCACGGCAGGTGTTCCGGGGGCAGGTATGGTCATGCTGGCGATGGTGCTGCAGAGTGTCGGACTTCCCGTGGAAGGAATTGCACTGGTTGCCGGTGTGGACAGAATCTTCGATATGGGAAGGACAACAGTCAATATCACAGGAGATGCTGCCTGCTCCATTATCATCAGCAGGCTGGAGTCTAAGAAAGAAGCAAAGAAAGCAAAATAAATCTGGTAAAACAGCCTCCTTTTTTGGTAACTTTTGGGGTTTTCTGTCAGCGCTGATTGTGGTACGATAGGAACATATAATTCTGAAAATATGTTAATCATAAGAACAGCAGCCAAAAAAGGAGGATTATCATGGCATTTTATTACGAAGAACCATCCAGGACTTTCAGCGAATATCTTTTAATTCCGGGTTACTCATCTGCAGAGTGCATTCCGGCAAAGGTAAGCCTTAAGACACCACTGGTGAAATACGAAAAAGGACAGGAGCCCGCGATTAGTATCAATATTCCGATGGTTTCTGCAATCATGCAGTCCGTATCCGACGACAGACTGGCAATTGCACTTGCAAGGGAAGGCGGCTTGTCATTTATCTTTGGTTCACAGTCTGTTGAAGACCAGGTGGAGATGATTAAAAAGGTAAAGCGCTACCGTGCAGGGTTTGTAGTAAGTGATTCCAATATTTCACCGGAGATGACTCTTCAGGATGTACTGGAACTCACAGAGCGTACAGGGCATTCCACTATAGCGGTTACGGAGGATGGAAGTCCGAGCGGGAAGCTCTTGGGTATCGTGACGAATAAGGACTACCGGGTAAGCAGGATGGATGCGGATACGAAGGTAAAGGACTTCATGACAAAGCTTGAGAATGTTGTATACGCCGACGAGGATACAACACTGAAAGAGGCCAATGACATCATCTGGGAACACAAGATCAACTGCCTTCCTCTTGTCAACAAGAATCAGGAACTTGTATATCTGGTTTTCCGCAAGGATTATGATACCCATAAGAAGAATGAGAATGAGCTGATTGATGGTTCGAAGAGATATATGGTAGGAGCGGGAATCAATACGAGGGATTATGCAGAGAGAGTTCCGGCGCTGGTGGAAGCCGGGGCTGATGTTCTTTGTATTGATAGTTCAGAAGGATTTTCAGAATGGCAGAAACTGACGATTGACTATATCAGGGAGATGTATGGCGACAGTGTAAAAGTAGGCGCCGGCAATGTAGTCGATGCGGATGGGTTCCGTTTCCTCGCAGAAGCGGGTGCGGACTTTGTAAAAGTCGGAATCGGCGGTGGTGCAATCTGCATCACACGTGAGCAGAAAGGAATCGGAAGGGGACAGGCAACGGCCCTGATCGAGGTGGCAAAAGCGAGAGACGAGTATTATCAGGAGACAGGAATCTATGTACCAATCTGTTCAGACGGCGGAATCGTGCATGATTACCATGTCACACTGGCACTTGCAATGGGAGCCGACTTCGTTATGCTTGGAAGATATTTTGCAAGATTTGACGAAAGCCCGACTAAGAGGGTCAATATCAATGGAAGCTACATGAAGGAATACTGGGGCGAAGGAAGTGCAAGGGCAAGAAACTGGCAGAGATACGATATGGGCGGCGATAAGAAGCTTTCCTTTGAGGAAGGAGTCGACTCCTTTGTTCCTTATGCGGGAAGTCTGAAAGACAATGTCGACCAGACGTTAAGCAAAGTACGCTCTACGATGTGCAACTGCGGTGCACTCACAATTCCGGAACTTCAGGAAAAGGCGAAGATCACACTGGTATCGTCCACAAGTATTGTTGAAGGCGGGGCACATGATGTGACACTCAGAGACAAGAGGTAACGCGGAAAACTTACAGAAGCATAAGATACACATTTTTATCCGGGCAGCGTTCTAGGAAACATAGAGGATGCTGTCCGGATTATTTTCTCCCTGCATATGCGCCGGAATGTAAACTGAAATATGGAATGAAGTATTTCGCGGGTTTTGTATTTATGATATAATGATGCATACATAAGTCTATAGAGGGCAGGAGCAGCAGACATGAATAAAAATCAGCGGATAGAAGAAGCGAGAAGAATAGCCAGCCTAATGATGCACAAGCATTACTGCGAGCACGATACAAGATGGATTATTGACCATTTTGCAATGCAGATTTCATGGTTCGGGGCCGGGGAAGAGGAATATCTCACAGGGAGGGACAACATTATCACGCAGTTTCGTGAGTTTAAAGAGGGAATACCGGACTGCACGATATCAGACGAGGAATATGAGGTCATTTGTCCGGCTGAGAATATGTATGTCGTATCGGGGCGTATGTGGATTGCGACGAATCCGGATACCGGGATGTATCTCAAAGTCCATCAGAGAGTTACCTTTGTACTTCAGGATACAGAAGATGGAATGAAGTGTGTACACATTCATTGTTCCAACCCTTATCAGGAAATGGTTGAAGGAGAAATTTTCCCGGAAAAAATCGGACGGCAGTCCTTTGATTATGTTCAGGAACGCCTGACTGCATTGGAAGAGGAAATCAAACAGCAGAACCGCCAGCTGGAAGTGATTATGTCTTCTATTGCCGGAGGGCTTAAGATCAGTAATGATGATGACACCTATTCTTTCGCATTTGTCAGCAAAGAGGCGGCGGCCCTCTTTGGATATACGGTGGAAGAATTTATGGAAGTTACAGGCGGGACGGCGGTAGGAACAGTATATCCTCCTGATCTGGATAAAGCACTTGCCGATTGTGCGGAGGCATTCAGGGACGGCGGCCTGACTTATTCTACCCGTTACAGGGTGCGCTGCAGGGACGGCAGTCTGAAGTGGGTGATGGACAGCGGGAAAAAGGCACAGGATGTGGATGGCAGGTGGATGGTCAACAGCCTCTATCTGGATATCACCCGGACAGAGGAGGATGCCCAGCGGCTGAGAGAGCAGACTGAGCTTCTGACAAGTATCTATGATACAGTACCGTGCGGGATTATTCGTTTCGTACAGAGAAATGACGGCGTAAGCCAGCTCATTTCCCTTAATAAGGCAACTGTATCACTCATGGGATACCGTGATATAGAGGAAGGGGTAAACGACTGGCATGACGGCGTACTTGGTGCAGTTCTGGAGGAAGACCAGCAAAAGATCAGAGCACATTATTCAAAGCTTCACCAGACAGGGGACCGGCAGGATCTTGAATACCGTGTGAAGTGGAAAGACGGTTCTATCCACTGGATGGACGGGACGAGCATGATCGTTGGGATGACAGCTGAGAAAGAGCTTATTATACAGAGGACCGTAGTCGATATCACACCCCGGAAAAACCTCCAGCAAAGGCTCAACCGGGAACAGGACCTGTACCGCGTGGCAATGGAGGCGAGTGCGGCAGTCATGTTCGAGTACCTGATGGATACCGATACGTTTATCAGCTATGAACCACAGGCAGGCGGCGGGGTTGTGCGGCATGAGTTGAACCGTTATTCGGAAATCATTCTGGATGAGCAGATTGTGCATCCGGATGACGCCCCCAAGGTGCTTGACAATATCTGCCACGGCCGCAGTGAGGTGTTTGATGTACGCTGTACGACTCCGGGAGGAGAAAGAGGGAAGTTTATATGGTTCCGGGTAAACTGCAGGCTGATCACGGAAGAAGGAAGGCCGGCCCGGGTTGTGGGGGCACTGCAGAATATACACAGCATGAAGTCAAAGCTTTTTGAGAACAGTGAACGTTTGTATATGAACCAGTCGGCGCTGCAGGCAATCAACGATGTCTATATCAGTATGTTTTATGTAGACCTTTTTCAGGACAATTATTATGCAGTCCGTATGCCGGAGGTGAACGAAGGGGATATCCTTCCCCGGAGGGGTTCGTTTACAGAGGGATTAAGGAAATACATCCTGCACAGCATCAATCAGGATGACTTAAACAGGGTGGCAGAAATCTGCCAGAGAGAGTGGCTTCTGAATAAACTGACAGGGAAGAATGAACATACGGAAGTTGAATTCCGGCATCAGAATCCTGACCTCTGGCTGAGACTGGAAATTTACCCGGTTTCTATTGAGAACGGAAAACCAAGGACGATTATCATCGCATTCAGGAACATCAGTGAAGAGAAACAGCGGGAACTGGAATATTATGAAGAAGAAAAAAGGGCCAAAGCCGCTCTGGAGGAAGCATATCACTCACTGGACCGTGCAAACAGGGCCAAGTCGGATTTCTTATCCAGAATGAGCCATGACATCCGGACACCGATGAATGCGATCATGGGAATGACAGCGATTGCGGAAAAGAATATAGGCAGTCAGGAGAAAATCGAGGACTGCCTGCAGAAAATCAGCCTGTCGGGGGCGCACCTGCTGGAATTGATCAATGAAGTGCTGGACATGTCTAAAATAGAATCTGGAAATGTAGGTCTGAATGAGGAACCGATACGGCTGACTGAACTACTGGAAGATGTGTCACAGATTATACAGCCAGAGGCCGGCTCAAAGAAGCAGCATTTTTCAGTAAGCGTAAAAAAAATGGAGCACAATGCCGTTCGTGGTGATGCCGCCCGTGTCAAGCAGGTGCTTCTGAATCTTTTGTCTAATGCGGTGAAGTATACCGGTGAGGAAGGAAATATCAGCATCTGTCTGGAGGAAAAACTATCCAGTGAAAGCGGAGTCGGCTGCTATGAAATTATAGTGGAAGACGATGGAATCGGAATGACGAAAGAGTTTCAGGAAAAATTGTTCCTTCCGTTTGAAAGGGCGGAAGACCCGCGTGTCGGCTGGACTCAGGGAACCGGTCTGGGGCTTGCGATAACAAGGAATCTGGTGCAAATGATGAATGGCACCATCCAGGTGGAAAGCGAAATAAACCGGGGTACAAAATTCATAGTGACCATCTATCTTAAGCTGGTGCCGGAAACGGAGGACGGCAGTGTGCCATGCAGCCAGAAGCCGGATGATATGGAATATGCATTTGAAACGGGTACAAGGGTTCTGCTTGCGGAGGATAATCTGCTGAATCAGGAGATCGTGAAGGAATTACTGGATATGTATGGGATTGAAGTTGTTTGTGCAGCAAACGGACAGGAGGCCGCAGACTTGTTTGAAACGAATCCGCCGGGAACATATGACCTGATCCTGATGGATATCCAGATGCCTGTATTGAACGGTTACGAAGCTACAGAAGTAATCCGTAAGTCAGCGGCAGAGGGGCGGCGTCCGGATGCAGCAGATATTCCGATCATAGCATTGACAGCGAATGCGTTTGCAGATGATGTTTACCGTGCAAAGAAGGCGGGAATGAATGAACATGTGATGAAGCCTATTGAGGTTGACCACCTGATTAGTGTCATGCATCATTATCTGGACCGGAAGTAAATGATACGGGTGAGTCAGACAGCAGGATATAGAACAGGTCCCGTACGGACGTAAATAAAGAGGAGACATACATGCTGAACTTTCATACAATATACCATCCTATAACGGCGCGTCCGTTTTTATCGGATTATACATATAAGGAATATCTCCCGGGGGAACCTTTGCGGCCATACATTGCCTGTTACTGGACTACAAACGAAGCAGGTACGGAGGGAACAATTAGGGAGAACCTTGCAAAGACGGCAGGAAGAGAAGTTCTGGTTATTCCGGACACGTGTGTGGATATCATACTTTCAGTCAACCATACGAAGCAGACGATGACTGGTATGCTGTGCGGGATTCAGGACTTACCTTTTACAACCGTGCAGGGAGGGGAAACAGACGTGGTAACTGTTTTTGCCATCCGGTTTCATTTCTGGGCGGTACATCTTTTCCTGAATCTGGAATTTCAGGAGACCCGGAATCTTCATCTTGATATGGATGATCTTGGAAAAGAGTGGAGGTCCCTTTTTGAGCCGTTTTTCTATCTGCTGACGGTGAAGGAAAGAATCGCACGGGTGGAGCAGTTCCTGTACCGTAAATTAGCAGATATGGAACTGAATTCCGATCTGTTTCAGGCGGTTCACAACATACTGGACAGTTCAGGCGGCGTGTCAGTCAGGGGACTCTGCGAATCCTGCTGCGTCAGTCCGCGGAAGCTGGAAAGGCTCTTCTTAGGGAAGATCGGGCTGCCTCCGAAAAAGGTTGCCACACTGGTGCGTTACCAGAATGTATGGCATAATCTGGTTACAGACCCTCAGTTCGACATACTGGATGCCGTATACCGGTACGGGTATACAGACCAGTCACACCTGCAAAAAGAGTTCAGGCGGTTCCACGGGACGTCGCCGGAGGAGGCGAGAAAGATCGCACAAAGCTGGAGATAAAAGGAAAATTCAATGTCGTTTTTTTACAATACAGAGTATAGATCGTATGATATGATCATATCTAAAAGACAAATGGAGGAAACGGCATTGAAAACACTTGATCAAAAGGCGTATCAGGAAGTACGCACATGGATGCATAGAAATGCAAGGGAGCTGGAACTGGCCCTGTGGAAATTTCATTTTGAGGGCGGGAGCAGAGAAGAGGTCGTTCAGGCGCTTGCCTGTTATCAGAATGAAGACGGGGGCTTTAGCAGTACCATAGAGCCTGATATTTGGAACCCGGAATCGGCACCGTATAGTGCGGTAGTAGTTACCGGTATCTTAAGAGGGATCGGTTTTTTGGATAATGAAGGGGCCGCACATCCTGTAGTACAGGGGATTCTGCGTTATCTTGACAGCGGTGTACATAGTGATGAAGCAGGGTGGCATTTTTCAGTACCGTCCAATGATTTATATGCGCATGCACCCTGGTGGAGTTACAGTGAGGAAAGCAACCGGGTGCAGGATTTAGGACTGACCGCAACACTGTGTGCCTTTGTACTCGGATATGCAGACAGGGATTCTGCGTTGTTCCAGAAAGCTGCGGGATATACAAAGCAGATTTTGGAAAAGGTATCGGATACAGAGGATTTAGGTGAAATGGGTGCCGGAGGTGTACTGGCCCTGTTGGGAGAGATTATGAGAACCGGCCTTGCAGACTCCTTTGAATGCGGCAGCCTGATGGAAAAGATGGCTGCGGCTGTGAATCAGAGGATAGAGAGAAATCCTGAGAAATGGGCCGGGTATACACCAAGACCGTCAGAATTCATCCCGTCCACTGAAAGTCCTTTCTATAAGGGAAATGAGGAGATCGTGGAAAAAGAACTGGATTATCTGGTGGAGACGAGGAATCCGGGCGGAGTCTGGAATATTACATGGAACTGGTTTAATTTGGGAGAAAAGTATGCGAAGGAATTCGCAATCAGTGAAAACTGGTGGATGGGTGTCAAAGCTATTGATATCATGTTGTTTTTACGGAATTTTGGAAGAATATCTGCCCCCGTTTAGGGGGCAGTTGTTACGATATAGCAATTAGCAGGGAACATAGTAAAGTTTCAGTATATTTTCCCCTTCGCACAAATGAAGATGATACGGTATGGCACAGACGAATTTCCAGCATGGGAGGCACCGGATATGGTCGTGTGCTGAGATGACTGAACAGGCAGCCACATCTGCAACGAGCAGGTCTGGGCAGATACGCTGTCCCGTACATTTATCCAGATACTCTACGGTATAATAAGCAGTGTCATCATGTACGATCACGGAGGCATTGTCGTAGAGATAAGTGTCTCCTGTTTCCAGCACCGCGAAATCAGAGACAGTACCCTCACTGCAGGAGGTTTTGTAGCCGGTCGTAAATTCGGCCGTACTCTGGGCGGGCACAGTGAAATTTTCAGCGATGATGAGACGGTCAGGGTTTGAACGGGCCTCTTCTATGGTCTGAACCCCTCTGACATCATACAGAAGCGGGAACACTGCATCAGAGTCCGTATAATTGTGTACTTCAAAACGGTAATAAACGGTCTGGCAGGCTGTGACGGAAATGGATTTATAGAATACATCATCCGTGGCAGTCCCGGTATATTTTTCAATCGTATAGTCTGCGTTACAGGATACTATAGGAGTAGGGAAGTGCAGTGTGCGCAGCGGATTATCATAAGTAAGCAGTGGAGAGTCGGCTGTCAGATGGTTTGGCTCAAGGAAGGACACGGCAGTTTCGGAATCCTTGTTTGTATGCAGGTGTGATCCGTGGGCCGCCCCTTTTGCACGGATATGATAGGTCAGCCGGATGTGGGTCCTGCTTTCCGGTGCAGCGGGAGCGTAGGGCAGGTCCCCAAGGTTTATGGTAATAATACCGTCCTGGACATTCTGGTCACTGATATCGGGCAGCAGGGCCGGTTTTTGATAGACAGTATACTCAGGGTCCGAGGGGTCCGTAATATTGGGGGCACTGACAGATTTTAATTTTAATGTATCCTGCGTTCCGAAGATTCGGAGTGAACCGGGAACATATTCGAAAAGTGCGGTGTTAATGGAATCAGTGACCGTAACCTGAAGACTTCCGGTAAGAATTAACAGATTACGTGCAAGGCGCTTCAGTTCTTCAATAATAGGATTCTGTGAGCTGTCTTCGGCGGCCTCATGCAGGTAGGAACCCGTAGTGGCAATTGTACGCAGAATATCCAGAACGTCCTCTCTTGTGTACGGCCCCGGGGACTGTGCATCAATTTCGATACCAAGGACAAACAGGGAAGCATTGCCGCCGGAAGGCGATTTGATTTCTACGGCAGTCTCATAGGCACGCTGCATGGCAAGCAGCAGTTCCTCATTGTTGGCAGAGCGGCTGGCAACCTCTGAAATCAGGTTTGGAACAGTCTGTTTAAGATAAAGGAAGTATTTCCATATCCCGCCCGGAATATCGGGGAGGAAATCACTGTCCGTACTTCCCGGTGCTGCATATATATCCGGATAACTGGGATTGACGGAACGGTTCGCCTGCCCGTCAGTGATCAGTATGACAGCCCGGCGCAGTATATCATCGGACTGTGCAAATCCCGGAGTTTTGAAAAGTGTACAGGCTTCGTTTAATCCAGCCTGTGTGTTTGTGTCTTCCCCATAAGGGATGGCCCAGATCAGATTTTCCAGTATCGTATTATTCTCATAGCCGGTGTCGTTCATGCTGTAAGGAAGCTGCTCTGAAGTAAGCGGGGCACCGGAGGCAACTGATTCTATAAGGTTTCCGTTGTATGCAGATGGATTCTGTGCATAGACCGTGCTGAGGTAACCCGCCAGCACTGTATCAGGCCGGGCAGAGCCATCTTCATTGTAAATGTCAGAATACTGGATTTTGTAATAGTTATAATAATTGTACAGGCTCAGATTGGCGCTGGCAGCTAATGGCTCAGACTGTGCCATATAGGCGGGGATATCTGTAGTCGAAACAAAAGAGCCGTTGCGGTATCCCAGAATCTGGCCAATATAGTTGCCGCTGGTGGTTGAACGGCGCCATGTGAAAAGTGTTCCCAGATAATTGTATGAGAGTCCGCCAAAGGGATTGGGAATGTAGGCATCCCGCGCATAGGGAACAATGGTGATGCGGGTTTCTTTGTTTTGTTCCCAGAGTAATTGGATAGTCTGGATAAGCGCCCGCTTTGCCAGTGCCATTTTCCTGCTTTTTCCCGACATCATACTGGCAGTGACGTCAAGTACAAAAACCACATCCAGAGAGTGGGGAGGATAATAAGAGTAGACAGGGGGACTGGCTTCGATATCTAGTGTGACAGTAGCAGAGCAGTCACCAATGGCCCCCTTTGAAATGCGCAGCAGGTCATGAAAGGTAAGGATGCCTCCGCTGCCTTTATCGTGTCCGGCATCATAAACGGATGTCAGTCCGGAGGTATTCCAGTAATCGGGATCAGACGGATCACCGGTTAAACGTATCATATCATAGCCTCCAATGGAGACGGGGTTTTGTTTACCAGGGCCCTGGTATGGGCATGGGATTTTTGTTTCAGGCATAAGATCTCCGATCCGCCGCCGTGAGGCGGCAAAATGCAGCTTGTTCTTAATTAGTATATGAATAACGATGAAATGGGTACTTGATTTGACAATCAGAAAGAAAAATGCTATGATGCAAGTAAGTACTTGCATAAGGGGGGGAAGGCAGCTATGCTTGATGAAACACAGCTTAAGATCATAGATGCGGCCATGTCATTGATTATGGAGCGCAGCTATCCCTCCACGACTACAAAGGACATTGCACTCCGTGCAGGGGTGAACGAATGCACGATATTCAGGAAGTTTAAGGGCAAGAAGGAGATCGTGCTTTCGGCCATGACACTGCCGGAATGGAATCCCTGTCTGAAGGAAGCAGATTTTAAGTATGAGGGCAGTCTGGAAAAGGACCTGCTGCATTTTGCAGAGGTATATATGAGAAAAGTGACGCCGCGCATGGTAAAGGTATCACTTGGGCTTCGCGTACCCGAGCTGTATCAGGATACATCGGAGGGAATTTTAAAAGTGCCCCAGCTGTTTAAGAATGTGCTGGTCAGGTATTTTCAGGAGATGAAGGCAGATGGAAAGCTTCCGGATGTGGATTGTGAGAGCCTTTCTATGATGTTTTTATCTATGAATTTCGGCTTCGTTTTTCTGGATGCATCCTTTGGAAAACAGCTTACGGAACTTGAGAAAGAGAAGTATATACGCGAAAGTGTGCATGTATTTGTACAGGGAATTTCGTAAAGCTAATGGTGCTTAAAAAGGCACCATTCTTTTATAATTACCATGCAAGTGAACACTTGCATAGAAAGGAGGGTATTATGGTTTATTTTGTAGCTGAAACTTATATTGACAGTCAAAAAGGAAGAGGGGAGTATGACGATTATATCCGTAGTGTAAGACCGATAGTAGAAAAGTATAAAGGGCGTTATCTGGTACGTACAGAAAAGATACAGCCTTTAACAGGTAAGTGGAAGCCAGAGAGATTTATTATCATCGAGTGGGACACGAGAGAACAGCTTGAATCCTGTTTCCAGTCAGAGGAATATAGAAAAATCGCAGTCAAAAGGGAGAATTCTGTAGATTCAAGAGCAATTATTATGGAGGGATAAGAGATGGAAGTATGCAGAAATGTACATCAGATCAGAGTTGATTTTCAGATTACAGAGACTGTGAAAAGATATGCATATGTATATCTGGTTACCGGTCAGTCATGCTGTCTGATTGATTCAGGAGTGGCAGGGAGTGAAAAGGTCATCGAAAGGTATATGAGAGATATCGGGCGTGATATGACAGAAATAAAAGCCGTTTTTCTGACACACGCACACCCGGACCATATTGGTGGGGCAGCCGCTGTTCAAAATAATTCCGGCTGTAAGGTGTATGCCTCAGAAGAGGCAAAAAGGTGGACAGAGGATATTGATTTACAATTTCAGGAGCGTCCGATCCCAGGTTTTTATACATTGGTAAATGAAGCTGTTTCTGTAGATGAAACCGTAAGGGATAATGACTGCATTTTTTTGGAAGATGGGATTACTTTTCAGGTTCTGGATTCAAAAGGACATTCCAATGGGTCTGTATCTTACCTATTGAAGGAAAAGGGGGTACTGTTCTGTGGAGATGCAATACCTGTACAGGATGAGTTTCCTATTTTTACAGAGTTGGACAAGAGCAGAAGTACGCTGGAGCGGCTGGGAAATCTCAGCGGTACCCGGTATTGTTGTCCGGCATGGGATCGTGTATACGGAGAGCAGGAATTTAGCCAGAAAGTATCTGCAGCAGAAACATTGCTGCGAAAATTAGAGGATTGCGTGCGGGATGTATATTGCAAATATCCGGAGATATCAGAGAAAGAATTGGCAGAAGCGGCAGGGAATCGAATGGGTTGGAAGGATATGGCGGTAAACCCCCTGTTTCTAAGAAGTATCAAAGCCTGTCTGGAATCAGAATAAAGGATGGCCTGCCGTTCATAAGCAGCGGCAGGCCATATATACATGTAGTGAGTTTTTCCAGAGGGTGAGATTTACTGAGACTTCATGTCAAAGTATCCGATCAGGACGGTCCACACATAGGCGCATGTCTTTGGAATCATGAGCATTCCAAGCGCAGGGATTGTGTCTGCAAACAGCACAACCGGAATGTAAAACGCAAAACTTAATACAATCGTCAGCCACATGAAGCGGAACGCATGGTCATGCTGTTCCTTTGCTGCTTTGTAGAACAGGACGATTACGAGGATTCCAAGCAGTGCAAACGGGATGTTCCGATAGATGCCCCAGCTTAGTGGTGCATCGGCGCTGGTCCATTTGTTTTGCGGGAACAGACAGAGAATGATACGGACGGCAGAAAGAAGGAAGACTGCCACAGTCACCTCTTTCTGATCCTTTACATGATAGCGCAGACGCCATACATAGTACAGTAGAATGTAAAAGACGGTCATTGTGACAGACGTGATCAGTTTTCCGACCCCGAGTGCAGCCGTATAGTGTTCGAGTCCCGCAGTACAAAGTGCGTAAGCCCGAGGCACGAGATGGAAAGCATCCCCGGCACCTAAAGTGACAGCCATAATGCCAAACAGGAGGTACTGTTTCCTCCCTGCACTTTTCCGGATCATCAGGATCCCCACAGTAATGACTGTGACCAGATATACAGCATCAAATAGTGTTTCCATAATAGCCTGCATTTTTTTCTTTTCCTTTCTTAATAAAATGATATCCGAACAGGACACCGGCTAATGTGAGGGCGGCGCCCAGTCCCGAGTAGAAGACTGCGATAAACACATCCGGGCAGATACCGGACACACGCAGACCTATCCCGAATGTCATCATAAATGCCATGATAAGGAATGACTTGACATCAAAAAACTTTAGGAAGAACTGTTTTTCTTCTTCATAGCTGACAATCCTGCTGGTGTGCTTTTTTACAAGCCTGCCAAAAACCATGAACCAGAAAACAAGGAATACAGTGGCAGAAATGAGAATATTTATAACGGTTACATGGCTCTGGTAAGAAATAATCCCGATACGCAGGATATTAAACCCGGCAGCTACCCATACAAGCGCAGCAAGCAGGAGCAGCTTTATCTTATTAATCTTCATAAAAACCTCCTTCACTGGATTCTATATTATATTCATAGATACAGCGTGCGGCAACCACCAAAAGGGGTTCACAGCACTTCTGGTTCTGGAGAAGCAGGGAAGTAAGCAGGGTAAAAATCATATCCACAAACTGCCCGGCACTCAGCTGGTCATCAAAAGCATCTTCCCGGACAAGAGGATCTGCTGCCAAAACATGCAGAAGGTTCTGTCTGATATGTGCAAAATACTTTTCCATCATCCTCCGGCCGCTGCTTTTATCCTCGGCGGCAAAACTGACGGAATGCAGTGTGAAAAATCCGGGATACTGCTCACATCCTTTTTGAATCCTTTCATAGAGCCAGGCAAGACAGTCTGTAAAATGTTCAAACTTCATGGACTCTCCGGACATATGGAAAATATCTTTCCAGACGTCTTCCACAGCCGCACTGATCAGGTCCGCCTTGGATGGAAAATAATTGTATATCGACCCGACAGCTACATTGCAGGCGGCGGCAACTGACCGCATACTGACAGAATCTATTCCTTTTTCCATTACAAGTTTCCGGCTCTCGGCCAGGATGGCCTCACGTGAAGTTACAATCGTATTCATACAGTGCACCTCCTTAATATGAACAATGTTCATTATAGTACTCTTATCCGGACTTGTCAAACAATAACATGATGCCAGGGTCAAAAGGTCATACAATGCATGCTCGCTGACCCCAACATCATAACATATAAAAAAGAAGGACTTCACGGAAATGAAATCCTTCTTTTTAATGACATCAGACGTAATCAAAGTCATCCGGCGCCTTGAACCATTTATTCCTGCCCAGATGCAGGATAAAGCATAAGCCTGCCATAATCAGATATCCCATCATGAACGGAGATTTCGGATAGATTCCGAGAGCGGCACTGTGAATGAATCCAAACAGTGAGAGCAAAGCTCCGACAAGTGCCGTGACTGCCACCCGGTTCAGCTGTTTATCGATAATGAAGGCCGTCATGGTTCCCAGTAAAATACCGATGATAATGGCCCCCGGTTTTACTGCCGCAACGCCGTTCCACATGACACCTGCATCGATCAGTGACTGGGAGACCTCCGGTGTATATCCTGCATATCCGATCGGAAGAGTCTCTGTCCAGATATCGGCAAGTCCGACTGCTCCTGTGATCTGTGTAAACAAATAGTCCGCAACCGGCGGAACCATTGCAATCCCGACAGCAGCGTAGTGCTTCTTGTCACAATCCTTGAAAGCCTGGCAGACCATGACGATCGCACACCAGAGATAGGTGATGGCACAGACAGCAGGTGGAACGAGGTTACTTAAGAAAGTAAAGAGTCCGAGCAGTCCGGCGAATCCAAGTACAAGGCCGGAAACGACGGAGTAGCCGATACCGGCTTTTGCTTTCTTCAGTCCGGCATGCCCGAGCCATACAGTATTCGGGACAACCCCGCCGAAGATGGCGGAAATCATGGTACAGATCCCATCGGCGAACTGTGCCTCGCGGACGTTGTAGTTATCGCCGGCTGCGTTGGCGGCTTCCACGTTGTCCATTGTTTCAATAAAGTTATATATTTCAATCGGAATCACGATTGTCAGGTAAGGCGCAACGACTGCGAATCCGCTCAGAAGATGCTGGATCCCATTTACCGGATTCGGGAAATAAAAGCCGATTCCGCTGAAGTCGATATGTGTTCTTCCAAGACAGAAAGCATAAACGATACCGCCCACGATTGCGACAACAAGCGGCGGGATCTTCTTCGGGAACAGGTAACCGCCGAATACACCGATCATAGCGACGATCAGGATTGGCATTCCGATCACAGGATCACTGAATACATCGAATACACCCTGTGTTGCCATCCAGATAAATCCGATTCCTGCTACGGTTCCAAGAAGGGCAGCCCTTGGGATACGCTTCTTCATCCAGGGCCCGATGACACCACCGCAGAATTCAACGGCGCCGCCGATGAAGCAGGCAGCAATCGCAGCGGACCATGCAAGGTACGGGTCTTCCAGCGCATAATGAAGGGGCATGATGACACCATAAAGCATAACGAACATTGCCGGGGTTGAAACTCCGGAAGGAAGTGCCGTCACATCCGGGCGGCCTTCCTTTTTGGAAAGTTTCAGTGCCATAAATGCATAATATAAGCCGCTGAGCATCAGCCCGATAGACATCCCCGGAATGACACGGCCATATACAATCTCATCCGGCCAGCCGAGAACGCCGGATAAGGTAGCGATAACAATCAGGTAGTTTACAATATTATTGGTGATGGAATAAGCCATTCCACCAAAATCACCTCTTTGAAACAAGGGCACGAGTGCCTTTTTTTCTCCCATCTCTCTAAGTATCCTCCATATTCCTCTTATGCCTCCACGGAGACAAATTCGAACTTCGTTACATCAAATAATCCCATATCTGTCAGTTTCAGTTCAGGTATGACAGCTAGTGACATGAAGCAGAGTGTCATGACAGGCTCTACTTCTGAGCAGATTCCAAGCTTTTCATAAGCAGCATCGTGAATCAGGGTCAGCTTTTTGTCAACCCATTCGCCGCTCTGGTCACTCATCAGGCCGCCTAACGGCATCGGCATGGATTCGATGACTTCGCCGTCTTTTACAAGAATAATTCCGCCGTTCTGTGCAATAAGCTGTTCGACCGCGTACACCATATCCTCGTCCGATACACCTACAACAATGATATTGTGCGAATCATGGGCAACAGATAATGCAACAGCGCCTTCTTTTAGCCCGTAGCCTCTCAGAAGCGCCGGAGCTACATTTCCTGTTTCCTGATGGCGCTCGACTACGGCAACTTTTACGATATCCACGTCAGGATTTCTGACAAAGTCGCCGGACTCGTCCAGCTGTACATCCGCGATCCCTTTTCCGGTCACAACTCCGCCCGGAAGGATATCGATGACATGGACATGGCCTGATTTTAGGTGCATCTTTAATTTGTCTTTTGAAAAATCTTTTACATGAAAACTTCCTTTGACCGGCGTGATGTCACACTTCTCGACCGGAAGCAGGTACTCGCCGTCCTGGGCAGCCAGCTTTCCTTCGATCCAGACTTTTTTCACATGAAAGTCCTTCAGGTTGTCAAGCAGGACAATGTCTGCGCGCAGGCCGGGTGCGATTGCGCCCCTGTCATACAGGCGGAAGCATTCGGCGGCATTTAAGCTTGCCATGCGGATTGCCGTGATTGCATCCACACCTTCTTCCACACAGATACTCAAATGGTTGTCAAGATGTCCCAGCTCGAGAATGGTCTTTGGCTGGCGGTCATCGGAACAGAGCAGGCAGCGCCTGCTGTTCATCGGGGTGAGTCCTTTGAGCAGCGGCCGCAGATTGTGGCATGCCGAGCCCTGTCTTAAGAGCACGTACAATCCGCGGGATATACGGTCTGTCATTTCTTCCACGGTGGAGCATTCGTGGTCCGTATGCACGAGAGCGGCTGCATAGGCATTCAGGTCATTTCCGGAGATTCCCGGGCTGTGTCCGTCGATCAGCTTGCCGGTTTCCTTTGCGGTCATGATCTTATCAAGGTCACTTTCACTTCCGCCGATGAGTCCCGGATAGTTCATATATTCGCCAAGGCCAAGGACTCTTTCGTCCCGGATAGGCTCTTTCATTGCTTCCGCGTCTATATTTGCTCCTGAATGCTCGAACGGAGTTGCAGGCACACAGGAAGGAAGCATGTATTTGATATCCAGGGCAGTCTGTTCGGAGGCTTCAAGCATATAGTTCATCCCGCGTATCCCGCATACATTTACAATCTCGTGAGGGTCGGCGATAATTGTCGTACCGCCGTGGGGCACAAGAAGGCGTCCGATTTCTTCCGGACTTACATAAGAAGATTCGATGTGGATATGGCTGTCAATAAATCCGGGTGCGGCATATTTTCCTTCTGCGTCGATGACTTTTTTTCCTTCATATTTACCGACACCTGCAATCAAACCGTCACACAGGGCGATATCCCCATCAACGATTCCGCCGTTATAAACATCCACAACTTTACAGTTTTTAATTACCGTATCTGCCGGCATTCTCCCGGAAGCTACCTCAATCAGTTTCTTCAGACTTTCTTTACTCATGTTGCTCATAAAAAATCCCTCCTTATATATTGCTTGTATGTAACGGTTCATTGGAGTATGAACAGTTACATTTGTAATTTCCTTTTATTGTTCGTTTAGCTTTATAACAGGATCGAAGGTAGTGAGGTTCGTATAATCTACCGGTCCGACATCAGTGATTGCATAATCCGGGATTGCCGTGATCGGCAGGAAGAACATGTACATCAGTGGTTCAGGCAGTGTGGAGCCAAGGTCCTGTGCAGCTTTGTTCAGTTTCTTTTCCTGTGCGGCAATTACTTCCGGTTCTTCATCACTTGCAATTCCGCCTACTGGGAGCGGCAAAAACTCGATGATCTCGCCGTCAGCGACAACAACCTGTCCGCCGCCCTGTTCGATCAGATAATTTACGGCGAGGGACATATCCTCCGGATTCACACCCATCACAATCAGGTTATTATCATCCGGTGCGGCAGAGGATGCCATCGCGCCTCTCTTTAAATTCCAGCCGGAGCAGAACGCGAGGGAGCGGTTGCCGTTTCGCCCGAATCGTTCGAGGACAGATACCAGGGCAACATCCTGTTCAGGATCAGGAAGAATGATTCCGTCCTCCACATTGAGAACAACATCCCTTCTCTTACGGACGAAAGGTCCCTGTACATCCATTGCCAGAACATCTGCTGTTCCGTTTATCATGTCTACTCTGTATTCAAAATCCGCTTTTGTTGTCTTCTGGCACTTCAATTCACTCTTGAGGACTGTGCTTCTTTCCGGAGCCTTCAGATCATAGGTAAGCTTCTTATTCTGTGCCACCAGCTGCCCATTCGTAATAACTGTCTCAACATGGAATTCTTCCGGGCTGTCGACCAGCAGGATATCCGCGATTCTTCCCGGAGAGATGGAACCTACCAGATGATCGATGCGGTAAGCTTCCGCACTGTTGATCGTACCCATCTGGATTGCTGTCATCGGTTCCACACCGGCTGCAATTGCAAGACGTACAACATTGTCGAGGTGTCCCTTTTCCAAAACATCTGTTGCGGTCACATCATCGGTACAGAAGCTGACGCGGCGTGCCATGTAAGGATTTACCTCTGTCACTGCGCGGATATTTTCGGCCAGGAAATGTGTAACAGATGATTCACGGATCAGCATGTGCATTCCTTTTCTCATCTTCTCAACCACTTCTTCATGGTCGTAGCTTTCGTGGTCCAGACGTACTCCGCCGCACAGATAGCCGTTTAAGTCATTTCCTCTTGCCATAGGTGCACAGCCGAATACCGGGAGACGGTTCTTGAATGCCTGTTCGATGGCACCCAGTGTGTTCTCATCCTCTTCCTGCAGAAATTCCCGGACTGTCTCCCACACACCGAAGCATTCCGGCCACTGCTGAACCTCTTCATGAACTTCTTTTGTGAAGTTAAAAGAAACGGTAGATTCCGGTATTGTGTAAGGCGTCTTGTAAGGCGCTCCCCAGAACACCTTCAGCGGGCTTTGTTTTACTTCAGCCAGAACTTCCTTTAAGCCTTCCAGACCGGATACGGAAATGTATTCGTCAAGACCAGAAATCATGCTTGTTGTCCCGCAGGGTACGACAGCCTTTGCAAAACTTGTAATGCTCAGCTTGCTGCATTCACTGTGGATATGTCCGTCGATAAGTCCCGGCACGAGGTACTTTCCCTCTGCGTCGATGATCTTTGTACCGGGTCCGGTATAATCGGACACATCACCGACAGCGGCAATCATATCTTTATAGATTGCGACATCGGCAGGGTAGATCTCACTCGTCATTACATTGACCAGATTACCGCCCTTCACAACAGTATCAGCCGGGATAATCCCCCTTCCTGCACGGATCATTTCTTTCAGGTTTGCAATTGTTCTCTCCATGTTTGTTCCTCCTTCATGTGAAACCAGTTTGGTTTTTGAATAATAAAAAAGATACATCGGCCGCAAAGGCGGCTAAACAGGTTTCCCGTCCTGCAAATGTATCTTGAAGAATTTACAATATGAAATTAAATTAATCATATCATATCCTTCCGAAAATGAGAATACGGGGCTTTCCTATTATTTTATTATAACTGGATATTAAGACAGCTTATAAGTTGACTCCGACATCATAATATCAGTATAGTTATTTTTGTACAAAACTGTAAAAAATATGAAATTAAATGGAAAACAGTACAAAAAAAGACTGGTCCGGCACATGTCTGTTATGACAGGTGCAGGCCAGTTCTTTTATGATGTGAATATTCTTTTACAGAAACGGTTACGAGAGGATGCTCATTCCCACTCCGAACGCTCCGGGGCCGGTATGGCAGCCGATGCTCAGCGAGAGGGGATCGTAATACACGTATGCCCCCGGAAATGCCTCTTCCAGTGTGCGCTTCCAGTCGAGAGCCTCTTCTTCAGCCAGATGGGAGCCGGCAGCCCCGATCCGGACTTTTTCCATATCTGGATTGTGGAATCGGTTTGACAGGTCATCCTTCAGCGCTTCTATGATTTTCTTTTTACTCTTTTTCATGCCCCGGACTTTGGCAAATGCATCCAGCCGCTCGCCCTGAATGCTTAAGATCGGCTTGATGTTCAGCACGGTGCCGAGTGCCGCCGCAGCAGGTGTAATCCTGCCGCCCTTTAAAAGGAATTCCAGAGTGTCAACAGCCAGATAGATCGTGGACTGGTATGCACTGGCCTCCAGACATTCCTTGATTTCCAAAGCAGAAGCATCCTGACCGGCCATCTGTTTTGCTTCGAGCACGGATTCCCTCATCGTGACAGAAATCCTGTGGTTATCAACAACCTGGACCTTACCACCATAATCTTCGGAAAGAGCCAGCGCTGTGTGGCAGGACTGGCTTAGGCCGCTGGACATCGGGATATAGACAAGGCAGTCATAGCCCTGTGCAAGTACGCGATCCCAGAGGTCCATGACATCTCCCGGAGACGGCTGTGAGGTAGTGACACTTTTACCATTGGTAAGACTCTGGTAGAATTCTTCCTGTGTTAGATCCGTTTCTTCATAACGGACTGTTCCGTCTATGATGACAGGCATTGGAATCAGGAAAATGCCAAGTTCTTTTGCTTCCTGCTTCTTAATGCCGCTGTTGCTGTCCGTGATAACGGCTGTTTTCATAGTTGAAAACCCTCCTTCTTTTTAAAAGTACGCTTTTCCAATAAGCTTAAACAGCAGCGGGTTACGCTGAGATTATATGCTTGCTATTTATTCGTTCTATGGATATAATCAAGTGTGACAAATTGTAACATTTTTAAGCATTAAATTCAATCATACAACTGTTAACTGTTACAAAAGAAAGGGTTTTGTTCATGAAAAGGCAAAGAAAAAATCAGGCAAACCAGCTTGCAAGAGAGTGTATGGTCACCGCACTTATGCAGCTTTTAAAAGAAAAACCATTGTCCGCTGTATCTGTATCAGAACTTACAGAAAAAGCGGGCGTTTCCAGAATGACTTATTACCGGAACTACCAGTCGAAAGAGGAGATATTTACTGTTTATCTGGATGATATACTGGATGATTACAGAGATGACGTGAAAAATCTGTTCCAAAAAGGAAACTATTATGATCTGGAAAATTTAATCCACTGCTTTTCATATTTCCGGCAGCACAGATTATTTTTAGAAAGCCTGTTCCAGAGCGGGCTTGGCCACACATTTCTGGAATCCGTCGGCAGGTACGTGGTTGAAACATGGTACAGGCCGGGAGACGGAATTGAACACTATTATGCACTACAGGCATTTACGGGCGCTCTTTATAACCTTTATATATCCTGGTCTGTGAACGGTGCGAAAGAATCACCCGAAGAAATGGCCCGGATCCTGTACCGGATTTATGCAGAGCCTGCAAACTGAAAATAACGATTTTAATATGTAAAAATGCATTGCTATTACCGGTATAAAACTGTATGATTGGTCTATCAGCAGATGCGCCTTTTGCATCTGTCATTCCTGTAAATTTGGATCAGTGAGGTAAAAATAAAGAGGTAGGAATATGACAAAGAATACCATTGGGCATAATATCAGGACTCTCAGAAAAGAACACAATATGACACAGGAACAGCTGGCACAGCAGTTAAACATGAAGAGACAGACACTGTCTAATTATGAGATTGGGAAGAGAATACCGGATATCTATGAACTAATAACCATTGCAGATATTTTTGATGTGACTCTGGATGAGATAGCCGGAAGAAAAAAGTCAGGGAAAGGCTGCACCAAAAAGGCAGATCCCCCTCTTACCGGCAGTCAGCCCGGTTAGGGGGCAGTTTACCGTTCGACAGTAAAATCAGGGGATATGGCGTGAAGGACACTTTGTTTAGAAAAAGTGTTCTTTTTTTCTGAAACTTTTTGCTGTTCTTTTTTATCTAATAGGTATCAATCGATTGAGGATGCATGAAAAACAGAATCAAATTGTTGGATTCGAAGACAAGGGGGAGTGCAAAGGTGACGAATCTGGTAAAGAAAGCGCAGTCTGGTGATAAAGAAGCGTTCATAACTTTAATGGAAGAGCATAAGCAGACTTTATATAAAATTGCCATCAGCATGCTGAAGAACGATGCAGATGCAGCGGATGCGATCCAGGATACCGTTCTCAGCAGTTACGAGAATATTAAGGGTCTGCGGGAGCCAAAGTATTTTAAGACATGGCTGACGAGGATTTTGATTAACCACTGTAACCGCATATTAAAGGAGCGTGGAAAGATGGTACCGATAGAAGAACATCCGGAATTGGAGGGGGCACAGGTCGATACTTCGGGACGGGAATTCCTGAAACTTTTAAATAAACTGGAAGAACAGTACCGCATTGTCCTGCTTTTGTATTATGTGGAGGGATTCAGCATCAAAGAAATCGGTGCCATACTGGATATGAATGAGAATACTGTAAAAACAAGACTGTCGAGAGGGAGAATCTGCTTCAAGAAGCTCTACCTGAAAGAGAACCCGTCGTCAGCCTATGGAATGGAGGTATAGAAATGGGAAATTCTGATATTAGTATTAAAGAGACTCTGAAGGAAGATGTCAAGATTCCTGAGATTGTAAATGACAGTCTGGACGAAGCGTACGATAAGATCAGGAAAGACGAGGTACGGATGAAATCGCTCCGCAGCCGGAGTAAAAAGAGACTTTACAGAAAACTGGGGGTTGCGGCAGCGGCGGCATGCATGGTGCTTGTCCTGACAGGTGTTTTCTTTGTAAATCCCGCGCTGGCAAAGGATATTCCGATCCTCGGTGATCTATTTGGAAGGATTCAGGAAATACGGGATAACCATCCCTATCCGGAAAAGGATAAGACTGCCTATGAGAACATTGCAAAACATTCGGAACCAGTCAAGGACCCGACGAATGTGGCCGAGGACCAGGGAATTACGATGACTGTATCGGATGCATACTGCGACGGGTATGACTTGTATTTTACCCTGTCCCTCCAGACCGGGGATGAGGAACTGAATGCTGCTGACCAGTTGAACCTGCTCTGCTACAGAGACGGGGACCCGATTGCTTTTTTTGCATGGCTGTATGTGAATGGTGAGGAAACGTATTCCACGTATACATTGTCACCCGCCAAATCTGAGGATGGCCTTTTTGTAACCCTGGTCCGAGTTCCGGCCATGAATATTGAAGCAGGGAAGTTCCCGGAGGATGTGACGGTAAGCATGGATATCGGGGCAGTGGGGGCGCAGAAGTTTGACGAACCATATCATGAGGAGATCAAGAATTATGAAAGGGTTGGATACAAATGCGTGGAAGGCTCGTGGAAGCTGCAGTTCAAGGCTTCTTCCGATACATCACAGAACAGGACGGCAAAACCGGAAGCCGAAAACAACGGATTTGTCGTGGAAGAGGTTACACTGACACCGAGTAATGCCCATATGGTCCTTCATATTCCGGCTGAGTGGGAACCGAAGAATCCGGCAGTAGTTCTGATGGATGCGCAGGGAAACAGGATACAGGATGAGTCAGAGAAGATTATTAAGAACGATGACGGTACAGAGGTCAGGTATATAACGTTTGACCATTCCGATGCGAACGATTTTGTACTTCAGATGTATGATAAAAACGGGGAACCCGATGAAAACGGTGGACCGAGAATGATTGCGGAGATCCCATTTTCTGTTGAGTAAAGCATAGCAATCCGGCCTGGCTTATGATAAGATAGATACAGAATAAATTTTAAAATATCCAAAGCCGAAAGGATATGCCGGTTATGTTAGAACATTTTAAAGATATTGAAAAAGTACAGGAAGTGCTGTGTCAGGCACAGACTGGATTATGGGCGATTGAACTTGACGAAGGCAGGCCGCCAAGGATGTATGCAGACAGCTCTATGCTGGAGCTGTTAGGGTATGATGAGGCTCCTTCTCCGGAAGAATGCTATCAGGGCTGGTACGGCAGGATAGAAGAAGAGTGCTATCCTGTCGTACATGATGTTGTAGAGCGTATGAAAGCGGATGAGAGGGCAGAAGTCCAGTATTCATGGAACCACCCGAAGTGGGGGAAGATCTATGTACGGTGCGGCGGCGTGAGAGATGCCGGATATGGCCCCGGAGTCTGTCTGAGGGGATACCACCAGAATATAACGGATACTATTATGCTAAAGCAGGAGGCTGAGAGAAAAGCCGGGATACTAACCAAGCTTTGCAGCAGTTATTATTCTGTCTATGTGTTTGATTTGGAACATGATATTGAGGAGGCTGTCTGGCAGGAGGACCAGCAGCGCAGGGAGGAATTCCCTGCAGGCAGTCTTAAAATGTATTATGACAAATTCATACAGGAATATGTCTGGCCGGATGACCAGGAGAAGATGAAACGGGCAGGCAGTCCCCAATTTCTGAAGAAAATGCTGTCATCGGAACAGCCGGCATATGATGTAGATTACAGAAGAATCTATCCGGAGGGGCCGCAGTGGGTGCGGGCCCGTTTCAGTATTGAGGAAATGAAGGATGGCGTACTTACAAAAGTAATCTTCGCCAATATGAATATCCATGAGCAGAAACTGGACGAGATGAGGCAGGAAGAGCAGAACCAGAATGCCCTGCTTGCGGCATATGAGACAGCGAAAAAGGCGAATGAAGCAAAAAGCAACTTCCTTGCACAGATGTCACACGACATCAGGACTCCCATGAATGCGATTATCGGCATGACCTCCATTGCAGCATCACATGCAGAGGATCCGGAAAAAGTGAGAGACTGTCTGGAGAAGATCAGTTCCTCCAGCAGTCATCTGTTAAAGCTGATCAACGAGGTTCTGGATATGTCAAAGATTGAGAAAGGGAAAGTGGAGCTGGCGCAGAAACCATTTTATCTGGACAAGATGATTCAGGAGGTAGATACAATCATCCGGACGGAGGCTGCTGAGAAAGAGCAGGATGTCCATATCAAGATAGATGGAATCATCCACAACCATCTGGAGGGGGATGAACTCAGAATCAGGCAGGTACTGCTGAACCTGTGCAACAATGCAGTCAAATACACGCCAAAGGGCGGGAAGATCCGGCTGGAGGTGCACGAGCTGTCCGCGGGAACGCAGGACAACGGGCGTTTTGTATTTATCGTAGAGGATAATGGGATCGGAATGCCGGAAAGCTTTAAAGATTATATATTTGTACCGTTCTCACGGGCCGAGAGCGTACGGAGCCGGAATATTCAGGGAACCGGGCTTGGCATGTCTATTGCACAGGGGATTGTAGAAGCGATGCAGGGCAATATTCAGGTGGAAAGCGAAGAGAACCGCGGCAGCAGGTTTACGGTAACTTTGAACTTGAAGATTGCAGACGGGGAAAAGGGAATATCTAAAAGCACAGAACCGGGAGACGAGGGCAGTGAGCATAAGAAAGGCAGTCCGGTCGTGAAAAATGCCGGCTGCAGGGAGGAAATGAAAGGGATGCGCCTTCTTCTTGTTGAAGATAATGCGTTGAATCAGGAGATTGCCAGAACATTGCTGGAAGAAGCAGGGTTTCAGATTGATTGTGCAGACGATGGGGCACAGGCGCTGGAAAACTTCCGCCTGTCAGAACCGGGGACTTACAAGGCAGTCCTGATGGATCTGCAGATGCCTGTCATGGACGGCTGTACGGCTGCGAGGGAGATTCGCAGAAGCAGTCATCCGGACGGCAGAACAATACCAATCATTGCCCTGACTGCCAATGCGTTTGCAGAAGACGTGGCAAAAGCGCTGGCAGCCGGCATGGATGACCATATCTCCAAACCAATAGATTACCAGCGCCTGTTGACTACATTGGAACGGGTGGTTTTTCACAAAGAGGAACTATAACGGGAAGATACATAAGATTTCTGAAAGGGGCGGGGTTTTATTCTCTGCCTCTTTTTCTGTATGGAGATATATCCGTCTATAATACCAGTGACGGGGCGGTATAGACTCTGGCGGCGAACTCCTGATTCAGTTCATAGAGACATTTTGTATCGTTTCCAAACAGTTTCATTTTTGCTATCAGTTCGCTGACAGATTTCTCTTCTTCACCCTGTTCTTTAATGAACCATTCAAGCACCTGGGTCGTCCGGAAGTCTTTCTTTTTAAATGCAGCCTCATAAATACGGTTAAAGCGTTCCGTCACCTGTCTTTCATGGTCATATGCCATTTTCAGCGGCTGTGCGGGGGATGAGAGCTTACAGTCAGGCTTGGGGACCAGCTCGAGAACAACTTTTTCGTCATTGTTGTGGAGATATTGGATCAATAGTATCGCGTGGTCCAGTTCCTCTCTGGCCTGTATGCGGAACCAGTTTTCAAAGCCGTCCAGATCTGCCTCTGAATAGTAATTTGAAAATGCCAGATATAAATAGGATGAAAAGAACTCAAAATTGATCTGGCTGTTGATTAACTGCAGAATTTGTTTATCCATAACTGCCTCCTTAAAGATGTTTCTTGGGATAGTATTTTCTAAATTGGAAATTTTATGCGGTATAAGATTCCGAATAAAAAGTTATACAGTATTTTATATGGGCAAAAATTGCAAAGTAAACGCCAATCATGTATAATGAAGACATTCATAAAAATTCGGTTTCATACAGGCAGATTGTACATTTTGCCTGTATAAGGGAGGATACATGGGACAGGTTATGAGAAAACTAAAGCCGGGGAGAGTCACACGGCAGTTATCAATGATTATGACAGTACTGCTGATTAGCCATCTGTTTTATATCAATACCTTTGCGTCAGGCAAAGAGCAGGAGAAAGAACAGCCGGTAAGCAGGGTGATAAAAGTAGCCTTTCCGGATTCACCAGGTATCAGTGAGGTAGATGAAAATGGCAATTATAATGGCCTGTTAGTTGATTATCTGAATGAGATTGCCAAATATACAGACTGGGAATACAAATATTATGAGGGCAGTGCAGAGGATACATTGAATGGATTTCTGAACGGCGAGTATGACCTGATGGGCGGTGTATTTTATTCTCCGTCGCTGGAAGAATATTTTGCTTACCCTGAGTACAGCATGGGGAACAGCAGGGCAATTCTTCTATGTAGAAAAGACGATAAAGAGATCAAGAGTTATAATCTGAGAAGCATGAACGGGAAGACGATAGGTGTATATGAGTCTGCGAAAGAGAAGATTGCATATCTGAATGAATTCCTGAATCAGAATAATCTGGACTGTACCTTAAAGTATTACACAGCGGAGGAACTGAAGGGGGAGGATAATCTGTACAGATTTCTGAAGAATGGTGATGTTGACCTGCTTCTGGGAAATGACGGGGATAAAGACGAGGAGTTCCGGGCGGTTACATCATTTGCCGCCCAGCCATACTACCTTGTTACCCAGATCAAAAATAAGGATATCCTCAGAGAAATGAATGAAGCTCTGGAAGCAATTCAGGAAGCCGATCCGGGCTTTGCTGCCAATAAATATGAAGAAAACTTTCCGGATGTGGATAATTTTGATATTCAGCTGACGGAAGAAGAACTTACATATTTGAGGGAGAAAAAGGAGATCACGGTAGCGGTTGTAAGGATGTGGCATCCTTTTTACTGCGTGGAGAATGGAATGGTAGAGCATGACGGGATTCTTCCCGATATTTTTGAACGGATGTCGGAATACCTCGGCATTCCATTTACATATGTGTATGCAGAAACGTATGAGAAGGCGCTTGAACTGGTCCATAACGATGAGGTGGATATTCTTGGGGCATATCTGGATTCAGATGAGGATGCTTTTGCAGAGGGCCTTGCTCTTACAAAATCGTATACAAGCCTGAATAGTATTATTATTAAGAATAAGTCCGTAAATTACCCGGCACAGGGAATGACTGGCGGGATCATTGCAGGAAGAACAATGCCGAACGATATCCCTGTTGAACATATCAGATATTATGACTCGATAAATGAAGGACTGAAAGCAGTGAATAAAGGAGAGATTGATTTTGTTTACGGACTTTCGGCAAATTTGGATCAGGAGATGCAGAACCATCATTATACGAATATCGTACCAATATCCAGAGTGAATAACAATACGGCAGTGAGTATGGCGATGGACCGTCCGGTCGACAAGATACTGCTCGGTGTGTTGGACAAAGCAATCAATAACATTTCTTTAAAGGATATGAATACGATTGTAGATAAGAATCTGATTTCAATGGGAAGCAGCACCCTTACTTTATCGGAATTAATTTATGCGAATCCGGTGGCATTTATCTTCATTTTATGTAGTTTTGTACTCTGTATATTGATTGGCGTTGTTATGACGGCCCGTTCGAAGGTGAGAAGAACTATGATGGAGGGGGAACTGGCCAGGGCAGAGGCAAAGAGCCGTGCAAAGAGTGAATTTTTGTCTAAGATGAGCCACGAAATAAGGACGCCTATGAATGCGATCATAGGCTTATCGGACCTTACCTGTATGAAGGACGAAATCCCGGATTCGGTGGAGGAAAATCTTCAGAAGATCAGGTCATCTTCCCAGTATCTGCTCTCACTCATCAATGACATTCTCGATATGTCCAAGATCGAGAACGGAAAGATGGAAATTATGCCGGATGAGTTCTCTATGAAAGATATCACGGACAAAATGATACAGATGATTGAACCTCAGGCAGAGCAGAAAGAGATACGTTTTATTCCATGCCTGAAAATAAATACAGATACGCTGGTTGGGGATGCGGTCAGGCTTCGTCAGGTACTGCTGAACCTGCTTGCGAATGCACTCAAATTTACCCCGGCTGGTGGAATGATCACACTGAGTATTCAGGAAAAAGGGTATCAGGGGGATAAAGTCAGATATTTCTTTGAAGTCCGTGACACAGGAGTTGGAATTGCGAGAGAAAATCAGGGCAGGGTGTTTAAATCATTCGAACAGTTTGGCAATAATTCAGCAAAAAGCGAGGGAACTGGCCTTGGACTGCCTATCAGTAGTTATATTGTCGAAGCGATGGGCGGACAGCTGAAGTTGGAGAGTGAAGCAGGAGAGGGATCCAGATTCTTCTTTGAACTTTTGTTCCCTGCGGGCACGAAAAAAGATAGTACAGAAAAAGAGATTCAGGATAAAACGGAAGACTTTACAGGAATCCGTATTCTGCTTGCCGAGGATAACGATCTGAATGCCGAAATTGCAAAGGAACTGCTGGAACTGCGAGGGGCAAAGGTAGATCGTGCGGCAGACGGGCAGGAAGCGGTTGATCTGTTTGAAAACAGTGCTCAAGGCTGGTATCAGGCAATACTTATGGATATCAGAATGCCGAATAAAGACGGACTCCGGGCCACAGAGGAGATTCGACAGAGCAGCCATCCGGACAGCCGTACTGTCCCGATTATAGCGATGACGGCCAATACATTTAAAGAAGATGTGGAAGCGTCAGAAAAAGCAGGGATGACAGCCTTCGTGCCAAAGCCGGTAGATATTCATTACCTGTGGGAGATTCTGCAGGAACAGCTTCGTTGACATTAACGCGATATCTGATACGTAGTATTTATAACTATATAAAAGAGTTGACATAACCACGATACACGCGTAAGATAAAAATATACCCAAAGGGTACATACTTATGAGGCTGCTTTTAGCCATGAAAATATAGGATAGGAGAGGAAATGTATGATGGGAGATTATGTATTAAGCTGTTGTTCTACTGCTGACTTGTCACCGGAGCATTTCAAAGCCCGTGATATATCATTTATCTGTTTTCACTATTATATGGACGGCGTTGAATATGCGGATGACTTAGGACAGAGCATGCCATTTAAAGATTTCTATACGAAGATGAAGGAAGGGGCAGATACGAAAACCTCTCAGGTGAATGCCGGGGAATTTATAGAGTATTTCCGTGGTTTTCTCAAACAGGGCAAAGACATCCTGCATGTCTGCCTGTCTTCGGGGATATCGGGTGTTATCAATTCAGCCATGACAGCAAAAGAGGAGCTGGAAGAGGAATTTCCGGAACGAAAGATTTATATTGTAGATTCGTTCGGTGCATCTTCCGGTTACGGACTGCTTATGGACCGGCTGGCAGATCTTCGTGATGAAGGCATGGGTATAGATGAGGTTTACAGCTGGGTGGAAGAAAACCGGCTCAACCTGCATCACTGGTTTTTCTCTTCAGATCTTACATTTTATGTAAAAGGCGGAAGAATTTCGAAGGTTTCAGGATGGTTTGGAACCGCTCTGGACATCTGCCCACTTTTAAATATGGATGATGAGGGACGCCTGATTCCCCGGTTTAAGATCAGGGGGAAGAAAAAAGTAATCAAAGAGATCGTGAATAAGATGGAGCTCTTTGCAGAAGGCGGTCTGGATTATTCAAAGAAGTGCTTCATATCGCACTCGGACTGTTATGAGGATGCACGGAAAGTGGCAGATATGATTGAATCACGGTTCCCAAAGCTTCAGGGGAAAGTCGTAATCAACAGCGTGGGAACAACGATAGGAAGCCATACAGGGCCGGGCACGGTGGCACTGTTTTTCTGGGGGGAGAAAAGGACACATTAGTTCTTGGAATAACCTGAATTGGCTAAATTAAGGAAGTCAGTACGATAAACCTGCAAGGGGCCCAATTCCCCTTGCAGGATCATCTGCAGGCTTCCTTTTTGATTTTAGAAATATTTAAACTTTATTATTTAAATTTTAGAAAGTAAATATTGACTGCTTTTTCTGAAAGTGGTAGTCTGAATCTATCTTAAATGGATGGCATTCTGGCCTTATTCAGTCCATGAGATTTCTATTTATTTCGGTGCTTTGTTTTCGAAGCTAAATCCGTAAATTAGAAAAACAAAAGAATGATGTAAAGGACGAGCAGCAGGAAGAATTTTTGGACTTCTGTACCGGAGCAAGAGGGGTAAAGATGTTATATGATTCATTTTTCAAGGAAATATTCAGTTCGGAATATCATCCGGAAAGATTAGAAGAAATCTTATCACTGATCTTAAAAAGAAAGGTAAGGATATGCCAGGTCCTGCCAAATGACTCTGTGAGGATAGCAGATGAGCAGAGCCTTTTGATCACAGATATGCTTGTTGAGTTAGATGATGGAAGTCTTGCGAATATCGAAATCCAGAAAATCGGTTATGCATTTCCAGGTCAGAGGGTGGCGTGTTACTCGGCGGATACTTTGTTAAGACAGTATAAGCGGGTGAAAAGTGAACGGAAAAATAAATTTACATATCGGGATATCAAAACCGTATATACAATTGTGTTTTTTGAAAAGAGCACACAGGAATTTCATTTGCTAAAGGAACATTATATACATAAATCAAAGCAGGTATTCGATACCATGCTCCAATTAGAAACGCTGCAGGAGTATATACTCATCCCTCTTGACATCTTTAAGGAAAACATGCACAATAAAATTATAGATAGCGAATTGGAGGCATATTGAAAGGGTGATGCAGATGTATTCAAAAGAACTGGCGGAATTGGACAGGAATACAGTACAATATATGATTGAAGAACAGGAGAAATTGATAAATGAACAGGCAGAGCAGATAAATGAACAGGCAGAGCAGATAAATGAACAGGCAGAGCAGATAAATGAACAGGCAAAACAGATTGCAGAATTGAGAAAAAGGCTGGAGAATTTATCTGCTGGCCGATAATGATATGAGCGCTTTAAATTTAACAGCTTTATACAGTGTGCTGCGAATATTTTCTGTCGGGTTGTCCATAATATTCCATATGTTTGATTTGGGAGATTAGGAGAACTGAGAATGAAGACATTTGACGAGCTTTATCGGGATATTCTGGCGCAGAAAGTATCATTGAAGGCGCCTCTGCCGCCGGAATACGAGCCATATCATCTGGATTGTCTGCTGCATCCGGAAAGAAATGCCCCGGTTCTGTTTGATGAACCGTGTACGGACTGTGCATATGAGAGGGCGTGCCAGAACAGTTGTATTTTTGATGCCATAGAAGAGGGCAGTGACGGGAAATTGTTTATCAATCCAAACCTTTGCACCGGCTGCGGAGTCTGTATAGATGCATGCGAGAACCATAATATCTCGGCGGGAAAGGATATACTCCCGGCCATGAAGGCAGTGAGAGAGGCCAAAGGGCCTGCCTACATGATGGTAGCACCGGCATTCTTAGGCCAGTTCACAGAAAATGTTACACCGGGAAAGCTAAGGACGGCTTTTCGGGCACTCGGTTTTTCAGGTATGGTGGAGGTCGCGCTTTTTGCAGACATTCTGACACTGAAAGAAGCACTGGAATTTGATAAGCATATTTTGGAAAAAGGGGATTACCAGCTGACGAGCTGCTGCTGTCCTGTCTGGATTGCCATGATCCGGAAGATGTATAAGGAATTGATGCCGCATGTACCGGGTGCTGTTTCACCGATGGTCGCCTGCGGACGCATGATCAAACTTCTCCACCCGGATGCGGTGACTGTCTTTGCCGGCCCGTGTCTGGCAAAAAAGAGCGAAGCCCGTGAAAAGGATGTTGCCGGTGCTGTTGATTATGTCCTCACATTTCAGGAAGTACAGGATATTTTCGAAGCGGCGGATATCCATCCGGAGGAACTGGAAGATCAGGAAAAGGAACACTCATCACGTGCAGGAAGAATCTATGCCCGGACAGGCGGGGTAAGTGAGGCTGTGAGGGAGACGGAGAGGCAGCTTCGTCCTGACAGAAAGATCAAAGTCAGGGCAGAACAGGCCGACGGGATTCAGGACTGCAGGGCGCTGATCAGCCGTATACAGAATCAGGAAACAGATGCAAACTTCTTCGAGGGGATGGGGTGCCCCGGAGGATGTGTAGGCGGACCGAAAGCCATTCTTAATAAAGACGAAGGAAAAAGATTCGTGGATGAATATGGTGACCAGGCATTGTTTGCCACACCGCTGGAGAACCCGTATGTGATGAAGATGCTGGAGAAACTGGGATTTACAACAGTCGAAGATTTTATTGAGAACAGTGAACTGCTGGTAAGAGACTTTTCATAAAATGTTATATTGCATTGATACAGGAGGGCCGGTTAGGGAATGTGATAGCCTAATGGAAGAATAAAGGAGGAAATCATGGTTGAGACAGGAGTAGTATGCGGAAGATTTCAGATCTTCCATAAGGAACATTTACAGTATGTATTAAGTGCAAAAGATCAGTGCAGTTACCTGTTGGTGGGTATAACTTCCCCGGATGGCGTGCCGGGTCATGAGGAAAAGGCGGACAGGAACAGGGGGAAGCGGGCGGCAAACCCATGCACATATTATGAAAGGATGTGTATCATTAGGAATGCTTTGCTGGAAGCGGGGGTAAAAAGGGAGGAATTCGATATCATACCATATCCTATTGAAAGACCTAAGTTTATAAAAAGCTATGTGCCGGAAGATGCCTGTCATTTCATCACGATTCTGGACGAATGGGGATACTGCAAAAAAGACCGGATTGAGGAAATGGGCTACCCGGTCGTGGTTTTGTGGGAAAACATTCCGAAGCATATATCTTCTACAATGATCCGTCAGGCGATAGGCCGAAACTGCCAGTGGCGGCAGTATGTACCGGAAGCGACCTATGAGTACATTATAACACATAAGATAGATGAAAGAATTTCAGGATTATTAAAAGAAGAGGACCAGATTTAAATATTATTGGTTTATGAGATTCACGGGAAAATAACATGCCCCGCAGGACAGAAAATATGCTATACTATGGAAATAGATAAGCATTGTAAATATCAGTCCTGCGGGGCATTTTTTGAGTTCAGAATGCCTTGTATCCGGGCGGAAGACGGGAAGGGTGTGGGGGAATTTGAAAAGGAAGAAGTATAGCGTGGTGCTGCTGACATTACTGGTTTTCTGTTTTGTCCTGTCTGCTGCATTTGACAGTCATGCTGCTGTGGCATCGGGAGAGACGGTCAGAGTCGGATATTATCCGCTGGAAAATTACCATGCTGAAAATGAGAACGGGGAAGTAGAAGGCTATGAGGCAGATTATCTTTCAAGGGTATCAGAGATTACCGGGTGGAACATAGAATATGTCAGGCTTGCCAGTTGGGAAAAGGGAATGGAGGCACTCAGAAATGGTGAGATCGACCTTCTTTCTCCGTCACAGTTTACGACAGAAAGGGATGCGGAGTTCCTGTTTTCCTCACTTCCACTGGGGAAGACGTACGGTGCAGTCATGGCTTTGAATACGAATGAATGCATTTATGAAGACTTTGAGGCATTTTCCCATATGACGTTTGGAGTAGAAAAGGGGTCTATCCACAGTGAGACATTTGCAGCTTATGCCAGTGAGCACCAATTCACACCTGATATTATGTACTATAAAGACTTTGAGTCTATGGTGGAGGCATTGAATGCAGGTGAGATCGATGCCCTTGTGGACAATATCATGCGCACGCAGAAAACGATGAGCCTGCTGGGGAGATTTGGAACTTCCCAATATTATTTTATGGCAAATAAGAATGACCGTGTTCTTATGTCCGGACTGAACGAGGCCATGTATCAGATCGATGTAGAATCGCCCCAGTTTGAACAGGAACTGAGAAGTAGATATTTCCCGGTATTTGATGCAGAGATTCTGACAAAAGAAGAGATCGAATTTGCACAGGGGATGAGGGAACTCATTGTGGGATGCCCGGTGAATACGGATCCGGTATCTTATCTGGATAAGGAGAGCGGTGAGACGGCAGGAATTACCCGGGATATCCTGGACCGGGTGGCGGCAAATACAGGATTGAAGTTCAAATACGAGGCACTTCCCGCCGGACAGGTTACTTATGAAGATCTGCGGGCGAAAGGCGTTGACCTGATTGCCTGCGTGGAGTATAACAGTGTGAATGCGAAGAGTCCGGGGGTGCATCTGTCCAGTCCCTATTTCCAGGCAAAAAAAGTAGTTGTTTGTAAAAAGGACACAGAATTTGATACAGAGAAAGAGTTGACGCTGGCAATTGTATCAGGCTCCCAGACACTCGGAACCGTTCTTAAAAATACATATCCGTCCTTTCATATTGTGACTTATGAGACGCCGGAACAATGTCTGGAGGCTGTGAAATCCGGGGAGGCGGATGCTATGCTGCATAACCAGTATTCCATAGACCGTCTGCTCCAGAAACCGAGATATGAAAGCCTGAATGCTCTGGCGGCAGAAGGCATCGGTGATGCACAGAGCCTGTCTCCCGTGCTTTATAAATCGGGCAATGATACATTGGATGAGGATTTATCCAATCCACTTCTTATAAAGGTGATCAACAAAGGAATCAATAACATAACCGAGGATGAGATATCGAAAATACTGATCGACCAGACAACAAAGAGACGCTACCAGTTCACACTGGGAGATTTTATATACCGCTATCAATATATGTGTATGGCCGTTATAGCGGCACTGGCTGCAGCAGGCTGTGCAGCGGCATATTCCATGCGGATAAAAAAGAAAAATCTGGAAATACTCAGAAACAGTGAAAAGCAGCTGGAGAATATTACAAATAATATAAACGGCGGTGTATTGATTCTCCAGCCTGACCGGGAACTGCACCTTCTCTATGCAAACGAAGGCTTCTGGAATCTTCTGGAGTATGATGCAGACAGGATGAAACAGCCAGGGCAGGATAACTATGTGATGTATGTCCATGAGGATGATAAAGAACAGCTTGCCGGACTTATGGAGAAGGCGGATGAGGGAGATGCAGGTTCCGTTTCTTTAAGGCTGCGTGTGCGAAGGCGGGACGGCTCCTATATTCCAGCGTTATTTAATGGGACACTTGCTGCTGATGAGCAGGGATTGATCAAACTGTATTGTGTGATCATGGATATTTCACAGGAGGTTGCGATACAAGAGCAGTTAAAACTGGAGGAGCAAAAACACCAGCTGCTGATTGACAAGACGGAGCAGATCGTTTATGAGATCCAATTTGCACAAAAGGAAATTAAAACTTCAGAGTCTTTTTGCCGGAAGTTTGGCTGGAGACTTATGCAAACCTATAAACGACTGGATGCGGCCGAGATTTTAAGCATATGGCGTGTCCATCCGGAAGATCAGGCGGCATTTACGGAGAACTTTAGAAAATCGCTGGATGGACTTGAGGATACGAATATAACGGTGCGCCTGATGCTGGCAGACGGACGGGCCCTCTGGTGCAGTGTCAGCCAGTTTATTATGCTGGATTCGGAAGGTAATCCGCTGGAGATACTGGGGCTGATCCGGGATGTGGACCGGGATATGAGAGAAAAGAAGAATCTGGCAGAGAAGTCCAGAATGGATCCACTGACCGGACTGTATAATAAAGAAGCATTCCGCCGTGAGTCAAAAGAATATCTAAGGCAGAATCTGGATGAAGAGTGTGCCGTACTTTTTGTCGATCTGGATCATTTTAAGAATATCAATGACCTGCTTGGGCATATGGAAGGGGATAAGGCGATAAAAGATGCTGCGCAGACATTAAAGGCCATTTTTTCAAGCCAGGATGTAGTGGGCAGATTCGGAGGGGATGAATTCTGTGTGCTCGTGAAAGATATTACGATGGAGGCGCTGACCAGAAAAGTAGAGTGGCTCAGGGAAAAACTGCGCTGTATTTACAGTAACGGGAAATACCAGGTACAAATTACAGCAAGTATCGGGGTTACAACATCCATGATAAGCGGTTTTGACCTCGGGGTTCTGCTTGAACATGCGGACACGGCGCTGTACCGGTCAAAAGATGCCGGACGCAACTGCTATACATTTTACGGCACAGAAGAATGAAAATGCAGCATGCTGAACCATCCCGGTGTAAATGAATTTGCAGGGAATGATTCTCAAAATTCCACATATACTTAAGATACATAATAATGTAAATCAGGGATGAGTATATGCAGGAATTAATGATTCAGATCATGAACCAGTTTGGATATCTGGGAGTCTGCTTTCTGATCGCGGTGGAAAATATCTTTCCCCCGATCCCATCGGAGGTGATTCTGACTTTCGGGGGATTCATGACGACCTATACGCGGCTTACCGTGCCGGGGGTGATTATCTTCTCGACACTTGGTTCTACAATCGGTGCAATTGTATTGTACTGGGTAGGGACTGCGTTAAATCCGGAGCGTCTGGAGACTTTGACGAAGGGAAGACTTTTTAAAATACTTGGATTTGAAAAGGAAGATGTGGAAAAGACAATTGGATGGTTTGATAAACATGGGAAAAAGGCAATTCTGCTGGGGCGCTGTGTTCCGATCATCCGGAGCCTCGTCTCGGTCCCGGCAGGAATGGCTGGCATTGGCATGCCGGTCTTTCTGGTTTATACGGTAATCGGAAGCACAGTATGGAATATTATCCTTGTGTCACTGGGGGCAGTTCTGGGGGCCTCATGGGAAGTGGTGCTCGTATACATAGGGAAATATGCAGCGTTTATCAAAGCAGTACTGATTGTTGCGGCCCTGTTTCTTGTTATACGGTTTATGTGGAAGAAAATCGCCTGTAAAGAACAGGGATAAAAAACAAAAGCTTGAGGGCAGTTTAAACTGCCCGGACAGGAGGAAATGTGTATGTACTATAATGAACTTGGAAAGACAGGAAAAAAGGTGAGCGCTATCGGTCTGGGATGTGAGAACCTTGACGGGAAACCGTACCAACAGGTGAGTGAGGTAATCAATACAGCCATTGACAGTGGTATCAACATATTTGACGTGTTCATGCCGGGCCGGGAGATACGTGAGAATATCGCAAAGGCGGTCGGGAACAGGCGGGACCAGGTCATGATTCAGGGGCACATCGGCTCTACTGACGTGAATCAGCAGTACGATATCAGTCGTGACCTGCCGACGGTAAATAAATATTTCGAAGATATGCTTCATATTTTCGGTTACATAGATTTTGGCATGATGTTTTTTATTGATACAGAAAAAGACTATCAGGATGTTTTTGAGACGGAATTTATTGATTATGTGGTCCGTCTGAAAGAAAAGGGCGATATCAGGCATATCGGATTCAGTTCACATAATCCGGTCACAGCGGCGAAAGTGATCAATACAGGAATCCCGGAAATGATGATGTTCAGTATCAACCCGGCATTCGATATGCTTCCGTCGGAAGAATCCATATTTGACCATATGGATACTGATATGGGGGTGAAATTATACAGGGGGCTGGATCCGAAACGGGCAGAACTTTACCGGATCTGCAGTGCAAAGCAGGCAGGGATCACAGTAATGAAGTCACTTGGCGGCGGGAAGCTGATTTCGAAAGAGCATACACCGTTCGCACAGCCGCTTACTGTACCGCAGTGCATCCATTATGCCCTGACACGTCCGTCTGTCGGAAGTGTCATGATAGGGGCACAGACGATAGAAGAAGTGGAGTCTGCGGTCAGCTATTTCGATCTGGATGAAGAAAAAAAAGATTATTCACAGGTAATTTCGACCATGAGGAATGACTTTCAGGGAAACTGTGTCTACTGCGGGCACTGCCAGCCCTGTCCGTCTGAAATAGATATCGCCGCGGTCAACAAGTATCTCGATATAGCGCGTCTTACACCTGGGCAGGTGCCTGCGTCTATCCGCTCACATTATAACGGGCTTCTTCATAAGGGGGATGAGTGCATCGGCTGTAAAAGCTGTGAAGAGCGCTGTCCTTTCGGTGTGCCTGTTGTGAAAAACATGGAAGAGGCTGAGCGGATATTTGGAGATCCTGCATCAGCATAAAACTAACCTGATCTATAAATGAAAAAGACAGCATCCGGACTGAAAGGTTCAGATGCTTCTTTTTTAGGGTAAATTTAAAGTGAATTACTCAAAAAGCTTGACTGTATACCTGCTATACACCTTAAAATAAGCATATCAGGCAGCACAAATGTATAAAACCCGTCTATAAACAGTGAAAAGGAAGTGTGTGCCGGGGCGGGTGAACAAGGAGGGGGTGGATCTTTGAATACAAAACAAGTTGAAGAATTGACTGGTATCACAAGGCAGAACATACGCTATTATGAAAAGCAGGGATTGCTCGAACCGGTCCGGGAGACAGGGAATGCATACAGAGATTATTCAAAAGAAGATGTCCGGCGTCTGAAACTGATCAAGATGCTTCGGATGCTTGATATGCCGTTGAAGGAAATCGAAAGTATCCTGAATGAAGAGGTATCTCTTAAGGAAGCGGCTGCCCGGCAGCAGGAGGCCCTGCAGAAGCAGCAGAGACAGCTTCAGGCGGCGGTTGAGGTCTGCATGAGCATACATAAAGAAAAAACAGAAATGATCGATGTGGATGGCTATCTGGAAAAGATGGAGAACATGTCTCAAAACGGAGGCGTATTTGCCAGAATTGTGGACGATTATAAGCATGTGGCACTTCAGGAGCAGCAGGGGAAGATTACGTTTTATGCATCACAGGATGTGAATACGGCCGGGATGTTTGAGAAAGCCCTGCGGGAGTATGCCTTGGAGCAAAACGTGAAGTTCCAGATGATAAAGCCGGGCATGTATCCTGAATTTACGCTGGAAGGAGTTACCTACACAGCGGCCAGAATCTTAGAGGGGAATGAAGAGACAGGTAAGGCTGTGGTGAAGATCGTTTGCAAAAGAAAAAAATATGAAAAAATTGAACGGGAGATTCCGGAAAAAAGGAGAATGTTTTTTCAGGGAGTGCACACGGTTTCTGTCAATATCCGGCGGCACCGGCTGAAAAGTATCCTGAATGGAGTGATCAGCCTGCTGATTGTTCTGGTCATGTCCTTTTATCTCGGAAATCTTAACAGCGCAAAATTGCAGCTAAAGGAGCTGCCCGAAAAACTTACTGTATCAGCCCAGGTCTGGAACGTCTGTGCAGAACTCAAGTCAGGGTTATTTATCCCACAGCGGGTACTGGATACGGTCTATGGGTCCTCCCATACGAAACAGATTGCAGAAGGAGTGGAATTTCTGGGGTACCTTCAGGATTCTGGCGGGGAAGAATCCGATTTATATATGCTTACAGGCATGAATCGTACGGATGCTGTTGAAGAATTTTCAGAAGAGGATATTGCATGGGCAGACGGCTGGGACTGGAAGAAGTTTCAGGAGAGCAGGGATGTCTGTATCGTGAATGCGACATTTTCCGAAGAGAGACAGGCACAAATGAAAGATGCGCTTTCCTTTTCTTTGGAACGGTATCGGCAGAATATGGCAGGTGTCAGTCTGGAAAGGGAACCCCTTGAGACTGTGAGTATGGAAGTTGTCGGTATCGGTGATTTCAGCAATGTAGATAAGGAGACAGATGTACCGGACGTGATTCTGCCTCTCAAAATGGGAAAGCAGATTTTTGAAGACTGCGGCAAAACATATTTTGCATCTTCTCTGTCTTTTGTTGTAAAGGATCCAATGGAACTCAATGCATTAAAAAAGGAATTGAAGGATGCGGGGCTTCAGTCTGTGATTCAGGGATCACCCGCCTCCTTTGCGGGTGCCGGTCTGAAAATTGATGATGCAGTCTTCATAGATACGGTTACAAGTCTGAAAAAGAGTCTGTCGCTGCTGGAAGGGTTCCTTCCGTTTGTACTCCTGGTCGTGGTGATGCTTGGATATATCGTGCCCCACCTGTTACTGCAGGGAAGGCGGGAAGAATATGCCATTATGCGCGCACTCGGAACAGGCAGAAGACGGTGCAGCCTGTTGTTTTTTACAGAACACTTTCTGCTGGCCGCAGCAGGCGGCGCGGCCGGAGCACTGGCGGGACTTTTATTCCGGTCGTCAGATATCAGGGATGCACTGCTGGTATGGGTATTGTTTCTGGCCTGCTATGCAGCAGGAACGGCTGCGGCTATGTGGATGTTTGGAAGATTCAGCGTTGCGGCTGTGTTATCACACAGAGATTGAGAGGGATATATGGAGAGAATTAAAGTAGAAAATATCAGCTATTTTTATCAAAATAAATACCAGACGATTGAAGCGGTAAAAAAGGTATCCTGTACATTTGAATCTGGGAAGATGTATGCGGTGACAGGGGAATCCGGGAGCGGGAAAAGCACATTTCTGTCTCTGCTCGCAGGACTGGACCAGCCCGGAGAGGGCAGGATTCTTGTAGACGGAGAGAATCTGGCGGAAATCGACCGGGATGCATACAGGCGCAAGCAGGCCTCCGTAGTATATCAGGCATTTCATTTATTTCCACTTCTGACTGCATGGGAAAATGTCATGTATCCAATGGAGCTTCAGGGAATCCCGCGTAAAGCGGCAAAAGATAAAGCGGTAGAATGTCTGGAGGAAGTAGGATTAAGCGGGAAGAAACTGATGCAGTATCCAAAGATGATGAGCGGGGGTGAGCAGCAGAGAGTTGCGATTGCAAGGGCAATGGCGGCAGGAGGGAAGATTCTCCTCGCTGATGAGCCAACCGGGAATCTGGACTCGGAGAACGAGGAGAATATTGTAGAACTACTGCTGAAACTGGCGCATGAAAAAGATTATGTAGTCATTATTGTGACACATAATCCCTACATTGCGGCCGGGGCAGACGTTAAAATGAGAATGAAGGACGGGAAAATGATATCAATAGAAGAACAGTGAGGTGTATGGCATGACATTTTATTATAGCATGAAACAGATGCTCAGAAGCCCTCTGAAAAGTTTCCTGTTTTTCTTTCTCATCGGAATATCAGCATTCTTTCTGGCCCTGGGCGGAAACCTGTGGAACATGAGCAGAACTGGAATGCAGGAGTTTGAGAAGATTTTTACAACAATAGGAACTGTGGAACAGACGGCTGTCGGTTCTAGGACCGTGTCTTATTGGGATGCAGGATTAAAAACCTACAGGTATTTCAAAGGCCCTGTTTATGGGGACAGAATTAGTGAGGATGTGCTGGACTTTGAAGGGGCGGATTATCAGCTGAAACCGCGGCAGCGTCCATATTTCGGCGCTTATGTAAAAGAACTGTATGAGGGAGTCGGACATGACTGGATGATCACAGTGGAAGTGACCCCTGAGGAGACAGCAGTGGCAGACCATTCGTTAAAAATGCGGGTATTAAGGGTACTGGAGGGGAATTTAAACGGCAGCGACGTCGTCTATGTCTGTGAACATTCCAACCCCGACCCGGATGAATTTGTGGCGGGAAAGACTTATATCATGCAGTTAAGCCAGATCGGGGCTGTCCACGGCAGGCCGGACGGTGAGGCAGTAGATGAATTTACCACAGAGTACCAGATCACCGATGGGATCTGTTCAACGCAATATACACTGGATGGAGAGCGTGTATATGACGAAGCGAATGAAGGCCCGGTATACGATGAGGTGACGGAAGGGTTCTATGAGACAGAACGGGGACAACGCTGGCTTGCAGTTTCTCAGGAACAGGATTGTTATGATCATACGATTCCTGTCCAGCCGGTCGACGGTACAAAGCTTCTGATGCCCTTTTACCGGGACGAGGTGGTGATATCAGAGGGGCGTGATATCACAGAGGAAGAATACCAGAGTGGGAAGAAGGTATGCCTGATCCCGGATACACTGGCTTTACTGCTTAGAAAATCTCTGGGGGATAAGCTGACACTACCGTTATACTATGCAAATTACGCACAGGCGCCTACAGATACATTTTCAGGAAAAGGCGGCGGGGGACTTAGCTTTTCATTTCTGAATGCACAGGGAGAGATATACTCTGTATTCAACGAACAGGATTATGAGATCGTGGGAATCTATACGATAAAGGATACCGGCACCGGCTCTTACGGGATCGGGCGCTATGAAGCAGTGATCCCCTGGAACGCGGTCCCGGAAGATTCATGGAAAGATAATATCGCTGCTTTCAGCCGGATGCGAGGGGCTACGACATCTTTCCAGATTCCCAACGGCACCATACAGGAGTTCATGGACAAATGGGACAGGCAAGGGATTGAGGACTTAAAGATCACGTTTTACGATAAAGGCTACAGCCAGCTGAAGGAAGGGATTGAGAACCGTATGCTGATGTCGTGGATATTTCTGGTCAGCGGCTGCGTGATGTCTGTTATGATACTGCTGTTCTTCGCCAACCTGTTTATAACCGGACAGCAGGAACGTATTGCGGTGGAACGGCTGCTTGGAAGGACGAAGCGGCAGTGTTCAAGATCTATTCTGACCGGGATTCTCGTACTCGCCGCAGCTGGAAGTATTCTGGGAAGTACAGCGGGCTGGAAAGCGACAGAAACAGCTGCAAAAAAGGCAGATACGGAGGTGGTCTTTGATACGGCTTACAGCAATCTGATTACAGAGAATACAAAAGAAGAAAAGGTCTATTGGCCGGAACCGGACCCCGTTCTGGCGGCCGGAACAGGCGGAGGGCTGTTAGTCGCTGCATTACTGATTTCTTCCTGCTGCATGAAAGAAAGTTTAAAGAAGGAACCCCTTCAGCTGCTTGGCAGCTTAGAGGAACAGTAAATTCGGTTCACACCGTGGTGTGCACTTCTGCTGTACGGCAAGGTATGTGAGAAAACAGCACTGTGTGACAAGCCCCGGGTGATTATTTCCGCTATACTGTGATTAATATAAATTTAGGAGGTATTACATCATGTATACGTGGGAAACAATGGACAAAACGCTGGATTATATAGAAGAACATCTGGCAGAAGAAATAAGGAACGAAACATTAGCCGGTATTGCCGGATTATCTCTGTTTTATTATCAGAGACTGTTTAAACGTCTTGTGAGAAAAACGGTCCAGGAGTATATAAAACTCAGACGTCTGGCCAGGGCTGCGGAAGACCTAAAGGATATAAAAAGAAAAATTCTGGATACGGCGCTTGATTATGGTTTTTCCGATCATGCGAACTTTACAAGAGCTTTCAGAGAGACCTATCAGATCACACCGGAGGAGTACAGGAAGACACAGCCTATGCTGAATACTTTTGACCGGCCGCAGCTTTCCATGAATTATATAATGGCAGACGAGAATGTTCCGCTTATTGCAGATGGGATCGTGTTGGAAATACAGAGACAGGTCCTGCATCAGCCGGAGCCGTATCTGGGACTGGAAAAGGCGGTCAGCATTGCCGGGCAGGTCCCGGCCGGAGAAAGTACCGGGATCGATGTCCCCGGGGAACTGTGGCGTGAATTCCATGAGAAGAAAACAGGGGCGGAAGATGTAATCAATGGTGGTATTGAACTTGGAATGTCTCATTCGGCCAGCTTTGAAACAGGTACATTTCTTTACTTTGCAGGCGGCAGGGCCGTAAACGCAGAGGCAGGGAGGAATGGCATGGTTAAGCGGTTATTGCCGGCAGGTGAATATATCGTATGCAGGATTGAAGCGGAATCATTCGTGGAACTTGTTACAACAGCATTAAATCAGGCGAATAGATATTTATTCGAAATATGGCTGAAAAACCGCCGGATTGTGACAGAACCCTTTTCGGCTGAAAAATACTATAAGGATGTTGCAGAATGCCCATGTATGGAAATCTGGGTGAAGGAAAGAGGCATTTGACGCATTTGACCTCCCTGTATTCCTTGATAAGGGGTACCTGATATGTTACAATAGAACATATTACACAGGAGGCAATTGCAGTGAAAAACTTGAGGGTGAGGAAGAAATTAATCGTTTCTTATGCGGTAGTACTCGGATTGATGATTATGGGGACGGTTGTCAGCATTATGAATCTTGTAAGTTTGGGAAACCAGATCCAAACCTTTTATGAGGGCCCTTTTCTCGTAAAAGGAAGTGCATATATCATTAATTCTAATTTTGAAAAAATGCAGAAGGCAGTTTACCGGACTATGTCAAATACCGATCCTGAGATTATAGAGGATGCAAAGCAGAATGCGAAAGATGCATCTGCCGCCATAAAGGAGCAGTTACCGGTGATAGAAGAACATTTTCTGGGTGACGAACAGATTGTAAAGCGGCTTGAAGAAGCATTTACAGAACTGGAACCCATGAGGGAGCATGTTCTTGCGCTGGCCGCCGAAAATAGAAATGATGAAGCAGCTGCATATATGGAAAAAAATAATCGTGTTGTGATTAATAAGGCGAAGGTGGAGTTAAACAGCTTAATTGAGAATGGCAATCAGAAAGGGGAACAGTTAATCAGCGCGCTGAAAGACAGGCAGCGGAATACGGTAATAGTGATACTGGTTTTAGGCTGCATGAGTGTCGCCATCAGCATAGTTTTTGCTGTCTACATTACACGTGGAATCACAAAGCCTGTTGAAGAATTGGAGACTGCTGCACAGAAGTTGTCCAGAGGAGAGTTTTCCGATATTAAAATCGAATATCAATCGGAGGATGAGTTTGGGAAACTGGCAGATGACATGCGGTATGTAATGAATTTGTTGGCCAGAATCGTTCAGGATGAATCCAATCTGTTAAATGAAATGGCTTCAGGGAATTTCCAGATACAAAGCAGTGCGGAAGAATACTACGTGGGAGATCTGGAGCAGGTTCTGTATTCCATTCAAAAGATCAAGGGTGACTTAAGTGAGACAATATGTCAGATTCAGCAGTCTTCCAACCAGGTTTCTTCCGGATCCGAGCAGATTGCTTCGAGTGCTCAGATTCAGGCTCAGGGAGCATCTGAGCAGGCGGCATTATCGGAAGAGATATCCAACTCGATCAATGATTTATCTGATAAGGTTGAAGAGAATGCGAAAAATGCTGCAAGGGCCAATCAAAGAGCAGCCCTTGTCGGAAGTGATGCTGTAGTAAGCGGGGAGCATATGCAGGATATGATGGACGCTGTCCGGAATATCAGCAGGAGTTCCAATGAGGTTAGGGCAATTATCAAAACTATTGAAGACATTGCTTTCCAGACTAATATTCTGGCATTAAATGCGGGTGTGGAAGCAGCACGTGCCGGCGCGGCAGGCAAGGGGTTTTCCGTAGTTGCAAATGAGGTACGCAGTCTGGCTGCAAAGACATCTGATGCATCAAAAAGCAGCAGGGTGCTAATTGAAAATTGTATCCAGTCTGCTAAAAAGGGAAAGGAACTGGCAAGTGAGATGGACCGGTCACTGACAGAAGTGGTAAAGGGGGTTGGGGAGGTAAATAAATCTGTAAGCCATATTACAACAGCCTCTGAAAACCAGGCAGTCTCCATCAGGCAGATCAGGGAGAGCATTAATCAGATCGCAGATGTTATACAAACGAATTCTGCTACGGTGGAAGAAAGTGCTGCGGCAAGCGAAGAACTGGCCAGTCAGGCACAGCTGTTAATGGAATTAGTAAGCCATTTTGAAGTAGAGTAGCCGAACCGGCAATGAAAGGATATGCATGTCCCGCAGATCGCGATGGCATGCATATTTAATTTACTGAGGATGAGATACGGTATCTGGACTTGTGATAAGTCTGAGTATTGTATGTTTTGACTAAATCCTGAGGAGGTTTCAGTCGGTAAATATGCTTAAAAATATACAAAACATCCAAAAAAATATGAATGATGTAAAATGGATTGACAAAATAATATACAAAACATATAATGAAATCAGGCTTGAAACGGGTTTCAAAAGGTAAAATACACATGAAGTGATGAATGGAGTGACTTGAATGATTAGTATAAGAGATGTTGCAAAGCTGGCCGGTGTTTCTCCGGCGACTGTATCAAGAGTAATGAACGGCACGGCAAATGTGGATGAAGTAAAAAAACAGCGTGTACAGCAGGTTATACAGGAAACCGGTTTCAAACCAAATGAAGCTGCAAGGACCTTATATAAGAAATCGGCCCACCTGATCGGTGTGATCGTGCCGAATATCGAGAACCCATTCTTCAATGAGATGGCAAAGGCAATCGAGGGAGAAGCATATGAGCGCGGTTACAGGCTTACACTTTGCAGTTCCAACGATAACCTTGAAAAAGAAAAGAACAGCATTGAACTTCTGGGGAGGATGAATGCGGACGGAATCATCCTTTTGACGAATGAGGAGGAGATATTCGACCAGATAGCGGATGCCAGGATTCCGGTTGTTGTACTGGACCGTGCGGTAAGGCATAAAAATGAGGTGGCAAGCATCATTTCCGATAACTATGAGGGAGGCCGCATGGGCATGGAACACATGCTGGACGCCGGCTGCAGGAACATCGTGGCAATGCGCGGACCACAGAATCTGTCCAGCGGCAGGGACCGGTATAAAGGATATCTGGACATATGCAGGGAAAAGCATGTAAAAGTACAATTTGTGGACTGTCTGTATGATTATGAAGACGGATTGAGGAGTACAGAACAAATTCTGAGGGAATATCCAGATGCAGACGGAATCATCGCTGCGAATGACATGGCTGCAATCTCGGCCTACAAGATACTGACAAGACATGGGAAAAGGGTCCCTGAGGATATCCAGCTGATCGGGTTTGATAATATCATCATGAGCAGGCTGATGACCCCCGAACTCACGACGATAGCCCAGCCAATCACAGAGATGGGATCAAAGGCGGCCCAGATCCTGATTGACCATATCGAAGGAAAAGAAGTACCTCAGAAAAACATCTTTGAAGTCAAACTGATTCAGCGGGAAACAACGAGAAACAAGGTAACTAAGGCCTGAAAGGACCAGGCCTAAGTAACATAAGCAGGGAGGAAATGGTATGAAGATTTCAGTGGTAGGCAGCATCAATATGGATATGACAGTAAAAGCGGAACGGATTCCGCTCAAGGGTGAGACTCTCAAAGGGGAGGATTTAAAGTATATTCCCGGAGGGAAAGGGGCGAATCAGGCAGTGGCGATGGCGAAGCTGGGCGCGGATGTGGAAATGTTCGGGTGCGTCGGGAATGACAGTGCAGGGAAAGAACTGGTTCAGAATCTGAAGGACATGGGGGTTAAGACAAACAATATCCGTGCTGTGGACGGTGTACCGACGGGGATTGCCCTGATTACGGTCGGGGAGAATGATAACACGATCATCGTGGTGGCTGGAGCGAATGATTGTGTGGATAAAGCATATGTGGATAGTATCAAAGAGGAACTGCTCCAGTCTGAGGTCGTAGTCCTGCAGCATGAGATACCGCAGGAGACAAATGAATATGTTATCCGCCTCTGTCACGAAAACAATGTAAAGGTAGTGCTCAATCCGGGACCAGCAAGACCGGTGAAAAAGGAGATCGTTGATCTGGTTACCTATCTGACTCCGAATGAGCATGAGGCAAAGATTATTTTCGGCGAAGAAATTCCGACAGAAGAACTTCTTCAGAAATATCCGGAGAAACTTCTCATCACCCAGGGGGCAAAAGGTGTCAGCATGTGCCTTGCAGAAGGAAAAGTACTGCTGGTTCCTGCACGCAGGGCGGAAGTTGTAGACACAACAGGTGCCGGAGATACATTGAACGGGGCATTTACCGTACAGATTGCAAAAGGTGAGAGTGTAAAAGACGCTCTGAGATTTGGAAATATTGCAGCGAGCCTTTCTACAGAAAAATTTGGGGCACAGGGCGGCATGCCGACATTCGAAGAAGTAACGGCAGAGCTTAACAGGATATAGAAGGAAAGAAAGGAGGAAAAGTGATGAAAAAATCAGGAATATTAAACGCAGATATTTCAAGGGTGCTCTCCTATATGGGGCATACAGATACGATTGCAGTCGGGGACTGCGGACTTCCGGTTCCGGAGGAGACGGAACGTATTGATCTGGCACTTGTAAAAGGCATGCCGTCTTTTATGGATGTGCTCAAAGCTGTGTCCGCAGACATGAAGATTGAAAAAATAGTACTTGCGGAAGAAATCAAAGAAAAGAATCCAGAGGTTTTGAATGAAATACAGTCATTATCTGCCACTTTTGAAACCGGTTTCAAAACAGAGTTTGTTTCTCATGAAGAACTGAAAAAAAGAACAAAATCATGTAAGGCCGTGATCAGGACCGGAGAGACAACACCATATGCAAATATCATCCTGCAGTCAGCCTGCCTGTTTTAACAGCAGCCGGATGCGGAGGACCTTTAGGAGGAAGAAGTATGCAGATAGAAATGAAAGGAATTGACAAAGCTTTCGGATCTAACCAGGTTCTGAAAGATGCCGGATTTGTCTTAGGTGACGGGGAAGTCCATGCGCTGATGGGGGAAAATGGCGCCGGAAAATCCACACTGATGAAGATACTGACCGGCGTATATACAAAGGATGCCGGGGAAGTGTATGTGGATGGGAAAGAGGTCCACTACAGGAATCCTCAGGAAGCGGAGAAGGACGGAATCGTATTTATCCATCAGGAATTAAACGTGCTGTTTGATCTGACTGTGGAGGAAAACCTTTTCATGGGGAAGGAGATCAAAGGAAGATTCGGCCTCTGTGATTCCAAAGCAATGAGGAAAAAGGCGGAGGAAGCATTGAACAGGCTGGGAGTATCCATCTCCCCGGCAGAAACGATGTCCAATCTGTCTGTCGGACAGCAGCAGATGATAGAGATCTGCAAAGCACTGATGGTGGATGCCAAAGTTATTATTATGGATGAGCCGACGGCAGCACTTACTCAGAGCGAGACAGCGGTGCTTTTTGAAGTCATTCAGGGGCTTCGGAAATCAGGCGTTTCCATCGTTTACATATCCCACCGTATGGAAGAGATTTTTGAACTCTGCGACCGTATCTCCGTGCTGCGGGACGGAACCTATGTGGGAACGAAGAACATCCCGGATACAAACATGAATGAGATTGTCAAGATGATGATCGGGCGTGAGATCGGGGAGCGCTATCCTGCACGAAGCTGTGAAATAAAAGAAGAAATACTTAGTGTGGAAGGCCTTACAAAAGAGGGCATTTTCCAGAACGTAAGCTTTTCAGTCCGTGCGGGTGAAGTGCTTGGGGTATCAGGACTCATGGGCGCCGGGCGTACGGAGATTATGCAGGCAATATTCGGAAACCTCTCCTATGACAGCGGACATATCCTGATTGAAGGCAGAGAAGTACAGATTAAATCACCTATGCAGGCAATGAAATACGGAATTGGATTTATCACGGAGGACAGAAAGACAGAAGGTCTGATGCTGGAAGAAAGCATTCAGACAAACGTTGCACTTGCCAATCTGGATAAAGTATCCAGCCGGAAAGTATTTTTAAAGAAGAAAAAAGAGGCAGATCTGGTGAGCAGGGCGATAGAGGAACTCCACATTAAATGCTTCGGACCGGATCACGAATGTAACAACTTAAGCGGCGGAAACCAGCAGAAGGTTGTGTTTGCAAAATGGATTTATACAGACCCGAAAATCCTCATTCTGGATGAACCAACACGTGGTGTGGATATTGGTGCAAAAAAGGAGATTTATACAATCATTAATAAGCTGGCGGCAAAGGGTGTGGCGATCATCATGGTTTCCTCTGAACTGCCGGAAGTTCTCGGGATGAGCGACCGGGTCATGGTAGTGCGTGAAGGCCTTGTCAGAGGAATTATAAGCAAAGAGGAAGCAAATCAGGAAAATGTTATGACGTTAGCAACAGGAGGAACAATCTAATGAATGAGAAAAAGAAAATTTTAAATCATGCCCAGGATCTGGGCGCCCTGATCGCGTTGATTCTGCTTGTAGTGGGAATCAGCTGTGTAAGCCCTGAATTCAGAACATGGAATAACTTTTTATCCCTGCTGCGCCAGTCTTCCATCAACGGACTGATCGCATTCGGCATGACGTGTGTCATCCTGACAGATGCCATCGACCTTTCAGTCGGCTCTGTGCTCGCCCTTTCGACCGCGTTGTGTGCAGGCATGATCGTAAGCGGCGTGCCGGTAGGTCTGGCAATGCTCCTTGCACTTGTGATCGGGATCCTGCTCGGCTGTGTGAGCGGTGTACTTGTAACAAAAGGAAGGCTCCAGCCGTTTATTGCAACATTAATTACGATGACAGTTTACCGCGGCCTGACAATGATTTTTACAAATGGAAAGCCGATTTCCAACCTTGGAGACAGTTTTACATTGAAAGTTGTGGGGAAAGGGAATTTCTACCATATTCCGATTCCAGTTATCCTGCTGCTTCTTATTTTTATCGGATTTTACATCCTGCTGCAGAAAACAACTTTCGGACGTGCAATCTATGCAACCGGAAGCAATGCAAAGTGTGCAAAACTCGCCGGGATCAATATTCACAGGACGAAAATTATAGCGTATGCAATTTCTGGTTTCATGGCAGCTCTTTCAGGTCTGATCCTGCTCTCCAGACTCGGTTCCGCACAGCCGACACTCGGTGACGGATATGAACTGGATGCAATCGCGGCAGTAGCGCTTGGCGGAACAAGTATGAGCGGCGGACGTGGAAAAATATACGGGACACTGATCGGTGTGCTGATCATTGCAGTATTGAATAACGGACTGAATATCTTAGGCGTTTCATCCTATTATCAGGACGTCATCAAGGGGCTTGTCATCCTCGTTGCCGTACTGTCAGACCGCAAGCGTTAGAGAAAGGAAAGGTGAAAGTTATGAGATTAAAGAAATTAATGGTATCAGTACTGACATGTGCAGTCTTATTTACAGCTACAGGATGCAATGCAATCACAATAGACGGAGAGGATAATTCGGGAACTGTATCGGAGGGAAGCGGGGCAATCGGATTCTCCGTATCCACACTGAACAACCCGTTCTTCGTATCCCTTTCCGACGGGGCAAAGGAAACAGCGGCAGAGGAAGATGCAGATCTGATTGTCGTAGATGCCGGAGATGACGCGGCTAAGCAGACAAGTGACATCGAAGATCTGATTTCCAGAAACGTGAGCGTGCTGATCGTTAATCCGGTAGATTCTGATGCAGTGGGCCCTGTCGTAAAAGACGCGCTGTCAAAAGGGATCAAAGTCATTTCTGTGGACCGTGTGGTAAACGGTGCGGAAGTGGACTGCCAGATTGCATCTGATAACGTGGAGGGTGCAAAAATGGCAACGGAGTACCTGAAGGAACTGATTGGAGAAGGCGCGAAGGCAGCGGAGATTCAGGGCGTTCCGGGTGCATCCGCAACAATTGACCGTGGAGATGGTTTCCATCTGGTAGCGGATCAGGATTTTGACGTTGTGGCAAGCCAGTCCGCAAATTTTAACCGTGCAGAGGGGATGAACGTTATGGAAAATATCCTGCAGTCCGACGGTGAGATCAAGGGTGTATTTGCACACAATGATGAGATGGCACTCGGAGCGGTAGAGGCAATCGCCGCATCCGGGAAGGACATCAAAGTAGTCGGTTTCGACGCGACTGATGATGCAGTGGCAGCAGTAAAGGCAGGAAAGATGGCAGCAACGGTTGCACAGAAGCCGGAGCTTATGGGAGAGACTGCCGTATTGACAGCATTGAAGATGATCAGCGGTGAGAGTGTGGAAAAATCCATCCCGGTAGAAGTGGAATTGATTAAGTAGATAATGTAAGAGAGGACTCTTTCCTTTTTCATAAAAATTGTGTACAATTCAGGTAAGCAATCTATTTTGCGATGCCAAGAGGAAGGAGTTCATCATGTCAAATACAACAAAATATGCACTGGAAACGTCTTTGAAAAAACTGCTCCTGCAAAAGCCGGTGGATAAGATTACAATCAGCGATATAACGAATGACTGTGGAATCAGCCGCATGGCTTTTTACTATCATTTTAAAGATATATATGACCTGATAGAATGGGTATGCCTGGAGGATGCCAGACGGGCGCTTCAGGGAAAGAAAACTTATGATACATGGCAGGAAGGATTGCAGCAGATTTTTGAGGCTGTCATTGAAAATAAGCCCTTTATCATGAACGTGTACCGTACGCTCAGCCGTGAGCAGATCGAGAATTATCTGTTCAAGCTGACCCACAGCCTTTTGATCGGTGTTGTGGAGGAGAAGTCAGCGGGGCTTGATATTACGGAAGAGGAAATGGCCTTCATTGCAGATTTTTACAAATACGGGTTCGTGGGAATCATGCTGGACTGGATTAAGGACGGGATGAAGGAGGATTATGGGGATATCACGGATAAACTCAGCATTACCCTGAAAGGAAATATAGCAAACTCTATCCAGAATTTCAGCAGCCGTTCATGATTCTTAAACCCGAACAGTTACATGTATTATACAAAACAGGGGATTTGATAAGTTTTTTATCAAATCCCCTGTTTTGTAAATTGCGGGATAGAACCTTCAGGACTATGATGTAGCTGTAGCAAAGAAAAAGATACTTCAGAAAGGCGGTAACAGCTATGGCAAAAAAAGGAACAAAATTTGGTGTTGCTTCTGCAATTGCAGTAGGTGCAGGTGCAGCTGCATTATATGCAAAGAAATCAAGAGAAAATAAAAAAGACGAAAATAAAGAAAAAGCAACTGTATTAGAGGAAAACGAATACCGAAATACAGAGCGTGGAAAAGACGAGAAAAATAGTAAAGGAATCCGGTATACGAACGGAAACTATGAAGCATTTGCCCGTCCGGAGAAGCCGGAAGGCGTGGATGAAAAAAATGCGTACATCGTAGGAAGCGGACTCGCATCCCTTGCAGCAGCATGTTTCCTCGTGAGGGACGGCCAGATGGAGGGCTCCCACATTCACATACTGGAAGCGATGGATATTGCAGGAGGAGCCTGTGACGGCATATACGATTCCACCCGCGGCTATATCATGAGGGGCGGAAGAGAGATGGAAAATCATTTCGAATGCCTGTGGGATTTGTTCCATAGCATCCCTTCCATCGAGACGCCGGATGTCTCCGTATTAGATGAGTATTACTGGCTGAACAAACATGACCCGAATTACTCTCTGTGCCGGGCAACGGTGAACAGGGGAGAAGATGCACATACGGACGGAAAGTTCAACTTAAGCCAGAAGGGCTGCATGGAGATCATGAAACTTTTCATGACAAAAGACGAGGACCTTTACGATAAAACGATCGAAGATGTGTTTGACGAAGAAGTATTTGATTCTACATTCTGGCTGTACTGGAGGACCATGTTTGCATTCGAGAACTGGCACAGTGCCTTGGAAATGAAATTATATTTCCAGAGATTTATCCACCATATCGGAGGCCTGCCGGATTTCAGCGCCCTCAAATTTACAAAATACAACCAGTATGAATCACTGATTCTTCCAATGCAGAGATATCTGGAAAAGGCAGGCGTTGATTTCCAGTTCAACACGGAAGTGACGAATGTTATCTTTGACTGCAAAGGCAGCAAAAAAGTCGCAACAGCTATTGAGTGTAAAGTGAAGGGCGTTGAAAAAGGAATCCTTCTGACCGAAAATGACCTTGTATTCGTGACAAACGGCAGCTGTACGGAGGGAACAATTTATGGCGATCAGAATCATGCACCGAACGGTGACGCGGAAGTAAGGACCAGCGGATGCTGGAGCCTCTGGAAAAACATTGCTAAACAGGACCCGTCCTTCGGACATCCGGAGAAGTTCTGCTCTGATATCCAGAAGACGAACTGGGAATCCGCTACAATTACAACACTGGATGATAAGATTATCCCTTATATTACAAATATCTGTAAACGTGACCCGAGAAGCGGAAAAGTCGTTACAGGCGGTATCGTAAGCTGTAAGGATTCTAAATGGCTGATGAGCTGGACAATAAACAGACAGGGACAGTTCAAGGATCAGGACCCGGAGAAGGTATGCGTCTGGGTATATGGGTTATTTACAGATGTGCCCGGGGATTATGTGAAAAAGCCGATGAAAGAATGTACCGGAAAAGAGATTACCGAAGAATGGCTGTTCCACTTAGGTGTTCCGGTCGAACTGATTCCTGATCTGGCTGAAAACAGTGCCGTATGTGTACCGACCATGATGCCGTACATCACAGCATTCTTTATGCCAAGGACAAAAGGTGACAGGCCGGACGTCATCCCGGATGGCTGTGTGAACTTTGCCTTTCTCGGACAATTTGCCGAGACACCGAGGGATACTGTTTTCACAACAGAATACTCAGTAAGAACGGCTATGGAAGCAGTATACGGACTGCTCGGCGTCGACAGGGGCGTTCCGGAAGTATGGGGAAGTGTGTATGATATCCGTGAACTGCTCGACAGTTCCGTAAAACTGATGGATGGAAAATCCCCGCTCGAGATCGAACTGCCTGGACCGCTTAATGTATTGAAAAAGCCTTTGATCGGTCTTGTTAAGGGAACCGTTATAGAGAAGCTGTTAAGAGACCATGATGTACTGAAAGAGAATATGTAGCCATGTGAACAAGGAGAGGGAGACCATGCTTTAATTAGCAGATCTCCCTCTATTATTCTTGTTTCATACGAGGAAAGTACGTCTCATACTTTCTATATTCGTATGGACACAAAGGTTCCGTCAGCAGCCTCCACATGCACCACCTCAAGCCCTTTATTCTCTTTAAGAATATCCTGACATTCTTCCAGAATCATCCGCACATTCTCTTTTGTAACCAAACCGGAATAAGGTTCGGGTATATTCCTATTCATTTCCAGAAAGACGTGTTCAGGGATCACCCTGATAACGAACCCGGCCATGCCGATGGGGACGGGAATGGATAAATGAAATCCCGTTGTCCTGATCTTTATCTTCATAACAGCATCCTCTTATTTGTCAACATATATCCGAACAGTTGTTCCGTCAGCGGCTTCCACATTGACGAAATCCCCGTCGGTTTCGTCTTCCAGACATTCGAGAATGGCATCCATCATAGCGGGCAGATCGAATCCCTCAAGATCCGCTTCCGGTATCGGGAGTTTCCCCGTTACTTTGAGAATCTTCTTAATCGCACCAACCGGGAACTGGACTTTCACTTTGTCTCCGGTCGTGCTGTCTACGATGATACGGAACATTTTCTTATCATACCCTGTTTTTGTGACTGCAGCCTGTGGTACGCTCAGTTCTGTGTTAATGGCAGACATAAGCTCTGCCCCCTGTTCCGCGGTAATCGTTCCATCCTCGATCATTTTTAAAATTCTTAATGTTTCATCCATATCAATTCTCCTTTTCATTTTATACCACACTATTTCAACTGTGCGAGTGCCTCTTCAGCAGTTATCTCCTTATTTTCCAGAGCCCGGAGTATCTCCTCCTTCTTTTTTGACTTCTGGTCGGAGGATTCTGTCTCATAGCCCAGCTTCTTTATGACAGAATCCAGTCTGGAGCGGACGGTTGGGTAAGAGATACCCAGTTCCTTTTCCATCTCTTTGATATTGCCCCTGCACCGTATGAAAGTCTCTGTAAAATAGAGCTCCTCGTCGGACAGATAATCAAATTTGCTGAGTCTGAAATTATTCTCGATCACGGTTTCACAGGAATCGCATTTCAGCCTGACTACGGTCAGCTCGTTATTGCAGATGGGGCAGCGGCTGATGACTTTGTTCATATAATCACTCCCTTTCGATTGCTTCTACTAATAATATAACACATATATTAAAAAAATCAATATATAAATTAAATATTTTAATATAAATATTGAAAAAATTAATTTGATCATGAAAAATATAAAAATATATATTGTGTCTATGGATATATCATAAGGGCAGAGCATTACTGTTCACACCGTGCCGTGCACTTAGCTGCACGGCACCGAGGCCGATAAAGTGACAGAAATTTATTAGCTATTTATTGATTTCTATACTTTATAATTGTATACTTATAAAAGAATTGATGAGGCAGCAGTACGAAATCGACGCAGGAAGCCATTGAATGCAAGATTAAGCCGATAAAGGAGTAGAGTTAGACATGGGAGAAGACCGCTATAAGCTTTTTGAACAGCTATGGAATGCACAGGATGAGGCATATGATTTAATGTGTGAGTATGACACCCTTCCTCATCATTATGGAAATCATATATTGTTTCAGACAGAAGGCCATATTGTAGATTTGATTGCAGAACATCCCGGTATTACGGTAACTGAGCTGGGAATGATTTTGAAAAAGACAACAAGTGCGTGTTCACAGATCGTAAGGAAATTGCGTAGTAAAGGATATGTAGACCAGACGCGGAATGACCAGAATAACCGCATTTATAATTTGTGCCTGACTAAAAAGGGGGAAGAATTATACAAAGACCATGTAGAATTCAACCACTTATGCCAGCGGACCACCTATCATATGCTGGAGGATTTTTCAGAAGAAGAATTGCAGAATCATATAGCAGTTCAGAAAATGCTGAATGCTGCATACAGGGAAGATATTAAGCGCAGCCGCAATTATGATGTTTCAAAATAATGAGTTTTCTGGTGCAAGAGAATCCTGTTAACAGGATTTTTTCTTTGCATCAGAGGCTCTTTTTTTATGCTTGTTTTTGTGAAAATATAACAAAAATATGGTAAAATATGGTAAAAAACATAAATGTATTGACAATTTTAGACAGTGGTATTATATTAAAATAAAAGTTAAGCAGCTTAACAATTAAATGACTTTAATGTTACGCATAGTAATGCAGTGCAGAATCTGTAACTATGTATTTTACAACAGGAGGTATTCAGATGAAATTTGATTTCGACGAAATAATTGACCGGCGCGGTACAAACAGTATGGAATATGATGTCACGGATGAGTATATGGCAGAGTTTAATTGGGGGCCTGTTCCTGCCGATTTTATACCAATTGATGTTGCTGATATGGATTTCCGGTGTGCCCCGTGTATCAGGACAGCGCTCCAGAAAGTAGTAGATTTTAACCTTTATGGTTACTGCTTTACCCACCCCAGTCTGCACAATGGGTATTATGAAGCCATTATTGGCTGGTACGCCAGAAGACATGACTGGCATGTGAAAAGAGAGGAAATTTTATACAGTGCAGGGACGCTTACAGGAATTACTGCTGCAATTAAGGCGGTTTCTGGGTATGGTGACAGCATACTTGTCACACCCCCGGTATATACTCCGTTTTATTCAACCATCCGGAACGCAGACCGCAAGGTAGTGAAAAGCCATTTACTAGATAATGACGGATACTATACGGTTAACTGGGAGGATTTTGAAAAAAAGACGGCACTGGCAGAAGTGAAAGCTTTTCTATTATGCAGTCCGCATAATCCTGTCGGGCGTGTGTGGACAGCAGATGAATTAAAGCGGATATATGACATATGTACCAAAAATGATGTGGTCGTGATTGCTGACGAGATACACGGGGATATTGTACGCAGAGAAACAGTATTTACACCGATAGGAAAGATAACAGATGCACAAAACCTGATTGTGTGTGCAGGAGCAAGTAAATCGTTTAATCTTGCATCTTTGGAAGCAAGCCATCTGATTATAAAAGATAAAGCGCTTAGGTGTAAAACTGCAGAACAGCTTCACTGCAACCCAACACCATTTGTTCTGGAGGCGGTGAAAGCAGCCTATAACGAGGGGGAAGAGTGGTTCGAACAGCTGCGGGAATATCTGGATGAAAATATTGATTTTGTCATCGCATATTTAAAAGAAAATATGCCCGAAGTAAAGATATGGAGGCCGGAAGGAACATATCTGCTGTGGATGGATTTTTCAGCTTATGGACTGTCAGATGATGAACTGTTAGACCGCTGTTATAATAAAGCAGGTGTTTTCGTGGAACAAGGAAGAGATTTTGATGAGGGAGACTCACCAGGATATATCCGTGTCTGCACATCCATCCCCCGTATCCGTTTAGAAGAAGCCTTTTCAAGAATCTGCAGTCAATTCAAGTAGAATTATTTCTATAAATAAGGAGGTATTTTATGAAATCCACAAAGCTGACAACATTGGAACTTTATAGTTATACGATTGGCGGCGTCATTGGTTCAGGTCTCTTTATCCTGCTTCCGATAGCGATAGGACTGGCTGGGAAAGGAGCCATTTTTGCAATGATTATGGGTGTGCTGCTGGCTTTCTTTGCACAACTCTTTAACTTTATTATAGCCTCGATGTTTCCTTTAAAAGGAGGGGATTACAGCCAGATGGCATTCCTTATGCCGCCTGTTGTTAGTGGAATTTACGGATTCCTCTGGCTGATTGCCTCACTGACTATGGCAGGATATGCAACATCCGCGATTTCCTATACGTCATCTGTCATTACTTCCGTACCTTCAGAGAGCAAACTGCTGTCAATTGGTATTATCACGCTGTTTTTTGGAATCAGCTATTTTGGTACGAAATTTGGGGGAAAAGTAGAGAGCGCTATGACGGTCATACTGTTAGGAGCTTTATTACTATTTGTAATAATGGGTCTTCCTAAGATAAATTTTTCAAAATATATAAGTGAGGGTGGCTTTTTTGACTGTGGTTTTTCAAATTTTGCGGCAGCCTGCAATATGTGCTTATATGCAGTACTTGGCTGTACATTAGTTCCGGTAAGTTTAAGCTCTGAATTAAAAAGACCTACGAGAGAAGCGCCAAAAGCCATGATTGGCTGCAGTCTGATTGTTTTGGTTATTTCTACATTGATTGTTTTCGTTGCAACGGGAGTACTTCCCATTGAGCAGGTTGCCAATAAGGATCTTTCTGTTGTAGCCCAGTATATTTTCCCGAAAGGTGTGTTTGTGGCATTTATACTGTGCGGGGCAGTACTGGCACTGCTGACTTCTTTATTTACATCGGTTACAACCTTCCGTTATCCGATCATGCAGATGGCAGATGAAGGATGGATCCCCCCTGTATTTAAAAAGAAAGCGAAGAATGGATGGCCGTATGTTTCCATGACTGCATTGTATCTGATTACATTGATTCCGATTATATTTAATATTTCATTTGATACAATAGTATCGCTGACGAATCTGGTATTTTACATTATTATTTTCTTTGCTGTTGTAAAATGCATGGCTCTGCCTAAAAAATATCCGGAACCCTGGAAATGTTCTTTCCTGCATGCAATGCCGATTCCTGTTTACTACATATTTTGCAGCGTTGGTTTGATTGCCTGTGCATATATGATTTATGGTTCCTGTGCAGGACAAAGTTTTGGATTTATTATTGCTTCATTTGCGACAATTCTAATAGTTGCAGTTTACGTTATCTGGAGACTGAAAGTAAAGGCTGTAAGCATCGAATATCTTAAGTCACAAAAACAGAAGGTAATTGAGGAAGCGCTTTCTTATAAGGAATAAGTAGAAGTATTGATTTACCTGCCGTGGGGAAATTTGTCCGTAGGATTTAAAATAAGACCTTGAAAACGAACGAATGTTCTGATAGAATAAAAAGCAAAAGGAGGGCGCCCATGTATTATTCAGCACACTATTCCTCACCGGCAGGCGGGATTACAATTGTATCTGACGGCATGAATCTGTCAGGCCTGTGGCTGGACGGTCAGAAGTATTTTTATGGAACACTTAAGGAAGAACCAACGGAAAATGATAACATCCCGGTCCTGCAGTCTGCGAAAGACTGGCTTGACCGGTATTTTGCAGGAATGAAGCCCGGGATATCGAAGCTTCCTCTGGCTCCTGCCGGCAGTGAGTTCAGACAGGAAGTCTGGAAGATACTCTGTGAGATCCCATATGGGAGTGTCATGACTTATGGAGAAATTGCAGAGAGACTCGCTGTAAAGAAGGGACTTAGCCGCATGTCCGCCCAGGCTGTAGGGGGCGCAGTCGGGCACAACCCGATTTCCATTGTGATACCCTGCCACCGGGTAGTGGGGAGCGACGGAAGCCTGACCGGATATGCAGGCGGAATAGAAAAAAAAGAAGCACTCCTGCGTCTGGAAGGGGTAGATCTAAGCCGGTATCACTGGCCTAAGAAAGGGCGGCAGTGAATATGACCGGAGATAAAGTCTATATCTGTATAGATCTGAAGTGCTTTTATGCATCCGTAGAATGTGTCGAGCGTGGTCTGGACCCGCTGGAGACGAATCTGGTAGTGGCAGACCCTGAAAGGTCGGAAAAGACGATCTGTCTGGCCGTTTCGCCGGCGATGAAAGAACTGGGAGTACCCGGTAGATGCAGGGTTTTCCAGATTCCAAAGAACATCGAATATATCATGGCACCGCCGAGGATGCAGTTGTACATCGATTATTCTGCTGAAATCTATGCCATTTACCTGAAATATATAGAAAGTGCGGACATCCATGTGTATTCTGTGGACGAGGTTTTTATGGATGTGACCGACTATCTGTCAATGTACCAGATGACGGCAAAGGAGCTGGGTATGAGGATCATGCAGGACATCATGGACAGCACAGAGATTACTGCCACCTGCGGGATTGGCTCGAACCTGTATCTGGCTAAGATTGCATTGGATATTACGGCGAAGCATGTGCCGGACCATATAGGCATCCTTGATGAAGCATCATACCGTGGGACACTGTGGACCCACAAACCACTCAAAGATTTCTGGAGGATCGGTACCGGGACGGCCGTCCGTCTGGAACGGGTGGGGATTACGACGATGGGAGAGATAGCCCGGGCAGATGAAGGGCTTCTCTATCAGCTATTCGGCATAGATGCGGAACTTCTGATCGACCATGCATGGGGACGGGAGCCAACGACGATAGCGGATATTAAGAATTACAAGGCAAAATCAAATTCCATATCCAGCGGGCAGGTATTGAGCCGGGATTATCATTATGAGGAAGGGAAACTCATTGTCAAGGAGATGGCAGAACTGCTCTGTCTGGAACTGGTGGATAAGGGGCTGGTTACGGATTCTCTCACGCTTCATGTTGGATACAGTAACCGGATAGAAAAGAAATCTGCGCACGGTACGATCTCCATGACGGTTACGACAAGCTCCGCCCGGCAGATCAGGTCGTATGCACTGAAGCTGTATGAAAGGATTGTAGACAGATTCACGGCAGTCCGCAGGGTATATCTCACATTCAATCATGTCATAGATGAGGCATACCAGCAGTATGACCTGTTTACAGACCCGGCCGGGCTGGAAAGGGAGCACCGCATGCAGCAGGCGATGCTTAATATCAAGGAAAAGTATGGTAAGAATGCGATATTAAAAGGCATGAACCTGATGGAAAATGGAACGACAATAGAACGTAACCGGCAGATCGGAGGACACCGCAGTGAATAGTAAAATGAGCAGGGAAGAGCGGGCAAAGCAGTTCATGCCGTTTGCGGCCTTAAAAGGTTATCCGGAGGCATTGAAGAAAAAAGAAAAAATTGTGGTCCCAAAGCGGGAACTGTCAGAAGAGTACCAGAAGGAACTGGATCAGAAACTCAGGCAGGTTCATAAAAATGATATCATAACAGTCATTTATTTTGCCAATCATGAGTATCTGAAGCTGACAGGGATGGTGTCAAGGATAGATGAGACAGCCAGACTTCTTAAAATTGTGAATACAAAGATCTCATTTGATGATTTGTATGATATTATAATCGAATGAAAGGATAACAACAGTATGGATAATAAGACAAGATGTTCCTGGGCGGGAGATACTCCCATATACATAGACTACCATGATAATGAATGGGGACGGCCGGTTCATGACGACGCCAAATTGTTTGAGATGCTGATTCTGGAAAGTATGCAGGCAGGACTGTCGTGGATCACAATCCTGAAAAAAAGAGAGGCATTCCGTGAAGCATTCGATGGTTTTGACCCGGAGAAGGTTGCACATTACGGGGATGATAAGATTGAAGAGCTTATGTCGAACGAGAAAATCATAAGGAACCGGCGGAAGATATCAGCCGCTGTTAATAATGCGAATCTCTTTTTGAAGATTCAGGAGGAGTACGGAAGTTTTGATAAGTTTATATGGTCATATGTAGACGGCACTCCCGTGACCGGGCATTGGGAGAATATAGAAGATTTGCCTGCGAACACTGCGCTTTCTGACCGGATAAGCAAGGACTTGAAAGATATGGGATTTAAATTTCTGGGAACAACTATCGTATATTCATTCCTTCAGGCGACAGGTATCGTCAATGACCATATAAAAGACTGTTTCGTTTATGAGGAGGTAAAGCACAGCTGATCTTCAACGTTTCAGGGCAAACCGGAGGTGGCTTACATGGGAAAACAGCGTTATACTGAAAAGAATATTCTGGACAAATCGAGGGAGCTGATTCACGCATTTATGAACAAACAGCTTCTTCCTTTTGTTGAACTGCTGGATGAAGACTTTGTCTGGGTCGGGGATTATTCTTCACAATATATTCAGGGGCGTGACAAGTTTTTAAAAACGATAGAGTCGGAAGGGGAACTGCCGCCACTGGAGATTTCACAGGAGGAGTATGCTATGCTGACGCATGAGCGGCATACATGGGTGACTTATGGCAGATTTATAGTAACGAGCCGGGGAGCGGATGGCACATCATTATCCAGCGGGGTACATTTTACGTTCGTCTGGAAGCAGGAGAAAGAAGATCTGCATCTGCTTCACGCCAATGCCTGCCATATTCAGAATGAACAGGCGCCGCAGGACCAGACACCGCAGGCAAGAGTGTTTGACCGCGTGAATACAGAAATCCTTTCCGGTGGGAAGATGGAAAAGATCAGGATAAAGGACTTAAATGGCAATATCCATTTTTTCTTTCCCGGTGAAATCATATATATGAAATCGGATGATAAGATTACTACCATTTCTACAGAGACGGATTCCATTACTGCCAGGGTAACGCTGAATGAGATGGAACACCCCCATTTCGTCCGTATCCACAACAGCTATCTCGTGAATATCCGTTATATCCGGGAAATCTGCCGGTATAAGGCGACTTTGAGTGACGGAACACAGCTCCCCATCGGGCAGACTCGCTATAAGGAGATTCAAAAACGAATTTCCGGAAAATTAACATAATCTACTATTTAAAGCAGTGCTATTTATGTTACAATAAAGCATAATAAATTCTCACGATAAGGAGGGCGGGAAGGCGGCTGGGAAGGCCGCAAAATCGAACAGGCACCAGTCAAGATGGGTATACAGACGGCCGGAACAGGGGCCGGTAATGTGCCACAATATGAGGAGGAAGAGACACATGTTCTACATAGGAGATTTCATAGGCATCATCATAGCTGTCATTGTCGTTGCATTACTTTTAATTTTCATCGTCTGCGGATATGTAAAAGCTCCGCCGGACACGGCATTTATCATTTCCGGATTCAAAAAAGACCCTAAGATTCTGATTGGGCGGGCGGGGATTCGCATTCCGTTTCTGCAGAGGCTGGATAAGCTTTCACTAAAGCAGGTAACCATTGATATCAAGACAGAAGGATATATTCCGACGCTGGACTTTATCAATATTCAGGTTGATGCCGTGGCAAAAGTGCGTGTCAGCACGGAGCCGGAGATGATTAAGCTTGCGATGACGAACTTCCTGAATAAAAAGTCAGAAGAGATCATCATGGATCTGCAGGATTCCCTTCAGGGTAACATGAGGGAGATTATCGGTACAATGGATTTAAAAACAATCTGCAATAACAGGGATGAGTTTGGTAATCAGGTGCAGGGCAAGGCGATGGTTGATATGCGCAAGCTTGGTATTGAGATTATTTCCTGTAATATCCAGAACGTAGAAGATGAGAGCGGACTGATCAATGATATGGGTATGGATAATACCGCGAAGATCAAAAAGGATGCTGCCATTGCAAAAGCTGAATCTGAGAGAGATATTGCGATGGCTAAGGCAGATGCTGATAAGATGGCCAATGAACGTCAGATTGCGTCCCAGACCGAGATTGCCCAGCGTGAGAATGAACTCGCGATCAAGAAAGCAGAGTTGAAAAAAGACGCCGACATCAAGCAGGCAGAAGCGGATGCTGCATACCGCATTCAGGAAGAACAGCAGCGTAAGGAAATCGAGATCACGACTGCGAATGCCAACATCGCCCGCCAGGAACGCGAGGTAGAGCTGAAAGCCCGTGAGGTAGAAGTAAAAGAAAAGGCACTGGAAGCAGAGATTAAGAAAGAAGCTGAAGCGAAGAAGTTTGAACAGCAGCAGCGTTCTGATGCGGAACTGTACCGCAGACAGAAAGATGCAGAAGCGAGACAGTTTGAGATGGAACGCGAAGCCGCTGCTAAGAAGATCCAGGCCGAAGCCGACAAGTATGCTCTGGAGCAGGAGTCAATTGCCAAAAAAGCACAGGCGGAAGCTGAGAAGTACAGGATGGTACAGGAGGCTGAAGGTGTGCAGGCAAAGGGAGAAGCGGAAGCTAAGGCAATACGTGCCAAAGGACTTGCAGAGGCTGAATCAATGGAGAAAAAGGCGGATGCTTACCAGAAGTACAATAAAGCTGCTATGGCAGAAATGCTGATTAAGGTATTGCCGGATATCGCATCCAGCATTGCCGAGCCGCTGAAACAGATCGATAAGATCACGATCATCGGAGGAAGCGGCGAAGGCAGTGGCATGGATGCTGTCGCAGGCAATGTACCGATTGTCATGAAGAAGCTGATTGAAAGCATGAAAGAGACAACCGGTATTGATCTTGGAGATGTAATCAAGGCAGAGACACTTGAAGCCAGAACAGACAGGAACGTACATATAACTGGTATCCCGGATATTGATTTGCCGGATGGAAAATCAGAGACGGAATAGAAATCTGAAACCAATTTTATTCTATATTTTTACATAAGTAAGAGATGAACTCTTTGGCAGCTCGTGCAGAGCTGCCATTTTTTTTCATGGCGGCAGCGACAGGAAGCTGTACAGGGGGGGCCAGGGGAAGGGCAGCAACGTTCTGATGGCGGAAAACCTCAAAATTACTCATAGGAAGGAGGCTGATGCCCTCATTCGCGGCGACGGCCCCGATTATAGATTCTGCACGTGCATTACGGATGATATTTGCAGAGATGCCATATTTTTTAAATTCTTCCATACACAGGTGAAATACGGAAGTGTATCTGTTCATCAAAAGAAAGTCCTCGCAGGCAAGTTCAGGGAGGCTGACAGAGGAAGAGTGTGCATATCTGTGGGAGGAGGGGAGTACTGCGGTCAGTTCGTCGTGTACCAGTATGCAGGTCTCACAGGAACACTGGCGCAGCAGAGGCTCTCTCGCAATGATGAGATCATATTTTCCTGCATTGAATCCGTTGATTAATTCCACTTCTTCCACTTCGTCGATTTCGAGATGAATCTGGCGGTGTATCTCTGAATACTTTTTTATCAGGGGGATCAGACGGTAATGGGACAGTATGGGCAGCGTTCCGATACGCAGTTCACTGTCACGGTTTTCTCTGAAGCATTTAAGTCCGAAAAGTGTCTGCCGGTACTGTTTTGTAAGCTGCAGAGCTTCCTGATAAAAGAACTGCCCTGCTTCTGTCAGAGAGCAGCTTCGCCTGCTTCTGTCAAGCAGTGTGATGTCCAGTTCTTTTTCCAGCTTCATGATCTGTTTGGACAGGGAAGACTGGGAGATATGCAAAGTTTCTGCGGCGTCAAAAAAGGTATTTTCTTCAACTACGGCAATAAAATATTTTAACTGGTCAAATGTCATAGGGATTTCCTCTCTTTTATTCATTCCATATTGGAAACAATTATACCATAAGTTGAATTGATTGCGTAGTATTCAAAGGGTAAAATTATGTTAATATCGCTATTGTATCTGTTTTAGGGATGTGAATCATGGCGAGAAGGAAGGAGAAAGTGAAAGAAAATGGCTGAGAAAATAAAAGATTTGCGCAGTGCGCTGGACATGCTGGGAAACATGCCCGGACAGCTTATTGAGACGGATGTGGAGGTGGATCCCAGAGCGGAATTGTCAGGAGTGTACCGGTATGTCGGTGCAGGTGGAACAGTAATGCGTCCGACAAAAGAGGGACCGGCTATGATATTTAATCATGTAAAAGGACACCCCGGGGCAAGGGTTGCAATCGGCGTACTTGCCAGCAGAAAGAGAGTGGCGGCCCTTTTGGATACTAAGCCTCAGGAGTTAGGAAAGCTACTGTGGAAGAGTGTTGATCATCCGGTTCCGCCTGTACTGGCAGAAGGCCCGGCACTGTGTCAGGAGGTAGTACATCTGGCAGAAGATCCCGGTTTTGATCTGGCAGAATTAGTACCGGCACCGACAAACACGCCGGATGATGCAGGTCCGTATATCACGCTCGGCATGTGTTATGCATCGCATCCTGATACGAAAGAGAGTGATGTGACAATCCACCGGCTCTGTATTCAGGGAAAGGATGAACTCTCGATTTTCTTTACACCCGGAGCCAGACATATCGGGGCGATGGCTGAACGGGCGGAAGAACTGGGACAGAGGCTGCCGATTTCGATTAGTATCGGCGTAGATCCGGCTATTGAGATTGGATCATGCTTTGAACCGCCTACAACTCCGATGGGGTATGATGAGCTGGCCGTTGCAGGTGCCCTCAGAGGTGAGCCTGTTGAGCTTTGTCCATGTGTGACTGTGGATGAAAAGGCAATCGCAAATGCGGAGTACGTGATTGAGGGAGAGGTGGTTCCCAACGTCCGGGTCAGAGAGGACCAGAACAGTAATACCGGCTATGCAATGCCTGAGTTTCCGGGCTATACAGGTCCGGCGAGTGGGGAGTGCCGGCTGATTAAGGTGACTGCTGTCACACATCGGAAACATCCGATTATGCAGACATGTATCGGACCAAGTGAAGAACATGTTTCAATGGCAGGAATCCCGACGGAAGCCAGTATTTACGGTATGGTAGAGAAAGCAATGCCGGGGAGGCTGAAGAATGTTTACTGCACTTCTGCAGGCGGCGGGAAATACATGGCAGTCCTCCAGTTTGAGAAAAAGGCGGCAAGTGATGAGGGGAGACAGAGGCAGGCGGCGCTTTTGGCGTTTTCTGCATTCAGTGAACTCAAGCATATATTCCTTGTCGATGAGGATGTCGACTGCTTTGACATGAATGATGTATTGTGGGCCATGAATACAAGATTTCAGGGAGACCGTGACATCATTACGATTCCGGGAGTCAGGTGCCATCCGCTGGATCCGTCGAATTCTCCATCCTATTCTTCCAGTATTCTGGATCAGGGAATTGCCTGCAAGACTATTTTTGACTGTACCGTGCCATTTTCACAGAAAGAGCGGTTTGTGCGGGCCCGTTTTCTGGATGTAGATGCACAAAGGTGGACAGGAGCAGATTTTTATGGATAAAAAAAGAATCATAGTTGCTGCGACCGGCGCGAGCGGGCTACCTATTCTGGTACAGTGCCTGAAACTGATCCGCGGACAATCACAGTATGAGTCATGGTTAATCATGAGCGAAAGCGCTAAAATAACACTGGCACAGGAGACAGACTATACAGTACATGAAGTTACAGATTTAGCGGACTATGTGCTGGGGCAAGAGCAGATTGGCGCAGGGCCGGCCAGTGGTTCCTTCCAGACGGAGGGAATGCTCATCGTGCCCTGCAGTATGAAGACAATTGCGGGTATCCACAGCGGTTATGCGGATAACCTGATTCTGAGAGCCGCCGATGTAACAATCAAGGAGCAGCGCCCCCTTGTTCTGGCCGCCAGAGAGACCCCGCTAAGCCCGATACACTTAAGGAACCTGTCAGAGCTGTCCATGCTGTCCGGAGTTAGAATCATCCCCCCGATGATGACATTTTATCATCGGCCGGAAGATATTCAGGATATGATATACCATACAGCGGCAAAACTATTAGAACCATTTAGAATAGAAGCAAAGGAGTATCGAAGATGGATGGGGATATAACATACGAAAAAGAACTGCCGTTTGCAAAAATAACAGTTCGAATCACAAAAATCGGAGAAGATTACAGCATCCTGCTGGCAGGTGGCACAAAACCACATATTGGATGCACCGTGCTTACCGTCCCCCGTGCGTCACTGACTGGGGACGGCAGCATAAGCGTAACCTCCTCGGTACTGAATCTGACAGGACATAAAGACGAGAAAATCTGCCGTTACCTTGCAGAGCAGACGGCTAAATTGAAAAATGCGGCAGTCGTATGTACAGGCGGATTCCATATGGATGACATCACAGAGGTACAGATAAAAGAAGTAATAAAAGCAGTAGAAGAAATCATGAGGGAAATCAAAGGGGTCAGACCCCTCTGAAAAAGTCTGTTTGAAACATAATATTTCATAGGGGTCTGACCCCTTTGCGTACAAGGAGAGAACAATATGAAAGATAATCTTATTTTCGATGAAAACAGCTATACTGTGGAAATGTTAGAATTGGAAGGGAAAAATCTGGTTTACCGGGCGTTTGAGGGAATAAGGTATTTGAATCGTCCCGTGGATGGGAAAATGCAGATACTGAGTATTTTCGTTCCGGAAGTTTTTTATAAAGGCGGTTCAATCGGCGCATATAATCTGAAGAATGCACCAATATTTTTCCAGAATACTGTCGGCGGCTATATGCCGGGGCCGAGTGAACGTCCAGGAAGAAACTTTATGGGGAATGTCAACGCTTCTTTTGAGGCTTTGCTTCATGGTTATGTAGTCGTCTCGCCCGGAGTGCGTGGAAGGGGAATGAAAGATAAATCCGGCAGATATATCGGGACAGCCCCTGCGGCAGTTTGTGACTTGAAAGCGGCAGTCAGATTTCTAAGACATAATGCTGGGAGTGTTCCGGGAGACGTGGGAAAAATTATATCAAACGGGACCAGTGCAGGCGGTGCATTATCCTCTCTTCTGGCATCCACCGGTAATCACCCGGATTATGAGCCATATCTGAAAGCGATGGGGGCAGCAGAAGAAAGTGACCATATTTTTGCGGCATCCTGCTACTGCCCGATTACCAATCTGGATCATGCCGATATGGCGTATGAGTGGGAATTCTGCGGAATAAATGAATACCATACTATGAAGTTTGGATATCCAGAGTCCGGGGAAGATAAGCCGGAGATAACATCTGTCGACGTCTGTATGACAGATGTACAGAAACAGATGTCAGCCGAATTAAAACATCAATTTCCATCGTATCTGAATAGTTTAAATCTGAAAGATGAGGAGGAGAACAAACTTACACTGGATGAGCATGGAGATGGCTCATTTAAGGAATATATAATATCAGTTGCAGCAGCATCTGTACAGAAAGAGTTAGACCGTGGAACGGACCTGTCCGGGCTTGACTGGATTTCCATTCAGGACGGAAAAGTAAAAGAGATCAAATTCGATGGCTATATTGCATTCCGTACCCGGATGAAAGTAACCCCTGCCTTTGACAATACAGCAATGGGTACACCGGAAAATGAACTTTTTGGAACCGAAGACTTACAGTACCGTCATTTTACACAATACAGCAGAAAGCACAGTGAAGTAAACGGTGAACTGGCGGATGAACAGCAGATCAGGATGATGAACCCTATGAATTATATTGAAGATAAAAAGGCTGAAAAAGCAAAACATTTCCGGATCAGGCATGGTGCCGTGGACAGGGATACTTCACTGGCTGTTTCTGCCATGCTGGCTGTCAAACTTAGGAATAACGGCGTGGATGCGGATCTGGAATACCCGTGGGGGATTCCACATGCAGGGGATTATGATCTGGAGGAACTCTTTACGTGGATTGATGGGATATGCAGGTAAAAAAGGGGGCAGGATGGCAAGGCTAAAGCTTATCCGATAATTTCCGATTTTGTTTACCCGCACACCTTTGCAACATGATATTTTGATGTTATAATAACTAAACGTGCAGTGAAGTAAACCTGTACAGTTGATACCGGTAAACCGTGAAAGGGAGACAGTGTATTTTCCATATACATTGTTCAGGAGATTTATGTTTGGTTATATAACGATTAGTGAACCTGAGCTTAAGGTCAAAGATTTGAGAAAATATAAGGCATATTATTGTGGTCTGTGCAGGACTTTGAAGGAACGGTATGGGAGTCTGGGGCAGCTGACGCTGTCATATGATATGACGTTTTCTGTGATTCTGCTTACTTCCCTGTATGAAAGTGAGACTCAGCATTCTACTCACCGCTGTAAAGTGCACCCTGTGAAGAAGCAGGATATGCTTCAGAATGAGTTTACAGAGTATGCGGCAGATATGAATATGATCCTGACTTACTATCATATGAAGGATGACTGGATAGATGAGAAGAAAGTTAGCGGCTTTGCGGGAACTTATGCCCTGCGCGGCAGGGTAAAGAAAATCATTAGGAATTATCCCAGGCAGAGCCGTGTGATCCAGAAGGAATTAAAGGAGCTGTCTGAATATGAAAAAGAAGGTTCTGCAGATATAGATAAGACCGCCGGCTGTTTTGGCCGCCTGATGGCGGAGCTTTTTGTATATAAGGAAGACCAGTGGGAGCAAAGGCTGCGCAGGATGGGATTTTTCCTGGGTAAGTTCATCTATCTTATGGATGCCTATGAGGATCTGGACAAGGACCTGAAGGAGGGCTGCTACAATCCGCTGAAGGAATTACGGCAGAAAGAAGATTATGAGGAGCGCTGCAAAGAGATGCTGTGTATGATGATTGCAGAATGCAGTGCGCAGTTTGAGGGACTTCCCTGCCTTTTGGATGTAGACATTCTGAGAAATATATTATATGATGGTGTGTGGACCCGATATCGAAAGATTCAGGAACAAAAGAAGAAAAGTGAGGACAAGAGTCATGACGAAAAATCCATATGATGTACTGGGGGTACCTCAGAATGCATCGGATGATGAGATAAAGAAAGCATACAGAGACCTGACGAGGAAATATCATCCGGATGCGAATGTGAATAATCCGCTGGCTGATCTTGCGGAGGAGAAGTTCAAAGAGGTGCAGGAAGCATACGACGTTATTATGAAAGAAAGAGAGAATGGCGGATATAACGGCGGCTACAATTACGGCAGGGGCGCCGGCAGCTACCAGCAGAGCAGTTACAGTGGGGGAGGACAGCAGGATGTAGAGACGCAGGCTGTCTACAACTTCATTAATTCCAGACGTTTCAACGATGCCCTTAATCTTTTGAACCGCATGCCGAACAGGAATGCACAATGGTATTATCTGAGCGCGGCAGCGAACGCAGGAATGGGGAATAATGTCCTGGCCAGAGACCATGCGGGCCAGGCTGTGAATATGGAACCCAATAATCCGCAGTACCGCCAGCTGCTGAACCAGCTCGACTGGAACAGCAGGAGATACCAGAATAATCCTTATGGCGGAGGCTACGGTTCAGGCAATCAGTCTTGCGGCACGGGAAACCTGTGCTGTGACCTCTGGTGTGCAGATTCATTATGTGAATGTATGGGAGGAGATCTTTGTTCATGCATGTAAATGCGAAAAAGATGGCTTTCGGCGGGCTGCTGCTTGCACTGACAATCGTCTGTATGGTACTGGGGAGCGTCATTGAGTCCAATACGCTGTTTTTACTGGCTGCCGCTTCTTATTTTGTAGGAATATTCATACGTGAGGCCGGTATGAGGACAGGAGGGGCATTCTATCTGGCTGCCGTCCTGCTAGGATTTATGGTAGCACCGAATAAGCTGTACGTAGTTTCTTTTGCCGCGATGGGATTTTATATTTTAGCTGTAGAAGTGAGCTACTGTTATATCGGGAAGATCAAAAGAAATGTGAACAGGAAGTTACTGTTCTGGGCGGTGAAATATGTCATATTTAATCTGATGTATATTCCCATCCTCTTCTTTTTCCAGAAGCTGTTGTTCGGTAGAAGTCTGTCTGCCATATGGCTGGCCGGAATCATTGCAGCGGGACAGGCCGGATTATGGATATACGACCGCGCATATGAGTATGTGCAGGGACATATATGGAATAAGATGCGTGGGCGGCTCTTTTAGAAAAAGGATACTTTACAGAGGGACATTGGGAAAAAGATATTATAAATACAGGGCATCATGATTCGGTTAAATCATGATGCCCTGTATTTATTCAGCTTTCCTGCTTATCCTGTATTCTTTCCGGACATCCAGAACCGCTTCAATGCTTTCCAGTATTTCTTCCTCCCAATTTGTCTCTCCATTCTTAATACACCAGGACATCTCGTATCCGCTGAACATATAGGCGATGGAGCGGTATAAAACCTCTGGCGGGTTCATGTTCTGTATTTCCCCCTTTTCCTGTGCCTTTTCAATTATGGTCACACACAGCCGCGTAAGAGATTCCCGGAAATCAAAGCTGTTATGATTTTCGTTTAAATTAGAAATAAGCATCTGGCTGAACAAATCACTTCCGAACTTCTCCGTATCCCTGATTAATTTTGTGAAAATATAAATAAGCTGCTCAAAATGGGTATTACTGGTTATAAAGTGGTAAGGATCCGTAATCAGTTCATGGATCGTGACATCATAGAGATCCAGAATCAATTCATCTTTCGAACCCGCATATTTGTAAAAGGTCGGCTTTGTAATACCGCATTCATCGCAAATATCATTTACAGTTACATTAATGAAACTCAAAAATAGGATTTTTATGTCTCCAATGGGGACGACAGGTGAAGCAGACGGGGCTTACTGTATTGACGGTATCAACTATTTTATGGAAAGGGCAAAAGGCGGGGCCGGTTTGATTATTACCGGGCCAATGTCGTTTCTACTAAATATGAGCCGCGTCCGTGTACGGAGCTTTCTGATTTTCATCATGTAGAGCGGCTGAATATGCTGATTGACAGATGTCATCACTATGGAGCCAAAGTCTGCGTACAGCTCTCACCCGGACTTGGAAGACAGCAGTTCACAGATCCCTTTACACCTCCTTATAGTGCCGGCAGTGTCAGTTCTTTCTGGTTTCCGGATCTGATCTGCAAACCACTGGAAAAAGAAGATATTCATTATTTAACCGATAAAGTTGGTTATTCTGCATCACTAGCCGTGGCAGCAGGGGCTGACTGCGTAGAGCTTCACGCGTACGGCGGCTATCTTCTGGATCAATTCCAGTCTGTACCAAAAGATTTTCCGATTCTTGTTAAGTTTACCCCTGTCCAGAGAGTAGACGGTTTTCGGACAATTGAAGAGGGGGTTGAGATGGCTAAGATACTGGAAGAGGCCAAAATATCAGCCCTTCATGTAGATACAGGCTGTTATGAGGAATGGTATCAGGCAATAACCACGGTTTACAGTAAACAGGGGCATAAGCTGGATGCGGAAAAGGCAATCAAAGAGGTCGTAAATATCCCTGTGCTCGGGGATGGAAAACTGTTCGATCCTGCCCTTGCAAAGAAAGTTGTTGAGGATGAGACACTTGATTATGTAGGGCTTGGTCATCAAATGCTGGCAGATCCGTACTGGCCTAAGAAAGTAAAAAGCGGACATACAGAAGATATTACCCCCTGTGTTGGATGTAATGAGTGTCTGCTGGCCGGATTTTCTGGTAAACACTATTACTGTGCAGTTAATCCGCTGTGCTATGCTGAAAAAGAATATGCACTTCCAAAAGCCGACGGAAGTAAAAAGTCTATTCTCGTAATCGGCGGGGGCCCCGCAGGTATGGAGGCTGCAATTACTGCGAGAAGAAGAGGCTGGGACGTACAATTATGGGAAAAGGATTCACGTCTGGGCGGTACTTTATGGCCGGCCGGAGGCCCTGACTTCAAAGAAGATGTTCTTAAGCTCATTATATATCTGGAAACACAATGCTATAAATCTGGTGTAGATGTACGTCTGAATACCACAGCCGTACCTGAGAATATAAAGGACGGTCAGTTTGATAAGGTGATATTAGCCGCAGGGGCATCACCAGTTGTGCCACCTATTAAAGGAATTGAGCATACAACCGTTGTCAGCGATTATCTGACCCATAAAGTGAAGGCAGGTAAAAATGTAGTGATTATCGGAGGCGGGCTGGCCGGAACCGAGGCGGCATGTGACATAGCTCCAAATGCTGAACAGGTAACAATTATTGAGATGCTTCCGGATATCCTATATTCGGCCGCCCACTGTCTGAATAATGACCAGCATCTGAAAAACATGGTAAAAGACCGCGGTGTTCATGTAGAAGCAAATGCAAAGGTAACAGAAATAACGGAATCAAGCGTCACCTTCGAAAAAGACGGACAAATACATACAATTACCTGTGATACCATTTTTAATGCAGCCGGTTTTAAGGCGAATAATCAATTGGAAGATGCTTTGGAAGCGATTTATGAGGATGTAACCGTTGTAGGCGATGCGGTTGCACCAAGAAAAATATTGACAGCGGTCCATGAAGGCTACCATACAATCAGAGTCTTGGAACCATAGATTTCCATTAGAAGAAAAAGTATAAACTGAAATGAAAGCAGACGGCAGCAGATATTGATCCGCTGCCGTCTGGTTATTTCTGAGAACTGATTGACTGAATACTTCCATAGATTAAGTTGATCAAGTCAGCAATTTCTTTCCACTGCGTTCCATCTACACTCAAATAATAATAGTTTTTAGTTCCTTCCCTTTGCATTGCTACAATTCCCGCTTCCTTCAGAATCTGAAGGTGATGTGACACGGATGGCCTTGTCAAATGCGTTTTTTCTGCAATCTCTCCAACACGGATTCCGGATAAATCACTTTCCAGCAGCACAAGCAGAATCAGCTGCCTTGTCTCATCGCCGATAGCAGTAAAAGCATTCCTGCATTTTTGAAAACCCGACACTATTTTTTCCAGCCTTTCTTCACATTCCATATACATCCTCCCTTACATTACATATATCTGACATCTAACTTTTCATGCTGTGTGGAACGGAGAAATTTAATACCCGGATAACCTAAGACTAAAGTCATCGCTGCTTTCTTCCCCTTCGGTACCCGCAGCTCTTTTCGGATTCGGCGTGAAATGTTGGCTGCTGTCGTAAAAAATCCACTAAACAGCACGCCAAGACCATTTGCTTCAGCCACAAACTCCATGTTTTGCGCGGCAAGAATCCCGTTCGTCTTATCTTCGGCCAGCACAACAATAACAACAGGCGCCTTAAAAAAGAAAAAGTGTCTGTCAATTTCAAAACGCTTCACCATAGGGCTGAATAAACCTGCAAGCGGTTTCACTTTTTTAAATATACGGACAGCCATCTGTTCTATTCTGTCCTTTTCTTTATCAAGTACAACAAATGACACATCCTGTTTATTTTTTGCAGTATGGGTAAGCCTTCCCGCCTCCAAAATCTGGTCTATGACATCTTTTGGAATCTTTTTATCCTGAAACTGCCTGATACTTCTTCGAAAGCGGATAGCATCTAAAACTTCCCCGGGATTTAATTGTGCATTCCATGTTTTCCTGGCTGGCTCCATGTCATAGCCACTGATTGAAACCGCTTCTTTCGGACAGACTGCCGTACATTGTCCGCAAAGAATACAGTGTTCTGAAACAATTTCGGCCTTTTTATCCTTTAATCTTATATTACGTGCGGCACACGTTTTCACACATAACCCACATCCAATACATTTATCTGTATCAATTCTTACCTCATGTTTTTCCATAGCAAAAATCCTTTCGTTAATATTTGTTAACCATTATACAAAACAAAAATGCCAGTTACAACATTGGTAAAGAAATACGTTACAAATATTTGACAACTTATAAATCATTGCCTATAATATATTTAACAAGACAGCCGATAAGATAGCTCAAACCTATCCGCTTCGGTGAAAACTAAAGTTGACTATTGAAGATAGTCGCCTAAATCTTTACCAGAGAGCAGGGCGGCTATTTTCTGTCTCTGCCATTTCTGGCTAATGTAATAATAGCACATATCATAATCACGAATGTGAATAAATCACCATATGTAATCATGTTATCATCCTCCTTCCCAAGACTAGAAGTGGATGATGTGGCCGCCCTACCGGCTCCGATTGGCAAGGCATTGAAGATGCAGGATAAGGAACTGAGGATAAAGGTTATTCTTCTGGAAGTAGATGCCCGTTCCTATCTGGAAAAGGGGATTGAAGAGGAGTTAAAAAAATATGGTTCCTTTCAGATTGAACTGGATTATATGACCATACCCTATTCAGAGACAGAGAAACAGGTGAGGGCGCTTCGAAGCTGCATAGGGGAAAAAGTGCAGGGGGTCATCTTAAGTCCGATCAATTCTCCGGAAATTGTAAAAGAAATAGATGCCTGTACACTTGCGGGGATCCCGGTCGTAACAGTTAATACAGATATTAAAGGCAGCCGGCGGCAGTAATTTCCTTATGACAAATATGTTCCACCCCGCGAATCAATACGCCGCTTTTGTGTAGGATTCCACCGGCTAAAAAACTCTTTTTCTTCCGTCCGGATGAACGTAAGCCTGAGGCTAGGCAGTTGTAGAAGCCCCGGCAGGGTCCGTATGGTCTGTTCGGATGCATAGAATAAACGTTAGAACTACTTATGTTAAACACGGTCTTTTACAGGGATAAAATCTGTTTTCCAAAACAGATTTTAAGACCACCTGCACCGTTCAATCATTAAGATTGGACGGTAAATGTGGTCGGTGCCCTGTGAAAGGCCGCGTTTAGCATTAGTAGTTCTTCGTGAATGGACAGCAATCGAACAGACCATACGGGCCCTGCCGGGGCTTCTACAACTGTCTTGCAGCAGGTGTCCTATTCCCCGAATTAAAAAAGTTTTTCATAAAATAAATCCTTTGGGGAAGAAAATGGGTTATATTAGTGTAAGGCGTTTTACAGCAAGGAAAGGAGGACGTTTATGGACGATAAGGAGCTGGTCCGGCTGGTTCAGAGCGGGCAGAAAGAGTACTTAAATGAGATTGCCGGAAAATATTACGATGATATTTACTACTTCTGCACGTATCAGACCGGGAGCCGGGAAGATGCCTATGATCTGACTCAGGAAACGTTCCTCCGTTTTATCAGGTATGTGGACAGCTACCGGTACCGGAACCTGCCGGGGTATCTGCTCACGATAGCTATGAACCTCTGCCGGTCGTATTTTCACGAGTCAGGACGGACGCGTCTGGAATTTGAGTACCGGGAAGGGGACAGGAGTAAGGATAACCACAAGGAAAACAGGGACGGCTCTGTACAAATGGAAGGTTTGGAGGAGAGCCAGGTTCTGGCTGAGGCGCTCATGCAGCTTCCGGATATGCAGAGGGAGGCCGTACTGCTGCATCATTTTTATGGTTATAAGAACCGGGAAATTGCCCGTATGACAGGGGCATCCTATGCTGCGGTAAAGTCGAGGATTAATCAGGGGATTGACAAATTAAAGGACCTGCTGGATAAGGAGGATTTTTATGAGTAGCGGGAAAAAGAAATCATGGAGGTTTGAAATAGATGAGACAAGAAAACAGGAGGGGCTCATTCAGATCAAAAGAGCGGTGCAGGAAAAGAAGGTCAGATATTATCCTTCCTTTCTGGCCTGTCTGATCGAACAGCTCCGGTACCAGACATGGTCTTTCTGGGTTTTGCAGGGCGGCATGCTGGTGCTTGCTTTGGTTCTGATCCGGTATTTGAACCTGCCGGGTGGCGATGGGGAGGCATCAATTACTATATGCTCGCTTTTTATGGTCCTGACCGGCAATGTATGTTTAAGCGGGGTCAGCAGGCTGTTTTCCTGGCATATGGCGGAACTGGAGCAGACGCTGTACCTGAACCTGAGGCAGATGGTGAGTATCCAGATGCTTCTGGCAGGGATGATAGATTTGGCAGTGCTGGGCCTGCTTGTGATCTTCTGTGGCGGCAGGAGCGGGGCAGGGACGGGGGCATACCTGCTGTATATGCTGGTACCGTTTTTATGGTCTGATATCCTTTATCTGCATATGCTGACAGCCTTAAGGGGAGGTTTGAGGGGATACAGACAGCTTTCCGCGGGTGTCCTTAGTGGAATACTTGCCGTATTTCCTGTGTTTGTGGAAGAATCATATCATTTGGAATACCTGATGGTATGGGGGATCGCAGCGGCGGTGGGGATCGGAGTCCTGATTCTTGAAATCCGCAGGCTATTTGGAAAAATAGAAGGAGGTGAAGTACTGTGCCTGAATTAGTATTAGACAGGGTTACAAAACAGTTTCAGAATAAAATTGCAGTGGATCAGGTTTCACTGCGTCTTACCGAGGGGGTACATGGATTCCTTGGTGCGAATGGAGCCGGGAAGACGACACTGCTTCGGATGCTGTGCGGTGTCTTAAAGCCTTCAGCGGGAGAAATATTATGTAATGGGGCACAAATCCGTGGGATGGACGGAGAATACCGGCATATGCTGGGATATCTGCCTCAGGATTTTGGGTACTACCCGGATTTTTCGGCAAAAAGATATCTGGAATATCTGGCTGCGTGCAAGGCGGTGCCGAAGGATCTGGCAAAGGATAAAGTACAGGAGGTGCTTCAGCTCGTAGGGCTTTCGGGGGAACAGAAACACAAGATTAAAACATTTTCCGGCGGGATGATCCGCAGGCTTGGAATCGCGCAGGCACTGCTCAATGATCCGGAGATCCTGATTCTGGATGAACCCACGTCCGGGCTGGACCCGAAGGAACGTATTCGTTTCAGGAATATTATAAGCGCGATGTCAAAGGGGAGGATCGTCATCCTGTCTACCCATATTGTGTCTGATGTAGAGTTCATCGCGGACCAGATCCTTCTGATGAAGCAGGGACGGATCGTGGAGCAGGGAACTTCCCGGGAAGTGACAAAAAGTGCAGAAGGCAGGGTATGGGAGTATCTGGCCGAGCCAGAAGAGGCGCAGAGGCTGAATGAGCAGTTTGCGGTTAGTAATTTGAAGAATGAAGGGGATCAGGTTTATTTACGGATCGTGGCGGACACCTGCCCGTGTAAAGGTGCGGTAAACGCGGAACCGGGGCTGGAAGACGTATATCTGTATCATTTTAAGGAGGCGGCAGAGAATGTGGAAAATCTGGAAAGAAGAAATTTATAAAATCGCATCCCGCAAGATCATCTGGTGCGGTATACTCGTACTGCTGGCGTTCCTGACTTTCCGGCTGTGGACGATCCAGCAGGATTATGCGGTGACCATTGACGGGCAGACCTATTATGGGAAGACTGCGATCAAGAAGGATCAGGAACTGGCAAAAGAATATGCGGGACCTTTGACGGAAGAAAAGGTCAGGGCAATCTATGACCGGTTTGGGTTCTACTATTACGATGAAAAGATAGATAATTTTAGAGGGAACTTCTGCAATAAATATATTACGGAAAAAATGACGAACTACAGGCAGCTGAGTGGCGATAATCCCGATGAGATCCAGTTTATGGAGGGTGAAGAATGGGAAAACAATGCGGCGCCGCTTTTAAAGGGGGATGTACAGTTTGACTATGTATATGGATGGGATGATATGGTGGAAACATACGGGATTACGATGATGCTGATGCTGAGCGTCATTCTGATTATCGGCCTGTCGCCTGTTTTCGCGGAAGAGTATACACTTCGGACGGCAGACATCCTTCTGACAACCAGAAGGGGGAAAAAGAGTGCCATATGGATGAAAATATCGGCGGCAGTCTTTTTTGCGGCGGCAGTGTACTGTCTGGCCTCTCTTTATATATGGCTGGCTTACCGGTATGTTTTCGGCACACAGGGACTGGATGCCTCCACGGTGTTATGCGGGGCACTGCCTTACCACGGGACTTACCCGGAAGAGATAGGGGCATTTTTTGTATTTATTTTTGTTTTGGGAGTGGCGGGAATCATCCTGCTTTCGGCGGTTGTGCTGGCAGTCTCAGCAATATGCCGGAACTCGTTTATGGCGGTAGTTGTTTCCATGATCGTATTTGTAATCCCGGTTGCATGGATAAAAATCTTTTCACCCATGTGGATACTGGGGAGAAAAGGGACCATGCTTGTGAATCATTTCATGCTGTCGCAGCCAGTTTATCTGCCGCTGGGCTGGGGATTCTCATTTCCAGAGGATGTAACTGTTATGCATCTGCTCATCGCACTGACAGTCACAGTTGTATGTATAACGGCAGGCTACCACAAATATAGAAATTATCAGGGATAGGGGGCTTCCTTTCTTTCCGGGAATCGTGTACAATGATATTCGTGTGGAGGTAAACGGATATGGATAAACGCAGGATTCTCATTGTAGAGGATGACACAGATATCAATCATTTGCTGAAAAAAATTCTGGCAAAGAATGAATACGATACGGTTCAGGCGTTTTCAGGGACAGAGGCAAAGCTTCTGCTTCAGATGGAAACGCCTGATTTGATTTTACTGGACCTGATGCTCCCCGGAATGAGCGGGGAGGAACTAATCTCGGTGATCAGGGAAGAGATGGAACTGGATACCCCGGTCATAGTATTGTCGGCAAAGGCGGCGCTGGAGTCGAAAGTCCGGGCATTAAGAGGCGGCGCGGACGATTACCTGACAAAACCATTCGAGGCGGATGAGGTTCTGGCAAGAGTATATGCCGCCCTGAGGCGCTCCGGGACGAGGCAGAAAGGCGGTTCAGGAAAAGAGGAAAATGAAACAGAGGAGTATACATACAAAAAACTGCATCTTTTGCATAAATCCCGGAAAGTGACTGTAGGAGGGAAAGAGATTTCCCTGACCATGCATGAATATGACATCCTGTACCTTCTAATCAAGGACCCGGGGAAGGTATATTCCCGGGAAACGCTTTATGAACAGGTCTGGAACGGCGGCTATTACGGGGAGGACAACACCGTGAACGTACATGTCAGCAACCTGAGGAAGAAGCTTGCCAGCGCAGATGCAGGGGAAGAGTATATCAGGACCGTATGGGGAGTCGGTTTTAAAATGGCATGAAAGCATCTTTATGATTTCTTTAAACTTTCTTGAGGACTTATTAAAAGCCTCCCGGTTACAATCATTCATGTAAGCAGCAAAGTGAAATATGCGGAGGAATAAAAGATGAGAGAACATGTTATTGAAGCCAGAAGCCTGACTAAGAAATATGGCAGTGTAACGGCACTTAAGGACGTGGATATTACTGTCAAAAGAGGAGACATTTACGGCCTGATAGGAGATAACGGCGCCGGAAAAACGACTTTTTTAAAAATGCTGACCGGGCAGATATACCCGTCAGGCGGGGAAGTCCGCCTCTTCGGGGCCTACCCGGAAAAGGAACTTCAGAAGAACAGGAAACGCAGTGGGGCCATTGTGGAGTCACCGGGATTCTATCCAAAGCTCTCTGTGGAAAGAAATCTGGAATATTACCGTATCCAGAAAGGAATACCCGGGAAGGGAAAGGTAGAAGAGATCTTAAAGGGCGTAGGTCTGTGGGAAAAACGCAGGAAAAAAGGCGGAACACTTTCGATGGGCATGAAGCAGAGGCTCGGCCTGGGGATTGCACTTCTCGGGGAACCGGAGCTTTTAATACTCGACGAGCCTATCAACGGCCTTGACCCCAGTGGAATCATCGAGATGAGGAACCTGCTGCTACAGCTAAATCGGGAAAAAAACATAACAATCATTATTTCCAGCCACATTCTTTCAGAACTGGAACAGATCGCGACCATATATGGATTCTTAAGCCAGGGATGGTTGCTGAATGAGATTACGGCAGAACAGCTCCATGAGCAGTGCGCGGTCTATCTGGATATAGCGGTGACGGAACCGGAACAATATGCGGCGCTTCTGGAAAAGAAGTGGGAGGGTATCAGCTACAAGGTACTGCCGGATTCATCGTTCAGGATCAAGAGCCCTGAGATGACAGCAGATGCGTACAGCCTGCTGGCGGCGGAACATAAAATCGGGGTGCTGCGTCTTGAGCAGAAGCAGATGATGCTGGAAGAATACTATATGAATCTGAAGGAGAGGGGGAGATTGTCATGTTAAATTATATGAAGAGTGAATGCTACAGAGTGATCCACGGAAAAGAGCTGTATGTACTGACGGGTGTCTTATCCGGACTGACTGTCCTGATGAACGTCATTTTATATCTGTTCAACCGGTTTGTATTCGATTTCCCCTATGGTTCGATAAGATATTCATTAAATATACTATCCAGCAGTATGACAACCCTGCTGCTGGGCGGATTGCTTGTTACCAGCTTTGTGTTCTCAGAAGAGCACAAAAACGGGACATTGAAAAACGCAGTCTCTTTCGGCATCTCAAGAGGGCAGTTTTTCACTGCAAAATGTATCGTATGCTCGGCGGCATCCCTTGTCTGTATGGCAGTTGTACTGACGGTTTACTATGGAAGTGCCTACCTGCTCTTAGATGACCCCGGCGGAATCACTGTCATGGTCAGATTAAGGGGTGTTGCAGCGAACCTGCCTATGGCATTTGCAGCCGTCATCCTTACAGTTGCACTCATGTGTATGATCAAAAAAGAAATCCTTATGACGATCTGCTGGATGGCCGTCATATGGGGGATTCCTATAATCAGCTTCATTGTGGGATTCAAGATAGAGTGGCTGAACAGGGCCGCACAATGGATGCCGTGGAACTATCTGAAATATGAAACCTCTGTAAACATGACACAGTATGAGTGTCTGTGGGATACGCCGGAGGGACTGGCAAAATGCCTGATCGCCGGTGTCATAGGAATTGTTGTATTTTATGTGGCGGGATACGTTGTCTTCAGGAAACGGGATATTGCATAGAGGATATGGTGTGAGGAGAAAGGAGCGTGTGCAGAAATGACCTGTCTCATTCTGGCAGTAGTATGTTTTATAGCAGTGTATTTCTGCATACGCTTTTTCCTGCTGAAAAAAGCACTGGGGGAGGCGGCGCAGGAACTGCGGGAGATCACGGAAGATCTGGAAGAAAACCGCATTGTCAGGCTGCCGTCACCGCAGACTGAGATGGAAGTACTTTTGGAAGAAGTGAACCGGAATCTGGAGGCAATCCGAAGAATCCATGTGGGTTATCAGGAGAAAGAGCAGATGCTGCAAAGACAGATTGAAAATATCAGTCATGACCTGCGGACCCCGCTGACATCGATTCTGGGGTTTCTGGACCTGATCGATGAGAGTTCCCTTAAGGCGGAGGACAGGGATTCCTTAGAGATTGTCAGGAAAAAAGCCCGCTCAATGAAAAGGCTGACCGCCCAGTTTTATGATCTTTCAAGACTAACGGCAGGAGACTATGAGCTGGAAGTCGGGAAAGCAGATGCCGGCAGAATCCTAAGGGAAACCACACTGGAGAGTTATCAGGAACTTGTCCGTAAGAATCTGGATGTCCGGCTTGATATACCGGATGAAGCAGTATTCGCGCTGGCGGATGAGGCCGCGCTGGAAAGGATTTTTTCAAACCTGATTCAGAATGCACTCAGATATGCGGTTAGCACACTCAGAGTCAGCCTGAAGGAAGAGAAAAGCGGGATTACGGTTCTCATGGAAAATGACACGGAGCATCTGGATGCCGGTGAGGTGGATGCTCTGTTTGACAGGTTTTATACTGCTGACCATTCCAGAAGCGAAGGCAGTACCGGGCTGGGGCTTCCAATTGCCAGATATCTGGCGGAAAATATGGGAGGGGAATTAACAGCCTGCGTGAAGGTGCATGGCAGCAGAAAATGGCTTCAATTTTATTTGAAACTGAATAAATGAAGATATTTTACAAGCCTGAAAGATACAGATATAGTATAATAATGCCCGTGAGGTGATTAAATTTATGAAAAAAGAGACATGGACAGGGGGCAGACGTGATGAAGGATAAAAACGGGATGGGACATCTGGCGGCATTATTTACGATTGTAGTGTGGGGTACTACTTTTATTTCTACAAAGGTTCTGCTTCGGAATTTCCAGCCTGTGGAAATACTGATTATCCGCTTTGTGATCGGCTATATTCTGCTTTTTCTGGCAAAACCGGGACTCATAAGGCTGACAGACAGGAAGCAGGAATGGGTATTTGCAGCGGCAGGACTCTGTGGGATCTGCCTGTATTATCTTCTGGAAAATATTGCCCTGACATACACACTTGCCTCTAATGTGGGAGTGATTATTTCAGCGGCTCCGTTTTTCACGGCTATTTTAAGCAAGATTTTTTTAAAAGAAGACGGACATATGCGTGTATCATTTTTTCTGGGGTTTGCGGTAGCAATCGTGGGAATCTGTATGATGAGTTTCAGCGGGAGTGAAACCTTGAAGCTGAATCCGAAGGGGGACATTCTGGCTCTGGCTGCCGCTTTTGTATGGGCATGCTATTCTGTCCTGACGAAGAAAATCAGCGGATATGGATATTCTACAATTCAGAATACAAGACATATGTTCGGCTACGGGATTCTGTTCATGATACCGGCGGCAGTAGCATTTGACTTCCGTCTGGGACTGTCAAGACTGGCGGATCCTGTGAATCTTCTGAATATCCTTTTCCTTGGGGCGGGGGCATCTGCACTTTGCTTCGTAACATGGAACATGGCCGTACAGATACTGGGTGCAGTCCGCACAAGTGTCTATATTTACATCGTCCCGGTCGTAACGATTGTTACATCCGTGCTGATCCTGCATGAGAAGATCACAGGGACAGCGGCTTTAGGCGCGGGACTTACACTGGCGGGGCTGATTCTGTCAGAAGGAAAGATAGAGTTTAGAAAGGAACGGGAGTCTGCACTATGAGATTTTATTTCGCCCCTCTTGAAGGGATCAGCGGTTACATATACCGCAATGCATACCATACATATTTTGGAGAGATTGACAAGTATTTTATTCCGTTTATTATGCCGAACCAGTTCGGGCACCTCAGTTCGAAAGAGAAGAATGATATCCTGCCTGAGCACAATGAAGGGATGGCTGCCGTCCCGCAGATACTGACGAATTCGGCAGACGATTTCATCCGCACGGCAAGGAAGCTTAAGACATACGGGTACAGAGAAGTGAACCTGAATCTGGGCTGTCCTTCAAGAACTGTTGTCACAAAAGGAAGGGGCTCGGGGTTTCTTGCATTCCCCGATAAACTGGACCATTTTCTGGAAGAAATCTTTTCGGCGGCGGATATCCGTATCTCAATCAAGACAAGAATTGGAAAAGAGAGCCCGGAAGAATTTGACCATCTGCTGGAAATATACCAGAAGTACCCACTGGCCGAGCTGATCATCCATCCAAGGCTCCAGACGGATATTTATAAAAATACACCGGACTGGGAAGTGTTTGGCAGGGCAATTGGCTCATGTGGCTGCAATATCTGCTATAACGGGGATATTTTTTCTGTTCAGGATTACCGGCGGTTTGAGGAGGCTTTCCCGGATGTGGGCTGTGTGATGCTGGGTCGTGGGATTCTTTCGAATCCGGGGCTGGTCTGTGAGATCAAAAATCATACACCACTTGAGAAATCGACCCTGAAGGCCTTTCATGACCGGATCTATGTAGATTACCAGAAGGTTTTAAGCGGTGACCGGACAATCCTGTTTAAAATGAAGGAGCTGTGGTTCTATATGGCGCCTTTGTTTACGAATTATGAGAAATATGCGAAGAAGATTAGAAAATCAGAGAAGCTTACGGTCTATGAAAAGGCGGTAGAAGCACTGTTCGGCGAACAGGAAATTGCATGAAAAACGGCACCGGGATGTGGATGTATACCCATTCCGGTGCTGTTTTTTCATGCTGGAAAAACAGCATGTTAGAAAAACAGTTCATATGCCCCGAGCCCGACCAGTATCAGTCCGGAGATCACATCTGCCAGCTGGTCTGAGATCCGGGGAACCTTTGTCTTTCCAATGAAGTTTCCGGCATACAGAAAGACGACGGATACGATCAGTGACATGATTGCAGTGGGTACGAGCTTCAGTCCCGTAATGCTGGCGCCGATCCCCATGCCGAAGTTATTGATAGAGAGAGCGAGCCCCAGAAATAATCCTTCTTTTAGCGTAAGCAGGGTTGCTTCGGCTGGCTCTTTTTTAGAAGAACTGGCTGAGAGTTCATTTGATTTTACTTCTGTTTTTTTACATTTCTTACTGAGAAAGCCGAAGAGAGACTTCAGTATATAGTACAGCCCCAGCCCGATTAAAAGGGCGCAGCCGATGGCCTGGGTAGAGGAAGCCGGAAGAAACTGTGAGATTTCTGTGCCCATAAGGATCGCGACGATAGTACCTGCCAGCGTGACGAGGCTGATAATGGTGCTCTTTAAAAGATCGATGTTCGATTTCTTAATCCCGTAGGACATTCCGACAATGAAGCTGTCTATATTAGCGGAAAGAGCGAATAAAAGTGATGATATAAGATGCATGATCTGCTCCTGACACCATAAATGTTGTTTGTATTCAGTATATTCAGAAGAATTTGTTGCGTTCATGCCGCATAGACTATTAAGAGTTTATGGCAGGAGCATGTACATGCGAAAACGATTATTTTTCCCGGCAGGAATTGCGGCCGAAATCTTGCTGCTTCTTCTTGTGTTTTGTGTCTGGCAGGGGAGCGGGCAGAATCAGTCAGCAGATCAGGAAACAGCTGTTTCTGCCGGTGCACGCGGGATTGCGGAAGAAAACAGTGATGCAGCCGGCAGTGGCGGTGGAGAGAAGGCAGAGTATATCAAATGGGTGGAATTTAATGTTTCTTATGAAGCATTAAACCGTGCCTATACATATGACGTAGAAACATATCAGGAGGACGTCCATTTAAACTGGGTGGAACTGCTGGCGTATCTTGGGGCCAGATACGGCGGGGATTTTACAAGATATCAGGAAGCTGACATGACCCAGGCGGCAGAAAAGCTTCTTACGGGAGGGTCGACGATCGAGGAGATGGCGGCCGATATGGAGTATTACGGCTATTACCGTGAGGCTTATGGTGCTGTTCTGGACGGTATGGTGGGGGAATATGAGATTGAGAAACCGGAAAGCGAAGATTCGGATAAAAAGGTATGGAAGAAATTTTACGGGCTGAAGGCATATTCTCCAATCGCAAAGACATTTCCCTATACAGATTATGATGATTTCGGGGTGTCCAGAAGCTATGGCTACAGGCGCAACCACTTAGGGCATGACATGATGGGACAGGTGGGAACACCCATTGTGGCCGTTGAGTCCGGCTATGTTACCGTTATGGGATGGAACCAGTACGGAGGCTGGCGCATCGGGATCAATAGTTTTGACGGGAAACGCTACTATTATTATGCACATCTGCGGCAGAATATCCCGTTTGCAGAATCACTGGAAGAAGGTGACGTCGTACAGGCGGGGGATGTAATCGGCTATATGGGCAGGACCGGGTACAGTACAACGGAAAATGTAAATAACATTGACACCTACCACCTTCATTTTGGGCTGCAGCTGATTTTCGATGAGAGCCAGAGGGAGGGAAATCATGAAATATGGGTGGATGTGTACCCTCTTGTGAGGTTCCTTTCACAGAACCGCTCAGAAGTGGTAAGAAATGATGCCAGCAAAGAGTGGTACCGGAAATATAGTATGAAGGACCCGGCTGCAGAAAAATATCTAAAAAGTAATGAACAAAACAAAAATAAATAAAAAATAGTGAATAATTAAAACTAAAGACAGAAATAATTATAAAAATACAATTAAAATATTGACTAATTGAAGCGTACGAGCTAATATAAAGATAACAAGAAAGACGAAGGGAGTGGAACCTATGTTAGAAAAATTATTTATTATTTTAATCTCGGCGCTGGCACTTTTAATTGTCTGCTGGATGCTCGCAGAGTACTGGCTCCGCTCTGTAAGGAAGCTTTCAGTAGAAAGGATATCCAGCCTTGGCATCCTGGATAGAATGGCATTCGCTTTTGAGGATTTCTGCGGAGGCGTGAACCATAAAAAAGATTTCCGGAGGATGCGTCTGGAGGAAGAGATGGGAAGCGTACCGACAGAGAGCCAGCGGGGTCCCCGTATCATGGAAACAGCAGACAAAGAAGGGAAAAGCAGGGATACAGAATACATCAGGAAGGAAAAAAAGACCAGGATCAAGGCAAACATGTGATTTGACAAATTGACGAATTTGCCCCCCTCATAGAGATGCGGCTGTTATCGAAATCTAATTTCTGTAACAGCCGCATCTATTTATGGAAGATTGCATACAGAGAAAAATTCTCGTTATGAAAAATAATGATTGACAAAAAAGGGCGGATTGCATATTATAAAAGGAAACTCTTTGCACTGCATATTTATTCTACAGTACAAACTGAGCAGGCGATCCATACAGGGGTGATACTCAGTATGAATGGGGCCGGGCCGCGGACGCGGCAGCAGATGAAGAGGAAGAATCTGTGGGACAGTTTACTACGAATGTTCCACAGGTTCTTTTTGTGTAAACGGAGTTAAAAATCCGCTTGCAGGAACCTCCGGACAGGATGTGCATTGAAGTGAACCAGATAATACTGTTCAGACAGCTAAATGAGAAGGAGGACATCATAATGGCACATAACACAGAAAACATACAAACAGAGGGAACAAGGATTGCAATGCGCGTATCCAAGGTCAGTATTGGGGTGAATATAGCACTGTCGGCATTTAAACTGGCTGCCGGGCTGATTGCTCATTCCGGGGCAATGCTGTCGGATGCGATACATTCGGCGTCGGATGTATTCAGTACGGTCATTGTCATGATAGGGGTTACGATCTCGGGGAAAAAGTCTGACAAGGAACATCCATACGGCCATGAAAGAATGGAGTGTGTGGCATCGATCCTGCTGGCTGTTGTATTGTTTGCGACCGGTGCAGGAATAGGAATAAGCGGGATACAGAAGATAGCGTCAGGTAATCTGGAATCGGCTTCGGCTCCGGGCCGGATGGCACTTATCGCAGCAGTCATATCCATTCTGGTTAAGGAGTGGATGTACTGGTATACTAGGGCGGCTGCTAAAAAAATAAATTCCGGGGCACTGATGGCTGACGCATGGCACCACCGTTCCGACGCGCTGTCTTCCATCGGGGCGTTTGCCGGAATATTCGGTGCGCGGCTTGGATTTCCTGTACTTGATCCGCTTGCAAGCGTTGTTATCTGTGTATTCATAGGAAAGGCGGCGTGGGACATTTTTCAGGATGCGATGAATAAGATGGTGGATAAGTCCTGTGATGACCGGACGATCCAGCAAATCCGCCAAGCGGTGTTGGAAAACAGGGGTGTGGAAAAGATTGATACAATCCGTACAAGAATGTTCGGGGCGAGGGCCTATGTGGATATTGAAATCGCCGCGGATGAGAATCTGACACTGCGCGAGGCGCACGGGATAGCGGAGGAAGTACATACCAGAGTGGAGGAACAATTTCCGGAGGTAAAACACTGCATGGTGCATGTAAATCCGCTGACAAAAAAGGAAATACTGGAAATCGATGGGTAGGGGCTGTCAGCAGGGTTCTGCTGCGAAGTGTACGGCATAAGCCGGGTTCCTTCGCAGCAAAGTGAACTCTGCATTCAATCTTTTAAATAACCTGCACGTAAAAAGCCGTAGTCTGAGGTGGTATACTGGCTGTCTGCGCATTTGAGTGGATGATCCGGACCGTTTGCCCGGGGCGCAGATTAGAAAGTCTGACCGGGCTGCCTGCGCGGTTTCTTATAATGGTATTATCCGTGATGATAAATACTGTCTGCCTGTTTATGTCACCTGGAACGCCGGTTGTAATAGAACGGTTGCTGGTATCTACGCTGACGATCCTGCCGGTGGACGTGGTGCTTGAAGGACGGCTCCCGCTGCGCACCAACAGCAGAAAGGCATTCGACTGGGGCGGAATGCTTCTGGTTGTAATTGGCGAAAAGATGGCATCCACCCACATTCCCTTGTGAATATCACATAAACACATGGTTCTGCCCAGCGAGTTGAGAATCACAGTATTACGGTGCACGTTTAGCTGCAATAGATTGATAAAAGTAATTCCGTCCGGAGTTTTGGAGGAGTATGATATTGTTACAGATCCGGTTGTACGGGTCTGCAGGAAAACTTCTTCCACAAGTGCATTACTGGCCTGCATCATATTTCCAAACCGGATAATATTTCCGATGTTGTTCAGTGGCATGTTGTTACTCCTGTTTATGATGTCTCTTTATTATATGATAACGGGGGCAAAAGGTCATTCCATACATATCTGCATGTCATGGAATGATCTTTTACCCCCGGTGCATTTATTCCGCATAAGTAACGGTGAGTTCATATGAATTGGTATTGTCTTCAGTAATCGGCTGTATCAGCGTTTCGATGACGGCTGCGGCCTGTTCTCTGGCCTGTTCAAGAATGTCCGTCTGTCCCGCTTTCGCTTCGGCATCATTCTTTGCATATGCGATTGCCTTTGTCGTATCTTCTTTGTTTGTCCAGTTAAAGAGTGCAAACTTTTCATCGTAAAATTCGAGTGTATCGGAATCAATCGTAATATCCTGTATTTCAGGGGCCGGTATCCGGATACTGATACTTTTCCCGGAGACTTCGACAACAGCCTGTGATAAGTCAATGCCCGCTTTAATATGTGCATCATAGATCATAGAGAAACTCTTTTTGTTGATAAAATCGATCTCACCCTCCGAGTATTTAATGATGCCTCTGTAGTCCAGCCTGGCAGTAGTAAGTGAACTGCATTTGCTGAGACGCTCCTCGATGGAAACGGCGCTGACTGTAACTTTGGGCTCTTTATTCAGAAGCTTTGCCCCGAGAAACCCGACCGCAACCAGGGCGGCCGCAGCGATGATGATAATTAGTGAACGCATTTTTTTCATGTGTATCCCTCCGTCTTAATCTCTGTACAGGTATGGTGTACCTGTATATAGTATATCTTGTTTGGAAAAGATAGTCTATCATTTAAAATGCCCTGGTAATATGATATACTATAAAACATATTGACTAAAATGAAAGGTCCGGGTAAATGAATGATGAGTTATCTGTTACAGTTAGATGGTGATATTTTGCTTTTTATACAGCAGTATCTGCGGCATGACTGGATGACCCCTTTCTGGAAGTTTATTACATCTCTGGGGAATGCAGGATGGTTCTGGATTGTACTCTCTATTGTGCTGCTGCTGTTTAAAAGAACAAGGAAAATAGGGATTACGGCTATTATAGCATTAGCGATAGGCGCCCTGATAACGAATGTGGCGCTGAAAAACCTGGTTGCGAGGATACGGCCGTATGAAGTGGTGGACGGCCTGAGGCTCCTGATAGAAAGGCAGCGTGATTATTCGTTCCCGTCGGGGCATACTTGTGCTTCCTTTGCCGCAGCCCTTGTGTATTACAAAATGGCGCCGCGGAAATGGGGAATACCTGCGGTCATTCTGGCGTCCCTGATCGCATTTTCACGTCTTTATGTCGGGGTCCACTATCCGTCGGATGTGCTGGCCGGACTCCTGATCGGCATATTTGCAGCATGGGCAGCCCTGAAGCTGTCCGGTTATATCAGTCAGAAGCGGACCGCGGGGACAGAAGAGTGCGGGAAAGAGGGAAAAGAAGGATGATAATCCGGGATTCCGGTTGTTACAGAAAAACAAGCCCTGAAATGACAGCATAGCGCTGCCATCTCAGGGCTTGTTCTGTTATTAGGCCTCTATTCCAGCCTGCCGTTACGTTGACCCGAATATTTGAGTGCGGCTTCCACAAAGCCTTTAAAAAGAGGATGCGGCCTGTTGGGACGCGACTTCAGCTCGGGATGGGCCTGTGTCGCAAGGAACCACGGGTGATCCGGAATTTCTACCATCTCGACGATTCGCCCGTCAGGGGAAAGGCCGGAAAGCATCATGCCGTGTTCTTCCAGCGCTTCGCGGTAATCGTTATTTACTTCGTAGCGGTGGCGGTGGCGCTCCTTGATTTCTTCAGTTCCATAAAGGCTGTAAGCCTTTGAATCTTTTTTCAGGACACAGGGATAAGAGCCAAGTCTGAGTGTGCCGCCGATATCTTCCACGCCAATCTGGTCCGGCATGATATGGATGACCGGATGCGTAGTGTCTGGTTTTAATTCCATACTGTGTGCATCATGATAACCGAGTACATCTCGGGCAAATTCGACGATGGAGAGCTGCATACCAAGACAGAGCCCGAGGAACGGGATGTTATTTGTACGTGCATATTTAATGGATTCTATTTTTCCTTCAATACCGCGGTCACCGAATCCTCCCGGCACTAAAATGCCGCTGACATCCTTGAAAATTTCATCTGTATTTTCAGCAGTAACGGTTTCCGAGTCAACCCATTTAATATTGACCGTAGTGTGACTGTAGATTCCACCGTGTTTCAGCGCCTCTACCACGCTGATATAGGCATCGTGGAGCTGGATATATTTTCCGACAAGGGCAATATTGATTTCCTGCGTCGGATTACGCAGGTTATCCACCATCTCGGTCCAGTCTTTTAGATCCGGTTTTGGACAGTCAAGGTGCAGGCACTCGCATACAACCTGTGCCAGATTCTCGCGTTCCATAGCGAGCGGAGCTTCATACAGGTATTCCACATCCAGATTCTGAAGGACGTGTTTTGACGGAATATTGCAGAAAAGAGAAATCTTGTCTTTCATGCCAGTATCCAGAGGAAATTCAGAACGGCATACAATAATATCCGGCTGGATTCCCATACCCTGAAGTTCCTTGACACTTGCCTGGGTCGGTTTTGTTTTCATTTCCTGTGAAGCTTTTAAATAGGGAATTAGAGTGACGTGTATCAGAATCACGTTTTCGTGACCTTTTTCGTGCTGGAACTGCCGGATGGACTCTAAGAAAGGCTGGCTTTCGATATCGCCAACGGTCCCTCCAACTTCTATGATTGCGATTTCCGTGCCTAAAGCGGCAGGATTGCGGTAAAATCTGCTTTTGATCTCGTTTGTGATATGTGGGATAACCTGTACGGTCCCGCCACCGAAATCTCCGCGGCGTTCCTTCTGCAGAACCGACCAGTATATCTTACCGGTGGTCACATTGGAATTCTTCGTCAGGCTTTCGTCTATGAAACGTTCATAATGTCCCAAATCCAAGTCTGTTTCCGCGCCGTCGTCTGTTACGAATACTTCACCGTGCTGTACCGGGTTCATCGTTCCGGGGTCAATATTGATGTACGGGTCAAACTTCTGCATCGTTACCGTGTACCCCCGTGCCTTAAGCAGGCGCCCGAGAGATGCGGCAGTGATGCCCTTACCCAAACCTGAAACAACTCCTCCGGTCACAAATACATACTTTACTGCCATAAAATCCTCCTTTGTGTGAATCATTAAAAAAATACTTAAAGAGTATATACCAAAATCCAAAAAAAATACAGCTTTTTTTTACAAGAGGAGAAATTTGGAATGAGTTTGTGTGGGAAGGGGTCGCTTGAAATGAGGATGGGACAGAGGACTGCGCGGGTGCATATGCCAGTTTTTGAGGCTGGACGTTCCCCTAAGCAGGCCTAAATAAAAACCCGGCGTATGCTCGGAAACCCAAGGGACTCACTCCGTTTGCCGATGCAAACGCAGTTCGGCCCTTGTTGAAATTTGTTTTGGAGAACAAATTTCATTCCGAGTATACGTCGGTTTTTTATTAAGTCCCGCTAAGGGTCTCTTTACACCTCCTAAACTGGCATATGCACCCGCGCAGTCCTCTGTCCCATCCTCATATCAAGCTAGGCGCATCCAACCACAAAAAAACTCATACCCCGGTAGTTTTCTCGCCAATACGCAACTGGAGTTGGCTGCGAGGACATTTTTACGATTCGTATAGGGGAGGAATAAAGTTCTGTTTTGCCGATACCAATACGCTTCATTTGGTAATGAGCTTCCTGATTACATTTGTCACTGCTGACTGGATGAACGCAGCTAAGTGAGAGGCGGGGGAGGGCGCCGTGTGGCTGTGTGGTGCCGGGTCGGAAGCCATAGAGCGAACTTTAGAAAACGTTATAGAAAAAACGGAAAAAATGAAGGTCGAAATTTGATGTTCAACATCAAATTTTGCAGCCGACTTGGCGGAAAATCATCAGGATTTTCCACCATATCGGCTGGTGCCTTCATTTTATCCGTTTTTTCTATTACGGTTTCTTAGTAAGCGGACAGGCTTTGAACCGGCACCACACAGCAACACGGCGCCCTCCCCCGCCTCTTACTTAGCGTCCCTCATCCTATCTAGTGGTAAATATGATCAGTCTCATAAACTGCCTCGCAGGTGAGTTGTACGCCTAGTTTTTTGAATGTTTTGATATCTACGTCTGACAGCATGACGGATGTATGTGCCTGGCAGCCGTCCAGTTTGGGGAGCTGTTCCAGTGCTTTTCTTGCGAGGCTGCTGTTGGCGGCGCTGGCGGAGAGGGCGATGAGCACCTCGTCGGTGTGGAGGCGAGGGTTCTTGCTCTTTAAGTAGTCTACCTTCAGCTTCTGGATCGGCTCGATGGATTCCGGAGAGATGACATGCAGTTCGTGGTCAATCCCGGCCAGTTCTTTGATGACATTCAGCAGGAGGGCTGCGGAAGCTCCGAGCAGGTTCGTTGTCTTTCCGGTTATGAGCCTGCCGTCGTCCAGTTCGAGGGCAGCAGCGGGGCCCTGTGTCTCTTCGGAGCGTTCACGGGCCTTTTCCACGACCTTCCTGTCCTGTACGGTCACGTTGGCCTGATTCATGAGAATCTCAATCTTCTGGGCCTCTTCCTCTGAGCTTGTACCCTGTACAAGGGAGTTCAGGGAGGCAAAATATCTGCGGACAATCTCCTGGCGGGATGCTTCGCGGCAGGCTTCATCGTTGCAGATACAGTTGCCGGCCATGTTGACACCCATGTCTGTCGGAGACTTGTACGGGCTTTTCCCGTAAATTTTTTCAAAAATGGTATTTAATACCGGAAAAATCTCCACGTCGCGGTTATAATTTACCGTTGTCTTGCCATATGCTTCTAAGTGGAACGGATCGATCATATTGATATCATTCAAATCGGCCGTGGCAGCTTCATATGCCAGATTAACCGGATGCTTAAGCGGCAGGTTCCAGATGGGAAATGTTTCAAATTTGGCATAGCCTGCATGAATTCCGCGTTTATGTTCATGATATAACTGTGAAAGGCATGTGGCCATTTTTCCGCTCCCGGGTCCCGGGGCTGTGACGATAACCAGTGGGCGGGACGTTTCGATATATTCATTCTTACCGTATCCGTCATCACTTACAATCAGTGGGATATTTGACGGATAGCCGGCGATATTATAATGGATGTAGACACGGATGCCGAGATTCTCAAGGCGGTTTTTGAAAAGCTGAGCGCTTTCCTGGCCGGAGTACTGGGTAATGACAACACTTCCTACATACAGGCCGTTGTCCCCAAAGGAATCCATCAGGCGCAGAACGTCTGAATCGTATGTAATACCCAGATCACCGCGGACCTTATTTTTCTCAATATCACGAGCACTGATGACGATGACGATCTCGGCCTGGTCGCTGAGCTGCTTCAAAAGCCTTAATTTGCTGTCCGGTGCAAAGCCCGGCAGGACTCTGGCTGCATGGTAATCGTCGAATAACTTTCCCCCGAATTCAAGATACAGCTTGTTATCAAACTGGTTTATCCTTTCGCGGATATGTTCTGACTGCATGGTTAAATATTTTTCATTATCGAATCCTATTTTCATTTTCTCTTTCCTCACTCATGACATATTTCGTAACCAGTATACTATAAAATGCCCCGTGTTTACAATATTTTCATAATCTTTTTATTGATTTATGGGGAGCCTGTACTTATAATGGGGATAGTGGATTTTAGGAGGCTTAAGAATGGATAATCAGAATAACAGAAATAACAAAGATCCTAAAAACAATCGCCAGGGCTGGGGAATCATCCTCGTGACAACGCTGTTGACTGTTTTTATAGTAATGGGACTGGTTTCAATGATGCAGGATAAGAATCCTGAGGAGATCAGCTATGATAAATTCCTGAAGATGGTGGATGACGGTGAAGTTGAAAAAGTTACGATTGATTCAACGAAGCTGTACATCACGCTGAAGGATGATGCCAGAAAAAAGGAAGGTACAAAGACGGCATCTGATATTGTCAGCCAGCTGGAAGATAAGAAAGAGGATCAGGAAAAGGCACCGGATTACTATACCGGCGCAGTAAGGGATGATACACTGTCCGAACGGCTTTACAAAGCCGGGGTAGAGTATGAGCAGAACATACCGGATACGGCATCCTCCATGATATTTGAGATATTTATTACAGTGATACTCCCGATACTTCTGCTCGTAATTCTGTTTAATTTCCTCATGAAGCGTATGTCAAAGGGCGGCGGCATGATGGGAATCGGCAAGAGCAATGCAAAGGTATACGTGGAGAAGGAGACCGGGGTCACATTCCAGGATGTGGCAGGCCAGGATGAGGCGAAGGAGTCTCTTCAGGAGGTTGTTGATTTTCTGCATAACCCGGGAAAATACACCGGAATCGGTGCTAAGCTTCCGAAGGGAGCCCTGCTCGTGGGCCCTCCGGGTACAGGTAAGACCCTGTTGGCAAAGGCTGTTGCAGGAGAAGCAAAGGTGCCGTTCTTTTCCCTGTCCGGTTCGGCGTTTGTAGAGATGTATGTCGGCGTCGGGGCATCCCGTGTGCGTGACCTGTTCAAGCAGGCACAGCAAATGGCGCCATGTATCGTATTTATTGATGAGATTGATGCGATCGGTAAGACACGTGATACCGCAATGGGCGGGAATGATGAACGTGAACAGACCCTGAACCAGCTGCTGGCTGAGATGGATGGATTTGACACGAATAAGGGCCTTCTGCTTCTGGCGGCAACAAACCGTCCGGAGGTACTGGACCCGGCGCTTTTAAGGCCGGGACGTTTTGACAGGCGTATTATCGTGGATAAGCCGGATTTGAAGGGACGTGTGGATGTCCTGAAGGTACATTCCAAGGATGTTAAGATGGATGAGACAGTCGATCTGGAGGCAATTGCACTGGCTACCTCAGGTGCAGTAGGTTCAGATCTTGCCAATATGATCAATGAGGCTGCGATTAATGCAGTCAAGAATGGCAGACAGGTTGTCAGCCAGAAGGATTTATTTGAAGCAGTGGAAGTTGTGCTGGTCGGTAAAGAGAAGAAAGACCGCATCATGAGCGGGGAGGAACGTAAGATCGTATCCTACCATGAGGTCGGCCATGCGCTCGTCAGCGCGCTCCAGAAGGATGCAGAGCCTGTACAGAAGATCACGATCGTTCCGAGAACGATGGGGGCTCTTGGATATGTCATGCAGACACCGGAAGAGGAGAAGTTCCTGAACACGAAGAAGGAACTGGAGGCTATGCTGGTCGGTGCACTTGCAGGACGTGCCGCGGAGGAGATTGTATTTGACACCGTTACTACAGGGGCATCCAATGATATCGAGCAGGCAACAAAGATTGCCAGAGCCATGATCACCCAGTATGGAATGTCTGAGAAGTTCGGCCTTATTGGTCTGGAATCAATCCAGAACCGTTATCTTGACGGCCGTCCGGTTATGAACTGCGGTGAAGCGACAGCGGCCGAGATAGATGGCGAAGTCATGACTATGCTGAAGAATGCATATGAGGAGGCAAAGCGCCTCTTAAGCGAGAACAGAGAAGCACTCGATAAGATTTCCGCATTCCTCATTGAGAAGGAGACGATCACCGGAAAAGAATTCATGAGAATCTTCCGTGAAGTGAAAGGGATCGAGGAGCCGGAAGAGGGAAGTGAGCCGAAAAAAGATGTCCGTGTTACAATGAAGCCGGCGGAAGAAGGCGGCCAAAAAGGTTTAGAGGCACATGTGAACGAGGATTATCCTGCAGATCACAGCCAGGAATAAAGAAGGAATACAGGAAAAGCCGGGAGACGCTAAGCGTAGTCCGGCTTTTCAGTTTGTGCGTTATGTACGCGCATGTAAACCGTAATATTTTTTTCTTTAGCGCTTCCTTTTCTCGTAAAAATCCTTCACAAATACCCGAACAGGCATTATAATATAGGTCATGGAAAATAATAATTTTGATATACAGGAAGAATTGAAAAAGCTCCCGGGCAAGCCAGGAGTTTATATTATGCATGACGAGAAGGACAATATCATATATGTGGGCAAGGCCATCAGCCTGAAGAACCGGGTACGGCAGTATTTCCAGAGCAGCAGGAATAAGGGGGTTAAGATCGAGCAGATGGTTACGCATATACGGAGGTTTGAGTATATCGTGACAGATTCGGAACTGGAGGCGCTTGTTCTGGAGTGTAACCTGATTAAGGAGCACAGGCCGAAGTATAACACCATGCTGATGGATGACAAGGCTTACCCTTTTATTAAGGTCACGACAAATGAGCCGTTCCCGAGGGTCATGCTTGCAAGAAAGATGCTCAAGGATAAGGCCCGGTATTTCGGCCCGTATACGAGTGCACAGGCGGTGCGCGATACGATCGACCTGCTCCACAAGCTGTACCATATACGCAGCTGTAACAGGAGCCTGCCGAAGGATATCGGGAAGGAACGTCCGTGCCTGAATTACCATATTAAGCAGTGTGACGCTCCCTGCCAGGGGTATATTTCCAAGGAAGAGTATGCAAAAGCGGTTCAAGAGGTAATCCGCTTCCTGAACGGGAATTTTGACGTAATCTTAAAGGAACTGCAGGAAAAGATGGATGCCGCTTCTGAGGCACTTGAGTTCGAGAAGGCGATTGAATACCGGGAATTGCTGAACAGTGTGAAGAAGGTCGCACAGAAGCAGAAGATAACAGACAGCAGCGGCGAGGATCGTGACGTGCTGGCGGTGGCTTCAGAGGAAGAGGATGCTGTGGTGCAGGTCTTCTTTATCCGCGGCGGAAGGCTGATCGGGCGGGACCATTTTTACCTGCGCATTTCAAAGGACGAGCCGCACAGTGAGGTGCTGGACAGCTTTATTAAGCAGTATTATGCGGGAACACCGTTTATCCCGGGTGAGCTGATGCTTCCGGAAGAACTGGAAGACATGCACCTGCTGGAAGAATGGCTGGGTACAAAACGGGGCGGGAAAGTAAGCATCAGGGTCCCTAAAAAAGGAACAAAAGAAAAGCTGGTGGAACTGGCTGCCAATAATGCTTCGCTCGTTTTGAATAAGGATAAAGAGCGCTTAAAGAGGGAAGAGGGCAGGACGATCGGTGCGGTCAGGGAAATCGCAAAAATGCTTGATCTGGACGGCGTCAGCCGCATGGAGGCATATGATATTTCGAATACAAATGGATTTGAGTCCGTTGGTTCGATGGTCGTATATGAGCGCGGGAAACCAAAGCGTAATGATTACAGAAAGTTTAAGATCAAAGGGATCCAGGGCGCGGATGACTACGGAAGTATGAGGGAAGTCCTGACAAGACGTTTCACACATGGCCTCAGGGAGCGTGAGGAGAGTAAAGAACTCGGCGGTTTCACTTCATTCCCGGACCTGATCCTCATGGATGGCGGAAAAGGACAGGTGAATGTCGCACTGGAAGTTCTGGATGAACTGCGTCTCAATATTCCTGTCTGCGGCATGGTAAAGGATGATTTCCACAGGACGAGGGGGCTTTACTACCACAATGAGGAGATTGCGATCGACAAATCCTCCGAGGCCTTCCGGCTGATTACAAGGATTCAGGACGAGGCCCACCGCTTTGCCATAGAGTACCACAGGCAGCTTCGGTCAAAGGGACAGGTACATTCAATTCTGGATGATATAGACGGCATCGGGCCAGCCAGAAGAAAGGCACTCATGCGCCATTATCTGAGCCTGGATGCGATCAAGGCTGCAACGGTGGAAGAACTGTCGGCCGTTCCGTCCATGAATGAAAAATCGGCGGAGGCAGTGTATAAGTTTTTTCACGGAGAATAAGGCAGTCTGATATGGTATAATGCCCGCACTTGGCGAGGTATTATCGAGCCTAGTAAGACATACACCTAAATACTTAACGAGGTATTTCACGAGTTTAGTATTTATGGTATAATGCTCGCACTTGGCGAGGTATTTACGAGGCTAGTAAGACATACACCTAAATACTTAACGAGGTATTTCACGAGTTTAGTATTTATGGTATAATGGATAAAGAATTTGTGTTGAAAGTGATAATGATAAAGGAGATTATTATGGGACAAGGAGTAAAGTTAAGCGAAATTGTTGAAAAGATGGATTTAAAGAATCTGACTCCTGATGTTGAACTGATCGGACGTGAGGTGAATGTGCCGGATATTAACAGACCTGCACTTCAGCTGACTGGGTTTTTTGATCATTTTGACTCGGACAGGGTACAGATGATTGGATATGTGGAGTATGCATATCTTGAGACTTTGAGTGAGGAAAGAAAGCACCAGATATATGATGAGCTTTTGAGCCATCAGGTCCCCTGTATTGTTTTCAGCAGAGATATGGAGCCTGACCCGGAACTGCTTATCAAGGCCGTACAGCATCAGGTGCCGATTTTTACAACTTCGAAATCTACCTCCTCATTTATGGGTGAGATCATCCGCTGGCTGAATGTGAAGCTGGCTCCGTGCATTTCCATACACGGGGTACTGGTGGATGTTTATGGTGTTGGTGTTCTGATTATGGGCGAGAGCGGGATTGGTAAGAGTGAGGCGGCCCTTGAACTGATTAAGAGAGGACACCGTCTTGTTACGGACGATGTTGTAGAGATCAGAAAAGTAAGCGATGATACATTAGTGGGAGCTGCGCCAGATATTACGAGACATTTTATAGAGCTTCGGGGCATTGGCATTGTTGACGTGAAGTCGATGTTCGGTGTGCAGAGCGTCAGAGAGACACAGAATATCGATCTGGTTATTACTCTGGAAGACTGGAACCGGGACAAGGAATATGACAGACTGGGGCTGGAAGAGAATTATACAGAGTTTCTGGGCAACCGTGTTGTCTGCCACAGCATTCCGATCCGTCCGGGACGTAATCTTGCGATTATCGTAGAATCAGCGGCTGTCAACCACAGACAGAAACAGATGGGATATAATGCTGCACAGGAATTATATAAGCGTGTGCAGGAGAATCTGGCAAAGAACAGATAGGTTTAACGAACATAAAAGGCAGATAGGAGAAGAATCATGAAGTATTGTTTTGGCGTTGATATCGGAGGAACTACAGTAAAACTGGGTCTGTTTGAGGAAACAGGGGAGATTCTTGACAAATGGGAGATCAAGACCCACACGGAAGAGGAAGGAAAGGCGATCCTGCCGGATATCGCACAAACCATCCTTGCAAAGCTTGAGGAGAAGCAGATTCACAAAGAAGATGTGCTTGGGGCAGGAGTCGGCGTACCTGCACCAGTGACAGAAGACGGAATTGTCAATGGCAGTGCTAATCTTGGATGGAACTATAAAGAAGTGAAAAAAGAGATGGAAGAATTGACCGGACTGCGTGCAGAGATCAATAATGATGCGAATGTAGCCGCTCTGGGTGAGATGTGGAAAGGCGGCGGGGCAGGCCAGAAGAATATGATCATGGTTACCCTTGGCACCGGAGTTGGCGGCGGCGTGATCATTGCAGGCAGAGTCGTGACAGGGGCGCATGGAGCCGGTGGTGAGATCGGCCACATCTGTGTGAATTATGACGAGACGGAAGTGTGCGGATGTGGAAAACGCGGTTGTCTGGAGCAGTATACATCTGCGACAGGGATTGTTCGTCTGGCTAAAAGAAAGCTTGAGAATGAGACCCGTGATACGATGCTTGTAAGGGACACTGTGACAGCGAAGGACGTGTTTGATGCGGTAAAAGCCGGAGATCTCGTTGCCGCCGAGGTGGCAGAGGAATTCGGTATTTATCTTGGCCGTGCACTCGCAAATCTTGCAGCGGTCACTGATCCGGCTGTATTTGTAATCGGTGGAGGAGTGTCCAAAGCGGGAGAAGTTCTGATCCCTTATATTGAGAAGCCTTATATGGAGTCTGCACTATTTGCAAATAAAGAAGTGAAATTTACACTGGCAACACTGGGAAATGATGCAGGGATATGTGGGGCAGCCAAGCTTGTACTGTAAAGTCGTTTAGATCTATTCACAAGTGTTTATGAATTATAAAACAGCAGAGAAGATAAGGAATTGCTCTTATCGTCTCTGCTGTTTTGCTTGTACAGGCAGGTTCTTATCCTGCCTGTATTCATTTCTAAAGCCGATCAGGCCGGAGGAGTGGTCTCTCCGCCGCCTCCATCAGTACCCGGATCAGGTGTTGGAACCTCTCCACCGCCTTCGTCTGGGTTCTCGGTACCGCCTCCATTGTCAGGATTTTCGGTATTGCCACCGTCATCAGGATTCTCGGTGTTATCCTTCTTGTCATCATCCTTCTTCTCATCGTCTTTCTTTTCGTCTTCCTTCTTCGGAACATAATGTCCGGGACAGCTCTGCGTCGGTGCAGTTCCCTTTGCAAAATATTCTGTCAGCGGGGGACAGGTAGAAGTTGCAAGCAGGCCGGTCTGTGTGCAGATTGTTTTCTGTTCTACGGAAGTCGGCATTGTAAATGCTTTATAAGGAAGGTCTGCATGGACACGGTCCATGATGTTCTTCCAGAGGACTTCATGCCATGCCTGGTCCATATTGTCCATCGGCTTGTTGGAATCATACCCGCCCCATACACTGCATGTATAATAAGGAGTATATGCGGAGAGCCAGAGGTCGGTACTGTTCTCTGTCGTACCTGTCTTACCTGCCGCAGCCATGTTGTTCAGTCTGGCAGCCGTTCCGGTTCCCTTGTTAATAACATCTTCCATTGCGCTTGTAAGGAGGGCGGCAGTGGAATCTTTAATCACCTGGTGTGTAGCCGGTTCGGTATTGTCCAGAAGGACATTGCCGTCATGGTCTAAAACCTTTGTGTACAGAATCGGTTCTGTGTATACACCGCCGTTTGCAATTGCTGCATAGGCAGCTGTCATTTCCAGATTATAGACACCCTGTGTGATACCACCCAAAGCAGTAGCCTGTGCCACATCTGTATATTCAGGAAAGTCGCCGTCAAAGTTAACAAGTGTTGTGAATCCGAAGTTTATGAGTGAATCATATCCGGTCTGTGTACCGATATCTGTCAGTGTCTTGACTGCGCATACATTCATGGAATGCTCAATAGCGTAACGGACACGTGTCATGCCGATATATTTCTTGTCCCAGTTTTCCACATACTGTGTGCTGTTCTCATACTGGAACGGCGCGTCATCGTCGATTGTGGATGCCAGAGTATATCCGGCAGAATCAAGTGCGGGCGCATAAGTGGAAAGTATTTTGAAACAGGAACCCGGCTGTCTCGGGGAGTCTGTTGCACGGTTCAGGGAAAGGCTTGTCTTCTTCTCGCCGCGTCCTCCGACAATGGCCTTGACCTTGCCTGTATACTGGTCCATTACAACGACAGATGTCTGCGGCTGAGGTGTGATATCGATATTTTCCGCTATCGTATCCTGTTCCGTAATGCCGAGAGTGCTCTTGTACTCTGCGATCGCCTGATTGGCTGCATCTTCCGATGAGAATACAAGTGGGTACTGGTCGCCGCGTGTATCTTTAATATACTTAGCCAGCATCTCTTTGCTGTAATTGTCGGACGTGCCGTCAGGATGTGTCACGGTCAATGCATATTCGAGACCATACTCCACGTTATATGGATAATTGTTCGGATTCGCTACCTCTTCGTCACAGATCTGCTGGATATTCAGGTCCTGTGTTGCCGTGATGGTGAGTCCGCCACTGTACAGTGCATTGTATGCCTGCGTCTCTGTATACTGCTTCCGGTTAATCAGATCTTTTATGATCTGTTGTGAGAGCCTGTCTATGAAATAAGAGTTAGGCTTGTCCTCCGGTGTTGCAGCCACGGTCTGCTGGATTCTTTCATAAACGTTGTCTGCCTTGGCTTCCTCATACTCAGCCTGTGTAATATAGTTCTGATCCAGCATGTTTTTCAAAACCTTGTTCCGTCTCTTTTCATTTGCCTCCGGATGCAGGACCGGGTCATAGTCGGACGGGCTCTGCGTGATGCCGGCGATGACAGCACTTTCGGAAAGTGACAGGTCTGAGACGTCCTTGCCAAAATAGCGCTGTGCGGCTGTCTGTACCCCGAGACAGTTCTGGCCGAGGTTGATCGTATTCATATAGGCCTCAACAATCTCTTCCTTACTCATCTGCTTTTCAATCTCGACCGCAAGGTTCTGTTCCTGAAGTTTACGCTTCAGCCTGTCATAGAATGTCTTTTCCTCAGTAAACTCAGGAAACACGTTATTCTTAATCAATTGCTGTGTCAGGGTACTTGCACCCTCTGAGAAGTTACCTCCGGAAGTAAGTCCGACAACACCGGCCCTTAGGATTCCCTGAAGGTCAATTCCGTTATGCTTATAAAAACGCTCGTCCTCAATGGCAACAAATGCATGAGTCAGGTTGACAGGTATCTCATCATAGTTTTTGTAAACTCTGTTAGAACCTTTTTGTACAAAGGAGTCCAGAAACTTTCCGTCCTCTGTATAAGCAAAGGATGTCTCATCGGACGGCTTGACATTTGCAGGAGTAACCTTAGGGGCGTCGTCGACAATCTTCTTAACAAACAGGCCAACCCCGCCGGCCCCGATAACTGCAATAAGTAGTATACAGATAAGGAGAGCCTTAAAAAAGCGGACCCCGACCCGCTTCTTTTTCATGTTCTTTTTTGATGAAATATTCTTCTTTCTCTTATCGAGATTCTCTTTTCCGTAATTCATGAATAATATCCTCCTTTATTCATTCCACTCATTATATCAAATTTACTTCTCTAAATAAAGAAAAAACGGTAAAAGTTCATATTTCTAAAAAAATCTTAATAATTTCTTGTGGTTTTCTACTGATTTGTTATATCCTATATTCATAAGCATAACTATTTTGCAGAAAAATCATTGACAGAGGTAGAAAACTATGGATTATCAAACAGTATATCAGGGCGCCGGCGCGGAAATTGTCGAAAAAAAGTCCCGTTTCATATCCAGTGTATTTCCTGTTTCTTCGGAAGAAGAAGCAATGGAGTATCTGGAAAAGATAAAAAAGCAGTATTGGGATGCCAGACACCACTGCTGGGCCTATGTAATCCGGGCGGACAGGACACTGGAACGCTTAAGCGACGACGGAGAACCGGGCGGCACGGCTGGCAAGCCTATTTTAGACGTTATAAAGGGTGCAAAGCTTGAAAATGTGCTGATTATCGTTACACGCTATTTCGGAGGCACCCTGCTTGGCACAGGAGGACTCGTCAGGGCATATACGTCCGCATCCCGTGAAGGCCTTGCCCATAGTACGATTATAACCAGAATTTACGGTTTTAAACTGAAAATACAGACCGATTATACAGGGCTTGGCAAAATCCAGTATATACTCGGACAGGCAGGCCTGCATATTACAGACACGGCCTACACAGATTCTGTAGAGCTGACGGTACTGGTTCCGGAAAAGGAAGAGAAAATGGTGGCTGCAAAAATCACAGAAGGGACAAATGGAAAAAGCATTATCCGGAGAGAAGGAACCTGCTGGTTCGCAGAAATAGATAACGAAATCAAGGTCTGGGAACAGGAATAAAAAAGAAAACAAGAATAAAGAAGGTACCCGGCTGCAGCCGGATACCTTCGCGTTCTTATCAATTCATTTAATCGAATTCTGGCTCGATCAATCCAAAAGAGCCGTCTTTTCTCTTATAAACTACGTTTACTTCATCAGTCTCTGCATTGCAGAATACGAAGAAAGAATGTCCAACCAGATCCATCTGGATACATGCATCTTCCGGATACATTGGTTTGATTCCGAAACGCTTGGTCCTTACGATACGGATATCGTCGTCTGCCTGTCCTTCGTCATCAGATTCGAAGAACTCCTTCTTGAAGTTGCTTCCGCTGGATGCTGCCGTCGGGTGCCCCTGGCTCTTTGCGACCAGTTTATTTTTATACTTGCGAAGCTGACGTTCAATGACTTCCTCAACAAGGTCGATGGATACATACATATCGGTGCTTGTCTGTTCGGAACGGATAATATTTCCCTTTACCGGGATGGTTACTTCAATTTTCTGCCTTTCTTTCTCCACGCTGAGTGTTACGATGATTTCTGTTTCAGGAGTGAAATACCTTTCGAGTTTTCCTAACTTTTCTTCGATAGTGTTCTTCAAGCCTGGTGTTACGTCGATGTTCTTTCCACTAATAATAAAATTCATGTGCTCAACTCCTTTTGTTCATATTATACAGACGAATTATAATATCCCGCCTGTATTATGTAAATATTATAGCATGGAAAAACTTTATTGTATAGAACGAATCACTTCAATTCTGGTAATTTTTCCATCTGTGATTTTGGCAATGCGGAGTCCGAATTTCTGGAAATAGATACATGCGCCGACACCTGCTTCTACTTCATCGGCTTTCATTTTCTTCATCATTACCTCCAGAAGAGTCTCATCGTCCTCATATGGGATGTTTGCATGGATGAGGCGGTTTACATGGCGGACCTTCTGGCTGGACCGGAAGATGATTCGCTCAGATTCATCGAAGGCTACGAATAAAAATTTCCTTGTTGCAAATAAAATTGCAATAGCTATGACACCGAGGAGGCTGTTGATAGGGGAGGAATGGTCGATTATGACCTGCCTCGCAATGGCAAACAGCAGTACTTCGAAAACGGTCATCGGCGTATGGAGATATAACATACGGATCATCTCCACGCCGATGATCAGGTTAAAACATGTTGTCAATAGATCATCATAATTTGGATAAGCATTCAGGTCTGTCAGATTGCCGAAAGACATGATGAGCTGCACGGTCATGATAATAATACCGGCGGCCAGCAGTGCGGCAATGATTAATTCCAAGGCAGTTGTCAAGCTTTTTAGAAACGCATTTGCATATTTTTTCATGTGTTCTTCTCCTATTGGACTGTCTTATTTGAACCTGTGGTCTATCAAATTGTAACTGTTCAGAATCGTGGCTGACTATTTTAAATTACTTCTTTTACGCATTCTTGCATCCAGAATTTTCTTGCGGATACGCAGTGACTTCGGGGTAACTTCCAGAAGTTCGTCTGTATCGATGAAATCCAGTGCCTCTTCGAGACTTAAAATGCGCGGTGTGGAAAGCTTCAGTGCATCATCTGCACCGGAAGAACGGGTATTCGTCAGATGCTTTGTCTTGCAGACATTGAGCTCGATGTCTTCGGCCTTTCCATTCTGTCCGATAACCATACCGGCATATACCTTTTCCCCGGCTCCGATGAATAATGTTCCGCGTTCCTGGGCGCCGTATAATCCGTAAGTGACAGATTCACCTGTCTCGAATGAAATCAGTGAGCCCTGCTTTCTATACTGGATATCACCTTTATATGGAGCAAATCCGTCGAAGCTTGTGTTGAGGATTCCGTTTCCCTTCGTATCTGTCATGAACTCGCCGCGGTATCCGATCAGCCCTCTGGACGGGATTGAAAACTCGAGTCTTGTATAGCCGCCGTTGGATGTTCCCATGTTCTGGAGTTCTCCTTTACGCTGGCTGAGTTTGTCGATGACAGTACCGGTGAATTCATCCGGAACATCTACATACGCAATCTCCATAGGTTCCAGTTTCTTGCCGTTTTCGTCTGTCTTATAGAGGACCTCGGCCTTGCTGACTGCAAATTCATAACCTTCACGCCTCATATTTTCAACGAGAACAGAAAGGTGGAGCTCACCGCGCCCGGAAACCTTAAAGCTGTCGGCGCTGTCTGTCTCCTCCACACGGAGGCTGACATCGGTGTTGAGTTCACGGAACAGTCTGTCACGCAGATGGCGGGAAGTCACGAACTTTCCTTCCTGCCCGGCAAACGGGCTGTCATTTACAACAAACTGCATCGAAATCGTCGGCTCGGAAATCTTCTGGAACGGGATAGCAGTCGGGTTTTCCGGTGAGCACAGTGTGTCCCCGATTGAAATAGAAGAGATACCGGAGATTGCAACGATAGAACCGATGGAAGCTTCCTTGACTTCTACTTTATTCAGCCCGTCAAACTCATATAACTTGCTGATCTTAACTTTCTGCTGCTTGTCAGGATCATGATGGTTCAGAAGCACCATTTCCTGATTCACGGCAATCCTGCCGTTATCTACTTTACCGACTCCGATACGTCCGACATACTCATTGTAGTCAATGGTACTGATCAGAACCTGGGTCGGGGCCTCCGGGTCACCTTCCGGCGCCGGGATATAATCCAGGATTGTTTCAAATAAAGGCTGCATGTCCCTCTCATCATCCGTCAGGTCGAGTACGGCGATACCTGATTTTGCAGAGGCATATACGAACGGGCAGTCTAACTGGTCGTCGGAAGCCTCCAGATCCATGAACAGTTCGAGCACTTCGTCAATGACTTCATCCGGCCTTGCTTCCGGACGGTCAATCTTATTGATACATACGATAACCGGCAGGTCCAGCTCCAATGCTTTCCTCAGGACGAACTTAGTCTGTGGCATGGCGCCTTCAAAGGCATCGACAACGAGGATAACCCCGTTCACCATCTTCAGAACACGTTCTACTTCACCACCGAAATCGGCATGTCCCGGTGTATCGATGATATTGATCTTTGTACCTTTATAATATACGGCAGTATTTTTAGAAAGGATCGTAATACCTCTTTCCCTCTCGATATCATTGGAGTCCATGACACGTTCTGCCACTTCCTGATTCTCACGGAATACACCGCTTTGTTTCAAAAGTTCATCGACCAGTGTGGTTTTGCCGTGGTCAACATGGGCGATAATCGCAATATTTCTAACATCTTCACGCTTTGTTTTCATAATTTCAACACTCTTTCTACTATAATATGTGGTTACAACTTTTTTATTCTATCACAAAACTTTCCATATGGGAAGGGGATATGTCAGACTTCGGAGGCTGCACGGCTTAAAAAGTATTCCCAGGATTCCTGGATTTATATAAAAACTTCCCGACAAAATCTTACAGTAATATAAAGGAATCGCCACTTTTCGAAGTGTTTAAAACAATAAAAAAACCAGAAAAAAAGTATCGGATTCATTCCCTTTATCCGGTCTTTTTAATCTGCATAAAAGCCTTGCAGAAGTGAAAAAGCAAACAGGTCATGCCTGCCTTTAAAAGCTGCTCTTTGTGGAGGGTGTTTTCACTCGCAAACCCGCTGTACCGCTGTACCGCGCTATCATATTTTGTCGAACGAATTAGGTGGGAATTTTAGTCTAATGCCTATATCATGTTCATAGACTTAGTATTGACTCAAAAATACCACTCAGAGGAAGGGAGTACTAAAAATTATGTCAGATAAGATTATTGAAAACAATCAGGTAACAATCATGGGAGAGGTGGCATCTAAGTTTACATACAGCCACGAGGTTTTTGGAGAAGGATTCTATATGGTAGATGTGCTGGTAAAGAGGCTCAGCAATTCCGATGACCGGATCCCCCTTATGATATCAGAGAGACTGATTGATGTGACTCAGGATTACACAGGGGAATTCATCATGGTTTCCGGACAGTTCCGTTCTTACAACCGTCATGAAGAGCAGAAGAACAGGCTTGTTTTATCTGTTTTTGTACGTGAGGTTGAATTTATTGATGAGGAGTTGGACGGGGCAAAAACGAACCATATCCTTCTGGAAGGCTATATCTGTAAGAGACCCGTTTACCGCAAAACGCCGCTTGGAAGAGAAATCGCAGATCTTTTGCTGGCAGTGAACAGGCCCTATGGAAAGTCCGATTATATCCCATGCATCTGCTGGGGGAGAAATGCCCGCTATGCATCCGGATTTGAGGTAGGTGAACATGTACAGATCCTTGGAAGAATCCAGAGCCGGGAATATGTAAAAAAATTATCCGAGACAGAAACGCAGACACGGATTGCTTATGAGGTTTCTGTGAGCAAGCTGGAGTGTATGGAAGAATAAGTAAAATGTATGTTCTGGAAATCCTCTTTGCACATTCTGTACGTTGACATTAGGTGCATTTAATGTTAAACTTTGGAAAGATAAGTGTTTAAGATTAGGAGGATGTATATGTCAATTTTTAAAGGAGCCGGAGTGGCGATCATCACACCATTTCACGAGGATGGAAGCGTTAACTACGATAAGCTTGATGAACTGATTGATTTTCACTGCGAGAACGGCACAGACAGTATTGTCATTTGTGGCACGACAGGTGAATCTTCTACGTTAACAGAAGAAGAACATATGGAATGTATTAAGTTTACAATAGAGCGCACAAAGAAGCGTATTCCGGTAATTGCCGGAACAGGTTCCAACTGTACGCGCACAGCAATTGAGATGTCAAAGGATGCAGCTAAAGCAGGTGCGGACGGACTGCTCCTTGTGACTCCTTATTATAATAAAGCAACTCAGGCAGGCCTGGTGGCACATTATAAGGCGATTGCGGCTGAGGCGAAGGCTCCGATTATCTTATACAGTGTTAAGAGCAGGACCGGGATGAACATCGAACCGGCTACTGTGGCACAGCTGGTAAGCGAAGTTGACAATATCGTCGGTATCAAGGAAGCTTCCGGGGATATCGGACAGATTGCAAAGATTATGCAGATGACAGATGGTAACATTGACCTGTACTCAGGCAATGATGACCAGATTGTGCCACTGCTTTCCCTTGGTGGAAAAGGTGTAATCTCTGTATTATCTAATGTCGCACCTCAGGAGACACATGATATCTGTGAGATGTTCTTCAAAGGGGATATTGAGGGAAGCCGGGCTTTACAGTTGAAAGCATTGCCGCTCATCAACCAGCTGTTCAGCGAAGTGAATCCGATTCCGGTTAAAAAGGCTGCGAACCTGATGGGAATGGAAGTCGGAGGTGTGAGAATGCCTCTCACAGAAATGACAGAAGCCAATGCAGCAAAACTTGCAAAAGCAATGGCTGATTTCGGACTGAAGCTTGCTTAATTAAAGGAAATTTATGTTTGTTAAAGGGATATCATAAGTTGAGTAAAGTACTCAAATGTGGTATCCTTTTTTATATCAGAAGCAATCTAATGTGAAAAAAACATGAAAATACACAGGAGGAGTTAAAAATGATTAAAGTTTTAATGCACGGATGTAATGGGAAAATGGGGCGGATGATCACAGGGCTGGTCAAAGAGGACGAGAAGCTGGAGATTGCCGCGGGTGTGGATGCGTATACCGGGACTGCCAATGACTATCCGGTTTTCGAAAGTATCAGTGCGTGTGACGTGGATGTGGATGTTGCAATTGACTTTTCAAACGCAGGGGCAGTCGATGCCCTGCTTGATTACTGCGTGGAAAAGCAGGTGCCGGTCGTACTCTGTACAACGGGCCTTTCAGAAGAGCAGCTCAGGAAAGTGGAAGAAGTTTCTAAAAAAGTAGCGGTTTTGAAGTCTGCAAATATGTCGGTGGGAATCAACCTCCTTTTGAAACTGCTGAAAGATGCGGCCAAGGTGCTCGGACCCGCAGGGTATGACATCGAACTGGTGGAGCGGCACCACAACCAGAAACTCGACGCACCGAGCGGAACAGCCCTGGCTCTGGCAGATTCCATGAATGAAGCATTAAACGGGGAGTATACTTATGTATATGACCGCAGCCAGGTACGCAGAAAAAGAGATGCAAAAGAGATGGGAATCTCGGCGGTACGCGGAGGAACCATTGTCGGGGATCATGAAGTGATTTTTGCCGGACCGGATGAGGTGATCGAGTTCAGACATACCGCATATTCCAGAAGTGTTTTCGGAAAAGGTGCTGTTGAGGCGGCTAAATTCCTGGCAGGGCAGCCGGCTGGCATGTATGATATGAGTGATGTGATTCAGTTTTAATCACACGGGGGATTTAGGAGGAAGTATTATGAAAAATCTGGAGACAAGATATCTGGAGCGTCTTTCTGATTTGTATCCGACGATTGCTGCGGCATCGACGGAGATTATTAATCTGCAGGCGATCCTGAACCTGCCAAAGGGGACCGAGCATTTCCTGACGGATATCCACGGGGAATACGAGGCATTTTCCCATGTGCTGAAGAACGGTTCAGGTTCTGTAAGAAGAAAGATTGACGACGTGTTCGGCAATACCTTAAGTTCAAGGGACAAGCAGTCTCTGGCTACGCTGATCTATTATCCGAAGGATAAGATGGCACAGGTAAAGAAGGTGGAGAGCAATATGGAGGACTGGTACAAGATCAATCTGTACCGTCTTATCGAGGTGAGCAAGCGTGCGGCGAGCAAGTATACCCGTTCGAAAGTGCGTAAGGCCCTGCCGAAAGATTTTGCCTATGTCATCGAGGAACTGATCACGGAGAAGGGGGAACTCAGTGATAAGGAATCTTACTATAATGAAATTATTATGACCATCATAAGAATCGGACGTGCGGAAGAATTTATCGTTGCAATATCTGAACTAATCCAGCGGCTTGTCGTGGACCACTTACATATCGTCGGAGACATTTATGACAGAGGGCCGGGCCCCCATATTATCATGGATAAACTGATGAGTTATCATTCTATTGATATCCAGTGGGGGAACCACGATGTACTCTGGATGGGGGCTGCGACAGGACAGCGCGGATGTATCGCCAATGTCATCCGGATCTGTGCCAGATATGGGAATCTGGATATTCTGGAGGATGGTTACGGGATTAACCTTCTGCCACTGGCCACGTTTGCAATCCGTACCTATGGTGATGACCCGTGTACCTGCTTTACTTTGAAGGGACAGGAGAAGGCGAATAAGGCCGAGATGGAGATGGACCTGCGCATGCACAAGGCAATTTCTATCCTGCAGTTCAAGGTGGAAGGACAGATTATTAAGAGGCAGAAGGATTTCCATCTGGATGACCGGGCGCTTCTGCACCGGATCGATTATGAAAAGGGAACCATCACCCTGAACGGGAAGGAATACCAGCTTCTTGATACGAATTTTCCGACGATAGACCCGAAGGACCCATATAAACTTTCGGCGGAAGAGGAAGAAGTCATGGAACGTCTGGAACGCGCCTTCCTTGGGTGCGAAAAGCTTCAGGAGCACATGCGTTTTCTGCTTGCCAAGGGCGGCCTTTACAAGGTATATAATAATAACCTCCTGTATCATGGATGCGTGCCGCTGAACGATGACGGCAGCTTAAAGGAAGTAGAATTGTTCGGAAGAAAGTTTAAAGGGCGTACGCTTTATGATGCCCTGGACCGTTACCTCAGAAAAGGATTTTTTGCACTTGACGAGGAGGACAGGGATAACGGCAGGGATATGATGTGGTACATCTGGCTCCATCCCAATTCACCACTGTTTGGGAAGGATAAGATGGCGACTTTTGAGAGATACTTCCTTGCGGAGAAAGAGACACATATAGAGAAAAAAAATCCTTACTACTTCCTTCTGGAGAAGGAAGAGGTTGTGGATAATATTATGAAAGAATTTGGCCTTGACCCGGACGGCGGCCACATCGTGAACGGACATGTCCCGGTGAAGCGCAAGAACGGTGAAAGTCCGATCAAATGTGACGGCAAGGTGCTGGTAATTGACGGCGGATTTTCCAAGGCATACCAGCAGGAGACCGGCATTGCCGGCTACACTCTGATTTACAATTCCTATGGACTGCTTTTAGTTGCGCATGAGCCGTTTGAATCAACGGAGGCGGCGATCCAGAAGGAAAGTGATATTCATTCGGAATATATGGTTGTCAAAAGAGTTATGGAACGGCGGCTTGTAGGAGATACGGATATCGGAAAAGATTTAAAAGAACAGGTGGAAGATCTGGAACGTCTTCTGGCTGCTTACCGAAGCGGTGAGATTATCGAAAAGATATAGGCGAAAGGTATTAGGGACAGTATGGAGAATAACGAAGAATTTTTGACAGATGATTTATCCATTCCGGAAGATGTGGAGGCAACAGAGCCGCTGAAGATTTATTTAAAAGAGATCGGGCAGATACCACTTCTGGATGCCGGACAGGAGCAGGAACTGGGAAAACTGATCGCAAAAGGCGACCCGGATGCGAGACGGCAGCTGGAGGAGGCGAATCTGCGCCTTGTCGTATCCATAGCCAGACATTATTCTGGGAGAGGCATGCAGTTTATGGACCTGATCCAGGAAGGTAATATCGGTTTGATGCGTGCGGTCGAGAAGTTTGACTACACGAAGGGGAACCGTTTCTCCACCTATGCGTCGTGGTGGATCAAGGAAGCCATTATGCGTGCGATAGATGAACAGTCCCATGAGATCCGGGTTCCGGTCCATGTGGCAGAAAATATGAGAAAAGTCCAGAAGACGGCTCAGTTATTAAAGCAGGAACTAGGAAGAGATGCGACTTCAGGAGAGATCGCTAAAAGACTTGGGGATAGGACGGCAGAAGAAGTAGAGAATATACAGGCACTGCTTAAAAACCCCCTGTCTCTGGAAACTCCGGTCGGCGAGGATGGTGAATCCAGCCTTGAGGATTTCATAGAGGATGAGGAAGAAAAGACGCCCGAGGATGCGGTCGCATCCCTGATCCGCAAGGAAGAAGTGGCACAGCTTTTGGAAAAACTCAGTGAAAAAGAGCAGAAAGTCATCCGCCTGAGATTCGGTCTTGAGGATGGAAAGGCCCATACACTGGAGGATGTCGGCGGAATGATGAATGTTACCAGAGAACGCATCCGCCAGATAGAAGAGCGCGCCATGCAGAAACTGCGGGAGGCGGCAGGAAATAATGCATAAAATATATTTATTATGTGTCTGCCTGTCTGTCGGTACAATAGCAGGAGTCATATGTGGTGCAATTAAGAGCCGGATAAGGAAAAAGGAATATACGGAGAAGCAGAAATTATTATATCAGAAATTATGGAAAGCAGGCTCACGTTTTTTAACATTTTTCACACTGCTGATCTTAGTATTGGGACTGATCTGGACCGTATACTTTTTTATTCTAGGAGCTGTGCAGCCCCAGATGACTGATTATGCAAATAATATGTCAGAACTGATTGTATCTGTGCTGACTGTAGTATCAATCATCTTTGCATTTTATGAATTTATCAGAAGAAAATAAAAATATAGAAATTTTTCCCACACATAAAGATCCCGAAATTGCAAATATTACTAACACAAGAATATTTGTGGAAAGGGAGAAACAAAATGAAAAAAATTAAAAAGTTTTTATTATTAATGATGTGTGCAGGAGTTCTCTGCGGTGTTACTGCATGTGGTACAGACAAGAATACAAATGATGGCGCAAACAATACAACAAACAGCAGTGACACAAATGATGCTACCGATGGTACTGGAACAAGGGATAAAAACGGTGATGGAGTTGTTGATGATGCAGTAGACGATATCACAGACGGCGTTGACAATGCAGCAGATGATCTGACAGATAACAACGGTCCTGAAAAGGATAACTTAAATGACAGAAACACAAACGACAAAAATGTAAATGACGACAACAAAGCAGACGATACAACAAATAACCGATAGAGAAAGCAGACCCCTGTCCCGCAGGGACGGAATGAGTCTGCAGGGTTAACAGCAGGGCGTAAGTCCTGCTGTTAGTTTATACCCGAACTACTTACATATGGATTTTTCAACTTTAATGTGGTAAAATATCAAAATGAGACGTTTGATAAAGCAAAGGAGTAATACATAGTATGAGTACTGAGAAAAAGCTTGTTATGGGCAATGAGGCGATCGGTCTGGGTGCTGTCCGGGCCGGTGTCAGGATGGTAACCGGTTATCCGGGAACGCCTTCCACCGAGATTCTGGAGACGATCGCAAAGCAGAATGACGGAAGTATCCATGTAGAATGGTCTACGAATGAAAAGGCGGCGATGGAAGTCGGGGCAGGGGCCGCATATGCGGGTGCGAGGACTCTTGTTACGATGAAGCAGGTCGGCTTAAATGTCGCATCTGATCCGCTGATGAGCCTTGCCTATGTGGGGGTTAAGGGCGGCATGGTCATCGTGTCTGCCGATGATCCGGGACCGATTTCCTCCCAGACGGAACAGGATACGAGACATTTTGCACAGTTTTCAAAACTGCCTGTATTCGACCCATCTTCACCGGAGGAGGCCTATCTGATGATAGCGGATGCTTTCGAGTATTCCGAGAAGTACCAGACACCGGTTCTGTTCCGCCCGACAACGAGAATCTGCCATGCCTGTGTGAGTATTGAACTTCTTCCGAAAATAGAAGTGCCAAAGCCCGAAGGGTTTATCAAGGATACGATGCGCTGGGTCATCTTCCCGCGGCTTTCTTATCAGAACCATATTAAAATAGAAGCAAGGAACGTGGAACTGTCAGAAGTATTCTCTTCCTATCCGATGAACCGGCTGAGAAAAGGAAGCGGAAGAAAGGGCGTTGTATCAGGCGGTGTGTCATATGCTTATACGAGTGAAGTGATAGACGGGAATATTCCGTTTTTGAAGATCGGTACACCTCATCCGTTCCCGGAACGGCTCGCGAAGGAGTTTCTGGAGGATTTGGATGAAGTGCTTGTACTGGAAGAACTGGACCCGGTAATCGAGAAAGAACTTCTCCAGATTGCGGGTAAGTACCATCTGGATGTAAAAATATGTGGAAAACTCACCCATGATACGAAGAATGCAGGGGAAAACAGTGTAGAAAGTATCCGCGGTGACCTGAATCGTTTTCTGGGGATTGAGGATGATAAGACAGAGGGGGGCGAGGAACTTGACAGGGCCCCGGCACTGCCGGTGAGACCGCCTGTATTGTGTGCAGGGTGTCCCCACAGAGCCTCTTTCTATGCCGTTAAGAAAGCGATGCGGGGCAAAAAGGCCGTATTCAGTGGAGATATCGGCTGCTATACGCTTGGAAATGCGAAGCCTCTTGATATGGTAGATACCTGCCTGTGCATGGGTGCAGATGTGACGATCGCCCAAGGGCTGCACATTATAGAACCGGATGCAGTGAATTTCTCGTTTATCGGGGACTCTACATTCTTTGCCTCCGGAATCACAGGAGTCGTGAATGCGGTTTATAACCAGACAGATATCGTGCTGGTTGTACTGGATAATTCCACAACGGCCATGACCGGACACCAGCCCCATCCGGGAACAGGAGTGACAATGATGGGAGATGTTGCGGCGAAGATCAGCATTGAAAATATTTTAAGAGGTATCGGACTGACATGGATCGAGACGGTTGATCCGCTTGATCTGGATAAAGCGGTGGATGCCGTGAAACGTTCTGCCGGAGAAAAAGGTGTGCGTGCCATCATATTCAAGTCACCGTGCATTGCCGTGTCAAAGCCCGGAACGTTATATGAAGTGAAACAGGATGCCTGTACGAAATGCAAGGTTTGTATCACACAGCTGGGCTGCCCGGCAATTGCAGTGAATGATGGTGCGGTCGTGATTGAACCGTCACTGTGCTATGGATGCGGCCTGTGCAGCCAGGTATGTCCGTCTGGTGCGATTGGGGAGGTAGAATGTAATGAATAAAAGTTGTTTACTATGCGGAGTCGGAGGACAGGGCGTTGTTCTGGCTTCCAAACTAATTGCCTTTGCGGCTATGGAACAGGGAAAGTTTGTACGTACAACCGAGACGATCGGAATGGCACAGCGCGGCGGTTCGGTCGTAAGCCATGTGCGGATGGGCGGAGAAATCCATTCCCCCTTAATCCCGATGAAAACTGCGGATATACTGCTGGCTTTTGAACCTGCAGAAGCGGTGCGCTGCCTTCCTTACCTGAAAGAAGGCGGCACAGTGATTGTAAGCAGTAAGGCAGTAAAGCCGGTTACAGATACACTGGGCGGAAGTACATATGAAGGGGAAGATATGATTCAGTATCTGAAGAAAAACGTAAGTAATCTGGCGATACTGGATGGGGAAGAACTCTGCCTTCAGGCAGGTTCCGCAAAGGTACTGAATGTCGCGCTGCTTGGGGCCGCTGCTGCAAGCGGGGCATTGGATATTTCTTCGGAAGAAATGGAAAAGGCGGTCACCAGCAATGTTAAGGAGCGTTTCCTGGAGATGAACAAAAAGGCACTGGCACTTGGAAAAGCGGCGTACGAACATGCTGACAGGCTATAAAGGAGAACAGACATGAGAATGACAGAATTACAGCTTGAGCTGATTAGAGAGAATCTGAAGCAGCTGACATCGAAGGACTGCTTTTATAAAGAAAAGTTTAAGGAGATCGACATTTCCAAAATCCAGACACAGGAGGATTTTGAAACACTGCCTTTTACATGGAAGGGAGATCTTCGTGAGGCATACCCGCTTGGACTCCAGGCGGTGCCGGATGAGGAAATCGTGCGGATACATTCTTCTTCAGGAACAACCGGCACACCGGTTATCATTCCTTATACAAAAAAGGACGTAGAAGACTGGGCAAAAATGTTTGCACGCTGTTATGAGATGGCTGGGATTACGGCACTCGACAGAATCCAGATTACACCGGGGTATGGTTTGTGGACGGCAGGGATCGGGTTTCAGGCAGGTGCGGAATATCTGGGAGCCATGACGATCCCAATGGGCCCGGGCAACACAGAAAAGCAGCTCCGGATGATGAAGGATATGAAGGCGACCGTCTTATGTGCCACATCCTCCTATGCACTGCTTCTTGCGGAAGAGATCGCAAAAAAAGGGATTTCGGATAAAATACACTTGAAAAAAGGTGTGATCGGTTCCGAACGCTGGGGCGAGAAGATGAGAAAACGCATCGCGGCAGAGCTGGGTGTACAACTGTATGACATTTACGGCCTGACTGAGGTCTATGGACCGGGAATCGCCATGAGCTGTGATTACGAATGCGGGATGCATTACTGGGATGATTACCTTTACTTTGAAATCGTGGACCCAAAGACTGGGAAAAATGTGCCTGACGGGGAAATTGGAGAACTGGCGATTACAACACTGCGCAAGCAGGGCGCCCCGCTTGTGCGTTACCGTACCCATGACCTGACACGCTTCATCCCGGGAGACTGCAAATGCGGTTCCAGATTCCCGAGGATCGATACCCTGATCGGAAGAACAGATGATATGGTAAAAGTCAAGGGTGTTAATATATTCCCGAGCCAGATCGAAGAGATGTTAAAGGATGTTCCGGAGGCGTCCAGCGAGTACCAGTTTATGCTGGATCATATGAATGGAAAAGATGTCTGTACCCTGTTTGTAGAGATCAACAAAAACGTAGATAAAAAGCAGGCAGAGGACGCTGTGAAAAAGGCGTTCAAGGCCAAAATCGGAATCACGGTCAACGTCATGCCGGTATCGATCGGGGACCTGCCGCGGAGTGAAAAGAAATCCACGAGGATATTCGACAACAGATATTGATAAATACTTAACAAGCGGCTTCAAAGGGGTCTGACCCCTTTGAAGAAATGAAAGGATTGTTATGAAATTCAGACCTTGTATTGACATTCATAATGGGAAAGTAAAACAGATTGTAGGGGGCAGCCTGAAGGACCAGGGGGACCGGGCCGTGACGAATTTTGCTTCTGAGCTGGATGCGGCATGGTATGCAAAGCTTTATGAGAAGGACGGACTGAAAGGCGGACATATTATTCTGCTGAATCCTGCGTCTTCCGAGTATTACGAGGCGACGAAGAAACAGGCGCTTAGTGCGTTGGAAGCGTATCCGGGAGGGATGCAGATCGGCGGGGGGATTACGGCTGAGAATGCGGCGGAGTATCTCCGCGCCGGTGCCAGCCATGTGATCGTGACATCTTATGTATTCCAGGACGGGCAGTTCCACAGGGAGAATCTGAAAAAACTGGTATCGGCAGTGGGAAAGGAACATGTTGTTCTGGATGTAAGCTGCCGCAGGAAAGATACTTCCTATTATATAGTGACAAACCGCTGGCAGACATTCACGGATGTGTGCCTGACGCCTGAGGTTCTGGAAGAACTGTCTGAATACTGTGATGAGTTTCTTGTACACGGCGTCGATGTGGAGGGAAAATCATCGGGGGTCGAGATGAATCTCGTACGTATGCTTGGAGAATGGGCGAAAATACCGGTTACCTACGCAGGGGGCATCGGCAGTATGGAGGATCTTGGGCAATTCCGCTCAGCATGCGGGGGAAAACTTGATTTTACGATCGGAAGCGCGCTGGACCTGTTCGGCGGAAAGATTCCGTACGATACACTGGTAAAGGTATGAATAAGTTATGAACAAATTGAACAAATCATTAATTTGTTGAATTCACTGGAAGATAGTGTTAGAATGAAGCTTAGAGTAAATTTAGACAAGGAGTAAATTACGGATTATGAGCTTAATAGAGAAAATTTTCGGAACACACAGCGAAAATGAATTAAAGCGTGTTTACCCGATTGTGGACCGGATAGAGTCATTAGAGCCAGAGATGGAGGCACTGTCCGATGCAGAATTAAAAGATAAGACCAGAGAATTCAAGAAACGTCTTGAAGATGGGGAGACAACTGATGATATCCTCCCGGAGGCTTATGCGGTTGTAAGAGAAGCTGCAAAGAGAAGCCTCGGAATGCGTCATTACCGCGTACAGCTTATCGGCGGTATCATTCTGCATCAGGGGCGTATTTCTGAGATGAAGACCGGTGAAGGTAAGACACTGGTTTCAACGCTTCCTGCATATCTGAACGCCCTGGTCGGGAAAGGCGTGCATATCGTAACAGTCAATGACTATCTTGCAAAACGTGATGCTGAATGGATGGGAAAGGTTCATGAATTCCTTGGACTGACGGTGGGAGTTGTCCTGAATTCTATGGATAATGATGAGCGCCGTGCGGCATACAACTGCGATATCACTTACGTAACGAATAATGAACTTGGTTTCGACTATCTGCGTGATAACATGGTTATTTATAAGGAACAGCTCGTTCAGCGCGGCCTTCATTTTGCCATCATCGATGAGGTCGACTCGGTTCTGATTGATGAGGCCAGAACACCTCTGATTATATCGGGCCAGAGCAGCAAGTCTACCAAACTGTATGAGGCATGCGATATTCTGGCACGCCAGCTTGAACGTGGTGAGGCAAGCGGTGAATTTTCCAAGATGAATGCCATCATGGGAGAGGACATCGAAGAGACTGGGGATTTCATTGTTAATGAAAAAGAAAAAGCCGTGAACCTGACAGAAGACGGTGTGAAGAAGGTAGAGAATTTCTTCCACATTGAGAACCTGGCAGACCCGGACAACCTTGAGATCCAGCATAACATCATCCTTGCACTGCGTGCACATAACCTGATGTTCCGTGATCAGGACTATGTTGTGACACCTGAGGGCGAGGTTATGATTGTTGATGAGTTTACCGGGCGTATTATGCCGGGACGCCGTTACTCAGACGGACTGCATCAGGCAATTGAGGCAAAGGAACATGTGAAGGTAAGAAGAGAGAGCAAGACCCTTGCAACTATTACATTCCAGAACCTGTTTAATAAGTATGAAAAGAAGAGCGGTATGACAGGTACGGCCCTCACAGAGGAGAAGGAGTTCCGTGATATTTACGGGATGGATGTTATCGAAATCCCGACCAACGAACCTGTTCAGAGAGTGGATCTGGAAGATGCCGTTTATAGTACGGAGAAAGAGAAATTCAAGGCAGTTGTCGAAGAAGTGAAAAAAGCACATGCGACAGGACAGCCGGTACTGGTCGGTACAATTACAATTGAGATTTCGGAACTGCTCAGCAAGATGCTGAAAAAAGAAGGCATCCAGCATAAAGTCCTGAACGCCAAATACCATGAACTCGAGGCCGAGATCGTGGCAGATGCCGGTGTACACGGTGCGGTGACCATTGCGACAAACATGGCAGGCCGTGGTACCGATATTAAGCTGGACGACAAAGCGAGGGAAGCGGGTGGACTGAAGATCATCGGAACGGAACGCCATGAGTCCAGACGTATTGACAACCAGCTGCGCGGACGTTCCGGACGTCAGGGAGACCCGGGAGAATCCCGTTTCTATATTTCCCTGCAGGACGACCTCATGCGCCTGTTTGGTTCGGAGAAGCTGATGAGTGTGTTCAGCACCCTCGGCGTGGAAGAAGGGGAGCAGATCGAACATAAGATGCTTTCCAGTGCTATCGAAAAGGCACAGAAGAAGATAGAGAATAACAACTTTGGTATCCGTAAAAACCTGTTGGAATATGACCAGGTTATGAACGAGCAGCGTGAGATCATTTACAGTGAGAGACGCCGTGTACTGGATGGGGAAAGCATGCGGGATACAATCTATAATATGATCACGGAATATGTTGAGAATTCTGTTGACCGTTTTATCTCGCCCGATGTAGATCCGGAAGAATGGGATTTGAAAGAACTTGATGTTGTGCTCCACGATGTGATCCCGCAGCTTCAGCTGCCTTCAGCAGAGGAAGCCCACGAGATGCAGCAGAAGGAATTGAAGCACCTTCTGAAGGAAAGAGCTGTCAAAGCTTACGAGGCAAAAGAGGCAGAATTCCCGGAGGCAGAGCATCTGCGTGAGATCGAGCGTGTGGTTCTTCTGAAAGTTATTGACGGAAGGTGGATGGACCATATTGATGATATGGACCAGCTCCGTCAGGGAATTGGACTCCAGGCTTACGGGCAGAGGGACCCCCTTGTAGAGTATAAGATGATGGGATATGATATGTTCGGTGAGATGACGAATTCCATCGCCGAGACAACGATCCGTACCCTGTTCCACATCCGTGTCGAGCAGAAGGTTGAGAGAGAACAGGTTGCCAAGGCAACAGGCACGAACAAGGACGAAAGCGCTGTACGTGCCCCGAAGAAGAGGGAAGAGAAGAAGATTTACCCGAATGACCCATGCCCGTGCGGAAGCGGTAAAAAGTACAAACAGTGCTGCGGACGAAGGTAATAAGAAAGTCAATTTATGAATCAGTTAATATAAGAGAATCTGTGTTTACAGATTCTCATTTAAGTAAGAAAGAGGTGATGAAGGTGGTTTTGTTAGACGAACTGAAAACAAGACTGAGTGCTTATGAAGAACCGCTGAAAGATTTGAGGGATTCACTTTGACTTAGCGTCAAAGAAAGAGCGGATCGAAGAACTGGAACGAAAGATTGAAGAACCTGGATTCTGGGATAACCCTGAGAAATCAAGCCATACAATGAAGCATTTAAAGGGGCTTCAGGATTCAGTCAAACAGATAGAAAAGCTGTATGCGGATTATGAGGATCTTGGGCTGCTCATCGAGATGAGTGAAGAGGATGCGGACAATGAGACCGTGAAAGGGATCGAGGAGGAACTCGGGCAGTTTGAAGAAGAGTTCGAGGAGCTGCGTATCCAGACACTTCTTACCGGTGAGTATGATAAAAGCAGTGCAATTGTGACGCTTCATGCCGGGGCAGGCGGGACGGAGTCATGTGACTGGGCAGGCATGCTGTATCGGATGTACAGCAGGTGGGCCGAGAAAAAGGGATTTTCTCTTGAAGTACTTGACTATCTGGACGGTGACGTGGCAGGCATCAAAGGCGTAACCTTTGAGGTAGAGGGAGAGAATGCATATGGGTATCTGCGCTCTGAGAAGGGTGTGCACCGTCTGGTACGAATTTCCCCGTTTAATGCGGCCGGAAAGCGCCAGACGTCGTTTGCGTCCTGTGATGTGATTCCGGATATAGAGGATGAGATTGATATCGAGATCAATGACGAGGATCTGCGGATTGACACATACCGTTCCGGCGGTGCGGGCGGACAGCATGTCAATAAGACATCATCTGCCGTCAGGATTACACATCTGCCGACCGGGATTGTAGTACAGTGCCAGAACGAGCGCTCCCAGCACATGAACAAGGATAAGGCAATGCAGATGTTAAAGGCAAAGCTGTATCTTTTAAAAGAGCAGGAGCAGGCGGAAAAGGTTTCTGATATCCGCGGTGAGATGAAGGAGATTGGCTTCGGGAGCCAGATCAGGTCCTATGTTATGCAGCCGTATACGCTGGTAAAAGACCACCGTACAAATACAGAAATCAGCAATGTAAGCGGTGTGCTTGACGGGAATATAGACCCGTTTATCAATGCATATCTGAGTGAGTGTTCAGGAGGGAAAAGGAGGAAGACATGGTAAATATAGCGGTTATGGGATACGGTACAGTTGGTTCGGGAGTCGTTGAGGTTATTAATACGAACGGTGAGCGCATCAACCAGAGAATCGGGGACGAATTAAATATTAAATATGTATTGGATTTGAGAGAGTTCCCGGGAGACCCAATCCAGGAGAAGCTGGTCCATGATTTTGATACAATCGTAAATGACCCGGACGTGCAGATCGTCGTGGAAGTCATGGGGGGCATCGAGCCTGCATACACATTTGTGAAGCGCTGCCTTCAGGCTGGAAAGAGTGTGGCTACATCCAACAAGGCCCTCGTGGCAAAACACGGGGCAGAGCTTTTGTCCATCGCAAGAGACAATAATATCAATTTCCTGTTTGAAGCAAGTGTGGGAGGCGGGATACCGATTATCAGGCCTCTGAATTCTTCCATGACAGCAGATGAGATCGAGGAAATCACAGGAATTTTAAATGGAACGACCAACTATATGCTTAGTAAGATGTTCTATGAAGGCGCCGATTATGATGAGGTGCTCAAAGAGGCACAGGACAAAGGGTATGCGGAGCGCAATCCGGAGGCGGATGTGGAAGGATTTGACGCATGCAGGAAGATTGCGATCCTATCCTCCCTGATCTCGGGGCAGCAGGTTGATTTCGAGGACATTTATACAGAAGGTATCACAAAGATTACGAAAGAAGATATGATGTATGCCAAATCACTCGGCATGACGATTAAACTTTTAGCCTCCAGCAAACGTGACGGGGATAATCTTCATGCAATTGTTGCGCCGTATATGCTCCAGAAAGAACATCCTCTTTACAATGTAAATGATGTATTCAACGCAATCTTCGTACATGGGAATGTACTGGGGGATGCCATGTTTTACGGAAGTGGGGCAGGAAAACTGCCGACAGCCAGTGCAGTCGTTGCGGATGTGGTAGACGAGGCAAAGCACCTGAACCGCAATATCATGACTATGTGGAAGAGTGACAAGTTAAAACTGCAGCCGATCGCAGATACAAGCAAGCGTTATTTCGTAAGAATAAAGGGTGATGCCGATGCGATGAAGGCACATCTGGAAAGTAAATTCGGACCTATAGAAATCGTAAAGGCAGAAGGGCTGGAAGGTGAATTCGGCTTCCTGACTGAGACGATGACAGAAGGTACTTATGAAAGAAATGCGGGAGAGTTTCCGAGTATTCTGCATATGATACGCGTAGAGGGCTAAAAAAGAAGGTTGAATAAAGACATGAAATATGTAATCGTATTGTGTGACGGCATGGCAGATGAGCCGATGGAAGAACTGGGCGGAAAGACTCCGCTTGAAACAGCTGCAACACCTAATCTGGACAGACTGGCGCCTTTGTCCGAGATCGGCATGGTCCGGACCGTGCCTGAGGGAATGTCTCCGGGAAGCGACACGGCGAATTTGTCTGTCATCGGATACAATCCGCGTGAATATTATACCGGAAGGTCTCCATTGGAGGCATTGAGCATCGGTGTGGATATGGAACAGACGGATGTTTCTTTCCGCTGTAATATCGTGACCCTGACAGAAGAGCAGGAGCGTTATGAGGACAGAGTGATTGTTGACCATAGTTCAGGAGAAATCAGCACGGAAGATGCAGCCGTGCTTGTTGAGGCGCTCAAGGAAGGCCTGAAAAGAGAAGGATACGAATTCTATGCAGGAACGAGCTACCGGCATCTCCTCATCTGGAAAAATGGCCAGGTAGTGGAACTGACGCCGCCCCATGATATTCTGACAAGGAGAATCGGGGACTATCTGCCCCAGGATCAGGTCCTGAGGGAAATGATGGAGAAAAGCTATGAGATTCTCTCCGTCCACCCGCTGAATCTGGAAAGAAAACGAAAAGGGCTGAATCCGGCAAATTCCGCATGGTTCTGGGGGGCCGGAACAAGACCGATGCTCCGTTCTTTTGAGGAAAAAAACGGGAAGAAGGGTGTTATGATATCGGCAGTAGACCTTCTGAAAGGCATCGCAGTCGGGGCATCTATGCACAATATTTCTGTGGAAGGGGCCAATGGCGGCCTTAACACAAATTATGCAGGAAAGGCGAAGGCAGCGGCTGATGCGCTGATTCAGGACGGTTATGATTTTGCATATATTCATATAGAAGCACCAGATGAGATGGGTCACCAGGGAAATCTGGCTAATAAGATTCTTTCCATTGAAAAGATAGATCATGATATCATAGGGCCGGCCGCCGGTATGCTGGAAGATGCGGGAGAAGACTTCCGTATGCTCGTCCTGCCGGACCACCCGACGCCAATCAGGGTGCGGACCCATACATCAGATCCGGTGCCTTATATGCTTTATGACAGCAGAAAGGCGGAACATACGGCAGATGCATATAATGAAGCAGAGGCTTCCGAAACCGGAATCCGTGAGGACGAAGGATATACGCTCATTGACCATCTCTTTGAAAAAAGGTAATACATCTTCATTGAGCTTGGAAGACATAGGAACTAGGAGGATAACATGCTGATAGTTAAGAAATTTGGGGGCAGTTCAGTTGCTGACAAGGAATGTATTTTCCGGGTGGCAGAACGCTGCATTGAGGATTATAGAAAGGGAAATGACATCATCGTAGTATTGTCGGCAATGGGCGATACAACAGATGAACTGATCGAGAAGGCGAAGATGATTACGCCGGAACCGTCCAAACGGGAGATGGATATGCTCCTCACAACCGGAGAACAGGTTTCCGTATCACTCATGGCAATGGCGATTAATTCGATGGGAGTACCCGCAGTATCCCTGAATGCCTTTCAGGTTGCAATGCACTGTACATCCACATATGGCAACGCCCGTTTTAAGCGGGTGGATGCGGAGCGTATCCGCCATGAACTGGACTACAAAAAGATTGTTATTGTTACCGGATTTCAGGGAATCAATAAATATGATGATTATGCGACTCTGGGCAGGGGCGGCTCCGACACGACGGCCGTGGCAATTGCCGCGGCACTTCATGCGGACGCCTGTGAAATATATACGGATGTGGACGGCGTATATACGGCCGATCCGAGAATCGTACCAAATGCGAGAAAACTGGATGCCATCAGCTATGACGAAATGCTGGAACTTGCGTCACTGGGGGCGAGGGTCCTGCACAACCGCTCCGTGGAGATGGCAAAGAAATACGGGGTACAGCTGGTAGTACGCTCCAGCCTGAACAGAGAAGAAGGAACGGTAGTCAAGGAGGTAGTTAAATTGGAAAAAATGTTGATCAGCGGGGTTGCATCTGATAAAAACACATCCAGAGTTTCTGTGATCGGTGTGGATGACAAACCGGGCGTTGCATTTAAAATATTCAATACACTGGCAAAAAAAGGAATCAATGTGGATATTATCCTGCAGTCTGTCGGACGTGAAGGAACGAAGGATATCTCATTTACGGTTGCCCAGGATGACCTGAAACATGCGATGGAGATTCTGGAGGAAAACAAAGAGGCACTGACGATTAAGGAAATAACGCATCAGGATACAGTCGCTAAAATTTCTATCGTAGGTGCAGGCATGATGAGCAATCCGGGTGTTGCTGCAAAAATGTTTGAGGCCTTGTTTAATGCGGGTGTGAATATCAATATGATTGCGACCTCGGAAGTACGTATTACAGTACTGATCGATGAAAAAGATGTAGAAAGAGCCATGATTGCAGTACATGACGGATTTGGTCTGGCTGACTAATTGGAAAATGTTAAGAGCGAATCGCCGGGAGTACCTACTTAAGGGAACCCCGGCGATTTTTGCGCATTGCAGCGGCGTACAGGAACCCCGTCACAGAATTTACATGGATTGAACACAATGTTTTGGTATTGTTAAACCAGATAACTTGAGGATGCTGTCAGGACGGCATGTGATTCTATAATTTTTAGGATAAGGGTTGATGGTGTATGGGACGGATACGAGGGCGGTTTAAGAGGCAGGTTCTGTTTCTGATTCTGGGTGTGATTGTGGTTTTAGTGGGACTGAGTGCCGGGATGTCTTTCTTGTTTCTGGAAGATATTTATATCTTCCAGAAAAAGGCGGCTCTAAAGGGGATGTACAGTAAATTAACAAAAATTGAGGGGGATTCGGTACCGGAAGGGATTTATCAGGATTCAGAGAGTGGGAACCTGTCGTGGATCATCATTACCGCGGGGCAGGAGGGTGACCATAACTTTGTAGGATATTCCCGGGACCCGGAAAAGCTCATGGATGTGGCTGAGAATGTACCTGGCAGACAGGCGGTATTTCAGAAGGCTGAGTATGTGATTGAGATGAACCGCAGCGCGGTTCATGACGGTTATCTGCAGCTAATCGGGCTGCGTGATGGAAGATGTGTGATTATTCAGAGCCCGCTTGAGAGTATGAGGGAAAGCGTGTCTCTTGCCAACCGGTTTTATATTGCTGTGGGCGGTGTTATCTGCCTGCTCAGCCTAATCTTTATTAATAAAGTTCTGAAGGTTAAGACACAGCCGATTATGGAACTTGTTGACGTGTCACAGCATGCGGCATCTCTGGATTTTGAACGGATGTACCTCGGACAATGCAATAATGAACTAGATGTACTCGGGGAGAATCTGAACAGGATGACGGGGACCCTGAAGAAGACGCTGGAACAACTGAGAGAATCAAATATTAAGCTTCAGGAATATCTGATGTTTAAAACGCAGGAAGAAGAGCGCAGGAGGCGTCTGGTCACGGATATTTCCCACGAATTGAAAACTCCGCTGGCATTGATCCAGGGTTATACAGAAGGGATTTCAGCGCTTGTAAAAGAGGACCCGGAAGCCTGTGATATGTACTGTGAGATCATAGCAGACGAGGTGCAAAAGACTGACCGTATACTGAAACGTCTGTTTCAGATGAACCAGCTGGAACATGATGACATAAAATATGAGACATTTGATGTGGCAGGACTTGTCTATAAAGCGATAGCAGAACAGGGTCCGGAGGCTGCCATAAGGGAGGCAAAGATTCTTTTTGCTCCGGATGGGCCTGTGTATGTGAGAAGTGATCCGGATAAGGTGGAAGAGGTAGTCCGGCAATATTTGTCCAATGCAATCCAATATGCAGAAGGAGAGAAGGAAATCCGGATTCAGGCAGAAAATGCTGGAGATTTCATCCGTGTATCCATATTTAATACCGGCAGCCGGATACCGGAGAGTGAATTAGAGGATATCTGGATTGAGTTTTACAAACAGGACAGGGCGCGCACCCGGGATGCCGGCCATGCGGGAATAGGACTGGCTATTGTAAAGACGATTATGGAGACACTTGGCGGAGAATATGGGGCGCAGAACAAGGAAGACGGCGTGGAATTCTGGTTTACTCTGGAACTTGTAAAAGGAATACAGGAATAGTCTAATTTTCCAGAATTTTATCTACAAGCCTCTTGTTATCGCTTGTCAATTGTCTGTATTTCAGTATCACATCGACTTCCCCGGAAGTCAGATAGAGTGTATCCTTCGTATCAGCTTCAGTTGCCGTTATGTAGGGACCTTTTCGCTCACGGATAATATCGTCATCGTAAGGCGAGATCGTCTGAAGGAACAGCATATCTAAGGAAACATGGAAAAGTTCTGCAAACCGTATGACGATACTCATCTCAGGTTCCCGTTTATTCGTTTCATAATTGGAGTACGCCTGTCTGGAGATATTGAGGCGGTCAGCAAGCTCCTGCTGTGTAAGATTGTATTTTTTTCTCAGTGTCTTCATGTTTTTAACAAGCTGTATGTTTGCCAAAGCCGCACCTCCATTTACAGGGATTGAAAATTCTTTGTAAATTATATAACGTTTCCCTGTAAATGGATATTCTATGCCGCAAAACGAATCAAAATGCCACAATGCCACGTTTAGTTGCAAATGCTAAGCGTGCTGTTATGATACTGGGAAGAGAATGTGACATCCTCCCCGAACCACAAAGGCGGTTGGAAGGTTTCTGCTGATTCAGTATCTGGAAATTCTACTTCCGCCAGAATCAGGGGGGCCAGATCCCCGCCAAAGATATCCAATTCGATTGTAAGATCTCCTTCCAGTGGAATCATATAACGGTCCTTTATGATCAGCCGTCCGTCGGTCTTTTCCTTAAGATGTTCATAAGCCTCAGCTGTAAGGGGGAGATTATACTCCTCCCGGACCATGTGCCCCTTGGACTTGTAAGTGAGGAAATAGCGATCATTATCCCGCCGTACCCTCACGACAGGTTCCCGGCAGAGATATCCCTGCTCAATATGCCGGCAGGGATATGAGGAAAATCCGGAGGGGAGGTCCTTTTCTTCTATTAAATACTTGCGTTCAATTTCCATTATAATAATCCTTTCCTAAAAATTATTTTATCTGTAGTTTCCAGATTTATACAGCTTCATCATAATACACTGCCGCCTAAAAGTAAATCATTGGCCCGCTGCATTTTTAAACACCGGTAATTGCATTTTCTCCCTGCTTTTGTTACACTGTTGTTCAGTAGGTATCAAAGCCCATTTATCTTGGTCGTCAAAGGAGGAGTTTTTATAATGAAGCGTGTCAGTGTTTTTCTTGCAGATGGTTTTGAAGAGATTGAAGGTCTTACGGTTGTTGATTTACTGAGAAGGGCGGGAGTGCATGTGGATACAGTATCTGTATCAGGCAGCCTCGTTATACATGGCGCCCACGGGATTGGTGTGAATGCGGATGTACTGTTTGGGAATATGGATTTTTCCGACGTGGATATGCTTGTACTTCCGGGCGGGATGCCGGGAACGGTTCACCTGCAGGAACACGCAGGACTCGAAGAGCTGCTGAAAGAATTTTATGAGAAACAGGCATATATCGCAGCTATTTGTGCCGCACCGAGCATACTTGGGGCATTGGGATTCCTGAAAGGCCGTACCGCATGCTCCTATCCTTCTATGGAGGGGACACTCACAGGTGCGGATGTGGTGAGAGAATCTGTGGCAGTGGATGGTCATATTATAACAAGCCGTGGGATGGGGACTGCCATTCCTTTTGCACTCACGCTGATCTCCATACTATGCGGACAGGAGAAAGCAGATGAAGTAAGTGAATCAGTCATATATGCATAAAAAAGCACGGCATAGCATATAAAGACGCCGGTATCTGCCGTAAAAAAAGACGGATGCCAGTGTAAAACAGCAGAATCATGACAAAAAAGTGACAGATATGAAAGTAAAATAGCATAAGGAGCCTTAAAAAGCCCAAGAACCCGTAAAAAGTACTGGAAATTTACGAACTTATGTGCTATACTGTTTCAATGACTGCGAGGGTATATTTTCAGAAGAAGAAATTCTGGAAGATACGGATTAGCGTTTGAATGGTACGAATCAAGGAGGAAAATAAAAAATGAGTTTACAGGTAGAGAATTTAGAACATAATATGGCGAAACTTACAATCGAAGTTCCGGCAGAAGATGTGGAGAAAGCACTCCAGGCAGCATACTTAAAACAGCGCAAGCAGATTAACTTGCCTGGGTTCCGTAAAGGGAAAGTCCCGAGACAGATGATTGAGAAGATGTACGGACCGGAAGTGTTCTATGATGAAGCAGCCAACAAGATGATCCCGGAAGCATACTCAAAAGCTTATGACGAGTGTGAACTGGAGCTGGTTTCCCAGCCTCAGATCGACGTTGTCCAGTTAGAGAAGGGCAAGCCGTTTATCTTCACAGCAGAAGTAGCAGTGAAGCCGGAAGTGACTCTTGGTGAATATAAAGGACTGACAGTAGATAAGGTATCTACAAGGGTTACAGCAAAAGAAGTTGACGAAGAGATCGAGAAAGAACGCGAACGCAATGCAAGAACTGTTGATGTAACAGACCGTGCAGTTGAAGACAAGGATCAGGTAACACTGGACTTTGAGGGATTCGTTGACGGAGAAGCATTCGAAGGCGGAAAGGGTGAGGATTACCCGCTGACAATCGGTTCCGGTTCTTTTATCCCGGGATTCGAAGAGCAGCTGATCGGCGCTGAGATTGACAAGGAAACAGAAGTAAAGGTGACATTCCCGGAAGATTACCAGGCAAAAGAACTGGCAGGGAAAGAAGCTGTTTTCAAATGTACCGTACATTCTATTAAGGCAAAAGAGATGCCTGAATTAGATGATGAATTTGCATCTGAAGTATCTGAGTGCGAGACACTGGATGATTACAAGGCAGAAGTAAAGAAGAACATCAAAGAGCGCAAAGAGCGTGAAGGAAAAGAACAAAAAGAGAACCAGGCAGTAGATAAAGCGATCGAGAATGCACAGATGGACATTCCGGAAGCTATGATTGATATGCAGGTAAGACAGATGGCAGATGACTTTGCACGCCGTATCCAGCAGCAGGGCCTGTCTGTTGAGCAGTACTTCCAGTTCACAGGAATGACAGAAGAGAAGATGATGGAAGAACTGAAGCCACAGGCTGAGAAACGCATCAAGACAAGACTTGTACTTGAGGCTGTTGTAAAAGCTGAGAACATTGAAGTATCAGATGAACGTCTGGAAGAAGAACTCCAGAAGATGGCTGAGTCATACCAGATGGAAGTTGATAAACTGAAAGAGTTTATGGGAGAGAATGAGAAGAACCAGATGAAGGAAGACATCGCTGTACAGGAAGCAGTTACACTGATTGCCGAGGCAGCAGTTGAGGCATAATCCTTTTAACGGAATTCAGGTTTGAGGGGAGATAACCCGGTGAGACTGCTGCACAGGTGTGGCAGATTTGATTCAAATTAATTAGGAGGGACATCGATGAGTTTAGTACCTTACGTCATTGAACAGACGAGCCGTGGAGAACGCTCCTACGACATTTATTCAAGATTATTAAAAGAGAGAATTATATTCCTTGGAGAAGAAGTGAATGATGTTTCAGCAAGTGTCATTATTGCACAGCTTCTTTTCCTCGAGGCAGATGATCCGGATAAGGATATACAGCTGTATATAAACAGTCCGGGAGGTTCTGTAACAGCAGGCATGGGGATTTATGATACAATGCAGTACATCAAGTGCGATGTATCTACAGTATGTGTCGGAATGGCGGCCAGCATGGGGGCATTCCTGCTTTCAGGCGGCCAGAAGGGCAAACGCTTTGCACTTCCGAATGCAGAGATTATGATCCACCAGCCTTCAGGCGGTGCACAGGGTCAGGCTACAGAAATCAAGATTGTTGCAGAGCATATCCTGAAGACCCGTGAAAAATTGAACACGATTCTGGCAGAGAATACAGGACAGAGCCTGGAAGTGATCAGGCGCGATACAGAGAGAGATAACTTTATGTCCGCCCAAGAGGCAAAGGAATATGGATTAATTGATGAAATACTTGCCAGACACTAATGGCAATATGAGGTGAAATGTAATATGGCAGGAAAAGTAAGTGATGATACAGTAAGATGTTCCTTCTGCAATAAGACCCAGTCACAGGTCCGCAAGCTGATTGCGGGCCCTAACGGAGCATATATCTGCGACGAATGCATCGATGTGTGTGCTGAGATTATTGAGGAAGAATTCGAATATGACGAAAGAAAAGAGTTCGATGACATCAATCTTCTGACACCGGAAGAGATGAAGACATTCCTTGATGAATATGTGATCGGACAGGATGAAGCCAAAAAGGTACTTTCAGTCGCTGTATATAATCATTACAAGCGGATTATGGCAGAACAGGACTTAGGGGTTGAACTGCAGAAGAGTAATATATTGATGCTGGGACCGACCGGCTGCGGTAAAACGCTGCTTGCCCAGACACTGGCCAAGATTCTGAATGTGCCGTTTGCCATCGCAGATGCGACGGCGCTTACGGAAGCAGGCTATGTAGGCGAGGATGTTGAGAATATCCTGCTGAAGGTGATTCAGGCTGCGGACGGGGACATTGAACGTGCGGAGCATGGAATCATTTATATAGACGAGATTGATAAGATTACGAGAAAATCAGAGAACCCGTCCATCACCCGTGATGTATCAGGGGAAGGTGTACAGCAGGCTCTTTTAAAGATTGTTGAGGGAACCGTGGCTTCTGTTCCGCCACAGGGCGGCAGGAAGCATCCTCATCAGGAACTGATCCAGATAGACACGACGAATATCCTGTTTATCTGCGGCGGTGCTTTTGAGGGGATTGACAAGATCATCGAGACACGTCTCGACAAGAAGTCAATCGGTTTTAATGCGGAGATCGCTTCCAAACATGAATATGATGTAGATGTACTGCTTCATCAGGTACTTCCGCAGGATCTGGTCAAATATGGCCTGATCCCGGAGCTTGTAGGCCGTCTGCCGGTGAATGTTTCACTGGATATGCTCGACGAGGAAGCATTGATCAGAATCCTGACAGAACCGAAGAGTGCGATTGTGAAGCAGTATCAGAAACTGCTTGAATTAGACGGGGTAAGGCTTGAATTTGATAAAGAAGCCCTGTATGCAATCGCAGAGACATCTCTTGCCAGAAAGACCGGGGCCAGAGGTCTCAGGGCGATTATGGAGAACATCATGATGGATACGATGTTTAAGGTGCCGTCTGATGATACGATCAAGGGATGCCGGATAACAAAAGAAGTAGTAAAAGGAACGGGAAGGCCATTGTATGAATGCGATGGAGAAGAACGCAGATCGTTCCTGAACTCAGTGAGCGCGTAAAGATTCGGGCGGGTGCAATGGAATGACCATGTATCCGCCCTTTTAGCATGTCTGATAAAAAGGCGGAAAGCTATTGAAACATTAAGAAAAGACATACAGGCAGGAGGAGACGTAATGAAAAGTGAGAGGCGAAGCCTTCCGATGGTTGCGCTGCGCGGCATGACAATTATGCCGGAGATGATTGTTCACTTTGATGTGAGCCGCCAGCGTTCCATAGCAGCTATTCAGGAGGCTATGGTAGAAGACCAGAAGATATTTATGGTAACACAGAAGGATATAGAGACAGAGAATCCCAAAAAGGAGGACCTGTTCGAAGTGGGGACAGTGGGGACGATCAAGCAGATCATCAAGCTGCCCAAGCATATTGTAAGAGTACTTGTTTCCGGAGAGACAAGGGGCATACTAAGCACAATCGAGTATGAGGATCCGTATATGCGCGCTGAGGTGGATGTCATTGATGAATCTGACATCACGATTCCCGAGGACCTGAACGGACAGGCGATGGAGCGCGGACTGAAGGATATGTTTGTTGACTTTGCGGCAAAGAACGGAAAGATGTCCAAGGAGGCTGTGGCACAGGTGCTGGAGATACAGGGACTGAAGAAGCTTGTAGATGAAATTGCTGCAAACACTCCCCTTTATTATACAGACCTGCAGGAAATCCTGAACGAGACGGATTTCTGGAAACGGTATGAGGCGCTTGCATTCAAACTGGTAAATGAAGTCCAGATCATGGATATCAAAGAAGAGATCCAGATGAAAGTAAAGGAAAGGGTCGATAAACACCAGAGGGAATATATTCTGAGGGAACAGTTAAAACTAATCCGTGAGGAACTCGGCGAGGATACAACGATATCCGATGCAGAAGAATTTGAAAAAGCGGCAAAAGCGCTGAAGGCGCCGAAGGAAGTAAAGGAAAAGCTGGAGAAGGAGATCGGCCGTTTCAAAAGCTCCCTGAACAGCCCTGCCGAGAGCGGTGTGATCAGGACCTATATCGAGACGCTGTTAGAAATGCCTTGGAATAAAGCAGTAAAAGACAGTAATAACATTGAGTTTGCACAGAAGGTGCTGGACGAGGACCATTACGGGCTGAATCAGGTAAAAGAGAGGATTCTGGAATTCCTCGCAGTGAGATCTCTCACGAAGAAGGGGGAAAGCCCGATCTTATGTCTGGCAGGACCGCCGGGAACAGGTAAGACGTCTATTGCAAAATCACTGGCAAGGGCCCTGAAGAAGCCATATGTAAGAATCTCTCTTGGAGGCGTGCGTGACGAGGCAGAGATCCGCGGGCACAGGAAGACGTACGTAGGGGCAATGCCGGGAAGAATAGCCAGTGCGATGAAGACTGCCGGCGCTAAGAACCCAATCATGCTTCTGGATGAGATCGACAAGGTAAGTACAGACTATAAGGGGGATACATTTTCCGCACTTTTGGAGGTGCTTGACAGTGAGCAGAACAGCAAGTTCCGTGACCATTATCTAGAAGTACCGCTGGATTTGTCGGAGGTTTTGTTTATCACAACCGCGAATACGCTTCAGACAATCCCGAGACCGCTTCTGGACCGGATGGAGGTCATCGAGGTCAGCAGCTATACAGAGAATGAAAAGCTGCACATTGCAGTGGAACACCTGATTCCAAAGCAGCTTGATAAACACGGCCTGAAGCCGGAACAGCTGACGTTCAGCAAGCATGCAATCTGGAAAATGGCACGTAACTACACAAAGGAAGCCGGCGTCAGACAGCTGGAAAGGGAAATTGGAAATGTCTGCCGAAAAGCGGCAAAAGAGATCCTGACAACACAGAAAAAGGGTATTGCGGTGACAGAGAAGAATATCCACAAGTATCTCGGAAAAGAAAAATATACGTACCAGATGGTCAATGCAACAGACGAAGTCGGTATTGTAAGGGGGCTTGCATGGACCAGCGTAGGCGGGGATACCCTACAGATCGAGGTCAATGTCATGCCGGGAAGCGGAGACATCATGCTGACCGGACAGCTCGGCGATGTGATGAAGGAATCCGCGCAGACTGGCATCAGCTATATCCGCTCAGTCAGCAGAGAGTACCAGATTGCAGATGACTTCTTTGAAAAGCATGATATCCACGTACATATCCCGGAGGGAGCAGTTCCGAAAGACGGCCCTTCAGCGGGTATTACGATGGCAACGGCTATGATTTCCGCGATTACCGGCCACAAAGTAAGGGCGGATCTGGCCATGACAGGTGAAGTGACACTGCGCGGAAGAGTCCTTCCGATCGGAGGGCTGAAGGAGAAGCTGCTCGCTGCAAAGAATGCCGGAATCAAGACGGTCCTGATCCCGAAGGAGAATGTGGCAGACGTGGAAGAATTGTCTTCAGAAATTACGAAGGGACTGGAAATTCTTCCGGCAGAACATATGAATGAAGTATTAAAGACAGCCCTGTTGGCAGAAGACGGACAGGAAGACAGGAGAGATATATGATAATCAGAAGTATCAATTTGGAGACAGTCTGCGGGATCACAAGCGTACTGCCGGACAATGACAAGCCTGAGATTGCATTTGCAGGTAAATCCAATGTCGGGAAGTCCTCCCTGATCAACGCCCTGATGAACAGGAAATCCTACGCAAGGATTTCCCAGACACCGGGAAAAACGCAGACAATCAATTTTTATAACATCAATGAGGAGATGTATCTTGTAGATCTTCCGGGATACGGGTATGCGAAAGTATCAGAGAAGGAAAAGGCTCAGTGGGGAAAGCTGATTGAAAGATATCTTCATGGTTCCAGCCAGCTGCGTGCGGTATTCCTGCTGATCGATATCCGCCATGAGCCATCTTCGAATGATAAAATGATGTACCGCTGGATTGTGGAGCAGGGATTTGCTCCGGTTATAATTGCCACGAAGCTGGACAAACTAAAGAGAAGCCAGATACAGAAACATGTCAAAATGGTAAGAGAAGGGCTGGATCTGGTTCCGGGAACAAAAATTATTCCTTTTTCCTCCGTTACCAAACAGGGCAGAGATGAAATCTGGGAATTCGTTGAAACGGAGTATTTGGACAGACAAGAGGTGGAATAAGTATGGAGAAAAAAAGGCCTTACTGGCAGGTAGCTGTAAGCCTTATCTTCAGCCTGATAGCAACAGCTGCGTTTGTAATAATCGGAATCAAGGCGATTGGTTTCCTGATGCCGTTTGTAATAGGCTGGATCATTTCTGCGATCGCCACACCGCTGGTCAACTGGCTGGAGAAGCGGTTAAAGATTGTAAAAAAACTGGGGTCAGCTCTGATCGTTATCGTTGTGCTGGCACTCATCGTGCTGGTTCTGTATTTTGCCATCAGCCGTATAACAGCAGAGATCGGGGACCTGGTCAAGAATTTTCCGGAACTGTACGCACAATTGGAACAGGGACTGCGGCAGATAGGGGATACACTGTCCGGTGCATTTTCCAGACTTCCGGAAGGTATTCAGAACGGCTGGAACACAGTTGTGCTGAATCTGGATGAATATATGGGAAACCTGGTATCAAAAATCAGCCAGCCGACAGTGACTGCGGCGGGTAATTTTGCCAAGAGCCTTCCTTCCTGGCTGATTTCTTTTATTGTGGCCATTATGTCGGCATATTTCTTTACTGTACAGAGAGAGGAAGTCATAAGCTGGCTGAAGAAGGTATCGCCTCCGTCTGTTGAAAAGAGGATGAGTCTGGTCATGGACAATCTGAAATTTGCGGTGGGGGGATACTTCAAGGCGCAGTTCAAAATCATGGGAGTTGTGTTCCTGATACTTTTTGCAGGTTTTGCGGTTCTCGGTGTCCATTATTCCGTGCTGGTGGCATTTTTGATTGCATTTCTTGACTTTCTCCCGTTTTTCGGGACAGGGACAGCCATGATTCCCTGGGCGCTTTATAAGGTCCTGACAGGGGATTATAAGACAACGGTAATGCTCCTTGTCATCTATGCAGTGACCCAGCTCGTGCGCCAGCTTCTGCAGCCGAAACTGGTCGGGGACAGCATGGGGATGAACCCTCTTGTAACGCTGCTTCTGCTTTATATCGGCTATAAAGTAAGCAGTGTACTGGGAATGATCCTTGCCGTTCCGATCGGCATGGTGCTGATTAACATGTGCCAGGCGGGCGCGTTTGATTATATTCTTGACGATGTGAGAACTCTTGTAGAAGGGATACTGGGACTCAGAGAGACCGATTAAAAAAATACCGCAGAATGAAGTTCATTTTCATTTTGCGGTATTTTTGTATGTCAGGATTTCTTATTCTTCCAGAGCCGGTGCATGAACAACATCAGCCAGACAGGAAGTATGATACCTTTTATAATACTGGATATGGTAATACTCCACCAGATTCCGTTCAGTTTCAACACAGTTGCAGAGAGCAAGACTGCCAGGGGGATACGCAGCAGATTGAACGTGATCCCGGTGAGGGAAGGCGGCATGGATTTGCCGAGTCCCTGAAAGGTTCCTGCAGAGGCAGCCTCTGTACACATGAAAAGCTGGGACAGTGCAAGGATACGGAGGTAATCGACGCCCATCGGTATGACATCCGGCTCTGATATGAAGAGGCGGAACAAAAATTCAGGGAAGAGCAGCAGTGCAAGTGTGGTGAATACACCCCAGATTCCCATAATCCTTAGTGCCGTAAAATAGCCTTTCCGGACTCTTTCATTTTTTCCGGCCCCGTAATTCTGGGCCGTGAATGCATTGACCGAACTTCCGAACCCTTCCGCGGTCATCCATGAGATAGATTCGATCTGGCTGCCGACCTTCTGTACTGCCACGGCTGCATCGCCCCATCCCGCGATCAGTCTTGCTATGATCATCGAGATGGCTGTGAAGAAAATATTCTGTACGGCAGCAGGCAGACCGATCAGCAGAATCTCTTTGATATAACGGAAATCAGGCCGGTGGAAAATCTTAACCTTTGAAAAAATGACAGGGTCTTTTCGAATCCGCATGATATAGATCACAAATACAATAACCTGTGCGAATACCGTTGCAATGGCGGCTCCCTTTACACCCAGTACAGGAAGCGGGCCAGGGCCGAAGATGAGGATCGGATCCAGAACCAGATTAATGAGGAGCCCTGTCGTTGTAGACCAAAATGTGGTGATACTGTTGCCCATCGCAGTCAGCAGTCCGGTCAGGATCTGGTTGATAAAGTTAAAAACAATGGCTCCACATGTAATGATCAGATACCATTGTGCATTGCGGATGACCTCCGGGCTGTTCAGCCGGAAGAAGGCGACAAGCGGCACATGAAAAACAATAGAAACGGCACCGTACAGAAGCCCCAGAATAAGGCCCATCCAAAGCGCGGCAGATGCATAGCGTACAGCCTCTTCATTCTTACCCGCACCCAGCGACTGGGCGGTCAGGACCTGTCCCCCCATGCGGGCAAGCATAGTAAAACCGGCCGAAAGCCATATATACATGCCGGCAGCCCCCACTGCGGCAACGGCATTGCTTCCCAGGCGCCCGATCCAGAGCATGTCCGTCAGGTTATAAGCCATCTGGATCAGCGAAGTCCCCATAATCGGGAGCGCGAGCCGGGCAAGTGAGCCAGCGATCGGCCCGTTCAGTAAATCAACATTTTTTCTCACTGTAGTAAATCCCCCTAAATAATAAATATTGGTTATTGCGAATAACATTATAACACCATATATCCAGATAAGCATAGCTTTCCCCAAAAAGATTTTGTATAATAAAAATAGAAACAGAAAAATCAGTAACGGAATCTCTATGAGAAAGGCGGAAAGTGCTATGAGAATCGGTTGTGTGAAGGAAATCAAGAAACAGGAATACCGTGTAGGAATGACACCGGATAATGCAGGAAGTTACGTCAATGCCGGACACGAGGTATATGTAGAATCCGGACTGGGCGTGGGATCGGGTTTTCCAGATTCGGAATATGAAGAGGCCGGGGCAAGAATTATGGGTACGGCAAAAGAGGTCTGGGATATTTCTGAAATGATGGTGAAGGTAAAAGAGCCACTTCCGGAAGAATATCCACTGTTCCATGAAGGATTGATCCTCTACACATACCTCCATCTTGCGGCGGATAAACCATTGACGGAAGCACTGCTGGAATCAGGAGTAAAGGGGGTGGCTTATGAAACACTCATGGAAAGGGACAAAAGCCTGCCGCTCTTAGCTCCTATGAGCCAGATTGCAGGACGACTGAGTGTACAGGAAGGGGCTAAGTATCTGGAAAAAATGTATGGAGGGGAAGGGGTGCTTCTGGCAGGGGTCCCGGGGACTCCAAAGGCAGATATTGTCATTATAGGCGGAGGATCCGTTGGAACAAACGCGTGTAAGATAGCGGCCGGTATGGGGGCGAATGTGACTATCATGGACGTGAATACCCAGAGACTGCAATATCTGGATGACATTTTCGGTGCCAGAATCCAGACACTGGTTTCCAATGATAGAAATATAGAAAAAGCATTGAGAAATGCGGACCTCGTAATCGGATGTGTACTGATCCCCGGAAAAGCTGCCCCAAAGGTCATTAAGAAGAAATACCTTCAGCAGATGAAAAAAGGTGCCGTGATTGTAGATGTGGCAGTAGACCAGGGCGGATGCTGCGAGACGACAAAGATGACTTACCACAATGACCCGATTTATACAGTGGACAGTGTTGTTCACTATTGTGTCGGAAACATGCCGGGAGCGGTGCCGAGAACTTCAACCATCGCACTGACCAACGCCACCCTGCGTTATGGGCTGGAGATTGCTAAGAATGGGCTGGAAGAGGCATGCAGGGAGAATGAAGTGATTTATTCTGCTGTGAATACTTATCAGGGGAAGGTGACATATCAAAATGTGGCGCTGAGCCTTGGAATGGAGTATACAGATATAAAATCACTTTGCATGAACCCGGGCCGGTAACAATTGAATATTCGCTTTTCAGACGGTTATGAGAGCAGCCGGATTTACGAATTTAGTGTAAATCCGGCTGCTTTTATAATGAGCTAGTCAGATTATCAATAAAAAGGAGTGGTACAGTGACTTTATATTTTAATGACCGGAGTAACGGATATAGCTCCCGTAATATCGATATTTCTGACCGTAGGCGGATACGTCAGATGGAAAGAGAGCATTGCTTCTTGTGTAAGAGCCTCATTGGTAGTAAAGCTTCCCGAAGCCGTAGCATTTCGGCCCACGCTTCCGGCCGGCGCATAGGAGGCGTAAAGCAGGCGGAGGGAGTTATTAATCTTAGGAATGATCTGCATATATCCATCGGCTTCCGGTATGGCCAGGAATAGGTAGTTTATCAGGTAGAGATAGCCGGGAGGGAGGATGATCTGGCTGTCCTGTTCCAGACGAATCTGCTCCCCTTCCTGAAAATAAACCAGCATAGGGAGTTCAGAACCCGAAGGCGGGCTGGACTGGACCGCAAACTGGGCGAAAAAGCGGCGCCCATCATCTTCCCCACAGGGAGGTTCGGGTGGATTTGGACAACAAAATTTCATAGAAATACTTCTTTCTTTTTCTTTTTAGTATATTAGCCTAGAAATAGAATGTTACGTGGAGGAAGGATATGATTGTGTGTCGTGATTGTTTTATAGTATAGATTTAGAAAATCAACTATGATTTCTTAACAAATCTACCGTTACTAAATTGTGAATTTTGACGAAAAGTAGTATTAATACATAAATAAAGAAAAAATATATTGTAAAATTACTACTAACATGATAATATTCAAATGTAGTTAAATTACATTTTAAAAAGTGAGGTAGAGAAATATGATTACATTAGTCAGAAAATTTGAAGGAATCATTGTTGCAAATTTAACACCGTTTACTGAGGAAGGCGTGTTAGATGAGACTGCTTACCGGGAACATATTGAATTTATGATCGAACGTGGTATCCACGGATTGTTTCCGATAGGAACGATGGGGGAGGGAATCAACATTCCTCTGGAGGAGAAAAAGCATATCATTGATGTTCTGGTGGATCAGGTAAAGGACCGTGTAGATATCATCGTACAGGGTACCTGTGTAAATACAGCTGAGAGCATAGCATTTGCCAGATACTGTTATGAGAAAGGTGTTCATGCAATGGCACTTATCACTCCGTGGTTCTATCCTTATGATGAAGAAAACCTGTATCAAAATTTTTCAGCCATTGCCAGTGCAGTTCCTCAGATGCCAATCTTCATTTATAACAATCCGGACAGGGCAAATAATAAGTTGTCAGTGAAGTTATACAAGAGACTGGTACAGACTTGTGAGAACATTGTTGGTGTAAAAGACAGCAGTAAGGATATGGTCTTGTTTCAGGATTACATAAATGAGCTTCCAGAAGAGGCAATCGCCATCAGCGGATCAGATGGACTATTTTACCTTTCCCTGTGTGCAGGTGCAAAAGGAATCGTGACAGCGATTGCTAATTCTCATCCCGAAATTTTCGTTGCTCTGTGGAACGCATACAATGCGGGAGACAAGGATCACGCATGTGAAATCCAAAAAGAAATTAACCAGATGAGAAGTATCTTTAAAATCGGGCCATATGCATCTGGTTATAAATATGCAATTGAGAAGAGAGGACTTAAATTCGGTGGTTTCCGACTCCCGGTCAGAGACTTGAACGAAAAGGAGAAAGAAGCATTTGAAAACGCATATAGTTCTGCGGAATTTATCAAAAAATGGGAGAGATAAGAATGAAAAGATGGATTGTGTGTTTGTTATCAGCTTCTCTGGCGATTAGTATGCTCTCAGGATGTGGAGTGTCAGTAAAGGGAAAATCCTATTCAATCAAAGTAGGATATGGAACTAACCCCGGCCATCCAATTGATCTGGCATCAAAGGAATTTGAAAAAAGGGTGGAAAAGGAAGCAGGGGAGATGGGATATGATGTAGATGTACAGCTTTTCCCTTCCTCACAGCTTGGCTCGGAAAAAGAAATGATAGAGCTGTTACAGATCGGAGCACTGGATATGTGTCCGACAACGACTGGCCCGCTTGGACTTTTTGAATCTTCATATCTTGCATTTGACCTGCCGTTCCTTTTCCTGAATACTGATCAGGCGGACAGGGTGTTGGATGGTGAAATCGGAACCGAGATGCTCTCTAGCATGGAGGATATCGGTATAGTAGGACTTTCCTGGTGGGAAAATGGGTTCCGCGAATTGACGAACAATAAACGAAAAATTGTAAAACCTGAGGATTTGAAAGGAATCAAACTGAGGACCATGCAGAATGATGTGCATATTGATTTCTTCCAGAAGCTTGGAGCCGCACCGACCCCACTTGGATTTGGTGAAATATACACTTCACTTCAGTCGAATGTTATTGATGGACAGGAAAATCCACTTTCAATTATTGCAACGAATAAGTTCTATGAGGTCCAGCCATATACAACGATATCAGATCATGTATATTCGCCTGTCCCGGTCTTGTACAGTAAGGCGCTTCTTGAGGATCTGCCGGAGGAACTGCAGGAAATTGTAACGAAAGCCGCATATGATGTCCGGATTTATGAGAGAGAAGCGGGGCGCACACAGGAGCAGGAATATATTGATGAGATCGCTCAGAAATCTGATATTTATATACTTACAGATGAAGAAAAGATGGCCTTTCAGGAGGCCGCCCAAAGCACATATGTGAAATTTGAATCGGTAATTGGAAAGGAATTTATGGACAGAGTAATTGAAGAAGCACAAAAATAAAACGGGGAGCAGCCGCTTCAGGGGCGTGAGCCACAGCGGCAGATCCGGGAAAGGGAAGCAGGGTTAAAAAGTGAAAAATCAGGTAAAAAAGGTTGAAAATATAATGTTAATGATTTTGGGTCTCTCCATGACACTGATTATGTTCATAAATGCATTGGGACGGTACATACTAGGGGATACATTTCTCTGGGCAGAAGAAGTCATACGCCTTCTTTTTGCATGGGCAATGTTTATTGGAATCACCGATCTGTTTATAACGGGCGGTCATATCGGGTTTGATGTTGTTTCTAACAGGAACAAAACGACCAGAAAAGTCTGTGCAGTGGCTGCGTATGCTGTACTGATTATCATAGGCTGGAATTTGATGGTATATGGTGCCGGAATTATCTCTGTAATCGGAAAGATTCCGCTGCCTGCCACAAAACTGCCGGGAGCCATGTTTTATATACCGGGAGTAATTGCAGGTGTAGTCTGGATATTTATTGGAATTTGGGGAATCGTTAAGACATTGCGTAAACAGGAAAAGGACAGGCAGGAGGAGTAAAAAGATATGAGTACACTGTTATTATATTTGGGCATTTTTGCAGTATTTTTTGTGATTGGTGTACCAATCGTATTGTCACTGTCTCTATCTGCAATTATACTGCTGTATTTCAGTGATGTACAGGTACTGGTATTTGCACATCAGTTTATTAAATCAATGGATAACTATTCTCTGACGGCTATTTTCTTTTTTATTCTGGCAGGCGAGATTATGAACTCAGGCGGGATGACAAAACGAATTATTGCCGCAGTTTCAAAAAAGCTGGGAAATATTCCCGGAGGGCTTGCAATGGTTGCAGGTGTCAGCGCCATGATATTTGCAGCGATTAACGGTTCTGCCATCGCTACGGCAGCAGCTATCGGTGCAATTATGATTCCGGCCATGCAAAAACAAAAATATGGATCTGCATACAGTGGGGCAGTGGTGGCAGCAGGCGGTGTTGTAGGGCCCATCATTCCGCCCAGCATACCGGTTATCCTTTATGGCTCTATTACAGGAGCCGCAATACCGAGCCTTTTCGTAGGGGGGATGATACTGGGTCTTCTGATTACTGCCGGCCATGTGGTCCTGAGTTATATCATTGGGAAAAAGCGCGGATACTATGTTCCCAAAAGTGCAGTAAAAAATATGGGAAATGTTATTGATGTGGAAGAAAATGAATCAAAAGGCGTCATCTGGGCAATTATGCTTCCGATATTTATCATGGTGACAATCGTAGCAGGAATCTTTACTGCAACGGAAGCAGCAGCCTTTACTGTAGTTTATGCGTTTATTATTTCAAAGTTTGTATATAAAGAACTGAAGCTTGAAGGCATCACACAAATCTTTGAAAGATCCATGAAGTCTACAGGAACTGTTATGGCAATCGTAGGAAGTGCGTCAGCAGTTGCCTGGGTACTGACATATAACCGTGTACCACAGCAGGTTGCTGACTATTTATTAAAATTTGCGGATTCTCAAATGGTGTTCATGTTGATCGTATTTATACTGTTGGTTATTGTCGGGATGATCATGGACCTGACACCTGCAATCTTGATACTTGCACCGATTTTTATTGCTCCGGTGACTCAGTATGGAATTGATCCGGTGTATTTTGGAGTGATTTTCCTTGCAATTCTGACAACAGGGCTTATTACACCTCCGGTCGGGACACTGATTTTCACGGCGTGCGGAATGACCAAGAAGACATTTAGCGAGGTGAGTAAAGAACTCATCCCCTATACAATTGTCACATTTGCGGTTATTTTGATTGCAGTATTCGTCCCACAGATTATAACATTCCTGCCAAATCTGCTTTATCAGTAAAAGCAGTCTGGATGAGGTAAGGTATTCTTTTTACTTTAAAATATGTGCCCTTTCAAGAAAACTATTGTAAATTTATGAAAGATATAGGAGAATGAAAATGAAAAAAGAAGAAATATTAAAAAAAATAAAAGAAAATGGATTAGTTGCGGTCGTGCGTGCGGAACACGCGGATGAGGCAAAGAAGATTACAGAAGCCTGCATCGCGGGAGGCTGCGCCTCAGTAGAGATTACATTTACAGTGCCGGGAGCACATCGCATCATTGAAGAACTGGCAAAAACATATAAACCGGAAGAAATTCTAATCGGTGCAGGAACCGTTTTAGATGCACCTACGGCAAGAATTGCAATATTAAGCGGAGCCCAATATATCGTAAGCTCCAGTTTTGACAGAGAAACTGCGATGCTCTGCAATTTATATAAAATTCCCTATATGCCGGGGTGTATGACACTGAAAGAGATTTCTGAAGCGTTAAAATATGGTGTGGACATCGTAAAAATCTTTCCGGGCAATGTCTTAAAAGTTGATTTTGTGAAAGCCGTCAAAGGTCCCATGCCACAGGCTGAAATGATGCCGTCGGGCGGTGTGGATGTTGATAACGTAGAAACATGGATTAAGGCAGGCTGTGTTGCTGTTGGCGCAGGCGGAAGCCTGACAGCAGGAGCAAAGACAGGTGATTATGGGGCAATTACTGATCTTGCGAGGCGGTTTTCGGCCAATATCAGAGCAGCACGCCAGAGTTAGGTAACCATAAAAGAATCCGGTCAGGAAGAGAGGTAAAAAATATATGAGTACAAATGTCCTTGCGTTGGATATCGGAACATCAAGTGTGAGAGCCATGATTATCGATGAAGAAGGAAATATCCTGCATAGAGAGCAGACCAGATACGATGTCATTCTCGTGAGTAAGTATATGCAGGAACAGTCTCCGAGTGAAATTGAGAAGTATTTCAAAGATACAGTCAGGGCCTGCATTGAGAATGCCGGAGTTGACAGACAGAGTATTAAAGCGATGTCATTCAGCAGTCAGATGTATAATATTTTTCCAGTCGATATAAACGGACATCCACTGTATCATATGATTCTCTGGTCGGATTCCAGAAGTGACGAACAGGCAGAAAGACTTTCTATGATCTATGGAAAAAGTTATCTCTATGAGGCAACCGGCTGTCCTTTGAACTCTATGTATCCTTTATCCAAGATTATGTGGCTCAGGGAGAATGAACAGGAGATTGCAGCGAAGGCTTATAAATACATTTCGATTAAAGAGTACATTATGGAAAAAATAATTGGTGAGTATGTTGTAGATTACTCGATGGCATCAGGAAGCGGGCTGTTCAATATTCATCAGTTGGAATGGGACAGCCGTGCCCTGAGTATGATCGGAATTTCAGAGGAGCAGTTATCCTGCCCTGTTTCAGGTGCAGCAGTATTTGAGTTCAGAAATCAGGAATTGAGAGAAGAGCTGGGGCTTCCATCAGGAATAAAAGTTGTACCGGGCGGAGGAGACGGGCCACTTGCAAATCTGGGGAGCGGAGCTTCAAAAGAAGGAGTCATCAATATTGACTTGGGTACCTCCGGAGCTGCAAGGGTTCTGACATCTGTCCCGGTGGTGGACAGTGAGCAACGGATGTGGACTTATGCCGTGACAGATCATATGTGGGTATATGGTGGGATCTTAAGTAATGTGGGAAATGGATATCAGTGGATGATCCGGAATATTGCAGAATTTGCGTATGCAAAGAGCTTTGATGAGATTTTTGATGTGGTAGACAAAAAGCTGTATAAACTTCCCCCGGCCTGCGACGATCTTTTATTCCTGCCCTATCTGATTAAGTGCAGAAGTCCCTACTGGGATGAGAAGGTGAAGGCAACGATTTACGGGCTGACTCATGAGCACACTCTTGTAGATATTGTAAAGTCATATCTGGAAAGTATTGGGTTTGATCTGTTTTCGCTTGTAAATATTATTCATGAACAGGTGAAAATATGCCCGGACTTGATTCTTACCGGTGGTCTTTCCAGAACAAAAACGATGTGCCAGATGCTTGCAGATATACTGGGGAAAAAGATTATTACGCTCAATATGGCGGAAGGTTCTATTATGGGTGCGGCTATCTTTGCCCTCTATGGGATTGGTGTACTAAAGGAACTGTCATTTGAAAAAGAACTGGCTGTGGACTTTGTATATCAGCCGGATATTGACAAACATATTTCATATCAGAAAAAATATGTGAAATACATAAGACTCAGAAATGCAATGTATAACATTGAATTATAGAAAGTTTAATGCCTGGCAGAGCCAGGAGGTAAATATGTATAAAGTGTTAGTAACTTCAAAATCATTTGCAAGATATAATCCTGAAATTATTGAGGAACTTAAGGAGAAAGGAATTGAAATTGAAAGAGCATCTGTGAGCAATATGTCAAGTGAACAAATAGCAAAGGCAGTTCCAGATTATGATGCACTGGTCTGCGGAATAGACAGGATTGATAAAACGGTTCTGGAGGCAGGAAAGAAGCTGAAAGTCATACATATGAACGGTACCGGGGTGGATCATATCGATGTTGCGGAGGCATCAAAGCGGCATATCTATGTGGGAAACTGCCCGGGAGCCAATGCGCAGGCAGTTGCAGAACTGAATCTGGGGATTTTGCTGTGCGAGGCAAGGAAAGTTGTAAAACATTCCCGCCTGATTGATCAGAGGAGATGGGAAAGAGAGGTAGGGGTGGAGATTTCCGGGAAAACGATCGGAGTGCTTGGACTGGGAGCTATTGGAAGGCGGTTTGTAGAGCTGTTGCAAGGATTCCGGATGCGTGTGCTAGCCTATGATGCAGCTCCTGATCTGAAGTGGTGTAAGGCGTTTCAGGTGGAATTGGTAGATGACGTTAATCAGATTTACAGGGAAAGTGATTTTGTCAGCCTTAACCTGCCCTTGTTGGAAAGTACACAGGGCATAATCAATGAAACAAGTTTAAGACAGATGAAAAAAGAGGTCATTATAGTCAATACCGCCAGAGGGGGCCTTATAGAGACAGATGCGCTGATTGAGGCGCTTAGGGAAAAAAGGATTCGCGGGGCGGCACTGGATGCTTTTGCAGAGGAGCCTCTGGATTTAGAATCTCCGCTTCGGGAACTAGACATAACAATGACTCCTCATATAGGGGCTTCTACCATAGAAACAATGAAGAATGTTACCAGAATCGTATCAGAACATCTGGTTGAAGTTTTGATTGAGAAGAATCCCGAACACATGCTGAATGTCTGAAATTAATTGTACTTGACAGTTTCCTGTGGTAAGATAATTGTGTAATCCCGGAAAACAGGATGACTTTGGGGAGGATTCACTTATGATCTTACATTCAAAAAATGAAGTATTACTGCGTATTCAGGAGTTGTTTGATATGTTAAGCAAGGCAGAACAGAAAGTGGCAGGATACGTTCTGGAAAATTCAGATGAGACGATGCGTCTGTCAATTGCGAGCCTTGCAAAGCAGGTCAATGTTTCAGAACCGACAGTTGTACGTTTTTGCCGAAAGCTTGATTTCGACGGCTATCAGGACTTCAAAATTGCTCTGGCACAGGGAAGCAATTATACAAATGAAACATTAAAGATTATACATGAAGAGATTTTGGAGTCCGATTCACTGCAGGAAATCTCGCAGAAGGTTGTTAACTCCCATATTCTTGCATTGCAGCAGACATTTACTTATATAAACTATAAGAATATGGAAGAACTGCTCCAGCTTTTGTGCAGGGGCGGAAAAGTAGAGTTCTACGGACTGGGTGGATCAGGTACAGTTGCCATCGATGGAGAAAATAAGTTTTTAAGGACGGGCATCAATACCTGGGTGTGTATAGATTCCCATATTCAGCTAATGCGTGCGGCGCTGCTTGGAAAGAAAGACCTAATTATCATCTTTTCAAATTCAGGGACTACAAAGCATTTTGCGGAAGTAATAAATATTGCGAAGAAAAATAAAACCAAGACAGTACTGATTACCTCGTTCAAAGAATCCCTTTTGGGGAAAATGGCGGATCTGGTCTTTGAGGTGAGGGCGAGAGAAACCTCTTACAAGCAGGAACCTTCAAGTTCCCGCGTTGCCATGCTTGCCATCATAGATGTAGTTGTAACTGCAATTGCACTAAAGAACCAGGAGCAATATATCAGGAATATCCATGAGACAAGGCAGGCATTATCTGCCGAGAAAGAAATTAAGAAATAAAGATACTGCCCATGAAGCTGAGAATTCATGGGCAGTATTTTTATTACCGCTTTGTTCATATGGATTGGTTTATTCAAATATATACCTTGACAGGCGAGGTATCATATGTTTAAATGTAAGTATAAGAAAGGAGGTATGTATATGTCAATCGCTTCAGATTTAATCCGCGGGCATACAGATACTATCATCCTGGCACACCTGACAAGGGAGGACAGCTATGGCTATAAGATTAACAAGGATATTCAGGTGAAGACAAATAATAATTATGAATTAAAGGAAGCAACACTGTATACCGCCTTTCGGAGGCTGGAGGGGGCAGGGTATATCTGTTCCTATTGGGGAAACGAGAATACAGGGGCAAGGAGACGCTATTATACAATCACCCCGGAAGGGCGTCAGGCATATGATCAGATGAAGAAAGAATGGGACGAAGCCAAAGAGCTGATAGATATTCTGATCAAAAGTGGAGAGGAGAGGCAAGATGGAAGATAAACTGAGGGCATATATGGACCACCTGTTCAGGGATGTGAAGCCAACGAGAAAGACAGTGGAGTTAAAGGAAGAGATTCTGCAGAATCTGGTCGACAAATACCATGATCTGCTAAAAGAAGGAAAGACGGAGGAGGCTGCCTATAACATTGCAGTTGCAACTATCGGAGATATGGATGAACTGCTTGCAGGGCTCCAGAATGAGAATACGGATATGCAGCCTGTATATGACGAAAAGATGGACAAATGGAGGAGGAAGTCAGCACTTCGGATTTCCGTGGCAGTTGCATTGTACATTATGTGTCTGTTACCTCCGATATTGATGTCAGGAAGCGCTTATGAGGACAGCATTGCCCCGGCACTGATGTTTAGCATGATTGGTGTGGCAACAGCAATCCTTATTTATAATAATTTAACAAAGCCATATTATCACCGCGCCGATGACTCTATTGTAGATGAATTCAGAGAGTGGCAGCAGCAGACCGATTCCGCCAGAAGGGCATTCAGGGCGATCAGCAGTGCATTGTGGGCACTGATCGTTGTGATTTATATACTGATTAGTTTCTGGACGATGGCATGGCACATCACATGGGTGATTTTCCTGATTGGTGTTGCAGTTGAAGGAATTCTGAAAGCTGTATTTGAATTAAAAAGGTAGGGTGGGGACATGGATAGAAGACAATCAGCAATCATTCGGATTATAGCCTGGTCTGTTGCGGCAGCAGCGCTGGTCATCATACTGGTACTCGGTTTGACAGGTAATTTCCATTGGTTCAACATCGGATTCAGCAGCGGGTATTATTATCCGGATTCCGGAAAATATCAGGCAGGGGCCGGAAAAATAGACGGAAGCGAGATAAACGATCTGGATATTAACTGGATGAGTGGAAGTGTCAGGGTTGAAGTATATGATGGTGATACGGTTCAGTTTTATGAGAAGGCTTCAAGAGATTTGAAGGAAAATGAGCAGCTTCACTATTACAACAAAAATGGAAGGCTGAAGATACAATACCAGAAGGCACAGAAAAAAATGCTGTCAATGGGAAAGAGCCTGAGTAAAGAACTGACAGTAAAGATCCCAGAGGAAACAGGGAAAAGGCTGGGGTATGTGGGAATAGATACCATTTCCTCAAACACACGCATCAAAGGGATTACGGCAGACAGGTTTAATCTGAATTCAACTTCCGGCGATTTCGAACTGGAAAAGTGCAAAACAGCAAAACTGGAGATGGACAGCACCAGCGGCTGCCTGACAGGACTTGACGTGACAGTGGAGGATAAGCTGAACACAAATACCACGAGCGGAAGTGTAAATGTAAAGGGCAGCTGCCGGAAGGTAGAATCCGATACAGTATCCGGTGATGTAGAGATAGAATCAAGTACATGTCCGGATAAAATCAAAACGGACAGTGTAAGTGGGGATTTTATACTGGCGATACCTGAGAATGACGGGTTTACTTACCATCTGGATACCGTAAGTGGGTCATTTAACTGTGATTTTGGAGTGACACATGCGGATGAACGGGGAACATATAAAGATGGCGGGGCATCCTTTAACCTTGGATCTGTGAGCGGCGACTTCACGATAAAGAAAAAGTAAAGAGGCAGAAGATGCACGAAAAGGGTTGAAAGCTTAGACTATGGGATAAGTTTTCATCCCTTTTTTAGTGCGCTTTTTTTCTGCGAAAATATAAGAAATTTTCATCGGCAATTTTACCAGAAACTATGGAGCAAAAAATGTTTCGGAAACCAGTGGTTTTGTTGAATGTGTCGGAAAATACTTTCGTTCAATAGAAATATTGATTTAAAATTCATAAAATGATAAGATTCAAACAACAAAAATAATTTACTAAACTTGTTGAATAACAAAATAAACGAAAGGAGGTAAAGATGAATATAAATGATATTGCGAAACTTGCCGGCGTATCTGCATCGACAGTTTCAAAAGTAATGAATGGCAAAGATAAGGATATCAGTGAGGAGACTAAGAGGAAGGTCCTGAAGGTAATAGAGGAAGAGAATTATGTTCCGTATTTGAAATACCGGGAAAAAGAAGGTCTGAAGAATCATTTACTTGGTTTTCTGGTGAGAAAGGATAACAGAGAGCGGGAAGCACTTGTGATGAGCGCTGAGAAAGCGGCCCGGGAGGCAGGGTTTAATCTGGCTGTCAGCTATGTGGACGGGATAAAGGAAATGAAACAGGGTGTCGATGAGATGGCGCGCAGAAAGATTGCAGGCATTCTGCTTGATTCAGAGCAGCTGATCACGGGCACAAAATTTGAAAATGCATCGGTCTACCTGTCCTGTACAAAGGAGTTTGATGAACGGCAGAAAGCAACTTTCTATTACCGGCTTTCGGAAGCGGGAAAGCTTGCGGCTGAACGTCTTATCAGGGCAGGGCATCAAAAAATCGCATGTATTATTTACAAAAACGAAAGAAGTATTCTGAATGGATATAAACAGGCAATGCAGGATAACAATTTCCCGGTACAGCCGGTATGGATATATGAAGGAGAAACGGTTAAAGAGATTGAAAAATATGGGGTCAGCCAGTGCATGAGCGAGAACGTGACAGCGGTTGTCTGCGGGTCACAGGAGATTGCCTATTGTGTCTGCAAGGTGCTGGAGAGAAGCCGTACGGTGATTCCGGACGAACTGTCCGTAATTGCAGTCGGTGACGACAGGCTGATGGAGATGCTGGGAAATGGAATAACCACAGTGAAGCTTCCTGCTGAAAACATGGCTAGAGATGCGGTGGAATACCTGACTGAAATGATTCAGAATGAGAAACAAATTGAGGTTATGAGGAGATATCCGCCATCGGTTACAGAGCGGGGAAGTATTGCAGAACCGGCCCAGACAAAGCAGGGGGAAAAAATCATTGTGGTAGGCAGTATGAATATGGATGTGACGATTGAGGTATCCAGAATTCCTGTCAATGGGGAAACACAGATTGCCGAGAGGGTCTATGTATATCCAGGCGGAAAAGGCGGAAACCAGGCTGTCGGCGTCGGCAAGCTGGGAGGTCAGGTCTACATGATCGGATGTCTCGGAAATGATATGGACGGCAAACAGCTTTATACGAGCCTGACGGAGAATCATGTGCACATGGACGGCGTACTTTTCGATAACGCAATGCCAAGCGGTAAAGCATACATTAATGTAGAGCGGTCCGGGGAAAGTACGATTGTGGTATATCCGGGGGCGAACCGGAATTTAAGCATTTCCCACATCAACCGTTTCAAATATTTGTTTGAGAGTGCAAAATACTGTCTGCTGTCTCTGGAAATTCCGGGAGACATCGCAGAATATACCATGAAATTCTGCAAGAGAAATAAAACAGAGGTGATACTGAAACCATCAGCAGTCGAAAAGATTAAAGAGGAACTTCTCCTGTATGTTGATTATTTTGTACCGAATGAGCATGAATTAAATATATTTATGCCAAACGGAAACAGTCTGGAGGAAAAGGCCGAGATGCTGCTTGAAAAGGGAATCGGCAATGTGATCGTTACGCTTGGGGCAAGGGGCTGTTATTTCAGGAATGCAGGGACGTCCATGTATTTTGAAGGGACAGGGTTCGAACCGGTAGATACGACAGGGGGTGCAGATTCCTTCATAAGTGCTTTGGCGGTTTATCTCAGCGAGGGCAAGAACATCATACAGTCTATAGGATTCGCGATCTATGCATCCGGCCTGAGTGTGACCAGATATGGAGTCCAGCCTGCACTGCCGGACAGAAAAGCGGTGGACATCTATGAAGAAGAAATTTATTCAAAATATTTGAAAAAGGATGAAAGGGAGGCAGGTTAAATGGTAAATGAAGAATTGAAGAAGGAATGGGAGGAGTTTGCAGGACTATCTGAGGGCGGAGTGTTTCAGAGTGAGCGCAATATCCGGATTCTGAAACGGCTGGAAAAACCCGGTGAGATCGTGGATGCTGTGCTTGATACGGATACTTACAATGAAATAGATGACCAGTATGCACTGGCCTATATGTTGAAATCTGAAGAATCGGTCCGGGTAAAAGCTATCTACGCAGCACCCTTTACAAACTGTAAGTCAGACGGGCCGAAGGATGGCATGGAAAAGAGCTATGAGGAAATTAGACATGTGCTGGAACTGATGGGACGGGAGGATATGTACGGGAGTGTTTATAAAGGTTCAGAAGACTACCTGCAGGATGAACATACACCCGTGGTTTCAGACGCAGCCAGAGATCTCGCCAAGCGTGCCATGAACTATTCCGAAGAGCATCCCTTGTATGTGGTAGCGATTGCAGCCATAACAAATGTTGCATCTGCAATTCTGATGAACCCGGAGATTATCAATCGGATCGTTCTTGTCTGGCTGGGCGGAAATGCCCATGACTGGCCCAATAACAGGGAATATAATTTGTATCAGGACATTGCAGGTGCAAGGGTTGTATTCGGATGCGGGGTCCCTCTCGTCCAGCTTCCGTGTATGGGTGTGGTTTCTGCATTTACCGTCAGCGGGCCGGAACTGGAAACTCATTTGCGGGGGAAAAATCCACTTTGTGATTATCTGGCAGATTTTACGGAACAGGAGGCTGTCTCATGCGGTGCAGGGAAAACCTGGAGCAGGCCGATATGGGATGTGACGGCAGTCGGCTGGCTGATTGGGAAAGACCTGATGAATGACCGGATCGAATATGCCCCGGTTCCGGAATATGACAACCGGTATTCAGTCAGGAAAGACGGCCACTTTTATAAGTATGTATATTATATCAACCGGGATAATCTTCTGGAGGACCTGGTTGAGAAGCTGACAAGATAAAAGGAAAAGGAGAAAATCAATATGAAAAAAATGGACAAATTATCAGTATTTCTGATCCCTATCGGCGTGGCACTTAACTTTATCGGAGCACAAATCGCGATGCTCCTGAAACTGCCGGTGTATCTGGACGCGATAGGAACCATCGTGGTGGGTGCCCTCTGTGGGGGACTGCCCGGCGCAGTAGTCGGTGTTATTTCTAATACCATCAATTCGATTACATATCCTACATATATCTGGTACGGGGTCATCAGTGCAATCTATGGTGTACTGGCAGCATACCTGTCTAAGCGGAAAGTATTCTGTACCTTATGGAAGTCCATCCTGGCCGCATTCTTATTTGCACTGATCGGGGGAGTCATGAACTCCTGCATTACATGGATTCTGTTTGGTTTCAACTTTGCAACGGATACAACAGCGCTTTTTGCAATTCCGCTGCATTCTGTAGTCGGGCTGCCGAAATTCCTGGCAGAAATGGTCGCAGCGATCTGTATGGATGTTGCGGATAAATTCCTGGCAATTCTGGCAACCTTCTTTATCCTGAAGAGTATGCCAAACCGGTTCCTTGTGAAACTGCGTCTTGGAAATGTTTATATCAAAAAATAAGGAGTGAAAAGCGTGGAGAAAAGTTTTATTGATTCATTTCGGGAATATCAGAAGTTTGACAATTGGTTTATCAATTTTAATCCTTTGTCAAAACTGAATATATTGTTGGCCCTCGGATTTTCCAGTATGCTGCTGAATAACTGGAAATATGGATTCAGCCTGTGTATCCTGTTCTGTATACTTGCGTTTGCAGTTGGACGGGGAAAACAGTTTATGAAACCATTCAGTGTGATTGTACTGATCTTTGGATTTTTCACACTGGTCATCCGTCAGTTTTCCGTGTCCGGAACGACGGTATTATTTGAACTGTTCGGGGTGCTTCCTGTTACAAAGGAAGCGCTCATCAACGGTTTGAACACAGCTTCCTACCTGCTTGGATTTTCCGGTGCAATCGTTTTGTTCTTTGTAACGACAGAGATGCGGGACCTGATGTATGCGTTGGAAAAAAAGGGCGTTTCGCATGAAATATCGTATATTGTGCTGGCCTCATTTCAGACAATTATTGACTTGAAAAAGAACACGGACCTGATCATGGAATCCCAGAAAGCCCGCGGCATTGAGACAGAAGGGAATGTCCTTAACAGAATTAAAGCATTTTTCCCGATTCTGGGACCGCTTGTCCTTGGAGCTATTTCAAGTACGGAAGAAAAATCAATTGCGATGGATGCGAGAGCTTTTTCCGTGAAATGCGGACACACCTTTTTAAGAGAACTGCGGCCGGTGCCGCTCCCAGAAAAGGTTGTCGTGATTCTGACAGATATTTGTTTTGTACTTCTGGTTGTATTTAAGATTTATCAGGTATTCGGATAAGGAGGATTGAAGATGGTTGTTGCAGAATTTAAGAACGTAAATTATAAGTATCCTCTGACGGATGAATATGCCCTGAAAGAAATCAATTTCCAGTTTGAAGAAGGGAAATTTTATGGCCTGATCGGTGAAAACGGCGGAGGAAAAACAACATTGTGTAATCTGATCAGAGGGCTGATTCCCCACTTTTATAATGGTGAGCTGGAAGGCAGCGCGAAGGTTTTCGGGACAGACATCAAGGAGCATAATGTAGAAGAACTGGCAGTGAAGATTGGCTATGTTTTTCAGAATCCGTTTAATCAGATGAGCGGGATCAAAAGTACTGTTTTCGAAGAAGTGGCGATGGGACTGGAGAATCTTGGAGTTGAAAAAAATGAGATCATCCGGAAGGTGGAGGATGTGCTGGAACTGCTGGGGATAGAGGATCTGATGACAAAAAACCCGAATGAGCTTTCCGGGGGCCAGCGGCAGAGAGTTGCATTCGCATCCATCATAGTGATGGATAACGATATGCTTGTCATTGATGAGCCAACCAGCCAGTTGGACCCGCAGGGGACGGAAAACGTGTTTGAGATTATCAGAAAGCTGAAACAGGCCGGAAAAACAATCATTCTGGTTGAACATAAAATCGATCTGATTGCAGAGTATTGTGACGAGATTATCGTGATGGAGAAGGGACAGATTGTGTGCTCAGGTGAGACGAAGGATATCCTCTCCAGAATGGAATTACTGGATTATGGTGCTTTGATTCCCCAGGTAGCAGTGTGGGGGCATGAGATGGGCGGGGCAGGGATGCCGCTTCCGGAGATTCCGATTACAGTAGAACAGGCGGTCAGGCTTGTCAGGGAAAGGGGGCGTATGACTGATGGCAATTGAACTTAAGGATGTTTCCTTTGCCTATCCGAACGGATATGTGGCAAATGAGGGTCTGAATCTTGTTATAAAGGACGGAGAACTTCTGTCGATCGTCGGGCAGAATGGTGCGGGGAAAACGACAGCCGTGAAGCTGATGAACGGTCTGAATAAGCCATCGAAGGGGGATGTGCTGGTTGACGGCGTGAATACAAAGGAAAAAAGCTGTGCGTGGATTTCGAAAACGGTGGGATATGTCTTCCAGAATCCAGATGACCAGATCTTCAATAGTACGGCGCTTGCAGAGATAGAATATATGCCGCGTTATATGAAGCTTTCAGAAGAAGAGGTGAAAAAGAGAAGCAGCAGGGCGATTGAAATGACAGGAATCAGTCATTATCTGAAAATGAACCCTCTTGATATTCCTTATGCAATCCGGAAGTTTGTAGCAATTGCAGCGATTATCGCGACACAGCCAAAATACCTGATTCTGGATGAACCGACGGCTGGCCAGGATAAGCGGGGGAATGAGATTCTTGAGAATATTATCAAAGAACTGAAAAGGGATGGGACCGGTGTGATTGCCATAACGCATGACATGGATTTTGTTGCAAAAAATTTCCCGAGGATTGTAGCAATGGCACACAAGAACATTATAGCGGACGGAACTGCCAAGGAGATTTTCTGGAACTCTGCGATTGTGGAGGAGTCCAGAATCAAAAAGCCACAGATTGCACAGGTGGCAGAGCGGCTGAACCTGCCGGGCAGCATCTTGTTCCGGGAAGAACTTACAAATGCATTAAGATAGGAGAAGAATATGGAAATAGCTGTAGTAGGAAGTATGAACATGGATATGATTGTTCATGCGGACAGGATTCCACGGAAAGGAGAAACAATCGCGGGCGGCGGGATAGAGTACCAGCCGGGTGGAAAGGGGGCAAACCAGGCAGTTGCGATGGCAAAACTTGGGGCCAGTGTTACGATGTACGGCTGCACAGGAAATGATGCGGTTGGAAAAGAATTGATTGACCATATGTCATCGTGTGGAGTAAATACAGAAAAAATACAGACTGTGGAGGGTGTGCCAACGGGACAGGCTGTCATAACTGTCGGTGAGGGCGATAACACGATTGTGATCATAGCAGGGGCTAATGACTGTGTCAGTATAGCTTATGCAGAGGCCAACAGGGAAAGTATACTGAAAGCCGATATCATTGTCCTACAAAATGAGATACCGGAAGAAACGGTAGAGTATGTGATCCGTATGTGTCATAAATGCAATAAGAAGATCATCTGGAACCCTGCGCCGGCGAGAACACTGGACAGAGAGCTTCTGGATATGATCACCTATATGACACCAAATGAGCATGAAGCAGGAGTAATCTGGGGAGAAAAAGCAGAAAGCATGGATGACCTTCTTATGCATTACCCCGAAAAACTGGTCGTGACCCGGGGAGAAAAAGGGGTCAGCGTAAACCTTAAAGAAGAGGGGATCATTACCATTCCGGCCATGAAGGTGGATGTGAAGGACACAACGGGGGCAGGGGATACTTTAAATGGCGCCTTCTGCGTGGGGCTATCTAAAAATATGAGTGAGAAAGAGGCACTGAGATTTGCCAATGCGGCAGCAGGGCTTTCCGTACAGAAATACGGGGCCCAGTCGGGAATGCCGGCATTGGCTGATGTGGAAAGGGTTTTGGAAGAAGCCTGACAAAAAGCAGAAACGATGATTAGTCTTATGGCTCCGGGGTCCAGATATTCATGTCTTTCAGTATAGAATATGTGATATCGGAGGCCCTGCTTCCCGTAGCTTCTTCCTCATCCTGTATATAGCAGGCGAAGAAGACCGGATTCTCGGACCGCTCAATGAATCCAATGAACCAGCCCCGGATTTCCTGCCCGTCGATCTGCCCGGTGCCTGTCTTTCCATACAGGGAGCCATCAGGGCCAGAGGCAGTGAGAATTGCTTTCTTCACTGCCTCAATGTTTTCCGGGGCGAACCCGAATTTGTTATAATAGAAGTCTCTCAAAAGAGCCACCTGTTCAGAAGGCGAAATTTTTAGATCAGATTCCAGCCAGTAGGTGGTAAGGTCCCCGGACACCTGTTCATTACCATAACCGATTCTGTGGAGGTACTCTTTTACGGAAGCTCTGTCCAGTCTGCTGTCAATGGACTGGAAATACCAGTTGACTGAGTTATGCATGGCAGTATCCAGATTCTGGTCTGCCATCCAGGAATCGAATGGGTACGTACTTCCATCCCAAGCCATCTGCGAATTTCCGGGTGTGATGATCCCGGCCTCCAGACCCTGCAGTGCATCATATATTTTATAGGAAGAGTCCGGTGAAAAACGAGTCTGTGCAAGGCCCTTATTATAGATTGTCCAATGCTTGGAAGAGGCATCAAAAAGCACGAAGCTTCCATCATATGTTCCAAAGTGGGAACGCAGGTCTGCATAGGAGATGTCTTCTGTTCCTGCCGGGACCGGGGCGTAATCGCTGCTTTCGGCATGGGCAGGGAGCAGCGGGATAAAGGTAAACAAAAGGGCAGCTGCCAGTATACAGATGCAGATGCCTTTTACCTTTTCCTTAGTGCTGCACTGGTGGTAAGAGGCAATATTTAAGATACGCTCCTTTATATGACTCTTGTTTCCACCCATTTCTGAAACAAAAGGAATGGTTCTTTCAGACATCTTCCGTGCAAAATTCAATAGGACCATTCCATAATTCTTATACTCATCTTCCCCAAGCATCTGCAAAACGGAAGAGTCACACGCCACTTCCCGTTCATCGCGCATACGCTTTAATGCAAACCATACAAGCGGATTGAACCAGTATACGGTAAGTGACAGATTCATAAAGAAATTCAGGAGAGAGTCCTTGTGCTTATAGTGCTGGAGCTCGTGCAGGAACATGTACCTCATATCACTGCCGCAAAAGTCTGAAACCAGATGGAGGGGCAGGTAAATGCGGGGGGTCAGGATCCCGGCCGTAAATGGTGAGCTGATATAGGCAGTAGTGTATACCGGTATTTCTCTGCGGATAAACAGTTCCTTCATACAGTCCTCATAAAGTCTTTTGGCCTCTTTATTCTGAAGAGGAAGTGCAGTGCGTTCTATCCGGTGCATATGTATCTTCATATAAGAAAAATATAGAATCATGATACCTATTCCGAAAAGCCAGAGACCGAGTATTGCCGTTCCAAGATGGTCAGGATTACCAGTGACGGATACACTGAGATCTCTTGTCAGTTCCGTAGCAGCAACGTTCAGGCCTGTAACCGCGGGCTGCCCGGAAGCTGCATTATGCAAAGAGGTCCTCTGCAGCGAGGAAATCCATGAGGAGATCCTGAAAAAACCGGCAGGTTGAAAAGGCAGGAAAGGAAAAGGCAGAAGAAACAGCATGAAGAACCAGAGCCGGTACTGCGTACGTCCGGATAACTGCTTCTTCATGAGATGTTTCACCATATACAAGATGGCTATAAACAAGGCAATATAGAGATTGCTGATCAAAAACCGGATGCTGAATGCGGCCAAATTATTTTCCTCCTTATTCCTTTTCCTCAAAGAGGAGAGAACGAAGCGAGTCGATTTCACTTTCTGTCAGGTGTTCATTTTCCAGATAAGAGGATACCATAGCAGTGATATCGCCGTGAAAAAAACGGTTCAGGAAGGTACTGCTTTCCTGGCTGATATACTCATGTTCTCCAACTAAAGGGGTGTAGACGAACACCCGGCCCTGCTTCTCATAAGTCAGGGCGCCCTTGTTTACGAGACGTTTCAGCAGTGTCTGGATCGTCTTCGGCTTCCAGTCGGTTATCTTTGTCAGATGTTCTGTCACATCATTCGTACTGATCGGCGCACGGGCCCAAACAACTTTCATTACTTCGTATTCTGCTTCGGTAATCTGAGGTAAAGATTTCATAAGCACCCTCCAAATCTTACATATGTAATAAAAATATTATACCGGCGGAAAAGCTTTCTGTCAATGCAGATTAGATTGACGCGGCTGGCAGAGAGGGAATATAATTAGGGTACTATTTACAGAAGTCTGTGTAATCGAAATGGAGGTATACGAATGACAAAAGTAAAGATTCAGCCGGGACCGTGTAATTTAGAAACAAGAGTAGAGGCCGTGTCAGAGGACGGGATGGAAGTACAGGTGAAAATCTCATCTGCCTGCGAATCTATTGCGAAGATGACAGAGGTATTGGGTGACACATGGGATGCATATGATGTCTGTCTGGGGAAACCGGGAACCGGACCGTTGTATGAATATGCAGAAGAGCACATGCCGGGACATGCATCCTGCCCTGCTATCGCAGGGGTTATCAAATGCATTGAAGTGGAATGCAAACTGGCGCTGCCGAAGGATGTGTCTATTACATTTATGAAGGATGAATAAAAAAGAAAAGCTATCGTATTCAGCACGGATACGATAGCTTTTCTGGTAAAAATAAGTTCTTATGTAATCATTTCTATTCTGACTACGAATTCTTCCCTATATGGTAGTCTCTTTTTAAAAGTTTCATCACTGACCTCGATAGGATATCTACGATGTTAAATCCGAAAGCGATGGCCAGACAAGTGACAAGCAGAATAATCGTTTCATCAATTGCCATATTATAGTCCCTGCTCACACATCCGTACATCATATAATAGAGATTGGGTCCCGGGATCAGCGGGAATACGGAGGCGGTCAGAAAGATTGTGGACGGCGCCCGGTTAATTCGGGACATGATAAACGCATAAAGTGCAACGAAGACGGATGCCACCAGTGTTGCTAAAAAGTTGCTTGGCCAGAAATAATAGACTGCCACATAAATCCCCCATGTGATGAATGCACCTACACCTGAGTAGACAACCTGCCTTCCGCGGATTTTAAACCAGAAGGCAAATCCGATACAGGCAACCGTACAGGATATCAACTGGATGGTAAGGTTATTGTTCAATATATAGCCTTCCGGTGATACCTCTTTGAAAAGAAGAAGGGCAAGCGCAGTACCACATGCGATACCGGCAGCACCGAGTATCGAATTCATGATATTGATCGAGCCGGAGATGAAATCCCTCTGGAGCACATCCCGAATCCCGTTCGTAGTACTAAGCCCGCTGATCAGCAGCATAACGATACCGATCATAATTCTCTCAGGATGGCTCCCTAGTCCGAGGTGGACCGACAGAAGAATGATAACCTCCGAGAAAAAAGACAGGATCAGGTTATATACCATCAGGTTTTCTTCCCTTTTGCTAAGCCACCCTCCCACGATAACGATCATAAGCGATACAATTACTGCAACAATTGCATCCTGAAAATTACACCCAAAAAAGACCGCAAACCCGGTACCACCCATTACAGCAGCAAAATATTTTGTATATGGCTTCTGCGGCGGCCTGTTCATGACCTCTTCATACTTTTCGCGCATCTGCTGTTCATCCGGTTTATTCTGACAGACAAATCTGGACAGATTATTCAGATAGTCCAGCCTGTCGAAATCAATGTCGGTCGATTCAATGTGCCGGATCTGGGTAATGATTTCACCTTCCGGCGTTTCTACCGTTATCTGGATGTTGCTGGGGATGGCAAACACATCATACTGCTTAAATCCATAACTCCTGCACATCCTGTAAAGACTGTCTTCCAGTCTGAAATTCTCTGCTCCGCACACAAGCATCGCTTCTCCGATATCAAGAATACCCTGTACTATCTTATTATAATCCATCACGTCGCCCCCTGCTTTTTATAATATCACATGATGTAATCATAGCATTGTTTTGGCAGGTGTCAACAAAAATTTCCTTTACCTATCAAAAATCTGCATAAATTCTATATAAAGAGGAGATATGCTGTAATAAAAGTGGCTTTTGTTTACATTTATAATATAAAAAGGTATAATAATACAGGAAATCTGAGGAAGACAGCCGGTACTGGAAGGAACAGCTTCAGGAGTATTTGAATGACAGTGATTCTTCATGCCCTATTGATATTTATTGAGCCTTTTGATATACTAAATAGCAAATAAATATGTATATGAACAATTAGAGAGTTTTTGGAAAAAGCTATTTTATCATAGCGGATAGTAATCCGGTAACCGTAATGAGAGCGGCAGGCGGATTTGGGATCGTGAGGAGGCAAACATGAGAAGACTGCTGAAAGGGCTCAGCCCTGAATGTGAGGCCCTCTTAAATCTTATTCCCGGCGGAGTCATGCAATGCAGGAATAACAGCGTTTATACCATTATTGAGGTCAATGATGGTTTTCTTAATATGTTCGGATTTACCAGGGAAGAACTGGATGAAAGGTTTCAAAATCAGTTCCTCAGCCTGGTTCATCCGTCAGACCGGCAGAATTTTCTTATAGAGGTCGACCGGCAAATGAACAAAGGAAATAAACTTTCCTTAAGCTATCGTGTCTTGTGCAAGGACGGTACCTACAAGTGGACAGCCAATAGTGCCCAGCTTTTTGGGGACGAACAGGAAGAACGTTTTTTCTGTATTTTTCTGGATCTTACTGAAGTACGGGATGCACAGGAGAAGCTGCGCCTGTCATTGGAACATCTGGAAATTATTATGAGCCAATCCTCCGATATTATTTTCGAATGGGATTTTACCTCAGATTCCATATCTATTTCTCCTAATTGGCTGGAAAAGTTTGGATATGCCCCGCGCTATGATGGAAGTCTGCAGAAGGAAGAAATTCTGCATAACTTTTATCCCGATGATATTGATCCTATGGCCGCGTTTATGGAAACAGTCAGAAAGGGTGCACCCAACTCATCTATTGACGTCCGCATCCGGGCATTGGAAGACAGGTACATCTGGTGCCGGATAAGGGCTACTACCCAGTTCAGCACAGAAAATGTCCCCTTCCGTGCAGTAGGGACCATTTCTGACATTGATGAAGAAAAGAGGATGGTGGAAGACCTGCGCAGACGCGCGGAGCTGGACGCCCTTACCGGACTTTATAATCATGCTGAAACAGAGCAGAGGACAAAGCGGTATCTGGCAGGAAATCCCAAGTCGGTTGGTGCTATGTTTATCATTGATGTAGATAATTTCAAATCAGTGAACGATGGACAGGGACATCTTTTGGGAGATGCGGTACTGACAGAACTGGCGGCGGGGATGAAGAAGCTGACGCGAAAGACAGATGTGATAGGCAGGATCGGCGGGGACGAGTTCGCGATGTTCCTGAAAGACCTTCCTTCCGCTCAGGTTGCCGAGGAAAAGGCAAGGAAGCTGTTAGAGATGTTCCAACAGCTTTTTCAGGGAGAAAAACAGCCCATTAAGGTGACCTGCAGTATTGGACTGTCAATTTATCCTTTAGATGGTACTGATTATCAGACCCTTTACCACTGTGCGGATCTGGCACTTTATCAGGCAAAAAGCCTGGGGAAAAACCGGTATGTCCGGTTTGATGCCAAGAGTATGGAGGCTGTGGACAGGATCGGATACTCATCTTTGGGCGCCGCCATTGATTCAGATGAAGCTCCAAGGGGCAAATGTGGGGATCTGGTTAATTATGTATTCCAGATCCTGTATGATACAAATGATATCGATATAGCCGTGGATGCGATTCTGGAAATCGTAGGCAGACGGTTCGATGTGAGCAGGGCCTATGTGTTCGAAAACAGCGATGATGGAGAATATGTCGACAATACATACGAATGGTGCAATGAAGGAATTAAGCCCCAGAAGGAGTTCTTACAGCACTATCCCTATGAAAATGTGAAAGGGTATAAGGAACTGTTTCAGGATCAATCTGTTTTTTATTGTCGGGATATCCGGTCCCTCACGCCTGAACAAACCCGGCTTTTTGAGAGTCAGGATATCTGCTCAACACTACAGTGTGCGCTGTATGACGGGAAAGAATTCCGTGGCTTCATTGGGTTCGATGAATGCACGGGACTGCGGATGTGGAATAAGGAGGAAGTAGGCACACTCTCGCTGATTGCCCAGATTCTGACTACATTTTTACTGAAAAAGCGTGAGTCGGACCGTAATGAACAGATTTTGGTCCAGCTCAACACGATACTTGATATGCAGAATGCCTATATTTATGCCATCAGGCAGGACAACTATGAACTGCTGTATCTGAATCAAAAGACACTCCGGCTTGACCCGTATGCCAAAACAGGCATGACCTGCCATCAGGCCTTTTTCGGCAGGAGTATTCCATGTGAAGCATGTCCCCTGACCGGTGCAGTGGAAGTCTACAACCCACAGTATAACGTCTGGACTAAAGTTCAGTATTCCACCATGAAATGGGGCGGCAGCAGCGCGTATCTGATCAGTTGTATCGATATTACAGAATATAAACGGATACAGGGAAAAGAGAATGACTCAAAATAGATTATACGAAAAAAGACCTTGCGGTAAAAATGAACCACAGGGTCTTTTTTCTCAGTTAACGTTTGTATCCGGGACCAGAATATTTTCAACTCCCGGTATACCAAGCCGGGACATAGTACTTAAAGTTTTGCGAAGTTCAAAAACAATAAGTGCCTCCAGACTGGCAGAAAATTGAGAATAATCCAAGTTTTCTAACGACCCGATTAATGAATCAAAATAAGGGGCGTACATGGTATTGATAATATTCTGGTCCTTTTCCATTCCGCGTAGTGCATAGGCCCAAAAGAATTGGCGGAGCAGCTCGGAATAAACGGTGCGGATAGCCTGACAGGGTGCCGATTTTCCGATTAAGTCTAATATAAAATAAGATAAGGTTTCACCGCGCTGAAACTGTCTGTGTTCTCTTAACTGCCGGCACAGTACTTCTGCTAAATCGGAGCCGGAAGACGAGAGCGTGAGCAGGGAGACGTTTTGACAGGACAATGCGAACATTTGAATGCTTTCAGCCATATCGATTAGACGTCTCTGGAGGACCGGCTTAGTAAAATCACTGTTTTCTGTTGCCTGATCAAAGGAAAGGACCTGTGTTCCCACATATTTGGTGGATTTTATCGCCCCGACGCTGCCAAGGAGTTCTAGTGCCCTGCGCATGGTACTTAATGAAACACCCTTTTGCCTTGCAAGTTCCTTCTGCGATGGGAGCAGACTTCCGGCCGGATAGACTCCCCGGCTGATTGATATGAGCAGTTCCATGGCAATGGAATAACAAAGCTGCTGGCTTTTTTTATAGGAGCTCCATGTAAAAGCAACCTCCGTTTCCGGTGGGGACATAGTAATCCTGTTCTCGTAAAACTGTGAAAGGGCAGATGACAATCTTTCTATAGATTGATTAACCTCAATACGCAGTGAGTACCAGTCTTTATTACGGCAAAGCGACAGGACCTCCGGCAGATAACCGCTCGACTGATCAAAATACTGGAGATTTTCCTCTATACCAAAAAAGGGATCATACAGAAACATGAAAATCTGCCAGACAAGACGCATGAGCAGGCTGTTTCCAAGGGAACGGTATTTTTGATTGAGGTGCTTCAACATCGCATAGGGTACTACGGGATTTTCATGATGATAAAGCTGCTCCATTGCCAGCAGTGTCTCAGGGTATGCATTCTTTAAGCCTGTCCACTGGGCATTACCTAATAAAGGCAGTATGGAGTTTTTTAGGTCGGTCATGGCTTTTTCCCGTGCGGAAAAAAAGGTCTGGATAAAATGCTCAGTTTCGTTGGCATCATAGTTGACCTTAACCGTGGCACCGATATTTTTCGACAGGGTTATATACCCTTCTTCCTTAAGTTTGAGGTATGCCGCGCGCGCCGTATCAATCGATACACAGAGGCGTGTACTTGTTTCTTCTATATTAGGAAGCTTCTCCCGGTAATGATAAATACCGAATTGTATCTGGGTAAGCAGGACGCTGTAAACCACCCTGCGTAATTCTACACTGTTTTCCAAACTTATTCCTCCGTTTTCAATGGCCATTCAATAGATAGTGAATTTAGTATAACATTTTTTATGCTGTGTTTCTATAATCTCTTTAAGTTTACATGTGATTAAGCTTACATAGAGAGTTGCTATTTCCTTTTGTATTTGCTATACTCAATCATATATGTATATGAACAATGACATATGTATGTGAGCAATAAAGACAGGGCCAGATCAGATGCATTCTGTGTAAAGAGGTGAATTCTGTGACAGTAATGGTAAAAAAACAAATTCTTGTTGTAGAAGATAACGCACTCAATCGTGGTCTCCTGTGTGAGATACTGAAGCCTGACTATGACCTTGTGGAGGCGGAAAACGGGAAGGTAGCACTTGAATGTTTACAGCAGTATGCGGGAAGTTTTTCTCTCATCCTGCTGGATCTTGTCATGCCTGTTATGGACGGATATGAGTTCCTTACTGCCGTCAAGGACACACCGGAATTCTCGTCAATCCCGGTAATTGTTACGACACAAAATGACAGGGAATCTGAAGAGGTAACGGCTTTGTCCTGTGGTGCCGCCGATTTTGTGCCCAAGCCCTATAGGCCGCAGATTATCCTGCACCGGGTTGCAAATATTATTCATCTGCGGGAAACAGCTGCGCTGGTGAATGAGTATCAGTATGACCGGCTGACAGGACTGTACAGTAAAGGCTTTTTCTGTCAGAAGGTGGAGGAACTCCTGCGTCAGAACCCGGATAAAGAGTATGATATCATCTGCTCGGATATTGTTAATTTTAAGCTTGTCAATGATGTATTTGGTATTCCAGCAGGGGACCGCATTCTTTGCATGGCTGCACAGATGTATACTGAGATGACCCGTGGAAAGGGGATTTGCAGCCATTTCCATGCAGATCAGTTTGCATGCATCATAGAGCATAAGTGGCAGTATACAGTCAGTATGTTTCAGGATGCCTGCGCCCGGCTCAATGCCATGTCCCAGACACAGAATATAGTGATGAAATGGGGGATTTACCGGGTGGAGAACAGGGAGGTCCCCGTAGAACATATGTGTGACCGTGCACTGCTGGCTGCCCGGAGTATCAAGGGACAGTACAAGAAGTATTTTGCATATTACGATGATGTCCTTCGCAGAAAACTGTTAAAGGAGCAGGAAATCGTTGATAGCATGGAGTCGGCCCTGAATCTGGGGCAGTTTGAGATTTATCTTCAGCCGAAATACAATATCAGGTACAGCCGGATGGATGGAGCCGAAGCTCTGGTCCGCTGGAACCATCCGCAGTGGGGGCAGCAGTCCCCGGCTGTGTTTATACCGCTGTTTGAGCGTAACGGATTTATTACAAGGCTGGACCAGTATGTCTGGGAAAAAGTATGTGCTGTTATGTGTGACTGGGAGAATAGGGGGATGCCTCCCCTGCCTGTTTCTGTAAACGTGTCCCGGGCGGATATCTATAATGTAGATCTGGCAGACATTTTAACGGGGCTTCTGCGAAAATACGCCCTGCCGGCTGCAAGGCTTCATTTGGAAATTACCGAGAGTGCCTATACTGAAAACCCACGGCAGATTATCGAGACTGTCAGCAATCTGCGGGAATTGGGGTTCGTCGTGGAGATGGATGATTTTGGAAGCGGATATTCATCTTTGCATATGCTCCATAAGATGCCGGTCGATGTTTTAAAGCTGGATATGAAATTTATCCAGAATGATCCGGTAACTCCGGTCAATCAGGAGATTATGCGTTTCATTATAAACCTTGCCGACCTGATGTCACTCGATGTGGTGGCAGAGGGTGTCGAGACAGCGGAGCAGTTGGAGCGCCTGCGGGAGATCGGCTGTGACTGTATGCAGGGATACTTTTTTTCTAAACCGCTTCCCGTGAAAGAATTTGAACTGCTTATGGAATCTGCAGATTCTGCGGTGCAGAATGCCTATGCAGGTACCCATTCGGATGATATGGACTTAAAGGTAAAAAAATGAACGGGCGGCAGATATTTGGAAAGGAATAGTATGCAGCCGGAAAGGCAAGGAGTTAAGACAGATGCAAAAAATTATGGGGGATAAAAAGAACTCTGTAGGGCGGAGCCAGCGGATAAGTGTGATCAGTACAGGAATTTTAATTCTGCTGATGCTTTGCTTTCTGGCCATGACTATTAATAACTCCGCCAAACTGGCGGCGCAGACAGAGATTATATCGAACCATCCCTTTGAAGTGGTGATTTCTGCCGGTGATGTAAAGCTTTATGTATCAGAAATGAGCCTTCGGACAGGGCGGCTGGAGCGCCATCACAACAGTGAGGATGTGGCGATTGCTGACAGCAAGCTAGAGGAACTTTCAGCTTTATTGGAAGAACCTGTTTCCCGGATTGAGGAATTATATCTGGGCGATTCAGAAGATGTATTAGAGCTTAAGAATACACTGGCGCTTTTGCGGACAGAACAGACGCTTTATCTGGCCTTTTGTGAACAGCAGGAGCTTACGGAGGAAAATATAGAAAACTATGCCCAGGAACATCTGCAGCCTCTCTATGATCAGGCACTTCGCCATACAGAAGATATTATTGGGATTGCCCAGGCAAAAAAGGTGGGGTATGGAGTGACTTCAGAGAAACTGCGGATCACCAATCTGACCGGATCTATCGTGCTGATGGGGCTGATGATTATCGTACTGCTGGTTTCCCAATATGTTCTGCACCGCCAGCGGAAAGAACTGGTTTACCGGAACAGGCTCTTTGATAATTTATCGCTGAGCATTGATGATGCATTCATTATCAGGGATGCCAACACAGGCGTTATCAATTACCGGGGGCTTAATCTGGAGAGGATTCTTGGGATATATATGCCGAATGTAGAAAGCCTTTACAAGGGGCTGTCAGAAGAAGACACTCTGGCGATTCAGGAGGGAATCAGAGATCCTCAATTTAATTCCCCGTTTGAAAGACTGGTGGAGTACACGAAACCAGACCAGAAAAAATGCTGGATGCTGATCCGGGTCTACCGGGTCGAAGATTTAAATACTCCTCAGTTAATTACGGTGTTCTCTGACCGGACAGATGAGGTACGGTCCCGTCAGGCCCTGCAGGACGCTATGCTGGCGGCGGAGCGTGCCAACATGGCAAAGAGTGAATTTCTGTCGCGGATGAGCCATGAGATACGTACCCCTTTAAATGCAATCATAGGTATGACCACCATTGCGGCAGCTTCAGTCAAAGATCCCGCCAGAGTAGAGGATTGTCTCTCTAAAATTAATATTTCCTCTAAACATTTACTTATGCTGATTAATGATGTACTCGATATGTCAAAGATTGAGAGCAGCAAGATGGTGCTGCAGAAGGAACCTTTTGATATTTTTGAGGTGGTCAATGGTTTTGTGTCCACAGTTTACGCGCAGGCGAAAGAAAAGGGGATAGAGTTTGAGGAAACAATGGAAGGATTCGGGGAAGATACTATTTTTATCGGCGATTCGCTGCGGCTTAACCAGATCCTTTTGAATCTCAGCTCCAACGCAGTGAAATTTACTTCACCGGGAGGCGCAATCCGGCTGGATGTCTCACGCCATAGAAATGGGAACACGACAGATATTCTTCGTTTTATTCTTTCTGACACCGGAATCGGTATGACGAAGGAGGCCGTCGCAAAAATATTCCGGCCGTTTGAACAGGCAGATGCCTCTATTGCGAAACGTTATGGGGGGACAGGGCTGGGGATGTCCATCACCAGTAATCTGGTCACCCTGATGGACGGCCAGATCCAGATAGAGAGCGAACCTGGCGTGGGAACTACATGCATTGTTGATCTGCCGTTTAAAAAGGGAAAAGAGAGCAGTCTGACAGAGCCTGATTTTGCACAGCAGGGGCTGCGGGCGATAATTGTGGACGATGAACAGCAGGTTTGTGAGCAGACAGCGGTTCTTTTGAAAAAAATAAAGATCGATGCTAAATGGTACCAGTCCGGTGCCGGGGCTATAAAACAGGTAAAAGAGACACACAGGGAGGGCCGGGATATAGACCTTTGCCTCATTGACTGGAAAATGCCGGATATGGACGGTGTCGAGGTGACCCGCCGTATCCGCAGGGAAGTGGGAAATAACATCCCTATTGTGATGATTTCGGCATATGATATTTCAGAAGTGGAGGAAGAGGCACGTGCCGCGGGCGTGAATGGGTTTCTTCCAAAGCCCCTCTACCGCTCTTCTGTTTATGCCGCAATCAAGTCGGCGCTGGTACAAAAAGGGCATTTGCCTGCCGGAGCAGAAGATAAATCTGTCGGAAAACTTCTGGATGGTTTCTCTCTGCTGATGGCAGAGGATAATATACTCAATCAGGAGATTACAGCAACCCTGCTGCGCATGAACGGGGCTGAGGTTGACTGCGTGGAGGATGGGAAGCAGGCACTGGATACCTTCCTTGATTCTGCTCCCGGTGATTACGACGCCATTTTGATGGATGTCCAGATGCCGGTCATGGACGGTCATGAATCTGCGAGATGTATTCGTGCATCAGACCATCCTATGGCCCTCACAATTCCAATCATTGCCACAACAGCCAATGCATTCAATGAAGATATCTCTGCGGCCCTTGCAGCCGGAATGAACGCCCATGTCAGCAAACCACTGGATGTTTCACAGCTCTGCAGGACACTTGCAGACTGTATTCGTAAAGCGAATGGATGAAAATGAATGATTTTTTATCACCGTCTTGATTTTTATATGATAAGATGCTAATATATGTTTAAACATATAAACCTATATCAAAAGGAGAACCTATGAGTAAGAAGACGATGCTTTACATGAAGGAATGTGCTCCTATATTTTCAATGCTTCAGGATGAGAGACGTCAGGAGATTACACAGCTTTTGTTTGAAAACCGTGAGTTAAGTGTATCTTCACTTACTGAAAAGTTATCATTGTCCCGTCCGGCAGTATCACACCATCTGAAATTACTGCTGGATACCGGATTAGTAATGGTCCGTCAGGAAGGAAAAGAAAGATACTATCAGTTGAATTTGAAGACCGCACTTGACCAGTTGAAAAATCTGACTGCATCTATCGAAAAGGATATTGAGCAAATGAAGTAAAGAACACCTCCATTGTGAGGTGTTATCTTTCACAAAACAAGTTTATATGTTTAAACTTATAAAAATAAAAGGAGAACATTGTATGGATTATTCAGAACAAAAAAGCTGGGAGAAAATCATGTCTTACCTTCCCGAGGAATTTCATTTTAAAGGAAAATTTCTGCCACAGGAGGAACACTGGGACTGGCATGGGAATAACGTTCACTTGGATGCATACAGAAATCCGGATGCAAAAGTTAAGATCATTTTATTTCATGGAGTCGGAACGAATGGCCGTCAAATGACTACAATCATAGGCAGACCGCTTGCTATCGATGGATATGAAGTGATTGCAATTGATATGCCCCTGTATGGCGTTACAGAGATAAAACAGAAGAAAACGATTAGCTACGACGATTGGGTGCAGCTTGGAAGTGACTATATAGACTACGAATTAACCAGAGATTCCCGCCCGGTTTTTCTCTATGGTTTATCTGCGGGTGGGATGGAGACTTACCATGCTGCATGCAAAAACAAAAAGGTAAAAGGAATCATAGGCATGACATTTCTGGATCAGAGAAGCCAACTGGTCCGAAATGAAACAGCGAATAATGCTTTCTGGTCACATATGGGAACCCCTCTTGCAGGGCTGGCTGTAAAGACAGGCATGGGAGGCATGAAGATGAAAATGTCCGTCTGCTCTAAAATGTCAGCACTTTGCAATAATGAAAACTGTCTGAAAGAAATGCTGTCAGATCCATCATCTGCGGGGAACCGTGTACCAATGAAATTTATTCATTCTTACATGACTTACCAGCCAGAAACAGAGCCGGAAAAATTTGATATCTGTCCGGTTTTGCTGACACAGCCTGAAAATGACAAATGGACCCCGCTTTATCTGAGCGAACCTTTTTTGAACAGAATCAGGAACGTCCCAGTGACTATAAAGAGGCTGGAAAACGGAAGTCATTATCCTGTCGAGAAAATGGCTTTAGAGCAATTGCATGCATATATCACAGAATTTATTGAGAAAAATAAAATATAGTAAATTCTGCATTCTCTCCACATAGGATACCTTCGTTTACTTTGCATATAAAACATTGTATAATTTGGATATGATAATACCATGAATAATGATATATTGATCGGAGGTGCCTGTAATGAAAGAGCAGGAAGTCAGCGGATTGCGGATATTTGAAGAAAGGGGGAAGCCCGGCATCGAAAAGGATGCTGTGAAAGTTTTAAAAGGCAGGGGGATTGAAGGAGACCGCCACTGTTTTGACAAAGACAGGCAGATCAGCATTATGACGAGGGATGCATATGAATGGATGCAGGCACAGGAAGTGGAGGGCTTATGCTTCGGAAGGTTTAAGGCTAATATCGTAATAGATACCAAGGGAGGCAGCATACCGGGACCGAGATTAAAAGCCGGAGGGGCAGTGCTTGCAGTGGAAGGCAAAAAGCGCTGTTTTAAAGAGTGCGCACGCTGCAGGGAACATATGGACTGTATGCTGAAAGATTCCTGCTGGTATGCATCGGCAGTCTCAGATGGTGAGATACATATTGGTGACAAAGTTCAGTGTGGTTACAATTGGAACCGCTATGAGAGACAGATGATGGTTCCTTCCATCGGAAGGAAAGAACAGGAAGCCTTTTGTAATTCTTCCGTCCTTGTTATTGGAGCAGGAGGTCTTGGCTGTCCGGTACTGACAGCGCTTTCAGAAGCCGGCGTGGGGCGTATTGGTATTATGGACGGGGACGTAGTGGAAGAGACCAACCTGAACAGGCAGTTTCTTTACAGCCCTTTAGATTTAGGAAAAAACAAGGCAGAATGTGCCGGAAGATGGGTAAGTGCATTCCGTCCGGACTGTCAGACGGACATCTATCCGGAATGGTTTACAGAAGAAAATGGAAGTTCTATTATAAACAATTATGATTTGGTGATTGCGGCAGTTGACCGTATATCGACGAGGCTTCTGATCAACAGAACCGCTGTTTCTTCAGGGAAGCCTTTGATTGACGGGGCTGTCGATGGTTTTTATGGTACAGTAACAGCAATTCTCGGGAATGAATGCCCCTGTCTGGCGTGTATCAACCCGGAAGGAAAAGAACCCTCCCGCACAAGCAGCTCCCTTGGAACGACCACAATGGTCGTGGGTGCCCTGGAAGCACAGTTTGCCCTGCAGTATCTTGCGGGGATTCCGATAAAAGGCGGAACGGTCTTAAGCTATGATGGAGTATATGGAACACTGGAAGAGCTTCCAGTAAAAAAGAACCCGGAGTGTATGGTGTGTAGAAATGTATATAATTGTCAAAAAAATAACGAAAAATAGTTAAAAATACATAAAATTATACAAAAAAAGAAGTTTTTTGATGGCATTTTCTGTGAACATATATTATACTATGTATAAGAACAAATTAATAAACTCCGAGTCCTGCATTTCCGACGTATGGAGCCGAAAGATATACGGGAAAGCAGGACCAATGGGTATCACTGGGAACAGGGGTGCCTGCCTGATTGCGAAGGAGTCCATTATTATATCGGTAGGTATGATAATGGATTTTTCTGTGTAGAAAAGGAGGTATTTGAAACATGGGGAAACAGCTATTGATTAAACCCGAAAAATGTCTGGGGTGCAGAACATGTGAACTGGTCTGTTCCTTTGGCCACAACGGTGCGTTTAATCCGAGATTTGCCAATGTAAGTGTCATGTCATATGAGGAGGCAGCTATCAGCATCCCCGTTATGTGTATGCAGTGTGAAGACCCCTGTTGTCTGGAAGTGTGTCCGGTTGGCGCGATCTCACGGGACGACAAAGATGCAGTTGTGATTAACGCAGATAAATGCATTGGGTGCAAGATGTGTATGAATGCGTGTCCTCTTGGCAATATTGGATTTAACACGGAACGGCGGCAGGTACATAAATGTGACCTGTGCGGCGGAGAACCAAAATGTGCGGAATTCTGTCCTACCGGAGCTATTACATATGAAGACCCGGAAGAAGGGATTGACAGAAGGCGTGCAGTTGCTGACCACTTTAAAGATGTATTTGGAGAGGAGGCAAAAGCATGATGAACGGATATATGGGACAAATATTGAGAGTGGATCTGGCATGTGGGAAGATAACGAAAGAACCGCTGAATATGACGGCGGCCAAAGATTTTGTAGGAGCCAGAGGACTGGGGACAAAGTATTTCTGTGACGAGGCTGACCCAAAAGTAGAACCGCTTGGCCCGGATAACAAGCTTATTTTTATGACAGGGCCTTTGACCGGAACAGCGGCTTCCTGCGGCGGCCGGTACGAGGTAGTAGCTAAGGCGCCTCTTACCGGTACAATTGGTGCAGCCAACTCGGGCGGGCATTTTGGACCGGAACTAAAGTATGCAGGATATGACGGCATTATATTTGAAGGTGCCAGTGACCATCCGGTTTATCTGTATATTAATGACGATACAGTGGAACTTAGAGATGCCAGAGATCTGTGGGGCAGGACAGTTTTTGAGACAACAGACGAACTGAACAAAAGATGCGGGGCTTCCTTCCGGGTATCCTGTATCGGACCTGCGGGTGAGAATCTCTGCCTGTATGCAGGCGTTATGAATGATAAACACCGCGCAGCCGGAAGGGGAGGCCTGGGAGCTGTAATGGGAAGCAAGAAGTTAAAGGCAGTTGTAGTGAAAGGTACAAAATCTATCCGTGTAGCCCGTCCGGAAGGTTTTATGGATGCGATTACCAATGCCCGTAAAATGCTGAAGGCACACCCGGTAACAGGAGAGGGGCTCGGAGCTTACGGGACAGAGATTCTGGTCAATATTATCAATGAGTCCGGTGCACTGCCTCTGCGCAATGGCCGCGACGGCTCCGTATTTGCAGATGCAGACAATATTTCCGGCGAGACGCTGGCAGAGAAATATCTGGTTCGGAATAAGGGCTGCTTTGGCTGTTGTATTGGATGTGGGCGTGTCGTTGATATTCCTGACGGTCCCTTCAAATCAAGAGGGGAAGGGCCGGAATATGAGGCAGGATGGTCTTTTGGGGCAGACTGCGGCATTGATGATCTGGAAGCAGTATGCAAAGCGAACTTTATTTGCAATGAATATGGTTTTGACCCGATTACGCTGGGTGCGACCATAGCCTGTGCTATGGAATTATTTGAAGCAGGCCACCTTACAGAAGCAGATACCGGTGGAATTGCCATCCGCTTTGGCGATGCCGCCACTATGGTGAAGCTTGCAGAGCTGACCGGCAAAAACGAAGGCTTTGGAGCGCAGCTGGCACTAGGTTCTTACAGGCTGGCAGAAAAATACGGACATCCGGAACTGTCAATGTCTGTAAAGAAACAGGAAATGCCGGCATATGACGGAAGGGCAATGCAGGGAATCGGTCTGGAATATGCAACGTCCAACCGGGGCGGCTGCCATGTACGCGGATATATGACATCGCCGGAAGTATTAGGCCTTCCAACAAAGATGGATCCTCTTGTGACAGAGGGAAAAGCAGGAATGCTGAAGATTTTCCAGGACCTGACTGCCTTAATAGACTCTGTAGGAATCTGCCTGTTCACTTCCTTTGCAATTGGTCTTCCGGAAGTTGCAGCCCAGTACAGGGAAGCAGTCGGAAGTGACGAATCAGATGCGGATATCTTATTAAAGGGAGAACGTGTGTGGAATCTGGAGAAGAAATTCAATCTGGCTGCAGGAGTAGAAAAGGATACTCTGCCTCCACGGCTTTTAAGAGAACAGCTTCCGGAAGGACCGGCACAGGGTAAGGTAAATGAACTTCATACCATGCTGGAAGAATACTACCGGGTAAGAGGCTGGGATACAGACGGTGTTCCCACGGCTGAGAAAGACCGGGAACTTGGGCTGTAATCCAGAATGCCGGATCGCTGTATTTGGGGAAGGCTGTCCTTCCCCAAAAAGAAAGGACAGAAAATGCAGATAAAATTTTTTGCATATCTACGTGATTATACCGGCTGTAAGATAACGGATTTCCCTTATCAGGAAGATATTTATCAGCTTGCACATGCACTGTGCGATAAATATGGAGACAAACTTCGCGGGAAGATGCTTTCGCCGGATGGGGAAGATTTAGGAGAAGAGATTATTATCCTTGTGAACGGAAGACATGTGGCACATCTGGGAGGAATCCATGCAAAACTGGTGCCTTCAGATATTGTGTCTATTTTTCCGGTTGTAGCAGGGGGATAAAGGTGGTGTAAATATTGGAGGTATCCAGAGAGAATATTGAAGAGTTAATCCACTCTTATGAGTGCAGTCAGAGACATGCCCTGGCAATCATGCAGGATATGCAGAGGAGATACCAGTATATTCCGAGGGAAGGCCTTAATGCGCTTGCCAAGTACCTCGGATGTCCGGTGTCTTCCCTTTATGCTATGGCTACTTTTTATAAAGCATTAAGTCTTGTGCCGAAAGGAGAGCATATTATTAAGTGCTGTGACGGGACTGCATGCCACATCCGCGGGGCATCCACACTGATAGACGGGGTGGAGAGGGAACTTGGCATTTCACCGGGAGAGACGACCAGTGACGGTCTTTTTTCTTTTGAGACGGTAAACTGTCTTGGTTCCTGTGCGATGGCCCCGGTACTGGTGGTGGATGATGTGTATTATGGCAGGGTAACACCGGAAAAGCTCAAAGGAATCATACAGACGGTCCGGGAAGGTGGTGCGAAGTAAGTGAAAAAACAGATCTTAATCTGCTGCGGCACCGGCTGCCGTGCCAATGGAAGCATGAAAGTGGCTGAGGCCCTGAATCAGGCTGTGAAAAGCCATAATGGAAATGCTAAGGTTATAGCAGACATCAAGACAACAGGATGTCACGGTTTTTGTGAAAATGGTCCAATTGTTAAAATTCTGCCTGATAATCTGGTATACTATAAAGTAAAGCCGGAGGATTCAGACGAGATCGTCGAAAAAAGTGTACTGGGGGAAGAAGAGATAGGACGCCTGATGTATAAAGACGATTCCGGCAGGCCGGTCCGCTCCCAGGAAGAAAATCCTTTTTATGCACATCAGTATAAAATGGTGCTGCGCGATGTAGGGGAGATTGACCCGGAGAATATCGGAGATTATCTGGAAAGGGGGGGATATGAAGCATTAAGGAAAGCAGTGTCCATGTCCCAGGATGAAATTATTGATGAGGTGGAAAAATCCGGAATAAGGGGAAGGGGCGGTGCGGGATTTCCGGCAGGACGGAAATGGCGGACTGCGAAAAGGTATGATAATTTTCCCAAATATGTGGCATGCAACGGGGATGAAGGAGATCCGGGAGCGTTCATGGACTGCTCCATACTGGAAGGAAACCCCCACTCTGTTATTGAAGGCCTGGCAATTGCAGCAATTGCAGTGGGGGCCAAAGAGGGCTTTTTCTATATCAGGGATGAATATGACCTTGCGGTAAAACGTATTAAAAAAGCCATTCAGGATGCAGAAGAAAGGGGGATCATTGGAGCATCCGTAATGGGCTCGGAATATTCTTTGAAGCTATCGGTAGTCCGGGGCGGCGGAGCGTTTGTCTGCGGGGAATCAACGGCACTTATGGCCTCTATTGAAGGCAGGGTGGGGGAACCGCGGGCAAAATATATCCGTTCTGTCCAAAGGGGACTCTGGAACCAGCCCACCGTGTTAAATAATGTGGAGACGCTGGCAAATATTCCGAAAATCATTCTGGAGGGTGGAGAAAAATTTGCCATGACAGGAACAAAGGGGAGCACTGGCACGAAAGTATTTTCCCTTGTTGGTAAAGTGAAAAGGACGGGGCTCGTGGAAGTGCCTATGGGAACGACCTTAAGGCATCTGATTTACGATATCGGCGGTGGGATTATTGGAAACCGGCCATTTAAGGCGGTTCAGACCGGAGGTCCTTCCGGGGGATGCATCCCGGAATCCATGCTGGACCTGGAGGTTGATTTTGATTCTCTGGCAAGTTATGGTGCCATGATGGGTTCCGGCGGCATGATTGTCATGGATGACAGGAGCTGCATGGTGGAGGTAGCCAGATATTATACAAACTTCCTGTGTGAAGAGAGCTGTGGAAAATGCACGCCTTGCAGGGAAGGTTTAAGGAGGATGCTGGAAATCCTTACAGATATCTGTGAAGGCAGGGGCAGGGAAGGAGATATTGAACTGCTTGAACGTCTGGGCCATACGATGCAGGAGGCATCCCTGTGCAGTCTGGGCAAGACGGCAGCCAATCCGGTGCTGACAACAATACAGTATTTCTGGGAGGAGTATGAGGCACATATCAGGGAAAAGAGATGTCCGGCAGGGGTATGCAAAAATCTGACATGTTTTGAAATTGAGGCAGAAAAATGTACCGGATGTGGTATGTGTGCCAGAGGATGCCCGGTGGATGCGATCAGTGGCGGGAAGAAAGAAGTACATATCATTGACGCATCAAAATGCATTGCCTGCGGAAGCTGCCGTGAAACTTGTAAATTTGATGCGGTCAGGACTGGTGCCCGGCAGAATGTGATAGAAGGGAGGCAGGCTGTATGACGGAATTTCAACCGGATAACCAGATACAAATTGAAATCAATGGAAGGGCCTGTACCTGCACAAAAGGGGAGTTTCTTCTGGAAGCAGCGAGGAGGAACGGTTTCTATATCCCCACACTCTGCCATCATCCGGGAATCGCAGAACAGGGGTGCTGCAGGGTGTGCCTCGCAGAAGTGGTGGAAAACGAAAGGAGTAAGATTGTAGTATCCTGTGTCTACCCGGTAGAGAAGCCCTGTAAAGTATATACAGACAGTGAACGGGTGAAAGAAGACCGGAAAGTAGTGTTGATGCTCCTTGCCCTGCGGGCCCCCGAAAGCACGGAGATACAAGCTCTGTGCAGACAGTACGGGGTCATGGACGGAAGCCGTTTTAAACCCATTGAGGGGGAGAAATGCATCATGTGCGGCCTTTGTGCAAGAGCCTGTGCAAGTCTGGGGACCGGGGCTATTTCAACGGTTTTAAGGGGAACGTCAAAAAAGATATCTACACCCTATGATGAACCTTCAGATGTCTGCGTGGGATGCCTTAGCTGTACCAGGGTGTGTCCTGTGGATGCCATTCCCTATACAGAGGATGAAACAAAGAGGAGCATCTGGGGAAGGGAGTTCCCTCTTGTACACTGTCAGGAATGCGGGGCGGTTATAGGGACCAGAGAAGAGATTGCCCTTGCTGCAGGGAAAAGCGGGGAAGAGGTACAGGACCTGTGTCCGGAGTGCAGGAAGAAAAAGATGTCGGATGTGATGGCACATACCTATGGCACAGAGTGAAAAATAAAATAACATATTGATTGCAGGAATTCGAGCTTTGCCATCTAAAGTATCCCGGAGGATAATATCCGGGATGCCATGATGGAAAGCCAATGGGTATGTTCCGAAAGGAGGATGCCTTCCGTATTTGAAAAGAATATCCGCACTGAATCCCTACGGGGATCGTATTGCGTGGTCTTCTTTTTCAAGAGGCCATTTTTTATTCCCGGTAGCTTTGACTTTATATGATGGCCTGCTGTAAATATTACATGGAATTTGAAAAGGAGGAAAATTTATGAAGAAGAAAGTATTAGCAGTTTTAGTTGCTGCAGCGATGTGCGTTTCTCTGGCTGCATGCGGAGGAAACGGGGAAGAGAAGAAAGAGGAGAAAAAGGAGACAAAAGCGGCGACAGAGGAACAGAAGGAAGATAAGGCCGGGGATAAGGGGCGGCTCATGATGGCAACCACGACCAGTACGGAAGATACCGGGCTTTTAGATTATCTGAAGCCTATCTTTAAAGAAGATACCGGCTGGGATCTGGAATGGAATGCAGTAGGAACAGGAGAGGCGCTTAAGATGGGCGAAAATGGCGATGTGGACGTGGTACTGGTCCATGCAAAAGCCAGTGAAGAAGAATTTATTGCCAATGGTTTCGGAGTAGAGCGGTTCCCTGTTATGTATAATGATTTTGTAGTAATTGGTCCGAAAGAGCCGATTGCAAAGACAGATGATATCAATGCAGTATTCACGCAGATTATCAATGACCAGCTTCCATTCGTATCCAGGGGTGATGATTCCGGTACGGATAAAAAGGAAAAGAAAATCTGGGAGAATTTAAGTCTTGATCCGGCATCGGATCCGAATTATATAGAATCCGGACAGGGCATGGGGGCAACCATTACGATGGCAGACGAGCAGAAAGCGTACTGCCTGACAGACAGGGGAACATGGTTAAAGCAGAGCAAAGATGCAACGCTGGAAAGTGAACTGGAAATTGTCTGTGAAGGAGATGCCAATCTTTTGAATCAATATGGTGTCATTGCAGTCAGCCCTGAAAAATATCCAGAGCTTAATAATGAAGGGGCAAATGATTTTATCGAGTGGATTTGTTCAGATAAAATCCAGAAGCTGATTGGTGAATATGGAATTGATGAGTATGGACAGGCATTATTCACACCAAATGCAGGGACAGATTCTTAGTTACTGTTTACAACGTAATATGATTGATTGCAGCGGGGGAAGGATAATATGTTGGAATGGCTGAAAAGTGTAGTATCGGATGCAGGAATAATAAGTGCAGTTAAGGTGACGTTTATCATGGCAGTTTCCTCGACTGCCATCTCATCTGTACTGGGAATCTTATTTGGGCTTTTGCTGGAACGTTTTTCCTTTCCCGGTAAAAAAATCATTGTCCGGATCAACAGGACACTTATGGGAGTGCCCCCGGTTGTGGCGGGACTGGTCGTGTACCTTCTAATTATGCGGAGGGGGCCTTTAGGCCCTCTGTCGCTTTTATTCACTATTAAGGGGATGGTAATCGCCCAGGTTCTGATTATTACCCCGATCATAAGCGGCATGATTTATTCTTATGCCAGAAAATCGGCCCCGTCAATCAGGGCGTTTGCCGTCACTATGGGGGCGACAAGATGGCAGACGGCAAAACTGATTATCAGGGAATTGAGAAAAGAAATCTATTTCTGCATGGTAACCGGATTCGGCAGATCAATCAGTGAAGTAGGGGCTGTGATGCTTGTAGGCGGGAATATTAAAGGCAGGACCCGTACCATGACTACGACGATTTCCCTTCTAAAGAGCCAGGGGATATTTACGGAAGGGGTGGCCCTGGGGATTTTGCTGCTTGTAATGGCATTTATCCTGCAGTGGATTTGTGACCTGCTTCAGAAAGAAGGGGAGGAAGATGAGAATTACTAATCTTGAAAAGACGATCGGGAAGTTCCATATGGAAGTGAACGATTTCTATATAGAGCCGGGGAAAATACATGGCATTGTAGGGCCTAACGGCTGCGGGAAAACGGTGTTCCTGAAAATGCTGGCCGGAATTATCACGCCGGATAAAGGGATACTTGATTATGAAGGGCTCTCATCCCGTGATATTACGATGATGTCCCAGCAGCCCTATCTTATGCATACTTCTGTGTATGAGAACCTGATATATCCCCTGAAAATCAGAGGGACCCGCCCGGATGAGGATGAGATTGATGAAATGTTAAACCGCGTTGGACTTAGGGAACAGAAAAACCAGTATGCCAGGTCATTGTCCAGCGGAGAACGCCAGAAGCTGTCTTTCCTTAGGGCTGTTATATTCAAACCAAAGCTGATTATGGTGGATGAGACATTGTCCAATCTGGATTCGGAGAGTGAAGAGATGTTTGTAGGAATAATTAGTGAGATTCAAAAGGAAAGGCCTATCACCTGGCTGATTGTGAATCACCAGATGGATCATATATACCAGCTCTGTGACGAGATACACTACATGGAAAAAGGAAGGTTTGTAAAAAAATGAAGCTGCTTAAGGTTGATACGATTGATGAGGCCCGCAGGAAAATTGCTGATGCGGTAAAGGAAAAGGGCAGGAAAACGGTAAAGAAAGGGATACTGGATGCAGTGGGGTATGTACTGGCGGAAGATATCTGCTGCAGTGAACCGGTACCTGCGTTTCGCAGGTCTACAGTAGATGGTTATGCGGTGAGGTCACTGGACACAGGAGGGGCGTCGGAAAATATGCCGGTATTCCTAAAGATCACCGGTGAAGTACAGATGGGCTGTCCGGCAGAAATGAAACTTCATGCAGGGGAGTGTGTCTATGTCCCTACCGGGGGTATGGTTCCGGATGGGGCAGATGCTATGGTTATGGTAGAATTCTGCGAGCTATTCTCAAGTGAGGAAGCAGCGGTGTACAAGGCCGTGTCTTGCGGGGCGTATGTAGTACAGGCAGGAGAAGACATGAAGGCGGGGGAAGCTGTCTTAAAGAGGGGAAGGAAAATAAGGCCTCAGGAAGCGGGAGCTCTGGCAGCACTTGGAATTACCGGGGTACAGGTATATGAGCCCTTTTGCATTTCTATTATATCCACGGGAGATGAACTGGTATCCCCGCAGGAAGCACCGTCTCCTGGACAGGTCCGGGATATTAACACTTATGGCCTGCATGCCCTGGCTTTAAAGTTAAATTTCCGTATACAGCATGAGACGGTCTTAAGGGATGACCGGACCCTTCTTAAAAACACAGTGAAAAGTTTTATGCCGGACAGTGATATCGTGGTGGTATCGGGAGGAAGCTCTCAGGGGAAAAAGGATGTGACAGCATCCGTCATAGAAGAGATTGCAAGTGAAGGCGTATTTACCCACGGTCTTGCATTAAAACCGGGGAAACCGACAATTACCGGCTATGATGAACCATCCGGGACATTACTTTTGGGGCTGCCGGGACATCCGGCTGCCGCGATGATGGTATTTGAGATTCTGGCAGGATGGCTCTGGCGGGAACTAACAGGGGAAAAAGAAGCCTTCGGAATCACGGCGGTAATGTCTACCAACCTTCCGTCAGCGCCCGGCAGGCAGACATGCCAGCTTGTAAAACTGAAAAAGGAAGAAGACGGGCAAAATGTGGCGGTTCCCGTACTGGGCAGTTCCGGGCTTATAACGATTCTTACAAAAGCAGACGGTTATGTCATTACCGGGGAGCATGCAGAAGGATTAAAAAAGGGAGAACAGGTAACGGTATACCTGTTTTGATAGACGAAGGGAAGGCGAAGGAATATGGGCAGGAGAAATTTATATTTGAATACGATCCCGGCAGAAGAAGCGGCGGCCATTTATAGAAATGCTGTCCTTAAGGTGATGCACCGGGAGACACAGATGGTCAAGACAGAGGAAAGTCTGGGGAGGATCACCGCATCAGCAGTGTATGCCAGATACTGCTCCCCTCTTTACAATGCGGCGGCTATGGATGGTATTGCAGTCATATCCGCACATACAGCTACGGCTTCGGAAGTGACCCCTCTCGTTTTGAAACAGGGAGTGGATTATCAGGTTGTCGATACAGGCGATCCGGTTCGTATGCCCTATGATGCCGTGATTATGGCGGAAGACCTGCTTGATGCAGAAGAAGACAGTGTGAAAATCACAGCCTCAGTTCCGGCCTGGCAGCATATCCGTCCCGTGGGAGAAGATATCGTGGCCGGAGAGATGCTGCTGGCAGGAAACCATAAAATCCGCCCCATTGATATTGGCGTTCTCCTGAGTGGGGGAATTGTGGAGATAGAAGCCATAAAGAAACCTAAGGCAGGCATTATCCCTACAGGCACAGAGATCATAGAGGCAGATCAGGTGCCCCGTGAGGGAGATATTATTGAATCCAATTCCCGGATGTTTGCGGCAATGACAGAAAGCTCCGGCGGAATTCCGAGACGCTATCCGCCCATCCCGGATGACTATGAAAAAATAAAGCATGCGGTACAGGGGGCAGTGAAAGAAAATGATATTGTGATTGTGAATGCAGGCTCCAGCGCAGGGACAGAGGACTATACGGTGCATATCTTAAAAGAGCTGGGCGAGGTACTTGTCCACGGGGTGGCAATCAAGCCCGGTAAACCCGTAATTCTGTCCATTGTAGAAGGCAAACCTGTGATTGGACTTCCCGGATATCCTGTATCCGCATATATTGATTTCGAAAATTTCGTCCGTCCGGTTATGGACCTGTATTCCGGGGAAACGAACTCATCAAGGAATGTGATGAAAGCCGTTTTGTCCAAGCGTCTTGTGTCCTCCTTAAAACATAAGGAATATGTCCGTGTGAAAGTGGGAAAGGTGGATGACCGTTTTGTGGCATCCCCCCTTGCCAGAGGCGCAGGTGCCGCGATGAGCCTTGTCCGCGCCGACGGGTTCTGTATCATAGAAAAGAACAGTGAAGGGTATGAGGCCGGGGAGACGGTAAGTGTTGAGTTATTCAGGGATATTGAAGAAATCAGTAATACGGTGGTAGCGATCGGAAGCCATGACTTAATTCTGGATATCCTGGCAGACAGGATGCCCCTTACCCATCCGGGAATATATCTTTCCAGCACCCATGTAGGCAGTATGGCCGGTCTGATGGCATTAAAGCGAGGAGAAGCGCACATTGCCCCCACACATCTTCTGGATGAGGATACAGGAGTTTACAATATACCTTATCTGAAAAGGCTGTTTAGTGACAGAGATATGGTGCTGATCAAGGGCGTCAGGCGAATTCAGGGAATCATTGTGAAAAAAGGTAACCCACTGGGAATCAAAGAAATCCGTGACCTCACCGGGGTAAACTACGTGAACCGCCAGCGGGGGGCGGGAACAAGAGTTTTCCTTGACTACAAATTAAAAGAAGCGGGAATTGCCCCTTCAGAAGTCAACGGGTACGACAGAGAGGCGGCAACACACATGGCAGTAGCCGCCCTGGTGAAAAATGGCGGCGCAGATGCAGGCATGGGAATTTATTCCGCTGCTAAAGCAATGGATCTGGATTTCATCCCGGTGGGAGAGGAAGAATATGATTTTGCCACGGAAAAGAAAAATCTGGAGCTGCCGAAGATACAGGCATTCATAGAAGTGCTGAAAAGCAGCGGATTTAAAGAAAAGGCCATGACAATAGGAGGGTATGAACTCAGCATGGCAGGGGAAATCATTGAAGTATAAAGGAGACATAGTTTGATGGAATATGTAAACAAAAGAAACCCTATTCTTCCTCCCGGGTACCATGTGCCGGATGGAGAAGCGCACGTGATGCCAGATGGGAAACTGTATGTGTATGGCAGTTATGATGCGCTGGATATGGCATACTGCAGTCAGGAGTATTATGTTGTATCTACTAAGGATATGGAGCACTGGACGGTTCATGATGTGGCATTTAAGGCGCAGGATGTGCCGTGGATGGGAGATCCTGAGGCGGAACATTATCCGGGGATCGACTGGTATCATCCGACTCCGTTTCTTCAGAAGATGATCGATGCAATGCCAAAGGAGGCAAAGACAGAAAACGTTGAAGCACAGTATACAGATGCAGGAGAACGAAAGCAGGAGCTTCTGTTCGCCCCGGACTGTATCAGCCGCGGCGGAAAATATTATTTATATTTCTGTTTATCTGATGACAGTGAAGGTGTTGCGGTATCTGACAGGCCGGAAGGGCCATTTAAAGATCCTGTCCGGCTTCCATGCGGAGGGATTGACCCTGCGGTTTTCATTGATGACGACGGGCAGGCATATTATTACTGGGGACAGGTTTTCGCACATGGGGCAAAACTAAATGATGATATGGTATCCATTGACACAGACAGTGTCGTGGATGATATCGTAACAGAGGAAAAGCACTGTTTTCATGAGGGATCATCCATGCGTAAGATCGGTGATACCTATTACTATGTCTATGCGGATATGGAAAGGGGAAAGCCCACCTCTTTGGGATATGCTACAGGGAAGAATCCCCTTGGACCCTTTACATACAGGGGTATCATCATTGATAATGACGGATGTGACCCGCAAAGCTGGAATAACCACGGCTCGATCGAGTGTGTGGAAGGGCAGTGGTATGTATTCTACCACCGCTGCAGCAGGGGGACACAGCAGCACAGGAGGCTGTGCGTTGAGAAACTCACAGTCAATCCCGACGGCTCGATTGATGAAGTAAAGATGACCTCCCAGGGGATCGGAGAACCATTCGCGCCTGGAGAAAAGATTATGGGATATCAGGCATGCTCTCTGAAAGGAAACTGCTATATTGATGTTGACAATGACCACGGTTATGAAGAAAAACTGACCAATATATGTGACGCCGATGAGGCTGTGTTCCGCTATGTAAAAAGTGAAACCTCGTGGAAGAGGATTGAACTTACCTGCTTTGGAAATGGCACGGCCGCTGTATTCCTGAATGGGGAAAAGGCGGGAGAAGTAAGTATTTCAGGGGAAAAAGGAAATGTGCATACGGTCAGCGCTCCGATTACTATGGACGCGGGAGAGTATGAGCTCATGCTGCGGTTTGAAAATCCGGAAGGGATGGAATTACTGGAGGTCAGATTATTTTCGGATAAAAGAGGAGATATATGATTTACCAAGGAAAGGCGCGGGGATTCCTCCGTGCCTTTCCTGTCTTGTGACATTTTAAAGCGGTGCTGCTACCTCAAATTTTCCGTTTCCGAGTTCCTTCAAAGTTCCGTCCGGCAGTTTCAGCCCAGCAGATGTATTGGCCGGGATGCTGCCTGTGACGAGTACTTTATCCCCGTCTTTCTCCCATTTCAGTTTGATCGTGCCGTGCGGACAGTGATAACTTCCCTCTGCCCACTCAAACGGGCATCCATATTCCGGTGAGATCAGAATTCTGTCATATGCGGTTCCGGCGTTCTGAAGCCCGAGCACCCTGCGGTACAGGAAGTCGCCGACGCAGCCGAATGCGTAGTGGTTAAAGGAGCATCCCGCCAGTTCCCCGTCCGGACGGACGGCATCCCAATTCTCCCATATGGTCGTTGCGCCCTGTCGGATCTCATACAGCCAGGAGGGGCATTCTGTCTGGAGGAGAACCTTCCATGCAGCGTCCTGATATCCATATTCACATAAAATATCCAGCAGGTGCGGCGTGGACATGAATCCGGTATCGAGACGGAAACGGTTTGCCGCGACCAGTTCATCCAGGCGTGCAGCCAGCAGTGGCTCTTTTTCGGCAGAGACCATATGGTGTTTCAGGGCCAGAATGTAATTGCCCTGCATTTCCTGACCGAGACGTCCGTCCGGGGATACATATTCCTCCTCGAACGCCTGACGTACCCTTGCGGCGTAAGCCCGGTATTTCTTTGCATTTTTCTTGTGTCCGAGCAGTTCGGAGATCTCTGCATACATATCTGCGTCGGCAGCGAGAAGGCTGCTTCCTACATAGTTCATCGTCAGGAATGCGGAGGCAGGGCCGTCCGTAAATCCCTGTTCGTTTACGACACTTGGGATAATCCAGTCACCGAAGTGGAAGCCGCTGTTTATCAGGTAATGCTGATTCTCAAGGCTGCGTCCGGCGGCAGGAGTATCTACAGTGGGAGCGCTGATAGTATTCGAGGGCATCGGGAGTTCGTCGGCAGCCTGTACCATCGCTTCCATCCATTTTCCCATTGCTTCATAATTAGCGGCAAGAGCATCTTTGTTTCCGCGCAGTTCGTAAAGCTGAATAGGCAGGGTCATGATCACGTCTCCCCATCCGAGAGATCCGGCGTAGGCCTGCTGTACATAGTTTTTGATTTGTGGAACAGTCCCGAGGATGTGTCCATTCTCCATCTGCTCTGCGCGTATGCTTTTCAGCCAGTCCTCATAGAATGCAGTCATGTCCTGATTAAAAAGGGCGGTCGCTCCGTAAACGAAGACGTCCCCGGTCCAGCCGGCCTTTTCACGGGTAGGGCAGTCGGTCGGGATTGTGATATTGTTAGAGCGCTGGCTCCAGTAAATATTGCTCTGCAGCTGGTTTATCTGCTCATTTGAACAGCAGAAGGTTCCGGTTACCTCGTTATCCGTGCTGACAGCGAGGGCAGTAAAATCCTCTTTCTTCCAGTCAGTGCCGCCTGTTACGCGTACATAACGGAACCCGTGGTATGTAAAATGCGGTTCAAATGTCTCGTATTCTGCTTCGCCGCAGATGTAGGTGTCTTTCTGCTCTTTGTTTGTTCCCGAGAAACAGTAGAAATAATTTCCGTCTTTATCAAGTTGTTCTCCGTGTTCAAACGTAATCTCTGTTCCTGTGGGTTCATGAACCTGTACACGGATCACTCCGGCAAGATTCTGGCCGAAATCAATGATTGTATCGCCGTTTGGAGCAGTCAGGATTTCCCGGGCAGGAACCTCTTTGAACACACGGGCAAGGGGGCTGGCCTGTGCCTCCAGAGTCTTGTCGGGAGAGGACTTCACCTGAGCTGTTTTCCATGCAGAATCGTCATATCCTGACAGAGAAGGGTCTCCGTCATCCATACGTGCATCGAACACTTCCCCGAGGAAGAGATCCGCGGTGCGGACCGGCCCGTCAAAGGAATATTTCCAACCCTCACCGGAAGTAACAATTTGCTGTGTACCGTCCGGACCCGTGAGTTCCAACTGCAGAAGTAGTCCAGGAACTTCTCCATACTCGCAGCCTCTTCCGATCGCAATCTTACCCTTGTACCAGCCGTCGGCGACAGTAGCCGCAATAGCGTTTTGACCGGGGCAGATCAGGCTGTCCACATTGTAGACCTGATATTTCAACCGTTTGTCATAAGTCGTGAATCCGGGATTAAGCAGACTATCTGTGACTGGTTTTCCATTGATTTTTACTTCGTACATGCCGTGGGCTGTGACATACAGACGTGCCTTTACGGCGGGAGATGCAGAGACGAAAGTATGGCGCAGGCGGACGGCGGGATCGTAGGGTTCAAGTGGGAGCCCGTCCAGAATATCGCCTTCCAGTTTCATTTCCACCGGCTCACCCCTCATCATAGCGGCCAGAGAAGTCTCCCACTCCTGCCGGGCGGTCAAAAGCGGATTAACAGGAAGCTGCGGGAGCGGGTCCGGCTCGATCCAGCGGGCCTTCCAGCCGGAGAGATCGAAGAAAGCCGTCTCAAAAGCATGTTCCCCGCTTTCGGCCGTTTCTCCGGTATTTGTCCGGACAGAGATCTTGTAGGTATAGACAGAAGCGGACTTGAGTTCTGTTCCGTCATAGGGGATCCCGGTCGAATCAGAGTTGTTTCGGACGCCGCTGTCCCACATAAGATTTCCGCTTTCGTCACGGACAATGATCTGATATGAAGCCTGAAAGATACTGTTTTCCTGTGCTTCAATCTCCCACGAGAAACGAGGATGCCTGCGGTCTAAAGAGATGGGGTGATGTGTAAATTCACAGGTTACATTTTGAATATTCATGAAAGATACCTCCTAATATTATGAATGATGACTGTATTTTAACAGGACAGAGACGATTGTTATTGTAAATATGGAGATAAAATTGTAAATATTGAAAAGCTCATACCTGAATAGATATCCTCTATACTTTGTGTGTATGATTGCGGTACTGAAGCGGCGTCATACCATACATTTTCTTGAATACATTCTGGAAATAAGACTGGCTGGAGAAGCAGAGGTAATTGCTGATCTCGCTCAGTGTCTTATTGGAATAAGTGAGCAGACTTTTCGCCTCTTCGAGACGGCATCTCATAATAAAGCTGCTTACATCAAAGCCCAGTTCCTTTTTAAACTTGCCTGTCAGGTAGGAACGGCTCCTGCCGATATGTTCCGCGACATCGCCAACCTGGATTGGCTCATTGACGTGGTGGGAGATGAACTGGATGCATTTAAAGATCTCCGGCGACATGTCCTGGGGGATCTTATTTTGTGCAACACGCTCCGTGAAGTCGGTAAGCATGCTGTAGTTCAGTGCAGAAACCTGTGTGATGCTCTGGGAACGCTCACATTCCTGAATATAGATGTCGGATAACATGTAAGCCTGCTCCATATCCATGCCACCGGCGATGGCGCTGCGTGTTGCAAGTGTTGTCATGCTAATGAAGATATTTTTTTCCTGACGCAGGGAATTGTCGGCTACGATCCCGCCGGAGAGCTGGGGAGTCGCTTTGAGGATTGCTTTCAGCTTTTCCGTATCGCCGCTCTGGATGCACTGTGTCAGCCGGCGCTCGAAATCCCATGTGTTGTGGAAATGCTGGTTTTCCTTTGCATTTATGACCTGATCAGAATGAAGCGTGGAAAATTCTCCGATGGCATTCGTATTCTCAATCCCGAAATGTTCTCCCACATCGATCTCCTCATCATTGACAGACAGATGTAGATACGCCAGAGTGTGCAGAAAGCGGTTGAAAGAGATCAGCGGCGTATTGGACAGAAAGCGGGAAATCTCTTCCCTGTATTCAGGATCAATGGCCCATTCCTGCATGAAATGACGGATGGTAAGTTCTGATACCGGAGTACTGAAGACTGGGCCGACCGTAAAGAAGCTCCCGTCCCTGACTGACCGGATAGAACCAAAATAGCCGAACGACTGTGAGATATAATATTCCGGATTTTTTTGAAAATGAAACAGGCTGGACAGGTCATTTTGAAAGAGTGACTGGTTTCCAAGTATGGAGGGAAATGAGAATATATTCCCGGATGGAGCCTGATAACAGGTGATGGGGACGGAGGTGGTGGCATAAAACAGGCGGCAGAATGCTTCTAAATCTGTGATCATATCGGATGCTCCTTTGTTTTTCCTTTTATTATAGTGCAGAATTGTCGACCCGTAAAGCCAAAATTACAATATTAAAAACGATATCATAATACAAAAGACATATAAACTGATATGTTATAGAAAACAAGTTAAAAACTGATGCCAATAAAGGCAGCAGGGCATAAGGAGGATAAAAATGGTTTACGATCTTACAATCGAGTACAGAAACAATCCGGTCGGGCTGGATGAGAGGCCACGTTTTTCATGGAAAATTGAGAATACGGGACAGGACATTATACAGACAGACTATCAGATACTGGTCATAAGCGGCGGCAGGATGATGTGGGACAGTGGAAGGGTGAAGAGCAGCCAGTCTGTTCTTGTGCCATACCGGGGAGAAGCATTAAAGCCGTTTACAGAGTATCAGGTTCAGGTGAATGTATGGAATAATTATGGCAGGTTCGGCCAGATGTCAGGATGTTTTGAGACAGGCATTATCGGGGAGGAGAACTGGAACGGGGAGTGGATCACACATACGCTTCAGGCCGAAGAGACTGCGTGCCCAATCTTTGTGAAGCGTTTCAAGGCAGAGAAGCCGGTTAAGAAGGCGAGGCTGTATGCAACGGCGTGCGGCGTGTACGAGGTATGCGTCAACGGAGAGAAAGCGGGAGACCAGTTTATGGCTCCGGGATGGACGTCCTATCACAACCGCATCCAGTACCAGACATATGATATTACAGAGCTGCTTGGACCTTCAGAAAATGAGATTTCTATTAAGGTCGGAAACGGCTGGTACAGGGGCGAACTCGGATTTGATGTGAGACCAGATCATTACGGAAACAGGACGGCGCTTACGGCGATGGTCCGTGTGGAATATGAGGATGGAGAGGTGCTTAAGTTCGGCACGGATACCGGTTGGGAGGTTGAAACAGGAGAAATCCAGTTTTCTGAGATTTATCACGGCGAGACACAGGACTTTACGGCCGGGAGAACTCAGGCGGGACAGGCGGTCCTCTTTGAGGAGAAAAACCGCATTGGGCACATCACTGCACAGGAGTCAGAGCCTGTCCGCGTGACGAAGCGGTTTGAAGTGAAAGAGAAGATCGTGACTCCGAAGGGGGAAGTAGTATTTGACTTTGGACAGAACATGGCGGGACTTGTGGAAGTGAGGCTTCCAGAGACTGAGAGTGGAAAGCTGGTGATCCGGCATGCGGAGACGCTGGACAAGGACGGGAACTTCTACACGGAAAACCTGCGCACGGCAAGATGTACGGATACCTATATTTATGGAAGCGATCAGGTGGGAATGGCAGTGATGCCACATTTTACATTCCACGGTTTCCGTTATATCTGTGTGGAAGGAGCGGGGACTGAAGTGGGAGCGGAATATTTTACCGCATGCGCGATGTGCACGGATATGCCGCAGACAGGAAAGTTTTCCACAGATAATGATCTGGTGAATCAGCTTCAGAGTAACATTCAGTGGGGACAGAGAGGAAACTTTCTGGATATCCCGACGGACTGCCCGCAAAGAGACGAGCGCCTTGGGTGGACGGGTGATGCACAGGTATTCTGCGGTACGGCTTCCTATAACTTCAATACAGCGCTGTTTTTCAGGAAATGGCTGCGTGACATGGCGGCGGAGACAACGGACGAGTGTGGCGTACCCCATGTGGTCCCAAACATCCTTGGCGATCAGGCGGGAGCCGCGGCATGGAGTGACGCCGCGACTATCATACCGTGGACGCTCTATCAGGTTTACGGAGATAGGGATATGCTAAAGGAACAGTATCCCATGATGAAACAGTGGGTAAATTATATCCATTCGAAAGCGTCGGACAACGGATTGTGGCAGAACGGGTTCCAGTATGGGGACTGGCTGGCGCTTGATATTGAGTCAGGAAGTACGGACCGCACGGGCGGTACGGACAAATATCTTGTCGCAAACGCGTACTATGCATATTCTGCGAGGATTGTCCGGGATGCGGCCAGAGCACTGGAATATAAAGAAGATGAAAAGACATATGGAGATTTATATGAAGAAATCGTAACAGCTATTAACAGGGAATTTGTGACAGCGGGCGGACGGCTCGTAAGTGAGACGCAGACAGCATGTGTGCTGATGCTCTACTTTGACCTTGTGAAACCGGAATTCCGGGAACGTATCCTGCATATTCTGGAGACAAATATCGGAGCACACCACAATCATCTGACGACGGGATTTGTAGGAACGCCCTATCTGTGCCACTGTTTGTCGGAAAACGGACTGCATGATCTTGCAGATGAAATCTTTATGAAAGAAGATTTTCCAGGATGGTTCTACGCCGTGAAGAAAGGTGCGACGACGATCTGGGAACGCTGGAACTCGGTACTCCCGGATGGGGACTTTGATAAATCAGGCATGAACTCTCTGAACCACTATGCGTATGGCTCGATCGGAAGCTGGCTCTATGAGAAGGCAGCGGGGATCCGGTGTGCGGAGCCGGGGTACAGAAAGATCCGTATACAGCCGATCCTGACAAAGGGCATGACGGAGGTGTCCGCTTCTTTTGAGTCCATGTACGGAACGATCCGGAGCTCATGGACATGCAGAGAAGGGAAGATCTGCGTAGATGTGGAGATTCCCGCTAATACGACTGCTGTGATCTGTCTGCCGGAGAAAGAAGAGGAGATCGAGACCGGATCCGGACGGTATCACTACGAATATGAGACGGTGACAAGTCTGGAACTGGAAAAATATACGGTGGAGTCGACCTTCGGGGAACTGGTGGCGGAGGATCTGGGACGGCAGATGTTCGAACAGATGGCGCCGGGAATTCTGGACAGTCCGATGATTAAATTCGCATACGGGATGACAATCTCGGAGCTGCTTGTGCAGGCTCCGGACGCGAAACCAATGTATATGGCGGTCATTGGCGCGCTGAACGAGAAATATAGAAATGAAAACTAGATTACAAGTATTTAATCAAAATTACAATACGGAAGCGTGAGACTATGGTAAATTGATACCATCAGATCTGAACCGGAGAAAAAAAGGAAAGAGGAGAAATATAATGAGTAGGAAACCATTAGGAAAAGACAAAGACGGCATCCAGAAAGTGATGCGTTTTGGTGATTATCTTGGAGATGCTGCCGGGCAGTTTACACTGAACGCAATCAGTGGTCTGGTCGGACAGCTTACATATTTTTATACCGATAAGGTAGGCTTGGCAGCAGGGGCAGTCGGTACAGCCTTTCTGATCGTTAAGTTAATAGATGCATTTACCGATCTTATCATGGGATACATTGTAGACCACACGAAACCGGGGAAAGAGCGTTACCGCCCGTGGCTTCTTAAGATGTCGGTACCCGCAGCGGTTATGATTGTACTTTTGTTCACCGTGCCGGCGAATGTTAGTTCAACGATGCAGATGGTTTACATGTTTATCACAAACTTTCTGCTAACGGCAGTGATCTATACGGCGCTCTGTATTCCATACGCATCTCTTATGGTCGTCAGGACCGCCAGTCAGCAGGAGAGAGGAAACATGGGAACATGGCGCGCAGGGGCAGGCTATGTATCCGGTATGATCATCGCGGTGGCAATCATTCCAATCACGAATATGCTCGGTGGTGATCAGACAGCATGGATCAAATTCAGTGCAGTGCTTGCCGTTGTCGCTGTAATCTGCCTGCTGATTACATGGAAAACGAGTAAAGAGACAAACCCGGTCATGGAAGCAGAGAATAAACCGGGAGCACAGGATGAAGCACTTCCGTTTAAAGAAGCGATTACCAACCTGTTTCATAACAAATACTGGGTCATGGTCCTTATCATGGGACTGGCGGTAAATATTACATACGGACTTGCAAACTCAGCCGGAACTTATTATGCGAAATGGATCTACGGAAACGATAATCTCGTCGGTATTCAGGGAGCGATCGGTATGATCCCAACAATACTTGGGTTTATACTCGTAGGGCCGATGATCAAAAAGCTGGGCGTCACAAAGACTTTGAAAGTGTCGTTCTTTATCGGAATGGCGGGGAACGCCCTGCGTCTGCTTAATCCGTACAATTTTGTATACAACACAGTGCTTGGATGCTTCGGAACATTTGCCAACATCCCGATGATGTGCCTTCTTGGAGTTCTGACAGCGATGACGATTGACTACAATGAATACAAATTCAACAACCGTATGCTGGCGTCATCTCAGGCGGCCTGCGGTTTTGGAAGCAAAGTAGGAAACGGACTGGGAGCATCCCTGGTTGCATGGTGCCTTGCAATCGCATCTTACAATCCGGAGGCTGCAGTGGCTTCTGCGGCGGTAAAACAGGCGGTCTTTACATTTAACATTTATGTGCCGCTGATTCTGTTTACAGTGCTGTTTATCTTATCGATCAAATTTGACCTTGAGAAGAAACTGCCGCAGATCCATGCAGAGATTGCCCAGAGGAAAGATCAGGCAAAATAATGGGGAAAATCAAATCGCAAAGAGAGGGAATGGATTATGATCAGAGAGCGGTATAACCTATGGAAAGAAGGGGGAATCGTTGCTAAGAAATTCTATGAGAAAGGTTATCAGACATTCGTGTGTACATACACCGTCAATATAACGGGAGCTGCACCCCTGAAAGACCAGCCTGCAAAAGATCTTGCACGGGCGTCACGGGCTCTCCCTTGCGGATCAGGACTGGGCGGAGAAAAACTACGGGGAGCCGTATACACTGGAACAGGCATTGGGTCTTGTGAAGATGGTGAAGAGCGGGCAGATTCCGTGTGCAGAGGAAGAAAAAAAGGCAGCTTTTGGAGGCTTTTGACTTTAATGATGAGAGCAGAGAGATTCCGCTAATACGGAAGTACCGCTCCTAAGCTATGGCAGTAGGCATTAGCTATGACAGGACAGAAAAAAAGCATCAGTGTAAAGTTGAAGTTTTAAAGGAGTCCGAAATATAAAAGGACCGGTAAGAAAAACAACGGAATTGATTAGATTGTACAAAAAAGAAGCTGTGTCACGCAGCTTCTTTTTCTGTATGGCCTGATACCTTCAATGAGGATTTTAATATAATAGTAAATTCCCCTTTTTCTTAGAAAATTTTATGAAAAGGCCAAAAACTATGTATCCAAGGGCAAACCAAAAAATACTTGTTAATAATAGTAAGACAAAAGAAGAATAGATATTTTCATTTGAAAAACTTAATCGTAAAACTGTATTACACATAGTCAGGGGTAAAATTTTTGAAACATTTGTGATTATTGATGCTGTTGGTACCGTATTAGTGACAAAAAGCAGAAATAGCTGGATTAAAAATATAATCGAGCCAATTCTTTTAAAATAAATTGATAATCCAGCGACAATAAGTCCTATTCCATACATACCAAAGGTACAGATTATAAGAGATACTAAAACAGCAGGACTTACAAAATAATCCACGCCAAATGCAAAATGTGTTACTATGGAGTATATAAAAATAATAAAAAGTTGTATGATACTTGCTGATACGAGATCTCCAATATATACAATTTGTAGTGGAAGTTTACAGTTGAGTTTAAAAAACAATGTACCGCGCTGTAATTCACTGGTGATTTGATTCCCAATGGTGGAAATTGCAGAAACAGCAAGAGTCCAGGCAATGTAACCTAATAACAACAAGGTTTTATAGTTATTTGTTCCATATACTTTTTGAAATGAAGCACCAGTATTTGATATATAAAAAAAGCATAGTAGTATAGTGAACACAACAATGTCTGATACTATCCCCATTTTATATCTGATTGTTCTTAGAAAATCCATTTTGAATTCATAGTAAATAATTCTCATTCCCCTGCTCCTCCCCATATATTGTTTCATAAACTTTTAGAAACTGCTCTTTTGAAAGTGATTTTGAAATATTAACAATTTTAGCATTGTTTATAAAAACAAGTTCATCTGAAAGAGATGAAACAAAATCCAAATCATGAGATGTAAGCAAAATAGTCTTAAATTGTTTGATTAAAGATAAAACTGAGGCTAATTGCTTTTTGTGAGCTAGATCTAACCCCTCCGTTGGTTCATCTAAAAACAAATATTGAGAGTTGGCGACTAATGCGGCGAAAATAGTAGTTAATTGTTTTTGGCCAAAAGAAAGTTCTTCGAATAAAGAACCCTGTATTGAGTCATATAGCGGGAAATAGGTGTGGTACTTTTCTATATTGGACTTTATTTCTCCTTTTGATAAACCACGAAGAGTGGAGAGAAAATAAATGTTTTCTTTAACTGTATTTTTTGCATACAAATGTTGGTTTCCTGACAAAACTGTAAATATTTCTCTGGTAAAATAAGGGGTTTCACATTCAATGATTCCCTGGTCTGGAGACAAAACACCACAAAGTATATTTAGAAGGGTAGTCTTGCCTATACCATTGGGACCTATCAAGGATGTAATTGCATTATCGCCAATGCTAAAAGAAACATTATTAAGCACAGCCTTATTATCAAATGATTTTGATATGTTTTTTATATGAATCATTTTGATTTTCAACTCCTTTTGTTTAATAATATAGTAAAAACAAAGCAGCACTCCAAATAAACACTAATAATATAGAGGAAATGGCTTACTTATTTATTATATGTCATTTGTAATAGCAAGTCAAAGCACTATGGGAAAAATATAGGCACACCTCCCTTGAGAATGCTGTGGGATTAAAACTAATGTCATGAATTTAAAGAAAAAAGGAATACTATTTTGATTGACTCTAACGCTTATCTGGAGTAAAATAAAAAAGAACATTTGTTCTTCGATGTGATAATGGATCGGATCAATGATTAGTGGAGAGGGAGTGGTATTATGATTAACAGGCAATATTTTGCTGAAAGAAAAAATATAGAGTTTAAAAGAGAACTTCCAAACAATCATGAAAAATTTTTCTTACGATTCATTGCAAGCGATAGGACAATATATTTAAAGAAGTTGGAGTTGAGAAACCATTTGGACAGGCAAATATAATGGAGTGTTTAGGCTGTTCAAAATCAAAAGCAATGAATATTATGAATGCAATGAAAGCAGCCAAAGTAATTGAAAAAGTTACCGGTCTTGGTGCAGGTAAATATAAATTTACAAAATTATAGAGGAAAGAAAAATGGATCATTTTAACCTAGTATCAGAGTACTCCCCAACCGGCGACCAGCCGCATGCCATAGAAGCCCTCGTTCAGGGCTTCAAGGAAGGTAACCAATGCCAGACTTTGCTTGGTGTCACCGGTTCGGGAAAGACGTTCACAATGGCGAACGTGATACAACAACTGAATAAACCAACATTAATCATCGCACATAATAAGACGCTGGCGGCACAGCTATACGGAGAATTCAAAGAATTCTTCCCAGATAATGCTGTGGAATATTTCGTGTCCTATTATGATTATTACCAGCCGGAAGCTTATGTCCCTTCATCCGATACTTATATTGCCAAGGATTCTTCCATCAATGATGAGATTGACAAGCTCCGTCTTTCTGCGACGATGTCGCTGTCGGAGAGACGCGATGTTATCATTGTGGCCAGTGTTTCCTGTATTTATGGTCTGGGAAGCCCTGTCGATTACCAGAACATGGTGATCTCGCTCCGTCCGGGCATGGTCAGGGACAGGGATGAAGTGATGGCCAAGCTGATCGAGATCCAGTACGACCGCAACGAGATGGATTTCCACAGGGGAACCTTCCGGGTGCGCGGGGATGTACTGGAGGTGATTCCGGCTAATGCGGAGGAGAGTGCAATCCGTATCGAATGGTTCGGGGATGAGATAGAACGGATCACGGAGATTGATATCCTGACAGGGGAGATTAAGGATGAGCTTAAGCATACAGCGATTTTCCCGGCCTCCCATTATGTTGTTGATAAAGAGAACATCGCACGTGCGGTAAAAGATATAGAGGCAGAACTGGAAGAGCGGGTGAAGGAGTTTAAGCGTCAGGACAAGCTGATTGAAGCCCAGCGGATTGCAGAGCGTACGAATTTTGATATTGAGATGCTCAAAGAGACCGGATTCTGCTCCGGAATCGAAAATTATTCGAGGCATCTTTCGGGGCTGGCGCCGGGCCAGCCGCCGTATACACTGATTGATTATTTCCCAGATGACTTCATTATGATGATTGATGAGTCACATAAGACAATTCCGCAGATAGGAGGCATGTATTCCGGGGACCAGTCGCGTAAGTCGACGCTTGTGGATTATGGATTCCGCCTTCCGTCCGCGAAGGATAACAGGCCCTTGAATTTCGGGGAATTTGAGAGTAAGATAAATCAGGTCATGTTTGTTTCGGCCACACCCGGTGTGTACGAGGCAGAGCATGAACTGCTCCGTGCGGAGCAGGTAATCCGGCCTACAGGACTTTTGGACCCAGAGGTGGAAGTGCGCCCTGTGGAAGGCCAGATTGATGACCTGATCGGAGAAGTGAATAAAGAAGTAGCAAAGAAGAATAAAGTGCTTGTTACTACGCTTACTAAGCGAATGGCGGAGGACCTGACCGATTATATGCGTGAGGTCGGTATCCGTGTGAAGTACTTGCATTCGGATGTGGATACACTGGAAAGAACAGAGATTATCCGTGACATGCGTCTGGATGTATTTGATGTGCTTGTCGGGATTAACCTGCTCAGAGAAGGTCTGGATATACCGGAGATTACGCTGGTTGCGATACTGGATGCAGATAAGGAAGGGTTCCTCCGTTCAGAGATTTCCCTGATCCAGACAATTGGGCGTGCCGCGAGGAACTCCGAGGGGCATGTGATCATGTATGCCGATAAGATTACCGATTCCATGCAGACTGCGATGGATGAAACACAGCGCCGCCGTGGGATTCAGATGAAGTATAATGAAGAACATCATATCACGCCGACCACGATCCAGAAGGCAGTGCGGGACTTAATCAGCATATCTAAAAAAGTGGCTGCAAAAGAGATGCAGATGGAGAAAGATCCGGAGTCTATGAGCAGGAAAGAACTGGAGAAGCTGGTTGCAGATCTGTCTAAGCAGATGAAGAAGGCAGCAGCAGAACTGAACTTCGAGGCAGCGGCAGAACTCAGGGACAAACTGGTGGAATTGAAAAAGAACCTCAATGATATGGATGACTAACGAAAGCAATCCGATATCGGTGAATAATTTACAGAAAATACAGAAGAATAGAATAGACAGGAGTACAGGAAGGGAAGAACATGGCTAAAAAGATGGATGCCCGCAAGTACATTAAGATACGCGGTGCAAATGAAAATAATCTGAAGAATATCGATCTTGATATCCCGAGGAATGAACTCGTGGTACTGACCGGGCTTAGCGGGTCCGGAAAGTCCTCTCTGGCGTTTGACACGATTTATGCAGAAGGCCAGAGGCGGTATATGGAATCACTGTCCTCTTATGCAAGACAGTTTCTGGGACAGATGGAAAAACCAAACGTGGAGAGCATCGAGGGACTTTCCCCGGCAATCTCCATTGACCAGAAGTCTACCAACCATAATCCGCGTTCTACCGTCGGGACGGTCACGGAAATTTACGACTATTTCCGCTTGCTTTACGCGAGAATCGGAATCCCGCACTGCCCGAAGTGTGGGAAAGAAATCATGAAGCAGACGGTAGACCAGATGGTGGACCAGGTTATGGCGCTGCCTGAGGGAACGAAGATCCAACTGCTGGCGCCGGTTGTAAGAGGCAGGAAAGGAACCCATGCAAAGCTTCTGGAAAGGGCAAAAAGAAGCGGCTATGTGAGAGTGCGTGTTGACGGGAACCTTTATGAATTGTCGGAAGAGATTACACTGGATAAAAATATTAAGCACAATATAGAGATTATTGTCGACCGCTTAATTGTAAAACCGGGAATAGAGAAAAGACTGACAGATTCTGTTGAAAGTGTGCTGAGTCTTGCGGAAGGACTGCTGATCGTGGATATCATTGGCGGGGAGCCGATGAATTTCAGCCAGAGTTTTGCATGTCCGGACTGCGGTATCAGCATTGACGAGATCGAGCCAAGAAGCTTTTCGTTCAACAATCCATTCGGGGCATGCCCGGTCTGCTTTGGACTCGGTTATAAGATGGAGTTCTCCGAGGACCTGATGATACCGGATAAGTCACTGAGTATTAATGAAGGGGCTATCACCGTGACCGGATGGCAGTCCTGCACAGATAAATCCAGCTTTACAAGAGCGATTCTGGATGCCCTGTGCAAGGAATATAAATTTGATCTGGATACTCCGTTTGAAAAGTACCCGAAAAAAATACATGATGTTATTATGCACGGTACAAATGGAAAGTCTGTAAAAGTTTATTATAAGGGACAGCGCGGGGAAGGCGTGTATGATGTTTCCTTCGAGGGACTGATCAAGAATGTGGAGAGACGGTACCGTGAGACAGGATCCGAAACGATGAAGGCAGAATATGAGACCTTTATGAATATCACCCCGTGTTCAGAGTGTGGCGGCCAGAGGCTGAAGAAGGGATCTCTGGCAGTTACTGTCGGAGGTAAGAACATTGCGGAAGTGACGGCATATTCAATCGACAGGCTTCACGATTTTCTGGTAAATCTCCAACTGACCCAGACACAGCAGATGATCGGAAACCAGATTTTAAAAGAGATTAAAGCAAGGATCCAGTTCCTGATGAACGTCGGTCTGGATTATCTGACACTTGCCAGGGCGACAGCATCTCTGTCAGGCGGTGAGGCCCAGAGAATCCGGCTTGCCACCCAGATCGGCTCTGGTCTGGTTGGTGTCGCCTATATTCTGGATGAACCAAGTATCGGCCTGCACCAGAGAGACAATGATAAGCTTCTGGATACGCTGAAGCATCTGCGCGATCTGGGAAATACACTGATCGTAGTCGAGCATGATGAAGATACCATGCTGGCGGCTGATTGTATCGTAGATATCGGACCCGGTGCAGGAGAACACGGTGGCGAGGTCATTGCGGTTGGTACGGCCCAGGAGATCATGAAGAATAAGAACTCTATTACAGGGGCATATTTAAGCGGAAAGCTTCAGATACCCGTGCCGGAGAAGCGGGAAAAGCCAAGCGGGTACCTGAAGATCGTGGGCGCCCAGGAGAATAATCTGAAGAATATTGATGTAAAGATTCCTTTGGGAGTCATGACTTGTGTGACGGGCGTGTCCGGTTCGGGAAAGAGTTCACTCGTCAATGAGATATTATATAAAAAACTGGCAAAGGAACTAAACCGTGCGAGGACGATTCCGGGCAGGCATAAGAGGATAGAGGGGCTGGAACAGGTGGATAAGGTTATTGACATTGACCAGTCCCCAATCGGACGTACACCGCGTTCCAACCCGGCCACGTATACCGGCGTGTTCGATCTGATCCGGGACCTGTTTGCATCTACTCCGGACGCAAAATCAAGGGGATATAAAAAAGGAAGATTCAGCTTTAATGTCAAAGGCGGACGATGTGAGGCGTGCAGCGGTGACGGAATCCTGAAGATAGAGATGCATTTCCTGCCGGATGTATATGTGCCCTGTGAAGTCTGCGGAGGCAGGCGTTATAACAGGGAGACGCTGGAAGTGAAGTATAAAGGTAAGACGATTTATGATGTTCTGAACATGACAGTGGAAGAAGCACTGACATTCTTCGAGCACGTGCCGAGCATCCGCAGGAAGATGGAGACGCTTAATGATGTCGGGTTATCCTATATCCGTCTGGGACAGCCTTCCACGGAGCTGTCCGGAGGTGAAGCACAGCGTATCAAGCTTGCGGCAGAATTGAGCCGGAGGAGCACGGGAAAAACGGTATATATACTGGATGAGCCGACCACGGGGCTTCATTTTGCAGATGTCCATAAACTGACAGAAATACTGAGAAGGCTCTCAGCCGACGGAAATACGGTAGTCGTAATCGAACATAATCTGGATGTTATAAAGACGGCAGATTATATCATAGATATCGGTCCCGAAGGCGGCGATAAAGGCGGGACTATTGTGGCGACAGGAACACCGGAGGAAGTGGCGGAGAATCCGAATTCTTATACAGGCAGGTATATCACGGAAGCACTTGCAAAGTGCAGGGTCTGATAGAGAAAACTCCAGCCCGGTCTCCCTTGGGATTCCGGGCTGGAGTTTCATATAAAAGGCGTACCGGCGGAAAAAGTCGGATTTTGCGGGGTTAATTTTTATTCCTTAAGAAAAAATAAATTATAAAAAAAGGGTTTCCATTTTTGGAAAAGTTTATTATACTATTTGTGCAACTTAAGGGAAAAGTGTCATATAAAAACAAATGAATTGTTACTATACCAGGGAGAATTCCTGCCATTGGCAGAGAAACGCAGAGGAACAGTGATTATGATAAGGATTAATAAGGGTTTTGGAAGGGAGAGTCATTATGTCTGTAGATATCGGGATAGATTTGGGGACGGCCAGTGTGCTTGTGTATGTGAAAGGCAAAGGAGTGGTACTTAAGGAACCATCCGTTGTAGCGTTTGACAGAGATACGAATGTGATCAAAGCGATCGGAGAAGAGGCACGCCTGATGCTGGGGAGAACACCGGGCAATATCATAGCTGTCCGCCCGCTTCGCCAGGGTGTGATTTCAGATTACACGGTCACAGAGAAGATGATTAAATATTTTGTGCAGAAGTCACTCGGAAAAAGGACATTTAAAAAGCCGCGCATCAGCATCTGTGTGCCCAGCGGGGTAACAGAGGTTGAGAAGAAAGCAGTGGAAGAGGCTACATTTGCAGCCGGGGCAAGAGAAGTACATCTGATCGAAGAACCGGTGGCGGCGGCGATCGGTGCGGGGATAGACATCTCCAAGCCGTGTGGGAATATGATCGTGGACATCGGGGGAGGGACTGCGGACATCGCGGTTATTTCACTCGGCGGTACGGTTGTGAATACTTCGATCAAGATCGCGGGTGATGATTTTGATGAAGCGATCGTTCGCTATATGCGAAAGAAACATAATCTTCTGATCGGTGAGCGCACCGCGGAAGATATCAAGATTAAGATAGGAACAACATATCCTCTCGTCGAGGAGGAGACAATGGAGGTCAGGGGGCGTAACCTTGTGACAGGGCTGCCAAAGACCGTCACGGTGACTTCGTCCGAGACTGAGGAGGCGCTGCGGGAGGCCACTGGGCAGATTGTGGAAGCCGTTATCGCAGTTCTGGAACAGACGCCGCCGGAGTTGTCCGCGGATATTCTGGACCGCGGAATCGTCCTTACAGGCGGGGGCGCAATGCTTCGGGGGCTGGAGGAACTGATTGAAGAAAAGACGGGGATTCATACAATGACTGCGGAAGACCCGATGAAAGTCGTGGCGATCGGGACAGGCCAGTTTGTAGAATTTATGAGCGGCAGAACAGATTTCTAAAGGCAGATAAAAGGGATGGGACAGACTACCTCGGGGAAATATAGGGAGGAGTCTGTCTTAACTTATGTTATACCTGATGTGTGGCGTCAGGGTACAGGAGGAGAATTTACATAGCCAGTTCTGGTTAGGAGGCAATTGTGGAAGTAGTTACCGGATATGTGGAGCACATCGTGTTTCGGAATGAGGAGAATGGTTATACCGTATTCAATCTGGACAGTGAAGACGGAGAAGTAACTTGTGTCGGGAGTTTTCATTATATAAATGAGGGGGAAATGCTGGAGGTTCAGGGGGATTATGTGAATCACAGCGTATATGGAAGCCAGTTAAAGGTGAATTCCCATAAAGTCAAAGAACCGGAAGATCTGGTTTCAATTGAACGTTATCTGGGGTCCGGCGCAGTCAAAGGGGTCGGTGCTGCTCTGGCAGCAAGGATCGTCAGAAGGTTTAAAGAGGACACATTCAGGATCATTGAAGAAGAACCGGAGCGGCTGGCAGAAATAAAAGGGATCAGTGAACGCAAGGCAAGAGAGATTGCGGAGCAGGTAGAAGACAAGAAGGATATGCGCAAGGCTATGATATACCTGCAGAATTACGGGATCTCCACGACCCTTGCCGTTAAAATTTATAAACATTATGGTTCAAAGCTCTATCAGGTTCTGGAAGAAAATCCCTATCAGCTTGCAGATAACATTGAAGGCGTGGGATTCAAGACTGCAGATGAGATTGCCTCCCGGATTGGAATCCACACGGATTCGGATTTCAGAATCCGGAGCGGAATTTTTTATACCCTGCAGCAGTCTGTGGGCGAAGGCCATATCTACCTTCCCCAGCACATACTCGCCGCAAGGGCGGGACAGCTTCTCGGGGTGCAGATTCAGGACGTGGAAAAGTATATTATGGACCTCTGCATTGAGCGGAAGGTGGTCAGGAAAGAAGAACAGGACGAGATCAGGATTTACCCGGCGCATTATTACTATCTGGAACTGAATGCGGCACGCATGCTCCATGACCTGAATATTGATTGTAACATGCCTGAAGATATGATGGAAAAGCGGCTCAGAAAGGTTGAGGAGCAGGAAGATATCTCACTGGACCCGATGCAGCACCGGGCGGTTATCGAATCCATCAAGCATGGTCTTCTCGTCCTGACAGGAGGCCCCGGAACTGGGAAAACAACGACGATCAACACGATGATCCAGTTCTTTGAGAGTGAAGGGATGAGTATTCTGCTTGCGGCCCCGACAGGGCGTGCGGCGAAGCGAATGACTGAGGCAACCGGATACCAGGCACAGACAATCCACCGGCTTCTGGAAGTCAGCGGGAATCCGGAGGAGGAAGGAAATGTCAACGGGTTTATGAGAAACCGGCAGAACCCTCTGGAGACGGATGTGCTGATCATCGATGAAATGTCAATGGTAGACCTTCCGCTGATGCATGCGCTGCTGTCTGCAGTTGTGGAGGGCACACGCCTGATTCTCGTGGGAGATGTGAACCAGCTCCCGTCCGTAGGGCCAGGGAGCGTGCTGAAGGATATTATTGCATCCGGCAGCTTTCCGGTAGTCACACTGACAAAGATTTTCCGGCAGGCAGGGGAGAGCGACATTGTCGTGAATGCACATAAGATTAATGCGGGGGAAGCTGTCATATTAAATAATAAAAGCAGAGATTTCTTTTTCCTGAAACGTCAGGAAGCAGATGTGATCATCAGTGTGGTGATTACGCTGATCCAGAAAAAGCTGCCAAAGTATGTAGATGCGGCACCGACCGATATCCAGGTCATGACGCCGACGAGGAAAGGCCTGCTGGGAGTAGAACGGCTGAATACTATTCTTCAGAAGTATTTGAACCCCCCGGACCCGAAAAAGGCTGAAAAGGAATTCGGCCAGAAAATTTTCCGTGTCGGGGATAAAGTGATGCAGATCAAGAACAACTACCAGCTGGAGTGGGAGATCTGTACGAAGTTTGGACTCACAGTAGACAAAGGCACCGGGATTTTCAACGGTGACATGGGAATTGTAACAGATATCAATACATTTGATGAGACGATAGAAGTGGAATATGATGAGGGGAGAAAGGTGAAATATCCATATGAGCTGTTGGAGGAACTGGAACTGGCCTATGCCATTACGGTTCATAAATCACAGGGAAGCGAGTATCCGGCAGTTATCATTCCTCTTCTTCCGGGACCAAGGCTTTTGTATAACAGAAATCTCTTGTATACCGCAGTCACACGTGCAAAAAAATGCCTGACAATCGTAGGGAGTGATGCAACATTTCAGGAAATGATACAAAACAAAAACGAACAGAACCGTTATACAAGTCTGGCAGAGCGTATACAGGAATTTTAAACCTCCTTTACCCGCCGGTCTGTCCGTTCTGTGGGGAGATCAGTCCGGACGGCATCTGTCCGTCTTGCAGAAAGAAGGTCAGGTACATCAAAGAACCGCGCTGTATGCGCTGCGGAAAGCCCGTGGAAAAAGAGGAGCAGGAATACTGCCGTGACTGCAGCGGGCATGAAGCCTCCTTTGAGCAGGGGCGCAGCATCTGGCTGCACCGCATGCCGGTATCTGGTGCTGTTTATCAGTTCAAGTATAAGAACAAGAGGAATTTTGGAAAGGTATTTGCACGGGAGATGGCTTTGTGCTATGAAGCACAGGTCAGGAGATGGAAGATTGACGAGATTATTCCGGTTCCGCTGCACAAAAGCAGGAAGAGGAAACGTGGGTATAATCAGGCAGGCATTGTGGCGGAAGAACTGGGAAAACTGCTCCATATCCCGGTGAATCACAGGGCAGTCTTAAGAATCCGGAACACCAGACCACAGAAGGAGTTAAACGATACACAGCGCATCCATAATCTGAAAGGTGCCTTTGCAGTGCCGGAAAATCAGAAAATAAAGCCGAATATACTGATTGTAGATGACATTTATACGACCGGAAATACAATAGAAAGAGTGGCTGAAAAGCTAAAGGCTGCAGGGGCTGAAAAAGTGTATTTTTTAACCATAAGCATTGGACAAGGACTCTGACTGTATGCTATACTAAAAATGATGTTTATTTGCATCTGCTGAAAACAGAAGAATACTTTGAGGTGAAGATATGTTAGATAAGAACCGTATCAGACTGATGACAAAGATGGCACAGTATGAGAAGACACTGGCGCCGGAAGATTTGAAAATCAGCAGTTATTATAAAAAGGATTACGCGAGTCTGAACACCCTGATCACAGCGATCTGGGTTACCGCAGGGTATGCACTTGTGGCGGGACTGGTGATATTATGCAACGTAGACGCCCTGCTGAAGGACCTGACAGTGACCAAGTTGATTTTTATTATTGCCGTGGCGCTGGGGGCGTATATTGTACTGCTGGTTACATATTGTGTCTGCGCAGGCAGTTTTTACAAGTCCAGACATAATAAGGCAAAGCAGCGTGCAAAAAAGTATTATCGAGATTTATCCCGTCTGGGAAAGATGTATGTGAAGGAGAATAATTAGAAAATGAGTACTTTACTTGTCTGGAAAGAGCAACTCCAAAAGATATACGCCAGGTATTCCATATATATAATGAAAGCGCTGCAGTTTGTCTTGGGCCTGTGTGTTTTCGGCCTTATCAACTCGAATATAGGATTTATGAAAGCAGCTTCTTCAATACTGTGTACAGTGGGTCTTTCGGTGATATGTGCATTTCTGCCTCTTGTAGTGATGGTCATTGCGGCAACCGCGCTCGTCCTCGTGCATTTTTACGCGTTGTCAATGCCAATTGCACTGGTGTCTGCCATTATCTTTTTGATTATGTATATTTTTTACTTCAGATTCACACCGAAAAAGGCATGGCTCGTCCTGCTGACCCCGGTAGCATTCGCATTAAAGGTACCTTTCGTGATACCGGTAGCGTTCGGACTGCTCTCAGCTCCAATCTGTGTTCTTCCGGCGGCGTTTGGGACTATTGTTTATTATATGATACATTTTGTAAAGATGTCCTCCTCTGCCTACAAGGGTGACGATGCAAAAAGCCTTGTGGAGGGATTAATGGCATTTACAAAACAATCTCTGACAAACAAGGAAATGTGGGTAATGGTGGCGGCACTTTCAGTCAGCCTCCTCATTGTATATGCAGTACGTACCCGCTCTGTGGACCATGCCTGGAAGATTGCTTCTGCATCGGGGGCAGTTACGGCGATCCTTATCGGTGCAGCCGGAAAGATTGCGCTGAATGTACACTTGTCCTATGGGCCTATGGCCCTGAGTGGTGTGGCGGCTATTGCTGTCGGCCTGATACTTGAATTTCTGTTTTTCTCAGTGAATTATTCACGGACGGAACGTATGCAGTTTGAGGATGACGAATATTATTATTATGTGAAGGCAGTTCCGAAAATAGGAGTCTCCGCACCCGAGATGAGTGTAAAGCATATTAATGAAAGAAAAGAGCAGACTGACTCACAGGAGACGGTTCTTATAGATTCCAGAAATGTGAAGCAGGCAGCAGAAGTAAGGCGTCAGCCACAGCAGAAAAAACGGCCAGTTCCGAAACCGAGGAATCAGGTGAGAAAAGTAGACCATGCCAGGGCTGCAGATGAGATTCTCCTGACCAGAAGTCTTACAAAGGAACTTGGATTAGAGAATCTGGAAGATGAATTAAATAAATAATTTTGAAAATGATATAAGGGAGTTATAATAATTAAGACAGGAGGTGGCAGTATGGAACAGTGGATAAGAAACTTTTTTTCAAATTACGTGAGCGATATGTACTTTCCAAATGTACACCTGACCGATATCATAGAGATATTAATTGTATCAGTGATCGTTTATGAGATTATGCTGTGGATAAAGAATACAAAGGCCTGGATGCTTTTAAAGGGAATGATCGTCCTTGGACTTTTTATTCTGGTCGCAGCAATATTTCAGATGCATACGATCCTGTTTCTGGCCAGAGAGTCGATCAATGTACTGGCGGTTGCCGCCGTCGTTGTATTCCAGCCGGAATTGCGCCGGGCTCTGGAGAAGCTTGGTGAAAAGAACCTGCTGAGTAATATTAACTTGTTTGACAGGAACAAAGAGAATCAGCGTTTTTCCGATGAAACAGTGGAGAGCCTTGTAAAGGCATGCTTTGACATGGGAAGTGTCTGCACGGGCGCGTTGATTGTCGTGGAACAGGCAATACGTCTGACAGAATATGAGATGACAGGAATTGAACTGGATTGTAAGGTGTCGTCTCAGGTTCTGCTTAATATATTCGAACACAATACTCCGCTGCATGACGGCGCGGTAATCGTACGGGGCGACAGAATTACTTCGGCGACTTGTTATCTGCCGCTGTCCGACAATATGCAGATCAGCAAAGACCTGGGAACCAGACACAGGGCTGCCCTGGGAATGAGCGAAGTGAGCGATGCCCTTATTATTGCGGTGTCGGAGGAAACCGGGCAGGTGTCTGTTGCAATGGGCGGACAGCTGGCGAGAGGTGTAACACCGGAATATCTAGCGACAAGGCTGAGCCAGATCCAGTATAGAACTTCGGAAGGGAAGAAATTTACTATACGGAAAGGACGGCAGAGACATGAAGAAGTATAAGTTTACGAACAATCTGGGACTTAAGATTATGGCACTTGTTTTTGCCGCGCTCCTCTGGCTGATCGTTGTAAATGTAGATGACCCTGTAGAGACTGCCACTTTTAGAAATGTTCCGGTTACGATGCAGAATGTACAGCTTGTAACAAACGACGGGCATACGTACAGGGTGCTTGATGATACAGAGTCCGTCAGTGTCATTGTAAAGGCAAAACGTTCTGTACTGGCGAAGATCACGGTAAGTAATATTGTTGCCAATGCCGATATGGCCGAGATGCAGTTTGAAACCCTGGTCCCGATTACGCCGACGATTCCGGGTTATGAAGGTAAGTATACTGCAGAAGCAGTACCCGGCAATTTAAAAGTGAAGGTAGAAAAACGTATATTAAGGACACTGCCCCTGACAGTCAGTGTTTCCGGCACCCCGCGTGACGGGCATGTCATCGGGGAGATTACGACGAATCCTGATAAGGTTCAGGTAAGGGGGTCGGAGTCGCTTGTTAACAGTATAGACAAGGCTGTGGCGAAGGTTGATGTTTCCGGTATCTCGAAGACAGGGGTCCTGCCGGCAGAGCTGGAATATTATGACAGCAGCGGCAATGTAGTTGGCCGCAGCCAGCTTACAGATAACATTGGTGAAGAAGGCGTTACAGTAAATGTGACTGTACTTGATACGAAAAATCTGGCTTTGAACTTCAATGTCACAGGAACACCGGAGGATGGCTATGTATTCAGCGGTTTGACCTGTGAACCTGAAAAGATACAGGTCTGTGGCACGAAGGAGGCACTCGCGGAAATTTCATCTCTGGATATAACGGATGATGCTCTTGATATAACCGGGACAACCGGGAAGTTTGAGAAAACAGTGGATATCCTGCCTTATCTTCCGGAAGGAATTGAACTGGTAGATGAGACAGCTAACAACATCATCGTGACGGTAAAGATTGAACAAATCGATGCAAGAACGATCGAATTGCCAGTGGAATCCATTCGTGTGGATAACCTGAAGGATAACCTGCTGATATCCTATGAGTCGGAGACAGAGATTGAAATGCAGTTTAAAGGTCCACAGGATGTGCTTAAGAAGCTGGATATGGAAGATGCAGTATCGATTGACATGAAGAACCATACAAAGCCTGGTAAATATGATGTTCAGGTAAGTGTAACCTTACCGGATGATATAAAAAATGAGGTAAAACTGACGAAAAGGCCTGTCATTAAGGTAACTGTCACTGAGAAGGAAGAACAGACAGAGCCGTCAGAACCAAAGGAAGAACAATAGGGAGGGGCACTCAAAGATGGTTAGTGAAAAAGTGATTATCAAGAATCCGACAGGTCTGCATCTTCGGCCAGCGGGGTTGTTCTGTAAGACGGCCATGCAGTATGGCAGTAAGATTACAGTAGAGAAAAAGTCGAAGTCCGAGGATGTGACTGCGAATGCAAAGAGCGTCTTAAGCGTACTCGGTGCATGTATTAAAAGTGGTGATGAGATCCGTATTGTCTGTGAGGGCGAGGATGAAGAAGCGGCTCTGAAGGAAATGGTACGCATTGTAGAGGATGGTCTTGGAGAGTAGGATTTGATAAAAGATAAGGAAAAGGAACAAGGAGAAAAAAATGAGTAAAGCTACGTTAGTGATTATGGCAGCCGGGATAGGAAGCAGATTCGGGGGAGGTATCAAACAACTTGAGCCTGTAGGGCCGAATGGAGAGATTATCATGGATTATTCCATCTATGATGCGATGGAGGCCGGTTTTGACAAAGTGGTCTTCGTGATTAGAAAAGATCTTGAAAAGGACTTTAAAGAGGTAATAGGCAACCGCATTGAAAAAGTCATCGAAGTGGGGTATGCATATCAGGAAGTAAACGATATTCCGCAGCCATATAAAGAGCGGTTTCAGGAGAGGACCAAACCCTGGGGAACCGGACAGGCAATTCTATGCTGCAAGGATGTGGTGGACAGCCCATTTTTGGTCATCAACGCGGATGATTACTATGGAAAGCAGGCATTCAGGGAAGGATTTGAATATCTGACAGGCAAGGCTGCTACAGACCTCATGGAAATCTGCATGATTAGCTTCGTCCTGAAAAATACACTCAGTGATAACGGGGCGGTGACCAGAGGAATCTGCAGCGTAAATGAAGCAGGAATGCTGACAGAGATTGTAGAGACACACAATATAGAGAAAGTGGACGGCGGCGCCGCTGTACAGAAAGAAGACGGTGCAGTCAGCATAGATGTTAACTCACCGGTTTCCATGAACATGTGGGGGCTGAGGCCGGACTTCTTCCAGATACTGGAGAGTGGATTTGAAGAGTTTCTAAGCAAAGTAGAACCAGAGAACCTGAAAGGCGAATATCTTCTTCCGACAATAATAGGGGAGCTGCTGGAAGAGAAAAAGATAGCTGTCAAGGTACTGAAGTCAAAAGACAAATGGTTTGGGGTAACTTATAAGGAAGATAAAGAAGCTGTTGTTTCAGCGGTAAGGGGACTGATCGATGCGGGAGTATATCCGGAGAAGTTATTTTAAGTTGAGTGATAATGGAGGGCATGTGCATCCTTGATGGGTGCATGTGCTTTCGTGCGTTTTCAGGAGATTGGTAAAAGATGTAAATTAGCGGTCAGCAAAGGAGGAAATCTGTACATGAAATGGAAAAAGGGGGCATGTTTGCTAGCCGTGCTATTGTTAAGTGTGCCAAATATAAGTTATGCAGAAGAAGCAGATGACTATACGGATACAGGGGCGCAGCAGGAGGCAGAACAGGAACCCGGGCAGGATGTGACGGGGGAAACGAATTCCGACATAAGTCAGGAAGATGGACAGAATATAGAACAAGAAGACGAAACAAATACAGAACAGGAAGAAGAACAATCGCCGGCAGAGGACAGTGACTATGTAATATGGGGAAAAGGAAGGGGGATTACGCCGTCTACTCTGAACAGTGAGCAGGATCGTTTTTCAGCAATCTCTTCTGGTATTTCGATAGTCCCAATAGAAACATCCCTGAAGAGCAAGCTGGAATCCTATATAAAAGAGAATGGACTTGAGTCAGCAAAAATTACAGATCAGGGGCAAATAGCAAATACAGGGACAGCTTTCTATGAATATGAGAAAGAAATGGTTGTTACATCAGAAAAGGGGACTTTTACTATACTTTTGCCGATTTTAAATACATTTATATCAGGAGGCGGATTAGAAAGTCTGGGTGCTCCGATAGGAGAACAGAAAGTTGAAAATGGGTGTATTACCCAGCGTTTTGAGAACGGAGAACTGTCGTGTGAGGTTGAGAATCATCCGGATACGCTGGCTGTCAGAAGGGGAAATACCTATTATTTCAAATATTCTCTGGGGGACGGTAAGGCGGATAAAGAAATTAATTATGGAAGATCCAAAGATATGGTATTAGTAGGTGACTGGGATGGAGACGGGCTGGATACTCTTTGTGTAAGAAGAGGGAATACATATTATTTTAAAAACAGCATATCCAGTGGAGAAGCAGATCAGGTTATAAATTACGGCAGGAGCGCAGATGAGGTTCTGGTAGGTGATTGGGACGGCGATGGAATAGATACGCTCTGTGTGCGGAGAGGAAATACTTATTATTTTAAGAACAGTATCACAACCGGAGTGGCAGATATAGAAATACATTATGGCAGAAAGAATGATATAGTATTGATTGGTGACTGGGACAGTGATGGTATGGATTCACTTTGTGTGCGAAGAGGAAATACCTATTATATTAAAAATACTATTACAACCGGAGTGGCAGATTCGGAAGTCAATTACGGAAGATCAAACGATGAGGTTCTAGTTGGAGACTGGAATGGGGATGGATCGGATACGCTCTGTGTAAGACGAGGAAATACTTATTATATAAAGAACAGTATTGCAAATGGCATTGCGGATCAAACGGTATATTATGGAAGAAAAAATGATATCACTTATGCAGGAAAATGGTCGGCCAGGGCTAAAAGACAAAGAAGTAGTTCCCAAAATATCAGCTTTAACCAGTCACACGGATTCAAGTATTCACAGTTGACTCCGGCCTATGCAGGAAATTGTATCAATGGAGCTTCGTTCAGAAAGAGTGCAGTAACAACATATATAAGCGATGATGGCAGCCAGATTCAGTATTGTGCATATTATGACCCTTATGGGGCGATTGTATTGGCGAAGCGGGTCAATGAAGGAGCATGGGAATATCAATGGACAGATTTTAAGGGATACTACAGTGATGCACATAATGTAGTATCGTTGGCAGTAGACGGAGCAGGTTACCTGCATATGGCCTGGAGTCAGCATTCGGGTGCGCTGATGTATGCCAGGTCAGCAGACCCGGGCGGGCTGTCAATGACAGAAATGCAGATGATAGGAACGCTGGAGGACCGCGTGACTTATCCGGAATTTTACGTCCAGCCGTCAGGAAATATGTTTTTCCTCTACAGAAATGGTAGTTCAGGAAATGGAAATATTGTTTTAAATAAATATAGTATATCTTCAGGAAACTGGCAGCGTGTACAGGATAATTTGATTTCCGGGGAAGGAAAAATTTCTCCATATTGGCAGGCATGTGTTGACAGTGCAGGCAGGCTGCATATATCATGGGTATGGAGAGAAACAGGAAATGTACAGACAAATTATAATATGTCATATACCGTATCAACGGATGATACTGGCACCACATTTGTGAATTCCTTTGGTGAACCGGAGATATTGCCAATCACGGAATCTATGTCAGAAGTTATTTGCCAGATTCCAAAGAACAGCTCCCTAATAAACCAGACATCTATGACAACAGATGATGAAGGCAGGCCATATATTATTTCTTACTGGCGTGTGAATGGAGTGGTGCAGTATAATATTATTCGTTATACCGGGACACAGTGGATTATATATAATACAGATATCCGTAATACTGATTTTGACCTGTCCGGTGTCGGAACCAGACAACTCCCATGTGCAAGGCCCCAGATATTGGTGAATGGAACAGGGGATGATGTTGGCATTTATGTTCTCTTCAGGGATGATGAGAGGGGCGGAAAAGCCTCCATTGCCAAACTTACGGTGAATGATAAAGAGATTATAACAGAGAAAATGATTGACATTACCGGGGAAACACTGGAAGAATGGGAACCTAATTATGATATCACTCTTTGGGAGCAAAGCAAAAAGCTTCATATATTTTTACAGAAGGAATACTTTAACACAGATGGCACAGATAAGAGTGGAAGTGCTGAATACGTATATGTAATTGATATTACTTCATTTTTGAATGAGTAATTACTGCACATTTAGATTACAGAAGGGGTAAGGAAAAGGGCGAACATATGAAGAAACGAATTTTAGCAATAAGTTTGAGTATTTGTCTGAGTTTGGGAATGTTTAGTGGATTTGGAGTACGGGTTTCGGCAGAAGATTATCAAAGCCCGCCAGGGCAAAGCACAGAGCAGGAACAGAATTCCGTGGATGAGCAAACGCAGATAGGTGAGAATACGGACAATAACGCGGAGACAGACAACGGAACGGAAAACAGCGGCAGTACTAATAATGAAGAAAATGCATCTGAAGAGCAGGAAAAAGTGCCGGGCGATGAAGAACAGGCTTCAGAAGATAATATTCAGGCTCAGGACAAGAAGGAAATAGTTACCTCGGTGGAAATTCAGTGTATGGATGAAGAGGGGAATATTTATTACATAACAGATGATGTTTCACCGGATGTCAAGTCAGTGGAGTTCCGAAGCAGGGCTGCAAATGACTATGTCGTAAATTTGCGTGTGAAAAAAAATGGGACCGCTGTGAAAGATGGAGAGACGACAAATTATACGGAATATGAAACCGGCGAAGCGGGATATTTATATGGATTGATGGGATCTGATGCGGCATATCTGGGAACAGAAAATGGAAATGTCAAGTTCATGATCAGTGGTGTGATCGGGTTAGTGGCAGAGTCTGAGGTGAAATTGGTTTCCCGTAACAGTGTAGGAACGGTGAGTTCTTATTATGCGGATGGAACCTATATTGTACATAAAATATGTACGAATATGAATTCTGCATCCACAAGTTCTCTGAGGGTTGGGCTGCAGCAGTCATATATGAAAACAGGGACAACATATTACAGTTACGATGGACATTACTTTTATACGGATTATTCAGTGATGCTGAGTGACTACAGAAATAATACGAGGAAGCAGTCTATTAATCCAAATAATCCTTACTATAATTATTATCAGTTTTTACCTATGAGAAGTACTACCAGCTATTCTGCATCTGAATTGAGCAACATGATAAATGCGAAAACAAACAATACATCAAAAATGTGGAACCTTGGTACCAGTTTGGTTAACAATCAGAACGCATATGGTGTAAATGCGCTTCTGACGGCTGGCCTGGCTGCGAATGAAAGTGCATGGGGTACCAGTAATATTGCCCGGGAAAAGAATAATATCTTTGGGCTGAATGCTGTAGACAGTTCACCGGGAGAAAGTGCAAGCTCTTATGCAAGTCCGGATGCATGTGTTAAGAATTTTGTAGAAGGCTGGATGTCCAAAAGATATTTGAATCCAAATAATCCTAATTATTATGGCAGTTTTCTGGGAAACAAGGCGAGTGGATTAAATGTGAAATATGCATCGGATCCATATTGGGGTGAAAAAGCAGCGAATATTGTATGGAATCTGGACTCTGCAAGGAAAGATATGTCAAAGTATACAATAGGCGTTAAGGATGTCAGTGGTACGACCCATACGGATTTGAATATAAGAAAAGACAGCAGTGTATCTTCAGCAGGTTTGTTTACGACAGGTAAACAGACTGGACAAGCTTTTATTATTCTGGGAGAAGCGAATGGGTTTTATAAACTGCAGAGTGATCCGGTTCTAAATAGCGGACGTACTGCGATCGACAATTCTTCCGGGAAGTATAATTTTTCATCTATGTATGTTTTCGCGAGTAAAGATTACCTTACTGTTGTGAATGGTAAAGTCAGCCAGGGAGGCTCGGATAGTTCAGGTGGTTCAGATAATTCAGGCGGCAATAACCCTCAGAATCCGGATGCGGATACTCTGGCTGTTAGAAGAGGAAATACCTATTATATTAAATACTCTCTCTCAGATGGGCCGGCTGATTTAACAGTACCATATGGGAAAGCGTCCGATGAGGTTTTAATAGGAGACTGGGACGGCGACGGGGTGGATACCCTGTGCGTCCGGCGTGGTAATGTTTATTACTTTAAAAACAGTTTATCGGAAGGACAGGCGGATTCAGTTGTTACATATGGAAGGAAAAATGATGAAGTACTCGTCGGCGACTGGAATGGAGACGGGAAAGATACACTCTGTGTCCGCAGGGGAAATACCTATTATATTAAAAATAGTATTTCAGATGGGATTGCCGATCTTACAATTCCTTATGGAAGAGCGAATGACAGCGTATTAGTTGGAGATTGGGACGGAGATGGCGTGGATACACTCTGTGTGCGCAGAGGCAATGCATATTACATAAAAAACAGCCTGTTAAGCGGGGCGGCAGATGCTACCATCCTTTATGGGCGTTCTGCTGACAAAATACTTGTTGGAGATTGGAATGGTGATGGGAAAGATACCCTGTGCGTCCGCAGAGATAATGCTTATCACATTAAAAATAGTATCTCTGACGGCAACGCTGATTTGATTGTATACTATGGCAGAAAAACTGATATTACGTATGCGGGCAAGTGGAAATAATGAAAAGTGCTGTGAATGTAGAGATAAGGCAAAAGAGTGCCAGATACTCTAACTATGAACTGCTCAGGATTATTTCTATGATGCTTATTGTCATGCACCATTTTTCTGTGCATGGAGGTTATGTATTTAGCGAGACTGGTTTTACATTTAATCGGGTTTGGGTACAGATTTTGTCCGGGGGCGGGCGGCTGGGGGTTGATATTTTTGTATTAATCTCAGGATACTTCTTGGTTCAGTCTGAATATAAGCCGCGCAAACTTATAAAGCTGATACTTCAGGTGACGGAATGCGCCGTATTTTGTGTTTTGATTCTGGTTATTTCTGGAGAAATACAATTTGCCTCAATTGGGGAAGTCGCCCAGATTTTTAAGAAAGCAATCTTACCAATACCATATGAGCAATATTGGTTTGCAACGACATATTTTATATTGTATTTATTTTCACCATATTTAAACAGGCTGATAAAAAGTATGGATAAGCCGATGCATAAAAAATTGATTTTGAGTGGTGTTGTGATATGGAGTGTATTCCCCACTTTTCTGGATGCATCTTTTGATTTTAATTACGTGGGGTGGTTCATTATATTATATATGATTGCTGCATATATACGGCTTTATCCTCTGAAGGTAAAGGATATAAAGAGGAAGAGCCTGCTGACTGCAGCAGGCAGCTATCTTTTATTACTGGGACTTATAGTCGGGTTTGATTTCCTCAGCATACAAAATCCAAATTTTCAAGATTTCGCAGTCAGAATTAGAGAAGTAAATAGTTTGTTGACATTGGTTTGTGCTGTTGCAGCTTTTCTGTCTTTTCAGAATCTGAGAATACAGAGTAAAGTAATAAACAGAATCGCGGCTACTACATTTGGGATTTATTTGCTGCATGACAATCCCATCATTAGAAATACATTGTGGCTGAAACTTCTGCATGGAAATTCTTATATTGAAAGCAGATATTATATATGGTATTCTTTAGCAGCCGTGTTAATTGTATTTTTTGTTTGCTCTATACTTGAAATGTTGAGGGCGGGACTGACAGAAAAAATCATTGTGTTCTTTTCGGGGGGAAAGAACGGAAGACATAAAAGGGAGCATAATAATTAAGTATTTATACGTGACAGAAAGGGTGACATAAGTGAAAAGAAACAGAAGCAGGCTGACAGTATTCCTATTAGGAATATGCCTTTTGTCGGGGAGTGTGTTTGGCAGCATGTCCGCAGAGGCGGCCGATATACAGACAGAGGGATATACAGAAGAAAACACAGAGGAATATACGCAGGAAAACTCAGAAGAAGCAGCTGGCGATGCGCAGAGTGGTATTGTGACAACTGATGGTGAGAGCAGTCAGGGACAGCAGGGGATTTCAGAAAATAGCTGGCGGTACCAGAATGGCGAACTGATTACAGGTGTGCAGTACAGGGCAAGAACAGTACCATACCCAAACGCGTGGCAGAAAGTAAATGGCGTATATATGAATAGTGCGGGAGAGCCAATTGACGGTGCTGTATCCAAAGGTATTGATGTCAGTGAGCATCAGGGGAAGATTGACTGGGAAAAAGTAAAGGCGGATGGAATAGACTTTGCGATATTGCGGTGTGGTTATGGTAATAATGATAAGTCCCAGGATGATAAAACATGGGCATACAATGTTTCAGAATGTGAACGGTTAGGGATTCCCTATGGAGTATATATATATTCTTACGCAAAAACAACAGCTGATGCCAAAAGTGAAGCTGAGCATGTGCTGAGGCTGATCAGCGGGCGAAGTCTGACATATCCTGTTTATTTTGATATGGAGGATAATTCTACAATTAACGTGAGTGCAGAAGTAAAGGGGCAGATGGCACAGGTGTTCTGCGATACAATTTCAGCACAGGGATTTAATGCCGGTATTTATGCGAACCTGAACTGGTGGACTACGCAGCTTACAAGTCCTGTATTTGAGAATGATTCGTGGTCAAAGTGGGTTGCCCAATATAATGTAACCTGTGACTATAGCGATCCATATGATATCTGGCAATGTACATCAACCGGCAAAGTTTCTGGGATTTCAGGAAATGTGGATGTGAATTTCTGGATGAATGAAAATACAAGTGGTGGGAATTCGGGTGGTAAAAAATCTGGAACGACCTTAGCCGTAAGACGTGGAAACGAATACCATTTTAAATATTCTTTAGCTGATGGTGCCGCGGACCTGATTATAAACTATGGATATAAGAACGATGAAATCCTTGTAGGTGACTGGGACGGAGACGGTATAGATACGTTATGTGTCCGACGCGGCAATACATATTACTTTAAAAACAGCCTGTCAGGGGGGATGGCAGATGTCGTGGTAAACTATGGGCGCAGCAGTGATGAGGTGTATGTCGGAGACTGGAATGGCGATGGCATAGATACTCTTTGTGTCCGCCGGGGGAATACGTATTATTTTAAGAACAGTCTGGCTGATGGTACTGCAGACAGCGTAGTAGCCTATGGAAAACGTGATGATATAGTACTGACAGGGGATTGGAATGGCAGCGGTACGGATACACTCTGCATCCGCCGCGGTAATACTTATTACATCAAAAACAGTCTGGCTGACGGACAGGCTGATGTGACCGTGCCATACGGGCGTGCATCCGATCATATTGTGGTTGGTGACTGGGATGCAGATGGGATAGATACATTATGTGTCAGAAGATCCAATGAATACCATATTAAGAACAGTATAGAAAGCGGAGGAGCAGACCAGATTATTGTTTATGGCAGATCCAATGATGTGGTTTATGCCGGAATATGGAATTAAATAGAAAAAGACCGCTTATGTATATTAAGCAGCTGATAAAGCAGTGTTGCCCATGAATAGGGAAACACTGCTTTTTTAATTACCAGAGAGGAAAACAGCAGCGATACAGTCATTAAACGCGGTATTTCGGGCATGTGCATAAAAAGAGGCTTGAATTCAACAGTTGCCCTCAGATAGAATAAGTGTTATACTTTACAGATGTGAAAATGTATTTTCAGTGATATTAAGGAGAAAAATGAATGAATTATGCGGTGATATTTGCAGGAGGGGCAGGTAAGAGAATGAATACAAAGACTCGGCCTAAACAGTTCCTCACATTGCATGGAAAAGAGATTATTATATATACACTTGAACACTTTGAAAAGCATCCTGAGATAGACGGAATTTCGGTTGTGTGCATTGAAGAATGGATAGACTATCTGAAGGAATTGCTGGAAAAATACCGGATTCATAAAGTGAAATGGATCTCACCGGGGGGAAGTACCGGACAAGAATCGATTTTTAATGGTCTGGATGCCATGCGGGGGGCGATAGATGGTGATTCTATTGTTCTGATTCATGATGGTGTGAGACCGTTGATTGATGAAGAACTGATCAGCAGTAATATCAGGACCGCAAAGGAAAAAGGCTGTGCCGTAACAGTGGTGCCTGCTACGGAGACGGTTATGCTTGTAGATGATAATGAGGAAATTGTCCGCAGTGTTGACCGGAATAAATGCAGAGTAGTAAGGGCACCCCAGAGTTTTCAATATCAGGAATTATTAAAAGCACATGATGAGGCGAAAAATAAGGGAATCAACGATATTATAGATTCTGCAACAATGATGTCAGAAGCGGGATATACGTTATATCCGGTACTTGGAAAGCCGGACAACATTAAGATTACAACACCTTCGGATTTTTATACATTCAGGGCTATTATGGAAGTAGAGGAGAATTCGCAGATATTAGGCTATTAGGGAATGGTGGTTATTTATGGATGAATTTTATGATCAGGAAACACTAAGTAAAGTACAGGACACACAGGCTAAGATCCTGCGGGATGTTCTGGGTGTATGTGAAAGACATGTAATAGATACTTTTATTATTTTCGGGAGCGCCCTCGGGGTGGTCCGCCATCATGGATTTATTCCGTGGGATGATGATATCGATATCGGTATTTTCCGGGAAGATCTGCCGCGTTTTGAGCGGGCAGTAAAGGAAGAACTTGGAGATAAATATGAGTTTCTTACCTGTGAGACAAATTTAAACTATGCCTGTACTGTGACACATCTGCAGAAGAAGGGAACGAAATTTGTATCCAGAGATGTAAAAAATTGTGATTATATCCCGGGAATTAATATTGATATATTTATTTACGATCATCTTGCAGATGGGTATCTTGCAAGAAAACGGCAGTTTTTTGTGACATGGTTTCTGGGACGCCTGCTTTTTCTCAGCGGGAAAGGGACTCCATTTATTCCTTATCAGGGAATAAAGAAAAAAGTGGCAGAGTTTATATGCAGCATGGTGAGAATTGGACTTAAGATTCTGCATATTACCCCTTTGAAAATCTACCGCAGGTTCCAGAAGGAATCGCAACGGTACAATAAAAGGAATACAAAGTACTATTCTGCTTTTGAGACACCAAAACCCTGGCTGAATGCAATGAAAAAGAGTGACGTCTATCCAATGAAGAAGATGCCGTTCAGAGATTTTTATGTTTATATCCCGAAAAATACAGATCAATTGCTGACAAGAATATTTGGAGACTACATGCAGCTGCCCCCGGAGGACAAACGTGTGAATCACAGACCATGTCTCATCGACTTTGGCGAGGGTGGACAATAAGTTTGTATGGAGATAAAAAAATATGCGTCAAAAATCAATAACGGTTAATTTAGTGGCGAATGGAATCAAGACACTGATGAGTGTCTTGTTTCCGCTTATCACCTTCCCATATGCATCCCGTATACTGGGGACTGTTGGTATTGGAAAAGTGAATTATGCCAGTTCGATCATTTCCTACTTTTCATTGATCGCTTCTTTGGGAATCAGCACGTATGCAGTACGTGAAGGGGCCAGAATCAGAGATGACAAGGAGAAGTTTAACAAATTTGCGAAAGAAATACTCAACATCAATTTATGCACTACACTAATCTCTTATGTTTTGCTGGTTATCTTTCTGAGCCTGCCGGTTTTGACAGACTATAAAAAACTGCTGGTCATTTTCAGTGCAGGTATCGTATTTACTACAATTGGTATGGAATGGCTCTTTATCATTCAGGAGGAGTATTCGTATATTACAAAGCGGGCAGTTGTATTCCAGTTTGTCTCATTAATACTGCTGTTTCTTCTGGTAAGAAGTAAAGAGGATTATTTCTGGTATGCTGCCCTGACAGTTATTTCATCGGGCGGATCGGCAGTCTTAAATCTATGGCACTCACGTAAGTTCATTGATTGGCGGGGAAAGTATGTATATGAGTATAAGAGGCATTTAAAGCCAATCTTTTTTATATTTGGAACGAGTCTTGCATCCAGTATTTATATGACAATGGATACGACAATGCTGGGGGCTATGAGAGGGGATTCTGCCGTAGGTATTTACACGGCAGCCGTAAAAGTTAATCTAGTTATCAGCACGTTAATCGGGACGATATCTTCTACTATTTTACCAAGAGTTTCTTATTATATAGGAAATGGCCTGAAGGCAGAGTATGAAAAGCTTATGAAGTCATCCATGAATGTGCTTCTCATGATATCAGTGCCCGCAGTAATCGGAATGATCTGCACTAGTGATATCCTGATTTTTTTGTTTAGCGGAAAGGCCTTTATGGGCGGTACTACGGCGGCCAAAATTTTGTCAGCCAAAGTTCTTGTCGGAGCGGTGAACAGAGTATTTGCATATCAGATATGTACGCCTTATAAAAAAGATAAAGAGGTGTTGATCTCAACGACAGGAGGGGCGGTTTTTAATCTGATTGCAAATGGAATACTGATTCCTCTTGCAGGAGTAAACGGGGCGGCAATAGCAACCTTGTTGTCGGAATTGGTTGTTTCTTTTATTCTGGTAAAATATGCCAGGGAAATGTTGGCGATAGGGCCTCTGTTTCAGCGATTACCGATTTATTTTCTGACCAGTATCTGGTTTTTTGCTGCCCGGTGGGCAGCAGACAGACTGGTGCAGGGACAGGCTTTACAGCTGATTGTAACGGTTGCTGTCTGCGGCTGCGGGTATTTTGTTATTTTACTGCTGTTCAAAGATCCTTATTTACATGAATATAAAAATAACCTGTTAAGAAGGTTAAAGAAGAAATAAAAAGAACAAGTCACAGAGGAGAAAATGAATTATGAAAATTGTAGTTGCAGGTATTGGGTATGTAGGACTTTCTAATGCAATCTTATTATCCCAGAATCATGAAGTGTTTGCTTATGATATTTCTAAGGAGAGGGCAGAACAGATTAATTCACGGAAGTCACCGCTCCAGGATGCAGAGATTATAGAGTATTTGGAACACAGGGATTTAAATCTGAGGGCAGGAACGGAATTTTCAGGGGAACTGGAGGATGCAGAATACGTAATCATTGCAACTCCTACCAACTATGATCCTGAGAAAAATTATTTTGATACGTCCTCTGTGGAAGCAGTTATCACTCAGGTTCTGGAAGCAAACCAGAATGCTGTGATTGTCATAAAATCAACGGTACCTGTAGGATATACAAACAGGCTGATTGAAGAGTACGGTGAACATAATTTCTTGTTTTCTCCAGAGTTTCTGAGGGAAGGACATGCCTTGTATGACAACTTATATCCTTCCAGAATCGTTGCAGGTGCGCCGAAAGGAAATGTGTTCCTTCATGAGAAGGCCAGAGAATTTGCAAATCTTCTAAAGGAGGGGGCAATCAAAGAGGACGTTCCGGTTCTGATAACTGATACGACGGAAGCCGAAGCAATTAAGCTGTTTGCCAATACTTATCTTGCATTGAGAGTGGCGTATTTTAATGAACTGGATACTTATGCAGAGACAAAAGGTCTGGATACAAAACAGATTATTGAAGGGATCGGTCTGGATCCCCGAATTGGCAGCCATTATAATAATCCCTCTTTTGGTTATGGCGGATACTGCCTGCCGAAGGATACGAAACAGCTTTTAGCTAATTATAATGATGTGCCAAATGACATTATGGAAGCGATTGTTGAGGCCAACCGTACCCGTAAGGATTTTATTGCGTCTCAGATCCTGAAGCGAAAACCGCAGATTGTCGGGGTCTACCGCCTTACCATGAAAGCGAATTCAGATAATTTCAGACAATCGTCTATACAGGGGGTCATGAAAAGATTAAAAGGCGAGGGAATAAAAGTGGTTGTTTATGAACCAACAATTGCAGAAAAAGAGTTTTATCATTCAGAGGTGATCAATGATCTTCCTCTTTTCAAAGAAACATCAGATGTTATTATAGCAAACAGATACGATAAACTGTTAGATGACGTAAAAGAAAAAGTTTATACAAGAGACATCTTTTACCGGGATTAGGAGTGGGCGATGAGTGAACAGATAAAAGAAGGTTATGATAAATCCAGACAGCTGGAAGATTTGGAATTAATTGCCGCCAGTAATATAAACTTTGAGTATTACCGTGATTCATCTGTATTCATTACAGGTGCGACAGGCCTGATTGGTTCTTCGTTAGCAAAGTGCTTTTTATGCTGCAACAGACTGAATGAACTGAATATCCATATTGTCGCGGCAGTCAGGAGCCGTGATAAGGCGGAAGCGATCTATGGAAAACTCTTGAAGAGAAATGATATTGAATTGTATATCGGAGATCTTATAGAGCCGGTTGAATATAGGGATAAAATCGATTATATTTTCCATACAGCAAGCATAACTGCGTCAAAAATCATGGTGGAACATCCGGTGTGCACGATCGAAACAGCTTATCAGGGAACCAGAAATGTACTGGAGCTTGCAAGGGAAAAGCAGGTAAGGGGATTGGTATACGTTTCATCAATGGAAGTATATGGAAAGCCAGATCCTAAACTGGATTTTGTGGAAGAAACAGATTTGGGTTATATTGACATCATGAACGTAAGAAGCAGTTATTCAGAAGGAAAACGTATTTGTGAATGCCTCTGCACGGCATATGCATCAGAGTATAAGGTTCCGGTCAGGACAGCAAGGCTTGCCCAGACTTTTGGGGCGGGTGTGCTTCCAAGTGACAACCGGGTATATGTGCAATTTGCAAAGAGTGCGATTCATTTGGAGGATATCGTTCTTCATACAGAAGGTACGTCGGAAGGAAATTACTGCTATACAAGGGATGTCCTGAAGGCACTGCTTATACTCGGCTATTCCGGTGAAAATGGACAGGCATACAACGTAGTGAACGAAGAAACGCATATGCAGATTCGCCAGATGGCAGCCCTTGTGGCTGAAAAAATCAGTGGCGGAAAAATTGCGGTCAAGTTTGATATTCCGGAATCAGTACTTTCGTTCGGGTATGCTCCTGCGGTAAAAATGAAGCTTGGCGGAGCAAAAATGCGTGCACTTGGCTGGGAGCCTGAAGTCGGACTTGAGCAGATGTATGAGCGGATGATTTACGATATGACGTATCGAGAGGAATAAGATTGTGGATATAGTATTTGTGATTCTTCATTATATGGCAATAAATGAAACAAAGCAGTCAATACAGTACATTAACGAGAATATAGATACTGAAAACTATCATATTGTGGTTGTTGATAATGCATCAGGGAATCACACTGGGACAGAGCTGCAGAAGATTTATCAGCAGCATTCACATGTAACAGTATTGGTTAATCCGGAAAACCTTGGGTTTGCCAGGGGAAATAATGTAGGATTCGTCTATGCAAAGAACAGATGGAATCCAGACTATATGGTATTAATGAATAATGATGTTTTTCTGTTGGAGAAGGCTTTTTTGGATAAGACCGAGAGGGAGTTTAGGAGAAGTCATTTTGCAGTGATGGGTCCCATGATTTTAACAAAGGATGGTAGGTGCGACATAAATCCTTTAAAACCTGAATTTTCAAATATAGCTGATATTGACAAGAAGATACATCACTACAAAAAGGATATAAGGCGATATAAATACCATTATGCACCCTTATACTATAAATTGGCCGGAATAAAAGGCGTGCTGACAGGCTGGAAAAAAAAGCCGACAATGTTTTATAAGCATGCAGAAAATATAAAACTACATGGATGTTTTCTTGTTTTTTCCCAGGAATATATACGGGATTATGATGGCCTTGACGAGAGTACTTTCCTATTCTGGGAAGAGGAATTCCTTTATAAGCATATGGTTTCAGACGGAAAAGTAATGGCTTATAATCCGGACATTTTAGTGTTCCATCTGGAGGATGCATCAACGGATGTCTCAATACCCGGGAGAAGAAAAAAAATGATTTTTATGCTGGAACACTATATAGACTCTTTAAACAGTTTGAAGAAAGTATACGTGGATTATGAGAGAAACAGTGAAAGATAGGGAAAACAAGGTACCTGATATTTCGGTCATTGTACCTGTTTACAATATTAAAGAAGATTTTTTAAGGAAATGTATTGAGAGCCTGCTGTGTCAGACATTAAAAGATATCGAGATCATCTTGATTGATGACGGTTCAACGGATTCTTCGGGTAAGATTTGCGATGAATATGGGAATACAGACCAAAGGATCAAAGTGATTCACCAGAAAAATATGGGGGTTGCAGTGGCAAGAAATACCGGGCTTAAAGCGGCAGAAGGAGAATGGATTACTTTTGTAGATGCCGATGACTGGTGTGCACCGGAAATGTGTGAGGAAACATATAAAAAGGCTGTTGGACTGGATACCGAGATTTTGATTTTTACGAATTATGCAGTAAAAGAGAACAATGAAATTGCCCCAAATCAATTTTTTAAGGCAGATATTGCATTGTTTGATTATACAATGAAGAATGAAGCGGAATTAAAGACGATGGTACGCAGCCATCCAGACTTCAGTTTTCAGCCCCCGGAAAATATGATGGGCGGAACGTGGTGTAAACTGATTAGGCATACCTTTTTAAAACAGACAGGGATATGCTTTGAACCCGAGCTGGTACGTTCGCAGGACATTATTTTTTATCTGAATCTATTTGAGAAAGCGAAAAAAATATCTTACTATAACTGTCCCTTGTATTATTACCGATATAGTTCAGATTCCATCTCAAAGAGATACCGGCCGGATGCTTATAAAGTTTTTTTGATTGTCCTAAGAAAGCAGGATGAATTTATAAAAAAGTACAAGAAACCGCAGCTATTCAGGGAGGTTTTTATAAAAGGAACCATGATTACGATTGGTACTTGTATGCGTACTGATTTTATGCATGAACAGAATAAAGAAAGCTTTGGAGAAAAAAGCAGACGTTTAAGGCAGATGATAAGCTTTGAGCCGATAAGAAGTGCCCTGAACAGTCATGAAGACCGGAGTTTGAATAAGTTTCAATGGATACAGAAGATTCTGCTGAAACATCATCTCATAAAACTGTATCTTATTTTGTATAAAATGAATGCAGCGGTATTAAAAGTAATACGTTAGCGGGGAGAGTATTCATTTATGAAAAGTAAACAACGAAGAGAACTAAGCTGGAAAATACTAAGTTCATACAGGAGCCAGATTATGGGGATTGCAATTATCTGGATCATGCTCTTTCACTGGCCGGAATTATTTCGTTCAGTGCCCCTCGTTAGTTTTGTAACGAAACGGGGAATGACCGGAGTAGAAATGTTTCTGCTTGTGTCAGGAATAGGCTTGTTCTATTCTATGACAAAAAATGAGAATGTTAAAGAATTTTATATAAAAAGAGCATTGCGCGTACTTATTCCGTATTTAGTAATCTCTCTTCCTTATTGGATATGGCAGGATCTTTGGGTAAAAAAAGATATTGGTAAGTTCTTTTTAGACTATAGCCTTCTTGCCTTTTGGAAAAGTGGAGACAGAGAAGTATGGTACATAGCGCTGATCCTTGGTTTGTATGCGGTTTATCCGCTCATTTTCAAGTGCTTTCTGAAAGGAGGGGCAGTTTATAAGAAGGCTGTACTGATGGCTTTAAGCCTGATTCTGCCACTTATTATCTATGCTGTGAATCCATCCTACTTTGCTGTGACGGAGATTGCATTCTGGCGTATCAGCAGTTTTGTTCTTGGAAGTCTTTTAGCGGTCTGGGTGATGGAGGGGCACAAGTTCAGCAGGATGCAGTTTCTGGGTATTGCAGCGGCAGCAATCGGAACCGTTGCTATTGTAATTGTAATAAACCATATGGTAAGCGTTGCTGGTATATTCAGGGTGGTATATCTGCCAATTGGATTCATTTGTTGTTTTCTGTCAGCGGTGATTCTATGGCTGTTGGATTGTAGCTGGCTCAACCGTCTTTTGAGTAAGTTTGGTGCCTGTTCATTGGAGTTATATTTGATCCATATATTTTTAAGGTCTCTTTACGAATATTATGTACTGGGTGATGGTTCAGACAATTCGCTTATGAATACTATTGTAATACCCTGTATAACGATTGCTCTGAGCATTGTTCTCAGTATGCTTGCTCATAAATTGATTGATAAAATAAAATTGGGATCAAAGTAAGATACTTGCATGGAGATTATTTCATGTAAGAATATTATTTTTAAAGAAATTATGGGGAGCACGGCATTTTGCTGCGCTCCCCATTCATGTTATTGATTACTTTGTAAATATTCAAAAACCTTTTCCGCTGACTTTCCGGATTCCTGATTTCCCAGACCGTCAAGATGTTTTTGGATATCAGCCAGATACTGACTTTCATCAAAATGTTCTATGGCTGCAGTCAGTTCCTCGGTATTCTCTGAGAGGGGGAAAGGCCATGTATGGATATCCGTGTAGAATCCCCTGGAAAGGTCATAGTGGTCCAGATCTGTTGCAAAAAGGAAGCACGGTCCCTTCTTTAGAGAAAAGTCCCACATGGAGGAGGAATAATCTGTAATCAGGACATCAGAAGCATATAACAATTCCTGCATGTCAGGATATCCGGATGCGTCGATATAATCGTCAGATTCCGGAAGCTGGTTCATGACAAAATAATGCATCCGGTAAAGGACTGACCAGCTGCCCCCGAAGCGCCTGCTCAAGGCCTGTTTTACTTTTGGACAGTCAAACAGATATTCGGAAGCCTTTTTTGAATCCCGGTAAGTCGGGGCATATAAAAGGATGTGGTTTTCAGCAGGAATATGATAGAAATCTTTGATTTTCATGTACAGGTCATCACGGTCCTGCCGTACAAGCATATCATTTCTCGGCATGCCGAAGGAGAGAACTTTTCCGGTATGCTGAAAGCTTTCTTTCAAGGTCATTTCAGTGAAGGCTTTTGAACTCGAGAGATAGATGCAGGGATTTTTACGTGCAATTGCGGCCCGTTTCTGCTTGCCGGAAGTTTCCTTCTGGTAGGCGGCACCGACTTTTTTGTAAGCGCCTCCGCCATGCCATGTGTTGATCAGCGTCTGTTTTCCGGTGAGCGGGAACCATGCTGGTATCTCAGAGTTTGTAATAATATATCTGGAAGTCAGGCAGATTCTTAAAAAGGGAAGGGAAAGGTACTTTGTAACTTTAATCCCCTTTTTCTCCAAGAATAAGAATTTTTCAGGCTGTACAAAAGCCCATACGATTTCATAATCAGGAGCATGCTCCAGCATGTATTCACAGATGTATTTTGGGTTGCAGGAGTACTGCGACCCAAAATAGCTGAAGAAGACCACCCTTTTTGCGTGCTGCCTGCCAACGGAGAGTAATTTAAGAAGATGGCGCAAAATACGTGCCAAGATAGTTTGTAAATAATCGGACATTTATGATTTCCTTTCTAAATAAAATGAAGAAACAAAAAATGAATAAATGATCATCTGTTGTTACTGTTCCTCATGTTTCCAAATATAGTGATGTAACGATTGCATTATACGACAAACTGGAAGAATAATCAATTGAACTGTGATGCGGCGTGGAAAAATAACTGGAAAAAATGACGGATTAGTGGTAATATAGGCGTATTGAATTGTAAAATAGTATTTATCTGACATAAAATGATATGAGAAAGAGGGACATAATGGGGCGTTCTTATTGTATATTTTCAGCACAGTATCTTCCACATATGGGTGGTGTTGAGCGTTATACTTATAATCTGGCAAAAAAGCTGATCGAAATGGGAAATTCCGTAACGGTTGTTACATCTAATTTGCTGGATCAGGCAGAATATGAAAAAATGGACGGAATTACAGTATACAGAATGCCGTGTATGAATCTTTTAGACGGGAGATATCCTGTTCTAAAAATGAATAGTAAGTTTAGAAAGATACATCGTATACTGAAAAATAAGAAATTCGATTTTGTAATTGTTAATACAAGGTTTTATATTCATTCTATATATGGACAGTGGTTTGCACATAAAAATCATGTAAGAGTGATTACAATTGATCACGGAAGCAGTCATTTATCAGTTGGGAATCCAGTATTGGATTTTATTGGAGGAATTTATGAGCACCTGATTACAAAAATCGGCCGGTTATTTTGTGAAGATTATTATGGTGTCTCCAGTGCCTGTATATCCTGGCTTAAACATTTTCATATTGAGGGCAAAGGTATCTTGTATAATTCTGTTGATGTGGAAGGCATTGAAAGTATTCTTAATGTAAAAGATAAGAATTACAGGATGTTATACGGTATTCCAGAAGATGCTGTAGTGATTGCGTTTACAGGCCGTCTTCTGCCGGAAAAGGGAGTTCCCCAGCTAATTAGTGCATTTGAGACAATACAGAAAAAGCATCAAAATATCTATTTGTTTTTGGCCGGTGACGGAATTCTTGAAAAGTATGCAGCCGGGCATAAAAGTGACCATTTAATTCCGCTTGGCAGGAGATCGTTTGAAGATGTAGTGAAACTTCTGGCAGAAACAGATATTTTTTGTCTGCCTTCTTTTTCAGAAGGATTTTCTACATCCATTCTGGAAGCAATTGTCTGCCAGTGCTATGTGGTGACAACAGAAAAGGGCGGAGCGAGGGAGACATTCCCTACTGATGCATACGGGATGGTAATTCCTAACAATGAGGTTGCTATACTGACAAAAGCTCTTACAAAGGCAATTGAAAATCCGAACGAAAGAGCAAAAGCGGTCCGGCTGGCTTTTGAAAGACTGAAGCAGAACTATACATGGGATATTGTGGCTGAAAAAGTCAACAGCCTGTAAATACATAAGTAGGAAAGGAAATCAATATGCAGAGTGAATTGCTGATTGTTATACCGGCGTATAACGAAGAAGAAAATATAGAAAATGTAGTAACCTATATAAGGGACAATTACGCGCAGTACGATTATGTTGTTGTCAACGACGGTTCGAAAGACAGGACGGCAGAGATTTGCCGGAGGAAGGGATATGAATTATTAGATCTGCCTACAAATCTGGGACTGGCAGGAGCTTTTCAGGCTGGATTGAAATATGCATATACAAAAGGATATTCCTATGCTATCCAGTTTGATGCGGACGGACAGCACCGGCCGGAATTCATTCAGGCAATGCTGGACAGGATAAAAGAGGGATATGATATCGTGATAGGTTCCAGATTTTTGAATTACAGAAAGAGTAAGTCACTCAGGATGGTCGGCAGCAAGATTCTTACGGTTGCCATTAAAATGACGACCGGGATCAGGGTGTCTGATCCGACATCCGGTATGAGAATGTTCTCACGCCCAATGATAAAAGAGTTTGCACAGAATCTGAATTATGGGCCGGAACCGGATACGGTTTCCTATCTTCTGAAGAACGGAGCGAAGATTTCAGAGGTTCAGGTAAAAATGGAAGAAAGACAATTCGGAGAGAGTTATTTGAATTTAACGGGATCTGCGAAGTATATGCTGAAGATGTTGATATCTATTCTGTTCGTGCAGAATTTTAGGAAAAGAGGTTAGATTATGACTTTTTTAATTAGAATACTATTGATTATCAGTGCAATATTGATGCTCGTTTTTATGCTGAAAAGAATTCGTCAGTCGAAACTTAAAATTGAGTATACCATATTTTGGATAGCCTTCTCAACGCTTCTTGTTTTGATGGGGATATTTCCTAAGGTCTTTTACAGAATATCCGGCCTGATCGGATTCCAGTCTCCAATCAGCATGGTATTTCTTGTGATTATTTTTGTGCTGATTGTCAAGATGTTTTTCATGACAATACAGATATCACAATTAGAGAACAAAGTGGATGCGCTTGCACAGCAGATTGCAATAGACCGTAAGATTGATAAGGATGCGGAGAAGGAATAGAAAATGCCATGAAAGAATATATCGTTTGTTTTATATTTTGGATGTTATTCACTGTATTTTTAGTACTATTGGGAAAAGCAGCTGCAGGAGAGAAGAAAAGTGAGTCACATTTCCTGACAACCGGATATCTGGTTTATAGCTTTCCTGTTGCTGTCTGTGGGCTTATTGTACAGTTTTTAAACCTTCCCTGGATTGTATTTGCAGGCTGTATGGCTGTAATATGGGTTGTATTGTGCGGATATATTATATACGTCCGTAAAAAAAAGGATGCAGAATTATTTCGCGTTAAATTAGGGCTTTATATAAGAGAAAATTGGATTCTCTATGTGATACTGGCAGCTTTTACAGTAATGCTGTTTTTTTATTTTAGAGGGTTCTGGCTTGGAAATCATTTGGATGATGGTTATTATATTACTAAAGTAGCCACTCTTCCATATACAACAACTGGTTATGCAACGAATTATGCGGTAGGGGTAGGAAAAAGCGGTTTTGATTCTTACCTTCTAAATACATGGGAATTGGAGGCATCCGTTTATGTGAAGCTGCTGGGAGTAAATCCTGCACTTTTTTTAAGGCTATTCCAGTCAGTCTTTTATTACTTCCTATTTCTAAATGTTGTAAAAGGCTTCGCGGAAAATATATTAAAGAAATTAAACGTGAAGATAAAATCCTCACTTATTCAATTTCCAGTATTGATTACACTGTTATTTGGAATGTACTATATTTTTCTGTTTTCATACAATATACTGCCGCTCCGTGATACCTTCCACTTCAATACAGGTATGTTTTTAGGCGTAACTATGCCAAAAATGCTTGGAATTATCCTATTGCTGTTCTATTTTACAGAAGTTTCCCGGATCAATTTAAAGATGATCCTAAGTGTTGCGGCAATCTCTCTTGTCATGATTTCAAAAACTACGATTGTTTTGCCGGTTCTTATTGTTACTGTGAGTTCTTATTTTATTGTCAGCCTTTTGATGAACTATGGAAAAAAAGAAAAAGTTTTTTCAGTGGCTGTACTGCTGCTTTATTGTGTGGCTGGCTTTATTCTGCCGGGCTCGGCAGGATGTCAGGAGACACTATATGCAGATGTTCGGCAAAGCCTGCATTCCCCTGTGGTGGTTGTCAGTCTGGTTATCTTCCTCGGCAGTTTCCTGTTAAAAGAACGGGTGATAAACAAAATAAACGGGGTTATGATACTGATTGCGGCATGCATGATAATCCCGCAAGTGAATGATATTTTTGAACAGGCATCTGTATATCGCTTTGTTTCCGGGCGGGCATGGACAACGTGGATATATACGCTTATCATTCTGAGCTCCATATATTTGTGTGTGGTTTTTTTAAAGCTGAAGGCAAAAGAAAGATTCATTAAGGCTGGATATCTTGTTATTGGAATGATTCTTATGGCAGGAATTCCTTACGGGTTTAATAAAACCGGAGATACACTTGTGCCCGGAGATCCGGTAGCGGAAACCGATGTGAAAAATAGCATTAAAGTAATATTGGGTAATAAATATTTTATGCCTGAATCTACAATAAAATTGGGAGAAGAACTGGAAAAACTGACAAAGGAGTCAGGAGAGAAGTTGTATGTGGTAACGCCAAACTGGGTATACCCGAATGGGGCCATGCATGGTCTTTCAGTTATGATCAGGACCTATGCCCCGGATATTGTTTCGGTTTCTGCGGTAGAACGTTTTCCGGTTAATAACGGTTCTCCGGCAGCATCATTTGAGCAGGAGAAATATATGCAGTTTTCGTCGGATCCAAACGAGGAGAGCAGTGAAGCGTTTAAGGAGCAGGCGGATGCAGCTGGTGTGAACTGCATTGTCAGCCAGAATGAGGCGTGTACAGAATGGCTGGAGGACATGGGGTATGTATTGTACTCGGAAATAGAAGAGGGGCCGTACTATATATGGTATAGGTAGTATCGCTTTGGATATTGCTTTATCCTTGCTATTTTCAAACTGCAATGCTATACTATATCAGGATATTTTGTCGATGGGCAGGGAGGATTATTGTGTCAGGTTATATTAAGAATTTTTTGAAATTTCAGCCATTGCTGTCAGAGCTGGTGGCGAGAGATATAAAGATAAAGTACAGGCGGTCCGTACTTGGGGTATTGTGGACTTTATTGAATCCACTGTGTATGATGATCATTCTGTCTATCGTTTTTTCGAATATTTTTAAGTTTGATGTGGAAAATTTTCCATTGTATGTATTGAGCGGACAGGTTATTTTTAACTTCTTTAATGATTCGACAACCAGTTCGATGTCATCAATCATCAGCAGTGCATCGCTGATTAAGAAAGTGTATGTCCCGAAATATTTGTTTGTATTATCAAGAGTTGTATCTAGTTTTATAAATCTGTTGGCATCGTTCACGGCTCTTTTACTTGTTATGGTGGCAACACGTGCAGAACTGCATTATACTGCATTTTTATCTGTCATACCTCTTATGATGGTGGTAGGTTTTTCACTGGGGGTTGGACTGATACTGGCGGCGTTAACTGTTAAGTTCAGGGACATTATACATCTGTATTCTGTATTTACAACTGGCCTAATGTACCTGACACCTGTCATCTATCCGATGTCCATCTTGCCGGAGAAAATCAAAATCATTGTAATGATCAATCCGCTGACCAACTATCTGATTATGTTCCGTGATCTTATGATGGGAAATACACTGCCGTCTCTGTCATCATTTTTGATTGGACTGGCAGAAGTAGCAGCAGCGCTTTTACTGGGCGTTTATGTGTTTTATAAGAATCAGGATGAGTTTATTTTAAATTTATAGGAGCTGTGATATGGAAAATGATACAATTGTAAAAGCCGAACATGTATCTATGAAATTCAATCTGTCTTCAGAAAAATTTGACAGTTTCAAAGAATATGTGATTAAGAGTATTAAAAGACAGGTTAGTTACGATGAGTTCTGGGCTCTGAAGGACGTTTCTTTTGAAGTAAAGAAAGGAGAGTCTCTCGGCCTGATTGGTTTGAATGGTAGTGGGAAGAGTACAATGCTCAAGACAATCGCCGGTGTTCTCAAGCCTACGGAGGGGAAAGTGTCAGTGAATGGGAATATTGCTCCATTGATTGAACTTGGTGCCGGATTTGATATGGATTTAACAGCGAGAGAAAATGTATTCCTGAATGGTGCGCTTCTTGGATACAGACGTTCTCAGATGGAAGAGCAGTATGGTGATATTGTAGCATTTTCTGAGCTTGCTGAATTTATGGATGTTCCCGTTAAGAATTTCTCATCTGGTATGGTATCCAGGCTTGCATTTGCAATAGCAACCATCGGGACACCGGATATCCTGATTGTGGATGAGGTATTATCAGTTGGTGATTTCCGTTTTCAGGAAAAATGTGCGGACCGCATTCAAAAGATGCGGGATCACGGCACTACGATTTTATTTGTATCTCATAGTCTGGAACAGGTGCTGAGTATATGCAACAGGATAGTATGGCTTGAAAAAGGTCATTTGAAAATGTTTGGGGATGCTGAGGAAATCTGTAAAATTTATGCGGAATCATAAGTAAAGGAACACGTAAAATGAAGAAAAAGATAAAAATGGCCGTTTTATTTGTCGTAATTACAATAGTGGTTTTTTTATACGCACATATTGATAAGAACAGGTATTTGTATGACACGGATACTCCATCTGAGGATTATGTAAGTACAGGGGTACTGCTGGAGGGAGATCTCATCACCCAGACATTTGTGTGTGAAGAAGAAATACTGGATGGTATCAATCTGAAATCGACCATCGTTGGCAGCGCGGAAAATGTTGCTTTGGAATATGCTGTGCAGGATAATGGGACGAATGAGATTATAGGTGGTACAATACAGGGAACGGAAATAAAAAACAATAAGTTCAATAAGTATAAATTTCAACGTATAAGCGGTACAAAGGGAAGAGAATATACGATTATTCTGAAAGCAACCGGTACCGATGAAAACAATGGAATTAGTTTTTATGTGGACCCGGCAGAAAACAGGCAGGATACTTTGTTCATAAAGGATCAAAAGAGTCAGGGGACTTTGGTGGCTAGAACGTTAAGTCATAGATTTGATCTGGAGACATTTATTGTATTGTTGGGATTTGTAGCATTTGTCACTGGATTTATAAAGGTACTGTATAAATTATTTAAGTAAGGAGTAAAAATGAAGAACAGATTTGCAGTCACTGCATGTAGATTTCATGCGAAACATAAAAATAAACTACTGATTATGGGGTGGTTCTGGAATAATCTGAAGAATGATAATAAATTATATGTACTGTTGGATAAAAAAAGGCTGCGGGTTGATATAGAAGAAAGGGATATGTTTATGAGCGAACTGCGCAGCAAAGATGGAAAGCTCATAACGAAGCAGTATTATCTTTGGGTGGATCTTCCAAAGGACTGGAAAGCAGCGAAAAAATTGCGGGTTATTAATGACTATGGCACCAAAAGAGATGTTTCCTGTATGCTCACAATTGATCGGCTGAAGAGGATTGAAGGAAAGCTCCCGAAGTACATTGACAAAGGAATCGTTACAGAAAGTGGGTTTAGCATTTCTGGCTGGTACATTGACACGGATCATGTAAAGATTGGTTTTTATGACATGGATGGGAAGCAATATCCAGTTACAATGGTTTCTAAAAGACGCAGTGATGTACTTCGGCTCTATCCAGAAGTTGAAGAGGAAGATGTCGTAGGATTTACTGCATCTTATAAAGGTGAAGTGCCCAAGAAAGTAAGAGTACATCTTCAGTCAGACTCAAAGAAGACAGATTATGTTATGCCACTGCGTATGTCAGCCTTAGAGAAAAAGGGGGCCGGGCTTAAGAAGGGATTTGAAAAGGCAAAAGGCTATTACCATCAATATGGGGCAGGGTCTACAATTAAGAAGATTCTTGGGAAGATTACAAAGCGTGATAATATCAGTTACAGAGAATGGTATAAGGCACAGACTCCTTCAAAAGCGGCTCTAGCAGAGCAGAGGAGAAAAAAATTCTCCTATATGCCAAAGATTTCTATTGTTGTCCCATTATACAAGACACCTGAAAACTATCTCAAAGAGATGATAGAATCTGTAAAAGAGCAGACATATTCCAATTGGGAATTATGTCTTTCAGACGGCAGCGGGAGTGATTCACCAATTAAGAATTTACTGAAGACTTATGAAAAAGAGGATAAGCGAATTAAGGTGGTTTATCATAACAAATCCCTTCATATTTCAGATAATACAAATGCAGCACTGGAGATTTCCACAGGTGACTATATTGCATTTGCGGATCATGATGACCTGCTGGCCCCAAATGCACTGTATGAATGTGTATCTGAATTGAATAAGGATCAAAATATAGAAATTCTATATACAGACGAAGACAAAGTGGACATGAAGGGAAAAGAACATTTCATGCCACATTTTAAGACAGACTTCAATATCGACATGCTTAGGAGTGCAAATTATATTTGCCATCTGTTTATAGTAAAACGGGAGATATATGAGAAGGCAGGTATGCTGAATCATGAGTTTGACGGGGCACAGGATTATGATTTTGTATTACGTTGTGTAGAGCAGACAGACAACATCCGGCATATACCAAAGATCTTATATCACTGGCGCGCGCATAAGAATTCAACGGCCGAGAATCCGGAAAGTAAGAAGTATGCATTCAGAGCCGGAGCGAAGGCGATTCAGGCTCATTATGACAGAACCGGAATACAGACAGAAGTGAAGATGACGCCATATGACGGGCTGTACCGCACCAGGTATATTTTGAAAGACTCCCCCCTTGTTTCCGTAGTGATACCTAATAAAGATCATACGGAGGATCTGGACAAATGTATTCGTTCATTGGAAGAAAAAAACAAATATACGAATATTGAGTACATTATTGTTGAAAACAACAGCACGGATCCAGAGACATTTGTATATTACGAGAAACTGGAAAGTAAGTACCCGAAGGCAAAGGTCGTTAAATGGGATAAAGAAGGTTTTAACTATCCGCTGATCAATAACTTTGGCGTAGAACATGCAAACGGTGACTATATCCTTTTCTTAAATAATGATACGGAGATTCTGGTGGAAGATTGTATAGAAGAAATGATGGGATATTGTATGCGTGAGGATGTCGGGGCAGTGGGAGCAAGGCTGTACTACGAGGACAATACCATACAGCATGCAGGTGTCATAGTAGGGCTTGGTGGTATTGCCGGTCACGCATTTGTCGGATATGATCAGGATGATCCGGGATATTTCAGAAGAATCGTGACTGCACAGGATTACAGCGCTGTAACAGCTGCCTGTATGTTGGTGAAACGGAAGGTATTTGAAGAAGTTGGCGGTTTTGATGAGAAATTTGCTGTAGCATTTAATGACGTTGATTTTTGCCTGAAGATACGAAAGGCTGGATATCTGATCGTCTATACTCCTTATGCAGAATTAAAGCATTATGAATCCAAGTCCAGAGGATATGAGGATACGGATGAAAAAGTGAGGAGATTTAACTCAGAGATCGAACTGTTTTCGAAAAGATGGGCCGACTTTCTGGAAAAAGGAGATCCATACTATAGTCCGAACCTGACATTGGATAAGAACGATTTTAGCATTAACGTGCATATGCGGTAGAATTGAAAAGAAGGACAGGATGACTCCGATAGCGAGTCATCCTGTCCTTCTTATTTCCTGAAAAGCTTTCGCGTAAACCAGTCTCTGGCATAGGAGAATGTATTTATGATCAATTCCAGTTCTATCATAAAGTAGTTCGGCAGATGCAGAAAACGGAAAGGAACCTTTTTCTGCTTTTTTAATGTCTGAAGACCTTCTGAAATTCCTTCCCGGTAATCTTTCCCAAACCCTGTCTTTAAGAAAAAGAGGTATTTGATACAATAACCGGCCGCCAGAGGCAGAATGTTAAGCAACAGCTGTAAAAACGGCATATTTTTGTAATTCAGCCAGACACTGTTGCGGGCGGATAATTTTACTTTGAAGGAATTATACTTGGAGCCGCTTGTCCCGCTTCCAACATGATAAACAAGTGCTGTCGGGGAATAAATATTACGGTAGCCGTAAATCCTGGCACGGTAGCCGATATCGATATCTTCCAGATAGGCGAAGTGGTTTTCGTCAAAATAGCCGATCTTATCAAATACGGACCTCCTGTAGATGGCAGCACCGGCGCAGGCGGTAAAGATTACGGACGGTTCCTTGTAGTTTGTGACCGGGCGCCCGCTCCCCCGGCAGATTCCCCAGCCGATCAGGGTATACAGGTCCCCGGCGCTGTCGATCAGATCCGGGTGGTACATCTGTACCATCTTACTGCTGACCGAAAAGATGCGGGGTGAGCGCCGGATGGCCCTCACCAATTCCCCTACGTAATGGGCATCGACAGTGGTGTCATTATTCAGCAGGATGACATATGGGGTGTCCGCATGGCGGATTCCTTCATTGACAGCCCTGCTGAACCCGTAATTTTTGTCCAGGGCTATGACCTCTATATCCGGATAATGTTCTTTCATATAGTCATGACTGCCGTCAGTAGAGGCGTTATCAACAACCAAAACCTTAAAATCAGTGAATGTCTGGCAGGCTAAAGAATCCAGACAAGGCTTCATAAAATGCTTTCCATTATAATTCGGAATAACGATAGTAACTTCCATGAGTGTATATCCTCGGTTTCTATAATATCTGCTTATTATATCAGAGAACGGGGTGGTATGCAATTACAGACTCGGGGTTATCTTGAATTGCGGTGCCCAATATGGTATAATGCACCAAGTTCTTAAGGAAACGCAGGAGAAAAAGATGAATATAAAAGAGTACATAAAAAATTATAAAAAAGTATTTTTATCAGCATGTCTGTTTTCGCTGCTTTGTTTTTGTTACATGCTGGTTAAACCGGGGATCTCGATTGATGAGGAAACATGGATCCAGATTGAAAAGCCGTTTGCCATGTGGCTAGTCCAGGGACGGTGGGGTATTGATATTTTTAATTTCCTTTCTATGGACCAGGGGCGTTATGCCCCGGTTATGTGGGACATACTGGCTATCCTGTCATGGAATGCGGCGGGGGTTCTGTTCAGCTATACTCTGTTTGGAGACAAGGTGAAGAAAGTCCCGTTGTTTTTCTTTCAGGCATATTTGTGTTCACTGCCGTTTGTACTGGGGGAGATGTTCTCGTTTTCCATGTTCAGCTTCCAGATCGCGCTGGGGATGCTGAGTGTGGCTGCTGCATTTCTATATAGTGTCCGGGCAGCGCAAGGCGGGGGAAAAAGGGTGTGGGTGGCTGCGCTTTTGTTTTTAGTCTATGCGTTTGCCGTATATCAGGCATATATCTGTGTCTATATCACGGCAGTGGCCGTATATTGTTTCAAGGCATATCTGGAGAAGGAAGACCATCTGGTATACCGTATCTGCTCCTGGGCGTTGCTCTGCCTTCTTGGGATAGGGATTTACTATGGTGTACATATCATATTAATGAAAGCTGTCGGGACCTCCAGTTATCTGACGGATAACTATGTCGGCTGGTTTGAGGAAGGCGGGATATTAAAGGCTCTGTTTATGGCTGTTGCCAATATTGCAAGAGTATCATTTGCAGTGCCGGTTGCCGGGGAAACGATATATGGAGGTGAAGTGATCAGAATTGTCACACTTGCCTTCCTTATCTTCGTTATATGTCAACTGGTAAAAGAAAAGGGCACTGCAAGAAAGGCAGGAGTTCTATTCTATGCTTTTGTCCTTACAGCAGCCCCGTTCGCATTGTTTCTGGCATTAGGAACTTATAAGACCCACGGCCGTGTACTTCTGGGACTGTCCCTTGCAGGGGCAGCAGAATTATATATGATGCTTATATGTATAAAGCGGGAAAACTTAAAAAAGGCCGGTATTGCAGCCGCGGCGTACCTGCTGTTTTTAAATGCAAAGAATATGAATATGCTGTTTTATTCTGCAAATGTCGCATATGAACATGACAGAACCGTAGCAAATCAGGTTATGTATGATATCAAAAAACTTGGATATGATTATCACAGCAAACCCGTTGTCTTTTTAGGAATGGAAGATATGGATGAAGTGGGCCTGCCTGTTTCGGATACCGTTGGAAGTTCTGTATTTGCATGGGATGACGGCAATATTGCAAGGATGTGCAATTTTATGAAGACAGAAGGCTACCGCGTAACAGCACCGGAACCATCTGTCATTCAGTCAGCCTTGGAACTAAAAAGCAGGATGAATATCTGGCCGCAGGAGGGAAGCATTACAGAGACAGAAGAGTCCATCATTGTATTCTTTTCTGAACCGAGTGAAAAGTGGTATACAATTAATCAGGTGGAGAGAAAATGAAGGTGAACAGGGAGCACGGTTCCTGCCGTATATTGTGTTCCTATATTACGAAAATATTAAGAGAATGTTAAGCGTCTGGTAGATTTTGCTTGTCCTTTTGAAAAAAGTATTGTATCATATAACAGATAATGCAGGATATAATAAATATGTTAGATGAATGACGACAATATAAAAAACAAATATAGACGTTAGAAAAGCGGGTGAATTTGTTGATTAAGGATAATCAGAAGTATTTTAACCGGATACAGGTCATTGTAGACGGTTTTATTGTAATGATTTCGTATGTGATTGCATGGTACTTACGGTTCAGGAGCGGGTTCTTTGAATTGGATGCATGGTATCTCCCTCTGGAAGTATATATGCAGGCACTTATTTATATTGTACCGGGATATTTGGTGCTGTATGCAGTATTTTTGCTGTATACCCCCAAACGGGTGCAGGGGAGACGGCTGGAAGCGTGGCATATAACACAGGCCAATGTCATCGGCCTGATGAGTTTCATTTTAATTTTATATGTGACGAATGAGCCTAACTTTTCAAGACTGATGATTTTTGTGTTCTTCGTTGTGAACGTATTTCTGGAAGTTCTGGCCCGGAATCTGATCCGTTACTTCTTACGTAAAATCAGGCGCAACGGGTACAACCAGAAACACATGATTCTGGTAGGATACAGCCGTGCAGCGGAGCAGTATATTGACCGCATTGCGGCTAATCCGGAATGGGGATATTCTGTAAGAGGAATCCTTGACGACCATCAGCCCAGAGGGATGGAGTACAAGGGTGTGAAAGTAATTGGGAGCATTGATAACCTTCTTATTATACTTCCTCAGAACAGAGTAGATGAGATAGCTATCACTCTGGGGTTAGATGAGTACCATAAATTGGAGTATATCGTGAATATGTGTGAAAAGTCCGGTGTGCATACAAAGTTTATTCCTGACTATAATAACATTATTCCGACGAAACCTTATACAGAAGATTTACTGGGACTTCCTGTTATTAATATCAGGCATGTCCCGTTAAACAGTACGGTTAATAAAGTCCTGAAAAGAGCAATGGATATCTGCGGGGCTGTGTGTGCACTGATCTTATTTTCACCGGTCATGCTGTTCACGGCAGCAGCGATAAAAGTGACATCTCCGGGACCGCTTATCTTCAAGCAGGAGAGAGTGGGGCTTCAGAACAGGCCATTCTCAATGTACAAATTCCGCTCAATGGTTGTACAGGACGCTGATAAGGAAAAAAATAAATGGACGACAAAAGATGATCCGAGGGTTACAAGAATTGGCAGGTTTATCAGAAAGACGAGTATAGATGAACTTCCCCAATTGTGGAACGTATTAACAGGCGACATGAGCCTTGTCGGTCCCAGACCGGAGAGGCCTTTGTTTGTTGAGAAATTTAAAGAAGAGATCCCGAGATATATGGTAAAGCATCAGGTGCGTCCCGGCTTAACCGGATGGGCACAGGTGAACGGATATCGTGGGGACACTTCTATAAAGAAGCGTATCGAGTATGACCTATACTATATTGAGAACTGGACGATTGGTTTTGATTTTAAAATCTTATTCCTGACAATATTCAAAGGATTTGTGAATAAGAATGCTTATTAAGAGCGAGTAAATAAGGGGATATAATATGGCAAGAAAGAAATCCAAAGTGAAAATGACAAAGCAGCAGCGTGCTTTGTTACATAAGAAGAAACTCAGAAGAAGAATTGTACTTCTGGTGGTGGAAATCATTCTGCTCGGGGTTTTGGGCGCGGCGGCATATGCTATGTCAAAACTGGACAAACTGGATTATAAGACAATTAATGAGGATAACCTGGAGATATATCAAGATACAGGTGAATTTACCAATATTGCTCTTTTCGGCCTCGATTCCAGAGAAGGAGAGCTGGACGGGGGTGTGCGCAGCGATGCAATTATGATCGCCAGTATCAATAACAAGACAAAAGAGGTAAAAGTTGTTTCTGTGTACAGGGATACGCTGACGCAGCAGGCTGATGGGACTTATGACAAGGCAAATGCGGCTTATTCTTATGGAGGGCCTGAAGAGGCAATTTCACTTCTGAACCGTAATTTTGATCTGGATATAAAGAAATATATGAGTGTTAATTTTAATGCTTTGGCTGATGTGATTGATCTGCTCGGAGGCATAGAACTGGAATTGACAGACGAAGAGGTGTTTTGGACGAATGGATATTGTACAGAGACCTCAAGAGTGGTTGGAAGGGAAACAACAGAACTGACAAAGCCCGGAAAGCAGACACTGGATGGCATACAGGCTGTTGCCTATGCCCGAATCCGTAAAACAGAAGGCAGTGATTTCAAGCGTACGGAACGACAGCGTCTGGTTCTGGAACAGGTAGCTAATAAAGCCAAGACGGCAAATATATCTACACTAAATAAGATTATTGATCAGATATTCCCACAGGTATCGACGAATCTGTCAGCCAATGACCTTCTTGGCATGGCGGCCAGTGCAGTCCAGTATCAGATCGGGGAGATGAGCGGATATCCGTTTGATGTTGCTACACCTGATTCAGTGATCGGACTGGAAGGGTCATTTGTTGTTGCGATTGGTGCGGCTGACAATGTCAAACAACTGCACGAGTTCTTATTCGGCGAAAAGGATTACCAGGTTTCCAATAAAGTAAAGGAAATCGATAACGATGTTGCCTACCTCTCGGGAATCAGCGGCAGTGATTATGAGACTCCCGTAGATGACGGCAGTTATACGGATGACAGCGGCTATGTTGATAATGGATATTCAGACGATGGCTCAGAAGAAAATTATCAGGACAGTACCTATACAGATGGGGATGCTCAATGGTAACAGAAGAAAATATGAAATTAAAAACAGTAGATATTATAATCCCTGCATATAAGCCGGGTGGAAAGTTCGACCTGCTGATTCAGCGGCTGTTAAGACAGTCTTATCCGATTCAGAAGATTATAGTGATCAACACGAAGGCGGGCCCGTTCCCGTGGGAGACAGTGGGACTCGATTCAAAGATTCTTGTCAGGGAAATAAGCAGCCGGGAGTTTGACCACGGCGCCACCAGAAACATGGCTGTTGGTATGTCGGACGCAGAGATTGTTGTCTGCATGACACAGGATGCAGTACCGAAAGATAATAAGCTGATTGAAAACCTCATTGCAGTATTCGATGATGAAACCATTGGATGTGCCTATGCGAGACAGCTGCCGGATGATAAATGCGATGTGATCGAACGTTATACAAGAAGCTTTAATTATCCGGTCAAAAGTTTTATAAAAGACAGCAGTTCTATTGAAAAAATGGGAATAAAAGCGTACTTCTGTTCAAATGTCTGTGCCGCATATAGGAGAGCCTATTATGAGGAAGCGGGCGGTTTTGTGAAGAAGGCAATCTTTAATGAAGATATGATCATGGCAGCGCGTATGCTGAAGCTGGGATACAGATGTGCTTATGTTGCAGAAGCGGAAGTAATACATTCTCATAATTATACGTGTATACAACAAATGAAGCGGAATTTTGACCTGGCCGTCTCCCAGGCTGATTATCCGGATGTATTTCAAAGGGTAAGATCAGAAAGTGAAGGGATAAAGCTGGTCAGTATGTCTGCGTCTTATCTGGTTAGAATCGGGAAACCGTGGCTTATTGTGAAGCTTATAATTAAGAGTGCTTTCAAATATCTGGGTTTTCTTCTTGGAAAGAATTACAAAAAATTGCCACAAAACCTTGTACTAAGATGCTCTTCAAATCCTAAATATTGGATAGATGTGAAGAAAGAATCACAAAAATGTGATTGAAGTTTATGCAAATTTATTGTATGATAAAGTGTAATCGTGAGTAAATAATTTATCAGGAAGGGTTTACAATGGCGAAAAGAAGATATGAAAAGCGCAGAAGAAGATCACGCCGTGGATTTATGGCATGGGCCATGTGGAAAAAAGTCCTGGCGATAGCAGGCGGGGTATTGGTACTGCTTATGACAGCAGGAGTGGCTTTTGCGGCATCGAAGCTGAATAAGATAGAGACAACGCAGTTAGATACATCGAAACTGAATATTTCAACAGAAGTTGAGCATAATGAAACCGGATATTTAAATGTTGCACTTTTTGGGTTGGATTCAAGAGACGGAACACTGGGGGCAGGAGAACGGAGTGATACTATCATTATTGCCAGCCTGAACAGGGAGACAAAAGAAGTCAAGCTCTGCTCCGTATTCAGGGATACCGTCCTGGAACAGCCGGATGGTTCATATAATAAGGCAAATACGGCCTATGCGACGGATGACGCAGAGGGAGCGGTGGCAATGCTGAACAAGAATCTGGACATGGATATCAAGCACTATGTTACAGTCAATTTTAATGTGCTGGTAGATGTGATAGATGAGCTTGGCGGGGTCGAACTCGATTTGACGGATGAGGAAGTATTCTGGACCAATGGATATTGCACAGAGACTTCCAGAGTTACAGGGAAGACAACGACAGACCTGACAAAACCCGGTAAACAGGTGCTGGATGGTGTTCAGGCGACTTCTTACTGCAGGATCCGTTATACGACAGGAGACGATTTTAAGCGTGCCGAGCGCCAGCGCAATGTTTTGGAGCAGATAGTGATAAAGGCACAGAAAGCAGACTTGTCAACGATTAACCGTATTATAGATAAAGTATTTCCAAAGGTAGCTACTAATTTTACACTGACTGAGATCCTGGCTTATGCGAAGGATGCGTTTGACTATAAACTAACAGAGATGAGCGGTTTCCCGTTCGATAAATCGACATCGACGCTGACAGGTGTGGGAAGTTCTGTTATCGCTGACGATCTGGAAGATAATGTGAAGCAGCTGCACCAGTTTTTCTTTGGCAGTGACGGGTACAGTCCATCATCGACGGTGACATCACTCAGCAGTTCCATACAGGCATTCGCATCTGGAAGTTATACGACAGAAGACCCGTCTGTTTATGAGACGCCGGAAGAGAATTATTACTATGCAGATCCCGGGACAGGGACAGACAACGGATATACGCCGCCAGCAGATACTACAGATACAGGGAACACAGATCCGTCCACCGGTGGTGAGAATGGAGCAGCAGACGGTGGTAATGCAGGAGATACCGGCGGGGCGGATACCGGAGGAAGTGGTCCGGCAGATACCGGAGGCACTGCTGACCAGAATACGGCAACAGAATAATAAGACAAGTAAAAGAGGTAGGAACAGATGGAGAAAATAATAAAAAAAGCAGGGGCCCTATTATTAGCAGTATGTCTGACGGTATCATGTTTCACCATGCAGGCATTTGCCGCGGAAGGTACACTTCAGTTTTCAGATCCGTCCGGGGCAGCAGGGGATAAAGTAACTGTTACATCCAAGGTAAATGCTGGCGGAAGTGCACTCGGGGATATTGATGTTACGGTAACATATGATGCGTCAGTCCTTAGGTTCGAAAGTGGTACGAATGCGACAGGCGGGGATGGAACGGTAAAGCTTTCATTCAAGGGTGACGGTAATACTTCAGAGGCTGCTTTCTCAATGGAATTTACTGCTTTAAAGGAAGGTACGACCAAACTTCAGGCATCAGATTATACGGCATACCTTTACAATGATGAGGCACTGAATCTGGACACAGGTGATTCTACGGTTACGATTGAAGGCGGAACTCCGGTAGAAGATGGTGGTCAGGACTCAAATAAGGAAAAAGCGGCGTCAGGAAGCCTTCAGGTAGATGTTGACGGGAAATCCTACACTGTTAATGCAAATTTTTCAGAAGCAGCGGTTCCGAAGGGATTTACTGCGGTAGATACAGAGCTTAACGGAACAAAAACAAAAGCTATGTATCAGGAAGTAAGCGGACAGTATATTTATTATCTGGAGGACAGCGAAGGAAATTCCGATTATTTTCTATACAGTACAGATGACGGTTCATTTACACAGACAGAAGTGATTGATGTTAATTCAGATATCTCCATTTTTCTGATGAACCACAAGGATAAAGAGGGACTGCCTTCTATTTATCAGGAGACAACAACAGATATAGGCGGCAAGGTGTTCACTGCATGGCATAATTCAACAGATGAAGCATATTATCTTGTTTATGCCCTGAGCAGTGAAGGAACACAGGGGTATTATCAGTATGATGAAACTGAAAAGACATATCAGAGGTACACAGTCCCGGCGGCAGAGAAGCAGGAAAGTTCATCTAATACACTGACGGATAAGATCGTGAATTTTATAGAAAAACATCTGACGATTGTCATGTGTGCAGTGTGGGGGCTGATCCTTCTTCTGTTAATCATCATCATTGTGGTTGCGGTAAAACTTTCTCACAGGAATCAGGAACTGGATGAACTGTATGATGAGTATGGACTGGGAGATGACGAGGATGATAATATGCCCCGTGTCAAGAATAAGTCCAGAGACCAGTTCATTGGTTTTGACAATGAAGAAGAGGACGACTTTGAAGATTACGAAGAAGACAGTGACTATGAGGAAGACGATGACTTCGAGGAATATGATGACGAATACGAAGATGAGTATGACGACGGCTTCGAGGAATATGACGATGATGAGTTCTATGATGACGAAGATGATTATGAGGCAAAACCGTCAAGAAAATCAAAAAAAGGTGATGATGACGATTTTTCAGTAGATTTTATTGATCTTTAGAATCGGGATAAAGTGTTCTTATAAGCGTATGAGAGATAAAATGATATAAAGAAACCGGGAAATTTTCTGGACAGATAACAGCGTTCCGAAAAATTCCTGGTTTTCTTTGTTTATGTGTGGTTTGAAAATGGGAATTTACAAATTGTTAAATATTTGTTACAATACACGCTGTAATGTAATTTTTTAACTTGATATTTTACTGTAAGAAGGGAGTACGATATGTGCGGAATAGTTGGATACGTTGGTGAGAAGCAGGCAGCTCCGATTCTCTTAGATGGTTTGTCAAAACTGGAATACCGGGGGTATGATTCAGCGGGAATTGCTGTATACAACGGTGAAGAAATCGGGATGAAGAAATCCAAAGGAAGATTGAAGGTACTAAGCGAACTGACCCATGACGGAGAGACGATGCCCGGTACGGTCGGGATAGGACATACAAGATGGGCAACTCACGGAGAGCCGTCGGATATCAATGCACATCCTCATTTTAATAAAAATGAAACGATTGTTGTCGTACACAATGGAATCATAGAGAATTATCTGAAGCTTAAGAAGAAGCTGACAGGAAAAGGGTATGAGTTTATATCAGATACGGATACGGAAGTGATCGCACATCTGCTGGATTACTATTACCACGGGAATCCGCTTCAGACGATCACAAAGATCATGCATCGTATGGAAGGTTCTTATGCCCTTGGGATCATGTTCAAGGATCACCCGGATGAGCTGTATGCAGTCCGCAAGGACAGTCCGCTGATCGTAGGTGAGTCTGACGGGGGCTGTATCATTGCGTCCGATGTACCGGCTGTTTTAAAATATACAAGGGATGTCTACTTTATAGAAAATGAAGAAATTGTCAGAATGACAAAGGATTCTATGGAGTTTTTCAATGTAGACGAGGAGCCGATTGAAAAGAGTGCAGTACATATTGACTGGGATGTTGATGCGGCAGAAAAGGGCGGATATGAACATTTCATGCTAAAGGAAATGTATGAGCAGCCGAAAGCCCTGACAGACACATTTTCGCCCCGCATAAAAGATCATGACATCGTGATTGAAGAACTGAATATGACAGATGAGGAAATCAGGGACATCCGTAAGATTATGATTGTAGCCTGCGGTTCTGCATACCATGCGGGTGTAACAAGCAAGTATGTATTCGAGGGGATGGCAAGAATTCCGGTAGAGGTGGACGTGGCTTCGGAGTACAGGTACCGTGACCCGATTATTGAAGACGGGACACTTGTCGTGATTATCAGCCAGTCCGGAGAGACTGCGGATTCCCTTGCAGCACTCCGGGAGTCTAAGGCAAGAGGGGCAAAAGTCCTTGGGATCGTCAATGTAGTGGGAAGTTCTATTGCGAGAGAAGCGGACAATGTTATGTATACATGGGCCGGTCCGGAAATTGCCGTTGCTACGACAAAAGCTTACTCCAGCCAGCTGATCGCCATGTACCTTCTTGCGATGAAATTTGCCGGAGTGCGCGGTCAGATCACTGACAGCCAGATGAAGGAATATATTGAAGATTTAAAACGCCTTCCGGACCAGGTGGAAATGCTGCTGAACAATAAAAACAGAATCCAGAAGTTTGCAAACAGATATCTGGCGGCGAGAGACGTATTTTTCATTGGTCGTGGAATTGATTATGCAATCTCGATGGAAGGTTCACTTAAATTGAAAGAGATTTCTTATATCCATTCTGAGGCATATGCGGCAGGTGAATTGAAACATGGAACCATTTCTCTGATTGAAGAGGGGACTCTGGTTGCAGCCGTGCTGACACAGGAGGACCTCTATAAGAAGATGATCAGCAATATGGTGGAAGTGCGCACCAGAGGTGCATTCGTACTGGCGGTTACGAATGAAGGCAACGATGAAGTGGAAAGAGCGGCAGATTACGTCATTTACATACCAGAAACGAATAAATACTTTACTAATTCGCTGGCAATTATCCCATTGCAGCTGTTTGGCTACTATATCTCTGTGGGCAGAGGATGTGATGTAGATAAACCGAGAAATCTCGCGAAATCTGTTACAGTTGAATAGAAAAATGACAGTTTCAAAGTTTGTTAAATAAATGAACACAATTCTATCACAAAGAGCGGCTATTATATCAATATAAAATACAAGAGAAAGAAGGAATTTGTATGGAAAATCAATATAATTATTACAATCCCGAAGGACAGCAGGGAAGTGCTCAGTATAATAGCCAGCAGAATTTTAACGAACCAAATAACAAAGGTCCAAAACAAAAAAAGAAAATGCCGAAAGCTGTCGCAGTAACAGGATTTGCGCTGCTCTTTGGAGTTGTATCAAGCGCAACATTTTTAACATCAAGCATTGTCGGCAGCAGGCTTCTCGGCCTGAATGAGACGAAGTCAACAGCTAAGAGCACGGCACCAGTGAACAGTAGTTCACTGACAAAGACATCAAATGTTGTTACATCCGATGTATCAGGAATCGTAGAAAATGTAATGCCGTCTATTGTATCCATTACGAATATGAGTGTCCAGCAGGTACAGGATTTCTTCGGCGGTGTTTCGCAGCAGCAGAGTGAAAGTGCAGGAACCGGAATCATCATTTCACAGAATGATTCAGAACTGCTCATCGTAACAAATAACCATGTAGTAGAGAACAGTGAGACTCTGACAGTTACCTTTAACGACAACACAAGTCTTGAGGCGAACATCAAAGGAACAGATGCATCACATGACCTGGCAGTAATTGCAGTGCCGCTTAATACGATTTCAGATGATACAATGGATGCTATTGCAGTTGCAACACTGGGCGATTCCACAAAGCTGAAAGTAGGAGAGCCTGCAATTGCTATCGGTAATGCATTAGGCTATGGCCAGTCTGTTACAACAGGTGTTATCAGCGCGACAGACCGTGAGAGTACAACAACAGATCAGGCAACAGGCCAGACAACGGTAAATGACGTCAGCCTGATCCAGACAGATGCGGCAATCAATCCGGGCAACAGCGGCGGAGCACTTGTCAATGCTAGCGGAGAGGTAATCGGAATCAACTCCTCCAAACTGGTAGGCAGTTCCGTGGAAGGTGTAGGATATGCAATCCCGATTAGTGATGTATCCGATATTATAACAAACCTGATGAACCAGCAGACAAAAGCAAAAGTATCCGAGTCTGAGAGAGGGTACTTAGGCATCACCGGTTTTGATGTAACATCAGAATATGCCCAGAGGTTCAGTATGCCTCTCGGAGTATATATTACAGACGTTACAGACGGAGGCGGAGCAAAGGCAGCCGGACTGAGCAAAGGCGGGGTTATTACAGAATTAAACGGTACGACAATTGACAATATGGAAACATTACAGAAAGAGCTCAAGTACTATGCCAAAGGTGAGAAGGTTCAGGTAACCGTCCAGACACCTGACAATAATGGTGAGTACACGGCGAAAAACTATGAAATAACATTAGGGGCAAAGTCCGAATAATTTGAGCAGTGCCGGATAATATAATAATTGAAAAAGGAAAGAAAGCCGATCCGCTGAGGACCGGCTTTCCTTTCTTTGCAGCAGCTTTGCCTGATTTTTGCTATTTACACCCACAGTCCTGATTTGTATCGAATTCTGGGTTGATTGCATAGAAGTTCCTGCTGTCCAGATGATCCTGTACGATGCGGAGGCTTTCCCCAAATCTCTGATAATGAACGATTTCACGTTCCCTCAGGAAACGGATCGGGTCACATACTTCAGGGTCCTTTACCAGTCTCAGGATATTATCGTAGGTAGTTCGTGCTTTCTGTTCAGCGGCCATATCCTCATGCAGGTCCGTGATCGGATCACCCTTGGACTGGAAATAAGTTGCCGTCCACGGAGCACCGCTTGCGGCCTGCGGCCAGAGAGCGAGCGTATGGTCTACATAATAAGTCCCGAAACCGGATTTTTCAATTTCCTCTGGAGTCAGATTTCTTGTGAGCTGGTGTACAATGGCGCAAACCATTTCCATGTGAGCCAGTTCTTCGGTTCCAATGTCTGTGAGGATTCCGGTCACTTCACTGTAAGGCATCGTATATCTCTGGGAAAGATATCTCATAGATGCTGCCAGCTCGCCGTCAGGTCCTCCAAACTGTGAAATGATAATCTGGGCGAGTTTTGGGTTGGTCTGGGTAATCTTTACAGGATACTGCAGTCTTTTTTCATAATCCCACATATATCAGCATCCTCCTTCCTGCCACGGCCACGGCTCATTGACCCAGTCCCACCTGTCAGCACAGGAATAGACAGTGGTGTCAATAGTAAGAGGGCCGTAGTATGCAGCATATTCTTTTAAGGCTTCATTTCTCATGCGGCTGTACTCACGGAAGAAAGCAAGCGCGTCTTCATCACATGGATGGGTATCCAGAAACAGTTTTACGTCATCGACAGCAAAGCTGACAACATTTATTTTATTCAGAAGATCTTTTTTACATGGACGTTCACTCATCGGTTACAGCCTCCTTTCCCACGGAATGGTTTCCTGAGTTCTTCGAAAATCGTACCGCACTGTAATGCTTTACATGGTTCAAAAATATTCTGCCATCTCTGCCACGGTACGTAAGCCATAGCCAGCGGAAAATCTTCAAGGGCGTCATAGCGGCACTGGCACGGTTCGGGAGTGCGGCGCTTCGGCATCTGGCATTCCGGGATACGGGCCTCCATAGTGTTTCTGGGTTTTGACATACAGTCATTATTACGTGGCTGCGGTTTCGGGCATCCGCATGGTTCCGGGGTGCGGTGCTGGCAGTCTGCTTTTGGCATTGGTGCAGGACAGCCGGTCTGACTGCCGCGAGACGGCATATTGCGGCATTCGGTGTTATTATTTATAGGCATATTGCGGCATCCGCTGTTATTGCTGTTTCCGGCAGGCGTGGCATTGCAGCCGTTATTGAAGTTCATCTGTCTGCCGTAACGCATATTGTTTTGACAATTCGCCATTTTTGCGTTAACTCCTTCCATTAATGTTTACACTAATATAATATGGGAGAAAAAAGAAAAGGTTCCACTTTACATTTGGGCAAAAGTTTTATATAATAGTAAAAGCAAAGGCGGGGTGTGGCTCAGTTTGGTTAGAGCGCACGGCTGGGGGCCGTGAGGTCGCAGGTTCGAATCCTGTCACCCCGATGCAGAGAGGCAGTGCACATAAGGCACTGCTTTTCTTGTTTCACAGCCCCTTTTTTAAAAAAGTTGTTTTTCTATGTAAAAAAAGCTATAATAAGGGGCAAGTTATGTACTGGGGCGTGTTTGATGTACAATCATGTTCCGGCGTACTTGAATAAAGGAGATGTTTATATATGTGTGGATTTGCAGGATTTGTAGGCGAAGTTGAGGATAGAGAACAGGTACTGGTCAATATGATGAACACGATTGTCCACCGGGGACCGGACAGTGAGGGCAGGTATGTGGACGAGGATGCGGCGCTGGGATTCAGGCGTCTGAGCATCATTGACCTATCGGCAGTGGGAGACCAGCCGCTTTATAATGAGGACAGAAGCATGGTGCTCATTTTTAACGGTGAAATTTACAATTATCAGGAACTGAGGGCGGAACTGGTGGATGCGGGGCATATTTTCGTTTCCAACACAGATTCAGAGACACTGCTTCATGGATATGAACAGTGGGGGGAAAGCCTCGTAGACCGTCTGCGCGGGATGTATGCATTTGCAATCTGGGATACAAAGAAGAAAAAGTTGTTTGCTGCCAGAGATATTTTTGGCATTAAGCCTTTATATTATGCACAAATGAATGGCACGTTGATGTTTGGTTCCGAGATAAAATCATTCATGGAGCATCCGAAGTTTGACAAGGTATTCAATGAGGCGGCACTGGGAAATTACCTTTCTTTCCAGTTCGTTCCGACGAATGAAACATTTTTTAAGGGTGTGTTCTGCCTGCAGCCGGGACATTATTTCACATATGAGAACGGTGAGATGGAGATTACCCGTTATTTCGAACCACATTTTACAGGTGACAGTAAGAAATCTTTTGAGGAAGTCGTTGAAGATGTGGAAAAGGTAATGAAAGAATCTGTTGAGATGCATAAGATCAGTGACGTAGAGGTCGCCTCATATCTGTCAAGCGGTGTAGACTCCAGTTATCTGACTTATTTAGGGCAGGTGGACCATACGTTTACGGTTGGATTTGATGAAGGTAAATATAGCGAGATCCAGGATGCGAAGGAGTTTGCAGCCAGCATCAATATGCAGAATGACGCGAAGATCATTACGCCGGAAGAGTACTGGGATAAGCTGTCAGATATTCAGTATTATATGGACGAACCTGTTGCGGACCCGGCGGCTATTGCGCTGTACTTCCTGAGCGGGGAGGCATCTAAAAAAGTGAAGGTTGTTTTATCCGGCGAAGGTTCGGATGAGCTGTTCGGAGGATACAATATTTATTGCGAACCTTTGGAGCATACCGGGTTTAATAAGATTCCATTTTGCATTCGCAGGGTGCTGGGCAAGTTTGCAGAATATTGTCTGCCCCGCGGGGTTAAGGGAAGAGGTTTCCTGATGCGCCACGGAAAGACACTGGAAGAACGGTATTTTGCCAATGCGACGAATATTTTTACGGAGCGCGAGGCCAGCAGGATTCTGAAAAAGGGATGTGAACCGGGCATCCAGAAAGTGACTCATCCGCTTTACGAACGGGTAAAGGGAAAAGACCCGGTTACAAAAATGCAGTATGTGGATCTCCACCTCTGGCTTGTCCATGATATCCTGATGAAGGGGGACAAGATGGGAATGGCAAATTCACTGGAGGTACGTGTGCCTTTCCTCGATAAAAAGGTACTGGAGCTGGCGGAGACACTTCCTCTTAATTACAAGGTACGTGCCCCAAAGACAAAGGTTGCGCTTCGCGCGGCCGCAGAGAAGGTAATCAGGAGTAAGACCGCCGAGAAAAAGAAGCTGGGCTTCCCAATACCGATCCGTGTATGGCTGAAAGAAGACAAGTATTACACGATTGTGAAGGACATGTTTACGTCTGGGGCGGCAAAGAAGTTTTTTAACACCGATATGCTTGTGAAGATGCTGGATGACCACAGAAATGGAAAGAATATGAACGAAAAGACGGACAACAGCCGTAAGATCTGGACCGTATATATTTTCCTCGTGTGGTATGACAGGTACTTTGAACATGGGAAACCGGTGCATCCGGCGATGAATGCCAGATAATATATGCTACAAAACAACAGTAATAAGCGGGATGTTATTCAGACAGGGGAGATACTATGAAGAGCAGAACAGTACGGCCAATCCGCAATAACAGGCAGGAAAAGGCAGTTTCCCGGAACGAAAAGGTAAGACCGATACGAAGCGCAGAAACGGGACGCAGTGTATCCGGGAAAGTACAAAAGAGAAGACTGGACAATACACAGCCGTTACGGGGTGTACCTCCTGTACCACCTCCCGTTTCAGCGGGGAGAAGCAAAAAGGCGGGAGCAAAAAAGGGAACGGCATATTTTGACTTTGATTTACTGCTTGTGATCATATTCCTGATGTGCTTCGGACTGGTGATGTTGTACAGTACAAGTGCTTACAGCGCGCAGTCAGACTTCCAGAACGACATGTATTATTTTACAAAGCAGGGAGTCATCGGTATATTAAGCTTTGTTGTTATGATTGTTGTATCGAAAATCGATTATCATATTTACGGTGCATTTGCATTCGAATGCTATATGTTTTCGATGGTTATGATGCTTCTTGTAAAAACACCGCTTGGAATTGAAGTTTACGGGGCCAGGCGCTGGATACAGCTTCCGGGAAATCTGACACTGCAGCCTTCTGAGATTACTAAAATCGCAGTGATCCTGTTTATTTCCTACGAGCTGTGCAGGATGGGTAAGAAGATTAATACAAGGGACGGTTTCGTGCGTATCATGGCCTTTGGCCTGATTGCTGCCGGCGGGGTCATGTTTTTGACAGAGAACCTGAGTACTGCGATTATCGTTTTTGCAATCACATGTATCCTGTTTTTTGTGGCACATCCGAAGACAAAGCCCTTTATCAAAATCATCGGTGCAGTGGCGGTTGTGGCAGTAGTGGGGATTTCGATTATGGCGGCCACGATTACAACAAGTGAAAATTTCCGCCTCCGCAGGATTATCACATGGCTGGACCCGGAGAATCACGCGGACAGCGGCGGCTTCCAGGTTATGCAGGGACTCTATGCCATAGGCTCCGGGGGCTTCTGGGGAAAAGGGCTCGGAAACAGTACACAAAAACTCGGAGTTATACCGGAAGTACAGAATGATATGATCCTGACAATTGTATGTGAAGAACTGGGGGTATTCGGTGCAATTGTGATCCTTGTTTTGTTCGGGCTGCTTCTGTACCGCCTGATGTTCATAGCAAGAAATGCGCCTGACATGTTCGGGTCACTGATTGCAACTGGGATATTTGCACATATTGCACTGCAGGTAATCTTAAATATCGCGGTAGTAACCAACCTGATCCCGACAACAGGAATCACACTGCCGTTTATCAGTTACGGGGGAACGTCGATTTTGTTCCTGATGACAGAAATGGGAATTGCGCTCGGCATATCCAGAAAAATAAAACTCAGTGAGGGATAGAGGAGGGACGCCAATGTCAAGGCGGGTCCGGATGCAGGCAGGGCGGTGTCTGCTGGCTTAAAGTCGGAGGCGTTTCGCTAAGAAGATGTTAAAGAAAATGGAAGAAAAATAGAGGTACATGCCGCATTCAGCCCAAAAACCGATGTTTTTGCGCCTCAGGCGACAACAGAATTTACTTCGGAAGTAAATTCTGCCCTCTATTTTTCTTCCATTTTCTTTAATATCTTCTACAGCTTACTTAACGGACTTTTCACCAGCAGACACCGCCCTGCCTGCATCCGGACCCGCCTTGCCACTGGCTGGTGCATCCGGCCGGGTATCCGTACACGATAAGAAAATCTGATTGCGGGATACTATGCTCACTGAAGCATAAGAAAACGGAGATTTTGCGGAGATTTTGAAAAAAATCTCTTTCAATACTATATAAAGTGTGTTATATTAGTATGTAGTATTTAAAACTACATATAATAGATGCAAAATGCATCAGGTGTAGTGTGGGAGGAACTGATATGAGTTATAAAGTAATAGTAGACAGCTGTGGGGAATTGACGGAGGAGATGAAAGAGAGCGGGATTTTTGAAACTGCATCACTCAGCATGGAAGTCGGTGGTGTCCGTATCGTAGATGACGAGACATTCGACCAGGCTGATTTTTTGAAACGTGTTGCAGCGAGTCCGGAATGTCCGAAGTCATCCTGCCCGTCTCCGGAAGAATATATGGAAAGTTATCATTGTGATGCCGAGCGTGTATACGCCGTGACATTATCTGCGGAATTAAGTGGTTCCTACAATAGTGCAGAGCTTGGCCGAAAGCTTTATGAAGAGGAGTATGGAAAGAAGGATATCTATATCTTCAATTCACGTTCCGCATCAATTGGAGAAACACTGATTGCGCTGAAGATTCAGGAATGTGAAGAAGCGGATATGAGTTTTCAGGAAATAGTCAGTACGGTAGAAAAATATATCGAATCCCAGCATACTTATTTCGTACTGGAAACATTGGATACACTCCGGAAGAACGGAAGACTTTCCGGGATTAAGGCGATCGTGGCAAGTGCACTTAATATTAAGCCTGTCATGGGGGCAAAGCCGGAAGGTGTCATCTGCCAGCTCGGACAGGCAAGGGGGATGAAGAGGGCTCTTGCCAAGATGGTGGACCACATTGTGGAAGATGTAGAGAATTCAGAAGAAAAGATACTGGCGATTTCACACTGTAACTGCAAAGAAAGAGCACTGGAAGTAGAGAAGAGTCTTCTTGCCCGGGCAAAATTTAAAAGCAGTTTCATCATCGACACGGCCGGAATCAGTACAATGTATGCAAGTGACGGCGGAATAATAGTTGTGGTATAGAACACTTTGTGATAAAATGCTTTATAGAACGTAAAAGCACGAAGGAGTTTATAAAGATGAGTCAGGAAAAAGTAGAACGATATAAACAGGAAAAGGCCAACAGAAAGAAGATTATTAAAAAGCAGCGTATCATGAGTGTTGTACGTAAATGTGTACTCGGACTTGCAGCGCTGGCGTTAGTGGGCTGGCTTGGATTCTCAGCATACCAGACACATGAAGCAAATCAGGAAAGGGCAGTGGCTGAAGTGAATTACGATGCAGTCAATAACTACCTGAGTCAGTTATCTAAATAGGCAGAACATTTCAGGACAATTAAATTATTTTAAACAAAGACGAAAAAGCAGGACCAGAACCATGATATCGAATCACGGTTCTGATTCTGCTTTTTCTTTTTTATGTAAAAAATCAAATCTATAATCTAAAAAAATGGGTCCTAAAAACATCTAAAACCCAAAATACATACAAAAAAGACACACAATCTCAAGAAAAATCCACCATGTCCCCCACTCGCCCCCACTAATGCAAAAAATCCCCCACCATCCCCCACCTGTCGGAAAACGGGAAAATAATTTTTCCATTTTTTTCCTCATCCCCCCGCTTATCCCAGTAAATTGCCCCAAATCCGCGTATTCCCGCTTCCCACGGCATCTCCTTCTCTGGAAATCTGTTCCATCCCCATAAAAAATTAAGAAAAAAATACTTGAAAATGGAGAGAGTGTGGTTTACAATGGTGACAAGTGGTAAGAAAGTGGTAGATAGTGGCACAAAGTGGGGTGGAATGTGGAGGCCCACTTAGCAGAAGGGGTTCCGGATGTTATTAGGAGAGTTTAATCACACAATTGATGAAAAAGGCCGACTAATCATCCCAGCTAAGCTGCGAGACGACTTGGGAGATAGTTTCGTAATCTGTAATGGCTTGGAGGGCTGTCTATTTGTGTACTCTATGGACGAATGGAACAACTTTGTTGCCGAATTGGAAACCTTACCACGTATGAATAAAGATGCCAGAATATTCAAGCGTTATTTCTTCGGAAGTGCTTCAGAAGGCAGTTTTGACAAGCAGGGGAGAGTATTGGTACCACCTTCTCTGAGAAAAGCGGCCAATCTGGAAAAAGATGTTGTCCTTGTAGGGGTACAGGACCGCGTTGAAATCTGGGATAAAGCACTTTGGGAAGAACGGAGCATGGTCAGCGAAGAAGATCTGGATGCAATTGCAGAACGTATGGAAGCAATTGGGATCAGAATCTAAAAGTAATGGCAGCTTTCGGATGAATATGGAGGATTTTATGGCATTCAAGCACACATCAGTTTTACTTGAAGAAACGGTAAATGGTCTGGCAATCAAGCCGGACGGAATTTACGTGGATGCTACACTCGGCGGAGGCGGACATGCCTTTGAAGTGTGTAAGCAGTTAAGCAGCAAGGGGAGTTTTATAGGAATAGATCAGGACGCTGCTGCTATAGAAGCAGCCAGCGTTCGGTTACTCGACTTCGGGGAGAGAGTTACAATAATCAGGAGCAATTATTGTGATATGAAGCCGAGGCTCCATGAGATAGGCATTGACAAGGTCGATGGGATCATCCTGGATCTGGGCGTATCATCTTATCAGTTAGATACGGCAGAACGGGGCTTCTCCTACCGCGCAGATGCCCCTCTGGACATGAGAATGGATCAGAGGCAGAAGATGACAGCGAGGGACATCGTCAATGACTATAGCGAAGCGGATCTTTACCGCGTGATCCGGGATTACGGAGAGGACAGGTTTGCGAAGAACATCGCAAAGCATATCGTAATGGAGCGCGGTAAGGGACCGATTGAAACAACAGGACAGCTGAATGAAGTAATCAGCAGGGCGATTCCGATGAAGATTCAGAAAACATCGGGTCATCCGTCTAAAAGAACGTTTCAGGCAATCCGGATAGAACTGAACCATGAATTGGATGTTCTGAAGGAGACGCTGGATACGATGATTGATTTACTGAATCCCGGAGGCAGGATATGCATCATAACATTCCATTCACTGGAGGACCGGATCGTGAAGAGTGCCTTCCGCAAGAATGAGGATCCATGTATCTGTCCGAAGAATTTCCCGGTATGTGTATGCGGGAATGTATCAAAGGGAAGAGTAATCACAAAGAAACCAATTCTGCCGGGTGAGGAGGAATTGGAGTTCAACAGCCGTTCAAAGAGCGCTAAGCTGAGGATATTTGAACGGGCTTAATTTTCAGGAGTATAGCAAATAGATACCGTCAGGAAGGGGAGAGCCTGACGGAAACAGTATCAAGAAAGGGGCAGACTAGGATGGCTGCAAGGAGACAAGCGTCAGGTTACAGACAGGCATATAACAAAAGCAGCTATAGACAGGCATATGTTTATGGTAATACAGTACCTAAGCCGGAAGTTCTGCCAAAGAGAAGGCCGGAGGCACAGCCGGAGAGTCCGAAGAGGATAAGCCGTCAGGTTCGCAGGAACAGGAAACGTGCAATGAACACGAGTCCTGCATATACGATTTTTCTGGCGGCAGCAGCAATATGTGCGGTTTTGATCTGCGTAGCTTACTTAAAGCTCCAGTCCGATATGGTCAGCAGATCAGAGAATATTTCTGCATTGCAGGAAGAACTCGCAGATTTGACCGAAGAAAATGATACTGCATATAATGCAGCGGAAGATTCTGTGAATCTGGAAGAGATCCGTGATAAGGCAATGAATGAGATGGGGATGGTATACGCTTCCCAGGGCAATGTAATAGAATATAAAAGCCCGACAAGCGATTATGTGAAACAGTACAGTGATATCCCGTCAGACGGAGTTCTGGCCAAGTCGAAGGATGTAACAGATTAAGGATAACGAATATGGCAAAACGTAAAAGACAAAATAGATTTCAATTTTTAACTAAAAAATTCCCGAAGAGGATGCAGAAAAAGCTGGTAATGCTGTTTATGGCAATTATACTGGCTTTTGTTGTTCTTGTAGGCAGGATTACTTATATTAATGCATCCAAGGGAGAAAAGTATACGAAGATTGTACTGGACCAGCAGGAGTATGACAGCCGTGTCATCCCGTATAAGCGGGGGGATATTGTAGACCGTAACGGGACAAAGATGGCAGTCAGTGAGAGGGTTTACAATGTCATACTGGATGTGAATGTCGTGTTGTCTGATGAAGACTACATCGAACCTACGATTAAAGTACTGGAAGATGTATTTGATATTAAGGAATCAGATGTGAGGGAACGGATCAAGGAGAATCCTGAAAGCAGGTATGAGATTCTTGCGAAAGGTGTATCCTATGAAAAGGCCAAAGAATTTCAAAAAATAGAAAAGAATACGAAGAAATACCCGAATGTAAAAGGTATCTGGCTGGAGGACGATTATCAACGGTCTTATCCATATAATTCACTTGCGAGTGATGTGATCGGGTTCAGCGTTGCCGGCAATCAGGGGGCAATAGGGATAGAGAGTGCTTATAATGAAGTCCTGAACGGCACGGATGGACGTGAATATGGATATTTTGACAGTGCGTCGACCGTAGAACGCACCGTAAAACCGGCGAAAAACGGATATACCGTCGTATCCACTATTGATGTCACACTACAGAGTATTGTAGAAAAGTGTATCAAAGAGTTCAATGATGAGCATACCGGAGAAAAACGTGAGGGAGAGCCGGGAAGTAAGAATACGGCAGTTATGATCATGAACCCCAATACAGGGGAAATTCTGGCAGAGGCGTCTTATCCGAATTTTGACCTGAATAATCCGAGAGATTTAACCGGGATTTATACAGAAGAAAAGTTGAAAGCCATGACTGACGATGAAAAGCTGGAGGCCATGAATGAGCTCTGGAGAAATTTCTGCGTCAGTGATGCATTTGAGCCGGGTTCTACTGCAAAACCGTTTACGGTTGCAACAGGGTTGGAAACAGGTGCCTTGAAAGGGAATGAAACATATGTCTGTGGGGGTTACCTCCATGTGGGTGATTATGATATAGCCTGTCATTTGAGATCAGGGCATGGGACAGAGACTATTGAACAGGCAGTCGCGAACTCCTGTAATGTGGCGCTGATGCATATGGTGGAGGCCATCGGGGCAAAGGACTTCAGCCGTTACCAGCATATCTTTGGTTTCGGTGAGTATACCGGGATTGACCTGCCGGGGGAAGCATCAACAGCATCCCTGCTCTATACAGAAGAACAGTTAAACCCGTCGGAACTTGCGACCAGTTCTTTCGGACAGGGCTTCAATGTTACAATGACGCAGATGACAGCGGCGTTCTGTTCCCTGATAAACGGGGGAAATTACTATCAGCCCCATATTGTAAAACAGATTCAGGACGAGAGTGGAAAAGTAGTAGAAACGAAAAATCCTGTGCTGCTGAAAAAGACGATATCTGCAGAGACATCAACACAGGTCAAACAGTATATGAAGGCGGTTATGACAAGCGGTACAGGTCAGGGGGCTAACGTTGAAGGGTATGATATCGGCGGAAAAACGGGGACGGCTGAGAAACTCCCGCGAGGTAATGAGAAGTATGTGCTTTCATATATCGGATATGCACCGCAGGAAAATCCGGAAGTCGTCGTGTATGTCGTAATCGACGAGGCAAATGTAGCCGACCAGGGGACCAGCTCTTACGTACTTGACCTTTCGAAAAAAATTATGTCAGAGGCATTCCCTTACCTGAATATTACAACAATGGAAGGATATACGGGAACGACGAACGGCGCCGTGCCGACCGAGCAGCTCCAGCAGCAGACAGATTATCAGGATTTTGACGCGAATTATGAGGACGATTATGACAAACCGGATGGATCTTATATAGACGATAACTACGATCCGGATCTGGCCGACTGGGCAACCGGTCAGGATGCACAATAGAAATGAAATAGCAGTAACTGGGAACAGATACGAATAACCTTACAAAAGATGTAATATGTTATAAAAACATCTTTTGTAAGGTTTTTATTTATGAAGAACAAAACATATAATAAAAAGAAAATACTCGTTGTGTTCCTATGCGCTTCTGTAGTATTGTTGGCATTGATCGGGAGACTGGTATACCTGATGGTTTTTGACGCAGAATATTATCAGGAGAAGGCAGAATCCCTGCATGAAAGGGAGCGTTCGATTAAGGCTGCAAGAGGCGAAATCGTAGACAGAAATGGGACAGTGCTAGCGACGAATAAAACAGTCTGCACGATTTCTGTCATACACAATCAGATTGAAGACCCGGAACTGGTCATCCAAACACTCATGAAAGAGCTTGAACTGGACGAGGAGACGGTAAGAAAGCGTGTGGAAAAGGTTTCTTCTATGGAGAAAGTAAAAACAAATGTCGACAAGGAAACCGGGGACCGGATCCGGAATTATAATCTGGCCGGAGTGAAGGTGGATGAAGATTTCAAGCGCTATTACCCCTATAATGAAATCGCATCGAAGGTGCTGGGATTCACAGGCGGGGACAATCAGGGCATCATCGGCCTGGAGGTAAAATACGAGGAGTACTTAAAAGGGATCAACGGGACAATTCTAACCATGACTGATGCAAGGGGGATTGAACTGGAGGGAGTTGCGGAAGACAGGATTGAGCCGGTGGCGGGGAATACGCTAAAGGTCAGTCTGGATTACAACATCCAGTCGTATTGTGAGCAGGCGGCACTGAAGGTGATGGAAGAAAAACAGGCGGACAGCGTATCCATCCTGCTTATGAATCCCCAAAATGGAGAAATACTGGCAATGGTCAATGTACCGGAATTTAATTTGAACGAACCGTATATACTGAATACAGGAGCAGATATGGACACGTTGACGGATGAGCAGGTGCAGGACCAGTTAAACCAGATGTGGAGGAACGGGTGTATCAATGATACATACGAGCCGGGATCGGTTTTTAAAATCATTACTGCTTCTGCGTGTCTGGAGGAAGGTGTTGTGAAGCTTTCTGATACCTTTTCATGTCCGGGCTACCGTGTGGTGGAGGACCGGAAGATCAGGTGCCATAAAGTCGGCGGACATGGCTCTGAGACCTTTGTGCAGGGAATTCAGAACTCCTGCAACCCGGTTTTTATAGATATTGGCCTGAGGCTTGGATCTGATCGTTTCTATGATTATTTTAAACAGTTCGGTTTAATGAGCCTGACGAATGTTGACCTGCCCGGGGAGGCCGGGACGATTATGCATAAAAAAGAAGATATTGGTACAGTGGAGCTTGCAACCATGTCTTTCGGACAGTCGTTTCAGGTGACCCCGATTCAGATGGCGACAACTGTCAGTTCACTGATCAACGGGGGGCGGAGAGTGACACCTCACCTTGGGGTGGGCGTTTTGGACAAAGACGGGAATGAGATCGAGACATTTAAGTACAAAGAAAAAGACGGAATCGTATCAGAAGAAACTTCCAAGACGATGCGCGCGCTTCTGGAAAGCGTGGTGTCTGAGGGCTCCGGCAAGAATGCTTATATTGAAGGTTATACGATCGGGGGAAAAACAGCGACGTCACAGACACTGCCGAGAAGTGCCAATAAATATATTTCATCCTTCCTCGGATTTGCCCCGGCAGAGAACCCTCAGGTTCTTGGCATGGTGCTGATCCACAACCCACAGGGTGTCTATTATGGAGGAACAATTGCGGCACCCGTACTTAAGAGCATCTACGATAATGTGCTGCCTTATCTGGGTATCGAAAAAACCGGAACCATACCGGAAAACACAGAAGAAACGGGAGAAAAACAGGAAGACAGCGCGGATTGAGTTAGGGATTAACAGTTGTTTTCTAGTTGAAAAACAGAAGCTAATGAGGTATACTGTATGAGATGTTCTGCTGGCATTTTCAGGCAGGACAGCAGCAATGATAAGAATAAATAAGTTTTTATTTAACAAAAGAGATGAAGAGGTGTATGTATGAGTTATCATGTAGTGATTCCGGTATTGATTTCATTCGTGCTTAGTTTGCTGATGGGACCAGTTGTGATACCGTTTCTTAGAAAACTGAAGATGGGTCAGACCGAGAGAGAGGATGGAGTGAAGTCCCATCTGAAAAAAGCGGGTACTCCGACGATGGGCGGGGTGATCATCCTTGGCAGTGTTGTGATTACTTCCTTATTATATGTAAAAGATTATCCGAACATCATCCCGATCCTGTTCCTGACAATTGGATTTGGACTGATCGGATTTCTGGACGATTATCTGAAGGTCGTCATGAAACGTTCCGACGGGCTCTACCCGAAACAGAAGATGGCGCTTCAGATCGTGGTGACTGCCATCTTTGCCTACTATATTATAAAGGTGGCTAAGATTCCGCTGACACTGCTTGTTCCATTCTCAGGCGGCAAGTACTGGGATATCGGATGGATTGCGATCCCACTTTTATTTATTGCAGTAATCGGTACTGTAAACGGAACGAACTTTACAGACGGCCTGGATGGACTCGCATCAAGCGTAACCGTACTGGTAGCGACTTTCTTCACCGTGGTGGCGATTGGAACGAAGAGCGGCGTTGAACCGATCACCTGTGCTGTGGTAGGTGCCCTGCTTGGATTCCTCCTGTTTAACGTATATCCTGCCAGTGTTTTCATGGGGGATACTGGTTCCCTTGCTTTGGGGGGATTTGTCATAGGAACGGCTTATATGATGCAGATGCCGTTGTTTGTAATTATCGTAGGGCTGATTTATCTGGTCGAAGTCGCTTCCGTTATGATCCAGGTAACATATTTTAAGAAAACGGGAGGGAAACGGTTCTTTAAAATGGCGCCGATTCATCATCATTTTGAATTATGCGGGTGGTCTGAGACGAGAGTCGTTGCTGTATTTTCAATCGTAACGGCGATTCTCTGCCTGATTGCACTCATGGGGGTATAGATTATGGACTTAAGAGAGAAAAAAGTGCTGGTATTCGGTTCTGGTATCAGCGGGATAGCGGCCGGCAGACTGCTTGTGAAACAAGGGGCAGATGTGATTTTATATGATGGCAACGCTTCTCTGGATGCGGGGAGTATCCGCAATGAAATACTGACAGGACAGACAGAAGGGGCTGATATGCAGGTGGTTCTCGGAGAACTGCCGCAGGAGATTCTGGACACACTATCTCTGACAGTCATGAGTCCGGGGGTTCCTACCGATCTTGCAGTTGTAGGGCAGATGAGAGAAAAAGACATCCCCATATGGGGTGAGATAGAGCTGGCCTATGTATTCGGAAAAGGCGATGTCCTTGCGATTACAGGAACAAACGGGAAGACAACGACGACCGCACTCTTAGGTGAGATCATGAAGAATTACCGGGAAAGCACATTTGTTGTCGGAAATATTGGAAACCCTTACACGGCCATTGCATTGGAGACAAAGGAAGAATCAGTGATTGTTGCGGAGATGAGCAGTTTCCAGCTGGAAACCATACATACATTCCGCCCGCGGGTGAGTGCGATTCTGAATATTTCACCGGACCATCTGAACCGTCATCATACGATGGAAGCCTATATCGGGGCAAAGCAGAATATTGCAAAGAACCAGACGGCAGAAGATACATGTGTTTTGAATTATGAAGACGAAGTAACAAGAAAATTCGCGGAAAAAGTAAGTGCAGAGGTTCTATATTTCAGCAGCCGGCGTAAACTAGATAAAGGTATCTATCTGGACGGCGGCAGAATGCTCTTAAATATGGACGGCAAACCGGAGGTGGTCTGCCATATTGATGAGCTGAAGCTTCTGGGGACGCATAATCATGAAAACGTCATGGCAGCAGTTGGGATGGCAGCGGCATATGGAGTTCCGCTGGACATTATCCGCAGGACGGTCATGGATTTCCAGGGGGTTGAGCACCGTATAGAGTTTGTTGCCGAAAAGAATGGAGTTGCCTATTATAATGACTCCAAAGGAACCAACCCGGATGCAGCCATCAAGGGGATTCAGGCAATGAAACGCCCGACGCTCCTGATAGGCGGCGGATATGATAAAGATTCTTCTTATGAAGAATGGATACAGGCTTTTGACGGCAAGGTGAAAAAGCTGGTCCTTTTAGGGGCGACCAGAGAGAAGATAGATGAGACAGCCAGACGGCTTGGTTTCACCGATACGGTTCTGGCTGATACATTTGAGGAAGCAGTGGATATCTGTGTGGAAAATGCTGTTCCCGGGGATGCCGTACTCTTGTCACCGGCGTGTGCGAGCTGGGGAATGTTTAAAAATTATGAAGAACGTGGAGATAAATTCAAAGAACTTGTAAACCAGTTATAAGGAGTGAATTTATATTGGAGCGTCCTGCTAAAAAGAAGCGGTATGATTATACACTGCTGATTGTTGTGTTACTACTGGTGATAATCGGACTGGTCCTTTTATACAGCACCAGTGCCTACAACGGACGGGTTAAGTTTCACGATTCTTTCTATTACCTGAAAAAGCAGGGATTTGCAACTGCACTCGGGATGGCAGGGATGCTGATTGTGGCGAATATCGACTACCATAAATGGGCTCCTCTGGCAAAGCTCGGGTATCTGACAGCAATCCTTTTATCGGTAGCGGTTATGTTTATAGGAGATGAGTACAACGGGTCCAAAAGATGGCTTTCTTTGGGCCCGATTTCTTTTCAGCCCTCGGAGTTTGCAAAGGTGGCGATTATCCTTTTTCTTGCCTGCCTTGTCACAAAGAATGTGAAGCAGATGGGGAAATTCCGTACGCTTGTTAAGGTGATGATACCGGTGCTGCCTATTGTGGCTCTTGTAGGGGCGAGCAACCTAAGTACCGCGATCATAATCATGGGCATCGCGGTAGTGCTGATCTTCGTGGCAAGCCCAAAGTATGCCCAGTTTCTCTGGATGGGCGGTGCCGGGATAGGTTTCATGGGAATCTTTCTGGCACTGGAGAGTTACAGGCTGGAGCGGCTTGCAATCTGGAGAAACCCGGAGCAGTATGAAAAGGGATACCAGACACTTCAGGGGCTGTATGCAATCGGATCAGGAGGCCTGTTTGGAAGAGGGCTCGGGGAAAGTGTGCAGAAGCTTGGATTCCTGCCGGAAGCGCAGAACGACATGATTTTTTCTATCATATGTGAAGAACTGGGGCTGGTAGGGGCCAGCCTGATTATCCTGTTGTTTTTGATCCTGATCTGGCGTTTTTTTGTGATTGCAACCCATGCGAAAGACCTTCTGGGGGCATTGATTGCGGCAGGGGCAATGGCACATATGATGATTCAGGTGATTTTGAATATTGCGGTTGTAACAAACTCCATTCCGAACACCGGAATCACACTGCCCTTTATCAGCTACGGGGGCACCTCGGTCATGTTTCTGCTGTTGGAAATGGGACTCGTGCTGAGTGTATCCAATTCGATTGAAAAAAGCGAGTAAGCGGTTTGGGAAAATAGGTCTTGTATAAAATGGCTTGTATTTGATAGAATAGGGCAGGGGAAGATCTTATTACCGTACGCACCCGAAGGGGCAGACGGCAATAAGATAAGTAATATAAGGAGGACGATCGATGAAGCGCGGAAAGCAGAGTAAGAAGAGCAGACGTGAGAAATATGAACAGTTTGATGATGAAGCATATATAAATGAAGTATTATACAAGGAAGGGTACCGTCCTCCTGAGAGAAAAAAGAAGAAGAGAAAGGGTGTATTTCTGGGACTTTTGACATTTGTCTTAGGGATAGCAATCATCGTTTTTGCTTTTCTCCTCCTCTTCCATATACAAAAGATAGAAGTGAAGGGAAACAAATATACAGCTGAAAATGATGTGATCGAGTGGATCAGGAGCGATAAGTACGGCATGAATTCCGTGTATGCATGGTGGAAGTTCAACAAAGCAGATACAAAGCAGCTGCCAACAATAGAATCGTCCAGGATCACCCTGAAAGCACCCTGGTCCATACGTGTGACAGTAAAGGAAAAGGAAATAAGCGGATACATAGATTATAATAACCAGTATCTTTATTTTGATAAAGAAGGGACGGCACTTCTGACGACAAAAGACAAAGTGGATGGGGCCGCGTATATAGAAGGTATGGATATCGATGCGTCCAAAGTAAAGATGGGAAAAATACTTCCGGTATCAGACAAAAATGTATTCCAGCGGATCGTAGAGATTTCACAGCTTATTGTAAAATACGAACTGACTCCTGACCGGATCACCTGTTCAGGCAGTGAACTGAACCTCTACTTCGGAACTGTGGAAGTCCTGCTCGGCAAGACCAATTATGAAGATCGTCTCGCACAGGTACCGCCGATCCTTGAGAAGCTGGCAGAAAAATATCCGGACGAGGAGGGAACACTCCATCTGGAGAATTTTGACGCCTCGGACAAGGCGGTCCGTTTTGTGCCAAAATCATCTCAGGACAAGTCAAAAGACGACGGTGGGACAGATCAGGATGATACAGGGGACGCTCAGGACGGACAAGACCAACAGGACAGTCAGGACCAGCAGGACAGCCAGAATCAGACGGACAGCCAGTATCAGGAAGATGGCCAGACGGGGGAGGAGTTCCCGTAATCCATACTCCGGCAGGCAGGTTTACAGAAAAGCTGAAAAATAAGCTGTAAAGCCTTCATGAATTGAATAAAAAAAAGAGAAAATAAGCAAAAATCTATTGATTATTTATGTAAAAGACTATATTATATACTTATTGAGTTATATCGTTCAATAAAAACGGCGGCATTGCTGCTGTGTCATTCCGCATTCATAATGAACCCGGAATGTAGATTGAAGTCAAGGTCCCGACAGCTGGCTGCCGGGGATTTGGCCCCGCGGCGGATGTCACAGTCATGCTGGCATGGCGTTGTGTCGATGCCTGTGGGAATAAGGGATGTATAAAATAATATTAATAGGACGACGAAGGAGGAAACACTCTTGTTAGAAATTAAAACCAACGAATCAGAAGCAGCTGCAAGAATTATAGTTATCGGAGTCGGCGGCGGCGGTAATAACGCAGTAAACCGCATGATCGATGAGCAGATTGCAGGTGTAGAATTTATAGCAATCAATACAGATAAACAGGCACTCCAGTTATGCAAAGCACCAACTTTAATGCAGATTGGTGAGAAGCTCACAAAGGGACTTGGTGCCGGGGCACAGCCGGAAGTAGGGGAGAAGGCTGCCGAGGAAAGTTCAGAAGAAATTTCAGCCGCACTTAAAGGTGCTGACATGGTATTCGTTACCTGCGGTATGGGTGGTGGAACAGGAACAGGAGCAACTCCTGTCGTAGCACGTATAGCAAAGGAGCAGGGAGCACTGACTGTAGGCGTTGTCACAAAGCCTTTCCGTTTTGAATCAAGGACACGTATGTCCAATGCCCTTGCGGGAATTGATAAATTAAAAGAAAATGTAGACACACTGATTGTCATCCCGAATGACAAGCTGTTGGAAGTTGTTGACAGAAGGACAACCATGCCGGAAGCTTTAAAGAAAGCTGACGAAGTGTTACAGCAGGGTATTCAGGGTATCACGGACCTGATTAATGTACCTTCTCTGATCAACCTCGACTTCGCAGATATCCAGACCGTTATGAAGGACAAGGGTATCGCCCATATCGGTATCGGCGCAGGACGCGGGGACGATAAGGCATTAGAGGCAGTAAAACAGGCTGTTGCCAGCCCGCTGCTTGAGACAACCATTCAGGGCGCATCCCATGTTATCATCAATATTTCCGGTGATATCACCCTTATGGATGCATCTGATGCAGCAGAATACGTACAGGAACTTGCAGGTGAGAATGCAAACATCATCTTCGGTGCTATGTATGATGATTCCAGATCTGATGAAGCAACAATCACAGTCATTGCTACCGGCTTACATAACGTAGGCGGAAGCTCTTCCAAGTTAAAAGCAAGACTGGAAGGACAGCAGAAGGTCGGTTCCATCCTCCCGTCAGGAGACATGGTAAGCGGCAGGACACAGATTGATCCGGAGCGCAGAACCGCGGCAGCAAGACCGACAGGGGCAACAAGCAGACCGTCAGGCGGAACAATTCCGACACTCGATCAGCCAAGGACACCTTCAAGCAAGGTAAAAGAACAGTCTATAAAAATACCGGACTTCTTCAAGAAATAAGTGGGGGGACGCTAAGCGGACAGACTGGGACCCGCCGTGGGTTTCGATGCCGTTTCAGGGGGCGAACCGTTTACTAAGAAAGTATAACAGCAAAAACGAGAAAAATGAAGGCACTAGCCAATATGCGGAGAAATCTTGATGATTTCTCCACAAGTTGGCTACAGAATTTGGTGTTGGGCACCAAATTCTGACCTTCATTTTTCTCGTTTTTGCTGTAACACTTTCTAAGTGCACTCTAAGCCCCCTTAAAACGGCATCGAAACCCACGCGGGTCCCAGACTGTCCGTCCACTTAGCTGTGCATCCCGGTATGGAGGGTGGGGCAGGAAAGTGGCTGGGAGAAAGCTGATCGCCAGAGAAGCATGTAGGTTAAGTCTCAAAGTCTGGAGTTCTGTCTGATTTCAGTTTTGTCCACCCAGCGAATCAATACGCTGCCACTCCTATAAAGACTTCCGGGGGAATCTTTTACGGCTGGATGCGACAGCCAGTATGGGGGAGGCGGGGGAGGGGTGTGGTGTTTTGAATTGCCTTAAGTGTGACTTAGAGTTCGTTATAGAAAATGAGCCTGCTATGCCGGACGAAATTTGATTCTCAAAATCAAATTTCGTCCGGCATAGCAGGCTCATTTTCTATTACAAACTCTTGTCTAAACGCCCGGCATTCAAAACACCACACCCCTCCCCCGCCTCCCCCATACTGGCGTCCCCTTCCCATAAAACAATTCCCCGTGTCGAAATTATTATTATTTTTCTGTCAGTTTCTGACAAATTTTCTTCCCTTCTTCCCTTTATAATAAATCTTGCTTGAGTGCCAAATCGATTTAGTACCAACGAGAAAGAGGGTGGAGCATGTACTATGAATTATACATAGACGTGTTGTTTCTGGTGAATTTTATGATGGATTCTCTAATACTGCTTACCGTAAATCAGGTGCTGAAATGTCCTTCCACACATGGACGCATTTATTTAGGGGGAGTAGCCGGGGCAGGGCTTACATGTGCTGTGATTGCTGTTCCGGTACCGGGAATTATAAAACTCATTTTGTTCCACACAACAGTCAATACAATAATGATCAAGACAGGATTAAAGGTCAAAGGAAAAAGTCAATTTTGGAAAGCATTTGGTTTGCTGTATGTCGCATCTTTCCTGTATGGGGGGATTCTGCAGGCACTGCACCCATACGTGCGTGCGGGAAGTCTGTTCTTTGCTGCGGCCGTCGGCTGCTATTACCTGATAAGGGGGATCTGGAAATTTCTTACAAGACTTAAGACATTGCAGGAAAAGATTTGCGAGATTACGTTATATACAAGTGCAGGCGAACAAAGAGTAAAGGCGTTAATTGACACTGGGAATGCTCTGGAAGACAATTTGTCGAAAGAGCCGGTAAGTGTTGTAGATAAAGCTCTGGCAAGGTCTATTCTGACAGATGATGACATGAAAAACGGTTTTCATTACATACCATACCGTACAGTAGGAAAAGAGAGTATTATGCCCGTGTTCCGCATCCGGAAAATGTGCATCCACTTAAAGGATGAGAGATGGGTAGAGAAGCCGTTTATAGGAGTTTGCGAAGAGTGTGTTTCAGAACAAGAAGAATATCAGATGATTTTAAATCCTGACCTATTAGGAGGCATATAAAATGGTTGTAAAAGTAGCAGTACCCCAGCAGTTTAAATTAAAAGTAATACCAGACTTTAGAAGTATTTTTTTCCCGAACCATAAAGAAATACATTACATCGGAGGTTCCGAGGTGCTGCCGGCCCCGCTGGAGACAGAGCGGGAAACCGAAGTGATACAGCATCTGGGTTCCGAATACGACGAGGAGGCGAAAAAACTTCTGATCGAGCATAATTTAAGGCTGGTCGTATACATAGCAAAAAAATTTGATAACACAGGGGTCGGTGTGGAAGATTTGATCTCAATCGGTACAATCGGGCTGATCAAGGCCATTAACACATTCAACCCGACCAAAAAGATCAAACTCGCGACCTACGCATCCCGGTGCATTGAGAATGAAATCCTCATGTATCTGCGTAGGAACAGTAAGACCAAGATGGAAGTCTCCATCGACGAACCGCTGAACGTAGATTGGGATGGAAACGAACTTCTTCTGTCCGACATATTAGGCACCGACGAGGATACCATATACAAAGATCTGGAAAACGAGGCAGAAAGAAAACTGCTCGTAAAAGCAATCAACAAACTGTCAAGCAGAGAAAAACTAATCGTAAAAATGCGCTTTGGCCTGGATAACCCCGAGGGGGAAGAAAAAACACAGAAAGAAGTAGCAGACCTGCTCGGCATATCCCAGTCCTACATATCAAGACTCGAGAAAAAAATCATGCAGCGGCTGAAACGCGAAATGGTGCGGTATGAGTAAAGCGGGGGGGAGGGCGGCTTGCCCGGACGCTTCTGAGAATCCGGATATGGCGTGCGGCGGGGCTGTCGGGGAATGGGTAAGCGGCTAAATGAAATCCCGGGGGAAATAGCGGACACCGTGGGCATGCGGCAAAAGTCCTGATGACTTTTGCCTGTAGCCCACTCACTTTCCGGACTTGTGGCCCGTAAAGTGGTCCACCATTTCCCCCGGAATTTCATCAAGCCGCTTATCCCATCCCCCTAAAAGCCCCCGCCGCACGCCATACCCGGATTCTCAGCGCTGTCTCCAGAAAGTCGCGGGGTCCCCATCGCTTTGCTCGGGGAGGTCCTCAATAGGAAGTGATAAAGCAAGTTGCATGACAGGCTTATGCCTGTCATATGACGATACCGTGCAAAGCACATTTGAACCGCGCCAGCCAGTTCAAATGTGCGATATTGGCAGAACTTACCGGCCGGAAGTGTGTGGAGTCCCGATTAGATGAACGTAGCCGTGTGGGAGGGGGGATGTCGTGTCGGGAGGCGTCTTTCAGGGATTACTGCCCTTTATCAAAACGGGAGGGGAATTGCGGGATACACACAGGACCACAAGTCCTGTGTGTAAGAAGGTTGCAGGCCGAACTCATCAGGAGTTCGGCCGAATACCTGCGGTGCCCGCATTTCCTCTCCCGTTTTGATTAGGGGCAGTTTCCCATGAAACCCGCTTCCCGATACGGCATCCCCCCTCCCACACGGCGGCCCTTTACCCAATCCTTCCCCTCCCCACATTTCCAAAAGTTCCTCTGTTAGTTTCGGGGGAAAGATGCTACAATAGAAAGAAAAGGGTTGGTGAAGCTTATGAAATTGACTTTTATCGGAGCAGCCCATGAAGTAACGGGAAGCTGTCATTTGCTGCAGGCGGCAGGGAAGAATATTCTTGTGGACTGTGGTATGGAGCAGGGGCCGGACCTGTATGAAAATCCGGGACTTCCGATTCCGGAGACGGACATTGACTATGTGCTCTTGACCCATGCGCATATTGACCATTCAGGGTTACTTCCGCTGCTGGCTAAGAAAGGCTTCAAGGGCGAGATATTCACGACTTTTGCAACTGCTGACCTGTGCAATATTATGCTTCGTGACAGCGCCCATATCCAGGAATTTGAGGCAGAATGGAGGAACAGAAAGGGGCGGCGTGCAGGACAGCCGGTATTCGAACCAATCTATGTGATGCAGGATGCACTGGATGCCATTGAACGGATTGTCCCCTGCCAGTATTCGGAAAGAATCAGGATCTGCGACGGGGTTGAAGTACGCTTTACGGATGTCGGGCATTTGCTTGGTTCAGCAAGTATTGAAGTGTGGATAACAGAGGGGGATATCTCCAAGAAGATTGTATTTTCTGGTGATGTAGGCAATACCAATCAGCCTATTATCAAAGATCCGAGTTATACAGAAGCAGCCGACTATGTTGTGATTGAGTCCACCTATGGCAACCGTGTCCATTCTACAGAGAAGATAGACTACCTGAAAGATTTTACAAAGGTCCTGAGGGAAACATTTGACAGAAAGGGAAATGTAGTCATTCCTTCTTTTGCAGTCGGCAGGACGCAGGAGATGCTGTATTTCATCCGGGAGATCAAGGAGCAGAATCTGCTGAAAGAGTATCCGGATTTTGAGGTTTATCTCGACAGCCCTCTGGCAATCGAGGCCACGAAGGTTTTTTCAAAAAATATGAGGGAATGTTTCGATGAGGATGCCCTGAAACTGGTCAATGCGGGGATTAACCCTCTTGTATTCCCGGGATTGAAGACATCTACAACAAGTGATGATTCAAGGATGATTAATCTGATTGAAAAGCCGAAGGTTATTATTTCTGCATCCGGCATGTGTGATGCCGGGCGAATCCGTCACCATTTGAAGCATAACCTGTGGAGGCCGGAGTGTACGATTTTATTTGTAGGTTATCAGGCAAATGGAACTCTGGGCAGGAGGCTTCTGGAAGGGGAAAAGAATGTCAGGCTTTTCGGAGAGCCGATCGAAGTACACGCAAGGATAGAGAGTCTGCACGGAGTCAGCGGCCATGCGGATATGAATGGGCTTTTAGACTGGCTTGGCGGTTTCAAGACGCCTCTGGAACACGTGTTTGTCGTGCATGGGGAAGATGGGGTTACAGATGAGTTTGCAGCGACGATAGAAGAGAAATTCGGATGTCCGGCGTGGGCGCCTTTCCCGAACGGAGAAGTAGACCTGGCGGCAAATGAAATCCTCAGCGAGGGTGTAAGGATACCTGTAAAAGCTAAAAAACCTGCACAAAAGAAAGCAGATGCGGCATTCGAAAGACTGCTTGCAGCCGGAAGGCGGCTTCTGGATGTTATCTACAGGAATGAGGGTATCGCCAACAAGGATAAGGCAAAATTTGAAAATCAGATCAATAACCTGGCAGATAAATGGGACAGCTGGGAATAGAGAAGTACGGTTATATATTTTAACAAAACTGGATGTGTTTTTATAACGTAGAAATCTTCTTTCTCCACATACTAAGTGTGCACAGATGTGTATTCATTTATGTGGAGAAAGGAGATTTTTTTATGCAGGAAGAACATTTGGCAATTGCGTCTATTCCGATTCAGCAATGGGGCGCGTTATATGATGAAAAAGAAGCGATGGCTGCAGGTACCATTTTCCGGGATCTGAACAAGCCGTTTTTTGCGGCGGAAATTGAAAAGAAGGATATCAAAGAAGCTGCACCGAAGTCTGAGGAGCAGAGGGAAAGAGAAACGCTGCTAACCAAAATAGCAGAGACAAGTTTTTTACTGGACGATCTGACGTTGTATCTGGATACTCATATGAGTGACACCCAGGCACTCGATATGTACAGTCAGAAAACGAAGGAGAGGGATGAGCTGAAAAAACAATTTGCAGCAAAGTTTTATCCCCTGACGAGAGACTGCATCATTTACTGTGAGAGTGGCGGGAAGTTCTGCTGGCAGGACGGTCCCATGCCTTGGGAAGGAGCGTGTGTTTAAATGTGGATATATGAAAAAAGATTACAGTTTCCGGTTAAAATTACAAAAACCTGTCCGAAGACGGCCCAGATGATCATCAGCCAGTACGGCGGACCCGACGGAGAGCTCTCCGCATCCATGCGGTATCTTTCACAGAGGTATACCATGCCTGTGAAACAGGTGGGCGGTCTTTTGACAGATATCGGTACAGAAGAACTGGCGCATATGGAGATTATCTGCGCGATGGTTTATCAGCTGACAAAGCATTTGACAATTGAGCAGGCAAAAGAGGCAGGATTTGATGCCTACTATATCGACCATACGACCGCTCTCTGGCCGCAGGCCGCATCCGCGCTGCCATTTACGTCCATCGAATTCCAGTCCAAGGGCGATGCCATTACAGACCTGACGGAGGACCTTGCGGCAGAACAGAAAGCAAGAACAGTATACGACAACCTGCTGCGGATGATTCCCGACCCTGAGGTCAGAGAACCACTGAAATTCTTAAGGGCAAGAGAAGTCGTGCATTTCCAGAGATTCGGGGAAGCATTAGAAAAAACGAAAGAAAAATTGGATTCAAAGAATTATTATTACTTCAATCCTGAATTCGATAAAGGAATGATGAAAACAGAGTTGTAAGACAAAAAAATTATAAACTGGCGCTATATAAAACAATTCCCGATTTATTAAATGGCGCCAGTTTATACATATTAATTAAATGAATCTCTAAATTCAACTTGCGTTATCCCACCAGAGCCGAATTGTATTGTCAAGGACTAAAACTTTTTTTAATTTTCTCCCCAAAGAATAACTGCCGGCCAGAATGAGAATGATTTTACTAGATCAAATTTTCGTCTAGGAGGATTTTTATTATGGCTTTGAATAAAGTGGAATTATGTGGTGTCAATACAGCGAAGCTCCCACTCTTGAAAGAAGAAGAGAAGGTGGCTTTGTTTTCCCGTATTAAGGAAGGGGACGAAGAGGCGCGGGAACAGTATATTAAAGGGAATTTAAGGCTGGTCTTAAGTGTGATTAAGCGGTTTTCAAGCAGTAATGAGAATGCGGATGACCTGTTCCAGATCGGCTGCGTAGGACTCATGAAGGCGGTGGACCATTTTGACCCGGACAGGGCGGTGAAGTTTTCTACTTATGCAGTTCCCATGATTATCGGGGAAATCAGAAGGTATTTAAGGGACAATAATTCCATCCGTGTCAGCAGGTCCTTAAGGGATACCGCTTATAAGGCAATCTATGCGAAGGAAGGCTATATGAAGAAGCATTTAAAGGAGCCTACCGTGCAGGAGATTGCTGAGGAGATCGGAATCTCCAAAGAGGATATCGTCTTTGCTCTGGATGCCATACAGATGCCTATGAGCCTGCATGAGCCTGTGTACTCGGATGGGGGGGATACGCTGTATGTCATGGACCAGGTGAGCGATAAGAAGAATAAGGAGGAAAACTGGGTAGAGGAGCTGTCACTGGAAGCCGCGATGGAGCGTCTCAATGAGCGGGAGCGCTATATCATTACCCTCCGTTTCTTTGAAGGAAAGACCCAGATGGAAGTGGCCGAGGAGATCAAGATATCACAGGCACAGGTCAGCCGTCTGGAGAAAAATGCACTGAAAGTAATGAAGCAGTACCTGCTTGGATAAACACATTCAGAAAAAATCCCTATTTATGGTTGAAATTTCCATGACTTCATACTATGATAAACGTAGATTATAAGTAACTGTTCTATACAGATACGATAATAAGGAAGGTATGGAGAGGAACCATGTATAAAGCTTGCATTTTTGATTTAGACGGAACATTGACAGATACTTTGGATTCTTTGACTTTTTCTGTGAATGAGACACTGAAAGAGATGGGACTTCCACCGATCACCCGGGATGAATGCCGGATGTTTGTCGGCAACGGCGCTAAGGTGCTTTTAGAGAAATCCCTGAAAGCGTCAGGTGAGAAGAATCTGGCACGGCTTGACGAGGCCATGCAAAGATATGACCGCATATTTAAGACCGGATGCACATATCATGTAGTACCGTATGACGGGATCATGGAACTGCTATCAAAGCTTAAGCCGGCGGGAATCAGGATGGCGGTACTGTCCAACAAGCCGGACAGAGATGCTTTGAGTGTCGTGGAAGAGATTTTCGGCACGGATACATTTCAGTGGATACAGGGCCAGAAAGAGGGCGTACCAAGAAAGCCGGACCCTGCGGCAGCGCTCGATATTGCGCGGAAGCTACAGGCAGATGCGTCAGAGACGTTGTATATCGGCGATTCTGAAGTGGACATTGCGACAGGGAGAGCGGCCGGGATGAAGACCATAGGAGTATCCTGGGGATTCAGGGGCAGAGAAGCCCTCAGAGAAGCGGGAGCTGAACTGATTATGGATTCGCCGCTTGAGATCTTTGAATTTATCAATGATAGGGAGGTGGAAAGTCATGAATGAATACGATGAGGAATGTTTACTTACATTTTTGCAGAAGCAGTCCCAGCTGTTTGACGAACCTGTGGCTGAGACACTGGAGGAGGCAGAAGCCTTCCTGGAAGACTGCATGGCAGTGGTTGTTGATTCCATTGACGAGGTAAGGGAATATTTTGAGGAGAGCGGGATCGATGTCGATGCGATGACTCCGGAAGAACTGGAAGAAGCGTCAGAAGTTTTCGCACTGCAGAATGGTCAGTATCTGATCGTGGAAGGATAATCCACACATACAAAAGCCGCAGAATTATTTCACTGCGGCTTTTTCTGTGGCTTCTTTTATTGCATCCAGGATCACCTGGGATGTGTACGGGGTATCATCGGATAACGAAATTTCCTCGAGCGACTGCTTATCATAGACCTGATCAGCAATTTCTTCGATTGCCGGCTGGATGAGCGGGAACATGGTTGTCATCGCCTCATCCAGATTGGAGAACCGGATGGAGTTGATATGTGACTCATCCACGGATACTTCGACCTCCAGGTTTGTGTTGTTCAGAGTCAGTGTTGAAGTGTAGACCCCCGGAGTGTACTGTTTTTTCGCATCTGCACTTTTATCTTTCCCTCCGGGACGGAACATAACTACCAGCAGAATGACAAGCAGTATGCCCAGTGCCACAAAAACTGCGGTATAAATGATTTCTTTCATATGCAGAACGATGATTTTAGTTTTAGAACCCATGAAAAAGACCTCCCATGTTAGCCATTTTATTTCCATTTCGCTTTTTATAAGTGTATGACGGGAAACCGAAAAATATTCGCGGCTTTTACGTGACAAATAGGATGCAATCCTGTAAAATGTATGGAGATGCGGCGTATCAGCCACATTTGGAAAATTCAGGCTGTGTTTAATTTTTAATTACGGCCCTGCATGAAGAGGTGAAAGTTATGTATATTATTGCTGGATTGGGAAATCCGGATAAACAATATGAAGGAACAAGGCATAATGTGGGATTTGAAGTCATTGATGCCATTGCTGGCCAATATAATATATCAGTGGACACGAGGAAGCACCGTGCATTCATAGGGAAAGGCATTATCGGGGGCCAGAAGGTGATTCTGGCAAAGCCCATGACTTATATGAATCTCAGCGGTGAGAGTATTATCAGTCTCGTGGATTACTACAAGGTGGATATTGAGCAGGAACTGATTATTATTTATGATGATGTGAGCCTCGGCGTCGGACAGCTGCGCATCCGGGCAAAGGGAAGTGCCGGAGGGCACAATGGGATCAAGAGCATCATTGCACATCTGGGAAGTCAGGTATTTCCACGGATTAAGGTTGGCGTTGGTGAAAAGCCGCCGAGGTATGATCTGGCAGACTATGTGCTTGGGCATTTTACAAAAGCGGAGCATGAATTGATGGAAGAAGGCTACAGTCAGGCGGTACATGCCGTGGAAATGATTACGGCCGGGGAGATTCAGGCCGCGATGAATGAATATAACCGCAAAAAGAAGGAAGAGTAGACTTATGCAGGCTTTTTTAGCGCCGCTTTCCGAGCTGGCGGAGTATAATGAGATTTTTTCAAAACGAAAAAAGGAAAAAGGAATCCTGCAGATCGCGGGATGTGTCAACTCACAGAAGACGCACCTGATGTATGCATTAAGCGATGGTTGTTTTTACAAAATCATCGCTTTTTCCAGTGATGAAAAGGCGAAGAAAGCCTATGAGGAATATCGCTTTCTGGATGAGGATGTGTACCTTTACCCGGCAAAGGACCTGCTCTTTTACCATGCTGATATCAAGGGCAAGTATCTTGTAAAGCAGCGCATGGAAGTGGTAAAGGCAATTTTTGAGACCGGAAATGAAGGCAGTGCTTCAGCAGGAGATGCCGGGGGGACTGAAAACGGGATTACTATCATTACGACGATCGATGCTTTTCTGGATGGAATGTCCCCGCTTAATGACATTTCTGAAAAGAGGATTCATATTTCAGGAGAGGGGGCCGTTGATTTTACAAAACTCCAGAAAAAACTTTCAGCGATGGGGTATGAGAGAGAGACAGAAGTCGAGGGGCCGGGACAGTTTGCCGTGAGAGGCGGGATTCTGGACGTGTTCCCCCTGACAGAAGAGCTTCCCGTCCGTATAGAACTGTGGGGCGACGAGGTGGACTCGATCCGTACGTTTGACGTGGAGAGCCAGCGTTCGGTTGAGAATCTGGACGAGGTCGTGATTTACCCCGCCGCAGAGCTTCAGGGGGACAGTGCAGACTGTGTTTCCTTTCTGGATTATTTCCCGGTTTCAAAAAGTATATTATTTCTGGATGAACCTGTACGACTTCTGGAACGTCTGGACGAGGTGGAGGAAGAATTCCTGAACAGTCAGAAAAACAGGGAGGCCGCGGGAATTCAGGATGAGGAAGAGGATCTGCGTGTGTTTTCCACAAAAGAGCTTGTGGAGAAGATGAACCAGTATTACGGAATCGGACTGACGACGCTGGAGTCAAAATGCGGTTCTTTTCATGTGCGGGATACTTACAGTCTTCAGACAAAGGGTGTAAATCCGTACAATAACAGCTTCGAAATGCTGACGAGGGACTTGAAGAGGCTGAAAAGAAATGGGTACCGCGTGATCCTCCTTTCCGGCTCCAGGACGCGTGCACGGCGTCTTGCAGAGGATCTGCGGGATTATGACCTGAGCAGTTTTTACAGCGAGGATATGGGCCGCATCGTACAGCCCGGGGAGATCATGGTTGCGTACGGGCATGTGGAAGAGGGATATGAATATCCGATGCTGAAGTTCATGGTCATCTCAGAGACCGATATTTTCGGGAAACACAAAAAGAAGAAACGCCGGAAAGTCTATGAGGGGCAGAAGATCCAGAACTTCTCGGAACTGAAGATCGGGGACTATGTTGTACATGAAAACCACGGTTTGGGAATTTATCAGGGCATCGAAAAGATTGAAGTAGACAAAATCACGAAAGACTACATGAAGATTACCTATGCCGGGGGAGGCGCGCTTTATATTCTGGCGACCCAGCTGGACCTGATCCAGAAGTATGCGGGGGCGGACGCAAAGAAACCAAAGCTGAACAAGCTGGGAACGAGCCAGTGGGCGAAGACAAAGAGTCAGGTACGCGGAGCAGTCAGGGAGATTGCGAAGGACCTGGTAGAGCTGTATGCGGCAAGGCAGCAGGCCGAAGGGTATGCCTATGAGACGGACACCGTATGGCAGAAGGAATTTGAGGAGATGTTTCCTTTTGAGGAAACGGACGACCAGCTCCAGGCGATTGCCGATACCAAACGGGATATGGAAAGCAGGAAGATCATGGACCGTCTGATCTGTGGGGATGTCGGGTATGGGAAGACTGAGATTGCAATCAGGGCCGCCTTTAAAGCGATTCAGGAGGGAAAGCAGGTCGTTTATCTTGTGCCGACTACGATTCTGGCCCAGCAGCATTACAACACGTTTGTACAGAGGATGAAAGACTTCCCGGTCAGGGTGGACCTCCTGTGCAGATTCAGGACTTCCACGCAGCAGAAGAAGACGGTGGAAGATTTAAAGAAAGGCCTTGTGGACATTGTGATCGGAACACACAGGGTCCTGTCAAAGGATGTCATGTTCAAAGACTTAGGCCTGCTGATTATTGATGAGGAGCAGCGTTTCGGGGTCACACACAAGGAGAAGATCAAGAAGCTGAAAGAAAATATAGACGTACTGACCCTGACAGCCACACCGATTCCCAGAACGCTCCATATGAGCCTGATCGGAATCAGGGATATGAGCGTGCTGGAAGAAGCCCCGATGGACCGTATGCCGATTCAGACCTATGTAATGGAATACAATGACGAGATGGTCAGGGAGGCCATAGAAAGAGAACTGTCCCGTGACGGACAGGTCTACTATGTATACAACCGTGTCAGCGACATCGCAGATGTGGCGGGCAGGATCCAGAGGCTTGTCCCGGATGCCGTAGTATCGTTTGCCCACGGCCAGATGAACGAGCGGGAACTGGAAAATATTATGTATGACTTCATTAACGGTGATATTGATGTCCTCGTTTCCACGACGATCATTGAGACGGGACTGGATATTTCCAATGTAAATACAATGATCATCCACGATGCGGACCGGCTGGGACTCTCCCAGCTCTACCAGCTTCGGGGGAGGGTCGGGCGTTCGAACCGTATGGCATATGCGTTTCTTCTGTACAGAAGGGATAAGATGCTCAAAGAAATTGCGGAGAAGCGCCTCGCCGCGATCCGTGAATTTACGGATCTTGGTTCCGGGTTTAAGATCGCCATGCGGGATCTGGAAATACGCGGGGCGGGCAACCTCCTAGGCGCCCGGCAGCACGGCCATATGGAGGCCGTGGGGTATGACCTGTACTGTAAGATGCTCAATGAGGCAGTGAAACAGCTGAAGGGGGAGATGGAAGAAGATGTGTATACAACCTCCATCGACCTGAATATCGATGCGTATATTCCAGAGTCTTATATTGCAAATGAATTCCAGAAGCTGGATGTCTATAAACGGATTGCCAGCATTGAGAATGAAGAGGAGATGGACGATATGATCGAAGAACTCATCGACCGTTTCGGCGACATCCCGAGGAAGGTGCAGCAGCTTTTGAACATTGCAGGCTTAAAGGCGCTGGCTCATTCTGCCTATGTAACGGCAGTGGAGCAAAAAGGAGATGCATACCAGCTTACCATGTATGAGAAAGCAAAGGTACAGCCGCAGAAAATACCGGGACTTCTCAAGGCCTACAATGGCAGCCTTGTATTCAAGGCAGACACACCGCCGTATTTCCTGTACCAGAAGAAGGGGCGCAGTGGGAAGACAAAGGACGAGGACGTTCTGGAATTGGTGAAAAAGCTGTTAAATGATATAAAAGGCTTGTTAGAATAATAAAAAAAGGCTATAATAATGAAGTTAGAATGTACGTAGGAGGATATTATGGGACAGTTCAGAAAGAAATTGATAATTATGGCGGCAGCGGGAGCCCTTGCAGTGTCATCTCTGGCAGGATGCAGCCGTTCTATGGATAATGATGCGGTCGTGGCAGAGGTTGGAAAGGATAAGATCACACTGGGTGTTGCCAATTTTTATGCCAGAATGCAGCAGGCTCAGTATGAGACCTATTATGCGGGTATGATGGGGATGACTGGTGAGGACATGTGGAAGCAGGAGGTTGAGGATGGCAAGACCTACGAAGACGGTATGAAAGAAAGCCTCCTTGAGGCTCTGGAGAACATGTATCTTTTGAACCAGCATGCGGCGGATTATGATATTGAACTGACTGATGATGATAAAAAGGCGATTGATAAGGCAGCTAATCTCTTTGTAGAAGATAACACCCTGGAGGACAAAGAGGCGGTTTCCGGGTATGAGAAGAATGTAAAGAAGTACCTGGAGCTTGCTACCATACAGAGCAGGATGGACCAGCCGATGAAGGAAGGCGTTGACGAAGAGGTGTCTGATGAAGAGGCCGCGCAGAAGAGCATGCAGTATGTTTTGTTCTCTTATAATAAGACAGATGCGGATGGTAATTCAGAGGCCATGACTGATGACGAGAAAGCGGCCCAGAAGCAGAAGGCACAGGAATTTGCAGACAGCTTAAAAGCAGGGGACAATCCGGATATAGGGGCTTTGGCACAGGAAGCAGGACAGGAAGTAAAGACAGCTACATTTGATGCCGATTCCACATCTCCGAATGCAGATCTGGTGAAGGCAGCGGATGCTCTTGAGAATGAAGGGGACGTCACAGACATCGTTGATACGGATTCAGGTGTTTATGTGGCAAAAGTGACCAGTTTCCTTGACAGAGAAGCTACCGATGCAAAGAAGGAATCCATTGTGGAAGAGAGAAAGCAGGAGCAGTATGATTCTCTTCTGAAGAAGTGGAGAGAAGACACAGAGATAACAGAACATAAAAATGTTTGGAAGAAAGTCAATTTTGAAAAGCAGGGTGTCACTGTAAAGCAGAGTGAAGACGACTATTCGGATAATGAATAAATAAAATACTTGAAATTGCAGTCTTTGGATGATAGAATACTAATCAGTCCGTGAGGGAGTAATTGGCGCAGGATATGCGTGGTAAGTCAACATACTGACTGGAAAGTCTGGCTTATCTTAATTAATGAGACTCATGTACAGTTTATTTGCTGTACATGTGTCTTTTTTTTGCCCTTTTATTCTAACCCACGTCAGATTCATTACACAGGAGGAAAAAAGAATGGGATTTATAGAATTATTTTTACTGGCAGTAGGATTATCAATGGATGCATTTGCGGTGTCCGTCTGTAAGGGCCTTGCGATGCCCAGGATTACCGTGAAAAAAGTATCTATTGTTGCACTGTGGTTTGGAGGGTTTCAGGCACTGATGCCGCTCATCGGTTACATTCTGGGCGTACAGTTTCAGGATAAAATCACGGCTGTAGACCACTGGATCGCCTTTATCCTGCTTGGAATCATCGGTGTGAACATGGTCAGGGAATCACTCTCGGGGGAATGCGAAAATACAAGTGATTCCCTGGACATAAAAACGATGTTTGTTCTGGCCGTGGCAACCAGTATAGATGCACTGGCGGTGGGAATCACCTTTGCATTTCTCCGTGTGAATATCATCCCCGCCGTATCTTTTATAGGAGTGACTACATTCATCCTGTCGGCCGCCGGAGTAAAGATCGGGAATGTGTTTGGGACAAAATACAAATCAAAAGCAGAGCTCGCAGGAGGAATCATCCTGATCCTTCTGGGGGTGAAGATCCTGCTGGAACATCTGGGGGTCCTGTAAAACGATAGTATTTCCAAATTTTGTTACAGCCTGTATTCTTCCAGAACTTCCCGTGCTACATACAGGGACCTGTCTTCCCGGGTGCGCAGCGTCCACTTGACGAGTATCATCATCCGGTTCTGGATTTCAATACAGGTGATGCACCGGGGGTGTACGCAGCTTCCCGTGTTAAAATAGGGGGCCTGTGAACTGCCAATCATCGGACGGTGTGTATGCCCGGCCACGAGTATCTTATGCTCCTGTATGGCCCAGTCTGTCAATCGTTTCTCCACTTTTTTCTTTTTCGTATAATTTCTTGCCGCACTCGTAGGATCGGACACCCCGATTGCTTCGAGCGGCTTCCAGATATAACGGACGAGCAGCTTTGCCAGAGGGGCGAGTGTGCTGTTTAAAAAGTCTGCCTGATGGCCGTGGATCAGATACAGGTCATTTCCATGCTCTGTATCTTTTAAAATCAGCCCCTGCAGATAGCAGTCACCGGGAAAAAGGGGCGATTCATCGTTCTGGCCGCTTACATGGTAGGTGGAACAGTGCTTCTGGCAATAATGGCAGTGGCGTTTGCTGTGGTCATGGTTGCCGTACAGCAGATAGAGCCTGTTTTCTCTCCGGTATTTTGAAAGCAGCCAGAAGACGTCACTGTGAATATCAATAATCTGGGAAAGCGAACGGTTTTCCCACAATTCATCCCCATCTCCCAATTCCATATAGGTATAATTTTTTTCATAATAATAATTTAGTGCGGCAAAATATACATTCTGGTTTTTCATAAAGTTATCATTGTGATTGCCGACCCCCCTGTGACAGTCGCTCATCAGCACGAAGCGGGACCTGCTGTTTAAGGGGACGACAGGCGCCTGTACAAATGCCCGTGAAATACGCTCATACCAGCTCATTGTCTTTTCCTCCTGTGCTTCTGAAACATTCTGATACAGAGAATCCTCTCAAAAAGGCAGGGATGTGTGTAGTAAAGGTAAAGCAGCCGGTCCACGGTCGTAAAAAAAGGATTGGTGAGCCACAGGAAAAGCTCACAGAAGATATCACCCTGCAGGAGCCTGTATTTTTCCAGAAAGACATCGGGTGCCATGAGCGGAGCTGATTTCGGCCTTGTGAAGTAGAACTGTACTGTATTCTGGTATGTGAGCAGTTCACTGCTTTTGTAGCCGAGGCCGTTCATGGCGCGGGTGAAGGCTGTACACATGTCCGGATCGGGGAATGTTACGGCTGCTTCGAGAATCAGATCCTCTGGGGCGGTGAAAGTACCCATGACAAAGCCGGATACGCGCCATTGTTTTTGAGAAATGGAAAAAAGCGGGCAGTCAGGCCCGGTCAGCCGCAGTTTAACAGGCAGAACCTCATCCTCTGCGGCGGCTGTAAAGACCGTCTGGGGCCGGAGCGCCGGGGGCACGACCGAGTCTGCGTGGTAAATACCGGCTTCCGCGCCTGTATTAATCCCGTACTGTCCCTTACAGAATTCGATCAGCCAGGTTTTCCCATGATAGTTGAAGTATACAGGTTCGCAGTCCAGTATCATGTGCATGGACAATGCATTCAGATCATAAAATTCCCCGTACCCGAACTCTTTCTGCCATGCATCGTCCCTGAAAGTAAAGATATCCTGGACAAATTGATAGGAAAAGCCAAAAGGAACGGCGAGTTCGTTCAGCAGGTCACATTTCCATGCATAAGACATCCGGCCGACTTTCTGGACGGCCTGCTTTTTTCTGTGGTAATACGACAAGAATAAAACAAAAAACAGTACAATTATAATAGGGATAAGGAGATACATACTCAGAGTCCTGAAAAAGTTCTTATTACACTATATGCAGATTCCAGAAAAATGGACTTGAAAAACAAGACGATTCCATTTATAATAGCGAAGTTTAGAGAACCTTTTTTAAGGGAAAGATTTGAAAAGGAGAAGAATGATGGGATACGATTATGGGAAGATATGGGTTGCAGGGGCAGCCGGACGAGTGGGGACCATGATACGCAATATGCTGGATATGCGTGATGTTGAGCTTTTTGAGACGGACATCGAGGACCTGGATATCACCTGTGCCGGGGATGTGAACCTGTTCGGAAGCAGGAACCGCCCGAACACAATCATCAACTGTGCGGGTATGACAGATGTACAGGCGTGTGAGGGAAATGTAGAAGAAGCATATAAAGTAAACGCCCTCGGGGCAAGGAACCTGAGTGCGATTGCAAGAAAGATAGACGCGAGAATCATCCAGATATCCACGGACGATATTTTTTGGGATACAAACGAGCAAAGCCACCATGAGTTTGACACACCCAATCCGAGAACAGTATATGGAAAGTCAAAACTTGCAGGCGAGAACTTCGTGAAAGAGCTGGCGCCGAAGCACCTGATCATCCGGAGCTCCTGGGTTTATGGGGCAGAAGGAAGTAACTTTGTAAATTCGATCATTGAGCAGGCTGGGAAAGGAATGCGGATCGAGGCAGCCGTGGATGACTTTGCATGTCCGACAAGCGCGAAGGAACTATCCAGGGTGATCCTGCGCCTGATTCAGGCGGAACAGGAGGGCATTTACCATGCGGTCTGTGCCGGACACTGCAGCAGATACGCTCTGGCACAGGAAATCCTCAGACTGCTTGGGAGAGAAGAAGTAGAACTGGTCCCGATAAAAATGGGCGGAAGACAGCCGGGATTCGAGGGGCCGGAGTATACAGTACTGGACAATATGATGCTTCGGATGTGCGGCATACAGCAGCCGTCAGGATGGAAGGAAGCACTGAGAGAATATGTGGCGGATTATGTTTCCGATTATAGTACAGCTAATGAGAACAAGAGAAAAGAAAGGGGAATGTAGATGAAAGAAACGAAGAGGAAAAAACCAGGACTTACGACACTGATCTTTATCAGCCTCCTGCTAGGGGCTTTTGCGGGAATCGTTCTGCACTACTGGGTCCCGGAGGGATATGTCAGAGATACAGTGATTATAGACGGAATCTTTTATGTAATCGGGAACGGTTTCCTGCGGGCCATGCAGATGCTGGTCGTGCCGCTTGTATTCTGTTCCCTGATCTGCGGAAGCATGGCAATCGGGGACACAAAGACTCTTGGAAAAGTCGGTGTGAAAACCATAGGGTTTTATCTGTTTACCACGGCGGCAGCGATTACGCTGGCACTGGGAATAGGCAATCTGATTAACCCGGGCGTTGGTCTGGACATCAGCAGTATCGAGACGGCAGAGACTTCGGCCGCAGAGACGGCAGGATTTGCAGATACCCTGCTGGATATCATACCGAAGAACCCGATTCAGGGACTTGCGGAAGGCAACATGCTGCAGATTATTTTCTTTGCTATTTTTATTGGGATTCTTCTGGCTAAAAGAGGTGAGAGGGCTGCATCTGTTGCCCAGTTCTTTGCTGAATTTAATGATCTCATGATGGATATGACGATGGCAGTTATGAAAGCCGCACCATTCGGCGTGTTCTGCCTGATTGCAAAGACATTTGCGGGAATTGGTTTCGACGCGTTTATACCGATGCTGAAATATATGGCGGCCGTCTTCCTCGCACTGCTGCTGCAGGGCTTTGGGGTCTACCAGATACTGCTGAAGTTATTTACGGGATTAAACCCGATAAAATTTATCCGCAAATTCCTGCCAGTCATGGGATTCGCGTTTTCCACGGCAACCTCCAATGCGACGATACCCCTGTCCATTGAAACGCTGGATAAAAAAATGGGGGTATCCAAGAAAATTTCATCTTTCACGGTGCCGCTGGGAGCGACCGTCAATATGGACGGAACCTCCATCATGCAGGGAGTCGCGGTTGTGTTCGTATCACAGGCATTCGGGATCGCACTTTCCCCGGCAGACTATATTACCGTAATCGCCACGGCTACCCTTGCTTCGATAGGAACGGCCGGAGTCCCGAGCGTAGGCCTGATCACACTGTCAATGGTCTTCAATTCCGTAGGGCTTCCGGTAGAAGGGATCGCTCTGATTATGGGAATAGACAGGATTCTCGATATGACAAGAACCGCTGTCAATATAACCGGGGATGCAGTATGCACCACGATCGTTGCCTATCAGAACAAATCCCTGAACCGGGAAGTATTTGACAGAATGGAGTAACCAGATCTTTAGATATATTCCAGCTTTTCGAAGTACTGCATGAGGATGTCCGCACAATTTTCAACGCCGAGCTCTGACGTATCGAGTATCATATGGTAATCGTTCACGTCACCCCATGTCTTGCCGGTATGCTCGTAATAGTATGCGGCACGTTCCTTGTCAGTATGTTCGACCTTTTCCTTCGCCTCTTCATAAGAAAGCGATTCGAGTCCCATGATCCTCTGTATACGGTCTTCTTTATCTGCACAGACAAAAATATTCAGTACATTCAGTTTATCCTTCAGAATATCGGAGGCACAGCGGCCAAGGATGATGCACGGGTTACCAGCCAGTTCACGAATGGCCTCTGCCTCGCTGTCATACATATGGTCGTCTATCTGCTGTTCAATATATGCCTTGTCGTATACAGGGATATCAAGCCTTTCGGAAAGTTCCTTTGCAATCACGCTTGCGCCGGTGCCGAAACGGCGGCTCATTGTAATTACTAATTTCATAATGTATTCCTCCTTCGTGTGTGCCTCTGAGAGTTGCAAAATTTTAAAAATCCACATTTCAGCCTTTTATAAGAACCCAAAATGATACAGAAGCGGTAATGCCGCTTTTGGTGGATATTTGAGTTTTATTATAACACCTATAGAGAGAAAAGTGTATGCTATATTTATTAAGCATTTATAAAAGTGTTTATAAACAGTAAAATAAAGAAAGTCTATCATATATCGTTAACTGAGAAATACACGTTTGCCTCCGCTGATGGAACAACAGAGAGTTTGTCGAAAAATGTCGAAATTGTTTGTCGAAATAATTTTAATGATTCTATTATTTAAAAAATAATAGAAAACATTGCATGTTTTTCGGAAAATGGTAAAATAGAATCATGTAGTCGTGCAACAATTACCGTTAACTCAAGATATAAGGAGGAGTATTATGATTCAAATCAACGAAAAATCAGCAATAAGTTACCCTAAGGAGATAATTTCAGAATGCAGAGAAAATGTAAACAACATAACCCGTAAAAGGAGAGCATCAAGATTGCTGGGAGCTGATTCTGTAAATCCAACTTTATTGGAAGTTGAACGGCCCCAGCTTTATCAATTTTATGATGTATTTGAGATTGAGGAGTTTACATTTTCTGAAAATAGTGCGGCGGGGCATCTCAAAATACAAATATCTCTGCTCAATACATTTAAGGATTTGAAAATATCAGCACAGATTCTGGATTTAGGCAGTGAAAAAGTAATTGCAGAAATTTCTCCGAAGACAGCCTCAGATACGAATTATCTGATTGTGGAGGAAGACTTTACCGTAGGTGCAGATATTGAAATAAAACAGCTAGGGGTGATTGCCTATGGAGACTGGGGAAATATAACGCCTGAGGATAACCAGCTTTCTGCATTTAAAAAAGCAAATTCTACAGACTATGATTATATCTATCGCCATGTATATCCAAAAAAAGAAAAGGAAGCCGTGATTCTGGGAGAACTGGAGAGCAGATATGCGGAGCGTGGAGTTACAGGGGATAAGGATCATATTGTGATAGCTTTAATCAGACGTCCTGATGATGTCAGTGATGTGGATTACATATGTGGATTCGGACGGGATGAAAAAACGGGCAATACTCCGAATTTGTGTGTGCCGGGGCAGGGAGATTTAGTGTTTGATAAAACAGAGATCCCCAAAGAGGATGAGGGTCACAAAAATTCTGCTGTCTGTAGACTGTACAGAAAGGGCGGAGGCGCTGCAGTAGTTGCAGCAACACCGGATTATGAATGTGACCAGATTATAGAAATTATGCCCATGGAACATGGATACCACTATGAATTTGTATCTTGGGGAAAAGGATATCACGACCCGGCAGGATGGAAAAAGACGGAATTTGATTATAAGCTTGAGATGAAGGTCTATACGGTAGTGAAAAAAGAGGAACAGGAAGACGAACAGGAAGACGAACAGGAAGACTGGAGAATCCATGAACTAATTGTTACCTCTTTAAAAGGCCTTGCCAGCTTTACAGAAGAAGTTCCTTCTCTGCAGATTATGTACGGATGTATGGCGCCTGACACTCTGATACGGATGGCGGACGGGACAGAACAAGAAATCCGCTGTATAACTATAGGAGATAGAGTGATGGGCAGGGACAACAGGCAGATGAGAGTGGTTAATGTATGGAGAGGCCCGGAAATGGAAAATATGGTGGAAATTCACGCAGAGGGGATGCCATCAAAAGGTCTGTTCCTTACCAAAGCTCATCCGGTTTGGGTAAAGGATGAGAATGGAACAGAAGGCTGGAAGCAAGCTGGACAGTGTACTACAAAAGATATGGTATTAGTGAAAGAAGGGTATAGAGGCGGAGAGGAAATATATAGACGTATTCTGGAAATTAGGGAAAAAGAACCCAGCAGTGACGTGTATAACCTAGATTTGGAACCTGATGATGGCAGACAGTCAGGGGCTGATTCGGTAAATATGTTCTGTGGCGGAATTTTAACAGGAGATAACAAGGTGCAAAACAACCTTTGGAGGTAATTGGATGGGAATGGTTAACAAGATAGAAATCTATCAGGCAGAGGTGGAAAAAGAGGTATCCGATAATACTTATCAGATTAAACTTTACTGGAAAACTGAAGAATCAGCCCAGAAGTATCAAGGAAAATATCTAGTAGAACTAAAGAAGAGTACAGAGATAGTAAAGTCGGAAGAAGTACAAGATAAGAACTGTGTGTTTAGCAACATTCAGTTAGATGACAAGCTTTATTATACGGTATCTGTTACAGTGAAGGACCAGCCTGACAAGAGCCATTCCACTCCCCTGCTGCTCAAAACATATGAGAGGCTTACAGGGAGTTATGACGGAAGCAGTCTGGAACTATCCTGGGATAAGCCGGATATTAATATAGGCTCAGGAAAATGTATTGTCAAAGTAGATCATTCCGGTATCTATACTTATGAGATTTCCCCATATGTCTGTGGTATGGAGATACCTATGGAGGAAAAGCACTTTGGTGAAAAGATCAACCTGACAGTTACTATGCAGCCGTATATCAATAAGTTTTCTTCAGGGCCGTCCGCAGAGATTCCTTCCCTGTTCTGTCCTGTGTATACTGCGGAAGAGTCAGCAGAGGGAAAGAAGCAGGTATGCTTCAGAAAACAGGGAATGGATGAGAAGATTCTTAGTATCCCCCTTGATGGGGAAATTTATGCTGCAGACCAGGAAGGAAAATTAAAAAAACCAGAATCGCCAATAAGTTCCGGATCTCTGGAACTAGGAATTGTATCTCCTTATATGCTTACTATCCGAAGTGACACTGTTTTGGAAAGAGCGGACTATGATACTTTTATTGCCAAAGTTTTTCAGGTGACAACAACAAAGGCCATGTATCAGATTATGGAGATGATTGCCAGAGGAGCCAGACAGAATATAGAGGATATGCTATATTTTCACTGCGGTCTGAATCCAGATAAAAGATGTACGGATGTGCGTCCAGGGTTTTCGCTGAAACTGGAACAGGAGCTATATATGCCGGAAGATCAGATGTCGGGCGGGGATGCAGCAGGATTTGTGGGAAACCATACAGCCTTCTATGAGGTTTCTCTTGCACGGGGCAAGAATATGGAATATCTGGAGTTTGACAGCTTTGTTCATCTCATGGAAGAGGAAATTTATCCGCCTTCCAGTGAAGAGACGGTAAAGCCGGTAGGAGCTGGCATTATTGACCTTTGTGCTGTGAGGATGCGCCAGCCTTTTTACCGGATTCAATATCCGGAAGCCCTGTTTTCCAGTGAGGCGGAGCCAGATATTTATGCGGGAAATCATGTACTCATGCTTGCTGCGCCTGGCTTTCAGGAAGTGCCTCTGCCGCCGGAGAATTCGACGGTTGTACCTTATCTGCTGTTTCGGGGAAGAAGTGCGCTGACGCTGCAGATTACCGTAGTGGTATGCGGTGTGGAGAGAAAGCTGCCGGCGGGAACTACTGTGGGAAAACTGATGGGGTTTATGGGAATACACGGAAAGGGAACAAAGAAACTGGTACTGTACAGGAGAAGTCCTTCTGGAGAGCAGACGAAAATCTCTTTTTCAGGAGAAGTATGGGAAGACTTTCCTTTGTTTCACGGGGATAGAATAGAGGGATAAGGATGGAACTGAGTCGTATTTATCAAGGAGAATACGGGGTTTATCAAAAGGGAGTCATGTACTGTTTTTTGAAGGGAGACTATGAGCAGTCGGTTATAGGATTGGAAGACAGCTTTTTAAAGGGGGGACGGTATCTGTTTTGCCCCAGGGAGGCGGCTGACGGCCATGTCTTGTCGGAGAAAGGAATCCAATATCTGAGAAGGTGGAACAGAGAACTTTTGTTCTTATGGGTGGAAAATCCAGAAGAAAATTATTTCGACTGGAAAGTCTTTAAGATGGAAAATACAGATGAGGTTAAAAATCTGGCATTTGGTGGATACTCCCTGACGATAAATCCCTGGGAGAGTCTTTCTGTCAGGAATGATACTTTTTTGTTTGTGTTTCCGGGAACGGGAAACTACAGTCTGTCCACTGGAAAAATCCGGCTTCTGGGGGATACCCGGGAGTTGGAATTGCATACAGCCGGAGAGGAGTGCGGAACATTTAAGGGAGCTTTTTCTGTCAGGGAGGATGCATGTGAAGACTTGATGGAGAGGCTGGATGCAGGTATCCGGCATGCTAGAATTATGGAGGAGCAGGAGGAACTGGCAAAGGAACAGGGATTTCTTTCCCAGGCAGTGAGCCGCGTATTGATCCCGGAAACTACGTTTTACACCGAATTTAAGATTACGCCCCAGGCATTGTTGGATACAAAGAGGACCAGACTTTCCTTAGCCGGCAGCAGTTTCCGGTCTTTTTTTACAACCCATACAGGCAGAGCAGTAAAATTGAAGGCGGAAGAGGACTCTGCACTGGTATTCCAGAGAAAGCCTGTCCTTGCCTACAAAAACAAAAAGGGAGAGGTGGTGACAAGAAAAAGGCTGTACCTGGGAATAGAGGGAAATTTTTCTGTGGACAGAGAAGTAAGAAAACTCTTATGTGGCCTGTCTGGAACGGAAAATATCGGACTTCAGGAGGGGGCGATGATTCAGTTTACCCCTTCTATGCCTGCGGTCTTTCCTTATGAAGAGGAGAAGACAATCCTTGGCACCACTTCCTGGATTGGTGTGTTGGGAGAGGCATTTTATTATTGCCAGCCAGAAGGGGCTGCCCTGTTTGCTGCGCCTGAAAATAAGCGACTGTGTTTTCTGGAAATACCGGCTGCCACTTTTCCTAACAAAATGCCTGCCGTTCCCATGACTCTTTTTCGGGAAATACATATGGAATCATGGGAGGACAGGGATGTTCTGGAGAAGGGACTTTATGAAAAAAGAAGAGAAATCTTAAAGAAAAAGGCATCAGAAAGAGGAGGCCTGTGGACGGAATCTATGCGCGGAGTGACACCCCAGAGCCTGATGGCGCAGGTGTCGCCCAAGGGAGAATATGAGTGGATTGGATTGGCTGACTTATCAGGAACAGGTACACTTCCAGATTTACGCTTCACCCATATCTATTCGGAACTGAGGGAAAAGTTTCAGCACAAAGAGTTTTTATATGCTATTCAGGACCCCGGAGAATTTGATAAAGCAGGACCTTCGGATGGATTCTGCTTTCTGGTGGAAGGCATCCGGTTTTTACTTTTGCCGGATTATTGGCGGGGGCAGCACACAGGCAGCAGAACAATGATCTTTCTGAAATATGCAGGAGAAAAAAGCATTGAGGAAGATCAGCGGGAAAATCTGTCATTCAGGGAAACGGCTAAAAATGCATATACAGAAGATGGGGAAGTAAAAGAGGGATGGGAGGAATTTATAGAGGCAGCGGGGGATAAAAAATTTCAGGGAATACTGGCCGTCAATGTATCGGTGTCTATGGAAGAACTGCCTCCTGAGATTGGCGTTATCATGGAGAGTGTGGAGACAGATCAATTTTATGCCTCTTATCTTGTGATCCGGGCCGGACAGATTCACAGGGAGGAACAGAAGGGGATTTATCTGGAGCAGTCAGAGATAAGCGGACTGATTGATTATACGTCAGACAAAAAGCTGGTCTATGAGAGTATGCCGCCGGATTATGATTATCTGACCCGGGAAATCAGGGTGAGGATTCAGGCAGGACATATTGTGTCATTTACAAGCAGTTCGGAAATACTGGTTAACCGGTTGTTTGAGGTCTCTGCGGTTTCAGAAGGAAATACAGACGGAAATTGTCTGATACTTCAGGGGCAGATGGCAGAAGAGGACGGGGTAAGGAAGTATCAGTATCATTTAAAACAGAGTGTCTGTTACGCCCTCTCCGGTTCGGGAATCGAAAAAGTATGGATTCAGAAAATGAACCTGACAGTGGGAGAGGAAGGAGAGGGATGTTTTGATTTGACAGGCGTATTTTCCTGCCGAGAGCTGAGCGAGGCAGATTTGCTGGGATACGGAGGGCAGGGCGCTGAAGAGGGAATGCCTTTTTACCAGCTTTTTATCAGAATGCCCAAGTCAGGCCCTATGAACATGGAATATAGTCATCTGGGATATATCAGGGAAGAAGCATCCTTGAGGGAAAATTCCTTCCCTGAAAAATTTGCAGTTTCCTTTGATTCCCTGATAGTTGAAACTTCAGGCAGGACACCTCAGGAGAAAGGGTTTCTCCCCATTACGGCGCCCCTGTCCCAGGGAGTGCCGCCGGAATGCTATCAGGGTCTGCTGTGGAGAATCCAGCTGGGCTCTCTCGGTGCCCTGGCGGATCAGGATATGATTTCAATACAGCTATTAACTGCTTTCTGGGAAGAGGACGGGATGCCCCAGTATTATGTGGGAGTAAACCTTCCGGGGGCACTATCGGGAGAAGGCGTTAAGCTACAGGGAATCTTTCAGTTAGGATTTGGCTCCATAACCCTGGAAAAGCAGGAAAACCAATACGTATTCAGACTTCACAATTTCCAGATCAAGGTGCTGGGGGCATCTTTTCCAAAAGGCAGCAGTGATATCTTTCTGTTTTCCGACGGAAAGAATGTAGGGTGGTATGCTGCATACCAGAGGGAGGAAACATGAGCGGCGTAAAAGTTACTATGCTTCCGGTTGGCCAGGGGGGCATGAATCTCATTGAAATCTATGATGATATTGGAGGCGAGGAATGTCTGGTGAACCTTACATTGATAGACTGTGGGTTTGATCGTACCAGACCAGTAAAGCTTACGTCCCTTCCGGAGAATAATAAGAAATCGGTAGAATATACAGTGGAAAAAATGAAAGAACGCCAGGATATGGGAGACGGGGTATTCCTGGATAATGTGTTATTTACCCACCGTGATACAGACCACTGGATTATGTTTGATAACCTGTGGGAAGAACTCAGCGGAGGAGAGTATTCCATCAGAAAAACCAGTCCAGGAAAGCTGATAGGTAATAAATTTATAAGTAAAGATAAGGTAGATTTATCCTATTTTATTAATACTGCCCAAAAAACATATGAGTATCAGGCAGATTTCACCAGTCCTTGTATTATGTTCCAGCCATATTATGAAATCTGGGGAAAACTCTCCTATCAGGATGATATCACAAAAACAAGTATTCATTTTATTAATAAAAGAAACAATAACGCCTGTTTGGCGAATTGGATTGACTGGGACATGAAAATCCGTTTGTTTTCAGCGAAGGAAGACTGTGACATTATGCATGCAGAACTTGTGTTTGAAGAGTCTCCAGCCAGGTTTTGTGGAACGTGGCAAAATGAGTCATTTAGCTGGACATCAGATTTACCTTTTCCTGAAAATGAATCTATGAGGAGAGAATTATTTTTGAACTTTATAAATGAAGTGGTGGGGGAAGAACTTGGATTTGAAGGAATCTTGGGTATAGGGGAGTTTCTGGATCAATTTGAGCACATATCCCGTCAGGAGATAAAGGATATTGTAGATTCTGATGATGGATATTGTGATGTAATTGAAAATGCTTATGTGGGCGGAAACCCTAATGCCAATTACACCAAAAATGCCCGTCTGTCCGGTGTTGGACTTATGCTTCAGAGACTGGAGATTCTGACAAAAAATGCAGTGATTGAAATGACGGCAGCGGCAAATATACCGTTATATGACCCTCTGAAACTGTATGTGGTGGAACGCCTTTCTGTAAAAGAATTAACTGAAATAGGGGGAGGCGTAGAAGGAGAAAGTGTATCCAGTCCTGCAATATTAAATAATGGAACTTCAGGTGTAACCGTGTTGATGAACACAGAAGATACGGAATTTCTCAAATTTTTCTTTCCGGGAGATGCCACAGTACATACTTTTTATTCAATTGCAATAAACGATGCCTGTTCAAACTTTATGAACGCAGTCTGGACAGTTCCCCATCATGGCTCTTATACGACTAATTATGGTCAGTGTCAAAATGGTGAGGGACAGACGATAGACCTGTTTCCAGCTATGCTGGGAAATACAGAGCCAGAGGCAATGGTGATATCGGCAGGTTTAAAAAGCAGTCATGGACATCCAAATTATACTATCGTGGAATGGATGGTAAATTATTGTGAGGCGATGGGTAAATCGGCGGACAGCCATAACATTTGCTTTAATAAAAGCGATACAAAATTGGGGGATTGGGCATACACTTCAAAAGAGCTTCCAATCTACACAATTCTGGAGGCAGTTGATGGGAAGCGGGAGATAGCTTATCAGGCACACTGCTTTACCTGGGACGGGGATTGTTATGAAATAGAGTATTCTAAAACAGAATACTGCAAAGCCTCTTGTTCTGAATATAAGAAGCTGGGGGAGGGTAACCAGTCACAGGATACAGAATTGCTTCGGACTCAGGGAGATGGTTCCGGCGTTCCGGTTCCGCCGGAGCGTCTGTTTGTGCGAAGACATTAGAGAAGGAGGTAGGGTATGAGGCTGGAGGAACTCTATGAGATTTTGGAAGCAGAGAAAAGGGGAGGAAGTCTGAGCGTTGGCCCGGAAATCTGTCAGGGGGCATTTATTAGATTGTTTCTGGCAGTTGGTGTCGTTACTCTGGAGGACTGTGTGATTACATTACAGTCTGAACGGGTAGTGATTAAAGGCAGGGCACCTGTCCAGAACTGGAATCACGGCGAATATTTTTCTGCAGAAATAGTATGCAGGGAGCAGGAAAAAGAGCGGATAGAGTATCAGGTGACTTTCTGGTGTGATTTAAAGGGAACCCTTCAGGATTTCTTCGGAAATGTAGGCCCTACACTCATATGGGATGAGAGGGGGCGCAGGGAGGAAAGTTATCTGGCAGCAGATTTTCCGATTTTTATGCCTGTTTTATCTTTTGACAGCGCAGCATATGATTCTTATTTTCCCCTTACTTTTTCTGGAAAAACAGAGATGCCTTCAGAACGCCATTGGGAAAAGTACGGAAATTTTCTTACAGGAATCCAGTCTGTTGAGGGAGTCGTGAATAAAGAAGGGAAGTTTAAACTGGACATTCCTTTGTTAAAATCAGTATCCGGCCTGTTTCCCTGTGGGAGGATGTCATTGCTTCTGCAAAATGGCGGGGAGTATGAGGAAAGTTTTGATTATTCTGTGATTTCAGAAGCAGGCTTGAAAATCATCCTGACACTTCCCCGGGTTTCACAGGTAGAGTTTACGCTGCCACTGTTTTCTGTTTCCCGACAATGGGACCTCCATACTTATTTCCCGGATGGATTTGGAATAGCGGATATAGTGGGTTTTTTCATGGACGTATTTGGGATTGGGGGAAGTGCAGCCTCCCTGTGTCTGCCCACGGATTTGCCGCTGAATGAGTTCAAATTATACCGGATGGACTTGGTGGCGGATCAGAAGGACCTGAGTCTGACCATGAGACGTCTGCTCATAGAATTTGCTCTCTCACAGCCCTGGAAGCTGCCCGTGCCTTATGTGACGCTGGAACACCTGAACGTAGGGTTTCAGGTGTCATTGGGGAAAACGGGGAGTTTGGGGAATATGCTGACCGCGTCAGTGGCAGGGGGCCTCAGTATTGCCCTTGGCCGCTACAGTCTGCTTATGGATCTGGAGATGAATCTGCCGAGTCTGGACTTTGTGGCACAGGCCAGGCTGGAAGGAAAATCCGCGTCGGGTCCGGGAATCCGGGATCTGGCGGAGACTTTTGGTGCACAGTTTCCGGTTTCGTGGAAAACAGATGAAAATTTATTGGGGCAGGTTACTGTTTATGGTTCCGGCAGCAGCAGAGAGTTTTCTATAGAGGCGGAAGTAGGGAACATTCTGTCCTTTTCCATCGGAAATCTGCCTGTCAATATATCCAGAATAGCGGCAGGTGCCAGGGCAGCAACTTTCCATCACAGCTTTTATTTCCAGGGGGAGATGGAATTTGGGGAAGGAGAAGATTTCTTTTCCATTTTCCTGAAAGCAGTATATGAGAATCCGGGATGGATCTTTGAGGGGGGACTATACCGTGGAGAAGTCAAGATTGGAAATCTCCTTTCCCAGATGTTCGGCGTATCGCAGACACCGGACGATATCTTTTCTTTAAAACTTAGTGTACTTAATGTTTCCTATGCTACCCAGGGAGGCATATTTTTGGTGAGTACTGCTTTTGAAGCCGGATGGAATATTACTATCCTTCAGAAGAAATTAACTCTGGGAGGCAGAATTTTGGTTGAAAAACAGGAGAAGACTGAGACAGATGTCTCAGCTTTGGCCTATATGTCTCTGGGAAGTTTCAAGATTCTGGTTCAGATTGACCATATACAGACAAAGGAAAACAGAAACTTTCTTTTCCGGGTAGAGTATGAAAAGGTGTATCTTAAGGCCGCCTGGTTTTGGCGGGAACAACATGAAATTCTATGTATCAGTCTGGGGGGAATGACTCTGGGTGACCTGGTGGAATCCCTGGTAAATATGATAAACCCAAACAAAAAGTTTTCTTTGGATGCGCCCTGGAATCTGCTGAATAAAATTGATTTGGCAAGGTTTCTTTTTGAACTGGATGCTACAGACAATCAGGCCTGGTTTTTATATCAGGCAGAGCTGGATATTGCGGGTCTGATGTACATAGATAAGCTGGGGGTCAGGTATGACATGAATACCCGGAAGATTTTCTTTGTCTTAACAGGGAAAATGCTGGGTGTCACTTACGATGAAAATAACCCTGTCACATGGGACGCCATTGACGGCCAGCCACCCCGGGAAAGCGTGGAAAATGAAAAAAAATTTGTCCTGGATTATCTGGGGATGGGCCAGCACCTGAAAAATGATGGGATTTCAGAAGCAGACAGTATAACAGAGGCAGTCCAGGCTCTGAAAGACCAGATTACGCCTCCAAAAGAACCGGGACTTCTGCCGGGGGATGTGTCTTATGATGGAGAGAGCAAATGGCTGTTTGGTGCTGACTTTACTATTAATGAAATGCTGAATATTAAGATTGTCTTAAATGATCCTGTACTCTACGGTATTCTTGCTACAGTGAAGGCAAAACCGGGAAGTGCTATGGCCTCTTTTGATGGATTTGGAATCGAACTGCTCTATAAACGGGTGACCAGTGAGGTATACATGTTCCGCGGCGAGATGATAGTTCCCCAAAAGTACAGGAGTTTTCAGCTTGGGGTGATAAGTCTCACTTTGGGGACAATCCGCGTGGAAGTCTATACAAATGGTGGTTTTTATGTGGATCTGGGATTTCCTCATAATCTGGATTTTTCCAATTCTTTTGTACTTCAGTGGAGCATTTTTACGGGAAGAGGAGGGATTTATTTTGGTGTCCTTAAGGACATTACAAGACCAAACCTTCCGTCTGTCGTAAACGGAAACTTTTCTCCCATTGTGGTTCTGGGACTGGGACTTTCTGTGGGATTGGGACGCTCCTTTGATTTGGGTATTGTAAAGGGAGGGGTATCCTTAGAGGTTTTCGGTATCTTTGAAGGAGTGGCGGCTGTTTTCCATGAAAAAGATACAGGAAAAGAAGATACTTATTATTATGTAAAAGCAGTGGCCGGAGTAGCCGGACGCCTTTTTCTGAGTGTTGATTTCAAGATTATCACTATACAGGCTTCCGCAGAGGTATCAGCTTGGGCAGCTCTCACCCTGCAGGCGTATAAAAAGACTCTGGTGGAGGTGGATTTGTCACTTAAGCTGCAGGCAAGCATTAAAATATTGTTTATAAAAATTAAATTTTCTTTCTCTTTCCATCAGCATGTGACTTTTACAATGGGTGAGGACCAGCCGGCCCCCTGGATAGAAGAAGGGGATAATAGAATGCTTCAGCCGGTGCAGGCCCGTCGGATGGCAGGGCGCCTTCAGGTGAGGCAGATAGAGGCGAGAGTAGTTCATCTGGAAATCGTCCCTATGTTTTATATACAGGAACCTTCCATTAACGGAGAACAGCAGTACGGGGCAGCATTTTTAATGATGATGGATACTGAGGGACTAAGCCGGCTTACCTCTCTTCTGACAGAGTGGATTTTATCACATTTTCCAGGTGATTCTGTGGACAGCCATGAGGCTTATGGATTATCAATGGAGCTGGCTGACACTATGACATATGAGGTTTTGGAAGGGTTTCTGGGGAAAAATCTCTCTGTGACCTATGATATCTGCAGGTTAGAGGAAAGTGGCTTACAGGATGAAAGGGAGGGGTATATATTTCCCATGCTTCCTTCACTGGCGCTTACTTTTGGTTCAGAGGGACATGAAAAAACGGTCAGGTACTGGGAAGAAATTCTGGTGGATGAGAATTATTTTAATGAGATGACCAGATACTTCACACAGTTAAATCCAGACCCCTCTTATAAAGAGGACGGAAGAAGGGAAACAGGAAGTACAGATGGTACTATGTCTGTTGCGAAAGCATTTTTTCAGGATTATTTCCGTATGTTTTTAAGGGAGATAATCGGAAGAATCCATGATATTTACCAGCAGTGCAGTACAGAAAAAGGAATTCTGGAGACTTCGGAAGAATTTCAGGTTTCTGTATCAGATTTGCTGTATCAAAATCAAAATCTTGTATTTTCAGATGGGAAAATTTTACGTTTTCCATCGCTTGAGTATAATGTGAAGGATGGAGATACCCTTGAAGATATTCGCAGGAGATATGGGGCAGACATAAATGAAATCTGGGAATCTGTGAAACATGTTACTTTTCTTCTGCAGCAGGGAAGCGGGATCCTTTTTGGAGAGGGGATTTTTGACAACAGTGTGGCGCAGCTTTCTTTGAAGGAGGCGGCGGCTGTGATTTTTGTACGCTTTTATGAGGAGTACATTCCGGAGGATATGTTCTATGCACAAGAGGTGCTGAATATGAATCCAGGGTTGGCTATGGACTGGGAAGAGACAGCTTATGGAGGAAGGAAGCTGAATCTTCCTGGCAGAGAAAGGGGGTATTATACCCTGTGCGGAGACACACCTGTGAGAATCGGTCAGTACTTGTCTTTGTTTCATGCAGAGAGAGGAGAATGGCAGAAGTGGGATGATTTTTATGATGATATCTGTAACCGGAATCCGAAAGAGGAGTACCATCCAGAGGTTCATTTTTATGTGCCAGAGGTTATAGTATACCGGGATTTAGACCTTGCCGGACTTTGTGCCAGACTTTATCCGGACAGCAAAGAGGGAAGCGGACCCCAGAATAAGATTTTTCAGGCCAGAATATTAAAAGCCAATACTCCTGTCATCATTCCCAATGCAGTATATCATACGGCAGGTACGGTTACCGTGTCCCAGGTGTTGGAAGAGCTTCCCTGTACTCTTATTGAACTGGAACAGGCTGTATCAGAGAACGGTGTATTAAAACCAGGACAGAGAATACAGGTTAAGGAAGCTGCCCTCATCAAAAAGGAGGAGATTGAAAGGCAGATCGGGGAACAGGCATCTGTGGTTGGTTCCATGCTTTCCCGCTTTTTGCTGCAGGGTCTGAAAGTGTTAGATCCGTGTACCCAAAACCGTGTGGGGGAGAGGCTTGTACCCCTCTATCAGGCACTTGGACAGCAGTTTGCCATAGAAAATAAAGATGTGGCTTTGAAGGTGGCTTCTTTAGAGCCAAATTGTACATGGGTGGAACAGGGAGAGAAGCAGATAACCATGTTATGGGAGGAGATTGCCAAAAAGCTTCCTGCCGGGGATTTTTCAGCCTTGCCAAAGGCGTTCATCCAAATGGAGGATTTTTTAGTGTCACCCCAATATTTTACTATTTCAAAGACGGCATCTTATTACAGAGGGCAGGAAGTCTTTACCATTCAGAAATTTTCCGAAGCTATGGAAGAAGTGCTGCATACAGGCAAGAGCGCACCGCAGCTGAGGGATGAAGAAGGTATCCAAAAGAGTGCCATGTGGGGATGTCTGATCCCTTTGGAAATCGGGTTGTGTCAGGAGGAAGGAATATTTAACGTCTATGGTGCAGATGCCGGGAAACGTCTGATTCTCCATGAACTTCTGGGACTTACAGGAGCAGAACTTCATTTTATGTATCAGGCATCTGAGGTCAGTAAAGGAGAGCAGAATTTTCAGGAATATGAGTGGTCTGCCGAGGAATCTTTTCTGGCTAAGACAAATCTTTCTGTGGAAACCCATATGGAGCCTCTGGGTGTTCTGTCAGAGGCAGGAACAGGTTCTTATACTGCTGATTTGACGCAGCCAAAAGATATGCTGCGGCTTTTGTGGGAGTGCAGTACAGTAGGCGGCGGAGGTTATTATTTCAGGCTGAAAACGGCAGATAATGGTACACTGCCCAGAGATATTTTCAATGAAGACGGTGGGGGGACTTTGTGGCTGCTGGTGGAATGCATGGAATATTCCCCAATTGCGGCATATGTAAACTGTGCTGTTACCAGAGTCTCTTCGGGAAAGAAAAAGACTCTTACGTTGATGACAACGGATTTGGAACAGCAGATAATGATTCCCCGGTTTCCTGTGGGATGTATCGGCCTTTCAACTGATGCGTCTGTTCCTCCTGAAGAAGATACCCCGGAAGCTTATATGCGCAGGTTGTACCAGATAGTCGGTTATCAGCTGCGGGAAGTATCCGGGCGGTATGAGGGAAGCAACTTATCGGCGCCCATAGTTCCCAGTGAAGAGAATGGGAGGTGGATATACCGTCCTGTTGTACCTGTTTACAGGTATATTTCAGGAAAAGGGCAGGAAAATCCTTATCTTGCTGTGGGAAAACCGGGAAAAATCGCTCTGGAAGTCAGAGATGTTCTGGGAAATTTCCTGGAAATGGGAGAAACGGGATTTGTACCCAGTTACAATGATGTCCTGATTGGTACAGGCCAATGGGCCGGAGCAGGTCTTTCTTATGAGATTACAGGGACTGTGGAGTCCCCTGTACTTCGTCTGTATTTTGAAACTTCTTTTGAAGAAAAGTGGGGAGAGGAGCTGGCACAGTTTCAGAGGAAAGCCTTCTGGCAGCTTCAATGTGAGGATATTGAAGTGGAACTGGATTCTCCAGTTAATGATGCCTCCTATCGGTTCTCGGAGCTGAAGCAGGGAGATAAGACGTACCTGGAACTCCTCAGAGAATATGCAGATGCCCTTGCATGCTATTTAGAGGGAGAAGAAATTCCAAAACCGGAAACATGGCATCTTGATTTTTTATTGGATTTGGACAAATACCCGCTGCCGGACAGTGTTTTTAAGTTAAAGGGAGTACTGACAGTGAAAAGAGATGCGGGATTGGCAAAAGAACCTGCGGTGAGAGAAGGGAGTTCGGTAGTCTGGCCTCGCTGTGAAGAGAGTTCGATTTCTTTCTGTGAGGAAGCATCCAGAGTGCTCCCGGGCCTGCTGTTTGCCCGGAAAGCCCAGGGAGATAGTGAATTCTACGGGATTACATATGGCAGGGACGGCTTTTTAAAAGAGTTGGGAATACAAAACTTTACTTATTATTATGGCGAAAATCAGGAAAACAAGGTGGAGGCACCGGAATTTTATGCGCTGAGACCTTTATACCCTGGCCTGCTCAGCCGCAGGGCAAAAGTCAGGAGCCTTCTGGGGGATAAAACTTTTGACATTTTGTTTACTAACCGGGACATTTCGGATGTGGATATGGAAATCTGGGCTGTCAGCTTTTTAGAAGATTTGGAGTCGCTTCTTCTGCCAGAACAGGTTCTGAGAGCCGGTCTGCTTTGCAGAGACAGTATGAACCGCCTTGTAGAGGCAAAAGGCAGGCTGGCGGAGGCCATAGCAGAACAGGTTATGCCGCTCAGGCCGGAAGGACGTCCAGGGGGGACAGAACTAAAAAAGAATGTGGCGGACAGGCTGAAACGTTCTTTAAAAGACGGATATCTTATGGATGTTATCGCTGGATTCCATTTAACTATGAAGGCAAAAGAACACTGCCGGTTGACGGCTATGACGAAAGAGGGACTCACAGATACGCAGGTCACAATGGGGAAGGCAGATACATCAAAAGAAGAGATTTATTTATTTTTCACTAATAGTTTTCGAGGGAAGAGTATTCCTTTGACAGCGGATATCCTAATGCCTGAGCTGGAATATCATATCGAGAAGGATGGAGGATATGAAAGCTCAAAGTGGCTGAAATTTGTAACCCCTATAGAACTTCCGGTGCCAAAAGACAGAAAACATTTGTTGGAATCTGACATTGATCTTCCCAATCCGTTGAAGTCATGTCCCCAGCCTCCTGTTTTGGAGCGACATAGTTGCAGAATAGGATTTTCAGAGTCAGAAATGGACAGGGGGAGAACGTTAGACCATATGAGTCCGAGAGCAGGATGGGATTACAGTTTGTCTTTGAGATATCTCTGGAGAGAACAAGATACCTTGCTTATCCGTGTTGTGTTTGAGAGTCTTTCCACTCTTAAGTATGCGCTTTTGGAACAGGATTTATTTGATGTTTTAGCAGAATATAGTTTGGTAAAAGAGGCACTCTGGGATGGACTTAAGTCACCGAATGAGATTCTTTACAGGAACGCATATACCAGCTTTGCAGAGTTGGCGGAGCATGCAGCTGGGGTGTGGAAGGAATGGCTGGAAGGGGGAGCACAGATATTAAACGGGGACAATCCTGCTGGCGGGCAGGCATATTCATGCAGTGTCCGGGGAACCATGACACCTTCCGGATTTCAGTTCAGGCTGGAATCAAGTGAGGAAGGTCTGGAATTTTTAGAAAAGATGCATATACAGACTCCTCTTCTGGAAATTGAGAGAGAGGAAAGTTCAGGAGAGACAGAGATTCGATTTGTAATGAAATGTCTTCCTCTTTACCAGTGCGCCCAGGCAGAGCCTCAGGTGAGAATTGTACGCAACCAGAATTTGCTGTTTGACAAAACTAGGGGAAAATATCTCCCTGTCTGTGAAGAATTTATATACCGGACCCCGTTTGTCTCCATTCCTGCATTGGGGGTTTCAGGTGAGTATACAGGAGAATACCTTCTGGGAACCGTGGAGTCAGAGGCAATCACACAGAGCCATATGGAAAGGGCAGTATCTCTTCTGTTTGATGCCCTGCAGTTGGAAAATGAATATCTGACGGTGGTGCTGTCGGTATCGTACTATTACGGTCTGGATAAAGGGAAAGAGCAGCCCAGGATACTGCTTCCTGTGACACTTCTTCCCATGACAGAAACCACAGACGAATCAGGCAGATCTCGGATATTTATAGAGAATCTGGGAGCAGATTTGTATTTCTGGTATAAAGAAGAAAAACCTGTTACTAACTGTTGCGGGCTTCTGTTCGATTTAAAAGTATATCAGCGCAATGGGGAGCGGCAGATACTGCACTTTTCAAACCTGAATGTAAAATTCATTCTTAGGTCGGATTTCAAGGTAAGTGCAACCTTATTAGAGTAAAATAATCATTGCACACCTATAGTGGGAAGAGTGTATGCTATTAATTAATAGTTGTGCGGAGAGGGAAGACTCGTTATAATGAACCTATAGATCGAATAAAAAGGTAAAGGAGGAGCACTATGAAGACTAAGGCAATAAAATTAATGAAAATTATAGTTCTGGTACAGATTGTGCTCCTATGCCTTTTTATTGAGAGTGACCGCAGGCCGCATAATGTAACAAACCATGTGCAGTCTGAAACAGGCTCCGGCAGTGAGCAGACGGTTCTAGATTCAGGGAACCGTTTGGCTTCGGGCATGCCCGATGTCCTGCCGGCAGCAGAATCAAGAAATGTCTCAAGTATCAGAACGGGCAGACCGGAAGAAGAGTCTGTCCTGATTTTCTTTAATCTTTTTTTAGTTTTCTCAATGCTTTTATTTCTGCCGGATGGAAGAGTGTGGTCTGCCATTCAGTCTGTCAGCATGGCTTTTCAGAGCTATGCCATGCATCAGATACGAATACTCCAGTTAAGGGATGGAAAAAAGAAGGGGTTCTTTTATTCTTAAAATGAAAATAGAATAGGAGGACTTTACTTTGAAAGTAAATAAAAGAAATATATGGATTGTGCTGTGTGTAATTGCAGTATTCCTTTATGCTGCCATTTTCGGGCTGGGCAGTGACTTTAAGGGCGCAAAAGATATGCGTTTCGGGATTGATATCCGGGGCGGTGTAGAGGCTGTTTTCGAGCCGGAAGGAGTGAAAGGAATTCCGTCAGCGGAAGATATGGAGTCCGCCAGAACTGTTATAGAAAACAGGCTGGATGCACAGAATATTCTGGATAGGGAAGTTACGGTTGATAAAGAGCATGGAAATATCATCGTCAGGTTCCCGTGGAAATCGGATGAGAAAGAATTTAATCCGGAGTCTGCAATCGCAGAGCTGGGAGAAACGGCGAGGCTGACTTTCCGTGATCCGCAGGGGAAGGTTCTGGTAGAAGGTCAGCACGTGGCAGACAGTTCCGTTGTAAAGAACCAGCAGACGGGAGCCTATGAGGTATCTCTCCAGTTTGATAAAACAGGGGCCGATGATTTTTATAAGGCAACAAAAGAACTGACAGGGCAGCCAATTGGGATATATATGGATGAAGATATGATCTCCAACCCAGTCGTGCAGGAAGCAATTCAGGGAGGAGAAGCTGTTATCAACGGCATGAAATCTCAGGAGGATGCCAAGGCACTTTCGGAGAAAATCAATGCTGGTGCGCTGCCGTTTTCCCTGAAGACAACCAACTATAATACAATCAGTCCGACTCTGGGAAGCGGTGCATTGAGAGCCATGACAATGGCGGCCGCGACTGCATTTATTCTCGTCTGTATCTTTATGATCCTGTATTACCGGCTTCCGGGATTCATTGCGTGTCTGGCGCTGGTATTCCAGATGAGCCTTCAGGTACTGGCACTTTCGGTTCCGCAGTATACCCTGACTCTTCCCGGGATCGCCGGACTGATTTTGTCCCTGGGAATGGCCGTGGATGCCAATGTCATCATAAGCGAGCGCATCGGTGAGGAAATCCAGAAGGGCAGCAGCCTGAGAACGGCCGTGAGAAAAGGATATAAAAATGCTTTTTCATCGGTGCTGGACGGAAATGTAACAACGGCGGCAGTTGCGGTGATCCTGATGATATTTGGTTCAGGAACGATGCTGAGCTTTGGGTATACCCTGCTGTCAGGGGTACTGATCAATTTAGTAGCTGGTGTCTGGCTGTCAAGGACGATGTTGAGTTCAGTACTCCTTTATCCGAAGTTCCAGAACCAGAAGTTGTTCTATATAAAGAAAGTGAAAAAGCCGATTGATTTTCTTGGCAAAAGAAAGGCCATCTTTCTCTTTACTGCCGCTGTGCTTCTGACGGGCACGGTCATCAGTGCAGTCCGGGGTGTGACACTGGATACCCAGTTTACGGGCGGAGTCATCTTAAAATACACGTGTGACAAGACTCCGGATATCAGTAAGACATCTGCGGCGGTGGAGGCGGTTCTGAGCCGTCCGGTCAGTGCACAGGCAGGAGAAGATTTTGTCTCCGGGCAGAAAAAACTGGTACTTAATCTGGGAGGCAATCAGGGAATCACACCAGAAGAACAGGCGAAGGTACTAAAAACGATACAGGAAACAGAGCCGGATCAGAAATACCAGTCATCCGAGACTTATGCGGTGGAACCGTATATTGGGGCACGCGCACTGAAAAACTCAGTGATCGCCATCGTCCTTGCTGCATTGTTTATCGTGGTGTACATCAGGATCCGTTTCTCTGCGCTGTCAGGGCTTTCTGCGGGCGTGTCCGGAGTGATCGCACTGATGCACGATGTGTTTATTGTATTTTTAGTATTCGGTGTGTGCAAAATACCTTTGAACGATGCGTTTGTATCGGTAACCCTGACGATCATTGGATATTCGATCAATGACACCATCGTCCTATATGACAGGATCAGGGAACATATGAAAACACACACGAAAGAAGGGCTTGTGCCTCTGGTCAACAGAAGTATCACGGAAACACTGGGGCGGTCAGTGAACACAGCATTCACGACAGTGCTCTGTGTGGCAATTGTGCTGGTATTTGCGGTCATCTATAATATAGAATCAATCAAAGTATTTGCACTGCCTATGCTGGTCGGGATGATCAGCGGATGCTATTCATCCATATGCATTGCAAGTGCAGTGTGGGTGACGTGGAAAAACAGGAAGAATCCTTAACTTTTTTTGAAGAAACATTCATAATGTTGCGAAAATTGCAGAAAAATGCTATTATGTCTGGGTACTCTTGTCGATTAAGGGTACGCAGACATTTTTAAACAGATTTCATTTAAAAAGTCTGCCTGTATTTTACACAGTCATATAGAAAGAAGCAGCCGGAAAAAGCGAACTATCGACTTTTCCGGAAACATAAAGACAGGGAAGGGGCGGAACCAATGGGCCAGAATAAAATGAGTGAGAGCGAACGGGAAGCATACAGGCGGGAGCAGGCAAGAAAGCGCCGCAGGATGGAAGAAAAGCAGAGTGCGGGCGGTGCCGACGGCACCCCAAAGAGAAATCCGAACCGGAGCGCCGGAGAAGGTGCAAAGAGAAATCCAAACAGGAGTACGGGCGAAGGCGCTAGGAAAAATCCGAACCGCAGCACCGCGGAAGGGGCAAAAAGGAAACCGAACCGCAGCAGTGCCGGAAGCGGAACAGGCAGGAGTGCGAACAGTGCGAAGAGCGGTCCGGGCAGAGGCGGGAATCCGGCTAAGGGTACACCGGCGGGAAGAAGCCGGAGTAATTCAGGAGGAAAGAAGAGAGCATCTAATAAGGTAAGTAAAGAAGTCGGGATCATTCTCTGTGGAATCCAGTTTGCGGTAACGCTTGTGTTCATCGCGGCCCTGTTTGTGCTGAATATGCTGCCGATGAAGTATCTGGGAATTATCATCGGTGTACTTGTATTTCTCTGGGTCATTCCGCTTGCAAGCCAGTTGATCTCGAAGAAGAAGGCAATTGCGGGTAAGGTTCTCAGTGTGCTGATGTCCATTGTCCTTGTAATGGGTTCCTACTATATATTTAAGACAAACGGAACCGTGAAAGCGATCAGCGGCGGTGACAAAAAGGTAGATAAGATGGTAGTAGCCGTGTTATCAACGGATGCAGCCGAGACAATCGAGGATGCCGCAGGCTATGACTTTGGTGTCCAGTATGCCATGAAGGGCGACGATGTAAAAGCCACGGTAGAAAGTATCGATAAGGAAGTCGGCAGCGACATTTCCACGACTGAGTACAAGAGTCTGAATGAGCAGGCGACTGCCCTGCATGACGGAAATGTGCAGGCAATTATCTATAATGATGCCTATACCGCGATTCTGGAAGAGGCGTTCGAAGGATACAGTGACAATGTGAAAATCATTTATTCACATGAGATTACGAGTAAGCTGGAGAATGCAGCGGCAAAAGTTGAAGTGGATAGTGACTGCTTTACCGTTTATATCAGCGGTATTGACGTGTATGGAGCGATTGAGACGAACAGCCGCAGCGACGTGAATATCATCGCAACTGTGAATCCGACAACGCACCAGATCCTTCTGGTTACGACGCCTCGTGACTATTATGTGGAGATTCCGGGAATATCGGGCGGACAGAAGGATAAACTAACTCATGCGGGGATTTATGGAGTGGATGCTTCTATGGCAACTCTGGCACAGCTTTATGACACAAAGATTGATTTTTATGCAAGGGTGAACTTCACATCTCTTGTCCAGATGGTCGATGCACTGGGTGGTGTCGATGTTGTGTCTGAACAGGGATTCACGACAAGTGAGGATTCAGGACTTGTCATGAATGTGGTACAGGGGGAGAATCACTTTAACGGGCAGCAGGCGCTTGCATTCTCAAGAGAAAGAATGAATGTGGACGGCGGTGACTTCCAGAGGGGAAGAAACCAGCAGGCTGTCATTACTGCAATGATTAAAAAGGCAATCTCACCGGCGATCCTTACCGGTGCAAACGGAATTTTAAGCAGTGTGAGCGGTAATGTGGATACGAATATGTCACAGGCACAGATACAGGAACTGATCAAAAGCCAGCTCTCTGACGGAGCGGCATGGAACATCAAGTCACTGGCCGCAGAGGGAACAGGGGACGATCAGGAATGTTATTCTTCACCGGGAAGTATCCTTTATGTCACACAGCCAAATCTCGATTCTATCAATACGATAAAACAGGCGATTGACGCTGTAGAGAAGGGAGAAATTCTTCCGGATTCAGAGGTTGCCCAGTAAACGGGCGGCCTTTGGAATCTGAAAGATACGGAATAATAAGATATGATGAAACTTTTAAGAAAGTGGGACCTGTCTGTTATATACAAAGTTTTTTTAGTGCTTCTGGATATTTTATTTATCAACGTAAGTTCTTTTCTTGCGTTATGGGTCCGCTTTAACATGCACATCACGGAGATACCGGGTGAATATTATACCTCTGTCTTAGAAGTGGCCGTCGTCAATACTATCGTCACGGTTATTATTTTTGCAATGTTCCGGCTTTATACCAGCCTCTGGAGATTTGCAAGCATCAAGGAACTGGTATATATCATCGAGGCGTGCATGGTGTCGGTACTTTTCAATCTTCTGGCTTATTTCCTGACATACCGGATGATTTACAGAAGTTATTTTCTGCTTTATGGTACGGCGCTGTTCCTGCTTACCTGTGTAAGCCGTTTTTCCTACAGGCTCATGCGCCTTTTGTACCGTGGGAATATCCACGGCAGACATGTGCGCAACACGATGATTATCGGTGCGGGAGAAGCCTGTAATGTAGTGATGAAGGAACTGGAACTGAGCACGGAACTGGATGCCAAGATCTGCTGCGTGATTGATGATAACCCGAGAAAGCAAGGAACATTTATCCACGGAGTAAAAGTAGTCGGCGGCAGAGATGTCATACTGAAGTATGCAGACAAATATGATATTAATGAGATCATCATTGCCATTCCGAGTGCGGACAAACGGGAACGCCAGAAGATTCTGGATATCTGCCAGAAGATACCGGCCTGTGACCTGAAGATCCTGCCCGGTGTTTACCAGCTTGTCAACGGCGAGGTGACGGTCTCAAAGCTTCGTAATGTAGAGATTGAGGACCTGCTCGGAAGAGACCCGATTCAGATAACGACAGAGAAGATTGGCCGTTACGTCTCCGACAAAGTAGTCCTGGTCACAGGCGGAGGCGGAAGCATCGGCAGCGAGCTCTGCCGCCAGATTGCGGCAAACGGGGTAAAACAGCTGATTATATTTGACATCTATGAGAATAATGCCTACGATATCCAGCAGGAACTGAAGTCAAAATATCCGAATCTGGACCTTGTCGTGCTGATCGGCTCTGTCAGAAACGGACGTAAGGTAAACAGCGTCTTTGAAAAATACCGCCCGGATATCGTCTACCATGCTGCGGCGCACAAACATGTGCCTCTGATGGAGGACAGCCCGAATGAAGCGATTAAGAATAATGTATTCGGCACCTATAAAGTAGCACTGGCATCCGACAGGTACGGAGTTGAGAAGTTCGTCCTGATCTCTACAGACAAAGCGGTCAATCCGACAAACATCATGGGAGCGTCCAAGAGAATGTGCGAGATGATCATACAGGTGTTTAACTCCCGTTCGAAAACAGAGTTCGTTGCAGTACGGTTTGGAAATGTTCTGGGAAGCAACGGCAGCGTGATTCCTCTGTTCAAGAAGCAGATTGAGGCGGGCGGCCCGGTCACAGTCACACATCCGGACATTATCCGGTACTTTATGACGATTCCGGAAGCCGTATCTCTGGTCCTGCAGGCAGGCGCGAGTGCAAAGGGTGGAGAAATCTTTGTGCTGGATATGGGGCAGCCAGTCAAGATCGTTGATCTGGCGAAAAACCTGATCCGTCTTTCGGGATACACTTTGGGGACGGATATTGAGATTAAATATACGGGTCTTCGTCCCGGCGAGAAACTTTATGAAGAACTGCTGATGGCAGAGGAAGGTCTGGAAAGCACAGAGAACGAGAAGATCCATATCGGGAAACCGATTGATTTTGACGAAGAGGAATTTCTCAGGGATCTTGAAGATCTTTACAGAGAAGCCTATGCGGAAACCGATCAGATGAAACGGATCGTGCATAAAATCGTTCCGACTTATCATTTACGGGAAGCAGATATCATCCGGGACCAACAGATACAGGCAGGCTGGAAAAAGGAATTTACAGATACGAGGTCAAAGCTTCCAAGTGCGTTTTTAAGCCGCAGCGCAGCTGACTCAGATGTGCAGCCGGAAGAAACGGAAACAGGGAATTAAGAAAGAAGGAAAAAACGATGAGGGTACCATTTTCACCACCGGATATTACAGAAGAGGAAATCGCAGAAGTGGCAGATACACTGAGGAGCGGCTGGATTACGACCGGCCCGAGGACAAAAGAGTTTGAACGGAAGATCGCGTCTTACTGCCGGACTCAGAGGGCAGTCTGCCTGAATTCTGCCACTGCGTGTCTGGAGATGACTCTCAGAGTGATGGGGATCGGACCCGGAGATGAGGTGATCACGACTGCATATACGTATTCAGCTACATGCAGCAGCATCTGCCACGCGGGGGCGACCCCCGTTCTGGTAGATACACTGCCGGGCAGATATGAGATGGACCCGCAGAAGGTGCGGGAGGCCGTAACAGAGCGCACAAAGGCAATCATCTGTGTCGATCTGGCAGGGATCATATATGACAGTTATGATGAAATCTTTCAGATTGTTGAAGAGAAAAAGGCATTGTTCCATCCTTCCTGCGAAAGACAGGAGGCGCTTGGCCGAATCCTTGTCATGTCAGATGCGGCCCACGCTTTCGGTGCGGAGGCGGACGGAAGAATGTGCGGCCAGATTGCAGATTTCACCTGCTTTTCTTTCCATGCAGTGAAGAACCTGACAACCGCGGAAGGCGGGGCAGTGACGTGGTCTGAGACAGTGACAGCTGCAGGAATAGACAGTGAGGAACTGTATCAGGAATATATGCTCTTATCCCTGCACGGCCAGTCGAAAGACGCACTTGCCAAGACACAGGCGGGGGCATGGGAGTACGATATTGTCGCTCCATACTTTAAATGCAATATGACGGATATCATGGCTGCCATAGGGCTTGTCCAGATTAAACGGTATCCGAATATACTGAAGCGAAGAAGAGAGCTGATCAGGCAGTATGACGAAGCTCTGAAAGGCTGCCCGGTCAGTCTCCTGAACCACTATGGGGAGTCCCATAAGTCCAGCGGACACCTATATCTGGTACGTGTGCTTGACAAATCACGTAAAGAATGTAACAATATGATTACAAAAATGGCTGAGGCGGAGATTGCGACGAATGTCCATTATAAGCCATTGCCATTACTGACGGCATATAAGAATATGGGATTTGATATCAAAGACTTCCCGAATGCATATGCCCAGTTTGAAAATGAAATCACACTGCCACTGCATACATGCCTCACAGATGAGCAGCTGCAGTTTACAGCGGAGACATTCCTCAGCCTTTTAAGGGAATAAAAGGTAATAAGGCGTAACTGGTTCGTACCATGAACAGTTACAATCAAGAATAACAGGAGTTAATTATTATGATGCCACAATGGAACCAGTTGCCGGAGTCCATGCGCAATGGACATGTGAGACCATATTATGAAAGATTAGTGAGAAAGAAGTCCAGCCTGCGTCTGAAACGCATGGTGGATTTCTTTCTTGCACTTGTTTTAACAGTTGTCTTGTCACCGGTCATGGCAGGACTTGCGGTATGGATAAAATTAGACAGCAGGGGACCTGTTTTTTACAGACAGGAAAGGATAACACGATATGGGAAACCATATCGTATTTTCAAGTTCAGGACTATGGTTACAGATGCCGATAAAAAGGGGCCATTAGTTACAAAAAAGCAGGATGACCGGATCACAAGGGCGGGAAAGATGCTGCGAAAGTGCCGGCTGGATGAGCTTCCTCAGCTTTTTAACGTGCTGGCCGGGGATATGTCATTTGTCGGGACCAGGCCGGAAGTGAAAAAGTATGTGGACCGGTACTCAGAGGAAATGATGGCGACACTGCTGCTTCCCGCCGGTATTACTTCAAGAACAAGCATTCTGTTCAAGGATGAAGATGAGAAGATGGAAAAATACCAGCTGGAGACCGGAAAAACAGTTGACGATGTTTATGTAGAACATATCCTGCCGGTGAAGATGAAGTATAATCTACAGTACCTGAAGAAATTCAGCGTCTGGGGAGATTTTAAGATTATGATAGATACGGTTCTGGCTGTGATTAGATAGAGAGGGGCAGATAAAGGATGAAAAAAATAGCAGTGATTACGATGGGGGTCAGACTAAACGGGGAAAAAGGGTATACACGATTCCGTTATCTCTGTGATTTCCTGACAGATGCAGGCTACCAGGTTGATTTGATAACGACGACTTTTCAGCACTGGGAGAAGGCACAGCGTGATATAGAGAAGATTAAGAATGAAGACTATAAATTCGGAATCAAGTTCATCTACGAACCCGGATATAAGAAAAATGTGGACTTAAAGCGGATACAAAGCCATAAGACTGCGGCAAAGAATCTGACGGAACTGCTCGAGAAGGAGGGCGGCTATGACCTGCTGTATGCAGAGATACCACCAAATGACGTGGCGCTTGCAGCGGCAGAATATGCAAAGAGAAAAGGGATTCCTTTTGTGGCTGACGTTAACGACCTGTGGCCGGAGGCGATGCGCATGGTGCTGGATATCCCGGTGATCAGCCCGATTCTGTTCTATCCACTCCAGAGAGATGCGGAAAAGGTGTATTCACTGGTATCCGGTGTGATTGGGACTTCAGACGAGTACAGAGACCGGCCGTTCCAGAATCAGAGCAGGTCCGTACCAAAGGCGACAGTATATGTAGGAAATGAAATTGCCGTATTTGACAAAGGTGCGCAGGACAATGATGAAGTCGTGGTAAAGCTGGATGGTGAGTTCTGGGTAACTTATGCGGGAACAATCGGGACAAGCTATGACATTCGAACGATGGTACTGGCTGGCGAAGAACTGGCGAAGAGAGGCCATAAAGATATCCACATTAAGATTCTGGGCGGCGGTCCCATGAAAGAGGAGCTGGAAATGCTGGCGAATGACAGGCAGATATATAACGTGGAATTTGTAGGGTACGCCCCATATGATAAGATGGCGGCATACCTTAAGAAGTCCGATATTCTGGTGAACTCATTTGTGCGCAAAGCACCCCAGAGTATTGTTACAAAAATAGGAGACTATCTGGCTGCGGGCAAAGCTATGATCAATACATGCATGAGTCCGGAATTCCGCAATAAGGTAGAAAAGGACGGATTTGGTATAAACATAGAGCCAGAGGATGTCAACATTCTGGCGGATGCCATTGAACAATTATATGAAAACGAAGACCAGCGCCTTGAGATGGGCAAAAAAGCCAGACAGATTGCGGAAGAGCAGTTTGACAGGCCTAAGGCATACCGGAAGATTGAAGAACTGATCAGGGGACTGGTTAAAAAATAGGATACAAAGAGGTACATCTATGGATAAAACAGAGGTAAAAAGCCCTTTTTTTACAATCGTCATGCCTGCTTATGGTGTGGAGAAATATATTGACCGTGCAATCACCAGTATACAGGAGCAGACATTCGGTGACTGGGAGATTCTGGTCGTGGATGACTGTACGAAGGATAAGAGTGGAGAGATCGCAGAAAGGTATGCATCTGAAGATTCGCGCATCCGGGTGATCCACCATGAAGTGAACCAGGGGTTAAGCCCGGCGCGGAATACAGGGACACAGGCCGCTTCCGGAAAATATATCTGGTATATGGACCCGGATGACTATGCAGACGCAGACCTGCTGGAACAGGTATATGCATCAATTGAGCGGAATCCCGCCCAGGCGGTGCTGTTTGGACATGTAGAAGAGTATTACGACAAAAAAGGTGTTCTGCAGTATACCCATTCTATCTGTCCGTCAGAGCATTACTATAAGACGGCCGCGGAGTTCAGGCCCCGTGTGATAGAACTGGAACAGCAGACTCTGTATGGGTATGCATGGAACAAATTTTATCTGCTTGATTATATCCGTGAGATGAAGCTGGAATTTGAAAATATAAAATTAATCGAGGATATCACGTTTAACGTCAAATATTTTATGGATGTGGAGACTGTAAACATACTGCCGGTGACACCATACCATTACGGAAAACGAATGGAAGCAAATCTGACGAATAAGTTTGTGCCGGATTACTTTAAACTGCACAGACAGCGGATCGAGATGTTGTTTGACCAGTTTTCCTACTGGGAGATCTGTACAGAGGAAATTCGTAGTATCCTTGGAAGCCTGTATGCAAGATATATCCTATCCGCCTTGGAAAGAAATTGCGATAAAAGGTCCGGCATGAATCACGCCCTGCGGTACAAGTGGTGCAGGGCCGTGTTTGCCCAGGGACTGTTTAATGAACTTATACCCGTGGCAAGGGCAAAAAAAAGCCTGGCACTTCGGATCGCTCTGGTATTATTCAGGTATAGAAGGGCAATGCTCTGTTTAATGATGGGACGGGGGATATATATTGTGCGGAAGTTTTTGCCTATGGTTTATTCGAGGGTGAAATCGGGGCGGTAAAATAAAACTATACAGGAGATAGAAAATGGAACAACGTAACAAAGGATGGTTTAAAGGAGCCATACAGTCGATATGTAGAAACAAATATATATGGCTTGCATTTGCTATAGCATTTTTGCCGAGACTTTTTTTTGCGCTTCAGTCTGACCCTGTATCAATTGGCGGGGATGAGATTTTTGCGATGGGACCTGCAGCGAAGCTGATGGGGTATGACTGGAGTGGAGTTATGCAGAACTACCGGTACTATGGGTATGGGTACACTATGCTGTTGATTCCTTTTTTTCAGTTGTTCCATAATCCGGTATTATTATATCGTATGATAGTCTTACTAATGGCTGTGGCACAGAGTGCTAGTGCGCCTATTGCATATCATTTGATGAAAAAATATCTGAATGTGGAGAATGAGAAGATATTGTGTGTTTCTTCTATATGTTGTTCTTATCTGGTAGCAGTAAGAGCGGTTTATACATACCCGGAATTTATATATGTTCTGGTTATGTGGCTGTTGGCTTGGGTATTGTTGCGATTGAATACCTGTGCAGATGACAGAAAGAAAAAGATTGCATACACGGTTCTCCTTGTTTTGGTACTGTTCTATGCATCAACGGTACATTCTCGTGCAACGGCTGTATGGATTGCAGTGGTATTTGGAATTGTTTATTATGGATGGGTGTATCGGAAATCTTTAGTATCGATTCCAGTTTGCCTTATTATGGGGGCTGTGGGATTTGTGGTAAGTCAAAAGGGAATAGAGGCAGTATTAGCATATTTTGTGAACGCATCCAGTTCCGATGTGTCTAACACAGGAGTTTCATTCTCAATGGGATATTTGTTGGAGGATGTAAAATCATGGCCTGCCTGGGTGAATATTATTATAGGGCAATTGAACGAAGCTATTATTGTAACCGGAGGATTGGCAGTGTTTGCAGTTGTTGCTATTCTGATTCTTTTATGGAAAGGTCTAAGAAGAGCAAATAATGAAATGGCAGTGGTTCAGAAAATGAGCCCATATGTTTTGATTGGAAGCGTATTCTTAGCTGCTGTACTTGTTACAATTGGCGGACAGTCGATCAGCTGGCTTGGCGGAGTGACAAATGCAATGTTTTATGGGGGCGATCCAGATGCATATCGGGCAGTGGCTTATTTTCGCTATTATGCCGCATATGTTGGTCCTTTGTTAATGATTGGAATATCCTTTTTTTATCATAAAAGAGAAACAATTGGTAAATTATATCCGGTTGTCTGCGTGATTACAGGCTTGCTTCAGGGATATTGGGTTCTGTGTATCTTACCTTATATTAGTGATTTTAATGGGAGCTGCTGGGATTTTGCACCATTTTCATTAACCAGAGGGTTTGTAGATGAGATTAGGCTTCGTACCTATCTGCCGGCTACATATTTAGTATTTCTGGTACTAATCATCAGTTATATACTATACAGAAAAAACAAAACACAGCTAATACTCGGAGTACTATGTGTTATATTGATCTATTCTTATTGCTATAACGCGGTGTATCATGAGGGATACCGCGGACAAAAAAATTATTCTTATGTAGACGACAGTGTGCAGCTTCTTAAAAACTTAGAAAAAGAAGGAATATTACCTGATAAAATATATGTTGAGGATGCGAGTGTGGATGGGACAGGACAGCAGACTAAATACCTTTACCAGTTTTGTATGCTGGAAAAACCAGTCGTTTCTGAAGCGCCGCCGGAAAAGAAAACGGAAGCTGTCTTTTTGTGCCAGAATCCAGAAGTGTGGTCAGAACTTATAGATGACGGATATGTATATGGTAAAATAGCAGAACATGAATACATTTATGTGATTGGAGAGCAGCTAAAGGAAAAGATAGAAGAAACTGGTATAACATTATCAGCTGTTTATTAAGGGTGGAAATTCATACGGAAGTATGTTATATTATTTAAGAGCATGTCGAATTTTGCAAAAAAACAAATGAAGAACGGAGAATTTGAAATGAAGATAGCAGTTGCTGGTACCGGGTATGTGGGTCTTGTTACAGGGGTATGTCTGGCTAGTAAAGGCCATGATGTTACATGTGTAGACATTGATAAAGATAAGGTAGAGATTATGCAAAAGGGAGTCTCTCCTATTTATGAACCCGGACTGTCAGAATTAATGACGGAGAGTTTAGCACATCTTACGTTTACGACAGATTATCAAGGGGCATATCGTGATGCCGAAGTGATTTTTATAGGAGTAGGTACTCCGGAAAAGCAGGACGGCTCAGCAAATCTCTCCTATGTATATAAAGTAGCTAAGCAGATCGCAGAAAGTGTGGAGCGGGACTGCGTAGTCGTTGTCAAGTCAACAGTGCCTATCGGTACGAATGATAAGATTGAGGCTTATATTCATGACAAGCAGAAAAATGATGTGAAGATTTATGTGGCATCTAATCCAGAATTCCTTTCTCAGGGAACTGCCGTTAAAGATACCCTGCACGCTTCCAGAATTGTGATTGGTGTAGAGGATAAAGTGCCCGGGGAAATTCTAAAAAATGTATACGATGGATTCGAGGCACCAAAGCTTGTTGTAAAGAGACGTAGTGCAGAGATGATAAAATATGCATCTAATGATTTTCTTGCGTTAAAGATATCTTATGTTAATGAGATTGCTAATTTGTGTGAGATTGTTGGTGCTGATATCGAAGAAGTAACAGATGGCATGGGATATGATGCCAGAATCGGCAATAAGTTTTTAAGTTCAGGTATTGGATATGGTGGTTCCTGTTTTCCAAAAGACACGAAGGCCTTGAACTGGCTGGCTAATTTTAACGATAATGAAATCAGGACAATCCGTGCAGCCATTGAGGTGAATGAAAATCAGAAGTTTAAATTGATAAAAAAGGCGAAAAAGTACTACGACGATTTTCTGTTTTTGAATGTTGCTGTGTTGGGATGTACATTCAAACCGGGAACAGATGATTTGAGGGAGGCAGCTTCACTGGTGAATGTTCCATTGTTAATGGAAGATGGTGCACATGTGCGTGTATGGGATCCGGTCGGTATGGAGAACTTTAAAAAGCACTTCCCGGAAAAAATCCAGTACTGCAAGACAATAGAAGAAGCTATAACAGGGGCTGATCTGTGTCTGATCCTGACAGAGTGGGATGAAGTGAAGCAGTTTGATGTACAGAAGTATGAAGAACTGATGAATAAAGCGATTGTACTGGATGGCAGAAACTGTTATACATTAGATCAGATGAAGAATACAAAAGTAATTTATGATTCCATAGGCAGAAGTGCTGTGAATCAGGACTTACTTAAAAAATAAAGGAAACACGAGGGAGAAACTATGAAACTTATTATTCAGATTCCATGTTATAATGAAGCGGCAACGTTAGAAGTTGCATTAAATGACCTGCCAAAGCATATTGACGGTGTTGATGTAATAGAATATCTGATTATTAATGATGGAAGTACAGATGATACTGTAGAGGTCGCTAAAAATTGGGGCGTGAACTATGTTGTTAATTTCAGGAATAATAAGGGACTTGCCAGAGGATTTATGGCAGGTCTCGATGCATGTTTAAGGAATGGTGCAGATATTATTGTTAATACGGATGCAGACAATCAGTATTGCGGTGCGGATATCGAAAAATTGATTCAGCCGATTCTGCGTGGGGAAGCAGGAATGGTAGTAGGGGAACGTCCTATTGATGAAACGGAACACTTTTCACCGCTTAAGAAACAGTTACAGCACTTAGGCAGCTGGGTTGTAAGAAAAGCATCAAAAACAGATATACCGGATGCTCCCAGTGGGTTTAGGGCGTATAGCAGGCATACAGCTATGAGGCTGAATGTCATTAATGAGTATACATATACATTAGAAACAATTGTACAGGCTGGAAGGCAAAAGATGGCAGTTACATCTGTGCCGATTCGGACGAATGCTGAACTGAGACCGTCAAGGCTTTTTAGCAGTATGTTCGGGTATGTGAAGAAGTCTATGCTTACAATTGGACGTGCCCTTATGATGTATAAGCCGTTGTATTGTTTTACGTGTATTGCGGCAGTGTTTGGAATTGCCGGGCTTGCGTTAGGAGTACGGTTTATTGTTTATCTATGTATGGGAGCTGGAGATGGACATGTTCAGTCCTTAATTTTGGCTAGTATGTTAATCATTATTGCTGTGCTCTGCGGAGTTATTGGTTTACTCGGAGATGTTATTTCAGCTAATAGAAAATTGTTAGAGGAAATACAATTTGAGCTGAGAAAGATGGATTATGGTTCAGGACATGAGGAAGTGTTAACAAAAACCAAAAAAAGTGAGGATGTTAAAAATGACTAGTATAAAGAAGATTTCTGTTATTATACCAGTTTATAATGTAGAAAAATATTTGTCGAAATGTATAGATAGTGTTTTAAATCAATCTTTCAAAGATTATGAAATTATAATAGTTAATGATGGGAGTACTGATGGAAGTGGAAATATAATAGCGGATTATAAGAAAAAACATCCGGATTTAATAAAAGCATATGATAAAGAAAATGGAGGCTTATCGAGTGCTCGCAATTTTGCTATCGATAAGGTTTTAAGTGAGTATATAACTTTTTTAGATAGTGATGACTATCTGGATAGTGATTATTTAGAAGTTTTATATAAAGTGGCTGAAGAAAACAGTAGCGATATGGTTTGCGGTGGACAAAAGAAAGTGGATAAAGATGGAAATATATTGGCACGCTTGCAATATCCATTGAATAAAAATCCTAATACAATATTAAGAAGACTAAATATTTCGGGGAAGTTATATAGAAAAGATTATGTTGAAAAATATCATATGCGTTTTGCTGAAGGTAAGACATATGAAGATGATCCATTTAATCTTTTTATGATATTTATGGCAAAAAATTTAAAATTAGTTTCGTATGAAGGGTACAATCAATTAGTAAGGGAAGGCAGTATAACTTCTAAAAAAATCCAATCTTCAAAAATACCATACGAGGCATTGGAATACACAATAAGATATGTAAGTAGTCATAAAGAAATATGTAATGACTATAATGTTTTTGAATATACAGTTATGAGCTTTTTTACATATTTTATATTTCAGGCGAATAAAAGTCATGCATATTTGGCACAGGGAAAAGAAAGGAAAAGTGATTGCTCAGCAGTATTAGAATTTTGTGATTTTACTTTAAAATTATTAAAAAAATATATGCCTTTATATTATAAAAATAAGAATTTACCAATTTGGAAAAATACAGATTTACAGTTTAAACAGCGAATAGGAACTCTAGGATATGCTATTATGTGTAAATTTAATATAATAAAGCCAATAGTAAAACTTTACTATAAATTATAAACTTTGGGAGGAGACTAAAACAGTGGGTTTTCCATTGATTTCAGTAATTATACCTGTATATAATGTTGATACATATTTAGAAACATGTGTAGATTCAGTATTAGGGCAATCATATAAGAATTTAGATGTGATATTAGTAGATGATGGCAGTACGGATTTAAGTAGTTCTATATGTGATGAATACAAAAAAAATGATAAAAGAGTACAAGTAATTCATAAGACAAATGGCGGTCTTTCTGATGCAAGAAATTATGGGATTGATATTGCAAAAGGAATATATATTACATTTGTAGATAGTGATGATTTTGTGTCTGTTGATTATATTGATACTTTATTCAAATTGATAAGTGAAAATAATGCGGATATATCTATATGTAAAAATATAAAATTTAGTGAAGATGAGGAAAATATTCAGTTAAAAGCTAAAAATAATAAAGAGATAATATGTTTTAATAACCTTATGGCTATGCAAGATTTATTTTATCAAAAACATATTGAAAATAGTGCATGGGGGAAATTATATAAGTCAGAGTTATTTACAAATGTAAGATATCCTATTGGAAAATTATACGAAGATATGGGAACTACGTATAAACTTTTATATAAAGCGCGAAAGGTTATTTGGAGTTCGGCGGAAAAGTACTACTACTTACAAAGAGAAAATAGTATAATGAATAGAAAATTTTCAATAAGAAATATGGATCGTGTTATTATATCCGAGGAGATTCTAGAATTTGTTAAACATAATGTTCCAAGTATTGAAAATGCAGCTATTTCTAGAGCTTTTATTTCTAATGTTCAAGTGTTACGAGAAATACCACTTACCGATAAGAACTATGTAAAAGAAATTAAGTCTATCAAAACTAACATTCAAGTTTATCGTAAAATAGTGTTAATGGATAAGAATGCTAAGAAAATTAATAGATTAATAGCACTATCAACATATTTACCAATGGATTTCATTCAAAGTTGGGGAAAGATTTATAAAAAAATATATAAATAATTTGGAGATGTTAAAGTGAAATGGGAATAGTCAGTATTATCGTACCAGTTTACAACGGAGGGGCATATTTAGATAAAACAATAAAACAATTGCTGAAATCTGAATATGAAGATATAGAAATAATTCTTTTAGATGATGGATCGAAGGATGACAGTCTATACATATGTGAAAAAAATTCTCGAAATGATAAACGCGTGAAAGTGTTTCATCATGATAACATAGGCATTGCACAAACAAGAAATAAAGGTATTAGTTTATCAACTGGAAAATATATTTGTTTTTGTGATCAAGACGATTTAATAGATACAAGTATGTATGAAAAGTTATATAAGAGAATAGAAAACGATAAGAGTGATATTGCTATTTGTGGAACTAAAAAGATAATTGGTGATGATTTACAGGAGTTTGAAAAATTTAATGATGCTATATTGGATAAAAAGGATATTAAAAATAAATTAGTATATTCAATACTTTTTGATGGATATAATGGATACGAAGGTCTGGATGAAGGGCGAATTGGAAATTCTATATGGAAATGCATGGTAAAAAGAGATTTACTTATAAAAAACGACATTGAATTTCGGAAATTTATTGATTATGAAGATGATAGGACATTTCTTTTGGAAATACTAAGTTGTGCATGCAGAGTGTCGTTATTATCAGAATGCCTTTATTTTTGGAGAATAAATTTAAAATCAGAAACTTATAGAAGAAAATATATTATAAACATGAAAGAAAAAATGCAGAAGTATAGCCTTTATGAACAAAAGATTCTTACAAGGTTAGATATTCCGCCTCATATATTAAATCAATATTTTAAAATAGAAAGATGCAATAATTTAGTTCAATTGGTTGACAATGAATTCGGTGATATGAATGGGAGAACATTAAAAGAGAAAAAACGATTCCTGAAGCAAGAAGTTTGCTCATGGATGATTAATGATTGTTCAATATTTAGGAAAAAATTAAAACACAAACTAATAAAAAAGAAAGTTATATTATTTCTGTTGGCACACAATTGGGGGCTTGGAGCATACTTATTTGATGTTTTTTATCAGAAGATAAGAAGAATCGGTTTAAGATGTACTGCATGGACAAAAATTGAGCAAAGAGCCAGTGTCAAAAAGTAGACTTAACAGTTTATAAGAAGATTGATAGGAGGTACTATAAATGAAATGTAGTATAGTTGTGCTTACGTACAATTCACAACTAGAGAAGTTATTTCAGACATTAAAATCTATCTTAAATCAACAAAATCTTCACGAAATTGAAATAGTAGTATCGGATGATGGTTCAAAGAATAACTATTTTAAAGAAATTATTACCTTTTTTAAAGAACATGAATTTGAAAATTATAAATTAATATCTAGTGAAATAAATAAAGGAACAGTAGAGAATTTTTATGCAGGGGTGGAGGCCGCAAAAGGAGAATATATAAAGGGACTTGGATGTGGTGATTTATTATTTGAAAGCAATACTGTAACTAAAGTTTGTACGTATATGGAAGAAAATGCTGAAAAAATAGTATTCGGCTTGTTGAAAGCCTTTAAAATAGTGGACAGAGAATTAAACTATTGGGATTGTACTATCCCGATGGATATTAAGGCTTTTAAGAAGGAAAATCAAAATCAAATTAAACGTAATATTGTGGCCTGGGGCAAATTAATATCAGGGGCAAGCATATTTTGGGAAAAAAATAGTTTGATGGAATTGTTAAATGAGATTAAAGGCAGGGTTAAATATTGTGAAGATTATATACAAATTATAGCACTAGTAAAAGGCATAAAAATCAGTTTTTATGATGAAAACGTTGTATGGTATGAAATGGGGGAGGGGATTTCTACTTCAAACAGTCCTATTTGGCAGAAAAGGATAAAAAATGACTATGATTCCTTATTTATGTATATGGAACAAAAGTATCCAGATAATGAATATGTTTTAAAAAGGGTTAGAAAGTTACGTATAGGGGGATATCCAAAATTAATACGAGGCATAATAAAATTTTTGATAGATCCAGGTATGTTTTTTATATCTGTAAGAACTAAATTGCAGCAGAAACGTGGATATTATTTTGGGAAAAATGTCAAAGGTTTTTTAAATTAGAGAATTTCTTAAGAATATTGTGTCGATAAAGTGAGGAGAAAGTATGCAAGTAATAAAATATGCATTTCAACAGCATGGTGATTCTAGAGGGCAGTTAGTAGCCTTAGAGGAAATGAAAGATATTCCATTTACAATTAAAAGAGTATACTATATGTATGATACAGGAGAAGGTGTGCGACGTGGTTATCATGCCCATAAATCTTTGGAACAAATTCTAATATGTATACATGGATCCTGTAAAATAATGTTAGATAGTGGCTTTGAAAAAAAAGTGGTATCTTTGGAAAAACCGTATGAGGGTTTATATATTTCTAATAATATGTGGCGAGAAATGTATGACTTTTCATCAGATGCCGTATTACTAGTTTTAGCATCAGAACTTTATGATGAGAGCGACTATATAAGAGATTATGAGGAATTTTTAAAAATGGTTGAAAGAGGAGAGTTAGATACAAATGAGAGCAATGAAAGCAGGTAAGAAAATACACAATATTCAAAGAATAGATATAATGTTGATTATTGCCTTAAATGCTATTTTGTTGTTTTTTTGTTTGATGCACATTAAAGAACTGAATCAGATAATCGTAATTAATGATGAATTTGGATATTGGTCTATTGCTTCATCTCTTGCTGGAAAGAATTGGTCAGAATTAATTTCTAATACTCCTTTTTATAGTTTTGGTTATAGTATTTTGTTAGTCCCCCTATACTATTTAGGTATTCCTTCATATACGATTTATAAAGCAGCTATTTTATTTAATGCTTTAATTGTAGTTTCGGGTTTTGCGATTTCAATTATATGTGGAAGAAGAATATTCCCTATGATTGATAAAAAGGTTATTTTTATAATTTGTTTTTTGATTAATTGTTATCCAAATGTATTAGTACAATCCCAAATAGCGTGGACAGAATCATTATTAAATTTTTTGTTTTGGTCTGCAGTTCTGATAGTTCTTTCAATTGCAGAGAATCCAAAGTTATGGAAAATTATAATGTTTTTTGTTGTTTTGGGGTATATGTATTATGTGCATCAAAGAACAATTGGAATTGTATTTTCCGGTGCTCTCATTATAATATTACTATTTATCTTGAAAAAAATTCCTATGAAAAAAATGCTTTGGGGAATTATTGTTTTGATAATCCTTTTTATGATTCATATATATGTTAAGGGTGAATTAAAATCCTGGTTATGGTCAAATTCAGGTTTAAGCAATATGAATGATTTTAGCAATCAAACATCTTTGTTAAGTGCAGTTTTTTCTAAAGTAGGTTTGTCGAGTATATTTTATGGTTTTTTTGGTAGAGTGTTCTATTTCTTGGTTACAGGTGGAATTCTTTGGTATTGTGGGATTTCTCACATTATTGTTGATGTTTTACATACTCTTAAAAGTAGTATAATTAAAATAGTTACTCCAGTAGTGATTATGGAGATTTTTGTTTTATTATCTTTTTTAGCTACAGTTGCTATAGGTCTTACTAGTGTAACACAGGGGTTTCCTAGGGCTGACGCAGTTGTCTATGGAAGGTATATTGAAAATACTATAGGTCCTATATTGCTAATAGGTTGTGGGGTAGTATATCAAAGAAGACCATCTATTAAACAAATATTGAGCTATGTATTGCTGATTTTTTTATCAAGTACTATAACAACCCATATTCTTCAGATAATGGGTGATAGTACATTTGTTGATTTAGGGAGCGTTGGTTTAGCTAGTTTTTTCGAAAGTGCGGGAGGAAAAGAAGCTGTAACAAAAGCATTGGAATATGCACTTATTTTAAATGGCTCAGTATGTATTCTTTTATATAGTAAGCGGGAAAAAATAGCATGTCTGAGTGTTGTGGCTTTATTCCTAGGAAGTTGGTTATATACTGGAAATTATACATATACTCATACTATCAAATATATGCAAACTATTAAGATAGAAGCGAATGAACCTATAGTTGATTTATTGAAAAAAGCAAATGTTACAGAAATTTACTACATAAAAGATGAAAATTTGGATCCTTATTGCTCAAACCCTAAATATCTTCAATATTGGATTCCTGATATTACGATACATGTTATAGATCCAATTGATATAGACTCTATTCCTGAAAATAGTGTTTGGTTATGTGAGAAAGGTAGCAAAAATGTCCAAGAGTGGATTAAAGGAGCAAAAATTTTAAAAGAGAGCAATGAGTTATTTGTTTGTACACAAATGGATTCACAAGTAATTTTAGTATTAAAAGAATTAGGAGAATCTTTTGAAAAATTTTTGGATTTAAGTATGGCTGAGAGTGAAATTTGGGATGCTAAAGAAGCGGACTTCTTGTCTAATGGAGAAAGTGGATTTTTAGTGGAGCCTTATAAAGTAAAATTAAGTGCTGGCACATACAGTGCAAAATTTAATATGGAATTGATTGATTCTAATGGAAAGAAAAACATGGGAAAGTGTTCGGTTACGAAGAATAACGGGAAAGAAACTATAGCTGAAATAAAAATTGATGACGAGTTTTTAATGGGAGAGAATAATCAAATTCAGTTTTCCTGTATGGATTCGGAAGATATAGAATTTAATGTTGAGCTTAAGAAAGGGGTTATATTAAAATTAAATTCAATTTCCTATGAGAAGATTGCTGATAATTATGCCGTTGGCAAAGATTCTGTGAAGGATATACAAGAAGTGATAAATAATATTCAGAATATAGATTCTAAGCAGATTAATTATATTTCTAATTCAAAAGATTTGGAATGTGATTTTTCCTATTTGAATGAATTATATTCAGACATAAATATAAAAGCAATAAGTAAAGAAGATTTGGAATTGGTTTCTAATGATGCTTATATTATACTTGAAAGAAAAAATGAGGATATTTTTGAGTATCTAGACAACTATGATTGTTTAATTTACAATGCATTTTATATTTTAATTACAGCTAAAGATAATGGTATAGCACAAGTATGGAAGGAAAGCAATCATGAGGTGTATACAGATGGCTTTATAGATATTAATATGCTAAAGATGAGGACAGATGGGACAATTTGTTCAGATAATATAGTTTCTTTAAATCAGGGTACGTATGAAATTGATTTAGATTCAACGAACGTTGAGGGAAATGCTGAGATTTATGCAGATGATAAAACAGCTAATATAGATTTGCATTTTAATAAAGATAAAGTTCAAATATCTATAAGAAATAACGACCAGACTATATCATGGAAAATTAATAGTATAGGAGGAAAACAACCAGAAATTAGAATTAAGAGAATCAACAAAAAGTATCAATTTGATTTAGCTAGTGATGAAGGAGTAATTATTGATTCAGGAGAAGAAATAGAAATTCCTTTGCTTGAGGGGATTGATATGGGGACATATGATTTTATATTTACAGTTTCAAATATTATCAGCATATCGGACTTAGAAATAGAGTTATACAAAAAAGTTGATACTATTAATGATAATTTAATGAATATGATTGATAAAAACCAAAAGAAAAATGAACAGGGAGAAGTTCAGTTAAAATACCGATATAGTGTTGAAAAAGGTGGGAACCGGCAAATTAAATGTATTATAAAAAATAAGAGTAAAAAGCAAATAACATTGGAGAATATTCAGTTAGTAAATATAGACTAAGGTTACTAAATTTTTGAAGGGAAAATTGAACAGTGAAACGAGAATCTAAATTTGAACTACTTAGAATTGTTTTGATTTGTATGGTTATAACATTACACTATTTGAATCCTGAAATAGGTGGAGCGTTAGAATACACTAAAGGGACTGAAATTAACCATGTATTTGCACTAGTGCTTGAAAGTATCTGTATAATTGCAGTCAATGTATTTGTGATTATAACAGGTTATTTTGGGCTTAAACGTATGAGTCAATCTTTAAGAAAACCTTTTGGTTTGATTTTGTTAGTTATTGGATACAATTTGATTTCTCGTTTTGTTGAAGTTGGTATGGGAGAAAAAGCATTATCTATTAATACGATTTTAGGTATTTTTATACCAGCAAATTGGTATATAATTATTTATGTTGCATTAATATTGATAGCGCCATATATTAATTTTTTAATCAATAGTATTACAAAACAGCAACTGGAAAAATTGATTTGTTTAATGTTTACGATATTTGTAGTATGGAATACGGTATTTGATATACTTTTTGATTTATTTAATATAAAAATGTTAGGGGTCAGCACCATTACTAATAATGGTTCACAATCGGGATATAATATTGTTAATTTTATATTACTGTATATTATAGGAAGCTATATAAAAAAGTATAATATAACTATAAAAATAAAGTATCTTTTAACTATATATATTAGTGCATTATTCTTAACAATATTGATGGGAAATTTTACTTCTACTAGTTGGAATTATGATAACATTTTTGTTATTATAATGAGTGTGAGTTTTTTTGTTTTATGGAATCAGACAGTTGAGATTGGTAACAAGCGAATCATAAATGTAATTGCAAAGGGTACATTAGGTATATATATTTTACATACTAAAAAAGTGATAACAGAGTTTTTATGGGGGATGTTTTCCATTGAGTTATATTCTCATGGTGGTATAGTACTTTTTATTATAAATCTATTGCTATGTGTAGTAATAACCTATATAATTTGTTACGTTTTTGATATGCTATGTAGAAGCATAGTTAGGCCTATTTCAATATTATTAGATAGAATCAAACTCTTAAATAGTAATATTGTACAATTAGGTATAAAATTTGATGAAGGTAAAAAATCAGAATAAAATTTTTGTGGAATTATATAGTTTATAGGTTTCTTATAGAAAAGAATAAAGGAAGAGTGATATTTATGGAAGTTTTATTTTCAACAGTAAAGAAAATGCATGAAGAAATAAAAGAAGAATTATTGAATGACTTTAGACGAGTTTTTGAAAGTAATTGGTTTATAACTGGAAAAGAGGATGCTAAATTTGAGCAAGCATTTGCTGAGTATCAAAATCGCAAATACTGTATAGGCTGTGGGAATGGACTAGATGCTATGATGCTTAGTTTAAAGGCGTTGGGGATTTCAACGGGGGATGAAGTAATAATCCCCTCTAATACGTTCATAGCAACAGCATTAGCAGTATCTTATACTGGTGCTACACCCATATTTGTGGAGCCAAGGATCGAAACTTATAATATAAATCCAGAGTTGATAGAAGAAAGAGTTACTTCTAAAACAAAAGCGGTTATAGCGGTTCATTTATATGGTCAGCCAGCAGAAATGGATAAAATTTGTAATATAGTCAAAAAGCATAACTTATTTTTAATAGAAGATTGTGCACAAGCTCATGGTGCAATATATAGGGGAACAAAAATAGGACGATTTGGAATTTCTGCTGCCTTTAGTTTTTATCCAGGAAAAAATTTGGGGGCACTGGGGGATGCAGGAGCTGTTGTTACTGATGATGAGAATCTTGCAGAAACAATAAGAGCATTATCTAATTATGGTTCTATTGAAAAATATAATCATATTTATCAAGGGAACAATTCAAGGTTAGATGAAGTTCAAGCGGCATTGCTATATATCAAATTAAAATATTTAGACAAATGGAATAAAGAAAGGCAAAGAATAGCACGCAGATACCTAACTGAAATAAAAAATTCTAAAGTACTATTACCTAAGATAATAGACGAGGTTGAACATGTATGGCATATTTTTGCAATTCGTTGTAGAGATAGAGATCGGCTAGAGCAATATTTGGAAGAAAGAGGGATTGGGACTAATAAGCATTATCCAATACCATTACATCTTCAAAAGGCATATCAGGATTTAAATATACCAAAGGGAACGTATCCAATTGCAGAGGAAATTTCAGCTACGGAACTAAGTATTCCTATGTATTATGGTATGACAGATGAAGAAATAAGATACGTGATTGATTCAATAAATGAATTTGAATAGAGGAAATTATTATGTATTTAAGAAGATTAAAGGAAAAAGATGCCTTTTGCATGTTAGAATGGATGCATGACCAGGAAGTTGTAGTGCATATGGCTGCAGATTTTATGCACATGACAATAGACGATTGTCTCCAATTTATTAATAAATCAAATGAAGACGAGAGTATTACATTAAATCGTGCAGTTTGTACAGATAGTGATGAATATTTGGGGACCATTAGCCTAAAAAATATTTCGAGTTTAGATAGCAATGCAGAGTATGCAATTGTCTTAAAGAGAGCTGCAATAGGAGGTGGAGCAGCAAAATTTGCAACAATGGAGATTTTAAAATTGGCTTTTGATGAATTGAATTTGCACAAGGTATATTTGTATGTTAGAAGTAGTAACATTCGAGCACAGAAATTTTATAATAAAATAGGATTTAGAAACGAAGGTGTTTTTCTGGATCATGTTAAAAACAAAAAGGGTGATTTTGAAAATCTAATTTGGCTGGCTTTATTGAAGGATGAATTTGAAGAACTGTCGAAAAAGAGATCGGAAGATAAGAATGAATAGATTTAAACTTTTTATAGAAAATTTTCTCGTGTATGGATTAGGCGGAATGATTAGTAAAATCGTTCCGTTTATTATGCTACCAATTGTTACCAGAATGATGCCTAATACCTTTTATTTTGGGTTAAATGATATATCCACAGTAGTAGTTTCTTTTGGTCAAGCGCTTGCAATAATGGGGATGTATGATGCTTTATTTCGTATGTTTTTTGAAAATAGCAGTCAAGAGTATAAAAAAGAAATCTGCTCAACTGCATTGACATTTACATTTATTACTTCAGTAATTATTTTTATAGCCATGATAATATTGAGAAAGCCACTGGCCGCTGTTTTTTTTAGCAATCGTAAATATGCGAATTTGTTGTGTCTTTCTGCAATGAGTATCCTTATTGGTGCTACTAATTCTATCGTTTCAGCACCGACACGTATGCGGAATCAGCGTAGAATTTATCTTATTACGAATTTTTTAAGTCCGGTAATATCTTATAGTATATCTATACCATTATTACTAAAGGGATACTATATTATCGCTCTGCCACTGGCTTCTATTCTGGCTGCATTATCTGTAGAAATTATTTTTATTGTTCTAAATCGAAAATGGTTCAGTTTTAAAATAAATAAAAGATATTTGAAAGATATGTTGATAATTGCATTGCCTTTAGTACCAAATTTTCTAGTTTACTGGATATTTAACTCATCAGACAGATTGATGATTTCTAAATTGATTGGTACAGAATGGAATGGTATTTATGCAGTAGGCGCTAAGATTGGACAGATTAGTCAACTCATTTATACGGCATTTGCAGGGGGGTGGCAATTTTTTGCATTTTCAACCATGAAAGATAATGATCAGGTTAAAATGACCTCTAATATTTTTGAGTATTTAGGAATAATTACATTTTCCACAGGAATGCTTATGGCATCCCTTAGTAAAGTTGTTTTTAAACTTTTGTTTTCGGAGGCGTATTTGGCAGGGTATATTGTTATGCCTTATTTATTTGTATCGCCGTTGTTACTAATGCTATATCAAGTGGTTGTAAATCAGTTTCTGGTAGTTAAAAAGACATGGCCGAGCGTTATTATTTTAGGAGTTGGAGCAATAACCAATGTTCTTATCAATGCGTTGCTTATTCCGGCAATTGGAATTGAAGGGGCTGCTATAGGAACATTTTTAGGGTATGTAGCAGCTATTACTGGAGTTATTATTGTACTAAGTAAAATGAAATTAGTAAGTATTTCAGGTAAATTCTATTTTTGTATAATATTATTTATAGGTTTTAGTTTGGCTTGGAGATTAGTATTCCTAAATAATTATGTTATCTGTTTATTACTGTCAGTAGTAGTGATTGGAATATATGTGGGTATGTATAGAAAAGATTTATTTAAAGTTCTAAAAAAAGATGAGGTGAATAGAAGGTAGTGTATAATGTTATGCAATATCGTGCCATTGTGAATTCCTCAATTATTTATGTTTGTCGATATTTATAAAGGAAATGTTAAATTTGGTAAAATTTTAGCCAGGATACTGGTGTGCCTACCTGCTGGTTGGGGATGAAGTCTTTGACCTCAAAAAGATGGAAGACGGGGGTCGGCAATGACATGAGGAGATGATAAAAAAATATTAACTTGATGAAATTGCCGTGGAAATCGCAGATACACTGGGCATCTTATGACAAAATACGAAAAATGAAAATTCAGGTCGAATCTGGATTCCTGACAAAAACTTGATTTTAGGATGAAAAAAGTATAAGATAGCATAGAGAGAAAGCAAGGGGGATAAAAATTAGCAGGATGATTCATGGGATGATCCAGATGCAAAGAAAAGGGGTTTAAGGATTATTGAGACTTATTAAAAAGGATTACGTTCGTATACTGGAGTGGAGCTTTAAAATCACATATTTACTACTGGGACTAGCTACTTTTAATGTATTTTTGTATTCATCTCCGATACAGCCATTGCTTGTGAAGCTTTGTCTGGTTCTTGGAATGCTGACTTTGTTGGGAAGGCTGATTTTTTTCAGGGACTATATAAAGACACCGGGCTGGATTGTGCTGGGCTTATTCTGCGCTAGTTTTCTTCTGTCCATAATCGTGAACCGGTCTTACGGGCAGGCGGCGTCGGATCTGAAGTGGCTGATATGGACGGGAATGTTGTTCTTCCTGCTTTACGCCTGTGATAGTTCAAGGTCTGTGCAGGCATATAAAAAAGAATTTACTGTTGTGGCCCATATTATCATGATATATGGTGCGCTTTCCGCGGCAGCGGGACTTATTATGATGAAGACTCTTTACTACAAGGCATGGTTTACAGGAGATGGTGAGACCATGTTTGCGGGATTCAGATGGGAGCGTCTCTGGGGAGTTTATACAGATCCAAATTACGGCGGTGTATTGAGCACAGCTGCTATTTTGATGTGTCTATATTTTTTACTGGAAAAGAAAGGGCTTTTAAAGAAAATCTTATACATCATCATGATAGTATTAAACTGCGGTTATTTGGTCTTTAGTGATTCCCGGACAGCGGAAGTTTGTTTGATCGCGGCAGTGGGGTTCTGGTTTATTTATTCGGCTGTTATGAAAAAGAGTAAAATTAAAGGGGTCTGCATTAGTCTTGTTGTGATGGCAGTGTTCGCGGCTGCATTTCTGGGGGGATCGTCTTACCTGAAGTCAGAGGTCAGCACGCAGGTGCAGAAGCAGATGGATATCAAATTGAAAAAGAACGCGGCAGGGAAACCAAAGCAAACGTTGAATGATCAGCAGACCAGACATGATAAGAGCAGGAAACAGGGGGTAAAGGATGATTTCAGCAGCGGCAGGATAGCACTCTGGACGGGGGGACTGGAAGTGTGGAAGACGAAGCCGGTTCTGGGAACTGGATACAATTCGTTTCTTCCATTTGTGAAAGACAGACTGCCGGACAGCTATCTGATTAATAATCCGCAGGGTGAGTACGTGAGCCTTCACAATACTTATCTGAACATCCTTGCTTATCAGGGGATCGTAGGATTTGTAATTTACGCTGCATTCATGATTCTGGTACTGATACGCTGGTGGCGCGGGCAGCGCTTTGTTAAGGCGGAAGACAGGAACTATATTGCCGTACTGAGTGCATGCGTTATAATAGCGGCAATATCAATGTTATTTTTATTAGACGGACTGTATACGAATTCACCGGGAAGCTTTGCACTTTGGACCTTCCTGGGATATCTGATGCATTATACAGTTAAGGAAGGCGGCAGTTTTGTACAGATACAGGAAAACATGGAGAAGCAGTGATGAAAAGAGTATTGGCAGGCTTTATCATGGATGGCAGGAGCGGTGGAATTGATAAATACCTTCTGAACTTTCTTGAAAATGTGCGGGGGGATGATGTAGGAATTGACTTTCTCACGAATGAAATCGACCCGGAATTGGAAAGTTATCTAAGAGAGCGGAAATCAAGAATTTTTGCAATAGCCAGTTTAAAGCATCCGGTGAAACAGTACAGACAGGTCTGTAAGATTATAGAACAGGGAAGATATGATATTGTATATCTGAACATATCCACTGCGATTGACTGTGCGGCGGCATGGGCCGCGAAGAAGATGCGTGTGAATCGCATCCTTCTGCACAGCCATTCAAGTGGGAACGACATTGAAAGCGCGTTGAAACGTAAAATATTTGATATTATCCATTATATTTGCCGGCTGACCCTGTACAGGACGGCCACTGATTATTATGGATGTTCTAAAAAGGCTGGGTTGTGGATGTTCCCGGCAAAGATTGTTGAGTCCCCTGATTTTTCTGTGATCTTTAACGCAGTGGATACGGGGAGATTTCAACACAATGTGGAAATAAGAGAAGAGATACGCGGTGAATTGAGGATAACTGACCAGTTTGTTGTGGGCCATGTGGGAAACTTCGTTTATCAGAAGAATCACTTCTTTTTAATTGACGTTTTTGAAGCACTGAAAAAAAGGTGCCCCGAAGCTGTACTTCTGCTTGTAGGCACGGGGGTCCGGTTTGAGCAGGTAAAAGAGACTGTAAGGGAAAAGGGGCTGGAAGACAGTGTAAAGCTTCTGGGATTTCGAAAGGATGCTGACAGGCTGTTTCAGGGAATGGATTTTTTTGTTCTCCCTTCTAATTTTGAGGGACTTCCGACTGTCGGTGTGGAGGCTCAGTGTGCAGGACTGCCCTGCCTGATGAGTGATACGATTACAGATGAGGCAAAAATAACTGGTCACTGCTGGTTTTTATCCCTGAAAAAGAGTCCGGAGGAGTGGGCTTCCTTCATTCTGTCTCACAGGCAGGAACAGGACAGAGAAGCAGTCCGTATCGGCGAGGGATCTGACTATAGTCTGGAACAGCTGAAAAAGCAGCAGAAATATTTATTATATCAATAAGGAGTATGCGATGGAGTTAGCCAGTATAATTGTTCCTGTTTATAATATTGAAAAGTATATAGAAGGATGCGTGGAAAGCCTTCTTGCACAGAACTATGCGAAGACAGAGATTATTCTGGTAGATGACGGCGGGACGGATAAAAGCGCCGGAATCTGTGATGAGTATGCCGAAAAATATTCCAGAGTGAAGGTTCTGCATAAGGAAAATGGAGGCCTGAGTGATGCAAGAAACAAGGGGGCAGAGCAGGCTCACGGGAAATATTTGTTTTTTGTAGACGGTGACGACACGGTATCACCCGATATGGTGGAAAAGGCTGTCTTCTGTGCAGAAGAACTGCATGCGGACATGGTGTTCTTTGATTTTGAATCCATCGAAGAGGATACTGGGCGCAGAGACCGGTACCACTATGGTTTTCCTCAGAATCAGTGTATGAATGCAAGATCGAATCCGGAACTTTTGATCAAGTCGCCTTCGGCATGCTGCTGCTTATACAGCAAGGCATTCTGGGATGAATCGGGAATCCGGTATCCGGAAGGGCTTCACTATGAAGATCTGGCGACAACTCCGAGATTTATTATAAAAGCCCAAAAGATCGGGTATGTGGGAGATTCGCCCAAGTACTATTATATGCTGCGGCAGGGTTCCATTATGCGGAGCAATAACTTCGAAAGGAGCTATAAGGACCGCACCTATGTGATGAATTTCCTGATGGATTACTTTAACGGGCAGCATCTGGAAGAGGAATTTAAAAAAGAACTGGAATATCTGGTTTTCCAGCACTGTTATTTTATTCCGTCAAAGGAGATTATTCTGGCAGATACAAAGAGCATATGGCTGGACAGATTTCGGAAATATGCAGTCTCAAAATATCCGGATATCATGAAGAATCCTTATATCAGCGAGCTGTCCGGAAAGGATAAGATTCTGCTCTTTTTTATGAAACGGAGGATGTACCGTGTGATGAATCTGCTTTCCGGTATGCGAAAAGCGAAAGACCGTATGAAAGGACAGTAGTTTCTGATTCTGAACGATTAGTATGATAAGGAAAAAATAGGAGATAAACTATGGAGAAAGTATTAACAGTTACGATCCCGTCTTATAACGTGGAGAAGTATCTGAACCAGACACTGGATTCATTTCTAGATGAGAGGATTTTAGAGGATATTGAAGTGCTGGTCGTGGATGACGGATCAAAGGATAATACCGCGCAGATCGGGAAGGAATACGAGGAAAAATATCCACAGACTTTCCGCGTAATCTCCAAGGAGAACGGCGGACATGGTTCCACCATTAACCGCGGAATTGAGGAAGCGCGCGGTGCCTATTTCAAGGTTGTTGACGGAGATGACTGGGTAAATACGGAAGATTTTGTCAGGATGGTACAGGCTTTAAAGTCATGCACAGCGGAATACGTGGTGACGAACTATAACGAGGTGAACGATACGACAGGTGAACTGACACCAGTAGAGTTCAGAGAATTTGCAGGAAGAGAGGTCTGGGATTTTGAAGAAGCATGTAAAATCAGACAGATGAGCATGCACGCACTCGTTATCAGGACTTCGGTATTAAAAGAGAATCATATCCGTTTGGATGAACATTGCTTCTATGTGGATGTGGAGTATATCCTGTTCCCAGTGCCTTATGTAAAGACCGTGCAATATCTGGACCTGACCGTATACATGTACCGGCTTGCCGTCATGACGCAGAGCGTCAGTATTCAGGGGTATCAGCGGCATATGCAGAACCATATCGATGTGATCATGCATCTGACAGAATTTTATGAGAGCATGAAACAGAGTTGTTCACCTGAGAAAGTTGAGTATATCGGAAAAAGGACTGCACAGATGATCGGCGATCAGATCACAATATTTATGAGTTTTCCGGAGGATGATATGGAGATCCGGAAAAAGTTTATCACTTTTGATAGAGAACTCAAGAATAAGAGTGCAGATATTTATGAGAGGGCGGGAATGGAAAGCGGCAGTCTGCGGATGTTTAGAAGACTGCATTTCAAAGGATATACCTGGGTTGCGAGATTCTGTAAGAAACGCAACCGCATAGGAGAAGACTAGACATGAAGATACATTCCATAAAGTTTAACTTTATTATGAATGCCCTGCTGACAGTTTCGGCAATCATTTTTCCTCTCATTACATTCCCGTATATTTCCAGGGTACTGTTGGTTGACGGGAGCGGTAAAGTAGCTTTTGCGATTTCTGTTGTCTCATACTTTACAATGTTTGCATCTCTGGGGGTGCCTACGTATGGGATTCGTGCGTGTGCAAAGGTCAGGGACGACAGGGAGAAGCTTTCGGCTACGGTACAAGAACTGCTGATTATCAATGGGATTACGACAGCGGCGATTTATGTGGCATTTTTCCTGAGTCTTGCCGTGATCCCGAAATTCAATGAGCAGAGAATCCTGCTGACTGTTGTCAGCTTTTCCATTGTGTTAAATACAATGGGGATTCAATGGCTTTACAGCGCCCTTGAACAGTATTCTTACATTACGTTCTGTGCGCTTGGATTTAAGGTAGTGGGCCTCGTCCTGATGTTTGCTTTTGTGCATTCACCGAAAGATTATATTATATACGGTGCAGTCAGTGCCTTTGCGAGTTATGGCTCCGGTATTTTGAATTTTATTAACATGAAGAAGTTTGTTTCCCTAAAGAAGACGGCGAGCTATGATTTCAAACGCCATATCAGGCCGATACTGACTTTTTTCTTTATGTCCGCGGCAGCGAGTATTTATTTGAATCTGGACATGGTAATGCTTGGCTTTATGAAGACAGATACGGATGTCGGATACTATAATGCAGCCATTAAGGTAAAAACCGTTCTGGTAAATGTGGTAACCTCTTTAGGAACGGTGCTTCTGCCAAGATTATCTTTCTATATCGAAAAGGGGGAGATGGAAGCATTCCGGAAAACGGTCGTGAAAGCGGTTAGATTTGTCGTGACTGCCGGAAGTGCACTCATGGTGTTCTTTATAATTTTTGCGAGGGAATCGATACTGATCCTGTCGAAAGAACCATTTTTGCCAGCCACGTTTCCCATGCAGCTGCTGATGCTTACTGTACTGCTGATCGGGTTGTCTAATATTACAGGAATCCAGATTCTGACGCCGATGGGCAGGGAGGATAAGGTGCTGATATCTGTCGTGGCAGGGGCAGTTGTGGATTTTGTGCTGAATCTTTTCCTAATTCCCCACTTTGCATCTGCGGGGGCGGCGTTTGCAACGGTTATGGCAGAGCTTGTGGTACTTATAATTCAGTGTGTGTACCTGAAAGATATGCTTAAGGGACTGCTGACAGATGTCAGGGTTGGAAAGGTAGCTTTCGCGCTGGCTGCTGCGAGTATCCTGTCTGTACTGCTTAAGACTTCCACGGATCTGGGACCGTTCGTAACCATGCTGATTGCTGCATTCTTATTTTTCGGGAGTTACGGCGGTCTGCTGCTGGCTATGAAGGAACCGCTTGTCACGGAGATTGCAGATATGGGAGTCAGGGCTGTCTTGAAAAGAAAATAGCCCTGTTTAAAGAAGAGATAGAGAAACTTTATTTACAGACTAAGGAAGAGTGAGATGAAGAGAGAAAAAGTAACGTTGATTGTTCCCTGCTATAATGAAGAGGAAGTGCTCCCGTATTTCTACGAGGAGTTTCAGAAGATATGTACCCAGCTTGAAACATATGAAATGGAAGTTCTTTTTATAGATGACGGTTCGAAGGACAATACATTGAAAATCGTGAAAGATCTGGCGAAGAAAGATGAGAGGGTGAAATATCTTTCTTTTTCCAGAAATTTTGGGAAGGAGGCTGCTATCTATGCCGGCCTGAAAAATTCTGACGGCGACTATGTTGCGTTGATGGATGCAGATCTTCAGGATCCCCCGTCGCTTTTGCCGGAGATGCTGAAGGCGGTGACAGAGGAAGGGTATGATTCAGCTGCCACCCGCAGGGTAACGAGAAAGGGAGAACCGCCGATAAGGTCGTTCTTTGCACGCAGGTTCTATGGACTGATGAATAAGATTTCTTCTGCGGAGATCATGGATGGGGCGAGGGATTACCGTCTGATGAACCGGAAGTTTAAGAATGCGATTCTTGAAATGAGTGAATATAACCGCTTTTCAAAAGGCATTTTCGGCTGGGTCGGATATAAAACGAAATGGATTGAGTTCGAGAATGTAGAGCGCAGGGCGGGAGAGACGAAATGGTCCTTTTTCAAGCTTTTCCGTTACAGTATGGAGGGGATCATCGGATTTTCCACGGCACCTCTTGCGATGGCATCAGTACTTGGCATCGTGTTTTGTGCAGTGGCGTTTCTGTTCATGGTTATTATACTGGTAAAGACACTCTGCTTTGGGGATCCAGTGGCAGGATGGCCGTCCATGACCTGCATTATCCTGTTGCTGGGAGGAATCCAGTTGCTCTGTATGGGGATTCTGGGTATGTATTTGTCCAAGACCTATCTGGAAACGAAGAACAGGCCGATATATTTATGCAGGGAGAGCAATCTGGAGGAAGCAATAGAAGATTAACGGGTTGCATTTCATGGTGTATCTGCTAAAATGTAAGAGGCAGCATACTTAATTAGAAATATTTCAATATTTTACCAAGGGGGTATGAATATGAAGAGGTTAAAAAGAGCAGGCGTTGTCCTTCTGGTTATGCTGATGATTTTCAGTATGGCAGGATGTAAGAAAAAAACAGAAGCGCCAAAAGAAGAAACGAAGAAAGAAAAAACAGAAGAATCGAAGAAAACAGAACCGGTTGAGACTAAAGAGCCGGAAGAAGCACCAGCGAATCAGAATCTTCTGACAGGGCTTGGCGACCTGACTGATGGGGCAATCGGCAAAAGACCCGTAGCAGTCATGGTTAACAATGTGCAGGACGCGCTCCCGCAGTATGGAACCGGAAAGGCTGACATTATCTATGAGATTCCGGTAGAAGGTGATGTGACACGTTTAATGGCAGTCTACGGGGACTATACAACCGTTCCGAAGATTTGTGCGATCAGAAGCTGCCGCTATTATTTCCCGGCGTTTTCAGAAACTTATGACGCATTCTATGTAAACTGGGGAATTGATGACAGCATTGCTGACTATCTGGAGGCATTGAATCTGGACCAGTATGACGGGATTAATAATGCAGGGGGATTGTTTGGGCGTGATCAGGACAGGCTGAATAAGGGCTATTCTCTGGAGCACACCGGATATTTTGACGGTACAAGGTTTGCAGAAGTGGTACAGTCCGAGGGAAGAAGAACAGATCTGGCAGACGATAAGAAGGGTACTGCATTCAATTTCAACGGGGTAAATGAACAGCTTAAGCCGGAAGGTTCTGACTGTAAGACAGTCAGCATTGATTTCGGAGCGGCATCAGCAACACTGACATATGATGAGGTATCTAAGACGTATCTGAAACAGATCAACGGCAATCCCCAGATGGACGAAAGCACCCAGACACAGCTGGCATTCACAAATGTGTTCGTACTGGAGACAGATATTTCTGTGAGAGACGATATCGGACATAAGCAGCTGAACTGGAATGGCGGAAATAATTATACCGGATACTATGTATCAAACGGGGCTGTCCAGAAAATACACTGGTACAAGGATGCTAATAATGAAAGGTCCGATTTGCACCTTGTGGATATGAATGGGAATGAAATAAAAGTAAACCGCGGGAAAAGCTATATAGCAGTAAACTATCCCGGACAGAGTCAGTTCCAGTAGGAATTGAAAGAAATGCGGCTGGGTTTTCCTCAGCCGTATTTCATTATACAGAGTTTTTCCTGTGTGGAGAGAAAGATATAAAAAGGAATAGGAGTTTAATCATCCATGTTGAAGAATAGGGAACTACATGAAAACAGAAAAAAGAATCTTGCAGTGATGGGAATTATCTTTATATGCATCACGGGCTTGTTTATGATCATACATGCAGTGAGCGGCATCTATCCTTTTGGGACGAAATCTAATATGTTGTGGGATCAGGACATTCAATATGTCGATTATTTTGCATTTTATCAGGACGTCCTTCTTGGGAAGGCACATCTCGGTTATTCCTTTTCAAAATCAATGGGTGGCTCTCTTATGGCGCTTTTCGGGTATTATCTGGGCTGCCCACTCAATTTGTTTGTTGTTTTCTTCCCGAAAGCTTTGATTCCCCTTTTCCTGTTTATTCTGAACACGGTGAAACTCGGACTTGCCGGAATTACGATGGACTTCTTCCTGTCAAGACGTTTCCCGGTGCTGTCCTTAAGGATTCGGATACTCTTGTCTGTGTCCTATGGGCTGATGCAGTATGTCATGATACAGTCTTCCAATATTATGTGGCTCGACGGAGTGATCTTACTGCCACTTCTTTTATGGAATGTATACCGGTTTGTTACGGATAAGAAAAAGACGGGCCTTTTTATCACAGTCCTGCTCAGCATTGCGATCAACTGGTATACAGGCTATATGACGGGGATTTTTGCAGGATGCTATTTCCTCTATGAGAGAATCTTGTCCATGCCGGAATCGGGAGAGAAAGGCGAATGGAAAAAGGTTATTGCAGATACCGTACGGGCCGGCCTTGTAATGCTGAGTGGTGTTCTGGGGAGCTGTTTTATTTTCTATCCGATCGTAAAAGGGCTGCAGAATGGGAAAGAAGTGTTCAGTCTGTCAATCTTTGCACCGGCTGTCAATGGATCCTTTTTAGACATATTCAGAGGCTTTGCACTGGGCAGTGTCGTGCCGACCGTTTCCTTGTATTGCGGCCTGCCTGCATTGGGACTGGTTCTGTACTATTTTATATCGGGCAGGATACCCGGTAAGGAAAAACTGTTATCAGGTATTGCAGTGATTTTCATGCTGGTGAGCTGTTGGTTTATCCCGTTAGAATGTGTGTGGAGCGGTTTCCGGTATGCAGGGAGCTATCGCTACAGGTTCAGCTTCGTTGCCGTATTCCTTCTGATATATCTGGCTGCCAGAGGTGCAGCTGAATTTGCGGAAGGGCAGGAGATGAAGAAGATGTCCGCGATTTATGGGGGATTGCTTCTGCTTTTTATCGGATTTTATTTCTACAATGTGTATGGACAGGGATATCTGAAAGTTACATTTGTTTTTCTGGCAATATACTGCCTGCTTTTCCTTCTGGCTGCATACCAGAAGTGGGTCAGGTACCTGTTACCGGTTGTTTTAGCCGTGGAATTTGTAATCAACGGTGCAATTACCTTCCAAATCAACTATCAGTGGAATCCGGAGAATGAGGCGTATCAGGACTATGTAAACCAGTCAGAGGCACAGATACGCTCAGTACAGGAGAGCGAAGATTCCGTCTTTTACAGGATGGATACACTTCAGAAGCGTTATCTTGAGCCAAACCGCTGCTCTGCATATTTGAATGAGGCAATGGTTTATGGATACCGGGGACTGAATCATTATTCTTCTACCTATGATTCAGCGGTCGGTGATATGCTTCTGGATATCGGATACTCGACAGAACGGGACCTGAGTATTGTGTCAGAATCCGTGCTGCCTGCCGATTCATTGTTCGGTGTAAAATACCTGCTGTCTGCGGAGAACGTGGCGGGTTATGAAAAAGTATCCTCTATTCCGGAGGCAAATCAGAAAGCGGTATACCGGAACCCGTATGTGCTGGGGGCAGGAATGCTGGCGGCCGGGTCCGTGTATGACAAGGTGGAATCGGAAGATCCGTTTATATACCAGAACGAATTGTTTTCCAATATTCTCGGAAGAAAAGTGGATCTCTATAAGAAAATAGAGCCGGAGGCCAGCCTGACAGACCAGTCTCTGAATTTCCATATCCCATCGGCCGGGACAGGGGATCTTCTGTATGGATATATTGACACAGAGATGCAGGATCTGGCACTCTCTATTGACGGGGAGTACCGCTGCGATTATTCTACATGGCTTAGTTACAAGATATTTAATGCAGGAAATGGGAATGAGGAACATACAATTACACTGGATCGTTACAGCGGGACAGAGCAGGATGCGACCTCTTATTTCTATCATCTGGATCAGTCCTTGTTTGAGGATGTGATACGTGAATTAAAGAGTAAAGAAATGACGACAGAGATTTTCGATGACGGCCATGTAAAAGGAAACTATACCGCAGATGAGGCCGGCATCATGCTTCTGACAATCCCGTACGATGACGGGTGGACTGCCCGTGTAAACGGGGAAGAGGTCGAAATAAAACAAGCGGCCAATGCCCTGATGGCGGTACCGGTAACAGAAGGGGCGAATGAAATCGAACTGAAATACCATGTGCCGGGGGTAAAAACGGGAATTCTGCTTACCATAGCTGGGGTTCTGCTGTTTCTGGGACTGGTGTGGTTTGACAGGAGAAAAAAGCAGGAGTGAGCGTTTTGCTATATAATTCGAAGCAAAAACAATATCAATAGTTGACGAAGTATATAAAAAGTCTGGCAGTTTTGGAGGCCAGACTTTTTATTATCTTCTTTACTTTTCTTTTCTAGAATTACAGTATACTCTCCACCAGTTTTTCCACCAGAGCATCGAGCTCTGACATCTGTGTACCCTTCAGTGCGGACTTTACTGCAAAATTATCGGTCAAAAGAGTCATGTTCTTCATCTCGCTGATCTTAGCCTCCATCTGCTTCGCAGACATCGGGGCCCAGCTTCCATTGCCGAGCACTGCAACTGTACGTCCCTGTACACTCAGTGCCTTCATATCGTCGAGATAATTCGCCATGACCGGATAAATGCCGCCGTTATATGTTGGAGCCGCAAGTACCAGATGGCTGTATTTGAAACTATCGGAGATCAGCTGAGATACATGTGTTCTGGAAATATCGTGCATTTTAATCTCTTTGACACCTGCGTCAGCAAGCTTGACAGCCAGAACATTTACCGCATTCTCTGTATTGCCGTACATGGATGCATAGGCGATCATAACGCCCTGCATTTCCGGTTTGTAGGTGCTCCATGTATTGTATTTTTCAAGCAGGTAGGCAAGATTGCTTCTCCAGACAGGACCGTGCAGAGGGCAAATGTACTGTATATCGAGAGCAGATGCTTTTTTCAGGACATTTTGTACCTGTACGCCGTACTTTCCAACGATATTGGTGTAATAACGGCGGGCATCATCCAGCCAGTCGCGGTCAAAATCAATCTCATCATTGAAGATTGTCCCGTTCATTGCACCAAAGGTTCCGAATGCATCGGCGGAGAAGAGTACTTTGTCAGTCTCGTCGTAAGTCATCATGACTTCCGGCCAGTGTACCATAGGGGCCATCACGAAGTGCAGAGTATGCTTTCCACTGGAGAAGGTCTCCCCCTCCTTGACCGTGACCGTCTTCCCTTCCAGATCCAGATCATAAAACTGGCCGATCATAGGGAATGTCTTGGCATTGCCGATGATCTTCATATCCGGGTGGCGTATCACAAGCTCATCAATGAGAGAGCAGTGATCCGGTTCCATGTGGTTGATTACCAGGTAATCAAGTGACCTGCCGTCCAGTACAGCCTCGATATTCTCCAGAAACTGTCTTCCGATAGATGTATCCACGGTATCAAAAAGCACGGTCTTTTCATCCATCAGCAGGTAAGAATTGTATGATACACCGTTTGGAATTGGAAAAAGATTCTCAAATAACTCCAGACGCCTGTCATTGCCACCAACCCAATATAAATCATCTGTTACTTTTCTAAAATAGTACATATGCGTTCCTCCTTGCTATTCTTATGCTTACTGTGCAGTGGCTGCCGGATGGTCGGGACAGTCAGGGCGGTATTTGTACTGCCGGTGCACAGGGTGTGAAATCTTATTACGTGAATATTTTACCATAAAAACAGGAATACGCAAGTTAAGTATCTATTTTCATACATTATTTTGCAAGTTTTTTTGTGGAAGCCTTCTTGTGGCAGATTTAAGAGATTTAGGACAAACAAAATAATATCAGTGAAATCCTCCTGATTTATGATAAGATAGATACAGATACAATTGGAAGGTACAAAAAGCGTGGGTCGGGCCTGCTTCAAAGTGCCTGCAGCAGGAAAGGAGAAAAGAAATGGCAGAATATTTATCGCCGGGAGTATATGTGGAGGAATATGAAAATTTGCCGCATTCAATGGAGGGCGTAGCAACAAGTGTGGCCGGATTTGTAGGTCTGGCAGAGAGGGGGACCGCTGCGGGAGCTCCGATTCTGATTCTGACTTATCCGGAATTCACACGTAAATTCGGAGGTTACTTAAATGAAGCTGCATTTGGAGAATACCGTTATCTGGCAGGCGCAGTAGAACAGTTTTTTCAAAACGGTGGAAGCCGCTGCTATGTTGCACGTGTACTGCCGTCTGATGCGAGGCCAGCCTCATATGATAATGGTCAGCTTTCCGTAACGGCGGCCAATGAGGGGAACTGGGGGAATCGGGTCGAATTACATTTTGTAGAAGATAGTAAGAAAGGACTTACCATCCGGGTAATGTATGATGATGAAGTAGAAGAGTTCGCGGAATTAAATCTTCACCCAGAATCGGCTAATTATATAGGCCGCAGACTGCAGGACAGCCGTTTGGTAAAGTTACAGTACAAAGGCCCAAATGAGGGGGAAGATATACCATTGCCGGGGAATCCGGTGGAGGCTCTTTTAGGAGAGGGAAATTGTTCAATCCGGCTGGAGGGCGGCGCTGACGGTACAAAAGAGAATATTACAGCATCCACTTTTACTGGTACAGATGAAGGGCCGGGAAAAAGAACCGGAATCCAGGCATTTCTTGAGAATAATACAGTGAGTATTATAGCGGTTCCGGGTGTCAATATCCCAGAGGTAATCAATTCTCTGGTTGCCCACTGTGAGAGCATACAGAGCAGGTTTGCAGTCCTCGATATGCCGAGGGATATCTCTGATGTTAGAAAACTGATTGAGTTCAGAGAGATGATAGACAGCACTTACGCAGCAATATATCATCCCTGGATACAGAATCTTGACCGCGCCAATAAGAAACCGGGATATTTTCCTCCGTCAGGGGCCGTTATGGGAGTCTATTCCCGTACCGATATGTGCAGGGGCGTACATAAGGCCCCGGCAAATGAGACGATAGCATGCACCGGCCTGAATATTAATTTTAACAAGGGGGAGCAGGATATCCTGAATCCGAAAGGAATCAACCTGATCCGTGCGCTGCCGGGACAGGGGATCCGCATCTGGGGAGCAAGGACGGCGAGTGCAAATACAACCTTTAAATACGTCAATATCAGACGTTTGTTTATTTACGTGGAGGAAAGCATTAAGGCAAATACTGGATGGGTGGCATTTGAACCGAATGATGCTAACCTTTGGAACCGAGTTCGCCTTTCGATTGACAGTTTTCTGAATACTTTGTTCCGTAACGGCATGTTTGCAGGAGCATCACCAAGTGAGAGCTACTTTATAGAGATCGGTCCGGCAACCATGTCACCGGATGATATCAAAAACGGCAGATTAATAATGAATATTGGAATCGCCCCGTCCAGACCCGCAGAATTTGTAATTTTCCGTATCACACAACATACCATAGAGTGCAGTTCATAAAGAAAAAACATACCGGTCAGAGAAAAGGAGTGTTGAATAAATGACAACAGTTTACGAATTTAAATTACCAAGAGGATATCTTGATGAAAACGGCGGTCTCCATATAAAAGGTGAAATGCGCCTTGCAACAGCAGGTGATGAAATCTCGGCAATGAGAGATCCCCGCGTCCTAAGCAATCAGGAGTATTTCACGATTGTGCTTTTGTCCAAAGTAGTTACAGAACTGGAAGGAATCGAAGTAATAAATGCAAACCTGATCGAAAGACTATACACCGCAGACTTTGCATATCTCCAGGATATGTATAACCGCATCAATGATATTGATCCCCCCGTCATACAAGCCATATGCCCCAGATGTGGAGAAATTTTTACCGTCCCTCTATATTCCAAACAAGAGACGTAGAACTTTATATTTCTGGAATTCGTTCCACGGGGACCATACTTTCTTCCAATCGGATGAACTAGCCTGCCAGACCCCACAGCAGGATGCCCGCAGGGCGGCTGCGCTGTTGCAAATGCATCGAGCGAGATTAGCAGCAGTTAGAGGATACACGCAGAGCCGAACGGATAAAAATTGCTTCCGAAGCAATTTTTAAAGCCGTCTGAGCCGCCTAATCACCAGATTAAGCGGCGAATGGCGGCTGGTTCCGTCCGGCTCTGCGCGTATCCTCTTACTGCTGCTTATCAAAGCGTTCTGCTTTACAACAGCGCAGCCGCCCTGCGGGCATCCTGCTGCGGGGTCTGGCGGGCGTCCCTCCAATTGAAAGAAAATCCCCACCCTTATAAATTCCTTATATTCTTTTTGTATGATTATTTTATCAAATACAGAATGTAATTAGGAGGACACTGATATGAGTGAATTTATATTAGAGACGAATGGAATCAGCAAGAGTTTTGCCCGGCAGAAGGTATTAAAGGGGATATCCCTGAAGGTGCCACAGGGCTGTGTATACGGCCTGCTTGGTCCAAACGGGGCCGGGAAATCGACGCTTATGAAGATGTTTTCGGGAATGATGCGGCCGGATGAAGGGGAGATTTATTTTCGGGGAAAGCGATGGACCAGGGACAGTCTTAAGGAAACGGGTGTTCTGATCGAACAGCCCCCTCTCTATGAAAATCTGACGGCGGAGGAAAATCTGGAGGTACGGACGCTTCTGCTGGGACTTCCGAAGAGGCGTATTCAGGAGGTACTAGAAATTGTGGACCTAAAAAATACTGGGAAGAAACGGGCCGGTCAGTTTTCGATGGGGATGAAGCAGAGGCTGGGAATTGCGGCTGCACTTCTGAATCACCCGTCCCTGCTGATCCTTGACGAGCCGACGAACGGGCTGGATCCTTTCGGTATACAGGAGTTGAGAGAACTGATCCGTGGATTTGCCCATGAAGGAATTACGGTCATCGTCTCAAGCCATATTTTAAGCGAGGTTGAGCAGGTGGCGGATTATGTGGGAATCATTTCGGACGGTGTGCTCGGATACCAGGGCGGGATGAAGCAGGGAAAAGATTTGGAAGTCTTGTTTACCGAAGTTGTGAGAAAGAACAGGGGGAGGGCGGCATGATGCAGGCATATATCAAAGCAGAAGGGCTGAAGAACAGACACACGGTGTCGGCAAAATTATTCTGGGCCGTGCCTCTCGTCAGTCTGTTGATTTCGTTCCTATTTTCAGGTCAGGATGCAGTTTATTATCAGACAAATCAGTATAACTGGTGGTATACCACATTCTTTCCCGTGCTGCTTCTGCTTAGCACGGCATTCACGGAACAGCGGGAAAAAAGAGTAAAAAACAGGATCATGGGAACACTTCCTCTTGATATGAAAAAGCTCTGGGCCGCAAAAGTAATCTACAGTTTAAAAACACTTCTGTATGCGGCACTGTTTTTGTACTGCACGCAGGAAATCGTCAGCAGGATTCTGGCAAAGGGAGCTCTCAGGAGTATTTCTGGTATGGCAGGTCTTGCAGCGGTATGTCTGTGGCTGGCCTTAAGTGCATGGCAGGTTCCACTCTGGCTGTTTATGAGCCGCACGTGTGGATATGCGGCAGGGCTTCTGCTCGGACTGGCAGGGAATATTGGTCTGGGGATCTTGGGAGCACTGTCAAAATGGTGGTTTCTGAATCCATTTTCTTATATCAGCCGCCTGATGTGCCCCGTCCTTAGGATACTGCCAAACGGACTTCCTGCGCAGCCGGGGAGCCAGACGTTTTCTCCGGAGGTTTTGGACTTATGGACCATACCAGTTGGAGTTTTGATTTCAGGTGTGTTATTTTTCATCTGTTTTTTGGTGACTGCGAATCTGTATCAAAGAAAGGGGCTGCGGGGATGGGAAGATTAGAAAATGGAAGAAAACATGTCACATTCCTTCATCTGCTCGGCGCTGAGATGCTGAAAATGCGCAGGACATGGATCCTCTGGCTGCATATTTTGATGCCGGTTCTTGGAATCGCCGTATTTCTCTGGTATTACAGCTTCTCCATGTGGAGTGCGTGGGGAAAAATATCCGGCTATATAGAGATTGTCTCAATTGTATGTCCGGTACTCGTAAGTTTTGTAAGTGCACTTGCGGCGGAGCAGGAAAAGCAGGCAGGGCATTTCCAGAATCTTTTCGGGACCGGCAGGCACAGGGAGTCAAATCTTGCGATAAAAATCTGTCTGCTCATGTTATGGAATCTGGCTGCCCTGCTCCTTGCGGTCGGAGGTTTTGGAGCAGGATTTTCACTGATGACAGATGTAAAGGTACCGGGGAAATTTTATCCCATTTTGATTTTAATCACATGGGTCTGCCAGATGTTCTGCTATTGCTTTCACCTTTTTCTCGGAATCCGTTTTTCACGAGGGATATCGATTGGTGCGGGAGTCGTGGAGAGTCTGGTGGCGGCCCTTATGATGACCGGTCTGGGGGACGGCATCTGGCAGTTCCTGCCCTGTGCCTGGGCAGGCCGTTTTACAGGCTATTATGTGCAGATGACGGCAAATGCAGATATAAATAAGGAATTCCTCCGGACTCAGATTGAAACGGGCGGTATTGTAATGCTTTTGATGACTCTGGCCGGGGCAGGACTGCTGTTTATGTGGTTTCACAATTACGAAGGCAGGAGAATGGAAGATTAGGGATTGAAATAAGGAGGGAGAAAAATCATGGCCAGAATTCTAGCGGTGGATGACGAACCGGCAATTCTTACATTAATAAGGCGTGCACTAGAGAAGGAAGGGCACAGGGTGACGGTTTGTCAGAATGCTGATGAGGTAAAGGAAGAATATCTCAACCAGTATGACCTGATCATACTGGATGTGATGATGCCGGGGACGGATGGAATCACATTCTGCCGGAATATCAGGAGCAAAGTGGACTGCCCGATCTTATTTCTGACGGCCAGGACGGATGAAACGAGCATTATGTACGGTCTCGGGTCCGGCGGCGATGATTATATTACAAAACCCTTTGGTATCGGCGAATTAAGGGCCCGTGTCCAGGCACATTTAAGGAGGGAAAACCGGGAAAAAAAGCATGCGGTCATGATAGCGGGGGTGCGCTTTGACCTGGCAGGAAAGCAGGCGGAAACGGACGGCATGCGCATCCCATTGACAAAAAGTGAGTATGAGATCAGTGAGTTTTTGGCTGTGAACCACGGACATGTTTTCTCAAAGGAGCAGATTTTTGAACGGGTGTTTGGCTATGACCGGGAGAGTGACGTGTCTGCGATCACAGAACATGTGAAGAATATCCGGGCGAAGTTTTCAAAGGCAGGGATAGAACCGATCGAAACGGTATGGGGGATAGGGTATAAATGGAAGTAAAACGAAAAGTGTCAGTACAGTCTGTGTTTTGGAGGTTCCTGCTCTGGTTCTGTGCTGTGACGGGCGGACTGCTCCTTCTGGCGGTTCTGTTATTTCTTATTGCAACTAGCACGGGGATGCTGCTGCCAGCCAATTACGGGGAGACTGTGCTTGAGGAGAACCGCACGGTCATTCAGGAAGCCGGGAGGGTAACGGAGGATATGATACCCGACACCTGCCGTTTCGGGGTCTATAGTGAGGATGGAACATTTCTTTACGGAAATCTGGCGGAAAAAGCGAGGACAGGTGTCTGGCAGAGATATGAGCAGGGCGGCAGCAGCTATGGAGGTGAATATTTCAAGGTATTCCCGCGCGAAAATGAAATCTGTATCGCCGTATACTATATCAAGGCAGAGTTTACGGACCCGGTGCTGAGGAAATATCTGCCGGGAGCCACGGAAAGCCTCCTGCTGCTATTTTTGTCTGCGTTTCTGATCGAATGTGTCATACTTGTCAGGAGATTCGGCAGGATATTCCGGGAGGAGCTGGAGTCGGTCAAACAGGTGACGGAAAAAGTACAGCTTAAGGACTTGGATTTTAGAAAGCCTGATACAAGGATTCGTGAGATTGACGAGGTGATGGACTCTCTTATTCAGATGAAGGACGCGCTGGAAATATCACTGAAACAACAGTGGAAACTGGAGGAGAACAGGCGGCAGCAGGTCAGGGCACTGGTGCATGACATCAAGACTCCGCTGACCGTGATACGCGGCAGCACACAGCTGCTGGATGAGGCAGAATCACGGGAAGAAAGCCGGGAGTACCAGGCTTACATTCTTCAGGAGACAGACCGGATTGAGCAGTATGTCCTGACGCTTCAGGAAATGCTGAAATCAGAGGGTGACTTCCAGCCGAAGGAGGAAAAGATCGAGATCCGGAATATGGCGGAATCCTTCCGGGAGTCTGCGAAAATGCTTACGGATGCAAAAAAACAGAGTCTGGAGGTTGTAATTTCACTTCAGTCGGACTATATTATTAGTGACAGGCAGTTTCTGGGCCGTGCATGGGAAAACCTTTTGAATAATGCAGTAGAATATACGCCTGAGGGCGGAATGATATGGATTCGTATAAAAGAAGAAGGGGACTGGCTGTGCTTACGGATAGAGGACAGTGGTCCCGGCTTTACGGAAGAAGACCTCCGGCACGCAGCAGAGCAGTTCTATCAGGGGGATAAGAGCCGGAATTCTGAGTATCACTACGGCATAGGCCTGTTTACGGTGCAGTCCTTCGCAAAACAACAGGGCGGCAGTCTTGTTTTATCCAATTCCGACGAAGACAGGGGCGCCTGTGTCTGTCTCTACATTCCAGTAAAGACGGGCAAATAAAGACAGACAAATCATGACGAAAGTGAGGCACAAATATGTTATTTGTATGTTATCCAAAATGTACCACCTGCCAGAAGGCCAGAAAATGGCTGGATGCACAGGGAATCTCTTATGAGGAGAGGGATATTAAGACAGAAAATCCAAGAAAAGAAGAACTGACCGAATGGTACCACAAAAGTGGCCTGCCGTTGAAGCGGTTCTTCAATACGAGCGGGAACCTCTACAAAGAATTAAAACTGAAGGATAAACTCCCGCAGATGAGTGAGGAAGAGCAGCTCGAGCTCCTCTCCACAGACGGGATGCTGGTAAAGCGTCCGATTATCGTTACAAAAGACACAGTCCTGACCGGTTTTAAAGAAAGCGAATGGGCGAAGAAGTTATAAGGAATTAGTCATTAAAAAAAGAGAAGTGCAGGGGTTCTGCACTTCTTAGTTTTTCTTAATATATGTGATTTTTATCGTTCTTTTATCTCAATGTCTCCGGAATCAGCCTGAATGGTTATCAGATTCTTCCCGTTTCCGTCGGTCTGATAATATTCTTCGCTTTCATCCCTGTCTGAATAATGTCCCCTCGGGGCATCACCCGGCAGTCTGATGGAACCATATTCCGTACTGACATCAAACGTGTATTTCTCCAGTTTTTCGGGGAGAAGCAGTGTGATATTCCCATATTCGGAATCACAGTTCAAGGATTCCAATTTAGCCGCATCCATGTAAAGGTCGCCAGAATCAAGTTCTATAGTTGCAGTTTTGCATGTGAAGTTCGTGAATGTATTATCATCGTATTCATTATGGAGATAAAACTGTCCGATTTCGCTGTCGGCAAGGTCAAAAGAACAATTTTCCAATGTGAGTGTCATGGAGTCAAACTTGCTGTCCTTTACCGTGATGTCTCCGTAGTCGGCTTCAATATTGGCGTCTTTGAACTGGACATGGTCCAGAGATAAATCACCGGAGTCATTGTTTATGTTCAGTGTGCCAAGTTCCTTGTCCTCCGGTACATACAGATTAATATATGTGTTAGGTACAAGGGCATCTGTGCCAAATCCAATATTGATAAAACCTACGTAAAAGTCTGTCTGCTGCATAGTAAATTGTCCGTTGCTGACATCGTATTCAGGATTACCGTCGCCTTTGTCTAATTTGTATTCCAGATAATAATTTCCGTCTTCTGATGCCATCACATTGATATCGGTATAAGAGTCAACTGTAAATGTAGCATCAGAGAAGGAATCTAATTTAGTTTTTTCTAACACTACCGCCTCTGATTTGGTATGAGAGGAATTGATCCCGTATTTGTTAATAGCCACACCGGGTCTGCCTCCCATGAAAAAACCGATTCCGCCAAGGATGGCACCTCCTGCCATAAGTCCGGCAGAAACAGTGAGAATTCTTTTAGTGATTGTTTTCATTCTTTTTTCCTCCCTTTGAAATATTGGCAAGTGATCTGGATGCCCTCTTTAAAAACCAGCGGCAGAAGATTACGGCCCCGTAAACAAGCAGAAGTCCGGCGCCTAATGCAAACAGGCCCATACCGACTGTTGCAAGTCCATCGGCAAATGTTGAGAACAGAAGGACTGCCCCGCCGAATACACCGACGATTCCACTGGCAGCCACGGCAACAGCCGCAAGGAATAAACATAAGATAAAAAGTAGCGCTACCATAATCATACAGATGATGACTGCCAGAAGGCAAAAGGCTAACGGCAGTGCGATTGGGGCGGCACATACACCAAGTATGCCGATCCAGATGGCGGACAGTCCGTGTTTTACTGTTTTCGGGGGTTCCTGTGCATTTTTAACGGCCAGGTTAATAATCAGTTCATTCGCTGCGTCTGCAGGGGAGCCTAAATCCTCGATGGCCTGCTGTTCATTTTCCGGCCCTGCATCCGCAAAGTATTCTTCAAAATAATCAATTGCTTTATCATAGTCTTCTTTTGGCAGGCGCCGCAGACTGTGGGCAAGCGTCTTCATGTATTCTGTTTTGTTCATTATGAAATCCCTCCCTTAACAATCTCATCGATCGTTGTTTTATAAGTGTCCCATTCCTTTAATAATTCCTGATGGTGCTCCCGGCCCGTATCCGTGATGGAATAGTACTTCCGGTTGCGTCCCTGGAACTGCTGGTCATAAGTCTCCACATACCGGTTATCCTGTAACCGTTTCAAGATAGGGTAGAGTGTGGAATCCTTCGTGTTTGCTGCTTTTTTGATGATCTGGCTGATCTGGTAGCCATAGGCATCACCGTTTGCAATGACCGACAGGACGACAAAATCGAACATCGGTGTATTCAGCGTAAAGGTCATGTTATCAGTCCTTTCTGTATATGTTTTATTTTTGTATATATATTTTATACACATATTATATGAAATATAATATATATTGTCAACATATATAATCTAAAGAATTTCGAAAGATCTTCTTTAGAACTTGTTAGCAGGGTGCAAGGCAGAGTATAATGGTTACAGTTCAGAACGTGCCGGGAACCTTGGGTGAACGGCACAGGGCCCCGGGAGTGCCGGCCGTATTAGAAGATAAGGAGAGAGCATCGATGTATAAAATACTGATCGTAGAAGACGACCTGACAATTGCAAAGACGATCCAGTCGCATCTGACAAGATGGGATTATGAAGTACACTGTGTCACAGATTTCAAGAATGTACAGGAGGAATTTATTTCATTCGGGCCCCACCTTGTCCTAATGGATATTCTTCTTCCCTTTTATAATGGGTTCCACTGGTGCAGCCAGATCAGAACGATATCTAAGGTGCCGATCATTTTTGTGTCTTCGGCGAATGACAATATGAACATCGTCATGGCGATGAATATGGGCGGGGACGATTTTATCGAGAAACCTTTCGATTTAAATGTCCTGACTGCGAAGATTCAGGCACTGCTTCGACGTACGTACTCATTTCAGGGACAACTGAGCGTACTGGAATATCAGGGCGTTATTTTGAACCTGAACGATGCCACCGTAATATATCAGGATCAGAAACTGGACCTGACAAAGAATGATTTTAAGATTCTCCAGATTTTGATGGAAAATGCGGGAAAGATTGTGAAGCGCGAAAGAATCATGGAAAGGCTCTGGGAGAGTGACGAGTTCATTGATGACAATACGCTGACGGTAAATATCACCAGACTGAGGAGAAAATTGGAGGGAATCGGCGTGGAGAACTTTATCGTGACAAAGAAAGGAATCGGGTACCTGATCGAATGAAAAAATTGATCTCTTATTTAAGAACAAGAAGCGGCCTGTTCGTTGTATATTTGTTGATATTGTTTATCTTTACATTTATTCTTTATCTGCATAATATAAGTAGTGATGCACTTGGATATGCAATACTGCTGTCAGCCGTCATATATGCCGCTGCATGTATCGCAGGATTTGTCAGATACTGCCGGCACACATCCCGGGTCAGGGAAGCACTCGAGGCCCTGCCTGATGAATTGAGAGAACTTCCGGGCTGCTGTGATATGGCAGAGGAGTTATATCAGGAAAAAATACGGCAGTTGTTCCAGTGTAAAACGGATATTGAGACGAACGGTCGGATCAGCAGGCAGGAAATGCTGGATTATTACAGTTTATGGGCCCACCAGATAAAGACACCAATCTCAGCGATGCGCCTGCTCTTACAATCCTTTGAAGAAGAGGAGATGGAAGAGCAGCAGACCGAATTTATCCCTTCCATGAAAATGGAGCTGTTTAAGACTGAGCAGTATGTTGAGATGGTCATGTCTTATCTGCGTATGGAGGATATGTCATCAGATTTGTCACTGAACTGGTATGAGACAGACCAGATTGTCCGTCAGGCCGTAAGAAAGTATTCCCAGCTTTTCATCCTGCAAAGAATCCGTCTGGACTACAGGGAATGCGAAGGCAGGGTGCTTACCGATGAAAAGTGGATGCTTTTTGTACTGGAACAGCTGCTTTCCAATGCCCTGAAGTATACGAATAAGGGATCTATCTCCATCTATATGGATCCCTTGAAGGAAGGTGTATTAATAATCGAAGATACGGGAATTGGGATTCAGGCAGAAGACCTCCCGAGGATTTTTGAGAAGGGCTTCACCGGATATAATGGCAGGAAGGACAAGAAGTCTACAGGAATAGGGCTGTATCTGTGCAAATCCATCTGCACAAAATTAAACCACGGCCTGACGGTAGAATCTGAAGTGGGTAAGGGGACAAAAGTAAAGCTGGACTTATACCGTAAGCCCCAGATTGTTGAGTAAGTCTGATGACAATGAGCAAGTCCTGTAATAATGAAAACAGCTGTTCCGGCTGCGTGTCATCCAATTCATGGACGCAGCCGGGACAGCTGTTTTATCGTGACTGTTTGGCGTTTTATATATTCGTGGTAAATCTGCTACATCAGAGCTTCGTAAAGCTTATCTGTAGGACGCGGGATTACAACGCTGTTAACCAGCAGGTCGCTGACTTCTTCCGCAGCCTTCACAGCAGCGGTTACTGCACTGACATCGCCGCACATGGTGATAAATCCTTTACCGCCCACGGCAAATCCTGTGCGGATCTCCATCAGGTGTACATCCGCAGCCTTTGCAGCCGTATCGGCCGCAACAATGGCAGAAGCGACAGAGTAAAATTCAAGGACTCCGACAGCCCCGCTTGTAGGTACCTGTGTTGTACTGCTGATTGCAGGCATCAGCTGATCACTGATATTTGCGATCAGAAGCTTGTCCACAAGGAAAGGTCCTGCGATCTCTTCGCCTACACTCATTGCCGCATTGACACTGCTTGTGTCACCGCCGATGATGATCATATATTTTCCCGGACATAAGGTGGAGGCCCTCAGTAATTCAACCTCAGCCGCCTTAAGTACGTGGTCACATGTTTCAATTCCTTTTGCTATACTGGATAATTCTAACATTCCAACTGAATTTCCCATTTTTGATTCCTCCATTAGTTTACATTAATTCTGATGCCGCCGGATGTTACTTCGGTTACGGTTCCGTCTACGCTTGCATGGATGTTGGCAGATAATCCAGCATCGTCAGCCTGTCCGATCAAGTCGCCTGTATGTACGGTGTCGCCCGCCTTTACAACGGGAGCGGCCGGTTTGCCGATGTGCTGGGACAGAGGGATAAAGACTTCCTTGGGAAGCAACTCTGTACAGCTGTGTGCATGCAGTCCGTTATACTGGGCAAGCCCCAGTCTTGAGATCAGACGGTCAGTCGGGATACGGTTCAGTTCAATAGTCGGTCTTGCTGTCGGATTCGGAGTCTTATCAATCATGATTCCTCTTTCACGAAGCTTTCCCTTCATGTAATCATTCACTTTTCTCGGAGAAAGACCCATCGGACATGAGAACATCTCACACACTCCGCAGCTGGAGCAGTTCACGGCATCGCCGAAGCTCTTTGCAAACTCCTCATTGGAATCAATGATATCCTCCCTCCAGATATTACGCATGACAAGATGAGGCTTGATACTGTGCCCTGTCTGGAAACGCGGACATAAATCCGTACACATGCGGCACTGGATACACGCGCTTCTTGCCTGGTGTTTCAGTCTTTCAATCGGGACCTGGGTTTTCTTGATCAGGTAATGATCTTTCGGAAGCACGATAATGTTACCTGTTGTCTTCGTTACAACCTGCTTGTCGATCATACTGTCATCTGCGAAAACTTTTCCCATCATAGGGCCGCCGAGAATGACTGCATAATCAGAAATCTTAAGTTCTGCGGCATCTATACATGTCCGGATCGGTGTCCCGATCGGCACTTTCAGCATAATCGGCTCTTTTACTTCCCCGACAACGGAAAGATACTTATCTGTTACCTTTGCTCCCTCAGTAACAGCACGGTAGATTCCCAGTACGGTTCCTACATTATCAACTACGGCGCCCACCTCGATCGGGATCCCGCGTTCAGGAACGGTCTTTCCTGTCACCTGCTGTACGATAATCTGCTCGTCTCCGGCCGGATAGTAAGTGCGCATCTCGAAAATCTCGATATCAGCGTGATTCTTATCAATCGCTTCCTTTAAAGCGGCAATCTCGGCTTTGTATTTTGCTTTCAGGGCTATGTAGCGCTTCTTTGCTTCCAGATGATCGGCAATATAAGTGATGCCCTTGATCAGTTCATCGGCAAAGGTCCTGCACAGATACTTGTCTGTCTCAATCAATGGTTCACATTCGGCAGCGTTAACGATAAAATACTCGGCCTTTGTGTTTAACTTCACATGTGTAGGAAATCCTGCCCCACCGGCTCCTACAATACCGGCATCTTTTACTGTTTCAATTAGACTCATAGCTTTCTTCTCCATTCATTGATTCTCGCTATTCATTACAATACGTTATAATAATAACATATTTCGGAGGAAAGAAACAGGGAATTTTGGATAAAAATATCGTAATATAGGGAATGATGGTTACTGTTTACAGGCTGCCTGTGAGTAAAAGATCTTGTGATTGTTATTTTAGTTGTTCTGGTTTAACAGATAACCCCTTCACAGATAGTAAACAGGACTTTTCCACGGACCTTCCGCCCATGAAATGGGGTATTGCGCCCCATGCTTGCAAAGGAATCCTTATCTATTACGAACTCTATATCAGGATGAATGACAGTGATATCGGCTATTTCTCCCACATTTAGGCCACGCGTCCCGAGCCCGAGTATTTTGGCTGGATTATAACTCATCTTTTCTGCCATCTGAAGAGGGGTAAGGTGTCCGGGGATAACAAGTTCGGTTATTGTCAGTGGAACAGAAGTTTCCAAACCTACGATGCCAAATGCGGCGGATGCGATGTCTTCGGTTTTTTCATACAGGGCATGTGGGGCGTGGTCGGAGGAAATTACGTCGATAGTCCCATTTTTTAATCCATCTATTAATGCATCAGCATCTTTCCGGGTGCGGAGAGGAGGGGCCATCTTATAATTAGAGTCTCCGGGAAGGATATCTTCGTCTGTAAGCGTGAAATGATGAGGACATACCTCAGCGGTTACGGAAATGCCGTCCTCTTTAGCAGCTTTTATTATTTTCATAGAATCTGCAGTGGAACAGTGGCAGATATGAAGACGTGCGTTTGTCTCTTTCGCAAGCAGGATGTCCCGTGCTATGATAGTGTCCTCAACGGCATTGGAAATCCCTTCTACTTTTAGTTTTTTTGCGATGGAACCACTGTTAAGTGCGCCATTTCCCTTTAAATGGATATCCTCGCAGTGATCTAAAACAGGAAGGTTCAGGGCAGCAGCGTTTAAAAGGGCTTCGCGGAACAGAGCTGCGTTCATGACCGTCTTTCCATCCTCACTTAATACAGGAGCCCCGGCATTTTTTAATGCCCGGGCATTGGTCAGCTCTAAACCGTTCATCCCCTTGGTAACAGAGCCGGCCTGAAGCACATGAATAGGAGAATACTGGCGGGCATGCTCATAGACTGCTTCCAGCTTGTGTGCATCATCAATAACTGGATTTGTATTGGCCATAGCAACAATTGTGGTGAATCCGCCTTTGGCAGCAGCAAGAGTCCCAGTCTCTATCGTCTCTTTATACAGGAATCCCGGGTCGCGCAAGTGAACATGCATGTCAATGAGCCCGGGCATGACATAACAGCCAGAGGCGTCAATTACCTTATCGGTATCCGTGGCGTCTATATGTGTCCCAATTTCTTTAATGCAGGCGTCTTCTGTTAAAAGATCAAGCACGGCATCCGTATTGGTTGCCGGATTCAAAACACGTCCATTTTTAATTAATATTTTCATTAGAATAATCTCCTTATTACCCCCAGCAACGGCCAAACATAGCCGGAAGCTGCCTGAACACTTGATGAGGTTCTTTCAAATCTAGTGTTCATGGTAACATAGGACTGAAACGGAATCAATTATTGTTATAAAAAAGACACATGTGTGGCAGACCACAGATAGCGATTCTATTAATTTAAGAATATTCTGAAAATGGAGAGCAAAAGGGTCTGACCCCTTTGAATAAATGTGAAATATGCACAAAAATTATTGGATATATTTGTCTGATTTGTGGGGTTTACAAATGTACTGACAAGTGATATGATTGATGCATCACAAGAAATCACAAGCAAACAGACAAGACAAAGGTAAAGGAAGTTTTTATATGCCAACATTGAAAGAACAGGCTTATGAGAGCCTGAAAGAACAGATTATGGAAGCGGAGCCGGGGACACTTTTCAGTGTCCGCAAGAGTGCTAAGGAATTGGGCTTAAGTTACACGCCTGTCAGGGAAGCACTGGTGAAGCTGCAGAATGAAGGGCTTTTGGAGGTTGATTCTAATGTAGGATTTTCTGTACTGCGGATTGATATGAAAGCAATTCAAAACATCTATCAGAGCCGTGAATGTGTGGAACACTATGTCCTGCCGAAGATTATTGATAAGATTGAGGAAGACGATATTTTAGTTCTGAAGGCTTTCATCGTAAGGCAGAAGAGGGCTATGGAGCAGAAAGATATTTCGGCATACACGGAAGTTGATGCAGAGTTCCATGTTTATCTGATTGACCTGCTGCAGAATAAGCAGCTGTCTGATTTTTACAGAGGCGTGCGCAGCCAGTATAGGATAGGCTCGAGAAAGATTGTGAGGAAGCATAGCTATCTTCCCATAGAGGAACATGAGAAGTTTTTGAAGCTGGTTGAGGCGAAGAAGTACGAAGAAGCGTTGGAATGTATGTACCAGCATACGAGTGCAGCTGTTGAGAGAATGAAGGAAGGGTATGTTCAGATTGGTTTATAACCATCTGGACATATTTTTGAAAGCCGGTGATGCATCACATAATATCACGAGACATCGATATGGATATATCACATTGAAGCATCTTATTAACAAAACAGTAAAGAGAGGAGAAAGAAAGATGAAGTTTCCCAAAAAAGTAATCCTTTGTGAGGTAGTTACAAGGGATGGTTTCCAGACAGCCCCGGAGATTTATCCGGTTGAGGAAAAAGTGAGGATTATCGAGGAGGTTGTTGATGCAGGCTGCCAAAGTATTGAAGTCGGTGCATTTTCCATGTATGAGACGATGTATAAGATGAAGGATACTGACAAGGTTTTTGAAAAGCTCCATATGAAGGAAGGCGTTGAGTACCGGGGACTTGTGTATCTGCCGGATGATGTGAGAAGGGCAGCGGACTGCGGATGTCAGAAGATTAAGCTGAACGTTTCGGCCAGCATGGAACATAACAAGGCAGGAGCAGGGCGTTCCCCGCTTGAGTCTATGAAGACATTTGCCAAATCCGGGCAAATAGCGAGGGATAACCATATGGGATTTGCAGGGTCCATTTCATTGCCATTTGCTTCACAGTGGGAAGGCGTGATTTCATTTGATTTTATTAAGGAGATTGTAAAGGCATTTCAGGATGCAGGGGCAGCCCAGATTTCCCTTTCCGATTCTGCAGGGCTTGGCACACCGAAGCTCGTTTATGAGAGGACGATGGCCCTCCGGGAAGCATTTCCCGATATGGACTGGATGCTGCATATGCATAATACAAGAGGAATGGGGCTGGCAAATGTAGTGGCTGCTATGGAAGCGGGGATTGATAAGATAGACACCTCACTGGCAGGATTAGGCGGATGCCCATATATCAAAGGGGCTACCGGTAATATTTCCACAGAAGACGTGCTGTTCATGCTGAATTCTATGGGAATCGAGACAGGAATGGATTTTGAAAAAATCATGGCAGCCGGCGGGAAAATCGTAAAACTCGTAAACGGTGTCGGAACAGACAGTTATCAGCAGAGACTTCGGGCATTATCAGCAAAGTGATTTTATGGTCACAGGCAGCAGAATTATTTTGAAAATAGTGGAGTAATCCATTATTCGCTTATTGAAAAGCAAGATGCAGTTCGATAAGTCATAAAAACTAATAAACAACTTATTCAAGGAGGAATTAATCATGGCAGAGTGGAGTTTTCCAAACGAAGGACAGATGGAGTCAGCAAAGAAGATGTATTATCAGACAATGACAAAAAAAGATGTTGAGGAGAGGCTGGAGAAAGACGATATCATCATTATCCCGGTAGGTTCCACAGAGAATCACGGGAATTCAGGTCCAATCGGTGAAGATACATTTATCGTATCAAGGATTGCAGAAATGGTGGCAGAGAAGGTTGGATGTACAGTGGCAGAGCCGGTATGGTATGGCTCACACCCCTTCCATCATATTGGGCAGCCTTGCACAATCCCGCTTCCGGACGATGTTTTTATGGCATATCTGCGTGCAATTATCACCGGTTTTTGGAATACTGGATTCCGTAAGATGATTTTCATCAGCATGCATGGCCAGGAATATTCCCTTCCGGTTGCAATTCAGGAGTGGGGGAAAAAATATCAGGTGCCTGCGATGATTTACTTTGTAGATTTGCCGCGTGTCATGGCCCAGACATTGATGGACAAAGAGCATGGCGGACCATTTAACAGACCGTTCCAGCATGCTTGTGAGGCAGAACAGAGTATCTCACTGGCACTGTTCCCGGAATACTGCGACATGGAACACGCTGAAGACACAGATGTACACGGAATCCTTCCGGCAGGGCATGTAGACCGGGGCGGTGATATCTATGGCAACCCAATCCCGGGACACTGTGTTGTGGGAAATGCAGGAATTGAGTGTGTGACAGCACCACAGGGGGTATTAGGACACGCGACAGAGGCAGACCCGGCTAAGGCAAAAGCATGTATCGAAAAGGTATGTGATTACCTTGTTACATTACATCATGACATTTTGGAAGCATGTCCGGTAGGAAAACTTCCTGATGCAAAATACATGAGCCAGAGAGATCCGGAAGAGATAGAAAAATTATTAAAAGGACCTACAAAAGGCGGAAAACATATCTATACAATCGCATGGCCGTGCTAATTTGATTCAATACACAATAATTATCTGACAATGGAGAGCAAAGGGGTCAGACCCCTATGCAAAAGGGTCAGACCCCTTTGCAGAACCCCTTTGCGATTCTCTTAATGGACGGGGGAGAAGGAAGAAGGAGATCAGGATAATGGGAAAGGCAATGAAAGCATTAGTTTATCATGGACCCGGTGTGCTGGAGGTTGAGGAAAGGGCAATTCCAATGCCGAAGGCAGATGAAGTACAGATTAAGATTAAGAAGGTATCTATCTGTGGTTCTGACTTAGGAGCATACAGGTTCGCATCGGACCGATTTGCACCGCCGCTTGTTTTGGGACATGAATTTTCGGGTGATATTACCATGGTAGGGGATGAGGTCAAAGATCTGAAAGCCGGGCAGAAGGTAACGGTGAATCCTATGGTGTTGTGTAATGACTGCTTTTTCTGTAAACGTGGGGAAGGTAATCTGTGCGGGAACAGGAAGAGTATGGGCACTGCAATCGGGGGCACACAGACTGATGGGGCGATGCGGGAATATGTGACCGTGCCGGCATGGATGGTTGTCCCTGTTGCGGATAATGTTTCTTATGAAGCAGCGGCAATGCTGGAGCCATGCGGAGTGACACTTGCCTGTGCGAAGACTGGGAGGACAGTAGATGAACAGAGTGTCGTGCTTATTGGTTCTGGTCCAATTGGACTGTTGATTGTAAAATTCCTGAAGGCTCTGGGAGTTCCGAAGGTGATTGTATCCGACATCCTTGACACAAGACTTGCGAAGGCAAAAGAATGTGGGGCAGATGAGGTCATTAATGCGAAGGATGAAGATGTTGCAGCAAGAGTAAAAGAACTTACAGATTCTTATGGCGCAGACAGAGTCATCATTGCTGCCGGGGTCGGTTCTTCTATCAATCAGTCCTTTGAGCTGGTAAGAAATGGCGGAACAATCGTACTTGTAGCACTGATGCATGAAAAGGTAGAGATTGACCCAATGGAGATTGTGGGAAGAGGGCTGAAGTTCCTGGGAAGCTATATGTTTACTTCGGAAATGAAGGAGGCGGCGCAGATGCTTGCTGAGGGACGCCTGAATGTAGAAGACCTGATTACCTCAACGTATCTTCTTGAGAGAGGACAGGAAGCGTTTGATATTCTGAATAACCCGCAGAATACGGAAATAAAGGTACAGATTGAAGTGTAATTGGAAATGTAGATTGATGAAATGGAGGAAAAATCTATGAAAGCATATTGTTATGTCTCACCATATAAAATCGAGGAACAGGAACGTGAAACTCCGGAACCGGGAAAAGGCCAGGTAAGGATTAAGGTCAAAGCCGTATCTATCTGCGGTTCAGATACGGGAGGGTTCAAAGGTACCAGCGCCATGCGGGTGGCACCACTTGTAATGGGACACGAATTCTCCGGTGTCGTTGATAAATATGGAGAAGGCGTGGAGAACCCATCCATACCGGTTGGCGGCAGGGTCGTAGTGTATCCAAACATCCAATGCGGCGAATGTCCGGACTGCAAGGCAGGGCTTCCAAATCTCTGTGAGGAACGTTTCATCCCGGGGACAACCATGCCGGCAGGCGGATATGACGGCGCAATGGCAGACTATGTGGTAGTCCCGGCAGAAAAGCTGATTCCTATCCCAGACAGCATAAGCTTTGAGGAAGGCTCCATGTTCGAACCTACTTCCGTTGCGCTCCGCGGCGTTAAGATGTTAAGTGATGTAAAAGATAAAGTCGTTACAGTTTTCGGCGCAGGCCCAATCGGTCTTTTGGCATTAGAATGCTTAAAATATCTGGGCGCAAAGGATGTAATCTGCATTGACCTGAACCAGCAGCGTCTGGAAAAAGCACTGGAATGCGGGGCATCCCATGTAATTAACTCCGGGCTGGAAGATCCTGTATTAAAGGTAATGGAAATCACGAACGGCAAGGGCGCAGATGCCGGAGCTGACTGTGTAGGCATTGCAGTCAGCCTGAACACCAGTATGAAGATGGTCAGAAACGGCGGTGAAATTGCGATGATTGGCATGGCAGCGGAGCATATGGATGGATTTGAGTATAAATATGCAGTGGCACATGAGATGAAATTAAAGGGCAGCTATTGTTATGTTGACGAATTATACGAGATTCCAAAGATGCTTACATCCGGCAAGATTAACCTGAAAAAGCTGATTACGACCGTTGCGCCGATGAATCAGGTACAGAAGAAGATGGAGGAGCTGGTATCGGGCAGGTCAACAGATGTAAAAGTTGTGCTAGTAAATGAGGATTAGGGGGCGGCTTATGAAAATGAAAACCAGCCATTTTGGCTTTGTAAATGAGGCGGATCAGATTGCGGCAGCCGGATATGATGCAGTTGAACTGCATATTAAGGAAATCATGTCATTTGATGATTTAGAATACCAGAAAGCAAGAAAACTGGTGAAAGACAGTGGGATTGCAAGTGAGGTCTTCGATAATCCCCTCCCACTCGATGTAGTGGTTGCGGATGACAGTTTCGACTTTGCGTATTATACAGAATACCTGAAGAAAGCCGTAGACAGGACTGCCAGGATGGGTGCAAGGTATTTTGTATATGGCAACGGGAAGACCAGAAGCCTTCCGGAAGGGGCAGGGCGTGAGGAGGCGTCCAAGAAGAATGAGCAGCTGATTGTCACGCTGTGCGATATCGCCAGAGCGTACAATATCACGATTATGATGGAGCCTCTTGCAGCGGCAATCTGCAATTCTGTCCTAAGCGTGCCCGAGGCCTACGACTATGCAAAAAAGCTGGGATGCGGGAACCTGAAGACACTGCTGGACTTCAGATGGTTCATCGCAGGCGGGCATCCTTATTCAGATATTGTAGAATATGCGGACTTTATCAAGCATGTCCATGTAGATAACCCACTTCTTCCGTTTCCCGAGAGGAGAGTTCCTATGGCGGGCGATGGATTCAATTACGGGACACTGTTTGAAATATTGAAGTCCATCTCCTATAAAGGATACATTTCTTATGAGGCGAATACATTCAACGACTATCAGCAGGACATCAGAAAAGGACTTGGCCTGCTCAAAGATTACGGCATCTATCCTTACCGGTATGATGCAGATATAAAAGAAGCATAAAAGGAGTAATCAATATGAAGAAACACGAAAAATATCCAAAATTATTTGAACCGTTCACAGTCAGGAGAATGACAGTGAAAAACAGAATATCAATGGCGCCTATGGGAACCAACTATGGGGAGCAGAATGGAGAAATGAGCTTTCTTCATATGGATTACTACGAGCAGCGGGCGCAGGGCGGGACAGGCCTGATTATTGTGGAAAATGCATGCGTGGACTTTCCGCTGGGGTCTAATGGGACTACACAGATCAGGATTGACCATGACAACTATATCCCAAGACTGTATAAGCTTTGCGAATCCGTACACCAGTATGGTACCTGCATTGCCATTCAGATTAACCATGCAGGGGCTTCGGCTCTGGATACACGTATCGGGATGCAGACGGTATCTTCCTCCGACATCCCGTCCAAACCGGGCGGGAGTATACCTAGACCGCTTGAAAAGGAAGAGATCCTTTCGATTGTGAAGCGGTATGGGGAGGCGGCAAAACGTGCACAGACAGCGGGATTTGACGCAGTGGAGATTCATGCCGGGCATGGATATCTAATCAGCCAGTTCCTTTCCCCTACCATGAATAAGAGAACCGATGAATTCGGAGGCTGTGCCGAGAACCGGGCACGGCTGGCAAAGCTGGTGGTGGAAGAGGTCCGCAGACAGGTGGGGCCATTTTTCCCGATTTTCTGCAGAATCAGTGCAGATGAACTGGCAGAAGGCGGGAATACATTGGGAGATACAAAAGAGCTTCTCACCTACTTTCAGGAGGAAGTGGATGTCATAGATGTGTCAGCAGGGCTGAACAGTTCACTGCAGTACCAGATTGACAGCTGCCAGCTGGAGGACGGATGGCGCTCTTATATGTCGAGGGCAATCCGGGAAACATTCCAAAAGCCTACGATTACAACTGGTAATATCCGATCTCCAAAGCGTGCGGAGGAGATTCTGGAAAATGGGGATGCTGACTTTATCGGGATGGGAAGAGGTCTGATTGCCGATCCCGAATGGGTGAATAAGGTAGAATTCGGCGGGGAAGACCGCATCAGAAAATGTATTTCCTGCAATATCGGCTGTGCCGGACACAGGCTGGCACAGAATACGCCAATCCGCTGTACAGTGAATCCTTTGGTGAACCGTTGGGAAGACAAGACACAAAAGGTTGTGAAGCCATGTAATGTGGTTGTCATAGGCGGCGGAACTGCCGGGCTGGAAGCCGCATGTACGGCAGCAGAGACTGGCTGCCAGACTTTCCTTCTGGAACGCAAAGAGACTCTGGGTGGTCTGGCGGCGGAAATCAGCAAGATACCGGATAAACGCAGAATCCATGATTTTGTGGAATATCTCACTAACCGTGCCCAAAGCCTTCCAAATCTGTATACATTTACTGGAATGGAAGCAACGGCAAAGTTCGTACGCAGCCTAAAGCCCAACATCATCGTGAATGCCACCGGTTCTAAGCCTCTGCTTCCGCCGATTGAAGGGCTGCATGACTGGATTGACAAGGAAGGCAGCCGGGTATATTCCATCCTGCGCATGATTGATAATGTGGACTCCTTCCCACAGAATATGGAAGGGAAAAGTGTGGCAGTCATAGGCGGCGGCGCCGTCGGACTGGATGTGGTGGAGTTTTTCGCCCCAAGAGGCGCAAAGGTGACGATTGTTGAGATGCTCGACCAAATTGGGCGCGACTTAGACCCTGTCAGTAAGCTGCGCATGCGGGAAATCAGTGAAAAATATGGTGTCAGAGAACTTACAAAAACAGCGCTTACCAAAGTAGAAAATACGCAGTTTCAGGTGAAGACGCCAGAAGGCAGGACAGAGGTGATCACATTCGACTATGGGTTTGTCTGTCTTGGCATGAAGTCCCAAAGTCCGATACTGGAAAAGATTGAAGAGGTATGCGGCGGGGAACAGAAGGCGGAGATGATTAACATCGGAGACAGCGTACGTGCCAGAAGGATTATCGAAGGTGTGTCAGAAGGGCATAATATCCTGAATTCACTCAGGAAGCATGGGTATCTGGCGAATAAGTAGGGCAGAAAGCGGCCGCAGCGGATATCCAAAGATTAAGCAGCAGTAGGAATAAGTGGAGGAGTAAGGCATGGAAAAGACTTTGAAAATCAGAGATATGGAGTTAGGCACAGGAATGCCGAAAGTCTGTGTTCCGATTACAGGGAAGGATAAAGCGGGGATTCTGCAAGAGACAGAACTTGCACTGCAGGCAGGGGCTGACCTGATTGAATGGCGGGCGGATTATTATGTGGATGTGGATGATGTTCAAAAGACTGCCGGACTGGGCAGGGAACTCCGCAAGAAGATGGGCAATAAGCCAATCCTGTTTACTTACCGTACCGAAGGGACCAACCACTCGATAGAATTAGAAAAATACATAAGACTGAATCAGTCTATGGTGGATGCAGGCGACGTGGATCTGCTGGATATTGAGTTGTTCATGGGTGATGAGGTCTGTCAGGACTTCTGCGGATATGCACATGGAAAAGGGAAAGCAGTGATTATCTCCAGCCATGATTTTGAAAAAACGCCGAATGAACAGGAAATTGTGGGACGGCTGTGCAAGATGAGGACGCTTGGGGCGGATGTGCCTAAGGTGGCGGTTATGCCTAAAAATGCGGGAGATGTCCTCACGCTTCTGTCAGCGACGAATCAGTATGCCAATGCACATGCGGATGGCCCTCTGATTACGATGTCGATGAAATGGCTGGGTGGAATCAGCAGGATCAGTGGTGAAATCTTCGGCTCGGCGCTGACCTTCGGAAGCACCATGCGGGTATCAGCGCCCGGGCAGCTTGCGATAGAAGATCTGAAGTATATCCTGAATGTGCTGCATCATTCGGAGAATCAATAGACTGTCCCGTGGCAGAGCGCGTGGGAGAAGTTCCCGGGCGGGGAAGTGGACGGGATAAAGGAGACCGTAACCAAAGCCGTAAGGTGTAATGAAAAAGGCGCGGTGATTGAAGGAGTAGAAAAATGAGTGAAATTGTGAGTGGAAATACAAGAAAAGAGTCCGGCCCAAATGGAAAATATCTGGGCAGCGCATTTATTCTGTATCTGAATTATTTTATACATGGGATTGGCTGTTCTCTGCTTGGGCAGCAGGTGATTAAGGAGTTCCTTGCTGGGCAGTGGGGAACAGGCGTGGAGAAAGTAACGATGGTTGCGGCAGCTTTGGGACTTGGACGTCTGATTACCCTGCCATTTTCGGGTCCGATTTCAGACAGGATGGGGCGCAGGCCCTGTGCACTGCTCGGAATTGCTTCTTATGCATTGTTCTTTGTGGGGATTGCGTTTTCTCCGAATATGCAGGTGGCGTACATTGCAGCAATTCTGGGCGGGGCTGCCAATTCTTTTCTGGATACAGGGGTCATTCCCGCATGTGTCGAACTTATGGAGCCAAAATCAGGACTTGCTACGATGCTGACGAAGCTGTTTATTTCTATGGCACAGCTTCTGCTTCCGTTCATGATGGGGGCTTTGGCCGTGGCAAATCTTCCGTACTCTGTACTGATGTATGTATGTGCGGCGGTGATTCTGGTGATAGGGGTACTCGTGCTTAAGATTCCGCTGCCTGAAAAGAAAGCAGCGGGAGCGGCAGAAGGGAAGACGGGAGACAAAGCGGATTCTTTTCTTGGCAGCCTAAAGAAAGCAAAATTTACGGTGGAAAGTGTTGCACTGATTGCAATTGGATTCACCTGTACGGCTACCTTCCAGCTCTGGCTGAACTGTGCGCAGACATTTGGAAAAGAAGTGGCACATATGACAGACCCGGGCATGATGCAGACTTATTATTCAGCAGGCACCATTGTGGCGATTTTTGTTACATCTGTGCTGGTTAACAAGTTCCTTCCGGTACGGTTTTTGGCTATTTATCCGGCTATCGCAACGGTCATGCTGGTTCTGGTCTATATGATTAAGACGCCTGCTATCTGTATGGCGGGGGCTTTTGTAATCGGTTATTCGGCGGCAGGCGGTGTGCTGCAGCTTGCAACAGCTACGGTGAATGACCTGTTTCCTACGATTAAGGGGACTATTACAAGTATTATCATGATTGCATCGAGTCTTTCTAACTATACAATCCTGTCGCTGGCTGGTTCTCTGGGGGCAGCAAAAGGAGCTGGTTCTGTTATCATACTGAATATCGTGATTACGGCAATTGGCGTCATGTTGGCATTATTTGTGAACCTGCGGTATGGCAGGCTGGCCGGAAAAGAAAAATAGAGATTTTTCCGTTGTGGAGATGGGAGGCGTTTTATGAAAGCTTTGGGATGGCTGAATAAGCATTTTGAAGAAATGTTATTGATTGTGCTGCTGATGGTGATGACGCTGATTATGGGAGTACAGGTCTGCGCCAGATATATATTTAATTTCTCTCTGTCCTGGACAGAGGAACTGACACGCTATCTTTTTGTTTGGAGCGGATTCCTAAGCATCGGTTTTGCCACACAGAAAGCGATTGCAATCCGCTTGGAGCAGCTTACGGATAAGCTCAAAGGCCTTGCGAAGTCAGCTGTTTTTATTTTGGATTATGTATTAGAGTTTGTGTTTTTGGCTTATATGATTCCGGCGGCATGGAGATATCTTATGACTGCAATTGAAAGCGGGCAGGTTAGCACTGCCTGTGAGATGCCGATGTGGATGCTGCAGGCAGCACCGTTTGCAGGATTCCTTTTAGCAGAAGTCAGATTGGCGCAGAAATTTTACTTGGAAATAAAAAAATGCCGCAAGAAAGGAGGAGAAGCATGTCAGCAGTAAGCGTATTTCTGATATTTATTATTTTGCTGGTGTTATCATTCCCTATCGCCTCATCTTTAGGAGTCGCGTCCTTATTGCCGGGAGCGTTTGACTCCAGTTTTACGGCAAGTGTCTCCTATGTCATCCGCTCCATGCTGGGCGGTGTGGACAGCTTCCCGCTGCTTGCTATTCCGATGTTCGTGCTTTCCGGGATTATTATGGCAAGGGGCGGCGTATCCAGAAAATTATTTGACATTTTTACATTTTTTATCGGGAAAAGAAGGGCAGGCGTACCCTGTGCGGTCATTATTACCTGTCTTTTCTATGGGGCAATCTCAGGTTCTGCACCTGCAACAGTGGCGGCAGTAGGGAGCATGACAATTCCTATCTTGATTAATCTGGGGTATGATAAGACATTTTCCACTGCTATCGTAGCTGTAGCCGGCGGGCTGGGGGTTATCATCCCTCCGAGCATCCCTTATATCCTGTTTTCTATGGCGTCCGGTGAGTCAGTCGGGGATCTGTTTAAGGCGGGAATTATCCCCGGTATCCTCATTGCTGTGCTTTTGATGGCGTATGCGTCTTTTTACTGCCAGCGCTATGGAGAAGATACGGAGAAAATTAAGGAAGTTGTGGATATCCTCCGCGGGAGAGGTTTTCCTCATCTAATGAAGGAAGGTATCTGGGCATTGCTGACTCCGGTTATCATTCTGGGATGTATTTACGGAGGGATTGCGTCTCCGACAGAGGCGGCGGTTATCTCGGTATTTTACGCGCTGTTTGTCAGTATTGTAATTTATAAGACACTGAAAATGAAGGATATCGTCGCAATTTGTTCTGAGGCGGTGCGTACTTATGGGCCGTTGATGTTTATTCTCATTGCATCGACTGCATTTTCAAGAGTGTTGACCCTGATGCAGGTGCCGCAGACAATCAGTGGATGGATTCTGGATACATTTTCAGGGGCAGTGGTCATCATGATTGTGATCAATGTGTTCCTTCTGATTGTGGGAATGGTGATGGACACCAGCCCGGCAATCCTGATTACGACGCCCATTCTGCTGCCAATTGTACTGGAAATCGGGATGGATCCTATACAATTCGGTATTGTCATGGTTATCAATCTGGCGATTGGGTTTGTGACGCCGCCGATAGGGGTGAATCTATTTGTGGCAAGCTCTCTTTCTGATATTCCGGTGATGGAAATTGCGAAAAAAGCGTTCCCATTAATAATGATTTTTCTGGCTGCATTGCTGCTCATTACATTTATTCCGGCAATCAGCCTGACACTGTAAGGAGGGATGGATGTGAGAAAATTAAGAGCAGGGCTGACAGCGGCAGCCTGTATGATTGTCCTGACGCTCAGTCTGTGTGCATGCAGCTCAGAGGGTGGGAAAAAGGAAAGCGTGCAGAATTACGCATGGCCTTTGGGGACAAGCAGCCCGGAGGATACGGTCACGCAAGTATTTGCTGAAAAATTCGTAGAAGAAGTAAGCAGATTAAGCGATGGCAAGATGCAGATCAGCATCTATCCCAACTCTACGATAGGCAATGACAGAGAATTGCTGGAAAGCTGTAAGGAAGGGGATATTCCGTTTGTTGTTCAGAACACGGCGCCTCAGGTCAGTTTCATGCCGGAGATGGCTGTATTCGACGTGCCGGCAGCATTTAAGACAATAGAAGAAGCCCGTAAGGCAGTGGATAACCCGGAATTCTACGAAAAGATTGAGGGAATCTATGAAGAAAACGGCTATCATCTGTTAGGCATGGCGGATCAGGGATTCCGGGTAATGACGACGAATAAGAAAATCACAGCAATAGCTGACTTTAAAGGCCAGAAAATCCGGACTATGGAAAACGCCAACCATTTGGCATTCTGGCAGCTTTTGGGGGCAAACCCCACACCTATGGCATTCAGTGAGGTATACATAGGGCTTCAGCAGAACACAATAGATGCAGCAGAGAATCCCGTCGAAGTCATCGTATCCGGCAAGCTGTATGAACAGCAGGATTACGTCGTGGATACAAACCATCTGCCACACTACATCAGCTTATTCATCAGTGAGGAGTTTTTTGGTGAAATGAGTGCGAAGCAGCAGAAAGTCATCACTCAGGCAGCAGCCACGGCCACTTCATATGCAAGAGAGCAGGCAGACATCCGGGTAGAAGACAGGATGGACATCATGGAAGAGTCCGGCACAGAAGTTATAGAATTGTCAGACGATTTGTATGAAAAAATGAGAGAATTATGCGAGCCACTATATCAGGACATACGTGAGCAGGTGGGTGACGAGTTGGTGGATTTGTATACAACAAATAAACAATGAGAATATTCAGAAAATGGAGTGCAAAGGGGTCTGACCCCTTTGCACTCCATTTTCTGTCAGTCCACCCCAGCTTACAATTTTGTAAGGTTTTCTTTGTATTTTGCAAGCTAAAGTTATGGATTGTGAATGTCAAGTCGGTTTATAATAAGTTCGTAAACAAGAGAATGAGGAAGATGAAAGGCAGGAAATAGATATGTCATTGCTGGATGTTAAAAATGTTAAGAAGATTTATACGACAAGGTTTGGAGGCAGTCAGGTGCAGGCGCTTTCGGATGTGACGTTTTCCATAGAATCAGGTGAGTTTGTTGCGATTATGGGGGAATCCGGTTCCGGAAAGACGACCTTATTAAATATACTCGCTTCTCTCGATAAACCGACGGGTGGTAAGGTGTACCTGAAGGGGCGGGACCTGGGGTCGATCAGAGACCGGGAGATGGCGGCATTCCGGCGTCAGAATCTGGGCTTTGTTTTTCAGGATTTTAATCTGTTAGATACGTTTTCTCTGGAGGATAATATCTATCTTCCGCTTGTGCTGGCAGGGAAAAAATATGAAGAGATGAACCGGAAGCTGGAGCCTATTGCACAGAAGCTAGGTATTACAGAACTGCTTAAAAAATTTCCCTATGAAGTGTCAGGCGGACAGAAACAGAGGGCGGCAGTAGCACGTGCCCTGATTACAAAGCCTCAGCTGATTCTTGCGGATGAGCCGACAGGGGCTCTGGATTCAAGAGCTTCGGATGACCTGATGGAGCTGTTTACACAGATCAATCAGGACGGGCAGACGATCCTCATGGTGACGCACAGTGTGAAGGCTGCCAGTAATGCAAACAGGGTACTCTTTATTAAGGACGGAGAGGTGTTCCACCAGATTTACAGGGGGAATCTTACGAATGAGGAGATGTACCAGAAAATTGCGGCTTCGCTGACAGTTCTGACCACAGGGGGTGACCGGTAATGTTTTATCCGAAACTTGCATGGACCAATATCAAGAAGAATGGGAAGACTTATATTCCGTATATCTTGACCGGTATACTGACCATCATGATGCTGTATGTAATGATTGCAATCAGCCTGAATACAGGGCTGGACCAGATGGAGGGCTCAAATGTCCTGAAGCTGATCCTGCGCTGGGCCGCGACGATCACCGGTATTTTTTCGGCAATCTTTCTTTTTTATACAAACAGTTTCCTTGTAAAGCAGCGGAAAAAGGAATTCGGACTCTACCAGGTGCTGGGAATGGACAAAGGCAATCTGGCGAAAATGATGGTGTGGGAGACGGTCCTTACTACGGTGATCAGCCTCTTAATGGGCCTGGGACTCGGCATGCTGCTCGGGAAGCTGATGTTTTTAATCTTATTAAAAATGCTGCGTTTTGAAGTCCCGCTGAAATTTGCGGTGGAACCTCAGGCAATGCTGGCGACGATGATCGTATTCCTTGCCGTTTTTACGGTTACACTGTTATTCAATCTTTTGCAGGTGCAGACGGCAAAGCCGGTGGAACTTCTGCACGGCGGCAGTCAGGGGGAAAAAGAACCTAAGACAAAGCGGCTTCTCACCCTCATTGGTGTGCTTACTCTGGGGGCAGGCTACTATATCGCCCAGACAACAGTATCCCCGTTAGAAGCGATTGGAAAATTTTTCATGGCAGTCATACTGGTCATTATCGGCACATACTGCCTGTTCACGGCAGGAAGTATCGCGCTTTTGAAGATTTTAAAGAAAAACAAAAAGTTTTACTACAAGACCAGCCACTTCACTTCAGTATCGGGCCTGATTTACCGGATGAAACAAAATGCGGTGGGATTGGCTAATATCTGCATCATGAGTACAGTTGTACTGGTTTTGATATCCGTAACCTTTTCCCTGTATGCAGGAATGGAAGACATTCTTTCATTACGTTTCCCGTCAGATGTTCATGTAACGATCCAGGGAAGTTCACAGGAAAAAATAGATACCGAAAATCAGGTTATAGAAGAAGAGGCCGAAAAGGCCGGTGTTGAGATAGAAAACCGCAGTTCTTACCGTTCGGGAACATTTACGGCTATATACAAGGAAAAGGAAGCAAAGCTGCTTCTGGAGGAGGATTCAGATATCTCAAATGAAACTGCAAATTTCAGGACACTGGTCATCATTCCGCTGTCAGACTATAACCGGCTGGAAGGAAAAAAGGAATCACTTGACAAAGACCAGGTACTGGTTATCGTGCAGGGGGATGAGTTTGATTCGGATACAATCTATCTGCAGGATGAAGGCTTTGCAGTGAAAAAAGTAATGAAGGATACGAGAAAAACAAAAGATGAACTCTCATATGTTGTAAAAAGCATCATTCTGGTAATGCCGGATGCAGATAAGATTGCAGAGCTGAAGAAGACCTACGGTTATGAAGGCTCGGATCAAATCATATACACTGATTATTTTGACTTAAGTGGCAGCGGGGACGCAAAAGAATCTGTCATGGCCTCCATACAGAAGCGTCTGACAGCTGAGATACCGGAATCGTTTACAGAATATAAGGGGGCATTCAGGCAGGATTTTTATGCACTCTACGGCGGCTTTCTGTTCCTTGGTGTATTTGTCGGGGCGCTGTTTATCATGGCAACCGTGCTGATTATCTATTATAAACAGATTTCAGAAGGGTATGATGACAGGAACCGGTACCAGATCATGCAGAAGGTGGGGATGAGCAAGAAAGAAGTACAGCGTTCGATCAAGAGCCAGGTACTATTGGTATTTTTCCTGCCATTGCTGGTTGCGATCGTACATGTGGCATTTGCCTTTAAAACAATCACAAAACTGCTGGCAATTATGAATCTCGTCAATATACACCTGTTTTTGATGTGTACTATAGCAACGGTGCTTATATTCGCGGTATTCTACGGAGTAGTATTCCTGATTACATCGAGAGAATATTACAGGATTGTCCAGTAAATCATGAAAGTGCCTCGGGGCAGTCGGTTAATGGAAAAATTTAACCGGCTGCCCCTTTTTCAGAACAGTTATATTCTGTTATCTATGTTTCTATTCTACGGGAAAAAGGAAATTATTCTGTTATATTTACCGGAATATGATAGAATGAAACTGATTCTGAAAACTTCCGAAAGGTAATCAGGTATTAGGGAGAGGAGAGGCAGAGAGTATGAGGGTGCTTGTGGTAGAAGATGATTTTATTGTACGGAAAGGAATCATTCTATCGTTGGAATGGGAAAAAGAAGGATTCGAAATCTGCGGGGAAGCGGCAAATGGTATACAGGGATTTCAGAAAGTAAAGGAGACTCATCCTGATATTATTCTGACTGATATCCGTATGCCGGGGGAAGATGGTCTGGCTTTTTCACAAAAAGTAAGGGATGCATACCCTGCTATTAAGATTGTTATACTAAGCGGGTATGATGATTTTGCTTATGCAAAGCAAGCTTTGAAAATAGGAGTGTTCGAGTATCTTTTGAAACCTGTAGATGCAGATGAACTGTTGTCTGTAGTAGTACGTTTACGGAAAGAGATTGAGAAAGAACAAAGGAAATACAAAAAAGAAGTTTTCCAACAGAGCTTTGTTGAGGAAAATTACGAATATGTCAAGGAAAGATTTTTAAATATATTGTTGGAAGAAGATTCGTCAGGGGATGAAGAGATCACTCATACTATAGAGAAAGGGCGGCGCCTGGGTCTGAATTTTGATGGTCCAGTCTTTCAGGTGGTATTAGTTTCCGTTGATGATTTCCTGCTTTTAACCCAGAATTCCAAAGAAGAGCGAAAAGAACTTCAGGTGCAGATAAAAGAAACTATTCGGGAGGTGCTGCATTTATCAGAAAAAGACATGGTTTTTCTGGATAAGAGGGCACATTTTATAGTACTTCTTCAGTACGAGCGTGCAAATGCAACGAATATTATACCATTGTACCAGAAGATAAAAGAGAAACATGGTTTCTATGTCACTATCTCAATAGGACGTGTAAAAGAACATGTATATGAAATTCAAAGCTCTTACAGGGAGGCTCTGCAGGCGTTACGCAGCCGTCCTTATCTGTCAGGGGAGCATGTGATACAGTATACGGATGGGATGAAGCCGGGAAAAGGAATGTTTCTCAATATTCAGAAAAGAGAAAACGAATTAATCCAGAAATTACTGCGTTATGATGGAGATGGGGTCTTGTCAGTTATACAGGGGATTTTTGATGAGGCATTAGAAAAGCATACAGATTTAGAAAAATTAAAAACAGCATGTATCAGGGTATGGATGATTGCGGTTTCAAACCTTGAAGAAATGTCTATTAATCCAGAAATTCTCCCGGAAGGGAATTATGACTATTTACAAGAAATTGATAAATACGAGAGCTTTGAAACATTAAGGAGGCAGATGCTGAGGTTTGGCCGTCAGATTTCCGAATTACTGGCATCGACAGAGGGGCACAAGTATAATGCCATTATCCAGAAATCGATACAATATATAGAAAATCATTTTTCGGAAGAAATCAGAGTGGAACAGATTGTTTCCAGGCTTTATATCACGCCGAATTATTTTAGCCAGGTATTCAAGTCACAGACGGGTATGAATTTCAGTGATTATCTGAATCAATACCGGGTGGAGCGTGCAAAGGAATATCTTAACAATCTGGATTTAAAGATTTATCAGGTTGCTGAAAAATGTGGTTACCAGAATTATAAATATTTTAATACGGTTTTTAAAAAGTATGCCGGATGCTCTCCAAAGGAGTATCGGAACAGGTTATCATGGAAGAATGACGGAGGGAATAAGTGAAAAAGAAGAAACAAATGTTTGTTAGCCTGAATGTGAAAGTTTTTATTTTGGGAATCGTAATCTCTATGATACCAATTGCAATTATAGGCACTGTCCTATATAGAAAATCTCTGGAAATAGTAGAACAGAAGCAGGAGGCAGCATCCGAAAATGCACTTGACAGTATTGCAGACAGTATTCAGGTGACAACGGATTATGTAGGAAACCTGTCACTGTACATTATTCAGAATTCCGATGTGAAAGAAACGCTTTTGGCAGAATCTATGAATGGGAGTGAACTACTGCGGCGTCAGAATGAGGTGGCAAAAAGCCTGATGTTCTATACAGGCCAGAATCAGTTCGTAAATTCTATTTATATTGAGGGCGAAAACGGCCTTGTCTTACATGCCGGTGATGTCCGGGATGTTAAAAGGGAGGAAGAATTGGCCGGTCGTGCAAAAAAGTTGATGGGGAAGTCCTTCTGGACGGGTACTTCAGCGAAAAATGATGACAGCCCTGTGGTTTATCTGACGCTGACACGCAGTATCCGGGACACTGAAAATTTGCAGAATACCCTTGGGACTCTCTGGATTAATGTACCGCTGTCTAAAATGAAAGAGCAGTTTTCAAATTACATAGAAACATATCCGGGATATATAGCACTGGTGGATGATGACGGAAATGTCCTGCTGAGCGCGGGTAAATCAGAGACGGTTATTTCAGATTTAGAAAAACTTAAGGAAAGCAGGATAACAACTATTTCAGACAAGAAGAGTAATACTCTGGTATATGGTAATAAACTTCCTGACACGGGGTGGACGATTGTCAGTGGTCTGGAACGTTCAAAGCTTTTGGAAGAAAACCGGACGATACGCGATTTGCTGATATATGGGATTGTGGCAAGTATGCTTTTATGTCTTCTGACATCGGTGCTTTTTTCCCGTGCCATTCTTCACCCGCTGAGACTGCTTACGGGAAAAATCCGGGAAGTAAAGGAAGACAACTATGATGTCCAGCTCCAGTTTGAAAGTAATGATGAAATAGGCATTTTAAGCACACAGTTTAATGCTATGACAAGACGTATGAATGAATTGGTCAATGAAGTGCTGACAGGGAAAGTGCTTCAGACTGAGGCGGAACTGAAAGCGCTTCAGGCACAAATTAACCCTCATTTTTTATATAATAATCTGGACACTGCATATTGGATGAGCAGGCTGGAACATGCGGACAAAACCGGACGTGTTGTTCTTGCAATAGCGGATCTTTACAGGCTTACGATGAACTCCGGACAGAAATTTATTTCCGTAGAGACAGAAATACGTTATGTAGAAAATTACATCGTAATACAAGAATTGCGTACGGCTGACCAGATTCAGTTCCACATTGAGGCAGACGGAGAACTGTTTCAATGGGCCACGATGCGTTTTGTGATACAGCCATTAGTGGAAAATAGTGTGGAACATGGAATTCTTCCAAGTGGAAGAGAAGGTGATATCTGGATCAGGGGATTTAAAGATGAGGAGAACTTATATTTTGAAGTGGAGGATAACGGAGATTCCATAGATATCAGTGAGATTGAAGAATTGCTTATGGACGTCAAAAGTGAGGAAAAGAGAGGTATGGCAATCCGCAATATCGACCAGCGTATAAAACTGCAGTTTGGAAAGAACTATGGTCTTTTTTTCCGTGCCGGCAGGGAAAACGGAACAGTAGTGCGGATTGTACAGCCGTTGCTGGCTTACACAAAACATATGTAGACAGGTATAATGAAACAGCTAAAAAGGATACAAAGTAATCGTGATAAGAGTCTGTCAGATCAGGCTCTTTTTGCATATTGAATAGAAAAGTGGATATTTTTATAGTTTACATGGTTTTTTGCAGGAACAGTATACGATATGCTAATTATATAAATACACCGAAACAAAAAGGAGGACAAAAAAATGAGGAAAAGAACACAGATTCTTTCTGTTGTATTGGCAGCGGCAATGGTCGGCGGAATGCTGGCAGGCTGTTCAGGGACAGAAAAGGATGCAAAGGAAAGTGGAGCAGGAGGTGATTCATCTAAGACTACTTTGACTATTATGCATATGGGGACGGATGAAGCCATTAAAAACGGGGATATTGAATCAATTATGATGGACAAGGCTGTGGACAATTTTAAAAGTAAGTATCCGGATGTGGAACTGGTGGAGGAAATTGTCAGTCAGGAAGCCGGGTATGAGACGAAATTAAAAACACTGGCTGCGGCTAATGAGCTTCCGGACCTGATTATGGCACTTCCATCTATGATGGGATCATTTTACGAGAACGGACAGATACAGGATTTGACGCCGGTTCTGGAAGCAAATCAGGAATGGGCGGATACATTTGCTGATGGTATGTTCGGCGATTATACTTTTGGAGATCATATCCTCGGAGTTCCCCGATGCAGTATCGTAAATCATGTTATATATTATAACAAAGATATTTTTGCAAAATGCGGTATGGACAGCTTTCCTGCAAATGAACAGGAATTTAAAGAGGCGGTGAAGACATTAAAAGAGAACGGATATATTCCTCTTGCAACCGGAAATAAGGGGAAATATGCCATTGCTTCGCAGGTTATGCCCGGTATCCTTATGAAATTCAACAGTAACGAATGGTATGAAGATGTGAAAAACTATAACGGTGCATCATTTGAAGATGAAAGTTCGGTAGAAGCAATTACATATCTTAAAGAACTGATGGATCTGGGATTATTTAATGAAGATGTAAACAGCCTTGATCCTGTACAGGTACGCCAGATGTATTATGATGGTAAAGCAGCAATGTATATTGAAGGATCCTGGTCAGTTTCTAATTTAATTAATGAAGCATCACAGGAAATCCTTGACAATACAGAGATTACGGTTTTTCCACCGGTAAAAGGAAAAGAAGAACTTAAAGGCCAGATTGTAGGCGGCCAGGGGTGGGGAATCAGCTTAAGAGAAGGACTGGCCGATGACCAGCAGGAGGCAGCGGTGAACTTCTTAAAAGAAATGTCGGCACCGGAAATCCAGACATTGCTGATTGAAGGTGGTTCTTTGGCTACAGCAAAAGAGGTTGATTATGATGAAAGCAAATTGGATCCTTTATTCGTAAAATTCCTTGATATGTACAATTCTTATGACAAGATCGTGGGGTGTCCGGAAGTACAGCTTTCTACTGCATACATGGATGCAAGCTATGTAGGTTATCAGGAGATGTCCATTGGCTCGCTTACACCGGAAGAACTGGCGGCAAAGCTTCAGGAAGCACATGAAAGCGCAAAAAAACAATAAGGGGATGATGAAATGAGAAAAGATAGACAGACCCAGGGGGCATATGACAGGATATGCCCCGCAGGGGGACTTGCGTCAAAGGGCAGGCCAAAGTATAAAAATCCTCTTATGCCGCCCGGAAGAAGAATATTTGGATATCTGAGTATTCCAGTGGGCGTTTATCTGTTCATAGTAGTGGTCCCGACTTTATTTGCATTTGGATATAGCTTTTTTGAGTGGTCAGGCGGCCCGGGGAAAAAATTTATTGGTTTAGACAATTATATACAGCTTTTGCATGATAAGACTTTCTGGCTGTCCTTTAAAAACACTATGCTGTTTACTGTGCTGATGGTTGCAGGACAGGTGGGGATTGCATTTATTTTCACATTGTTTTTTACAATGAAATGGGTAAAATTTGTAGAACTTCATCGGAGGGTGATGTATTTCCCAAGTATTATAGCGGCCGTCGTTATCGGTCTGATGTGGCAGCTGATTTATAACAACGATTTTGGTATACTGAACCATTTCCTGCGTGCGTCAGGATTGGACGGCTGGATTAAACCGTGGCTGGATGATCCGAAGATAGCCATGCTGTCAGTAGCGGTTCCGGTAATCTGGCAGTTCATAGGATATTATCTGGTATTACTTATGGGGGCCGTGGCAACTATCCCGAAAGATATTCTCGAGGTTGCGGAGATAGACGGGGCGACTGGATTTAAAAGAAGTCTGTATATTACAATTCCACTGATTTGGGATATTTTAAAGATATGTCTTATGATTTGCTTTGCAGGTTCTTTTAAAGCATTTGACCACATTATGGTTATGACAGGAGGAGGACCGGGAAGGGCAACCAGTGTGCTGTCACTTTATAACTATGATACTTCTTTTGTCCAGATGAAGATGGGTTATGCGTCTGCAATGGCAGTGGTAATCCTGGTGGTATCTATGACGCTGACGATAGGAATCCAGAGGCTGATGGAGGGAAAAGCAAATGACCATTAAGAATACTTTACAGGGGATGTTTAAATTCGTTGTGAATGCAGTTCTCCTTTTGTTTTCTGCATCCTGCATATTTCCGATACTGTGGATGGTGAATTCGGCGCTGAAAACGAGCAACGAGTTTATGCAGAATAGTATGAGCCTTACAACACATCCTTATTTTCAAAATTTCATAGATGCGGTACAATCCAGCGGGTTTTTAGAATGCTTCTTGAATTCTGCAATTCTTGGATTCATTAATGTGGTTTTAACAGTGATATGCGCGCTGGTTGCAGGTTTCTTTATATCAAGATATAATTTCAGGTTTAAAAAGGCCGTGTATTTATTGTTTGTTTCGGGCATGGTTATTCCGATGCTGTCACTATTGATTCCGGTGTTCCTGCAGTTTAAGGCTTTGGGGATGCTGGACCACAGATGGACATTGATTCTGCCATATCTGGCATTCTCACTGCCATTTGCAGTGATGCTTACAGAAAACTATATCAGGACGATACCGGTAGAACTGGACGAGGCGGCATATATGGAGGGATGCAGCACCTTTAAGCTGCTAACGAAAATTATTTTTCCAATGTGTTCACCGATAACGGCAATTATTGTTATAACGTCCTTTATGAATGCATGGAATGAGTTTCCCTTCTCTCTTGTTTTAATTAATGATAAAAGCCTGAGGACAATATCTATTGCGATCAGAATGTTCAATTCAGAGCATGCAATTAACTATCCCCTTTATATGGCAGCACTATTAGTATCTATCCTGCCTATTTTGATTATTTATCTTATATTTTCAAAACAGATCATGAAAGGGATGACGGTAGGGGCAGTCAAGGGCTAGCAGCAGGCCGGCGGGTTATAGCGGGATGAGGGAGAAATTATTTGGTAAAACAAACTATTTAAGAATGAAGGAGAACATAATATATGTGGATTGAAGGCAACTACAGGCGGAGTTTTTTAGATATGCATATTGATGACTGGAATGAAGAGTTTTTATCCAGGGTAGATCCTGAGGGACTTGTGAAATTATTGAAAGATGCAGGCATGCAGCAGATTGTTGTAAAGTGCAGACCGCATACAGGGCTGGCATTTTATCCTACCAAAACCGGACGCATGCACAAGGGGCTGCAAGGAAGAGACTATGTCGGTGAGATGATTCAATTATGCCATAGTAACGGCATTGCAGTTATGGCGTATTTTTCGCAGATATTTGATAATTGGGCATATGAGAAACACCCGGAATGGCGCATGATTAATGGATATGGAAAGACATCCCGAGAAGAGATGGTACCGGACAGCGATTTCATGAGCAGAAAGGGACGTTACGGGATAGTTTGTCCGAATAATGAAGAATATAGGCAGTATGTAAAAGAATGTTTGACAGAAATAACCGAAAACTATCAATTTGAGACTATTTTCCTTGATATGCCGTTTTTCCCGGAAGTATGCTATTGTCCGAGCTGCCGGAAAAAATATTTTGAGAGGACCGGAAGGGAAATGCCAAGAACGATAGATTGGGGGGATAAAAATTTCAGGGAGTTCCAGAGCATTCGTGAGGAATGGATGGGAGAGTTTGCGGCATTTTCTGCGGGCGTGGTAAAGTCAATCCATCCAGAAGTGACAATTGAACATAATCTATCCATGATGGCAGACCCCTGGCAGTATGCACATTCAGATTTGGTAGCCGAGGCATGCGATTATGCAGGCGGGGACCTGTATGGCGGATTCTTACAGCAGACGTATATGTGTAAATATTACAGGAATCTAAGTAAAGCGCTGCCCTTTGTGTTCATATCTTCACGCTGTGATCCCGGGCTGTCTTACCATACGACGACAAAGACAGAGGAAGAATTCGCCCTGCATGCCATGATTGCATTAGTACATAATGGTGCATTTTCCATTTGTGACGGGGCAAACCCGGATGGCACACTATGTGAGGAAGTGTATCAGGGGCCGGTAAAAAGGGCATTTGCCAGGACAATGAACTATGAAAAGTATGTAAGCGGGGATATGCTTACCAATATAAGTGTCTGGTTCCCGAGCCGCTCAAAATGCCATTGGAGTGAGAATGGCAGTCCGGTGACAGATGATAAATATAGCCGGAAGTTCATGGAAACGCAGATTAATATGGGCAAAATTCTCAGAGAAGAAAACCTGCCGTTTGATGTGATCCCAAGCAAGAAACTGAATGGACTGAAAAGTGATGTACTCATTATCTGTGATACTGCAGTCATCCATGATGATGAAATGGATGCGATAGAGTCGTATATAAGGGAGGGCGGAAAGCTTTATGTGAGCGGCCATATCGGACATGGGAGACTTTTAGAACTTCTGGAGGCGGAAAGTATAGGTGAGACGGAGCATGAAGTTACTTATATGAGTGCTGCTGACAAAGGAATGGAAATATTCAGTGATTTTACAGCAAAATCCCCAATGAATGTACAAGGGAAAATGGAACTGCTTAAATTTTCAGGGGAGTATGATATATTAGCGACAATCACTCTGCCTTATACAATGACCGGGAAATGTGAATTTTCGGCAATTCATTCGAATCCTCCAGGTGTCTTTACTGACAGACCGGCAGCCATTGTGAAAAAAATTGGCAAGGGTGAGATTCTCTGGGTAGCAGCGCCGATAGAAAACAGCAGGCCTTATACAAGCAGGCGTGTTGTTGGAAAAATAATCAGAGGGCTGTGTAAAACGTTGGAGTTTGAATCAAATGCCCCTGCTTTTGCGGAAGTCGTTGGATGGAGAAAAGATAGTAAAAAATATTTTGCTGTAATAAACGAGCAGGAGAATTCACCAGTAGCCCCCATTTATGAGATCGAGATAAAAATACCGGGAGCAATCAGCAGCGTGAAGACAGTGGAAGAAGAAATGAAAGTGAAGGCCCGCTATGAGAATGGGATGACGACCATCCTGATTCCGAAGGTAGAGCTATTTACAGTAATAGAAATAGTAGATTAATTTAATCGGAGGATGTATGTTTTTTACAATTGAGAAGTTTCAGAAAAGAGTGGAGGAACTGGGAATAAAAAGGTATGTGGGGTGCAGAAGTATAGCCCCTTTCATATCGATGCCCGACCATGCTTTGGATGATGAGGTGCATCTTGTCCCGCCGGAGCGGATAGAGGGCAGGCCTTTAGAATTAAATGATATTTTTAAAGGAAGGGATTCTTATCTGTGGCTGGAAAAAAAGGTGCAGATACCGGAAACAAAAGAAGGCTGTAAGGCAGTTGGGCTGTTTGATTTTGGAAAAACGGGGGACTGTTATAACAGCGGGTTTGAATCATTGCTCTATATAGACGGGATCCCCTATCAGGGAGTAGATACGAACCATAGGGAAGTCCTGTTTGATAAATTGGAGGGCAGGATGGTAAAATTGACTTTTATGCTCTGGAGCGGTCTGGAAGGTGGTGGGATTCATAGGGATTTCTACCACAGGGTAAAAGAAGCAAGTCTGGGCTACCTGCATGAAAAGACAGATGAACTATATTATTATGGAAAAGCAATTACGGAGACACTGCTTTTATTATCGCCGGATGATGAAGAGTACATTGAACTAAAAAACCTGTTTGAAAATGTGCTGAGTTGTATCGAATGGGATGAAGAATTTTTTTATGGAACTATAGAGACAGCACACAGTGTTTTAGCGGGGGGTCTGAAACAATTAGAGAAACATAGCAAAGTGAATATAAATGTAGTGGGACATACTCATATTGATGTCGCATGGCTGTGGCGGACGAAGCATACGAGGGAGAAGGTCATCCGCTCTTTTACGACGGCACTCCGCATGATGGAGCAGTATGAAGAATTTACGTTTCTCCAGACACAGCCTCAGCTTTACAATTACATCAAGCAGGACCGGCCGGATTTATATGAAATAATAAAAGAAAAGATAGAAGAAGGCAGATGGGAACCGGATGGGGGGATGTGGGTGGAGGCAGACTGCAATCTCCCATCAGGAGAATCGCTTGTAAGGCAGTTTTTATATGGGATCCGGTTTATAAAACAGGAGTTTGGAAAAGAATGTAAATACCTCTGGCTGCCGGATGTGTTTGGCTATAGCTGGGCCTTGCCCCAGATATTGAAACAGTGCAGGATAGATACATTTATGACTACGAAAATCAGCTGGAATCAATTCAATACCATGCCTGATGATGTATTCTGGTGGAGGGGGATTGATGGCAGTGAAATACTCACTTATTTTGTGAACACGCCGGAGGAGGGGCGGGAGCTGGATACCAGATATTCAACTTATAGTGGAATGATGGATCCACGTACCGTGGCAGGAAGCTGGAAGAAGTTCAGGAATAAGAATCTAAGTAAAAACACGCTTATATCGTACGGTTATGGAGATGGAGGGGGAGGGGTGACCCGTGATATGCTTGAAATGCGCCGGGCAATGGACAAACTGCCCGGGCTCCCAGGGGTAAAGCCAGTCAGGGCGTTAGATTTTTTCAACCAACTTCATGAGGATATCGAAAATAGTGATGAATATGTACACACCTGGGACGGGGAATTATACTTAGAATATCATCGTGGAACATATACATCACAGGCATATAATAAAAAAGTTAACCGGTATATGGAACAAAGGCTTACACAGGCGGAATGGCTTGCATCCGTCTGCTATGCAGGGGGTGGGGAATACCCGCGCCAGGAAATCGAGGACTGTTGGAGAGAAGTTCTGTTACAGCAATTCCATGATATCATTCCGGGTTCTTCAATACGGGAAGTATATGAAGATTCAAGGATTTCCTATGAAAGGGCAGAAAAATTAGCAGATGGAATTATAGAGAATGCATTTAAGAAGCTAATAGTTCCGAAGGAGAATTGTTTCGGTATTTATACGGTGAACAGTTTTGGCGGGAAAGAACTGGTTCATGTGCCGGTTATACAGGACGGGGATTTCATTGATGCAGCAGGAAAAAAACTGGAAGCACAGCGTACAGCTAAAGGCTATGAAGTACTTATGGAAATTCAGCCCTTTTCCATGTGCAATATAACCTTCAGGCTGGGGAAAGACAAAACACAGGAACAGAAATCAGCATTTAAGTTAAATAGGAATTCTATAGAAACCCCATATTATGTTATCGAATGGAATGAGGCTGGCCAGTTAGTAAAGATATTCGACAAAGAAGCAGACAGGATGGTTATAAGGGAAGGCGAAAAAGGTAATGTTCTGGAGATTTATGAGGACAAGCCGCTGAAATATGATGCCTGGGATATTGATATTTTTCATGTGAAGAAAAAGGAGATTATTGAACAGTGTAAAGGAGGCCAGGTTGTGGAAGAGGGGCCATTGAAGGCAGTAATCCGCTTTGAATACAGCTTCCACAAATCCCAAATTGTACAGGATATGGCAGTATACCGTGATTCCAGAAGGATTGATTTTACCACACATGTGGATTGGCAGGAAGATCACAAGCTGTTAAAAACAGCATTCTATACGGATATCAGGGTCGTGAAAGCAACATATGATATACAATTTGGGCATGTCGAACGCCCTACACACTGGAATACGAGTTGGGATTGGGCACGATTTGAGGTCTGCGGACATAAGTGGGCAGATATTTCAGAAGAGGATTATGGCGTGGCCCTTCTCAATGACAGCAAATATGGCTATAGCATCAAAGACCATGTTATGCGCCTGAGTCTTTTGAAAAGTGCTAAATTTCCGGACACATCTGCTGATATGGGTGAGCATGATTTTGTATATTCTTTCCTTCCGCATACGGGCAGGGCACAGGAGGGCGGCGTAATTGAGGCAGCTAATAATTTGAACCTGCCTGCGCAGGCCGTATCAGGCGAATTCAAAGATAAAAACCAGCTTGTCAAAGTGTCAGATGATGGTGTACAGATTGATGCAGTCAAGAAAGCAGAAGATGAGGAATGTCTAATTGTCAGACTGCATGAATGCCGGGGGGGAAGGCATAAAGTACAACTGTCTTCTGGTTATAATATTCAGAAAATAGTTCCCTGCAATCTTCTGGAAGAAAGTAATGGGGAAGAAGAGGGAAACGGTGAGCTGGAATTTGTAATTAAACCGTTTGAAATTATGAGTTTGAAACTATATTTAGATTTAGAAAGAGGTTACCCATATGAAACGTTCCCGAATTAACAAGGTCATCAAGGATATGGAAAGTCTGATAAAAGCGCATGGTTTTGAGATGCCGCCCTTTGCTTACTGGACGCCTGAGGACTGGCTCCATACTGGTCATGAATATGATGAGATCCGAGACAACAAATTAGGGTGGGATATTACGGATTTCGGTCTCGGCAGATTTGACGAAATTGGTTTTTCACTTTTTACGATACGCAATGGCAATCTAAAAGAACCTCAGAAATATAAAAAAACATATGCTGAAAAGCTTTTGATGTTATATGAAGGCCAGACAGCAGCCATGCATTTTCATGTGAGTAAGATGGAGGATATTATCAACAGAGGCGGCAATGATGTGTTCATAACAGTATATAACGGTACACCGGAAGAGAAAATGCTGGATACAGATGTTGCCGTATGTTCAGATGGGAAGAGAGAATACGTGCCTGCCGGAACCAAAGTCTGCCTGCATCCGGGGCAGAGCATCACGATCACCCCGTATATGTACCATGATTTTATTGTACCAGAGACAGGCGGTCCGGTGCTTCTGGGCGAGGTTTCTATGTGCAATGATGACGATAACGATAACTTCTTTTATAACAAAGAGATTGGACGTTTCCCGGAGATCGAGGAGGATGAAGTGGCCTGCCGTCTGCTCTGTAACGAATATCCTGATGCGGATTAAGAAGATATAAAGGCCCGCCTGTGTTTTAGCAGCACAGGCGGGCCTTTATGATCTCAATTATTCCATTTCGTGCAGAGTTATGATACAATTTGACGGCAAAGGAAGGGGAACTCATGGTCAAAGAACATGGCTGTCCTCTGGGGTGTGTCGTTCTGTTATGGGTGGATTTTGCAGAAAAAGGGGCGAGTGCCGCAGGGATAGACCGTATGCTGGAACGCACGGCATCTTTGAGTATGACTCTGGCAGGAGAAAAATGCATTCATATGGCTGCATGGTTTGAAGAAAAGAATGCAAGAGTCGTCAAATATAAAGTAAACAGTGCGGAATCGGCGTATGAGCTTGTCTGGAGGCTACTTGACATTGAGCCGTATGAAGACAGGGAGATGGCCGGGATTGCCTATGAAGATGCTTTTCTGGGTGAACATTTCAGCAGCATTGTTGTGATTGACGGACAGGGTAACATGAAGATAAACGGGGAAACACAGGAATTGCTGCAGCTGTAAGGAGGGACCAGGCAATGAGCAGAAGGAAAAAAGGAGAATCCGGTATCCGCCTGTATGAGGCGGAAAAGAAAAACGGATTTGACAGGCCGTATGGGACGGGGGCTGTGCTGATTTTCGCACGGGGTGCGGCCGTCTGTTTCCTTGCGGTTTCCTGGTGGAGGATATTCTTCAACGTCTTTCCGGCTGATATCAATATCGTATGGCTGGCAGTCTTTCTGTTTCCTCTGGCAGTGCTGGGGGTAATGTGGGCCTCGCTGAAAGTATGGCAGAAGGGCCTCTCAGTGATACTCTGTGTCCTGCCGGCTGCATTTATATTTTGGCGGAGACAGACACTTGCGGCCGCGGCCGTTAATTATCTGGCAAATGCGTATCTGCGAGTCCATTATGAAGGGACAGAACCTCTGCTGCTCTACAGTGAGCCAGAAGCCGCGGCGTGGACGCTTGGTCTTTTAACGGCTATGGCAACCGTGCCGGTGCTTCTTTTGTGGTCCTGGGTACTCGTGAAGAACCGGGGAAAACTTCTGACGGTACTATTAATCTTATGTCCGGCGGCGCTGGCGGCCGTGGAAGGATACTTCCCGTCGGCAGGCGCATGCTGGGTGCTGATATTCGCGGCAGGTGTTTATTTTGCCGTCTGCGGGGGAAACTCAGGAAAATCGGTGATACTCGGCGCTTCATCGGCGCTTGTCTGTATTATGGTGCTTTTTCTGGCCTCGAATGTGGCTGCAAAGCCGGTGGAAGCCATGAAAACTGTTGAAAACGGTGTGTATCGGCAGGCGAGGACGGCTGTGAAGGAAGGCGTTGTACAAAAGTTTACAGATTTGACAGGAATTTCTGAAAAGAAAAAAGAGGACGAAGAGAAGCCACAGCAGGAAAAGGAGAGACAGGAAGGACAGAAAGAGGAAGAAAAGACAGACCCGGAAGCAAAAGAAGCCGAACAAGCTGAAACACAGGTGCTAGATGAGCCCCCCGGTTTGCCCGAAGAGTCGGGAACCGGTGTATTTAAAGATGGAATCCCGCAGGATTTAAAAGCGATCGCTTCGTTTTCTCCGGGAGACGGTAAGGGAATTGTTGTACATACAGATGAACGTCCCCGGGGAACATTTTACTATCCGGAAGCGTATGGCAGTGTTTATTCCGGCAGCTTCTGGAGGATGGAAGCTTTGTCAGATGCAGTACTCGACGAATACTACCAGTATCCCCCGGATCTGGAACGGCTGAGGGCGCTGTGCAGTGAACAGGATATCGGAAGTATTGAGGATGCAGCCCGGTTTATTCAGAAGGAGTTCAAAGAGAATACCGTTTATGACTATAATCCGGGAGCAACACCGGCAGATCAGGACTTTGCAGAATATTTTCTGTTTGAAAATAAGAAAGGTTTCTGCGTGCACTTTGCGACAACGGCTGTACTCATGTACCGTATCCTTCACTATCCGGCAAGATATGCAGAGGGGTATGCGATTCCTGCGTCCGCGTTTCAGGAACAGGAGGACGGGACATATGCAGCTGAAGTGACGGGGCAGATGGGACATGCGTGGTGTGAAACCTATGAGGACGGCTGGCAGGTCAGGGAACATACACTTCCTTATACAGGGACAGATACGCTGGCGGTTCCCCCTGCTTCGGACAGCCGGCAGAAGGCACCGGCAGAAGTGAAGAAGAGCACCAGAATCCTTCTGGGGAGCCTTACGATCGCTGGAATGATTCTGCTGTTGACTGCTGTTTTTCTGATTCAGGGAGTAGTGCGCAGAAAGCAGAGAATGATGCAGTGCCGCAGATACCGGAATGGACGGGGAGTACTGGCCCTGTACCGGACCCTATATGATACGGCAGTCTTTTTAGGCATGAAGGAGGCGGCGGATCCGTTGGCTTCAGAGGCTTTTGAGTCCCTGAAAAACTACATTTCTGAGATATCTGTCGGGGATTGGCAGTGGATTCAGGATGAAGTATGGCAGTCGATGTTTGCACAAAACCCGCCTTCCGAAGAAGAACACGAAAAATTGTATCAGCTTGTTACCGATGCAACAAAAAAGGTACGGCATGACCTGACCGGATGGAAGAAAATAAAATACCACCAGATCCGCTGTCTGGGCTGATAAATAGAAAGGCTACTTTTTGCGGAATAAGATGCGGAAAATGAGTACAAGTATCAGGATGAATGAGATGAAATACCCGATAAAACTCAGCCACGGGATTCCGAACCACCTTGGCATAGACATTGTATTGAGGATCAGCCCGGAACCTATAAACAGTCCGACCGCAAGAATACTCAAGATAAACCGGTTGGCCGTCCTCTGGATATCTTCCCGGATTTCTTCGGAATCAGCGACCTGCAGATTAAGCTGTGCCTGCCCATTCTTTGTGATATTCAATAGGTCAGACAGCTGTGCGGGGATATCCAGTGATTTATCCATAGAGGTGTACAGCTGGCGGCCCTTGTGGCGCAGCAGCTTCTTAGCATCTAGTTCCTTTATGAGAAGGGTGGACATATGGACTGACAGAATCTGGATGATATTTACATCCGGGGCACATGCAGTCAGTGTCCCCTCCATCGTAATCATGCTGCGTCCGAGCAGGGTGACGTCGGGGGTGATAGCGAGCCTGTGGTCTTTCACAAGTTCCAGCATCCGTTCAATCAGTGTGCCCAGCTTCATAGTTCCAAAATCCATAGAAAGATATTTGCTTAGAATATCGTCAATGTCGGTGTACAGACGGGCATGGTTAACACGCTCCTGAGGTTCGCCGAAGGCCAGAAGCACGTTTTTAAGGGCATAGATATCATTTTCCAGAATTGCGGTGATAGCCTTTTTTAAGAGCTGTTTATTATGCTGTGTCAGTCTTCCGGTCATGCCAAGGTCCAGCCATGCAATCTGCCCGCTGGCTACCCAGAGATTGCCCGGGTGCGGGTCTGCATGGAAAAAACCATCTTCCAGTATCTGCTTGCAGTAGTTTTCGGCCGCCTTCTGGCCAATCTCGGTCATATTGTAGCCGAGGTCTTCCAGCTGTGCTGTCTCATCTATCTGGATTCCGTTAATATATTCCATGACAAGCAGCCGCGGTGTAGTCAGCTCGTGGAAAACTTTCGGGCATGTGACATAGGCGATCTCTTTCTGGTTTTCATAAAACAGGTCCAGATTAGCAGCCTCCTGTACAAAGTCCATTTCCTCCTGTGTTGTCTTCCACAGTTCATCCAGAATTGTTTTAAAATCAATGAGATCCTCGGTGCCAATGGCAATCTTTAAAATGCCGGCAGCCTTTTTCATAAGGCGGATGTCATTCTGCATCGTCTGTTTGATAGCCGGCCGCTGTATTTTAATGACAACTTTTGTGCCGTCTTTCAAAGCAGCAGGGTGTACCTGGGCGATAGAAGCAGAGCCAAGGGGTGTCTCTTCTATCTCTGAAAAAATATCAGAAACAGGCCTGTTCAGCTCTGTTTCAATCACGCCGTAAATTATATGAAACGGCAGGGGTCTTACTTCCGTCCGCAGTTTCGTCAATTCCTCACAGTAAGATTCCGGCAGCATATCTGAGCGCATTGACATAATCTGTCCCAGCTTGACATAGGTGGGCCCCAGATCTTCTAAAATCTCCCGCAGCTTGACAGGAGACAGGCCGTGCGTGACCTGGTGGCGCCTAAGCACCGCCAGGATCTCGCGCAGCCTCTTGTCAGAAGCGGGAGATTCCGTATTATTCTGTTCCTGTGTTACAAATGTCTCGTCCATAATCAGCTCCGTGGTCAGTCTTCCTGTGTATCCATCTTTTCTTCCTGATCCCCGCTGCATGGGATATCAGTTTCGTCTGTCTCTTCATTACAAGGGGTATCGGCTTTCTCCTCCGTCTCATCCTCGCATTCGGCGGCAGCCTTTTCCTCATTGGCTTTCTCAGCCTCTGCTATCTTAGCCTTTAAGGCGGCAAGCTCGTCCGGGTCCATATGGCTGACAGCATCCATTGCGTCCTTGTATTCCTTAACAACGGTGACAGAAACATGTTCTTTGACTTTTTCTTTTGCGTTCTGTTTAAGCTCTTCGTTGAGGACCTTGCCCTGTTCTACAGTAAGTTCCCCCTTTTTAACAAGATTATCCACAACATCCTTTGCAGTCTCAGCCGTAACGGCAACTGCGCCGACACCTGCCAGTAATATTTTCTTCAAACCTTCATTCAGTTCCATAGTGCACCATCCTTCCTTAGTAAGACAAATAAAATTTATATATATTATTATACCACAAAGCCGTCTCCCCATTTCTTAAATTTTTGGAAATAGGGGACAAATTAAGAGTTGATTGACGACTGTCCATTCCCTGTTTCCTTTGCTTGACCCTTCTGTAGGAGTGTGGTAGGATGAAAACATAATTGACATTATAAAACGTTATTAAGCAGGAGGTTTTTATGATTCGTAAAATGAAACTGGAAGACAGAGATGTGTATTTAAAGATGGCGCATGATTTTTATCACTCACCGGCAGTGCTCTATCCGGTTCCGGATTCTTATATTGAAAGGACATTTGAGGAATGTATGAACGGGGGGACTTATGCATTGGGCTATATTCTGGAGTCTGAGGGGCAGACGGCCGGGTATGGTCTGGTTGCAAAGACATTTTCCCAGGAGGCCGGGGGATATGTGTACTGGCTCGAGGAGCTTTATATTCTGGAGGAATTCCGCTCAAAGGGACTTGGAAGCGAGTTCTTTGCCTATGTGGAAGAACATAAGGAAGAAGGGGTTACCCGGTTCCGGCTGGAAGTGGAAGATGATAACGTGAGGGCAGCGGCCCTTTATGAGAGACTTGGATACAAGCCTCTTGCATATAACCAGATGGTAAAAGAATTTCATGATTAAGGAGGCTGACGTGATGACGAAAGCAGGAGAGAGAAAGGTAGAAACGGTTGAGAAAGTAAACGGAGGAGCCGGATTTATAATGAAGGAGGCGCTTCTGATGACGGAACAGCTCGGCGAACACTGCAAGATGTTTTCCAAAGTTACGCTTAAGCCGAACTGTGAGCTGGGACACCATGAGCACCACGGGGAGACGGAGGCCTACTATATCCTTTCCGGAACAGGAATGTATGATGACGACGGGAAAGCGGTGCCGATAGAGGCGGGGGATGTTACGTTCTGCGAGGACGGCAAAGGACACGGGGTGAAGAATACAGGAAGTGAAGATCTGGAATTTATTGCATTGATATTGAAGAAGTAGCAGTAAATGGTGATTGAAAGGAAGAACAGGCGGATGACAGATGGCTGTATCATTCGCCTGTTCTTTTTGTACCTTATTTTAAAAATTCTTTCAATGTGTCCAGCAGACGTGTATTATCCTCTGGCAACATCATGCAGAAACGTACATATTCCCCTTCCAGACACTGGAAGGAAGAGCAGTCACGGATCATAAGGCCCCGTCTGATGCAGGCCTCAAAAAGACCGGATGCAGTCAGTCCTTCCTTTAGGATCTGGATCAGGATAAAGTTTGCATATGCATCGAAGACTTTTATGAGCCTGATTTTACGGAGCTCCTCCAGCATACGGGTACGCTCACCCAGAATCAGCGTGCGCGTATGCTGTATATAGCGGCTGTCCTGAAGCATGCGTTCTCCGGCAAATGCCCCGATGCTGTTTAATGCCCAGGGAATCTGGTGCTCCCGGACTCTCTTTAAGAACGCTTCATTGCCGGTGACACCGTAACCAAGTCTGAGGCCGGGGGCGGCGAAGAATTTGGAAACCCCGCGCAGCACCATAAAGTTACTGAATTCTCCAATGAGGGACACTGCACTGACTGCCCCGATATCTGGTGCGAATTCCACATAGGTTTCGTCAATCATGACAAAGGTATCTGCTTCATGGCAGGCAGTTAAGATCCGGCGCATATCTTCCGTCCTAATGACGGAGGAGGTCGGGTTATTGGGATTACATATAATAAGGAGGTCAAATCCTTCTTCCAGTTTTTCTAAAAAGTCAGGGACATTCAGACGGAACCCATCATTCGGATTTAGGTGGTAATATTCCTGTATACTGTCTGAAAAGGAAAGCTCTCTGGCATACTCTGAATAGGTCGGACCGAGGATGAGTGTCTTTTTCGGACATCTCTGTTCGATCAGGAGGGAGATCAGTTCGGTTGAGCCGTTCCCTACGACAACGGAAGAAGGGGGGACCTTGCAGTACTGCCCGATGGCATTTCGAAGTGAAGTATACTCCCTGTCCGGATAGGTAGAAATGATATCCAGATTTGCCGCGATTTCCTGTCTGACTTTTTCGGAAAGGCCGAGAGGGTTGACATTGGCCCCGAAACAAACGATGGATTCCTTTGGAATGCCGTAATATTCCTCTATTTTCTCAAGATCACTGCCATGAAACTCTGGTTTTGTATTCATGTATACAATCTCCTTTCAAATTCTTTCATTCACCCGTTGCAAGAAATACTACATTGATGATATAATTCATTATAGCGTGCTTATGAAAAAATGCAACGTCAGGAAAAGTAACATTAGAAAATGAGTAGGTGACGAACTTGAAGAATAAGATTAAACGTCTTTCCAAAGGAGATTTTCACATTCCGCAGCCAGAGATTATTTTCCCGGAGACCCGGATCATCATGCGTGTCGGTGAGGGAGAAATGTATAAGGGGAGTTTCTCTTTGCAGAACCAGGGCGAGGGGACTATCAGGGGGCTTGTATATCCCTCTTCTTATCGTGTCCATTGTGAAGAACAGGGCTTCGATGGGAATCCGGTTAATATCTATTATACATATGATGGTTCCGGGCTGGTGCCGGGACATGTCGAGCATGGTAAGTTTACGATTGTATGCAACGGGGGCGAATATGACGTTGCATTTACAGCGATCATCGAAAAGCCATTTGTTATGACAAGCTATGGCAAGGTACAGAGCCTCGAGGATTTTAAGAAGCTTTCTTTCCGCGATCCGGCTGAGGCAGAGAAGCTGTTCCGTTCCAGAGATTTTTACGAGATATTAAAATATGAAGACAAGCGTATTCAGGCATTGTACGACAACATGCGCAAGTGGGAGCTGGATCAGCAGGCGCTGGAAGAATTCCTTGTCGGCTGCAAGCAGAAAGAGAAGATATTCCTGACGCTTGAGGAGGAGAGCCGTGCCTTCATGGAAGTGGAGGAGGCTCGTAAAGAGACACTGACTGTCAAGAAGAATACATGGGGCTATCTGACGATCGATGTCCGCACGGAAGGCGATTTTCTGACAGTCGAACATGCCAAGGTTACGACAGAGGAGTTTATCGGGAATTCCTACCGCCTGGAGTATATCATTACGACAGAGCAGCTGCACAGGGGAAGCAACTTCGGACAGATCATACTGGAGACTCCGTACGAGTCACTCGTCTATGAGATCGTGGTCGAGAAGGACGTGAAGCGGGAGGAGGACTACCGCAGTGCAGACATAGAGTTTGCAAGCATTGTGAAGCGGTATCTGACATATGAGGCCGGCAGGATAGACCTTAACACATGGACAGAGGAGTCGGTGAAGAAGCTGGAACATCTGCGTGAAGCAGATAGTAAGAACGAGATATATCTGCTGGTACATGCCCATGTCTGCCTTCTGGGGCAGCGCTTCGAAGAGGCAAAGTGGATTCTAGAATCTTATAATTATAATAGATTTGCAATTGGGAAAAATGTGGAGATGAGTTCCTATTACCTGTATCTTACCACCCTGCTGAGCAATGATTCCATCGGGCAGCGCAGGGTTGCAGAGGAGCTTTCCAAGTCTTACATGAAGCATCCGGAGAGCTGGATGATTCTTTGCATGCTTGTAAATGTGGATTCGGAATATAAGATCTACAGTGAACGGCTGCGTGTGCTGGAACAGCATTTTTATGAGGAAAAGAACCACAGTATCTGGTTTTATATGGAAGCGTTCAAGTGTTTCAGGGATAAGAGTTCTTCTCTGAAGAAGCTGGGGACATTTGAAGTGCGGGTATTGTATTTTGCAGCAAAGTATAAGCTGATGACAAAGGAACTGGCACTGTATACGGCCAATCTGGCGAGCCAGCTGAAAGGGTTCGACAGACACCTGTATGAGACACTTGTGCTTGCCTATAAGATGTATGAAGAGTCCATGATCCTGACGGCAATCTGTACACTGCTGATCAAAGGCAACTGTGTGGACAACCTTTACTTTAAGTGGTACGAAAAGGCCGTGGAGTCAGAACTGAAGATCGCCCAGCTGTATGAATACTATATGGCCTCCATCAGGGTGCAGCATTTCCACAAGGCACTGCCGCGGTCTGTATACCTGTATTTTATGCATGGGAACAATCTTGATTACCACAAGTGTGCGCTGCTGTATTCGAACCTGATTACCTATGAGGACGAATCCAACGAAATCTATGCACACTACAGGGATGAGATGGAAGCCTTTGCATGGAACCAGCTGGAACGCCGGCACATAGACGAGCAGCTGAGGATTATTTATAAGCGGTTCATCGTAGAACGTTCTATGAATCCGGAGCGGATTAAGGCGCTTTACGATATCTGCCATGCGTATGAGATCACGACGAAAGTGCCGAATATGAAGTTTATCCACATTATCTCGGATAACGGGACCATTACCCAGAAGGTTCCCTACAGCGACAGGGGTACACAGGTGTTCTTATATGCGAAGACGGACAGGCTCGTGTGGGAGGCAAAGGACGGCAGGCATTACACAGACTCTATTCCCTATGAGAGCAGACGTTTATTCTATGAACTCCGTTACATGGATATGTGTAAGAAGTTCCTTAACAGTATGCGCCTGAACCGTCTCGAGGAAGAGGATGAGCCGCTGACGCTGGAGGTGGTCAGGGAACGCGGTGTGGAGGCTTACAGCGAGGAGGAATTGTTTGCGCTTTGCAGCAAGACGATCCGGGAGAATAATTATGAAAATGACGATTTCCTGACATATATCTGTTTTGAGCTATTTAAGCAGGGACAGTATGATAAAGTGATCCTGACCTATCTGTCCAACTATTACTGCGGGGCAACTTCGGAGATGAAACAGCTTTGGAGAGAGGCGCGGGAATATGAGGTACACAGCCACAAACTGGGCGAACGTATTCTGACACAGATGCTGTTTTCAGAAGAACTCTTTGCAGAAGTACAGGTGTTTGAGGAATATTATGCGGAAGGTGCTTATTTCAGGCTCCAGCAGGCTTATCTGGCCTATATGTCCAGAGGGTATGTGGTGGAGGACAGGAAGATCAGTAAGAGCGTGATCGACATCATCTGCCGGGAGTATGAGAAAGGCGAAGATACGATAGATATCTGCAGAATCGCTGTTTTAAAATATTACTCGGCAAGAGAATATAATTCCATGATACGTAAGACGCTGAAGAAGTTTTTGCAGGAATTATGTGGAAAGCAGATTTATTTTCCATTTTTCCTGTCTTATGAGAAGGAATGGCTGATCGAGCTTCAGCTCTGGGACAAGACTCTGATTGAGTACAAGGGGCAGAAGGGCAGCAGGGTTATGCTTTACTACCAGCTTCAGAAAGGGGATACGGAAGCGGTTGATTACTCGACGGAGGTTCTGACACCGATGTATGAGAATCTGTATGTAAAGAAGTTTGTGCTTTTCTCAAACGAAACCCTGAAGTACTATTTCAAAGAAACGATTGACGGCAATACATACCGCAGTGATAAGGAAAGCTGCGTGAAGGAAGTGAAGCCGGGCGAATCCGGCAGGTATGGACGGCTGAATGATATTCTGCTTTGTGAAGGCCGGGAGAAGGAAATGAAGATGAAGGCTTATGCGGCCGAGGATGCGATAGCGGCGCACATGTTTGAACAGTATTGATGCCGCGGGGAGGTGGTCTGTGATGGGACAAGGGAATATAATTGGATATGAGATAAATGACAAGACCTGCCAGATCAGTTTCTATAATGAGCAGCAGCTCGAACCGGAGACTATGGAGGTGGATGCGGATAACTATCAGATTCCGCTGATCATCGGAAAGCTGAGGGATACGTGGGCCTACGGCAAGGAGGCCAAGCGTCTGGTGACGGTCAAAGAAGGTTTTACAGTCACAAGACTTCTTGATAAGAGCCTGGCAGGGGAGAAGATTGAATTTGGGGAGGAAACGTATGATGCAGTATGGCTTCTGTCCAAGTTCGTGCAGATGTCACTGCAGTCTTTTCCGCAGATTGACGGGATTGTTTTCAGCGTGCCGGAACTGAACGAGGAACTGGCGCAGCTCCTGCGCGGGATTGCGGTGCGGATGAACATAGATAAGCGGCATATTTTTATTCAGGATTATAAGGAAAGTTTCTGCAACTACCTGTTTTACCAGCCGAAGGAACTGTGGCAGTATGAGGCTGCACTGTTCTGCTGTGACAGGAATGAAATCAAGGCATATATGCTGCGCCGCCTGAAGCCCGGACTGGGCGGGGGAAAGACGACGTTTGTCACGGTCGACGAGGTGGCCAGTGCGCATATGAAGGAACTGGCGGCGGTATATCCGGTATTGAATGAGGATAAGGCAAAAGAGGCCGATATGCGGTTCCGGAAGTTTATTGAAGGCGTATTTGACAAAAGGATTGTTTCTTCTGTATTCCTGACAGGGGAAGGGTTTGAGAATAACTGGTACCCCACATCCCTGCGTGTGCTCTGCAACGGCAGAAGGGCCTTTATCGGCAATAACCTTTACAGCAAGGGCGCCTGCTACACAGCCTACCGCAAGATGTACATGCATATTGAGGACCCGGTCTATCTGTCGGATACGAAGCTGACGGACCAGATCACAGTCAATATGAGGGTGGACGGGCAGGAGATGTGGTATCCGATCGTATCGTGGGGGGCCCACTGGTATGAATCGAATAATCAGTGGGAGGTTCTTTTGGAGGACGTGGAAGACATCGAACTTCATGTGGAATCACTGATACAGGGAACCTTGAAGACGGAAGTGATCCCGCTTGAGAATTTCCCGAAACGCGGGGAATACTCTATGCGATTGCAGCTGGAAACACTGTTTCTCGATGAAAAGACATGCAAAATCACGGCAAGGGACGTAGGATTCGGGGAGTTTTTCCTGCCTACGGATTTTCAGGAAGAGAAGATAATTCACTTAGGAGGCAATGATGGGAAGTTTAATTCTTTGTCATGACAGACACGCAACGCATCCTTATGAGATCACGAGGATTCACTGCAAGATATATACAATTGAAGAATTATGCTATTATCTGTGCAATAATCTCTACCTGATTGATTACACGATTATGAATGAGCAGCTCTGCAACTGGCTGGAAGAGGAAGTAGGTCTGACCGTACTTGCAGGAAGCCTGCGGGACGTCATCCGCCTGAACGGCTCAGTTGAGAAGTTTGTACTGACGATTCTAAAAAGCTCCAAGATATTCCGTGAGCCGGAGATGATCCGTATCCAGAATGTACTGGAACGCCTGAAGAACCAGAAGGATATCGAACGCCAGAAGTATAAGGGTGACAACCTGCTGGAGAGCGGTGAGATAGAAGAGGCAATTCTGGTATATCAGGCGATCCTCAACGAAGATCCGGATGAGAGCGTAGATCCCAAATTTTACGGGAAAATATATGCGGGCCTGGGGGCGGCCTATGGAAGGCTGTTCCTATATCAGGAATCTGCAAAAATGTATGACAGGGCATATCAGATCTGCGAAGATAAGGCACTTCTGAAGCCGTATCTGTATGCATCATACAGATATATGTCTTTGGAGGAATATCACATCCTCCTGACAAAACACGACGATTATGTAGAAATCAATGCCCAGATGCGCCAGGAAATGGAGGACATCAAAAGCCATCTCCAGATGGAGCCAAGCGCGGTGATGCTTGAAAAATGGAAACAGCAGTACAGAAGAAGCCATATATAAAATGAAATGCGGCCAGGGGGAAGTTCTTCCCCTTAGCCGCTGTTTTTAGCTGTTTTCACGGCACAGAATCTTGACTTTTGTCTGGATGTATGATATGCTGTCTAAGCGATTTAGCGTGGTAAAGTAATCAATTGATAAAAGAATAAAGCACTGCGCAAGGGAGGACGAACTTATGAAAAGAAAATTAGCATTGGCTCTGGCTGCGACACTTATGCTGTCAACGGCTCTTACAGGGTGCGGAAGTAAAGAAGATACAGCGAAGGATTCCGGCAGTTCAGAAAAGAAAGAGACAAAGAGTAAGACAGAAGTGGTCAATGAAGAAAAGGCGGAGGGTGATAAGTTTACACTTGGATTCGATGCAAGTTTCCCGCCTTATGGGTATAAGGATGACGATGGTGAATATGTCGGATTTGACCTGGACCTGGCCCAGGAAGTGTGTGACAGGAATGGATGGGAGCTTGTAAAGCAGCCGATCGACTGGGATGCAAAGGATATGGAATTAAGCTCAGGTACGATCGACTGTATCTGGAATGGATTTACGATGAATGGCCGCGAGGATGATTACACATGGTCTGATCCATATGTGGACAACAGCCAGGTGGTTGTCGTGGCAGAGGATTCCGGTATCAAATCACTGGAAGACCTGGCAGGCAGGATTGTTGAGGTGCAGGCGGACTCTTCGGCGCTGGCAGCACTGGAAGGCGACCAGAAGGAACTTGCGGATACATTCGGACAACTGACACAGGTGCCGGATTATAATACCGCATTCATGGATCTGGAGGCCGGAGCGGCAGAGGCGGTTGCGATGGATGTCGGTGTTGCAAAATATCAGATCGCTTCCAGAAACGGCGGCTACATAACACTTGACGAAACAATATCTTCAGAGCAGTATGCGGTTGGCTTCAACAAAGGCAATGAAAAGTTAAGAGACCAGGTTCAGAAGACGTTAAATGAGATGGCAGATGACGGCACATTCATGACGATTGCAAAAAAATGGGGTGTTGAGGACTCTGTTACTTTAGGCAAATAAAATAAGAAAAGATGGAAAAAAGGTCAGGAACTGTATCTGGCCTTTTTATCCAGTTAAGACCCGGAGGACGATGAAATGAAGATTAGTATTATGGCGATGATAGGGCAGCTGTCAGGCGGAATGCTGGTTACGATTGAAATATTTGTGGCTACGCTTTTGTTTTCCCTGCCGTTGGGATTGATTGTTGCATTTGGAAGGATGTCAAGAATTAAGGTCATACAGTGGATCACGAAGGCGTACATATCTATTATGCGCGGAACACCGCTTATGCTGCAGCTGATGGTTGTTTACTTCGGGCCGTTTTACATATTCGGAATCCGGATCTCCACTTCCTACAGGCTCACTGCGACATTGATTGCGTTTGCGATCAATTATGCCGCGTATTTTGCCGAGATATACCGGGGCGGGATCGAATCCATGCCGGTAGGACAGTATGAAGCGGCGAGACTCCTGGGGTACAGCAGGGTGCAGACCTTCTTCCGCATTATTTTCCCGCAGGTAATCAAGCGGATTATGCCGTCTGTAACCAATGAGGTAATCACACTTGTAAAGGATACTTCTCTGGCATTTGCGATTGCAGTTGCCGAAATGTTTACGACGGCCAAGATGATTGCGTCATCACAGACTTCTGTAATCCCTCTTGTTGCGGCAGGGATATTCTACTATATCTTCAATCTTGTCGTGGCTGTTATCATGGAGGGGATTGAAAAGAAGCTGAATTACTACCAATAGGAGGAAATGTCATGAGTTTGCTGGAAATGAAACATATAAAAAAGAGCTTTGACGGCTTTGGAGTGCTTGAGGATATTTCCCTGACGGTAGAGGAGGGCGAAGTCCTTGCGATCATCGGGCCTTCCGGTTCAGGAAAGTCTACACTTCTGCGCTGTGCAACGAATCTTGAGGCACCGGATGAGGGGGAGATTCATTATGAGGGAGAGTACGGACTCGTATTTCAGAACTTCAACCTGTTTCCCCATTTTTCTGTGATAAGGAATATTACCGATGCACCAATCAAGGTGCAGAAAAGAAATAAAGACGAGGTATTTGCCGAGGCAAGGGCACTGCTTCAGAAAATGGGACTTCAGGATAAGGAGAACGCTTATCCTTACCAGCTGTCAGGCGGACAGCAGCAGAGGGTTTCCATTGCAAGGGCACTTGCGATGAACCCGAAAATTTTATTCTTCGATGAACCGACATCGGCCCTCGACCCGGAACTGACAGGTGAGATACTGAAGGTCATTAAAGATCTGGCTGCAGAGCATATGACGATGGTGATTGTGACACATGAGATGAATTTTGCCAGAAATGTGGCTGACCATATTATATTCATGGACAAGGGAGTCATAGCCGAACAGGGGACTCCGGATGAAGTATTCGGCTCTGACAACACGAGGATGAAGGAGTTTCTGGGGAAACTTTCAGAAGAATATTGATAAATACAATATGATATATAAGCATTACTTATATATTCACGCGAAAATAAATAATGAACATTATTTTATACAAGGCAGAGGGTATATTGATTTTCCCTCTGCCTTGTATTATAATTAGCCTGCGAGACTTTGTTTTTCACGATTTGAAAGACAGTCGTACCATTTAACGAGGAAAAAACAAAAAGGACAGGTGTGAATGTATGAAAAAATTAGAGCAGTTATACGAAGGAAAAGCAAAGAAAGTATTTTCAACAGAGGATCCGGATATTGTAATTGTAGATTATAAAGATGATGCCACTGCATTCAATGGCGAGAAAAAAGGAACAATCGTAGGAAAAGGCGTAATCAATAACCGAATGACCAACTATATTTTCCAGGTACTGGAAAAAGAAGGCGTTCCGACTCACTATGTAGAGGAATTAAGCGACCGTGAGACGGCAGTGAAGAAAGTCGAGATCGTCCCGCTGGAAGTCATCGTGCGTAACGTGGCAGCAGGAAGTTTTTCCAAGAAGCTGGGCATCGAAGAAGGAAGAAAATTATTAGCACCGACACTGGAATTCAGCTACAAAGATGATGATCTTGGCGACCCGATGATCAACGACTACTTTGCAATCGCAATCGGGGCTGCTACAAGAGAAGAGATCGACAAGATCACAGAATATACATTCAAGGTGAATGATGTCCTGAAAAAGTTTTTCGATGAAGCAGGTATCGAACTGATTGATTTCAAGATCGAATTCGGAAGATTCCACGGTGATATCATCCTTGCCGACGAGATTTCACCGGATACATGCAGACTGTGGGACAAAGAGACTCATGAGAAACTAGACAAGGACCGTTTCCGCAGGGACATGGGCAATGTAGAAGATGCCTATCAGGAAGTCTTTAAACGTATCGGCATCAAATAGGATAAAATTTGAAACAGAATAGGAGATAACATTTTATGAGTACGGACCGTTATGTCAGCCCTCTTTCCGAGCGTTATGCCAGTAAAGAGATGCAGTATATATTTTCACCGGATAAGAAGTTCAGGACGTGGAGGAGGCTCTGGATCGCCCTTGCCGAGACGGAGAAGGAACTGGGACTGAATATTACCGATGAACAGATTGAGGAATTAAAGGCCCATGCGGACGATATCAATTATGATGTGGCGAAAGAACGTGAGAAAGTCGTGCGCCATGACGTGATGTCACATGTGTACGCTTATGGTGTGCAGTGCCCGAAAGCAAAGGGGATCATCCATCTGGGGGCAACTTCATGTTATGTAGGGGATAACACGGATATGATCGTGATGTCCGAGGCACTGAAGCTGGTCCGCACAAAGCTTATCAATGTCATTGCCGAGCTGGCGAAGTTTGCCGGTGAATATAAGGCACAGCCGACACTCGCTTTCACACATTTCCAGCCGGCACAGCCGACAACGGTCGGAAAGCGTGCAACGCTCTGGATGCAGGAATTTGAGATGGATCTGGAAGATCTGGACTATGTTCTGGGAAGCCTGAAGCTTCTTGGGTCTAAAGGGACGACAGGGACACAGGCAAGCTTTCTGGAACTGTTTGACGGGGATCAGGAAACAATCGACAAGATCGATCCGATGATCGCTGAAAAGATGGGATTCAAAGCATGCTACCCGGTTTCCGGACAGACATATTCCAGAAAAGTGGACACAAGGGTGCTGAACGTGCTTGCAGGTATCGCGGCCAGTGCACACAAGTTTTCCAACGATATCCGTCTGCTCCAGCATCTGAAAGAAGTCGAGGAGCCGTTTGAAAAGACACAGATTGGTTCTTCCGCTATGGCATATAAGAGAAACCCGATGAGAAGTGAGAGAATTGCATCTCTGTCCAGATATGTGATGATCGACGCCCTGAATCCGGCAGTTACATCGGCTACCCAGTGGTTTGAAAGAACACTGGATGATTCCGCCAACAAGCGCTTAAGCGTGCCGGAAGGCTTTCTGGCTATCGATGGTATCCTGGATCTTTGCTTAAATGTAGTGGACGGGCTCGTTGTGTATCCGAAAGTCATTGAAAAGCGTCTGATGTCAGAGCTTCCGTTCATGGCAACGGAGAACATCATGATGGATGCCGTAAAAGCCGGCGGGGACAGACAGGAACTTCATGAGAGAATCCGTGAGCTTTCTATGGAAGCGGGACGCAATGTGAAGGAGAAGGGACTGGATAATAACCTTCTCGAACTGATTGCCGCAGACGATGCATTCAACATGAGTCTGGAAGACCTGAAGAAGACGATGGACCCATCCAAATATGTGGGACGTGCAAAAGAGCAGGTTGAGGCATATTTAGGCCGTGTGATCAATCCTTTGCTTGAGGAGAATCATGACGTGCTGGGAGTAAAAGCCGAAATTAATGTATAGGCTTCTGCAGTCAGGAAAAATTTTTTTAAAGAGTATATTCAGTGAAGAAGGCATTGAAAAGCAGACGGTAACAGGCTTTTCAGTGCCTTTACTGTAACTGCGGATGTAAGGTTGACATTACTCTGGGGAAGACATATAATTACAGGAGAAGATGATAAAGTATAGAGGTGTAAAGTAAATGAAAAACAGAATCCGGGAATTTCGTGAACAAAGAGGCATGACACAGGAACAGCTTGGAGAACTCGTGGGGACATCCAGACAGGCAGTCAATGCAATAGAAACGGAGAAATTTGAACCATCTATCTGGCTGGCACATGATATCGCACAAGTATTCGGGTGCACCATTGAGGAAATCTTTTTATTTCAGGAAAGTGTCAGAAAATCAAGAGCTGACAGCAGCAGAGGAGGAAAAAATGGCAGTTAGAAACATACGGTATCAGGGTGATCCTTTATTGAGAAAAAAGTGTAAAGAAGTGAAATGCATAGATGACAGGATCAGGCAGATACTCGGGGACATGATGGAGACACTGCACCAGACCGGGAATGGTGCGGCGCTGGCGGCGAACCAGGTGGGAATTTTGAAAAGACTGGTCGTAATCGATTATTGCGGCCATACCCTGAAACTGGTGAATCCTGAGATAATTGGAAGAAGTGGTGTTCAGGAATGTGTGGAGGGCTGTTTAAGCTTTCCAAATCGTTTTGTAAAGACCATCCGTCCAGAGCAAGTTACGATTCAGGCACTGGATGAAAATGGCGGGGAGCTGATTCTGACCGGCGAGGGGGAGATGGCAAAATGTTTTTGCCATGAACTTGAACATTTAGACGGGGAAATCTTTTTGGATAAAGCAATTGCAGAAATTGACATGTCTAAAGAAACGTCTGATTGTGAATAATGGTGAATAATATGTAGAGTATGGAAATATTAATGATTGCATCGGTGTATGGATTGCGATACAATGACAGAAAGAAATAACAAGCGTATATGCAGACAGATGATGTATTGGGGAAGACCCGAAGGAGGCAGTAATTATGGCATTATGGATTATTCTCGCAGTTGTAGTGATTCTTGTGATCTGGCTTATCAGTTCCTATAACGGTTTTGTCAAATTGAGGAACAAAGCGGAAGAGGCATTTTCGGCAATGGACGTATCTTTGAAAAAAAGGTATGACCTGATCCCTAATTATGTGGAGACTGTCAAAGGTTATGCAAAGCATGAGTCTGAGACTCTGGAGAAGGTCATTTCCGCGCGGAATGCAGCGATGAATGCATCGACTGCCAAGGAGCGGATTGAAAATGATAATATTCTGAGTAATACATTGAAGTCTCTATTTGCGTTATCGGAAGCTTACCCGGACCTGAAGGCAAACCAGAACTTCATCCAGCTTCAGGACCAGCTTTCACGCATTGAAGAAGAGATTGCGGGATCCAGAAGATACTACAACGGTGTTATAAACCGTTTTAATACGAAGATCGAGATGTTCCCGGGCAATATTCTGGCAGGTATTTTCGGATTCAGGAGAAAACCGCTGTACGAAGTGGAAACGGCTGACCAGAGAGAAAATGTAAAGGTATCATTTTAACGGCGCTGTCAGGGGGATATGCATATGAAGAGGATGAGCGGGAGAGCGGTTTCATTTCTGGTCTGGGGCGGGATCTGGCTGCTTTTGACATTCGGCTCCGGGGCTGTGGAGAAGAGGACAACGACAACGGCAGGGGTAGAACAGGATACGGCCATGAATACCCGGTATTTTAATACAGACGTTGTTGTCAGGGAAGACCGGTCCTATGAGGTGACGGAACATATCGGCGTGGATTTTCTGGATGCAAGGCATGGGATTTACCGCCATATCCCGTACAAGGGAGTTATCTATTCCCTTGATGAGAATGCAAAGCTAAGGCCGGTTCCGTATCATGCGAAAATTACGGACATTCATTCAGACTCCGGTCTGGATGTGACATCAGAAAATGGCAGCAAGGTCCTGCGTCTCGGGGATGCGGATGCCTTTGCGGGGGCTCAGGAAGAGTATCAGATTTCGTACACAGTCATCCCGAGGGTACAGGCAGAGGACTATTATGAGACAACATACAATGTCATGCCTGCCCAGTGGCAGAACAGAATTCCGGCGGGGAGTCGATTTAGTATCACATTTCCGAAGGAAATAGATCATAGCAAGCTTCGCTTTTACTATGGTAGTTACGGGGGAATCGAGAATGCAAAGGAGATTCTGAAATTAACCTGGGATGGCAATACGGTAACCGGTATATTAAAGACGGACCTGAGAATTGGGGAAGGAATTACTTTTTATGCTCCCGTGGAAAAAGGCTATTTTACAGGGACGAACAGTCTGTCATTTTTAAGATGGCTTTTATTCCTGCCGGGGATGGCAGTATTCCTGCTGATACTGATCCTGTTTTTAAAATTTGGAAAAGACGAACCGATTATTACATCGATCCAGTACCAGCCCCCGGAAGGGCTGGACAGTGCCGCGGTCGGATATATTATTGACGGGAGCGTGGAGGACAAGGATGTTCTTTCCCTGATTATCTACTGGGCGGATAAAGGGTATGTGCGGATCGAAGAAATGGCGGACCATGAACTGTGTCTGTATAAGCTCTCAGAGCTTCCGGCAGATGCACCGAATTACCAGCATACGGTCTTCCGAAAACTATTTGAGCGGGGGGCGGAACGTAAAATCTCAGAACTTCAGTACAAGTTCAGGGGAACTTTGGACATGGCAAAGACACAACTGAAGAATTACTTCAAGAGCGGTGGAAATGATATGCTGTATACCCGCGGGTCAAAGATTTCCCGCGTGGTTTCGAAGGTTTTATGTACGCTGCCACTTGCATGGTTTATGGCGGTTACCAGTATTTATTCTTATACAAGTATAGGCAGGGGGATCCTGCAGGTGGTCCTGTGGGCCGTGCTGCTGGCCGGCATGCTGATCTTCTGTTCCAATATTGATGACTGGTATGCAAAAGCGAATGTGTCACGAAAAGGGACGGCTGCTGTTACACTCGGAATCTGTTTTCTCTCTACGGCAGTCTATACAGGCAGTTATATCATGCGGGTGATCCAGAGAGAGGTGTTTGATTATATCTGGGTCCTGATTCCATTGCTTGTCATGACTGGCGCATCGATCGGCATGACAGGTTTTATGAAGAGCAGGACTCCCAAGTGTGCCGAGTGGATGGGACGCATTGCAGGTCTGAGAGATTTCATAGAGACGGCAGAACTGGACCGGATGAATGAACTGGCAAAGACCGATCCTCAATGGTTTTACCACGTGATACCGTATGCATATGTGTTCGGTCTCTCGGACGTGTTTGCAAAAAAGCTGAAGAATTTGTCTCTGGCTGCACCACAGTGGTATACACCATATCACAGCTATACATTCTTCGACTATTATATGTTTAACAGGCTGATGATAAGCGGCCTGAACAAAACAGCGTCGACCCTGACCGTGCCTCAGCCTTCTGTGACCTCGGGAACAGGTCACGGAGGCGGAGGTTTTACGGGAGGCGGCTTCTCAGGGGGCGGATTTTCCGGAGGCGGTTTCGGCGGCGGAGGCGGCGGGAGCTGGTAACAGGAGTGCCCGGGGGATATTAAAAAAGCGTAAAGGAATGCTGTAAAAGCTTGCAGCATTCCTTTTTCTTGTGTAAAATCGTGATGTTTCAGCTGCTGTGCACACCAGAATGGTATGTACAGCAGCATGTTTCTGCAAAAAAGCAAAGAAATGTTGCATAATAGTTGCAGCGCTGCCGTTTCTTTTGTAAAATCAGTAATTGTGGTGTTTGGAAAATTATAGAAGGTACAGGTGAGGGATTATGGAATATTGCGGTAAAATTACAAGAAACATGTTAAGTAAAAGAAGAATGCTTTCGGCGTTGGGTGCCACGCTGGCGATGATAATTCTGACGGGGACGGCATATGAACTGCCGGAGTTGAATTATGCAGAAATTGCGTCAGCAGATACAAAGATGATGGAAGAAATGACAAAGAATCCATACCAGCCGATAGCAGGAAACATTAATGGATGGGATCCGGCAAAGATTCTGACACAGTGGCCGGATAGTGTTAAATTCCCGTGGAAAAATATGGAGGCCGGTGCTGTAAGGCTAAAGAATGCGAATATGTATATCGGGCCGGCAGTCGTTCTGCCGGATGAAAGTGGTATGAATCTGACGGGAAATTTGTATTCCGGACCGGATATAGCGATGGATCACCATGCAGCAGGTGAAAATACATATGGAAAGTACCCTTTCACTCCGGACCCGCCGGAGATTGTGATACCCGGCACACCGGAGAATGTGGTACCCGGTACACCAGAGAATGTGGTACCCGGTACACCAGAAACAGTACTGCCTGACACACCGGAGAATGTGGTGCCTGATATACCGGAAACGGTTCTGCCCGACACGCCGGAAATTGTGCCGCCCGATGTACCGGACGAAGGCACTGGCACGGATGTGCCGAATGATGGAACTGCACCGGACACTCCTTCAGACGGAACTGTGAATGCAGCGGCAGGATTCGAAATTAATGAGGAGGGACTGCTCTGCCGCTTTATACCGGAGGAGGCCCAGATTGATGACGGTTACTTAGTCCTTCCTGCTGAAGGCTGTACGGGGATAGTGAGTGGTGCATTTGATAACGCCGGGGAGGGAATCACTGATATTGAGATTCCGGATAATATAACTTATATTGAAGACGGTGCACTGAGCGGACTACCGGAGCTGTTCTGTATATGGACGGGAGATGGAAACCCGGTTTATACGCAAGTAGACGGGGTGCTGTTTGATAAGGGTATGACAACAATCGTTTCATTTCCAAGCGGCAGAATCGGGACCTATGAACTTCCATCCTCTGTAACGCGTATTGCTGATTACGCTTTTGCTAATACGAATCTGTCAAAGCTGGTCATGATCAAAAGTCTGCCGCCGGAAGTGGGCAGCATGGCATTTGGTGAAAGTGGAGGCAGTGGTTTAGTGATTTCTGCTCCTCCAGATTATTTCGAAGAGTTTCAGGAAATCTTCTCCGGTTTTCAGGTAACTGTACAGTTAAAGTAATCGGGGGTTTCACAAGTAATGTATTTGTGTTAAAATGTTTAAGTATTTATACAGCCGGGGATTAGAGCGTGTTTGATAAATCAGCTGTATACATGATTTATCAAACACGCTCTGGGGAATACCAGATTCCCGGCATAAGTGGATTGAAAAGGCAGGACATATAAATATGGATTATAAACTTGTTATGAATACAGCGGTCCTGGCGGGGGAACTGATGTTGTGCAGCGGAGCCGAGACGTACCGTGTGGAAGATACGATGAACCATATCCTTCGTACCGCGGGCACACAGACGGTGGAGGCTACTGTGATGATGACAGGTCTTGTGGCGACATTAGGGGGCCCGGACATGGAGCCGATCACTGCCACGAAGCGTGTGCAGGAACGCGGGACGAACCTGAACTGCATCATGGAAGTAAATGATATATCCAGAAAGTACTGTTCCGGCGGGCTGACGCTGGAAGAATCCTATGAGAGACTGAAAAAGGCCGGCGGGAAACAGCACCGCACATGGATCTATAATCTGGCAACAATCCTTGCAGCCACCGGATTTGCACCATTGTTTGGCGGAGGGATTACCGAAGTAGGGGCGGCAGTCCTGACCGGTACGGTGCTTGCCCTGACGCATACCATTGGAAAACGGCTGGGGATCAATGGTTTCATTCTGGACATGCTGTCTTCCTTTGCGATAGCACTGGCTGCTATTTCACTGAAACAGGTCATACCGTCTGTGAATGATAATATTATCATTATGAGTTCGATCATGCCCCTGGTTCCCGGTGTGGCAATTACGAATGCGGTGCGGGATACACTTCAGGGGGATTATATTTCCGGAGGGGCCAGAATACTGGAGGCATTCCTGATTGCGGCCTCAGTTGCACTTGGCGTCGGTGCGGGCATTGCACTGGCAGGCGTATTCTTCCGGGGAGGTGGGCTGATATGATGCTGGTATTCGGGGTGGCGGGATGTTTTGTGGCCGTGGCTGCATTCGCGGTATTGCTGGAGACACCGAAGAAGTACATGCTGCACGATGGGATCGTAGGTGCGATCGGCGGTTTTGTCTATCTGTTCAGTGTGCAGTGCCACGTGGATGCCGTACTGGCATCTTTCTTTTCGGCACTTGCAATCGCACTGACCTCGCACATCTTTGCCAGAGTATTTAAAGCCCCGGTGACCATATTTTTGATAGCGGGTATTCTGCCGACCGTTCCCGGTGCCGGTATGTACCGGATTGTTTATTATCTGATAGCCAATGACAGTGCACAGTGCAGTTATTACCTGACACAGACACTGGAAATTGCGGGGGTTATCTCACTTGCCGTATTTATTATGGACACCTTGTTTAAGGTGCACTTAAAAAAAACGGTTCCGAAAGATACACATTAGGAATGTGAATTGAAATGTTGAACAATCGTGGGACTTGATTTATAATGATTTTAACAATGAAACCTGCGGCAAATGTGTAAGGAATAGGAAGGCGGGATGAGTATGCCGGGCGCTAATATTTTACAAATGCTGAAAGAGAGTCAGTATACTGTTGCGATGAGCGGGATTGAGATGCTTTTGGAGAATGGATATCCCGGATTGAGGGACGGGGCTGTGTCATATGATATCGAGCAGAAGTACGGTTATTCTGTGGAGGAGATCATGAGCAGTGCCTTTTATGCAACCAGGAAGGAACTTTTTTTTGAATTTTACAAAAATGAGGTTCTTGCGCAGACAGAGATACCGCCGGGAAAGGGATTTATGAACCTCCAGAAACTGGAAGGGTACGGCCTGATACAATGTTCAATTACCAAACGCATATTTGGACTTTTAGAGAGGGCGGGCTGTAAAAACGTGGTCAACCTGCACGGTTCCGTGTATGATAACTTCTGCCCCCACTGCAGGAAGGAATATCCGATAGAGTACATGAAGAATGCAAAGGGGATTCCCCTTTGTGAAAAATGTGAGAATACAATCCGCCCGAAGATCACATTGTTCGGGGAGATGGTAGATAATGGCATTGTGACGAAAGCTGCCGAAGAGATTCAGAAGGCAGATGTGCTGCTTGTTCTGGGAACGAGCCTGCACGCAGCACTGTGCCATCAGCTGATTCAGTATTACAATGGGGAGAAGCTGATCCTTATTACAAATCAGGAGCATTATTCAGATAAGCTGGCAGATGTAGTGATATACAGCAGAGTCGATGATGCACTTGAAAAACTGGTAAAGACATACCAGATAAATTCAAAATAAGAAACAGAAAATGGAGAAAATGACATGAGTAAAGTAAGAACAAGGTTCGCACCAAGTCCGACAGGGAGGATGCATGTAGGAAATTTAAGGACGGCGTTATACGCATATCTGATTGCAAAGCATGAGGGGGGCGATTTTATCCTCCGTGTGGAAGATACAGATCAGGAGCGCTTTGTGGAAGGGGCTCTCGAGATTATATACCGGACACTGGAAAAAACAGGCCTGATTCATGATGAGGGCCCCGACAAAGACCGCGGGTACGGCCCATATGTGCAGAGTGAGAGAAATGCTTCCGGATTATACCTGAAGTATGCAAAACAACTTGTGGAACAGGGCGATGCTTACTATTGCTTTTGTGATAAAGAAAGACTGGAGTCTTTAAAGACTTCTGTATCTGAAGACGGGACAGATATTGTTGTATACGACAAGCACTGCCTCGGGCTTTCCAAAGAAGAGGTGGAGGCAAAGCTGGCAGAAGGGACACCGTGGGTCATCCGTCTGAACGTACCGAATGAAGGCACGACAACTTTCCAGGATGAGATATACGGGGATATTACAGTCCCGAATGCAGAACTCGATGATATGATCCTGATCAAATCAGACGGGTTCCCGACCTATAATTTTGCAAATGTAATCGATGACCATTTGATGGAGATCACCCATGTAGTAAGGGGAAATGAATATCTTTCCTCTGCACCGAAGTACAACCGCCTGTATGAGGCATTCGGATGGGAAGTCCCTGTTTATGTACACTGTCCCCTGATTACAGATGAGAACCATAAGAAGCTGAGCAAACGATGCGGGCATTCTTCTTATGAGGACCTGATCGAGCAGGGATTTGTTTCGGAAGCCGTTGTAAACTTCGTAGCACTTTTAGGCTGGAGCCCGGCGGATACGAGGGAGATTTTCACCCTGCAGGAGCTGGTGGAAGCTTTTGACTACCGCCATATGAACAAGTCACCGGCGGTATTTGACACTGTAAAGTTAAAGTGGATGAACGGGGAGTATATAAAGGCAATGGACTTTGACCGGTTCTATGAGATGGCCGAGCCATATATAAAAGAAGTCATCAAAAAGGACTATGACCTAAAGAAGATTGCCGGACTTGTAAAGTCAAGGATCGAGGTATTCCCGGACATTACAGGGCAGATTGATTTCTTTGAAGAACTTCCGGAGTATGATACGGCAATGTACACCCATAAGAAAATGAAGACGAATGAGGAGACATCATTAGAAGTACTGAAAGAACTGCTTCCGCTTCTGGAGGCCCAGGAAGATTACAGTAATGATGCCCTGTTCGAAACGCTGAAAGGGTACGTGGCAGAGAAGGGCTGTAAGAACGGTTATGTTATGTGGCCGGTCAGAACCGCTGTTTCAGGAAAACAGAACACACCCGGAGGTGCCACGGAGATCATGGAGATTCTCGGAAAAGAAGAATCTATAAGCAGGATTAAAACTGCGATTGAGAAGTTAAGCTGAACAAATGACTGGGAAAGAGGTATATATGAGTTTCAGTAAGGCTCAAACAGAGGCAGTCACTCATGGGAAAGGCCCATGTCTCGTACTGGCGGGTCCCGGTTCCGGGAAAACCCTGACAATTGTGAACCGAATGAAATATCTGATTGAAGAACAAAAAGTAAGGCCAGAAGAAATTCTGGTCATTACTTTTACTAAGTATGCGGCCACGGAGATGAAGAACCGCTTTATAAATCTGATGGGAAGTAAGAAACTTCCTGTCACTGTTGGCACGTTCCACGGAATATACTATGGGATTCTGAAATGGGCCTACAGGTTTGGGCCTCAGAATATTTTATCAGAGGAAGAAAAATACCAGCTGATCCGACATGTCGTGAACCAGCAGGAGAATATAGAGATTTTTGATGAAGAAGATTTCCTGCAGGAGATTGCAACGGAAATCGGGAAGATAAAGAATAACAGGCTAGATATAGAGACCTATAAATCAACAAAATGTAATGCCGGTGCATTCCGGGATATCTACCGGCAGTACGAAGAGGAGCGTAAAAAAGAAAGAAAAATCGATTTTGACGATATGCTTGTTCTCTGCTATGAATTATTCAGTGCCAGGGCGGATATCCTGAAAATGTGGCAGGAAAAGTTTCAGTATATTCTAATAGATGAATTCCAGGATATTAACCAGGTACAGTATGACGTGATTAAAATGCTTTCAGCCCCTCAAAATAATCTGTTTGCGGTCGGAGACGACGATCAGTCCATTTACGGATTCCGGGGTGCGGATGCAAAGCTGATGTTCCAGTTTAAGAAAGATTTTCCGGGTGCAAAGCAGATCCTTCTGGATATCAATTACCGTTCCACATCGAATATTGTGGAAAATGCCCTGAAGGTGATCGGACATAACGAAGTACGTTTTGACAAGGCAATCCGGGCGGATAAACAGGCAGGGGCGAGTCTCCATGTACAGGAGGTGCGGGATCCGGTTGAGGAAGGCTCATATATTCTGGATGAAATACAGGAACGAATCAGGTCAGGGGTAAAACCGGAGGAGATTGCAGTTTTGTTCCGCATCCATACAGATGCAAGGCCGCTTGTGGAAGGCCTCTTAGAGCGGCAGATCCCGTTTCAAATGAGGGAGCATATGCCGAACATTTATAATCATTTTATTGCAAAGGATATCCGGACACATTTTAAAATGGCGCTCGGAAGCCGTGAAAGACAGGATTTCCTGCAGATCATGAACCGGCCGAAGCGGTATATTGGCAGGGACAGCCTGTCCGGGAGGAATGTTTCTTTCGAAGATTTAAGAAGATTCTACTGTGATAAAGAATGGATGCAGGACAGGGTAGACCAATTTGAGTGGGACTTGAAAATGCTTGTGAAAATGGCTCCCTACGCGGCTATCCAATATCTGAGGAAACGGATTGGATATGACGATTTTCTGAGAGAATATGCAAAGGAAAGAAAAATCAATGCAGGCGACCTGTTCGAGGTAATGGCGGAGCTGGAAGAGGCTGCCCGCCCATATGCGACGCTGGAAGAGTGGTTTACGCATGTTGAGGAGTATACCAATACTCTGAAGCTCAGGGAGAAGAAAAAAGAACTGAATCATGAAGGCGTCCGCCTGATGACGATGCACGCGGCAAAGGGGCTGGAATTCGACACGGTTTACATTATCGAGGCCAACGAGGGTCAGGTACCCTATAAAAAGGCGCTGAAAGAACAGGGGATTGAGGAGGAAAGACGGCTTTTTTATGTAGCAATGACCAGAGCAAAGGAACTGCTTAAAATCGTGTATGTTAAAACAAAAAACGGAAAGGAGACATCCCCTTCCCGTTTTGTTGATGAGTTATTCCTCGTCTGAGTCGTCATCCAGATCCAGGTCTTCAAATTCCTGAGTATCCAGCCACTCATCGAACTTATCAGCAGCACGTTCGTATTCATCATCATCTTCGATGTTCTCGAGCTCCGGTTCACCCGGTGTCTTTTCAGAGAAGCGGTAAAGGAAGACTTGTCCTTCCTCATTGCTGCCTTCCTCATCCAGGGGGAGCAGGGCAATATATTCCTGTCCGTCCACTTCATAGATTGTGAGTACAGCGCACTCAAGTTCTTCATTGTTGTCGAGTGTTAATGTTACGGTGAGTGATTCGTTTTCTTCGTTCATAGATGATCTCCTTTATTGGTTGGCTTATTCTGCAGTTTTATCGGCAGATCCTTCCGCGGGTGCAGATTGATGCGGCCCTTGGATATACCTTAACTCTAACAAAAAGAAGAGTAAAAAGCAAGGGGAAACATACACGGGATGGCAGTTGTTGCTATTGACAGTTACTGCTCACTCCCCAGCCTATCACTACGCTGATAGGCTGGGAGGAAGAACGTAAAGTAGCCAATAAGCCTGCTCCTCGCTGCAGGCGACTTTAAATGAGCAGGCGCTTTACTGTTTACAGGCTTGCCTGTGAACAGTAACTATTGACATTGGGGAGAAAAACGGTAGAATGGAAGAAGCAGGTGATTGACAGATTCAGAAACATGTAGGAGGTTAACAGATGAAAAAGAAAATACTGAGCGTACTCCTTGTAGTTCTGACAGCATCCATGATGCTCGCGGGCTGCAAGAAAAATGTAGGTACGCCTGAAGATAATGCAGTACAGGAAACAGAGAATGAGGATGGCGGCGAGGAAGAAGAGGAAGTGTACGACGGCTATACCTTCGGCTATAGCTGTATAGATATGGGCAATCCTTATTTCGATACCCTTAAGAAGTCTATAGAGACATCTCTGAATGAAAAGGAATACCATTTGGTTACAAAGGACCCGGGTTCAGATGTGGAGCTTCAGATACAGCAGATTCAGGAAATGATAGAAGAAGGCGTGGATGCCGTGTTTTTATGCCCGGTTGACTGGGAGAAGATCACACCGGCTCTGGAGGCGTTGAAAGAAGCGGATATCCCGGTAATCAATATCGATACACAGGTAAAGGAAACCGGCCTGATTACGGCCTATGTAGGTTCGGACAATAAGAACGCAGGTTATCTGTGCGGGGAGGATCTTGTAAAACACCGTCCTGACGGAGGAAAGATTGTCATACTGGAATGCCCTTCCATGAATTCTATCAATGAGAGAATTACGGGATTTGAGAGTGCGATTACGAATGCGGGCTTTGAAGTGCTTGCGAGAGCAGATGTAAAAGGGAAAAAAGATACGGCAAAGGAAGAGATGAAGAGAATTCTGACCGACAATCCGAAGATTGATGCTGTTATGTGCGGGAATGACCAGGTGGCGCTTGGGGCAGTCGAGGCGCTTGAAGAGGCCGGCAGGAAAGATGTTCTCGTATACGGCGTGGATGGTTCACCCGGAGTGAAAAGTGAGTTATCGAAACCGGGGACTTTAATGGAAGGGACAGGGGCCCAGTCACCGATCAATATAGGGAAGAAAGCTGTCGAGGTAGGAATTGCAATTCTGGACGACGATGATTACGAGAGAGAGACATATGAAGAGACGTTCTTTATCAATAAGGAAAATGTAGAGATGTACGGCACCGACGGCTGGCAGTAAAAGGAAGAGAGGACCTAGAGAATATGAGAGAAGTGCAGGGAGTTCCATATCCACTGGGAGTAAGAATCGTAAAAGACAGGGTGAATTTTGCAGTGGCGGTACCCGCGGGAGCCGCTTGTGAACTTATGTTGTACGAAAAGGGCGGACAGGTCCCCGGGCAGGTATTCTCCATGCCAGAAGAAAAGGCTGTGGGTGAGGTCCGGTTTCTGGCAGTAGAAGGGCTGGAGCCGGATAAGTATGAATATAATTACAGAATTGGCGGACGGGTGAGTATAGACCCGTTCGTCAGGGAAATCACGGGACAGCATGCATTTGGAGAGAAGGCAGACCTCGAGTCCCACCAGATACGCGGGAAGATCAGCACGGGTTCCTTTGACTGGGAGGGAGACTCCCAGTTGAAGATCCCTTACCATGAAGTGATTGCGTATAGTCTGCATGTCAGGGGCTTCACGATGCACAGTTCCTCCCATGTAAAACATAAAGGAACTTTTCTGGGCGCTGCCGGGAAGATTCCCTATCTGAAAGAACTGGGGATCAACCAGATCCAGTGTATGCCTGTTTATGAGTTCGAGGAGTACACGGGAAAATACCAGAATTACTGGGGATACGGACCCGGATATTACTTCGCCCCTAAGGCGGCCTACAGTGCATCAGGGAACCCCTGTCTTGAACTGAAGGAGATGGTAAAGCAATATCACAAAGCCGGCATAGAAGTCGTTCTGGAGATGCCTTTTGCGGCCGGGATTCTTCCGCAGACAGCATGGGAGTGCCTCAGATACTATACTCTGGAATATCATGTTGATGGTTTTGTAGTGAATCCATATACCGTACCGTGGGATATGCTTGTCGGCGACCCTCTTTTAAAGGGCGTCAAAATCATGAAAAAAGAGGATACCTTCCAGAACATCATGCGCCGTTTCCTGAAGGGGGACGAAGGCATGGTAAATGACGTTATTTGGGCGCTGCGCCATAACACAAAAGAAGATGGCTGCTGCAATTACATCACGACACATACAGGGTTTACCATGTTTGACCTCGTATCCTATGACGGAAAACATAATGAGGCTAACGGGGAACGCAATCAGGACGGCCCGGATTACAATTACAGCTGGAACTGCGGAGTGGAAGGCCCGAGCCGCAAAAAAGCAGTGGTGGAACTTAGAAGGAACCAGATACGGAACGCATTTTTCCTGCTGCTGATGGCTCAGGGAACGCCGTGCCTGCTGGCGGGAGATGAATTTGGGAATACACAGAAAGGGAACAATAATGTGTATTGTCAGGACAATGAATTGTCCTGGCTCAACTGGAGTAAGAAAAAGACCAGCGATGACTTGTTCCAGTATGTGAAGGAACTGATTGCATTGAGAAAATCACATCCTGTGCTCCATCGTGCGGACCTTCTTCTGGGGCTGGACCAGACCGCATGCGGAACGCCGGACGTATCTTACCACGGAGAGAATGCATGGCAGATTCCGGCGGAGATTGCAAGCCGCCAGCTCGGAATTCTATACAGTGGCAGCGGACTAAAAGACAATGACTGCTTCATTGCATACAATATGCACTGGGAAAAGCATTCCTTTGCCCTGCCGACGCTGGGAAAGAAGAAAAAGTGGTATCGGGTGACAGAGACAAGGCTGGGAGTAGAAAAGAGCAGTATTCCGCTTGAAAATCAGAAGATGATTGAGCTAAAGGAAAGAAGCATCGTACTGCTGATCGGGAAATAAGAAGTATGACAGCATATAACAGAAAAAGGAACTGCGGCTGGCAGTTCCCTTTTTTGTTTTCATAGTTATCCGGGATAGTACATCTGTGTATCCTGTATGTCTATGAGTACTTCATTCAGATATTTTTTTGCCAGGTATCTGGCCATCGGCAGATTCATATCGAGGTAATTCCCGCAGTCTTTCGCAGAAGCCCCGGGGACTTCTCCTTCAAAAGTGGATATAAAGCTGAACATTTCCTGCATAAGGGGAACGATATCGGCTGAGTCATAACTGCCTGCCAGAAGCAGATAGAATCCGGTACGGCAGCCCATTGGGCCGAAATAGAGGACCTTGTTCCCGTATGCAGGATGGTTCCTTAAAAAAGTAGCACCGAGGTGTTCAATCGTGTGTACTTCGGCTGTATTCATGACGGGTTCCTCATTTGGATTCGTCATACGTATGTCGAAGGTGGTGACAGGATGCTCGTTTATGAAATCCTTTCGTGAAACATAGAGTCCGGGAATTAATTTTAAATGATCTATGGTGAAGCTTGTTATCTTTTCCATGATAGTTCCTCCTTGAAATTATATGAAATCCAGTATGGCTTCAATATCTTAAAAATTATTATAGCGGGTGTAGAGGAAGAAGACAAGCACAAATTAGGGGCAGGGTACAGCCTGCGCAGTAACTTGACGGCAGGAACAGGAATGTTTATACTATACAGATACATATAGACATAAATCAGGAGGTATGGCATGAGATTATATTTAGTTCGTCATGGTGAGACGGCGTGGAATAAATTAGGAAAAGTACAGGGACATTCGGACATCCCCCTGAACGACTATGGCAGGCATCTGGCAAAACAGACGGCAGAGGGACTGAAGGATGTAACCTTCGATGCAGCCTACACAAGCCCTCTGGCCCGTGCCCGTGAGACTGCCCGGATCATACTTTCAGGCAGGACAGTTCCTCTATATGACGAACCAAGGATTCAGGAAATGGGGTTCGGAGTCTGTGAGGGGATGCGCTGCAGAGGGGAAAACCGGGATCCGGACAGTGATGAATTCAATAAATTCTTTACGGACACGGCCGGTTATAAAGTACCAAAAGGCGGAGAGTCCATACCCGAAGTGGAAAAAAGGGTTCAGGAATTTCTGGAGGAATTATACAATAGGGAAGAATTTACAGACAAAACAATCCTTATCTCGACTCATGGTGCGTCTCTGACGGCCATGTTAAACTGCATCAAAGGGGAAACCGATATATCCAGATTCTGGATAAATGGCGTTCCGAAGAACTGTGCTGTTACCATTGTAGAAGTAAGGGACGGTAAGCCGGAAATTCTGGAAGAAGGCAAAGTATTTTATTAGAGCTTGTTTGAGCTGCACAGTGAGTGCATATATAGATGATAGAACTGTTTTTGTCAGGAGAAGTGTTCAGAAGAGGTGAAAATTGATAGTTATGGAATCAGTTTTCATGCCGGTATACTGCGAAAAGATTCAGGCTTTTCGCAGTATACCGGCAGTACCTCTTAAGGGCACTTCTTTTTTGTCTGGTATTTTATGAATCTTTTCGATTATGAGATTATGGATGATTACGAAAAATGTTTCTATGTATTATATATAATATTATAGTTACTTTTGTTTTACTTTTTAGTTCGAAAACTGGTAAAATATACCAGCGGGTACTGCCGCATAAATGTGCGATAATAGTTGTGTCGTAAAAGGAGGGAAAGGAATGCACAAATGCTTTGGTTATGTGAGGGTATCTTCTAAAGACCAGAATGTAGAACGACAGTTGGTTGCAATGGAGCATCTGAAGATACCGGAAAAAAATCTTTACGTGGAAAAGATATCCGGAAAAGATTTCGACAGACCCGAATATAAAAGACTTCTCAGAAATATCAGACGGGACGATGTCCTGTACGTAAAATCCATCGACCGCCTGGGAAGAAATTATGAGGATATAATAGAGCAGTGGAGGTACATAACGAAGGAAATAGGAGCAGACATTGTAGTAATTGATATGCCGCTTCTGGACACAAGGAAGGGGAAAGATCTGGTAGGTACACTGATTGCTGATATTGTACTGCAGCTTTTGTCTTTTGTAGCGCAGAGCGAACGCGAGAGCATCAGACAGAGACAGGCGGAGGGAATTGCAGTGGCAAAAGCAAGGGGCGTACATTTTGGGAGAGAGTCCCTTAAGATTCCCAAAACATTCGAAAATGTATACTGGGAGTGGAAACGGCAGGAAATCAGCGCAAGAGAGGCATCCAGAAGGCTGAATGTAGATTTTAAAACTTTTAAAAAATGGTGCAGCCAAAAAGAAGAGATGTAAAAATATGGTAAAAATAATGCAGAAAAAGGTAGACTTTATTCTGCATTGTTGATAATATAATAATAGTTGGTATGCATCTGGTGATGAAAAAGGTAGACTTTATTCTGCATTATTGTTAAGATTAATTTATATATGGCAGATTATAATTTTTTATGGAAATGTTATTTATTTCCTATCTAAGGACTATCTTTTTTTAGCTAAAAAGTACAGGAATGTATTTGTTGACCAAAGTCTACCTTTTTCATCACCAGATGCATACCAACTATTATTATATTATCAACAATGCAGAATAAAGTCTGCTTTAATCCGCAGTACCATAAGGAGGAATAAGTTATGTCAAGAGAAGAGGGACTGTTAGAGGTTCTGACACATCGGGTAGGTGCGAATTATATATCTGATT
>NZ_QGDL01000001.1:0-213078 GCF_003149245.1 Faecalicatena orotica | reverse complement strand
ATTATATCATTTTATCTTCCGGAAAAACAGTATGATGTTAAAAATCCAACACATACTAATATAAAAATGAAAGGAGATTTCAAAATGATAAATAATGAAGAACTTCCGATTGGTTTCACGATGGCCCTTGCACAACATTCAGATGCACTGAATCATTTTTCCCATCTTTCCAAATCAGAACAGGAAAAAGTCATTGACGGCGCAAAAGAAAAACACAGCAGGGAAGCAATGCGTGACTACGTGGAAAACATGTTCCAGGGATAGGAACAAAGGACTTCCGCCTGTGCAGGCAGTGCGGGAGTTTTTTTCTTGATTTTTCCTGATTCATATCGTAATATAATACGTGGGAAGTATAAATAATGGAAATTTATAAGGAGGACGCTATGGGAACCCGTACATATTATGACATTCTCGGTGTATCCAGAGAAGCAACTCTTGACGAGATTACGAGCGCTAAGAATGCTCTGGCTAAGGTATATCATCCGGATGCTAATATACATTCTAATATAGATACCACTGCTTATATGCAGGAAATTCTTGAGGCTTACCGGATTCTTTCAAACCCGGACAAGCGTAAAAAGTATAATCTAAAGCTTTCAGGCGGCAGAGAACGTGTTTTTAGGACTTATACAGTGGGGCCCGAGCCCGGGGAGGAGAAATCCACTTCATTTGTCACCTATTGGAATGCAGCCTGTAGACTGAATGAGATCGTATCAAAAAGCAGCAGTCTGATGGAACAGAATTCTAAACGGGAAGGACTTCCCCTTAAGATCTTTAAGAGGCTGGGGAGGCCGGACAAGATGGATGAAGATGTAACCGGGCAGTTGAACGCCCTCTCGCTTAAAGCGATCCAGTACATAACAACACTAAAAATGGCTGATATCCCTATGGCATACTGGCATCCGGATGCGATGAACTGGATTCTGGTACGCTGGGGGCAGAAACAGAATATGGACTACCGAACACTTTTTGCAAAGTATGACGCGCACATCGAGCATACGATGAGCAGTGCGGAAAAGATGAAGCTCCGCTCCCAGAGCAGGCAGTTTCACAACAGCTTAAAAAAACTGCTGAATTATGCCATTCAGTAGATAAATCTGATGAAAAAAGGATGAAATCTTGTATGAAAAGATTTCATCCTTTTTTGACCTGTTATTCTTCCACCTCGTGGTTTCTCAGACGGATATAATATATCCTGAGTTTTCCGACCAACGCCGTCAGATAACGAAGCACAGGTTCAGTCGCGATTGAGAATACGACAAACAGCATAATACATTTCGTTGACATTCCTGTAATGGCAAAGAGCTGGTGCAGGAAGATACTGCAGAAAAGAAGCCCTATGATACTTCCGCCAACCACTGCTGTGCGGAGCACATTCATCGGGGCGCTGATCTTATACAGGATCATAAATCCTACAATCGCCAGCAGCATGGTTGCAGCCGTTGATATATCTGCCGCCTGAACGCCAAATGTCTGACCAAATACAACCAGTGCGCCTACCGCCAGAACATCTGTCAGTGCCGCAGGGAGTGCCTTAAGGAATACATTCGTCAGGAAGTGCCCCTTGATGATATTCTTGTTCGGCTCCAGTGCCAGGAAGAACGCCGGAATACCGATAGTAAACATACTAATCAGTGAAACCTGTGACGGCTCCAGAGGATAGGTTGTCACAAAGAAGACTGAGAACAGGGAAAGCAGGAAGGAAAAAATATTCTTCACGAGGAACAGGCTTGCAGAACGCTGGATATTATTAACAACTCTCCTGCCTTCGAGCACAACCTGAGGCATGCATGAAAAATCTGATTCAAGCAGTACAAGCTGCGATGCCTGTGCAGCCGCCTCACTTCCTGATGCCATTGCAATACTGCAGTCCGCGTCTTTCAGTGCCAGTACATCATTGACACCATCCCCTGTCATGGCAACCGTTCTGCCTTCCTCCTTCAGAACCTGGACAAACTGACGCTTCTGGTTCGGGGTCACCCGGCCAAATACAGTATGTTCAAGTACCGCACTGCGCAGTTCCTCTTCGGATTTAAGTGTGGATGCATCTATATAATTCTCTGCATTCGCTATCCCGGCCTTTTTCGCAACTTCTGAAACTGTAACAGGGTTATCTCCTGATATGACTTTCACTTCCACGCCCTGTTCTTTGAAATAAGTAAAGGTTTCCTTCGCTTCCTTTCTGACCGGATTCGCAAGAAGAATATATCCGAGCGGTGTCACGGCATTTTCCAGCGCTTTACCATCGATCTCGCCATCATATGTTCCGAATACAAGTACACGGGCACCTTTCGAAGCATATTCCGTAATTTCTTCCTCATATTCTTCATACTGGTCACGGAGTACAAACTCCGGTGCCCCCATCACGTAGACTACATCCTCAAAGGTAACGCTGCTATATTTTGTCGCAGATGAGAAGCCGGTCTTACTCACGTACTTCTTCCCCGTCGTGGTCTGGAAATATTCCTTCACCGCCGCCATTGTAATGTTATCCTGGTCCATTGCCGCGGCGAAATCACCGATCAGCATGCTCAGAGGTTCCATCTTCTCACTGTCATAGCCGTCTGCCCTGACCACTTCCTGCACCTTCATCGTATTTTCCGTGATCGTCCCCGTCTTATCTACACAGAGCACATCCACACGGGCCAGTGTCTCAATACACTTCATATCATGCAGCAGTACCTTCTTCTGGGCAAGACGCACGGAACTCACCGCAAGCGCCACACTCGCCAGCAGATACAGGCCTTCCGGGATCATGCCGATTACCGCTGCGACCATAGAAGTAATGCTGGACTGAAAACCTTCCTGCTGGAAGAAAAATGCCTGAACAAAAAGCACGATCCCGATCGGGATAATCGCGATACCCACACATTTGACAAGCTTGTCCAGAGAACGGATCATCTCTGACTGTTCTCCCTCCTGCATCTCCTTCGCTTCTATGGTAAGCTTGGAAATATAAGAATCCATCCCTACTTTTTCCAGCCTTGCATGGCATTTTCCGGAAACAATAAAGCTGCCGGACATCAGTGAATCGCCTTTACGTTTGGTAATCTCATCGGCCTCTCCTGTCAGGAGTGACTCATTCACCTGCACTTCCCCTGCGCATACTTCTGCATCGGCACAGACCTGATTACCGGCCTTAAAGATAACGATATCATCCAAAACCAGTTCTTCCGCATCAATTACTGATTTTTTCCCGTCTCTGATAACCGCCGCATGCGGGGCATTCAGCATCGTCAGATTATCCAGAACCTTCTTGGCACGTACCTCCTGTATGATACCAATCAATGTATTCAGAATAATAACAGGCAAAAATGTCAGGTTCCTAAAAGACCCCGCAATGCATAAAAGCAGCGCCAGAATCGAAAATATTAAGTTAAAGTATGTGAATACATTATCGTGAATGATCTCCTTCGTGGACTTAGCCGGCGGATCCACCGCCTTATTGGTCCACCCGTGCAGCCTGTGTTCCTGCACCTGCTGGCTCGTAAGCCCTGCCTTATAATCCGGCTGGTACCTTGTGGTCGGAAGCCTCTTATCTTTCTTCTCCTCGACCACCTGTTGTCTTCTTTTTCTCTGCATATAATTTCATCCACCTCATTTTCAGCTGCTTGTCTTATGCAGTTGTTATATCTTACCAGAATCTTCTTCCGGTTTCTTTATTTTAACACACTGCTGTTTAATTTCCAGAGGCTTCATCAAATCTTTATAAATTCTTTTATAATTCGATATTTTTATGCCCGGTATCCTTGTTTTCTTACGCTTTTTCCATTATAATGATACGAGTATTTTAGAAAAGGATAAGTGTAGAATTAAAATTATGAGATTAAGAACTGTACTTGCAATTAAATGTGCCAAATGCACAAGCTATCTGATTAAAAAACTGAATAGGGGAAGCGGTGTGACTCTGCCGGGATATGTTGCCCGCATCATCGACCCGAAGATCCTCTCTGCCATGTCGGAGATGGTCCGGGAAAAGACAATTGTTACAATGGGGACAAACGGCAAGACTACGACTAATGCAATCCTGTACCACGCACTGAAGGCAGAAGGCAAAAAGGTTATCATTAACCGGACCGGCGCCAACATGCTCAACGGCATCATTTCTGCATTTGTTCTGTCGACAGACAAGCACTGCCGTCTGGATGCAGATTATGCATGTATTGAGGTGGACGAGATCGCGTCCGTAGGCGTACTGCCCCAGTTGAAGCCGGACTGCGCCCTGCTCACCAACATTTCCAGAGACCAGCTTGACCGTTTCGGGGAAGTCGACATCACATTCAATAAATTAAAGACAGCGGTCACAAGTGTCCCTGAGACTACCCTTGTCATCAATTGTGATGACGTCCTTTCCTATACGCTGGCGGCTGAAAGCAAGAATCGTTTTGTGACTTACGGTATCAGCGAGGAAATTTTTGACGATATTTCCCGTTCCGAAATCCGGGAAAGCATCTTTTGCCGGTCATGTGGCCAAAAACTGGAATATGAGTTTTTCCACTACGGGCAGCTCGGGATTTACCACTGTCCGAACTGCGGACTGAAGCGCCCTGAGCCGGATTTTACAGCCACCGGGATTGAACTTCACGACGAATTGTATACCTTTATGATGGATGGGATGCTGATCCATTCAACGGCCCGCACGCCATATAATATTTACAATACATTATCCGCTTACGCAGCCCTGAACGCCCTGCAGGCTCAGCGGACTCATTTTCAGGAAATGATCGAGTCCTTCGATTATGGCAATAACAGGGAAAGCATTTTCACAATCAACGGAGCCCGGGTACAGCTCCACCTCGCCAAGAACCCGATCGGGTTCCAGCAGAAGATTTCGCTGGTGCTAAAGGATAAAAAGCCGAAGGATATCATCATCCAGATCAATGACACCTACCAGGACGGCGAGGACATTTCCTGGCTCTGGGATGTGGACTTCCAGTATCTTGCAGATGCCCAGGCTGAATCAATTACAACCAATGGCACACGCCGGCACGACATGGGGCTGCGTCTGAAATACGAAGATATCCCCTGTGAGTCCACGACAGATATGCGTTCCACAATCATCGGACTTACCAAAAATGGCACAAAAAACCTGTACGTGATCGTAAATTATTCCGGTCTGTACAGAACCAACCACCTTTTGGCGGGTCTGGAAAAAGAAACACAAGGAGGGACACAGGCATGAAATTAACAATTGGACATTTATATCCCGACCTTCTCAACTTATATGGTGACCGTGGGAATATCCAGTGTTTCCGCAAGCGTCTCGAGTGGCGCGGCATGGAAGCGGAAGTCATTCCGTTTCTTTCCGGGGATTCCATTGACTTTTCAAAGCTGGATATCGTTCTGCTTGGAGGTGGTTCTGATCGTGAGCAGGAACTTGTCTGTGGACATTTAAAGAACATACAGCAGGATTTCAAGGAATATGTAGAAAATGACGGTGTTGTGCTTGCCGTCTGCGGAGGTTACCAGCTTCTAGGAAAGTATTATAAAACCGACAAAAAGCTGATCGAAGGGCTTTCCATCCTGAATATCACTACGGAATGGGAACCGGAACGGCTGATTCGTAACATCGTATTGAACAGCCCGCTTTTTGATACACCGGTCGTTGGATTTGAGAATCACGGCGGACGTACCATGATTGGGGACCACACGCCATTTGGAAAGGTATTTTATGGTCTGGGCAATACCGGTAAGTCCGGTTACGAAGGAGTTGTATATAAGAATGTGATCGGCACATACCTGCACGGCCCACTCCTCCCAAAGAACCCACACGTATGTGATTACCTGCTTGAGCGGGCACTGAAAAAGAAATACGGGGATGATATAGCACTTGCCCCCCTGCCTGATGAACTGGAACATCAGGCAAACAGCTACATCGTGGACAGATACAGTGATAAAAAATACATCCTCAAAGAAACAATCAAGAGACACACCTAAAGAGGGCACACAGGAGCATAGGAAGAATATGTTTCTGTGTGTCCTTGTCTGTCTTTCGCCTCATTTTATCCATTTTAGCCTGATTCTGGCTGCACAATTGAGCGATTTTAACATTTGGACTGAAATTAATACTAGAGTCTAAGAGTGATTTTGTGTATAATAGAACAATATTGTTGTATAAGTTGGATTTATACCCCGATCAGTCCCACTTATACAGCAATATATCTGGGGGATAAAAAATATTGATTGGAGTGATTAAATGAGTAGTCCCAAAACTCAAAAGAGTAAGTTTGACCGGGTCCTTGGCAAAAAAGATGTATTTTCCATAGCTTTCGGCGCAATGATTGGCTGGAGCTGGGTGGTCATGGCAGGACAGTGGATCATGAAAGCCGGTACGGCAGGCGCCATGCTCGCTTTCGTAATGGGTGGTATTATGATCATGTTCGTAGGCCTGACCTACGCGGAGCTGACTTCAGCAATGCCCCAGTGCGGCGGTGAACAGATCTTCAGTCTCCGCGCACTTGGCCCCAACTGGTCCTTTCTCTGTACCTGGGCAATTATCCTTGGTTATGTAGGCGTTGTTGCATTTGAAGCGTGTGCACTTCCTACCGTGCTGGAATATATAGCCCCGGGAATCATGAAAGGCTACATGTATTCAGTCGAAGGTTTCGAGATCTATGGCACCTGGGTAGCCATAGGTGTCGTAAGTTCCATCATCATTACGATTGTGAACTATATCGGGGTAAAACCGGCGGCTTTCATGCAGGGTGTATTTACATTTGTTATCGTAGGAATCGGTATTGTCCTGATGTTCGGCTCTGCCCTTAAAGGAGATATCACACACACGAAGCCTTTGTTTGACAACGGATTTGGCGGCCTGCTCTCCGTAGCAGTCATGACGCCGTTCATGTTTGTGGGTTTTGATGTAATCCCGCAGGCAGCGGAAGAAATCGCCATCCCGTTCAGGCAAATCGGCAAGGTAATCCTGATTTCCATCGCTTCTGCAGTCGCATGGTATGCATTAATCATCCTTGCAGTATCTTTGATGATGTCAAAAGGTGAAATGCAGAACAGCGTACTTGTAACTGCAGATGCCATGAAAAAAGCTTACGGCGGTTACAATATCATGGCAAATATTCTGATTATCGGGGGAATGGCCGGAATCCTTTCCAGCTGGAATTCATTCTTTATGGGTGGCAGCCGCGCCATATATGCCCTGGCCGAAGCAAAATGCCTGCCGGACTTTCTGACTAAGATCCATCCAAAATACAAAACGCCTTCCAATGCAGTCCTTCTAATCGGAACAATCTCCTGCATCGCCCCATTCTTTGGACGTGCCATGATGGAATGGCTGACCAACGCCGGAGGGGTAGGTGCCGTAACCGCTTATCTGATGGTATCTGTTTCTTTCCTTGTACTCAGGAGAAAGGAACCCCGCCTGAGCCGTCCTTATAAGGTCAGGACACCCCGTTTTGTAGGATTCATGGCAATTGCATTAAGCGGACTGATGCTGGTCCTCTATATGCCGGGAATGCCGTCAGGACTCAACGTCCCTGAATGGATTATCATCGGGATATGGGCCCTGCTTGGTATTGTATTCTATGCTTACGCCAAACGTAAATTCCCGGAATTCGGCCGTGTACTGAACATAGACCTGAAAGAAGTACAAACCGGCGATGATTAAGCACACGGCGTCTGAGGGCATATATTCATTTATCAGCTATCATACAGCCGCATAAAAAAAGACGTATGGATTCCTGCCCGGCAGGCAGTCCATACGTCTTTTTTATTTCGATGTAGGTTCTGATCTTATTTTCTTTTTCTATATGCCTGTTTTACAGCCTTTATGAGCTGTATAACCGGCAGGTTTACTACTGCCAGACCATACACAGTAAATAACTGTCCGATCGAAAGAGACTGTACTTTAAAGATACTGTGAAGCCCCGGAACCATCATCACACCGGTAATAAGCACCAGCCCGAGGACAAATGCCCCGATGAGGTAAATATTGTTGAAAAACCTCTTCTGAAACAGGACCGGATAATCCGATTTACAGTTAAACCCATGCACAAGCCTTGCCGTACACAGCGTTCCGAAAGCCATCGTGCTGGCCAGCAGGGCGTTCTGCCGGTATCCGATCATAAAAGCAATCATTGTTGTAATACCGATCGAAAGCCCCTCTGTACCGATCTTCAACAGAAAATCTTTCGTCAGGATGGATTCATTCATCGGACGCGGCTTCTCTTCCATCACATCCTCCGAATGAGGTTCCAGTCCCAGTGCAATCGCTGGCAGGCTGTCAGTCAAAAGATTGATAAACAGCAGGTGTACTGGTGCAAACGGAACCGGGAGTCCTGCGATTGATGCATACAGTACTGCCAGAATCGCACCAAAGTTACCAGATAGAAGAAACTGAATCGAATTTTTAATATTACGGTATACATTCCTTCCGTTTTCAACAGCCTTTACAATCGTTGCAAAATTATCGTCTGTCAGAACCATAGATGCGGCATCCTTTGACACTTCGCTTCCGGTAATTCCCATAGCAACACCGATATCGGCCTGCTTCAGGGCCGGAGCATCATTTACGCCGTCACCGGTCATGGATACGATATTCCCTTTTTCCTGCCATGCACGTACAATTCTGATCTTATGTTCCGGCGATACACGGGCATAGACTGAGATTCCTTCCACGAAATCTTTCAGTTGTTCATCTGACATATGGTCAATCTCGGCACCTTCACATGCCTCGGAGTCCTGTTCCAGTATGCCGATTCTCTTCGCTATTGCCGCAGCAGTGACCTTGTGGTCGCCGGTAATCATAATCGGCCGGATTCCTGCCTTCTTACATTCGGCAACTGCTGCTTTTGACTCCTCACGCGGCGGGTCCATCATGGAAATTAATCCTACGAATACCAAATCTGTTTCATCCTCAAGGGTCAGGTCACACCTGTCACCCGTCTCCTTATATGCAAATCCAAGCACGCGCAGGCCGCCCTTCGAAAACTCCTGATTCTGTGCTTCTATAATCCGGCGGTCTTCCTCTGTAAAGTCACGCACCTGATCGTGAATCTGAATAGACTTCATTCTGTTGAGAAGTACATCTACCGCCCCTTTTACGATCATAACATGGTTTCCGTCGATCGTGTGCAGGGTGGACATTAATTTCCTGTCACTGTCGAAGGGATTCTCGCTCTCCCTCGGGTATTTTTCTCTGGCATCCTGTGCAAATACGCCAAGTCTGCTTCCCAGATTAATCAATGCAGTTTCTGTAGGGTCACCAATTTCAACCCCATCCACATTTGTAGAATCATTACACAGCACACTGCATAAAAGCAGCATACTCTGTGCCGGACGCTTGATGTCGATCTGATCAACCGGTACTCTTGTCTCATTCACATAGTAATCTTCTACAGTCATCTTGTTCTGTGTCAGAGTCCCTGTCTTATCTGAACAGATAATGGACACACTTCCTAAACCTTCCACTGCCTGAAGCTTCCTGATAATTGCATGTTCTTTCGCCATCTTCTGTGTACCAAATGATAAGACGATCGTCACGATGGAACTCAGTGCCTCCGGTATCGCCGCTACAGCCAGTGCAACTGCAAAAAGGAAGGCATCGCCGATATTACCGCCGCGCAGTACATTGACGCCAAACAAAATAGCACAGAACACAAGGATAATAATAGATAATTTCTGTCCAAACTGGTCAAGGTTAATCTGGAGCGGTGTACGCTTTTCCGAGGTACTCTTCAGAAGGCTTGCAATCTTTCCTACCTCTGTCTCCATCCCAATCCCTGTTACAAGGAAAGAGCCTCTGCCGTAGGTAACAAAGCTGCCTGAATACACCATGTTAATCCGGTCCCCAAGTGGTACCTCGCCACAGATCGTCTCTGTATTTTTTTCAACACCCAGGCTCTCTCCGGTCAGTGCACTCTCATCTACCTTCAGGCTCGCGCTCTCCAGCAGGCGTCCGTCGGCAGGGATATAGTCTCCGGCATCGAGCATGACGATGTCCCCCACTGTCACTTTCGCCGATGGAATCGGTATAATATTTCCGCCACGCAGTACTTTTGCCTCCGGGCCGGACAGTTTTTTCAGGCTGGAAAGAGACTGCTCAGCCTTTACTGTCTGTACAGTTCCCAGAATCGCATTGATAGTGATCACAATCAGAATAACCGCTGCACTCTCTGCATCACCAAGGAAACCTGAAACGACAGCGGCCACAATCAGGATAATCACGAGAAAATCCTTGAACTGCTCAAGGAAAATCTGTATGGTCGTCTTCTTTTTACCCTCGACCAGTTCATTCGGGCCGTACTTTTCCTGATGTTTTTTCACTTCCTCCATTGTCAGCGGCTCGAGAGTCCCATTCACCCTCTGCTTGCTCTCTTCACCGGAAATCTGATAAAATTCCTTCATGTATAATCCTCCATTTCTTTTGCGCAATTCTGATTCTCCCGGCAGAAACATTATCTGCATAAAAAAAGAGACTCTTATTGCACTTTATGTAATGCAATAAAAGTCTCACCAATTTAATCACGATACGGATGGACGGCCATCGTACTGACGACATCGCGAACGCTGTATAAAAGCGCTAGTTACTCCCTTTTATTAAGCTTAACTATAATACACGTGGAAATTTATGTCAAGGGGAAATCCTTTATTTATCCTTTATTAGTCTTTATTTACCAAGGCGTTCCGAGATTTCCTTTGCTTTTGGCGTATTTGCAACACCGCCCTCGCCTGTCTCGCGCAGGGAAACATGCATGGATTCACCGACTTCTCTCATGGCGTCAATCACCTGGTCCGGCGGGATCCTGCTTGTAATTCCGGCCAGCGCCATATCTGCCGAGGATAAGGCATTCACGGCCCCGATCACGTTTCTCTTCACACAGGGAACCTCAACCAGTCCGGCCACTGGATCACATACAAGGCCGAGCAGGTTCTTCAGTGCCATCGCTGCAGCGTGTACAATCGCCTCGTTATCCCCGCCTTTTAAATAAACGAGTGCACCGGCAGCCATTGAAGACGCCGTACCGATCTCTGCCTGACAGCCTCCTGCCGCCCCTGCAATAAACGCACGAGAAGCAATCACCTGTCCGATACCGGCCGTCACATAAAGTGCTTCGATAATCTTATCTGCATTTATGTGTCCCTCCCTGTATAACGGCACCAGCACTGCCGGAATCACACCGCATGCCCCGGCCGTCGGTGCCGCAACGATACGTTTCATGCATGCATTAGACTCACCCATCTGGAGTGCCTGTACAATTACCCTTGAGACAAAATCCCCGCAGAGGGTGTCGCCCTTCTTCCTGTATTCTTCCATTTTCCCGCCCATGCCGCCTACCAGGCCACTGCCGGAAGATAACTTTTCGTCATAGTTATCACTGGCCCGCAGCATAGCGTCCCACATACCACGCATAGCCGAAAGGGATTCTTCCTCAGTAACCGTCCTCTCATTCATATCATCCAACAGCACGGCACGCCAGAACGGAAGCTTCTGTTCCCTGCAAAACTCATTGATTTCCTCCAAAGACTGATAAGCCATCTTAAGCGCCCTCCCCATCTATATACGTTACCCTCTGAATGCCCTCCTGCGTCTCCAGCCATCTTACTGCGTCCTCTGGCACCCTCTGGTCGATCTCAATCACCATAACGGCATGTCCGCCCTTCTTACCCCTGTACAACTGAAGTGTCGCAATATTGATTGACGCCTCCGCCAGCATAGATGTCACGGCAGCCACATACCCGGGCTGGTCCTGATTATAAATAATCAATGTCGGGCTCTCTCCTGTACAGTTTACCATGATTCCGTCCAGTTTATTCACCATAATTCGTCCGCCGCCCAGAGACGATGCCTGTACTTCCAAAGTCTTCCCATCTTCTCCCGTCACGTTCAGAAGCGCCGTATTCGGATGGGCCCCGACAATCTGTGTATTCTGAATGGTAAATTCCAGTCCTTCTTCACGGGCCGCCGAAAAACTGTCCGGTATCCGCATATCATCCGGCTTCATCCCCAGAAGCCCTGCGACAATCGCCCTGTCCGTCCCATGTCCTTTTCCCGTGGCCGCAAAAGACCCGTGCAGCCCGATAGAAGCCTTTACAGGCCTGCTCCCCAGCAGAGTCCTGGTAATATACCCGATCCGCACAGCACCAGCGGTATGCGAACTCGACGGCCCAACCATGACCGGCCCTAAAATATCAAAAATATTCATACAAAAACCTCCAAAAATACCTGTATTCTCTCTCACGATTCAGTATACCAGACTTCCCGGAAATTAACCACTGTGAAATTCCATCCAGACTCAAACCAGACTCAAAACGAAACTTAAAGCTGAAATCGAAAGGCTTTGAAGGACAGTACATTATTCATTTTTACTATTGAATAAAATATCAATAAGCCCATCCTTCGTAATAATGTCTATGCTTTTATTGCTGCCAGTTTTTATGTTTGTACGATTGTCTATATTCTTAGATTTCGTTTTAACGGTATATTCTGATTCTGTTCCACATAATGTTCCTTTTACTTCTCCATCCTTTGTTTTACACGATAAACTTTGTGTGACAGTCGTATCGTAAAAAAACACGTCCCCATCATTTGTATTTATAATCAGGTTTTTTAAAGTTATATCTTCAATTACTATACTTCCATCCATTGTCTGAATGGACAAATTACCATTATAATCATTAGGCAGAAACAATGTCAGCTTTACCTTCTTATACGAATCAGAAGAATATTGGTCACCAAAAATAAAAATCCCCTGATTCCTTTTTGACTCTTTTTCGACTGCCAGTACTCCTTTGCTTTCTTTGATTTTATATTTCTCATTCCCATCATCTGCGGAATAATAAGAAAGATATAGCTTTCCATTGTCAGAATTACAAATTTCAACAGGAACATCCTCATCCTGTAAAACAATATCCTTAACTTTTGAAGAGGTAATATATGTTTCTTCTTTATAATCCGGAATTGTACCTCTTAAAAGAACCCCCTCGCAGCCGCTTAACAGAACAGCGAAACCTAAACTCAATAGTAAAATTGCGTTTCTTTTCATAGTTATGTCTCCGTTTCTTATTAATACACCACTTTTGGATGCTTACATTATACAGAAACAACCGGTTAAGAACTTCCTCTTTGTAGTAATCAATAAGATTTTTGAAGTGTTTAAATTGGATTTCATAATTTTAATGATGTATAATAGAAAACGGAAGAGGTGACAGCATGGTCAAAATTGCAATATGTGATGATGAAATAAAAATAGCACATGAAATAGAATCTGCCATTCGACAGATGCCATTCAATGATATTGAAACAGAAGTCTTTTTGTCCGGCAGTGAATTAATTGAACATTACACATCCGCTGACAGATTCCATATTGTCCTGTTAGATATTGAAATGCCCTCTGCCAATGGAATTGAAACAGCTATGAGAATAAGAAAACTAGATTCCAATTTTATATTAGTTTTTGTTACCGCGTACAGGGAATACGTATATCAGGTCTTTGAGTCTCTTCCTTTTCGATTCTTAGAGAAGCCATTATCTTATGAAAAATTATTTGCTGTAATCAAAGATGCCCTTTATTATATAGAGGACACGAAAAGCTATTTCTTTTTTAAAAAAAGTGCCACTGTTCATCAATTATCTACAAAAGAGATTTTATATTTTGAAGCCGCAAACAGAAAAGTTAAAATATATACAGCAAACAGCGAAGAAGTCTATTATGGCAGGTTCAAAAATGTAATAGGGCAGTTAAACCCAAATTATTTTTTGCAAATCCATACTTCTTATATAGTTAATATGGAGTATATATCATCTTTTAGTGACAAAGCTGTAATTTTAACAAATCATATTTTGCTTCCTGTCAGCCTGAAGTATAAAGAAAATGCTCATTTAGGGCATCTTAAGTTCATAGAAAGGAGATGCGGGGAATGGTAGTATTTTTGCTGTTTTGTTATGACCTCTTATTATACTGCATCGATTTTCTTATCCTGGCAAAATTTATGGATGCTCAGTACGGAGAGCCACGATGTACACATACACAGAGAAATATCTTGCTGATCTTAATTGCCGGGGTATCTGCTGCATTATTATGGAACAGCCCGTTTGGCGGAACTTATCCATTTTTCAGTGTTATTTTTAGTTTTGCGTTTTTAATTTTTTACGAAGGAAACCAACAAAACAAACTATTATTTTCAGCAATCCAACTTGTAATATCCGGTTATTTGGTTATGCTTACCATTGCCTTATTGAGAAGTTTTGATGTAAATCTCAAATATATAAATATTAATTATTATATTTCTCTGGGTAGTATGCATCTTATTTTCTGGCTGCTCATTTTGCTGCTATGGAAATTAAGCCCACGAAATCCCACTATACTGCCAAACAGATTTTTAAGTGTCGTATTGGCAATACCTGTTTCCAGTCTGCTTGTACTTTTCTTTTTCTTAATTCGGATAAACAATAATGCTGATATATTGTTTTCCCTTGAAGTTCCGCTTCTTTGTGTTTTTATTTTTATAAACATTACGACTGCATTTATTTACTCTAAATTTTGTAATTTATTAAGCCAAAATAATGAAATCCTTTTATTGAAACAGCAATTAAATCTATCTGCACAGCATTTTCAGAATTTAACCGATTCTCAAGAAAAGCTGAAAGGGGTCCGGCATGATATGAAGAACCACCTACAGGCATTATTACTGATGTCAAAACAAACCCCTTTGCAGACAAGCGACATGCAGGTGTATATTAAAAAGCTCCTGTCAAATGTTAACGATACCTCACAAATCATTTCAACCGGAAATCTTGGAGTAGATTCAATTCTATCATTAAAAATTACACAAATAAAGGAAAAGCAAATCCCAATAAGCAGCAAAATCATACTGCCTAAAGGGATTCATATGTCTTTTGATGAAAGCATTATAGTGTTAGGTAATATTTTAGATAATGCATTAGAAGCCTGTGAAAAACTACCACCCGAAAACAGATGGATTCGTCTAGAAATTAATTATGTACAACAGGCTCTTTTCATTCGTATATCTAACCCACTTCCAACATGGAATCAAAAGATTCCCGTAGATGAATCCGGACATGGTTTTGGACTAAAAAATGTCCATACTGTTGTTCGAAACCATAATGGCACTATGAATATCAACCGTGATAATGAAGTATTTTCCATAAAAATTGTAATGTACAATATATGAATAAAAACAGAAACACAGAGAGCAAATTTTTGCCCTGAGAGTGAACTAGGATCGCTTTTTGCAAAACAGCCATAGCAGTGCCCTCCTCGAATTAATACGCTGCCCCGGCTGAGAACTTACTGGATGGGAATCTTTTCATCTGACTGGATGAACCAGCTTACCTGAGAAGGGGGATGGCCTCACACGGATGCGTCTTTTCGGGATTACTGCTCCTTGATTAAAATAAAAGCCAACACATGAACGTTCCGAAGGACTTCCAGTCCTGAGGATCAGCCGACTTAGCAAGAATGCATCAGTCATTCTTGCGTTTGTCGGCGGTGTTCATTGTGTTGACTTTTATTTTAATTTAGGAGCAGTTTTCCCGAAAAACCGTATCCGTGTGAGGCCATCCCCCTTCTCAGGTAAGCGTCCCTTTATCTATTACTGCAAAGATTCCGTTCTAAACTACCCCCTGTGCCATCATTGCATCTACTACTTTTTCAAATCCGGCAATGTTAGCCCCTACAACGTAGTTTCCTTTCACGTCATATCTCTCTGCAGCATCAGCCATGTTATGACAGATGTCTACCATGATTCTCTGGAGTCTGCTGTCTACTTCTTCAAATGACCAGCTCAGTCTTTCGCTGTTCTGTGACATCTCCAGTGCAGAGGTTGCAACTCCGCCTGCATTTGCAGCTTTTCCTGGAGCAAATAGAACTCCGTTTGCCTGCAGATATTCAGTTGCCTCTAATGTCGTCGGCATGTTTGCGCCTTCTGCTACTGCTAAACATCCGTTAGCTACCAGTGCTTTCGCATCATCAAGCAGCAGTTCGTTCTGTGTCGCACACGGGAGGGCAATATCGACTTTTACAGACCATAAGCCTCTTCCCTCATGATATTCTGAATTCGGGCGGTACATCTTGTATTCTGTCAGCCTTGCACGTCTTACTTCTTTGATTTCCTTTAATGTCTCTACATCGATTCCGTCCGGATCGTATACCCAGCCGTTGGAATCACTGACTGTTACCACCTTTGCACCTAACTGCTGTGCTTTCTGTGTCGCATAGATTGCCACATTTCCTGATCCGGAAACAGCTACCGTCTTGCCTGCAAGCTCGATTCCATTCAGTTTCAGCATTTCCTGTGTCAGGTAAAGAAGGCCATATCCTGTCGCTTCTGTACGTGCCAGGGAACCGCCGTAGCTTAATCCTTTTCCTGTCAGCACGCCTTCGGAAAGGCCGCGAATCCTCTTATACTGTCCATACATATAGCCAATCTCTCTTGCACCTGTTCCGATATCTCCGGCCGGTACGTCGGTATCCGCTCCAATGTATTTACATAATTCTGTCATAAAGCTCTGGCAGAATGCCATCACTTCCCTGTCTGATTTTCCCTTAGGATCGAAGTCGGAACCACCTTTTCCTCCGCCGATCGGAAGTCCTGTCAGAGAATTCTTGAAAATCTGCTCAAATCCTAAAAACTTTATAATCCCAAGGTTTACGGATGGATGAAGACGAAGTCCGCCTTTGTAAGGCCCGATCGCACTGTTAAACTGAACACGGTATCCTGTGTTAACCTGTACCTGGCCGTTGTCATCAACCCACGGCACACGGAACTTTAACTGTCTCTCTGGCTCTACAAGTCTTTCAAGAAGGGCATCCCTGCGGAATTTCTCCTCATTTGCCTCAACTACCACTCTTAAGGATTCCAGTACTTCCTTAACTGCCTGATGGAATTCAGGCTCTGCCGGGTTCTTCTTTACTACCAATTCGATTACTTCATCAACATATGACATCTTTCTTTACCTCCTGGAAAATAAAATCGGAAGGACAATGCCTACCGTAATTTGACTACATTGTCTACTCGTTATATTTTATATACTCAATGCAGTTTTGTCAATCAGGAATTTCATATTTTTTACAGCTTTATCACTTTATTCCAATAAACGCACTAATTATATTATGGAATGCCGTCAAATCCAACACATTGCTTTATCTGGACTTTTTCACTGAAATATGCTTAAAAAAAGACAGATCAATATCCTGATAAACGAAATTTCTTTTATGATATAAAAAATCCATTTTGCAGGAAATGTCTTTCAATTATTCATTTTCACTTTTTAGACTATTGAAAAAAATAAATCTGTACCGTACTTTTCCATTCCTGACCGGCCTGTCATCCGGGTCAGCGTGGTCTCTTCCCGGAGTTTTTATGACACCGCTCCTCCCGTATCACAAAAAGGCGCCATGAACCCTCGTTCATGACGCCTTTGCCATTACAGTTATATAGTATAAACCAGTTTATTCCTGCAGTCAAGAATTATTTTCCAGTTTATTCTCGCTTTCCATTGCTCTGTCTATTTCCTGTTTTTCCCTTTTTTCGCGGACAACTGTCCACATAAAATCCATTAGGTAAAGTATAATTAGCAGTGTTCCTGCAATGCGGCCAATACGGAACGGTATTGCATTTACTATCCGTACAACAAAACCGTGAAGGACTCCAAACAGCAGAACTGTATACAATCCCCATGCGAGTGTACTTTCCAGACAAAGAATGCCTTTATAATTGAAAGGCTTGTCCGTATAATCCCACCAGATCTCGCCAAATATCCTCTCCATAATCCTTGCTGTAATCCATTCTATCATTGTTGCCAGAACAGCTCCCAGTAAAAACAAAAGAAACTTGTTATGGCTATATGGACTCAGGAGCAGATACACAGTCAGGGCACCCACACCGTATATCGGGCAGATCGGCCCTCTTGAAAAGCCACGGTTCGTCAGCTTCCTGTTACAGATTGACATATAGACAGATTCTACAACCCATCCCAGGATGCTGTATGCAAGGAACCAAAGCACTATATGATACATGTCATATCCCAAAATCATCTTGTCCCACATTTTCATCACTCCATTTTATCGTTCTATATCATCCAGCTCTCTTACACGCATTATCATAGCACAGCTTTTTCTACATTGCTACGGACTTTGGAAAGTCTTAAGTAAATCTTAAAAAAATTGGGGAAAGTTCCCTGATACTCCCTATAGGGTATGAACATAAAAATAGAGTGTTTTTCAACACTCTATTTGTCTGCACATATTAATTATACTTACGTTTTCTAGCAGCTTCAGATTTCTTTTTACGTCTTACGCTTGGTTTTTCGTAATGTTCTCTTTTACGAATCTCCTGCTGAATACCAGCTTTGGCACAGTTTCTTTTGAATCTGCGTAAAGCGCTATCTAACGTCTCGTTTTCTTTAACGATTACATTTGACATAGTCTCACACCTAACCTCCCCTCCAGCCTTGTATTGTGCATCATACGACTGTTCGGGTATATTTATTGCACTACAAAAGATTATATCATATTTTCGCTAAACGTCAACTGTTTCCGGGAAAAAAACTAAGAAAGTTGTCCTTCAAGCGTCTCTTTTGCCTTTACAAGTGCATCTTTTATACCAGCCGGGTTCTTTCCGCCTGCCTGAGCCATGTTTGGGCGTCCGCCGCCGCCACCGCCTACCAGGCCGGCAATTGCTTTTACAAGATTTCCCGCATGTGCACCCTGCTTCATGGCGCCTTCTGTCGCCGTAACCATCAGGCTTACTTTGCCGTCATTGCCGGAAGCAAGGACCACGACACCTTCGCCAATCTTTTCTTTTAACTGGTCTCCCAGATCGCGCAGTCCGTTCATGTCTACACCGTCCACCTCTGTAGCAAGGAGCTTTATGCCTTTTACGTCCTGTACCTGATCCATCACATCGCCCATCGCATCCTGGGCCAGTTTACTCTTTAAGCTCTCCACTTCTGAATGCAGGGCCTTGTTTTCATTCATCATATGTGTAATCTTCTCTGTCAGGTTCTCTGGTGACGCTTTCAGAACCTTAGATGCCTCATTCAGCTTCTTTTCGAGCGCATCATAATACTTCAGAAGGCCCGCCGATGTGAGTGCCTCAATACGGCGCACACCTGCTGCTACCCCTGTCTCAGATATGATCTTAAGCGCCATGATCTCGCTTGTATTCTTTACATGGGTGCCTCCGCAGAATTCAATTGAAAAACCACCCATGTTGACAACACGCACGATATCACCATATTTTTCACCGAACAGCGCCTGAGCACCGGTCTTTCTCGCTTCTTCGATCGGCATGTTCTTTATCTCGACAGGAAGTGCTTTTGTGATATTCTCGTTCACGATTGCTTCTACTTTTTTTAGTTCCTCTTCTGTTAATGCTGAAAAATGAGTAAAGTCAAAGCGCAGACGGTCTTCATTCACACTGGAACCTGCCTGTTCAACATGCGTTCCGAGTACGGTTCTCAATGCCTTTTGAAGCAGATGTGTCGCACTGTGGTTACGTGCAGACAGAGCTCTCTTTTCAGCGTCCACGGTAAGTTCAGCCTTATCCCCGGTCTTGATCATTCCCTTTACAACATGGCCTACATGGCCGATTTTGCCCCCTAGGAGCTTAATGGTATCTTCTACCTTGAATTCCCCTTCTGCGGTACGGATGGTCCCTTTATCAGCCTCCTGACCGCCGCTGGTTGCATAGAACGGTGTCTCCTTTACAATGACAGTCCCGTTTTCGCCGTCGGAAAGAGCTTCTGTAATTTCTGTTTCTGTCGTCAGTACAATAATCTCAGACTCACAGCTTAATGTATCATAACCGACAAACGTACTTGTTATACCCGGGTCAATGGATTCATAAACAGTAACATCGGCTCCCATGTAGTTTGTCACGCCGCGGGCCGCCCTTGCGGTTTTACGCTGCACTTCCATTGCTGCATGGAATCCCTCTTCATCCACATCCATTCCTTTTTCTTCCAGTATCTCTTTCGTCAGGTCGATCGGGAAACCGTAAGTATCATAAAGTTTAAATGCGTCCTCACCGGATAAAGTCTTTGTTTTCTTTGCTTCCATATCAGCAATCATATCGGAAAGGATTCCGAGCCCCTGATCAATGGTCTTATTGAACTGCTCTTCTTCCTTTGCAATGACATTCAGGATAAAGTCTTTCTTTTCTTCCAGTTCCGGATATCCATCCTTCGATTCAGCAATAACAGTCAGGACGAGTTCCGGCAGGAAATTTCCTTCTATATTCAGCAGTCTTCCATGACGACATGCCCTTCTTAAAAGACGGCGCAGTACATAGCCGCGGCCTTCATTGGACGGCATAATACCGTCTGAGATCATAAAAGTCACGGAACGGACATGGTCTGTAATTACACGGATTGAAACGTCCCTCTGCTCGTCTTTGCCGTACTCTGCCCCTGCAAGGCGGCAGACATGGTCTCTGAGTGCCTTAATCGTATCCACATCAAAAATGGAGTCAACATCCTGAACGACAGATGCCAGCCTCTCGAGTCCCATACCGGTATCAATATTCTTTTGTTCCAGTTCTTCATAATGACCTTTTCCGTCATTGTCAAACTGTGTAAATACGTTATTCCAAATTTCCATATAACGGTCGCATTCGCAGCCGACTGTACAGTCCGGGCTGCCACATCCGTACTTTTCGCCTCTGTCATAATAAATTTCAGAGCAGGGACCGCACGGGCCTGAGCCATGCTCCCAGAAATTATCTTCTTTACCAAACTTAAAGATCCTTTCTGCCGGTATCCCCATCTTTTTATTCCAGATATCAAACGCCTCATCATCCTCCAGATATACGGAAGGATACAGCCTGTCCGGATCAAGTCCGACAACCTCTGTCAGGAATTCCCATGACCATTTGATTGCATCTTCTTTAAAATAATCTCCAAAAGAGAAGTTTCCGAGCATCTCAAAAAATGTACCGTGGCGTGCAGTCTTACCGACATTCTCGATATCACCTGTACGGATACACTTCTGGCAGGTTGTCACTCTTTTTCTCGGCGGAATCTCCTGTCCCGTAAAATAAGGCTTTAAAGGCGCCATTCCTGAATTGATGAGCAGAAGGCTCTTATCATTGTGCGGCACTAAAGAGAAGCTCTTCATCGCCAGATGCCCTTTGCTTTCAAAAAACTCTAAAAACATCTTTCTTAGTTGGTTCACTCCATATGGTTGCATAACCTTTATCCTCCCGGTTTCTTGCATTATACATTCAACAGAAACAGAGTGGATATATATCCACTCTGTGTGTCTAACCTATCATATCATAGCTGTAATGGTTTTTCAATATTATTTCAGTTCGATTTCAGCCAGTTCACTCGGCGGAATGTTGTTGGTTGAGTTCTTGACGTAATTTGCGAGAGCCTTCTTCGCCTTCGCTACCGGGATGTTCGTTCCCGCACCCGCAATGCATCCTCCCGGGCAGCCCATACCCTCGATCAGACAGCCGTTCATTCTGCCTGCTTTTGCAAGGGTCAGGATCTTCTTACATTCGGCAAGCCCCTCTGCGTGCTCAATGTTGACATCCACACCCGGATAATATTCATTGACACACTTTTCAATTGCTTCCGCAACACCTCCGGCGCATGCATAACCACGTCCGGCCCCCGTTGCATCATGGAAGGAAGACTCTGCGGAATATTTGGTCAGGTCAATCTCCTTCGCATCAAACATTGCCTGCAGTTCTTCGTAAGTCACAACAAAATCAACATCACTGCGCACGGTCCTTCTGGAAGCTTCCAGTTTCTTGGCTGCACATGGTCCAATGAAAACGACTCTTGCATTCGGATGCTCTTGTTTTATCGTTCTTGCCGTTGCAACCATAGGTGTCAGTTCCTGTGAAATCTGGTCGATCAGGTCCGGGAAGAACTTTTTCGCCATCATCGCCCAGGACGGACAACAGGATGTCAATAGGAACGGAAGCTCGCCGGACACCACCTTTTCCACATAATGGTGGGCCTCTGAAATTGCACCGATATCTGCACCCAGAGCCACCTCATAGACCTCTGAGAAGCCGAGTTCCTGCAGGGCAGCCTTGATGTTTCTCGGTGTGATATTGTCTCCGAACTGTCCTACAAATGCTGGTGCGATCTCGGCTACAATCTCTCCGCCTTCCTGAAGGGCACGTGTCAGCTGGAAGATCTGTGACTTGTCAGAAATCGCCCCAAACGGACAACTGACCATGCACATACCGCAGGATACACACTTATCCGTATCAATGTAGGCCCTTCCATACTTATCAGACACAATCGCACCGACTCCGCAGGCATTCTTACACGGTCTTTCTTTTTTCGCAATGGCGTCATACGGACAGACAGATTTACACTTCCCACACTTAATACACTTTTCCTGATCGATGAATGACTTCCCATTCACCATAGAAATCGCGCCCTTTGGACAGACCTCCTGGCATGGATGTGCCAGACATCCTTTACACATATTACTCACTTCATACTTATTCTCTTCACAGCGCTCACATGCAGATGGTATTACCTGCATAAGCGGCGGCTCATAATATTTTTCAGATATATTACTGGCTTCCACTCCGGCAGTCAGGTGCACCGGTTTATTCTCCGGGCGCAGGGACAGCCCCATCGCAAGCCTTAACCGCTCTCTTACAATCGCGCGCGCGCGGTATGTACTCTCGCGGTACTTCTCTTCTGTATCATCATTCACAATTTCATAAGGTATTGCTTCCATATCCGTCAGCAGTGTATCTGCGTCCGCTTTAAATCCCAGTTTTGCAACCTCTGTAAATACACGTCTCCTAATCGCCCTGACCGGTGTCTGCAGTCCTCTCATCATAGGTTCTCATCCTCCTGAATTCATAAAAAACAGCACATAATGCGCCATATCTTCTCTTTGCACTATCACTATACCCTTATGTTAAAAAATAGTCAATACAGTTCCTTGTATAAAAAGAAGTACATTATTTGCCCTGAAGCAGTTCCTGTGCATAGTAAACGGACTGCATTGCATCCCTGCCGTAAAAGTCTGCCCCGATCATATCCGCATACTCCTGGTTCAGCACGGCGCCCCCGACCATAACCCTGCAGGAAGGAGCCTGCTTTCTGAGCTGTTTGATTGTCTCTTCCATGCTTACAACCGTTGTTGTCATAAGGGCACTTAAACCAACCAGACGGACATCTTTCTTAAGCACCGTATCCACAATTAGTTCCGGTGCGACATCTTTTCCGAGGTCTATGACATCGAAACCGTAGTTCTCAAGGAGTACTTTTACGATATTCTTTCCGATATCATGAATGTCCCCCTTAACCGTTGCCAGTACAATTTTTTCTTTCTTTTCTTCTACCTCTCCATCAGATGCAAAAGCATCTTTCAATATGGCAAACGATGCCTTTGCAGCCTCCGCGCTCATCAAAAGCTGCGGGAGGAAGACCGTACCATTCTCAAACCCTTTGCCAACCTTATCCAGTGCAGGAATCAGGAATTCATTGATAATATCAAGGGGCTTTCTGTCTTTCACAAGCCCTGATGTAATATGATGGGCCTCTTCTTTCAGCCCTTTTTCAATGGCAGTATCAAGAAGCATACTCTGTCCGGCTGATGGTGCCGCCTGTGCCGGGGCTGCCATCTGCGCATATTGGGATATATAAGTTTCGCAGTTTTTATCCAGATTCATCAGTGCGTGATAAGCATAATAAGACTTCATCATGTCCTCGGAAGAAGGATTGATAATGCCTGCGCTCAGGCCGTTAAACATTGCCATCGTATAAAAATTCGCGTTCACAACCGGACGGCTTGGCAGGCCAAAGGAGATATTGGAAACTCCCAGAACTGTATTCACTCCCAGCCCTTCCCTTACTTTCTTTAATGCCTCCAGCGTGACTTTAGCCCCCTCAGGTTCGGAACTGATCGTCATGGCAAGAACATCAATGACAATATCCTTCTTCTGAATCCCATACTTTCCGGCTTCTTCGATGATGCGGCGGGCTACCTTGACCCTGCCGTCTGCTGTTGGAGGAATGCCGTCTTCATCGAGGGCAAGTCCGATTACGACTCCTCCATATTTTTGAATCAGGGGGAATACGGCATCCATCGACTCCTGCTTGCCGCTGACTGAATTCACCATTGGTTTTCCGTTGTAAATACGAAGCGCCGTTTCCATCGCTTTTACATCCACCGTATCAATCTGCAGCGGCAGGCTCGTCACACTCTGAAGTTCTGTCACTACCTCTTTCATCATAGCCGCCTCGTCAATATCGGGGAGTCCGACATTGACATCCAGAATATGCGCACCCTTGTCCTGCTGGGTAATTCCCTCTTTCAGAATATAATCCATATCATGCTCTTTTAAAGCCTGTTTAAACTTCTTCTTTCCGGTAGGGTTGATACGCTCCCCTATAATTTTGGAGCCTTCTCCCAGAAATACAGCCTGCCCATAGGAAGAAACAACCGTCCATTCCTTCGGCTTTAAAGCCACCGGTTCCATTCCCCGGCAAAGTCCGGTCATCGCACGGATATGATCCGGGGTTGTACCGCAGCATCCCCCGATGACAACAGCACCTTTTCTGACAATTTCCTGCATCGTAGAAGCAAACGCTTCGGGAAGAACATCATAAACGGTTTTCCCATTTACCTGTTTGGGAAGACCCGCATTCGGCTTTACAATCACAGGCAGGGAAGAATATCTCAGAATCTGTTCCAGAATCGGCATCATCTGTTCCGGACCCAGACCACAGTTAATCCCGAGTGCATCTACCCTGAGCCCTTCCAGAAGTGCCGTGACCGACGGAACATCTGCTCCGGTCAGCAGTTTCGCACGCTCATCAAAGATCGTAGTTACAAAGACCGGAAGGGAGGTATTCTCCTTAGCTGCCAGCACTGCAGCCTTCAGCTCGTAGGTATCACTCATCGTCTCAATATGGATCAGGTCAGCCCCTGCTTCCTCGCCATATATCACCACTTCTTTGAATGCTTCATAGGCCTCCTCGAAATCCAGATCCCCCATAGGCTTTAAAAGCTTTCCGGTCGGACCGATATCCAGGGCCGTATATACTTCACGGTCCACATCCGCAAGTCCTGCCGCCCTCTTCACATGCCCCACGGCTTTCTCAACAATCTCTTTCAGAGACATGCTGCCGTCATGAAACTTCAAGGCATTTGCACCGAATGTATTGGTCAGTATGATGTCGCTTCCAGCTTCTATATACTTTTTATGTATCCCTGTTACAATCTCTGCATGAGTAATATTCCATGTTTCAGGGAGTTCTCCGGGCTTCAGCCCCTCCGCCTGCAAAAGAGTTCCCATTCCGCCGTCAAAAAACAGCAGTTCTTTTCCTAATCTGTCTAAAATCATATGATGTCCTTTCCGCTTATTATCTTCTGTATATGCAATCCTTTTTTTCACAAACTTCACAGCCCTTTATATGGCATTTCTCCGCCGTATCACTTGCCCCAATCACGGCAGTTACAGATTTCGTCGGCGTCATCATGTAACTGTCCGTCATCGTAAGCCCGATCGTCTTCGCACAATTCAGCATCTGTATGAGCGGGGCCTGAAAGCGAATGTCGAAATCTCCATATCCGGGACTGAATCTCGGCCTTAAGTGAAGCCCTTCTTTTTCCATTTCCATGCCAATCTCAGTCTGGCACCTGTCACAGTATTCCTCAAGCAAAGCGGCCGCGCATGCCTGAAGTACAACAGCCCCCGCCATATCTGTGACAGATGCACGTGTAATCAGCCTGTCAACACCGGCACCAAGCGTAGCGCCAAACAGAATAACTTTCCTGCATCCTTTGAGATTCCTGCCGAGACTTGAACTCTGTATCGCACTCGTTCCTATTGTAAACTCATCATCCGCCGTCTGATTGAAATCAAAGATGCGATAGATGGATTTCCTGCCTGCCGTCTCCTCCAGATTCCGAAAAGAATCTGAAATCAAAGCAAGAGTTCTTTCATCTACCGCATGCTTTCCATACCCCAGATAACGGATGGCCTCTTTTGTCATATCATCCATCTGTTATAACTCCTAGCATTTTATTATTTCTGATAAATTGCGCATAATTGCTTCTGCTGTCTCTGGCTTATTCATGGAATAAATATGAATATTCTTCACACCATTCGCAAGCAGGTCGATAATCTGATCCGTTGCATATGCGATCCCGGCCTGTTCCATCGCATTCGGATAATCACCGAACCTGTCCAGAATTGCCTGAAATCTTCTTGGGAAAACTGTCCCGGATAATTCTAAGCTGCGCTTCATCTGCTTTGCACTCGTAATAGGCATGATACCCGGCAGCACCGGTACCGTGATTCCGGCTTCACGGATACGGTATAAAAAATTGTAATGAATATCATTGTCGAAAAACATCTGGGTCGTCAGAAAATCAACACCGCTGTCCACTTTCTGCTTCAGAAACTTGATATCATCTTCCTTGTGCTCATTCTCAACATGGCCCTCCGGATAACAGGCTGCGCCGATACAGAAATCACCTGACCTGCGAATCTCCTCAACCAATTCGTAAGCATAATGGAACCTGTCTTCTGTCGGGAACGGCTGGTCTGCAGGGATGTCCCCGCGGAGCGCCAGAATGTTCTCTATTCCCAGTTCTTTCAGATTCGAGATTACACCCCTCACCTCATCCTTTGTGGATGATGCACATGTAAGGTGTGCCAGACTCTCGACCCCCAGATCCTCTTTGATATGCTTCGCGATCTTCGCTGTATTCCTGCTGGTTCCGCCGCCGGCACCGTATGTTACGCTGATGAAATCAGGCCTAAGTTCAGCAATCCTGTCTGTAGCCCTCATTACATTATCAACCCCCGCGTCTGTCTTTGGCGGAAATACTTCAAACGATATATGTATCCTGTCTTCTTTCAGTCTGTCTATAATCTTCATGCCTTTACTCTCCTGTGTATCGTTTTCACGCAGCAGCCCCTTCTATTCACCGATCAGGCTCTTATATAAATCATTGTACTGCCTTGCAGAATTCTTCCATGAAAAGTCCATATTCATGGCGCGCTCTACAATTTTATTCCAGTCACGTTTCTTATCATAATAGATACGTTCTGCGTAACGGACGGTATTCAGCATCTCCTGCGCATTGTAATTGCTGAAGCTGAAACCAGTTCCGGTCTTTTCAAATTCGTTATAGGGTTCTACAGTATCTTTCAAACCGCCGGTCTCCCTTACGATCGGGATTGTTCCGTAGCGGAGGCTCATAAGCTGGCTTAACCCGCATGGTTCAAATAAGGAAGGCATAAGGAACGCATCACATGATGCATAAATTTTATGCGATAACTCCTCCGAATAAAAGATATTGGCAGAAACCTTTCCTGAGTATTTCCATGCAAAATGTCTGAACATGTTCTCGTATTTTGCATCTCCTGTGCCAAGTACGACAATCTGAACCGCATCCTGGCAAAGTTCATCCATAACATAGTCTATCAGGTCAAACCCCTTCTGGTCCGTCAGTCTGGATACCATTCCGATCAACATTACTTTATTGTCTTTCTCCAGCCCGAGTTCTTCCTGAAGAGCCGCCTTATTAAAAGGTTTGTTCTTTCTGAAAGTCTCTACGGTAAACTTTCTCGCAATCCTGGTATCTGAAAACGGACAATACTCTTCATAATCCAGCCCGTTCACAATACCGCATAAATCATTGGCTCTCGCCCTCATCAATCCATCAAGTGCCTCCCCGTAGAACGGAGTCTTAATCTCCTCCGCATAGGTCTGGCTGACGGTCGTTACTTTATCTGCATATACGATTCCGCCTTTGAGCAGATTCGCATCTTTGTATGCTTCCATCTTATCCGGAGCGAAATAATATTCCGGCAGCCCGGTGATCTGGCGTACAGTCTTCGTGTCCCATACTCCCTGGAATTTTAAGTTATGTATTGTCATTACAGACTTGATCCCCCGGTAATACTCCCCAAGATAACGGAAGTTATCCAGATAAACAGGAATCAGCCCTGTCTGCCAGTCATGACAGTGGATCAGATCCGGGCGGAAACCGATCACCGGAAGAATACTAAGCACTGCCTTTGAGAAAAATGCAAACTTCTCAATATTCCACTTAGGATCCCCGTCATACGGTGCAAAACCGCCAAAATAAAATTCATTGTCAATAAAATAAAAGGTGATCTTGTCATATACACACTTCAAGATTCCGACATACTGGTCGACTCCAGCGATGTCCATATAAAAATGACTTTCATACTCCAGCATATCTTTCCACTTCTGGTTCATGCATGTATACTTTGGCAGAACAACCCTGACATCATATTCCTTCTTGTCGAAATACTTTGGCAATGAGCCGACAACATCTGCCAATCCACCTGTTTTAATAAAAGGTACACATTCTGAAGATGCAAATAAAATGTTTTTCATAAATACATCCCTCCACTTTCCTTGAGTTCTCTTCGAAGCCTTATTACTGACTATTATACCTCATTTTCTGAGCAAAGGGAAGAATTATCTGTGCTTATACTCCAATTGGATCGTATCCGCAATCAAAGCTATGAATTCAGAGTTCGTCGGTTTCCCCTTTCCTGTGCTGACAGTATAACCAAACAATTCATCCAGCGTATCCAGTTTCCCGCGGTTCCACGCCACTTCAATTGCATGGCGGATTGCGCGCTCCACACGGCTGGATGTTGTCTGATATTTCTTTGCCACTGTCGGATATAGTACTTTTGTAATAGCATTCAGTACATCCATATCTTCAACAGCCATCATTATTGCATCTCTTAAATAATGGTACCCTTTGATATGTGCAGGAATCCCAATCTCATGAAGCATGTTAGTGACACGGTTTTCCAGGTCTTCTTCTCTGATATTGGTATTTCCAGTAATTTCATCATTTTTCTTATCGTGATTCCGGAACACTTTTCTTACAGTTTTTATACGATTCAACAACATCTCGTTATTAAAAGGTTTCATGATGTAGTAATTTGCGCCTTTGTTGAAAGCATCTTCTGTAATTTTTTCCTGTCCAACCGCTGTTACGACAATAAAATCAGGGCGTTTTGTCATAGTTTTATCCTGATTAATCTGCTCCATAACGGTTAATCCGTCCATTTTCGGCATAATCAGATCAAGTAAAACCACGTCTGGCTGTTGATTTCTGATGATTTGACACATCTCCTCACCGTTTTTAGCCTTTCCCACCACATTCAGTTCCTTGTCCATGTTGATAATTTCTTCCAGTAAATCCAGAATTCTCTCATTATCATCAGCGATGGCCACGTTTAAATGTTCCATAATCCCTCTCTCCTCTTAAGGACCCGGACTGAGAAACGCCACTCGATTATTATATCTGTCAATGATTGCAGAATCAAGGGTAATTTGTTGCTCTAATTCGACAAACTATGACTTGCAACATTCTCCAGCATATTTTCGATAAAAATGCCGTAACCTTTTGTGGAATCCTGCACGAATACATGGGTCACAGCACCGATCAGTTTCCCATTCTGGAGGATGGGGCTCCCGCTCATCCCCTGTATGATTCCCCCCGTCTTTTCAAGGAGTCCGGGGTCTGTCACCTGGATCACCAGTCCCTTGTTGGCTTCCCGTCCGGAATAGTCGATATCTGTCACCTTAATGTTATATTCCTTGACCTCATTGTCGACAAAGCAACGTATTGTCGCGTCGCCCACTTCCACCTCTTCTTTGGCCGCAGTCTGTACAGGAATCTGGTCGGTAAACAGTTCGTCGATTTTGTCAACCTTTCCATATATTCCTTCGTCTGTATTTTTTTCAATAGTGCCTAATTTGTTGTAGCCGTTATAGACAATGATGCCTTCCATGCTTCCCGGAATTCCATTTTCACCCTTTTTTATGGAATGGATGCTCGTCTTGTACAGGGTTCCGTCTGCAATTGACAGCAGGACATTCGTATCTGTGTCATGGATCCCATGCCCCAGAGCACCGAATTCACTGTTCCCTGTCAAAAACGTTACGGTTCCCAGCCCCTGTACATTGTCCCTCACCCAGATTCCCAGCTTGTACTCATCCGGTTCACATTCTACAGGCTTAACCTTCACATCAATCGTCTCATCATCTCTTCTTAACTGCAGTACGACTTCATCCTCATCGAGTTCTTTCAGTGATTCCATCAATTCTTTCTTATTATCAATCTTTTTCCCGTTAAATCCGGTAATATAATCCCCGCATTTTACCAGATGGCCTGCCGGTTCATAATCCACACCGTCTATTCCTTTGATATGGTCTGTATCCAGCACCATCACCCCGTCTGTCTCCATATAGATACCAACCGGCATTCCGCCAACCAGCACAGTATCTTCGCTGATTGCTTCTGTGCTGACCTCAGTCTGCTCCACAGCATCAGCCGCCATCCACCCAAAATATCCCGCCGCCGAAGACAAAAAAACAGCAGAAAATAAAACAAGCAGTCGATTCTGCCAGCGCTTATCCATGCATCCACACCCTTCCCGTGCTTCTGTCAATTAACTGACATGCACTTTTTAAAATGGAGTTTCCCTTATTAGAAAGAAAAACGGATACCATCTCTGGTATCCGTTTTAGTATGTGTACACATAGCAGTTTTCACTCTGGTATTATATTTCACGCTTTGCCATTTCTTTCATCTCCGCGGCGCTCTCCAGAATCTTGCCGGTAACTTTTGCACCGCCTAAGAGTCTCGCAAGCTCCTCGACAGACTCCTGTTCTCCAAGACAGGAGATTTCTGTTTTTGTGATATTAGACTTTGCTTCTTTCTGAATCAGATAATGGGCATCTGCCATTGCTGCAATCTGGGGAAGGTGTGTGATACAGATCACCTGCCGGCTGTTTCCGATCACGTGCATCTTCTCCGCGACTTTACCGGCCGTTATCCCGCTTATTCCTGTGTCAATCTCATCAAAAATCAGGGTCGGCGTATCCTCTTTATCCGCAAGCACCGTCTTGATTGCAAGCATAATTCTGGAAAGTTCACCGCCGGATGCCACATTTCCCAGCGGTTTTAGGTCTTCTCCCGGATTTGTCGAGATGTAAAATTCACCATCGTCCACTCCATTGGAAGAATAGGTTTCAAGACGGTTAAGCCGCATTTCAAACTTCACATCGAGAAAATTCAGGTCTTTCAGCCCCTGCGTGATTTCTTTCACAAAAGAAACGGATGCCTTTTGCCTCTCTTTACTTAATGCAACAGAATGCTTCTCCAATTCTTTTTCGCATTTTTTAAGGTTCTCTTCCAATTCAGCAATATAATTTTCATAATCTTTCAGTTCGTTTAGTCTTTCCTTCCTGATCTGGCAATATTCCTGGATTTCACTGACACTGTTCCCATATTTTGCCTTTAAATGGTTGATCAGGTTCAGGCGGTTCTCTGTCTCGTAAAAATCTTCCTCTGAAAAATCAAAGCTCTTTTCATATTCGGAAAGTTCCCGGTTAAAATCATTCAGAAGGCTGTCAATCTCTACAAGCTGTTCATACAGGGCAGCGCCCTTGTCATCACACTCACTGACATCCTGGAATGCACGTATTGCACGGCTTAGCAGGTCGCTGGCGTTCCCTGCGGCAGATTCACTTGTATACTGGTAAGTCTCCGAGATTCCTTCCGTAAAGCGTCTGCTCTCTGTCATACGCTGATAGAGTGATTCCAGTTCCTCATCTTCATTCATCCGAAGGCCTGCTTCTTCAATCTCCCTCACTTCAAACTCTGTCAGAGAAATTTCTTTCTGCCTGCTTTGTTCATCCATACCGGATTCTTCCACTGCCTTTTTACATTTCTGGTACTCCCTGTAAGCTCTGGAAATAGAAGCCTTCATCGGCTCTATTTTGTCCTTTGCGTAAACGTCCAGAAGGGCCAGATGGTTCTTTTTATGTAACAGCGCCTGGTGCTCGTGCTGCCCGTGAATGTCAATCAGAATACTGGCTACATCTTTCAACACACTCATATTGACCGTCTCGCCGTTAATCTTGCTTACAGAACGTCCTTCCATTAGTTTTCTGGACAGCACCAGCATCCCGTCTTCCGGGAAAATATCCAGAGCCTCCAGTTGTTTTACAACAGACTCATCCTCTGCGGTAAAGATCAACTCCACAAGGCCGAACTGTGCGCCGCTGCGAAGCATATCTGCGTTATACCTGCCGCCGAGGGCAAGGTTCACAGAGCCCAGAATAATAGATTTCCCGGCTCCTGTCTCTCCGGTCAGGATATTTAACCCCTGCCGGAATTCTACTTCAATTTCATCAATCAATGCTAAGTTTTTTACATGCAGATATTGTAACATATTTTTTTCCTAATTCCCTTTTGACACAATCTTCCGAATCTTGTCCATAACAGCTACTGTCTCATCTACACTGCGAATCGCACACATAATCGTGTCATCCCCTGCGATACAGCCCACTACTTCTTTCCATTTCATAGCGTCGATTGCCGCTGCAACTGCCATTGCCATGCCTGAGACCGTTTTAATTACAAGAATATTCTGTGCCATATCCATTGAAATATACCCGTCTTTCAGTACACGGATATACTTCTCACTCATCCCGTCTTCTTCGGGCCTCAGCACTACATATTTTTGCTTTCCGCCATCCACTGATACCTTGGTAAGCTTCAGGTCACGGATGTCTCTGGAAACGGTTGCCTGAGTTACTTTGAATCCCGCATTATTCAGACGCTCCGCCAGTTCCTCCTGTGTTTCAATATCATTCTGGCTAATTAATTCGATTATTTTTGCATGACGACTGACCTTCATTGTTCTAGTTTCCTTTCATTTTCTTGCGCATAGTCTTCATAAAACTCTCTTTACTCAGTTTTATCAGCTTTGTTGTCTCACGTGCCTTCCTGATCAGAATCTTGTCGCCTGTCACAAGTGGTATTGTACTTGCCCCGTCAAACGTCACGCTGGCATGTTCTGTCCTTCCGTAACGGCCTTCGCATATTTCCACTTCTATCGTATCCTCTGCGGAAAGAACGATGCTGCTCGTATTGAGCGCATGTGAACAGATTGGTGTAATCACAAACATGCTTGCAGTCGGTTCCACAATCGGGCCGCCCGCCGACAGGTTATATCCTGTAGTCCCTGTCGGTGTGGATATGATTACACCATCTGCCAGATAACTGTTCAGCATCTCCCCGTTGACATAGACATTGAAATGCACGACACGCAGACTTCCTTCCCTCGTCACCACGATATCGTTCATCGCCACATCATCTATGAGTCCCTCTACCGTACCATGCATCATCATACGCTGTTCAATATCCGGTACCGTAGTAAATAACCGGTCCAGTGCTTTTTGATAATCTCTAAGCTCTACTTCTGTAAGATACCCCAGCGTCCCAAGATTAATTCCAAGCAGCGGTATATTATGACCTTCCAGTTCCCGTGCGGCGCGGATCAGTGTACCGTCACCGCCAAGCACAAGTGCACACTCCATGCCCTTCGGCACCGTACCGGGGATGATATGGCCTTCCTCATCCTTTTCCGATAAAATGCACTTCCTGTTATTCCTTTCGATATAGCCCATGATCTCTTTTGTAATTTTGAGGTCACCGTCCTTGAGCATATTCGTTATCATATAAAAATTATCCATTCCCCACCTCTTACTTTGCCAGTGTTTCAAACGCCCTGTCCACTACAGACTGAAGATCAACTGCAATCTCAGGTGCACCTTCTGCACACTTTTTTAAATGAATCAGGTACTCGATGTTTCCCTCGGGTCCCTTGATAGGTGAAAAGTCGATATTTAAGATCTCAAATCCTATGGAATTTGCATAGGACGCCACTTTTTCTATGACCTCATGGTGCGTACTGCGTTCCCTCACGACACCCTTTTTTCCGACCTTCTCACGGCCTGCTTCGAACTGAGGTTTGATCAGCGCCACGATTTCCCCATCCTCTGTCAGATAATTGCGGATCGGTTCCAGTACCTTTGTCAGGGAGATAAAGGAGACATCAATGGATGAAAAATCCACCGGCTCGCCGATGTCCTCAGGTGTCACATAACGGATATTCGTCTTCTCCATACAGACCACCCGCTCATCCTGCCGCAGTTTCCAATCCAGCTGCCCTCTTCCCACATCTATGGCAAATACTTTCACTGCACCGTTCTGAAGCATGCAGTCTGTAAAACCGCCCGTGGAGGAGCCCACATCCGTACATACCTTTCCTTCCACTGTAACGTCAAAATTAGCAAGTGCCTTCTCCAGCTTCAGCCCGCCGCGGCTAACATAGGGCAGCGTATGCCCCTTCACCTCGATCCGGACTTCTTCCGGGAAGGAGGAACCCGCCTTGTCCTCTCTCTGCCCGTCCACGAATACATTGCCGGACATAATGATTGCCTTTGCTTTTTCTCTGGATTCTGCAAGGTTTCGTTTTACCAGCAGAACATCTAATCGTTCCTTCATGTCTATTCTTTCCTTATCGTCAAGTATTCTGTAATAATCTGTTTTACGATGGTCTCCTCGTCCAGGCCGACTTCCCTGCGCAACACATCTACATTGCCGTGCTCTACATAATCATCGGGTATCCCGATATTCAGCATATGCACACCCAGACGCGCCCTTGAGACATATTCCAGAACCTGTTCGCCATATCCGCCTGTTAGGACGTTTTCCTCGATTGTGACGAAAAGCTCATGTTCCGCAGCCAGCTGTTCCAGTACATCCTGATCCAGCGGCTTGACAAACCTTGCATTGACCAGACTGCAGCTGTACCCGATATCTTTTAACCGGATCCGCACCTTCTCAGCGATAGAAGCCATATGCCCTACAAAAAAGATTGCAATATCTTCTTCCTCATACAAGATCTCACTTCGGCCATACTGCAGCTTTTCACGGAACTCTTTCAGTCCCTCGTACGCTTCCCCGCGAGGATACCTCAGAGCAACCGGATAACCGAAGTCAACCGCAAAACGTACCATATCCGCCATCTCCCAGCGGTTCTTGGGAGACATAACCGTCATATTCGGGATGGTGGATAAAAATGAAAGGTCGAACAGTCCCTGATGGGTCTCCCCGTCACTTCCCACCAGGCCCGCACGGTCCACGGCAAGCACAACAGGAAGCTTCTGCAGGCAGATATCGTGGATCGTCTGGTCATATGCCCTCTGCAGGAACGAGGAGTACAGGGCAACCACCGGTTTCATTCCGCCTGCCGCCAGTCCTGCCGCAAAGGTAAGTGCATGTTCCTCCGCGATCCCCACATCAAAAAACCGGTCAGGGAAATACTTCTGGAAACGGTCCAGCCCGGTTCCCCCTGCCATTGCTGCAGTGATTGCAGTGACCTTTTCATCATGTCTGCCAATATCGCACAAAACCTTTGAAAATACATCCGTATAGCTGTCTTTTCCGCCGGAGGACTTAGCCTCCCCCGTTTCTATCACGAAAGGACCTGTCCCGTGGAATCTGGAAGGATTCTTCTCCGCTGGTTCATAGCCTTTGCCCTTTTTTGTCAGCACATGGACAAGGACCGCATGGTCAACACGCTTGGCCTCATTTAAGATTTTGTAAAGTTTTCTCACGTCATGTCCGTCCACAGGACCGAGATACGTGATCCCCATATCCTCGAAAAACATACCGGGAACGATTAGCTGCTTTAATCCGCTCTTCGTCTTTTTCATCTGGTGCACGATCTTCTCTCCCTGCACGGGAATTTTCATAAGCGTATCTTCCACGCCTTTTTTCAAGCCGACATATGCCTCTGCCGTACGCAGGCCGTTCAGATATCTGGACATGCCTCCCACATTCTCAGAAATAGACATATTGTTGTCATTGAGAACGATGATAAAATTACTTTTCAGGCGTGCGGCATTATTCAATGCCTCATAAGCCATCCCACCCGTCATGGAACCGTCCCCAATGATGGACACGACATGGTGTTCTTCTCCCAGAATGTCTCTGGCAGCCACATATCCGAGTCCCGCCGAGATGGATGTAGAACTGTGGCCCGTATCAAAGGCATCGCAGTCACTTTCCTTGCGCTTTGGGAACCCGCTCATGCCGCCATACTTCCGAAGATCATCAAACCCGGCCCTCCGGCCTGTCAGAAGCTTATGGGTATATGCCTGATGCCCCACATCCCAGATCAGCTTGTCGTCAGGCAGGTCGAATACCAGATGCAGGGCCATAGTAAGCTCCACCACGCCCAGGTTCGACGCTAGATGGCCCCCCGTATTACTAATTTTTTCGATTAGAAATTCCCTGATCTCTTCCGCCAGCGGCCCCAGTTCTTCCGGCTCCAGTTCTTTTATATCGTTTTCCTTTTGAATTTTCTCCAGTATCATAAGGAATCCCTCTCTCTTACTTAGTTTCAGCCCTAAAGCAGTCTGCCTGCTCTTTACGGTACTTTTTTATTTGTCACGGCTAATCAGTGACACCAGCAGTTCCTTTAGGTAGTCATCCTTTGGATTCAGGCCATCCAGCTTTAGTACTGCCTCTTGTGAAATCTGTTCCACAAGTTTTTTAGCCTCCTCAAGCCCTTTCCATGTGACGTAAGTAGTCTTCTCGTTCTTCTCGTCACTGTGGATTGGTTTACCAAGCACCTCGGCGGTGCTGGTGACATCAAGGATATCATCCTGAATCTGGAAAGCCAGTCCAACCTTGCCTGCTATCTCTTCTACTGTTTTAACCTGCGCCTCATCCGCACCGGAAAGCACCGCCCCGATCATCATTGACGATTCCATCAAAGCCCCTGTCTTTAATTGGTAAATGAAATCCAGTACTTCTCCGGAAACAGTTGTTCCGGCAGACTTTACATCTACCACCTGGCCGCCTATCATCCCGTAGATTCCTGCTTTACCGGCCAGAATCTGAATGGCCCGCCCAATCCTCAGACTGTCCTTGGCAGACAGGTCAAAGGCCTTCGCAGCAGTCTCAAACGCGTAATTCAGTAGTGCGTCACCGGCCAGAATACCCATGTCCTCCCCGTACACAACATGGGTCGTCTTTCTTCCGCGGCGGTAGTCATCATTATCCATCGCCGGCAGGTCATCATGAACAAGGGAGTAAGTATGGATCATCTCTATCGCCGCCATGAACGGTTCAATTACAACATCATTCCCGCCGAACAGCCTGTAAGTCTCCTGCATCAGCATGGGCCTGAGTCTCTTGCCGCCCGCCATCAGGCTGTATTCCATTGCTTCCATAATCACTTTCTGGAACCCTTCCTTCTCAGGGAGGTATTTTCTCAGTATACGTTCAATTTCTTCTACTTTTTTCTGGTATGCTTCTTTAAAATTCATGAGTCTCTCCATCCTCATCCAGTATCTGAACCTTTTTCTCTACAGTATCGATTGTTTCGTTGCACTCTTTTAGCATCTCCATCCCCTTCTGATAAAGCTGGAATGATTCTTCCAGAGATACATCCTCCCCTTCCAGTCTGGCAACAACCCCGTCCAGACTTTCGAACAATTCCTCCAGAGAGAGCTTCTTCTCCTGTTTGGCTTCTTTCGCCTTAGCGGCCGTCTTACCTGCCATCTTCTGTCACCTCCGCAATCTCTTTTACCTCTGCACGGATACTTCCATCCGTCATATAAATTCTTACTAGATCCCCCTGTTTTGTCTGATGCACAGACTTTATATTTTCACCGGCATTCCCTTCTACATAGGAATACCCCTGGTTCAGCTTTGCAAGGGGCGATAAACCTTTCATCTGTTCTACATAGAGTGCAAACCGGTGCCGCTTCTTCCTAAGGCAGTCTTCCATCAAAAACCGCAGTCTCTGCTCCGTATCTGCCGCACGTTGTCTCTGCTGAAGCAGCTTCTGCCTCGGGTGTGCCAGTTTTAACTTCAGTGCAGCCTGTCCTGCACGGCTTCTCTCCCTCGTAATCCGCTGCATCATACTGCGCCTCATGCGCGCCTCGTATTCCCGCATCACACCGGCCGTTCCAAGATATTCATAAACAGCCAGCTCCGCAGCGGCCGAAGGCGTCGGTGCACGTAAATCAGCAACATAATCGGCGATCGTTGTATCGGTCTCATGTCCGACCGCAGAAATCACCGGTACACGGCAGTCAAATATCGCCCTTGCAACCGCCTCTTCGTTAAAAGCCCAGAGGTCTTCGATCGAACCGCCACCGCGGCCGACGATCATGACATCCACGCCTCTTTCCTCCAGTGTCCTGATTCCGCGGACAATACTCTGTACCGCCCCCTCCCCCTGCACAAGCGCAGGGTACAGAATCAGCTGCACATAAGGGTTCCTGCGGGATGCAATATTAATAATATCACGCACGGCAGCACCCGTAGGCGCCGTCACAATCCCGACTGTCTTTACATATTGGGGAATAGGCTGCTTATAGTCCTTTGCAAACATGCCCATCTCTTCCAGTTCCTTTTTCAGTGCCTCAAACTTCTCATAAAGGAGCCCCGCGCCGTCAAGTATGATTTCTTTTGCATAGAGCTGGTACTTTCCGTCCCTCTCATATACACTGACAGATCCCAGCACAACCACCTGCTGGCCCTCCTGCATACGAAAAGAAAGCCCTGACCGCGAACCCGCGAACATTACGCAGGCTATCGTGCCGGACTCATCCTTTAACGAAAAATATATATGCCCTGACGTATGATATTTACAATTAGACACCTCACCCTTGATATATATCCTGTTCAGCATAAAGTCCTGGGTGAACATATTCTTAATATATGTGTTAACCTGCCTTACTGTATAGACATTACGCATCTTTCTGTTTATCCTTCTCTGACCTTTCATCTGTCAGCTTTGCAAGTACGCCATTCACAAATGCAGGCCCTTCTTCGCCGCTGAATCTCTTCGCCAGTTCCACAGCCTCGTTGATCGCAACCCCTGTCGGCACATCATCATCCCACTTCATCTCATAAACTGCAAGACGCAGAATCGTAAGATCAACCTTGCTCATCCTTATAGTCTTCCACCCGGTCGTCTTCTCATTCAAAATCTTGTCAATTTCTTCCACTCTGGACACAATTGCTTCGAACTTTGTCTTTATGTATTCTTTATCATCATCTGAAGCACTAAGCAGATTTTCAAAATAAAGCTCCAGGTGCTCCGGCATATCACTCATCTCATTAAATTCAATCTGGAACAGCATCTTAAAAATATGTTCCCGAAGTTCTCTTCTTACCATAGTGTCTCCTTTCCATTTACATCCGTTAGAAAATAAAGGATGTATTGCGACCTAATCATTATACAACACAATCCCCACCCATTGCAATTTAAAAATGCGTTATCTGGCGGCGTTATCTGGCAGTATAGTTAAAGGGCCGCTTGCCAGAAGGGGAAACGAGGGGCGGGGAAAGGGACCGGGATGGGTTTGGATTGCAGATCATTCTACTAAGCAGGTCTAAATAAAAAGCGGCCGGATCAGTGGAAATCCGAGGAATGCGCTCTGTTTGCCTGATGCAAACAAAGCTTAGCCCTCGTTGAAATTTGTTTTGGAAAACAAATTTCATTCCGCTGATCCGGCCACTTTTTATTAAGTCCTGCTAAGTCTCATTTATGCAAATCCACCCCCACACCGGTCCCTTTCCCCGCCCCTCGTTTCCCCTCCCGTCAAGCTCGGTTCATCCAAGTGCAGAAAACACGTTCCCCTGCGGGGGCTCACTGCCGTGAAGGCGTATGAATTCGCTGGAATTCTCAATGTCGATATCAATATCAGGCTAATGATTTAATTTCTTTAAAATTTGGCTCCATTTGGATTTTTCCAAAGTTTAACAATATTTTCCTTATTCTGAGACCTTCTTTCCAAACTGAATTTATTTCTCTAAAATGAAATATGACTCATATTCTGTTCCATCATGTCCTATTAGTTTTTCCGTTGTGTGTTTAAATCCTAACTTTTTCAATGCCGAGATACGTTCTGTCGCTGATGTAATAGCTTTTGTAGCGATTTTATCGCAATGAAACAGTATATATGCGGGTTCGATTATCAACTTTAGGATTTTAACAATTTCACTTTCAATTTCATAATCGCTTCGAATATCCAGTCTAAGCAAACCACAATCTGTAAAATAATCCTCGGCTTCTCTGTGGAAAAGCTCTATCGTACCTATTGCTTCATTTGTTTCCTTTGAAACAATCGTCCAACGGACGAATCCATGTCTATTATACTCCCAAAGCCAATATTCAATCGCCTGTTCCATTCTGTTTTCAGTTATATAGTGAAAATCATCCCCACCACAATTATCACTATTAAAGAATAGTAAGGATTTTTCATCAGAATACACTTTTAACAAATCTGCTTTATCCTCTTTATTTACCATTCTCAGCATATAAAATTCATTTTCATAGTTAGGACAATTTTTATATACATCAACTACCATGTTACTCCCTCCCCTAAAAATTCAAATTCGTTTATCTCACGTTCAAATAATTATACGATAATCTATCAGCCATTTCAATATACACCTTTGTACTTTCTTATGCGTAATTGTAATTTCCTCGTTCTGCTCCTCTTTCGTATTGTCTTTAAAAAGTATACCCTCCTGACCCCAATTCCGTTTCATCCAACCATAAAAATTCTGCCGCACCCCGCATCAGCTTCCGCAGGAAGCGCTATGCATACGGCCGGAAGAAGCCCAGCTTTGTGAGGGGGCGGGTGGTGAGCTGGGCTGGATGGGCCTGTGCCGTTGCAGAGTGCTTAAAGTGCGGCTTACGAATTCTTAGAATAAAAAAGCGGAAAACAGAGGGAGAAACGTGATTCCGAATCACGTTTCTGGCTGACCCAGAGCGGGAAAATATCAATTTTCCCGTGATGTGTCAGCCGTACCTCTGTTTTCCGCTTTTTTGTTCTTAGAATCCGTTAGCAAACGACGTGCACTCTGCAACGGTACAGGCCCATCCGGCACAGCTCACCGCCCGTCCCCTCACAAAGTGGACCCCTGTCGCCCACTTGCCATCCGCTATCCTACTCCTGATTCTCCATCTCGACGCCTGCTACTTTGATGTTGACGTCTGCTACTTCGAGTCCTGTCATGTTCTCGACAGCATTTTTTACTTTTTCCTGTACCTTGGAAGAGATCTCCATGATACTGTAGTTATATTTCAGGTTCAGTGCCAGTGATACGGTCACTACGCCCTCAAGCACGTCCACCTTTACGCCTTTGGAAAGGTTCTTCATGCCGAGCTTGCTGATCAGCTCGTTTGTGATATTCCCTGCCATTGATGCAACACCCTCTACTTCTGTAGCGGCCAGTGCTGCTATGATTGCAACTACTTCGTCTGCAATCTTAACTTCTCCTAAGCTGGAGTCGTTCTGTATTGAATAGGTATTTCTTTCATCCTTTGCCATTTGTAAAAACCTCCTGTCGGTTTGAATCTTTTTTCATCCTTTTTACATTATAACAAATATCCCTATGTTTGCAAAGGGAAATATCAGGAACGTCCGAATTCAGATAGCCTTAAGTCCTTGTTGCGGTCCAGTGTCATGCGAATGCTCCACTCGTGTGCAAACAACAAAAGCGGACGGTCTTTTAAGTCCTTGATCTTCTTCATGTCTGAGGTTCCTACCAGTTTATCCATGTTGATCTCTTCATTTTCAATCCATCTGATATATTCATACGGAAGGTTTTCCAGACGGATTTCAACATTGTATTCGTTCTTCAGGCGGTATTTCAGTACGTCGAACTGCAGAACGCCTACTACACCGACAATGATCTCTTCCATACCGGTGTTGTATTCCTGAAATATCTGAATCGCACCTTCCTGTGCGATCTGGTTGATTCCTTTTACGAACTGCTTCCGTTTCATGGTATCCATCTGCCGCACCCTTGCAAAGTGTTCCGGAGCAAAGGTTGGGATTCCTTCGTATGCAAACCGTTCTTTCGATGTTGTAAGTGTATCCCCGATAGAAAAAATACCGGGGTCAAAAATGCCGATGATGTCGCCGCCGTATGCATTTTCGATGATCTTTCTCTCGCTTGCCATCATCTGCTGGGGCTGGGACAGGCGCACTTCTTTCCCGCCCTGTATATGATAGACGGACATCCCTGCTTCAAACGCACCGGAACAGATTCTCATAAATGCGATTCTGTCTCTGTGTGCCTTATTCATATTCGCCTGAATCTTAAATACAAATGCAGAAAAATCCTCTTCTTTCATCGGATCAATCTCACCGTGATCCGACATTCTGGGAAGCGGGGAGGTTGTCATTTTCAGGAAGTGCTCCAGAAATGTCTCAACCCCGAAATTTGTCAGTGCAGATCCGAAGAATACGGGGGAAAGTTCTCCCTTATTAACCATCTCCTGATCAAATTCCGCTGAAGCGCCATCCAGCAGTTCAATCTCGTCCTCCAGAGCGATCTTCGCCTCTGTACCCAGTATCCAGTCGAGCTCCGGGTTATTGACATCAATCTTGCGCACTTCACCTGTTGTGGTGCCTTTATTTGTATCGGAAAAGAGTTCTACTTCCTTCTGTTCCCTGTCAAATACCCCTTTAAAAGCCTTTCCTGAACCAATCGGCCAGTTAATGGGGCAGGTTGCAATTCCCAGTTCCTTCTCGATCTCATCTAAAAGCTCGAAAGTATCCCTCGCCTCCCTGTCCATCTTATTGATAAACGTAAAAATCGGGATGTGCCTCATAACACAAACCTTAAACAGCTTCCTCGTCTGTGCCTCAACACCCTTTGATGCATCTATCACCATCACGGCCGAATCCGCCGCCATCAGCGTGCGGTACGTGTCCTCCGAGAAATCCTGATGCCCCGGTGTATCCAGGATGTTAATACAGAAGCCGCCATAATTAAACTGCAGCACGGATGATGTGACGGAAATACCTCTTTCCTTCTCAATCTCCATCCAGTCTGATACTGCATGCTTTGCAGTCGCTTTTCCTTTCACGGACCCCGCCTGGTTGATGGCGCCGCCATAAAGCAGGAACTTCTCCGTAAGAGTAGTCTTTCCGGCATCCGGGTGGGATATTATCGCAAATGTTCTTCTTTTCTTTATTTCATTCGTAATCTCTGACATATCTTTCAAATCTCCTATTCTGCTGCTGAACATGATGCATCATCGTAACTGTTCTGGACAGATACGAATAATTTTAACACAATAACAGGGACGCCGCAATTGTTTGCTGGAAATATTCTGCCCAATTTCCAGAATTTTTTACACGTTTGATTCTTTTTATAGTTGAATTGTGCAAAATATTTCCAGTATTTATGTAGCCTTCCTATTCCCCGCTTTCATGGATAGGAGTAATTACTATATTTTCCGGTGAAATTTCTGTCTTCCTTGTCACAATATCCTCGATCTGGGCGCGGTTCGCATCTGTCAGTTCTGCACTGTCTACGACGATATCGGCAGAATCAGCCGTCAGGCTTACCACTGCATCTGAAAATCCTTTGGAAGCCATCAGTGTTTCGATTGCCACTTCCTGCTCAGAAAGCTCTGTCATCTTGACCATCTGTGCAACTGCATCCTGTTTCTCCTCATCACTGATATTTGTATTGTCGATAATTGCCTGAAGAGTTTCTTTATTCTGGGCACGGACCTGTTCTCTGGCCACTTTAGCCTGCGCTACCGTCGTATCTGTTCCGCCGTTAGTCAGCACCGCTGCCCCCGGTGTTCCTTCCACCTCGGAATCATTGCTTGCAATGTCCCCTGTCCCTGTCTCAACATCTTCTTCCGAGATGTCCAAGAGCTCCTTGTTTGCCAGCTCTGCATTTGCTTCTGTAGTACTTTTCTCCGTTTCTCCGAACAGCCGCCCTGAATAATTCAGGTATCCGGCAATGGCAATCATAACTGCCAAAGTAGTAATGATGATCTGATTTTTCTTAAATAAACGCTTCACTTGGAATCCTCCTTTTATGTATCAGTCCTTTTCATTATTTTTATTTTATGCGCCTCTACACCGAATAATGCCTGTATTGCTTCAGTAATATTCTGTACTACGACTGCATTATCTCCCCCGTCCGCGATTACAATGACACCGGCTATTTCCGGTGTCATTTCCTTACTCACATAAGGCGACTGCGAACCGTCCGCCCCCTGCTCATAGATGCTTGTTTTATCACTCGAATTGTCCTGCACGGTCCTTGTGCCTCCCGAGCTGTCCTCCTCATCGGTCTTCTGGCTGCTCTGCTGCTGGTCCTTCTCTATGATTTTCTGTCCGGAAGATTTTAAGGTAATCATCACCTCTGTCTTTCCGACCCCCTCGACATATTCCAGCGCCCTGGCAACTCTGTTTTCCAGATATTCCTCATATTCCTCACTTGTATCCGGGTAGCCATTATCCGCCGTGCCCGCAGACGCGGCTGAATCACTGTCCCCTGCATTTTTCTTCTTATCCGGAGTTGGAATCGCAATCACCACAAGGAGGATTCCAACGAGCAGGAGAATCAGCAGCTGATTTTTTTTAGGGAGCATTTTTTTATCTTTAAGCTTACCCAGCAGGGCTTTCCACTTATTGTCCAACCTGTATATCCTCCACTTCTACCTTATTTTGAGACTCTTCCTCCTCATGGTCAGTCCCTTCCTGATATTCTTCAGGGAGAAAATCCAGAATGTCCAGATCCTTTAAATAATCTTTCTGCCTCTCAATTTCCTCTTTTTCCATCTCATATTCCTTGCTGTGATACAGGCTGTAGAAGGTGTCTTCCTTACCTGTCAGCTTCAGAACCGGTGTAAGCATAAGCAGAATCATTACCATGCCGGAAAAAAACTGGATATATCTCTTATAGTTCTTTCCCGGAAGAATCTGGAGCACTGCCGTAATAATGACCAGATAAAATGCCAGATTCTGTATCCATTCATATAAAAACTCAAACATCTCCATCCCCCGTCAGGTTGTCGTTGCTGTCACAACCGCAATGGTAAGCAGGAATAGGACCCCTGTTGAAAATACAACCTTTACCAGAAGCTCATACCCCTCGCTCACGCTGCTGATGCACCCGGTAATCCGTTTATCCGAAACAGGCTGGACCAGAGCGGCCGCCAGCTTATACATCAGTGTCATCACTGCCATCTGCAGAATAGGGACTGCACAGACCGCGATCAGAATGGCCGCCCCCGCCATACCGATTCCATTCTTAATCAGCACGGCAGTCCCCAGTACCACATCCGTCACACCGCCGATCGCATTGCCAATCCCCGGAATCGCTTCCGCCGCCTTTGTCAATGCACTCCTCTTAAGGGCGTCGATTGCCGGGGCCAGCATGCCCTGGATCAGATTGATTCCGATTACACAGGTTACAAGTGTCTTAAGGATCCAGGCGACCAGCTTTTTTAACAATTCCGCGAATTGGGACAAGTATTCCTCTCCCGCCAGATAGTTCATCACCTGTACCATAATATAAATGTTGACAATCGGAAGCAGGAATTTCAGAATCAGTACCTCTACAATATAGATCAGGAAAAGTACAATGTTGTAAAAAATTAGGGAACTGCTGCTTCCGGAGGCAATCGCCACAGCAAGAAAATAGCTTGGACACAGCACGCGCATAAAGTCCAGCAGGATCTCCAGATGCCCTTCGATCCCGGCCATTGCAATCCTGAATGCATTCAGGCACATCGTAATCAGCAGCATGTATAAGACATAAAAACTGATCTCGGATACCTGCTTATTCTGAAATGCATTGGAAAAATTCGTAAAGACTGCAGCTATGACCGCAATCAGCAGCATATACGCCAGATTCTGCCTGTTATAACGGAATTCATAACCCAGCTGGTCCTTTATGAACTCAAGGACCAGTTTCCCGGCACCTTCCCCTCCCCCGTCGATTAAGGAAGAAACCAGTTCCTGAAAACTCATTTTTTCATCTGGGAAGATTTTCTTAAGGCTGTCATCAATTTCCGTAAAATCAAACTCAGAGAACAGTCTGCTCTCTGTTTCACTCTCGACTTCACCGTAATCTACCTCTGTATCTTCCGTATCCACTTCTGCCGCATATACAATCAGCTGTCCCGGCCCCATTATGACGACGGCCAGAAAAACAAGACATAACATATATTTCCACTTTATCATCTTTTTTTTATGTTTCATGCCAGAAACTCCCTGATCGTCTCCAGAAGGGCAAGCAATACCGGCATCCCAAGGGCAAGAATCGTAAGTTTGCTGAAGATTTCGATCTGGACTGCAATTGTCTGGTATCCGGCATCTTTGCAGACACTGGAAGAAAACTCGGCTATGTATGTGATTCCGATCATTTTCAGCATCGTGGCGATATAGCTTGTATCAATCTTGATATACTGGCTTATCTGGGATACCGTCCTGACAAACAGCTCCAGCTTGTCTACAATACAGACAAAGATCAGAATACTGATTGCCACACTCATATAGACACCGTATTCTGATTTGCCGCTCTTAAACTGAATAGATAAAAGCGCCCCGATGACACCGATTGCCCCGATTTGAATCATACTCATAGACGTACTCCCCTCCTGCATTTTTTATTGCTTCGTTATGCTGTCCGTGTTCCTGTGTGTCACAGAGAAAATAACTGTTTGATAGATATAAACAGGTCATAGATATAAGGCAGCACCCAGGACAATACAAGGATCAGTCCCGCAAAACTTGTAAGAAATGCCTGCTCATCTCTTCCGCTGTGTTTCAGCACCTGGCTCAGAATCGAAACCAATATTCCGACTGCTGCAATTTTAAATATCAGATTTATGGTCATGGACTCCTCCCACTTGTAGTTATATCAGTATGACAACCAGAAAGATTCCCCCCATCACGCCAAGACAGTTGCTGATCCTTTTCTTTGCTGCCATTCCTTCTCTCACTTTTTCTATTTCCAGTTCCAGACGGTTCAGATAAAGCTGCATCGTCCTGCTGGATGTATCCGGGTCCAGCTGTCCCAAAAAGGTTCCAAGTTCTTTCAACTGGATGGAATGGACACTTTTCAGATGCAGTTCCTTCAAATATCTGTCAATGGAACGGTTCCATATCTTGGAAAACTCATCTTCTTCGCGGTACTCAACCTGCCTCTCCATAGCCTTAAGCCACTTCCGGTAAGGTTCCTTTGTTCTCACGGCAACTCGTCCGAACACTTCTCCCAGCGGCGCATTGGAATACTCAATCTCGCCCTTTAGCATGTACACAATATGCCGGATATACAGCAGTTTCTCCAGATACCGCTGCAATTCCGTGCCGTAGGCAATCCCTGCCCCCGTAGTCGCCGCTATAATAAGCAGGCTCCCTATAAATCTCTGCATAGCAGGCTCCCCCGTTCATCATAGATTGCCTTCACCTCTCCAGGCCGTTTTTCATTTCCCAGTACTATATAGCGTTCAAACCTGCGTTCTTTTATCAGCCTGCCAAGCACAGGCTTATCATGTGCCTCATCCATCGTAAGTCCATGTACGCTTGCAATCATCTTGCATCCGCACTGCATTGCATACTCAATCGCATGGATATCCTCCGCCGAACCGATTTCATCCACCGCAATCACCTGCGGCGCCATAGAACGGATCAGCATAATCATCCCCTCCGCTTTCGGACAACAGTCCAGCACATCGGTGCGCATTCCCAGCTCGTTCTGGGCTACTCCCAGATAGCAGCCGCCGATCTCAGACCTTTCATCAACCACGCCAACCGTACACCCTTTTACATAGGTATTTCCATCTGAAATCTGCCTTATCAGGTCCCGGATCAAGGTCGTCTTCCCGCACCTCGGCGGGGAAATAACAAGCGTATGGCACACCTGTGCATTCTTCGTAATGTAAGGCAGAATCTTATCCGCACACCCCAGCACCTCATGGGACATCCTTATATTCACGGAAGAAATGTACTGGAGATTCTTCACGTGGTCTCCTTCCAGTACTGCTTTTCCCATCACTCCCACACGGTGCCCTCCTTCAATGGTAATGAATCCCTGTCTCATCTCATGTTCATAGGCATAGAGTGAGTAATGACTGGTATATTCCAGTGTCTCCCTGATCTCATCTCTCGTAACAACGTGTCCTTCCGGCTGCCCATTTGGCAGTATCCGCTCCTCATTGTTATAAATGACCATCAGAGGCTTCCCAATCCGAAGCCGGATTTCCTGTACCTTTTTAAAATCCAGAGCCTCATTCTCAACAACTGAACGGACCGGACGCGCAAGTACCTGAAGCACCTGCTGTTTTCTGCTATTTTCATTCATCTTGTCCACCTCTTTAAACAATATATGAGGGGATCTATAAAATATGAGTAGTAATTGAGGGATTTATTTGATTAATTTAAGAACTGAGTAAGACTCCGCCAGACTGCGGAGGCTTACTCAGATTTATGATTAAAAATGCCCCGGTGCCAGAATGCACCCCTTCTTTGCTGGAATTTGAATCAAAAGTTTCCATTTTCAGGGAGGGACTCCTGATTGTGCCTGGGGGCACGCTTCTGGCTGGGCTGGAATATGGCGGTTATTAGATGTTTTCTGCTGACAGCTGGGCTGATATTACTGCATTGTACTTTCTCAGTTCGGATTCCGGCGGAATGATACGGGCCTCATCCGCAAGTCTTTGGATATCTGCCCTTATTTTTGTATATGTATGATCTGCCTCTTTGACTGCATTGTACAGCATGCTCTGGTTTTCCCCGGTCCGGCCCTGCCTTTCCTCCAGGTTATCTATATCCCGGGCAACGAGGCCCTGCTCTGATTCACTTTCGTACAGGTCACACGCTTCTTCCAGATTAAGGCATCTCCCATCTGACAGATATTGATAAATAGAAGCTATGGGAACCAGCCCACGGTACCGGTGGGCTATATCCAGGGTATTATACCGTGCCTCCAGTATTTGATTAGTCCGTATTAAATTCTGACGGCCAATATTGTATTGGAACTGGAGACTCGCTTTATAATCCTGAAAATGATTCTGGATCAGGATAACTCTATTCTTTTCTGCATCATCCCTGTCCTGCATAATTCTCATATAGCAGACAAAAACACAAACAATTATACAGAGCACAACCGTAATCTTATAGTATGTAGATATGGAACCGGCCAGCCCCGCCTCAACATTTTTCAACAATTCTTTACTGACACTATTGAACAGCGCCGTCACTGCCGATATGATCAGAATGATTAAAATGCATGGAACACACAGGAAAAATGCTGCCCGGAATGTCTCCGACAGACTTTTCTTTTTAACAGCTTCCCGGCCTGCCTCTTTTTTCAGATCAGGCGTATCATTTGTCAGATGATAAGTGATACAATCCAGTATTTTATTCTGTTCTAACACTGATATTTCCAATTCGTACAGCTCTTTTATATAACCTGCAGGATAGCTGCCTGCAGGTATTTTCTCTTTAGTCATTCTGCTTTTCTCCATAATTTCTCTTTGGTCAAGGCAATTTTAATCTAATGGATGTAATTTGTCAACATCTATTAGATTATTTTTTAAACTATTGGTTATGTTTAAAATAAATCTATTAGGATATATGAGGTAAAATAATCATGAAAAAAAACATAAATGTAGGCATTGGGAAAAGAATAAGAAGCCAGCGGGAATATATGCATCTCACCAGAGAGCAGTTCGCAGAAATGATTGAAATATCGCCTCAATTCCTTGCAGATATTGAAAGCGGAAAAAAGGGAATGTCATTTACTACTCTTCAGAAGCTGTGCAGCTCACTCGGTGTTTCCTGCGATTATATCGTACTCGGTAAAACAGCAGACAGTGACACTTCAAATTTAAAAGAAATGATCAACAATATTGATGCTGAATATCTCCCGCTTGCGGAAGAACTGTTGAAGACGTTTATAAAGACCATTGCAAAAGCCGAACATAAGTAACCACTACGCAAAAAGGAGTACAGAACTGCACGAATCATGCCGTTTCTGTACTCCTTTTTTGTGTTTTTCTCTATTCTGCTACATCTCTCATACTAAAGCTGAAGCGTCCCATTTTGTCCTTGCCTAAGCATACGACTTTTACGACATCACCCAGTTTTAGCACATCTTCCACTTTATTGATTCTCTGTTTGGAAATCTTGGAAATGTGTACCATTCCTTCTTTGCCCGGTGCAAATTCTAAAAATGCCCCAAATTCTTTGATGCTGATGACTTTTCCTTCGAAGATCTGCCCCGCTTCAAAATCTGTTGTAATTGTGGCTACGATTTTAGCAGCCTCGTCCATACTTGCTTTATCTGTTCCGCAGATGGATACGGCACCGTCATCTGTAATATCAATCTTCACGCCTGTCTGTTCGATGATTGCATTAATTGTCTTTCCGCGCTGTCCTACGACATCACCGATCTTCTGTGGGTCGATCTGCATCTGCATGATCTTCGGTGCATACTGTCCCACTTCTGCCCTAGGCTCTGCAATCGTCTTATTCATGACTTCATCCAGGATATAGGTCCTTGCCTTCTTCGTGTTAGCGATTGCTTCTTCAATAATCGGTCTTGTCAGTCCGTGGATCTTGATATCCATCTGGATCGCTGTAATACCCTTATGAGTACCCGCTACTTTGAAATCCATATCTCCGAAGAAGTCTTCCAGTCCCTGAATATCTGTAAGAACAAGGTAATCATCATCAGTATCTCCTGTTACCAGCCCTGCTGATATACCTGCTACTGCCGCTTTAATCGGCACACCTGCCGCCATCAGTGACATACTGGATGCACAGATACTTGCCTGTGATGTAGAACCGTTGGATTCAAATGTCTCTGAAACTGTACGGATAGCATACGGGAATTCTGCTTCATCCGGAAGAACCGGAATCAGAGCCCTCTCTGCCAGCGCACCATGTCCGATCTCACGGCGTCCCGGTCCTCTGGATGGTCTTGTCTCTCCAACAGAGTAAGACGGGAAATTATAGTGGTGCATATATCTCTTTGATGTCTCTGCCTCATCCAGACCATCGATTCTCTGTGAATCAGATAGCGGCGCCAAAGTTGTAATTGTGCATATCTGTGTCTGGCCACGCGTAAACATTGCAGAACCGTGCACTCTCGGGATCAGGTCTGTCTCAGCTGACAGGGCGCGGATCTGATCGATTGCACGTCCGTCCGGACGCTTGTGGTCCTTTAAGATCATCTTTCTTACAGTCTTCTTCTGGTACTGGTAAACAGCCTCTCCGAGGACAGCGAGCCATTCCTCATTTTCAGCAAATGCTTCTTCTAATTTTGAAGTAATGACACGAATATTCTCTTCTCTTGTCTGCTTGTCATCTGTGAAAACTGCCACTTCCATCTCTGACGGAGGTACAATCTCTTTGATTGCCGCGAATAATTCTTCCGGTACGGCACAGCTCTCATAAGAATGCTTCGGCTTTCCGCATTCTGCAACGATTGTTTCTACGAAAGCAATCACTTTCTGGTTCAGTTCATGAGCTGCAAAGATTGCATCAATCATCTGTGCTTCCGGTACTTCGTTAGCTCCGGCCTCGATCATGATAACCTTTTCCTTTGTAGATGCAACTGTCAGGGCAAGATCGGATATCTCTTTCTTGGCTGCTGTCGGATTGAATACAAATTCTCCGTCCACAAGACCTACCTGTGTTGTAGAAATCGGTCCGTCAAAAGGAATATCTGAGATACAGGTTGCAATCGCCGCACCTAACATAGCTGTCAGTTCCGGGCTGCAGTCCTGGTCAACTGACATAACCAGATTCTCCAGCGTTACATCGTTTCTGTAATCCTTCGGGAATAAAGGTCTCATAGGCCTGTCGATGACACGGCATGTCAGAACGGCATTCTCAGAAGCTTTTCCTTCTCTTTTATTGAATCCGCCCGGAATCTTGCCTACGGAATATAATCTTTCATTATATTCTACACTCAGAGGGAAGAAATCGATTCCTTCTCTCGGTTTTTCAGATGCTGTTGCCGTACAAAGTACTGTTGTGTCGCCGTAATGCATCAATACAGCACCATTTGCCTGCTTAGCCACTCTGTCCACGTCTACGCGCAGTGTTCTGCCTGCAAGCTCCATTTCAAACTTCTTAAACATATTGTTCTCCTTTATATATAATACATACTTCGGGACAGGAGACTCCGAAACTACTGAAAAACACATTATTGTACTAATATCCTTTTCAGTGGTCTCGGGTACTTGTTACCTGCCCACAATCTTTAATATTATAGCACAGGGCCATACCATAATCAAGAAAAAAGAACCCCGTTGGCAGTAATTATGCCGCCGGAGTCCTTTTATGTTCTGAATTATTTTCTTAATCCAAGTCTTTCGATCAAAGTACGGTATCTTTCGATATCTGTTTTCTTCAGATATGCAAGCAGTCCACGTCTCTGTCCTACCATTTTCAGAAGACCTCTTCTTGAATGGTGATCCTTCGGGTTTGCTTTGAAGTGGTCTGTCAGTTCGTTGATTCTTGCTGTCAGAATAGCGATCTGTACTTCCGGAGAACCTGTGTCTCCCTCACTTCTTCCATACTCTGCGATGATTGCCTGTTTTTTGTCCTTTGCGATCATGTTCATTTCCTCCTTTTTATTCTTTTATAAACCGCCAGGCATTAAGCAATGGTCGGAGTGATCCGATTACCGAACACCGGCTGAATTCATACTTGGATAGTATAGCATAAGAGTGCCGGGATGTAAAGCAGTATTTTTCATACTTCCTCTACTCTTCCTCTTCTTCCCCTTCATCTACATCCACGTCCTGCGGTTCCAGAATGGCGAACGCGATGTTAGTGGCATGGTCTGCCACTCGCTCGAGACCAGATATTGTATCAGAGAAGATCATTCCCGCTTCCGGAGTGCATTTTCCTTTTGTCAGACGCTTTACATGGGCTTTCTGGAGCTTCTTCTCACGGTCATCGACTTCGTCTTCCAGTGCAATCACTTCTGCCATATGTTCCTGGCTCCGGTTCGCAAACATATCAAAAGAATACTCCAGTGTTTTTTCTACCAGATCCATCATATCCTGCAGTTGTTTGACACCCTTTTCGCTGAAATCAAGGTTCTTTTCGATACGCACCTTTGCAGAATCCGCAAAATTTTCTGCATGATCCCCGATTCTTTCGATATCGTTCACCACATGGAACAGTCCCCCGACCAGCTCTGCGTCCTTCAGCGGGATATCCATCTCGTTGATGCGTACCAGATAGTTGGTAATTTCTTTATTCAGGTAATCAATGTAGCCTTCCTGCCGGTAAACTTCCGTTATCAGGTCACTGTTCATTGTACACAGTGCATCCATCCCCCGCTTCAGGTTTTCGATTGCCAGGTCCCCCATATGCTCCAGCTCATGGATTACCGCAATCACGGCCGTCGTCGGTGTAATGATTGTGCTTTTTCCGATATACTTCAGCTCATAAGCATCTTCAGGTGACGGGTCACTCCCCGGTATAAATACATACGTCGCTTTTACGACCCAGTTCATAAACGGGAATAAAAGGACTACTTCGCATATCTTAATCAATGTATGTGCATTTGCCACTGCTCTTCCTGCATTCCCGCCGGACACTCTCATGATTGCATCTGCAATCGGATTCAGCGCAAACATCAAAACTGCAAAAATGGCCACAGATCCTATGATATTAAACAGAAAGTGGATCCACGCCGCTCTTTTTGCATCCTTCTTTCCTCCAAGGCTTGCAAGCAGGGCTGACACACAGGATCCCATATTACATCCCAGAATCAGGAAAAAGCAAATGTTAAAATCCAAAAGCCCCTGTGATGCCATTAATATGATGATTCCGACCGTGGCCGATGAACTCTGCAGAACAGCCGTAATTCCAAAACCGACTAAAATTGCGGCAAGCGGATTCGTCAGTGACTTTAGAAGTGATACCATATGCGGCGACTCACGGAGTGTGGACATTGCGTCACTCATCGTACTCAGGCCCATGAAAAGAATACCAAATCCGAGGATCACTCCGCCTATTTTCTTCACATTCTGCTTTTTGCTGAACATAAACATAACGACACCGATAATGACGAACAGTGGAGCAATATCTGACAGATTAAATGCAATCAGCTGTCCTGTCACGGTAGTACCGATGTTGGCACCCAGAATAACCCCGGCTGCCTGATACAGGTTCATAAGCCCTGAGTTTACAAAGCTTACAACCATAACTGTAGTCGCGCTCGATGACTGCACCACGGCCGTGAATAAGATACCGACCAGCATACCTACAAATCTGTTCTTTGTAAAAAATTCCAATATGGAACGCATACGCGCACCGGCCACCCGCTCCAGTCCGTCGCTCATCATCTTCATTCCAAATAAGAATAATCCGAGCCCGCCTAACAGCAGAAAAATAGTTGTTATACTCATTTGTATCTACCTAATCTCTTTCTCTATACTTCCACGCATTTCTTCTGAAAAAATGCCCTTCCAAACGCAATGTCCTGATCTACCTGTGCTTTCAGTTCACCCACTGATGCAAATCTTGTTTCCGGACGTCCAAATGCACAGAATTCCACGGTTATCATCTTGCCATAAGCATCCCCCTTATAGCCGAAAACAAACACTTCTGTAAGAAGCCTGTGTGTCTCGGTAACCGTTGGCTTGATTCCAACATTCCCGATCCCGCAGTACCATTCCCCGTCAATCTGTACCCTGCAGGCATACACACCAAAACGCGGCATAATCTTCCTTTCTGCGGGAGCCACATTCATTGTCGGAAAACCAAGCGTTCTCCCCAGCCGGCGCCCATGCTCCACAATACCTGACATATGATAGGAATACCCCAGAAGTTCATTGGCACGTTCTACCTCTCCTGCTTCCAGAGACTCTTTTACAAATGTGCTGCTAATTTCCCTGCCTTCATACATTTCCTTTTCAAGCACGACCAGACGGTAATGGTATACACCGGCATATTGGGCCAGCATATGTATATCGCCGCGTTTTCCGTGCCCGAAATGAAAGTCTGTCCCAACCACGATACAGGATGCATGGAGCGTTTTGACCAGTATATTTTCAATAAAGGCTTCCGCTTCCATCTCCCTGATTTCTTTTGTAAAAGGACACTGTATCATACAGTCCACCTGCTGTTCCAGGTGTCTTTTTCGTTCTTCGTTTGTAAGCAGTGATTTACGCTGCATGTCAAAGGAAAACACGATGCTCTCGATGTGTTCTTCCAGCGCTAATTCCCGTACTTTGCTTATCAGTTTCTGATGCCCCCTGTGAAGGCTGTCAAATTTTCCCAGCGTAACAGCTGTCTTTTTGTCTCCCTGATAAGAATTAATATCTGTGTAATACTGCATGTCTATCCCCGCAATTCTTCCTGATCCAAAAACATTTTTTCCAGCCTGTATTCTTTGCTGTTCTGGCAAAAGCTGTAAATTCCTATAAACCGCCCTGCCTCATCGTACATCCTGAATCTCCGGGTATCTTCCCTCCCGTCAGTCCCTTCCAGAATGCCGGAACCCGGGTTCTCCAGAAAATGCTCCGGAACTGGATTACCGTTGTAAGCAAGTGCTGCATGCTCCTCCAGAACAGTCAGTGCCCCTAATTCAGAAAACATTTGATCCACCGGGATCACAGCTTCCATGAGGCAGCCGCCTTTTTTCATTTCCTCTATCTGTGCCAGTTTAAGACTGTCTTTTAATTCGAAACGGCTCACCTTTGTACGCAGCAGCGACTCCATGCACGCCCCTGTTCCCAGATCCTGTCCGATATCATGGCATAACGTTCTGATATAAGTTCCTTTCGAGCAGGACACTTCCATCCATACACGTGGTATCTCTGTCTTTTGGATCCGGATGTCATGAATCTGTACACGCCTGGGCTTACGCTCTATTTCTTTGCCTTCTCTGGCAAGCTCGTACAGCTTTTTCCCGTTTACTTTCAGCGCAGAATACATCGGTGGAATCTGTTCGTATTCACCGATGTATCTTTTTATACAATCTTCAATTTTTCCGGCAGCCAGCATGCCTGTATCCGTTTCCTCAAGGACTCTGCCGGTAATATCCTGCGTGTCCGTTGTTTTGCCGAGCAGAAGTACAGTCTCATAGATCTTGTCTTTATCTGTAAGCATATCACACAATTTCGTTGCTTTTCCCAGACAAACCGGGAGAACCCCCTCGGCATCCGGGTCAAGAGTACCTGTATGCCCGATCTTCTTCTGTCCGAGGATCCCTCTGAGTTTGGCAACTACATCGTGCGATGTAAACCCTTTTTCTTTATATACATTAACGACTCCGTTTATCATGTCTGTTCTTCCCGCTAATTATCTGCATCCAGCTGAAGTGCAATCTGCCGGCTCACATTATTTATAACGTCATGGCTGGACCCGTGCATACTGAATCCGGCCGCCCTTGCATGGCCGCCCCCGCCAAAATACTTGGCGATTACGCTGACATCTACTTTTCCTTTTGAACGCAGGCTGACTTTAAACTGGCTGCTTTCTAATTCATACATAAACATCGCCACTTCCACGCCTTTTGTCTGGCGAAGCTGGCTTACAATGCCTTCCAGATCACTGGAATCTGCCCCGTAGAACTCCAATTCCTTTTTGTCTACAACAGAAACAATACACTGTTTATCCAGAATCAAAATACTTTCAAGCAGCGCCCTTCCGAGAATCTGGATCTGTACGTAAGTTTTTTCATAATATGTCCTGTCTATAATATCATTGCCGTCAATACCTTTTCTCATCAGCTCCGCTGCAGCCTCCATTGTTTCCGGAGAGGTGCATGAATACTGGAATACCCCTGTATCGTGTGCAATCCCCATATAGAGGGCTTCTGCCACAGGACGGCTGATTTTAGCACTGTCAATCATACGGAAGACAAGTTCTGATGTAGAGCTTGCATCCGGCACAATGTAATTCTCATCTGCAAATGCCTCATTGCTTACATGATGGTCGATACACAGTGTCTGCTTTGCCCTGCTGAATAAGGGTGCAGAAAATCCGAGTCGTTTTTCATCACCGCAGTCCAGACAGATAAACAGGTCATACTGTTTATCTGCCGGTATCTGGTGTTTCACCTCATCTGTCTTCTCAATCATCTGATAGGCTTTCGGCACTTCTTCCAGATAGACATCTGTCTCCAGATTTGGATACTGCTCCTTTAAATACATATACAGGCCCATACAGGAACCGACACAGTCCCCGTCCGGGCGGATATGCCCGCCCAGCGCTATAGTCTGCTTATCTTTCAGTATATCAGATAACTGTATACTCATTTTATTCATCCCCGTCTTTCAAATCTCTGGTCAATTCGTCAATTTTTTTGCTCATATTTACTCCGTATTCGATAGACTGATCCATAATGAATTTAATCTCCGGAGTGTTTCTCATATTAATTGTCCTTGCCAGTTCGCGTCTGATAAAGCCTTCCGCGCTCTGGAGACCTTTGATCGTATCCTCCTGTGCCTTTTTATCGCCCAGCACACTGATATATGCTTTACAGGTTTTCAGGTCAGGAGCCACCTCTACAGCCACGACAGAGGTCATAGGGGCCACACGTGGGTCCTTGATTCCTCCGCGCAGGATGTTGCTTAATTCACGCTGCACTTCTGTATTGATTCTTGTATTCTTGATACTGTTTTTTCTCATAAATGCTCCTTCACATAACCGCTGTAAAAACTACGGTCTTATTTTCTTTCTATTTCTACCATCTTGTAGGCTTCTACAAGGTCACCCTCTTTGATGTCATTGAAATTCTCAAATACGAAACCACATTCATATCCTGCCCTTACTTCCTTTACATCATCCTTGAAACGCTTCAATGATGCAAGAGGGCCGTCAAACATTACGACACCGTCACGTGTCAGGCGTACGGAACAGTTTCTTTCAAAAGTACCGTCCTGAACATAGGAACCTGCAATGGTTCCGACGCCGGAGGCTTTGAATGTCTGGCGCACTTCCGCGTGTCCGAGTACCTTTTCTTCGAAGATCGGATCAAGCATACCCTTCATGGCTGCCTCAACATCCTCAATTGCATTATAGATGACTCTGTAAAGTCTCAGGTCAACGCCTTCATGGTCGGCAATTTCTTTCGCGGTAGCATCCGGACGTACATTGAATCCGATGATGATTGCATTGGATGCAGAAGCGAGGATGACGTCTGATTCATTGATCGCCCCAACACCGGCATGAATGATCTTAATAACCACTTCCTCATTGGAAAGCTTCAGGAGGCTCTGCTTCAGGGCTTCTACAGATCCCTGCACGTCTGCTTTTACAACAATGTTCAGTTCCTTTAAGTTTCCTTCCTTGATCTGGGTAAACAGATCATCCAGAGACATCTTGGCTTTTGTATCGTCAAGCAGTTTTACTTTATTCTGTGAAATAAATGTCTCCGCAAAGCTTCTTGCTTCTTTCTCTGTATCGCATCCGACGAAAACTTCTCCTGCATTCGGCACATCGTTCAGTCCGAGGATCTCTACCGGCTGTGAAGGTCCTGCTTCCTTTACTCTGCGTCCCTTGTCATCCATCATGGCTCTTACCTTACCGTGGGCTGAGCCTGCCGCAATGGCATCACCTACGTGAAGCGTACCTTTCTGTACGAGCACTGTTGCAACAGAACCTTTTCCTTTATCCAGTTCGGCCTCGATCACAAGACCTCTTGCCGCACGGTCCGGATTTGCTTTTAGTTCCATCACCTCTGCTGTCAGAAGAATCATTTCCAGAAGATCTTTGATACCTTCTTTTGTGTGTGCTGAAACCGGTACAAAGATTGTGCTTCCGCCCCAGTCCTCAGGAATCAGTTCGTATTCCGCCAGTTCCTGTTTTACTCTGTCAATATTAGCACTTGGCTTATCAATCTTATTAATTGCAACAATGATCTCAATCCCTGCTGCTTTTGCATGGTTGATCGCTTCTACAGTCTGAGGCATAACCCCGTCGTCTGCTGCTACAACAAGGATTGCGATATCTGTTGAACTGGCCCCGCGCATACGCATTGCAGTAAACGCCTCATGTCCCGGAGTATCCAGGAATGTGACTTTTTCCCCGTTTGCTTCTACAACATAAGCACCGATGTGCTGTGTGATGCCGCCGGCCTCACGGTCAATGACATTTGTGTGGCGGATTGCATCCAGAAGGGAAGTCTTACCGTGGTCAACATGACCCATAACGCAGACTACCGGAGGACGTTTTACCATTTTGGTTTCATCTTCATCTTCCTCTTTCAGAAGTTCTTCGATGACATCTATAACCGGTTCTTTCTCGCAGAGTACTTCAAATTCCATTGCGATTTCTTCTGCTGTCTCGTAATCAATCTCCTGATTCACAGTAACGATTTTGCCCTGAAGGAATAGCTTTTTCACAATTGCAGAAGGTACAAGTTTCATCTTGTCAGCAAGCTCCTTGATTGTAAGGACTTCTGGAATAACGATCTGTTTGATCACTTCTTCCTTCTTTTCAACCTGTTTTGGCTGTGGCTTCTGAACTTCAGCCGGTTTGGTTTTCTTGCCTTTTTTCTTGTTGTCGAAATCGCCGTCTTTATATTCTTTTTTCTTATAGTCTTTTTCTTTATCTTTTGCCTTGTTTCTGGATGCCTTCTGCTGCTCTACCAATGGTGTTGGAATCGCATCTCTGTCATCTCTTCTGTTGTCACGGCGTTCCCCCGGACGTGATGCATTATTGCCTGCATAACCGCCCTGACGCTGGCCGTTATTTCCTTGATAGCCGCCTGTACGCTGGCCATTACCCTGATAACCTCCACCTGTGCGCTGGCCGTTGTTTCCCTGATAACCTCCGGTACGCTGGCCGTTATTTCCCTGATAACCTCCGGTACGCTGACCGTTATTTCCCTGATAGCCGCCTCCGGTGCGCTGGCCGTTATTTCCCTGATAGCCGCCTCCGGTACGCTGGCCGTTATTTCCCTGATAACCTCCGGTACGCTGGCCGTTATTTCCCTGATAGCCGCCTCCGGTGCGCTGACCGTTATTTCCCTGATAACCGCCGGTGCGCTGGCCGTTACCCTGCTAGCTGCCTCCGGTACGCTGGCCGTTATTTCCCTGATAGCCGCCTGTACGCTGGCCGTTTCCCTGATAGTTCCCGCTTCCCTGACGCTGGTCATTTCCTGCATAACGGTCCTGTCCGCCGCGGTTATTATTGTATCTCTGGGAACCATCCCCTGTCCTCTGATTCTGAGAATTATATGGTCTCTGTCCGGAAGGCTGGTTCTGTCTCGTTTCCTGAGATGATACTGGCTGTCTGGCTGTATCCTGTGTTCCTGCGGTTCCCTGTGGGCGCTGGTTTGAAGCACCCGCTGTCTGGCTCTGGGCCGGAGCTGCATTTACCGGGCGCTGACCTGCAGGGCCTCCCACTGTCTGCCCCTGTGCTGTTCCCTGTGGACGGTGTCCCCCCACATTTCCTGCCGGACGCTGGCCTGTTGCCCCTTGTGGGCGCTGGCCTGCGGTTCCCTGTGGGCGCTGGCCTTTTGTCCCGCCTGACATGCGTCCTCCGCTCTTGGAGTTCTGCGGGCGGAAAACCTGAACAATATTTTTCTTTTTCGGCGCTGTTTCTTCTCCCGGCTTATCTGCTTCCGGCGCTTTTGCCGCAGGAGTACTCACCTTTTTCCCGCCTTTTCTTAACTCGTCAACCACATCGTCAGATAAAGAACTCATATGGCTCTTCACCTCTACGTTCTTTTTCACTAACACATCCATCAGTTCTTTATTTTCCATCCCCAGCTCTTTAGCCAGTTCATGTACTCTCATTTTTGTCATACTAACTACCTCCTCTATGCAATTGTATTGTCTTTCGTTTCTAAATGTTTTTGAATTCCCTTTGCAAATCCTTTGTCCAATATCGCCAGAGATGCACGGAATTCTTTTCCCATTGCATGCCCTAAGGTATCTTTATCTACGTAAAAATAAATTGGAACCTTATAAAATTCACACATATCCCGAAACTTCTTTTTTGTATTATCTGATGCATCGTCTGCAACGATCACCAGCGCGGCTCTCCCTGACTTTACTTCTTTCTCCGTCATGAATTCCCCGCTCACTGTCTTTCCTGCTTTCGTGGCAAGCCCGACCAGAGATAAGACTTTATTTTGTATCAATCTCATTCATCTCCTTTTCCAGACGCTCGTATACATCCGCCGGAATGGCCTGCTTGAAAGAACGTTCCAGCCCTTTGTTCTTCACTGCCTTCTGGAAACAATCCAGCGAACAGCACAGATAAGCGCCCCGCCCGTTCTTTTTTCCAGTTGCATCTAATACAAATTCCTCTTCTGTTGTACGCAGGATGCGCAGCATTTCCTTTTTCGGCTTCATCTCGCCGCAGCCAACGCATTTACGCATCGGTATTTTTTTATTACTCAATAATTACACCTCTCATATGGTTATTATTCACCATCTGTCTCGATGAATTCTATCTCTTCTATATTTTCATCCTCCGGCGCCTCGTAAATCTCTTCGCTATCCTGTGGATATGCTTCTTCATAACCGTTCTCAAAACCGTCCGAATAGCCATCTTCCATCATTGCCATCTGCTCCATATAGTCTTCAGGAAGTTCACCGGACTCGATCGCCTGAGTTTCGCTCTTGATATCAATCTTGTACCCTGTCAAACGGGCTGCAAGTCTTGCATTCTGACCTTCTTTACCGATTGCCAGTGACAACTGGTAATCAGGTACAATGACACTCGCTGCCTTCTCATCAGGATCTGCCATAACAGAAATGACTTTTGCCGGGCTGAGTGCATTTTCAATCAAAAGCGCCGGATTGTCACTCCAGTTGATGATGTCGATCTTCTCCCCGCGCAGTTCATTCACAACTGCATTAACTCTGGACCCGTTCATTCCTACACAGGCACCTACTGGATCAACATTCTCATCATTGGACCATACTGCCATCTTAGTACGGGAGCCTGCTTCACGGGCTATACTCTTGATTTCTACAGTTCCGTCCTTTACCTCGGCAACTTCTGCCTCGAACAGACGCTTCACAAGTTCCGGATGTGTACGGGATACGAGGATCTTTGGTCCCTTCGGCGTATTCTTTACTTCCACAACATATAATTTGATACGTTCTGTCGGTTTGAAGACTTCACCCTTTACCTGTTCATTCTCTGTCAGCATTGCATCCGCTCTTCCAAGGTTAATACTGATATTTCTTCCCACATAGCGCTGGACAATACCTGTTACGATATCTTTCTCTTTTTCAAAATACTGGTCATATACGACTTTACGTTCTTCTTCCCTGATTTTCTGAAGGATCAGGTTCTTTGCATTCTGCGTTGCGATACGCCCAAAAGACTTTGATTCGATCGGTATCTGTGCAACATCGCCGATCTGAAGTGCGCTGTCCAGCTTCTCTGCATCCTCCAGACTAATCTCAATCGCAGGATCAAATACTTCCTCAACGACTTCCTTCTCTGCATAAACCGCGTAATCACATGTCTCATGATCCATGATTACCTTAATATTATCTGATGTTCCGAAATGATTCTTGCATGCGCTGATAAGTGAATTCTCGATCGCATCCATCATTGTTTCTTTACTGATGTTCTTTTCCTGCTCAAGAATATTCAATGCTTCCAATAATTCTGTATTCATTATTATTTCCTCCTAAATTAAAAATCCAAAGCTAAGCGAATAAGCGCAATCTCACTTTTATCGAATGTCTGAATAGACTCATCCTCGTATTCTATCGTTACAGTGTTCTTGTCATAATCCTTCAATATTCCTACGAATTCTTTCTGGCGGTCGATTGCCCGGTATGTCCGGATCTCAACTTCTTCTCCCAGGCTTCTTTTGAAGTCCTTCTCTTTTTTCAACGGTCTCCCAAGTCCCGGAGAACTCACCTCAAAGATATAAGTATCTTCAATATAATCCTTTTCATCCAGAATATCCGAGAATTTCCTGCTTACTATCTCACAGTCATCCACTGTAATCCCGCCCGGCTTATCAATATAAGCCCGCAAATACCAGGTACCAGCCTCCTTCACATATTCCACATCTACCAGTTCAAACTCCAGATCCTTCACAATCGGCTCTAAAAGTTCTTCTGTCTGCTGTTCATACTGTTCTCTTCTTGACACGCTATACTCCTTTTCTCTGCATTTACTATACTATTATAATCGTTATAATAAGCTGACCGGCTGGCATTGCCCTTAGCAACAAAGAAGAGTGAACTTTCGTTCACTCTTCTGCCGGGTTCCTATGTAACTGTTGTCAAGTATAGCACCTTTTTCCAGTAATTGCAAGAGGTAATTCTCAATTATACAGACAATTGCATCTGCTGAATCACTGCTGTCATACTTCAACAGCACACTGAAACGTTTTTAATTCTTTATGTAGATATACCGCCATGAATACGGCGACAACTGCGGACATCACATCCGCGATTGGCTGGGCATACAAAATCCCGCCTATTCTCCAAACAAGGGGAAGGAACAAGATAACCGGTACAAAACAGATTCCCTGCCTTAAGGCTCCCAGAATGAAACCTTCCCTCGCTTTTCCCAGCGCGAGGAAAAGCGAAGAATATACAGTATAAAATCCGAAAAATATAAACGATATTCCGTTTGCTGTCAATGCTTTTCGTCCTACACGGATCATCTCTATATCATTTTTCGTAAATTGTTCCATTATTTTACCTGAAAAAACCGCCGCCATGATTCCATAAAATATGCAAAAAGCTGTTGACCAAAGAATCATTGTTTTAATTGCCTCCTGCAGCCTTTTGTACTTCCCTGCCCCGTAATTATAACCCGCAATTGGCTGGAACCCTTTGATAAACCCGAACACCATCAGGCTTCCCATAGAAATGATCCTTGTTACATCCCCCATACCGGCAATCACAGAATCGCCATATTCATATCTTTTCGCCTGCATGCTGATCAGCGCGATCGAAAGACTCGTCAATAGCTGGAAAACCAATGTCGGAATTCCGATTTTAAATATCTCAGACATAATCTGCCTTGAAAAACAGCATTTTCTTAAGCTGAAACTGAAATTGCTTTTTTTACTATGTATATAAAAGATATATACCAGTGAGGATATAATCTGCGAGATTGCCGTCGCCACTGCTGCACCCGCAATGCCTAAATGGAATGCATAGATAAAAACCGGATCTAGAATTATATTCAGCAGTGCTCCTGCAAGTAATGCACACATTGTCGTTTTTGCAGCGCCTTCGCTTGTCACAATATTATTCATTGTAACGTTAAAAACATTGAATATAGACGAAATAATATAGATACTCGTATAAGTTACGGCATATGGCAGTATGCTCTCTGTTGCACCTAAAAGTCTTAAAATTGGATTCAGAAACATAACTGTCACCAAAATTATAACCGCTCCGACAGCAATACTGCTGTACAGAGCTGTACTTGCCACCCGGTCTGCCATTTCCTTATCGCCAAGTCCCAGCAGTCTGGATATATAGGACGCTGCCCCATTACCGAACAGCAGCCCTAAGCCGACCACTACCTGCCCGATCGGAAATGCAACAGTAATCGCCCCTGTCTGGCTTGTGCCCAGCCCTCCGACAAAGTAGGCATCTGCAAGGTTATATAAGGCATTTACCATCATACCTATCATCGTAGGAAGACCCAATGCCAGAAGTGCTCTTGGTATCGGTGCACATCCCAGCAGTTCCGTTTTTTTATTACATTCACTCATATTTACTTCTCCTTCTCTTGACATGGAAAATAGAATATAGTACTATATTTTATAGTATTCGGCCGTACGGCATATACTACTATAATTTATAGTACTTGTCAAGAAAAAAGGAGAACCTTATGGCAACAATAGACCTAATCGTATTGGGAATGATAAAAAAAGATGCTTTAAGCGCTTATGATATTCAGAAATTAGTGGAATACCGAAATATATCGAAGTGGGTAAAGATCAGCACACCGTCCATTTATAAAAAAGTAATCCAGCTTGAAGAAAAAGGATATATCAAAGGCAGCATAGTAAAAGAAGGGAAAATGGCTGAAAAGACAGTCTATACCCTGACAGACAGCGGGGCAAATGAATTTGAAAGGCTTATGTTGGAAATAGCCTCCAAACCCATTCATATATTTTTAGACTTTAACGCCGTAATAGTAAATCTAACCAGCCTTTCACCTGAAAATCAAAAGTCATGCTTAACAGAAATAGAGGATCAGGTAAAAACACTAAAGACATATCTGAAAGAAAACATCAGCATAAAAGAAAACCTTCCAGAAATACCTGAAACGGGTATGGCGGTCCTGAAACAACAGTTTATGCTTACACAGGCAATCGAAACCTGGATTACTTCACTGAAACAAGATTTGCATACCTCCTGACATCACGTATCCATTCACACTTTTTTCCGTGAATGGATACGCTGTTCTATCTGGGATTTCATTTCATACATGCAGGCATATTCTTTATAAGACAATTGCTTCCAATCGTTCCACTCTATATCTTAAACCTTCTACATTCATTGACCTGACTTCCCTCCTGAGCTGACAAATATCCTCTTTTAACTCATGATAATGCATGTTGGATTTTTCCTGAACACGGTCTACTTCTGATAAAATAACATTTTCCGCGTACCTTAAATCTTCCTTTGTAACCAAATCTGCGATGTCGTCCTTCGTCACCATATTCCGAATATCTTCTTTCGTCGCCATATTCAGCATGTCTTCCTTTGTTGCCATGTTCTGAATATCTTCTTTCGTCGCCATATTCCGAATATCTTCTTTCGTTGCCATATTCAGCACAACATCTCTCTTTAGTGCCTCGAATTTAGAGTCCATCATCTCCGATAATGCATTTAATAATTCTTTTTCTGCCATAAAACCTCTCCCTTTCTGAATAGTTCCTGCTTTTGAAACACTGCATTTCTCTCCCTGCCATGCTTCATAGCCTGATTTTTTGCCCTGTATCCTGGATTACCCTATCCTTCTCTTTGGGCAGCCCTCCCTGTCAATGTATATATTATAATATGGTCAGACTATCTGCGCAATCAGTTACAACTTCAATTTCAGCAGGAAGCTGATGGATAATACCGTCAGGCGCACATAAAAAGGAGCATAAAACAGCCGGATTACAACTGTTTCATGCTCCTCCTTATATTTTCTTATAAACACACCCAGCCTATTTTAAACCTGTTCTAAAACTTCCGGCTAATTACGTGTTTTCGTCCCCAGAGTGTCTCTGCGCCCTTGTCTTAAACGGTTCAGGGTTACTTCTTTTTCTCCGTATGTTACCTTCGATTCCGTTCCTTCTTCAAATAAGTAGATGTTCTCCAGTTCATCGTTCTTCTGGAGCTTAATTCCTCTAACTCCCACTGCGCCCTTTTTCTTTTCCGGAATCTCTTCCACCGGAAATCTCAGGAAATATCCGCCTTTTGTCTGGAGTACCACATTCTGGTTCTCTGTTACAACGTTTACACTGATCAGGGTGTCTTCTTCCTGCAGTTTTGTTGCAGCAATCGTCCGCTTTGCCACCTGGAACTCTGTTCCTTCCACTTTCTTAATCATTCCCTGTTTTGTTGCAAACAGAAGCTTTGCAAAGCGCATCTGCTCCGCATCACAGACCATGATGATCTGTTCCTCGCTGCTGGAGTAGTTGCTTACATTATCTATCGGTGTTCCTTTATCACGGAACTTTCCATATGGCAGATCCAGCATCTTTACCTGATGCATTCTTCCTGAATCTGTAAAGATACAGATTTTTCCGGTATTCATACAGTGGACAACATATTTATTTTCACTGTCTGCAGCCTCTTTATTTCTCTCATATGCAGCCACGTCAATTGTCTTGGCATAGCCGAAACGATCCATCAGAAAAACAACTTCCTGTTCTTCGATCTTCTTCTCTTCAAAAACGGCTTCTTCCGCATTCTCAATCGCAGTGCGGCGCTTTCTTCCATATTCTTTCTTGTAAGACTCCAATTCTCCGATGATCAGGTCCGCCATAGAGTCATAATTATTCAGGATATCTTCATAGCGGGCAATATTCTTCACTGTCTCGTCGTGTTCTTTCTGGAGAGCCTCAATTTCCAGCCCGATCAGTTTATACAGACGCATCTCCAGGATAGCTGTCGCCTGACGTTCTGTAAATCTGAGGAGGGATGCCATTTTTTTTGAAATCCTTGACTTAAAAGTGATGTTGTCAGTCACACCATTCACAAGACATGCCCGGGCGTCTTTTACAGATTTACTTCCCCTCAGGATTTCGATAATCAGGTCGATGACGTCACATGCCTTGATCAGCCCTTCCTGTACCTCCCGCTTTTCCTGTTCCTTCGCAAGCAGTGTCGTGTACTTTCTGGTCATCAGCTCAAACTGGAAGTCCACATGATGTTCAATGATAGCCTTTAGCCCCAGTGTTTCCGGCCGGTTATCCGCAACTGCGAGCATATTCACACCAAAGGTGTCTTCCAGCCTTGTTTTCTTGTAAAGCATATTTTTCAGATTCTCTACATCAGCACCTTTTTTCAATTCTATGACAATTCGGATTCCTTCTTTAGATGACTGGTTGGAAATATCGACGATATCATTCGTCTTTTTGGTTTCTACCAAATTGCAGACATCGTTGAGGAACTTCCCGATACCGCTTCCAATCATCGTATATGGTATTTCCGTAATGACAAGCTGCTTCTTGCCGCCTTTTAGCTCCTCTACTTCCACCTTGCCGCGCAGCTTGATCTTTCCCTGCCCGGTCTCATAAATATTCAGCAGGTCGTCCTTGTTGACTACAATGCCCCCGGTCGGGAAATCCGGCCCTTTGATATATTTCATCAGCTGTTTAGTACTGATCTGGTCGTTCTTCATATATGCCTTCACAGCGTCGATCACTTCACACAGGTTATGCGTAGGGATACTGGTCGCCATACCCACCGCAATCCCCTCTGCGCCATTGATCAGCAGGTTCGGCACGCGGACAGGCAGGACAATCGGTTCTTTTTCCGTCTCATCAAAGTTCGGGCCAAAATCAATGATATTTTTATCCAGATCTGCCAGATATGCTTCCTGCGTGAATTTTGTGAGCCTTGCCTCTGTGTAACGCATGGCAGCAGCTCCATCCCCCTCAATGGAGCCAAAGTTACCATGTCCGTCTACGAGGATCATTCCTTTTTTAAATTCCTGAGCCATGACTACAAGCGATTCATAGATGGAGCTGTCACCGTGGGGATGGTATTTACCCATCGTATCCCCGACTATACGGGCACACTTTCTGTAAGGCCTGTCATAACGGATGCCAAGCTCGTACATATCATACAGAGTCCTGCGCTGTACCGGCTTTAAGCCATCCCTTACATCAGGCAGTGCTCTTGCGATAATAACACTCATGGCATAATCTATATAAGATTTCTTCATAACCTCTGAATATTCGGTTCTGATAATCTGTGATTCACTACTCATTCTTTTTTCTCCTGTTTCTCAAATACGCCCCTGCTTTTAGATATCTAACTCTGCATCTGCAGCATTTTCATATATAAAACTACGCCTCGGCGGCACCTCTGTCCCCATCAGCATCTCAGTTACACTCGATGCCATGCGTGCATCCTCGATCTCTACGAGCCTCAAAAGCCGTGTCTCCGGGTCCAGTGTCGTCTCCCAGAGCTGGTCCGCATCCATCTCACCAAGACCTTTATATCTCTGGAGTGTAAACGGGCCTTCATGTGTTTTCCTGTATTTTTCCAGAGCCTTGTCATCGTACAGATACTCTTCCTCCCCCTTTTTAGGCATGACCTTATAAAGAGGCGGCATGGCAATATAGACATGACCCTCATAGATCAGCTCCGGCATAAAGCGGTAAAAAAGTGTAAGGAGCAGTGTGGAAATGTGAGCGCCGTCCACATCGGCATCGGCCATAATGATAATTTTATCATAGCGGAGTTTACTGATATCGAAATCGTTACCGTACCCCTCGGAAAATCCACATCCAAACGCATTGATCATCGTCTTGATCTCCGCATTTGCAAGTACCTTATCAATACTCGCCTTTTCCACGTTCAGGATCTTCCCGCGGATCGGGAGGATTGCCTGAAACATACGGTTTCTGGCCGTCTTCGCTGAACCTCCGGCAGAATCTCCTTCGACGATGAAGATTTCACATTTTTTCGCATCCCTGCTCTCACAGTTAGCCAGTTTTCCATTACTGTCAAAAGAATACTTCTGTTTTGTCAGAAGATTCGTCTTTGCCTTTTCTTCTGTCTTTCTGATCTTGGCCGCCTTTTCCGCACAGGACAGCACCTTTTTCAGTGTATCCAGATTCCGGTCAAAATACAGTACAATCTCATCACCGGTCACTTTGCCAGCTGCCTTTGCTGCATCAGGGTTGTCCAGCTTCGTCTTTGTCTGCCCCTCAAACCGCGGGTCCGGGTGCTTAATCGATACAATCGCCGTCATACCGTTTCTGATGTCCGCCCCCGTAAAATTTGGATCCTTTTCTTTCAGGATTCCGAGTTCTTTCGCATACTGGTTCATCACCGTTGTAAAGGTTGTCTTAAAACCGGTCAGATGGGTTCCCCCTTCTGCATTGTAAATATTATTGCAGAATCCCAGCACATTCTCATGAAATTCATTGACATACTGAAGCGCCACCTCAACTTCAATGCCCTCGGAAGTTCCTTTATAATAAATCGGTTCATGGATCGTCTCCTTTTTCTGGTTCAGATCCTTGATAAACCCGATGATGCCATCCGGCTCATGGTATACAATATGCTCCTGTGTCTCCGCCCTCTTATCGTCAAATGTAATCGTAAGCTCCGGATTCAGATATGCTGTCTCATGAAGGCGGCTCTTCACTTCCTCCGAGCGGAATCTGGTCTTTTCAAAGATCGTATCGTCCGGGAGAAAATTCACCTTGGTCCCGGTCTTTCTCGTCCTGCCTATCACAGGGAGTAAACCATCCTCCAGCTCGATCACCGGTATACCGCGCTCAAACCGGTCATGATGGATTTCCCCGTCCCTGAAAACCTGTACGTCCATATAAGCGGAAAGTGCATTGACGACAGATGAACCTACGCCGTGGAGTCCGCCGCTTGTCTTATAAGCGGAATCGTCGAACTTCCCACCCGCATGAAGGGTAGTATAAACGATACGCTCTGCTGATACACCCTTTTTGTGCATGCCGACAGGGACGCCCCGGCCATTGTCCTCAATGGTTGCCGAGCCGTCCTTCTCCAGTGTCACATGAATCTGGGAACAATGCCCTGCCAGATGTTCATCCACGGCATTGTCCACGATTTCATAAATCAAATGATTCAGACCTTTTGTCGAAACACTTCCTATATACATACCGGGTCTTTTCCTGACTGCTTCGAGTCCCTCCAATACAGAAATACTGTCTGCATCATATGTATTTTTATTTCCCATAGTCCCTCTCCTTTTTCATTCATCTCATATTAGCACAAAATGTTAGGGCATTCAAGAATCGAATTATCAAACTCCCCCGGGACCATCACGGAACATTATTCTGTCAATACATGCTGCAGTGTATCCGCAAGGACTTCCATCGCGTTTTTCATCTCTTCCACTGTATTTGTCTGTGCCCCCGCCTCGATCAGAAGTGATTTAGGCAGCAAATGCAGGTTGTACCTGTAGCCTCTAAGGTAGATATGCCTGACAAAACCGGGATGCAGACTCTCGGAAGCCAGTTCCATCTGAAGTGAAAACGCCAGATTATCCTGAATATACGGATTGTAAAGATAAGAAATATCTCCATTCGTTCTCGTCCGGCTTAATCCGTTAAAATACATGATCTTGGCGGTCGGTTTCCCGTTTACCTCGGTAACAAGGTGTGTACCCTCCGCCACACCATCCCTGTGCAGGTCTATCGCCACTTCCAGTGTAGGGTTCGCTTCAATAAGCGGACGGACCGATGCCTCTGCATTTTCGTATGCATTACTCCTGTCGAGCTGTCCGTTGATGATATCATAAACACCGGTATCATGTATAGTCTCTATCCCTTTTTCATTCAAAAGCTGGCATAAATAATCTCCGACCCCTACAATGCTCGTACTTGGATCACCGGGAGTTGAATCGGCAAATTCTTCCTGAGAATGTGTATGGAAAATCAGCACCTTGGGACCGCCCGTACTCTTGTCTATTTTCATACTCCTGCTAAGCAGATCATCAACATTCAGCTGGTCAGGACCAATCATAGTCGAACTGTCCACGGTATAAAAATTACTGAGCAGATAGTCAAAATCCCTCAGTTTCTCAATCGACATATCAATAGGCGACTGTCCCTGCTCCACAGAAGGTTCCTGCTTTGCCAGTGTATCATCCCCTATCAGCTTTCCATTCTCATCTACCATATTTTCATCATCTGCCTGGCTTTTCAGAATCTTTGCTATCGTTTCCTCATCCTCCATCGCAGATTCATAGGGCTTTTTCTGCTCCACATATTTCACAAGGGGAATCCATGAAAGTGCCCTCTCTTTTATCCATTCCGCCGCCGTTGGCCCCGGCTCCTTTTTCAGATATGCCAGACCCGGCATGTACATCTCTTCTGTATATTTCAAAACCATTTTCTGGCTTTCATATTTGAACTCATTCATCCTGTTTTTACTGCATATGTAAAACATACTGAGACAAGCCAGCACGCCAAAAGCAGCCAGAACAATGCGGAGAACTGCTGTTTGTTTCATATACCGCCTTCTTTCCAGAGGAATCCGGGCAAAGGCCGCCTTACAGAGAAGGGGGAAATGCCCTTCTCCATATATATGACCTTCCAATGCTTATTATGCCTGCCCGGCATTGTTAAACAGCAGATTAAGCCCCTCTGATATTGTATAGCTGATCTGTTTCACCATCTCATCCACATCTTTCGGCGTTACAAACATACCATTCAGGTGCGGGGATATCAGTTCTTTTACAAGTTCATACTTCTCCGCAGCATTATAAGTACGCAGAACGTCCCCTACACCTTTAAGCATCTCGGATGTTTCAAGAGCGTTAATCAGATTTTCCATCGTATCATTTACAATGGTTGCGGCATCCACAACCGTAGGCACACCGATTCCGATAACAGGGACCCCCAGCGACTCCTTTGTCAGCCCATTCCTGTGGTTTCCCACACCGGACCCGGGATGTATCCCCGTATCGGCAATCTGAATTGTCCGGTTCAGTCTCCGGCTGTTTCTGGCTGCCAGCGCATCAATCGCAATCACCAGGTCCGGATCCGTTTCATCCACAACCCCCTTCACGATTTCCACCGTCTCCATACCAGTCTGCCCCATAACACCGGGTACTATGGCACTCACCAGATTCGCATGCTCCATCCCCATCGCATATTTTCCATATTCCTTCACAATATGCCTTGTCACACAGAGGTTATCTACGACATGCGGGCCCAAAGCATCCGGCGTCACCTGACGGTTGCCGAGCCCGACAATCAGAACCGACAGGTCTTCTTTATCCATCAGGCCCAGCTTTTCAATGAGTTCCTGGATATAACCCGCCAGCTCCTCAGAAATCTCTCTGTGATACCCTTCATCCGGCACAGCCATGTTCGGAGCCTCCACCGTCAGATAGGTGCCCACCGGCTTGCCCATGACCTTGGCCCCCTTCTCCGTCTCAATGCGTACTCTGGAAATCCGGATCTCCCGTTCCTCATCGTACTCCTCTTCAAGAACAACTCCCTGCACTTCCACGTTGTCTGACTCAAACCGCTCCTTTTCTTCCAGAGCAAGGTCTGTTCTTACACTATACTTTTCCAACATCTTCAAATCCTCGCTTTTCCTTTACCTCATTTTCATTTATTGCTAGTTTTTACAATAATTTAGGAAATATGTATTGACAACCTTTGTTCCTTATCATAAAATGAATGAGTATGTTCCGCTAAGAACGTCCGTGTCCGATTCTTACGGAATCATGAAAATCACTATTTGAAAATTTCACATATTTGGAGGTGTACAGATTGGCTAACATTAAATCTGCTAAAAAGAGAATTTTAGTTAACGAAACAAAAGCTGCAAGAAACAAAGCAATCAAGTCCAGAGTTAAGACTGCCGTAAAGAAAGTAGAGGCTGCAGTAGCACAGAAGGACGCTGCAACAGCAAAGACAGCATTACAGGCTGCCATTAAAGAGATTTCTAAAGCTGGAAGCAAAGGTGTTTATCATAAAAATACCGTTTCAAGAAAAATCTCCCGTTTATCAAAAGCTGTAAACGAGATTGCTTAATTTTTGAAATAATAGAATCAAAGCACCCACTCCCGTCAGGTGGATGCTTTTTTTATTTCATAGGAAAGTACGTCCTATGAAATAAAAAACCCTCCGGGGGACGCGCACTGCGGCGTATAAGGCAGATGTCGCAGAGCGAACGCCGCAGGCGCGAGTTTCGCAAGCGAAACTCTATTTTATGTCAATCTTTATAGTTTCGCATATCCGAAACTGTTAATTAGTCCTTCGATCTTCTGCCCTGCCTTGCACATCGGACATTCATTGGGGGCATATACCTGATAATTCGGCAGGTCTGAGCTTGTAAAGATCGTCTTTACTTCCATCCCGGCTACCTTGGAAATCGCGCTGAACACACAGCAGATCCCACAGACAACGCCGCCGTAATAGAGAACCGATTCGATTGCCTGATAAGCCAGTGCGCCTGTCGCCATCGAATCTGTGAGTATCAGCACCTGCTTTCCCTGGATCATCCTCTGATTGTTATCCCTGAACAGAATCTGGCCGGAAGAATCGAATTCCGGAGTTACCACGGAAATATTATTCCCCCCGCTCATAGACGCATTCGTACTGTCAGCAAGAGCCTCTGCCATGAAAGTACCGATCACCTCGGTATTCTTCAGGCAGACTATTGTATCCACCATCGTATTCATCAGATACTCCGAGGCCAGAGTCCTTGCAGTCTCCCGGGCATTATTGTGGCGTGTTTTAACAGTAGACATGTCAATATAAGTATTCACATGTGAGTGTCTGGTTGCAAAGTGGCCGCTCATAATCTTAATACGGGCCTTGGGGTTCTTCGTTGAGCGAAGATTCATTAATCTTTCATCCATACTGCCATCTCCCTTCTGGTAAAAACAAAAAGCTTTTCCTCAAATCTTACTAATCTTATTTTACCATATACAGGAAGAAAAGTGCAGTTAAATTATTTTTTTCGGGTCCTTCACATCTTTCAGCGCCGGCCAGACTGTAATCAGCATCGTGACAAAGCTGGCAGTCCCCCCGATCGCATTCGATACCGGCTCAGCCCAGAATACGCCTGCGGTCCCCATCCCATTGATCATTGGAAATAAGAGCGTCAAAGGGATGACTATAATCACTTTTCTAAACAGAGAAAAGAAAACAGCCTGCCTGGCACGATTCAGTGCCACATAGGTCGACTGTCCGGAAAACTGCAGCGCCATCATAAAGATACCGCAGAAATAGATCCTCATTGCAGGCACACCAGCCTGAATCAGTTCCGGTTCACTTGTAAACAGGCCCAGAAAGAATGACGGTGCAAAGAAAAGGACAGCCCACATCAGGCAGGTAAATATGATACAGCTCCCTGACATGAATTTGATCGCCTTTTTTACTCTGTCATAACAGCCTGCCCCGTAATTGTAACTAATCACCGGCTGTGCACCGGATGTCAGGCCAGTCACAGGCATAGTGATGATCTCCCTCACAGAATTGATGACCGTCATAATCCCCACATATAAGTCTCCCCCGTACCGGGACAGGGTCGCATTGCAGACAATCTGGACGGCGCCGTTCGTCACGGACATTACGAAACCAGAAGTTCCCAGTGCGGTTATTTCTTTCACAAGAGACTTACTCAGCCGCATAGAACTGCGGTCCAGTGTCAGTATCGCCTTTTCCCCTGTCAGGAATTTCAGAACCCAGACGGCAGAGAGTCCCTGCGAAATAACCGTTGCAATTGCAGCTCCCCTGACCCCCATATGAAAAACAAAAATCAAAAGCGGGTCCAGAATGATATTCGTTACAGCTCCGAGAATGACCGTCAGCATCCCCATCCTGCCAAATCCCTGTGCATTGATAAAATTATTCATGCCCAGACTGATCATGACAAATATCGTTCCGAACAGATAGATTGTGATATAAGAATCCGCATACGGGAAGGTCACATTACTTGCCCCGAACATGTAGAGAAGCGGCTTCTTGAATACAAGGCAGAGAAACATCAGTACTACACCCGTAAGAAGCAGCATGGAAAAAGAATTTCCCATGACTTTCTTTGCCTTCTCTTCCTCATGGGCGCCTCTTGCAATGGAGCACAGAGGTGCCCCGCCCATCCCGAACAAATTTGCAAAAGCCGTGATGACCGTAATAATTGGGAGAGTCAGCCCGATGCCTGTCAGAGCCTCTGCGGATGTATGGGGGATATGACCAATGTAGATTCTGTCTACAATGCTGTAGAGTACATTAATCAGCTGTGCCAGCGTCATAGGGAGTGCGAGCCCCAAAATATTACCGGCAATACTGCCCTGGCTGAAATCATTTTTTTCTGTCACATAAACCACTCTTTCATGCAAGGAAACCCCAGCGCCTGTTATAAGGCGCCGGGGTTCCACGTATTTTTCTAATCTCCCGTCATTCCTGAAAAGATTAGTTATTGATCAGCTTATCTTCATCACTCCAGCTGTAAAGCTTTCTTACTTCCTCGCCGACTTTCTCCGCCGGATGCTCAGCTGCAAGCTTTCTCATCGCTCTGAAGTGAGCCTGGCCGCCTGCTTCTGACATATCAAGCAGGAAGTCTTTTGCAAATGTACCGTCCTGAATGTCGCTTAAGATCTTCTTCATGTTCTTCTTAGTCTCGTCTGTAATGATCTTAGGTCCTGTTATATAATCACCATACTCAGCTGTGTTAGAGATAGAATATCTCATTCCTGAGAATCCTGACTGATAGATCAGGTCAACAATCAGCTTCATCTCATGGATACATTCAAAGTAAGCATTTCTCGGATCATATCCTGCTTCTACCAGAGTCTCGAATCCTGCCTGCATCAGTGCACATACACCACCGCAAAGAACTGCCTGCTCTCCGAAAAGGTCTGTCTCTGTCTCTGTTCTGAATGTTGTCTCTAATACACCTGCTCTTGCCCCACCGATTCCGAGTGCATATGCCAGTGCCTTATCAAGAGCCTTTCCTGATGCATCCTGCTGTACAGCTACAAGACAAGGAACACCCTTTCCTGCCTGGTACTCACTTCTTACAGTGTGTCCCGGTCCCTTAGGCGCGATCATAGTAACGTCTACATACGGAGGCGGTACGATCTGTCCGAAGTGGATTGCAAAGCCGTGTGCGAACATCAGCATATTGCCTTCTTCCAGATTTGGCTCAATGTCTTTTTTGTACATTGCAGCCTGTTTCTCATCGTTGATCAGAATCATGATGATATCTGCTTTCTTAGCAGCCTCTGCTGCCGTAAATACCTCGAATCCCTGTTCTTCTGCTTTCTTCCATGACTTGCTGCCCTCATAAAGACCGATGATAACGCTGCATCCTGATTCTTTTAAGTTCAAAGCATGTGCGTGTCCCTGGCTTCCGTAACCAATAACTGCGATTGTCTTGCCTTCTAACATGGAAAGGTTACAATCTTCCTGATAATAAATTTTTGCTGCCATTTTAATCTTCCTCCTAATTCTTTTTCATCAGAGCTTTTGTCTGATGATACATTACTTTGTATTGAACATCCCCTGCCCAATAGATTTATGAGTTAAAGGCGCTCTGCCTCTAGCTTCCGGTAGTCTTACCTGCACTTTTCCACGGTACCGGCCATACTCAGTCGATGAATGTGACGTCCTTGATGCCTCTCGCCAGACCGGTGATTCCTGTTCTTGCCAGTTCCAGAATCTCATATCCGTCCAGAAGATTCAAAAATGCTTCCAGCTTGGACTGGTTCCCTGTCAGTTCGATGATCATGGACTCCTTCTCGACATCTACAATCTTGGCCCTGAAGATATCTGCGATAGAGATTACTTCCGGACGCTGTGCAGCGTTGGCGCGGATCTTCACCATAATCAGCTCCCGGTAAACGGATTCCCCGTCTTTGAGGACTTTGATTTCAATGACATCCTCCAGCTTGCGGACCTGCTTCTCAATCTGGGAAAGGATCAGCTCATCTCCGCTTGCCACTACAGTGATTCTTGTAAATCTTGGATCTGCAGTCATGCCTGCAGTGATACTGTCAATGCTGTAGCCTCTTCTGCTGAAAAGACCCGCAATCCGGCTCAGTACACCTGGATTGTTATCAACCAGCAATGAATAAACCTGTCTTCTCATATGCTTCCCTACTTTCTTAAACAACTTCAGAAATGCAAAAACAGAGTGCGTTCTGTTTTTTAATCATATCAAGTTCCATTTTCTTTGTCAAGAGCTTTTCAGAATTTCTTATTTTTTATCTGCTTCCCATTTCTTCATATACTGAATAACATCTCTCACTACCATAAGGTTGCGGACATCCTTCATCGGTATCTCCGCCTGAAATCTTTCTTCAAATGCACATACAAGGTTTGCTACATCCATTGAATTCAGCGCCAGGTCCTTCACAAACTCTGTATCCATCGTCAGGTGCTGTACGCCTGTCACCTCATCTACAATTTCTTCTACGATGTGCAGCATTTCCTCCTCTGTCATAGGCTCACCTTCCTTCTCTGGATTTTCTGCATAGACGTTTTCTGAAACTCTGACTCTGAGAGTTTCACAGACTGGATCCTTTTGTAGACAGGCAGTCTGCTGTTCAGTCTTGTAATCTCCTCCTGAATATTTTCCAAAATTTTGTAGTTGTCCGTCTCATCCGTTTTACTCATATCTACACAGATCAGTGCGGACAGTCTCACTTCGTCCGGCGCATTTCCCGTACTTTCTCCATATACCATGACTTCCTTTACAAGAGGAATCTGGTGGATATAGGCTTCCAGTTCCTCAGGCACGACTTTTTTTCCGTTGTTAAACACAATCAGATTCTTTTTTCTTCCACAGATGAACAGGAATCCTTTCCTGTCCAGATAGCCGATATCTCCGGTATGGAACCAGCCGTCCGTAAAACTCTCTTCCGTAATTCCGGGATTTTTATAGTATTCTTTAAACACGCAGGGGCCTTTCACAAGAATCTCCCCGTCTGCAATCTTCATTTCGATTCCCGGAAGCAGAAGTCCTACAGAGTTGATTCTGTTTTGTCCGCGGATACTGTTGCTGATCAGCGGACTGCACTCTGTAATCCCGTATCCCTGAAGCAGGTCGATGCCATAGGCTGTGTATTCCTCCGCTATCTTTTCGTTCAAATGTGCGCCTCCACAGCAGATTGTTTTGAGAGAATCCCCCATGATTTCTTTCATCCCGTTTACAAGGACCGGCTTTTTCAGAAATACACTCTTACGGAACCTCTCCACGGCCTGTTCTGTCTGTTCCCGGATCCCCAGTTTTTCCTGCACACGGTGTATCTCTTTTAAGAGGTTTTCCAGAACAAGCGGCACTGCCATGATAATTTCCGGGCTATATAACTTAATATCGCGGAACAAAGTCTTCAGATTGCCGTTGATACAGATATTCTGGCCGTGGGCAAGTATGTTCAGTATGCCACAGCCCAGCGAATAGGTATGGTAAAGCGGGAGCGGGTTGAACATCCGGTCTTCCAGCTTTACGGAAGCCTGACAGCAGCAGGCATCATACATCATGTTGTAATGGCTTAAGACTACCGCTTTGGACACACTCGTCGTACCCGATGTGTAGACGATCGCAAGCGGCGTCTCTTTCTCCACCCTTTTCCCAAAGCTAAAATCCCGGATTCCTGCCACTGATACAGCGTCACGCCCTTCCCGGATCATCTGCACGAAATCACTCTCCATCGGAATGGCGAATCCATTCTGCCAGCCATCGAATGCCGGCAGGAACTCCTTCTGGGCAATAACAAAGGAAGCGTCTGCAAAATCAGCCAGATTTACAATTTCATTCTCCGGCTGCTCAACATCAATCGGAACTCCAACGGAACCGATGCAGCCGGCAGCACAGAATGCAACGATCCATTCATAGGAGTTTTCCCCTACAATCCCGATATGCTTTCCGGCCATTTTTCTCTGTGCCATCATATATGCGGCGCCCTGCACGTCTTTAACGAATTCCCCGTATGTAACACTCAGCTCTTCCCGGTCTCTCCCGAACATAGTAATAGCTTTCTTTTCTGTATAGAGGTCCTTTACCTCCAACAGACATTCCGGAAGGGTTTCATATACTTTTACATCTCTATATAATGTCTTCTGTTCCATAATCCGCATATCTCCCTTTGTTATTTTCTTCATAAGTCCACTGCAGTTCCCCACATATCGTATCGTAATCTTCCAACACTTCTAAAAATGCATCCACAAGGCATGGGTCAAACTGACTGCCTTTCCCTGTCCTGAGCTGTACCACCGCCTGATCAAAAGAAAGCCTCTTTCTGTAATGCCTGTCTGACATCATTGCATCAAAGGCATCTGCAATCGATATGATCCTTGCCTCCTTCGGAATTCCTTCCCCCATCCGCTTTTTCGGATAACCGGTCCCGTCGAAACGCTCGTGGTGGGCACAAACGATATCACCGATTGCATTAAACATGTCCATGCAGGCCAGAATATTTGCCCCGATTCCCGGATGCTTCTTTATTTCCGCAAATTCGTTTTCCGTCAGCCGGTCCGGTTTGCTTAAAATAGCATCAGATACACCAATCTTCCCGACATCATGCAAAAGCCCGGCGATACGGACTCTGTTAATAAACACTTTGTCGTCAGATACTTTCTTTGCAAGTTCCACCCCGTAAAATGATACTCTGTCGGAATGCCCCCTCGTATACAGATCCTTCGCATCCACCAGAAGACGCAGCGCCTCTACTGTCTGCATAAAACTGTCCCGCAGTCTTTTATTCATGCTCGAAAGTCTGACATTATTTGCGTTCAGCAGGATTTTCAACAGTGCATTGCGAAGCGCAGTTGTAACCTGTTCCGCATAAACCGAAAGCAGAGCCTCCATCGTGATATCAGGACGTTCTTCCATCTCCGCCCCGAGCACACCAAGTATCATCTCATTTTTTCCAAGAAGCGGTACCAGCAGTACATGTTTTTCATCCTGAAAAATAATTCTGCGCTCATTCAGACTCTGTCTGATCACCCCCACCACTTCAGGATAATTTTCTCTTTCAAATTCGAAAAAAGACATCTCATATTTTCCGGCCCCCCGGTAAATATCCGCAGGCAGCTCAGCTGTATCAATATCAGTCAGTATGCTGTCCGGTTTCACCCATACAAAGCAGTCCTGAGATCTTGTCAGTTCCTTTAATTCAGTCAGGACCTGTCTGCACAGTTCATCCACCGGGAGCATCTGGTGCAGATGCGGGATTGCTGTCAGAATGCTGGACAATCCATCCTGGTAGCGGTAAATGGTATTAATATGGCGGATACATTTTACACAGCTTTCCACAAGCAGTTCCAACTGGTCATACCTGCTGCTTTTTTCACAATATCCCTGAATTTCCAACTCCCGGATCGTATTAAGGGGCGGTGCCAGTTCCTTGTGGCCCGTCAGCATGATCACATAGATTCTCTGATCGAATTTCCTGAGCCTCGCCACCACTTCGTCCCCACAGACTGGTGTCATAATAAAATCCAGAATCAGAATATCATAATGCTCTTCTTCCATCTGCCTCAGCGCTTCCAGTGGGTTCTCCTGTGTCACCACCTCATAGCCCTTTGTCCGGAAATTAGCCCCCAAAGCCTCCAGGATATTCCTGTCATCATCAAGAATAAACATTTTAAATCCATTTTTTTCTTTTCCAGCTCTATTCTTACGCATGTTTCCTATCCTCTCTCCTCATCAGGAAGCTCGACAAAAAAGCTTGCCCCGCCGTCCTCATTGTCCTCAACCCATATTTTTCCTCCAAATCTTGCCCGGATGATTTCCGCCGAGCTGTACAGTCCCAGTCCCGTACCCTTCGTTCCTTTTGTCGTATACATGGATCGGAAAAGCTTCTCCTTCACATCATTCGGAATACCGCACCCCTGGTCCCTTACCATCATACAGATGCTGTGTTCTGTCCGAAAGGCTCTCAGCTTTATTTCCCCGCCTCTTCCTTCCATCGCATCACAGGCATTATCAATCAGGTTATTAATTACCTGGACCATATTATTGATATCCCCGTGTATTACATTCCCCTCGGGCAGCTCGTTCGAAACGATGAGCCGGCAGCCGTTCTTTCCCAGTTTTCCCTTTAAAAACATCTGGACTCTCTTTATCAGCTCGTCAATGGTAAATTCACCTTCCGAAGACGTGCTCAGATTTGCTGCCATTCCTTTTACCGTAGTAATAATATCGGACATATAAGCACAGCATTCTTTAATTCTTTGAAGCCAGCCGGACATTTCATCCGCAATCTCCTTATGGTCCTCTACGGTCACATCCTGATCTCCGATACTATCCTTATATTCTCTAACCAGATCCTCCAGAAGCGCCACATCACCAGACACGGCCATAATAGGAGTCTTCAGGTTATGTGAAATACTTCCGATCATCTGGCCGAGGGAGATCAGCCGTTCCCGCTCCATTGCCCGGCTCAGGTTCTGCTGTTTCCTGCGCATCTCTTCCTTTAATTTTGTCACGTCCCTGAACATGGCCAGTACCCCTGCCAGCCTGTGTTTGACCAGAATCGGGGTTAGTTCTACAGAATAATAAAATTTTCCTTCCTCACAGAGGATGGCCTGCTCATAAGATATAATATTAACCGACTGCTTACATACATCAAAAAAATTGAGCAGATTATAGATGACATCCTTTTTCCGGTCCTCCAGTTCTTCCACAATCCTGTTCAGGTAGCTGTTAATCCTCATATGGTACTTGTCCCCGAATATCTCCTCAAAAGCCGTATTGCTGTAAATGATGCAGCTGTCCGCAGACAGGATTGCATATCCTTCCGAAATATTGTCCACCATATTTTCCAGCGCCGCCGGCTTGATATTAAGGAAATTAAAATAATAGACCGCGATCCCGTGGCATATAATCGTGACCAGAAAGGCAAGCGGTGTTGCCGATATTGGCAGATTCACCACCTTCAGTGTTGCCAGCAAGTTGGTGAAAAGCGGAACCAGAAGCCCGCCGATAAACAGGCCAACCTGCCCCCACACCCTCCTCACACGGCTTTTTAAACCGAAACGTATCATGATTATAAGGACAAACAGGGAATAAATATAATACTGCAGCCCTGAAATAATAAACAGAGGTCCAAAACGCACCTCAGAGGCATAGATGGAAAACCTGCGATAGAACAGGTGGTGCAGCGGATTTGTAAATACAATCAGGGATGACAGGGCCGGCAGCAGATACAGCAGCCAGTAATTCCGCGGTACTTTCACAAGATTTTTTGTAAAAATAAGCGAGATCATCAGTATTGTCATAATAAGCAGTGCAGAACATGCACATGTAATGGCATCCAGCACCTGCCAGATGCCCACCTTTTTCGTATGCTCCATACCGATGATCGCCATAAGCCAGACGAGCAGGAAGGCCGCCGAAGACAGGTACAATTTCTGCACTGCACTGAGTCTGCCCTTCAAAAAGCAGCTGACTATAAAAAATGCAAGAACCGCAGCAGATACATCCAATATGTGGCCGACAATTGTCATACCTTTCCCTCACTTCCTTCCTGTAAAAAACACATCTTTTGTTTATCAATATCTGGTTTCTGCCACCAGAAATCCAGTTCCGCCAATTTTTTTAGTGTCTTGTCCTGACGAAGCTGCACCATACTCCCGTCTGTTTTTCCTTCATACCACACCTGTGCCAGTGCCTGTATATATGGTGAATCAGACTCTGTCATACGTTTCTCAAGCATATGCTCAAAGTCATCGGCAGACACTCGCTCTATGGGTGCACAGGCTTTGGCAAGCGGTCCGATCTCAGTCTCGTACGGGCAGTATATGTGGTATGTTCCGCCTGTTGAACCACTTAATCTGACCACGGCCTCCGCGGCCTGATTGACAGGTGTCAGCTCGATCGGCTGATGATAGAGGGCCTCCGGCATCATTCCCAGTTCCAGAATGCCTTTGATCAGCCGGTAATATGCATTTGACTGTGGGTTCTTCTGGAATTTTCCATTATAAGAATTAGCCGCCAGCCTTCCGATCCTGAATATTCTTGCATGCGCTCCTTCTTTCACGGCATCATCTACCAGCTTTTCTGCAAGGAGTTTGCTCTTGACATAAGGATTATCCTGCCAGTTCTGCCCGGCATCCAGATCTTCTTCATGAAAGGTATATGTCCGGCCCGGTTCCTCCAGAAGCCTGTTTCCGGCCACACTGACAGTCGACATGTGCATCATTGCCGCACCTGCCTTTTTCACAAAATGCAGTACCTCCGCGGTCCCCTCTATATTTGTACGGTTCAGCTCCTCCGGCGGCGCATAGTGCCTGACATCCGCCGCACAGTGGAATACGCGTGTCACTTCCTGTACCATTTTGTCATAGATATCCTGTGGCAGCCCGAACCCTTCCTTTGTTATGTCACCAGTGGCAATTTCAATGCGCCCCGCGTACTTCTCATAAAAACCGGAATCAAAATATGTATCCAGAACCTCTTTCAACCGTTCCCCGTTCCCTCTGACCAGGCAGTATACTTTCTCACCACCATACTCCAGCAGTTTTTTTAGAATATAACTTCCCAGATATCCGGATGCACCGGTCAGGAGTATGGCTCCCAGTGAACAGATACATTCATCCACCCCCGCTGATTTACGTGGAATTTCCGGCGTCACTGTCTGCTCCTGTGCCGTTTTCTGCTCCCCATCCCGCTTTTTGCCAGATAAAAGCTTTTCCTGAGCATCAAGTGTCGGATAATGATAAAAATCATTGATGCTGAAATCGTACTGTTTCTGATGATACCTGTTCAGAATCAGGATAGCCATAAGAGATGTTCCTCCCTGCTCAAAAAAAGAAACTTCCGGGTCGGGGTCTTTTCCGAGCACTTCCCGCCACAATGCAGCGATTTCACTCATTTCTCTTTCTCCTGCTTCTGCAGCAGATTTTATATCCGGCAGTGCAAGTTTCTTCAAATCCGTTTTACCGCTTGCCGTTCTCGGCATTTCTGTTAATGTCAGGATTTCAGAAGGAATCATATAATCTGGGAGTCTTTCTAACAGAAATTCTCTGAGTGCCCCTTCCTGATAACCGGGGGCCGCTACCGCAGCACCTCTTAAATACTCCGGAATCCCGTCCCTTAGCACGGGAACAACTGCAGCCTCTTTCACCATCCCTGACTGCTGCATAGCTTCTGCAATTTCCAGAGGTTCAATTCTGTGTCCATTCAGCTTCAGTTGTGTGTCAACACGCCCCAGACACTGCCAGTTTCCATCCGCCCTGAGTCTGCCGAGATCTCCGGTGCGGTACATCTTCTCTTCTTTTGAGTAACAGTCCGGCACAAATACCTCCTCTGTCAGTTCCGGCTGACCAATATAACCGGCTGACAGGCATTCCCCGGCTATATATATTTCCCCCACCGCAGTCGGCGGCAGCGGCTTTCCTTTTTCATCCAGCAGGTAGTAGCGGCAGTTTCCGATAGGCTTTCCTATATGGATGCTGTCCTCATCCGTAATATCTCCCTGGCAGTTATGGACAGACGTTTCCGTCGGGCCGTAGATATTGAAGATTCTGGCATCTGTGAGGTCCTTCAGCCTCCTTTTAAGCTCCATCCCCCACGGCTCACCGAGAAGGATAATCCTGTGTATGCCGCTCAGGCTCGCACAAAAGCTTTCATCACCCAGACACATCTGCAGTCTGGACGGAGTCAGCTGGAGGATCGTTACCCGGTCCCTCCTGATCCGCTCTGCCATCTTCCACGGGAGCAGCATTTCTTCTTCATCCGCAATACTGACCGGATACCCCTTCCCCAGCGCCAGAATTGTTTCTGTTGTAAACACGTCAAATACACAGTTGGATGCACAGAGGATTTTTTCATCCCACGTACCAAGCAGTGGTTCCAGATGCGCTGACAGATTCGACAGCGCCCTGTGAAGCATGACAGCCCCCTTCGGCTTTCCTGTTGTACCGGATGTAAAGATCACATTTGCCGCATCGGATGACTGGTGCTTCCTGTGAAACACTGAATCTCCCTTTAAACGGAGCAGCTCCTCCTCATCCCAGACCAGTGCCTCACAGGGCATCCCGTCCAGAACGAGTTCCTCATGCCCGTAAACGGCCAGCCGGACCCCCGCCTGCTCAAGCATGTACCTGATCCGCTCTTTCGGAAAAGACGGGTCTACCGGCACATAGGCTGCCCCGGCTTTCAAAATACCGAACATAAGGACTGGCATCAGCCCCGTCCGTTTCGTCAAGAAGGCGACCTTGTCCCCTGCTGTAATCCCTTTGTTTTCCAAAACAGAGGCAAGTAGATCGCTTTTTTCCTTTAATGTTCCGAACGTGTCAAACTGCCCATCGCCCCACTGTACCGCTATTCTATCCGGGTTGGCTGCGGCTGTTTCGTCCAACAGGCAGTCCACGGGTGCCGCATCATAGGGCGTGCGGATTCTCCTCGGCTGCTCCAGAAGGCGGATTCTGTCCGCCGCATCCAGCATCTCTATGACGCCCAGCCTCTTTTCAGGATGTTTCAGCACCTCTTTGAGTCCCTGCACACAGCATCTTCCATAAAAAGCAATGGTTACCTCGTCGAACAGGCTCTTCGCATACTCGAAACGGAAACGGTACCCGCCCTTCATGTAAGTCACTTCCAGATTCAGGTCCATCTTGACTGCATGTGTATCATAAGGCATGTAAATAAGGTCTGCACCCCCAATAGTAACATCCTCCTTCTGCAAAGGAGTCATGGTAAACAGAATGTCAAACAGTGTATTTCTATCTCTTGATCTCTCTGCACCGGAAAGCCCGGTCAGCTCTTCCAGCGAAATTTCCTGATGATCCAGCATTCCGGACACTGTATGACGGACATTATGCAGATACGTTTCAAAAGTCAGCTCCGGGTCCGCATGGATGAACACAGGAAGTGTATGTACAAAAACACCTGTCATTTCCTCCATGTTCTGTTCATGCCGCCCGGAAACAGGGGTTCCGGCCACTACCTTTTCTGATCCAGAATACCGGCTGACCAGAAGGCCGTAAACTGACAAAAGAAGAATGAACGGTGTCACCTCATGCTCCTCGCAGAATTCTTTTATGCTGCCGCTTAAGGCTTCCGGAAGAACAAAGCAGTGCTCCGCCCCCTTTCCGTCAAACACTGGCGGTCTTGGCCGGTCAAGGGGAAGTGTTTTCTCCGGCAGGGAGTTCCTCATCTGTTCCATCCAGAATTTCCTGCAGGAATCCCTCCCCTGACCGGAATTTTCCTTCACCCACCATGCATAATCGGCATATGTAAGTTCCGGTACTTTTACTTCGCCGCCCCGGTAGTACAGGTCGAGCCTGTGAAGCAGAATCTGCATGCTGATTCCGTCAGAGATAATGTGATGCATATCCAGAAGAAGCCCCGGCTCATTTTCCGGGAGCTTAACCATTGCCGCCCGGAACAAAGGTCCCTTCTCCAGGTCAAACGGGCGCACAAAATGATGCATAGCCTCTTCAAATCCGGCCGCTTCCATCCATTCCATCCGGAAGTCACTCTGGGGGAGCACTCTGGCCGTCACCTGCCCGCTTTCAATCATAAAAACAGTCCTAAGTACCGGATCCTGTTCTGCCATTTTGCGGAAAGCCTGTTCCAGTCTCGGGAAATCCAGCCATGTACCAAGTCGGAAGGCCATCGGCATATTATAGCTGATCTTTGTCTCATCCAGCTGCTGGAGAACATAAAAACTTTCCTGAGAAGGCGTCAACGGATAAAATGCCTGCTCTTGAGCCTTCTTTATGCCTGCTTTCCGGTTCCCACTTTCAACCGCCTTCCCACGGATCAGGTTGCCGAGTCTTCTCAGTGTGGAACAACCATATAATTCTGTAACCGATATACTCCTTGAAAATTCTTTTTCTACCTCCAGAAGCATCAGCACCGCATTCAGGGAATCGCCGCCTGACCGGAAGTAATCCGATTGTACTCCCAGTTCTTCCCGCTTAAGTACCCGTTTCCAGATATCGAGAAGGACTTCTTCCACTTCATCGGCCGGATGTACCTGCTCATTTGTAATAACCGGTTTTTCCAGCAGTCTGAAATCGACTTTTCCATTTGTGGTAAGCGGCAGTTTTTCTACCCTTACCGCTGCAGCCGGTATCAGATACCGCGGCAGGTAATTTGCGGCGTAGGTAAGTAATGCTTCCTCTGTCAGTTCTTCATCTCCCGCAAAATACGCAGTCAGCATCCCTTCTGATACCGTCACTGCCGCCGTCCAGACTCCGGGATGGAGCATGAGCACGGATTCTATCTCGGAAAGCTCAATTCTGTGTCCAAGCAGTTTTACCTGGTCGTCTTTCCTTCCCAGATAAAAGATTCTCCCGTCTTCCGACCATTTCCCATAATCACCGGTGCGGTATATCCGCGCCCCCTTTATAAACGGGTCCGCAAGGAAACTCTCCTTTGTCAGTTTCTCCCGGCTATGATACCCTCTTGCCAGACATTCACCTCCGATATAAATCTCACCGGCTGAACCGGGCGGCAGCGGGTTCATATATTCATCCAGTATATAGATCCTGCAGTTCTGCAGGGGGGCACCGATATTGACGGATTCCCTGCCGTTTACTGCTGCATGGCTGACTGCCACTGTCGCCTCGGAAGGTCCATACTGGTTGTATACCACCGCTGATGTAAGGCCTGAAAGAGTTCTGTAAAGCTGCAGAGGAAAACTCTCTCCTCCGCATATGATCGTTTCCAGATGAGACAGTGCTTTTCTAAATTCTTCTTCTGCCATATAAGCGGATAATCTGGACGGCGTCAGCGCCATAAACCCAGCATCGTAATTCAGAATCAGCCTGCCGATCTTCCGGGGATGATTCATTTCCTGACCGGAAGCCATAACGATCGTCTTTCCGTTTAAAAGTGCGGACACACTTTCCAGCAGAAAGGCATCGAATCCCACATTACAGATCGAAAGGACCGCGCCCTTTGGATATAGTGGCTGCATGGCTGCGGCCAGATTCACAACACTGTGCTGTTCCACTTCTACCGCCTTCGGAAGACCTGTGCTGCCGGATGTATAAACCAGATATGCCAGATCATCCGGTTGTGATAATACAATGGGATCAGTGGAAACCGGGCTGTCCTTTCCAGAAATAAGCGCGGTAAACTCCAGTACATGTACTGCAGTGTCCTGCCCCCATAACATTACTTTTCGGGCGTCTTCCCCATCCAGTGCCTGACTGTCATCAGTAATGACAAACAGCGCATGGCTGTCTGCCAGCAATTCCTCTTTCCTCATGGATGGCAGCTCTGTATCTATAAAAAGCCAGCTGTTACCTGAAAATATGATACCTGTAAGCGCGGCAAACAAACGGTCACTGCGTTCCATCAGCAATGCAACCGTTCCTTGTTCATCCCCTGTTATCTCCCTGATTCTTTCGGAAATGATTCCCGCCTGTCTTCCCAGCTCTTTATATGATATTCTTTTTCCTTCAAATATAACGGCTGCCCGGTCCGGATACAGCTGCATCATCTCATCCAGCTTTTGTGCAATACATTTTTCACGTTCATACCATGTATCCGTCTGGTTAAAATCAAAGATGACCCTCTCCTCGGTCTCCTCGCCAAGCAGGGAGAGGCAGGATATCGGCTTGTCCGGTTCCCGGAGGGCTTCTTTTAGGATGCGTGAAAGCGTTTCATGGAGCTTCTCTATTTCCTGTTCACTGAAAATCTGTGTCAGATAATCATAATCTACCGTAAACTGGTTTTCTCCGTCGCGGCTGCTTAAATGAATGCACAGCGCTTCGCTCTGGTAACCACTGTACAGCCACCGGCCTTCCAGAAAAACACGGGCCCCTCTTAAATGGTCCATCTTACCGTTCTGATAGGACAGCACAATGTGGAACAAAGGCTCGTTTCCTTCGTGGCCGCCTTCCTGAGCCAGTTTTTTTATATATTCAAACGGGATTCTTTGATGGCACAATAAGGAAAACCAGTCAGACTGAAGCTTTTCATTAAACTGGTTCCATGACATCGAAATATCAAGTTCATTTACAAACGGCAGTGTATTGACAAACATCCCGCCGGCCTGCTTTTCCCTGTAATTGAGTCTGTTGATTGTCGGCACACCGATGCAGAATCTCTCCTGCCCTTTCATGCGCCTTAAGTAAATCGCCAGACCCATGTAAAAGACCGCAAACGGAGAAACCTTCTCTTTCTCACAAAAACTGCCAATCAGACGGTTCAGGCGATTGGATAACCGGTATGATTTACGATAACCGACAGGGCTTACGAGAGCACACTGGTACTCTTTTGCCAGTCCCGGTGAAATATTTTTCAAAGCCTCTTTCCAGTACCTTTTATCTTTCTCAAAGGCTTTGGATTGTAAATAATTTTGTTCATTTATGATATGCTCCTCATAAAACGGGACAGCCTCATGATCAGGCTTAAGACCGCTAAGGAGCCGGAAATAATTATGAATGATATGATTGGTAACCAATGCGTGAGACCATGCATCGGCGATGATGTGGTGTACTCTTGTAAGGATCCCGCCACTGCTCTCAGATGTCTTAAATAATAACATCTCACACAGGGAATGGTCCTCGAGCATAAAATGCTCTCTGGCAACAGAATGGAACCAGGTCGTAAGCCCTTCCTCATCCGTTTCCGTGAAATCGAATAAAGCTGTCCTTCCCGGCAGTTCCTCTGTAATATATTGTCCGGGCTTTCCGTCCCTCACTGTGATTCTTGTGCGAAGAGACGGAAATGCCCGGAACGCAAGTTCCATGCACGTCTGAAGATACTCCAGATTTAGATTCCCTTCTATTTTCAGTGCTGTACATATGTTGTTCATGGGGAGTCCCGGGTGTGCCATTTCCAGGTTCCAGATATTCATCTGGCTGGAGGATAATGGCAGGCAGTTCATATCTGACAATTTATCTTCTCCGTACATTTTGCTTTCTCCTATTTACTTTTCTGTCTGGCCGGCAGTTCTGTAACCGTCCGGGTTCATGGACTGCCATCTCCAGGAATCCTCACACATTTCCTCGATTCCTCTTTCGGCCGTCCAGCCGAGTTCTTCTTTTGCTTTTGAGGCATCACAGTAGCAGGTGGCAATGTCTCCCGCACGGCGCGGCTTGATCTGATATGGTATTTCCCTGCCACATGCCTTCTCGTAGGCCTTTACCACATCCAGCACACTGTATCCAACTCCTGTTCCAAGGTTATAAATGTGGACGCCTTTGCTGGTCTTTAGCTTTTCAATTGCCTTGACATGTCCGACAGCCAGATCAACTACATGGATATAGTCACGCACCCCTGTGCCGTCCGGTGTGTCATAATCATCCCCGAATACCCCCAGACAGTTCAATTTCCCGACTGCAACCTGTGCGATATAAGGTACAAGGTTATTCGGGATTCCTTTCGGATCTTCTCCAATCAGCCCCGATTTATGTGCCCCAATCGGGTTAAAATAACGAAGGAGCATCACATTCCACTCAGGATCTCCGGTATGCAGATCTGTCAGAATCTGCTCCAGCATCCCCTTCGTCCGTCCATATGGGTTTGTGATCTCTCCCTTCGGGCAGTTTTCAGTAATTGGAATCTCTGCAGGATCCCCATAAACTGTCGCGGATGAACTGAAAATAATGTTCTTACAGCCATGCTTCCTCATCACATCGCATAGGATTAACGTCCCGGTAATGTTATTGTGATAGTACTCCCAGGGCTTCTCCACGGATTCCCCGACCGCCTTCAGTCCCGCAAAGTTGATGACAGCTTCAATATCTTCCTTTTCAAAAACCGGGTCCAGATCTTCCCTGTTCAGAATGTCCCCTTTATAGAACTTGAGAGTCCTGCCTGTGATATTCTGGACTCTTTCCAGTGCCGTCTCGCTTGAATTATACAGATTGTCCACTACGACAACCTCATATCCTCTCTCCAACAGTTCCACACATGTATGACTCCCTATATATCCTGCTCCGCCTGCTACTAAAATTGCCATGATTTACTTCCTTTCTCTACTGATGTCCTGTTACCGGCGCCTGCTGCGCCTCTATCCTGCTGATTCCTTATTTCCAGAGATGCATCGGATATGTACCGTTTTCTTTCATCCCGGCAACAGCATCCACAACGCTCTGCTTATCTTCCTTATAGGTAATACCGTACCATCTGTCTTTTGACTCCAGTACTTTCACGGTTGCCTTTCCTTCTTCAATGAGTTCGCCTACAACCGTCGGGAGGAAATATTCGCATTTCAGCGGATTCTCCTTCAGATTCTTTTCAAGGAACTTTGGAAAACGCATCTGGAGCTCCTTGATCATGCTTGCAGTAAAGCCAAACATGTTCAAAGATACAATACATTCCGGGTCAATCTTCGTCCAGCTCTTACCGCCGTCTTCTGTAAATGCCGCGCCATCCTTTGTCTTTTCTATCTGCGTACGTTCTGTAATTCCTGTCAGATACCCCGCTTCATCAGTCTCACAGACACCGCGTGACACAGAACCGTTCTCTGTCATCGTCTTAATCAGGTGATATCCGACCATAGCATACCTGTATTTGTCATCATCTTCATTCTGTGAAAGATAATTGTATATTTCCTTTAATGCATGCACTCCATAGTAGTCGTCCGCATTGATAACCGCAAAAGGTCCGTCCACAACATTCCGGCAGCTTAAGATGGCATGACCTGTACCAAATGGCTTCACACGGCCTTCCGGAACAGAAAATCCTTCTGGCAGATCTTCAAGCTTTTGATATACATAATCCACTTCCATGAATTCGCTGATTCTATCTCCTATGCTGGAGCGGAATTCTTCGTCAAACTCTTCCTTAATAATAAAAACAACCTTCTCAAACCCTGCCCGTCTGGCATCATAAATGGAAAAATCCATGATGATATGCCCTTCTTCATCTACAGGATCAATCTGCTTCAAGCCGCCATAACGGCTGCCCATTCCCGCAGCCATAATCACTAATACTGGTTTTTTCATATCCAAACACCTCTTTCCGATTTGATTACGACCCCGTATAATCACATACGAATTTAATATAGTCACATCTTTCGATTTTTTTACTTCATTTTCGTTTTTAAAATCACATGACTATTATACATCTTAATATTCCTGGGGTCAATGTACTAAATTATTATATCATATAAGTGCCGCTTAGGCCACTTGATAAACAAAAAACAGGCGGTTCACTCCGCCTGTTTTTTATTCTAATTTCCGCCTGTTTTCTGTGCCTCAATTTTTTCCGCAAGATCATTCAGATAGACCCAGCGTTCCATTTTCTCTTCCAGTTCCTTTTCTGCCAGTTCTTTTTTCTCAAGCAGCTCATTTAATTTTGCTGAATTTGTGGCATTTTTAAGAACTTCGTCCTCCAGAGATTCTATTTTCTCTTCAAGTGCGGCAATCGTCTCATCGATTGTTTCATATTCTTTCTGCTCTTTATATGAGAACTTCAGCTTTACCGGGCTGTTCTGCTTCCAGTCCCTGCTGCTCTTCTTTTCTTCAGGAGCATCCACTGGCCCGGCCGTTGCCGCACCGGATGCAGCATTTCGCTGCCTTGCCTCTATGTAATCCGTGTAGCCGCCTTCGTACTGCACAAGCCGGCCATCCCCCTCAAACGCAAAAACCCTGTCCACAACATTATCAAGGAAATACCTGTCATGTGAAACTGTGATTACGATTCCCGGAAAGCTGTTCAAATAATCTTCGAAAATCGTCAGCGTAGGAATATCAAGATCATTGCACTCATCTATCAGCAGGCAGTTCGGCCCTGCCTGAAGGATTCCGAGCAGATACAGCCGCTTCTTCTCCCCTCCCGAAAGCTTTTCAATAGGGGAATACTGCATATCAGGGGTAAACAAAAACCGTTCCAGCATTTGCGAAGCAGTAATCCTGCCCTGTCTGGTCGGAATATATTCCGCAATATCGCGTACATAATCAATGACTCTCTGGCTTGTATTCATATCCGGTACTTCCTGGGCGAAATAACCGATCTTTACCGTCTCACCGATTTCTATACTTCCGGAATCCGGCTGGAGTATTCCGGCAATCATCTTAATCAGGGTTGACTTTCCGCAGCCGTTGGGGCCTACGATACCAAGGCGCTGGTTCCTCAAAACGATATAGTCAAAATCTTTTACCATGATTCTGCTTCCATAACTCTTACTCACATGGTGAAGCTCTATCGTCTTTTTGCCCATGCGTGTTTCGACGGAATCCATCTCTACCAGCTGGGGCTGGACCGGGGCATTACCGTTTTTCAGTGCTTCCAGTCGTTCCAGTCTGGCCCGCTGCTTAGTGCTCCTCGCCCGGCAGCCTCTGGCTGCCCACTCGAGCTCCATCCTCAGGACGCTCTGGCGCTTTCTTTCGCTCGCCTGCTCCATCTCTTCCCGCTGTGCCTTCATCTCAAGGAACCTTGAATAGTTTGCTTCATAGGCATAGAGCTTCCCATAGCTGATCTCCAGAATCTTATTCGTCACTTTATCCAGAAAATATCTGTCATGGGTCACCATCAGGACGACGCCCCTGTACCTCTTCAGATAGTCCTCCAGCCAGTTTATCATGTCTTCGTCCAGATGATTGGTCGGCTCGTCCAGAATCAGGACGTCCGCAGGTTCTACCAGAACCTTTGCGAGCGCCGCCCTCTTCTTCTGGCCGCCGGATAAATGCCCCATGACTGCCTCATGGTCAGTAAGTCCCAGATGGTTCAATATACTTTTCGCATCACTCTCTACATTCCAAACATCCTGCTTCTGTCCTGCAAGCACATAAGATAAAACAGATGCCTCCTCCGGGAATTTCTGGTTCTGCGGCAGATAACCGGCTTTCATCCCATTCTGCCTGACCACCTGCCCGTCATCTGGTTCTTCCAGCCCGGCTATGATTCTCAGTAAGGTGGTCTTGCCGGTCCCGTTAATTCCGATGATCCCGATCTTATCTCCCTCATGGATTCCGCAGGAAACATCATCAAAGATGACTTTTTCTCCGTAAATTTTACTGATATGCTCTATATTTAAAACATTCATAAGAATATTCCTCCCTTTTCGACCTTTCTATCATAAGGGATTTTCCTAAAAACGTCAACTTGCCGGAGCTTAATTCTACTTCATCAATTTGATTTCGCTGCACCCAGATATTCTTCAAGGCAGATTCCCTGCTTCATGATTTCTTTGGCCGCCTTTTTCCCGACATATCTGTAATGCCACGGTTCGTAGCCAATCCCCGTGATATCACTTTTATCAGTGGGATAACGCAGTATAAAGCCGTACTCCGCGCAATGCTTCATCAGCCACTTCTGTTCAGCAGTCTCTTCCTGTGCCTCGTCGAGCCCTTGGTAGGAACTCGACACAATGTCAAGGGCCAGTCCCAGCTGGTGTTCACTCGTACCGGGAGGGGCCACCCATACCGCCGCCTGTTTCTCTGCCTCTTCTCTGGAAGCGCCATTTGACATGTTCATGCTGACCTGCTCCTCAAATAATGTGGTCTGCTTTTCCAGTGACCTGTATGAGGAACATATAACCGGGGACAGCCCTTCGCCTTCGGCTGCATCCAGCATTGCCTTCAGGTCATCATAAATCCTCGAATCCACGGCTTCACCATCTGTTAATTCTGTCAGCTCCACGGAATACCCATCCGGAACAAGATGGCTGCTATTTACAAGGATCAGATTCCATGCAGATGCATCTATCTCATATTCCGCAGTATCTGAATTCACACCTTCCTTATCATTTGCAGATACTTTCTTCTGTGAATTATCAATATCGGCTGATGTCTCTACCACTTTCTGCTTTTTCTCCGCACGTACCACCTGATGTTCAGATGCGGTATATTTCTGTGCGAACAGAACCGTACCCATAAGGACAATACTGCCTGTAAATACAAGGATCCTGATACGCCGCTGCCTTCTTCTCCTTGCCATCCAGTGCCTTCTCTTCATTTCACTTTTATATAAAGCAGGGTCCTCTGCCTCTGAATAAAAATCTTCCTGCATAGAGCTCCTTTCCCATAACAATTCCCGTTCTATGTCATTCACATTTCTCTAAAGCTTATATCATCGTATTAGCATATTTATTTTACCAGATAAATTTGAGAAGTCGACACTATTTTACAATTTTCATTCTTTTTTAATAAAATAGGATTCCTCTTCCAGACTATACTTTAAATGTCCTGCACCTCATGATAAATCTTACTCAGGGCTGCCGCAGACTCTTTCAGTTTCTCCTTCTCCTGTGCATTCAGGGGGATTTCTATGATGTCTTCTGCCCCGTTAACGCCGAGCACGGTCGGCAGGCCAATGCAGACATGGTTGATTCCATAATGTCCCTGGGCAAGGCTTGATACAGTCAAAATGGAATGCTCATCCCTGACAAGTGCCTGTGCGATTCGTTTTACAGCCATCGCAACCGCATAGAATGTGGAACCTTTTCGATCTATAATCTCATATGCACTGTCTCTGACTTCCTCATAAATCTCATTCAACTGGAGACTGTCCCTTGTTCTCCCGTGCTGGCGGCAGTATTCATCCACAGGGAGTCCTGCCACAGTCGCACTGCTCCATGCAGCCAGCTCGCTGTCGCCGTGCTCACCGATCATCCATGCATGTATATTCCGGTAATCCAGATTAAACTTCTTTCCCAGAAGATATTTCAGCCTCGCCGTATCCAGTACCGTCCCACTCCCAATCACACGTCCTGCCGGAAATCCCGAAAGTTTCAGTGCAAGGCTTGTAAGGACATCCACCGGATTTGTAACAATTAAAAGAATACATTCAGAATTGTATTTTACTATCTCCGGAATGATCTGGCGGAATACTTTCGCATTCTTTGCCGAAATATCGAGCCTTGTCTCTCCCGGCATCTGGTTCGCCCCTGCCGTGACAACGACCAGATAGGCATCCTTCAAATCTGAGTAATCCCCTGCGTAGATGTCCGAAGGTACGGTAAAAGGAATTCCGTGCCCGATATCCAGCGCTTCCCCCTCCGCCTTTCGTTTGTCAATATCAATCAGAACCATTTCATTAAAAAGACCGCTCTCGACCAGTGTATAGGCGGTTGTGGCACCTACACCGCCGCATCCGATAATTCCGCATTTCTGAATATTCATCTCATAATCTCCTTTTCAAATGTGTATGTCATTCTCTGTACACAGGTTATTATTACCAAATTCTTTTATTTTCTATTCCCCTATTGACAAATATATCTTCCGGGCTTAATCTGTATATATAGACATATACAGATTATATACAGTCATAGGCGCCTATACACAGTACACGTCAGGAGGGATTTTATGGATAATCTGCTGGAAATCCGCAAATTGAACAAGTCCATCGGCAGTCTGCAACTTCTCGATATTAATCTGTCACTGGAACCGGGATATATCATGGGACTGATTGGCAGGAACGGGGCCGGCAAGACATCACTGATTAAGACGATCCTCCGGCTGTATCAGAAGGACAGCGGTGATATTTATGTCAATGGGTATAATATGGAAACAGAAGAAAAAGAGGCAAAGAATGAAATCGGATTTGTGCTGGATGAATCACTGTTTGAAGACAATCTCAGTATAGAAGCCAACGGCAGGCTCTTTGGTTCGCTTTATTCCCGGTACGATCATTCCCTTTACCTCCAGTTCTGTGAACGCTTCGGGCTGCTTCCGAAGCAGAAGGCCGGAAAACTGTCTAAGGGACAAAAAAACCGCTTCCAGCTTGCCTTTGCCTTATCACACGATGCAAAGCTCTTTCTGATGGATGAACCGGCCGCCGGGCTGGACCCGCTCTTTCGCAGAGAGCTTCTGGGCTACATGCAGGATATTGTGGAAAGCGGAAAGCGTAGCATCCTCTTCTCCACACACCTGACGAATGACCTTGACCAGATTGGGGATTATATCATTCTTTTAGACGAAGGCAGCATATGCCTGGAGCTGGATAAGGAAGAACTGGGGGACCGTTTTTACATTGCCTCCGGAACGCGTGAGCAGATTGAACATACCTTCGGGCCCAATGTCATCTGCCGGCTCTATGAACCTTATAAAAGTTCTCTCCTGATTGAATTTCCAAAGGATGGACAGTTAAAAGGACTGGCCGTAACCAGACCGTCACTGGAAGACCTGATGTATTATCTCAGCAAAGGAGGGTTCATAAAATGATCCGTATTATTCTGAATGATTTATGGCTGGATATCAAAAAGAATTTTTTAAGTATCCTGATTTACTTCATCATTTATTGTATCGGTATGAGCATGATTGTGCACATCACCCTTCTTCAGTACTTAGGGGATATGGTGCGCCCGGACGGCACTTATCCGCAGGCTGCGCTGGATCACTTTTTCAGTTCTGACAGCAGCGGAATCATCCTTTTATCTGCCGCCTCTGCAGCTGCAATCATACTTCTGTGGGTTTTGCTTGAAAAAATGCCAATCCGTCTTTCCAGACCGCTGTATGTCTGTGCGGCAGGGGAAAAAGAAAAAATGAAGTACTTAAGACTGCATCTAATGATAAAAGTAATTCTGAGTATTGTATTTACATATATACTCCTCCGTTACGTCGTAATAGGACAGTTCTTTGTCTCCCAAAACTGGACGGAAATTCTCGTACAGCTCAGTCTCTGGTTTTTCCTGCTGATTGACCTGAACCTCCGCACAGATCCGGGCAACAGAAAAGAAGCACTTATTGCAGAGCCTGATATAGTCAGTGAAAAGAGCAGCGAGGTCATTGCCGGCGTCTACTGGTTTGCACTGCTGCTCTTAGAGATTATTATTTTCTATTCCCTTGCCGCAGCCCGGATCACATGGACATGGTGGATATTCCTTATCTGGTGCATTGCCTTTGCCGTCAATATCCTGCTGGCAAAGTATTGCATTACTCCTGTTTTGTCCTACATGCTTTCCTATGAAAAAATATATTACCCTATTCCGGATAAAAAGGAGTGAAACGATTGAATATATTCATCAGGGAAGACTCAAGTCTCCCTATTTATGAACAAATTATACAGGCTGTTAAAAATGCCATCCTAAAAGGAGAGCTCAAACCAGGAGATATGCTTCCTTCCATCCGCTCACTGGCAAAAGACTTAAGCATCAGTGTCATCACAACTAAACGCGCCTATGAGGAACTGGAGGCGGGCGGGCTGATCTACTCACTTCCCCAGAAAGGCTTCTATATCAAAGAACCTGACCGGGAGGCACTCCGGGAAGAACAGCTGAAGCGGCTGGAGGGGCAGATCAGCCAATTAATACAGGAAGGCCGGCGTCTGGAATTAACACTCAGCCAGTTTCAGGATATGGTGCAGATTCTCTGGGAAGGAAGTGACGAATAAGATGTCAAAATTCGAATGCAGAAATATTACAAAGAGCTATAAAAACTTTACATTACAGGATATCTCCTTTATGCTCGAAAGCGGTTACCTTGCCGCACTGATCGGCCCAAACGGTTCCGGGAAAACAACCTTATTCCGCTGCATATCCGGGACAGCACGCAGGATGCAGGGCGAGGCAGTCATAGACGGTATCTCCTTGTCACAGAATCCTGCCGCATATAAAGAAAAGATTGGATATATTTCAGAGAATTTATCATTTTTTCAGGAACAGTCTATACTGGAGAACGGGCAGAATCTGGGAATTTATTTTCCGGAATGGTCACTTGAAGACTACTACTTCTGGCTGGATAAGATGGAGCTTGCGCCTTCCCGCAAGGTTTATCAGCTTTCCAAAGGGGAAGCCATGAAAATGCAGTTTTGCTTCGCACTTGCACACCAGCCTCGATTCCTTTTCCTGGATGAACCGATGGCAGGTTTCGATCCTGTTTTCCGGAGGGATTTTCTCGCAATCCTTAAGGATGTTCTCGAAAAAGATATTGGGATTCTTCTATCCACCCATATAACCGAGGATTTAGACAAACTTGCTGACTATGTCCTTGTTTTAAAAAATGGAAGGCTCATCAGGAACGATACAAAAGAATCACTGGAAGACCAGTACCGCCGCTCTGCCCGGGAAAAGAATCCCGATGCCGATCCGTTTAAAAGATTTCATATTAAAGACCTTTTGTCCTGATTCCTGTGAGGAGGATACATTATGACACTATATCAGATAGAAAAAAAGAGGCTGCATGCCAGTTATTATTATATTATCATGGTTATCATACTGTATGTTTACTTCATTCAGGCTCAAACCCAGGCATCCATCCAGACGTACGGCCTGAATGCGGACGGTCTTACGGCAGCGGTGGAACCCGTTTCCTTCTGGCATCCTGCCTTCTGGGCCGGACTCGCCATAGAGACAGTCTATTTGAACTTCCGCCTGTTCTGGATCCGTGAGCGGGATCAGTTATCCTTTCTGCTCCGGAAATACGATACACTCCCCATCCTGAAACGGGATCTTTATATGGCAAAAGCAAAAGTTATGCTGAAAATTTTTGGTATCTATATGGTACTGTCCATTATCATTTACTATTTTGTGATCTTTACCATGTTCGGGGCAAAGGCAATATGGGTACCCTCCATTTCCCAGATTATACTCAGTATTGTGCTCGGGCTCTGCATCATACTTGCCCTTCTTGGCATCGACTGGCTACAGGATATCCTCACGTCAGAATAAGCCTTATTTAAATACATTCTAAGCAATCAGGTTCTGCTTTTTCCAGATACCCGATATATAAAATCCGACGGAAAGTGATGTCCCTATCACCCAGCCGACCGGCCACGACAGCCAGATCCCTGTCTCTCCCCAGACTCCTGACAACACAAATGCCAGAATCACTCTTAGGATCAGGTCAGAGAACGTAGCAATCATAAACGCTTTCATTGCCCCGGCTCCCCTCAGGATGCCGTCCGCAATGAGTTTTAACGAGATTACTGCATAGAACGGGGATGTAATCCGCAGGAACTCCACGCCGACTTCGGCGGCCCGCTCTCCCCCTTCGCTCATAAACAGCTGCACGATTGGCTGTCCGGCGAAGAAAAAGAGAAGGAATACCGGTACTGCAACACTCAGAACCATGACTGTACCCGCGCGGAAGCCTTTCGAAATCCGGTCTGGCTTTCGCGCCCCCATATTCTGGGCCGTAAAGCTGGAAACACCATTTCCCAGCGTGGTAAACGAGGTGATTGCAAATGTATTGATCTTCATTCCCGCTGAATACCCCGCCACAACCGCGGAACCGTAACTGTTAATCAGTCCTTGGACAAACAGGTTCCCGACCGAGATAAAGCTCTGCTGCAGGATGCTCGGAACCGCTACTTCCATGATCTTTTTGAGCATAGTAGAGGAAAACCTTCTGTACTCTCTGCTCCCGACACTTTTCAACCGCTTCTGCAGGGTGAAGAACGCAAGTATGGAAGAAACGCCCTGTGCCAGAAATGTGGCCCACGCCACGCCGCCCACACCCATATGGAAACAGATGACAAAAACAAGGTCCAGAATGATATTCCCAATCGAGGATGCAATCAGGAAATACAGAGGAGTCTTTGAATCTCCCAGCGCGGTAAAGACACCCGTACAGATATTATACATAAAAAGAAAAATCAGTCCGCATATGTATATGTTAAGGTAAAGTGCCGAATCCCCGAAAATATCTTCCGGCGTCTTTAAAAGAGTCATCAGCGGCCTGCCCAGAATAAGGCCCAGGATGGTAAGGAAAACGCTGATCCCCAGAACCGTCAGAAGGGAGGTGCTCACGGCACTCTTCATCTGTTCATACTCTTTTGCACCGAAATAGAGCGAAATCACAACCGAGCATCCAATATTCAGCCCCGTAGCCACCGCCATAAAGATCATCGTAATGGGATAAGATGCACCCACTGCCGCCAGGGCGTTCACTCCGACAAACTTCCCCGCTACAACACTGTCTACTATATTATAAAGCTGCTGGAACATTACACTGATCAGCATAGGTACCGTGAATCTCCAAAGTATCCCAAAAGGCTTTCCTTCTGTCATATCCGTAATCATATCTATCACTCCTGCTTCTTTTTTCTCATGATCGCAACACTTTTTTATTCTAACACTTTTCATAAAAATATAAAAGAAATCTTAGGACTTTATGAATTTTTTGTGTTTGCCCTTGAGTATATTAAGAAAAAGTTATACCATACCTAAAGTGGATAGATATATTTTGTTAGATTCAATTCGAGGAGGAGTTTGATGAGTACTACCAAAAACGGTGCTACTATTTTTGATGATGATTTTGAAGTAACCTACGAAGAAGAAATTCCCTTTTCATATAGCTTTGATACGAAACCTGTGTCTGGTGATACAGTCAATAAAACAGTGGCCGTTGACACGGATGAATATGACAGCGATTACGATGATGACTATGAAGACGACCTGTATGGTGATGACTATGAAGACAACCTGTATGATGATGACGATTACGACAGTAATGATTATCAGTACGACCACGATTCCCCCAGAAGAAAACGTGCAAGGCGCAAATCTTCCGGCCGGCTGCTCTCGCCTGTCAAAAAGACAGCTAAATACGGTACAAAAGCAATCTATCGCGTAGCCCGCTCTGTTGTCAGAATTATTTCCGTTCTGATCATGGCAGGTACGTTTGGCGTCCTTGCCTATAATTTCTGGAGGGGGGCCGCACCTTACGGGGACCCGCAGAATATCTTAACGGAAAAGAACTTTGCACTGGCCGCATATGCGGCGGTAGCAGCCGTTTTCCTGCTGTTCGAGCTGATCTCCTTTTTCTGGTCATTAACAAAAATGAGAATACGCGAGGGGCGGAAAGTCTACCGGGAAGATACCGGAAGAGGCCTGTTTTCCTTCATTTTTATCTATATAGCCTCTTATCTTTCCTTCCTGCTCTGTTCCTTCCTGCCGGATACTCTGGGTTCTTATGAGATCTTGAATGGAATAAAAGGTGCCCTTGATGTATTCGGTTCACTTCATAACGTATTACTTGGATTATGCCTGGCGGGTGCTGTTTCCTGTCTGGTACGAAGACATATGAGTTAAAAAACGGGCGCTGCTCCATAGATGAATTACTCGTCTATTTCGCAGCACCCGCTCTTTTTATATTGATTTAATTATCCTTAATAATCAGTGCCATAAATACCAGATTCTCCAGCCCTGTATTAACCAGCCCGTGTCCGCAGTTATCCGGGGTAAAGGTAACATCTCCCGACTTCACACTTCTTTCGTTTCCATTGTCGTTATATACACCTTCACCCGAGAGTATATAGTATGTCTCACTCTCTGCGTGGTGCTCATGATAGCCCAGCGTACATCCCGGTTCCAGCGTAACTTCGGCATACAGGCCGCATTTTCCGTTTAATTCTTTTTCACCCAATATTCTTTTGATGATTACATGGCCCTCTCCGCCGCACATATTTTCTATTCTTTCAACTGTCATTTTAGTACCTCCTAAAAACCAGTAACAACTCATATTCTCAAAAACCGCACCAACCATAAACAGTTAGCGCGGTTCTCAAAAAATATTTAAATTATCTTCCTAGAACTTTCCAGCCTTTGCTGCTTCCTCAATGCCTACTGCAACAGCAACAGTCATACCAACCATCGGGTTGTTGCCTGCGCCGATCAGTCCCATCATCTCTACGTGAGCCGGTACAGATGAAGATCCTGCGAACTGTGCATCTGAATGCATACGTCCCAGAGTATCTGTCATACCATAAGAAGCCGGTCCTGCAGCCATGTTATCCGGGTGAAGTGTACGTCCTGTACCACCGCCTGATGCTACTGAGAAGTACTTTTTACCCTGCTCGATACATTCTTTCTTGTATGTACCTGCAACCGGGTGCTGGAAACGTGTCGGGTTTGTAGAGTTTCCTGTAATAGATACGTCTACGCCTTCACTGTGCATGATTGCAACACCTTCACGTACATCATTTGCACCGTAGCAGTTAACTTTTGCACGGAGGCCTTCTGAATAAGCAGTTCTCTGAACTTCTTTCAGTTCTCCTGTATAGTAGTCATACTCTGTCTGTACATATGTAAATCCGTTAATTCTGGAGATAATCTTTGCTGCATCTTTTCCAAGACCGTTCAGGATTACACGCAGAGGTTTTTTACGGACTTTGTTTGCTTTCTCAGCGATACCAATGGCACCTTCTGCTGCTGCAAAAGATTCATGTCCTGCCAGGAATGCGAAGCAGTCTGTGTCTTCTTCCAGAAGCATTTTTCCTAAGTTACCATGTCCAAGACCTACTTTACGCTGGTCAGCTACAGAACCCGGAATACAGAAAGACTGAAGTCCTTCTCCGATTGCTGCTGCTGCTTCCGCTGCTGTCCTGCAGTCTTTTTTGATTGCGATTGCCGCACCTACAATGTATGCCCAGCAGGCATTTTCAAAACAGATTGGCTGGATGCTCTTTACCTGATTGTAAACATCAAGTCCGGCATCCTTTGTGATCTTCTCTGCCTCTTCGATAGAAGCAATGCCATAGCTGTTTAATACTTCATTGATTTTATCAATTCTTCTTTCATATGATTCAAATAAAGCCATTTAATTGTCCTCCTGATTTATTTTAACGTTACCTGTTATTCTTTACGTGGGTCGATAATCTTAGCTGCATCAGCAACACGTCCGTACTGGCCTTTTGCTTTTTCCCATGCATCATTCGGTGTATCGCCTGCTTTGATAAAGTCTGTTAATTTGCCGAGGCTTACGAACTGGTATCCGATGATCTCATCGTTCTCATCCAGAGCGATTCCTGTTACATATCCTTCTGCCATCTCCAGGTAACGAGGACCTTTTGCCAGTGTTCCGTACATTGTACCAACCTGTGAACGAAGTCCCTTTCCTAAATCTTCCAGACCTGCGCCGATAGGAAGTCCGTCTTCAGAGAATGCACTCTGTGTTCTTCCGTATACAATCTGTAAGAAGAGTTCTCTCATTGCTGTATTGATAGCATCACAGACAAGGTCTGTGTTCAGTGCCTCCAGAATAGTCTTTCCCGGAAGGATCTCTGATGCCATAGCTGCTGAATGTGTCATTCCTGAACATCCGATTGTCTCAACCAGTGCTTCCTGAATGATACCTTCTTTAACATTCAGTGTCAGCTTGCATGTACCCTGCTGAGGAGCACACCAGCCTACACCATGTGTTAATCCAGAAATATCTTTAACCTCTTTAGCCTGTACCCATTTTGCTTCTTCCGGAATTGGAGCTGGTCCGTGATTTGCACCCTGAGCTACCGGACACATCATTTCTACTTCATGTGAATAAATCATGTTAAAACTCCTTTCAAATATGTATGATTTTCTTCCTATAGGCGCTTGATATTTATTTAACGCCGTATATGAGATATTTTCGCACAATTTTCGACTTTCGTCAATTGTAAGATTATACAAGTTTCGCCTGACATGTGTCATATTTATAAGACAATTTTAGTTTCCAGCTACTCTCCACCATTTAAGTACTGATAAACTTCCCCGGAAATAGACTGTATCACTGCCTCAGCCGACTCTTCTTCCATATTTACCTGTCCTCATACTTAACTGCCAATTCTCCTTGCTTATTTTATATTTCCATGACAGTATAAATACGTTACTTTAGACGAACCTTAAAAGTTATATGGAATTTATGTGAAATCAGAAAACTGGTACAATAAAAGACTCCTGTTTACAGAAGCCAGGCTGGCAAGCCCGGTTAATGGTAACTCAGAAGTCTTTTTTCTTTCTATAATATTCTATCTGCTGTCAGCAGCCTTCTAGCTGTTCAACCGCCAGAGTCAGGGCATCTTCCACCGTCTGCATCCGGTTCTCCATTCTGGTTCCCGTAAACTGGCATTTTAACACTTTTGTCTTTCCCAGGGCATAACATCCGATATACACCAGCCCGACCGGCTTTTCCTCAGTCCCGCCGCCCGGTCCGGCAATTCCGGTAGCACTTAAAGCCACATCCGCATGTGCTGCCTTCGCAGCTCCCCTGGCCATCTCTGCCGCAGTCTGTTCACTGACAGCCCCGTATGTCTCAAGCGTCTCGTGTTTTACCCCGACAAGCCGCTCCTTTGCCTCATTGGAATAGGTCACATATCCTTCATTCAGCACGTCAGAGGCACCGGACACGTTCACCAGTGTCCCGGCGATCAGGCCGCCGGTACAGGATTCTGCTGTAGTAATGGTAAGTCCCCTGCCGGCCAGCATTGCAACAAGGCGTTCCTCAAGGCTCGCCTCATCCGCTTCTTTTTTATTCAATACCCACTCCGGATACATCTTTTACATCCCTCCCTGTGTCAGAACCTGTTTGTTCTTTACCACATAGTCTATCAGGGAAATCACAGTAAGTGCAAGTGCAATCCATACAAGGATATCTCCGATTACAGCAAACATACCTCCCAGATCTGCGATCAGCACGATAATCATTGCCATCTGGAAAACAGTCTTGAACTTCCCCCAGTAGCTGGCTGCGATTACAACCCCGTTATCAGACGCTACAAGTCTGAATCCGCTGATAATAAACTCCCTGCTGATGATCACGATTACAATCCATGCTGAGAGCTTATTCATCTCAATCAGGCAGATCATTGCAGAGCAGACTAAAAGCTTGTCAGCAAGAGGGTCCATAAACTTCCCGAAATTTGTCACAAGATTGTACTTTCTTGCAATCTTCCCGTCCAAAAGGTCTGTCAGACTGGCAATCACAAAGAGCACAAGTGCAATCCATTTATTTGCACTGCCCCCGATATCAGTAAGCATGAACAATACAAAAAACGGCACCATAATGACTCTTAATATTGTAAGCTTATTTGGTAAATTCATTACACAAGTCCTCCTATCAGATCATAGTCTACTGCCCCGGTTACTTTGACTTTTGCAAAATCCCCGGACACAAGTACTTCGTCTGTATTTACAAAGATTAGTCCGTCTACATTCGGGGCATCCCGGTAAGTCCTGCCGACGTAGGCATTCTCGTCTGCCACTTTTCCTTCTATCATAACCAGTACTTCCCTGCCGACCATGTTTTGGGCATTATCAAACGCGATCTCCTGCTGAAGCTCCATCAGGTCTGCCTGACGTTCCTGCTTCACTTCCTCGTCAATCTGGTCCGGCATCGAAGCTGCCGGGGTATCCTCCTCCGGTGAGTAAGTGAACACGCCCAGACGGTCAAATTCCATCTCATCTACAAAATCAAGCAATTCGTCATGCTGCTCCTGCGTCTCTCCCGGAAAGCCGGTGATCAGCGTTGTACGCAGGCAGATGTCCGGGATCTCCCGTCTCAGTCTGCCGATAATATCCTTAAGTTCCTGCTTTGACGTCCTTCTTCCCATGCGCTTCAGGATATCGTCACTGGCATGCTGGATTGGCAGATCCAGATAATGGCAGATCTTCTTTTCTTCCTTCATTACCTGAATCAGTTCATCCGTAATCTCTTCCGGATAACAGTACAGAATCCTGATCCACTGAATTCCACTAATTCTGCACAGCTCTTTCAAAAGCAGGTGCAGCCTCTTCTCTCCATAAAGGTCCTTTCCATAAAGCGTGGTCTCCTGCGCTACGAGGATCAGTTCCTTTACCCCCTGCCCGGCAAGATATTCCGCCTCCTTGATCAGGCGCTCCATCGGTACACTCCGGAAGTTCCCCCGGATCTTCGGGATGATGCAGTAGGTACAGTGTTTATCACATCCCTCTGCAATCTTCAGGTATGCATAATGTCCCCCTGTCGTTACCAGACGGTTTTGCGTCACGTCTGGAAGAGCGTTGATATCTTCCATCGTTACTACATGATGCCCAGCTAAAGCCTCATCTACAGCATCCAGAATCTTGTCATAGGCTGTCGTCCCCAGCACGGCATCCACTTCAGGAATCTCATCCAGTATCTCCTGACGATAGCGTTCTGCCAGACACCCGGTCACAATCAGAGCCTTTAAGTTTCCTTCTTTCTTATATTCTGCCATATCAAGAATATTCTGAATACTCTCCTCCTTGGCATCATGGATGAAACAGCATGTATTGATAACAATGATATCTGCTTCTGTCTCATCATCTGTCATCTGATATCCTCTTGATGCCAGAAGCCCCAGCATAACCTCGGTATCCACCAGGTTCTTGTCGCATCCCAGAGAAATAAAAAGTATCTTCATAAAACCTCCCAGATTTTTAAAAGGCAGATACTCTAAGCGCATCTGCCTCCTTTTCTTTACTATTCTTCTTCTGCATTCTCAGCGATAATCTTCAGCTTGCCTTCATTCAGTTCTTCAATAGCAGTTGAAAGCGGCTTCTCGCCATTCTTTGCATTTACAAGAGGCAGTTCACCGTCGATCAGCTGTCTTGCCCTTTTTGATGTTGCCAGTACAATAGAGTAGCGGCTGTTGACGATCTTTGTCTCGCCTTCCTCTACGTCTTTGTTAACGACCTGCATTAAGTCTGTGTAAGATGGATGTAACATATCTTATGATTCTCCTTTCAAACTTCTGTCCAAATCAGCTTTAATTTCTTTCATAAATCCTGTATTACGAAAACTTCTGTGATGTTCACTCTGGATAATAGTATGCATCTGCTCCGTGCAGACCTCCAGTTCATCATTGATTATCAGATAATCGTATCTGTCCATGCCTTCGGCTTCTTCTACTGCGCGCTTCATCCGGGATTCAATGACCTCCATTGTCTCCGTGCCCCTTCCGACAAGACGCTTCTTAAGCTCTTCTGCCGACGGAGGTGTGACAAACAAAAGCAGTGTGTCCGGAAATGCCTCCTTTACCTTCAGGGCGCCCTGTATCTCAATCTCCAGAATGACGTCCTTACCTGCTTCTAACTGCTTCTCCACATATTCACGCGGGGTTCCGTAATAATTTTCCACATACCTAGCATACTCTATCAGTTCATCTTTCGCAATCATTTTTTCAAATTCTTCCCGGGTTTTGAAAAAATATTCCCTTCCGTCCACTTCTCCTTCCCTTGGAGAACGTGTTGTTGCGGAGATAGAAAGCGCATATGTCTCCTTATAGCGGCCCAACAGTTCCTTCATTAAAGTTCCCTTGCCGGAACCGGAAAATCCGGACACGACGATCAGAATTCCTCTTCTATTCATCTCAGACATCCTTTACCTGTTCTATATTTTATGTTACTTATTCTATGTTCTGTATCTGCTCCCTGACTTTTTCTATCTCTGTCTTCAGGCTGATGGCACAGTTGGAAACCTCCAGATCGTTTGCCTTGGACAGGATCGTATTCGCCTCACGGTTCATCTCCTGGGCAATGAAATCCAGCTTTCTTCCGATCCCTTCCTTTTCTTCCAGCGTGTCCCTCATATGACTGATATGGCTCTTTAAACGGACCACTTCCTCATCTGTGCAGATCTTATCTGCAAACAGGATGACTTCCGCAGCAATGCGGCTTTCCTCCATCTGGGTATCCTTAAGCAGCTCTCCCACTTTTTCTTCCAGCCTGGCGCGGTACTGGGCTATGATCTCAGGGGAACGTTCTTCGATAAAAGCAACCAGCTTCTCCATCCCTGTCAGCTTCTCAAGAATGTCCTGCTTCAGGTTCTGCCCCTCCGTCTTCCTTGTCTCCACAAACTGTGCAAATGCACCTTCCAAAGCCTCTTTCAGCCCATTCCAGAGTTCTTCCTCATCCTCACACTGTTCTTCCATCGTGATAACCTCGGGATAACGGGACAAGGCAGAGACACGTATATCGTTCTCCAGACCAAACTCTTCTTCCATCTGTTTAAAATACTTCATGTATTCTGCCGCCAGTGAAGCATTGTATTTGAGAGATACCTGGCTTTCAGACGTATCCTCATAAGTAATAAAAATATCCACTTTCCCTCTGTTCGCGTACTGTTTCAGCAGCGTACGGATTGATGTTTCAAAAAAGTTAAGCTTCTTTGGCATGCGGATATTCACATCCAGATATCTGTGGTTCACACTTTTCAGCTCCACCGTAAACTTTCTGGATTCCTTTAAAACCTCACACCTGCCGAAACCTGTCATGCTTTTTATCATGGTCGTTCATCCTTTATTTTCCATATTTTGTTTCTTACGCATTATGAAACATTATACTCCCTATGCCCCTTCCCGGTCAACCTTTCACCTGCAATTCTTGACATTTGGGCGGAATAAGGCTACTATTATTTAAAAACGTGGTAACCATCCTGCCGCATAAAGAAAGGAAAAATCATGGCATTTGACGGAACATGCGTGGCCTGTCTGGTCCACGAACTAAAAGAACAATTATTAAATAGCAGAATCGCTAAAATCGCACAGCCTGAGACAGATGAACTGCTTCTGACACTGAAGTCTTCTTCCGGGCAGAAACGGCTCTGTATTTCTGCAAGCGCCTCTCTCCCGCTGATATATTTAACAGATTCAAACAAACCAAGCCCGATGACGGCCCCTAATTTCTGTATGCTTTTGAGAAAACATATCAGTAATGGCCGGATTGTAGACATTTACCAGCCGAAGCTGGAGCGTATCATCCATTTTACGATCGAACATCTTGATGAACTCGGCGATTTGTGCCGGAAAGACCTGGTCGTGGAGATTATGGGAAAACACAGCAACATCATTTTCTGCACAGAGGACGGCATGGTGATCGACAGTATCAAGCATGTATCTGCCCAGATGAGTTCTGTGCGCGAGGTTCTTCCGGGCAGGGAGTACTTTATTCCTGACACAATGGAAAAGTCTGATCCCCTGAGTGTAGAGGAGCCTGATTTTATCCGTCTTCTTACGGAAAAGCCAATGCCGCTTTCCAAGGCCATATATACCAGCTTCACCGGTGTAAGCCCTGTAGTGGCTGAAGAAGTATGTTCGCTTTCTGGTGTAGATTCTTCTGTCACTCCAAAGGAACTGTCAGAAGACATCCTGAAACATGTGTATAACCAGTTTAACATATTTTTTCTGGCAGTGAAGGAGAACCAATTCTCTCCTGCCATTTATTACGATGGAAAGGAGCCAAAAGAGTTCTCCGCACTTACGCTGACCCATTTTGGCGGCTACGCGCAGCGGGAATTTTCCAGTATTTCAGAAGTACTGGAAACATATTATGCTTCTAAAAATACGATCACGCGCATCCGTCAGAAGTCAGCTGACCTGCGCCATATCGTACAGACTGCACTGGAAAGGAACCGGAAAAAGTATGATCTGCAGCTTAAGCAGCTTAAGGATACGGAGAACCGCGATAAATACAAGGTTTACGGCGAACTGATCAACACCTACGGCTATAACCTTGATGCAGGCGCTAAAAAACTGGAAGCACTCAACTATTATACCAATGAGATGGTCACGATTCCTTTGGATGGCACGAAAACACCTCAGGAAAATGCACAGCGTTATTTTGATAAATACAACAAGCAAAAGAGAACATGGGAGGCTTTATCCAAACTGATTCAGGAAACTGGTGATGACATAACTTACCTCGAATCAATAAGCACGGCCCTGGACATCGCACTGACGGAAGACGATCTGGCCGAAATCAAGGAAGAACTGATTAGCGCAGGCTATATGCGCCGGAAGTTTACAAAGAAAAAGGTAAAAATAAAAAATAAACCGCTTCATTATATATCCAGCGATGGGTTTCATATTTATGTAGGCAAAAATAACCTTCAGAACGATGAACTCACATTCAGCTTTGCCGTGGGCAATGACTGGTGGTTCCATGCTAAGGGGGCTCCCGGGTCACATGTCATTGTCAAATCAGAGGGAGAAGAACTTCCCGACAAGACATTCGAAGAAGCCGGACGTCTGGCCGCTTATTATTCAAAATCACGCGGAAGTGACAAGGTAGAAATAGATTATATAGAAAAGAAACATGTTAAAAAACCAAAAGGGGCGAAACCCGGTTTCGTTGTATACTATACAAATTATTCGCTTGTCATAGACAGTGATATCTCGCATATTAAGGAGCTTTCATAGTACAGGAAAGTTTTCTATTTAATATATGTTGGAAAATGACGTTATCGTTACGTAATGTCAAAGAAGCTCCCGCCGTACATTGCACGACGAGAGCTTTTCGCTTTTAGGGGAATATTTCTACAGCCCCTATTATACATCATTATTATGGTGTACAGGCGTCTTTTACTTCCTGCGGTACCTGGATTTCCCCGACATTATCGAATCCCGTATAACCGAGCTGAATTGTAAAGTCATTCACATTCGTACTTTTACCGTATTCATCGTACAGGTCATTCATCACATCTGTCATATCCACGATTACTCTGGCCGGCAGTAGTTCCTCCTGATATACGTCTATCGTAACCGGAACTGCCAGATTTGCAATTGCATCTTCATCCGGGATTTCTACCAGACCAAATGCACCCATCATATCCAGCCCCATAAACTGCAGCAGTTCTTTTCCTGTTATATCCCCGTACATCTCATAGCATTCCTTTTCGCCTACCTCTACACTCTGCTCTGCCAGGCGGAATGAATTAATGGATGCGCCCGCCTCCTCGAAAAGATTGCCGTTAAACGTACTCTTCCCGGCGCTGCTGGCAGCTTCTCTGCTCCACTTATCATACATACTGCTGTATGTTACAAATTCATCGCCCTCATTTACCTGATATATCTCGATACCGCTGCCTACCTTATTTCCGCTGAAATTCACCTCTGCCGTCCCCTTCGCATGGCCAGCCTTCGGTTTTGCAGTATTTTCCATCGTCATGTCCATCGAAATCTTCATTGTATCCAGTACATCTTCCAGTTCTATATGCATACTCAGCGTATTAGTTATGGATTCCGCCCCTGCAAGATTCTTAGAAACCGATGACATTAATTTTTTAGGAGTCAGTTTTCCGCTGCATCCTGCTGTAAGAACTACACAGAAAATGAGCAGCAAAAGTACACTCCCTGTTTTTTTTGCAATTTTATTCATGAAATATCCTTCTTTTTTGTTCTGGGGCTGCTGTACACACGTCTTACTGACATCCGAGAAGATAGTCAATAAACTGCTGTGCCGTACGGCCTGAAAGGCCGCCGTGGGTCAGTTCCCATTTATTTGCCTCGAGGAGCAGCTGCTGCTCGGGCATTTTAATTCCATTCTGTTTTGCCAGTTCTTTTACAATCATCTGGAATTCTTTTTTGTCCGGAGAACCAAAATAGATTGTCACCCCGAATCTGGCTACCAATGACAGTTTCTCCTGAACTGTATCATTCGTATGCAATTCTTCGTCCCGGTCCGCCTTATCCTTGAATGTCTCGCGCACAAGATGCCTGCGGTTTGAGGTGGCATAGATCAGTACGTTATTCGGTTTCTTTTCCAGCCCGCCTTCGATGACAGCCTTTAAGTATTTATACTCTATCTCGAATTCTTCGAATGAGAGATCATCCATATAAATAATAAACTTATAATTCCTGTTCTTTATCTGCGTGATCACATCATTCAGGTCCTGAAACTGGTGCTTATAAACCTCGATCATCCTCAGCCCCTGGTCATAATACTGATTCAGGATTGCCTTGATGGAAGACGACTTTCCTGTTCCCGCATCACCGTACAGAAGACAGTTGTTTGCCCTCCTGCCTTCCACAAATGCCCGTGTATTATCGATGAGTTTCTTTTTTGCGATCTCATATCCGACCAGATCATCCAGATGCACATGTGCAATATTCGTGATCGGCACGATCTGTACGCCTTCCTCTTCCGGGTGTTCCACACGGAATGCCTTATGCAGACCGAGCTTTCCCACGCCAAATTCCTTATAGAACTGGGTCAGTATATTTTTGAACATCCCCACGCTTCCGGCATTTCCAAGAGCTTTTGCAAGCCCGCAGATTCTGTCCCTGATGCGTTTATTGAAGACCTTGCTGCCTTCATTGATGCTCTGATAATCCAGCAGAACTGAGAAACATTTTACGTCCAGTATTTCCTCCAGCCTGCTGAAATCATAATCAAACAATTCTTTGAAAACCCCGAAGTCCTGAAGTGCAATATCGTTGATGCTTCCATCCACCGGGCCTACGATCTCACAGGAGGTGCTGTATGCATTCTCATCGCTTGCCAGAAGAAATGTCAGATACGTGTGCCACAGATTTCCTTCAAAACCGTGGCTCACTGACAGCTCCAGCAGCGCATTCACACATTCAAAGAGCAGGCTTCTTAAGTCTTCCCTGTTATAATATTCATTCTCATAATTCTCTATCAAAAATGTCATATCCAGAAGAAGTTCCCCATATTCCATATTTTTATAGAGCATTAATTCATTCGTACGCATATCTGTTCCTCTTTCCTGTCCGTTCCTGTTTTAATAATTCCCGAGTATCTTCAGATTTCTGGCTTCTTCCCGAAGGCCCCTGATTGCATTTTTCACCGCTGCATCCGCCATATTCCCTTCAAAATCCACGAAAAAACGGTACTCCCAGTTTCTTCCCTCAATCGGGCGGGATTCGATCTTTGTCATGTTCAGGTCATTATATATGAAGTGAGACAGGATGTGGTACAGCGAACCACTCTCATGGGGCACCTCGAAGCAGATACTGATCTTTGACGCATCATGAAGGAAAATCTTCTGATTCGTTACAACGATAAACCTTGTGGAGTTATTCGGCACATCATTGATATTTTCTTCAAGTACAGACAATCCATGAACTTTAGCCGCATATGCACTGCACACAGCCGCCTGGGTGTAATCCTGGTCATCCAGGACCTTCTTGGCCGCGATAGACGTATTAGCCACACTGATTTGCTGCCAGTTACCGTGTTCATTCAGAAAACGTGATGCCTGCAGAAGTGCTACTCCTTTTGAATACACCCGCTGGATATCATCCAGTTTCGTTCCCGGCAGGCCGGCAAGTGTATGTGTAATAGGGATCACTGTTTCACCTACTATGTAATTTTCAAACTCTACAAGATGATCGTACATCTCATCGACAGCACCTGCTGACGAATTCTCAATCGGAAGAACCGCATAATCGGCAGACCCTTCCTCAATCGCTTCCATCGCATCCCGAAATGTACGCACATGGAAACTGTTGCAGTTCTCACCGAAATAATGCTGCATGGCAGCCTGGCTGTAAGCGCCTTCCACCCCCGGGAATACCACCCTGGCATTTGATTTGTCCAGTGAATCCACCTCAATAAATGGAAGGCGTCCGAGTGCGCCGGCCCCAACCAGCTGCTGGTACTGCAACTTTCTGCTCATGGACATAAGCTGTTCATACAGTTCCTGAATTCCCTTCTTGTTAAAATCCCCGGATACCTTTGCAGATACTGCCTCCAGCTTTTCCCGCTCTCTTTGCCGGTCAAACACTTTTCTGCCTGTATTTACCTTCAGTTCCCCGACTTCCCTGCATACCTGCATCCTGCTTTCATACAGATTTACAAGCTGGTCATCGATCTCATCCAACTGCATTCTCAGTTCTTCCAATGTAGCCATTTTTATTTCTCCTTTGCACAAACTAAGAAATATTATAATACATTTAACTGTATAATCCAACCATTTTTTCCGTTCAGGCTGTTTTTTAACATAAACTGCGTATAAAATTCCCCTGTCCTAAACATACTTCTTACCATGAAGAACAAATTTATTATATGCGGCACCGTAGGCTGGTGCATGGAGATTATATTCACAGCCCTGCATTCCTTTAAACGAAAAGAATTCACTCTGGTCGGACGGACTTCCATCTGGATGTTCCCGATTTATGGGGCAGCTTGTCTGCTGACCCCTGTCTGCCGTCTCCTGAAAGGGAAGAGCCCGTTTCTGCGCGGCAGCGTGTATACCTGCTGTATCTTTGCCGGTGAGTTCCTCTCCGGCAGCTTTTTGAAAAAGCATCACGCGTGTCCCTGGGACTACAGCAAGTCCAAATATAATCTGAAAGGACTCATAAGATTCGATTATGCCCCCTTATGGTTCGGTGCAGGACTGCTGTTTGAAAAAATCCTGCGTTAACCAGATGTTACTGTTCACACCGTGCCGTGCACCTAGCTGCACGGCATCGGGGCCGATAAAGTGATGGTGTCGGGGCATCTGCCCCTCGCCGCAGGCGACTTTTAATGGGCAGATGCCGTTACTGTGCACGCCCGCAGGGTGTGAACAGTAACAACCAGATATGCCTCTAAAAAAACTCATAAATTTCTTGTTGAAAATCACCCTGTTTTAGTATATGATTAGTTGAAGAGAATTTCAGGTTACTGTGTTCGCCCATAGGACGTACACAGTAACACAATTTCAGACAGGGAGGTATACAAATGAACGTGATTGATTGCATCAAAACCCGGAGAAGTATCCGTAAATACAAGCCGGACCCGATTGACCATTCAATTATTAATTCAATTGTGGATGCAGCATCCTATTCTCCATCTTGGAAAAACACTCAGATTACCCGTTATATCGCAATCGAAGATTCTTCCCTTCTCGGAAAGATTGCCGATGAATTCACCCGTGAGCACAATGCGAATATTATCCGGCAGGCACCAATGCTGATCGCTGTCACCTTCATAAAGGGGCGGTGTGGTTTCGAGCGCGATGGTTCTTATTCGACGAAAAAGGGCGACAGATGGCAGATGTGTGATGTGGGGATTGCATGCCAGACGTTTTGCCTTGCCGCTAAAGAATATGGGCTCGGCACGGTAATCATGGGGATTTTTGATGAAGATGGTATCACAGAACTTCTAAACATACCAGAAGATCAGGAACTTGCTGCATTAATTGCAATTGGTTATCCGGAATCAGAGCCGGAACCGCCAAAACGCAAGTCGGCCCGGGAATTATTAGTGTACTATCCCAATAATCTCTAAAATGGCTGAAATACTGATAAGATTAATATGCCCTGGGGCATACGAGGAGGTTTTTTATGAGACATTTAATGAGTCCTCTGGATTTTTCCGTAGAGGAACTTGACGAACTTTTAACTCTTGCGCAGGATATAGAGGCACATCCTGACAAATATGCACATGCCTGTGACGGGAAAAAACTGGCTACTTTATTTTATGAGCCAAGTACCCGGACAAGATTGAGCCATGAGGCTGCCATGCTGAACCTGGGGGGAAGCATTATGGGATTTTCTTCCGCAGATTCCAGTTCTGCTGCCAAGGGAGAGAGCGTTTCTGATACGATCCGGACGATTTCCTGCTATGCAGATATCTGTGCCATGCGTCATCCGAAAGAAGGCGCACCGATGGTTGCCTGCCAGCATTCTTCCATCCCGGTCATCAATGCCGGTGACGGCGGGCATCAGCATCCAACCCAGACACTGACTGACCTGCTGACAATTTTAAACGTCAAAGGCCGTCTGAACAATATGACAATCGGCCTCTGCGGCGACCTGAAATTCGGGCGTACCGTACACTCACTGATTCATGCACTTGTGCGCTACACCGGCATCAAATTCGTCATGATTTCACCTGAAGAACTGAGACTTCCTGACTATATGCGCCATGATGTACTGGACAAACAGAACATTTCCTATAAAGAAGTCGTCCGTCTGGAAGATGCAATGCCTGAACTCGACATCCTGTATATGACAAGAGTCCAGAAAGAACGTTTCTTCAATGAAGAAGACTATGTGCGTATGAAAGACTTCTATATATTAGATAAGAAGAAAATGAAGCTTGCACCTGAGGATATGTATGTACTTCACCCACTTCCGAGGGTGAACGAGATATCCGTGGAAATAGACGATGACCCTCGTGCAGCATATTTTAAGCAGATGCAGTACGGAGTCTATGTCCGCATGGCACTGATCCTCACTCTGCTGGATATTCATGTAGACTAACATACACCCAGATTAGAAGAAAGAAGGAACATTATGTTGAAAAACACTTTGAACGTTGGCCGTATCTCCGAAGGTTTTGTACTCGACCACATCGAAGCCGGCAAAAGCATGGAAATTTATAAATACTTACATCTTGATAAATTAGACTGCTGCGTGGCAATCATAAAGAATGCAAAAAGCAGCAAAATGGGCAAGAAAGACATCATGAAAATAGAATGCCCGATCGATTTCATGGATTTAGACATTCTCGGTTTCATCGACCATAAAATAACAGTCAACATCGTCCAAAACGAAGAGATTGTAGAGAAAAAGCGCCTGACACTTCCAAAAGAAATTCGAAATGTCCTGCGCTGCAGAAATCCCCGCTGCATCACTTCCATTGAGCAGGGGCTGGAACATGTCTTTGTATTGACAGACGAAGAAAATCAGATATACCGTTGTAAATACTGTGAGGAAAAATATAACGATAATAAGTAGTACCAACATTGTGCATAGGGGTCTGACCCCTATGCACCTTCATTTTCAGAATATTTTACCAATTCATCTACACTGGCGGTTCTATCCGTATCTTTACCAGTTCATTTGCCCTGACTCTCAGATTATCCTTATACTGCCTGTTCTGATATTTTCGAATCTGTGTCCCTGTAATCCCCATCTGTCTGGCAACCTGTCGCGCTGTTGCACCATATGCGGACATTGTAACGCCACAGGTCGTCCGTATCTTCTCGGCACTGTAAGATGGTATTCCTGCCAGTCCCGTATATTTTTTCAGCATCCTGCTGATGAACATTTTATTTAATGGATCTCCTTTTCTATTGTAAAAAAGGAATTCGAAATCCTCTCTTTCTTCCAGAAACTGATTCAGTATTTGTACAACGTCCGCCGGAATGAAACAAAGTTCTTCCCTGCTTCTTATATGTGCGAATACACCATTGTCATAAGAGGCAAAATCGCCGGGTCTTAATTCCGAGATTTCTCTGGACGATAACCCGACTCTGTGGATGATGGTAATGATTGTATAAGCCATTTTGTCCTCCTGCGCCGCCCGGTATAAAGCATCCATATCTTCTACCGGGATAATGTGTACCAGCTTTTCCTGATGCCCTGCTTCCCTCAGCCAAGGGAAAAAACAGTCCTCGAACCCCGGCTGTACCCCGTACATCCCACTCCATTTTTCTGCAAAGGATGCAAAAGAATGTAATTCCCAGAACTTTTTTCCTAGCGTACTTCCGCTTATTTCACCGCATTCTTCTCTGTTCTTCAGCCATTTGTAATATCTTTCCGCCTCCTTTGCACCACTGGCGAAAAAGGACTTTTTGCTGATTCGTTCAAATTCCGCTATCTCAGTCAGATAAGCTGCGGCTGTTCTCTCATTTCTGAAATGCTTTACAAATTCATCCCAAATCTCAAGTTTAACGACTTCGGTATCGTGTTTTTTCATATAGTCCTCCTCCCTCTTGTTCGTAAATCCGCGAAGCGGAACTATCTTTCTGTTACCAGTATAACTCCTACTGTAACATTTGTAAATAAAAAAAAGTGTACAGGCTGCTTTAGATTTGCATTTCCCACAATCCTGACCTGCCTGCACACTCTGACCTTACAAATGCTGCTATTTTTTTGGCTGACTGCCTTTCACAATTTCTTTCAGCCGCTCCAGCGGAACCGCCGGACTGTATAAATATCCCTGATATAGATTACATCCCAGAGACTCTAACTTTTCACGGATCTCTTCTGTCTCTACGTATTCTGCCATCACAACAAATCCAAGATTGGTTCCAAGAGATACAATTGATGCAATGATCTCCTGATTCCGCTCATTTTCCAGAAGCCCCTGTACCAGTCTTCCATCCAGTTTTACAGCGTAAAAACTGGATGTCTGTAGATACATAAGGCTGGTCCTGCCCATGCTGAAATCATCGACTGCTGCCAGAATCCCTGCCGACTTCAGCCTGCTGATATGGTGCGGAATCTCTTCCATCCGGTCAACCGCTGACTCTTCTGTCACCTCGAGGCAATAATGCCCCGATACTCCATATGTTTCCGCCATACGGATAACACGATTGATAAACTGTTCTGAATCCATCTGGTCAGCCGATATGTTTGCCGATATCGTCAATGCACTGCCCTCTCTTAAAAGTTCACTACATGCTTTCATGGATGTTTTTACCACAACCTGTGTCAGCCGGTCAAAGAAACCATCCTCCTTCGCCAGAGCCACTACCAGAGGAGGGTAAACCGGGTAGTCCATATATCTCCATCTAAGCAGACTCTCTGCACCTGTCAGACCATGCTCTTTATGATATTGCGGCTGATACCCCATCGTCAGCCGCTCCTGTTCGACATCGATCCGAAGCTGCTCTGCCATATTCCGAGCCAGCAGTCCTTTGCTGTCATGCTGTTCCATAAGATGGACGTCCCGCCCCTCCTGCTGCACCAGTTTAAAATAAGCAGTCAGCTCATTTAAAAGCATCTTTGCCTGTTGTTCTTTTACTTTCTGTGCAAGGCATACAAAGGGGGCATAAACCCCTGTCCCTGCTGCCAGAATCACCAGCTGCACGGCCACGCCCCTCCATGAACCGGAGGATAAATACCCACTAAATAAAACAGGTGTCGTCCATGTCACAGTCCTTCCCAGTATCGGCAGAAATCCCATTGTGGCAAAACCATACGCGATGAGGAGGGAAATTACCGGGGTCAGAATAAAGGGAATGATCAGAACCGGATTCAGCACAACGGGAAGTCCGTACACAAGGATCTCATTAATGTTAAACAAAACCGCACCGGATGCGGAGTAAGCCAGCTGCCGGTTATCCTTTCCTTTGGAAAAGATGAGCAGCGCCGCCAGGAGGCAGATTGCCGCCCCGCAGCCCCCTATCAATGCATAACTGTCCAAAAAGGATTTGGATATAATCACTCCCGCTGCATTGTCATTCGGGACCAGATACGTCTGTGCCACCTGCTCCAGCGCATTGCCCCCGTGTATACCGAATACCCACAGAATATCCAGTACAACAACATACAGGATTCCGGCGCCTAACCCATCATTGATATTGTGGAACAAAAATACTATGCCATCTGTCACAAGATCGTTTAAGTTATCTACTTTAAAGACTGTCTGGATAGTCAGATTCATTCCGATAAAAATAAGCGCACACAGAAGAAGGGGATAAATTGCAGAAAGTGAATTTCTATAATCCACGTCCGCCCCTCTGGACCGGAATCTGTGTGCTGCTGAGATCTTTCCATAAAAAAAGTAGAACAGCTTAGTCGCAGCCACGGAAGAAAACATCGCTGTAAATACCCCGACAGGACCTAAGTCACTTAGTTCCATAGAACCACCAGCCGCTCCAAAAGAAGCCGCAAAGCAAACCACAGATACTACCATAGCCATCACCTGAAGAAACCCATCACGTTCCTTCATTTCAGAGGAATAATAATAACTGATGCTGACCACAAGATATATAGACATGAAACCAACCGTTGAATCAAAGAGAAAGTGCAGGGATGTCGATAAGACTCCCCCCGCCCATTCTGCAATAAATTTCTGAAACACAGGAATTGGGAAATTAAGGAATAAAAGCGCAAAAGAACCCACGAGAAGAACAGGGATTAAAAGTGTAAATCCCTTCTTCACTGCTGAAAACACATGGTTATTCTCTATTTTATAGATTGCACGAAGTATTCTGCTGTACATAGTTCGCCTGTATCTTTCCCACTCTTGTCAATTCGTTCCTGTGTTAAATATTCTCTGCAATTTTATAGATAAGCCGGCGCGTATCCTCCCATCCGAGACACGGGTCTGTAATAGACTTTCCATATACCCGTTCACTGTCGATGCTCTGGCATCCTTCTTCCAGATAGCTCTCTATCATTACGCCCTTGATAAGCTTCTTCAGATCCGGATTATAGTTCCTGCTGTGGAGTACCTCGCTCACAATCCTGATCTGCTCTTTGTACTGCTTGTTAGAATTTGAATGATTGGCATCAATCACTGCCGCCGGATTCTTCAGGCCTTTCTGTCCATACATTTCCAGAAGGCGCATCAAATCCTCATAATGATAGTTCGGTATACAGGTACCATATTTATCCACACCGCCACGCAGGATGACATGTGCCAGATCATTTCCGTCCGTTGTCACATCCATCTCCCTGTAGATAAACGTATGGGAACTCTGCGCTGCAACGACGGAGTTCAGCATCACGGAAAAATCACCGCTGGTCGGATTCTTCATGCCGATCGGGATATCCATGCCGCTAGCCGTCAGGCGGTGCTGCTGGTTCTCAACAGAACGGGCCCCGATCGCCTCATAAGAAAGAATGTCATCCAGATAACTCCTGTTCTCAGGATACAGCATCTCATCCGCTGCCGTCAGGCCGCTTTGCTGGATCGCACGGATGTGCATCTTCCTGATGGCTATAATTCCTGCCAGAAGGTCCGGCGCCTGATCAGGCTCCGGCTGATGCAGCATCCCTTTATATCCCTCTCCGGTTGTACGGGGCTTATTCGTATAGATACGCGGAATAATCATCAGTTTATCAGAGACTTCCTCATTGACTCTGGCCAGTCTGTCCACATACTCGCATACGGCATCCTCGTTGTCTGCCGAACAGGGACCTACCAGTACGATAAATTTATCAGACTCCCCGGTAAAAATATCCCGGATTTCCCGGTCTCTTCTCTTCTTAAGTTTCTTTACTGTATCTGACAGCGGGTATTCCGCCTTTAAATCTGCCGGCATGGGCAGCTGTGCATTGATTCTCATTCCCATTTTTTCATCAGCCTTTCCGTATCTGCTATTATTATAAAGTTTTCCTTTATCGTACAAAAAATGATGCTGCAAAGTCAACTGCGGCACCATACATATTCTTCTCTCAATTCACCTGGTTAAGCAAGACGATAAGCCGGGTTATGTCATTGGACAATCATCTATCTAGGCCTGATGTCGCCATCAGGCTCAAGCGACCTACCTAAAGCGTGACGGGCCGCCACACCGCTTTTATTCGGTCTTGCTTCGGATGGGGTTTACATGTGCCCTCTCTGTTACCAGCGAGGCGGTAGTCTCTTACACTGCCTTTCCACCCTTACCGGAAATTATATCTGGCACTGGGTCAGATATGTCCTCCCGGCGGTTTATTTCTGTTGCACTGGCCTTGGAGTCACCTCCACCGGACGTTATCCGGCATCCTGCCCTGTGAAGCCCGGACTTTCCTCGTCTGCGGCCTTTCGGCGCATGCAGCCGCGATTGTCTGTCTTACTTAACTCAGATGTACATTATACTATGTATTCACTCATCTGGCAAGCCCTTCATCAACAATCAGTCCGCTGCCGTCAGCCGCCGTTGTCGCAAGTTCATCACACCGCTCATTCTGGAGATGCCCGTCATGTCCCTTTACCCAGTGGAACACAACATTGTGCTTCTCCTTTGCCGCAAGCAGGCGCTTCCAGAGGTCCACATTCTTCACCGGTTCATTCTTGCCGCGCTTCCATCCTTTTTTCAGCCATCCATCCACCCAGTGCTGGTTAAATGCATCCACTACATACTTCGAATCGGAATACACCTCGACATCACAGGACCGGTTCAGTGCCTCCAGGCCGGCAATCACAGCCATCAGTTCCATCCGGTTATTCGTCGTCTTCACATACCCCTGTGACAATTCCTTCGTGTGAAGTGTCCCCTTCTGGTCCACATATTCGAGCACAGAACCGTATCCTCCCGGCCCGTCCGGATTTCCTCTCGCCGCGCCGTCTGTATATAACTTTACCTGCATCACTTTCCAACTCTCCAATCTGCTAATCCATCATTTCTTTCACGCTGTCGGCAAAAGATTTTTCTTCCCTCTTCTCCAGTTCAAACGTCTGTCCTTCTTTTGTAATCCTGTATATCTTATCTACATACTCTTCTGCACTTTTTTCGAGTACAATCCGGTCAAATATACCATAATTATCCCAGAAATGCATGGGGAATACTGCCTGTGTATCCGTCCGTTTCATGAAACAGTCCAGTCCCCAGAAATACTGTTCCCCCAGTCTGGGGTCAACAGGGACAAATGCCACATCGATTTTCACGCCGTGCAGTTTATTAATCTCATACTGGTAATTCCTGCGCATCATCGTATTGTAGGCTTTCCCCTCTTCTTCCCAGTGCCACCAGTTCAGGTCGCCTGCATGGTAAACAGTACAGTCCCCGCACTCGGCCAGAAACGCAACTCCCTCGTCCGTGGAGCGCAGTGTGCGCACCTTCAGACTGCCGATTATGTGTTCTTCATTCGGACCGGCCAGGACGGTATCCTCCCTCTTCGGTGCATCCACATCATTCGATAAAATATAATAAATCTCCGGAATATATTCCCTGAGTTTAAAAATATCCTTTCTGAAATGGTCGTAATGGGCATGGCTGACAAAGACAAAGAACGGTTTTCCCGCCTTTATCTCCGGCAGTTCTCCTTTGTAATAATCAAATAATAAATATGCCTGTTCGAGCTCCACGAGGAACCCGCTGTGGCTTAAATATGTGACTCTTATCATAAACTTAATATCTCCACAACCTGTACTAATTCCGGCAGGATATATTCCAGACTTTCCTTCGCAGCCTTCGCGCTGTCCGGCAGATTCACGATCAGCGTATTCTTCCTGATTCCCGCGGCCGAGCGGTTCAGGATCGCCTTCTTTGTATAGCGGATATTATAGGCACGGATCGCCTCCGGAATGCCCGGAAGAAGCCGGTCGGATATCTCCTCCACAACATCCGGTGCACAGTCCCGCCTGCGGATTCCCGTAGCTCCTGTTGTCAGGATCAGATCTACGCTCTGTGTGTCCGCCAGTCTCTTCATAACCGCCGCCAGTACTTTTTTATCTTCGGGCAGGACTCCTGCCGCCTTTACTTCAAAACCAACCTGTCCGAGTATCCTCTTCAGTGCACTTGCTGCCGCACTCTCTTTTTTTGCCTTATATAAGCCTGAATCTATTGTAAAAATTGCTGCCTTCATCTATTGTACCCCTTTCTAATTATAAACTCACTGTATCTTGTCATTTCATCCCATATCCGGAATCCGCTTTCCCCTCAGAATGTGTTCCCGGACAATCCTGTATTTACCCTAAAATGCGCCGGGCTGACTCATTCGCCCTTGCAAATATTTCCTCCTTTGATGACCCCAGATTGTATTCCCCGTCCTGATAAAGGACCTTTCCTGCAACCATCGTCATCTTTACATTCTGCTTGCTTCCACTGTAAACAAGATTCTTCTCAATATTCTGCAGAGGCTGCATATTAGGCTGCTGCAGATCGATTAATATCATATCTGCCTTCCTGCCCTCTGCCAGAATATCACATTCCGGCAGCCCCATTGCATGTGCCCCGTTCACAACCGCCATTTTCAGGACCTCCATTGCAGGCACTGCCTCCGGGTCATCACATATGGCTTTCTGGAGACCTGTCGTCAAAAACATCTCCCGGAACATATCCAGACAATTGTTGCTTGCAGGTCCGTCCGTTCCGATAGCCACCGGAATTCCCATATCCAGATAACGTTTTACCGGTGCAATGCCGCTGGCAAGCTTCAGATTCGAAGCCGGATTCGTCACAACATAAAGGTTTCTCTGCTTTAGAATGTCAAAATCCGCATCATCCATATGCACACCGTGGAATATACCGCCTCCCTGACGGAAAAGACCAAGCGAATCCATATAACCTACCGGAGTCATACCTGTCCGTCTCCTGCAGTCTTCCACCTCTTTTTTTGTCTCTGAACAATGCACATAAACCGGAATCCCGTATTTTTCTGAGAGCCCCGCAAGTTCCTCCATAAGAGGCCTTCCGGTTGTATATTCTGCGTGGAAGCCGAGCTGGTAAGAGATCAGCCTGTCCGGGTCCTGATTATATCTTTTATAGTCGTCTTCCACTTCGCGGACCGTCCCTCCAAAGTCATTGATACTCTCACAGATTACCATGCGGTATCCTGTATCTTCCACAGTCCTGAGTGTTGCCGGCTTACTCAGGTACATATCGAACACGGATGTGATTCCGCTTGTCAGATATTCCATGATCGCAAGCTTATTCAGCCAGTAGATGTCCTCTTCACAAAGCTTTGCCTCCGCCGGGAACACCCTGTTATTCAGCCACTCATCCAGTTTCATATCATCGGCATGGGAACGAAGGAACGTCATCGCCGAGTGCGTATGTGCATTCTTAAAACCCGGCATAAGCAGATTCCCCTGACCGTCAATCTCCCTGTCCCATTTCTCCTTAGCATCCAATACAGACGGGCCCACATAAGCAATCGTATCACCCTTTACCCAGACCTCGCCCCGGAAAATACTCTTACCTGCCTCCATTGTTAAAATTCTTACATTATATATTCTAGTATTCATGCAACTATCCTTTCCCAAAACCATGCAGATAGTAACCGCAGGCCTTCTACATCTTTTCAATAATGCACGTTACAAGACGTTCAAATTCCTCTGACCGCCTGTCCGCAACTGCCTGCACATCCAGATGGCTTAACTCTTCCCCCGTGATACCGCACGCCATATTCGATATACAGGATATCCCGCACACCCTCACCCCGGCATGGCGGGCAGCGATTGCTTCACAAGCCGTACTCATGCCTACTGCGTCCGCCCCGATTGCCGCAAACATACGGATCTCCGCGGGACTCTCAAAATTCGGCCCGGTCGTCTGGACATAAACACCCTCCTGGATCTGGATCTGTTCTTCCTGTGCCACATTCCGTATCAGCCCCATCAGTTCCACATCATAAATATGCGTCATATCCGGGAAACGGGTTCCAAGTTCAGACACATTCTCACCAATCAGTGGAGAGGGGACAAAACTGGATATCTGATCTGTGATCATCATAAAATCACCCTCGTGGAATTTCCGGTTGATCCCGCCCGAGGCATTCGTCAGGAACAGCTTCTCAATCCCCATCATCTTCATAAGCCTCACCGGAAGCACAACGTCTTCGATAGAATACCCTTCATAATAATGGACACGTCCCTTCATGACAGCAACCGGCACCATACCAATATATCCCAGCAGAAAACGCCCGTCATGCCCTTCAACCGTAGACACAGGGAACCCCGGAATATCACCATACGGAATTTCACATACCACCTTCATATTTCTAGCATAATTTCCAAGTCCCGAACCAAGAATCAACCCCACACGAGGGGAAAAATCCGTCACAGACTGATAATATTCATAACATTTCACCAGCTTCTCATACTGCCTGCTCATCGTACCCTCCTATTTTATTTCCTTAAATTATAGATATACATCTGGGAATTATTATAACACAAATAAGAAGCTCATGAAACACCGAACTTTCCTATCAAACTATCCACCTGCACTCTCCTCCTTGCCGGATGGCGCACGGATGCACCAGCCGATGACAGGACATGTCCCAAAGCCGGCGGCACAGCGCCTGCTGGTGAAAAGTCCGTAAAGTAAGCAGTAGAAGATGTTGACGAAAAAGGTGGGCATATCCCTCTCTTTTCCCACCTTTTTCGTCTACAGCTTCTAAGCGAAACGCCCCGGACTTTAAGCCAGCAGGCGCTGTGCCGCCGGCTTTGGGACACGTCCTGCCATCGGCGTCCTGTATCCAGCATCCTTAAATAATGATGCAGACCAGCCCCCCGTTGCTGTCGTTTACGATTTTCTGCATGGTATCCTGCAGTTTTACCTGGCTCTCATCGTTAATCATTGTAATCTTATTGCGCATTCCGTCCATGACCAGTTCTTCAATGGATTTACCGAATATATTCGTTCCCCATACCCCTTCGGGCGTCTCACTCTCGGCCTTGATGTATTCTACCAGATCCTGTGCCTGTTTCTCATTGCCGACGATCGGTGCGATCTCGGTCTCTATATTGGCCCGTATCATATGGATCGAAGGCGCCTCCGAGTGGATCTTGACTCCGTACTTATTTCCCTGCTTGATGATCTGCGGTTCATCCAACATGATTTCCTCCTTCTTCGGACTTACGACACCGTATCCTTTCATTTTCACATCTGCGAAAGCATCCTTGATCTGGGTATACTCCTCTTTCATGGCCGCAAGTTCCTTCATAGCCGTGATTAGTTCGTATTCTCCTTTGATGTCCGTCCCGGTCAATTCACTTAAGATTTCATAGTAGTACTGTTCTGCGAACGCGATCCGTATCTTTACTTTCCCGGTGTCCATCTCGATTTTGTCTACATTCACTTTTTCTATATAGGGGCTGTCTGTCTGCGGAGCCTCTCCTGACGCACTCCGGATATCTTTGAGTGAAGCCATGATATCCTTTACGTTCTGGAGCAGGTCTGCCTTAATCCTGTGTTCTCTGGATAGCATTTCCACCCACTTTGGAATATAGAATTCCACCTCTGATATCGGGAATTCAAATAACACCTGTCTCATAATGTTATGGATATCTTCTGTCCTAAGCTGTTCACAGTTGACCGGGAGGACAGATACTTTATATTTTTCCTCCAGTTCCTCCTTGAGTGATTTTGCTTCATCTGTGTATGGTTTTTTTGTGTTTAGAAGGACAATGAACGGTTTACCGATGGACTGGAGCTCCTTGATTGTCTTTTCTTCCGCTGCTATGTAATTTTCTCTCGGAAGGTCACCAATGCTTCCGTCTGTCGTCACGACGATTCCAATCGTCGCATGGTCATGGATGACCTTCTGTGTCCCGATCGCGGCGGCCTTTGTAAATGGTATCTCATACTCAAACCAGGGCGTTTTTACCTGACGCTCTGCATCGTTTTCTATATGTCCGGATGCACCATCAACCATGTATCCCACACAATCTATCAGGCGTATCTTTACTTCTGCATCATCGGACAGCTTGATCGTGGCTGCCTCCTTCGGCACAAACTTCGGTTCTGTTGTCATGATCGTTGTACCGGATGCGGACTGGGGAAGTTCATCCTTTGTTCTTTCTCTTGCATGTTCGTCTGCCATATTCGGAAGCACCAGCAGGTCCATAAATCTCTTAATAAAGGTTGACTTGCCTGTCCGAACAGGACCAACGACTCCGATATACATTTCTCCGTTTGTTCTTGCTTTCATGTCTTTGTATAACTGAAATGAATCCATAGAAATACCCCCTTGTTCTGCTGATACCAATGTATGCACAGAAAAGGGGGTTTATGAATCAATCCTGAAAAATATTTGACGGATGTCTCATTGCTTATACTTCATCCGGCCAGGGAAGGGACGAATGTTCACTCTTGAGTTCCCTGAGCATCAGCTGGTCTACCGCCTCTGCCGGGTTCTTGCCCGCGAAGAGGACTGCATTAACCTGATCGACGATCGGCATGGATACGTCGTATTTTCTTGCCAGCTTTGCCGCTGCCTTTGCCGAATAAACACCTTCTACGACCATCTTGACTTCTTCCATCGCTTCTTCCATTGTCCTGCCCTGTCCGATCAGATAACCGGCTTTCCGGTTACGGCTGTGGACGCTGGCACATGTAACAATCAGATCTCCGATTCCTGTCAAACCGGTGAAGGTTTCAATCTTGCCGCCCATCTTAACACCAAGCCTTGCTATCTCCGCAATCCCCCTGGTGATCAGGGCCGCCTTCGTATTATCACCGTATCCGAGGCCATCCGCGATTCCTGCTGCCAGGGCAATGACATTCTTCAAAGAACCGCCAAGCTCAATCCCTAAGATGTCCGGGCTCGTGTATACGCGGAATACACGGCTGATGAACATGGACTGCAGGTATTCTGCCGTCTTTCTCGTTTTCGCACCGATCACGCACGTCGTCGGAAGCTTTCTTCCCACTTCCTCGGCATGGCTCGGCCCGGAAAGAACTGCAACATCGGCCTGTGGGATCTCTTCTTCGATCTGCTGGGAGAGTGTCATCAGGGTAGTCTCTTCGATTCCCTTCGCCACATCCACAATAATCTGCCCCTCTTTTATATAAGGACTCATGCTCTTTGCCGTAGCCCTCGTAAATGGAGACGGCACCGCAAGTACAAGAAAATCCCTGCCTGTTACTGCTTCCTCCAGATCATTTGTGATCATCAGGTCCTCCGGCAGTCTGACTCCCGGCAGTTTTGTCTCATGCTCTCTTTTCAGCGTGAGCATCTCTACTTCAGCCTTATCAATAGACCATACAGTCACCTGATGTCCATTCTCATACAGCAGGACGGAAAGTGCTGTTCCCCAGCTGCCGGCTCCTAACACACCTACATTTGCCATAATTTCTTCTCCTTTACACATGAATCTGTTTTATTACTCCACTTTTACTACTTCTTTTTTCCTGATCCGAACCGGTTCTCTTCTCCTGCAAGCAGGCGCTTAATATTCTCCTTGTGGCGGTACCATGCCAGAATCGTGAGAAGCAGGACTAATATGTACATTTCATAAAGATACGGAGCTGCCATTTTAAAAATCCCATACTGTCCAAAGGTCGCTACCTCTATAAAAAACAGCGTAGATGCAAGGAGTGACCCGAGGGATACATATCTCGAAAATATAACCGCGATTAAAAATGCAGCCAGCGGAATCGGGACCATAGCCGGATTCGTTGATACGACCAGGCCGGCAAGAACGGCAATTCCTTTTCCTCCCTTGAACTTCAGATAAAACGGGAAATTATGTCCCAGCGTTGCGCCCATACCGGCATACATGGCAAGGAGCGGCAGATATTCACTGCCGCGGTACAGATAACGTACAAGAAAAATTGCCAGAACGCACTTCAATACATCCCCTGCAAATGTCATGAGGCCGGCTTTCCATCCCATGACACGCACTGCATTTGTCGAACCGGCATTGCCGCTTCCTTCTTTCCGGATATCGATATGATTCAGTTTCCCTACGAGGTAACCTGTCTGCAGAAGACCGAAGACATAACCGATTACAAGGCAGACTAAACGTTCCATAACTATTGCTCCTTTTCCTTTCTTTCCCTGATAAAGAACTTCAGTGATGTTCCTCTGAAACCGAACGCCTCTCTGATCTTATTTTCCAGATATCTTGTGTATGAGAAATGCATCAGCTCTTTGTCATTCACAAAGATGACGAAGGTCGGCGGCTTCACGGAAACCTGCGTAATATAATACAGCTTCAGCCTCTTTCCCTTGTCAGACGGCGGCTGCTGCATCGCAACTGCCTCGGTCATGATCTCGTTTAAGACTCCCGTTGCAACGCGCAGCGTCTGGTTTTCAATGACCATATCAATTACATCGTAAAGCTTCGTCAGCCTCTGCCCTGTCTTTGCAGACACGAACATTACCTCGGCATAAGAAAGATAAGACAGGACCTGTCTGATCTTTGACTCGTACTCTCTCGTTGTTTTGTCATTTTTCTCTATGGCATCCCATTTATTTACGACAATGATGATCCCTTTTCCTCGTTCATGTGCGATTCCTGCGATCTTCGCATCCTGTTCTGTCACGCCCTCCTCGGCATCAATCACCATAAGCACGACATCGGCACGTTCAACCGCCGTTACCGTACGGATGATACTGTAACGCTCCAGTTCCTCTTTGATCTTATTCTTTCTGCGCAGGCCAGCCGTATCAATGAAAATATATTCCTTTCCATTGTGTACAATGTCTGTATCAATGGCATCCCTCGTAGTTCCTGCGATGTCAGAGACAATCACCCTGTTTTCGCCCAAGAGCTTATTAATAATAGAAGACTTTCCGACATTCGGTTTCCCGACGATTGCAATCCTCGGTCTGTCGTCTTCCTCCTCTTCTCCTGACCCCTCTGGGAAATATGCTGCCACTGCATCCAGCATGTCCCCGAGCCCGAGCCGTGATGATGCGGAAACCGGAACCGGGTCCCCGATTCCCAGATTATAAAACTCGTATACATCCGGCATAAACTTATTGAAGCTGTCTACCTTATTTACGACAAGTACAACCGGCTTTCCTGACCTCCTCAGCATATCTGCCACTTTAGAGTCAGAATCTACCAGCCCCTGTCTTACATCTGTAATAAAAATAATAACATCCGCCGTGTCAATGGCAATCTGCGCCTGTTCCCTCATCTGTGCAAGGATAATGTCTTTACTGTCCGGTTCGATACCACCTGTGTCTATCAGGGTGAACTCTCTGTCCAGCCAGCTGACATCCGCATAAATACGGTCCCTTGTCACTCCCGGTGTATCTTTGACAATTGATATCATCTCTCCTGCCAGAGCATTGAATAGTGTAGATTTTCCAACATTCGGCCTTCCTACAATCGCTACTACTGGTTTACTCATATTATATAACTACCTTTCTTAATCTGTATGCGGGCCCAATACAGCATTTATGAAATCCTGCCCGCTTGATTTTACAATATCTACCGGAACTTGTAAAGCATTCTCCACATCCTGGACCGTAAAATCATCCAAAAACACTTCTTCCCCGATGCGGAGCATGTTGCAGGGAAGCAAAAGTGCCGCCCCCAGTTCCTTCCCTTTCAGCTGTTCCGTCAGGTCCTGTCCGGTGATCAGTCCGGAAACTGTGATGCGCTCCCCGAAGAAATGATTCTCGATCGGATAGAGACGGACGAGGACATTTGGGAACTTCTCTCTTAGTCTTCCCAGCATCCGCTTTAAATATGGGTATGCAAGCCTGCCGGTTGCAAGTGATATCTCTCTTTTTCGCAAATCTCCTTCAAGCGCCTTTAATCCTTCTTCAAATTCATCGAATAAGAGACGCAGCATTCCCACGCCGTTCTCCAGCTGCAAATAGCCGTCATAGCGTTCCTCCTCAGGGAGTTCCTCTTCGGCCAGAATATACCATTCGTCTCCCGCATGGATAAAATGGATTCCATATTCCTCATAGACTTTATCCTGCCACGCATGGATCGTTTTTAAAACTTCCCTCGCGTCCTCTTTTGTGAAAGGCTCCAAAGGATACAGGCCGTCCCTGTACTTTGTCAGTCCTACCGGAACGACAGATACGCTCCGTAAAAACGGCAGGTAGCCTGTCAGGTCACGGATGCTTCTCTCCAGCTCATCCTTGTCATTCACGCCCTTACAGAGCACGATCTGCCCATTCATCTGGATTCCGCCCTGATACAGGATGTCCACCTTTTTCAGTGCATCTCCTGCAAACCTGTTATGGAGCATCCTGCACCTGAGTTCCGGGTTCGTCGTCTGGAATGATATATTAATCGGCTCCAGATGGTATCTTACGATCCTTTCTACGTCTTCCTCACTCATATTGGTCAGTGTAATATAGTTTCCCTGCAGGAAAGAAAGCCTTGAATCATCATCCTTAAAGTACAAGGTATCACGCATTCCTTCCGGCATCTGGTCTATAAAGCAGAACATGCACTTGTTCCTGCAGGAACGGTACTCATCCATCAGACTCTGCTCAAACTGAAGTCCCAGACTTTCATCCTCATCCTTTTCAATCTCCAGCTCCCACTGTTCTCCATCGGGTTTCTCTATTAACAATAGAACTTCTTCCGCTTCCATATAGTAATAATAATCAAATACGTCCGAAATTTCATTGCCGTTGATGCCCAGAAGCTTGTCCCCGGGCCCGATCCCCATTTCTTCACCGATGCTCCCCGGTTCTACCTGGCTTACAACGTGTACATGTTTCATATATTTCTTAACTCCTTATTTTCCTGCTGTATCATATTTACTGTTATGCGCACAGTAACCTTATTATATCATAAAACCCTCCCCTGCGAAAGCCATGCTTGAATTTCATTCAAAAAAATGATATAACCTATATGTAAGAGACTGGGATTTTCCGGTCTTAATTTCGTCGAACATAGGAGAAAATCATGTCAAACATCGAACTGTTAGAAAAGACACTTCCTGTCGCGCCGCTTAAGATCGCTGCTATGGAAAGCTGTAAAGAACTGGGGAGAAAGGTAAATGACTATATTGTATCTTTCCGCGAAAATACAATTTGTGAAGTAAAGCCTTCCCCCCTCTATGTCAATTATGAATCCCATAATTACCTCGTAGACTGCTGCTGTCCGCGCTTTGGCTCCGGTGAAGCCAAAGGGATTCTCAAAGAAACTATCCGCGGGACTGATTTATTCATTATGACAGATGTATGCAACTATAACCTGACCTATACCCTCAACGGCCATGTTAACCACATGTCCCCGGACGACCATTACCAGGACCTGAAAAGAATTATTTCCGCCGCCACAGGCAAAGCACGCCGCATCAACGTTATTATGCCATTTATGTATGAAAGCCGTCAGCATAAGCGCACGAAAAGAGAGTCTTTGGATTGTGCAATCGCACTGAAAGAGCTGATTGACATGGGGGCATCCAATATCATTACCTTTGATGCACACGACCCAAGGGTGCAAAATGCAATCCCGCTGAATGGATTCGACAGCTTTAACCCGCCTTACCAGTTTATGAAGGCTTTATTCCGCTCCGTACCAGACTTAAAGGTAGACAAGGAGCACCTGATGATTATCAGCCCCGATGAAGGTGCAATGCATCGTGCAGTCTACTTTTCTAATATTCTCGGTGTCGACATGGGGATGTTCTACAAGCGACGCGACTATTCTACTGTCGTAGGCGGAAAGAACCCGATTGTTGCCCATGAATTCCTCGGAGATGATGTCGAGGGCAAGGATGTTATCATTGTAGATGATATGATTTCATCCGGTGAGAGTATGCTGGATGTTGCTAAGCAGCTCAAGGACAGAAAGGCCGGACGTGTTTTTGTGTGTACAACATTCGGACTGTTTACCGAAGGGTTTGGCAAATTTGATGAGTATTATGAAAAAGGCTATCTGGACCGGGTTATCGCAACAAATCTTACGTATCTGCCTCCGGTTGTGAAGGAAAAGCCTTATTTCGTAACAGCGGATATGAGTAAGTTCCTTGCACTGATCATCGATTCGCTGAACCACGATACAACAATCGGAGCTGTTCTTAACCCGACTGATAAGATTCACGCTCTGCTTGAAAAAAAGAGAAATTCCGAAAGAGTTTAAAAAAGACCGGATCACTTCCTCATTTAGTGATCCGGTTCTTTGATTTTTATCTTAATCTGCCTGTCTCATATTTGATCTTCATCCGTAGATAACTCATGAGTTCTTCGTATCTGAGTTCTGTCGTCTTTTCCGTCAGAACACTGCCGAGACTCTCTGCTGCCGTTGTCAGGAAGGACTCTTTTACCTCAGTACGGTGCTGATAGAGGAACCTCAGTTTTTCTTCATTTGACCTGCAGTCTAAAAACTGCATAATCAATGACGGCTCTGCTTTCTTGCCCTCGCCTTCTGTTTCAGAAGCTGCTTTCTGTCCCTCATCTCTTCCGGCCAGTTCGAACCGGTATCTCTGACCGGCATCGGGATATTTTTCTCTGTCAACAGGGCTTAAAAACATGGCAAGCGGGCGGGCGTAAATTCCCCGGCTGCCGTACATTGCCTCGTATATGACCAGTTCTTCCCCCGTTTCCGTGTGTATAGCTACATTCAGCACCTTGTACTGCCTGCCTTTAAAGTGTGTATAGATTTCCCCTGACTGCGGCTTTTTACGTTCCATATCCAGCTCCTGATTAATATAACTTCGCACTGATTAGTTTCGGACGGAATCCTTTTGCTTCCAGTGCATCCAGTATTTTATGTTTGTGTTCTGTCCCGAAGGCTTCCATTGTAATCCTCAATTCCACAGCCGCGTTTCTGTTCGTGCTTACAAACTGATTATGCTCCAGTTTGATTACGTTACCCTGCTGGTCTGCAATCGTGGAAGCGACGCTCACCAGCTCACCCGGCTTATCCGGAAGCAGGACAGATACGGAGAATATCCTGTCTCTCTGGATCAGGCCGTGCTGCACGATTGAAGACATCGTAATCACATCCATGTTGCCGCCGCTTAAGATACAGACTACTTTCTTTCCTTTGCAGTCCAGCTGCTTAAGTGCCGCAACGGATAAAAGGCCTGAGTTTTCCACGATCATTTTATGATTCTCCACCATATCGAGGAAAGCGCCAATCAGCTCGTCATCGTCAACCAGAAGGATATCGTCAACGTTTTCCTGTACGTAAGGCAGGTTCTGGACACCGACCGCCTTCACGGCAGTACCGTCTGCAATCGTATTGGCACTCTCAAGCTCCACGACTTCCCCGGCCTTTAAAGCCGCCGTCATGCTGGCAGCCTCAGACGGCTCCACGCCGATCACTTTGATCTTCGGGTTCAGCATTTTGGCGAGTGTAGCCACACCTGTAATAAGTCCGCCCCCTCCGACCGGGACAAGGATGTAATCTACTGTGGGAAGTTCCTGCACAATCTCCATTGCGATCGTTCCCTGCCCTGTTGCGACATCGAGATCGTCAAACGGGTGTACAAACGTATACCCTTCCTTCTCCGCCAGTTCATATGCATAAGCACATGCATCATCATAAACGTCCCCGTAAAGAATAACTTCGGCGCCATAGCTCTTAGTACGGTTCACCTTAATCAGCGGAGTAACCGTGGGCATGACGATGGTTGCCTTACAGCCGTATTTCTTTGCCGCGTATGCCACCCCCTGGGCATGGTTGCCGGCTGATGCCGTGATCAGCCCCTTTTGCCGGTCCTCCTCGGACAGTGTGCTGATCTTGTAGTACGCGCCGCGCAGCTTATATGCACCTGTGTGCTGCATGTTTTCTGGCTTCAGATACACTTTCCCGCCGCTCAGTTCACTCAGATAATCACTAAAAACCAGCTTGGTCGGGTTGGTTACCTGTTTTACGAGTTCACTTGCTTCTTCAAACTTCTCTAACGTTAACATTTTACCCCTTCTTTCTTTTTGGCTATTCCTCTTCAGTTTGCCCACTGTAGAATAATGCATTTACAAATTCATCTGCATCAAACTTCTGTAAATCCTCAATCGTCTCACCGACTCCGATATATTTTACCGGGATACCGAGCTCGGCCTGTATGGCAACGGCGATTCCGCCTTTTGCCGTACCGTCCATCTTTGTCAGGATGACTCCCGTTATATCTGCTACTTCATTGAATTCCTTTGCCTGTGCGAGGGCATTCTGTCCGGTCGTGGCATCGAGTACAACAAGTGTCTCCTTATATGCCTCGGGATATTCTCTCTCGATCACACGGCTGATCTTTCTCAGCTCATCCATCAGATTCTTCTTATTGTGGAGCCTTCCTGCTGTGTCACACAGGAGTATGTCTGCTTTCCTCGCCTTCGCGGCGGCTACCGCATCATATACAACGGATGCCGGGTCTGCGCCCTCCTGCCCGCCGATCATCTCCACCTCTGCGCGGTTTGCCCATTCTTTCAGCTGCTCACCTGCTGCCGCCCGAAATGTATCCGCCGCTGCCAGAATCACCTTTTTATGCTGGTCATGGAATTTCCCTGCCAGCTTGCCAATCGTCGTCGTTTTACCGACCCCGTTGACGCCGATTACAAACACAACGGATGTCTTTTCTTCGAATTCATAGGCTGTCTCGCCTACATCCATCTGTTCCTTGATACTGTCAATCAAAAGCTGCCTGCATTCCACAGGTTCTTTGATATGTTGTTCCCGGACTTTCCCTTTCAGGTCTTCTATGATCTCCATCGTCGTATTCACGCCTAAGTCCCCCATGATAAGGGTCTCTTCCAGTTCCTCATAGAAGTCGTCATCTATTTTCGAAAAGCCGTGGAAAATACTGTCCATGCCGGATACAATATTGTCTCTCGTCTTTGTCAGGCCGGACACAAGCCGTTTAAAAAAGCCTTGTTTTTCTTCCATCTTACTCCTCCATTCTTATTTATCCAGTTCATTCTCCAACAGGTCTACGGATACAAGGGTGGAAACCCCTTTCTCCTGCATGGTAATACCATAGAGTCTGTCTGCCGCGGTCATGGTGCCCCTTCTGTGCGTGATTACGATAAACTGTGTATTCTTTGTCAGCTTATGCAGATACTGGGCAAAGCGGGTTACATTGCTGTCATCCAGCGCCGCCTCAATCTCATCCAGAAGGCAGAATGGGGAAGGCTTCAGGTTCTGGATGGCAAACAGCAGTGAAATAGCCGTCAGTGCCTTCTCCCCGCCGGACAGCTGCATCATATTCTGTAGTTTTTTCCCCGGCGGCTGTGCAATGATCCGGATCCCCGCCTCCAGGATATCTTCATCCTCCATCAGCTCCAGTGTACCCTTTCCGCCTCCGAAGAGCTGCTTGAATACGCTGTCAAATTCTTTTGAGATCAGTGCAAACTGTTCTTCGAACTGCTTACGCATCGCCGCATCCAGCTCCTCGATGATCTTGATCAGTGTGGCCTCTGCCTCGATCAGATCGTCATGCTGTCCTTTCAGGAATTCAAAACGTTCTGAGACATTCTTGTAATCCTCGATAGCATTGACATTGACATCGCCCAGCTTTTTGATATCTCCTTTTAAGTTCTGGATCTGGCGTTTCATATAGGCGAGGTCCGTCAGGTTTTCGTTCCGCAGCTCCAGTGCATGATTATAGGTGATCTCATATTCCTCCCACATGTAGTTAATCTGCTTTTCCGATGCCTCCTCATAAGACTCTTTCCGGCTGTTGAGGCGGAAACACTCCTTGTCCAGTTCTGACATATGTCTGGAGAGTTCCTCTCTTTTTCCCAGAAATGCTTTATGCTTCTGGTTCAGTTCGTCTCTCTTCGCCACCTGGCTCTTAATCTCCGTATCAATCTCTGCAAACAGTTCCTTTGACTGCTCTATCGTATCCTTAAGGTCCTGTATTTTATTTTCTTTTTCCTGAATCTCTTCTGACGCATTCCCTTTGTTGATATCCAGTTCTTTCAGCTCTGCTTCAAACTTCTCGATTTCCTCTTTGATACGGCTCGTGTTCTCATGGATAAACACATTCTGCTGCTCCAGGCTGGCAAGCGCCAGATGTACTTCCTCTGAACGCTTTAACTGTATAGACTCCTGCACCTTATCTGTTTCCAGATTTTTCTGCAGTTTTTCAATCTTTTCATTCAGTTCTTTTTCCAGTGCTTCCGAAGCTTCCAGTTCCATCTGGATGGAATCCTCATTGTCCAGAATCTCCTGAAGGCGCTGCTCCAGTGTCTCCTGTTCCCTCAGGTAGCTGTCATAGCGGTCCTTCGCCTCTTTCTGTCTTGTAATCACCTGCTCCAGATTCATCTTAGCGGTGTTCTCGACTACGGATGCCTTCCTCAGCTTCTGCTGGATCTCGTCAATGACGCTGTAGCACGCGGCACGCTTTGCCTTCACCTCGTTGACTGCCTTCTCGCAGTCGTCCATATCCTTCTTCAGCATTCTGACCGTCTGCTCGAACTCTTCGATCTCGCGCCGCCTGCTCAAAAGGTTGCTGGAATTCTTGAAAGCTCCTCCTGTCATGGAACCGCCCGGATTAATCAGTTCCCCTTCCAGTGTCACAAGGCGCAGGGACTGCCTGTACTTTCTGGCGAGCTGCACCCCATGATCGATGTTTTCCACGACGATTGTTCTTCCTAAAAGCTGGTCGGCCAGCCCCTGGAACTGCGCCTCCACATGTACCAGTGTATTGGCAAGCCCCACTACCCCTGGTTCTTTTAACACCTCCGGCTGGCGCAGTCCCCCGCCGCTGTGCATGCTTGTGAGCGGCAGAAAAGTGGCACGCCCGAACTTATTCTGTTTCAGGTAGGAGATCATACGTTTCGCAGTCTCCTCATTATCTGTCACGATGTTCTGGATATTTCCGCCTAACGCGGTCTCAATGGCAATCTCATATTCCTTATCGACCTTGATGATATCCGCAACAACACCAATCAGGCCCTTTTCCCGGTCCTTATTGCCCATCACTTTACGGATACTGTTGCCGTAACCATCGTACCGCTCCGTGATATTCTTTAGAGACTCCAGTCTCGATGATTCCCTGTGATATGCAGTCTGTCCGATGCGCAGCTGTTCCTGCTTCTCTGACAGGACTTTCTGGAGTGTCTCAATCTCCTGCTCGTTTTCATTGACCTGTGCCGTATATCCGTTGATTTCCTCTGATATCTGCCTCAGCTCATTCTCATATGAGGCAAGCACTGCATTCTGCTTTTCCGCTTCAGAAGACACTTCTATGATCTTTCTCCCCAGCTCGGCCTTCCTCGTTGTAATCTGTTCCTGAGTGGTATCGTAATGCTGGATCTTTGCCTTTGTAGATGCCCTGCTGTTCAAGAGCTCCATGATCTCGGCCTTGCTCTGTTCCGCCTCCGCCGTCCGGGACGCAATACGCGTCTGGATATCGATCAGGGCTTCTTTGGCCTCTGTGTCACTTCTGGTCACCTCCGCAAGCTTTGCCTTCACGGCGGCCTGTTCTTTTAGAAGCTCTTCCTGCTGTGCCTGTCTTGTATCGATCTCCACACGAATGGTATTCAGGCGGTTATCGTAATGCTCGTCATTCATGCGGACCGTGTTAATCTGTTCCTTCAGGACATTGATCTGGCCTTCCAGCTGCTGCTTTAAAAGGGTGGTCTCATTGAGCTGGCCCTTCGCCTTTTCGATCGAAAAATCAATCTCGTCCACTTCTTCCTCGATGGCCTCATATTCCGTCTTCATATTTTCATACTTGACGCTTGTCTCCTCCAGCTCATCGCCGGCAATCTTAAGCTTATCGTCCAGTTCTCTGATCTGGTCCCTGATACGTTCCGTTTCCAGCAGGAACATATTAATGTCATAAGTCTTCAGTTCTTCTTTTTTCTTCAGATACTCTCTTGCCACCTCTGACTGCCTCTTTAAAGGCCCGATCTGTTTTTCCAGCTCTGAGAGGATGTCGTTGACACGGGTCAGATTCAGTCGTTCATCCTCCAGTTTCTTTAAAGAAAGATTCTTACGCCGTTTAAACTTCACGATTCCGGCCGCCTCATCAAATAATTCACGGCGTTCTTCCGGCTTTCCACTCAGGATTTTATCAATCTGTCCCTGACCGATGATAGAATACCCTTCTTTCCCGATCCCGGTGTCGTAAAACATCTCATTGATATCTTTCAGCCTGCATCCTGCACCGTTAATAAGATATTCACTCTCCCCGGAGCGGTACAGCTTTCTGGTGACTGTCACTTCCCCGTACTCCACGGGCAGCTGGTGATCCGAATTGTCCAGTGTAATGGCAACGGATGCATAGCTGAGCGGTTTTCTGTTCTCTGTTCCGGAGAAAATGACATCCTGCATCGTGCCGCCGCGAAGCTGCTTCACACGCTGTTCTCCGAGAACCCACCGCACTGCATCGGCAACATTGCTCTTCCCGCTGCCGTTCGGGCCCACGATACCGGTGATCCCGTTGTGGAATTCGAATTTAATTTTATTGGCAAAAGACTTAAAGCCCTGTACCTCTATGCTCTTTAAATACATATAACACCTGCTTTATTTTCTAATTTCCAGAATTGCCTTATATGCGGCCTCCTGTTCTGCGGCTTTTTTGGTTCTGCCTTCCCCGATTCCGAACCCTTTTTCACCGATCAGTACTTCTACGAAGAAGGACTTATTATGGTCCGGCCCTTCTTCCTTTACCAAATGGTATGAAATAGCGCCTTCCATCTTTGCCTGTACGATCTCCTGCAAAATAGTCTTGCTATCAAAAAAGAGCTTCTTATCCTCTAAATCCGTCAGTATAAAGCGATGGATAAACTCTTTTGCATTAGTAAAACCACCGTCCAGATAGATCGCCCCGATCAGGGCTTCCAATGCATCTGACGTGATGGAATCACGCTTTCTCCCGCCGGTCGCCTCTTCTCCTTTTCCGAGCAGCAGATAACTTCCCAGATCGATATCGCGTGCACAGAAAGCGAGCGCAGGTTCACATACCATGCTTGCCCGTGTCTTCGTAAGTTCCCCTTCTGACACCTTGGGTGACTCTAAAAATAAAAATTCACTGGAAACAAGTTCCAGCACTGCATCTCCGAGAAATTCCAGGCGTTCATTACAATGGTACTTTTCCAGATGCTTCTCATTTGTATAGGAGCTGTGCATCATTGCACGCCTAAGCAGAGAAAAATCCTGAAATTTATATCCTATTTTCTTCTCGAGTTCTTTTAAACGATCGCTCATAACCCCCACCTTCCGGAAAGCATGTCCGCACTTAAGCCGGCTTACTGCCCTCCTTCTTTTTATCAATCCAGTTAAAATGAAAAAGCCCATAGGGGGCTTTTTCATAAGTAACCTATTATTCTACAGCCTTTCTAATCTGATAAACCGCATCACCTACTGTCGCAATCTTCTCTGCCTCGTCATTGTCAATCTCAATGTCGAATTCTTCTTCAATCCCCATGATTATCTGGAAAATGTCTAATGAATCTGCTCCCAAATCATCCACAAATGTCGTCTCCAGATTGATATCATCCTTCTGTACGTTTAATACGTCTGCAATAATTTCCTGTAATTTTTCAAATTCCATTGTCCTCTTCCCTTTCTTTGTTACATTAGTCTTCTTTTTTTTCTTCCTGCGTTTTGGATACTACGTCTCTGATCTTTTCATTGATCCGTTGTTCCTTGAATGTCACGCATTGGATAATTGAATTGCATACTTCTTTCGAAGTAGAACTTCCATGTGTCTTGACAACCAGCCCGTTCAATCCCAGAAGCGGCGCTCCGCCGTACTCGCTGGCATCGAAGTCCTTCAGTGTGCTTTTCAGCGCCGGTTTGACGAGAAGTGCCCCGATCTTGGTCCTAAGTGAAGTCATCATGCCGGCCTTAATCTTGCTGATCAGTGTACCTCCCACGCCTTCATACAGCTTCAGGATTACATTACCCACAAAAGCCTCGCACACGACAACGTCTACGGCTCCTGCCGGAATATCCCTGGCCTCCACGCTTCCCACAAAGTTAATGTCGCTGCATTCCTTCAGCAGGGGGAATGTCTCCTTGACCAGTGCGTTTCCTTTTTCTTCTTCCGCACCGATATTCACGATTCCTACGGTCGGGTTCTTCTTCCCTATGACATTCTCCATATAGATGGAACCCATCTTTGCGAACTGCACAAGGTGTGAAGGCCTTGCATCTACATTCGCACCGCAGTCTACCAGTAAAGATACACCTCTGGCTGTGGGAATCAGCGGCGCCAGCGGCGGTCTCTCCACCCCCTTGATTCTTCCGACGATCACCTGGCCGCCGACCAGAATCGCCCCGGAGCTTCCTGCAGATACGAACGCATCAGCTTCTCCTTTTTTCACCAGATTCATAGCTACCACAATGGAAGAATCTTTCTTCCTGCGAATCGCCACAACAGGTGGTTCGGCAGTCTCGATTACTTCAGATGCATTTATAATCTCAATCTGGTCTGACGGATATGTGTACTCTGATAACGTCTTCTTCAGCAGTTCTTCCTGCCCTGTCAACAGGATCTTGATATCGCCCCTTTGCTTTACGGCTTCCACCGCACCCTTGATCATCTCTCCCGGTGCATTATCGCCGCCCATTGCATCCAGGGCAACTCTTGTAATATCAGACATTTCTATTCCTCCTAACGCTACTGCATTCATTCTACTAAACCTCAATCCAAAAATCAATAACAAATTGGGAATTATAGGACGAACTTGTAACAGGCTTGTGACAAGAAGGCCCCCGGCCAATCAGCAAGTGAAAGGCCGGGGGCCGCAGATTCCTCTTTGATATTTTATTTTGTAGACTCCCGGATGATCAGCTCCAGCTCGAAGGAGGTGCCTGTGCTTAGGTGGGGTTTGTCCTCCATCTGGGCCACAAGGAGCTCTACCGCTTTTATGCTCATTGCTTCTATGGGGACATTCACGGTCGTCAGTCTTGGACAGCAGTACCTGGCAAATTCAATATTGTCACAGGAGGCCAGCATCAGGTCATCCGGCACTTTGATATTATGATCCCTCAGGCAGTTCAGGGCACCTACCGCCATGATGTCTGTATCACTTAAAATAGCGTCCGGCAAAGTACCGCACTTTAGAATCTGTCCGGCGGACTCATACCCGGTCTCCATTGTATATTCTTTCTCGAGTCTCGTGATGCTGTGGGGCTTCAGGCCATATTTTTCCATTGTCATAAGAAAGCCTTTCAGCTTCGGCTCGTGGGCCGTATCCTTCGTCTTGCATCCTATGTAGGCTATGTTCTTATTGCCCCGGCTGATTAGATATTCACATACTTTTTCAATCCCGAGAGTAAAATCTGCATGGATGATCTTCGCAGAGTCATACTCATTAAAATACCGGTCTGAATTACTCATAATGACCATCGGTACTTTGTCATGCCTTTTTGCAAAGGCGATCGACTGTTCCATATCATGAAAGTAGCACAAAACCAGCCCGCTGAAATAGTGGAGGGGCAGTGATTCAAACAGGGTGTCAATGTTCCCGTTCACATCATTAATAGAGTACAGCACAACGGAATAATTGTACTTCATTGCCTCCTTCCTGATTGTATTGAACAGTGCCGCATGAAATGGATTCCGTATCTCCTGCGCAATAACCGCAATTGTCTTTGAATCCTGTACTCTTAAATTTCTGGCAAATAAATTGGGTCTGTAGTTCAGCTTTTGAATCGCATCCTCAACAGCTTCCCTTTTATCTTCTCTTAATAGCTCCGGTGTATTCAGGTATTTGGAAACTGTCCCAACTGAAACTCCGGCTAATTTTGCAACATCTTTTATAACCGCCACAAGTATTTCCTTTCCCATCGATATAAATTATGCCGCCCGGCTGTAGAAAATCGATGACCACGCCTTGTTTTACCCCGCATGGATAGCTTGTTATATTATACCAGAAATCTTTGATTTTTTCATCAGATGTGATTTTTTTCTTCCCCTCCTTCGTCCTTTTGGCTAAGGAACCAGCATAACCTTCATTGCTGCCGGCTCTTCCTCTGCCGTACGAAATGCCTTTTCCCAGTCTTTCAATTCAAAGGAATGAGAGATTAGCCCGTCTGTTTTTATCAGGCCGCTCTCAATCCCTTCTATGACTGAATGAAAGGTAAGCGCAGACAGGTGGGAGCCCCTGATGCTCAGTTCCTTTCCATCCCCGATTACATTCCAGTCTGCTTTTACTTCCTCCGCAAATACGCCCATCTGCACATACCTGCCATGATTTTTCAGTGATTCCAGTCCCTGTGATACACTTCTGGGGCTTCCTGATGCTTCTATATATACATCACACCCATCCCCACCTGTGAGCCTGTGTATTTCTTCGGCCACATTGCATTCTGCCGGATTCAGTACATAATCTGCGCCATATTTTCTGCCCATATCCAGGCGGAATTCTTTTATATCGATTCCGATCACCATCTTTGGCAGGCAGAGTCTGGCAAGGTTTACCATAGAGGTTCCGATAGCGCCGAGGCCTGCAATTACCACGACATCATCATGTCTGATATCTGCAAGTTCGACCGCATGCATCCCGCAGGCAATCGGTTCAATCAGGACTGCCTGCTCATTCGTAAATGTATCCGGGATTCTATGTATAATACTGTTTTTATGCAGTTTGATATACTCGGCAAAACCTCCCTGGATATGCTGTTTGAAGCCATATACAGCCGACCCGGTGCACATCCAGTATTTTCCCTGTCTGCAGAAATCACATTCGCCGCATGGGGCAATCTGTTCCGCACATACCCTGTCTCCGGTCTTATATTCCCCCATGCCTTCTCCTGCCTCTGCTACCTCGCCAAAAAATTCATGTCCGCCTGTTACAGGAGCCTCGATGTAACGGTTTTCTTCACTCGTTCCCCAGATTCTGATCCCCCCGTGGTAAGACTTCACATCCCCTGCACAGATTCCACAGCCAAGAACCTTCAATACGAGCTCACCAGGTCCCGCCGACGGGATGCCTGTCTCTTCAAGCCTGTTATCATATGGCGCGTAGGATACTAATGCTTTCATATTTCCTTTCATTTGGCTTCCTCCATTCTCTTTGCATGTTCATATGCCAGATATGTATTCTGTACCTTAAACATCCCCCCGTCGATCCCGATGATCTCGCCTGTCACATATCCACCCTCCGGTGAAGTTAAAAAACCGACCAGCGCAGATACATCTTCGCCTGTCCCGAAACGGTTAAGACACAGGTCCTTCACCTGTTCTTCCCCCCGTTCCTGTATCATGGCGTCTGTCATGTCTGTGTGGATAATCCCGGGAGCATATGCATTGACGCTGATATGGTACGGTCCAAGCTCTGCCGCGCTTATTTTCGTAAGCATGTCCACCCCTGCCTTGCTTGCCGCATATGCCACAAGCCCGCAGTCTGCAAAATGTCCTGAGATTGAGGACGCATTGGCAACTCTCCCGTAGTTATTTTTCTTCATATATTCCGATACACTCTGAAGCATATAAAACTGGCTTTTAAAATTCGTATCCAGCACCCTGTCCAGATAAGCAGAATCCATTTCATCTATAAAGCAGAAATCAAAGATCCCAGCATTGTTCACCAGAATATCAATCCGTCCAAACTTCTCCCCGATCTTTTTTATCAGCTGTTTTACTTCTTCTTCCTTTGAAACATCCGCCTTGTAAATACCGCTTTCCGGTTCAAATGCTTTGAGGCTTTCCAGTGTCTTTTGCGCGCTCTCTTCATGGGACCTGTATACTGCACATACAATATTCCCCCGCCTTGCAAGCTCAATACTGATCGCCTGCCCCATTCCGCGGGTTCCCCCGGTTACAACTGCTACTCTTTTTTCTTCCATCGTCTCGCCCTCCTTTTCATGCCGCCGTTTCTCTTTATGTATTCCTGTTCACCCCCTGCCTTGCGGGCGTGCACAGGAATCTTAATCTTCAAAATACGGAATCACCGCAAATGACTGGGCAGCACCGTCAATCCAGTTAAATCTTGCATATTCCGCAACAATATTGTCACTGCTTGTCAGAACCGCACTGTAGCAGGTCGATACAGGCACTGTCAGATTCCACTCTTCCAACTGGTCCATACGGATATGACGCGCCGACATGGGTGCTACCAGAATCCCGTCCAGCCTTGCGGGCTCTCTTCCATTGTCAAATAATAAGTCTATACATACCTCACATGGCCCGTCTCCCGTGTTCAGCAGTGTAATGCTTTCATGTGAGGGGGTCGGCCTGTCCCCTTTTTCTTTCATATATAAGTCGGGGATGCACCATTTCTTATGCCCCATACCTCTGCCCATATTATCTCCTCCTGTATCAGGCCTTCTGGCTCCGCTTTCTTCTTATTACGTCTACAATAACGGCCAGCACAATAATGCCGCCTTTCACCATTCTCTGTGCTCCCTGCGGTACATTCAAAAGGTTCAGCCCGTTGGCAACCACGCCGATGATCATGGTGCCAATGATTGTGCCTACGAGTGTCCCTTCCCCGCCTGTCATGGATGTCCCGCCGATTACGACTGCCGCGATGGCATCCAGCTCCGCACCGTCTGCATTGGTCGGTACCGCCGAATCCAGCCTGGAGGTCAGCACGATTGCCGCAACACCACAGCAGAAGCCGCTGATTACATAGGCGATGCATTTGATTTTTTTCACATTTATGCCTGAAAGCTTTGCACAGTTTTCATTGCCGCCGATTGCATAAATGTAACGGCCGTACTTTGTATATTTCAGCACATATGCCGCGACTGCGAACATAACCACCATAATCAGAATGGTAAAAACCGGTATCCCGCCGTACCGTCCTGTAATAGCCAGAAATCCCTTCGGGAAGGTATAAATCGGCTGTCCCTCTGTAATGGTGTATGCCGCCCCTCTGGCGATTGACATCATGCCCAGGGTTGCAATGAACGGAGGCAGCTCAAACCCGGTGATCAATAGTCCTGTCACGAGTCCGACTGCCGAGGCAAATGCGACGCCAAGCAGAAGACTTAAGATCACAGGCATATTCCAGTTCTTCATCATCAGTCCCATCATAAGTCCTGTAACTGCTATGATGGAGCCTACCGAAAGGTCAATCCCGCCAAGCAGAATGATGAACGTCATCCCGATGGCAATCAGGAAGTTTGTGGATATCTGCTGTGAGACATTCAGAAGGTTGGACGCCGTAAGAAAGCTGTCGCTGGCAAACGTAAGTACTACGCATAGTGCCACCAGTGCAATCAAAATCCCCAGATAACTTGTCCCTTTTCTTTCTTTTCCTTTAAGCTTCATGCTGTTTTCCCCTTTCCTCTGCTCCGACCGCCAGTGTCATAACGGATTCCTGGTCTGCCTCTTCTCTGCTCAGGGAACCACTCACCTTTCCTCTTGCCATGACAACGACACGGTCACAGATACCAAGCAGTTCCGGAATCTCGGATGTAATAACAAGAATCGCCTTTCCTTCCTTTGCCAGCTCATTAATGAGACTGTAAACTTCTATTTTCGCACCTACGTCTATTCCGCGGGTCGGTTCATCCAGTATCAGCACCCGGCATTTGGAAAGGAGCCATTTTGCCAGAACGACTTTCTGCTGGTTCCCTCCCGAAAGGTTCTCCACTTTCTGATAAACAGACGGAGTTTTGATATTTAGTTTACTGACATACTCTTTTACGGTGTTCTTCTCTTTGCTTAAATTCAGATGTATCCCCGTTTTGAATGCATCCAGTGCGGCCAGCGTCACGTTCTCGCCTACCCCCAGTTTCAGGATCAGTCCTTCGCCTTTCCTGTCTTCTGTCACGTACCCGATCCCCGCGCTGATCGCATCCTTCGGATTCCGGATATTGCATTCCTTGCCGTCAATATATATACGCCCGTCTGTCCTGGCATCCAGACCAAAAACCGCCCGGACTGTTTCTGTCCGTCCCGCGCCGACCAGCCCTCCCACACAGAGCACCTCGCCCGCCCTTACAGAGAAACTGACATTCTGCACTCTGGAACCTGCACACAGATTTTCCACCCGTATGACTTCATCTCCGATTTGTTTCTCAATCCTTGGAAATTTCTCTTTCAGTTCCCGGCCTACCATCAGACGGATAATCTCATCCATCGTGACGTTTGCAATATCCAGTTCTTTTATCGTACACCCGTCCCGCATAACTGTAGCCCGGTCGCAGATTTCCATTACTTCTTCCAGCCTGTGGGATATATAAATGATAGAGACCTGTTCTTCCTTCAGCTTTTTCACGATGCGGAACAAATTTTTCGTTTCCCGCTCTGTCAAAGGAGCCGTAGGTTCGTCCATGATGATGATTTTCGCATCTTTAGAAAGTGCTTTTGCAACTTCTACCATCTGCTGCTTTGCAATGCCCAGATCCCTTATGTAATCCGTGCTCTTTACATCTACCCCCAGATCTTCCAGTAATCTGTCCGCTTCCTGATAAACCGCTTTCCAGTTCACTTTCACCGGATTACTCATCTTATAGCATCCGAGAAATATATTTTCCGCTACGGTCAGCGTAGGGATTAGATTCAGTTCCTGATAAATAATACTGATTCCTAAATCTTCGGCCGCCTTCGGATTCCCCAGCTCCGACTTCTGTGAGAATACTTCTATCTCACCTTCATCCTTCACGTATGCACCTGAAAGGATCTTCATCAGTGTAGATTTCCCCGCTCCGTTTTCACCCAGCAGAGCGTGTACCTCCCCTTTCTTTACACGAAGGCTCACATGGTCCAGTGCCAGTACTCCGGGGAAACGTTTTGTAATGTCTGACATTTTCAAAATATATTGATCTGCCATTTGCTTCCTCCTGACTTGTCTTAGAGCATGTATGATAAATCATGTATACCGATGATTTATCATACACGCTCAGGGAAGGGGCGGCTGATACTGTATTCCTTCCGGATATACACCGCAGCGCAGATTGAACATATCTGATTGCGTACCGGCAGCCCCTTAAAACCTATTGTCCCTTTACTGTGGCTGATATTTAGTTACCGTTCAGACCGTGCTGTGCACTCTGCCGGCCGGCAGTTCTAATCAGCATCTGACGGGAACTGGTCTGCATTCTCCTTCCAGACAATCTCAGTGTCTACATTTACAATCTTATCCACCGTCTCTCCTTCAAAGATCTTATGCAGTGCTTCCACGCACTCCGTGCCTGTCCCGGGTCCTCCGATGGATACTGTTGATACAAGCTCACCCGCCTGAATACTTGCCACTGCATTCGGGTTACCGTCAAAACTTACTACTTTTGCGTCAGATCCGGCCTCTTTGACTGCCTGTACTGCTCCAAGGCCCATCTCGTCGCATAAAGCGAAGATTACATTAATATCCTTATTTGCCTGAAGCATATTTGCTGCGGCATTCATTCCTTTTTCACGTTCCCAGTCGCCGGCCTGGCTTGCAACGACTTCAATGTCAGGGTATTTCTCCTTTGCCTTATCTACAAACCCGCCCATTCTCTCTGTTGTATGGTCAGATGGAAGTCCTTCTACAATCGCAACCTTTAACTTGTCCCCAAACTGTTCTGCCACGAAATCACATACTTTTCCGCCCGCTTCATACTGGTCATATCTTACATAGCATGCAACTTCTCCGCCAGCCAGTTCATTCTGTGTATTAAACATAATCACCGGGATGTCAGCCTCGTTTGCCTTCTTTACTGCTGCCACAATCGCATCACTGTTAATCGCACAGAGAATGATACCGTCAACCTTCTGTGTAATCATATCTTCAACTATCTGAACCTGTGCCGCATAATCTGATTCAGATTCCGGGGCCAGTGTTTTCAATTCATATCCCAGATCGTCACAAGCCTCCTGAGCGCCTGAAATTACGGACTTATAATAAGGAGAAATCATTGCCGGAGGTACAAGTGCAATTGTCTTCTTATCAACAGTATCTTCCGTCTTACTGTCCCCACTGTCGGTTTTACTGTCACTGCTGTTACTTCCTCCGCAGGCAGCAAGTGAAAATACCATACATACCGTTAAAATTAACACCACAAATTTTTTCATTCCTTTTCCTCCTTCGTTTTGGAAATGATGGAATAAAATCAATTCACAAATATGTGATTTATTCCTTTAATTTACTGGGTTTCTTTAAATATGAATCGATTCATTTCATGTCTAAATACTACCATGCCTGATTTAAGAATGCAAGGGGTATTTGTATTTTCTACAATAAACACAAAGACTATGTTACATTTTTATACAATATAGACAAAACAGGCTATTCTTATCCGGCAGTACCTGATCCTCGGTAATTTGGTGTAAAATTGGTGTCAGCCCATGAAAAAAGGCTTCCCGGTCTCCCGGAAAGCCTTGTCCTGTCTTCATTAGTCAACAGAAATGATTTCTTTTTTGTTGTAAGAGCCACAAGCTTTGCATACTCTGTGAGGCATCATAAGTTCTCCACACTTGCTGCATTTCACAAGGTTCGGAGCACTCATCTTCCAGTTAGCTCTTCTCTTATCTCTTCTAGCTTTAGAAGATTTATTCTTTGGACAGATAGACATAGGTTACACCTCCTTAAAATTCTTAAACAAATCACGGACAACTGACATTCTCGGGTCAAGTCCTGTGTCTTCACAGTTACAGGTCCCCAGATTTAGGTTCTGACCACAAACGTTGCAAATGCCTTTACAGTCTTCCCTGCATAGAACTTTCGTCGGCCATCCTATCAATATCTCATTAAAGAGCAATTTGTCCACGTCAAGATGATATCCGTCAATGAAATTTGATTCATCTAATCCTTCCGGCAGATCAGCGTCTGGAATGTTGAGATCCACATGCTTGGTAAAATCCAGTACAATCTCCTGCTTTACATCCTCCAGGCAGCGGTCACATGGAATGATTACACACACCTTGCTCTCGGCCTTGATCTGTAATTCCTTGTCCTTCACATGTGAAACGACAACGTGTACAGGTTCCTTACTGACAATCGGATATGACCCGGACTTTAAATCCATCGACTCCAGATTGAGCGGCACTGTCTCTTCAACTGTCTTGTGCTGTTCTGACAGAACGTCTGATAGGTTAATTAACATCTTCATAACTCCTATTCATACCTAAATTATTATATCATGTAAAAATAGTTTGTCAACAAGAAAAATACAGATTCTGGCATAAATATCATCTTTCAAAGGGGTCTGACCCCTTTGCGGTCCATATTCAGAATATTCTGACAAAGCAAGTGAGCGGATTTATGACCCGCTCACTTTTATGGAACTCTTTGATTTCCCTGACAGACTTATTTTACGAGTGCTACTGTCTCTCTTGCGATTGCCAGTTCTTCGTTTGTAGGGATTACGAGTACATTTACTTTTGAATCCGGAGTGGAGATGATGACTTCCTCTCCTCTTGCTGCGTTTGCTTCTTTATTGATCTCTATTCCAAGGAACTGGAGATATTTGCATACTTCTGCACGGATTGCGCCGTCGTTCTCACCGATTCCGGCCGTGAAGACGATGTTGTCTACACCGTTCATGGCTGCCACATAGCTTCCTACGTATTTTGCAACTCTGTAGGCAAATACTTCGAGAGCTACTTTTGCCTGCTGGTTGCCGTCTTCTTCTGCAGCGCAGAGGTCACGGAAATCACTGGAGAGTCCGTTTGAAAGTCCGTATACGCCGGACTCTTTATTCAGGACCTTCATCAGTCCTTCGATATCCAGATCCTCCTTCTTTGCGATAAATTCCAGAATGGCCGGGTCGATATCTCCGGAACGTGTTCCCATTACAAGACCTTCAAGTGGTGTTAATCCCATTGATGTATCGACAGATTTCCCGTTCAGGACTGCACATACGCTTGCACCGTTTCCAAGGTGGCAGACAATTGTCTTCGTAGCATCGTATGGCTTGCCAAGAATCTCTGCAGCTCTTTTGGAAACATAGCTGTGGCTTGTTCCGTGGAAGCCGTAACGTCTAACTTTATATTTCTCATAGTAAGCATACGGAAGTCCGTACATGTATGCTTTCTCCGGCATGGTCTGATGAAATGCGGTGTCAAATACTGCAACCATAGGTGTGTTCGGCATCAGCTTCTCACATGCGTTTACACCGATTAAGTTGGCAGGATTGTGCAGAGGTGCAAGGTCATTACACTCTTCTACTGCTTTCTTAACTTCTTCTGTGATGATAACGGAAGATGCAAACTTCTCTCCGCCGTGTACCAGACGGTGCCCGACAGCGCCGATCTCGTCCAGACTCTTTACCACGCCTGTCGCTTCATCTGTCAGCGCATCGATTACAAACTGGATTGCCTCTGTATGGGTAGGCATGTCCTTTGCAGTTTTTACTTTCTCTCCGCCGGCAGGCTGATAAGTAAGGCTGCCATCAATTCCGATTCTTTCGCAGAGACCTTTTGCAAGTACTTCTTCTGATTCAGAGTTGATTAACTGGAATTTTAAAGAAGAACTTCCACAGTTGATTACTAATACATTCATTTTCTTTACCCTCCTGAAATTGTATATATAAGGGGCATCGTTGATGCTGCCTGCACGCTCCGGGCGTCCGCAGCGGCATCTGCCTCTCTTAAACATAACCTGATGATTTACTGTGCCTGTGCCTGCACTGCTGTGATTGCGACAACGCCTTCGATGTCTTCAGCGCTGCAGCCACGTGATAAATCATTAACAGGAGCTGCGATTCCCTGTGTAAGAGGTCCGTACGCTTCTGCTTTTGCCAGTCTCTGAACCAGCTTGTACCCAATATTTCCGGCATCCAGATCCGGGAAGATCAATACGTTGGCATGTCCTGCAACCGGGCTTCCCGGAGCCTTGGATTCCCCAACAGAAGGTACGATCGCTGCATCCAGCTGCAGTTCTCCGTCAAGCTTTAATTCCGGTGCCAGTTCTTTTGCAATCTGGGTTGCCTCAACTACTTTATCCACATCCGCATGCTTTGCACTTCCTTTTGTAGAGTGTGAAAGCATTGCTACGATAGGTTCTTTTCCTGTCAGTGTTCTGAAAGACTCTGCGGAAGAAACTGCGATATTTGCAAGCTTCTCCGGATCCGGGTTCTGCTCCAGACCGGAATCTCCGAAGATAAATGTTCCGTCTGCCCCCATATCACAATCTGGCACTACCATTACGAAGAATGCGGAAACCAGTTTAGTTCCGGGTTTTGTCTTCAGGATCTGCAGGCATGGGCGGAGCGTATCTGCCGTGGAGTGGCACGCACCGGATACCATTCCGTCTGCATCCCCCATCTTCACCATCATAACACCATAGTACAGGTAATTTGTCAGAAGGATTTCTCTTGCCTGCTCCTCTGTCATTCCCTTTTTCTGTCTGAGTTCTACCAGTTTCGCGATATAAGCATCTGTCTTGTCGCTTGTGGCAGGGTCTACAACCGTTGCGCCAGAAATATCATATCCTGCGCCGTTCTTCTCGATCTCTTCCTTACTTCCCACGAGGATCAGGTCAGCGGTCCCCTCCTTCAAAACTGCTTCTGCAGCCTTGTAAGTTCTTGCGTCTTCTGTTTCCGGAAGTACAATCGTCTTCTTATCAGCCTTTGCTCTTGCCTTGATTTCATCAATAAATCCCATGATTTAAAGCCACCTTTCATTTTTTCTCACTTCTTTCATTATAACGCAAAGAAATTTTGTATACAAGTAGATTGCATGTGCATTTTTAAGTACAATCTCCAATTTCTGTTATATCTCAGTGGGATTCTTCCCCTACAGGTGGAAAACCGCCGTTACAATGTTAAAATAAACAAGAATCGTACAGGTGTCCAGTATCGTCGTGATAAGCGGGGCCGCCATGATGGCCGGGTCCAGCCCCAGTTTCTTTGCCAGGAGGGGCAGGGTGCAGCCGATGCATTTTGCCATGACAACAACTGCCATCATCGTCAGTCCCAGCGCAAACGCAAGCGTCAGGTTCTGATCATACATAATATAGATACGGATTCCGTTTACAACAGCCAGAAGGCAGCTTACAACAAAGGCCACACGTATCTCTTTAAAAATGACCCTGAATATATCTTTGAATTGAATCTCGCCGACCGCAAGCCCGCGTATGATCAGCGTCGAGCTCTGTGACCCACAGTTACCGCCGGTTCCCATGAGCATGGGGATAAATGTGATCAGCACGGGCATGACCGCCATCGCGGCCTCATAATGTCCGAGAATCTCCCCGGTTACCGTCGCGGAAAGCATCAGCAACATCAGCCAGAGAGTCCTGTTCTTTGCATGTTTGAATACGGAAGTCCCGAAATAGGAGTCTTCATTCGGGCTGACACCGGCCATGATACTGATATCTTCCGTGGTCTCATCCTGCAGGACAAACATCGCGTCATCAACCGTTACCAGACCGACAAGGCAGTTCTCATGATCGATGATCGGAATCGCAACAAGGCCGTACTTTTTAATCGTAATCGCGACATCTTCCTTATCATCCAGCGTCTTTGCACAAAGCACATTTTCATCCATGATCTCTTCTATCAGTCTGGATTCACCTGCTGTCAGAAGATCTTTGACATCGACGGCACCGATGAGTTTTTTCTTTTCCGTGACATAACAGGTGTAGATAGTCTCTTTGTTGATCCCGACCTGCCTGATCTTAAGGATTGCATCGGCAACCGTCATTTCTTTCCTGAGGCTGATGTAATCCACATTCATAATACTTCCTGCACTGTCATCCGGATACTGCAGAAGTATATTGATCTTCTGCCGCGTCTCCTCGTCCGTCACCATCAGCAGACGGTCGACAACGTTCGCCGGCATTTCCTCGAGCACGTCAACGGTATCATCGACATACATCTCATCCATGACCTCTTCCAGCTCGGAATCAGTCAGGGCATTGATCAGGTCCTCACGCATATCACTGTTCATATCCGTGAATACTTCTGCCGCCTCTTCCTTGGCAAGCAGACGGAATACCAGCATTTGCTGCTTCTGGTCAAAGTCCTCCAGCATCTCCACGATATCGACCGGATGCATGGATTCTAATTCTTCTTTTAGTTCTTTAAATTTCCGCTGTTCCAGCAGTTCAAGTATCATTTCTTTTTCCATGCCATACACCCTCTTTTGTTTTTCTCTGCTCTTCTTTATCTTTCACATAAACCGTCTTTTATAAACAAAAAACTCACTCTATAACATCCCGTCTTTTTATAGTATAATGGTTAATAAATTGATATACAAGGAGATTCTTATGAAAATTGTCGGCTTAATTACTGAATATAATCCATTTCACAATGGTCATCAATATCATATCGAGAAGTCAAAAGAGGTCACAGGCGCCGACACGGTACTCGTGATTATGAGCGGAGATTATGTGCAGCGGGGGACTCCGGCCATCATGCCTAAATATATCCGGGCGGAAATGGCGCTGGAGTGTGGTGCTGGTGCGGTGTTCGAACTCCCGGTCTGCTATGCTACCGGGAGCGCCGAACTTTTCGCGATGGGCGCCGTATCCTTCTTAGACAGCCTCGGAATTGTAGATTCCATCTGCTTCGGCAGTGAATGCAACGACCTGGAAGGATTACAGACCGTCGCCGGTGTGCTCTGCGAGGAACCGGCCGAATACAAAAATTTTCTACAGACAAATCTGAAAGCCGGCCTTTCCTTTCCTGCCGCAAGACAGGAGGCATTTTCCGCCTATATGAGAAACACCGCATATTCGCACCTGCTGGACGATCCGAACAACATTCTCGGCATCGAATATTTAAAGGCGTTGAAAAAGCTGGGCAGTTCTATAAAGCCTTACACTATCCGGCGTCAGGAGTCCGGTTACCATGATACGCAGCTCCAGTCCAATTACAGTTCTGCATCCGCAATCCGTTCCCTGCTCGCCTATTCCGGTTCCGCACTGAGCACGCGTTCGGGCGGGGGCACGTTTGAGAACACACACTTTTCAAATATCCTGAACGAACTGGAGGATCAGGTGCCGGCCTGCTGTCTGGAAATCCTGAAGGATTACCACCATGTTATGTATCCCGTGTATCAGAACGATTTTTCCCTGATCATGAAGTATAAACTTTTAAATAAAACTGCCCGGGACCTGGACCGTTATATGGATGTATCCGAAGAACTGGCAAACCGGATCAGCAACCAGCTGAACAACTTCTTCAATTACAAACAGTTCTGCGAGCTGCTTAAGACGAAAGAGGTTACACAGACACGCATCAACCGCGCACTGCTGCACATTATGCTCGGGCTCAAGAAAATTAACGTGGAGGAATATATAGACGGCGGTTACCACTATTATGCCCGGCTTTTGGGCGTACGGAAAGACCGGGAAAGGGTTCTGGGCAGCGTCGTTAAGAATGGGACCCTGCCCCTTCTCACCAATCTCTATGATACGGAGGAGCTTCCGGAAGCCGGCAGGAAAATGCTTCATCACGACATTCTTGCTTCAAACTTGTATAAATCCGTCATAACCGATAAATATAAGACTGCCTTCCAGAACGAATACAGTCAGCCGATCCTGAAAGTTTGATCCGGGAACAGACGTGGGTCTGCCTGTTCCTGCATCCGGCTCCTGTTTTACATCTGGCAGTCCGGCCGTGCAAAAAAGGTGCCGGGGCAAGAATGATCCAGGCCCCGGCACCTTTTTCTTTTTGAATCAGTACTGTCTTTATAACCGCTTCATACAGGTCACCGCCATTGCCCCTGCCCCGATATGGCAGGCTACGCTTAAGGATAGCGGTCCCTCAATAATCTCATACTGTGGAAACCTCTCATGGATTTCCTGCTTCCATGCCTGTGCCTCTTCTTTGCCACAGGTATAAGCCATTCCCAGAACCATCTGGTCTTCCTTTCCTGCAAAACGTTCCTTCAAATCTGTTTCGATCGCTTTGAGCATGGTGCGCTTTGCCGCCTTCCATCCTCTCACCTTCGCGAAGGCGTCCAGTTTTTCTCCCTGGATCTGCAGGACCGGCTTCAGGTTCAGCACTGTACCGAGTGCCGCAGCGGCAGGTGTGATCCTTCCGCCCTTCTTCAGATATTTCAAAGTATCCACTGTAATATAGATGCTGGCTTCCAGTTTTTCCTTTTCCAAAATCTGTTTGATCTCAAGGGCAGATTTTCCTTCCTCCCTCAGTTTGAGTGCGTCAAGAACCGACTGTACCTGTGTGACAGAAATCCTCTGGTTGTCAACGACCTGTACCCGGCCTTCATAATCTGCTGAAAGTATAACTGCGTTTTCACAGCTTCCGCTTAAACCGCTGGACATCGGGATATGCACCACCTCATCATGTTCCTTGAGCAGTTTATCCCAAAGATCCAGAAGGTCCCCCGGAGCCGGCTGCGATGTGGAGATATCGGAATCGTCGCCAAGCTTTTGATAAAACTCTTCCTGAGAAAGAGTGATATCTTCTAAAAACAGTTCGCCGTCAATGAAAAATGGCATCGGCAGGACATAGATTCCCATCTCTTTTCCCTGTTTTTGTGTAATTCCACTATTACTGTCTGTTACAATGGCAATTTTCTTCATAAATAATTATTTCCCCTGTTTTAGTTTTTGAAACTGTGTATTGGTGCAGGGATTCTGCCTGCCCTGCCTATAAACTCCTCACAACTGAATTCGTTTACCGGCATGATCGGAGCATAACCGAGGAGGCCGCCGAACTCTGCTGTCTCTCCCACATCTTTTCCGATTACCGGGATCAGGCGTACTGCCGTCGTCTTCTGGTTCACCATACCGATCGCCATCTCATCCGCAATGATGCCGGAAATGGTACCTGCTGTTGTTTTCCCCGGAATTGCTATCATATCTAATCCGACAGAGCATACGCATGTCATGGCCTCCAGCTTTTCAAGCGTCAGGGCGCCTACATTAACCGCGTCAATCATGCCCTGGTCTTCACTGACCGGGATAAATGCACCGCTTAAGCCGCCCACGTAGGAAGACGCCATAACGCCGCCCTTTTTCACCTGGTCATTGAGCATGGCCAGCGCCGCTGTTGTTCCGGGTGCACCAACTCTCTCCAGACCGATCTCCTCAAGAATCTCTGCCACACTGTCTCCCACTGACGGAGTCGGGGCCAGGGACAAGTCTACGATTCCGAATGGGACACCCAGTCTCTTGGACGCTTCCCCTGCAACAAGCTGGCCGACGCGGGTTACCTTGAAGGCAGTCTTTTTGATCGTCTCACAGAGTTCTTTGAACCCCTTTCCACGTACTTTTTCCAGAGCCTTTTTGACAACTCCGGGACCGCTGACACCAACATTAATAACCGCATCCGCCTCTGTAACACCTAAGAACGCACCAGCCATGAACGGGTTATCATCCGGTGCATTACAGAAAATCACGAGCTTTGCGCAGCCTAAAGAATCATTTTCTTTCGTTGCCTCGGCCGTATCCTTCACAATCTGCCCGCACAGGCGCACTGCATCCATGTTGATTCCTGTTTTTGTGGAGCCTACATTGACAGAACTGCAGATTCTCTCTGTCACTGCCAGTGCCTGAGGGATTGAACGGATCAGGTTCTCATCACTTTTTGTCATTCCTTTGGAAACAAGTGCGGAATATCCGCCGATAAAATTGACATCAACCTCTTTTGCCGCGCGGTCCAGTGTCTTTGCAATCGTCACAAAGTCTTCCGGGCTCTTGCATGCCGCGGCACCTATCAGCGAGATCGGGGTGATGGAGATTCTTTTATTTACAATCGGGATGCCAAACTCCCTTTCAATGTCATTTCCTGTAGATACCAGGTTCTTCGCCAGCCCGGTAACCTTTTCATATATCTTACGGTTCAGTTCGTTAAGATCAGAGTCGATACAGTCAAGCAGGCTGATCCCCAGAGTGATGGTACGGACATCCAGATTCTCCTGCTCAATCATTTTATTGGTTTCTGACACTTCATACATGTTAATCATAGTACTTTATCCTCGCATTCTACACTTCTTATCAGTTTCCTCTTACAGTCTGTGCATCTTCTCAAATATCTCTTCTCTCTGACAGCGGATATTTACACCGATCTCCTCACCGAGTGCTTCCATCTCATCGCAGACCAGTTTGAAATCTTTCTCGAGGCTGGTCACGTCCACGATCATCATCATATTAAAATATCCCTGGATGATCGTCTGGGAGATATCCAGAATGTTGATCTTATGTTCTGCCAGATATGTGCATACCTTTGCAGTAATTCCCACCGTATCTTTTCCTAAAACTGTTACAATACACTTCTTCATTTTCTCTTCCTCCTAAGCATTTAAACGGTAATAATCTCTGAAATCATATCTCTGTTGGCAACCGCCATATCGAGGTCTTCACCACGGTAATCATTGTCGCCGAGAGTTACTTCCAGTTTCACTGTCTCATAGGCAAGCTTCGCATAATTGTTCTCCTTGCTGAGATGTCCAAGCACGATGTGCTTCAAATTATCATGTAGTATATCACAAAGAAGCCGTCCTGACAATTCATTCGATAAATGCCCTTTATCTCCCATTACCCTCCGTTTCAGGTAATATGGGTAGGAACCGACTTCCAGCATATGTATGTCATGGTTTGCCTCCAGAAGCACTGCATCCAGATTCTGGAGCTTTTCTACCGTGTATTCATCATAAATTCCCAGGTCCGTCGCCACTGCAACCGATTTGCCCCCACAGTTCATCCTGTAGCCGGACGGCTCGTTTGCATCATGCGAAATGCGGAACGGATCTATGGTAATATCCCCCAGTGTGAAACTTTCATCCGTATGGATCGGGTTGAGAAGTCCTTCCGGCATCTTCCCCAGCGGGCCGTAGGACCGGATTCCCGCGATTGTTCCCGGTGTTGCATAGATCGGAATCTCATATTTCCGGCTGAAAACGCCCAGTCCCTGTATATGGTCCGAATGCTCATGGGTAATGAGAATCCCTTTCAGTTCATCTCCTTTAATATCCAGTTCTTTCAGGCCGGCATCAATCTTTTTTTTACTGATCCCCGTATCTACGAGCAGGTGTGTCTGGTCACTTCCCACGTAAATACAGTTCCCGCTGCTGCCGCTCGCAATGCTGCATAATCTCATATTCTTTCTCCTATTTGTTTCTTTGTATCTTCAAATGTCCCGCTGTTGTCAATCACCGTCCTGCAGGCTTGGCGGAACACATCCTCACTGGACTGGGCCGCCATCATACGGCTGATTTTTTCATCGGAATACCCCCTGGAATCTTTTAATCTTTTCCTTCTGACGTCTTCCCGTGCATAAATATACCATAACTCCGGACAGATGTCTTCATAACCTGCTTCCGGCAGAAGGGCCGCCTCAATCACGTAAAGCGGCACCTTCCTCTCTTCTTTTTCTATCATATCCCGTTCCACCCAGCGTTTTACCTCAGGATGGACGATCTCGTTTAAAATCTTCCGTTTTTCCTCATCCTGGAAAATAATGGAGGCCAGCTTCTGCCTGTCCAGTTCCCGGTCCTCACCCAGAATTCCGGTTCCAAACGCTTCTATAATCTTTTGATAACATATGCCGCCCTGCTTCTGGAGTTCTTTGGCTACCTCGTCCAGCTGGCAGACAACCGCCTTGTATTCTTTCTCTAAATAGTGCAGGACCTCACTCTTTCCCGAGCCTACACCTCCTGTGATTCCTAAGACTTTCATATGCGTTCTCCTGCACTGCCTGTGGTCGCAAAATGATGTTTATTTTGCTTCATACCAGTTCTCACCTGTGTGCATGTCCACGATCAGGGGCACATCCAGATCTGCGGCCTGTTCCATCTGCCGTTTCAGAATCTCCTGTACAGTCTCAAGCTCTTCCTTGTCAGCCTCGATTAAAAGCTCATCGTGTACCTGCAGGATCAGTTTTGACTTCAGGCCCTTTTCTTTCAGCTCCTTGTTTACCCCGATCATGGCAATTTTCATGATATCCGCCGCAGATCCCTGAATCGGGGCGTTCATGGCAACACGTTCTCCGAAGTTGCGCTGCATAAAATTACTTGATTTCAGCTCCGGCACGGGTCTTCTCCTGCCGAAAAGCGTTACTACATAGCCCTCTTCTTTGGCGTGGGCCACGGTATCATCCAGAAAACGTTTGATGCCCGGATAGGTTTCAAAGTAATTCTCGATATACTGGGCAGCCTCTTTCCTCGTGATACTCAAATCCTGGCTCAGTCCGAAGGAGCTGATCCCATATACGATCCCAAAATTTACTGCCTTCGCATTCCTGCGCTGCAGGTCGGTCACCTCATCAAATGGTGTGTGGAATACCTGTGATGCCGTCATCCGGTGAATATCCCTTGCCTCTTTGTATGCCTGGATCAACTGCTCGTCCCCGGAACAGTGGGCCAGTATACGCAGTTCGATCTGGGAATAATCGGCATCAATAAAGACACAGCCCTCCTTCGGTACGAATACCTTTCTGATCAGGCGCCCCAGTTCCATTCTCACCGGAATGTTCTGCAGATTGGGTTCCGTGCTGCTGATCCGTCCCGTAGCCGTGATTGTCTGGTTGAATTTTCCGTGGATTCTGCCATCGGAGGATATATATACCGCCAGTCCGTCCGCATAGGTTGACTTCAGTTTGGATAGCTGCCGGTACTCCAGCACCTTTTCCACAACAGGATAATCCGGTGCCAGTTTGTCAAGCACATCAGCGGCCGTGGAGTATCCTGTTTTTGTCTTCTTCCCGTTCGGAAGCTGCATATGGTCAAACAAAACGACACCAAGCTGCTTTGGAGAGTTAATGTTAAATGTCTCCCCCGCCATTTCATAAATCTCTTTTTCCAGTTCTACGATACGTGCGCCAAGCTGTTCCCCGTAGAACTTCAGCGCCTCTGCCTCAACCTGTATTCCCGCCTGTTCCATATCGAATAAGGTAAATACAAGCGGCATTTCAATATCTGTAAAGAGATGGTACATCCCCTCTGCCTGCATTTTCTCCGTCAGGGAGCCTGCAGCGGCATATGCCGTATAAGCCTCGTAGCAGGCTTTTGTCATCGGGTCAGCCTTCTCATCTATCATCAGGTTTAACTGTTCTCTGGCCACATCCTCATATGTGTAATCGTTCTTCAGAGGATTTAAAAGATAGGCGGCCACAGTCGCATCAAAACAGTTCTCCTGCTTTGTTATTTTAACAACCGGAAGATATTTTTTCAAATCAAACATAGAAAATGTCTGTACGTTTTCTGCAATATGCACCAGCCTTTCAAAGAGATAATCCATCTCCATATCAGGGCCGCAGACGATAGAATAGATCTTGTCCTTTCCATATGCAATAGTCAGCCTCCCATAGCCGGATGCGTGCGCAAACAGCGGAAGTACATTCCCGTTATCTTCTGTCAGTGCCGCTCCCACTGTACTGGCCTTTTCTGCCTCCTTAAAGACTTTCTCTGCCCTGTCTTTTTCGTTAATCTCTTTAAAATGGGACTCAATTTTATTGGAGGATGCCTCGACATCAAAACGGCTCAGGAGATTTTTAAACTGTAATTTCTGAAAATAATCGTGCGCCTCTTTTGTATACGGGTCGCCGTGTTTTGCGGCTTCCAGATGGAACTCGATGTCCGCATGGGTATTGATCGTAGCCAGTGTCTTGCTCATGCACGCCTGGTCCCAGTATTCCTGCAGGTTCTTGCTGGCTCTGGGCGGTTTTAACTCCGAGGCGTGGGCATATGCATTCTCGATGTTCCCGTACTCCATGATGATCTTTGTCGCCGTCTTTTCCCCGACTCCCGGAACACCCGGGATATTGTCGGATGCATCTCCCATCAGTGCTTTAACATCAATAAACTCAACCGGGGTCACCCCGTATTTTTCTTTTACATCCGAAGCATAGTAATCTTCAACCTCTGTCCTGCCCTGCTTTGTCTTCGGAATGCGGATCTTGACATGCTCTGTTGCCAGCTGCAGGGTATCCCTGTCACCTGATATAATCGCAACGTCCATCCCTTTTTCCTCGCAGATTCTGGAGATCGTTCCGAGAAGGTCGTCTGCCTCCAGACCTGCTTTCTCGATGATCTCGACATCCATTGCCCTGAGCACTTCCTTAATCACGGGAACCTGCTGTCTGAGTTCCTCCGCCATCGGCTTCCTCGTCCCCTTATATTCCGCATACATCTCATGGCGGAATGTGGGGGCATGTACGTCAAATGTCACCGTGAGATACTCCGGTTTCTCCTCGTCCAGAATCTTGAACAGGATATTTAAAAAACCATAAATAGCGTTCGTATGGAGTCCTTCCGAATTCGTCAGGTCCGGTACCCCATAGAACGCTCTGTTTAAAATGCTGTGGCCATCTATCAATACTATCTTTTCTCTCATCTTCTTTATTCTCCATTATCCGGTACCTGTGCTTTACCGGAAATCTTCATTAATCATATGATGTTGGGGCAAAATCCTTTTGACCCTGACATTATCATATTAGAGTATACACTAAAATCTTTCTTTTTAAAAGGCCATTTTTATGTTATGATGAAAAGTAGATTTTTTAATAGGTGCTGCAGAATGCTTTTCCCTGCACACAGTATCATTCAATTTTAGTGACAGAAAGGAATCGAATCTATATGGACGGAATTATTTTTGATGTAGACGGCACACTGTGGAATTCCACGGATACTGTAGCCGAATCATGGAATCAGGCTATTGCCGCGCACTCCAATCTGGATGTCAGGATTGACGGTGATATGCTGAAAAATTTGTTTGGAAAACCAATGGATGAGATATATGATGCCGTTTTCCCCGAGCTCTCCGAAGAAGAGCAGCAGAAACTCGGAGATCTCTGTTTTGAGTATGAAAATAAGCTTCTGGAGACAAAGCCCGGGATTCTGTACGAAGGCGTTGCTGAAACGCTGCGGGCTCTTTCTGAAAAAACGGATCTTTATATCGTCAGCAATTGTCAGTGCGGCTATATTGAAGTGTTTATGAAGACTTCCGGCCTTAAGGATGTAATTAAGGACCATCTCTGTTTCGGTGACACACTTACTTCCAAAGGCCAGACAATCCTGACACTAATGGGCCGCCACGGGCTGAAGGATGTTGTTTATGTGGGGGATACCCTGGGGGATTACCAGGCATGCCAGGAGGCCGGGATTCCTTTTATCTTCACGGAATATGGCTTCGGTGAGGTTCCTCAGGCAGATGACAGAATAAGCAGGATTGCGGAACTGCTGTCACGTTTTTAAAACCTTTTTATTCTCTCTCTTATAGAGCAGTCAGGGATTGCTGAAATGTTTGTCATGACTTTCAGGCAATCCCTTTTTGTTTCATCCTAATCTGCCGGGAATGGATTCCGCATTTCATTACTCTGCGCTTTTTACGGCCGCTTTCATTGTTTTTACATATTCCCGCAGTGCTTCTTCAGCATGGTCTTTATGTTTCTCTATTAATTTCACGATCGCGCTGCCGACGATTGCCCCGTCGGAGGCAGCAGCCATTGTTTCTGCCTGATCGGGCGTGCTGATGCCGAACCCGACTGCTGCCGGAATATCGGTCACTTCTCTAATAGAAGAAACGATGGCCGGGATATCGGTCTCGATATTGTTTCTCACGCCGGTCACACCCATCGATGATACGATATACAGAAAGCCCTTTGCTTCTTTAGCAATCATCTGTATCCGCTGTCTGGATGTCGGTGCAATCATGGAAATCACATCTACCCCGTGGGTTTTAGCGATTTCAGCAAGATCTCCCTTTTCCTCGTAGGGAAGGTCCGGGATGATGATGCCGTCCACTCCCAGTTCCTCACATTTTTCGAAAAACGCCTCGTACCCGTAATGGAAAACCGGGTTTAAGTAGGTCAAAAAGACAAGCGGGATCTGGCTTTTCCTGCGCACTTCCTCCACAATACCGAAGACGCCGTCCGTCGTCATTCCCCTGCTTAATGCGCGGATGTTCGCTTCCTGTATGACTGGCCCCTCTGCCGTAGGATCGGAAAACGGGATTCCGATTTCAATCAGATCTGCACCGGCTTCTTCCATTGCCAGAATGTAGTCTGCTGTTTTTTCGGCTGATGGGTCGCCCGCTGTCAGGAATGCTATGAATGCTTTTCCGCCGGCAAATGCATTTTTTATCTTACTCATGAATATCTACCCCCTTATATCTTGCGATTGCCGCAACATCTTTGTCTCCGCGTCCTGACAGACAGATGATCATAGACTCATCTTTCCCCATCAGCGGTGCGATTTTTCTTGCATGTGCGATTGCATGCGCACTCTCAATCGCACAGATGATGCCCTCTGTTCTTGCCAGATACTCGAATGATTCGACTGCCTCGTCATCCGTCACCGGCACATACTCGGCACGGCCGGAATCTCTTAAGTAGGCATGTTCCGGTCCGATCCCCGGATAGTCCAGACCAGCGGAAATGGAGTATACCGAGGCAATCTGCCCGTACTCATCCTGACAGAAATAAGATTTCATCCCGTGGAATACACCCAGTGTCCCTTTTGCCATCGTAGCCGCATGCTGGTCTGTGTCGATTCCCTTTCCGGCCGCCTCACAGCCGATCAGCCTCACACTCTCATCCCTGATAAAGTTGTAGAACATTCCCATCGCATTGCTGCCGCCTCCAACACAGGCAAGCACTGCCGCCGGAAGTTTTCCTTCCGCAGATAAAATCTGGGCCCTTGCCTCCTGACTGATGACGCTCTGGAAGTCTCTGACGATCATTGGGAAAGGGTGCGGCCCCATAACGGAACCTAATACATAATGTGTATCGGATACCCGGTTCGTCCACTCACGCATCGTCTCATTGACTGCATCTTTCAGTGTCTGGGTGCCGCTGGTCACTGCATGGACTTTTGCCCCTAAGAGTTCCATCCTGTATACATTCAGCGCCTGACGGTCTGTATCCTCTTTTCCCATGAACACTTCACATTCCATCCCAAGAAGCGCTGCAGCCGTCGCCGTGGCTACCCCGTGCTGTCCTGCACCAGTCTCAGCAATCACGCGGGTCTTGCCCATCTTTTTCGCGAGAAGCACCTGACCGAGCACATTATTGATTTTATGGGAGCCTGTGTGGTTTAAATCCTCCCGTTTCAGGTAGATTTTCGCCCCGCCCAGATCCTTCGTCATCTTCTCCGCATAATACAAGAGAGACGGGCGTCCTGCATACTCATTCAGTAATTTTTTCAGTTCTTGTTTGAACTGTGGGTCCTTTTTGTAATACTCGTACTGTTCCTCCAGATGAATCAATTCATTCATTAATGTTTCGGAGATGTACTGCCCTCCGAATTCACCGTATCTTCCTTTCGACATTTCGAATCCTCCTGACTGCTTCTTCTATTTTTTTCCTATCCTTTTTCCCATCTGTCTCTACCCCGCTGCTCATATCCACACCATAAGGGTGCACCTTGAGAGCCGCTTCGGCCACGTTTTCCGGGGTCAGCCCTCCTGCAAGGAAGAAAGGCTTTTCAACCCGTGTAATCCTGCCGTAATCAAACTGCTGCCCAGTCCCTCCTGCCCCGCTGTCCAATAGCAGAAAATCAACCCGGCTTGCATCCCACATACGGAGTTCCTGCGAAAAGCGGTCCCCTGTCATAGAAACTGCCTTCACCACAGGGACATCACAGCGGTACTTTAACTTCTCCATGAACGCCACACTCTCTGAGCCGTGGAGCTGTACAAGATCGATCACCTGCTTCTGCACCAGATCCACAATATTCTCCAGTGTCTCATCCACAAACACGCCCGCCGCGCGAATCCCCTGATCCAGCCGATTTTTTAACTCAAGGGCCGTCTGGGGAGAGACATACCTCCGGCTTTTCGGGGCAAAAACAAATCCAATCATATCCGGGCGGTTTCCATTCACCGCATCAATATCTTCCGGGCGGCTCAAGCCGCAAATCTTAATCTTCATAAAGCCTCCCTGACTACTAAAATCAGAATATTCTGAATATGGACCGCAAAGGGGTCTGACCCTCCTGCAGAGGGGTCAGACCCCTTTGCGGTTCTTCCATTATCCACGAAATTCACCCAGCATTTTTTTCTTATTGTCTGACCGCATCAGTGTTTCTCCGATCAGCACGGCATCTGTTCCGTTTTCCTTCAGGCGTCTGACATCTTCCGGCGATTTGATTCCGCTTTCGGATACATACAGTACGTCTTTGGGCACCAGTCTTCTGAGCCGCTCACTCGTATGGATATCAACCTAGAATGTCTTCAGGTCCCGGTTGTTGACACCGATAATTCTGGCCCCGCATGCCAGTGCCCTTCTTACTTCTTCCTCTGTATGCGCCTCTACCAGAGCGGACAGTCCCAGTTCCTGTGCTATTTCCATATATGTCATAAGCTGCCTGTCATCTAATATGGCGCAGATCAGCAGGACTGCGGATGCCCCGATACACTTTGCCTCATACAGCATATACGCATCTACTGTAAAATCTTTTCTCAGGATTGGAATATTAACCGCACGCTCTATCTCTTTCAGATAATCGTCGCTTCCCTGGAAATAAAACGGTTCTGTCAGCACGGAGAGTGCAGATGCGCCTGCCTGCTCGTATTCTCTTGCTATCTCCCTGTAAGGAAATTCTTCTGCAATCACACCTTTGGAGGGTGACGCTTTTTTTACTTCGCATATAAAAGAGATACCTTCCCGGGCCAGTGCCTTCTCGAACGGGAAGGGAAATATCCCCCCGTTTCTTTCCTTCTCTGTCCCGGCCAGCAGGTATGCCTTTTCCTTCAATTCTTCTTCGGAAACCTGCTGCCTCCTTTTTTGGATTCTTTCCCTCGTTTTTTCTGCTATTTCCTCCAGTATCATATCAGCCACCTCTAGTCTTCTTCATTGGAACAGCGAATGAACTCTTCCAGTTTCTGAAGTGCCTTCCCGCTGTCGATAGTTTCTCCGGCAAGTCTGACGCCATCTTTGAGCGTATCTGCCTTTCCGGCCACATACAGGGCCGCTCCGGCATTCAGCAGCACGGCGCTTCGTTTTGCACCGGTTTCTTTTCCATTCAGAATCGCCCTTGTGATTTCTGCATTCATCTTTGGTGTTCCACCCAACAGTTCGTTTTTATCACTGCGACGGAAGCCAAACTCTTCCGGGGTGATGGTGTATGAATGGAACTCCCCGTCCTTGATCTCGCAAACGGTTGTGGGGGCACTCATGGAGATTTCATCCAGCTGGTCCTGACCGTATACAACCATCGCATTTTTTACCCCCAGTTTGGATAATACCCTTGCCAGCGGCTCTACAAGTGCCTCTTCATATACACCCATGACTTCCATATTAGCGCCTGCCGGATTGGCAAGTGGTCCGAGGATATTAAAAATGGTTCTGATTCCCAGTTCCTTTCTGACAGGGGCCACATATTTCATTGCTATATGATAATTCTGGGCAAACAAGAAGCAAATTCCGATTTTTTCCAGAAGCTTCGCACTCTTTTCCGGTGGAATGTTGATCTTTACCCCTAACTCTTCCAGAACATCTGCCGCACCACATTTACTGGATGCCGCCCTGTTTCCGTGTTTTGCTACAGGCACACCTGCCGCTGCAATGACAAGTGCGGATGTCGTGGAAATGTTAAAGGAATTGGCTCCGTCTCCCCCGGTGCCGACGATTTCCAGTGCATCCACGTTATGGAGCAGTTTCACACAGTGTTCACGCATATCAGCGGCGGATGCTGTGATTTCATCAATTGTCTCCCCCTTTAAGCTCATGGCTGTCAGGTAGGAACTCATCTGTACATCGCTCGCCTCCCCGCTCATGATCTCATCCATCACCTGATATGCCTCCCCATAGGTCAGGTTTTCTCTTTTTGCCAGCTTTAAAATTGCCTCTTTAATCATCATGTCTTACTTCCTTTCCGCTTTTCTTTTCTATATTTAAAAAGTTGTGTATGATTTCAGAACCGTCCGGCGTCAGAATGGACTCTGGGTGGAACTGGAGTCCGTATACCGGATATTCTTTATGTTCAACTGCCATAATTTCCCCGTCCGTTGTCCTTGCAGTCACTTTCAGCATGCATGGAAACCCTTCTTCACTGACTGCAAGGGAATGGTATCTGGCAACAGGAATCTGCTCCTTCATTCCTCTGAACAATCTGCTCTCTCTGTTTAAACATACCTTTGATGTCTTTCCGTGCATCAGTTCCTTCGCGTATGTCACTTCTGCCCCGAATGCCTGGCAGATGGACTGGTGTCCAAGACATACACCCAAAACAGGGATTTCCCTGTATAACTGCTTCACCACTTCCACACAGACTCCTGCGTCTTCCGGTCTTCCCGGCCCCGGGGAAAGCACGATATAATCCGGGTTCATCTCCCGTATTTCCCCTACCGTCTTTTCATCGTTACGGATCACCTGTATATCTTTGCATTCCGCCCCAAGAAGCTGGTACAGGTTAAAAGAAAAACTGTCATAGTTATCTATCAGTAATATCATTCTTCCATCCCCTCTCCCGCTCTTTCGATCGCGTTTGTCACCGCTTTTGCCTTATTGATGCACTCCTGATATTCCATCTCCGGCTCACTGTCTGCCACGATTCCTGCGCCGGAACACACATATACCTTGCTGCCCTTTGCATAGGCCATGCGGATCGCTATACAGGTATCCAGATTTCCGGTGAAGTCAATGTACCCGACTGCACCTCCGTAAATTCCACGTTTCAGATCCTCCAACTCATTAATAATCTCACATGCCCTGATTTTTGGAGCGCCCGACAAAGTCCCGGCCGGGAGAATTGCATCGACCGTATCCATGAAATCTTTATCATCCCTGATTTCTCCGCTGACCGTAGAGCCGATGTGCATCACATGGGAAAAGCGTTCAATGCTCTGGTATTTTTCAAGCTGCACCGTGCCAATCCTGCTGATCTTCCCGATGTCGTTTCTCCCTAAATCCACCAGCATATTGTGCTCCGCCAGTTCCTTTTCATCCGCCAGCAGTTCTTTTTCCAGCCTGATGTCTTCCAAAATCGTCTCTCCTCTCTTTCGTGTCCCAGCCAGAGGAAACGTATGGAGCGTTTTATCCTCCAATTTCACAAGCGTCTCCGGCGATGCACCTGCAATTTCAATATCATTACTGGAAAAATAGAACATATACGGGGACGGATTCGTGCTTCTTAACACTCTGTAGACATCCAGAATACTGCCTTCCATCTCCGCCTCCAGCCGGTTCGACAAAACAATCTGAAAAATATCCCCCTCATAGATATACTGCTTCGCAGTTTCAACCATGCCGCAGTATTTTTCTTTCGTAAAATGCGGCTGAAAACCACTTTTCAGATGCAGCGGAACATGCTCTTTCATTTCCCCAGCCTGCACGATTTCTTTCAGTCTCTCCAGTCTTTCGCATGCTTTCTCATACTCGTTTTCAAGATTTCCATTCAAAGGCATATTCACAACAAAAACAATTTTCTGCCTAAGGTGGTCAAACGCAATTACCTGATCAAACAGCATCAGATCCACATCCCTGAAATGCGCCTCATCCTTCGCATCCAGCTTCAGTGTTGGTTCCACATACTTGATATAATCATAAGAAAAATATCCTACAAGACCTCCCGTAAAAGAAGGAAGCCCTTCCACCTTCGGCGCCCTGTGGTCCCGGATCACCTTTCGGATATATTCTCCCGGCCTGGCGGTCTCAACCTCTGTAACATCGCCATTCTTAATACAGAGCCTCCCGTTCCGGCAGCTGATTTCCATCGTTGGTTCAAAGCCCAGAAAACTATAACGCCCCCATCGCTTCGCATCCTCCGCGCTCTCCAGCATATAACAGTGTTCACTGACATTCTTCAACTTCCTCAAAACACTGATGGGAGTATACATATCAGAAAACATCTCCATACTGACCGGCATCGTGCGAAAATCCCCTGCTGCCGCTAACTCAATTGCCTGTTTCAAATCCGGATAAGTCATATAGTTCTCCTTTCTGGGGACGTAATATTTCTTAGGTTTACTACGTCCCTAATTAAGTTTTGCCCTGTACCTAAGTGAAGATTGCCCTGTACCTAAACGTATCTTACACTTGTCAGAGATTCTTTTTTATTTAATAAGCAATCTTATCGTATCGCCATTCAGTGTTTAAGGCCCTCTGTTTTTTGAACATAGTAGAATTCTAAGAGAATTTTCTAAATAACAAAAAATCCGCCCATGACATTACGCAATTCGTGTAATGTCAAGGACGGATTGAATCATCAATTCGCGGTGCCACCTTGATTCACAGACTAATTCTGTGCACTTAGCAAGATACTATCATATCTCCGGCGACTTACGTACGCCCATACGTCATGCTATACTCGGCAGTTATACCTTTCCCCCATGCCCTCAGCGGTCCATTTAACAAACTGCGTTTACCTGAATCCCACCACCTCAGGCTCTCTGTGAATGCACGATATGTTTTTATCTCCGCTTCAACGGTTTAGCTTATTAAATTATGCTTTATTATATACAGGTTATTTGAAAATGTCAACCAAATTTTTTAATTTTTTCTATATTCCTTTTTTATAAAGTGTATAGGAATAAATGGCAGGAATCAGCACCAGAAGTATAAGCAGGGGGAAAATTAGTTTTCCTATCTGTAAGAAGGCATTCAGCAGGAAACAGATGCCACCTGCTATCCAGAGCTTACCAGTGAATCTGGATGTACGGTTCCAGTTTTCAGCACTGTTAAGTGTCCAGGGAAGTTTCATCCCCACCGTGTAGCTCTGTTTTCCTTTTGGCATATAATTTCCGAGTGCAGCAAAAAAGATTCCGATGAGCAGATTCGCCCACAATCCTACATTCACTTTTATACCGACAGCGGTCATGTAAATTGTTCCGCAGCATACCCAGGATATAATCGGTATAAACCAAAAGATCAATTTCAGTAATTTAGGGCCGACATTCTGTTTCTTTGGATCGTTTAATGTCACAAAAACGCAGATCAGCTGTACAGCCAGCAGGAACACCGGCATTCCAAATACCGCCGTTGCCTTGCCTGCCCATCCATTCGCCACATTATCCATCCCCCAGTGGACAGCAACCTTATCAGGCATCCTGCCCCAGAGCAGTATCCCGGCCAGCATCGGGAGAATCGTAATCACGCTTGTTATTATGATTTGTTTTTTGTATTCCTTCATGTCAATTCTCTCCTTTCAGTTCCGACAGCCAAAGCATAATTTCCTCCACAACAGACGTATTTAATTCATAATAAATATAGTTCTTTATCTTTGTCTCACTTACAAGATCCGCCTTTTTCAGCACACTGAGGTGGTAAGAAATTGTTGCTCCCGTCATCTCAAAATGACTTGCGATCTCTCCTGCCGGCATGGTTCCGTCCTTAAGCAGTACCAGAATCTCCCGCCGGACAGGATCAGAGAGTGCCTTAAATGTTTCCGCAAAGCTCATCTGCATCCCTCCTTTTTCTCAGAAAATCTATTTAGAAATCTTTCTAATTACTTTATATCATAACAGGCACAAAAAATCAACAAGTATTTAGATGTTTTTCTAAATACTTGTTATCCGTTCACATATCGTTACATGTACCATATCTCCCGGCTGTTTCCCTATTTTTTGTCTAATATCTTTCCTTACACCTATGATGTGGTTCGGCGTCTTCATTCTGACTAAACTTCCATCATATGGCACTCCGTCAAAAGTAGCCCGGACCTTAACCCTGCCCCTGCCGAATTCTTCTTTGACATCATAAGGAAAATCAATATATGCGCCGTCGATATCAGGCACCTTCTTTAATATTGCATCGAATTCATATACTTTTTCATTCATCATCCGTCTCTCCTATTCTGCTGCCATGATATCTTATCTTCCCCATCCGCTACAAAATATAAACTGTATAAAATCACAAAAAGCGTGAAACCTGATTCACTCAGTTTCACGCTCTTATGCGGCTGGTGGGACTTGAACCCACACGAGGTCACCCCCGCAAGATTTTGAGTCTTGTGCGTCTGCCATTCCGCCACAGCCGCTTACCCGGTCTGTAAGAAGCAGAAATCCTTCTGCTCTTCAAACCGAATTTTATCTTATCATATCCGACAATTTTTTGCAATACCTTTTTTATTACTCTTTCCTATTTCTCAATTAGTTTTTCCCCGATTTTAAAACAGTCAAAAGTAGCAAAATAATCAGCCGGCGTCTCCGCACGGCGGATCAGCTCTGCTGTCCCGTCTTCCTTTAACAGCACCTCTGCCGACCTTAACTTGCCATTATAATTATATCCCATAGAAAATCCGTGGGCCCCCGTGTCATGAATCACCAGATAGTCCCCCATCTCGATCTCCGGAAGCATCCTGTCTATTGCAAACTTATCATTATTCTCACACAGTGATCCGGTCACATCATACTTGTGGTCATACGGGCATTCTTCCTTCCCCATCACCGTAATGTGGTGATAGGCACCATACATTGCAGGGCGCATCAGGTTCACAGCGCAGGCGTCAACACCAATATAATCCTTATGTGTATGCTTTTCATGGATCGCTTTTGTTACAAGGCACCCGTACGGTCCCATCATATAGCGTCCAAGTTCAGTATATATCGCCACATCCCCCATTCCTGCCGGCACGAGGACTTCCTCATAGACTCTGCGCACACCGTCTCCGATGATACGGATATCGTTCGGTTCCTGATCCGGTGTGTACGGAATACCAATTCCGCCGGAGAGATTGATAAACTTAATATGCACCCCCGTCTCTTTCTGGAGGCGCACCGCCTGTTCAAACAGCACCTTTGCAAGCATCGGGTAATAATCATTCGTTACAGTATTGCTTGCCAGGAAAGCATGAATCCCAAATTCCTTCGCACCCTTGCTTTTCAGAATCTTAAATGCCTCTACAATCTGCTCTGTCGTCATACCATACTTGGAATCCCCCGGATTATCCATGATATCATTGCTGATCTTAAACAATCCGCCCGGATTGTAACGGCAGCTGATCGTCTCAGGAATATGCCCGATCGTCTCCTCAAGAAAATCAATATGCGTGATATCATCCAGATTAATGATTGCTCCAAGCCTGTCAGCCATAACGAATTCCTCCGCAGGCGTATCATTAGATGAAAACATGATATCCTCCCCGCGCACCCCTATGGCATCGGAAAGCATCAGTTCCGTATAAGAAGAACAGTCACAGCCACAGCCATATTCCTTTAAAATGTCAATCAAAAACGGGTTGGGCGTCGCTTTTACCGCAAAATACTCTTTATATCCCGGGTTCCAGGAGAACGCCTCCTTCAAAGCTTTTACATTTTCCCGGATCCCTTTCTCATCATAGAGATGAAAAGGCGTCGGAAACTCTTTCACAATCTCTTCAAGCTGCTCTTTTGTTACAAATGGCTCTTTTTTCATCTTCCTTCTTCTCCTCTGCATATTTCTATTAATTTAATCTCATTGGCCAAAGCCGTTTTGAATACCAGCACAAAATTATTCTGTCCCGAATACAGGCATGTGTTCATACTTCCCTTCCCGTATTCTCCCGACAGCACATACTTCGAATCCGTAATCAGTCCGATCTGCTTTCCCTTATCCTCTGTCAGGTAGACCCTTGCACCGTCCATCCCAAATGGGCCGTCCGTAATGATTACGACCTTCTTTTCCTCACTGGCCAGCTGCTTTAATTCGTTCTGAAACTCTCCCAGAACCTGCACTGCACAGGACAGATACACCCGTTCCTTCGCGGAGGCGATCAGATTCTTAACCTTATCCCTGATATTTGCCTCTCCCTCAATCGTAATATACCCTTCCTCATCTACCTGACCTTCTGGAAGATTGCGGACCATCCATTCTTCCTCAGCCTTCATCCGTCTGATGCAGTTCTCACAAAACTCCTCCAGCCTGACAGGTATGTATCTCTTCGCGGATTCCTCCACCAGATACGCCGCACCCTTTTCCACGAGCCCGGCCAGAGAACTGTAAGCATTAGACCGGGAGATTCCGGCCTCCTTAGCCACCTCATATCCCGTCTGCTTTCCCTTAAGCAAAAGCTTCTGGTAAACCAGTGCCTCCTGCCTGGTCAGTCCGAAATGAAGCAAATACCCGGCAAACAACTGCTCATCCATTTCATCCCCTCCAGTCAACACTTATCTTTGCATTTTCTAGTAGTACTGTATAGGAACACTATACACGATTGTGTATGTGATGTCAATATGAAAAAGGACAACCCTGTGGCTGTCCTTGATTATCACGAGTTCTTACTCGATTGTTGCAATTCTCATCATATTGCTGACCCCGCTTTTTTCCTTTCTGACGCTCGGTGAAGGAATTCCCGCAGTCAGTACTACAACATCGCCAACCTCGATATACTGCTTCACAAGTGCAAGTTCAATCGCACCGCTGCAGATGTCTTCAGTCGTATTAAATTCCAATGACTTCAGCGGTCTGACTCCCCAGTAAATGGACATCCTGCGCAGTGTCCTCTCATTCGGGGTCACTCCAAGCACTTCCTGTTTCGGCTTCAGATTGGAAACAACTCTTGCAGTGGCACCTGACACGGACGGAGTGATAATACACTTCGCGTTCAGATTAGCTGCCGCGAGGACGGAGGAATATCCGATTGCGCTGGATACGCCAGTTTTTAAATGTGCCCCTGCCTTTTCGAGGATAATATCATAGTCCAGATGCTGCTCTGTGTTCTCGATAATATGAACCATCATCTGGAGTGCCTCAACCGGATATTTTCCCTGTGCAGTCTCACCGGAAAGCATTACTGCGTCTGTCCCGTCATAAACCGCATTGGCAACATCCGTCACCTCGGCCCTTGTCGGGCGCGGGTTGCGGATCATGGAATCCAGCATCTGGGTTGCCGTGATTACGGTCTTAAAGTTATTGTTTGCCTTCTGGATCATCATTTTCTGCAGATACGGAACCTCCTCGGCCGGTATCTCTACGCCCAGGTCTCCGCGGGCTACCATGATACCGTCCGCTGCACGGATGATCTCATCAATATTCTGGATTCCCTCTGCATTCTCGATCTTCGCGATAATCGGGATATAAGGTGCCTTCAGTTCCTTTAAATAAGCTTTAATCTCCAGTACACACTCTGCATTTCTTACAAAGGAGGCCGCAATAAAGTCCACATCCTGCTCTACGCCAAACTTGATATCTTCCTTGTCTTTATCTGTGATCGCCGGAAGCCTGACCGGTACGTTCGGTACATTGACGCCCTTGCGCTCACCTAACTCACCGCCGTTGACTACGATACAGTTGATCTCTCTGTCTGTCTTGCTCACCACTTCCAGCCCGATCAGCCCGTCATCAATCAGGATTGTCTTGCCTTTATCAACATCGTCCACCAGTCCGTCATATGTGATGGAAACCTTCTTATCGTCTCCGTCTATCTCATCGATCGTCAGTGTAAAAGCAGCACCTGTGTTAAGTGTCACCTTTTTCCCATCTTTCAGGAGTCCTGTGCGAATCTCCGGTCCCTTTGTATCCAGAAGTATTGCAGTGTTGGCATGTTCCTCCTCCCTCAACTGCTTCAGCATATCCATTCTGCCTTTATGCTCCTCGTGGTCACCATGTGAAAAATTAAAACGGGCCACATCCATGCCGTTCTGAATCAGTTTTCTCATCAGTTCCCTGTCATTTGTATTCGGTCCCATTGTACAAACTACTTTTGTTTTCTTCATTCTTTCATGTCTCCTTCTTACCCTGCTGCTTTTTTCTTAATTACCGCGAACAGCGAACCAAAGCCAAGTTAGCCTTGCCTGGCTGCCACGAAGATCAAATTCCCCGCAGACTGCTGCGAGGTCTTTGACTTTCTAATACGCCGCGGCGTATCATAATATCTGCCCGGACTACTTCACATGCTGATGCGTAAACAGATGGTCCTGACAGTACTCATAGTTTCCTTTACATTTGGAACAGAATCGGAATTCCAGAGTCGGGTCATCCAGTTCCGTACGCCCGCATACCGCACACCTGTGTCGTGCTCCTCCCGGATAGGTCATGTGGGGCCTTGACTGCTGCTTAAACTGCTTCTTCCTAGCCTGTTCCTTTGGAGAATACGGCTTCATATTCCTGCTTGAGAAAAAGAAAATCACAAAGTTCAGCAGAGATGCCAGTATCGCAACCCGGACGGCTGCATTTCCCCTCACCATCGAATACAGGATCATGACTGCATAGACAAGCGCCATCCATTTGATCTTAATCGGCAGGATAAAATACAGCATAAGTTCCATATCCGGATAGCTGGCCGCGAATGCAAGGAAAATAGACATATTGATATAATATGTGCTGAAAAATCCTCCCACACCTATGCCGCCTCCAGACACAAAATACAGAATGAATGCACCGATGACCGTAAACAAAATGCCTGAAAAAATATATACATTATACCTGAACGCCCCCCATGTACGTTCCAGGGCATTCCCTAATGAGTAATAAAGCATCATCATAATTATGATCGTAAAAAGGTTGCCGCTTGGCGGCATCAGCACCCATGACACAATCCGCCATACCTGTCCCCGTAAAATAAAAGCCGGTTCCAGTGTGAGCCAGTTCAATAGACTTGGCATCATTAAATAGATTCCATACCCGATCACATAGCCGCCAATCAGGTACATCGTCAGATTATGAATCGCATGGCGTCCGAATTTTTTTTCTAACTTATTCAACCAGTTCAATGACATCGTTCTCCTTATTATTTATTTTCTCATTCATGAAGTAATTGTACAGTCCGCCTCTTTGTTTGTCAAATATATGTTGGCTTTTTTCTGTTATCATTTTGTTAAATTTTATAAACTTTGTCGAAATAAACTGCTATCCTGCATAATAATGCCAATTGTGTTTTTCCCTTTCATGTCGTATAATGTAAATTGTTGTAAAAACATGAACTACATTTAATAAGAAGTAACAGACATATACTAGTAAAGAGCCTGCATCACGCATGCTCTGGAGGATGAGGAAAATATTATGAGCTTACATGAATTACATACCTTAGGAATTGACATTGGCTCTACCACTGTCAAAATTGCAATTCTCAACGGTGATAACGAAGTACTTTTTTCCGACTATGAACGGCATTTTGCCAATATACAGGAAACATTGTCCGACCTGCTTGGAAGAGCGATCTACAAACTGGGACCGATCCGTGTCTCACCGGTTATCACAGGGTCCGGCGGGCTGACTCTGGCAAAACATTTAGGAGTGCCGTTTGTACAGGAAGTAATCGCCGTATCAACCGCGCTGCAGGACTATGCACCGCAGACAGACGTTGCCATCGAGCTTGGCGGAGAAGATGCCAAGATCATTTACTTTGAAGGAGGCAGTGTCGAACAGCGTATGAACGGCGTTTGTGCCGGAGGCACCGGTTCCTTTATTGACCAGATGGCATCTCTTTTACAGACAGATGCAGCCGGTCTGAATGATTATGCAAAAAATTATAAAGCACTCTATTCAATCGCCGCACGATGTGGTGTATTTGCGAAATCTGACATCCAGCCCCTGATCAACGAGGGTGCTGCTAAAGAAGACCTGGCTGCCTCTATTTTCCAGGCGGTTGTCAATCAGACCATCAGTGGTCTGGCATGCGGGAAACCAATCCGCGGGCATGTAGCGTTTTTAGGAGGGCCGCTCCATTTCCTCTCTGAACTGCGCACAGCATTTATCCGTACTTTAAACCTGGACGATGAGCATATCATCGCCCCGCACCATTCCCACTTGTTTGCAGCAATCGGTTCCGCACTGAATTCAAAAAAAGACGTAAATGTCGCACTGCAGGAGATTCAGGAGCGTCTGGCCGGCAAGATTAAGATGGAATTCGAAGTAGACCGTATGGATCCGCTGTTTGCGACTACTGCGGAATACGAGTCCTTTATCAGCCGCCATGCAAAGCACCAGGTGCCGGTCAAGGATCTGGCTACTTACCGCGGGAAAGCATTCCTCGGGATCGACGCCGGTTCCACTACGACAAAAGCAGCACTGGTCGGTGAGGACGGAACCCTTCTATACTCCTTTTACAATAACAATGAGGGGGACCCTCTCGGCACGACGATCCGTGCAATCAAAGACATCTACAGCCAGCTTCCCGAAGAGGTGGATATCGTCCATTCCTGCTCAACCGGTTACGGTGAGGCACTGATCAAGTCCGCCCTCCTTCTCGACGAAGGCGAGGTTGAGACTGTCTCCCACTACTACGCGGCATCCTTCTTCGAACCGGATGTAGACTGCATTCTGGATATCGGCGGACAGGACATGAAGTGTATCAAGATTAAAAATCACACCGTAGACAGTGTACAGCTCAATGAGGCCTGCTCCTCAGGCTGTGGTTCCTTCATCGAGACCTTTGCCAAGTCGCTGAACTATTCTGTGGAAGACTTTGCGCAGGAGGCCCTGTATGCAAAGAACCCGATCGATCTGGGCACCCGCTGTACCGTATTTATGAATTCAAAAGTAAAGCAGGCACAGAAAGAAGGCGCTGAAGTTGCCGACATCTCTGCCGGCCTTGCTTATTCTGTCATTAAAAACGCATTGTTTAAGGTAATCAAAGTATCCGATGCATCTGAACTTGGAAACCATATTGTTGTACAGGGAGGAACCTTCTACAACAATGCCGTTCTGCGCAGTTTCGAGAAAATCGCAGACTGCGAGGCCATCCGCCCGGATATTGCCGGGATCATGGGGGCCTTTGGCGCAGCCCTGATCGCCAGGGAACGTTATGTGGAGTGTGAAGGAACTACGATGCTTCCGATAGACGAAATCGAAGCTCTGGAATACAGCACGACCATGACAAAATGTAAAGGCTGTACAAACAACTGCCGACTGACGATTAACCATTTCAGCGGAGGCCGCAGATTCATTACCGGAAACCGATGCGAACGCGGACTTGGCAAGGAAAAATCACTCAACAAGCTGCCGAACCTGTTCGAGTATAAGGAAGAACGTTACTTCGGTTATAAGCCTCTTGAGGAAGCCGAGGCTGCCCGTGGCACAATCGGAATCCCGCGTGTACTGAACATGTACGAGAATTATCCGTTCTGGTTCACATTTTTCAACAAATTAGGATTCCGCGTCGTACTGTCACCGGCTTCAACAAGGAAGATTTATGAGCTGGGCATCGAATCCATCCCGAGTGAGTCCGAGTGTTATCCGGCAAAACTTGCCCACGGACACGTACAGTGGCTGATTAACCAGGGTGTCGGGCATATCTTCTATCCGTCCGTCCCTTATGAGCGGAATGAATTTGAGGATGCCAACAACCACTACAACTGCCCGATCGTAACGTCTTATCCTGAAAACATAAAGAATAATATGGACCCGATCGTAAACGGGGATGTAGATTTTATCCACCCGTTCCTTTCCTTCAAAAACGAGGAAACACTTTCCAGCAGGCTGACAGAAGAGCTTTCCGCAAAGTTCTCTATCCCTGCCGGTGACATCAGTGCCGCCGTCCATGAGGCGTGGACCGAGCTTATCGCCTGCCGTGAGGATATGCGCCGCAAGGGTGAGGAAACCATCAAGTTTCTGGATGAAACAGGAAACCGCGGTATCGTACTGGCAGGACGCCCGTACCATATCGACCCGGAAGTCAATCATGGACTGCCGGAGCTGATTAATTCTTATAACATTGCCGTGCTGACAGAGGACTCTGTGTCCCATCTGCACGAAGTAGAACGCCCGCTGAATGTCATGGACCAGTGGATGTACCATTCCAGACTCTATGCAGCGGCTAATTATGTGAAAACAAAGGAGAATCTGGACCTGATCCAGCTCAACTCCTTCGGCTGCGGCCTGGATGCCGTAACCACCGACCAGGTTGCAGAAATACTGACCCGCTCAGATAAAATATATACTTCCCTGAAAATAGACGAAGTAAACAATTTAGGGGCAGCCCGTATCCGTGTCCGTTCCCTACTTGCAGCAATCCGTGTCAGGGAGCAGCGGCAGACAAAGAGGGAAATCCATCCATCTTCTATCGAAAAAGTGCCGTTTACAAAAGAGATGCGCAGTACTTATACGATCCTCTGCCCGCAGATGTCCCCGATGCATTTCGAACTTCTGGAACCCGCATTCCAGGCGTCCGGCTACAAAGTGGAGGTGCTTCCGAATGACAACAAGCAGGCCGTAGATGTTGGTCTGAAGTATGTCAACAACGATGCCTGCTATCCGTCCCTGATGGTGGTCGGGCAGATCATGGAGGCTATCTTATCCGGGAAATATGATACCGATAAACTGGCCGTGATCATCAGCCAGACCGGGGGCGGTTGCCGTGCTTCCAATTATATCGGATTCATCCGCCGTGCGCTGAAAAAGGCCGGATACTCCCATATCCCGGTTATCTCCATCAACTTAAGCGGTCTGGAGGGCAACCCGGGATTCAAGATTACACCTGCACTGGCACTGCGTGGGGTCTATGCGGCAGCGATCGGTGATATTTTCATGAAGTGTGTCTACCGGATGCGCCCATATGAAAAAGTACCGGGCACGACGGATGCCATCCACAGGAAATGGGTGGAAGTCTGCAAGGAATTCGTTTCCAGCGGATATCCGTCCAGACGGAGGTTCAAAAAACTGTGCCGGGATATCATACACGATTTTGATACAATAGAAACATTGAACGTCAGAAAACCGCGTGTCGGCGTTGTCGGGGAGATCCTTGTAAAATTCCTCCCGGCAGCCAACAACCATCTGGTGGAACTCCTGGAGAGCGAAGGAGCCGAGGCAGTTGTACCCGACCTGCTGGACTTCCTGCTCTACTGCTTCTATAACCAGAACTTCAAAGTATCACACTTAGGGTTTAAGAAATCCAAGGCCACGATGGGCAACCTCGGAATCAAGGCACTGGAATGGTTCCGTTCACCGGCAACCAACGAGTTTAAGAGAAGTGAACATTTTGATCCTCCGGCACACATCGAGGATCTTGCTAAAATGGCATCCGAGATCGTTTCCATCGGCAACCAGACTGGGGAAGGCTGGTTCCTAACCGGGGAAATGCTGGAATTAATCCACAGCGGTGCCGGCAATATCGTCTGCACACAGCCATTCGCATGTCTGCCGAACCATGTTGTCGGAAAAGGGGTCATCAAAGAACTCCGCCGCAGATACCCGCAGTCCAATGTAGTTGCAATCGATTTCGACCCCGGTGCAAGCGAGGTAAACCAGCTGAACCGCATCAAACTGATGCTTTCAACCGCGAATAAAAATCTGGAAGCAGAGATGCAGGACAGACACATAAATCCGACACAGGAAAAGAGCACGGCAAAGCGCACAGAAGCTGCTGTAAGCAGCATTTAGTAAACCATATAGAGAAAAGGTACAGACTGCCATCTGATTTTATTCTCATCCGGCTGTCTATACCTTTTCTTCTTTTTTCTTAAAGACAAAAAATCTCTGCCCTATATAGTTTAATACAACAAAAATCCCCATTCCCACCAACATAGCCACATTATCTCTTATGACTGCATCAAAGCCCTGCAAAACCTTATAAACAAGCGGTTTCGCCGTACCATAAGCGATGAAGTAACAAATACTGATATTGAGGATAAATTTCAATATCTGCTTAAAAGAACTTTCTTTATACTGGAATGTATAATACTTGTTCAAAAAATAGCTGACGATACTGCCCACAATATAATTCATTGCCGACGAGAACCAGTAACTTGCCCGAAATACATTGTAGAGAATGAACATAACGCCTGTCCCTACAATCGTATTGATTATCCCTACGATGATAAACTTCACCGTAGTTTTATCGATGAGTTTCAATTTCATATTTGTTCACCTTTAATTACAGGTCATCCTCCCCGGTCCTTCTCTGAAGGTAGAGTATTCCCCCGACCAGCCCGAAAATGATTCCTGCATAGGTTCCTGCACACAGGATATTTAACACCGCTTTTGCAAGATCGATGTGTATCAGTACCGCGCCTGCTATTCCAAGCAGAACTGTCAGTGCCGTCCAGCATACGATATTAACCGCCAGATAGATGCCTGCTGCAGATTCCTTATCTGATATTTTATTTATCAAGTTCCATAATGTATGATACATAAACATCCCTCACAATCTGAAATACAATTTTTATTGTATTTATTGTAAGGAATCTGTGTAAACTTTATACGGAAGGTTGAGATAAAGCTTTGTTAAATTTCTCCCGTTTTACCATTTACCCGATTACATCCAGCAATTCAGCCGGTGTCTTTATGATACATCCGGCATCTGCCTTCTCTAGTTCTTCCAGTGTACCATAGCCATAAAGCACACCTGCCGAATGCACGCCTGCTTCTTTCGCACCTATGATATCATGTTCTCTGTCCCCGACCATCAGAACGGTATCCCTGTCTTTCACACCACACGCCTCAAGAACATATTCGATTACTTCGGCCTTTTTGGTCCGGTTCCCGTCCATCATGCTTCCGCCGATAAAATCAAAATACTTTGTAAGGTTAAAATGATCGGCAATCATCATTGCATACTTCTCCGGCTTTGAGGTCGCCATAGCAGTCTGAATCCCCGCCTCCCTCAATGTCTGCAGAAGTTCAGGGATCCCTTCATACACTTCATTTTCAAAAAGACCTGTTACACTGTAATATTCGCGGTAATACGCAACGGCACGCTTCCCCTCTTCCTCTGAAAACCCGCAGAATTCTTCAAACTGTTTATGCAGCGGGGGACCGATAAAGCATCTGAGCCTGGAAAGGTCATCGACCTCCATCCCGTACTTCTTCAGCGCATACTGTACCCCGTTTATAATTCCCGGTCCTGAATCCGTCAGTGTCCCGTCCAAATCAAATAAAACTGTTTTTATCTTCATCTTAAAAACTCCTGATCTTGTCATCTTCATCGTTGTGTGTATTCACAATTTTGCGGATAACAACAAAATATCCTACGTTCTCATTTACCTTCACAAATACCCTGTCATTCACCTTGTGCCCTAAAATAGCCTTTCCGATCGGAGATTCAATACTGATCAGGCCATTGATCGAACTGCCCCTTACCGATGTGACAAGCCGGTAGGTCTCAACCTCGGCATCCTCTTCAAAATAGAGCTCTACCGTATTATTGATCCCAACTTCGTCATCCTTAGAAGAATCATCCACAATGACTGCGGTTTTCAGCATCCTCTCCAGATAGCGTATCCGGCTCTCATTCCGGTTTTTTTCTTTCTTTGCGGCATGGTATTCAAAGTTTTCACTCAGGTCCCCATGCGCACGCGCCTCTTTTACGGACTCGATCAATTCCCTGCGAACCACGATTTTCCGGTGTTCAATCTCTTCCTGTATCTTTTCCACATCGCTTTTTGTTAATTTATCATACATAAATATACCAATTCCTTATCTCGTATTATGCGCCGGATCTGCCATAACTTTCATATGCCAAAAAACACCCTTCACCGGGCCGTGCCATCTGCAGGGCATAATCCTGCCGTCCGCACGGTCCCGCATCAGGGTGAGGCCGTTCAACTCATCACAGGGCATTCTCTGCTTTATTTTACAAGCAGGGATTTTCCTGTCATTTCTTTGGGCTGCTCCATTCCCATGAGCTCGATCAGGGTCGGGGCAATATCTGCCAGGCATCCGCCTTCTCTCAGCTTATACGCCGGGTCTGCATTAACAAGCACAAATGGTACCGGATTCGTTGTATGGGCCGTGAATGGTTCCCCGGATTCCGGGTCAATCAGCTGTTCTGCATTTCCGTGGTCTGCACAGATAAACATCTGTCCGTTCACTTCTTTCACTGCATCTACGGCTCTTCCGACACACTCGTCAACTGCCTCGATCGCCTTGACCGCAGCCTCTTCAACCCCGGTATGGCCTACCATATCCGGATTTGCAAAATTAATGATGATGACGTCATACTTATCAGATTTGATTGCATCTACCAGTTTACCACATACTTCAAATGCACTCATCTCCGGTTTCAGATCATAGGTAGCCACCTTCGGGGACTTCACGAGGATTCTGTCCTCTCCCTTGTTCGGTTCTTCTACACCGCCGTTGAAGAAGAATGTTACATGGGCATACTTCTCTGTCTCGGCGATACGTGCCTGCGTCATATTATGAGCTGCCAGAAATTCTCCGAATGTATTTGTAATCTCATCCTTTGTAAATGCAACAAGCTTATTCGGGATTGTCACATCATAGTCTGTAAAGCACACAAACGTTGTCTGAATACGTGCTCCCCTGTCAAAGCCTTCAAATTGTTCATCACAGAATGTCCTGCTGATTTCTCTTGCCCTGTCAGGACGGAAATTAAAGAAGATGACGGAATCATTGTCTTTGATCGTGGCAACCGGTGCCCCATCCTTTACAACTACGGTCGGAAGAACAAATTCATCTGTTGCATCCGCATCATAAGATGCCTGAATCCCTGCCGGGCCTGACTCTGCAGTCTCTCCAATCCCCTTAACAAGGGCATTGTAAGCCTTTTCCACGCGGTCCCAGCGGTTATCCCTGTCCATTGCATAATAACGTCCCATTACGCTTGCAACCTGCCCTACGCCGAGTTCTTTCATTTTAGCTTCCAACTGCTCTACATATTCTTTTCCTGATGCCGGAGGGGTATCACGTCCGTCAAGGAAACAGTGGATATACACTTTTTCAATCCCCTGTCTCTTAGCCAGCTCAAGGAGTCCGAAAATGTGTTCAATGTGGCTGTGTACACCACCATCAGACACGAGTCCGAACATATGCAGTGCAGAATCATTTTTCTTTACATTTTCACAAGCCGCAAGAAGTGCCTTGTTTTCAAAGAAATCCCCGTCTTTGATTGCTTTTGTAATCTTTGTAAGGTCCTGATAAACAATGCGGCCCGCGCCCATGTTCAGGTGCCCCACCTCTGAGTTCCCCATCTGTCCGTCAGGAAGTCCTACTGCCATTCCACTGGCATTCCCCTTCACGAACGGGCATTCTGCCATCAATTTATCCATAACCGGGGTCCTGCCTTCATAAACGGCATTCCCGGTGGTACTGTCATTTAATCCATAACCATCTAAGATCATCAATACGGTTGGTTTTTTACTCATATCTATTCTCCTTTACTCCTTTTATTTCATCCGGGTAACTGTCCAGAACACACGGACAGTTACTCATCCGGTACTTATTGTACATGTTTTTCCCGCTTTTTGCAAATATCTTTTTCAGTCCTTGTGGCAAGCCACACCTCCAGCAGGTCAATCCATGACTGGACAGGCGGGCAGACTGAACTTCCGTCCGCCCTCGATGTAGACTCATCAGCGAGTGAAAGGCCGTGGCCCCCTGTCGGATAGACATGGAGCTCTGTAGAAACCCCGGCCCCTCTTAAAGCCGCCGCAAGCAGCAGTGAATTTTCCACAGGAACGGTTGTATCGGTAAAGGTATGCCAGATGAAACAGGGAGGCATATCTGAAGTGACCAGCTTCTCCAGTGAAACTTCCTTTTTCTTTTCCTTATATTCGCTGCCCAGCAGATTTCTGAAGCTGCCCTCATGAGAATACTTCTTCTTGGATGTTATGACCGGGTAATTCAGGATCAGGCCTGCCGGTTTTAAGATATCAGGCTTCGTTCCCGCTGCTTTATACAGAAATGGCTTATTCCAGAAAACTCCCAGACTTGCTGCCAGATGGCCGCCCGCAGAAGATCCCTGCACATAAATCTGGTTCCAGTCCACATGCCATTTTTCATGATTCTCATGCACCAGCTTCATAACCTCCGCCAGTTCTAAGAGTGCCGTCGGGAATCTGGCCGGTGCAACGGAATACCTTAAAATCCCTACATGGTAACCCATTGCCAGCAGACGCATTGCAACCGGTTCCGCCTCTCTGTCACTTGTCTTTTCGTAGCCGCCGCCCGGACAGAGAATAATCATTGGGCGTATCAGGTCCGGCTGGAATTCTTTGGAGCTGTCCAGTATATACGCATAAAACTTCGTATTCGGTGCGGACTGCTCTGTATGGATAGAGATCACCTCGTACTGCATATTTTTCTCCTTCTCTGATATCATATGATGTTGGGGGCAAAAAGCATTTTTACCCCTGATGCCTACGGATTTCTCGTATAACAAGAAAAAAATCGCAGTGAGCATATGCTGTTTCGCTTACTCCCCACGATTCCCTTCCTTACAGACTCCGGCGGGATATATCCCGCCGGACCGGTATTCCTGTGATTCTTATTTGTAATTTACAATCTTTCCAAAATCAGCTTTCAGGGAAGCCCCGCCTACAAGTCCTCCGTCAATGTCTGCCTGTGCAAATAATTCAGGAGCTGTTGCAGCATTTACAGATCCGCCGTACTGGATACGGATTGCTTCTGCTGTTGCTTCATCATAAACTTCAGCGATGCATGCACGGATTCCTGCACAAACTTCCTGAGCCTGCTCTGTTGTAGCTGTCTTTCCTGTTCCGATAGCCCAGATAGGCTCGTAAGCAATAACAGCTGTCTTAGCCTGGTCTGCTGTCACGTTCTGGAATCCAACTTTCACCTGCTGGCGGATGAAGTCCATCGTAACTCCCTGCTCTCTCTGCTCCAAAGTCTCTCCACAGCACATGATCGGTGTAATGTTATGTTCAAATGCTTTCAGGACTTTTTTGTTGACATCTTCGTTTGTCTCTCCGAAGTATTCTCTTCTCTCAGAGTGCCCTAAAACTACATATTTTACACCTGCATCTACAAGCATAGCCGGAGAAATCTCTCCTGTGTATGCTCCGCTCTCTTCAAAATACATATTCTCAGCGCCAACCTGGATGTTTGAACCCTTTGCAGCTTCCACTACAGGTACGATATCGATTGCCGGAACACAGAATACAACGTCAACTTCTTCGTTCGCTACTAATGGTTTTAACTCTTCTACTAATGCTACTGCCTCACTTGGAGTTTTGTTCATCTTCCAGTTTCCTGCGATAATTTTTCTTCTTGCCATGATATGGTCTCCTTTTTTTACTTATTGTTTGCTGCTGCTACGCCCGGTAATTCTTTTCCTTCGAGGAATTCGAGGGAGGCTCCGCCGCCTGTTGAGATGTGGGTCATTTTGTCGCCGTATCCTAACTGGTTAACGGCTGCTGCTGAATCTCCGCCGCCGATGATTGTTACTGCTTCTGTCTCGGACAGTGCTTTTGCGACTGCTTCTGTTCCTGCTGCAAAGTTTGGCATCTCGAAGCATCCCATTGGTCCGTTCCATACTACTGTCTTAGCTGATCTTACTGCGTCTGAGAATATCTTAGCTGTCTCAGGTCCGATATCCAGGCCTTCCCAGCCGTCCGGGATTTCTCCGCGTCCTACAACTTTTGTGTGCGCATCGTTGGAGAAGTCATCTGCAATTACGTTGTCTACAGGAAGAAGCAGCTTTACGCCCTTGTCTTCTGCTTTTTTGATCATGTCAAGGGCATACTGGCAGTAATCTTCTTCAAGAAGGGAATTACCAACGTTTCCGCCCTGGGCCTTGCTGAATGTGTAAGACATTCCGCCTCCGATAATCAGGGTGTCAACCTTGTCCAGCAGGTTCTCGATTACGGAAATCTTGCTGGATACTTTTGCTCCGCCAAGGATTGCTACGAATGGTCTCTCAGGATTTTCTACTGCATTGCCAAGGAAGTCGATTTCTTTCTGCATTAAGTATCCTACAACTGCCGTGTCCACAAACTGTGTCACACCAACATTGGAGCAGTGCGCTCTATGTGCTGTCCCGAACGCATCATTTACGAAAACATCGCAGAGGGATGCAAGGTCTTTGCTGAACGCTTCCCCGTTCTTTGTCTCTTCTGCCCTGTAACGGGTATTCTCAAGAAGGATGATATCTCCATCATTCATTGCTTCTACCGCTGCCTTTGCGTTAGGTCCTACCACTTCAGGATCAGCCGCAAATTTTACTTCCTGTCCAAGCAGTTCAGATAATCTTACAGCGACAGGTGCGAGTGATAACTCAGGAACAGGCTGTCCCTTCGGCTTTCCGAGATGTGAGCAGAGGATGATCTTTCCTCCGTCTGCAACCAGCTTCTTAATAGTAGGCAGGGCAGCCACAAGGCGGTTCTCATCTGTAATCTTTCCATCGATCAGCGGTACATTAAAGTCGCATCTTACAAGGACCTTTTTACCCTTTACATTAATATCATCTACTGACTTTTTGTTGAGCATAGTATTGCCTCCTGTTTTCTTATTTTTACCTGCGCAAAACCATGAGCAGATACTTGATTTTTACATAAAAAGAATCCGGTCCTAAACAAAGACCGGACCCTTTTTTGAGTCTATTCTATTTATTTATTCAAATCTTGTAACTGTTCAGGACCATGAACAGTTACCAAATCTTACAGTAATGTTCCGAAGTATTTGATTGTTCTTACCATCTGGCTTGTGTAAGAATTCTCATTATCATACCATGAAATTACCTGTACTTCTGTTGTTCCGTTGTCAAGTGGAAGTACCATTGTCTGTGTAGCATCGAATAATGAACCGTATTTCATTCCTACGATATCGCTGGATACGATCTCATCTGTGTTGTATCCGAAAGATTCGTTGGAAGCTGCTTTCATTGCTTCGTTGATCTGGTCAACTGTTACTGTTCCTTCAACAACTGCTGTTAAGATAGTTGTAGAACCTGTCGGGGTTGGAACTCTCTGTGCAGATCCGATTAATTTTCCGTTCAGTTCCGGGATAACAAGACCGATTGCTTTCGCTGCGCCTGTGCTGTTAGGAACGATATTTACAGCTGCTGCACGTGATCTTCTTAAATCACCTTTTCTCTGTGGTCCGTCAAGTGTCATCTGATCGCCTGTGTAAGCGTGGATTGTGCACATGATACCTGATTTGATCGGTGCTAAATCGTTCAGTGCTTTTGCCATTGGAGCTAAGCAGTTAGTTGTACAGGAAGCAGCTGAGATGATGTTGTCCTCTTTTGTAAGCTCTTCGTGGTTTACATTGTAAACGATTGTAGGAAGGTCATTTCCTGCCGGTGCAGAAATAACGACTTTCTTAGCGCCTGCTTTGATATGAGCTTCTGCTTTTGCTTTGGATGTATAGAAGCCTGTACACTCCAGAACAACATCTACACCGATCTCTCCCCAAGGAAGTTCTTCAGCGTTAGCTTTTGCGTAGATTTTGATTTCTTTTCCGTCAACTGTGATGGAATCTTCACCTGCTACTACTTTGTCGCATAATGCATATCTTCCCTGTGTTGAGTCATATTTTAATAAGTGAGCCAGCATTGTCGGTGATGTTAAGTCGTTAATTGCAACTACTTCATATCCCTCTGCTCCGAACATCTGTCTGAATGCAAGACGTCCAATACGTCCAAATCCATTAATCGCTACTTTTACTGCCATGATTAATTCCTCCTAAAGTTTTAAAAAGTGTCAACTGTTACACAGTCGCTATATTGTGGAATCTCCAGCCAAACAGCCTGTTTGTTAAAGATTCATCAACTATGGTTTATTGTACTAAATCAAGAACAAAAATTCAAGTGCAAAATGCATTTTTATGGAAGTTGTTCAAATTTCGGCTTTCTCCCTGAAAATTCTGTGTAGTATTTAAATCCACAGTCTTTCAGAATGCCTGCCGCCTTCTCAAAATCGTAGGCAATGTGTTCAGGTCTGTGCCCGTCGGCACCGATCGTAATAATCTCACCGCCAAGCTCCCGGTAACGCCTGATGATGTCCGGATGCGGATGGCAGAAACCGAGCCCGTATTTGAATCCGGCCATATTCATCTCGATCCCTTTGCCTTTGGCAATCACCTTTTTCAGGATTTCATCAAGCTGGTCCGCATACTTCCGGTAGGAATACTCCTGCGCCTGACTGTTCCCGTAACGGACCACATAATCAATATGCCCCAGAACGTCAAAATCATCCACGGCATCGAGGTCTTCCAGTGTCGCCTGAAAGGTCTCCCTGTACGCCTCCTCATCGCTTCTGCCCTGAAACATTTCCCGATAGTAAGGATCGCTGCCATGTACGACATGAACCGACCCTATGACAAAATCGAATGGATATTTATTCACCAATTCTTTATAATATGCACCAAGATGTGGCTGGAGCCCAATCTCTATACCGATGCGGACATCTATTTTATCCGCATACTCTTCTTTCAGCCCTCTGAGCACTTCAAAGTAGTGGTCTATGTCAAAAATAAACGCTTTGGGTCCGATATCTTCGTGAAAGGGATAATCTTTATCATTGTGGTCGGTGATACAGATTGTCTTCAGTCCTTTTGATACCGCGCCCTCTATCATGTCTCTCGCCGGTGCCTCACAGTCCGATGAGAAATCTGTGTGCATGTGAAAATCGCTTGTTATCATAATATTGTTCCTCCGCCGAGCACATATTCCCCATCGTAAAATACCACTGCCTGTCCCGGAGTGACTGCCCTCTGAGGTTCTTCAAATGTACAGGTAACTTCGTCCGTGCCCGTTTTTTCTATTGTACACCATGCACCTTTATGGTTATAGCGTATTTTTGTAAAAACACGTAAAGGTTTTGTCAAATCTTCAACGGACATAAAATTCAGGCGGTCTGCACGCAGCACATGTGTCATGGATTCTTCCTTGGTCCCGATCACCACCTCGTTCGTCTCCGGACGGATTTCCAGCACAAAGGCCGGATATCCCAGTGCAAGTCCAAGTCCTTTACGCTGGCCGACTGTATAATGTGTAATTCCCTTATGAGTTCCCAGAACAGTGCCGTCACTGGTCACGAAATCCCCCTCAGGGATACTGACTTCTGTATTCTCTTCTATATAAGAAGCATAGTCTTTGTCCGGGACAAAACAGATGTCCTGGCTGTCCGGCTTATTCGCAACCTGAAGATGGATCTTCTCCGCAATGCGGCGCACCTCGTCTTTCGAATACTCCCCGACCGGCATCAGCGTCCGCTTCAGCTGTTCCTGTGTCAGATTATAAAGTGCATAGGTCTGGTCCTTCTCAAGCGTTGCAGAACAGCGCAGCGTGCGGCGCCCATTGGGAAGTTCCACGACTCTCGCATAGTGGCCGGTCGCGATATAATCCGCACCGATCGCCATGCTCCTTGTAAGCAAAGACTCCCATTTTACATATCTGTTGCAGGCAATGCACGGGTTCGGTGTTCTCCCATGCAGATACTCGTCTATAAAATAGTCGATGACATGTTCTTTAAATTCCTGTTTAAAGTTCATCACATAATATGGAATCCCGAGGTCTGCCGCGACCCTTCTGGCGTCATCTACGGCGCTCAGTCCGCAGCAGCCTCCGTTTTCCTGCTGTACGGCCAGATCTTCATCCTGCCAGATCTGCATCGTCACCCCGATGACCTCATATCCCTGCTCCTTCAAAAGATATGCCGCCACGGAAGAATCTACACCCCCGGACATTCCGACTACTACTTTGCTCATTAATATTCCTCTTCCTCTTCTTCCTCGCCCTCATGGATATCTGACTTTGGCTTCGTGAGCCCTTCGATCTTAATGTCATGTTTTTCGGCATAATCCCAGAGCGCGGCATGAATGGCCTCCTCCGCTAACAGGGAACAGTGCACCTTGACTGGTGGAAGTCCGTCCAAAGCCTCCATTACCGCCTTGTTCGTTATCTGCATCGCTTCATTGATATTCTTTCCCTTTACCAGCTCTGTTGCCATACTGCTTGTAGCCACGGCAGCCCCGCAGCCAAATGTCTTGAATTTCACATCACGGATAATCTGGTTTTCATCAATATCCAGATAAATCCGCATGATATCTCCGCACTTTGCATTTCCTACCGTTCCAACGCCGCTGGCGTTTTCTATTTCCCCTACATTTCTAGGGTGTTCGAAGTGATCCATTACCTTTTCTGTATACATTTATTTTTCCTCCTGTCGTTTGCTTTGTTTTTTTATAAAATCCTCGTATAAAGGTGACATATTTCTCAAATGCTGCACGATTTCTTTTAAGGAATCAACAACAAAATCAAGGTCTTCCTTCGTCGTCTCCTCGCTCAGGGTCATACGCAGTGAACCGTGGGCGATCTCATGGGGCAGGCCGATTGCAAGCAGTACATGTGACGGGTCTAAGGAACCTGAAGTACAGGCAGAACCGCTGGATGCACAGATTCCTTTCATGTCCAGCTTAATCAGAAGAGATTCCCCTTCAATAAACCGGAAACTGAAGTTCACATTATTCGGAAGACGCTTTACCCGGTCGCCGTTCAGCCTGCTGTAAGGAATCTCAGCCCCGATCCTCCCGATCAGATAATCCCGCAGTTCGATTTCCTTCTCTGTTCTCTCCTTCAGGGACGCTGCCGCACGCTCAACAGCCTTTCCGAAACCAACGATACCGGGAACATTCTCAGTCCCTGCGCGGCGTTTCCTCTCCTGCGCACCTCCATGTACGAAAGAACGGATCTTCACACCCTTCCTGATATACAGAAAACCAATACCTTTCGGCCCGTTCAGCTTGTGAGCGCTTGCGCTGAGCATATCGATATGACAGGCATCTACATCGATCGGCACCTGGCAGAAAGCCTGTACCGCATCTGTGTGGAAAAGAATCCCCTTCTCATGGGCAATCTCTCCGATCTCCTGAATCGGCTGTATCGTACCGATCTCATTATTCGCATACATGACAGAGATCAGAATCGTATCCGGCCTGATGGCCGCCTTTAAATCATCGAGCTTCACGATCCCATTCTCATCTACGTCCAGATAAGTCACCTCGTATCCCTGCTTTTCCAGATACTCGCATGTGTGCAGGACTGCGTGGTGCTCAATCTTCGTCGTAATGATATGTTTTCCTTTATTTCCATAAGCCTCGGCCGTCGCTTTCAGGGCCCAGTTATCCGATTCGGAGCCACCTGCCGTGAAATAAATCTCATTTCCATTCGCCCCCAGCGTATCTGCGATAATCTCTCTCTGGCGGGTAATCACATCTTTGTTGCCCGATGCAAATGAGTATACGCTGGAAGGGTTCCCGTAATTCTCTGTAAAATAAGGAAGCATCGCCTCCACAACCTCCGGCGCTGTTTTTGTTGTAGCCGCATTGTCTAAATAAATTAGTTTATTCATCTATATTTCCTCCTGTATTGTTTCTCTAATTCTTACAGCCTGTCTGTCCGGGAAAATCCTGACATCCCATCTTCCGGCTTTCTTCCACCAGCTGGTCCAGCTTCATCTCATCCACCGTATGGTTGATGCTTTCATTAATCCGCTGCCACACATACTTGGTCACACAGCTGTCCGCCGCCTTACATCCTTCTTCCGGATTCAGTCCCGAACATTCTACCGGCTCCAGACTGCCTTCCAGGGCACGCAGGACATCGCCAACGGAAATTTCCTCCAGTTCCTTCGCCAGCACATAACCGCCGCCGGCACCCCGGATGCTCTTCACAAGCCCGGCCTTCTTCAGCATTGCCATCAGCTGCTCCAGATACCGTTCTGAAATCCCCTGTCTGTCAGAGATGCTTGTAATTGAAACCGGCTCCTGCCCACTGTACTTCGCAAGATCAATCAGGGCCCTTAAGCCATATCTTCCTTTTGTCGATAATTTCAATCTATCACCTTCTTAATCCCTAGTATAACAATTCCTAGTATTCCATATCCTAGTGTTTTAATCCCTAGCAATTTGCTAGGATTTCTTTTCTTTTGTAGAATACCACTCGGTTCTGGTTCTGTCAAGCCGTAAGCAGGAATATGTTGTAAAAATATGTTTTTTAGGAGATACATAACAAGTGTCCAGAAAACAAACCATCATACGGGGGACCTTTATCTTAACAGCAACCGGCTTTTTATGCAGGTTCATGGGCTTTTTCTACCGGATGTTTTTAAGCCATACTTTCGGGGAGGAAGGTGTCGGCCTGTATCAGCTGATCTTCCCCGTATACTCACTCTGCTTTGCGCTGACCGCGGCAGGACTCGAAACCGCCATATCCAGAACCGTTGCCCAGAAAATCTCCCTCGGGAGAAAAAAAGAAGCCCGCGAAATCCTTCTGCTGGGGCTTTTTATTTCCATACTGCTATCTTTAATCTGCCTTTTTGTCCTTCAGGGAAATGCGGCATACATTTCCGAAAAATTTCTGGGGGACACCCGCTGCGAACCACTGCTGATTCCTTTGTCCTATGCACTGCCGTTTGCCGCGATCCACAGCTGCATATGCGGCTACTGTTACGGAATGAAGGAAACGAAGATTCCGGCCGTATCCCAGCTGGTCGAACAGGTAACAAGGATTCTTGCTGTCTATGTGTTTTATATGATTTTAATAAAAAAGGGGGACGATGCACCGATCACCATTGCAGTACTCGGGCTGGTCATCGGAGAAGTGACTTCCGCACTTTATGCCGCCAAATCACTGACACGGAGCACTCATACTATATCCGGACTGAATGTTACATATAAAGAATTCTGTTCTCGTTTCAAGGAACTGGTCCCGCTCTCCCTGCCCCTGACCGCCAACCGCATGCTAATCAACCTGCTGCAGAGCATAGAAGCCATCTCCATCCCCGCCCGGCTGCAGATGCACAACCACAGCACCTCCGAGGCGCTCAGTATTTATGGGGTCCTGACCGGGATGGCACTTCCCTGCATCCTGTTTCCGTCCGCCATCACCAGTTCCATCTCCATCATGCTTATGCCCACCGTTGCAGAAATACAAACGACAGACAACCGTCATGAAATGCTGGATATTATAAAAAAAGTTGCCGGCTCCTGTTTCATACTCGGCCTCGGCTGTTGTTTCATCTTTCTCATCCTCGGTTCCTGGATGGGAAACGTACTGTTCGGCAGCGCCTCCGCCGGTAAGTTCATCATAACCCTGGCATGGATCTGCCCCTTCCTATACACCAACTCCGCCCTGCTGAGTGTGATAAACGGCCTTGGAAAGACAACAAGTACATTCCTCATAAATTCCTTCGGCCTCGTGATCCGGATTGCCAGCGTATTCATTGCAATCCCGTTGTTTGGAATTCAGGGGTACCTCTGGGGAATGCTGTTAAGCCAGCTCATTGTAACGCTTTGCGCGGCAGCCGTTCTCTATCCGAGTCTGAAAACAGGAAGATAAGTTCCAAAAAGAGGAGCCGGATTTTACGAATGTTCCGTAAAATCCGGCTCTGTTTTATTCCACCCGGCTCTCTTTACAGGGTTTTCAGGAATGCCTGCATCAGGATCGGGTTTACATAGGCCTCAAGGATGATGCCCATAACCATTGCCAGCCCGATAAAGATGCTCTTTTGTGCATTCCACTTATTCTGCGGGTATGTATAGCTGTACCAGATAACTACCATATACGCAGGTATATACAGAAGAAACTGGGGCAGGATACCAACAATACAAAGGATGCTGCCCTTTATCCCCATCCCGAGGACCCCCATAGATAACAGCATCCCGCTTGAAAAGCCCGTCCATACAATAAATGCTATGGAAGCCGGTTTTCTTATTTTCGTGAACGCCAGGCCCAGTAATACGAAAAAGGGGGCTGCACGGACCCGGACCAGATACCAGATGTATTCCTGTGCCGCAATTTTTGCGGTCTGGTACTGGTTCAGAAAGTAATCACTGAAGATTCCGGGTTCGGCGGTATATTTCTTCATGATTAAGTTTACATATAAAATTCCAAATAAAAATCCCGGCATAAAGAAAGCAAACAGCTGCTTCCTCGTATGAAGTATCTTCACAGGCTCTCCTCCTATTGTTCAGATATTTCATTATATGCCGGGGTTTATGATTTATGCCTGTTCGTTTCACCGCCAGAGCATATGAAAGGGTTTCTTACTTATTTCCTGACGTACTTTGCATCGTATGCCAGAAGCGAGGAGATTGTTTTTCCATCCTCTATTTCACCGGAGAAAATCTTCTCCTTCAATTCTTCTATCGTATAAGCCTTCAGATCGATGAATTCGTCTTCATCCAGATGCTGCTTTGACGGAATCAGGTTCCGGGCAACATAAACTTCAATCCTTTCATTACAGAATGCGACTGTTGTGCGAAGGGTTATCAGCCATTCCAGATCCTCACTCCGGTAGCCAGTCTCTTCTTCCAGTTCACGGCCTGCACATAAGATGCCGGGTTCGTCCTCCGCATCGAGGGCACCTGCCGGAATCTCCAGTGTATAGCGGTCCAGTGCATTCCTGTACTGTCTCACCATCAATATCTTTCCATCGTCCGTAACCGGCACTACCGCGGCAGCACCTTTGTGCCTGATGAAATCCCACACTACGGTATGGTCACCGTCAATCTCCATCGTATCCTGGTAAAAATCGATAATCTTCCCTTTAAACTTCAGTTCCCGGTTAATTCTTTTAATCTGTCCGCTCATATCTGCTCCTTTTCGTTTCCCTACAGAGAGGAAACAAATTTTTCTATTCTGTCGAGACCTTTATCAATCGCCTCTAAAGAAATAGCATATGACAAACGGATAAAATTGTCAAATCCGAAATCTGCACATGGCACGACAGCTACCTTGTAATCTTCAAGCAGGATCTCTGCCACTCTTGCCGTTGTCCCGATCTTCTGCCCTTTATAGGATTTTTCCAGTACATCCGTGAAATCGATAAACACATAGAAAGCTCCTTCCGGCTCCAGCAGATTAAGAAGCGGCATCCCGGAAATCCTTTCATACATGTGCTTTCTTCTTTTATCGAATTCCACCTTCATAGACTCTAACGCTGACTGGTCTCCTGAGAGTGCCTCGAAAGCAGCCTTCTGTGCAATCGAGTTCGGATTGGATGTCTGGTGGCTCTGTACACTTCCCATCAGTTTAGCGATCTCCACGCTGGAACCGGTATAACCGATTCTCCATCCTGTCATTGCATAGCTTTTTGAAACACCGCTGCAGGTGATTGTTCTTTTATAAATCTCATCCCCAAGTGAGGCGATACTCACATGCTTCTTCTCTCCGTAGATCAGATATTCATACATCTCATCAGCTACAACGTAGAAATCCTTTTCCACTGCAACTTCAGCAATTGCACGAAGCTCTTCCTCGGAATAAACCATTCCCGTCGGGTTAGACGGTGTATTCAGAATCAGCGCCTTTGTATTCTCTGACACCGCATTGCGGATCTGCTGTGCCGTTACTTTATAGCCGTTTTCCTTTGATCCGTAGACATACACCGGTATTCCGTCGCTGAGTTTTACGATCTCAGGATAGGTCAGCCAGTATGGTGCAGGTATGATGACTTCGTCTCCCGGATTTAAGATTGCCTCGAAAATATTTGTGAGAGAATGTTTTCCGCCGTTACTGATTACAATCTGGTTTGGCTCGTAATACAGGCCGTTAAAGCTCTCAAACTTTTCACAGACTGCTTTCTTCAATTCTGCCGTTCCTGAGGCTGGCGTATATTTTGTAAATCCTTCTTTAATCGCTTTAATTGCCGCTTCATTGATATTATCCGGTGTATTAAAATCCGGTTCCCCGGCGCCGAACCCTACAACGTCGATTCCTTCTGCCTTCATTGCCTTTGCCTTCGCTGTAATTGCCAGCGTTGATGACGGTTTTACCCCCGCCGCTTTTCGTGATAATGTTAATCCCATTTTTCCATCCTCCACTTCATACCAGTATTCGTTTCATTATATAGTATGCGTTCTGATTTAATATTATAGTATACGTTTCCATATATTGCAAGTTCTATTTTTATTTTATTCTTATTTACTGGATAATCACACTTTTTAAGCAGTATTATATGTTTTTCTGCAATTTACATTTTCGTTTCCTGCATTTGTATTCCCACACTTCAAAACTATTCCTTTTCCCATTCGAAATTTTCTATTGAGGATACCTGAACGAACCTCTCTGGAGCATGTTTAATAATTGCTTATGCATATTTAAGGACAAAAGAAAAAGCCCCCGTCATATGACAAGGGCTGTAATTTCAATTCCTATCTGATATGGATTATTTCGCATAATCTGTAACTCGTGATTCACGGATTACATTTACTTTAATCTGGCCTGGATATTCCAATTCAAATTCAATCTGCTTTGCAATCTCTCTGGCCATAAGTACCATGTCATCATCAGATACTTGTTCCGGAACTACCATAACTCGAATCTCTCTACCTGCCTGAATAGCAAAAGACTTCTCAACACCTTTAAACTGGTTTGATATTTCTTCTAATTGTTTCAATCTGTTTGTGTATGTTTCTATTGTTTCTCTTCTTGCACCTGGTCTTGCCGCAGAAATCGTATCGGCAGCCTGTACTACACATGCAATCAATGTCTGGGGCTCTACATCACCATGATGAGATTCCACTGCATTGATTACTGTCGCAGACTCTTTATACTTTCTGCAAAGGTCAGAACCAATCTGAATATGTGAACCTTCCACGTCGTGGTCAATCGACTTGCCGATATCATGCAGCAGCCCTGCACGCTTTGCCATCCTGACGTCCAGACCGATCTCGCCGGCAAGGAGCCCGGATAACTGGGCAACTTCAATAGAGTGCTTTAATGCATTCTGACCATAACTTGTTCTGAACTTCATACGTCCCAACAGACGAATCAGTTCCGGATGAATTCCCGGCACGCCAACTTCTAACGCGGCTGCCTCTCCTTCTTCCCTGATCATTGTGTCCACTTCTTTTTGTGCCTTCTCTACCATCTCCTCGATTCTCGCCGGATGGATACGACCATCCACAATCAATCTTTCAAGTGCAATTCTGGCAACTTCTCTTCGGATCGGGTCAAACCCGGATAATACGACTGCTTCCGGTGTATCGTCGATAATCAGTTCGACGCCGGTCAAAGTCTCAAGAGTTCTGATATTACGTCCCTCTCGTCCGATAATTCTTCCTTTCATTTCATCACTTGGAAGCTGCACTACAGAAATCGTAGTTTCAGCCACATGATCTGCCGCACATCTCTGGATTGCGTTGACGACATATTCCTTCGCCTTCTTATCCGCATCTCCTTTCGCCTGTGCTTCCAGCTCTCTGACCATCTTGGCTGTGTCATGTTTCACATCTTCTTCAACAGTTTTCAACAGATATTCTTTTGCTTGTTCGGAGGTAAGTCCTGAGATTCTTTCTAGTTCCTGTACTCTCTTCTGACTGAGATCTTCTACTTTCGCTTCACGCTGCTTTAGTTGTTCTTCTTTTGCTGTAAATTTAACTTCCCGCTGTTCAATCGCCTCTGACCGTTTGTCCACGGCCTCTTCCTTACTTAGCACCCTTTTCTCATAGCGCTGTAACTCGGCTCTTCTTTCCTTTGTCTCTTTTTCCAGTTCATTCTTAGTCTTGATAGACTCTTCCTTCACCTCTAAGAGAGCTTCTTTTTTCGTTGTCTCAGCAGTCTTTACGGCATCATCAATTATCTCTCTTGCCTTTGCTTCTGCATTCCCGATCTTGGACGCTGCATTGTTCTTCAGATTGGAAACCGTCACAAAGTGAGTAATAATACCAACTATCAACGCGAGGGCTACGGCAATAACAATACTAATCATTGTTGGCACAGGAGCACCTCCTTATTTAATTTTCATTGTACATATTGCTCTAAATACAACAGTTAAATTTTATACTGTTTTCACAACTATGTCAAGCATTCTCATTATAATTTTGTATCACTTGACGGATGTCGTCATAACGGAAGCCTTTTCGCGATAAATATCCATAAATTTTATGTAATTCTTCCTCCGTGGCATGAGCCGGATCGACCCTTTTTTTACGGAATATCTGGAGGATTGCATCCCGCTCAGAGTCTGGGCCGGAGCACTCTTCGAAGGCAAGGTCAATCTGACCGGACGATACTCCTTTGCTTAACAGCTGGGCGTAAATCTCCCTTCTGCTCTTTGTCTGCTGCCTGCTTTCAATGAACCGCTTTGCATATCGATAATCATCTATGTAACCAAAAGTCTTCACATATTTGAGTGCTGCCTCTATCGCCTCTTCGGGATACAGCCCCTGCCTCAGTTTTTCTAAAAGTCCCGCCTCGGTCCTGTCCATGTCTTCCAGAAGGTGCATGGCCCTGAGCTTCGCACGCTTCAGTACCACCTCGTCCATCACCCGCCGGCGCACTTCATCGTCAATTTGTTCCCCTTCCCGGATGCCGTAACGTGAGAGTTCGCCTTTGTATAATACAAAGGCGAACTCCTCATCCAGGAATACTTTATACTTTGTCTTCGTTACAGGTTCCAGCTTTGTAACTGTCATAGTAAGTGCACACTCCTGTTCCTCTATTCTTATCTTTTATCTCGAAGACTTCTTCTACTCTGTCTTAGCCGCTTCAGCAGCAGGAGCAGTCTTATCTGCCGCCTTTGCCTTCCCCGCAGCCTCTGCTTTTGCCGGCTCTTTTACTTTCTTTGTCAGCTTAAGTTCGTCTGCTTCATCCGCTTCGCTGTCTTCTCCGTTGAGCTTATAATAAGAACGCACCTGATGGTCCAGTTCTTCCATCAGCTCTGGATGCTCCGAAAGATATGCTTTGGCATTCTCGCGTCCCTGTCCGATCTTTTCTCCTTTGTATGCATACCATGCACCACTCTTATTGATCACGTCTATACCGGCCGCCAGATCCAGCAAATCCCCTTCTCTGGAAATACCTTTCCCGAACATGATATCGAATTCAGCTTCCTTGAACGGAGGCGCAATCTTGTTCTTTACAATCTTAATACGTGTCCGGTTACCGACCATTTCCCCGCTCTGCTTCAGAGTCTCAATTCTTCTGACGTCCATTCTGACAGATGCATAGAACTTCAGCGCACGCCCTCCTGTCGTGGTCTCCGGATTACCGAACATAACACCAACCTTCTCACGCAGCTGGTTGATAAAGATAACGACACAGTTAGACTTGCTGATAACCGGTGTCAGCTTCCTCAATGCCTGGGACATCAGCCTTGCCTGAAGGCCCACATGGCTGTCTCCCATATCCCCTTCAATCTCCTGTCTCGGAACCAGGGCTGCTACAGAGTCGATAACAATAATATCGATCGCACCCGAACGCACCATCGTCTCTGTAATCTCAAGTGCCTGGTCACCACTGTCCGGCTGTGAGATATACAATTCATCAATATCAACCCCGATGCTCTTCGCATATACAGGGTCCAGAGCATGCTCGGCATCGACAAACCCTGCAATCCCGCCCCTCTTCTGGACCTCTGCGATCATATGTAAGGCAACCGTCGTCTTACCACTGGACTCAGGCCCGTAAACCTCAATTACACGTCCCTTCGGGACACCGCCAAGTCCCAGCGCCAGATCCAGGCTCAGACAGCCGGTCGGTACAGTCTCCACAGCCACATGCGCTCCCGGTTCCCCGAGCTTCATAACCGTTCCTTTTCCAAAATCCTTCTCTAACTTTGCAATCGCCGCTTCCAACGCTTTCTTCTTATCTTCATTACCATTATTCGCCATAGTCTTAAACTTCTCCTTCTCGTCTCTCGAACAATTGTTCGCTTTTCTATTAATATACTATTATACTTGTTGTCAATTGTCAACAACAATTTTATAAATTTATTATACAACATTACATGTCCAATAATCAGGACTTATCTCTATTTTTAGTTATTACCAGAAATAATTTTAAAACAAATCATTCATCCCCGGCCATCGGCCAAACACAAAAATCAAACTTATAAAGACACTCCACCCATAGGCATCACATCCATTCCATATCCATATTAATCAACTTGAATTCCCTCGGCGATACGCCTGAACCATCAGAAAACCAGAATTTCTTTGAATTGCTTTGTTGATGAAGGTAGTATAACATATAAGCACGCTATTTTCCAGAGAAATATTTTTTAATTACTGATTACTATGTACACCTAAAAAGTATGGCATATATCCTCCGGCGGATGCACCCAACGTCAATTGAAACCGGCCGCGGGGATGCGGGGGTTCCTTATGCGGGGGGCAAGTGCTGAAAGTGCGCATAAGGAACCCCCGCATCCCCGCGGCCGGTTTTAATTGACGCGCCCGCCCTCTAAACTTTTTCTACAACTTCACCTTGTTTTTTGTAGATGCTCCCTGACGGGACATATCCTCTGACTGAGGACAGTGGGTAGATGTTTGTATGGCTGCCTACTACGGTTCCGGGGTTTAAGACACTTCCACACCCTACTTCCACTTCGTCGCCGAGCATGGCACCGAATTTCTTCATTCCTGTTTCGATCTTTCCTTCCGGAGTCTTTACAACGACAAGCTTTTTGTCGGATTTCACATTGGAGGTGATGGAACCCGCACCCATATGGGACTTGTAGCCGAGAATGGAATCTCCTACGTAGTTGTAATGTGGAACCTGAACTTTATTAAACAGGATTACATTTTTCAGTTCTGTAGAGTTTCCGACGACTGCACCTTCCCCGACAATCGCGTTACCCCTGATAAATGCACAGTGTCTTACCTCTGCATCCTTTCCAATGATGGCAGGACCATTGATAAATGCGGTAGGTGCAACCTTTGCTGTTTTGGCGATCCATACATTTTCACCGCGTTTTTCGTACTCTTCTTTGCTTAAAGAGGCACCGAGTTCCAGAATGAAACTGCTGATCTTTGGGAGTACCTCCCAAGGATAAGTCACTCCCTCGAAAATATCTTTTGCGATTGTTTCATCAAGTGTGTAGAGTTCTTTTACTGTCAATGCTGTCATGTTCTGCTCCTCCTAATCGTTGTCTTCCGGTCCACAGAATTTTCTGTAACCGGTCTGAAAGTCTACTTCATTTTCTATCTTACAGCCTGTTAAAACTGCTTTCAAATTTTCTGCGGCAATCTCTACTACTGTCTCCAGTATCTGCTGCATGTGGTAATTCCCGGACACATGCGGCGTAATCAATAGATTCGGAGCATCCCACAGGGGTGAATCTTTCGGAAGCGGCTCCTGCTCAGCCACATCAATCGCTGCGCCGCCCAATTTTCCGCTTCGCAGTGCATTTACCAGATCTTCTGTCGGGATCAGGCTCCCCCTCCCTACGTTAAGCAGGAGTGCCCCGTCCTTCATCCGGTCTATACACTCCCTGTTCAGAAGATGTTCCGTCTCGGGGGTTCCCGGAAGGGAGCATGCCACGATATCGGCCCTGCCAAGCAGGTGATCCAGTTCATCCATCTGATGCAGTTCATCCAGATAGTCCGGCCTCTTTGCCCGGTTCCTGCGCACACCGATCACATGGCTTCCCAGCGCATGCATCTTTCTGGCAAACTGGCCGCCGATATCGCCCAGCCCGATAACCAGAGTCACAGAGTTCATGATGGAATTCACTTTCCCTTCATCCTTCCACTCATGTGATTCCATGTTCTTATAGTACCGGTCCAGTTTCTTCATCAGCATCAGTACGGCACCGAGCATATACTCCGATATAGCCAGGCCATATGCGCCTGTTGCATTAGCAAGCTGTGCCCCTGCCGGCATGATGCCGGGCACAATATACGGTGCTGCACCCGCACTGTCCAGCTGCATAAGCTTTAAATTACGGGCAGACTTCAAATACTCCGGCTTTACATTGCCCAGAATAAACTCTGACCGTTCAACCATCTCCTGTGTCACATCCTTCTGTGAAACATAGGTAAAATGAAATTCATCACTGCCTGCCGCTTCAGATGCCGCATGCTCCAGATATATTTTATGCTGCGGTTCTGCCGGAATTGTCACTAATATTTCTCTCATGCCAAGCCCTCCCAGACTATTTCACACTCTGTTTCGTATCCTGTTTCTTATCAGAAATCTTTTTAGCAGCCTTCGCCCTGCCGGCACCCGGTTTCGTATCAGTTTCCTTCTTATAAAACTGTGCCGCCCGGTCATAACAGCCTCTCAGCTGATACTGGTTGTTAAGCCCCTTCACGCCATTCGTCCGGCTGATAATAAAATGATCCAGCTTCTTCATGTATTCATCCGGGGTAATCTCCCCGTCGGCCACATAATTCAGCCCTTTTTCCCAGCTGGCCGTCAGTTCCGGGTTTAACAGAGATTTAATCGAATTCTCCACAACATCAAAAATCATTTCCCCCTGAAGCGTCGGCGTGATAATCTGCGTCTTTTTATTCAATGCAAGGTACTTGATGTTGATCAGCTTTTTCAGGATTTCCGCCCGCGTCGCACTCGTACCGATGCCACTTCCCTTGATCTGGGCCCTGAGTTCTTCGTCTTCAATCAGCTGCCCTGCATTTTCCATCGCCAGAATAATCGAGCCGGAATTATACCTCTTCGGCGGAGACGTCTCGCCCTCCTTGATGTCCAAAGCCTTCGCTGGAAGTATGGCCCCCTTTTTCAGGCTTTTGATCACCTCGAAGAAACTGGTATCCAGATCCTGCCCCTGTTCATCCGGTGCATCATTACTTCCCGCATCCGAACCGGCCTCCCCGTTTCCGGCAGTGGAATTATTCCTTTTTGCCTGAGGGGAGCCTGCCACTTTCAGGTAACCCTCCTCCGCCAGTACTTTAAAACTGGAGAAAAAGCATTCTTCTTTGATCTTTGTTGTGACAGATACCTTCAGGTAGACAGCCGGCGGATAAAAAATACTTAAAAAACGCCGGACAATGCAGTCGTACACTTTTTTTGCCGTTGCAGGGACAGCATTCAGGGCACTAAGCCCCTGCCCTGTCGGAATGATGGCATAGTGGTCCGTGATCTGCTTGTCATTGACATATCTCGTCTTTGCCAGACCCTTGTGGCTTCCGAACCCCAGAATATCTTTCAGGTATGGCGCAGCCATCGGATATTTGGACAATCCGTTTAAGTTTCTGCTGATTTCTTTCGCTACGGCGGTTGAAAGCACTCTGGCGTCTGTTCTGGGATATGTAACCAGCTTTTTCTCATATAGCTCCTGCACGATACGCAGCGTCTCATCCGGACTGATCTTGAATCGTTTGGAACAGTCATTCTGAAGTTCCGCAAGATTATAAAGGAGCGGTGGATTCTTCTTCTCCGTCTTCTTCTCCATCGAAACAATCTGGCAGGTAACCGGCTGGGGCTCCTTCAGATAATCAACCAGTTCCTCTGCTTTTTCTCTCTTCTTAAACCCATTCTCCTTGTACAGATCAAAAGACTCAAAATAGCGGGACCCTTTGACGGCCCTCCATTCTCCTTCAAATGTCCGGCCCTGTGCTTCAATGGTGCTTAAGACACGGTAAAACGGAGTCTTTACAAATTCCCGGATTTCTCTTTCCCTGCGCACGATCATTCCCAGTACGCAGGTCATGACACGCCCCACCGAAATCACCGCATACTTTGTATGCAGGTAGTTTGAGATGCTGTTTCCGTATTTCAGGGTCAGGAGGCGGGAAAAATTGATCCCCATAAGATAATCCTCTTTTGCCCTCAGATAAGCGGATGCGCTTAAGTTATCGTACTCCGATAAATCTTTCGCCTCCCGGATTCCGCGCAGGATTTCCTCCTCTGTCTGGGAATCAATCCATACTCTTCTTCTCTGTTTCCCCTCCACATGGGCTTCCTGCTCCACGAGCCGGTAAATATATTCCCCCTCACGTCCGGAGTCCGTGCACACGTATATCTTGTCCACATCATCCCTTGTCAGGAGACCGCTCACGATCTGGAACTGCTTTGCCACCCCCGGAATCACCTCGTACTTGAAATTTTCCGGGATAAACGGAAGGGTGTCCAGACTCCAGCGCTTCAGCGCAGGGTCATACACCTCCGGGTAACTCATCGTGACCAGATGCCCTACACACCAGGTCACGATGGCCTCATCAGATTCCAGATAGCCGTCTTTTCGTCTTGTATTTAATTTTAATGCTTTCGCGAATTCCTGAGCCACACTCGGCTTCTCCGCAATATATACTGATTTCCCCATAAATAATTATACTGCCTGCTTTTCTCTTTATAGTGTACCAAACCGGTATTCTGTAACGGTTTTATATGCTTCCCCGCTTTTGCATACCGGGCCTGCAAAATGATCGTGATGGATGGCATCCGGGAAGTACTGTGTCTCGAAGCAGACCGCTGATCGTTTCTGATAAACACTGCCGTTCTTGCCTGGTTCGTCTGTCAGGAAGTTGGCTGTGTAAACCTGCATTCCGGGCAGGTCCGTCCACACTTCCATGACAATGCCGCTCTCATCATATGCAGCTTCCGCTACTTTAGCAAATTTCCCGTCATTTTTCAATACCCAGTTGTGGTCATAGCCGCCTCCGAGGCGGGTCGCTTCATAATCCGCATCAATCCTTTCACCGATTTGCCGGGAAGTTCTGAAGTCCATCGGGGTGCCTGTTACTTCTACCAGTTCCCCTGTCGGGATCGACTCTGCATCCGCCCTGGTGAAATAATCTGCATCAATGGTCATACGGTGGTTTAAGATAGTCCCGCCGTCATGCCCGCCAAGGTTAAAATAACTGTGGTTTGTCATGTTGATGATCGTATCCTGATCCGGAACAGCGTAATATTTCATGCGCAGTACATTATCTTCTGCCAGCTCATAAGTCACATGCATATCGAGTGAGCCCGGGTAGCCCTGGTCCATGTCCGGGCTGTGGAGCACAAACGTAATGGAATGCTCTGTCTCCTCCTCCACTTCCCAGAAACGCTTGTTGTAATAATCCGTACCGCTGTGGAGGTTATTTTTCCCATTGTCATTCTTCTCGAGCTCATAGGCCACACCGTTGATTTCGAACGAAGCACCGCCGATCCTGTTTGCATTTCTTCCGACCGGCGCCCCAAAGGATGCCCCGCCTTTCTCATACCCTTTCGTGTCGTCATATCCGAGTACGACGTCCAGAAGATTCCCATTTTTGTCCGGCACATATACGCTTACCAGTGCCGCCCCGAAATCTGTTACTGTGATCTTCATACCGTTCTTGTTTTCCAGAGTAAACAAGTACCCCATTTTTCCGTCCTTTGCTGTTCCAAATTCTCTTTTTTCTAAACTGCTCATTTTTTCTTCCTCCTGTCTTAAATTTTATGAATGTCTGAAGAAACTTCTCAGCCGTCTCAGCAGAGAAGGCTTTTCCACCGTCGGCTGCGGGCGTTTTGCCTGCAGTGCTTCTTTCATGAATATCTCCTGCGCGTTAACCGTCTTTTCCCCAACGCTCTTTTTCTGGTACGTCCCGTCGTCCTGCATAACCCTCGCCTTAACATTGTCAGCCAGCATCACATTCAGGCTGCGGGCGAGTCTCTTTTTGATCGGCTCATCGTAGATCGGGCAGGCCACCTCGACTCTTTTTTCGGTATTTCTTGTCATCATGTCGGCTGAACCGATATAAACCTTCTGTTCCGCCCCCTGTCCGAATAGAAATACTCTCGGATGTTCCAGATAACGTCCGACGATGCTGGTGACAGTAAGATTGTCGGTCTCCCCCGGAATTCCCGGCAGGATACAGCAGATCCCGCGTACAATCAGGTCAATCCGCACGCCGGCTTTGGAGGCCTCCGCAACCTTGGTAATGAAATCCATGTCTGTCACAGAATTCATTTTCATGATGATTCTTCCTTCTGACCCTTTTTTAATTTCCTCGTCCATCAGCATGAGCACCTTCGGCTTCAGGCTGGTGGGCGATACGATCAGATGCTGGTAAGCCCCGTCCAGATTGCCGATCGACATGTTTTTAAAGAATACGGCGGCATCCTCCCCGATTGACTGGTTCGACGTCATCAGCGAAAAGTCTGTGTACATCTTTGCCGTCTTTTCGTTATAATTACCTGTCCCGATCTGTGTGATATATTTAATTTCATTCTTATTCCTATATGTGATCAGGCAGATCTTGGAGTGCACCTTGTAGCCTTCAAAACCATAGATTACCCGGCAGCCGGCCTCCTCCATGCGCTCCGACCAGTCGATATTGTTCTGCTCGTCAAACCTTGCACGCAGTTCGATCAGTACCGTGACCTCTTTTCCGTTTTCCGCCGCGGCACAGAGATATTCTACCAGCCTTGTCTTTTTTGCGAGACGGTAAATCGTAATCTTAATCGTCATGACGCTGGGGTCCGCAGCGGCTTCCTTGATCATCTGCAGGAAGGGTTCCATACTCTCATAGGGATAGGAAAGAAGGATATCACGTCTTTTGACCTGTGCCATGACACTGCCCTCCATGACAGAAGGCGAAGCCTGCGGCGTAAATGGTTCATCTACGAGGGAGCGCCTCATGGAAACCGGAACTTTTTCGGCGATCGCAAACATGAATTCCAGTTTCATCGGCATTTTGGTGCGGAAAATGCATTCCGGGGTGATGTTAAACTTATCACAGAAGTACTTCTCCATCTCTTTCGTCAGCGGATTCGCCACCTCCAGCCTGACCACGGCCATCCGCCTGCGCTTATGCAGTGTTTCCTGCATAATATTGCGGAAATCTTCACTGTCGGCATAGGCCTCATCATCCGGGGATACATCGGCGTTGCGCGTCACACAGATATAGTTTCTGCCAGAAACCTGATACTGTTCAAAAACAATGTCCAGATACTCCATCAATACCTTTTCCATCCGGATATAACGGATGTCATGTCCCGGCAGGTAAAGGATGTCCGAGATGAACTGCGGCACCGGAACAATCCCCATCATGCTCTTATTCTCAAGCCTCAGGTCCGCTACCACATAGATCTCTTTATTAAGCAGATGCGGGAACGGGTGGTTCACATCCACGATCTGCGGGGAAAGCACCGGCAGTACCTGGTCCTTAAAGTATTTCTTTACATATTTCCGCTCCTGTGGCTCCAGTTCCTTAAAATCGAGCCCGCATACGCCGTACGGATGCAGCTGCTTCTTAATATCCGCATAAGTCTTGTCTCTCTCTTTATACAGCGGCGCTACTGCCGCATAGATCGCATCCAGCTGTTCCTGCGGTGTCATGCCGCACTTTGAGTCCACGCTCTTATTATTCACAGAAGCCATATCATACAGGCTTCCTACACGAATCATGAAAAATTCATCCAGATTACTTGTGAAGATAGCTACGAACTTCATCCTTTCCAGAAGCGGAACGCTCTCATCCTTTGCCTCCTCAAGCACCCTCTGATTAAAACGCAGCCAGGAAAGCTCTCTGTTCTGTGTATAACTCAATGTCTTTTTATTCATGGTCTCCCCTCACTTTTTTCATAAAAATATCTGTCCCGTTATTCTCGTAAATATGAAAACCGTACTTCTCGTAAAGTCCTGCTTTATCTTCCGTATGGAGCATCCCATAGAGGCCCTCAAGTTCCCCGTCGCCGGTTATGTAATCCAGAAGCATCCGCCCGAGGCCCTGCCCCCGGTATGCCTCATCTACAATCACATCCGCCAGATAGTATGTCGTCGTATAATCTGTCAGAACCCGCGCATAGCCGACCTGGTAGTCATTCCGGTCATAAACACCATAGCATCTGGAGTTCTCCATCGCCTTTTGGCACTGACCGAGCGTCCGGTCCCCTGCCCACGATGTCTGCTCCATCAGCTCTTTAATCCTGCTAACCTGCAGTTTCTTCTTGTCCGTGCTCACATAAAAGGCTTCTCCGCCTGCCTCCCCGGCACTTTCTGGCGCTTCACGCATGATCTTTTCTTTCGAATCCTGTCTTAACCGTTCCCGCAGCATTTTTGTGTAAGCAAATGCTTCGGACTGCTCATTGCCATACGTCATCTGGAGGTCATATTCCAGAGGGAGCCAGCTCTCAATTGGCGCCTCATTATGCTGAAGCAGCGCCTCCATCTTGTCTAAGGCCGCAAAGAGTCTTGCTTCGGGGGTCTTCTTTTCCCTGACTTCGGAAAGCAGGCCCTCCAGTTCCTCTTTCTCCGCCCCGTCCAGCAGGCCGGTAAGCTGCCGCAAAGCCTCCTCTTCACGAAGTTCTTCCCGTTCCCCTTTATGAAATACGGCGAAATCCCCGGTGAGCGCTTCCCCGATATCATGGAACATACACAGCTCTATGACACGCTCCATCCTGACCTCAGGGATTTCGTGGCGGAGCATCCATGCAAATACACACAGTCTCCAGGAATGCTCAGCCACACTTTCCTGCCTGCCGCCGGAGGTCCAGGAATGCCTCGTATTGCACTTGAGCTTCTCCACCGCATCCAAAAATGCAATCAAATTGTCTGTCTTCATCCGCTATCCTTCCATGATCTTCACAAAAAATGTACGGTTCCTCGGCCCATCAAACTCACAAAAATACAGGTCCTGCCAGATTCCAAACAGAATCTCCCCATCATGCAGGATCAGCGTCTGGGACGGTCCTGTCACTGTTGTCTTCATATGTGCGTGGGAATTGCCCTCCGCATGCCGGTAAAACGGGGCTTCTGTTGGAAATACTTCCTCGAATCCGAGAAGCATATCATGCACAACATCCGGATCTGCATTCTCATTTATTGTAAATCCTGCCGTTGTGTGGGGAGAGAATACAACAACGATTCCCTCCATGATGCCGCTCTTTTTGATGTCCTCCCTTACCATATTTGTCACTTTCGTCATCTGCTGTGCGCTTTTTGTTGAAATGTGATGCTCATAAAGATTCATCCTTCATACCTCCTTTACTTTTCCAGATATTCCAGCAACCTGCCATATTCCTGTTCCATCAGCTCATATCCGTGGTTGTAAAAAGCGGTCAGTGTCTCCTTGTTCCGCTCCAGTCTCGCCACCGGCTTCACAAGCGGGCGGAGTACAAATATGGATCCTTCCCTCTCCAGTGCCTCAAGCTGATTCATGGTCCTGTTATAATAAAAACTTCTTGTGAGAATGGATTTTACCAGTTTTGGGTAGGAGCGGTATGCCTTCCGGTATACTTCTGCCATCCCCTTTGACACTGTCTTCTTCCTGTATCCCGTATTCCTTGTAAGAAATATGACAATCTTTTCATTGCCCTTTTTCAGCGCCCTCGCAAGTGGTACGCTGTCGGAGAGCCCGCCGTCCAGATATGGCACCTCGTCAATATTGACGATCGGTGTGACAAGCGGCATGCTGGAAGATGCGCGGCATATCTTCATCAGCCTTTCCCTGCTCTTCTTCTCATTAAAATACTCCGCCTTTCCCGTCAGACAGTTCGTCGCCACAATCTCACATTCGATCTCTGATGCAAGATAAGTATCATAATCAAATGGAATCAGTTGATTCGGAAATACATCAAAGATCAGATCCATATTCATCAGGCTCTTTTCCTTTACAAATTTGCGGAAGCCGTAATAATAATTGCCGCTCTTATCCGTCGGTATCATACAGTCTCTTGTCCTGCCCGGCTGCCTTGACACATAGTCCACTGCATTGCAGGCTCCGGCCGAAACACCAATCACGTGTGACATATATAAATCCTTTTCCATCAGGTAATCCAGTGCCCCTGATGTGAAAACACCTCTTGTAGCGCCGCCTTCCAGTACTAATGTAGCTTTCTGCATTTTTTTGCCTCCTCGCTTTTCTTTTCCCATTATATAACGATTTTCTTTATTCGAAAACAACAACTTTGTTAATTTTCCCGAAAACCTATGGAAACCTTGCTATTTCCATGCTTCTCATGTTAATATAATCGTTGTAGCCAAAATTCCCACAGCAGGCTGCGGGGTAATTAATCCCCCCCGTCAGCTTCCGGGCCTGTAAGCCCGATCCGGACCTCCCGGGGCGCGGGAAAACAGCGGAAAAAATACGTGCTGCCTCCATATGCCGGTAAGCTGGCCTTGTGCAGTACACGAACACGATTTAAAGGAGATTACAAACATGATCAGTGCAAATAATGTGACATTGCGCGTTGGAAAAAAAGCGCTGTTTGAAGATGTGAACATTAAATTCACAGAAGGGAACTGTTACGGAATGATCGGTGCGAACGGAGCCGGAAAGTCTACATTCTTAAAGATTCTGTCCGGACAGCTTGAGCCGACAAAAGGGGATATCGTCATTACTCCCGGCGAGCGACTCTCCTTCCTGCAGCAGGACCACTACAAATACGATGACTGTCTCGTACTGGACACCGTCATCATGGGAAACGCCCGCCTTTATGAAATCATGAAGGAAAAAGAAGTAATCTATGCAAAGGAAGACTTCACCGAAGAGGACGGTATTAAGGCAAGTGAGCTTGAAGGCGAATTTGCCACCATGAACGGCTGGGAAGCAGAATCCGATGCTGCCACCCTTTTGAACGGGCTGGGAATTGACACAGACCTTCATTATAAATACCTGAGGGACTTAACCGGTGCCGAAAAAGTCAAGGTCCTGCTTGCCCAGGCATTATTCGGAAATCCGGATATCCTGCTGTTGGACGAGCCTACCAACCATTTGGACCTGGATGCGATCGCATGGCTGGAAGAATTCCTCATTAATTTTGAAAATACAGTCATCGTCGTATCCCATGACCGTTACTTCCTGAACAAGGTATGTACGCAGATCGCTGATATCGATTACGGCAAGATCCAGCTCTATGCCGGTAACTATGATTTCTGGTATGAATCCAGCCAGCTGCTGATCCGCCAGATGAAAGAAGCAAACAAGAAGAAGGAAGAAAAGATCAAAGAGCTTCAGGAATTCATTTCCCGGTTCAGTGCCAACGCTTCCAAATCCAAACAGGCAACTTCCAGAAAGAAAGCCTTGGAAAAGATTGAACTGGACGAGATCAAACCTTCCAGCAGAAAGTACCCTTACATCGACTTCCGTCCGAACCGTGAAATCGGTAACGAGGTTCTCACTGTAGAAGGGCTCTCCAAGACAATCGATGGAGAAAAGATTCTGGACAACATTACCTTCACTCTCGGGCACGACGATAAAGTAGCCTTTGTCGGAAGCAACGAGCTTGCAAAAACAGTACTGTTTAAAATACTCATCGGCGAGATGGAGCCGGATGCCGGAACTTATAAATGGGGAATTACAACCACACAGGCATACTTCCCGAAAGACTTCGGTGGGGAATTTGACAATGACTACACGATCACCGAATGGCTGACCCAGTATTCCGAAAATAAAGACGCGACCTATGTCCGCGGATTCCTCGGAAGAATGCTCTTTGCCGGTGAAGACGGTGTGAAGCGTCTGAAAGTGCTTTCCGGAGGAGAGAAGGTGCGCTGCCTGCTTTCCAAAATGATGATCTCTGGTGCAAACGTACTGCTTCTGGATGAACCTACTAACCATCTGGATATGGAATCAATCACCGCACTGAATAACGGAATGATCAAGTTTCCGGGAGTACTCCTCTTCACCTCACGCGACCATCAGATTGTACAGACAACGGCTAACCGTATTATGGAAATCGTGCCTGGCGGTAAACTGATTGATAAGATTACCACTTACGATGAATATCTTGAAAGCGATGAAATGGCTAGAAAGAGATATACTTATACAGTGGAAACCGAAGACGAAGATTAATCGAATTTCGCAACAGGACCAAAAAGGCCCTACCAGAAAAGACTTCATGTCTCTGGTAGGGCCTTTTTTCATCACTTTCTTTACGTCTGTTATAACGCTCTAAGCAGCGTTTTCTTGCCCTCCTCAGGGTTCGAAATCTGTGTCTTCATCCCGGTTAAGTAATCCAGCACATCGGACCATTCTCCGACAGCATATGCTGTACTGTCTATACTTTCGATAGCGCCGATCAAAGAATTGCGAAACTCATCTTTTCTCAAATCAGATATATAATTCGCACCTACCCGATGTGTCAGAACCTCTAACAGTCCCTCTTCTCTTGACATAACTTATTCCTCCTTATGGTACTGCGGATTAAAGCAGACTTT